>NZ_LMDK01000001.1:0-261837 GCF_001425055.1 Pelomonas sp. Root1237
GGGTTAGCGGAGTAATCGGCCCGCCTCGCCCGCAAATCGTCCGGAAGAAACACCTGGCGCAGTGCGCTGCATCGTGGCACGGTGGAACGTGGCGCCGGGGAAGATCGAAGCAGCAATGGTGCACATTGCCCGCGGGTTAGCGTGGTCATGGGCTGCGTCATCGACATTGGTGAATCGTCATGCGGGCCTTGGGCTCGCGCGGCGATATCCCGTTTGAGAGAGTGATCTAGACGACACGCCCGATCCGGCGCCACGTTCCACCACTCATCTTGGAGGACAACATGGCTTCGCGCAATCGGGCTCGCTCGCAGAGCACCCTGTCCTTGACCCACCCCAACGCTGCTGGCATCGACATCGGCAGCGCCTCGCACTTCGTGGCCGTCCCACCCGACCGCGACGACCAGCCTGTGCGTGAGTTCAAGAGCTTCACCGCCGAGCTCGCGCGGCTGGCCGACTGGCTCGACGCCTGCGGCGTGGACACGGTAGCCATGGAATCCACCGGCGTGTACTGGATTCCCCTGTTCGAGCTGCTGGAGCGGCGCGGCTTCACGGTGCTGCTGGTCAACGCCCGGCACGTCAAGAACGTCTCGGGCCGCAAGAGCGATGTGCTGGACTGCCAGTGGTTGCAGCAGCTCATGAGCTTCGGGCTGCTGCGCGGTGCCTTCCGCCCGGCCGACGCGGTGTGCGTGCTGCGCGCGCTCACGCGCCAGCGCGCCACCACGTTGCGCACCCAGGCGCGCTGCGTGCAGCACATGCAAAAGGCGCTGGTGCAGATGAACATCCAACTCGCCAACGTCATCGCCGACGTGGTGGGCGAGACGGGCCAGAAGATCCTGCGCGCCATCGTCGCGGGCGAGCGGGACGGCCAACGGCTGGCAGCGCTGAAGAACACGCGCATCCACGCCAGCGCCGACGAGATTGCCGCCAGCCTGTTGGGCAATTGGCGGGCGGAGCACCTGTTCGCGCTGAAGCAGGCACTGGCCGCCTTCGACTTCTGCGGCACGCAGCTCGCCGAGTGCGACGCCGAGATCCAAGCCCAGCTCCAGGCGCTGCAACGCTGTGAAGGCGAGCCGGCCAAGGGCAAGAAGCGCGGGCGCGCTCGCAACGCCCCCAGGTTCGACCTGCGTGGCCAGTTGTTCCGCATGTGCGGTGTGGACCTCACGCGCATCGATGGCGTGGACGTGACCACGGCGCTGGTCGTCGTCAGCGAGGTGGGCACCGACATGAGCCGCTTCGCCAGCGACAAGCACTTCGCGTCGTGGCTGGGTTTGTGCCCGGGCACGAAGATCACGGGCGGCAAGGTGGTGAGCGGCAAGACCCAGCGGGTGGCCAACCGCGCAGCGCAGGCGCTGAGGCTGGCGGCGGCAGCGCTCAGGGCCAGCAAGTCGGCGTTGGGGGCGTACTACCGGCGGCTGTGCGCGCGCATGGACAAGGGCAAGGCGGTGACGGCAGCGGCTCACAAGCTGGCGCGGTTGATCTACGCGATGCTCAGCAAAGGCCAGGAGTACACCGATGCGGGTCAGGACTACTTCGAGGAGCGCTACCGGGAGCGGGTGCTCAGGAACCTGCGGCAGCGGGCTCAGCAACTCGGCATGCAGATCGTGCCCGTGGCCCAGACCGCCTGAAACCTCTTTGCAGATCAACTATTTGGTGGGTGTTTCTTGAGAGATGGCCCCCAGGCCGACGATACAGACCTTAAACATGGGGGGGCCTGCTCGCCCTCAGGGGGGCGATGCGAGAGGGGCTGCGCGGGTGCAGGGCTAGGCGAGCGTGGCCGACTGGCCCTNGGCAGCGGGCTCAGCAACTCGGCATGCAGATCGTGCCCGTGGCCCAGACCGCCTGAAACCTCTTTGCAGATCAACTATTTGGTGGGTGTTTCTTGAGAGAGGGCTGACTCATGGAATAGCGAACGTCCTCTCGGCGAACTTGTGCGCTGGGGTGCCCAACGCCACAGACCAGCATTCCACGATTTCAAGCAGCAGTGGCAGCGGAAGCGAGTAGGCAGGGACACCGGCAATTACATGCTCAAGAAGCGCGGAGCCATCCTGCACGCTAAGCGCTACAGCGTTACCAAATCCGAAATCAAACGCAGCAGCAGTTCTCACTCCCCGCATTTGGTCTATGAAATGCCGGCACGCCGGCAAAGGCCGAAGCTCGTCTCCGATGAACTGACGCAAGAGATGATCTGTGTGCGCACCATCCACGAGGACACTTGGCGTGGGGCTAGGCTCAAAGAACTTGATGGCGAGATGTGGCAACGGGGAGCCCTCTAACGTTTGAATTCAGCCGACCAGCCAGCGAAGCTGGCGCAGGTCGGCTGCAATGAGCGGTTAGGCGTCACGGCAGCCGCTAACGAATGACGATACGACGCTCATCGCGAATGAGGTCGAGCCGGACCAAGGGATTCGGCTCGGGCAAAGGGTCAAGCATTCTCCATTGAAGCCAGAACCCCCCGGCGGCACTGTTGTAGACAAGCTTGCGCTGCTCGTTGGGCTGAAGCTCCACGATCTGCTGCCCGATTAGCTCCTTCTCTGTGAAGGACGCAGGTGGGTTGGCTGTGAAGTCTGGCGCATGGAACTGTCCGATGCCAATCTTCACAGGAACGTTGCCCTGATTGACGACCAGCACCTCGAACCGCTCGGCACAGGCGGCAAGTGCCAACAGCGAAACCACTATGGTGAGATGGCTACGACGGGAGCACAGCACGAGGTGACGCCTAACGAATAGCGTTTATCCGCCGCCCAGGCGAGGTTGGAAGAAGTGTTGGCATAGCGGCGGCGGATAAACCTGTTGGACTGAACCGCCCACCGTACGGTGGCGTCAGGCGGCGGCGATATGGGGAATGTAAGTTTCAAATCCCCCGCCGGACCAGTGCGGATTCACCCGGGTGAACGAGCCGCCCCTGCTCGGCCCGCAGTGAGCAGGGCCGTCTTCGCGCGACCCCGAGCGCAGCGTGAACAGGGCATCCCCGACGCGGTCTGGGTCGCTGTGAGTCTTCGCCTTGCCTGGCCTTGCGGCGCCCGTCATGGCGGCCCCCGGCACAGGGCGCCGCGCTCCGGCAGCAACCCGCCCAGGGCGGATGAGGCGAGATGGGAATGAGCGGCCGCGCCATCCCTTCCTTGATGCGCCGGCTCAGGGAACCGGCCTGGGGTCAAGGTCACTAACCCAGCCAGAACCTGGAGTGCCAATGGACAAGCCCTTGCCGGACACAGACTCGCCGCCTTCACGACCCCGGTCCATGTCCGGCACGCGCGAAGTCCTGCTGTCTCTCAGGGGCGAGGGCAGTGTCGGCTCGGACGAGCCCCGGGAGCCTGTTGAGCCCGTGGTGCGGGTCGAGGTGCCGCAACCCACCTACGAAAGCTGCCAGGTCGCGCTCGACGCCGAGCATGCGCGGCTGAAGAAGCCGGTCCCTCAGAAGGACAAGGAAGACGCGTCCTTCCTGCCGGCATTGAGCGAGTACGCCAAACACTACCAGGCCGTGGGCGGCTTCATCAAGAAGAAGTCCAAGGCGCCCGCGCTGATCCTTCTGGAGATCGCCAAGCTGGAGCCCTTGTTCCGACGCGGCCTGGAGCTGTTCCCGGTCAAGCAGGCGGAGGCCGCCAAAACCGAACTGGCCGGTCTCAAGGAGAGCTCGACCGCCGCCGACAGGGTGCGCATGGACAAGCTCAGGGCCGCCGAGCGGGTGAGGCTGTTCGACCTGGAAAAGGATTTGGCGGCGAAGAAGAAGCAGATCGAGGCGCTGGAAAAGAACCTGCAAGTTCAGACCATCCCGAAAACGCAACAGGACACCCGGGAGCGGATCACCACGGCGAAACAGGAAAAAAGCGCGCTGGAGACGAAGCTGGCGGAATTGGCCACCGTCAAGTCGGAATACGAAGACGCCTTGCGCGAGAACGACACGCTGAAGGAGAAGATCAAAGCCAGCCAGAAGCGCTTTGACGAAATCGCCGAGCAGCAGCAGGCCCAGATACTGGCGGCACGCACCCGGGCCACCCAACTGGCGGCGCGGTGCCTGTTGCTCCAGAAGGACAGCTCGCTCCCCGATCCGATTTCACGGGCCTCGGAAGCCGTCCCGCAGGACATCGACGCATCGACCTTCGTCAACGCTGGCTGGGCGTTGGACACCTTGGAAGGACTGCTCGATGCCGAGGAAAATCAGCTGCGCAAAACGCATCCCCAGCGCGATGGTTTCCTCGAGGCGCTGACCAAGCTGGAGAAGCAAGCCCAGCTGATCGAAGACGAGGACCTGGCCAGCGGAACGTACAGCGAGGCACACGAGGAAAAGTTGGCCGCATTGCGCAGGCTGGCGGCCAAGCGCAACTACGACGAGGCGCTGGCGCAGGCTGCGCGGCTGCTCGAAGAAGTGCACGCATGGATTGAAGAAGCGCGCAAGGCGCAGCAGGCGCTGGAGGATGCGCTGAACCT
This sequence comes from Pelomonas sp. Root1237, assembly GCF_001425055.1. Lineage (GTDB taxonomy): Bacteria > Pseudomonadota > Gammaproteobacteria > Burkholderiales > Burkholderiaceae_C > Pelomonas. The sequence goes on from NZ_LMDK01000001.1 coordinate 4,426, forward strand.
TGCGCTGGACGACATCGCGTTCTACGAGGAGGGCGAACACATCGACGACGACGAGCGCAAGGCCATGTATGCGTTGGTGGACCAGGCCCGATCGAATGACGACTTCGTCGACGCCCTCCAGTTCGTCAACAAGATCGTCAAGACAAAGATCCAGTGGTTCCTGGAGCGGCAGGCCCAATGGCGGGAAGTCAGCGCGCCGGTTCGCGTCCGCAAGCCACGCCAGCCGCCCAACTATGGCCAAGCCGCAGACCACATCGTGGACGTGGTGCTCAGCATGTTCCGCAGCACGTTCGACTACGCGGGCCCGTCCCTGAACGTGCAGGAGCTGTATCCCAGGGAAAGGTACAACCCGGGGCGCCTGAAGCAGGCGCTACGCAACCGCTTCGCCACACTCAGCCCTTCTGGGCAGCTTCCCAGAAAAGGGCTGGGGCCCAGGTGCTACTTCAACCTCGGTGCGGGTGGAACGACGAAGAAGAAGTACGAGTACAACGTCAAGGTCAGGCGCGAAGGTGTTGACAGGGCCCTGGCTCAGATTCACATCATCTATCCGTAGCGAGGACGCGGCGTTGCCACGCCGTTCTCCGCCTCACCTTGAAAAGCGCCAGAGAGCCGCTGGGCAGGTTCTCGCGATGCAGCGCGCCCCGGTTTGAGGGGGCCGTCGTGAACCGGCTCTACCAGTCGCGAAGTCCGCGGTCGGGCCGCGGCGTCAAGGTGCTTTCGCGTAGGCCGCCATGAACACACGCACCGCCTCGCGCAGCAGTGCCCTGTCTTCGCGCGCGTCGGGCATGTCGAGCATCAGCAGTCCGCGGATGTGGCCGTCGCCCAGGAACATCGACAGGAACAAATCCGCCGCCTGACGCGGGTGCCGGATGTTCAGCGCGCCCTGCGCATCGGCGCGGCGCAGATAGGCCGCCAGGTCGCCGATCAGCCTGTCGGCCCCCTGCCTGTAAAAGGCCAGGCAGGCCTCGCGCTGCACCGCGGCGGCGCCATAGATCGAGCGGAACTTGCCCAGCACGTCCTCCTCGCGCGCCAGCGCCAGGAACTGCTCTCCGACGGCCAGCAAAGCCTTCTGAGGCTGCGTCGGGTCCAGCGCTTCGACGCCAGCGACCCCGCCCATCACGCGGTCGGTGCGATCGCGAATCACCGCCTCGAACAGACCTTCCTTCGAAGCGAAGTGGCTGTAGATGGTCATCTTCGAGACACCGGCCTCGGCGGCGATGGCATCGACGCTGGCCCGCTCCAGACCGTGCGCGTTGAAGTGGCTGTGCGCCGCTTCCACGATGCGCCGCAAGCGCTCGGGGTCGCGCGGCCGGCCGCGACGCGGTGGGGACTCGACTGGCTTCTCGTTTTCGGGCATTCGCGGCTTTCTGTACTTGACAGTCCAATATATGCCATTAAACTTACTGGACTAGAGAGTCCAGTATATGAAGCCTTTCACACAGCCCGCCCCGAATCGCAATCGCCACCCCGGCGCCCGACCGACCCGCCTCGTCTCGGCCGCCGCGGCGCTGACGATCCTGTCGGCCTGCTCGGCACCGCCCGTGCAGCCGCCGACGCCTTCGGTGCCGCTATCCGCGGCATTCGCGCAGGCCGGGTCGGCTGCGGCCGCCGTCCAGGTCTTCGATGGCGCCTGGTGGGCCGGCTACGGCGATCCGGTGCTGACGGCGCTGATCGAAGCGTCCTTGTCTGCCAACCAGGACGTGGCGGTCGCGCTGCAACGCGTCGCTCAGGCCCGCGCCGGCCGCGATGCCGCGGCCTCGCGTCTGTGGCCCACGGTGGGCGTACAGGCCTCGGCCTCGCGCAGCGACAGCGGGCTGCCCCAAGCCGTGAAGCAAGGCATGCCCGACACGCGTGCGTTGCGCGCCGGTGTCGACGTGGCCTGGGAGATCGACCTGGCCGGCGGCGTGCGTGCGGCACGCGACGCGGCGCAGGCTGACGCGGCCGCAGCAGCGGCGGGTGTCCAGGGCGCGCGGCTGCTGGTGGCCAGCGAGGTGGCGCGGCAGTACTTCGTGCTGCGCAGCGCCGAGGAGCGTCTACGCATCGTGCAGGCTCTCGCGGCGGCCCAGCGCGAAACGGCGACCCGCGTCGCCAGCCGCCTGCGCGAAGGCGAGGCCAGTGCTTTCGACCTGGATCGCGCGCGCGCCGAAGCCGGGGCGCTCGACGCGCAAGTGCCGCCGTTGCGAACGCTGGCGGGCACCTCGCAGACGCGGCTGGCCGTGCTGCTGGGTCGCAACCCGTCGGCACGCGTCGTTGACGAGAACGCGGGCTTTGCCTGGCCTGCCGCGCGCGAGATCGGCACCGGCCAGCCCAGCGAACTGCTGCGGCGCCGGCCCGACCTGATCGCTGCCGAGTCGCGCGTCGCGGCCGAGACGCTGCGCGGCGCCGAGGCGCGAGCCCAGTACTGGCCCAAGCTCTTTCTGAGTGCCTTGTTCGGTCGCGAGGACCTGCGGCTGAATGCACTCGATCTCGCGCCGGTGCATTTCTCGAACGTGGCGCTGGCCTTTGCCATGCCGGTCTTCAACGCCGGTCGCATCGATGCGGGCGTCCGCGCGCAGTCGGCGCGGGCCGACGAGGCGCTGCTGGCCTGGCAGAAGGCGGTGCTGGTCGCCGTGCAAGAGGTCGAGGACAGCCTGCTCGTGCGCACCCAGGAGGCCGAGCGAGCCACTGCGCTGGCCAGCACGGTCGAGCATCGCCGCCGCGCGCTGCAGCGCGCGCAATCGCTGCAGCGCGAAGGGCAGATCGACCTGCTGGTGCTGCTCGACGTGCAGCGCTCGGTGTTGTCCAGCGAGCTCACCCTGGCGGACAGCCGCCTGCAGCAGGTGCTGGCCGACGTGCAGCTCTACAAGGCACTGGGTGGCGGTCTCGAGCCGACCCGTGCCGGCAGTGCCATGACTTCCTTTGCCGAGAGGGCATTCCAGTGAACAGAATTTTCTTCGCCGTATCCCTCCTGGCCCTGGCCGCCTGCAGCGGCCCGCCCGCGCCGATCGCCGCCGCCAAGCCGGTCTTCGTGACCACCGTCAGCCCCGCCGCGTCGTCGCAAAGTCGCAGCTTCACCGCCGTGGTCCGCGCCCGGGTCGAGACGGAGCTGGGCTTTCGCACCGGCGGCAAGGTGGTGGACAGGCTGGTCGAGGTGGGCGGCACCGTGAAGGCCGGCCAGGCGCTGGCGCGGCTGGACCCGGCCGACTACCAACTGGCGGTGAGTGCCGCCGCCAACCAGGTCCAGGCCGCGTCGGTGGATGCGCAGCAGGCCGCGTCCGACGAAGCGCGCTTGCGCCGCCTGCTGGCCGACGGTTCGGTGGGCGCTGCCGATCACGAGCGTCAGAAGGCGCGTGCCGACGCAGCCGACGCCCGGCTTGAGCAGGCGCGCCGCCAGCTCGACCTGGCACGCAATCGCGAGGGCTACGCGACGCTGGTGGCGCCCTATGCCGGCGTGGTCACCGCGCTGCGCTTCGAGCGCGGCCAGGTGGTGGCCGAGGGCCAGCCGGTGCTGTCGCTGGCCCGCGAAGGCGAACGCGAGATCGTTGCCGAACTGCCCGAGGAGTGGGTCGGCCGGGTGCGCACGCTCGCCGCCACGGCCACGCCCTGGCAGGACGCCAAGTCACCATTGAGGCTGGTGCTGCGCGAGCTTTCGCCGCTGGCCAGTGCGCAAGGCCGGACCTTTCGCGTGCGCTATGCCGCCGCCCCGACATCGCGCGCGCAGGTCGGCGCCCTGCCGCTGGGCAGCACCATGCAGCTGAACCTGTCCGGGCAGGCGACCGGGCCGGCGACCACCGCCGTGCCGGTCACCGCGCTGGTGAAGGCCAGCGCGTCCGCGGGAGTCTGGGTGCTCAACGCCAAAGGCTCCGGCCTGGTGTTCACACCCGTGCAGGTGGTGGCCATGGACGACGCCCGAGTGCACGTCACCGGCCTGGCCGCCGGCAACCGGGTGGTCAGCGTCGGCGCGCAGAAGCTCGATGCCGGCATCACCGTGCGCGCCGTCGAGCGCACGGCCGAAGCCGGTGCGGCCACAGTCACCAGGAGCGGCTCATGAAACGCTTCAACCCGTCGGAATGGGCCGTCACGCACCGGCCTATGGTGCTGTTCCTGATCATCGCGACGCTCATCGTCGGCGGCTTCTCCTTCAGCCGGCTGGGCCGCCTGGAGGACCCGAACTTCGACGTGCCGACGATGACGGCCATCGTCGTGTGGCCGGGCGCCACCGCGCAGGAGGTGCAGGACGAGGTGCTCAACCGCATCGAGCGCCGGCTGCAGGAGCTGGACCATTTCGACTACGTGCGCAGCTTCGCGCGCCAGGGCTATGGCGGCATCACGCTGTGGATGAAGGGCGGCAGCAGCAAGGCGGAGCTGGAGAACGCCTGGTACCAGGTGCGCAAGAAGATCGGCGACGTGCGCCAGGAGTTCCCCGAAGGCGTGCGTGGGCCGTTCTTCAACGACGAGTACAACGACCGCTACAGCGTGCTCTACGCGGTGAGTGCGCCCGAGCTGTCGATGGCCGAGCTGCTGACGGTCACCGAAGACTTGAAGCGGCGCATCCAGAGTGTGGCCGGCGCCGGCAAGGTCGACGTGCTGGGCAAGCAGGCCGAGCGCGTGTTCGTTGAAATCTCGACACGGCGGCTGGCGGCGATGGGCATCGCCCCGACCGCCGTGTTCGACGCGCTGGCGCGGCAAAACCTGGTGGCCCCGGCGGGCTCGGCCGATACCACCCACGATCGTGTGCAGGTGCGGGTGGACGGCGGCCTGCGCAGCGCGGCGGACGTCGCCAACGTGACGCTGGAGGTGGGCGGCCAACTGCTGCGGCTGGCCGACATCGCCACCGTGCGCACCGGCTACGAAGATCCGCCGAGCATGACCATCCGCCACAACGGCGTGCCGGTGCTGGCCATCGGCGTGACCATGCAGGCCAACGGCAACGTGCTCGACTTTGGGCGCGCGCTCGACGAGCGGCTCGCGCAGGTGAAGCAGGAACTGCCGGCGGGCGTGCAGATCCAGCAGTACGCGGATCAGCCGCGAGTGGTGGCGGAGTCCGTCTGGGAGTTCGAGCGCTCGTTCCTGGAGGCGCTGGCCATCGTGCTGGCCGTGTCCTTCCTGTTCCTGGGCTGGCGCACCGGCATCGTGGTGGCCGCGTCGGTGCCGCTGGTGCTCGGACTGGTGGCGGCCGTCATGTACGCCGCCGGCTGGGCGCTGGACCGCATCTCGCTAGGCGCGCTGATCATCGCGCTGGGCCTGCTGGTCGACGACGCCATCATCGCGGTGGAGATGATGGTGGTGAAGCTGGAAGAAGGCTGGGACCGCATGCGCGCTGCCACGTACGCCTACACGTCCACCGCGTTTCCGATGCTGACCGGCACGCTGGTCACGGCCGCCGGCTTCATGCCGGTGGGCTTCGCGAAGTCGATCGCTGGCCAATACGCGGGCGGCATCTTCTGGGTCGTCGGGGCGGCGCTGATCCTGTCGTGGGTGGTCGCCGTAGTGTTCACGCCCTACCTCGGCGTGCTGCTGTTGCCAAAGAACCTGGCGGCGGCTGGTGCGCACCACGACCCCTACGACCGGCCCGTCTACCGCCGGCTGCGCGGCATCGTCGACTGGGCCGTGCAGCACCGAGCCTGGGTGCTGGGCACCACGGTGCTGGTTTTTGCCATCGCCGGCGCCGGCATGCTGGCGGTGCAACAGCAGTTCTTCCCGACCGCGTCGCGGCCCGAACTGCTGGTGGAACTGCGGCTGCGCGAAGGGGCGTCGTTCGCCGCCACCTCCGCCCAAGTGAAGCTGCTCGAAGCGCGCCTGGCGAAGGACCCGGACATCGAGTTCTTCACCGCCTACACCGGCGCGGGCACGCCGCGCTTCTATCTGTCGATCCAGCCGGAGCTGCCGAACCCGGGGTTCGCGCAGATCGTCGTCAAGACGGCGGGTATCGAACAGCGCGAACGGGTGCGCGCCCGTCTCCTGGACCTGTTCGCCAAGGACGAAGTCCTGCCCGACGTCAACGCCCGCGTGACGCGTCTGGAGTTCGGGCCGCCGGTGGGCTTTCCGGTGCAGTTCCGCGTGATCGGCCCGGACAAGGCGCAGGTGCGCGAGATCGCCTACCGGGTGCGCGACGCGGTGCGCCAAAACCCGCTGGTGCGCGACACGCAACTGGACTGGAACGAGCAGGTCCGCTCGGTGCAGGTGCACGTCGATCAGGACAAGGCGCGGCTGCTGGGCCTGTCCAGCGCCGACATCCGGGGCCTGGTGCAGACGACGCTGGACGGCGCGCCGGTGACGCAGATCCGCCGCGGCGAGGAACTCGTCGACGTGGTGGTGCGGGCGACGCCCGAGGAGCGCAAGAACATTGGCCAGCTCGGCGACCTGCAACTGTTCACGCGCAGCGGCGTCAACGTGCCGCTGTCCCAGGTGGCGCGCGTCGAGCCGGGTTTCGAGGAACCGGTGCTGTGGCGGCGCAACCGCGACATGGCGCTGACCGTGCGCAGCGACGTTGTTGATGGCGTGCAGGGCCCCTACGCCACGGCGCAGATCCGGCCGTCGTTGCAGCCCATCATCGACAGCCTGCCCGCGGGCTACCGCATCGAGGAAGGCGGCGCCATCGAGGAGAGCGACAAGGCCAACAAGGCGCTGTTCGCAGTGTTCCCGGCGATGTTCGCGGTGATGCTGACGCTGCTGATGATCCAGCTGCAAAGCTTCTCGCGGCTGTTCATGGTGTTCATGACGGCACCGCTGGCGCTGATCGGCGTGGTGCCGGCACTGCTGCTCTTCAATGCGCCGTTCGGCTTCGTCGCGCTGCTGGGCGTGATTGCGCTGGGCGGGATGATCATGCGCAACTCGATCATCCTCGTCGACCAGATCGACCAGGACATCGCGCGCGGCGTTGCGCCGTGGGCCGCGATCGTCGACGCCACGGTGCGGCGCTCGCGCCCCGTCGTGCTGACGGCCGCCGCCGCGGTGCTGGCCATGATCCCGCTGACCCACAGCGTGTTCTGGGGGCCGATGGCCATCTCGATCATGGGGGGCCTTGTCGTGGCCACGGCGCTGACCCTCGTCTTCGTCCCGGCGCTGTACGCCGCCTGGTTCCGCGTCCGGCGCGACAGCCCAGCGCAGATGCCCGACGCGGCACCCATCGCGGCGAGCGCGTGACGGGGCTGCTCGCAGGCGCTGGACCCATGGCGGCACCAGCGCCACTTCGCCATGGCGCACATGCTGTCAGGCGGCGCGCACTGGCTGCTGAGCCCTCACCTCTTCCAAACGCTGATGCGCCGCGCCTTCCCAGGCGACGGGCAGCTGGTTCTTGGCCTGGAGGTAGTGATGCGTGAAGACGCCCAGGTATGCGTCAAGCGTCTTGCCGGCGGCCTCGTCACCCGCCAGGTTCAGGCACTGCGCGGCCACCTCGCTGGTGCAGAAATGGTCGCCGCAACGTGACCGACGCAGCCTGTATTGCGAGGCCTCGGCGGGCGCCAGGCTGAGCACCGGCATGGAGTTCAGGTAGGGGCTTCGGCTGAACATCTTGCGCGCCTCGGACCAGGTGCCGTCCAGCAGGATGAACAGCGGGCGCTTGGCTGCTCCGTCCTGGCCCGCGACGTGCGGCCGAACGGTATGCACCACACGCTCCGGCGCGGCGTACTGGCCCGGGAAGACGACGTAGGGATCCCAGGCCGGCTCGCTCAACAGGGCCAGGAGCGCGGGGTCGGGCTCGGTTCGCGACCAGCCGAAGGCGAAGGTGTCTGCGACGGTATCCGCGATCAGCCAACCGGTGTTGGTGGGCTTCAGCGGCTCGATGTCGGCCATCAGCAGGCACACCGCGGCGCGCGTGTTCACCGACGGGCGCAAGGCGCACATGCAGTGCGTGGAGACCAGCCGGCAGCCTTCGCAGCGCTCGCGCTTGAAGCCGCCGCGAGCCGAGAACGGCTTGGTGGCACTCGCCAGGCGCGCGGCGCGCAGAAGGGATACGGCATGAGACATGCGCGGATTGTCGGAGCACTGCTCATCCAAACGGATGCCCCCATCCCATCCGTCTGTCGGCTGTGCAACCCGGGTGGCGCTTCCTAGACTGCCCTGCAACGAGTGGATTGCGAGCGGGCCAAAGCCGGTGACGCGGCGGATGGGCGGCCAGCCCGATCCAGTTGACAGGGAGATTTCCATGCTGACTTCCTCGATTGCGCGTAGCGGTCGACGCCTTGCCGCGCTGCTGGCGCTGGCCGGGGCCGCGCTGTGCTGCCCCGCCCCCGCGCTGGCCCACAACGACGGCGCCTACTGGCACGACTCCGGGCCCGCGGCGCACAACCCCCAGTGGATGCTGACCCTCGGCGCCACGAAGAAGCTCACCGAGCTGTCCCTGCCGGGTACGCATGACAGCGGAACCTTCCACGGTGTAGGCGGCCCCATCGCGCAGACGCAGACCATGACCATCCGGGAGCAGCTGGATTCGGGCATCCGTTATCTGGACATCCGGCTCAAGTACTACGACCTCCTTGCGCTTCAAGACTGCAACCAGTACTACCAATCGTCGAACTGCGCGCTGCTGGTGTTTCACGGCGGTGTCGACATGTTCCTGCCTTTCGAGAGCGGCGTACTGCAGCCGACCGTCGCCTTCCTGAAAAGCAACCCGTCGGAACTGGTCATCATGAGCGTCGTCATGGAGACGGCCGACTGCAAATGCGACCCAGCGCCTGCGCTCGACGCATTGCTGGACCAACCCGCCGTCATCGATGGCGTGGCCACAGGTCAAAAGTATGCGGACTATCTGCTGCCCGCCACTTGCCCGGGTCCGGCCACATTGACCTTGGGCCCGGTGCCCCCGCTCAATTCGAAACCCGATCCGAACTCGTGTGACGCACGCGGCAAGGTCCTGCTGACCCACCAATACATGGGTCCGCTGTCCACCCGCCACTACTACCGGCCCATCATTTCGATGGGATACACGGCCGTGCTGTTCGACAAACTCCGCAGCAATCTGGACCTCTATCACCGGCTCTGGCTGCCCGTCAAAAGCCATCTGGCAGACGCAGCCAATATCACCGGCACCAGCCAGCTCTACTACGTTGGCAGTGGTGGCTCTGACGGCGGGTTTCCCTATTTCTTCGCCAGCGGCCATTCCAGCGCCGAGACGGGTGCCCCGCGCCTGTCGACCGGGCTGGTGGACGGCGCCACCGCCGACGCATTCACCTTTCCCGACTTCCCGCGCACCGCCTGCGCCCTCGGCCTGTGCACCATCTCCTACGAGGGCATGAACACGCTGATCGCGGACTATGTGATGCGTCCGCAGTTCCACCTCCCCGGCAGCCGCATCGGCATCATCCGCGCGGACTTCCCAGGGTCGCGCTTCATCACGGCGGTAGCCAGCGTGAACGCAGGCGTCACCTTCAACCGCCCGACCTTCGGCTACACCCTGGTGACCTCGGACAGCCGGCCCTACACCCCCGGTACCTGGACCAACCGGCAGGTCGTCATCACGCCCCAGTGCGACGTCGTCTGCATCGGCAATCGAGCGGTCGTGTCGGAGGACACGCCCAACGGCTTCAGCTACACCCTGACGGGCGGTGGCTACAGCGTCAGCTTCACGACCAGCCCCGTCAGGGTCGACCTGAAGCCGCCGACCATCAAGGCAGCCGCGACGACGCAACCCGGCGCAGCGGGCTGGTACACCGGCGACGTGGTCGTGCGCTTCACTTGCGCCGACACGGGCGGCTCGGGCGTCGCGGTCTGCCCCGACGACCTGGTCCTGAGCAAGCAGGGCACCGTGTCCTCCGGCTCGAAGTACGCCGTCGATGTCGCGGGCAACAAGAGCGACAGCAGCAACATCGTCACGGTCAAGATCGACAAGACACCCCCCGCCGTCGTCTACCGCGGCAACCTGGGCTCGTACGCGCCGGGGCAGAGCGTCGATATCACGTGCGAGGCCATGGACAAGGAGTCCGGCGTGGCGTCGACCAACTGTGCCGATATTCGCGGCCTGGCGTCTTCTTTCGGCCCGGGCAGCCACCGCTACAGCGCCATCGCCGCCGACGTCGCCGGCAACACGGGCATGGGTGCGGCCACCTTCACCGTCGTGGCGTTGCCGGGCGATGTGAACTTCGACGGCGCCATCGACTGCCGCGACCAGGCTGTGGTGAAGACCGCGTTCGGCAAGCGCGCCGGCATGCCCGGATTCGACGCGAGAGCGGACGTGAACGGCGACGGCGTGGTCGACATCCGGGACCTGGCGTTCATCGCGCAAAAGCTTGCCGCGGGCACGACCTGCCCCTGAGCGGCCGTCAACGAACTGCATTCGATCCAAGGAGAGAGAGATGACGAAACTGACTTGTCTGTGCGGGATGGTCCTGGCGCTGCTGGCTGCGCCCGCGTCGGCGACGACCCTGTCCTTCGCTGCCCCCGCGCCTGCCGTGCAGGTGGGCGACACCTTCACGCTGGACGTGCTCGTTGCGGACGCACCGGACCTGTACGCCTTCCAGTTCGACATCGCCTTCGACCCGGCGATCGTGCAGGCCACCACGGTGCTGGAAGGGGACTTCCTGTCTGCCGGCGGCCGGGCGACGTTCTTCCTGCCCGGCACCATCGACAACAGCGCCGGCACGGTGTCATTCACGGCCAACACCCTGGCCGGTCCCGGGCCGGGCGTCAGCGGCGACGGCCTCGTCGTGCACCTGTCGTTCCACGCGCTAGCCGTGGGACAAAGCAGTTTGTCGTTCGGAAACGTCGTGCTGCTCGATTCGGCGCTGATGGAGCTCGCCTCGACGCACATGGGTGGCGCCATCAGCGTTGCCAGCGTGCCGGAGCCGGCGTCCGTCGTCCTGTTCGGCATCGGGCTGGCCGCCCTCACGGCGGGCGCTCGGCGGCGGGGGCGGCACACGTTGCCGAATCCAGACCGAACCTGACCCGGACCCCACGTTTGACGGCATGATGGCGCGGCATGACCGCGCCATTGCACCTCCTTATCGTCGACGACCACCCTGTCGTTCGGGTCGGCATGGCGCAGCTGCTGCGCACGCAGCGCGAGGGCTGCGAGGTGAGCGAAGCCGACAGCCTGCCCGCCGCGCAGGTACTGCTGGCACGCCGGCCCGACGTGGCCCTCGTCGTGCTCGACGTGCACCTGCCTGGACTCGCGCCGTTGCAGGCCCTCCAGCAGCTGCGCGCCGAGTGGCCGCTGCTGCCGGTGCTGCTGATGTCGGCCGACAGCGACCCGCTGCTGGCCATGCGCGCCCTCGACGGGGGCGCCGCCGGCTGGCTACCCAAGAGCGCCGACGTGGGTGTGCTTTTCGGCGCACTGGAGCTGGTGCTGGCCGGCGGCTGCTACCTGCCACCCTTCCTGCTGCAGCGCAGCACCGACCTGCCCGACGAAGCGCTCACGCAGCGCCAGGCCGAGGTGCTGGCCGAGCTGGTGAAGGGTCGCAGCAACAAGGAGATCGCGCGCGAGCTGGGCATGGGTGAGCCGACGGTCAAGGGTCATCTGGTGACGATCTTTCGCATCCTGCGCGTGCGCAACCGCGCCGAGGCCGCGCTGGCCGGGCAGGCGCGGCTGGCCTCAATGCGGTTCTGAGGGCGGTTCTGAATTTGGTTCTGAGGGCGCGCTGAGCCAGGCGCGCAGCGCCGCCGCCGGCAGTGGCTTGCGCGCCGGCTGCACGCGCAGCGCACGCAAGGCCTTCGCGCTCATCGGCAGGGTCTCGCCGCTGATCAGCAGCGCCGGCAGCCTGTCGCCGAACGCCTCGCGCAAGGCCTCGATGGCGCTCAGCCCATCGCCTTGCGCGAGCCGCCAATCGCTGATGAGGCGCTGCGGCCGGGCACCGGCCGCGCGCAGGCGCGCCAGCAGCGGCGCCACCGCGGCTTCGGCCCAGACCTCGCAGCCCCAGGTGCGCAGCAGGGTCACGGTGGCCTCGCGCACCGCTTCGTCGTCCTCCACCAGCGCCACACAGCGGCCCTGCAGCGGCTGCCCCTGCGGCACGGTGCGAGGCTCGGTCAGCAGGCGGGGCTCGTCCTCGGGCAGGCTCACGGCGAAGCAGCTGCCGTGACCCAGGCGGCTGCGCAGGTCCACCGGATGGTCCAGCAGCCGGGCCAGCCGCGCGACGATGGCCAGGCCCAGGCCGTGGCCGCGGCGCCGGTCGCGCCCCGGGTTGGCGAGCTGCACGAACTCCTGGAAGATGCGCTCGTGGTGCTCGGGCGCGATGCCCGGGCCGGTGTCCCAGACGGCGACCTGCACACGGCCCGCACGCTGCCGCGCCGCCAGCAGCACGCCGCCGTGCACGGTGTGCGTGAGCGCGTTGGACAGCAGGTTGCGCAACAGGCGTTCGAGCTGCTGCGCGTCGCTGCGCACCCACAGCGCCGTCGGGCGCAGCCGCCACTGCAAGCCCTTGGCTTCGGCCAGCACCGCGTATTCGGTGGAGAGGCGCTCGAACAAGGGTTGCAGCGGCAGCGAGCGGCACTGCGGCTGCAAGGCGCCGCTGTCCAAGCGCGACACGTCGAGCAGGTTTTCCACCAGCCCGTCCAGCGCCTGCGCCATGGCCTGCAACTGCTCCGCCGTCTGCGCCGCACGCCGGCCCTGCAGCTCGTGCGCGGCCTGTGCGGCCAGCAAGCCCAGCGCATGCACGGGTTGGCGCAAGTCATGGCTGGCGGCGGCCAGGAAGCGCGTCTGCGCTTCGCGCGCAGCCTGGGCCTGGGCCAGCAAGGCCTCGCGCTCGAAGCGCAGCGCGTGGCTCTCGCGCAGCAGTCGGGTGTGGCGCAAAGTCAGCGCCATCGCCAGGGCCACGGCCGACAGCACCAGCAAAGCGTTGTAGGCGCCGCTCCAACTGCCGAGCGACAGGAAGAGCGCGATCAATGCCACGGCGACGGGGGCGATCAGCATCACGAAGGCGCGCGGTTGCGGCGCCATCACGTTGATGCTGGCCACGCAGGTGATGCAGGCCAGCATGGCGGCGTACATCTGGGTGGCAGCCTGCCGCGCGTCGAAAGCCATCACCAGCGCCAGCGCCCAGAGTGCACCGGTGAGCAGCGCACCCAGCTCGGCGCGGTGCTCCCACGGTGCGGGTTCAGTGGCTTGCGGCAGCTGCGCCACCTGGCGCTTCCACAGCACGCGCAACACGATCAGCGCTGCAAATGCCGCGCCCCAGGCCAGCAGCGCCGGCAGAGCCACCCGGTCGATCTGCGTGCCCACATGCAACAGCACCAGCAGCGCCGCCGCCACCAGGCTCACGCCGCTCTGGGCGTAGAACAACAGCAGCATCGCGCGGCGCGTACGTTCGTCCAGGGGATGGGGCAGCATGCCCCGCATCATGCCCAGCGGCGCGCGCGTTGCCAGCCCTCCGAACGGATAGGCCCCGGGTGACGACTGCAATCCCCGGGGGTGTGTTGAGAAAGATGGCCGCTTCAGGCGGGCAACGATCCCGCGCCCATCGCCCGCAGCCCCAGCCGCAGCTTGTCCCGCCCGGGCGGCGCGCCGAACAAGCGGCTGTACTCGCGGCTGAACTGCGAGGGGCTGTCGTAGCCGACGCTGTAGCCGATGGCCGCGACGTCGCCGGCGTCCGCCAGGATGCGTGCCCGCGCCTCTTGCAGCCGGATCAGCTTCTGGTACTGCAACGGGCTCATGGTCGTCGCGCCGCGGAAGTGGCGGTGAAAGGACGACTCGCTCATGGCCACCATGTCGGCCAGCATCGGGATGGAAATGGCTTCGGCGTGATGGCTGCGAATGAAGCGGATGGCCCGCCCGATCTGCGACAGCCGGCTGTCGGCCAGACCGATCTGCCGCACCATGGCGCCTTGCGCGCCGTGCAGCAGCCGCCACACCAGCTCGCGCTCCACCAGCGGGCCCAGCACGGCGGCGTCGCGCGGCGAGTCCTTCAGCCGCAGCAGGCGCACCACGGTGTCCAGCAGGTCCTCGGGCGCGTCGCTGACCGCAAAGCCGGCGGGTTCGCTCGCGGCCACTTCCGCGGGGTCCATCTCCAGCAGCAGGGAGGAGATGGTTGCCAGCTGCAGCGTCAAGCCCGCGGCCAGGTAGGGAAGTTCGGGGCTGGCTTGGATCACGCAGCCGGCGATGGGCAGGTCCACGCTCACCACGAGAAACTGGCCCTCGCGGTACTCGAACATCTCGTCGCCCAGCATGGCGCGCTTGGCGCCCTGCGCCACGACCACGAAGGTCGGCTCCAGCACCACATGCTGGAGCTCGGTCGGAGCCTCGGCCGCCACCGCGAACACGTCGCCTGCATTGCGATCACCCTTTGAGGTGGCGTGGCGCTTGATCAGCCTTTGCAATTCTTCGAGTGAGCCCATGGCGCAACCGTACCCGCTGCGCCCGTGCGGCTCAAGAGGCGCGCGAACGACCCGCTCAGGAATGACTGGATCGTGCAAGAGCTTGGCGGTTTTGGGCTATCGATCCTGGGGCGGCCGCCCGGCTCGGTTCGAGCGGGCCGCACGATGGGCGAATCGTGCAATCACATGACCGGAATCGACTGCTCGAAATGGCCGCCGGCCGATTCAATGCGGGCCTTCGCGCAAGGAGGTCCACATGACGATGCAAGGCAACACCATTCTCGTCGCCGGCGGCACCCGTGGCATCGGCCGCGGCCTGGCCGAATTGCTGTGCCGGCTGGGCAACGAGGTCATCATCTTCGGCGGCGAGCCTGGCGCCGCCCAGGCCGCCGCGCGCGCCAACCCCCGCATGCGGGCCATCGACCTTGATCTGACCAACCCCTGGAGCGTCGCTGGCTTCTGCGAGCAGATCGCAGCGACTTGGGCCCACCTGAACATGCTCGTCAACATCTCGATCGCCTTCCCGGTGAGGGATCTGCCGGGCTTGCATGCGCTGCTCGACGCTGACGACAGCGACGAGAAGCTGGAAGCCCATCAGCTGGGCGTCCAGCAGCTGACCGGCGCGCTGTTGCCTCACTTTCGCAAGCGAGCGCGCAGCTCGGTCCTGAACGTCGCCGCAGGACCGATGCTGGCGCTGCCGAATGCACGGCGAGGAAGGCGCGTGGACGGCCTGGTCGTCGAGACCGGCCTGCCAGCCTGCGCCATGTCGGTCAGAAAGCGCTGGGCCAGCGCCTGCATCGACGTGACCGACGTCGCCCTTCCGTCACGCGCGGAGCGCATGAGCCCGGCGCATGCCTCCCGGCCCCACGGCGTGCCCCGGGCCGAGTTCATCTCCAGCGTGGCTCACCTGCTCGCCGAAGGCCTGCACGAAGCGGCTGCCCTGTCACGGTTGCGAGCCCTCTGGCCGGTGGCCCAGCCCGCGACGCAAAAGTCCCGGGACGACGATCTGGTCTCGGCATACCACTGAATCAGCACGGCACCATTCGACGCCGTATTCGGACACACCATCGGGATAATGGCCGCGGCGCCGCCCGCGACAACCGAGACCTGGGCAGGCCGTCCCTCCCAAAGCGTGAAGCGTCTCTTGAGTCCCCTGATGGTCGGTCGCGACAGCGAGCTGGATGTGCTCGCGGGCGCGTTCGCCGAAGCCTGCGCGGGAACGGTGCGCACCGTCGTGATCAGCGCAGAGGGTGGTGGCGGCAAGAGCCGGCTGATCCGGGAAGCAACCGAGCGCCTCGGCCGCCAGTCCCTGGTCCTGAGCGGCTGGTGTGTCGAGCAAAGCGAGCCGGGGCTGCCGTTCGCGCCCTTCGTCTCGGCCGTGCGGCGCCTGGTGCAGCTGCGCGGCGTTGCCGAGATCGTCACGCTCGTGGGGCATTCCGGCGCGCGCGAACTGGCACGGCTGCTGCCCGAGCTGGGGCCGGCACCATCGGAAGGCGACCCCGGCATGGCGCGCTCGCGGCTGTTCGAGTCATTGCGCCTGCTGCTCCAGAGTCTGGCCGCCCAGGCCCCGGTGGTGCTGGTGCTGGAAGACCTGCATTGGGCCGATCGCGCGACGCGCGACCTCCTCGCCTATCTGGCTCGCAACCTGCAAGGCACCCGCCTGCTGCTGGTCGCGTCGTACCGGACCGAGGCGCTGGCAGGAGCGCATCCGCTGCGTGGCGGATTGGCGGAGCTGGCCCGGATTGAAGGGGTGACCCCGCTCGCCCTGCCGCGCCTGTCGCGCACCGACGTGGCGCTGCACCTGAGCGCCATGCTGGGCCATGAGCCGGCGCCCGATGTCGTCAACGCCGTCCACACCCGCGGCGGTGGCGTGCCGCTGTTCACCGAAGCCCTGGTCACGCCGGAGGGTGCCGTGCGAACCCAGCTGCAGGGTTCGCTGCGCGATCTGCTGCTTGGCGCGGTGAACGAGTTGCCGGAGCGGGCACGCGAAGTCCTGCACGCGATGGCGGTGGGTGGCCTTCGCGTCGGGCATCGGCTGCTGGCCGCCGTCGTCGGCGCCGATGACCTGGATGCAGCGCTTCGCGCCGCAGTCACATCGCATGTCGTCATCGCGGCCGACGCGGAGGGCTACGCCTTCCGCCATGCCTTGATCCAGGAGGCGATTGGCGGCGACCTGCTGCCCGGCGAGCGACAGCGCCTGCATCGCGCCTACGCCGAGGCCCTGGAAGCCGATCCGTCGCTGGGCGCCGACGCCTGGGTGGCGGCCAGCATCGCCTTGCACTGGCGAGCGGCAGACGACCCGGCCCGGGCGCTCAACGCAGCCTGGCAGGCCGCGCGCGAGGCCACCGCCCGCCTGGCCTATGCCGAGCGGTTGACGATGCTCGAACATGCACTCGACCTGTGGCCCCGCGTCGAGCCGACGCAGCGCCCGCAAAGCATCGATCGGGCGCAGCTGCTGGAGGCCGCGGCCGATGCCGCCTGCTGGGCCGTTGAGACCGAGCGTGGGCAGCGCATCGTCGAAGCCGGTCTCGCGGAACTCGATCCGGCGACCGACGGCGAGCGCATCGCCGCGCTGCTGCTCGAGCGCGCCATGATGCGCCAGCAGGGCATGCATGCGGGCGAGCTGAGCGACCTTCGCGAGGCCCTGCGTCTTGCCCCTGGGCCGACGCGCATACGCGCGGCGGCGCTCGGCCAGATCTGCCGCGCGCTGGCCCTGCACG
The DNA here is from genome assembly GCF_001425055.1 of Pelomonas sp. Root1237. Lineage (GTDB taxonomy): Bacteria > Pseudomonadota > Gammaproteobacteria > Burkholderiales > Burkholderiaceae_C > Pelomonas. Next base: position 21,366 of record NZ_LMDK01000001.1, read on the forward strand.
GTCGCGCCGATGAGATGCGGGCGCTGGTGGACGAGTTGGACGCGTTGGCGATGCGACTCGGCGAGTCTGAGTGGACGGTCGAGGCTCTGGTGTCCGGTGCACTCGCCCGGCCTGTCGGCGACATGGCCGCGATGACGCGGCTTGAACGCGCCTTGGGTGAAGCGCAGGCCGGCGCATCAGGGCGCGTAGAGATGATCGCCCGCGTCGCGATGGTCGATCTGCTCGATGCACGCGGCGAGCACGCAGCGGCCGTCGAGGCGGCAAGCGCGGCATGGCAGCGGGCCCGCCAGCTCGGCCAGGCCCGCTATATGGGCGCGTCAGTCGCCCAGCTTCTTGCGCGCGCGCTGATGGCCGTCGGGCGCTGGGACGACGCGATCGACCTGATTGCAGAGGCTCSCGAACTCGATCCCTCGCCTCTGGGCAGCCTGCAGTTGTCGCAGGTGGATGGCCTCATCGCGGCCGGCAGAGGCAATCTGGCCGCGGCAGAGCGCGCCTTGAAAGCCCTGACCGCCGCCGGAGAGAGTCCGCAGGACGCGCCTCGCCGTGCCGCCGCACAGCGCCAGCTGTCGATGGCGATCGCCCTGCTTCAAGGCGACACGGCCGCCGCCGTCGAGGCCGGCCATGGCATCGGGGCGCTCAGGGGCTGGCTGCCGCCACGACTGCTCTGGCCGCTGATCGCCCATGCGTGGCGCGCCTGCATCGGGTCGGGCCGTGCCGATGCGCTGCGCGATTTGCTCGTGGAATCGTCCGAGCATCTGGCCAAGCCCGGCCCGGTGGAGCGGGCTTGCGCCCTGACATCGCTGGCCGAGCGCAGCCGCCTGGGCGGCGGTTCGGATGCCGCCGCCTGGGGCGCCGCGGTCGCGGCCTGGCAGGAGATCGGCAACCTTCCATGGCTGGCCTACGCGCTGATGCGCCAGGGTTCCGCGTGGCTTGCCGCCGGCCAGCGCGGCGCGGCCACAGCGGCACTGCGGCGCACGGCGCAGCTCGCGCGGCAACTGGGCGCCGAGCCCTTGATCGCGCAACTCGCCACCGCGGCCAGTCGGGGCAGGGTCGAGCTCTGGCCGGGCGAGGGCGGTGCGCCCTCAGCCTCGCCCCAGGGCCTGACGGCGCGCGAGGTCGAGGTGTTGGCGCTGCTGGTCGAGGGCCGCTCGAACAGGGAGATCGCCGCGGCGCTGTTCATCAGCGTGAAGACGGCGAGCGTGCATGTGTCGAACATCCTGGCCAAGCTCGAGGTGCCGTCGCGAGGCGCCGCTGCGGCGGCCGCGCACCGGCTCGGCCTGGTCAGCGCCGTGTGAGGCCGCCGGCTACAGCGACCTGATGTCGGCGATCAGTTCGGGGAATGCCTTCGCAGAGAAGGAATGGCCGCGATCGGTGAAGGCACGTGAGGTCGCGCCCGGGAGTTTTTCGGCCCACCGGGCCAGGTGCGAGAAGGGAACCCACTCGTCGTCCGCGCTGTGATACAGCACGATCGCGCCCATGCTGGGCACGGTCGCGGCGAAATCGACGGGCAGCGCGAAGTCGTCGCCACCCCATTCGCCATCGGCGCATTTGTAGGGCGTGGCGATGAGGAACAGCCCGGCCAGCGACAGGTCCCGGCGCTCCTGCGTCAGGTACTTCAGCACCGCGGCACCGCCCAGGGAATGCGCCACCACGATGCTCGGGTCGCCGGAGTTTTTCAGCTCGGCCGCCATCTCGTCCTTCCATGTCTTGTAGACCACGTTCTCAAGCCCGGAGAACTTGGGATAGCGGACTGCATGATCGGGCGCGATGGCGTTCTTCAGATAGCTCGCCAAGGCGTGGTCCTCGGCGTGCGCGCCTTCGCCCGCGCCTTGCACAAACAAGATGTCGTGGTTCTGCATTGACTTGTCTCCTGGGTTGACTGGACTTGATCGATCGTTGGGGCTTGGCCGCCTAGCCTTTTGCGGGCGACGCGGTCGCCATGCCTCGCGGCCCGCGCGAGGTGGCCAGCCAGGAGCCGCAGAGGATGAGGGCGAAGGCGATGAGGATGCGGCCCTCGAGCGGCTCGCCGAGCAGTGCCACGCCCGCGGCGACAGCCACGGCTGGCGACGCGTAGGTGATCACGACAGCCCGCTCCGAGCCGACCTCGCGTATCAGCAGGAAGAAGGCCGCGAATGCGACCGCGGTGCAGACGATGCCCAGCGCGACGATCGCGACGGAGGCCTGGGTACTGGGCCATGCCGCGGGCCAGCTGCCCAGGGCCGGGACCAGATAGGCCAGCGCCGTGAGGGCCAGGCAGGCCGTCGTCATCGGGATCGCGGGCGCATCGCCGAGCCAGCGCGCCGCAATCATCGATCCCCCCGCATAGCAGGCGGCGGCGAGCAGCACCTCGAGCACGGACAGCCGATCACCGCCGAGTGCCGGCAGCGCCAACACCGCAACGCCCGCAAGCCCGCACAGCAGGCCGGCGAGACGGCCCGCGCCGAGGCGGTCGTGATCGCGGCGCAGTCGATTCAGCGCCACCGTGATGATGGGCGTGGCTGCCACCAGCAAGCCGGCCATCGAACTGCTGATGTGCAGCTCGCCATGCACGATCAAGCCCTGGGGAACGATCATCTCGACGACCGCGAAGGCGAGGATGGGGCGCCAGTGCGCCCGCAGCGCCGCCAGACCGGAGCCGCGTAGCGCAAATGGCAGCAGCACCGCCGCCCCCAGCGCCGTGCGGGCAAAGACGATGAAGGGCACCGGCACCTCCGCGACGGCCACCTTGATCAGCAGATAGGGCATGCCCCAGAGCACGCTGAGCATGATGAACAGGGCGAGGCCGCGCCGGCTCATGGCGCCCTCCTGGCCAGGAAAGTGACCCAGTCGTTGCCGTCGCCGCCGACGCTCCGTGCCTGCCACGCGACCGACAGACCGGCCGCGGCGAGCCGCGCGGCGAAGCGCTCGCCGGTCCAGCACACGGTGTGCCAATCGCCGTCCGTCTCGCCTTCGCCCTCGCGCATCGCGACCAGGAAAGCCCCGCCGGGCTTCAGGGCCGCGTGGATCTTGCGCAGCACGGCATCGATCTGCTCGCGGTCGACGTAGATCAGCACCCCCATGGCGAACACGCCGTCATAGGGCCCGCCGAGCTCGTCGGTGATGACATTCAACAGGTCGGCCGCCTTGCCGCGCTCCGCCATCAGGTGCAGGAAGGCTTGCGCAGCGTCGCTGCGCCGGACGACCGCGCCGAGCGCCTCGACGAAGTCCGCGTCGCGCCCCGGGCCGGAGCCAATTTCCAGCACCGACCCGCCGGGCGGCAAGCAGTGCACCAGACGCTGCAGCGCCTCCTGGATGTGCGGCGGGCGCTCGGCGTCGACGAGCGTGTCGTACTGGCGCGCATACGCCTCGTAGGACTGCACGGTACGCCGCGTGTTTGCCAGGGCGTTGGCGGTGGGCTTGGGCATCGCTTCCTCTTGCGGTGATCGATGCCGTTCAGTCTGGGTCTAAGGCATGCCAACGCTCATGGGGCGAAATGCCTAGGCGCCGCCGCCACGAACACTAGGCAAAAGCCCGGGGGCAGGGTTGCCGCCGGAGCCGGTCAGCCACCGCGCGCCTTCTCGCGCTCCTGCAACGCCCGCCACATGACCTTGCCGGCGCCGCTCTTGGGCAGGCTGTCCATGAACTCGATCAGGGCCGGCACCTTGTAGGCGGCCATGTTGGCGCGGCACCAGTCGCGCAGCTCGTCGGCTGTCAGTGACTCATGGCCGGCGCGCTTGACGACCACCGCCTTGACGGTCTCGCCGCGATAGGCGTCGGGCGCCGAGATGATGCAGGCCTCGGCAATGCCCGGGTGGGCATGCATCAGGTTCTCGACCTCGCTCGGCCAGACCTTGAAGCCGCTCGCATTGATCATGCGCTTGAGGCGGTCGGTCATGAAGAAGTAGCCGTCGGCGTCGGCATAGCCGATGTCGCCGGTGCGAAAGAAGCGCTTGCCCTCGAACTCGATGAAGGCAGCCGCGGTCGCGTCGGGGCGGCGCCAATAGCCGTCGAAGACCATGGGGCCGTGGACGATGATTTCGCCGGCCTCACCGGGCGGCAGCTCCTTGAGCGTGTCGGGGTCGACGACGCGCGCGTCGCAGCTGATGTAGGGCACGCCCAGGCATTGCTGCTTGGGTGAGTCGTAGGGGTTGGTGTGGCTGGGCGCGGCCGTCTCGGTCAGGCCATAGCCTTCCATGTAGCGCAGGCCCCAGCGCTGCCACAGCCGCTCGGCAATGGCCTGCGGCATGGACGCGCCGCCGCCGCCGATGGTGACCATGCTGCTCAGGTCGAAGCTGTCCACCTGCGGGCTGGCCAGCAGGTCGATGACCATGGTGGGGATGTTGGTCCAGCGCGTGACGTGGTGCTCCTTGATGAGGCGGGCGGCGTACTCGCGCTGCCAGCGGGGCATCAGCACCAGACGGGCGCCGGCCGCCAGCGTGCCGTGCATGATGACGACCATGCCGGTGATGTGGAACATCGGCACGACGCCGAGCACCACGTCCTCGTGGCTGACATTGGCCCACAGGCCGCCGGCAAAGATGTTGTGCTGCAGGCTGCGGTGCTTGTGCATGCAGCCCTTGGGATGGCCCGTCGTGCCACTGGTGTAGGGCAGCAGCGCGAGGTCGTCGGCGCCCACCTCCAGCGCCGGCGGCGCGGCCGTGCAGGCGAGCGCGTCGGCCCAGGCGGTGGTGCCGGCGGGCAGGGCGATGTCGGTGTTGAGCCAGTCGGCCCAACCCGTGGGCAGGCCAGCGCCATCGGAATGCCCGCCGGGCAGCACCTCCGCCAGTCGGGTGACGAGCAGATCCTGGGCCGGCATGCCGGCCGACAGCCACTCGGCGCTCAGGTCGGCGCTGGTGATGGCGAGCACGGCGCCGCTGTCCTCGATCAGATGCTTGATCTCCGCCGCCTTGTTCATCGGGTTGACGGGCACGACGACGGCGTTTGCGCTCAGCACGGCGTAGTGCGCGATGACGAGCTGCGGGCAGTTCTGCAGGCCCACCAACACACGGTCACCCCGCTTGATGCCCCGCTCGGCCAGCCACGCCGCCAGGTGTGCCACCTGGGCAGCCAGTTCGGCGTAGGTGGTCGTCTGGCCCAGGAAGACCAGCGCCGGCCGATGCGGGAAGCGGCGCGCACTGACCGCCAGGTTGTCGGGCAGGGCCGTGGCCGGCGGCTCGATGGCATGCGCCACGCGGACGGGCCAGAACTTGTGATGTGCTCGGGGGGTCATGCGGGCGTCTCCGTTTTCCTCTGCGCGACGACGAGGTAGACGCCGAGCAGCGTCACACCCATGCCGGCGATGGCTTGTGCGCCGAGTGTCTCGCCGAACAGCAACCACGCCATCACCGAGGTGACAGAGGGCACCAGATACATGGTGCTTGACACCGCCGTCACGCGGCCATGGCGCAGCATGTAGAACATCAGGCTGATGCCGCCCGCCGTGAGCACGAGGACGCTCCAGGCCATGGCGATCAGTACCTGGGCATTCCATTCGATGCGCATCGGCTCCAGCCACCAGGCCAGGGGCCAGGTAACGGCCAGAGCCGCCACGAACTGCACGACTTGACCGGTGCGCAGGTCGAACTGCGGCACGAAGCGCTTTTGGTACAGCGTGCCGCCGGTGATGGCGAACAGGGCCATCAGGCACAGCAGCAGCGGCGGGCCGTAGCTCGTGCCCAGGTTGAGCTTGTGCCAGATGACGAGGACGACGCCGGCCAGCCCCAGGGCCACGCCGGCCCATTGCCGCGGTGCGACGCGCTCGCCGATCAGCGGCGCCAGGGCGGCCACCAGCACCGGCTGCAGGTTGACGATCAGCGCCGCCGTGCCAGCCGGCAGGCCCTGGCGGATGGAGACCCAGACGCCGCCGAGGTAAAGCGCCTGGATGCCCAGGCCGGCGATGGCCAGGTGGGCCATGTCGCGGCGCGACGGCCACGGCGCCCGCGCGGCAAAAGCCAGGCCCAGCATCAGCGCGACCACGCCGGCATAGCGCCAGCTCAGGAAGGTCAGCGGGTCGGCATAAGGCGCGGCCAGCTTGGCAACGATGTAGCCGGTGGCCCAGATGAAGATGAAGAGGGGTGGGGCGAGGCGGTCGAGGGCGGTCATGGGAGACCGATCATGCCTCGCCCATCGAACGACGGCGTGTTCGGGCCGAGCGCTGGGCCGCTCCCGAGCCGGCCCGCTTGGTGATGTGCTCGCGGCTCAATGCCGCGAGCATCACCGTCCCCGCGGGGGACCGACCAGGTCGCGCGCGTTCAGCGCAGCGAGGCTGGTCGAGGGGCTAACACCATTGCACACATCAGTCTCACCAGTTCCACCGGCTCCGGGAGCGGGCCGGGCAAAGGCAAGCCGGCGAAGGCCCCGTCCAGGCTCAGATGTGACAGGCCATGGGCCAGGCTCCATCCCGTCAGCGCGATCAGCGGGCCAGCCGACGCGTCGAAGCGGGTGGCTGCGTCCAGCAGCACGCGGAACGACGCCTCCGCCGCGCGATCCAGACCCGGGTGCTGCTGGCGCGACGCGAGCACGGGGCCGAACATGAGGCGAAAGCGCGCCGGCCGGCGCCGGGCGAAGTCGACATAGGCGGTGGCGATGGCCAAAAGCTGCTCGCGCGCATCGGCCGGGTGGGCGTTGACGCCCGCCTGCATGGCCGCACCCAGCTGCTCGAAGCTGCGCGCCGCCAGCATGGCCAGCAGCTCCGGCAGGCCGGCGAAGTGGTGATAGGGCGCCGCATGCGAGACGCCGGCGCTGCGGGCGACGTCGCGCAGGCTCAGCGCCGCTGCGCCGCGCTGGGCCAGCAGGGCCTCAGCCGCGTCCAGCAGCGCCTCGCGCAGCTCACCGTGGTGATAGGCACCAGCCGCTTTCGCACGCGGGCGCGGCGGGCGGTCGGCGTCGAGCTGGCCCGCGACCTTCCCGGCCCGCGGCGCACGCACTGGCTTGGTTTCGTCTTTGCCGGAGGGCGGTCGGGTCGGCGCAGCCTTGGTCATGCACCGCATCTTGCCACCAGCAAGATCAAGGGGGATACTGCCATCATCTTTACATCGTCAAGATCATGCAGGTCTGACGGGTTGACAAGGAGAGCGGCCATGTACCACGCCATCGTCAAACGCAAGCTGCTGGCGGCCTTTGCGGCGCTGAACGCGGGGCGCTATGAGGGCATTCCGGGCCAGTTCGCGGCGCAGCATTGCCACAGCATGGTCGGCAACCACGCGCTGGGTGGCGAGCGCCGTGACCTGGCCGCGACGACACGCTGGTATTCACGCCTGCAGCGCCTGCTGCCGGGTCTGCGTTTCGAGGTGGACGGCGTCTGGGTCAGCGGCTGGCCCTGGCGCACGCGGGCCGTCGTGGCCTGGCGCGACCGTTTCCAGCTGCCCGGCGGCCGCGAGGGCAGCAACCGCGGCATGCATGAGTTCGAGCTGCGCTGGGGGCGCGTCAGCGCGTTGACGGTGCATTGCGACACGGCCCGGCTGGCGGGCTATCTGGCCGAGGTGGCCGCTGCCGGTCAGCCCGAGGCCTTGGCCGAGCCGATCACGGGGTGACGGCGCCCGTCGGCCTCGATCAGCTCGCGCAGGCAGGTCAGGCACAGGCAGCCGCTGTATTGCTCAATGAGCTGGGTGCGCAATCTCTCGGTCAGCCGGATGCCGAAGCAGGCGCAGTGGCCGGCCGGGCCCAATGCCGCGCCGCACTCGAAGCCGCCGCCGCAGCGTGGGCAGTTCGTGTCGAGCAGGGTGCCGCTCATGAATGCCATTCCTTGAGCGCCATCCGCGCGGCGAGCGCCCGGTAATCGGCCATGTGCACCTCGGGCCGCGCTGCAAAGCGGGCCTCGCTGCTGTCGTCGGTCGGGACGGTGTTCTTGGCAGTCGCCATCGGGTCATCTGGCCGTTGGGGATGAAGCGGATTGTGGGCCGTAGAGGGCCGCGCCGGGCGGGCTTTCCTGGCGAGCGCCCAACCGGCTATCCCGCAGGACGGCCAGCCCCTCCGTCAATCCGCGCATCATGGGCGTCTCCCTCCCTTGGCGGGATGATGGGCAGGCCTCAAGCCAGGTGGGACTGGGGGTCTTCCGGTGGCGCCAGCGGCGTCGCGCGCGCCAGCGCCATCCAGGTCGCGAAGTCGGGCTTGCAAGCGCGCTTGGGCGCCGGCCGCGCGAGCTCGAGGTGGCTGCCATGGCCGATCAGCACGCCGTAGTCGGGCGGGATCTCCTCGGGCACCGCGATGCCCGCCTTGATGACGAACCAGCACTGGCCGCACAGGGCCTGGTAGGCCGCGGACTTGGCCGGGCGGCGCAGCTCGCCGAGCAGGTCGGCGCGGCTGACCTTGATCTCGTGGATGGCGGGTTCGAGGTAGTCCTCCACCGTACTGTGGCGGATGGAATAGACGTCGGGCATGGCGTTGACCCAGAGCGTCTTGCCCTCTTCGCCGGGCAGCCCGGCGCGCAGCGTGAGGCCGCGCCAAGCGATGCGGCCGGCACGCTGCATCTCGAGGGCAACGCGCTCGACCAGGGTCTCGTGGGCGTCGCGGGCGGTGCGGTTTCGGGTCAGTGAATCGGCGATCAGCGCGACGCCTGCGTCGGTCACACGCAGGCGCTCGCGGCCGCCCGGCTCCTGCAGGCGCTCGACCCAGCCCGCGGCCAGCAGCTCGACTTCGACGAGGTCCTGGCTGGGCCAGCCGGCACTGCGCCAGAGCAGGCGCAGGCGCTGCAGGTGAAGGCGGGTCGGCGCGGACATGGCGCCATCTTCGCGCGGGCCGGAAAGCGCCGAAAAGTAAAAAGCCCCCGGGGCCGGTGGCCGCGGGGGCTTTCTGCACGGGGAGAGCTTACGGGCGCTCGCGCTTGGGCAGGGCGCTCATGAAGGGCACCGGCGAGGTCGCCGTGCCGGGCGTCGTCGTGGTGGGCACCGCGAAGAAGGTCCACACGCTGTTGGCGGGGAAGGCCAGCGCAGCGTTGGTGTAGATCGACGAGGACGTCGTCGGCACCGTCACATCCACCTGCGAAGCCGTCGTCGACGAGATGCTGTTGGGCACCGAGGCCGTGCCGGGCAGCACATTGGACGCGATGGCGCTGAAGTCGACGTTCACAGACACGCCCGAGGTCTGGGCGGCGAGGGCGTTGACCAGGCGGATCTTCACGTTGCCGTTGACGGTGGGCAGGCGGTTGTCGTCGTCCAGCACCGACATCTTGGGCGCGGCGGCGTCACCCCAGACCAGCAAGGTGTAGTCCTTGCCGGCGGCCAGGGTCGGGGCGGTGAAGCTGACCGGGGCGCCGTTGACCTGGGTGGACAGCGTGCTGGCGCCCGAGGCGGTCGTCACGTAGTCGCTGATCAGCGGGCTGATGGCGCTGCTGAACATCTGCTGGCCGTTGAGGGACGAGCCCACCGTGCCGCCCGCGGTGAGGGCGGCGACAGTGCGCACGCGGCTCTGGGTGTTGGCGAAGTTCTTGACGGCGCCCTTCTGGACCACCGTGATGCCATTGACGAGCACGCCGCCATCGGAGGCCGTCAGGATCAGCGTGTTGACGCTGGCCGAGTCGAGCGTGACGGCCGGGATGTCCAGGCGCAGGTCGGTGCGCTTGTTGTAGCCGGTCACGCGCACGCGGAAGGTGCCCGAGTTGAGCGTGATGTAACCGCTGCCGGCGCCGCCCTGCAGGTTGGTCGTCAGCGCGGTGGCGGAGTTGATGTCGTCGGTGGCAGTCGTCACGTAGACGTCCATCGCGCCGGCATCGGGGGCCAGGTTCAGCACCAGCAGCTTGGCGCTGCTGGCGGCGGGCGCCGTCTCAGCCTCTTGCAGCAGCGTCGTGCGGATGGCGCCGGCGAAGCCGTAGGTGATGAAGGTGTAGTTGGTGCCCGAAGTCAGCGTGGGCGTCAGGGCCGACACACTGGTACCCACGGGGTCGGCCAGCACCTTGGTCGCGGTGTTGGCGGTGTCGACCTTGGCGTACTCGCCCACGCTCGCATAAGCCACACCGGTATTGATCTTGACATCGTTGACCGACAACGACAGTGCGCTGTAGGAACGCGTGGCGTTGAGCAGGCGGACCTGCGTATCGCTGCTGCCGCCGCCACCGCCGCCGCAGGCGGTCAGGAAAGCAGTGGCCGACAGGCTCAGCGTCAGGACCAGCCGGGTGGCCCAGGGGGTGAATCGCATCGAGAACTCTCCGAAAAAACCAAACCGCCGGGCACTCATCGACAAGAGTGCGGCCAAGAACGCGGATCGCGATTAGAACTCAAGCCGAGGATGTCACGATTTCCACCATCTAGCGGTGGGTGAAGAACTGTTGCTGAGGGGAGGGTCTGCCCCAGTGCTGAGGTGAGGAGAGCACTCCAATTCTTGGGGGGTGTCGCTGGTTAGCATCCGCCGCCATGAACTATCCCCATCTCCTCGCGCCCCTGGACCTCGGCTTCACGACGCTGAAGAACCGCGTGCTGATGGGCAGCATGCACACCGGGCTGGAGGATGGGCGCAAGCATTTCGAGCGCATGGCGGTGTTCTTCGCCGAACGGGCCCGTGGCGAGGTGGGCCTGATCGTCACCGGCGGCTTCGCGCCCAATATCGAAGGCTGGGCCAAGCCTTTCGCAGGCACGCTGGCCACGTCGGGCGCGGCGCGGCGCCACAAGATCATCACGGACGCTGTGCATGCCGAGGGCGGCAAGATCGCGCTGCAGATCCTGCACACCGGCCGCTATGGCTATTCGCCACTGTGCGTGGCGCCGTCGCGCATCCAGAGCCCGATCAGCCCGTTCACGCCCCGCGAGCTGAGTGCGCGCGGCATCGAGCGCCAGATCCGCGCCTTCATCCGCTGCGCGAAGCTGGCCCGCGAGGCCGGCTACGACGGCGTGGAGGTGATGGGCTCAGAGGGTTACTTCATCAACCAGTTTCTGGTGGAACACACCAACCAGCGCACCGACGACTGGGGCGGCAGCTACGAGAACCGCATGCGCCTGCCGCTGGAGATCCTGGCGCGCATGCGCGAGGCCGTCGGGCCGGACTTCATCATCATCTACCGCCTGTCCATGCTGGACCTGGTGCCGGGCGGCAGCAGCTGGGAGGAGGTGGTGGAGTTGGGTCGGCGCGTCGCCAAGGGCGGCGCCACTCTCATCAACACCGGCATCGGCTGGCACGAGGCGCGCATCCCGACCATCGCCACCAGCGTGCCGCGCGCGGGCTTTGCGTGGGTGACGGCAAAGCTTCGCGCCAAGCTGCGCGAGGAAGGCATCGCGACGCCGCTGATCACCAGCAACCGCATCAACACGCCCGAGGTGGCCGAAGGCGTGCTGGCCGACGGCAGCGCCGACATGGTGTCGATGGCCCGGCCCTTCCTGGCCGATGCCGAGTTCGTCAAGAAGGCGCGCCAGGGCAGGGCGGACGAGATCAACACCTGCATTGCCTGCAACCAGGCCTGCCTGGACCACACCTTCGCGCAGAAGATCTCGACCTGCCTCGTCAACCCACGGGCGGCCTACGAGCAGGAGATCGTGCTGCGGCCCGTGCAGGGCGCGAAAAAGCGCATCGCCGTCGTCGGTGCCGGCCCTGCCGGCCTGGCCGCAGCAACGACGTTGGCCGAACGCGGCCATGCGGTCACGCTGTTCGACGCGGCGGCAGAGATCGGTGGCCAGTTCAACATGGCCAAGCGCATTCCGGGCAAGGAGGAGTTCGGCGAGACGCTGCGCTATTTCCGCCGCCGCATCGAGATCACCGGCGTCGAACTGAAGCTGAACTGTCGGGCCTCGGCCGAAGACCTGAAGGGCTTTGACGAGGTGCTGCTGGCCACCGGCGTGAGCGCGCGCAACCCGCGCATCAAGGGCCAGGACGAAGGCCAGGCACGCGGCCAGGTGCTGAGCTATATCGATGTGCTGAGGCACGGCAAGCCGGTGGGCGCGCGCGTGGCCATCGTCGGCGCGGGCGGCATCGGCTTCGACGTGGCCGAATACCTGCTGGAAGCCGGCCATTCGCTGACGCTGGACCCGGCGGCCTGGCGCCGCCACTGGGGCGTGGGCGATCCGGAACAGGTGCGTGCCGGTCTGCTGCGGCCGGCTCCCGAGGCGCCCACCCGCCAGATCACGCTGCTGCAGCGCAAGGCCGGCAAGCCCGGCGCGGGCCTGGGCAAGACGACCGGCTGGATCCACCGCGCGGCGCTGAAGATGAAGAACGTCGACATGCTGGCCAGCGTCAACTACGAGCAGATCACGCCCGAGGGCCTATGGGTCAGCTATGGCGAGAAGCGGGCCGACAACCAATTGATCGAGGCCGACACCATCGTGCTGTGCGCCGGCCAGGAGCCGCTGCGCGAACTCGAGGCGCCCTTGAAGGCCGCTGGCGTCAACGTCCACCTGATCGGCGGCGCGCTGGAGGCCGGCGAACTGGACGCCAAACGGGCCATCCTGCAGGGCACCAAGCTGGCCTGCACGCTTTAGTTCTGGGAGAGTTGCCAGAGCTGGTACAGCGTGTCGTTGTCCTGCTCGCAGACTTCCAGGCCGGTGGCCAGGTCGAAGCTGGAGTCATACCAGCCGCAGATTTCCGGCTTGCCGCCTGCCACCCCGGTGCGCGACCGAGCGGGCATGGCCAGGGGCAGCTTGGAGTTGGACCAGGGCGACTGCGACGAGCTGAAGAATTGCATGGTGAGGGCTCCGTGATCTGAAGGCTCGGCGTGGTGTTCAACGCCATGCCGTCAGCATCGGCGCCCAGCCCTTTTGGGGACATCACCCGGAGGGTGGAGCGAGGGGGGAGACCACCCCGGCACATCCCCCGGCTCTCCCACCAAAGAGGGAGCAAAACTGGGGTCAGAGTCGATTTATGACCCAGTCTTTGTCCCCTCGCGGTCACGGCCAGCGCCGTCGGGCTACGCTGGCGCCCCTTCTCTTCGCCGACGCCCGCGCCATGTCCAACGCCCCCGCCTCCGCTCACGTCGCCGTCAGCCCGGTCGACGTCGCCGCCGGTCTGACCGAACTCTGGTCGCCGCGCGTCATCGGCGCCTTCGATGACAACTACGTCAAGGTCGCCAAGGTGCAGGGGACTTTCGGCTGGCACCGCCACCCCGACGAGGACGAGCTCTTCCACATCCTGCGCGGCCGGCTGCGGATCGAGTTGCGCAACGGCCCCGTGACGCTGGAAGCCGGGCAGATGTTCGTCGTGCCGCGCGGCGTGGAGCACTGCCCGGTCGCCGAGGAGGAGTGTTTGCTGATGCTGGTGGAGCGCAAGACGACGCTGCACAGCGGCGACTCGCCAAACGAGAAGACGCGCTCCATCGAGGAGCAGCTGGGCCGGGCTTAGGCCGAGCGGCTCAACTCGCGGCACGCGTCGGTGCCGATCCAGCGCGCCGATTTCTCATCACGCTGGCACAGCCGTTCCGCCACAGTGAGCGCAGGCTCACGTAGCGCCTTGCTGCGTTTTCCGATCTGCCGCAGCGCCCAGTTGACGGCCTTCTTGACGAAGTTGCGTTCGTCATCAGCCGCGGCTTCGATGAGCGGCAGGCGGGCGATGAAGTCGGCATCCGGCCGCTGCTTCTGATGCACCGCGGCCACCGCCAGCAGCGTGAAGCCGGCGCGTTTCTCGAACTCGGGCTCGCGCGCCGCCCAGCGCGGGATCGCATCCCAGGCCAGCGGACTCTTGACGAAGGCATTGGTGCAGGCCTGGTCGCAGACATCCCAGGCGCGCATGTCGGCGACCCAATGGTCCATCTGCTTCAGAGTGAACTTCGCTGGCTCGGCCACCATGCCGGCCAGGATCTGGGCATCGGGGATGCCGGTGTCCCACAACGCCAGGGCCAGCCCGTGGTCGCGCTTGAACTCGCGGGCCAGCGCGCGCAGCGTCGGCACGGCCAGGCCCAGGCGGCCCTCGCCGGTCAGGCCGAAGCCGGCCATGGCTTCGAGCGCTTCGGGCCGGGCCGCCGCGCGCAAACGTTGGAGGGCGAGATCAAATCGGTCGCTGCTGCTCATCAAACGAGTCCTTGACTTCGAGTGCACTCTAGGTCGTCCAATGGCACTGGGCCTGTTCACACTACGGCAACGGGCCGCGTTGTGACCAGAAAGGTCGCAGGCACGACAGCAGACCGCAAGCTGGGTTCATACCCAGCGAGGATCTGCAACACAGCATGCGGGCTTTCTGGTCACAACCCTCCGGGAAGGCCCGTCGCCAGGGGCCACTCGGCGTTGCGTCGCTGGCCCGCACGCGAGTGCGGGCGGCGCGCTGCGCCTTGATTGGCCCCTGGCGGCGGGCCTTCGCGACCCATTGCCGTAGTGTGAACAGGCCCTAATGCCAGCCCGAGACGACCCGCCCCTGCTGCTGATTGGCGCCCTGGCGGCGCGCTGCGGCAAATCCGTCCACGCGATCCGCTGGTACGAGGCCCAGGGCCTGGTGCCCGGCGTGGCGCGGGACGCCGGCGGGCGGCGCCGCTACCGTGAGCAGCATGTCGCGTGGCTCGAGCTGATGGAACGCCTGCGCACCACCGGCATGTCCATCGCCGAGATGCGCCGCTACACCGAGTTGGTCACCCAGGGCCGCAAGAGCCTGGCGGCGCGCCGCGACATGCTCGCCGCCCACCGCGCCGACGTGCTGGCGACGATCTCGCGCTGGCAGGAGGCCCTGACCGCGCTGGACCAGAAGCTGGATTTTTATGACGACTGGATCGCCACTGGACACCGCCCGGCCCGTGATCCGCTCAAGCCCCTCAACCCCGGAATCAAGCCATGACCGACATCGACACGCCCACCGCCAACAAGGCCCTGCTGCAATCCATCTACGCCGCCCTGGCCGATGGCGACGGCGCCCCCTTCGTTGCCGCCATGGACGAGGACTTCAGCTGGACCATCGCCGGCGTCTCGCCCTGGTCGCGCTGCTGGGCCGGCCGCGACGTGGTGCGCGGGCAGTTGCTGCAGCCGCTGTTCCAGCGCTTTGCGACGCGCTACCGCAGCCGCGCCCAGCGCTTCATCGCGGAGGGCGACCATGTCGTCGTGCAATGCCAGGGCGAGGTGCAGACCCACGCGGGCGAGGCCTACAACAACCACTATTGCATGGTGTTCCGCCTGCAGGCAGGCCGGCTCAAGGAGGTGACCGAGTACATGGACACCGACCTCGCCTGCCGCGTGCTCGGGTCGCCCTGAGCGGCGCTGGCCATGACTGATGCGGCCAGCTCATAAGCCCATTCGGCGAACGCGCATGGCCTGTCGCAAAGCCTAGGACAATTGCGCCACCCCTTCTCGTCGCCTGCCATGAAGCTGCTACCCCTCTTCTCGACGCTTGCGCTGGCCCTGACCCTGAGCTGCGCTCCCGCCCACGCCGCCACCGGCCCCGGCGTTTCCTGGCAGGCCGCCGCGGCCGATGCCGACATCGACCGCTACTTCGTCCAGGCCAAGGCCGAGAAGAAGCCGGTGCTGCTGTACTGGGGCGCCAAGTGGTGCCCGCCGTGCAACCAGCTCAAGGCGACGCTGTTCAACCGCGCCGACTTCATCGAGCAGAGCAAGGCTTTCGTCGCCGTGGGCATCGACGGCGATGCGCCCGGTGCGCAAAAGCTCGGCACACGCTTCAAGGTACGCGGCTACCCGACGCTGATCCTGTTCAACCCGGCCGGCAGCGAGATCACCCGCCTGCCGGGCGAGGCCGACGCGGCCCAGGTCATGAAGGTGCTGCAGCTCGGCCTGTCCAGCGGCCGCCCGGTCAAGGCGGTGCTGGCCGATGCCCTCAATTCAAAATCCACGGGCAAGAAGCTGTCGGCCAATGAATGGCGGCTGCTGGGCTTCTATGGCTGGGAGACCGACGAGCAACAACTGCTGCCGGTGGCGCAGCGCCCGGCGACGCTGTCCCAATTGGCCAAGGCCAGCGAAGGTGCCGATGCCGAGACGACGACGCGGCTGTGGCTGAAGTCCATCGGCGCGATGGCCGAGGGCAAGCCGGCCGACCCCACACAGCTGCCACGCCTGCGCGCCGTGCTGGCGGACGCAGCCCAATCCCGTGCCCACATGGACGTGCTGACCAACGAGGCGCCCGACCTGGTCAAGGCGCTCGCCCCGCAACCCGGTGAGGCGCGCAATGCGCTGGTCGCCGAGTTCGACGCGGCGCTGAAACGCCTCAACGAAGACGCCACGTTGTCCCGCGCCGACCGGCTGAACGCGCTGCAGGGCCGCATCGACCTGGCTCGGCTGGACTCGCCCAAGGACGACCCGAACCCGAAGAACATCCCCGCCGCGCTGCTGGCCGAGGCGCGCGAACAGGCCAGCCGAGCCAATCGCGAGATCACCGACGGCTACGAGCGCCAGGCCGTCGTCACCGAGGCCGCCCACCTGCTCGGCCGCGCCGGCCTTTGGAAGGAAAGCGACGAGCTGCTGAAGTCAGCCCTGGCGCGCAGCCACTCGCCCTACTACCTGATGAGCCAGCTCGGCGGCAACGCGAAGAAACAGGGCCGCAAGGCCGACGCGCTGCGCTGGTACGAGGAGGCCTTCAACAAGAGCGAGGGGCCGGCCACGCGCCTGCAGTGGGGCACGACCTACCTCGGCGCGCTGGTCGAGCTGTCGCCCGAGGACACGCCGCGCATCGAGAAGGCGGCGGCCCAGCTCTTTACCGAGGCAGACAAGGACCCCGGCGCCTTCTACGAACGCAGCGAGCGTTCATTGAAAAAGGTGGCGACCCTGCTGGGCGCGTGGAATCAGAGCCCGGCGCAAGCCGCCGCCGTGGGCCGGCTCAAGGCCCAGCTCGACGGCGTCTGCGGCAAGCTGGATGCCGCCGATGCCAAGGCCAGGTCGGCCTGCCAGGGACTGATGAAGCCGACCAGCAAGGCCTGACCGCTAGGAATCGGACAGCAGCGGGTCGCGCCGCAGGTCGGCGTCCACGTCCATCAGCACGCTGGCCAGTTCCAGCGTGCGCCACAGCCCTTCGGGCATGGCCAGGATGGCCTCGGGGGTGCGCGCCTGGCTGACCCAGGCACCGATCTCGGCATGCTGCTCGGCAGTCAGCAGGCAACGGTCACGCATCTCGTCGAGTGTCTGCACGCTCAGCCTTTCGTTGCGGCACGGTCGCCGTCGTGGGATGGGAATCTAAGCCATGCCCGCGACTTCAGGCATCATTTTTTGCGCGCCTTGGCCGGCGGGGGCGGCGTCTTGGCCACATCGCCGATGACCGTCTTGAGTGGGCAGACCCGGAAGGCCGGGCACTTGGCGCAGCCGACTACGGCAGCGATCGGGCAGAGGGTCATGGCTGGCGTTCCGGCGGGCTGAGGGATTGCGGCCCAGCATACGCCGCCACGGCCGCGTCAGGCCGTGATGACCGTGCGAAAGGCGGCGATGAAGTCCGCCACGGCGCGCGGCGAGCGCACGCCCTGTGGCTGCACGGCGTGCACCTCCACCGGCACTTCGGGCAGCAGGGTGCGCACGTGCAGGCCCTCGCCCGTGGCGGCCTGGGCAGTGAAGGAGTCGATGATGGCGGGACCGAAGCCCTGCTCGGCCATGACCATGGCGATATGGTGCGTCTGCACCGTCATGCCGGCCTTGGCGACCAGGCCCAGGCGTGACCAGTGATCGGCCAGCACGGCGCCCAGCGGGTCGCGCTCGTCGATGCGGATGAAGGGCTCGCGCAGCACCTCCTGCATCGTCACCGTCGTGCGCTTGTCGGCCGGCGTCTTGCGCGCGGACACGCAGACCAGCCGCCCCGCCGCGACGAATTCGTCCTGCAACGCCGGATGCGGCAGCTTGCCGTAGACGATGCCGACATCGCCCTCCTGCAGCGCCATCGCGCGGGCGATGTCGTTGGAGTGCAGCGTGCGCACCGACACCGGCATGCCCGCATGCGCCTTGCGGAAGATGCGCAGTGCGTCCGGCAGCGCACGCACCGCGAGCGACGGCACGATGAGGATGCGCAAAGGGTGGTCCTGGCCCTGCCGCAGCGCCGAGGCCATGCGGCGCAGCGACTCCAGCTGCAGCATCAGCGCCTGCACCTCGGGGTAGAGGGCCTGGGCTTCACGCGTGGGCACCAGGCGGCGCTTCTGGCGCGTGAACAGCGCGTAGCCAAGCTGCAGCTCGGCGTGCTGCAGGGTCTGCGTGACGGCGGGCTGGGTCACGTGCAGCAGCTTGGCGGCGGCGCCGACGCTGCCGGTCAGCATGACGGCGTGGAAAACTTCGACGTGCTTGATTCTCATGGCGGGCTTCATTAGGTCAGCTGATGAGATAGCGGTCAAACGCGATGCACGGCCGGGGCCGGTTTTCCTAGCATCCAGCCCATCGATCAACGCCCCGCCATGGAGGACTTCATGAAGCATTCCGCCGCCGCCCTCACCCTCGCCGCCCTGACATGCCTGTGCGCCCACGCCGAACCCGGCACGCTCAACAAGGTGAAGGCCTCGGGCACGATCACGCTCGCCTACCGCGAGTCGTCCATTCCCTTCTCCTACCTCGGCGAAGACGCCAGGCCCACGGGCTTTGGCTGGGAGATCTGCGCCAAGGTCGTCGAGCAGGTGAAGAAAGCCACCGGCCGCGCCGACCTGAAGGTGGCCGCGCAGGCCGTGACCTCGCAGAACCGTATCCCGCTGCTGACCAACGGCACCATCGACATCGAGTGTGGCTCGACGACCAACAACAGCGCGCGCAACAAGCAGGTCGCGTTCTCGATCAACTACTTCTACACCGGCACGCGGCTGCTCGTGAAGGCTGGCTCACCGGTGCAGGGGTTCGCCGACCTGAAGGGACGCAAGGTCGTCTCGACCTCGGGCACCACCAACGTCCAGGTGCTGCGCCGGTTCAACGTCGAGCGCGACCTGGGCTTTGAGCTGCTGGGAGCCAAGGACCATGCCGAATCGGCCCTGCTCGTGCAGCAAGGCCGCGCGGACGCCTTCGGCATGGACGACATCCTGCTGTTCGGCCTGCGCGCCAGCGCCCAGGACCCGGCCTCGCTGGCCATCGTCGGCGAGGCGCTGCAGGTCGAGCCCTACGCCATCATGCTGCGCAAGGACGACCCCGCCTTCAAGAAGCTCGTCGACGACACCGTGGGCGGGCTGATGAAGAGCGGCGAGTTCGAGGCGCTGTACAAGAAGTGGTTCCAGTCGCCCATCGCGCCGCGCGGCATCAACCTGAATGCGCCGATGAGCCCGGAGCTGCGCGACAACCTCAAGCAGCTGTCCGACAAGCCGGCCGTCTGAAGTGAAAGTACGCCCCTCGCCCAGTCTTGCCGCGCTGAACGCGGGCAAGCACATCGCCCACCGGGCCGGCTTGGGGCGGCCCGGCGCTCGGCCCGAAGAATCCTTCATGCGTCGCGGGTGCCACGACCGCGGAATGGACAACTGACATGAACGTCATCGGCGTGCTGGGCGGCATGGGCCCGCTGGCCACGGTCGACTTCATGCGCAAGGTGCTTGACGCCACATCGGCCGCGCGCGATCAGGACCACGTGCCGATGATCGTCAGCTGCCTGCCGCAGATCCCGGACCGCACCGCAGCCTTCCGGGGCTTGGGCGACTCGCCGCTGGAGGCCATCGTCGCCAGCGGCCGGCGGCTGACGTCGGCCGGCGCCGACCTCATCGTCATGCCCTGCAACACCGCCCATCTGTGGTTCGACGAGGTCCAGGCCCAGCTGCAGCGGCCCATGCTCCACCTCGTCGACGCGGCGCTGCGCGAGGCGCTGGACCTGGCCGGACCCGAGGCCCGCATCGGCCTGCTGGCCACCGACGCGACCACCGCCTCGGGCCTGTATATCAACCGCCGCCTGGCCGACGCGCCACCGGTGCAGTGGCTGCTGCCGACCGCCGCCGAAATGCTGGAGCGCGTCATGCCCGGCATCGAGGCCGTCAAGGCCGGCCGGCTGCAGGACGGCCAGGCCCTGCTGGCCGACGCGGCTCGCGCATTGCGCCAGCGCGGCGCGGCCGTCCTCGTGCTGGCCTGCACGGAGATCCCCATCGTGCTGGGCGCCGCAGCCTGCGGCCTGCCGGTCGTCGATGCGACGGCGGCCCTGGCGCGCCTTGTTGTCGCCAGCGTGGGCCGGGGCTGAAGCCACCCACGCGCGCTTTCCCGCCGCTCGCGCGGCTGCTACCGCCACTCATCCCGGCCCATTGCCCCACGCCGCCGCCCGGGCCGGATACTGCTCGCCACTGCAACGACAAGAAGAGATTGGCATGCGTGATTGGCGAGGACGCCTGCTGGCCCTGCTGACAATGGCCGGCCTGTGCACGGTGGCGGCCGCAGGGCCGCTCAAGCCCTGCCGCATCGACGGCATCCCCAACGAGCTGCAATGCGGCAGCCTGCAGCGCCCGCTGGACCCGGCCCGGCCGGACGGCGTGAAGATCGACATCCACTACGTCGTGGTGCCCGCGCTGGCGCGCAACAAGCAGCCCGACGCCGTGCTGCTGCTGGCCGGCGGGCCTGGCCAGAGTGCGATCAAGGTGGCTGCGCGCGTGCTGCCGCGCCTGTCCAGGCTGAACAACCGCCGCGACCTTGTCTTCATCGACCAGCGCGGCACCGGCCGCTCGGCGCCGCTGGACTGCCCCGACGACAGCAAGCTCTCCGTCGCTGAGCAGCTCGAGCCCAGCGCGCAGATGCGCCGCATCGACGAATGCCGCGCCGAGCTGGAAAAACTGCCTTACGGCAAGGACGGCGGCCTGCGCTTCTTCACGACGACCATCGCGATGCAGGACATGGACGCCGTGCGCGAGCAGCTGGGGGTGCCGCAGTGGAATCTCGTCGGTGCCAGTTACGGCACGCGCGCCGCGGTGGAGTACCTGCGCCTGTTCCCCACCAAGGTCCGCCGCACCGTCATCGACGGCGTCGCGCCGCCGGACATGATCCTGCCGGCCAGTTTCTCCACCGACGGCCAGGCGGCGCTGGACAAGCTCTTCCAGGCCCACGCCAAGACCCACCCCGAGCTGCGCGCCGACTGGCAGAAGCTGCTTGCCTCGCTGCCGCGCCAGGTCAATGTGCAGCAACCGCTGACCGGCGTGCCCGAGCGCTTCACCGTGGACCGCGAGTTGGTGATGCGCTCCGTGCGCGGGCCGCTCTACCAGCCCGCCCTGGCGGCAGCCCTGCCCGCCGCCATCCACGCGGCGGCCAGCGACGGCAACTTCGCCAGCCTCTTCGGCCTGACGACGGCCTTTGGCTCCAGCCCCTCCATGCGCCTGGCCATGGGCATGCATTTCTCGGTCATGTGTGCGGAGGACGTGCCCCGCATAGCCGAGGCGAAGGACACGCCGGGCGCGGACTTCCGCACCATCGACGCCGAGATGTACGCCCGCGTCTGCAAGACCTGGCCACGCGGCGACGTGGCGGCGGACTTCTACAGGATGCCGCCTGCACCCAGCCCGGTCCTCGTGCTGAGCGGCGGCGCCGACCCCGCCACGCCGCCACGCCATGGCGAGCATGTCGCCAAGGCCTTGGGCGCCGGCCATCCGGAGCGCGTGCAGCACGTGGTCGTTGCCGAGGCGGGCCACGGCGTCATGGCCGTGGGCTGCATGCGCGACCTGATGTTCCGCTTCATCGACGCCAAGCAGGACGAGGCCGCCCTGCCCCAGGACGCCGCCTGCGCGACGCGCATTCCGCGACCCGTCGCCTTCCAGCCGGTTCAGGGAGGGGCCGCTCAATGATCGACATCCAGGATGTTCACAAGCAGTTCACGGCCCAGAGCGGCGGCAGCCTCTTCAAGCGCCGGAACTCCAAAGACAGCAAGCGCGTCGTGCACGCGGTACAGGGCGTCAGCGTCAAGGCCGCCAACGGCCGCATCACCGGCCTGCTGGGCGCCAATGGCGCCGGCAAGACGACGACGCTGCGCATGCTGGCCGGCCTGTTCCCGCCGGACGCCGGTCACATCAGCGTGGACGGCATTGCCGTGCAGGACGCGCCGCTGAAGGCCTTGTCGCGCATGGGCATCCTCGGCGATGCCCATGGCCTGTACCCGCGCCTGTCGGCGCGCGAGAACATCGTCTACTTCGGCCGCCTGCAGGGCATGAGTCCCGATGCCGCCAACGCGCGTGCCGAGGAACTCGCCAAGCTGCTCGACATGGGCAGCATCCTGGACCGCCGCGCCGACGGCTTCAGTCAAGGCGAGCGCATGAAGACAGCCCTGGCCCGTGCCCTCGTGCACGACCCCGCCAACATCGTGCTCGACGAGCCCACCAACGGCCTGGACGTGCTGGCCACGCGCGCCTTGCGCGAGGCGCTGCGCTGGCTGCGCAGCCCCGAAGGCGGCGCCAAGTGCATCGTCTTCTCGACCCACATCATGCAGGAGGTGGAACACCTCTGCGACGAGGTCGTCGTCGTGTCCAAGGGGCGCAGCGTGGCCCATGGCAGCGTGCCGCAGCTGCTGGAACTGGCCGGCGAATCGCGTTTCGAGGACGCCTTCGTCAAGCTCGCATTTCCGGAAGAGGTGGCGGCATGAAACAAGCACTGATCGTTTTTGTCAAAGAGCTCAGCGACGCGCTTCGCGACCGGCGCACGCTGCTGCGTCTGCTGATCCCAGCGGTTCTGATGGGGCCGCTGCTGCTGATGGCGCTTTCAGGCCTGATCGCGTCGCTCGAGGAGCGCGCCGACAAGCGCGAGGTGCTGGCCGTTGGCATCGACACCGCGCCAACGCTGAAGAACTTCATCGAGCGCCAGACCTACACGCTCAAGGCCGCGCCCGAGGACTACGAGGCCCGGCTGCGCGCCACCACGCTGCTGGAGCCGGTGCTCGTCGTGCCCAAGGACTTCGAAGCCAAACTGCTGGCCGGCGAGGCGCCGACGGTGGAGGTGGTGAGCGACAGCGCCAACCAGCGGGCCAATGCCGGCGTTGGTGCCATCAAGAGCCTGCTCTGGGGCTTCAACCGCGAACGCTCAACGCTCAACCTCGCGATGCGCGGCGTGTCCACCGAGCTGCTCGAACCCGTCGACATCCAGGACCGCGACCTCGCCAGCGCCCAGGCCCGCGCCGCGCGGCTGACCGGCATCATCCCGATGTTCATCATCATGGCCGTGCTCTACGGCGCGCTGACCGCGGCGCTGGACAGCACGGCGGGTGAGCGCGAGCGCGGCTCGCTGGAGCCGCTCTTGATGAACCCGGCGCCACACGGTGCCATCGTGGCCGGCAAATGGGGCGCCGTGGCGCTGCTGGGCATGGCGGTGGCGCTGCTGTCCTCGTTGAGCTTCGTGCCGGCGCAGTGGCTGCTCAAGAGCGACGTGCTGCAGGCCCAGTTCAGCTTTGGCGGGCCCGAGGTGCTGGCCTTCTGGCTGCTGCAGATCCCGCTGGCCGCCGGCCTGTCGGCTCTGTTGATGGCCTTGGCCATCCGCTCCAAGACCTTCAAGGAAGCCCAGGCCGGCAGCACCCTGGTCATCACCGCCGTCACCTTGATGCCCATGGTCAGCCTGCTCAACCCGGGTGGCGAGGCGGCCTGGTACTACTGGGTGCCAGGCCTTGCGCAGAACACGCTGATGATGGCCGTGCTCAAGGGCGAGGCGCTGCGCTGGAGCCAGGTCATGCCGGGCGTCGTCGTTGGTTTTGCGCTGGCGGCCGTAGCCCTGCTTTACGTGGCCCGCTCGATGCGGGCCGCGGTGGCGCGCTAAGCTGCGCGCCGCATGAAACCCATCGTCACCCTCGCCGCCATGGCGCTGCTGCTGTCCGGCTGCACCAGCTTCAAAAGCTTCACCGCCTTCGAAGCCGCCACGCCGCCGGACTACAGCGGGCCCACGGTCAACGTCGCCGATCAGGTCACGGCAATAAGCCCACAGCGGCTGCACGTCTTCGAGATGACCGAGGTCGACGGGCGGCGACTTTCCAGCAGCAGCATGGCCAGCGCGCGGGCCGGACAGGGCAACGCCATGACGCTGGCGCCGGTGGCGCTGACCAACGAACTGCCGCCGCAGTCCGCGCGGGTGCGACTGCAGGCCGCAACCCAGTACGCCTCACCGCTGGTCGCGATGTCGAACCCGAGCTGCCGCACCGTGGGTGACGTGAGCTTCACGCCGCAGGACGGTAAGCGCTACACCGTTGCCGGCCACATCGCCGCCGACCGCTGCGAAGTCTGGATCGAGGAGATGGCGACCGGGCAGGTCGTCACAGAGAAGCTCACTGGCCCGGGCACCGAACGCTAACCCAGCTGTCGAGCGGCCGCCTTGAGCAAGGCCCGCGAATACCAGCGGTGAAAGCCCAGCAGGGCGTGGAAGACCCGGCCGAAGCGCGGCTCGCCGCCAGGCTCGCGGCGGCGCGGCACGACGGCTGAGCCGAACCACAGCGTGGTACCCGCCGCACCCGCCTCGGCCTTGAACCAGGAGCGCGTGGCGCCGCTGTCCTCGTGCATCAGCAGCTCGTCGGGCCTGCGCGCCTCGATGGTCCAGACCGCCAGGCGCTCGCCCTCGCCATGCGCCACCGCGCGCGCCATCGCGTCGCTGGAGGGGCGGCCGAACAGTGCGATCAGCGCGCGCTCGACCTTGAAGAGGCGCGTCGTGTAGAAAGCCTCGACGAACTCGGCGAGGGTCACGGTGCGCGGGAACTTCAGCATGTAGGCATCGGCAAAGGCGCCACGCTCGGCGGCGAGGCGAGCCAGCAGGCTGTCGGCGGGAACAGGCGTGTCCAGGGGCATGTCCAAGGGCGTCATGGGCGCGAGCGTAAACGCCCTAGGCCGCAGCCGGTCACTTCAGGCCATCGAGCAGCGATTTGCGCAGCGTCGCCTCGTCGGCAATGCCCTGGTGGCGGCGCATCAGTTGGCCGTCCTGGAACGTGAAGAAGGTCGGCAGGCCGCTGACGCCGTACTGGACGGCGAACTCGTTGCCGCTGACCGACGTCCAGGGCTGGAAGGCCACGCGAACAAAGCTCACGCCCTTGGGCGACTCGTGCTGGGCCAGCGCGTTAAAGGTCGGGTTGGCCCTCACGCAATAGCCGCAACCCGGCTCATGGGAGCTCAGCTGCAACACCACCCAACCCTTCGTGTTGCGCACGAAGGCGCCGAGTTCGGCCGGCGCCACCTCCTTGACGAAGGGGTTGGGCGCCGGTGCCGATGCGGGAGGTTGCGGGCTCGGGGCCACGCGGCCAGGTGGCGGCGGCAGCGGCGCGTCGGCGGCTGGCGCGCGCTGGGCGTCGATGTAAGCCAGCAGCGGGCCGCGGTCCAACTGGGGTGCGCTGACGGTCTTGATGACGGAGGCATAGCCGGCGTGCGCCGCACCCACGCGGATGGCCACGACGGCGTCGGCGCGGTGGCCGATCAGGTACATGCCGCGGTCGCCGAAGTAGTTCCACGTCAGCTTCTTGGCCAGGTCCAGTTCGTGGAACCAGTAGACGCCTGCGTCCTCGGCGCCATCGGGCGACCTGCAGGGTATGTCGCAGATGGTGACCAGCTCGAAGCCCTGGTCGCGCAGCAGGCCGGCGTAGTGGCGGGCAATCAACAACGGGCTGTCGTCGGCCTCGTGCCTGTACTGCACCAGGCTCACCGCGCCCTCGTAAGGCAGGCGCACGCGGCTGGTGCGGTTGCCGCCCTTGGCACGCTCGGGCGGGCTGATGGGCAGGGCGCCAGCCTCCAACGGGTTGTCATAACGGCCCAATGCCTTGGCGCGCGGATAGGGCCGCAGCTCGTCGACCGCCGCCTGGGCGCTGGCGACGCTCAACAGCAAGGCGATGGCGCCCAACAGGCGGCGCGAAGCCCGCACCGTGGCACGGTGATGTGGTTCGGATCTCATGTCTCTCCCTGACTTCAAACCCACGTCAAGCGCGGGCGCGGCAGTCTAGGAGGCCGACGGAGGCGCAAGCCCGCGCAAGTCGTTACGACCTGTTTGCTAGGGGGCCGGCGGCGCGGTTTCGCGCTCCATCCAGCCCAGCCAGCGCATCGCCTGCTCGCGGCTGTCGCCGCACATTTCCTCGTGCGGCAGCAGCGATCCGCACACTGCCGGACGCTCGGGCCGGCCAAAGATGCGGCAGCGGTCCTCGTCATCGAGCTGCACGCAGCGCACGCCGGCCGGCTTGCCATTCGGGTGGCCAGGGATGGGCGAGCTGATCGACGGGGCGATGCAGCAGGCGGCGCAGTGAGGGCGGCAGTCCATGGCCGCGATTGTCCGGCCGGCTTCAGAAAACCCTAAGCCGGCGCCGGCAGCATGGCGCCACCCAAGGAGGCCAACATGGACACACCCCTGAACGACACGCCATCCGCCAACCCGCCCGCGACTGTCACGCAGCCATTGTGGGACGCGCCGGTACGCCTGCTGCACGCCCTGATGGCGCTGAGCACGGCCGGCGCCTGGCTGACCGCCGAGGCCGACGGCTGGCGGGCCGTGCACATCAGCTTCGGCCTGACGCTGGCGGGCGCCATGGTGCTACGCCTGCTGTGGGGCTTCGTCGGCACGCCGCCCGCACGCTTCACGAGCTTCGTGCGCGGGCCGGCGACCGTGGCCGCCCATTTGCGCGAGCTGCTGGCGGGCCGGGCGCGGCCCCACGCCGGCCACAACCCGGCTGGCGGCTGGGCCGTGCTGGCGTTGCTTGGCACCGGCTTGCTCGCCGCCGGTAGCGGCTGGCTGGCCTGGCAGGGCGGCGAAGACTGGGAAGAAGTGCACGAGGCCCTGGCCAACGGGCTGCTGGTGCTCGCCGGCGTGCACGTGGCGGCGGTGCTGCTGACGAGCTGGCTGGCGCGCGACCGCCTGGTGCCGGCGATGCTGACCGGGCGCAAGGCGGTGCCGGCCGGCACGCCGCCGACGCGGGTCATGCACCGCAGCTTGGCTGTGGCCGTGCTGGTCGCCCTGCTGGGCTTCTGGGCCTGGAGCCTGGGACCGACCTCGCCGTGGCAGGACGCCGACACGGCGGCCCATGGCGAAGGGCGGCATCATCACGAACGAGACCACGACGACTGACCCTAGACCAGATGCGCATCCTGCTCGCCGAAGACGACCCCCTGCTGGGCGACGGCCTGCGTGCCGGCCTGCGCCAGCAGGGCTTCCAGGTGGACTGGGTGCGCGACGGCGAGGCCGCCGAGCGCGAGCTGCGCGCCGCGCCCTATGCCGCAGCCGTGCTGGACCTGGGCCTGCCCCGCCTGGATGGCTTCGAGGTGCTGGCCCGCATCCGCGCCGCGGGCTGCATGGTGCCGGTCCTCGTGCTGACAGCCCGCGACGCCGTGCCCGACCGCATCCGCGGGCTGGATGGCGGCGCCGACGACTATGTCGTCAAGCCGGTGGACCTGTTCGAGCTGGGCGCGCGGCTGCGCGCTATGGCGCGGCGCGCCCATGGCCAGCCGCAGGAGCAGCTGGCCTGGCAGGACGTGCTGCTGGACCCAGCCGCCCGCCGCGTGACGCAGGCCGGCGCCGAGGTTGCGCTGTCGGTGCGCGAGTTCGACCTGCTGGCCCTGCTGCTGCGCCAGGCCGGCCGCGTGCTGAGCCGCGAGCAGCTGGAGGGCCAGCTCTATGCCTGGGGCCAGGAGGTGGAAAGCAACGCCATCGAAGTCCACGTGCACCATCTGCGGCGCAAGCTGGGCGCCGGGCTGATCGAGACGGTGCGCGGCGTCGGCTACCGGGTGCCGCGGCCATGAAGGCGCTGGCCTCGCTGCAGGCGCGGCTGCTGGCCGGCGTGCTGGCCGTGGCCCTGGGCATCGGTGGGCTGACGGCCGCGCTGGCATTGCGCCAGGCCGAGCACGAGCTCGACGAATTGCTGGACGCCCACCTGACCCAGGCCGCGGCCCTGCTCGTCGTGCAGCACAGCCGCAAGCTGGCCCATGACGACGACATGGTGCTCGACGCACCCAGCCTGCACCGCTATGCGCCGCGCGCCGTCTTCCAGGTCTTTCACGAAGGCCGGCTGGCGTTGCGCTCGTCGCAGGCGCCTATCGAGCCGATGGCGCCGCTGGCGGACGGCTTTCATGCCGTGACGCGCGGCGACGTGGGCTGGCGCGTCTTCGTCACGCACGGCGCCAGCGCAGACGTGACTGTGCTGGTTGGCGAAAGCGAGTCGGCGCGACAGGAAATCCTGTGGGCCATGCTCGGGCCGCTGCTGGGCCTGGGCGCCGCCGCACTGGTCTTGATGCTGTTGCTGGCCGTGGCCGTGCTGCGCTGGGGGCTGGCACCGCTGCGCCGCCTGCGCACCGAGCTGGCCACGCGCCAGCCCGACCAGCTCGCCTCCCTGGCGCTGGCGGACATGCCTGCGGAACTGGCCCCGCTGCTGGGCACGCTGAATGCGCTGTTCGCGCGCATCGAGGCGCTGCTGCAAGGTGAGCGCCGGCTCACTGCCGATGCCGCGCACGAGCTGCGCACACCCATCGCTGCCATCCGCATCCAGGCCCAGGTCGCGCAGGGCGCCCGCGACGGGGCCGAGCGCGCCCAGGCGCTGGCTGCCACACTGGCCGGCTGCGACCGCGCCGCGCGCCTTGTCGACCAGTTGCTGATGCTGGCCCGATTGGAAGCCGCCGCCGCGCCGCCGCGGGCGCCGCTGGACCTGGCCGCGCTGGCCCGCCAAGCCGTAGCGGACGCCGCTGAGAGCCCGCAGCAGCGCGGCCATGCGCTGGCCCTCGATGCGCGCGGACCGGTCCCGGCCCGCGGCGACCCGCTGCTGACGCAGGTGCTGCTGCGCAATCTGCTCGACAACGCGCTGCGCTACAGCCCGCCCGGCAGCCCGGTCACGCTGAGCGTGGACGCCACGACAGGAGGCTGGCAGCTGTGCGTCGAAGACGGCGGCCCTGGCCTGGACGAGGGCGGGCTGGCGCGACTGGGCCAACGCTTCCAGCGCGGCGCCGAGGCCACGTCATCGGGCAGCGGCCTGGGTTGGTCCATCGTGCTGCGTATCGCGGCACTGCAGGGCTGGGGCGTGTCGGCCGACCGCTCGCCCACCCTCGGCGGCCTGCGCGTGAGGCTCGCGCCCGAGAAATCCGACGAGTGACTTATCCACAGCCACTCCTTAAAATTCGGGGTTTGCCCGAGCACTCGCACGGGCTGCTGTTCTTTCCAGGACCGAGATGCTCTACCCCAAGGAATTCGATGTCATCGTCGTCGGTGGCGGCCATGCCGGCACCGAGGCGGCGCTCGCTGCCGCGCGCATGGGTGCGCAGACGCTGCTGCTGACCCACAACATCGAGACGCTGGGCCAGATGAGCTGCAACCCCAGCATCGGCGGCATCGGCAAGGGCCATCTCGTCAAGGAGGTCGACGCGCTGGGCGGCGCGATGGCGCTGGCCACCGACGAAGGCGGCATCCAGTTCCGCATCCTCAATGGCAGCAAGGGCCCGGCCGTGCGCGCCACCCGAGCCCAGGCCGACCGCATCCTCTACAAGGCCGCCATCCGCCGCCGGCTGGAGAACCAGCCCAACCTGATGCTGTTCCAGCAGGCGGTGGACGACCTAGTGGTGGAAGGCGACCGCGTCGTGGGCGCCGTCACGCAAGCCGGCATCCGTTTCCGCGCGCGCGCCGTCGTGCTGACGGCCGGCACCTTCCTGGACGGCCGCATCCATGTCGGCCTGGAGAATTACAGCGCCGGCCGCGCGGGCGATCCGCCGGCCGTGTCGCTATCGGCTCGGCTCAAGGAGCTGAAGCTGCCCCAAGGGCGCCTGAAGACCGGCACGCCGCCGCGCATCGACGGCCGCACCATCGACTTCAGCAAGTGCGAGGCGCAGCCCGGCGACCTGGACCCAATGCCCGTGTTCAGCTTCATGGGCAAGGCAGCCATGCACCCGCAGCAAGTGCCCTGCTGGATCACGCACACCAACCTGCGCACGCACGAGATCATCCGCAGCGGCTTTGACCGCAGCCCCATGTTCACCGGCGTCATCGAGGGCGTGGGCCCGCGCTACTGCCCCAGCATCGAGGACAAGGTGAATCGCTTCGCCGACAAGGACTCGCACCAGATCTTCCTGGAGCCCGAAGGCCTGACGACGCACGAGTTCTACCCGAACGGCATCTCCACCTCCCTGCCCTTCGACATCCAGCTCGCCGCCGTACGCAGCATCCCGGGCCTGGAGAACGCCGACATCCTGCGCCCCGGCTACGCTATCGAGTACGACTACTTCGACCCGCGCGGGCTGAAGGCCTCGTTCGAGACCAAGGTCATCCAGGGCCTGTTCTTCGCCGGCCAGATCAACGGCACCACCGGCTACGAGGAAGCGGCGGCGCAAGGCCTGTTCGCCGGCTTGAACGCCGCACTGCAGGTTCGCGGCGACGATGCCTGGACGCCCGCGCGCGACCAAGCCTACCTGGGCGTGCTGGTGGACGACCTCATCACCAAGGGCGTGACCGAGCCCTACCGCATGTTCACCAGCCGCGCCGAGTTCCGGCTGCAGCTGCGAGAAGACAACGCCGACGCGCGCCTGACAGAGACCGGCCGCCAGCTCGGCCTGGTGGACGACGAGCGCTGGGCCGCCTTCAACCGCAAGCGCGACGCTGTTTCACGTGAAACGGAGAAGCTGAAGAGCACTTGGGTCCATCCCGGCATCTTGCCGGCAGCGGACGCCGAGCGGCTGGTCGGCAAGGCGCTGGAGCGTGAATACACACTGGTCGAACTGCTGCGCCGGCCCGGCGTCTTGTTCGACACCGTCGCCGAAGTCGCGGCGATCGCGCGCCCCGAGGCGGGTGTTTCACGTGAAACACTGACCGCTGAGCTGGGCCAGGAGCTTGCCGACCTCGTCACCGAACAGGTCGAGATCAGCACCAAGTACGCCGGCTATATCAACAAGCAGGTCGACGACGTCGCCCGCGCCGCGCACTTCGAACACCTCAAACTGCCCGACGAGCTGGACTACGGCCTTGTGCACGCCCTCTCCTTCGAGGCGCGCCAGAAGCTGAACACCCACCGCCCCGAGACGCTGGGTCAGGCCTCGCGCATCTCCGGCATCACCCCGGCCGCCATCTCGCTGCTGCTGGTGCACCTGAAGAAGGGCAAGTTCAAGGGCTTCACGGAAGCTGCCGATGTTGCGGTGACTGCATGAGGGACACGCTCCAAGCGGCGGCACGCGAACTCGGCCTCGAACTCAGCGACACCCAACTCGACCAGTTGCTGGCCTACCTGGCCCTGCTGCAGAAGTGGAACAAGGTCTACAACCTGACCGCCGTCCGTGACCCGGCGCAGATGCTGAGTCACCACCTGGTGGACAGCCTGTCCGTCATCGCGCCGCTGAAACGCCACGGCGTGCCGGCCCGGCTGATGGATGTGGGCGCCGGGGGCGGCCTGCCCGGTGTCGTCATCGCGATCTGCTGCCCCGGCACCGATGTGAGCTGCGTCGATGCCGTCGCCAAGAAAACCACCTTCATCCAGCAGGTCGCAGCCGAGTTGAAGCTGCCCAACCTGCGCGGTGTGCACAGCCGCGTCGAGGCGCTGAGCACCGAGCCCTTCGGCGTCATCACGTCCCGCGCCTTCGCCTCGCTGGTCGATTTCACCAGCTTGACCCGCCAACACTTGGCCGAAGGTGCGGTCTGGATGGCCATGAAGGGCCAGCACCCGGCCGACGAGATCGCTGCCTTGCCCGCCGACGTGGATGTGTTTCACGTGGAACAACTGGTCGTTCCGGGCCTGGACGCCCAGCGCTGCATCATCTGGATGCGGCCTAAGTAGAAACAAAGCCACAGAGACACAGAGGCACGGAGAAATTCAGCTTCTCTCCTCTGTGTCTCTGTGCCTCTGTGGCTGTGTTCGCCTTTATCCTCGCGCCTCGAACCCGACGCCCCGACAAACCAACAGATGGCCAAGATTTTCTGCATCGCCAACCAGAAGGGCGGCGTCGGCAAGACCACCACCACCGTCAACCTCGCCGCCGGCCTGGCCCAGATCGGCCAGCGCGTGCTGGTCGTCGACCTGGACCCACAGGGCAACGCCACCATGGGTTCCGGCATCGACAAGCGCAAGCTGGAGCTGACGGTCTACGACGTGCTGCTGGAGTCCGCCTCCCTGGCCGAGGCCAAGACTCGTGCCGAGAAGGCCGGCTACGACGTGCTCGGCGCCAACCGCGAACTGGCCGGCGCGGAGGTGGATCTGGTGGCGCTGGAACGCCGCGAGGCCCGCATGAAGGCCGCCCTGCTCGATGCTGGCAAGGACTACGACTTCATCCTGATCGACTGCCCGCCGTCGCTGTCCATGCTGACGCTGAACGGCCTGTGCAGCGCCCACGGTGTCATCGTGCCCATGCAGTGCGAATACTTCGCACTCGAAGGCCTGACCGACCTGGTCAACACCATCAAGCAGATCCACGCCAACCTGAACCCCGACCTGCAGATCATTGGCCTGCTGCGCGTCATGTTCGACCCGCGCATCACACTGCAGCAGCAGGTCAGCGACCAGCTCAAGGCTCACTTCGGCAACAAGGTCTTCGACACCGTCATCCCGCGCAATGTGCGGCTGGCCGAGGCGCCAAGCTACGGCCTGCCGGGCGTGGTGTTCGACCCCAGCTCCAAGGGGGCCCAGGCCTTTGTCGAGTTCGCCAAGGAGATGGTGAGGCGGATCGAGACGATGCGGTGAGAACCCGCTGATGCGCTGGAGGCGCGCACTGTCCTGGGTGGCGCTGGCCATCGCCGCACTGATCGGCGGCTGCTCGGTGCTGCTGAATCAGCTGTTCCCCGCCGATCTGTGCGCAACCGAGGTCTTCACCAAGGTGCGATCGCCCAGCGGCAAACTCACGGCCATCGTCTATGAAATCGACTGCGGCGCGACCACCGGTTTCTCGCGCCAGGTGGTCATCGTCCCCACGACCGAGCGGCGCATTGATCCCCAAGCCCTACCTCGCGGCTTCTTTGCCATCTCACTGGGCTCGGCCGTCGACGACCATCTGTCCATGCGAGACGGCCTCGTCGATCTCCATTGGTTGGCCGATGATCATCTGGACATCGCTTACCCTGCCGGCTCACGCCCGATCCGATCCGCGGCCCGCAGCGACGGTGTCGACATGACCTACCGGACCTATCTCAACGCCCCCGATGGCGCAAAGCCATGAGCTTGGCTGTCCTGCGCCCCATGACGCCGGCCGACGCGGACGCCGTCGCCGCCCTGCACGCCACCAGCTGGCGCAGCGCCTACCGCGGCATCGTGCCCGACAGCTTTCTCGACCACGACGTGTTCGCCGAGCGCCAGGCCGTCTGGCGTGAGCGCCTGCAGACGTCGCCGGCTGCGTCCGCCTTCGGCATCGTCGCGGAAGACGCCGCCGGCCAGATGATCGGCTTTGCCTATGTGCTGCCGGGCCACGACCCAGTCTGCGGCACGCTGGTCGACAACCTGCATGTCCACCCCGAGCTGAAGGGCGGCGGCATCGGCCGCCTGCTGCTGCAAGCCATCGTTCGCGAGCTGGGGCCGGCGCACAACCAGCCTCTGCACCTGTGGGTGCTGGACCAGAACGAACCCGCCAAGCGCTTCTACGCCCGCATGGGCGCCGAGTTCATCGACCCCGGCACGACCCCGCCCTTTGGTGGCGTCTGCCTGCCCGAATGGCGCTGCATCTGGCGCGACCCTGCCATGCTTCTGTCCCATGCCTGAGACCGGCATTCAGGCCCTCGCCCTGCGCGCCGAGCATGCCGGGCTCGACGCCAGCGCCCCGCCCCAGCAGGCCGACATCGACGGCTGGCTGATCCGGCTGTCGCCCGGCAAGGCCAAGCGCTCGCGCTGCATCAATGCGCTGCGCCAGGGCAGCCTGCCGCTGGATGAGCTGCTGGCCCGTTGCCAACGCGCCTACGACGCCGCCGGCCTGCCGCTGGCCGTGCGCGTGACGCCCTGGAGCCAGCCGGCCGACCTCGACGCCTTGCTCGCTGCCAAGGGCTGGGGGGTGTTCGATGCGGCCGACGTGATGGTGCTGGATGCCCTCATACCGGAACCCTCACCTACCCCCCTCCAGGCCCTTGATGCAGGCGCCTATGCCAGCATCGTCGGCACACTGCGCGGCTCGTCAGCGACGGCCATTGCGGCCCACACGGAGCGCATTGCTAACGCCCCGGTCACCTACCATGGCTTCGCACTGAACGACGCCGGCGGCGCGCTGCTGGCCTGCGGGCAAATGGTCGTCGATGGCGACATCGTCGGCCTCTACGACATCTTCTCCGCCGTGCCGCGCCAGGGCCATGGCGAGCGCCTGTGCCAGGCCTTGCTGGCCCTCGCCCACGCGCAGGGCGCTCGCCAGGCCTATCTGCAGGTAGGCAGCGACAACGCCGCCGCCCAACGCCTGTATGCGCGCATGGGCTTCGTGTTCGCCTACCGGTATCACTACCGCAGCCCGGAGAAGCAACTCGTCTGACGGCGAGTCACTTCTTTCGGCTCCCACGTTTGCAGGTCGCTGTGGCGAGGGTCTCGCGCGTTGGCTGCGTCAACATCGCGCCTCCAACCCGCCGCCACTCATGACGCCACTCCGCGCTGCCCTCGCCCTTCTTGCCGCCCTGACCCTCGCCACTGCGCAGGCCGACGCCCCCAAGGCCGACGTCGCCAAGAGCGCCGACCACCCCGTCCTCAAGCGCTTTGCCGGCAGCGTGCTGGTGGGCTATGCGCAGCAGGACTGGGAGCAGCGCAGCTTTCCCGACGCCAGCGGCGTGTCCAAGACCGAGAACGACAAGTTCAATCGCCCGGTCAGCCTCGAAGGCAAGGTGACCCGCCTCTTCTACCTGGCTCCGCTGGGCAAGAGCCCGCTGGAGGTCTACCGCAACTACCAGCAGGCGCTGATCGCTGCCGGCTTCAAGACCACCTGGCAATGCGAGAGCGAGGCGCAGGGCTGCACCAAGGCCCACTTCGCACTGGACAAGTACGAGCGCATGAAGGGCATGCACTGGGCTGAGGGCGACCTGCCCGCCATGGACGGCGACCACCGGGGCGCCGCCTGGCCCCTGGCCGCGGCCATCACCTATGACCAAGGCCGCATGCTGGTGGGCACGCTGGCCAGCGGCGGCCGCTCGCTGAACCTGCTGCTGTTCACGTCCATGGCCGAGAACGAGTACACCAACCGCGCCGCCACCTACATCGAAATCGTCGAGCCCAAGGCCATGCCCGCCGGCCAGGTCACCGTCGACGCCAAGGCCATCGGCCAGGGCCTGCAGGCTGAAGGGCGCATCGCCCTGTACGGCCTTTTCTTTGACACCGGCAAGACCGAAATCAAGCCCGAGAGCAACGCGCAGCTCGACCAGATGGCCGCCGTGCTCAAGGCCCAGCCGGCGCTGAAGGTGCTCATCGTCGGCCATACCGACAACGTCGGCGCCATCGACGCCAATCTCGCGCTCAGCGACGGTCGGGCCAAGGCGGTGGTGGCTGCGCTGACCCAACGCGGCATTGCGGCCACCCGGCTGCAGGCGCGGGGCATCGCCAACTTCGCGCCCGTGGCGCCCAACACCAGCGATGACGGCCGCGCCAAGAACCGCCGCGTCGAGATGGTCCTGCAATAACGCCCGCAACGACGCCATGAACATCACCCTCCGCTTCACCGCCGCCCTGCTGGCCGCCGCCGTCCATCTCAGCGCGCCAGCCGCCGACGCACCCTACGCCGACGTGCCCGGCGCCGCCGACCACCCCCTCGTCAGGCGCTTCGCCGGCTCCTGGCTCGCCGGCCAGCATGTCTCCAACTGGGACGCCGCCGTGCTGCCCGCCAGCGTCGAGCTGTCCAAGGCCGACAAGCGGCAGTTCAAGGACCCGATGCTCAACCTCGAGGGCAAGGTCACGCAGACGGTCTACATCGCGCCGCGCGGCAAGTCGGCGCTGGAGGTGTGGCGCAACTACGAGCAGGCGTTGAATGCCGCCGGCTTCAAGAAGCGCTTCTCGTGCGAGCGCGACTGCTTCGACCTCTACTTCGCCTGGCTCAAGCAGAGCGATCCGACCAAGGGCTTCAACTGGGCCAAGGGCACGGTCGACACCCCCAGCAGCGGCCGCTACAGCCTGACCTCGGCCCTGTCCGGCGACGAGGGCCGCATGCTCGTCGGCACGCTGGGCAAGCCCGGCCAGGAAGCCACCGTGCTGCTCTACAACTCGCTGGCCGCGAACGCCACCACCGGCATGGTGGCCACCTATCTGCAGATCGTCGAGCCCAAGGCCATGGAGACCGGCCAGGTCACGGTGGACCCCGCCGCGCTGCAGGCCGGCCTCGCCGCCGAGGGTCGCGTGACGCTTACGGGCCTCTTTTTCGACACCGGCAAGACCGAGCTCAAGCCCGAGTCCAAGGCCCAGCTCGACGCGATGGCCGAGCTGCTGAAGAACCAGCCCACGCTGAAGGCGTACATCGTCGGCCACACCGACAACGTCGGCACCTTCGAGGCCAACCAGGCGCTGAGCATGGAGCGCGCCCGCGCCGTCGTGCTGGCCCTGACCGCGGCGCCGTACAAGGTCGACACCAAGCGCCTGAGCGCCAAGGGCCTGGCCAGCCTGGCACCGGTGGCGGGCAATGGCGACGACACAGGGCGGGCGCGCAACCGGCGCGTGGAGCTGGTGGCGCAATAGCCCGGCGGCGCCAGGCCCTGCCTCACGGCTCGATGCCGAACACCGCGTTCGGCGCCTCGCCAAACACCTCCGGCGCGTACATGGCCTCCACGCGGGTGGGAGACAAAGTGAACTGGCCGGAGTTGTTGAGGCGGATCGTGTATTCGAGGCTGAAGTCGCCGCGCGGCACGTGGCGGTAGAAGGACTTGAACGACGTGAAGTCGCGGGCCTGGTACAGCGGCCAGGCGTTGCCCGTGCGCTGCTCGCCGGCCTGGGCGGCGGCGGAATCACGGCCCAGGCCGTTGCCCAGGATGCTGGCGCCGGCCGGCACCGGGTCATCCACCACGACCCAGCTCATGTCGGCCTGGGCATGGATGCTCAGGCGCACGCGCGCGATGTCGCCCACATGCCATTGGCCCGGCACCTTCTGCTGCACGGCGGTGATGCTGCGGCTCAGGCTGTAACCGGCTGAGCGCGGCGCCGTCAGCGGCACGGCGGCGCGCACCTCCACCGAAGCCCAGGGCGCGC
This sequence comes from Pelomonas sp. Root1237, assembly GCF_001425055.1. Taxonomy (GTDB): domain Bacteria; phylum Pseudomonadota; class Gammaproteobacteria; order Burkholderiales; family Burkholderiaceae_C; genus Pelomonas. Next base: position 58,110 of record NZ_LMDK01000001.1, read on the forward strand.
CGGCGCCATCGTGCTGGATGTGCAGCGCGTCGGTGGCCTTGCCCAGGGGAGCGTCGAAGGACTTGCTGCCCGGCTCTTTCCAGCTCAGGGTCTTGCGTTGCTGGCCGAGCGCGATGCGCGTCTCGCCGGCCACGGGCACCGGCTCCAGCAGGCGCGCGAAGGCATCGACGGCCAGCGTGCCCCAGGCGTTGGCGTTGGTGGTGGCCCAGGCGCCGTTCGTTTGCTGGCGGCTCAGCAGCCCCGTCAGCAGGCGTGGCAGGTCGGCTTTCCAATCGGGCAGGTCGGCCACGGCAAGCAGCAGGCGCGCGGCGTCCACGTCGCCGTGGCTCATCAGCCACCACCAGTAGTCGCGGGCCTCGGTGGAGAAGACCATCCGGCGCCCCTGGTAGGTCAGCCGGGCGCGCAGTGCGTTCGCGGCCGCAGTCTGCAGGGCCAGCTGCGCATCGGCTTTCCTCAGCACCGTCAGCCAGTCGATCAGCATGCGGGTGGTCCACTCGTCGGGGTCGACGCGGATGGCGTCGAGCTGCCCGGGTGCGAGCCGTTGGTAGCGCGCGAGCGTCGCCAGCGCGCCGATCCTGCGCGCCAGGCCGTCCTCGCTGGGCGCCCAGAACGCGCGCTTGATGCGCCCGGCGGCAAAGCCTTCCAGCCCGGCCAGCATACGCTTGCGCTCGGCCTCGGGAATGGGCCAGCCCGACGCGTCGGCCAGGTCCAGCAGATGACCGGTCAGCGTGTCGCTGCCCAGCCGCGCGAGGGCGGATTCGGGCGGGAAGTAGTTGGCCAGGCCGTCTTCGTCCAGGTAGCGCGGCAGCTCCGCCATGGCCGCATCCCAGGCCTTGCGGTCGTGCATGCCGACGGCGCGCGACACCCTCTGCTCCAGGCAGCGGTAGGCGTAGCTGGCGAGCCAAGCCTGCACGCCGCCCAGTTGGCCGGCCAGGGAGGGCAGCAACTGCACGGCCACGCGGGCGGTACCGGCTACCGCCCCGGCGCCGTCGAAGCCGAACGCCGGCACGTCAAAGCTGCCGTTGACCTGGGCCAGCGTGGCCGCCTGCACGGTCACGGGCACGGCGGGTTCGACCTGCTGCGTGGTCTCCAGCACGTCCTGCCGGCCCGCAGCGCCGCGTTCCTTCGCAGCGAAGCGCCAGGTCAAGGCCTGGGCACCCTGCGGCACGCGCACCTGCCAGCTGATCTGACGCGCCTCGCCCGCCGCCAGGCGCAGCGCCTGGGCCGGCAGTGCGGCCTGGCCGGCGAGGCCGGCGCTGGCATCCAGCGTGATTGGGCCCGCGGATGTGTTGCGCACCGTCACCAGCGCCGCAAACCGGTCGCCATCGCGGACACGCGGCGGCAGGCCGGCGGTGAGCTGCAGGTCCTTCATCACGTCCAGGTGGGCCGCGCCGGTGCCGAAGTCCTCGCTGCCGGCGCTGGCCACCGCCACCAGCCGGAAGCGGCTCAGCCCGTCCTTGATGGGAAAGCTCACGACGGCGTCGCCGTTGTCGTCGACGGGCACGTCGGCCTGCCAGTACAGCAGGGAATCGAGCAGGGTGCGGGCCGGCGGCGCCGCCGCGTCACTGCCGGCGCGGCGCGAGACGGTGACCCCCGCTGCCCCGACCACACGCTGCAATACCTCGGGATACACGCCGTCGTTCTGCTTGATCTTCTGGGCACTCTGCAACGCACTCCGCTGGCCCGTGACAGCCACAATCCCGGCGGCCTTGTCAGCCGAGAGCTGAAGGATGTCCATGAGCATGACCTCCGCGGAGCGCAGCATGGCCCGCTCGTCCACTGCGGGGTTCATGACCAAGCCACTGGTCGTGTACACGTTGTGCAGGCGGGGGGCCTGCATCCGGGCCAGCAGCTGCCAGCTCGGGTTGCCCTTCAGGCTCAGCAACGCTTCGTCCACCGCCACAAAGCTGAGCTTGCGCGCTACGGGCAGCCGCTTGCCATCTGCCGTCGCGACGTGGATGCGGACCCGGGCGGTGTCGCCGGGCTGGTAGCGCGCGCGGTCGGGCGCGAGGCTGACCCGCAGCGCATGGGCTTCGGTGGACACCATCAGTTCGGTGATGCCCGTGGCCACGGCCGCAGGCAGCGGCCCCGCATCGGCATCCAGCGCCAGCAGCGAGACCGACACATTGCCCGCCCATTCGCGGCGAATACGCAGCGGGATGTTGGCCCGCGCCGCGTCCAGCGTGAGCACGCGGGACTCGAGGACACCCTGGCGCTCCATCGTCAGCCACACACGCGACCGCTTGAAGGGGCTGGAGACCGCGATGCTGGCCGTTTCACCCTCGCGATACAGGGCCTTGTCGGCGTTCACAAACAGCGGGGCGGCCGGCAAGCGCTGCGCATCAGAAACCGTGGACACGCTGTAGGCGGTGGCCACCCTGCCATCCGCGTCCGCTGCGGTCGACTCGAACCGGTACACGCCAGCCTTGCGGGGCACGAAGCCGCACACCAGCTCGCCCTTGTCATCGGTCAGGCCCTTGCAGACCTCGCCCAGATCCTCGACGGGGCCGGAGACGTATGCGTCCCTGCGCCTGGCGCTCACGCTGACGGGCTGCCGGCTGCGCCGCGCCCCGCTGTCGTCGAGCACCAGGCTTTGCACTTCCAGCGGCCGCAGGACCGCGACCGAGCCTCTCGTACGCACGCCGACCGTCAGCAGGCTGGGCTGCACGTCAAAGCCCTGCGACACGGTCTGGGCCTCGCCGTTGGGGTCCTGATAGCTCAGTTCGGCACGCAGCACATAGGGCCGTGCGCGCCGGGGCAGCGCGGGCAGCGTGGCCTGCGCATGGCCCTGGGCATCGAGCTGCAACGACTGCGTGTCCAGCAGCAGTTGGGCCGGCTCAGGCTTCGATGCGTCCGCGTCGTCGAGGAAGGCCGGCATGTCCGTGTAGCCATCGAGCACATCGGGCGTGCGGTATCCCTGCGCCTGGACATAGACCCTCAGCGTGACGGGCCAGTGCTGCGCCACCCCGCCATCGGCGTGATGAAGGTCTAGCTGCAGCGTCGGTGCCGCGCCGAAGGTCAGCCGTGGCGCTTGGATCGCGCCCAGCATGCCGGGCAGGCGAAAGGCTTCGACGGCGAATTGCGCCGTGTCGTGGTCGGTAACGTTCGACGACGAACCCTCGCCGAGCTTCAGAACCACCCCGTAGCTACCCAAGGGCGCGTCACTGGGCAGCTCTAAGCGGGAGAGCCCTTCGCCGTGCGCGATCTCCTCTAGCGGGACGGTCCATTTCTTGCCCGATCCGTGATGAACAATCGTCGCCTCGCGGGGAAGCTCGCCTGCGGCCAGCCCGGCCTCGGTCTCCCGACGCACCACGTGCCGCATCGACACCGTCTCGCCCGGCTTGAACAGGCTGCGGTCCAGCACGGTATGCGCCCGGATGAACGAGCTGTCCCAGGTTCGGTGGACGCCGTAGCTGGCGGCGTCGAGCAGGCTCGTCCAGCGGCTGCTGGCGACCGAGACATCCCGCTCGCCATCGGGCCAGGTATGCCGGGCGATGACCGTCACGCCGGCACCGAGGGAGTCGCTGCAGCTGGCGAGCGCGCTGCGGTCGATGGACGCCAGGCCGTCGGCATCGCTGCGGCCCTGCCAGACGAGCGTGCCGCGGCAGTCATAGGCCCTGAGGTCCACCGCAGCGACCGGGGCGCCGCCGTCCAGCTGCGTCACCCACACGGCGCTGTTGGTCTCGGCAACCTTCAAGTGCACGGCCAGCCGCGTCAGCAACACAGCCACACTTTCGTACACGGGGTTGGCCCCGCCCTGCACAGCGAACGCCTGCAGTTCAAGCAGGTGCAGGCCCGCGCCCCTGAGCGCCACCCGCCCACGGCGGGCCTCGGGAGAGACCGCAGCCTCCACGGCCTGCAGCGGGATGGCGGCAGCGTCGCCCAACAGGGGCGGAGCGACCTCCCAGCGCGGGCGCCAGGCGTCGGGCATCGAGAAGTAGTGGCGCGGGCCCTCACCGGCGCCGAGCAGCCCCATCCACCGCAGGATGAGCTGGTCTGCCGCCTCGCCGCCGTCGCCGGCCCCGATGAGTTTTTCGCGGATGACCGGCTGCGTGGCCGCCCCCTGGAGGAAGACCGGCACCATGTTGTCGGCCTGAAGCGGCCGGATCGACACCGTCGGCACCGGAAGGTACGCCAGCCCCAGCGCGGGCAGCGTCTTGATGCTGGCGGGCCGGCGGTCACGCGCCAGCTTGCGGCCCGCGTCGTCCACGAAGTCCTGCGCCGGCCAGCGGATCCGGTACTCGGCCCGGGGCTGGAAACCGCCTTCGAAAGTGACCGTGCTGCTGGCGCCGGAAGTCAGCGTGGCTGGCTGGACGGTCACCGTGCCGGGGCGCAAGCCCTGCCCCACGTCCAGCTTGATCTCGCGAAGCAGGGCTTCAGGCATCGCCGCGTTGAACTCCAGGGCGATGGGGAAGTTGGCGGCACAGTCGCCGTCGGGCTGCAGGCGGCTGCACGCCACGGTCACGGCCGGCAGCGCGCGAGCTGTGAATGTCAGCTCATGGGGCTTCAAGGTCGGGCGCACCAGCCGCAGCGTGACGGGCCTCCCGGGCGCCAGCGCAAAGGGGCAGCGCACCGCCTCCAGGCGGTCGGGCGCCTCCCACATCCAGCTGGCCTGCTTCTTCAGCCCGTCGCGAACCTCGGTCGGCAGGTGGAGGGCCGGCGCCTCGGGCTGGCCCGGCGCCTCGCAGCGAACGTCGGTCGGGGTGCTGCCCAGGGGATGGGTGTAGCGCAGCAGAAAGACCTGGTCCTCCGCGACCCAGGCCGCGCCGTGGTGGGGAACAACGTTCGCGACGTAGCGCTTCATCTCATCGGTCAACGCCGGCAGCTGGAAGCGGAACGCCAGCGGCTCGCCCACGGCATGCCCGGCCAGGGACTTCAGCGCGGGCTTGACACGGAACTCGCAGGCCCGGCCGTCGCGCGCCTGGTCCTTCAGATCCATCACCCAAGTGCGGTCATCCACCCAGTGCGCATCGCCGGCCAGCCCGCAGTCCACCTCGAACGGCCCCGGCGCGGCCACCTTGCCCATAGGCACCATGGGCTCGCTGAAGGTGGCCCTGACCTGCTCCGCACCCGGTACCTGCCCCTGCGGGCTGAAGGCGAGCACCCGCGCGGCGGGCTCCGCCGCGCTGGCGAGCAGCGGGGTCATGGCCAGCACGCAGGCGGCGAGCATCCGTGCGGAAAAAGGCAGTGCTGCCGGGGCGTGAGGCATGCCGTGTCTCCCTATGGTTAGTTATTGGCGGCAATTGTGGGGGCCCTACCGATGCGCCACGGCGTGCTGCTGGCATGCGTTGGGGGTTCACTGCGTTCACCCCATTAACCTACCGGGCTATCCAGGTAGAGTCCGCCCCACCGCTGCGATGCTGGAACCGATTCCACCCCGGCCGCAATGCGCCTTTCGCCATGAAATCAATGCATGCCTCCCTGGTGGCCACGGCCGTAGCGCTGGCCCTCTGCGCCGCCGCGCAGCCCCTGCTCGCCGCCGATGCCCAGCCCTGGACGGACAAGGCCAAGAGCGCCGCGCAGCGCACCGAGTTGCTGCTCAAGGCGATGACGCTGGATGAGAAGCTGCTGCTGGTGTTCGGCTACGCCTCGGGCGACCAGTTGGCGCAGGTGGACAGCGCCGTGATCCCCGGCGTCAACACCAAGGAGGTCATCGCCACGGTGATTCCGGGTTCGGCCGGCTACATCCCCGGCATCGAGCACTTGGGGCTACCGGCCCAGCACCAGGCCGACGCGTCCATCGGCGTGCGCAATCCCAACCTGGAGCGCACCTCACTGCCCTCGTCGCTGGCCACGGCCGCCAGTTGGGACCCGCGTGTGGCCGAGGCCGGCGGCAAGATGATCGGGCGGGAGGCCCGGCTGTCGGGCTTCAACGTCATGCTGGCGGGCGGCGTCAACCTCGCGCGCGAACCGCAGAACGGCCGCAACTTCGAATACACCGGCGAGGATCCGCTGCTCGCCGCCGACATGGCCGCCGGGCTGATCCGCGGCGTGCAGGCCAACCACATCATTTCGACGATCAAGCATTACCTGATCAACGCGCAGGAGACCGGCCGCAACATCGTCAGCGCGCAGATTGGCGAGTCCGCGCTGCGCATGAGCGACGCGCTGGCCTTCGAGCTCGCCATCGAGAAGTCCAGCCCCGGCTCCGTGATGTGCTCCTACAACCGCATCAACGATGTCTACGCCTGCCAGAACGCCTTCTGGCAGAACAAGGTGCTCAAGGGCGACTGGGGCTACCCGGGCTACGTGATGTCCGACTGGGGCGCCGTGCATTCGACCGTGCTCGCTGCCACCGCCGGGCTTGACCAGCAGTCCGGCTTCCCCTTCGACAAGGCCCCGTACTTTGCCAAGCCGCTGAAGGAGGCCGTCGAGGACGGCTCGGTGCCGCGGTCGCGCATCGACGACATGGCCCGGCGCATCCTCTGGGCGATGTTCGACAAGGGCGTGATGGACCACCCGCTCAAGCCAGGCCCCATCGACTTTGCCGCCCACGCGCAGGTCTCGCAGGCCGCCGCGGAGCAGTCGCTGGTACTGCTGAAGAACGAGGCCGGCCTGCTGCCGCTGGGGGCGCCCAAGCGCGTGGCCCTCATCGGCTCGTACGCCGACAAGGCGGTGCTCGCCGGTGGTGGCTCGGCGTCCGTCACGCCCATCGGCGGCACCGCCGTCACCGGCCTCGGCCCGGGCGGCTGGCTGACCCAGGTATGGCAGCCCTCATCGCCGATGAAGGCGCTGCAGCGTCTGCGGCCGCAGACGGCATTCACCTTCGACGCGGGCACCAACGTCGAGTCCGCCGGCAAGGCCGCAGCCGCGGCGGACATGGCCATCGTCTTCGTCCACCAATGGACCGCCGAGTCGCTGGACGCGTCGCTGACGCTGGAAGGCAACCAGGACGCCATCGTCAGCGCGGTCGCCAAGGCGAACCCGAACACGGTGGTCGTCGTCGAGAGCGGCGGCGCCATCCTGATGCCCTGGGAGAAGGATGTGAAGGGCATCCTCGCGGCCTTCTACCCGGGCGCGGCCGGCGGCGAGGCCATCGCCCGCATCCTCACCGGCGAGGTGAACCCCTCCGGCCGCCTGCCCATCACCTTCCCTGCGAGCACGGATCAGCTGGTGCGCCGGCAGATCGGCGGCAAGTCGGACGGCCCGCTGTTCACGGTCCGCTACACCGAGGGCGCCGCCGTGGGCTACAAGTGGTTTGACCTGCACGGCCACAAGCCGCTGTACGCCTTCGGCCATGGCCTGTCTTACACGAGCTTCGAGCTGGGCGGCCTCAAGGCAGAACAAGCCCAGAAGGCCGGCGGGCAGGTGACCGTCAAGTTCACCGTCAAGAACGCCGGCAAGCGCGACGGTGCCTCGGTCGGCCAGGTCTACGTCCGTGCGCCGCAGAGCGCCCAATGGGAAGCGCCCCGCCGCCTCGTCGGCTTCGACAAGCTGGCGCTGAAGCCGGGTCAGACCGGCACGGGTGCGGTCACGGTCGACCCGCGGCTGCTGGCCACCTTCGACGAGTCGACCGGCAACTGGGTGATCGCCCCCGGAACCTATGAAGTGCAGCTCGGCGCGGGCTCGGACGACATCCGTGCCACCGCCCAGCTGGTGCTGGCGGGCCGCAGGTTCACGTCGGCGCAGCTTCGTCACAAGGCGCGATAGCGCATGGACTCCCGCTTGAAAGCTCCGGAGACCGCTGCCCAGTGTGCGGCCCAGGAAGCAGCACTCGTGCTCGAGCGCCTGACCGCGGCTGACGCCATGGGGATCGGGCAATCCATCCTCGCGCTGGCGCAGCAGTGGTTTGCGGCCCGGCCCGTGGCCATTCACCTGGAGACCGACGACCATCCCCTGTTCGTCTATTTCATGGATGGCACGGGCGCAGGCAACGCGGACTGGATCATCAGGAAGAAGAACGTCGTTCGCCGGTTTGGCCACAGTTCATGGCGGGTTCGGCTGGAGTTCCTCGAACGCCAGGCCAATTTCCATGCGGAAACCGGCCTCGACCCCACCCTCTTTCAGGCCGAAGGCGGCGCCCTGCCCCTGGCGGTGCACGGCAAGGGCCGAGTGGGGACCTTGATTGTTTCGGGCCTCGACGGGTGGGAAGACCATGCGCTTGCGGCAGGTGGACTGGCGCTTTGGAGCAGCCAGTAGGTAGTAACGACCTCGCAAGTTGCGGGTATGCGTTGGGATTCGCTGCATTCGCCCTTTCCGACGGGCTCAAAGCCGAATAGCGCCGAATCGGGACATGACAATCCCCGTCCATGGAAATGCAGCGACCACCGGCTGAAATTCAGTGGCGACAGGCCATTGAGGCGGGTGAGCTTGGCGTGTGGGACCTCCGCCTTGACCTTGAGACCGTTCACCATTCACCCCAGTGGAAACAGCAGCTCGGTTATCCCGAACCGTACAGCGCCGATAGCACCCACTTCTGGCGCTGCAGGGTCCATCCTGCCGACCTTGAAGGCATGCTTGCAGCCATGAGCGCACACGCCCGGGGCAGCCAGCCCAGCTACGAGGCCAGATTCCGCCTGCGCAGCAATGGCTCGGGGTATCGCGTCGTCCACTCGCGCGGCCGGGTCATCGAGCGCAACGCCGAGGGCCGGGCGGTGCGCATGGTCGGGACCATGATTGACCTGACCGAACGCCCATTCACGCCCCAGGGCGGGTTGGCAGACGGCCACCGCGGCTTGATGGAAGGTTTGCCGCTGGTGCTGCCGTTTCACCTGCTGCTGAGCGTCGACCGGTCGGGTATCGACAGCGCCGATGCAGAGCGCGCTGCGCTCGAGCTTGAGCGGGATCGGGTGCTCGGCATGGTTGAAGACCTGCTGCAGGCATCCATGGCGCAACTTGAGAGCCTGCGCACTGTGTAGAGACGCGCCTGGCAAGGCCGCTCAGCGCAAGCGAGCATCCAGCCGGCTGAGCACGCGCAAGTCCTGGAAGTAGCTGCTGTGATGCGTCGTCGCGCTGTCGACGACGAGATCGTTGGGCTGGTCGAAGATCAGTTCGGCGCCGCAATCAGGCACCCATCGCCGTGGGTCACCCTCATCGCGACGACGAACGCACTCTCGCGTTGGAAGGCGGACCGCGAAACCCCTCAGTTCTGAATCGACAACTGATCGCCCAGATAACCGATCACTCGCTCATCGCGGAAGTAGTTGGTGTGATGTGTGGTCGGGCCCACGCCGAGGGCTTCGAAAGTGATGTTGCCGCCCTCGCCCAGGCGAAACATCGAGTCCACGTCCACCACCAGGTCGTTGGGGCCGGGGAACACCATGTCGGCCGCACCGTACTTGACCTGGTCGCCGATGTGGCTGAAGCGCCGCCAGAACTTCCAGATCGGCTGAGCGCTCTCGTCGGGCTGGAAAGACGCGCCGATGCCGGACATCTGGGGGCTGCTGAGCCAAGGCGCGGCAAACAATTGCCGCACATCGTTGTTGTTCTTGACCAGCTGCTGCGTCGCGAGGCCCGGCACCAAGCCCACTGCCGCGTCGACGATGGGCGTGGTGCTGCCCAGATGCAGCACCTTGCCGAAGATCTTGGCCAGCAGCGAAACGCCCTCGGCAAAGGGCACGATGCCCGTCGCATGCTTGCTGAGCGTCGACACGGCATCGGCGTAGCTGGCGATCATGTCGAGGGCTGCACGAAGCTTGTCCGGCGCGGCCAGGCTGGTGCCCACCAGCGGCGACGCCACGAAGATCACCCGCTCCACCGGCACGGCGCGCAGCCGCATCAGCCAGCCCACGACCAGGCCGCCCCGGCTGTGGCAGACCACGTCGATGGGCGCGCTGACGTCCTGCAGGGCACTGTGCAGATCGAGGGCGTTGGACCACGCCGCCACGGACAGGGTGGCGTGGCCAAAGGCCAGGATGGCGCTGTACTTCTGCTGCCAGCCGGCGAGCAGTTTCTTGCCGGCGTCGGTGGCCTGCAGCTCGTCGAACCACATCTGCGACTTGCTGAAGGTGCCATGCACCAGCAGCAGCACGCGGCCCTTGTCTATCCTGGGCTGGGCGTCGTTCACCAGGCGGCCGTCCTGCCAGCGCTGCATGCCCTTGTCGGGCGTCAACCAGTCATCGGCCGCGATCAGCTTGTCGGTGACCGCATTGGCACCGAAGTCGTTGAAGCGAAAGCTTTGCACGACGTCGTCGGGCGCCACGCGAATCGACCGGTAGGAGCGCCGCCCCGTGCCGCCGGGCGTGGTCGGCGGCGAATAGACCCAGCGCAGCAGGCCGTCCTCGTCGCGCACCAGCTCGACCTTGGCGCGGCCATCGGCATCGCGCACCGCGGCGCGCCGGCGGCGCTGGCCGATGGGCAGGGTGCTGACGGCGGTCGCCTCCTCTTCGAGCACCAGCCGGGCGCTCACGTCGGCCCAAAGCTTGTTACTGCTCATGGCCTCTCCTCCACGATGGGCAGGGGCGTGATGCCGCTCATGCGCGCTGTCACGATGTCCAGCACCGAGTGGAAGTCTTCCGCTTCGGACAGCGCGTCGATGCCCGCCTCCACCGCCTCCACGAAACCGCAGTGCTCGGTCAGCCGCACCGTCTCGATGGGCACCAGGCGCCGCGCGCGGATCAGCTGCCTGACCTCGCGGTAGGGGGCATTGCCGATCGCCTGCCAGGCATAGCGCTGCAGGCTGGCGGAGGAGTTGCGATCCGCGGCGCCGGCCATGGCGCCATGCGCGCCATCGCCGCTGACCGCCAGATAGTCCGCCTGGAAGCTGCTGTGCCGCCAATAGCCCGGCAGCGCATGGCCGTTGAGCAGGAAGATGACCGGGTAGACGTCGATCAGCTCCAGGCAGGCGGCAAACAGCAGGGCTAGGTCGATGCAGGTGCCGGCCCGCGCGCCAAGGATGGTGCTGGGCGTGCGCAGGCGCTGCGAATCGAGCTTGCTGCTGTACGACGGCGGCGGGTTGATATAGCCGAGCCGCCACTCATGCAGCAGGGCCGCCCAGATCGCCTGCACCTGCAGATCGACCTCGCGCAGCTGTTCTTCGTCGGTGCTCGGCGCGGCCTGATAGCCCTCGAAACCGGCGCTGGGGTTGTCGCGCAGGATGCGCACATAGCGCTGCGCCAGTTCCACCGCGCTGACGACGGCCGGATCGCGCGGCAGCACGAAGGAAGGCAGCCACTGGCCGTCCTTGTCGTTGTCGCGCCACTGGTCCACCGGCAGCAGGCGCAGGCGATGGCTGTCGCGCGTCAGCACCTTGTCGTTGTGGCTGAGCTGGACCATCAAGGTGCTGTTGACCGCTTCCTGCAGCGAACGCATCAGCGCCGCGGTGAGCGGCACATGCACCTCGTTGCTCAGGTCAAAGCGCGTCTCGCTGGCCACGAAGCGCTTGCGCCAGCTTGCCTGTTCGGGCCCGAGCTGCAGCTCCACGTCGACGCTCAAGCCGTCCTCGGGCCCGGCGTTGCCACGCTCCACGACGATCTCGCTGAACAGCCGCCCGTTGTTGTGCAGCACCGCGTAGTTGAGCTCCTTTTCGGGCTTGGCCAGCAGGCGCGGCGGCGTGTCGGCCTCGCGCAGTTCAGCCGCGGCGGGTTCGCCCAGCGTGAATGCAGCCTCGTTCAGCGGCGCGCCCATCCACAGCGTGACGCCGGTGGCGCGCGTGGCTCTGGGCTCCTTGCGCGCGCGCAACCAGGCGCTCTCGAAGGCCAGCGGCAGGTTCCACACGGCCTGGTCGAGCTGGCCATAGACCAGCTCGAAGAAGAAGTCCGCCAGCTGGTCCTCGACCGCGTCCTGGAAGCCCACGGCCGACAGGGCCGCGCGCTCGGCCACGATGAGGGCCGCCGTGCGCGCCGCCGAGTTTTCGAGGCTGAGGGAGACGAAATAGGCGCAGTGCTCGCCCCCCGCCCCCAGCGCCTCGGCCAGCCGCTGCGCACCGACGACGGCCGCGCCGCCGCTCTCGCTGGCCAGCAGCATGCCGTCGGGCACGCTGGCCTCCTTGGCCAGCACGTCGTCCAGCTGCATCGGGCCGAATTCGGCCTCCACCACTTCGCCGTCCGGCACCAGGTCGCGCAAGGCCTTCAGGCCGGCCAGATTGTCGAAGCCACTCAGATGGATGAGGTCGGGCTGGTGCGCCTTCACGACGTCGTGCAGCTGTTGCCAGCTCGGGTCTTTCAACTCCATCAGCTGGATGTCGCCCAGCGCGCGTTTGAGCCGCTTGGTTTCCGCGCTGAAATCCCAGGTCTGCCGCAAGCCGCCGGGTGCGCTCTGCACATAGAGCAGGCTGCGCTGCCCGGGTTTTTTCCACCGGGCCGGGGCCTTGGGCACCACTTCACGCATCACGGTGACGCGGTGGTTGTCCACATTGCGATAACGCCGCGTGGCCTTGGCCAGCAGGTATTCCCAGGGAAAGATGCGGCCCTGCCAGCCCTCGCGTTCCGACGCATAAGGCATGCGCACGACGACGCGCGGCGCGCGGGCCAGCGCCTCGAGGTCGGCGTCCTTCAGGCCAAAGCCCTTCAGCGTGCGGTTGGCCTGCTCTTCACGGCTGTTGCTGGCGTCACTCGAACTGAGCCAGCGTTCGCGCGCCCGCAGCACATAGGTCCAGCGCATGGCTTCGGTGTCGAGCCGGCACACGGGCACGCCCTCCTCGGGCTGGCCGCCCAAGGCGATCGTGCGGCCCGGAATGACCAAAGAGATCCGGGCCAGAACAGGATCAGTGCCTGCAGTCTTCGACATCACGCCTCCCAACATAGCGCCCCCAGACCTGTCGCTACGCGCCAGGCCCCCGAGGGGGTCAAGCAAACTCGGGAGCGGCCCGTCGTTCGCTTGAGAGAGGCGTCATCCTATGTCGCCGGGCCGGGCCTCAGCGCCCAGATTTCTGGTTCAGACCAGCCCGAGGCTCTCTTCCAGACCCAGGTGGACGTTCATGCTCTGCACGGCCGCGCCGCTGGCGCCCTTGCCGAGGTTGTCCAGGCGGCTCATCAGCAGCACCTGGGTGTCGGAGGCGAATACGAAGAGGTCGACGCGATTGGTGTCGTTGCAGGCCTGCACGTCGAAGAAGCCGGCATCCAGCGCGGCCGCGTCGCGCAGCGGCTTCACGTTGATGAAACGCTCGCCCTGGTAGTGGGCGGCCAGCGCGGCGTGGACCTGCTCAGGCGTGGTGCCGGCCTTGAGCTGGCTCAGGTGCAGCGGCACGCTGACGGCCAGGCCCTTGTAGAAGCTGCTGACGATGGGCTGGAAGACCGGCGGCGTCGCCAGCCCCGTGTGGGCAGCCATCTCCGGCAGATGCTTGTGCTTGAGACCCAGGCCATAGGGCCGCGGCGCCTGCAGGTGGGCCGGCAAGGGCTGCTGCTCGTACTCGGCAATCATGCTCTTGCCGCCGCCCGAGTAGCCGGTGATGGATGTGGCGCTGATGGCGGCGTCCTTGGACAACAGGCCGGCATCCACCAGCGGGCGCACCAACAGGATGAAGGCGCTGGAATGGCAGCCCGGGTTGGAGATGCGCTTGCTGGCCTGGATGGCGCCACGCTGGCCCCTGGCCAGCTCCGGCAGGCCGAAGGCCCAGCCGGGCGCCGTGCGGTGGGCCGTGCTGGCGTCGATGAGGCAGGTACGGTCGTTGTTGACCATGAAGGCGGCCTCGCGCGAGGCTGCGTCGGGCAGGCACAGGAAGGCCACATCGGCGGCGTTCAGCAAACGCGAACGCTCGGCCGGGTCCTTGCGCTTGTCGGCGTCGATTTTCAGCACCTCGATGTCGCTGCGGGCCGCGAGGTACTCGTGAATCCGCAAACCCGTGGTGCCTTCCTGGCCATCCACAAACACCTTGAACGTCATCGCCGCTGCTCCAACCGCTGAAAATCGAACTGTGCAGGATAAGGGCAAACCATGAAATCTGAGCGTGTACTGCTTCTCCCGGGCTGGCAAAACTCGGGCCCGGACCACTGGCAAAGCCGCTGGGAGCGGCTGCATGGCGACGAGCGCGTCGAGCAGCACGACTGGGACTGGCCCCGCCGCGGCGACTGGATGGCGCGGCTGGACGAGGTGCTGCTGCAGGACGACGCGCCGGCCCTGCTGGTCGCCCATTCCCTGGGCTGCCAGCTCGTCACCGCCTGGGCCGAGCATTCCCAGCACGTCGGCCGCGTGAAAGGCGCGCTGCTCGTCGCCCCGCCGGACACCGAGCGCGCGGACATGCCGCCCCAGCTCCACAACTGGCGACCCATCCGCCGCCCGCGCCTGCCCTTCCCCAGCATCACCGTCATCAGCAGCGACGACCCCTTTGGCGCCGCCGAGCGCAGCACGCAGATGGCGGCCGACTGGGGCAGCAGTGTCGTCATCGCCGGGCCGCGGGGTCATCTGAACGCCGAATCGGGCCTGGGCGACTGGCCCGAGGGACGGGAACTGCTGGAAAGCCTCGCGAAGCGCTGAAGGACAATCTGGCGCATGGTCACGAAGAAACCCAAAGGCCTCGGCCTCGGCCTGGAGGCCCTGCTCGGCCCCAAGGTCAGCGAAGCGCCCGCCACCGACTTGCCCTCCACGCTGAAGCTCGAACAGCTGCAGGCCGGCAAATACCAGCCGCGCACGCGCATGGACGAGGGCTCGCTGTACGAGCTGGCCGAATCGATCAAGGCGCAAGGGATCATGCAACCGATCCTCGTGCGCCCGATCTCACCGAACGGGAGCGCGACCTACGAGATCATTGCCGGCGAGCGGCGCTTCCGTGCGGCAAAACTTGCCGGCCTGCGCGAGGTGCCGGTGCTGGTCAAGGCGGTGCCCGACGAATCGGCCGCCGCGATGGCGCTGATCGAGAACATCCAGCGCGAAGACCTCAACCCGCTCGAGGAAGCGCAGGGCCTGAAACGACTCACCGACGAGTTCGGCCTGACACATGAGCAGGCGGCCCAGGCGGTCGGTCGTTCGCGGAGCGCGGCCAGCAATCTGCTGCGTCTGTTGAACCTTAGCGCGCCGGTGCAGAACATGCTGATGGCGGGCGACCTCGACATGGGCCACGCCCGCGCGCTGCTGCCGCTGGATGGCGCCACGCAGATCACCACGGCCAGCGAGATCGCGGCCAAGAAGCTCAGTGTGCGTGAGGCCGAAAAGCTGGTCGCCAGGCACCAGGGCGCCGGCCGCCAGGCGCCGCTGCTGCGCGTGAAGAGCGACAAGAGCCGCGACGTGCTGCGGCTGGAAGAAGAGCTGGCCGACGCTTTGGGCGCGACCGTCGAGGTGCGCGTGAAGAAGGCAACGAAGCGCGGCGGCCAGAGCGGCGAACTGGCCATCCATTTCGACTCGCTGGACGCCCTGTCCGGCATCCTCGACAAGCTGCGCGGCGCCTGAGCTCGCGTCGCCGCATTCGCGGTACCGGAGACATGTGCCTGCGGGCCGAGCGCCGGGCCGCTCCCTAGCCGGCCCGCTCCGGCGATGTGCTTGCCGGCCGAGCCGGCAAGCATCGCCGTCCCCTCGGGGGACCGACTAGGCAAGCCTGCGTTCAGCAAGGCGGGACTGGGCGAGGGGCTCCATCACTGCAATGCGGCGGCGTCTGACAAGACGCTGCCGGCAGGCGCTCAACACTAGGTGCGCAGTAACGATGCCCGCGTGGTCCAACAAGGATGGTGATGCATCCGTGACGCGCGCCACTCTCGCTACAGTTCTTCACCGACAGCTTTGTCTGCGGCCCGCCACAAGCCCCCCGGGTTCGTGTGGTTTGCCCGAAAAGTGCCAGGTCTTGCCCAAACTGCGGGCGTATGCTGGCCCGGCACCCTGTCAACGGAAAACTGCGTTGGTTTGTTGGTGGTCGTGTTGATGGGCAGATAGCGGCTTATTCTTGAGATTGACGAGCAGTCGGCGGCGCCAAGCTGCTGATCAAGCGAGTGGAGAGTTCTGATGACGCCTTGCAGTTGAGGCGCGATCAGAACCCCCCAGTCCCTCGGGCACGGATCGTGCCTGCGGCCCTGTGGAGTTCAAACCGCAGGAGGTCGGCATGGACGTCATCAGCCATTTCGCAGCGCGCTTCGAGCGCAGCAAGGTCGAGGAGCTCTCGCTGGAGGACTACCTCGCAGAGTGCAAGAAAAACCCACTGGCCTACGCCACGGCTGCCGAGCGCATGCTGCAGGCCATCGGCGAGCCGCAGATGCTCGACACGCGCAACGACCAGCGGCTGTCGCGCCTGTTCGCCAACAAGACCATCAAGATCTACCCGGCCTTCGCCGAGTTCTATGGCCTGGAAGAGGCCATCGAGCAAGTCGTCTCCTATTTCCGCCATGCCGCGCAAGGGCTGGAAGAGAAGAAGCAGATCCTCTACCTGCTCGGGCCCGTCGGCGGCGGCAAGAGTTCCATCGCCGAGCGGCTCAAGCAGTTGATGGAGCATGTGCCCTTCTACGCGCTGGCCGGCTCGCCGGTGAATGAGTCGCCCCTCGGCCTCTTCGACCTCATCGAGGACGGCCCGCTGCTGGAGCGCGACTACGGCATCCCGCGCCGCTACCTGAACCGTGTCCTCAGCCCCTGGGCCGTCAAGCGCCTGGACGAGTTCGGCGGCGACATCCGCAAGTTCAAGGTCGTCAAGCGTTTCCCCAGCGTGCTCAAGCAGCTCGGCGTGGCCAAGACAGAGCCGGGCGACGAGAACAACCAGGACATCAGCTCGCTGGTCGGCAAGGTCGACATCCGCAAGCTCGAAACCTATGCCCAGGATGACCCCGACGCCTACAGCTACAGCGGCGGCCTGTGCCTGGCCAACCAGGGCCTGCTCGAATTCGTCGAAATGTTCAAGGCGCCCATCAAGGTGCTGCACCCGCTGCTGACCGCCACGCAGGAAAGCAACTACAAGGGCACCGAGGGCTTCGGCGCCATCCCCTTCGACGGCATCGTGCTGGCGCACAGCAACGAGAGCGAGTGGAAGACCTTCCGCAACAACAAGAACAACGAGGCCTTCCTCGACCGCGTCTATATCGTCAAGGTGCCCTACTGCCTGCGCGTCAGCGAGGAGGTCAAGATCTACGAGAAGCTGATCCGCGGCTCGTCGCTGTCCGAGGCCAAGTGCGCACCGGGCACGCTGAAGATGATGAGCCAGTTCGCCGTGCTCACGCGCCTGAAGGAGCCCGAGAACTCGTCGCTGTATTCCAAGATGCAGATCTACGACGGCGAGAACCTCAAGGACACCGACCCGCGCGCCAAGAGCTACCAGGAGTACCGCGATTACGCCGGCGTTGACGAAGGCATGAGCGGCATCAGCACGCGCTTCGCCTACAAGATCCTGTCCAAGGTCTTCAACTTCGACTCGGCCGAGGTGGCGGCCAACCCGGTGCACCTGATGTATGTGCTGGAGCAGCAGATCGAGCGCGAGCAGTTCCCCAAGGAGCTGGAAGAGAAATACGTCAGCTACATCAAGGAACAGCTGTCGCCGCGCTATGCCGAGTTCATCGGCAAGGAAATCCAGACCGCCTATCTGGAGAGCTACAGCGAGTACGGCCAGAACATCTTCGACCGCTACGTGACCTACGCCGACTACTGGATCCAGGACCAGGAGTACCGCGACACCGACACCGGTGAGGTCTTCGACCGCGCGTCGCTGAACGCCGAGCTCGAGAAGATCGAGAAGCCGGCCGGCATCTCCAACCCCAAGGACTTCCGCAACGAGATCGTCAACTTCGTGCTGCGTGCGCGCGCCAACAACGCGGGCAAGAACCCGCTGTGGACGAGCTACGAGAAGCTGCGCACCGTCATCGAGAAGAAGATGTTCTCCAACACCGAGGAGTTGCTGCCTGTCATCAGCTTCAACGCCAAGGCCAGCGCCGAGGACGCCAAGAAGCACGAGAACTTCGTGCAGCGCATGGTGGACAAGGGCTACACGGCCAAGCAGGTCAGGCTGTTGTGCGAGTGGTACTTGCGGGTCCGCAAGAGTTCTTGATCTCGTACGCCCAAGGAACACAGCCACAGAGACACAGAGGCACAGAGGAATGCGTTTCCTGCCCCATGTGTTCTCTGTGTCTCTGTGCCTCTGTGGCGTTGTTTGGATTGATTGAATGTCGCTCCAGCAAATCATTGATCGCCGGCTGTCGGGCAAGAACAAGTCCATCGGCAACCGTGAGCGATTCCTGCGCCGCCACAAGGAGCAGATCCGCGAAGCGGTGAAGCGCGCCGTCGACGGCCGCGGCATCCGCGACATGGAGCGCGGCGAGGATGTGCACATCCCCAAGAAGGACCTGAGCGAGCCCGTCTTCGGCCATGGCGACGGCGGCGTGCGCGAGGTTGTGCGGCCGGGCAACCAGGAGTATGTGAAGGGCGACCGCATTGCCAAGCCCAAGGGTGGGCAGGGCGGTGGCGGCGGAGGCGGCGAGGCCAGCGACACTGGCGAGGGTGAGGACGACTTCGTCTTTCACCTCAGCAAGGAAGAGTTCATGCAGGTCTTCTTCGAGGACCTGGCCCTGCCCAATCTCGCCCGCACGACGCTGGCCGACACGCCCGAGTGGCGCAGCCAGCGCGCCGGCTTCGTGTCTGACGGCACGCCCACCAATCTGCACGTCGTGCGCTCGATGCGCGGCGCCCTGGGCCGGCGCATCGCGCTGGGCATGGACAAGCGCCGCGAGCTGCACGAGCTCGAAGCCCGCGAGCAGGAGCTGCTGAAGGAAGACCGCCCCGAAACGCCGCGACTGCTGCTCGAAACCCGTGAGCGCATCCAGCATCTGCGCGAGCGCCTCAAGGCCATCCCCTTCCTCGACCCCATCGACCTGCGCTTCCGTGCCCGCGTGCGCATCCCGGTGCCGACGACGCGCGCCGTCATGTTCTGCCTGATGGACGTGTCCGGCTCCATGGACGAAGGCCGCAAGGACCTGGCCAAGCGCTTCTTCATCCTGCTCTATCTCTTCCTGACGCGGCATTACGAAAAGATCGACGTCGTCTTCATACGCCACCACACGCAGGCGCAGGAAGTCGACGAGCAGAACTTCTTCCACGCGACAGAGACCGGCGGCACCGTGGTCTCCAGCGCCCTGGTGCTGATGGAGCAGATCATCAAGGAGCGCTACTCGCCGACCGAGTGGAATATCTACGGCGCCCAGGCCAGCGACGGCGACAACTGGCACCACGACAGCGGCCGCTGCCGCGAGCTGCTGGCCGACAAGATCCTGCCGCTGTGCCGCTACTTCGCCTATGTGCAGGTAGCCGAACCCGAACAGAACCTCTGGGAGGAATACCAGAAGCTCAGCGAGGACGCCCGCCACTTCGCCATGCGCAAGGCCGTCGAGGCCTCGCAGATCTACCCCGTCTTCCGTGAGCTGTTCAAGAAGGAAGGGGCCTCCACATGAGGACCGAGCGCCGGGCCGCTCCCAAGCCGGGCCACATCCCCTCGGGGGATCGGCCGACGTACTCGTTGGACGAGGGGCTGACATGAGCAGTAAAGAGGACCGCCGTCACCACGAGCGCCCGGCCAACCCGCCGGCCGGCATGCCCGACCGCCGCCAGCACCTGCCGCTGCGGCGCATGAAGCCGCTGTTGCGCAGACCCAGCCAGCCCCTGCCCTCGCCCAATGACTGGAGCTTCGATCTCATCGACGAGTACCACACCGTCATCAAGAACACCGCCGAGCGCTTCGGCCTGGACACCTATGCCAACCAGCTCGAGGTCATCACCGCCGAGCAGATGATGGACGCCTATGCCTCCGTCGGTATGCCGGTCAACTACCGGCACTGGAGCTACGGCAAGGAGTTCATCAGCACCGAGCGCAACTACAAGCGCGGCCAGATGGGCCTGGCCTACGAGATCGTCATCAACTCCGACCCCTGCATCGCCTACCTGATGGAGGAGAACACGCTGGCCATGCAGGCCCTGGTCATCGCCCACGCCTGCTACGGCCACAACAGCTTCTTCAAGGGGAACTACCTGTTCCGCATGTGGACGGACGCCTCGTCCATCATCGACTACCTCGTCTACGCCAAGAACTACGTCGCCGACTGCGAGGAGCGCTACGGCGTCGATGCCGTCGAAACCCTGCTCGACTCCTGCCACGCGCTGATGAACCACGGCGTGGACCGCTACCGCCGCCCGGCCAAGCTGTCGCTGGCCGAAGAGCGCGCGCGGCTGAAGGACCGCGAGCAGCACGCGCAGTCGCAGATCAACGACCTGTGGCGCACCCTGCCCAAGAAGGCCGACCGCCCCGACGAAGCCGCCGAGAGCCGCCGCTTCCCCGACGAGCCGCAGGAGAACCTGCTGTACTTCATCGAGAAGAACGCGCCGCTGCTGGACCCCTGGCAGCGCGAGGTCGTGCGCATCGTGCGCAAGATCGCGCAGTACTTCTACCCGCAGCGCCAGACGCAGGTGATGAACGAAGGCTGGGCCACCTTCTGGCACCACCGCCTGCTCAACCAGATGTACGACGACGGCTACTTGAGCGACGGCATGATGATCGAGTGGCTCAAGTCCCACACCAACGTCGTCTACCAGCATCCCAACGCCAACCTCAACCCGTATGCGTTGGGCTTCGCGATGTACACCGACATCAAGCGCATCTGCGAGAACCCGACGGATGAAGACCGCGACTGGTTCCCCGACATCGCCGGCAGTGACTGGCTGCCCACGCTCGACCACGCGATGCGCAACTTCAAGGACGAGAGCTTCATCGGCCAGTACCTGAGCCCGAAGATCATGCGCGACTTCCGCCTCTTCTCCATCATCGACGACGAGGCCAAGAGCGAGTACGAGATCTCCGCCATCCACGACGAAGGCGGCTACCGCCATGTGCGCCAGGCGCTGGCGCGCCAGTACGACCTGTCCACCCGCGAGCCCAACATCCAGGTCTGGAACGTCAACCTGCGCGGCGACCGCTCACTGACTCTGCGCCACGTGCAGCACCTGAACCGCCCGCTGCACGACAGCGCCCAGGAGGTGCTCAAGCATGTCGGCCGCCTCTGGGGCTTTGGCGTGCAGCTGGAAAGCGTCAACACGCGCGGCGACGTGACCAAGCGCTGGAGCGTGCCGGCTCAGGTGGGCTGAGGGCTGAGGGCTGATACTCGCCGGCATGTTCCGGCTGCTCCTGTCTGCTGCTCTTGTCGCCACCGCGGCCTGGCCCGCCCATGCCGCCGGCCTGACCGAGCGCCAGGCCTGCCTGAAGCTGATCGGCACCGCCCGCGCCCTGCATCTGGCCGGCCCCAACAAGCGCGGCGACTACCGCTGCAAGCGCCATCCCACCGACGCCGACTTCGTCTTCACGCTGCGCTTCGACGGCCCCAAGGAGCCCAAGGACGCCAGCCATCTGCTGGGCCATTACGCCGTCGACAGGGCAACGCGCGAGGTCTACCAGTGGGATCTCACCACCGGCCAGCGCGGCGCGCCCCTCGTGCCGCCGAAAAGCAAGCGCTAACCTTCGTAGGTCCTGATCTCGATCAGGTGCTTGTTGGGATCGTTGAAATAGAGCGTCGGCCCCGGCCCACGCGCACCCACCTCGCTGCCCGGCCCCGTGTTCGTACCCACGGAATCAAAGGTCGGCCCATAGCCCAGGCCCGCCGCCTTGATGCGCTCGAAGATGGTCTCGAACTCGGCGCGGGTCACTGCAAAGGCGTAGTGCTCGAAGCCCGGCGTGCCCCAGGGGGCGAGCTGCAGCTGACAGTCCGGCCCAGCCTTGATGACAGTGAAGGGACCGTCGCGGCCGGCATCGGTGAAGCCCATCACGTCGACGTAGAAGCGCACGCTGGCGTCCAGGTCGTTGACCTTGAGGATCAGGTGGTCGAGCGTGGGCATGCGGTCTCCCCGTATCAGCGAGCGCGCTCCAGGGCGACCTTGATGCCCAGCCCCACCAGCGCAGCGCCCGCGAGCTGCTGGAAGCGCTGGAAGATGCGCGGCTTGGCGAGCAGCCAATGCCTGGCCCTGCCGCCCAGCGCGGCGGTGCACAGGTTGACCGCCGTGCCCGAGACGATGGACACCATGCCCAGCAGGGCCGCCTGCCAGCCGGGATGGCCCAGGGCGGGGTCGATGAACTGCGGCAGGATGGCCAGGAAGAAGATGGCCACTTTGGGATTGAACAGGTTGGACAAAGCGCCCTGGGCAAACGGCGAAGACCAACGGCTGTTCACGGGGCCGGCAGCCACCTCGGTGGGGTGGCGCAGCATCTGCCAGCCCAGCCACACCAGGTAGGCCGCGCCGACCGCCTTGACCACCAGAAATGCCGTGGGAACGGCGGCCAGGAAGGCGGTGAGTCCCAGGGTGGCGGCCGCGACGTGAACCAACGCAGCGCAGGCAATGCCCAGGCACACCTTGGCTCCTGCGGCCGTGCCGCGCGAGACCGCGTTGGAGAGGATGCAGATGACATCCGGCCCTGGAATGAGGGCAAAGCTCATGTTGAGCAGCGTGAAGGCCAGCAGGGTAGGGAGTTCGATCATTTCAGCCCTGACGTGTTTGAGTGTTCACCAACGACAGCCGTCTCGCGAACAGCACGGCCGACACCAGCAACAGCATCAGCCCCGTCGTCGCCTCGGCCCAGATCGTCAGATTGGCCATCAGCGTGTGCTGCGAGCACAGCCCCAGACGATAGTGCAGCAGGCCATCCAGGCCCAGGGCGCCATAAACGCCAAGGGCCAGCAGGCCAAGCGTGGGCAGACCCAGGCGCGTCAGCACCCATGCCAGCAGGCCAACGGCGCAAACCGCAAACCAGCACAACCAGACCGTCCCCGGTGTCAGCCATGCCGGCATGCCAGGATAGAAGGCGATGTACTGAGCGTTGTGACTGAAGTGGGCGAGGCTGGCTGCGAAGTAGGCCGCGACGAGCGGCGCGATGCGGGTGATGTGCATGGCATGCGTTGTACAACGCCATGCCGGGCCACGCGGAGAAGACGCGTCAGCGCAGGCCCCCGATGTAGCGGGCCGCCGCCACTGCACGCGCACTTACAGGCGTTGGTGCCGCCGGCGGCGGTTTCGGGAAGAGCATGGCTTGCAGCCGCGCGCCCCAATCCGCCACCTCCGGATGCTCGGCCTGCTGGCAGGCCAGGCGGATGATCTCCCGCGCGTAGTCGGCGTTGCGCACCAGCCATTCGACGTCCGTCACGCGACCCATCTTGCGGCGCATCAGCACATGCAGGTGGGCGGCCACGGCCAGCTTCTCGCTGTCGCTGGCCATCACGCCACCTGCTCGCCGTGCTGGCTGAGATCCAGCCCCTGCTGCTCGCGCGCCGCATCCACGCGCAGCCCGCCCAGCAGCAGATAGACCAGCAGCAGGATGCCCGCCGTCATGACCGCGCTGAAAGCCACCGTGGCCAGGACCGCCACGGCCTGCGTGCCCAGCGACCCGGCCACGCCACCCACCCGCGGATCGGCCAACAGACCGGTCAGCAGCGCGCCGACGATGCCGCCCACGCCGTGCACGCCGAACACGTCCAGCGAGTCGTCGGCGCGCAGCCAGCGCTTGAGCCCGGTGGCACCCCAGTAGCAGGCCGCGCCGGCCGTCAGGCCGATGAGCACGGCCGAAGCCGGCGTCACGAAGCCGCAGGCCGGCGTGATGGCCACCAGCCCCGCCACGGCGCCGCTACACAGGCCCAGCAGCGTCGGCGTGCGCCGCGTCACCCATTCAGCCGCCATCCACGACAGCGCAGCCGCCGCGGCACCGAGCTGCGTGTTGAGCATTGCGATGCCGGCCCGTCCATCCGCCGCGCCGGCCGAGCCGCCGTTGAAGCCCATCCAGCCCACCCACAGCAGGCCGGCGCCGGTCATCGTGTAGGCCAGGTTGGCCGGCGTGAGTGCAGCACGGCCGAAGCCCACGCGCGGGCCGAGCATCCACGCGGCCACCAGACCCGCGACCCCGGCGTTGATGTGCACCACCGTGCCGCCGGCAAAGTCCAGCGCACCCAACTGGGCCAGCCAACCCTGCGGCGCCCAAACCCAGTGCGCCACCGGCACGTAGACGAACAGTGACCACAGCCCGAGGAAGGCCAACAGGCTGGCGAAGCGCATGCGCTCGGCCACCGCGCCGATGACCAGGCAGGGCGTGATGACGGCGAAGCTGAGCTGGAACAGCGCGAACACCGCCGCCGGCACGCTGGGCATCAGCGGATGCACGCTGACCAGGCCGGTCGCCTTGTCATGCAGCACATTGCCCAGCCCGGCGCCACCCAGGCCGCCGATCCAGCGCTCCAGCCCGGCCGGCCCCGGCTCGAACGCCAGGCTGTAGCCACAGACGAACCACAGCAGCGTCACCAGCGCGGCGCAGGCCAGCGTCTGGGCCATGACGGCCAGGATGTTCTTCTTGCGCACCATGCCGGCATAGAACAGCGCCAGGCCGGGCAGCGTCATCAGCAGGACCAATGCGGTGGCGCTGAGCAGCCAGGCGGTGTCGCCGGCGTTGATCTGGGCGGCCGGCACCTGCTCGGCGGCCAGTGCGGGCATCGCAAGCAAGCCCGTCAGTGACGCGGCCGATCGGCCCCAGGGGGTGGAGCGCGCGGCGGGAAAGCGTGGATGAATGGGCATAGGGATGCGGCGGGTGGTAGCGCCGCATGAATAGCAAGCTCTACGCCAACGCACCCGCGGCGCCGGCCACGTGGCTCAACCGGCCAACAGCCCGTCGACGAATTCGCGTTGGCCGGTGGGCGTCAAGACCAGTTCGCGCGACGTGTCGCGGCGGCGCAGCCAGCCGCGCGCCAGCAATGCCTCCAGCAAAGCCACGGCCTCGGCGCCCGCGAAATGCTCGCGTCGCTCTGACCAGTCCACGCACGGATAGAGCGCCCGGCCCGCAGCCACGGTCGCCAATTCCAGTCCTTGCGCCTGCAGCGCCGCGCGCGCCGTGTCCGTCAACCGTTCTGCACTGCCCGCCCGCTCCACCCAGCCGCGCGAGCAAAGGACGTCATGCAGCCGCACGCCCAGCTCGCCGGCCAGGTGGCCGTAGCAGCTGCGCGCGTGCCTCAATCCACGCATCTCGGGCCGCTGCCAGCGCCGTATGTCGGCCGCAGGCTCGGCATCGCGCCCATCCGCCACGCGCAGCAGCGCCTCCAGTGCATGCGCCACGTCGCCGTCAGCCAGGCCGAAATAGCGGTGCCGCCCTTGCGGCCGCACGCGGGCCAGGCCTTCGTCGACCAGCAGCTTCAGATGGGCCGACATCGTCGCCGCGCCCACGCCGGCATGCGTGGCCAGCTCGCCGGCCGTGTGCAGGCGGCCATCGAGCAGGCGGGCCAACGTCCGTGCTCGCGTCGGGTCGGCGATGGCCGCGGCAATGCGCGCAAGGCGGGGTTCGGCGTTCATCGAGGGACCTGTTCGCGCTCGTTCAGGCCGTAATCGCGCACCACATGCGCCACCCGCAGCCGGTAGTCCTTGAACAGCCCGCCGCGCCCGGCCGCCTGGGCCTCGCGATGCCGCTCCACCTCACGCCAGCCGCGCACCGCCTCCTCGTCGCGCCAGAAGGACAAAGACAAGAGCTTGTCCGGTTGCGTCAGGCTCTGGAAACGCTCCACCGAGATGAAGCCGTCCATGCGCTCCAGCAGCGGCTTCAGCGCGGCGGCATGGTCGAGGTAGGCCTGGCGGCCCTCGTCGGTGGGCTGGACTTCGAAGATGACGGCGATCATGGCTGCACATCCTCACAGAAAGTGCGCTCCTCGCGCAGGATGAAGCGCTGCTTCTGCGCGAACTCGAAATTGGCCCGCGCCTCGGGGTCGGCCTTGAGGCGGGCGCGGTAGTCCTCGTAAGCCGCCAGCGAATCGAACCCAACCAGCCCCCAGGCCTCGTAGTTCGTGCCCTCGTGCGGCAGCCAGTAGCCCAGCAGCCGGCCGCCCAGGCGCGGAATGATGTGGCCCCAGGCCTGGGCGTATTCGCGGAAGGCCTCGCGCTGGAAGGGGTCGAGCTCGTAGCGGATGAAGCAGGTGATGGGCATGGAGTGTGCTCACACAAAGTTGAAGGGATGAAGGCAGTGTGGGCGGCTTCACCCCCGCGACGCTTCGCCGTGCAACGAACTGTGTCCCGCCGCCGCGCCAGCGCGGCGGCCGCTATCCTCGCCCGGCATCCCAGCCCCATCCACCGTGCCCAAACTCTCGCCCCGCCCTGCACCTGCTCCCGCGAGCTGGGCGGATTGGCTGCTGGGCCCGAAAGGCCAGGGCCGCGGCGCGGTGAAGCTGACACTGCTGGCGCTGACGGTCTACGGCCTGTTCGCGCTGAACGTGGCCGTGCAGGTCAACCTCGGTCTGATGGAGGCCCGCCCCGGTGCCTGGATCAGCGGCGTCGGCCTCGCCGGCATCGCGGGCTTTTACGTGCTGGTTCGCACGGGCCTGAGCCGTCATCTGGCACGCGACCGGTCGCTGACGCTGCCGCAATCGGTCTTCGGCGCGCTGATCACAGCCTGGGGCTATGCCATCGACCCGCCGCTGCGCGGCGCCATCATCGCCATCATGCTGCTCAACCTCGTTTGGGGCATGTTCGTGCTGTCGCAGCGCCAGGCCTTCGGGCTCTATCTGTTCGGGCTGGCGTCGCTGGCCGTCGCGATGGGCTATGGCGCCACGACGGACCCGGCCAACTTTCCCGCGGCGGTCGAGTCCCTGCACTTCAGCTTCGCGGCCATCCTGATGACGGCGGTGTCGGTGCTGTCGGTCAACATGGCGCGGCTGCGCGCCAAGCTCAGCGCGCGCACCGCCGAACTGCGCGCTGCGCTGGGGCGCATCCAGTACCTGGCCCACCACGACGAGCTGACCCAGATCAGCAACCGCCGCCACTTGAGCGAGCGCCTCGCCGCCGAGCAGCTGAACCAGCGCCAGCATGGCCATGTGATGAGCCTGGTGCTGATCGACATCGACCACTTCAAGGCCGTCAACGACCGCCACGGCCACGGCGTGGGCGATGCGGTGCTGCGTCATTTCGCGGCCACCCTGCACGCCACGCTGCGCACCAGCGATTTCGCCGGGCGCTGGGGTGGCGAGGAGTTCCTCGTCGTCACGCCGCAGGCCAGCGCCGACACGGCCGCAGCCCTGGTCGAGCGCCTGCGCGACGCGCTGGAAGCGGCCTCCTTTGACAGCATCGTGCCGGGCCTGCACGTCACCTTCTCCGCCGGCGTGGCGGAATGCGCGCCCGGCGAGGACCTGCACCTGGCCATCGACCGCGCCGACCGCGCCCTCTACCAGGCCAAGCAGACCGGGCGCGCCCGCACGGTCAGCGAGTTCGCACAACTATGAAACCCCTCGCCCAGTCTCGCCGCGCTGAACGCCGGCGTGCCTGGTCGGTCCCCCGCGGGGACGGCGATGCTTGCGGCATCAAGCCGCAAGCACATCGCCCTAGGCGGGCCGGCTAGGGAGCGGCCCGGCGCTCGGCCCGCAAGAGCGTCCGACAAGAGCGGGTCATAGCGGCGCGACAGGGATGCACAGCTCGCAGTCGAACACACCGGTCTTGAAGTCGAATTTCGACTGCGGCCCGTAGTGCTCGAAGCAGGGCCGCGCATCCAGCTGCAGGCCGCTGCTCGGCAGCCACCGGCCCATCATGGCCGCCCAGGCGGCACCGATCTCGGCGGCCGTGCCTTCGAAGTCCAGCGCCGCATAGCGCCCGCCCGGCAGTTCGGTGACGAGGGCGCCGCCGTTGGGCGCCCAGTCATCCGGCACGGCCACGCCGGCGTCGTAGCGGCATTGCTCGGGCGGCACGAGGCTGGGGTCGTCGTGGCTGATGCCGAAGCGCGACACGGGGCCGAGGTTCTGCGTGGCCAGCCACGGGTTGAAGGTCTCGGCCCAGAAGCGGCCAAGGGCAGGGCCATAGGCGCCTTGGTAGCGCAGATAGCCCATGCGCACAGGCGGGCGGTCGATGAGGCGGACGTTCACGGGATCTCCTTCGTCACGGTTGCGGGAGAAGCCATGCTCGTCGTCCAGCCCGGCGCCGGCTTGATCCAGATTGCTATCGGCCTGATCGAGATTGCGCCATTGCGCCGGTGGCAGGCCGAAGCGCTGCTTGAAGGCCCGCGAGAAGGCCTCGGCCGAGCCATAGCCCACGCTGAGCGCGATGCTCAGCACGGTCGAATCCGGCTGGCCGCGCAGCCGCTGAGCGGCCTTCTCCAGGCGACGGCGCGCCAGGTAGTCGCCCAGGGTCTGGCCCGTCCAGGCCAGGAAGAGGCGGTGGAAGTGGTAGGGCGAGAAGTGGGCGACGGCGGCCAGCGCTTCCAGGTCCAGCGGCGCGTCCAGATGGCGGTCGATGTGGGCCTGCACGCGGTGCATGCGGGCCTCGTACTGGCGCCGACTCGCGTTGTTCAAGCCCAGGCCCTCACCAGCCCGCGCATCGCGTCCGCATGCACGGTGGAGAGTTCGTCGCTCGAGGCCTTGGAGTCGGACTGGAAGGCAACAACGACCCAGGGCGAACGGCCGCCCGGCGGAAACACCAGGGCCACGTCGTTGACCGCGCCACGGGCGCCGCTGCCGGTCTTGTCGATGACGCGCCAGCTCGCATCCGGCACGCCGGCCCGCAGCCGCTTCAGGCCCGTGCGCGAGGCCTGCAGGTCGGCCCACAAGCGCGCCTGGTTGGCCCGCTTCAGGCCCGGGCCGAGCAGCAGATGCTGCAGCGTCCTGGCAAAGGCGCGCGGCGTGCTGGTGTCGCGCGGGTCGCCCGGGGCGTTCTCATTGAGCTCGGTCTCGAAGCGATCCAGGCGCGTGACGGCGTCGCCCTGCTGGCGCAGCCAGGTCGTCAGGCCGGCCGGCGAATCACAGCAGTGGCGCAGCAGCACATTGGCGCAGGGGTTGTCGCTCTCGACGACGATGCCCTGAACCAGCTCGGCCAGCGTCGCCTGGCCACGCGGCAGCAAGCGGTCGAAGGCCGGCGAATGCGGCACGCGCTCGCTCTCACGCAGGGGCACCGCGTCATTCCAGCCCCAGCGCCCGGCCTCCACACCCTGGGCCACGCGGGCGGCAAGCAGGATCTTGAAGGTCGACGCCGTAGCGAATCGCTCGTCAGCGCGGTGAGCCATCACGCGGCCGCTGCCGGTGTCGATGGCGAAGAAGCCGATTCGGCCCTGCACGCGGCGTTCCAGCGCGGCGAAGTCAGCGGCATTGGTGGCAAGGCTGCGGGTGGCTACAGGCGCCAGAGCCAGGCCAGCAAGGAGGGGACGACGTTTCATGCGCCGCATTCTCTGGCGCCCCCGCACGGCCCCGGTGCGGGGGGCACCTGCACGGCCCGTCCGCAAACTGACTACTCCGTCAGACTTGCGCAACAACGCAGTCATGACGGCTGCCAGCCCCTGCGGCGGTCCGCACAATCGCCGCCGGCCCTGCAGTTGGGGCCGCTTCCTTTTCTGGAGTCGTTGTTTGATGAACGCACCGCGCATGAGCCTCCTGGCCCTCGCCTTGAGCACCGCCCTTCCCGCCCTGGCTCAAGAAGCCCCAGCCAAAGACCGCAGCCAGCTCGAAACCGTCGTCATCACGGCCGAGCGGCGTGCCGAAAACATCAAGGACGTGCCCAACGCCGTCTCCAAGATCAGCGGCGACAAGCTCGACGTGCTGGCCTCCGGCGGCCAGGACCTGCGCTTCCTGTCGGGCCGCGTGCCCAGCCTGAACATCGAGTCCAGCTTCGGCCGCGCCTTCCCGCGCTTTTACCTGCGCGGCTACGGCAACACCGACTTCCGCCTCAACGCCTCGCAGCCGGTCAGCGTCATCGTCGACGACGTGATCCAGGAGAACCCCATCCTGAAGGGCTTCCCCATCTTCGACACCGCCGCGGTGGAAGTCGTCGCCGGCCCGCAAGGCACGCTGTTCGGCCGCAACACGCCGGCCGGCGTCGTCAAGTTCGACTCCGTCAAGCCCAGCCACAAGCAGGACGGCTACGCCAGCGTCACGGTGGGCAACTACGGCACGCTGAACCTCGAAGGCGCGGCCAACCTGCCCCTGAGCGGCGACTGGGCTGCCCGCATCTCCGCGCAGAGCCAGCGTCGCGGCGACTGGGCCGAGAACACCGCCCCCGGCGCCGTCACGCCCAAGACCGAGGGCTACCGCGACAGCGCCGTGCGCGCCCAGGTGCTGTACGAGCCGCACAAGCAGTTCAGCGCGCTCGCCAACCTGCACGTGCGTGACCTGGACGGCAGCCCGCGCCTGTTCCGTGCCAACGCCATCAAGCGCGGCACGAACGACCTGGCCGACGGCTTCGACGCCGAGAAGGCCGCCTTCAATGGCGTCAACGACCAGACCTTGAAGCAGACCGGTGGCAGCCTGCGCCTGAAGTGGTCCGTGCCCGGGCTGAACATCTACGCCATCAGCGGCTATGAGCATGTGAAGCCGCTGTCCCGCGGCGACATCGACGGCGGCGTGCCCGGCGCACCCGGCATCCCCTTCCAGTCCGAAACCGGCAGCGGCATGAACGGCCACCGCCAGCTGACGCAGGAAGTGCGCCTCGAGTCCAACACCGCCGGTCCCTTGAGCTGGCAGGCGGGCGTGTACCTCTTCGACGAGAAGTACACGATCGACAACATCACCTACAACACGACGACGCACGCCGACGTCGACCACATCTACAGCGCCCAGACCAACAAGGCTGGCGCGGTGTTCGGTTCGGTCAACTACGCCGTCAGCGACGAGCTCAAGCTGCGCGCCGGCCTGCGCTACACCAAGGACAAGAAGGACCTGTCCACCACCCACGCCGGCACGGGCCTGTTCAACACCTCCACCGGCACCAGCGCCAGCACCGACGACGGCAAGTGGAGCGGCGACCTGTCGGCCACCTACAAGCTCGACGCCGACACCAACCTCTACGCCCGCTACGCCAACGGCTTCCGCGCGTCGTCCATGCAGAACGCGTCGGCCTTCGCCGGCCAATCGCAGGCCAGCCCGGAAACCGTCAACTCCTATGAAGTCGGCTTCAAGAGCGAACTGCTCAAGCGCACGCTGCGCCTGTCGGGCTCGCTGTTCAGCTACACCGTCAAGGACCTGCAGCTGACGGCCGTGGGCGGCAGCGTCAACGCCACGCGCCTGCTCAATGCCAAGAAGGCCACCGGCACCGGCGCCGAGATCAACCTCGAAGCGCTGATCACGCCCGACCTGATGGTCACCTTCGGCGGCTCGCTGAACAACACCAAGCTCAAGGACGCCGGCCTGGGCGTGCCTCCGGGCGGCTCGCTGAAGGTCAATGGCGCCTTCCCAACGGTGCAGGACCCCATCGTCGGTAACAACGCGATGGTCGACGGCAACGCCCTGCCCAACGCGCCCAAGTGGACCTACAACCTCACCGCCCGCTGGAGCATCCCGCTGGCCAGCGGCGACGAGGTCTATGTCTACACCGACTGGGCCTACCGCTCCAAGGTCAACTTCTTCCTGTACGAGGCCACCGAGTTCACGGGCAAGAGCCTGACCGAAGGCGGCGTGCGCGTGGGCTATCTGTGGGGCAACGGAAAGTACGAAGCCGCCGGCTTCGTGCGCAACGTGACCAACCAGATCCGCGTGACGGGTGCCATCGACTTCAACAACCTGACCGGCTTCATCAACGAGCCGCGCACGTATGGCGTGCAGTTCAAGGCGATGTTCTAAAGAGCGCTCGCCGAAGACAGGAACGCCGCCCTCGGGCGGCGTTTTTCATGGGCCTCCGTCGTCAGTTCAAGCCGTCTTGATGCGGTGGAGAGCGCAGAGCTTGTTGCCGTCCGGATCGCGCACATAGGCCAGGTGCATCGCACCGAGCGCCCCCTCGCGCAGGCCCGGCGGCTGCTCGATGGACTCTCCGCCGTGTGCCACCGCCACGTCGTGGAAAGCCTGCACCTGCTCGGGCGACGCGCACCCGAAGCCGATGGTGCCGCCATTGGCATGCGAGGCCGGCTCGCCGTTGATCGGCTGGCTCATGCAGAACGTGCCACCCGAATGGCGGTAGAACACCCGCTGGTGGCCCGAGGGCCCCTGGTTGCAAAAGCCCTCGGGCACGCCGAGCGTGCCGAGCACCGCGTCATAAAAGCGCTTGCTGCGCTCGATGTCGTTGGTACCGACCATCACGTGGCTGAACATGGGTATCTCCTCAAGAAAACGTCGAAAGCGCAGGATTGTGGTGCGCTGTGATGTTTGTGGACGCCCGACGCCAGGCGTCCTGATCACTCGAGACTAGGACGGCATGCGCGTGACATGGCTGACCACGATCGACCAGCGGCCGTTGACCCGGATCAGCGTGTCCGTGAAGCGCACATCGACCGCGAAGGGCTTGCCGCCGGACCGACCCTTCAGTGAGGTGATGCCCTGCACCACCGCCGCGTCGCCATACATGCGCGCCGTCATGCTGTGGTTCTCGAAGCGCTCGTATTGCGGGTCGCCATCGCGGACTTCCTGGAGCGCCTGCGCCCGGCTCTGAACCTCGGCGTTGGTGCTGACGAGGTTGAACTCAGGTGCGAGCAGGCGTTCAAGCGCCGCCAGGTCGCGCAGGCGGAAGGCGTCGCACGCAGCCTGGGTCACTGCCATGGCTTCCTTCTCCGCGACCGAGGCGCCTGCTGCGGGGTTGATGAGCAGCGCGGCAGATGCCACGGCGACAAGGCACGGGATGCGGAGGGTGATCATGGCGAAGGTCTGGCGGCGGCGGTCCTCTACTTTGCCGTGCCGGCTTTCAAAAAGCCATTCACGTCGAGCCAGCGGACGAAGACCGGGAACCAGCCCTCGGCGGTCTTGCCCGGGTAGCCGAGCCCGAAACCATGGCCGCCGTTCTGGTAGAGATGGAATTCGACCGGCCGGCCGGCATCGAACCAGGACTTGACGACGCCCATCTGGCCGCGGAACAGGAAGTCGTCGCTGGCGATGACGTTGAACATCGGCGGCGCGTCCTTGGGCACGTCGACCGGCCCCATGCCGCCGTAGATCGGCGCGATGAAGGCGAGCTTCATGGTCTTGGAGTTGAGCGTGCTGTGCATCGTCAGGCCCGCGCCGGCCGAGAAGCCCACCATGCCCAGCCGCCTGGTGTCGACGCCCCATTCCTTGGCGCGCGAGAGGATGAGGGCATGCGCCGCTTCGGCGTCGGCAAGCTGGTTGGCGAGGTCGGGCACCAGCGAACGCGGATTGCCGTCGCTCGATCCGGCCGCGGTGAACATGCGGTTCATCGAGTCCTTGAAGCCGTCGAGCGAGTCCGGCGTCGGCTGCAGCCGGTACTTGAGGACGAAGGCGGCAATGCCCTGGTCGGCCAGCGCCTGGGCCACCTTCCAGCCCTCGTTGTTGATCGACAGCCAGCGGAAGCCCCCGCCCGGCGCCACCAGCACTGCCGCGCCATTGCCCTTGCCCGGCGCGGGCAGGTAGGGCGTCAGCGTGGCGGTGGTGACGTTGCGCACCATCGGCTCGCCCCACTGGCGGAACCAGCTCTCGGCGGCCGGCTGCTTGTCGACGCCGCCGGTGCCGAGCGGGATGGCGCGTGGCTCGGCGGGCGCCTGCAGCGGGTGGATGGTGCCGTCCTGCGCGAGGGCGCATGTGGCAGCGGAGGCCAGCAGCAGGGCCAGCAGGGTGGAGAAAAGTGAGGGCATGGTCGTTTGTCCAGCGAGTTGATGGGGTCAGCGCGGCAGCAGCAGCGGCCGCGTCAGCGAGAAGTTGGCGCTCTCCACGGGCGCACCGGTGTCGGGCTGGCCGCCGCCGACGCTGAGCCGATAGGCGCCAGGCATGACCTGGCGCACGCCGTCGCGGTCCACGAAGCTCAGGTCGCGGGCATCGAGCCGGTAGCTCAGCTCGCGCCGTTCGCCCGCCTTCAGATGCAGGCGCTGAAAGCCCCGCAGCGCCAGGCGCGGCCCGCCCTCGAAGCGCGGCGGCGCCAGGTAGAGCTGGGCGACCTCGTCGCCATCGCGCGTGCTGTTGTTCGTGACGGCCGTGCGCACCACCAAGCCCACATCCTTGCCGTCGTCCTGCACCTCGACCTTGGGCGCCTCGTAGCGGAAGCTGGAATAGCTCAGGCCATGGCCGAACGGGTAGACCACCGGCTTGTCAAAGAAGCGGTAGGTGCGCCCGGCCATGCGGTAGTCGTCAAACGGCGGGAGGTCGCTCGCGCTGCGGTAGAAGGTCACCGGCAGCCGCCCGGCCGGGTTGGCCACACCGGTGAGCACCTGCGCGATGGCCTGGCCGCCGCCCTCGCCCGGGTACCAGGCCTGCAGCACCGCCGCCGCGTTCGCCTGCGCCCAGGACAGGTCGATGGCGCTGCCGCTCAGGTTCAGCACCACCAGTGGCTTGCCCCCCTGCGCCGCGGCCTGCAGATAGGCGCGCTGGTCGGCCGGCAGGTCCAGCGTCGTGCGGTCGCCTCCCTGGAAGCCTTCGATCTTGACGGGCATCTCCTCGCCTTCCAGGTCCGACGTCAGGCCGACGACGGCGACCACCACGTCAGCGCCCTGCACGGCGGCGCGCAACTCTGCCAGCGGCTGGCGGGACACGCGCTTCCAGACCATGCCGGGCGGCGCCCCGGTGCCGGACTCGGCCTCGAACTGCAGCGCATAGCGCTCGCCCTGCTTGAGGTCCACCTGCGTCAAGGCGACCGGCTCGGCCCATTGCGTCGGGCGCCTGGCCAGCGTCAGGTCACGACCAGCAACGCGCACCTGGCCTTTGACACCCGCAACGCCGAGCCGGTAGCTGCCCGTCTCGGGGGCGACGAAGAACCCCGTCAAGACCACCCGCGTCACTTCGCCGGACTCGGGAAAGTCGCGCACCCTTGAGTCGAGCTGCGCCACGCCGTGGCTGGCGAAGGCCTTCTCCTGAAAACGGCGCTTGCCCGGCGCCACTGGGGAGCCAGGCTGGAGCTTGAAATAGCTGGCACGCAGGCCCGGGCTGCCGTCGGGCGCGACGAAGGCGCTGGCAGGCACCGGGTCGCCGTCGGTGATCGACGGGCCGAAGGGCACCAAGCTCACCTGCGCCGCCGGGAACTGCTGGCGCAGGCCCTCGAAGACGGTCTGCGTCGGCCCGGTCTGGCCGGACGAGTAGTTGCCCCGCATCACGCGGCGGGCATCGGCCAGCGGGCCGACGACGGCGATGCGGGCCGCGGCGCGCAGCGGCAGCACGCCGTCGTTCTTCAGCAGCACCAGGCTCTCGAGCGCGGCGCGAAGCGCCAGCGCGCGCTGATCGGGCGAGTTGATCGCCTCGGCCTTCGGGAAGCTGCGCTCGCCCAGCCCCGGCAGATCGCCATTGCGCAGCCGCGCGGCAAACAGGCGCACCAGCGCGTTGTCGATGTCGGCCGCGCGGATGTAGCCGCGCGCCAGCGCCTGCTTGTAGCGCTCGCCCAGGCCCGGCGTGTTCGACAGCGTGGCGCCATTGCACTCGTTGTCCACGCCGGCGTTGAGGGCTGCGGCGGCTCCGGCCGGGGCGTCGGGCGCGTACTTGTGGTGGGCATGGATGTCGACGACGGCGTCGCAGTCCGACACCACGTAGCCGTTGAACTTCCAGTCCTGGCGCAGCGTCTTCACCAGCAGGCTGTGGCTGGCGCAGGCTGGCTCACCATTGACGCGGTTGTAGGCGCACATGATGGAGCCGGCCTGCGCGTCGACTATTGCCGCGCGGAAGGCGGGCAGGTAGGTGTCCTCCAGGTCCTGCGCCGAGACCCACACGTCCACCGAATGCCGCGTGGATTCGGGGCCGCTGTGCACGGCGAAATGCTTGGGGCTGGCGATGACGTGCGGCAGCGCCGGGTCCGGCCCCTGCATGCCGTGCACGAAGGCCTTGCCGAGCGTCGCGGTCAGGAAGGGGTCCTCGCCATAGGTTTCCTGGCCCCGCCCCCAGCGCGGATCGCGAAAGATGTTGATGTTGGGCGACCAGGTATCCAGCGCGCCGCCTATCTTGTTCGGGTTGGGCTTGCCGCGCCCCAGTGCGTAGACGGCCCGCACCTCGGTGCTGATGCTGGCCGCCACGTCCTGCATCAGCCGGTCGTTGAAGCTGGCGGCCAGGCCGATGGGTTGTGGGAAGTTCGTCGTCGCCCCGGGGCCGAAGGCGCCGTGCAGCGACTCCGTCCACCAGTTGTAGGCCGGGATGTTCAAGCGCGGGATGGCCGGCGCGCCGTTGAGCAACTGCTCCGTCTTCTCGTCGAGCGTCAGCTGGGCCACGATCTGGCGGGCCTGGGCGTCGGCATCCGTCCTCGGGCTGGCGACGCCCAGGCCGCTGAGGGCCAGGCCCCCGGCGAGGCAGGCGATGGAAAGGGTCTTCAACGGCGTCTCCGTTTTTATCGTTGCGCAGCATTGTGTGGTAGCGCAAACAATCCGACACCTGTTTTTCCCTGATTGACGCTCCGGACACCCCTAGAAAATCAAGTCGCGCCGCCTATGAGAACTCGCTCATGTTCGCGGCGATGAATTCGCCGATGTGATCGATACCAGAATCGTTATCGGACGCACCAGGCGTCACGCAGCGGCCGAGCGCCGTGCCAGTCGCATCGACAAGCCCACGGGCCCCATCGCCAGCTGCAGCAGCTCACGCGGCGCCTGGCCGTCGGGCGTATCCACCGCCGTGATGTCGAAGTGCCGCAGCAGCAGGACACAAGCCAGCTTGATCTCCATCAGCGCGAGGTAGCGCCCCGGGCAGATGCGCGGCCCGGCGCCGAAGGGCATGCTCAGGCGCTTGGCTGCGCCGGCCTGCTTGGCATCCACCAGCCAGCGCGCGGGGTCGAAGGCGGCCGCGTTGGCCAGGTGGCGCTCGCTCGTGGCATCGCGCCGCATGACGGCCATGACGATCATGCCGGCCTGCACCTGCACGTCGCCCACATGCGCGTCGCGCATGGCCTGCATGACGTTGATGGGCGCCACCGGCCGCAGCCGCATCGTCTCGTGCGCGCAGGCCTCGACGAAGTCCAGCGCGCCGAGCTGCTCCAGGGTCGGCAGCGCGGCCTCACCACAAACGCGGTCCACCTCGGCCCGCGCCTGGGCCAGCGCGTCGGGATGCTGCCACAGCAGCCAGATCATCCAGGCCAGCGTGTTGGCCGTCGTGTCCTCGCCGGCAAGCAGCATGGTCAGCACATTGCCAGCCACCTGCTCGTCGTCGATGCCGCTGCCGGGTTCGTCGGCCGCCACCAGCATGCCTTCCAGCAAGTTGCCGGGCTCCTCGCGCAGCCCCGGGTTGGCGGCCATCCGTGCCCGCGCTTTGGCGACGAAGCCCTGCACCGCCACGTTCACCTCAGCGACGCTGTGCGTGAGTGCGCGGTCCTCGGCCGAGGGCCACCAGCGCCACAGTGGCAGCGGCGCAAAGATGCGCTTGAACAGCATCGGGAAGATGCGGTTCAGGTGCTGCTGGATGACGTCCTCATCGGACTGCAGCGTGTTGACGTCCTCGCCAAAGGCCAGGCCTGCCACCGCATCCACCGTGAAGCGCATCAGGTCGGCCTGCAGCTCGATGCGGCGGTCCTCGCGCGCGGCGACCTGCCAGCGGCCGACGAGGCGCTCGGCCACGCGCAGCAGGAACGGGTAGTAGCGCTTCACATGCACCGGGTCCAGCCCAGCCATGACCATGCGCCGCTGGCGCTTCCAGGCCTCGCCGTTGGCGCCGAACAGCCCCGCGTTCAGCCCCATTTCGCGGCCCACGTCCTCCAGCCGCTGCGTGCGCCTGAAGCCATCCGGCCGGTCGCGCAGCGCCGTGCTGATCAGCTCGTGGTCGCCGACGATGACGAGGCGGCGCTTGCCCAGCTTGAGCTTGAAGATCGGCCCGAACTCCTCGCACCAGGCTTCGACCTGCTGATGCACCCGCGTCGAGTCGATCTGCAGCAGGTTGCCGAACACCGGCACGCCGCGCGGGCCGGGCAGGTCGTCGAACTGGCGCAGCGCGCCGGCGGGCGGGGCGGTGGTGGTGTGCATAGGGCGAGTTTAGGAAGCGGGACCCGCTGGCAGCGTCATTCAGTTTGTGGAGCCGAACCCCACCGGCTCATTCGCGACCCATTCTCCAGATCAACCAAAACACGAATCCCGCAGCGCCACCAAGCAACGCAAATCTCAAGAATCCTTCGGCCTCCGTAGTAGGCATCAACACCGCCGTGGCAAGGACTGCGGTGAGCACACCACTGCCTACCGAGGACCACCAAGTCACCCAGCCGAACTTACTGAGAGCTGCGTAGGCCGGAACGGCGATCACGCAAGTCACCATGGCCGTGAATGGGCCGAACACAACGAACGTCCCAATGACCGACAACAGGTCACGTTGGCCCGACAACGGAAATTCAAGCGACAGATAAGTAGGAATGAGCGCGGTCGCCGAAACGAACGCAAGAAGTGTGGCCTTCGATTGCTTCATGACGTCGACCACCTCATTCAGTCGCAAAGATTTTTCCCGGATTGAGGACGCCCAGCGGGTCCAGCGCCTGCTTCACCGCTCGCATCAATGCGACGGCTTCTGATCCAGTCTCATCAAGCAAAAACCCCTGCTTGTGCAATCCGATCCCATGCTCGCCCGTGCAGGTGCCCTCCAGCGCAATCGCCCGCGCCACCATCTGTGCGCTCAGGCGCTCGGCCGTCGCCAGCTCCTCGGGGTCGATCGGGTCCAGCAGATAGGCCATATGGAAGTTGCCGTCGCCGACATGGCCGACGATGAAGTAGGGCAGGCCTGCGGCCTCGACCTCGGCAATCGACGCGTTGATGTTCTCGGCCAGGCGCGAGATGGGCACGCAGGTGTCTGTCGTCACCGCGCGGCAGCCGGGGCGCATCTGCAGGCCGGATAGATAGGCGTGATGCCGCGCCGTCCACAGCCGCGTGCGCGCCTCGGGCGTCGTCGCCCACTCGAAGGCCTCGCCGCCATGGTCGGCCGCCACGTCTTGCACCACCGCCGCCTGCTCGGCCACGCCCGCCTCGCTGCCATGGAACTCCATCAACAGCATGGGCGCCTCCTTCAGGCCCAGCTTGTCATGGGCGTTGACGGCCTTGATGGCGTTGGCGTCCAGCAGCTCGCAGCGGGCGATGGGCACGCCGATCTGGATGATCTGCATGGCCGTGCGCACGGCCGCATCGATGCTGGGGAAGAAGCAGACCGCGGCCGACACGGCTTCGGGCAGCGGGTGGACCTTGACGGTCAGCTCGGTGATGACGCCCAGCGTGCCTTCGCTGCCGATGACCAGGCGCGTCAGGTCGTAGCCGGCGCTGCTCTTCCTGGCGCGCGAGCCGCAGCGCACCACCTCGCCGCTGGCCGACACGAAGCGCAGCGCCAGCACGTTCTCGCGCATCGTGCCGTAGCGCACCGCGTTCGTGCCACTGGCGCGCGTGGCGGCCATGCCGCCCAGGCTCGCGTCGGCGCCGGGGTCGATGGGGAAGAACAGGCCCTCGTGCTTGAGCGCTTCGTTCAGCGCCTTGCGCGTGACGCCGGGCTGCACGGTGACCGTCAGGTCCTCGGCGTCGACGCGCAGGATCTTGTTCATGCGCGACACGT
The DNA here is from genome assembly GCF_001425055.1 of Pelomonas sp. Root1237. Classification (GTDB taxonomy): domain Bacteria; phylum Pseudomonadota; class Gammaproteobacteria; order Burkholderiales; family Burkholderiaceae_C; genus Pelomonas. Next base: position 97,262 of record NZ_LMDK01000001.1, read on the forward strand.
CCAGGCTGATGCCGCCGTGCACGGCCAGCAGATGGCCTTCGAGCGACGAGCCCGCACCGTAGGGGATGACGGGCACACGATGCTCGGCACACAGCGCCACCACGCGCGCGACTTCGACTTCGCTTTCCGCAAAGACGACGGCCTGCGGCGGCGGCACGTCGAACACCGATTCGTCGCGGCCATACTGCTCACGCACCGCCAGGGCGGTCGAGCAGCGCTCGGCGAATTCGGCACGCAGGCTGTCCAGCAGCGCGGCCGGGAGTGGGGCGGGCGAGAAGGTTTCGGGCGCGTTCATGGCCAACTCCAGGGGGTCAGACAAGGATTGTGTTGCAGTGCCCGTCGCATGGTGACAGCATGGGGCACACAGCGAACCCCGGGAGACCTGCATGGACCCGACCCTGACCTGGCTGCTGCTCGTCGCGGCCGTTGCCCTCATCGCCTTCGGCGCGGTGCGCTTCGATCTGCTGGCCGCGCGCTGGCGCGAGGTGTTCGGTCATCCGCCACCGCCCCATGACGCCCCGCCCGCGCCGCGCTGGACGTCGGCCCAAGGTTTCAAGCCGCATGAGGCACCCGTGCACAAACCGGCCTTCCACCGCAGCGGCCGCCGACACTGAATCGGCGCCGCAACAGGGCCTTGCCAACGAGGAGAACGCCATGAGCCCGACGACCACTCTGACGATCAGCCGCAAGCTGACGCTGCTGACCCTGCTGGTGCTGGTCGCCATCAGCATCCCTTCGGCCTTCCAGGTGCGCCAGGCGCGTCAATTGGCTCAGGCGGCGCAGGGCGAGCTCGAAGGCCTGGCGCCCGCCCGGCTGCTCGTGCGGCTGGCCCAGCTGACCCAGCAGCACCGCGGCCTGTCGGCTGCCGTGTTGGGCGGCAACGACTCGGTGCAGACGGCACGCTCGGCCAAGAACGCCGAGGTGGTCAAGCAGGTTGCCGCCGTCGACACCATGCTGAAGGGCGATGGCGCGAACGACGCAATGCGCCAGACCTGGCAGGACGCGCGCACGCGCTGGGACAGCCTGTCCAGCCAGGTGGGCGCCAAGGGACTGAAGGCGGCCGAAAGCAGCACCCTGCACGCCCAGCTCATCGCCGTCTATTTCAAACTGCTGGACCAGCTCGTCGACCAGTCCGGCCTCATCCTCGACCCCGAGGCCGACACCTATTTCCTGATCAGCGCGACGCTGACGCGGCTGCCCATCGCCACCGAGGCCCTGGGCCAGGCGCGAGCGCGTGGCGCCGGCTTTCTGGCGGAAGGCAAGATCGGCCCAGAAGGCCGCACCCTGCTGGCCGGCCTCGTGCAGCAGGCCGCCGACCAGCATGCCGGCATGGGCACGGCCTTCGACAAGAGTTTCGCCGTCAATGCCGACCTCAAGAGCCGGCTGGGCAGCAAGATCGCCGCACTGGACGAACAGGTGCGCGGCTCGCTGAAGCTGACCCGCGACGAGCTGATCGCCAAGGAGGAGCTGGCCTACGCGGCGCCCGACTACATCGCCAGCTACACCCGCACCATCGACGCGATGTATGTCGTTGCCGAGGAGGCGATGGATGCGCTGGACGGCATGCTCGGCGCGCGCGTGTCCAGCCTGCGCACCAGCAGTTGGGTCGTCTTCGGCCTGCTGGCCTTCATGCTGGGCGCCGTCTTCCTGCTCGCGCGCGGCATCTCGCGCAGCATCACCGTGCCGCTGCAGCATGCCGCCGGCCTGGCCCAGCAGATCGCCGAACGCGACCTCAGCGGCGACGTCGTCATCAGCGCGCGCGACGAGATCGGCCAGCTGACGATGGCGCTGCTGGCCATGCGCGACAGCCTGTGCGGCGTCATCGGCGAGGTGCGCAGCAATGCCGGCGAGGTGGCGCAAGCCTCGCAGGAACTGGCCTCGGGCAACCGCGACCTGTCGCAGCGCACCGAGCAGCAGGCTTCGGCGCTCGAGGAAACCGCCAGCTCCATGGAGCAGCTGACCGCCACCGTGCGCAGCAATGCCGATCAGGCCGGCGACGCCAGCAGCCTGGCCCAGCGCGCCTGCACGGTCGCCATCTCGGGTGGCGCGGCCGTCGACCAGGTCGTCAGCACCATGGGCGCCATCGAGGCCAGCAGCCGGCGCATCGAGGAAATCATCGCCGTCATCGACGGCATTGCCTTCCAGACCAACATCCTCGCGTTGAACGCCGCCGTGGAGGCCGCGCGGGCCGGCGAGCAGGGCCGCGGCTTTGCCGTCGTCGCGTCGGAAGTGCGCGCGCTGGCTGGCCGCTCGGCCGAGGCTGCCAAGCAGATCAAGGTCCTCATCTCCACCAGCGTCGGCCAGGTCGAGGACGGCGCCCGCCTCGTGAAGGGCGCCGGCGCAACGATGCGCGAAACCGTCGACGCCATCCGCTCTCTGGCCGAACTCGTCACCAGCATCAGCCGCGCGTCCAGCGAGCAGAGCACCGGCATCGGCCAGATCAGCGAGGCCGTCTCGCACATGGACCAGCTGACGCAGCAGAACGCCGCCCTCGTCGAGGAAACCGCCGCGGCCGGCATGAGCCTGCAGCAGCAGGCCGAGAAGTTGTCGGGCCTGGTCAACACCTTCCGCATGCCGGTCGCCCAGCGCTGAGGGGCGGGCTCAGTCTGGGTTGACCCGCCAGGCCGCCGCGCCCAGCAGCACCACCTGCAGCTGCTGCACGAAGTTGTCCATCATTTCGGCCTCCAGCAGCGGCTGCTGGGGCGGCAGGTCGAGCATCTCGGGCGCTGCCGCCAGCATGGTGTTGACGATCAGCCCGCACACCATCTGCAGCGTGGCCGTGGGCATGTCGGGATACGCGCCGATGGCGCGGAAGTCCTGCGCCATCTCGTTGGTGAAGTGGCGCACCTCGTTGCGGATGGCCAGGCGCAGGATGCGGCTGCCGCCACCGCGCTCGCTGCTGATGAAAAGGAACAGCAGCCGGTGCTGCTGCACATAGCTGCAATAGACCTCGACCGACACGCGCACGCGGTCGGCCGGCGCCGCGCCGCCCTGGCGCGCCTCGCGCAGCAGTCGGCGCAGGCTGATGCCGACCTCCTCCACCAGCGCCAGGCCCAGCTCGTCGGTGTTGCGAAAGTGCCGGTAGAAGCCGTTGGGCACCATGCCCGCCTCGCGGGCGATCTCGCGGATGCCCAGGCTGGTGAAGCTGCGCCCCTCGCCCATCAGCGCCAGCGCGGCCTGGGTGAGGCTGGCGCGGGTCAGGTCCTTGCGCTCGGCGCGAGAGAGTTTGTCGGCAGCGGTGTCGGACATGGCGGGTCGTTTTGTGAACACTCGTATCGTAGCTTCACCCGCTTGACTGCCTATTTGTACACAGCATGGCGCACCGCCCTGGTTGAGTGGCTTGTATGTTTGTGTACAAACGTACACAATGCAACCATGCAAACGCACCTCCCCACCCGCCTAGAAGCCCTGACTCGCCCGCTGCGCGCCGCGCTGCAGCACCCCTGGGTGGCGGCCATCGTGCGCGAGAGCGCCGTCGAGGACAGCCTGCAGGCCCTGCACCCGCTGCTGTCGCTGCATCAGGTGAAGGCCCGGGTGGTGAAGTGCATCGCCGAGACGGCCGACACCCGCACGCTGGTGCTGCGCCCCAACGCGATGTGGCGTGGTGCCCGCGCCGGGCAGTTCGTGTCGCTGACCGTGGAGATCAACGGCCGCCGCCACGAGCGCATGTACTCGCTGACGTCGCGCCCGGGCTCGCGCCTGCTGGCGATCACGGTCAAGCGACAGGGGCGGGTGTCCACGCATCTGCATGAGAGCGTGCGCGTGGGCGATGTGCTGACGCTCGGCCCGGCGATGGGCGAGTTCGTGCTGCCCGCCGTGTTGCCGGACAAGATCCTGCTGCTCAGCGCGGGCAGCGGCATCACGCCGGTGATGGCCTTGCTGCGCGAGCTGCAGGCGCGCGGCGCGGCCGACCGTGTGGTCTTTGTGCACAGCTGCCGCAGCCCGGTCGAACAGATCTTTGCCGCCGAGCTGGCAGCCATGCCCGGGCTGCGCCGGGTGCAGCATTTCAGCGCCAGCGCCGGCCACCTCACGCCGGCTGGGTTGCAAGCGCAGGTGCCCGACCTGGCCGAGCGCGCCACCTGGGTGTGCGGCCCCGCCGGGCTGATGGATGCGATACACGCGCACTGGCAGGCGCACGGCATCACCGCGCCGCTGCACAGCGAACGCTTTGCCGCCGCGCCGCTGGCGGCCGAGCCGCTGAGCGCCCCGGTGCGCGTGCAGCTGCTGCGCAGCGCCACCGGCTTCGCGTCGCTGGGCGCTGCCCCGCTGCTGAACCAGGCCGAGGCCGCCGGCCTGGCGCCCAAGCATGGCTGCCGCATCGGCATCTGCCGCTCCTGCCAATGCGTCAAGCGCAGCGGCACGGTGCAGCACCTGCACACGGGCGAGCTGTCCAGCGCACCCAACGAACTCATTCGGCTGTGCGTCAGCGCCGCCCGCTCCGACCTCGAACTGGATCTATGAGCCTAGAAACGGCAGTTGACCGCTTTCCACCGCATGCCAGTCCTCGCCTCATCAACGGTATGCACCCACGACGGCGCTCATCCAACAGGCAAGAACGCTACGCACCCGCCTGAGACGCGGTGGTGCACGCTGCCGGCGTTGCTCCTCTTCGTGGGCATGAGCCCACTTCATCGTCGCGCCTTGTCAGCGCACCCCACCGCGTCTCCTTCGGGCGCGTCCAACTGCCGTTTCTAGGCTCGCCATGCACACCCTGACCCGCCCCCAAGTCGATGAATTCCAGGCCGAGCTCGACGCCATCCGCGCCGGCGTCATGAACTCGCTCGGCCAGGCCGACGTCGACCACATCCGCAAGATGATCGCGCTGTGCCGCGCCAGCGAGGTGGGCGGCCGTGCGCTGCTGCATTTCGGCGTCGGGCCCTTGAGCTGGATCGCCGGCGTGCTGGCGCTGGCCCACGCCAAGATCCTCGACAACATGGAGATCGGCCACAACGTCATGCACGGCCAGTACGACTGGACCGGCGACCCGGCACTGAACTCCCAGACCTTCGAGTGGGACATCGCCTGTGACGGCGAGGCCTGGCGCCATTCGCACAACGTCACCCACCACACCTACACCAACATCCTCGGCAAGGACCGTGACCTGGGCTACTCGCTGCTGCGCATGACGCCCGAGCAGAAGTGGAAGCCGCGCCACTGGCTGCAGCCGCTGGCCAACCTGATGCTGGCCCTGGGCTTCCAGTACGGCGTCGGCTCGCATGACCTGGAGCTGGGCCGCTACAAGCATGGCGCCGTCCCCAAGCCCGTGTTCAAGGAGCGCCTGAACCGCTTTCTGAGCAAGGTGGGCAAGCAGTGGTTCAAGGACTATCTGCTGTTCCCGGCGCTGGCGCTGTGGAGCGCGCCGCGCGTGCTGGCCGGCAATTTCGCGGCCAACCTGATCCGCAACCTGTGGACCTATGTGGTCATCTTCTGCGGCCACTTCACCGAGCATGTGGCCATCTACCGGCAGGAAGACTGCCTCAACGAGACCCGCGGCGACTGGTATCTGCGCCAGCTGGCAGGCTCCAGCAACCTGACCGGCGGGCGTTGGTTCCACATCCTCACCGGCCACCTGAGCCACCAGATCGAGCACCACCTCTTTCCCGACATGCCCGCCCACCGCTACGTCGAGATCGCACCGCAAGTACAGGCGCTGTGCCGCAAGTACGGCCTGCGCTACAACACCGGCAGCCTGTTCAGGCAGTACCTGACGGTGATGAAGCGCATCCTGGTCAACACCTTGCCGCCCAAGACGGCTGCAGCCTGAAGATTCAGGCAGGATGCAGGTCCGATCACCGACCTGCATCCGCCATCATGGGCAACCGACTTTCACAGATCGCCACGCGCACCGGCGACGACGGCACCACCGGCCTGTCCGACGGCAGCCGCGTGCCCAAGACCCATCTGCGCGTGCAGGCCATGGGTGATGTCGACGAGCTGAACTCCAACCTCGGCCTGCTGCTGGCCGAACCCCTGCCCGACGACATCCGCGACCTCATCGTCACCATCCAGCATGAGCTCTTCAACCTGGGTGGGGAGCTGTCCTGGCCGGGCGGCGAACTGCTGAAGGACGCCGCCGTGCTGCGCTTGGATGAAGCGCTGGAGCACTACAACGAGCATCTGCCGCGGCTCAAGGAATTCATCCTGCCGGCCGGCACGCGCAGTGCGGCAATCGCCCATGTCTGCCGCACGATTGCCCGCCGTGCCGAGCGCGCCGTCATTCAGGTAGCCACCGCCGAGCCCGTGCGCGCCGCGCCGCGCCAGTACCTGAACCGCCTGTCCGACCTGCTCTTCGTGCTGTCCCGCGTGCTCAACCGCGCCAACCTCGACGGCCTGGGTGGCGACGACGTCTACTGGCAGAGCGAGCGCATGAAGCGGCTGGACGCGGCCGACAACTGAAGCCCAGGGGCCCATATGCAAATCACCGGTCAATGCCACTGCGGCGCCATCCGTTTCTCGGCGACTGCCGATCCCGCCAAGGTCTTTGCCTGCCACTGCGCGGACTGCCAGATCATCTCCGGCGGCCCGTTCCGCGCGGTGATCGCCGTTCCGGCGGATCAGGTCGAACTGGTGGGCACGCCCAAGCAGTATGTGAAGGTCGCAGCCAGCGGCAACCGCCGTGCACAGGCCTTCTGCGGGGATTGCGGCACCCAGCTCTTCGCCACGGAAGCCGACGTACCCGAGACGCTGAACATCCGCCTGGGCTGCGTGAACGAGCGCGCCCAGCTCAAGCCCGTGGTGCAGGTCTGGAAAGACTCGGCCATGCCCTGGCTGCCTGAGCTGGACAGCACCCCGGCTCACATGCGCGGCCGCGACAGCCCGCTAGCCTAGCGCTTGCGCCGGCCCCAGACCTTGTAGGCCAGCCAGGCCCAGCGCAGCCCGCGCCAGAGCTTGCCACGTCGGTCTGCCCCCGCGCCGGCAAACAAGGCCGCTCCGCCGCCGGCCGCGGCGAGCACGATGGGGTTGGACAGCAGATCGCGCCAGGCCAGGATGCGCAGCACCCAGCCGTCAGCGCGCTGGCCGATATCGTCCACCGACAGTGCAGCCTGGCCGCGCATCAACTCGGATGCCAGCAGCAGATTGGCCTTGCGCTCGCTGCGCAGAGCCGGGTCGGCCGGGATCCTGGGGATCATGGCCCTGGCCGGCGCAGCGCTTCGGCGTCAGCGCGCAACTCACCGATGCTGGACTGGAACAGGCTAGCCGGCTGATCGATCAGCTTCTTTACCTTGAGCACGGCGACGACGGCCGCAACGATCAGAACGACCGTACCGCCGCCCAGAGCCAGCAGCCGGTGATCGTCCCAGAAGGCGACCGTGATCAACACCAGCCCCATCAGCAGGCCAAAGCCCGCCAGCAACGCGGCCAGCACCGCCCAAAGCAGCAGGCTGGCGATACGCTCCTTCTCCTCCTGGGCCTCGATGGCAAACAGCTCAAGCCGAATGCGGCTGAGCGTCAGCAACGACACCCCGAGCCGCCGCAGCGGCGCGGAGACGGGTTCCTTGGCGTCGCTCAAGCGGGGCTCAGCGGCGGCCGATCAACACGCCAATCGCAAGGCCCACGGCTGCCGCGGCACCGATGGCCTGCCAGGGGTTGGCATGCACATAGTCGTCGGTGGCGACGGCGGCATCCTTGGCGCGCTGGAGGGCTTCGTGCTGGGCGTCCAGCAGCTTGTCCTTGGCACCGGACAGCCGGTCCTGGATGCGGGCGCGCAAGGCCTTCACCTCGCCGTCCGCCTTGTTGGTCGTGGCCGTCATCAGCGCGTCGATGTCTTCCATCACCGCACGGAAGTCCGAGGCCAATTTTTCCTTCGCCTGGCTGGTATCACTCATCGCTGGCTCCTTGATCGGGGGATCAAACACGCTTGCAGCCTAACGCGATTGGACATGGCCTGACATGCCCCACCACGATTGAAGCGGGCTTGTCCTACAAGGCCGCGGCCGCTTGCCGCAAGCGCTGCGCATAGGCCTCGCGCAAGGCGGCCGGCGCCAGCACCTCCACCTGGCCGGCATGGCGCAGCAGGTCCATCAGCAACTCGGTGTCATCGACATAGGGCAGGCGCAGCCGCCAGCGGCCGTCGGGCAGGAATTCGCTCTGCTGGGCCGGGTGCCATTCCTCGCGCGACACCCAGGCCGCCGTGCCGGCGCTGAAGACCAGCTCGGCCTCGCGCGGCGTGCCACCGGCGAAGATGCCGTAGCCCTGGTCGAGTTCGGCTTCCAGCTCGGCCAGGGGCACAGGCCGGGCGTCGGCGTCCAGCAGCGTCGCCGCCTCGATGCCGTCCAGGGCAAAGCGGCGATAGGCGTCGCTGGCATGGCACCAGGCATCCAGATACCAGGCGTGGCGATGATGCACGAGGCGCTGCGGCGAGACCTCGCGTTCGCTGCCCGCCCCATCGCGTTTCTTGCGGTAGCGGATGGCCAGGCGCTTGCGCTTGACGACAGCGCTGCCCACGGTCTCGAAGCTGTCGCTGGCCATGCGCCGGCGTGCCGTGCCAATCAGCCTGACGCGCCGCCGCAGCTCATCGGCCTCGGCCGCATCCACGCCCAGCATGCCGGTGATCTTGTCGAACATGGGCTGCAGGTGGCGGCCCACGACACCCTGCTCATCCAGGCCGGCCAGCATCTGCTGCATGGTCAGGAGGGCGTGCAGTTCGGCCTCGTTGAACCAGACGCCCGGCAGCTCATGCTTGCCGCCACGCCACTGCTGGCCGAAACGGTAGCCGTTTTCGCCGGCGTCGTACTCGATGGGCGCGTCCAGCCGCTCCCGCAGGTAGGCCAGGTCGCGCTTGAGCGTGGCTGGCGACACCTCCAGCGCCTCGATCAACTCGGCGAATGACACGCAGCCGCGGGAGCGGATCAGCTGCTCGATCTTGTAAAAGCGTTCGGTGCGGTCCATTCGGGTTTTCTCAGTGCCCCGACCGCTGGCATCTCTGCACACTCGGCGGGCTTGAATCGGCCAACAAATCAATAGCCTGCTTCACGGATGCCAAACATCCGGGAGCAGGCAGGGAGAGTGACATGAATCCGTCGACATCATTCTTGCGTCAAATCTGCGCGGGACTTTTCTGGGCAGCCCTTGGCGCCGAGTGCATGGCTGCAGCGCCGACCTATTCGGTCACACCGCTGGCCGTGCAATCGCTATATCCCACCAGCTATGCCAAGGACCTCAACAACGCCGGCCAGGTGACTGGGCTGGCCTATCTGCCCAATGCCAATGGCGCGACGTATAGCTTCCTGTACGGCAGCGGCAACACGGTAAACATCGGCGGCCTGGGCGGGACCAATCCGCTGGGCAACGGGTACAGCCCCACCGACGCCCAAGCCATCAACGACGTCGGCCAGGTGGTGGGCGGGTCCTATTCCAGCAGCTATCCCGACATCCGTGCCTTCCTCTACAGCAACGGGCAGATGACCGACCTGGGCACGCTGGGCGGAAGCTTCAGCCAAGCCTACGGCGTCAACAACGCGGGTGAGGTCGTAGGAATGTCGGTCACCGCCGGCAACAAGAACTCCGCGACCTTCCTCTACAGCGGCGGGCAGATGATCAATCTGGCCACCCTGGGCGCCAGCTTCACCGACGTCACGGCCATCAACAACCACAGCCAGATCCTCGGCACTGCCGGCGGCCATGCGGCCATCTTCAGCCAGGGCGCAATGACGGACCTCGGCACCTTGGGGTCGGCCCTCAGCATTCCGGCGGCCATCAACGATGGGGGTCAGGCCACCGGATATTCCTACACCGCGGACAGCTTCACTCGCGCCTTCCGGTACAGCGGCGGGCAGATGATCGATCTGGGCACCCTGGGCGGCTCCTACAGCCAGGGCAAAGACATCAACGCCGCGGGCGACGTCGTTGGCATTTCCAACAACGGCATCGACGGCTTCGGTCATGGCTTCCTCTACACGGGCGGCACCATGTACGACCTGAACAACCTGGTCGGCTCGTCCGACTGGCTGATCGGCGAGGCCCAGCGGATCAACGACAACGGAACCATTCTTGCGTCCGGCTGCCATCAGCAGCAGGGCTGCATGTCCTTGCTCCTCAGCGTGACCAGCGTGCCCGAACCGGGCTCAATGGCCCTGACCCTTGCGGGGGTCGCCGTGGTGGGCGCCAAGCTGCGCCGGCGCCGCGGCTGAATTTCCGTCGGCCTTCCGAAGGGCACCTTACGGTGCCTTTTTTATGCGCATCTGATTTTTTTCACAGGGTAGATCACCTATTGAGCTACCTGGCTCACAAACTGATATCCAAGGCCCGCGACTCTCAGGCGTGCCTCTCAATCAGGAGTCAGTCATGCAAGCCGTCATCAACGCCCAGATCACCCCCCGCCTCCAGAGCAGCCCGCTGGTCCAGTTCGACCTGGACATGGACGACACCTCTGCTCTGGTCAGCGCCCACGAGCGCACCGGCCTGGCCCTGGGCCGCGACTACGCCCTGCATGGCATCACGCCGCCCATCGCCCATCTCTACCCGCAGTCGCCACTGCAGCGCGGCTGGCTGGCCTCACGTGGCCGCCCGGTGCGCACGCCGGCCAGCCCGCAGGTCGAGCGCTGGCTGGCCCTGCGCACCCACGCCTGGGCACGCGGCCGCAGCTTCGAGGACATCCAGCTTACGCCGCACCATCTCGCCCAGCTGGAAACCCAGCACTGCCCCATCAGCCGGGAGTTGCTGGACGGCGAGAGCACCAGCATCGACCGCGTCCGCGACGACGCTGGTTATGCGGCCGGCAACCTGGCCGTCATGAGTCGCCGCGCCAACCGGGCCAAGGGGCATCGCAATCACCAAGCGCTGGCGGACATGGCCGCCAGCTGCGCCGCCGGCCCCATCACGCGCATTGGCGGCCTGGCCGAGGCCGAGTGGCAGCGCCTGGCTGTGCTGGCCAGCTTTGTCACACCGCTGAGCCACGAGCAAGCCGCGCTGATTCCGCTGCACGTGCTGCCGCCCAATCGCCTGCGTCTGTTCAATCCCATCCAGGCCCTGCAGGCCCTGGTCACACGCCAGCTCGCCACGCCCGGCTGGAGCGCCCGCCTGAGCCGCCTCGAGGCCCTGCTGCCCACCGACACGCTGCGCACCGACTTCAACCGCTTCCTGCTCGCCCTGGCCCCTCGCGTGCTGGCGGCTGCCGAGCTGCAGGAGCCGCATCAGATCCGCTGGGCACTTGAAGATGCCTGGACCCTGCCCCTGGTGCAAAAGCGCTGGGCCCGCTTCGCGCTGCAGCTGACGGCCGAGCAGGCGGAGAACCTGGTCGAGCGCGCGGCCGCCAAGAAGCTCAGCCCCGTGCACATCCAGCGCCACGACGACGCCACCGATGGCTGGGCCCTGGCCACTGGCGGTTACGCGGCTTGAAATAGGACCCCTCGTCCAGTCTCGCCCTGCTGAACGCGGGCGCGCCTGACCGGTCCCCCGAGGGGACGGCGACGCTTGCGGCGTTGAGCCGCAAGCACTTCGCCAGCGCGGGCCGGCTAGGGAGCGGCCCGGCGCTCGGCCCGGAACACCCAGATACCTTGACGACAGCACCAAGGAAAAGACAAAGCGCCCCGCAGGGCGCTTTGCTCACGGTGCGATGGCCTCAGACGAGGGAGCGATGCAGTCGGATCTCTTCGACACGCGCACCGCCGACTTCGGAGGTGCGGGCGCTGCCGAGTTCACGCTTGAAGCCGGCCAGCTCAAAGAAGCGCAGGGCGCGCTCGTTGCGCAGATAGCACCACAGCGTGGCCTTGGTGCAGCCTTCTTCCTGCAGGCCGTCGCGCGTGGCATCCCACAGCGCCAGGCCGACGCCCTTGTCCCAGTGCACCGGGTCGGCAAACATGGCCCAGACCTCGCCGGTCGTGGCGGGCGTGCCCTTGTCGCGGGAGCGATCGAAGCCGGCGAAACCCATGATCTTGTTGTCCAGATGGGCAACGATGACCTGCGGCTCGCAGAGGTCGATGGCCTCACGCCAGAAGGCTTGGCGCTTTTGCACCGACATCGCATCCAGCGCGGCGGCGGGCAGGAGGGCCTTGTAGGCGTCCTGGCTGGCAGCGACATGGATCTCGGCGATGGCCTTGGCATCGCGCAGGGTGGCGGGGCGAACCTGGATCACGGACATGGAACTCTTGGCAATAGCACGGGACGAAAGGGCGCGATTGTCCTAGCCCGATGATGAGCTGCAGGGTCTTGACAGAATTTTTTATCCGCTCAAGCAGCCAAGGAATTGGCGCGACAGGCCTTCACATGGTCGACCAGGCCGCGCCTGAGCCAGCGCAACGGCGTGCGCTGCAACTCCAGCATCAGTGCGTGATCCACAGCGGCGTCGCCCAGGTCCAACGCAAAGCGTCGCGCGACCTCGTTCTGAACCTTCAGTAACAACTCCGCCGTCACGCGAGCATCGGCCATCGCCCGGTGGGCACGGCCGTCGAAGCGGATGCCGTGGAACTGCGTGATCGCACCCAGGCCGTGGCTCTTGGCCTCGGGCCAGAGCCGGCGCGACAACAGCACGGTGCAGGCGAACTCGTGGGCCGGGTCGCGCGCCACGCCGGCGCGCTCCATCTCGGCATGCCAGAAGCCCCGGTCGAAAGAAGCGTTATGCGCGACGAGCGGGCAGCCCTGGGTGAAACGGGCCAGCTCGCGCATGACCGTGGGCGAGTCCGGCGCGTTGGCCAGCATCTCGTTGCTGATGCCGGTGAGGGACTGAATAAAGGGCGGCACCCAGGCGCCGCTGTTCATCAGGCTGCTCCAGGCGTCGACGACCATGCCGCCACGCACGAGCACGGCAGCGATCTCGGTGGCACGGCCGCCGCTGGTGGGCCCGAGACCGGTCGTTTCGAAGTCGACGACGGCGATGGTTTGCGTCATCTTCGTCAAGACTTCTTCGGTGGATGCCTGGGCGGGTGTTTCAGGGCATTCATTGCCAGCTTGCGCTCGACGGCGGCATCCAGGTCCACGCCGCCATGGTCGGCAATCTGCACGAGGTACAGCAGCACGTCCGACAGCTCTTCGCCGAGATGGCGGCGCTGGTCGTCGCTCAGGCTCAGGGATTGCTCGGGAGTCAGCCACTGGAATATTTCCAGCAGCTCGGCGGCCTCCACCGTCATGGCCATCGCAAGGTTCTTTGGCGTCTGGTAGGGCTGCCAGTCGCGGTCGCTGGCGAACTGGCGCAGACGCTGCTGCAGGGTCGGAATGTCCATCAGGGGAGCGCGTATGAGGGTCGTTGCATCGCCGAAAGTGTCCCGTGTATTCCTAAACAGTATTCAAGATTTCAAAGGTAGTGATCGTAGTAGTGCACCGCCTGCGCTGTGGACAAGGGCAAAAAGTCCTTGCGGCACAAGCGCTTGGCAGCCGCACAAGCCTGTGCGCCGTAGCCTGATGGATTGACCCTCGATTGGGAACAACTTCGCGAAAGGTCGTCGGCCTGTGGATATCTGCCCAGTTGTGCCAGAACCATCCACAGACTTGCCCAAGGCGGTACAGCCCCTGTGGATCGCGGCGCTTGCGCAGGCCTTCCCCAAGCCGTCGGCGTTGTTTCTTTACGCGGAATGAGGGGAAAAACGAACGACCGTTCTAAAAAGCTGCGGCTAGAGTTGCGCTCCCGAATTGAATGCACTGCGATGTTGCGGTGTCGCCTAGGAGACAACAATGAAACCCTTCCTCACCCGGATCGCCGCCGCCTCGGTGGCGCTGTTGGGCAGCCTGCTGGTGGCGGGCTGCGGAGGCGGTGGCGCCTCGGCGGACACGACGCCCAAGTTCACTCCCACCAGTGTGGTGTCCTTCGGTGACAGCCTAAGCGACCAGGGCACCTACAAGGTCGGTACTGTTGCCGCCCTGGGTGGTGGTCAGTACACCGTCAATGGCGTTGGCCCGCATTGGGTGGAACGCATTGCCACGCTTTACGGCCTGCCCAAGCCCTGCCCGGCCCAGCAAGGCCTGGACGGCCTGGCTTCCCAGGGGTTCAGCGTGCCCGTCAAGAACAACGCGGGTTGTTTCGCCTACGGTCAGGGTGGCGCGCGAGTGACCAACCCGGTCGGCCCGGGCAACAAGCTGCTGGGTGGTTCCAACGCCGTGCTGGGCCAGCTCACGGTGCCCGTCGTCACGCAGATGCAGAACCACCTGACGGCAGTCGGTGGCAGCTTCAAGGGCACCGAGCTCGTCTTCGTCTATGCCGGTGGCAATGATGTGTTCATCAACCTGGCCACCGTGCAGGCCACCATCGCCGCTGGCGGTGACCCGACGGCCGCTGCCACCAAGGGCGTGACCGAGATGGGCAAGGCCGGTGCGGAACTGGCCGGCTACGTCAAGGCGCTGGTGGTGGGCAAGGGTGCCAAGAACGTCGTGGTCATCAACCTGCCCGACGTGAGCCTGACGCCTTTCGCCAAGAGCCTGCCCGCAGCCACGCAGGGCCTGATCCTGCAGATGGTCAATACCTTCAACGACCAACTCAAGACCGGCCTGGCCGGCGCTGACGTGGGTTGGGTTGATGCCGCCCAAGGGGTGCGTGACCAGATTGCCGATCCTGCGAAGTTCAGCCTGAGCAATGTCACCACGCCGGCCTGTGATCTGAGCGCGGCCAAGAACCCCTTGGGTTCGTCGCTGGTCTGCAGCGCCAACAACGTCATCAGCGGCGATGTCAGTCACTACCTGTTCGCCGACTCCGTCCACCCCACCCCGTTCGGGAATCAATTGCTGTCGCAGGTGGTGTCCCTGGAACTGGCTCGCAAAGGCTGGCTCTGAGTCCGCGTGACCCTTCAGGAGAACTTCATGAACATCAAATCCCTGCTCGCAGTCACCCTGCTCTCCGCTACCGGCCTCGTTCACGCGCAATCGGCCGGCAGCATCGTCGTCTATGGCGGTGCCGCACAGATCAACCCGCATGTCGACAGCGGTGATCTGACCGCGCCCAGCCTGGCGGGCACCAAGGTCGACGTGAAGAAGGCCAGCTCCTTCGTCGGCGGCGTGACTTACTACTGGACCGACAACATCAGCATCGATCTGCCGATCGCGCTGCCGTTCAAGCACGACGTCGTTGGTGCTGGCGCCATCGAAGGTTCGGGCAAGCTCGGCACGGTCAAGTCCCTGCCGATGACGCTGCTGGCCCAGTACCGCTTCGGCGACGCCAACAGCAGCTTCCGTCCCTTTGTCGGCGCGGGCGTCACCTATGGCTACTTCTTCAAGCCACGCGCCACGGCCGCACTGTCCGGCCTCACCGGTGGCTCGCCCGCCAGCCCGACGACGCTGTCCATGAAGAGCCGCTTCGGCACGACCATGGAACTCGGTGGTGCCTTCAACATCACCAAGGACTGGTCCGCCAGTCTGGCAGTCACCAAGACCTTCATCAAGACGACCGGCAGCCTGTCTACTGGCCAGACCATCGAGACGACGCTGGACCCGGTGTCCGTCAAGTTCGGGATTGGTTATCGCTTCTGATCCGGCTTCCAGGCCGATCACCAAGAGGGAGCCTGCGGGCTCCCTTTTCTTTGGGCCTCTCGTGAAGCCGTCACGGCCGCCGAGGGCAATGAGCGAAGTTCAAGTCACAACTGGTGACATTCATCGGCATAGTGCCCCCGCTGATCGCAAGCCGCGAAGAGCACCAAATCCAAACAACTTTCGGGAGGGAAATCATCATGAGGATCCACACACTGCTGATCATTGCCGCTGCTGCATCCTTGGGCGGCTGTGCCATCCATCAGACCGTGCAGCCGGTCGAGCGGCTGGAGGCCAAGCAGATCTGCATCGTCCATAACGGCGACGTCAGGGAAGGGGTTTTCGAGAGCTACAGGAAGGCGCTCGAGGCCAAGGGCTATGCGGTCCGCAAGCTGCCGGCTGGCGCCTCGCTGATCGAATGCCCGATCACGTCGACCTACACGGCCAACTGGCGCTGGGACCTTGCCCTGTACATGGCCTACGCGGAGATCAAGGTCTACAACAACGGTAAGCCGGTCGGTGAAGCCAAGTACGACTCGACGCGCGGCGGTGGCAACATGGGCAAGTTCATCGACGCCGACAAGAAGATTACCGAACTGGTCAATCAACTGTTCCCGGGTGGCGCCGGCGCCTGAGCAGGCGGCCGGACTCATAGCGCAGAAGGGAGCCTGCGGGCTCCCTTTGTCGTTCTGGCATGTCAGGTTTGTCGATCATGGTCGACTCATGCCCCATGAAGCTGACTGCCCTGCTCCTCGCCATGGCCACGCCTCTCGCCGGCGCCCAAAGCTGTCCTGCTACAACCGTGCAAAGCGGCGCGACGGTGCCGCGCATCGTCGAGCTCTACACATCCGAAGGCTGCTCCTCCTGCCCGCCGGCGGACCGCTGGCTGAGCGGCCTCAAGGGCCAGCCCGGCGTCATCGCGGCAGCCTTTCATGTTGACTACTGGAACGGCCTGGGCTGGCCGGATCGGTTTTCCAGCCCGGCCTTCACCGAGCGCCAGAAACAAGGCGTGGGCGTTAATGGCTCACGCTATGCGTACACACCGCAAATCGTCATCAATGGGCGGGATTGGCGCAGCGCTTCATTGCCCGCGGCGAGTGCCGAGCCGGCTCGTGTACGGTTGGGCTGGAGCCGCAGCGCGAGCGGCGAACTGAAGCTCAGTGCGGAGGCCTTGCCTGGCGCGCCCGCGCACGTCCAGCTCTGGTGGGCTCGCGTCGAGGACGGCCACCAAAGCCGCGTGCGCGCTGGCGAGAACCGTGGCGAGACGCTCAACCACGACAGTGTCGTGCGGGAATACGGGAAGCTGCCGCTCTGGGAGGGACGGGGCCCGGCGCAGTGGGCCGTGCCGGTGAAGGCCGCCGAACCTGGCCACGCCAGCCGCTGGCTCGCGGTAGCCGTGGATGTGCGCGATGGCCACACCTTGCAGGCCGTCGAGATCGGTTGCTGAAAACGGGGAGTCCTCCGACACGAGGGAACCCCGCAGGCGATCAGACTTGGCCATCCCCGCTGAATCCCGCAAGGCCATGCGAATCCACCCTCTTGTCATGCTGGCTGCCGGCGTTGCCGCGCTGAGCGCTTGCGGCAGGTCGGTCGATAGCCCCGCGGCAGCACCGGTGCCAGCATCGGCTGCTTCGGCATCCAAGGCGTCCAGCCCCTGGGTCGGCCGATGGCACGGCCCCGAAGGCACCTATCTGGAGATCACCGGCGGGCCTGGAACCTACAGCGTCACGGTGCAGAACCTGGATGGTCCACGCAACTTCGACGCCAAGGCCGGCACCGACACGCTCGTATTCACGCGCGATGGCGTGCTCGAAACCATCCGCGCCGGCAGCGGCCCCGAGACGGGCATGAAATGGCTGGCCGACAAGCACGACTGTCTGATCGTGAAGAGCGGCGAAGGCTATTGCCGCGGCTGATCAGGCGATGCCGACGACCTTGTGCATCTGCACCGACAGCCGCCACTGCGGATGGGCCATGCAGTAGGCCACGGCCGCCTTGGTGTGCTCGCGCTGCAGCACCGAATCCATGGGCTGCAGGAAGAAGTTCTGGAAGTCCAGATTCGCAAACCGCTCCGGTTGGGCCAGCGGTTGCGGATAGACAAGCTTCAACTCGTGGCCCGAGGTCAGCACCAGCGGCGCATCGGCCTTGGGGCTGACGCAGATCCAGTCCAGCCCCGGCGGCGCGGGTTGCGTGCCATTGGTCTCGACAGCGACCTCGAAGCCGCGGGCGTGCAGGGCGTCGATCAGCGGCGTGTCCAACTGCAGCAGCGGCTCGCCGCCGGTACAGACGACGTAGGGACGACCACCGCCGGGCCATGCTTTGGCAATCGCATCGGCCAGCGCATTGGCGGTTGCGAACTTGCCGCCACCCTCGCCATCCGTGCCGACAAAGTCCGTGTCGCAAAACGTGCAGACCGCCGTCGCGCGATCCTGCTCGCGGCCGGTCCAGAGGTTGCAGCCGGCAAAGCGGCAGAACACGGCTGCGCGGCCGGCCTGGGCGCCTTCGCCCTGCAGCGTGAAGAACAGCTCTTTGACCGAATACGTCATACGGGGATCAATTCTTCGGAGTCAGCCCGGCTGACGATGGCACCCGAGCCGCGCGTCTCGTACAGGTCCACGCGGTCGATCTGCGGCAGTACCGCGCCGCCCTCGCGCAGCACCCAGGCTGCAATCGAGGCCACGTCACCGTCGGGCAGATTGGCAATCTCAAACAGCGGGTGATGGTCCAACCGTTTGAAGATGGGGTTGAACAGCGACTTCACGTCACCGAAGTCCACCGTCCAGCCCATCACCTGGTCCAGCGGCGCAGCCAGGTGCAGCCGCAGCGTGAAGGTGTGGCCATGGATGCCGGCCAGCGGATGGCCAACGGGCGCGTGCTTCATGCGAACGGCGCTGTCCAGCGTCATCTCCTTCCAGATGCGGTAGCTGTTGCCGTTGAAGTTGGCGCCGCTGGAGCCGGTCTCGTAGACGGTCACCCAGCTCAGCTCCGGCAGTTCGGGCTTCAGCCTGTCCCACAGCCAGGCCGAGATGTTCTCGCTGGTCGGGTTCTGCAGCCCCGCGATGTCGTTCAGGCAGCGGTAGTTCAGCGCGAAATGCAGCGGCGCCCAGACCTCGTCGAGGTGGTCGTAGTCGATGGACAGGTCGCGCTCGCCGAGGTCCGCATTGGCATGCAGGATGACCTCGAAGCCATGGCCATGCATGCGGCCGCACTGGTGGCCAGCCGGTACATTCGGCAGCTGGTGGGCGGCCTGGAAGCGGTAGCGCCGCCAGACATGCGCATGGCCGGCGCCGTCCAGGTCCACGCCGCTGTGTTGGGTGCTTTGCACGCCCACCTGCACGATGCCGGGCACGTCCAGCCGCTGGCGCACCCAGCGCGCGAGGTTCTCGTCGGTGGGCTCGGCCAGGTGGTCGTTCAGCAAGGCATGATCCAGCGGCGCCACGGTCTCAGTCATGCGCGCACGCAGCGCCTCGACCTCACCGCCCGGAAAAGCAGGCCAGCCCGCGGGCAGTGCCGTGCGGACGGTGGCGAAATAGCTGTGGCCATGCAGGCCATGGCTGCGATGGGAGGCGGGCAGGGCGGGAATGCGGCAGGCCGACTCGAAGCCGGCCGAGGCACAGTGCAACACGGAAACTGACATGCCGCGATTGTCGCGCCCACCCCCAAAACCCTGCTTGACTTGAAGTGGGCTTGAGCTTTTAGTCTCCATCGCCATGAATCTTGCTGACCCCATCGACGCGCCGGCCGTCGCGTCCGAAAAACTCTTCGCCCCTGGCCGCAGCGCCGCCTGCATCGGCGCCATCGCGCTGATCTCCATGCTGGCCTTCGAGTCCATCGCCGTCGCCACCGCGATGCCGGCCGTGGCTGAGGCCTTGCAGGGCCTGCCCTATTACGCCCTGGCCTTCGGCGCGACGCTGGCCACCTCGGTGCTGGGCATGACGGCGGCCGGCCAGCTCTGCGACAAGCGCGGCCCCTATCGCGCCGCGCTGGCAGGCCTCGCCGCCTTCCTGGTTGGCCTGCTGCTGGCGGGTTTTGCGCCATCCATGCCCGTGCTGGTGCTCGGCCGCGCGCTGCAGGGCCTGGGCAGCGGCGTGCTGGGCGTCACGCTGTATGTCGGCGTCGGCCAGGTCGTGCCGCAGCAACTCCACCCCAAGATGTTCGCCATGTTCGCGGGCGCCTGGGTCGTGCCCGGCCTGGTCGGGCCGGCGCTGGCGTCCTTCCTCGTGCAGTTCATCGGCTGGCGCTCCGTCTTCCTGGTCGTCGCGGCGGCCGTGCCCGTGGCGGCGTTGATGATCCTGCCGGCCCTCAAGCGGGTGGGCTCGGGCACCGGTGACGAGCTGCGCTGGGGCGCGATGCGCTGGGCCCTGCTGGCCAGTGTGGGCGCGCTGACGCTGCACAGCGCCAGCCAGCAGAGCGGCGCCAGCTCGGCCCTGCTGTTCGCGGCCGGCCTGGTGGCCGCCGGCATCGCCGCCCGGCTGCTGCTGCCCGCCGGCACGCTGAGGGCGGCGCGTGGCCTGCCGACGGTCATCCTGCTGCGCGGCCTCATCGCCGCGACCTTTGCCAGCGCCGAGGCCTTCCTGCCGTTGATGCTGACCCAGCACTTCGGCTGGAGCCTGACCCAGGCCGGCATTGCGTTGAGCGCCGGCGCGGTGACCTGGAGCATCGGCAGCGCCTTGCAGGCTCGCGTGCAGCGGCCCGAATCGAGGCGCCTGTTGCTGCCGGGCGGTTTCACATTGACGGCGCTGGCGCTGACCCTCGTCATCGCGCCGCTGCTGTTCGCCCTGCCCTCTGCGCTGGTCTTTGTGGGCTGGACGCTCGTCGGCCTGGGCATCGGCCTGTCCTTCCCCATCCTGTCGGTGCTGCTGCTCAAGCTGTCGCCGCCGGAGCAGCAAGGCAGCAACACCTCGTCGCTGCAACTCTGTGATGCGCTGACCAGCAGTGCCGCGCTGGCCCTGGCCGGCCTGCTGTTCGACCCCGTCACGCGCCGGGTCTTGCCGGTGCTGCTGCTGGCGCTGGGGCTCGTCACCGTCGCTGCCTTGATCAGCCCCCGAGCCCAACCCAACAACCACTGAAAACGCTTTCTGCTGGTGGCACACTGCGCCGTCTTCCGCGGGAGAGGTGCATGGGTTTCGTGACGACGCGCAGCTTGGCCAGGGACTACGACGTCATCGTCGTCGGCTCAGGCGCCGGTGGCGGCCAGACGGCCTACACGCTGGCGCTGGAGGGCGTGAAGGTGCTGATGCTGGAGGCCGGCCGCAACTACGACTTCCGCACCGAGACGCCGATGTTCCAGACCAACGCCGACGCGCCGCTGCGCGGTGCCGGCACGCCGGACAAGCCCTTCGGCTTCTACGACGCGACGGTGGACGGCGGCTGGCAGGTGCCCGGCGAGCCCTACACGCAAGCTTCCACTGACCCCCAGCAGCGCTTCGACTGGTGGCGCTCACGCATGTTGGGCGGCCGCACCAACCACTGGGGCCGCATCTCGCTGAGAAACGGCCCCTACGACTTCAAGCCCCACAGCCGTGATGGCCTGGGATTTGACTGGCCGATCGGATACGACGATCTGGCGCCCTACTACGACAAGGTCGAGATGCTGGTCGGCATCTATGGCAGCAACGAGGGCCTGGAGAACACACCCGACTCGCCCGAGGGCTGCCTGCTGCCCGCGCCGGCGATGCGCGTGGGCGAGCGCCTCATCAAGAAGCATGCGGCGACGCTGGGCGTGCCCGTCGTGCCCATCCACCGCGCGGTGCTGACGAAAAAGCTCGACGACGCCCGCATCCCCGCCCTGCTGCATCCCGGCAACCCGCGCGCTCAAGGTTTGGTCGCCCAGGCCATGCGCGACCGCGCCGCCTGCTTCTGGGCCACGCCCTGCGGGCGCGGCTGCAGCATCGGCGCCACCTACCAGAGCCCGGCGGTGCACCTGCCGCCGGCGGTGGCCAGCGGCAATCTGGACGTGCTCTGCGACGCCATGGTCTACGAGGTGACGACCGCCAGCGGCAAGGCCAGCGGCGTGCGCTTTGTCGACCGCAAGACCGGCAAGCACATCAAGGCCAAGGCCCGCGCCGTCGTGCTGGCGGCCAGCGCCTGCGAATCGGTGCGCATCCTGCTGAACAGCAAGCCGGGGGGCCTCGCCAACGCCAGCGGCAAGCTCGGCCGCTACATCATGGATACCGTTGGCAGCGACCTGTCGGGCCAGGTGCCAGGCCTGGAAGCCTTGCCGCCCCACAACGAGGACGGCGCCGGCGGCGGCCACGCCTATTCGCCCTGGTGGCTTTACCAGCAGCAGGGCCGCGACTGGCACAAGAAGCTGGGCTTTCCGCGCGGCTATCACATCGAGATCAGCACAGGCCGGCGCATGCCCACCTCAGGCACCGGCGCGGGCCTGGAGTGGCTGACCCAGGGCAGCTATGGCGCGCGCTTCAAGCAGGACGTGAGGCGGCTGTACGGCTCCTTCGTCCACTTCGCCGGCCGCGGCGAGATGATCCCCAACGAGCAGTCCTGGTGCGAAATTGACCCGACGGTGAAGGACCGTTTCGGCATCCCGGTGCTGCGCTTCCATTGGCAGTGGGCCGAGCACGAGACCCGCCAGGCTGCGCACATGCAAAAGACCTTTGCCGACATCATCACCGCCATGGGCGGCCGCGTGCAGGACGGCGGGCCGGAACTGGACGGGGCCAAGGCCATCGCGCCGGGCGGTTCCATCATCCACGAGGTCGGCGGCGCCATCATGGGCGCGGATGCGCGCAACTCGGTCACGAATGGCTGGGGTCAGACCTGGGACGTGCCCAACCTCTTTCTGTCCGACGGGGCGCCCTTCGCGTCCAACGCCGACAAGAACCCGACGCTGACCATCATGGCCCTGGCCTGGCGCCAGGCGGACCACATCGTCGAACGCATGCGCAAGAAGGAGCTCTGAGCATGGACCGCAGACAGACCCTGCAATGGATGCTGGCCGCCAGCGCCGCCATGGGCGTGGAGGTGTCGGCCGGCGCTACGCCCGCTGTGCGCAAAGGCAAGGGCTATGGCACGGATCCTCAGCTCACCACGACCTATCGCAGCGGCAAGCTGTGGCCGCTGACCTTCACGGCTGATCAGGCGCGTGCCGCGCAGGCGCTGTGTGGCCTCATCATCCCGGCCGACGAATACTCACCCAGCGCCGCGCAGCTCAAGGTCCACCTCTTCATCGACGAGTGGATCAGCGCGCCCTACCCAGATCAGCTCAAGGACAAGGACGTCATCGTCGCGGGCCTGGGTTGGCTGGACGCCGAGAGCCGCTTGCGCTTCGGCAAACGCTTCGCCGAACTCGATGTCACCGCGCAATCGCAGATCGCCGACGACATCTGCTGGGTGCAGAAGGCCAAGCCCGAGCGCGCCGCCGCGGCACGCTTCTTCAAGCGCTTCCGCGACCTGACGGCCGGGGGCTTCTACACGACGCCCGAGGGCAGCAAGGATCTCGGCTTCGTCGGCAATGTGCCCTCCGTCACCTTCGACGGCCCACCCCTCAAAGTCCTGCAGATCGTTGGAGTCGCTTGATCATGAAAGCCACCACCCTCGCCGCCAGCCTCGCCCTCGCCACCGCAGCAAACGCCGCCGACATGAACATCAACACGCTGAGTCCCGAAGAAACCGCCGCCGGCTGGAAGCTGCTGTTCGACGGCAAGACGCTGGAGAACTGGCGTGCGAGCGACGCGCCCGGGAGCTTCAGCGTCAAGGACGGTGCCCTCATCGTGCAAGGGCCGCGCTCCCACCTCTTCTACGTCGGCCCCGTGCAGCAGCACGACTTCAGGAACTTCGAGTTCAAGGCCGACGTGATGACCTTTGCCAAGGCCAACTCCGGCGTCTATTTCCACACCAAGTGGCAGGACGTCGGCTGGCCCAGCCTGGGCTACGAGGTGCAGGTCAACAACTCCCACAGCGACCCCAGCCGAACCGGCGGCCTGTGGGGCGTGCAGGACTTCCCCAAGGTCATCGCCCCCGACGGCCAATGGTTCACGCTGACCATCCGCGTCGAGGGCAAGCACGTCACCACGTTCGTCGGTGCCGAGAAGACAGCCGACTACACCGAAGAGTCGCCCATCGTGCGCAAGAAGGGCTTGGAGCAGCGCTACCTCGCCAGCGGCACCTTCGCGCTGCAGGGCCACGACCCCGAGAGCACGGTGCACTTCAGAAATATCAAGGTGAAGGTGCTGCCCTGAAGACCGGCGACCTTCAGCCGCACCTTGCCAGCCGCCGCCGGGCCCAGGGCAGCACGGCCAGGCCGGCCAGCATCAGGCCGTAGGTGGACGGCTCCGGCACGGCCGCGGTCATGAAATGGCCCGAGGCCGACGTGGCCGTGACGCCCGTGGGCAGGTCCCAGTTGAAGCGGGCGGTGTGCGAGAAGTCTGCCACCGCGCCGCCTTCGGCGAACACGGACAGCGAGCCATAGATGTAGACCACCAGCGATTGGCCATGCGCCGGCACCAGGAAGGTGCTGCTGATCTCGCGTGAACTGTTCTTGGCGTCGAGCGTGATGGCGTTGCGCCAGCCCTCGGGATTGGTCCCGACATAGAAGCGACTGGTGGCCGAGGAGCCGCTCCACCATTTGCCGCGTTTGGTCTCGCCCTCGACCGACCAGCTCCAGCTGACCGGGTCGCCCGGGTCATGGCTCTCGTCGGCCTGCAGCGTGACCTTGTCGTAGAACCAGGCGTCGGCGCTGGTGCCCCAGTTGCACGACAGCATGTCGGGCCGGCAGCCCTTGATCAGCGTCGGGTTGTTGCTGGACCAGGCCAGGGCATGCAGGCTGCCCGTGTTCAGCGACGCCTCGGCGGAAGCCTGCACGTTCACGTTGGCAAAGCTGTTGCTGACGTGCGACTGGCCGGCACCGCCGGCGGTCTGGCCGCCCGCGCTGGCGTGAACACCGGAAGTGGCGAAAGGCTGACCGGCCGCCGCATTCGCGGTCAGCACGGCCGAAGCCAGCAAGAGGGGGGTCAAGAGCAGTTTCATGGTGGTGATGGCAGGGTTGTTGACGGCCGGAAGTGTGTTTTTCAGGCCCTCCCGGCGCATCGCCCGCGAAGAGCCACGTGAGAGCCATGGCACTGTCATAAATCCATGGCTCCCCATGGGTGATGCGCCGCTGGCGCCTGCGGCCGACGATGCCGGCCACCACATCCCTGCCGGAGTTCTTCCCCATGCCTTCACATCCCACCGCCCCGAGGCTGCTGCTCGCCCTCGCCGCCTTCAGCTTGCTGGCCGACACCACGCAAGCGCAAACCGCTCAGCAGCGCCGCCTCGTGCTCGACGTCGAACTGCTGCGCCAGGGCCCCGTGCAGGCCGGCGCGGACCGCGGCGAGCAGACGCTCAGCCAGCGCTGGCAGTTCAGCGCCCTGCTGCAGAGCGACGGCACGCCCATCCCCTACAACCCGCTGGACCCCGAAGATCACCGCCGCCAGGCCGAGGCCGCCCAGCGCGTGGCCGCGGCTGCCCCCGCCGCGCCCATGCCCGACTGGCGTGCCATGCAAGCCAAGGCGCAGGCGCTGCAGGCACGCTGCGGGCAGGACAGCGCCTGCCTGATGCGCGAGGCGTCGGCCTTGAGCGCGGGTGCGATGCCCGGCGTCAACCGCGGCAGCCAGGGCGTCATGCAGGGCTATGGCCAGGCGGTGGCCGCCTGCGAGCGCCAGCCCGCCGGCAAGGCCCGCGACGCCTGCCGCGCCGCCGGTGGCGGTGCCGATGCACCCGACGATAGCGGCCCGGCCACGCCTTACTTGCTGTTCACCGGACCGATGGCCTGCAACCTGCAGTTGAGCGCCAAGCTGGACGAGCGCGTGCAGGGCCGCTTCAACGATGTGCAGGGCGTTGTCCCCTTCACCGAGACGGCCCAGGGCAGCGAGACTCGCCGTGACGATGCGCCCTGCCCGACGCTGCAGGCCGTGCTGGACACCCGCAACGGCCGGGTCTGGACGGCGCTGGGCCTGGTGCCGCAGGATGTGCAGGGCGTGCAGACCCGCGAGGAGGCCAATCGCCGCAAGCAGCGCCACGAGGGCCGCATCGGCCTGCAATGGCGCGAGGCCCAGCCCTGGCTGCAGCAACGCCTCGTGCAGCTCAGTTCAGGGGGCCAGGATCAGGCGCGGCTGCCGGCTGGAACCGGTCAGGCGGAGATCAAGATGAAGTGGAGCTTCAGGCCGGCTTGAACGGAGGTCCCCTCTCTTGCGGGCCGAGCGCCGGGCCGCTCCCTAGCCGGCCCGCGTATGGCGATGTGCTTGCGGCTCCATGCCGCAAGCATCGCCGTCCCCTCGGGGGACCGGTCAGGCGCGCCCGCGTTCAGCAGGGCGCGACTGGACGAGGGGCTTCGTTTACGCGTTCGGCGGTGCGCGCAGGTCGCTGACGCGGCGGCCGCGCTTGCTGGCGGCGCTGCGCAGGTGCACCAGCGACTCCACGCGCTTGAGCAGTTCGCGGTCGTTCCAGGGCTTCTTGAAGATGCCGTAGACGCCCTCGATCTGGCCGACGCGGCCGTGCAGCTCGTCGTGGCCGGTGATGGCGATGACGGGCAGGTCTTCGGTGATCAGGCTGCCATGCACGTCGGCGATCAGCTCGAAACCGTCCTTGTTGGGCATCTCGAGGTCGGTGATCAACACGGCGATCTCGGGCTTCTCGTCCAGTTGTGCCATGGCCTCGTTGCCGTCGTTGACCTGGACGACCACGAAGCCCGCACCTTCCAGCAGGCGCTTGAGCTTGGTGCGCACGACGGCCGAGTCATCAGCGATCAGCACGGTGGGTGGCCCCTCCGGCACCACGGGCGCGGGGGCGGCCGGCGGCTGCATCGGCGTAGGCGCCGTGACGAAGGCGCTGGCCATCGACGGGCCAGCAGTGGCTGAGCCAGGCAGCGGCGGCAACACCACCGGCGCGTTGGCGCGCTGGTCCCCTTGCGGCGGGCGTGGCGGCGGCGTGTATTCGCGCGGCGGACGGTAGTCGTCACGCTTGAAGGCGGCGATGAGCACGATGATGGCCAGCGGTATCGCGATCAATACCGGCATCAGATAGGCGCCCAGCAACTCCTGCAGCTCGTGAAACATCGACTCCATCCCCGGGGTGTAACAGCGGGCAGCCTAACACCCGCCACACGGTCACACCACCGAGGAAAGCCGGTAAGAGTGCACCCCTCGCCCGGTTTTGCGCGCTGAACGCGGGCAAACCCAGTCGGTCCCCCGAGGGGACGGCGATGCTTGCGGCATTGAGCCGCAAGCACATCGCCTGCGGGCCGGCTTGGGAGCGGCCCGGCGCCGGTCCGCGTTCCGTACCTCAATCCCGGCTGGAGACGCAGCCCCGGCCGTTCACGAGGCAGCGGGCGTAGCCGGCGTCGTTCTTCAGCAGGAACATCGCCCGAGCCGCGAAGGCCGAGTCGGCAAAGTCGGCGAACACGCCGTCCACGCCCAGCTCGTAGAAGGCCAGGTATTCGTTGACCGGGCTGCCCTGGTAGTCGCTGGCCAGGCGCTTTTGCTCACTGCGGAAGGTGTAGGGGTGCACCACCAGGCCGAGCTTGTGCGCGTTGGCGACGATGTCGCTGGCGGGCAGCAGCTTGCGGTCGCGCTCGTCGACCAGGCCGTCGCCGTTGCTGTCGGCACAGCCACCGCCCGCGGCCACCGTCTTGCAGGCGCTGGACATCAGGTAGACCTTCCACGGGCCGATGCCATCGGCATAGGTCTTCACCTCGGCCAGGCCGGCTGGCGTCAGCAGGTCCTTGAACAGGCCGGCGCGGCCGGACACGACCCAGTCGTAGGGCTTGTCATAGGGCTTGTTGAAGGCCAGGCTGCCGTCGGCATTGACGTCGTCGGCATCCACCAGCTGCACCAGGCGCAGGCTGGACTTGCTGCGCAGGTATTTCAGGTTGGTCGTCTCGAAGGACTGCACGATGACCGGCGCGCTGCGATGGTTCCAGCCAGCTTTGGTCAGCACGCGCAGCAGGCGGTCTTCCAGGGCCAGGCCGAGGCTCTGGTGATAGGTCGGGTGCTTGGTTTCCGGGTAGATGCCGATGCGCCGCCCTTCCTCGGCCGACTTGCGCTTCACGAAGGCGATGACCTCCTCCAGCGTCGGGATCTCGAATTGGCCATTGAAGGATGGGTCGCGGTCGGCCAGCGGCTGGATGGCGCGCAGCGTCTTGATCTCGGCCAGCGTGAAGTCGCTGGCGAAGAAGCCCGTCTCGGTCGCGCCATCGATGACGGCGGTGCGCTTGCGCGAGGCGAACTGCGGCAGCGAGGCGACGTTGGTCGTCGCGATCAGGTTGGGCTCGTGGCGGACGATCAGGTGGCCGTCCTTGGTCGCGACAAGATCAGGCTCGACATAGTCGGCACCCATGGCGATGCCCAACGCGTAGTTCTCCAGCGTGTGGTCGGGCAGGTAGCCGGTGGCGCCGCCACGGTGGCCGATGACCAGCGGCGCGTTCTCGGCGCGGCCGCGGTCGTGAGCGGTGGCATTCAGCGAGGCGAAGGCGAGCAGGCACAGGCCGGCCCAGCGAAGGGGTTTGAACATCGGATGGCTCCTGGGTGACCGAGCGCCGCAGGGTAGGCGGCGGCGGTGACGAGGCCGTGAACCTGGAACCCCCTAGCTCCGCTGCAACTGCATCAAAACGTCAAGACGAAGCAGGCGCCGCCACCCGGCCGTTTGGCGTGGCGCACCGAGCCGCCCAGACCATGCACCAGCTGGCGCACGACTGCCAGGCCCACGCCGCTGCCGCCCTCGCGCGTCGTGAAGAAGGGTGTGAAGATGCGGCTCTCCAGCCCCGGCGCCACGCCCGGACCGTTGTCGGCCACCGTCAGCCGCAGCCGCGCGCCGCGGCTCAGGCGGGCTTCGATCAGCAGCTCGGGCTTGGAATAGCCGGCGCAAGCCTGCAGCGCGTTCTGCGCCAGGTTGATCAGCACCTGTTCCAGCTGCGCCGCGTCCGTGCGCAGGGCCAGGCTTTCGGGTTCGACCACGATCCTGACCGCGCCGCCGGCCACTTCCCAGGCCGGCGCCAACAGCCGCTGCACCGCCTGCAGCAAGGGCAGCAGCGGCGTGTCGGCCAGCGTTGGCGCGGGCGGCTGGCTGACGCTGCGATAGCGCTCGACAAAGGCCTGCAGATGCGCCGCCCGGCGCGCCAGCGTCGCCAGGGCCGCCTGCAGCTCCTCGTGCTCGCCGGCGTCCAGCAGGGCCGGCGCGCTGGTGGCGAGCGAGGCGATCGGCGTCAGCGAATTCATGATCTCGTGGGTCAGCACCTGCACCAGCTGGCGCCAGGCGGCCAGCGTCTCGGTCTCCAGCTCGGATTCGATGGGCGCCAGTGCCGCCAGCCGCCAGGCTTGGCCCTGCACCGTCAGCGCCGAGACGGCCAGCACGGCGCGCTCCTGGCCATGCTCGGTGGGCAGGGTGACGACGCGCCGGCCGGGGCCGGTGTCCAGCAGAGCAAGCAGTGCCGCAGGTTCGGCGGCTCGGCCCGGGGCGATGAGCCGGCGCGCGGCGGCGTTCAGCGCGAGAGGCGGTGTACCGGCCATGAGGCGCCACAGCGCGAGCGGGGCGTGTTCGAGTGCGGCATCCAGGTCCGGGCGCGGTGCGGGCGGTGGGTCGGGTGGGAGCGGCGTCGGCCGGTAGGCAAGGCGACTCAGTGCAGTCCACCCAATGGCAGCAGCGAGGCAGCCGGTCAGCGCGCAGGCGACGAGCAGGCGCGGGGCGTCCATTGAAGCGGCGGCGCCCGCCGCGCTTGCTGCCAGCCCCATCGCAGCCACCACGACACGGGTTCGTTCAAAGCCCATGCTTCTCAAGCCGTCGATACAAGGCCGCGCGGCTGACGCCCAACAGCTTGGCCGCCTGGCTGATATTGCCGTCGGCCTGTGCCAGCGCCGCCTGCACGGCCTCGCGCTCGCGCTGGGCCAGGTCCAACCCCTGCTCGGCAGGCGCAAGCGGCGCGGCGTTGAGGCCGAAGTCGTCCCACGCGAGCACCTGCCCGCGTGCCAGCAGCGTCGCGCGCTCGCAGGCCTGGCGCAGCTCGCGCACATTGCCAGGCCAGCGGTAGGCACAGAGCCTGGCCAGGGCGTCCGGTGTCACCTCGACGGTGCGCTCCTTGGCGAACTGCGCGAGGTAGTGGCGCAGCAGCAGCGCGATGTCGCCGGCACCGCGCTCGCGCAGCGGCGGCACGCGCAGCACCACGGTGTTGAGGCGGTACAGCAGGTCGGGCCGGAAGCGCCGCGCGTCGAACAGCTCGGCCTCGGCCACATTGGTGGCGGCCAGCACACGCACATCGACCGGCACCGGCTTGTCGCTGCCCAGTGGCGTCACCTCGCGGCGCTCCAGCGCGGCCAGCAGCTTGGCCTGTTGGGCCAGTGGCAGGTTGCCGATCTCGTCGAGAAACAACGTGCCACCGGCCGCTGCGACGAAGCGCCCGGGCCGTGACTCGCGGGCGTCCGTGAAGCTGCCGCGGCGGTGGCCGAAGAGTTCACTCTCCACCAGTACCTCGGGCAGCGAGCCCATGTCCACGGCCAGTAGCGGCCCGGCCGCACGCGGCGAGGCGCTATGCAGTGCGCGCGCCACCAGCTCCTTGCCGACGCCGTTCTCGCCCAGGATGAGCACGCTGGCTTCGCTGGCGCCGACTTGCGCGATCTGCGAGCGCAGGGATTGCATCGCCGTCGACTCACCCAGCAGCTCGCCCGCGGCAGGCGCGGGAGCACGTCGGGCCAGCGCCGCCTGCACGCAGGCCACCAGCCTGTCGTTCGCCCAGGGCTTGGTGATGAAGTCCACCGCGCCGCTCTTGAGCGCCTGCACGGCCAGTTCCACCTCGGCATAGGCGGTCATGACGACCACCGCCGGCGCGTTGCGGCGCGCCACCACCTCACGCAGCAGCGCCAGGCCGGCCACGCCATCGCTGGCGCCGGGTGTGAAGTTCATGTCCAGCAGCAGCACGTCGGGCGCCATCTCGTCCAGTGCGGCGGCCAGCTCGCGCGGGTCGTTGCGCACGGCCACCGCGCTCAGCCTGCGCAGCGCAAGCCGCGCGGCCAGGGCCACGTCGGGGTCGTCGTCGAGGATGAGGATGCCGGGCATGAGAGGGCGCGACTCTAAGCGGGGCCGGGGCTGCGGGGAAGGTGGTGTTCGGAAGCGGACAGTCGAGCTGTCCGCTTGCGGACGGTCGCCATGCCTTCAGGCCGCGTTGGCCTGGGAGAACGCTCCTGGCCCGCCTCTTGCAAAACCGGGCCATGACCCAGCTCCCCACCTCCACCGCCTGGCGCGGCGCCTGGCGGCAACTGCGTGCCGAACCCGGCCCGGCCGCCCTCGTCATCGCCGGCCTCGCGCTGGGCCTGGCGCTGACGCTGCTGACCGCCAGCTTCCTGCAGGACACGCTGTGGCCCGATGCCCGCGTGCCCGAGCCCGACCGGCTCATCACCTTCGAGTGGCGGGTGCGCGGGCCCGGCGGCATCACGACCGACTGGTTCGGCGACGTGCCGGCCGTGCCGCTGAACGCCGCCTTGCGCGACACCGGCGCGCCGGTGGGGCCGATGAGCCGCGTGCTCTACACCTTTTTGCACGCGCGCGCCAGCGAGGCGCAGGGCCAGCCCCGTGGCGTGCGGCTGGTCATCGCCATGGCCGATCCCGACCTGCAGACGCTGCTGGGCTTGCAGCCGGTCGCCGGCGACCTGAAGGCCGCGATGTCGTCGCCCGAAGGCATTGCGCTGACGGAAGTCGCCGCGGAGCGGCTCTTCGGCACCGCGCAGGTCCTCGGCCGCACCTTCACCCTGTCCTTGCCGCCCGACCCCGAGGGCCGCACGCCGGCCATGCAGTTCGCGCTGACCGTCAAGGCGGTGCTGCCCACGCCCAACATGAACGGCCCGCTGATCTACGACGCCATCGCCGGCTTCCAGGCACCGGCCGCCAAGGCCTACCTGGCGCGCTCGGACAACTGGTACCAGAACTCCGGCCGGCTGTTCGCCCGCCTGCAACCTGGCGCCACGGCCGAGCAGCTCACCGGCCTGGCGCAGCGCCTGGTCGACCGGCAACCCCTGCCGCCGGGCTTCCCGATGGACTTCCTCAAGGGGGGCGGCAAGGCGGCCTATCTGCGCGCCCTGCCCGTGGCCGACATCGGCCTGCACGGCGCCGGCAGCCCGCAGCGGCGTCAGCAGCTGGCCGGCCTGGCCGCTGCATCGGCCGGCGTGCTGGGCCTGGCCGTCATCAACTTCGTCAACCTGTGGAGCGTGCGCACGCTCAGGCGCCAGCGCGAGATCGGCCTGCGCAAGTCCCTGGGCGCGGGCGCCGGCCAGCTGGCCGTGCAGTTCTTTGCCGAGGCGGCCGTTGTCGCGGGCCTGGCCGGCGCGCTCGGAGTGCTGCTGGCCTGGTGGGCTTCGCCCACGGCGTCGGTGCTGCTGCAGCATCCCTTCGACGCGCCGGTGCTGTCGCCCGTCATGGCGGCGTTGACGGGCCTGCTGTGCCTGGGCATTGCAGGGCTGAGCTCGCTGCCGCTGGCGGCCATCGCGCTGCGTGTGCGGCCGGCAGAGTCGCTGGCCGGCCGCAGCCACAGCGAGGGCGCGGCCAGCCGCTGGCTGCGCCGGCTCATGACGGCGCTGCAGTTCGGCGCCGCCGCGCTGTTCGCGTCACTGGCGCTGACCGTGCTGTGGCAGGCCGAGCATGCCGGCGGCATGCCGCGGGGTTTCGAGCTGCAGGACCGCGTCGCCGTCGACCTGCCCTGGGAAGCGCAGCCGGCGCAAACCATGGCCCTGCTGGAGGAGGTGCGCCGCTGGCCCGAGGTGGTCGCGGCGGCCGCTGCCGACGACGTGCCGGGGCGGGATTTTTCGAGCTGGTTCTCCGAGTTCAACCGCCCAGGCGCCCCGCCCATGAACCTGCGCACCGGCGTCGACTTCACTCCCGGCTATCTGCAGGTCTATGGCATACGGGTCATCGCCGGCCGGCTGTCGGCCGACCATGTCGCGGAGGTGGCGCAGAACGGCCTCGTGCTGGACCGCAGCGCCGTGCGCGCGCTCGGCTTTGCCAGCCCCGAGGCGGCGGTTGGCCAGACGCTGGGGGTGTCCCCCAACTTCCACGATGGCAAGCCCGCCACCGTCGTCGCCGTCATCGACGACATCCGCCTGGAAGGCCCGCGCAGCCCGCCGCAGCCGCACGCCATCTCGGCCGTAGCGACGCGCGGCGCGGGCGCCATCGGCGTGCACAGCCGTGACCCGCAGGCCACACGTCGCAAGCTCACGGCACTGCTCAACGAACGCTTTCCCGACTCGTTCATCGAGGCCCTGCCAATGCGCGACATGCTGCTGCAGAAGGTCGCAGAGGACACCCGCCTGGGCCGGCTCATCGGCTTCGCGGGTTTGCTGGCCCTGGCGCTGGCCGCCGTGGGCATCTACGCCCTGGCCGCCTACACGCTGCGCCGCCGCGAGCGCGAGATCGTGCTGCGCAAGCTGCACGGTGCCGGCCCCGGTGCAGTAGCGGGATTGCTGGCCGCCGAGTTCGTCGGCGTGCTGGCCGCCGCCTGCGCCGTGGCGCTGCCGCTGGCGGCCTGGCTGTCGCAGCTCTACCTGAGCGGCTTCGTCGAGCGCGCGCCGGTGGGACCGTTCTCGCTGTGGGCGCTGCTGGCCGCCGTCGCGCTGCTGACCGTGGTGACGACGCTGGCCGTGGCGCGGCACCTGCATGCGGCGCTGGCGCTGCGGCCACTCCAGGCGCTGCGTGGCTGACGCGCCAATGAGTGCCGCGCTCTCCGGCGCCGCCATGGACCGCCGCGTCGCGGTGCCCAGGCGCTACGGCCTGATCGTGCTGGCGGTCCTGGCTGCGCTTGCCGCGGCCTTGCTGCTGGTGCGCTACTGGCCGCGCGGTGTGGCGGTGGCGCGCGCCGACGTGGAAATTGCCGCCGTGAAAACCGGCCCCTTTCGCGACCTCGTCGTCGGCCGCGCCGTCGTGCAGCCGCTGCAGTCGGTGCTGCTGGACGCCACCGAGGATGGCCGCGTCGAGCAGGTGCTGGTGAAGGATGGCGCCAGCGTCGCGGCCGGACAGCTGCTCGTCGTGCTCAGCAGCACCCAGCGCGCCCAGGAGCTGATGGCGCGCTCCAGCGAGGCGGCGCAGCAGCTGGCCAACCTTGCCACCTTCCGCGCCGGGCTGGCCCAGGCGAAAGCCGCGCAGCGCCGCGAGCTGACGCAAGGCGAGTTCGAGCTGGAGCGCGTGCGCCGCCTGCACCAGCGCAACGTCGGCCTGGCCGCGCAGGGCTTCCTGTCGCCGTCGGCGCTCGAGGACTCGGCCGACAAACTGGCCATGGCCCAGCGCCTGCTCACGCAACTGCAGGCCGACGGCCGCGAGGAGCTGCGCACCCGCGAGCAGTCCGTGCAGGCCATGCAGCGCGCCGTCACCGACCTGGACCAGCGCCTCACCGCCATGCGCGCCGCCAGCGAGGGCCTGGCCGTGCGCGCACCGGTGGCCGGCCGCGTGACGGGCCTGGCGTTACAGGTGGGCGAAAGCGTGCGCGCCGGCACTCGCATCGCGCGACTGGACAGCCTGGGCCGCTTCAAGCTCGACCTGCGGCTGGACGAATTCCACCTCGGCCGCGCGCACGAAGGCCTGGCCGGCGCGCTGGCCCACGAAGGCCGCAGCCATGCGCTGCACGTCGCGCGCATCGACCCGCAGGTCAAGGACGGCCGCTTCACCGTCGAGCTGGCCTTCGACGCCGAGCCGCCCGCGCTGCAGGTCGGCCAGGGTCTGGACGTGCGCCTGACGCTGGGCCAGGCGCAGGACGCGCTGCTGTTGCCCGACGGCGGCTTCTATGCCGACACCGGCGGCGCCTGGGCCTTTGTGCTCGACTCGGACGGCCGCCACGCCCAGCGCCGCCCGCTGCAACTGGGCCGGCGCGCCGATGGCGTCATCGAAGTGCTGGGCGGCCTGCAAGCCGGCGAGCAGGTCGTCGTCTCCCCCTACCGCGTCCTGGCGGGCGCTTCCGCTCTCGACATCCACTGACCATGTTCAAGCTCAAGCACCTTACCAAGACCTTCCACACCGGCGACATCGAGACCACCGCGTTGGACCGCATCGACCTCGACATCGAGGCCGGTGAATACCTCGCCATCACCGGCCCTTCGGGCTGCGGCAAGTCCACGCTGCTGGGCATCCTCGGCCTGCTGGACGCGCCGAGCGGCGGCGAATACTGGTTCGACGGCCAGAACGTCGCCGGTTGGACCGAGAAGCAGCTCAACACGCTGCGCCGCGGCCGCATCGGCTTCGTGTTCCAGAGCTTCAACCTCATCGACGACCTCAGCGTGGCCGAGAACATCGCGTTGGCGCTGGAATACGGCGAACTGCCCGCGCGCGCTCGTCGCGAGCGCATCGCAGAGGTTATGGAGCGCCTGGGTATCGCCCATCGCGCCGGCCACCGGCCCAGCCAGCTCAGTGGTGGCCAGCAACAGCGCGTGGCCATCGCCCGCGCCATCGCCGCGAGGCCCGCGTTGCTGCTCGCCGACGAGCCCACCGGCAACCTGGACAGCGCCCACGGCGCGGAGGTCATGCGGCTGCTGCGCGAGCTCAACGCCGAGGGCACGACGCTGGTCATGGTCACGCACTCGCTGGAGCACGCGGCGCAGGCGTCGCGAACGCTGCGGCTGCTGGATGGCAGGGTGGTGGTGGATGCGATGGCGGCGGTGATTTGACGTTCTGGCTGACGCGTGGCATTCGCAAAACGCTGCTGCTGCATAGTCCCAAGACCGCCTATCTCCAAAGCGCCCGAGCTCATGCTCTCCACCCAATTCGTCTTCCACCTCGCCCTGCAGCGCGACAAGGTGGACTCCTTCGACCGCTATCCCTTCAACCTGCCCGCCGTGCGTACGCTGGAGCGGCTGGAGATGCATCCCAAGGTCACCTTCCTCGTCGGCGAGAACGGCTCGGGCAAGTCGACGCTGCTGGAGGCGCTGGCCGTGTCGCTGGGCTTCAACGCCGAGGGCGGCAGCAAGAACTTCCGCTTCGGCACGCGGCTGTCGCATTCCGAGCTGCACGGGTACTTGCGGGTGGCCAAGGGCTACAAGCCGCCGCGCGATGGCTTCTTCCTGCGCGCCGAGAGCTTCTTCAACGTCGCGACCGAGATCGAGAACCTGGACGCGGGGCCGGGCGGTTCACCGATCATCAGCGGCTATGGCGGCAAGTCGCTGCACGAGCAGTCACACGGCGAATCCTTTCTCGCGCTGCTCAACGAGCGCTTTGGCGCCCGGGGCCTGTACCTGCTTGACGAACCCGAAGCGGCGCTGTCGCCGCAACGCCAGCTCGCCGCGCTGGCGCGCGTTCACGAACTGGTGAAGGCGAATTCCCAGTTCATCATCGCCACGCATTCGCCGCTGCTGATGGCCTATCCCGACGCCTGGATCTACCAGTGCACGCCGGACGGCGTGCGCCGCGTGGCCTACGAAGACACCGAGCACTACCGCGTCACGCGCGACTTCATGACCGACCCGCAGCGTGTGCTGGCCACATTGCTGGCGCATTAAGCCTGCTGATCGCCGACAAGCACTGCACATCTCCCCCGTCCGCGGTAACCCCAGCAGGCCGGCGCCGTCAATCGCCGCCTTTAGGATGCCGGCCCATGCACCCCCTAATTCAAGGCCTGCTTGGCCTGATGCTGCTCGGGGCGGGTCTGGCCCGCGCCGACGCCGGCGTGGGCCCGCTGGAGGTGCAGTTCCGCAGCGTGACAGTGCCGCAGAACTCGGTGCCGGCGATCTCGCAGGACCGGGCCGGGTTCATGTGGATCGCCACGAGCAAGGGGCTGACGCGCTACGACGGCTACCGGCTGCGACCCATCGAGCAGGCCGGTGACACGACGGCCAAGCGCAGCCTGGGCTGGGTGCGGGCGCTCAGCGCCGCGGCCGACGGGCGCATGTGGATAGGCACGGAGTTCCAGGGCCTGGTGGCCTACGACCCCGGCCAGGACCGCGTCGAAAGCCATGGCAGCGCTCAGGGCGGCGCGGGCCCGCAGCCGCCCATCCGCGCGCTGGCGGCGGCGGCGGACGGCGCCATCTGGGTCGGCACCCTGGGCCAGGGCCTGTACCGCTACGACCCGGCGGCCAAGCGATTCGAGGCCCACGAGCTGCGCTGGCGCGGCCAGGCCGAGAAGCGGGTGCTGGCCCTGCAGGTGGGCGCCGACGGGGTCGTCTGGGCCGGCCACTGGCGCGGCCTGGCCCGCTTTGTCAACGGTGCCTGGGAGGACCTCGCCCTGCCCGGCCTGGAACAGGGCATGCCCGTGCCGGCCCTGGCCGAGGATCGCGGCGGGCGCATCTGGCTGGGCACGCAGGACGGCCACCTCGGTGTCGTCGAGCAGGGCCAGGTGCGCTGGGTGCAGACGCTGGACATGCCCATCAATGCGCTGGCGGAAGGCCCGGACGGGCGGCTCTGGGTGGGCGGCAAGGTCGGGCTGTTCTGGGTCAACCCGGCCAGCGGCGCCGTCGAGGCCAGGCTGCGCCAGGACCCGCGCCGCGCGATGGGCCTGGCCGGCAACGACATCAGCGGCCTGCTGCGCGACCGCAGCGGCGCGATGTGGGTCAGCGGCTATGGCCTGGGTGTGCAGCGCCACCTCTCCCACCCAGCCCTGGCCGTGCGCGGCCCTGATGCCGACCTGAACAGCCCGCTGGCCGAGGCCGATGTGCGCGCGGTGCTGGCCCTGAAGAACGGCGAGGTGCTGGCACCGACGCAGACCGGCCACATCGCCCGCCTGGACGGCCGCCCGGGCCGCGACCTGGCGACGCTGGGCGAATGGCCGCGCGAGCGGCGCAGCGTCGTCGAGCTCATGGCCGAGGCGGGCGACGGCAGCCTGTGGATGGCCGCGGCCGGCCGCCTGGAGCACCGCGCCGCCGATGGCCGCCTGTTGCGCGACTGGGCGCTGGACGGCGGCCGTGCCCAACAGCTGCTGCTGCGCGCCGACGGCAGCATCTGGCTGGGCATGCAGGAGGGCCTGTACCGCCTCGCCGGCGATGGCGCCGCAGCGCTGGAGCGGGTGCATCCGCTGAGCGGGCCGCTGCACGGTGGCGTCTATGTGTTGAGCGCCGCGCCGGACGGGCGCCTCTGGGTGGGCGGCCAGCAGGGCCTGTTCCGCGAGAGAACCGCTGGCCAGGGCGGCCTGGAGGTGGTGCCACAGGCACCCGCCGAGTCCCTGGCCAGCCCCATCGTCATGAGCCTGCTGTGGGGGCGCGACGGGCGGCTGTGGGTGGACACGCCGGTCAGCGGCCTGCATCGCCTCAAGGGCTGGGACGGCGAGGGCCGCGCGCGCTTCGAGCGCATCAGCGAGCGCCATGGCGTGGAGGGCGTATTCGGCGGCAATCTGCACGAGGACGCGCAGGGCCGTATCTGGAGCCAGCTCTATGTCTACGACCCGGCGGCCGACCGCCTGGACAGCTTCGGCAGCGCCGAGGGCGCCAACTTTGGCAGCTTCTGGTTCTTTGCCAGCACCGAGCTGCCCGGCGGCGGCCTGCTGTTCGGCGGCAGTCGAGGCCTGCTGCGCGTGCTGCCTGACGCCTACCGCGCGCAGCGCACCAGCCCGCCGCTGGTCGTCAGCGGCCTGCGTGTCAACGGCCAGCCCTGGGAGCAGCCCCGCAATCTTCTGGACGGCCTGAAACTGCCGCCCGGCAAGCGCAGCCTGTCCATCGAGTTCGCGGCGCTGGACTATGCCGACCCGTCTCGGCTGCGCTACGAATACCGTCTGGAAGGCCTGGACAGCGACTGGACGCGCGTCGACGCCAGCGGCCGCAACCCCAGCTTCGGGCCGCTGCGGCCCGGCCACTACACGCTGCAGGTGCGTGCCACGGCCCACCACAGCCTGTGGGGCACCGAGCAGCTGCAGCTGCCCATCACGCTGGAGCCGGCCTGGTGGGAGACCACGTCGGCCCGCATCGGCGGCGGGCTGCTGGCCCTGCTCGCCATCTGGGCCTGGATGCGCTGGCGCACGCGGCTGCTGCGCCGCCGTGAGGTCGAACTCAAGGCCCTGGTGGACGAGCGCACGGCCGAGCTGCGCGAGCTGAGCCTGACCGATGCACTGACAGGTCTGCGCAACCGCCGCTACCTCGAGCTGCGCCTGGACGACGACCTGCGCCTGTGCCTGCGCCGCTTCGAGACCCCCGGAATTGAAGGAGCGGGCGAAGGTCCCGGCCCGGATGCCGACCTGCTGCTGATGCTGCTGGACCTGGATCATTTCAAGCGCGTCAACGACGTGCATGGCCACGCGGCCGGCGACGCGGTGCTGGTGCAGGTGGCCGAGCGGCTGCGCCAGGTTTTTCGCGAGACCGACTCCCTGGTGCGCTGGGGCGGCGAGGAAATCCTGGTGCTGGCCCGCGAGACCGAGCGGCGCGATGCCGCCGAGCTGGCCGCGCGCGTCTGCGCCGCGGTGCGCGACCAGCCCTTCGAGATCGGCCCCGGCGAGACCGTGCACGTCACGGTGTCCGTCGGCTTTTGCGCCTTCCCGCTGGACCCGCGCCACCCGCGGCTGTGGGACTGGCGCGCCTGCCTGGCCCTGGCCGATTCGGCGCTGTACGCCACCAAGGCCCACGGCCGCGACGGCTATATGGGCGCCATCCGCGCCAACGGCCTGTCGCCGCGCGAGGCGCCCGACGGCCTGGCCGCCTGGCGCGGTGAGAAGCGGCTGCAGGTCGCGCGCAGCGCCGCCGTCGACGACGCCGTCAGCCCGGCCTGAACAGGGTTTTGAGCGCCGCCGGCAGCTCGGCGCGCCAGGCCGCCTCGTTGTGGCCCGCCTCGGCGGCGATGTGCAGGCTCAACTGCTCGGGCGGCATTTGGCGCGCCAGCTGCTTGTGCATCTGGCGCGTCTGCCCCGCCATGCTGCCGCCTTCCCGGCCGCCACAGTAGAGGTGGATGCGCGTGTCGGCTGGCAGCCGGGCCGCAGCGGTCGCTTCGAAGAGCTGGGGCGCCGCCCAGTAGGACGGGCTGAACAGGCCATAGCGGCCGAACACCTCGCCATGGCTCAGCAGGGCCGCATGGCTGATGAGGCCGCCGAGCGAGCTGCCGATCAGCGCCGTGTGCTCGCTTCGGGGCCGCGTGCGCCAGCCGTTGTCGATGAAGGGCTTGACCGTGTTGACGATGAAGTCGAGATAGGCCGGGCCCTCGGCCTTGCCGAGTTCCTTGTGGTCGTAGGGCGCCATCTCGCTGTTGCGCTTTTCGGCGCCGTTGTCGATACCGACGACGAGGGCCTCGAAGCCGGTCTCCTTCCCCAAGGCTGCCATCGTCTCGTCCACGCCCCATTCACCGGCGAAGCTGGTGGCGGCGTCGAACAGGTTCTGGCCGTCGTGCATGTAGATGACCGGGTAGCGACGCTCGGGCTCGCTGTCGTAGCTGGGCGGCAGGCACAGCCGCAGCGTGCGGCTGCGGGCGAGCCCCGGCATGGCCAGCGGCTCGGGCAGGACCCGCACGCTGGGCAGGGCCGTCGACGGGGCGGCCCATGCCGGCAGACAGCTCATTAGAGGCAGGGTCAGCAGCAGGCGGCGTTGCATGGTGGGTGTTGGACACTCAAGGCATGAAGACCCGGCACGCTATCCGAACCGCCCTCGCCCTGCTGCTCGTCACGTCCTCGGCGATGGCCGCCGGGCTCGACGCCCAGGAGCAGCAGATCGTCGCCAACGTGAAGCGCCACACACCCGACGCGCTGAAGCTGCTGGAGCGCAGCGTCCTCATCAACAGCGGCACGCTGAACCCGACCGGCGTGCGCGAAGTGGGCGCCGTCTACGCCAAGGCCTTCGAGGCCATCGGCTTCAAGGCGCACTGGGTCGACATGCCAGCCGAGATGAAGCGCGCCGGCCATCTGGTGGCCGAGCGCAGTGGCGACAAGGGCAAGCGCGTGCTGCTGATCGGCCACCTGGACACCGTCTTCGAGAAGGACAGCCCGGTGCCGCCCTGGCAGAGCGACGGCAGCAAGGTCCGCGGCCAGGGCGTGTCCGACATGAAGGGCGGCGACGTCATCATCCTGCTCGCGCTGCGGGCGCTGAACGACGCCGGCGCGCTGGATGGCCGCACCGTGCGGGCCGTCTTCACCGGCGACGAGGAGCGCGTCGGCAGCCCCGCCGAGGTGGCGCGGGCCGCGCTGATCGACGCCGCAAAGCAGAGCGACGTGGCCCTGGCCTTCGAGGGCGCCACCAAGGACGAGCAGGGCCGCGACGCCGCCACCATCGGCCGGCGTGCCTCGGGCGGCTGGCATCTCAACGTCACGGCACGCACCGGCCATTCGGCAGGCGTGTTCGGCAAGGATGGCTACGGCGCCGTCTACGAGGCGGCGCGTGTGCTGAACGCCTTCCGCGAGCAGCTCATCGAGCCCGACCTGACCTTCAATGCCGCGACGATCGTGGCCGGCACCAGCGCCAAATGGGATGACGGCGAGAGCCAGGGCCAGGCCTTCGGCAAGACCAATGTCATCCCGCGCGATGCCCAGGTGCGCGGCGACCTGCGCTACCTGACCGCCGAGCAGGGTGCGAAGGCGCGCGAGCGCATGCAGGCCATCGTCGACCAGGCCCTGCCCGGCACGCGCTCGAAGATCAGCTTCCACGAAAGCTACCCGCCGATGGCACCCACGCCGGGCAATCTGAAGGTGCTGGAGGCCTATTCCCAAGCCAGCGCTGACGCCGGCCTGAATGCCATCGTGCCCTTCCCGCCCGGCCTGCGCGGCGCGGGCGACGTCCAATTCGTCGCGCCGCTGATCGACAGCCTCGACGGCCTCGGAGCCGCGGGCGGTGGCGCGCACACGCCTGACGAGTGGCTGGAGATCGCCTCCATCGAGCGTGGTGCCATCCGTGCGGCCTTGCTGATCCATCGACTGACTCGATAGGGCATCGACTCAGGCAAAACCCCCGCCAGACAGGGCGGCTGGCGGCGCCAAACTCCCCCCATCGCATGGAAGGGAGACAAGCGTGTCGCAGAACACAAACGGGCCATTCCAACTGACGCGGCGCCGCGTCATTGGCAGCGGCGCAGCCGCAGTGACGCTGCTGGTGCATGAGCTGGCCCTGGCCTTCAAGCCACCAGCCCTGAAGAACCCCGGCGCCCTGCCGCAGCCGGAAGGCACGCCCGTCCAACCGCATGCGCCACCGGGTGCGCCCGACTGGTCCGGCGGCCCCGGCAAGGCGCGCTTTCGCATCGACGGCCTGGCCAAGGTGACGGGTCAGAAGATCTACGCCCGCGACTTCCGCGCCGTCGACATGCCCGGCTGGCCGCAGACCGAGCGAATGGCGATGATCCTGCGCGCGACCGATCCCGGCCTCGCCTTCGCGGGCCTGGACCTGTCCCGCCTCGACGCCGCCGATGCGCAGCCGCTCCTGACCATCACGCAGACGCCTCTGCCCGGCTACACCGGGCCGCAGCGCGACCTGGCCTCGCTGAACCTTCAGCTGCCCTTCTCCAGCGCGGGTGCCGATGGCGTCTACCAGCTGCTGGTGCCGGTCGGTACGGCGCCGCAGTTCTACGGCCAACCCGTGGCCATCCTGATCTTTGCCGATGGCAACACCTACCGCCGCGCCAAGCGCGCGCTGCAGTTCCAGCCCGGCGTCGTGCAGACCGGCGGCTTGGCCGCGCCTCCCGCCCAGCCCTGGGTCATGGCCTACAGCCCGGTCAACTACCTGACGCGTTATGAGGCGGCGGGCATCGAGCCGTTCTCGCAGGTGCAGGTGGGCTGTGCGTCCGACCCCTACCAGCCCGACTCCAAGACCCAGCCCTACAACAGCACCGCCCGCCGGCTGCGCGGCCGCATCAACGCCGCGCTGCAGTCGCCCAGCTCCGCCGTGCTGCAGCTCGGCGGCAGCTACAGCACCCAGGTGCTGGACCCGATGTTCATGGAGCCCGAGGCGGGCCTGGCCTGGCTGGACCGCTCCGGCACCGGCACGCTCAACCTCGTGCTCGGCACCCAGGCCACCAACGGCGACTCGGGCGACAGCCTGGCGCTGTTCAGCAAGGACTGCCCCGTCAAGGTCGCGACCGTGGTGCTGAACTCCTGCTATCCCGGCGGCGGCTTTGGTGGTCGCGACGTGTCCACCTTCCCGCCGCTGCTGGCCGTCACCGCGGCCCTGGCCGACGGGCCGGTGCGCATCGCCCAGGACCGCTACGAGCAGTTCCAGGGCGGCCTCAAGCAGCTGGCCAGCCACATCACCCAGCGCATCGCGGTGGACGCGAAGACCGGCAAGTTCCTCGCCTTCGGCAGCCAGCAGGTGCTGCCCTCTGGTGGGCAGAACAACTACAGCCAGTTCGTCGCCATGCTGGCGGCCTATTGCGGCCTCAGCGGCTACGACATTCGCCAAGCCTATGTCGATGCCATCGCCCAGCCCAGCACGGGCGTCGTCGCCGGCTCCATGCGCGGCTTCGGCGGGCCGCAGGCCAGCTTCGCGGTGGAGACGCTGGTGGACGAGGTGGCCGTGGCGCTCAAGCGCGACCCGATCGCGCTGCGCGAGCTCAACGCGCTGCGTGAAGGCGACCGCACCATCACCGGCGCGCCGTTGACCCAGGCGACGACGCTGCGCGAGATCTGCCGCCGCTCGCGCGAGCACGCGCTGTGGCGCGACCGCGAGCTGGTGAAGGCCCGCAAGGCGCGCGAGGGCATCCGCTACGGCGTCGGCTTTGCGCTGGCCAACCAGGCCTATGGCACGGGCAAGGATGGCGTCATGGCCGAGGTGGCCATGGACGGCATCGGGCGCCTGACCGTGCGCACCAACTGCGTCGACATGGGCAATGGCTCGGCGACGACGCTGGCGATCAGCACGGCCGCCTGGCTGGGCCACAACGCGCATGACATCGTCATGGGCGACGTCGGCAGCTTCAATGCGCTGGACGTCAGCACCTATGCCGGCGGTGACTGGAGCAAGCCGAACTGGACAGCCGGCTTTGCCATGTCCAGCAGCGCCTGCCTGACAGCCTTCCACCAGGTGCATGTGACCGAGCAGGCCAGCCAGGTGCTCTTCCAGGCCGGTCTGCTGCCGGCGGCGGCAGCGCTCTGGGGCGTGCCGCTGGCGCAGGTCCAAGGCAAGACGAAGTGGGACAAGGGTCATCTCACCGCGCCGGGCCTGGCGCCGTTGGCGCTGCGTGCGCTGGCCACCAAAGTCCATCAAATGGGCCTGACCTCGGCTGCCATGGTGCATGGGCTCTACGAAGGGTCCTGGGTGGTCGGCACCTACGCCGTGCCGGCCGGGCCGCCGCTGCAGCTGCCCATCGACGGCTTGTCGCTGCGCGCCGCTGGCCAGGCGAGCTGGACGCCGGTGCTGCGCCAGAACGTCATCCCGCCCAAGCCCGAGGCCGCGCTTTACGGTCGCAGCCTGTATGCGCCGTCGGGCGTGCTGGTCGCCGTCGAGATCGGGCCCAAGA
This sequence comes from Pelomonas sp. Root1237, assembly GCF_001425055.1. Lineage (GTDB taxonomy): Bacteria > Pseudomonadota > Gammaproteobacteria > Burkholderiales > Burkholderiaceae_C > Pelomonas. The sequence goes on from NZ_LMDK01000001.1 coordinate 140,942, forward strand.
GTTTTGCGCCGCGTGTCGTCGACGTGCAGTTGCTGGTGGATGCCGGCAAGGTGTTGCAACCCGATCTGCTGCTAGGCCAGGCCCAGGGCGGCATCGCGATGGGCATTGGCTATGCGTTGCTGGAAGACCTGCCGCTGGAGGCGGGCGGCGCGGGCGATGGCCGTTGGAACCTCGACCGTTATCACGTGGCGCTGAGCGCCGATGTGCCATTGGCGCGCATGAGCATCACGCCGCTGCCGACCACCGAGACGACGGCCAAGGGCATTGCGGAGGCGGTGCTCTGCCCCATTGCGCCGGCGATCGGGAATGCGATCGCCCATGCGACAGGGAAGCGGTTTCGGTCGTTGCCGATTACTGGCGCTGACATTGAGAGGGCTTTGTCATGAGCGGCTTTGTGGCAAGGCCCAGCGGGGATTTCGCCCCCGCGGGCGACCTACTTTTTGCGCCGCCAAAAAGTAGGCAAAAAGCTCTCCCCTGCGAAACCGCCCCTGTCGGGGTCCCCTGCGATGCTCGAAGCCCGGGGCCGCACAAAGGGGCGCGAAGTCAGAAGTTGATGCGAGCTGCGCTCGCGCCCCGGGCTCCTGTGCTTCTCGGCGGTTTAGAAGGGGAGGCTCCTGAACAGCCAACAGCCAAACCCGGAGGCCGTTCGCAACGAGGCATTTCTATTGCCCCCTCTGAGCCTGCCGAGGAACGGAGGGCCTTGAGGCCGCGTGCGCAGCACGCTTCAAGAACTGACTCCGCGCAACTGTTTGACCGCAGCGTAGCGAAGGGAGTTTTGCGCGGGGCCTCAAGGCCTGAGTACCGCAGGGGACCCGAAGCGCAGCGAAGGGCGGGCGGATCGGGGGTCGTTTCTTTGCCTACTTTCTTGTCGACACAAGAAAGTAGGTCGCCCGCCGGGGCGAACTCCCGGCTGGGCCTCGCCATCAACCAACACCAACGAGAGGCCTCCCAATGACCGACCTCGTCCCCGTCCAATTCCACGTCAACGGCCGCCCCATCAAGACCGAGGTGCCCACCGACCTGCCCCTTGTCGACTTCCTGCGCGAAGAGCTCGGCTTGTCCGGCACGCGCCTGTGCTGTGGCATCGGCGTCTGCAAGGCCTGCACCGTAGCCGCGCGGCGTGCGCCATCGAGCCAGGCCCAGCCCATGCTGGCCTGCTCGACGCCGGTGGCCCTGCTGCAAGGCCAGAGCATCACGACGGTGGAGGGCACCGGCAGCATGGAAAAACCCAGCGCTGTGCAGCAAGCCTTCCTCGACCACTTCGCCTTCCAGTGCGGCTACTGCACGCCGGGCTTTGTCATGGCGACCGAGATGCTGCTCGGGCGGCTGCGCGCGCAGCCCATCCGCCGCGAGCAACTGGACGCGGCGATTGAAGACGCCGTCGGCCAGCACATCTGCCGCTGCACCGGCTACGCCCGCTACCACCAGGCCATACGCACCGTCGTGATGGCGGAGAAAGGGCTGGTGGTCGCATGAGAGCCCTGTTGCTACTGCTGCTGGCCGGTGCCGCCCAGGCCGAGACCTTGTACGAATACGGCCGCCAATGCGCCGAGCAGATCAGCGAGATCCCGGCCTTCGACTGCATGGCCGGCGAGGAGATCCCCATCACCGTTGACGGCAAGCCCGTGCCTTCGCAACCCGCGCCACCGCGCTGCGACAGGCCCTCGCTGCTGCCCCAGCACGACGCCGGCAGCCAGGGCCAGTGCGTGCCCGGCAGCCGCGCCCTGGTGCTGCGCGACGACAAGACCGCGCAGATCAGTGCCGTCTGCCGCAAGCAGGTCGCGCGGCCGGCGGGCAGCCCGTTGTTCGACGAGATCAATGTCATCTCGCACAGCCTCAGGGATGGCAAGACCTGCTGGTTCACTGCCAAGGCCAAGGCGCCACTGACTGAGGGCGCGGGCATTGATGGCCGCGCCGTGCCTTCACCCAGCACGCGCGCGCGCTTGGTGCCGGGGGCCGACAAGGTCTGGCTGTCACCCTACGAGGTGGCCTTCAAGCAGCCCGCCTGCATCGGCTGCCACGACAGCGGTCCCTTCATGTACAGCCCCTACATCGCCCAGACGACCATGTTGCCCGGCGATCCCTTTGGCTTTTACCAACCCAAGGCCATCGGCGAGGACTTCAAGCGCGCCTGGGCGAAGTTGAATGCCTTCGGCATCACGACGCGGGGCAACACCTGCACGGCCTGCCATCGCATGGGCAATATGAACTCCTGCCAGGTCGCGATGCGCCAGTCCACCGGCAACGCGCCACAAGAGGGCGGCGACGAGTGGTCAAAGAACTTCCCGCAGTCGCACTGGATGAGCCCGGGCAATCTGCACAGCAAGGCGCAATGGGACGAGCAGTTCAGCGACAGCCTGAAGAAGCTGGCGGCCTGCTGCGACAACCCGCAGGGGGCGGGCTGTAGGGTGGTGGAGTACGGGCCGAAGGGAGCGCCTCACGCGAGCGGAGATAGAAGATGAGCCTTCAGGCGGCGCTCAGCCTATTCCTTGACGAGTATCCGAAAGCAATGGCGCGCCCCTTTGCAGGAGATTCGGTCGCTGAGTTTGTTCGCAGGGACATGCCGCAGGTACTTAGCGAAGCGATCAGCGCGAACCCGCGCTACGTCACGCGAGGGAGTCCGGGGCAAGGAGGGTGGGCGCAAGCTCCATGGGCGGCGGTATTCGACCGCTTCGTTACCGAGACGGCTCAAGACGGCTATTACGTGGTCTACCTTGTTCGCGAGGACTTTGCTGGCGTCTACTTGTCGCTCAATCAGGGCATCACGAGTGCACAAAAGCAGTACCGCTCCAAAGCCAAAAATGCATTGCGAGTGCGAGCGGCTGATTTCGTTGCGCGATTGGGCTCGCTGGCGAGTGATTTGCACATCGGCGAGATCGACTTAGCTGCGGGCGACGCAACAAATCTGAGCGCTTTCTATGAAGCCGGGAACATTTGCTCTGTTTACTACCCGAGGAGCGAATTGCCAGCCGATGAACGTTTGCGAGCGGACCTGCAAAGATTCGTGGACCTCTACTACGCGCTTGTCTCTAAAGAAGCCCAGCTCTTTGAAAGGGCGGATGCGGAGGCGGACGAGACTTTATTGGGCAAGGAGGACCTGCGAACACTCAGAGAGCACAAGCGGCTCGAACGCAATCGCAAGCTGTCTCAGCAAGCAAAGTTAGTTCACGGCTACAAGTGCACCGCTTGCGGATTCGACTTTGAGGCGACCTATGGTGCTATCGGCAAAGAATTCATTGAGGCACACCACCTCACGCCAATCGCGCAACTCAAAGGGCAGTTCGTTGAGCTCGACCCGCGAGTGGATTTCACCGTTCTGTGCGCCAACTGCCATCGAATGATTCACCGTACAGCATTCGTGCATAGCGTCCAGGAGTTCAGGGCTAACTATCTGGTCGGTCGCTCGAAAGATGCGTTTGCAGCAAACAGCGATTCGTAAGCTTGCGATCTGTGGATACCGGGCGTCGGGCGTTGGTTGTAGGAGGGTGTTGTGATTCTCAACCCCTCGCGAACCTCATCAACCTTCCCCGGTAGTCCGGTCTCCCCGCCTCCGCACTCAACACCGTCTCGCTGAACTCAAACCCCAACCCCGCCATCCGCTTGCCAAACGCCGCGCGGTTGCCCCGGTTCGGGTCCACGATCAACAGCTCGCACTGCGGCAGCGCGTGCTTCTCGATGAAGGCCGCCAGCGCGCCGCCGTCGTCGCGTTCGTAGAGCACGTCGCTGCCGATGATGAGATCGAAGCGTCCTTGCACACGCGGTGCGCCTCCCTCGGCGGCGACCGCGTCCTCGCTCCAGTCGCCATGGCAGTAGCGCATGGGCGTGAGCTCGTTCAGGCGCAGGTTCTCGAGCAGGAAGGCGCCGGCCAGCGGGTGGATGTCGCTGGCCGTGACCTCGGCGCCGCGGCGGTGGCACACCAGGCTGGCCAGAGCCAGACCGCAGCCGATCTCCAGGATGCGTTCGCCCTCTAGCAGGGGCCGGATCGCCATCGCGGCGGCCAGATGCAGCCCGGAGGGCCAGACCTGGCCGAACAACGGCCATTGCGCGGGCGAGATGCCCAGGGCCTCGGCCGCACCCGCCGGGTCGGCGAACTGGTCGTTGTCCAGCAGCGAGCGGATCTGCAGATCCGCCGCGCCATCGATGGCGAGCGCCTGGACTTTGATTTCATAGCCGGGCATGAGAGCCCCCAGGTGACCTGCGTGTCAGAGCGCAATGCGACACGGGGAGGTCAGCGCCGCTGTTCGTTCACAGCGGCCGGGCGACAGGCCGGCGGGGCAAGACGGATGGATCGCACGTCGGCGCGGCCCTGCGGCAGTGTAGGTCTGCGCGCGTCGCAGGCCCGATCAGAGGTTGCGTTTGGCCGCTTCGACAAGTTGATTGATTCGCGCTTCAAGCTCTTTCGGCGCGACGTCAGGGCAGAAGAGCTTGATGACCTTCATGTCGTAGTGCAACTGCCCGCCAGCCTTGCGGGCCTCCATGTTCAGGTTGATGTTCACGACGCCTGGCCAGTCATGAGAACTGGCGCCAGGGGCGGATGCGTACTTGACATCCCGAAGCAGGATCGTGTCGCGCAAACCTTGGCCGTATCGGATCTCCGTCGTCGTCAATTCAAGGATGGGCTTGTTCAGCGGAAACTGCCGCGCTACGGCCGCCAGGGCCAATGCGTCCACCGAAACCGCGAAGAGCAAGAAGTCCGCGCTCTGGCTGACAAGCACCGTCAGCGCGACGGCCAGCACGATCAGTGGCGACAGAAACGCGAAGACCTTTGAGGCAGACTTGAAGACGAAGCGGTCCACCGAGGCCGCTCAGCTCATCAGGCTGTAAGGCCCGCCGCGTTCCAGGGCCTTCTTGTAGGCCGGCCGCGCGTGGATGCGGGCCAGGAAGTCCTTCAGCTTGGGGTAGCTGTCCATCGTGCCCCGTGCTGCCGCGGCTTCGACAGGAAAGCTCATCTGCACGTCGGCCGCGCTGAACTCGGCGCCGGCAAACCAGGGCCGCGACGCCAGCTCGCCCTCCAGGAACTTCAGCTGCGCGTCGATATTGGGCTGCACAAAGCTGTTCAGCACCTTGTCGGCAATGCCCTTGGCGATGGGCTTGACGAAAAAGGGCATGGGCGCGCGCTTGACCTTGTTGAACACCAGCTTCATGACCAGAGGCGGCATGGCCGAGCCCTCGGCGAAGTGCATGAAATAGCGGTAGTGCAGCAGGTCCTGCTCGCCCGTGGGCTTGAGCCGGCCCTGGCCGTAGCGGTCCACCAGGTACTCCAGGATGGCGCCGCTCTCGGCCACCGTCAGCCCACCGTCGGTGATGACGGGGCTTTTGCCCAGCGGGTGCACCTGGCGCAGCTCGGGCGGCGCCAGCCCGGTCTTGGCGTCGCGCTGGTAGTGCTTGATCTCGTAGGGCAGGCCCAGCTCTTCGAGCAGCCACAGCACGCGCTGGGAACGGGAGTTGTTGAGGTGGTGGACGGTGATCATGTGCAGCAGTGTAGGCAGGCACCCAGCCGACGCTACATCGGCATTTCAGCGGCAAGGCGGCGCAGCTCCTCCAGCTGCCAGTCGAACTCGGGCTGGAAGGACTCGCGCTGCTGTACGGCGCCATAGCCGCCCTCGGCGTAGACGCTGGCGTAGGCGGCGTACTCGGCGGCTTGCAACGCCCGGCCGGCGAGGGCATTGGCGACGGCATAGGAGGCCGACACGGCCGCATGGCCCACGCCGTCCAATGACCGCGAACCAGGGTGGTGGTTGGCCAGCCGCGCAGCTTCGGCAGCCGCCGCGTCCAGGTCTTCCCGCGTCGCACCCGCAGCCACAAAACGGGCCAGTACATCGAGGCAGGCGACCACCGCTGCGTCCTCCAGCAGGTGCCGCACACGCTGTACGCAGGCCAGGCCAAAGCGCAGCCGCAGCGCCTGCTGCGCCGGTGCGTCCAGCGCAAGCTCACGGGCCAGGCGGTCAAGGGCGTCGTTCATGGCCACCCAGTTTAGGCAGACGGGATTGCACCGCAAGGCCGCGGCCGGCTACGCTGCGGCGCGGCACGCCGTGCCGAAGGAGGGTCGCATGGCTCAATGGCCGACATTGGAGATCGCCAAGCTCATCGTCGGCGTGTTGACGCCGCTGTCGGTGGCCCTGCTGGGCTGGCTGTTCAGCCGCCAGCTCAAGCGCCTGGACCTCAGCAACTGGACCAATCAGAAGCTCATCGAGAAGCGCCTGGCCATCTACGACGACATCGCGCCCAAGCTCAACCAGCTGCTGTGCTTCTTCACCTGGGTGGGTTACTGGAAGACCATCTCGCCTGCCGACGCCATCCACGCCAAGCGCGACCTGGACAGGACGCTCAACATCTACCGCCATGTGTTCGAGGCCGAGGTCTACAAGACCTACCAGGCCTACATCCACGTGCTGTTCGAGACCTACACCGGCGCCGGCCACGACGCCAGGTTGCGGGCCCTGGTCCAGGGGCCCGACGGCGACCGGCGAACCGACAGCGCCTATGCCTGGAGCGAGGCCTGGAACCCCTGCTTCTCGGAGCCCCGCAACGCCGCAGGCAAGGACCAGGTGCTGGCCACCTACAAGGACTTGATGGCGGCCCTGACGCGCTCGCTGGGCGTGTCGACGCCCGAGCGCGCCAAAGCTCCCGTTACGCCTGAGCCGGCGCCTCGTCCGGCGCCAGCAAGCGGCCAAACACCAGCTTGACGATGAGCAACCCCACGCCCGCCGCGGCCACCAGCACCGCATGCAGGCCCCAGAACTGCGAGCCCGGCATGGTCTCAAGCAGCCCGGCCAGCCAGCCGACGAAGGTGTTGCCGAAGAACAGGTGCAGGTAGTAGATGCCGATCATGACCCCCTGCAGGCCGCGCGGCGCGGCGCGTGAATACAAGGCCAGGCCCACTGGCATGATGTTGGCGAAGCCGATGTCGTTGACCAGGGTGTAGGCGAAGGTCCACAGGATGCTGATCTTGCCGCCGCCGGCTTCGATGGCGAAAGCCGGGATCAGCAGCAGCAGCGGCGCGCCAGCCGCGACAAAGGAGCCCAGCGCCATCTTGGTGACCTCGTCGGGTTCGCGTCGCCGCGTGGCCCACCAGCGCCAGAAGGCGATCGAACCCAGCATGGTGATGAAGCTCACCGTGGCGTCCACGGCCTGCAGCCAGGTCACTGGCACCTGGAAACTGCCGACCATCATGTCCATGTGCTGCTGCGACCACAGTGGGTAGGCGTTGTTGAACTGCTGATTGCCGACGATGGACAGCATCAGCAGCGGCAGGATGCCGACGAGCAGGGCGACCTGCACGACGCCACGGCGGCCCAATGGCGGACGCACCTCAGCCTTGGCTGCGCTGCGCTGCGGTTCGGGCGGCAGCCAGCGGCGGCCCGCCAGATAGACGAACAGACCGATCAACATGCCCACGCCGGCCGAGCCGAACCCCCAGTGCCAGCCCACCTTCTCGCCGAGGGTGCCACAGACGATGGGGGCGGCGATGACGGCGATCTGAATCGCCAGCATGAAGATCTGGAAGGCGCTGGCGCGGCGCTTGTCGCCCGGCGCATAGAGGTCGCCCACCTGGGCCGCGATATTGCCCTTGAAGCAGCCCACGCCCAGCAGCAGGCAGCCCAGGGCCGGCAGCAGCGCGGCCTCGATGGCCATCAGGAAGTGGCCGGTGGCCATCAGCAGCGCGCCGATGACGACGGTCTTGGTGCGGCCCAGCAGCCGGTCGGCGATCAGCCCGCCGAAGATGGGCAGCAGGTAGACCAGGCCCACATAGAGGCCGAACACGGCAGACGCCAGCTGCTGCGGCGAGCGCGGACCGGTGACGTTCTCTATTGCCGAGCGCAGCGCATCCATGCCGGCCACATGGCCGATGTGGGCCGGCAGGAAGAGGTAGTTGCTCAGATAGAGCACCAGCAGCGCCTGCATGCCGTAGTAGCTGAAACGCTCCCACAGCTCGCAGAAGGACAGCCAGCCCAGGCCGGCGGGGTGGCCCAGGAAGGATCGGTCATGGCGGGCGCGTGCGTCGCTTGTGGCGTCGGCGGCCGCGGTCAGGGTGGCGGAGGTCAAGGGGGTGTCCCGGAAACTTGCGGAAAGCCGAGACTGTCCATGCCGGGTGACCGTCTGGCAATGGGAATGGCCCGGGCATGACGGGCGTCATGGGGGCGGCCCGTCGTTTTCGTTGCTTACGATGGGGCGCATTCATCCAGGGAGAGGCGTCGGCATGGAAAGCTTTGTCACCGAGGAGCGCTTCGAGCGCAGCGTGGCTCGGGCGGCTTGGAAGACGCCCCAGCAACTGGCCTCGCTGCGGGCCTGGCGGGTCCGGCCGACCGATGCGAAGCCGCTGAAGTTCTTCTTCCACACCAACACGCAGACCAAGGCCGACTCGCTGGCGGCGGTGCTGAAGGCGCGCGGCTATGAGCCGCAGGCGCGCAAGACGGGCGCTTTCGTGGACTGGACCGCCGCTTCGCTGGAGGTGGCGTCGTGGGTGGTCACCGGCCACACCCCGCCGCTGCTGATGACGGAAGACGCCCTGCTCGCATGGACGAAGGAGATGTGCCAGCTCGGCCCACAGCATGACTGCGAGTTCGAGGGATGGTTCGGCGAGACGCCGGACTTTCTCGAAAAGAGCGATGACCACTGGCTGCAAGGGCGCCCTGATGGCACGCTGGATCTGGACATCTACCGCTGGAGCGCCGCCTCGGAGGCCGCACTGGCGGAGAACGACGTCTACTGGGTCAGCCCTGGTGCCGGCGTGGGTTCGCTGGGGGCGCTGCAACCCTACGCCCACAAGATCCGCGGCCTCAGGAGCCCGTCTGAAGAGCTGAGCCTGGAGGACATCGATCTGCTGCCGGCACTGGAGCAGATCTACCTGCACAAGGCGCCGCAGGCCCATGGCGACTACCGCAAGCTCCCTCGGTTGCGCGCCTTTCGCTGCCTGGACGCCGAGAAGCTCAACCCCCAATGGCTGAACAACCCCAGCCTGCGCCGCGTGGAGCTGAGGCGGCCCCGCAAGCTCAAGTCCTTGAATGCACTCAACGGCTGGAGCGGCCTGGAATCGCTCATCCTTGCCGGCGCGCCGCTGACCTCGCTGGAAGGCCTGGCGCGGTTCTCGGCGCTGCGTGAACTGCGCCTGGCGCATTGCCTGAGCCTCACGGACATCAGCGAGCTGGCTCAGACCCCGGGCATCGAAATGCTGGAGATCTACAAGACCCCCAAGGTGCAGAGCTTCGAGCCCATCGCGGGGGTGAACCGGCTGCGCTGGGTCTTCGTCTGCAGCCGCGGCGGGACGCTGGCCAGCTACGAGACCTTGAGTCACTGGCCGGAGCTGCAGAACGCCGGCGTGTTGCTGCACATGGGCCAGGTCGACTTCGCATCGCTCGCCCGGCATCCTTCGGCAGCGGAGCTGCTGCTGTACACCCAGCCAGGATTCCAGCTGCCCAGCGAGGATGAGCTGCGCCGCGCACTGCAGGCCCAGGGCAGGCAGGTTCGCAGCGTGTTCCTGCGGCCGAAGGACGAGTGCCCGTCCATCCACGTCACCTTTGAATCGCCCTACTGGCGCTCGCCCGCGGCGCACGAGGGGCACGCGCGCGTGTTCGTGGAGTGAAGCGTATGAACACCCCTCCTCGCGTCCTCGTCACCGGCGGCAGCGGCTACATCGCCGGCGTGCTGATCCGCCAGCTGTTGGCCAACGGTTGGCAGGTGCACACCACCGTGCGCGACCTCAGGCGCGAGCCGGCGCTGCGCCAGTTGCTGGGCGCAGATGACGGAGACGCGAGCGAACAGCTGCGCTGCTTTGCCGCCGACCTGATGGCCGACGCCGGTTGGGCCGAGGCGGCCGCTGGTTGCAGCCACATGGCCCACCTCGCGTCGCCGCTGCCGGTGGGCGTGCCGCGCGACGCCAACGAGCTGATCGTGCCCGCCCGCGACGGCGCCCTGCGCGCGCTGAAGGCCGCGCGCGATGCCGGCGTGCAGCGCGTCGTCATGACCTCATCCGTCGCGGCCATCTCCTATGGGCATGGCCCGGGCGAGCACCATTTCACCGAGGACGACTGGACGCGGCTGGAGACGCCCGGCATCCCGCCCTACATCCAGTCCAAGACCATCGCCGAGCGCGCCGCGCGCGACTGGGTGGCGCGCGAGGGCGGCGGGCTGGAGTTCTGCACGGTCAATCCGTCAGTCGTGCTCGGCCCGGTGGCGAGTGCCGACTACTCGGCCAGCGTCGTCATCGTCAAGAGCCTGCTGCAGGGCAAGGTGCCGGCCCTGCCCAACATCGGCTTCGGCATCGTCGACGTGCGTGACGTGGCCGAGCTGCACTGGCGCGCGCTGACCGCGCTGGGCATGGCCGACGAGCGCTTCATCGCCTGCGGCGGTTTTCTCTGGCTGCGCGAGATTGCGGCCATCCTGCGTGCGGAGCTGGGAGAACAGGCCCAGCGCGTGCCGACGCTGCAGATGCCCGACTGGGCGGTGCGCCTGCTGGCCAAGGTCAGCCCGGCGGTGCGGGCGGCGGCGAGCGAGCTGGGCACGGCGCGGCACCAGGATTCAAGCCATGCGCGGGAGCGGCTGGGCTGGGTGCCACGGCCGCCGCGGGAGGCGATCGTGGCGACCGCTCGCGATCTGATCGCACTGTGCATGTGACGCGGCGTTGAGCCGATTTGGCTGACCTGCCAGCGAACTCAGAGAGACGGCGACTGCCTGCTGGCGTGCCAGAACGCGAGGATCACCACCTTGTCCGGCAGCGCCTGGTAGTAGACGTGATAGCGGATGCGGGCGAGGAAGAGCCGTCGCAGGTCCGGGTAGTGTGGCGACGCAGAGCGCGCACCCAATTCGGGTTGAAAGGCCAGCAGACGCAGTGCGTCCTCGAAATCGTTCGCCACGGCGTCAGGCGCAGCCGGCCGGTTCTCGCGCCACCACGATGCTGCCCGCTCCAACTGGGTGGCGGCCCTGCGGGTCACCACCACGGCGACGCGGCCACTCACGATGCCATGCGAAGTCGTTGCAGCAGCACGTCGGCCGGCATCGTTTCGTCGCGCTCCAACTCGCCGAGCGATGCTTGCAGCTCGGCTTCGAGTTCAGGAGACACAAGGAAGGTCTCGTTCCTATCGCGTGTCAGGATTGTGACGACCGTGCCCTCGGGCAGCGGATCTCCTTCGACGACGATCTTGCCGCCAACGACGGTGCCAGTGGTGAGCTGCATGGCTGCAATGGTACGCCTCACCTTCCCCGTCTCTGCCACAACGGCTTCTTCCCTTTCAGGTGCCTCTCGATGCCGTCGTTGAGCCGGCCGCGCAGGTCGATGACCGCCTCCACGTGCCCGAACACCTCGGGGAAGCGCAGGTCCAGCCACAGCCACAGCGTGCACTGGCGCAGCGCCTGCTCCATGCGGTCCAGGCGGCTGTGCTCGTCGACGTCGTCCAGGAACCAGGGCGTGCCGGCCTTGCCGGTGCGCGCGTGGCTGGCGGCCCAGGCCTGGAACTGCTCGACGACCTGGGGCAGGCGGTCGTCCACCGGCGCCTGCGCGTAGCGGAAGCGCTCCTGCAGCGACAACGCGCCCGCGTTGCGGTCCAGCATCTCGGCCAGGCCCAGCATCTGCTCCAGCTCGGCCACTTCGAAGTGGGCGTCGTCCAGGCGCAGCTGCTGCATGAAGACGGTCAGCACCTGGTGCAGGCTGTTCACGCCCAGGCGCGCCGAGATCGTCTGCACATGGCGCCAGTTGGGCGCCACCGGGCACTTGAAGTCGCGCGGCGCGCGGGGCTCCTTGGGCAGCAGCTCGCGCAGCGTCTTCATCGCGTCGGCCTCGGCCTCCTTGAGCACGCTGACGAAGCCTTCGTCATGCATGCCGTAGCGGCCCGCGCGGCCGGCGATCTGGTGCACCTCGCCGACGGTCAGCGCGCGGTCGCCGACGCCGTCGTACTTCTCCAGCGTCGAGAACAGCACGCGGCGGATGGGCAGGTTCAGGCCCATGCCGATGGCGTCCGTCGCGACCAGCACCTGGCTGGCGCCGACGGCAAAGCGCTCGGCCTCGCGGCGGCGCACCTCGGGTGGCAGCGCACCGTAGATGACGCTGACAACGTGGCCGTTCTGCGCGATCTGGTCGCGCAGCATCAGCACGTCGCGGCGGCTGAAGGCCACCACCGCATCGCCCGCGTGCAGATGCGTCATCGGCACGGGTGCGGGCATCAGCTGCACATGCTGCTTGCGCTCGAACACGCGGCGCTCGGGCTTCTCGCCGCACAGCAGCAGCAGCCGCTCGATGGCCGGCGCTGCATAGGCCGACGCAATGATGATGAGCTCGCGCGCCGGCACGCCGACGATGGCCTGCGTCCAGGCCCAGCCGCGCGAGTCGTCGAAGATCATCTGCGCTTCGTCGATGACGGCCACGTCGATGGTGTCGCGCGTGTTGACCATCTCGATGGTGCTGCTCACGACGCGGGCGTCGTTGGCAGGCACGTTCTCTTCGCCGGTCAGCAGCGAGCAGGGCACGCCGCGGCCCACCAGCCGGTCGCGGCCCTCCAACGCCAGCAGGCGCAGCGGTGCCAGGTAGGCGCCGTCCAGTGCCTGCGCCAGCCGCTCGAAGGCGGCATAGGTCTTGCCGCTGTTCGGCGGGCCCAGGTAGAGCGTGACCTTGCGGCCCAGCTTGCGCGCCGCGTCGAAGCTGTCCGGGTAGCCCTGGAAGGCCAGTTCGCGGCCGAGGCTGGCCAGCGTGTCCTGCTCCTCGACCGTCTGCTCCCAGCGGTCCTGGGCGCGGTTCAGTGCGGCCTTCAGGTCCTCGTAGGGCATGGGCACGCCGCACTCGGCCTGCAGCCGCGGCAACAACGACGCGAGCTGGCTGGCATGGCCCATGGCCTCGCTGCGGGCGATGAGGTGGTTCAGGTGCAGGATCAGCTCGGCCGTGTAGGAGTACTCGGGCGCCTGGCCCAGGTTGTGGCGCAGCGCGGCCGTGTCGCCATCACGGAAAAAGGCCCAGACGGGCTCCTCGGGCACCGGCACGCGGTGCGACAGGTCGATGCGCCAACCCTCGTGCGCGAGCGTGATCGGGTGCACGCAAAGCCGCGTGAACACCAGGCCTTCGCGGCGCAGGCCCAGGCTTTCGAGCTGGTGCAGGCGCTGCTGCAGCTGTGGGCGCAGCGTGTTGGTCTGCGGCGTGGCTTCGAGCTGGGCCAGCGCGACGGCAATGTGCGCGGGCAGTATCCAGCGGCTCGGCCGGCCACCGCCAGCGGCCCGGGAGATCTGGATGCAACCCAGGCGATCCAGGGTCTCGTCACTGCCATCGTCGAAATCGGCGGGCACCAGCACCTGGGGCAGCGCGTGCGCGGCCTGGCGGATGCGGGCCCAGTCCTCAGGCGCGAGGCCCGCGGGGAAGCGGGCGGCGTGGCTGGGTTGCGGGAGGGGAAAGGCGGGTGCAGGCGGCTTGGCCGGCTTGGGCGAGGAGACTTCGGAATTCACGGCGGAAGTGGAACACAGGCGAGCTGATTGCGTCCTCGCCACGAGGGCCGACGGGCGCGCGGTTTGCCGGTGCCCATTCCTTCGTGACAAGCTCTGCAACTGCTTTGGAGGCCCGCATGCCACGCGAAATCAAGGTCGTCAGCGAAACCGTCGCCGCGCCGGCGCACGAGGTCTACGAGTTCGCCAGCCGGCGCGAGAACCTGCATCGCTGGGCTTCGGGCCTGGCGTCGGCCGACATCGAGCAGGAAGGCGACCACTGGGTGGTCACCGACTCACCCATGGGCCGCATCCAGATCAGGATGGCGTCGCGCAACGAGTTTGGGGTGCTGGACCACGATGTGACGACGCCGGACGGCGTGATCACGCACAACGCCTTCCGGGTCACGCCGGTGGATGAGGGCTGTGCGCTGACGTTCGTGGTGCTGAGGATGGCCGGGGCGAGCGATGAGGACTTTGAGCGGGATGCGGTGCATGTGCTCAAGGATTTGCGGGCGTTGAAGGAGTTGATGGAGAAGTAGGCCGACAGGCGGCGCAGACTCAGTGCTTACTCGACAAAAGCGCGACGCAGCGTTCGCTGTTGTGTCGAATCGCCATGTCAAGCGCGGTCCCGTCATAGCTGTTTTGAAGGTTGGGATCAGCGCCGTGCTCAAGAAGCAGTTGCGCAATCTCCAGGAGGTCATCTTCAGCGGCAAGATGCAACGGGGTATCGGCAAAGTCCGCTTGCTGATTCACATCCGCGCCGGCTTCCAGGATCAGGCGGGCGGCCTCAACATGGCCTCCGCGAACTGTCTGGTGCAACGTTGGTTCGAGTTGGCCATCCAGCCAAATTGAAGCGCCTGAATCGAGCAGCAGGCGAACCAGTTCAACGCGTCCGATTGAGGCCGCATCCGACAAAGGGGTCGACCCACAGTCGCTGAGGGTGTCGACCTCGGCGCCGCGCCTGATCAGTTCATGGATTGCGGTTATCGGGCTATCAAAGCAAGCCAAATGCAGAGCCGTTTCGCCGAGGCTTGTCCTCAAATGAACAGCTGTTGGATCTGTCGCCAGTACCGCTAGGCCCTCCTCCAAAGAGGAATCGAATGCCTGCACCAGCCGGACAACGCGCTCGTCGCTCATAAGGTCATACGGTCAGCTTCGATCATCACACCGGCTTCGGCCGCGTCCCCTCAGACGGATTCGCAATCCACCCCTGCAGCTCCGCCGCCCTTGCATGTTTGGGCGCCAGCTCCAGGAAAGTCTTGTAGGCCGCCATCGCCTTGCCCTCGTCGCCTGCCAGCAGCCGCGCGTCGCCGAGGTTGAGCCAGGCCAGGGACCGGCTGCCGTCCATTTCGACGGCCTTCTCGAACCACACTGCAGCATCGGCAGGCTTGCCGCGCCGGTACAACACGAAGCCCAGGTTGTTGGCCGCCAGCGCGAACTTCGGCTGCAGCTGTAAAGCCTCCTTGAATGCGGCTTCGGCCTCGTCGTAGCGGCGCTCGCGGTAGAGCTGCAGGCCGCGGTCGTTGGCGCGCTGGGCGGCGACGCGGGCGCCGGGGTCGACGCGGGCGGTCGTGGCGGCCAGGGCCTGGTCCTTGCCGTCCAGGCCCTTGATCGTGACCTGCACGCCGCTGGCTGCACCACTCGCGGCCGCGGACACCTGGCGGCCGGCGGTGCTGGCCTCGTCGAGCTTGGCGGCGAACTGGCTGGCCTTGTCGTCGAGCTGGGCCACGGCGCCGCTCAGCGCCGGCTCCTGCGCCGTCGGCAGCTCGAAGATGAATTCGCCGCCCTCCGAGCCGGGCAGGCTGCCGAAGGCCGGTGTCTGGTGGGCGATGGAGGACACGGCGGGCGCGACATAGGCGGCCAGTTCGGTGGCCGTGATGAGGCCGTCGCCATTCAGGTCGGCCTTGCCGTTCAGTGCCTGCAGCAGCGTCCACGTGAACACCGAATGGCCGCCGGGGCCGTCGTCGGCCACCTGTTGGTCGGCGCCGCCGGCGGTCATCATCTGGCGGCCGATGCGGCGCGCGTTGGTGCGAGCGAAGTTGCTGTCGGCTGCCGCCGAGCCGCCGCGCGTCAGGCCCAGGCCCGAATAGCAGGCGTCGATGACGAAGAGAGCGTGCTTGGCCGTGATGGCCTCGGCCACCTCCTGCAGCTGCGGCATGGCGATGGCGTCGGCCTGCAGGTCGTTCAGGCCGGCGTCCACCGGCACGATATAGCCGACCTCGCGGCCGCTGGGCAGCTTGCGCGTGCTGCCGTGGCCGGCGAAGAAGACGAAGACGCGGTCGTCGCGCTTCACGCGCTTGGCGTCGCCAAAGCGCTCATTCAGCGCCTTCAGGATGTTGGCGCGCGTGGCCTCGGCGTCGGTCAGCAGCGTGACGTTGTCGGCGCGAAAACCGAACCGCGTAACCAGGGACTCACGCACGGCCTGCGCGTCGCGCACCGCGTGCGAGAGTTTGGGCCAGGCCGCGTATTGGTTGATGCCGATGACCAGCGCATGGCTGTCGCGATACAGCTCGCCGGGGGCGGGTGGCGGTGCGGCGGCGGTCTTGTCGGTGGACACGACGAATTGCCCGTCCTTCCAGCTCGCAAAGCGCCAGCCCTCGGCGGCGAGCTGGTCCAGCACCAGCGGCAGGGCCTGCACCGTGCGGGCGTGGATGTCGTGGAAGAGCACGATGCCGCGCTGCTGCTTGTCCAGCTCGGCCATCACCCGCGCGGCAATGCTCTTGGGGATGGGGTCGCTCCAGTCCAGCGAGTCGACGTTCCACATCATCGAGCGCAGCTTCAGCGCCTCAATGGTGGTCAACGCCCCATCGTTGCGCGCGCCATAAGGAAAGCGAAACAACGCGTCGCCGTTGCGACCCGCCGCGTCCAGCAGCGCCTCCGTGTTGGCGGCTTCTTCCTTGACCTTGACGAGCTCGAACTTGGACATCAGCTCATGCGTGAAGCTGTGGTTGGCCAGCTGGTGGCCAGCGGCGAGAACCCGCTTGGCCACGGCGCTGCCATTGCCCGGCTGGATCTTGCCGTCGGCATCGACCTTGCCGAGGTTCTGGCCGAGCTGGAAGAACACGGCCGGTGCGTTGTAGCGCTTCAGGATCTCCAGGATCTCGTCGGTGTAGCGCGCATGCGGGCCGTCGTCGAAGGTCAGCAGCACGGTCTTGGGCGGCAGCTTGTCGCCAAAGACCTCGCGCTCCTTGGCGGCGACACCGCGCATCGCACCTGACGCGGCGGGTTCCGGCGCCAGGTCAGCCGCGGCCGGCAACTGTGCGCCGTGCTGCTTCATGACGGCGTCGCGCGTGTGCAGCGCCTTCAGCTTGGCGACGTAGTCGCTCCAGCGCTCGCGCTCGCGCTTGAGCTCGATGCCGCGCTTTGCAAAGCCGCCGAAGACTTCCTTCAGCTCCTGCTCATAAGCCTTCTCGACTTCGGCCAGCGTGTCCAGGTCCTCCTGGGCGCGGCGCGCAAGCTTGATGCCGTCCAGCGTCTGCGCGCTCTTCAGTCCGGTGGCGAGCTGGCTCAGCACTTCCTTGAAGGCGAGGCGGTCGGCGTCGAACCAGCTCGGCTCGCTCTCGATGCGCGTCAGCAGCGCGGCGGTGGCGTCCAGCGATTCGGGCTTGAGCGCCAGATCGGCCAGGCGCTGCTGGCGCTGCAGCAGCTCGTGGAAGAGCTGCTGGCCCAGGGCCTGGACCTCGCGGCGCTGGGCGGCCGGCAGGGTGGCCTCGCCGTCCATCAGCACGACGATCTGGCGGTGCAGGGCCAGCAGGCCGTCGCCTTCCTCACGCAGCTTGGCCGTCGCACTGCTGTCCTGCGCGGCCGAGGCGGCTGGCAGCGCGGCGGGCACTTCACTGAGGCGTTTGTTGCAGCCGGTCAGGGCGAAGGCGATGGTCAGCAGCAGGGCGAGTGAGATGAGGCGCATTGCGGGGTGAAAAAGTCAGCCGCGAGATTGTGGGGCTGCCCGCGCTGCTGACAGCGCGAGACTGCGGACGCCGACAGAATGCCGTCCTCCCAACAAGGACGATAACGATGAGACTGCTCGCCCTGACCCTGGCTCTTGCCTGCTTCATCGCCCCCAGCCAGGCCGCCACCCCCGCCGAGCGCCTGGCCGATGTGGCGACGCGCTACTACGACACCCGCGCCCGCTTCGACCCGCTCAACGCCACCCAGGCCGGCGACAACCGCTTTGACGACCAGCTGGGCCTGGACATCGCGCCGGCCGAGCGGGCCAAGCGCTTCGCCGCCTGGCGCGGCTTCCTGAAGGAGCTGGCCGCCCTGCCCGCCGCCCGCCTGCCACCGGCCGAGCGCCTAAACCGCGAGCTGCTGGAGCAGCAGCTGCGCGCCCAGCTCGCCTTCGAGCGCTACCCCGACCACCTGCTGCCCTTGCACCAGATGGGCGCCACGCCCTTCCAGCTGGCCTTCTTCTCCAGCGGCCAGGCCGGCCAGCCGCTGAAGACGGCCGCCCAGCTCGACGCCTACCTGAAGCGCGTCGCCGGCCTGCCGGCCTGGTGCGACCAGGCCATCGCCAATATGCGCGAAGGCATCAAGCGCGGCGTCGTGCAGTCACGGCCCGTCGTCGAGGCGGCACTGCCGCAGCTGCGGAACCTGGCCGAGGTCGACGCCGAGCACAGCCCCTACACGGCGCCGGTGCGCGCCCTGCCCGCCGACCTCACCGCCGAGGACCGCACGCGCCTGATCGAGGCCTACCGCCGCGAGCTGACCGAGCGCGCCCAGCCCGCGCTGCGTCGCCTGCTCGCCTTCGTCGAGACCGACTACCTGCCCGCCGCGAAGCAGCGCGGCAGCATCGGCTGGACCTCCCTGCCCAACGGCCAGGCCTGGTACCGCCAATGGGTGCGCGAGCAGACGACGACCGACCTGACGCCTGAACGGATTCACGAGCTGGGCCTCAAGGAGGTGGCACGCATCCAGGGCGAGATCACGCGCATCGCACCCCAGCTCGGCTTCACGGGCGACCCGCTGAAGAACGGCGGCCTGCTGGCCTGGGCGCGTACCGACGAGCGCTTCCGGCCCTTCAAGACCGAGGCCGAGATCCTGGATGCCTATCGCGCCATCAACGCCCGTGTCGCGCCGCAGCTGCCCAGGCTCTTCGGCCAGCTGCCGCGCATGGCGCTGGAGATCCGCGCCGAGCCCGAGCTGACGCGCGAGACGGCTTCCGATCACTACACCGCCGGCCAGGCCGACGGCAGCGCGCCCGGCGTGTTCTGGGCCGTCATCAACGACCCCAAGGACTACTCCGTGGCGACGATGACTGCCCTCTTCCTGCATGAGGGCCAGCCCGGGCACCATTTCCACTTTGGCCAGCAGGTGGTGATGCCCATGCCCGAGTTCCGCCGTCGCATGTGGATCAATGCCTATGGCGAGGGCTGGGCGCTGTATGCCGAGACCCTGGGCCATGAACTGGGCCTGTATGCCAACGACCCCGTGGCCTACGCCGGCATGCTGCGCATGGAGATCAGCCGCGCGGCGCGCCTTGTCGTGGACACCGGCATGCACGCCAAGGGCTGGAGCCGCGAGCAGGCGCTGAAGTACTGGATGGACACGACCGGCGCTGGCGAGCAGCAGGCCGTCGCTCAGATCGACCGCTACCTCGCCTGGCCCGGCCAGGCCCTGGGCTACAAGATCGGGGCGCTGAAGATCCAGGAGCTGCGCCGTCGCGCCGAGCAGAAACTGGGTGCGAAGTTCAGCCTCGCCGCCTTCCACGACCAGGTGCTGGGCGAGGGCTCGCTGCCGCTGTCGGTGCTGGAGAAGCGCATCGACGCGTGGATCGCCACACAGGCTAAGGTGGCGCGATGAGCGACATCACGATCTTCCACAACGCGAAGTGCGGCACCTCGCGCAATGTGCTGGCGCTGATCCGCCATGCCGGCCTGGAGCCGCGCGTCGTCGAGTACATGAACGCGCTGCCGAGCCGCGACGAGATCCGCGCCATCGCCGCGGCGACGGGCCAGCCGCTGCGCGCGCTGCTGCGCGAGAAGGAAGCCGTCTTCGCCGAGCTGGGCCTGGACGACCCCGCCTTGAGCGACGACGCGTTGCTGGATGCGATCCAGCAGCATCCGGTGCTGCTGAACCGCCCCATCGTCGTGACGTCCCTGGGCACTGCGTTGTGCCGGCCGTCGGAAGCGGTGCTGGAGCTGCTGCCCGTCGGCCCGCTGCCGCCCTTCACCAAGTCCGACGGCGAGGTGGTGCACGACCACGGCCGTCGGCGCGGCTGAGGTTCAGGCCGGAAAGTCCGTCGATGCCGCGAGACCGCGCCATTCGGCCGTCTCGCGCTCCACAAAGGCATGCTTGTCGGCAATGGCCTGCAGCGTGTCCGTGCCCAGCGGCAGGCGCAGCGGCGGGGTCTTGGCATCGACCAGCGTCAGCACGGCCTGGGCCAGGCGCTCGGGGTCGCCCGGCTGGTTGAGGCTGATGCGCCTGGCGGCTTCGCGCACCTGGCCGGCGCTGGCGGCGTAGTCGGCCAGTTCGCGCGGCGAGGTGACGAGGGACTGGCCTTCCAGGAACTCGGTGCGGAAATAGCCGGGCTCGACGACGGTGGCGTGGATGCCCAGCGGCGCGAGCTCGGCATGCAGGGCCTCGGTGATGCCCTCGACGGCGAACTTGGTCGAGCAGTAGACGCCGAAGCCCGCGGCCGAACGGACGCCGCCGAGCGACGAGATGTTGATGACATGGCCGCTGCGGCGCTCGCGCATCTGCGGCAGCACGGCGCGGGTCACGTTCAGCAGGCCGAAGACATTGGTCTCGTACAGCCGGCGCACTTCATCGGCACTGGCCTCCTCGACGGCGCCGAGCAGGCCGTAGCCGGCGTTGTTGACGAGGATGTCGATGCGGCCGAAGCGGGCCAGCGCGGCGGCCGTGGCCTGGACGGCCTGGGCTTCGTCGGTGACGTCCAGGGCCACGGCCAGAAGACCCGGTTGGGCGCCAAAGCGCTTTTCGATGGCGGCTGCGTCACGGGCCGTCGCGACGACGGCGTCGCCATGGGCCAGGGCGGCTTCGGTGATGCGTGCGCCGATGCCGCGCGAGGCGCCGGTGATCATCCAGACGCGCTTGAAGGTGGGGGTGGTGGTCATGTTGGGCTCCGGTGTGGGGTGAAGGGTGGATCGGCCGATGGAGCGAAATTTAGGATCGGGATTGATCTTCAACTAGCCCAGAATCGCTTCATTGATTGGCAAGTAAATCCTGACAATGGCCTTCAACGAACTGCGCGCCATCACCACCTTCACCAAGGCCGCCGAGCTGGGCAGCCTGCGCCAGGCCGCGGTGGCCCAGGGCATCACGCCGCAGGCGGCGAGCCAGGCGCTGACGCAGCTGGAGGCCCACCTTGGCGTGCGCCTCTTCCACCGCACGACGCGTCGGCTCAGCCTGACCGAGGAGGGCGAGCGCTTCCTCGGCGCCGCAGCGCCCGGGCTGCAAGCACTGCAGCGCGCATTGCATGGCGCGCGCCTGGGTCGTGACGTCATTGCCGGGCCGCTGCGCGTCACGGCCTCGCGCTCGCTGATGCTGCCGGTGCTGTGGCCGGTGCTGGAGGAGTTCTGCGCCCGCCACCCCGACGTCGAGCCCGATGTGCAGTTGGACGACCGCATCGGCGACTGGGTGGCGGACCGCGTCGACGTGGGCTTTCGCGCCGGCACGCCGCCGGGCGAAGGCCTGATTGCCCGCCACCTGCTGCCACTGCAGCTGATCGTCTGCGCCGCGCCCGCCTACATCGCCCGCCATGGCGCACCGCAAAGCATCGACGAGCTGGCCCGGCACCGCTGCAGCGGCTTTCGCCACCCGAGCACGGGCAAGCCCATGCCCTGGGAGTTCCTGGTGGGCGACGAGATCGTCGGGCGCGACGTCGCCTCGGTCTTCATGACCAACGACGTCGAGCTGGAGGCCAATGCCGTCGTGGCCGGCCAGTGCATCGGCCAGCTCGTCGGCGCCACTGCCGCCCCGCTGATCCGCAGCGGCCAGCTCGTGCCGCTGCTGACCGAGCATGTCTGCGCCCACCTTGGCCTGTACCTGTACTACGGCAGCCGCGTGGCCCAGCCGGCGCGGGTGCGGGCCTTCATCGACCTCGTCGTTGAGCGCGTGGTGGGCAACCCGGCCTGGGTGGTCAGCGCTCAGGAGCTGGCTGCGGCCGCCCGCAAGCGCCGCTGAGCGGGTAACAAGCCGACGCGATTGGTAAAGCCTGGGCACACGGCGAAAGCCAACACTGCAGACGGGGAGGGCATCTGAATTGGAGGCTCTCATGAGCTACAGAACTCTGGGCGTATGTGCGGCGGCCGTCGCCCTGGCGGCTTGCGGCGGTGGTGGCGGCGATGCCGGCACTCCTGTCACGACGCCCTCGAACAGCACCTCGGGCACGCTGGCTCTGAGCCTGACCGATTCGCCGGCCTGCGGCTTCGATCATGTCTATGTGACGGTGCAGAAGGTCCGCGTCAACGCCAGCGCCGACGCCGTCGAAGATGGCGCCGGCTGGACGGACCTGGTGGTGGGCCCGACACAGCGCTTTGACCTGCTGGCGCTGCAAAACGGCGTGCTCGCCAGCCTGGGCCAGACGCCGCTGGCGGTGGGCCATTACGCCCAGTTGCGCCTGGTGCTGGCCGAGAACGGCGGCGCCACGCCGCTGGCCAACTCGGTCGTTCCCACGGGCGGCAGCGAGGTCGCGCTGAAGACGCCCAGCGGCCAGCAGAGTGGCCTCAAGCTCAATGCCAGCATCGACATCGCAGCCAACCAGATGGCCGACTTCGTGCTGGATTTCGACGCCTGCAAGTCCGTCGTCACGGCCGGCAACTCGGGCCAATACCTGCTCAAGCCCGTCGTCGCCGTCGTGCCCAACTTGCTGTCGGGCGTCAGCGGCTATGTGGATGCGAGCGTCGCCTATGGCGGCACCCAGGTCAGCCTGCAACAGGGCGGCGTCGTGCTCAAGGCCACCGCGCCGGACAGCAGCGGCAAGTTCGTGCTCACGCCGGTGGCACCGGGCAGCTACGACCTCGTCATCAAGTCCGCGGCCCGAGCCACCATGGTCGTGACCGGCGTGCCGGTGACGGCGAATACCGTGACAGCCGTCAGCACCAGCGTCGCGCCGCTGTCGCCCGCCCCGGCCATCGATGGCCAGGCCACGGGCACGGTGATGGTGGATGGGGTGGTCAACACGGCGGCCGTCGCGGCGACGCAGAAGCTGGCCAGCGGTGGCATCATCACCATCGCCGAGACCATGTCGGACTCGACGACCGGCGCCTTCAAGCTGACCCTGCCCGCCGCGCCGCCCTGGGTGGCGCCCTATGCCGCGCCGCCGGCCAGCCTGGTCTTTGCGGCGGACGTGACGGCCGGCCTGTCCTACTCCTTCAACGCAAGCCTCAACGGCACGGTCAAGGTCGTCGGCCCGTTGGCTGTCACGGCGGGTGGCACGCTGACGGTCAACTTCGGCTTCTAGGCGATAGTGGGTCTGAGCAGGTCGGCGATGCCGATGCGCGCGGCAAAGTCCTCGCGCACCCGCTCGGCCACATCGGTCACCGCCGCCGCGCCGTCGTCCATGAAGTCGACGACCGAGCGGAAGGGCCGCTCGCCATGCGCCAGGCCCACGACGCGCACGACCTCGTCGGCGACGGCCTGCGGGTCGGCTTCGGGCGGCATCAGCGCGGTCAGACGCGTGCCGATCTGGTCCATCAGGCCGGCATAGCGGGCGTAGGCCGCGGCCTTGGCCTCGTCGGCCGGCTTGCCGGCGTTGGCGAAATGGTCGGTGCCGCTGGTGAAGGCGCCGGGCACGACGATGCTGGTCTCGATGCCGAAGCGGGCCAGCTCGAAGCTCATGGTCACGGCCAGCGAGTCCATGGCCGCCTTGGCTGCCGCATAGGGGCCCAGGAAGGGAGGGAAGCCGCCGCGTGTCGTCGTGCTGCCAATCCACAGCAGCAGGCCGCGCTGCTGCTCCCGCAGCACCGGCAGGGCCGCGCGGTTGACGCGCTGGGCGCCCAGCACATTGGTGTTGAAGACGGCGGTGATCTCTTCCGGCGTGTAGGCCTCGGTAGGCCCGACGACGAGATGGCCGGCGTTGTGCATGACGACGTCCAGGCGGCCCTGCTCGGCCACGATGGTGGCGACGGCCGCGTCGGCACTGTGCTGCGACAGCACGTCCAGCTCCACGACGCGCAGGTCCAGCCCGCGGGCAAAGCTCCAGTCGCGCAGCTCGCGGGCCTTGGCCGAGTTCTTGCCAGCAACGCCGCGCATGCTGGCGTAGACGGTGTGGCCGGCGGTGGCCAGGGCCAGGGCGCTCAGCTTGCCGATGCCGCTGGAGGCGCCGGTGACGAGGATGACTTGTTGTTGGTTGCTCATGATGCTGTCCTCCTTCAGACAATGCCGCCGTTGACGCGCACCGTCTGGCCGTTGACCCAGCCGCCCTGCGGCCCGGCCAGCACGCCGACCATCGCCGCGATGTCTTCGGGCTGGCCCAGGCGCTCGAGCGGCGCCATCTTGGCGAGGCGCTCGACCTGCTCGGGCGTCTTGCCGTTCAGGAACAAGTTCGTTGCCGTCGGGCCGGGGGCCACGGCGTTGACGGTGATGGCCTTGCCGCGCAGCTCCTTGGCGAGGATGTTGGTCATGGTCTCGATGGCGCTCTTGGTGGCGGCGTAGACGGCGTAGCCCGGCAGGCCCAGGCCGATAACGCTGGTCGAGAAATTGATGATGCGCCCGCCCTGGCGCAGGCGCCTGGCCGCCTCGCGCATGGCCAGGAAGCTGCCCTTCACATTGATGTCGAAGAGGCGGTCGAAGGTCTCGTCACTGGTGTCGGCGAGGTGGGGCAGCTCGTTGGCCATGGCGCCGGCGTTGTTGACGAGCACGTCCACGCCGCCGAAGGCTTCGGTGGCAGCGTCGAACAGCAGCCTGGCGGCGCCCGCGTCGGCCACGTCGGCCTGCACGGCGATGGCACGGCCGCCACGGTCCACGATCGCATCGACAACCTTTTGCGCTTCGACGGCATTGCCGGCGTAGTTGACGACGACGGCATGGCCGTCGGCCGCCAGTCGCTGCGCAATGGCCGCGCCGATGCCGCGCGAGGCGCCGGTGACGATGGCGACGGGGGAAGAGGAAGAAGAAGTGGTGTTGCTCACGGGGTGCTCCAGGTCGTTGGGTTGGAAGGCAGGACCGAGGAGCGGCCCTGTGAGTTCAATGTATTGTTCGATCGCTTTCGGATAAATCAGACGAACAAGACATCACAATCCAACCCAAATAAACAATCGGAGCCAAACGGCCATGGACCGACTCGATGCGATGCGCCTCTTCGTGCGCATCGTCGACCTGGCCAGCTTCACCAAGGCGGCCGACGAGCTGCAGCTGCCGCGCGCCTCGGTCAGCCTGGCCCTGCAGCAGCTGGAGGTGCGCCTGGGTGTGCGCCTGCTCAACCGCACGACGCGCCATGTCAGCCCGACGCTGGACGGCCAGGCTTACTACCTGCGCTGCCAGCAGATCCTGCAGGACGTGGGCGAGGCCGAGGACCTGTTCCGCAGCGCCCAGCTCAAGCCGCGCGGCAAGCTGCGCGTGGACATGCAGGGCAACCAGGCCCAGCGCTTCGTGCTGCCCTACCTCGGCGACTTCCATGCCCGCTACCCCGACGTCGAGCTGGAGATCGGCCTTGGCGACCGCTTTGTTGACCTCGTGCGCGAGGGCGTGGACTGCGTGCTGCGCTCGGGCGAACCCAAGGACTCGTCCATGGTGGGCCGGCGTGTGGCCCAGCTGCGCCAGGTGACGTGTGCGAGCCGCGACTATCTCGCCCGCCGCGGCACGCCGCGCACGCTGGAGGAATTCAGCACCCACCAGGCTGTCAACTACATCGGCAGCAGCGGCCGAGTTTTGCCCTTCGACTTCATCGTCGACGGTGAAGCGCACAGCCTGACCCTGCCCGGCCCCGTCACCGTCAGCAGCGCTTCGGCCTATGGCGCCTGCTGCCTGGCCGGCCTGGGCTTCATGCAGGCGCCGCGCTACAACTTTGAGAAAGAACTGGCGAGCGGCGAACTGGTCGAGGTGTTTGCCGACTGGCAGCCGGCGCCGATGCCGGTCTATGTGCTGTATCCCCATGCCCGCCAGCTGTCGTCGCGGGTGAGGGTGTTTGTGGATTGGTTGGCGGAGCGGATGGCGGCGGCGGGCTGAGCGACGTTGACCGGTGAGCGCTTATGAATCGCTGCACTCGGTGGACCTAGGGGCCGACGTGGTTGCCTATCTGCATCGAGGCGCTGTCGTGAGCATCTGGACGCGGTTCGGCGCTGCGGGCCTCCTCGTCACCCACCCGACCCCGCCACCGCCCTGAACAGCCGGATCGCCGTCTCCGCCGCCGGCGCCAGCGTGCGGCCGCGCAGCCAGACGGCTTGGGCGTCCACATAGAGATCGCTCATGGTCTTGAGCCCGCGCACGGGCTGCAGGCCCAGGGTCTGGATGATGGGGAGGGCGCGCGGCAACGCGGCCAGCAGGTCGCCGTCGGCCGCCAGCCGGGCCAGCGTGACGAGGTCGTCGCATTCGACGACGACGGGCAGCTCGGCCGGCGTTGCAAAGCCCAGGCCCTGGGCCACATAGGCCTGCAGCTGCGGCGACACCGACACCATGGCCAGGCCGTAGTGCACCAGGTCGGCCGCTGTCACGGTCGTGGCGTCCAACAACGGATGGCCCGCGCGGGCATAGACGGCGCCGCGGATGCGCGTTACCGGCGCCATCTCCAGCCGGCTGGCGTCGGTCAGCATGCGCGGGTCGGCGACGAAGAACTCGATGGCCTCGTCGGTGAGCAAGGTCAGCAGGCTGTCGACATTGCCGTAGCGCACGCGGGCGACGACGCCGGGCGCCTGGCGGCGCAGCTCGGCCAGCAGCGGCGGCACCAGCACGGCGGCCGGCACCGGGCCAGCGCCAAAGGCCAGGTCGCCCAGCAGGCCGCCGCGCAGCAGGTCGGCGTCGCGCTCCAGGCAGTCGGCGTCGAAGACGAGGCGGCGGGCGCGCTCCACCAGCGTGCGGCCGGCCGGCGTCAGCACCGCGCCCAGCGGCCCGCGCTCGAACAGGCGCAGCCCCCAATGGGCTTCGAGGGCCTGGATGCTGCGGCTGAAGGCGGCCTGGCTCAGGTGCACGCGCTCCGCCGCGGCGACGAAGCGGCCCTCGTCGGCCAGAGCGATCAAGTGGGAGAGCTGGCGCAAATTCACTATGCGCTCCACGCAATGAATGCCGACTAATTATGCGTTGGACGTAATGGCTGCCGGCTTTCATCCTTCGCTCCCCGGCCCGCTCAGAGGTTGGAGGAGACAAGCGCCGTGGAGTTCGATTACGTGATCGTGGGTGCCGGTTCGGCGGGCTGCGTGCTGGCCGCGCGCCTGAGCGAAGACCCCGGCGTGACGGTGGCCCTGCTGGAGACCGGCGGGCCGGACAGCAGTGTGCTCATCCACGCGCCGGCCGGCGTCGTCGCCATGGTGCCCACGCGCATCAACAACTACGCCTACCAGACCGTGCCCCAGCCCGGCCTGATGGGCCGCCGCGGCTACCAGCCGCGCGGCAAGACCCTGGGCGGCAGCAGCTCCATCAACGCCATGCTCTATGTGCGCGGCCACCGCCACGACTACGACCAATGGGCGAGCTTCGGCAACGCCGGCTGGTCGTATGACGAGGTGCTTCCCTATTTCCGCCGCGCCGAGCACAACGAGCAGTTCGGCGACTGCCCGCTGCACGGCCGTGGCGGGCCGTTGAACGTGACGCTGCCGCGCAGCGCGAGCCCCATCAACCAGACCTTCCTGGCCGCTGCGGCCTTGCAAGGCGTGCCCCATATCGGCGACTACAACGGCGCCGAGCAGTTCGGCTCTTTCGTCTACCAGGTCACGCAAGTCAACGGCGAGCGCTGCAGCGCCGCCAAGGCCTATCTGACGCCCAATTTGGGCCGCCCGAACCTCAAGGTCATCACCCACGCGCAGGCGACGAAGCTGCGCCTGGCCAATGGCCGCGCGGTGGGCGTGGACTACCGCGTCCACGGCCAATCCCGCTTCGTGCGTGCGCGCCGCGAAGTCCTGCTCAGCGCCGGCGCCTTCGGTTCGCCGCAGCTGCTGATGCTCTCGGGCATCGGGCCTGGCGCACACCTGCGGCAGACGGGTGTCGAGGTGCAGCACGACCTGCCCGGCGTCGGCCAGAACCTGCAGGACCACATCGACTATGTGCAGACCTGGCGCTGCAGCTCGGACACGCCCACCTTCGGCGTCTCGCTGCGCGGCGGCGCGCGGCTGGCGCGGGCGGTGGGCGAATGGCGGCGCCATCGCACCGGCCTGCTGACGAGCAGCATTGCCGAGTCCGGCGCCTTCCTGCGCTCTTCGGCGGATGTCAGCGTGCCCGACCTGCAACTCGTCTTCGTGCTTGGCATCGTCGACGACCACGCCCGCAAGCTGCACTGGGGCCACGGCATTTCCTGCCATGTCGACGTGCTGCGGCCGCACAGCCGCGGCACGGTGGAGCTGGCCGGGCCCGACCCGCAGCTGGCACCGCGCATCGACCCACGCTTCCTCAGCGACGAGCGCGACATGCGGCTGCTGCTGAGGGGCGCCCGGTTGCAGCAGCGCCTCATCGAGTCCAAGCCTTTCGACGGCCTGCGCGGCGACATGCTCTACCCGGTGCGCGCCGACGACACCGAGGCGCTGGCCGCCGACATCCGCGCCCGTGCCGACACGCAATACCACCCGGTGGGCACTTGCCGGATGGGCCCCTTGGGCCGCGACCCATTGGCCGTTGTCGACGACAGGCTGCGCGTGCACGGCATCGGCGGCCTGCGCGTCGTCGACGCCTCGGTGATGCCCACCATCGTCGGCGGCAACACCAACGCCCCCACCATCATGATCGGCGAGAAGGCCGCCGACATGATCCGCAAAGATGTCTGAGCCCCTCGCCCAGCCGCGCCGCCCTGAACGCGGGCGCGCCCAGTCGGTCCCCCGAGGGGACGGCGATGCTTGCCGGATCGACCGGCAAGCACATCGCCACGGCGGGCCGGCTTGGGAGCGGCCCTGCACTCGGCCCGAAAACCGTGCCCATAGCTCAATGGAGACGAAATGAAGACGATGACCGTAATCGCCGCAGTCCTGGCCCTCGCCGGCTGCAGCCGTGAGACCGCAGCGCCCTCCGGCGACGCGAGTGCGACGACGGCGCAGGCGAACGCGCAGTTCGCGCAGGCCCTGCCGCTGGACGAGGCCCAGGGCTTCGAGGATGCCAAGCGCGGCCTCATCGCCCGCCCGGAGGGCAAGATCCTCGCGGTCGACGGCAGCGTGCTGATCGACTTCGACGCCTTCAAGTTCGTCGATGGCGCGGCGCCGCCCACCGTCAATCCGAGTCTCTGGCGCCACGCCAAGCTCAACGCGCAGATCGGCCTCTTCAAGGTCGTCGATGGCGTCTACCAGCTGCGCGGCTTCGACATGGGCAACATCACGCTGATCGAGGGCAAGACCGGCTGGATCGTCGTCGACGCGCTGACCTGCCGCGAGACCGCGAGCGCGGCCATGGCCTTCGCCCGCAAACACCTGGGTGACAAACCGGTCACCGCGCTGCTGTTCTCGCACAGCCACATCGACCATTTCGGCGGCGCTCTGGGCGTGCTGACGGCCGAGCAGGCGCGCACCGTGCCGGTCATCGCTTCGGCTGGCTTCATGGAAGAGGCCACCAGCGAGAACGTCATGGTCGGCACCGCCATGGGCCGACGCTCCGCCTACCAGTTCGGCAAGAACCTGGAACGCTCGCCCAAGGGCCTGGTCGACACCGGCCTGGGCAAGGCCGTGGGCTACGGCAGCTTCGGCGTGTTGGCGCCGACCGACCTCATCACGCAACCCACCGAAGAGCGCGTGCTGGACGGTGTGCGCGTCGTCTTCCACAACGTGCCCGGCGCCGAGGCGCCGGCGGAGATGACCTTCTCGGTGCCGTCGCTCAAGGTCTACGGCGGTGCCGAGAACCTCGCGCAGACCATGCACAACCTGCTGCCCGTGCGCGGCGCCAAGGTGCGCGACGCGCTGCGCTGGGCCGCCTACATGCAGGGCGCGCTGGACCAGCTCGGCGATGCCGAGGTCTATGTCGGCCAGCACAACTGGCCCGTCTGGGGGCACGACCGCATCGCCGACTTCATCACCAAGCACCGCGATGTCTACAAATACACCCACGACCAGACCGTGCGCCTCGTCAACGCGGGCCTGACGCCGGCCGAGATCGCCGACCAGATCCGCTTGCCCAAGTCGCTGCAGGGCCACTTCGGCGCACGCGGCTACTACGGCGACCTGCGCCACAACGTCAAGGCCGTCTACCAGTTCTACCTCGGCGCCTACGACGGCAACCCCGCCCACCTGGACCCACTGCCGCCGGTGGACGTCGCCAAGCGCTATGTGGCCCTGGCCGGCGGCGCCGACAAGGCCGTGGCCGCCGCGCAGACGGCCTTCGACCAGGGCGACTACCGCTGGGCTGCCGAGCTGCTGAACCATGTCGTGTTCGCCGATGCCGGCAACAAGGCGGCGCGCGAGCTGCTGGCGCGTGCCTACGACCAGCTCGGCTATGTGGCCGAGGCCTCCACCTGGCGCAACAGCTACCTGACGGCCGCGGCCGAGTTGCGCGGTGGCGCGCCCAAGCAGGGCGTCAACCGCGCAGCCTTCCTTGACATGCTGGCCCAGACGCCCATCGAGCGCTTCCTCGAGGCCATGGCCGCCGGCCTCAACGGCCCGGCCGCCGAGGGCAAGGACTTCAAGATCAACCTCGTGCTGACCGACACCAAGGAGAGCTATGTGCTGTGGATCGAGAACGCCGTGCTGCACCACCGCCGCGCCGAGCCGGCCGCGGATGCCAACGCCACGTTGACGCTGACCCAGGCCTTTTTCGTCCGCATGATGGCCGGCACGGCGGGCGCCAAGGACCTGCTGCTGTCGGACGACGTCAAGGTGAGTGGCAGCAAGATTGACCTGGGCCGCTTCCTGAGCCTGATGGACAAGGCGACGGGCACCTTTCCCATCGTGTCGCGCTGACGCAAACTGCGGGCATGCAAGCCAATCGCTCCATTCCCGCTGCGACCGTCCTGCCCGAACTGGCCTATCCGGACGTCAACGCCGCGGCCGATTGGCTCTGTCGCGCCTTCGGCTTCGCGGTGCGGCTGCGCATTGCCGACCATCGTGTGCAGATGAGCGTGCCGGGCGGTGGCGCCTTGGTGGTCAAGCAGGGAGAGGTGGCGCCTGACAGCTGTTCGTCGCACTCGGTCATGGTGCGAGTGGCCGATGTCGATGCCCACCACGCCCGTGCGGCAGCGGCTGGCGCCGCGGCGGCCGGCGCGCCGACAACCTACCCCTTCGGCGAGCGGCAATACGGCGTGCGCGACTTCGCCGGCCACCACTGGGTTTTCACGCAGAGCGTGGCCGATGTGGACCCGGCGAGCTGGGGCGGCGAGCTGCATGCAGAATCAGCCACTCCTCCCCACGGATTGGAAGACTCGTGAAGCGCATGTCCCCTGCCCTGGTACTTGCCGGCCTGTTGATCGGTGCGCCCGCGATGGCGGCCGATGAACCTCCGTCAACGCTCGAAAAGATCGAAGGCGCCGTGACGCGCGGCGCCCAGGCTGCGGCCAGCGGGGTTGCCCGTGGCGTGCACGCGGCGGCGAGCGGCATCGAGCGCGGCGCCAAGGCGACGGTGCGCGGCGTGGAAAAGGGCGCCAGTGCGGCCGCCCGCGGTGTCGCACACGGTGTGGATGCGGCGGCCAGCGGCGTCAAGCGCGGTGCCGACGCCACCAGCAATGCCGTGCGCAAGACGGCGAACAAGGTCGAAGGCAGCGGCTCAGCCGCCAGCTCCTCGAATTAATCCAAGGGCCAGGGCATGGCCTTGGGCATCTTGGCGGGGTCTTGGGGCTCCGCCGGCCTGGTGCTCTTGCGCGCCGGCGCATCGGCCTCGCGCCACCACGGCGTCGCGGGCTCGCCCTTGGCCGGCTCCACGGCCTCACCCAGACGAGGCATCAGCAGCTGGGCGCCCTGCTTCGGGCCAAGTTCCAGCAATGTCTCGGCCGGTGCATCCCAGTCATGCAGGGCTAATGAAAAGGTGCCCCAGTGCACCGGCAGGAAGGCGCCGCCGCCGAGCAGCTGGTAGGCCTTGAGCGCGTTCTCAGGCCCGAGGTGGATGTCGCCCCAGGACGGGTGGAAGGCGCCCACTTCGAGCATGACCAGATCGAAGGGCCCGAAGCGTTCGCGGATGGCCGCGTACTCGCTGGTGAGGCCCGTGTCGCCGCTGAAGAAGACGCGGTGTTTCGGCGTCTCGATGACGATGGACGACCACAGCGTGGCGTTGCGGTCGGTCAGCGAGCGGCCCGAGAAATGCTGCGACGGCGCCGCATGGATGCGCAGTTCGGAGTTCGGCGCCTGCCAGTGCTCCCACCAGTCCAGCTCGACGATGCGCTCCGCCGGGATGCCCCAGGCCTCCAGGTGGGCGCCGACGCCCAGCGAGGTGATGAAGGGCACCTCCTGCAGCTTCACCAGCTCCTTGACCGTGCCCATGTCCAGGTGGTCGTAGTGGTCGTGGGAGATGACGACGGCGTCCAGCTTGGGCAGGGCCTTCAAGGCCAGCGGCACGGGCTGGAAGCGCTTCGGCCCGGCCAGTTGCGAAGGTGAGGCGCGCTTGCCCCAGACGGGGTCGGTCAGCACACGCAGGCCGTCGATTTCGATCATCACCGTGGAGTGGCCGAGCCAGGTGGCGCGCAGGCCGGTGTCGGTGGGCTTGAGCCAGGCGTCCAGCGGATTGACCGAGGGCAGGGTGCCGGCGGGCGTGCGGCGGCCTTCGGAGCAGATGAAATCGCCCAGCGATGGCCGCTCGCTGCGGTCACGCAGCCCCGGCTGGATGGGATGGACGTTGCGAAAGCCCTCGCCTGCCTCCGTGGCCAGGTAGCGCGGCGACGCCCGCATGCGTTCAAGACGGAGGCCGGTGGCGCGTTTGCCGAGGGATTTCATGGCAGCAGGTGTTGGGGCAGACCTGCCGAGATGGCGGCGTGGCGCGGGCTTTCAAGGCCGTGGGCCGCACGCGCCTTCAGGCATTGGCTGTCGCCGGGCTGCACGCCGCGGCAGGTGCTGGAGCGCTGGGCGTAGATGCTGCAGCCCACTTCCTGGCCCACCTCGCCGCGCAATGCGATGCAGCGCACCGGCCGAGTCTCGGTGCCAGCCATGCAGCGGTGCAGGGAACCAACCGGCCGTGTCAGCGCCACCGGCACGGTGCCGCTCGGCGCGTCGTCGGCCTCGGCCCAGTAGAAGGACACGCGGAACACGGCGCAGCAGGCGCCGCAGCGCTGGCAGTCGAGTTCGTCATCCATCGTAGTTGCCCGTCCCGTGTTCTGCGGGCCGAGCGACGGGCCGCTCCCTAGCCGGCCCGCTCTGGCGATGTGCTTGCGGCTCAACGCCGCAAGCATCGCCGTCCCCTCGGGGGACCGACCAAGGTCTGCCTTGGACGAGGGGCGTCATTTCAGGCCTCGGCAATCACCGCGATCGAAACTTTCAGTCCCGGCACGCGGGCCGGCAGCTTGGCGCCCTGGCGGGCCGGCGGGTCGACCGGGAACCAGCGCAGATATTCCTCGTTCATGCCGGCGAAGTCGTCCTCGTCGGCCAGCACGATGGTGACGCTGACTATTCTGTCCATGGCGCTGCCTGCAGCGTCGAGGATGGCGGCGATGTTGGTCAGGCACTGGCGGGTCTGTTCCTGCACCGTCGTGCCGACGAACTGGCCGGTCTCGGGATCTGTCGGCGCCGTGCCGGACACGAAGACCAGCCCCGCCGCCTTGACGGCCTGGCTGTACATCGGGGGCGGCTTGGCGGCCTTGGGGGTGTAGACGATGTCGCGGGGCATGGGAGGTCCTCTTCACGCGGGTTGGTGCTGGGTGCCGGCGCCCATCGTGATGAAAAACATGCGGCTGGGCCGGAGCACCTTGGCCGTATGCCAGACGCCGCGCGGCACGACGACGGCGCCGCGGTCGGTGATGCGCTGGGCGGTGGCAACGCCTTCGGCCGTCTCCATCAGGAATTCGATGTCGCCGTCCAGCAGGTAGACGAACTCCTCGCCGTGGGGATGCATCTCCCAGCTGCCCCAGTCGGCGTCGCAGAGGAACTCCGACACCAGCCAGTCCTTGCCCAGTGCGTCCAGGGCCTCTTGCGGCTGGTTCCAGAACTCGCGGCCGCCCACCTCCTGGCGGATGCCGCCGTTGGCGTCGAGCAGGGCATAGGTTTCATCGGGCAGGAACTTCATCGGGCGGCCTCCTGGCGCCGATTGTGCGGGGCCGGTGTGCAACATGCCGCAACCGGGCGGCTTGAAATGTGTGGGGGTGGCGGCATGTGGGATGCATGCCTTCCGTCATCAAGCTCGCTGTCCCCGCCGAACTGCTGTCCCTCGTGCGCCTGGCCCAGTTGCTGCAGGCGCTCGAAGGCCAGGGTCATGCGGCCGATCCTCACCAATACCAGCTGCTGGTTCAGAAGCTCGGCGCCGAACTGCGCGAGCAGCAGGGCCACGAGATGTTGTCGGGCCTGCTGGACCACTTCCCCGCTGCGGCCGAGGTCTACGAGAACCTGCAGTACGGCCATGCCGGCCTGGTGCGGGCGCCGCTGGAGATGTCGCTGAGTTCCGAGCTGGCGGCGCGCGAGTTGCTGGGCCGCATCCGCAAGGACTGATCAGCTGCGCCGCAGCGCGATCTCGAACACGACGCCGTCGGCGACATTGCGCGCCGCGATGCTGCCCCCCATCTTGGCCAGATAGGTCTTGGCAACGAACAGCCCCTGGCCGCGACGCTGGCCGTTCTCCGGCTCGGCATCGCTGACGCCGTAGTC
Organism: Pelomonas sp. Root1237; assembly: GCF_001425055.1. Taxonomy (GTDB): domain Bacteria; phylum Pseudomonadota; class Gammaproteobacteria; order Burkholderiales; family Burkholderiaceae_C; genus Pelomonas. The sequence continues at coordinate 175,138 of NZ_LMDK01000001.1, forward strand.
GAAGATGCGCGTGAGCTGGTCGTCGGCGATCTGCGGGCCCTGGTTGTGGAGGTCGATGATGGACAGCTCGCCTTCGACGCGCAGCGACAGCGTGATGGGTGTGCCGGCCACGCGGTGGCGGTCGGCATTGGTCAGCACATGGGTGATGGCGTCTTCCAGCGGGTACTCGTCGGCCTGCACCCAGGCGGGTTCGCTCGGCGTGTAGGCCACGTCGGCGATGCCGGCATAGGCCGCGTTCCCGGCCACCTGGCGCAGGAAGGCGTCCAGGTCCAGCCGGCCCACGGCCAGCGTCGCGGCGGCGAGGGCCTCGCTCGGTGAGGCCTGGCCGTAAAGCACCTTGACCGCCTGCTGCATGCGCTGCACATAGCGCCGGCTCGGGTCGGCTTCCGATCCGTGCAGCAGCATCAGCGACTGCAGCGGCGACATGATCTCGTGACCGACGGCATGCCACTGGTCGTGCTCGCGCTCGGCACGCAGCTGCTCGCGGCGCAAGCTGTCACGGGCGTGCTGCAGCAGGTCCGACAGGCTGCCGGCCAGGATGCCCAGCTCGTCGCGGCCGCGCAGGTCGGCCACGTCCAGCGTGCCGAGCTCGAAGCGCTCGGGCGACTGCAGCTGGTGCGACAGCGCGGCGGCCCGTTTCGTCAGCATCGCGACGCGGCGGATCAGGCCCATCTCGATGATGAGCCAGGCCAGCGCTATTGATCCCAGCATCGCGCCCACGGGCCAGGCCAGGCGGGCAGCGCTGGCGCTCAAAGACCGGTCCAGTCCTTGCAGGTCACCGCTCAGCGTGATGTCGAAGCGGCCCGCCGGCGTCGTCACGCTGTCCCGGGCCTGCAGCGTGCGCGGCGTGGCCGGCGCGGGCAGGTGCTGGATCAGGGCCGTCAGCCAGGGCGACGGCGGTGTGCCGGTTTCGTCGGCGCCCTGCAGCAGCGCGACGACGTTGCTGCCGCGGGTGATCCTCAGCGTCTCGCCGGGCGCCAGCGTGCCGGACAGCCGCGCCAGCGACAGCGGCGCTTGAGCCGCGGCACTGCTGCTGTCGAACAGCACGGTGCCGCCAGGGCCGAGCAGGGCCAGGCGCAGGCCGGTGCGGGACAGGTCCGCGGGCGGCCATTGCGGCCCGCCGGGGCGGAACAGCGCCTCGCGAAAGGCCTCGACCGGCAGGCGGATCGAGACCGTCGTGCGGCGCGGGCAGGGCTCGGCCGTGCTCAGGCAGGGGCCTTCACGCCAGACCCAGCCACGGAAGTCGCGTTGCGGCCGGGCCTTGTGCGGCAGCGTCGCGGTGTTGCCGGCCTCGTTGACCGTGAAGCCGGGCAGCTGGCCGCGCTGGGCGTCCAGCATCTCGACGGGAGCCAGCCAGTACTGCTCGGCGCCGTCGCGCTTCAGGCTGATGCGCACGCGGTGCACGTCGGCCAGGTCCAGCGTGCCGCGCTCGCGCGACACCAGCGGCGGTGCGTCCAGCCCGGCCACGAGGTAGACGAAGCCGCCCGCATAGGCATTGCTGCCCACCGCCGTGCACAGGCTGGCGCCGCCCGGGTATTGCAGCGCGCAGCCCGCCATCTCGACGGCGCGCTGGGCCTTGGTGGCGTCGTCGAAGTCGATGGCCGCGAAAGGGAGCAGCAGCGGCGCCACCCAGCCGGCCTCCACCTGTGCCGGCTCGGGGTTCATCAGCGCCAGCTGGCCGGAGGGGTGGCGGAGCTGGGCGACGACTTCGGCCAGCGACTTGGCGAAGGTCTGCTCGTAGCGCTGCGCATTGCGCTGCCGCTCCTCGTTCAACAGCGCCAGCGCCAGGGCCAGCGTGGCCAGGGCCAGGGCGATGAAGACGAGGTGGAAGACGATGCGGTTGCGGAAGGCCGCGACGCCCAGGCGCGGCATGTCGGGCAGCGGGAAATCAACCCGGCCGAGCTTCATCCGCCAGGGGTCCAGCGAAAGCCGCGCATCGGGATGTTCTCGATGCCGTCAAACGTCGGGTCCACGTCCCTGAACGCATCGCGGATGGTGGCCACATGCTTGCGCACGTTGTCGCGGTTGCGGCCGCTCTTGACGACGTCGAACAGCTCCTCGTAGCTGACCACCTCGCCGGCGCGCGCATGCAGGGTCGCGAGGATGCGCTGGGCCGTCAGCGGCAGGTTGATGCGCTGGCCGCGCCACATCGGCGTGCGCTGCTTCAGCGGATCGAGCTGCAGGCTGCTGTCCTCTGCCTTGGCAGCGGCCTTGACGGGTTCCTTCAGCCGCGCGGTGCGCAGGATGTCGAGGAAGGTCTCGATGAACTCGGCCTCGTCGAAGGTCGTCTTCTGCAGATAGTCCCAGGCGTCCAGCGCCTTCATGATGCTGCGGTAGATGGCCGCCGGCATGGCCGACACGACCAGCACCGGCGTGCCCAGGCCCTGCTTGTTGATCTCGTTGATCAGCGCCACGCCGGCATTGCGTTCGCGGCCCAGCTCGATGTCGAGCACGACGAGGTCATAACGCTCGCGCAGCAGGGCGGCCTCAGCGGCGTCGCGGTCGAACCATTGGTCGACGGTCAGCTCGGGGCGGGCGGTGCGAATCCAGCCGGCCAGCTGTTCGCTGGTGGTGGGGTCGTCTTCGATGACGGCGATGCGGGGCATGCGGTGATTATGTGGAGGCCTGCATAGCCGGTCGCGGAAGGATTCTTCCGCTTGGCCGCCATGGCTTAGACGTGGCGGATCCAGCCCTTCAGCACTGCCTGCAGCGCAGGCAGCTTGGCCGTGAAGTCGACTGCAGAGGTGAATTCGACTTGTGCGCGGTCCTTGCCCAGCCACTTCAGCAGGCCGGCGGGATCCGTGATCTGCAGGCCGCCTTCGGGCAACTCGCGGGCCTTGGCGCCCAGGTGCAGGATCAGGCCCAGGCCGGTCTTGCTGCGCAGATGGGTGGTGGCGAAGTACTCGCTCGTGCGCCAGCTCGGCGCATTCCATTTGATGCCCTCAGCGATGGACGGATCCAGGGCGAGCAAGGCCTGGCGCAGTGCCTCGATCTCGGCCTTGAAGGGGTGGTCGAGGGTCGCCATGAACTGGTCCACGGCGGCGGTCAGCTTGGGCATGGCGGGATTCTGGCGACAAGGCCGGCGCCCACTGCATGTCGCTTCGACCGGCGAATGCGCCGCAGAATCTGCAGTTCACTGAACTGCGGCTCGCCTACATGATCACCTGCTATCTGCGCTACGTCATCGACCCCAACAAGCTGCAAGAGTTCGAGCACTACGGCAAGCTCTGGTTGCCCCTGGTCGCGAAGTTCGGCGGCACGCACCATGGCTACTTCCTGCCGTCGGAGGGCGCCAACAACATCGCGCTGGCCTTGTTCTCTTTTCCGTCTCTGGCGGCCTACGAGGACTACCGCAACCGCTCGCTTCAAGACCCGGAATGCCAGGCTGCCTTTGCATATGCGAAGGAAACGCAGTGCTTCCTGAGCTACGAGCGCAGCTTCTTCAGGCCCGTCCTGGCGGGCGATGCCTAGGAATCCCATCCACTGATCGGAGGTGGCGCCGGCTTGGCGCCCGTCCTATGCTCGACGCCCGGCCAGCCTCCCGCGTGACCGGCACGAGCGAAAGGACTGCATATGCTGAACAGCGCTCCCGTCACGACGATGCTGCCCGTGGCCGACATGGCCCGGGCGCGGGCTTTCTATGAAGGCTGCCTGGGGCTGGTGCCCGGCGGCCTGAAGCCGGATGGCAAATTCGTCTACAGCGTGGCCGGCAGCACGCTGGCTCTCTTCCCCAAGCCGGGCGGCACCAAAGCCGACCACACGGCCATCAGCTTCAAGGTGGACGACATTGCCGCCAGCATCGCCGCGCTGAAGCGGGCGGGTGTCGTCTTCGAGGACTACGACTTCCCGGACTTCAAGACGGTCGACCACGTCTGCGTGCTGGGGTCCGAGAAGGCGGCGTGGTTCAAGGACACGGAGGGCAACTACCTCTGCATCCACGAGGATCTGGCTTAGCCGCCAATCACCCCGCAGGCCACACGTGCGCCGCCGCCACCCAGCGGCATGGGGTGGTCCGAATGGTTGTCGCCGCCGGCGTGCACCATCAGTGCGTGGTTCTTCACGTCGGCCAGCTTGAGACGCGGGCCCAGAACGGGCGAAGTGGCCGTGCCGTCGGCGGCCGCGTAGAGCGGCGGCAGGTCGCCCAGGTGGCCATCGCCCCAGGGCTCGCCATGCTTCTTCGTGCCCTGCGGGTCGAGGTGGCCGCCGGCGGCACCGGCCGGCACGACGGCGCCGTTGCTCTCGGCGGGCGCGCAGGAGGGCTTCTCGTGGACATGGAAGCCATGCAGGCCGGGCGGCAGGCCCTTCAGCTGAGGATAGAAGGCCAGGCCATAAGGTGTCTCGACAATGCGGACGGTGCCGAGCGCGGCGCCATCGCCCTGCTTTTCGGCCAGGTTGAGGGTCACGGTGGCTTCGGCGGCCACGGCCAGCGAGCTGGCAAGCAGGCAGGCGCCGGCGATGAACAGGCTTTTCATGAGGTCTCCTTGGTAGGTTGCCAAGCGTAGGCACTGGCTCACGGCGTTCGAATGTGACATGTACCGGCTTGACGGTACATGTCGTCTGCGTTGAGGGGATGGCCCACGAAGGTGGATGCTGACATGTCCGGAAGATTCCTTCCATGACGTCGGAAGACACTCACCGCGCGTCGCTCTCGTCCCTTCCCGCATGACTGGGAACCATGGCCGCCATGCATCGAACACCGATGCACATCGCCCAAGGAGCCCATCATCATGCTGCAACGCCTCAAGACCCTCGCCGCTTCCATCCGCCACGCCTTCAGCCGCGGAGCCAGCCGCGGCCTTGAAGCTGCCCCCACGGCCGCCCGTTCGCTGCGCCGCGCCCTGCCTCCGCTGCTGATCCTGACGGCCGTGACCGGCGTCGGCTATGCCGTCGTCACCCACCCGCCCCTGCAGGCCGTGCCCCACGGCCAGGCCGCGCTGCGCACCAACCAGTTCAGCGGCGGCACCAGTGAGTTCCGCGAAGGCAGCTTCATCCGCATCCCCGGCCTGCACGAGGTGCGCCTGTTCCCGCTGCGCGATCAGAGCTACCACCCTGAAGCCATCGCCAAGGCCCAGGGCTCGGCGCCGCTGCAGTCGGTGGAGGGCCTGTCCCTGGGCCTGGACATGAATGTGCGCTGGGCCGTGGATGAGAAACGCCTGGCCGAGCTGTCGCGCAAACTGCCCGACAACATCGAGGCCGACGTCATCGCGCCGGCCGTGCAGGCCGTCGTCTACAAGCAGATCGCCAAGCGCACCGTGCGCGAGATCTTTTCCAGCCAGCGCGCCGAGATCGCCGCGGCGCTTGAAGCCGAGCTGCGCGCCAAGCTGGCCGCCGACGGCATCGTGCTCAAGGGCGTGCAGATCGGCTCGGTCGACCTGCCGCCCGACTATCGCCGCGGCATGGACAGCCTGTTGGCCGACAGCCTGGCCAGCGAGCGCATGCGCTACACGCTGGAGATCGCCGACAAGAAGGTCAAGGAGACCGAGCTGACCGCCGCCGCCGACAAGGTGCGCCGCGAGACCGCCGCCGAGGCTGCCGGGCGCGAGCAGATCATTGCTGCCAAGGCCCAGGAAGAGGCCATGAAGCATGTGCTGCCCTTCAAGCAAAAGCAGATCGAGCAGCGCGCCCTCGAGGCGCAAGCCGACAGCGCCGCGCGCATCCAGCAGGCCGAAGGCCAGGCCAAGGCGCGTCGCATCGAGGTCGACGCCGAGGCCTCTGCGCGCCAGAAGCTGGCCGATGCCGAGGCCTACCGCCTGGGCCAGGTGGGCAAGGCCAATGCCAGCCAGATGGCGGCGGAGGGCGCACTGCTGACCAAGCACCCGCTGCTGGTGCAGAAGGCCATGGTCGACAAGCTCTCGGACAAGGTGCAGGTCATCATTGCCCCGCCTGGTTCGGGCGGCTTCATCGGCAGCGCGCTGCTGGGCGGCACCTCGGCTCAGCCGCGGGCTGCTGAAGCCACCACGGAGAAGGAGTAAGCCATCATGCGTCGCATTGCGCTGATCGTCGTCGCCTCCGCCGTCGCCGCCGTCGTCATGACCAAAGCTGAAGCCGCGCCCTCCGCCGAGCTGCCCGCGTTCCCGCGCGCCGGCCTGGTGGTGCAGGACGCGCCACTGCGCGGTGCGCCGCGTGACACCGCCTCGCTGCAGGCCCAGATGGCGCGCGGCGAGGCGCTGGAGATCCGCGCCGAGCGCGGCGACCACTGGCAGGTCTGGGACTACCGCCGCGAGCGAGGGGGCTGGCTGCGCAAGGGCCAGGTGCTGGTGGTGCCGCGCGCAGATTCGAACGGGGGCGCCAGCGCCGAACTCCTCGCCCAGCTTCGACTTTCGCGCCAGCAATGGGGCACCGAGGGCCTGGGGCTGGGCCTGGCCGCGGCCTATGTGCAGCTGGCCACGCCGGCCGAGTTCGCCGGCCCCGGCGGCGCCGAGGCGTTGGAGGCGATGGGTACCTTTGCCGAGCGCATCGCCGACCGCGCATCGCAGCCGGCCGCCAAGCCGAACGAGGGCCAATTGGCCGCGCAGATGGAAGTGGCAGCGCGCTATGGCCTGAAGTTTGAGTCCTTCGACGTGGAAGAAGGTCGCGTGCAGGTCTGCTACGACGGCGAGGCCTTCCGCCGCCTGCTCGTCACGGCCGCCACGCCCGAGCAGCGCGTGCATGCCGTGCTCGCCCTCACGCGGCCCGACTGCCTGCACCCACGTGCCACGCCGCGCGAGGCCGAGGCGCGTGACCAATGGCGCCAGCAGGTGCTGGCCCAGGTGGATGCGGCCGCGCTGCCCGTGCACTGGAAGAACCGCCTGCAGATGCGCCGTGCTAGCGTCGCCGCCAGCCTTGCCTTTGCCCAGGCCCGCCGAGGCGCAGGCGGTGAGGCCGTGCCGGCCCTGGCCGAGTTTGCCGGCATCACGCCGACCGAGCTGACCGAGGACGACCAGGCCGCCTATGCCGACGCCGCCATACGCGTCAACGCGGCGCGCTGGCTGGGCACGGCTACATCAGCACGTGACTTCGGCGCCGTGCAACTCGCGCTGCAGCCAGGTGCGGACGGCGAGCGGTGCGTGGAGTTGAAGGAGGGCGGCAAGCTGGCTGCGCGCCGCTGCAGCTATGGCCAGATCGCGCTGGCCTCGGCCTCGCTGAACCGCGAGGGCCGCGCCTTGGCCGTGGCGGCCCAACCGCTGGATGGCTGGCGCGAGCTGTGGGTGTTCCTGAAGGAGCCGGGCAGGCACGGCGGCTGGCGCATCGAGGTCATGCCGCCGGCGCCGGCCCAGCCCGGCCTGGGCGTGGCCGAGTTCGCCGGCTGGGTGCCGGGTGGTGCGCAGATGCTGCTGGCCCGCGAGTTCCGCGCCGAGGGCAAGTACCGCCGCAGCTTCGAGGTCGTGTCGCTCAGCAACCTGGCGACCGAACGCCAGTCCAGCGAGCCGGCATTGATGGGCGCCTTCCAGCGCTGGGCCGACCCGGCCTGGCGGGGCAGCTCGCCGATGCGGCGTTGAGCGATACCTCGCTGGCTCTTCGGCTGTGGCTCATGACGCCGTTCAACCCAACTGCCAGGAATGAGATCCGACAGGCGCCAGAATGCCGGCCTGTTGCCACGGACTGCGGAACCCGACCATGCCCCAGATGCTGCTCATCGTCGAACCCACGGGCCAGCGCGCCGAACGCGGCCGCGTTGCCGGCGAGGCTGTCTACCAGCGCATGCTGGACTTCACCGCCGAACTCAAGGAGACCGGGCTGCTGCTGGGCACCAACTCCCTGGGCACGGCGGCCAAGCGCTATGCCAAGCGCGGCGGCGACGCCCAGGTCTGGGACGGCCCGTTTGCCGAGGCCAAGGAAATGGTGGGCGGCTATTTCCTGCTCGACACCGAAGACCCCGCCGTCGCCATGGCCTGGGCCGAGCGCTGCCCGGCAGCGGAATGGGCCACCGTGGAGATCCGCGGCGTCGGGCCTTGCTACATGTAGGCCCGGTCAGCGCCGCCGCCGTGCCAGCCCCGCCAGGCCACCGAGCATCAAGGCCCAGGTTCCCGGCTCGGGCACGGCCGCGGTGATGGCATCGAGCTCCACCACGCGTGGGCCGGAAGCGCCGAAGAAGCTGGTGGCCTGTGTGAACTCGGCGCGGAAGTGGCTGGCCGTGACCGGCGCGAAGCTGTCGCCAAGCAGCAGATGCTGGTCCACGTACAGCGCCAGCGTGTCGACGCTGGACACGGCCACCCAGGCGCCGCCGATCTCGACCGACAACGTGAAATGCGCGAAGGACCGCGCGCCGTTGCCCCCGTCGGCCGCGGCCTGCAGCTGCCAGCCGAGCAGCGTGATGGGCGCGGGCGTCGCCCATTCGATGACGTGCACGGTGCCGGTGGGCAGCAGGTCGGGAAAGATGGTGTTGAAACGCTCGCCCGGAAACGGGCTGTTCTCGCCCGCGTCGCCGCCGAACATGCCCGGCCCGTTGCCCGGCAGCGCCGGGTTGGCGATGAACTGCGTGACAGTGCTGCCCTGGCTGACGTCCCAGGCATCGGTGGCGGAGGCCGCGCTCGCGGTCTGCGTCAGGCCCGCGCCGAGCAGGCTGGCGATCAACGTGCCCCAGGCGAGACTGCGACGGGGAAGATATGGGCTCATGGGATGCTCCGATTGGAAAAGGCAAAGTGAGTGTCGAAGTGCCGCGGCATCGGCCCGGCTACACCCGGGCGGTTGCGCGGCGTCGGGGCAAGGCGAGCAGCATGCCGAGCCCGGCGAGCATGGCCGCCCAGGCCGCCGGCTCGGGCACGGCGGCGATGCGCAGGCTCAAGTCCACCGTGTCGCCGTTGAAGACCCCGTCGGCGCCGAAGCCGACGGCGAAGTCCAGGTGGTCGCCGGCGGCGAGCACGAGGGTCTGCGAGAACGACGACCCGGGGTGGGACGCGTCGAGCGCGACGGCATGCAGCGCCAGCTGGTTCCTCAACACGTGGACGTCGGTCATGCCGACGTCGTCGCGCGTGAAGGTGGCCTCGACGCGGAAGCTGCCCGCCTGCGGTGCCGTCCATCGCACGATGCTGAGCCGGCCGTCGTTGCCCGGGTGCAGGCCCAGCTCTCCGGGCAGGACAGCGCCGCTGCCATAGTCGATTGCGGCCGCGGTGCCGTTGTGGAACACCACCGGGTACATGCCGGGAAAGGTGAGCCCGCCGGCATTCCAGCTGCTGGCGCCGTAGAACACCGTGCCGGGCGTGCCATAGGACTCGAAACTGCCGCCCAACGTCGCCGTCGAGCCATAGGCCCACGGCCCCGCGGGGTTGGCGGCGCTGGAGAAGTCGGCCGCGGCATCGAACACCTGGGCCGAGGCCAGCAGCGGCGCCACTGCCAGTGCGGCGAGGGCCACGGCGCGAGGAAGACGGGTGCAGCACAGGGAGAAGGGGTTCATCGCAGGGGCCTGGATCGTGGAGATGCCACCAATGTGCCGGGTCACCGTCTCCGCTCCGTCTCCAAGGTGCTGGCGAACTAGGTAATTTCCCTAGGCGTGTCGATTCGGGCCCATCTGCATCGTCGTGCAAGTGAAGGCCGCGAAAGCCGCCGCCTCGTCACCAGGAGACCCGCCATGCGATTCATGATCCAAGTCCGCGCCCGAGCCACCAGCGAGCGCGGCGACCCGCCCGGCCCCGAGTACGCCAAGCTGTTCGAGGAGATGGGCGCCTTTCACGAGGAGATGGCGCGCGCAGGCGTGCTGCTGGACGGTGCCGGCCTGCGACCCAGCCGCGACGGCTGGCGCCAGCACTACGGCAAGGACGGCAGCCGCACCATCATCGATGGCCCCTTCGCCGAGACCAAGGAGCTGATCGCCGGCTACACGCTGATCCAGGTGCGTTCCGAGGAAGAGGCGCGGGCCTGGGCCAGCCGCTTCCCGCAGCCCTTCCTGAGCGAGGACTGCGAGATCGAGGTGCGGCGGCTCTACGAAGACGCCGATTTCGCCCCCGGCGGCGACATGGCCATCCGTGCCGAATGAGGAGCGCACCATGAGCAACCTCTCCATCATCTTCATCTGCCTGGGTGTTGCCCTGGTGCTGCTGCTGGCCTATGCCGCCACCCGGCCCGACGTTTTCCGGGTCGAGCGCCACGTGCGCATCGCCGCACCGGCCGACAAGGTCTGGCCCCTGGTCAGCGAGTTGCGCGCCTTCAACCGCTGGAACCCCTATGAGCGCAAGGACCCGCTGATCAAGAGCGCCTATAGCGGCGCCTCCAGCGGCATCGGCTCCCGCTACGACTGGGACAGCAAGGAGGTTGGCAGCGGCAGCCTGGAGATCGTCAGCCAGCAGCCCGGCCGCGCCGTGCAGATGAAGCTGGATTTCGTGAAGCCCTTCGAGGCCCACAACCAGGCCGAGTTCGTTCTGCAGCCCACGCCCGACGGCGCCACCGAGGTGCGCTGGGCCATGCACGGCCCTGCCAACTTCATCAGCAAACTGATGGGCGTCTTCATCGACATGGACAAGATGGTGGGCCGCGACTTCGAGGCCGGCCTGCAGAACCTGCGGCAGCTCTCGGAGGCCCAGACGTCATGAGCGCCGCCCGGCCGTCCGAAGGCGCTCAACTCCCGCTTGGCGGGACAGCGCGCAGCGCGAAGGGTGCCCAATGACCGACCTCGACTTCAGCATCGACATTGCCGCCCCGGTCGCGCGGGTCTGGGACTGCATGTTCGACCCCACCGCCTACCGCGACTGGACCCGCGCCTTCGCCGAGGGCTCCTATTTCGAAGGCAGTTGGGCGGCCGGCCGCCGGCTGCGCTTCCTGGACCCGCGCGGCTTTGGCATGGAGGCTGTCGTCGACGAGAACCTGCCGTACGAACGACTGTCACTGCGGCTGGTGGGCGAGATCAAGGACGGCCGGCCCGTGGCCGACAGCCGCCTGCATGCCGAACCGGCCCACGAGCGCTATGTCTTCAGCGCCACGCCCGAAGGCGGCACCCGCCTCGTCGTGCACCTGCAGAGCTGGGACGACGGCTTCACCGATTTCCTGAACGACACCTGGCCCAAGGCGCTGGTGCGCCTCAAGGACCTGTCCGAATCCACGCACTGAAAGGAACCACCATGCAGATCAAGATTGCGAGCGTCATGGTCGATGACCAGGACAAGGCCCTGGCCTTCTACACGGCCAAGCTGGGCTTCACCAAGATGGCCGACATCCCGATGGGCCCGACCTACCGCTGGCTGACGGTGGTGTCGCCCGACGGCATCGCCGGCGTCGAGCTGGCCTTGGAGCCCATGGGCTTCGCGCCGGCCAAGGTCTACCAGAAGGCCTTGTACGACGCCAACATCCCGGCCACCGCCTTTGTCACCGAGGACGTCGAGGCCGAGGCCCGAAAGCTGCGCGAGCGCGGCGTCGTCGTGCGCGGCGAGCCCGAGAACATGGGGCCGATCAAGGCGGTCATGTTCGAGGACGGCTGCGGCAACCTCATCCATCTCGTCCAACCCCTCGTCAAACCCGAGTGAGACCCATCATGCACAAGCAGATCTACGTCAACATGCCTGTCAAGGACCTGGCCAAGAGCAAGGCCTTCTTCGAGGCCGTGGGCTACAAGTTCAATCCGCAATTCACCAACGACAAGGGCGCCGCCATGGAGCTGGGCGAGAACCTCTACGCCATGCTGCTGGCCGAGGACTTCGCCAGGACCTTCACCCCCAAGGCGTTTCCGGACGCCAAGACCGCCACCACGGGCTGGGTGTGCCTGAGCTGCGAGAGCCGCGAGGAGGTCGATGCCTTGGTCGCGAAGGCGACGGCTGCCGGCGGCAACATCCCGAGCGAGCCGCAGGACCATGGCTTCATGTACGGCCATGGCTTCGAGGACCTGGACGGGCACCACTGGGAACTCGTCCACATGAGCGGCATGCCGCCGCAAGCCTGACCCACCCCCTACCGGCTTCGCCGGCCCCCTCGAGGGGGCGCTCCCAGCCGCCTGGCAAAGCCAGATCGGCGGGAGCCGCTGGATGGGGTCCGAGCGCGGGCGTGCCGGACCACTTTTTTGAACAGGAGATTGAGATGCAGATTCAACAGAAGATCCAACCCTTCATCTGGTTCGAGAAGGGCGCCGAAGACGCGGTGGCCCACTACCAGAAGGTTTTCGGCGCCGACCAGGTCCGCGTCATCGACACCCAGCGCTGGGGCGAGAACTCGCCCGGGGCGGCGGGCACGGTCATGATCGTCAACTTCGAGTTGTTCGGTGTGCGGATGACGGTCTTCAACGGCGGCTCCTATTTCAAGCTCAACGAGTCCTTCTCGCTGACCGTCGTCTGCGAGGATCAGGCCGAGATCGACAAGCTCTGGGAGCAGTTGCCCGCCAACGGCGGCGCGCCCTCGCAATGCGGCTGGGTCAAGGACGCCTGGGGCCTGTCCTGGCAGATCATCCCCGCGGCCTGGTTCGACATGGTCCGCGACCCCGACCCGGCCCGCGTGCAGCGCGTCTTCCAGGCGGTCTGGAAGATGCAGAAGATCGACCTCGCTGCGCTGAAGCGCGCTTACGACGGCATTTGAGCCGTGAGCCATGCTGAACTTGCCGCCGGCGTCTGGCGCATCGAGCGCAGCCGCCTCGTGGGTGCGGCGGCCAAGATGCTGCGCGACCTCGACGAGGCCGAGGACTGTGCCCAGGACGCCCTCATCGCCGCCATGGAGAACTGGCCGCGCGACGGCCAGCCCAACAACCCCGCTGCCTGGCTGATGACTGCAACCCGCAACAAGGCCCTGGACCGGCTGCGCCGCCGCGCGATGCTGGAGCGCGAGCATGAGCACCTCGCGGCCGACGACGAGGCCGCTGGCACCCATGTCGTGCCCGACTTCGTCGACCACCTCGACGCCGCCCGTGACCAGGCCGAAATCGGCGACGAGCAGCTGCGCCTGATCTTCATCGCCTGCCACCCGGTGCTGCCGCGCGAGGCCCAGGTCGCGCTGACGCTGCGCCTGCTCGGCGGCCTGGAGACGCCCGAGATCGCACGTGCCTTCCTGCAGCCCGAGGCCACCGTGGCCCAGCGCATCGTGCGCGCCAAGAAGGCGCTCAACGGCCAGGCCTACGAGCTGCCGAGCGCCGACGAGCGCGAGCAGCGCCTGGGCGCCGTGCTGGCGGTCGTCTACCTGATCTTCAACGAGGGCCACAGCGCCGGCAGCGGCGCCAGCCTGCTGCGGCCGGCGCTGTGCGACGAAGCCCTGCGCCTGGTGCGCCAGCTGCAGCACCTGCTGCCTCAAGACGCCGAAGTGCATGGCCTGGCCGCCCTGCTGGAGATCCAGGCCTCGCGCCTGCCCGCGCGGCTGGACGCGCAAGGCCGCCCCGTGCTGCTGCCCGACCAGGACCGCCGCCGCTGGGACCCGCTGCTGATCCGCCGTGGGCTGGCGGCGCTGGAGCGCGCGCTGAGCCTGGGCGAGCCAGGGCCTTACACCTTGCAGGCAGCAATTGCGGCTTGCCATGCGCGCGCGGCGCGTGCCGAGGACACCGACTGGCACGCCATCGTCGGCGGCTACGACCGCCTGCTCGCGCTCAACCCCTCGCCCGTGATCGCGCTGAATCGCGCCGTGGCCGTCAGCTTCGCCGACGGGCCGGCCGCCGCCTGGCCGCTGCTCGAGCAACTGGCCGCCGAGCCGCAGCTCAAGCGCTACCCCTTCCTCGCCGGCGCCCAGGCCGACGTGCTGGAGCGCCTGGGCCGCGTCGGCGAGGCGCGCGAGGCCTATCTGCGGGCCGCGGAGCTGACGGACAACGAGGTGCAGCGCGAGCTGCTGACGGAACGGGCCAGGCGACTGGCCAACTGAACCGGAAGGATTGCCACCATGACCATCACCATCACCGCCTTTGACCGTTCGCCCGACGGCGGCAAGGGGCTGGCGCGCGACACGCGCGTGCGCTGGGCCCTCGAGGAAACCGGCCTGCCCTACGAGGTTCGCCTGGTGCCCATGCCGGCGATGAAGGAGGCCGCTCACCTGGCGCTGCATCCCTTCGGCCAGATCCCCACCTACGAGGAAGGCGACCTCACGCTGTTCGAGACCGGGTCCATCGTGCTGCACATCGCCGAGCGCCGGCCGGGCCTGTTCCCCGCCGATGCCAACGCCAGGGCACGGGCCATCACGTGGATGTTCGCCGCGCTCAACTCGGTCGAGCCGCCCATCCTCGAACTCGTCATCGTCAAGTTCGCGGAAGGCGACAAACCCTGGAAGGACGAGCGCCAGCCTCTGGTCGAGAACCGGGTGCGGGCGCGGCTGACCCAACTGGCCGCCCGCCTGGGTGATGCCCAATGGCTGGACGGCGATTTCAGCGCGGGTGACCTGCTGATGGTGTCGGTGCTGCTGCGCGTCAGGCCGTCCGGCCTGCTGAACGAGTTCCCCAGCCTGGCTGCTTACGTCGCCCGCGGCGAAGCCCGCCCTGCCTACCAGCGGGCCTTTGCCGCCCAGCTGGCCGTCAACACGCGCGCAGCCTAGGCATGGGCCGGTCTCTGGCGAGCCCGGCGGGCGGGGTTACTTGCGCCGAATGAACTTGACGGCGACCAGTACGCCCAGGGCCAGCGCCACCAGGGGCCAGCTGCCGGGCTCCGGCGTCGGGCACGGCGGCGTGCCTGGTTGGCCGCAATTGGCCTGGGCCTGAGCCAGGGCGGGCAGCAAAGCCATGCCGGCCACGGCCGCGCGGCTCATCAGGGTGGACAGGGTTCTCATGCTTGTCTCCTTGCCCGGAATCCCTCCGGTGTGAAGAGCTTGGGCGGCGCTTCACCCGCTTTCAACCGGGCTTGTCCTGCAAACGAGTGGCAGACCCCGCAGATCCGGGGGAGGTTCGCCTTCGCCTGAGGACGGCCGCGCGACGGTACGGACCCCTGAAAGCCGTCAGGCCGCCGACTTGGCCGCTCAGAATTCGCCGCCGCTGAAGCGCGTGTCTGGCAGCTGCAGCAGGCTGCGCAGCTGCAGCCGTGTCGACGGCCAGACCGTCAGCGGCGGATTGACGGAGTCGAGGTGGGCCTCGCGCGCGGCGCCCAGGCCCTGGCGGTGGGCCAGCTCGACGAAGGCCTGGGTGGCATCGCGCGGCAGGGCCTGGGCGAACAGAAAGCCCTGGCCCAGGCTGCAGCCCAGCTCGGTCAGCACCTGGTGCTGCTCGGCAGTCTCGATGCCCTCGGCCACCGTGTGCAGGCCCAGGGCCTGGGCGAGGTCATGGATGGCCGCGACGATGGCGCGTGCCGTCGCGCCGGCCTGCGGGTGGTCGAGATCGGCGATGAAGGCGCGGTCGATCTTGAGCTGGTCCAGCGGCAGGCGGCGCAGATAGGCCAGCGACGAGAAGCCGGTGCCGAAGTCGTCCAGCGCAGTGCGCACACCCAGGGCGCGCAGCCGCGTCAGCAGGTCGATGGCGTGTTGGCTGTCCTTCAGCAGGGCCGATTCGGTCAGTTCGATCTCCAGGCGGTCGGCAGGCAGGCCGGTGCGCTCCAGCGCCTCCAGCACATGCAGCTCGATGGGGCTGCGCTCGAACTGCAGGGCCGACACGTTGACGGCGACGCGCAGCTCGCCCGGCCAGCGCGCTGCGTCGCGGCAGGCGATGAGCAGGGCCCAGGCGCCGATGGTGATGATGAGGCCGCTGTCTTCGGCCAACGGGATAAAGACGGCCGGTGGCACCAGGCCGCGCACGGGATGGCGCCAGCGCATCAGCGCCTCGAAGCCCCGCAGCTTGCCCGTGGCCAGCTCGATCTGTGGCTGGTAGTGCATCTCCAGTTGATCCGCGTCCAGCGCCAGCCGCAGGTCGGCCAGCAGGGCGAGGCGGTCCTGGGCGGCCTGCTGCAGGGCCGGCTCGTAGAGCACGAGGCGGTCGCGCCCGGCGGCCTTGGCGGCGAACAGGGCCAGGTCGGCAGCGCGCAGCAGCGGGTCGGCCGCCTGGGCATGGCGTGGCGCGCAGGCCGCGCCGATGCTGACGCGCACGTCGATCTCGTTGCCGTCGATGGAAACCGGCACGCGCAGGGCCGAGCGCAATTGCTTGCCCAGGCGCTGCATGGCTTCGGGGCTGAGCTCGCCGCGGAGCAGCACGGCGAATTCGTCGGCGCCCAGCCGCGCGACCAGGTCGCCGTTGCCGCGCCGCGCTGCCAGGCTGTCGTGCAGCCGCTCGCCCACGGCGGCCAGCAGGTGGTCGCCGGCGGCATGGCCCAGGCTGTCGTTGACCTGCTTGAAGCAGTCCAGGTCCAGCAGCAGCACGGTGCACGGCGAGATGGGCCCGCCGCCGCCGAGATAAAGGGCCAGGCGGCGGTGGAACTGGTGGCGGTTGGCCAGGCCGGTGACGGTGTCCTGGTCGGTCAGGCGCAGCAGCTCGCGTTCGCGCTCGCGCACCTCGCTGATATCGCTGCCCACGCCGCGCCAGCCGCCGTCGCCTTCCAGGCGCCGCCCGCTGAGCGTCCACCAGACATCCTCGCCGCCAACCCGCAGATGCAGGGCGTGATCGCTCAGCGGTTCGGTCGCCAGCAGCGCGTCGCCCAGTCGGTCCAGGCGCTGCTGGGCGTCGGCGTTGTTGGCGGGCAGCTGGTGGGCCAGTACGGCCAGCAGCGGCTCGCCGATCAGGTCCTGCGCCCGCTGGCCCAGGCTTTCGGCCATGCGCTGCGAGACATGGCGCAGCCGGCCGTCGCGGCCCAATTCCCACAGCCAGTCGCTGGCGTGATGTTCGAAGTCGCGCAGCAGCAGCGACACCGTGAGCCGGTCACGTGCGGCCTCGTGCTGGGCGTGGCGGCCCAGCAGGAAGAGGCGGGCATTCAGCAGTGCCGCCATGCACAGCGCGATGGCGTACAACGGCAGCAACGGCAGCAGCCCGTCCATCCAGGGAAGCGGCAGCAGCGCGATGCCCACGGCCAGCGTGCCGCAGGCGCCCAGCACCCAGCCGATGGCCACGGCGGGCAGCAGCGCGAACATCCAGGCTGCGGCGGCAATGGCGCCGGCCGCGGTGGCCACCAGCGGCGCGTGCAGGCCGGGCTCGGCCTGCTGGGCAACCTGCAGCAGCAGCACCGCGTCCAGCACGCCGCCGGCAAAAAGGTCCAGCGCCAGCAGCAGGCCGGCACGGATGCCGCGCGGCGGCGCGTCGGGTGGGCGGCGGTGGCGTTCATGCCGCCACAGCGCGAAGTTGAAGCCGTTGAGCGCCACCAGTGCCATCAGCGTGGGCGCGACGGGCAGCAGGTCGATGCGCCCTTTCAGTGCCACCAGCAGCAGCGCGATGGCGATGGCCGTGGCCACGACCGAGGCAGGCAACTGGCCGACGACGGCGCGCCACTGGTCGTCCCGCAGCTTGACCGCCTCTGCCGGATCGCCCGGCACCTCCCAGGCGGCGTGGATCAGCCGCTTGAACCCCGCCAGCGGCCACCGGGCAGGCAGTGCAAAAGGGGGCAGTGGCTCGGCCATGGCGAGCCCATCCTAGGCGGGCCCTGGCCGGCGTGGGTGTGACGCAATGCCGATTCGTCCGCAATCAGCGCGGCGCAAGCTTCACGGGCCCAGGGTCAGCGCTGTGCCGTGTTCTCGCGCACCATGCGCTGCATCAGCGTGAAGAAGCGGTCGTAGAACTCGCCCGCGGGAATGGTCTCGGAGGCCACCTTGACGAGGGAGTCATCGCTCGATGACAGCGGCACCGAGATCGAGCCCAGCGCGCTGACGCCGAGGCTGGCGGCCTGGTTGCTTTTCTTCAGCGCGTAGCGGTCCTGCTGGGCGCTGACATAGGCCGTCGCGATCTGCTGCTTGGGGCCATCGCCGACGCAGACAACATTGAATGCGATCTCCACATGCACCTCGCCCGCGGGCTGGAAGTGCTTGGCACCGCGCACGACGCCGCTTTCCGCCTTGCTGATCACATAGCCCTGGCTGAGCAGGGCGCGCCGGGCGGCCTCGCAGGTGTCGTCGACATTGGCGTCGAACAGCCGCGAGAAAGTCTCCTCGGCAGCAAAGCTCTCACCCTGGTAGACCGACTTCTGGGACTTGTCCGACCTCGAGGGCAGGCCGCCGCAGCCCGCCAGCAGCGTGAGGAGCAGGAAGGCGGACAGGGTCAGGGAGCAGAGGCGATGCATGGGGCGATTATTCCGTCCGCGAAAGGGCGCTTTGTTTCCGGGCGGGTGCCTGGGCCCCGCGCGCAACGCCGCCGGGCCTGGATCCGATGACAGGGACATTCAGGGGAAGGTGCGGCATTCAGCGTGCCCATCAGCCGGGCAGACGGAACGCGAAGCGGCAAGGCTGCCACGGTCGGCGCAGGCAGGCGGCAATGTAAGCGCGGGCTCACAACGCTGAGCTCTGCGATGCCCATCCGGACCGGCATCGACCGTTGATCGGGTTTTGCTTCACATGCGGCCATTGAGGGCGAAGATGCGCCGCATGAAGCGCCGTACCTTCGCATTCGCCGCACTGCTGCCGGCTCTGGCCTGGGCCGAAGAGACTGCTGAGTCCGCGTTCGGCGGCCATGGCATGGCCGTGTTCGGCGGCCGTGAGGGCCTGTATGCCTCGCACTTGCCGATGTTCCACACGCCGCATGACAGCCAGGTGCTGCTGCGCTTTCACCTCGCCGATGCGGCGGCCGACAAGGCACTGCGCGAGACCTTGGCCCGCCAGCCCAGCTTGTGGACCTTCGACCCCGAGGCCTTTGACCTGCTGCGCTTCACACCAGGCCACGCCAAGCCGCTGCGCGAATTCAAGGCGCGCTTCTTCGCGGGCCACTTCGAGCGTGGCGGCAAGCCACAGTCGGCCGAGCAGCGCGTCGTCGTCGATGAGGTGATGCTGTTTCGGCGGCTGAGCCCCGTTCAACGCGAGGCATCGACCGGGCGCTATCGGCTGATCGGCAAGGGCAGCGAGTGGTTCGCGGTCAAGACCATCGACCGCCGCCCGGACTTCGACCACATCGTGCGCCTGAAGGCACCCCAGGTCCGCGGCGAGGTCGATGTGCCGCTGCAGGGCGTCGCCAGGCCTGGCGCCACTGTCCAACGTGCCTTCAAGGCCAAGGGGCTGACCGAGATCTACTTCGAGACCGACGACCTGCGTTGAGAATCGCTTCCAACCCAGGAGGCTTTATGGACAACCCCAGCGTCACCCTGATCCAGCGTCAGGGCTACCAGTTCGAACACCATTACGTGCCGGAGCTGCCGGTGCTGCTATCGGACGAGCCCGTGCCCTTCGGCACCGGGCTGGGGCCCGATCCGGTCGAACTGCTGGCCTCGGCCATCGGCAATTGCCTCTCCGCGTCGCTGTGGTTTGCCTGCCAGAAGTACAAGGACGACCCCTCGCCGCTGCGCACCGAGGTCAAGGCGACCGTCGGCAGGAACGAGCGCGGACGCAACCGCGTGCAGGGCCTGGCGGTGGACCTGCACCTGGGCAAGCCAGCCGACCAGCTCGGCCACATTCAGCGTGTGCTGGACACCTTCGAGGACTTCTGCACCGTCACGCAGAGCGTGGCGCCGGCCATTCCCGTGACGCTGCGCGTGCTGGACAGCACTGGTGCGGTTCTGAAGCCCGCCGCGGCCGTGTGAATTCTTTGCGGGTCGAGCGCCGGGCCGCTCCCTAGCCGGTCCGCGCTGGCGATGTGCTTGCGGTTCGATACCGCGAGCATCGCCGTCCCCTCGGGGGACCGGCCAAGGTACTCCTTGGCCGAGGGGCTTCATTTTTCTAAGCGGGCATTTCCAGGCCGAGTTCCTTCAGGATCGCCTCGCGCAGCGCATCCATCTCCGGGCTGATCAATCGCCGCGGGTGCGGCATGTCCAGCTCGAAGCGGGCCTGGATGCGCGTGGGCCGGGGCGACAGCACGAGGATGCGGTCGGCCATGTAGAGGGCCTCGTCGACGTCGTGGGTGATGAGCAGCACCGTGTGCTTTTCTTCGGCCAGGATGCGCAGCAGCTCGTTGCGCATGCGCAGGTTCATCAGCGCGTCCAGCGCCGAGAAGGGCTCGTCCAGATACAGGATCTCGGGCTTGACGATGAAGGCCCGCGCCAGCTCGACGCGCTTGAGCATGCCGCCCGACAGCTCGTGCGGGTAGGCGCCTTCGAAGCCCTTGAGCCCGACCATGGCGGCGTAGTGGTCGGCCAGCTTGACGCGCTCGGCATCGACGCCATGCTCCTGGCCGGTCAGGCCGAACATCAGGTTCTGCTGCACGGTCAGCCAGGGGAAGACCGAGCCATATTGCGAGATGACGATGCCCTGGGGGCTGGGGCCGGGATGGGGCTGGCCGTCGATCAGCAGCGAGCCGCCGTCGGTCTTTTCGAAGCCCGCGAGGATGTTCATCAACGTCGACTTGCCGCAGCCGGAGGGGCCGACGATGGCGACGAACTCGCCTTCGGCGACGTCGAAGTCCACGCCCTGGATGACGGGCAGCTGGCCGCCCTTGGCGGACTTGAAGCTCTTGGTCAAGCCGCTGACGGCGATCTTGGGCATCTTGTTATCTGACATAGCGCCACCGCACGGTCTTGAGTTTTTCGAGCAGGCGGGTCACGCCGTCCAGCAGCAGGCCGATGACGCCGATGAGGATCATGCTGGCGATGACGAGGTCATAGCGGTTGCCGGCATTGCGCGAATCCATGATGAGATAGCCCAGGCCCGAGCGCAGCGCGATCATCTCGGCCGCCACGACGACCAGCCACGCCACGCCGATGCCGATGCGCATGCCGATGATGATTTCCGGCAGCACGGCCGGGATGACGACGCGGCGGAACATCACCGCGCGCGACACGCCGAAGTTGGTGGCCGCGCGCAGGTAGCGCCGGTCGATGGTGTGCACGCCCGAGGTCGTCTGAACGATCAGCGGGAACACGGAGGAGATGAAGATCAGGAAGATGGGCGAGGTGTCGCCGACGCCGAACCACAGGATGGCCAGCGGGATCCAGGCGATCGGCGAGATCGGCCGCAGCATCTGGAAGATCGGGTTGAAGGTGCGGTAGGCGCCGGCCACCCAGCCCATCCACAGGCCCAGCGGGATGCCGATCAGCATGGCCAGGCCGAAGCCGATGCCCACGCGCATCAGCGACGCGGTGATGTGCTCCCACAGCGTGCCGTCCTGGGCCAGCTCCAGCGTGCCGGTGACGACGGCCCAGGGTGTCGGGAAGATGGGGCTCTCGGTGTAGACGACGATGCCCCACCAGGCCGCGATGACCAGGGCAATGACCGCCAGCGGCGGCAGGATTCGATTCAGGCGCAGGTTCACCGCCCCTCCTTCCAGTGGTTCTTCATGAGGCGTTGCCAGCGCCATTGCAATGCTGGCCAGCCGCGCGCTGGCGTTGGCGCGACGACGACGGCCATCTGGCCGCTGGCATGTGCGCTGCACGCGAAGCTATAGGTCGATGCGACCTCGAAGGGCAGGCGAAAACTCTGCCCCGGCATGATGAGCACGGGGCCGAACTGCTGCGGCACCTCGTCGCGGTTGCGCAGCAGCAGCACGTCGTTCAGGCCCAGCGTCAGATCGATGCGGTCCGGGAGGATCTCGACCTTGTCACCGGCCATGCGGCGGGCATAGGTGCCTTGCGGGATCTCGAACAGCTCGTCGCGCGTGGGCAGTTCGATGGGCGCCAGCGCCGCCCAGGCCACCAGGGCCAGCGGCAACGTGACCGGCAGGAGCCAGACCCAACGCTTTCTCACTTCGAAGCCAAGAGCAGCTTGAGGTCGTGCACGAAGTCCTTGGCCTCGTGGCCGTAGGGCATCATGGCCCGCAGCGTGCCGGCGCGGTCGATCAGCCAGACCGACGTGGAGTGGTTCATGCCGTAGGCGTTGCCTTGCTTGGGCGCGATCTTCTCGGCGACGACGCCATAGCGCTTGCGCATCGCGGCCAGCTTGTCCGGTGCCTCGGTGCCGCCGATGAAGGTCGGGTCAAACGCGGTCAGGTATTGGCGGATGCGCGGGATGTCATCGCGCTCGGGGTCCACCGTTACGTAGACGACCTGCACGTCCGCCGCGTCGGTGCCCAGCTGCTTGCGCGCCTGGGCGAGCGTGGCCAGCGTCGTCGGGCAGACCTCGGGGCAGTGGGTGAAGCCGAACACCAACAGCACCAGCCTGCCCTTGAAGCGGGCGAGATTGAGGGCGGCACCGTCGCTGCCCTGGAGAGCGAATTCGGGCGCTGCCTGGGCGGGCTCGAAGACGCCGGCCTTCAGCGTCGGCGCAGCCTGCGCCGTCAAAGGCAGCGCGGCCCACAACAGGGCGCGGCGTTTCATATCGGGATGGGCGCGGCCTTGGCCGCCTTGACGAAACTGTCGTCCACGTATTTCTCGTAGGCCACCGGGGCCTTGAGCGTGCCGGCCTCGATGGACAGCTGCATCAGGTCGTCGAACTCGGCGCGGATCATGCGCAGGTCGCCATAGGTGACGCGGTCCGTCGGGTTCTCCATCACGAAGCGCAGGATGTTGGGGTCCTGGTTGAAGAACTTGCGGCCGGCGGCGATCTGGATGGCCTTCTCGCGGTTGGCGGCCTGCAGGTCCAGCCAGTTGCCGGCACCCTGCACGTGGTTCACCAGGTCCTGCACCAGCGGCCGGTTCTCCTTGATGAGTTCCTCGCGCACCGTCAGCACGCAGCAGATGTAGTTGCGCCACTCGTCGCGCGTCATGCGCAACGGTCGCGCATAGCCGGCGCGCTGGGCCGAGGCGCCGAAGGGCTCGCCGGTGCAATAGGCGTCCACGGCCTTGGCAAAGAGGGCGGCCGGCATGTCGGGCGGCGGCATCTCGACGATCTGGATGTCCTTGGGCGTCATGCCCTCCTGGGCCAGCATCTTGCGCAGGAACAGAAAGTCCACCGCGAAGCGGCTGGGGATGGCGATGCGCTTGCCCGTCAGGTCCTTGAACTTCTTGTAGGGCGAGTCGGTGCGCACCATGATGACGGCGCCCGAGCGATGGCCCAGCGAGACGATCTTGACCGGGATCTTCTTGTCCGCCAGGTCCATGACCAGCGGCGCAAGCATGTAGGCGGCCTGGATGCCGCCGGTCATCAGCGACTCCTTGATCTCGGGCCAGCCGTTGTACTTGCTGTACTCGAACTGGAAGGCCGAGCTGCCGGAGGCCTTGTTGGACGCCAGGCGTGCCGAGCAGGCCACCGGCAGCGTCAAGTTGCAGGTGACCGGCAGGCCGCCGACGATCAGCGGGCCGGAAGCGGCCGCCGCGGGCAGGCTCAGGACCGGCAGCGCCGACGCCAGCGCGCCGCGCAGCAATTGCCGGCGATCAAGGCCGGCGGGTGGGGATTCAGGCAGTTCGTGAGTCATGACCAGGGCGCATGACTGTGCCAACTCCTGACAGGCTGTCCATGCGGGTTGACCGAATTGTGCCTACTTACCTACCTTGAAACTGAGCCGCCGCCAGGCTTTGCGGCGGCTGACGGCGGTGCATGGGCGGGGCCCAGCGCGGATTACGGGTACAGGCCGCGCTCCTCGCGCGCCTGCAGCACCCGCGTGCAGGCCACCGTGAAGGCGGCCGTGCGCAGCGTGACCTTGTGCAGCTCACTGGTTTCCCAGATGTGCTTGAACGCGCCGATCATGATCTTGTCCAGGCGGACATTGATCTCGTCCTCGGTCCAGAAGAAGGACGAGAAGTCCTGCACCCATTCGAAGTAGGACACCGTCACGCCACCGGCGTTGGCGATCACGTCGGGCACGACGACGATGCCACGGTCGGCCAACACGGCCTCGCCGTCCGGCGTGGTCGGGCCGTTGGCGCCTTCCAGCACCAGGCGGGTGCGGATGCGCTGGGCGCGCTCTGCGGTGATCTGGCCTTCCAGCGCGGCCGGGATCAGCACGTCGCTCTGCACGTCCCAGAAGTTCTCGTCGGCGATCTTGTCGGCACCGGCAAAGCCCGCCACACCCTTGTAGGCGGCCACGTGATCGAGCAGGCTTTGCATGTCGAAGCCGTTCTCGTTCAGGATGGTGCCGGTGTGGTCCTGCACGCAGACGACCTTGGCGCCGTTGGAGGCAAACAGCTTGGCGGCAATGGAACCGACGTTGCCGAAGCCCTGCACGGCGATGCGGGCGCCTTCCAGCGGCTGGCCCAGGCGACGCATCGCTTCGCGGCCAACGACGAACACACCGCGGCCGGTGGCGGCCACGCGGCCCAGAGAGCCGCCCAGCTCGATGGGCTTGCCGGTGACGACGCCGGTCGCCGTGGCGCCGGTGTTCATCGAGTAGGTGTCCATCATCCAGGCCATGATCTGGCCGTTGGTGTTGACGTCTGGCGCCGGGATGTCCTGCTGCGGGCCGATGATGATGCCGATCTCGCTGGTGTAGCGGCGCGTCATCTTCTCCAGCTCCTTGAGGCTCAGCAGCTTGGGGTCGACGCGGATGCCGCCCTTGGCGCCGCCATAGGGCAGGTTCACCGCGGCGTTCTTGATCGTCATCCACGCCGACAGGGCCATCACTTCTTCAAGCGTCACGTCGGGGTGGTAGCGCACGCCGCCCTTGCCCGGGCCGCGCGTGAGGCTGTGCTGCACACGGTAGCCCTCGAAGTGGGCGATGCTGCCGTTGTCCATCTCGATGGGGATGTCGACGATCAGCGCGCGCTTGGGGCGGCGCAGCGTCTCGACCCAGCGGGCCAGGCCGCCGAGATAGGGCTCGACCGCATCAATCTGCGACAGATAGGTTCCCCACGGGCTGTTTCGCGTCGGCGAAACAAAGGACAAATTGGGCATGAAACGCTCCGTAACTTTGAGTGGGGCGAACGGTAGCGCGAAGGTCCGCTCCCTCGGCAGCGCTTGTCTAGCCAAGTCCGTATGCGCCCATGCACGCAATGCATACCGGGCCGAACCTAGCGTCGGCGACGTGGCATTCCACATAATCCCAAGATCAGAAGCAGGGCGGTCGGAGGCTCGGGCACGGCGGTGGTCATCCAGCCCAGCATCTGCATGTCGGCCGGGTCGCCGGCCAGCGTCGCATCCAGCCAGGAGCGGTAGCTGGACAGCTGGACATAGGCCGAACGAGGGTGGATGTCGTGGCCATTGGCGTCCTGGTCGGCGACATAGCCCGAAGCAATACCCCACAGCGAGGCACCGCTCGCCAGGCTGCTGACCTGGCCCAGGAAAAGCCCGCCGCCACTGTCTCCGCCTTGCACATAGGGCTGGGTGTAGCCGTCGGTGTAGGCGATCAGCCAATGGACCGGCACCGCTGCGAGCGGCCCGGCGCCGTCCGGGTCTACCGTCGGCCAATACTCTCGAACCTGGCTGAAGCCATAGCCGCGTGGCAGCTGGTTGTGCCCGGTCGTCAGCGTCGCGTCGATGGCGTAGCTGGCGTTGGCGGACAGGGTGTCGGTAACCAGGCTCAGCGACGGTGCCGCGATCGGTGTCTCCAGCCGCAGCAATGCGATATCGTCCATCGGAAAGCCGCCTGACGCCGCGTCATAGCGCGCCGCGACGGTGGCGCTGCCGAAGCCGTTGCTGAAGGTGTCGCCGACCTCATAGCCCAGATGCCGGGCCGTGATGACCCAGTTGGGCAGCACCTGCACGCCGCTGGCCACCTGGCCGAACTCGGTCGTCGCGATGCCGCCGACAAGGGCCATGGCCGGGGCGGCCGCCGTCACGCCTGCGACAGCCACGGCGACAAGGCGGCTGACCGCCGCGGATCGGGTCATGTGAATCATCGGCATCTCCTGAGCCAGAGCGCTGCAGCATGTCTCGTCGACGCGATGCTGTCCACTGCCACTCTCGGCCCGCTTCAGGAAGAGGAAAACCGGCCGCAGCCGGTTTGGGGGCAGCAATCTCAGGCGCCTACTGCGAGGCCAGTGCGCGCTTGAAGTCGGCGTCGTCGAACAGTTTGCCGACCAGGGTCTTGTAGAGCGCGCCGTATTGGTTGATGGCTGCCGGCAGGGCGATCGCGCCAACGAAGGACGATTCCCAGGTGGACTCGGCAATCACTTCCTTGTCGAACACCGTCTTGCCTTCGCGCTTGATCTGGATCTTGGCGGCCAGCCGTCCCTTGCCGGTGCTCATGCCGGCATCGACCATGCTGTCGGTCAACTGGCCTTCGATGACGATCTTGGACTTCGAGTCCAGCAGGCCTGCGGCCGTCAGCTCAGCGGCGATCTCATCGCGCAACTGGCCCGCGAAGCTGCCGCCTGCCGGGCTGAGCGACGAGCCACGCAGGCCGCCCAGTGTGGTGTCCATCTCGGCCGGTTTGCCGGCGGCGAGCTTGAAGCTGCCGACCTGGGCGGGCACGAGCTTGGTGGCGCGCAGCTTTTCGGCGTTAGCGGCGCTGGGCGCCGGGGCGGGCATTTTCACGGACGCGCAGCCCGTCAGCGCGGCCAGCAAGACGACCAGGGCCAGGCGCTGCGCGGTGGCCCGGGAGGAGAGCAAGGCATGGATCATGGTTCGGTCGTCCTTCACTTGAAGCTGGGGTCTTGGGAAATGTCGTTCAGCACGTTGCTGACAACCTGGTTGGTCATCTGGAACGCTGCTTCCTGAAGGTTGGGCATCTTGGTGGCATTGCCCGGTGTCGCAGCTGCGCCCATGGTCGTGTGGATGGCGTGACGTGCCTGCTTGACGACGGGTGCGGCGTCGCCCGACGCCCGGTAGGTGGCCGTGCAGATGTAGCCGTCCGACACTTGCGAGCCGGCGAGGCCGAAGGTCAGTCCGGTCACGAATCCCTTGGAGAAGGCGTTGTCGGTCAGCGGCACGTTGTTCAGCGTGATGCTGAGGACGGCTCCATTGGGCACGGCGGCACTGCCCACTTCACTGAACATGCCGCTGGCCTTCACCTGAGCAGAGACGCGATCACGCAGCATGGCCGTGGCCTGCGCGTTGGCCACCCCCTTGGTTTGGAAGTCGAACAGCACCTGCACCGGCGCTGGAGCCGGCGGCTTCTTGAACTGCGCCGCTGCAATTTCCTTGGTGCTGCCGTCCAGATAGGCGCTGGCGCAGCCTCCCAACAAGGCCGTGGCGGCCAGCAGCGTGCCGAGCGCAGCTCGCCGCGCCCATTCCTTCAACGTAAACATGAGATCTCCCTGTTGCATCACACGCGCCGCTCTTCGACGGCGCGAACCGGTGTCGCCGGGTCGTCTTTGCCGGGGTGTGAGCCCGCGGCGACCTGGGCGGCGCGAACTATAGGGACGTACCGCGCCGTTGCCGGTCCGAACTATCCCCAGTCAGCGAGCGAAGGTGACGAATACCATCCGCGGGTGACCTCCCTCGACCTCGCCCTGCTCTATCTCGTGGCCGCCGTGCTGGGGGTGGTCGTCTGCCGCCTGCTGAAACTGCCGCCCATGCTGGGCTATCTGGCCGTCGGCGTATTGATCGGGCCGAACGCCCTGGCTTTTGCCCACGATTCCGCCAGCATCCAGTACCTGGCCGAGTTCGGCGTCGTCTTCCTGATGTTCGCCATCGGGCTGGAATTCAACCTGCCCAAGCTGCGCGCGCTGAGGACGGCCGTCTTCGGCATCGGCATGGCGCAGGTGGCGCTGACCATTGCCGGCGCCATGCTCGGCAATGCGCTGCTGATCGCCGGCTTCGCGATGCTGGGCAGCGCCTGGCAGATGGGTTGGCAGGGGGCCCTGGTGCTCGGCTCGGCGATGGCCATGAGCTCGACGGCCATCATCGTCAAGCTGATGGCCGAGCGGCTGGAGCTGGAGAGTCCGCACGGCAAGCTCGTCATGGGCGTACTGCTGTTCCAGGATCTGGCCGTCGTGCCGCTGCTGGTGCTGATCCCGGCGCTGAACAGCACCGGCAGCGAGATGATGAGCGCGCTGGCCTGGGCCGGGCTGAAGGCCGCGGCCCTGCTGACCCTGCTGCTCTACGGCGGCCAGAAGGTGATGCGCTGGTGGCTGACGCTGGTGGCGCGGCGCAAGAGCGACGAGCTCTTCATGCTCAACCTGCTGCTGGTCACGCTCGGCCTGGCCTGGCTGACCGAGCATTTCGGACTCAGCCTGGCCCTGGGCGCATTTGTGGCCGGCATGCTGATCTCGGAGACCGAGTACCGCCACCAGGTGGAGACCGACATCCGGCCCTTCCACGACGTGCTGCTGGGCCTGTTCTTCATCACCATCGGCATGAAGCTGGACTGGCGGCCGCT
The DNA here is from genome assembly GCF_001425055.1 of Pelomonas sp. Root1237. Lineage (GTDB taxonomy): Bacteria > Pseudomonadota > Gammaproteobacteria > Burkholderiales > Burkholderiaceae_C > Pelomonas. The sequence goes on from NZ_LMDK01000001.1 coordinate 203,051, forward strand.
GGTGGACACCTGGTGGCTGGTCATCCTGCTCACCCTGGCGCCGGTGGCGGCCAAGTTCGCGCTGATCGCCGGCCTGGCCCGCCTGTTCAAGTCACCGCCGGGCGTTGCGCTGCGCACGGGCCTGTACCTCGCCCAGGCCGGCGAATTCGGCTTCGTGCTGCTGACGCTTGGAACGCAGCACGGCCTGGTGGCGCAGCAATGGGTCAGCCCGGTGCTGGCCAGCATGGTGCTGTCCATGCTGGGTACGCCCATCCTCGTCATGTACAGCAACCGCATCGTCATGAAGCTGTCCAGCAGCGACTGGCTGATGCAGTCGGTGCAGCTGACGATGATCGCCAAGAAGTCCATCCAGTCCGAGGCGCACGTCATCATTTGCGGCTACGGCCGCTCGGGCCAGAACCTGGCGCGGCTGCTGGAGGGAGAACACATTCCCTATATGGCCCTGGACCTCGACCCGGACCGCGTGCGCCAGGCCGCAGCGGCGGGCCAGAGCGTTGTCTTCGGTGACGCGGCCAAGGTGCAGAGCCTGATGGCCGCGGGCCTGGCGCGGGCCAGCGCCGTCGTCGTCAGCTACCACGACACGCCGTCGGCACTGAAGATCCTCGACCTCGTGCGAGCCCATGCGCCCAGGGTGCCGGTCGTCGTGCGCACCATCGATGACACCGACCTCGAGCGGCTCAAGACCGCCGGCGCCACCGAGGTCGTGCCCGAGGCCATCGAGGGCTCGCTGATGCTGGCCTCGCATGCGCTGGCATTGGTGGGGGTGCCGATGCGCCGCGTCATCCGCATCACGCGCGATGCGCGCGACAAGCGCTATGGCCTGTTGCGCGGCTATTTCCACGGCGCCGACGACGACACCGCCGACGAGCTCGACCAGGCCCGCCTGGCGTCGGTGACGCTGCCCACCGCCAGCCTGCATGCCGGCAAGTTGCTGGACGACCTGGCCCTGCACGCCCTGGGTGTCGCCGTGGTGTCACTTCGACGCGCCAACGGCAAAGGCCTGCTTGCTGACGGCGCGACGCTGGCCAGTGGTGACACCCTGGTCATCAGCGGCAAGCCGGAGGCCTTGGCGCTGGCCGAAGAGAAGCTGCTGGGCTAGGGCCTGGCAACGCGACCCATTGCCGCGCCATTGCCAGGCTCTGCCACCTGAGTGACAAGCGCCCGCGGGTCGCTGGGCCACACTGGCGCACCCCGCACTCGAAAGAAGCCGCGCCATGAACTTCGACTACAGCCCCAAGGTCGCGCAGATGCGTGAGCGCCTGCTTGCCTTCTTCGACGAGCACATCTATCCGAACGAGAAGCGCTATCTCGACGAGGTGGCTGCCAACCGTCGCGCCGGCAATCCCTGGGTGCCCACGAAGGTCATCGAGGAGCTCAAGCCCAAGGCCCGCGCGGCCGGTTTGTGGAACCTCTTCCTGCCCAAGTCCGCTCGCGCGCCCGAGGGCCTGTCCAACCTCGAATATGCACCGATGTGCGAGATCATGGGTCGCGTGTTCTGGGCGCCCGAGGTCTTCAACTGCTCGGCACCCGACACCGGCAACATGGAGACGCTGGAGCGCTATGCGTCCGAGGGGCTGAAGGACAAATGGCTGGAGCCGCTGCTGCGCGGCGAGATCCGCTCGGCCTTCCTGATGACCGAGCCGGCCGTGGCTTCGAGCGATGCCACCAACATCGAATGCCGCATCGAGCGCGATGGTGACGACTACGTCATCAACGGCCGCAAGTGGTGGAGCTCCGGTGCTGGCGACCCGCGCTGCGCCGTCTACATCGTCATGGGCAAGACCAACGCCGAGGCCGGCCGCCACGAGCAGCAGTCCATGATCGTCGTGCCGGCGAACGCGCCGGGCATCACGGTGGTCCGTCCACTGTCCGTGTTCGGCTATGACGACGCGCCCCACGGCCACATGGAAGTCGAGCTGAAGAATGTGCGCGTGCCCGCCAGCAACATCCTGCTCGGCGAGGGCCGTGGCTTCGAGATCGCGCAGGGGCGCCTGGGCCCGGGCCGCATCCACCACTGCATGCGCAGCATCGGCGCCGCCGAGCGCGCCCTGCAGTTGCTGTGCGAACGCGCCATCGCCCGCACCGCCTTCGGCAAGACGATTGCCCAGCAGACCGTCACGCAGGAGCGCATCGCCGAGTCGCGCTGCATGATCGAACAGGCGCGCCTGTTGACGCTGAAAGCCGCCTACATGATGGACACGGTGGGCAACAAGGTCGCCAAGGCCGAGATCGCGATGATCAAGATCGTCGCGCCCAACATGGCCTTGCAGGTCATCGACTGGGCCATCCAGGTGTTCGGCGGCATGGGCGTCAGCGACGACACGCCGCTGGCCATGATGTGGGCGCACCAGCGCACGCTGCGCCTGGCCGATGGCCCGGACGAGGTGCACCGCAATTCGCTCGCCAAGCTGGAGCTGGCCAGCCACATGAAGCTGCCGGCCGACAGGGTCTCGATGCCGGTGACGCGCGGCGGCTGACCGTTAGCCCCTCGTCCAAGTCCGCCTCGCTGAACGCGGGCGCCCTGGTCGGTCTTGCAGACCGCGCCGCGGCAGGTGCCGCAGCTCTTCGGCAGGCACATCCCGCCCACTGGGCGCGATGTGTCCGGCCTCAGCCCCGAGGGCACGGCGATGCTCGCGGCATCGAGCCGCGAGCACATCGCCAGCGCGGGCCGGCTAGGTGAACTGGAGTCGGACACAAGCAGTCCCTGCGGACTGCTTGTGCCTACGGAAGGCCATGGGCCTCTGGCCCATGGCAGGCCCGGCGCTCGGCCCGCAAACTCAGGTGGTCTGGCGGCGGCAGCCCAGCACGCCCGTCACGTGGTTCAGCACCTCGGGCGCCCAGCCCATGCCCATATGGCTGGCCTGCACCTCGATGTCTCGCGCCAGCGGCCAGCGGCGCGCGTGCGTGCAGGCTTCCCACGAGACGACACCGTCGCGGCGGCTGTACAGCGAGATCGTCGGCACCGGCGGCGGCTCCGCCAGGCGCTCGCGCAGCGCCGCCTCGGCGGGGGCCTCGCGCCCGTTCAGCAGGCGGAACAGCCAGCCCACGTTGGTGTCGTCGACGCTGCCATTGAAGGGCGTGCCGATGGTGACGACGTGGTGCACGCGGTCGTGCCAGCGCTTGGCCAGCTCGCGCGCATAGAAGCCGCCCAGGCTCCAGCCCACGAAGCTGACCTCGCGTGCCGGCGCCACGCGCTCGTGCAGCTTGTCGGCCAACGTCTCCAGCCAGGCATCGACGTCGCCCTTGGGCCCGGTGTTCATGCCCTGCCCCCAGTCCAGCGCCCGAAAGCCGGCGCGCTCCAGATGCCGGCGCAGCGGCCACAGCGTCAGGCCGTCCGTTCCCAGGCCCGGGAACAGCACCACGGTATGGCCGGCGCCGACCTGGCTGGGCGTCTTGCCCCACTGCATCAACGCGGCCCAGGCTTCCAGCGTGGCGCGCGCCGGCTCGGAGGCCAGCAGTGACAGGGCGGGCCGCCGGTTGGGTGCGGCGACGGGCTTGGGTGTCAGGGTCACGACGGGAGTGGAAGAGGTCATGGCTGTAGCGGCGTGAGCCGATGGGTCAGTCAATGGCCCCGATGCTGGCGTGCCGCACCGAGGCGTGGTGCCAGCGCGACGGCACAGGCGCTGTAGGACGGCACTGGCCGCTTGGGCGAAGGGCCCCACCCCCGCATTGGCGGGGTGAGCCCGGTGCTTCGGCTGACAGAATGCGGGCATGGCCAAGCCCGCACCCAAGCTCAATCCAGAAGAAGTCAAGCGTGTCATCGCCACCGCGTTCGAGGACACACCGCCCTACACCAAGGTGTTGCTGATGCATGGCATCGGGCATGGCGAGCTGGTGGCCCTGCTCAAGCGCGAGCTGACGCCGGCGGCCTACAAGCTCTGGACCGCGCGCGGCAGGTCGAGCAAGGGACCGACCAAGCGGGCCACCTGGCCCCATGGTCGTTGACGTGAAGCTCGACCGCCGGTCTGTCCTCGCGCTGCTCGCCGCCCTGGCCGCCTGCAGCGACCCGGATGCGCGCATCCGCAACCGCATCGATACCGGCTGGCACCGGGACGATCTTGAGGCCCTGCTGCTGCACTGGCATGGTCATGCGCTGCGGCCCGACGGCAGCTTCCAGCTGGCCTTCAACCGCGCCTGGCAGCCCCAGCCCCAGCCGGAACTCGAGCTGATCGGCCAGGCCCGCCTCGTCTACGCCTTCGCCGCTGGCCATGAGTTCATCCCAGATGCGGGTTATCTCAAGGTGGCCCGGCGGGGCGCCGACTATCTGTTGCAGCGCTTCCGCGACCCGGTGCATGGCGGCTTCTTCCACACCGTGGGAGCGGACGGCATCCCGCGCGCCTCGATCAAGCGCGCCTACGGCCATGCCTTTGCGTTGCTGGCGCTGGCCGAGATCTACCGCATTGGAGGCGATGTGCGCTATCGCGATGCGGCCCTGCAGGCCTGGCGCGAGATCGAACTCAACTTCTTCGAGCCGGCCGGTGGCCTCTACAACGAATGCGAGCGTGACTTCAAGCCCATTCCGGGCGCGCGCACGCAGAACCCGATCATGCACATGTTCGAGGCGCTGCTGGCTCTGCGCGATGCCACCGGCGACAAGACCGTCGAGGCCGGCGCCCGGCGCCTGGGCGACTTCGTCGCCTACAAGCTGCTGCAAGGACAGGCCGAGGGCAGCGCTCACATCCCCGAGTGGTACGACGAGGGCTGGAAGCCCTTGCCGACGCGGGAAGCCGGCGGCTATATCGACATCGGCCACCAGTTCGAATGGAGCCATCTGCTGATGAAGGGCGCGCTGGTGTCGCCCATCTATGCCCAGGTGGCCGAGCGGGTGCTCGCCTATGCGCTGGCCACCGGCTATGACGACATCGACGGCGGCTGCGGCCTGAAAGCCTTCCCGGACGGGGGCAAGGCCGACGCGCACAAGGGCTGGTGGCAGCAGGCCGAATGCCTGCATGCCCTGCTCGTCGCGGGCCAAGCCACGGGCCGCAACGACCTGTGGCGGCGCTACGAGCAGACGCAGGGGCTGATCAAGACCCAGCTCATCGACGCCGAGCATGGCGGCTGGCGCGCGGCCGATGCCCTGCCCTGCAAGAGCGGCGGCTGCCGTGATGCGCAGCCCGATCCCTATCACATGGTGCGCCTGCACCAGGCGGCGCTCAAGGTCGCCAGCTGACGCTCAGCCCGGGCGCAGGTCGCCCATGCCGGCGTATCGCCGCAGTGCGCCGGACGCCGAGATCAGCAGCAGGCCCCCGGCGATGCCGATGGCGGTCACCACCCCGTAGAGCGACAGCCCCGTCGGCAGCAGCCAGCCATAGAGCTGGCCGGCCAGCAGGCCGGCCGTGGCCTTGGCCAGCATCCAGGCGCCCATCAACGTGGCCGCCCAGCCGGCTGGCGCATACCGCGACACCACGGCCAGCCCGATGGGCACGACCAGCAGCTCGGCCAGCGTCTGCACGCCGATGACGCCGACCATCATCCAGGCCGGAATGACCTCGCCCTGCGCGGCGCGGCCCTGCAACGCCTGCAGCAGCACGAAGCTCAGGCCCAGCACCATCATGCCCAGGCCCTGCACGCGAAATTCCGGCCAGCCCAGCCGCGAAAGCAGGCGCGCTGACAGCGGCGCCAGCAGGATGACGAGCAGGGGGTTCACGGCCAGGAACTGCGCGGCGGTCAGCTCGATGCCGAGGAATTGCGGCGAGACGTGGTCGCGCACGAACAGCGTCATCGCGCCAGCCGCCTGTTCGTAGCCGATGTAAAAGCAGATGGCCACCAGCGACATCAGCAAGATGACCTGGATGCGGCGCCGCGCCTGCGCATCAGTCCAGGCCGCGCGTGCCGGCTCGGGCGCTGGCGCAGCCACAGGCGGCAACCAGCGCCAACCGGCCATGAAAACCACGACGCCGACGGCCATGCCCGCCGCGGCAGACATGAATCCATAACCCCAGCCGTGGCGCTGCGCCAGATACCCACCGATCAGCGCAGACAGGGCCGCGCCGATATTGATGCCCATATAGAACACCGTATACCCACCCTGGCGCCGCGCGTCGTCTGGCAGATATAGCGCACCGACCATGGCCGTCGTGGTGGGTTTGAAAAGGCCGGTGCCCACCGCCAGCAAACCCAGGCCCAGGGTGACGGGCTGGCCCGCGCCGAGTGCGACATGGCCGGCCATCATCAGCAGCATGCCCAGCAGCACCGCGGGACGCTGGCCCAGGAGGCGGTCCGCCAGCCAGCCGCCGAAGATGGCGCAGAAGAACGCCGAGCCGGTATACATGCCGACGACCGAAACCGCGTCGGCCCGCGAATATTGCAAAGCCTCCACCAGATACAGCACCAGCAGCGAGCGAACGCCGTAGAAACTGAATCGCTCCCACATTTCTGCACCGGCGAGCACAAACAGGCCGAACGGTTGGCGGAGGTTTGCAGTGGTTGGCGAAATACCCGCGGCGGACATGGATCAAGGCTTTGGAGCGGCGGTTTTAGATAATAGGGGCGCGCCTTCACCTGGCCGTCAGGGCCATTGCAACCTTGCTGGTAAATACCCGCGGTAACGATGCGAAAACCGACATCGATAAATCCAAAAATGTGATTAGTCGCGAATCGGTCGGGCCCCTAGCATGATTTCAGACCCGAGCCACCGGCCCCCGAGAGGCCGACGCTGCCAGGGTTGGATCTGCACCCATAACGATTTCCGGAGACAAGATGAAGCAACAAGGCCTGGCGCCGCGGCATGCGCGTGCCCATTTCCAGAATTTCCCGAGCTTTGCCCTGAGCCTGACGGCCGCCGCCGCGCTGGCCGCCCTGTCCGGCAGCGCGCTGGCGCAGCAGGCCGCTGCGGCCGCTGCCGACCAGCAGCTGGAGACCGTCGTCGTCACCGGCGCCCGTGCCTCGGCCGAGACGGCCCAGGCCATCAAGAAGAATTCCGACCAGGTCGTCGACTCCATCGTCGCCGAGGACATCGGCAAGTTCCCCGACAAGAACGTGGCCGAGCTGGTCGGCCGCGTCACCGGCGTGCAGATCCAGCGCGGCAACGGCGAGGCCGGCACGGTCATCGTGCGCGGCCTGGGCGGCATCGTCACGCTGCTGAACGGCCGCGAGTTCTTCTCGGACTCGGGCCGCAGCCTCTATCTGGCCGACGTGCCGGCGACGATGCTCAAGCGCATCGACGTCTACAAGACCCAGGAAGCCAGCCTGCCCGAAGGCGGCACGGCCGGCGTCATCGACGTGCGCACCAACCGCCCCTTCGACTTCAAGGGCGCCCAGTTCGTCGTCAACGGCCGCATGGAGCACCGCGACAAGGCCGACGTCAACAATCCCGACCTGAGCGGCATGGCCTCCAACCGCTGGAAGACGGACCTCGGCGAGGTTGGCGCCCTGTTCGGCCTGTCCTACCAGCGCGGCAAGTACCACGATGAGCGCGCATGGGTCGGCGACCCGCTGACCTTCACGAACGCCGGCCGCAGCATCGTCGGCTCCGACGCCGTCGGCCGTGTGCTGGACCTCGGCGACCGCAAGCGCCTGGCCGGCAACTTCGCACTGCAGTGGAAGCCGAGCGCCGACAAGGAGGTCTATCTGGAAGGCTTCGGCACCAGCATCAACCACCGCTTCCAGCAGTCCTTCCTGGTGGCCGGCGCGCCGGTCTTCGAGCCGACCTCGGTGGTGACCGTCAAGCCCGGCACCAACTTCATGGACACGGTCACCAACACCAACTACAACGGTTGGGGCTTCACTTCCACGCAGGCCAAGCACGACACGGTCAGCAATGCCCAGGTGGCCCTGGGCGGCCACTGGGACGTGACCGACCGCCTGCGCCTGTCCACCGAGCTGGCCCGCACCAACAGCCAGATCGACTGGGTCAACCGCATCCTGGACACCGGCTACTCGCCCACCAGCACGGTGGCCAAGGTGCAGGACGGCGGCGGCTACATCAACTACCCCAACCTGGACTTGACCAGCAAGGCCAACTTCCGCATCAACGGCGGCGTGGATGTGCGCGGCGAGCGCGACGGCCACAACACCGACTGGCGCGGCGACGCGACCTATGACATCGGCGACGGCTTCTTCCGCGAGGTCAGCGGCGGCGCGCGCCTGGCCAAGCGCACGGCCATGTCCATCGGCACCACCATGCCCTGGACGACCAGCTTCTCGGCCGTGGGCAAGTCGACGGCCGATGCCGCGCTGGCGGACATGTTCTCGGTGTCGCCGCCCACCTGGGGCGACTACGGCGTCAAGCAATACGTCTATGCCGACCGCGACTGGCTGCTGAACAACGGCGAAGCCTTCCGCAAGCTGCTGACCAACGGCAACGGCGCGCTGACGGCCTATGACCCGATGACGCTGTTCGACGACAGCGAGACGACCCAGGCGATCTACGGCCGCACCAAGTTCGGCTTCAACGCCGGCGGTGTGCCGGTGACCGGCGTGTTCGGCCTGCGTGTCGTGCGCACCGAGCAGAAGCTGATGGGCAACTCCCGCAATGCCAGCACCGGCGTCATCACGCCGGTCAACATCGACACCTCGCGCACCGACGCGCTGCCGACGCTGTCGCTGAAGGCCGAGCTGACGTCCAAGCTGATCGCCCGCCTGGTGACCGGCAAGGCCATCGAGCGCCCGAACTTCGTCGACTACAACCCCGGCATCACTTTCACGCCCCCGGGCGGCGGCGTCACCTACGGCACGGCCAACGGCGGCAACCCGCAGCTCAAACCGACCGAGTCCACCAATGTGGACGCGGCGCTGGAGTACTACTTCGCCCGCACCGGCTCGGTGACGGCCACGGCTTTCGAGCACAAGTTCAAGAACCGCGTGTACTCGCAGACGGTCGAGACGACGATCGGTGGCGTGCCTTACCGCATCACGCAGCCGATCAACATCAACAAGGCCAATCTGCACGGCTACGAGCTGAGCTACCGCCAGTTCTACGACTTCCTGCCCGGCTGGCTTGGCGGCTTCGGCCTGGAGGCCAACTACACCTTCATGACCGGCAAGCAGACCGACCCGAACGGCGTGACCGGCCCCTTCCTCGGCCAGTCCAAGTCGGCCTACAACCTGGTCGGCTTGTACGAGTACGGTGACATTTACGCCCGCCTGGCCTACAACTGGCGCAGCAAGTTCCTGGCCGAGAAGCCTTACCGCACGACGGGCCGTGAGTTGTGGGTGGCGCCGCTGCGCACGCTGGACGCCTCGTTCGGCTACAGCTTCAACAAGCAGCTGACGATGTCGGTGGACGTGACCAACCTGCTCAACCAGTCCTATCACGACTACTTCGACCAGACCCCGTCGCTGGTGCGCGACGTGCGCTACTACGACCGCACGGTGGGGGTGTCGGTGCGCTGGAAGCTTTGACCCCGACGACCCTCGGCTCGTCCAGGGCGTTGCAGGCGCCTCGCCGGTAACGCCCCTTTTTATGCCGCCGTACCCATGTCTGACCTGCTTGAACCGCTGATCCGCCAGCGCGCCGATCCCCACATCAGCCGCCACGCTGACGGCTTCTACTACTTCACCGCCTCGGTGCCGCAGTACGACCGCATCGAGATCCGCCGCGCCCTCACCATCGAGGGCCTGGTGGATGCGCCGGTTTTCGACGTCTGGCACAAGCCCGACACGGGGCCGTATTCCGAGCTGGTCTGGGCGCCCGAACTGCATTTCAACGACGGCGCCTGGTATGTCTACTTCGCGGCCGCGCCAACCCGCGCGCTGGATGGCCTGGGCATGTTTCAGCACCGCATGTATGCGATCAGGAACATCGCCCAGGACCCACTGGGCGGCCCCTGGGAGTTCCTCGGCCAGGTCGACTCCGGCATGGACAGCTTCTGCCTGGACGCGACCACCTTCACGCACCGCGGCCAGCTCTATTACCTGTGGGCGCAGAAGGACCCGGCCATCCCCGGCAACTCCAACCTCTACCTCGCACCGATGAAAACGCCCTGGCAACTGGGTGGCGCGCCGGTGCTGCTGAGCCGGCCCGAGTACGCCTGGGAGTGCCGCGGCTTCCTCGTCAACGAAGGGCCCTCGGTGCTGCGGAGAAACGGCCGCGTCTTCATCAGCTACTCAGCCAGCGCCACCGACGAGAACTACGCCATGGGCCTGCTTTGGGCGGATGAAAACGCCAACCTGCTGGACCCGGCAAGCTGGCGCAAGTCCGTCCAGCCGGTCATGCGCAGTTGCGCCGAGGACAGCGTCTTCGGCCCCGGTCACAACAGCTTCACGGCTGGCGACGACCGCGACGAGGTGCTGCTGGTCTATCACGCCCGCACCTACACCGAGATCGTCGGCGACCCGTTGTGGAACCCCGACCGCCACAGCTTCGTGAAGCCGTTGCGGTGGTCGGCCGACGGCATGCCGCTGTTTGGCAAGCCTTCCCGGCTTGATTGATGCCGGTTTCGATATCGATACGTCGAGGAATTTGATTGGATCGCGTATCCCTCGGCCCCTAGCATCGTTTGACGGGCTGCCTGCGTCTGAATGGCGCAGCCAGCCCAGTGAAGCGGCAAACCTGCGTGCCGGGAATGACATCGAGACAACACATGACGACTGACGACAAGAAGAGCAAGGTCAAGCTACGCTCCGCCGAGTGGTTCGGCACCCAGGACAAGAACGGTTTCATGTACCGCTCCTGGATGAAGAACCAGGGCATCCCCGACCATGAATTCCAGGGCAAGCCCATCATCGGCATCTGCAACACCTGGAGCGAGCTGACCCCCTGCAACGCCCACTTCCGCAAGCTGGCCGAGCACGTCAAGCGCGGCATCCTGGAGGCGGGCGGCTTCCCGGTCGAGTTCCCGGTGTTCTCCAACGGCGAGAGCAATCTGCGCCCGACCGCCATGCTGACGCGCAACCTCGCCAGCATGGACGTCGAAGAAAGCATCCGCGGCAACCCGATGGACGCCGTCGTGCTGCTGGTGGGCTGCGACAAGACCACGCCCGCCCTGCTGATGGGCGCGGCCAGCGTCGACGTGCCGGCCATCGTCGTCACCGGCGGCCCCATGCTCAACGGCAAGCTCAAGGGCAAGAACATCGGCTCGGGCACGGCCGTGTGGCAGTTGCACGAGCAGGTCAAGGCCGGTGAACTCAGCATGCACGACTTCATGGCTGCCGAGGCCGGTCACTCGCGTTCGGCCGGCACCTGCAACACCATGGGCACGGCCTCGACGATGGCCTGCATGGCCGAGGCGCTGGGCACGTCCCTGCCGCACAACGCCGCGATTCCCGCCGTCGATGCCCGCCGCTATGTACTGGCCCATCTGTCGGGCATGCGCATCGTCGAGATGGTGTGGGAGCAGCTGACGCTGTCCAAGGTGCTGACGAAAGAGGCGTTCGAGAACGCCATCCGCGTCAACGCCGCCATCGGCGGCTCGACCAACGCCGTCATCCACCTGAAAGCCATCGCCGGGCGCATCGGCGTGGACCTGGAGCTGGAAGACTGGACCCGCGTCGGCCGCGGCACGCCCACTGTCGTGGACCTGCTGCCTTCGGGCCGCTTCCTGATGGAAGAGTTCTATTACGCTGGCGGCCTGCCCGCCGTCATCCGCCGCCTGGGCGAGGGCGGCCTGCTGCCGAACAAGGACGCGTTGACCGTCAACGGCAAGAGCCTGTGGACCAACTGCGTCGACGCGCCCATCTACGACGACGAAGTCATCCGCCAGCTCGACAACCCGCTGATCGCCGATGGTGGCATCTGCATCCTGCGCGGCAACCTGGCGCCGCGCGGTGCCGTGCTCAAGCCCTCGGCCGCCACGCCCGAGCTGATGAAGCACCGCGGCCGTGCCGTCGTGTTCGAGAACTTCGAGGACTACAAGGCGCGCATCGTCGATCCCGACTTGGACGTCGACGCCAGTTCCATCCTCGTCATGAAGAACTGCGGCCCCAAGGGCTACCCCGGCATGGCCGAGGTTGGCAACATGGGTCTGCCGCCCAAGCTGCTGGCCGCCGGCGTGAAGGACATGGTGCGCATCTCCGACGCGCGCATGAGCGGCACCGCCTACGGCACCGTCGTGCTGCACGTCGCGCCCGAAGCGCGCGCCGGTGGGCCGCTGGCCGTCGTCAAGGAAGGCGATTTCATCGAGCTGGACTGCGCTGGCGGCCGCCTGCACCTGGACGTGCCCGAGGCCGAACTGGCCGAGCGCCTGGCTGCTTGGGCCGCGGCACAAACCGTCGACCCCCAGGACGCCAGTGGCTACCGCAGCCTCTATGTGCAGCACGTGCTGCAGGCCGACGAAGGCTGCGACTTCGACTTCCTGCTCGGCAAGCGCGGCTCGGCCGTGCCGCGCCATTCCCATTAAGGACTCCTCATGAGCAACACCCTCCAAGGCCTGGCGCTGATCGGCGGCCAGCCGGTGCGCGGCGCGGGCAAGCCCTTCCAGGCTTTCGACCCCAGCAAGAACGAAGCCATCGGCCCTGACTTCAACGCCGTCGATGCCGCGCAGGTGTCCGAAGCCTGCGCGCTCGCCGGCGCCGCCTTCGACGCCTACCGCGCGACGACGGATCAGGAGCGTGCCGATTTCCTGGAGCAGATCGCCGCGCAGATCCTGGCGCTGGGCGACGACCTGATCGTGCGCGCCATGGCCGAGACCGGCCTGCCGCGTGCCCGCCTGGAAGGCGAGCGTGGCCGCACGATGAACCAGCTCAAGCTGTTCGCCGAGCTGCTGCGCGAAGGCAGCTGGCAGGACGCCCGCATCGACACGGCGCTGCCCACCCGCACACCGCCGCGGCCGGACCTGCGCCTGCGCTTCGTCGGCGTCGGCCCGGTGGCCGTATTCGGCGCCAGCAACTTCCCGCTGGCCTTCTCGGTCGCCGGTGGCGACACCGCCGCGGCCCTGGCCGCCGGCTGCCCGGTCGTCGTCAAGGCGCACTCGGCCCACCCGGGCACGTCCGAGCTGGTCGGCCGCGCGGTCGTCGAGGCGGTCAAGCTGTCCAACCTGCCCGCCGGCGTCTTCGCGCTGCTGACCGGCAGCGGCCACGGCATCGGCGACACGCTGGTGCGCCACCCGGCTATCCAGGCTGTCGGCTTCACCGGCTCGCGCAGCGGTGGCATCGCGCTGATGGCCGCGGCGGCTTCGCGGCCCCAGCCCATCCCGGTCTACGCCGAGATGAGCAGCATCAACCCCGTCGTCCTGCTGCCTGGCGCGCTAGCCGCGCGCGGCGCCGAGATCGCGACCGGCTTTGCGGGTTCGCTGACGATGGGCGTCGGCCAGTTCTGCACCAACCCTGGCCTGGTGCTGGGCCTGGCCAGCGCGGACTTCGACCGCTTCGCCAGCGCCGCTGCCGAGGCCCTCAAGCCCATGCCGGCCGCCACCATGCTGACTCCCGGCATCGCCGGCGCCTACCAGCGCGGCGAGGACCAGCTTGCCGGCCAGCCTGCCGTGGACACGTTGCTGCGCGGTGAATCGAGTGCCTGCAAGGGTGCGCCCAGCCTGTTCAAGACGACCGGCGCGGCCTTCCTGGCCAACCACGCGATGCAGTCCGAGATCTTCGGCCCCGCCTCGCTGCTGGTGGCCTGCTCGGACCTGGACGAACTGCTCGCCGTCATCGAGAGCCTGGAAGGCCAGCTGACCGCGACGCTGCAGCTGCAGGACGACGACGAGGCCGACCTCGCCGCCGCCCGCCGCCTGCTGCCGGCGCTGGAGCGCAAGGTCGGCCGCATCCTGGCCAATGGCTACCCGACGGGCGTCGAGGTGTCGACGGCCATGGTCCATGGCGGCCCCTTCCCGGCGACCAGCGACGGCCGCAGCAGCTCGGTCGGCACGGCCGCCATCCAGCGCTTCCTGCGCCCGGTCTGCTACCAGAACATGCCGCGCGCGCTGCTGCCGCCGGTGCTGCGCGAACCGAACGAGCGTGGCCTCTGGCGCCGCCGCGACGGCGCGCTGACGCGCAACTGAAGATCAACACAAGACAAACGACAGGAGACAAGACGATGAAGAAGCAACTGCTCGCCAAGGTGGTCGCGCTGGGGGCGACCCTGGCCCTGGGCGCCAGCGCCCTGGCCGCCGACATCAAGCTGGTGGTCAGCCCCGACCAGCCCGGCCCCGTCATCCACCGCAACATCTACGGTCAGTTCGCCGAGCACCTGGGCACCGGCATTTACGAGGGCATGTGGGTCGGTCCCGACTCCAAGATCCCCAATGTGCGCGGCTGGCGCAAGGACGTCGTCGCGGCGCTCAAGGAGCTCAAGGTGCCGCTGGTGCGCTGGCCCGGCGGCTGCTTCGCCGACGAATACCACTGGCGCGAAGGCATCGGCCCGCGCAAGCAACGCCCGGTCAAGGTCAACAGCAACTGGGGCGGTGTGCCCGAGGACAACGCGGTTGGCACGCACGAGTTCTTCGACCTGGTCGAGCAGATCGGCGCCGAGGCCTACGTCAACGGCAACCTGGGCACCGGCAGCGCGCAGGAAATGTCCGAATGGCTGGAGTACATGACGGCCGAGGGCAAGTCCTCACTGGCCGAGCTGCGCCGCAAGAACGGCCGCGACAAGCCCTTCCGCGTGCATTACTTCGCCGTCGGCAACGAGACCTGGGGCTGCGGCGGCAACATGCGCCCCGAGTACTACGCCGACCAGTTCCGCCAGGTCGCCTCCTTCCTGAGGGCGCCCGGCCACAACCGGCCCATCATCATCGCCAGCGGCGGCAACGGCATGCAGACCGAGTGGACCGACGTGCTCAGCAAGGGCGTGCCGGGCGTCAACGCGATCTCCCACCACGCCTACACCCTGCCCACCGGCAACTGGGAAAAGAAGGGCGCGGCCATCGGCTTCCCCGAGAGCGAATGGATCTCGACGCTGGGCAACGTCCAGCAGATCGAGCAGATGATCGCCAAGAACTCGGCCGTCCTCGACAAGAACGACCCCAGCAAGAAGATCGGCTTCTACTTCGACGAGTGGGGCAGCTGGTATGACGCGGACCCCGGCACCAACCCCGGCTTCCTGGTCCAGCGCAACACGCTGCGCGACGCGCTGCTCGCGGCCCTGCACTTCAACGTCTTCCACGCCCATGCCGACCGCGTGCAGATGACCAATATCGCGCAGATGGTCAACGTGCTGCAGGCCATGATCCAGACGACCAAGGACAAGCTGGTCCTGACGCCGACCTACCACGCCTTCGCGCTGTACACGCCCTTCCAGGACGCGACCTCGCTGCCCGCCAAGATCGAGAACAACCCGGTCTACAAGGTCGGCGCGGCCGAGATGCCGGGCCTGAGCGTGACGGCCGCGCGGGCCAAGGACGGCAAGCTCTACGTCGGCCTGGTCAACGCCAACCCCAACCAGCCCGCCGAGCTGAGCGTGCAGGTCGGCGCCGGTGCAGCCAAGGCCGCGCGCGGCAAGCTGCTGACCGCCGCCGCGATGGATGCGCAAAACGAACTGGGCAAGGCGCCGCTGGTCACGCCGCAGGCCTATGAGGCGCAGGCCGTCGGCGGCAAGCTCACGCTGAAGCTGCCTGCCAAGTCCGTCCTGGTCGTCGCCATCGAAGGCTGAGCCATGAGCGCCCCCAAGCGACGCGAGTTCCTCGCGGGCGCAGCCGTGCTCACCTTGACGGCCTGCGGCGGGGGCGGCGGCGACTCGCCGGCGCCTTCGCCTGCACCGACGCCGGCACCCGCTCCGCCTCCCGCACCTGCACCCGCGCCCGCGCCGGCCCCAGCGCCTGCGCCTTCGCAGGCACCGGTGAGCTTCGCCAACGTCGCCGTGCATGACCCCTCGGTCATCCGCACCGACGGCACCTTCTACGTCTTCGGCTCCCATCTCGCCGCGGCCAAGACGACGGACCTGATGAACTGGACCAAAGTGGCCGATGGCGTCAACGACGCCAACGCGCTGTTCGGCAACAAGGTCACGACGGCCCTGGCGGATACCTTCGCCTGGGCCCAGGTCACCGACCTGTGGGCGCCCGACGTCGCAAGGCTCGACGACGGCAAGTTCTACATGTATTACTGCGCCTGCAAGGGCGACTCTCCGCGTTCGGCGCTGGGCGTGGCCGTGGCCGACAAGGTGGACGGCCCCTACGTCAACAAGCAGATCCTGCTGAAATCGGGCATGTGGGGGCTGCCCAGCGAGGACGGCACGGTCTATGACGCGACCGTCCACCCCAACGTCGTCGACCCCCAGGTGTTCAAGGACGCAACGGGCAAGCTGTGGATGATCTACGGCTCCTACTCGGGCGGCCTGTTCATCCTGCAGCTGAACGCGACGACCGGCCTGCCGCTGCCGGGCCAGGGCTACGGCAGGCACCTGATGGGCGGCAACCATGCGCGCATTGAAGGGGCCTACGTTCTCTACAGCCCGCAGAGCCAGTACTACTACCTGTTCACGTCCTTCGGCGGCCTGGATGCGGCCGGCGGCTACAACGTCCGCGTGACGCGGTCCCTGCAACCCGATGGGCCCTACGTGGATGGTGCCGGCACCGACATGGCCACCGTCAAGGGTGCGGCCGGCACGGTCTTTGACGACGCCAGCATCACGCCGCACGGCATGAAGCTGATGGGCGGCCACCAGTTCGCCAACGCGGCCGGCGAGACCGGCACGGCGCTGGGCTATGTCTCGCCGGGCCACAACTCGGCCTACCACGACGCGGCCACCGGTCAGTACTTCATCATCTTTCACACGCGCTTCCCTGGCACCGGCGAGGTCCACGAGGTGCGGGTGCACGAGATGCATCTGAACGAGGACGGCTGGCTCGTCGTCGCGCCGCTGCGCTACGCGCCGCTGAGCCTGGCCACGCCGGCGCAGACGGCCGACGTCAGCGCCGCGCAGGCGGCCGGCAACTACAAGCTCGTCAACCATGGCAAGGACATCACGGCAGTGAGCAAGACTTCGATCAACGTCACGCTGAACGCCGATGGCACGCTCGGCGGCGGCATGACAGGCAACTGGATGCACAAGGGCAGCAACAAACTGAGTGTGGTGAGCGGCGGAGCGACCTATGCCGGCGTACTGTCCCGGCAATGGAACACCAACTCCAGCGCATTCGTCGTGACCTTCAGCGCGCTGTCCTCCGGCGGCGTGTCGCTGTGGGCGGTTCGCACAGGGAGCTCGCAATGAAACGCCTTCTCGCCATCTTCGCCCTCGCGCTGTGTGCCCACGGCGCGCATGCGGCGACGCAAGCCTTTGCGCTGGATCGTGTACGTCTACAGGACGGGCCGTTCCTCGACGCGCAGAGCACCGACCTGCGCTACCTGATGGCGCTCGACCCCGAGCGCCTGCTGGCGCCCTTCCGCCGCGAGGCCGGCCTGCCGGTGCCTACGCCCAGCTACGGCAATTGGGAGTCCCACGGCCTGGACGGTCACATGGGCGGCCACTATGTTTCAGCGCTGGCGCTGATGTGGGCCTCCACCGGCGACGCTGAGGTCAAGAAGCGACTGGACTACTTCATCGCCGAACTCAAGCGCTGCCAGGACAAGCTCGGCAACGGCTACATCGGCGGCGTTCCCGACGGCGCCAAGGCTTGGGGCCAGGTGGCCGCGGGCGAGCTCAAGGTCGAAAGCTTCGGACTCAACGGGCGCTGGGTGCCCTGGTACAACCTCCACAAGACGTTCGCCGGCCTGCGCGACGCCTGGGTGCACGCCGGCAATGCCGACGCCAAGGCCATGCTCGTGCGCCTGAGCGACTGGGCGCTGCGCCTGACCACGCCGCTGAGCGACGCGCAGATGCAGGACATGTTGCGCGCCGAGCACGGCGGCATGAACGAGGTGCTGGCCGACGTGGCCGAGATGACCGGCGACCTGCGCTACCTGGCGCTGGCGCGGCGCTTCTCGCACCGGGCCATCCTGCAGCCGCTCGCGGCCGGCCAGGACAAGCTCACCGGCCTGCATGCCAACACGCAGATCCCCAAGGTCATCGGCTTTGCGCGCATCGCGCAGCAGGCTGGCGAGGACGAGGGCTGGCGCGCGGCGGAGTTCTTCTGGCGCACCGTCGTCGAAAAGCGCAGCGTGGCGATCGGCGGCAACAGCGTCAAGGAGCACTTCCATCCGGCCGACGACTTCAAGCCGATGCTCGACGCGGTGGAAGGCCCCGAGACCTGCAACAGCTACAACATGCTCAAGCTGACCGCGCTGCTGGCGCAGGCCCGGCCGAAGCAGGGCGCGGGAACGGGCAAGTACGCCGACTACTACGAGCGCACGCTCTACAACCACATCCTCGCGTCCCAGCACCCGGGCGATGGCGGCTTGGTCTACTTCACGCCGATGCGGCCGCAGCACTACCGCGTCTACTCCAAGGTGGACGACAGCATGTGGTGCTGCGTGGGCTCCGGCATCGAGAGCCACGCGCGTCACGGCGAGTTCATCTACGCGCATGAGGGCGACGACGCACTGGTCGTCAACCTCTTCGTCGCCTCCAAGCTGGACTGGCGCGAGCGCGGCATCAAGCTCACGCAGTCCACCCGGTTCCCCGACGAGTCGCGCACGCGGCTGACGGTGGACGGCGCCGGCAGCTTCGCGCTCAAGGTTCGCTACCCCGGTTGGGTCGCGCCCGGCGCGCTGAGGGTCAAGCTGAACGGCAACCCCGTCAAGGTGACGGCCAAGCCCGGCGACTATGTCGAACTGCGCCGCGACTGGAAGGCCGGCGACCGGGTCGACATCGAGCTGCCCATGCGCACGACGCTGGAGCCCATGCCCGGCCTGAAGAACTACGTCGCCGTGCTGCACGGCCCCATCGTGCTGGCCGCCAAGACGCCGCAGCCGGGCGAGACGCTGAACTTCATGGCCGACAGCGCGCGTGGGGACCAAGTCCCGGCCGGCGCCGTTTGCCCGCAGGACAGCGCGCCGGTGTTCGTCAGCGACAAGGCCGACTTCATCCGCCGCTTCAAGCCCGTGCCCGGCCAGCCGCTCACCTTTACCGCGCCCGACCTCATCCAGGGTGGCAAGGACGCGGACAAGCTGCAGCTCATCCCCTTCTTCCGCCTGCACGACTCGCGTTACATGGTCTATTGGGCGCGGTCCACGCCGGCCCAGCAGAGCCTGATGCGTGCCGAGCTGGCCAAGGCCGAGGAAGAGCGCCTGGCGCTGGACGCGCAGACCATCGACCAGGTCGCCCCGGGCGAGCAGCAGCCCGAGTCCGACCACAGCTTCCAGGGCGAGGGCGCCGAAACCGGCATCGCGCCGGCCGGCCGCTGGCGGCATGCGAAGCAGTGGTTCGGCTACACGCTGAACGACCCGCAGGCACAGGGCCGGCTGCTGCGCCTGATGCTGGCCAGCGGCGATGCGGGCCGGCGCTTTGACGTGGTCGTCAACGGCCGTGTCGTCGCCGAGCTGGCGCTGGCCTCCGAAGCCCAGCCGCTGTATGCCCGCGAAGTGCCACTGCCGCCCGATCTCGTCGCTGCCGCAGGCGGCAAGCTGGAGGTGCGCTTCGTCGCCAAGCCGGGTTCCATCGCCGGCGGCCTCTATGGCCTGAGGCTGTTGCGTTGACTGATGGCACCGGCGCAATGTTGTGGCTCATGAACAAGCGCCTGGCCTTCCGTTCCTGTCACCACGTTCGCGGTGTTGATGCCGCGGACCTCACACAAAAGCGCCCGAAAGCGCAGCTTCACTAACAGACCATCCCACCCATGACCTCGAACATTCCATCGCACAGCTCCGCCATGCCAATCGTGCAACGCCGCTTCCGCTCCCGTGTGCTGTCGCTGGTTGCCCTGATCGCCCCGCTGGCGATGGCGCAGACCACCGTCCGGATCGACCTCGCCAAGCCTGGCCTGCCGGTCAGCCCGACCCTGTACGGCTTGATGACCGAGGAGATCAACTTTTCCTACGATGGCGGCCTGTATGCGGAATTGGTGCGTAACCGCGCCTTCAAGAATCACGGCTACACGCCGGAGCACTGGTCGCTGGTGCAGGACGCCGGCGGCAGCGCCGCGATGGCGCTCGACGAGCGTTACCCGGTCGCCGGCACCGCCCTGACGACCAGTCTGCGGATCGACGCCGAGAACGCTTCGCCGGGTCACCGTGTCGGTATCGCCAATGCTGGCTACTGGGGCATCCCGGTCACGCCGAACACCAGCTACCGCGCCAGCTTCTACGCCAAAACGTCCGGCGCCAGTGGCGTGCCGCTGACCATCAGCATTGAAGGCGTCGACGGCAAGACCGTCTACGCCCAGGCCGAAGGCGGCCGCATCGACGGTCAATGGAAGCGCTACAGCGTCACCCTCGCCACCGGTGCGAACGTCAAGCCGACCGCCGACGCGCGCCTGGTGCTTGCCACCGAAAGCCCGGGCAAGGTGTGGTTCAACCTGGTGTCGCTGTTCCCGCCGACCCACAAGGACCGGCCGAACGGCCACCGGCCCGACCTGATGCAAAAGATGATCGACATGAAGCCGGGCTTCCTGCGCTTCCCCGGCGGGAACTACGTCGAAGGCGGCAGCGTGACGAACCGCTTCAAGTGGAAGGAAACGCTGGGCCCGATCGACCAGCGTCCCGGCAATCCCGGCACCTGGGGCTACCGCTCTACCGACGGCATGGGGCTGCTCGAATTTCTGCTGTGGTGCGAGGACATGAAGGCCGAGCCGGTGCTGGCGGTGTTCGCCGGCTACGCGCTCAACGGCGAGTCCGTCCCGGTCGGCAAGGAACTGCAGCCCTTCGTCCAGGACGCGCTCGACGAGATCGAATATGTGACCGGCGACGTGAGCACGAAGTGGGGCGCGAAGCGCGCCAAGGATGGCCATCCGGCGCCGTTCAAGCTGCGCTATGTCGAGATCGGCAACGAGGATGGCTTCGAGAAGAACAAGACCTACGACGGCCGCTACACCCAGTTCCACGACGCCATCAGGAAGAAGTACCCGAAGATCAAGCTGATCGCCACGGTCAACGGCAAGGACTGGTTGGGCCAGCAACAGAAGTTGTCCAGCCGGGTGCCCGACCTGGTCGACGAGCATTACTACTACAACCCGATGGAGATGATGAACGACGCCGCGCGCTACGACAGCTATGCGCGCAGCGGGCCGAAGGTCTTTATCGGCGAATGGGCCGGGCAGGAAGGCTCGCCGACCACCAACCTGCACGCCGCACTGGCCGATGCCGCCTTCATGGCCGGCATGGAGCGCAATGCCGACATTGTCGAGATGTCCTGCTACGCGCCGCTGTTTGTGAACGTGAACCCGGGCGGCATGCAGTGGCAGTACAACCTGATCGGCTACAACGCGCAGTCCAGCTTCGGTTCGCCGTCGTACTACGCGCAAAAGATGTTCAGCAACTATTTGGGCAATGTTTCGCTGCCGGTGCACGCCGAGAAGGTCAGCATGCAAACCTGGCAGCAAGAGGCCAAGAAGGAGACGCCGCAGGACGTGCCGCCGGCCAAGCAGGTGCCGACGATGTTCTTCTCGGCGACCAAGTCGGACCAGCGCGGCGAGATCTACCTGAAGGTCGTCAACGCGATCGGCAACGCGCAGACGGTGCAGGTCGACCTGGCCGGCGCCGTCAAGGTGGCGGCCGAAGGGGAGGCAATCGTACTGAGCTCGACGCACAAGGAAGACACCAACACCATCGCCGAGCCGACCAAGGTGGTGCCGGTGACGAGCAAGGCGAGCGGGCTCGGCAAGCAGTTCAGCTACAGCTTCGCGCCGTATTCAGTGACGGTGCTGGTGCTGTCGACCAAATAGGCCGCTAGTACCACTTGGACGCGCTGTGTCGGTTCCTTTGTTTACCTGGGCATTCCGACACAGACGCGGCGACCGCGCCAGGCCGCTCGGCCAGAGATGAGAGACTGGCCCATACCGAAATCGACATGGCTTGACGGAGAAATGTCATTGGTCGCGCATCACTGGCCTTCCTACCATCGGCTGTCACAAGACCCCAGATGGAGACAACCATGAGAATTCTGCGTCGCAGCCTGCTGGCCGCCGCTTTGCTGACCCCTGCGTTCAGCGCCCTCGCCGCCCCGCTCGTCATGGGCTTCTCCCAGGTGGGCGCCGAAAGCGAATGGCGCACCGCCAACTCCGCTTCCATCAAGGCCGCGGCCAAGGACGCCGGCATCACGCTGAAGTTTGCCGACGCGCAGCAGAAGCAGGAGAACCAGGTCAAGGCCATCCGCAGCTACATCGCCCAGAAGGTCGACGTCATCGCCTTCTCGCCGGTCGTCGAATCCGGCTGGGACACGGTGCTCAAGGAAGCCAAGACGGCCGGCATCCCCGTCATCCTGACCGACCGCGCCGTCAAGGTGGCCGATCCGTCGCTCTACGTCACCTTCATCGGCTCCGACTTCGTCGAAGAAGGCCGCAAGGCGGCCAAGTGGCTGCTCGAGCGCGCTGCCAAGACGCCTGGTGCTTCGCTGAACATCGTCGAGCTGCAGGGCACCGTGGGCTCGGCGCCCGCGATCGACCGCAAGAAGGGCTTCGAGGAGGTCATCAAGACCAACCCCAAGCTGCAGATCATCCGCTCCCAGTCCGGTGAGTTCACGCGCGCCAAGGGCAAGGAAGTGATGGAGTCCTTCCTGAAGCAGCGCGACAAGAAGATCGACGTGCTGTACGCGCACAACGACGACATGGCCATCGGCGCGATCCAGGCGATCGAGGAAGCCGGCCTGAAGCCTGGCGTCGACATCGTCATCATCTCCATCGACGGCGTGCGTGGCGCCTTCGAGGCGATGAAGGCCGGCAAGCTCAACGTCACCGTCGAATGCAACCCGCTGCTGGGCCCCCAGCTGATGCAGCTGGCCAAGGATGTGGTCGCCAAGAAGCCGGTCGAGAAGCGCATCACCGTGACCGAGGGCGTGTTCCCGGCGGAAGTGGCGGCCAAGGAATTGCCGAACCGGAAGTACTGAGTGAGAACCGAGGACAGGACCAGCGTCCTGTCCGACGCCTCACGAAGGACTCGGCGCCTGCAAGCGCCGAGGCTTGAGAACGCGAAACCATGACTCTCCATAGAACCGCCGAGCCCGTGCTGGAGCTCTCCGGCATCCACAAAGGCTTCCCCGGCGTCAAGGCGCTCAGCGACGTCAGCCTGCGCCTGTTCCCCGGGGAGGTTCATGCGCTGATGGGCCAGAACGGCGCCGGCAAGTCCACCCTCATCAAGGTGCTGACCGGCCTCTACACGCCCGAAGCCGGCACCATCAAACTCGGCGGCGAGACCATCGCCCCGCGCCGCACCGAAGAAGCCCAAGCCCTCGGCATCCAGACCGTCTACCAGGAGGTCAACCTCTGCACCAACCTCAGCGTCGCAGAGAACATCTGCGCCGGGCGCTTCCCGCGCCGCTGGGGTCGCATCGACTGGTCTGCGGTGAACGCCGAAGCCAAACGAGTGCTCGCCCAGATGGACCTCGACATCGACGTGACCACGCCGCTGTCGCGCTACTCGCTGTCCGTCCAGCAAATGGTGGCCATCGCCCGCGCGCTGCGCGTGCAGGCCCGCGTGCTCATCCTCGACGAGCCCACCTCCAGCCTCGACGACGCGGCCGTGCAGCGCCTCTTCACCGTGCTGCGCCGCCTGCGCGAGCAGGGCCTGGCCATCCTCTTCGTCACCCACTTCCTCGACCAGACCTATGCGCTGGCCGACCGCATCACGGTCATGCGCAATGGCGAGACCGAGGGCGAGTACCTGGCGAGCGACCTCAGCCGTCTGGCCCTCGTCAACAAGATGGTGGGCGCGCCGCCCGACCAGCAACCCACCCGCCTGGACAGCCGCGCCCCGAACACCGGCGCCGCGGTGTTGAAGGCGCAAGGGCTGACCCGGCGCGGCGCGCTGCACCCGCTCGACCTGGAGCTCAAGCGCGGCGAGGTGCTGGGCCTGGCCGGCCTGCTGGGCTCCGGCCGCACCGAGGCCGCGCGCCTGCTGTTCGGCGCCGACGCCGCCGATGCGGGTCATGTGGAAACCGAAGGCCGTACGGGCCGCTGGCACTCGCCGCGCGAGGCCATCGCTGCCGGCATCGCCTTCTGCTCCGAGGACCGCAAGCACGAAGGCGCCATCCTCGACCTCTCGGTGCGCGAGAACATCCTGCTCGCGCTGCAGGCCCGGCACGGCCTGGGCCTCGTCATGAGCCGTGAAGCGCAGCAGGCCCTGGCCGACGACTACATCAAGCGCCTGGGCATCAAGACGCCGAGCGCCGACACGCCCATCGGGCAACTCAGCGGCGGCAACCAGCAGAAGGCCCTGCTGGCGCGCTGGCTGGCCACGAATCCGGCCGTGCTCATCCTCGACGAGCCCACCCGAGGCATCGACGTGCGCGCCAAGGAAGACCTGATGGATGCCGTGCGCGCCCTGGCCCACAAGGAAGACGGCAGTGGCATGTCCATCCTCTTCATCTCGTCTGAGTTGCCCGAGGTCCTGCATTGCAGCGACCGCGTCCTCGTGATGCGCGACCGCCGCGCCGCCGGCGAATACCGCCGCGGCGAGCTGGACGAACGCAGCGTGCTTGAAGTCATCGCCGCGGAGCCTGTCTCGGCTGCGGCCTGAGCGTGTCCAACATGAATCACCCCACCGTCCCCGCGCTGCGCGCCGCCCTGGCCACCCTGACCCTGCTCTGCCTGGCGGCACTCACACCGGCCGCGCTCGCGCAGTCGCCGACCGGTCTTGACGCCCAGGGCCAGGCACAGCGCCAGCCACTGACGCCCGACGCACGCGGCTTTGCATGGACGCCGCTGGCCGCAGGCGCCCAGGTGCAGCTCGGCGCGCTGACCCGCAACATCTTGTTCTACGGGCCAGGCCTCGTCCGCGTGACGGCTCACCTGGGCCAGAGCCATGCCACCCAGCCCAGCCTGGTGGTCGTGGCCGCGCCGCAGGCCGTGCCGCTGGACGTGAAGGAGTCTGCCGACGCGTTGGTGCTGACCAGCGCGGCCGTGCGTGTGGAGATCGACAAGCGCAGCGGAGCCCTCGCCTTCTACCGGCCTGATGGCAGCCTGTTCACCCGCGAGCAGGCGCCCGCCGCGCTCAAGGCCATCGAGATATCCGGCGCGCCGACCTACGCGATGACCCAGGCCTTCAGCCTCACGGCCGACGAGTCGCTCTACGGCCTGGGCCAGTACAACGAGTCCTACATGGACTACCGCGGCCGTGACGTGCTGATGGTGCAGACCAACATCGGCACCGTCCTGCCCTTCATGATCTCGACGCGGCGTTGGGGCGTGCTGTGGGACGTCTATTCCAAGATGCGCTTCACCGACGACGCGCAGGGCGCCCGCTTCTGGGCCGAGAGCGCGCCGGCCGGCGCCGACTACTACCTCGTCGCCGGCACGACGATGGACGACCTGATGGCGGGCTACCGCCAGCTCACCGGCGCGGCGCCCATGTTCCCGAAGAGCGCCCTGGGCCTGTTCATGAGCAAGGAGCGCTACAAGACGCAGCAGCAGTTGCTCGACGTCGCGAAGCGCTTCCGTGCCGACCACTTCCCGCTCGACACCATCGTGCAGGACTGGCAGTACTGGGGCGGTGACAAGGACGGCACCTGGAGCGGCATGACCTGGAACGCCGAGCGCTTCCCCGACCCGCGCGGCATGGTCGACACGCTGCACCGCGAACTGAACACCAAGCTGATGGTGTCCATCTGGCCCTCGATCGGTGACGACACGGCACTTGCCAAGGAGCTCGACGCCAAGGGCCTGCGCTTCGCGCCCAAGCACTGGATCTCGGGCAAGGCGCAGGTCTACGACGCCTTCAGCGCCGAAGGCCGCGCCATCTATTTCAAGCACACCAAGAAGGGCCTGTTCGACATCGGCGTGGACGCGCTGTGGATGGACGGCACCGAGGTCGAGGTGGGCGGCGCCGCGCATGACCCCGGCGAGGTCGAGGCCGACATCAAGCGCCTCGGCCGCAATGCCATGGGCGACTTCACGCGCTACCTCAACGTCTACAGCCTGGTCACGACGCGCGGCGTCTATGAAGGCCAGCGCGCCAGCAGCAACAAGCGCGCGATGACGCTGACCCGCTCCGCCTGGGCCGGCCAGCAGCGCTACGCCGCGCTCCCCTGGTCGGGCGACACGACGTCCAGCTGGGCCACGCTGCGCGCGCAGATCGCCGGCGGCCTGAACGTCGGCATGGCCGGCACGCCTTACTGGTCGCAAGACACCGGCGGCTTCTTCGTGCCCTACCCGGGCGGCGAGCGCAGCCCGGCCTGGCGCGAGCTGTACGCACGCTGGAACCAGTTCGGCATCTTCAACCCCATCTACCGCATCCACGGCACGGACGTCGAGCGCGAGCCCTATCTGTACAAGACGCTGGACCCGGCCGTCTACCGTTCGCTGTTGAGCGCCGCCCAGCTGCGCTACCGGCTGCTGCCCTATCTCTACGGCCTGGCCTGGCGCGCCCACGACGAGGGCTACGTGATGATGCGCGGGCTGGCGATGGACTTCCCCGACGAGACCGCGCTGCGCAAGGTGGATGACACCTATATGTTCGGCCCCGCCTTCCTCGTGCAGCCCGTCACCCGGTCCACGCTCTATGCCGAGGTGCCGCCGGCTGCCACCATTCCCGCCAGCGCGCTGCGTACGCCTTCCGGCGAGCCGGGGCTGGCGCTGGAGTACTTCGCCGGCATGAATTTCGAGAAGCCGGCCAGCCGCACCGTAGACGGCCCGGTCGCCCACGACTGGCCGCCCGCGCCGCTCGGCAGCGTGCCGCCCGGCCTGCAGAGCCTGAACCAGTTCTCGGCGCGCTGGCAGGGCACGCTCGTCGTGCCCGAATCGGGTGAGTACGAGATCGGCGTCGAGGGCGACGACGGCTTCCGCCTGTGGCTGGACGACAAGCTCCTGGTCGACGACTGGAAGAACGGCGCCGCGCGCTTCGAGGGCAAGCGCGTCATGCTGAACGCCGGCCAGGCCGTCAAGCTGCGTATCGAGTTCTACCAGGACGGCGGCGGGCGCAAGCTGCGCCTGGCCTGGCGCACGCCCGGCCAGCTGCTGGCGCTGGCCGACGAGCAACGCCACATCGACAAGCGCCAGGCCACGTTGCTGCCGGCTGGCGCCGCGTGGTTCGACTTCTGGAGCGGCCGCCGCCACGCCGGCGGCGAGACCGTGTCCCGCGAGTACCCGCTGGACCAGTTCCCGCTGTTCGTGCGCGCCGGCAGCATCGTGCCGATGGGCCCGGTCATCGAGCATGTCGGTCAGCGGCCCGATGCGCCCTATGAGATCCGCATCTATCCCGGCGCCGACGCGCAGTTCACTCTCTACGAGGACGACGGCGAGACCTACCGCTACGAGACCGGCGAACGTGCGACCGTCACGCTGCGCTGGGACGACGCCCGGCGCACCTTGCAAGTCGGCGCCCGCGAGGGCCGCTTCCCCGGCCTCGTCCAGCAGCGCCGCTTCAACGTGACACTGGTCGATACCAGCGGCCCCAGCACGAAACCGCAGTCCGTCCTCTACCGTGGCGAAGCGACGGCGCTGCAATTCACGACCCCATGAGTTCTCCCACGCTTGCCATGTCTTCTCCGCCCGCGCGCGCCGCCCTCTGGCGCCATCCCCTGCTCCGGCCGGTTGCCGCGCTCGCGCTGCTGCTGGCCGTCGCGGCCCTCTTCGTGCCGGGCTTCCTGCACCTGGAGATCAAGGACGGGCACCTCTACGGCAGCCTGATCGACATCCTGCATCGCGCCGCTCCCCTGATGCTCGCGGCTTTGGGCATGACCCTGGTGATCGCCACGCGCGGCATCGACGTGTCGGTCGGTGCCGTCGTCGCGATCGCCGGCACGGTGGCCTGTGTGCTGGTCGGCTCGCACGGCCTGGCCGTCGCCTTCGCCGCGGCGCTGGGCACTGCGCTGCTGTGCGGGCTGTGGAACGGGCTGCTCGTGTCGGCCCTGGGCCTGCAGCCGATCATCGCCACGCTGATCCTGATGGTCGCCGGCCGGGGCCTGGCACAGCTGCTGACCGACGGCCAGATCATCACCGTCTACGAGCCCGCGAGCTTCTTCTGGCTGGGCGGCGGCTATCTGCTCGGCCTGCCGGTGTCGCTGTTCGTCGTCGCGACGGTGGGCGGCCTCACGGCGCTGCTGATGAAGCGCACGGCCCTGGGCCTGTTCATCCAGACCGTCGGCATCAACCCCGTCGCCGCGCGTCTGGCCGGCGTGCGCACCGCGGCCATCGTCTTCTTCGTCTACGTCTATTGCAGCCTCGGCGCGGGTCTGGCTGGGTTGATGATCTCGTCCAACATCAAGAGCGCCGACGCCAACAACGCCGGCCTGCTGCTGGAGCTGGACGCCATCCTCGCCGTCACGCTGGGCGGCGGGCAGCTCAGCGGCGGCAAATTCAGCCTCGCCGGCAGCCTGATCGGTGCGCTGATCATCCAGACGCTCACGTCCACCATCTACGCGATGGGCGTGCCGCCGCAGGTCACCATGGTCGTCAAGGCCGTCGTCGTGTTCGCCGTCTGCATCTCGCAGTCGTCCGCCTGGTCGACCTGGAAGAAAGCATGAAAGCCTTGCGCGCGGCCATGGCCGCCCCTTCGTTCACCACCTGGGTCAGCGTCGTGCTGATGGCCCTGCTCTTCATTGCCGGCGCCGCCAACTACACAGGCTTCGCGTCCTCGCAGGTCGTGCTCAACCTGCTCATCGACAACGCCTTCCTGCTCGTCATCGCGGTCGGCATGAGCTTCGTCATCCTGTCCGGCGGCATCGACCTGTCGGTCGGCTCGGTGCTGGCACTGACCACCATGGTGGCTGCCTGGCTGCTGCAGGTGGCGCACTTGCCGGCGGAGCTGGTCATCGTCGTCGTTCTGGTGGGCGGCGCGGCCTTCGGCGCGTTGCAAGGCGTGGTCATCCACGTCTTCAGGCTGCAGCCCTTCATCGTCACGCTGGCCGGCATGTTCCTGGCGCGCGGCCTGTGCTTCCTGATCAGCGTGGACAGCATCACCATCGATGCGCCGCTGTTCGTGACGCTGTCGCAGACGCAGATATCGCTCTTTGGTGGCGCCTTCCTGTCTCCCGGTGCCGTGATCGCCCTGGCGATGCTGGGCCTGGGCCTGTGGGTGGCGCACTGCACCGCCTTCGGCCGCACCGTCTACGCTTTGGGCGGCAGCGAGGCCTCGGCGCTGATGATGGGCCTGCCCGTCGGCCGCACCAAGGTCGCCGTCTACGCGCTGAGCGGCTTCTGCGCCTCGCTGGCCGGCCTGCTGTTCGCGTTCTACATGCTGAGCGGCTACGGCCAGCATGCCCAGGGCGTGGAGCTGGACGCGATCGCAGCCGTCGTCATCGGCGGCACCGTGCTGACGGGCGGGTATGGCTATGTAGCCGGCGCGTTGTCAGGCGTGCTGGTGCTCGGCCTGATCCAGACGCTGATCGCATTCGACGGCACACTCAGCTCTTGGTGGACCAAGATCGTCATCGGCGCCCTGCTCTTCGTCTTCTGCGCCGTGCAGCGCCTGCTGTCCCTGAAGAAGGTTGCTGCCTGATGCTCAAGAGGCGGTCTCTCGATCGCGCTGTGGCCTTGACGTGCGCCAGGCTCAAGGCCAACGGGCCATGAAGCTGCGCCCATTCGTCGCCTGGCTGCAAACCATGAAAGTCCCGCGCCGCGCGCTGCTGTTCTGGCTGGCGTTTTGCGGTGCAGCGATGGCCGACCCCGCACCGCTGGGCGAGCGCGGCCGGCTGATCTTCAGCGATGACTTCAAGCAGGCGCTGGACCCGGCCACCTGGGTCGCGGAGATCGAGGCAAAGCCCGGTTCGACGGTTCGCACCGAGAACGGCCACCTCGTCCTCGACACAGCCGGTGGCGTGACCGTCTGGCTGAACCGGCGCCTGAGCGGCAACCTCCTCATCGAGTACCGCCGCCGCATCGTCCTGCAGGGCGGCGCCAACGACAGGCTCAGCGACCTCAACCAGTTCTGGATGGCGACCGGTGCCGGTGGCGGCTCCCCGCTGGGCCGCAATGGCGCGTTCGAGTCCTATGACGCCTTGAGCCTGTACTACTTCGGCATCGGCGGCAACGGCAACACCAGCACGCGGCTGCGCAAGTACGGCGAGGGCCAGCGCGTGTTGTTGCAGGAGCGGCTGGACGCCGAACACCTGCTCAAACCCAACCACGACTACCTCGTCCAGACCCTCGTCAAGGACGGTCGCTCAGCGGTCTACGTCGACGGCCAGCTGTTCTTCGAGCACCGCGACGAGAGCCCGCTGCGCGAAGGCTGGTTCGGCCTGCGCAGCACCTGGTCACGCCAGCAGGTCGGTGCGCTGCGCATCTACGCGCTGGACTGAGTTAGCCTGCGCAGCGATGCGCTACCTGATCTTCGATTTCAGCGATGGCGACGACGGCATCGCCACGCTGGAGGCCATGGCCTCGACGCGAGCCGAGGAGCACAGCCGCGTGCTGGCCGAGGCTCAGCAGGTGCTGGACTGGGCGCACAGCCACTTCCCTGGTCGCCACGGCCCGGTCGAGGACGGCCAGGCCTGGGACCACGAGTTGCTCGTGCAGCAGGAGGAGGGCGGTTGGCTGACCGTCACACTGACGCTGAGCGCGGCGGCGGAATTCCTCGAGGCATTCCTGGCGGTCTACGGCGAAGCCGAAGACTGAGCGCCTCAGCCCTTGATTCAACCCTTGAGCGTCTGCTCCAGCACGTGCAGCTGCTGGTTCAGCTCGGTGTTCTTCTGGCGCTCGGCGCCGATCTTGCGCACCGCGTGCAGCACGGTCGTGTGGTCCCGTCCGCCGAAGAGTTCGCCGATCTCGGGCAGGCTCTTCTGCGTCATCTCCTTGGCCAGGTACATCGCAATCTGGCGCGGCCGGGCGATGCTGGCCGGGCGCTTCTTGGAGTACATGTCGGCGATCTTGATCTTGTAGAAGTCGGCCACCGTCTTCTGGATGTTCTCGACACCGATCTGGCGGTTCTGGATGGACAGCAGGTCCTTCAGCGCCTCGCGGGCCAAGGTGATGCTGATCTCCTTGTGCGAGAACTTGGCATAGGCCAGCACCTTGCGCAGCGCGCCTTCGAGCTCGCGCACATTGGCGCGCACGTTCTTGGCGACGAAGAAGGCGACGTCCTCGGGCATGGGCGTGCCCTCGGCCTCGGCCTTCTTGATCAGGATGGCGACGCGCATCTCCAGCTCGGGCGGCTCGATGGCCACCGTCAGGCCGGCGTCGAAGCGACTGGTGAGGCGCTCGTCGATGTCCACCAGCCCCTTGGGGTAGGTGTCCGACGTCATGATGATGTGCGCCTTCTTGGCCAGCAGCGCCTCGAAGGCGTTGAAGAACTCCTCCTGCGTGCGGTCCTTGCCGGCGAAGAACTGCACGTCATCGATCAGCAGCAGGTCCAGCGAGTGGTACTTGGCCTTGAGCTCGTCGAAGGTCTTGCGCTGGTAGTTCTTGACGACGTCGGAGATGAACTGCTCGGCGTGCAGATAGAGCACGCGGGCGTCCGGGCGGTCCTTCAGCAGCGCGTTGCCCACGGCGTGGATCAGGTGGGTCTTGCCCAGGCCGACGCCGCCGTAGATGAACAGGGGGTTGTAGGTCACGCCCGGCGCGCCGGCGACGTGAAGTGCGGCCGTGCGCGCCATCTGGTTGGCGCGGCCGGGCACCAGCGTGTCGAAGGTCAGCTGCGGATTGATGCGGTGCTTGGCCGAGGCGGGCGCCTGCGAGGGCAGCATGATGGTGCTGGCCGGGGGCGCGCTGACGGGCCGCAGCGCGGCGCTCGGTTCGGCCGCAAACGCCGACGGCTGCTGAGGTGCCTGAGCGGCGCCCGACATCGAGCTGGGCACGGTGATGGGCACACTCGACGCATCGCGCGCAACCAGGGACAGCTCCAGCCGCGTCGGGCGGCCGGCCAATTCGGTCAGGATGGCTTCGATGCGGGCCGCGTACTGACGACGGATCCAGTCGCGCTTGAAGTGGTTGGGCACCTTCAGCGTCGCCACGAGGGCGCTGTCGGCAGCTTCGCCAGACACCGTGGCGGGTGGCAGCGGACGGATCCAGGTGTTGAACTGCTGTTCAGGCAGCTCAGTGGCCAGGCGCTCGCAGCCCCGCCGCCAAAGCTCTGACGCCCAATCCGGCGAATTCATGCCCTCTAAGCCCGTCATCACGCCCGTCTTCAAAGCCTGCACCCCATCCACCGTATGTTCTTCTTCGCTCATTGTGGAAAACTTCTTTTCGAGCTG
The DNA here is from genome assembly GCF_001425055.1 of Pelomonas sp. Root1237. GTDB lineage: Bacteria > Pseudomonadota > Gammaproteobacteria > Burkholderiales > Burkholderiaceae_C > Pelomonas. The sequence goes on from NZ_LMDK01000001.1 coordinate 235,014, forward strand.
CTGGATTGTACGGACCCGAGGCCACCGAAGGACGGGTTATCCACAGAATTTGGAAGGGGGTCAATCCCTGGCAAACCCGGCTTGAGACTGGCGACTTATTGACCGGGTCGGCGGCTTCTGCTGTAATGCCGGGTTTTCGCGCATTGCCGGCCGGTTGCGACTGGTTCGCCATGCGCTTTTCTTGCCGGATACGAACCGGCCATTCTTGCCGGGTGTCAAAACCGGCCTTCTTGCCGGGTGCCAACCGCTGTGCCCGGCCTGCACAAACCCTCCAAAGAGGTTTCCCATGAAGCGTACCTACCAAGCCTCCAAGACCCGCCGCGCCCGTACCCACGGTTTCCTGGTGCGCATGAAGACCCGCGGTGGCCGTGCCGTCATCGCCGCACGCCGCGCCAAGGGCCGCAAGCGCCTGGCCGTCTAAGCCGCGCGACGACGCCACCCGTGCGTCGTCAGCCTGTCGGGCACCCGATGATCGGCAAGCTGCAGCGCCCGGTGGACTTTGAGCGTGTGCTCGGCAGACAAAGCCGGGCCCGCAGCGCGCATTTCGCGCTGCACCATCTCTCGGCCAACCCGGCGCCCAGCGCTTGGCGTGCCGCCAAGTTGCGCACAGCCTCAGTCGAGTTATCAACAGGCGAATCACAGCCTGTTCACAACCCTGTGGAACAGAACCCGCCCACTGCGCCTGAAGGCTGCTGGGTGGGCATCGTCGTTCCCAAGCGGCATGCCAAGCGCTCCGTGACACGCCAGCTCTTGAAGCGCCAGATCCGCGCCGCATTTGCTGCAGCGACCGGCATGCCGCCGGGTTTGTGGGTTGTCCGCTTGCGCGCTCCGTTTGACCGCCAGAAGTTCCCCAGCGCCGCTTCCGACGCGCTGCGCCAAGCTGCCCGAGCCGAGCTGGCTCAGCTTCTGGATAAAGCCATGGCGTCCAAGCCGGGCACGAAGACGTGAAGCCGAGCTGGCCCGCCCGCGCTTTGATGGCCATCGTGCGCGGCTACCGCCTCATGCTCAGCCCCTGGCTGGGCAACGCCTGCCGCTTCGAGCCGACCTGCTCCCGCTACTCGCTGGGCGCACTTGAGAAACACGGTGCGCTGGCCGGCAGCTATCTGACCGTCCACCGCATCCTGCGCTGCCAGCCCTGGTGTAACGGCGGGCACGACCCCGTGCCTGACAATCCGCCGCGGCTGTTTTCCCGCCTCCTCTCTCCCCCCGTGACGCGCGCCTCCTGCGCGTCCTCTTCCTCGTCCGAGTCTCCTCATGACTGATATTCGCCGCACCGTGCTGTGGGTGGTGTTCACGATGTCTCTCGTCCTGCTCTGGGACGGTTGGCAAAAGCACAACGGGCATCCCTCGATGTTCAGCCCGACGCCCAAGACCGTGTCGACGGCACCGGCCGGACCTGCGTCGTCTGGCGTACCGGCAGCGACCGCTGCTGGCGGTACGGCTGCTGCCCAGGCGCCCACGACCGCCGCACCAGTGGCCGCGCCGTCCGAGCAGATCACCATCCGCACCGACGTGCTGACGGTCACGGTGGACACCCTGGGCGGCGACATCGTCCGCGCCGAGCTGCCCAAATACCTGACGTCGCCGGACCCGACCGTCACCGACCAGCTGCTGCAGATGGTGCATCTGCAGAAAAAGCCCGAGTTCACGCCCCAGCCGGTCGTGCTGTTCAATGAGGGCCAGCACTACCGGGCCCAGACCGGCCTGGTCAGCGCCCAGGGCCCGCTGCCTGCCCACACCACGCCGATGACGGCGGTGGCCGGCGAGCGCGAGCTCAAAGAGGGCCAGAACGAGGTCAAGCTGCGCCTGGAATCGGCCGAGGTCGGTGGCGTCAAGCTCATCAAGACCTTCACGTTCAAGCGCGGTGTCTACACGGTGGGCGTCACGCATGAAGTCGTCAACCACGGTGCCGCGCCCGTCACGCCGCAGGTCTATCTGCAGTTGGTGCGTGACGGCAGTACCGTCACCGGCGGCGCGGCTTTCACGCCCAGCTTCACGGGCCCGGCGGTCTACAACAGCAACACCAAGTTCAAGACGCTGAAGTTCGAGGACATCGACAAGGGCAAGGTCGACATCGAGAAGCAGGCCAACGACGGCTGGGTTTCGATGGTGCAGCATTACTTCGCCAGCGCCTGGCTCGTCAATGAAGCCGGCAATCGCGAGTTCTTCGTGCGCAAGCTACCTGGGCAGGCCGGCGTGCGCGGCGACGCCTACGCCACCGGCATGGTTTTCACGCTGCCCACGCTCGCACCCGACACCAGCGCGACCCAGCAGGCCACTCTCTTCGCCGGCCCGCAGGAGGAAAACAACCTCTCAGCACTGGCGCCGGGCCTGGAGCGCGTCAAGGACTACGGCATGCTGACCATCCTGGCCGAGCCGTTGTTCTGGCTGCTGGACAAGCTGCATGGCTTCATCGGCAACTGGGGCTGGACCATCGTTGCCCTGGTGCTGCTGCTCAAGATCGCGCTGTACAGCCTGAACGCCAGCGCCTACAAGTCCATGGCCCGCATGAAGGCCGTGGCGCCCCGCATCAACGAGATGAAGGAGCGCCTGAAGGACAAGCCGCAGGAAATGCAGCAGGAGATGATGAAGATCTACCGCGAGGAGAAGATCAACCCCATCGGCGGCTGCCTGCCCATCTTCCTGCAGATGCCCATCTTCATGGCCCTGTACTGGGTGCTGCTGTCCACCGTCGAGATGCGCCAGGCGCCGTGGACGCTGTGGATCACCGACCTGTCCGTGCGCGACCCCTACTTCATCCTGCCGCTGCTGATGATGGCGTCCAGCCTGTTCCAGGTCTGGCTCAACCCGCCGGCCGCCGATCCCATGCAGCAGAAGATGATGTGGATCATGCCCGTGGCCTTCGGCGTCATGTTCTTCGTCTTCCCGTCCGGCCTGGTGCTGTACTGGCTGACGAACAACATCCTGTCCATCGCCCAGCAGTGGCTGATCAACAAGCGATTGGGCGTGAACTGAATCACGTGAATCTGCACAGCCCCCGCACCCGGGGGCTTCTTTCTGCCCGGGGTTAGCAGTTCAATGGCTTCGCGGGGCAGAGAACACCGGCCCGGACGGGACTCACGAGAGCGCCCGAACCGAGCCTCCCCCGCGCCAACCTCTGATGCAGCCGCTCCTTCGAGCGGCTGTTTCTTTTTGCGCCGCGACAATTGCATTCATGCTCGCTCGTCACGCAGACACCATTGCTGCCATCGCCACCGCTCCCGGGCGCGGCGCCGTGGGCATCGTCCGCGTGTCGTCACCACAAGGCCTCGCGCCGCTCATTGAAGCCGTCTGCGGCCGCGCGCTGAAACCTCGCGAGGCGACCTACCTGCCGTTCCGCGATGAAGCCGGCGCGGCCATCGACCAGGGCCTGGCCCTGCACTTCCCGGCGCCGCACTCCTACACCGGTGAGCATGTGCTCGAACTGCAGGCCCACGGCGGCGCCGTCATCATGCAGCTGCTGCTGGCGCGGGTCATCGAGGCCGGCGCGAGCGTTCGGCTTGCCGAACCGGGCGAGTTCACGCAGCGCGCTTTCCTGAACGGCAAGCTCGACCTTGCCCAGGCCGAGGCCGTGGCCGACCTCATCGATGCCAGCACCGAGGCGGCCGCGCGCAGCGCGAGTCGGGCGCTGGGCGGCGCGCTGTCGCATGAAGTCGGGGTCCTGCGCGACCAGCTCATCCAGCTGCGCATGCTCGTCGAGGCGACGCTGGACTTCCCGGAAGAGGAGATCGATTTCCTCGAAAAGGCCGATGCATTTGGCCGGCTGGACCGCCTGACCGCGCAACTGAGCGCCGTGCAGGCCCGCACGCGCCAGGGTGCGCTGCTGCGCGACGGCTTGAAGGTGGTGCTCGCCGGCCAGCCCAATGTCGGCAAGAGCTCGCTGCTGAATGCACTCGCCGGCGCCGAGCTCGCCATCGTCACGCCCATTCCTGGCACGACGCGCGACAAGGTCAGCCAGACCATCCAGATCGAAGGCGTGCCCCTGCACATCACCGACACCGCCGGCCTGCGCGATGCGACGGCCGACGAGGTCGAGCGCATCGGCGTGGCGCGATCCTGGGACGCGATCGCGGACGCCGACGTCGTGCTCTTCCTGCACGACCTGGGCCGCGTCGGCCAGGCGAACTACGAGGCCGAGGACGAGCGCATCCGCGCGCGGCTGCTCGGTGTGGACGCAAGCCGCATCGTGCAGGTGTTCAACAAGGCCGACCTGGCTGGCGCGCCCGAAGGCGAGATTGCGCTGAGCCTGAAGACGGGCGAAGGCCTCGAAGCGCTGCGCCAGCGCCTGCTGCAGACGGCCGGCTGGCAAGCGGTGCCCGAAGGTTTGTTCATCGCTCGCGAGCGCCACGTGCAGGCCTTGGCGCGCACGGCTGAGCACCTGGCCTTGGCTCGCGAAGTTGCCGCTCAGCGCGACGCCGCGCTGGATCTGCTCGCCGAGGAGCTGCGCCTGGCCCACGATGCGCTGGGTGAAATCACCGGCGTGTTCTCGGCCGATGAGTTGCTCGGCGTCATCTTCAGCAGCTTTTGCATCGGCAAGTAGGGATTTCTGGAGTCGGCGCCACAACGGCACAAGAACGAATCCCTAACCGCACCATCCTCCTCCAAGTTGAGGAGGAACGTCGTGCATGAGGCCGCAGCTCGGCCGACAAGCATTGACTGTCCCTTGCTACAACCGGTGTACTGCGCCCATCTCAAAAGAGGGAGTCTCCATGTTGAACTTCACCGGCAAAACGGTCTGGGCATCTTTGCTTTTGCTCGCCATTGCGGCGCCCACGAGCGCAGCGGACTATGCGCTTTCAGCGGACGGGAATGCGGTCGTCCGCGTGGTGCCTCAGACGTCCATCGGGAGCGCAGGATTCAACACCTCGCTCGTCACCTCTGCCTATCCGGGTTGGACAGTGAATACCGCCGGTGGAGTGGCCGGCAGCAGCATCACCCCAGGGACCTATTCGGCGGGATGGAATCAGGGCAGTGGGGGTGCACAGTTCACCGCAACTTACAGTCAAACCAGCGCCGTTGCCGCGGGGCACCAACTGCACTGGCTGCAGTTCATCGACACCAACCAGCCTCTCGGTGGCGCGTCTACGCCCTACATTGACCCACGTCCGAACGACGATAACCTGCCCTTCTACTGGACCACCAGCGAAGTGGCCGGAAAGTCAACCAGCAAGTCGGTTGCGTTCAGCGACTATTCGAAGCGCGGCGCCAACGCGCTCAATGCCGTCAATCCGGTGACCTGGAACGCCAGCCTCTATGCGGTGGAATATGACGGCGCCACGGGCATCACCGTGCGCGGCGGCGTGACTTGGGGCTGGACCATGAAACCCGCGACGGTTGGCTCGTCCAGCGCAACGTTCACCAGTCCGACACCCGGCTGCCCACCGGCCACCTGTTCCGGGCTGGGCACGCCCGCCGTGAACTGGGGCATCGGCGAACCGGGTTCGCTGAGCTTCACCGCCGCAGCCTTTTCCCCTGTGGTGGGTGACTTGTTCAAACTCGGGACCTTGACCTATCACAACGGTGCAACGCAGGTTGGAAGTGCGCTCGACGCGATCGGCCTCGATATAGCGATGAACTTTGCGAATGTCTCCGAAGCCAACTTCACCTACCACTCGCAGCTGGCCATCACCAATACGACCAACACCAACGACCCCATCGCGAGCGCCGACTTCGTCCGGTTCACGTCCGGCGGATTCACCAACACCTTCAACGTGCTCGAAGGCGGAACTGCGTCTGTCGACCTGATGGCACGGCTGACGCCGGTCCTGCAGGTCACGCCAAGCAGCACGGGCACCGGCGCCGACAAAGACCCGATTGGCGCGCCGGACCCGGCCATCCAAGGCTTCCAAGTCGAACTCGTTAGTTTTGCCAACGCGACGGCGGGTGGTTTCATCTCGTCGGTCCCTGAGCCCGCGACGCTTGCGCTTTGGCTCGTCGGCCTCTGTGCAATCGGGGCCGCTCGGCGCCGTTCCTAGAGCCGTGCGCGCGCTGGTGGTGCTCTTGTTGGCGTCGATCTCCGGCCCCGTGGGTGCTTCGGGCACGCCGGAGAACTGCATATGTTTCGAGCATGTGGGCATCCAGGACAAACCCATGCCAGACTTCTGCTTGAGCTCGCGCGACTGCACGGCCTGCGCCAAGACCGAGACCGAGACGCTGGTGCTGCCCACACCTGAATGGGCATCGGTCCAGGCCAGCCTCAGGCCGGCGGCACCGCCTGGCTTTGGGCAAAGGCTGGGCGACTACATCGCGCGCGCGCCGGATGGCTCCGCGGCAGGCGCCATTGACGGCGAGGCCATGCGTGGCCTCGTCCGGTCTCTCATAGCCTCGGCTGAGCGCCGAAACGCCGTGCCGGCGCCGCTGTTGCTGCGCCTGCAAGCCCGCCTGCAAGACGCACCCCACTGACTTGCGGGACTCAGGCATCGCCCGGAGTCTGACGAAGGTCTAAAAGCTGGGCTTCAGGATCTAAGCGAGTCATCCGATCGCGATCCTTATGCGTTCTTGACTCGAGGGAACCAAGCTTGATACCGGCTTGGTACCCCGCTACCCAGAGTGGCACAGTCCCGATGCACGAGGAGCTCGCATGCGACCCCTTCAACACGTCAGCGTCACAACCGAAGCCGCGCAGCACCGGCCTAAACCACAGGCCAAGCCCGTCGCACTTGTTCCGCCGCGCGACGAGATGTGGCGCTCGCGTCGCGTGCTGTCGGGGTCCGACTGGATGGACGCCTGGGTGCAGAAACCCGGCAAGCGGTGATCAGGCGTCGTTGAACAGCGGGTCGGGCAGGTAGAGGCCGGGCTCAATGGTCATGCCGAACAGGCTGCCCGACAGCGGGCGGGCCATCAGGTCGGCGGTGCTGAGGCCTTCGCGGGCCGTCGTGACGAGGATCTGGTCACCGGCCGGGCCGCCAAACGCGGGGCAGGTGACATTGCTGACTGGCACCGAATAGCGCCCCAGCAGCCGGCCGTCGGGCGCGTAGCGGGCCACCGCCGCGTTGCCCCACTCGGCATTCCACAAACAACCCTTGGCATCGATGACGGAACCGTCCGGCCAGCAGTTGTCGTCGAATTCCTTCCTCGCGAACAGGCGCGGCTCGCTGACCTGGGCGCTGTCCGCGTCGTAGTCGCAGACCATCATGCGAGGGGTGGTCGTGTCGCAGTAGTGCATGCGCTTGCCGTTGGGGCTGAAGCAGATGCTGTTGGAGATGCCCACGCCGTCCAGCGCCAGCCGGCGCAGGCCATGGGCCAGCGAGTACTGGTAGAAGCTGCCGATGCGCTGGCGCGGATTCGCTTCGTCCAGCGTGCCGAAGACAAAATTGCCACTGCGGTCGCAGCGGCCGTCGTTGGCGCGCGTGGTGGGCAGGTGGGCTTCCAGTGGCGTGAGAGTCTCGGGCTCGGCAGCGATGCTGCCGGTGGCTTGCAGGTCGGGCAGCGTCAGGCGCGCGAGGCGCTTGGCCATGGCCAGGATGATGGCGCCGGAGCGGCCATGCACGAAGCTGCCCACGCGCTCGGGCAGGCGCACCTGCAGCGTGGCGCTGTCGCCGGGGGTCCAGGCGTAGATGCAGGCGCCTTCGATATCGGTCCACCACCAGCGGCCACTCGCGGCATGCCATTGGATCCCTTCGCCAAGGTTGTTGGCCAGGGCAAGGGCGAGGGCGAAAGGGTGTTCAGCTTGCATCGGGTGAGGCTTCCAGGCTTGCGCGAGCCTGCTTGCGGGCGAGGGCCGCCGCGTGGCGGCGGCGCTCGTCGGGAGTGAAGGGGCGCAGCGGCGCCACGGCCACCGGCTTGTTGTCGTCGCCCACGGCCACCATCGTGAAGTAGCAGCTGTTGACGTGGCGCGTCTCCTGCGTGCGGATGTTCTCGGCCACGACCTTGATGCCGACTTCCATCGACGAGGTGCCGGTCATGTTGACGCTGGCCAGGAAGGTGACCAGCTCACCGACGTGGATAGCCTGGCGGAATATCACCCGGTCCACCGACAGCGTCACGACATAGCGGCCGGCATAGCGGCTGGCGCAGGCATAGGCGACCTGGTCGAGCAGCTTGAGGATGTTGCCGCCATGGACATTGCCGGCGAAGTTGGCGGTGTCCGGCGTCATCAGCACCGTCATCGTCAATTGGTGGGCGGGCAGGTCCATGGCGTTCTCTTCGCGGTCAGGAGAAGCGATGGATTGTGGTGCTGCGCCACACCTCGCCGGGCCTCAGCACGGTGGTGGGCCAGGCGCTGCTGGCTTCGTGGTGCGGTGAGTCGGGGTTGTGCTGGGTCTCCAGGCACAGGCCGTCGCCCTGGCGGTAGATGCGTCCGCAGGGACCGCACAGGCTGCCGTCGAGGAAATTGCCGGAATAGAACTGGATCGCCGGCTCGCTGGTCAGCATGTCCATGCGGCGGCCGGAGTGGGGGTCTTCCAGCGTGGCGGCGGGGCGCAGGCCGTCGGCATCCAGGTTGCCGTCGAGCAACCAGTTGTGGTCATAGCCCTTGGCGCGCAGCAGCTGCGGGTACGCCTGGCGGATGCGGGCGACGATGGCGGTGGGCGAGCGGAAGTCGAAGGGCGTGCCCTCGACCGCGGCGTGGCGCAGCGGGATCAGGTGCTCATTGACCTCGCTGTAGCGCGAGGCGGGAATGCACAAGCGGTGGCGCAGCGCGCTGCCCTCGCCGGCCAGGTTGAAGTAGTTGTGATGCGTCAGGTTGACGACGGTGGCGCGGTCGGTCGTGGCTTCGTAGTCGATGCGCCAGCTGTTGTCCGTCGCGCTCAGCGAATAGCGCACGCTGACCTTGAGCTCGCCGGGGAAGCCCTGATCGCCGTGCGGGCTGGTGAGGGTGAACAGCAGTGCCTCGGCCTCGCCGGCGCGGGGCTCGACGGGCTCGGCAGCCCACAGCCGGTGGCCGAAGCCCTCGGTGCCGCCGTGCAGGCAGTTGGGGCCGTTGTTGCGGGACAGTGTGTGGGTTTCGCCGTCCAGCTCGAAGCTGGCGCCGGCGATGCGATTGCCGTAGCGGCCGACGATGGCGCCGAAGAAGGGGTTGCGAAGGGCGTAGTCGGTGAGGTTGTCGAAGCCGAGCACGATGTTGTCGATGCGGCCCTCCCGATCCGGCACCCACAGGCCGTTGACGATGCCGCCCAGCGTGATGGCCGTCAGCGCCAGGCCCAGTCCGTTGGTCAGTGTGTATTCATGCACCGGCCGGCCGTCGGCCAGCACGCCGTAGTCGCGGCGCTGCATCACGCCCACCCGCCGTCGACGATGAAGTCCTGCGCCGTGCACATGGCGCTGTCGTCGGCCGCCAGGAACAGCGCCATGCTGGCGATGTGCTGCGGCATCAGCGGCGCGTCGATGCACTGGCCCTTGGCGATCTCGACCTTGGTCTCTTCGGTGACCCAGAGCTTCAATTGCTTCTCGGTCATCACCCAGCCGGGCACCAGCGTGTTGACGCGGATCTTGTGCGGGCCAAGGTCGCGTGCCAGGCAGCGCGTCAGGCCCTGCGCCGCCGCCTTGCTCGCCGTGTACGCCGGCATGCCGCCCTGCTTGAGCATCCAGCTGATGGAGCCGAAGTTGATGATGGAACCAAAGCCCGCCGCCTTCATGTCTGGCAGCACGGCTTGCGCAGTGAAGAACTGGTGCTTGATGTTGACGGCCACGCTGGCGTCCCAGAACTCGGGCGTCGTCTCTTCGACGGCGTGGCGCTTGTCGTTGGCGGCGTTGTTGAGCAGCACCGTGAACGGGCCGCTGCGCTCGCGCAACCCGGCGATGACCCCGCGCAGGGAATCGACGTTGGACAGGTCCGCCGCCATGAACTGAGGCGCGTGGCGCGAACCAGCCAGGCGGGCCGCCAGCGCGTTGCCCTCGTCGGCGGCCAGGTCGATGAAGGCCACCTTGGCGCCCTGTTCGGCAAACGTCTCCACCAGCGTTTCACCGATGCCGGTGGCCCCGCCGGTGATCAGGACGCCGCGGTCCTGGAGGCTGGGGTAGCGGGCGTAAGAACTCATCAGACTGTCTCCTGCGATAGGCGGCCCAGCTGCTTTGGCCGGGCGGTAGATGGATTATTAGTCATACTATTTTGTTTGCAAAGCCGGCGAATTTCGGGTTAACCCCGATAATCAAGGGTAAATAGTCATACTTTAATGAGAGGCATGCCGGCGATGACAGCCAGCCTTGCGCCGCCAGCCGGCGCTTGAACCAACTTCAGAGACAAAGGCCCGCACCATGAGCGCCTCCACCAGTCGTCCTTATCGCGGCGTCTTCCCCGTCGTACCGACCATCTTCCACGCCGACGGCACGCTGGACGTTCCCGGCCAGCTGCGCTGCGTCGACTTCATGATCGACGCCGGCTCCACGGGCCTGTGCATCCTCGCCAACTTCTCCGAACAGTTCGTGCTGTCGGATGCCGAGCGCGAAACGCTGACGCGGGCCATCCTGGCGCACGTGGCCGGCCGCGTGCCGGTCATCGTCACGACGACGCATTACTCGACGCAGATCTGCATCGAGCGCAGCAAGCTCGCGCAGGACCTCGGCGCAGCCATGGTCATGGTCATGCCGCCCTACCACGGCGCCACCTTCCGCGTGTCGGAAGGCCAGATCGAGGGCTTCTACCAGCGCCTGTCTGACGCGATCGGCATTCCCATCATGATCCAGGACGCCCCGGTGGCGGGCACGCCGCTGTCGGTGCCTTTCCTGGCGCGCATGGCGCAGAACATCGCCAACGTGAAGTACTTCAAGCTGGAGATGCCGCAGGCCGCCAGCAAGATGCGCGAGCTGATCCGCGTCGGCGGCGCGGCCATCGAAGGCCCGTGGGATGGCGAGGAAGCCATCACGCTGCTGGCCGACCTGGACGCCGGCGCCACCGGTGCGATGACGGGCGGCGGCTTCCCCGACGGCATCCGCAAGATCTTCGACGCCTTCCATGCCGGCGACCGCGAGGAAGCCGTGGTGCAGTATGGCCGCTGGCTGCCGCTGATCAACTACGAGAACCGCCAGGGCGGCATCCTGACCGCCAAGGCGCTGATGAAGGAAGGCGGCGTCATCAAGAGCGATGCGCCGCGCCACCCCTTCCCCGAGATGAGCCCCGAAGTGCGCGCCGGGCTGCTGGACGCCGCCAAGCGACTCGACCCCCTCGTGCTTCGCTGGGGCAAGTAGCCCAACCCGACCGGCTGCGCCGCACGATGGTCGGCGTCCCGCGCCGCCGAGCTTCGGCGTACGGAGATGCATGTGATGCGATTGCTCCTGATCCTGTGTTCCGCGTGGCTCCTTGCCGGCGATGCGTGGGCATGGGAGCCGCAGGGCGACACGGGCGCGCATGACCCGACGCTGCTGATCCAGGGCGACCGCTGGTTCGTCTTCACGACCGGCCGTGGCCTGCAGCGGCTGGCGTCTGATGATGCCGGCACGACCTGGCGCCGCCTGGCGCCCATGTTCGGCGAGCCACCCACCTGGTGGGCCGACGCGGTGCCCGAGCACAAGGGCCTGGACGTGTGGGCGCCCAAGCTCTTCCAGCATCGCGGCCGCGCCTGGGTTCTGTATTCCGTCTCCACCTTCGGCAAGAATCGATCGGCCATCGGCCTGGCCAGCAGCGACAGGCCCGACGGCGACTGGCGCGATGAGGGCCTGGTCGTGCAGAGCCGCGCCGAGGACGGCTTCAATGCCATCGACCCCGACCTCTTCGTCGACACCGACGGACGCCTGTGGCTGAGCTACGGCTCCTTCTGGGGCGGCGTCCGCCTGACCGAACTGGGTGCCGACACGCTGCGCCCCATCGGCGAGACGCGCTTCATCGCCCGCCGCAAGGGCGGCATCGAAGCGCCGACGATGGTTCGCCATGGCGACTGGGTCTATCTGTTCGCTTCCTACGACCTGTGCTGCCGAGGCGCCGCGAGCACCTACAACATCCGCGTCGGCCGCGCTCGCGGCGTGACAGGCCCGTACCTCGATCGCGATGGCAAGGACCTGATGGATGCGGGCGGCACAGTGCTGCTCTCGAGCGGCGCGCGCTGGAAGGGCCCCGGCCACCAGGACATCGTCGGCGACTGGCTGGTCCATCACGCCTACGACACCGAGCGCGGCGGCAAGCCGCATCTGCGCATCAAGCGCCTGAGCTGGTCCGACGATGGCTGGCCCGTGATCCCCCAAGAAGAATGAACCGGAGACACCCAACGTGGCTGGCCTGAAGTTGGAGAACGTCTGCAAGCGCTACGGCGCGGTGCAGGTCATCGAGAACCTGTCGCTGGACGTGGCCGAAGGCGAGTTCGTCGTCTTCCTCGGCCCCTCGGGCTGCGGCAAAACCAGCCTGCTGCGCATGGTCGCGGGGCTGGAGGAAGTCAGCGGCGGGCGCATCCTGATCGGCGACCGCGACGTCACCGTCGCCCCGCCGGGGCAGCGCAACCTGGCCATGGTGTTCCAGCACTACGCGCTGTACCCGCACATGAGCGTGCGTGAGAACCTGGCGTTTGGCCTGAGGAACATCGGCATCCCGGCCGACGAGATCACCAAGCGCATCCAGGAGTCGGCCCGCATGCTGGAGTTGGACACGCTGCTGGACCGCAAGCCGGGGCAGTTGTCGGGCGGCCAGCGCCAGCGTGTCGCCATCGGCCGCGCGGTCGTCAAGGAGCCGGGCATCTTCCTGTTCGACGAACCGCTCTCGAATCTGGATGCAGCGCTGCGTGGCCGCACGCGGCTGGAGCTGGCGCAATTGCACCAGCGCCTGGGCGCGACGATGGTGTTCGTCACGCACGACCAGATCGAGGCGATGACGCTGGCGACGCGCATCGTGGTGATGAAGGGCGGCGCCATAGAGCAGGTGGCGACACCGGCGGAGCTGTATCGGCGGCCGGCGACGAAGTTCGTGGCGAGCTTCATTGGGACGCCGGGGATGGGCTTTGTGCCGGTGGAGCGGGCGGCGGATGACCGGGGGCGCGCTGTTGTCACGGTGCCGGGTGGCGCTTCCGTCGTGACGCGTGTTGCGGCTGATGGTTTGGCGTCGCAGGGTCTGGTGCTGGGGGTGCGGCCGGAGAACCTGCGGGTGGCGGAGCAGGGGCCGCTGCGGGGTCGGGTCGAACTGGTCGAGTTCCTCGGCGAGCGGACGTTGGCGCATCTGAAGCTGGAGGGCGGTACGCCGTTGATCGTGACGGTGCCGGCGGGGGTGTCGCTGCGGCTCGGCTCGCATGTTGCGGTGAGTGTGGATGTGGCTGAGGCGCATCTGTTTGACGAGGCTGGTCTTGCGCATCATGCGCAGGAGGCTCTTCAATGAGCGCCTTTGCGGCCAGGCCCAGCCGGGGGTTCGTCCCGGCGGCCGACCTACTTTTTGCGCCGCCAAAAAGTAGGCAAAAAGCTCTCCCCTGCGAAACCGCCCCTGTCGGGGTCCCCTGCGATGCTCGGCTCGAAGCCCGGGGCCGCACCCAACTCACTTCGCTACGCTCCGTTCAAACAAAGGGGTGCGAAGTCAGAGCTTGAGGCTCGCTTCGCTCGCGCCCCGAGCTTCTGCGCTTCTCGGCGGTTTAGAAGGGGAGGCACCGAACAGCCCAGCAGCCAACAGCCAAACCCGAAAGCCGGCCGGTGGATGTATTTCGTATGCCCCCTTTAGCCCCGCCGAGGAGCGGAAGACCCGAAGCCCGCGAGCGAAGCTCGCCTCAAGAACTGACTCGCGACGCTTGTTTGAGCAGAGCGTAGCGGCGCGAGTTCGGCGCGGGGCTTCGGGTCTGAGTACCGCAGGGAACCCGAGCAACGCGAGGGCGGGGCGTTCGGGGGGAGCTCTTTGCCTACTTTCTGGCGGCCCAGAAAGTAGGTCGCCCGCCGGGGCGAAATCCCGGCAACAGTCTCACGCGTTGCTGGAGGTCTCGGCATGAGCACCACCTCCGCTGTCGGCCTCCGCGCCTCGCGCCCCGCCTACGCCCTCTTCGTCCTCCCCTTCGTCACCCTCTACGCCCTGCTGCTGCTCTGGCCCCTGGCCAAAGGCATCTACACGAGCTTCCACGACCACGACCTGCTGTCCAACGACAGCTTCTGGGTCGGCCTTGGCAACTACCAGGAACTGTGGGGCGACGAGGTCTTTCACCAGGTCGTCTGGAACACCCTGCGCTTCGTCCTCATCAGCACGCCCGTCTTCGTCGTGCTGTCGCTGATGCTGGCGCTGGCACTCAACCGCTCCGGCAAGCTGGCCACCTTTCTGCGCGCCACCTTCTTCTGCGCCTCGGTGTTTTCGGTCACGCTGATCACGCTGGTCTGGAAGCTGGCATTGATGCCCGAACGCGGCCTCATCGCGCAGTTCTTCAATGCGATGGGCCTGACCGAACTGCCGCTGCTGACCAGCGACAACCTCGCGCTGCTGACCGTGGCGCTGGTGACCGTGTGGTGGATCATCGGCCTGCCGATGATCATGTTCCTGTCGGCGCTGCAGCAGATCCCGTCAGACATCTACGAGGCTGCGGCGCTGGACAACACGCCGCGCTGGCGCGTGTTCACGCACATCACGCTGCCCAGCCTCAAGCGCGCCATCATCCTCGTCGCGCTGATCGAGGTGATCCGCCAGTTCCAGGTCTTCCCGCAGATCATGCTGATGACCAACGGCGGGCCCAACAACACGACGCGCTCGGTCGTGCAGTTCATCTACGAGCAGGCGTTCATGCAGCTCTCGCTGGGCTACGCCACGGCCGCGTCGCAGGTGCTGCTGGCCATCATGCTGATCGGCGTCTCCACTCAGCTATGGCTCGAGCGTGACCGCGGAGGCCAGCGATGAACCCGTTGCTTCGCCGCGGCTGGTTCGACCGTGCCGTCATGGCCGCACTGACGCTGCTGGCCCTCGTCTGGATGGCGCCGCTGCTGTGGGTGCTGGCCCTGTCCTTCAAGCCCAACGAGTTCCTGCTGACGCACACCGACGCCTTCCTCGCGCCGCCCTACACACTGGCCAACTACCTCGACATCCTGCAGACCTCGCAGGTGTTCCGCTGGCTGGGCAACAGCGCGCTGGTCGCGCTGTTGCAGACGGTGGGCGTGCTGGTGCTCTCGTCGCTGGCCGGCTACGGCTTCGCGCGCTGCGAGTTCCCGGGCCGCAAGTGGCTGTTTGCGCTGGTCATGTTCGGCCTGGCGGTGCCGGCGCAGTCGGTCTTCATCCCGCTGCACCGCCTGTTCTCGGACTGGAACCTGCAGAACACCATCGCCGGCCTGACGCTGCCGGGCCTGGCCGCGCCCTTCGGCGTCTACCTGATGACGCAGTACTTCAAGGCCATCCCGGCTGAGCTGGAAGAGGCCGCGCTGCTGGACAACGCGTCGCGCTTCAAGACCTTCCTGACCATCATCCTGCCGCTGACGCTGCCGGCGCAGGCCACGCTGGGCATCTTCACCTTCCTGGGCTGCTGGAACGACTACCTCTGGCCGCTGGTCATCGCGACGCAGCCGGACATGTACACGCTGACCCGCGGCTTGGCGTCCACGCAGACCAACTTCGCGCAGTCGGAAGGTTTGGGTTTCCTGATGGCCCAAGCCGTGTTCGCCGGCATGCCGGCACTGATGCTGTATCTCTTCTTCCAACGCCATCTGGTGACGGCCGTCGCAGGGACGGGCAAGTCATGAAGCGCCTGCTCGTGTGTGCGGTCGCCGCGCTGCTCGCCGCCTGTGGCGCGGGCAAGGACAACTCGGGCAAGACCGAGATCACGCTGATGCGCTTCTTCGGCAGCTGCGAGGCGCAATACGGCCAGGTCGTGAAGACGTCCGAGGGCGTCGGCGAATGCGGCATCGTCACGGCGCTGGTCAACGAGTTCAACGCGACCAACACCGATGGCATCGTCGTCAAGACGCAGATCGGCGAGTGGGGTCCGTACTACGACCAGCTCACCGCGCGCCTCGTCTCCAAGGACATCCCGACCATCGCCGTCATGCACGAGTCGGCTCTGGGCGACTACGTGCGCCGCAAGCTGGTGCTGCCCCTGGACGATGACTTCAAGCGCGTCGGCGTGCCGGTGGACGACTTCACCGAACACGCGCGCCGCGGCACCTCGTTCAATGGCCAGACCTATGCGCTGCCCTTCGACACCTGGGCCTGGCTGTGGCACATCAATACCGGCTTGATGAAGAAGGCCGGGCTCGATGCGCTTCCGCGTTCACCCGAAGAGCTGCTGGCACAGGCGCGGCAGTTCAAGCAGAAGACCGGCAAGCCTTATTTCGCCTGGGCCGTGGCCAATGAGACGGCGGCGAACGACCGCACCTTCCTGACGCTCGTCGCGCAGCAGAACGCCCAGCTGTTCTCCGCCGACGGCAAGACCATCGACATGCACCAGCCCGCCGTCGTCAACGCGCTGACGCTGATGCAGACGCTGTACCGCGAAGGCCATGTGCGGCCCAACCTCGACTACGCCGCGGCCAACCAGGCTTTCCTGAACGGCGAGGCGGGCGTCGTGGTCGTCGGCACCTGGACCATCGACCAGTTCCTGCGCGAGTCGCAAAAGCCGGAGTCCAAGCTCCAGGGCGCCTACACCGTGAAGCCCTTCCAGCAGCTCTACGACAAGCCCGCCGTGTTCGCCGACGGCCACTCCTGGGCGCTGTTCAAGGGCGGTGCCAAGGATGCCAAGGCCCACGAGGCGGCGTCCAAGTTCCTGAAGTTCGTCTGGGACCACAGCGCCGAGTGGTCGCGCACCGGTCACCTGCCCGTCAGCAAGACCGTGGCGCAAAGTGACGCCTTTCGCGCGCTGCCGCTGCGCGCGGCGCTGACCGAGATCACGCAGACCGGCGTCGGCATGCCCGGCAACGTGCCGACGCAGCGCGGCATCGAGTTGCTGATCGGCGAGGACGTGGCCAACGTGATGATCTCCGGCAAGCCGGTCGACGAGGTGCAGGCCAGCGTCGAGAAGCGCGTCAACAAAGCCTTGAAGAAAGCCCGCCGATGACGTTTGAAGCCAAGCTCACCGTCGACCGCGACTTCGACCTCGCGCCACTGGACCGCCGCCTGTTCGGTGTGTTCGTCGAGCACCTGGGCCGCTGTGTCTACAACGGCATCCATGAACCGACGCACCCGACCGCCGACGAGCACGGCTTTCGCGGTGACGTGGCAGACCTGACGCGCGAACTCGGCGCCACCATCGTGCGCTATCCCGGCGGCAACTTCATGTCGGGCTACAACTGGGAAGACGGCGTCGGCCCGAAGGACCAGCGCCCGCGCCGGCTGGACCTGGCCTGGTTCTCCACCGAGACCAACCAGGTCGGCACGCACGAGTTCATGGCCTGGTGCCGCAAGGTTGGCGTCGAGCCGATGTTCGGCGTCAACCTCGGCACGCGCGGGCCGGACGAGGCGCGCCACTATCTCGAATACTGCAACCACCCAGGCGGCACGGCGCTGTCGGACCTGCGCCGCTCGCATGGCGCGGAAGAGCCACTCGGCATCAAGTTCTGGTGCCTGGGCAACGAGATGGATGGCCCCTGGCAGATCTGCCAGAAGACGCCCGACGAATACGGCCGCATCGCCAAGGAGACCGCCAAGCTGATGCGCTGGGTGGACCCGACCATCGAGCTGGCCGCCTGCGGCTCGTCGGCCTACGACATGCCGACCTACGGCGTGTGGGAAGACCGTGTGCTGGAGCACTGCTTCGAGTTCGTGGACTACCTGTCGCTGCATAGCTACTTCGTGAAGCCGCCTGCGGACACGAGCACCGAGAGCTTCTTCGCGCAGATCGAGACGAATGCGCGCTACATCGAGGACACGGTCGCCATTGCCGACTCGGTCGCCACGCGCAAGCGCTCCAGCAAGCGCCTGAAGCTGTCCTTCGACGAATGGAACGTCTGGTACCGCGCCCGCCACGGCGAGCACCTCAAGCAGGCCGGCTGGCCCGAGGCGCCGCGCCTGCTGGAAGAGGTCTACACCGCGGAAGACGCGCTGCTCATCGGCGGCATGTTGACGATGTTCATGAACCATGCGGACCGGCTCAAGGTCGCCTGCATGGCGCAGCTGTGCAACGTCATCGCCCCCATCATGACCGAGCCCGGCGGCGGGGCGTGGCGGCAGACCATCTTCCATCCGTTCGCACAGGCGGCGCGCTGGGCGCATGGCGATGTGCTGCGTTCGGTCGTCAAGTCGCCCGGCTTCGCCGACGCGAGGCACGGCGAGCTGCCCTATCTGTGCGCCAGCGTCGTCGACGATCCGGCCACCGGCCGCACCGCCGTCTTCGTGCTAAACCGCCACCTGAGCGAAGAGATGGACCTGTCCATCACGCTGCGCGGCCTGGGCGTTGAACGCCAGCTCGTGCAGGCCGAGCAGCTGCATTCGGCTGACCTGAATGCCACCAACACCGCCGACGCGCCCGACCGCGTCGCGCCCCAAGCTCTGGATGGCATCGCCATCGACGGCGAGCACCTGCGCGTCAAGCTCAAGCCCGCCTCCTGGAATGTCATCGTCACCCAAGCCGTTCGCACATGAACTGGAACAACCCTCTCGTCGAACAGCGCGCCGACCCGCAGATCAGCCTGGTCGACGGTCGCTACTGGTTCACCGCCTCGGTGCCCAGCTACGACGCCATCGAGATCCGTGCCGCTGACAGCATCGCCGACCTCTCGACCGCCACGCCCAAGGCCATCTGGCACAAGCACGACAGCGGCCCGATGAGCTTCCACGTCTGGGCGCCGGAGCTGCACCGCATCGCCGGCCGCTGGTACGTCTACTTCGCTGCGGCTGAGCGCGACGACATCTGGAAGCTGCGCATGTACGTGCTGGAGTGCCAGGGCGACGACCCGCTGGCTGACGCCTGGGTGGAGCGCGGCCAGATCGTGACGCCCGAGGAAGGTTTCTCGCTGGACGCGACGCCCTTCGAGCACAACGGCCGCCGCTACCTCTGCTGGGCGCAGAAGAGCCCGCCGACGGAAAGCAATCTCTACCTCGCCGAGATGGCCAACCCGTGGACCTTGAAGTCCGAACCCGTCGTCATCACGCGGCCCGACCTGGCCTGGGAGCGCATCGGCTTCTGCGTCAATGAGGGCCCGGCTGTGCTCAAGCGCAATGGCCGCATCTTCATCGCCTACTCGGCTGCCGCGACCGACGCCAACTACTGCATGGGCCTGCTGTGGGCCGACGAGAACGCCGATCTACTGGACGCCAAGAGCTGGAGCAAGTCGCCCACGCCGGTCTTCACGACCGACGAATCTGTGAGCCAGTTCGGCCCTGGCCACAACAGCTTCACGACGACACCCGACGGCAGGACCGACCTGCTGGTCTACCACGCCCGCAATTACCGCGACATCGTCGGCGACCCGCTGAACGACCCCAACCGCCACACGCGTGCGCAGGCCTTTGGCTGGCGCGACGACGGCTTCCCCGACTTCGGCGCACCCGTCGCCGATGGCCTTTACTCAATCTGAGATCGATATGCGCCTCATCGCTTCGTTCATGCTCGCCATCCCTGCGCTCGCCCAGGCCTTGAACAGCCCCGACGGCCAGCTCCAGGTCGACGTGTCGGTCAACACCGAGCAGCAGCTCGTCTACACGGTGCAGCGCGCCGGCCAACCCGTGCTGCTGGCCTCGCGCCTGGGCCTGGTGCTGGAGCAGGGCGACTTCGCCAACGGCCTCAAGCTCGTCGCGACCTCGCCCGTGAAGGCCCACCGCGAGCAGTACACGCTCGCTGCCGGCAAGAAGAGCAGCATCGACTACCGCGCCAATGAACAGCGTTTCACCGTCGCCAACTCCGCCGGCCAAAGGCTTATCCTGACCCTGCGCGCCTCCAACGACGGCCTGGCGCTGCGCTACACGGTGGACGGCCCCGGCCGCAAGCAGTTCAAGGACGAACTGACCAGCTTCGCCTTCGCGCCCGATGCGCGCGCCTGGCTGCAGCCCATGGCGACCGCCAAGTCGGGCTACAAGCGCGTGAACCCGTCTTATGAAGAGCACTACCAGATGGGCATCGCCGTCGGTACGCCGTCGCCCATGCCGGCCGGCTGGATTTTTCCGGCGCTGTTTCGCAGCGGCGCCAACTGGGTGGCGTTGACCGAAGCCGGCATGGACGGACGCTTTCACGCGTCGCGCCTGCAAGCCGACTCGACCGGCGGCACCTACCGCATCGGCCTGCCCGACCCGAGCGAGGTCTTCACCGGCGGCCACCTGCTGGCGCAAGTCGATGGGCCGCTGACCACGCCCTGGCGCGTGCTCGCCATCGGCCCGCTGAAGACGGTCATGGAGTCCACCCTCGGCACCGATCTCGCCGCCCCCGCCGTACCCTTCGACAAGGCCAAGCTCAAGCCCGGCCATGCGTCCTGGAGCTGGGCGCTGCTGAAGGACGAGGCCACCGTCTTCGAGGTGCAGAAGCGCTTCATCGACTACGCCGCCGACATGGGCTGGAACTACACGCTGGTCGACGCCGAGTGGGACCGCCAGATCGGCGACGCCAAGATGAAGGCGCTGGCGGACTACGGCAAGACCAAGGGCGTCGGCCTGCTGGCTTGGTACAACTCCGCCGGCGACTGGAACGACACGCCGCAGACGCCCCGCAGCATGCTGCTGACCCGCGCCGACCGGCAGCGCGAGTTCGCGCGCATGAAGGCCATCGGCGTGGCGGGCCTGAAGGTGGACTTCTTCGGTGGCGACGGTGCCTCCATGCAGGCCTACTACGTGGACCTGCTGAAGGAGTCCGCGGCGGCCGGCCTGCTGATGAACTTCCACGGTGCCACGCTGCCGCGCGGCTGGAGCCGCACCTATCCCCACCTGATGACGGTGGAGGCGGTGCGCGGCCTGGAGTTCACGACCTTCACGCAGGAAGACCAGGACGCCGTCGCCACGCACGCCGCGATGCTGCCGTTCACGCGCAACCTCTTCGACCCCATGGACTTCACGCCCATGGTGTTCGGCGACGTCCCCAACATCAAGCGCGCCACGCGCAACGGCTTCGAGCTGGCCGAGAGCGTGCTGTTCCTGTCGGGCATCCAGCATTTCGCCGAGACGCCCGAGGGCATGGCCACCGTGCCGGCCTATGTGAAAGGCCTGCTGCGCGAGCTGCCGCGCCACTGGGACGAGGTGCGCTTCCTGGACGGCGAGCCGGGCAAGTTCGTCGTCATCGCCCGCCGCGCCGGCAAGCAGTGGTTCGTCGCCGGCTTGAACGCCGACGAGCAGCCGCGCGAGATTTCGCTGGACCTGGGCTGGCTGGGCCGGGCCGAGGGCCAGCTCATCACCGACGGCGCAGGCGAGCGCGAGTTTGCTGAAAGCAAGCTCGCCGCACCGGCGGCCAAGCTGACGCTGGCACCCAAGGGCGGCTTTGTCGCGCGCTTTCGATAATGAAGGCTTTAGCAATCGGCCTGGCGTCCATGCGAACCCGAGCAGACCACTCCACCTACAGCGCCCAGACCGAGGGCAAGAGCCAGCACGGCCGCATCGTCAGCGAGCTGGGGCTGTCCATCGTCGGCGGCGAACTGCAGCCCGGCGACAAGCTGCCGCCCGAGGCCCAGCTGCTGGAGCGCTACGAGATCAGCCGCCCCGTGCTGCGCGAGGCCGTGCGCGTGCTCGTCGCCAAGGGCCTGGTGGTGTCGCGCCAGCGTGCCGGCGCCATCGTGCGGCCGCGCAACGAGTGGCATCTGCTGGACCCCGACGTTCTGTACTGGCTGATCCAGTCCCGCCCGCAGCGCGACTTTGTGCAGACGTTGCTGGAAGTGCGCCAGATCTTCGAACCCGCCGCCGCCGCGCTGGCCGCCCGCGCCGCGACGGACGAGCAGCTCGCATCCATCGCCACCGCCTACGAAGGCATGGCCGCTGCCAGGACGACCGAGGAGCTCCTGGAGCCCGACCTGGCCTTTCACCGCCGCATTGCCGAAGCCACGGGCAACGACCTGCTGGCCTACATTGGCAACATGCTGTCGCTGGCGCTGCGCGAGTCCATCACGTTGTCCAGCCAGCTGCCCAACACGCACGAGCTCTCGCTGCCGCGCCACAAGGCCATCCTGACCGCGTTGCAGGCCCGCGATCCGCTCGGCGCCCGCCAGGCGACGCTGGTGCAGCTGGACGAGACGGGCGACGACATCAACAGCGTGCTCGCCAACGACGGTCGCGTGAACCTTGCTTAAGAAAGTCACCTCCATGGCCCGCGACGACGACGATGACGCCAACGGCCTGACCGACGCCAGCCCCAACCCCAACTGGTTCCTGCGTGCACGCCTGAAGACGCGCCAGCTGCTGCTGCTGATTGCGCTCGACGATGAGCGCAACATCCACCGCGCCGCCGAGGTCCTCTGCATGACCCAGCCCGCCGCGTCCAAGCAGCTCAAGGACCTGGAGGACATGCTGGACGTGAAGCTCTTCGAGCGCCACCCGCGCGGCATGGAGCCCACGCTCTATGGCGAGACCATGATCCGCCACGCCCGCATGGCGCTGACGTCGCTGTCCGCCGCACACGACGACATCGTGTCGCTGAAGAACGGCCTCGCCGGCCAGGTCGAGGTGGGCGTCATCATGACGCCGGCCATGGGCCTGCTGCCCCGCGCCATCTCGCGCATCAAGCTACAGGCGCCCAAGCTGCGTATCGGCGTGCACATGGAAAGCAGCAAGCAGCTGGTGGACATGCTGCAGCGCGGCAAGCTGGACTTCATGATCGGCCGCATCGTCGAAGAGCACAACGCCGCCGGGCTGCACTACGAGGAGCTGACGGTCGAGCCCGCCTGTGCCGTGGCGCGCGTGGGCCACCCGCTGCTGAAGGAAGACAACCTCAAGCTCGCCCACCTGGCCGACCAGCCCTGGATCCTGCCGCCCACGGGCAGCGTGCTGCGCCACCGCTGGGAGCTGATGTTCCGCCGCGCCGAGCTGGAGCCGCCGGCCAACAACGTCGACACGACGGCGCTGCTGCTCATCACCGCGCTGCTGCAGCAGACCGACTCCCTGCATGTGATGCCGGTGGAGGTGGCGCGCTACTACGCGTCGCTGAACGTGCTGGCCATCCTGCCCATCGACCTGCCCTGCCACATGGACGCCTTCGGCATCATCACCCGCGAGGGGCATCTGATGTCCCCCGGGGCGCGGCAGCTGCTGCATGAGGTCAGGTCGGCGGCGCGCGACCTCTACTGAGCTATTGAGGCGCGCCGGGCGCAGTTGCAGCCCGATGGCGGGTCTTTGCGGCCCGCCCCAGGTCCTTTTCCCGGGGTGAGGTCGGCAGCGCCCTGGGCGGTCTCCGGGTTCACCCGTAGCCCCCACAAGAGCCCCGCCGCCCGGCCGGGCACCGTTTCCGGGCGACAATCGCAGCTTCGCGCGCGCGTTGTGCTTGGGCGCGCCGAAACTGCCCCCCAGAGATCCCCCAAGAGGCCTCCATGATCGTTTTGAAAGCTCCCCAGGATCAGGTGCTCGGCGCGCTGCAAGCGGTGTCCGGCATCGTCGAGCGGCGCCACACGCTGCCCATCCTGGCCAATGTGCTGATCCGCAAGACCGGCAACCAGGTGGAGCTCACAACCAGCGACCTCGAGATCCAGGTGCGCACCACGGTCCAGTTCGACGGCGACGCCGGCAACCTGCAAACCACCGTCGGCGCCCGCAAGCTGATCGACATCCTGCGCTCCATGCCGGCCGACCAGGTCGTCAGCCTGACCAGCAACGCCAACAAGATGACCCTGCAGGGCGGCAAGAGCCGCTTCACGCTGCAGACGCTGCCGGCCGACGACTTCCCCCTCGTGCAGGAAGCCGCCGACTTCGGCCCCGCCTTCAGCGTGCCGCAAAAGGCGCTCAAGGGCCTGATCAACCAGGTCCACTTCGCCATGGCGGTGCACGACATCCGCTACTACCTGAACGGCATCCTGTTCGTCGCCGAAGGCAAGAACCTGACGCTGGTGGCCACCGACGGCCACCGCCTGGCGCTGGCCCAGGCCGAGCTGGACACCGACATCCCCAAGCAGGAAGTCATCCTGCCGCGCAAGACCGTGCTGGAACTGCAGCGCCTCTTGAAGGACGGCAAGGAAGACGACGCCATCGAGATGCGCTTCGCCGGCAACCAGGCCAAGTTCTCTTTCAGCGGCATGGAGTTCGTCACCAAGCTGGTCGAGGGCAAGTTCCCCGACTACAACCGCGTCATCCCCAAGAGCCACAAGTTCCGCCTGACGCTGGGCCGCGCGCCGCTGCTGAGCAGCCTGCAGCGCGCCGCCATCCTGACCAGCGAGAAGTTCAAGGCCGTGCGCCTGACCTTCGAGCCGGGCCTGCTGTCCATCGCGTCCAGCAACGCCGAGCAGGAAGAAGCCAAGGAAGAGATCGAGATCGACTACGCCGGCGACAAGATCGAAACCGGCTTCAACGTCACCTACCTGATGGACGCCCTGGCCAACATGAGCCAGGACATGGTCTGCATCGACCTGAACGACAGCGCCAGCAGCGCGCTGCTGACCATCCCCGACACCACCGGCTTCAAGTACGTGGTCATGCCTATGAGGATCTAGCGATCCTCATAGGCACGTGTGCCTGAATGTGGCGCACCCCCTGCCCCCGCCAAGCGGGGGTTCTAGCCAGACAGCAGTAGCGGCCGCTTGCGGCCTTGAGTACCTTCCAATGAGTGATGTTTCCAGCAGTGCCGACCACCCCGATGGCCTGAACGCCAACCAGCAGGCGGCCGCCGCGGCCGAGGCCAAATCGGGCGCGGTGTACGACGCCGATTCCATCCAGATCCTGGAAGGCCTGGAAGCCGTGCGCAAGCGCCCCGGCATGTACATCGGCGACACCTCCGACGGCACCGGCCTGCACCACCTCGTGTTCGAAGTGGTGGACAACTCCATCGACGAGGCCCTGGCCGGCCACTGCGACGACATCGTCGTCACCATCCACACCGACAACTCCATCTCCGTCATCGACAACGGCCGCGGCATCCCCACCGGCGTCAAGATGGACGACAAGCACGAGCCCAAGCGCTCGGCCGCCGAGATCGCGCTGACCGAGCTGCACGCCGGCGGCAAGTTCAACCAGAACAGCTACAAGGTCTCGGGCGGCCTGCACGGCGTGGGCGTGTCCTGCGTCAACGGCCTGTCCAAGTTCCTGCGCCTGACCGTGCGCCAGAACGGCAAGGTGCACTTCATGGAGTTCGCCAAGGGCATCCCGCAGGACCGCGAGATCGTCATGGTCAACGGCTTCGAGACCAGCCCGATGAAGGTCATCGGCGAGACCGACAAGCGCGGCACGGAAGTCCACTTCCTGCCCGACACCGAGATCTTCAAAGAGAACAACGACTACCACTACGACATCCTCGCCAAGCGCCTGCGCGAGCTCTCGTTCCTGAACAACGGCGTCAAGATCCGCCTCGTCGACGAGCGCAACAACAAGGAAGACAACTTCGCCTATGCCGGCGGCGTGAAGGGCTTCGTCGAGTTCATCAACAAGGGCAAGACCACCCTGCACCCGAACATCTTCCACGCCCAGGGCGACAAGATGAGCGACCAGCAGACCAACATCGGCGTCGAAGTGGCGATGCAGTGGAACGACGGCTTCAACGAGAACGTCCTCTGCTTCACCAACAACATCCCGCAGCGCGACGGCGGCACCCACTTGACCGGCCTGCGCGCTGCGATGACCCGCGTCATCAACAAATACATCGACGACAACGAGCTGGCCAAGAAGGCCAAGGTCGAAGTCGCCGGTGACGACATGCGCGAAGGCCTCGCGTGCGTCGTCAGCGTCAAGGTGCCCGAGCCCAAGTTCAGCTCGCAGACGAAAGACAAGCTCGTCAGCTCGGAAGTGCGCGGCCCGGTGGAAGACATCGTCTCCCGCCTGCTGACCGACTATCTGCTCGAGAACCCCACCGACGCCAAGATCATCTGCGGCAAGATCCTCGACGCCGCCCGTGCCCGCGAAGCCGCCCGCAAGGCCCGCGAGATGACGCGCCGCAAGGGCGTGCTCGACGGCCTGGGCCTGCCCGGCAAGCTGGCCGACTGCCAGGAAAAAGACCCGGCGCTGTGCGAGATCTACATCGTCGAGGGCGACTCCGCCGGCGGCTCCGCCAAGCAGGGCCGCGACCGCAAGTTCCAGGCCATCCTGCCCCTGCGCGGCAAGATCCTGAACGTCGAGAAGGCCCGCTACGAGAAGCTGTTGACCAGCAACGAAATCCTGACGCTGATCACGGCCCTGGGCACCGGCATCGGCCGCGGCGCTGGCGGCGACGACTTCAACCCCGACAAGCTCCGCTACCACCGCATCATCATCATGACCGACGCGGACGTGGACGGCGCCCACATCCGCACCCTGCTGCTGACCTTCTTCTACCGCCAGATGCCCGAGCTCTGCGAGCGCGGCCACATCTACATCGCCCAGCCGCCGCTGTACAAGGTCAAGGTCGGCAAGCACGAGCAGTACCTGAAGGACGCGCCCGAGCTCGACAGCTTCCTGCTCAAGGTCGCGCTGCAGGACGCGAGCCTGGACACCGGCACCGGCAACACCCTCAAGGGCGACACCCTCGACACGCTGGCCCGCAAATACGTGGCCGCGCAGTCCGTCATCGCGCGCCTGTCCAACTGGATGGACATCGAAGCCCTGCACGTGCTGGCCAACGGCCTGGCCCTCAAGCTTGACACCCACGAGGACGCCGACGCCAGCGCCGCCAGCCTCAAGGGCCTGCTGCACGACGCGCTGGTGACGGTGGAGACCGATCCGCGCACCGACAAGTTCTTCCTGAAGATCGCCCGCACCCACCACGGCAACGTGCGCGCCAGCGTCATCCACGCCGACTTCGTGCACGGCGCCGATTACGAAGTGCTGGCCGACGCGGGCCTCAGCTTCCAAGGCCTCATCCAGGCCGGCGCCATCGTGCGCAAGGGCGAGGGCGAGAAGGCCAAGGAAAGCAAGGTCGACGACTTCCGCGCCGCCATGGCCTGGCTCATGCTGCAAGCCGAAAGCGCCGTCGGCCGCCAGCGCTACAAGGGCCTGGGCGAG
>NZ_LMDK01000001.1:261844-906851 GCF_001425055.1 Pelomonas sp. Root1237
GCGCCGCCTGCTGCGCGTGCAGATCGACGACGCCATCGAGGCGGACAAGGTCTTCACGATGCTGATGGGCGACGAGGTGGAGCCGCGGCGCGACTTCATCGAAACCAACGCCTTGCGCGCTGGCAACATCGACGTTTGACGTTGACGCGGCCCCGCGCAACGGCTTGAATCCGCTCATGCAAGTCCCGGCCCTTGTCACCGAGCGGAGCGAAGCCATTGCAGCGCTTTGCAAGCAAGCTCACGCGCGGCGGCTGGACCTGTTTGGCTCCGCCGTCCGGGAGGACTTTGACGCCAGGTCCAGCGATCTCGACTTCCTCGTCGTGTTCGAAGACCTCCCGCCCGTGCGTTATGCCGAGGCGTTCTTCGAACTGAAGCGCGGCCTGGAACGGCTGTTCGCCCGGCCGGTCGACTTGGTGGTGGAGCGTGCGATCCGCAACCCGTACTTCAAGCAACGGGTGAGCGCAGAGCGGCAGCCGGTATATGGCGCCTGACCTGCGCAAGTACATCTGGAATGCCAAGGAAGCCGCCGCGCGTGCGCTGCGATTCACTGCCGGCAAATCCTGGACGACTACCTGGGTGACGAGCTGCTGCGCTCCGCTGTCGAGCGCCAGTTCCTGATCCTTGGCGAAGCCCTCGGGCGGGTGCGTCAGTTGGATCCCAACCTGGCATCACGCATCGCCGATCTGAACCAAGCCGTGGCCCTTCGCAACCAACTGGCCCATGGCTATGCCGAAATCGACGACGCCATTGTTTGGGGTGTCGTTGCCGGGCCGCTGGAGCAGATGCTCAGCGAACTCGAGTCGCTTTGATTTGCGGCAGGACTTGCCTCGGGTCCATCAGGGATAAATCGTTGCTCATTGGGCGACGATCGTTGCCACGCCATTACATGTCGATTTAATGCCATTAAATCGACATCTAAGGGCTCTCATGTCGACGCAAGCCCGGTGCGCCGACACGAACGTGAGGCGCATCCCCTAAGCGTCAGGCGCTGGGGCGTCGTCGGCGCTGGCCGGGCCGATCACCCCTCTGTCGCGGCGAAACGATCGCGCAGCGGGTCGAGCAGCGGGCCGTAGCGCTGCCCCGGCGTCGACGCGGCGCGCATCGGCTGGCGCACCTGCAGCGCGCTCGGCGTGCGGATCGCGCGCGCCGTCTCGTGAAAGCGCAGGCAGGCCGGCTCGAAGTCGAGGCCGCAGGCGGCCAGCAGCGCGTGGATGCCGGCGTTCGGGTCGGCGACGAGGTCCTCGTACCGTTGCACGACGAAGCGGCCCGGGTACCGCTCGGCCCAGAAGCGGGCGAGCGCTTCGTAGGCGCGCCAGTACGCCGCGAGCCCGTCGAAGCTGTACGTGAAGTGCACCATGCCCGGCCCGAAGAGCTGCTTGTAGCAGGACCACGCGGTCTCCACCGGGTCGCGGCGGCAGTCGATGATGCGAGCCCCGGGCAGCATGCGCATCACGGCGCCGGCATAGAGCCAGTTCTCGGGCAGCTTGTCGGTGGCGATTGGCTTGCCGGTGCGCCAGCGCGCGCTCGCCCGCAAGTAGGCGTCGCCGAGCCGCCGCCAGTCAGCGTCGCTGGCATCGGCGGCCCAGGCCGGGAACGGCTTGCCGCGCCGGCGAGACTCGGCGTCGAGCAGCTGCGGCAGGTACGGCAGCTCGCTCGCGCCTTCGACCTGCGAGTGGCTCGCGAGGATCTGCTCGACAAGCGTCGTCCCCGACCGCGGCAGTCCGACGAGGAAGATGATCTCGCGCCCCGGCCCGTCCTGCGGCGGCGGCGGCGCGCCGGCGAACGCGGCGCGGATCGCGTCGACGTGGCGCGCGAACGCCGCGGTGTCCCACGGCCGCGACGCGCGCGCCGCATCGTTCGCCGCGCACAGGACCCGGAACGCGTCGGCGTGCCGGCCCGCGTTCTCCAGCCCGTGGCCGAGGGCGAAGCGCAGGAACAGCCGTTCCTCCGCCGGCATCGTCGCCGGCGGCGCGGCGGCCTTCGCCTCGAGCTGCGCCAGCTCGTCGGCGGTCATCGGCACGACCTTCAGGTCGGCCAGCGTGAACCACGCGTGCGCGACCAGCTCGCCGCGCGCGATCAGGTGCCGGCAATCCGCGGCCGCGACATCGCCATGGCCGAGCGCCGTGGCGCAGCGTGCGCGTTGCAGCCGGGCGAGCGGCGCCGCCGGGTCAAGCGCGACGGCGCGCTGCACGGCGTCGTATGCCGCCGCCGGCTCGCCGGCGTTGTCGTGCTCGAACGACAGCCCCAGCCAGTCGGCCGATGTCGTCGCGTGTGCCTCGCCTTCGCGCAGCGTCGCGACCACCGCAGCGTGGTCGTGCGCGTGCTCCTGCGCGGCCGCGAGCTGCGAGCGGAGGTCGAAGTCCCCGGGCCGCTGCGCGAGCGCGCGCGCGAGGTCCTGCGTTGCGCCTTCCCAGTCGTCGTCGCCGGCGCGGCAGACCGCGCGCAGGCGCAAGACCTCCGGGTGATCCGGCGCGCTGCGCGCCAGATCGAGCAGCAGCACCCCCGCGTACATGCGGTCGCCCGCCTGCAGCGCCTGCGTGGCGCG
The DNA here is from genome assembly GCF_001425055.1 of Pelomonas sp. Root1237. GTDB lineage: Bacteria > Pseudomonadota > Gammaproteobacteria > Burkholderiales > Burkholderiaceae_C > Pelomonas. The sequence goes on from NZ_LMDK01000001.1 coordinate 264,390, forward strand.
GGCCAGCTGCTGCACGTCGGCAGGCTTCAGCCCGTGCAGCGGATCGCTCGACACGGCGCGCTTCATGCCAGCCTCGCGACGAGACGCGCCGCCTGTGCGATCGTGGACTTGCCGGCGCCGGGCAGGCCGGTCAGCCAGAGCACTGCGGCGCGTGGCAACGGTTTGCCGCCGCCTTCATCGGGAACGGGTCGTGAAATCATGCGGCGGATTGTGGCGCCGCGCGCGGCGGGCTCGGCGGCTGTCGCCGCGATGCGCCTCCCGCGAGCCAGCGATGACAAGGACAAGGAAAGCAAGGTCGACGACTTCCGCGCCGCCATGGCCTGGCTCATGCTGCAAGCCGAAAGCGCCGTCGGCCGCCAGCGCTACAAGGGCCTGGGCGTGCTGCGCGTGCAGATCGACGACGCCATCGAGGCGGACAAGGTCTTCACGATGCTGATGGGCGACGAGGTGGAGCCGCGGCGCGACTTCATTGAGACGAATGCGTTGAGGGCGGGGAATATCGACGTTTAATTCTTGTAGAGCGACCCATAACGTGAGAATTTGAGCCCCATAAGCCGAGAAAGCTATGGGGCTCTCGCACTTAGTTGAACCGAGCTACGGTTCTGCTACGGCTAGAACGAGCGCAAAAATAGGTTGCAATAAAAATCAGTAGCGTGCTACAGTTAATTCCATCGACATGGAGATGAACGCCGTGGGCTACAGCAACCAGGACTATCAATCACGCAGCCGCCGTTTGGCGCGACTGTCGCGTCACGCTGACAAGCGTGCACAGCAGCGCTGCATCGACAAGGCATCTCTGCCGCTGGTGTTGGCGTACGGCCAGCGCGAGTTCGATGGCAAGGGAGGCATCCGCTACCTGATGACTTCTGACTCCGTCGCGTCGCTGCAGCGAGCCGTCGGTCGCACCCAGCAGGTCGAAGCGCTCGCCGGCGTCTACGCCGTGGTGAGCACCGAGGACAACACGGTCATCACTGTGGGCCATCGCTGCGCCTGAAGACGGGGACGCTGAACATGATTCGATCCGAATCCCCCGCTGCCCGCGCCTACTTCCAACTGATGGAGCTTGCCCGCAAAGATGGCTACGGCGATGCCTGGCTCTTTGCATTGGCCTGGCTGGCCGCCGGCCGCATGGTCACTGTTGGCAACGCCAACGTCGCTGCGAACATCCATCAGCTGGCTGAACTCGACACTTGGAAGGCGCTGCTCGAAGCGGGCTACCCCGCGGAAGGCATGGACCATGCTGTTGCTCAGCGCACGTCCATGTCGATTCAAGACCTGGGGCGTCGTGCGGCAGCGACCAGCATCCTGGTCGAGCTCCATCGCGAGCTCGGCGATCTGCCTTGGGATGTTCTCCCCTGGTTCGTTGACGGTGGAACCCGGCGACTTGAGGCCGAGGGCACCGTTGTCCCCGAGCTGGCTGCCCTGCTGTTCGATTTGCTTGGCGCCCCGAACGACTGTGAACTCTGGATTCCCTTCGATCTTCGGGGACAGCTGACGGTTGAAGCGTTGCGACGGGGGTGGCGCGTGCTGGCTGCTTCCCCGCTCCTGGCTTGGACGCTTCCCGCGCAACTGCTTCTAACCATCGAAGCTGGCCACCCGGACCATCCAAAGGTCCGCCGCGATGTCGACCGAGACAGTGCAGGCCGCCCAATCAGTCGTGCCAACTACTCACTGGTCATGCCGCCGTTTGGCGTTCAGGTGAAGGACAGTCGCTTGGCGATGTGGGATGCCAGCGGCGGCAAGGGTCTCGAGCAGTTCGCCCGCAGCGAATCCTGGGCGATTCACGAGTTCGTGAACCGCACCAACAAGCGGGCAGTCTTCGTGGCAACTCAGGGCGTGTTGTTTGCCAAGGGTCAGGAGCAGCGCCTTCGCGAATATCTCCTTCATCGCGGCGGTGGGTGCAACGAGGTCGAGGCCGTCATCTCGTTACCGCCAGGCGTGTTTGGTGCGGCAGGCATCGCAGGCGCGCTGCTCGTCGTCAAGCCGGGTGGTGGCAACGACGACGTCTACATGGCCGACCTCGGCAGCGGCCGGAGGTCGCTGCAAGAGGCGGGCGACATCGTCGCGGCCGGACACGAAATCGCGCTGGGCAAAGTGACGACTGACAAGGCTCGACCCGTCAGTCGCAACGAAATCGCAGCGAACGAGTACAGCCTGGCACCGTCGCGCTACCTCCGTCGCGTCGCAGACCTTGGTGCGAGCGCCGTTGCCCTGGGCGACATCTGCACGGCGTTACGCCCGCCAACAACGTCCAAAGACCCAAGCCCATTTGAGGTGGCAGAAGTCGGCCAGCAGGACCTGAACCACTGGCAGACCATCAGCCACGAACTCGAGAAGACCACTTACCTAAAAGCATCTCCGAAACCCGCCGTACTGGTACAGCCTGGCGACATCGTGTTCTCCATCAAAGGGACGGTGGGCAAGGCGGCCTTGATGGGCGGCGCTGCGCAAGACCGACCGACGGTGGTCTCACAGAGCTGCCTGGCACTGCGGCCATCGAGTGACCGGGTCATCCCGCAATACCTGCTCATGTACCTGCGGTCACCTCACGGGCAAGCCCAACTGGAAGGGCTTCAAGTCGGCGCAGGTGTTCAGCACATCAGCCCGAGCACCTTGCTCAACATGCAGGTTCCAGTGCCTCCGCTCGAGGCCCAGCGGGAGGCTTGCGCGGACTACGACCGGCTCTGCGAGCTCGAAGCGCAGGTCGCCCAGCTGCAAGGCGAAATCGGCGACCTGACCAAGCATCGCTGGCCCGCGGAAGTGCAGTAAGCACCGGCGCCATCCATCAAACAACAACAGACAACAGAACCCACATGGCCCAACAACTCACCCTCGACACGCTCGAAAGCTGGCTCTGGGAGTCCGCCAACATCCTGCGCGGCTCCATCGACTCCTCGGACTTCAAGAACTACATCTTCGGGCTGCTGTTCCTCAAGCGGTTTAACGACGTGTTCGAGGATCGCGTCCAGCAACTGCAGGACGTTGACGGCCTCAGCAAGCTGGACGCCCTGGCGGAGGTCCAGGACAAGTGGGGCGCCTTCCCGCCTGACGCCCGCTGGCCCAACCTGATTGCCCGTACCGAGAACATCGGAGAGGCGCTGGACAAGGCCTTCGCCACCATCGAGGCCAACAACACCGAGTTGCAGCATGTGCTGACCGCCACGCAGTACGGCGACAAGCGCGTGCTGTCGGACGCCACGCTGCAGCGCCTGCTGCGGCACTTCAACCAGTACCGCCTGGGCAATGCAGACCTCTACAAGGCCGACATGCTGGGCGATGCCTACGAGTACCTCATCAAGCAGTTTGCCGACGACGCCGGCAAGAAGGGTGGCGAGTTCTACACGCCCAAGGCCGTGGTGCAGCTGGTGGTGGAGCTCATCGACCCGCAGCCCGGCCACAGCGTGTACGACCCCACTTGCGGCAGCGGCGGCATGCTTGTGGAAAGCGCCCACCACATAGCCAAACTGCCCGATGGCACGCTGATCGGCGACCGGCCCAACGCCCTGCTCTATGGCCAGGAGAAGAACCTGGGCACCTGGGCTATCGCCAAGCTCAACCTTTATCTACACAACATGCGGGCCGAGATTGAGCGAGGCGATACCCTGGTGGAGCCCAAGCACCTGGACAGCGGCTACCTCAAGACCTTCGACCGCGTCATCGCCAACCCGCCCTTCTCTGCCAAGGCCTGGTGGACGCCGCTGGAGCTCGAAGCCGAAGCCGCCAAAGACAGCGAAGGCGGCGAAGGCAGCAACAAAAAGCCCAAGCCGCCCAGCTACAAGACAGTCAGCGACCCCTTCGGCCGCTTCACCTACGGCGTGCCGCCGCGCGGCTATGCCGACCTAGCCTTCGCCCAGCACATGCTGGCCAGCCTGAAGGCCGACGGCCGCATGGGCATCATCTTGCCGCACGGCGTGCTGTTCCGCAGCGGCGAGGAAGGCAAGATTCGCGAGGGCTTGCTGTTCGGCACTGATGCCGCCAGCGGCAGCCAGCCGGGCGACCTCATCGAGGCCATCGTAGGGCTACCGGAAGCGCTGTTTTACAACACCACCATCGCAGCCTGCGTTCTCGTTCTCAACAAGCGGAAGCCAACCGCGCTCAAGGACAAGGTCATCATCATTGATGCCTCCCGAGACTATGAGGAGGGCAAGGCCCAGAACAGCCTTCGATCAGAGGACATCAACCGTATCGTTGCGGCGCACCGGGCGGCGTTTTCCCAGCAGAAGGAAGTTGCGCGTTACAGCCGCATCGTGCCGTTGCAAGAGATTCGCGACAACGGCGGGAACTTGAACATCAGCCGCTACATCGAGACAGGTGAGGCTGAAGTGACCGTAGATGTGCAGGCAACTCTCGCGCTACTGTCTGAGCTGGCAGCTGAGGAGGCGAATGTTGATGACCGGCTGAACGGATTCCTGGCCGAGCTGGGCCTGCGGGGAGCACGCCCGTGAAGCAAGTAGCGGCAGTCACTCATCCCGTGTTTCGACCTCTTCCGGCAGGTTGGCGAATTGCATCGCTCGCTGAGATCACGGTCGAGAGTGCCGAGCGAAACAACGCCAAGTTGAACGACGCATTCCTTTTCGGGGTCAGCAAATCAGCTGGACTCATCCCGATGAGAGACCGAGTCAAGGGAGCGAGTACAGACCGGTGCAAGGTAGTTAAGCCGAATGCATTCGCATATAACCCAATGCGGATCAACATCGGCTCGATTGCACGAAACGAGACAGTCCACACCTTGATGGTTAGCCCTGACTACGTGGTGTTCGAAGCTCAAACAGAGTGCTTGCTGCCCGAGTACCTAGATCACTTTCGGAGGTCGCACGCCTGGCAGAGCTTTGTGGGTGCAGCCGGGGACGGGAGTGTGAGAGTCCGCATCTATTACGACCATCTCTCTCAGCTCAGACTGCCGCTTCCACCCCGCGTCGAGCAGCAAAAGATCGCGGCGATCTTGACGGCTGTGGACGATAAGCTGGACGTGATTGCGCGCCAGATTGAAGCCACCCAGACCCTCAAGCAGGGCCTGATGCAGACGCTGTTCAGCCGGGGAGCAGGTACCCAAGACGGCAGTGGCCGCTGGACTCCCCACGCTGAACAGAAGGCAACCACGATTGGCGCAGTCCCCGCCTCATGGGGCGTTGAGCCGCTCGACCGACATGTTTCGAAGGTAGGAAGCGGCGTTACTCCTAAAGGTGGAAGCACCTCCTATCAGAGCAGCGGTGTACCTCTCATCCGGAGCCAGAACGTCCTGGTGGGGCGACTGTCATTGGACGACGTCGCCTACATAGACGAGGTCCAACACGACAAGATGCGGAATTCGGCGTTGGAGCCTGAGGACGTGCTCTTGAACATTACTGGGGCGTCTATCGGGCGGTGTGCAGTGCTACCCCGCGACTTTTCAGAGGGCAACGTCAACCAGCACGTCTGCATCATCCGAACGCTGCCCAGCCTCAATCCGCACTTCCTCTGCCAGTACATCAACTCTTCCTCTGGCCAGAAGCAGGTAGCCAAGTTCCAAGCTGGTGGGAACAGGGAAGGGCTGAACTATCAGCAGGTGCGCTCCTTTGACGTGCCGGTCCCAAGCGGCGCCGAACAAGAGAAGATCGTTGACCTCCTGGAGGCATTTGACGGCAAGGTGCAATGTCTTGAGCGAAGCCAGTCGCAGCACCAGACTCTCAAACGCGGCCTGATGCAAAAGCTCCTGACCGGCGAATGGCGTGTCAAGGTCGACATCGAGATGGCGGCCTGATTCCCATGGACGCCACCGCCTCGCCAGCCGTCGACGGCACCCGCCTGGCCGAGCTGCAGCGCGCCGCGCAGCACAAGCTGGGTGGCTGCCTGCTGCGCCTGCAGCAGTACGAGCGGCTGCTGAAGGCCATGGTGGCCAACATGGACCTAGCCGGTGAGCCCGACCAGTTGCAGGCCGTGCGAGATGAGCGAGTCGCCGGGGTTCAGAAGACAACCTTGGGTGGGCTGGTGAGCCTACTGACGGGCAACTACCTTAGTGCGGAGAGCGGCTCGGCACCTGCAGAGTCCGACGCCACAAACCGCAGCAGTAGCACCCTCTGGTTCAGCTTCCAACAACGCATGGTGATGAGTGCGGACCGCTATGAGGCGATCAAGGCCGAACTGAAGGTGCTGGTGGACCTGCGCAACGAGCTGGTCCACCACCTGCTGGAGCGCTTCGACCTCGGCCAGCTCGACCGCAGTGAGGCGGCTGTGGCCTACCTCGACCAGAGTCGCGCCATCATCGACAAGCACTACCAAACCTTGCGCACTTGGGCCGAGCAGATGGACCACGTCCGAGCGTTCGCTGCGTCCTTCATGGACAGCCCGGCCTTCAAGGAAATGCTCATCGACGGCATCGCGCCGGACGGCCAGGTGCACTGGCCCATCAGCGGCATCGTGAGCAGCCTCCGTGAAGCCGAGCAGGGGCTGGCCACGTCAAGCGGCGTTGGGTCCTGGATCGAACTGAACGCCGCCATTGCCTGGATTGGCAAGCACCATCCGGATCAGACGCCCAAGCGCTACGGCTGCAGCAGTTGGCGTCAGGTGCTGCACGAGTGCCGGCTTTTCGAGGTCAAGAAACAGGCGCCCACAGAAGGCGTCAACTCAACACATGGCACGGTGGTTTGCTACCGTAGCCGCAGGGAGGAATGAACAACATGCCACGCGAGCAAGCAAAGAGGCCGTCATGAGCCAGTCGCCCGAGAAGACCGGGGTGGAGACCCTGGCGTTGGATTGGCTCGTCAAGCTGGGCTACACCCACCTGCCGGGCAACGCCGTGAAGGTGGAGCACCGCCACCTGGCGCCGGTGCTGGAGGACGTTTTGCGCCTGCGCCTGCTGTACCTGAACCCCTGGTTGGCTGAGGCGCCTGGTGGGGTGGCGGCAGCGCTGATCGAGCTGCGCAAGCGCGCTAACGACGACTTGCTGCCGGCAAACCAGGCCGTCTGGGAGCAGGTGCTCCACCGCTCGAATATTCAGGTGAAGGACGTGGCGGGCCAGCCGCGCAGCGTTCGCTTTCTGGATGCGACCGACGCCAGACGCAACGACTTCCATGTGGTGGACCAGTACGTGGGCCGCAATGCCGATGGCGAGCTGTTCCGCCCCGACCTGCTGCTCTTCGTGAACGGCCTGCCGCTGGTCATCATCGAGTGCAAGGCCAGCCACCACCGGCTGGACGAAGCACTGGCTCAGTTGGACGGCTACCAGCGCAGCTTTGCCGCGCAGTTCGTGTTCAACCAGGTCTGCGTGGGCTTGAATCGTCGTCAAGGTCTGTACGGCGCCCTCCTCACCAAACCGGCCTTCTACGCACGCTTCCGGCTGCAAGCGGCGGAGCTGGCTACCGTGCAGGCCTTGCTGGGCACCGAGCCCAGCGAGCAGGAGCAGTTGCTTTGGGCACTGTTTGAGCCCGGCCGCTTTCTGGAGCTGGTGGCCCACTTCGTATTGTTCGAGACACGGGACGGCAAGACGGTCAAGAAGCTGCCGCGTTACCAGCAGTGGCGGGCGGTTCGCAAGACCGTCGAGCGGCTCACCAGCGCCACGCCCCTGGGCGGGGTCATCTGGCACACGCAGGGCAGCGGCAAGTCGCTGACCATGGCCTTGCTGGCACGGCTGCTGCGCGCCGATAGCACCGGTCTGGCCAACCCGACGGTGTTGGTGTTGACCGACCGTCGCGACCTGGACAAGCAAATCTTCGACACCTTCCATGCGGTGGGCATCCGCGCCATCCAGGCGGTGTCGGTCGCCGGCCTGGTGAGGATGCTGGGCAACGACTACGGCAGCGTGTTCACGAGCACCGTGCAGAAGTTCCAAGAAGGCGATGAGCCTGGCTCGCCGGCGGACGACGGCGCGGACCATGCTTCAGACGAGTCAGACGAGTCAGACGAGGTCTTGCGAGCCACGCGGCACCGGCGCGTGCGTGAGGGCAAGGAGTTCTTCATGGTGGAGGAGCGCAACGAGCACTTCGGCCAGCATGACGCGGACGGTGTGCTGCTCGACCCCAAGTGGCTGGAACTGAAACGCGAGAAGGTCAACTTCCGCGTGCTGAGCGCCAAGCCCAACTTCTATGTGCTGGTGGACGAGGCCCACCGCAGCCAGTACGACTTCCTGGCCGCCTTCATGCGCGCCAGCCTGCCCAACGCCAAGTTCATCGCCTTCACCGGCACGCCGCTATTGAACGACGACAAGCACACGCTTTCGGAGTTTGGCGGGCAGACCTACATCGACGAATACAGGCTGCATGAGGCGGTGGCCGACGGGGCGACGCTGCCAATCAAGTACCAGGACGCCTGGGTCAAGCTGGCGGCCGATGTCAAGCTCGATGCAGCCTTCAACGAGCAGTTCGCCAAGGCGTCCGAGGCCCACCAGCAGGCCCTGAAGAAGGAGTTGCTCGCGCGCTGGCGCAAGGCCGGCGACCGCATGGAGCAGGTGGCTGCGCACCTGGTGGAGCACTTCGTCAGCCACGTTCAGGCCAAGGGCCTGAAGGCCATGCTGGTTTGCAACGGCCGCGACATGGCCGTGCGCTACAAGGACCTGCTGGACGAGCTGATGAAGCAGCGCACCGCCCAGGGCCTGCCCACCTTCCAGAGCAAGGTGGTCATCTCCCTCGCAGGTATCACGGGCACGCGGACTGGTGCCACAGTGGAGGAAGAGGCGGCCGAATACAAGCTGCCGGTCACCAAAGTGCAGAGCATCGAAGAGCGCGTGCGGGATGAGCTGAAGGCGGGCAAGGAGCCCGTCGCGATGCCCACCGAGCAGGTTGGCCACTTCGTGGGCAAGCTGTTTCCGCTGCCCTACGGCGACGAGAGCAAGGGCAAGGATGGCCAGCCTCATGCCAACAACGTGGGCCTCATCATCGTGTCCGACATGCTGCTGACCGGCTGGGACGCGCCCATCGTCAGCACCATGTACCTGGACAAGCCGCTCAAGGAACACACGCTGCTGCAGGCGATTGCGCGGGTGAATCGCACGCTGCCGGGCAAGAACGCCGGCTACATCGTCGACTACCACGGCGTGGTGGATCACCTGGACCAGGCGCTCAAGGTCTACGGCGGCGAGGTGCAGCCGGCACAGGTGTGGCAAGGCGTGGAGACCGAGCTGCCGAAGCTGCAAAGCACGTTGGAGCGCATCCTCAAGCTGCTGCCCAAGAAGCACGACCCGGTGAGCGAGCGCGAGGCCTACAAGGACGACGCTGAGCGATTCCTGGACCCCGCCACCCGCCTAGATGCGGTGGAAGACTTCCTGGAGCTGGCCAAGCATTTCAACCGCAGCATCGACATCATCCTGCCGGATGTGCGGGGCGTACCGTTCAAGCCCTACTTCACCCTGTTCGGCGAAATCCGGCTGATGCTGCGCGACAAGCTGCCGGATGCGAACTACCGCGAGCGCATCACCAAGTTGGAGTCCGCGCTGCTGCAGCGCTTGCTGGACGAGTACATCGCCGCCAGCCCAGCCAAGAGCTTGCTGGGGCGTGAGGTGTCGATCCTGGACGCCAGCGACATGGCACGGCTGAAGCAGTTGGCCAGCCCCGGCAGCCAGGCGCTGGTGATGAAGAACCAGCTCAAGCACACCATCGTCACGGGCCGCGACAAGGACCCGGCCTTCTTCGACAAGCTGGCCGAAGAGCTGGAAAAGCTGCTCGAGGAAGAGAAGGCTGGCCGCATCAGTCAGGCGCAGTTCCTGGAGCAGCTGGAGCTGTTCGGCCAACGGGTGGCGGACAAGGACAAGACCGGGTTCCAGAAGCCCGCGCACTCGGCGGTGTTCCGCTACCTGGCGACGCTCCTTGGTGAGGACACCGCTCGCGCGGCCACGACCAAACTCTTCGAGGACGAAGCGCTGAGCCACACGCTGGCGGCGGGCAACTGGAAGCAGATGCTCGATCTTCACCCCGAGATTCGGGACCTGCTGCGCAAGCTGCTCGTGCCGCTGGCTGGCTGGGAGCGTTCGGTGGCTCGTGAGCATGCCGGCCGCATCCTGGACATCCTGCTCAAGAACTGACCCCATGCCCCGGCTGCAGTACGGTCAGACGACCATCGAATGGCGCTTCAAGACGGACGCCACGCTCAAGCGGCACTACGTGACTGTGGAGCGAGGCCGACCCGTGCTGCTGCGCGGCCCAGCGGTCTGCCTGGCGGAGCAAGAATCCCTGGTGAGACAACGCGCGCGCTGGATTCGCGAGAAGCAGGCCTTGGTGGACCTGCCAGCGTCGGAAGAGCAGATCGTCACCGGCAGCAGGTTGCGCTACTGCGGGCGGACCTACTTCACCGAGGTGAAGCACTCGCCAAAGCTGGCTTACCCCACACTGCGCTTCACGGCTTCGCGCTTCGTGATCGAGAACCCGGCAGGGCGCAGCATCGGTCCGGAAGCCTTGGCGCCACTGCTGACTGCTTTCTACCGAGACCGCGCGCACGAGAAGCTGCTGGCGCGAGTCCGCCACTGGGAGCGCCAGTCAGGTCTGCAGACGCGGGGCGCCCGCATCAGGCATTTCCAAAGCCGCTGGGCCAGCTGCAATGCGCAGAACGTCCTGGAGTTCCACCCGCGGGTGATGGAGCTGCCAGCCAGCGTGCAGGACTATGTCGTGGTGCACGAGCTCTGCCATACCGTGGAGAAGAGCCACACGCGAGCTTTTTGGGCGCTCGTGGCTCGGCAGATGCCGGACTGGCGGCGGCAGCATGAGGTGCTGGAGCGAGCGGCGTTTGGCGACATGGTCTAGCGCCGCTCGCCCGGCGCCTTCCAGCGAAGCAGCGCTGCGACGGGGTCAATACTGTCGACTAGTGTTTGGCGCTCAAACGAAAAATACAACAGGATTCCCAAAAGAGAATATTTATAACTTTGCTTGGAGCTTCTATGTTCGAGTTCTTGCAAGATCAGAACCTAAAAGAAAATATTCACTCAGCCAAGAGTCGCGATGATTGGGAACAGGTGTTCCGACACCTAGAGATGTTTGGGCCCTTCACGGCAGCGGCTGCCGAGTGTCCATTTTCTGTGGTTACACCACCTATTCTGGAACCGAAAGAGGAGTGGTGTTTCACTAGGGATCCCGCTATTGACGAAGCGACCTGGAAACGTCTTACCAATAGCAGCTTCATGCCGCTGGACAGAGCGCTCCTTGAGCGTCGAGCTCTGACGGATCTTGTGAAGATCTCAGAAACGCCTGCCACTCACCCCCTGATCGACCTGGACTATGGGTTGGTATTGACGCCCGGCGGTCGTATGCGGAACTTCACTCTGGACTACGCACACTTGCTACGGGTGCAGCGCTTAGACAAGCACTATGTACAGTATCCATCCGCAATTTTCTCTGTGGGCGCGCTGCGTGCACGCGGCGTGCTAAATCTTCCGTCGGAACAGTCCTGGATGGTTCCGGAGTTTGAGATTCATGATCGCGCTGGGATAGACCAAATTCTCGGCAAGCTGCGCGAACGACTGGGAAAGAACGCGAAAGCCGAGCTGTGGTTTCGAGGTCAGACTAGCGACATCCTGCTCGATGGCGCATTGGGTTCAGAGCAACTGTGTCCTTGGCGGAATACTCGAGACTCTTCCCTCGTGCCAAGCCTTTACAGAGGAGCATGGCATGGAGGAGACTTGAAAGCCTATGCTGAGAAGTTGGTCAGGATACAAAAGTACGTGGGGTTCGCTGGTCGGCATTTGCGTATTCAACCATTCACCGTTCGTGCACCTAGCGAGTTATCCAAGGAAAAACTTCCCGAAGAATGGAATTCCTACGCAATATCTTTTAGTAGCCATCAAACTGATGCAAGCGGAAAGCATCTTTCTTCACGAGACTATCACCATGCGTTCGACGGCTTGCAGCGGTCATTTTTCTTGCAGCACTACGGGTTGCCGTCGAACATTCTCGATATAACAAAGGATGTCGACACGGCACTATTCTTCGCGCAAAACAGGATTGACGAAAATAAACGCGTGGTAGAGGCTCCTGAAGGAGCAGCTGTCTTGTATGTCTTTATATTACTACCAGGCATTGATAGATTTCTCGACTCGGAAACGCTATCTGAACGCTTCGGACTGTTGCGACCTGCGCGCCAAAAATGTGGGTTGCTATGCGGCGCTTCGTTCATTAATCGAAATCATTATGCGCGCTATATCAGCCTTAAGTTCCGGCTGCGCCGAAAAGTGGAGTATCACTCGAAATTGACAGCAGAATACATCTACCCTCCCCGAGAAGAGGATAGCTTCCTTGACGCACTTCTGAGATTCGCCGAGAGCGAGGGGCCGGAGTTGGGCAATGTCACGCCATTTGTTCCAAATCTAGGGCTTAAGGTAATCGGCTAACCGCCTGAGTCGCCGCTGCAATCGGTGACACAGCCCGCGAAATCAATTCGGACCTAAGGTATGCCCTTGGCGTCACCCCCAACAAGTGATCTTGATACCGCCCATCGCGGTACATCTACCCGTTGCGCCCCAGCGCCGTGACGAACACGCGCCCTTCTCGACCCCGTGTCACCGGCTCACCGGGTTGTCGGCACCCATGCCGTTTGAAACCTGCTGGACCAGATCTTCTTGGGATCGTCGCTGCACTCATCCACGGCCAGCACGGGTTTGACCTTCATGCCGTGCGGGTCGCCTCACCGCCCCGCCGCCCCCAACAACCCCCGCTGCCGCAGCCAATCCTCCACTCGCCTCGGCCAAGCCGATGCCGTCCCCAGCCCGTCCCGCATGCCAATGCCATGCCCGCCCTGCTCGAACAGGTACAGCTCGGCCGGCACGCCGGCGCGGGTGAGGGCTTGGTAGTACAGGAGGCTGTTCTGCACCGGCACGGTCTTGTCGCCCTGGGTGTGCAGCAGCACCGTGGGCGGGGTGGCGGCCGTCACCTGCTGCTCCAGAGAGGCCAGCGCCAAAAGCGCCGGGCTGGGCGCGTCGCCGAGCAGGGCGCGGCGTGAGCCGGCGTGGGCGGCGGGGTCGGTCATGGTGATGACGGGGTAGACGAGCACGGCGAAGTCGGGCCGGGCGCTGACGCTGTTATCCAGCGCGGCGCCGGTGCGGCCGTCCGCATGGTCGAACAGCGTGCTGGCGCTGGCCGCCAGGTGGCCGCCGGCGGAGCTGCCCATCACGCCGATGCGCTTGGGGTCGACACCGAACTCGGCCGCGCGCGAGCGCACCAGGCGCAGCGCGCGCAGCACGTCCTGCAGCGGCGCGGGGTGGCCCCACTCCTGCAGGCGGCTTTTCAGGATGAAGGTGGTGATGCCCAGCGTGCTCAGCCAGGCGCCGTACTGCTCACCCTCGCGCTGCCACGACAGGTAGCGGTAGCCGCCGCCCGGGCACAGGATGACGGCCGTGCCGTTGGGTCTGTCCACGGCGGGCGGCACGACGGTGAGCGTGGGCACCGACACGTTGGCGATGCTGCCGTTGGCGTCGACGCGCTCGGGGCCGAGGTCGCCGCGCGTGGCCGGCGCATCGGCCCGCATGGCGGCGGGCACGCCCTCGGGCCAGAGCGGCAGCACGTTCGGCGCGGGCGCGGCCTTGCTGAGCGGCGGCAGCAGGGTCAACAAGGGCGACAGGATCAACGGGCGGCGCTGCATGCGTGGGGCGGGCTCGGTCGCCCGTGCTCAGGTTCGTTGCGGTGCAGTTTGCCCGCGGGGCGCGCTCATGGCGGTGAGTGATTGGCGGCAGGCGCAGTTGTAGCGATTCGTGAGATCGCCATCGCCAGGGCGGTTGTGGGCATGCCAGAGGACACAATTGGCCCCAAATCACTTGGCACGACCCGTGTCGATGACATGCCGAGCGCGATTTCGCCGCCCCTGGCCGGCCCAACGGCAACCTGGGGTGCGCTTCGCGCCAGCACAACGAACCGCCCCTCTCAGTGATCAGAAAATTGATCGCGAGCTACCGAACTACCTATTGGCTTCTCCAGCAAGCATCTCTCCATGACCCGCACACCGCGCATTTCCCACCTGCTCCCCTGCGTTCTTGCCAGCGCGATCCTGATCGGCTCCGTCGGCCTCGCCAGCGCCGCATCGCATGCCAAGCCCCACGCTGCGGCCAAGAAGTCGAAGAAGGCTGCCGCATCCACCGCGCCCGAGATGACGACCGACGCGAGCGGGCAGTCGGTGCCGGTGCTCGAGAACAAGGCGTGGGTGTTGATGGACTTCAACACGGGCCAGCTGCTCGCGTCGTCCAACCCGGACGAGCCGCTGCCGCCGGCGTCGCTCACCAAGATGATGACCAGCTACCTCGTCGAGCAGGGCCTCAAGAATAGCAAGCTCAAGCCCGACGAGATGGTCACCATGAGCGAGAGCGCCTGGTGCCGCGGCGGCAAGGACGGCGACAGCTGCATGTTCGTGCCGCTCAACGAGAAGGCCTCCTTGATGGACATGCTGCGCGGCGTGGTCATCGCCAGCGGCAACGACGCCTCCAAGGCGCTGGCCGAACACGTCGGCGGCTCGGAGGCCGGCTTCGTCACCCTGATGAATGCCGAAGCCGCCAAGCTCGGCATGACGAAGACGCACTTTGCGAACGCCGCGGGCCTGCCCGACCCCAACAACAAAGCCTCAGCGAAGGACCTGGCCGTGCTGGCCGCGGCCATCATCCGCAACAGCGCCGAGTACTACCCGATCTACGCCGAGCGCGAGTTCACGTACAACAAGATCAAGCAGGGCAACCGAAACGCACTGCTCTACACCGATTCGACCGTCGACGGGCTCAAGACCGGGCACACGGAGGACGCCGGCTATTGCCTGACCGCCTCGTCCAAGCGCAATGGCATGCGCCTGATCTCGGTCATCATGAACGCGAACAGCAAGCAGGCCCGCGCTGACCAGACCCGGGTGTTGTTCAACTGGGGCTACGCCAATTTCGAGGAAGCGACGCCGGCCCAGGCGGGCGCTGCGCTGGCCAACGCCAAGGTGGTGTACGGCGTGGCCCCCGAGGTGGCGGCGGGCTTGGCCAAGCCGTGGACGCTGGTGGTGCCCAAGGGCCAGGCCGCCGCGGTCAAGACCGAGCTGACGCTGAACCCGGGCCTGGAGGCGCCCATCGCCAAGGGGGCGGTGATCGGCAAGGCGGTCGCGGTGGCCAATGGCAAGACGCTGGGCGAGGCGCCAGTCGTCGCGCTGGCCGACGTGGAGCGCGCCGGCTTCTTCCTGCGCATCAAGCAGCGCATCTCCGGCTGGTTCTCGAAATAGGCCGAACCCGGGTCGTCAGCGTCCGGTGGCGGCCCACCAGATGCCACCCCAGAGATGGTCCAGGTAGCGCTCGTCGCGGTACATGGCCTGGTTGTGGCCCAGCGCCGTGACGAAAACGCGGCCCTTTTCGTAGGCCTGCCACCAGCTCACCGGGTGGTCGGCGCCCATGCCCTTGGCGACTTGGCCGGGCCAGATCTTGGTGGGGTCGTAGCTGCGCTCGTCCACGGCCAGCACAGGGTTCACATTCACGCTGTGCGGGTTGCTGAATTCGTACCACTCGTCGCTCCAGATCCACTTGTCCGGCAGGCCGAAGGTGGCGGGGTGGTTGGCGTCGGTCTTGGTGACGACGGCCGTCTGCAGCATGGGGTGGATGACGAAGGAGCGGCCGACGAGCTTTTCGTACCAGGGCCACAGGCCGGGCTTGCTGATGATGGCGCGGTGCACGACGACGGCGTTGCCGCCGGCCTTCATGTAGCGCTCGAAGCCCGCGCGCTGAGCCTCGTTGAACTCCTCGCCCGAGCTGTTCAGCAGCACGACCGCCGCATACTTGCTCAAGTCGCCCTCGAAGGCGCCGGGCTGGGCCGTCCAGGTCAGCTCGAAGGCGTGCAGCCTGGCCAGCTTCTCGAAGCTCTCGCGCGCCACCGGGATGTACTCGTAGTGGTACTTGGTGGGCATGGCCAGCACGAGGACGGCGAACTGGGTGTCGGCAGCCAGGGCCGGCGCGGTGGCCACGGCGGCGGCCACCGCGAGGGCGTTCAGGGTTTTCTTCATCGTGCGGCCGATTCTTCCAGCAACCACCCGCCCAGCTGCCGCATCGCCGCGGGCGTGCGCGCCAGGCTGCGGTGGTTGGTGCCGGCGAGCTGGTGCACGGTCACGGCCGAGCCGGCGCGCTGCAGGGCGCGCACGAGGGTGTGTGAATGCGCGTGCGGCACCTGGCGGTCCTGCTCGGCCAGCAGCACCAGCACCTCGCAGTTCAGCGCGCGGGCGGCGGCGACGCTGTCCAGCGGTGAGCGCAGCCAGGGCGTCAGCGGCGCGAGCAGCAGGTTGCGCCGCAGCACCGCGCGCAGGCTCTTCAGCGGTGTGATCAGCGCGACGCTGGCCACCGGGCGGCCGGCCGCGGCCAGGCGCGCCGCGAGCTGCATGGCCACGCCGGTGCCCAGGCTGCGCCCGGCCAAGTGCAGCGCGCCCGGCGGCAAGCCGAGCCGCGCCAGCCCCCAGGCTGCGGCGGCTTCGGCGTCGGCCACGCAGGCGGCCTCGGACGGCCAGCCGCCGCTCTCGCCCAAGCTGCGGTAGTTGAAGGCCAGCAGCGCGCAGTCGTCGGGCAGCCAGCCGGCAAGGTCGGGCGTCCAGGCAACGTTTTCATTGCGACCGCCAAACCACAGCAGCAAGCGGCGGGGTGGCGTGTCGCCCACCGGCACAGTGAGCCAGCCCTGCAGCTGCACGCCGCCCGGGCGCGCCAGCCAGACGGCCTCGCTGCGCCGGCGCGCGGCGGCGGGGCCGGGGTCAGTGCGGCGGATGACCCAGGTGCGGCCGAACAGCAATTTGCCCTGCAGGACGATGAGGGCAGCCGGCAGGGCAAGCAGGAGAAGCAGGGCACAGGCCCAGGGCAGGAGAGCGGTCAGCGGTGGCATGGGCCGAGGCTAGGCCGCCTGCATGACAGCGTGGTGAGCGCGGGCTTCAGCGTGTGCAAGGCGCCGCGTTGCCCAGGGCCACGCGCGGCGCCGGCACTGCGGCGGGCTTGGGCGCCCACACCGTCAGCGCCAGGCCCAGGCCCACCAGCGCCGCGCCGATGATCTCGTTGGCGTGCGGCGCCTCGCCCATCACGGCGTGCACGGCGATGACGGACACCGGCACCATGTTCAGGAACAGCGTCCCCAGCGGCGCGCCGAGCTTCTTCACGCCGGCGTTGAAGGCCAGCACGGCAGCCACGGTGGGCACCAGGGCGATGTAGACCAGCTTCGGGCTCAGGCTCAGAAGCAGCTCGGCCGACGGCGCCTCGGCCCACCCCAGCAGCGTGGCGAGCAGCGCCACCAACGCCAGCCCGGGCAGCGCGGCGATGGCTGTCAGCGCGGTGTACTCCAGCGGGCTGTGGTCGGGCACCTTGGCCATGGCACGGGTGTAGAGCACCCAGCCCAGCGTGCCGGCCAGCGTGATGGCGTCGCCCAGCAGCATGCGGGCATTGATCTCACTCGCCTGGCCCAGCAGGTTGGCCACGGTGGCCACACCCGTGAGGGCCAGCGCGGCGCCGAGGATGGCGCGCAGCGGCGGGCGTTGGCCGTCCAGTGCCCAGCGCAGCGCCATCGTCGTGAAGGGCATGGTGGCCATGATGACGGAGCCGTGCGAGGGCAGCGACAGGCGCAGGCCATGGAACACCATGATGCTGAACACGCCATAGCCGGCCAGGCCGACGAGGCTGTGGCGCAGCGCGTGGCGGCGCAGCTTGGCCCAGGGGTGGCTGCCGGCGAAGTGCACCAGCACGGCCAGCACCGCGGTGGCCAGCGTGTAGCGGGAGAAAGTGAACCAGACGGGGTCGAGCTGGGCGACAACGTTCTTGCCGATCAGGAACAGGCTGCCCCAGGTGGAGGTGGCAAAGAGCAGGGCGGTGATGGCGCCGGGCCGGCTGTTGGCGGTCATGGAGGGTCTCCAGACGAATGTCGATGCCTTCACTCTCGGCGCCTCGCGCAATTTCATCCATTCGTTTCGGCCGACCGCCCCGTTCAGAAAATCCACACCCCCGCCCCGCCGGCCCTGCGCAGAATGGCGGCCATGGAGATCTACCAGCTCAAGACCTTTGTCGCCGTGGCCACCGAGGGCAACCTCACGCGCGCCGCGGAGCGCGTGTTCACCAGCCCGCCGGCGGTCAGCGCCCAGCTCAAGGCGCTGGAGGACGAGTTCGGCGTGAAGCTGTTCGAGCGCAGCGCCCGCGGCATGGCGCTAACGGCCGCCGGCGAGCGCCTGCTGGAAGAGGCGCGCCGCACGCTGGCCGCGGCCCAGGGCATGCAGGCGGCGGCCGCGCAGATCCGCGGCGAGGCGCGCGGCCAGGTGCGCATGGGCACGGTCAGCGACGCGGTGGCGCTGCGCCTGGGCGAGGTGTTCGTGCACCTGGCCGAGCACCACCCGGGGGTGCAGCTGCAGTTGCAGCAGTTGGTGTCACTGCGCGCCATCGCCGCCGTGCGCCGTGGCGAGCTGGACTGCGCCTGCGTGCTGCACGAGCACGCCGAGATCGAGGGCCTGGAAGTGCGGCGCCTGCAGGCCGCCGAGATCGTGCCCGTGGTGCCGCAACGCCTGCTGATACACGGCGGCCTGCCGCCTGACCTGACCGGCCTGGCCGCCCTGCCCTGGGTGACGACACCGCCCGACTGCGGCCTGCGCAGCCACCAGGAAAGGCTGTTCGCCCAAGCCGGCGCCGTGCTGGAGGTGGGCCTGCAGGCCGACACCGAGGTGGCGGTGCGCAGCATGGTGGCGGCCGGCATGGGCGCCGGCATGGTGCGGCGCGACCAGGCCACGCTGATGGAAGACGCCGGCCAGGCCCGCATCTGGCCGGGCTGGTCGGCGCCGACCTGGTTCTGCTGGATCAGCAGCCCGGCGGCGCTTGCCGTGCCGGCCGTGGGCGCGGTGCGGGACGCGGTGGCGCTGACCTGGGTTTAAGGCGTCTTGGCCGCGGGCTCGCGCAGCTGGGCGACGGCGGCCTCGAACTGCTGGGCGGCCTGCTTCAGCGCATCCAGCTCGGTGCTCGCCCGCCCCAGGGCTTTCTGGGCTGCGTCACGGGCAGCGGCCTCGCCGCCGGCCGGCGCCGCGGCGATGGCGCCCAGGCGGGTCTGGGCCTCGGTCAGCGCGCGGGCGAGCTGGTCGCGCAGCGCGTCCAGGCGGCTCGACAGGCCCTGCGCCTCGTCCAGCTTCTGGCGCCTTGCCGCGTCGCCGTCATCTGGCGCGTTGCGCAAGGCCTCAAGGGTCTCGCGATCGCTCTTGATGTGGGCGTCCAGCGCATCGCGCTCGGTGGCCAGGGCCGCCTGCTGGCGCTGCGGGGCCGCCGGGTCGGCGGGCGTGCCTTCGTTGCGCGCACGCAGGCCGTCCCCGGCGCTCTTGCTGCCGAAGTAGAAGCCCACCACCGTCGTCAGCAGGGTGATGATGGCGGTGAGCAGCTGCTTTTGCGCGTCCATCGCGCTGGCCGAGGGGCGCGACTCCAGCGTGTAGAGATTGAGCTTGGCATTGGCGCCGGCATCGGTGCCCGAGGCGGCGCGGCCGGGTGAGGCGACGACGACCAGCAGCGAAGGCACCTGCTTGTAGCGCGTGATCTCGTCCGCCAGCCGCGCGACCGGCACCTCGATCTGCTCGAAGGGCTTGTCGCCGGGGCGGGGCATGCGGGCCTCTTCTTGCGCTTCGCTGAAGAACTTGAGGCCGAACACCGCGAACAGCACCATCACGCCCACGGCCAGCAGCGTGCGCACCGAGCCCGAGGGCAGGCCGAAAGCCTCGTTGGCGTCGTTGAGGTTGAGGCCGCCGAAGACGATGGCCGTCAGCGTCAGCGCGGTGGCCATCAACACCAGCAGGCCGACAAACCAGAGGGCGGAATCGCCTCTCGGGTTCGGCGCCAGCAAGGTGAGCGCCAGGACCGCGCAGATCGCCAGCAGCCCGATGACGCCCCATTTGACCCGCCGGGAAACTTTCTCATCGTCCATGGCAATCTCCCGCGCTGATATGCAGGATCGCGACGCTAACCGCCATGGCCGGGCCGGGCATCCTCAGCTTTGCGGAGCCGGCCGCGTCACACCTTGGTCATGCAAGCGAAGCGGTCGCAGCGCAAACTAGGGCCATGGCCTACACGCACACCCTCGGCGGCGAGCGCTACAGCTTCGCGGACCTGCGCACCCTGCTCGCCAAAGCCAGCCCGCGGCGCTCGGGGGACGAGCTGGCCGGCGTGGCCGCGGCGACGGCGCGCGAGCGGGTGGCTGCGCAGCAGGCGCTGGCCGACCTGCCGCTGACGGCTTTCCTGAACGAAGCCGTCGTGCCCTACGAGAGCGACGAGGTCACGCGGCTGATCGTCGACACGCATGACGCGGCCGCCTTCGCGCCGATCTCGCATTTGACGGTGGGCGGTTTGCGCGACGCGCTGCTGGCCGATGCCGTCGACCCGGCGCAGATCGCCCCGGGCCTGACACCCGAGATGGCCGCTGCCGTCAGCAAGCTCTGCCGCGTGCAGGATCTGATGCTGATTGCGCAGCGCTGCGAGGTCGTCACGCAGTTCCGCAGCACCATTGGCCTGCGCGGCCGGCTGGCCACGCGGCTGCAGCCCAACCACCCGACCGACGACGAGGCCGGCATCGCGGCCAGCCTGCTCGACGGCCTGCTGATGGGCGCGGGCGACGCGGTCATCGGCATCAACCCCGCGACGGACAACCTGCCGCAGGTGATGCGCCTGCTGCAGATGCTGGACGCCGTCATCAGCCACCACGAGATCCCGACGCAGAGCTGCGTGCTGACGCATGTAACGACGACGATCGAGGCCATCGCGCGCGGCGCGCCGGTGGACCTGGTGTTCCAGTCCATCGCCGGCACCGAGGGCGCCAACCGCGGCTTTGGCATCACGCTGGCGTTGCTCGAAGAAGCACGGCAGGCGGCGCTGGCGCTCAAGCGCGGCGGCCGTCACGTGATGTACTTCGAGACCGGCCAGGGCAGCGCGCTGTCCAGCGGCGCCCACCATGGTTGCGACCAGCAGACGCTGGAGTGCCGCGCCTACGCCGTCGCGCGGCGCTTCGAGCCGCTGCTGGTCAACAGCGTGGTCGGCTTCATCGGCCCGGAGTATCTGTTCGACGGCAAGCAGATCCTGCGCGCCGGCCTGGAAGACCACTGCTGCGGCAAGCTGCTGGGCCTGCCCATGGGCGTCGACGTCTGCTTCACCAATCATGCCGAGGCCGATGTCGATGATGTCGACAGCCTGCTCACGCTGCTGTGCGCTGCTGGCTGCAACTACATCATGGGCGTGCCGGGTTCGGACGACATCATGCTGGGCTACCAGAGCACGAGTTTTCACGACGCGCTGGCGATGCGGCGCCTGCTGGGCCGGAGGCCGGCGCCGGAGTTCGAGGCCTGGCTGCAGCGCATGGGCATCTTCGAGGCCGGTGACGTGCCACAGCTGGCGGCTGGGCTGCCAGCGCGTTTTTCGGCCTTGCTGGAGCAGACGTGAGCGCCGCGCCGGGCCGCCCCAAGCAAGCTCGCTCCCGCTTGGCGGGAGTGAGCCCGGGCATGGGATGCCCAGTGGGCATCCCATGCCTGGCGAACGCCTGGCCGCGCTGTCGGCCAGGCAAGGCCGCAGGCCGAAGGGTGCACCAGTGAGCGTCATCGAGCAACCCTGGGCCCGCCTGCGCCGCTACACGGCCGCGCGCATCGGCCTGGGCCGCGCCGGCATCAGCGTGCCGACCGCGGCTCACCTCGCCTTCCAGCAGGCCCATGCCGAGGCGCGCGATGCGGTGCATGCGCCGCTGGATGCCGAGGAGCTGCTGGCCGGGCTGCGCGCCTTGGGCGAGGCGCCGTTGCGGGCGCAAAGCCGCGCGGCGGACCGGGCGAGCTATCTGCAGCGACCCGACCTCGGCCGGCGGCTCAATGAGGCCGACGCCCAAGCGCTGCAAGAGTTGGACGTACCGGCAAGCGACCTCGCCTTCGTGTTGGCGGACGGCCTGTCTGCCCTGGCCCTGCAGCGCCAGGCCCTGCCGCTGTTCACGGCGCTGCGCGAGCGGCTGCTGCACGAAGGCGGCTGGACCTGGGGACCGCCGGTTGTCGCCACGCAGGCCCGCGTGGCTCTTGGAGATGAGATCGGCGCGCTGCTGCATGCGCGCTGCGTCGTGGTGCTGATCGGCGAGCGGCCGGGGCTGTCGGCGCCGGACAGCCTGGGCGTTTATTTCAGCTGGGCACCGCACCTCGGGCTGGCGGATGCCGAGCGCAACTGCATCTCCAACGTGCGCCCCGAAGGATTGCCACCGCCAGCGGCCGCGGCCAAACTGCACGCGCTGCTAAGCCTCGCGCGATCACGGCAGGTGAGCGGCATTGGGCTCAAGGATGAAGCGGACGAACGCGGCCTGCCGCACGCGGCGACGGCGGCGCCGCTGATGCGCCTGTTGGGCGGTTAGCGGCCCGGCCGGGGCGTCATCGTGTCGATGCCCGCGCCGGGGTCTTCCTCACCGGCCACGGAGTCATCGAAGGCGCCGTTCTTCACGTCGCGCGCGGGCCGCTGCTTGGCGGTGGGCCGCTCGACATCGCCGGCCTGTGGTGCGGCCGGTGCGGGCTCGGGCGGGATCGGCGGGGTGCGGGTCGGGTCAGGCATGGGGCCTCCGGGGGTCAATGAAAAGGGGCGGCAGCGCCGCCCCTTCGATCAGCAAGCGGCGAGGGCCTGCTTACATCCACCAGGTCGAGCCGTAGTAGTCATAGACCTTGCGGCCGTACTCGTCGTTGTAGGTGGGCGTTTCGTCGCTCGGGTAGCGCGGTGCGCGCTCCAACTGGGCCTTGTCGACGTTGACGACATAGCCATCCTTGCTGGTGTCGTACTTCAGCTGATCCCATGGCAGCGGGTAGCGGTCGGTGCCCATGCCCAGGAAGCCGCCGAACTCCAGCGCCGCGTAGCGCACCTGGCCGGACTTCTTGTCGATGACGAGGTCGTCGATGGAGCCGAGCTTGTCGCCGCTGGGGCTGTAGACCTTGGTACCTTCGACCTTGGAGGAAGAAATGGTGGGAGTGACGCTGGCCATGATGGAACTCCTGGAAAGTTGAACACGGGTCACGGGGCAGGCTTTCGCCCGCTCCGCCAGGTGCTGTGCACCATGTGTTGAATATGCTTGTTATGGCGGGGCCTGGCAGTCGGGCTAGGCGCCCAGCCCTTGTAGGAACCGGCCGACCGGCTGCCCGTTCTCGTCCACGCAGATCTGCCCCTGGCGGGACACATGCCTGGCGTCAGTCGGCCGCGATGGCCTCGATCTCCAGCAGCCAGTCGCTGTCGTAGATGCCGGCGATCAGCACGGTCAACGCCGGGCTGCGCGCGCCCAGCACCTCGCGGCGGATGGCGGAGTTCTCCAGGGCGTGTTTGCGGTCTCCGAGATAGGTCGTGACCTTGACGAGGTGGTCCAGCGTCATGCCGGCCGCGCGCAGCTGGGCGTCGATGTGGCCCCAGACGAGGCGGCATTGCCCGGCGAAATCCTTGGGCACGGCGCCCGCCTTGTCGACCGGGATCTGGCCGCTGATGAAGAGCAGGCGCGACGGCGCCCGAAGCTCCAGGGCCTGGGCATAGCCACCCGAGGGGGCGGGCGCTTCGGCGGCATTGATGGCGCGGGTCTTGGCCATGGCGGCTCCTGCGGTGGATGTCGTTGTCGCCAGGCCCAGGGCCAGGGTGCGGCGGGTGAGATTCATGGCTTGCTCCCGGGGCAGGCCGGCGGCCAGGTGGGGTCGGCGCCGGTTTGGAGGTCGATGACGAAGAGCTCGCCCGAACGCTCGCCGTCGGCCTGGGCAAACAGCAGCCGGTCGGCCTTGGGCGACAGCAGCGGGCCGACCTGGAAGACGTCATCGCGCGCCGGCACCCGGCCCAGGGCTCGCCAGCCGTCGCCGCTGCGGGCGAAGCGGTAGAGGTGGGAGCGGCCCTCGCGGTCGGACACGACGACGGCCTGGCTGCCGTCGCGTGACATCTCCACCTCGTAGTCGTTGTGCGCCGTGTTCAGCGGTGCGCCCAGGTTGGCGACGCGCCATCCGCCGTCGGCTCGGGGCGTGGCCACGTAGACGTCGTTGCCGCCCAGGCCGCCGGGGCGGTCGGAGCCGAAGAAGAGGCGGCCGTCGGGCAGGCGGCGTGGCAGCAGCTCGGATTGCGCTGAGTTGATGGGTTCGGGCAGGCGCCGTGGGGCACCCCAGCCGCCGCGGCCGTCGCTGTCGGCGACCCAGATGTCCAGGTCGTCGCCTCGCTTGCCGGGGAAGGGCCGGTTGGACACGAACCAGAGCTGTCGGCCGTCGGCCGTGATGAAAGGGTCAGCCTCGCTGGCCGGCAGCGGCGCCGCGATGGCCAGGGGCACGGCCTCGCTCCAGCCCCGCGGGCCGCAGCTCGACTGCATGAGGCGGTAGGCCGAGAACTGCGGGTTGGCGCGCATGAAGATCATCGTGCGGCCGTCGGGGGCGAAGCTCGGCGAGGACTCGTACTGGTCGGTCGAGACGCGCTCGGGCGTCCATCGCGAGGGGGCGCTTGCCGCGGTGGCGGCGATGGCGAGGGCCAGCAGGGCCTTCATGGCGGTCTTTCGATGTCAGGTCGGCCGCAGTCTTGCGCCCGCAAGCCCGGCCTGACCTTTCGCATCGCGGATTCCGGGGACGAGGGCCTGCTAACACTACGGCAATGGGTCGCGTTGAGGCCAGAAAGGCCGCGAGCAAGGCGCAAAGCGGAGCCGGGTTGGCCACCCGGCGAGCACTTGCAACGCCGCGCGCGGCCTTTCTGGCCTCAACCCTTCGGGAAGACCCGTCGCCAGGGGCCACTCGGCGTTGCACCGCTTGCCCGCACATCAGTGCGGGCGGCGTGCTGCGCCTTGATTGGCCCCTGGCAGCGAGCCTTCGCGACCCATTGCCGTAGCGTTAACAGGCCCTGGTCGGCGCAGACCTACAACCGAACGGTCCGGCCGCCGACGGCGCGGCCGCAGCGGGTCGCCCATAGTGTCGGGGTCACATTGGACCGATCCCGAAATGCCGCCCCGACAGAGATTCCAGCAATTGACCGCGGCCGTCCTGGTCGCCGTGGCTGGCCTGACCGCCTGTCGCAAGGAGGTGCCGCCACCGCCAAGGCCCGATGAGGTGCCCAGGCCCAAGGCGGCGGCCTCTTCGGCCTATGCCTTGCCCACCGCATATGCGCGGTTTGGCCGCTGAGGCAAGCACCGAGGCAAAGACATGGCAGGCCCCAGCGCCAATCCCCGCGCCATCTGGAAGGGCGCCATCTCCTTTGGCCTTGTGCACGTGCCCGTGTCCTTGCACAGCGCCACGCAGGAGCAGGAGATCGATTTCGACTGGCTGGACAAGCGCAGCATGGACCCGGTGGGCTACAAGCGCATCAACAAGCGCACCGGCAAGGAGATCGCCAAGGAGCACATCGTCAAGGGCGTCAAGCTTGAGGGCGACGAGTACGTGGTGCTGTCCGACGACGAGATCAAGGCCGCCTACCCCAAGCGCACGCAGACCATCCAGATCGAGAACTTCGTCAAGGCGGCGGACGTGTCCTTCGTCTACATCGAGAAGCCTTACTACCTCGCGCCGGATGGCCGGGCCGACCGCGTCTATGCGCTGATGCGCGAGGCGCTGGAGAAGGCCGGTGTCATCGGCATTGCGCGCTTCGTGCTGCACAACAAGGAGCACCTCGCGGCGCTGATCCCGGCCGGCCCGGCGTTGATGCTGGGCGTGCTGCGCTGGGCCGAGGAGATCCGCTCGCCCGATGCGCTGGACCTGCCTAAGGTGGGAGCCACCGGTGCCGCGGGCGTCAAGCCGGCCGAGTTGAAGATGGCCCAGCAGCTCATCAGCCAGATGACTGCGGCCTGGAAGCCCGAGAAGTTCAAGGACGACTTCACGAGCGCCATCCATGAGCTGGTCAAGCGCAAGGCCAAGGCCGGCAAGACGGCGACCGTGCAGCCCTTCGAAGAGGCGCCGGACACGAGCAGCAGCAATGTCGTCGACCTGACCGAACTGCTGAAGCAGAGCTTGGGCGGCAAGGCGCGCAAGGCCGAGAAGGCGCCGGCGAAGAAGGCGGCAGCCAAGCCCGCGGCCAAGCGTGGCGTGGCAAACCGCGGCAGGAAGGCCGCGTGAATTCAGGCGCACCGGCGTCCTGCGGGAACACCTTTCGCCTGTGGTTCGACTGCACCGCCGAAGAGCCGCTGAGTTCTGCTCTGGTCCGCCGAAGGCAAGTCAAGAGCTGGCGGAGGCCTTATCGGTCAGCAGCTCCCATTCGCTGCGAAGGCCCTTGAGAGCGTAGTCGGCAAAGTGGCGTACGCGCGGGGCCAGATGCAATGCATGCGGGTACACGACATGCAGCGGTGCGCTGGGGATGCCGTATCGGCCCAGCACGCGCACCAGCGTTCCATCCCTCAGCTCCGAGCCCACATCCCATATTGACTTGAGAAAGATCCCGCCGCCGGCGAGCGCGAGTGCTTTGGCCGCGTTGCCGTCATTGCACAGGAAGGTCGCGTTCACCTCGGCCGAGACCGGTTTGCCTTCATGCTGGAAGAGCCAGTGCCGCGTGCTTCGCGTGCCGTAGAGGATGCAGTTGTGCGCTGAGAGCGCAGCAGGCGTGTCGGGAGAGCCGAAGCGCAGCAAATAGTCCGGCGCGGCGCACAGGACGAGCTCGCTGTCGGCGATGTGGCGTGCCGTCATCGTCGAGTCGTTGAGCACCCCGAAGCGCAGCGCCAGGTCAATGCCTTGTTCCACGAGATCCACGACGTCGTCGCTCAAGACGATCTCGATCCGCAACGCCGGATGCATGGCCTGGAACTGCGCCGCCAGGGGGGCGAGATAGCGCGTGCCCAGCATGCGCGGTGCCGTCACCCGCAGGTGCCCGTTGATGTCGGTGCGGCTGTGCTGCATCACCACCTCGGCCTGCTGCACCTCCGCAAGGATGCGCACGCAATGCAGGTGGAAGCGTTCGCCTTCCTGCGTCATGGACTGCCGCCGCGTGGTCCGGTTGAGCAGGCGAACGCCCATGCGCGCCTCGAGGGCGGCCAGGCGTTTGCTGACCACTGCCAGCGACAGGCCCAGCGCGTTCGCGGCCCCCGTGAGGCTGCCGGCACTGGCGACCTTGTCGAAGATCGTCAGCTCGGCCAGGTTGTCGATCATTGTTTCCATATCGTTGATTGTTAAATCTTGATCTCAGTCTTTATAAACAGGATGGCGATAAATATAGTGCTTTTCATCGCTTAACAGGAGCCTCACGATGAAACGCACATTCCTTGCCGCCTTTCTGGCCACCGCTGTCGCCACCAGCCTGGTCACCCCGGTCTCATCCGCGGCCGAGGCGCCTGCGACCAAGGTGAGCCGCTATCAAGCCGGCTACTACCACTTCAAGCTCGGCGACTTTGAGATCGCGGCGCTCTCCGACGGCACGCTTCCGATCCCCACGCTGAAGCTGCTGACCAACGTCCAGCCCGGTGAGGTGGCGTCGCGGCTGGCGGACACGTACCAGACGACCGAGGTCGATGCCTCGGTCAACGCTTACCTGATCCGGGCGGGCGACCGCCTGATCCTGATGGACGCCGGCACCGGCGAGCTCTACGGCCCGACGTTGAACAAGCTCGAGGCCAGCCTCAAGGCGGTGGGCGTCACGCCGGCGCAGATCACCGACATCCTGATCACGCATATCCACACCGACCACACCGGTGGCTTGATGGATGGCAAGCGCATCGTGTTTCCCAACGCCACGGTCCACATCGAGCAGGCGGAGGTCGCCTACTGGCTGAACCCCGAAAACCGCGCCCGCGCGCCGGAGGCGGCGAAGAAGTACTTCGACGAGGCTTCGGCCAAGGTGCAGCCCTATGTCGATGCCGGCAAGGTGAAGACGTTCTCTGGCGCGACCGAGCTGTTCGCCGGCATCCGTTCCGTACCCGCTCCGGGTCACACACCGGGCCACACGTTCTACGCGCTCGAGAGCAAGGGCGAGAAGCTGGTGTTCTGGGGCGACCTGGTTCACGTGGCGGAAGTCCAGATGCCCAACCCCGGCGTGACCATCGTCTTCGACGTCGATCCCAAGGCGGCCGCAGCTACGCGCAAGAAGGCGTTCGCCGACGCGGTCAAGGGCCGGTACTGGGTCGCGGCCGACCACATCTCCTTCCCCGGCGTCGGCCACCTGCGCCCCGATGGCGCGGGCTACCGGTGGATCCCCATGACCTACGTGAACGACCACTACGAGGCGAGGTGAACCATGGCCCAGCGGTTGCTGAATCACTGCGTGGCATTGCTGCTGGCCGCGTGTCTGGCAAGCCCTTCCGCGGGCGCTGAAACGCTGCCGGCCGCCGCAGCTGACGAAGCGACCGCCGTGCTCCTCAGGGAACGCGCGCTAGGGGACAGCGGGGCGTACAAGATCGTCGAATCACTGACCACGGAGGTCGGCGCACGCCCCGCCGGGTCGGAAGCCGACGCCCGCGCAGTGGCGTGGGCCGTGGCGAAGTTCCGCGCGCTGGGCTACGACAAGGTCTACACGGAGCCCGTCAAGTTCACGGCTTGGCGCCGGCTGTCTGAGAGCGCCGAGGTCATTGCGCCGATCACGCAGCGCCTTGCCGTGACCGCGCTGGGCAACAGCGTGGGAACCGACGGCCCGCTCGATGCCGAGATCGTGCGACTCCAGGACTTCGAAGCATTGCAGTCGGCGCCGGCCGAATCGGTGCGCGGCAGGATCGTCCTGCTCACCCGGCGCATGGAACGCGACCGCGATGGGTCGGGATACGCGCGGGTCCTGCAGATGCGCAGCAGTGCCGCCTCGCTGGCCGCCACGAAGGGCGCCGTGGCGCTGCTGATCAGGTCCTTGGGAACCGACGACAACCGGCTGCCGCACACCGGCAGCGTGAACTACGTTCCCGGGAAGGCGATTCCGGCCGCTGCCATCTCGGGCCCGGATGCCGATCTCCTTGAAAGGCTGGGGCAGCGGACGCCCTCGGTACGGCTGCGCCTGAACATCGCGACGCAAACGCAAGCCGACAGCATCTCGTACAACGTGATTGGCGAGATCACCGGGCAAGACGCCAAGACGCCAAGGGGGGAGATCGTGATGATGTCTGCGCATCTCGACTCCTGGGATCTGGGCACGGGCGCTGTCGACGATGGGTTCGGCGTGGCCCTGACGATGGCAGCCGGGGCGTTGATCAAGCAGCTGCCCCAGGCACCCCGCCGCACGATCCGCGTGGTCCTGTTCGCCAACGAGGAGAACGGCTTCGATGGTGCACGCGCCTATGCGGCGCGCGATGCAGGCGATCTGTCGCGGCACTATCTGGCAATCGAGAGCGATTGGGGCGCAGGGCCCATCTACGCGTTGCGTCATCCGCCGCAGAACGCTGGGCTCACGGCACGGCTGTCACGCGTGCTGGCTCCGCTGGGCATCACGCTCGACGGTGCCGCTGGCGCACCAGGACCGGACCTGGGCCTCCTGGCCCAGCGTGGCGTGCCGTGGATCCAGCTCGCACAGGATGCCACGGACCTCTTCGATCATCATCACAGCGCCAATGACACCTTGGACAAGATCGACCCCGCGTCCTTGAACCAGAACGTCGCCGCCTACACGGCGTTTGCCTGGCTGGCAGCGAACGTGCCGTAGACCTGCGCAAGTTCGCCATCTCGGCGAGGAAACGGCGCTCAAGGCTGAACGGGCTACGGCAAAACTTGCCGCAAAGCCTTGCGCTCCCGGACGGGTCGCCCTCGTGGGGCGGCCACGACCGCGGGCAAGCCATGTGCCCATGCAGCGTTGAACTCGAAGCGGAAGACGACCATGGACGGCCGTTGGATTCCCTATTGCGGCGAGGCGCCCGGCCCGGACGCCTGGCTGAGCCGATGGAACCTTGACCCGGTGCTCGGCACGGGCCTCGTGCTGCTGGCGCTGGCGCTGTGGCGGCTGTCGGCGGCGCGTGCCGCAACGCCCCGACAGCTGCGCTGTCTGCGCTGCGCGTGGACGTTGACGGGCCTGCTCTACGTGTCGCCGCTGTGCGCGCTGAGTTCGGCGTTCTTCACCGTCCGCGTGATCCATCACATCGCCCTGGTGCTGGCGATCGCACCCTTGGTGGCCATCGGGCTGGAACGCTGGCTGCGCTGCCTGCCGACACCGCTGTGGGCGTGCACCGCCATCGCTTCCGTCACCTTCTGGACCTGGCATGCGCCGGCACCTTACGCGGCCGCCCTGTCGTCGGTGGCCCTGTACGCGCTCATGCAGCTCACACTGCTGGCCAGCGCGACCGCGTTCTGGGTCGCGGTGCGGCGCTCTGGCGCGGTCGCCGCAACCGGCGCCATCCTCGCCACGACGGTGCTGATGGGGCTGCTGGGTGCGCTGATCACGTTCGCCGCGCGGCCGCTGTATGCGCCGCACTTCGCGTCGACGCTGAGCTGGGGCGTCTCGCCGCTGCAGGACCAGCAGCTCGCCGGCATCGTGATGTGGGCGCCAGGCAGCATGGCCTACCTGGCGGCCGCGATGTGGATAGGCTGGCGTTGGATGCGCGCTGAACGTGCGCGCGGCCTGCGCACTGAGCCGGCATGAGTCTCGTTGCCGCCATCGAATGGGCCGAGGGCCACCACCGGCGCGGCCTGTACTCGCCGATCGGCGTGGCGTTTCACTGGGCGATGGCGGCGCTGATGATCTTCCAGCTGGGCTATGGCTGGTACCTGGGCTGGCAGCCGGCGGGCGGCGACAAATACCTCGGCTACCAGACCCACACGGAGGTGGGGCTGGCGATCATGCTGCTGGGCACGCTGCGCTTCCTGTGGCGCAGCCAGATCGGCACGCCCGATACCGTCGACGAGTCGTCGTTCTCGGGCCGAGCCAGCCATGTGCTGGAGGTCTGGTTCTATTTCAGCTTCTTCGCGCTGCCGATCAGTGGCTGGGTGATGTGGTCCACGCTGCCCAGCAACCTGCCGCTGTCGATCGCCGGCGTGATCCCCTTCCCCAACCTGCCGTTCGACCAGTTGTCCGAGGGCCTGCAGCACCGTCTGATGCAGTGGGCCGCCACGGCGCATGTCTGGGTCGTCTGGATCACGGCGCTGGCCATTCCCGGCCACGCCGGCGCGGCCGTGCTGCACTACGTGGTCAAGCGTGACCGTGTGCTGCCTTCGATGTTCGACCTCAACGGGCCGCAGGCGCCGGGTGTAGCGGGATCAGCGCCAGATAAAGGCTCAGCTGATGAACCTCCTCGGGCTTGAGCCGTTGCGCCACGTTGAGCATTTCGTGGTTGCCGTCGTTGCGCCGCTTGGACACCTGCCAGTCCTGCAACTGCTGGGCGAGGTAGAAGGCCGGCTGGGCGTTCAGCGGGGGCCCCTTCGCGCTACCGACACCTTCGGCGCCGTGGCACTGCTGGCAGGCGGCGGTGTACAGCGCCGGAGTGGCCGCAGCAACGGCTTGCCCGGTGGCAGGCGGCAAGGCCCGTGGCGGCAGGCCGGCGTAGTAGTTGGCCACCCGCACGCGTTCATCGCTGTCCAGAAAGCGGGCCACGTCGCGCATGACCTCGTGCGCGCGCAGGCCCGCCGCGTAGTCTTCCATCTGCTTTTGCAGGTAGCCCACCGGCAGGCCGGCCAGGCGCGGGGCGTCAAAGCCATTGCCTTCGCCGCGCGCGCCGTGGCAGCTCACGCAGGCGTAGCGGGCGCCGCCTTCGCCACCGCTCATCGCGATGAGTTCGCCACCGCGGCCCCAGCGGTCGTCGCTGGGCGCCATGCGGTCGGTGCAGGCGGCGGCCAGCAGCATGAGGATGAGAAGGTGCAGGTGGCGCATGGCGGGTGAATCATCGTCCCTGGCAAGCATCGTGCTCGTCTGTGCCTGCCTCGCCGCCTGCGATGGCCCGCCCGACCGCACGCCAACGCTGGGCGACGCGAACGCCGCACGCGGCCGGCAGCTCGTCGCCGACAAGGGCTGCGTGGCCTGCCACACCTTCCCCGGCGTGAAATGGCCGCGCGGCGGGCTGGGGCCGTCGCTGGAGAACTTCGGGCGCCAGAGCCTGATCGCAGGGCAATTGCCGAACCAGCCCGGCGTGTTGATGCAGTTCGTTCGCAATGCACCCGCGATGGTGCCCGGCACGGCCATGCCGGCCATTCCCATGTCCGACCAGGAAGCTCGCGATGTCACCGCCTACCTCCTCACGCTATAGGGCCTGTCATCCTATGAATCCCCCCCGCGTGGCACCCCACAGAGCCTGCAATCTAGGCGCAAACCGCAGCCGGGGTGGGGCCCCGGCGAGGATTTGCAACGACGAGTGCAGGCTCTGTGGGGCGCCACCCGAAGGGCCGGGGCTGCAAGGGGCGCCCCGCGTCGTTGCGAACCTAGGTCGGGGAAGGGCCCCGACCGTCGGCTCGCGCCTAGCGCTGCACCCCTTGCAGCCCCGGCGCGGGGGAGATTCATAGGATGACAGGCCCTAACCTCGCTGAGGCCCTGAGCGGCTGGCCGCCGCCGGTGCTCGATCCGCACGGGCCGTTCTCCAACTCGGTCACCACGCTGGCCTGGGTGCTGATCGCGCTCGTCACATTGATCTTTCTGGGCGTCTGCGCGGCGATGTGGGTGGCGCTGTACGGCAGTGACGAGCTCCGCGCCCGGCTCGGCGGCGAGCGCGTCGTCAAGTGGTTCGGCCTGATCATCCCGGCCGGCGTGCTGCTGCTGCTGCTGGCCTGGGGCCTCACGCTGGTCGCCGGCATGTCCACCATCAAGGGCGACGAGCTGCGCATGCGCGTGTCCGGCAACATCTACTGGTGGCGCGTGTCCTACCTCGATGCGGCGGGCCGCGCGATCCTGGCTGACGCCAACGAACTGCACATCCCGGTCGGCCGCCCGGTCGTTGTCGACATGGTCTCGGAGGACGTCATCCACAGCTTCTGGGTGCCCAAGCTGGGCGGCAAGATGGACATGATCCCGGGCCGCACCAACCGGCTCAAGCTGCAGGCCGACAAGGCGGGCGTCTACGGCGGGCAATGCGCCGAGTTCTGCGGCGGCGCGCATGCGCTGATGGGCTTCGTCGTCGTCGCGCATGAGGCGGCGGACTGGCAGCGGTGGCTCGATGCACGCCTGAAGCCGGCCCCTGAGACCAATGTCAGCGTCGAGGCGCTGCGCGGCAAGCAACTTTTCAACGAGGTTGGCTGCGCGGCCTGCCACCGCGTCGCCGGCACCTCGGCACAAGGCGTGTCCGGGCCTGACCTGACCTTCGTCGGCGCGCGCCAGTCCCTGGGCGCCGGCATCCTGCCGAACACGCGCGCCACGCTGATTGGCTGGATCGGCGACAGCCAGTCGATCAAGCCGAACAACCGCATGCCCGCCTACCGCTCGTTGAAGGCGGCCGAGCTGAACGCACTGGCCAGCTACATGGAGTCGTTGAAGTGACGCAGCCCGCCAGCCCCGGCGTGGAAGGCGCACTCGGCGATGCGGCGACCGAGCCGTCCGAGACGGGTTTCGACACGCGGCTTTACGCGCGCTTCCCGACGCAGGGCGGTCGGCCCGCGGGCGAGTTCGAGGCGCTGGAGAAGACCTGGGAAACGCCCACCGGCTGGCGCGCGTTCAGCGCCGTCAACAACAACTTCATCGGCTTCCTGTTCATCGCCACGGCCTTCGGCTTCTTCATCGCCGCGGGCATCCTGTCGCTGGTGATGCGCGTGCAGCTGGCCGCGCCGCTGGCCAGCGTCGTGCCGCAGGAGACCTACAACCAGCTGTTCACGATGCACGGCTCGGTGATGATGTTCCTGTTCGCCGTGCCCGCCGTCGAAGCCATTGCGGTGCTGCTGCTGCCGCAGATGCTGGCCGCGCGCGACCTGCCCTTTCCGCGTCTGTCGGCCTATTCGTACTGGGCCTATGCCATTGGCGGCGTGGTCTTCTTCGGCTCGGTCCTGTTCAGCCTGGCGCCGTCGGGCGGCTGGTTCATGTACCCGCCGCTGAGCTCGGGGGTCTACGCCAAGGGCATCAACGCCGACTTCTGGCTGCTGGGCATCGGCTTCATCGAGATCAGCGCGATCGCCGGCGCCATCGAACTGATCGTCGGCGTGCTGCGCACGCGTGCCCCGGGCATGACGCTCTCGAAAATGCCGGTCTACGCCTGGGCCATCCTGATCTTCGGCGTCATGATCATCCTGGCCTTCCCGGCCATGATCATGGTCACCTTCCTGCTGGAGCTGGAGCGCGCCTTCAACTGGCCGCTGTTCGATGCCACGCGCGGCGGCGACCCGCTGCTGTACCAGCACCTGTTCTGGTTCTTCGGCCACCCGGACGTCTACATCATCTTCATCCCCGCCTCGGCGATGGTGTCGACCATGATCGTCACCGTCGCGCAGAAGAAGCTGGTGGGCCACGAACTCGTCGTGCTGGCCATGATCGCCACCGGCTTCATCAGCTTCGGCGTGTGGGCCCACCACATGTTCACGGTCGGCATGCCGGAGCTGGCGGCGGGTTATTTTTCTGCGGCGTCGATGGCGGTGGCCGTGCCCGCGGGCGCCCAGGTGTTCGCATGGATCTGCACGCTCGCCTCCGGGCGTGTGCAGCGCAACGTGCCGTCGCTGTTCCTCGTCGGCGGCATCCTCATCTTTGTGATGGGGGGCCTCAGCGGCGTCATGGTGGGCATGGTCGCCTTCGACGGCCAGGCGCACGACACCTACTTCGTCGTCGCGCATTTCCACTACGTGCTGATCGGCGGCATGCTGTTCCCGTTGTTCGCCGGCTTGTATTACTGGACGCCGATGATCAACGGCCGGCAGCTGTCGGAGCGGCTCGGGCGTTGGGTGTTCTGGCTCAGCTTCGTCGGCGTTCACGTCTGCTTCCTGCCCATGCACCTGACTGGATTGATGGGCATGCCGCGGCGCGTCAACACCTATCTGCCCGACCGGGCCTGGGATCTGCCCAACCTCATCTCCACCGTGGGCGCCTTCGTCATGGCCGCGGGCGCGCTGCTGTTCCTCATCGATGCGGTCCGTTGCTACGCCCGTGGCGGCAGCGGCGGCAATGCCCGCAATGCCTTCCATGGGGGCACGCTGGAATGGCTGTCGGCGGGCAACTACGGCGTGCGCTCCATCCCGGTGGTCAACGACCTGGAGCCGTTATGGACCGACCCCCAACTGGCCAGGGATGTGGAAGCCGGGCGCTACTTCCTGCCCAACACCGCCACCGGCCAGCGCGAGACCCTCGTCACCAGCCCCGCGCGCGCCGAGCCGCAGTACGTGCAGATCATGCCGGGGCCTTCGTGGTGGCCGCTGCTGTCGGCGCTGTCCACGGCCGGCTTCTTCCTGCTGCTGACCGTGAAGGCCATGACGCTGAGCGCCGTGTGCGGCGTGCTGACCGTGTTCTGCCTGATGCGCTGGGTGTGGAGCAACGACCGGCACCTGCCGCCGCAGCAGAGCCAGGTCGACGCTGGCGCCGGCATTCTGCTGCCGACCTATGTGGCCGGCCCGCAGGCGCACGGCTGGTGGGCCGCGGTGCTGCTCGACATCGTGCTCGGGATGATCTTCCTGATGGCGATGTTCGGCTACCTCTACCTGTACGCCGCACACCCCGACTGGTGGCTGCACAAGGCACCGCGCGGCGCGCTGGTTCCCGGCCTGTTGCTGCTGGGTGCGTCGGCGGGCCTGGCCTACGCCGCCCGGCCGCTGATGGCCCTGCTCAAGCGTGGCAGCGGCGCCAGCGCCGTGCTGATGGGCTTCAGCGCGGCGTGCCTGGCCGCCGCGCTGGCCGTGGACGTGCTCGACTGGTGGCACGCCGGGCTGCGCGGCGATGCCAGCGGCCAGGGCGCTTCGGTCTACGCGATGCTGGCCTGGCACGGCAGCGTCGTGGCGGCCGTGGTGCTGGCGGCGTTCTTCTACGCACTGCGCTGGATGCGCGGCCTGGCACCACGCCCAGCCAACAAGACGCTGGAGGCATTGCGCCTGCTGTTCATCTACGCCGCACTGGAGGGTGCCGCCGGCCTGCTGCTGCCGCGCCTGCTGCCGTGGGGCGGTGCGTGAATCGCGCTCTCAGCTCTCAGGCCACCTTCACCACCGTCTTGCCGAAGTTGCCGCCCTGCAGCAGCCGCGCCAGCGCGGCAGGCGCCTGCTCCAGCCCGTCGACGATGTCCTCGCGCAGCGTGATGCGCCCTGAATCCAGCCAGGCGCTCATCTCGCGGCGGAAGGTGTCGAAGCGTTCGCCATAGTGGTCCAGGATGATGAAACCCTGCATGCGGATGCGCTTGGCCAGCAGCGTGGCGACGAGGCCAGGCAGGCGGTCGGGGCCGGTGGGCGGCGCGGCATCGTTGTAGTGCGAGATGAAGCCGCAGACCGGCACGCGGGCGTGCAGGTTTAGCAGCGGCAGCACGGCGTCAAATACTTCACCGCCGACGTTCTCGAAATAGACGTCGATGCCTTGCGGGCAGGCCTCGGCCAGCCGCGCGGCTAGGTCGGGGGCGTGGCGATCCAGGCAGGCGTCAAAGCCCAGCGTTTCCACGGCGTGGCGGCATTTGTCGGCGCCGCCGGCAATGCCCACCACGCGGGCGCCCTTCAACTTGGCCAACTGGCCGACGACAGCGCCGACCGCACCCGTGGCCGCGGCGACGACGACGGTCTCGCCCGGCTTGGGCTGGCCGATGTCCAGCAGCCCGACATAGGCCGTGAAGCCCGGCATGCCCAGGCCACCCAGTGCGTGCGACGGTTGCGTCACGTCGCCCAGAGCCAGCAGGTCGCTGCCATCGCTCACGGCGTATTCCTGCCAGCCCGCATTGGCCAGCACCAGCTCGCCTTCCTTGAAGCCCGGGTGCCGTGACGCCACGACGCGGCTGACCGTGCCACCCACCATGACGCCGCCCAGCGGCACCGGCGGCGCGTAGCCCGGGCCGACCGGCGCCATCAGGTTGCGCATGTAGGGGTCGACGGACAGGTAGAGCGTGCGCAGCAGCACCTGGCCGTCGGCGGGTTCGGGCACGGGCTGGGTGTCGAGGCGGAAGTGCTCCGACCCGAGCAAGCCTTGCGGGTAGGCGGCGAGAGTGAGGCGGCGGTTCATTGCGCACCTCGGGCGACGGCGCGCGGACCATGGCGCAGCGTCAGCAGCGTGCCCAGCGTCAACGCAACGACAGCAAAGGCTGGACCGCCCAGCGCACCGATGCGGTCCACCAGCAGGCCGCCACCGATGGCGCCGCTCGCGATGGCGATCTGGAAGCCCGCCACCATCAACCCGCCTGCGCCCTCGGCCTGGTCGGGCGCGGCGCGCACGATCCAGGTCTGGAAGCCCACCGGGAAGGCGCCGAACGCAAAACCCCACAGCGTGATGGCCACGGCCGTGACGACGGGCGAGCTGCCGGCCACCAGCAGGCTCGCCGCCAGCACCGCGATGAGCACGCCGCCGGCGACGATCGCGTGGCGCTCGCTGCGCCCGGCCAGCCAGCCACCGGCAAAGTTGCCGAAGAAGCCGCCGATGCCATAGCCCAGCAGCACGCCCGAGATGGCGCCGACCGACAGGTGCGTGACCTGCTCCATCAGCGGGCGGATGTAGGTGAAGCCGGCAAAGTGGCCCGAGATGACGAGCAGCACCGCCAGCAGCGCCACGCGCACCGGCGGGCGGCGCAGCAGCTCGGCCAGCACGCGCAGATCCGGCTTGTCGCGCGGCGGCAGGGCCGGCAGCGTGGCCGCCTGCACGGCCAGCGTGACAAGGCTGACCACGCACGCCGCGACGAAGGCGCTACGCCAGCCCCAAACGTCGCCCATCCACGCGCCGATGGGCGCGGCACAGACGGTGGCGACCGACACGCCGGTCAGGATGACCGACATGGCGCGGGCGAACAGGTTCTCGGGCACCAGGCGCATGGCCAGCGCCGCCGACATCGACCAGAAACCACCCAGCGCAACACCCAGCATCACCCGCGCGACCAGCAGCGCCGCCAGGCTGCCGGCAGTGGCGGCCAGCAGATTGGACAGCACCAGCAGCGCGCTCAGGGCCAGCATGACGACGCGGCGGTCCAGCCTGCGCGTCAGCAGCGGCAACGCGGGTGCAGCCACCGCGCCGACCAGCGCCGTGGCCGTGACGGCCTGGCCGGCTGCGCCGTCGCTGATGCCGAGATCGCTGGCCATGGCCGTCAGCAGGCTGGCCGGCAGGAACTCGGCCATGACGAGGCCGAAGACGCCCATCGTCAGCGAGGCGACGGCCGGCCAGCGGGCGGTGGTGTGGGCCGGGGCGGGCGCGGCGATGGCGTGGCCACCGGGGTCGGTGGGGCAGGCAGTGCAGGAAGAGGAAGTCACGGCGGCAAGACCCTTTGTCAGCGAGGTCTGAATGCTAGGAATAGGCTGCCGGCGATTGAATGCCAGGAAAGCCGAGATGCTTGACTTTTCGTCCAGACCCGAGGGCCGCGACACCCTGACCGAGATCCTGCTGGGCCTGCGCCTGGACGGCGTCGAGTACGGCCGCTGCATCCTGCGCGCGCCCTGGGCCGTGGCCTTCCCGGCGCAGCGCTCGGCGCGCTTTCACTTCGTCGGCCACGGCGGCTGCTGGCTGCGCACCGCGGCCACCGACTGGGTGCGGCTGAACGCCGGCGACGCGGTGCTGCTGCCGCATGGCAGCTTTCATGTGCTGGCCAGCGCGCCCGACGTGCCGGCGGTGGACATCGACTCGCTGTCGCGCGTCGCCGTGTCGGAGAACATCTACCTGGTCGGCGCCGCGCCCGGCTCCGCCGCCGCGGTGGTGGACGACGCCACCGACGTGATGTTCTGCGGCGCGCTGCGCTTCAACCTCGACCCGCTGCACCCCCTCATCGCGATGATGCCGCCCGTCATGCTGGCCGGCGACCTGGCGCAGAAGGACGCGACCGTGCCCGTGCTGCTGGACGCGATGGAGCGCGAGGTGGCGCTGGACCGCATCGGCGCCTGCGGCATCCTGGCCCGCCTGGCCGACGCGCTGGCCGCCAGCATCATCCGCGCCTGGGTGGAATGCGGCTGCAGCGACGCGACCGGCTGGATCGCCGCGGTGCGCTGCCCCAAGATCGGCAAGGTCGTCGCCGCCATCCACGCCGAGCCCGAACGCGACTGGAGCCTGCCCGAGCTGGCCGACGTCATGGGCGCCTCACGCTCCAGTTTTGCCGACGCCTTCACGCGCACCATGGGCGAGAGCCCGGCCCGCTACGTCGCCAAGATCAAGATGTTCCAGGCCCGCCGCTGGATCGCCCAGGACGGCATGCGCGTGGCGACGGCGGCGGACCGGCTGGGCTATGAATCGGAGGCGTCGTTCAGCCGGGCGTTCAAGCGGGTGATCGGGCATGCGCCGAGTGCGGCGCGGGGGCCGTCGCCCTGAAGCACCGGCCCGGCGCCGCCCTCATTGCTCCCGCGCGCCCGACGGCGTCACGCCGCAGGCCATGCGACCCCCGCCGCCGCCCAGCGGCATCGGGTGGTCGGCGTGGTTGTCGCCGCCGATGTGGATCATCAGCGAGCGTGCACGCAGGTCGTCGAGCTTGAGCCGTGGCGCCAGCACGGCATGGCTGGCGCGCTCGTCGGCTTCCACCACCAGCGCGGGCAGGTCGCCCAGGTGGCCGTCGCCCCAGGGCGTGCCGTGGCGCCCGCTGCCCAGCGGGTCCAGGTGGGCACCTGCCGCCAGGCCCGCCACCGGCTGGCCGTCGCGCAGGCCCGCTGCGCAACTCGGGTTCTCGTGCACATGAAAGCCATGGCTGCCCGGCGGCAGGCCGTTCAGCACCGGCGTGAAGACCAGGCCGTAAGCCGATTCGGTCACCACCACTTCGCCGATCGCCTGCACCGCGCCCCGGCTGTCGATCAGGTGCATGGGCACGGTGATGGCAGCGGCCTGGACCGCGGCGACGGGAAGGGCCAGCAGCGTGGCGATGGAGAAGAAGCGCATGGTGGGTCTCCCTGACAGCGGGCCGGACACCTCGTTCAGCCCTGCCCTGACAGACGGGCTGCCGGGCACAAAGCGGACAAGGGATGTGCGGGCAGGCGAGGCCTGGCCGATGCGCCTACAGGCGGGGGCGCGAGGTGCCCGTCATCGGGGCGCAAATTGCGTTGCCCCAAGATCGGCACGGTCGTCGCTGCCATCCCCGCCGAGCCCGAGCGCGACCGGAGCCTGCTCGAGCTGGCCGACGTCATGGGCGCCTCGCGCTCCAGCTTTGCCGACGCCTTCACGCGCACCATGGGCGAGAGCCCGGCCCGCTACGTCGCCAAGATCAAGATGTTTCAGGCTCGCCGCTGGATCGCCCAGGACGGCATGCGCGTGGCCACGGCGGCCGACCGGCTGGCTTACGAGTCCGAGGCGTCATTCAGCCGGGCGTTCAAGCGGGTGATCGGGCATGCGCCCAGTGCGGGGCGGGCAGGCAAGAAAGCGGCCTGAGGTCAACGCCAGGCGCGTGCGATTTCAGCCCGTGCGACGACGCGCGATGCAGGCGATGCCCGCCAGCCCGGCCAACCACAACAGGGCCGTCTCGGGCTCCGGCACCGCCAATGCCTGTTGGGCGAATTCGAAGCTGACGGTGCCGAAGCCAGCCCCATGTGCGGCGTCGGGCGAGTACTCGTAGGCCCTGAGGTTGGCGGCGTAGATCAAGGTGCCCGGCAGCACGGCGCCATAGTCGATGGCCTCGGTGAGCCGCGTGAACCCGGCGTTGTTGACCGCCGCGGTGGCGCTGTTCAGATTGGCGTAGACGATGGCGTCGAAGCTGTTCTGCGTGACCACCACGTTGCCCATCGTCACCGAGTAGCCGCTGAGGCCCATCCCAGCCGCGTTGGTGATGCTGAAGTAGGCCAGCGTCGCATCGACGTAGTTGCCGGTCTTGACCGTCTGCGCGAACGGGTCGAAGCGCGAGGCCTGGCCCACGACGCCGAAGTCCATCGCCAGCGTGAAGCCGATGCTGCCGGGGCTGCTGTCGGGCGTGAAGACGATCGCCGCAGCGTCGGGCGCCAGCTTCGTGTTGCCGGCAAACGGCCCGTTGTTCCAGACCGGGTGCGAGGGCAGCTGCCGCTGGGTGAAATCGAAGTTGGAGCCTGCGATGGTGCAGTTGCCCAGCGCCAGGATCTGGTCGAACGTCGCGGTCGGGCAGACCGTGGCAGACGCGGGGGCCGACAGCACCAGCGCCAAGGCCGGCGCCAGCAGCGTGGGAAGGCGATTGCGCT
Source organism: Pelomonas sp. Root1237 (assembly GCF_001425055.1). Taxonomy (GTDB): domain Bacteria; phylum Pseudomonadota; class Gammaproteobacteria; order Burkholderiales; family Burkholderiaceae_C; genus Pelomonas. The sequence continues at coordinate 305,289 of NZ_LMDK01000001.1, forward strand.
GGCTTGTCGCAGAACTCATGGGGCTCTCCTGATCGTGGGTTGGAGCCGCCGATGTTGCGCGCCCGTCCGACGGTGCTCCACCCACGGATGACCCACAGTCGAGCCGGGCAAGGGTCGTCGCGCCCCTGTTGGCGGGCCGAATGAGCGCTGCGGGGTGGCCACCTAAAATTCGCCGCCCCAGCGTGCCGTTCAGGCGCCGTTCAACGATCCGATGACGACCACCACCCTGCTCCTGCAACTCATCGTCATCCTCGGCGTGGCCCGCGGCTGCGGCTGGTTGCTGCGTCATCTGGGCCAGCCGCAGGTGGTGGGCGAGATGGCGGCCGGCCTCGTGCTCGGGCCGGCTGTCATGGGCTTCTACCTGCCCGACCTGCATGCCCAGCTGTTCGCCAAGCCCTTGCTGGGTGGCCTGAACGCGCTGGCCACGCTGGGCCTGGTGCTGTTCATGTTCGTCGTCGGCCTGGAGATCCGCGCGCCGGGCGGCCTGCGCTCACAGCTGCGGTCAGCCGGTAGCGTCGGCCTGCTCAGCGTGCTGGCGCCGGCCGTCCTGGCCTTGGCCATCACGCCCGCCCTGCACCCGGGCTTGGCGCCGGCGGGCGTGGGCTTCTGGCCCTTTGCGCTGTTCATGACGGCCGCCGTGTCCATCACCGCCTTCCCCGTCATGGCCCGCATCCTCAAGGACCGCGGCATGACGCAGACCCGCTTCGGCCAGCTGGCCCTGGCGGGCGCTGCGGTCGTCGACGTGTTCGCCTGGGTGCTGCTGGCCTTTGTCGTCGCCCTTGCGGGAGTGGGTGAAGGCTATGCCGGCCTGGCCCGGATTGCCGGTGGCACGCTGGCCATCCTCGCCGTCCTCTATTTCGTCGTGCGACCGGTCTATGCCCGCCTGCTGGCCGCCCGGGCACCCGACGGGGAGCCGTCGCTGGGTGTGCTGGCGGCGCTGATGCTGGGCCTGCTGGCCAGCGCCGCGGCGACCGAATGGCTGCACCTGCACGCGGTGTTCGGCGCCTTCCTGTTCGGCGCCACGCTGCCGCGCGACGACCGCCTGCTGCAGTCGCTGATGCAGCGCATCGAGCCGCTGTCCATCGTGCTGCTGATGCCGCTGTTCTTCGCGCTGGCCGGCCTGTCGACGACGCGCTCGGCCTTTGCCGGCGGCGCCCTGGGCGCCATGCTGCTGGTGGTGGGCGTGGCGACGGTCGGCAAGCTGGTGGGCGGCTGGCTGGGCGCCCGCGTGGCCGGCCTCAACGGCGCCGAGAGCATGGCCACCGGCGCGCTGATGAACGCCCGCGGCCTGATGGAGCTCATCGTCATGAAGGTGGGCCTGGATGTCGGCCTCATCGGCCCCGACATGTTCACCATCCTGCTCATCATGGCCCTGGCCACCACGGCGATGACCAGCCCATTGATCACATTGGCGTTGCGATATCGGCGGGTCGATAACGCCAGAGCCGCCTGAGCTCGCCATGCAGATCCAGCTGAGCTCCGACGACTATCTGTCAGCGATTCGCGCCGGCTTCAAGCCTCGCCCTGCATTTGCAGTGCTCGGCATCTTGATCGTCGTCCTTGCCCTGGCCGCATTGGTCTTCATGCTGGGTTCGTGGTGGCGAGGGGAAGGCTCCTGGTCTGATGTGCTGGGCGTGCTGGCGATCTGCTACTTCCCCGCCTGGTATTGGTTTTATCTGCCGTGGAAGGTGCGGCGCCTGTATGCGCAGCAGCGATCACTTCACCAGCCGGCATCGGTCGAGATTGGCGAAGCCGGCCTGCAGTTCCGGACGGTGAATGGCGAAGGCTTGATGCCCTGGGAGAACGTCTACCGATGGCGAGAAACCAAGGTGGTTTTTGTTCTCTACCAGTCTGATCTGTTGTTCAGTTTGATCCCCAAGCGGTACTTCGACTCGATGGAAGCTCAAGGTGATTTCAGGGCAATGCTGGTGCGCCAGGTGGGACCTGCGAATACGCCGCGCAAGCTGTCTTGAGGCCCGGCAGCGCCGCGCGCCAACCGGGCTGCGGGTGCCGAGGCGGACATGCGCCAGGCAGCGGGCTATCCGGCCCATCGCCGACTTGTTCGTTGCCAGGTGCAGTTTGTCGCCTGCCGATGCCGCTCATGGATGCGCTTTGCAAACTGCGCAGGCTGCAACCCTTGCAAGGAACTCCCATGCGCTCTATTCGATGATGGCCGGCCTGCTGTCGGCGGCCCTGGCCGTGCCCTGCGCCCCGGGCCGCCGCACGCAGGTGCACTGCGCTCTCGCCCGGATTTGGCTGACTTATTGAACGTTGATGGCCGTGATCGTTGCCGTCGAGCCGGACCAGCCGGCTTGCGACACGATGTACAGAATGCCGTTCGGTGACAGCGCGAGATTGCCCGATGCTGGATAGCTCCAGATCGTTCGGTGTGCCGAGCGATCGATGACGTAGGTCGAGGTGTTGGTACTGATGATCACGGTGTTCTTCGTGAGCAGGACCTCACTGACGAATTCCGTATCGCCAGACGCCTGGGGCGTCCAGGACCAGAGCAGCGAGCCGTCGGCTTCCGAGCGGGCCTCGAGTCGCAAGGGGTTGTTATTGGCCGCGTAGACGACGCCCGCGTCATAGGCCGGCGTCGAGGGGTAGACGCCCCTGATGGACCAGTCGACGGTCCGCGACTGGAGGTTGAAGTGCAGGAGTGAATTGCCGATCCCTCCGCCATTCAGAAAGCTGTTGGCATAGGCCGCGGCGAACACGGAGTTGGCGCCGCCGAGGACGGGGGAGCCGCCGATTTCGTAGATGTAGTTCGTGAAGGACGGATCGGCGATGCTCATCTTGAGCGCGCCGGAAACAGGGTCGAACACCTGCAGGGAGTTGCCGGTATAGGCATACACCGCGTTGGCGTCGACGGCTGGGGTCCACGCAGATTGCTGTGCGGCTCCGGCAAAGTACAACTCGGTGCCCTGCGTGCTGAATGCATACAGCCCGCCGTAGGTTCCCGCGTTGGTGTACACGCCTGAGGGCCCCACGGTGGGCGCGAGATAGTGCTCCCACTGAGATGACATGCGGGACTTGAACAGCACGGTGCCGTTGCTGGCGTCCAGGCCGAACATATAGGTCGACGATTGCTGACCGGCCGCGACATAGACGACCCCGTTGCTGACGGCCGGGGGATTTGTGGAAGGGTAGGGCAGCTCGCCGAAGCTGTAGCTCCAGACGCTGGCACCGTCATGCTCACGCCGAGCCGAAACGGCGTTGTCTCCGGCGATGTAGAAGTTGCCGCCTGCCGTGGTGACCGTGCCGAGGTTGAAGCGGCCGTTGAAATAGATGAAGGACGGCACCGTGATTTGCCAGCGGGTGTCGAACTTGTTGGCGTCGAGCGTGACCGGCACGTAACCGGTGTGGGCGGCGTTGCCCTGGAACGTGGCCCATTCCGGTGCGCCCGCGACGGGCGAGAGCGCCGTCAGGTGATTGCCCGGCCAGGCGCCACCTGCGGCAAGGACGTTGACGCTGTAGTTCACGAACAGCGTCGATGTCGCCTGCGGCGCAGCGCAGGCCGCATCCTGGCAGAGGCTCACCACCGCCTGCCCGGCATGGACGCCTGCCGTGGCGGAGCCGGCGGTCGAAAACTCCAGGACATAGCTGCCACCGCTGGCGGTGACTGCGACGGTCGAGCCGATCACGCCGTCCTTGTCGCTCGCCTTGGCGTAGACGGTGCCAGTGAGGCCGAGCGCCGCGCCGTCGAGCGTCACCAGCGGAGCGACCGAGGTGCCCGCCACCGTCATGCGAGTGACCTTGGCGGCAGGCTGGACAGCCAGGCGGATCTTTGCATTGGCCGAGCCGCCGGGCCCCGTCGCCGTGACGGTGAAGTCGGCGGGAGCGGTGCCGGCGGTAGGCGTGCCCGAGATGGCGCCCGTGGTGGTGTTCAACGCAAGGCCGGCCGGCAGCGCGGGTGCGACGCTGAACGACGTCACGGTTCCTGATGTGGTCGGCGCCAGCGTCGATGTCGCCTGGTCCTGCACGTAGGCCTGGGGTGCGGCGTAGGACAGCGTCGGTGCTGGCGGCGTCGGGGTGCTGCTGCCGCCCCCACCGCCACAGCCGATGGAAATTGCAGCGCAAACCAAGGCTGCGCAAAGACCCGTGGCCCTCATATCCGTCCTCCCCGTGCTTTTGATGTCGTCCCGCATGCGGGCGCGGCGATTCTAGAAGCGCTCTGGCGCAGCATTCGGGGTCGATGCCGAAGGCGCCGATGGCATTCTTCACGGCCCAACCGCTGACTGATCACTGGCGTTGCGCAAGCGCGTTGACGCCTCGGTGGCGTGTCGAGGGTGCGAGGGCGGTCTGAAGGGCCATCACGCCAAAGCCACCCCAAGCGCGATGCATCATCGCGATGACCAGCAGCCTGGCCTCGATATTTGCGACGCAGTGATGGCTCAGCGGGGCGCGGCCCTCCAAGGAGCAGACCAGCAGGCGGCCGCGCGCGGTCTAAGAACCATTGAACCACCCATGGGCCACCGCCAGCGCGGATGGATGGGCGGGAATGAAGGCATGGCTGGCGCTGATCGGGGCCGCGAACTGGAATTTTTCCGGCGCGGCTTCCTCTTTGGTCACCATGCCGTCATGCGGCAACCGGAATCCGGCGAATATTCCCAATGCGCCCAGCCAGGGCCATATGCCGTAGATGCAGGCCGTTGGAACTGGTGGAAACGGAATCTTTGCCATTTCGTCCGCGCTCGCCACCAGTTGCCCGCATTCGCCGGTCATCGCTTTATAGATTCGCCAATTTTTCAATCTGCTGGCCAGCCGCATTGACGCGAGCGGCGATGCGAGCAAGACGATCCGTCGGGGCGGTGGCGCCGCAGCGCCAGGCTCCTGCAGGACCAATCGCAAGAGGACGCCGCCGAACGAATACCCCATGGCATGGTATTCACCGCAGGCTGCCACTTCCTTGAGCACCGCCGAGAGCTGGGCCTTCATGTCGGGCAACGACTGCGACGATGCTGAATAGTCGAAGCAGTGAACTGAATATCCCCGCTGTTCGAAATAGCGAATCAGCTTGCCGCGCATATAGCGCTTGCCGCCCACGCCATCGATAAAAACCAGTTGCTTCGCCATCAATGGGCGTTTCTCCACAAGAAACAGCCCGCAGTGATTGGGCCGCGGGCCTGATGTTGACAGCTCCGTTGGGGTGAGCCACGCGAACCCCAACATCGACGATGTCGCGCTTCCGAACAGTACCGTGCTGCCGCCATCCGTGTTGGGGTTCACTGCGTTCACTCCAACCGGGCTGGCCTGGGTGCTCAGCTTCGACCATCGGCCGACAGCGCTGGACTGCACCGGGCGGCATGCGCATTGCCGCGACGGCGGACCGTATGGACTAGGAGCTGGAGGGTAGGCGTCGTTAGTCAGAACGATACCTTCTATTTAGCTGCCGAATTCGATAATAGAGAAACAGGACCATGCTTAGCAGACCGAGCTTAAAGCTTACATCTGCTATGCGTTCAAAGCGCTGCCGCTGATCTCGCTTACTCTGAAGATATTCGTCAATCTTGACTTGCCTGCCTTTGGCAGATTTCCCGCTTTCCAAATCAGCAGTCACCAGGGGTTTGCAACTGGCGCTATCCATACCGAAGAATGTGACGTAAGCGTTGTATGACCCTTCCGAAGAGCTGCGAGATAATTTGCGATAGCTGATCGTTACTGGATCGGCGAGTTTTCGCAGCATTTCCGGGGATTCTTGACTTGCCAAGGAGTCCGGGTATGTTGCATGGGAATCGTATCCAACACAACCATGAAATTGAACGCGTATATCCTTTAAGTCCTTTGATCCTATGTTTGTGATTCTCACTTGGAGGCTATCGAAAGGCTTCAAGTCGGCCCATGCAGCCAATGTTGGCGTATTGATAGCCAGTTCTCGGGTGATAGATCGAACTAGTGATTTTGGGAGGTCGCTTGGGCTCTTTATGCTTTCGTCAAGTCGTTTCAGTGCGGCGTTTACTTGCCTATTCCACTCCACGATGGGGTTCTTCGTATATTTATATTCAAACAAAAAACTGTCGTCATCGTCGGCAAATGCTTCGTAGATTGCCGGACCGAATGGTGAAATTGCCGTGGCAACAACAGTAGCCCAGCCGATCAACGTTGCAGCACTCGGTATTTTCACTGAATGACCCTGCGGTGTGAATTTGGTGATCTGATTGCCCATCGTCCACGGTAATTGTTGTAGGACTCCATCTGCTCTGCTAACAAATACAGGCGATAAAAAAGGCCCGTAGCAGTGTGCTGTGGGCCTTTTTAATCCAAGCGGGTTTGGTTCAGAACGGAATATCGTCATCCATATCGTCAAACCCCGTCGCCGCCTTGGGCGCCGCAGCCGGTGCACGCGGAGCGGGCGGGCGCTGGGCCGCAGCCGGGCGCGCTGCCGGGCGGGCACCGCCCTCGTCGCCACCGCCACGGCTGTAACCGCCACCACCACCTTCACCGCCACCCGCACCACGGCCGTAGCTGGCACCGCCACCGCCGCCTTCATCGCCACCGCCGGCGCCATCACGGCCGCCGAGCAGTTGCATCTCCTGGGCAATGATCTCGGTCGTGTAGGTGTCGCGGCCTTCCTTGTCCTGCCACTTGCGGGTCTTCAGGCGGCCTTCGACATAGAGGGGGCGGCCCTTCTTGACGTACTCGCCGACGATCTCGGCCAGGCGGTCGTTGAAGACGACGCGGTGCCATTCGGTCTCTTCCTGGCGCTCGCCGCTCTCGCGGTTCTTCCAGTTGCGGGTGGTCGCCAGGCTGAGGGTGACCCAGGCGCCGCCGCTGGGGTTGTAGCGAACCTCGGGGTCTTTGCCGACGTTGCCGATGATGATGACTTTGTTGACGCTGGCCATGACGCTCGTCCGAATTCGATGGGGAAGGGGCGAATTATGCCGAGGGGCTCGCCGAACCCCGTCAGCAACTCCACGTAGACCGCATCCCGCACCCCGGGGCCCGCACTTCGTCTCTCCACCCGCCGCCCGCCCGATGGGGCTCCCTAAGATGAAGCCATGAACTCCCCCGACCCTCGCTCCAGCAACCGCCGCCCGAATGTGCGGCTGTGGCTGGCGTACGCCGGGACTTGCGCGCTGGCCTGGTGCCTGTTCGTGCTGGCGGGCAGCGAGTTCGACCGCGGCCTGGACCCGTTCTGGCTGGCCGTCTACCAGGCCACCACCATGCTGTGGGCACCGATGCTGCTGGGCATCGCCGTCTGGCCGGTGGCCCGCCGCCTGCACGGCACCGATGCCGGCGCGGCCGCGACCGCCCTGGCGCACGCGATGGCGGCGCTGTCGTTCTCGGCGCTGTGGCAGGCCGGTGAGTTCGCCGTCAATGCCGCCCTGTTCGGCACCGACCACGCCGGCGCCGTGCTGCTGGCAGGCCTGCTGTGGCGCTCGGTGTGGGGCTTCGTGGTCTACGCAGCAATAGCCACCGCTTTCACTGCCGTGCTGCAGTCGCGCGCGGCGCGCTCGGCGGCCGTGCACGCCGCCCAGGCCGAGAGCGCCCTGGCCAAGGCCGAGCTGTCGGCCATCAGCGGCAAGCTGAACCCGCATTTCCTGTTCAACACGCTGAACTCGCTGATCGCCCTGACCCGCAAGGACCCGGCCGCCGCCGAGGCCTCGCTGCTGAAGTTCTCGTCCATGCTGCGCTATGTGCTGGACACCAAGCGCGGCGCCGAGGACCGCGTGATGCTGTCCGACGAGATCGACTTCCTGCGCGACTACCTGGCCCTGGAAGCCCTGCGCCTGGGCGCGCGGCTGCGCGTGGACTGGGACCTGGAGGAGCGCGTGATGGCCGACGAGCTGCCGCCGCTCACCCTGCAGCCCCTGGTCGAGAACTCCATCCTACATGCCGTGGCCACCCGCAAGGGCGGCGGCAAGGTGACCATCACCGCCCGCCGCAATGCCCTCAACCATGGCCTGGACCTGGCCGTGGCCGACGACGGCCCGGGCTGCGAGCCCGAGGCCCTGGAGCCCAAGCCCGGCCAGCGCCGCGGCGTGGGCCTGGCGGCGCTGAAAAAGCGCTTCGCGCTGGACTACGACGGCCAGGCCCGCTTGCGCATCCACACCGCTCCCGGCGCAGGATTTCGCGTCGACCTCTTCATTCCACAGACATGAACACGACCACCGTCCTGATCGCCGAAGACGAACACCTCGCCGCCGAAGCCCTGGCCGACTGGGTCAAGGCCACGCCGGGCCTGCAGCTGGTGGCTGTCTGCGAGGATGGCGACGATGCGCTGGCGCAGATCCGCGCGCTCAAGCCCGCGCTGGTGCTGACGGACATCCAGATGCCGGGCCTGACGGGGTTGCAGGTGGTGCAGGCCCTGCAAGGCGAGGTCCACCAGCCGCGCATCATCTTCACCACCGCCTATGACCAGCACGCGCTGACGGCCTTCGAGCTGCATGCGGTGGACTACCTGCTCAAGCCCTTCTCGCGCGAGCGCTTCGACGAGGCCATCAGCCATGTGCTGCGCGACGCATCGCCCAGCCCTGCCGATGTGGCGCAGGCCTTGGGCGCGCCTGCCGACGCACCGCTGACGCGCCTCTTGGTGCGCGACCAGGGCAAGATCTTCCCGCTGCAGGTGGACGCCATCGAGTGCCTGCGCTCCGACAACAAGTACACCGCCATCACCAGCAAGGGCCGCAGCTTCCTGGTGCGGCTGCCGATTGCCGATTTTGAGACGCGGCTGGACCCGATGAAGTTCCTGCGCGTGCAGCGCGGCTGCATCGTCAACCTGGATTTCGTCGAGAGCATGACCCCGGACGAGAACTCGCAGCTCGTCGTGCAGCTGCGTGACGGCACGCGCATCACGGCCAACCGTGAGGTGTCCAAGATGTTGAGGGAGCAGTCGCTATGAACAAAAACCGCCTGCTGGTTTGCCTGCTGCTGGCCGCCGGCCTGGCCCAGGCCCAGACCGCGCCCACGGCCCCGGCCGCACCCGTGCCCCCATCCGCGCTGCCGGCACCGCCCGCACTGCCTACCGGGCCGGGCAAGGTCTACGCCCCGGGCGCCTTCGATCGCTTGGAGCTGGCCGGCGCGGCGCGCGTCATCCTTGTGCAGGGCGAGCGCGACCAGGCCTTCATCGCCGGCGACGCCGAGGTGCAGAAGAGCGTCGAGGTCGAGCTGGCCGACGGCCAGCTCGTCATCCGCCCGACCGGCGGCTGGAAGTTCTGGCACAGCAGCAAGCTGTTCGTGCAGGTTGAGATGCGCCAGCTGCGGCAGCTGTCGCTGTCCGGCGCCAGTGACATGCACGTGCCCGGCCCGCTGCGCACCGATCAGCTCAAGCTCAGCATCAGCGGCGCAGGCCTGGTGCGGCTGGACCAGCTGCAGGCCAAGCAGCTCACCTTTGTCATCTCGGGTGCCGGTGACGGGCAGCTCGGCGGGCGCGTTGAGGACCTGGCGCTGCAGATCTCCGGCAAGGGCAAGGTGGTCGCCGACCGCCTTCAGGCCCAGCGCGCCCGTGTCAGCGTCAGCGGCATCGGCAATGTGCTGCTGTGGGTGACCGACGAGCTGGCGGCCAATATCTCGGGCATCGGCTCGGTGGACTACTTCGGCAACCCGTCGGTGCAGCGCTCGGTGTCGGGCATGGGCTCGATCAGCGCCAGGGGCGAGAAGCGGAACTAGGTATTTCGCCCAGCAGGCGCGGTGCCGCGAACACCATGCCAGCCAGTGAGTTTTGCTACCGGATCGTTGACCGCCGAGACTTGGCCGCGGCCATCGGTTGCGACGTGGCATTCAGTGCATCTGCCCTGTACTCACTGTGAGCCGAGAAGGCGCCGGCCGTGACTTCGATGTCCGCGCCGGAAATGCCCGCTCCACGGGCGACGTCGCGCCACTGGTCGACCACGGTCGCCACCTCTTCGACGATGGCGCCTGCCTCGGCGTCTGTGAGTCGATAAAACGCAGCTGTCGACCGCACCGTGCTCATGCTCGGGCGGTTGTCGACATCGTCGATGTTGAGCACATGCTCCGCTTTGTCGACGTTCGGGTTGACATCGAAGGCAGGAGACAGCCGCCAGCCATCTTTGCCGAGCAGGAACCCGTGATTGCGCAGGTGATCGTCTCGATTGCCGACGGCGACATTGAAAGCCACTCGACGGAACAGCTGCTTGAGGTCGCTGGCGACGTATGCAGGGTCTCCACCGGCACTCAGGAATTGGGCGAGCTCAAGGTAGCTCGCGCCCTCACTCTGTTCCCGCCGGAGCAGCGTCATGGCGGACGCATAGAACTGCCGCTTGCCATTCTCGCGATCGAATCGCTGGACGCAGAAGGTGTGGAACTCGCTGTTCAACCTGACCGCGCGGGCGGCTGGAACACTGACGCCGGCCCTCTTGGCCATGGTGTGGACAGCGGCCTCCCAGGCGCCTATGTCCCGGTCATCGTCACGCGATGGGAATTTCCCGATCCAGAGCGAGCCGTCCTGCTCGGCGAAGTTCGCTTTCGGCCTGGCCCCGCCCAATGAAGCGCCTGGCGCCACCAGCACGGCCAGCCACCGACGCAGCGCGTCAAGATCGTCGATGCGCTTGCTCGTTAGCAACGTGGCCACGGCCTCGAGCTCGCGCAGGTTGGTCACGGGTGGTGCGGCCATCTTTTCGGCGCCGAGGAATTCCTCGGCGCCCTCCAGGCGGAATCGCAGCCCGCCTTGACGCGTGAAGTCCTGAACGCCGATCAGGAAATCCCAGGCATAAAGGTTCCGGGGCGTTCGGCCTTCGTCCTTCGCCTGCAGAGCTTCTCGTCGCTTCATGAGCGTTTGGCCCCAGCGGTCCGGGGACGAGTCCAGGAAGATGCCGAAGTTGCCCAGCTCTGGCTTCGGAAAGTAGGGCTGGTCGCCGAGGGACAAATCGGGATCGACCGAAAATGCCATCGGGTCCTTCAGCCAGTCCCGCTCGTAGACGAAACGGACCTGGCCGCGATCGTGAGACAGCGTGCCTACACGCCGCGCGTCTTCAAGATCACAGTCGAGCCAGACCTCCAGGTTCGAGCCGCTCATCAAGATCCTCTCGGCGAGGACGCTGGCATGGCGCCGCGCTTTCGAGCGGGCTTGGGCTCCAACGCCAGGTCCTGAAGCTTGCGGCCCACCTGGTCGTCGGCCGCGAGCGACTCGATGTCCTTCTCGAGGCCCAGTACGGCGAGCACCCTCAGATAGGTCCCAAGTGTCGCGCCGGGATCGCCAGCCTCCACGTTGTAAAGGGAGGAGCGCGAGATCCCGGCCCGGAGCGCAACGGTCATGGAGCTGAGCTTGCGGCGCAGCCGCGCCAGGCGCAGCCGCTCACCAAGAGCAGCAAGAAGACGCTGCTCCTGGGGGAAAACGACCGGCGGTTTGCTGGGCATCGGACAGGTAATCCGGTTCGAAAATGTCCACCATTATGAACATTTTCACCATATTTTGTCCAGCATGGTGGGTTGGTGCCGTTCAAGCGCTCAAGCGTTGCGCACGACCAAGCGCCGCGCGGCAGCGCCTACCGTGTCAAGCTGCTTGCCAGGATATGCAAGAGCCGGGCATCAAGCACAGCACCAAGCTCCTATCCGGCGGGGAAACGCGCCTACCGCGGGTGGGATCGGACGAGCGAGCGGTATCGCCAGGCGGCCAGCAGCCCGCCCAGGGACATCAGCCACAGCGAGGACGGCTCCGGCACCGGAGCAAAGGACTGGGCCCAGTTCAGCCCCGAGGGCGACGTGATCGTGAACAGCGACATGTCCGCAGGCACGTACAGGCCGGTGTTGGGGTCGAGCAGCGAGATCGCCGAGATGCCGTTCCAGTACGAAGAGTGGCCGAAATCGGCAGTGACCGAGGCTGCTTCGCTGGTGCTGCATTGTGGGTCGCTCAAGCAGTCGATCTTGCCCGCAGACACCGTCAGCCGCTCCGTGAAGGTGAAGGGCGTGCCCAGCGTGATGGTGATTTTGATGTTGTGGATGCCCGAGTAGTACAGCGGGCCGCCAGCCACGGCGCTGACGAAGTCGACTGGGAACCCGCCCGGGAATGCAGGGTTCGAGTGGGCGCCCCAGCTGCCGAGGAAACCGGCTCCGTTCAAAGAGAAGTTCACCGAGGAATAGCCGCCCCCGGTCGGGTCGATCATGCCTTGCAGCGTGACACCCATGGTGACGCGCGCCTGCGTACCGTTGAGACCGGCCGAGCTGATTGTGATGTCCTCCCCGTACGCGCCTTCGGCAAAGGCGGTGCCCAGGTGGTTGCCGGCGCCGGCGAAGCTGGAGGCGTAGAGCTTGATGACACCCAGGGCCACCGACGCATCAGCCGTGCCGCCAGCGCCGTTGCCGGCGGCTGATGACGAGGCGCTGAACGTGCCGCTGTCGAAATCGTCCACGGGCGGGTCGAATTGCGTGCCAAGCGCGCTGGCCGACGTCCTGGCGATGGTCGAGCCTGCGGATGCTGCGAAGGCGCAGCCGAGGGCGGTCAGGCCCACCAGAAGATGCCGGAATTTCATGAAGCCACTCCTTGACCGCCCGGCGAACTGCGGGCCGAGGCTTTTCTACGCCTGCGCTTGGGGAGGGTCAATCGATGTGGCGCCGATCCCCCTAGGACGGCGAGCTACCTATTGATGACGAACCGCGGCACCAAGGGTTCGATCAGCGCCCGCGGCGAGAAGAAACCTTCCGTGGACAGCCGCTGATCGCTACCTAAACTCCTCGCCAAATTGCGGGGAGGAATTCGATGGTTGCGTGGAAGAAGGCCGTCACGGCCCTGGTGGGTGTGGTGGCGGTGGTGGGCGGCGGCTGGTGGGCGTCGCAAAAGCTCGGGCAACCGGCCCTGCCCAGCAGCGCCGAGATCGGTGGCGAGCAGGCGGCCTTTGCGCTGCTGGACTGCAAGGCCCGACTCTTCGACGGCTCGCCGGCCATCGCGCTGAGCTTCACGCAGCCGCTGGACAGCAAGCAGGACTTCGGCGCCCTCGTCAGCGCGCAGGAAGGCGCCGCGCCAACCACCACCGACGGCAAGAAGGAGCCGGCGCCGGACGCCAGCTTCAAGCCGCTGGCCGCCCGCTGGGTGCTGGGCGACAACCCCCGCGTGCTCTACCTGCCCTTCGTGACACCGGACCGCAGCTTTCGCTTCGCGTTCAACGCCCAGCTGGGGGCGAAAACCGGCGCCAAGCTCGCGACCGCGCAGAAGTGCGAGGCTGTCAGCGAGACCATGCCCGACAGCTACTACTTCGCCAGCCGCGGCCTGGTGCTGCCGGCCGGCCAGAACGGCGGCCTGCCGGTCGTGACCATCAACACGCCCGAAGTGGATGTGCAGTTCCTGCGTATCAAGCCGGCCTCGCTGCCGGCCTTTCTGGAACAGGTCAGCGGCCGGCGCGAGCGCCAGGTGAACTCTGGCGAAGAGGACGGCGAGGGCGGCTACTACTACGACGGGTACAACGACAACCAGCGGCGCCTGAAGGGCACCGTGGGCGGCTGGGTGCTGGACGAGCTGCGCGCCATGAGCGACAGCGTCTACCTCGGCCGCTTCACGACCGACGCGCGGCCCAACCGCCGCAACGTCAGCTTCCTGCCCGTGGAAGGCATCAAGGAGCTGCAGGAGCCCGGCATCTACGTGGCCATCATGAACCAGCCCGGCCGCTTCGGCTGGGACTACCAGGTCACGCATTACTACGTCACCGACGTCGGCCTGCACCTGCGCCGGCATGCCGAGCAGATGGATGTGTTCGCCACGTCCCTGAAGAGCGGCGGAGCGCTGTCAGGGGTGGAGCTCAGCCTGGTCGATGAGAACGGCAAGGCGCTGGCCCAGGCGCAGACCGATGGCGACGGCCACGCCGTGTTCACCGGCCGCAGTGACAAGGCCCGCGCCGTGCTGGCGCGCAAAGGCAAGGAGATGTCCATCCTGTCGCTGCGCGACGCGGCGCTGGACCTGAGCGAGTTCGACGCCACCGGCCACCCCTCGCGCAGCAACAAGCTGTTCGTTTACGCCGGCCGCGACCTGTATCGGCCGGGCGAGAACTTCCAGGTCTCGGTGCTGGCGCGAGACGCCGACGGCAAGCCTTTGCCCAAGCCCTTGCCCATCACGCTGACGGTCAAGAAGCCCGACGGCAGCAAACTCGTCGAGCAGTTGGTGCAGCCGGGCAAGACGGGCACCGGCTACTACCAGCAAGGCATCACCTTGCCGGCCGACGCACCCACCGGTGGCTGGACCATCCAGGCCCGCGTCGACCCCGGTGCCAAGCAACCCGATGCGCAATGGGCCTTCAAGGTCGAGGAGTTCCTGCCCGAGCGCATGAAGCTCACGCTGACCGCGCCCGAGGGCACCCTCAACGGTGACGGCGGCATCACGGTGCAGGCCCAGGGCGACTACCTCTACGGCGCACCCGCCGGCGGCAACCGGCTGCAGGGCAGCGCCTATTCCGAGCGCCTCCTGATGCCGCTGCCGGCCAAGCTGCCCGGCTTCATCTTTGGCGACCTGGCCGACGACAAGGCCAAGAACCGGCAGGACCTGGAAGAGCAGGAGCTGGACGCCGAAGGCAAGGCCAGCATGAAGATCGCGACGGCATTCGGTGAGCGCAAGTCGCCGATGCGCGTTCGCGCGGCCTTCAGCCTGCTGGAGTCCGGCGGCCGGCCGGTCGTGCGCGCCATCGAGCGCACGTGGTGGCCGGCGCCCGTGCTGGTCGGCGCGCGGCCGCTGTTCGACCGCAATGTGTCGGCCGAGAACGGCCTGGCCGAGTTCGAGCTGGCGCGCGTCGACTCGAGCGGCAACTTCAAGCCGAGCAAGGAAGTGCAGCTCAAGCTCATCTACGAGGAGCGCCAGTGGTATTGGCGTTATGACGACGGCCGTGGCTGGAACTCGGGCTTCAACGTCAACGAGGAGCTGGTGGAGGCGCGCAGCCTGGCGCTGACGGCCCGCACCAAGATCGCACTGCCCGTGCGCTGGGGCCGCTACCGCCTGGAGGTGAAAGACCCCGACACCGGCCTGACGATGCGTTATGGCTTCTACGCCGGCTATGGCGCCCAGGACGCCGACGACATCGGCAACCGGCCCGACCGCGTGCAACTCAAGCTGCAGGGTGCGCCCTTCAAGCCGGGCGACGTGGCCAAGCTGGCCATCAAGCCACCGCATGACGGCGAGGCCATCGTCACCGTCGAAGGCGACCGCGTGTTGTGGACCAAGCGCATCGGCGTGAAGGCCAGCGGCACGGACATCGACATCCCCGTCGATGCCAGCTGGGCCCGCCACGACCTCTACATCACGGTGGCCGCCTTCCGCCCCGGCAGCCAGGGCGACAAGGTGACGCCGGCCCGCGCGCTGGGCCTGGTGCACCTGCCGCTGAACCGCGAGGACCGCAAGCCCAAGCTGGCACTGACCGTACCGGCCAAGACGCAGCCGTCGGTGTCGCTGCCCGTCAGCGTCAAGGTGCCGGCCCTGGCCGGCAAACCCGCCATCGTCACCGTCTCGGCGGTGGACGTCGGCATCCTGAACATCACCAACTACAAGACACCCGATCCGCAGGACTTCTTCTTCGGCAAGCATCGCTACGGCGCCGACATGCTGGACCTCTATGGCCGCCTCATCGAGAAGATGGAAGGCAATGTGGCCAAGCAGCGTTTCGGCGGCGACGCCGGCAAGCGCGATTCGCAGTCCATGCCGCGCAAGGTGCTGCTGGTGGACCTGTTCAGCGGCCCGGTGCAGCTGGATGCCAAGGGCGAGGCGACCATCAACCTGAAGCTGCCGGACTTCAACGGCACGCTGCGCGTGATGGCGGTGGTGTCGAGTGCGGACAGCTATGCGTCGGCCCAGGCGGAGACGGTTGTTGCCGCGCCATTGGTGGCCGAGCTGAACATGCCGCGCTTTGTGTCGCCGGGGGACAAGGCGACCATCGCTCTCGATGTGACCAACCTCAGCGGCGCCGCGCAAGACGTGAAGGTGTCGGTCACGTCCAGCGGGCCGCTGAAGATCACCGGCGGCGCCGAGAGCCTCAAGCTGGCCGACAAGCAGCGCCAGATCCTGCGCTTCCAGGCCGAGGCCCTGGATGCCTCGGGCTTGGCGCCCATCGAGGTCAAGGTGACGGCGGGGCCGCTGAGCATCACGCGCGAGGCGGCGCTGCAGGTGCAGCCCATCACGCCACTGGTGCGCGAGAGCCGGCGCATCCGCTTGGAGCCCGGCGCCACGCAGACGCTGGACAAGGCACTGCTCGACGCCTTCTGGGCCGGCACGGCCAGTGTGGCGCTGAGTGTGTCCAACACGCCGCCCATCGACATCAAGGACCAGGTCAAGGGCCTCTTGATGTACCCCTATGGCTGCCTGGAGCAGACGACGTCCAGCGCCTACCCGCTGGTCTTCATCGACGACGAGGCCGCCAAGCGCTGGGGCATGACGCCAGTCCCTCGGGAAGAACGCGCGAAACGGTTGGACAGCGCCTTCGCTCGCCTGGCCAGCATGCAGCAACCCAAGGGCGGCTATGGCCTGTGGGCGTCCAGCAGCCCGTACGAGGGGTGGCTGAGCGCCTATGTGACCGGCTTCCTGCAGGACTCGCGCGACGCCGGCTTTGCCGTGCCCGAGGCCATGCTCAAGCGCTCGCTGGACAACCTGCTGGAGCAGTTCCAGCGCGCCCCGGCCCAGCAGACCACGCCGGCCAAGGAGCCCAAGCGCGACGACAAGGGCCGCATCGCCGACTGGCGCGACGCCGAGACCCTGCGCATCGCCCACCAGCGCTTTGCCGAGGCCGCGCACGCCGGCTACATCCTGGCGCGCGAGCAGAAGGCGCCGCTGGCCACGCTGCGCACCCTGCACGACCAGTACCGCAGCCATGCGCTGTCGCCGCTGCCGCTGGTTCAGCTGAGCCTGGCGCTGAAGCTGATGGGCGACGAAGGCCGCGCCAAGGCGGCCCTGGACGACGCGATGCAGCGCGGCTACGGCTACCAGCCCGACGACCCCAACAACTACTGGTGGAGCCAGTGGCTGGGCGACTACGGCTCACGCGTGCGCGACCGTGCGCTGGCCTACGCGCTGCTGCTGCGCCACAAGGTCGCGCACGAGAAGCGCGAGAACCTGCTGTTCGACCTGTCCGACGACTTCAGCCGCCGCAACTACTACTCGACGCAGGAGCGCCTGGCCCTCTTCCTGGCCGTGCAGGCCGCCACCAACGGCGCAGGCAAGGACGACGGTTGGAAGACAGCGTTGAACGTGGGCGCCAAGGCCGACGCCTGGACCGGCAGCGGCGTGGGCCAGCAGAGCTTCGAGCTCGCCAAGCTCAAGTCGGGCATCGCGCTGAAGAACGAGGGCGCGGCGCCGCTGTACCTCGACGTGACCGCCCAGGGCTACCCGACCAAGCCACTGGCGCCGACCAGCGACCGCATCTCGGTCGAGCGCGCCATGTTCACGACTGACGGCAAGCCGGTGACGGCACGGCAGTTCACCACCGGCGAGATGTTCGTCGTGCGCCTGCGCGTGAAGGCGCCGCAGTCCATCAAGGACGGCCTGATCGTGGACCGCATCCCAGCGGGCTTCGAGATCGAGAACCTCAACCTCAGCCAAGGCCCCAAGGCCGGCGAGTTCACGGTGGAGGGGGTCAACATCGCCCAGGCCAACGCCAACGAACGTATCGTCCACATGGAGTACCGCGACGACCGCTTCGTCGCCGCCGCGGCGCTGGGGCAGACGCTGGACGTCTTCTACCTCGTGCGCGCCGTGGCGCCGGGCAAGTACGTGGTGCCGGCGACGTTTGCGGAGGACATGTATCGGCCGGAGGTGAGGGGGATTGGGAAGGCGGAGGGGGAGATTACGGTGGTGGACAAGAAGTGAGACTCACCGTCGGCATGCGGGGCACAGCCAAGGGTGGCATCAGCCGTGTGGTCGTCGCAGCAACGTTGACAACGCTCGGAGAGGCTTCCTGGGCCGGTACATCCGATCCAATCGGTGTGGGCGGCTTAGTCGGCCCGGTGCTGCTGTACCTGATCGCCTTGGTCGTATTGGCTGCAATGGGCTTTCGATCTCGGTGGGCGCTCATTGCAGCCTTCGCTTTGCTGGTGTTGCCGCCAGCTTGGGTGTGGCGGCGTATCGAGATGCCCGGCGAACAGGAGAGAGCCCAACGAGATGCCCGCAATCGCCGCGTCATCGATGAGCAGGTTGCTGCGGATCGAGCCTATTCGCAGTTCTGCAAGAGCCGACAACTGCAGGTGCTTTCCACGGTTCCTCCTGGAGAGCTTCCCTCCTCTGGTGCTCGAACCTTGCTTGTGAGTGCAGATCCCGCGTTTGTCCAGAAACTGTCGCGTTTCAGAGCGGATACCTTGATCCGGTTGCTGCAAAGTGACGTGCAACGGTGCCGACGTTTGGGATTGGCCTTCATCGAAGGACGCCAGTCGGTACAGCCACCAAGCTTCTTTCGATCGTCTGCTTGCGAGGCCCTGGTCTACACGCAAATTCAGGAGCCTGCGGCGCGCTACGAACTTGTAGTGGGCGAAACGAGCCCGCCGGCCAAGTCGCCGGGAGTAGCCTTCGATCGCTTTCAAGCGCGTCTGTGCGAATTGCAGACCGGAGGTCGGGCCAGATCATGGCATCGGACACTCTCTATTTCTTGGATTTCCAGTCCGGCCGCGCCGATTGCCCGAAGGCGGAAGAACAGGTGATCGACTTGATCGAGAGGGTGTTTTCGCCGCAGAGCCGATGACGATTGCAATGCTGTTTCAATCCCCCATCGCACGCGCTATCAACCGATGAAAGTGGTGCACCCCCTGCTCCCTCGTCGGCGAGTAGCGCCCGTGTTGATAGAACCGTGACCGCAGCCCCTGCTGCACCGTCATGACGACGGCCTCGTCCTCCATCTCGACCTTGTCCAGCGCGCCGCCGGCGCCGCTGCCCAGCAGTTCGGGCTTCCACACATAGCTGCGAAAGCGCACCCGCGTTCGAGCCGGGCCGATGGGCGTGACCTGGTTCAGCGACAGCCCCCACGGGTAGAAGTTCAGCATCAGGTTGGGGAACACCCACCAGTAGTAGGCGGCGATGCGCTGGCCGTACTCCGCCGCCTCCGCTGGCAGTTCGAAGGCAGTCTCATCGGCCCGCGCCACCGCGAGCTGAAGGTTGCTCCATTCGTGCAGCTCGTAGCGGTACTGGCTCAGGTCCAGCGTCTGCGTGAGGCCCGGGTGCACGAAGGGGATGTGCAGGCCTTCGAGGTAGTTCTCGACGTAGAGCGCCCAGTGGGCGTCAAACTCGTAGTCGCGGCTGCGGCTGGCGTCGAGGCGGAAGTCCTGCAGCGGCAGCCAGTGCATGCGCTGCATGGCCGGGCCGAAGAAGGCGTTGAAGCTGTCCAGCGGGTCTTCCAGCGCGACAAAGCCCTGGCCGCCCCAGTCCTGCAGCGGCAGCTGCGGCAGGTTGTCGCAGGGGCGGGGGAAGTCCAGCGCCTGCTGGAACTCGGGCATGAAGGTCATGCGGCCGTCCAGCTCGAAGCGACGCGAGTGATAGCCGCAGCGGATCTGCGCCGCGTCCTGGCAAGGCTGCTGCACGAGCAGGTTGCCGCGGTGGGTGCAGACGTTACTGAGGCAGCGCAACGCACCTGCCGCGTCGCGCGACAGCAGCAGGGGCTCGTTCAGGCTGCCTGGCAGCAGCGTCTCCGGCTGCAGGCTGCCCGGCGCCCGCACGCCCTGCAGGTCAGCAAGCCACTGCCAGCTGCGCGCGAGCACACGCTCGTACTGCAGGCGCTGCGCGGCGGGGTCGAGGTAGAAGGCCTTGTCCAGCGTCTCGGCGCGTGCGACTTCGGGGTGGACCTGCCAGCGTTGCGAGGTGTCGTTCATGAGGCAGTTTTACCCTCGCGGCCGCTATGGTCGGACACGTGTTTGTCCTCGTAGCATCCGGCTCATGCGCACTGCCTTCACCCTTCTGCTTTCGCTGGCCGCCGGCCTGGCCCACGCCGCACCGCTGCCACCCGTCGCTCGCGCCGAGGTCGACGCGCTGCTGACGCGGCTGCAGGCCTCCGGCTGCGAGTTCAACCGCAACGGCAGCTGGTATGCCGGCGCCGAGGCTAGGGCGCATCTGCTGAAGAAGCTGGAGGTCCTCGAAGGCAAGGACATGGTGCAGACGGCCGAGCAGTTCATCGAACGCGGCGCGGCCACCAGCAGCATGAGCGGCAAGCCGTATCTGGTGCGCTGTGCCGGCAAGGCGCCGGTGGAGAGCGCGCAGTGGCTGAAGGCCGAACTTCAGCAGGTGCGTGCGGCGCGGGCGGCGTCCAGCGCTCGCTAGCTCGTCGTCCGGCGAGATTCGACCGCTATCACCAGGGGTTCAGCACCGGGACCTTGGCGTGTTCGAACTCCGAAACGTCCCGCGTCACCACGGTGAGCCCGTGGTGGGCTGCGGTGGCGGCAATGATCAGGTCGGGTTGGGAGAAGGTGTGCCCGGCCTTGCGCCCGGCGTCCACAAGCAGGCGCCACACCAGCATCACGTCTTCCGATACGGGCAGCACGCGGTGCTCGAACATCGGCCTCACCTTGTGCGTGAGCCAGGCGCTCAGTTCGGCACGGCGGCCGGCATCGGGGACTCGTTCGATGCCGAAGCGGATTTCCGCCAGCGTCACCGTGCTGATGTAGAGGTTCTCCAGCGCCTGCGCGGCCACGAACTCCAGCACGCGAAGCTCGGGCCGGGGCTTGCGTAGCTCGGAGATGACGTTGGTGTCCAGCAGGTAACCGGTCACAGCTCCACATCCCTCACGGGCATGGGCGAGCGGCTCACGTCGAGATCGACATCGCGCCACGGCGAGGCCTGCATGACCTCGATGAGGTCGCGCCCGGTGCGCTCACCCTGCAGGCGGCGGAAGTCTTGCAGGGTGATGACCACCACCTCGTCCCGGCCGTGCACGGTGACGTGTTGCGGCCCCTCGCTGTGGACGCGCCGCACCAGCTCGCTGAAGCGGGCCTTGGCGTCCTGCAATACCCAGTGCCTTGGGTTGGCTGGTCTTTCGGGTTTCGCTGGGTTCACGTTGCGCTCCAATTCTGGTCAGGTTGACCAGAATATATGGGTCAACGAGAAAGCTCAAGCCGTGCGTTTGCGCCGGCTCGTCCAGACAACGCGGCCGGCCCCAACCCTTGCCGCGCCGATCAGCGCCGCCGCCGGCGAGCCACCCCGATCAACAGCAGCCCGGCGCCCGCCAACGCAAAGCTGCCCGGCTCTGGCACCGAGCTGATGTTGTCGAGCGCAAAGCCGCCGCTGGCAGAGAAGCTGACCGACGTCAAGTTGGCCCAGCTGCTGTCGAACACCACGCTGCCCGGGTTGGCCAGGTCGACGCTGAGCGAGGCCACCTGCGTGCCGCCCAGCAGGCCGACCAAAGCGAGGGTGCCTGGACCGAAGCCCAGGTCGTAGGCCGCCACGTCCAGCGACTGCAGCCCGAAGCCACCGCCGCCGAGCAGGCTGAGCATGAAGGGCGTCGTGTCGAAGCCGCCCACCATCGCGCCGTCCAGCGGCAGGAAGCTGGTGGCCGGCCCGCTGATGACGAAGCCCGCCTCGCCGTACGTGGCGATGCCGGTGTTGTTGTCGATGTCGATCACACCGGGGTTGTCGAAGGTGATGAGGCCGGCGTGTGCCGCCCCACCGCTGCACATCGCGGCCGCGAGGGCCACGGCGCCGAGGAATCGATTCATGGCGTTGCTCCTGGAAGGGTTCACTTCGCGCCTGGCTTGGGCGTGTTGAGGTAGGGGAAGCCGGGCAGCAGCGGCACCACGGCCTGGTCGACGCCGTCGTGCAGCTCCAGCGAGGTGGCGCCCAGCGGCACCACGGCGCGGGTGCAGGCCGGGCCGAACAGCGCGCCGCCGTTGTTCAGCCAGCACAGGCCACCCATGACGGCGGCCAGCGACACGTCGACGACGTCATCCTTGGGCCGGCGGCCATTGGGGAAGCCGGCCAGGTCGGGCGGGTTCTCACCATCGCGCAGTGTGCCGACGATGCCCAGGCGGTTCTGCATCGCAAACGGCCGCGGCGCGATGGCCGTGTTCAGGCGCAGCATCTCCGAGCCCACCACATTGGCCGGCTGGTTGACGCCGGGGATGCCGGTCAGGAAGGTGGTCACCAGGTCCAGGCGCGGCAGGTTGGTGGGGGCGGCGTTGCCGATGGGCAGCACGGCCGACAGCAGGGCCGGCAGCGTCGGGTTGGTGACATAGGTGGCGAACTGGCCGTCGCCCGTGGGCACCGAGGCGTTGAACCTGTCCTTGTCGGCCAGGCCGATGACGACCTCGTTGACCAGTGGGTTGCCCAGGCGCGAGACCTGCACCCAGGCGCCGCCGGTCTTCACGGCCGTGTCGTAGCCGCTGGGCGGTGCGGCGTTGACGATCTGGCTCTGGCGCACGCTGGCCGTTGTCCAGCCGCCGATGACGGTCTCGTTGCCCTGCGTGAGGCAGCTCTTGTGCACCTCCAGCGCGAGCGAGGTGACGTTCTTGTCCTGGATGGAATTGACCGCCGCCGCGTTGATCAGGCTGCGGTTGGTGATGACGCCCACGTCGGCATTGACGAGGTCGAAGATGGGGCCGAGATTGACCGCGAAGGCCTCCTGGCGCTGGCCGACAAAGACCTTGGCCGGGAAGCCGCAGCCGGGCAGGCTGACGCTGTAGATGTGCTGGGCGGCATAGGCCGGGTAGTCGGCAATCGTCTTGGTGCCGATGTTGTCCACCGGCTTGTCGAACCAGGTGCCGCCGGCCGGGTTGGCTACTGGGCTGGCCGTGCCGGTGCGGCGGTCGCCGCGGATCAGGGTCAGGGCGAACTTCTCGTTGACGTTGAGGGCTGCGGCATTGGGCGCGCTCACCGTGCCGGCCTGGGTCAGCGGAATGGGCACGACCTGGTTGCCGATGGGCAGGGTGATGCCCTTGAGCGTGTTCATGAACTTGAACTGGAAGGTGATGTCTTCCTTCGCATCGCCGTTGTTGTCGATGTGGATCTCGTAGATCGCGTTCGGGTCCAGCTTGAAGTAGTTGGGGCCGCCATAGGCATCCTGCAGCGGCAGGTAGTTGGCGATCAGCGTCACATAGCCGGCACGGCCGCCGCTGCCGTTGGCGGCCACGCCTTCGTAGCTGTTGAACAGGTAGAAGTCGGTGCCATCGACACGCGGCATGCCGCCAATCGACGGGGCCTCGCGGTGGCTGGAGGCCTGGGCCGGCAAAGCGGCCAGGCCGGCGAGGACGCTGGCGGTGATGAGCGCGAGGGTCGGCGCGCGGGTGGGCAGTTTCATGGCATCTCCTGTTGGACGGGTCGTGGGTGGAACCGCAAACAGATGGACACAACCAGCGCTGCGGCCTTGTCTCTACGCAGCGCGGGCAGTCTGGATGCAATGCAAGCTAGGGGGTAGGTTCGGCTATCGTCTTCGGCATGCCGATGCGCATCACCCGTCGACACATCGAACTCACGCTTGCCGGCCTGCTCGCCGTCGTGCTGGTGCTGGACTTCGCCTGCCCGCTGCCCACGCCTGCCAGCGACTCGCCGACGCTGACCGTGCTGGCCGCCGACGGCACGCCGCTGCGCGCCTGGCCGGGTGACGACGGTGCGCAGCGCCACCCGACGACGCCCGAGGCCGTGTCGCCGAACTACACCGAAGCGCTGCTGCATTACGAGGACCGCTGGTTTCGCTGGCACCCGGGCGTGAACCCGGTGGCCCTGGTGCGCGCGGCCTGGCAGTGGGCGCGGCATGGGCGCATCGTGTCGGGCGGGTCGACGCTGACCATGCAGGTCGCGCGGCTGGTGGACGAGCGAGCGGCGGGCCGGACCATTCCCGCCAAGCTGCGCCAGATCGCGCGTGCGCTGCAGCTGGAGCTGCACTGCAGCAAGCAGGAGATCCTGACTCTCTACCTGAACCTCGCGCCCATGGGCGGGCCGCTGGAGGGCGTGGAGACGGCCAGCCGGGCCTACCTGGGCAAGGGCGCGGCGGACCTGTCCAAGGCCGAGGCCGCGCTGCTCGTCGCGCTGCCGCAGTCACCGACACGGCTGCGGCCGGACCGCGCCGTTGCCGCTGCGCAGACGGCGCGCGACAAGGTGCTGACGCGCATGCAGACGCTGGGCATCTGGAGCGCGGCCGACGTGGCCGACGCCAAGCAGGAGCGCGTCTTTGCGCCACCGCTGCGCGCGCGCTGGCTGGCACCCTTGGCGGCCGAGCGCTTGCGCCAGGATGCCAAACGCCACGGTCAGACGGCAGCGACGATCCAGACCACGCTGGACGCCGGCCTGCAGGCGCGGCTGGAGCAGTTGCTGACGGACCGGCTCAACAGCCTGCCCGATGCCGTGTCGCTCGCGGCCCTCGTCGTCGACAACCGCACGCTGGAAGTGCGTGGCTATGTCGGCTCGGCCGACTTCACAGACGCGCGCCGCGGGGCGCACGTGGATATGGTGCGCGCGAAGCGCTCGCCGGGCTCGACGCTCAAGCCCTTTCTCTACGGCATGGCGCTGGACGAAGGGCTGATCCATTCCGAAAGCCTGCTCATCGACGCGCCGCAGAACTTCGGCGGCTATGCGCCGGGCAACTTCCAGGCCGATTTCTCGGGCCCCGTCAGCGTCAGCGAGGCGCTGCAGCGCTCACTCAATGTGCCTGCGGTGGACCTGCTGGACCGCCTCGGCCCCGAGCGCTTTGCCGGCCGGCTGCGCCACGCGGGCCTGAGGCTGCGCATGCCGGCCAATGCGGCGCCCAATTTGAGCCTCATCCTCGGCGGCGGCAGCACCTCGCTGGAGGAGCTAGTCGGCGCCTACACGGCGCTGGCGCGCGGCGGCATCGCGGCCCGGCCGCGGTTGATGCCCGACGAGCCGCTGAAGGAGGCGCGGCTGATGAGCGAGGGCGCCGCCTACATCGTGCGCGAGATCCTGGAGAACGGCGGCCGGCCCGGCTCGCCCTTCCGCGAAAGCGGCCAGCGCGTGGCGTGGAAGACGGGCACGAGCTTTGGCTTTCGCGACGCCTGGGCCCTGGGTGTGACGGACCGCTACACCTTCGGCGTGTGGATAGGCCGGCCCGACGGCACACCCAACCCCGGCCACTTTGGCGCCAACTCGGCGGCACCGTTGCTGCGCGACCTGGCGGCGGCGCTGGGCCCCGACGAGGCCCGCCAGCAGCTCGCGCCGCGCCGCCGGCCCGACAGCGTGGCGGCCGTGCCCATCTGCTGGCCGATGGGCCTGGCCGAAGCCGCCACCGAGCCCGCGCTGTGCCTGCAGCGTCGCATCGCCTGGACGCTGGACGGCGCCGTGCCGCCGACGTTGCCCGACCGGCTGCGACCGGGGCCGCTGGCAGAGCCTGTCTGGGTGGCGGCGGGCCAGCGCGTGCAACCCGGTTGCGCGCCCGAGGCCGAGCGTTTTGAGGCTGTGCGCTGGCCTGCGCTGCTCGGGCCTTTCCTCGATGCCGAGCAGCGCCACCCGCTGGAGCGCCTGGCCTGGCGACCGGGCTGCGCCAGCCAGCAGCTGGCAGCCAACCGGCTGCGCGTCGTGGGCCTGGAGCCGGGCACGGTGCTGCGCCCGGCGCCGGGCCAGCGCGAGGTCGTGCTGAAGCTGCAGGCGATCGGCGCGCAGCAGGGGCTGACGTGGCTGCTTGATGGTCAATGGATGGCGGCCAGCACGACGGCTGGCGCGGCACAGACGCTGCACGTGGAGCGCGCGGGCGCGCACCGGCTCACTGTCATGGATGGGCTGGGGCACTGGGCGCGGGTCGAGTTTCAGATGGCGCCATAGCGCGGTGTTTAGGCACATAGGCAGCATGGCGGCCGCCGCGCTGGATCGCGGGCGTCAGCGAGCGTAAACAGGCGCGTGCTTCAGGCTGGCTGCTGTCACCCAGATTTCGCGACCTAATGGCCGATACCAGCGGCAACGGTCATTGAACCTAGATCCGGCAGTTGACCGCTCGCGACTCATTGAAAGTCTCGATGCCTCAACACCTTGCGCACTTTGCGCCGTTCACCACTTCGGTGAGTAGCCCGAGGACGGCAGTACCGGGCAGAACAGGGCACTTCGAACCGGTCTCCCTCTTGTCAGGAAACCAGCAACGTCCCCATCAAAGCTTGCGCACCCAGATGTTGCGGTACCGGACCAGATGCCCATGATCCTGCAGGCGCAGCGGCATTTCGGCATGTGCTCGATAGCTGGGCGTACCGATGTAGGTGGTGCCGCCCTTGAGCGCGGAGTTGTTCTGCACCAGCACGCCATTCAACAACACCGTAAGTCGCGCCGGTGAAATGAGCGAACCGTCAGCCGCGAAGCGCGGCGCGGCGTAGATGATGTCGTAAGTGTTCCAGTTCTCGGCTGGCCAAGTGGCATTGACGAGCGGCGGGAACTGCTTGTAGATCGACCCCACCATGCCGTTCACGTAGGTCGGGTTCTCGAAGTTGTCGAGAATCTGAACCTCGTAGACATCCTGCAGGAATACGCCGCTGTTGGCGCGATCCTGACTCACTTTGTCGGCGGGAAGTTTGGGCGCGCGCCACTCCAGGTGCAGTTGAACGTCACCAAAGGACTGTTGGGTCTGGATGTCGCCGGTGCCCGGGCCGACCACCAATTCGCCGTTGTCAATTTTCCAGCCCGCGGCTGCCCCGGTGTTCGCGCTTTTCCATGCGTCGAGGCTCCTGCCGTCGAACAGCACGATGGCGTCCGACGGTGCGGCACCTGGCGCCGCGCCCGGCGTCACCTTGGGTGGAACCGGGAACCATACCTCGCTGAGTGCAGGCGCAGGCAGCATGTCGTCGGTCTCCGTGAGCGCCCGAACCTTGATGTTGCGATAGAAAACCTCGGCGCCTTCAGCTTGAAGCACGATCTTGCCGTGGTCGAGTTTGACCCAGCTGCTCGTGCCGGCATCCCAGGACTTGAGTTCGCTGACGCGCATGTTCACGACGCCGTTGACGACGTGTGTGGCGCGATCGCCGTGCACGATGACTTCGAGCGTGTTCCAGCCCGGACGCTCGTTGACACGCCCGTGGCGCGTACGGTGGTAGCCCTCGTTCTCGCCGCCCGTGATGGGGACACCGCCGTTTTCGGGCAGTGCATAACGGCCGGTCTTCGGATCGACGAAGCTCGAGGCTTGCGTCGATATCGCCCACGAATCTCCGGTGTCGCCTTCCTGGATTTGGGCTTCGGCACTCGCCGGCCAGTCTGACGGCCGCACGCGATACACGTGATACAGCAGGCCCGCATCGCGCACTTCGTGAAGCCGCGGCGGAAACTTCTTATTGCCCCATTTGTATTCGAGGCTGATCACGTAGTCCTTGAAGTCAGCGTCGGTGACGACGTACGCGAACGGCTGGGGCGTGCCCGCCACGTGCGTGGGATACGCGTGGATCTCGCCATTCTTCACTTCGAAGATGCTGGACGCGGCCGGCGTATCGGCGCTGACCTTGGATGCGTAGTGCGCCGACCAGCCGCTGAGATCCTTGCCGTTGAAGATGAGCTTCCATGTTGCGGCGTTCGCCGTGTTGCCGGCTGCCAAGGCAGTGCCGGCAAACAAACACATGCTGGCGCAGACCAGCCTCGACATCAGGTTCATTCTTCCCATCCCCGAAAGTGCGGGCCCCGGGAGGGTGGCCCAGAAAGTTGGATTTGAAGTGGAAGGCGTTGGCCAAGTAGCTGAGTACCTGTCTTGTGAGGAAGACGATGGTGCCTAGCCCTTCCATCGCACGGACAGGCGAAAGCGGGCGTCGCCCATTGTGACTACCGATAAGTTCAAACGTTGAGCGGCCGCTTTCCGAAGGCTTGCTCAGGCTGTGCCGATTTCCGCCGCCGCAAACCAGCCGCTCCACCGCGCGCGTACGTCGCCCAACTCGGCCCGCAACCCCGCCGAAATGCGCCACCATATCGTCATGGACACCTTGCAAGCCCTCGAACAACGCATCACCGACCTCGAGATCAAGGCCAGCTTCGCCGAAGACACGGTCGAGCAGCTCAACCAGGTCGTCGTGCGCCAGCAGGAGCAGATCGACCGACTGGTGCGCGAGCTCGTCGAGCTGCGCAACCGCGCCACGGCGGCCGAGCCGGACGGCATGCGCGGCTTGCGTGACGAGCTGCCGCCGCACTACTGATGACTTCGGGGCTGGACCTGACCCGGAACGTCCGGGGCAGCTCCGGCCTCGACCGATTCATGCCTCGCCGTCCCAGTAATCCAGCCCCGCTTCCTTGCGCTGCAACAGGCGCAGCCCCGGCGCAAAGCTGCCGACCTTGCCCGAGTCCGGGTAGACGCAGATCTCCGGCTCCTTCTGGGTGCTGATGGACAGGTAGTGCAGCGGCGCGTCCGAGGTGTTGATGATGTGGTGCGGGTACTCCGGCCCCGCCGGGATGGAGATGACGTCGCCGGCCTTGATGGGCACCAACTCGCCGGCCACACGCAGCGTGCCCTGGCCCTGGACGACGATGAACATCTCCTCCTCGGCGTAGTGGTAGTGATAGGGGCAGCTCTGCTGGCCGGGCGCGACGATGTCGAAGCTGGCGCCCATCTGCTGGGCGGCCGTGCCTTTGGTCATCGAGGCGGTCTCGCTGTCGTAGCGCGGTGCGCGCAGGAAGCGCTCGCGCGGCGCATCGTTGAAATTGCGGATCAGTCGCTCACGCAACTCGGCGGGTGTGGTCATCGGAAGGCTCCTGGGACAATGCGGGTTGAATGAATCCGCCCCTGCATCTTCCAAGCCCCACCGACGACCTGCAATCCGCAGCTCACCAGGTCCTGTCAGCAGTCTTCGGCTACACCGCCTTCCGCGGCCAGCAGGCCGACATCGTCGAGCAGGTGGCTGCCGGCGGCGACGCGCTGGTGCTGATGCCCACCGGTGGTGGCAAAAGCCTGTGCTACCAGGTGCCCGCCATCGTGCGCCACACGCGCCAGCAGGGTGTGGCCATCGTCGTCAGCCCGCTGATCGCGCTGATGCACGACCAGGTCGGCGCGCTGGAGGAGGCCGGCGTGCACGCCGCCTTCCTGAACTCCAGCCAGACCGGCGAGGAGGCCAGCCGCATCGAGCGCGAGATGATGAGCGGGCGGCTGACTCTGCTCTATGCCGCGCCCGAGCGCCTGACGACGCCGCGCTTCCTGGCCCAGCTCGCGTCGCTGCACGAACGCGGCCTGCTGTCGATGTTCGCCATCGACGAGGCGCATTGCGTCAGCCAGTGGGGGCATGACTTCCGCTCCGAGTATCTGCAGCTCAGTCTGCTGCACGAGCGCTTCCCCGATGTGCCGCGCATCGCGCTGACGGCCACCGCCGACGACCTGACGCGGGCCGACATCATCCAGCGGCTGCAACTGCAGGACGCCCGCGTTTTCATCAGCAGCTTCGACCGGCCCAACATCCGCTACCTGATCGCGGAAAAGACGACCTCGCCGCGCGACCAGCTGCTGCGCTTCATCAACGACGAGCACGAGGGCGAAGCCGGCATCGTCTACTGCCAGAGCCGCAAGAAGGTCGACGAGACAGCGGTGTGGCTGGAGAGCGAGGGCATCAAGGCCCTGCCGTACCACGCCGGCCTGGACGCCGACGTGCGCCGCCGCCACCAGGACCGGTTCCTGCGCGAGGACGGCATCGTCATGGTCGCCACCATCGCCTTCGGCATGGGCATCGACAAGCCCGATGTGCGCTTCGTCGCCCACCTGGACCTGCCCAAGAACATCGAGAGCTACTACCAGGAGACCGGCCGCGCCGGCCGCGATGGCGCGCCGGCCGAGGCCTGGATGACCTATGGCCTGGCCGACGTCGTCAACCAGCGCCGCATGATCGACGACAGCCCGGCCGACGAGGTCTTCAAGCAGGGCCAGCGCGGCAAGCTGGATGCGTTGCTGGCGCTGGCCGAGGCGACTGACTGCCGGCGCGTGCGGCTGCTGGGCTACTTCGGCGAAGCGTCAACGCCCTGTGGCAACTGCGACAACTGCTTGAACCCGCCGCAGACCTGGGACGGCACCGAGGCGGCACGCAAGCTGCTGAGCTGCATCTACCGCTTCCACCAGCGCGGCGAGCGTTTCGGCGCCGGCCACCTGATCGACGTGCTGCGCGGCAAGGCGACCGACAAGACCAAGCAATACGGCCACGAGAACCTGTCGACCTGGGCCTGCGGCGCCGACCTGTCCGAGCAGCAGTGGCGTGCCGTGCTGCGCCAGCTGATCTCGCTGGGCCATGTGGCCGCCGAGGGCGAGTTCAACACGCTGGCCCTGCAGGACAGCGCCCGGGCGGTGCTCAAGGGTGAGGTGGAGTTGCGCCTGCGCGAGGCCGAGGAGAAGAAGCCGCGCGGCAAGTCAAAGACCGCCCGTGGCGGCGCGAAGCCGAAGGCCGATCCGGCACTCGGCCTGGACGCCGAGGGCCACGAGCGCTTCGAGGCGCTGAAGGCCTGGCGCTCCGAGGTGGCCAAGGAGCATGGCCTGCCGGCCTATGTGATCTTCCAGAACACGACGCTGGCGGAGATGGCCCGCGTCCTGCCGGGGGACCTGGCCGAACTGGGGGAGATCAGCGGCGTGGGGGCGAAGAAGCTCGAAGCCTACGGCCGGGAGATCCTTCGCGTGTTGGGGCGTTAGCCCCTCGTCCAGTCTCGCCTTGCTGAAGGCAGGCCAGTCTGGCCGGTCCCCGAGGGGACGGCGATGCGTATGGCGTTGAGCCCCACGCACATCGCCAGTGCGGGCCGGCTAGGGAGCGGCCCGGCGCTCGGCCCGCTTAGCGGACGGCGGCCGTCAGTTCGGCGCTGGCAACTTGCGTCGCATCCGGCGTGCGGCGGCCTTCGATGACGACGCGGGGCAGCTGGGCAATCGTCGGCTCCGGGGTGCTCACGCCACTGATGACCACGCGGTCCAGCTTGACGACTTCGGGCGCTTCGGCCGGCACGGTGAGCGTCATCCAGGTAGCGCCGGTCAGGGCGACCAGGGCGACGAGGATGGCGGCGCTGACGGCTTGCAGGCGGGTGCGGGCGGCGGCGGTGGTGGTGCTGATGCGGTTCATGGCGGACTTCTTTCTCTCTGGTGTGCCGCCAGTGTGTTCTTGAGGGGTCATCCGATCTAAGGGTTTGCGATAGGTTGCGGCTTTTCGCGGATGAAATGCGTCCGGCAGGGATCAACGGAATCCCTCCTTAAACCTGAGGGCCGACCCTGTCCCCGGCGTCATGCGGTGCCGGGATACTTCTCCCCTAAAAGCTAGGGAGAAGAGTCATGGCACGGGGCAACGACGTTCAGCTCGGCGGCATCACCGACCTCAACTTGCTGGCTGACATCAAGCGCGGCTTTGTCGACGCGCTCGAGGTCGTCACCTATGTGGACCGCCTGCGCAGGGTGCTGAAGACGCTCAACGGCCTGCGCCTGGGCTCGCGCGAGTCCAGCGCGCCGGCCTCGCCCTATACCGACATCGTCGCCCGTTGGCGCATCGTCCATTCCTTCCGCTGGAGCATCGTCGACGGCAAGGACGGAGCGCCCGACCGGCTGCTGCTCAACGTCTGCTTCGACGGCGGCTGGGAGCCCTATATGCGGGTGATCTGGGACCAGCTCGGCTCCACGCTGGATCTGATGCTCTGCCACACCGAGGCCTACACGCTGTCGCGTGACTGCAGCTTCGAGACCTATGCGCGCTGGGTGCGCGAGCACGAGATCTCGGCCGACTTCCTGTTCATCGCCTCCGGCCGCAGCGTCGGCGATGGCGAATACCTCGCCCGGCTGGAGGCCGCCCAGCGCGGCCGTGCCAACGAGCTGGAATTCAACCGCCTGCGCGCGCCGGCCTCCGGCGAGACGCCGCCGCTGCCCGCTGGCGACAAGGAGCGCTTCGCGATGGCGGCGCGCGGCCTGCTGCCGCTGGCGGGCCTGTACACGCTGCAGCGCTACTTCGGCGCCGGGGCGCCCGACCGCGACTGCCTGCTGCGCGCCACCCACGATGTGCTGTTCGAGCTGCGCGAGCTGGGCACGGCTGAACAGTTTCCCAAGGACGGCGGCAAGACCGCCGGCGGCCAGCTGCGCCAGCGCCATCACGAGATGCTGGCCTGGTTCGAGCAGCCGCTGCCCGAGCCCTCAGTCCGGGCGCGCGAGCTGTCGCTGCTGCCGGGCGACCTGCAGTGCTGCCTGCTGAGCAAACCGCCCGGCAACCGCGGCGGCCTGGTGCTGCTGCGCGTGGCCCAGCCGGCCCAGGCTGTCGCCTGGCTCAGCACGGCGTCGGTGCAGCGTGACAACGAAGACGGCGCCCAGCTCGCCGTCTGGCGCCAGGTGGCGCTGACCCTGTCAGGCCTGAGGGCGCTGGGCGTCCCGGCTTCGCGCCTGGAACGCTTCCCGCAGGCCTTCAAGGAAGGCATGGCCGCGCGCGCCGGCCTGCTGGGCGACGTGCGCCACAACCACCCTTCGCACTGGGTGCTGGCGCCTCATGTCAACAAGATCGACCGCATTGACCCCGCCAACGCCCATGTCCTCGTGCAGCTGCGCTTTGCGGCCGCCGAGCCGGGCGAGAACTTCACGGCCGCTGACGACAAGCGCCTGCATGAACTGGCTGAAGCGCTGACCGTCAACACGGGCCTGGCGCTGATGGCCATCGAGCCCATGCGCAGCAACGCCGCCGACAAGGAGCACTTCGGCTTCAAGGACGGCATCAGCCAGCCTGTGCCGACGCCGGACGACGCACCGCCCACGGGCCTGGCCTGGGACGACAAGGTCAAGTACGGCGAGGTGTTGCAAGGCTTCCCCACCGAGCGCGACAAGGGCTACACCGTGCCCGAGCAGCCCGATGCGCTGCTGGACCGCGGCAGCTTCCTGGTCGTGCGCAAGCTGCGCCAGTACACCGGCCGCTTTGCCAAGCGCACCTACCAGGAGGCCAGGAAGATCGGCCTGGACCACGAGCTGGTGCTTGCCAAGCTGATGGGCCGCTGGCAGGACGGCCGGCCGCTCGCGGCGCCCGAGGCATCCGGCAGCAGCAACGACTTCAACTTCGCCAAGGACGCGCAAGGCTCGGCCTGCCCCTTCCACGCCCACATCCGCCGCACCAACCCGCGCGACCTGGCCGGCACGGCCTTCTCCAGGAACCGCATGCCGCGCATCCTGCGCCGCGGCATGAGCTATGGCGCGCCGGTGCATGCCGATGCCCCGGACGACGAGGACCGCGGCCTGGTCTTCATGGCCTACAACGCCCATCTGGCCGAGCAGTTTGAAGTGGTGCAGCGCTGGGTGGCCGGCGGCAACGCGAGCGGCGGCTATGCGGCGCAGAGCGACCCGCTGCTGGGCGTCGTCGACGGCAGCGGCGGCCCGCGCCTCTTCCCCTTCGAGCACGCCGGCAAGCCCTACGAGATCGACCTCGGCCCCGAGCCCTTCGTCACGCTGCAATGGGGCGCGTACTTTTTCGTGCCCTCCATCGCCGCGCTGAAATCCCTGCCTTGCCTGACCGAGCTGCCTCTGCCGCTGCCGCCTCCCACGCCGGTGCCCGAGCGCGTGCCCGACCTGCAGGACAAGGCGGCCATGCAACTCTGGCTGGAAGACACCAACACCCGCGATGCCGCCTGGGCCTGGGTGCGCGCCCAGCCTGGTGGCGTCGTCGACACGGCCTATGGCGTGCTGGTGGGCGCGCCCGAGCGCGTCTGCGAGGTGCTGAGGAACGCCCCCGACCGCTACTCCGTCAGCGGCTACGGCGAGCGCATGCACGACTCCATCGGCCTGGGCTTTCTGGGTCAGGACGAAAGCAGCGGTCATCGAGCACTGGCGCCCATCATCAATGCGGCCATCGAGGCCTTCAGCGAGGCTGATTGCTATGCCACCGCCTACCAGGTCGCCAAGGCCGGCCTGGCGAAGCTGAAGGAAGAGGCCCATGGGCTGCTGAACGCTTTTCCGGCTTCGCAGAAACCCAAGGACCTGCCCACCGACACGCCGCTGGACTTCGAGCGCTTGAGCGAGGGCGTGCTGGCCAAGCTCTGCCAGCTCTGGTTCGGCCAGCCCGACGGGCGCCACATCTGGGGCACCGAGTTCCATGCCGAGGCGCCGGCTCAAGGAGCGGCCGCGCGTTGCCCGCGCGATCTCTTCAAGGTCTCGCGCCATGTCTTCGGCCCCTACCCGACCGAGGCGGTGCAGGCCGAGGGCCGCGCCGCCGGCCGCCGCTTCACGGCCGCCGTCGAGGCCTGGCTGGCCGAGCCGGGCACCGTGCTGCCGCCTTTGGCGCAGAAGATCGTCGCCGCCGCCAGAGCCCTGCCCGACGCCACGCCCGACCTGCCCGCATGCACGCTGGCCGGCATCATGCTGGGCTTTCCGCCCACCACGCATGCCAACCTGATCACCGTGCTGGCCGCCTGGGTGCAGACGCGCAAGCTGTGGGAGCTGCAGCCGCTGTGGCACGAAGTCGTGCCCGATCCGCAGACCCAGATGCGCCCCTACGCCGAGGCCGTGGCCCGGCTGCGCCCGACGATGGTCGCGACGCTGACCCGGCGCCCCACGCCCTTCCAGGTCTGGCGCAAGGCAAAGATGGCGCACCAGCTGGGCACGGTGCACATTGATCTCGGCCGCGTCGTCGTCGTCGGCCTGGGCTCGGCCACCCAGCAAGACCCGCTGCGCCACCACGTCGCCTTCGGTGGCGATTGCGCCGACCCCCAGGGCCGCTCGCCGCATGCCTGCTCGGGTTATGGCATGGGCATGGGCGTCATGCTGGGGGTGATCGCGGCGGTGCTGGATGCGGGGGTGCTGCGGTTTACGGGAGCGCCGACGGTGGTGGCGATGGGGGTGGAGAGAATGGATGACCGATCGGCTCGAGCTTCTTGACTATGTGGTGTTCTTCGAGACGGAGCCCGAGTGGACTCACGCCGAAGGTTGGTACTACGGTGCCAGATTCGCGACGCTGCGCGGGGACGACCGGGTCGTCGCTACCGTTGCACCGGATGACATGGAGTTCGCTGTCGAATGGTGGCAGGGCGATTTGCTGCGGCTGCGGTTCAGTTCGGTGATGGCCCATACCTGGCACATCGAATCGGCTGGAGGCAGGGAAGTTCTGCGCGTGGCGTTCAACGATGAGCGCATCAAGTTCTGCGAGCTGCAGCTCAGGCCCCATGTCCGAGTCGAGTGGAGCATGACCTGGGGATGACGGTAGCGGGTGGCCGGTCGGCTCGCTTTGTGGGGCGCCGACCGGCCACGCCATCAGCAGCTGACCTTCGCCAACCCCGTCCCCGCCCCCGCCGCCGCCGGCAGCTTCTGCTTCACGCACGACGGCGCCTGCAGCGTGTAGCCGTAGGGAATGCCGAGCGGGAAGGTCGCGGTGCTGGCCCAGTCCGTCGCATCGCGCGACGGTGACGAGCCGCTGGCCACCCAGGTGATGCCATAGGTTGCGAAGTCGGCCGGGCTGGTGATGTTGTTGCCGCGCAGCTGCCAGTAGCCGATGGACGGGCTGTCGCGCGAGGTCACCGGGTTCTGCGAGTTCTCGAACCAGTTGCCCTCGATCAGCGAGTAGCCGCCCATGCGGATGTTGGCGCCCGAGGTCAGCAGGCCGCTGTACAGGTTGTTGTACAGATGGGTATAGCCGGCGCGCTGCAGCGGCAGGCGCGAGCCCACATCCTTGTAGTAGTTGTGGTGGAAGGTGATGAAGCGGTCGCTGGCGTCGCTGTCGCTGGAGCCGATCAGGCCGACCTTGTGGTGGTCATGGATGTGGTTGTACGAGTAGGTGATGTGGTGGGCGCCGGCCTTGTTGTCGACGAGGCCGTCGAACTCCAGGTCGCCGGCGCCGCTGCATTCCTTCAGGCTGCTGAACAGGGTGTTGTGGTCGATCCAGATGTAGCCCGGGATGCCGCCGCTCTGGCCTTCGATGCCGATGGCGTCGATGGAGCCCGGCAGCAGGCCGATGGTCATGTTGCGGATGATGATGTTCTGCGCCGCGGCCTTGATGGCCAGGCCGAAGTTGGCGGCCGAGCCGTTGGCGCCTTCGATGGTCACGTTGTTCTTGTTCTTGATCTCGACGATGGCGCCGGCGGGCTTTTGCCACTGCGTGCAGGCGTCAGGGATGGCGCCGAAGTCGAACGTGCCGGTGTAGCGCAGCACCAGGCCGGAGCTGCCGTCATAGGCATTGAGGGCGGCCTGCATCGCCGCGGCGGTGCTGACCGTCACCGCCGTCTTGGTTCCACCTCCGGTCACGGTGCCGGCATAGCCGTCACTGCTGCCGGCCGGAGCGGGTGCTGGCGTCGGAGCGGGTGAAGGGGCCGGCGTGGGAGCAGGTGTAGGCGCCGGTGTTGGTGCGGGGGTTGGAGCAGGTGTTGGCGCCGGCGACGCCACCGGGCCGATGGCGCATTTCTTTGTGATGCCGGGGTTGGGGTCGGAGCCGAAGGTGGCCGTCGTGCAGGCGATGTTGCCGCTGAGGTTCTTGATGACCCATTTGTCCTTGATGCCATAGGACACGGCACGCGTGCTGGTGCCGACCTTGCAGGTCTCGCCTTCGTCGGCGCATTTGGAATAGCCCGAGGGCCAGTCCACCGCGTGGGCGGCCGAGGCGGCCAGCAGCAGCGACAGGGCCGTGCCGGCGGTGCGGATGACGGGCAGGGGCGGGGGTGTGAGCTTCTTCGTGATCATGGTTTGTTTGTCTCCGGTCGTTGTGTGGGCGCGCGGTTTCCGTCCGGATGCGCGCAGCGGGCCGTCGTCGGGGCCGAGGAGCGGCCGCCACGAAGGCTGTCGGGGCAAGGGAGAAGAAAACCGGTGCCGACGTCAGGTCACTACCGGTCGATCCGCGCGCTGGGGCGCGGCGACGTCAGGTCGGTGCGGCATCGCCGCGCATCGCGAGGCAACTATGAAACAGCGTTCTGTTTTTATGGATACGTGGTTTCACGTAGCCGATGAGTGCGACTTTGCTGCGCTCAGAGCTGGAGGGCCCGCTCCAGGAAGCCGCTCATGCCCAGGCGCTCGAACTCCCGCCCGGCGCGGTCCCGTGCGGTCTGCCAGCGGTCGTCCAGCCGCAGCTCGGCTTCCAGCAGCGCCGTGACGGCGGCTTCATGCGCCGAGTTGCGCTGCTCGCCAGCGCCGCGGGCCAGGCCGAGATAGCGTTTGGCGCGCTCGCTGTCCCCCATGCGCGCTGCCAGCCGGGCGGCGGCGCGGTAGGCCATGGCGCCGCCAATCCAGTCATGCTGGCGGCCGCGCTTGAGGGCCAGCGCGACGTGGTGGCGGGCCGCGCCGGCGTCGCCCTGGGTGGCCAGGATGTCGGCCAGCCAGCCGTGCTGGAAGCTGCTGTACAGGCCGCCGCCGCGCGGCGCCAGCCAGGCGGTGGCGTCCAGGATGTGCTGGCGCGCGGTCGGGTCGGCCTCCTGCATCCAGGCGCCATACGCGCCGGCCGCGTGGCCCATGGCGCAGGTGAACATGCTGCGCACCTGGGCGCCGACGCGGTGGGCAACGAGGGCGGCCTCGCGCGCCTCGGCCCAGCGGCCCTGCCACAGCAGCACGGCGGCGCGCCAGCCCTGGATGCTGGCTTCGACCGCATGGCCGCTGCCATCGAAGGGCGTCAGGGCCTCGGCAAAGATCTCGTGGGCCTGGTCGAAATGGCCCTGGTCGGCCAGCACATAGGCGCGGCAGCACAGCGAGAAGGACAGGCCGATCTGGTTGACCGCGCTCTTGCGGGCGCGCGCCCGCTGGCGGGCGATGGCCAGGTCCAGCATGGGCAGGGCGTTGGCGTAGTCGGCCGCGGCGGCCTGCAGCTGGCCGACGGTGCCGGGCAGCTGGGCGAGCAGCGCATGGTCGCCGCAGTCCTGGGCCGTCTCGACGGCAGCGCGCGCATGGCGCAGGCTGTCGCGCGTCTCACCCAGGGCGTAGCCGACATAGGAAAGCCAGTATTCGGTGCGGGCGATGAGGCCGGGCTCGGCTTCGGCCTTGGCCAGGGTGGCGGCATGGCGGAGCACGCGCAGGTCGTCCTGGGAGGCGTCGAAGACGCAGGCCATGCCCAGGCGCTGGGCGATGCCAACCCAGCGGCGCCGGCGCTCCGCATCGTCGGGAAGGAACTCCAGCGCGGCCAGGGCGGCGCGGAACTGCTTCTTGGCCCGGTCCAGTGCCGAGGCGGCCAGGGCCTGGTCACCGGCCGCTTCGGCGTGGTGGGCGGCGGCCGGCCAGTCGTTGGCGGCGGCGTCGTGATAGGCCAGCTGTTCGTGCAGGTCCTGGCCACCGTGTTCTGCCAGTTCGACGCTGATGCGCCGGTGCAGGGCCTGGCGTTGGTGCAGGCCGGTGGCCTCGTAGACGACGTCGCGCGTGATGCCGTGCTTGAAGCGCAGATGGCCGGGGCGTTGGTCCGGGAAGATGAAGTCCTGGGCCGCCAAAGCCTGCACGGCGGGGTGCTGCTCCCCGCAGCCGGACAACGCCTGCAGCAGCCAGGACGGGATGACATTGCCGATGACGGCCGCCACGCGCACCAGCTGGGCCTGCTCGGGCGGCAGGCGGCCGACGCGGGATTCGACGAGGGCGGCCAGCCAGGCCGAGCTGCTCGGCCCGGCGACCAGGCCTTCACCCGTGTCGGCCGCGGCGTGGCAGAGCTCCTCGATGAAGAGGGGATTGCCGCCGGCGTGGCGCTGCACCTCGGCGGCGATGAAGGGGTCGATCTGCGGCAGCAGCTGCTGCACGGCGCGGGCGGCCTCGGTCTCGGTCAGCGGCGGCAACTCGATGAGGTCGGCATCGCCGTCGTTGGCCCCCGGCAAGGCGGGCTGCGGCCGGCTGGCGGTCAGCAGCAGCAGCGGCAGGCGCTCACGATCGGCAGCGGCGCGCAGCCGATGCAGCAGGCGCAGTGAGGCGTCGTCGGCCCATTGCAGGTCGTCGATGAAGACGAGCTGGGGCATGCGCCGCGCCAACGCGAGCAGCAGGGTCAGCAGGGCGTCGGCACGCTGGCCGGGCTGGCTGTGCTGGGCGGCGAAGAGTTCGGGCGGTGCGTCGTGCAGGCCGCCGTCATGCATGTCCATGGCGCGCAGCATCTGCAAAAAGGGCTGCAGCGGCTCGGCGCTGAGGTAGCTCTCGCAATAGCCGCGGTGGATCTGGACGGCCTGGTCCTGGGCGTGGCGCAGGAATTCCTCGGTGAGCCGGGTCTTGCCCACGCCCGCGCCGGCGCGGATGCCCAGCCAAAGCGTGCCGCCCTGCAGCGCGCGAGCGAGCGTGGCCTCCAGGGTTGCCAGCTCGCCACCGCGGCCGACGAAGGGGGCGAGGCCGCGGCGCATGCTGGCCTCGAAGCGCCGGCCCACCGGTGCGCGGCCGAACACACGGTAGGCGGCCAGCGGCGTCGCACGGCCCCTCAGCTGCAGCGAGAAGCGCGGGCCGGTGTCGAAAAACTGGCTCTGCAGGCCCAGGCTCTCTTCGCTGGCGATGATCTCGTCACGCTTGGCGGCCTCGGACAGGCGGGCCGCGATATTGGGTGCGTTGCCGAGCAGCTCGAAGCGGCCACGCATCTGGTCGCCATCGTTGACGAGGACGATGCCGGCGTGGATGCCGCTGTGCAGGGCCAGGCCGGGGAAGTCGGCGGGGCGGGGGCCGGGCGGCAGCAGCTCGCGCACGGCGGCGTGCAGTTCCAGCGCGGCCTCGGTGGCGCGGCGGCCGTCGTCCTCGCGCACGTCGGGGTGGCCGAAGACGGCCAGCATGCCATCGCCCTGGATGCGGGCGATGACGCCGCCGTGGTGGGGCACGATGCGCTCGTACAGCGCGCGCAAGCCCCCGAGCATCGCCGCATAGTGCTCGGCCTCCATCCACTCGGCCATGGCAGTGGAGCCGCTGAGGTCGGCGAACAGCAGGGTTAGCAGTCGGCGCTGGCCGACAGGCGCAGGGGGGGCAGCGAAGGGCGCGGAGGACTCGGTCACGGCGCTGGTCATCCTAGCCGTTGCGCTTCGGAGCTGACCGCATGAACAGGCCGTTCTGGGGGCTCTGCTCTAGCTCTTGTCGCCTGTTGACCGTCGTCAACCTTGCAGCGGCACGAAATCCGTGTCCGCCACGGTGCGCGGCGCGTCGGGAGGCAGGTCTTCCTCGCGCAGGCCGAGATAGATGGGCTCGCCGTTGCGGCGATGGATGTTGATCTTGGCGTTGTAGACGCGGTGGATCAAGCCGTGCTTGTCGGCCATGTGGTATTCGCTGATGCCCCAAAGCCCGGTCGAGTCGCGCCGGCCGGTCAGGTAGCAGGCGATCTCGTCGACCTCGGAGCCGGCGAGCTTCAGGCCATTGAGGCTGCGCAGCGGCGCCCGCGTGCGCTCGACGAAGTCCAGGCTGTCGATGTGCACGTCCTCGCCGTTGACCTCGTCGTGCATCAGCGTGTTGAATTTGCCGACCAGGATCTGGCCCGGTTCGGCGCGCTCGATCATGCGGGCGAGCTCGATCGTGACCTGGCCGACCAAATAGCTGAAGGACGTGGGGTTGAGGCCTTCGGATTGGTAGAACTCGTAGTGCGAGCCGACGTGAAAGCACGCGCGCAGCTTGGGCACCGACTCGGGGCGCGTCGCGCGCTCGAGCGCCAGCGCGTTGTCGGCGAGGATGAACTGCATCAGCTGGTACAGCTCGACATTGGCCTCGACGCCACGCATGCGGTTCCAGATGTAGAAACCGTCGCCGGTCGTTGTGCGGGCGAAGTTGATGTTGATCTCGCGGTCCAGCAACTTGGCGTAGGCCGCGTTGACCGAGCAGGACAGGCTGTTGAGCTGCACCACCTGCTGCAGCGGCGTCAGCAGCGAGAAGCCGACCGCGTCGAACAGGATGACGGCGCGGTCCTCGACGAGGCGGATGCCGTAGCGCGCCGCGATGGCCGCGATCAGCGGCAGGCCCAGGCCCCGCTCGGGGTTGAAGGGCAGCTCGATGAGCTTGGGCACCACACTCAGCGCGGCGGCCACGCTGTCGAAGGCCTGCTTTTCGAGGTGCTCCTGGTTGGACAGCAGGTTGTCCAGCAGCCGCGTGCGCCGCGTCACCTCGGTCAGCGGCGAGGTGCCGTCACCCAGCGTGTACTCGGTCAGCATCTGGTGCGGCGCGACCAGCACGCGCAGGCCGCGCGGCTCGGGTGTCCAGGCGTAGATCAGGTTGTCGCCCAGGCCCCACAGCGTGTAGAGCGCCTGGTCGAGCAGGATGATGTTCTCGCGCAGTGCGGTTTCGCTCAGGCCGGCCGGTGCTGGATAAGCCATGAAGCCATCCAGCCAGGACCGGCGTTTGCGCAGCTCTTCTTTCACAAGCAGGCTCCAATCAGAAGCCTGGATTGTCTTTCACAGACGCGTGATTTTTTCACGCCAAGCCGAGTCGTCGGCACAGCCTGGGCCGCCGGCCTGCTGCACCGGCGACTCGGCTCGGTGTTCCTGGGTCATTTGAATCCTCATGTGGGACTCAGACGCGGTGTCCGGTGATGGTCACGCGCGGCAGCTGGGCGACTTCACGCACGGCGTAGCCGGTGATGACGACGCGCGGCAGTTGGGCGACTTCCTGCGTGGCCTTGCCGGTGATGACGACGCGGGGCAGCTTGGTGACTTCTTGGGGGGCGGCGCTGGCGGCGAAGGCGGTGAACACGAAGGCGGCGACGGCGGCGGCTTGGATCAGGACGGTGGCTTTCATGATGCTTCCTTGGGGTTTCGTTCAGCGGGTTTGCTGTGTCGATGGAAGCAGTTTCGTCACTGGACACGGGCGCCGCCATGGCGCTGCGATGAATCGCCAGACGCGGGCCGCGAGCTGCATGCGGCCGCGACAAACCGCTAGTTCTTCGCCGCCAGGTTCTTGGCCAGGAAGCGCTCGACGCGCCCCCAGAAGTCTTCGTTGGTCTTCAGGTTGAACCAGCCGTGGCCTTCGTCGGGGTAGACCACCCATTCCAGCGGCTGGTCGGCGCGCAGCGCGGCCTTCATCTCGGTGCCGTGCTTCAGCGGCACGCGCCGGTCCTCGCCGCCGTAGGCCATCAGCAGCGGCATGCGGATCTCGCTGGCGCG
The DNA here is from genome assembly GCF_001425055.1 of Pelomonas sp. Root1237. Lineage (GTDB taxonomy): Bacteria > Pseudomonadota > Gammaproteobacteria > Burkholderiales > Burkholderiaceae_C > Pelomonas. The sequence continues at coordinate 346,987 of NZ_LMDK01000001.1, forward strand.
CGCCAGCGGCGAGGTCTTGCGCATCTGCTCGGCGTCGCTGTCCGGGTCGGCCACGAGGCGCTTCATGCCGTAATCCTTCCACTCGTCGGACATGTCGCTCCAGCTGATGCTGCTCAGCAGGCCGATGTCGGTCACGCCCACCCAGTTGACGGCGCACTTGAACAGGTCCTGCTGCGTGACGGCGGCCATCATGGCGGCGTAGCCGCCATAGCTGGCGCCCATGATGCAGGCGCGCTTGGGGTCGGCCCAGCCCTGTTTCACGGCCCAGGCCAGGGTGTCGGCGAGGTCGTCCTGCATGGCCAGGCCCCATTGCTTCCAGCCGGCCTTGAAGTGCTTGAAGCCGTAGCCGGTGCTGCCGCGGAATTCCGGTTCCAGCACGAGGTAGCCGCGGCTGGCGAGGAACTGGGCATAGGGTGACCATGACCAGTGGGTGCCGCGGACATAAGGCCCGCCATGCACCAGCACGACGGTAGGCGTGGCGCCCTTGACGCCGCCGGCCGGCTGCGTGACCAGCACCGGCAGCTCCAGGCCGTCGCGGGCCTTGATGCGGTGGTAGTCGCGCTGTCCCATGGCGGCGGCCGGCAGGTCGGTGCGGGTGCCGGCCAGCGACTGCAGCTGCTTCTCGGCCGTCTCGTACAGGTAGTACAGCGGCGGGCGCACGTCGGACAGCGAGGTGACGATGAAGTGGCTGGCTTGCACGCAGCGCAGGCATTCGATCAGGTTGACGCTGCCAGGCAGGCGAGCGTCGATGTCGGCTTGGGCGGCCTTCATCGTCTTGTCCAGCCACACGGTGCCGGGCGCGTCGGTTTCAAAGCGCACGCCCAGCAGCCGGCCGGTACCGGGCTCGGTGACGAGGCGGCCTTCGAAGTCGTAGCCGGGCGTGGAGATCAGCGGTTCCCCGTCCGCGTTGCCGGTCTTGGGGTCGACGCGGAAGACGGCGTCATAGCCGCCGTAGCCGCGTTCGCCCAGCATCAGGCCGTCCGGCCCGGCCCAGATCGGCCACGGGTGCTTGCGCGCGTGGGGGTCGTCGTCGTACCAGGGCTGCCAGCGGCCCGCATCGTCGCGGCTGAACAGCTGGCTGCGGCCCTGGTGCTCGGTGTCGATGACGCGGGGTTCGCCGCGCCAGTCGAGCAGCCAATTCCTGGTGTGGTCGGGCATGCCCGCGCTGAGCGTGCGCGTGAGCCCGGTGCGGGTGTCCAGCCGCGCCAGTTGCACGCCCGTGGCCTCGCGTTCGTTCGACCAAGGCCGGCGCAGGACGATGACCTCGCCGCCGTCCAGCCCCGGCGGCACGCTGTGCAGCACCCAGTTGAAGTCCAGCCGCCGATCGTTGATCAGCGTCGCCGTGGTGACGAAGGGCTTGTCGGTCTTGATCAGCTGGCGGAGGTTGGCGCCTTCCCGGTCGACCGCCCACAGGCCCTGGCCGTTGACGCGCGTGGTGCCGTCCGGAGAGTCGGACACGTCGAACACCAGCCTGTCCTCGCTGATCCAATGGTGGGTCGAGATGTCAGCGTCATTGAAGCCGGCGATGAATTTGGGCGGCTGCATGGTCTGCAGGTCCAGCACGGCCAGCCAGATGCGGTCACCCTTGCCGGCGGCCTGGATGGCGAGAAAGCGGCCGCTGGGGCTGAGCTTGGGCGCGCGCACCGCCGCGCGTTTGAAGAAGGCGGCGGCGGGCGGCGGCTCTGCGGCACTGACGCCCGTGCTGGCACCCAGCGCGGTGGCGGCTGCAAGCAGGGCAGCGGCGAGGCGGTACTTCATGTGCGGTAGCGTGGTTTGGACGCGCCAGATTGTGGCGGCCTATCATGTCCGGTTCGCTTGTGAAAACTGCCATGGCCCTCCCGGATTTGCCCGCGCCTCCTGAATCCCGATTCATCCGCGTGCGCGGTGCGCGCACGCACAACCTGAAGAACATCGACGTCGACCTGCCGCGCCATGCGCTGGTGGTCATCACGGGGCTGTCCGGGTCGGGCAAGTCGTCGCTCGCCTTCGACACCCTGTATGCCGAGGGCCAGCGGCGTTATGTGGAGAGCCTGTCCAGCTACGCGCGGCAGTTCCTGCAGCTCATGGACAAGCCCGACGTGGACATCATCGAGGGCCTGTCCCCCGCGATCTCCATCGAACAGAAGGCAACGTCGCACAACCCGCGCTCGACCGTCGGCACGGTCACCGAGATCCACGACTATCTGCGCCTGCTCTATGCCCGCGCCGGCACGCCCTTCTGCCCCGACCACGACCTGCCGCTGGAGGCGCAGTCGGTCAGCCAGATGGTGGACGCCGTGCTGGCCATGCCGGACGAGGCCAAGCTGATGCTGCTGGCGCCGGTGGTGCGCGACCGCAAGGGCGAGTTCGTCGAGCTGTTCGCCGACCTGCAGGCCCAGGGTTATGTGCGCTTTCGCGTCGACGGCGCCACGGTGGAGGCACCCGACATTCCGGCGCTGAAGAAGGCCGAGAAGCACGACATCGACGTCGTCATCGACCGCATCAAGCTGCGCCATGACTCGGCGGACAGCCTGCGCCAGCGCCTGGCCGAGAGCTTCGAGGCGGCGCTGCGCCTGGCCGACGGGCGGGCCCTGGTGATGAACATGGACAGCGAGCAGACGACGCTGTTCTCCAGCAAGTTCGCCTGCCCGGTCTGCTCCTATTCGCTGCCCGAGCTGGAGCCGCGCCTGTTCTCCTTCAACTCGCCGGTGGGCGCCTGCCCGAGCTGCGAGGGCCTGGGCCAGGTGACGGTGTTCGACGCCGACCGGGTCGTCGCCTTCCCGACGTTGTCGCTGGCCAGTGGCGCGGTGAAGGGCTGGGACCGGCGCAACCCCTACACCTTCTCGCTGCTGGAGTCGGTGGCGGCGCACTACAAGTTCGACGTCGAGGCCCCGTGGGACAGCCTGCCGGCCACCGCCCAGGAGGTGCTGCTGCGCGGCTCGGGTACCGAGGACATCAGCTTCGTCTACCAGGCCGAGACGGCCGCGGGCAAGAAGCGCTCGGTCAAGCGCCAGCATCCCTTCGAGGGCATCCTGCCCAACCTGCAGCGGCGCTACAAGGAGACCGATTCAGCCGCCGTGCGCGAGGACCTGGCCCGCTACATGGCCGCCAAGCCCTGCACGGCCTGCGAGGGTTCGCGGCTGCGCCGTGAAGCACGGCATGTCGTGCTGCAGCCAGCCGATGCGCCGGCGGGCGTGCGCGGCCGGCCAATCTTCGAGGTCGAGCATTCGACGCTGCGCGAGTGCCTGGACTATTTCGAGACGCTCAAGCTCAAGGGCAACAAGGCCGAGATCGGCGACAAGGTCATTCGCGAGATCGCGTCGCGGCTGCGTTTCCTCAACGACGTCGGCCTGAACTACCTGAGCCTGGACCGCAGCGCCGAGACGCTGTCCGGCGGCGAGGCCCAGCGCATCCGCCTGGCCAGCCAGATCGGCTCGGGCCTGACCGGCGTCATGTATGTGCTGGACGAGCCCAGCATCGGCCTGCATCAGCGCGACAACGACAGGCTGATCGCGACGCTGCGGCGGCTGCGCGACCTGGGCAATTCGGTGCTGGTGGTGGAGCACGACGAGGACGCCATCCGCGCCGCCGACTGGGTGTTGGACCTCGGCCCCGGCGCCGGCGTGCATGGCGGCCAGGTCATGGCCCAGGGCACGCCTGATCAGGTGGCGGCCAACCCGAATTCCTTGACGGGCCAGTACCTCAGCGGCGTGGCACGCATCGAGGTGCCCGCCGAGCGGCACAAGCCCGTGCAGGAGTCCCGGTTGCGCATCGTCAATGCGCGCGGCAACAACCTCAAGGGCGTGACGGTCGAGATCCCGGTGGGCCTGTTCACCTGTGTGACCGGTGTGTCGGGCTCCGGCAAGAGCACGCTGGTCAACGACACGCTCTACACGGCCGTCGCCAAGAAGCTCTACAGCAGCCACGCCGACCCGGCGCCCTATGACGAGATCGAGGGCCTGGACGCCTTTGACAAGGTCATCAACGTCGACCAGTCACCCATCGGCCGCACGCCGCGCTCCAACCCCGCCACCTACACCGGCCTGTTCACGCCCATCCGCGAGCTGTTCGCCGAGATGAACACCGCGCGCGAACGCGGCTACGGCCCGGGGCGCTTCAGCTTCAACGTGGCCGGCGGCCGCTGCGAGGCCTGCCAGGGCGACGGCGTGCTGAAGGTGGAGATGCACTTCCTGCCGGATGTGTACGTGCCCTGCGACGTCTGCCAGGGCCGGCGCTACAACCGCGAGACGCTGGAGGTGCTCTACAAGGGCAAGAACATCACCCAGGTGCTGAACATGACGGTGGAGGACGCCTACGAGCTGTTCAACGCCGTGCCGGCGCTGGCGCGCAAGCTGCAGACGCTGCTGGACGTGGGCCTGGGCTATGTGAAGCTGGGCCAGAGTGCGACGACGCTGTCCGGTGGCGAGGCCCAGCGCGTCAAGCTGGCGCTGGAGCTCTCCAAGCGCGACACGGGGCGCACTCTCTACATCCTGGACGAGCCGACCACCGGCCTGCACTTCGCCGACATCGCGCTGCTGATGAAGGTGCTGCACCAGCTGCGCGACGCGGGCAACACCATCGTCGTCATCGAGCACAACCTGGACGTCATCAAGACGGCCGACTGGCTCATCGACATGGGGCCGGAAGGCGGCGCCGGCGGCGGCACGCTCCTGGTGGCGGGCACGCCGGAGGACGTGGCGGCCTGTGAGGCCAGCCACACGGGGCGCTATCTGGCGCCCTTGCTCCGGCGCTGACGAGCCGCACCTGCGGGCCGAGCGCCGGGCCGCTCCCAAGCCGGCCCGAAATGGCGATGTGCTTGCCGGTCGACCCGGCAAGCATCGCCGTCCCCTCGGGGGACCGGCTGGACTCGCCCGCGTTCAGCAAGGGCGAGGCCGGACGAGGGGCTTCAGCGCCTGCGCTGCCTCGCGCGGAAGATGATGACGAGCAGGCCCAGGGCAATCATGGCCCAGGTGCCGGGTTCGGGCACGGCCGGCGTGTGGGGCAGATCAATGGGGCCGTCGGCCGGGCGAATCGTGCCGGGCGGCAGGGCGGGCATGCCGAGGTTGACGAGGCCGGGAGCCCCACCACCGCCGGCGTTGGCAGGGCCGCTGGCGCCGCCGCCCGCCAGCAGGCTGCCGCCCTGAGCGGGCGAACTCGACAGCGCTGACACGCCGGATGCGGTGGCAAAGCTGTCCGGCGCTGCGGCTGCGGGGCCGGCGCCCGGGGCCTCGAATTCCAGTGGCGCAGTTTCTTCGCCCTCACGAGTCGACGAGGCGACGTTGCTGGCGTGGGCCGGTGCCACGGCGCTGGGCTTGTCCAGGCGGCGGATGCGGCTGACGTTGCGGCAGACGGTGGGCACCAGGATGCACTGGCCGTCCTCGCAATAGACGAGGCCGCGCTCCTGCGTCGTCGCCGTCCACTTGCTGCGCGTCACCGTGCGGCAGACGGCGCCGGGGCCGAAATGCATGTCGCGAATCTCGGGTGCGTAGCTCGCCTTGCCTGTGATGGCATCGCGCCCGATGACGGCAATGTCGTCATAGCTGCGCGCCTTCATGCGGGCCTTGAGCTTCTCGCGCGTCGCGGTGGGGATGTCCTGGTAGCGATCGACGGCCGCGACCACGTCGCCCATGAATGGATTGGCGCCGGGGCGGTCCCAACTGCACTGGGGCAGCGTGGAGCCGGCAGAAACGGCGAGGGCGAGGGTGGCGATCAAGGACATCGGAAGGCCCGCAAAAGGGAAGCGCCCGAACCAGGCGCATGTCCCTAGTATTAGGGAAGGCTAGGGTTTGTCCGCGTTGAAGACCCGCAAAGAGGGGGTGGTCGTCGGGTGAGATAAATCACGCAAAAGGCTGAAAACGATTGCCCGTCATCGCTTGCTGGTCCGGCCCGCCATTGCTGCTATCGTGCCGACCGCCTCCCGCAGTCCCCCCGAACCCTCCATGCCCGATCGCGCCGCGCCGCTGGTGCTTTACGTCGAAGACGACCGCATCCACCTGATCCTGATGGAGGAGGTGTTCCGGCTGCTGCAGGGCTGGGAGCTGCGCATGGTCGAGACAGGCGCCGAGGCCCTGGCGGCCCTGGCCGAATGCCAGCCGGCGCTGGTGTTGGTCGACATGAACCTGCCCGACATGACCGGCCTGGAGTTGCGCGAACGCGTGGCCGCGGACGCCAGCCTGGCCGCAGCTTTGAGCGCGCGCTGGGTTGCGCTCTCGGCCGACAACCCGGGTGCCCTCGTGCGCGCCGCCCGCGCGGCGGGCTTCGACGACTACTGGCTCAAACCCATCGACGTACCGATCCTTCAGGCCGGCTTGCACAAGCTGCTGGGCTGAAGTGGGCGCCCCTCGCCCAGTCTGGCCTCGCTGGACGCGGGCAAGCCTGATCGGTCTTGCAGACCGCGCAGCCGACGGAGCGGCTGCTCTTCGAAGGACATGGGCCTCTGGCCCATGGCAGGCCCGGCGCTCGGCCCGCAGCGGCAAGAGCCGCGAACCCGCTGTGCCACGGTCCTAGCTGATATGGACGAAAAAAAGCCCGGCAGAACCGGGCTTGTGTTGACGAGGCCGCTTGCGCGGCGCCGCTTCACTTCAGGTGGCTGTTGATCAGCTTGGTCATCTCGAACATGTCGGCCTTGGCCTTGCCGAAGATTTCCTTCAGCTTGGCGTCGGCGTTGATGACACGCTTCTGCAGCTCATCCTGCAGCTTGTTCTTCTTGATGTATTCCCAGACCTTCTTGGTCACATCGGTGCGCGGCAGGGGAGCTGCGCCGACGATGGCCGCAAGAGCGGCGCTGGGGGTGAGGGCCTTCATGAAGGCGGCGTTGGGCGTGCGCTTCTTGGCGGGTGCTGCGGCTTTTTTGGCCGGAGCTGCCTTCTTCGCAGGTGCTGCGGCTTTTTTGGCCGGAGCTGCCTTCTTTGCTGCAGGCGCCTTTGCGGGCGCTGCTGCCTTCTTCGCCGGTGCGGCCTTCTTAGCCGGTGCCGCCGCCTTCTTCGCGGGCGCGGCCTTCTTCGCAGTTGCCATGTCGATTCACTCCATCAAAGGTTGTTGATGTGCCGGGTCCGGGTGAAGGCCGCGTAAGCCTTCAATACTCTCTAGCACCCTGCGGCGGCGATGGTACTGCGCTCCCTAGGGGAAGAGAAGGCTTTCATAGAGGGGATGACCCGCAAAGGCCCATGAAATCGGGCCTTTGAGGCCCTGCTTGTCGCTAGGCCGCATCACTTGGGCCTTCACGGGCCTTGCAGTCAGGCGATGTCGTCGCTGCCGGGCGCGCGCTTCATGCCGCTGAACATGGCGCTGACGAGGTTCTCGCGATGCCGCCAACTCGTCAAAAGGACGCCGCCGAGATGGCCAACGACCAGGGTCGCGACGAGCCAGGCGAGCATCGCGTGCAGGTCCGACAGCCATTCGTAGCCCCACAGCCAGTCGGTCGTGTAGAGCCAGCCACTGAGCGTCAGCAAGGCGGCCGTGGACCACAGCGCCAGCACCATCCATCCGCCCAGCGGGTTATGGCCGACGTAGCGCCGCTCGCGCCCGGCGCGCATCGCGCGGGCATAGGCCAGCACCGTGCGCGGCCGGCGCACGAACTGGGCGAGGCGCGCATAGCCGTGGCCAACGAAGCCCCAGGCCAGCCGCAGCATCACGGCCGCGCCCGCGACATAGCCGGCAGTGTGGTGCCAGGCGTCGAAGTGGCTGGGCGGCCAGTGCCCGCTGATCCACGCGGTCGCGACGGCGGCCGCCAGCGTCCAGTGCAGCAGGCGCACAAGGCCGTCCCAGACGCGCACGCGCATGCTGATCTACTTCTTCTCGGCGGGCTGCTCGCCTTCCGGATAGACGCGCTCGAAGGTCTTGGGATTGAAGAAGGCCTCGGCCTTCTTGCCGGCGCCATCGAAGCCGTAAACCTCGTAGCAGCCGTTGTAGTTCTGGACCTTGCGGACCTTCCAGCCTTCGCCTTCGAGTTTTTTCTGGAGTTCCATCTGCGGCTTCTTCTCTTCCTTGGGCACGGCGGGGCAGGAGACGTTGCCGTGAGCGAAGGCGGCGGAGGCGGTGAAAGCGAGGAGAAGGGAGGCGAGGAATTTCATGGTGAGCCTTTCAACGGGAGTTGCCTGGCCAGAGCAGCGCCGGGCCGGCGTCGGCGAGAGTCTTGCAGCCGGAGAGCGCCATGGCGATCTCGAGTTCGTCGCGCAGCAGGCGCAGCGCATGCGCCACGCCCAGCGCACCGCTGGCGGCGAGGGCATGAACGTAGGGGCGGCCGAGCAGCACGGCGTTGGCACCCAGGGCCATGGCCTTGAGCACATCGGTGCCGCGGCGGATGCCGCCGTCGACGAGCAGCGGCACGTCGGGCCCGAGGGCGGCCCGCAGCGGTGGCAGCAGTTCGGCGGTGGGCGGCAGCGTGTCCAGCGTGCGGCCGCCGTGGTTGGAGACGATGAAGCCGGTCACGCCGCGGGCCAGGGCTTCACGCGCATCGTCGGTGTGCGTGACGCCCTTGAGCAGCAGCGGCAGCCGGCTCTCGGCGCGCAGCCAGTCGATCTCACGCCAGGTGGCGGCGCGCGGCATCAGGCCGTCGAAGAGCGCGCTCTGGCCGGGCTGCAGGTTCAGCGGCTTCTTGACGCCGCCGAGGTTCACCGCGCGGATGTCATCGGGCAGCTTGAAGCCGATGCGGCGCTCACGGTCGCGCGCGCCGTGCACGGGTGCATCAACGGTGAGCACCAGGGCCTGGTAGCCGGTGGCTTCGATGCGCTGGAGCAGCGCACGCATGAAGTCGCGGTCGTCACGCCAGTAGAGCTGGAACCACAGCGGGCCGGCACTCGGGTCGGCCAGCATCGGTGCGGCGACCTCTTCCATCGTCATGCTGGCCTGGGCGCTGAGGATGAGGCCGGCCTGCTGGGCGGCGGCGGCGTGGGCGATGGCCAGCTCGCCGTCGGCATGAAAAAGGCGCTGGTAGGCGATGGGCGCCAGCAGGATGGGGTGGCGCAGCTCGCGGCCGAGCAGCGTCACGCGCGTGTGGCCGCCGGAGAGGTCGCGCAGCACGCGGGGCTGCAGCTTGATGGCGTCCCAGGCCGCGCGGTTGGCGCGCAGCGTGATCTCGTCGGCCGCGCCGCCGTTCAGATAGGCCCAGGCCTTGGCATCGACGCGGGTCTGGGCGTGCGATTCGAAATCTGCCAGGTTGGCGAGGCCGTCCGGCAACGACTCGATGCGAGGCGCAGTCACGTGTCGGCCCACATCCGCAAGAGGTTGTGATACGTGCCGGTGAGCTGCACCAGTTCGGGCGTTTCGCCCAGCTCGCCGCGCAGCTTCATCAGGCTCATGTCCATCTCATAGAGCAGGCGGCGCTGTTCGTCGCCACGCACCATGCTCTCGATCCAGAAGAAGCTGGCCAGCCGCTCGCCGCGCGTGACGGGCTCGACGCGGTGCACGCTGCTGCCGGGATAGACGACGAGGTCGCCTTCGGCGAGCTTGACGCGCTGCTCGCCGAAGGCGTGTTCGATGACGAGCTCACCACCGTCGTAGTCGGCCGGTGCGCTGAGGAACAGGGTGCAGGAGATGTCGGTGCGCACGCGCTGCACCCCACCGGGCAGATAGCGCACGGCCTGGTCGACATGGCTGCCGTAAGCATTGCTGGCACCGGCATAGCGGTTGAACAGCGGCGGCAGCACGCGCTTCGGGAGCGTGGCGGAGAAGAACACCGGGTGCTTCTCCAGCGCCTGCAACACCAGCGTCTGCAGCTCGCGGTGCTGTTCGCGATCTTTCTCGCTCAGGGGCTGCAGCTGTTCGTTGTTCTTGACCTGCGCGGCCTGGCGGCCGGCAGTGCTGCGGCCATCGGCCCACGGAGCGATGGCCAGCAGTTCGCGGGCCCGGGCCACGCCGGCAGCGTCGAGGATCTGGGGGATCTTCAGCAGCATGGCGTGGCGCGGGCCTTTTGGGAGGAGGTTAGAACTTGTAGGTGCCCGTCAGCGCGACGACGCGGCCCTTGCCCGGGATGTAGTGGCCCGTGTAGAGGGTGTCGGCGTAGCGCTTGTTGGTCACATTGTCGACGTTGAGGCGGAACAGCAGCGCGTCCTCGACGACGGTGTATTCGGCCATCAGGTTGCCGATGATGAACTTGGGCGCGTAGAAGCCGGGGTTGCGGTTGGGCTGCTGGCCGCTGCGAGCGTTGAAGCCGCCGCCAACGCGCCATTGCGGCGTGATCTTGTAGGTCGTCCACAAGCTGCCGGAGTAGCGCGGCGTCAGCGACGGGCGCGTGCCCTCGCCTTCCGCGCCTTCGGCACCGACGTCGATGATGGCCGTCGGCATCCAGGTGAAGGTGCCGAAGACTTCCCATTCCGGCGTGATGCGGCCGGTGATGTCGACGTCGATGCCCTGGGCGTGGCGCTTGCCGGACAGCACGACCAGATTGCTCAGCGGGTCGGTATTGCGCTCGTGCAGCTTGGTGGCGCGGAAGATGCCGAAACGCGTCGTCAGCCTGCCGTCGGCGCTGTCGTACTGGCCGCCCAGCTCGATGTTCACCGACTTCTCGGGCGGGATGTTGGCGTTGGTGGCGCTCAGCGAGTAGGTGTCGCCCGAGGTGTTGAAGGACGTCGCGCCCATCAGGTGGAAGGACAGCTGGGCATTCGGCTGGAACAGCACGGCGGCGCGCTTGCTCCACTCCGATACGTTCATCCGGTAGCTGTCGGTCGTTGAGCGAGCGATCTTGTCGTAGCCCGGCGTGCCGGTGGCGTTGTAGCTGTAGTTGAAGTTGTCGTAGTCGCCCTTGAGCTTGTCGTAGCGCAGGCCGGCGAGCAGCTTCCAGTGCGGCGTGAGTGACACCATGTCCTGCACGTAGGCGCCGGCAGAGCGGGAGGTGTACTCGCTCGCCTTCAGAGGTTGGCGGCGCGACTCGTCGATGCCGGCACCATCGTCGGGCGTGCCGGCCAGCGTGCTGGGCTTGGTGAGGCCCAGCGCCGCGTAGAAGGCCGCACGCTGAGCTGCCGTCAAGCCGGGGCTGTCGTTGTAGACCTGCTTCTTCTCCTGGGCGAAGTCCACGCCGGTCATGACATGGTGCTCCATGCCGGCGGCCTTGAACCTGGCGCTCAGGTCGCTCTGCACGGTGATGGTCTGCAGATCCTGGATCTTCAGCTGGGTGCCGCGGGCCAGCACGGTGTTGGGGCCGAAGGTCGCCAGTGACGCGGCAATGCCGCCCGGCTGCAGGGCTGCAGCCGCGAAGCGCACCGTGCCGGCGCGCTGGTCACGCGTGTAGGACGCATAGCGGGCCTTGGTGACCAGCTCGACGTTGGGGCTGAAGCGGTGCGTGTGCGAGCCCATCACGTAGTTGGCCGTGCCCTTGTTGCGGTCGCTGGCCAGCCCGAAGTAGGCGGTTGGTGCCAGCGGCAGCAGCGTCGTGGCGCTGCTCGGAGCGGTCGGCGTGGGCTTGATCCACGGCATGCCGTAGTTCATGCCGTTGTTGTTGTCCAGGGCGTACAGCGTGAGGGCGAACTCGTCGTCTTCGCCAATGCCCGTGCGCACCGAGCCGGCCAGCCCGGCCTTGTTGATCATGTTGCCCGAGCCGTCGTTGTCGGCGCGGTTGACCATGGTGCCGATGCGCCAGGCCGTCGTCTCGCCGCTGCGCTTGTTGAAGTCGCCGGTGACGCGCAGGCCGCCGTGGCTGTAGGCGCCGACGTTGATCTCGTTCTGGTCGGCCAGCACAGCCTGCTTGGTGACCTGGTTGACCGCGCCGCCGCTGGAGCCGCGGCCGAACATCAGCGCACCGGAGCCGCGCAGCAGCTCGACCTTGTCGAGGAAGAAGGTGTCGCGGTCGTAGAAGGCCGGGTCGCGCATGCCGTCGATGAAGATGTCACCGGTGCTCTGCAGCGAGATGCCGTGGATCTTGATGTCTTCCTCGCCGCCTTCGGCCGCCTGGAAGGTGATGCCGGCGGTGTTCTTCAACACTTCCTTGACGTTGTCGAGGTTGCGGTCGTCGATGAGCTTCTCGGTGACGATGGTCAGGGACTGCGGGATGTCGCGGATGTCCTGCTTGCCCTTGCCGATGCGCGTCTCGGTGGCCTGGTAGCCGTCCTTGCCTTGCGGCTCGGCAGTGGCCTTGGCGCGCACGGTGGGCAGCACGCTTTCTTCCTTGGCGGGCGCTTTCTGTGTGGGCGCGGTCTGGGCCAGGGTGGCCGTGGCCAGGCCGAAGCCGGCGGCCAGCGCGCCCAGGGGTAGCAGCGCCTGCGTCTTCGACTTGTTCGATTTGTTCTTGCGGGACATGGATTTCTCCGAGGGATCGTGTTGAATGGGCATGGCTTTGCCCACGGCGGCGCAAGGCGCCGCCCACGGCATGGCTACTCAGGGAAAGGAGGTGGGGTCAGCGGTCGACTTCGTAGGACATCGGCGCGATGACCTCCCACTCGACGGGCTGCCCGTTCTCGGTGTACGGCGCGAAGCGGGCACTGCGCATGTCCTGCAGCGCCTGCTCGTCCAGGCGGGCGAAGCCCGAGGACTTCGCCAGGGTGATCTCACGCGGCTGGCCGCGCACGTCGACGATGACGCGCAGGTGCACGACGCCGGACTCGTGCAGCCGCTTGGACATCAGCGGCACCGTCATGCGCGGCTCTTTCAGATAGCGCACCGCACTGGCGGGGATCTGCTTGATCTGCGGTGCGGGTGGCGGCGTGATCGCAATGACAGGTGTCGGCGCCGCCTGCACCGGAACGACCGTCGGTGGCGGCGGCGGCAGAGCCGCAACGACGGGAGAGGGCGCGGGCGCCGCCGCGACGGCGATCAGCGGTGGATCCACCATCGTCAGCGCCGGCGCCTTCAGCTCCGGCATCGCCACCGGGGGCGGTGGCAGCGGCTTGGGCGGTTCGGCCGGTGCCACCAGGCGCACGACGACGGGTGCCAGGCGTGCCACCGTGCGGTGCACATCCTGCACCTGGCTCAGGCCCCACAGCCCCAGCAGATGCAGCGCCGCGATGCCCACCAGCAACAGGCGCCGGCTGCGCGACGGGCGCCCCATCTCGGCAAAGCTGAGCCGCGGTTCCGGCACTCGCAACGGCAGCACCACCGCCGGTCGCGATGGGACGGCGACCGGCGCGGGAAGGGCCGAATTGGAGGCAACAAAGGCGAGGGCGGGCTTCACGAGCGAGACAGGACCGTGTTCGATGAAAAAATCTTAACACGAATGCGAACGATTCCTATTTGATGCGGCATCGCGATGCTGCAGTCATGCGACACCGCTCTGGCGGTGGCCCGATATGCTCGCGGCCATGACCAAGATCCTCGTTCGTTGGCTGCTGCTCGCTGGCGCCCTGCTGCTGGTGGCTCACCTCTACCCCGGCGTCATCGTCAAGAGCTTCACGTCTGCATTGATTGCGGCCTTCGTACTGGGCTTGCTGAACACGCTGCTGCGGCCCATCCTCGTGCTGTTGACGCTGCCGGTGACGGTGCTCAGCCTGGGCCTCTTCCTCTTCATCATCAACGCGCTGATGTTCTGGATGGCCGCCACGGTGCTGGATGGCCTGGCCGTGACGGGCTTTGCCGCCGCGCTGATCGGCTCGCTGATCTACAGCCTGTGCGGCATGGTCATCGACGTCGTCGTCGAGCGCGTCTTCCCTGGCGACTGAGACGGGGCCCCTCGCCCAGCCTCTCCTTGCTGAACGCCGGCGAGTCCAGTCGGTCCCCCCAGGGGACGGCGATACTTGCCGGATTGACCGGCAAGCACATCGCCCTAGGCGGGCCGGCTCGGGAGCGGCCCAGCGCTCGGCCCGCAAATTCCGGGTGCCGCAAACGCGAAATGGATCACTGACGCGTCAGCGGCAGACGAAGTCCAGGCTCGCGGCCGCGAAGGCGGCCAGTTCCTCGCGCGCATCGCCAGCGCGGGCGCGCAGTGCCATCGAATGCAGCACCGCCGATGCGAGCTGGGCGCGCATCGCGACATCGGTGCCGCGCGGCAGCTCGCCGTCGTTCACTGCCCGCTGCAGCCGCGCCTCGAAAGCGGTGTTGAAACCGCGCAGCGAATCGCCGAGCTGCTGGCGAATGGCTTCGTCCCGCGGCGCCTCGGTGGCCGCCGTGCCAATCAGCAGGCAACCCCGCGCGGCCTCGTCGGGCGGGTAGTAGAGCTGCAGCGCCAACTCGTAGACGCGCAGCAGGCCATCGCGTAGCGAACGGTCCGCCAACGCCGCGGCGATGGCGGCATTGGATTGCTCGGTATACAGGCGCAGCGCCAGCAGATAGAGGGCGTGCTTGTCCCCGAAGGCGCCATACAGGCTGGGCCGGTTCAGGCCCGTGGCATGGCTCAGGTCATCCAACGACGTCGCTGCATAGCCGCGCTGCCAGAAGGCCAGCGTGGCCTGCGCGAGCGTGGCCTCGGTGTCGAAGCTGCGTGGCCGCCCGCGAGGGCGCGGGGGTGGCTTGGCCTCATCTTCAGATTTTTGTACCACGGCGCATGAAATTCATTGACGACAGTGAATTCTATTCAATACAGTACAAAAACACTGTTGGAGATCTTGATGGAGCTGTTCTTTTCCCCCATGGCCTGTTCGCTGGCGAGCCGCACCGTGCTGTACGAAGTGGGTGCCGATGCGCGTTTCACGCAGGTGGACGGCAAGGCCAAGCGCACGCTGGACGGCCGCGACTACTGGCAGGTCAACCCGATGGGGCAGGTGCCGGCGCTGCACACCCCCGAGGGCTGGCTGCTGAACGAGAACGCCGCGGTGCTGCAATATCTGGCCGAGGCCTTCCCGGCGGCCGGCCTGCTGCCCGCCGAAGCCGATGCGCGCGCCCGTGTGCGGCAATGGCTGGGCTTCATCGGCACCGAACTGCACAAGGCCGTCTTCGTGCCGCTGCTCGATCCCAAGGCCAGCGCCGACGTGAAGGCCTATTCGATGGACAAGGCGGCGTTGCGCCTGGGCGTCCTGCAAGCGCATCTGCAGCAGCACGAATATCTGGAGGGCAGCTATGGCATCGCCGACATCTACCTCGCCGTCGTATTGAACTGGGCGCCCTATGCCGGCGTGGACTTGGGCGGATGGCCCGCGGTCAAGGTCTATCACCGCCGCATCGGCCAGCGCGAGGCGGTGGCACGGGCGCTGCGCGAGGAGTTCGCGCTGTACCAGGAAGAGCAGCGTTTGCAGGCCGCTTAATTTGGCAGTTCGACGTCCGGCGGGATGTAGCGGCCGCGGTACATCTCGCCCAGGAGCGACTGGCGCTCATAGACCAGGGCGCGCAGCCGGGCGTCGATGACGGAGGCTTCGACCTGGTCGGCATCCGGCCCGCGTGACTGGCGCAGGCCTGAGCGCATGCGGTCGATGGCACCGTTCAAGTCGCCGGCGGCGGCATGCACCTCGGCCTGGGCCCGCACGGCCCGCAGCGGCTGGCCCAGCTTCTGCCAGATCAGTGCGAGCTGGGCCCAGGCCAGGGAGTCCCGCGGCTCCAGGCTGACATGGGTCTGCAGTGCATCCGCGGCCTCGCGCAGGGCTGGCGACCCCGGGCCGGCCGCCAGCGCCAGGCCCACGCGCTGCATCAGCATGGGGCGGGATTTCTCGCCTGACAGCGTGTCCAGCGCGGCGGTGCCCTCCATCGGGCGGCCGCGGGCCTGCGCGAGCTCGGCACGCAGATAGGTCAGTTGCCGCCTGGCGGCCACCGTCTCGGCGGGGCTGGGGTTGACGAGCTCCAACGTCACCTCCGCACTGCGCAGCGTGGCCTCTGCGCGGTCGAAGTTGCGCAGCTTGATGGACGCCAGCGCCGCGGCATAGCGCGCCCCGAGCTGTTCGTAGCCGCCGCTCTCGCGGATGTTGCGGGCGCCGGCGTCGTAGTTCTCCAGTACCTTCCAGGCCTCGACGCGGGGGTCCATCAGCACACGCGAACGCGCTGCCATCAGCGCATGCTCGGCGAGGCCCCGCGGGCGCGCGAACGGTTCGAGGGCCAGGCGCGTGCGTGCGTCGCCGATGCGCTCACTCGTCAGCGGATGGGAGCGCAGGTAGGGGAAGGCGCCGTTGTCCATCAGGTGATAAGCCTGCTCCATGCGCTCGAACATGCTGACCATGCCGCTGCCCGCGAAACCGGCCTCGACGAGCACGTTGAAGCCGACGCGGTCGGCCTCGCGCTCCATGTCGCGCGAGAAGTTCAGCGACAACTGCGTGGCCGCCGCCTGGCCGCCGACGATGCCGGCATTGGCCAGGTCGATGTTGCCGCGCGACGCGGCCAGCACGCCCAGCAGCAGGCCCGCGATGGCGACCATGCTGTTCTTGGAGTCACCGGCAATGCGTCGCGCGATGTGGCGCTGCGTCACGTGCGAGATCTCGTGCGCCAGCACCGAGGCCAGCTCGTCGCGTGACACCGTCATCGCGATGAGCCCCAGGTGGGTACCAACGAAGCCGCCCGGCAGCGCAAAGGCGTTGACGCTCTTGTCCTCGACGAGGAAGCTTTCCCAGGCGAAGCGGGTCTGGATGTCTTCGCCGATATGGCCGAGTTTGCGCGACGCGGCCACCAGCGGTTCGAAGATGCCGGCCATGTACTCCTGCAGGATGGGGTCCTGCACGCACGCGGGGTCGATGCGGATCATGCGCATGTAGCGCTCGCCGAGCTGCCGCTCGGCCACGACATCGAGATCCTGCGAGACCGAGTCACCCAGGGCGGGCAGGTTGACCTGGGCCCGGATCGGGCTGGTGGTGATGAGGCAGGCGGCCGCAAGCAGGGTCAGCAGGGCGCGGGAGGCGGGTGACTTCTTCATCGAACAGAGACTCCGGCCGGCGGGAGCCGGCTGTCTATGATGCCTGCAACTCGGTTTCCTGAATGTTTCTTGGTATGTCGACCCCGCTGACTCACTTCGACGCCCAGGGCCAGGCGCACATGGTCGATGTGTCGGCCAAGGCCGAGACCCACCGTGTCGCCGTCGCCGCAGGCGAGATTCGTATGCAGCCGGCGACCTTTGCATTGATCGCCAGCGGCACGGCCAAGAAGGGCGATGTGCTGGGCGTGGCACGCATCGCGGCGATCCAGGGCGCAAAGCGCTGCGCCGACCTTGTGCCACTGTGTCACCCGCTGCCGATCACTCGCGTTGCGGTGGACTTCGATCTGGACGAAGCCGGCGGCCGCGTGCTGTGCCGCGCCCAGGTCGAGACGCTGGGCCGCACCGGCGTCGAGATGGAGGCGCTGTGCGCCGTGCAGGTCGGCCTGCTGACCATCTACGACATGTGCAAGGCCGCGGACCGCGGCATGGTCATCGGCAACGTGCGGGTGCTGCAGAAGCAGGGCGGCAAGAGCGGCGACTGGGCTCAGCCTTGACTCGGGCGCTGCGGCGCCATGCGGATGAACTCGAACATGAAGGCGCTCATCGCTATCTGGCCGGCGGCGAGAATGAAAGTGGCGCCGGGGATGACGGCGCGCATCAGCTGCGCCGGGTTGGCAGCTCCGAAGCGCGATTGGTGCCACCACAGCCAAACGCTCGCGCACGCAAACCCGAGCCCGACGAGAAATAGCGCCAGTGCCAGCAGCAGGGCGGACTCCAGCTGAACTCGATGAACCCAGCCGAGGCCCTTTGGCAACTGGGGCAATACGCCTATGCGCACTGCATGCAATGAGCAGGTCCCGGCAAACAGCAGCATTTGCAGGCCGAGGCACGCAAATGCCGCTGCATACAGCATGCTGTGCACATCCAGGGTTGCGAAGCCAAGTGGCACCGGGCCGATGCCAAGTGCGACGCTTGCCGCAGTACCCAGCAGGAATAGCGCGAGGCCGGGGTACATGAAGAGCCACGCCGGCGCGTGCAGTAGCAGAAAACGCAGATGGCGCCAGCCATCGCGCCAACTTCGCAGGTGAGGCGGCCGATCGCGGCCGTCGGGGGAGAGCGTTGTCGGCACTTCGGCAATGTGCAGTCCGTGCAATGTTGCCTTGACGACCATCTCGCTGGCGAATTCCATTCCGGGCGACTGCAATCCGAGGCGCAACATCGCAATGCGGTCGAAGCCGCGCAGGCCGCAGTGGAAATCGCGCACCGGGCTTCTGAAGAAGAGGCGCCCGATGAAGCTGAGCACCGGGTTGCCAAGGTAGCGGTGCAGCCTGGGCATGGCGCCTGGCGCGATGCCACCAGAAAAGCGGTTGCCCATGACCAGCTGCTGACCACTGCGCAGCGCGGCGACGAAGGCGTCCAGGCGCGAGAAGTCGTAGCTGCAGTCTGAGTCGCCCATGATGACAAAGCGCCCTTGCGCGGCTGCGATGCCGCTCTGCAGCGCCGCGCCATAGCCGCGCTCAGGCACGGCCACGACCCGCGCACCCTCGGCCTCGGCCAACTCGCGACTGCCGTCGCTGGAGCCGTTGTCTGCCACCACGACCTCACCCTGAATGCCACTTGCCGCGAGGAAGGCGCGCGCCTGTCGTACGCATTGGCCCACGGTCAGCGCCTCGTTCAGGCAAGGCATGAGGATGGTCAGTTCGAGGGGAGCGCTCATGAAGACGTCGTGGGTTTCGCAGCGGGCCGGGCGAGGCCGTGATACAGGTCGACATAGCGCTGCACGGTGGTGTCCCAATCCCACTGGCGCGACAGCTCGACCGCCGCAACGCGGGCCTTCCGCAGGCGCTCGGGCTGCGCCAGCAGTTGGCTCAGGCGCTCGCGCAATGCGCGCTCCGGCGCGCCGTTGCGCAGCTCAACGTGGAAGACGCAGCCTTCATCCACGCCGGGAAAAGCCTCAAACACTTCGGTGCTGACGAGGACCGGCGTTCCGCTGGCCAGCGCCTCCTGTACGACCAGTGGGAAGCCTTCGCCGGTGCTCGGCAACACCAGCAGGTCGGCTTCACGCAACTGTTGGGCCACTTGGCCGGCATTCAGGCGGCCGGTCAGCTGTACTCGGGGGCCGCCTTGCGGCGCCAGTGGGCCGTCGCCGACAAAGGTCCACGAGGCGCCTGGCAGATCGAGGCATTGTCGCAACAAGGGCAGGCCCTTTTTCTCGACGAAGCGGCCAACGAACAGCATGCGCAGCGGCCCTTCCGACGCGGCCAGGCGAGGGTAGAAGAGGGCATGGTCCACGCCGTTTGGAATCAAGCGTGGTGCGCGACGAAAGTGTACGAAGCGCTCAAAGTGGTGCTGCACCGGCAGTCCAACGAACACGACTTGCGCCACCCTGCGCAACACGAAGGCGCCAAGGCTGCGGTTCAGCAGCGTCAGCAGGCCGCGCGCAAAGCGCGAGCGGTAGGGAATCGAGCCGATATGCTGGGTCAACACGACGGGCCTGCGTCGCAGCGCCGCGAACAGCATCGCGGCCAGCGTCGGCAGGTAGAGAAAGTCGTGCACGTGCACGACATCATGTTGGCCGACGCGCCGCCACAGCCGCCCGAAACTGGCGGCCCCCCAAATGGGGAAGGGTAGGCCAAGACGCCGCCCGAGCGGGTCCCATGCCGGCTCGCAATCCAATGTCGCACCCGGCCACCTGTCGGGCCATTCCTCGCGCGGGCCACCGGCCATCCAGTGCACTGCGACACCAGCGTTGGGCAGCCTGGTCGCGAGTGCGCCGGCCACTATCTCGATACCACCGCCATGCGCGGGAAAAAACGCGCTGATCTGCAACACGCGCAAGGCACTCATCAGCGTCTGGCCTGCAACTCAGCGCGGAATACCCAGCGCGATTGGACAAGAAATGAAAACAGCCAAAGGACAGCAGTCGCGGCGACCATGGCCAGTGTCGGATTCAGATCGAGCCATTCGACGCCGATCGCCAGCAGCACCAGACCCGCACAAAACTGCAGGAACTGCTGGCCGAGAAACCGGCCGAACTCGGCCCAACCGGCACGATTGGCCACGCTGAAGGTGTAGCGGCGGTGCAGGAAGTAGCTGATCGGAATCGTGGTGAAGCAAGTCAGCCACGCCGCCGCGAGGTATTGCCAGTGCAACACGGCAGTGCCGATGTGAACGAGGCCAATGCTGAGAAGCGCGCAGCCCGCTCCGACGACTGCGTGACGGCCGAGCTTGGGGTGCAGCCTGAGCTCAGTCATGCTGGCGGGCCCATAGCCCGAGAAACTGCAGCGAGTTTGTCGACGCCAGCACGCCGCGGTGGCAGGCCATTGGGTGAGACCAGTGCCGGCGCACGAAGCCTTGGGACTCTATCCAGTCCACCCAGGCCCAGCGCTGCTGATAGTGCTGCGGAGAGGGGATGCCGAACCGGCGGTTGCCCAACTCGTCGAGTACGGCCAGCACGACCCGACCCAGCGGCCCGTTGTGGTTGTGGTCCTTGATGAGCAGGTAGCGCCGCGTGCAACGCATCATCTCGGCCAGCGCGGCAAGCGGATCCGGGCAGTGATGCAACACGTCGATGGCGTAGCAGAGATCGAAGCTGCGATCGTCGAATGGCAGCCTGCCGCCGTCGTAGAGCATTGGCTTCACCCAGCTGGAGATGCGCTCGACCACGTCGATCGGCGTCACCTGCTCGATGGCGGTCAGCTGTGGCAGGTTCGCAGCGAAGAAGCCGTCGCCCGCCCCGAAGTCGAGCGCCTGGTTCACCGGTGAAGAATCCTTGAGTGCTGCGGTGATGCCGTCCAGGATGCTGCGGCGGTATGCGCTGGTGCTGAGCCGGTCAATCAGACCTCTCGCGTTAGAAGGATGCGTGGAGTTGGAAGTCATGAATGGCGTCCTCAGCATGGCGCACCACCTGCGCTGGGTTCATGTGGCAAAGCGTCGGATTGAGACAGATTGAAGTCGTCATTCGGCCCTGAACAGGCTAGGGCGCGTTAGCGCCCGAAAGCCGGCCTGCCGGCAGGCGCCAGGCCGAGCCGCGAGAGTCTTGCATCACTTCGACTGCGTCGGGGAAATGTCGTGCCATCAGCGTGCGATCTGCACGCTCGCCCCGGCTGATCAGCGTCAGGCGCGGCGCGGGGCTGTCGGCGTTCTGCACCAGGTCGCCGCGGTATCGGCCCGTCGTCTGTGAAACAAACACCACCCAGTCGCCGGGACCTTCGGGCGCGATGCGAAAGGACAGCGCCCGGTCGATGCTGGCTTGGGTCTGCCACAGGAAGACCGGCATCGCCAAAAGGCCGGCAGCGAGCGTGGCCGTCCCCCATTGCCGGGCCCAGCCCTGCGCGCCGAGTAGCCATAGGCCGGCCGCAACGGGCAGCGCACCCCAGACCGGATGCATGTAGCGAAAGCCCCAGCCGTGGCCCTGATCGAAGCGCACGAACAGATAGAAGGCGAAGGTCAGCACGAAGGCAACGAGTAGCAGGCGCTCCGCGAGCGGGCGTGCCCGTGGCATCAGTGGCAGCAACAGCAGGCCCGGACTGGCCCAGATCCACATCTTCCAGATGGCCTGCCAACGTGCTGTTAGCAGCGTCGAATCGGGCCAGACGAGGACGCGGCCGAAAACTTCCAGCAGCCCGTGGGGCGCTGCGGCGTGTGTCACGATGTCGCCGAAGCCTGACTTCAGCAGCCACCAACCCAGGCCCAGGCCTACCCCCAGCGGCAAATAGCCCACCAGTACCCCTAGCAGCCGCGTCCAGCGGCTGCGGTCCATAGCCAGCCAGACAAGACAGGGTGCAGCCATCAAGGCATGCGGCACGGGGTTGTGCATGACCAGGCACAAACCGCCAACGAACCCTGCGGCGAAGGCGGCGCGACGTCGTGGCTGCAACAACAACCACAGGAAAAGCAGATTCAGCGCCAGCTCGCCCGGCATCGCATACCAGGACATCGCGTTCACGACGAACTGTGGCGAGGCCAAGGCTGTCAACATTGCCCAGCCACCGGCTCGTGCATCACCGGCTGCATCACGGGCGAGATGGTGCAGCAGCAGCAGGGTCAATGCGCCGAAGGCGGGATTCAGGCACCAGCCGAGGTCAAGTGCCACCAGCGGCGTCAACAGCAAAGCCAAACCAGGCCAGTAGACCGATGTGGCAGCGCCGCTGGCGTGGTCGACGAGAACGAAGGAACCCTGGAACTCCAGCGGCACGATGGCATCAAGCAGCGCTGGTGGGTAGTGCAGCGCACCCTGTCCTTTGGCCAGCGCGTGGGCCTGCATCCAGGGCACGTACTCGTCCATCGACAGCGGATGGGCTCGATAGACCAACTGGGCGCCCAAGGCCAGACCAAGAAAACACAGCAGCGAGGTCCGCACCGGGCGTTCACTCATCCACGCCGCCAAACGCGATGCCATCTCGCGCAGCGGCTGCGAGGCCAGCGCCACCGCCAGTGCAGCGAGCATCGCCAGTGACTGCCAGACGTCATTGAAGGCAAACAGCCGCTCGTAGATGGGATAGCTCTCGAACGGCATGCCCTCCATGCGCGACAGCCGGGTAATGACCGGTGCGGCACATGCCAGCGTCAATGTCGCGACAACCAAGCAACGGATGGCGCGATCGCCTGACGCAAAGGTCACGGGCCCCTTGTCTCTCAACGCAGTGTCCGCCAATCGATGACGGCTGAAGCCGGCAGGCATTGCGACATGGCGGGTGCCGAGGCCGTGTTCTCGCAGGCGGCGAACCAGTTGTCCCCGGTCGGGTTGCGGAACTCACGCAGGCGGTCGGCAAGGAAGCGCGCGCCTTGCACGTCGCCGGTCTTTTCCAGCGACTGCGACCAGTGCATCAGCAGTCGTGCGTCAATGAGGTTGAAGGCCGTGCGGCGTGCAGCCTCCAGCGCGAACGGCCCGGGGGGTTGGCTGGTGGCGGCCGCGTAGTCCGCCTGGTGGCTGAAGAACAGCGAGCGCTGGCCATCGGCGATGCGAGCGCCCAGCGGCATGGCATCCTCGCTGGGCATGTAGATGGCGACGACGCGCTGGTAGTCCCACACCGCGAAGGCGCTGCCGGCGATCAGCAGGCCGCCGATCATCCGCCAGGGCGTGGCGCCCGCCGGCTTGGCCGGCGCTTCGGCAGGGAGAGCGAGGCCAAGTGCAAAGCAGGCCGGCAGCAGGAAATAGGCGTACCAGAGCGGGTACTCGACCAGGCTGTGCAAGGCGATGGTCAGCACGATCATCAGTGCCATGCGGCGCAGCGGCGTGTCTTCTGCCTTCTCGGAGGGGCTGCGCCACGCCTTCCACAGCGCCCAGGCCAGCAGCAGCAGCACCGCGCCGGCCCAGGGCAGGCCCAGCTCGACGGCGAGCTGCGACGCGATGTTGTGCGTGTGGTCGAAGAAGGCGATGGGGCGGTCCGGGAATGGCGTCAGGCTCCATGCGAAGTTGAACTCCCCCCAGCCAACACCCAGCAGCGGGTTGGCCGTTGTCAGCGCCCAGGCGTCGCGCAGGATGGCCAGCCGCGACGGCGAGCCGGCACCCTCCGACAGCCGCGAAGCGGCGCGGAAGGCATGGCCGCTTTCGGCCGACCACAACGACATGCCCCACCAGCTGACGCCCAGCATCAACGGCGTGGCCAGCAGACACAGTCTTGCGCTGCGCGAAAGGCTGCGATCCACCACGCCCCATAAGGCCAGCAGCGCGATGCCGACATAGCCGGTGCGAGAGGCGCTGAGCACGATGGTGAAGACAAAGGCAAACAGCAGTGGCGCCAGCGCCGGCCGCCAGCCGCGCTTTTCCGTGATGAAGACGGCAGCGATGGACGACCACATCATCAGGCTGGCCAGGTGGTTGGGCTGGCGCAGATTGCCTACCGCGCTGCCCACCACGCCTGAACGAGCGATGAAGTTGCCGTCGGCGCCCGCCGGGAGGAAGACCTGCACGATGCAGACTGCGACCGTCAACAGACCCGTGATCAGCAGTCCCCAGCAGAAGGCTTCGGCGGCGAGTTGGCGGGACTGGGTCGACAGCCCTTGCGCCACCAGCAGTACGGCCAGGCCGGCACCGATGATGGCCGTGGCGCCCAGGCCCAGCGACAGCGGCAGGGCACGCCACACGACGGAGCTCATCGGCGCGGCCAGCAGCAGCGCCAGCGCCATGGCAGCGGGGCTTTTCAGCCCGGCGCGCCAGCCTGGCGTGGCAGGAGCCCACAGCACCAGGACCAGACCCCAGCCGGCAAGCGCCAGCAACTGGTTGTAAAGCGTGGCTGCGGGCGTCTGGTTGAAGGCCAGCAGCGGTGGCAGGGCGGCGGCGAGAACGAGGCCGAGTGGCGTGGCGGGGGCCTCAGCGAAGGGGGTGCTCTGGGACGACATGGGCGCGGATGATGGCATGGGCCAGCCTCAGTTCTTCGTCGGCGCTTCCTCGTGATAGTCGTCGTCGATGTTGACGGCCCAGATCGCATCGCGGCAGGCGCCGCCGTTGAGGATGGCCTGCGCGGCCAGGCGCGCGGACAGCATGGAGTGGTCCTGGTTGTTGTAGCGGTGCATGCCGTTGCGGCCGCACAGGTAGAGGTTGTCCAGCCCGTCCAGCCAGCCACGCAGTTCATCGAAGCGCTGGAAGGCGGCGCCGAAATAGCCTGGATAGGCCTTCGGCTGGCGCAGCACGGTGGCGTCCAGCAGTTCGGCCTCGTCGGCCAGGCCCAGTAGCTGCATCTCGCGCACGGCCAGCGCCTTGAGGGCCTCCTCGCTCATGGCCCACAGCGAATCGTCATCGCGGGCGAAGAACTCCAGGCCGAGCCAGACGGTTTCCGGGTCGGCCACCATATAGGGGCTCCAGTTGTTGAAGACCTGCACGCGGCCGACCTTGACGCCAGGCTCTTGGATATAGATCCAGTTGTCGCTCACATGGCGTGCCTTGCCTGCTACCTTGGGGCTCATGCGGCGGTAGAGCAAGCCGACGGTGATGAAGTCGCGGTACTCGAGGCCAGAAGCAATGGCCAGGGCCGGCGCATCGGGCGCAGGGCGCAGGGCCTGGGCGAGTTCGCGGATGGGCATCGTCGAGACGACCGCACTGGCGTCGAAGCTTTGATGTTCGCCGGCTGCGTCGCGGGCGACGACACGCTCGACCTTGCTGTCCTGGCGGTGAATCTCGTCGACCGTCCAGCCGCGCAGCAGCCGGCCACCGCAGCGCTCGAACTCGGCCGCAGCCGTTTCCCACATCTGGCCGGGGCCGTACTTGGGGTAGAGGAAGCTCTCGATCAGCGAGGTGTGCTGGGTGTCGGTGGTGCCGGTGACGATCTTCTTGAGCGCCTGCTTGGCGGCGCTGCCGATGGACAGGCTCTTGATGCGCTGTGCACCCCAGTCGGCGCTGATGTCGCGGCAGGGCACGCCCCAGACCTTCTCGGTGTAGTCCTTGAAGAACTGCAGATAGAGCTGACGCCCGAAGCGGTTGATGAAGAAGTCTTCCAGCGTCTTTTCAGGCCGGATCGGGCGGGCTGCGGCGGCCATGTAGCTGCCGGCGAACTGCAGGCAGCGCGCCAGGCCCATGTTGCGCACCAGCCCCATGCCGGGCTTGAGCGGGTAGTCGAAGAACTTGCCGCCGAAATAGATGCGCGACTGGCGGCTGCGGATCAGCATCACCGTTTCGTCCGCTTCGCTAGCCGTGGCCTGGTGGCTGCCCAGCAGGCGCTGCTGGCCCTGGTAGGCCAGCAGTGCATCGCCGCCGTTTTCAGGCCTGGCCACCGGCAGCACGTCGCGCCACCAATCCATCACCCAGTCGGACTTGGAGAAGAAGCGGTGCCCGCCGATGTCGATGCGGTTGCCCTTGTAGTTGACCGTCTTGGAAATTCCGCCGATGGCGTCGGTGGCTTCGAGGATGGTGACCTGGGGGTAGCCAGCGCGCAGCAGCTCCAGGCCTGCGGTGAGGCCCGCGGGGCCGGCGCCGATGATGAGGGTGCGAGGCTGTGTCATTGCGGCGCGCTGAATGCCGCACTGCGGGCCGTGAACAACAATGCCTTGCGCGTTACGAAGTTGAACAAGAAGACGACGCAAGCCGTGGCGAGCTTCGCCGGCAACGGAAAAAGTCCGAGCCGCTGGACCAGGAACCACAGCAGCACTTCGGTCAGCAGCAGGCCTGCCATGCCGATCATTGCAAACAACCAGAACTCGTTGCTGCGGTTGCTAAGGCGATGCTGGGTAAATGCATGCCGTGTACTGAGGGTGTAGACCAACATGAGGCCCAGACTGAACCCCAGGCACGCGGAGATGGGCACATTGATGCCCGCGTGCAAGCTCAATGTGAACACCGAGGTGTCCAGCACCAGCGCCGCAGCACTGGCCACTGAATAGATCAGAAGCTCTCGCAATGTCGGGGGCATGTCAGGCTTGGTGAGCAGTCAGCTGAGAGCAGGTGTAGAGCACGTAGGTTTGCGGCAGGTCCCGTTGAGCTGGCGGTTGCCAAGTGGCAAGAGGCTGCGGCTTGAGTCGATTCATGAGGACAAGAAAATCGGGTGCGTCTGGTTGAAGGCACAGGGTCACCAGTCGTTGTTCCGTGGGCATGTCGCAGTAAGAGAGAGCGACACGATCCCTGCCTAGCACGGCACCAGCCCTGCATTTCTTGCGATCCTCGTCGATCAAACGATATGCCTCCCGGCGAGGTCCGTATATCAACGCGGTATCTCGGTTGAATAGCACGCCCGCCCCTTGCTGCTGGGAGTAATGGCTGGATCGCTCAAGCAGCCCCCACACCGGAACCAGTTGGTTTGGCCAGTAGACGGTTGCTTGTATGGGGATGTGCGCGTTGAAGGGATGGACGGACGTCGGAGGTGATTCAACGGCCCTCACGAGGTCGGGCCTTTGATCCCAGCTCATCAACGATGCGAGTACCAGCAAAGCGCTGGCGCTTGCCGCGAGCAGTGCTCCTGACTGCCGCCTGCTTGCCACGAACAGCAAGGCTGCAAAGCACGGCGCGACCACCGTTGGGAAGGCCGCAAACTTGATGAATCGATCGCCCCAGCCGGCATTGGGAAACTGCCAAGCCTGTTGTTGCAGCAAGTCGTCCAGTTGGTAGACGGACAGGCCTATGGTGCAAAGCAGGATGGTTGAGCATGACAGAACAATCGTGGTGCGCGAGACGTGGCGCAAGCGCCATGCCGCCGCCGAGGTTAGCGCCCAAAGCAGCAGCGTTGCGCCACCGTGAGAGGTTCCGATATGCGAGTTGAGCAATGCAAGTGCGAGGGCGCAGGAACTTGCTTTCCAAAGCCCCCCAAGTTGCCAAAGTCTGGCAATCAACCACGGCGCCAGCGCCATGGCCATCAGGTGGGCAATCCAATGTGCACGCCAGACCTGCAACTGTGTAAGAAGCACCGAATGCCAGGCATCCACCCCGAACGCTGCGAGGCTCAGCAATCCCACAGTCGTGATGACGACTGCAAAAAGCAGTCGTGTCCAGGCATCGGAAGGGCGAAGCCGGGCTGAAGAGACGAGGACGCCGAGATCCAGCACAACGGTAAAACCATCGGCGAGCGTCCAGTTGCCCAGAGCCACCTCACTGTTGCCTGTGTCTACCAACGACCACCAGTACGGGTCATAGGCCTTCAGCAATCCATTCCACGGAGAGACGCCTGCCACGCTCAGTATGGGGGCGATGGGAATCGCACAGAGAAGCCACAACCAGCGGCGGTCGGCCGCGGCGAGATAGCACCAGCTCAACGCCAGGATGGGCAATGTCATCAGTGGATGAAACACCACTGCCAACATTTGCAATGCCAAGGCAGCGCCTTTTTGATTCGCCAGCAATGCCACCAAACTCCAGAGCAGCAAGGGTTCGGCAAAGCTGCGCGCGGTGACAAATGGCTCGCCGTAGCTGAATACCCAGCCGCCGCCATAGATGGGCGACATCACTGAAAACGCGAGCAGGCCCCAGAGGCGACAGGCCTTGGTGGCGTCAAATCGCTTCAACAGCATCCATACTGCGCCAGCCATGAGCAGCCAGCTGGTGAGCAGCACGCTGATGTGGGAGGCCGCCTGCCCCAGGTGCACATAGAGCGGCGCCATCACATGGGCGTAGATGGAGTATTGGTCCTGCGAGCCAGCAGCGAAAAAGACGTCGTGGCCAAGCTGAGGTGCGCGGGAGTGCAAAAGCGCCTGCCCAAAATACAAGACGCCGTCGTGCCACAGGCCTTGATACGGATGCGCCAGAAGCGTCCAGGCGAAAATGGAAAACACCGCAGACAGCAAATACAGACGACTCTGCGTGAGCATTACCAGTTCTTAAGGCAAGGATAGGTGCGAATGCATCCTGGTTGCGAGAGCAGGCTGGGCGACGCACGAGATGCGCGCTGCTGGTTTGTGCTCAAGGGCCAGATACGCTTAATAGTCTCTTGTGGCGCACTCATTCGAAAAGTCGAATGGAAGTGGCGGGCCAACTGTTCAAAAGCGCATCGCGAATCCGGCGTAAAAGCGAAAACAGGGGCCGCAGCCCCTGTCAATATCAGCGGTTCGGAAATCAGCTGTTGTTCTTAATCAGGGCTGCGGTCACGGCGGCGGGCATGTTCGTGGACGTAATCGCCCAGGAAATGTTCGCCTCGTTCACCGTCGGCGTGAGCACGATGGTGCCTGCCGAACTGTTGCCCATCGCGCTGGCGGGAACGTTGGCGGTGATGACGCCATCCGCGACAGCGACGGAGGAAACCAGCGCAGTGGCCATGGTCGGAGGAACGCCGTTTGCGCCAAGATCGCAGGTGGTCAACACGCCACCGGCTTCCTGTGCGCAAAGGGCCACGCCAGTCTTGTAGCTGTCCAGGCTGGTCAAGGCAGACGCTGCTTTGGACTTGGACGTGTAGTCCTTGTACTGCGGAATCGCCACAGCAGCCAGGATGCCGATGATGGCCACGACGATCATCAGTTCGATCAGGGTGAAGCCTTGTTGGGCGCGTGCTTTCAGGTTCATGTCAGTACTCCAGCGAGTGTGAGTGGTGGGAGGAGGGCACACCCCCTGAATGCAGGGGCCGTGCCAGCTTTTTCAGGCCCTCAAACTGTGCGAAAGCGCACGGCTGAGGTGGTTGAGTCGCCAGATCTGACAAAAAACGTCACTTCGAGCTGACGCGTTCTGTCATTGCAGCGTGGCGGGCCGAGAAACGTCAGGCGAAAAAATGGCGCCGCAGGGCGCCAGACTCGATCGCAAGGCGGGCTCAAAGTTCCATTTCCTGGCCGGCCTGCAGCGCGCTGATCCGATGGGGACTGTTCAAGGCCTGCACGCCTTGCATGACGGCTTCGACCTCGCCGGGCTTGATGTGGGTGATGCGCACGTCGACGCTGCCGGCCAGATGGGTCAATTCGCGGCCCAGCTCCGCCGGATGAAGATGCTGGCTGACGTGGGCCACCTCGGCCTCGTCGTCGCTGAAGGCCGTCTCGATGACGAGATGGGACAGGCGCAGGTCGGCCAGGCGCCGCCACAGGGCCGGGTTGGGGCCGGTATCGCCGGTGAAAACCCAGTGCGCGTGGCCGCTCGCGGTGCCGGCATCGACGGCGAAACCGACGGCCGGCACGGTGTGGGCTGCCGGCAGCACTTCGATGAGGCGGCCTCCCAGGTCGACGCGGTCGCCGATCTGGAAGGGGTGCAGGCTCAGCACCGGCGCCTCGCGGCTGGGCAGGACGGTGAAATCGGGCCAGATCACGCCATTGAAGATGTGCTGGCGCAGGGCGGCCAGCGTCTCGGGCAGGCCGTGGACCTGGATGGGCGGGCGGCCCGCCGCGGCGCGCAGGCGCAGCACCGCATCAGCCAGCAACGGGATGCCGAGCACATGATCCAGATGGGAGTGGCTGAGCAGGATGTGGTCGACGGCGGCCAGCGCATCCAGCGGCAGGTCACCCACGCCGGTGCCGGCGTCGATGAGGACATCGTCGTCCAGCAGGAAGGCAGTGGTCTTGTAGCCGGCGGCAATGGCGCCGGAGCAGCCCAGGACGCGGATGTTCATGCGGTGCGTGGCTCGGAATGGGTGGCTCGCATCAGGCGAGGCCGAGCCAAGAATGTACGCACCCGCCCCGTGGGTCGGACGGTCGGATTACCGAGTTGGGGGTGTCGCTATCGTGAGGAAGTCACAGCAGCCGCGAAGGCCGCGGCCGGTCTGGACTTCGGGCGATCAACCCTGGATGAACTGCATCTGCGTGCCGGCCAGCTCGATCAGGTCGCCGGTGCGGAGTGCAATCGATTCGCCCGTCAGCGGGATGCCGTTGACGCTGGGGCGCTGGTTACCTTCGACGTGGGCGAAGACATAACCGGTGGGGCGCTTGGTGATGGAGGCGACCTGCACGCCGGGCTTGCCCAGCGTGGTGACGACCTTGGTCAGCGCGACCTCGCGGCCGGCGGCGGCGCCGGTCAGCACCTTGATGGAGGCCGGGCCGATGGCGGCCGCACCCAGCGAGCCGAAGTTGGAGCCCAGGCCCAGGCTCGGCGGCGCGCCGGAACCGGGCTTGAGGATCATGGTCTTCTCGTAGTCGCCGCCGTCGTTCAGCAGGAACTTGATCTTGTACTTGCCGATTTCGACCGTGTCGTTGTCGGCCAGCAGCTGCTTCTTGATCGCCTTGCCGTTGATGTACGTGCCGTTGGTGGAATTGAGGTCTTCAATGAAGACGTCGGCGCCGACCATCTGCAGCACGGCGTGTTCGCCGCTGACCGCGAGATTGTCGATGACGATGTCGTTGTAGGGACGTCGACCGAGGGTGGTCTTGTCCTTGGTGATCTGCACCTCCTTGATCACGACGCCGTCGAGCGAAACCACCAGTTTGCCCATTTATGACCTCAAGTTCTGTTGTACGTGCCCTGACTTTGCATGGGGTAGCAAGTCAGTTGCCGCCGCGTCGACCGAAGGGCCACCAGCCCCGTCCTTCGGTACGTTGGCGTCCTTCTGCGCGGGCCAGGATGAGCGCGATGTTATCGCGACCGCCGCTGTCATTGGCTGCGTTGATCAGTGCGCGTGCAGCTTCGGGCAAGGCCGGATTGCCGTTGAGCAGGTTGGCGAGGCTGTCATCGTCGAGCATGTCGGACAGGCCGTCGGAGCACAACAGGTAGGTGTCGCCCGGCTGGACCTCGTGCAGATGGAGCTCCATCAGCACCGTGTCCTCGACGCCGACAGCGCGCGTGACGAGGTTCTTGTTGCTGGAAAACGCGGCTTCTTCGACGGTCAGCAGACCGGCGTCGATCTGCTCCTGCAGCAGCGAGTGGTCGCGCGTGATCTGCGTCAGACGGCCGGCGCGCAGCCGGTAGGCGCGCGAGTCGCCGACATGGCCGAGCAGCAGGCCTTCGGGGCGGAAGACGCCCAGCACCAGCGTCGTGCCCATGCCGGCATAGCGCGGGTTGGTGTTGGCGGCGTTGAAGATGGCGCGGTTGGCGTTGTCCACGCAGATGTCCATGGCGCGCTTGACCTCGCCGGCCCGGGCCTCGCGGCCGGCGTCCTTGAGCCAGCGGCCCAGCTCGGAACTGACGAAGCTGGTCAGCATCTGGCTGGCCACTTCGCCGGCGTTGTAGCCGCCCATGCCGTCGGCCAGCACGGTCAGGCCTGCGGCCTCGTCCAGGGCGACCGAATCCTCATTGTTGTCGCGCGCACGTCCCACGTCGGTGGCGCTGAAGAACTCCAGGGTCATGAGGCTTGCGGTGGCTCGTGGGGCTCGGCAGAGGAGCAAGGATTCTGCCCTGCTTCCTCAGGCGCCAAGCGCAGTGTTTGTGCGAAGGCCGCATCCTGGGGGGAAGCCACTGCAGCCGTTTCGGGCGCAGCGGGTTCGGCCTGCAGGCCGAGCACGAGCACGGCTTCGAGATCACGAGCCATCTGCTCGCCGTCGGCGTAGCGCAGCTCGGGGCGCTTCTCCAGCGCCAGGGCCAGCACCAGGGCGAGGGCCTCGGGCAGGCTGGGGCGGTGGATGCGGATATCGGGTGCAGGCTCGGTCGCAATTTGTTGCATCAGCCGCGCCATGGACTCGCTCTGGTGGGGCAGTGCGCCGCTGAGCAATTGGTAGAGCAGCACGCCCAGGGAATAGAGGTCGCTGCGGCCGTCCACCGTCAGGCCGGCAAGTTGCTCTGGAGACATGAAGGACGGCGTGCCCAGCACGAGGCCGGTGCGGGTGCGGCTGCCGTCGCCAACGCGGGCAATGCCGAAGTCCATCAGCTTCAGGCTGCCGTTGATGCGGTCCAGCATGACATTGGCAGGCTTGATGTCGCGGTGCACCACGCCTTGGCTGTGGGCATAGGCCAGGGCCCGCGCCAGCCGCGCGCCGATCTGCACGACTTCGCGAGCGGGCAGCAGCTGGCCGGCCTTGGTGAAGCTGCTCAGGTCGCGGCCGAGCACGTATTCGAGGGCGATCCAGGCGTCAGCACCGTCCTGGCCGGCATCGACGACCTGCAGGATGTCTGGATGTTCCAGCTGGCCGGCTGCACGCGCCTCGCGCATGAAGCGCTCGCGCACGTCCGCCAGGTCTTCGGCCGAGAATTCGCGGCTCAGCGCGAGGCGCTTGATGGCGACCTGGCGGCCCGTTGAGCGTTGCGTGGCCTTGTAGACCACGGCCATCGCGCCGCGGCCGATCTCGGCACCGAGTTCGAAATCGCGCAGGTCGGGGGGCGGCTGTGCGGCCCTGACCTGCGGCGTGGACGCGCCGGGGCCTTGAGTCTGCTGCACGGTCGGCAGGGCCGACGGATCGCCGTACGGTGAGCCAGCAGGATCGGGCACCCGACCGATGAGGCGCTGCCAAAAGCTGCCTGCCTTGCCGGATTTGCCGCCGCTTGCCATGCGGTCGATCTTAGGCGGCCTCGCGCTTGCTGCGGCGGGCCAGCGCCATGCCAACGACGACGACCAGGACCGCGCAGCTGATGCTGACGGCGTAGTCCAGGCCATGCATATGCGCCTCGAACCACTCGTGCACGGCCGCATCGGTCGTCGCCATCTCGCCGGCGACGAAGCCCAGCAGGGCGGCCCCCAGCGTGATGATGACCGGGAAGCGCTCCATCAGCTTCAACAGCAGCGTGCTGCCGAAGATGATGAGTGGGATGGACAGGCCCAGGCCGATGATGAGCAGCATCAGGCGGGCGCCCTCGGGCGCGCTGTTGGCGGCGGCCGCGACGGCGATGACGTTGTCCAGGCTCATGACGAGGTCGGCGATCAGGATGGTGCGCACGGCCGTCCACAGATTGCCGCTGGCGTGCACGTCGGCGTCGTCTTCGCTGTCGGCCAGCAGCTGGATGCCGATCCACAGCAGCAGCACGGCGCCGATCAGCTTCAGCCAGGGCAGCTGCAGCAACTGCACGGCGAACAGCGTCAGCACGACACGCAGCAGGATGGCAGCGCCGCTGCCGAAGACGATGGCCTTCTTCTGCTGGCTGTGCGGCAGATTGCGCGAGGCCAGCGCAATGACGACGGCGTTGTCGCCGGACAGCAGGATATTGACCCAGATGATCTTCAGCAGCGCGATGAAGAAGGCGGCGTTCAGCAGGTCCATGGCAGGCTCGGTGTTGGTCGCCCGAGTGTCGGTCCGCCCGGGCGGGCTGCGTCTGCGTGCAACTACGCAGGCAGCAAAGGAAAAGGGCCGTTCAGTGAACGGCCCTCGAATTGCTCACGGAGAGCAGGCTCAGAGCAGGGCCTTGAGCAGCTTGGCCATCTCGGATGGGTTGCGCGTGACCGTGAAGCCACACTCTTCCATGATGGCGAGCTTGGCATCGGCCGTGTCGGCGCCGCCGGAGATCAGCGCGCCGGCGTGGCCCATGCGCTTGCCGGGGGGCGCCGTGACGCCGGCGATGAAGCCGACGATGGGCTTCTTCATGTTGGCCTTGCACCAGCGCGCGGCTTCCGCCTCGTCCGGGCCGCCGATCTCGCCGATCATGATGACGGCGTCGGTGTCCGGGTCGTCGTTGAAGGCCTTCATCACGTCGATGTGCTTCAGGCCGTTGATCGGGTCGCCACCGATGCCGACGGCCGACGACTGGCCCAGGCCGATCTCGGTCAGCTGCGCCACGGCTTCATAGGTCAGCGTGCCGGAGCGTGATACGACGCCGATGCGGCCCTTGCGGTGGATGTGGCCGGGCATGATGCCGATCTTGATTTCTTCCGGCGTGATCAGGCCGGGGCAGTTGGGGCCCAGCAGCAGCGTGCGCTTGCC
This sequence comes from Pelomonas sp. Root1237, assembly GCF_001425055.1. Lineage (GTDB taxonomy): Bacteria > Pseudomonadota > Gammaproteobacteria > Burkholderiales > Burkholderiaceae_C > Pelomonas. The sequence goes on from NZ_LMDK01000001.1 coordinate 380,771, forward strand.
GCCAGCGGCTTCCTTGGCCTTCATCTTGTTGCGCACTTCCAGCATGTCCCGGACGGGGATGCCTTCGGTGATGCAGATCGCCAGGTCCAGGTCGGCTTCGACGGCTTCCCAGATCGCGGCGGCGGCACCGGCGGGCGGCACGTAGATGACGGAGACGGTCGCGCCAGTCTGGCCAGCGGCTTCCTTGACGGTCGCGTAGATGGGGATCTCGCTGAACTTCTCGCCGGCCTTCTTCGGGTTCACGCCCGCGACGAAGGCGTTCTTGCCGTTGGCATAGGCCTGGCAGCCCAGGGTATGGAACTGGCCGGTCTTGCCGGTGATGCCCTGGGTGATGACCTTGGTGTCTTTGTTGATGTAGATGGACATGTCTGATTCCTCTGGGCGGGCTTAGGCGACTGCGGCGACGATTTTGGTGGCCGCTTCGGCCATCGTGTCGGCCGCGATGATGGGCAGGCCGGATTCGGCCAGCATCTTCTTGCCCAGTTCTTCGTTGGTGCCCTTCATGCGCACAACCAGCGGCACGGACAGGTTCACGGCCTTGCAGGCGGTGATGACGCCCTCGGCGATGGTGTCGCACTTCATGATGCCGCCGAAGATGTTGACCAGGATGCCCTTCACGCTCTTGTTCTTGAGCATGATCTTGAAGGCCTCGGTCACCTTCTCGGCCGTGGCGCCGCCGCCGACGTCCAGGAAGTTGGCCGGCTCGCCGCCAAACAGCTTGATGGTGTCCATCGTGGCCATGGCCAGACCGGCGCCGTTCACCAGGCAGCCGATGTTGCCGTCCAGGCTGATGTAGGCGAGGTCGAACTTGCTGGCTTCAACTTCAGCGGGATCTTCTTCGTCCAGGTCGCGGTAGGCCACGATCTCGGGGTGGCGGAACAGCGCGTTGGCGTCGAAGTTGAACTTCGCGTCCAGGGCGATCAGGTTGCCCTTGGAGTCGCAGTTCAGCGGGTTGATTTCAACCAGCGACGCGTCCGTGTCCATGTAGCACTTGTAGAGCTTGGCGAAGATGTCGACGGCCTGGTCGATGGAGGCGCCAGTCAGGCCGATGGCCGCAGCGATCTTGCGCGACTGCGCTTCGGTCAGGCCCGTCAGCGGGTCGATCATCTCGGTGATGATCTTCTCGGGCGTGGAGTGGGCCACCTCTTCGATGTCCATGCCGCCTTCGCTCGACGCGATGAAGGCGACCTTCTGCGTGCCGCGGTCGGTGACCAGCGAGACGTAGAGCTCCTTCTTGATGTCAGCGCCATCTTCGATATACAGGCGACGGACCTTCTGGCCATCAGGGCCGGTCTGGTGCGTGATCAGCTGCATGCCGAGGATCTTCTCGGCCAGCGCCTTGACATCGTCCTGCGTCTTGGCGACCTTGACGCCGCCACCCTTGCCGCGGCCGCCGGCGTGGATCTGGGCCTTGACCACCCAGACCGGGCCACCCAGCTTCTGGGCGGCCTCGACGGCTTCCTGCACGGTGAAGGCCGGGATGCCGCGCGGCACCGGCACGCCGAACTGGCGCAGGATCTCTTTGCCCTGGTATTCGTGGATTTTCATGGCTGGGTCTCTCGGGTCGGGGAAGTCAGGATTCGGAAGTGGCCGGCTGGGCAGCGGTTTGTTGATGCCAGCGGGGATAGAACTTGGCGACGGTCACGCTGTCGCGGCGCAGTGCGTGGCAACGGTCGAGCTGGAAGGGCGGATTGCCGGCGGCGTCGCCTTCGCGAGACGGCGACGGGCCGCCCCTAGGCGTCTCAGCCCCCTCGAGGGGCAGCGCCGAAGGCGCGTGGGGGCTCTCACGTGTATCGATGACGGAGCCAGCCATGGCCTGGATGACGGCCGTCGGCAAGATCTGGCACAGCTCGGTGACGTGGGTGCAGCCGCGCGTGCCGCCGAGGCGTTCGCCGACGGCCTGCCGGAAGCCCTTCATCAGGTTCAGGCCGATGAGGCGGGCATAGGCATTGCCATGGTGGTCGCAGGCGCCGGGATACGGCATCCACAGCGTCTCGGAACGGGCTGCGGTGATGGTGAGCGTCGCGTCCACGGTCAGATGCAGGTGCATCTCGTGGATAGGCTGGCCGGCCTTGCGCGGCACGCCCGCCAGTGGCACGTCATGCGTCTTGGTGTCTGTCAGGCTGGCTTCGACGTCGAACAAGCCGTCATCACGCGCGAACACCTGCACATCGAGGGCGCGGCGATGCAGCGGGCGGCGCGGGACGGACGGGTGGGCGACAGGCATGAAACGGGGGAATGGCGAATCACCCCGGCCGATGCCGGGACGGGGTCGGCCCGGTCTTTGCACCGCTCTGCCAGAGGGGCAAAGGGGCTTGTAACCGGGTGAACCCTCGTTTTTGGGGCAGGCGGCAATGTAGCACGGAGGGTGAAAACTCCCCCTGCGCGCTCGGTCAAGCGGCCCTTAGGCCCTCAGCAAGCGGCGCACCACTTCGGGGGCAAAACCGCGTGCCAGCAGGAACCGGCTTTGACGCGCTCGTTCGGCGGCGTCGCGCGAAGGATCGTCGCCGAAGCGCCTGCGCCAGACTTCACGGGCGCGTTCCATCTCCGTTTCGCGCAGGGCTGCCTGCTGTTCGGCACCCAGCTTGAGCCCGTGCTGGGCCAGTTCCTGCTGGATGCGCTGGGCGCCAAAGCGGTTGGCGCGCAGATGCAGGCGGGACTCGACGAAACGGGTTTCGTCCAGGTAACCGGTGGCCGCGAGGGCGTCGAGCAAGGCATCGACCGCGACCGCAACGTCCTCAGCGCCATCTTCCTCTTCGACAGCCGCCGACGGTTCGCCCTCGCCGGCGGCCTGCGCCGCGGCCAGGCGCGCACGCTGCCGCCGTTGCTGCTCGATCCGCAACAGCTTGCGCCGCAACTCGGCACGGCTGTGCTCGCGCTGGGCCAGCAGGCCAATGGCGCGGGCTTTCAACGACAGCGGCGCCCGGGTCGCCATGGGGAGGGCTGGCGGCTTACTCCTCGGCCGCCGTGGTCAGCGGAGCGACCCCCAGGGATTCACGGATCTTGTTCTCGATCTCGCGGGCCACGTCGACGTTCTCGCGCAGGAACTCGCGAGCGTTGTCCTTGCCCTGGCCGATCTTCTCGCCCTGGTAGGCGTACCAGGAGCCGGACTTCTCGACGACCTTGGCGACCACGCCCATGTCGACGATCTCGCCCTCGCGGCTGATGCCCTCGCCATAGAGGATGTCGAACTCGGCAGTCTTGAACGGGGGGCTGACCTTGTTCTTGACGACCTTGACCTTGGTCTCGGAGCCGATGACTTCCTCGCCCTTCTTGATCGAGCCGATGCGGCGGATGTCCAGGCGCACGGAGGCGTAGAACTTCAGCGCATTGCCGCCGGTGGTCGTCTCGGGCGAGCCGAACATGACGCCGATCTTCATGCGGATCTGGTTGATGAAGATGACCATGCAATTGGTCTTCTTGATCGTGGCGGTCAGCTTGCGCAGGGCCTGGCTCATCAGGCGGGCCTGCAGGCCGGGGAGGCTGTCGCCCATCTCGCCTTCGAGTTCGGCCTTGGGCGTCAGCGCTGCGACCGAGTCGATGACGATCAGGTCCACCGAGCCGGAGCGCACCAGCGCATCGACGATCTCGAGGGCCTGTTCGCCGGTGTCGGGCTGGCTGATCAGCAGTTCCTGCAGGTTGACGCCGAGCTTCTGGGCGTACTGGATATCCAGCGCGTGCTCGGCGTCGATGAAGGCGCAAGTGCCGGCGAGCTTTTGCATCTCGGCGATGACCTGCAGGGTCAGCGTCGTCTTGCCGGAGGACTCGGGGCCGTAGATCTCGACGACGCGGCCGCGTGGCAGGCCGCCGACGCCCAGTGCGATGTCCAGGCCCAGGGAGCCGGTGGAGACGACCTGGATGTCTTCGATGACCTCGCCTTCACCGAGCCGCATGATGGAGCCCTTGCCGAACTGCTTTTCGATCTGGGCGAGGGCGGCCTGCAGGGCCTTGGCTTTTTCGGTGTTCAGGGCTTTGACGGGGGCGTCCATGCGAATCTCCGTGGGGAATGGGCTGAATTATGGGGCAAGCTGTGGGTTTGTACAGTGGTTTGTCCCCCGATCCACGGCAGCTAGCGGATCAGGATTGAGGAGCATCCTAGGTGTGGGGTGGCTCATGGCATGAGCCATGCGTGCCACCGCCTAACATCGGCGGCGGAGACAAAACCTATGCGCATCCTGATTGCCGAAGACGACCAAGTGCTGGCCGATGGCTTGCTGCGGGCCTTGCGGGCCTCTGGCTACGCTGTCGACAGGGTCAGTTCTGGCACCGAGGCCGATTCGGCGTTGGCGACGCATGAGTTCGACCTCGTCATCCTCGACCTTGGTCTGCCGCGCCTGCATGGGCTGGAGGTGCTGCGCAAGCTGCGCGCACGCGGTTCCACCATGCCGGTGCTGATCCTGACGGCGGCGGACAGCGTCGAGCAGCGCGTCAAGGGGCTGGACCTGGGCGCCGATGACTACATGGCCAAGCCCTTCTCATTGCAGGAGCTTGAGGCGCGCGTGCGCGCGCTGACCCGCCGTGGCCTGGGCACCGCCAGCAGCCTCATCAAGCATGGGCCGCTGACCTTTGATGCCACCGGCCGGGTGGCCTATATCAACGAGCAGATGCTGGAGCTGTCGGCACGCGAGCTGTCGCTGCTGGAGGTGCTGTTGCAGCGCGCCGGGCGGCTGGTCAGCAAGGACCAGCTCGTCGAGCGCCTGTGCGAGTGGGGCGAGGAGGTTTCGAACAACGCCATCGAGGTCTACATCCACCGCCTGCGCAAGAAGATCGAGCAGGGGCCGATCCGCATCGCGACGGTGCGCGGCCTCGGCTACTGCCTAGAGAAGATCAACTCCTAAATGCCCAACAAGGACGGCGCCAGCCCCGAACAGGGCACGCTGGTTCAGGCGGGCGCCCCTGCTGCGCAGGGTTCGCTGTTCGGCGAGATCCTCGACTGGATGCTCGCGCCGCTGCTGCTGATCTGGCCGATCAGCGTCGCGCTGACCTGGCTGGTGGCGCAGGGCATTGCCAGCCGGCCCTATGACCGCGAGCTGGGCGAGATGGCGCGCAGCCTCGGGCTGCAGGTGGCGGCCGAGGCGGCGCCTGTCAAGGGCAAGGACCGTTATGCGCTGGCGCCCGAGGCCGCGGCGTTGTTGCGGGCGGACGCGTCGGACACGGTCTTCTACCAGGTGCTGGGCCTGCGTGGCGAACTGCTCAGTGGCGATGCGACGTTGGCGGTGCCGACCGAGGATGCCCCCGTCGTGCCCTGGGAGCTGCATTTCCGCGACGACGAGGTCGGCACCGACGCCGTGCGCGTGGCCTATCTCTGGGTGGCGCCCGAGGGGCAGGCCGGGTCGGCCAAGACCATGCTGGTGCAGGTCGCCGAGACGCTGGGCAAGCGCGCCCGGCTGACCAACGAGATCATCAAGGGCGTCATCCTGCCGCAGTTCGTCATCCTGCCGCTGGCGGTGCTGCTGGTCTGGCTGGCGCTGGCGCGTGGCATCTCGCCGCTGAATGAATTGCAGCGGCGCATCCGCTCGCGCGAGAGTTCAGACCTGTCGCCCATTGACGAGCAGCGCGTGCCCGATGAGGTCGCGCCGCTGGTGCAGGCCATCAACGACCTGCTCGCGCGGCTGGACTCATCGATGAGCCGGCAGAAGCACTTCCTGGCCGACGCTGCCCATCAGCTCAAGACGCCGCTGGCTGGCCTGCGTACCCAGGCCGAGTTCATGCAGCGCGAGATCGATGCTGGCCGCTCCAACCCCGATGAATTGAAACGTTCGCTGGCCCAGATTGCCCGCGCCAGCGAGCGAGCGGCCCACATGGTCAACCAGCTGCTGTCCATGGCCCGCGCTGAAGACGCCGAACAGGCCATGCGGCGTGAACCCGTCAGCCTGGCCGAGATCGCCATCGACACGGTGCGCGATTTCGTGCCGCGCGCGCTGGAGCGCCGCATTGACCTGGGCTACGACGGCGTGGTGCCGGATGAAAGCCGGCTGCGTGTGCATGGCCAGCCGGTGTTGATCGGGGAGCTGATCCGCAACCTCGTCGACAACGCGCTGCTCTACACGCCGGCCGGCGGCCTGGTGACGGTGCGCGTGGTGGAGGACCCCTTTGGCCAAGTTGTCGTGCTGCAGGTCGAGGACACCGGGCCGGGCATCGCGCCCGCCGAGCGCGACAAGGTGTTCCAGCCCTTCTACCGCTCGCTCGGCAGCGGTGTGGAAGGCTCGGGCCTGGGGCTGGCCATCGTGCAGGAGATCGTGCAGCACCACGAGGCCGAGCTGACCCTGGATGACGCGCGCGTGCGTCGCGCCGTGGGGGGCGAGGCGCCCGACGGCCAGGGGCCGGGGGCGCGGTTCACGATCAGGTTTCCGGCTACGTCTTCACCAGCTTCTTGACGCGGGCGATCGACAGCAGCAGCCCCAGCGACAACCCCAGCGTCACCATCGCCGTACCGCCATAGCTGACGAAGGGCAGGGGCACGCCCACGACCGGCAGGATGCCGCTGACCATGCCCATGTTGACGAAGACATAGGTGAAGAAGGACAGCGTCACCGCGCCGGCCATCAGGCGGGTGAACAGGGTCGGCGCGTCGGAGGCGATCATCAGCCCGCGCAGGATCAGCGCGGTGAAGCCGGCCAGCAGGGCCAGCGCCCCCATCAGTCCAAACTCCTCGCCAAAGGCCGCGAAGATGAAGTCGGTGGTGCGCTCGGGGATGAACTCCAGGTGGGTCTGCGTGCCCTGCATGAAGCCCTTGCCGGTCATGCCGCCGGAGCCGATGGCGATCTCGCCCTGGATGATGTGAAAGCCCTTGCCCAGCGGGTCCTTGGACGGGTCCAGCAGCGTGCAGATGCGGTGTTTCTGGTACTCCTTGAGCACCGGCCATTTCAGGTCGGGCTGGCAGATGGCGTCCTCGCTGAGCACCAGGGCGGTCGCGCCGGCGGCGCCCAGCACCAGGGCCGGCACGATGAGCTTCCACGGCAGGCCGGCGAAGAAGATCACGTAAAGGCCGGCCGCCAGCACCAGGATGCCGGTGCCCAGGTCGGGCTGCTTGGCGATCAGCAAAAAGGGCACGAGCAGCAGCGCGAAGGCGGCGATGAAGTCCGGCCAGCGCAGCAGGCCCTCGCGCTTCTGGAACCACCAGGCCAGCATCAGCGGCGTCGCCAGCTTGAGCAGCTCGGACGGCTGGATCTGCGTGACGCCGATGCTGAGCCAGCGCGTGGCCCCCTTCTTCGTGACACCAAAGAGAGCGGTCGCGATCAGCAGCATCACGCCGATCGTGTACAGCGGAATGGCCAGGGCCATCAGCTTTTGCGGCGGCACCTGGGCGACGATGAACATCAGCCCCAGTGCCAGCACCATGTTGCGGGCATGGTCGGCAAAGCGCGTGCCGTGGTCGTAGCCGGCCGAGTACATGCACAGCAGGCCCCAGCCGCACATCCACAGCACGGCGAGCAGCAGCGGGATGTCGAAGCCGCTGAGCCAGGGCTTGAGGCGTTGCCACAGGGGCGGGCGTTCGATGACGGTCATCGCGAGGCTCCCGAGGCGGGTGCGGGGGGCGCCGAAGCTGCGGAGGCCGAGACCGAGGGCGCTATCGGCTGCCAGCCTGACAGTGGTACGTCCGCCACCTTGCGCGGTGTGCCGGTGGGGGCGAAGGTCTGGCCCAGCTGCGTCTTGGCGATGTCTTCCTCGCTGGGGTACTGGCCCAGCAGCAGATAGTCGAATACGCGGCGCGCAATCGGCGCAGCGGAAGAAGATCCCCAGCCGGCGTTCTCGACGATGACGGCCAGGGCCACCGTCGGGTTGTCCACCGGCGCGAAGGCGACGTAGAGCGAATGGTCGCGCTTGCGCTCGTCCGCCTTGATGCTGCTGTACTTCTCGCCGGCCTTCAAGCCGACGGCCTGAGCCGTGCCGGTCTTGCCGCCGCTCTGGTAGCCCGCGCCCAGGAAAACCTGGCGCGACGTGCCTTCGAGCGTCACGCCGTTCATCGCGTTTTGAATGACGGCGACGTCGGCGGGCTTCAGCGGCAGCGCGGGCAGCGCATCGCTGGCGATGCGGCGCTGCTCGTGCTTCACCACGTCCTCGATCTCGCGCACCAGGCGCGGCTTGTAGCGCTGGCCGCCGGAAGCGATGGTCGAGTAGGCCGTGGCCATCTGCAGCATGGTGAAGCTGTTGTAGCCCTGGCCGATGCCCAGCGAGATGGTCTCGCCGGGGAACCACTTCTGATTCGCCGGGCTCCTGGCGAAGTAGCGGCGCTTCCAGTCCTGCGAGGGCAGCACGCCGGTGACCTCGCCCTGCACGTCGATCTCGGTCTTGCGGCCCAGGCCGAAGGGCTCCAGCTGGTCGTGGATCAGGTCCACGCCCATCTCGTTGGCCAGGCTGTAGAAGTAGACGTTGGACGAGCTGACGATGGCCAGGCGCATGTCCTTGGGGCCGGCGCGATCGGTCTCGGGGCTGCCGAAGGTGCGGCCGCCGAAGCTGTAGGTCAGGTTGTCGATGATGACCGTGCTGGGCGAGCGCTTGCCACTGTTCAGCGCCGCCATGGCCATCAGCGGCTTGAACGTCGAACCCGGCGGGTAGGTGCCGCGCAGGGCCCGGTTCAGCAGCGGCTTGTCGATGTCCTCGTTGAGGTCCCGCCAGGAGTCGGCGTCGATGCCGTCGACGAAGAGGTTGGGGTCGAAGGTCGGCTTGGAAACAAAGGCCAGCACCTCGCCGTTGCGCGGATCGATGGCGACCAGCGCGCCGCGGCGCTCGCCGAAAAGCCGCTCCACCAGCGCCTGCAGCTTGATGTCGATGGACAGGTTCAGCGTGTTGCCGGGCGTCGGCGGCTTGTGGGCAAGGCGCCGCACGGCGCGGCCGCCTGCGCTCGTCTCCACCTGCTCGAAACCGGTCGCGCCGTGCAGCTCCTTCTCATAGGCCTGTTCCAGGCCCAGCTTGCCGATGTACTCGGTGCCGCGGTAGTTGGCGAGGTCTTCTTCTTCCCAATCGTCCATGGCCTTCTTCTCGGCCTGGTTGATGCGGCCGATATAGCCGATCAGGTGGGCGCCAACCTCGCCCAGGGGATAGGAGCGGAACAGCCGCGCCTTGATCTCCACGCCGGGAAAGCGAAAGCGTTGGGCCGTGAAGCGGGCGACCTCTTCGTCCGTCAGCTTGGTGCGGATGGGCAGGGAGTCGGTGTGCTTGGTTTCTTCCAGCAAGCGCTTGAAGCGGCGCTTGTCGCGGGCCTGAACCTCGATGACCTGACCCAGGGCCTCGATGGTGGCGTCCAGATCGACGACCTTCTCGGGGTTGATTTCCAGCGTGTAGGCCGAGTAGTTGCTCGCCAGCACGACGCCGTTGCGGTCCTTGATGAGGCCGCGATTGGGCACGATGGGCACGACGGCGATCCGGTTGGACTCGGCGCGTTCGGCGAAGCTGTCGTACTGCACCACCTGCAACCACAGCAGGCGCGCGACCAGCAGGCCGAAGCAGAACAGCACGAAGGCGCCCGCGGCCAGCACGCGCAGCCGGAAGCGCGACAGCTCCTGGTGGAGGTTCTTGAGGACGACCACGGCTCAGAGTGGCCGGTGGGCGTCGCGGTCGGGCGCACGGCGCTGCGGTGCCAGCAGCAGGAAGCTCGCCACGGGCCACAGCGCCGCCTCGAAGACCGGCGCCAGCAGCACGCCCCAGCCTGGCCACATGCCACCGATGATCATCCGCACGATCAACGCCAGCGCATGGGCGCCGAAGAACAGCGGCAGCACCTGCACGGCCTGGGCGCCCAGCGGGAACCAGGTCAGGCGGCGGTGCAGCGTGATGGCGCCGAAGCTCAGGCCGCTGTAGGCCAGCGCATGCTGCCCGAGCAGGGCGCCGTCGTGCACGTCCATGGCCAGGCCGAAGATGAAGGCCCACAACACGCCGACGCGCCGGGGCTGGTGCACGCCCCAGAACACGAGCACGACGGCCAGCACGTCAGGCGAGGCCGCCAGCCGGCCGGCCGGCACCATGTCGATCATCAGCGCGACGATCAGCGTGAAGCCGATGAACCAGGGGTTGGCCGGCAGCAGCAGCTGGTCGGCGGCGCGCGGCATGATCATTGGGAGGCTCCCGAGGCCTTGGCGGCAGCTTTTTCAGCACGCTCGGCCTTCTTGGCGGCGCGCACGGCGGCCTTGGTGGCCGCGGCAGAGGCGGCTTCATCGGCGGCGGCCGCTTCCGCTTCCTTCTTGGCAGGCAGATGACGGTCCTGCGGCAGCAAGATGAGGACGTGGCGGGCGCTGTCGGGCTGGGCAATGGGTGCCAGCAGCACCTGGGCGAAGCTGGAATCGCCGCGCCGCTCGACGACGCTGACCTTGGCGACCGGCAGGCCCGGCGGGTAGACGCCGTCCAGGCCGGAGGTCGTCATCAGGTCGCCGACCTTGATATCGGCATTCGCGGCCAGGAAACGCAATTCCATGCCCGATCCGTCAGCGCGGCCGGCGGCGGCATTGCGCATCTGCGTGCGGGCGTTCAACAGCGGGATGGCTGCCTCCTTGTCGGTCAGCAGCGTGACCTCGGCCGACAGCGGGTAGACGCGCGTTACCTGCCCCAGCACGCCGGCCTCATTGATGACCGGCGAACCAGCCACCACGCCCAGCGTGGCACCCCGGTCGATGACGACACGGCGCGAAAAGGGGTCGGGTGCTTCGAACAGCACCTCGGCAGGCATCGAGGGCGCAATCAGCGAGGGCTTGAGGCCCAGCAGCTTGCGCAGATGGTCGTTCTCGGCCTCCAGCGCCTGGGCGCGCGACAGGCGCTCGGCCTGGGCGCTGAGCTGCCGCCTGGCCTGGTCCTCGGCCTCCATGGCGCGCTTGGTGCCGCGCAGGTAGTCGCCAGCCGTCTCCCAGGCGTCCACCGGCGTCAGCAGCAGGCGCTGCACCGGGTGCAGCACCAGCGCATAGGCGCCGCGCACCGGCTGCATGAGCTTGAAACGCGCGTCCGCCACCATCAGCAGCAGCGCGAGCGCCGAACACAGCGCGAGCTTGGTCAGCGCCGACGGACCCTGGCGGAAGAACGGCGGTGGGGTGCGGTCTAGTGTGCCGAGGGGCATGGCGCCGCGAGGTCAGGCAGACAGTGGCGGTTGCGACGATAAACGCAACGACCGAGGCACAAAGGCACAGAGGAAATGCGGAGCCGGTCTGTTCTCCGTGCCTCTGTGCCTCTGTGGTTGCATTGCTTCAGCGTGGGAAGAAGGCCGGTTCACTCCGACGTGAAGATCGAGCCCAGGCGCTCCATGCGTTCGAGCGCCATGCCGCAACCGCGCACGACGCAGGTCAGCGGGTCTTCGGCCACCAGCACCGGCAGGCCGGTTTCCTCGCCCAGCAGGCGGTCCAGGTCGCGCAGCAGTGCGCCGCCACCAGTCAGCATCATGCCGCGCTCGGCGATGTCGGCGCCCAGTTCGGGCGGCGTCTGCTCCAGCGCGTTCTTCACGGCGGAAACGATCTGGTTGAGCGGATCGGTCAGGGCTTCCAGGATCTCGTTGGACGAGATCGTGAAGCTGCGCGGCACGCCCTCGGAGAGGTTGCGGCCCTTGACTTCCATCTCCTTGACCTCGGAGCCGGGGAAGGCGCTGCCGATGTTCTTCTTGATCGCCTCGGCCGTGGGCTCGCCGATCAACATGCCGTAATTGCGGCGGATGTAGTTGATGATGGCCTCGTCGAACTTGTCGCCGCCGACGCGGACCGAGCCCTTGTAGACCATGCCGCCCAGCGAGATGACACCGACTTCGGTGGTGCCGCCGCCGATGTCGACGACCATCGAGCCCGAGGCCTCGGCCACCGGCAGCCCGGCGCCGATCGCCGCAGCCATCGGTTCCTCGATCAGGTAGACCTCGCTGGCACCGGCGCCGAGGGCGCTCTCGCGAATCGCGCGGCGCTCCACCTGGGTGGAACCGCAGGGCACGCAGATGATGATCCTCGGGCTCGGCTTGAAGGTCTTCGAGTCGTGGACCATCTTGATGAACTGCTTGAGCATCTGCTCAGTGACCGTGAAGTCGGCGATGACGCCGTCCTTCATCGGCCGGATGGCCTCGATGTTGCCGGGCACCTTGCCCAGCATGGCCTTGGCCTCGCGGCCAACGGCTTGGATGGTTTTCTTGCCGTTGGGGCCGCCTTCGTGGCGGATGGAAACGACCGAGGGCTCGTCGAGGACGATGCCCTTGCCACGCACGTAGATCAGGGTGTTGGCGGTGCCGAGGTCGATGGCGAGGTCGGTCGAGAAATAGCGGCGCAGGGAGGCGAACATGGGTGGGCGCGGAAGGAGCCTCGCCGGCGGGGCGCGGCTCTGAAAATGGGGGGTGCTTAAAGCAGCAAGGCCGCCCGGACCGCGACGAAATCTGTCGCTGAGAGGGCAGCCCCGAAGGCCATGAAGATGGACGGCGATAATAACCGAACCCCTTCGTTTCGAGCCCGCCAATACTGGGTTTCTGGCTCAATCCTTACTTCTGAAAACGACTCATGAGCCTCACTCCCGATGACGTGAGCCGCATCGCCAATTTGGCCCGGCTGGAACTGCAACCGGCTGAATCTGCGGCGCTGCTGGGCAACCTGAACGACTTCTTCAAGATCGTGGACCAGATGAGCGCCGTGGATACCGCCGGCGTCGAGCCGCTGTACACGCCGCTGTCGGCCATCCAGCAGGTGCAGTTGCGCCTGCGTGATGACGCCGTCACCGAGACCAACCAGCGCGAGCTGAACCAGCGCAGCGCCCCGGCCGTCGAGGACGGCCTCTTCCTCGTTCCCAAGGTCATCGAATGAAGCCCGTTCACGACATGGGCGTGGCCGAGCTGGCCGCCGCCCTGAAAAGCCGTGCCCTGTCCAGCCGCGAGGCGACGCAAAGCCTGCTGGAGCGCATTGCCGCCCACGCCAGCCTGGGCGCCTTCCTGCATGTGGACGCCGACGGCGCGCTGGCCCGTGCGGCTGCCGCTGACGCGGTGCTGGCGTCCGGCAATGCCGCTGCGCTGACCGGCGTGCCGATTGCGCACAAGGACATCTACGTCACGGCCGACATGCCGACGACGGCCGGCTCCAAGATCCTGGCCGGCTACCGCAGCCCGTTTGACGCGACCGTTGTCGCCAAGCTGAACGCGGCCGGCACGGTTTCATTAGGCAAGCTGAACTGCGACGAGTTCGCGATGGGTTCGGCCAACGAGAACAGCGCCTACGGTCCGGCGCACAACCCCTGGGATGTCAGTCGCGTGCCCGGCGGCTCGTCCGGCGGCTCGGCCGTCGCCGTGGCAGCCCGCCTCGTGCCCGGCACGACCGGCACCGACACCGGCGGCTCCATCCGCCAGCCGGCCAGCTTCACGGGCATCACCGGCATCAAGCCGACGTATGGCGTGTGCAGCCGCTACGGCATGATCGCCTTCGCCTCCAGCCTGGACCAGGCCGGCCCCATGGCCCGCTCGGCCGAGGACTGCGCGCTGCTGCTGTCCAGCATGAGCGGCTTCGACGAGCGCGACGCGACCAGCGTGCAGCAACCGCCGCAGGACTTTCATGCGCAGATGCTGGCGGCCCGCGAGGGCGCTTCTGCCGGCAAACCGCTGAAGGGCCTGCGCATTGGCCTGCCCAAGGAGTTCTTCCCAGCGGGCCTGTCGGCGGACGTGAACGCCGCCGTGCGCGCGGGTCTGGCCGAGCTGGAAAAGCTGGGCGCCACGCTGGTGGACGTCAGCCTGCCGCGCACCGAACTGGCCATTCCCGTCTACTACATCATTGCGCCGGCCGAGGCGAGTTCCAACCTGAGCCGCTTTGATGGCGTCAAGTTCGGCCATCGTGCGGCCAAGTACGACGATCTTCTCGATATGTACAAGAAGACGCGCGCCGAGGGTTTCGGCCCAGAGGTCAAGCGCCGCATCATGATTGGCAGCTACGTGCTGTCACACGGCTACTACGACGCCTATTACCTGCAGGCTCAGAAGCTGCGCCGCATGATCGCTGACGACTTCCAGCAGTGCTTCGCCCAGTGCGACGTCATCGCCGGCCCGGTGGCGCCCACCGTCGCCTGGAAGCATGGCGAGGGCAAGGACAACCCGACCCAGGCCTACCTCGCCGACATCTTCACGCTGCCCGGCTCGCTTGCTGGCCTGCCCGGCATGAGCGTGCCGGTGGGCTTGGGCGACGGCGGCATGCCCGTCGGCCTGCAGTTGATCGGTAACTACTTCAAGGAAGGGCAATTGCTGCACGCCGCTCATGCCCTCCAGCAGGCCACCGACTGGCATCTGGCCGCGCCCGCAGGATTCTGAATATGCCAACTTCCAAGCTCATCCGCGGTTATGAGGTCGTCATCGGCCTCGAAAACCACGTCCAGCTCTCCACGCAGAGCAAGATCTTCAGCGGCAGCTCGACCGCCTTCGGTGCGGCGCCCAACACCCAGGCTTCGCCGGTGGACCTGGCCCTGCCCGGCACGCTGCCGGTGCTGAACCGCGCGGCGGTCGAGCGGGCCATCCGCTTTGGCCTGGCGGTTGGCGCCAAGGTGGCGCCGCTGTCCATCTTCGCGCGCAAGAACTACTTCTACCCGGACCTGCCCAAGGGCTACCAGATCAGCCAGTTCGAGATCCCGGTGGTGCAGGGCGGCTCGGTCGAGTTCTTCGTCGGCGACGTCAAGCACAAGGTCAACCTGACCCGCGCCCACCTCGAGGAGGATGCAGGCAAGAGCCTGCACGAGGACTATCACGGCCAGTCCGGCATCGACCTGAACCGCGCCGGCACGCCGCTGCTGGAGATCGTCTCCGAGCCCGACATGCGCTCGGGAGCCGAGGCGGTCGAGTACGCCAAGACGCTGCACGCCCTCGTCATGTGGCTGGGCATCTGCGACGGCAACATGCAGGAAGGCTCGTTCCGCTGCGACGTCAACGTGTCGGTGCGCAAGCCCGGCGAGCCCTATGGCACCCGCCGCGAGATCAAGAATCTCAACAGCTTCCGCTTCCTGGTCGACGCGGTGAACTACGAGGTCAACTGGCAGATCGATGAGCTGGAGGACGGCCGCCGAATCAGCCAAGCGACGATCCTTTACAACCCGGACACGGGTGAGACCCGCGCGATGCGCAGCAAGGAAGACTCGGCGGACTACCGCTACTTCCCCGACCCCGACCTGCCGCCGCTGGTCATTGCGCCGGAGTGGGTGGAGCGTGTGAAGGGTGAGATGCCCGAGCTGCCGCGCGTGATGGCGGCGCGCTTCGAGAGCGTCGATGGCCTGCCCGCCTATGACGCGACGATGATGACGCAGAGCCTGGCGACGGCGCGCTACTACGAGGCCGCGAAGGCCGCGGGTGCGGTTCCGAAGCTGGTTGCAAACTGGGTTATGGGCGAGGTGTCGCGCCGGCTGAATTCGGAAGACCGCGAGATTGATGCCGCGCCAGTCGGCCCGGAGTTGCTGGCCAAGTTGATCGTGCGCATTACCGACGGCACGATCTCCAACAACTCTGCCAAGCAAGTTTTCGAAGCTTTGTGGAGCGGCGAGGGCAAGGATGTCGATGCAGTCATCGACGCCAAGGACCTCAGGACGTCGAATGACACCGGCGCCATCGAGGCCATCCTCGACGAGGTGCTGGCCGCCAACCAGAAGTCGGTCGACGAGTTTCGGGCCGGCAAGGACAAGGCTTTCAACGCGCTGGTCGGCCAGGCGATGAAGGCGACCAAGGGCAAGGCCAACCCCGCCCTGGTCAATGAACTGCTGAAGAAGAAGCTCGGTTAGCCCAGGGTTTGCCCGAAGCTGAACTCAGCGCTTGGGCGTCGGCGGCGGTGCCGTCGGCGGCAGCTCGCCAAGCGGTGGCAGTGAGCCCGGCGTGGCGCCGGCCCAGAGTTTCTTCAGCCGGGCGAGCTCGGCGTCGAAGGTCTTGTTGATGCGCACGAGTTCGGCCTTCTGGTTCTCGATGAGAACCTGCTGGGCCTCGATGCTCGCGTCATTGGCGTCCAGCATCTGCTTGAGCTTGGCCGGCAGTGGGCGGCCCTTGTAGAACTCGGCCTCGTCGAGCAGGGGCTTGCGCTCGATGTTCAGGTCCTTGATGCGGCGCTCGGACATGCGCATGGCCTTGTTGGAGTCGTCCAGCGCGGCGTTGCGGGCGCGCTGGTGGGCGGCCTCGGTGGGATAGCGCAGCATCAACGTGCGGTCGCGGCGGATGGCGTCCAACTGGGCAATGCGTTCCGCCGCGGCGCGGCGGTCCGCGGCCTCCTTGGCGGTGCGCTCCTCGGGGCTGAGGAAGGGCGGCAGCGTCGCGCGCTGCGAGCCGTCGGGGTTGAGCACGCGCTGTTCGCGCGTCGTGCACTCGGGGATCGGGCGGTCGCCGGTCAGCTTGCGGCCATCGGCCGTCGTGCAGGTGTAGATGCCCTTGGCGGGCGTGACGTCTTGCGCCAGCGCGGTGCTGGCGACGAACAGGCCGGCAAGAACGGGCAGGGCGGGCAGGACGCGCATCAGACCCCGTAACGCTCTCGGTAGGCCAGCACGGCCGGGCGGTGGGCGGCCAGCTCCGGCGCGCCTTCAAGAAAGGCCAGCAGGTCGGCAAGACCCGCCACGGCGACGACCGGCAGGCCGTAGCGCTGCTGAACCTGTTGCACGGCAGACTGCGGGCTGTCGACGCCGCCTTCGGCCGCCTTCTCCTGGCGGTCCAGCGCGATGCTCACACCACAGGGTGTGGCACCGGCGGCCTCGATCATCTGGATGGATTCGCGCACCGAGGTGCCGGCGGAGATGACGTCGTCGATGATCAGCACGCGGCCCTGGACCGGCGCGCCGACGAGGGTGCCACCCTCGCCATGGTCCTTGGCTTCCTTGCGGTTGTAGGCGAACGGCACGTTGTGGCCGCGGCGCGCCAGCTCCATGGATACAGCGGCGGCCAGCGTGATGCCTTTGTAGGCCGGGCCGAAGATCATGTCGAACTGCAGGCCCGAGGCAATCAGCCGCTCGGCGTAGAAGCCAGCCAGTCGCCCCAGCTTGGCACCGTCATCGAAAAGGCCGGCGTTGAAGAAATAGGGGCTGAGCCGGCCGGCCTTGGTCTTGAACTCGCCAAAGCGCAGCACGCCAGCCTCGACGGCGAAGGCGACAAAGGACTGGGCGAGAGAGTCGGTGGGCGCGGCGGACATGTGACAAAGATTCTAGGGGTCAAAAAAACAGGCCCGACCCCTAGAAGGGGCCGGGCCGTCGATGGTTTTCACCAAGTCGCGGGCGGGGCCCGCATGACGTCTTACGGGGTCAGAAAGAAGCCTTGAACTGAACGCCGTAGCTGCGGGGCTCGTTGACGATGCCGGTCAGGTTGTCGAAGTCGATGGCGGCGACGACCTGGCGGTGGTTGGTGATGTTGCGCGAGTAGGCCGCCACTTCATACTTGCCGTTGTTCCAGCCGTAGCCCACGCGCAGGCCGCCTTCCAGCGCCGACTTGGCCTTGTACTCGACGGCCTCGTACAGGAACATGTTGTACTTGTCCTTGTAGGCCCAATCGGTCAGCACGCTCAGCTCGCCGTTGCCCAGCTCGACGCTGTACTTGAGCGTCCAGTTCCAGGTGACCTTGGGTGCGCGCGGCAGCGGGTTGCCGTTGATGCTGACCGTGCCAGCCAGCGGGCCGGCCGGGTCGAGCACCGTGCAGCCGGTGTTGGCTTCCAGGAACTGGAAGTTGGCATTGCCGCAGGGTTGCACGAAGAGATTGGCGTCCTTGATCTTCGTGTCGTTGTACGAGAAGCCCAGCGTCGTGCGCCAGTCGCGCGCGATGATGGCCTGGGCGTCCAGCTCGAAGCCCTGGCCCTCGGCCTTGGCGGCGTTGACGAGGCGGTTCTGATTGGTCGAGCCCGAGCCGGCCGTCAGCTGCATGTCCTTGACGCGGTACTTGAACACCGTGCCGCTGACGCGGGCGGTGTTGTCGAGCAGGTCGGCCTTGAAGCCGGCCTCGACGGACAGCACCTTCTCGGAGTTCGCCACCGAGATCGAGTCGCCAAAGAGCACGCGGCCCTGGATGGACGGCGCGCGGTAGCCGGTGGCGACGCGCGCGAACACGCTGGTGGACTTGTCGAGGTTGTAGTTGGCGCCGAAGTCCCAGCTCCAGTTCGTGGACTTGGGGTGGGTGTAGAACGGGCCGATGATGTCGACGTTGTTGGCCTTGCCCGGCGTCCAGGTGCGCACGGCGTCGAAGTCCTTCTTGTCGTCGGTGTAGCGCAGGCCGGCGGTGAGCTTGAAGTCCGGCGTGACGGCGTACTTCACATTGCCGAAGGCCGCCCAGGACTTGGCTTCCTGGTGCTGCACGGCATAGCCGTTCTGCGGGTCCCCCGCGGCGAAGCTGTCGAAGTTGAAGCTGTCGACCTGCAGCTTCTCGTTGAAGTAGTACAGGCCGGCGATCCACTGGAACGGCGCGCTGGTGTTGGACTGCAGGCGGAATTCCTGGGTCGTCTGGCGCAGGTAGGGGATGCCGTCGGCTGTCTGCGCGTCAAACGGGATGACGGACGGGTAGGGCGTGTTCGAGCCGGAGGGGTAGTACTTCGGGCCGTCCGGGATGCCGCAGAAGCGGCAGCCGAAGCCACCATCCACGTCGCCGCGGCTGTAGAACTTGGCGCGGTCGTGGGCGGTGATGGAGTAGAGCGACACGCCGTCGAAATCCCAGCGCAGGCGAGCGCTGACCTCGCTGGACTTCAGCGTCTGCGAGTTGTAGCCGTCGCTGGGGTAGGAGCTGTCGTCGTAGCCGTCGACGAGGTCATTGGTGCCGCGCTTCATGATGTTGGCGCGGAAAGTCGTGGCCGTGCCCTTGAAGTCGCGGGCCTGGACCTTGAAAAGACCCTCGAAGTTGCCGCTCTTGTAGAGGGCCTGCAGGCGCAGCGCCTTGTCGTTGTAGCCTTCAAGGTCGGAGGTCGCGCTGGTCACCGGGTTGTGGACACGGTCACTCTGGCGCTGGGCCAGGCCCGCCACGCGCAGCTGCAGGTCTTCGTTCACCGGCACGTTGACGGCCGTCTCGAGGTTGACGGCGCTCCAGCGGCCGAAGCCGATGTTGGCGTAGCCTTCCAGGCGCTTGGTGGGCCTGGCCGAATCGAACTTCATGACACCGGCCGGCGAGTTGCGGCCGAACAGCGTGCCCTGCGGGCCGCGCAGCAGTTCCACCTGGGCCATGTCAAAGACTGGGAAGCCCTTGAGCGCGATGCTTTCCTGCACGACATCGTCGTACACCAGGCCGACCGGCTGGGAGGCGTTCATGTCGAAGTCGGTGTTGCCCAGGCCGCGCACGTAAAAGCGCGGGAAGGTGCGGCCGTAGTCGGACTCGATGTTCAGGCTCGGTACCTTGCCAGATAAGGCGCGGACGTCCTGGCCGCTGGCGTTGTAGGTGTCCAGATCCTCGGACTTGATCGCCGAGATCGACAGCGGCACTTCCTTCAGGTTCTCGGCCCGGCGGCTGCCGGTGACGATGACGGCTTCGAGCTGGCTGACGTCTTTCTTGGCTTCCGCTGTCGGCGTGGCTTGCGCCAGGGCCGCCATCGGGAAGGCCGTGCTCAGCGCCAGCGCGAGCAGGGTCGGTGAAAGGCTGTATTTGGGCATGAGAAATCCTCGGGTTGACGGGTTCGCGGGCAAGTGGGTAAAGAAATGGGCGCTCGCGGCGCCTCTGATTCCTACTGGATCGTAAAGATCACATGACGGTTCCGTGATGAAAGCGTGCCGCTGTGTTGTGCATTTGCTGCACTGCGATACTTCTCCAGGTCAAACCCTCTCCCTAATCCGATGCGCTTCATCACCGCCAACCTCAACGGCGTGCGTTCCGCCGCCAGCAAGGGCTTCTTCGACTGGCTCGACAAGCAGCAGGCCGATGCCGTCGGCGTGCAGGAGCTCAAGGCGCAGGCGGATGTCGTGGAAGCCAAGTTCCGCAGCTGCGACCTGCTCAACGGCCATTTCCATTACGCCGAGAAAAAGGGCTACTCAGGCGTGGGCCTGTACACCAAGGAAGAGCCCAGCGACCTGATCACGGGCTTGGCGATGCCCGAGTTCGACTGCGAGGGCCGCTGGGTGGAGAAGCGTTTCGACAAGCCCGGCCGCAAGCTCAGCCTCATCAGCGTCTACTTTCCCAGCGGCACCAGTGGCGAGGAGCGCCAGGCGGTCAAGTACCGCTTCCTGGCGGCGCTCTACCCTCATCTGCAGGCGTTGAAGGCCGAGCGCGAGTTCATCCTCGTCGCCGACGTCAACATCGCGCACAAGGAGATTGACCTGAAGAACTGGCGCGGCAACCAGAAGAACAGCGGCTTCCTGCCCGAGGAGCGCGCCTGGTTGACCACGCTTTTCGATGACGGGGGTGTCGTCGACGTTTTCCGTACGTTGAACGACAAGGCCGAGCAATACACCTGGTGGAGCGCCCGCGGCGCGGCGCGCGCCAACAACGTCGGGTGGCGGTTGGACTACCACCTCGCCACACCCGGCATCGCGGCGCTGGCCCGGCGGGAGGCCATCTACACCGGTCAGATGTTCAGCGACCACGCGCCGCTGACGGTGGACTACGACTTCAATCTCTGAGGCTGCAAAGGCTCAGGCGAATGCGAGCGGCGAGGCACGGCAGCTACACGGCGTAACCGGCCGCTACGGACTGGGGGAGCCTCCTACATGAGATGACGCTCGGCGCCGACGCCGGGCGCGAGGGTGCAGGCCTAGAGTGGACCTCAGCCGGTGGAAATGCCCGGCCCAGCCACCCGGCTCCAGGCCGGTTCCCGCTTTCAAAAGGAGTTCCCCCCATGTCCGCCCTCAAGACCGCCACCAGTGCACTGACCGCCGCCGTTCTCGTGACCAGCATCGGCTTGGCTTTCGCCCAGACCGAAGATCAAAAGCAGCCTACCGACCCGATGGCCGCTGCCACGGCTTCGCCCACCAGCGAACAGACCCCTGCCGACCCGAATGCGGCGCCGGCTGATCCGAATGCAGCGGCGCCTGCGGACAGCACCGCCGCCACGGCCGCCATGGCCGAGCAGCAGCCGCCCGCCGACGACCCGGCCAAGGTGACGCCGCCGGTCGACAGCACCGCCGCGACGCCGACCACCACGACGACTGACACGACGACCACGACCACGACGACCACGCCGAGCCCGTCGTACGACCAGCCGGCTGCGCCCGCCCCCCGCGCCGACCGTCACTGATCGTCGTCGGCTGAGCGCTGCCTCCGTCACAAACCATGCGTTTCGGAGAACGCGCTGATCTCGCCGCCGCAGCCCGGCGGCGTGACATCCTCATCGGCCTCGGCCAGGGTGGCGTCATCGCTGCCCTGGCACTGGCCGTTTTCTTCACCTTCTTTGGCGGCAGCTTCAAGCGCAAGCCCGTGGCGTCCGCCCATCGCCCGGCGGCTGTCGCCAAGGCGCCCGCCCCAACCCAGCCGCCCGCGGTCATCGACCGCCAGCTTGACTTCGGCAAGGTCCGTGCGCCGCTGGACGTGACCCGCGTGGCCGCCTGGGCCGTGCGCGAGGCCGACAACGGCAGCAGCGCCTTCGCCATCATCGACAAGCGCCGCGCCCAGGTCTACGTCTTCACCGCTGGTGGCCGCCTGCTTGGCACCAGTCCGGTGCTGCTCGGCTATGCCTCCGGCGACCTCACGGTGGCTGGCATCGGCAGCAAGAGCATCGAGCAGATCAAGCCGCAGGAGCGCACGACGCCGGCCGGCCGCTTCGTGTCGGCCCCTGGCCGCAACGCCGACGGCAAGGAGGTCGTCTGGGTGGACTACGACGCCGCCGTGTCCATGCATCGCGTGATCAACTCCAACCCCAAGGAGCGCCGCCTGGAGCGCCTGGCCACCAAGACGGCGGCCGACAACCGCATCAGCTGGGGCTGCATCAACGTTCCCGTCGATTTCTTCGAGCGCACCGTCCTGCCCAACCTGGGCCAGAGCCGTGCCGTTGTCTACGTGCTGCCGGAAAAGAAGTCCCTGATGGCCTTCTTCCCAGGCGCTGCACCGCCCCAGGTGCTGGCCCAGGCCGGGTCAAGACGAGGTAACAACGCCAAACCGTGAAGTCCTTGTCTGTTGGTTACAAGACTGCTTTCCTAGACTGCCCGCCAAGGCAGGCGCGATGGTTGCGCCGCCCGGTACAAGGGGCGTCGAGTGGGCAGCAGTTGGGCAGATCGGGCCAAGGCCGTCGTATGTGGCATCGCCACGGTGTGGAGCCTTTTTGCGACGGCTTCGGCTGGCGCGCAGGTCATCTCAAGGCCGGTGGCCAGTGACGCCCGGGACGGCCGCCCTTTTGCGATCGTCGACAAGCGCCAGGCGACGCTGTCGATCTATGCCGCGGACGGTAGTCTCGTCGGCCGCGCCCCCGTATTGCTGGGCCTGACGCCCGGTGACCAGGAGCCGCAGAGCTCGCGCGGCAAGCAGCCGGCGGCGCTCAAGGTCAACGAACGCGTGACACCGGCCGGCCGCTTCGAAGCCCAGCCGGGCGTCAACCTGAACGGCGAGCGCATTGTCTGGTTCGACTACGAAGCCAACCTTGCCATCCACCGGCTGCGTCCCGCGCCGGCCAGCCAGCGCCGCCCAGAGCGCCTGGCCTCGGCCAAGCTGGAGGACCGCCGCATCACGCTGGGCTGCGTCGTCGTCGAACCGGCCTTCTTCGACGAGGTCGTGCTGCCCACACTGGGCGCTGGCAAGAGCCTGGTCTACATCCTGCCGGAGCGTGAGCCCGTTCTCGCCGCCGCCGCGGGCGCACCGCACGCCGCTGCGCCCTGAGTTCCTCGGCATACCGCGGGCTTGAACCGACCCAGGGCAATCCCTGGCCCGCCCGTCCGCGGAAAACGCCCTGCTGGCGGGACAATTCCAGGCTTCCGCACGGGCTACCCGCCCGCCTCCTCGCGGTTTCACCTGGAACGACTGACGTGACTACCACCACCCCCGTGGCCAACCCGGCCACGGCCGGCCGAGCGGCGCCTACCCCGGCGACCATCCTCGGCCAGCCCAATCAGCTCTTCGTGCTGTTCTTTACCGAGATGTGGGAGCGCTTCTCCTACTACGGCATGCGCGGCCTGCTGGTGCTCTTCCTCGTGACCGAGGTCGCCAAGGGCGGCTGGGGGTGGAGCCGTGCCGAGGCGACGTCGCTGTATGGCTGGTACACGGGCATGGCCTATCTGCTGCCGGTGCTGGGCGGCTACCTGGCGGACCGCTACCTCGGCACGCGCCGCGCCGTCTTGTTCGGCGGCTTCGTCATCGCGGCCGGCCACATCTCGATGTTCCTGAACACGGTGCCGAGCTTCTACATCGGCCTCGGCCTCGTCGTGCTGGGCACGGGCCTGTTCAAGCCCAATGTGTCGGCCATCGTCGGCCAGCTCTACGGCCCCAAGGAAGACAACGCCCGCGACGGCGGCTATACGCTGTTCTACATGGGCGTGAACGCCGGCGCCTTCTTCGGCATCCTGCTGTGCG
The DNA here is from genome assembly GCF_001425055.1 of Pelomonas sp. Root1237. Taxonomy (GTDB): domain Bacteria; phylum Pseudomonadota; class Gammaproteobacteria; order Burkholderiales; family Burkholderiaceae_C; genus Pelomonas. The sequence goes on from NZ_LMDK01000001.1 coordinate 404,106, forward strand.
GCTACATTGGCGAGAAGGTGTCCTGGCACCTGGGCTTCGGCCTCGCCGGCCTGTTCATGATCCTGGGCGCGCTGCAGTTCTATTTCAGCCAGCACATCTTCGGCGACATCGGCGCGCCCCCGAAGGTCGAGGATCGCGCCAAGGCCGCTGCTGCGGCCGCGGCTGACGAAGCGCCGGCCCACGTCGTGGCCGACCGCCTGAAGGCCATCTTCGTCTTCTCCTTCTTCACGATCTTCTTCTGGTTCGCCTTCGAGCAGGCCGGCGGGTCCATGACCATCTTTGCGGCCGACTACACCGACCGCGCGCTGGTGGGCACCAGCGGCTTCATCTTCAAGGTCGTCAACTCGCTGATGACCGTGCTGCCGGCCGTGATCCTGACCTGGCTGCTGTGGAAGCTCAACCGCAGCACCGGCAGCCGCTACCTGCTGGCCAACACCATGCTGGGCCTGGCCTTCGCCGTCATCTGGGGCCTGGTGATCTGGATGCTGGCGCGCGAGTTCGCGCTGGAGCAGTCCGAAGTGCCGGCCAGCTGGTTCGGCGTGCTGAACAGCTTCTTCCTCGTCATCCTGGCGCCGATGTTCTCCAAGATGTGGGAGAAGCACTGGAACCCGCCTGGCCCGGTCAAGTTCGGCGTCGGCCTGGTGCTGCTGGGCCTGGGTTTCGCCGCGCTGTCCTATGGCTCGTCCGGCATCGCCCAAGGCGCCAAGACGGCCCAGGTCAGCATGATCTATCTGAGCCTGGCCTATCTGCTGCACACCATGGGCGAGCTCTGCCTGTCGCCGGTCGGCCTGTCCTATATCTCCAAGCTGGCGCCGCCGCGCCTGCTGGGCCTGATGTTCGGTGTCTGGTTCCTGAACACGGCCATTGCCAACAAGCTGGCCGGCTCCACCGGCGCCTACATCGACGAGATCTCGACCAAGTACTCGATGTCGGCCTTCTTCCTGATCTTCACGGCCATCCCCATCGGCGCCGGTCTCGTACTGATGTTGTTGACCCCGTGGATGAAGAAGAAGATGCACGGCGTCCACTAATAAATCATCTGCGCGGGGTCATGAAACCCGTGCGTTACTGCCAGAGCCGCCCGGCCCCGTGCCCGGCGGCTTTTTTGACGGCTGTTTGCACGCGAACCGCTGACACGCACGGTTATGGGGCCTGCCTACGGCTGGCCGCCTCGGAGCCAGCGCGCAAACAACCGGCTGTTCACAGTTCCGACCTGTTGACAAGTAATGTCAGCAGCCTGAATGGGCTTTAGGTTTTGGGGTAACGGTGCCGCGGTGATGTGCTTACAGTCGCCCGCTTGCATTCGGAGCCCCCCATGTCCAAGAAGAATCTGGCGCTGACCCTGTCTCCCGTCCTCATCGCCCTGCTCGCCGCCTGTGGTCAGAAGCAGGAGGGCGGCGGCCCGGGGGCTCATGGCGGCCCGCCGCCCGTGTCGGTGGCCCCCGCTACCCAGCGCGAGGTGCAGGAGTTCGACGAGTTCACCGCCCGCCTGGAAGCTCCGGATACCGTCGACGTGCGCTCCCGAGTCGCTGGCACCGTCGACGCGGTGCGCTTCAAGGAAGGCCAGCTCGTCAAGAAGGGCGACCCGCTGTTCACCATCGACGCCCGCGCCTTCAAGGCCGACGTGGCGCGGGTGGAGGCGCAGATCGCTGCAGCCCGGACCCAGGCCGAGCTCGCCAAGACCGATCTGGCCCGCTCCGAGAAGCTGATCAGCATCAACGCCGTCAGCCAGCAGGAGATCGACCAGCTGCGCTCGGCGTTGCGCTCGGCCGAGGCCAACCAGAAGGCGGCCGAGGCGGCCCTGGTGCAGTCCAAGCTCAATGTCGAGTACGCCAGCGTGACGGCGCCGGTCAGCGGCCGCACCTCGCGCGCCAACGTGACGCCGGGCAACCTCGTCGGCGTGGGCGACCCGGTGCTGACGACCGTCGTCTCCAGCGACAAGGTCTATGCCTACTTCGACGCCAGCGAGGCAACCTACCTGAAGTACATGCGCGCCGCCCGCGACGGCAGCCGCACCTCATCGCGCGACGTCGCCAACCCGGTGCAGATGGGCCTGTCCAACGAGCAGGGCTATCCGCACGCCGGCAAGATGGACTTCGTCGACAACCGCCTCAACCCGGCCACCGCCTCCATCCGCGGCCGCGCGGTGTTCGACAACAAGCAGGGCCTGTTCACGCCGGGCCTGTTCGCCCGCATCAAGCTGGTCGGCAGCGGCAACTACAACGCCGTCGTCGTGCCCGACCGCGCGATCACGACCGACCAGACGCGCAAGATCGTCCTCATCGTCGGCCCCAACAACATCGTGCAACCCCGCCCCGTCACGCCGGGCGCGCTGATCGACGGCATGCGCGTCGTCGATGGCGTCAAGGCCGGCGAGATGGTCATCGTCGACGGCCTGCTGCGTGCCTTCCCCGGCGCGCCGGTCACGCCGCAGGTGCTGAAGGTCGACGACAAGGGCATGCCCATCCCCGCCGCGCCGCCGGGCGCACCGGGCGCTGCCCCGGCTCCCGCCTCCGCTCCGGCCTCCGCCGCCTCGAAGTAAACAAAGGCGGCCCCTGCCATGGACATCTCACGCTTCTTCATCGACCGGCCGCGTTTCGCGACCGTCCTGTCCCTCTTCATCTTCCTGATCGGCGCGCTGGCCATCCCGCTGCTGCCGATCTCCGAGTACCCCGAGGTCGCGCCGCCCCAGGTTGTCGTGCGTGCCCAGTACCCCGGCGCCAACCCGCGCGTCATCGCCGAGACGGTGGCCACGCCGCTCGAGGAGCAGATCAACGGCCTCGAGAACGTTCTCTACTTCGACAGCCAGGCCACCGGCGACGGCGGCATGACGCTGACCGTCACCTTCAAAATCGGCACCCACCCGGAAGCCGCCGAGACCGCGGTGCAGAACCGCATCAACCGCGCCCTGCCGCGCCTGCCCGACATCGTGCGCCAGATCGGCGTGACGACCGAGAAGGCCGCGTCCAACCTGACCATGGTGGTCCACCTGGTCAGCCCGGACAACTCGCGCGACGCCCTCTACCTGCGCAACTATGGCACGCTGAACGTGCGCGACGACCTGCTGCGCGTGCCCGGCATGGGCTCGGTGCTGAGCTTCGGCGCTGGCGACTACGCCATGCGCATCTGGCTGGACCCGCAAAAGCTCGCCGCGCGCAACATGACGGCGAGTGACGTCGTCGGCGCCATCCGCGAGCAGAACACGCAGGTGGCGGCCGGCGTGGTCGGCGCGTCGCCGTCGCCCAAGGGCACGGATTTCCAGCTCGCCATCAACGCGCAGGGCCGCCTCGTCAGCGAGGAAGAGTTCGGCGACGTCGTCGTGCGCAGCGAGCCCAAGACCGGTGCCCTGGTGCGCGTGAAGGACGTCGGCCGCGTCGAGATCAGCGCCAACACCTATGCGCTGCGCAGCCTGCTGAACAACAAGGAAGCCGCGGCCATCGCCATCTTCCAGGCGCCGGGCTCCAACGCGCTGGCCATCTCGGACAACGTGCGCAAGACCATGGAGAGGCTCAAGCCCAGCTTCCCCAAGGGTGTGGACTACGCCATCGTCTATGACCCGACACGCTTCGTGCAGACCAGCATCGAAAAGGTCGTGCACACGCTGTTCGAGGCCGTCGGCCTGGTCGTGCTGGTCGTCATCATCTTCCTGCAGACCTGGCGCGCCTCCATCATCCCGCTGGTGGCCGTGCCGGTGTCCATCATCGGCACCTTCGCCGTGCTGCTGTTGCTCGGGTTCTCCATCAACACGCTGACGCTGTTCGGCCTCGTGCTGGCCATCGGCATCGTCGTGGACGACGCCATCGTCGTGGTCGAGAACGTCGAGCGCAACATCCAGGACGGCCTGACGCCGCATGCGGCCACCGTCAAGGCCATGCAGGAGGTCTCGGGCCCCATCATCGCCATCGCCCTGGTGCTGTGCGCGGTGTTCATCCCGCTGACCCTGGTGCCGGGCCTGTCGGGCCAGTTCTACAAGCAGTTCGCCGTCACCATCGCCATCTCGACGGTGATCTCGGCCTTCAACTCGCTGACGTTGTCGCCGGCGCTGGCCGCCATCCTGCTGCGCCCGCATGACGCGCCCAAGGACGCGCTGATGCGCGGCATGGACAAGGTGTTCGGCCGCTTCTTCAACTGGTTCAACCGCTTCTTCCACCGCCGCTCGGAAGACTACGGCCGTGGCGTCACCGGCATCCTGAAGCGCAAGTCGCTCGCGCTGGTCGTCTATGCGCTGCTGCTCGGCGCCACGGCCCTGCTGCTGGCGCGCATCCCCAGCGGCTTCGTGCCTGCGCCGGACAAGCAGTACCTGATCGGCATTGCCCAACTGCCGGCTGGAGCCAGCCTGGACCGCACCGAGGAAGTCATCCGCCGCATGAGCGAGATCGCGCTGAAGGTGCCCGGCATCAAGGACTCGGTGGCCTTCCCCGGCCTGTCCAGCGCCGGGTTCTCGGCAGCGCCCAACGAGGGCATCGTCTTCTTCGGCCTGGAGAGCTTTGACGAGCGCACCTCGCATGAAAAGAGCAAGGAGGCCATCCTCGGCAAGGTCAACGGCGCCATCCAGCAGATCCAGGGCGCGCGCATGTTCGTCGTGCCACCGCCGCCGGTCGACGGGCTGGGCATTGCCGGCGGCTTCAAGGTGCAGGTGCAGGACCGCAGCAGCCAGGGCGAACAGGCCCTGTATGGCGCCGTCTGGGGCACGCTGGGCCAGATCTACGGCAACCAGAACACCTCCATCGGCCAGCCGTATTCCAACTACGACATCAACGTGCCGCAGCTGTTCGCCAACGTCGACCGCGTCAAGGCAAAGCAGATGGGCGTGCCGCTCGCGTCCATCTACGACACGCTGCAGATCAACCTCGGCTCGCTGTACGTCAACGACTTCACCAAGTTCGGCAAGACCTACCAGGTCATCGTGCAGGCCGACGCGCCCTTCCGCGCCAAGGCCGAGGACGTCGTCCAGCTCAAGACCCGCAACGGTGTCGGCGACATGGTGCCTCTGGGTTCGCTGATGAGCGTCGAGCCGACCTTCGGCCCGACGCGCGTGACGCGCTACAACGGCTTCCCGTCGGCCGACGTCAACGGGGCGCCCAAGCCGGGCTTCTCCAGCGGCCAGGCCGAAGCCGAGATCGAGACCCTGCTGAAGAACCTGCCGCGCGGCTTCGGCTATGAGTTCACCGAGCTCAGCTACCAGGACCGCCTGACCCGCAGCGTCAACGTGCCGGTGCTCAACGTGCAGATCCCGACGCTCGCCGCGGTGCTGCTGTTCTCGGTGCTGCTCGTCATCCTGGTACTGGCTGCCCAGTACGAGAGCTGGAGCCTGCCGCTGGCCATCATCCTGATCGTGCCGATGTGCATCCTGTCGGCGCTGTTCGGCGTCTGGCTGTCGCACTTTCCGCCGTTCGGGCAGGCGGGGGACCTGAACATCTTCACGCAAGTGGCTCTCGTCGTGCTGGTCGGCCTGGCGTGCAAGAACGCCATCCTGATCGTCGAGTTCGCCAAGGAGCTGGAAGAGCAGGGCAAGACCATCCGCGAGGCCGTCATCGAGGCCTGCCGCCTGCGGCTGCGCCCCATCCTGATGACGTCCATCGCCTTTTGCGCCGGCGTCATCCCGCTGATCCTGGGCAGCGGCGCGGGCAGCGAGATGCGCCGTGCCATGGGCATCGCGGTGTTCGCCGGCATGCTGGGCGTGACGCTGTTCGGCATCTTCCTGACACCGGTCTTCTACAGCCTGCTGCGCGCCAGCACCCAGAAGCGTCGCGCCCGCGCCGCCACGGTGCGAGCCCAGATCGACGCTTCCGCGCATGCCTTCCATCCCGGCATCGACGATGCTGCACCCAAGAAGGAGGGCCACTGAAATGCTCGCCCGCCTGACCCCCCTCGCCGCCGCTTCCGCCGCCATCCTGCTGGCCGGATGCGCCGCGCCCGGCCTCTCCTCCGGACCGCAGAACCTGGCGCCCGCGAGCTTCGCTCAGTTGCCTGCCATCGAGGCCGGGGCCAATCCTGGCGCCGCGACCATGACCGCCGCCTTCGTCGACAGCGCCCAGCTGCAGCGCGTCGTCGACGAGGTGCTGGCCAACAACCGGGACCTGCGTGCCGCTGCCGCGCGGCTGAAGCAGGCAGAAGCCTTTGCGACGGCCGCCGGTGCCCAGCGCTTCCCGACCGTGGGCCTGGGCGCCAGCGCCAGCCGCCAGCGCGCGCCCAACGAGCAGGGCGTGTTCAACAACTTCACCAGTTACGGCGTCAATGCGACGGCGGGCTGGGAGGTGGACCTGTGGGGCCGCGCCGCATCCAACGCCCGGGCCGCCAGCTATGACGCCGAAGGCGCAGCGCTCGATCGTGACGCCGCCCAGCTCAGCCTGGCCGGTACGGCGCTGAACCTGCAGACCCAGCTCATCGGCCTCGGCCACCGCCTGAATCTGGCCAAGGAGACCCTGGTCGTGCAGAACCAGCTGCTCGATCTGGTGAAGGCCCGCGTCGGCGCCGGCCGCGGCACCGCGCTGGACCAGGCCCGCGCTGAAGCCTTGGTGGCGCAGACCTCGGCCAGCGTCCCGGCGCTGCGCAACGCGGCCTGCCTCACGCGGCTGCAGCTCGACGTGCTGCGCGGCCAGCCGCCAGCCGACTGCGACAAGGCCGACAGCGACCCCTTGCCCGCCATGCCCGAGCCCCGCCTCATCAGCTTGGGGCAGCTGCCTGACCCCGCCGGCCTGTTGGCGCAACGCCCTGACGTGAAGGCCGCCGCCGTGCGCGCCCAGGCTGCCGCATCACGCGCTCATGTCGCCTGGGCCGCGCGCTGGCCCAGCCTGGGCCTGACCGGCCAGATCGGCTGGAGCGCCGGCAGCGCCGGTGACCTGTTCAAGAGCGGCACGCAGATCCACAGCCTTGCCGCGGCGCTGAACTGGAACTTCCTCGACTTCGGCGCTCGCAAGGCCGAGGAGGGCGCGGCTCGCGCTGGCTACGAGGCTGCTGTCGCCGGTGCCGAGCAGGCCCAGCTGACGGCCCTGCAGGACGCCCAGGGCAGCCTGTCGACGCTGCGCGAGACGGAGCTTCAGGCCGCGGCCCAGGCCACCGCCGCCGACGCGACGCGGCGTGCCCGCGAACTGGCCTTGAAGCGCTACGAGGCCGGCGTGACCGACTTCTACGCGCTGCTCAGCGTCGAGCAGGAGCGCCTGGCAGCGGCAGACGCGCTGATCCAGGTACAGACCCAGCGCGCCGCCGCCCTGTTGGGCGTGCACAAGGCGTTCTCGGCCCGCTTGACGGTGGCGCAGTAGTCAACCCGTATCGGTTGCCCATGGTGCTGGGCGCCATCTGCAACCCACAAAGCCCGGGTATTGCGGGCCGAGCGCCGGGCCGCTCCCAAGGCGGCCCGCACTGGCGATGTGCTTGCGGCTCGATGCCGCAAGCATCGCCGTCCCCTCGGGGGACCGACCAGACTCGCTCGCGTTCAGCGACGCGAGGATGGGCGAGGGGCAGGTCCGCTTCAGGCCGCCGCAGTGGCCGGCCCGGCCGAGTTCTTGCGCCAGCGCCACCACAACAGGCCCAGGCCGGCGAGGAACATGACTGCGCCGATCCAGCGGGTTTCGCTGGTGTTGTCCTGCATGTCGGCCAAGCGCACGACGCTGGGTTCATTGGGCAGGTAGCGCACCTTGACCATGGGGTCGGCCTTGCCGTCCTTCATGGCCTGGCCCTGTTGTTGAGGCAGGCCGATCTCGGCGTTGACCAGGTTGCCGGCCTCCGTCTTGAAGACGATGTGGCCGCGGAAACCGCTCTCCGAGCCGCTGCGCTTCTTGCGCCACTCGATGCTTTCCACGGTGGCGGTGGTCTCGCGGCCATTGGCCTGCAGGCGCTTGATGTCGCGCGAGTCGTTTGCGCCGCTGAACATCACGTAGGGGCCGCCGATCAGCAATGCCAGCACCATGACCCAGGACCTGAGACTTTCCAACATCACACACTCCCTTGGCGCCCTCGGGCGGCCCGGGCGCGGTTCTTTTTTAAACGAGGCAGCCGCCCCTGCGGCCGCTATTGTTTCCGCGCCGGCCGCGCGATCGCCTCAGGGTCTCCCTGAAGTGACGGGTTCAGGAGGCCGCGACCATGCGTGCGGCCAGCTCCAGGATGCTGCGACGGTAAGCGTCGGCCAGTGCATCGGCGTTCGCCGCGCACGGGACGGTCAGCTCGGCGGCGCCGGCGGCAGGCAGGGCGGTATTGATCGGCGCGTGCAGCGGGGCCCAGCGCCAGCGCGCGCGCAGCGTCAGCTGCAGGCCACCGCCATCCTGGCGAGCCAGCCATTCATCGACCTGCACGACCAGGCGCAGCGACTCCGCGCCGTTGTCGGGCTGCGACTTGGCGCCCAACGTGACCGGGTAGGGCTGGCGCAGCCGCCCCAGGTCCTCGGCCAGCACGCGTGGCAGCGCGTCACGCAGCGGCTCGGCCCAGCGCGCCTCGGGCCAGGGCCTCAGGCCCGCGCTGCCCTCGGCAACCAGGATCTCGTCGCGGTCCAGCAGTTCGGGCAGCGCGATCTGCGGGCTCAGCACCCAGGCGCGGCCATCCTGGCCGGGTTTGGCACTGGCCGGCAGGGGCGGCGTGCTGGTCAGGCCATAGAGGCGGCGCGGCGGCGCGTCGCGCGTGGCGCATCCGGCCAGGGTGGCCGCGGCCAGCAGGCCCAGGACCAGGTCTCGGCGGTGCAGGGCGATCGGCTTCATCGTGCGGGCTCCGGTGCAGGCGTGGTGTCGGGCTTGCGGCCGCGCAGCAGCGCCTCGGGTTGCGCGTCCAGCGTGTTGGCGAGCTGGCGCAAGGCCCGCGCCGCTTGCGACAAGTCGCGCATCGTGCGCTCGGTCTGCTGCAGCAAGGGGCCATCGCTGCTCGCGGCCTCCTGCAGCGAGGCGCTGGCGCGGCTCAGCTCTGCGAGGGCCCGTTGCAGGTCCCGCATGACCGGGCCGTTCGGGTCGAGCACGGCACTGGCCTTGTCGGCGCCCACGCCCACCTTGTCAGCCGCGCCGGACACCTTGTCGCCAGCTCTATCCACACTGGCCATGGCGCGTTCGGCGCTGCGCGTCAGCGGCGCGGCGCGCTGTTCCAGCTGCGCGGCCAGCTTGCGCGCGTGGCCCGCGGTGGCCGCGAAGTCCTTCAGGCCCTGCTTCAGCTCGGGCGCTGCGATCAGCGAGCGAGCAGAATTTGCGATCTGGCTCAGGTCATCGAGGACCTTGCGCAGGTCCACGCTCTCGAGCTGGTTCTTCAGCGCCTGGAAGGCGGTTGCAACGGTCGGGATCTCCGTCATGTCGCCGCGAAAGCCCCCGCGCAGCGTGCCGCGCTGCTTGGTGCGGATGTCCAGGTCGATATAGAGCTGGCCGGTCAGCAGGCTTTGCGTGCCGAGTTGGGCGCTCAGGCCGCGCTTGATGAGGGCAGGCAAGGCGTGGCCGATGTCGTCGCTGTCGTTGCGGCCGTTCAGGCCGCGCACGGCGTCGGCATCCAGCTGGGCAACGACGGGGATGGCGAAGCTGTCGGTTTCCCTGTCGTAGTGCACGCTGATGTCGGTCACGTCGCCGATGCGCACGCCACGGAACACCACCGGCGCGCCCTTCTGCAGCCCGAACACCGAGCCGGAGAAGAACATCACGACGCGTTGCGGCTGCTTGAACCAGTGCTGGCCCGGCAGCACGACGAGGGCCACGGCGAACAGGGCCAGCGCACCGACGACGAAGGCGCCGATGGCCAGGGGGCTGGCGCGGCGGCGCTTCACGCGGCTTCCTTCTGCGGTTCGTACTGGCCACGGGTCAGGAACTCGCGCACCGGTTCGGGCCCTTGGTCTCGCAGCTCTGCCGGCGGTCCGAGCGCCGTGGCCGTGTGCGCCTCGACGTCGAGAAAGAGCACGCGGTCGGCCACGGCAAACAGGCTCTCCAGTTCGTGCGTGACGAGCACGATGGCCGAGCCGACATCGTTTTTCAGCTGCTTGATGAGGTCGTCCAGCCGCGCCGAGGTCAGCGGGTCCAGGCCGGCCGAGGGCTCGTCCAGGCACAGCAGCGGCGGGTCCAGCATCAGCGCGCGGGCAATGGCCGCGCGCTTTCGCATGCCACCCGACAGCGCGGCCGGTTCGGCGTCGAAGGTGTCAGGGTCGTTCAAACCTGCCAGGGCGAGCTTGAAGCGGGCCTGGCGCTCGCGCTCGGCCTCGTCCAGCTCGGTGTACAGCTCCAGCGGCAGCATCATGTTTTCGCCGACGGTCATGCTGCTCCACAGCGCGCCGGCCTGGAAGGCCACGCCGATCTCGCGCCGCGGCGGATCGTCGCCGTGCACATCGCGTTCCTTGCCGCCGGCCGTCCACAGCACGCGGCCGGTCTGCGGCGTCTGCAGCCCGATCATGTGGCGCAGCAGTGTGCTCTTGCCGCAGCCGCTGGCGCCGACTATGGCGAGCACCTCACCCGCCTTGACCTCGAAGTTCAGGCCATGCTGCAACTCCTTGCCGCCGGCGTGCAGGCTGAGGTTCTCGACACGCATCAGGACCTCGCCCTTGTCCATCAGATGTCTAGCCTTTGGAAGATGACGGTCAGCGCCGAGGCAGCCACCACCATCCAGACGATGGCCTGCACGACCGCCGCCGTCGTCGCCTCGCCCACTGCCTGGGCGCTGCGACCGGCATTCAGCCCCTGGCGGCAGCCGGCCAGTGCCACCAGCACCGCATACACACTGCCCTTGAGCAGGCCGACGAAGAGGTCCCAGCCTTCCAGCGCCTCGCGCGTCGTCGCCAGATAGGCGGCGGCCGGCACGTCGTAGAGCACGACGGCCACACCGCAGCCCACGGCCAGGCCGGCGGCGCCTGCGCACAGCGTCAACAGCGGGCCGGTGACGAGCAGGGCCAGCATGCGCGGCAGCACCAGATGCTCGACCGGGTCCACGCCCAGCGTCGTCAGCGCGTCGATCTCCTCGCCGGCGCGCATGCTGCCGATCTGGGCCGCGAAGGCCGCACCCACGCGGCCGGCCAGCACGATGCCGACGACGAGGGCCGCGATCTCGCGCACCACGCCGACGGTGACGAGATTGGCGATGTAGCTCTGCGCGCCGAAGCGCTTCAGCTGCTCGGCGCCCATGTAGGCCACGATCAGCCCCACCAGCGAACTGACCAGCAGCACGATGGGCAGGCTGCGCGGGCCGGTCTGCTCGATCTGCCACAGCCAGTCGCTCATGCGCATAGCGCTCTTGCCCCGCGCCAGCCGGCCGACGGCGCCCAGCATGTCGCCGACGAAGACCAGGGTCTTGCGCCATTCGGGCTCGGCCTGAGGCTCATCATCGGCGGCTGGTTTCTTCTTCTGCGCGGCCTCGGTCTTGGGCAGGCTGAGCGACAGCAGCGGCTGCAGGCCACGCGGCAGGCCAGCCAGGTCCAGTTGCACGCCGCCTCGCGCCAGCGGCGCCAGCAGCTGCCACAGCGCGCCGGCCAGTGGCGGTTGCCAGTGCGACAGCGCCGAGCTGTCAAAGCCCAGCCGTGTGCTCGCCGCCACCGGCAACTCGGCGGGCGGTTTGGGCAGCGCCACATCGGCGCCGTCGCCCGCCAGCACCAGGCGCCACTGAGGGCCTTCGCCTTCCCAATGCGCCTTGCCCTCGCCGGTGCTTGCGGTGTCGGCGGGCGGAGGCAGTGAGGCAGCAGGGGTGGAGGACATGACGACCCATGCTCTGCCGCGCCGTCTTGCCAGTGGCCCGGACGCCGACTGCGCGCTTTGTAGGACGGCGCGCCGCCGCGACCGCCCTGTCGGCCTGCGCCGACAGGGTGAAGGCGGCCTGGATGACCGCGACCGCTGCGCTCGTCGCCGAAAGTTGTTCAACTGAACTTCTTCCGGAGCCCGCGATGAAATCCACCTCCAAAAGCCCGACCCAGGGCGACGGTCTGCAGGGCGAAGGCAATTACGACGCCGCGCGCCGCCACCGCGAGTCCGCCGAGAAGTTCGTGAAAAGCGGCGGTGTGGAACCAGCCGCCCGCGAGGCCGCGCCGCGCAGCATCGACGAGGCCCGCGAGATGCGCGACGCCGAGCAGGCTGGCAAGAGCCACGCCAGGCGATGAGCAAGACCATCAACCCCGACGCCGCTCGCCCCGAGGGCAAGCCGTCGCTGCCGCACGAGCGTGACCAGCAGAACTCGGCGACCAATGCCAAGCCCGACCCTCAGGTGGATCGTGCGGCGCGCGATCTGAAGCAGGGTCAGGTTGACACTGACCTGCGCGCTACGCCGGGGCTGGATGCCGATCGCCGCGGCGGCATGGTGAAGGGTGGCGAGCACGGCGCGGCCGACAGCAAACCACGGCCCAACCGCTGACGGTCCTGGGACGAATGGCGCCCTGGCCGGGGCGAAGCGCCGAGGCGCAGCCCCTGCCCGGGCTAACCTCGCGGCATGACCATCCTGCCGCGCCGCTGGCGCCTGCCTTATGTCGCCGTGCTGGCCATCATCGGCCTGCTGCTGAGCATCTCCGCGCTGCAGACCTACCGCCTTTCGGGCGGCACCCACCCCTGGGAGCCGTTCCTGTGGGAGTTCAGCTCGGTCAGCGTCATCGGCCTGCTGGCCCTGGGTGTGCATGCCTTGCTGGGCCAACTGCGGGGCCGGTCCTGGCAGCGCCAGCTGGCGGCGCATGCGGCCGCGATGCCCCTGTTCAGCCTGCTGCACATCGCCGGCATGTTCGGCCTGCGTTTTGCGGTCTACGGCCTCGCAGGCGTGGACTACCACCCAGACGATCTGGCCACGGTGCTTGTCTTTGAGGGTGGCAAGGACGCCGTCAGCTATCTCAGCTTCTGCCTGATCTCGCGCGGGGTCTGGATGGCCCAGGCGGCGGCCCTGCGCGCGCAGGAGCTGGACCGGGCTCGCCGCGAGCTCGCCGAGGTGAGGCTGGCCCGCCTGGCCGACCAGGTGCAGCCGCACTTCCTGTTCAATACGCTCAACCTCATCAGCTCGGTGATGTACGAGGACGTGCCGCGCGCCGACAAGCTGCTGTGCCAGCTCGCCGACCTGCTGCGCCAGACGCTGGCAGCCCAACAGCGCGCCGAGCACACGGTGGGCGAGGAGCTGGCGCTGGTGCAGCCCTTCCTCGCGCTGATGCAGGCCCGCTTCGGGCCGGAGCGGCTGGTCGTGCATATCGAGACCGACGAGGCGGCGAGCGCCTGCCGGCTGCCTGCTCTGCTGTTGTTGGCGCCGGTGGAGAACGCCGTCAAGCATGACGTGGCGCGGCATCGCGGCCGCGTCACGGTCAGCGTCGTCGCGAAGCGCGTCGGCGAGCGGCTGCATCTGAAGGTCAGCAACCATGGCGACACCCCTGTGCCCGATTCGCCGCCTGACCCTGATGGCGGCCTGGGGCTGCGCAATCTGCGGGAGCGGCTGGAAGCCCGCTATGCCGATGCTGCCAGCGTCAATTTCGGGCCCGACGGTGGCGGCATGAGCTTGACGTTGGAGCTGCCATGCGCGCGCTGATCGTCGACGACGAGCCCGCCGCGCGCGCCAAGCTGCGCCGCCTGCTGGCGGCCGAGACGGACGTGGCCGAGCTGATGGAGGCGCCCGACGCGCCGTCGGCCCTGGCCCTCGTGCGTTCGCTCGCCACGCCGCCCGACCTGGCCCTGCTCGACATCGAGATGCCCGGCGGCAACGGCGTGCAACTGGCCGCCGCGCTGCGCGAGGCCGGTGTGCGCTGCATCATCTTCTCGACGGCGCACGCCGAGCACGCGCTGCAGGCCTTCGAGCTTGCGGCGCTGGACTATCTGCTCAAGCCCTACACGGCCGAGCGGCTGGCCGCGGCGCTGGCGCGCGTGCGCGAGTCGCTGGCGCGCCCCGCGGCGCCAGTGGGCGAGTGGTGGGTTGAAGGCGAGCGCATTGCGCTGGCCGAAGTGCAATGGATCTCGGCAGCCGACAACTACATCGAGCTGCACCTGCCCCCGCGCAGCCTGCTGGAGCGCGCCACGCTGGCCGATGCGCTGGGCCGCCCCGGCTGGGCCGCGCGCTTTGTACGCGTGCACCGCAGCCACGCGGTGAATCCGGTGCATGTGAAGCGCATCGAGCGCCTGTCCAGTGGCGAGGCCGTGCTGACGTTGAGTTGCGGCGGAACGCTGCGGGTGTCACGCGGCTATCGCGGGGTTCTTGACGCGATCGCCGGCTGACGGTCGATACGTGTGCTAACGAAGCAAGCCGCTGACCGGGTTAGCATCGTCGCCCAATCAAAAGGCCACAGGCCGGGGGGCGCGATGGGCAGGCGTGTGTGGTGGGCGTTGATGGCCTCTTGCCTGGTGTTGGCCGCCTGCGGCGGCGGTGGTGGCGGGGGGTCGAGCACGCCGGGCGACACGACCACGCCGGTGACCCCGTCCAACGACATCGGCGCCCACATGTCGATGTCCAGCGTGACCGTGGAGCGCGACCTTTACCGGCGCAACCAGGTCGAGAAGGTCGAGCTCGCGCTGCTGGTGGATCGTCCGCCCGCCGAGGGCTACTACTACCGCGTGACCTACACGAAAAAGGCCCTGAACTTCATTGGCGAATCACCGCGCACCGACTCGGGGCTGGACCTGCAGGTCGGGTTGTCGTCTCCTGGCGTGCTCGGTTTGGGCAGCTATGACGACACGATCACCGTCGAGGTCTGCATCGATTCGAAATGCGCCACGCCCGCGCGCGGCAGCCCCTTCGTCGTGCCGGTCAAACTCAAGGTGGGCTACTTCGCCGAAACCGAGGCCGGGCTGCCGCAGCAGGTCCTGGCCGACGCCGTCACTTTGCCGCATGACGTCGTTGCCGCCGCCTACAGCGCGAGCCTGGATGCCGTCGTGTCGGTGTCCAAGGCGCCGACCGCCGCGCTGAACCTGCGCTCGCTCGCCGATGGGCAGACGCGCAGCGTCGCGCTGGCCTCGGTGCCGACCTCGGTGGCGCTGTCGCCCGACGGCCGGCGCGCGGCAGTGGGGCATGACGGCGCCGTTTCATTCGTCGACCTCGTGCCGGCCACGCCGGGCGCGGCGATGGCGGTCAGCCGGTTTGCGGTCAGCATGCCGGTCGGCGCCGTCGTGCTGGACGGCCAGGGCCGCATCTACGCCTTCGGCTCGGCGCCGACCTGGGCCTACCTGCACTGGGTGGACACGGCCAACGGCATCGACAAGACCGCCACGGCCAACATCTACAGCCCGGTGCGGCCGGTACTGCACGCCGCCGGTGACCGCATCTATTTCTCGACCCGGGACGTCTCGCCCAACGACATCTACAACGTCACGCTGGAAGCCACTGGCCCGCGTGATGCCGTCGATTCGCCCTATCACGGCGACTATGAAATCTGCGGCCAGGTGTGGACCTCGGCAACCAGCTCACGGCTGTACACCGCCTGCGGCAAGGTCTTCACGGCGTCCAGCGATCCAAGCCTGGACATGCGCTATGCCGGCTCCTTCGCGATGTCGGCGTCAACGTCAACGGCCAGCTTCGGCTATGCGGCGCTGTCCATCAGCGACAGCCTCGTGAGCAACCAGCTCGTGGTGCTGGAGCAGGACAAGTTCAATTGCGATCCTCGCCTGGACATGCTCTACGCCTGCTTCACACGGGTCGGCACCTTCAACGCGACCGACATGGCGTTGCAGGCGCGTGCCTCGCTGGCGCCTGTCACCGTGGGCGCGGACCGCTTCGCGCAGGTTGGCCGCTATGTTTTCCATCGTGTCAACAGCAAGGCGGTGCTGCTGACCGAGCTGCGCGGCGCGCCCGACGCGGCGGCCAGCATCCGGCTCAGCAGCCTGCCCTGAGAGGCTGAGAGCCGTTGGCCCCTGGGGCGGCGCCACTCGCCCCAGCGCGCTGGCTCGCGCGCCGGGCCACCGCGAAGCTGGCGGCCATGAACACGAACCGCCTCCCCTTCCTTGACGGCCTGCGCGTTGCCGCCTTCGCGCTGCTGATCCCGTATCACGTCGGCATGTACTACGTGACCTGGGACTGGCATGTGAAGAGCCCCGCGGCCAGCGGCGCCCTCGAGCCCTTTATGCAGCTCAGCTCGCCGTGGCGACTGGGCCTGCTCTTCCTGATTGCCGGCGCGGCCTGCCAGGGGCTGTTCACCAAGCGCGGCGCCCTGGGCACGCTGAAGGACCGCTCGCTGCGCCTGCTGCTGCCGCTGCTCTTCGGCATGGCCGTCATCGTCACGCCGCAGGCCTATTTCGAGGTGCTGACCAAGGTGCCGGCACAGTTGCCCGGCGACGGCGGCTACCTCGACTTCTGGCAGGCCTACCTGAAGGGCGGCAAATACTGCCGCGGCCAAGACTGCATGGACGTGCCGACCTGGAACCACCTGTGGTTCCTGCCCTATCTGTGGCTGTATGCGGTGCTGGGGGCGCTGCTGGCCCGTTTCATCCGCCTGCGGGGCGAGCTGCGGCTGCCCACCTGGGCCTGGCTGCTGCTGCCGGCAGTGCCGCTGGCGCTGATGCGCATCTTCATCAAGCCGCGGTTCCCGGTCGAGCACGACCTGGTGCATGACCTCTACAACCACCTGCAATACGGCTGGCTGTTTGCCATCGGCTGGGCCAGCCGCACGCCGTTGGCGCAAGACTTCTGGGCGGCGGCATTGCGGTTGCGCTGGGTGGCCCTCGGCGTCTCGCTGGCGGGCTGGGCCGTGCTGATGGTCTTCAGCCAGCAGTACGCCGAGGCGACGCCGAGCGATGCCGTCCTGACCGCCGCCCGCACGCTGCGGGGCTCGCTGACCTGGTTTGCCATCGTCGCCGCGGGCGGATGGGCCCAGCGCGCCTTCACGAAGGAGTCGCCGCTGCTGCGCGAGGCGAGCAAGGCGGTGTTCTGCCTCTACATCCTGCACCAGAGCGTCATCGTCGTGCTGAGCCAGTGGCTCAAACCTCTGGCCCTGCCCTGGGGGCTGGAGGCGGTGCTGCTGATCGTGCTGACCTTTGCCATCAGCGGCGGCGCCTATCTCGTGCTGCGCCGCGTGCCGGGGCTGGCGTTGCTGGTCGGCATTCAGCGCACGCCGCGCAAGGCGCTGCCGTCCACGCCGCGCGTGATGGGGCAGTTGACGACGATGCCCGTCACGTCGAGCTCGACGTCGCCCGAGGCCTGAGCGTCCAGCACCGCCTCTTCGGAGCGCAGCTCGCGCGGCGGCCTGGCCGGTTTCCAGCGCACCAGCACCAGCCGCCACAGGGGGCTGTAGTTCGGGTCCGGCCGAGCAGATCCCACCGGTGCCGGCCCGGAGGCGAAGACGCTGATCTGCGCGCCGTCGGCAAACTTGTAGACGCGCTCGGTCAGCGAGGTGCTGCCCATGCCCACGGCGCCGGCCAGGCGCGGCACGTGGTGGATGCCCGCCTGCGCGGCCATCGTCCCGTCGGAGATGTCCGTCGTCACATACTCGACGCGCTTGCCGTCGACCCAGGCCTGCTGGCGCGGCAGCGTGATGCCGGGTGGCGCAGCGCAGGCGGACAGCAGCAGGGCGGGTAGCAGGAACCAGGGAAGGTCTCTCATGGCGTGGCGGTCGTGCAGGCCGGGCGGCCCTGGTGCTATGGTGCGCCGCCCGTTCAACGCCCGGCCGCCATGATCGAGAAATTCCTGCCCGCCACGCTGCTGTTTTTCGCCGGCCTGGCCCATGCCGCGGACGCGCCCGTTGCGCCGCCCCCTGCCGAGCCTGCCTACGCCACCGTGCGGCCCATGATTGCCGACCAGCAGCGCCTCGTGGCGCCGAATGCGGTCGAGATCAGCGAGGCCGTCGAGCTGGGTGGGCTCAAGCAATGGGTCACCATCCGCGGCGCCGACAAGGCCAACCCCGTGCTCATCTATGTGCATGGCGGCCCGGGTGCCGCCGAGATGGGGCGCAGCTGGCCCTACCAGCGCGGCTGGGAGGACTTCTTCACCGTCGTGCAATGGGACCAGCGCGGCACCGGCAAGACGCTGCGCCATGGGGGCGAGGCCGCCAACAAGGCCTCGCTGACGCGCCGGCAGATGGCGGACGACCTCATCGAGCTGATCGCCATGGTGCGCCAGCGCCTCCAGGTCGAGCGCGTCGTCCTACTGGGCCATTCCTGGGGCAATGTCATCGGCCTGGACGCGGCCATGGCCAAGCCGAGCTGGGTCAGCTCCTATGTAGGTGTCGGGCCGTTGATGAATCTGCAGGCCAACGAAAAGGCGCAATATGAGGCGCTGCTGGCCGAGGCGCGCAAGCGCCATGACACGGTCGCGTTGACCGAGCTGGAAGCCATCGCGCCCTATCCCGGCGAGGGCGAGATCCCCTTCGCCAAGGTCAATGTCGCACGCAAATGGGTGATGGCCTATGGCGGCCTGGCCGCCTACCGCGACAACGCCGATTTCTACTTCCGCGCCGCGCGGCTGTCGCCCTATTACGAGTTCGAGGACCGCCTGGCCATCGACCAGGGCGGCCAGTTGTCGGTGCCGACCTTGCTGCCCGACATGCAGCGCGTCGACCACACGCGCATCCGCGAGACGCGCTTCCCGGTCTTCATGTTCCTCGGCCGCCACGACCTGACCACGCCGTCCTCGGTCATCGAACCCTGGTTGACCCAGCTGAAGGCGCCGGTGAAGAAGCTCGTCTGGTTCGAGCACTCGGCGCATCTGGCGCCCCACGAGGAGCCCGGCAAGTTCCTGCTCGCTCTGGTCGAGCAGGTGCGTCCGTTGGTGCGTTAGTACCAGTACGCCGGATACGCCCGCCGCGTGGCCCGGTGATAAAGCACCGCGACGACCACCATCGTCAGCGCACCAAACAGCGTGGGAAAGAGCAAAAAGCCCCACTTGGGTGCGACGAGGAACACGATCACGGGATTGGAGCCCGCGGGTGGGTGCATCGTCCGCGTGAGCATCATCAATGCCACCGAGACCGCCGCGGCCACGGCGAGCGACCACCACGCCGGGCCGAACACCGCCAGCACCGCCAGGCCCACCGCTGTGCAGATGAAATGCCCACCGATGACGCTGCGGGGCTGCGAGAAGTGCAGCTCCGGGAAGGTGAACATCATCACTGCGGTCGAGCCGAAGGAGCCCAGCAGCAGCAGCACGCCCAGGTTGAACGAGCCGATCGCCAGCACGCCAATGATGGTGAACACGCCGGCGCAGGCGAGGACGCCCTGGCTCAGGGTGTAAGTGGGCGCCCTCGTGGGATGCACGACGGGCGCCGGCACAGGCGGGCGGGCCACGACGTCGGGAGCAAGCTCGCTCATGGATGTCCTCGGCAGGTCTCGGAGTCGCAGCAAGGAGCGCGCCAACTCAGGGCATAAAAAGGGGGCAGGCCTGCAGCCTTGCCCCTGAGAACGCCACCGACACCTCTCAGCGATGGCGAGGAGAGCGAAACGAGGCCTCAGGCCGGGTTGCTGGCCGGCGTGCCGGGCACGGCTTCCAGCTCGCCCGATGCACGCGCCTTGCGGCCGTAGAAGATCTCGAACAGCGGCGTGGCCATCATGGTCGTCACCACCGCCATCAGCACCAGCATCGAGAACAGGGCCGGGCCGATGATGCCCTTCTGCAGGCCGATGTTGATGATGATGAGCTCCATCAGGCCGCGCGAGTTCATCAGCGCGCCGATGCCCAAAGCGGTGCGGTTGTCTTCACCGGCCATGCGGGCCGCCAGGTAGCAGGCGCCGAACTTGGCCAGCACCGAGGCGACCAGCACACCGGCGGCGATCAGCAGCAGCTGCACCGAATTGATCATGTCCAGGCGCGTGTTCAGGCCTGAGTAGGTGAAGAACATCGGCAGCAACAGGATCACCGTGAGCGGCTCGACCTTCTTCTTCAGCTCGGCAGCGAACAGGCCGCGCGGCATGACGGCGCCCAGGATGAAGCCGCCGAAGATGGCATGGATGCCGACGGCGTCCATGATGAAGGCCGACGTGCAGAAGCAAATCAGCGTGATGCCCAGCACCGTGTTGCTCATGTGGCCATCACGCTCGACCATGCGGCCCAGCGGGGCCAGCAGCTTCTTGCCGAACAGCATGACGAAGGCCGCCCACAGCACGCCGCCGCCGATGGCCAGCACGGCCACGCCGGGGCCCGCACCAAAGGCCGCCAGCACCAGGGCCAGCACGCACCAGGAGGCGGCGTCGTCGAAGGCGCCGGCCGTCAGCGTCAGGGTGCCCAGCGAGGTGTTGGCCAGGCCCTGCTCGTTGATGATGCGGGCCAGCATCGGGAAGGCCGTCAGCGCGATGCAGGCGCCCATGAACAGGGTCGCATTCGCCGTGGAGATGCCTTCGGCAAACAGCCCGGGAACCTGGAGCAGCAGCGGTGTGATCAGGAAGGCGATGAAGAAGGGCGCCGCGATGCCGGCGAAGGACACGCCCATCGCGCTCTTCGCCTTGGTCGCGAAGTGGTCCAGTCGCAGCGTCGTGCCGACCAGGAACATGTACAGCCCCACACCCAGCTGGGCACCGGAGTACAGCACGCTGCGCATCTCCTTCGGGAAGATGGCGGACTGCACGTCGGGGAAGAACAGGCCCAGCAGCGACGGGCCGAGGATGACGCCCGCGATCATTTCTCCAACCACCTGGGGCTGGCCCAGGAATTTGCGGCCGGCCCAGCCAACCACGCGGCACGCCAGCATGATCAGCCCGAGCTGCAGGAAGAAGTGGACGCTGAAATCGCCCGGCGCGTAGGTCTTGGCGGCCGCGGCCGCAGCGGGACCATGCTTGGCGAACACGTCGCCCATGATGGCAAGAAGGTCGAATTCCATGGCTGTTCCTGTAGATTTTTTGCCGTTGCCACGCACCGCCGCGCGGTTTTGTACAACGTTGTCTGCCTCTTTTGGTGAAAGCGCTCTCACCACGTGGAACACTTTGCCAGCCGGGTTTTCAATGTCCATTGGGTCGAACAGATCCGGGCCTATGTACCTACATCCCAATTGCGCGATTGCAGGTAGGTAGGTACATTGGCGAGGCCATGAAACTGCTCACCAGCCGCGATTTCAACCGTGACGTCAGCCTCGCCAAGCGGGCGGCGCAGGTCGAGCCGGTCGTCATCACCGACCGCGGCCAGCCCACTCATGTGCTGATGAGCATTGCCGAGTACCGCCGCCTGACCGGCGAGGGCGAGAGCATCCTGGAGCTGCTGGCCATGCCCGAGGTCGTGACGATCGATGCGGCCGACGCCGCGGCCGATGGCGCCTGGGATCACCGCGAAAACCTCCCCTGAGGGCGCCATGTTCCTGCTCGACACCAGCATCGTTCTCGAACTGCGCAAGGCCAAGGCCGGCCAGTCCGACGCCGGCCTGGCCGCCTGGGCCGCCGGCCTGCCGCGCCAAAAACTCTTCATCTCGGCGCTGAACCTGCTGGAGATCGAGAACGCCGCCGCCCGCCTGGGCCGCAAGGACCGCGCCGCCGGCCTCGTCGTGCGCGACTGGATCGATAGCCGCGTCATTCCCGCCTTCGAAGGCCGCGTGCTGCCGGTGGACGCGGCCGTCGTGCGCCGCCGGGCCCAGCTGCCCTATGCCAATACCCGCGACGGCCTGCTCGCCGCGACGGCGCTGGAACATGGCCTCACCTTCGTCACCCACCGCGTCTCGGCATTCCGCGTCGGGCGCGTGAAGCTGCTCAACCCCTCCGGCTACGTCGCCCAGCCCAGTGACGAGGACGAGGACTGGAGCCATGGCGCCCAGACCGGCCAGCAGTGGCTGAAGAACCTCTATACGAGAGCATGAACAAGCGACGCATTCTCATCGTCGGCGGCGGCACGGCCGGCTGGCTGACCGCCGCCTACCTGGCCAAGGCCCTCAAGCTGTCCGAGCGCAGCCACCTGGAGGTGACCGTGCTGGAGTCGCCCGACATCAGCAGCGTCGGCGTCGGCGAAGGCACCTTCCCCACCATCCGCAGCACGCTCCAATTCCTCGGCATCGACGAGGCGCGCTTCATCCGCGAGACCTCGGCCACGCTCAAGCAGGGCATCCGCTTCGTCGACTGGGCGCGCACGCCCACCGCGGGCCAGCATCAGCAGTTCTTCCATCCCTTCGAAGCGCCCTTCTACACGGAGGACCTCAACCTGGTGCCCTACTGGCTGCTGCAGGACGAGGCCGGGCGCATGCCCTTCGCCGAGGCCATGACGCTGCAGGTGCGCGTCGCCGAAGCCCACCGCGCGCCCAAGCGGGCCGGCGAAGCGCCTTATGCCGCGCCGCTGAACTACGCCTACCACTTCGACGCGCTCAAGCTCGCCAAGCTGCTGGCCGCGCGCGCCCGTGAGCTCGGCGTGCGCCACGTCGAAGGCACGGTGACTGACGTCGTTCTCGATGCGACGGGCGCCATCGCCCATCTCGACACCGCCCAGCTGGGCCGTTTCGAGGCCGAGCTTTATATCGACTGCACGGGCTTTCGCGCCGAGCTCATCGGCCGGGCGATGGGTTCGAACTTCAAGTCCGTGCGCCACCAGCTCTTCGTCGACCGCGCCCTGGCCTGCAAGGTGCCGCTGGATGCCAATGCGGTCATGGAAAGCTCCACCATCGCTACCGCCCACGAGGCGGGCTGGTTGTGGGAGATCGGCCTGAACGGCGCGCGCGGCATCGGCTGCGTCTATTCCAGCGACCATCTCAGCGACGACCGTGCCGCCGACATCCTGCGCGGCTACTGCGGCGCGGGCAACGAAGACCTGGCAATGCGCAGCATCCCCTTCACGCCCGGCTACCGCGAGCAGCAGTGGGTGAAGAACTGCGTCGCCGTCGGCCTGTCGGCCGGCTTCCTGGAGCCGCTGGAGGCCACCGGCCTCGTCCTCATCGAGGCGGCCGTCGGCATGATTGCCGAGATGCTGCCGCACAGCGGCCCCATGCACGCACCGGCGCGGCGCTTCAACGAGCTGATGACGGCGCGCTTCGAGAACATCATCAACTTCCTGAAGCTGCACTACTGCCTGAGCCAGCGGCAGGAGCCCTTCTGGCGCGACAACGCCGCGCCGGCCACCATCCCGGATCGACTGGCCGGCTTGCTGGAGGAGTGGCAGCTGCGCCCGCCGGGCCGTTTCGACTTCGTGCTCGACACCGAAACCTTCGCCTTCTTCAACTACCAGTACATCCTCTACGGCATGGGCTTCGCCACCGACCTCAGCGCCGGCCGCAGCGATTTCCCGCAGATGGCGGACGCCGACAAGCTGTTCGCCAAGATCCAGCGTTTTGCCGACCGCGCCATCGCCGATCTGCCCAGCCACCGGGCGCTGATCCAGCAGATCAACGCGGGGCGCTGAAGGCCTGGGGCGGCGAGGGTGTGTCCAGGGGCCTGAGCGCCTTCTGCCACCAGCCCACGTCGCGCCACTCGCCGTTCTTGAAGCCGACGTTGCGATACACGCCCAGGGCTTCGAAACCCACTGCCTCGTGCAGGCCGACGCTGCCCGCATTGGGCAAGGCGATGCCGGCAAAAGCCTGGAAGTAGCCGAGCTCGGCCAGCAGCGGCAGCAGCCGCTCGTACAGCGCCCGGCCGACGCCCTGGCCGCGCATGCCCTCGCGCACATAGACCGTCGTGTCCACCGACCACTGGTAGGCCGCCCGTTCGCGGTGCTTGCTGGCATAGGCATAGCCGCAGATGGCGCCGTCTGCATCCTCAGCCACCAGCCAGGGCAGGCTGGCCAGCGTCTTCTCGATGCGGCTGCGCATCTCCTGCGCGTCCGGCGGCTCCGTCTCAAAGGAGATGCTGGTGTGGGCCACGATGGGCGCATAGATGGCTGCGACGGCGGCGCCGTCCTCGGGGGTGGCGGTGCGGATCTTCAAGGCGGGTCCTCCATGAATGGCTGGGTGGTGCGCGCGGGCACATGGATGAAAAGCAGGGCGGCCAGCGCGCTCAGGCCCAGACCGGTCGACAACCACAGCACGCCGGTTCCGAAGTCCGCCAGCAGCAGGCCGAACAGCCATGGCGCCAGCGCCTGCGCCAGGCGCGCCGGCAGCACCAGCAAGCCCTGGCGCTGCCCGTAGCCCAGCGGCCCGAACAAGGCCAGCGGCAGCGTGCCCTTGGCGATGGTCAGCACGCCGTTGCCCGCGCCATGCAGCAGCGCAAACACCATGGCGGCAGGCGCGCCGATGACGGCCAGCAGGGCCGCGCCCAGCGGATGCATCAGCGCCGCGGCGCGCGCCGACTGCAAGGGGTGCAAGCGCCGCAGGAAACCGAACTCCAGCAGCCGCCCCGCGACCTGGGCTGGGCCGACCAGGGCGCTGATCAAGATGACCGCCGCTGGCGTGGCACCCGCGGCGTCCAGCAGCCGTGGCAGATGTGCAGCCATCGCCGTGCTGATGAACCACGTCACCGCGAACACCCAGGCCAGCAGCGCGGCGGTCCGCATCGGCGGCGCTTCGCCGTTCGCAGCCGCTGGCGCCTGGGTGGACACCGCCAGCGCCGCGGCCTTGGGCAGCCAGGCGTTCAGTGGCAGGCCCACCAGGAGATGCAGCCCCGCCCAGGCCCAGCAGGCGCCGCGCCAGCCGAAGGTGTGCTCCAGCGCCGCCGTCAACGGCCAGCCGACGGTGCTGGCAAAGCCCGCGATCAGCGTGATGCCGGTGATGGCACTGCGCGCGTCATGGCCGTACAGCCTCACCAGCGACGCGAAGGCTGCCTCGTAGAGCCCGCCGCCCATCGCCACGCCCAACACCAGCCAGGCGGCGAAAAGCCCGACCGGCCCATCGGCCAGGGCCAGCAGCGCCAGACCGACGGCGAACAGCAGGCTGGTCACCATCAGCACCGGCCGGCCGCCCCAATGGTCGATGCGGCGGCCCGAGTGCGGCCCGACGATCGCCGAGACGACCAGGGCCGCGGAAAAGGCCGCGAACACCGTAGGCTCCGATACGCCCAGCTCCGCCGCCATCGGCCGCGCCAGCATGGCCGGCAGGTAGTAGGTCGAGGCCCAGGCCAGCGTCTGGGCCGTGCCCAGCGAGCCGACGACGCGCAGGCGGCTGGCCGCCATGCTCAGCCGCAGCAGCGCGAGGCGCGCTCCGGCGCCGGCTTGGGGGCGCAGCTGCTCGGGCCGCAGCCCGACTTGGGCGCGGCCACGGCCACCACCGCTGCCGGGCCGCAGCAGCCGGACGCTTCGCCTTCGACCGCCAGGTTGACCGAGCAGACACCCGTCTCCGGCAGCTCCAGTTCGACCCGGTCCGCCGCCGTCAGGTCGCCCGCGATAGCGGCGACGACCGAGCGCGCCTGCTCGAAGCCCGTCGCCATCAGGAAGGTCGGTGCGCGGCCATAGCTCTTCACGCCCACGGTGTAGAAGCCCGGCTCCGGGTGGGCCAGCTCGCGGTGGCCATGCGGGCGCACCGTGCCGCAGCTGTGCAGGTTCGGGTCGATCAGCGGCCCCAGCGCTTCGGTGGATTCCAGCCACGGGTCGAGCTTGACGCGCAGCTCGCTGGCCAGCGACAGGTCGGGGCGCTGGCCGGTCGCACAGATGATTTCGTCGACACCGTCAACGACGACGGGCTGCTGTTTCGGGTCCAAACCGCTGAGGCGCAGCTGCCCGCCCACGCGCTCGATCCGCGTGATGCGCAGGCCAGCGAAGAACTCCAGTGCACCGCCATCGTGCAGCCGGCGCAGCGACGTGCCCAGCGCGCCGCGGGCAGGCAAGGCGTCCGCGTCGCCACCGCCGAAGACGCGCTGCAGCGTCGGCGTGCGCACGGCCCAGGCCAGGCGCGTGCCGGGCGACTGCCTGGCCAGTTCGGCCAGCGCCAGCAGCGCATTCGCGGCCGAGTGGCCGGCGCCGACGACCAGGGTGCGCCGCCCCTCGTAGCGCGCCCTCTGCGCGCCCGTCACGTCGGGAATGCCGTAGAAGATCTGCGCCCCTGCCTCGGTCTCGCCGATGGCGTGCAGGCCGTTGGCGCCGACCGGATTGGGCTGGTTCCAGGTGCCGGTTGCGTCGATGACGGCGCGGGCGCGCAGCTCGTGCACTTCGCCGCCTTGCTCGTAGCGGATCAGGAAGGCAGCCTGGTCGCGCCCGGCGCTCTTGACCTTGTCGAAACCCTCGCGGCTGACGGCCACGACGCGTGCGCCCAGCTTCAACGCGCCGGCCACCTGCGGCAGGGCCGCAAACGGCTTGAGCACGCGCTCGACCACCTCGCCGGCCTTGGGCAGCTCGGCCGCCGGCGGCGCTGTCCAGCCAGTGGGCAACAGCAGGCGGGCCATCGCGGGGTCGACGTCGAACTGCCACGGCGAGAACAGCTGCACATGGCCGTAGTCGACGAGATTGGCGCCCACCGTCGCGCCGGCCTCCAGCGCGACAAACGGCAAGCCGCGCTCGATGAGCTGGGCGACCGCCGCCAGCCCGACCGGCCCGGCGCCAAGCACCGCGACCGGCAGCGGGCCATCGGCGACCGGCGCTTCACGCAGCACCAGCGTCATCAGTGCCGCACAGGCCGGGCAGGCGCCCTGGAACTCGGCCGAGGCTTTCAGCGCCTGGGGCGCCTCCTCGATCTTGATGCGCTTGAAGCCGTATTGCGCGAAGTACTCCGGCGCCGTGACGGTCAGCAGATAGAGGGCCGCGATGTCGCGCGAGCGGGCTTCCTGCAGCAGCCGCTCGACGAGCAGGCGCCCGATGCCCTGCTTGTGCAGGCCCGGCGCAATGGCCACCGAGCGCAGCAGCGCGATGGTTCCGGCGACATGGCCGTAGACCTCGGCGCCGGCGCAGCCAACGACCTCGCCATTGCTGATGGCAAGCAGATAGGTGGGCAGGTGCGCCTGCGCGCCCTCGGTGGGCAACTTGTTCGCCAGCAGCAGGGCTTCGATGGCGGGCCAGTCGGCGGCGCCGGCCTGGCGCAGGGAGGGGGTGTCGTTCAACAGCATGGTTTGGAATCCTGGATGGGCTCCTTCAGCACTTGGGGCGGCAGGCAGCAGGTCGCGGCCGGGTCTTCGCGCAATGCCTTCAGGAGCGTCAGCAAAGAGGTCTCGACGGCGGCGCGTTCGCGCTCGCTCAGGGATGCCAGCAACTGCTGGGCATGGTCGTCGAGGGTCTGGTTCAGCTCACGGACGGTGCGTTCGCCGTCGGCGGTGAGCGTGACGAGCCAGCTCCTTGCGTCGAGCGGGTTCGGCTCCTTGCTCACCAGCCCACGGGCTGCCATGGCCTCCACGGCACGCGACACCCAGCTCTTCTCCAGGCTGACCCGCGTGCCCAGTTCCGACAGCGGCAGCGGCCCGGAGCGGCCCAGCTCGGTCAGCAGATGGCATTGCGTGCTGGTGGTGCGGCAGCAGTCGGCCACGACGCGCTGGGCGCGGGTGTACAGGCGCGCCACTTCGCGCAACAGGCTGCCGGGGGCGGACTCGGTCATTTGGGTGTGTATAGCAACTATCCGGGCGCATGTTGAGGTCCGCTTTGTTCGTTGTCAATAGCAACCACCTGGGTCAAAAAGGCGGGGCTCGCAGCCCCGCACGTTCAAGTCACGGTCAGGCCGCGCGTCGGGCCGTGACCTCGGCGGCCGTGCCTGACAGTACGCGGTTCACCACCACGGCCATCACGGCACCCACCAGTTCAGCAACGACAAAGCCCGGTGCACTGGCGGGCGCGATGCCGGCGAAGCTGTCGCTGAACATGCGGCCGAACACGGCCGCCGGATTGGCGAAGGAGGTCGACGCGGTGAACCAGTAGGCCGCACCGATATACGCCGCCACCATGGCCGCGACGCGCGAGCCCGGCGCGCGCAGGATGACGAGCACGAGGCCGAAGGTCGCGACGCCCTCCGCGATCCACTGCCCCGTGCCGGCGCGCAGCTTGGTCGAGAACTGCAGCACGCTCATGTCGAACATTGCGTGGGCCAGCCACGCGCCCAGCATTGCGCCGGTCAGTTGCGCGGCGACATAGGGCAGCAGGGCGGCGACAGGCAGCTCGCCACGCCAAGCCATCACGGCGCTGACGGCGGGGTTGAAGTGAGCGCCGCTGACTGGGCCGAAAACCTCGATCAGCACGTACAGGCCGCCGACCGTGGCCAGCGTGTTGGCCAGCAGCGCGAGGGCCACGTTGCCGCCGGACAGGCGCTCGGCCATGACGCCGGAGCCGATGACGATGGCCAGCAGCAGGGCCGTGCCCAGGGCTTCGGCGAGGAGTCGGCGAGGCAGGTTCATGCCTTCGAGATCCCGACGAGGGCTTGCTGCAGCTCGGCCTTGCTCATCGTGGCCAGTGGCAGGGCCAGCAGTTGCAGGAGCCGAAAGCCGATGGCCTGGCGCGTCAGCTCGAAGGCGCGGCGCTTGCCCTCATCGCCGCCCTCGGCGTTGGACGGGTCCGGGTAGCCCCAGTGCACCTTGACCGGCTGGCCGCCGCTGCCACCGAAAAAGACCGGGCACTGCTCGGCGGCCGCGCTGTCGCAGACGGTGATGACGATGGACAGCGGTGGTGCGCCGTCCTGGCTGAATTCATCCCAGCTCTTGCTGCGGTAGCCCGAGATATCGACGCCGGCGTTGCTCAGGGCCTCCAGCGCAAAGGGGTTGATGCGGCCACTCGGGGCGCTGCCGGCGCTGTGCGCCTGCACGTCGCGGCCGAGCTTCTTTGCCCAGTGGTTCAGCATGCCCTCGCTGAGCACGCTGCGGGCGGAGTTGTGGGTGCAGAGGATGAGGACGTGGGTGGTCATGGCGATCTCAGCAGCAGGATGCCGTGCCGCTCGGCACGACGCAGGTGGCGCCCTGGCAGCAGTTTTCGGTCAGATAGCCCAGCAGCGAGTTCATGCTGTCGTATTGGGCGCGATAGATCAGGTTGCGGCTGGCGCGCTCCTGGGTCACCAGGCCCGCGTTGACGAGTTCCTTCAGATGGAAGGACAGCGTGGCTGGTGCTACGCCCAGCCCCTCCTGGATGGCGCCGGGTGTCAGCCCCGCATCACCGACGACGACCAGGGCGCGGAACACCCGCAGGCGCAGCGGCTGGGCCAGGGCGGCGAGGGCCTTGATTACAAATTGCTCGACGGCTTGTTCATCCATACTTCCATTATTATCGAATCATGGATTGAAGTGCAAGCGGTCCGGCAATGCCGGCGCTCAGCGAAGGGATTGGATCTTTGTCTGCTTTGCCTCGAACTGCCGCGCCACAAAGCGCCAGACCATGCGTGATGCGTCCGGCCCGTTGGCGTCGCTGAAGCGCTGGCGCGCCGCGCCGCCGCTCCAGGCGTGGCCCAGTCGGTCGACCTCCACCAGCGTCGCCACCACCTCGCGCGAGCGCTTGAACTGCGTCACCCGCATCGGGTAGCGCTTGCCGCGGCGCTGTTCTTGCGCCGGCTCCTGGTGCGCGCCGGCCGCCTCGGACCACATCAGCGCCGCAGAACCGGCGTTGCGGGCTGACACGACGCGGTCCGCGTCACCGTGGATGACCATCAGCGGCGGCCAGTCCTGGGCCGGGCCGGGTGGCAGCGGCTGGCGTCGTCCCTGCATCGCACCGACGGCCGAGACCGGCGAACTCGCCGTGCCGGGCGGCACGCCCGAGTGCATGACCAGGGCCTTGAAGCGCTGTGGGTAACGCGTGGCCAGCAGGGCCGCCATGCTGGCGCCGGCCGACAGGCCGGCCACGGCAATGCGCTCGCGGTCGGCCGTGTACAGCATGCAGACCTGGTCGACGGCCTTCATGATCCAGCCGGCTTCGGCGAAGGCGCGGCCCGACTGTGTGTCGAACCAGTTCCAGCAGCCCTGGGTGTTGCACAGCCGTGGCTGCTCGGGATAGAGCACCAGGAAGCGCTCGCGCGTGGCGACGGCATTCATGCGCGTGCTGGCGGCAAAGCTCTTGGCGTCCTGGTGGCAGCCATGCAGCATGACGAGCAACGGCAGCCGCTCGCCGAAGCGCACGCTCGCGGGCCGGAACAGGTAGTAGCGGCGCGGCCCGTCCGCGGCCATCACCAGGCCCATCAACCAGCTGCCCGCGCTGGACGGCGGACGATGGCGCTCGCGCAGCGGCTGGGTCGCCCGCTTGAACAGCGCGGCGTTGCGGTTGAGCAGCGCCGACCACGAGGGCTGTTTCATCCGCCGGTGCTGTCGTTTGGAGCCTGGGCCAGCTCCGAGGGGTCGGGATGCTCGCGCAGCAGGGCGTTCAGCTGGTCGATCTGCCCGCACCAGTCACCATCGTCCTGATGCCATTGCTCGCGGATGAAGGCGACCTGGCTGGCGTTCCAGAACGGGGCCTCCGACAGATTCAGCGTCTGCGGCAGCGGCCGGTGCAGGCGGATGAACTGCTTGATTTCGGCCGGCGAATCCGGCAGGCCGAGCTGGCAGAACAGGGCCTGCATGTCATGGTGGGTGGTGGTGTCCATGGCGGATCCTCTTTCAAAGGGTTTCAAGGCGGAAACCGTGAGGCTTAGACCTTAGATGTCGGCGCCGCTGCGCGGTGTCAGCCGACACCCCGTCCACGACGGTCGTCCCTGTCAGCCGAGGCCCACACTGCCGGCTGTCACCCGCTGACAGACTGGCGGGAACGGCGCACCTACGGTCATGGGATTGAAGACTGCAGGAGGTCGCGATGACCTGGAATGAATTCATTGCGCGCATGCAGGCCGCTTGGCCCGATGTGGGCTGGACCGACGTGTTGCCCGCCGTGCTGGCCGGCGCCTTGACCATCGTCATCATCAAGGTCGGCCTGCGCTTCGTCGTGCAGCGCTTGCGCAAACTGTCGCAGCGCACCAGCAGCACGCTGGACGACGGCCTCGTCAGCGTGCTGGAGCGCACCAATGGCGCGCTGATCTGGGTGGTGGGCCTGCTGGTCGGGCTCAACATGCTGCCGCTGGACGACCGCTGGCATGACCGCGTGTCGCAGCTGTGGTTCGCCGTCGTGGCCCTGCAGCTCGGCCTGTGGGCCCAGCAGGCGGTGGCGCAGGTGCTCGCGGCCCAGCAGACGCGCCATGGCGGTACGGCGGCGCTGTCGGCCTCGGCCACGCTGCTCAGCTGGGGCCTGCGCGGCGCGCTGTGGGTGGTGGTAGTGCTCGCCGTGCTATCCAACCTCGGTGTCAACATCACGGCCTTTGTTGCGAGCCTGGGTATCGGTGGCATCGCGCTGGCGCTGGCCGTGCAGAACATCCTCAGCGACCTGTTTGCGTCGCTGGCCATCGCGGTGGACAAGCCCTTCGAGGTGGGCGACTCCATCACCGTCGGCGACGTCACCGGCACGGTGGAGCGCGTGGGCCTGAAGACGACGCGCATCCGCAGCCTGGGCGGCGAGCAGATCGTCATGTCCAACGCCGAACTGCTCAAGCGCACGGTGGCCAACTTCAAGCGCCTGCAGACGCGCCGCGTCGCCTTCACCTTCGGCATCACGTCCGATGCGTCCGCCGACGACGCTGCCGCGGTGCCGCCGTTGGTCAAGGGGCTGATCGACGCCGACCCCAAGCTCGAACTGGTACGGGCCCACTTCAAGGGCTTCGGCGAGAACTCGCTGAACTTCGAGGTGGTCTACCGCGTCAACGATCCCAGCTATGACGTCTACATGGACCACCAGCAGACGCTGAACCTGGCGCTGATGCGCGAGCTGCAGCAGCGCGGCATCCGTCTGGCGTTCACCACCAACACCGTCAACGTTGTCGGCTTGCAGTCACCGGCGCCGGCTGGCCCGGCGGCAACGCGCAAAGGCGCCTCGCCCGACGCGCCTGACATCGTGCCCGCCGCGGCAGGCTGAACTTTGTGATCCACAGCGCCGCCGCCGGCCCCGAGTTGCTGACGGCGGCCATTGCGGCCCTGGTTCTCGTCGCCATCGCCGGCGCCCTCTACACCCACCGCCTCGGCCTGTCGCATCTGCTCGTCTTCATGGCGGTTGGCATGCTGACCGGCGTGGATGGGCCGCTGGGCCTGCCCTTCGACGACCACCGGCTGGCCGTCACCGTCGGCAATCTCGCGCTCGCCCTCATCCTGTTCGATGGCGGCCTGCGCACGCGCTGGAGCGAGGTGCGCCGGGCGATGCTGCCGGCCAGCCTGCTGGCCACGGTAGGCGTCGCGATCACGGCCGCCATCGTCGCGGGCATCGCGAAGGCGGTGCTGGACATGCCGTGGACCGAAGGCCTGCTGCTGGGCGCGGCGGTCTCGTCCACCGATGCCTCCGCCGTGTTCGCGCAGTTCGCCGCCAGCAAGCTGCGTCTGGAGCCACGCCTGGCGGCCACCATCGAGGTCGAGTCGGCCCTGAACGACCCCATGGCCATGGTGCTGACCATCGGCCTGATCGCCTGGTTGATGCCCTTCGGCCAGCCGGGCGACGCGCAGGTGAACAGCCTGGTCGACCTGCTGCCCCTGCTGGGCGAGCAGCTCGGGCTGGGCCTGCTCGCCGGCGTGCTGGGCGGCCTGCTGGCCGCATGGTGGGTGGGCAAGCTGCCCATCACAGATGACCACGACGGGCTGACGGCGCTGCTGATGGCGGCACTGGGCTTCCTGCTGTTCGCCGTCACCAACCGCTGCGGCGGCTCGGGCTTCCTGGCTGTGTATGTCGCCGGCCTGCTGGTGCGCCACCGTGCCGAACGCGTGGCGGCGATGAGCCTGCCCGGGCTGAACGGCTACACCTGGCTGGCCCAGGCGGTGCTGTTCCTGCTGCTGGGCCTGCTGGTCACGCCGCATGAGGTTCTGCGCCTGATCGGCCCGGCCCTGCTGCTGGCGGCCGGCCTGATGCTGGTCGCGCGGCCCGCTGCGGTCTTCCTGTGCCTGGCGCCGCTGGGCTTTAGCTGGCGGGCACAGTGTTTCGTGGCTTGGTCGGGCCTGCGCGGCGCGGTGCCTATTGTGCTGGCCACCTACCCGGTGCTGGCCGGCCTGCCGAACGGCTGGCGCTTCTTCGACGTGGCCTTCGTCGTCGTGCTGCTGTCTCTGCTCATCCAGGGCCCGACGCTGGCGCCACTGGCGCGCTGGCTGGGGCTTGATCAGAGTAAGCGCTAGGCTACCGGCGCCAGCAGGTTGGCGTCACGCGCCAGCTTCCACCGGCCGCCATCCTTGCGCAGCAGCGTCAGCGTGTGGCCCTCGCGGCGTGTCGGCGGCGAACCATCCGGCGGTGTGGCGGTCACGCTCAGGCGGGTGCGCATGAAGGCCCAGTCGCCCAGGATCTGCACCTCCAGCATCTCGCTGTGCCCGTCGAACTTCGGCGCCTCGCCGCGTGCCTGGCCCTCGGCGGCCTTGGCGAAATCGCTCTTGGTCATCGGGGCCCGGCCGGGCGTCAGGAAGACGGCGTCATCCGTCATCAGTGCGAGCACGGCCTGGACATCGCCCTCGCGCGTGGCGGCCATCCAAGTCGTCACGAGATCACGGATCTCTTGTTCATCGGCTTGCATGTCACCACCTTAGCGCCACGGCGGGCGCTCGCTGTTTCAGGTTGTGCCGGCCAGGGAGTCCGCCTGCGTGACGAGGCTGCCCGGCGGCACGCTGCGCGTCAGCCAGACATTGCCGCCAATGACGGCCCCGCGGCCGATGGTGACGCGGCCCAGCACGGTGGCGCCGGCATAGATGACGGCCTCGTCCTCGACGATGGGATGGCGCGGCTGGCCCTTGACGAGATTGCCGTCGCCGTCGGTGGGGAAGCTCTTGGCGCCCAGCGTGACGTTCTGATAAATGCGCACGCGCTCGCCGATGACGGCCGTCTCGCCGATGACCACGCCGGTGCCATGGTCGATGAAGCAGCCGCTGCCGATCGTGGCACCGGGGTGGATGTCGATGCCCGTGTCGGCATGCGCCAGCTCGGCGACGACGCGGGCGATCAGCGGCAGGCCGAGCTTGTAGAGCTCATGCGCGAGGCGGTGGCTGATCAGGGCGCGCACGCCGGGGTAGCACAGCAGCACCTCGTCGACGCTGCGCGCCGCCGGATCGCCCTGGTAGGCGGCGAGCACGTCGCTGTCCAACAGCACGCGCACGCCGGGCAGGGTGCGCAGGAAGCGAGTGGCCAGCTCGGCGGCATCCTGGCTGGGTGTGTCATCGCCACGCTGGCGGGCCTCGTGGCGCAGCTCCAGCGCGGCCTGCTGGCGCAGTGTTGCCATGGCGGTGCCGATGGTGTGGCCGACGTAGAAATCCTCGTTCTCGGGCTGCAGCGTTGGCGGCCCCAGGCGCATCGGGAACAGCGCGCCCGACAGGCACTGCACCATGCCTGCCAGCAGCTCGCGCGACGGCAGCTCGCGGCCGTCGCCGCCGCGGCGGTGCGCCTCGCGCCAGCGCCTGCGTTCGTCGCGCAAGGCCTCGACGACAGCCTGCAGTTCATCACCGGGCGCGGGCGTTGACGGAGGAGTGAGGGCTTGGGTCATGGCGGGCGCCGCGCAGGCGGTTGGCAAGGGCGGCCAGTATAGAAATCCACCGTTTCCCCACGAGGGCCAGGGCTGCCGTCACGGCCAGCATCGCCGCCATGTGGACGGCCACGGCCGCCAAGGCCAGCAGCAGCGAGCCCGAGGCAGTGATCTCGCGGGCCGGCGAGGCACTCAGGCATAGCGGCACCAATGCTGGCACCAGCATCATGCCGCTGCCATGGGCACTGGCCACCAGGCAGGACCACAACGCCAGCCCGGCCTTGGCGCGCCGCAGCGCCAGCGCCAGCAGCAACAGCAGGCCGCACAAAAGTTGCCCGCTGCCCATGGACCCGCCCAGCGCCACCAGCACCGCCACGCCGCCGATTGCGCCGGCATGCCCGAGCGCGATAGGCAGCAAGGCCCGGCGCGCGTTCTGCGAGCAGGCGGCCAGGCCCCAGCCGGTGGCCGGGTTCAAGCCGTGCAGGGCGCCGGCGCCGGCCAGGGCCAGCCACGGCCAGAGGCTGGTGGCGCTCATGACCGTCAGGCCTTCTGGCCGCAGCAAGCCGCTGCTGCTGGCGCCTGCGACTCGTAGCGGTCGTGGTGGCGCACCCACTCCATGGTGTAGCTCAGGCCCGCCTCGTCACGGCCCTTGGGCGTCAGGTCGATGAGGTTGTAGCTGCCCATCATCACTTCCACGCCACGGCCGAAGGTCGAGTAGGTGTGGAAGACCTGGCCGTCGTCATCCTTGCAGAAGATGCTGATGCCGGGCGCCTCTTCATTCGGGAAGGGCGTCATGTGGAAGTTGTAATAGACCTCGCCGTCGACCCGGTCCGCCGGCGTGAAGCTGACGTGGAAGTCGCGGTTGAAGTCATTGCCGTTGGACGAGGCCCAGGCGAATTGCCAGCCCATGCGGCGCTTGAAGTCCTCGAGGTCGGCCAGCGGCGCGCGCGACACCGCCAGCAGCGCGATGTCGCGCTGGGCCAGGTGGGGCGCCATGCTGTCCAGGTGGTCGGCCATGAAAGAGCAGCTCTTGCAGCCCTGCTCCCAGCCGGGGCCGAACATGAAGTGCTGTACCAACAGCTGGCGCCTGCCCTGAAACAGCTCGCTCAGCTTGCGCGGGCCGGCCGGCGTGTCGAAGACGTAGGTGTTGTCGTCCAGGCGCACCCAGGGCAGGGTGCGGCGCTCTTCGGCGACCTGGTCGCGCAGCCGGGTCAGTTCCTTCTCGCGGGCGAGCAGGTTCTTGCGTTCGGCGATCCAGAGATCGCGGGTGACGACAGGATGAGAAATGGGGGCGTTCATCAAAGGCTCCTTGGGTGGGTGAAGGCAATGCAGCGGCTCCACCCGGGGTTCGGGTGAGTTCTGCTCAGGGGGAATCAGTGGTTAGGCGCGCTTGGGGCGGCGCACGGCGCGGACCTTGCCCGCGCCGCCGCCGCCGGCGTAAAACAAGTCAGCGCCGTCGGATTCGAGGCCGCTGACATTGGTGCCGGCGGGCATCTGCAGACTTTCAAGCACGCGGCCATCGGCGGGGTCGATGCGGCGGATCTCGCTGGCGTCGTCCTCCCAGGTGCCGTGCCAGAGCTCGCCATCGACCCAGGTCACGCCGGTCACGAAGCGGTTGGACTCGATGGTGCGCTGGATGGCGCCGGTGGCGGGGTCGATCTGGTGGATCTTGCGGCCGCGGTGCTGGCCCACCCACAGGCTGCCCTCGGCCCAGGCCATGCCGGAGTCGCCACCCTGGCCCGGCGCCGGGATGGAGGCAACGACGCTGCCCGTGGCGGGGTCGATCTTGTCGATGCGGGCTTCGGCGAGCTGCCAGAGGTAGCGGCCGTCGAAGGCGGTGCCGGCGTCGCAGGGGCGCTCGATGCGCTGCTGGGCCTCGCCGCTGGCGGGGTCGAAGGCGACCAGGGCGGCGCCGGTGGCGGCCCAGACGCGCCGACCGTCGTGGGTGACGCCGGCGACGCTCTTGCCGCCTTCGAAGGGGCCGTATTCGCGGACGATCTCGGCGGGGTGGATCACGGTGTTCATGGTTTGCTCCTTGCGATGGGCGAACCTTAGCCAAGCTGCAGCGCGGCGGGGAGTAACAAGATCGTCGTGAATCCGGTCAGCGGCGGCGCCAGCCAGCGCCGCGAGCGCGTCTGGCCGATGGCGCGCACGCGGCCTGCGGCCTCCAGTTCGGCCAGCTCGCGTTGCACGGTGCGCTGGCTGGCGTCCAGGGCCAGGGCCAGGGCCGAGGTGGACCAGGCGGCGCCGTCGGACAGCAGGGCCAGCAGCTCGCTGGCCTCGCCTTCCATCGGTGGCGAGAGCACGGCCACCTCCGGAGCGCGCAGCGCAAAACCGCGTGCGGTCGCCTCGATGCCGGCGACGGGCTTGACCAGGGCACGCAGCCTTCCAATCTCGACGCGCAGCCGCGCTCTATGGGTTTCGTCGACCTCGCGGATGCGAAAGGCGCGGGCAATCAGCGTGTCGCGCTCGGCCTCGCCCGGCCAGGCCTCGGCGAGGGCCCGCAACAGCGTGAACAGGACGGGGCGGCGGGCGAGTGGCACGCGCAACTCCCCGGCACTCAGCGCGTGGCGGCATGCGTCGACAACGACGGCGCCCGAGTCCATCAGCGCGGCCACCTCGTGCAGGCGCAGCGGCTGCCAGGCGCCGGCCACGAGCCGGCGTGCGGCGGTGTGGTCGAGCACGGCAGCAGCGTCGGCGGCCTCGGCCATCAGCGCCGGCACGCCGGCCCGTGCGGCTGCGTCGCGAGCGCGTGTGAGGGCGGCGTGCACCTCGGCCATGCGCAGCGAGCGCAGCGCCAGTTCCGCGCCGGCCAGGGCGGCCACGGCAGCGGGCAGGGGTGGCAATGCCTGGTCGTCAAGCGGCGCGAGCAAGGCCGAGGCGGCATCGAGTCGGCCCAACAGCAATTGCCGCCGCGCCGCGATCAGTCGGGCCTGCAGCGCGTTGACGCGGTCGCCGCGCGTTTCGAGCGCGGCCATGGCGGCCTCCAGCGCGCGCGGTGCGGCGCTGAAGTCGCGCATGGCCAGCGCCACCTCTGCCTCGGCGACGACGCAGCGCGCCCGTGCCGTGGCCTCCTGCGCGCCAAAGCCCTGGGCCGCGCGCCTGAGCAGCTCGCGCGCCCGGGCCAGCTCGCCGAGCTGGGCCATCGCGATGCCGCGCAAGGCCAGCGCAGGCGGGTCCTCGCGCAGCGCGACGCGCTTCAGTGCCGCCAGCGCATCGCCGGCGGCCAGGGCGCGGGCTGCGGCGGAGATCAGCGAGTCCATGGACTAGCGCGGCGCGAGTAGCAGCAGGTCGCCATTGCGGTCCTCGGTGATCCACAGGCGGCCTTGCTCGTCCTGGTCGACATCGACCGGCGCGCCCATCGGGTGCTTGCCGGCCTGGGCGCTCCATCCCGCGATCAGCGGCAGCTGCTCGCCCATGGGCTGGTGTTTGCGATCGAAGCGCCAGGCCATCAGCCGATGGCCCGTCGACTGGTAGCCATGCCAGGTCATGACGAGGCTGCCCTGCCATTTCGCCGGCCCGGCCTTGCCGTAGAACAGCATGCCCAGCGGCGCGGCATGCGCCGGCAGCAGCTTCACCGGTGGGGTGAAGTCCTGGCAGCTGTGCGCGCCGAAGCTGCTGTCCAGGATGTCGGTGCCGGTGCAATGCGGCCAGCCGTAGTGGCGGCCGGGTTCGACGCGATTGAGTTCATCGGGCGGGCTTGCCTTGTCGTATTTGTCGCCGGGCAGGCTGTCGCGGCTGTTCTCGGCCTGCCAGAGCTCGCCGCTGTCGGGGTGGAAAGCCAGCCCGACGGAATTGCGCAGGCCCCACGCGAAGGGCTGGCCCTCCCATGCGCCGCCATCTTTCGGCGTGAACTTCCAGACCGCCGCCAGCGGCGCCTTGCCGCCCGTCTGGCCGCAACCCTGGGCCGTGCCGGCCGCGACACCGTCCATGGCCTCGCAATGGTCGCTCGGCGCGCCGTAGTTGACGAAGAGGGCGCCGGCGGCGTCGACGGCGAAAGACTTGAGCGGGTGGCGACCCTGGGTGGGCAGCTCGGTGACGAGGGGCTGCAGCCGGCCCGCGGGCAGTTCGACGCGGCTGATCCGGTGCGCCTCGGCCAGCAGCACATGGCCCTGAGCGTCCTTGCGCAGCCCATGCGGGCGGTCCAGGCCCTTCAGCAGCACCGTGACTTTGAAGGGCTGGCCCGGCTCGCGGGTCAGCCCCAGCAGCCGGCCATGGCCGGGGTTCCAGTTGCCCATGTCGGTGACGAGCAGGCGGTTGGCACTGAGCGCCAGCACACCGCGTGGCCGGCCCAGGTTGGAGGCGGCCAATGCGAGGCAGAACTCGGGCGCGACCTTCAACGAGGTGATGGCGGGCAGGCCGTCGCATTGGCCCTGGGTGCGGTAGGCGGGCGGCTCGGCCCAGACGGGTGCGGCGACGGCAGCGGCCAGGGCCCAGGCGGCGCGAAGGGTGAAGCTCATACGGCCATTGTGTCGGTCGCCGCATTGATACAGCACGCCGCACGGCACCGCGCGCTGTAGCTTCACGTCCCGGCCGCCGGGCGCTGCAATGGCCCCATGAACGAGATGCTGCCCTTCGCCACCTACTGCCTGCTGATGTCCAGCACCCCCGGCCCCAACAACATGATGCTGGTGGCCAACGGCGCCCACTACGGCTACCGGCGCACGCTGCCGGCCATCCTGGGCACCAACACCGGCGTGGCCGTGCTGACCTTCGCGACCTGTGCGGGCCTGGGTGTCGTCTTCACGGCCTGGCCGGTGCTGCACGAAATGTTGAAGCTGGCCGGCACCCTCTACATGCTGGTGCTGGCCTGGAAGCTGGCCGTGGCGCCCGCCGCCAATGGCCGGCCGCCGGAACGGGTCGGGTTCGCGGAGGCCGCGCTGTTCCAGGCGGTGAACCCCAAGAGCTGGATCCGCGCGGTGACGGTGGCGTCGGTCTTCATGCCGGCGCAGTGGAGCATCGTCAGCGGCGCCTTGTTCGTCAGCTTCGCGGGCGCCCTCATCGGTTTCCCCTGCGTCTCGATGTGGGCGCTGTTCGGCGTCGGCATTTCCCGCTTCCTGTCCAGCCCGGCGCGCCGCCGCGCCTTCAATGTCATCATGGCCACCTCCCTGGTTGTGCTGGCCCTGATGCTGCTGCGCTGATGTTTTCTCTGGACCGCGACTCCCCGACGCCGCTGGCCGATCAGATCGAGCAGCGCCTGCACGCGCTGATCGCCAGCAGCCAGCTGCCGCCCGGCGCACGGCTGAACTCCATCCGCCAGCTCGCGTCGCGGCTGGGCGTCAGCCCCAACACCGTCGTCGTCGCGTACGACCGCCTCGTCGCTGCCAGCCTCATCGACTCGCGCGGCACCGCCGGCTTCTTCGTCGCCGAGGGCCCGGCCGACGCCATGCCCGACGCCGCCCGCGTGGAGGCCGGCGAGGAGCAGGAGGCCGTCTGGCTGGCCCAGCAGGCGAACGACCAGAAGGCCGGCGTGCTGCTGGCCAGCAGCGGCGCGCTGCCGGCCACCTGGCTGGAAGACGCCATCCCCGCGGCCGCCGTGCAGCGCGGCCTGGCCCGCGCCACGGCCGGCATGGCCTCGCGCTGCCCGCCGCAGGGCCTGCCTGAGCTGCGCGAGCGCATCGCGATGCTGCTGCGCAGCCAGGGCGTGGCCGTGGATGCCGGCCGCATCCTGACGACCTATGGCGGCACCCAGGCCATCGACCTGATCTGTCGTGCCTTCCTGCGCCCGGGCGATACGGTCGCCGTCGAGACGCCGGGATATTTCCTGCTCTTTGACCGCCTGCGCCAGGCCGGCGTGACCATCGTGCCGGTGCCGCGCCGGCCCGATGGCATCGACCTGGAGGCGCTGGACGCCGCCTGCACCGAGCACCGCCCGCGCCTGCTCTTCATCCAGAGCGTGCTGCACAACCCGACCGGCTGGGGCAGCACGGCCGCCAACCTGCACCGAGTGCTGATGCTGGCCCAGCGCCACGACTTCCTGATCGCCGAGGACGACGTGCAGGGCCACTTCCACCCCGGCGCGCCGACGCGGCTGGCCCAGCTGTCGGGGCTGGACCGCGTCATCTACTACTCCAGCTTCTGCAAGGCCATGAGCCCGGCGCTGCGCCTGGGCTATATGGCGGCCGAGCCGGCGCTGCTGAAGGCGCTGATGCGCGAGAAGATCATCTCGGTGCTGACGACGGCGGCGCTCAACGAGTACGTGCTGCTGGAAGTGCTGGCCGCCGGCCGCTGGCGCAAGCACCTGGACCGCCTGCAGCAGCGCCTGGCCGCGGCCCGCGCCGCGGCAACGCTGCAGCTGCGCCAGGCTGGCGTGCTGCTCGAGCATCCGGGCGAGGGCGGCCTGTTCCTGTGGGGCACGCTGCCAGCCGGCGTCGACGTGGACAACGTCGTGAAGGAGGCTTTTCGCGCCGGCATCCTGCTGGTGCGCGGCGCCACCTTCGCGGCCGATGGCGCTCGCGACTCGCACATCCGTTTCAACGCCGCCTTCAGCCAGCAGCCGCGGCTGGCGCAGTTTCTGCAAGATCAGCTCAGTGCGACGGCCAGTGCCCAACGCGCCGTCGATCGGGCACGCAGCAAGGTCAGCTGACGCTCACCACGTCACCGACGCGGATGGCGCCGCCCTCGAGGATGCGCGCCGTCATGCCGCCATGGCCGCGCATCGCCGCATAGCCGCCCGGGCCGATGACCTCCTCCATGCGCGAGCAGGGCGCGCAGGGGCCGACGATCTCGATCAGCGCTGCGCCGACGCGGACCTTGGTGTTCTTCAGCGTCAGCAGGTTGATGCCGGAGATGACGAGGTTGCGGCGCAGGTCGACCGGGTCGATCGGGCCGCTGCGCGCAAATGCCGCGATCAGCGGCAGGTGCTCCAGCTGGATCAGCGTGACCTGGCGCGTCGACAGCTCGGCCTCGCCGCGCTGGCCGAGCCGGTCGTCGGCCAGGCCAATGCCGGCCAGCGCCGTCGTCTGCTCGATGCGTCGGGCCCGGTCGCGCGGTGCGCCGCGCACGATGATGGTCTCGACGCGGCCCTGGATATGGGCCGGCGGCGTCATCAGGTCGCGCATGGTTTTCATAGATACACCTTAGCCCGGCTTTGGTCCGCATAGTTCACGGATGCGCGGCACGGGGCAGTCAAGTCTCGTCCGGTCACGCCCGAAGATGCTCTCAAGGAGTGTCTGCCGTGCTGAGACGTCTTTTTTCCACCTTTGCTTTTGTGTGTGTCGCGCTGTCGCAGACCGCTCACGCCGCCGATCTGACCGCCCTGGAAATGCGCTGGCTGCAGGGCATCACGCCCGTCATTGCCCATGCTCGCCAGGCGCTCGCCCTGCCGGTGGACATCGTCGTGCAGCCCCAGGCCGAGCCCGGCACGGCGCCGCTCGCGCTGGGTTTTGTCGATGGCCGCTGCAAGCTGGTGCTGTCGATGCGCGGCAACCCCGAAGGCCAGCGCCAGATCGACGCCCTCGACCCCGCGCTGCGCGGCCCGGCCCTGGAGCTGATGGCCGCCCATGAACTGGGCCATTGCCGCCGCTATCTCGATGGCGCCTGGCATGGTGTGCCGGCCGGCTTCGTCGCCGCCAAGCCCCCGGACGGCCTGGCCGCGGATCTGCAGCAGGCCTGGCTGGCCATGCGGTCCACGCGGCGTGAGGAAGCCTATGGCGATCTCGTTGGCCTGGCCTGGGCGCAGGCGCGCCATCCCGCGCTGTATGCCAGGCTGCATGCCTGGCTCGTGGCGGAACGGTCGACCGACCTGATTCCCGGCAGCCACCACGACACACTGGATTGGTTGGCCCTCGTCCGCGACCCGGCCATGCTGGACGGCCGCACGATGTTCGAGGCCGCCGACCGCGTCTGGGCGCGTGGTCTCAGGGACTGAGCTGACGCCGCTCTTTCCCGTCTACGCCTGCCACACCGCGTAGCCCGCCTCACGCAGGCCGATGGCGAGTTCCACTTCCATGTCGCGCGCCGCGTCGTAGGGCATCGGGTTGTAGAACTCGTAAAGCTCGGGCATCAGGCGCACGCCGTACTTCAGGACGAAGCGATTGGCCTGCACGCCGGCCATGTGCCTGTCAAAGCGCAGATCCGGGTCCAGGCCCGTCATGCCGACGTACAGGCAGGGCTTGACGATGTCGTGGCCGGGGTTGGCCTTGCGAAAGGCTGGCTCGTTCCAGACGCGTTCAGACAGCAGCACGACATAGACGTGGTGGTGATCGCGGCGCTGTCGGCGTGGCATGGCAGGGCGGATTGTCTGGCGACCCCACGATGGCAAAAAAGCCCGGCGACCCTTGGGCCGCCGGGATTGAACGCCTTGGCGTGCACCTCACACCTGGCAACGGCGACCCGGCATGATACTGTTGATTTAAACAGTGTTTCGGATGCCGGAAACGTGGCGAAGTCCTCATGCTTGATGACGCCCCACTCAACCTGGGCCTCGCCAACCTTCGGTGCCTTGGCTAAAACCGCCATTCAAAGTTGCAGTCTGAGGAAGTCACATGAATGCTCAACACGCTTTCGTATCGCTGCTGCTGTTCGCCGCGCTCGTCGGCCTGGCCTTCCTGGGCCTGTCGTTCGGCCATGCCCTCAAGCACCATGACCTGGCCCTGTGGGGGCACCATCCCTTGTTTGGATCAGGCATGGCGTCGCTGATCACCGCTCTGCTTGGCGGCATCTTCTTGTTCGGCCTGGGCCGCTCGCCGCACGACCGCAAGCAATAGCAGCGGCGCTGCGGCCGACCTGGCCCATGCATCGGCCCAGTTGCTCGATCCGTCGGAGGAGATCGAGGTCAGCTTCATAGCGCAGGCGGCCATCAGCGGCGACATCGAGGCCGGGCGGTTCTCGCAGGCGCTGCATGTGGCGTCGTTCTATCGCGCCGTGGGTCATCTGGCGGCGCGCTGCGAGCCTTAGCCCGTCTTTCCAGCGGGCCAGCCGCTGGCCCCGCTCGCCCCACCATTCACCCCAACGCGCCTGCCAGGCGCGCAGCGCCGTGGAATGCTGGTGCTCATCCAATGACCCAGGGAGTTCACGTTGCTTCGTAGACATCTTCTTCAAGGCGCAGCGGCCATGGCGGCGCTGCCGTTGGTCACCCATGCACAGGGCCGGGCGCGGCGGCGCAAGCGGCCGACGGACCCGGACTGGCCCGACGCCGCGCAGTGGCAGCGGCTCAAGGACGCGGTGGGCGGGCGCCTGTCGGCCGTGGAGCCGCTGATGGCGCCGTGCGCGGCCAGCCCCGTCGCGGCGGCTTGCGGCGTGCTGATGAAGAACCTGCGCAACCCGTTCTTCGTGGGCGACCAGGCCGGGGGCACACAGGTGTCGGG
Organism: Pelomonas sp. Root1237; assembly: GCF_001425055.1. Lineage (GTDB taxonomy): Bacteria > Pseudomonadota > Gammaproteobacteria > Burkholderiales > Burkholderiaceae_C > Pelomonas. Next base: position 447,447 of record NZ_LMDK01000001.1, read on the forward strand.
CTACCTGGACGCGTGGACGCCGGCGGCGAGTGCCTATGTGATCAAGGCCGGCAGCACGGTGGACGTGGTGGCGGGCGTGAACTTCGCGCGCGAGCACAACCTGCGGCTGGTGGTGAAGGGCGCGGGGCACAGCTACCAGGGCACGTCCAACGCGCCGGACTCGCTGTTGATCTGGACGCGGGCGATGAACGAGGTGACGTTGCACGACGGCTTCGTGCCCAAGGGCTGCGAGGGCAAGGTGGCGCCGGTGCCAGCGGTGTCCGCGCAGGCGGGCGCGGTGTGGATTGACCTGTACCACGCGGTGACGACATTGGCTGGCCGCTATGTGCAAGGCGGTGGCTGCACGGACGTGGGCGTGGCGGGGCTCATCCAGAGTGGGGGCTTTGGCAGCTTCTCCAAGGGTTTTGGCACGGCGGCGTCCAGCCTGTTGGAGGCCGAGATCGTGACGGCCGATGGGCAGGTACGCACGGTCAATGAGCGGTCAGACCCTGAGCTGTTCTGGGCGCTGAAGGGCGGAGGCGGTGGCAGCTGGGGCGTGGTGACGCGCGTGACGCTGCGCACGCACGAACTGCCGCAGCACTTCGGCGCGGCATGGGGCAAGTTCAAGGCCCGCGACGACGCGGCCTACCGGCGCCTCGTGGCGCGGTTCGTGGACTTCTATGCCGACTCACTCTTCAACCCGCACTGGGGCGAGCAGGCGTCGTTCGGGCCGGACAACACGCTCAAGATCTCCATGGTGTGCCAGGGCCTGGAAAAGGCGCAGGCGCAGCAGGTGTGGGCGCCGTTCTTCGACTGGGTGAAGGACTCGCCCGAGGACTTCAGCGTGGTGGAGGAGCCCGGCGCGTGGGCGGACGATGCGCGCGGCTGGTGGAGGATGGAGGGCAACGGCTCCATGATCCCCGACACGCGCGAGGGCGCGCCCAAGCACCACGGCTGGTGGAAAGGCGACCAGGCCCAGGTGGGCGCCTGGCTACACGGCTATGAGTCCCTCTGGCTGCCCGCCGCGCTGCTGCAGCCCGGCGAGCGCGCCCGCATGGTGCAGGCGCTGCTGGACAGCACACGCCACAAGCACCTGGACCTGCACTTCAACAAGGGCTTGGCCGGCGCGCCGCCCGCGGCACTGGCCAGCGCCGCCAACACGGCCACCAACCCGGCGGTGTGCGAGTCGTTCGCGCTGGTCATCATGGCCGACGGCGAGGCGCCCGCCTACCCGGGCCTGGCCCGCACCCCGCCCGACCTGACCAACGCGCACCGCAACGCGCGCGCCATTGATGCCACCGCCGCCGCGCTGCGCCGCGTGGCGCCGAGGTCAGGCTCCTATGTGTCGGAGAGCAACTTCTTCAACGCCGACTGGCAGCGCGAGTTCTGGGGCGCCAACGCCGCGCGGCTGCGGGCCGTGAAGGCGCGGTACGACCCCGATGGTCTCTTCTTCGTGCACCACGGCGTGGGCTCGCAGGCGTGGAGCGCGGACGGGTTTGTGCGGGTTTGAGGATTGAGTTCTGCGCATGGTCTGCTCACCCGCGCTAGCCCGTCGGCAGCTTGCTTCGTTTCCGATTCATACGTTGCTTGCGGCCCAAGGGCTTCGCAACTTTGGCATTGGCATTCGGTGAAGCTCGGTGGGCCGATTCGATACATTGACCTTCAGTTCGAAACTTTGTTATTAGCTTTCACCCGAATGGCCCTGCAATACCTGACCGTCCCCGTCACGCCCTTTCAGCAGAACTGCTCCCTTGTCTGGTGCGACGTCACGAAAGACGCCGCCGTCATCGACCCCGGCGGTGAGCTGCCGCGTTTGCTGGCCGCCGTCAGCGAGCGCGGGCTGAACCTGAAGGCCATCTGGCTCACCCACGCGCACATCGACCACGCTGGCGGCACTGGCCAGCTGGCCCGCGAACAGGGCCTGCCCATCATCGGGCCCCACCCCGGCGATCAGTTCTGGATCGACGGTCTGGCACAGCAAAGCAAGATGTTTGGCTTCCCGCCAGCGGAAGATTTCAAGCCCGACCGCTGGCTGGACGATGGCGACACGGTGCAGATCGGCCATGAGACCCTGGCCGTGCGCCACTGCCCCGGCCACACGCCGGGTCATGTCGTCTTCCACTCCGCCTCGGCGCAGCGGGCCTTCGTCGGCGACGTGCTGTTCGCTGGCGGCATCGGCCGGACCGACTTCCCTGGCGGCAACCACCAGCAGCTGCTCGACGCCATTCGCCAGCGCCTTTGGCCGATGGGTGACGACACCGTTTTCATTCCAGGCCATGGGCCGGAAAGCAGCATCGGAAGAGAGCGCCGCAGCAATCCCTATGTTGCCGATGTCGTTTGAACGGCGGTTGGAGGTAATTCGTTCACAAACACATCCAGCAACATTTACGCCCGAAGCGAAACGTGCTCTCCTACTCTTTGATGAGGGCTCGCATGGGGTGGGCCGAGGAGTGCTTCGATGTGGATGTCCGAGTTTGTGCAGCCGGGGCAGGTCCCGGGCTCCCGTCCTCGCGAGCGCCGTCAGGCGGCCTCGCTTTCCAACCAATGGATGGGCCTTGTGCTGGAGGAGCTCGACCACGGCGTCGTGCTTCTCAACGGCGCGGGCCGTGTGCTTCACAGCAATCTCGCGGCGCGGGCGTCGCTGGATGACAACCACCCGCTGGAGCTCGTCGGCCAGCATCTGCGGGCCCGCCTGCTGACCGACGCGGTGCCTCTGGCCGACGCGCTGGAGGGCGCCGAGGCAAGTGGTCGGCGCTGCCTGCTGCGCCTGGGTGACGATCGCGCCGAATGCGGCCGCGCCAATGTCGTCGTCGTGCCGCTGAACCGCGATGTCAACCAGGCGGCGGTGCTGCTGATCCTGGAGCGCCGCCAGCTCTGCGGCGACCTGGCCGCGCAGTGGTTCGCGCTGCGCTACCAGCTGACGCCGGCCGAGACCGAGGTGCTGAAGGCGCTGTCCAACGGCGTCAAGCCGACCGAGGTCGCACAGCGCCAGGGCGTGGCGATCTCGACGGTGCGCAGCCAGATCCAGAGCATCCGCGCCAAGAGCGGCGCCGACAGCATCGGCGAGCTGATGCGGCAGTTGGCCTTGCTGCCGCCGCTTGTTTCGTCGCTGCGGCCGGCCAAGCTGGTCAATTGAATCCCCTCGTCCAACGGGTACGTTGACCGGTCCCCCGAGGGGACGGCGATGCTTGCCGGATCGACCGGCAAGCACATCGCCCAAGGCGGGCCGGCTAGGGACGGCCCGGCGCTCGGCCCGCAAGCACTAACATTCGACCGCGCTCCGGAGCCAAATGCTCAGAGCGCCGCCGGATGCCTGACGACACGCTCGACAACGAACTCCTGGCCCTGCCGCCCTCGCTGCGGCAGCTGGCCGCGCGCGGCATTGCACGCAGCTATCGCAAGGGCATCGTGCTGATCGAGGAGAGCTCGCTCGGCGACAACCTCTATCTGATCCTCTCCGGCTCGCTGCGCGCCTTCAGCAGCGACGCCCGTGGCCGCGAGATCACCTACGGCGTCTATGGCCCCGGCGAATACGTCGGCGAGATGAGCCTGGACGGGGGGCCGCGCTCGGCCAGCGTCATCACCGAAGAAGGCAGCCGCCTGGTCATGGTCACGCGGGCCAGCCTGCTGACCCACATCAGCGAGCACCCCGAATTTGCCTTCGAGCTGCTGACCAAGGTCATCCGCCGCGCCCGCGCCGCAACGCTGTCGACCAAGCAGCTGGCGCTCAACGACGTCTATGGCCGTCTCAAGAACCTCGTCGACGAGACCACCGGCGATGGCCGCCACCTGGCGCTTACCCACCAGGGCATGGCCCAGCGCCTGGGCTGCTCGCGCGAGATGGTGTCCAAGCTCGTCAAGGACCTGGAGCTGGGCGGCTACCTGAGGCGCGTGGCGGCCGGCGAATACCAGCGACTCAAGAGCCTGCCAGCGCGCTGGTAGCTACCGCGACCTGACCTGCAGCGGCGGCGCAACCGGGAAGCGCTGGTCCGGCTTGGCTGCGCGCTTGTAGAGGCCCTCGACCTTGGGCAGGTTGGCCTGGATGTCGCGGATGCGCGTCGTGCTGGCCGGGTGGGTGGACAGCCATTGCGGTGGCGCGCCCTTGTTGGCCGTCATCATCTTTTCCCACAGGCGCACGGCGGCGGCGGGGTCATAGCCCGCACGGGCGGACAGCTCGATGCCGACGAGGTCGGCCTCGCTTTCGTCGTCGCGGCTGAAGCGCAGGTTGACCAGTTGGGCCCCCATGCCGGCCAGGCCGCGGCCCACGTTGCCCAACCCCAGCAAGGCCGAGCCCAATTCCACGATGCCGTTCGTGAACGCCGACTTGCCGACGCGCTCGCGGGCATGCTCGCGCAGCGCATGCGCGACCTCATGGCCCATGATGGCGGCGACCTCGTCGTCTTCCAGCTTGAGCTTGTCGAGGATGCCGTAGAAGAACGCGATCTTGCCGCCCGGCATGCAGAAGGCGTTCAGCTGCGCGCTGGCCAGCAGGTTGACTTCCCACTTCCACTGCCGGGCGCGGTCGTTCCATTCGTAGCTGAAGGGAATGATGCGCTGGGCGATGTAGCGCAGCCTCTGGGCCTGGGGGTGGTCCATCGGCGCCAGGGCACGCTGCTGGCCGGCCTCGCGCATCATCAGCGCGTACTGCTGGCCACCGGCCTGTTCCAACTGGTCGGCCGACACGAAGCCGGTGAACTTGCTCTTGGGCCCGACCTCCACGCCTTCGCGTGCCCAAGCTGGCATGAACGCTGCGGCACCGGTAGCGGCAAGCAGCCCGGTGAACAGGCGGCGGCCGCGCAGGGCCGGGGGCGCGCAGCGGCCGGCGGCGCAGTCGGCGCAGTCGCCGAACATGCGCGTCGGCGGGTCAGTGAACTGCAGGTCGTCGCGGACCTGGAAGTCGTCGGCATCCATGCCGACATTGTGCTTGGGCGGCGATGGCGGCTTTCGTAGGACAGCGGCGCGGGACTGGCGACAATCACCCCATGGACAGCCAGCAATTCCGCGCCGCACTGGGCATGTTTGCCACCGGCGTGACCATCGTCACCGTTCGCGCTGCGGACGGCGGCCTGGTCGGCCTCACCGCCAATTCCTTCAACTCCGTGTCCTTGGACCCGCCCCTGGTGCTGTGGAGCCTGGCGCGCCGCGCCGGCTCCATGCCGGTGTTCTCGCATGGCTCGCATTACGCCATCAACATCCTCGCGGCCGACCAGAAGGAGCTGGCCCAGCGCTTCGCGACGCGTGACATCGATCGCTTCGCCGGCGTGGCCTGGCACGAGGGCGCGGGCGGCGCGCCGGTGCTGGAGGGGGCTGCTGCCGTCTTCGAATGCGCCAACCGCAGCCGTTACGAGGAGGGCGACCACGTCATCTTCGTCGGCGAAGTCGAGCGTTGCTCGTCCCGGCTCGGCGCTCAGCCGCTGATCTTCCACGGCGGCCGTTATTTCACCGAGTTGCCGATCTAGGGTTTTTTCCGGGTTGGCGTTGTCGATCCGGTCGGGCTCTGATCGTCGTCATGACAGAGGGCCATCCTCTGTCCAACTACGGAACCCATCATGACCAACACCGTCACCCTGCACCGCGTGCTGCGCTGCCCGCCCGATCGCGTCTACCGCGCCTTCACGACACCGGCCGCCATGGCCAAGTGGCTGCCGCCGCATGGCTTTACCGGCACCGTCCACGAGATGGACGCCAAGGTGGGCGGCACATACAAGATGTCGTTCACCAACTTCACGACCGGCGGCGGCCACAGCTTTGGCGGCCGTTACCTGGAACTGGTGCCCGGCCAGAAGCTGCGCTACACGGCGGCTTTCGACGACCCCAACCTGCCCGGCGAGATGACGACGACCGTCGAGCTGCGCGCCGTGTTCTGCGGCACCGAGGTGCACATCAAGCAGGAAGGCATCCCGGCCATGATCCCGGCCGAGGCCTGCTACCTGGGCTGGCAGGAGTCGCTGACCCTGCTGGCCCAGCTGGCCGAGCCGGAAATCAACCAGTAACGTGGTGCGCTCGGGCCGAGCGACGGGCCGCCCCTAGCCGGCCCGCCATGGCGATGTGCTTGCGGCTCAATGCCGCCAAGCATCGCCGCCCCCTCGGGGGGGCGGTTAGGCCCGCTCGTGTTCAGCGGAGCGGGACTGGACGAGGGGTCTTTACTTGACGCCTGGTGTCGGCACGATGGCCGCCATCGCGGCCTTGAAGGCGGGGTCGGCCATCAGTGCGTTCCAGGCCGCCATCAGGCTGCCGTAGTCACCGGTCGAGATCTTCTTGGCGTTGATCGCCGTCGTGAGGGCGGCGTTCAGGCGCACGATCTCGGCGTACTTCGCATAGCCCTTGCCCTTGAGCTGGGTTGCCGCGTAGTTGCTGTAGCCCCAGGCGTTGTTGAGGTTGTTCCAGTCGCCCGAGCCGGGCTGGATATAGACGACCGGTGCGGGAGCGGGCGACGGGGCCGGTGCGGGCGGCGCGGCCACGGGTGCCGGAGCTGGTGCCGCGGCGGGCTTGCCGCAGGTGCCGCTCACGTTGATGCGCACCCAGCCCGTGCTCGGCACGCCGTCGACATTGACGACGACCTTCACGTTGTTCGCGCCGGCGAAGAGATAGGGCTGGGTCCAGATCGTCTTGACGACCTTGGGCGTCAGCGCGATTTGCGTGTTCTGCGCGATCAGTGTGTCGTTGCTGTAGATGCGGTTGGTGCTGGTGGCCACGGCCGAGGCGCTGACCTCGTCGTACTTGAAGTTGAAGGCGCAGCGGCCGAGGCTGGAGATGAAGGCATCCTTCTCGCTGACGGTGATCTGGGGCATGGCGCCCGTGGCCGTGCCGTTGGCGGCGACGAGCATGGGCGCGGCCTGGGCGAGGACGGTCTGACCGTCGCTCTTGACGATGCGCACGAGGCCGGTGAGCTGGGCCGTCGGGTCGGCGGCGAAGCTGGCCTGGGCGAACAGGGCGAGGGCAGCGAAGGCAATGGCTTGGTACTTCATGGCGTGGTCTTTCGGGTTGATGCAAAGGGTGGGGCTACTGGGCAGTAGCCGGCACCTCCCCGTGTGCCACGCTGCGGACATGTCCTTGTCCGCCCAGGGCGGCCCCGCTGTCTTTTGCTCCTGTCAGAGCACGAAGACCGGTGGCTTTGCGTCCCCGCCTTTCGACGGGTTTGCCGACTGCATGGGACGCAGTGTGCGGATGTAAGCCGTGTTTTGTCCGTGCGTCAGTTCACGAACCGAGACCCCCGCCCGGCGAGCGGCGCGAGGCCCGCGACGAGCGGTTTTTGAAGCTTGCGGCGGGCTTGCGCCGAGCGTTTTCAGCTCAGGCGCCCGGCCGGCAAGGCCGTTGGCGCAGCGCTCAGTGTGCGCCAGCGCCATGCGCCCAGCGCGGCGCTGAGCGCAACACTGGCGCCTGCCAGCAGAGGCAGCGGCGTGCCCAGATCCTTTTGCAGCAGGAACATGCCCCAGCCCATCAGCATGAAGGCCAGGATGGGCACGACGGTGGTCCAGGCCGTGGGCGACTTCATGCGCGAAGGCGCGCGCAGCAGCCAGCCGGTGCTCAGTGGCAGGGCGCCAAAGGCCAGGCACAGCAGTGCGGCATTGTTCGCGGCCCAGGCCAGCAGGCCCAGGCCGGCGGTCGTCAGCGCCCAGGCAACCAGGGCGTGGCGCAACTGCATCCGCGCAACCGCGCGGTTCAGCGCCTCTCCCTGCGGCAGGCCTGGCAGCAGCCGCATCAGGGCCTGTTCGCGGCGGCTGTGCCAGAGCATGTTGGGCAGGGTGAAGCAAGGGTTGAAGCCGATGCTCGCCAGGCCGATGGCCATGCCGTAGGCGCCTTTGGTCCAGTTGTCCTGCAGGCCCTGGCCGGCCAGCGCAAACGCGATGAAGAAGCTCAGCGCGGCGATGCCCACGGCCATCACGGCGCCCAGGCTCTGGTGCAGCCAGTGCTGCCGGCCATGCAGCACGATCTCGGCGCGGCGCATGGCGCTCTGGCCAGTCGGTTCGGCCTGCGCGACGACATGGCACTGCCAGGCCGACACGGCGAGCGCAAAAGGCTGGCTCAGCCATTCGCCCACGCGACCGAAGGCGGCAGCGCCGGCGTATTTGCCCTGCATGCTGTCCTCGGCGGCGCGGCGCATGCGGCCCAGGCGGGCATAGGCCTCGGCATGGGCCGCATCGCCCCTGCCGAACAGCCGCGTGAGCGACCAGCCCAGGGCCAGCAGGCTCAGCGCGAGCACGGACAGCGGCTGGGCCAGCCACAGCTCGCGCAGCGCGGTGCTCAGAGCCGCCAGCCGCCGATCCAGTCCGGTGCCGAAGAACAGCACCGGCCCGATGGAGATCACCAGCCAGAGCTGCCATTCGCGCGTCGCCCAGCCCATGAAGGCCAGCACGGCCGCGGCGCCCAGCAGCAGCAGGGCGAAGGAGGGCATCTGCGGCAGGCAAAGCCACAGCAGGGCTGCGCTGCCCAGCGACAAGCCGGCCCAGGCTGCGAGCGCGGACTCCAGCGTCTGGCGCAGATGGCCGGGCACGAAGCGCGCGGCATGGGGATGGTTCTGCTGCATGAGGCTGCCGATGATGGCCATCCACAGCGACATCAGCACCAGTGCCGCCGAAAGGGCCAGCATGGGCATCGCCAGCTGCGGCGCCAGGTAGACGCCCAGCGCCAGGCCCAGCACGGCCAGGGCGAACAGCGCCCGGCGGCCCCAGGGGGATTCGCGATCGCGCTGGCGCCAGAAGGCCAGCAGCAATTGGCTGTAGGGGGCGGCTTTCATCACGTCAGCTCCGCGAACAGGTCTTCGAGGTTGACGGCCTGTGCGTCCAGCGGCGCGCTCACGCCGGCCGGCAGCCGCGCCAGCACGCGCTCGCGGCCGGCCTCCAGCGGCGTGCGCTTGAGCGGCTGGGCGTTCAGCCGCGCGAACAGGCTGGCCAGTTCGGTGACGGTGCCGGTGAAGGCGCGCACCTGCTCCAGCAGCTCGTCCAGCGGCGCCTGCAGGGCGATGCGGCCGCCGCTCAGGAAAGCGAGGTTGAAGGCGACTCGCTCCAGGTCGGACAGGATGTGGGTGGAGAACACGACGGTCGTGCCGCGGTCCAGCACCTGGTCGACCAGCTCGCGCAGGAAGTCGCGCCGGCCGACGGGGTCCAGGCTGGCAACGGGTTCGTCCAGCACCAGCAGGTCGGGGTCGTGGGCCAGCGCGCGGATGATGGACAGGCGCTGCTGCTGGCCGCCACTGAGCTTGCGGATGGGTTTGTCGCGGGCGATATCCCAGCGCGACAGCAGGCCCTCGACCCTGGACTCGTTCCAGCGCGGGTAGAAGCTCTTGAAGTAGGCCAGCAGTTGGGCCGCGGTGAAACTCTCGAACAGGTCGCTCTGCTGGGGCACATAGCCGATGCGGGCGCGCGCCGCGTCATCCAGCCGCGCGGCGTCCTGGCCGAACAGCTGCACGCGGCCCTGCTGAGGTTCACGCAGGCCCAGCAGCGTCTCCAGCAGCGTCGTCTTGCCGCAGCCGTTGCGGCCCAGCAGGCCGACCACCTGGCCCGGCTGCAACGTCCAGTCCAGCGCCTTCAGCACGGCCTCGCCCTTGGGATAGGCGAGGCTGACGCCAGCGAGTTCGGCGGTGGCGGTGTCGGAGTGGGGAAAGTGGGCGGAAGAGGCAGTCATGCTTGCGTCTCGTCGAGGATGGTTTTGAACAGCTGCAGGGCCTGGGTCTTGGGGAGCTCCAGCTGCCGCGCTTCGGCGGCCGCCTTCTCCAGCGTCGGCCGCAGCAGCTCGACGCGGTCGGCAGTGGGTTGGGCGCGCTGGTGCTGCGCCGCCACCACCATGGACAGCCCGCGGCGGCGCTCCAGCACGCCGTCGGACTCCAGCAGGGAGTAGGCCTTGGAGATGGTCATGGGGTGCACGGCCAGTGCCTGGGCCAGCTCGCGCACCGACGGGATCTCGTCGCCGGCCTTGAGCTGCCCGGCCGCGACGCGCCGCTTCACCTGCTCGATGAGCTGGCGGTAGATGGGCTCGGGCGAGCCGGTGTTGATGTGGACGAAATGGGTGGGATCCATCGTTAACTGCCTACGTGTATCAGTACGATAGTACACGTGGACAGTTGATGTCAAGCATTTGTTGTCTGCGCGGGCGTACGATGGTTTGCGTCTCGGCCCGCGGAGACCCTCATGATGCAGACACACCGTCGGCACTGGCTGGTCATCTCGATGCTCGCGGCGGCGGGTGTCGGTGCCGAACCTATCGATGAAGACCTGGCCCTGGCCTATGGCGACAAGGGCACCATCAGCATCGCGACCGGCAGCGCGCAGCCCCTGCGCCGTGCGCCGGCCGTGGCAACCGTCATCACGGCGCAGGACATCGCGGCGATAGGCGCGACCGATCTCGACGAGGCCCTGGCCACCGTGCCGGGCCTGCATGTCAGCTACGGCCCGATCATGTACACGCCGCTCTATGGCGTGCGCGGCCTGCTGAGCCAGCCGCTCAATGTGCAGGTGCTGCTGATGATCAACGGCCAGCCGATGAAGACCGCGTACACGGGCGACAAGGGCAATACCTGGGCTGGCCTGCCGCTGGAGAACGTCGCGCGCATCGAGGTCATCCGCGGCCCCGGCTCGGCGCTCTACGGTGCCGACGCCTTCGCCGGCGTGATCAATATCGTGACCAAGGGCCCGGCCGATCTGCGCGGCACCGAGGCTGGCCTGCGCGGCGGCTCCTTCCGTAGCCGCGACGCCTGGCTCCAGCATGGCGGCAAGCTCGGGCCGCTGGCGCTCGCCGCCTACTTGCGCGTCGGCGCGACCGATGGCCATGGCGCGACGATCACGGCCGACGGCGCGACGCGGCTCGACAACCTGTTCGGCACCCACGCCAGCCGCGCTCCCGGGCCGGCCAATCTTGGCCACGATGCCATTGATGCAGGGCTCGATCTGGGCTGGGACAAATGGCGGCTGCGCGTCAACAAGGTCGTGCGCCGCAACGCCGGCACCGGCGGCGGCGTCAACTCGGCCCTCGACCCCGACAGCGTGATCGACATGGACCGGCTGATGGCCGATCTGGGCTGGGCCGACGCGCAGCTCGCGCCCGACTGGGCCGCCGGTTTCAGCGCGGCGCTGCACAACTATCACGAGCAGACGCCGCGCGGCCTGGTGCTGTTTCCGGCCGGCGTCCGCATCGGGCCGAATCTCTTTCCCGACGGCATGATCGGCGGCCCGGCGCGTTGGGAGCGCATGTGGCGCGTGGACGCGCATGCGGTCTATGGCGGGTTCCAAGGCCACAGCCTGCGTATCGGCGTCGGCCACGACGACACCGACCTTTACCGCGCCGAGACGCACAAGAACTTCATCCTGACGCCGACCGGCGTGCCGGTGCCAACCGGGCCCGTCATCGACTACAACGCCATCCAGCCCCATATCCGGCCGGCTCGCCGCGACAGCAACTATGTCTATGGCCAGGACGAATGGCGTGTCGCGCCAGACTGGACCCTGACCGCTGGCGTCCGCCACGACCGCTACTCCGATTTCGGCGGCACCACCAATCCGCGCCTGGCCCTGGTCTGGGAGGCTGCCTACGACGTGACGGCCAAGCTGATGCATGGGCGAGCGTTCCGTGCGCCGGGCTTCAGCGAGCAGTACACGATCAACCCGGTCAGCACCGGCAACCCGGACCTCAAGCCCGAGCGCATCAAGACGACCGAGTTCGTGCTCGCCTGGGCGCCGAGTGCCGAACTGCAGTTCAATCTGAGCCTTTACCGGCTCGACGCGGTCGACATCGTGCGCGTCGTTGCGAACCCGGCACCGGCCACCGGTGCGACCTACCGCAACGTCGGCCGGCTCAAGGGCCGCGGCGGCGAGCTCGAGCTGCGGTGGGACGCGCTGCGGCAGCTGAGCGTGACGGGTCACCTGGCCTTGCAACGCGCCACCGACCGCGCGACCGGTGCTGATGCCGGCTATGCGCCGCATCAGCATCACTACCTGCGCGTCGACTGGCGCCTGCCTGACCAATGGCTCGTCAGCGGCCAGGCCAACCATGTCGCCGACCGCAAGCGCGCGGCCGGCGACGCGCGGCCGCCAGTGGCCGACTACACGACCGTCGACCTGACCGTGCGGCGCCTGGCCGCTACCCTCGGCTGGGAAGTCTCGGGCTCGCTGCGCAATGCGCTCAACGCCGACGCCCGCGAGCCGACCCTGCCCGGCGGCGTGCTGCCCAACGACTTGCCGCTGGCCGGGCGTTGGTTCTGGCTGCAGGGGCTGTACCGCTTCTAGCCCTTGCTCGAAGGACTGCGCACAATGCAGGCTTTAGCGTTCCCGCCCTTCACCATGCGCCGCCTGCTGCTCGCTTCTGCCCTGCTCGCCTCTTTCGCCGCCCAGGCTCAAGTCAAGGTTGACGACCCCTGGGTGCGCGCCACCGTCGCGCCGCAGAAGGCCACCGGCGCCTTCATGCAGCTGACCTCGGCCAAGTCGGCCAAGGTCGTGGCGGCCAGCTCGCCGGTGGCGGCCATGGTCGAGATCCACGAAATGAAGATGGACGACGGCGTCATGAAGATGCGCGCCGTCGATGCGCTGCCGCTGCCCGCCGGTCAGGCCGTGGCGCTCAAGCCCGGCAGCTATCACGTCATGCTGATGGGCCTCAAGGGTCCGATCAAGGCCGGCGAGACCGTGCCGCTGACGCTGACCGTCGAGGGCGAGGACAAGCAGCGCACGACGGTCGAGATCAAGGCGCAGGCGCGCTGACGCATGGCCAAGATGTACATCGTTGATGCCGCCGACCCCGACGGCTATGTCGCCGCGCTCGGCGGCTGGCAACAGGCCCAGGTGGTGGCGTTGCGCGCGGCCGTGCTGGAGGCGGCGCCCGGCCTGGAGGAGAAGCTCAAGTGGGGCCACCTCGTCTACTTCAGCAACGGCCCGGTGCTGCTGATCCGCGCCGAGCCCGAGCGCGTGCTGTTCGGCTTCTGGCGAGGCAAGCGGTTGCTGCATTTGGAGCCCCGCATGCGCGGTGGCGGCAAGTTCGAGCTGCGCACGCTGGAACTGCAAGAGGACACGCCGTTCGAGCGCGACACCGCGTTGGCCCTGGTGAAAGCGGCCGTCGTGCTCAATGCCGAGCTGGGCAACCCGCAGCGGGCGAGCGTCGCGGGCCAGTGAAGCGGGCGTAAAGCCCGTTCAGTTCTGGCCAGGGTTGCCGATAGCCCATGATTACTCCGGAGTTGCCCATGGTCGCCGCCGTCAACACCCAAGCCCCGGCCAGTTCCCTGACTGGCGGCGCCTCCGTCGACCGCACCGAGCAGCCCGCCAAGGAGCTGGACAGCGGCAGCCAGCGGGCCGTGGTCGTCAATATCTCGGTAGAGGGCGCGAAGCGAGCCGGCACTGTCACTCAGGCCGCCCAGGCGGCGCCCAGTGCCCAGGGCCTGCCGGCGCGGCTGGATGATGGCAGCGACGTCCAGGTGACTTCACAGCAACGCCAGGCCAGCGCGCCCAAGGCGCCCCCGGCGGATGCCAGTGGCGGCGGCGCAGGCGGTGCGGCGCCTGCCGGCGGCGAGACGCCCGCGGTCAGCACCAGCACCAGCACCACCCAGACGTACGAGCCGGCCGATACCGACGAGGACGGCACGGTCTCCCCGATGGAGCGGCAGGCCTACGAGGCCAAGCTGGCCGACGAGAAGGCCGCCGCCCAGGCGGAGAAAAGCGCGCGCGCCGCCGAGGCCGACGCTGCGGTCAGGGCCTACGAGGCGGTTGAGCAGCTGGGCGGCGCCGAGGGCTGAGGCCCTCAGGCCCGGGCCGCATTGGCCGCGATTTCAGCGGCCAGCCGTGGCCACAGCACCTCCGGCAGGTCGTGCCCCCAGCCGGGAATGGTTTCCAGCCGCGCGCCGGGAATGCGCTTGGCCAGGTCATGCGCCGCGGCGACCGGGATCAGCGCGTCGTCCTCACCGTGGACGATGAGGGTGGGCGCCGTGATGCGTGGCAGCCGCTCGGCGCGGTGCACATCGGCGGCAACGGCCACGATCTGGCGAGCGACTGCCTGAGGCCGGAAGGACCGCTTCACGCCGCTCGCGAGGCGCTCGCGCAACTGGCTGGGTTCGGGCGGGTAGCCGGGGCTGCCGATGATGCCGTAGAGGCTGGCGTAGTGGTCGAGGACGTTCTCGAACTTCTGCTGCGGCGTCGTGGCCGGCCGCGGGCGCGACAGCAGCGCACGGCGCACCTTCAGGCTCTCCTTGGGCACGCTGCGGTCGCCGCTGGTCGTCATCATCAGCGTCAGGCTCTTCAGGCGCTGGCCATGCGAAAAACCCAGATGCTGGGCCACCATGCCGCCCATGGATGCACCGCAGACATGGGCCTTGGCAATGCCCAGTGCGTCCATCACACCAACGGTGTCGCGCGCCAGGTCGCTGAGCTGGTAGGGGGCCTTCACCGGCAGCCGCAGCGTGTGCAGCAGGGCCGCCATCGGGATATTGGGCGTGCCGAGTTCATCGAAGGGCTGGCTCAGCCCGACGTCGCGGTTGTCGAAGCGGATGACGCGAAAGCCGCGGGCCACGAGCTCGTCCACAAAGCCCTCGGGCCAGGCGATGAGCTGCATGCCCAGGCCCATGATGAGCACCAACGGCTCGCCGTTGTCCGGGCCGTGGATGTCCACTTCGATCTGCACGCCGTTGGCCGAGACACGCATCGCGGGTCAGCCCAGGTCCACTTGGCGCTCGATGACGCGCGACACCAGGCCGTAGGCGATGGCCTCTTCGGTACTCATCCAGAAGTCGCGCTCGATGTCTGAGCGCACGCGCTCCAGCGGCTGGCCGGTCTCGCGCGAGATCGTGGTGGCCAGGCGCTCACGCGCGCGCAGGATCTCCTTGGCCTGGATGGCGATGTCGCTGGCCTGGCCGCCAGCGCCGCCGGCAGGCTGGTGGATCATGAAACGCGTGTTGGGCAGCGCGAAGCGGCGCTCCTTGGGCACGGCCAGATAGATGTGGGTGCCGGCGCTGGCCACCCAGCCGGTACCGATCACGTTCACCGGGGCGCGCACGAAGCGGATCATGTCGTGGATGGCGTCACCGCTCTCCACATGGCCGCCAGGGGAAGAGATCAGCAGCGTGATCGGTGCATCGGAGTCCTGCGACAGGGCCAGCAGCCGGCGGCAGGTGGCGTGCGCCATCTTGTCGTCGATCTCGCCAAAGATCATCACGAAGCGGCCCTTGAAGAGCAGCTGCTCTTCCATCTTCTCGGGAGCGTCTTTCTTGGCGGCCTTGTCTTCGGCGGCGAGGGTGTGGTGTTGCATGGTCGGAGGTCCGGGTTAAGGGCGATACCTTACCGCGAGATGCGGGAGCGGGTTGAATATGGGTTCAAGGGTCAGGCGTCGCCCAGGCGGCGCCACCAGGCGACGCTGCCGATGACGAACAGCGTGGCGAAGCAACTGGTGCTCCAGACGACCGTGCGCACCAGCCGGCGCATCGGGTAGCCGGGCAGCGTGTCGGGCGTAAGGGCCCAGGCGGACTGTGCGCCGACCGCGAGCGCCACCGCCAGGCAGGCCCACAGCACGCGGGCGCGTCGCGGGTCCGGCGCTTCCGTGCGGTCGGGCTGCCGGCGCACCACCCGGGCGTAGGCGACGGCAAGGACCAGCGCGCCGGCCACGGTGCTCAGGTGCTGCAGCAGCCGGGCGACCGTCAGCGGCCGGCCCAGGAAGGTCAGCAGCGGCTGGGCCAGCCAGGGCAGCAGGTCGGCGAGTGGCGGCACGGGGTGGGTGAAGAGGTCCCACAGCAGGTGGGTTGCCGCGCCGAGCAGGATGGAGAGCACGGCGACCGCCCAGCGCGCGACGGCCGCTCGCGGCGGCGGCTGTAGCTCACCGCGCACCAACGACCGGTGAGGCTCGGGCAGCAGCACGGTCAGCGGGCGCGGCCACCGCAGCATGAGGCCCAACAACAGCAGGCCGGCCGGCAGACAGACGGTCAGGACCCCCATCGGCGTGTGGCAGAAGGCGCGCCAGGGGCCGTGCATGCCGACGTAGTAGCTCAGGTCGGGGGCCATGGCCCCCAGGATCAGGCCGGGAAACGAGAGCCAGCGGGGGCAGAGAGACCGCAGGGGCAGGACGGCTGCGGGGTGGGCGAAGGTCCAGGGCATGGTGGGGTTGTCAACAGCACACAAGAGCACCGTCGTGCATGCTGCACGATGCGTGCCCGACGGGTGGCTGGGCGTTCTACGGCCGCACCGGCGTCCTGTAGAACCACCGTCGCGCCCCTTTGGGCTCGAACGGCTTCCACTCGCCATCCAGCTGTGCCAAGCGGTCCGCCAGCGCATACAGCGCGATCGGGTTCACGCCCAGGCCGATGTGGCTGGCCTGCACCTCGATGTTCTCGGCCAGCGGCGAGGGCGCGTTGACGCTGCAGCGCCAGGCGACGACGCCATCGCTCTTGGAGTAGATGGAGGTCGTCGGCACAGGCGGTGCCTGGCGGATCTGTTCCATCAGCTCCGGGTCGTTGGACGCATGGCCACTGACCATCTCGAAGAAGCGCCAGGCGTTGGTGGCGCGCGGATGGCCGGTGAAGGGCGTGCCCAGCGTGACGACGCAGCGCGCCAGTTCCGGGCATTCCTTGGCCAGCTCGCGGGCATAGATGCCGCCCAGGCTCCAGCCGATCAGGCTGACCTTGCGGCCGTGCCGCCGGTGCAGCTCGATGAGGTCGGCCTTGGTCTGCTCCAGCACGCCGGCGCGTGGGCCGAAGTTGAAGCCCTGGCCCCAACCCTGCGTGGTGTAGCCCAGCGAGTCGAGCATGGCGCGCAGTGGTGCCGTGGTGAAGTCATGCGCGCCCAGGCCGGGGAAGACGAGCACGGGATGGCCGTCGCCATGTGGCAGCTTCTTCATCCACGGCATGGTGGCCAGCAGCGCCGCGTACTCCCAGGGCGCGCGGCCCTCCAGCATCAGCAGCCAGGCGTTGGGTGCGCGCAAGTCGGACCAGTCGGGGTGAGGGGTGGTAGGGGTCTGGTGCCAGTGCGAGAAGCGTGGCGAGCGGGAGGCGGGCATGCGTAAAGCGGGGAACGGGCAGGCCCGGCGATGTTAGCCAGCTGTCGCCTGTTTCCGGGGCGTGCTTGCCCGGGGCCGGGGTGTCGCCTAGGTGACGTTGATCGGTCGAGCGAACCTGTGCACGATCAGGCCGCCGCGGCCGCACGCCGCTTGGCTGGCGCCTTCTTCGCCACCGGCTTCTTAGCCGGGGCTTTCTTGGCCGGCGCCTTCTTCACCACCGGCACCGGCTCAGGCTCGACAACCTCCGCCACCGGCAGCGCCTGGAACTCCATGAACGCCGCCTCGACGTACGCCGACAGCTCCGCCGTCTCCGGCAAGGCCTCGCCGCAGGCCATCAGGCCGATGTCCAGCGACTGGTTGTAGGTCTGCACCGTCACGTTCAGCGCCAGGCCGTGCACGGCAATCGACGTGGGGTAGTTGGTCAGCATCTTGGCGCCGGCCAGGTACAGCGGCAGCTGCGGCCCGGGCACGTTGGAGATGACGACATTGGCGACGACGGGCAGCTTCTCGGCCACCTTGGCGCGGCCGTAGAGCATGGCGCCGGCCTGCATCAGCCATGGGATGCCCAAGGAGGGGAAGTCGGTCGGCATCAGGCTCTTGAGCTGGCTCATCTGCGCCTTCATCGCCTTGCTGGAGGCCATCACATGGGCCAGGCGCTCGCTCGGGTCGCTCAGGTGCGTGCCCAGGCTCATGAAGGTCATGGTGGCTTGGTTGTTGGACGTGGTGTCGCCGGCAGCGCGTGTGGACACGGGCACGGCGGCGATCAGGCTCTTGCGCGGCAGCGGGCCATGCTTGGCGAAGTAGCGCCGCAGCGCGCCGCCGATGACGAAGAGCACGGCGTCGTTGACGCTGGCGTGGTGGCGCTTGCGCGTGCGGTGCAGTTCGGCCAGCGGCAGGGTCACGCCCGAGAAAGAGCGGGTGTCAGACAGGCTGACGTTGAAGCGCGTGCGTGGCGCCGGCCCCAGGCTGGAGACAGCTGTCTTGCCGCGCACGACCGCCGTCGTCTGCGCGGCAACGTCGCCCAGCAGCGTGCGCAGCTTGTCGATGGAGGCGCCGGCCGCGGCGCCGCCCGCGTAGCCCATGGCCATGTTGCCGAGGATGTTGGCGGCGCTGGGCAGGGAGCGGGCCAGCTTGACGGTCTGCTTCCATTGCTGCGACACGGCGGCGCGCAGCATGCCGACGGTGCCGAGCTGGCCGCGCTTTTTACCGCGCGCGGCGATGGCGTCGATGGCACGCGGCTCCGGGCTCAGGTCGAGGATGACCTGAGCCAGCGCGACGGCGGCCTGGCCGTCCACGGCGGCGTGGTGGAGCTGGGTGTACAGGGCCACATGCTGCTGGCCGTCGGGGCCCGGCTCCAGGCCAGTGAAGACATGGAACTTCCACAGCGGCCGGCTGCGGTCCAGCAGCACGGGGTGCAGGGCACCGACCTGCGCCTCCAGGTCAGCCATGCCGCTGCCTTCAGGGAGCGGGATCTCGACGATGTGCTCCTCGAGATCGGGGTCGGCATCCACCCAGCCCGGATTGGACAGGCCCAGCGGCATCGCAACCAGGCGGCGGCGCAGGGCCGGCAGCAGCGGCATGCGCGCCCGCATGTGCTCGCGCAGGTCTTCGACGTAGTCACCGTCGTAGCCGACAGGCAGCTCCAGCAGGTGCAGGGCGCCGACATGCATCGGCATCTGCGGCGTTTCCAGGTAGAGGAAGCTGGCGTCGAGGCCGGCGAGCTGTTTCATCGGGCTGTCTCCTGGTGTATTTATCCCACCCCCTACGGCCTGCGGCCGCCCCCTCAAGGGGGCACTGCCGACGGCCCGGCAAAGCCGGTTCCGTGGCAGTCACTGGAGGCGTCGGCCCAAGGGCCTCTTTCATTCCTCCGGCACGAAGATCCAGAGGAGGACGTACAGGAGTATGCCGCTGCCGAAGGCCAGGAAGAGCACCGTGAAGATCAGGCGCCAGACCCAGGAATCCAGCCCGGTCGTGCGGGCGATGCCGCCGCAGACGCCGCCGACCCAGCGGTCGATGCGGGCGCGGCGCAGGCCGTTGACGGCGCCGACGTTGGGGCCTGCCGCACTGCCTTGGCTCGCCGTGGCCTGGCCGCTGAGCAAGCGGGCCTTGGCGCGGGCGAACTCCTCGTCGTTGAGCACACCGCGTGCATGCAGATCGGCCAGCTTGTTGAGTTCTTCTGCGTCGTTCATCTTGGGGCTCCTTTCGGGGTTGATGGGACGAAGCCTAGCGGCCTGGCGCGTGCAGGCCAGCGTGTTGCGACAGTCGGTCGAATCTGCGGGACGCGCCCGCGGAAATCAATGGACAGGCTGCTTTGCTGGATCGATATCCACGAACTGCCAGAAGTCCTGCCAGAACAGCGGGCGGCGGAAACCGCTCATCCAGGGCTGCTCGATGTCGGTCAGGATGCGGTGGGCATGCACCTTGTAGGGCATGTAGGTCACGGCGATGCGCTTGGCCTCCTTGAACAGGGCCTCGCGCTCGGGGCCGTCAGGCATGGCCTGCATGCGGTCGTAGATCTCGTCGAAGCGCGCGTTCTTGAAGCGCGGCAGGTTCTGCGTGCCCGAAGCGGGGCCGTAGAGGCGCTGCATGGCCTCCTGGCCGTCCGACGAGGCCGCCGTCGAGCCCACCGGCCACATCTGGTACTTGCCGGCCTGCGCGGCCTTCATGTTCTCGGGCCACTGCTGGATCTTGACCTGCAGCCGAATGCCAACGGCGCGCAGGGCCTTCTCCCACAGCTCGTCGATGGCGCGGTTGAGCGAGTTGGGCTCGGTGTTGCGCGTGAGGATCAGCGGGCTGCCATCGGGCAGGTCCCGCCAGCCATCGCCGTCCTTGTCGACGTAGCCATACATGTCCAGCAGCGCCTTGGCGCGCGCCGGGTCGTAGTCGCTCATCTCGCTCTTGAACGCGGGGTCGTAGCCGCTGGTGTTGGGCACGATGGGCGCCTGAGCCGGCGTCCCTTGGCCGCGGCGCGCGCTCTTGATTTCCTTGCGCACATCGAAGGCCAGCGAGATCGCCCGGCGCAGCGCGATTTTGTCGGGCGTCATGCCGCCGATGACCGGGTCTTCGAGGTTGAAGCAGGTCAGCGTCATGTCGGGCGCCAGCGTGAACACGGCCTGCATGCCGCGCTTGGCCAGGTTGGGTGCGAGCTTGCCGCCCGGCGCGGCCTGGGTGATGAACTCCTCGGGCACCTTCTCGATGAAGTCGTGCTCGTTGTTCAGGAAGGCCAGCCAGCGCGGCTGGTTCTCGACGATGACGTCGACGACGACGCGGTCGATCATCGGGATGCGCCGGCCCTTGAACCGCGCGTAGATCGCCTGGGCTTCGGCGTCGTCCGGCGCGGGCTGGGCTTCGTAGTGGCGCTCGCGGTAGTCGGGGTTGCGCTCGAACACCATCTGCGAGCTGCGCCGCCACTCCTTGAGCATGAAGGGGCCGGTGCCGACCGGGTGCTCCATGATCTTGTCGCCGTAGAACTCGACCACCTCGCGGGCCACCGCGCCGTAGAGGTCATTGCCGGCAAAGATGGATTCGATCAGACGCGGACGCGGGCCATTGGTCTTGATCTGCAGCGTGTAGCGGTCCAGCGCGCGCACGCCAGCGATCTCGGTGTCGTAGGAGAAGGGCTGCTTGGTCTTGAGGGCTTTGTCGCGCGCCGCGCCCAGGCCGGTGATGTCCTGGTCCTCGTAGCTCGTCCAGGCCTGGGCGTTGGTGGCCGGGTCGGCAAAGCGCTTGATGCTGTAGACGAAGTCCGCGGCCGTGACCTCGCGCTTTTTGCCCTTGAAGGCCGGGTCGTCGGCGAAGTAGATGCCCGGCTTGACCTTCATCGTGAAGGTCCGGAAGTCGGCGCTGATCTCGGGCTCGCCGACGGCGATCAGCGGCATCAGCCGCGTCGGCCTTGCCAGCGGGTCGAAGGCGTACAGCGTCTCGAAGATGTGGGCGGTGATGCTGCGCGAATAGATGTCCGCCAGGCGCGGCGGGTCGAAGCCGGTCTCGGCGATCTTGAAGGCATAGCGCAGCGTCTTGACCGGCTCGGCCGAGTGTGCCGATTGGGCCGGCACGAGCAGGGACAGGCAGGCGGCGAGGGCGGCGAGTAGTTGTTTCATCACTTGGCCTTGGGCGTGGCGCTACGGTCGACGTCGATGTACTTCCAGAAGTCGCGCACGAAGATGTTGCGGCTGTAGCCGCGCACCCAGGGCTGGGCCATGTCGGTCCAGATGCGGTGGACGTGGAATTTATAGGGTGCGTAGGCCACCATCAGGCGCTGGGCCTCCTGCATGGCAGCCCGGCGCTCGAGGCCGTCGGGCAGGGCCTTCTGGCGGTCGTAGAGGGCTTCGAAGGCAGGCAGATCGAAGCGGGCCTTGTTGGCATTGCCTTTGGACTTGCTGGAACCCAGCGCCAGGAAGGTATCGCCATCGGGCGTCGTGCCCACCCAGCCGACGCCCCACATCTGCAACTTGCCGGCGTTGGCGGCCTTGAGCTGCTCGGGCCATTTGGCGATCTTGAAGACCATGTGCACGCCCAGCGCCTCCATGTTTTTCTGCCACTGCTCGGCGAGCTGGCGGAAGGTGCTGTCGGGCGAAGTGGCGTACTCCAGCAACAGCTGCTTGCCGTCGGGCTGGTCGCGCCAGCCGTCGCCGTCCTTGTCGGTGTAGCCGTAGAGATCGAGCAGAGCCTTGGCCTTGGCGGGGTCGAACTCGCTCATCTCCGTCTTCATTGCCGGGTCATGGCCGAAGGCGACCGCCGGGATGCCGTTCTGGCTTTTGACGGCCTGGCCGCGGCGCACGAGACGGATCTCCTTGTCCAGGTCCACGGCCAGATTGATGGCGCGGCGCAGCGCGATCTTGTCGGGCGTATAGCCACCGACGACCGGGTCTTCCATGTTGAAGTAGGACACCGCGACGTCGGCGCGCGGGTAGCGCGTCATGGACAGGCCCTGCTTGACGAGATTGGGGGCGAGATGGTTGTTGGGCATCGCGATGCTGGCGAACTCGGGCGGCACCTCCTCGATGACGTCGAACTCACCGCGCAGGAAAGCCAGCCAGCGGGGTTGCGCCTCCTCGATGATGTCGATTTCGACGCGGTCCACCATCGGCAGCTTGCGGCCCTGCAGCGCCGCCACCTCGCCTTTCACGCGCGGGTCGGCCTCGGGAGGGGTGGTCTCGGCGTAACGAACGTCGCGGAAGTTCGGGTTCTTCTCCAGCACGATGCGCGAGCTGCGCCGCCATTCGGCCAGCCGGAAGGCATTGGTGCCAACCGGGTGCTCCATGATCTTGTCGCCGTAGAACTCGACGACCTCGCGCGCCACGGCGCCGAGGAAGCCGGCATCACTGAACTGGTAGATGAAGCGCGGGTCCCCGACGCCCAGCTTGACCTGGAAGGTGTAGCGGTCCAGCACCTTCAGGCCCTCGACCTCGCGGTCGTAGTCGAAGGGCTTCTTGGCCTTCATGAGCTCGCGGCGCAGCTCCGACAGGCCCATGATCTTGGCGTTCTCCAGCAGGTAGAGGTTGCCGCTCTTGAGCTTGGGGTCGTAGTGGCGCTTGATCGAGTAGACGTAGTCGGCGGCGACCAGTTCGCGCTTGGCGCCCTTGAAGGCCGGGTCATCGCAGAAGAGGATGCCGGGCTGGACTCGGAAGGTGAGCGTCTTGAAGTCGGCGCTGATCTCGGGCATCTCCGTCAGCGTGGCCGGGCGCAGCTTGAAGGGGCGGGCGCCGAAGTCGTACTCCAGCGGCGCGTCCAGGATGCCCGCCACGACCGCCTTGGAGTAGGTGTCGGTGATCTGGGCAGGGTCAAACCCGGTCTCGGCGGACTTGAAGGCGTAGCGCAGCACCTTTTCTTGTGCCGGACTCTGGGCCTGGGCAGCTTGGAGAGCGCAGGCCAGCAGCAGGGCGGTCAGCAGGGAGGGAAGCTTCATCGCAACGTGCGCGGGGTGGCAGGAAAGTCGCGGAGTCTAGTGAAACCGTCAACGCAAAGCCGAAGGTGACTCGCATAGACTCCGCCCCGTTCTCTCGTGTAACCCCGCACCCACGGCGGGGTTTGTGGTTTCTGGAGCCCTGAATGGCGGCCTATCTGATCCGACGCCTGTGGCAGATGATCCCGACCCTGCTCGGTGTCGTGCTGCTGGTGTTCTTCCTCTTCAAGTACTTCGGCAGCGACCCGGCCATCATCCTCGGCGGCCTGAACGCCAGCCCGGAGCAGATCGAGTCCATCCGCGAGCAGCTCGGGCTGAACAAGCCGGTCTGGGAGCAGCTGTGGATCTTCATCAAGCAGATCGTCAGCTTCGACTGGGGCAAGAGCTGGGCGACCAACGAATCGGTCGCCAACCTGTTCGCCACTCGGCTGCCGGCCACGCTGACGGTGACGCTGCCCATCCTCATTCTCGAGGTGATGCTGGCCATCCCCTTCGCGCTGGCCGTGGCGACCGTGCGCGGCAGCCTGACCGACCGCACGGTGATGATCTGCACGACCGTGGCCGTGTCCATCTCGCTGCTGGTCTACGTGATCCTGGCGCAGTACCTTTTCGCCTTCCGCCTGGGTTGGTTCCCCGTGCAGGGCTGGACGAGCAGCCACTGGACCAACCTGACCACCTACGCGCCGCTGCCGGTGCTGGTCGCCGTGGCCGTGTCGATGGCGCCGCAGATCCGGCTGTACCGCAGCTTCTTCCTCGACGAAATTGGCCACGACTATGTGCGCACCGCGCGCGCCAAGGGCATGACCGAGGGCACGGTGCTGCTCAAGCATGTGCTGCGCAACGCGATGATTCCCATCCTGACCAATGTGTCCGTGCTGCTGCCTGGCGTGCTGGTGGGCAGCTTCCTCATCGAGGTGTTCTTCTCCATTCCGGGCCTGGGCCGCGAGCTGCTGCTGGCGGTCAACCGCGGCGACTACCCGGTCATCCAGGCCTTCGCCATCTACCTCGCGGCGCTGACGATGACGGTCAATCTCGTGGTGGACCTGCTCTACAAGCTCGTTGACCCGCGAGTCGTTCTCAAATGAGCGCCGTGTCCAACTCCTCCGGCCCGGTCCTGGCCGCAAAATCTTCGAGCGGCGGCGTCTGGGCCGCCGCGTGGCGGCGCCTCAAGACCGACCGCGTCGGCGTCGTGTCGATGTGGGTCGTCGGTGCCTTCCTCGTCCTGGTGCTGCTGGCGGCCACCAAGCTGCTGGCCTCGGGCTGGCAGCAGGAGGTCGGCGTGCCCAACGCGCCGCCCACGCTGCTCGGGCCCCAGCCGCAGGAAGACACCGGCACCATCGCCACGCCCAAGGGCCCCAACGTCGACCTGTCCGACATCGACCCGCTGGCGCCGCGCTACGCCGAGTGGGCGGAGCGCGCCAAGGCCTTCAAGACCGAGGAGGCGCCCAGGGCCGAGACCCTGCCGCTGGGCGGCGACCGCCTGGGCCGCGACGTGCTGGCCAAGGTCATCAAGGGGGCCGAGGTGTCCATCGTCGTCGGCCTGGCGGCGGCCCTCGTCGCGACGCTGATCGGCACCGTGCTGGGCGCCATCTCGGGCTTCTTCGGCGGCAAGGTCGGCGACCTGCTGGAGTGGGTCTACAACGTCTTCACCGCCATCCCCAGCATCTTGCTGATCTTCGCTTTCGCGGCCATCTTCCCGCGCGGCGTCGGCGCGGTCGTCTCGATCCTGGCGCTGACGGGCTGGACGGGCATCTACCGCCTCATCCGCGCCGAATTCATGAAGCATCGCGTGCGCGAGTACGTGCGCTCGGCCGAGGCCATCGGCGCCTCGCAGGCCTCGCGCATGTTCAAGCACATCCTGCCCAATGTGTCGCACGTGGCGCTGGTGCAGCTGTCGCTGCACGTCGTCAGCTTCATCAAGAGCGAGGTCATCCTGAGCTACCTCGGCCTGGGCGTCGGCGTCGACCAGGTGTCCTGGGGCACCATGCTGGCCGAGGCACAGAACGAAATGATCCTCGGCTATTGGTGGCAGCTGGCCGCCGTGACGGCCTGCATGGCCGTTTTCGTCACCGCGTTCGCACTGTTCACCGACGCGCTGCGCGATGCGCTGGACCCGAAGCTGCGAGGCCTGGAATGAAACAGATGCCCCCACGCTTCACTTTGTTCGCTGCCCCCCGAGGGGGCGCGGCCTGCCCTTGGGGCGGCCCGGCGGGAGGCCAGCCATGCTGCTAAGCATCCAAGATCTCAAAGTCGCCTTTCGCATGGGCAAGCAGAACGGCGCCATGCAGCGCACGCTCGCCGTCAAAGGCGTCAGCTTCGACGTGCCGGAGAACAGCACTGTGGCCCTGGTGGGCGAGTCGGGCTCGGGCAAGAGCGTCACGGCCATGTCCGTGCTCAACCTGCTGCCGAGCAATGCCGAGCGCTCGGGGTCCATCCTGTTTCAGGGCCGCGACCTGCTGCAGGCTTCCCTGCGCGATCTGCAGGCCATCCGCGGCCGCGACATCGCCTGCGTCTTCCAGGACCCGATGAGCTCGCTGAACCCGGTCTTCGACGTGGCCACGCAGATCCGCGAGCCGCTGATGAAGCACATGGGCATGAGCCGCCGCCAAGCGCTGGTGCGTGCCGAGGAGCTGCTCAACGAGGTCGGCATCCCCGAGCCCAAGCGGCGCCTGAGGGCCTATCCGCACGAGATGTCCGGCGGCCAGCAGCAGCGCGTGATGATCGCCGTGGCCCTGGCCTGCAGCCCGAAGCTGCTGATCGCCGACGAGCCGACGACGGCGCTGGACGTGACCATCCAGCGCCAGGTGATGGAGCTGATGGCTAGGCTCAAGGAATCGCACAAGATGAGCCTGCTGTTCATCTCCCACGACCTCGGCGTCGTCGGTGAGATCTCGGACCAGGTCGTCGTCATGCGCCACGGCCAGGTGCGCGAGAACGCACCGGTGGCGCAGATCTTCAACGACCCGCAGGACGCCTACACCAAGGCCCTGCTGGCCTGCCGGCCGTCGCTGACGGAGAACCCGGCGCGGCTGATGGTCATCGACGACCACATCGCCGGCCGGGCGGCAGGCAACGACGCGAAGGTGAAGGACGACAGCGCGCCCGTCATCATGGAAGTGACCGGCCTGCAGAAAAGCTTCTGGCTCAAGGACGGCTTGTTCGGCAAGCGCGAGTTCAAGGCCGTCAAGGGCGTCAACTTCAAGCTGCGCAAGGGCCACACGCTGGGCGTGGTCGGCGAGTCGGGCTCGGGCAAGACGACCATGGGCCTGACGCTGCTGCGCCTGCATGAGCCCACCGGCGGCCAGGTGCTGTTCGAAGGCAAGGACCTCTTGAAGATGAGCGGTGCCGACTGGCAGCAGATGCGCCGCCGCATCCAGGTCGTGTTCCAGAACCCCTATGCCTCGCTGAACCCGCGCTTCACCATCGGCCAGACGCTGCGCGAGCCGATGGAGATCCACGGCATCGGCACCAGCACCGCCGACCGCGAGGCCCGTGCCGTCGCCCTGTTGAAGAAGGTGGGCCTGGACGAGAGCGCAATGGCCAAGTACCCGCACGAGTTCTCGGGCGGCCAACGCCAGCGCATTGCCATCGCGCGCTGCCTGACGCTGCAGCCCGAGGTGCTGGTGCTGGACGAGGCGGTGTCGGCGCTGGACGTGTCGGTGCAGGCCCAGGTGCTCAACCTGCTGAAGGACCTGCAGGACGAATTCGGCCTGAGCTACATCTTCATCAGCCACGACCTGGCCGTCGTCAAGTTCATCTCCGACGAGGTGCTGGTGATGCAGAACGGCGACGTTGTCGAGCAGGCACCCACGCGCGAGATCATCCAGGCCCCGCGTGAGGATTACACGCGCCGCCTGCTTGGCGCGGTGCCGCGCGGATATCAGGGGCCCGGCGCCCGACCGGCCTAGCCTGGCGATTCTTACGGTTGCGTGTAATTTCAACGGTCTCTGACGTGGGATCCGCAACAGCCAGGCCGAACCGCGCTGAAATCAGCAGCGCGGCCCGGCAAGCCCGGCCGCCAACCGTTTCGATGCATCAATCCCTGGCTTCACGATCGACGCTGTGCGCGGCGCTGGCCGCATTGGCATTGCTGTGCGCCTGCTCGCCCAGCGAGGGTCCCGGTGCGCCCGCCTCCGCCGCATCGAACGTGCCGGACGAAGGCCTGGCCCATGACCTCGAACGCATCGAGCGCGCTGCCCGCGCCAAGCCCGCGGCGCTGGAGCAGGAGCTGCGGGTCCGCGGCGAAAAGCTGCCAGCCGGCAGCGCCGCCGAGCTGGACGTGCTGGCCCTGCGTGGCCTGCTCGCCGCCTATGCACGCGACCGCGCGCTGACCGACCAGATCACCCAGCGCCTGCGCGACTGGCCAGCCGGTGAACTGCGCGCCGCGGCCGCCGTCGCAGCCGCTAGCACCAGCGCCGAATACCTGCGCTCCCACGGCGACCTGCGCGAGGCGCGCAAGACGCTGCTGGCCGTGGACGCCGCCCAGCTCAATGCCGCCGCGCCCGTGTTCCGCTGGCGCTACCACCACCAGCTCATGGCCATCGCCAGCGATTCGGGTGAACTCGACCTGTCGCTGAACCAGGGCCACGCTGCCCAGCGCCTGGCCGAACAGATCGGCCGGCCCTGGCGCGTGGCGTTGACGCTGGTGGACCTGGCCTTCACGTCCAGCCGTGCGGACACGCCGGCGCGCGCCCGCCAGCTCATCGGCCAGGCGCTCACCGAGGCCCAGAAGGACCCGGACCCGATGACGCTGAACCAGGTCTACACGATGCGTGGCATCGTCTATGCCGAGGACAGCGACTCCAGCATCACGCTACAGGCCAATTCGGATGCGCTGGAACAGGCCACGCGCGCTGGTGCCGACTCGGTGCGCGCCCTGGGCCTGGCCAACTTCGCCGACTATCACCTGCGCCAGGGCCACCCGGCGCGGGCGCTGGAACTCGCCGAGCAGGCGCTGCCGCTGGCACGTGCCACGCGCAACATCAGCGCCGAAAGCGTCGCCCGCTCCAACATCGGCCTGGCCAAGATCGCCATGGGCCGCATCGCCGAGGGCCGCGACGACGTGCGCGCCGGCATCACGCTGGACGAACAGCAGGGCGCCATGTCCTACGCCTCCGCCGGCTGGCAGGAGCTCGCGGGTTATCTGGAACGCGCCGGCGACCTGGCCGGCGCCATCGCCGCCTACCGCGAGCATCGCCGCATGGACGAGCGCGTGCTGCGCGACGAGACCCGCAAGCTGCTGCTGGAGGCCCAGGAGCGCCAGGACGCCGAACAGCGTGCGCGCGACATCGAGCTGCTCAACCGCGACAACGCCCTCAAGGCCGAGCAGGTCCACCAGCGCAACCTGGCGCTGACGCTGTGGTCGGCCATGGGCGGCTGCGTGCTGGTGTCGCTGGGCCTGCTCTGGCAGGCCTTCCGCCGCGTGCGTCGCACCAACGAGGCGCTGGCCCACAGCAATGCCTCGCTGAAGCGCCAGAGCGAGACCGACCCCTTGACCGGGCTGGCCAACCGCCGCCACTTCCAGGCCGCGATCAAGACCCTGGCCAGCGGCGAGGGTCTGGCGGCCAGTCTCTTCCTCATCGACATCGACCACTTCAAGCGCATCAACGACAGCTTCGGCCATGCCGCCGGTGACACCGTCCTCATCGAGATTGCCGAGCGGCTGCGCCAGGCCGTGCGCGACGACGACCTCATCGTGCGCTGGGGCGGCGAGGAATTCCTTATCGTGGCACGCAGCCACGACGGCATGCTGGCGAACCAGCTGGCCCAGCGTCTGCTCGACCTGGTCGGCAGCAAGCCTGTTCTGTATGAGGGCCGCGAGGTGACCGTCACGGCCTCCATCGGCTTCGTCAGCCTGCCGGTGGCGCCGCACGGGCTGCGCCTGTCCTGGGAGCGCGCCATCGACCTCGTCGACACCGTCATGTACCTGGCCAAGGCGCATGGCCGCAACAAGGCCTATGGCGTCGAGCGCATTCATGCCGAGGATGCCCTGGCTGCGGCGCAATTGACGGCCCGGCTGGAGGCCGCCTGGGCCGAGGGCCTGGTGGGCCTGCAGGCCCTCAGCGGTCCGGCCCGCACGGCCGACAGCGGCTTCCATCCCGACGCCGCCAGCCGGCCGGCCAACGCATGAGAACCATTGCGTTGCTGCTGCTGCTGCTGATGCTGGCTTCGGGCTTTGCGACCGCAGCACCGGTCACGGCCCCCGACCCGGTGGCCGAGGACACCCTGCTGGCCAACATCACCCGCCGCGCCTTCGATGCGCCCGAGGCCATGCTGGCCGAGCTGCAGCAGCGCTGGCCCACCCATGCCGAACCCGGTCAGCCGCGCGAGGCCGCCTGGCTGATGGCACGGGGCCGTGTGCTGCTGGCTGCCGGCCAGGCCGGGGCGGCCGATGCCGTTGCCGTGCAACTGATGGGCCGCGAGGACGGCGTCGACCGCAGCTGGGTGCTGCGTGCCCTGGCTCAGGAACGTACCGGCAGATCCGCCACGGCCCTGGCTGCCCGGGCCCTGGCGGGCCTGGACAAACGCTGCCCCGTCGGCGATGAGGTGCGTGCCGTGCGCGAGCAGGGCTGCGACTTCCGCAGCGCCTGGGA
Source organism: Pelomonas sp. Root1237 (assembly GCF_001425055.1). Classification (GTDB taxonomy): domain Bacteria; phylum Pseudomonadota; class Gammaproteobacteria; order Burkholderiales; family Burkholderiaceae_C; genus Pelomonas. The sequence goes on from NZ_LMDK01000001.1 coordinate 476,877, forward strand.
GGCCCTGCGCATCCTGCAGCGCGAGCAATACGCCCAGGGCGCCTTCGCCGTCGCCGAGGCCAGCATCAGGCGAGCCCTGGCCCTGGCCCGTGCCGGCGATGACAAGCATCTGACCGCCCTCAGCCACGGCATGCTGGCGGTGGCGCAGCAGGCCCAGGACCGCATGGACGCCGCGCGAGCCGAGCTGCGTGCCGCCGCGGCCGAGGCCGCGGGCGACCTCGTGGCTGGCGCCCGCGTGCGCAACTACGAGGCCGCGGTCGAGCGCCGCGCCCGCGACATGGCGGCTTCGCGCAGCGCCGTCGAGGCCGCGCTGTTGCTGGCCGAGCAGGCCGATGCGCCCCACCTGGCCGCGCAACTGCGCTCCAACCTGGTCGACTCCTACATGCATCTGGGCATGGCCAAGGAGGCATTGGTCGCCGGGCAGCGTGCCATGCCGGTGCTGCAGCGCTTTGGCGACCGCTTTTACGAGCGCAGCCTGCACCACAACCTGGCCGTGGCCCACATCAAGCTGCGCCAGTTCGACCAGGCCCGCCAGGAGCTCGCCAAGGTCGGCGAGTTCGGCACCGACCCGGCCGACCTGGTGCCGCGCGCCCGCGAGCTGCGTGAGCTGGGCGACACCTGGGGCGAAGCGGGCCAGTACAAGGAGGCGCTGGCGGCCCTGCATGCCGAGCGGGATCTCAACACCCGCGCCAACGAGCGCAACCGCGCCGCGGCGCTGGAGGAGCTGGGCCGCAAATACGACAGCGCCGCCAAGCAGCGCGACCTCGACCTGCTGGCCCGCGACGGCCAGCTCAAGGACCAGCAGATCTCCAACCAGCAGCTCGCGCAGCAGGTCGGCTTCGCCATCGGCGCGCTGCTGCTGCTGTCCGTCGCCCTCATCGGCGTGACGCTGGTGCGCATGCGCCGCGCCCAGGCGCGCCTCACGGCCAACCAGAGCCTGTTGCGGGCCCAGAGCGAACGCGATCCGCTGACGGACCTGTCCAACCGGCGCCACTTCCTGGCCGTCATGGACCAGAGCGCCCGCGACGCCAAGGGCGAGGGCTTTGTCGGCGCGCTGATGATGATCGACATCGACCACTTCAAGAACGTCAACGACTGGCACGGCCACGCGGCCGGCGATGCCGTCATCGTCGAGGTGGCACGCCGCATCCGCGCCGCCGTGCGCGATACCGATCTCGTGGTGCGCTGGGGCGGCGAGGAGTTCCTCGTCTTCGCGCCCGCGCTGCCCGGCGACGACCTCGCGCTGATGGCCGAGCGCGTCCTGCGCGGCATCGGCAGCCAGCCGATCGAGACCGCCGAGGGCCCGCTGCGCATCACGGTGTCGATCGGATTCGCGAGCTTCCCCCTCGGCGGCGCGGCCGGCGCGGGCCTGCGCCTGCATTGGGAGCAGGCCGTCAACTGGGCCGACATGGTGCTGTACCAGGCCAAGGCCGAGGGTCGCAACCGTGGTGTCGGCATCAGTGCCGTCGAGGCCCCCAACGCCCATGCGTTGGCCGCCGTGCTGCAGGACTTCGACGCCGCCTGCATGAATGGCCAGGTCAAGCTCAGGCAGCTGCCCGGACCGGTGCAGCCATGAGCGTCCTGATGCAAAGGCGCCACCTGCTGCTGTGGCTGGCCGCCTCATCCGCGCCATCAGCCTACGGTCAGCCCGGTGGTCCATGGCCGACGCGGCCGCTGCGCATCGTCGTGCCCTATGCAGCGGGCGGCGCGGCCGACGTCGCCGCCCGTCAGCTCGCGCCCGAGCTGCAGAAGAGCCTGGGCCAGCCGGTGACCATCGACATCAAGCCCGGCGCCGACGGCAATATCGGCACCGCCGAAGTCGCCGGCGCCAGTGATGGCCACACGCTGCTGATGGGCAGCGTTGGCACGCATGTCATCAACCCGCTGCTGTGGCGCCGCCTTCCCTATGACGCGGTGAAGGATTTCGCGCCGATCAGCCTGGTCGCGACCGTGCCGCTGGTGCTCGTCATCAACCCCGGTGTCGCGCAAGCCTTGGGCGTGCGCAGCGTGAGCGACCTGGTGCACGCCGCCACCACCCAGCCCGGGCGCCTGCACATCGCCTCCGGCGGCAACGGCAACCCGACGCACCTGTCCGGCGAGCTCTTCAAGCGACTGACCCAGACCTACATGCTGCACTTCCCCTACCGCAGCGCGGCCTCGGCCCAGCAGGACGTCATCGCCGGCAACATGGACCTGATGTTCGACTCCCTGCCCTCGGCCCTGCCGCAGATCAAGGCCGGCAAGCTGCTGGCCTTGGCCGTCACGAGCGCGCGGCGCAGCCCCAGCCTGCCGGAGCTGCCCACCGTCGAAGAAGCCGGCGGGCCGGCGCTCAAGGGCTATGAGGCCAGTGCCTGGATCGGCCTGTTTTCTCCCAGCGGCCAGCCGGCGGAGCAGCTTGCCCGCCTGCAGCGTGACAGCGTTGCCGCACTCGCCAGTCCCGCGCTGCGCGAGCGGCTGACCGCACGTGGCATGCTCGTGCATGGCAGCGGCGGGCCGGAGTTCGCTGCGCTGATTGCCGCCGAGACGGCCAAATGGGCGCGCGTCGTCCAGCTTTCGGGCGTCAAGGTAGACAGATAGAGTGAGCCCCTCGCCCGGTCTTGCTCTGCTGGACGCGGGCAAGCCCAGTCGGTCCCCCGTGGGGACGACGATGCTTGCGGCATTGAGCCGCAAGCACATCGCCAGCGCGGGCCGGCTTGGGAGCGGCCCGGCGCTCGGCCCGAACGCGCATCACTGATGGAGATCGCCATGAAGCTGAACCGTCGCCAAGTTGCGGCCCTGGCCGGCAGCCTCGCGCTGCCTGCCGCCGCCCAAGCGCCGTGGCCGAGCAAGCCCATCCGTCTCGTCGTGCCCTTCACGCCCGGTGGTACGACCGACCTGCTGGCACGGGCGATGGCGCCCGAACTGCAGCAGCGCCTGGGGCAGGCTGTCGTCGTCGACAACAAGCCTGGCGCCGGCGGCAATATCGGTTCGGCCGAGGTCGCCAAGGCCACGGACGGCCACACGCTGCTGATGGGCACGGTCGGCACGCACGCGATCAATGCGTCCCTCTACCCCAAGCTGCCCTACGACCCGGCGAAGGACTTCGCGCCCATCACGCTGGTCGCGGCCGTGCCCAATGTGCTGGTGCTCAACCCCGCCAACGCGGCGCGTTATGGCATTCACAGCGTGGCTGACCTGATCCGCGTCGCGCGCGCCAATCCTGGCAAGCTCAACATGGCCTCCAGCGGCAACGGCACGTCCATCCACCTGGCCGGCGAGCTGTTCAAGAGCATGACGGGCAGCTTCATGCTGCACTTCCCCTACCGCGGCTCGGGTCCCGCCCTGCTCGACCTGATCGCCGGCAACACCGACCTGATGTTCGACAACCTGCCCTCGGCGCTGCCGCAGATCAAGGCCGGCAAGCTGCTGGCCCTGGCCGTCACCAGCGCTCAGCGCAGCCCGGCCGTGCCCGACCTGCCCACGATGGCCGAGGCGGGCGGCGCGGTCCTGAAGGGCTATGAGGCCAGCTCCTGGTTCGGCCTGTTGGCGCCTGCCCACCAGCCGGCCGACCAGGTCGCCCGCCTGCAGCGCGAAGCCGCCGCGGCGCTGAATACGCCGGCGCTGCGCGAACGGATGGCAGGCCAGGGCGCAGTGGCTGGTGGGGGCTCCTCCGCGGAGTTCGCGGCGCTCATCGCCAGCGAGACCCTCAAGTGGGCCAAGGTCGTGAAGGTCTCGGGCGCCAAGGTCGATTGATGTCCCTCTTGCGCACCTGGCGCGCTGACCTGATCGCCGGCGCCGTCGTCGCCGTGCTGTTGATCCCGCAGAGCCTGGCCTACGCGATGCTGGCCGGCCTGCCGCCGCAGGTGGGGCTGTATGCCAGCCTGCTGCCGCTGCTGGCCTATGCGGCCCTGGGCTCAAGCCCGGTGCTGGGCCTGGGCCCGGTGGCGGTGCTGGCGCTGATGATCGCGCAAGCCCTGGGCGCGTTGCCGGCCAGCGTCAGTGCGACCGAAGGCGCGCTCGTGCTCGCAGCCGAGGTGGGCCTGCTGCTGGCGGTGGCCGCGCTGCTGCGCCTGGATGCGCTGTCCAGCCTGTTGTCGGTGCCGGCGCTGCGCGGCTTCGAGACCGGCGCGACGCTGATGATCGCGGCCGGCCAGCTGCCGGTGTTGCTGGGCAGTGCGGCGGCGGGCTTCACGCTGCCCGACCTGATCGCATCGGCCCCGCAGGGCGGCTTCGGCGTCGCCAGCGCGGTCTGGGGAGGCGCAGGCATCGCGCTGCTGCTGCTGTCGCGCCGGGCCGGCCCACGCCTGCTGGCGCGGCTGGCGCCGCTGCTGCTGCTGGTTGCGGCGATGGCGCTGTCGGCCTTCACGCCCGCCGCCATGGGCGTTGCCCAGGTCGGTGCGCTGCCGTCGCTGGTCTTGCCGCTCGGCTTGCCGCGGCTGGAGGCTGCGCTGTGGCTGCAGTTGCTACCGTCCGCAGCCCTGGTGGCCCTGATGGGTTTCGTTTCCAGCCTGGCGGTGTCGGAATCGCTGGCGCAGCGGCGTGGCGAAAAGCTGCTGCCGGCGGCCGAGATGCGCGGCCTGGCAGCGGCCAATCTGGTCGCGTCGGTCAGCGGCGGCATGCCGGTCGCGGGCAGCTTCTCGCGCAGCATCCTGCTGCACGAGGCCGGCTCGGCCAGCCGCTGGAGCCTGGTGTTCGTCTGCGCCTTCATGTTCGTCGCGATGCTGCTGCTGGCCGAGCCGCTGGCCCACCTGCCCAAGCCGGTGCTTGCCGCGACCATCGTCGTGGCGGTGCTGGGCGGCTTCACGCTGCGGCCCTACCGTGAGGCCTGGCGCTATGCGCGCGCCGAAGGGTTGTTGATGGTGGCCGTCACGGTGGCCGTGCTGTGCTGGAGCATCGCGGCCGCGCTGGCCATCGGCGTGGTGGGTTCTGTCGCGCTGCTGATCCAGCGCACGGCCCAGCCCCATGTCGCCCGCATCGGCCGCGTGCCGGGCACCCAGCATTACCGCAATCTCGAGCGCTACGCGGTCGAATGCCGGCCCGAGGTCGTGGGGCTGCGTGTCGACGAGAGCCTGGTGTTCACCAACGCCCGCGGCCTGGTCGACGCCGTGCTGGCCCATGTGCGCGAGCACCGCGAGAAGGTCGGCGCGCCGCAGCGCGTGCTGATGCTGATGGCGCCGGTCAACCACATCGATGTGTCGGGCCTGACCGCCCTGCAGGAGCTGCATGCGGCGCTGCGGGCCGAGGGGCTGAGGCTGGAGTTCTCCGAGGTCAAGGGCCCGGTGCTGGACAGGCTCAAGGCCGTCGGTTGGCTGGAGCGCTATGACGTTTCGCTCTACCTCAGCCACCACGAAGGCATCCAGGCCGGCGAACATGCCCTGAGGCCGAGTCTGGCTGACATGGACGCGCCTGGGCAGCTTTAGCCTTCATCTGCTACCGTCTTGGCCCAATTCCCGGTCCCCGGACGCCATGAACGACAAAGAGACATTGCTCGGCATCCGCCGTGGCATCGAGAAGGAAAGCCTGCGCGCCCTCCCCGGGGGCGGCCTGGCGTTGACACCGCATCCGGTGGCCCTCGGCGCGGCCCTGACCCATCCGCACATCACGACCGACTACAGCGAGTCGCAGCTGGAGCTCATCACCGGCGTGCATGCCGGTGTCGACGACTGCCTGCTGGAGCTGACCGAGGTCCACCAGGCCGTCTACCGGGCCCTTGCCGACGAGCGGCTCTGGGTGGGCTCCATGCCCTGCGGCCTGCCCACGGACGAGACCATCCCGATCGGCCGCTACGGTTCGAGCAATGTCGGCCGTGCCAAGAGCGTCTACCGCATGGGCCTGGGCCAGCGCTACGGCCGGCGCATGCAGACCATCTCGGGCATTCACTACAACTGGTCGTTGCCGGGCGTGTCGACGGAGGGCTATTTCGGTGCCATCCGCAACTTCCGCCGCGAGGGCTGGCTGCTGCTCTACCTCTTCGGCGCCAGCCCGGCGCTGTGCGACAGCTTCGTGCATGACCGCGAGCATGGCCTGCAGCGCCTCTCCAATCACACCCTCTACCTGCCGCACGCCACCTCGCTGCGCATGGGCCGGCTGGGCTACCAGAGCGACGCGCAGTCCAGCATCGCCGTCACCTACAACTGCCTGGAGAGCTATGCGGCCTCGCTGCAGGAGGCGCTGAGCCGGCCTTATCCGGCCTACGAGGCCATTGGCGTGCAGACGCCAGGCGGCGACTACAACCAGCTCTCCACCAGCCTGCTGCAGATCGAGAACGAGTTCTACAGCACCATTCGCGCCAAGCGGGTGATCCGCTCCGGCGAGCGGCCGCTGCATGCGCTGCGCGAGCGCGGTGTCGAGTACATCGAGGTGCGGCTGATGGACCTCGACCCCTTCGAGCCGGTCGGCATCGGTGCCGACGCCATCCGCGTGCTGGACGCCTTCCTGCTGCACTGCCTGAAGAGCGACAGCCCCGACGACACGCCCGACGAGATCGCCGCCAACAGCCGCAACCAGCACCGCGTGGCCGCCCGCGGCCGGGAGCCGGGCCTGATGCTGGAGCATTGGCGCGGGGGTGAGCGCAGCCTCGCCGACTGGGCCGGCGAGATCCTCGCCGCCTGCGCTGTGCACGCCGCGGCCCTTGACGCGGCCCATGGCGGCGACGCCTACCGCGCGGCCCTGCGCCGCGTCGGCCAGCGCCTGCAGCAGCCCGAGCTCTGCCCATCGGCGCGCGTGCTGACTGTGATGGCCCAGGACTTCGACGACAGCTATGTCGGCTTCACCCGCCGCCAGAGCGATGCCACGCGTGCGGCCCTGCTGGCGCTGCCGTTTCCAGACGAGCTGCAACGCCGCTTCGAGAAGATGGCGGCCGAGTCGCTGGCCGAGCAGGCCCGCATCGAGGCGGCCGACACCATGGATTTCGAGGAGTTCCGGCGTTTTTACGTCGCGCCGGCGCGGATGGCGGTTTAGGGCCGTTCGGCCCTAAATGCTGGGGTCCAGCGTTGCGTAGACCGACGAGCTGAAGCGCGGCCGGTCGTCCTGCGCGTCCTTCGCCCAGCGCGTCAGGTCCTCGGCCGGCATCGGGCGCGCGAACAAAAAGCCCTGCAGCTTGTCGCAGCGTTTGCCGCGCAGCACCTCGGCCTGGCCTTCGGTCTCGACCCCTTCTGCCACCACCTGCAGGCCTAGCGCATGGGCCAGTTCGATGACGGCCCTGACGATGGCGCGGGCGTCGGCGCTGCTCTCCAGGTCCTGGATGAAGCTGCGATCGATCTTGAGCTGCGACACCGGCAGGCGACGCAGATAGGCCAGGCTGGAATAGCCGGTGCCGAAATCGTCAATGGACAGGCACAGACCGAGTTCGGCCAGGCGCTGCAGTGAGCGTTCGGTGGCGGTGGCGTCGTCCATCGCGACGGACTCGGTGATCTCGCAGGTCAGTTGGCGGGCGTCGACGCCATACTGGGCCAGCGCCTCCTCGAAGCGGCGCACCAGGGCGTCGGGCTGACGCAGCTGCTGCACCGACAGGTTGATGGCCACGCGCATCTGCAGGCCCGCCTCACGCCAAAGTGCAATCTGGCGGCAGGACTCCTTGATGACCCAGTCGCCCAGCGGCACGATCAGGCCGAAGCGCTCGGCCACGGGAATGAAGACGACCGGGCTGATGGCGCCGCGCTGCGGATGCTGCCAGCGCAGCAGCGCCTCGACGCCCCTGACTTCGCCCTGGGCAGTGGCGATCTTGGGCTGGTAATGCAGGGCCAGGCGGCCGCTGCCGGTTTCGCCGGCCAGCGTGGCGCGCAGGTCGCGGGCCAACTCGACCTGCTCGCGCACGCCGGCCTGCATATGCGCCTCGAAGAACGCAAAACCGTTGCCGCCCGCACGTTTGACCGCCTGCGCAGCCGAATCCGCCTGGGCCACCAGCGCCTCGCCGGGCCCGCTGCCGTCGTACAGCGCAATGCCGACCGAGGCCGACAGCCGCAGCGGCTGGCTGCCGGCGCCAGGCACGCCGGTCATGGGCTCGGCCAGCGCGTCCAGCAGGCGTTGGGCGATCTGGGCCAGCGTCGTCTCGCCGACATCGCCTTCGAGCACCAGCACGAATTCATCGGCGGCCAGCCGGGCCAGGGTGTCGTGGCCACGGGCCAGGCCTTGCAGCCGCAGAGCGGTCTCGCGCAACACCTGGTCGCCGGCGGCCAGGCCGAAGCTGTCGTTGATGGGCTTGAAGCCGTCCAGGTTGACGGTCAGCAGGGCCAGACGAGCGCCCTCGCGCTGGCCGCGCGCGGCGGCATGCTGCAGGCGGTCGTCCAGCAGCTGGCGGTTGGCCAGGCCGGTCAGCGGGTCCCGCAACGCGATTTCCTGCAGCTCGGTCGTGGCGGCCTGCAGGGACTGCTGCAGCCGGTTGGTGCGGCGCTGGCCGCGGGCGTCCAGGGCCGAGGTGATCAGCGTCAGCAACAGCAGCGCGAAGGTGGCGCCGGCGACGAGATTGCCGAGGTTGTCGCCGCGCAGCGCGTCGGCGCTGAGGCAGACCGTGCCTTCGGCAATGCCGGCGGCGGCCATGCCGGTGTAGTGCATGCCGGCCACGGCCGCGCCCATGACAAGGGCGGCGACGAGCTGACCCCAGCGCGCCCAGGCCCGTGGCAGCTGGCGCAGGCCGAAGAAGATGACGAGGGCCGCGGCGGCGGCGCCGGTGGCAACGGCGGCCGAGGCGGCCACCAGGCCCCAATGCCACTGGATGCCGGGCGCCAGCACCAGGGCGGCCATGCCGGTGTAGTGCATGGCGCAGATGCCAGCGCCCATGCTGACGGCGCCCACGGCCAGGCGGGTGGGCGTCAGCGCCTCTCCGGCCGCAACGCGCAGCGCGATAGCCGACACGCCCACGGCCGCGAGCCAGCTCAGCAGTGTGACGGCGCTGTCATAGCCGACGAGGAAGGGCAGCTTGAGGGCCAGCATGCCGACGAAATGCATGGCCCAGATGCCCGTGCCCATGGACAGCGAACCGGCAATCCACCAGGTGCGGGCGACCAGCGCATCGGGCGTGCGCACGCGTTGGGCGAGGTCCAGCGCCACATAGGAGGCGAAGGCAGCGGTCAGGTAGGACAGCACCACGACCGCCGGGTCGAAGCGCAGCGCGAGTACGGCAGCGGACATGCCGCCAGTATGAAAGCCCGACGCAAGATTGGCCCGGCGCCATTCGCTTGCTGCGTGAAGGGGTGCCGGAACCCACGGCTCACGCTGGGGAGATGCGTGCAACGTGACCGGCCTCGCGCCCCACGGGGCGCGGATGGGCCTCTTGGCACAGGGCCGCAGGTCCCGGCGCACCAGCGCCGAGCGGCTCGCGCCAGCGAGCTGCGTGCCAAGTGACCAACAAAAAAAGACCCGGTCAGCAGGCTGCCGGGTCGTGAAGCCCTCAGGGTAGAGGGCGTCGTTGGGATGGAGGCACTCTAGAGCTTCGGCCGGCGCCCCGGTGGGCAATATTCACTTGCACTGCCCATAATCCCGCCATGTCAGCCCCCCAGCACCGCCCCACCGAAGCCCTGTCCGAAGCCGATCTGGAGCGCCTGCAGGCTCTGCTTGACGCCTTGCCGGCGCCGCTGGAACCGCTGGACGTCAGCATGGCCGACGGCTATCTCTGTGGCGTGCTGCTGCAGCCTTCAGTCGTGCCGCTGGAGCAATGGCTGCCGCCGCTGTTGGACAGCGAGGGGCGACCCATTCCCCAGCGCATCAGCGACGAGTTGATCGGGCTGCTGCGCCGCCGCCACAAGGAGCTGAACTTGGCCATCGTCGGTCGGCAGTGGTTCGACCCCTGGGTGTTCGAGCTCGACGAGGACGCCAGCCCCAGCGAAACCGTGCTGCCGTGGGTGGCCGGCTTTGCGCATGCGCTGGATGCCCATCCAGCACTGATGAAGCTGCCCGAGGAACCGCTGCTGGAGCCGCTGGCGGCCCTCTATCTGCACCTGGACCCGGACGACCTCGAGGACGCCGATACGCTGCTCGAGGAGATCGAGTCGCTGGAGCCGCCGACCGATCTGGAAGAAGCGGTCGAGGGGCTGGTCAGCGCGGTGTTGATGCTGGCGGACGTGTCTAGGCCATTGAAGCCGCAGCCGGCCCAAAAAGCCGTCGGGCGTGCAGGCCCAGGCCGGTCGCGACCGAAGCAAAGCGGTCGCCGCTGACGCGCGCCGCGGCGGGGAAGCCGGCGGCCATGCCGTCCACCAGCAGGCGCAGCCCGGTTGAGCCGCCGGTGAAGTAAAGGGCGTCGATCTGGCCGGCCTTCAGGCCGGCAAGCGCCACGGTTTCGTGGGCGGTCGAGATGATGCGGTCGAGGTCGGCGCGCAGCGCGTCCACCGCGGTCTTCTCGCTCAGCGGCAGCACCAGGCCGGTCTCGATGTGACCGAGGTCCACCGTCGTGTCCTCGCCGCCCGACACGGCAATCTTGGCGCCCTCGGCGCGAGCGGCCAACTCGTGGCCCAGGCGCTCCTCCAGCACCGTCATCAGCCGGGCGTGCTGGCGCACGTCGCTGAACCAGCTCTTCATGCCGCGCCACTCGGCCACGCGCAGCGGCGAGTAGCAGGTGTTGATCAGATGCCAGGTGGCCAGGTCGAAATAGATGCCGCTGGGCACCTCGCGTCCGCTGGGTCCCGTGGTGCGGTAGCCGAACTCCTGCAGCAGGCCGGCGAGTTCGATGTGGCGGTCGAAATCGGTGCCGGCGATGTGGATGCCGTGGCTGGCCAGGATGTCGTCGCGGCGCGCCAGGCGCTGCATGCGCTCGGGGCCGACGCGCACGATGGAGAAGTCGCTGGTGCCGCCACCGATGTCGGCGACCAGCACGACCTGTTCGCGCGTCGCCTGCTGCTCGAAGTCGAAGGCCGCCGCGATCGGTTCGTACTGGAAATGCACCTCGCGAAAGCCGACCGCGCGGGCACAGGCCTCCAGCTGGGCCTGGGCGGCCGCATCGCGCTCGGGCTCACTGTCGACGAAGAACACCGGCCGGCCCAGCACGGCGCGCTCGGGTTCGCCGGCCAGGCGGCGCAGCCGCTTCAGGTAGCCGGCGACGATGTCCGAATACTTGGCGCCGCGGCCGCCGCCCACATCGGTGGTCTGGTCGATGAGGGGCGAGCCGAGGATGCTCTTCATCGAGCGCATCAGCCGGCCGTCGTGGCCCTCGACATAGGCAGCCACGGCGGCGCGGCCGAAGGCGCGCGGCGGGCCGTCGGCGTCGTGGGCGCCTTCGGTGAAGTAGAAGACCGCGGTCGGCATGGTGCGTTGAGCCGGTTCCAGCTCGATGAGATGCATCTCGCCGGCGGCCGTGCTGGCATTGGGCACCGCCACCGCGGAATTCGACGTGCCGAAGTCAATCGCGCAAAAAGGGGGAGGGGCAATCATTCGAATTACGGCCCTGGGAGGCCAGTCCTGACAAGTCCTGAAAAGTTCGGAGGAAAGGGCGCGGATTCTAGGAACACAATCGCGCGCCTGATTTGCGGAGATTCGATGAAGACGCGCCATTTCGCTCCCCTCCTGCTGGCTGCCGCACTGGCGGCCTGCGGCCAACGTTCCGAGCAGGACCTGCTCGCCGCCGCGCAAAAGCGCATGGAGCAGAAGGACGTCGGCGGTGCTGTCATTGAACTGAAGAATCTGCTGCAGCAGAACCCCGAGAACGCCAAGGCCCGGCATCTACTGGGCAAGGCGCTGCTGGATGCCGGTGACGTAGCCGGCGCCGAGATCGAGTTGCGCCGGGCCTGGGAGCTGGGCGCGCCGCGCGACGAACTGGCGCCGCTGCTGGCGCAAACGCTGCTGCTGTCCGGCCAGTCGCGCAAGTTGATCGGCGAATTCTCCGACCAGACCCTGGCCGACCCCGTGGCCCAGTCGACGTTGCAGCAATACCTGGCCATGGCCTTCCTGGCTCAGGGCAACGTGACCGAAGCGAAGGCGGCGGCCGGGCGAGCCCTGCAGCTGCAGCCCGAGTCCGAGGACGCCATCATCGTCAGCGCCCGCACCAAGGTGGCCGCCGGCTTTCCCGACGAGGCCCTCGCGGCGCTGGACCAGCTGATTCTGAAGAACCCCAAGGCGGGCAAGGCGCTGCTGCTCAAGGCCGAGGTGCTGCTGGCGCGCGGCAAGATGGATGAGGCCGAGCCGCTGCTGCGCGAAGTGCTGGTGCTGGATCCGCGCTCCTACGACGCGCGCTCGCTGCTGCTGCGCCTGGCGTTCGGTCGCCAGCAGATCGACGTGGCGACCAAGCTCGTCGACGAAATGCCGCCGGATCTCGCCAAGAAGCCGCAGGGTCGTTTCATGCAGGGCCAGCTCGCGCTGGCCAAGGGTGATGCGGCCAAGGCGAAAGAGCTGGCCGTGCCCCTGCTCAAGGTGATGCCCAACTACCTGCCGCTGCTGCGCCTGGCCTCGGGAGCCCATCAGCAGTTGGGCGAGCTTGCCGACGCGGAGAACCTGCTCAACCAGGCCCTCAAGCTCGCGCCCGAGGACCTGGCGCTGCGCCGCCAGTTCGCCGGGCTGCAGCTGCAGCGGCGCTCGCCCGCCAAGACGCTGGAGACGCTGCGCCCGATGCTTGAAAGCGGCCGCGCCGACGCCGACTCCCTGCTGATGGCCGGCAAGGCCCAGCTGATGCAGGGCAATTTCGAGGCTGCCGATCAGGCCTTCGGTGCCGCCGCCAAGCTGCGCCCTGACGACGCCAAGACCACCGCGGCCCTGGCACTGTCGGCCATCATTCGCGACAGCGCTGCGCCGGGCGGCGCCAGCCGGGCCAAAGCCGACGCGGCCATGAACCAGCTGCGCGACATTGCCGCCAAGGACAGCGGCAGCAGTTACGACCTGATGCTGATCAATGCGCTGCTGCGGCGCAATGACCTGCCTGCGGCCCTGGCAGCCCTGGACAGGCTAGCGCCCAAGATGAAGGACAGCCCGGTGCCGGACGGCCTGCGTGGGCGGATCCACCTCGTCCGCAAGGACACGGCGGCGGCGCAAGCCTCCTTCGAAGCCTCGCTGAAGGCCGATGCCGGCTATCTGCCCGCCGTGCTGGGCCTGGTCACGCTGGACATGCAGGCCAACCGCAGCGAGGCCGCGGTCAAGCGCCTGGAGAGCTTCGTCACGACCCAGCAGCATTCGCCGCAGGCCCGCTTGGCCCTGGCCGACCTGCTGGCGCAGACGCGTGCGCCGGTCGATCGCGTCACCGAGGTGCTCGCCGCCGGCGTGCGCGAGGAGCCGACCGAGGCCGCACTGCGCGTGTCGTTGATCGACCACTACCTGCGCAACGGCGACGCCGCCAAGGCCGCCCAGGCGGCGCAGGAGGCCGCCGCCGCTCTGCCGCTCAACGCCGACCTGCTGGAGCGCCTGGCACGCACCCAGCTGGCGTCGGGCGACAAGGCCCAGGCTGCCAAGACCTATACGCGCTTGACGGTGATGGCGCCCACGCGCGCCCAAGGCTGGCTGGGCCTGGCCCAGCTGCGCTTCATGGAGAAGGACGACGCGGGCGCCGAGCGCGAGGTCAAGCGCGCGCTGGAAGCCGAACCGGCCTCTGTGCCGGCCCAGCGCCTGCTGATCCAGCTCGCCGCCCGCCAGGGTCGCGTTGACGAGGCGCTGACCGCCCTGCGCGAGCGCCAGAAGAAGAATCCGCAAGAGGCCTTTGCGCTGATGGCCGAGGCCGAGATCGAGAGCAATCGCCAGCACTACGACGTCGCCATCGCGGCCCTGCGCAAGGCCGTCGCCCTGCGCGAGCCGGCCGACGCCGCACCGCGTCTGTTCTCGGTGTTGATGGCGGCCAAGAAGCGTGACGAGGCGCAGGCCTTCGAGACCCAGTGGGCGGCTGCGCACCCGCAGGACCAGAGCTTCCCGGCAGCCACGGCCGACATCCTGCTGGCCCGCGGCGAACTCGACCCGGCGCTCGCCCGCTATGAAGCCCTGCTCAAGCGCAACCCTGACGCGCTGCCCATCATCAACAACGTCGCCTGGCTGCGCAGCAAGACCGGCAAGCCCGGTGCGCGCGAACTGGCCGAACGTGGCCTCAAGCTCAACCCCGACTACGCGGCCTTGCGAGACACCTATGCCACCGTGCTGGCCAACGAAAAGGACTTCAGCAAGGCGATCAGCGCGCAGCGCCAGCTCATCAGCGACCAGCCCGACCAGCCGGCCTACAAGCTCAACCTGGCACAGATCCTGATCCAGTCCGGCGACAAGCCGGCCGCCAAGGCGGAGCTTGAAGGCCTGGCCAAGCTGGGCAAGAAGTTCCCGCAGCAGGCCCAGGTCGAGGCGCTGCTGAAGACGCTCTGATCAGACCGAACCGTAGAAGCCGAAGGCCATGCCCGGCTTTCGGCCAGCGATCAACTCGGCCATCGCATGGCCCGAGCCGGCGCCATGCGTCCAGCCCAGGGTGCCGTGGCCGGCGTTGATCCACAGGTTGCGAGCCTTCCTGCTGCGGCCGATGTAGGGGATGTTGGTCGGCGTGCTGGGACGCAGGCCGGTCCAGTAGTTGGGCTCGCTGATGTCGGCCACACCGGGAAAGAGTTCCTCGTAGCGCTTGACCAGGGCGGCACAGCGCACCCGGGCCGTCGGTGAATCGAGGTTGAGGTCGAAGCCCGACAGCTCGGCCGTGCCGGCGATGCGGATGTGGTCGCCCAGGCGCGAGATGGCGATCTTGCGGGTGTCGTCCAGCAGGCTGACAACGCTGGCGGCCTCGGGCTTCTTCAGCCGCAGCGTGGCCGAGTAGCCCTTGGCGGGATAGATGTTGAGGTGCTCGCCGAGGGGCTGAACCAGGGCCGGCGTGTAGGAGCCCATGGCGGCGACGAAGGCATCGGCTTTCAACGTCAGGCGCTCGCCGCTGCGTGTGTGGGCGACCTGCACGGACTCGATGCCGTCGCCCGCACGCTGCAGTCCGAGGATGTCGTGCTCGTACAGGAATTGCGCGCCGCGTTCGGCGCACAGCCGGGCGAGCTTCTGCGTGAAGACCTTGGCGTCACCGCTTTCGTCGCTGGGCGTGAAGGTGCCGCCGAAGATGCGGTTGCCGAAGGCCGCCAGCGCCGGCTCGACCTTCAGCACCTCCTCACGGCCCAGCACGCGGCGGTCCACGCCATGGCGTCGCATGATCTCGGCGCCGGCGGCGCCGTTGTCGAAGTCGGCCTGGCTGGAGAAGAAATGCAGGATGCCGCGCTCCAGGCGGTCATATTCGATGCCGGTGCGCGCGACAAGATCTTTCAGCGAGGCATGCGAGTAGCGGCCCAGCTGCACGAGTTCCTCGACATTGCGCTCGAAGGCGGCGTTCGTGCACTGCATCAGGAAGGCCAGGCCCCAGCGCCACTGGTTGGGGTCCAGGCGCGGACGGAACAGCAGCGGCGAGTCGTCGCGCAACAGCCACTTGGCCACCTTGAAGGGTGCGCCGGCATTGGCCCAGGGTTCGCAGAAGCTGACCGAGATCTGCGCGCCGTTGGCGAAGCTGGTCTCCAGCGCGGCGTCCGGCTGGCGGTCGACGACGATGACCTCATGCCCCTCGTCGAGCAAATACCAGGCGGTGGCGATGCCGATGATGCCGGCGCCGAGAACGACGATCTTCATGGCTGTCCTTTTGAGTTCTTAGAGGGGTTGCAGGAGGAGTTGTAAACCCAGCGCGGCCATCAGCACAGCGACGAGGGCATCGATGACCCGCCAGGTGTGGGCGCTGCGCAACCGCGGCGCCGCCGCCGCCGCGCCGAAACCGAGCAGGCCAAACCACATCGCCGACGCCAGGCCGGCCCCGGCCGCGAAGGCCGCGCGCAGCTCGGCCGGCTGGCGCGCACCCAGGCCGCCGAGCAGCACGACGGTGTCCAGGTAGACGTGGGGATTCAGATAGGTGAAGGCAAAAGCGGCCGACAAGGTGGCGCCGAGGCTGGACGCGGCTGTTGCGGCATCCAGCCCGGGGGCGGGACGCCAGGCGCGCCGGGCGGCGAGCAGCGCGTAAATGAGCAGGAAGGCGGCGCCACCGAAGCGAAACACTTCCAGCAGCAGCGGCTGGCCCTGGATCAGCACACCGAGGCCGAAGACGCCCAGCGCAATCAGCAGCCAGTCCGACAGCGTGCAGACCGCGACGACGGCGCCGACGTGTTCCCGCTTGAGGCCTTGGCGCAGCACCAGCGCGTTCTGGGCACCGATGGCCAGGATGAGGCCGGCGCCCATGGCCCAGCCCTGCGCAAAGACGGCGGGCGCGGTTGCAGAGGCCAGAGCGGAAGCGGGCATCGGCGGATTCTCTGCATCGGCAGGCAATTCAAGAAGTGTCATTCATATTATTGGCCATACATTAGCAGTGCTAATGAATGACTTCGATCACGCCGCGCTGGACTGCCTGGCCGCCCTGGCCGACGAGCAGGGCTTCGAGCGTGCCGCCCAGCGCCTGTCGATCACGCAGAGCGCCGTGTCGCAACGCTTGCGGTCGCTGGAGGCCCAGGTCGGCCAGCCGCTGGTGGTGCGCTCGCGGCCGCTGCGGCTGACGGAGGCGGGCAAGGTGCTGCTGCGCTTTGCCCGGCAGTTGCAGGCGCTGCGCGTGGATGTGGCACGAGAACTGGGCGAGCGCGTCGCGCCGCAATCGCGCCTGGCCATTGCCGTCAACGCCGACAGCCTGGCGACCTGGGTGCCCCTGGCACTCGACGCTCTCGTGCAGCGGGGCCTGCATGAGGGCTATGGGCTGGAACTCGTTGTCGACGACCAGGACTTCACCCACGACAGCCTGCGCCAGGGCGCGGTGCTCGGCTGCATGTCCACGGTGGCCGAGGCGCTGCAGGGCTGCCGGGTGCAGGCCCTGGGCGTCATGCGTTATGTGGCAGTGGCCAGCCCGGGTTTCCTTGCGAGCCAGTTGCCCGAAGGTTTGCACGCCGGCAACTTCGCCGACACACCGTTTCTCGTCTTCAACCGCAAGGACGACACGCAGGTGCAATGGGTGTCACAGGCCTTCGGCGTGCGCGGACCAAGGCTGCGCGAACGCTTTGTGCCGTCCAGCGAAGCCTATGTGCGCGCCGCCGCCATGGGTTGGGGCGTGGGTGTGGCGCCCGAGATCCAGGTCCGCGCCCTTGTCGAAGCCGGCCAGCTCGTCGTGCTCAGGCCGGAGATCGGCGTCGACGTGGCGCTGTACTGGCACCAATGGCAGTTGCAGGGGCGGGGCGCCCTGCTGGATCAGATCGGCCAGGCCCTGGCGGACGGCGCCAAGCTTGCGCTGGGCTGATCAGCGAGTGGCCGTCACTGGAGCCGATGCGGCCGTTGTCGGTGCTGCCACCTGGGCGAGCATCAAGTTGGTGCCGCCCTGTTCGGGATGTATGGCACTCGCCATCCACAACGTACAGACGAGCACGGTGGCAATCAGGCCGCTGGCGACCCACTTCAACAGTTCTGAACTCATGCAAAAAGCCGGGGGGCTTGGAGGTGGGGCAGCTTAAGCGCCGGACCCTGCGAACCTATCCTGAGCTCTAGGGAGGCGCAGAAAAGAATTGCAAAAGCGCAACGCTCCCCTCGGATCGGGGGCATCGGCCCGCAGACCCCATCAACACTGGGAAAAACAGGGGTTGCCCCTGTGCGGAAATGCCTGCCGAGGCAATATTTACTCACAGATGGGGGGTTCGGTTGTCACATGAATCCCGCACACTGGGTTCACGGTGCTGATGTTGTTGTCGGCCCGTCAAGCCAATGAGGTCTGCCATGCGATTCGTTCCAGCGCTGCGCTTCTTCCGCCGAGACGTCGCTGCGCGCAGCGAGCCGGATCCCGCCGACCTCGGCACCGCCTTCGGCCTGGATGCCTGCTTGGACGGCGTGGGCGTCAGCGAATATCGCAGCCAGCCGCCCAGTGATTTCCTCGAATCCCAGTCGTCTGTCGCGATTCAGGAATCGCCGCTGAGCTGGTTGTCGCGCCGAACGGCTTAGAGTTTCGGAATCCGAATCCGGCTCACCATCAACGAGCCGGATAGCGCGAACATCAGCACCAGCGGGTGCAACTTGAAGCCCGCCAGCCACCAGACGCCACCCCATAGCGCGTCACCGATGGCCCCCTGAACCGCGGCCACCCACAGCACAGCCACAAGCAGCATGGACGTCGGAATCGGCGTGCCCTCGAAATACGCCACCTTGTCCGAGCCTGCGCTGAGTTTTTCCGCCGTCACGTTGTAGCGCGCCAGCCGGCTGACGCCGCAGGCGACGAAGAACACCAGCACGATGCGGTCATACAGCCCCTGCATGCCGCAGCCGTAGGCGATCGCCGCGGGCGCGACGCCGAAGGAGATCACGTCGGCCAGGGAATCCAGCTCGCGGCCCAGGGCCGAGCTCTTCTGGCGCCAGCGCGCAATGCGGCCGTCCAGCACGTCGAAGGCCAGCGCCAGCGGAATCAACGCACAGGCGTATTGCAGATGTTGGCGCTCGCCGGTCTGCAGGAAGCTCATCACGGCGAACAGGGCGCCCATGCCGGCGCAGGCATTGCCGAGGGTGAACCAATCGGCGAGATGGAACTCGCGGATCATCGAAAAGGGCTTGGGTTTTTCCATCAGGACCTCCTCCTCAACGCTGCTCCAGCGGATCGATGTCGTCGCGCCGGGACGGGCTCGCAGGCGGCCGGCTGACCGCTTTCACGACGAGATGAGGCACGAGCAGATGCAGTGGCATGCGAAGGTAATGGCTGCGAACGAAGAGCGCAAACTCGGCAACGCGCGTGCCCGGCGCCATCGAGCCGCGGTGGGCGCTGGTCAGGGCCCGCCTCAGCAAGCCCTGCATCAGCCAGCGCAACAGGGGGCCGGGGCGGGCAGGGCAGCGCTCCAGCACATCCTCGGGGACGGGTGTGTGCAGATGGCGCCGGCACAGGCAAAGGGCATAGAACAGCGGCCGGCCCAGCGACAGGGTTGCGGCGCGCGCCAGCAAGGTGTTCCAGAAGCCAGGCTCGACAGCATGGCGGCGCAACAGGCTGTCGAGATCACTGAGGTCGCGCAGGCCGTGCCCCCATTCGCCCTCGTGCATCAGATGCGTCGCGCTGTGCAGGATCTGGTCCGGCGCCGACGGCAGGCTGAAACGCGGGAATTCCGTGACCGGCTGGGCGGCCGCCAGAAGCGGTGCGCTGTGGGTTTTGATGCGCGCCGTCAATGGCAGGATGTTGTGGTGCAGGTCCAGGTTGGTCTGGCGGCGCAGGTGCACCATCGGCGGTAGCTCGTGCATCCACCGTCGGTAGTAGCGTTCATCGTAGGCTGTCCCCGCAGCACTGGCCCAGCCACCGAGCATCAGCGCCGCCTCCGCCTCGTCGAGCTGCTCACGCGGCACCAGGATGTCGATGTCCGAGAACAGCCGGCCCGGGGCTGGCGGCAGGTCGCCGGCGACATAGGCCGCGCCCTTGAGCAGCATCACGGGGCCGGGGAGGCTTGCCAGATCGCGGGACAGCAGCACCAGCTCCCAGCGCACGGCGCGCCGCTGTTCCTGGGAAACGGCCAGCAGCGCGCGCATCTGGCGGCGCACGGGCAAGGGCAGTGAGCGCTCGACGCCCGCCTCACGGGCCAGCGCACCCAACCGGGCCAACAAGCCGGCCGACACGGCCTGGCGCAGCAGCAGGTCCCAGGTCGCTTCGCCATGGGAAGCCATGAAAGCCGGCTCGCGCAAGGAGCGCAGCAGCGGTTCCCATGCCGGCGTCATGACTTCAGCCCGTCAAGCGTGGCCAGCCCTTCCGCCAGGTCGGAGTAGCAGAAATCCCAGCACCCGCACGAATCGATCAACGCCGCCGTCAGCTCGAAGCCCACCCGGCCCAGCATGCTGTAGTTGAACGCATGGCCGGCAAGCCGTTCGAAGGCCTGGGCCTTGGGCACCGGCGCCAGCTGCGTCGGCGCGCCGGCGTGCCAGCGCGGAAAGATCAGCTGCGTAGGCCGCGCCTGCTGTTGCTGGCCGGTCACGCTGGCGGCCGACGCGCGCAAATGGGAGACCGTGCCCTTGTGCGTGTCGCGGGCCGCCTCACCCAAGACGGCCTGCGGGGAGAAGCGGCGGATGATGGCGATCGACTGGTTCTTCAGGCTGACCGGACGGGCCAGCGGTGCGACCTGCCCGTCATCGCGGTCGATCATGGCCATCTCGTCAGAGAGCAACCGCCAGCCCGACAGCATCAGCGCGGCCGTCAGCGTGCTTTTGCCGGCACCGGGGTCGCCCGGCATGACGAGGCATTGGCCGTCTTTCTCGAGTACCGCCGCGTGGAAGAGCAGGTAGTGATTCGCCTGGCTGGCCAGGCACCAGTTCATGCCCCATTCCAGCAGAGCGAAGGCGTGGTTGGCAGGCAGCGGCAGAAAGGGGCTGTGCTGATCCAGCCGGAATTCCACCTGGGCGCCAAGCCAGCGCCGCAGCCCGGTGACAGGCTGCACATGCACGTGGAAGTCGGCGATGCCGCCCTCGGGTTCCAGCTCGAAATCCGCGTACAGCGCTGCCAGGCCCGCCGCCACGGGCGGGCAGCTGCTGTGGATGCGGTAGGCGAAGGGGCCAGTCCTGAGCGTCAGGCCGTCGTGCAGCCGTTGGCCAAGTTCCGCCGGGGCCAGCATGCCCAGCGTCAGCATCGCTGGACCAACAACAGCTGTTCGAGCTGTTGCAGCACATCGGCGGTCATTTCCGAATCGGCATCCATCAGCGCAGCCAGTTCGTCGAACTCCGCAGGCGGCTGCTCGGCGAGGCGTCGTAGGGCGGGTACCAGCCAGGCGGCGAGGCGATGGGTGTCGTTGGACAGCGCGTGATGCACGAGGCAATCGTCACCCCAGACCCTGATCGACAGATCGGCCCCGTAAGTGAGCGCCCATCGAGGCGTTGACACTGGATCGGTGGTGGTCACGGAGTGGCTGCAGAAAGACTTCGGGCGTCGCTACGGACGCCCGAAGTGTCACACCGACGGTGCCGGCCGCTCAGGAGTACAGGCTCTGGAAGTAAGCCATGACCTGGTTGGCGTCCCAGGAGACCGTCGTATTGACCTGGTATTTGCCGCCCAGCGGGCAGACGGCATTGAACATCTTGATGGCTTGGGCGACCGTGATCGGATAGTCGGTACCGACGTTCAGCGCATTCAGGATGGTCGCCGCGGTGGCGCGGCCCAGCGCGTAGATCATCGTGTCGTTCTGGCCGCCGGGCGTATTCAGCACCTGCAGCAGGGTGGCCTTGCTCGTGCACAACCCGAACGCCGAATCGCGGTAGCCATAAACATTGCAGGCCGAGGACTCAGCCTTGTAGCGGAAGGCGTCCATCAGTGTCTGGCCACCGCTGATGAAACCTCCGAAGACGGTGCCCTTGTTGCCGCCGAAGCTGCAACTCGCCGTGGGCAGAGTGCCCTTCAGCGTGCCGGCCGGCCAGGTGCTTGCGTTCTTCCAGTAGCCGGGCGACTTGCCGAGGAGCTTGCAGTCCGCCTTGCCAGGCCGCGGCGACGCATTGCCGGACATCTGGCCCGACACGGTGCAGTTGTAGGCCTGGCTCGCCAGCGCCGGTTTGCTCAACAGGCTGCCCAGCACGACCGGCGTGGCCGCGCCCGCTTGGGCAAAGCGTCGGCGGGACGCGTTCATCCGGGTCGAGGTCGGCCGGCCGGCGGACGCGTCGACGGAGGCCGGCACCTTGGGCGTCGACTGCGGGTCGTTGATTTGGCGTTCGCTCATGACAGTGTGCCTCGTGGATCCGTTTTTGGGTTGCACCAGACTAGGGCACAACTCGCTCTGGGCGTCAGAGCGGGCCGATGCTAATAGGGGGCTCGGCGGTTTGGATGGCAGTGTTTCACACAAAGCCTTTTGGGGGTCATCTGGCGCCCCCTTGATTGGGTGGGCCTGAATCAGGGACTTAGAGGGCGGCTGACGAAAACGTGTCACATGTCTTCAGATCGCCCGCTTCCAGGCCGCGCTTGAACCAGCGAACACGCTGCGCGCTGCTGCCGTGGGTGAAGCTTTCGGGCACGACGGCGCCCCGGGAGCGCTTTTGCAGGGTGTCGTCGCCGATCTGGGAGGCGGCGTTCAGCGCCTCCTCGATGTCGCCTTGCTCCAGCCAGCCTTTGCTGCGCTGCGACAGATTCGCCCAGACACCGGCAAAGCAGTCAGCCTGCAGCTCCAGCTTGACGCTCATGGCGTTCGCCTCGCGCTCGGAGACGCGGCCGCGGGCGCGATCCAGCTTTTCGGTCGTGCCCATCAGGTTCTGCAGGTGGTGGCCGACCTCGTGGGCGATGACATAGGCCTGGGCGAAGTCGCCCGGCGCGCCCAGGCGCTGTCGCAAGGTGTCGTAGAAGCCCAGGTCGATGTAGACCTTGCGGTCGGCGGGGCAGTAGAACGGGCCCATGGCGGCCTCGCCGGTGCCGCAGCCGGTGGGCCAGCGGTCGCGGAAGATGACAAGCTTGGGAGCGGGGTATTGCTGGCCTGCGCGTTGGAAGTAGGCGCCCCAGACGTCTTCGGTATCCGCCAGTACCTTGCTGACGAATACCGCACCCGGATCCTTGGGGTGTTGCTCGGCCGGCGCGCCCGGCTGGACCTGCGGCGCAGCGCCGCCCCCGCCGTCGAGCAGCCCGAGCACCGTCAGCGGGTTGATGCCGAAGGCCCAGGATGCCAGCAGGGCGATGACGACACCGCCCAGGCTCAGGCCGCGCCCGCCGATGGGCAGGCCGCCACCCCCGCTGCTGCTGCCACGGACATCTTCGACGTTGTCGCTCTCACGCTGGCCATCCAACTTCATGCTGTCTCTCCTGCTGATCGGGCAATCCTACGGCCCATGACCGCCAAAACGCAGTCCGTCGCCTCTCGCGGGCGTCGCACCGGCCGGCTGGACACACTGCCGCCGCATCGCCGAACCAGGAGCCCCCATGAAACGCCTCGCCCTGCTGACCCTTGCCGCCGCCCTTGCCACCAGCAGCTTTGCCGGCGACAACGACTGGCATCTGCGCATCAAGAAGGAGTCCGACGGCTGGACGGCCCACTTCAGCGGTCCCATCGACTACGGCAGCGGCAAGAACCGCATCAAGGGCTCGGGCGTCAAGGTCGAGAAGGCGCGCGCCCTCGGCAGCTTCAGCAAGCTGCGCATCGACGGCCCCTTCGACGTCAAGCTGACCCAGGCGGGCAGCGACCAGGCCACGGTGGTTGCCGACGACAACATCGAGCCGCTGGTGGAGACCGTTGTCGAGGGCGATGCCCTGGTGGTGCGCATGAGACGCGACGCCGGCTTCACGACGCGTTCCGCGCCAACGGTGCGCGTCGACGCCCGGGCCCTGCAGTCCATCGCCATCAATGGCTCGGGAGACCTGGCCGTGGAGCGCTTCAAGGCCGACAGCCTCAGCCTGAACGTCATCGGCTCGGGGGATGTGCATTTCGGTGCCGTCGAGCTGAAGGACCTGAGCGTCAGCATCAGCGGCTCGGGCGATGTGCGCCTGGCCGGTCGGGCGGACCAGCAGAGCTGGACGGTCAGCGGTTCGGGCGATGTTGACGCGCGTTCCCTTGCCGGCCGCGCAGCCCGAGTCAACATCAACGGTTCGGGCGACGTGTCTGTCGGGGTGACGGAACAGCTGGACGTCCAACTGAGCGGTTCCGGCGACCTGAGCTACGCCGGACGGCCGCAGTTGCGCCAAAGCGTCAGCGGCTCGGGCGAGATCAGCCGCCGCTAGAGCGCGACGGCCCAGGCCCCTCAGAATGGGGCCGTGAACCCCAACGACCTCTGGTGGCAGACGCTGGCCGATGGCCCGCTGCTGCTGGCCCTGTTTGATGCGGGCGAATGCCTGCGGCAAGCCAATGCGGCCTATCGACAGGCCTGGGGGCTGGCTGCCGATGCATCGCCGGGCTGGCTCGAGATGGTCGAGGCCGCCCAGCGGGCCGGCGTCGGCCCGGTCGACGTGCCGGAGCGCCGCAGCCGCATGGCGCAGCGAGGCTATGAACAGGCCTGGCGCGACGGCCGGCGCCTCTGGTGGGTGGAGCAGCGCATGCCAGACGGCGGCCTGGCGCTGACCGGCGTGGACATCAGCGCGCTGGCGGGGCCGCGGCCTTTGACGGGCCAGTTGCTGTCGGCTCAGGCCGGCCGCGAACTGCTGCAGGCTCTGCTGGCCGACCCGCGCGCCTGGCCCTTGTCCGTGGCGACGTTGGCACCCGAGGCCGATCCGGCCGAGCTGCTGGCGCGCACCCGTGGCGAGGATGGCTGCATGCGCCTGGACGACGGGCGGCTGCTCGTCATGCTGCCGTCCACTGGGCCAGCCCAGGCCGCGGCGCTGGGCGAGCGCCTCGGGGCATTGACGCTCACCGAGGCCATCTGGGGCGAATCGGCAGCGGCACTGATCGTCAGGGCTTGAGCTTCAGGTCCCGGCCTTGAGCCTGGGCCGGCGCGGGCAAGCCGGCGATGGCGGCCAGCGTGGGCGCCAGATCGGCAATTTCGACGCGTTCTTTCACCTCGCCCTGGCCGACATAGCCCGGACCCCAGAACAGCAGGGGCACATGGGTGTCGTAGTCGTAAGGGCTGCCGTGGGTGCTGCCACCAGGCCGGTAGCTGAAGATCCAGTTGCGCTTCAGCACGATCTGCAACTGCGCGGCGCGCGTCGGATCGAAGGACTTGCGCATGGCTTCCAGGTAGGGGGTGGTGCGGTCGTCACCCAGCAACTGCTCGCGGGTGAAGACGGTGGCCACGCCGGGCAGCTTCAGCAGTTCCTCGCGGGCGGCAGCCTGGACGTCAGCGAACTTCAGGCCCTTGTCGGCGGCCAGCTTCTCGTCCAGCAACAGACCGGAAGCGGAAAAGTCGCGCGCCAGCCTGTCGACGCCAAAGCGTGCCGACAGGGCGGTATTGACGACCGCCAGTGACGGCGAGCTGTTGAAGCGGCCGGCATCGCGGCCCTGGGTGGCCGCCCATTCCGGCGTATCGGTGAAGCCGTGGTCCGCCGTCAGCGCGAGTACATAGTTGCCGGCACCGACTTCCT
Organism: Pelomonas sp. Root1237; assembly: GCF_001425055.1. Lineage (GTDB taxonomy): Bacteria > Pseudomonadota > Gammaproteobacteria > Burkholderiales > Burkholderiaceae_C > Pelomonas. The sequence continues at coordinate 501,709 of NZ_LMDK01000001.1, forward strand.
TGTCGAGGAATTGGAAGAAGGCCTGCAGATGGCGGTCCAGATGCAGGGTGTGGTCGTGCGACAGCCGCGACTCGGGGCCGAAGGCATGGTTGATGTAGTCGTGGCTGGACAGGCTGACGGACAGGATGTCCTGCACACCGCGCTGGCCGAGCTTCTCGTTCGTGATGGCGGCGCGCGCGAAGGCCAGCGTTAGCTCGTCGCCGAAGGGCGAGGCCAGCAGGCCGCCGTAGAAGCGCGGGCCGGGGCCGTCCATCTTGTCGCCGATGACGGCCGGCAGCTTGTTGCCGTTGCCGCTGGCGATCTGCCAGGACTGGCCGTCAGGCACGGAGCGGGCGTAGGCCGCCTCCGGGAGAAGGGGAGCCCAGGTCTTCTTGAAGAAGGCGTCGGCCGGGTTGGTGGCGTTGAAATCCTTCACCCATTGCGGATGGGCCTGCATGTAATAGGTGCTGGAGGCGAAGCGGCCCGTCTCCGTCATGTACATATACGCCGTGCCCTTGTGGCCGGCCGGCAGGATGGCGCCGCGATCCTTGCCCGAGATGCCGATGACCTTGGACGCCGGCGAACCCGTGCGCAGCACGTCGCCCAGGGTCTCGACCTTGAGGTTGCGCGGGCTGGTGCCGGCCAGCGGCGCGGTCGGGCTGTCGATGTACTGGTAAGCCACGTCGCCGGTGTTGTAGACCTGGGCGCCGGTGGCGGGGTCGCGCCATTCGTTGCTGATGATGCCGCTGCGCTGTGGATAGGCGCCGGAAAGCATCACCGAGTGGCCGGCTGCCGTCACCGTGTGGCCATGGCCGTAGTGGGCCTGCGAAAACCAGCGCCCATGGTCGAGGAAGCGGGCGAAGCCGTCAGGTGCCAGCTGGTCCCGGTAGCCCGTCACCTGGCGCATCGGCAGGCCGTCGATGACGACCAGGACGAGGAGCTTGGGGTTTTTTTGCGGCGCCACGGCCGGCGGCGCCGTCGTTGCGCAGGCGGACAGGGCAGCGGCGAAGGCCAGGCTCAGCAGGCGACGGCGAGTGTGCAACATGACGTTTTCGTGACAGTGGGTCCGCAAGCTTACGTCGTCACAATGTCTGGCTTGTAAACGCCATGGCCGAACCGGACACCTTCGACCCCACCCATGCGCTGGACGGCTGGCGTCCGCCCGCGCCTGTGCCCGTGCCGCTGCAGGATCTGGCGCTCGGCGCGTTGCTGCGGGGCGACGGCAATGGGCAGGGCAGTGAGCCGCTGCTTCCTCTCGTCAGGGCTGAAACCGTCAACTTCGACCCCACGCATCTGCTGGACGGCTGGCGCCCGCCCGCTCCGGCGCCCTTGGACCTGGAACTCAGGTCCCTGGTGCGCGCGGGCCGCAGCGGGCCCGACGAGGCCAAGAAGGCGCGACTGAAGGCGCGTGGCTACGAGATGCTGGACGTTGAGGACATCGAGTTGCCCGAGGCGCCGCCGCCGCGCATCACCGTCGAGCTCCTGGTTCGGGAAGTCTCGCCCGCGCCACCGCTTGCCGAGGCCGAGTTCGTGCCGCCGCCTGTGAGCGAGGTGCCGCCTGCGCCGCCGGTCGAGGGGCCATGGCCCCTCTTCGAAGCCGAAGCACAGGTCCTTGAGGAAATGGCCTCGGCGCCCGCCGAGCCCGACGCTGTCGACTCGCCTGGAGCGCCGCCGCTTTTCGCCGCCGAAGCGGCATGGCTTGATCTCCGGTTCGAGCCGCCTCAGATCGTTGAGGACGATGAAGCGTTGGCGGAGCCGCCACCCGCAACTGCGGTCATGCATGGCGGCGAAGCGCTCGCAGCGCCCTCGTCGGACGTGGGCGCCGCCGCGCTGATGGCAGACGTTGAAGCGCCCGAAGTGTTCGCGCCGGAGCCAACGCCGTTCATCGACATCGCCGAGTCGATCGACGAGCCGCTGCAGCCCGCTGCCGCGCAGGCGCCTGAGTCGTTGAGCGCGCCGCTGCCAACAGCGCCTGCCCTTGTGGAGGACGCTGAGCCGCTCGAAATTCCGCCACCTGCTGCGGTCGAAGCGGCAGTGTTGGATCCGGAGCCGCCGACGGTCGAGCCCGAGCCCGAACCGCTCATCGAACCCGTCGAGCTGCCCGACGAGCCGCTGCAGCCCGCAGTCGCGCAAATGCCTGAACCGCCACCCGCGCCGCCGCTGTCCACGCCCGCCGTCGCGGAAGACGCCGGGTCGCTCGACACGCCGCCGGCCACCGTCGAAACGCCGGTACTGGATTTCCGCGCACCGCCCCCTGCCGTCGTCGAAGCGCCGGTGCTGGACTTCCGGGCCCCGCCGCCACCGCCCGAGCCGGACCCGCAGCAGGTCCTCGACGACATCGAGCTGCCCAAGGTGGTGCCCCTGCCCACGGCCGTCGAGGCACCGGTGCTGGACATGCAGGCCCTTGCCTCGCGCAGCGAACCCGACCCGCGGCTGGTTGCTGAGTGGCAGCCGCAGGCCTGGACGGCGTTGACGCAGCACGTGGCCGATGCCAGTACCGAGGTGTCGCAGACGGCGCATGGCCTGCACGTGGAAAACCATGCAACGCAGTGGCTCTGCGCCCTGTGGCCGCCCCAGGACAAGCAGCCGGCACTGCTGGCGCGCTGGCCTGAGATGGTCACTCTCGTCGGCGCGGCGACGAGAGTCGATGCCTTGGCGTCCTTGCTGGAGGCACTGCCCACCGAGGCGGCGTTGTGGCCGGCCGAGTTGGAGGCGGACTGGGGGCTGGTGGCGGAACTCGTGCTGCACCAGGACAGGGACCTGCGGCCCAACCACGCCCAGGTGCTGCGCGAGTTCGTGGAAGCGGAGCGCCGCGCCAATCTGGCGCGCTTGAACGCCGGCTACCAGTCCCAGGGCCGCGTCGCCCGGCGCAAGCCATGACGAGCGGCCAGGCGCCGTTGCTGGAGGTGGCCGATGGCGTGGCGCTCATCACGCTGCGCCGGCCGCGCCAGGCCAATCGCCTGGCTGTGGACGACCTCGACACCCTCGGCGGCTTCATCGAGGCGGTGCATGCGAACGATGCCGTGCGTGTGCTGGTCCTGGCCGGCGAAGGCAGGCATTTTTGTAGTGGCTTCGACCTCGGCGCCCTGGGCGCCGTCGATGCGGGCGCGCGCTTCGGGGAACTGGCCGATGCACTGGAGGCCGCGCGGCCCATCACGATTGCGCGCCTGCATGGCGGTGTCTATGGCGGCGCCGCCGATCTGGCCCTGGCCTGCGACTTCCGCCTCGGCGTGCCGGCCGTCGAGATGTTCGTGCCGGCGGCGCGCATCGGGCTGCATTTCTATGCCGGTGGCCTGCAGCGCTTCGTCGACCGACTGGGTCTCGCCACCGCCAAGCAGGTGCTGCTGGCCGGGCGCACGCTGGACGCCGCCGCCCTTCTTGGCTGCGGCTATCTGGACCAGTTGCTGCCCGACGTCGCAACGCTGGACGCCGCGCTGCAGGCTCTGGCCGACGAACTGCAGGGGATGGCGCCCCTGGCCCTGCTGCCGATGAAGCAGCACCTGAACGCGATCGCCGCTGGGCGGCTCGACGCGAAACAGCTGGCGGCCGACATCGTCAAGGCGCGCGATTCGGCCGATCTTGCCGAGGGTCAGGCGGCCTGGGCGGGCAAAAGACCAGCGCGATTCAAGGGGGGTTGAAAGCCCTAGGCCGGGGCTTTCGCCACATCGTGGAAAATACGGGGCCTGCGCGCCTGCCTGGCGCCCCTCTTTACACACTCTTCGACAGGACCAGCGTGGCCAAAGAAACCACCAAGACCACCATCGAAGCGGATGGTCTGCGCTACCGCTCCAAAGCTCCCGGTTCGCCCTTCGCGGCAACCTCGTCTTTCGGCGCAGCAACGATGTCTTGCTTCCTTTGCGGCAAGCACCGCCCCCGAGCCATGCTCAAGTCCAAGAAGCTGTTGGGCAAGTCGCAGCCCGTCTGCTCGCCTTCTTGCAAGGAACTCGATGCGCAAATAGCAGCCAAATAGGGCTGTCAGCCCCTCACCTCGCGTGAGGGCCATGAACGACCCAGCGCCGCCACGGCCTCGACCGCCGTGGCGGCGCTTTTTTGCATTCAGCCTTGGCGGAAGCAGCGGCCGCAGACGGAACGGTAGCGCGCGTTGCCGCCGATCTCGACCTGGGCGCCCTCGGTGACCTTGCGGTTGTTGGCGTCCACGCGCATGTTCATCGTCGCCTTGCGGCCGCAGTCGCAGATGGTCTTCATCTCGTCCATCTCGTCGGCCAGCGCCAGCAACGTGGCCGAACCGGGGAAGAGTTCGCCCTGGAAATCCGTGCGCAGGCCGTAGCAGATGGCCGGCAGATTGCGCAGATGCGCCAATTCGTGCAGTTGCTGCACCTGGTGCTTGGACAGGAACTGCGCCTCGTCGACCAGCAGGCAGGCGATGCCCGGCCCGTCTTCGTTCTGGCCGACCAGGGCCAGGAAATCGGTGGTCTCGTCGAATTGCTCGGCCTCACGCTTCGGGCCGAGGCGCGACGTGACGAAGCCGTGGCCATAGCGGTCGTCCAGGCGAGCCGTGAAGATGCGCACCCGATGGCCGCGTTCCTCGTAGTTGTGTGCCACCTGCAGCAAGGCGGTGGATTTGCCGGCATTCATCGCGGCGTAGCGGAAAAAAAGCTTGGCCATGTCGTCTTCTGGAGCGGACCGGCATTGTCCTCGCTCGCTTACCCCGCAGATCGGGGTAGGGAAAGCCCGCGATTTCGGCCTTTGCTGGCGGCAACCGCGGGCTTGCGAGATGGCGTTGTCATCTTCGCCGTGCGTCAATTCACGTTTCGTCCCGACCTGTCTGAAGAATGAGCAAAGACACCGTCACCGCGGTCCGCCAGGATGGCTTGCGCTACCAGTCGAAAATCGGCGGTTCGCCTTTCCTTGGAAGCGGCCACACCCGCTCCTGCTTCAAATGCGGCAAGCATCGTGCGCCGGCCAGCCTGCAGTCCATCCGACTGCTTGGCCGCAACGAGGTAGTCTGCAAGCCCAACTGCAAGGCCGAGCCCTAAGGGGCCTCTGTCGGCTGGGTGCGCTTGCCGCACCCTATGACGCCCGCCATTGACGGCGCTGGACCTGTTGCATAGCATGATATGCATATCGGTTGAGCGGAGCTCGTCATGGTCGAAGATGTCGTCAAGGAACTGGGCCACCTGAGCCTGGGCACTCGCCTCAAGCGCATCGGCGAGACGCTGCAGGCGCAGACCCAGGCCGTGCTGGTGGCGCATGGCTTTGAGCAGCCGGCCGCATGGTTTCCGCTGCTGGCGGCGCTGGACCGGCTGGGGCCGCTGAGCGTCGGCGAGCTGAGCCAGGCCGTGGGTGTCAGCCAGCCCGTCATCACGCGTTCGCTGCGCGGGCTGGAAGACGAAGGCCTCATCGGCTCGGAGGCGTCGGAGCAGGACCGGCGGGTACGCCGCATCGCGCTGAGCAGGAAGGGGCAGGGTCTCGTCGAGCGGTCGCAGCGCGAGGCCTGGCCGGCCATCGAAACGGCCGTCGCGCAGGCCTGCGCGGGGCTGGAAGGCGACCTGCTGGCCCAGCTCGCGGCGCTGGAAGACGCGCTGATCGAAGCGCCGCTGATGCAGCGAGGGCCGGCATGAACGAACTCGACCGACCCGTCTGGGCCAGCCTGCAGCACCAGCCGCATTGGGGCACGGGTGACGAGAAGGCGCGACGCTTCAAGGCCGACATCAACCGCTTTGCTGCGACACCCGACGAAAGCGCCGCCAGCCTGGCCGCGCTCGCCGCCCTCGTGCAGCCGGGCGATGACGCCGTCTTCCTGGCCCAGGTGCCACCCATCGTCGTGCCGCCGGGCTTGATCGCAGTGAAGGAAGCGCTGGGCGTGCAGATGGTGGCGACGCAACCTTTGACGGCAGACGGAGACTTGCAAGTCCTCGGCGATGCCGATGCCGCCGAGATGCTGGCCCTGGCCACGTTGACCGAGCCCGGGCCCTTTCTGCCGCGAACCCACACCATGGGCCGCTTCATCGGCATCCGCATCGACGGCCGGCTGGCGGCCATGGCCGGCGAGCGCATGCGCTTTGCCGGCCATGTCGAGGTCAGCGGTGTCTGCACCCACCCCGACTTCCGCGGTCGGGGCCTGGCGCGCCGGCTGTCGGCCGCGGTGACGGCCGACATCCAGCGTCGCGGCGAGCAGGCTTTCCTGCACGCCTGGACGAGCAACACCGCCGCGATTGCGCTCTACGAAAGCCTGGGCTTCGTCACGCGTGCCACCGTGAACATCGCTGTGCTCAAGCGCCAGCCAGCTTGACCGGGGCCGTCTCGCTCCAGCCGCCACCCAGGGCCCGGATCAGCCCGACCGTGGCCTGGTACTGAGCCGAGCGCACCTGCAGCGCGGCCCGCTTGTTGGCGAGCTCACTGCGGCGCGCGTCCAGCAGTTCCAGCTGGCTGACCAGGCCGTTGCGGTAGCGCGTGTCCGACAGCTTCAGCGCCTGGCCGGCCGCGCTGACCGCACGCGCATTGGCCTCGCCCTGCTGCTGCAGCAGCGTCAGCGCGCCGAGTTGGTCCTCGACGTCCTTCAGCGCCAGCAGGAACTGCTCGCGGAAGGCAATCGCCGAGCCATCGAGCTGGGTCTTGGCCGCGTTGACACCCGCCTCGCGGCGGCCGCCGTCAAAGATGGGCAGCGCGGCCAGCAGGCCGACGCCCCAGGTGCTGGCGCCACTCTTGAGCAGGTTGGACAGCTCGCTCGACACGCCGCCGCCCTGCGCCGTCAGCGCCAGGCTCGGCCACCACGCAGCCTGGGCGACGCCAACCCGCGCTTGCGCGGCCTGCAACTGGCTGCGTGCGGCGGCGAGGTCGGGGCGTCGTTGCAGCAGCTCGCTCGGCAAGCCGGCGGGTACTGTGGGCAGGGCAGTGGCCCACGCGGTGGGCGCGAGTCGGAAGTTGGAGGCCGGCTCGCCCAGCAGCACGGCCAACGCCGTTTCAAGCTCCAGGCGGCGGCGGTCCAGGGCCAGCGCCTCGGCCTCGTTGGCGGCCAGCTCGGCGCGCACGCGAGCCAGGTCCAGGTCGGCGACGTCGCCAGCGCGGGCGCGCTTCTCGGTCAGCGACAGCGTCTCGCCATAGGCCGCAACGGTACCCCTGACGATCTCGCGCTCGGCATCCAGGGCACGCAGCGCCAGATAGCCGCGGGCAACATTGGCCTGCACCAGCAGGCGGGCATCGGCCAGCAGCTGTTCGCGGGCGAGCACGTCCAGCGCGCTGGCATTGCGTTCGTGCAGCAGGCGGCCGCCCAGGTCCAGTTCATAGGCCAGGTTCAGGCCGGCGTTGTATTGCGTGATGCCGCGCGCGCCGGGGTCGGCAGCGCGGCCAGCACCGGCGGCGACGCCGAGCTGCGGCAGACGCGCCGCCTCGGTGCTGCCCAGTGCCGCACGCGCCTGCGCCAGGCGGTTGGCTGCGGCTTGCACGCTGGTGTTGGCCGCCATCGCACGGCCGACGAGGTCGTCCAGCACCGGGTCGGCAAAGGGCTGCCACCAGCTGGCGGTCAGCGCAGGTGCGTCGTTCGCAACCTGGGCCTTGTAGGCGGCGGGCGCCTGCGGCAGCTGGGACGGGTCGACCGTGCCGACCGACGCGCAGCCGGCCAGCAGCAGCGCTGCAAAAAGTGGGGTCAGGTTCAATTTCATGATGTTGATCACTTTCCTCGTTGCGGCAGGGCGTCGATGACGGGCTGCGTGGGTGCGGCAGGAGCGGCGACCTGGCCACCGTGGTGGCGCAGCGGTGCATTGCCGGTGACACGGCGCACGATGACGTAGAACAGCGGCGTCAGGAACAGGCCGAACAGCGTCACGCCGATCATTCCGGCGAACACCGCGATGCCCATGGCCTGGCGCATCTCGGCGCCGGCGCCGGTGGACAGCACCAGGGGCAGCACGCCCATGACGAAGGCCATTGACGTCATCAGGATGGGACGCAGTCTGAGCCGCGCCGCCTCCAGCGCGGCCTGCATCGGCGTTCTGCCGGCGAACTCCAGCTCACGGGCGAACTCGACGATCAGGATGGCGTTCTTCGCACTCAGGCCCACCAGCACGATGAGGCCGATCTGCGTGAACACGTTGTTGTCGCCATGGCTGAGGTACACGCCCGTCATCGCCGCCAACAGGCCCATGGGCACGATGAGCAGGATGGCGATGGGCAGCGTCAGGCTTTCGTACTGCGCGGCCAGCACCAGGAACACCAGCAGGATGGCCAGCGGGAAGACCCACGCACCCGAGTTGCCGGCAATCTTTTCCTGGTAGGTCAGGTCGGTCCACTCGTAGCCGATGCCCGGGGGCAGGGTCTCGGCGGCGATGCGTTCTACCGCGGCCTGGGCCTGGCCCGACGAGAAGCCGGGTGCGGCGCCGCCATTGATGTCGGCGGCCAGGAAGCCGTTGTAGCGCAGCGCGCGCTCCGGCCCGAAACTGGGCGTGACCTTCATCAGCGCGGCCAGCGGCACCATCTCGCCGGTGTTGGAGCGCACCTTCAGCGCGCCGATGTCCTCGGCACGGGCGCGGTAGGCGGCGTCCGCCTGCACGCGGACCGAGTAGGTGCGGCCGAACTTGTTGAAGTCGTTCACATACAGGCTGCCGAGGTAGATCTGCATGGTGTCGAACACGTCCGTCACGGCCACGCCGAGCTGGCGCGCCTTGGTACGGTCGAGGTCGGCGAACAGCTGCGGCACATTGACCTGGTAGCTCGAGAACAGGCCGGCAAGCTCGGGCGTCTTGTAGGCCTTGGCCATGAAGCCCTTCAGCGCCTGGTCCATGGCCTCGTAGCCGAGGCCGCCGCGATCCTGCAGCTGCAGCTTGAAACCACCCGTCGTGCCCAGGCCCTGCACGGGCGGCGGCGGGAACATGACGATGAAGGCATCCTCGATGGCGCCGTATTGCGCGTTCAGCTTGCCGGCGATGGCGCCCGCGGACAGATCCTTGCTCTTGCGCTCGTCAAAGGGCTTGAGCGTTGCAAACACGATGCCCGAGCTGGAGCTGTTGGTGAAGCCGTTGATCGACAGGCCGGGGAAGGCTACCGCGTGCTCCACACCCGGCGTCTTCAGCGTGATGTCGGTCATGCGGCGGATGACGTCCTCGGTGCGGTCCAGCGTCGCGCCGTCGGGCAGCTGGGCGAAGCCGATCAGGTACTGCTTGTCCTGGCCCGGCACGAAGCCACCGGGCACGGCCTTGAACAGGCCGGCCGTGGCTGCAACGAGCACGAGGTAGACGACCATCATGAAGGCCTTGCGCGACATCAGCGTCTTCACGCCACTGCCGTACTTGGCGGAGCCGCTCGAGAACAGCCGGTTGAAGCCGCCGAAGAAACGGCCCAGCACGGCGTCCATGCCGCGGGTCAGTGCGTCCTTGGGCGCGTCGTGGCTCTTCAGCAGCAAGGCGGCCAGGGCCGGCGACAGGGTCAGCGAGTTGATCGCCGAGATCACCGTCGAGATGGCGATGGTCAGCGCGAACTGCTTGTAGAACTGGCCGGTCAGGCCGCTGATGAAGGCCAGCGGCACGAACACCGAGATCAGCGTCAGCGCGATGGCGATGATGGGGCCCGACACCTCACGCATGGCGCGGTAGGTGGCGTCGCGGGGCGACAGGCCCGAGGCGATATTGCGCTCCACGTTCTCGACCACCACGATGGCGTCGTCGACGACGATGCCGATGGCCAGCACCAGCCCAAAGAGGCTCAGCGCATTGATCGAGAAGCCGAAGCCGTGCATGACGGCGAAGGTGCCGATGATGGACACCGGCACGGCCAGCAGCGGGATGATGGAGGCGCGCCAGGTCTGCAGGAACAGGATGACGACCAGCACCACCAGTGCCACGGCTTCGAGCAGCGTGTGGATGACCGACTCGATGGACGCGCGCACGAACTGCGTCGGGTCGTAGACGATGGTGTATTCCACGCCTTCGGGCATGGCCGTCTTCAGGTCTTCCATCGCGGCGCGCACATTGGCCGAGATGTCCAGCGCATTGCCGCCCGGAGCCTGGAAGATGGGCACGGCGACGGCGGACTTGTTGTCCAGCAGCGAGCGCAGCGCGTATTCGCTGGCGCCGAGCTCGATGCGGCCGAGGTCGCGCAGCCGCGTCACGGCCCCATTGGCGCCACTCTTGACGATGATGTCGCCGAATTCCTCAGCGGTCTGCAGCCGGCCCTGCGCGTTGACGGACAACTGCAGGTCGATGCCTTGCAGGCCCGGTGAAGCGCCAACGACGCCGGCGGCGGCCTGCACGTTCTGGCCGCGGATGGCGGTAACCACGTCACTGGCCGACAGGCCATGCTCGGCGACCTTCTGCGGGTCCAGCCAGACGCGCATCGCGTAGTCGCCCGAGCCGAACATCAGCACCTGGCCCACGCCGGGGATGCGCGCGAGGCGGTCCTTGACGTTGAGCAGCGCGTAGTTGCGCAGATAGGTCATGTCGTAGCGCTCGTTGGGCGAGGTCAGGTGCACGACCATGGTCAGGTCGGGGCTGCTCTTGACCGTCGTCACGCCCAGGCGCTTGACCTCCTCGGGCAGGCGCGCCTCGGCCTGGCTGACGCGGTTCTGCACCAGCTGCTGGGCCTTGTCGGGGTCGGTGCCGAGCTTGAAGCTGACGGTCAGCGTCATCAGGCCGTCAGTCGTCGCCTGGCTGCTCATGTAGAGCATGTCCTCGATGCCGTTGATGGCTTCCTCGAGCGGCGTGGCCACCGTCTCGGCGATGACCTTGGGGTTGGCGCCGGGGTATTGGGCGCGCACGACGACCGAGGGCGGCACGACGTCGGGGTATTCCGAGATCGGCAGCGCGCGGATCGACAGCAGGCCGCCGATGAAGATCAGCAGCGACAGCACGCCCGCAAAAATGGGGCGGTCGATGAAGAATTTGGAGAGATTCATGTTGGCTCCAGACAGCACGCCCCCCGCGGGCCGGCTGAACCGGCCCGCTGCACGGGGCTTGCGGTGGGATGGGGGGCTAGGTCAGGAGATCTTTGCGGCAGCTTGCTGGGCAGCCAGTTCGGGTTTGGCGTCCATGGCGACGTCCTTGGGTGCGAGCACCGACCCCGGCCTCACGCGCTGCACGCCGCCGACGACGATGCGCTCGCCGCCCTTGAGGCCGCTGGTCACGACACGCAGGCCGTTGACGTTGGCGCCCAGCGTCACACCGCGCCATTCGGCCTGGTTGCCCTGGCCGACGACGATGACATAACGCTTGTCCTGGTCGGTGCCGACGGCGCGCTCATTGACGAGCAGGGCCGCCTCGTTCTTCGCCTGGCCCATGCGCAGCTTGGCAAACTGGCCGGGGATCAGGCCGCCGTCCTTGTTGTCGAAGACGGCGCGTACGCGCAACGTGCCGCTCCTGGCATCCACCTGGTTGTCGACGAGTTGCAGGCGGCCGGTCTGGCTCTTGTCGCTGCCCGCCAGCATCTCCACGGGAATGCGCTCCATGCCTTTGCGCTCGGCGCCGCCGCCGGGCAGCGAGGCGAGCGCCTCGCGCACCACCTTTTCGTCGGCATCGAAGCTGGCGTAGATCGGGCTGACCGACACCAGCGTCGTCAGCACCGGCGCACCGGCACCCGCGGCGACGAGGTTGCCCTGCGTCACTTCGATCCTGCCAACGCGGCCCGCCACCGGTGCACGCACCTGGGTGTAGCTCAAGGACAGCTGCGCCGATTGCAGCGCGGCCTGAGCGGCGCGCAGGTTGGCCGCACCTTCACGGGCGGCGTTGTCCTTCTCGTCGAACTCGCGGCGCGCCACGGCGCGCTCCTCCAGCAGGGACTTGGCGCGTTGGGCCTCGCTGAGCGTGTACGTGACGCGGGCCTGGGCGGCGGCCACCTGTGCTTCCAGGCGCTGCACCTCGGCCTGGTAGGGCGCGGGGTCTATGGTGACGAGCAGGTCGCCCGCCTTCACGAGGCTGCCCTCGCGGAAATGCACGGCCTGCACGGCGCCCGACACACGGGCCCGCACATCGACGCGCTCGACGGCTTCCAGGCGGCCCGAGAACTCGTTCCAGGCCGATACATCCTGGCTGACAACCTGGGCGACGGACACCGGTGTGGCGGGCGGCGTGGTGGGGCCGGCGTCGGCCTGGGCTGCGCCCGAGCCGAACTGGGCGAAGCCCACGGCGCCCAGGGCGACGAGAGCGACAGCGCCAGCGATCAGGCCGGCACGACGATTGAGACGAGGGTTGGACTGCATTTCTATTTCTCTCCGAAGGTCAATCAGGCAGGAATCAGGCGGGAAGGGACAGCGCGCGGCGGGCCGCTTCACGCAGGAATTCGTGGATGGGATTCAGCGCATAGCCCGGCGCGATGGCGGGCAGCGTCATCTCCTTGGCGGTGCCGCCTTGCTCCCGCAGTGCAACGGCATAGCGGCGCGACTCGTCGCTCAGCGGGTGGCCCGCGGCGCTGAGGATCAGCGCGGGCGCCAGGCCGCTCAGCCGGCTGGCGTTCAGCGGCGCGGCATAGGGGTGGTCGGCGCGCGTGCTGCCGCCCAGATAGGCCTGCCAGCCCTTGGCGTAGTGGCATTCACAGCCGCCGCATTCGCCGTCACGCATGGAGGCGCTGCCGAGTTGCGGGTCCAGCATGGGCGCAATCAGCAACTGGCCAGCGAGCTTGGGTGCGTGCTGGTCGCGCGCCATCAGCGCGAGCGCCGCGGCGAGGTTGCCGCCCGCTTCCTCGCCGGCAACGAACAGGGCGGTGTGCGGGCTGCCGGTCAGCCTGGCCGGCTTGGCGGCGAGGGCCTGCAGGGCCTCGAAGGCGGCGCTCAGGCCGCTGGGGAAAGGGTGCTCAGGCGCCAGCGGATAGTCCAGCGAGACGACATCAGCGCCCGCGTCGGCGAGCATCTCGCTGCGCGCCCGGCTGGCCTGGAGTGAGCCGTCCGTGAAGCAGCCGCCGTGCAGCCAGAGCAGCAGCGCGCGCCCGTCGACGTCCAGCGGCCGGCGCGCCGTGTAGACCTGGGCCACGAGGCCCGGCGCAGGGCCGAGGCGCAAAGTGGCAGGGGAGGCGATCTTGTCCATGGACCGAAAGATAGTGATCAACGGCCTAGGGATAAACGGCCTTGAAAGTGACTCACTTTTCCTTGCCGTGGAACAATGAAGTCATGGACCGACTCTCCGCGATGCAAGCCTATGTCCGGGTGGTCGAGGCCGGCACCTTCACCAAGGCGGCCGATTCCCTGGACCTGCCCAAGGCCACCGTCACGCGCCTGATCCAGACGCTGGAAGGCCATCTGCGCACCAAGCTGCTGAATCGCACCACGCGGCGCGTGACAGTGACGCCGGATGGCGCGGCCTACTACGAGCGCGCCATGCGCCTGCTGGGCGACCTGGAGGAGCTGGAAGGCAGCATGAACCAGGCCCGGGTGACGCCGCGTGGCCGCATCCGCATCGACGTTCCCGGCGTGGTGGGGCGCGAAATGATCATTCCGCACCTGCCGGATTTCTACGCCAAGTACCCCGACATCCAGATCGAGCTTGGCGTCAGCGATCGCACGGTGGACCTGATCAGCGACAACATCGACTGCGTGATCCGTGGTGGCGAGTTGACCGACCAGAGCCTGGTCGCGCGGCGCATCGGCGAATTCCGCTTCATCACCTGCGCGACGCCCGAATACCTGCGCCGCCATGGCGCGCCGGCCCATCCGCTGGAGCTGACGCAGGCGCCACATCGCATGGTGGGTTATTTCTCGGCACGCAGCGGCAAGGTCATGCCAGACACCTTCCGCCGCGGCGAGGAAGAAATAGAGGTGGCGGGCAACCACATCCTGGCGGTGAACGATGCGAATGCCTATCTGAATGCCGGCCTGGCCCACCTGGGCGTCGTGCAGGTGACCTGCTTCATGGCCGGCCCGCTGCTCAAAAGCGGCGAACTGGTGCGGGTGCTGGAGGAATGGGACGCCGACCCGGTGCCGGTCTATGTCGTCTACCCGCCCAACCGCCATCTCAGCAGCAAGCTGCGGGTGTTCGTCGACTGGGTCGTCGAGCTGATCGGCCGCGAGGCGATGGGCGGGCTGAAGCTGCGCTGTACGACGAGCTGAGGGCTCAAGCCTCGTCGGCCGCGCTGCTGGCGACCACGGCCGCCGGACCGAAGTCTTCGGCCGACGGAGCTGGGGCGCTGATAGCCAGCAACATGCCCGCCGCCAACGCTGCGACAGCCGTCGCGGCGGTGATCAGCGTGGAAATGGATCGGGTGTTGTTCATGGTGACTCTCCTGGTCGGCCACCGCCGAGCGGGGTATGCCGATAGGTTGTCACTGTAGGAATTGCGCGCCGCGAGAAAAAGCGGGGCAGAGAGAACGGCGAGTTGCTGCCAGCGGAACAATCCGCGGCTTGAAAACCGGTCAGCTCTTGCGCGGCGCACCCCGCCCGCGTTCCTCCAGCCAGGTTTTGGCCGTCGAGAAATGGCCGCAGCCGATGAAGGGCCGCGGCGGCTTCAGCGCCGACAGCGGCGAGGGGTGGTTGGCCTTCAGCACCAGGTGGTCCTGGCGGGCCGCCTCGATCAGCGGTGCTTTGGCCTGGGCGTAGCTGCCCCAGAGCATGAAGACCTTGGGAGCCGGGTCGACGGCTGCCGCCTTGATGAGGGCGTCGGTCAGCACCTCCCAGCCACGGTTGGCGTGACTGGCGGGCTGGCCGTCTTCCACCGTCAGCACGGCGTTCAGCAGCAGCGTGCCGCCTTCGGCCCAGCGCACCAGGCTGCCGTTGGGCGGGAAGGGCTTGCCAAGGTCGCGCTGGATCTCCTTGAAGATATTGCGCAGGCTGGGCGGCAGCGGCACACCGGGCGGCACGCTGAAGCTCAGACCTTCCGCCTGGCCGGGGCCGTGATACGGGTCCTGGCCGAGGATGACGACGCGGGTGCTGGCCAGCGGCGTCAGCGTCAGCGCGCGCAGCGGCTCGGGCGGGTAGATGGTGGCGCCGGCGGCGGCGCGCTCTTCCAGGAAGGCTTCTAGTTTCTGGCCAACGGGCGAGGCGGCCCAAGCTTCGACGACGGGGCGCCAGTCGGTGTCGGGGAGTTGCAGCGGCAGCTTCATCCGAACAGGGTCGCCAGCGCCTGGCCCGGGTCGGGCGCGCGCATGAAGGCCTCGCCGACGAGGAAGGCGTTGACGTTCGCCTCGCGCATGCGCTTCACGTCCGCCGCGCCGAGGATGCCGGATTCGGTCACCAGCAGCTTGTCGGCCGGCACGCGCGGGAGCAGGGCCAGCGTCGTGTCCAGCGTCACGTCGAAGGTGCGCAGATTGCGGTTGTTGATGCCGACCAGCGGCGTCTTCAGCTGGAGGGCGCGGTCGAGCTCCTCGCCGTCATGGACTTCAACGAGAACGTCCAGCCCGAGGGCATGGGCCGCCGCCTCGAGGTCGGCCATCTGCGAGTCAGCCAGGCAGGCGGCGATCAGCAGGATGCAGTCGGCGCCCATCGCACCGGCTTCCATGACCTGGTACTCGTCCACCATAAAGTCCTTGCGCAGCACCGGCAGCTCGCAGGCGGTGCGGGCTTCGCGCAGATAGGTGGCCGAGCCCTGGAAGAAGCGCTCGTCGGTCAGCACACTCAGGCAGGCCGCGCCGTTGCGGGCATAGCTCTCGGCGATCTCCCCCGGCTTGAAGTTCTCGCGAAGCACGCCCTTGCTGGGGCTGGCCTTCTTGATCTCGGCAATGACGGCCGCGCGGCCGGCCGCGATGGTGGCGCGCAGCGACCGTTCGAAGCCCAGGCGCTCACCTTTGCGGGCCTCTGCCTCCTCACGCTGTGAGGCCAGCGAGCGCTTGAGCTTGGCCGCCGCGATCTCTTCCCACTTGACCTCGACGATGCGATTCAGGATATCGCTGCTCACGTCTTGCTCCCCAGACCCTGGGTCTGCTTGACGAAGGCATCCAGCTTGGCACGCGCCGCGCCACTGTCCAGCGCCGCGCGGGCGCGGCCGATGCCGTCTGCCAGCGTCGGCGCCACGTTGGCGGCGTATAGCGTCGCGCCGGCGTTCAGCAGCACGATGTCGCGCGCTGGGCCGGGCTTGCCGTCGAGCACACCGACCAGCATCTCGCGCGACTGTTCCGGGTTGTCGACCTTGAGACTGCGGTTGCTGGCCATGGCCATGCCGAAGTCCTCGGGATGGATCTCGTACTCGCGCACAGCGCCGTCCTTCAGCTCGCCAACCAGGGTGGTGGCGCCCAGCGAGATCTCGTCCATGCCGTCCTTGCCGTAGACGACGAGCGCGTGCTCGGCGCCCAGGCGCTGCAGCACGCGCACCTGGATGCCGACGAGGTCAGGGTGGAAGACGCCCATCAGGATGTTGGGCGCGCCGGCCGGGTTGGTCAGCGGTCCCAGGATGTTGAAGATGGTGCGCACGCCGAGCTCGCGGCGCACTGGCGCGATGTTCTTCATCGCCGGGTGGTGATTGGGCGCGAACATGAAGCCGATGCCGCACTCGTCCAGGCACGCGGCCACGGCGCGTGGCGAGAGCTGGATGTTGGCGCCCAGGGCCTCCAGCACGTCGGCGCTGCCGGTCTTGCTGCTGACGCTGCGGTTGCCATGCTTGGCCACCTGCGCACCCGCTGCCGCCGCGACGAACATCGAGCAGGTGGAGATGTTGAAGCTGTGTGCGCCATCGCCACCGGTGCCGACGACGTCGACGAGATGCGGCAGCGGCCCAATTTCATGCAAGGGCACCTTGTTGGACAACTCGCGCATGACCTGCGCGGCGGCCGTGATTTCGCCGATGGTTTCCTTCTTCACGCGCAGGCCGGTCAGCAGCGCCGCCGAGATGACGGGCGACATCTCGCCGGCCATGATGCGGCGCATCAGCGTCAGCATCTCGTCGTGAAAGATCTCGCGGTGCTCGATGACGCGGGTCAGGGCTTCAGTGTCGGTGATGGGCATGGCTCAGCGCTCCAGGAACTCGCGTGCGGCGGCAATGGCGTGATCGACGCCGGGGGTGTCGACATCGAGATGGGTCACAAAGCGCAGACCGATGAGGCCGGTGGCCAGCACGCCGCGTGACTTCAGGTGCTCCAGCAGGGCCGGCGTGCGGCCGTCGCTAATCTGGGCAAAGACGATATTCGTCTGCGGTGGCGTGACCGTGACACCCGGCAGCGCGGCCAGGCCCTCGGCCAGGCGCTTGGCCAGCGCGTGGTCGTCGGCGAGGCGGTCGACGTGATGGGTCAGCGCATGGTCGGCTGCGGCCGCCAGCAGGCCGACCTGGCGCAGGCCGCCGCCGACCATCTTGCGCACACGGTGGGCGCGGTCGATCAGCTCGCGCGAGCCCACCAGCATCGAGCCGATGGGCGCGCCCAGGCCCTTGCTGAAGCAGAGGGAGACCGAGTCGAAAGGGCGGGCCAGGTCGGCCACGCTGCGGCCCGAGGCAACCGCCGCGTTGAAGAGGCGGGCGCCGTCGAGATGCGTGGCCAGGCCACGCGCATGAGCCAGTTCGCAGGCCGCGTTGGTGTACTGCGTGGACAGCACATTGCCGCTCCAGGTGTTCTCCAGCGCCAGCAGCCGCGTGCGTGCGAAGTGCGGGTCGTCGGGCTTGATGGCGGCGGCGATGTCTTCGAGCCTGATCGTGCCGTCGGGCTGGTTGGTCAGGGGCTGGGGCTGGATGCTGCCCAGCACCGCCGCGCCGCCGCCTTCGTAGCGGTAGGTGTGGGCGAGCTGGCCGACGATGTACTCGTCGCCACGGCCGCAATGGGCCAGCAGGGCGCAGAGGTTGCTCTGCGTGCCGCTTGGCATGAAGAGAGCGGCCTCCTTGCCGAGCAGGGCGGCGACGCGCTCCTGCAGCGCGTTGACGGTGGGGTCGTCGCCGAAGACGTCGTCGCCAACTTGTGCCGCTGCGATCGCTGCGAGCATGGCGGGAGTCGGCTTGGTGACTGTGTCGCTGCGCAGATCCACGACCTTGCCGGTGGCGGCTGCGCCCGATCCGGGCGCGTAGTCGGTCATTGGTGCACCCTTCGCGCTTCGCGCTGTCCCGCCACGCGGGAATGAGCCCCTTCGGGCGGCCGTGCGGGGCTCATGCCTTCAACTCCAGGAAGTTGCGCAGCATCGCGTGCCCATGCTCGCTGAGGATGGACTCGGGGTGGAACTGCACGCCCTCGCACGGCGTGGCCGTGCCGGCCAGTTCGCGGTGGCGCACGCCCATGATCTCGCCATCCTCGCTGCGCGAGGTGATCTCCAGCACCGCCGGGCAGCTCGCTTCCTCGATGACGAGGGAGTGGTAGCGGATCACCGAGAAATCCTTGGGCAGGCCGGTGTAGACACCGCGGCCATCGGTCGTGATCGTGCTGGCCTTGCCGTGCATCTGGCGCTGGGCCCGGATGATCTTGCCGCCCAGGGCCTGGCCCATGGACTGGTGGCCCAGGCACACGCCCAGCAGCGGCTTCTTGCCGATGAAATGCTGGATGGCTTCCACGCAGACGCCGGCTTCGTTGGGCGTGCAGGGGCCGGGCGAGAACACGATATGAGCCGGGTCCAGCGCCGCCATCTCGGCCACGGTGATCTCGTCGTTGCGCACCACCTTCACGTCCGCGCCCAGTTCACCGAAGTACTGGACGAGGTTGAAGGTGAAGCTGTCGTAGTTGTCGATCATCAGCAGCATTTGGACTCCCGCCGGGCCGCCCCAAGGGAGGCCATCCCCCTTGGGGGGCAGTGAACGAAGTGAACGTGGGGGCTCATCAAAATCCCTCCTCGACGAGTTCGGCGGCGCGCAGCAGAGCGCGTGCCTTCGCCTCAGTCTCTTGCCACTCCAGTTCGGGTACCGAGTCTGCGACGACGCCGGCCGCCGCCTGCACATAGAGCATGCCGTTCTTGATGATGCCGGTGCGGATGGCGATGGCCAGGTCCATGTCGCCGGCAAAGCTCAGATAACCGCAGGCGCCGCCGTAGATGCCGCGTTGCACGGGCTCCAGTTCGTCGATCAGCTCCATGGCCCTCACCTTGGGCGCGCCGGTCAGCGTGCCGGCAGGGAAGGTGGCCTTCAGCACATCGAGCTGGCCGACCTCGGGTCGCAGCACACCCTCGACGTTCGAGACGATGTGCATCACATGCGAGTAACGCTCCACGGCAAAGGACTGCGTCACCTTGACGCTGCCAACGCGGGCGATGCGGCCGATGTCGTTGCGCGCCAGGTCGATCAGCATCAGGTGCTCGGCGCGCTCCTTGGGGTCGGCCTGCAGTTCGGCTTCCAGTTCCAGGTCGCGCTCCACCGTCGCGCCGCGCGGGCGCGTGCCGGCCAGCGGGCGGATCGTGACCTTGCGGCTGCCGTCGCCGACATGTTCTTCACGCACGAGGATCTCGGGGCTGGCGCCGACGATCTGGAAGTCGCCCAGATCGTAGAAGTACATATAGGGGCTGGGATTCAGCGCCCGCAGCGCGCGGTACAGCGCGATCGGCTCGGCCTTGTAGGGCTTGGAGATACGCTGGCCCACCTGCACCTGCATCAGGTCGCCGGCGGCGATGTATTCCTTGGCCTTGGCGACGGCTTCCAGGTAGTCGGCCTTGGCGAAGCCGCGCGTGACTGGGTGGGCTTCACCGCGCGGCACACGGGGCACGCTGACGCTGTAGGTCAGCTTGTCGCGCAGCTGCGACAGCTTCTTCTTGGCGCGGAAATAGGCCTCCGGCTGGCGCGGGTCGGCCCAGACGATGAGGTACAGGCGCCCGGAGAGGTTGTCGATGACGGCGACTTCCTCGGACAGCAGCAGCAGGATGTCCGGCGTGCCCAGGCTCTCGCCTGCGTGATCGCGGTCCAGGCGCTTCTCGATGGCGCGCACGGCCTCGTAGCCGAAGTAGCCGGCCAGGCCGCCGCAAAAGCGCGGCAGACCCGTCGGGATCTTGGGCTTGATGCGTTCCTGGTAGGCGGCGATGAAGTCCAGCGGGTTGCCTTCGTGCGTCTCGACGATGGCGCCGTCGGTGACGACTTCGCAGAGCTGGCCCGTTGCGCGGATCAGCGTGCGGGCCGGCAGGCCGATGAAGGAGTAGCGCCCGAAGCGCTCGCCGCCGACGACGGACTCCAGCAGGAAGCTGTTGCGGCCCTGGCCGGAGCCGGCGCAGAGCTTGAGGTACAGGGACAGCGGGGTTTCGAGATCCGCAAAGGCCTCGCTGATCAGCGGGATGCGGTTGTAGCCCTCGGCAGCGAGGCTCTGGAATTCAAGTTCGGTGATCACGGTCAAACCTTGAAAAGACAGTTTTCAGGGCTTGGCGTGCAGCCCGATGGAGAACGGGCAACGCGAGAAAAAGCGCGTCAGGGCGCGCCAAGCAGCATCAGTCGGCGGTGAACCAGCGACGCCAGGGCCAGGCTCCCCGGTCGCTCGACCCCGTGATGTACTTCCGCGTGATGAACATGATCGGATCAGTGTATCAGCGGGTCTTTGAGCCTGACACGCCATACTTCGGTTCACGAAGATGCCGCCATCGCGGCACAGCAACGGAGCGAGACATGCGCGCATTCATCGTCGCGGCCCTGGTGGCCGTGGGCAGTCTGAGCGGGGGGAGCGCCTGGGCCGAGACGGTCGAGGTGGCCAACGTGAAGTACGAGACGGCCATGGACCTGGCGGGCCAGAAGCTGGTCCTCAACGGCGCCGGCGTGCGCTACAAGTTTGTCGTCAAGGTCTACACGGCGGGCCTGTACCTGACGCACAAGGTCAGCACGACGCCCGAGGTGCTCGCGGCGCCCGGCCCCAAGCGCATCCATATCCAGATGTTGCGCGAGATCGACGGCAACGAACTCGGCAAGCTTTTCACCAAGGGCATGGAAGCCAACGCGCCGCGCGACGAGTTCGTCAAGTCCATCAATGGCGTGCTCAAGTTGAGCGAAGTCTTCGCCAGCCGCAAGCAGCTCAACAGCGGCGACAACTTCACGGTCGACTATGTGCCCGGGCTCGGGTCGACGCTGCTGGTCAACGGCAAGTCGCTGTTGAGCGAGCCGATCAAGGAGCCCGAGTTCTTCACCGCGCTGCTGCGCATCTGGCTGGGCGACAAGCCGGCCGACGATGCGCTGAAAGAAGCCCTGCTCGGCATCAAGCGCGAACGCCGCCGCTGAAACGGAGCCCCGCGCCCAAGCTCGCCACGCTGAACGCGGGCGAGCTTGAGCGGCCCCCCGAGGGGGCGCCGATGCTCGCGGCATCGAGCCGCGAGCACATCGGCAATCGGGCCGGCTTGGGAGCGGCCCGGCGCTCGGCCCGTAGGCAGACGATGGGCCTCAGTCAGCCGAACTGGATATCGTCGAGCCGGCCCAGATGCTGCAGGGCCGGCACGGCGCGGATGTCCTCGCCATGGTTGTAGCCGTAGGTCATCAGCACCAGCGGGCAGCCGGCCGCGCGCGCGGCCTCGGCGTCGTTGCGTGAGTCGCCCACCATCCAGGTGGCCGCGGGCGGCGTGCCCAACGCCTCGCAGGTCTTGAGCAACGGCAGCGGATCGGGCTTCTTGCGCGCGAAGTCGTCGCCGCCGAAGACGTGGGTGAAGTAACCATCCAGCCCCTTGCGCCTGAGCAGTTCGCGCGCCGGCGCGCCCGGCTTGTTGGTCAGCACGGCCAGCGGCAGGCCCAGCGCTCGCAGTGCTTCCAACCCTTCGACGACGCCCGCGTAGACCGTTGCATGCTCGCCATTCAGGCCGGCGTAGTGCTGCTGGTAGAGCGGCCAGGCTTGCTCGAACAGCGCCGGCGCGCCGCCCACCTCGGCCAGCGTCGTGCGCACCAGGTGCTCGCTGCCGCGGCCGATGGTGTGCTCGACGAAGGCCGACGTGACCGGTGGCAGGCCGAGATCGGCCAGCACGCGGCCCAGCACGGCAACGAAGTCGCCCAGCGTGTCGATAAGGGTGCCGTCCAGGTCGAGGATGAGGGCTTGAGGTTTCATGTTTTCAGCTGGCCATCGGCCTTGAACATCGCCTTGATGCCCCGCACCGCCTGGCGGATGCGCGACTCGTTCTCGATCAGCGCAAAGCGCACATGGCCGTCACCGTGGTCGCCGAAGCCGATGCCGGGCGATACGCAGACCTTGGCCTTCTCCAGCAACTGCTTCGCGAACTCCAGCGAGCCGAGCTCGCGGTAGGGCTCGGGAATAGGCGCCCAGATGTACATGCTGGCCTTGGGGCAGTCCACCACCCAGCCGGCCTCGATGAGGCCCTTGTAGAGCACGTCGCGGCGGCGCTGGTAGCTGGCGGTGATGTCCTTGACGCACTGCTGGTCGCCCTCCAGCGCAGCGATGGCGGCGACCTGCAGCGGCGTGAAGGTGCCGTAGTCGTGATAACTCTTGATGCGCGCCAGCGCCGCGACGAGATCCGGATTGCCGACCATGAAGCCGACCCGCCAGCCGGCCATGTTGTAGCTCTTGGAGAGCGTGAAGAACTCGACCGCCACGTCCTTGGCGCCGGGCACCTGCATGATGGATGGCGCGACGTAGCCGTCGTAGACGATGTCGGCATAGGCCAGGTCATGCACGACGAGGATGTCGTGCTTCTTGGCCAGCGCCACGACGCGCTCGAAGAAGGCCAGGTCCACGCACTGCGCCGTCGGGTTGGACGGGAAGCCGAAGACCATCATCTTGGGCTTGGGATAGCTGCCTCGGATGGTCTTCTCCAGCTCGGCGAAGAAGTCGACCTCGCTGCTGACCGGAATGGCGCGGATGTCGGCGCCGGCAATTACCGCGCCGTAGATGTGGATGGGGTAGCTCGGGTCCGGCACCAGCACGGTGTCGCCGCGGTCGAGTGTGGCCAGCATCAGATGGGCCAGACCCTCCTTGGAGCCAATGGTGACGATGGCTTCGTGGTCGGGGTCGATGGTGACGCCGTAGCGGCGCTCATACCAGTGCGAGATCGCGCGGCGCAGGCGCGGGATGCCCTTGCTGGCCGAGTAGCCGTGGGTGTCGGGCCGTTGCGAGACTTCGTTGAGCTTGGCGACGATGTGTGCCGGTGTGGCCCCGTCGGGGTTGCCCATGCTCATGTCGATGATGTCTTCGCCCCGTCGGCGAGCCGCCAGCTTGAGCTCGGCGGTGATGTTGAAGACGTAGGGTGGGAGACGGTCGATGCGCGCGAAGCGGCGCTTGCCGCTGGAGGCGGAAGAAGAGGTCATTGGCAGTGTTCACGTGAGCGCCCGGAACCGTCCGAGCGACGTGGGCGGCGTGGCGCCGCACCGCGGGCGACTCTAGCGCACTAAGCTGGTGACCATGAGCACGCCTGAGTCCCTCACGCTGACCGTTGACGATCAAACCACGGTCTCGGCCTTGTGGCTGCAGCCGCCACAGCCGCGTGCGACCTATGTGTTCGCCCACGGCGCAGGTGCCGGCATGCACCACAGCTTCATGGCGGCGTTGTCACAGGCCCTGTTCGACGCGTCGGTGGCGACCCTGCGCTATCAGTTCCCCTACATGGAGCGCGGCTCCAAGCGCCCCGACTCGCCCGCTGTGGCGCACGCCGCCGTTCGCGCTGCGGTGGCAGAGGCGCGCCAGCGGTTGCCCGACACACCGCTGTTCGCGGGCGGCAAATCCTTCGGCGGCCGCATGACCTCGCAGGCCCAGGCGGCCGAGGCGATGCCGGGTGTGCGTGGGCTGGTGTTCGTCGGCTTTCCCTTGCACCCGGCTGGCAAACCGGCCATTGACCGGGCGGCGCACTTGGCGCAGGTCGCCGTACCGATGCTGTTCCTGCAGGGCACGCGGGACGAGCTGGCCGACCTGGCCTTGCTGCGGGGCGTTGTCCAGGGCCTGGGCGACCCAGCCACGCTGCATCTCGAGGATGATGCGGACCACGCCTTCCATGTCCGGGCCCGCAGCGGGCGCAACGACGCGCAGGTGGTGCTGGCCTTGGCAGCGGCGATGGCGGCATGGTGCCTAGCGCAAGCCCCTGGGGCGCGCGGCGGGTGACTTCCTAGAATCGGGCAATGAACACCTCCGCCGCCCCCATTGCCTGCATCGGCGGCCTCAATATCGACCGCAAGCTCAGGCTGCTGTCCAACTCCCTGCACGGGTCGTCCAACCCGTGCGAGTCACATGAAACTCCTGGCGGCGTCGTGCGCAACGTCGCCGAGAACCTGGCGCGGCTGGGCCTGCCCGTCGCGCTGGTTGCCGCGGTGGGCGACGACGCCGGCGGGCGCATGCTGCTTGAGCAGGCCGCGCAGGTCGGCATCGACACGCGCGCCGTCATCCGGCTGCGCCGCCACGCCAGCGACAGCTACACCGCGGTGCTCGCGCCAGACGGCAGCCTGGAACTCGGCCTGGCGTCGATGCCGCTCGTCGAGAGCCTGAACCCCTGGGCGCTGGCGGCCAGCAAAGCCTTGCGCGCCGGGGCCGCCCTCGTCGTGGCCGACGGCAACCTGCCCACCGACGCCTGGCCCTTGCTGCTCGGCGAGGCGCGCGCCAGCGGCATCCCATTGGTGGGCGTGGCGGTGTCCGAAGCCAAGATGGAAAGACTGCCAGAGCGCCTGGACGGCCTGCACCTGCTCGTCATGAATGCCGGTGAACTGGCCACCATCGCGGCAGACGCGAACGAGGCCTTCGATGCATTGCACGCACGCGGCGTCGGCTGCGTGCTGGTCTCCAAGGGCGCCGACGGCTTGCTGCTCAGCACGCCGGGCCGCGCACCACGCCACTGGCCGGCGCCGCAGGTGCATGTCGTGGACGTGACCGGCGCTGGCGACGCACTCTCGGCCGGCGTCTGTGCCTCGCTGCTGCGCGCGCCCGACGACTTCGACGCCGCCGCCCGCCTGGGCCTGGACCTCGCTGCACTGACGCTGCAGACCGAGGACAGCGTCCACCCCGAACTGACCCCCCGCTTTCTAGAAGAACGATAGAAGATGAACGAACTGATCCAGCTCTCGCCCGAAGTCGCCGCCGCCCATGAGCAGGGCCGGCCGATCGTGGCCCTCGAATCCACCATCATTGCCCACGGCATGCCGTGGCCGCAGAACCTGCAGACGGCGCGCGAGGTCGAGGACGTCATCCGCATCGAAGGTGCCGTGCCGGCGACCATCGCGGTCATCGGCGGGCGCATCCGCGTCGGCCTGACCGACGCCGAACTGCAGCAGCTGGCCCAAGCGCCCGACGCCATGAAGCTCAGCCGCCGCGACCTGCCGTTTGCCATCGCCACCGGGCGCCTCGGTGCCACGACGGTGGCGGCGACGATGATCTGCGCCCACCTGGCCGGCATCGAGGTCTTTGTCACCGGCGGCATCGGCGGCGTGCACCGCGGCGGTCACGAGAGCTTCGACATCTCGGCCGACCTGCAGGAGCTGGCGCGCACGCCGGTGGCCGTCGTCTGTGCGGGCGCCAAGTCAATCCTCGACCTGGGCCTGACGCTGGAGTATCTGGAGACCCACGGCGTGCCGGTGCTGTCGGTCGGCCAGGACAACTTCGCCGCCTTCTTCACCCCTGACAGCGGTCTCAGGGCGGACTTCCGCATGGACTCGGCCGACGAGCAGGCCCGCTTCATCCGCGCCAAGTGGACGCTGGGCCTGGCCGGCGGTGTCGTCGTCAGCAACCCGGTGCCGGCAGCACAGGCCATGCCGCGCGAGGAGATCGACGCCATCACGGCCCAGGCTCTCGCGGAAGCCGACGCGCAAGGCGTCGCCGGCAAAGCCATCACGCCCTTCCTGCTCGCGCGCATCAA
Organism: Pelomonas sp. Root1237; assembly: GCF_001425055.1. GTDB lineage: Bacteria > Pseudomonadota > Gammaproteobacteria > Burkholderiales > Burkholderiaceae_C > Pelomonas. Next base: position 527,195 of record NZ_LMDK01000001.1, read on the forward strand.
GGCGCTGACGGGTGGTCGCAGCCTGACGACCAACATCGCCCTCGTGAAGCACAACGCGATCGTCGGCGCTCGGTTGGCGCGCGCGCTGCAGAACTAAAAGCGAAAAACGCGCAAGCTGGTGGTGGCCAGCAAACTGCGAGCAAAACAGGCCGGTTAAGCTGATCTGTTTCCTGAGTCAATCCCCATTACTTTCAGCAGGCTTGCATGCGCGCGACCTCTCCTGTGATTCTTTGTGGCCTGGTGCTGGCCGTTCTGGCGGGCTGTGGGCGCAAGGACGATGCAGGCGGCGCGTCGGCCCCGGCGGGGGCGGCGAGTGCGCCGCCGGCGCAGAACGTCGGTGTCGTCAAGGTCAGGCAGGCCGACGTGCCGATCACCGTGGAGGCCAGCGGCACCGTCACCGCGCTGCAGAGCGTGGACCTGCGTGCGCAGACGAGCAGCATCGTCGCCCAGGTCCTCGTCAAGGACGGCCAGAACGTCAGGAAGGGTGACCTGCTGTTCCGCTTCGATGACCGCGGTGACCGCGCCGCGCTGGAGAAGGCGCGCGCCCAGCTGGCCCGCGACCGCGCCAGCCTCACCGACCTGGAGCGCCAGCTCAACCGCGCCAAGGAACTGAAGGCGCAGAACTTCATCGCCCAGAACGCGGTGGACACGGCCCAGGCCAACTTCGATGCCGGCCAGGCGTTGATCCGCAGTGACGAGGCCGCGATCCAGGCGACCCAGGTCACGCTGGGCTACAACGAGTTGCGCGCGCCCATCAGCGGGCGCGTCGGCATCGTCAGCGTCTACCCGGGCAGCCTGGTGCAGGCCAATGCGACGGCGCTGCCGCTGGTCAACATCGCGCAGCTGGACCCCATCGCCATCAGCTTCACGGTGCCTGAAACCCAGCTCGGCTCGCTGCTGAGCGCCACGCGTGCCGGCGAGCTGGATGTCGAGGCCCTGCCGCCGCCGGGCTCGGCGCGCGGCGCAACCTCCATCAAGGGCCGCGTCACGGCGGTGGACAACCTCGTCGACAGCGCCACCGGCACGATCAAGGTCAAGGCCGAGTTCGACAACAAGGCCCAGGCGTTGTGGCCGGGACAGTACCTGCGCGTGCGCGTCACGCTGCGCACGCTCAAGGGCGTAACGGTCGTGCCGCAGGCCGCCATCATCATGCGCGGCAACGAGCGCTCGGTCTATGTCGTGGCGCCCGACAACACCGCCAAGCTGGTGCCCGTGCAGCTGCGCCAGGCCATGGGCGAGCAGGCGGTGGTGGAGGGCCTGGACGCGACGGCCCAGGTCGTCATGGAAGGCAAGCAGAACCTGCGGCCGGGCACGCCACTGCGCATTCAAGCCAGCGGCGGAGCGGGCGCCGCATCGGCCCCAGCGTCTGCCGCTTCGAGCGCTGACAAATGAGGCTCACCGAGCTGTTCATCCGGCGGCCGGTCATGACCGTGCTGCTGAACCTGTCACTCGTCATCGCCGGCCTGGCCGCCTGGAGCCGCATCCCGGTCGCGGCGCTGCCGTCCTACAACACGCCCATCATCAACGTCGGTGCGTCGCTGCCGGGCGCATCGCCCGAGACCATGGCCTCGTCCGTCGCGCTGCCGCTGGAGAAGCAGTTCTCGACCATCGCCGGCCTGTTGACCATTTCGTCGACCAACACGCTGGGCAACACCTCGCTGACGCTGGAGTTCGACCCCTCCCGCAACATCGACGCCGCCGCCGTGGACGTGCAGGCGGCGCTGTTCCGGTCTTTGCGCGCGCTGCCGGCCGAGATGACCTCGCCGCCGAGCTACCGCAAGGTCAACCCGGCCGATGCGCCGGTGCTGCTGGTGGCGCTGACCTCGCCCTCCATCGACTTGACCGAGCTGAACGACTACGCCGAGAACCTGCTGTCGCCGGGCCTGTCCACCATCGACGGCGTGGCCCAGGTGTCCATCTTTGGCCAGAAGCGCTATGCGGTGCGCATCAAGGTCAAGACGGACCTGCTCAACCAGCGCAACATCACGCTGGACGAGCTGCAGACGGCGGTGCGCGCCGCCAATGCCAACACGCCTGTCGGCGTGCTGGACGGCTCGCGCCAGACACTGACCATCCAGGCCAACCGCCAGCTGCGCAACGCCGCCGAGTTCGGCCGCACCGTCGTCGCCTCGCGCAACGGCGCGCCGGTGCTGCTGCGCGACGTGGCCGACGTGCAGGACAGCGTCGAAACCAGCAAGACCTACTCCACCTACCAGGGCGAGCGCTCCATCGTGCTGGCCATCCAGCGCCAGCCCGACGCCAACACCGTGCAGGTGGTGGACAAGGTCAAGGCCCTGCTGCCGCGCTTCGCGTCGCAGATGCCGGCGTCCATCCAGATGAGCACGCTGAACGACCGATCGGTATCCATCCGCGAGTCGCTGCACGACGTCTACGTGACGCTAGCGCTGACGGTCGGCCTCGTCGTGCTGGTGATCTTCATCTTCCTGCGCCGTGCCGTGGCCACGCTGATCCCGACGGCCTCGCTGCCGATCTCGCTGATCGGTGCGCTCACGCTGCTGTTCGCACTCGGCTACTCGCTCGACAACATCTCGCTGCTCGGCATCACGCTGGCCGTGGGCCTGGTGGTGGACGACGCCATCGTCATGCTGGAGAACATCGTCCGCCACGTCGAGGACGGCATGAAGCCCTTCGACGCGGCCGTGCGCGGCGCGCGCGAGATGGCCTTCACCATCCTGTCGATCTCGGTGTCGCTGGTGGCCGTGCTGATTCCGATCTTCTTCATGCCGGGCGTCATCGGCCTGCTGTTCCACGAGTTCGCCGTCGTCGTCGGCCTGGCCATTCTTGTGTCGGCCGTCGTGTCGTTGACGCTGGTGCCCATGCTGTGCAGCCGGTTGTTGAAGGCCGATGAGCACCACGAGGATGGACCGATGGGGCGCCTGTTCGAGCGCGGCTTCACATGGACGCTGGACACCTACACGCGCACGCTGGACCTGGCCCTGCGCCACCGCAACTGGGTGCTGGGCGTGGCGCTGCTGAGCTTCATCGCGACGGTGTGGTTCTACATGACCATCCCCAAGGGCTTTTTCCCCGAGGAGGATATCGGCCAGATACAGGCCAGCACCGAGTCTGCCGAGGACACATCCTTCGCCGCGATGACCCTGCTGCAGGAGCGCGTGGCCGCCATCGTGCGCAACGATCCCAACGTTTTCGCCCTGAGTTCGGCCGTCGGCGGCGGGCCCTCGGGCAGCGCCACCAACACCGGCCGCATGTTCATCAACCTGAAGGCGCGCAATAGCCGCGAGCCCATGCCCAAGGTGCTGGAAGGCCTGCGCAAGAAGCTGCGCGCGGTGCCCGGCATCCAGGTCTATCTGCGCCCGGTGCAGAACCTGCAGCTCGGCGGCCGCCAGAGCAAGAGCCGCTACCAGTACACGCTGCAGTCGGTATCCACCGGCGAACTCAACACCTGGGCAACCCGGCTGCAGGAGAAGCTGCGCGGCGATGAGCGCTTTCGCGACATCACCAGCGACTCGCAAATGCGCGGCCTGCAGGCCAGCCTTGTCATCGATCGCGAGCGCGCCGCCATCCTGGGCGTGCAGATGCAGGACTTGCGCAATGCGCTGTACGGCGCCTTCGGCGAGCGCCAGGTGTCCAGCATCTACGCCGAGAGCAACACCTACCAGGTCATCATGGAAGCGGGCGAGGACGACCGCAGCAGCGAAGCCGCCTTCGACAAGATCTACCTGCGCGGCAAGAACGGCGCGCAGGTGCCGCTGACGGCCTTTGCCACCGTGCAGCGCACGCTCGGGCCCACGGCCGTCAACCACCAGGGCCAGCTGCAGGCCGTCACGATCAGCTTCAATCTCGCACCCAACGTGCCGCTGGGCGACGCCACCAAGCAGATTGACGCCTTCACGCGCGACATCAAGCTACCACCCAGCATCATCACCAGCTACGGCGGCGATGCGGCCGTGTTCCAGGATTCGCAGGGCGGCCAGCTGCTGCTGATCGGGCTGGCAGTGGCCGTGATCTACGTGCTGCTGGGCGTGCTCTACGAGAGCTACATCCACCCGCTGACCATCCTGGCCGGCCTGCCGTCGGCGGCGGTGGGCGCGCTGATCACGCTGCAGCTGTTCGGCATGGAGCTGACCATCATCGCCACCATCGGCATCGTCATGCTGATCGGCATCGTCAAGAAGAACGCGATCATGATGATCGACTTCGCGCTGGACGTGCAGCGCAGCCAGGGGCTCAAGCCGGCCGAGGCGATCCGCCAGGCCGCGATCCTGCGCTTTCGGCCCATCATGATGACGACGCTGGCGGCGCTGATGGGCGCGCTGCCTATTGCGCTCGGCCTGGGCGCGGGGGCCGAGCTGCGCCAGCCGCTGGGCCTGGCCGTGGTGGGTGGCCTGATCCTGTCGCAGGCGGTGACGCTCTACATCACGCCGGTCATCTACCTGGCGCTGGACCGCTTCAGCGGCACCGGGCCGGACGTGCGCGAAGTGGCGGACTTCGCCAGCAAGGCAGCCTGATCAGCTCAGTTTCAGGCGGCCTTCGCGGCTCTCGGTGAGCAGCCGCTGGGCCGCGCGCTCCAGCATGCCGATGACGGCGTCAAAGCCTGCGACCGGGCCGAAATAGGGGTCGGGGATGTCCTGGCCGGCCAGCTCGGGCACGAAGTCGGTCAGCAGCAGGATCTTGGCGTGGTGCTCGGGCGCTGCCTTGGTGCGCAGCGCGTCGACATGCTCAGCCTCCATGGCCAGCACGAGGTCGTATTGGCCGAGCTGCTCAGGCTCGACGCGGCGCGAGCGCCATTTGCGGTCGAGGCTGTAGTTGTGCCGGCCCAGTGCCGCTGCGGCGCGGGCGTCCACCGGGCCGCCGCGCGGGTCAGCATGCACGCCGGCCGAGGCGATGGTCTTGAACACGTCGCCAAGCTTGGCCCTGAAGATGGCCTCGGCCATCGGTGAGCGGCAGATGTTGGCGGTGCAGACGAGCAGGATGGCGGCCATGTCAGTTACTCAGTTGCGCGGGACGAGCGCCGGGCCGCTCCCAAGCCGGCCCGCAATGGTGATGTGCTTGCCGGTCGAACCGGCAAGCATCGCCGTCCCCGCGGGGGACCGGCCAAGGTAATCCTTGGACGAGGGGCTCACGATCTCGCAAGTTCCGTGCGCATCGCGTCGACGACGGCCTTGTAGTCGGGCTTGCCGAAGATGGCCGAGCCGGCGACGAAGGTGTCGGCGCCCGCCGCGGCGATCTCGCGGATGTTGTCGACCTTGACGCCGCCGTCGATCTCCAGGCGGATGTCCCGGCCGCTGGCGCTGATGATCTCGCGCGCCTTCTGTAGTTTCTTCAATGCCGACGGGATGAAGCTCTGGCCGCCAAAGCCGGGGTTGACGCTCATCAGCAGGATCACATCGACCTTGTCGATGACCCACTCCAGCACGTCCAGCGGCGTGCCCGGGTTGAACACCAGGCCGGCCTGCTTGCCCTCGGCCTTGATGAGCTGCAGCGTGCGGTCCACGTGGGCGCTGGCCTCGGGGTGGAAGGTCACCACGTCGGCGCCGGCGCGGCAGAAGGCCTGGGCCAGGCTGTCGACCGGTTGCACCATCAGGTGCACATCGATGACGGCCGGCGTGCCGTCGGGCTTCACGGCATGCTTGCGCAGCGCCTCGCACACCATCGGCCCGAAGGTCAGGTTGGGCACGTAATGGTTGTCCATCACGTCGAAGTGGATCCAGTCGGCGCCGGCGGCGAGCACGTTCTTCACTTCGTCGCCCAGGCGGGCGAAGTCGGCGGACAGCAGGCTGGGGGCGATGCGGTATTGCGGTGCGGCGGGCATAGCGGGGGATTCTAGGCAGCCCGCTTGCCCCCGCTTCAGCGGCCCGGCCGCTTGAAGCTGTCGCGCGCCTTCTGCGCCTCGGCCCAGTGATGGCAGCCGGGCTGGTGGTCGTTGATCAGCCCCATGGCCTGGATCAGCGCATGCATGGTGGTCGGGCCGACGAATTTCCAGCCGCGCTTCTTCAGATCCTTGGACAAGGCTTCGGAGGGCGCCGAGGTGGCCAGGTTGTGAGCCACCGAGTTCTTGGGCGGCTCGAAGCGCCACAGATAGGCGGCCAGCGAGCCTTCTGCAGCCACCAGCTCCACGCAGCGCCCGGCGTTGTGGATGGCCGCCTCGATCTTGCCGCGGTGGCGCACGATGCCGGCGTTGGCTAGCAGGCGGTTCGCGTCCTTCTCGCCAAACTTGGCGACCTGGTTGTAGTCGAAACCCGCAAAGGCGGCGCGAAAGGCCTCGCGCTTGTTCAGGATGGTTCGCCACGACAGGCCGCTCTGGAAGCCCTCCAGGCACAGCTTCTCGAACAGGCGGAAGTCGTCGGCCACGGGCCGGCCCCATTCCTCGTCGTGATAGCGCAGATAGGTCTCGTCGCCGGGCGCGGCGGCGCACCAGGCGCAGCGTGGGCGGCCATCAGGGGGCAGGAAGAGGGGTTTCATCGGTATTTGTCAGCGAGTTGGCGCAGCGTGCCATCCTTCTCCAGCTTGCGCAGCGCCTGGGTCAGGCGTTCCTCATGGGCGGCCGGCAGGTCGGCGCGCAGCGCGAGGAACTGCGGCTCCTCCTGGAAGACGGTGCGGCCGAACCTGAGCTTGTCGCCCAGCTTGCTCTGTGCCACATGGCGCTGCAGGTTGATGTCCTGGCCGTAGATGGCGTCGGCGCGGCCCATGACCAGCATCTGCAGGGCCTCGCGCTCGGAGCTCACCTCGGCGACAGCCACATTGGCCGCCACCAGCCGGCGCGCCAGCGCCGTGCCACGCATGACCAGCACCGGCTTGCGGCGGCTCAAGGCGGCCAGTTGGGCCAGGGAATCGGGGTTGCGCGGGTCGTCGGCGCGCTGCACGACCACGTGGCGGACGATATACAGCGCCACCGGCGCATAACGCCATTGCTTCTCGCGCTCGGGCGACTTCAGCAGGCAGAAGAAGGCATCAATGAGGCCGTCGGCCAGCAGGCGTTCCACACGCTTGAGCGGCACCTGCTGGTCCAGCCCCGTGAAGTGCAGGCCTGCGTCCTGCCGCTCGACGGCGTGCAGGATTTCCAGGCAGAGCCCGGGTTTGAGCGGGCCACCATCGGGGTCGTACTTCACTGTCGAGCTGGCCTGCTGGACCGTGCGCAGCGTCAGCTCCTGGGCCGGCGCCGCCAGGCTCAGCAGCGCACTCAACAACCAGAGCCGGCGCAGCACTTAGGATCACACACCCCGAAGAACATGCGGCGAGCATAGCCCCCGAGACGGACAATCACCCGATGGCCAACCCCCGTTTCAGTTGCAGCGTCACCGTGCAGACCCTGCCCGAGCAGACCCATCTCGAGCAAAGCCTGTACGCCTTCAGCTACACGATCACGATCGAGAACACCGGCGATGTGCTGTCCCAGCTCATTGGCAGGCACTGGGAGATCACGGACGCGCGTGGCCAGATGCAGGTCGTCGACGGCCTGGCCGTCGTCGGCCACCAGCCCGTGCTCGCCCCAGGCCAGAGCTTCCAGTACAGCTCCTGGGCCCAGATCGGCACCCCCCAGGGCACGATGCGCGGGCGTTTCCTGTGCGTGACCGAGGGCTGCGAGATCTTCCACACCGAGGTCGACGAATTCCTGCTCGCCGACAGCGCTTCTCTGCATTGACCTGGGATCTCACAGCTCTCCTGAACGCGGCCGACCCGCAGGCCGCGCTCGCCGAGCGCAATCTGTGGCTGGTGCGCCTGCTGGAATGGCTGCGGCACGCGCCGCGTGAAGAGGCCTCATCGGGCACGCCGCTGCCCATCGTGCGCCTGAAGCACCTGCTCAATGTGCTGGAGCGCCACCCCGAGCACGCCTGGGCGTTTGCCAATGTCATCGGCGGCGTCTGGAACGACGTCGATGCGGTGGCGCTTTTCGCCGAAGTGGGCTTCGCGCCGCGCATGGCGCTGTGGCATGAATTCCTGGGCCGGCTGCGCCGCCGCCTGTTGCCGGCCACGACCGACACGCGCGACCTCGCGGCGCTGTTCGAACTGCTCTTCCCCGACGAGGCCGACGAGGACTGGATCGCCGCCATCGACGATGAGCTGCTGGCGCGATTGGGCCTGCTGTTTGCCGCCACGCCCGACGACGGCTGGCGCGTCGAGGCCAACGCCGCGATCACCGTGCTGGTCAGCAGCGTGCATGCCGCCGGCCTGGCCGGCCCGCTGCGGGTGCGCATGGATGCGGAGTTGGTGCAGGACAAACCCTTCCACCAGCTGCCCGCCGCCTGGGCGGCCGTCGAGCGCGCGCTGGCCGGCGCCGATGACGATGGGGCCGCACTGGGGTCGGCCATGCAATACCTGCACGCGTTGCTGGACCGCTGCCGCGCTGCTGCGCTGACGGTGCCCGAGCATCTGGAAGTGCATGGCGTGTCGGTGGATCTGATGTTCTCCGTCGAGCAGCTCACCGCGCGGCTGGACCGCATCGATGCGCTGCTGGCCTGCCTGCTGTCCCACGAACCCCAGCGCGAGCTGCTGCGCCTGGTGTCGGGCCTGGTGCGCGTCGTGCACGAGCGGCGCAGCCTGCGCACGCTGTTCGCGCGCCACTACTCGCTGATGGCGCGCAAGGTGGCCGAGCGCAGCGCCGAGACGGGCGAGCACTACATCACCCGCAGCCGCGAGGAATACCGCGACATGCTGCGTCGCGCAGCCGGTGGCGGCGCTGTTTTGGCCGGCACCACCTTCCTGAAGTTCGGCATCGCCCTGCTCGGCTTCACGGCCTTCTGGGGCGGCTTCTGGGCCGGTGTGAACTACGCGCTGTGCTTCGTCCTCATCCACCTGCTGCACTGGACGGTGGCCACCAAGCAGCCGGCGATGACGGCCCCGGCCATGGCCGACAAGCTGCTGCACATCGACCGCGACGACGCCATCGTCGGTTTCGTCGACGAAGTGACCCATCTCGTGCGTTCACAAGTGGCCGGCATCATCGGCAACCTCACCGTCGTGGCGCCGCTGGTGCTGGCGGTGCAGGGCCTGTGCTGGCTGGCCTTCGGTGCGCCGCTGGTGGGCGTGCGGGATGCCGAATACGTGCTGCATTCGCTGAGCCTGTTCGGCCCCTCGCTGCTGTTTGCCGCCTTCACCGGCACGCTGCTGTTCGCGTCCAGCATGATCGCCGGCTGGGTGGAGAACTGGTTCGTCTTCCACCGCCTGGACAGCGCCATCGCCTGGAACCCGCGCATCGTCGCGACGCTGGGTCAGACGCGCGCGCAGCGCTGGTCGCACTGGTGGCGGGCCAACATCTCCGGCCTGACGGCCAACATCAGCCTGGGCCTGATGCTGGGCCTGGCGCCGGCGCTGTTCGGCTTCGTCGGCCTGGGCCTGGAGGTGCGCCACGTGACGTTGTCCACCGGCCAGCTCGCCGCCGCCGTGGGGGCGCTCGGTGTCGGCGTCATGACGACCTGGGCCTTCTGGTCCTGCGTGCTGTGCATTGCCGGCATCGGCATGCTCAATGTCGGCGTCAGCTTCTTCTGCGCCTTCAAGGTGGCGATGCGCTCACGCGGCGTGCGCCTGGCCGACCGCAAGCGCGTCTATGCCGCCATCCGCGCGCGGCTGCGGCGCCAGCCCTTGAGCTTCCTGATCGCGAGGAGTTAGTCCTCGCGCCGCTCGCCCTTCTTGCGGCCCGAGAACATGGTCCACCAGATGATGAAGACAAAGATCGCGAGCGCGCCAAGGGCTTCGAGGGCGAGGAGCAGCATGGGGTGGTGGGCGCGTGGAGGGCTGGCCATCATTCTAGGAAGCCTCGCTGCCTGCTCATCTCCGCCGCTGCAGCCGCCTGAGCCCGCACCGACCGTGCCGGCCACGCCGCGGCCGGCGTCGCAGCGCTGGGTGGCCGCCGACTGGAAGGACCTGCCCGGCTGGGGCGGCGACGACCTGCTGGCCGCCTGGCCGGCTCTGCTGGCCAGCTGCCAGCGCCCCGCGCCCGGCTGGGCGGAGTTCTGTGCCCGCGCCGCGCTGCAGGCGCCCGCCGACCCGCTGGAGGCCACGCTGTTCCTGATGAAGCATCTGCGCCCCTGGCGGCTGCAGGGCGAAGGCGGCGAGACGACTGGGCTGCTGACGGGCTATTTCGAGCCCCAGCTCGCGGCCAGCCGTACGCGCCAGGGCGCCTTCCAGTGGGCGCTGCATGCGCTGCCCGCCGATGCCGCGCTGCGTCGCACGCCGCGCCGCGACATCGACACCCATCCGCGCTTCACGGCGCTGGAGCTGGCCTATGTCGACGACCCTTTTGCGCTGCTGCAAATCCAGATCCAGGGCTCGGGCCGTCTCGTCGTGCGTGATGCGGCTGGCGCCGAGCGCATCAGCCGCGTCGCCTACGCGGGCCACAACGATCAGCCCTTCCAGTCTGTCGCGCGCGTGCTGCTGGACCGTGGCGAGGTGGGCGACGCGACACCACGAACCCTGAGCGACTGGGCGCGCCGCAACCCGGCCAAGGTGCGCGACGCGCTGGCCGTCAACCCGCGCGTCGTCTACTTCCGCGAGGAGCCCCTGCCCGATGTGAACCAGGGCCCGCGCGGCGCCCAAGGCGTGCCGCTGACGCCGGGCCGTTCCGTCGCCATCGACCGCAGCTACATCGCGCTGGGCACGCCGCTGTGGCTGGACAGCACCGCGCCGTTGTCGACGACACCGCTGCGGCGCCTCGTGCTGGCCCAGGACACCGGCAGCGCCATCCAGGGCGCCGTGCGCGCCGACCTGTTCTGGGGCTGGGGTGAAGACGCCGCGCTGCAGGCCGGCCGCACCAAGCAGGCGCTGCGGCTGTGGGCGCTGTGGCCCGACGGATTTACTCCGAAACCTTGACGCCCTTCCAGAAGGCGTAGCGGCCCTTGATCTCGGCTGCGGCGGGCAGCGGGTCGGCGTAGTACCAGACCGCATCCGGGTTCATCTCGCCGTTGACGAACAGGCTCAGGTACTGCGCCTGGCCCTTCCAGGGGCAGCCGCTGCGGTGGTTGGAGAAGGTCGTGTATTCCTTCTTCAGCGCTTCGGCCGGAAAGTAGTGGTTGCCTTCGACGACCACCGTATCGTCGCTCTCGGCGATGGTTACGCCGTTCCACACTGCCTTCATCGCCTGCTCCGGGAGAATTGAGGGATGAGACGCTACCACTCCCACCTCGGCCGCGACATCGTCATCACCGGCGGCAGCGCCCGGGATCTCGACCCCGGGCAATTCGGCGTGCTCGCCATCGACGGCGGCGCGGTGGGCTGGGCGGTCGTGCACAAGGGGCCAGACGGCGAGGTCGTCGAACTCAACAACGAGATGCACTTCGAGACGCCAGAGGAAGCGCTGGCGTTTGCGAAGGAGTTGATCGAGATGCTCGATGCCTGAGCCGATGCGGGGCGACGTGATGACCGGGCGCATGCGTTACGCGCCGGTCAAGTCGCTCTGGCTGGTCGCCATGCTGATCGGAGCCGTCGCTGGCGGCATTCCCACCTTGGGCGTGGCGACGTTCACGCTGTTCGTCGGGCTCACGCTGCTGACGCTGCTGCTGGGCCACACGCTGGGCAGCCATCGCAAGCTGATCCACGACAGCTTTGGCTGCCCGCGCTGGCTGGAGATGGTCCTGGTGTGGTGGGGTGTGCAGGTGGGCCTGGCCGGGCCACTCGGCCTGAAGCGCCAGCATGACTTGCGCGACCTGGCCCAGCGCCGGTCCGATTGCCACCCCTATCTGCGCCACGGCCAGCCGTTCTGGAAGGATGCCTGGTGGCAGTTGCACTGCGACCTGGTGCTCGAAGACCCGCCGCCGCTGGGCGACCCGCGTGGCCTGCTGCAAGACGCCGTGCTGCGTTGGCTGGAGCGCACGTGGATGCTGCAAGTGCTGCTGACGGCGCTGCCGCTGTGGGTGCTCGGCGGTTGGGGCTTCGTGTGGTGGGGCTTGTGTGCGCGCGTGTCGGCCTGCGTGCTGGGGCACTGGCTGATCGGCTACTTCGCCCACAACCATGGCCGCCAGCCGGTGTTGCTGCCGGGCGTGGCCGTGCAGGGTCGCAACCTGCCATGGCTGTCGCTGATCACGATGGGCGAGTGCTGGCATAACAACCACCATGCCGACCCCGGCTCGGCCCGCCTGGGTGTGCGGTCGGGCGAGTGGGATCCGGGCTGGTGGTTGTTGCTCGCGTTGGCGAGGTGCGGGCTGGTCTGGCGCCTGCAGCGCCCCGGCGCGACCCTGCTTCAAGCCGCCCCCAGCTCAATCTTGGAAACTTCGACCGATGGACGCCCTGCCTCCCTTGCCTGAATGGGCCAGAGTCCAACCCGGACGACCTAGGACCAAGCTGCCGTTTTCCCGCGCGTGGCCGGTGGTCGCTGGCGTCCTGTTCGGCTTGGCGGTACGCCTCCTGGCCGAGGCCCGCCTTCCTTTCGGCCTCTATCCCATGATGTTCAGCTTCATCGTCATCGTGCCCTTCGCCGTGGGCGCAGTGACCGTCTATGTGGCGGAACGCAGCGAGCGCAGAACGGCGGGCTACCACTTCCGAGCGGGCTTTCTGGCCAATGTCTTCCTGATGCTGGGCACGCTGGCCATCCTGCTGGAGGGTCTGATCTGCGCCATCCTGATCGTGCCTTTGCTGGCGCTGATCGGCGGCTTGGGCGGCTTGGCCATGGGTTGGGTGTGCCACACCATGAACTGGCCCAAGTCGAGCGTGGGCGCAGTGGCAATCCTGCCGTTGCTGATGGCCGCCGTTGAAGCGCCCATGTCATTGCCGGACCGCTTTGGCAGCCTGCAGCACGAGCGCCTGATCGCGGCGGCGCCCGAGCAGGCCTGGAAGCAATTGATGGACATGCCGGTCATCCGGCCCGATGAGATGAAGGACGGCTGGATGTACCGCATCGGTGTGCCACCGCCCGTGTCCGGTGTGACGCGGCAGGACGGCGGGACGCTGGTGCGCCACGTCGAGATGGGTCGGGGCATCCGTTTCGACCAGGTCTCGACGGACTTGCAGCCGGCGCGCCGCGTGCGCTGGACCTACCGCTTCACGGCCGACTCCTTTCCGCCGCGCGCGATGGACGACCATGTCCGCATCGGGGGGCGCCATTTCGATCTGGTCGACACCGTCTACACGCTGGAGCCCGAGGGGGCCGGCACGCGGCTGAAGGTGGCCATGAGCTACCGTGTCAGCACGCAGTTCAACTGGTATGCCGAGCCCTTGGCACGTTGGTTGATCGGCGATTTCGAGACGGTGGCGTTGCGGCTTTACGCGCAACGGGCGGAAGAGATCGCGCGCCGGCAACAGCGTGGAGGCGAGACGACATGAGCGCCATCGAAACATCTGGGCTGACGCTGTATGGCGCCGCGGCCTCCGGCTCCGTCGCTGTCGAAGCCGCATTGACGCTGCTCGGGCTGTCCTACACGCTGATTGAGGGGGCCACCTGGGCCGAGTCCTCGGCCCGCGAGCGCGTCGCGCCGACCAACCCCATGCGGCAGATCCCGACGCTGCTGCTGCCCGATGGCGAGGTCATGACCGAGAGCGCAGCCATCCTGATCTACCTGGCCGACCTGCATCCCGAGGCGCGGCTGGCTCCCTCGCCCAGCGACCCGCTGCGCCGACAGTTCCTGCGCTGGATGCTGTACGTGTCGTCGGCCATCTATTCGCTGCACTGGATCAAGCCTGACGTGAAGCGCATCGGTGCGCCCGAAAGCTCGCGAGACGCCGTCATCCATGCAGTGCATGAGCGCATCGCCTTCTGCTGGTCCAACATGGACCGGCAGCTGACGCCTGGACGCTATCTGCTAGGCGAAGAGCTGACCGTGCTGGACCTCTACGTCGCCGTCATCTCCCGCTTCGGGCCGTGGCGAGAGCGGTTCTATGAGGTGGCGCCAGCGATGACCGCGGCAATTCGGCGCGTCGACGAGGAGCCGCGGCTAGCGGCGCTCTGGCGTGAGCGCATTCCCGAGCATTGAGGGCAGGCATCCCTTCATTGCAGGGGCTTTCGGGTTTGTCCCGGCCAGGCCGCTGCAGGCCCACTTTAGGATGCGCCCCTTGTCAACTGGACAGCATCGTCCAGGGAGGAATTGATGACCGCTCCTGCTCGCGCCCGAAGCGCCTCGCTGGCTGGCTTGATGGCTGGCTTGTTCGCTGCCTGCGGCTCGGCCCAGGCCGCCGTCCACCTGGACATCCAGCGCGTCGACGCCACCCACGTGCTCGTTACCGGCTCGGGCTTCATCGATGCCGGCACGCCAGCGCTCGGCGAAAACCATGCGCTCTTCGTCTATGACCTGTTCGCCGTGAACCCGGCCCATCTGGTCAACAGCTGGCTGCTGTGGCAGAACGACTTCAAGGTCGGCAACGTGTCCATTAACTTCGCCCATGACGCGGGCACCGGCTATGGAACGCCGCGGGACAACGTCGTCTATTTCGGCATGAGCCTGCCTGGCGCGCCCAATCCCTTCCCGGCGCTGCCGGTTGGGGCTCCCTTGTCCGGCTCGATGCTGTGGACGCTGACCGACGGTAGTCAGTTTGCCGCCGCGGGAAGTTCCGGCCTGTTGCGATGGGGCATGGACACCACCACCGACCCCTTCAACTTCGGCTTGGGCCCTTCGGTTGGCACCTGGAACATGGTCGCCGCGCCTGTGCCCGAGCCTGCCTCTGCGCTGCTGCTGGCGGCTGGCGGCCTGCTGTTGGCGAGCGCCATGCGAGGCCGCACTGTGAAGGCGAAATCGCGCTGATCGAGCCGTCTGGCGGTCTCCTCAAACCTGCCCGCCTGCCTTCGCCCCCTTGCCCTGCAGCACCGGCGCGTCCGACATGCCCAGCAGATCCGCCGCCAGCGCCTCGGCGACCTCGATGCCGTCCACGCCGGCGCTCATGATGCCGCCCGCATACCCCGCGCCTTCACCTGCCGGAAACAGCCCGCGCACATTGACGCTCTGGTAGTCCCGCCCGCGGTTGATGCGCAGCGGGGATGACGTGCGCGTCTCGACACCCGTCAGCACCGCATCCGGCCGATCAAAGCCACGGATCTGGCGTGCAAACGCCGGCAGGGCTTCGCGGATGGCTTCCAGGGCATACGACGGCAGCGAGCCGCGGCCCTTTTGCTGCAGGTCGGTCAACGTCACGCCCGGCTTGTAGCTCGGTGCCACGTCACCGAATTCCTTGCTGACCTGGCGCTTGACGAAGTCCCCCACCAGCGAGCCCGGCGCCAGGTAGCCGCCGCCGCCCAGCTCATAGGCGCGGCTTTCCCAGATACGTTGGAAGGCCATGCCGTCCAGCGGGTTCACGGGGCTGCCGTCGCGCTTGCCGTCCTGGCGGTAGTCCTCGGGCAGCAGGCCGACGACGATGCCGGCGTTGGCGTTGCGCTCGTTGCGCGAGTACTGGCTCATGCCGTTGGTGACGACGCGGTCAGGCTCGCTGGTGGCAGCCACCACGGTGCCGCCGGGGCACATGCAGAAGCTGTAGACCGAGCGGCCGTTCTTGGCGTGGTGGACGAGCTTGTAGTCGGCCGCGCCGAGGATCTCGTTGCCGGCGTGGACACCGAAGCGGGCCGCGTCAACCAGGCTCTGCGGGTGCTCGATGCGGTAGCCGATGGAAAAGGGCTTGGCTTCCATCTGCACGCCGCGGGCATGCAGCATCTGGAAGGTGTCGCGGGCGCTGTGGCCCAGCGCGATCACCACGTGGGTCGTGTCAATCTGCTCGCCGGATTCCAGCTGCACGCCGCGCACGGCACCATCCTCGATGAGCAGATCCGTCATCTTCTGCTGGAAGCGGATCTCGCCGCCCAGCGCCTCGATGTCGGCCCGCATCTTGATGATCATGCTGACCAGGCGGAAAGTGCCGATGTGCGGCTTGCTGACGAACAGGATCTCGTCGGGCGCGCCGGCCTTGACGAATTCGGTCAGCACCTTGCGCGTCAGGTGGCGTGGGTCGGAGATCTGGCTGTAGAGCTTGCCGTCGGAGAAGGTGCCGGCGCCGCCTTCGCCGAACTGCACATTGCTCTCGGGGTGGAGCTTCTGTTCGCGCCACAGGCCCCACGTGTCTTGCGTCCGCTCGCGCACGGCCTTGCCCCGTTCCAGCACGATGGGGCGCAGGCCCATCTGGGCCAGGATCAGCGCGGCGAACAGGCCGCAGGGGCCGAAGCCGACGACGACGGGGCGTGGGCCGGTGTACTCGCCCCGATCCTTTCCAAATTGGGCGAGGAAGTGGTAGCCCGTGTCGGGCGTGGGCCGGATCTGGTGGTCGCCGGCAAAGCGCGCCAGCAAGGCGGCTTCGTCGATGCCTTCAGCCAGCGCGCAGTCCAGCGTGTAGACCAGTTGGATGTCGCTGCGCTTGCGGGCGTCATAGCCGCGGCGGAACACCTGGATGGTGGCCAGCTCGGCGTCGGCGAGCTTGAGCCGCGCCAGCACGGCGGGTCGCAACGCGTCTTCGGTATGGCTGAGCGGCAGGCGGAGTTCGGTGATGCGGATCATGGTGGTCAGGATTTAGCCGACAACAAAAACAAACAGGCCCCGCAGGGCCTGTGTGTGAGGAAGATCGTCAGGCGATCAGCCCGTCAATCAACCCGAATGCGGGCGCTTGCCCGGGTTCTTCTTGGAGCGGGTGTGCGAACCGCGCTCCAGGCTGCTCAGCTGGCCCTTGCCGGCGGTGAAGGTCACGCCCTTGGGGGCTTCGGGACGGGGGGTGGCGCGGCGAGCCGCTTCGGTGATGATCTTGTTGCCCATGATGGCTCCGTAAACAAAAGCCCACAGCAGGGGCGAAACGCAAAACAGCGACGAAAGGCGCGGATTTTAGCCTGTTCGGCCCAACCAGGCTTCAAAGTCCGGCAGATCCATCGGCCGGGCCAGCAGATAGCCCTGGATGAGATCACAGCCGCAGGCCGTGATGCAGTCCAGTTCGGCGGCGTTTTCCACCCCTTCGGCGGTCACCTTGAGGCCCAGGCCCTGGCCCACGCCGACGATGGATTTCAGCAGGGCCTGGCGGCGTGGGTCGCCGTCCACGTCCTGCACGAAGCTGCGGTCGATCTTGAGTTCATCCACCGGCAGGTGCTGCAAATAGGCCAGCGACGACTGGCCGGTGCCGAAGTCGTCGATGGCCAGGCTCACGCCCCAGGCCTTCAACGCGTTCAGCACGGCGATGGGATCGGTGCCGCTGGACATCAGGCCGGTCTCGGTGACCTCCAGCTGCAGCTGGCCGGGGTCGACGCGGTATTCGGCCAGCAGGGCGGCCAGGCGGGCCGGCAGGGTCTGGTCCTGGATGTCCAGCGTCGAGATGTTGACGGCAATGCTCATGGGCTCGCGGCCCTCGGCCTCCCAGGCTGCCAGGGTGCGCACGGCGCGAGCCAGCATCCAGTCGGTGATCTGGCGGATGCGGCCGCTGCGCTCGGCAAACGGGATGAAGTCGCCCGGTGGCAGCCAGCCGCGCTGCGGGTGCTGCCAGCGCACCAGGGCCTCGGCGCCGGTGATGCGGCCAGTCTTCAAGCAGCGCTTGGGCTGCAGGAACTGGCGCAGCTGGTCCTGCTGGATGGCAGTGGCCAGGTCAGACAGCAGGCTCAAGTGCAGGGCGCGCGAGGCCTCGGCGCTGGGGTTGAAGACGGCAACGTCCTGGCGCAGGCGCTTGGCCTCGAACATGGCCTGCTCGGCACGGCGCAGCAGGGCCTCGGTGTCAGCGGCATGCTCCGGCCAATGGGCCACGCCGAGCGACACCGACAGGTCCAGCGACTGGCCCTGCCAGCTGAGCTTGTGCTCGACCTCTTCGCGCAACTGGGCGGCCAGCGCGTTGGCATGGTCCAGCCGTGCCACGGGGGCGAGGGCCGCGAAGGTGCCGCCGGCCAGACGCCCGTAGGCGGCGACGCCTTCGAACAGGCCCTCCAGCTTGGCTGCCGCACCGCGCAGCAACGCGTCGCCCGCGTCAAAGCCCAGCACGCTGTTGACCGCCTTGAGCCGGTCGACGTCGATGCAGATCAACACGGCCAGCTGCTCGCGCTCGGGCAGGTTGGCCAGCAGCCGGTCGCCGTCGGCGATGAAGCGGGCGCGCTGGGGCAGGCCGGTCAGCAGGTCGATGTCGGCCAGGCGGCGCAACTCGGCCTCGCGCTCGCCGACGGCGGCGGCCATGGTGTTCATCGCCGCGGCCATGTGGCCGAGCTCGTCGGCCGAGTCCACCTCGATGCGGTGGCCGTACTGGCCCTGCGCGATCAGCTCGGCGCCGTCCTCGGCGCGCTTGAGCGGGATGACGATGGAGCGCGTGACGCCCACCGCCAGCAGCGCCCCGGCGACGAGGGCGCCGATGCACAGGGCCAGCACGCCGGTGCGGTCGACGTCGATCTGGTCGCGCAGCTCACGGGCCTGGGCCGTGCCCGCACGCTCCTCGCTGGCCGCGAGCTGGTGGATGGCGCTGACAAAGAGGGACAGGGCCGATTCGGTGTCACTGCCCAGCAGGGCGCGGGCGGCCTGGAAATCGTCGCGCTCGATGAGGTTGCGCACGTCGACATAGCTGGCGCGGTAGTCGGCCAGCCGCAGGCGCACCTCGGACAGGCGATCGGTGCGGGGCCCCAGTGGCAGCACCATGGCCAGACGCTGCATGGCGTCGTCGAGCCGATTGTTGGCCGACGCGATCTCGGGGTAGGCCGACACGCGCAGCTCGGCGTCGGGGCTCATCAGCACCAGCAGCTTGCGGGCGACGGCCTCGGCATTGCGGTTGATCTCGTTGACCGAGTCGCGGATGACGGCCTGGTCGTCGACGATGCGGTTCAGCGCATCCGACAGCCCCGTGAGGCGATAAACCGACAGGGCGGCGAGGCCCATCAGCAGCAGCAGCAGCAGACCGAAGGCCAGGCCCAGGCGGGTGCGTATGCGCAGCCGCCGCGACAGCCGGCTCAGGGGCCTGTCGAGGCTGCTCATGGGGCCGACGGCATCTCAGGCGTCATGCAGCGCTCCAGCGCGTCAGCAGCAGCCGCGCGGTGGCCACGTTGGTGGCGCAGGGCACGTCGTGCACGTCGCAGGCGCGCACCAGCGCGTTGATGTCGGGCTCGTGCGGCTGGGGCGTCATCGGGTCGCGCAGGAAGATGACGCCGTCCAGGTCGCCCACCGCCAGCCGCGCGCCGATCTGCAGGTCACCGCCCATCGGGCCGCTGAGCATGCGCTCGATGGTCAGGCCATGGGCTGCGTTCAGCCGGGTGCCCGTGGTGCCGGTGGCCATCAGCTGGCAGCGGCGCAGCAGCGGCAGGAAGTCGGCGACCAGGGAGATCATGGCGTCCTTTTTGCCGTCGTGGGCGATCAAGGCAAGCTTCATGGTCGGAAAGGCGGGGAGTTCTGCAAAGGATTGACGTTACACGCAAGACGTGACCATAAACGCGCAAGACTTGGCACATTGCCGGTCTGGCGGCACCTGTTACTCGATGTACCCGCCGCCGGCCTGCTGCCATGGTCTGGCAGCGGGGCTCGGCAGCATCGCCAATCTATCTCGCCAACCCCGCAAAAGACACCATGAACTTCCGCCAGCTCCACCAGGGCCCCGGGCTCCTGAAGATCGCCAACGTCTGGGACGCCGGCAGCGCCGTCCTGGTCCAGGCCTTGGGCGTGCCGGCCCTGGCCACGACCAGCGCCGGCCTGGCCTGGGCCCTGGGCTACCCGGATGGCAACCACCTGCCGGTCGACGAGCATGCCGCGGCACTGCGCCGCATCGCCCGCGTCGCCCGCGTGCCGCTGTCGGCTGACAGCGAGGCCGGCTACAGCGACGACCCGGCGGTGGTGGCCGACAACATCCTGAAGTTCGCCGAAGCCGGCGCCGCCGGTATCAACATCGAGGACGGTGCCGGAGCGCCCGCCCTGCTGTGCCGCAAGATCGAGGCCATCAAGGCCGCCGCGGCGCGGGCCGGTGTCGATATCTTCATCAATGCGCGTTGCGATGTCTGGCTGAAGAACCTGGCGCCCGGCCGGGCGGTCGAGGAAGTGCTGCTGCGGGCGCGCGACTATGCAGCGGCGGGCGCCGATGGCCTGTTTGCCCCTGGCGTGACGGCCGTGGCAGACATCGAGGCCCTGGTGGGCGGCCAGCCCCTGCCGTTGAACGTGATGGCGCGGCCGGTGCTGCCGGGCCTTGACGAACTCCAGCGCCTGGGTGTGCGCCGCATTTCGGCCGGCAGCGCCATCGCCGAGGCGGCCTGGGGCCGGGCGCAGCGTGCGGCGACGGGCTTCCTTGAGCATGGTGCTGGCGCTGAGCTGTTCGACGGCGCCGCGCCCTATCCGCAGATCAATGGCGCCCTGGCTTCGGCTCAAGGCTGAAGCGACACCCGCAGCTGCAGTTCACGCTCGGGCCGGCCGGCGGCATCCGCGCTGCTCAAGGTGCCCTTGGGAGCGGGGGATGCCGCAGTGCCGCTGCGTGCGACGGTCTGCCAGCGGTCCAGCGCCAGCTGCAGCGTCGACTGGAAGGCGTGGTCGTCCTGGTCGATGTCGAACGCGACCTGCACCGGCGCCTTGCCGCCGGGCCAGGTGGGCGTCACGGTGAAGCTCTGCACCGAGCGGCGCTCGGCGCTTCGCGGGCTGGCGTAGACGCGTTGCGGCGTGCGCGACGTTGGGTCGAGTTCGACCACCGTGTCCACCCATTGCAGCGGCTCGCGCGTCGTCAGCGTCAGCGTGCCGCGCCGGCCGTTCAGCACGTTCAGGCGCTGGATCTGCTGGGGCGCTGGCGCCGCGGTCGAGGTGACGATGCCGGCGCCGCGCGGCGAGATCGAGCCCGCCGTGCCGACCACGACCGCACCGTCGCGCACGGCGGCCTGTGCGGCGGGCGGCAGGTTGGAATCCACCCAGCGCAGCTCGACGATGAGCTGCACGGCGGGTGGGGCGGCGGTGGCCCAGGGCGCAACCAGGACCAGCAGGAGCAGGAGGCGGCGCTTCATGCGCCCAGCTTATTCCTCAACGGCCTTGGACTTGACCGCCAAAAGCCGCGGTCCGAACAGGTTGATTGCCAGACCGGCCAGCACCAGGGCTGCGGCGATGAGCTTCCAGGGCGGCAGCGGCTCGCCGAGCAGCACCGCGGCCGAACCCATGCCGAACACCGGTACCAGCAGCGCCATGGGCACGATGCGCCCGGCCGGGTGGCGGGCCAGCAGCCAGCTCCAGACACCATAGCCGAACAGCGTGTTGCCGACCGACTGCCACAGCACCGCCGTCCAGGTGCCGAGGTCCGACGCCGCCAGGCCCGCGGCCATCTGCTGCGGTCCGTCGATCAGCAGTGCCAGCAGCAGCAGCGGCGGCACCGCGAAGGCGCTGCTCCAGACGACGTAGGCGAGCATGTCGATGCGGCCGGCGCGCTGCGTCAGCAGGTTGGCGCAGGCCCACGAGAAGGCGGCCGCCAGCACCATGGCGATGCCCACCGCCGTGGTGGTGCCGTCGGTGTGCGAGGCGATCACAACAATGCCGCTGGCTGCCAGCACCAGCCCCAGCCATTGCGCGCCCAGCACCTTCTCCTTGCGGATGCGCACCGCCAGCAGCAGCGTGAAGAACACCTGGGTCTGCACGACCAGCGAGGCCAGGCCGGGCGAGATCTGGCTGCGCATGGCGAGATACAGCAGGCCGAACTGGCCCACGCCGATGAGGATGCCGTAGCCCGCCAGATTGCCCCAGCCCACCTGCGGCCGGCGCAGGAAGAAGCAGGCCGGCACCAGGGCGAAGCTGAAGCGCAGCACGGCCAGCGTCATCGGCGGCAGCGTGTGCAGGGCGTATTTGATGACGACGAAATTGCTGCCCCAGATCGCCACGACCGCCAGTGCGAGCAGGAAATGGCGCAGCGGCAGGGTCTGTGCGGAGGGGGATGACATGGAGGCAGTCTAGGCGGAGGTACTTCTACAATTTTTGCCATGGATTTCCTCGTTCCCGCCACGGCGCTGGCCGGCCTTGAAGCGGCCGCGCAGGGCGGCGAGGCGGCAGCGCTGGCCGAGTTGGCCTGGCAGCTGCGCCAGCGTGACAGCCGCCGCGCGCTGGCCCTGTGTGAGCAGGTTCTGGCCATGGCGAGTCTCACGCCTTCATTGCAGGCCCGGCTGGCGCTCTCGCGTTGCGAAATCGCCGCCCTGCAGGGGCGGCTCGACGAGGCCGAAACGCAGCTGGCGCAGGCTCGGCGCAGCGGCGGCGGGGCCACGCTGGAGGGTGATGCCTTGCTGGCCGAGGCCGTCGTCGCCAAGGCGCGCGGCCAGCGCGAGCGCGAGCTGGGCGCCTATGCCCGTGCCGCGGCCTGCCACGCACGCGGGCCTGACCCGCGCCGCCAGGCCATCGCCCGCGCCTGGCTGGCCTATGAGCAGTCCTTCGCGACGCCAGCCGATGCGGACGCACCCGCGGCCGAGCCCGCTGCGGCTGCCTTTGCCGACGCTGCGCTGGCGCTGCCGCTGTCCCGCCGCGACCCGGCGCGCGCAGCGGCGCTCTTCCTGCGTGCGGCCGATGCGGCCCGCCACTGGGGCCTGCTGCGGCACGCCCTGGTCTGCACCATCAATGCCGGTACGGCCCTGCAGGGCCTGGGCGAGTTTGACCGCGCAGCTGCCTGCTACGACCAGGCGACGCTGGAATCGCGCGCGGCCGGTTGGCCGGCCTTGATCGGCGCCTGCGAGACGCGGCTGGGCGCGCTGCTGAAGGAGATCGGCCGCCTCGATGAAGCGCTCGTGCTGCTGGGCGACGCGCTGGCCTCGCTGGCGGGCGTGCCGCCTGGCATCAACAAGGCCAACGCCTGTGCCGAACTGGCCCAGACGCTGCTGGCCCTGGGCCGCGGCGTCGAGGCGGTCGGCCCCATGACCGAGGCGATCGCGATGTACCGCGCGGTGCGCTCTACAGACAACCTGACGGTCAACCTGCTGGGCCTGGCGCGGGCGCTGTCGGCGGCAGGCCAGGTGGACGTGGCGCAGGCTGCGCTGGATGAAGCGGAGCAGCTGATCGCACGCCATGGCTTCAACGCGCTGGTCGTCGGCGTGCAGGAGGCGCTGACCGAGATCCACCGCCGGCACCCGCACCTGGCGCCGCCGCCCGGCCTGGTGTTGCCAAACGCGACGCTGCACCACGGCGAGGCGACGCTGGCCGAGGGGCTGAAGATTGTCGGCTGGAAGGCGCCGGCCTCCCTGCACGTGGCCCTGGCCGAGGACTGGGCCGCGGCCGGCGACATGGGCCGGGCCTATGGCCATGCCCGCCAGGCCCTGGCGCTGAAGGACGGCGAGACCGAGCGCATGCGGCTCAGCCAGACGCCGGCGGCGCTGCGCCGCGGCGCCGTGCCGCAGGGCGCGGGCGCAACGGCCGCCGAGCGCCTGCTCAGCCCCAAGGAGCGCGAGGTGCTGGTGCTGGTGGCGCGCGGCTACGCCAACAAGGAAATCGCCACGGCGCTGGCGGTCAGCGACGAGACGGTCAAGTCGCATCTGAAGAAGATCTACGCCAAGCTGGAGGCCGGCTCGCGCAAGCACGCGGTGACGCGAGCGCGGGCGCTGGGAGTCATCGGCGTGGCGGGCTGACCGGGTTTTTCCTCCCCGCGCTCGCGGGTCCCCCGCCGCGGGGGATGGGCGGGGTCGGGAGGCGGCCGCACAGTGCCCTCACCCCGGACAAGACGACCACGAGCCCGGGCCGGCGGCATGAGCGCGGGCCCTGGGTTGGCGGAGCGCTGTCCGCCCGCAAACCCAACCGCTTTTCGCCATGAACCGAGAACCCCTTTCCGCGCTGCGGCGCCTGGCCCTGCTGGGCGGCCTGGCCGCCTTGCTGGCGCCAGCCGCACACGCCACCCAACTGGTGCACCAGAACCTCAAGCAGATGATCGCGGCCGCCGACGTCATCGTCAGTGGCGATGTCGCCAAGGTCAGTGACGGCATCGACCGCGGCGTGCCGTTCACGGAAGTGACGCTCAAGGTCAAGGGCAGCGTCAAGCGTGAGCTGGCGACGGACAGCAGCTACCGCTTCCGCCAGTACGGCCTGCTGAAGAACCGCCGCATGGCCGATGGCAAATACCTGCTGGCCACACGCATCGAGGGCCTGCCGGGCTGGACGGTCGGCGAGAAGGTGACCGTCTTCATGAACAAGCCCTCGGTCCGCACGGGCCTGACCAGCCCGGTGGGCCTGGCCCAGGGCAAGCTGACCGGCAGCGGGCCGAAGCTGGCCAATGCCTTCGACAACCGCGGCCTGTTCCAGGGCATGAGCGTGGACCCGGCGGTGCTGAGCCCGCTCGAGGCCGAGATGCTGACCCGCAACAGCGGCGCCGTCGACGGTGGTGTGCTGAACCAACTCGTGAAGCGCGCGGTGCGTGAGCAGTGGATCCAAAAGGGAGTGATGCGCTGATGAACGCCTTTGTCTTCAAATTCCCGCTCGCGGCAGCCCTGCTGGCTGCTGCTTCGCTGGCTCAGGCCGCCGGCCCGCTGCTGCTGACCGAGCACCCGCGCAACCCGCAGCCGCTGCGTTGGGACACGAGCAAGCCCATCCAGGTCTACACCGACATCGGACCGCTGACCTACCGCGACAGCGGCACGGAGTTCCTCAGCAACACTCAGGCCGACAGGATCACCGCCTTTGCGCTGAAGCAGTGGAGCGATGTGCCGACCTCGACCTGGAAAGCCGTCACCGACCCGGCCAAGTTCAAGAAGTTCAGCCAGCTCGCGGGCGTCGGCGTGGACGTGAAGGACGGCGAGACCGCCAAGCGCGTCTATGGCCAGGCGCTGGAGGGCGGCATCTACGTCATCTACGACCAGCGCGGCCAGGTCATCGAGGAGTATTTCGGCGTGCCCAAGGACCAGGTGCTGGGCATCGCCTTCGCCGAGATCGCCGAGGACCGCGACGGCGACGGCTACCCCGAGACCATCGTCAAGGCCACGGCCGTCATGAACGGCTATGTCGTGCCGCATGAGCCGTTGGACCCAGACCAGCCCTGGATGCCGCCGCCCGACATCGACGGCAAGCGCATCGCCGGCGTGTTCACGCACGAGTTCGGCCACGCCATCAACCTGTCGCACTCGCAGGTCAACGGCACCATGGCCTATTTCAGCCACCCCTACTACTACGAGGCCTTCCCAGGCGTGCCGGGCTGCGTGCCGGCCCTGCATTCCTGGCGCGACGACGATCCGGCGGCGAAAAAGATCGATCCGAAGTACATCGAGACGATGTTCCCCTTCATCGACCCGACCTTCCCCGATGCCAACGGCCGCAACGCCGGTTACGAGCAAAGTACGGTGGACCGCAGCGACGACATGGCGGGCATCTCCGACCTCTACCCGAGCGCAACCTACCTGAAGACGCGCGGCTCGGTGGCTGGCACGCTGTTCCTGAAGGATGGCCGCACGCCCTATGGCGGCATCAATATCGTCGCCCGCAACGTTGCCGACCCGCTCGGCGACGCGATCTCGGCGATGAGCGGCGACAAGACGCAGGGCCTGGTCGGCCCCGACGGGCGCTTTCGCATCAACAACCTGAAGCCCGGGCAGAAGTACGTGCTCTACCTGGAGGAGATCGTCGCTGGCGGCTATCCGACGACGCCGACCGCCCTGGTCTCCGAGGCCGAGTACTGGAACAGCAACGAGCAGTCCAACGCGGCCAACGACCGCGCCTGCACGGCCAGCGCGATCACGGCCGAGGCGGGTGTCACCAAGACGGCCAACTTCTACTTCAATGGCTACAAGGACGGCGTGCAGTACACGCCCATCGTCTACGGCTTCCTGGGCAGCATGTCCAAGGACGGCGAGCGCGCGGCGGGCTGGATCGACAACAAGCCCTTCGTCTGGGACTCGCGCAGCGGTGTTGAATGGGCGCCGGACGGTGTTGCGGGCGTCAACACCAGCATCACGCGCGACGGCCGCAAGCTCATCGTGCAGGCCGACCTCAACGGCAACGTCATCGGCACCGATGGCGAAGGCCAGCCGGTGAAGACCAACTCGGCCACGATCTGGGACACCCGCACCGGCGGCCTGACCGACCTGGGCAACCTCAACCGCGACCGCTGCGGCGGCAGCAGCCAGATCGGCGTCAGCAGCAGCTACGGCTGGGCGCTCGATTCGACCGGCCGCACGGCCGTCGGCACGGCCTATGTGGACCGCAATGGCGATGGCAGCTGCGAAGGTGGCTGGTCCGGCGACGCCACCATCGGCGGCGAAGTCATCCCCTTCATCTGGACGGCGGGCCGCGGCATGCGCGCGCTGAGCCTGGACGGCGTGGACCTGAGCGCCGAGCCCTGGCACCGGGCGCATGCGGTCTCGGCCGACGGCCGCGTGGTGCTGGGCAACAGCAACTTCATGAAGGCCTATGCCTGGATTGACGAGGGCAAGCCGATCGACCTCTACAAGGCCGTCGGTGCCATCGACGGCTATGCGATGACGCCCGACGCTGGCCGCGTGGCGCTGAACACGGAGCGCGACGGCGTCGTGTTCTGGAATGCCAACAAGGGCAGCAAGGCCAGCGCCTTCACGAAGTTCAGGCAGATGCAGTGGTGCGTGGACATGCCGCTGCTGGGCCTGGACGTGACCTGCGAGAGCGAGGGCGCCGCAGCCATCCAGCAGCAGTTCGGCGCCATCCCCGTGCAGGTGGCCGACATCAGCGACGACGGCAAGATGATGATCGGCTCGGCCGGTGTCTGGTTCAGCGGCCTGCGCGGCGTGCTGTGGCTGGAGGACATCGGCTGGATCCAGCTCAGCGACTTCTTCCGCACCCAGGGCGTGGCCGAGGCCTATCGCTACGGCCTGGACGGCCCGGCGTCGATGAACGCGGCCGGCAACGAGATCGTCGGCGGCATCCCGGGCTACCCGATGAGCTGGTATGTCGACCTGAAGAAGGCCTTCGTCTGCAAGCATGGCAACTCGACCGAGGTCGGTTTCCCGAGCGAGTTCGTCGACGAAGTGAAGCACGGCGCCCGCATGGGCCGCTGCGAGCATCTGCGGCACTCCGACCGCTAGTCGATGCAGGTGCGGTTGCGCCCTTCCGCCTTGGCCTTGTAGAGCAGGCGGTCGGCGCGCTCCAGGGTCTGGGCCAGGGTGTCGCCGCGGCGGTGCCCGGTCAGGCCGATGGAGACGGTGATCGCCACCTGCTTGTCGTCACCAATGTCGATGCGCAAGGCGGCGGTCTGTTGGCGCAACCTCTCCATGCCGGCCACGGCCGGCGGCATGGCGGTGTCGGGCAGCAGCACGAGGAACTCCTCGCCGCCCCAGCGCGCCAGCACGTCGGTGCCGCGCATGGCGGTCTGGCCGCCCTGGGCGAAGGCGCGCAGCACGGCATCGCCGGCCGCATGGCCGTGCTCATCATTGACGCGCTTGAAGTGGTCCAGATCGACGAGGGCGATGCAGAAGTCGTGGGGGTGGCGAAGCGATCGCAACAGCTCCTGGTCCATCAGCGCCTGCACCTGGCGGCGGTTGGGCAGGCCGGTCAACTCGTCGCGCGTGGCGATGGCCTGCAACTGGGCCAGCGCCCGGGCCAGCTCCTCGCGCTGCTCGGACAGGCGGCGGCGGATGCGGCTCAGCCGCGCCGTCAGCACGGCCACGGCGGGCAGCATGCAGGCCAGCATGACGAAATGACCGAACTCCACCTCGGGCGGGTAGGCCGCAGGCTGGAGCCAGGCCATGGTGCCCATGACGATGGCGAACAGCGCGAGCGCAAAGAAGCTCAGCACATAGGCGCTGCGCGCGCGCAGCTGGAACATGCCGAACATCAGGATCAGCGTCAGCACCGGGAAGGCGCCACCGCGCAGCAGCCCGGCCTGCGCATAGCCCAGGGCCGCGCAGCTGATCGCGAAGGCGATCTGTACGCTGGTCAGCGAGGGGTCGGTGAAGCGCCGCGACCAGCCGCTGCGGATGGCGGCATAGATCAGCGCCATGCCCCCCAGGGAATAGCCCGTCCAGGCCCAGAGCAGCGGTCCGAATTCTCGGCCGCTGACGTCAACGGCGTAATACAGCATCACCGCACTGATGCCCATCAGCGCCATCGCGAGCGAGGTCTGGCGCAGCCGCAGGCGCTGGGCTGGTTCGCTGCCCAGCCACAGGTCGCCGAGCCGACGGAGGTGCGACATCGCCATGGCGCTAGCCTACCGCGCCGGCGGTGCCGGGCCTTGCCCGCCTGCGTCCTTGTTCGAGCCTTCAGCCCACGTAGCCGGTCTGCAACGCTTGCGCCCAGTCGGGCCGGCCGTTGCGCGCGGCCAATGTGGCCATCGCGCCGTGGTCATAGGGCACCGCGTGCTGGGCACAGTGCCAGGCGCCGTCGAGCTTCTCGACGATGGCGTAGGTCGCGTCGGGCGTGCCGCGCTCGACGACATAGCGCTCCGGCTCATCGTCCACATAGGCCTGCAGGCCGACGCTGCCGGGGTTGACGAGAACCTGGTTGCTGACCACGCGCAGAAAACGCGGCAGATGGCTGTGGCCGCAGGCGATCAGTGCGCTGCGTTGATCGCCCAGGCGCTCGGCGATCTCGGCGGCCGTGGCCAGGCCGAGTACGCCGCCGCGCGGGGTTTCCAGGAAGTGCTCGCAGTCACTGCGTGGCGTGCCGTGGCACAGGAAGATGTCCGGCGCCCATTGCCACATCGGCTGCAGACTGCGCAGCCAGTCGAGCTCCGGCGTGCCGAGCGTGGACAGCGCATAGCCGTCGGAGGCGCCACCGGCGTCGGGCTGCCATTCGAGGATCTGGCGTTCGTGGTTGCCGGCCAGGATGGGCCAGCCCGAGGCCATCAGGAACTGCGCCGTCTCGCGCGGCATCAGCGGGCCGGAGAGGTTGTCGCCCAGGCACAGCACTTGGTCGGCGCCGCGGCGGCGGATGTCGGCGGCAACAGCTTCAAGGGCGGGCAGATTGCCATGGATGTCTGAGACGAGGGCGATGCGCATGATCTCGAGACTAGCCGCCCAAGTGACCGAGAGGCAACACGCCGCTGGCCTTGACCTCACCAAGCGAGAAGCTGGTGTGGATGTCCTTCACGTTCGGCAGGTTCAAGAGCGTGTCGATGGAGAAGCGCGAGAAGGCGTCAAGGTCGGTCGCCATGACCTGCAGCTCGAAGGTGCCGGCGCCCGAGATGTAGTGGCAGGCGATGACCTCGGGCAGCTGGCGGATGGCGTCTTCCAGCGGCTTGGTGGCGGCGCCCGCGCTGCGCTCGGCGTCCACGCGCACAAAGGCCAGCACGCCCAGGCCGAGCTTCCTGCGGTCGATCTCGGCGCGGTAGCCGGTGATGTAGCCCTGGTCCTCCAGCCACTTGACGCGCCGCCAGGTCGGCGCGGCCGACAGGCCGATGCGCTGGGCCAGTTCGGCGTTGGACAGGCGAGCATCGGCCTGCAACTCGGCCAGGATGGCGATGTGGTGGCGGTCGAGGGCTTCGGGAGTGGCGCTGGAATCGACGACTTGAGAACTCATGGTTTGCCCTGATCGGCGAAGTTGCGATGCAATTGGAAGCGAATTTGGCAGATCTGAGCAAGAAGATTGCCAGGGAGGCTGGTTTCGAGCGCAATTGAGAAAGCACTGCTCGCCCCCATTTCCCTACACTGATCGGTCCGGCCATACTGGCCCATGGCCCGCGCGCCTGCCTCACAAGGGCTGGCCTCTCGGGTCGCCATTCAGGAGCTCCCACTGATGAACGCCCCGCTGCCCGAACACATCCTGCGCGCGCTGCAGACTGTCTCCCTCGACGACAAATACGCGCTCGATTCCGGCCGTGCCTTCATGAGCGGCGTGCAGGCCCTGGTGCGGCTGCCGATGCTGCAGCGCACGCGCGATGCGATCGCCGGGCTGAACACGGCAGGTTTCATCAGCGGCTACCGCGGCTCGCCGCTGGGCACGTACGACCAGGCGCTGATGGCGGCCAAGAAGCATCTGGCCAAGCAGAACATCGTCTTCCAGCCCGGCGTCAACGAGGAACTCGGCGCGACGGCCGTCTGGGGCACCCAGCAGCTCGACCTCTTCCCCGAGAAAGCCAAGTTCGACGGCGTCTTCGGCCTCTGGTACGGCAAGGGCCCGGGCGTGGACCGCTGCATCGACGTGTTCAAGCACGCCAACATGGCCGGCACGAGCAAGCACGGCGGCGTCATCGCCATCGCGGGTGACGACCACATCGCCAAGAGCTCGACGGCCGCACACCAGAGCGACCACGTCTTCAAGGCGGTCGGCTTCCCGACCTTCTTCCCGAGCAGCGTGCAGGACATCCTGGACATGGGCCTGCACGCCTTTGCCATGAGCCGCTTCTCGGGCGTGTGGGCAGGCATGAAGACGATCCAGGAGATCGTTGAATCCTCGGCCTCGGTCAGCGTCGACCCGGATCGCGTCAACATCATCCTGCCGGAAGACTTCCAGATGCCGGCCGGTGGCCTGCACATCCGCTGGCCGGACCCGCCGCTCGAACAAGAGTCGCGGATGATGAATTACAAGTGGTACGCAGCGCTGGCCTACATCCGCGCGAACAAGCTGAACTACAACGTCATCGAAGGCGCCAACGACCGCTTCGGCCTGATCACCAGCGGCAAGGCCTTCAACGACACCCGCCAGGCGCTGCACGACCTGGGCCTGGACGACGACACCTGCCGGCGCATCGGCATCCGCCTGCACAAGGTCAACGTCGTGTGGCCGCTGGAAGCGCAGATCACGCGCGACTTCGCCAAGGGCCTGCAGGAGATCCTGGTCGTCGAAGAGAAGCGCCAGATCATCGAGTATCAGGTCAAGGAAGAGCTCTACAACTGGCGCGCCGACGTGCGCCCCAACGTGCTCGGCAAGTTCGACGCCGGTGACGGCGGCGAGGGCGGCGAATGGAGCGTGCCCAACCCGAGCGAGCACTGGCTGCTGCGCCCGCAGGCCGACTTGACGCCGGCCATCATTGCCCGCGCCATCGCCAAGCGCCTGAAGAAGCTCGGCGTTGACAGCGACATCGCGGCCCGCCTGGATGCACGCCTGGCCGTCATCGATGCCAAGGAAAACTCGCTGAAGGCCGAAGAGAAGACCGCCGGCGGCGCCGACCGCACGCCCTGGTTCTGCTCCGGCTGCCCGCACAACACCTCCACCCGCGTGCCCGACGGCTCGCGCGCCGTCGGCGGCATCGGCTGCCACTACATGGTCACGTGGATGCCCGGCCGCAACACGGCCACCTTCACGCAGATGGGCGGCGAGGGCGTGCCCTGGGTCGGCCAGGCGCCGTTCACCGACGAGAAGCACATCTTCTCCAACCTGGGCGACGGCACCTACTTCCACAGCGGCAGCCTGGCCATCCGCCAGAGCATCGCTGCGGGTGTGAACATCACCTACAAGATCCTCTATAACGACGCGGTTGCGATGACCGGCGGCCAGCAGGTTGGCGAGCGCCCCGAGGGCCACACCGTC
This sequence comes from Pelomonas sp. Root1237, assembly GCF_001425055.1. Classification (GTDB taxonomy): domain Bacteria; phylum Pseudomonadota; class Gammaproteobacteria; order Burkholderiales; family Burkholderiaceae_C; genus Pelomonas. Next base: position 558,373 of record NZ_LMDK01000001.1, read on the forward strand.
ATCCAGATCATGAACAGCGTGATCTCGGAAGGCGTGAGGAAGCTGGTCATCGTCACCGATGAGCCGGAGAAGTACGAAGGTGTGGCCCTGGCCCCCGGCGTCACCGTGCACCACCGCGACGAACTGGACGAGATCCAGCGCCAGTTCCGCGAGCTCGAAGGCACCACGGTCATCATCTATGACCAGACCTGCGCCACCGAAAAGCGCCGCCGCCGCAAACGCGGCAAGCTGGTGGACCCGGCCAAGCGCGTCGTCATCAACGAGCTGGTCTGCGAGGGCTGCGGCGACTGTTCAGTGCAGTCCAACTGCCTGTCCATCGAGCCGCTGGAGACCGACTTCGGCCGCAAGCGCCAGATCAACCAGAACACCTGCAACAAGGACTACTCCTGCGTGAAGGGCTTCTGCCCGAGCTTCGTCACGGTGGAAGGCGGCGAGCTGAAGAAGCCCAAGAAGGAAGCGCGCAAGAGCCCCTTCGACGCGACCCTGCCGCCGCTGGCCATGCCCATCGTGCCCAACGCCGACAAGGCCTGGGGCATCGTCGTCGGCGGCGTCGGCGGCACGGGGGTCATCACCATCGGCCAGCTGCTGGGCATGGCAGCTCACCTGGAAGGCAAGGGCGTCATCACCCAGGATGCCGCGGGCCTGGCGCAAAAGGGAGGCGCGACCTGGAGCCACATCCAGATCGCCAACAGCCCGGAAGCGATCTTCTGCACCAAGGTCGGCACCGCGGAGGCCGACCTCGTCATCGCCTGCGACGCCATCGTCGCTGCCAACAAGGCGACGCTGGCCGTCATGCGCGAAGGCCGCACCTATGTGGCGCTGAACACGCACGGCTCGCCGACGGCAACGCTGGTCAACGACGCCAACTGGAGTTTCCCCGGCGCCGCCTGCGAGGCCGCCGTGGGCAATGCGGTGGGCCGCGACCACCTGGGCTCCTTCGACGCCGAAGAAGTGGCCGTCAAGCTGGTGGGCGACTCGCTCTACACCAACCCGCTGATGCTGGGCTATGCCTGGCAGCAGGGCCGCATCCCTCTCAGCTACGACGCGCTGATGCGCGCCATCGAGCTCAACGGCGTGCAGATCGACAACAACAAGATCGCCTTCGAATGGGGCCGTCGCTGTGCCAGCGACCTGAAGAGCGTGCAGGCGCTGTATGCCGCGCAGCAGGTCATCCAGATGGTCAAGCGCCAGGGTGTCGACGAGATCATCACCAAGCGCGTCGACTTCCTGACCGGCTACCAGAACGCCGCCTACGCGGCCGAGTACAAGGCCTTCGTCGACAAGGTGCGCGCCGCTGAAGCCAAGCTGGGCGGCACGACCAAGCTGACGGAAGCGGTCGCGCGCTATCTGTTCAAGCTGATGGCCTACAAGGACGAGTACGAGGTCGCCCGCCTGCACACCGACATGGGCTTTGCCGAGAAGGTGGCCGGCATGTTCGAGGGCAACTACAAGCTGGTGCATCACCTCGCGCCGCCGCTGCTGGCCAAGAAGAACAACAAGGGCGAGCTGGTCAAGCAGCCGTTCGGCCAATGGATTCGCCCCGCCTTCGGCCTGCTGGCCAAGATGAAGGGCCTGCGCGGCACGGCCTTCGACATCTTTGGCCACACCGCGGAGCGCAAGATGGAGCGCCGCTGGATCGCCGACTACCGCGCCGGTGTCGACAAGGCGCTGGCCGGCCTGACGGTGGAGAAGCTGGCCGATGCGGTTGAGCTGGCCCGCGTGCCGGAAGACATCCGCGGCTACGGCCACGTGAAGGAGCGCCACGAGAAGGCCGCCCGCGCCAAGTGGGACGCACTGCTGGCCAAGGTCTGATCTCGTACAGGCGCTGACAACTGCCCCACAAGCCCGCGTCAAGCAGGCTTGCGGGGGGGCTTTGTCTTTCAAGGGCGTACTGTCGAGTGTTGCAGCACGATCAGCCAGCGACCGTCGATGCGCTGATAGGCAAAGCTGTAGCGCGCCGGCCGCGTCTTCATCTGGCCTTCGACCTGCTCGCTGAACTCGTATTGGCCCGACCGCACCGCCGTGTCGCCGAACAGCTGCAGGTTGCCGATGATCCAGCGCATGCGCGCCGTCGGCCGTTGCGCCATCTGCTCGAAGAACACCGGCAGTGCAACGCCGTCCAGCGGCACGGCCGTGTATTCGTCGTCGGTGATCAGCGCGCCCGGGGCATACAGCTGCTGGAGCCGTCGTGGGTCGCGGCTGTTGTAGGCGTCCTTCCAGTCTTCCAGCGCCTGCATCAGGTCGTTGGCGCAGTTGCTGCCGGGCTGGTCGCAACGCAGCGGCGGTGACACGACCACCGTGCGCTTCGTCGTGCAGCCGCTGCCGGCCAGCATCAGCAGCAGGCATGTCGCCGCAGCGAGCACGCGGCGCATCTTGTTGATCATTGCCATGTTCAGCCCCCCTGCGTTGTGGTGCGAATTGTGAATCTGCCCGTCGCGGGGCAATCCCTGAACGGGGCCGCGTCCGGGGTTGCCTAGACTGCGCCCTTTCCAACAGGGAGAACCAATGAAGACGATGCTGCGCGGCCTGCTGGCCGCTGTCGGCCTGCTGCTGAGCCTGTCCACACAGGCCGCCGACGCCCCACCCGAGAACGCGGCCTGGACCGAGGCCAAGGCCGCGGCCAAGGAAGGCCCGGCCGACGTCGCCATCGCAGGGCAGGCCACGCTGCACCTGCCGGCCGGCCGCATCTTCATCCCCCAGCCCCAGGCCGGCAAGCTGCTGACCGCGATGGGCAACCCGGGCGAACACACCGAACTGGCCGGCCTCATCTTCCCCAAGGGCGACGGCGAATGGTTCGCCACGCTGCGCTACATCGCCTCCGGCTACGTGAAGGACGGCGACGCCAAGGAGTGGAAGGCCGATGACCTGCTGGCCAGCTACAAGGAAGGCACCGAGGCCAGCAACGACGAGCGCCAGAAGATGGGCGTGGCGCCCATCGAGATCACCGGCTGGGCCGAGCCGCCGGCCTATGAAGCGACCCAGCACCGCCTCGTCTGGGCGATGAGCTCCAAGGAAAAGGGCGCGCCGGCCGACGCGGGCCAGGGCGTCAACTACAACACCTATGCGTTGGGCCGCGAGGGCTATCTGAGCCTGAACTTCATCACCGACCTGAAGGACCTGCCGGCCCAGAAGCCCGATGCGAAAGCCTTGCTCGGGGCGCTGGAGTTCGACAAGGGCAAGCGCTACGAGGACTTCGATTCGGCCACCGACCATGTCGCCGAGTACGGCCTGGCGGCCCTCGTCGTCGGCGTGGGTGCCAAGAAGCTCGGCCTGCTGGCTGTGGCCTTCGCCTTCGTCGCCAAGTTCGCCAAGATCATCCTGCTCGCCGTCGTCGGCTTCGGCGCGGCCATCACCAAGTTCTTCAAGCGCGACAAGCCGACGACCTGATGTTCAAGCTCATTGCGCTGCTGCTGTCGGGAGCCAAGCTCGGCAAGCTGCTGACCACCGGAGGGACGATGCTGATCTCGCTGGTCGTCTACGCCTGGATCTACGGTTGGCGCTATGCGGCAGGCTTCATCGCGCTGCTGTTCGTGCATGAGATGGGCCACTTCATCGCGGCGCGCTACAAGGGGCTCAACGTCGGCGCGCCGACCTTCATCCCCTTCGTCGGCGCCTGGGTCGAGTTGAAGGATATGCCGCATGACGCGCAGACCGAGGCTTTTGTCGGCCTGGCCGGGCCGATGCTGGGTACGGTCGGCGCCACGGTCACCTATCTGATGGCGCGCAGCTGGGGCGCCGACTGGCTGCTGGCCGTGTCCTACAGCGGCTTCTTCCTGAACCTGTTCAACCTGATTCCGATTTCGCCTTTCGACGGTGGCCGCATCACGGCCGTCCTGTCGCCGCGCATCTGGCTGCTCGGCGCGCCCATGCTCGTGGCGCTGTTCTTCTGGCGGCCCAGCCCGATGCTGATCCTGATGGCCCTGCTGGCCTGGCCCCAGCTCATCAAGGCCTGGCGGCATCGCAGCGACAGCCCCGAGGCGCAGACCTATTACGCCGTGCCCGCGGCCGTGAAATGGGAGTACGCGACCTACTACCTCGTGCTGGCCGCCTACCTCGCCGTCATGTGCCACGACGTGCACGAAATGCTGGCCGTCGTGCGCGGCTGACACGAGCAGGCGGGTTGGCCTCGGGGCGCACTACGATCCAGCCGCACCCCGTGCCCGGAGTTCCCCATGACCCGCACCCGCCTGCTGCTGGCCTTGTGCCTGTCCGCCCTGCTGGCGTCACCAGCCAGCGCGGAACGGCAGCTGCGCGCCTGCGCCCATCCGGCCGCCCAGCCGATGAGCTGGGAGCAGCAGGGCCGGCTGCACGGCGTCTGCGTCGAGGTCGCGCGTCGCGCCTTCGCTGCCGCCGGATGGACGCTTGCCGTCGAACCGGTCGGGCCCTGGTCCCGCTGCCAGGCCCTGGTCGAGCGCGGCGAAGTGGACGTGATGGTCTGCGCCTTCGACACCCCCAAGCGGCGCGGGTACGCCGTGGTCGTGGAGCCGGCGCTGGCACGCAATGAGGGCGCACTCTTCGTGCGGCGGGACAACCCGCTGCGCTTTGAGGGCTGGACCGATCTCGCCGGCCTTCGCATCGGCGTGGGCCTGGGCGTCAGCCTGGGAACGGAGGTGGACCAGCAACTTGCCCATCATGCCCTGGTGGACAACGCGCTCAGCGAGGAGCTGAACCTGCGCAAATTGCTGCTGGGCCGCCTGGATGCGGTTGCCACGGCGCGCGAATCGGGCGAGCAACTGTTGCGCGCCGTGGGCTGCGAGCAGGAGGTGCGCGTGCTGCCGCGTGGCCTCGGCGCGGCAGGGCTGTACCTGCAGATATCGCGGCAATCGCCGGGCGTGTCGGCCGCCGCGCAGGTGCGGGACTATCTGCTGCAGCCCGGCTACGCAGCCGAACTGCAGCAGCTGCATCGCCAGCAGGCCGAGCTCTATCGTCAGCAAAATCCGCCGCGCGAACTGGGGCGCTGCGGGCGCTGAGGCTGCCGGGCAAGCGAGGCTTCACCAGTCAAGTGCCGTCGTCGCGCGGCGCCGGCCTAGACTGGGCCGCACCATGCGCCAGGATGATGCCGACCCCGCCGCCGCTCCAGCCCGCCGCTGACCGCCGCAGGTGGCTGGGCCTGCTGCTGGCGGTGCTGGGCGCCATCGGCTTCTCGGGCAAGGCCATCATCGTCAAGCTGGCCTATCGCCACGGCGTCGACGCGGTCACGCTGCTGATGTGGCGCATGCTGCTGGCCCTGCCTTTCTTCGTGGCGCTGGCCTGGTGGGCCGGCCGCGGCAAGCCGGTGCTGACGCGTCGCGACTGGCGCGACATCGGCGTGCTCGGCTTCACCGGCTACTACCTGGCGAGCTACCTCGACTTCGCCGGCCTGGCCTACATCACGGCCAGCCTGGAGCGGCTGATCCTCTACCTCAACCCGACGCTGGTGCTGCTGCTGTCGGTCGTCTTCTTCCACCACCGGCTGCAGGCGCGGCAGGTCATTGCGCTGGCCATCAGCTATGCCGGCGTCGTGGCGGTGTTCGCGCATGAACTCAGCTTCCAGGGGTCCGACACGGCGCTCGGGGCGGCCCTGGTGTTCGGCAGTGCCGTCAGCTATGCCGTCTATCTGGCGCTGTCCGGCAAGGTCGTGCAGCGCCTGGGCTCGATGCGGTTGGCAGGCCTGGCCAGCAGCGTGGCCTGCGTGCTGTGCATCGCGCAGTTCGCGTTGCTCAAGCCCGCCTCCGCCTTCATCGTGCCCGAGCCGGTGATGTGGCTGTCGCTGTTGAATGCCACCGCCTGCACGGTGGCGCCGGTGCTGATGGTGATGCTGGCCATCGCCCGCATTGGCGCACCGCTGTCATCGCAGGTCGGCATGGTCGGGCCGATGAGCACCATCCTGATGGGCTACTTCATCCTCGGCGAGCCAATGAACGGCTGGATCGCGGTCGGGACCATGCTCGTGCTGGTGGGAGTCTTCCTCACCACTCGCCCGCGGTGATTTGGGCCGAGCGCTGGGCCGCTCCCGAGCCGGCCCGTCAGGCGATGTGCTTGCGGCTCAATGCCGCAAGCATCGCCGTCCCCTCGGGGGCTGAGGCCGGACACGGCAAGTCCTGTGGACTTGTCGTGCCTGCCGAAGAGCAGCCGCTCCGTCGGCTGCGCGGTCTGCAAGACCGGCTGGGCACGCCCGCGTTCAGCGCGGCGTGACTGGACGAGGGGCGGACATCACCTTCCGTAGAGGTAGCCCGGCAGCCACAGCGTCATCTCCGGCCACACGTACATGAACACCATGCACAGGATGACGATGAGCATGTAGGGCATCATGCCCGCGAAGATCTGGTTCAGCGTCACATGCGGCGGGCTCACCCCCTTCAGGTAGAAGGCCGACATGGCCACCGGCGGGCTCAGGAAAGCGGCCTGCAGGTTCACGAACACCAGCACGCCCCACAGCATCGGGTCGATCTGGAAGTGCGCCAGCAGTGGCAGGAAGATGGGCACGAAGATGACGATGATCTCGGTCCACTCCAGCGGCCAGCCCAGCACGAAGATGATGGCCTGCGACAGCAGCATGAACTGCAGCGGCGTCAGGTCCATCGACAGCACCCAGCGCTCCACCAGCGCCTGCCCGCCCAGCAGCGCGAACACGGCCGAGAACAACGCCGAGCCGACAAACAGCCAGCAGACCATGGCCGTCGTCTTGGCGGTCAGGAACACCGCCTCGCGGGTCTTCTTGAAGGTCAGCGAGCCGGCCTGCCAGGCCATCAGGAAGGCACCTGCCGCACCCACTGCAGCTGATTCGGTGGCGGTGGTGATGCCGAACAGGATGACGCCCAGCACCACCAGCGTCAGGATGCCCAGCGGCATCACCGACGACACCAGCATGGTCAGGATCTCGTACTGCTCGGCGTCGAAGCGCCAGTAGTACCAGGCCAGCAGCAGGGCCGTCAGCACGCAGACGATGGCGAAGCCCGTGTAGAAGTTCTTCGGTACGGCCTCGGGTCGGGGTGCTTCGCTGACTGCGCCACCCATGCGCTGCAGCGGCTCGTCGGCGGCGGGCTTGGCTGCGCTCGGTTCGGCCAGGGCACCGGGCGGTTCCTGCAACCCGCCGCTGGCCCCTGGCGGTTCGGCCAGGCCGCCCGATGGGCTCGGCGGTTCCTGCAGCCCACCGGGTGCGGCCGGCGCATCCAGCTTCTGCATCGCCGCGGGCGCACTGACCTCGGTCTTTTGCGTGTAGTCGGTGACGTACCACCAGGTCGTGCCCAGGCAGACCAGGGCCAGCCACACGGGTACCAGGGCGCGAAGCAGGCTGGCCAGCAGCCGGCCCCAGCCCATGGGTGCGCCTGAAGGGGACAGCACCGCCTTCAGCAGTGCCCACAGCATGCGCGGCGAATAGCGATCGGCCAGTGCGGCGATGGCCGGCGAGATCGGTGCGCGCTGCTGCTCCGGCGGCAACTGCGGCGCGACCTTCGGGTTGATCATGCACCAACCGATCACGTAGACCAGGTACAGGAAGGCCAGGAAGAAGCCCGGGAACATCGCCGCTGCGTAGAGCTTGACGACCGACTGCCCAGCCACGGCCGCGTAGACGATGATCATCACGGAGGGCGGGATCAGGATGCCCAGCGTGCCGCCGGCCGTGATGACGCCCGCGGCCAGGCGCGTGTCGTAGCCGGCCTTCAGCATGGGCCGCATCGCGATGACGCCCATCAGCACGACGACCGCGCCGACCAGGCCGCTGGCAATGCCCCAGAAGGTGCAGATGACCAGCGTCGTCACCGCCAGCGAGCCGGGCAGGCGACGGAAGGCCAGCTGCACGCTGTGGAACATCTTGTCCACCAGCGCGCCGCGTTCCATCACATAGCCCATCAGCACGAACAGCGGTATCGACAGCAGCGTGTCGTTGTTCATCGCGCCGTAGGCGCGTTGCACCATCAGGTCGAAGATGCGGTTGTCCAGCCAGGGCTGGCCGGGGTCGTAGAAGGCGACAAAGCCGAACAGCATGCCCAGGCCCATCAGCGTGAAGGCCGTCGGGAAGCCCAGCAGGATGACGACCACGATGAGGCTGAGCATGGTCAGGCCGAGGGCGGCATTACTCATGCGGGTTGCCTCCAGTGGTGCTGCGCTGGCGCGCGATTTCGTCGATGTTCTTGGCCCGGTCGATGGCCTCGCGGGCCGCGTCGGCGTCGACGTGCGTGCTGGCCGCCAGCTGCTGCTCGACGACGTCGATCTCCTCGGCGTCGCGCAGCCGTGGCGTCCACGCCCCCGTGCGTATGCAGACGATGCAGCGCAGGATCTCGGACAGGCCCTGCAGCATGACCATCGCGCCAGCGATCGGGATGATGGCCTTGAAGGGGTAGACCGGCAGCGGCGTGGCGTTGAAGGTGGTCTCGTGGATGCGCAGCGAGTCGCCGAAGTAGGTCCAGCCGCTCCAGGTCAGCGCGCCGATGCCGGGCAGGAAGAAGACGACGTAGAGCACCAGGTCCAGCCAGGCCTGGGTGCGCGGCCGCATGCGACCGTAGAGGAAGTCACCGCGCACATGGCCGTCGTGAGCCAGCGCGTAGGCGCCGCCCATCATGAACAGCGTGCCGTAGAGCATGTTGCTCGCGTCGAAGATCCAGGCCGTCGGCATGTTCAGCGCATAGCGTTTGAACACCTCGGCCACCACCATCAGCATCAGCACGACGATCAACCAGGCGGAGGCCTTGCCGACCCACGTGCTGATGCCGTCCACCCGATGCAGCAGCTTCTGCACATCCATCGCATCACCCCTCATGCAGGACAGGCCCCGAAGGGCCCGTCGATTCACGTGCTCGGCGCGCCTTCAGCCCTTCTTGGCGAAGTAGTGGTTCCAGGCCATCTTGAAGTCGACCAGGTAGTCGTTCTGCCATTGGCCGGCACGCAGGGCGAAGGCACGCTGGCTGTCCAGCACCTTCTTGAAGTGCGGGTTCTCGGCCGACTTCTTGGCGATCACCTTGTCCCAGGATTCGAGCTGGTTGCGCAGGATGGCGTCCGGCGTCTTGTAGAAGGCCACGCCGCCCTTCTTCATCTCGGCGTAGTCCTTGGAGTTGCGGTCGATGGCCTTCCAGCTCATGTCGGCGCTGGAAGCCTGCACCGCGTAGTCGATGATCTTCTTCAGTTCGGCCGGCAGCGCGTTGTACTTGCCCTTGTTGAACAGGATCTCGAACTGCTCGGTGCTTTGGTGGAAGCTCTGCAGCATGCAGTTTTTGGCCACGTCGGGGAAGCCGAGGATGCGGTCGCTGGTGGCGTTGTTGAACTCGGCCGCATCGATGAGGCCGCGGTCCAGCGCCGCGACGATCTCGCCGCCCGGCAGCGGGTTCACGGCCGCACCCTGCTCGGTGTAGAGGTCCACCGCCAGGCCCACGGTGCGGAACTTGACGCCCTTCATCTGGTCCAGGTTGGCCACCGGCTTCTTGAACCAGCCATAGGGCTGGGTCGGCATCGGGCCGTACAGGAAAGACACCACTTCCATGCTGATGGACTTGTAGATCTCCTCCAGCAGGGCCTCGCCACCGCCGTAGTTGTGCCAGGCCAGCAGCATGTTCGGGTCCATGCCGAAGCCCGGGCCGGAGCCCCACAGCGCCAGCGCCGAGTTCTTGCCGTAGTGGTAGGCCACCACGCCATGGCCGCCGTCCAGCGTGCCCTTGTTGACGGCCTCGAGCAGCTGGAAGGCCGGTACCACTGCGTTGGACGGCAGCACCTCGATCTTCAGGCGGCCGCCGGCCATGTCGTTGACCTTCTTGGCGAAGTCCTGGGCGTACTCGTGGAAGATGTCCTTGGCAGGCCAGGTCGACTGGAAGCGCAGGCTGACGGTCTCCGCTTTCGAGATCATGGGGGCTGCCAGGGCGGCACCCCCGGCCGTCGTGGCCGCGGCCGTCTTGATGAAGCGACGGCGAGCGCTGGGTTTCTGGGTCATGGGCTGTCTCCAATGGATGTTTTGAATGCGCCTTCAACAGAACCTGCGGCCGGGCGCGCGCCGCTGAGACCGAGTCTGGCTGGGAGCTGTCGGTGCGCAACTGGGTCAAACCCACGGATTGCACGCACCACCCCCGAGCCGTTCAAAATCGCTGAACATTGGCGACAACGCCAATGAACCGCTCCCCCCTCTGCCGGGAACACACTGCAAACCCATATGAGCCCTGCCAACCGCTACACCCCCATCGCCATCGCGCTGCACTGGCTGCTGGCGCTGGCCATCGTCGGCGCCTTCAGCGTGGGCCTGTACATGACCAGCCTGCCGTTCTCGCCGACACGGCTCAAGCTCTACAACTGGCACAAATGGGCCGGCGTCACCATCCTGACGCTGTCCGCCTTGCGCCTGCTGTGGCGCCTCACCCATCGCCCGCCAGCCGACATCCCCATGCCGGCCTGGCAGCTGCGCGCCGCCCATGTGACGCACAACCTGCTCTATGTGCTGTTCTTTGCCGTGCCGCTGTCCGGCTGGGCCTACAGCTCGGCGGCGGGCTTTCCCATCGTCTGGTTCGGCGTGCTGCCGCTGCCGGACTTCGTGGGCAAGGACAAGGAACTCGCCGAGACGCTGAAGCTGGTGCACCACTTCGCCGCCTACGGCCTGGGCCTGCTCGTCGCCGGCCATGTCGGCGCCGCCCTCAAACATCACTTCATCGACCGTGATGGCCTGCTTGCCCGCATGGGCCTGGGTCGCAACTGAACCGCACCTGAAAGGACTTCATGAAACGCCTGATCTCCGCCCTGCTGATCGCCACCAGCGCCCTGGCCGCCCAGGCCGCCACGCTGCAGCCCGAGAAGAGCGACCTCAGCTTCACTTTCAAGCAGATGGGCGTGCCGGTGGACGGCAAGTTCAAGAAGTTCGAAGCCCAGCTCGATTTCGACACCAAGAAGCCCGAGGCCGGCAAGATCGCCTTCACGGTGGACCTGGGTAGCGTGTCCCTGGGCGACGCCAGCTTCGACGCCGAGCTCGCCAAGACGCCCTGGTTCGACACCAAGCGCAACGGCAAGGCCACATTTGTGTCCAGCGGCATCAAGGCCACCGGCCCCGGCAAGTACGACGTGGCCGGCAAGCTGAGCATCAAGGGCGCCAGCCGCGATGTCGTCGTGCCCCTCACGCTGGCCTCTGGCGTGGCCAGCGGCAGCGTGGCCATCAAGCGCCTGGATTTCAAGATCGGTGACGGCGAATGGGCCGACACGTCGATGGTCGCCAACGACGTGACCGTGAAGTTCAAACTGTCCTTTTCCGGCATCTAGTCGGCCTGTAACCTCCCACCCCTCTCTTCCCACCCCCCGGAGACCTTCACGATGAAGAATGCCCTGTTGCTTGCCACCCTGATCGCCGCCGCTGGCGCCGCTCAAGCCCAAAGCGCCACCTACGCCATTGATCCCAGCCACACCGCGGTCACCTTCGAAGCCAAGCATTTCGGCACCAGCACGCTGCGCGGCCGCTGGGACAAGAAGGAAGGCACGGTCACGCTGGACAAGGCCGCCAAGACCGGCAAGGTCGAGTTCACCATCGACATGGCCTCCCTCACGACCGGCACGGCCCCGTTCGACGGCCACCTGAAGAGCAAGGACTTCTTCGCCGTCGAGGAGTTCCCGACGGCCAAGTTCGTCGGCGACAAGTTCAGCTTCAACGGCGACAAGGTGGCCAGCGTCTCCGGCGAGCTGACGCTGCGCGGCAAGACCAACCCGGTCACGCTGACGGCCACCAACTTCAACTGCTACGAGAACCCGCGCCTGAAGCGCGAGGTCTGCGGCGGCGACTTCGAGACCACCATCCAGCGCAGCCAATGGGGCATCGTCTATGCGATGCCGGCCGTCACGCCCGACGCCATCCGCCTGCTGGTCCAGGTCGAGGCCATCAAGCAGTAATCTGCCTGCCGACGCCCTCTGCAAGCCCGCCTCTGGCGGGCTTTTTGCTGTGTGGTCCGTGAACTATTCCCGAGCCCTTCACGGCGGTGTCACGCCGACCGGCACGGCCTGTCGCAGCCCCATGCAGTTCGTCATGCGTCCCGGCCGGAGTGTCGCGCCGGGCCCGCGCCGCCCAAAGCCCCTGCGTACAGTGACTCCCAACGACAGACCCCGGCCATGACTCCCTCCTTCTCCCCCAGCCCCCAGCAAAAGCTCTGGATCGAGCGTTGGCAGCGTTTTTCCGCCACCGTGGTGCGGTATTTCCACATCTACGCCGGCTGGCTGGTCGGCATCAGCTGGAAGCGCTTCGTGCTGCTGTCGCTGGCGCTGCTGATCGGCGTCAACGTGCTGAAGAACCTGCCTCCCTTCACCTGGCGCATCAGCGAGCAGGTCGAGGAGCATGACCACGGCGCCGTGCGCCGCCAGGCCAAGCTCGAGGCCGAGGCCAAAAAGGCTGCCGACCAGGCCCGCAAGGCGGTCGACAGGGCCGAAAAGGGCGGCAAGAAGGTGGCCGACAAGGGCGTTCACTACGAGGTCAAGATCGACGAGCGTGGTGTGCGCATCCAGCCCGTGCGCTCCGCAGCCTCGGCAGCCAGCGCCGCCGACGGCGACGACGGCGAGCCCAAGGCCAACGAGGCACCGGCCATTTCCATCGACTTCCCCAAGAGCGCCCGTCCCGAGGACATCCGCGCCGCCATCGACCAGGCCAAGGAGCAGCTCAGCCAGCTCAAGCAGGAGGCCGAGGAGGTCAAGGAAGCCCAGGAAGCCGCCGCCGACGCCCAGGCCGCCCTGCAGCAGGCCGCCGAGGAAGCCAAGGACGCGCAGAGCCGCAAGCGCGTCACCATCGTGCATGCCGGCGACTCCCTGGTCGACCTGGCCATCCTGTGGATCCTGGCCTCCGCCGTCATCAAGGCCATGTACAAGGGCCGCATTCAGGCCGAGGTCAAGGCTGCCCAGGCGGCCGAGAACGCCGAGAGCGAGGCCCTGAAGCGCCAGGTCATCGAGGCCCGCATGGCCGCCATGCAGGCCCAGGTGGAGCCGCACTTCCTGTTCAACACGCTGGCCTCCATCGACCACCTGATCGAGACCGACCCGCCGCGTGCCAGCCAGATGCAGAAGAACCTCATCGCGCTGTTGCGGGCCTCCATGCCCACCATGCGTGAGGCCAACGCCACCGCCACCCGCGACCTGGGCCGCGAGTTGGCCGTCATCAAGCCCTACCTCGAGATCCTGAAGGTGCGCATGGAAGAGCGCCTGCAGACCGAGATCGATGTGCCCGAGGGCCTGCTGTCGGCCGAATTCCCGCCCATGATGATTCAGGGCCTGGTCGAGAACGCCATCAAGCATGGCCTGGAGCCCAAGGCCGAGGGCGGCACGCTGAAGGTCAAGGCCGAGATCGTGCACGGCAAGCTGGCCGTCACGGTCGCCGACACGGGCCTGGGGTTTGGCCGGGCCGCCACCTCGGGCACCGGCGTGGGCCTGGCCAATATCCGCGAACGCCTGCAACTGCTGCACGGCAACCGCGCCAGCGTCACCGTCACCGAGAACCAACCCAGTGGCACGGTCGTCACGATCACCGTGCCCTATCGCAGCCGCAACGACGAAGGAGCCACGGCATGAAAACCCTGTTCAAGATTCTGTTCATCGGCACCGCGCTGATGGTCCTGATGGCGATGTTCGGCGGCTTTGCGCTGCTCCATCATGGCGGCCCCGACATGCACATCGTGCTGGACGACGGCGAGTTCTTCCTCGGCGGCAGCGATGTCGGCGACTGGCTGGGCGCGACCATCGGCCTGTTCGTCGCCGGCATCATCTGCGTCATCGTCGTGCCACTGGTGCTGCTGCTGGGTGTGGCCCTGCCGCTGCTCATCGTCGGCGGCGTGCTGGCCCTGGTCGTGGCCAGCCTGCTGGGCGTCGGCGCCGTGCTCGGCTCGCCGCTGATCCTGCTCGGCCTGCTGCTCTTCGTCGTCATGCGCAACCGCCGCCGCGCGAACGCGAGCAGGTCGACGCCGGCCTGAGCTAGTAGCATCGTCGGCATGAACACTGCAGCACCCATCCGCGCCGTTCTGGCCGACGACGAAAGACTGATGCGCGAGCAATTGCGCGCCCGATTGGCCGAGGTCTGGCCCGAGCTGGACATCGTCGCCGAGGCCAAGAACGGCCTCGAGGCGGTCGAGCTGACCAAGGAGCACAAGCCCGATATCGTCTTCCTCGATATCCGCATGCCGGGCCTGACGGGCGTCGAGGCCGCCCGCCAGATCGCCCAAATGGGAGATGAGGGGGAGGGCTCGGGGAACGACGACTGGCTGGTGCCCGAGATCGTCTTCATCACGGCCTACGACCAGTACGCCGTCGAAGCCTTCGAGCAGGGTGTGGCCGACTACGTGCTCAAGCCCGCCGAGCGCGAGCGCCTGCAGCTGACGGTGGCTCGCATCAAGAAGCGCCTGGCCCAGCGCGAGGCGCCCTCCAACGACTTCAGCGACAGCGCGCCGGTGCCGCTGCAGCAGCTACTGCACAAGCTGTCGGGGCAGATGAACCCGGCTGGCAAGCCGCAATATCTGCAGTGGATCCAGGCCACGGTCGGCCAGGCCATCCAGATGATCCCGGTCGAGGACGTGCTGTTCTTCATCAGCGACGAGAAGTACACCCGGGTGCAGACAGCCAAGGTCGAGGCCCTGATCCGCAAGCCCATCAAGGAGCTGGTGGACGAGCTGGACCCGCAGGTCTTCTGGCAGATCCACCGCTCCACGCTTGTGAATGCGCGCGCCATCGACGGCATCACCCGCGACTTCCGCGGCCGCCAGCTGGTGGGGGTGCGCGGTCTGACCGAGAAGCTCGAAGTCAGCCGCAGCTACACGCACCTGTTCAAGGGCATGTAGGCTCGCGCGAGCGGCGCATCCCTGCTTTGGGCGATCTGCGGCGTTGCAAATGCTCGCCGGGCGCGAGCCCGGCTCCGCTTTGCGCCTTGCAGCTCATCCCAAACCAGGGCGCGCCGCACGCGCGGCGGCACTGGCTGAAAGTGGGTTACTTTTCTACAAACGCGCGCTCGATGACGTAGTCGCCGGGCGTCGTCGTGCTGCCTTCCTTGAAGCCGCGGATCTCCAGCATCTCCTGCATGTCCTTCAGCAGCGCGGGGCTGCCGCACAGCATGATGCGGTCGGTCTCGGGGTCCAGCGCCGGCAGGCCCAGGTCTTCCTGCAGCTTGCCGGTCTGGATCAGGTCGGTGATGCGGCCCATGTTCTTGAAGGGTTCGCGCGTGACCGTCGGGTAGTACAGCAGCTGCTCGGCAGCGAATTCGCCGAGGAATTCGTGCTGGTGCAGTTCGACCGTGAGGTGGTCGTGATAGGCCAGCTCGTTCACGTGGCGCACGCCGTGCACGACGATGACCTTTTCGAAGCGCTCGTAGGTCTCGGGGTCACGCGCGACGCTGATGAAGGGCGCCAGGCCGGTGCCGCTGCCCAGCAGGTAGAGGTTCTTGCCCGGCAGCAGGTAGTCGATCAGCAGCGTGCCCGTGGGCTTGCGGCCGACGATGATCTTGTCGCCTGGTTTGATGTGCTGCAGTTTGGAGGTCAGCGGGCCGTCCGGCACCTTGATGCTGAGAAACTCCAGCTGCTCTTCATAGTTGGCGCTGACGATGCTGTAGGCGCGCAGCAGCGGTTTGCCCGTCTCGGTCTTCAGGCCGATCATCGTGAAGTGGCCATTGGAAAAACGCAGGGCCTGGTCGCGCGTCGTCGTGAAGCTGAACAGGCGGTCGGTCCAGTGGTGGACGGTCAGGACGGTCTCTTCGTGGAAGGCACTCATGGCAGTCGTTTTGGCGGACGGTTTGGCGGACGGTTTGGCGGACGGTTTGGCGGACGGTTTGGCGGGTTAACCCGGGTATTTTCGCCGGGAAGTGCTCACCCGCCGTCGCCAAGGGGTCAAGTCGCGGTTTCGATGCGCAGAAGCCTCGCCCCGGCACCCTCGCTGCGCTTGACGTCCTGGGGGTTGTACAGCGCGCAGGCTTTTAGGGACAGGCAGCCACAGCCAATACAGCCCGTCAGCCGCTCACGCAGCTGCTGCAGGGCCGCGATGCGTTCGTCCAGCAACGGCGCCCAGCCGGCCGACAGCCGCGTCCAATCCGCCTTGGTGGGGGTGCGGCCCTGAGGCAGGGTGGCCAGGGCGGCCTTGATCTGCGGCAGCGTCAGCCCCACCACCTGGGCCGCACGAATGAAGGCCACCCGCCGCAGCACGTGGCGGGGGTATTGGCGGTGCCCGCCGGCGCTGCGGCCGCCGGCGATCAGGCCCTCGGCCTCGTAGAAGCGCAGCGCGCTGGCCGCCACGCCGGCACGCTTGGCCAACTGGCCGATGGTCAGCGGTGCGGCGGACTCCATGGCGCTTGACTTCAAGTCCACTTGAACTTCGAGCATGGCGCCATGTTCCCACAGCCAAGAGCCGCCATGCTGACCAAGACCGCCTTGCCCGCGCCCGCCACGCTGGCCCAGTTGCACCATCTGCTCGACGCCGGTGCGGCGCTGGCGCCCACCTACCGGGGCCGACTGAGCAACCACCTGCCCATGGCCCAGCAGGCCTTGCTGGAGTTGGGCGCCTCGGCGGCGCGGCTGCAGGCCTGGACCGAAAGCTACGAAGTCCACCTCGAACCACGCGTCGCCGCTCGCCCGGGCAGCGTCACGGTCGAGCGCGACCTGGGCCGACCCGACAGCGAGACCGCCTGGCATGCTCACTTCGCGGCGCGCATTGCGGAGATCGGTGCGGCCGGCACGTTGCGCAAGGCTCTGTCCCTGCTGCTGCCTGGTGTCGGTGCCATCGCCTTCCATGGCCTGATCCGCACCGGCCATGCGGTGCTGGCCGGCCACGAGGGCGAGCTGGCCGCTGGCCTTGCGCACTGGGCGGCCCACTTCCTGCCGCTGCCGACCACGGCAGACGGCCCGCCGCTGGAACTGGCCGATTGGCTGCCGGCGCTGAGCAAGCTGTCGCGTCCGGCCTACCCGGCAGGTGCGCTGATCCACGGCCGCATGCAGGCCTGGGGCGAATCGCCGGATTTCGCCGCAGTCGCCGGGCGGCTGCGCCATGGGCCGGACGCACTGCGCGACCTGGCGCTGCTGGCGGCCCGCACCTATGCGGCGACCGGCAACTTCACCGTGCTGCATCTGCTGACGGCCAGCCACGCGATGGTGGTGCTGGAGCCCTGGTGGCCGGCGCCCCAGCTGGCGCGGGGCTTCAGCGTCGCCGCTGCTGCCGGCCTGCTGGCCAGCGGCGCCGAGCCGGCGCTGATGCTCGACCGCCCACCCAGCCGCCCCTGGCCGGCGCTGATCGCGGCGGCCTGCGAACAGGACGATGCCCATGTCATCAAGCTCACCCACGCCGCCTGGCGCCTGGGCCGGCGCTGGCCTGACCCTGCCTGGCGCCGCGCCGTCGAACGCGCAATTCCATTTTGATGGAAAACAAATTCCAGTAAACTGGATGAATGGATATCACGCAACGCATCGGCCGCCGCCTGCACGAACTGCGCTCGGCCGCCGGCCTGTCGCTCGACGCACTGGCCAACAAGAGCGGCGTCAGCCGCTCCAACATCTCGCTGATCGAGCGCGGTCAGAGCAGCCCGACGGCCGTGGTGCTCGACAAGCTTTCGTCGGCGCTCGGCGTCAGCGTCGCGTCGATGTTCGAGGCTGGTCCGGCACCGACCACACCCTCGCCGCTGGCGCGTGTAGCCGAGCAACCCGTCTGGGACGACCCGGCCTCGGGTTACCGCCGCCGCAACGTGTCGCCCGCCGGCGTGTCGCCACTGCAACTGGTGGACGTCATCTTCCCGGCCGGCCAGCGCGTCTCCTTCGAAACCTCGGAGCGTGATGCCGACATCCACCAGCTCGTCTGGATGATCGATGGCGCCATGGAGATCGGCCACGGCAGCGAGCAGTGGCAGCTGAACCCGGGCGACTGCCTGGCGATGCGGCTGGATGCGCCCATCCGTTTCCACAATCCTGGAACCAAGCCGGCGCGTTACCTCGTGGCCTTGAGCGGGGCCAAGTCATGGCGCTGAACCTCGTCACTGTCGCTCCGGACCACACTGACGCGCGCTTGCTGCTGGACGAGTTGTCCGCTGCACTGCAGGCGATCACCGGCGACAGCGGGCGCAGCGGTTTCGCGGCCGACGACGTGCGCGGGCCGCGCAGCCGTTTCGTCATCGCACAGGACGAGGCCGGCGCGGCGCTGGGTTGTGGCGCCCTGCGACCGCTGCAAGATGGTGTGGCGGAACTCAAGCGCATGTACGCCCGCCCCGGCTCGCACGGTGTCGGCGCGGCGTTGCTGACTCATTTGGAGTCATCTGCGAGGCACTTGGGCTACCGCGCCCTGTGGCTGGAAACACGCGCCGTGAACACCCGCGCCGTGTCGTTCTACGAGCGGCATGGCTACCGGCGCATCGACAACTTCGGCCGCTACGCAGGCAACGCGGCGGCGGTGTGTTTTGGCAAGGAACTAGACATGGCCGTCACGATCAAAGAACTGGATGCGGCGCAGGCCGAGGCGCGCATGGACGAACTGGCCGTTGTGCTGCTCGACTGCGTGGCGGGTGGCGCCTCAGTGGGCTTCATGGCCGACCTGTCGACCGAACGTGCTCGGGTGTTCTGGCAAGGCGTGGCAGGGCAGGTGGCTGACGGCAAGCGGCACCTGTTCGTGGCGCTGGATGACGCCGGGCGGGTGTGCGGCACGCTGTCTCTCGTCGTCGACATGCCCGACAACCAGCCGCACAGGGCCGACGTGTCCAAGATGTTGGTTCATCGCAGCGCGCGCCGGCAGGGTGTGGCCGAACACCTGCTGCGGGCGCTGGAGGTAAAGGCTCGTGAGTTGGGCAAGACGACGCTGGTGCTGGACACCGTCACCGGCAGCGATGCTTCGCGGGTCTATGAGAGAACGGGTTGGCAGCGAGCGGGCGACATTCCGAACTACGCATTGATGCCGGAAGGGCGGTTCTGCTCGACGACCTACTACTTCAAGCCGCTCTGAACCCGATGCCTCTGCGTTCGCGGACTTCCGGCTTCGCCCGATGCTCCGCCTCCAGCTGAGCCAAAAACTCATCCGGCGTGAAGGCCTCGCCGAGGATCTCGACCTGATTGCGCACAGCAGCAAAGTCGCCATGCGTCAGGCAGTCCATCGCGACCAGCCGTGAGCGCTGCTCATCGGTTGGCACCGCACCCGCCTCGCGTTCGAACATCGCCACGCGCTGCTCGGGCTTGAGCGCCTTGAAGCGGATCTTGAAAGCAAAGCGCCTCAGCGCAGCCTCGTCGAGGTCGTCAAACAGATTGGTCGTGCAGATGAAAAGGCCGCTGAAGCGCTCCATGCCGGCCAGCATCTCGTTGACCTCCGACACCTCGTAGTTGCGCTCGGCGTGCTTGCGGCTGCGCAAAAAGCTGTCGGCTTCATCCAGCAGCAGCACGGCGCCTTCGGTCTGGGCCGTTTCGAACATGCGCGCCATGTTCTGCTCGGTCTCGCCGACGAATTTGCTGGCGATGTCGCTGGCGCGCCTGACCATGAGCGGCCGGCCCAGGGCCTGGGCGATGTGCTCGGCCAGGGCGGTCTTGCCGCTGCCGGGTGGCCCGTAGAAGCAGAGTTGACCCGCGCCCTTGCGGCGCAATGCCTCGACGATGCGCGGGATCTCGAAGCGGCTTTCGCAGTTCAGCAGATCCAGTGCGTAGCTGGTGACGCAGGGCCGGGCCATGCTGCTGCCGTCGTCGCGGCCCAGGGCCTTGTCGGCGTTGAGCAGCTGGCGCTCGATCAGTTTCTCGGCGTCGTCGGCCGAGCCGGCCAGCTGGGCGAAGCGTACGGCTGTGCGGATCTGCGCGGGCGTCAGGCCCGGGCGTTCCGCCAGCTTGGCGATGAAGCCTTCGCTGACGGGCACCTCACCCAGCGCCTTGGCCACCAGCCCCTTGCGGGCGCCGGGCGGCGGCGACTTCAGCTCCAGGTGGTACTGGAAGCGGCGCCGGAAGGCCGGGTCGATCTGCTCGATGCGGTTGGTGACCCAGATGACCGGCACCGGGTTGGTTTCCAGGATCTGGTTGACCCAGGCCTTGCCGCTGACCGAGTTGCCGACCCCGCCTTCGCCGCTGGCGTCCAGCCGGTTCAGCAGCGAGGCTGTGTCGCTGGACAGCGGCGGGAAGACGTCCTCGACCTCATCGAACAGCAGGGCCACATTGGCGCTGGCCTTCAGGAAGACCTGGCTGATCTGCAGCGAACGGTAGCGGTCGCGGCCCGACAGTGAGTTGCCATCGCGGTCGGCATACTCGACCTCGTACAGATCCAGCCCCGCAGCTGCGGCAGCCACCTTGGCCAGCTCCGTCTTGCCCGTGCCCGGCGGGCCGTACAGCAGCACGTTGACGCCGGTCGCGTGCGTGGTGACGGCCTGGCACAACAGGCCTTGCAGCAAGCCCAGGTCGTCGCTGACGAACTGGAAATCGCTGGCGCCCAGCGTGCTCAGCGTGGCGGGCCGCGTGAAGACGGCCATCAGGTCATGCGGGCCCTGGTATTCGCGCATCAGCACCGGCGGCAGCTGGTCGCTGACTTTCATCAGGTCGGCCAGGTCGGTGATGTTGTGCTCGGAGATCAGGTTCTCGACCATGCCGATGCGCTCGAGGCGTGAACCGGCGCGCAGCGCCTCGGCGACCTCGCGTTCGTCCACGCCGGCAACGGCGGCGATTGCCGCGAAGGCTTCCTGCGCGGTGTTGACCTTGAACTCGACCAGCGCCCCGCGCAGCTCACGCTGGTAGCGGGCGAGGGTGCCGTACAGCAGGATGGCCCGCTCGGCGGGGTTGAGCTGCAGCAGCGTGCCCAGCGCAGCGATGTTCTTCTCGACCAGCGTCGACTCGCGCTTGAGCTGGCGGTCCAGGTACTCGCAGGTGGTGGCCAGCAGGGCCATCATGTCCTTGGGCGCATCCTTGACGTATTCGTCTAGGTAGAAGAACAGTGTGGCTTCCGAGAAGGGGCCGCTCCATTGGCCGAAGCGGTCGAGGAAGGCTTCGTCACTCAGCGCATCGTGGCCGCGCCACAACTCGTTGCCGGCGCAGCGCTGGCCCAGATAGCCGCGCAGCCTTTGCAGCACACGCGTGGGCCAGACGAGATGGCGGCCCGTGAAGGACAGCAGGCCGTTGAAGTCGCGCCGCAGGTTGAAGCGGCCGGCGTGCCTGACGGTCAGCGTCAGCACGAACTGCGAGCACATGCGGTCCAGCACCGGAGCGCTGTCCAGGCCGGGCGAGGGCAGCAAGCGGGCAGATGCCCGGGCGGCTGTCTCAGCGGCGACTCGCTTCACCATTCGATGGGCTCCTTGCGCAGCCTGCAGCGGCGGCGCGGACCCATCTTGTATCAGGCTTGGCGGCAGAGCAACGTCAGATCGGCCCCCTAAACGTTCAGTGCATCACGACCGGTTGCTGGCCCATCACGGCATAGCGCTCGATGAAGGCGTCCAGTTCGTCCTCGGAAGGCTCGCCATCGTCGATGAGGGCCTGCACGCCTTGCTGGAAGGATTCGGCCAGGGCGCCTTCGATGAAGATTTCCTTGCGGGCGAACTTGTCGACGATCTCAAAACCGCCTCGGTTCAGCTGCGGGCCGGCCTCCACCGCCTGGAGCTCGGCGTGTGGGACGTCGAACTGGACGACGATGAAGCTGTCGGAGTTGTAAAGCATGTGCATGGAGTTCTCCTCAGGGCTTCAGCTGCGGGTGAGGCCTGGTGTTTCAAGCCCCGCTTGGTTCAGATACTGGCAGAACGCCCCGCTGTTCGGGTCATCCCATAGCCCAGCAACGTGTAGGAAGCGTCAGGAGTTCACGTCGGACAGACGGATCTCGAAACCGCGCGTTTCGGGGTCGCCCTGGCGCAGGCGGACCGGCCAGTAGCCGCGATTGGGGTCCAGCCACAGCTCCACGCCAGGGTCTCGCTCACCCAGCGGCAGGCGTCGCAGATGCAGGCTGCCGGCGTCTTCAGGCGTCGCATCCACGGTCTCGAAGGTCCATTCCCGCAGTTCGCCGCGCAATCCGGCCACCCAGACACGCCAGCGCCCACCCGGTGTCGGGGCGGCCTGCACCAAGGCGGCGAGTTGCAGCCACCAGGACAGGCGGTCCTGCGCGCCCTCTGGCAGTTCGAGCTGGGCCGGGTTGGCCGAGAAGCTGACACGCCGCCCTTCGGCATCGAAGTTGATAGCCTGGCGGTCCTGACCGCCGCGCTGCAGCGCGAAGCGTTCGGGGGCCAGGCCCGCACTGCCGGTATGGCCCAGGCTTTCCAGGGCCGGCAGCGCGCGCTCGCCGATGCGGCGGGTCAGGCGCAGGCTGTAGCGGCCATCGGCTTCAGGGCGCCAGTCCAACAGCGCCTCGCCATCCTGGCCGCCCTGGCGCAGCCGGTACTGCCAGGCGGCTGGGCCGGCCAGGCGCAGCGGCGGGGCCTCGGGGGCGGCGATGGGGGCTTCAACGGCGGGCATCGGTGGCCTGGCGCTGGCGCGGGGCGAGCGGGCCTGAGGCAAGGGCCGGGTGGATGGGGTGGGCTCGGGCAGGGCCATGGGCAGCGTCGGCGGCTGCAACAACGCGATGCTGACGGCCCGCGCCGGCCGAGCGGCGCTGTCGTCGCGCACCCGCTCACCACCCAGCAGCAGCGCGTGGGCGAGCAGGCTGGCCGCCAGCGCAAACGTGGCGGCGCGGGGGAAGGGCAGGGCGGCGCGCATCGCACAATGCTGCCATCACCCTGAACTCCCGCTCATGAAACTCGCCAGCTACGCCGACGGCTCGCGCGACGGCCACCTCGTCGTCGTGTCGCGCGACCAGACCCAGGCGCATTACGCCACCGGCATCGCCACGCGCTTGCAGCAGGTCCTCGATGACTGGGGCTTCCTGTCGCCGCAGCTCGAAGACCTGGCCGTGCAGCTGAACCACGGCAAGCTGCGCCACGCCTTCGCTTTCGAACCCGAGAAATGTGTCGCGCCTCTGCCACGCGCTTATGGCTGGGCCGTTGCCGACGCCGAAGGCGGCGTGCGCCGCGAAGCTGGTCAGTTCCATGGCGCGCATCAGCCTTTGAGGGCGCCGGCGGCCTGCGAGCCGGCCCTTGCCGTCATCACGGGCGACCTGGCGGCAGCGAGTGATGCCGCCTCGGCACTTGATGCCATGCGTCTGCTGACTTTTGCCGTGGACTGGCGCCTGGACGGCGAATTGATCGCCACCCACTGCGCGCCGTTGGCCGTCACGCCTGATGAGTTGGGCGAGGCCTGGGGCGCCGGCCGTCTGCAGGCCCGCCTGGTGGCCCTGCACAACGGCGCCAAGCTCGATCCGCGCGACGTGGCTGCCCTGCCCGGTGACGCACTGGCGCGTCTGGCCCGCTTGCGGGCGCTGCGCGCCGGGCAGTTGGCCGGCTCGGCCCTCGGCGCGCTGGAGCTGCCGCTAGCGCCCGGTGACAGTCTGCGCCTGGACCTCAAGTCCGCCGACGGCCAGCACAGCCTGTTCGGCGCCATCGACATCGATCTCGCACCGCCACCCGCATCCGTATGAGCCAAGCCATCATCATTGACACCGACCCGGGCCAGGACGACGCCATCGCCCTGCTGCTGGCCGCTGCCTGCCCGGAGCTGGAACTGCTCGGCGTGACCACGGTAGCCGGCAATGTGCCGCTGGCGCTGACGACACTGAACGCCCGCAAGGTCTTGGAATTGGCCGGCCGGCGCGACGTGCCCATCTGCGCCGGTGCCGACAGGCCGCTGGACGTGCCCCTGGTCACCGCCGAGCATGTGCACGGCGACACCGGCCTGAACGGCGTCGAGCTGCCCGAGCCGACGCTGGCCCTGGACCCGCGCCATGCGGTCGACTTCATCATCCAGACCCTGCGTGAGCGCGAGGCCGGCACCGTGACGCTGTGCCCGCTGGGGCCACTGACGAATATCGCGCTGGCCCTGCGCCAGGCGCCCGACATCGCGGCGCGCATCCGCCGCATCGTGCTGATGGGCGGCGGTTTCTTCGAGGGCGGCAACGTCACGCCGGCCGCCGAGTTCAACATCTATGTCGATCCGCAGGCGGCCCATGAGGTGTTCACGAGTGGCGTGCCCATCACGATGGCGCCGCTGGACGTCACCCACGAGGCGCTGACGACGGCGGCCCGCATCGAGGCCATCCGCGCCTTGGGCAACCGCGTTGGCAGCGTCGTCGCCGCCTGGATGGAATTCTTCGAACGCTTTGACGAGGAGAAATATGGCCAGGACGGCGGCCCGCTGCACGACCCTTGCGTCATCGCCTGGCTGCTGGCGCCTGAGCTGTTCACCGGCCGGGACTGCAATGTGCGCGTCGAGACCCGGAGCGAGCTGACGCGCGGCATGACGGTCATCGACTGGTGGGCCGTCACCGGCCTGCCTGCCAACGCCCAGGTGCTGCGCCATGTCGATGCCGACGGCTTCTTCGCGCTGCTGACCGAGAGGCTGTCGGCTCTGCAGTGAGTGCGTCATTGAGCGAAAGCCGGGATGGTCCGGCAGGGCAAGATCCGGAACTCCATTAGTACGCGCTTGACGCATAGATGATGTGCAAACGGGTATCGACATCATTTATATCCGGTGAGACACTGGCCATTGGGGGGGACACCGCAGCGCCCGGGGTGGAAGAGGCGCATCGTCGCGCGACGGCGCGTCGAGGAGACATCGATGCCGACCAGAGACAAGCTGCTGGAGGTCATCGCATTGCAGACCGAGGTGGCCGGACTGGGGCTGGACCTGGATTTGGACCTGGGGCGCCTGCTGGACCGCGTCGTCAAACGCACCCTGAGCCTGGTGGATGCCGACGGCGCCGCCCTGGAGATGGCCGAGGGCGACGAGATGGTCTACCGCGCGGCGGCCGGCATGGCGGAGGGCAGCCTGGGCCTGCGGCTCAAACGCAGTCACAGCCTGTCGGGCCTGTGCGTCGCCCAGGGGCGGGCACTGCGCTGCGACGACGCACTGCTCGATCCGCGCTGCGACCGCGCCGCCTGCGAGCGCCTGGGCCTGCGCGCCATGGTCGTCGTGCCGCTGCGTCATCACGGCGTGACGGTGGGCGTGCTGAAGGCCATGTCCAAACGCGAGGGTCATTTCGCTGACCGGCATCTGTCCCTGCTGGGGCTGGTGTCCCAGCTCGTCGCCGCGGCCATGTATTTCGCCACCCGCTATGCGCCCGCCGAACTCTTCCACAAGGCGACGCATGACGGGCTGACGGACCTGCCCAACCGCTCCCTCTTCCTGGATCGCCTGCATGCCTCGCTGGCCCAGGCCATGCGGGACGGCCAGCCGCTGGCCGTCATGATGCTGGACATGAATGGCCTCAAGCGGATCAACGACGGCTTCGGTCACCGTGCCGGCGACGCGGCGCTGTTGGAGTTCGCGCGCCGCCTGGTTGGCGGCCTGCGCCAGTCCGACATGGCGGCGCGGCTGGGGGGTGACGAGTTCGGCGTGCTGCTGCGGCCGCTGGCGGCCGACGGCGGCCTGGAGGCGACGATGCAGCGGCTGGCGGCGCATCTCGACGGCGGCTTCGAGTTCGAAGGCCGGCTGCTGCAGGTCGGTGCCAGCATGGGCACGGCCTGCTTCCCCGAGGATGGCATGGATCTCGGCCGGCTCATCGAGCTGGCCGACCAGCGCATGTACCGCCACAAGCGCGGCCTGCAGCACGCCCACGCCTGAGCCGGTGGCAAGATGGCGCTCCGTCTCACCGGAGCCCGCCATGCAACGCCGCCTCGTCATCGCCAGTGCCCCCGCGCTGTTCCTGCTGCGCCCGGCCTGGGCGCTGAACCTCAGCGAGGGTGATGCCAACGCCGGCATCCGCGCGGCCCTGGAGCGCGGCGCCAATTCGGCGGTGTCGCTGCTGGGGCGTCCCGACGGCTTTCTCGGCAACCCGCTCGTCAAGATCGAGCTGCCGGGTTATCTGAGGGACGCCGCCAAGCTGCTGAAGGCCACCGGGCAAGGCAGGAAGCTCGACGAGCTCGTCACAGCGATGAACCGCGCCGCCGAAGCCGCCGTGCCGGCGGCCAAGCCGCTGCTCGTCAAGGCGGTGAAGGACATGAGCGTCGAGGACGGGCTGAAGATCCTCAGGGGTGGTGACGACTCGGTGACGCAGTTCTTCGCCGTGAAGACGCGCGAGCCGCTGGGCCAGCAGTTCCTACCCATCGTGACCAAGGCGACCGAGAAGGTGTCTCTCGCCGACAAGTACAACGCAGTCGCCAGGAAGGCCGGCGGCTTCGGCCTCGTCAAGGGCGACGAGGCCAACATCCAGCAGTACGTGACGGCCAGGGCGCTGGACGGGCTCTACCGCATCATTGGCGAGGAGGAGAAGAAGATCCGGCAGGACCCGGTTGGTACGGGCAGCGCCATCCTCAAAAAGGTTTTCGGCGGGCTGGGCTAGGGCCTGTAGTGCGCCTTGTGCCACTCGGCCAATGACATGTCGGGGTACTCGTCAAAGCGCGGGTCCCGAGGCGAGCCTTCCACCTCGACCCAATCCGCCTTGGAACCCACCATGCAATGCACGTGTTCGGGTGGCGTCGGCAACGGCGTGTCGATGGCGCTGGCATGCGGGTGCACAAGCTCCGGCCAAGTCGGGTCCCAGAGCCACAGCGCGCTGCCGCACTTCATGCAGAAGTAGCGCCGCCCGCTGCTCTTGTGCCGGCCATTGCCTTCCTTGTTCGGCAGCTTGGCGCGGTAGATGCGCAGATGCCGCTTGCCCTTGACCTTCATCGTGTGCGTCTGAGCGCCGAGGTTGATCGCATAGCCGCCGGCGCCGGCCGTCTTGCGGCAGATGGAGCAGTAGCAGCGCATGAAAGGGACGGGCGAGTCGGCCTCGACCGAGAACTTCACGCTGCCGCAATGGCATGAGCCTTCGAGGTGCATTTGCTGGCCTTTCTGTGGGATGGCGTGCAGGAGCCCATGATGGCCGACAATCCCGGCCCTTGCCTGTTTGCTGCCGCTTCGACGGCTTTGCGATGAATTCCGATCTTCCTGATCCCGTCACCCCGTCCGAAGAACCGGCAGCCGCTGTGCCCGCACCCGTGCCTGTGCCTGAGGCCACACCGGCGGCCACACCCGAAGCCGCGCCCCAGATCGAGAGCGCGACCGAGGTTTCCGCCGACGCCGCGCCGGCTGCTGCTGGCTCGCCCGCTGCGCCGACGGTAGACGCCACTGCCGAGCTCAAGGCCCTGTTCCCGGCCCTGTTCACCGGCAAGCCCAAGCCCGTCAAGCTGCGCGTGCAGGCCGACATCCAGGAGCGCGCACCGGGCAAGTTCAGCAAGGCTCAGCTCAGCGCCTTCCTGCGCCGCCACACCGGCAGCACCGGCTATCTGATCGCGCTGACCCAGGCCAAGAGCCGCTTCGACCTCGACGGCAACCCCGCCGGTGAGATCACGGAAGAGCATCTGAACGCCGCCAAGGAAGAGCTGACTCGCCGCCGCGGCCTGAAGCAGGAGCGCGAGCAGGTGGAGCAGGAGCGCCACCAGCTCGAGGCGCAGCAGCGCCGCAACCGAGCCCAGCTGCTGTGGGACTTCGAGCGCACGACGCTGACCGAGGCCAACTTCTGCGTGCTCAAGGGCGTGGTGCCTGAGGAGCTGCCGGGCCTGCTGGAGATCGCTCGCAAGGAGCGCGCCGAGGCGCCGCCTGCCCCGCCGCGGGAGGTGCGCCGCGATGGGCCCCCGCCGCGCCGCGATGACCGACGCCCCGGTGGTGGCGGTCGCCCCGAGGGGCGCTCAGAAGGTCGCCGCGAAGGTGGCCGGCCGCCGCAGCGTCAGGGCAAGAAGCCCGATCAGCCGCGCCGCGATCAGGCGGCCAAGCCCCAGGTAGCAAAGGCGCAGCCGGCCCCCGAAGCTGAGCCGACCAAGGATCAGGCGCCCGAGTAATCGGGCCGCGTCATCAGGCCGAGTAGCGTTGCTCCAGGTAGGCGAGCAAGGTGCGGATCGTCTGCGCCTCGCCGCCCACTGGCCGGCCGGCGCGAGGCGCGTCGTTCCAGGCGAACAGGTCGACGTGCAGCCAGTCCTGCTGCGGTGGCAGGAAGTCTTCCAGGAACAGTGCTGCGTTGATGGCACCGGCCAGCGGGCTCTTGCCCGTGTTGACGATGTCGCCGATCGTGCTCTCGATGCCGGCGTGATACGGCGCCCACAGCGGCATATGCCAGAGCGGGTCGTCGAGCTTCAAACCCAGGTCGACCAGATCGCGGGCCGTGTCCATGTGCTTGGCGAACAGCGCCGGCAGCTGGGCGCCCAGGGCCACGCGCGCGGCACCCGTCAGCGTCGCCAGGTCGATGACGAGGTCGGGCTTGCCCTCGGCCGCATAGGCCAGCGCATCGCAAAGGATGACGCGACCCTCCGCGTCGGTGTTGCCGATCTCGATGTGCAGGCCCTTGCGCGTCTTGATGACGTCGCCGGGCCGGTAGGCGTTGCCCGAGATCGAGTTCTCGACCGCCGGGATCAGCAGCTGCAGGCGCACCGGCAGCTTCAAGGCCATGATGAGGGTGGCCAGGCCCAGCGCGTTGGCCGCGCCGCCCATGTCCTTCTTCATCTGGCGCATGCCTTCGCCGGGCTTGATGTTGAGGCCGCCGGTGTCGAAGCAGACGCCCTTGCCCACCAGGGCCAGCTTGGGGTGCTTGGGATTGCCCCAGTTCAGCTCGATCAGGCGAGGTGAGCGCGTGCTCGCGCGGCCGACGGCGTGAATGCTGGGGAAGTTCTTCTTCAGCAGGGCGTCGCCGATGGTTTCTGCATAGGTCGCGTCGTATTGCTTGGCCAGCGCCTTGGCGGCGGCGGCCAGCTCGGCCGGGCCCATGTGCTCGGCCGGCGTGTTGACGAGATCGCGCGTGGCCGAAATCGCCGCCGCCAGCGCCAGGCCGCGTTCGGCGTCAGCACCGCCCTTCAGCACCAATGTGGCCGGCGCGCGCTTGGCCGGCTTGTAGAGGTCGAAGCGGTAGCCGCCCAGCTCCCAGGACATGGCCGCGCCCTCCGGCAGCAGGGCCAGGCCGGCGTCATCCAGCTTGTAGACACCTTCCGGCAGGGCCAGCGGCAGGTGGCTCAGCGCAAAGGGGTGGGCGCTGTGGGCCACGCCGGCAAAGACCTGGGCCAGGCGGCCATTGGGGCCGGGCACCAGGGCGTGGCTGTCCGGCGCACCGACAAAGCCGACCGTCGCCAACCAGGCGCGGGTGGCCGGTGGCAGGCCGGGGGCCAGGGCCTGGAAGGCCGCGCGGTCCACGACGGTGATGGGAGTGGCCTTGGCCGGGAGGGTCTTTTTCAGCTGGACGGTCATCGCGGAGTCCTGGATTCAAAAGCGGCATTGTCTGCATAGCCGGTGACCGCAGGCCACAAGTGCAAAGAAGTGTGTTTGGCCTGTCAACCACCCCCAACCAGCCCGCGTTGTGCCTCCCAATCGCGCCCCACTCGGCGTGAGACGGCCCTCAAAAGGCCAGACAGCCATGATGAAGATCCAGCCCCGCACTGAACACCCGCCGCGCCGCCTGCCCCTCTCCGAGGTGGCCTGGAGCGCCGAGGAATCCGTCGAAAAGGGCCGCAAGCACGAGGCCTTCGACACCGGTTTCTACAGCGGCGAACGCCGCGGCCTCGCCCGCGCCATGCGCCTGGACCGCAAGCGCTGAAATCGGCAACTCTCCTCTTTGCGGCCCGCCGTCCGACACCGGACGGCGGGCTTTGTTTTGGGCTGAACGGGAAATCCTCCCGGATTTGCTGGCGTGACAGCGCCGAGAATGCGCCCCCATGAAAGCCGCCCGCCGCTCCATCGCCTTCTTTTCCGGCCTCCTGCTGTACTGCTTCGGCGCGGGCGCCGCCATGAAGTACGCCAGCACCGGCCTGCCGCGCCAGGTCTATGCCCAGCTGGGTGGCCGCAACAGCCTGCAGGTCATGCTCGGCGAGGCTGTCGCCATTGCGCTGCTGCTCTTCATTGCCGCGCTGATCTGGGGCTATCTGACGCTGCGGCCGCAGCGCCGCCGGCACCGCCCCTATGTCGCGTGGATGATGTCCGGCGTCGGCGTGGCCTGGGCGGGCTGGTTGATCTTCGGCGCCTTCAGCTTCGCGCTGAAGCCGCGCGCCTACTCGGCGCCCCTGCAGAGCATGCTGCTGTCGTCCAGTGCGGCGCCGCTGTTCGGTGCCTTCAACATCTTCGGCGTCGTTGGCGGCGTCTGGCTGGCCGGCCGGCTGGCCAAGAGGCGCCAGGTCGGCTTGCCCACCACGCGCTCGCGCCGCCACCACGGCGAGGAGGAGTCGGCCGCTGATGCCGGCGCCGACAGCACGGTGTCGACCATCGCGCCGCACTCCGTGTCGCCACCGGTGAACTGAGCCGAGGCGCATGCCCCGCGCGGTCTGCCCGCGCTGCGAGCGCCCGGCCTGCACCTGCCTGTGCGCCACGCTGCCGGCGCCGCTGGCCGTGCGCACCGAACTGCTCATCCTCCAGCACCCGGCCGAGGCCGGTCATGCCAAGAACACCGCCGCCTTTCTGACGCTCGGCCTGAGCCCAGCCGCGTGCCTGCTGCGCGGCGAGGCTTTCGACCCCGCACTGGCCCGCCCCGGCACGGCGCTGCTCTACCCGGGCGAGGGCGAGCCGGGCACGTTAGCCGAAGTGAATCGCCTCATCCTGCTGGACGGCAATTGGCGCCAGAGTCGCCGCCTGTTGGCAGTCAACCCCTGGCTGGCCGCGCTGCCGCGGCTGAGCTTGCCCGAGCAGCCCGGCCGCTATGCGATACGCCGAGCCCACCGCCCTGGCCAGCTGTCAACACTGGAAGCCGGTTTGCATGCCTTGGCCCTGTTGGAAGGCGGGCCGGAACGCTTCGCACCGCTGTGGGCCGCATTCGATGCATTTGTTCAGGCAGGCCTGTCACGACAGGGTGAAAGCGGGATGGCCTAGGATTTCGGGATGTTCTCGTTCCTGCGCCCCCTCCTTCCGGCTCTGCTGGCCGCCCCGCTGCTGGCCTTTGCCGCACCGCCCGAAGCGTCCACGGAGCATGTGCAGGCCCGCCTCGTCTCCAGCCAGGCCGCGGTGGCGCCGGGCCAGCGCTTCACGGTGGCACTCGAGCAGAACATCAAGTCGCACTGGCACACCTACTGGCTCAACCCGGGCGACTCCGGCCAGGCGACGACGATCGACTGGAGTGGCGCCCAGGCCGGGCCCATCCAGTGGCCCACGCCGGCCATCCAGGCCATCGGCCCCATCGTCAACTACGGCTACGAAGGCCGCGCGGCCCTGCTCGTCGACTTGACGGTGCCGGCCGACGCCAAGCCCGGCAGCCGCTTCAAGCCGGCAGCCGAGGTGAAGTGGCTGGTCTGCAAGGATGTCTGCATTCCCGAGCAGGTCAGCCTGGGCCTGGACTTGCCGGTGTCGGCCACGGCCAAGGCAGGTGCCGATGCGGCCCAGATCGAGGAATGGCGTGGCGCCATTCCCAAACCGGCAAATTTCGCCGTGCAGCTCAAGCCCGCGCCGCAAGGCGTGCGCCTCAGCGGCCCAGCGACTGGCCTGAATCTGCCCATCAGCAAGGCCTATTTCTTTGCCGACACCTGGGGCGCCGTCGCTCACAGCGCCCCCCAGGCGTTCCGAGCCGAGGGTGCCGGCTGGG
This sequence comes from Pelomonas sp. Root1237, assembly GCF_001425055.1. Taxonomy (GTDB): domain Bacteria; phylum Pseudomonadota; class Gammaproteobacteria; order Burkholderiales; family Burkholderiaceae_C; genus Pelomonas. The sequence continues at coordinate 589,801 of NZ_LMDK01000001.1, forward strand.
TGCTGGACATCCCTGCCGGTGACGAACCCTTGCCTGCCGGCAAGCCGTTGTCCGGTGTCATCGTGCTGACGACTGCGGCCGGCGAACAAGCCTGGACCGTGTCCGCGCCCATGCCCGAAGGCGCCGGCAAGGGGCCTGGTCCGGCCGATCTCAGCGCCCCTGCGGCCGAAACCGCCACGCCCCCCCCTGCGCCAGAAAGCGACCTCGGCCTGCTGCCTGCCCTGACCCTGGCCCTGGTTGGCGGCCTGATCCTGAACCTGATGCCCTGCGTCTTCCCGGTGCTGTCCATCAAGGCGCTGGCCCTGGTGCGCGAGGGCAATCACAAGGCGGAGGGCTTGGCCTACACGGCCGGTGTGCTCGTCAGCTTCGCGGCGCTGGCGGCGGTGTTGATCGCGCTGCGCGCGGGCGGCCAGCAGGTGGGCTGGGGCTTCCAGTTCCATTCACCGGTGTTCGTGCTCATCGTCAGCTATCTGCTCTTCCTGGTCGGATTGAACCTGTCGGGCTTCTTCGAATTTGGTGGCAGCTTCACCGGCGTGGGTTCCAGCCTGGCCGCGCGCCAGGGCCTGGCGGGCAGCTTCTTCACCGGCGTGCTGGCGGCTGTCGTCGCCACACCCTGCACGGCGCCTTTCATGGGGGCCGCGCTGGCCTTTGCGCTGTCCCAGCCGGCGGCGGTGCTGCTGGCTGTCTTCCTCGCGCTGGGCCTGGGCCTGGCGCTGCCCTTCCTGCTGCTGGCTTTCTGGCCCGCGGCGCAGCGCTGGTTGCCGCGGCCCGGCGCGTGGATGGACAAGTTCAAGCAGTTCCTCGCCTTCCCGATGTATGCGGCCGTCGTCTGGCTGCTGTGGGTGCTGGCCCAGCAGGCCGGGCCGGACGGCGTCGCGATGGCGCTGGGCGGCCTGGTATTGATCGCCTTCGCGCTGTGGCTGCACCGCGCCGGCAAGGGCGTCATCAGCGGCGTGGCGATGGTGGCCAGCTTCGTGCTCGCGCTCAGCGTCATTCACTGGATCAGGCCCGTACCCGCCGACGCTCATGCCGCCGCCCCGGGATCGGCCATCGAGGCCTACAGCGCCGGGCGCCTGGCCGAACTGCGCGCTCAGAACAAGCCCGTCTTCGTCAACATGACGGCGGCCTGGTGCATCTCCTGCCTCGTCAACGAGCGCGTCGCGCTGTCGCGCCCCGAGGTCAAGGACGCCTTCGCCAAGGCCGGCGTGGCCTATCTGAAGGGCGACTGGACGCGTGAGGACCCGAACATCACCGCCGTGTTGAAAGCCCATGGCCGCTCCGGCGTGCCCCTCTACCTCTACTACGCACCGGGCGCCGCCGAGGCCCAGGTGCTGCCGCAAATCCTTACCCCCGGTCTCATCGTCGAGGCCATCTCTGTGCCCCCCGCCTCTTCCAGGAGTTCGACATGACCTTGCTTCGCCGCAGCCTGCTCGCCGCCCTGATCCTTCCCGCACTGGCTCACGCCACGGCCAATGTCGACGCGCCCGCGCCGACCTTCTCCGCCACGACGGCCGACGGCAAGACCGTCAATCTGGCCGACTACAAAGGCAAGACCGTCGTGCTGGAGTGGACCAACCACGACTGCCCGTATGTCAGGAAGCACTATGGCGCCGGCAATATGCAAACCCAGCAGAAAGCCGCCGCGGCCCAGGGCGTCGTCTGGCTGCAGGTGATCTCCTCCGCGCCTGGCCAGCAGGGCTTCGTGGACGGTGCTACCGCGCAGAAGCTCAACGCCGATCGCGGCGCAGTGCCCACTGCGACCCTGCTCGACCCCAAGGGCGAGCTCGGCAAGCTCTACGGCGCGCAGACGACACCACACATGTACGTCATCAAGGCCGATGGCACCCTGGCCTACAAGGGCGGCATCGACAGCCTCGCGACGCCCGACAAGGCCGACATCGCCAAGGCCGAGCCCTACGTCACCGAGGCCCTGGCCGCGGTGGCTGCGGGCCGCAAGGTCGAGAAGGCGTCGACGCGACCCTATGGCTGCAGCGTCAAGTACGCCAGCTGATCTCGCCTAGAAGACCGACAGCCCCGTCTTCGCCACGAACAGCTCCAGCGCCCGGCGGCCCAGCAAGGAGTTGCCGGTGCTGTCCAGCGCTGGCGACCAGACGCACAGCGTGAGCTGGTCGGGCACCACGGCGACGATGCCGCCCCCGACGCCGCTCTTGCAGGGCAGGCCGATGCGGAAGGCGAACTCCCCTGCAGCGTCGTAGGTGCCACAGGTCAGCATCAGCGCATTGACCCGGCGCGTCTGCGCCGTGCTGAGCACGGGCGTGCCGGCCAGCGGGTGGCGGCCGTCGCGGCACAGATAGCCGGCGGCGCAGGCCACCTGTTCGCAGCTCATCGCGATGGCGCATTGATTGAAGTAGACGTCCAGCACCGTGGCGACGTCGTTGTCCAGCGTGCCAAAGGCCTTCATGAAATTGGCCAGCGCCGTGTTGCGAAACCCGGTGTCGGCCTCCGAGCGCGCCACTTCGGCGTCGATGCGGACGGCCTCGCCGCACAGCCGGCCCAGCAGCGCCAGCAGTTCGGTCTTGGCGTCACCCTGTGAGACCAATCGATCCGCGACCGCGATCGCGCCGGCGTTGATGAAAGGGTTGCGCGGAATGCCGCGCTCTGTCTCCAGTTGCACCAGCGAGTTGAACGGGCTGCCCGAGGGCTCGCGGCCGATGCGGTCCCACATGGCCTCGCCCAGCGCGCGAATCGCCAGCGTCAGCGAGAACATCTTGGACATGCTCTGGATGGAGAAGGGCACGGCGCTGTCGCCGGCCGCGGCCGTCTCGCCCGCGCAGGTGCGCAGCGCGATGCCGAACTGAAGCGGCGACACCCGCGCCAGCGCCGGGATGTAGCTGGCAACCTTGCCGCCGGCCGTGGCGAGTTGCGGGCGCAGTTCGGCGTTGATCTCGTCGAGGATGAGCTGGAGGTCCATGGCGGCCATTCTGGCCCGGGACAATGCTTCACCCATGCAAGCTCTGCTCGACGTCATCGCCGCCTCGGCGGCCCTTCCCCAGGGCGCTCAACGCCTCTTCCACGGCCGCGGCGGCCTGCATCCCGGCTGCGAGCACCTGACGCTGGACGCCTACCCGCCTGCGCTGCTGCTGACCAGCTTTGAGCCGCTGGCCGACGAGGCGCTGGCTGCCATCGGTGCGGCGATCATGGCGCGCTGGCCTGAGGCGCCCTGGGTCTTCCAATGCCGCCAGGACGGCGGCCGCGTTCAGACGCGCCTGATGGCCGGCACCCTGCCCGAGCCGCACGTCGTCAGCGAGGCTGGAATACCCGATACACGCTACCTCGTGCACCTGCTGCGCGGCCAGAACCATGGCCTCTTTCTCGACATGGCCGAGGGGCGACGCTGGGTGCGCGAGCAGGTGCAACCGGGCGCCAAGGTGCTCAACCTGTTCGCCTACACCTGCGCCTTCTCGGTCGTCGCGCTGCAGGCCGGCGCGGCCGAGGTCGTCAACGTCGACATGGCCTCGGGTGCGCTGGCCATCGGCCGCACCAACCATGAACTCAACGGTGTGAAGGCGGGCGCCAGGTTCCTGGCCCATGACATCTTCAACTCCTGGGGCAAGCTGACCCGCGGCGGGCCCTATGACCTCGTCATCTGCGACCCCCCCAGCTTCCAGAAGGGCAGCTTCGTCGCGACCAAGGACTACGCGCGGCTCGCAAAGCGGCTGCCTGCGCTGCTGGCGCCCGGGGGCCAAGCATTGCTGTGCCTGAACACGCCCAAGCTGGGCCTGGATTTCCTGCACGGCGTGGTGGCCGAGCACGCACCGGAGCTGGTATTCGTCGAACGCGTGGCGAATCCGGAGGTGTATGCGGACGTCTCGGCAGATCGAGGACTCAAGGTGTTGGCCTATCGCCTGCCCTGAGCCTGCCGCGCCTCAGGAAAGTCGCCCCAGCTCCGCCAGCAACTTCGCCCGCGCTGCCGGATCGTTGACCGACTCCGCCAGCCGGTTGAAGAACACTGCCCGGCTGTCCGTGCCGGCGGCGGCGCGCTTGATCAGCACCTTGGCGATAGGCCCGACATGTTTCGCCAGCAGAACCTGGGCCTTGTCCATGACGGCCTCGTTCAGCGGCCCGCCGATGAGGGTGCCGCTGCCCGCCGAGCCCGCCGTGGCGCCCTTGGAGCCACCGGCCGACGGCGAACCGGCGGTGCCGCCGCCTGCCGTGCGGTGGTGGCCGCCGGTGACCAGGCTGGCCTGGCCGAGGAAGGCGTCGCGCGCACGCGGGTCGGTGACCTGCTCAGCCAGCTTGTTGTAGAGCTCGCTGATGTCATGGCACTCGCGCGCGGCGCGGCGCACCAGCACGCTGGCCAGCGGGCCGACATGCCTGGCCAGCGTCAATTCGGCCTGAGTGAGCTGGGCCTTGTCCCAGTGCGATGGCGTCGGGGCGCTGGCCGTGCCCGCCGTGGAGCCGGGCAGCGACGTGCCTGACAGCGAGGGCGGTGCGACAGTGGGCGTGGCCAGCGGCTGCGCGGCGCGCGCGCGCGCTGGCGCCAGCATCACGGTCTTTTCCCAGCCGGTGTCGTCGATGCTTTGGCCGATGCCGTCGGTGATGGCCTGCTTGAATTCCTCGGCGGTGGCATATCGGTCTTCGGGGCGCTTGGCCAACGCGCGGGCAATGATGGCGTCGAACCAGCCCGGGCGCTCGACACCCTCGATGGTCGACGGCGGCTGCGGCATGTCGTTGACGACCTTGTACATCAGCGCCTCGGTCGTGCCGGCGAAGGGCGCGCGGCCGGTGAGGAGCTGGTAGAGCACGACGCCGGCGCCGTAGATGTCCACGCGCCGGTCCATGGGCTTGCCCAGGAACTGCTCGGGCGCCATGTGGCTGGGGGTGCCCACCATGTAGTGGGTTTGCGTGAGGTTGGTGCTCTCGATGCGGGCGATGCCGAAATCGGCCACCTTGAGCCGCCCCCCGGCCGTCGTCATGATGATGTTGGCGGGTTTGATGTCGCGGTGCCAGACGCCCTTCTCGTGCGCATGGCCGAGGGCATCGAGCAGCTGGCTCATGATGCCGGGGATGTCGGTGTCGGTGAAGCGGACCTTGGCGCCGAGGTAGCTGGCGAGCGAGCGGCCCTCGACAAACTCCATCGCGATATAGGCCACGTTCTCGGCGCGGCCGAAGTCGTAGACGGCGACGATGCCCGGATGGTGCAGCCGGCCGGCAGCCTGGGCCTCGTTGCGGAAACGCGAGGCCGGCGCACCGGGGCTGTCGTCGTCGGCGTCGAGCTGGGTGCGGATGGTCTTCAGCGCGACGGTGCGCTGGATGTCGGGGTCGAAGCCCTTGTAGACGACACCCATCGCGCCCTCACCGAGAACCTCGGTGATGCGGTATTTGCCGAGCTGTGTCGGGTGCTTCTTGTCGCTCATGCGCTGAAATGACTCATGTGTCCAGCAGCTTCATGGCCTGCACGACGCTGGCCCGCATGCGAGAGAAGGAATGGGACAGCGTGGCGATCTCGTCCTTGCTGTTGGCCTGGAACTCGGGCGCATCCAGATCGCCCTGGCTGACGCGGTCGGCCAGGGCCGACAGGCGGGTGACGGGGCGCACGACCAGCATCCAGACCATCAGGTTCAGCACGACGCCGACGGCGACGAAGACGCCGATCAGCGACGTGATGAAGACCTTGAAGGTCTGGTCGGCGCGCTGCAGCGGCACGCCCAGGGGGACTGAAACGACCTGCGCGCCGATGACTTCGTTGAGGTTCCAGCCAAAGCCGTTGGCGGGGCCGTACTTGGCGACCATGGTGGCCGGCGCGGCCTCCACGCTGCTGTGGCAGGCCAGGCAGGCGGGGTCGGTGATGCGCAGCGGACGGGCGATGTAAAGCGAAGGGCCGGCGGGCGTGTCGCGCGTGCCGACGGTTTCCTTCAGGTCGGCCGAGGAGCGGAACTGGCCGACGATGTCGACCTCCCAGCTCGTTGCGCGGTCGCGCGGGTTGGTCGGGTTCAGCGTCGCTTCCTTGTAGGCGAACTCGGGGTGCTTGGCCAGCAGCGTCCCCAGCACCTCCGTGGCGGAAAAGCTCGGCACCGTCTCCGGCAGGAACTTGTCGGTCATCTGCGAGACCAGCAGTGGCTTGATCTTCGTGTTGGTGTAGCTGCGCACGGCCAGCGCCTTCTCCATCAGCATCTGCGCGGTGGCGATGGTTTCCTGCTTGGCGTTGTCCTGCAGCAGATTGCGCGCGATGTAGCCGCTCAGGGCGATGCCCAGGCTCATCACGAGCAGATAGACCAGATTGAATTTGGCGAGCAGTTTCATGGTGTTTTTCCCGGAGGCCGGCAATGGTAGTGCGCCGATATGGCTGAGTGGCTTCGTGCTTGCTCGCGGTTCCCGGTGCAAATCCACAGAAGAAAGGGCGCCGGACCGAAATTGGGCCTACCGATGCAGGTCTGGCCGCCTCCTTCGGCCGCCGTACCTGGCTGCGCATGCCCGCCTGGCCGCTGCGCACGCTGGCTGGCGAAATGTCCACACTGCTGTTGGACGGCCAGAACGTCGTTCCTGCCGCGGCGCGGGCCGCCGGCTATCGCTTCCGCTTCCCCACGCTGCAGGCGGCGCTGTCCGACCTGGCGGCGCGGCATGATGCCGGCCATGAACTCGCCCATTGACCGCTGCAACGACGGCAGTGCGAACCCGCCGCGGCTGCGCCGCGACATCAACCTCGGCACTCTGGCCGAGCTGCCGCGCGCCTCGACCGGCTGGCGCGCGACGCACGCCGAGCAACTCGCCCTCTTGAAGGCCGACGGCCACGAAGCCGTGCAGATCTGGCAGCCCACGCGCGAGGCCGCCCGGGCCGCGCGCGACGCCGGCCTGGCCGTCACCGGCATCTGCCGCGCACTGGTTCCAACCGAGGTGGACGCCATCGTGCGTGAGCAGCGCGACCTCGGCTGCGAGATCACGACGCTGCACGTGGGCAACAGCTTCGAGAGCGACGCCGAGATGGATGCCCTCGCCGCGGCCGTGCTGGAAGCCTCGGCGCGGCACGGCCACCCGCTCTATGTCGAGACCCACCGCGGCACGATGACCCAGGATCTCCGCCGCACGCTGGATCTCGTCGAACGCTGGCCGGCGCTGCGCTTCAACGCCGATCTGTCGCACTGGTACACCGGTCACGAGCTGACCTATGGCGGCGAGTTTCACGCCCGCGCGCAGCGGCTCGCGCCGGTGTTCCAGCGGGTGCGCTTCCTGCATGCCCGCGTCGGCAACCCGGGATGCATCCAGACCGGGCTCGACGACCCCGGCGACTACCTCAGCCACTTCCGCTGGATGTGGCAGCGCTGCTTCGAGGGCTTTGTGCGCGGCGCCGGGCCGGGTGACTACCTGAGCTTCAACGCCGAGCTGCTGCCGCAGAAGATGGGCGCCGACTTCTGGCTGCACTACGCCCAGCCGCGTGTCGACCTGGCGGGCGACCGTTTCAACGGTGAGCCCAGCGACCGCTACGCGGACGCCGCGCGGCTGTGGCAGATCGCCGGCGAATGTTTCGAGGCGGCAACACGCGCAGTGGTGGGCGCGCCGCGCTGACATTCACTTCGCGGCGCATTGCTGGCATGTGAATGGCCCCGGCGTGACAGCCCTGCGTCAGCACATCGGCCGCTCTCGCGCCATACTGCTGCCACCATGCGCATCCTGCTCGTCGAAGACGACGAACAACTCGTCGAAACTACCGCCCGCGCGCTGCGCTCCCAAGGCTGGGTCGTGGACTGCACCGCCCGCGGCGAGCCCGTGCCGCGCTCGCTGAAGGAGGACGCCTACGACCTCCTCATCCTGGACATCGGCCTGGCGGGCATCGACGGCTTCGAGACGCTGCGCCGCGTGCGCGCCGAGAGCATCGCCGTGCCGGTGCTGATCCTGACCGCCCGCGACGCCGTCGAGGACCGCGTGCGTGGCCTGGAAGGCGGCGCCGACGACTACCTCGTCAAGCCCTTTGCGTTGACCGAACTGGTCGCCCGCGCCCGCGCCCTGGTGCGGCGCAGCCAGGCGCGCACCAGCAACCAGCTGCAGCTGGCGCGCCTGCGCATCGACCAGGAAGCCCGCCGCGCCTACATCGACGACGAGCCATTGGCCCTGTCCGCCCGCGAGTGGGATGTGCTGGGCTTTCTGATGGCGCGCTCGGGCAAGGTCGTGCCCAAGGAACACATCGCGCTGGCCAGCAATGCCTGGGACCAGGGCGTCAGCGACAACGCCATCGAGGTCTGCCTGTCGCGCCTGCGCGCCAAGATCGAGCCGGGTGGCGTGCAGCTGCGTACCGTGCGCGGCCTGGGCTACTTGCTGGAAGAGATTGGCTGAATCTTCCGTTTCGCTCTGCAGGATCAGCAACGCATGACATCGGCGTGTTTCGGGCCGAGCGCCGGGCCGCTCCCAAGCCGGCCCGCGGTGGCGATGTGCTTGCCGGTCGAGCCGGCAAGCATCGCCGTCCCCTCGGGGGCTGAGGCCGGACACGGCGCGCCCAGTGGGCGCGTTGTGCCTGCCGAAGCGCTGCGGCCGCTGGCCGCAGCGCGGTCCCGGCCAAGGTACACCTTGGACGAGGGGTGGCATTGATGCGCTTCAGCCTGCAGCGGCGGCTGTTCGGCTGGCTGATGCTGCCGCTGGTGCTGGCCTTGCCCGTGCTCGGCACGGCGCTGTACGAGCAGGTCAGGCACAGCGCGCAGAGCTGGCTCGACGAGGGCCTGGAGGACACCGCGCTGACGCTGGCGGGCCAGATCGACGTGCGCAGCGGCGAGCCCCGCATCGATGTCAGCGCCACCATGGACCGCGCCCTGCGCTTCGACCGCCAGGACGATGTCTTCTACCTGGTGTTGGCGCCGCGCGGCGAGGTGCTGCAGGGCGACGCCGGCCTGGCCGAGTTGCAGCCCCGCCCGGCCCCGCAGGCGGCGGGCCACTCCTCCTACGGCGACGTCAAGCTGCGCGGCCGAGAGCTGCGCCTGGTGCAACTCGGCCATGACTGCGGCACCGGTGTCTGCCAGATCCTCGTTGCCGAGACCCTGCACAAGCGCGACGCGCTGCAGAGCGAGATCGGCAGCTCGGTCGCGTTGAACGGCGTGGCGCTGGCTTTGCTGCTGGCCCTGGCCGGCTGGTGGGCCATCCGCCAGGGCCTGGCGCCGCTGACGGGCCTGAGCGCCGAGCTGGAGCATCGCGACCTGCACCGGCTGACACCGCTGGCGGCCAGCCTGCCGCGCGAGCTGGTGCCACTGCAGGCCGCCTTCAACCGCCTGTTCGAGCGCCTGGCCCGCGCGGCCGGCGCCCAGCGCGAGTTCCTGGCCGACGCGGCCCACCAGTTGCGCACGCCGCTGACCTCCCTGCAGACCGAGATCGAGCTGGCCATGCTGGAGCCGCACGACCAGCGCGTGGACCCGCTGCTGGAGCGGCTGCGCCAGCGTGTCGTGCGCAGCGCCCGCCTGGCCCAGCAGCTGCTGTCGCTGGCCCGCGCGGAGGACCGCAGCGTCGACGTGGGGCAGCGCATCGACCTGCGCGACATCGCCACCGAAAGCGGCCAGGACTGGGCCCATCGCGCGCTGCCTGCGGGTGTCGACCTCGGCTTCGAACTGGCCGAGGCGCCGGCGCTGGGCCATGCCTTCCTGCTGCGCGAGCTGCTCGAGAACCTCATCCACAACGCCGTCAGCTACGCCGGCGCAAGCGCCCGCATCACGGTGCGTTGCGGCAGCGATGCGGCCGGACCGTGGCTGGAGGTCGAGGACAACGGGCCCGGCATTGCGCCAGCCGACCGCCCGGCCGCCATGCTGCGTTTCCGCCGCGGTGATGCCGCCACGGGCACCGGCAGCGGCCTGGGCCTGGCCATCGCGGCCGACATCGCGGCCCGGCACGGCGGCCGGCTGGAGCTGCTGGATGCCCACGCCGGCCCGGGGCTGCGGGCGCGGCTCAGCCTGCCGCCGGTGCCTGCGGACCCAGCCCCAGCTGCTTGAAGAGGTTCATCGCGACGACGACGCGCCGCCCCGGCGTGGCCGGCACCTCGTGCATGGTGATGCCCGGGAACATGATCAACGTGCCGGGCCGCGGCTGGTAGGCGCTGGTCTTGGAGAACACCAGCGGCGCGCAACCGGCTTCAGCTTCCAGGTAGACAACGCAGCTCAGGTCGGCCGGCCAGTGGTTGTGCGGGGCCGTGTAGTCGGCCTGTTCGTAGATGGCGCCCCAGCAGTGGGTGACGAGCAGGTCCAGCCCGAGCGAGTCGAGCTCGCCCGACCAGGCTTTGGGCGCGGCCGCCTTGGCGATCTCGACGACGCTGGCGCACAGCGGCAGCAGCTTGGCATTGAGCATGTGGCTTTTCCACGGGCTCATGTACACCGACTTCACGTTGGACTCGGGCGACTGCGGGTGGCTGATGCGCAGCTCGTCGATGGCCTCGCGCGCCAGCTGCAGCCGGTCCGCGATCGGGCCCAGCTCGGCAATGATGACGGGCAGTTCGGTCTGGACGCTGGCGCCGACGATGCGTACGGATTCGGGAGTGCTCATGCCGACATTCTGGCCATCGGCGCTGGCGGGCCAAGGCCGGAAAAACGCCCGGTTCAGCCCAGCGCTTCGTACAGCGCCTGCATCTCCTGCGTCAGCTTGTGGCGCGCATCGAGATGGATCATGGGCCGGCTCAGCTCGTGCGACTCCTTGACCTTCACACTGCTCGACAGATAAGGCTGCAGCACCGGCAGGCCCTCGTCCAGCAGCTCCTGCACGACGCGCTGCGGCAGCGAGGCGCGGGCCTGGAACTGGTTGACGACGATGCCCTCCACCGACAGCTCGGGCGCGTGGTCGGCGCGGATCTCTTCCACGGCTTCCAGCAGGCCGTAGAGCGCCCGGCGCGAGAAGTCGTCGCAGTCGAAGGGGATGAGGCAGCCCTGGGACGCGATCAGCGCCGAGCGTGTGTAGAAGTTCAGCGCCGGCGGCGTGTCGATCCAGATCTCGTCGTAGTCGTCGGCCAGCGGCAGCAGCGCGTCGCGCAGCTTGTAGATCTTGTAGCGGCTCTCCAGCTTGCCGTGCAGCTCGTCGAGCTCGGCGCTGGCCGGCATCAGGTGGAGGTTCTCCCAGGGCGTCTCGACGACGAACTCGGTCGCGCCAGGTGCGCGCACGCTGAATTTCAGCGTCGATTCGAAGAATTCAGCCGAGCCCGCGGCGCCTTCATCCAGCGCATCGCCCATCAGGTAGCGGCTGGTGTTGCCCTGACGGTCCAGGTCGATGACCAGCACCCGCTTGCCCGCTGCCGCGGCAATCGCCGCCAGGTTGCTGGTGATCGTGGACTTGCCCACGCCACCCTTCTGGTTGAACACGACTCGCCGCATCGCCGCCTCCGTTGCTGGATGCGGCGATTGTGCACTGCACAAAAGTCAGTGGGCCGGCGTGGTTTCGGCGAGCGGATGGGCGATGCCGCCATCGCCATAGGTGCGCACCACCTCGGCGATGACCACCTGGTAGCCCCTCAGCCATTTGGCTTGGGCCTGCTTGGCCTCGCGGTGCGCGGGGTGGCTCATCAGCTGCTGCAGGGCCTCCATCGAGTCCCAGTAGTAGACGTTGGAGATCAGCCCGTTCGCTGCGTTCTCCCAGGCTTCCTCGCCGAGGTAGCCGGGAATGGCGCGGGCGATGGCGGCGATGCGGTCGTCCAGCGCGAAGAAATCGGCGTCGTAGTCGCCCTTGGCGAAGGTGAAGGTGGAGGTGTACATCAGGTGATTGTCGCGAGGGCGCGCTCGACGAAGCGGCGCGGCACTGTCGTCTTGGGTACGCGCACCGGGAACCAACTGCGGATATCGCTGTCCACGCCGATGCCGTGCATGAAGTTGTACAGGCCCTTCTTCAGCCCCTGGCCCAGGCCGTCGTGGTCGGTGGGCGTGGGGTCGATGAAGGCGACGTCGTTCTTCGCAAAGCGGCCATCGGCGGGCAGGGGCTGTAGCGTGACGCCGTATTCCGCCGGGTTCAGTCCGACGGGCGAATGCACCGTGCAGGCGAAGCGGTGGAAGAAGCCGCTGTGGATGCAGCCGTTCTCGAACAGCTGGCGCACGTATTCCAGCGCGTCCACGGTGTCCTGCGTTGTCTGCGTGGGGAAGCCGTACATCAGGTAGGCATGCACCAGCACGCCGGCGTCGGCAAAGGCCTTGGTCACGCGCGCCACCTGCTCGATGCTGACGCCCTTTTTCATCAGCTTCAGCAGCCGGTCCGATGCCACCTCCAGCCCGCCCGAGATGGCGATGCAGCCGCTATCGGCCAGCAGCTGGCAGAGCTCGGGTGTGAAGGTTTTCTCGAAGCGGATATTGCCCCACCAGCTGATGGCCACGCCGCGGCGGATCAGCTCCTCGGCCAGAGCCTTGAGCGCCTTCGGGGGCGCGGCTTCGTCGACAAAGTGGAAGCCCGTCTGGCCCGTCTCCTTGACGATGGCCTCGATGCGGTCCACCAGCACTGAAGCCGACGCGGCCTCGTAGCGCGAGATGTAGTCCAGGCTGACGTCGCAGAAGCTGCATTTCTTCCAGTAGCAGCCATGAGCCACGGTCAGCTTGTTCCAGCGGCCGTCGCTCCAGAGCCGGTTCATCGGGTTGAGCATGTCCAGCAGCGACAGATAGCGGTCCAGCGGCAGGCCGTCCCAGGTCGGTGTGCCGACGTCATCGAAGGGAATGTCGGGCTCGACGAAGTTGGTGTACCTGACCTCCGTGCCGTCGCGCCAGAAGGTACGCACCAGGCGCGTCTTGGAGCGCTTGCCGGCGACGTGCTCCAGCAGCGCCAGCAGTGGCCGCTCGCCGGCGTCCAGCGTCACATAGTCGACAAAGTCGAAGACGCGCGGCTCGGCCAGTTCGCGCAGCTCGGTGTTCACATAGCCGCCGCCCAGCACGCAGACGACCTCTGGCCGTGCGGCCTTGATCGTCTGGGCGATGCGCAGGGCGGCGTAGACCGAGCCGGGGAAGGGCACGGACAGCAGCACGACCTCGGGTTGGTGCTGTTCCAGCGCGGCCAGCGTCAACGTGTGCAGCGTGCGGTCGACGAGATTGGGCGGAGCGGCCAGGGCGGTGGCCAGCGGGTCGAAATGCGCTTGGGCCGCGGCCAGGGATTCGGCATAGCGGACGAACTCGAAGCGTTCATCCACGGCGTCGCGCAGCACGTCGGCGAGGTCGTTCAGGAAGAGGGTTGCGAGGTGGCGCGCGCGGTCCTGCAAGCCGAGGGCGCCAAACGCCCAGGCGAGCGGGTCGCCGCCGTCCTCGTCGACATAGGCGTCCAGCGACGCGAAGCGTGCGCCTTCGGGCAGGAAGGCGCGGGTATTGATGCGATGCGCCAGCGTCGGGTCGCGGCCCTGCAAGAAGCCGAGGACGCGCGGCGTGGCGGCAGCTATTGCCGGGAACTCGGCGGCAAACCAGGCCGTCTGCGGCGTGCGCTCGCCTTCGGGCAGGGCCAGCACGGCTTCATGCAGCTGGGCCAGGCCGGTGGGTGTGAACAGCTCCAGCACCAGGGCCAGCGCCAGGTCCACCTGCTGCGCATCGATGCCGCGTGAGCGCAGGAAGCCCGTCAGGTAGGCGGTGGACGGGTAGGGCGTGTTCAGCTGCGTCATCGGCGGGATGACGGAGAGGACGCGGGAACGATCAGACGGCATGCCGTGATTGTCGCGGCCGTCGGCCTCACGGAGATTGCATGCCGGCCGCACCTAGCCGGCCGTGTCTGCAGCGTGATGCTTTGCTTGGCCTTTTGCTAACTGACGGGAAATAGACACATCGTTTCGTGCCCTATTGCACGGATAGACTGATTAGCAAATATCAGCCGAAGAGTGCGAATGAAAACACTGAACAGGAAATTGCCGAGCTGGTGGGGTGCGCTGGTTGCAGCGGCGCTGCTGAGCGCATGTGGCGGCGGTGGTGGGAGCGGCGGCGAGCCTCCCACACCGCCGACCCCTTTGCCAGATACCCTCAGCGTCACGGCACCGGCGACGGCCGAGTCGACCAGTGAGCTCCAGTTTGGCAGCAGCGCGCCCTCGACGCCGGGCCTCAGCTTTGGTTGGGATTTCGGTGACGGCAAGACCAGCACCGAGACCAGTCCGAAGCATCAGTACGCCAAGGGTGGCGATTACGACGTCAAGCTCACAGTGAGCAACGCTGCAGGCGCCTCAAAGACGGAGGTCGTCCGCGTCAGCATCACCAACCTGAACAACGTCAGGGGCCTGCAATGCTCCAAGACAGGCGATGGCGGCTGGTGCTGGCAGCAGCCGTTACCGCATGGCAATGTGCACACCGACAGCTTCTTTGCATCCAAGACCTCGCTGTTCGTGACGGGAGAGCATGGCGAGCTGTCCCGGAGCACGGATGGCGGCGTCACCTGGTCGACTGAGGCCAGCGGTTCCACGAAAGCGCTGAGGGCCGTCAGTTTCGCTTCGGCGAAGCACGGCTGGGTCATGGGTGACGAGCCCACGTTGCTCCGCACGACCGATGGTGGGGAGACATGGAGCCGCACGGCCCCCGTGCCCCTTGCGCTGCGAGCCGGCTTTGGCAGTCGGCTGGTGGCGGTCGACGATCAGATCGCTATCGTCGGCACCACGGGCCTGCACACGACCGATGGGGGCGCAACCTGGGCGCGGCACGATTTTTTTCTCAGCGACATTTCATCGCGCGGGACGTTCTGGGGTTTCTCCGGTGCCGAGTTGAGACGCTCCACGGACTTCGGACGGACCAGCACGGTCGTGCTCGACCTGTTGGCTCATGGCAATGGCGGTAGCGCGTTCTTCAACCTGGTCGACGACCAGACCGTGGCTGCCGGATGGGTGTTGTCGACGTTCGACCCGGCCACGGTGAGCTGGGTAACAACCTATACGCTCCTCCTGAGCTTTGACGGCGGTGACAGCTGGCGCCGCGTCGACCCGAGCACCCTTGATGGCGCCGCGATGCCGGTGGGCAACAGGCTGAGCATCATCCGGGCGAGCGCAGCGGACCAGGTGCTGCTGGCCAGCCTCGACAATCGGACGCTGATCTCCAGCAACGACGGCGGAACGCACTGGAGCACCGTGCGGCTGCCTGCGCTGGGCGCCACCGGCGAGGGAGCCCTGGCCGTCGGCACGACGGTGCTGGTGCCGTCACAGGGCCCCTTTATCTGGCGGCCATCCGAATTGGGAGGCGAGTACGCAGAACGCGGTCTGGCCTGGAGCGGTGACGGAGGGCAAACATGGTCCTCCGCATCGGTGGAGGGCCT
The DNA here is from genome assembly GCF_001425055.1 of Pelomonas sp. Root1237. Lineage (GTDB taxonomy): Bacteria > Pseudomonadota > Gammaproteobacteria > Burkholderiales > Burkholderiaceae_C > Pelomonas. The sequence continues at coordinate 604,960 of NZ_LMDK01000001.1, forward strand.
CAGCAAACCCACCTATGCGGCCTTCAAGCGCCTTCGTCAGGTCGATGGCAACGTCTTCAGCATGCAGGACAGCACCGGGCGCGCCTTCCTGTCGACCGACGGAGGACGCAACTGGACGATCGCGGTCGATGCCGCTCCACTGCCCAACTACCTTCCCTCGTCGCCCTGGTTTGGCGGGTACTCCATGAAACTCGCCTTCCTTGACGCCAAGCGCGGCCTTGGTCTGGATGCGACGGGCCAACTGCGCCAGACGAGCGATGGCGGGCGAACCTGGACGACCAAGCCGAGCACAGGCCTGCCCTCCACGGCCACCAACACGGCGCTGCGCTTCGTCGACGACAAGATCGGCTGGATGCTGCAGAGCGACGGCCGCCTGTACAAGACGTCGGATGGCGGCGCCACATGGCGTGATGGCCAGCTAGTTCATGGGGGCCTGGTGCGATTCGACTTCGTCGACGCCAACCGTGGCTGGGGCGAGCCGACCGATCGGCGCGGGCTGGTGTTTACCCGCGATGGCGGCCAGACGTGGATGACCCTGTCACCGCCGCAGACGGTGAGCGTAGGTGGGCTGTTCTTCGGAGACGGGCGACAGATCGTCATCTATGGACGTGGCACGTTGCTGGCAAGTACGGTGGACGATGGCCAGACCTGGACGGTTCTCGCGCCCAACGTTGAATCGCCGTTCAACACGCGCAGCAAAGTCATCGCGAGCGATGCCAAGACCTGGTGGTCCGCGCAAACCTTCGGCTTGTACCGTTCGGACGACGCTGGCGCCACCTGGACCGAGGTGACGGGCGTCAGCGGGCAGTTCGCTGACATTGCGTTCGCCGATGCCAACAACGGATGGGCGGTGGGCCGTGGAGGCATGGTTGTTGCCACCACGGATGGCGGCAAGACGTGGGTCAGACAGCCCACACAAGCAGACCGCGACCTGTGGCGCATCCAGACCGTGGACAGCAAGACGGCCTGGATCGAAGGTGAGGCGGGGACGGTGCTGGCTACCGGCAACGGGGGGCGTTAGTGCGCCGGCCCCGGTGCGCTGTGGCGGAACGCGCCGACCAGGCGCGGCTCACGCTACCAGCCACCCCGCCAACTTCTCCGCAATCATCAATGTCGGCGAATTCGTGTTCCCGCTCTTGATCGTCGGCATCACGCTCGCATCCGCGATGCGCAGCCCGCGCACGCGCAGCCGTGAGTCGACCACCGCACCGGGGTCGTCCTTGCGGCCCATGCGGCAGGTGCCCACGGGCTAGATGGTTGTTGATATCGCGCGCCAGTTCCTCGTCGGTCTGGTACTACGGCCGCCGCCAGCGTCAGCTGCTGCAGCGCAAGACTGAGGCCCGGGCACCCCAACATGGCTTGCGTCGATCGGCGCATGACTTCCTATCTGGGCGGTGCTGCATTCATGACCGAACCGTCGATGTGTAACGGTCACCCGGCGCTGCCGGAAGCGCCACTTGTTCACAACGCGTCGCTGCGATTTCAAATACATTCTTTTTCACTGATGACAAAGGCACACCCGAGCGAAAGCCGGGGTCGCAAAGCTTCCGGTCTAAGGCCCGCCTGGCGGGTTACGACAGCGGGGTTGCCAAGGACAAGCCGCCGGCAGGTCGCCGTCGACATGGCAGCTCTTCCGTCGCCGGGATGCGGCGCGACGCCCGACCGGGCGTGTGCGTAGGAATCAGCGCAACAACGAAAGCTGTCCATGAAGTCCACCACGCTCCCTCTTCGATTCGTAGTTCTGATCGAGTGGCGCCTGCACGCGGCGCTTGCGCTGCTGCTGACGCTGGCTGCATTGCTGTGGCCTGCACTGGCGCAAGCAGCGCCGCGCGACAAGATTGCCGCCGATCTGCGCCAGGCCGTCGATTCGGCCGCTGCGCCTCGCCAGCGCTGGCAACAGGAACTGGCTGGTCGCCGCTACGTGCACACCCTGGTCGTCAGCGACGGGCGGGACGCCGAGCTGGTCGAGCTCCGCCGCGCGGTCGTGGCGGCGGGAGGCACCGTCTACTGGCGCTACCAGTCGGTGCCGGCGCTTTTCGTGACCTTGCCCGTTGACAAGGTTGACGCGCTCGCTGCGCGGCCGGACGTGCAGAGCATCTCGCCGAACCGGCGCGCGGCCCGCACGTTCAGCCTGACCGAGGCCTCCACCGGCGCAGCCGACGTGCGTGCCGCCACGATCGGCGCGGCGCGGGGCCTGGACGGCTCGGGCGTCGCCATCGCCGTGCTGGATTCGGGCATCGCTGGGAACCACACCGCGTTCACCGATGGCCAGCGCTCGCGGGTCGCACGCGCCGTCGACTTTGAGAAGGTGACGCAAGGCGGCGCGGGCCGCGCCTGGCAGCCCGGCGTCGACCGATCCGACGCGGCGCTCGATGAACGCCCCCAAGCGGCGGGCGGGGCGGATGCATATGGCCACGGCACGCATGTCGCGGGCGTCGCCGCAGGCCGCTCGACGTCGCGTCTGCCCGAGTCGAGCGGCATCGCCACCCAGGCCTCGCTGGTCGACGTCAAGGTGCTTGACAGCCGCGGCGAAGGCGAGCTGAGCGATGTGCTGGCCGGGATCGACTGGGTCATCGCGCATGCGAAGCAGCAAAACATCCGCGTGCTCAACGTGAGCCTTGCCGCCGATTCGACCGAGTCGTATCGGACCGACCCGCTGTGCGGCGCTCTGCGCGGCGCGAGCGCAGCCGGCCTCGTGGTGGTCGTTGCCGCCGGCAACTACGGCACGGACGCTTCCGGCCAGGAGCGCTACGGCACGATCAGCTCGCCGGGCAACGAGCCCTCGGTCATCACCGTGGGGTCGGCCAACACGCAGGCGACGGCCTCGCGCAGCGACGACGCAGTCAACCATTTCAGTTCCCGCGGGCCCACCCGCGGCGGCCTGTTCCTGCCCGACGGGCGCCGCGTCGCCGACAACCTGCTCAAGCCGGACCTGGTGGCTCCGGGCAATCGCATCGTCGGCCCGATGGCGGCCGGCAGCACGCTCGCCACGGACTTCCCCTCGCTGTCGGCGCCCTATGGCGGCACGGCGCAGCCGCGGGGCCGCGAGCTGATGGACCTGAGCGGCACTTCGGTCGCTGCGCCGGTGGTGTCCGGTACCGTGGCCCTGATGTTGCAGGCCAACCCCGGCCTGACGCCCCCGTTGGTGAAGGCGATCCTGCAGTACACCGCGCAGGCCCTGCCGGGCGCCAACCTGCTGCAGCAGGGCGCGGGCCTGTTGAACGTCGACGGCGCGGTGCGGCTGGCCGGTGCGCTGCGCAGCGATCTCGCCACGGTCATCGCCAGCGGCCGCATCGCGGCGGGTGCGCCGCTGCTGGCGCCGGGCCAGGTGATGCCCGCGCCGGTGTCGATCATCGGCGGTCAGTCGGTGCCCTGGAGTCGCATCATCTTCGCCGGCGGGCGCCACCTCTACAGCGGCAGCGCGCTTTTCACCCGCTACCAGCCGGTGTACGACCCGGGCCTGTTCTGGGTGGGCGGCAGCGCGACGCGCGTTACTGTCCAGATCCGCCCCGGCGCGGCGCTGTCGACGATCACGGCGTCTCCCGTGCCGACGGGGCAGCGCTTCCTGACCGACGGCGTCATCACGCTGAATTCGCTGGTCGGCCGCAGTTCGCTGCTGGGTCGCACGGGCGTCTTCGTCCCCACCGCGACGCTTTCCGGCTGGCTGGCATCGGGCAGCGGTGTGGTGCTCAGCGAAGGCGTCGTCCTCAGTGAGGGTGTGGTCCTCAGCGAAGGGGTCGTCCTCAGCGAAGGCGTGGTGCTGAGCGAAGGCGTGGTGCTCAGCGAGGGTGTCGTGCTGAGCGAGGGCGTGGTGCTCAGCGAGGGTGTCGTGCTCAGCGAAGTTGCCCGCACCGGCGAACGATGATGGTTGCTGCAGGCGCCGAGCCCGGAGTGAGCTGGCCTCGGCGCGTCCATCAGGCACTGATGCCGGACTACAACCGCAAGGCGGCGGTGTATTGGTGGGCGGTGGTCTGCATCGGTGTGGTGGTGCTCGCGCACTCGTTGCGCCACGTTGTGAGCCTTTCGCCGGATGCCTGGTTGCGCGTGGTGGGCGGCACGCTGCTGGCGATGCTGGCCGGGCTGGTGCCGGTGCGGATTCCGCGTTCAACGAACTCGTTCACCGCTGGCGAGATCTTCATCTTCCTGCTGCTGCTGCTGAACGGGCCGGAGGCCGCGGCCGTGGCGTCGGCAGCGGAAGCGCTGGTCGGCGCCTGGCGCACCTCCAAGCGCTGGACCAGCCGCATCGCCAGCCCCGCGATGGCGGCCATTGCCATGTTCAGCGCCGGCACGGTGCTGCACGTGGCACTGGGCGAACTGCGTAGCCATCAGCTGGAGAGCGACAGCCTGATCCTGCTGGGCGCGATCCTGTTTGCGCTCGCCTACTTCGTGCTGAACACCGTGATGGCCACGGCCGTGCCACGGCTCAAGCGCAACGAGCCGCTGTCGGTCCGGGCATTCGTCGACGCATTCGGCTGGCTTGGCATCGCCTACGCGGGCAACGCCTCGGTGGCGACATTGCTGTTCCTCAGCTTCCGGCAGTCGGGCATCGTCGTCGTCGTCGCGGCCACGCCGATCATCGTGATCCTGCTGACGACCGGCCACTTCTTCTTTCGCCGCGAGGAAGCGGCCGAAGCGGTGCGCAAGGCGCGCGAGCAGCAATTGGCGCAGAAGCAGGCGCTGGAGAACGCGCGCCAGTCGGGCATGGCCGAGATCGCCACCAACGTGCTGCACAACGTCGGCAATGTGCTCAACAGCGTCAATGTGTCGGCCGAGTTGATCAGTGGCAAGGTCCGCGGTTCGGAGGCCGCAGGGCTGGCCCGCGCGGTGGCGCTGCTGGACGCGCATGCGCAGGACCTGGGCGACTACCTCACCCGCGACGCGCGCGGGCGGCTGCTGCCAGGCTATCTGAAGCAACTCTCGGTGGCGGTGGCCGAGGAGCGCCAGCAGATCCTTGACGAGCTGGCGGCGCTGACGCGCAGCGTGCGCCACATCAAGGAAATCGTGGCGACGCAGCAGTCCTACGCCGGCGCGTCCAGCATGGTCGAATCGACCCGCATCACCGACTTGATCGAGGATGCGCTGCGCATCGATACCGGCGGCATCGGCCCTCTGCGCGTGGAGCGCGAGTTCGAGGATGTGCCGGCATTGATGCTGGACAAGCACCGCACGCTGCTGATCCTGGTGAACCTGATTGGCAACGCGCGCCATGCGGTGCTGCAGGCGCCGCCCGACGTCGGGCAATGCATCGTGGTGCGGGTACGGGCGGTTGAAGGGGATCGCCTCCAGGTGGCTGTTGCCGACAACGGTTGCGGCATCGCGCCGGAGAATCTCACGCGCATCTTCGCGCACGGGTTCACGACCAAGCAGGACGGCCACGGTTTTGGCCTTCACAGTTGCGTATTGGCAGCTCAGGAGATGGGCGGTACGCTGACTGCCCACAGTGACGGCCCCGGAACCGGGGCCACCTTCACGCTTGAACTACCGCTGACCGCTGCCACGGACACCCAGGCATGAACTCCTTCGAGAACCGTCGCGTCCTGCTGGTCGACGACATGCCGACGATCCATGCGGACTTCCGCAAGATCCTCGCGCCCGAACTCGGCGCCGCGTCGGCGCTGGAAGCCGCCAAGGCGGCATTGTTCGGCGACGAAATCACCGCAGCCGCCCAGCCCTTCGAGCTCGACTCGGCCTACCAGGGCCAGGAAGGCCTGGCCCGCGTGGTCGAGGCGCTGGCGCAGGGCCGGCCCTATGCGGTGGCCTTCGTCGACATGCGCATGCCGCCCGGGTGGGATGGCGTGGAGACGGTCGAGCGCCTTTGGCAAGCCGACCCGAGGCTGCAGGTGGTCTTCTGCACCGCCTACTCCGACGCCTCATGGGAGGAGGTGCTGCAGCGCCTGGACACCCGCGGCCGGCTGCTCATCCTGAAGAAGCCCTTCGACAACATCGAGGTGAGCCAGCTGGCCAACGCGCTGGCTGCGAAATGGCAGGCCACGCAGCAGGCTGCCGCGCAGATCGATCAACTTGAAGCCGCGGTGGCCGCGCGTACCACCCAGCTGACGCAGGCGAACGCGGCGCTGCAGGCGGAAATCACGGAGCGCAAGCAGCTGGAGACCCAGCTGGTGCAATCGCAGAGCCTGGCGTCCATCGGGCAGCTCGCCGCCGGGGTGGCGCACGAGATCAACAACCCGATCGGCTATGTCTTTGCGAACCACGGCACGCTGGATACCTACCGGGAACAGTTGTTCGGGCTGCTCGGCGCCTACCGCGCGGCCGAGGACCAGCTGCCCGCGAGCCTGGCCGCATCGCTTGCAGCACAGCGGGAGCAGGTGGGCCTGGACTATCTGCACGACGATATGCCGGCGCTGATCCAGGAGTCGCGCGAGGGCCTGATGCGGGTTCGCCAGATCGTGCAGGACCTGAAGGATTTCTCGCGCGTCGACGCCGGGCAGGAATGGCAGCGCGTCGACCTGCACGCGGGCATCGAATCCACGCTCAACCTGGTCGCTGGTGAAGTGCAGCACAAGGCCGACCTGGTGCGGGAGTTCGGCCGGTTGCCGGAAGTCGACTGCATGCCGTCGCAGATCAACCAGGTGGTACTGAACCTGGTCGTCAACGCAGCCCATGCGATCGATAGCGGGGTGCGCGGCACGATCACGCTTCGAACCGGTTGTGAAGGCGACGCGCATGTGTGGCTGGAAGTGGCCGACACGGGCTGCGGCATGCCGCAAGAAGTGCTCGGGCGCATCTTCGAGCCCTTCTACACCACCAAGCCGGTCGGCCAGGGCAGAGGGCTCGGGCTGTCCTTGTCCTACGGCATCGTGCAAAAGCACGCCGGGCGCATCGACGTGCACAGCCAGGTCGGCAGCGGCACGACGTTCCGCGTCACGCTGCCGATGCGGCGCGCCGAGGCGACGCCGGGCTGAGCGCGGTGACTGGGGCCCAGGTCGGTGCGCCGAACGGCTACTGCGCCAACCACCCCGCCAGCTTTTCCGCAATCATCAATGTCGGCGAATTCGTATTGCCGCTCGTGATCGTCGGCATCACGCTCGCGTCCGCGATGCGCAAGCCGCTCACGCCGCGCACGCGCAGCCGCGAGTCGACCACCGCGCCGGGGTCGTCCTTGCGGCCCATGCGGCAGGTGCCCACGGGGTGGAAGATGGTCGTCGCGATGTCGCCGGCCAGCCGCGCCAGTTCCTCGTCGGTCTGGTACTGCGGGCCCGGCTTGTATTCCTCGGGCTTGAAGCTGGCCAGCGCCGGCTGGGACACGATGCGGCGCGTCAGCTTCAGGCTTTCGGCCGCGACGTGACGGTCCGCCTCGGTGGACAGGTAGTTGGGCCGGATGGCCGGCGCCACCGTCGCGTCGGGCGAGGTGGCGAGCACCGTGCCGCGGCTGGTCGGGTTGAGGTTGCAGACGCTGGCCGTGAAGGCGTTGAAGCCGTGCAGCGGTTCGCCAAAGGCATCCAGCGACAGCGGCTGCACGTGGTATTCCAGGTCGGGCCAGACCTTGTCGGGGTGGCTGCGCGTGAAGGCGCCGAGCTGGCTGGGCGCCATGCTCATCGGGCCGCTGCGGCGCAGCGCGTACTCCAGGCCGATCATGGCCTTGCCCAGCAGCGAGGCCGAGCGCGTGTTCAGCGTCTTCGCGCCGTCCACCTTGTAGACGGCACGGATCTGCAGATGGTCCTGCAGATTGGCGCCCACTCCCGGCAGGTGCTGCTCGACCGTCAGCCCCAGGCTCTGCAGCAGGTCGGCCGGGCCGAGGCCGCTCAGCTGCATGATCTGCGGCGAGCCGATGGCGCCAGCGGCCAGGATGACCTCGCCGCCGACGTTGAGCCAGGGCTGTTCGACGCCATGAGGTGTCAGCACCTCGACGCCGCTGCAGCGCAGGCCCGTGTCATCCTTGAGCAGGCGCAGCTTGCGCACCTGGGCGCCCGTCCACAGCTCGAAGTTGGGCCGCCCAAAGGTGGTCGGCCGCAGGAAGGCCTTGGCCGTGTTCCAGCGCCAGCCCTTCTTCTGGTTGACCTCGAAATAGCCCACACCCTCGTTGTTGCCGGCGTTGAAGTCGCTCGTGGCCGGGATGCCGGCTTGGGCGGCGGCGGCGGCAAAGGCGTCGAGGATGGGCCAGCGCAGGCGTTGTTGCTCGACCCGCCACTCGCCCTTGTGGCCGTGCACGGCGGCAAAACCCTCGGGTGCGGTCTTGGGCGTGTCCAGCCGCCAGTGGTTCTCGTGCTTGCGAAAGGCGCGCAGCACGCGCTCCCAACGCCAGGTGTCATCACCTGTCGCCTCGGCCCAGTGTTCGTAGTCGCGGCTCTGGCCGCGCATATAGATCATGCCGTTGATGCTGGAGCTGCCGCCCAGCACCTTGCCACGCGGGTAGCGCAGGCTGCGGCCGTTCAGCCCGGCCTCGGCCTCGGTGTTGAAGCACCAGTCGGTGCGCGGGTTGCCGATGCAGTAGAGGTAGCCGACGGGGATGTGGATCCAGTGGTAGTCGTCCTTGCCGCCGGCCTCAATGAGCAGGATGCGCTTCTCCGGGTTGGCGCTGAGCCGGTTCGCGAGCAGGCAGCCGGCGGTGCCGGCGCCCACGATGATGTAGTCGAAACCTTGTCGGGACATTGAGCGCTAACGGGGCGTGCTTGGGGGGTGAGATGCAGCCCCTAGCGTAAATCACTCGGCGGCGGCGCTGCCCAGGCGATACCAGTCAAGCTTGCGCGTGAGTGTCATGACCGCGGCCAGCACGGCGAACAGCAGCACGGCGCCGATCACCAGGGCCGTCTGCTCGCGGCTCAGCAGCACATACAGCGCGCCGTACAACAGCGCGATGCCGCCGCCGAACGCCGCGCCGCGCAGCCAGCCACCCAGCATGGCCGCGGCGTACTGCGTCAGCACCAGGGCCGCCGCGCCGGCCGCGATCAGGTAGGCAACCAGGAAGGGCAGATGCTCCGACAGGCTGAGCAGCAGCAGGAAGAACAGGCTCAGCGCCAGGCCGACCAGCAGGTACTGCACCGGGTGCACGCGCCGGCCCGTCAGCAGTTCGGTCAGGCCGACGGTGACGAAGGTTAGCGCGATGAACATCAGGCCGTACTTGATGGCACGGTCGCTCATGACGTAGGGGTTCACGGGGTCGATCAGCTCGACGGCGAGGACGTCCAGGCCACCCCCCTTGACCACCTTGCCGCCGTCGGGGTAGGGCGCCTCCAGCGCGCCACCACCCGAGAGGTCGGGCAAGGCATGGCCGGCCTGCACATCGGCTACCGCCGTGCTGGCCAGCGACGAGACCTGCCAGCGCGCGGAGAAGCCGCTGACGCCGATCTGGTGCTCGATGGGCAGGAACTGGCCAGTGAAGCTGGGGTGCGGCCAGCTCGATTGCAAGGCGACGTGGGTATCGCCGGCGGCAGGCACGATGCCCAGGCGCTGGCTGCCGACGAGGCTGAGTTTCAGCGAAAGCACCAAGGGCTCGTCCGTGTGAAGTTCGGCCAGCGTCGCATGCAAGCCACCGTGAAGGGTCGGGTGTGCGCTGCCGGGCAGGACGGCCAGGGTCCCGCCATCCCGCTTCAATTCGGCGGTGCGGATGCCGCGTGGGTCGCTTAGCGCGATGACCACGGTGGGGTCGCCGCAGCTCAGCCGCCCGTTCGGGTGTTCGGCTCGCGGAGCCAATGCGGTGAGCCGTTCCCAGCGCGCCTCCACGTTCAGCTGGGCGAGGTAGGTGTTCACCTTGAAGAGACCGCGGTGCCGCACTTCCGGGCTCACGCCGCCGTCGATCTTCAACGTGGTTGGCGATGCCATCAGCTGGAAGTCACGCGTTTCGATGGAGTCCTTCTTCTTGTCCACGCCCGGCACGACCCAGCTTTCCTTGCAGTCGCGCACGAGTAGCGGCCCGGCGAAGGCCTGCGGGCCGGCAAGCGACTGCTCGACGCTCTGCGCGGCCTCGCGCTGTCGCCATTGGCGCTCGTGCACGAGCCCGCCGATCTGGGTGAGCACGATGCACAGCACGGCGGTGATGACGGCCAGGATGGCCAGCTTGGAGAAGGTGGGGTTGAGCTTCATGCCCGCCAGCATCGCCAGCGGCGGTGAGGAGGCGACGAAGTGCGTGAAGCCTGTGTGAAGTCAGCGAGGCAGCACGAGCGTCACCCGCAACCCCGGTTCCGCCGCCTCGAAGGCCAGCCCGCCGCCGTGCAGCTCCGCCACGCGCCGTGCAATCGCCAGGCCCAGGCCCGAACCCTTGACCAAGCTGCCCGGCCGCGCCGTCGAGAAGAAGCGTTTGCCCAGCTGTGAAAAAGCCGCCGCCGGCACGCCCGGGCCGTGGTCGCGCAGCGCCAGGCGTGCGGTCACCGGTGTCGTGGTGACGGCCAGTTCGAGCGTCGAGCCCGCCGGAGCGAAGTCGATGGCGTTGACCAGCAGATTGCCCAGGGCCAGCTCCAGCAGCGCCGTGTCCACTTCGACGACCGCTTCCTCGCGCGCCGTCCAGGTGACGCTCAAGCTTTTCTGCGCAAGGCGTGACGCCTGCCGCTCGAGTTGGCCTTCGGCCCAATCGGCCAAGGTGATCCGCTGGCGCTCGCCCGGCCCGACCTGGGCCTCCAGCTGCGACAGTGCCAGCACGCGCTCCACCAGCGTCTGCAGCCGCGCGGTCTGGTCAAGAACCTGGGCGGCGAAGCGCTGGCGGTCGGCGGCGGGCAGCTCGTCCTGCAGCAGCTCGCCGCTGGCGCGCAGTGCGGCCAGCGGGCTCTTCAGTTCATGCGTCAGTGCGCGCACGTCGTGTTCGAGCTGCTCACGGCCTTCGAGGCGACGGCGCATGTCGTCCATGGCATGGGCGAGATCGCCCAATTCACCTGGCATGGCCGGCGGCGCAATGGCCTGGCCAGCCTGGGCCTGCTGGGCATAGCGGCGCAGCCGCCGCACCGAGGCGACCAGCCACAGCGTCACCGTCACGCCGACGATGAGGCTGGCGGCCAGCAGTGCGGCGCCAGCCCAGAACACGCGGCGCTCGGCGCGGTCGATGAAGCGCTGCACGCTGGCCACCGGCTTGGCGACGCTGACGACGCCCAGCGTGCGGCCGTCCTTGAGGATGGGCGCGGCGACGACGAGGATGGTGCTGCGGTCGTCCGCGGAATAGCGCGTCGAGCGCGCGCCATAGTCGCCGCGCAGCGTCAGCGCCACGTCGCGCCACTGCGAGTAGTCCTGGCCCACGGCCGAGGGCTGGCCGGAGTCAAGCACGACGCGGCCGTGGGCGTCGGTCACATAGATGCGCAGGTCCAGGCTTTGCTTGCGCAAACCCCAGATGGGTACGTCGACCTCGCGTTTCACATAGCGCTGCAGGCGCGCGGCCAGAGGGCTGTCGGGCTTGAGGCCGTTGGCGCCCATCTCATCGGCGGCGGTCTCGGCCATCAGATGAGCGGTGTCCACCATCAGGTCTTCCATGACCTCGCGCACGCTTGGCTTGACCTCGGCCAGGAAGACTTTCAGCAGTAGCACTGCGCTGAGGCCGGCGATCAGGAAGAAGCCGAAGAAGACTCTGAGCCCCAGCCGCACGTCAGGAACTCCGAACAAAGCCACAGAGGCACAGAGACACGGAGAAGCAGGCTTGTCCTCTGTGTCTCTGTGCCTCTGTGGCTGTGTTCATGGGCGGTTGGCGGCTGCTCATGGTTCCAGTGAATAGCCCAGCCCGCGATGCGTCTTGATGGGGTCGCGCGCCGGTGCCGCCTCGCGCAGCTTGGCGCGCAGCGTCTTGATGTGGGTGTCCACGGTGCGGTCTGTGCTTTCGGCGCTGCTGCCCCAGACGGCGTCCAGCAACGCGTCGCGGCTGTGGATGCGCTGCGGGGCGCGCAGCAGATGCGTCAGCAGGCCGAGCTCCAGCTTGGTGAGGTTGAGCGGCACGCCGTCCAGGCTGACTCGCGTACCGTCGACCGTGAAGCCCAGCGTTGGCGCTGGCGCGGCCTGGGCGCGGCGCAGCAGGGCGCGCACGCGGGCGACCAGCTCGCGCGGGCTGAAAGGCTTGGCGAGGTAGTCGTCGGCGCCCAGCTCCAGGCCGAGCACGCGATCCATCTCCTCGCTGCGCGCGCTCAGCACGATGACGGGCAGGCGGGAGAGCGGGCCATTGCGCAGCTCGCGGCACAGGTCCAGGCCATGGCCGTCGGGCAGGCCGATGTCGAGGATGAGCAGCTCGGGCGCCGGTGCCGCGCGAAGGCGCTCGCGGGCCTCGGCCAGCCAGGCGCAGTGCTCGACGACGAAGCCCTCGCGCCGCAGCGCGAACGCGACGGTGTCCGCAATCGCCGGGTCGTCTTCCAGCAGCAGAATCAAGTGCGCCAACCCTTGGCCAAGCTCGCGACGAGCTGCGCAGCCGAACCCGGCGCACGGTTGACCGGTAGCGCCTGACCGGCCCAGAGGCTGATGAAGTCAGCCCGGCCGGCCCTGGCCGCCGCCTGGCGCATCGGTCGGCTGGCCGCGTTGGGCTGCGGGAAGGCGGGCAGGACGATGCCCTCCAGCTCCCGCGTGACGCGGTTGGCCACGCCGCGCGCCAGGCGGCCGGAGAAGGCGCGCGTCAGCGTCGAATCGGCGTCGCTCGCGGCCAGCAGGGCGGCGCGGTAGGGCGGCGACAGTGGGCATTCGTCGACCAGCAGAAAAGCCGTGCCGACCGTCACTGCGCTGGCGCCCAGCGCCTGCGCCGCCGCAACGCCGCGTGCGTCGGCGATGCCTCCGGCAGCGATGACCGGGACATCCAGCGCGTCGACGAGCTGGGGCACCAGCGCCATCGTGCCGATCAGCGCGCCTTCCGCGCTGCCCAGGAAGCCGCCGCGGTGGCCTCCGCCTTCGTAGCCCTGGGCGATGACGGCATCCACACCGCTGGCCTGCAGCAGCAGGCCTTCCGCCACCTGCGTGGCCGTGCCGAGCACGGTGAAGCCCTGCGCCTTCAACGCCGCCACGCGCGCCACGCCGGGGTCGCCCATGGCGAAGCTGATGACGGCGGGATGTGCGGCGATGGTGGCCTCAAGCTGGGTGTCGAAGTCCTCCTCGAAGCGCTCCGGCCGCGCCGGCGCCGGCAGGCCCAGTTCGGAGTGCCAGGCGGCCAGGCGGGCGAGGTAGGCGTCCAGTGCGCTGTCGTCGCGCAGCCAGGGCTGCGGGCAGAACAGGTTGATGCCGAAGGGCTGGTCAGTGCGCGCGCGGATGTCGGCGGCAATCTCGGTGATGCGTGCCGGCGTCAGGTAGGCCGCGCCGAGCTGGCCGAAGCCGCCGCCTGCGCTCACTGCGGCCACCAGCGCGGCGCTGGACGCCTCACCGGCCATCGGCGCCATCCAGATGGGAGGCAGGTCAAACAGGCTCATGTGGTCACCCCACGGTTCGTGCGGCCAGCACCGGGAAAAGCTTGATGAGGCCGTCGGCCAGCAGCTCCACCGCCAGCGCGGCAAGGATGAGGCCCATCAGCCGCGTCATGATGTTGATGCCGGTCTGGCCCAGCACCTTGGCGATCTTGCTGGACGCGGAGAAGACCACGAAGGTGACGAGGGCGACGACAACGCCATAGCCGCAAAGCACGGCCAGCTCCCACCAGACGCGCGTCTTGTCGGCGTAGATGACCATGGTGGAGATGGTGGCCGGGCCGGTCAGCAGCGGGATGGCCAGCGGCACGACGGCGATGCTGGCGCCGGCGTCGGCCTTGGTGTTGCCCTCCGACACATCCTCCTTGCGCGCCTCGGCCGGCTGGGCGTTGAGCATCTGCAGCGAGCTGATCAGCAGCAGGCAGCCGCCGCCCACCTGGAAGCTGGCCAGCGAGATGCCAAAGAACTCGATGATCTTCAGCCCGAACAGCGCGCTCAAGGCGATGACGATGCCGGCCGTGCTGGCGCTGACGAGGATGGTCTTGCGCCGCTGCGTGCGCGAAAAGGCGGACGTGAAGTGGATGAAGAAGGGCACCACGCCGACCGGATTCACGATGGCCAACAGCGCGACGAGGGGCTTGTAGATGTCCATGGCGACTGATTGTGGCGGGCCCCGATGCTGTCAAGGCCGAAAAACTCAAGCCTCTGCGTGTTCGCGCAGGGTGCGCAGATAGTCCAGCCCTGCCGCGCCGCGGCAACCCCACCAGCTGAGCAGTTCGCCGTCGACCAACTGCACGCGTGCCTGCGGGCACAGCGCCTGCGCCGCGGCGATATGCGCAGCACCGAAGCGATAAGGCTCGGAGCTCAGCAGCACGCGGTCGATGTCGCGAAGCCAGGCTTCATCGCCCGCAAGCGCAGGGTAGCGGCCGGCGCCGTGCTCGCCGCCCAGCACGTCGGGCCAGGTGCGCCAGCCGACTTCAACCAGCAGCGTCGAGACATAGGTGTCGCGCGCCACCGTCATCCATGGGTCGCGCCAGATCAGGTAGAGCACGTTCTCGCCGGGCCAGACCCGCTCGCGGCAGCGGGCCAGTGCGGCGTTGAACTCGGCCGACAGCGCCGCGGCGCGTTCGTTGACGCCCGGCTCGTCGGCAAAGGCAGCGCGCAACTGCTCGAACAGCGCCAGGTTGTCCTCGGGCCGGCTCGGGTGGGTCACGATGACCTCGGGCACGAACCCCCGCAGCGCTTCGGCGGTTTCCAGCCGGTTCTCGTCCACGTTGACGATGACATGGGTGGGCGCGAGCTTTCTCAGCTTGGCCAGGTTCACGTCCTTGGTGCCACCCACCTTGGCAACGGTGGCAACCACCTCGGCGGGGTGGATGCAAAAACCGGTCCGGGCCACCAAGCGATGGCCCAGCCCCAAGGCGACCAGCGTCTCCGTCGCGCTTGGCACGAGCGACGCGATTCGGGGCGACGTCATTCCGCTTCGGTCACTGCCAGATAAACGGCACAGCAGCCGCGCAGCCAGACCAGGGTCGGCAGCACCAGGGCGATGGCGAACACGACGCCGCCGCCGATCAATGCAGCCAGGCCCAGCGCGCCGCCCTGCAGCGGCACGCCACTGGCTCCCAGGCCGCGCGGCCCCAAGCCCATGACGCCGGCCAGCAACTGGTTGGCGGGCAGCTCCACACCCGCGCCGAGGATAGCCAGGCCGGCCACCATCCGCCCGCCGCTGACGACGACGAAGCTGACGGCCGCCGTGGCCAGCGCCGTCATCAGGTAGACGGCGGCCATCAGCAGCGCCGTTTCGGGCAGGCCGTGACGCAGGCGCTCGCGCAAAAAAACCAGCACGCCGGCGCTGCGCCGCCCCGCCCACACCGCTGGCCCCGCCAGAGGTCCGACGAGAACGACCAGGACGAAGCTGATGCCGCCCAGCACCAGCACGCCAGCCGGCAGCACGACGGCCAGCAGAGGCGCGCCGACGACCGGCCAATGCGTCGCCCACAGCAGCCCGGCGAGCACCAGGGCGGCCGCGCCGGCCAGGGCCAGGCAGGCCAACAGGGCGAGCAGCACGCGATGGCCGCTGCGCAGGGCGTCCGAGAGCGCGTCCTGAGGGTCGCGCACGGGCAGGCCGCGCGCCTGGTCCATCAGCATCAGACCCGTCGCATTGACGCTGAAAAAAGCGACAGCCAAGGCCAGCCCCACCCAGAGCGCGCTCAAGAGGCCTTGATCGCGCGCCAAGGCTGACTGGGCCATGGCCAGCAGCAGGCCGGCGGCGCAAAAACCGGCCAGCAGTGCATAGAGGGCGCGCAGATTGCGCGGCGCGTCGACGCTGGCGAGCACGCGGGTGAGGGGAACGAGCAGGCTGGTTGTCATGAATTCGGGTGGGGCGGGGCGATGGTATCGATGACGGGACCGTGATGGCTCCCAGGCGCCAGGGTTTGTGCTAGCTCTGAAAAACAACACTTGCCGGAGTGGCGTTCCGCAATCTCTTTACCCCGCCACCATAATCAATTGCCTGTGTCTGGACGCCGCACCTTCGCTTGAATGGTTCACGTAGGGTTGAAGCTCCACATGGTTTTTTGGTTTTGAGTAGAGAAGGGCTTCCCCATGGGAAACAAGCTTTATGTGGGCAATCTGGCCTACAGCGTGCGTGACGAATCGCTGCAAGAATCGTTCGGTCAATTTGGTACGGTGACCTCCGCGAAGGTCATGATGGACCGCGAGACGGGCCGTTCCAAGGGTTTTGGTTTCGTCGAAATGGGTTCGGACGCTGAGGCGCAAGCAGCCATCAACGGCATGAACGGCCAGGCCCTCGAAGGCCGCGCCATCGTCGTCAACGAGGCTCGTCCTCGTGAAGAGCGTCCGGGCGGCTTCGGCGGCGGCGGTGGCCGTTCCGGCGGTGGCGGCTTTGGTGGTGGTGGCGGCTACGGCGGCGGCGGCGGTGGTGGCCGTTCCGGCGGCGGCGGCTACGGCGGCGGCGGTAGCAGCGGCGGTGGCGGCGGCTACGGTGGTGGTGGCGGCTACGGTGGTGGCGGCGGTGGCCGCTCCGGCGGTGGCGGCGGCTATGGCGGCGGCGGCGGTGGCCGCTCCGGCGGTGGCGGCGGCTACGGTGGTGGCGGCGGTGGCTACGGCGGCGGTGGCCGTTCCGGCGGCTATTGATCCCACAGCCTCGCAAGAGATCTGAGCAAAGCGCCCTTTCGGGCGCTTTGTCTTTTCTGGGGCTGCATCTCTAGAACCCCAGCGTCGCCTTGGCGAAAACCTCGCTGGCGCGCACGGCACCTGGCTGTTCACGAGCCCGGTTCAGGCCCAGGCTGATGATGCGGCTCAGGCCCACACGGTGCTGGAACATCACCGACAGCACCCGCGCCCTGTCGTCCTGCGTAGCCAAGGTCGTGCCGGTGTCGGCGCGGCGGTTGAAGCGGGTCTGCTGCTGGATGAGCCGAAGGGAATCGCGCGGGCTCAGGTGCAAGACGACCAAGCTCTGGGCGCTGCGGTCCGTGAAGGCGCGGCGCCCGTCGGGCGCGTCAATCCAGGCCAGGCCGAAGCGCTGCTCGAACTCCAGCCACAACCCGGCGGGCAGCGGCAGGCGCATCTGGGCGTGGATCTGGGCTTGTGCGCCCAGGCCGACGCGATCGGCATCGACGTCCAGGCGCCGGCCCCATTCCACCTCGGCATCCACGTAGTTCAGCAGTTCGCCCGGGTTGGACTCGATGCCGATCAGCAGCGTGCGCGTCGCATGCAGCGGGCCGCCGCTCCGAGCGCGGTGGCTGTCCAGGCCAACATGGCCCCAAACGCCGGTGTTGCGTGCGGCGGCGAACCAGAAGCCTGGCTGGAAGAGGCGGTCGACCACCTGCCCGGCCGCAACACCGAGCACGGGGTCGGCCAGCGTGCGCGTCTCCTGCAGCTTCAATTGCGCCTCGTGGTCATGCATGTCGATGCCGGCGAACTCCCGTGGCCCCAGGCGCAGATAGCCGAAGGCCGACGCACGGCGAATGCCGCTCTGGTTGACGAAGCCGTTGTCATTGGCAAAGCGCGGGCTGATTTCCTCGATGTTGACGTTGGCCGCCCAGTCGGCATCCCGGTGGCGCCAGGCCGCCCAGGCGCGGTGGCCGCGTTCGCGGCTCACGCGCAGTACCTGGCCGTCGGCGTCCAGGCCCAGCGTCGTATCGGACAGCAGCAGATGGCCGCGCCATTGGTCGCTGTCGCCGGCACGCCAGACAGCGTCGCTGCCGATGACCTGAGTCGTCAGCCCCTTGCCAAAGTCGCGTAGCGACACCAGGCCCGCCAGGCCGAGGTCGCCAAGTTGCGTGCGGCCGCGCGCGAAGCTGGCCTGGGAGCCGCGTGGCTGCACGCCGCTGCGCGTCGCAAAGGCACCGGCGCGCAACACCGTTCCGCCGCCGGCGTCGCGCAGATTCAGGGCCGTGGCCTCGGCGCCAGCGCCGCGCCAGGTGGCGCGCAGGCCCCAGTCGGGGTCGGTGATGGCGCGCGTGTAGAAGGCCGCGAGGCTGCGGTTCTCGCCCGATTCGTCGGGCTGGGTCGGACCGACGACGTCGGCGCTCTCCAGGAAGAAGGGGCGCTTCTCGGGCACGCTGAGCGCAAAGCGCGTGTTGCCGGCGAGCTGGGGCGCGTCGAGTTCGACCTGGGAGAAATCGGGATTGAGCGTCGCGTCCAGCACCCAGTCAGCGCGCGGCCGCCACTTGAACTCGGCGCCCAGCGAGGCCTTGCGCGTGCGGCGGGTGCCACTCTCGTCGCTGC
This sequence comes from Pelomonas sp. Root1237, assembly GCF_001425055.1. GTDB lineage: Bacteria > Pseudomonadota > Gammaproteobacteria > Burkholderiales > Burkholderiaceae_C > Pelomonas. The sequence continues at coordinate 623,022 of NZ_LMDK01000001.1, forward strand.
TGTCGCGCGTCGAGCGCACTGTCAGCTCGGGCCGAAAGCCGATGAAGCTGCGTTCGCGCACCTGTTCGACGAGATCGCCCAGGCCATCGAGCGGCTGCAACTCGGCGATGAAGCTCAGCGCGTCCTTGTTCAGAGCCGGCGAGCTGACGTTGAGCGTACGGTCGTCGCGCGGGATGTTGCGCGCGACCATGATGCGCCAGGGTGCACCGCCGTCGTGCGGGAACCTGAGCGCCGCGATGGGCCAGCGCAGCTCGATGCTGTAGCCGTCGGGCAGGCGGGTCGCGGCGGCATGGATGTCGAAGTCTGGCGCCGAGTCCTCGGTGTCCTCTTCGGCCGCGAACAGGCCGTCCTCGACGCCGCCGGCCGCACTGACTCGCACGTACTGAGCCGTGCGGCGATGGCCGACGGGGTCGATGAAGACGGAGACGAAGTCCTGGTCGGCCTTGACCTGGTCGCGTCGGGCCAGCGGGGCGCGGATGCGGCTGGGTTCGGGGTCCCAGGCGCGGATGCCAAAGATGAGGGCGTCCTCGGTGACGAGAACCTGCACCGTCGTTCGCCAGCGCGCGGCCTGCTTGTCGGCGGGCAGGAACTGCGCAAAGCGTTCGTAGACGGGCGCGCGCAGCCAGGCCGCGTCATCCAGCTGCCCGTCAATGACAGGCGTGGCTTCGCCGGCTGCGAGGCGCAGGGCGGTGGGGTGTTGAAGTTCGGGGGTGTTGCCCCAGGCGGGCAGGGCCAGGGCGCAAAGGCCCAGGGCCATGCCCGAGCCGAGAAGGCGAAAAATCATGAATTTCGTCCGAGGTCGGCCGCCGAACGGGGCCGCAGGAATCAATGGGCTGGCGCCGTCAGCGGTGGACGCGCAGCAGCGAGCGGGCGGCGCTGAAACGATGTTCAGCGCGCGGGCTTAGCAGGGGTGAAGCACCTTGGCCATGATGTCCTCCTCGGCTGCAACGGCAGCTCTCGGGTCGAAGGCGCGCAGTGTAGCCACGGCGCGCGGGCCGTGAACAGCCCTATTCGCTCGCCCGCTTCTTCCGCGGCCGGCTGCCCAGTGCCCGGTCGTAGAGCCAGTTGGGCAATATCCGCAGCAGCTTGGCCAGCACACCCATCTGCCACGGAATGACGCGGTAGCTGACCTGGGCGCGGATGGCGCGCACGGCCTGGTCGGCGAAGTCGTCGACCTGCATCAGGAAGGGCATGCTGTAGCGGTTGCCGCGCGTCAGCGGTGTGTCGATATAGCCCGGCAGCAGGGTGACGACGCTCACCCCGAAGGGGCGGCATTCGCCGCGCAGGCTTTCGCAGTAGGCGACGACGGCGGACTTGCTGGCGCTGTAGGCACCATGCCCCGGCAGGCCGCGGATGGCCGCGACGCTGGCGACGCCGACCAGCGTGCCCGAGCGGCGCCCGTTCATCGCCGCGACGAAGGGATGGAAGGTCGCGGCCAGGCCGACGTTGTTGGTCTCGAAGGTGCGGCGCATCACCTCGAGGTCGTCGAAGTGGGCCGTGTCCATGCCGATGCTGATGCCCGCATTGGCGATGACCACATCCGGCAGTCCTTGCGCGGTGATGCACTCGCGGCCGATGCGGGCCATGGCGTCCAGGTCGGCAACGTCCGCGCCGTAGACATTGAAGCGGGCCGCGTCGAGCTTCTGCTCGGCCGCCCAGCGTTCGACCTCGGCGGTGCGGCGCGCGACCAGTGCGAGGCGTGCGCCGTCGCGGTAGTAGCGCAGGGCCAGGGCCTGGCCGATGCCGCTGGACGCGCCGGTGATGAAGACCAGCTCGCTCATTTCGGGGCCTTGGAGACGATTTGCCCCTGCGCCCTGCCCGTGAAGTGGACCTGGCCGGTCAGGTGACGGTACTCGAAGTTCTGCGCGTGCAGCGTCGAGCTGCCCTGGCGGATGGTGACCGGCAGGTGCGAGCGCAGGATCTCGCTGTTGGACAGGGCCTGCAGGAACTCGCCACGCACCTCGAGCTGGGCCGGCGCGTTCTCGCCGGCGCCGGGTGGCAGGCGGCGCAGGTGGACGTTGCCGAGCAGCTGCATGTCGCTGCCGTCGCCATTGCTGAGGGCGCGCTTGGCGTCGGCGATGGCCAGGCTGCCGTCCGGCCCGATGGCACGCACGCGGACCTCGTCGATCTCGACGGTGTCGGTGTCCGGGTAGTGGCGCAGTTCGGCGCCGGCGATCTGCACATGCAGCCGCCCATCGGCGCCGATGCGCTGGATCTCGAAGTTGGCCATGCGGTAGTCGGGCAGATGGCGCGGTGCCGCGACCTCGCCCGGTGCGTCAATCAGCGGCGTGTTCTTCACCAGCCACCAGGTTGCGCTGGCCAGCGCGGCCATCAGCAGCAGCGGCAGGTAGTTGGACAGCAGGCTCTGCAGCCGCCACAGCATGGGCCTGGGCTTCTGGCGGCGCGGCAGCGGTGCCGGCAATGCAACCGGTGTCACGAGGCCTTGCCCCCGTCCAGCGTGTCGTGATGAGTGTTGAGCAGACGCTCGTAATGGCCGGCGGCCATCAGCAGCACATCGCAATACTCGCGCGCCGCGCCGTAGCCACCGGCGGCGCGCGTGACATGGTGGGCGATGGCCAGTACCTCGGCATGAGCGCCGGGTGGCGCGCAAGCGAAGCCGGCCCGCGTCATCAGGGGCAGGTCAGGCCAGTCGTCGCCCATGACGGCGACCTCGTCCCAACTGGCGCCTAACTGGGCCAATAGGGGCTCGGCGGCGGCGAGCTTGTCGCGCGCACCGTAGACAGCGTGCTTCAGATCCAGGTCGGCGACGCGGCGGCGCACGGCCAGGCTGTCTCGGCCGGTGATGATGACCGGCGTGATGCCGACCTGCTGCAGCGACTTCAGCCCATGGCCGTCCAGCGTGTTGAAGGCCTTGAACCCTTCGCCATGCTCGCCGATGTAGATGCGGCCGTCCGTCAGCACGCCGTCGACATCGAAGATGGCCAGCTTGATGGCCAGGCCACGGCCTTGCGCCTTGACCAGGAGTTCGGGAGGGAATTTCAGTGCTGGCTTCACTTCAGATCACCTTGGCACGCATGAGGTCGTTGATGCTGATGGCGCCGAGCAGGCGCTGGTCGGCATCGACAACCAGGACGACGGTGATGCGCGCGGCTTCCATCAGGTCGGCCGCGTCCACGGCCAGGGCTTCGGCGCCGACGGTGCGCGGCTTGGCATGGGCGACCTCGGCGGCGGTCAGCGCGCGCAGGTCGCGGCCCTGCTCAACCAGGCGGCGCAGGTCGCCGTCCGTAAAGATGCCAAGGACGTGATCGTCGCTGTCGACGATCACGGCCATGCCCAGGGCCTTGGCGCTCATCTCGCGCATCAGGTCGGTGAAGCCGGTGTCGGCCGCCACGCGGGGCAGGGCGTCGCCACTGCGCATCAGGTCGCGCACGTGCGTCAGCAGCTTGCGGCCCAGAGTGCCGCCGGGGTGGGAGCGGGCGAAGTCCTCTGCCTTGAAGCCGCGGGTGTCGAGCAGGGCCACGGCGAGGGCGTCGCCCAGGGCCATCTGGGCCGTGGTGCTGGCCGTGGGCGCGAGCTGCAGCGGGCAGGCCTCCTCGGTGACCGCGCTGTCGAGCACGATGTCGGCATGGGCGGCCAGGCTGGACTGCGGCCGCCCCGTCATGGCGACGATGGGAATGCCCAGGCGCTTGAGCACGGGCAGGATGGCGTTGAGCTCGTCACTCTCGCCGGAATTGGAGAGAGCCAGCACGACGTCACTGCTGGTGACCATGCCGAGGTCGCCATGGGCCGCCTCGGCGGGGTGGACGAAGAGGGCGGGCGTGCCGGTGGAGGCCAGCGTCGCGGCGATCTTGCGGCCCACGTGGCCGCTCTTGCCCATGCCCATGACGGCCACGCGGCCGCGGCAGGCCAGCATCAGCTGCACGGCGCCCGCAAAGGCGTCGCCCAGGCGGGGCGCCAGCTCGGCGAGGGCACGGGCCTCGACCTCGAGCGCCTGACGGCCGATGCGCACAGCGCGCTCGGCGGCAAAGACGGGAGAACTCATGAGGCCAGTGTAGACAAGGGCTCACGCGGGGTAACCGGCGTGGCATTCAGCCGCTTCGCGGGGCAGGTCAGAGCGCGCGTGAGACGCCAGCAAGCAGCAAGCCTGGTGGTTTCGGCGTCACCGGACAATGCCGGCCTATGCCGACCAAGCCATTAGATCGATCCGCGCGCGCCGCCTTGCCGGCCGGCGCACTGGCGCTGGCCCTGGCCCTGCTGGCGCTGCTGGCCTGGGACCTCAGCCATCTCGACCTCTGGGCGGTGCGCCTGGGCGGCGACGCCAACGGTTTCGCGTTGCGCGAGGCCTGGGTCACGCGGGTGCTGATCCACGAAGGCGGGCGGCTGGTCTCCTACCTGGCCATGGGCTTCATCGTGCTGCTCAATCTGGTGCCGCGGCTGCTGCCCGCGCTGAGCCGGCCGGAGCGGCGCTGGTGGCTGGTGACGACGCTGGTCTGCCTGGCCGTCATCTCGCTGATGAAGCGCTTCAGCCTGACGAGCTGCCCCTGGGATCTGGCCGAGTTTGGCGGTGTGGCCCATTACATCTCCCACTGGGTGCTGGGTGCGCATGACGGCGGTGGCGGGCACTGCTTCCCTTCCGGCCATGCGAGCGCGGCTTTCGCCTATCTCTGCGGCGGCTGGGCGCTGGCGCGGGCCTACCCGCGGGCTGCGCGCGCTTGGGTGCTGGCCTGTGTGTTGCTGGGCGTCGTCTATGGCGTGGGGCAGATGCTGCGCGGTGCGCATTACCCCAGCCACACGATGTGGACAGGTTGGATCTGCTGGGCGGTGACCGTGGCCGCCGCCCAGGTCCGGCCGTGGCGCTTCAAGCGCGGCGCCGCGGCCTGAGAGCGGCCAAGGCGGCCAGGCCCCCGAGCAGCAACAGGGCGCTCGCCGGTTCCGGCACCGGCGTGACCGCGCCGGCGTCAAACGCGACGCTGCCGCCGGAGCCGAACAGGCCCAGCAGCACCTTCTCGTCGCCGCTGAAGACGGCCGTGGCCGAGTTGGTCTTGAGGTTGAAGCTGCCCTCCACCCAGGCGCCGAAGCCGCCTTTGTTGTCCTGGGGCCGATAGCGCAGCTTCACGGTGTCGCCCGAGGTCATGGACGCGCTGGCGAAGAGTTCGCTGCCGCCGCCGCCGCCGCTGATGTGCAGGCTGCTGCCCAGGGTGTCGCTGAAGATCATCTGGAAGAAGGAGTCGTTGCGGCCGGTGGATACCTTGACCACGTCCAGCGTGACCGTCTTGACGTGCTTGCCCGTCGCGACGGCGAGGAACCACTTGGGAATCGAGACGTCGACATGCTGGGTCCAGGCCAGGTCGGAGAAGCTGGCCTTGCCGATGCCCCCGCTGCTGACCAGGGTCAGGCCCCAGGAAAAGCTTTCGATGTCGATCCAGTCCTTGTGGTCCTTGTCGGTCGATTCACCGGGAATGCCGTCGATGTGCAGGAAATAGTCGTTGGCGGCCTGGGCGAGGCCCGCCGTGGCCAGACCGATGGCGAGCACCGCCACGCGCCAGGCCTGCTTGAAACCAGAAGCCATGTCGAATCTCCTTGCGCCCGGAATGGGCGCAGAGATGCTGGGCAAGAGCGGGGGTGCCCGCCATCCCCACGATGCAAAGGGTTTCCACAGAGTCGAGGAGGGAACGGGCGTCCTAGACTCGCCGCACAGGGACCTGTTCACATGACGGGAATCGGTGCGAGAGGGACTGCGCGGGTGTACGGCTAGGCGTCGCGCTGAAGCCCGGGCTGCATGCCCGGGCGATGCGCGCAACAACGCTGTGCGCCCGCGCAGCCCCTCTCCCGCAGGGTTGCCGCCCAACAGCCCGCGCACGGCGTTGCGAAGCCTCGCTGGGGCCTACCCCAGCTTCGTTTCGCGCCTTGCTCGCGGGCTGTTGGGTGGCAACGCATCCGACTCCCGCCATGTGAGCAGGTCCCAACACCACGGAGGAGACACCGTGCAGCGGACCGATATCTCGGACCCGGCCTATTTCCACAAGGTCGTCGATTGCCAATGGGCCTGCCCGGCGCACACGCCGGTGCCCGAATACATCCGCCTCATCGCGCAGGGGCGGCATGACGAGGCGTATTGGGTCAACTGGGTCAGCAACGTGTTCCCAGGCGTGCTGGGTCGCACCTGCGACCGGCCCTGCGAGCCGGCCTGCCGGCGTGGTCGCGTGGAAGAAAAGCAGGCGGCCAAGCCCGAGCCCGTCGCCATCTGCCGATTGAAGCGCGTGGCGGCGGACAACAAGAGCGACGGGTTCCGCGCCATGATCCCCAAGCCCGCCGCGCGCAAGAACAAGCGCGTGGCCTGCGTCGGTGCCGGGCCGGCGTCGCTGGCGGTGGCGCGTGACCTGGCGTTGGAGGGTTATGCGGTCACCGTCTTCGACGGGGAAGCCAAGCCCGGCGGCTTCATCCGCACGCAGATCCCGCGCTTCAGGCTGCCGGAGCGCGTCATCGACGAGGAGTGCGGCTACATCCTCGGCCTGGGGGTCGAGTGGCGCGCCGGGCAGCGCATCGAGTCGATGAAGGCACTGCTGGCCGAGGGCTGGGACGCCGTGTTCGTCGGCTGCGGCGCACCCCGCGGGCGCGACCTGCCCTTGCCAGGGCGCCAGGAGGCCACCGAGCAGATCCACATCGGCATCGATTGGCTGGCCAGCGTGTCGTTTGGCCATGTCACCAGCGTGGCGCCGCGTGTCATCGTGCTGGGCGGTGGCAACACGGCCATGGACTGCTGCCGCTCGGCGCGGCGCCTGGGCGCCTCGTCGGTCACGGTGACCGTGCGCAGCGGCTATGCGCAGATGAAGGCCTCGCCCTGGGAGAAGGAGGACGCCGAGCATGAAGGCATCCCCATCCTCGATTTCCATGTGCCCCTGGCCTTCGAGCATGTCGGCGGCAAGTTGACCGGCATGCGCTTCAAGAAGGCGCAGACAGGTGAGGAGATCGTCATCCCCTGCGATGAGGTGCTGATCGCCGTCGGCCAGGAGAACAGCTTCCCGTGGATCGAGCGCGACTCGGGCATCGCCTTCGACGAGCACGGGCTGCCGGTGCTGAACGCGCAGACCTTCCAGTCTTCGCTGCCCCATGTCTTCTTCGGCGGCGACGCGGCCTTCGGCCCGAAGAACATCATCACCGCCGTCGCTCACGGCCATGAGGCGGCCGTCAGCATCGACCGTCTGCTGCACGGCGAGCCGGTCACACAGCGCCCGCCGCCGCACGTCAACCTCGTGTCTCAGAAGATGGGCATCCACGAGTGGAGCTACGACAACGCGATCACCAACGACTTGCGCAGCAAGGTGCCCTGGACGGCTGCCAACATCGCGCTGGCCAGCATCAAGGTCGAGGTCGAACTGGGCTTCGACGCCGCCACCGCCTTCAAGGAGGCGCAGCGCTGCCTGAACTGCGATGTGCAGACGGTGTTCGCGCCCAAGCTGTGCATCGAGTGCGATGCCTGCGTGGACATCTGCCCGATGGACTGCATCACCTTTACCGACAACGGCGATGACCTGCGCGAGCGGCTCAAGGCACCGGCGCTGAACCTGATGCAGGACGTCTATGTCGAGGGCGGTCTCAAGACTGGCCGCGTGATGGCCAAGGACGAGGACGTCTGCCTGCACTGCGGCCTGTGCGCCGAACGCTGTCCGACGGGAGCCTGGGACATGCAGAAGTTCCTGCTGGTCACCGCCAAGGCCGGCGCGGCCTGCCGTGACACCGCGACACGCAAGGAGGTGGTATGACGACGACCCCCACGCGCGCTTCGCGCACTGCCCCCCGAGGGGGCTCGGCCTCCCTAGGGGCGGCCCGTCGGGAGGCCGCATGAGCCGCATCGAAGCCGTCAACGACTTCGTCGTCAAGTTCGCCAACGTCAACGGCTCTGGCTCGGCTTCGGCCAACGAGTTGTTTGCGCGCGCCATCCTGCGCATGGGCGTGCCGGTCAGCCCGCGCAACATCTTCCCGAGCAATATCCAGGGCCTGCCGACCTGGTACGAGGTGCGCGTCTGCGAGGCCGGCTGGCTGGGCCGGCGCGGCGGCGTGGACCTGATGGTGGCCATGAACCCGCAGACCTGGGCCCAGGACCTGGCCGAGATCCAGCCTGGCGGCTATCTGTTCTACGACAGCACCAAGCCCATGCCGGCCAGCGCCTTCCGGCCCGACATCCACGTCATCGGCATGCCGGCCACGGCCATCTGCAACGCGACCTACGACGTGCCGCGCGAACGCACGCTGTTCAAGAACATCCTCGTGCTCGGCGCCTTGAGCGAGCTGATGGGCATCGAAGCCGCTGTCATCGAGAAGCTGTTTGCGGAGCAGTACAAGGGCAAGGAGAGGCTGCTGGACTCCAATGTGCGCGCCCTGCACGCGGGCCGCGAGTTCGCGCGCGACCATCTGTCGGTGCAACCTTTCGGGCTCAAGGTCAAGACGGCCGATGCGGTCGGCGACAAGATCTTCATTGAGGGCAATGCGGCGACAGCCCTGGGCTGCGTCTACGGCGGCGCCACCGTTTGCGCCTGGTACCCGATCACGCCGTCGTCCTCGGTCGCCGAAGCCTTCGAGAAATACGCAACCAAGTTCCGCACCGACCCCGAGACCGGCGAAAAGCGTTACGCCATCGTGCAGGCCGAGGACGAGATCGCCTCCATCGGCATCATCACCGGCGCCGGCTGGAACGGTGCGCGCGCCTTCACCTGCACGTCCGGCCCCGGCGTGTCGCTGATGACCGAGTTCCTGGGCCTGGCCTATTTCGCCGAGATTCCCTTCGTCGTCATCGACGTGCAGCGCGGTGGCCCCAGCACCGGCATGCCCACGCGCACCCAGCAGGCCGACCTGCTCTCCAGCGCCTATGCCTCACATGGCGACACCCAGCACGTGCTGCTGCTGCCCGAGGACCCGCGCGAATGCTTCGAATTCGCGGCCGATGCGCTGGACCTGGCCGAGCGCCTGCAGACGCCCGTCTTCTTGATGAGCGACCTGGACATCGGCATGAACCAGCGCTTGTGCGCGCCGCTCGAATGGAACGACGAGCGTCGCTACGACCGCGGCAAGGTCATGACGGCCGAGCAGCTGGACGCCGGCAAGGAGTTTGCGCGCTACAAGGATGTGGACGGCGACGGCATCCCCTGGCGCACCCTGCCCGGCACGCACGCCAGCAAGGGCGCCTACTTCACGCGCGGCACGACGAGGAACGAGCAGGCCCTCTACTCCGAGCGCGGTGACGACTACATCCGCAACGTCGAGCGCCTGCGCGCCAAGTTCGCCACCGCCGCGTTGCTGGCGCCTCAGCCGCTGGTGCGTGCCGCCGCGCAGAAGACCAGCGTCGGCGTTCTCTATTTCGGCTCCACTTCGCCAGCCATGGATGAGGCGCTGGTGACGCTGGCCGAGGCTGGCATCCATATCGACGCGATGAGGTTGCGTGCCTACCCCTTCCCGCCGTCGGTGGCCGAGTTCATCGCCGCGCATGGCGCCGTCTTCGTCGTCGAGCAGAACCGCGATGCGCAGATGCGCCGCATGTTGGTCAACGAGCTGGAGGTGGCGCCGGCTCACCTCACGCCGGTGCTGCACTACGACGGCACGCCGATCACGGCCCGCTTCATCATCGACGCGATCACGCGTCATGTGCATGCGCTGGCCACGGCGCCGAGGAGTGCAGCATGACCTATCTTGCGAAGCCCAAGCTGCACCATCCCAGCCTGACCAAGAACGCGGTCGGCTACACGCGCCGCGACTACGAAGGCAAGGTCTCGACGCTGTGCGCCGGCTGCGGCCACGACTCCATCTCCGGCGCCATCGTGCAGGCCTGCTGGCAGCTCGACATCGAGCCGCACCGCGTCGCCAAGCTCAGCGGCATCGGCTGCTCAAGCAAGACGCCCGACTACTTCCTCGGTGCCAGCCACGGCTTCAACACCGTGCATGGGCGCATGCCCAGCGTGCTGACCGGCGCCTACCTCGCCAACCGCGAGCTGCTGTATCTGGGCGTCTCCGGTGACGGCGACTCGGCCTCCATCGGCCTGGGCCAGTTCGCGCACGCCATGCGGCGCGGCGTGCGCATGGTCTACATCGTCGAGAACAATGGCGTCTATGGCCTCACCAAGGGCCAGTTCAGCGCCACGGCCGATAAAGGCTCGGTCGCCAAGAAGGGCGCAACCAACAACGACACCGCCATCGACCTCGCGGCCCTCGCGCTGCAGCTCGGCGCCACCTTCGTCGCGCGCAGCTTCTCGGGCGACAAGACCCAGCTCGTGCCCCTCATTGAAGGCGCCATGCGCCACGGCGGCGCGGCCTTCATCGACGTCATCAGCCCCTGCGTGGCCTTCAACAACCACGCCGGCTCGACGCGCAGTTATGACCATGTCCGCGACCACAACGAGGCGCTGAACCGCATCGACTTCATCGACCTGGCCGAGGAGCAGGTCGTCGAGCACTCGCCCGATGTCATCGACGTGCCGCAGGCCGATGGCAGCACGCTGCGGCTGCGCAAGATGGCGCCCGACTACGACCCGACCGACCGCCTGAACGCGATGCATGCGATGCAACTCCATGCCGCAGCCGGCGAGATTGCCACTGGCCTGCTCTATGTCGACCCGGCGGCCAGGGATTGGCACGCTGCCCAGCGCACGGCCACGGTGCCTTTGAACACCCTGGGCGAAGCAGCACTTTGCCCGGGCGCCGCCGCCCTCGCCAAGATCAACGCCAGCCTGCGATAGCAGGCGCGGGCCGTCCTCGTGCCCGCGGCGAGTGTGATGACCGGATGATCCCAAGGTGGGTCACTCGGGTCAATCCGGACAGTGTTTCCCTTGATCGAAGTCTTGCCGCCAGCGCCTAGTCTTGACGCGCTTGGGCGTTTTGCAAAATTCATTGACAGGGACTTTCAGTCCGTGGAGACCTTCTGGCCTCTGCCGTAGTCGCTTCCCTCTTCGGGGGCGCGTTCCCCCGGGGCTTGGACGCCCCGGTGTTAACGGGTTGGGTAGCAGGGTGCACTCGCCACGCTTTGCGCATGCACAGCCGTTTGGAGCCTCCAACTGGGAGGCGCTGTGCAGAAAGGATGCCTTTATGGCAAAGCAGCAACGACGTCCAAGCCGTCGGCGAGCGTTGAAAGACACCCTCTGGGCGAAGCTGGAGCTGGCTTTGAGAGCCACCGCCAGTGTGGTCTGGCTCATCAAGACCTTCTGGGGGGTCTGATGGGAATGTCTTCAACACCCCTGTTTTCTCAGCATCAATGAAGCGTCCTTATCTTTCCAATCAAAGTCCGCTGTACTGTCTTGAAAGCCGAAAACGGCTGGCTGGCGAAATACTGGGACTGTCGCTGCCGAAGTTGGAAGGCCTTGCGGCGCGGGCGAACAATTACCGTGAATGCACCCGCGTCACGGGTGGCAAACAGCGAACGGTTCATGTTCCGATGCCGTTGCTTCTCGCGGTCCATCGGCGCCTTGCAGTGCTGCTGAATCGAATAGCCGTGCCGCATTACCTGCAGTCCGGGCAGACACATCGATCGCATCTGACAAACGCGCGTGCGCATGAGACGGCGCGCAACATCGCGAAGCTGGATATTCGCCACTTCTACCCCTCGATCACGAAGGACAGAGTCTGGCACCTCTTCGTCGATGGGATGCTGTGTTCCCGAGATGTGGCATCGCTGCTTGCAAGGCTTTTTACGCATCAAGGCAGCGCTCCCATCGGCAGCCCGGTCAGTCAGGTGCTTGCATTTCACGTGGTTCGGCCAATGCTGGATGAATTGCAGGAACTTGCGTCGCGGCACAGGCTCCGCTTCACGTGCTATGTGGACGATCTGACGTTCTCGGGTGATGGCGCGGATCATGGCTTCCTCGCGCTGGCCGGTGATGTCGCGCGGAGGCATGGTTTCCTTCCTCATGCAGAAGCCTGCTACGGACCGGGCGAGGACAAGCTCGTCACGGGCGTGATGTTGACGCGCGACGGGCTGCGGGTTCCTGCGCCTCAGCTGCGCCGCATCGACGCGGCGCGTCAGGAACTGCTATTGGCCGAGGGAAATGAGTCGCGTCGTGTATTGCTGTCTCGCCTGATCGGGCATCTCGCCGCGGCAGCCAGCGTCGACGATAGCTTTCGGCCGGAGTTGAGCAGCCGCTGTTTTGCGGCACGCAAGCTCGCTGCAGCCCTGCCCGCCCGACCATCGCCGTCAGACAGCAAAGTCGCGAGTGTTGTTCCCCGTTTGCGCCCTATGAGGCTGAGCTACGGCGTCGGGACGTGATGCGGGTGTGTTGCAAGGCCTGAGATGATGCGCAGACTATGCGCGCATATCCCTTCATCCTCCTTGCCACCGCCCTCGTCCTGACCGCTTGTGCCAGCTCCAACCAGGACAAGGTCGCCACCGCCGCGACCACGCCACTCAGCGACCTCAATGTCGTTCGCGCCGACATCCCCGAGGTGCTGAAGACCGCGGCCGCGGCGCCCTACGCGACGCCCGTTGACGCCAGCTGTGGCGGCCTGGCGGCCGGCATCCGTGCGCTAGACGAAGTGCTCGGCCCTGACCTCGATGCCCCTCACACCAGTGGCAATCCCGGCCTGCTGGATCGGGGCGGAGATGCCGCCACGGGTGCGCTGCAGCGCACCGCCGAGGGGGTCATTCCTTTCCGCGGCTGGGTGCGCAAGCTGAGCGGCGCCGAGCGCTATGCACACCAGGTCAGTGCGGCCATCACGGCCGGCGGCGTCAGGCGTGGCTATCTTCGTGGGCTTTCGGCCGCCAAGGCCTGCACGGCGAAGCCGGCTTGAGCGCCTAGCGCTCCATCTTCACCGGCGCCATGTCGCGGATGTAGAAGACGCCGTCCCACTGTGCGCCCAGACCAACGCCCGTGCCCAGCGGCATGCCGTAGCCGAACTCCATGCCGCGGGCCGGCAGGCCGATCTTGAGCTTCTTCGGGGCATTGACGAAGGCGAAGCCGGCCGAGTCGCTGGCCAGTGCCGCCTCAAGGCTGCGCGGGTAGGCCGGCGTCATGGTCTGCACCTCGCCCGACGCGAACTCCATGAAGCGGCCCTGTAGCGCCGTGGTGTTCAGCACGTAGTAGTCGCGGCCCAGCTTCTGGCCCAGGATGTCGCCGGCATAGCGATGGCTGTCGTCGAACTTCACGCCGCGCGCGACGTGGATGGTGTGGGCCCAGATGACGGCCTTGCGGCCAGGGTAGAGGCGCTTCAGCTGCCACAGCACGTTGTTGGCCATCTCGTGATCGCGCAGGTAATCGCCGTGCCAGAAGTTGGCGGCCTGGGCCTGCAGTCCGGCCAGGCTGCGGCACAGCAACTCGTCGCCGCCCGCCTTGCACAGCGTCGCTTTCAGCCGTGCGGCCACGCCATCGAAGATCTTCTCGTCATCGCTTGACGGCGGCGTGCGGTCCATCTGCATCAGCTTGTCGGCGAGACGCTCGAACACCGGCCAGTCCGCGGCGTCGCCCCGCAAGCCCGTGCGCAGCCGCGGTGGCAATTGGCTGCGGCTTAAAGCCCCGCTGAGTTGGCTATCGATGCCCGACAGCAGCATCGGTTTCGGACCGGCCTGTGCCTCATCCAGATAGCGCAGCAGCGTGCGGCCGGCGTCGCTCTTGGAGTACATGTAGAAGACATTGCCCGGCGCCAGCGCATCGAGCTGCTCACCGCGCTGCATGGCCTGCTGCAGCAGCGCCACGTCGAAGACGCCGCTCTCCAGCAGCAGCACGTCGAAGCCTTTCTGCTCATGCAGATAGCGCACCAGCCGCGTCTTGAGCTCGAACTCCTGGCGGCCGCCATGCGTCTGCTCACCCAGGGCCACGACGCGGGCATGGCCGATGGCGTCGCCAAAGGCCTGCAGCTGCGCATCGGTCAGCTCTGCCGGTGAGTTCGCGGCCATGGGTTTCATCCGGGCGCGCACCCAGTCCATCGAGCCGTCTTCGGCCGCCCGGGCACTCGTCACCATCATCGTCAGCGCGGCCAGCGCCAGCCATTTCCTGCTCATCGCCACTCCTTCTGTGGCGGGCAGGATAGCCACTCGCAACTGGTATCTGGCTCCTCAGGACAGGCCCAAGCTGGGCTCCTGGTCGGCCTCGTCCACGGGCCGCGCTGGTATGGTCGCCAGCGCCAGCTCGGCGCTGTTCAGCGCCCCTTCGATGAAGCCCTGGTAGTCCGAATAGGCCTCGCCGACGATGTGCAAGTTGCGCGCGCCGCTGCCGAAATCGAAGGCCTTGAAGGCGTCCATGACCTTCCACGAGCGCACGCCCGGCTGCCAGCCGTGGTTGGCCGCGCCGTAGGGCGCACGGGCCCAGTCGCGAATGCCATACGTGATGATGCTGTTGCGGATGTACTGGCTGGTCTCGGCCAGGCTCAGGTCGCCAAAGACGCGCCGTGCGTTGTCGGTCAACTTCAAGGCCGACTCGGCATTCGCATCCGCCGCCCGCTTCACGTCGCGGGCCACGAAGAGGGTGAAGGCATCGACGATGCGCGCGTTCTGGTCCACCTCGGCGCGGTCGTGGCGGTCGCCGTCGATGACGTAGTGGCGCCAGAACTCGGTGGACGGGCGGTCCATGTAGAGCAGCACCATGCCGTGGCCGTCGGCGTCGGCCTCGGGGGCGCGGCGGAAGTAGTGGATCTCGCGCGTCGGCATGCAGTTGGCGTATTGCTGCGGCGCCTGGCCGTAGCTCCACCACGGCGTGTTGCAGACGAAGAAGACCTTCAGCATCGGGAAGCCATTGACGCAGTCCAGCTGCGAGCCGATGTGCTCGGGCAGGTGGCGCGTCAGCTTGAGCAGCGGCAGGCGCGGCAGCGCGAGGATCAGCCGCTCGGCGCGCAGCGTGAGGGCGCCGTTCTGCGTCGCCACGTCCAGGGCCAGCGTCGGCTTGCCCAGCTCCACGGGGCGCACGCCCATCAGCTTGTGGCCGCCGGCCAGCGTCACGTTGGCATGGCCGCGCAGCCGCGTGAGCAGCCCTTCGGTCAACTTGGCAGAGCCGCCCTCGATGCTGGCGAGCTGCTGGCCCACGGTCTTGAGCGCGCGCAGCCACCAGATGATCCATTCCGCCGCGTTCAGGTTCTCCGGGATCATGTGATAGAAAGTTCCGGTGTCGCGCAGCTTCACCAGCGCCCGGTGGCTCAGGATGCCCTGCGCCGACAACGCGTTCCAGAAGCCCATGTCCCACAGCGGCTGGCCGTGCAGCTGGGCGTGCTTGCGCAGCCGCATGTAGTCGCCTTCCGTCAGCGCATCGATCCAGGCCTGGTCATCGGGCGCACGGCCCATGATGAGCATGACCCCGCGCTTGAGCAGCTGCAGCGAGTTCAGGCCGCGCTCGGCCTCGGGCAGGTCGGTGTCATCGGTGCTGACCTGATCCGATGAAGGGCCGGAGAAATCGAGCAGGCCCACGCCGAGCTCGGCGCACAGGGCAGCGAAACGCGGCTGCAGCGTCGGCTCGAAGCGCATCGGCCCGTACTCGGCGATGAAGCCGTCCATGTCCTCGGTCTCGATGCGTCCGCCCCAGCGGTCGGCTGCGGCTTCGAGCACGAGGATGCGGTGGCCCGCGTCGGCCAGGCGCAGCGCGCAATACAGGCCCGACACGCCGCCGCCGGCGATGACGATGTCATAGGTCGTCATGGGAATGCTCCACTTGTATGTACAACTGGGGCGGGAGCATATCGGAGGCGGCGCCGCGGCTACCATCGCGGCCCTTTTGCTGTGAGCGCGATCCCTGGATCCACGAAGGCGACGCGGAGACCCTCATGCCCAGTGCGATGTGACGGTCATCGCGGCCTTCTACGCCCGTGGCTTCAAGCGCGTCAGGGGCTATGCGATGGCGCCGGTGCCGCTGTGGCGGGCAGTGAGAGCGGCGGAGAGTTCTATTCGGAGCCCCTGATTCAGGGCCTTCTCCGGGCGCCACTGAGTCCCGCACGCTAGCTGACGGCAAGCGAGACAGAAGGCAACGATTGCCCTGTCGCGCCGCACCATCGAGCCGGATGCGCTACGCCGCCGCGGGCGGCCCGAACCAGGTGGTCAGTGCGTCGACGAGCCCGACCCGAGGTGTGTTTCCGACCCAAGCAACATGGCCGTCGGGTCGAATCAACACCGCGTCGGGCGCAGTGACCACCCCGACTGCCGGAAGCTCCCACGTACCTATGTACTTTGCGTCGACCAGCCGAACCCGATCTGCCCAGGCAGCGATGTCAAAGCTCCCGAGCTCACCGACGTTGAGCAGCACCGGTCGGGCACCATGCAGCAGGGAAAAGACGCGCAGCGGGCCGATCGCGGAGACCAAGTCGAGATCGGGCATGCGGCGTCCGAGCAGGGGGTGGCCCTTGCCAAGGTCATAGTGGATGCCCAGGCCGGACATCTCCGCAGCGACTCGCTTGCGCGGCTCCTCCATCTTGAGGAGCTCGCCCACGATGTCGCGCACGGCCAGCGTGCGATCGTCCTCGCGGTGCAGCGCAACTTGCGCCATCGTGGTCTTGAGCACGCGAGCGCCAACCGGGTGGCGCTCGGCGTGATACGTGTCGAGCAGCGTGTCCGGTGACGTGCCCTTGATCACCTGTGCCAGCTTCCACCCGAGGTTCACCGCATCCTGCAGGCCCGTATTGAGCCCCAGCCCGCCGATCGGCGAGTGAATGTGCGCGGCATCGCCGGCGAGCAACACGCGTCCCCTGCGATACGCCGTAGCCTGCCGCGTCATGTCCGTGAACCTGGAGATCCAGGTTGGGCTGTGGACGCCGTAGTCGGTGCCGCACGCGGCGATGAGCAGTTCCTTGAGATCGCGCAGCGTCGGTTCGGTGGCTGCATTCGTGTTCGGTTCGGTCACCATGACGCCGATGGGGCCGACGTCCTTGTATTTGATTTCTCCGCCTTTGATCTCGTATTCCGACCGGCTGAAGGCGTGCGTGCCCGCGAGCGACCGATGCACGCCGTACGGCGGCTTCTCCGTCATCTCCACTTCCGCGAGGACGTTGCTTGTCGTCGCATCCCAGCCCGCGAAGTCGATGCCCGCCATCTTGCGTACGAGGCTGCGCCCACCGTCGCACCCGATGAGATATTGCGCCCTCAGTGACCGACCGTCTGCGAGGGCGACGTCGACAGCCGCGTCGTGCTGCACGAAGCCCGTAAGTTCTCGGCCGTAGAGGATGGGCACCTTGAGCTCGGTGACCCAGTCGGCGAGGATGCGCTCGATGTGCTTCTGCCGCAGCGCAAGCCCATAGTTGTGGCGGGTCGGGAAGTCGCTGATGTCCAAACGGGTGACGGCGAAGCCCGTGACCTGCGCGATTTGCCCCGCCGAGAGGAATCGATCTGCGATGCCGCGCTGGTCGAGCACTTCAATGGTGCGCGAGGAGAGTCCTTGGGCACGCGCGCCGGAGAGTTCTTGGTTGGGCCGGCGTTCGACGACGGCGACGTCCACCCCTGCCAGTGCCAATTCGCCCGCCAACATCAGCCCTGTCGGGCCCGCGCCGGCGATCACCACCGCATGCTCGGTCATCGCTCGTGTGCTCCAAGATAAAGCATAGGCCGGCTCAGTCGAAAGCAATCCTGGCTGCTGCTTCGCACCGGCCGCATCCTGCCGGATCTCTGCGGGGCTGGACCTTTGCATCGAAACCGCTTTTCAGCTCGCCGTCGAGACGAGTTCGACAACTCGTCAGCGACCGCCGCCGGAACATAGCTCAGAATTTCCCAGCGCCTTGACGCTGAAGTGTCTCCATGTCTGCAGGCAACTCCAACGGTCCGGCCCGCCATCACGACGTCAGGAACGAAGCTGAGAGCCTCCCGACTGCATCGGTCGCAAGGATGTTGTAGTGGCTGGCCCCAGGCACGATGGCCAGTTGGGCAGGCGCGCGCTGCGAGCCATCCAGTCCGGCATCGCGCTGCCCACCGCCGAGCAGCTTGTAGAACTCGACGATGTGCTCCGGCCGCATGGCGTCTGCGTCGGCAAAGATGAGCATCGTCGGTGCCTTGATGCCGGCGACCGCGGCCGACCAGTCGTAGTCGTGACTTTCCATCTCGGCGATGCGGCGCATCAGCTGTTCCCAGTCGACCTCCGGGTAGAGCTTGCCCATCGGCGACTGCTTGAGATGGCCGCCGATCATGGGCGCATTGGTGGCCATCTGGTCGAAGGCGGCGAGCACTTCGGGGAACCAGGCCGAGCGCTTCATGGCTTGGGAAACGACGACCAGGCGGTCGACCAGGGAGGGGTGGCGAATCGCGAGCTGCAGTGCCACGCCCCCGCCGAGCGAATAGCCCATCACCGCAGCCTTCTTCAGGCCGAGGTGCTCGATCAGGGCCGCAACATCATCGGCAAGCGTCTCGAAGCGCAGCGGCCGGTCAACGTCGCGGGTGTGTCCGTGGCCTTGCATGTGCACGGCGATGACCTGATGCGAGGCGGCCAGAAGAGGCAGATTGGCGCCGAAGGCCTCGCTGGCGGCAACACCGCCATGCAGCAGCACCAGCGGCTTGCCGTTGCCGTGCACCTCGTAGTACATCTTCTGGCCGTGGATCGAGGCGTAGGCGGTCTTGGGGCTCTGCGATGTCATGGTCGTTGCTCCTGATGCGAGGGTGGTGGGGGCCGCCGGAGTGACGGCGGAAAAAGCCCTTGCCGGCAGTGCGGCGGCGGCCAAGGCGGTGAGAAAGCGGCGTCTTTCGAACATGAAGCTCTCCTTTGGGTCGTCGAAGGCGCGAGCCGACCCCGGCGGCTCACGGAGGCCGCCAGACAGGCAATGCGCGGAAGTGGGGAAGCGCTAGGTCTTGCGCCGGGCGCCAACGCGTGAGCCGCGCTGCGCCGGTGCGGCCTTGGGGGGCGCCTGTGGCTTGTTGAAGGTCAGTTCGAGGTAGCGGCGCAGATGGTCCAGACAATCGGCTGCAACCGCCGGGTCATGCTGCGACTTGGCCAGCACGAAGGCGCCTTGCACGACGGCCTGGGTGAACATCGCCAGGCTGTGTGCGCTCCACTCGGCGTGCGGTGCGTGAGATGCCTTTGCCGCTTCGATGTCCGGCTCCAGAGTCGCGGCGTGCTCCTGGATGTGCTGGCCGCTGGCTTCGCTCAGATGCGGATGCGTCGAGTACGTTTCCTGCGCCAGCATGCCAAGCAGGCAGGTGAACGCGGCCAGGTCGCCTTGCATCGCGCCACGGCGGAAGTCCACATAGGCCAGCAGCCGCGCCAGCGGGTCGGGTTCGTCTCGGAAGGCCGCACGCGAGAACATCAGGTCGGCCTTGGCCGAGAAGCGCTCGGCCGCCGCCATGGCGAGGTCTTCCTTGCTCGCGAAGTGGTGGAAGAAGCTGCCCTTCGTGAGGCCCGTGGCTTCGCAGACGTCTTCCACGCGCATCGCCGCGTAGCCCTTGATGCGGATCAGATTCACCGCCGCATCCAACAAACGCTCTCTCGAAGTCGTTGCCATCGCACGCCCTCCTGCATACCGGTTGGTATGTAATCTACATACCAACCGGTATGTAGTCAAGCGGCGATGAAAACCTGTTGTCGTCTGGCTGATGACTTGTTCTCCAAGCGCTAGAGCAGGTGTTCGAGGCGAATCGGGAGATCGCGCAGGCGGCGGCCGGTCGCATGGAACACCGCGTTCGCAATCGCTGCGGCGGTGCCCACCGTCCCCAGCATGCCGATGCCCTTGATGCCGCCGGCGAGGTGAGGGTCGTCTTCTTCGACGATGTGAATGTCGAAGCGCGGCATATCGGCGTGGACGGGCACGAGGTAGTCGCTCAAGCTGGTGTTGACGACGCGACCCGACGCCTGGTCCATCAGCGTGGCCTCGTGCAGCGCCATCCCGATCCCGCCGACGAGCCCGCCGACGTACTGGCTGCGCGCAAGCATCGGGTTCAATATCCGGCCCGCCGCGTACGCCGCTGTGATCCGGGTGACACGTACGGTGCCCAGCGTCGCATCGACGTGAACTTCGGCGAAAACCGCGCCGAAGCCATAGGCGCTGTAGGCCGGCCGCTCGGCGGGCGCGGTCCGGGCATGGACCTGCAGTCCTTGCGCGGCGGGGGTGGCCGCCCAAGCGGCGAGTGTTTGCCGGCGAGTGTCGATGCGGCTGTGCAGCAGCCCTTCCACGAGCGTGACCTGATCGCTCGCAAGGCCGTACAAGGGCGAATCGGGATCGGCCACCACGTTCGCGAGGATGCGCTTCTTCAGCCCACGGGCCGCCTCTTCCACCGCCGGGGTGAAGCTGGCTGTCGCGATGGAGCCACCGGAGTACGGGCCTTCGGGCAGATCGGTGTCACCGAGTTCGACTTGCACGGCAGCGAGCGGTACGCCCACCGCTTCCGCGGCAATTTGCGCGAGCACCGTCAACGTGCCGGTGCCGATGTCCTGCGTGCCGCACCGCACACACACCACGCCTTCGCGGCTCAAGCCGACACTGGCTTCGCACGCCATGCGAAACACCGGGTACAGCGCGGACGCCATGCCCCAGCCGACCCACGAATGATTTTGCTGCCACTGCTGCGGCTTGCGCGGGCGACGCGACCACCCGAAGGCATCGGCTGCGACGCGCAGACATGTCTCCAGGCCGTTGCTGGACCAGGGCAGGTCGGTGTGCATGTCGCGCTCGGCGAGGTTGCGCAAACGCAGTTCGAGCGGATCGATGTCGAGTCGGTGGGCCAACTCGTCGAGCGCCGATTCGAGCGCAAAGCTTCCAGGGCCTTCTCCCGGGGCGCGCATCGGGTTCGGCTGCGGTGCATTCACGCGCACCAGGCGCTGCGTGGTCGCCACATGGGCGCAGCCGTACAGCACCCGACTCGGGGTCGCGACTGGATCGAGGTGTTCTGCGAATGTCGACGTCTGCGCAAGCGCGTCGTGCACGATGGCACGCAGACGGCCATCGGCATCCATGCCGATCTTCAGGTCCTGCACCGTCTCCTGCCGCCTGCCGACTACACAGAACATTTGTGCGCGCGTCAGCTCCAACCGAACGGGTCGCTGCACGTGCCGCGCCGCCATGACTCCCAACACCAGCGCCGGAAACCACGCGCGACCCTTGGATCCGAAGCCACCCCCGACGTACTGGGCGACGACGCGCACCCGCTCCGGCGGCAAATCAAAACAATGCGCAAGAATGCGTCGCGAGCCGAACACCGCCTGGGTGGAGGTGTGCACCGTGAGGCGGCCCTGCTCCCAATGGGTGACGACGGCGTGCGGTTCGAGCGGAAGGTGGTTGTGCGTCGGCGTGGTGTAGCGCTGCGCGAGGACGTGCGCAGCTTGCGTCAACTCGCGTTCGGGCTCGCCGCGGCGGCTGTCCACAGCCACACCGCCGGCCGCCTCTTTGGGTGAAACCACTTCGCCGAGCGCGGCGTTCATCGCGGTGATGGCCGGTGCCGGTTCGATATCGACTTTCACGGCCGCAGCGGCGCGCAGCGCCTGCTGCGGCGACTCAGCGATCACCAGCGCAACGGGCTGCCCGGCGAAATGAACGGTCGCGTCCTGCAGCAGCGCAAGAAAACCGCCATTGCGGACCCTCGGCGCGTTTGCGTGCCAGAGCAACGCGACCACCCCCGGCATTGCCAGCGCGGCAGTGGCATCGACGTTGCGCACCACGCCGCTGGGCACATCTGCCTGCACGAGCGCCGCGTGAAGCAGTCCCTGGACTGTTTGTTCGGCAGCGTAGCGGGCTGCGCCGGTCACCTTCAGTTCGGCTTCCAGCCGCGGCGTGGCACGACCGTTTGGACGCTCAGGTACGGTCATGACCGGTCTCTTGTCTGCAGTAGCGCGCGCAGTACCGCACGGGGCAGCAGATCTACCTTGAATGCGTTGTGACGCAGCGGCGCCGCCCCGACCGAGGCCAACTCGGCAGCACGTTGCAGACTCTCGTCGTCGCAGCGAGCGCCGAGCAGCGCCTCTTCGCAAGCGGGCAGCCGCCACGGCACCGTGCCGACGCCCCCGGCCGCGATGCACGCTGCGCGCACGATGCCATCGGCGATTGACAGGCCGGCAGCAACCGAAACGACGGCGAACTCGAACGACTCACGGTCGCGCAGCTTCAGATAGCTCGATTGCCGCATGCAAGGCGCAAGCCGCAACTCGACGTGGGTGATCAGTTCGCCGGGCTCAAGGTTGGTCTCGCATTCGGGCCGGTCGCCCGGCAGGCGATACAAGCGCTGCAGCGCAAGGCGCCGCTCGCCGCGCGGCCCGATCAGACGCAACTGGGCGTCGGCCGCAATGAGCGCGACTGCCAGGTCCGACGCATGCGTCGCGACGCAGTGTGCACTCGCGCCGAATACCGCATGCAGGCGGTTTTCACCGTCGATGGCGCCGCAGCCGCTGGCCGACTGCCGCTTGTTGCAGAGGGCCAAGCCGTTGCGGAAGTAGCTGCAGCGGGTTCGTTGCAGCAGGTTGCCTCCGACAGTGGCCATGTGCCGCACTTGCGGTGAAGCGCTTGCGAGCAGCGCCTGCGCGACGGCCGGCGCTTCGCGGCGCACGTCCGCGTTTGCCGCAACGTCGCTCAAGCGTGCCAGCGCGCCGATCGACAACGTGCCATCGTCAATCGCCACTGTGGCTAGCGGCAACCGACCGATGTCCACGACCCGCGTCAACGAGGCGAGGCCGGCCTTGTGCAAAGGGATCAACTCCGTGCCGCCGGCAATGAAAGCCGCACCCGGTTCGGCCTGCACCGCGACAAGCGCGGATTGCAGGTCGACCGCCCTCACATACGAGAACGGGTGCAGGGTCATCGTTGGCCCACCACCTGGAGTATTGCGTCGACGATGTTCGGGTAAGCGCCGCATCGGCACAGGTTGCCGCTCATCGAGGCCTCGACACTGCCGCGATCCGTCACGCCGTCCTCTTGGAGGAGGCCGAGTGCTGAAACGATCTGCCCCGGCGTGCAGTAGCCGCACTGCAGTGCGTCGCAGTCGATGAAAGCCTGCTGCAGTGGGTGCGTCAGGCCGTCGCGCGCCACACCTTCAATCGTCGTGATCTCGCGTCCGTCCTGCATGGCCGCCAACGTCAGGCAGGCGTTGATGCGGCGCCCGTCGGCGAGCACGGTGCAAGCACCGCAGGCGCCCATGCTGCATCCCTTCTTCGTACCCGCCAGCCCCAAGTGGTCGCGCAACAGGTCCAGCAACGTGGTCGAAGCCGGCACCGTGAGCGTGTGGGCTCGGCCGTTGATCGACAGGCACACAGACGTGCGGTCATCGGCGTTGCCGGCAACACCTGGATCGACGGCGGGTGGGAAAGATTCGGTTCGCATGCGTCGAGGATATCGACGCTGCGTCACCCAACAAGTGCGGTCGCCATACGGGTATCGCCACTACCCGGCTTGTGGAACTGACCGCGCCGTCACACCACGGGTGGTTCGGGCCTGAAGATGGTGAGCCGCAAGTCGGGAGCTCCGTCGGGCGTGAAGGACGTGATGTTGTAGGGGACCTCGCCATGCACGGGGTGCCGTAGCGTCTTTCGAACGGTCGATCGATCGGCCACCACGTCGTGATGAGCCCACCAGGCGCGGAACTCGGGGCTTGCCGCCGCGGTGCGCGCGACCAAGGTTGCAAAGCCGGGGTCCCCGTTCGAGCGGCCGAAGTCGACACGGAAGCGCGCGAGCACGTCCCGCGCGTCGATCTCCCAGTCCGCCATCCGCTCGCGGTAGAGCGGGCTCGTGAAGGTGAGCCATAACTGGTTGCGCGCCTCGGCCGGCAGGCTGCTGAAGTCGCCGAAGAGCTGACACAGCGGTTCGTTCCACGCCAGCAGATCCCAACGTTTCGTCTTCAGGTAGGCCGGCAAGGTCAATGATCCGACCAGCGCTGAAAGGTCGTCCACGACGCGGCCGATGGCGGCTGACTCGACAGCCGGCGCAGGGTGGCCCGCGAGCGCCAACAGGTGCGCCCGTTCGGTGCTGCCCAGGCGCAACGCGTCGGCCACCCGTTCGAGTGCGCTCGCCGAAACGCGAATGGGCCGCGCCTGTTCAAGCCACGTGTACCAGGTGACGCCGATGCCGGCCAGCGCCGCGACCTCCTCGCGGCGAAGCCCGCGAGCGCGACGCCGCGCGCCGCTCGGCAGTCCCACGTCGGCCGGTCCCAGGCGAGCCCGGCGGCTGGTGAGGAAGACTGCCAGTTCCTTGCGTGCATCGAGGGTCACGTGAAAATTATCAGGCCTCGCAATCGACTGCCAGCGTGTGACAGCTTCTCGGCAATCAAGGCGGAGAAGTGAATGTCGCTGATAGGCGGCGGATTCAACCGGGCACAGTCCGCAGCAACAACCAAGCGGGCAACCCCAGATATAGCGCCAGCAACCCGAGTCGTTCCAGCCCCGCGCGCGCCGCTGTCGCCCACCCCGGGAGTACCAGCCAGCCAGCAAACGCGCCCAACTCGATCACCGCCCGCACCGCAGCCGCGCACAGCACCACGCCGGCAATCCAGGCCGCCCACCACAGCCCGAAGGCGGTCAGATAGGCCGCCAGCCCGTAGCTGTAGAACTCCCCGAAGGCGCTGCCGTAGGCGATCTTCTGGTGCAGCTGGAAGGCGGGCACGGCCAGCAGGAAAGGCAGCAGCAGGAACTTGAACGCCGGCTGGGCGAGGCGGCTGGGCGGCAGTTGTGCGCGGCTGCGGGCGTAGGCCCACCAGGCAAGCCAGGCAGGCTGTTCATGCATGGGCAGCCCGAGGGCACGGGCCAGGGCCCAGGGGTCGGGCAGGGCGAGGCCGTGGAGCCAGCGCTCGCCTGAGTTCAGACGCAGCGAGGCGCCTGAGCCAGGCAGGTGCAAGCACCAAGGCTCGATGGCGGCGATGTCGCTCAGTGGGACCTCCAGTCGCCGCGAGCCGCGCGTCAGCACCAGTAAGCCTTCCGCCAGCGTGACCTGGGCTGTGCAGGCGCGCAACAGGGCCCAGGCCGCTGCCTCGGGGATGAGGCACAGGGCCGTGAACATGCGCAGCAGCGCGAGGGTGTTGGTCTGCAGCGTGCCATCGCCCCACAGCCAGATTGCACCCATGGCCAGCGCGCCGCCGCGCGAGATCAGCTGCAGCAGGCCCGCCACGGCGCGGGCGGCAGGGGGCAGCACGACGAGCTGGCTCGCAAGAGTGGCTGGCAACTCGACGGGAGAGATACCCACCCAACGCCGCAGCACCGACCACATCGCCAGTCCGGCAATGAAGACCGCCGCCGCGCGCCCGACCCAGTCGCCCCAGCGGACCATCAGCGTGGGCGCCGGGTCGCGCACTGGCAGGTCGCCGATGACGAGGGTGCGTTCGCCCATGCGCGTGGCGGCGATGACGGTGCCGCGGGCATCGATGACGGCGCTGAAGCCATTGGTCGTGACGCGAAACTGCGGCAGGCGGGTCTCGATGCTGCGAAAGGCCGCGACGGCCTGGTGCAGGGAGGCGCCCTGCTCGTGGTCAGTGAACCACGAGTCGTTGGACATGGTCAGGATGACTTGCGCGCCCAGGCGTGCGCCGGCGATGGCGAGGCCGGAGTCGGTGTCGTCAAGGCAGATCAGCGGTAACACGGGCACCTCGCGCCTATCGGCCAGGCGCAGCGGGAAGACGCGCACGCCGCTGCCAGGCCGCCAGCTGCCGGCGCCGGGCAGCCAGCCCCGGACGGCGGGCGTGTCCAGCCATTCAGGCAGGGCTTCGGTGAAAGGGAAGAGCCGGGTCTTGCGATACATGCCAGCCAAGCCGCTGCGGGGCAGCACAAACGCGGCCGCGTTGTATTCCCCGTCGGCATCCCGGTCATAGGTGCCAAAGACGAAGGGCACACCTGCCGCGTCGACGATGGCCTGGATCTCGGCGTCCAGTTCGGCACCGGCCGCGCTCTTGGGCTGGCCGAAGCTGGTGGGGTAGACGGTCTCGGACCACAGCACCGCGTCGACATGCTGGCGCTCGACGGCGTCGTAGCTCATGGCGAAGTGCGTATCAAGGACCTCACGCACGACGGCGGCAGCACCCTTGTCGCGGCGCAGGCGCTCGTAGTCGGTGATGTTGGACTGCACCAGGCCCATGCGCAGTGGCTTGGCTGCTGAGGTTTGCTCAGGTTGCAGCGCGAAGAGGCCATAGCCGGCCAGCAGCAGTGGGCCGACGGCAGCAAGCACCAGCGGCGCAACCATCGCGCGCAGGCCTTCGCGGCGGCGCGCCAGTGCGGCGGCGACGGCCTCGTTGGCCAGCAGCAGCACGACGGTCAGCCCGGTGGCGCCGCCCAGCTCGGCGGCCTGGCGCAGCAGCGGCGCGGGGTAGAGGCCGTGGCCCAGCGTGTCGCCCAGCACATGCGGCAGCGCCCATTCGGTGGCGGCCCAGGCTGCCACGCCGGCCGCGGCAGCGAGGGCCGCGCCGTGATGGCGCCGCACCAGGTGGCGCACAACGGCGAAGACGAGGATCTGCGGCTGGAACAGCGGCGCGGCGAGCAGCAGCAGCGCCAGGCCCGCACCCGCGCCGATCTGCGTGTAGGCGCCGAGGGCGCTGCCGAACCAGAAGAACACGGCGGCCGTGTACGCAACCGACATGGCCCAAGCGCCGAGCAGCGTGCGGTCCAGACGGGCTTCGGCATCCAGCGTGCGCAGCCAGGGCACCAAAGCGACGAAGCCCAGCACCCACGAGGGGCCGCCGCGGGCGTACAGGCCGCAGAGCAGCGCGGCCACGACGACGCCGGTCCACCGGCTGCGGGCGAGCCGGCTGGGCAAGGCAGCGAGCGTCAACGCGGGCCGTCCACCGGCGCCGGCACGACGATGCGCCGGATCGGCAACCCCGGCGGCGCCAGTTCAGGCGGCACGACGCGGTCGGCCGGCACGGCGACGCTGCGGCCATTGATGACCAGCGTCTGCGCATCCGGCGAGAACATCAGCATGGGCTCGATGCGCTGGCCGTCGTCGGTGGCCTGGTGGTGGCGCACATAGCCGGGCGGCAACTCGAAGTTCTCGGGCACGGCCAGGCCGATGATGGGCGGGCGCGTGCCGGGGGGATTGAAGGCGCCGAGGCCCGTGCGCACGCCGGCCGCATGCAGGCGCTGGATCACTTCAGCCATGGTGGGGCGTTCGCCTTCGTTGACGTAGTCGGCCAGGTCGGGCGTCTGGTCGCCGTTGGGGTCGCGCAGACGCGGGATGCGGGCGACCGGCGCAGTGGCCGTCCCGGTCATGACCACGGCGACCGTTGTATCCGGGGCACTGGCCCAGGCGGTGGGTGTCTGGGCAGCCACTGATGCCGGCTGAGCCGGTGCCGCAGCAACCGCTGGCGATGCGGGTGCCTCAGCCGCCGGCCACCACCAGGCGAGCCCACCAACTACCACGGCGATCGCAACCACCAGCACCCAGGGAGAGGGCCCCCAGGTGGTGTTGTGGCGGTCGTTGGGTCGCGTCATGACAGCCCGCGTTCAGTTCATGGCGCCGCCGGGTTGGACGTCGAAATCGCCCAGCCCATGCGCTCATGCCCGTACTGGTTCCAGATGGGGCTCTTGCCGTTCGTGAATGACGTGTAGCGCGCCGCGCCCGATCCGGTGGTACCGCCGAAGATGCCGGCGGACACAGTGCCGCCGCTGTAGGTCGGGTGGGTGTCGTCGGACTGGATGTAGTCGTAGCTGCTGCTGGTGGAGACGAACTTGGCGTTGGCGTCGCGGATGGTCGATTTCAGCGTCGTCGTGATGCGAGTCACGTAGCTGGCCTCGCTCTCGCCGGCCACATAGCGCAGGGCGTCGGAATCGATGATGCCGTCGCCGTTGCTGTCGTAGTCCGCGCCCATGTACTGCGCGAAGTTGTCGGCGCAATTGAAGCCCTTCTGGCGCGCGTACTCGCACATCCAGTAGTTCATCGTCGCAATCTTGGGCAGGAAGCGATCGCGCATGTTCACAGTGGCGCCGGTGCTGGCGTCCTTGCAGCTGCTCTGCGTGTTGTCGGCGTTGTAGCCGGGGTAGTGCAGGTTGGAGATCTGCTTGAGCTTCACGCCGGCATAGGCATTGGCGTTGATGAAGTCCATGGCGGCAGCCACATAGGTCTTGCAGCTGTTCACGGCGGCGTCCATGCCTGCGTAGTTGCAGGTGCCGGTCTGGCTCTTGAAGGCGGAGCGGGCCTGCAGGCCGTCGTTGCCGCACATCTCGAAGGTGACGACGCGGGTGGACGCCGCCTGCATGTACGACTTCTCGGCCACGATCTTGTTGCTGTAAACGTCGGAGGCGACGGCGCCGGACTTGGCGCGGCGCACGCTCTCGATGCTGGCATTCCACTTGGCCGCAAGGTATTCCGCGTCCACCGTGGGCGCCGCGTATTTGGCGGCATTCAGCACCGAGCCGTTGTAGCCGGCATAGATGGAATCGCCATAGGCGACGACGCGGTATTTGGCGGTCGTGCCCGTGCGGTTGATGGTCCAGGACACGTTCTGCGTCAGCGTGCTGGCGGCGGCGGGTGTGGCGCATATGACCGCCAGCAGCGGTACGCCCAGGCGGCAGGCGGCGCGGCGTGTTGTGCACTGGATAGCGGCGCGAAGGGAAGTCCTCATCTGCGTCTCCTAGCTTGGTGTTTGCGACGGGAACCAACAGAGCGCCCGGCCGCCGCGTGGGCAGGCCGGAACCATGAACAACACTTCACGCTAGCACCCTGCCTGCGGGGCGAATCGGGGACATTCCCTCTGTGTGCGGTGCAGCAAGAGGGACGGGGGAACCCTGGTAATACGACCAAATCGACGTGTCGAAGCCGCGGCGAAGATCGCGCACTTGCAGTTCGAGCCCAACAATCTCTGGCTACCGCTTCATGACTGAATTTGTCGTTTTTCTAGCAGTCTTGCTGGTTGTGAATGTGCTGGTGTCGCGCCGCGTCATCGCGACGGGGCGGCGGATACACCTGCCGGTGGGCATGCTGCTGGTGGCGATCTGGCTGTTCCCGTTGGGAGGCGCCTTCATCGCCTTCCTGTCCACACCATGGCGTCGTGTCGTGGACAAGGTCGTCGCGGACGCGGGCTATCGCGATCGCAGCAACGGGCAGGGTCCGGCGCCCGAGGAATTGGCTCACGCGGCGGGGGGTGCGAGTTTTTCAGTCATGGACCATTTGCAATGGGGCCACGAACTGCCGGTGCTGGACTGGCGCGCCCTGAACCGCTGGGCAGCGGGCGACGAGACCAGCCATGCAAGTGACGAGCAGCGCATCGCTGCGCTTGAGGCCGGGCGCCGGGCCTGGCTGCTGCACCTGGGCGAGGCGCTGGGGCCGCAGATGGGCCTGCTGGAGACGGAGGAGGCCATGGTGCTGTCGCCGTTGAACGAGCGCGAGGAGCGCGCCACCGCCGCCTATGTACATACGGCCCGCAGACGCATCGAGCGGCTGCTGGGGCCGCTTGCGAGCTTCCCTGCGGGCCAGCGCAGCCTTGTTCTGGTGCTCAACAGCGAGGACGACTACTACCGCTATGTTTCGCTTTACTACCCGGACGGCGAGTTTGCCGTTTCAGGGGGCATGTTCATAGATGCCGGCTGTCCGCACTTCGTCGTGGTGCGTGCCCATCTCGGCGCTATCGAGCCCGTCATTGCGCACGAGCTGACGCACAGCGCGTTGGCTCACCTGAGGCTGCCGCGCTGGCTGGACGAGGGCATCGCCGTCAACAGCGAACGCCGTGTGGCCGGTGCGCAGCCCTCGCTGCACACGGCGCCGGAATTGCACGCCCTACTGCGCGACCACTGGAATGCGGCCAAGGTGCAGCGGCTGTGGTCGGGCGAATCCTTCCTGCGCGCCGACGACGACACGCTGCTGTCCTATGAGCTGGCGCGCATCCTGGTGGAGCAGATGTCGCGGGACTGGGACGGCTTTGCTGCTTTCGTGCGCGCGGCCGCTCACGCGACCGACGCAGGTGGCAGCGCGGCGCGTGACGCGCTCGGGCTGGACCTGGGCGCCTGCGCGGCGGCGCTGGTGGAAGCGTCATCAGCCGAGGGCTGGTCGCCGCAACCGGCGCTCTGGCGCTGAGTGACGCCGGCAGACGGCTGCTCCTGGCGGGCGATCAGTACAGCCGGATCGCCGAATCGAAATGCCAGGTACGGCGGATCTCGATGACGTCGTACTCGCGCGCCAGCGCCGGCGTGAAGGCCGGGTAGTTGGCCTGGCTCTCAATGACGCGGCGGATGGCCTCGTCCAGCGCCGGCACGCCGCTGGAGCGGTAGAAGCTGACCGACTCCACCGTGCCGTCGGCGCGAATGGCAACCGTCACGAGCGGGTCGGTGTAGGGTTGCTTGATCGCGTCGCGGACGAGGTCGAAGGTCTGGTTGAACTGGATCTTGCGCGCCCAGGCCTCGGCGTAGAGCACCATCTCGGCGTTGGCATCGGTGCGGCCGAAGAGGCGGCCGCGGCGGGCGCTGCTCCAGGACGAGGGCAGGTTGGAGGGGGCCTGGCGTGCAGCATCCCGTTGGGCATCACGCTTGGCGGCTTCCTCGTTGAGCTGCTGGCCGATGGCGCGCAGCCGGGCTTCGCGCTGCTCCTCGGCGGCCTTGGCCTCGGCCAGCTTGGCGGCCGCGGCGCGGGCGGCTTCCTGGCGAGCCGCCTCTTGGCGCCCGGCTTCCTGTCGTGCGGCCTCCTGCCTGGCGGACTCGGCGGCCTGACGGGCGGCTTCGGTGCGTGCTGCCTCCTGGCGAGCCGTTTCCTGGCGCGCGGCCTCTTGCCGGGTTGCTTCCGCGCGCGCGGCCTCGGCGCGGGCGGTCTCCTGCCGAGCCGCGTCCTGTTGCGCCGCGAGTCGGCGTTCGGCCTCCAGCCGTGCCGCTTCCTGCTTCGCGGCGGCCTGGCGCTGGGCTTCCTGGCGTTCGGCTTCCAGCCGCGCCGCCTCGGCACGGGCCGCTGCCTCTTGACGTGCAGCCTCCTTGCGAGCGGCCTCCTGTCGGGTCGCCTCCTGTTTCGCAGCCTCCAGTCGTTCCGCTTCGGCCAGTTTTTCCGTCTGCTGCTGGGCTTGCTGTTGGGTGTCGCGCCTGGCGCGGTCGAGCTGGGCCATTTCGGCGGCGCGCTCGCGGGCCTCGCGATCCAGTGCGGCGCGTGTGCTGTCGTCGCGCGTCAGCGTGGTCAGGGCGCTGGAGGCGGCCGAGAGGGCCGCGATGACGGGGGCGGAGGCCGGGGGTTGAGGCGGCACCGTCCAGGTCGTTTCGCTGGGCCGCTCCACGGCGATGACGGCCGGGGCGGGGAGGGGTGGCGGTGCCTCATCGGCCGCCGGGGCGCGTGGCGCCGGCACAGCCGAGGTTTCGGACGGCGCAAGCGGTTCGGCGGGCAGGGGCGATGGCTCAGCGGCAGGCGCTGGCGGCGGGGTGACCAGCACGACGCGCAGGTCGGGCACCTCGGCGCGGCGGGCCTGCCAGGGCAAGCTCAGGCCGGGCAGGCCCAGGCCTTCACCGCCAAAGGTCAGGCTCAGCAGCAGCCCATGGGCCACCAGAGAGATCAGCAGGGCCCGCGCCGGGCCGTGGCGCGATCTCCGCGGCCAGGAGGGGGCGGTTTCAGCGGCGAGCGCCTGCGCGAGGCTGGGGCCTGAAGACCAGCGGCTCAAGCCGGCCCCACCAGGCGGGGGCGATTCAGCTCGGGATGATCCTGGCAGCGCATGCGCCCATTGTCGTCAGACGTGCGGGCCGATCAGCACCGGGTTGCCATCAGGGGCGCCCGGCCCCGCGGATGCGGGGGGCGTGCTGGACCGGCACGACGCGCGCCAACCGCGGAATTAGGGAAGGGTTGATGCGGGGGCGTGTCGCTATCGGCGTCGCAATAACGTCTGTTCCACAAGCCTGACATTTTTCGGAGATTCCATGATGGCCTCCCTGCCCGATCCCCGCCGCCTGCTGACCCTGGATGCGCTGTTCGCGCGCCGACGTCCGGCGCGGGCGGAGCGCGAAGAGCCGCAGTTGACGCGCATGCCCGAAGACGCCGACGTGCTGATGATGCAGGAGATGGCCAGCACCCAGATGGGCCGACTGGCGGCAGAGGTGGCGCTTCAGGAGGGCAGCCGCCGCCAGTACGCCGCGCGCGAAGAGAGCGAAGTCATGGAGGCGCGGCGCGAGCGGCGCTGAATCAGATCGGCGTCAGCAACGCCTCGCCGCGCCGCCAGGCGTCGACGTTGGCGATGAAGTTCTCCACCGTGGCGCGGATGGACTGGGGCGACCAGCCGGCCACATGGGGCGTCAGGATGACGTTGTCCAGGCCCAGCAGCTCCTGCGGCGGGCGGGGCTCGCTTTCATAGACATCCAATGCCGCACCGGCGATCTGCCCAGCCCGCAGGGCCGCGGCCAGCGCCGCGGTGTCCACGCAGCTGCCTCGCGAGATGTTGACGACATGGCCGCCGGCGCCCACGGCAGCCAGCACCTCGGCGTTGATGATGTGGTGCGTGCCTGCACCACCGGGTGTCGCGACGACGAGGTCGTCGGCCCAGGCAGCCAGGGCCATCACGCTGTCGAAATAGACCGCATCGCCAGCATCCTCCCGCGGGCGGCGGTTGTTGTAGCCAATGACCATGCCGAAAGCGGCGGCACGCGTGGCGATCTTGCGGCCGATGCCGCCCAGGCCGATGACCCCCAGGCGCCTACCCTTGAAGTTGGGGAAGAGGGGCAGCGCGTCCCGCCAGACACCGGCGCGCAGCGCCACGCCCAGCTGGGGCAGTGCCCGCACGCTGGCCAGCAGCAAGGCCAGGGCGTGGTCGGCCACGCAGTCGTCATTGGTGCCGGCGCCGTTGCAGACGAGCACGCCGCGCGCCTTGGCGGCCGCCACGTCGAGGTTCTCGTAGCCGGCGCCCTGGGCGGCCAGCAGCTTGAGGTTGGGCAGCGCGGCGATCTCGTCGGCGGAGAAGCCGGTGCCGCCATTCGTCAGCACGAGGTCGATCTCGGCGGCGCGGGCCGCTATTGCCGCGGCCCGGCGGGTGGCGTCGGGGGCGTCGATGACGCGAAAGCGTTCCAGCAGCAGGACCTTGTGTTCGGCAGCGATCGGGACGAGCA
Source organism: Pelomonas sp. Root1237 (assembly GCF_001425055.1). GTDB lineage: Bacteria > Pseudomonadota > Gammaproteobacteria > Burkholderiales > Burkholderiaceae_C > Pelomonas. The sequence goes on from NZ_LMDK01000001.1 coordinate 655,805, forward strand.
GCAGCAAGGTTTCCATGGGCAAATTGCAGCAATCAGAAAGCGCCCATCATGGCCGAACCTATCTGCTTCTCCTCCCCCGCCGAATTCCGCGACGGGCTGGCCGCTCCCACAGGTCTGACGAATGGCTGCTGGCGCGCCCAGCGCCCACAATCGCCTCACTTCAAATTCCTCGCCCACCATGAAACGACTGCTGCTCCCCGCCTTGCTGGCGGCGACATTGGCCCACGCGGCCGGCCCCAATGCTGCAGAAGGACCGCTGGATGCCCTGCCCTACACGCCCAGCCTGGACGTGACGGCCATGGACCGCAGCGTCGACCCCTGCGACGACCTCTACCGCTACGCCTGCGGCGCCTGGACCAAGACCAACCCCATTCCGGCCGACCAGTCGCGCTGGTCGGTCTACGCCAAGATGGCCAACGAGAACCAGCGCTACCTGTGGGGCGTGCTGAACAAGCTGGGCCAGCCGGGCGCCGAGCGCACCGCGGCCCAGGCCAAGCTGGGCGACTACTTCGCCGCCTGCATGGACGAGAGCGCCGTGCAGGCCGCCGGGCTCAAGGGCCTGCAGCCGACGCTGGACCGCATTGCCGCGCTGAAGGACAAGAAGGCCCTGCCGGCCCTGCTGGCCGAGTTGCAGCTGGCGGCCGGCAATGACCGCCTCTTCTTCGGCTTCAGCGCAGGCCAGGACTTCGCCGACGCGACGCGCCAGATCGCGTTCGCCTCGGCCGGCGGCCTGGGCCTGCCCGACCGCGACTACTACCTCAAGCGTGACGACAAGACGCTGAAGATCCGTACCGCCTACGAGGCCCATGTGGCCCGCATCTTCGAGCTGCTGGGCGACACGCCCGAGGCCGCCAAGGCGGGGGCGCGCAGCGTGCTGGCCACCGAGACGGTGCTGGCCAAGGCGTCTCTGAGCAAGGTCGACAAGCGAGATCCCTACAAGACCTTCCACGTCGTCGATGCGCGCGGCCTGAAGGCGCTGATGCCCGGCTTCGACTGGGCCAGCTACCAGGCCGCCCTGGGCACCGCGCCCTGGCACGCGCGCTACAACGTCACCGAGCCGACCTTCTTCAAGGCACTCGGCGCACGGCTCAACACCATGAGCCTGGCCGACCTCAAGACCTATCTGCGCTGGCAGCTGGCCAGCAGCCTCAGCCCCGCGCTGGACAACGGTTTCGTGCAGGCCAACTTCGACTTCTACGGCCAGACCCTGCACGGTACGCCCCAGCTGAAACCCCGCTGGAAGCGCTGCGTGCAGCTCGTCGACGTGCAGCTCGGCGAGGCGCTGGGCCAGGAATTCATCGCGCGCAACTTCACGCCCGACCTGAAGGCCGCGGCGGTGCAGATGACCGACGAGATCGAGGTGGCCATGGGCCGGTCCATCGACAGCCTGGCCTGGATGAGCGCCGAGACCAAGGCCCGCGCCCACGCCAAGCTCAAGGCCATCGTCAACAAGGTGGGCTACCCGGAGCGCTGGCGCGACTACTCGGCCTTTGCCGTGCAGCCTGGCGATTTCCTGGGCAACGTCATGCGCGGCAATGCCTTCGAAGCCAAGCGCCGCCTGGCCAAGATCGGCCAGCCGCTGGACCGCGGCGAGTGGGGCATGACGCCGCAGACGGTGAACGCGTATTACGACGCGCAGATGAACGACATCAACTTCCCCGCCGGCGTGCTGCAGGCGCCGCTGTACGACGCAGCTCTCGACGAGGCACCCAACTACGGCAACACCGGCGGCACCATCGGCCACGAGCTGACCCACGGCTTCGACGACGAAGGCCGCCAGTTCGACGCCCAGGGCAACCTGAAGAACTGGTGGACCAAGAAGGACGGCAAGGAATTCGAGAAGCGCGCCGCCTGCGTGGCCGACCAGTACGCCACCTACACCGTCGTCGATGACATCAAGATCAACTCCAAGCTGACGCTGGGCGAAGACCTTGCCGACCTCGGCGGCCTGGTGCTGGCCTGGGAGGCCTGGAAGGTGCACATGACCGGCAAGACGCTGGAGAACCGCGACGGCCTGACGCCCGAGCAGCGCTTCTTCGTCGGCTTCGCGCAGTGGGACTGCGCCGATGCCCGCCCCGAAGCCCTGCGCGTGCAGGCCAAGGTCGACCCGCACTCGCCGGCGCGCTGGCGCATCAACGGCGTCGTCGTCAACATGCCGGAGTTCGAGAAGGCCTTTGCGTGCAAGCCGGGCGCCAAGCTGGTGAAGCCGGCGGGGCAGCATTGCAAGGTGTGGTGATCTACACGGGCTGAGGGCGCTGCTCATTGCCGCCGCGATGAGCAGCGGCGTTGTCGGCAGCGGCCACTGACCGTGAAGGTAGCATTGCGCACGCAGGATGCGCCCATTTCCCGGCGTGCCTGGCGCGGGTGCCTTGGTGAAAGCCGGGTGGCACCTCGATTGCCCGCCGGAGTTCCATGACCGCTGCGCTGCATCCACCCTGCGACCAGGCCGCCATCCGCCACGGCCCTCCGGCATCGCCCTGCTCGCCGGCCAGGCAGCGGTGGGTGCTGGCGACCGCAATCCTCGCGTCCGGCATGGCCTTCATCGACGGCACGGTCGTCAACGTGGCGCTGCCGGCAATCCAGAACGAGTTGCATGCCACGCTGCATCAGGTGCAATGGGTCGTGGAGTCGTATGCGCTGTTGCTGGCCGCGCTGCTCCTGCTTGGCGGCGCGCTGGGCGACCGCTACGGCCGCCGCCGCATCTTCCTGATGGGTGTGGCGATCTTCGGCGTGGCCTCGGTGTTGTGCGCGCTCTCAAGCGGCGTGAACGCATTGATCGCGGCGCGCGCATTGCAGGGCGTGGGTGCAGCCTTGCTGGTGCCGGGGAGCCTGGCGCTGATCAGTGCGGCCTTTCCCGAGCATGAACGGGGCCGGGCCATCGGCACGTGGGCCGGCTTCAGTGGCATCACGGCGGCCGTCGGGCCGGTGATCGGCGGCTGGCTGATCGACCATTACTCCTGGACTTGGGCCTTCATGGTGAATGCGCCGCTGGCCGCGCTGGTTGCGGCGATGGCGATGCTGCGAGTGCCGGAATCCCGCGACCCGCAAGCCACGGGGCGGCTGGACTGGCCGGGGGCGGCGCTCGTCACGGTGGGCCTGGGTGGCATCGTGTTCGCCTTCATCGAAGGGCCAGCCCGCCAGTGGGATTCGCCCGCCGTGATCGCCGCCCTCGTGATCGGCGTCGTCGCGATCGTGGCCTTCGCGTGGGTGGAGCAACGTACACCGCGGCCCATGCTGCCGCTGCAATTCTTTCGCGACCCCGTTTTTGCCGGCGCCAATGTGCTGACCTTGCTGGTCTACGCAGCCCTCGGCGGTGGCCTCTTCTTCGTGCCGCTGGCGCTGATCCAGGTCCATGGCCTGTCGGTCGCCGCCGCCGGAGCGGCGCTGCTGCCCTTCATCCTGATCATGTTTGTGCTGTCGCGCTGGGCCGGCGGCCTGGCCGATCGGGTCGGGCCGCGCACACCGCTGGCCATCGGCCCCGTGATCGCGGGCGCTGGTTTCGCTGCGCTGGCGCTGCCTTCCATCGAAGCCAATTACTGGACCGGGTTCCTGCCGGGCATCGTGGTGCTCGGCGTGGGCATGAGCGTGACGGTCGCGCCATTGACCACGGCCGTCATGAATGCGGCGGGCGCCGACGCGGCCGGTGTTGCGTCGGGCATCAACAACGCGGTGTCCCGTGCGGCCGGCGTGCTGGCCATCGCCGCGCTGGGGGCACTGATGGCCTGGGCATTCGGCGCTGCGCTTCGAGGCCTGCTCGACCACCACGGCGTGCCTGCTGCTGTGGCGTCGCTGGTGCTGGAGCAACAGAGCCGGCTCGCGGCCATCGAGCTGCCGCGGGACATCGACGCAGCCACCCGAGCCGCGGCCCAGAGCGCCATCCACGAGGCTTTCATCAGCGGATACCGGTGGGTGATGGGTGTGAGCGCCGCGCTGTGCGTACTGGGCGCCGCGGTGGCCGCGGTGTTGATGCGCAAGGTTGAGCGTTAAGACACGCGATGCGCACGGGCCGACTTGGGACGCCTGTGCCAGGACCGACAGCGATTTGGAAGGACGCTTCCAGCCTAGTGCCGTCGCCCGCTTGGCAGCGAAAGCGGGCGTAACAGTCCGGCCAGCGCGCCTCCCATACGATCGGCCGGTCCCCCATCGGCAAAGGCCCAGCCCGTGCGACGCCTCGGCATCACGATCATCCTCACCCTTGCGGCCTCCACTCGTGCGGGTGCTCAGGAATGCGAGCGACTCTGCAACACGCAGGCCCAGCCTTTGCCCGCTCAGGACGGCAAGCCATGACCCCGATTCAGCAATGGCATGCCACCCGCAGCCTGCGCCTGCTGCTGCAGACGCTGCGCGACTTGATGGTCTCGATGGGGCCGCTGCTGCTGCTCGGCGGAGGCCTGCTGGTAGCTGCCTACTGGTGGCTGGATCCGCAGCCGCCGCGCCAGGTAAGGCTGGCGACCGGCCCGGCCGGAAGTGCCTACGCCAGCTTCGGCGAGGGCTATGCGAAAGCGCTGGCACGCGAGCGCATCCAGGTGGAGCTGATCGCCAGCGAAGGCGCGCAGGACGATCTGGCCCATCTGCGCGCGGGCACGGTCGATGTGGGCTTCGTACGCGGCGGCATGGCCGATCCGGTGACCGATACCGAGGCCGGCATCGTCTCGCTGGGCAGTCTGTTCTACGAGCCGATCTGGATCTTCTACCGCCGCGATCTCGGCATCGCGCGCCGCCAGCCCGGGGGCGAACTGCAGCGCCTGGACCAGCTGCGCGGCCTGCGAGTCAATGTGGATCAGGACGGCAGCGGTGTACCGCAGATTGTTGAGAAGCTGCTGGCGCTGAACCAACTGAAGCCGACCGATCTGCGGCTGTCCAATCTGGCGCCCGACGCCGCGGGTGAGGCGCTGCGCCAGGGCCGGCTGGACGCCACGGTGCTGATCTCGGCGCCGCAGGCCGGCCTGATCCGCGAGCTGCTGCGCGACCCGGCCATTGCGCTGATGGCCTTCGAGCAGAACGAGGCCTATTCGCGCCACCTGCCCTTCCTGTCCACCGTGAGGCTGCCGCGTGGTGTGGTGGGCCTGGCAGCCGATTTGCCGCCGCACGACGTGCCGCTGCTAGCCACCACCACCGCACTGCTGGCGCGCGAGCAAACGCACCCTGCGCTGCGCCAGCTGTTCGCGCAGGCGGCCCTGGGTCAGCACAGCGACGCCGGCTGGTTCAATGGCGCGCGCGACTTCCCCAACACCCGCACCAGCGAGCTGCCGGTCAGCGCCGAGGGCGATCGCGCGATCAACGGCACGACGCCGGCGTGGGCGCGCTACCTGCCCTTCTGGGCCGGCAATCTGCTGGAACGCATGTGGCTGGTGGTCGGCGGCCTGCTGGTGCTGATGCTGCCGCTGTCGCGCGTGGTGCCGCCGCTCTACACGTTCCGCGTGCGCTCGCGCGTGTTCCGCTGGTATGCGCGGCTGCGCGAGGTGGAAGCAAAGCTTGAAAGCGGCGCAGGCGAGCGCGGCGCTTTACTCGACGAGCTGGATGAGCTGGACCGCGTCACACACCGCATTGCGGTGCCGCTGTCCTATGCCGAAGAGCTTTACGCGCTGCGCAACAACATCTATGCGGTGCGCAAGCGCCTGCTGGCGCAGCGGTCCCGGCCAACAGCCGCACCGACCGACTGATCAACAAGCGGCGGGGCGGCGTGCTGCCTGTCCGTTCTGCCATCCAGTCCGACCCCGGGATGAGCGGACCGGCTGTGAGAAAGGCACTGTTGAACGGTGGCAGCTGCCTTGGGTTTCCGAAAGTCCGGTATCCGCCGGCTGAAGCAGCCCAAGCCCAAAACTGCGCGGCGCCCGGCGTCCCGCAAAGACCGCCTCGCTCTCGCTGCTCAAGCAGCAACGCTACGACAGCAACCGGAACAGCATGTTGGGATGGATGGGCAGGTCCATCAGGCCGGCCACGCCCATCAGCACGCCGAAGAAGGTTGGCAGCAGGGCCACGAAGTACAGCGGCCAGAGCCGGGTCAGCGCCGTCACGGCCAGAAGGGCGATGGCGATGGCGAGCAGGGCGTCGGACAGGTCGAACTGGTCGTCGCGGCGGTTCAGCGTCTCGTAAGCGGTCTGGGCTGCCTCGGCCTGGGCCTTGAGTTCGTCGCGCTTCTTGAGCTGGTCGGCCGCCTTGGCGCGGTAGCCGGCGATGGCCTTGTCGTAGTCCGCGGCTTGCGCGTTGGGTGCTCCGGCCTTGGCCAGCTCGAGCTGGGTGGCCGCCTGCTCGGCCACGTCGGCGCGAATCGTGCGCGCCTGGAAGTAGGCCCAGTAATCGAGCTTGTCGGCCTGGGCCTGCTGCATGCCTTGCACGATGTTGTCGTCCTTGACCTTGCAGATGCCCATGAAGGTGGCCAGGATCGCCACCGTGATGGCGACAGCGGCGTTCAGGCGCGCGGTGCGCGCCTCCTGCGCGGCTTCGGCGGCCTGGTCGATGAGGTCTTTGGGATCGAGGTCCATGGAAGGGGTGTGTAGTTGGCAGCGGAACTATGCGCGCAGCACGGGCCTTGTCTGTGGCAATCTCGCGGCCTTCAGTTCCTGCGCAAGCCGAATGAAAGCCAAGACACTGCTGCTGACATTGCTGTTTGCCGTCACCGCCACGGTGCGCGCTGAGCCCGTCACTTTCGCGCTGGAGGCGCCGCAGGCGAGCCGGGTCCTCCTCGCCGGCGAAATGACGGGCTGGGACAAGCACAAGCAGGCCATGGCGCGCGGCGCCGACGGCATCTGGCGCGTGCGCCTGGACCTGGCGCCGGGGCAGTGGCTCTACAAGTTCGTCGTCGACGGCCGCTGGGTGCATGACCCGGCCACGCCAGACCACGATGCCGATGGCCAGGGCGGCCAGCATTCCTTCGTCTTCGTTGGCGAAGGTGCATGGACGCCACCGGCCACCGGTCGAGGCCGTGTCGAGACGTACGAGGTGGCTTCCGCCGCCTTCGGCCGGACCGACAAAGTCAACGTCTATCTGCCGCCGGGCTTCGAGCGCGGCCAGGCCCTGCCGGTGCTGACGCTGCTGCATGGCGGCGGCATGGACGCCGACCAGTGGTTTCGCACCGGCCACATCGAGCGCTATGCCGACCGCCTCATCGCCAGCGGCCGCGCACGGCCCTTCGTCATCGTCATGCCCAGCAGCAACGGCCGGCGCTACGACGGCCCGGCCGAACGCTTCATCGTCGACGAGTTGCCGGCCTGGCTGAAGGAACAGTACGGCCTCTCACCCACACGCGCGCAGTCGGCCATCGCCGGTATGTCCCTGGGTGGCTATGGCTCGGTCAAGCTGCCGCTGGCGGCGCCGCAGCGCTGGGGCTATGCGTTCGCGCTGAGCGGCTGGTATCCGGACGAGCTGATCGCCGAGGTCCAGCGCGCCGGGCGGCTGCCGGTGCCACTGGTGCTGCGCTGCGGCAGCGAGGACGAATTGGTCACGACGAATCGCGCACTTCAGGCGGCGCTGCGCGCCCAGGGCCAGGCGCCCGACTATCGCGAGGACGCCGGCGCCCATACCTTCCACTACTGGAGCCACGTGACGGCGGAGATGCTGGAGGGCGTCGACGCCTACTTCCGTCGCGCCGGTCCCTGAAGATTCGCTGATCGCGGCGTTCAGGCCAGCGGCGGCGCGGCGCAGAGTGAGCCGCTGGCGGAGATCGCGGGCGCGAGTGCGGCGATCACTTCGTCCAGCGCGGCATCGACGGCGGCGCCATGGATGCCGGCGATGCACGCCCGCTCCAGCCGCAGCGCGGCTTCGCGCAGCCCGTCCATGCCAAAGGTGCCGGCCAGGGATTGAAGGTCGTGCGCCAGGCGGCGCCCGGCCGCCGCGTCGCCGGCGTTGCGCGCGGCATCGAAGTCCTGTTCAAAGCTGCGGTATTTCTCGGCAAAGCCGCCGAGGGCACGTCGCAGCAGGGCGGCGTCGCCGCCGAGGCGGCCCAGGGCGCCGGCCATGTCGATGCCCGGTGTGGGCAGGGCCGCGGCGGCCGCGGTGCCCTCGCTGACCACCGTACCAACCAGCGGCGCGCGGGGGCGCACCCAGCGTGCCAGGGTGGCATACAGGTGCGCCACGTTGATCGGCTTGGCGACGTGGTCGCTCATGCCGGCCGCGAGCGCCTTCTCGCGGTCGCCCAGCATCGCGTTGGCGGTCATGGCGATGATGGGCAGGTCCTGCCAGCGCGGCTGCTGGCGCAGCCGCTGCGTGGCCTCGAAGCCGTCCATCTCCGGCATCTGGCAGTCCATCAGCACGGCGTCGTAGTCGTGCGTGGCCAGCCGCTCCAGGGCCTCGCGGCCATTGCAGGCCATGTCCACCGCGATGCCTATGCGGCCGAGCAATTCGGCGGCGAGGTCGCGGTTGATCTCGTTGTCCTCCACGAGCAGCACCCGTGCGCCGTCCAGGCGCACGTCGAGCCGAGGCGGCAGCGGGGTAGCGGCGTGCTCGCCGCCCAGGCCCGACGCTTGGGCACAGGCGTCCAGCAGCGACCAGGGCGTCACCGGCCTGGCCACCATCACGGTGGCCGCCGCCAGCGCGGTGGGTGGGTCCTGGCGGCCCGCCTCGGCCAGCAGCACCAGGGCCGGCGAGCCGCCCGTAGCCTGGGCGGCGAGGCGGCGCGCGAAGTTCGCCGGGTCCAGGCCGGCCAGCGGATGCTCCAGCACGGCCAGGCCGTAGCCTTGCGCCGCGTCCTCTGACAGCCGCGCCAGCGCCTCGGCGCCGCTGGCGACGCAGTCAACCTGCAGCCCTGCCTGAGTGAGCGTCGCGGCATGCAGTTGGCGTGCCGCGGCATGCGCAACGACCACCAGCGCCCGCCGCCCGTGCAGGCCGGCGGCGGGCTGGGCGTTTGTCGCCTCGGGCAGTGCCGCCAGGCTCAGCATGAACGAGAAGCGGCTGCCCCCGCCGGCTGGGCTGTCGACCTCGAGTTCACCGCCCATCAGCCGCACCAGCTGGCGGCTGATCGCCAGCCCCAGCCCGGTGCCGCCGTGGCGGCGGCTGGTCGCGGCGTCGGCCTGCTCGAAGGGCTCGAACAGACGCTGCCTGAGCTCGTCGGAAATGCCCATGCCGGTGTCGCAGACCACGAAGCGCAGCACCGCCCGCTCGCGCTCGCGGCTCACCGTCTCGACGCTCACCTGCACCTGGCCGTGATCGGTGAACTTGACCGCGTTGCCGGTCAGGTTGAGCAGCACCTGGCCCAGGCGCACGGGGTCGCCCAGCAACTGCCGCGGTGGGTCGCCCTGCACCGAGAACAGCAGCTCCAGCCCCTTGTCCTGCGCCTGCGGGCCCATCATGGAGGCCAGGTTGTCCAGCACCTCGGGCAGGTCGAAGGGCAGGGTCTCGACGACCAGCTTGCCGGCTTCGATCTTGGAGAAGTCGAGGATGTCGTTGAGGATGGTCAGCAGCGAGCGCGCCGCGCGGTTGACCTTCTGGATGTGCACGCGCTCGCGGGGCGGCAGCGCGCCTTCCAGCGCCAGGCCCGACATGCCGATGATCGCGTTCATCGGCGTGCGGATCTCGTGGCTCATGTTGGCGACGAAGGCGCTCTTGGCGATGCTGGCCGCTTCGGCGGCGTCGCGCGCCTGGCTCAGCTCGGCGGTGCGCTGGCCCACGGTGTCCTCCAGGGCCGTGTGCTGGCGGCGCAGCTCTGCGTCGCGCGCGTGCAGCGCGCCCATCAGCGCGTTGAAGCCCTCGCCCAGCCGGGCCAGTTCGTCGGCGCCTTCGACCGGCACGCGGCGGTCGTAGTCGGCGCTGACGCGCACCTCGTCGACCACCGCGGCCAGCGTGGCCAGCGGCCGGCCGATGGAGCGTTGCAGCGCCCACAGCAGGCCCAGCATCACTGCGGCCCCCAGCAGCACCAGCGCAGCGCCGAAGGCGATCATGGCGGCCAGGTTCTGCCGCTGCAGTTCGGCCAGGCTGGTGACCAGGACCAGGCGCGCATCGCCGTCCAGCGCCTGCACCCAGCGGGCCGCGCCGAGCCCGGTAGCCAGTGCGAAGCCCGGCTCGCTGCCGCCGCCCGGCGCTGCAGCCGGCCACTCGACGGCCTGCGGCGCGCGCAACTGCGCGAGCAGCCGCCCGTCGGCCAGGCGCAACTCGGCGGACAGCACCAGCGGGTTGGGGCGCAGCGAGTCCAGGATCTCCTGCGCGCGCCGCGCGTCACCGAAGGCGACCGCCGCCTCGGCACCGACGGCGATCAATTGCGCCATGGGTTCGACCTGGGCGCGGGCGCGCTGTTCGAGGGTCAGGCGCTGCACCAGCACCAGGCCGGCCGCGCCCGCGGCGAATACCAGCACCGCCGCTACCAGCAGCGACAGCATCAGCACGCTGCGGATGCGGCGCGGTCGCGCGGCGTTCATCTCAGCCTCCGCAGGCTGCCGTGCTCGACCACTTCGCTGGACACTTCGAGCAGCTTGGCCGGAATGCCCAGCGAGGCCCGGCGTGCCTGGTCGAGATTGATGCTCATCTCGATGTGCTCGCCGGGCAGCAGGCGCACGACGCCGCCCTCGCTGAGGAATTCCGGCGCATTGCCCACGGTCAGGACCGGCAGGCCGCTCAGCTGCGCCAGTGCCGCACGCCGCGCCGACGAACTGATGGCGCCGACGAAGACGATGTGGCAGCTGGCGAGCGCCTCGGGTGACACGGCGCGCCGCACGGTGAACGGCCGGCCCTGTTCGAGCCGGCCCTGGAAGGTTTGTTCCAGGGAGGCGTCGAAGTGGTTCTCGTCGACGGTGCAGACGTTCCAGGGCATGGTGCCGTCGGCAAAGGCCCGCGACGGCCAGGTGACGTAGCGGGCGAAGTTGCGCATGAACGCGGCCTCGACGCGGGACTGCCGCTCGACCAGCGGCGCCTGCGCGCCGGCCAGCGGCCCCAGCACGCAGGCCAGGGCCGCCAGCGCGACGGAGCGTCCGAAACTCACGGCGACCCTCACCAGGCCGCTTTCAAAGCCAGCAGCCACTCCCGGGGCCGCGAACGCGTGCTCTGCGAGGGGTGGTAGTGCTGGTCGAGCAGGTTCTTGCCGGACAGCTCGATCGACATGCGGCGCCCGCCGTCCAGCCACGCGTAGCCCGCCAGGGCGTCGATCAGCGCATAGCTCTGCCGCGCCGCCGCCGGGCCCTCGGGCAACAGCGTCTGGTCCCGCACGACGTGGGCCCCGCCGGCCAGGTAGAGGCCGCCGGAGAAATCATGCCGCGCCCAGAGGTTGAACAGATGCGGCGCGCTCATCTGCAGCCGCGCGCCGTGCAGCAGTTGGGCGCTCTTGTAGTTGATGCGCTCGGCGGCATTCAGCGTCGCCGGGTCGCGCGACAGCAGGGCCGCGTCGTTGCCGCTGTACTCCAGGATGCGGGCGGCGGTGCGGCTGTAGGCCAGGTAGATCTGCCAGCCCGCTGCTGGCAGCAAGGTGGCGTCGAACTCGATGCCGCGCGAGCGCTGCTGGCCGCTCTGGACGTTGTAGATGACGACGTTGCCCGAGCTGTCGGTCTGCGCAAGGTCGTTGACGGCGTTGCGGTTGCGCAGGTCGAAGGCGGTCAGCGTGGCCGTGGCGCGGCCGTTCAGCAGCTCCGCCTTGACGCCCAGGTCCCAGCCGCTGCCGCGCGTGGGCAGGGCGGGTGTGCGCGTGCCGTCGGGCCGGTTCAGCACCTGCGCGACGGGCACGAAGGAGCGCGCGAACGAGGCGAACAGCGACCACTCGGGCGCCAGGCGCAGCAGGGCGCCGTATTGCGGCGTCAGCTCATGCGTGGAGAAGGGTTGGGATGCAGCGGTGATCCGGTCGTCGACCCGGGCACGCGCGGCTGTGTAGCGCAGGCCGGCCAGCAGCAGCAGGTCGTCGTCCAGCAGCCCGAGCGTGGCGCCGGCATAGGCCGAGCGGTCCGTCTGATGCAGGCTGCGATCGGTGCGATTCTCGGTCAACGCCGACAGCGGGATGTCCACCTGGCGGTTCCAGGTCGATGGGTCGCGCAGGTCCCACAGCGGCAGGGGCGAGGCGATGGGGCGGCTGCCCAGGGCCGGGTCGTTGGGCGCCTGCGCCGCCGTGTTGTCGAAGCGCCGCCTGAGCGACTGCGCGCCGAGCAGCAGCCGCAGGCTGGCACGGTCGAAGCGGTACACGCCGACGCCGTCGGCGGTCAGCGTCTCGGCCTGGTTGGTGTAGGTCTGGCGACGCAGGCGGCGGCCCTGCAGAAACGTCTGGTTGTCGGACATGCCGAGGTTGCCGGAGAACAGCGCGTCGATGGCGAAGCGCAGGCGCGAGTAGCCGGCGCGCAGATGCCAGTGGTCGCTCGCCTCGACATCGACCCAGCCGCTGGCGCCCGTGCTGTCGCTGCGGCGGTAGTCGACGTCGGACATGCTGTTCCAGTCGTCCGGCAACCCGGGCACGTCGACGCCGGCGCGGTTCGGGTCGGCCGCGGTCGGCACGAGGCCGGCCTGCCTGCCGTAGCCGGGCTTTTGCATCAGCTGCGGGGCTTCGCGCTTGCTGTACTGCTCGGCCTTGAGGGTCACGCTGACGCGGCGGTCCGGTGTCCAGCGCAGCGAAGGTGCCAGGGTGGTGGCATGCGCGTCGTAGGGCCGCCAGTAGTGGATGTCCTGGTCGAACGAGGCGGCGACGCGCAGCAGCAGGTCGGGCCGCAGCGGCGTGCCCATGTCGGCGTCGAGCCGGTAGCGGCCGTAGCTGCCGGCGCCCACCTCGACCTCGGCGAAGGGCTGGGGCCGCGGGCTCTTCGTGATCACGTTGACGATGCCACCGGGCGCCACCTGGCCGTACAGGAAGGAGGATGGGCCCTTGACGATCTCGATGCGCGAGGCGCTGGTGAGGTCGAAGATCGAGGGGCCGACGAAGCCGTCGCGCAGCACCTGGTAGGCGCCAGGCACCTGGCTCACCGCAAAGCCGCGGATCGCCAGGTTGGCATTGCCCTCATTGAAGTCGTTGCTCCGGTAGGTCACGCCTGGCGAATAGCGGGCCACGTCGAACAGGCCTTGCGGCTTCTGGTCGCGGATGAATTGCTCGTTGAAGGCCTGGATGGCGAACGGCAGGTCGTGGATCGGCGCGTCGAAGCGCGAGGCGGACACGGCGTGGGCGGCGCGATAGCCGCGGTCGAGGTTGGCGGCGACGTCGAAGGGCGACAGCCGCACCTGCACGAGTTCGCCGATGTCGAGGTCGGCGACGCTGGAGGAACTCGCCGCGACCCCGGCGGCAGCCGCCAGGCCGGCGGCCAGCACCAACAGCTGCGCTACGCCCGCGACCCGCAAGCGCATGGCGGTTCCCTGTCTCCTGCCCCCGGCTGCTGTCATCGATCACTCGATTCCATTGGGCTTGTTTGCATCGAGTTTATGCCTGTGCGCCGCCGCAAGGGGCGGCCTGCCGTTCAGGCCTGCACGACGTTGCGGCCCTGGCCCTTGGCCCGGTAAAGCGCCGCATCGGCGCGCGCCAGCACCGCGCCGCCACTGGCATCGGCGCGTTCGGCTTCGGCGATGCCGAAGCTGGCGCTGAGCGACCAGTCCTGCTCCAGCCACCGCAGTGGCGCCATATTGACCAGCCAGCGCATGCGCTCGGCCACCAGCGCCGCGCCGGCGATGTCGGTGTCGGGCAGCAGCACGCAGAATTCCTCGCCACCCAGGCGGCCGAAGCGGTCCACCTCGCGCACGCAGGGCTGCAGCTCCTTGACCATCAAGCGCAAGGCCGCGTCGCCGGCGGCGTGGCCCAGTGTGTCGTTGAGCTGCTTGAAGCGGTCCATGTCGATCATGACCAGGGCATAGCCGCGGCCGCGCGCCAGCCAGGCGTGGGCGCGCTCCAGGGCCCGGTCGAAGGCGCCGCGGTTCAGCGTGTCGGTCAGCGGGTCGCGCTCCAGCAGGCGCTCGATGCGCGTGATCAACCGCATCAGCACCAGGAAGGCCAGCGTCGCGTTCTGCAGCAAGGCCAGCACCAGGGCTGTCCACAGAAAGGCGATGTTGAACCCGGTGGGCATGCGCAGGTCGGGTGTGCGACCGGGGTTGACGAAGGTCTCCAGGCCGCGCGCCGCCATCAGCGCCGCGATGAGGAACAGGGGCAGGGCCAGCGGCGCGGGCGTGCGCCGGCCGCCGGCCGAGCGCGCCAGGCTGCGCCAGGCGACAACGCCGGCCACCAGCGTCAGCGCGGCGCCGGCACCGTTGACGATGCGGGCCTGCCATCGCAGGTCGCCTTCATAGGGCAGCGCCAGCAGCAGCAGCGCCGTGGCAGCCACGGCGGCGGCGCCGGGCTTCCAGTTCAGCGCCCGCGTCGTGATGCCCGGCACCGCCGCGCCGAGCAGCGCGAAGGAGGCGATGGCGAGCACGTCGCCGGGCCAGTAGGTCAGGGCGTCGGGCAGCACACCTCGCAGCACATGCAGGGTCAGCGAACCGGCGGCGGCTGCGTTCGCTCCGGCCATCGCCAGAGAGGCCCGCGGCGCGATGCGCGCGACCAGGGCCAGTGCCATCCACACCAGGGTCGCCGCCGCCGCGACGAAGATGATGCTGGCCAGCAGCGTCTGGGTCTGCGCTGGCGTGATCATGCCGTGGCGATCCCGCCGAGGTGCGTTGCCACGCAGACGCGGTTGCGGCCCTCGGCCTTGGCGCGGTAGAGCTCGCCGTCGGCGCGCGCCATGCCGACTTCGCCCCGCGGGTCGTCGGCCACCGGCAGGGCCACGCCGAAGCTGGCCGACAACGGCAGCTCCACGTCTTTCCAGCGCAGCGGCTGGGCGGCCAGGCTGTGGCGCAGGCGCTCGGCCACGCTGGCGGCGGTGGCGAGATCGGCCGGGCCGGTCAGCGGCAGCAGCGCGCAGAACTCCTCGCCGCCCAGGCGCCCGAGGCAGTCCACCTCGCGCAGGCAGGCCTGCCACACGCGCACGCAATGCTGCAGGGCCGCGTCGCCGGCCTGATGGCCGTGCTGGTCGTTGACGCGCTTGAAGTGGTCGATGTCGATCATGGCCAGCGCGAAGCCGCGGCCGCGTTGCAGCTGGGCCTGGGCCTCGCCGAGCGCCTGCTCGAAGGCGCGGCGATTGAGGGCGCCGGTCAGCGGGTCGCGGTAGGTCAGGTGCTGAATGCGCGTGATGAGGCGCCAGATCATCAGCGCGATCAGGCTGAGGGTGATGGCGGCGGTGACGACGAACCACAGCGCCGCGCGCGCCGGCGACGGCAGTTCGCCATTGAGGATGTGGTCATCCCAGCCCGGCACGAGCAGCAGCTCCGCGGCGTGCGTCAGCGTCACGGCTGCCATTGCGGCGAAGGGCAGGGTGGTGCAGGCGGTGACGACGCGCGACAGCTGGTTGCCGATGCCACGCACGACCTCGCGCACGGACAGCAGGGCCAGCAGCGCCACGCTGAAAGTGCTGGCCACCTGCGGCGCCAGGCCCGAGCCGCTGGCCAGGCCCAGTGCGATGCCGATGGCACCGAGGCCGCCTATCCAGCTGATGTCGCGCGGGCGCTGGCGGCTGCGCAGCATGCGGCGCAGCGCCATCAGCAGCAGCACGGCGCAGGCCAGCAGGCCGAACTCGGGAATCGCCTGGCGCAGCAGGCCGGGCCAGCCGGCCATGCAGTCGCCGCAGCCCTGGGAGGCGATGCGCACCAGATGAGCCGCCGCCATCAGCCGGCCGGCGCGCGGCGCGATGCGAAAGGTCTGCGCGAGCGTCAGCCAGGCCAGGGCCGCCATCAGATTGAAGAGGGCGCTGACCTTGAGGACCGTCGGGACGTCGAGGAATTCCATGCAGCGAGGTGGGCCTGTGAACGCTACGGCAATGGGCTGAGAAGGCTCGCCGCCAGGGGCCAAGCAAGGCGCAGCACGCCGCCCGCACTCATGTGCGGGCAAGTGGTGCAACGCCGAGTGGCCCCTGGCGGCGAGCCTTCCCGCAGGGTTGTGACCAGAAAGGCCGCGCGCCGCGTTGCAAATCCTCGCCGGGTACCCCACCCCGCTCCGGTTTGCGCCTTGCTCGCAGCCTTTCTGGTCACAACTCAGCCTATTGCCGTAGCGTTCACAGTCCCCGGACGCGCATCTTCTCCGACAACGCCACAATGCCGGCCATGTCGGCTTGGGTACTGATCACCGGAGGCTCGCGTGGCATTGGAAGCGCGACGGCGCTGCGTTGCGCCGAGGCCGGCTGGGACGTGGCCATCAACTATGCCCAGGATAGCCTCGCTGCGGACAAGCTCGCGGCCAGATTGCACGGACTCGGCCGGCGCGCGCTGACCCTGCAGGCCGACGTGGCCGACGAAGTTCAGGTGGCGGCCATGTTCGAGCAACTGGACACGGCTGGTGGCCGGCTGGCAGGCCTGGTCAACAACGCCGGCATCGTGGCGCCGGCGGCGCGGCTGGAGGCGATGACGACCGAGCGCTGGCGCCGCCTCTTCGACGTCAACGTGATCGGCACGCTGCTGTGCTGCCAGCAGGCCGCGCGGCGCATGAGCACCCGGCAGGGCGGCGCAGGCGGGGCGATCGTCAACCTCAGCTCGCGCGCGGCCGAGTTCGGTTCGGCGGGCATCTATGTGGACTACGCCGCAACCAAGGGCGCCATCGACACCCTGACCAAAGGCCTGGGGCGCGAACTGATCAGCGAGGGCATCCGCGTCAATGGCGTGCGGCCCGGCATCATCGAGACCGACATCCATGCGGCCAGCGGCATGGACGCGAGTAGCGCTGTGTCGACCATTCCGATCCAGCGCCTGGGCCGGCCCGAGGAGATCGCCGAGGCCATCGTCTGGCTGCTGAGCGACGCGGCCAGCTACACGGTCGGCACCTTGCTGGATGTGGCTGGAGGCCGCTAGCGCTTCTCGACCAGCGTCGATTCAACGCCACTCTCGTCGCGCAGCCGAACGGCGGTGGCACGCGCCTCGTCGGCGCTCGGGAAGGGCCCGGCGCGCAGCCGGTGCACGCCGCCCTCGCGGACGATGGTCAGCAGCGGCAGCAGCGTCAGGTCGGCCTCGGCAATGCGCTGGCGTAGGCTTTCAGCGCCGTCCAGCTTGGCGAAGGCGCCGAACTGCAACCAGGCGCTCGGGCCGGTGCCCGCCACGGTGCTGGTTGTCTCGCGCTGCGGCGCGCCGGGCGGCGTGTCGGGCACAAAGACTGGCTCGCCCGCCGGCTTCTGGAAGGTGCCGGCGCGGATCTCGGCATAGGTGATGCGCCGCACCTCCACCGGCGCCACGCCACGCAGCAGGTCGAGCTTGAGGGCGGCCGTGTAGCTGAGGTCGACGATGCGGCCCTTGTGGAAGGGGCCGCGGTCGTTGATGCGCACGATGACCTCGCGGCCGTTGGCCGGGTTGCGCACGCGGGCATAGCTGGGGATGGGCAGCGTCGGATGAGCCGCCGTCATCGCATACATGTTGTAGACCTCGCCGCTGGCGGTGGGCCGGCCGTGGAACTTGCGGCCGTACCAGGAGGCCAGGCCGCGGTCGGCATAAGGGCTGTCGCCGGTGATGGGCTCGTAGCGCTCGCCCTGCACCTCATAGGGCTTGTTGGGCCCGCCGCTGCGCACGGGCTCGATGCGCGGCGCGGCGTCGGGTACTTTGGCGAGGTCGGACGGCGGATTGGGTAGCGGGCCGTCACGCTCGATGCCGACCGGCGCCACGGCCGAGCGGGTCGCGCAGCCGGTCATCAGTGCGAGCAGCAGCAGTGCGATGGGCAGGCCAGTATGCTGCACGCTGTTCCTGCAATGTCGAAGCCATGCCATGAGCAATTTCGTCTTTCCTCCAGCCGAGATCCCCAGCGCCGCGGTGCGCGGCACGGATGCCCGTTACGCGGTCAGCCGCATCTTCTGCGTCGGCCGCAACTATGCCGATCATGCCCGCGAGATGGGTGCCGACCCGACGCGCGAGCCGCCGTTCTACTTCACCAAGCCGGCCACGGCACTGACGCCCTCGGGCTCGACGGTGCCCTATCCGACCGAGACCAGGAACTACCACTACGAGATGGAACTGGTGCTGGCCATCGGCGCGCCGGTGTTCAAGGTCACGCCCGAAGCGGCCGTCGCCGCCATCTGGGGCTATGCCGCGGGTCTGGACATGACGCGCCGCGACCTGCAGGCGGTGGCCAAGGCGGCGGGCAGGCCTTGGGACACCGCCAAGGGCTTCGACCAGTCGGCCATCCTCGGCGACATCGTGCGCAAGAGCGAGCTGGGCGCGCTCGACAAGGGCGCCATCACGCTGGCTGTCAATAGCGTCGAGAAGCAGCGCGGCGACCTGGCCGAGATGATCTGGAACCAGGCGGAGATCGTCTCCAACCTGAGCCACCTCTACCACCTGCATCCGGGCGACCTGATCTACACCGGCACGCCGGCCGGCGTGGGCGCCGTGGTGGCGGGTGACGTCATCGTCGGGCGCATCGAAGGCCTGGGCGAGATCACGCTGACCATCGGCCCGGCGGAGTAACGATGTTCTCCGCCGAAGAGACTTTGGCGCAGGCGCGCTCACGCAATATCCACGAGGCCTTGGCCGAGGACATCGGCAAATGCGACTGGACGGCGCTGCTCGTGCCCTTGGCCAAGCGCGTGGCCGCCCAGGTGCGCGTGCGCGAGGCCGCGGTGCTGTGTGGCCGCGACTGGTTCGACGGTGTGTTTGCCGCACTGGATGCAACGGCGCGCATTGAATGGCTGTACGAGGAAGGCGCCGTGATGGTGGCGGACAGCATCGCCTGCCGCATCGAGGCCGATGGCCGTGCGCTGCTCAGTGCCGAGCGGCCGGCGCTGAATTTCCTGCAGCTGCTGTCGGG
Source organism: Pelomonas sp. Root1237 (assembly GCF_001425055.1). Taxonomy (GTDB): domain Bacteria; phylum Pseudomonadota; class Gammaproteobacteria; order Burkholderiales; family Burkholderiaceae_C; genus Pelomonas. Next base: position 674,496 of record NZ_LMDK01000001.1, read on the forward strand.
CACGGCGACGATCACGCGTGCCCATGTCGACGCGGTAGCCGGCGCCAGTCCCAACGCCCAGGGCTGCGCCATCCTGGACACACGCAAGACCATCCCCGGCCTGCGCCTGGCGCAGAAGTACGCGGTGCGCGTCGGCGGCGGGCAGAACCAGCGGCTGGCGCTTTATGCCGGCATCCTTATCAAGGAAAACCACATCGCCGCAGCGGGTGGCGTGGGCGCTGCCTTGCGTGCAGCGCAGGGGCTGAATGCGGGTGTGGACATCCAGATCGAAGTCGAGACGATCGCGCAGCTGCGCGAGGCACTGGACGCCGGCGCCGTCAGCGTGCTGCTGGACAACTTCAGCGAAGCGCAGATGCGCGAGGCCGTGGCGGTGAATGCCGCGTATTCGGCTCAAGCGCTGCTGGAGGTCTCGGGCGGTGTCGCATTGGATCAGCTGCGCTGGATTGCCGCGACCGGCGTGGACCGCATCTCCATCGGCCGCCTAACCAAGGATGTCAGGGCGGTCGACTACTCGATGCGGGTGCTCGGTCCGGTCTAGCGACGACGCTTCAGCAGGCCAAGCAGGGCCAGGCCGGTGAGGCCCAGGGTGCCGGGCTCGGGCAGGCGGCCCGGCAATTCAGCGCCGGCCAGCAGGAAGATGTCGCCAAAGCCACCGGTGTCGCAGGGGCCGACGGATCCGCCGTTCTCCAAGGCCGGGCCCGAGCCCCTGACCCCGGTGTTGAAGCAGCCCATCCAGACCTGGACCGACATCGTGTCGTAACCCTGGTTCTCCAGGCCCCGCAGATCCAGCGTTGGCAGGTAGTTGATGAATTCGACCTCGTTGGAGGCGCGATTGGTCTTGACGAGGTCGCCGCCGTTCGGGCAGTTGCTGCCATCCGGCGAGGGGTAGGAGACCGTGGCGTTGACGACGCAGATCGCGCCAACGGTCAGCGCGAAGTCGGCGGCGCCGGGCGTCGTGATGGCGCTGCCGTCGAAGGTCTTGTCCGACGAATACAGCGATGGATCCTTGAAGATGTTGTTGGGGTCCAGCGCCTGGGTCTCGAAGTATTTGTTGCCCAGGTTACCGTCGGTGTCGCGCACCGTGACCAACGCCCAGATGGGAATGCTGGAGGTGTCGTTCTGCGGGTTGTTGAAGTCGAAGGCGATGGCCATCTCGTGATAGGCCCCGCCGAAGGTCAACTTCTGGTTGAGGGTGCTCAGGCCGGTGTCCCAGCTGAAGGGCGTATCGCCCGCCAGGCCGCCGTTGTTCGCCGGGTCGTTGCCGTCGCCGGTGAAGAAATACTTCTTGGTGCCGCCGTTGTTCGTGGAGAAGCCATCCTCCGACGGCATGAGTTGGTCGCCGTTGTTCAGGATGTTGCCGTTGTTGGCGGTGACGACGATGGTGTCGATCAGTGCGCCCTGGCTGGCGGCAAAGCTGTAGGGGCCGTTGAAGCCCGCGTAGCCCTTGGCGGCCAGGTGGTCCAGCACCGTCGTCGAACAGGAGACGACGTTGCCATAGGTGGCACAGGCGGAGTTGGGAGAGGGGTAGGTCGGCGAGTAGACCGGCAGCGGCGCTGCGGCGGCCAGGCCGGCAGGGAAGAGCAGGGCGAGAAGCCACTGCGGTTGGATGCCCCAGGAAGTCTTCTTCATATGTCACCTCTCACGCGAAGCGTTGGCTTCGCGATGAGAAATGAGCATTTATCGGGCCAGGCCCCCTAAGTTGTTGAATTGGCTGCGTTTGACTTTTTCCCCGTCGCCGCGCTGTCAAAGGACTCGACAGCCGCGAATGAGTGGGACACCGTTGTCAACCTTCGCGCGCCGAGATGGCTGGCGCGACGAGTTCTCAGCCGTCGAACCAGGGCTCGTTGGGCAGGTCGTCAAAGACTTTCCTGAGCCCGGCGCTCCAGCCCGTGCGCAGGGCCTGGAAATAAGGATCGTCGCGGCCGATGCGGTTGGGCGGCTTCATGGCCTGCTCGAACTGGTTGGCGCGCAGCATGATCATGTCGATGGGCAGGCCGACCGACAGATTGGACTGGATGGTCGAGTCGAAGCTGACGAGGGTGCACTTGGCGGCTTCGTCCAGCGCCGTCGTGTCGTAGCGGATGACGCGGTCGATGATGGGCTTGCCGTATTTGCTCTCGCCGATCTGGAAGTAGGGCGTGTCCTCGGTGGCCTCGATGAAGTTGCCCTGCGGGTAGACATGGAAGAGGCGCGGGCCTTCACCTTTGATCTGGCCGCCCAGCAGCATGTTGGCGCCGAAGTCGACGCCGTTGTGCTGGTTGTCGCTGTCGCGGTTGACGATCTCCTTGAGCGTGCGGCCCAGCAGCACGGCGGCGTCGTACAGGGTGGGCACGTTGAGCAGGTGTTCGCCGTCGCCATGCAGGCGCTGGTTCAGCACGGAGATGACGGATTGCGTCGTCGCCAGGTTGCCTGCGGTCAGGATGACGATCTCGCGCTGGTGCGGGATCTGGAACTGGTACATCTTGCGAAAGCTGGCGATGTGATCCACGCCCGCATTGGTGCGGGTGTCGGACGCGAACAGCAGGCCCGCACGCAGGCGCATGGCGACGCAATAGGTCATGGTGAGGTCCCGGCGAATGAGCTGGAGGGCATGTTACGGCTGGCCTGTGCCCTTGCTGGTGCAATGGGCAGGCAGGCAGCCCAGGCCGCGCAGCGACGCCTCGACGGCTTCATCCAGCGGCGTGTGGGGCTCGCGGCCCAGGGCGGCGACGAGGCGGCTGTTGTCCATGCGCACCGGCTGGCGCCACAGATAGCGCATCTCGCGCATCTCCTTGAAGGTCGTGACGAAGGGCGAAGCGAGAGTCAGCAGCCACCAGGGGAAGGCGGAGATACGCGGCGGCTTGCCGCCCTGGGCGACGACGACGCGCTGGATGGCCTCGGCCAGCTCGCGGCCGCTGGCGTCCCAGTGGCCGCTCATGTGGAAGTTGGCGAAGGCGGGCAGTGTCGCGCGCCGCTCCAGCAACTCCACCATCGTGCGGGCGACATCCGGCAGATAGGCCCATTGGTGGCCAGCACCGGCGGCGGCCGGGTTGCTGATGGACGTCACCGGCTTGTCGGGCTTCACCAGGCCTTGCGAGAACCAGTTGTTGCCGACCCGCGGACCGAAGAAGTCGCCGGCGCGCAGCACGATGACGCGCAGCCCCGTCTCGCTGGCCGCTCGCAGCCGCGCCTCCATCTCGGCGCGGATGGCGCCCTTGCGGGTCACCGGCCGCTGCGGCGCGTCCTCGTGCAGCAGCGGGAAAGCATCGGGGCCGTAGTTGTAGACCGTGCCAGGCAGCAGCAGCGTCGCACCCAGGGCGCGGGCGGCGGCGATGCTGTGCTCCAGCATCGGCAGCACGAGGCGGTCCCAGTCGCGGTAGCCCGGCGGGTTGACGGCATGAACGATGACGTCGCAGCCCTGGGCGGCAGCGAGCACGTCGGCCGCGTTCAGCGCATCGCCGCGCAGCCATTGGATGCCGTCACTCTGCGCGTGCGCCGTCGGGAGGTCACGCTTGAGCCCCCTGACCACCCAGCCCGTGTCGCGCAACTGGCGTGCCACCTCGCCGCCAATGCCGCCACTCGCGCCGAGCACCAGGACCGTCTTGCTGCTTGTTTCCATGTCGTTCTCCAGAAGTTGATGGAACGGATTCTGGGAAGTGACGGCTTGATTGGGAATTGCTGAAGGTAGTGTCATGGATATACATTTATGCATGGCTTCGACACTGCCCTGGGACCTGCTGCACACCTTTCTCGGCGTGCTGCGCGAGGGTTCGCTGTCGGGCGCGGCGCGGGCGCTGGGGTTGACGCAGCCCACCGTCGGGCGCCATGTCGCCGCGCTGGAGCAGGCGCTTGGCCAGCCCCTCTTCACCCGCTCGCCCACCGGCCTGCTGGCCACCGAAGCGGCGCTGGCCCTGCGCGGCCACGCCGAGCAGATGGAAGCCGCGGCGGCCGCGCTGCAACGGGCGGCGACGGCGCGCGGTAGCGAAGTGAGGGGCACGGTGCGGGTGACGGCCAGCGAGATCATCGGGGCCGAGGTGCTGGCAGGCGTGTTTGCTGCGCTGCGCGAGGCTCATCCCGGGCTGGTCCTGGAACTGGCCCTGAGCAACCAGCTGCAGGACCTGTTGCGCCGCGAAGCCGACATCGCCGTGCGCATGACGCCGCCCGAACAGGGCCAGCTGATCGCGCGCCGCATCGGCAGCATTGAGCTGGGCCTGCATGCGCGCACCGACTACCTCGACCGCCACGGCCGGCCGGCGACGCTGGCAGAACTGCAGGGCCACACGCTGATCGGCTTCGACACCGTGACGCCCTTCATCCGCGCCGGGTCCAAGCGCCTGGGCGGCATCAGCCGCGACAGCTTTGCGCTGCGCAGCGATTCCGATCTCGCCCAGCTCGCACTGGTTCGCGCTGGCGCCGGCATCGGCACGTGTCAGGTCGCACTGGCGCGGCGTGCGCCCGTGCTGGAGCGCGTGCTGGCCGACCAGTTCGCCTGGCCGCTGGAGACCTGGGTCGCCATGCACGAGGACCTGCGCCAGAACACGCCCTGCCGAGTCGTCTTCGAGGCGCTGGTGGACGGGCTCACGCGCCACATCGCCATCTGAGGCTCAGCGCACGGGATTCGATGCCGGTGCGGACGCCGGTCCTGAGGCTGGCGGGAAGGATGGCGGCGAGGAGGAGGCGGGCGAAGACGGTGGCGGCAGCGGCGGCGGCGCAGCCTGCGAGGTGGTGGCGTTGGCCGACGGCAGCGGCTGCTGCTCGGAGCGGCAGGCCGCCAGCGGCGCCATGGTGACCACGGCCGCGAGCGTCAATGCGCATCGACAGGATGTCAAAGCAGGGAGTGGCATGGGCACCTCACTCAGCAGCGGCAAATGGACGCGTTACTTCTTGGGCGCAACGCTGAGCGCCTGGGCCATCTCCAGGTGGTGCCTCAGGCCGGGCAGGGTCCTTTCGGCCCAGGCCTTGATCTCGGGGTCCTTGGCATTCTGGGCGGCGTCCTGGAAGAGCTTGATCGTGTTCTGATGGGCCTTCACGCCGAAGGTCTTGGCGTAGCGTTCGTCGAACTTGTCGTTGTCGCCGGCATCGATGAGCTTGATCTCGGCCTTCTGCTTGACGGAAGGGCCGTCGGGCAGCGTGACGTTCTTGCTGGCAGCCAGGGCCTTGAGCTCATCGGCCACCTTGGCGTGGTCGGTGATCATCGAATCGGCGAAGGACTTCACATCGGCATTCTTGGCCTTGGACTGTGCGAGCTTGCTGGCCTCGATCTCGGCCGCGCCGGCGTGAGCTGCCTCCTTCATGAAGGCCTTGTCCGAGCGGGCGTGGGCCTGGCCGGCAAAGGCGGCACTGGCAAGCATCAGGGTGACGCTCATGAATTTCTGGGCGGTGCGCATGGGGGCTCCTTGACGGGTTGAGGCGGACGGCTGAAGCCGGCATGCGCAACGGCACCACCGGACTAACGCCCAATCTAGGCGGCGGTACATGCCGACAGCGTCAGCCGAGGACGAAGCTGCTGTAGGAGAACCGGCGGCCGGCAGCTTCCGACAGCGGCGCGTGGCGCCGGCCGACAACCCGCCAGCCTCCTGCTGTCTAGGCTGCAGGATCAGTCAATGCCAAGGAGCCGACATGCACGACGACGACAGCCGCAGCTATCCATCGGACAATGACGTGAGCACCGAAGAAGACCTCAGTGGCCCGGCCGCCGCGAAGAAGATCACCGATCTCGTCAAGGCCGGCAACAGCTGCTTCTTCTGCACCCTCGGCATGGGCACGCGGCAACTGCATGCCCGACCGATGACCGTCATCGAGGTCGACGACAGCGGCGCCCTGTGGTTCTTCAGCGAGATCGACAGCCTGAAGAACATCGAACTCGACCGCGATCCGCGCGTCACGCTGTTCTTCAAGGAGGGGGACAACGGCGGCCACCTCAAGCTCGACGGCAGCGTCGAGCAGGTCACTGACAAGGCCACCATCCACCGGCTCTGGAGTCCCAAGCTGCGGGCCTGGTTCACGCAAGGCGAGGACGATCCCCGCATCTGCTTACTGCGCGTCGACGCGCTCAGCGGCGAATACTGGGACAACCGCCACGGCAGCGCCATCGCCGGCCTCAAGCTGTTGTTCGGCGCCATCACGGCCCAGCGCGTTGACGAGGGTGTGCATGGGCATCTGAAGCTCTGAGGCACCTCCCCATTCGTCGCCCAACAAAAAAGCACCTGGCATTACTGCAAGGTGCTTGAGACTTTTGGTGCGCCCGGTTGGGATCGAACCAACAACCCCTGCCTTCGGAGGGCAGTACTCTATCCATTGAGCTACGGGCGCGAAGCCGTGCATTCTAGCAGCGGGGTACCAAGGCCCCGGGGCAGCGTCGGGGCCTGCCTATAATTCGGCGGTTTTTCGTGTCGCGCACCCAGCCCGGCATGAAGCGAGACCCGACCGACGAAGATCGACAAGAGGAATTCATGAGCGCCAGCCACGATCACGACCACGACGACGCCCACACCGGGCCGATCAAGACCCCCAAGCAACTCGCCTGGGCCGTGCTGTTCGCCTTCGTGGTGCCGGTCATCGTCATCATCCTGCTGGCCAATTACGTCACCACCGACACCAAGCCGGCGGCCGGCACGGCTGCCTTCGAGGCCCAGGCCATTGCCGCGCGCATTGCGCCGGTCGCTCACGTCGAGGTCAAGGACGTCAACGACGCCGCCACCATGAAGACGGGCGAGCAGGTCTTCCAGGCCCAGTGCTCGGCCTGCCACGCCACCGGCGCCGCCGGCGCACCCAAGCTGGGCGACGCGTCGGCCTGGGGCCCGCGCATCAAGAGTGGCTTCGACACGCTGGTGCATTCGGCGCTCAAGGGCAAGGGCAATATGGGCCCGCAGGGCGGCGGCGACTTCAGCGACTTCGAAGTCTCCCGTGCCGTCGTCTACATGGCCAACCAGGGTGGCGCCAAGTTCGACGAGCCCAAGATGGCCGCGCCGGCTGCTTCGGCCGCGCAGTAAAGCTTCGGCTTGAATCCCGCCAAGGGCTGCTTCGGCAGCCCTCGTCGTTTCCGGCTCAGGCGCCAGGGCGGCGCACGAAGCCGAAGCGCTCCGGCAGCTCGCCCGACAGGAACTCCTGTGGCGTCCAGCGGCCCTGCTCGACGGCGTCGGCCGCCGGACCCATGTCGGCCGTGTGTACCAGGCCCAGACCGAGGTCGGTGAGCAGGTAGAGGCGCCCTTCCTCGTCCAGCCAGCTGGATTGCACGATGGCCTCGGCGCCGGTGTGGCTCAGCACCCGGCCATCGGGCTGCAGCCGCCAGATCCACGGCGTTGACTCCAGCTCCACATAGACCCGCTGCGGCCCGTTCTGGAAGAACCAGCAGCCAGCCGCGTCGGCCGCGTAGTTGCGCTCGATGAAGGCGCGCAGCTTGTCGTGGTTGATGCGGCTGCCTTTGACCTCGGGGAAGGGGCCGGCGTGCTGGATGCGTTCGTCGCGCATATACCAATCACCACGGGCGTCCAGCGCCAGCCAGCCGTAGCAGTGCGGGACGTTGGGCCACTTCTTGAGGGCCGCTTCGACGATGGGGTCCATGCAAGACCTCCTTCAGCGTTGCTTCCAGAGCCAGTCGCAGACCTGCTCCGGCATGGTCAGCAGATGCCCCGGCAGGCGGCCGGCGGGGAAGCCGACATGGCCGCCGTGGCCGGGCTGCCAGAGTGTCACATGGGCACCCACCTCGGCGGCGTGTGGCAGGCTGCCCCCGGGCACGAAAGGGTCGTTGCGGGCGTTCAGCACCAGGGCCGGGATGCGGATGCGGTGCAGGTGCGGTTTGGCGGCCGCGCGGGTCCAGTAGTCCTCGGTGTTCCTGAAGCCGTGCAGCGGCGCGGTGAACAGGTTGTCGAACTCGTAGATGGTCGACGCGCGCTTGAGCCGCTCGCCATCGAACAGGCCCGGATGCTGCTGCAGCTTGCGCAGGGCCTTGGGAATCATGGTGCGCAGGAAGCGGCGCGCATAGACCTGCCTGTTGAAGCCGCGGTCGATGGCCGCGCCAGCGGCGGCGAGGTCGATGGGCGAGCAGATCGAGCAGACCGCCTGGGCGACCTGGGCGGCGCTGTGGCCGGCTTCCTCCGCCCAGCGCATCAGTGCATTGCCGCCCAGGGACACGCCCGCGACGAGGAGCTTGCTGCCATGGCGCTCGCGCAGGCGCTGCAATATCCAGCCGACCTCCTCGAAGTCGCCCGAGTGGTAGGCGCGCGGGCCGCGGTTCAGTTCACCCGAGCAGCCGCGGAAGTGGGGCAGGGCCATGGCCCAACCGCGTGCGCGGGCGACGCTGGCGAAGGCGACGCTGGAGTGGCTGGTGCGGTCGCCCTCCAGGCCGTGGAACAACACCAGCAGCGGCGTCTCCGGCGGGCGCCCAAGTCGGTCGCCGGGCCGCTCCCAAGACCGACTTGGCCCCCCCGGGGGGGCGGACGCGTACTCGCGTGCGGGCGGCTCACCACCAGCCAGGAAGTCGACATCAATGAAGTCGCCGTCCGGTGTGTCCCAGCGCTCGCGCGTCCAGTTCGGCGGCGGGCCGTCGTGTTGGCGGCTGAAGAGGGCGGGCCAGATGGTCTGGGCGTGGCCGCCGGGCAGCCAGCGGGGCGCGCGGTACTGCATGCGCCGACTCCTAGTGAAGCGTGCCGGCGTCGGCGACGAGCTCCTGGACATCGCCCGCATTGCCGGGGCTGGCGTGGTGCAGCACCAGGCGCCAGCCGAGCGCCGTCTTCAGATAGACATTGGTCGCGATGACCCAAGCCTGCTGGGCCTCGCCATGCAACTGCACGCGCTCCAGCACATGGTGGATGGCGCAATCGCCGCTGTGCAGTCGGCGCACGCGCTCGGGGTGGACGCTGACCGCGCCGCGCTGGAACACCGCTTCGAAGGCGGCGCGAATGGCAGGCAGGCCGACGATGCGCGGGCCGCCCGGGTGGACGCAGGCCACTTCCTCGTCATCGGCCCACAGGGCCATCAGGTGATCCAGGTCGGCGTGCTGCAGCGCCTCGTAGAACTGGGCCTCGGTGTCGTCGGGCGAGGCAAGCAGGGCGGCGGTCTGGGCGGCGGAGCGGGGCATGGCGCGATTGTAGGAAGTCGGACGGCGCTACATTGACCCCGCCCCAACCGCTGCCTGATCCCAACCGATGTTTTCGCTGAAAGCCGTTGCGTCCCTGTTCCTTTGTCTGTTGCTGGTGGCCTGCGGTGGCGGTGGCGGTGATGCCGCGCCAGCGCCCGGGCCGGTCACCGTGCCACCCCTCGGGGCCCAATGCCTGAGCGGCTCCGTCGCGCGCCTGGCTCTGCCCGCCGCAGCCGGTGCGGGGCACAACCAGGAGCTGGCGGTGCTTGCCTGCCCCGGCTCGCGGCTGGACACGGTGCAGTGGCGCCAGACCGATGGCGCCGCGCAGGCCCTCGGTTCGGCGCGTTCGCAGGCCCTCAGCGTCGCACCGGCTGCGGCGGGCCGTTTCACGTTCAGTGTGGACTTCACCGACGCCAAGGGGGCGAGCTACAGCGGCCAAGCCGAGCTCAACGCCACGGCACCCGACGCGACGCCGATGGTGATCCGCGGCGAACCGTCGGTGTGGGCGGGCGGCCAGACGTCGTTGCGCGCCTGGGTCGAGGGGCTGGCCGTGGCCGACTACCCGCTGGCGCGCGTGCGCTGGAGCCGCGTCGACGGCCCGGACGTGAACCTGGGCGATGCAAGCCAATGGCGCGTCATCTTTACCGCGCCTGCGGTGGCCGAAGACAGCCTGCTGCGCCTGCGCGCCGAGGCCACGCTGGCCGATGGGCGCAGCCTCAGCCAGGATTTCAGCCTGCTCGTGCAGGCCTCACCGCCCGCCGTGGCGTCGCCGCTTTTCGGCGCTGGCAACCTGTCCTCGCGCGCCTACCCCTATGTGGCAGGCGGCGCACACGCGGCCGAATTGCGCGACTGCATCTACACGCCCGCCCTGACCAATGCCACGCTCTGCACGCTGGGCCGCCTGCCGCTGCTCGGCACCGAGACGCGCGGCGAGCTGCCCACCGTGGAGCAGGTGATGGCCCGCGTGCTGGTGTCCAACGACTGGATGGGCCAGCGTTTCGAGGCCTTCCTGCGCGAGCAGGACGTGAATGGCGACTTCCGCCGCTTGCTCAACGCCACCACGGCCATCGTCATCGGCGGCCGGGTGCGGCCGGCCTTCTACTGGAGCGCCACCGGCGCCATCTATCTCGATGCCGACTACCTCTGGCAGACGCCTGCCGAGCGCGACAGCGTCAGCGAAGCGCCCGACCCGCGCAGTGACTATGGGCTAGACCTCGCCTACGCGATGCTGTGGCGCTATGTGCAGGGCAATCAGTCGGCCGGTGGGCGCCCGTCCGTGCTGGCACGCGGCTCACGCGACAGCGCCGCGTTGATTCCGGCACTCGGCCGCCTGCTGTACCACGAGCTGACGCACGCCAACGACTTCCTGCCGCCCCGCGTGCACCTGCTGCTCAACAGCGGCTTGCGCGTCTACGAGGCCATTCCCGCCAACACTGCGTCCGAACAGCTGCGCACGCAACTGCCGTTCTATTCACAGGAGATGGTCGACCTGGGCCGCGTGCAGTTTTTCGGCGTGGCGTCCACGGCGGTGCAGCGCGCCTACCAGCCGGCCGACATCGTGCGTTTCTTCAGCAGCGACCGCGTCACCGACGACTACAGCTATTCCTGGCCCAGCGGCCAGAGCGTGCCGCGCGAGGATGCGGCGATGCTGGCCGAGGAGGCGCTGATGCAGCTGCGCCACGGCGTGCTGCGCGATGTCGCGGTGACGCCGCAATTCCTGAGCGGAGCGAGCGCAGACCAGGTCGTGACCTGGGGCCAGCGCGGCCGCGTGGGTGATGCCGCCATCAAGTCGCGCGTGGCGCTGGTGCTGTCCCAAACCATGCCCTGGCTGCCCGCCGGTTTCACCGACGGCCTGGCCGCACCAGTGCCACTGCGGGCCGGCCTGACCTGGGGTCAGAACCTCGACCAGGGTGCGCTGGCTCTTGGGGTCGTGAAGCCGCTGTCGGCGACGGAGCGCGCGCTGGAGGCTGATCTGGACACCCAGCGGCGCGGCAGCCGCAGGGCGGCCGCGTTGGCGCGTTAGTGTCCGCTGGAGAGGACCTCGCCGGCCTTGAGCTTGTAGGCCGTGCCGCAGTAAGGGCACTGGCCCTGGCCGCCATGGGTCAGGTCGATGAAGACCTTGGGATGCGCGCTCCACAGCGGCATCTTGGGGTTGGGGCAGAAGACCGTGCCGTTGTCGTTGCAGTCCTTGGCGGTCACTTCGACAGTGGCGGCGGGCGTGGTGGTGGTGCTCATGTTGTTTGCTCTCAGACCGCGGTCAGCCACTCGGCGTACTTGGGGTTGCGGCCGTTGACGATGTCGAAGAAGGCCGACTGGATCTTTTCGGTGATGGGACCCCGCGACCCCGAACCAATCTCGACACGGTCCAGCTCACGGATGGGCGTCACTTCAGCGGCGGTGCCGGTGAAGAAGGCCTCGTCGCAGATATAGACCTCGTCGCGGGTGATGCGCTTCTCGACCAGCTTGAGGCCCAGGTCCTGGCAGATCGCGAAGATGGTGTTGCGGGTGATGCCGTTGAGCGCGCCGGCCGACAGGTCGGGCGTGTAGACGACGCCGCCCTTGATGACGAACAGGTTCTCGCCGGCGCCTTCGGACACGAAGCCGGAGGCGTCCAGCAGCAGGGCCTCGTCGTAGCCGTCGTCGGTGGCTTCCATGTTGGCCAGGATGGAGTTGGTGTAGTTGGACACCGTCTTGGCCTGCGTCATCGTGATGTTGACGTGGTGGCGTGTGTAGGAGCTGGTCTTGACGCGGATGCCGCGCTTCATGCCTTCCTCGCCGAGGTAGGCGCCCCAGCTCCAGGCGGCCACCATCAGGTGCACCTGGTTGCCCTTGGGGCTGACGCCCAGCTTCTCGGAGCCGATCCAGATCAGCGGGCGGATGTAGGCGCTCTTCAGGCCGTTGGCCTTGACCACCTCGCGCTGGGCCTCGTTGACCTGCTCCACCGAGAAGGGGATCTTCATGCGCAGGATCTTGCCGCTGTTGAACAGGCGCTGGGTGTGCTCCTGCAGGCGGAAGATGGCGGTGCCGTTGACCGTGTCATAGGCGCGCACGCCCTCGAAGGCGCCGCAGCCGTAATGCAGGGTGTGGGTCAGCACGTGGATCTTGGCGTCGCGCCAGTCGACGAGCTCGCCGTCCATCCAGATCTTGCCGTCGCGGTCATGCAGGGGGGCGGGAACCATCGTTACTCCAGTGCGTGCGGGGTGAAAGCGGGCGATTTTACGAAGCTTGGGCTGCGCGGATCAGCCGCCACTCGACGAGCTTGCCTTTCACCAGCTTGACTTCGACGGCGTCGCCGCCGGCGTCGCGCCAGACAAAGGTCTCCGGCGCCTGCTTTTGCCCCAAGCTGCCGGCCAGGCCGATCAGGTCCACCAGCTTCATGCCGGCGTGCAGTTTGCTGTTCAGCATGACCGCATTGGCCACCGAGCCCAGCGGGGCCGCGCCGGCCACCTTCATGACCCGCATCAGCCGCGAGATCTGCAACAGCAGCCAGAAGACGATGCCCGTCGTCGCGAAGATGACGCCCTGCCAGCCGAGCAGCGCCCCGCCACCAATGAGAGCCACCAGCGCCAGGCCAACACCGATCCACGGATTCATGCTTGCGGGTCCTTCAGCCCATCGTCGCGTTGCCAGGCATAGGCGCGCTCGACCTTGGCCACGCGCAGCGTGTAGTGCTGGTACCAATCGCTGCGGCCGGTGTCGCGGGCGATCTTGTGCTCGGCGTTGCGGCGCCAGGCGGCAATGTCCTCGGGGCTGCGCCAGTAGGAGACCGTGATGCCCAGGCCATCCTCGCCGCGGGTGCTCTCCACGCCCAGATAACCCGGCTGCTCGGAAGCCAGGGCCACCATGCGGTCAGCCATGTCGCCATAGCCGCCGTCAACGGGCGTGCGCTGGCTGGTGAAGATGACGGCGTAGTAGGGGGGCTCGGGCAGTGCGCTCATGGCGCACATCCTGCCACGCCGTCAGGCCGCTAGCGGCAGGCGGGTCACCTCGACGCTGTCGGCCGAGCGTTGCGTCGGCCCATGGTAGACAGCCTCGATGTTGTTGCCGTCGGGGTCCAGCACGAAGGCGGCGTAATAGCCCGGGTGGTAATGGCGCGGCCCCGGGGTGCCGTGATCGCGGCCGCCGGCGGACAGCGTCATCGCATGGAAGCGCCGGACCTCATCCTCGCTGTGGGCCTGGAAGGCCAGATGCACATGTGACACGCGGCCATCGGCCTTGTCGACGTAGAACTCGTCGGCGTAGAAGCAGCCCTCTGCTTCGCCGAAGGCCTCGAGCCGCCCGATGGCGTCCAGCGCCGCACGGTAGAAGCGCCGGCTGGCCGCCAGGTCGCTCACGCGCAGATGCACGTGGTCGAGCAGGCGGCCGCAGTGCTCCATATCCGTCCTACTTGGTTACTTTGAGCAGCACGCAGCGCACCCATTGCCCCGATTCGAGCGCGTCCTTGTGGCCGTTCAGGAACTGTTCGGCCGTCGAGTTGCGCGCGGTGAAGCACATGCCGTGCAGGATGCCCATGCGTGGCACGGGCCGCGACCATTTGCGCTCGACGACGCCGTTGAACCAGGACACCTGCTCATCGTCGCTGTCCACGTCGGCGCGGCCCAGCAGCAGCACGACCTCGTATTTGTCCTCGGTCAGCGGCTCGGCCGCGCTGGTCAGCACCTGCAGGCCGCCGTCGCTCATGTTCAGCACCAGGCCGGCCGGCCCCTGGCTGAACTGCACCGGCTTGAAGACCCAACCGGGCAGGGAGTCGGCATCGTGCTGGGCGGCCAGGAAATCGGTGCGGGCGTGCTGCCTGAGATTGGCGGGATCTGACATGAACGGGGTCCTCCGGTGCGAGGCCCCGATCCTAAGCAGACTTTGGCGTGGCGTGCACCATGGAAACCTGTTGTCTCAGTTTCAAATGAGCCCGCGCAAGACCTCGATGGCTTGCTCCACCCGCTCGACGGCATGGATGGTCAGCCCCTCGATGGCCTTCTTGGGCGCATTCGCCTTGGGCACGACGGCGACGCTGAAGCCCAGCTTGGCGGCCTCCTTGAGGCGCTCCTGGCCGCGCGGCGCGGGGCGAACCTCGCCGGCCAGGCCGACCTCGCCAAAGGCGATGAAGCCACGCGGCAGGGCCTTGCCGCGCAGCGAACTCTGGATGGCCAGCAGCACGGCCAGGTCGGCCGCCGGCTCGCTGATGCGCACGCCGCCGACGGCGTTGACGAACACGTCCTGGTCGCCGGTGGCCACGCCCGCATGCCGGTGCAGCACGGCCAGCAGCATCGCGAGGCGGTCACGGTCCAGGCCCACCGACAACCGCCGCGGGCTGACACCGCCGCTGTCCACCAGTGCCTGCAGCTCGACCAGCAGCGGCCGCGTGCCTTCCAGCGTCACCAGCACGCAGCTGCCCGGCACGGGCTCGGCGTGGGTGGACAGGAAGATGGCGCTCGGGTTGGTGACGCCCTTGAGCCCCTTCTCCGTCATCGCGAACACGCCGATCTCGTTGACCGCGCCGAAGCGGTTCTTGATGGCGCGCACCAGGCGGAAGCTGCTGTGCGTGTCGCCCTCGAAATACAGCACCGTGTCGACGATGTGCTCCAGCACACGCGGGCCGGCCAGCGCACCTTCCTTGGTCACATGACCCACCAGCACGATGGCACAGCCGCGCGCCTTGGCCGTGCGTGTGAGCTGGGCCGCGCATTCGCGCACCTGGGCGACGGAGCCGGGCGCTGAAGAGAGCTGCTCGGAGTACAGCGTCTGGATGGAGTCGATGACGCAGAAGTCGGGCTCCTCGACGTCGATGGTGGCGAGGATGCGCTCCAGGCTGATCTCGGCCAGCACGCGCACCTTGGCGCCCGACAGGCCCAGGCGCCGCGAGCGCATCGCGACCTGGGCGCCGCTTTCCTCGCCGGTCACGTACAGGACTTTCACGGTTTGCGACAACGACTCAACCGCCTGCAGCAGCAGCGTCGACTTGCCGATGCCCGGATCGCCGCCGATCAGCACGACGCCGCCGGCGACGATGCCTCCGCCCAGCACCCGGTCCAGCTCTTCCTGGCCCGTGGGCGTGCGCTCGAAGTCGCTGGCCTCGATCTCGGAGAGCGTGGCCACCGGCTGGCTCTTGGCCAGCGACTGGTAGCGGTTCTTGACGCCGCCGGTGGGCTCGGCGATGCCCTCGGTCAGCGTGTTCCAGGCGCCGCAGTGCGGGCATTTGCCCAGCCATTTGGCGTTGGTGCCGCCGCATTCGGTGCAGGTGTAGATGCTCTTGCTTGTCGCCATCAGCGCATTGTCTTAGGGTCTGCTGACACGGTGGCAATGGGCCGCGTTGTGACCAGAAGGGTCGCGAGCAAGGCGCAAAGCGGAGCCGGGTTGGGCACCCGGCGAGCATTTGCAACGCCGCGCGCGGCCTTTCTGGTCACAACCCTTCGGGAAGACCGGCAGCCAGGGGCCACTCGGCGTTGCACCGCTTGCCCGCACATGAGTGCGGGCGGCTCGTTGCGCCTTGATTGGCCCCTGGCTGCCGGCCTTCGCGGCCCATTGCCGCCGTGTCAGCAGACCCTGGGGCGCACCCAGGCTGTCAGCAGCAGTGCGGCGGCCAGCGCGCAGCCAGCCGAGAAGCCGAAGGCGACGGTCGCCGACAGGCCCTCCCACAGCCAGCCGAACAGCAGCGAGGCCGGCAGCAGCATGGCGCCCATGACGAGGTTGAGCCAGCCGAAGGCGGTGCCGCGCTGTTCGGCCGGCGCCAGGTCGGCCAGCAACGCGCGCTCGACGCCCTCCGTCGCGGCCATGAAGATGCCGTAGAGGCCGAACAGCAGGTACAGCCGCCAGCCCGGCGCGGCCCACGCCGCCATGCCGATGTAGAAGGCGGCATAGGCGACATAGCCGGCCACCAGCAGGTGAACGCGGCCGACGCGGTCCGACAACCCGCCCAGCGGCACCGCGAACAGCGCCGCGACGCCCGACACCGCGGCCCACAGCAACGGCACCTGCGCCTCGGCGACGCCGAGCTCCTTGGCGCGCAGCAGCAGGAACATGTTGCTGGAGTTGCCCAGCGTGAACAGCGCAACGACGACGAGGTAGCGCCGCAGCGGCTGGGGCAGGCCAGCCAGCGTCCAGCTGAAGCGCGGTGGCGCGGTGGCCGGTGGCGGGGCTTCCCGCACCGCCAGCGTCAGCCCCAGGCAGAGCAGGCCGGGAATGATGGCCCACAGGAAAACCTGGCCCAGCGGCACGCCCGCACCCAGCAGCGCCCAGGCCAGCAGCGGCCCGATGACGGCGCCGGCGTTGTCCATGGCGCGGTGCAGGCCGAAGGCCAGGCCGCGCTGGCCCGGCCCGATGTTGGCAGCCAGCAGCGCGTCACGCGGCGCGGCACGCACGGCCTTGGCGATACGGTCGGTCAGGCGCAGGGCCAGCAGCATGGGCCAGCCGGTCACGAAGGCGATCAGCGGCCGTGCGATGCCGGCCAGGCCGTAGCCGGCGATGACCCAGGGTTTGCTGCGCCCGCTGCGGTCCACCATGACGCCGGCCCAGAGCTTGAGCAGGCTGGCCAGAGCCTCGGCCAGGCCCTCGATGAGGCCCAGCACCCGCGGGCCGGCCATCAGCACGCCGCTCAGATACAAGGGCACGAGGGGGTAGATCAGCTCGCTGGCGCTGTCGTTGACGAGGCTGATCAGGCCGAGCAGCCAGACGCTGCGCGGCAGCGAGAAAAGGGCCCTGAGCATCGGGGCATGTTATGTCCTGGGTGCCAGACCGCCCGAGCGCAGCGAGTAGCTCTGGCATCCACTGAGCAGGGGCGTGGGACACTCGGCGCCTTGCAGTTTCTCGATGGAGCCGGTCATGGAGTTTTCGGTCTGGTTGGCCTTTTTTGCCGCATCCTGGGCGATCAGCCTGTCCCCCGGCGCAGGTGCTGTCGCGGCGATGAGCGCGGGCCTGAGCCATGGCTTCAGGCGCGGCTATTTCATGACCTTCGGCCTCATCCTGGGCATCCTGACCCAGGTCGTCCTCGTCGGCGCCGGCCTGGGCGCGCTGATCGCGGCCTCGTCGCTGGGTTTTGCCCTCGTCAAATGGGCTGGCGTGGCCTACCTGGTCTGGCTGGGTGTGCAGCAATGGCGTGCACCGGCCAAGCCCATGGTGGCGGCGGATGACGGCGCCGTGCTGGCCACGCGCCGCCAGCTGGTGCTGCGCGGCTGGGGCATCAATGCCGTCAACCCCAAGGGCACGGTCTTCCTGCTGGCCGTCGTGCCGCAGTTCCTCGACCTGCATGCCGCGTTGGCGCCGCAATACCTCGTCATCGGCTGCACGCTGGCCTTCACCGACCTGGTCGTCATGGCCGGCTACACCGTGCTGGCCGCGCGGGTGCTGGCGGCGCTGAAGAGCGAGCACCACATCAAGGTGCTGAACCGCGTCTTCGGCTCGCTGTTCGTCGCGGCCGGTGCGTTGCTGGCGACCTTCAAGCGCGCGGCCTGATGGCGGCGGGAGACAAGCCCGGCCGCCTGCCCACCTGGTTCCTCTTCCTGGCCCCGGTCGCGATCTGGGCCAGCACCTGGCACGTCATCCTGTACCAGCTCGCGTCGACAGTGCCGGCGCTGACGTCGGTGGGCTGGCGCTTCGCGCTGTCGGCGCTGATGCTCGCCGGGCTGGCGCGCTGGCAGGGCGTGTCGCTGAAGCTGCCGCGCTATGCCCACGGCTACATGCTGGGCACCGGCGTCATCCAGTACGCCGGCAACTATTGGGCGGTCTACGAAGCTGAGCGCCTGGTGCCCAGCGGCCTCGTCGCCGTGCTTTTCTGCCTGATGGTGTTCATGAACGCGCTGGTGGCCTGGCTGCTGTGGCGCCAGCCGGTGAGCCGACGCTTCCTCATTGCATCCAGCGGCGCCGTGCTGGGCGTGGCGCTGATCTTCTGGCCCGAACTCGCGTCTACCGGCGCGCGGCCGAATGCGGCCCTGGGGCTGGGCCTGAGCTTCTTCGCCGTCGTGGTGGCGGTCATCGGTGGCTTCTTCACCTTGGTGTTGACGCGCCGCGGCCTGCCGCTGGTGCCGGTGCTGGCCTGGAGCATGGGCTATGGCGCGGCCTTCCTGCTGGGGATGTCGCTGGCGCTGGGCCACGGCCTGCCCTTCGACGGCGCCTGGACCTATGTCGGCAGCCTCGTCTACCTGGCCGCCTTTGGCTCGGTCATCGCCTTCACGCTGTACTACAAGCTCGCCGAGCGCCGCGGCCCGGCGCAGGCGGCGCTCATCGGCGTGCTGGTGCCCGTCATCGCGCTGATCGTGTCGGCCGTGCTGGAGGGCTGGCAGGCGACGCCGCTGGCGGTGGGCGGCATGGTGCTGTGCCTGGCCAGCCTGTTCGTCGCGACGCGGCCGCAGCGCTAAATGCGCTCGGCCGCCGCTTCGGCCTGGGCGCGCCGTGCCTGCTTCAGCGCGGCCAGCGAGGTGGGGTCGGTCAGCGTGGGTGCGATGACGATCTCCTGCGCCACCTTGATGCCCAGGAAGCCGAGCCAGGCGCGCATCGCGGCCTTTTGCGTGTCCAGGTGACCCTGGGCCGAGTGGCCCTCGCTGCCATAGTCGCTCGCGCTGCTGTAGACCAGCACGGCGCGCTTGCCCGACAGCAACGGCCGGTAGCCGGTGTCACGCTGCCAGGCCCAGTTCTGGCCCGGCAGCGTGACCACGTCGATGTAGTGCTTGAGGCGGTAGGGCAGGCCCAGGTTCCACATCGGCAGGTTGATGACGTAGTGGTCGGCCCGGTTGAAGGCTTCGGCCAGCGCGACGGCGCGCGCCCAGTGGCGGCGCTGGTCGTGGGTCGCCTGCTGGCTGCGCAGCACGGCGAACTTGGCCGCGATCATGTCGGCGTCGAATTCGGGCAGCGCGAGCTGCCAGACGTCGGCAACCTCGACCTGGGCGTCGGCACGGACGGCGCGGTAGCGGGCGACGAAGGCCTCGGCGATCTCGCGCGATGTGGAGGCCGGATTCGGCGAGCCCTGGATGTGCAGCAGCCGGCTCATCTTCAGCCCTCCAGCCAGCGCAGGCCGGCGATGCCGGCCACGATGAGGGCCATGCAGCCCAGCCGTGCGGGCGAGGCGCTGTCGCCGTGCACCCAGACGCCCAGCAGCGCCACGCCAACGGCGCCGATGCCGGTCCAGACCGCATAGGCCGTGCCGGTCGGCAGGCTTTTGAGCGACTGCGTCAGCAGCACGATGGACAGCAGCGCGGCGAGCACGCCGGCCGCGCCTGGCAGCGGCCGGCGCCAGCCGTCGGACGCCTTCAACGCCGCGGCCATGGCGATCTCGACCAGACCGGCACTCACCAACAGAAACCAAGCCATGGGGTCTCTCCAAGTTGCAATGGGCTCACTGTGGGAGGCCAGGCACAGAATCGGAAGTACGCACCTTTTGGTAACCAGGGAAATCCAGACGATGGCCGACACATCAACCGGCAATGTGCTCAGCGCCAACTGCCCCTCGCGTGCCGCACTTGAGGTGGTGGGCAGCAAATGGGCGCTGCTGATCGTGCCGCTGCTGGCCCGGCAGCCGCTGCGCAACAACGAGCTGCTGCGCCAGGTGGGCGGCATCTCGCAGAAGATGATGACGCAGACGTTGCGCGAACTGGAGCGCCACGGCCTGGTGCAGCGCACCGACCATCAGACCGTGCCGCCGCACGTCGACTACCAGTTGACCGAACTGGGCCGGTCGCTGAGCGAGGCGCTGGTGGTGGTGGACCGCTGGGCCGAACGGCACTACCCCGCCGTAGCATCGGCGCGCATGGCGTTCGACCGCCGGCGCTAGCCCTTCAGCTGCGCCTGTGCGCCGTCGATCAGCAGGCGCAAGGCGCGGTCGAACAGGCTGTCGGGGTCGCCGCCCAGCGTCTGCGCCCAGCCGGCGGCCAGCAGCGGGTATTGCACCGCGTCGGGCCCGCTCAGCATCGACGAGGGCGGCGCATCGGGCGCTTGCGCGGACTGCTCCTCCAGCACCCAGCCGACGACGAAGCGCCCCACCGACATCATCAGCCGGGTGGCCTGCCCCGGCTCGAAGCCGGCATCGCACAGCAGGCGCAGGCGGGCCTCGATGGAATCGAAGTGCAAGGGGCTCGGCCGTGTGCCGGCATGCAGGCGCGCGCCGTCGCGGTAGGCCAGCAGCGCGCGGCGAAAGCTGTGGCCGTTGGCCATCAGCCAGTCCTGCCAGTGCTGGCCGAGCGTTGGCTCGGCCTGGGGGTGGTTCTCCAGCACGACGGCCTCGGACATTGCGTCCAGCAGCGCCGCCTTGCTCTTGAAGTGCCAGTACAGCGTCGGCGACTGCACGCCCAGGCGTTCGGCCAGCTTGCGGGTGCTCAAGGCGTCGATGCCGACTTCGTTGAGCAGCGCGAGCGCGGCGCGCAGCACGTCGTCGCGATTCAGTCGGCTGGAGCGTTCGGTGGCATTCATCCCTATCAATGATAGAGAAGTTCGTGCAAAATGTTCTCTATCGACGATAGAGAGGCATTCGTGAATCGAGCCCTGACCGTCATCCTGATGACGCTGCTGCTGGACGCCGTGGGCATGAGCCTGGTGTTCCCCATCCTGCCCGGCCTGCTGCGCGAGCTGGCCGGCGCCGAGGCCACGACCCACCACTACGGCGCCCTGCTGGCCGTCTACGCGGCGATGCAGTTCCTGTTTTCCCCGGTGCTGGGTGCGCTGAGCGACCGTTTCGGTCGCCGGCCGGTGTTGCTGGCCTCGCTGGGCGGCGCCGCGGCGGACTATGTGCTGATGGCGTTGGCGCCCAACCTGGCCTGGCTCTATGTCGGGCGGGTGCTGTCCGGCATCACCGGCGCCAGCATGGCCGTGGGCACGGCCTACATCACCGATGTGACGCCCGAGGCCGACCGCGCCAGGCGCTACGGCCAGATGGGCGCGGCCATGGGCCTGGGCTTTGTCGTCGGGCCGCTGATCGGTGGTGCTTTAGGCGAGTGGTCGCTGCGAGCGCCCTTCGTCGCCGCGGCCGTCATGAATGCCTTGAACCTGGGGATGGCCTGGTTCGCCCTGCCCGAATCCAACCAGAACCGCACGGCCCGGCTGGACGCCAGCAAGTTCAACGCCTTCTCGGCACTGCATCGCCTGGAGGGCAAGCGGCCCTTGCTGCCGCTGGTGGGGGTCTTTGCCGTCGTCGCGCTGGTGTCGCAGGTGCCGGCGGCGCTGTGGATCCTGTACGGCCAGGACCGCTACGGCTGGACTGCCTGGGTGGCGGGCCTGTCGTTGGCCTGCTATGGCGGCCTGCATGCCATCTCGCAGGCCTTTGTCACCGGGCCGATGGTGGCCAGGCTCGGCGAGAAGCGCGCGCTGCTGGCCGGCATGGCGGCGGACGGCCTGGGTTTTGTCGGCATGGGTGTGGCGGTGGCGGGCTGGATGCCGTTTGCGCTGCTGCCGCTGTTCGCCATCGGCGGGCTGGCCCTGCCGGCGCTGCAGGCCATGCTGGCGCGGCAGGTGGACGAGCAGCGCCAGGGCGGGTTGCAGGGCACGCTGGCCAGCCTGACCAGCCTGATCGGCATCGGCGGGCCGCTGGTGGTCACGGCCGGCTTTGCGGCGACGCAGGGCGCCTGGCCGGGCTGCGTCTGGGTGATCGCCGCGGTGCTGTATCTGATCGCGCTGCCCATGCTGTTCAGTCGCCGCGCTCGCACCGCGTAACAACCAGCCGTTCCCCACCACTCGGCAAGGGCGTTACGCTGGCGCGCTCTTCACGGGGAGAACAGATGGCCTGGCAATTCGCTCTGACGCGCCTGTGCGGCGCTTTTGCCCTCGCGGGTGCCGCGCTGCTGGCCCATGCCGCCGACCCGGGCGCGCCGCCGACGCCGGTGACGCCGGTCACCGACCGCTACGGCGACGTCAGCGTCAGGGACCCCTACCGCTGGCTGGAGAAAGCCAGCGACCCCAAGGTGAAGCAGTGGAGCGCTGCGCAAGACAAGCGCACGCGCGCCTATTTCGGCAAGCTGCCGGCGCGCCAGCCGATGTTCGACTGGCTGATGAAGCAGGCCACGGCCAGCTCCAGCGCCTATTACGACCTGCACGCCACGCCGGGCCAGCTGTTCGCGCTATACAACCAGCCGCCCAGGCAGCAGCCCATGCTGGCCGTGCTGGGCCAGGACGCCGACCCCGCCAAGGCCCGCGTGGTGCTGGACCCGAACACGCTCAACCCCAAAGGCACGACGGCCATCGACTGGTATGTGCCGTCGCCCACGGGCAAGCTGGTGGCGGTGTCGATGTCGGAGAACGGCAGCGAGGACGGCTCGCTGCACATCGTCGACGTGGCCACGGGCAAGGATGTCGACAAGGTCATTCCCAACGTCCAGTACCCCACCGGCGGCGGCAGCCTGGCCTGGCGCGAGGATGGCTCCGGCTTCTGGTACACGCGCTACCCCGGCGCCAAGGAACCGGCCGAGCGCCAGCACTTCTACCAGCAGATCTACTACCACCGCGTCGGCGACGATCCGGCCAAGGACGTCTATGTGCTGGGCAAGGACTTCCCGCGCGTCGCCGAAATCGCACTGGACGCCCGGCCCGGCGCGCCTGGCGTCATCGCCTCGGTCGCCAATGGCGATGGCGGCGAGTTCGCCCACTACCTGATCGCCAGGGATGGAGGCATCCGCCAGGTCACACGCTTCGAGGACAAGGTCGTCGCCGCAGCCCTAGGACCGGACGGGCTCTATCTCATCTCCCGCCAGGACGCGCCGCGCGGCAAGCTGCTCAAGCTGGCGCTGGACGACCTGACGTTAGCCAAGGCGCAGACCATCGTGCCCGAGTCCGATGCCGCGCTGGAGCCCGGCGGCGAGTTCGGCGCGGGCAACATCACCCTCACCAGGAACGCCATCTACCTGCGTGAGATCGTCGGCGGGCCGTCGCGCGTGGCCATCTACGGCCTGGACGGCAAGCCTCGCGGGCAGCTGCAGCTGCCCGAGGTGGCGACCGTGGACGAGATGACCGTGATGGACGACGGCAGCCTGCTCGTCGCGGTGAAGACCTATCTCGAGCCGCCGCAGTTCATGCGCGTCGACGCCGACAGCGGCAGGAGCAAGCCCACGGCGCTGCGCCAGACCAGCCCGGTGTCCTTCGGCGACGTGGAGGTCGTGCGTGAGTTCGCGACAAGCAAGGACGGCACCCGCATCCCCCTCAACATCGTGCGCAGGAAGGGGCTGAAGCTGGATGGCAGCGCGCCGCTGCTGCTCAACGGCTATGGTGGCTACAACGTCAGCCTGGTGCCGCGCTTCCTGGGTGCGGCGACAAGGCTGTGGCTGGACGCCGGCGGCGTCTACGTCATCGCCAACCTGCGCGGCGGCGGTGAGTTCGGCGAGACCTGGCATACCCAGGGCGCGTTGACGAACAAGCAGAACGTTTTTGACGACTTCGCCGCCTCGGCCCAATACCTGGTCGACAAGGGCTACACCTCAAAGGAACGCATGGCGGCGATAGGCGGCAGCAACGGCGGGCTGCTGATGGGGGCGGTCTTCACCCAGCACCCGGAGCTGTTCCGCGCCGTCGTCTCGACGGTGGGCATCTACGACATGCTGCGCGTGGAGTTGGACCCGAACGGCGCATTCAACGTCACCGAATTCGGCACGGTGAAGAACCCTGAGCAATTCCAGGCGCTGTACGCCTACTCGCCCTATCACCACGTGAATGGCGGTGCGAAGTACCCGGCCATCTTCATGGCCACCGGCGAGACGGACGGGCGCGTCAACCCGATGCACTCGCGCAAGATGGTTGCGCGCCTGCAGGCGGCAACCGGCTCCGGCCGGCCGGTGCTGCTGAGCATCAACGCCCACGCCGGCCATGGCATGGGCAGCTCGCTGTCCATCCGCGTGAACCAGATGGCGGACATCTACGCCTTCCTGTTCGACCAGCTGGGTATGACGTCCCCGCTTCAGTAATCCTTGCTGCGCCGCCCGGCCTTGATGTCGCTGCGCTTGGACTTGCCTTCCAGCCGGCGCTGCTTGGAGCCATAGGTCGGCTTGGTCGCGCGGCGCGCCTTGGGCACGTGGGCGGCGGCCTGCACCAGCTCGATCAACCGCGCGACGGCGTCCGCCCGGTTGCGTTCCAGGCTGCGCGAGTCCTGGGCCTTGATGACGACGACGCCCTCCGAGGTGATGCGCTGGTCGGCCCAGTTCAGCAGCCGCGCCTTGACGGCCTCGGGCAGGCTGGAGGTGTGGATGTCAAAGCGCAGATGGACGGCGTTGCTGACCTTGTTGACGTTCTGGCCGCCGGGGCCGCTGGCGCGGATGGCGTCGAACTCGAGTTCGTCCGGGCGCGGGGTCCAGTGGATGTCAGGCATTTCGAATTGGCACGCGCGGCGCGACGGCGCACATCAGCTCGTAGCCGATGGTGCCGGCCGCCTGAGCCACCTCGTCGATGGGCAGGCGTGATCCATGCGGGCCTTCGCCCCACAGCGTCACCTCGCTGCCAAAGCCGCTGGCCGGCAAATCGCTGAGGTCCACCGCCAGCATGTCCATCGACACCCGGCCCAGCGTGCGCGTGCGCTTGCCATCCACCAGCACCGGTGTGCCGGTGGGCGCGTGGCGCGGATAGCCGTCGGCATAGCCGCAGGCGACGATGCCTGCGCGCGTGACCTGCTCGGCCGTGAAGGCGCTGCCGTAGCCGATGGTGTCGCCGGGCTGCAGCTGCTGCACGCCGATGATCTTTGAGCGCAGCGTCATCGCCGGCCGCAGGTCCCAGTGGGCGGCGTCGTGCTCGGGGAAATCGGGCACGCCGCCATAGCTCATGATGCCGGCGCGCACCCAGTCATTGGCCGTGCGCTCGGGGTGGCGCAGCGTGGCCGCGCTGTTGGCAACGGTGCGCTCGCCGGCCAGGCCCTCGGTGACTGCGTCGAAGGCGGCCAACTGGTGGGCGATGCCGTCAACGCCTTGGCGCAGGGCGTCGGCATCCGAGAAATGAGTCATCAACCCGATCTCGTCGACCTGGGGCAGGGCCTCCAGCCGCGCGTAGGCGGCGCGAAACGCGGCTGGCGTGAAGCCCAGACGGTTCATGCCGGAGTTCAATTTGAGGAAGACGCGGTGTGGCTCGTGCGTCTTGTGCATGGCCAGCCAGTCAATCTGCTGCTCGCAGTGCACGGCATGCCACAGCTTCAGGCGCGAGCACAGCTCCAGGTCGCGCGGCTCGAACACGCCTTCCAGCAGCAGGATGGGGCCGCGCCAGTCCAGCGCGCGCAGCCGCTCGGCCTCGGCCAGGTCGAGCAGCGCGAAGCCGTCTGCGGCACGCAGGCCTGGATAAGCGCGCTCGATGCCGTGACCATAGGCATTGGCCTTGACGACGGCCCAGACTCGGGCATTGGGGGCTTGAGCGCGCGCGCGACCCAGGTTGTGAGCGAGCGCTTCGGTATGAATCAGGGCTTCAATCGGGCGGGGCATGGCCGGATTTTGCGCCCGGGTTTGGGGCGCCGCTGCCGAACTAGGGGCGTGCTATAAACCCGCGCCGCTCCCGTTTTACCGGCCTACAAGCAGAAGACAGTTCAGGATTGCGCTCCGACCGATGAAACGCGGCTTTTACACCATCATGTCGGCGCAGTTCTTCAGCTCGCTGGCTGATAACGCACTGTTCGTCGCGGCCGTCGAGCTGTTGCGTTCCTCCGGCGCCGCCGAGTGGCAGCGCGCCGCGCTGGTGCCGATGTTCGCCCTGTTCTACGTCGTGCTGGCGCCCTTCGTCGGAGCCTTTGCCGACGCCGTGCCCAAGGGCAAGGTGATGTTCTTCTCGAACAGCATCAAGGTGGTGGGCTGCCTGATGATGCTGTTCGGCGCCCACCCACTGGCGGCGTATGCCATCGTCGGCCTGGGCGCGGCCGCCTATTCGCCGGCCAAGTACGGCATCCTGACCGAACTGCTGCCACCGTCCCAGCTCGTCAAGGCCAATGGCTGGATCGAGGGCCTGACCATCACGTCCATCATCCTGGGCGTGCTGCTCGGTGGTCAGTTGATCGGTGACCGCGTCTCGCACCTGCTGCTGCTGATCGACATGCCGATGATGGAGACCGGCATCGACTCCCCACCCGAGGCGGCAATCGCCAGCCTGGTGGGCCTGTATGTGCTGGCGGCACTGTTCAATCTGCGCATCCCGCGCACCTCGGCGCCGCTGCAGCCCTATGCGCACAGCTTCCTGGGCCTGGTGCGCGACTTCTCGTCCTGCAACAGCAGGCTCTGGCAGGACAAGCTCGGGCAGATCTCGCTGGCGACGACGACGCTGTTCTGGGGTGTCAGCGGCAATCTGCGCTACATCGTGCTGGCCTGGGCCGCGGCCGCCCTGGGCTACGGCACGACGCAGGCGTCCTCGCTGGTGGGCGTCGTCGCCATTGGCACGGCGGTTGGTGCCGTCGTCGCATCGCTGTATTGCCGGCTGGACCGCGCCACCTCCGTCATCCCGCTGGGCATCGCGATGGGGCTGCTGGTCATCTTCATGAACCTCATCCACAACGTGTGGGTGGCCGCCCCCTTCCTGATCCTGCTGGGCGGCATCGGCGGCTACCTCGTCGTGCCGATGAACGCGCTGCTGCAGCACCGCGGCCACAACCTGATGGGGGCCGGCCGCAGCATCGCGGTGCAGAACTTCAACGAGCAAGCCTGCATCCTGGGCCTGGGGGCCTTCTACACGGCGATGACCCGCTTCGGCCTGTCGGCCTTCGGCGCGATCACGATCTTCGGCGTCGTCGTGGCCGGTGCCATGTGGTGGATCCGGCGCTGGCACCAGCGCAACCTGGTCGTGCACAAGGAAGAGGTCGAGCATCTGCTCGACTTGGCCCGCACGGATCACCTGCCGCAGGACCGGTAATCCGGCCCCGGCAGACCTGGCAGACCTGCCAGAAAGACGGGACGTTCAGCTGCTGGCGCTGCTGCCGCGGCCCTTGCGGCCGGTGGGCACCGGGATCAGGTGCTTGCCTTCCAGCACCATCTCGATGTGCTCGCTCCAGGCGCGTGCGATCTTGAAGCAGCCGCTGTGGTTGAGGTGGATCTCGTTGTGCCAGTCGCCGCTGATGCCGGTGGAGCCCGGCGCGGCCAGTGCCAGCGGCACGGCGGTCGAATCAAAGATGAAGAGGCCGCGGAAGGCTTCCTTGTCTGCGGCCATGCTCTTCAGCAGCTGGGCCAGATGGAAGACCATCAGCCGGCTGACGGCAGCCCAATCGGCGGCGGGCACGCCATAGGCCTTCAGCGCCGGGTAAAGCCAGGGGCCGCCCGCGCCCAGGTCATCGCCGCCCTCGGCGGCCGCCGGGCGCGGCATGGGCACGGCGTAGCAATGCATGAAGACCGGCTTGCCCGTGGACGGGCCCTGGTCGCGCAAGGACAGCAGATGCTTGACGTTGGCCCGCAGGTAGTCGGCATAAGTCGCCCAGCCGGGCTCGGAGAAATAGCGCGCGACGCCGGCCGAGGGCGGCCCCCATTCGGTCTGGTGGCGCAGCAGGCGCAGCTCCAGCGGGATGGGCTCGCCATTCCAGTTCTGGGCCGGCGTGCGTGCCGCGGCGATCAGGTCATTGCCACCGACGGACAGCAGGATGCCGTCCCAGGTCGGCGCGTCGGGGCCGGTCAGCAGGCGCACGAAGTCCGGGCTGGACTCGAGGTCCACCATGTGCGACAGCGCATTGCCGGTGCCGGCGCAATTGACCGCGGCCGTGTTGGACTTGAAGACCAGCTCCTGCAGCAGGTTGGCGTGGGCGTTGAGCTTGGCGCGCGCATTCGAAAACCACGAGTCTCCCTGGGCCAGCAGCTTCCAGCGGAAGGTGCTGAAGTCGGGCGGGGTGCGTCCGGCCAGGTCGGCCGGGGTGTAGCAAGCCAGGTGATCCATGAATGGGTTGGTTTCCGAAGTTGCTGACGTGAGCCTGTCCCGGAGGACGGGGCGCCCAAGTTCGCGCGATTGGACGGCCAGCCGCGCGGGCGGCGCCATGCTACAAACCCTCGGGCCTGCCTGGGGGTAGCATGGGCAGCCTTTCTAGGGAGGAAGCCCATGAGCGAGAGCGTCTTCGACTTCCAGGCCGTTTCCATTCGCGGCGAGCCGGCCGACCTGGCCTCGCAGCGCGGCAAGGTCCTGCTCATCGTCAACACGGCCAGCGAATGCGGTTTCACGCCGCAGTTCAAGGGCCTGGAGCAGCTTTGGGAGGATTACGGCCCCAGGGGGCTGGTCGTCATCGGCTTCCCGAGCAACGAGTTCGGCGGCCAGGACCCAGGCAGCAATGACCAGATCGCGTCTTTTTGCGAGCTGAACTACGGCGTCAGCTTCCCGATGATGACCAAGACCAAGGTCAATGGCGGCGAGGCCCACCCGCTGTGGAAGTTCCTGAAGAGCGAGAAGCCGGGCTTCCTGGGCACCGAGGCCATCAAGTGGAACTTCACCAAGTTCCTGATCGGCCGCGACGGCCAGGTCATCAAGCGCTATGCGCCAAATGACCCGCCTGAAAAGATGCGGGGCGACATTGAAGCGGCACTCGCCGCGACCTGACTCGCTTCAGTGAGCTGTTACCTGCGGGGCCATCCCCTGCTGGCTGCGCAGATAGTCCCGCATCGTCGGTGACTGCTCCGATGCCGCGCGGCGGACGTCACGCACATGGGCCAGGGCCTGCTGGCTGACCTCTGCGGAGATGTGGGCGGCCAGGCCGATGCCCTGGCTGGGCAGGCGATGCAGGCCGGCCAGCACATAGGACCAGTTGGACGGGCCGAAGGGCGACAGGCGGCTGTCCAGATCAGTGGCCGTCGGCACCTTGGCATCCCACAGGGCCAGCAACTCGACGAGGCGCGGCGGCAGGGCCGCTGCGTCGGTGCAGGTACGCCAGAACGGCGTGTCACGCCGTTGCGAGAGTGTGTAGTGGGCGACGATGAAGTCGCGCAGCTCCTGGTGGAAGTCGCCCGCCAGGCGGTTCAGCCGGTCGCGGCAAACCGCGCTGTTGCCCGAGGGCGCGACATGGTCGACGAACATCTGCAGCGCCCATTCGACCAGGTAGAGGCTGGTGGACTCCAGCGGCTCGACGAAGCCGCCCGCCGCACCCAGGGCCAGGCAGTTCTGCTCCCAGATCCGCGCGGCATGGCCGGCCCGCAGCGTCGTGAAATGAGGCGCGGCCAGCGCGCGGTGCCCGGCATTGAGCTGTTGCAGCCGCTGCAGGGCCTCGTCGTCGCTGCAAAAGCGCGACGCATAGACATAGCCCGTGCCGCGGCGGCTTTGCAGGTCGATCTCCCAGCTCCAGCCGGCGTCCTGGGCCGTGATGGCGGTGTGGCTGCGCAGCGCGGTGTCGTCCCGCGCATAGGCCACCGGCACGGCGATGCTGCGGTCGCAGGGCAGCCAGTCGGCATAGGACACCCAGGGCACGCCCAGGGCCCGCTGCAGCAGCAGTGAAT
The DNA here is from genome assembly GCF_001425055.1 of Pelomonas sp. Root1237. Lineage (GTDB taxonomy): Bacteria > Pseudomonadota > Gammaproteobacteria > Burkholderiales > Burkholderiaceae_C > Pelomonas. The sequence continues at coordinate 703,872 of NZ_LMDK01000001.1, forward strand.
CTGCCCCGCTGCAGTCGACGAAGAAGCTGGCGGCAAAGCGCCGGCCGTCGGCCAGTTCGACCGCCTCGATGCCGGCTGCGCCGCGCTGCACCTGAGCCACCTCGCCCTGCACATGGCGCACGCCGCGCCGCAGCGCGGTCTGCTGCAGCAGCATGGCCAGCTTGGCGGCGTCCAGGTGGTAGCCATAGCTGACCGGCGCCTGGTAGTCGGGCGAGTCCATCAGCTTCGGTGACTGGTGGCCGTCGAACAGCGTCGTCTGCACCGTGCAGGCCTGGGCCATGGGCTGCTGGGTCAGGCCGCGCTGCATCAGGTTCAGCCAGTGGGCCGTCGTCGCGAAGCCGCCGAAGGGTGGAGGCGCGTCGAAGGGGTGGTCGTAACTGTCGTCGGCCGCGCTGCCGCCGCTGCGCCAGCCGTGAAAGCGCACGCCATTGTTCAGCGTCGCATCGGCCGCACCGAACAGGGCGGCCTCGGGCAGGCCCAGCGCCTGCATCATGCCGCGCAGCGTCGGCAGCGTGGCCTCGCCCACGCCGATGCCGGCAATGCGCGGTGACTCGATCAGCGTGATGGGCAGGGGTGTCTGGCGCACCGCGCCGAGGGCGCGCTGCAGGAAGCAGGCCGCCAGCCAGCCGGCGCTGCCGCCGCCCACGATGACGATGGATTGGATGTCGGACAAGGCAGTAGCTCCGGAAAAACGCCGGCGGGTCGGGAAGCCCGGGCCGGTGGTTGCCACATTACGGCCGAAGCCCGGCGCGCCGACATGTAACGCGGCGAGCGAGCGTGCCGTCCTGCACGCCCGTTCCGGCCGTTACCGAGCCCGCCACAGCCAGCGGCCTCGGCCCCGCCTGACCTGGCCGGCGGCCTCCGCCTCGCCCAGCAGCTCGTTGGCCGTCTGCCGCGACAGATGGGCCAGGCGCGCCAGCTCGGCCTGCGTGGCCTGCACTTCGACCCAACCCTCGTCAGCCGCACGGCCACGCTCGCGGGCCAGCTGCGCCAGCGCCAATGCGAAGCGTTCGGCTGCACCCTGGTGACGCGCCGCCTGCAGCAGGCGCAGCGTGCCGTCATAGCGGCGGGCGAACTCGGCCAGCAGGGCGCGCGCGAAGCCCGGCACCTCGTCCATCAGGCGCGTATAGGCCTCGCGGCCGAAGACCAGCACCTCGGTGGCGCCGCGCGCGATCGCCTCGTATTCCGAAGGCTGGCCGGCGGCGAAGGCGGCGAGGCCGAAGAGTCGCGGCGGGCCGACGTTCTCGATGACCGACACCGTGCCGTCCGCGGCCGTGAAACGGGTCTCGATCTCGCCGGCCGCGACCGCGTAGAAGGCCGCCGTCTTCTGGCCCTGCACGAAGAGGCTGCGCCCATTGGCCAGGCGGCGCCCGGCAATGCCCGCGGCGATATCGGCGGGCAGCGCGACGCCCGGGAAATGGGCGTCGAAGACGCGCTGCAGGGCCGAGTCGAGGGGCATGGCGCATTGTCGGCTGGCCGACACAAGGCGACGCGCGGCCTGCCTATGCTGGGCGCATGGAAAGACCTGACCTGTCGATGCTGCTGGCCCGTTTCGGGCGCGAGGAATGCAGCCAGGAACCGCTCTACGTTGCGCTGTGCGGCGTGGCCGCCCACGACGACCGGGCGCTGGCCCTGCTGGCCGAGGCGCCCCCCGAGCAGCGCAAGGCCAATCTGCTGCTGGCGGCCTTGCATGAACGCGTGCTGGCCGGTGCGGCGCCCGAACTGGCCGCCTACTATCCCAGCGCCGGCGGCAGCCGTGAGCCGGACGCGGCCTTGGCCACCGCGCTGTCGGCCTGCCTCGAGCGCGAATGGCCGGCGCTGCTGCATCACCTGCGTCATGGCGCGACGCAGACCAACGAGATCGCCCGCGGCGCGGCCCTTTGGCCGGCTTTAGGCGATGCGGCGCGTGCCACCGGCGCCCGCCACCTCGCGCTGTTGGACCTGGGTTGCAGTGCCGGCCTCAACCTCGGTGTCGACCAATACGCGCTGCGCTATCGCACTGACGATGGTCGCTGGCATGAGCGCGGTCCGGCCCGCGATGGCCGGCGCGCCGAGATCGAATCGCGCTGGCTGGGCGCTGCGCCGCCGCCCGCGGCCGCCGACTGGCGACTGACGCTGCGCTACGGCCTCGATCCCGCCCCCGTCGATCCGGGCGACCCGGAGCGCCTGCGCTGGTTGCAGGCCTGTTTGTGGCCGCACGACGCCACCCGCCGCAAACGCCTGGCCCGCGCCGCGCATCAGATGCAGTCTCTGCCGCACACGGTGCGCCAGGCCGACGACTGCATCGCCGCGATCGAGCCGTGGATGACCGGTCTGCCCGCGGGCGTTCAACCGGTGCTGCTGACGAGCTGGGTGCTGTACTACCTGAATGACGCTGACCTCGACCGGCTGCGCGCGACGGCCGACCGGCTGGCGCTGAGCCACGGTCTGGCCTGGATCTGCGGCGACCTGCCAGCGTTGAGTGCGCAGGAGGCGGTGCCTCCCCAACCGGTCCTGCCTGCCGACGAGGCCGCGTCGTCGATGACCTTGTGGACCTTGCGTCATCTCGAAGCCGGCCGGGTCGCTGAGCGGGCGCTGGGCTGGAGCCACCCGCACGGGCGTTGGGTGGCCTGGCGCTGAGCCCGGTTCAGCCGCGGTCCGTCGTCACCGCTTGGCCTTGCGCTTCACGCGGTCGCGGTGGGCCTGCGCGCGAGCGCCCACCTCTTGCACATACTGGGCGACGTGCGAGGGGAATTCCGGGTCGTTCAGCGCAGCCTTGCGCTTGGCGCGGAACTGGGCCGGCGTCAGCGGCTTCAGATTGCCGACGGGCCGGTCGCCCGATGCGGCCGTCATCGTGCGGTCGAGCTCGTGCGCGATCAGCGCGCGGCCGGCGAGGAAGCCGTCCACCTCATCGCGGTGAGGCGGCGCGGCGGCCGGCGCGGCATCGCGCACCGGGTCCGCCAGCGTCAGCGGCCCCGCATCGGCGCCCTGGCGGGCCGCGGGCAACAGGCCGGTGGTCCAGCTCGGTGCTGCCGCGTCACGGGCTGTCAGCGCCGGGCCGAGGCCGAAGGTGTCGAACACCGATCTGACCACCGAGCTGTGGTCGAAGGACTGGCCGGGGAAAACCTGGCTGCCCAGGCTGCCGCGCGCCACCCACGGCGAGACGAGCAGGGCGGGCACGCGCACGCCCAGGCGGTCAAAGGCGAAGCCCACGTCGGGCGTCGGCCGGTTCAGCGGCGCGTCGCCCGGCGGGGTGGCGCCCGGCGGGGTGGCGCCCGGCGGGGTGGCGCCCGGCGGCGGTTCGCGATCGTAGAAGCCGCCATGCTCGTCCCAGGTGATGAGCAGCAGGCTGTCGGGCCACAGTGGCGAATTGCGCAGGCTCTCGTAGGTGGACTTGATCAGCGCCTCGCCGGCACTGACCCGGCCCAGCGGGTGCTGGGAGTTGCCGCTGCCGAAGCTGCCGCTGGGGTCATAGGCGGGCTCGATGAAGGTGTAGACGGGGGCGTAGTTGGCGTGGGCGACGTCGGTCGCGAAATCGCTGTGCACGGGGTGCTCTTCATCGCCATTGCTGAACGGATGAAAGCGTTCGTTGGGCTTGATGAAGGTGCTGGCCATGCCGGGCAGGGCCAGCACCTGGGGAACGACGTCGCCGTGATAGATGCGCCAGGGCTGGCTACGCTGGTTGAGGCGGTCGAAGAGGGTGCCGTGCTCGAAGCGGAACACCGAATTGCTCGCGATCACCGAGCCGGCGATCTGCAGGTTCGTCGGGCTGGTGGCCAGGCCGCCGCTGGACGCGGCATGCACGAAGAAGCGGTTGGGCCAGGTCGGGCCCGGCAGGGAAGAGAACCAGTTGTCGAACAGCAGGAACTCGTCGGCGAGCTGCTGGATCACGGGCACCTGTTCAGGCTTGAAGCCCTGCCAGGCTATGCCCTGGAAGCCGTCCATCGCGCCGCCGTTGATCTGCTGGCGAACGGCATCGAACTCGTGCGGCGGATCAGCGCTGGCGCGGTCCGTGGCGCCGGGGCCGAAGCGAGGGTCGGCGGGCCGGGGCACGCGGCCGCTGAGCCCGAAGAAGTGATCGAAGGAGCGGTTCTCCAACATCAACACGAAGACATGACGCACCGGCATAGGGCTCTCCCTGAGCCGCCGCAGGCTAGCACCGGTGGGTTCAACCGCAGTCCACAGCCTTGATGACGAGGCTCTGGATAATCGGCACTTCCCATCGGAGACCCACCCCATGTTCGAGCACGTCGATGCCTATGCCGGCGATCCCATCCTGAGCCTCAACGAGGCCTTCCAGAAGGACCCCCGCGCCGGCAAGATCAACCTGTCCATCGGCATCTATTTCGACAACGACGGCCGCATCCCCATGCTGCCCTCGGTGCGCGCGGCCGAACTGGCCGTTGTCGAGGTGGCCGGCCCACGGCCCTATCTGCCCATGGAAGGCGCGGCCAATTTCCGTAGCGCCGTGCAGGCCCTGCTGTTCGGCGCCGATCACCCGGCCATCAAGGCCGGCCGCATCGCCACCATCCAGGGCGTCGGCTCCAGCGGCGGCCTGAAGGTCGGCGCCGATCTGCTGAAGCGCTATTTCCCGGACAGCAAGATTTATCTTTCCGACCCGACCTGGGACAACCATCGTGCGGTCTTCGAGGGTTCGGGCCACACCTGCGAGACCTATCCCTACTACGACCCGGCCACCGGCGGCCTGCGCTTTGACGCGATGCTGGCCTTCTTCAAGGCCCTGCCCACGCGCAGCATCGTCGTCATGCACGCCTGCTGCCACAACCCGACCGGCGTCGACCTGACGCAGGACCAATGGCGCGCGCTGGTGCCCGTGATCCGCGAGCGCGGCCTGCTGCCCTTCCTGGACCTGGCCTACCAGGGCTATGGCGACGGCATCGACGAAGACGCCTTCGCGCCGCGCCTGCTGGCCGACGAGGGCCTGAGTTTCCTGATCGCCAACAGCTTCTCCAAGAGCATGAGCCTGTACGGTGAACGCTGCGGAGGCTTGAGCGTTGTCTGCCCGGATGCTGACCAGGCCGCGCGCGTGCTTGGCCAGATGAAATTCATGATCCGCCGCAACTACTCCAACCCGCCCATGCATGGCGGCCAGGTCGTGGCCAAGGTGCTGACCACGCCGGTGTTGCGCGAGATGTGGGAGGCCGAAGTGGCCGACATGCGCGAGCGCATCCAGTCCATGCGCCGCCAACTGCACGATGTGCTCGCCGCCAAGCTGCCGGGCCGCGATTTCAGCTACTTCCTGACCCAGCGCGGCATGTTCAGCTACACCGGCCTCACCGCCGAGCAGGCCGAGCGGCTCAAGACCGAGTTCGGCGTCTACATCCTGCGCTCCGGCCGCATGTGCGTGGCCGGGTTGAACACCCGCAACGTCGAAGCCACCGCCGAGGCGATGGCGGCCGTGCTGGCTGGTTGAGGACCCGCGCATGCGAGTCCGGGAGGCCGGCCTTGCCCTTGCTATTGCGGTAGCCAGCAGCACCGGCAAGGCCGCCGACGCGCCGCCGGCGGTCGACTCCATCCTCTGGCTGGTCAGCAACACCATGGTGGTGCCGGATGGCGACGTCATGCGCCACCCCGCAGACGAGCTGACGCGCTGGCTGCAGGCGCGTTTGCCCGCCGTAGCCTTCCAGCCCACGGTGGCCAATGCCGAGCGCAGCTGGGTGCTCATCCGCGAGCGGCGGCGGGCCTGCCATGCCGGCGCCGCGCGCACACCGGAGCGCGAGCGCCTGGCCTATTTCACTGACACCTGGCTGGTGCCACCGCCCCAGCTCATCGTGCGCCGGGACCGCCGCGCCGCGCTGCCGCTGGACGCAAACGGCGCCGTGGACCTCAAGGCCCTGCTGGCCGACGCCTCGCTGCGCGGCGTGCTGGCCCAGGGACGCAGCTACGGGCCGGCCCTGGATGCGCTGATCAAGGCCCAGCCCGCCGGCCCGCAGGTGCAGCACCTGTTCGGCGGCGACTACGGCAGCAGCCTGTTGCCCATGCTCATGCAGCGCCGGGCGGACTACACCCTCGACTACCCGAACGTCCTGATCGCCCAGGCCAGCCAGCCCGCGGACGAACAATCGGGCGAACCGGCGCTGGCGGCGCTGCCCATCAAGGGTGCGAGCGAGGCCATCGTTAGCGGCATCGCCTGCCCGCGCACCGCCTGGGGCCACGCGGCCATCCGCATCATCGACGCGGCTCTGGGCACGCCAGAGGGCGCCGCGATGCTGCGCGACACCTTGCGCATCTCATTGCCGCCCGACACACAGCGCGCCTATCTGGATGTGCTTGACGATCATTTCAACCGCCGCGCCAGGCCGACGCCCGGCCTCTGAGTGCGTCCGCTCCCATGTCGCACGGTTATGGCCGTGGCCGCCGGTTTCATTGGCAGCGGCCGCACGCCGTCTTTACCCTGCCGCCAGGTTCAAGAAGTTCAGGGCAGGATGAAGCATTGCGTGGTGATCGGCGGCGGTGTGGTGGGCCTGACCACCGCCTGGGCGCTGCTGGAGCGTGGCCACGGCGTCACGCTGATCGAGCGCGACGGTGAGGTCGCCCAGGGCGCCAGCCGTGCCAATGGCGGCCAGCTCAGCTATCGCTATGTGTCGCCGCTGGCCGACGCCGGCGTGCCGCTGAAGGCGCTGCGCTGGTTGCTCGACCCCGACGGCCCGCTGCGCTTCAAACCCGAGGCGAACTGGGCGCAATGGGCCTGGTTGATCGCCTTTTTGCGCAATTGCCGCGGGCCCGTGAACCGGCGCACGACCGAGAGGCTGCTGGCCCTGGGCGCCTACAGCCAGGCCTCGTTCGCGCGGCTGCAGGCCCAGGCGCAGCTGGGCGACAGCATCGCGCTGCGCACGCCGGGCAAGCTGGTCGTCTACCGCAAGCCGACGGAGTTCGCGCGTGTCGCCGCCCGTGTGAAGGGCAGTGGTGCCGAACAGGCCCTGTCGCATGACGAGTGCGTCGCGCTGGAACCCGCCCTGGCTGACACCGAGGCCACGCTGGCCGGCGGCATCTTCACGCCCGGCGAGGCGGTGGCCGACTGCCATGCCTTCTGCACGGCGCTGTACGAGCGGCTGGGCCAGCACGAGCGCTTTCGCGGCCGGCTCGGCGCCCGCGTCGACGGCCTGCAGCGCGATGCCCAGGGCACGGTGCTGGGCGTGCAGACCGAGCTCGGCGGCATCGGCGCAGACGCCGTCATCCTGGCGGCCGGCCTGCACAGCCGGGCGCTGGCGGCCAAGGTGGGTGTCGAGCTGCCGCTCTATCCGCTCAAAGGCTACAGCCTGACTGCGCCCATCGAGACCGGCCACCGGCCGCCCGAGGTCAGCGTGACCGACTTCGAGAAGAAGATCCTTTACGCCCGCATCGGCCAGGAACTGCGCATCGCCGCCATGGTCGACCTTGTCGGCGACGACCTGAGTCTGGACGGCAGGCGGCTGGCCTCGCTGCAGCGTTCGGTGCGAGCCACCTTCCCGCACGCGGCCGACTATGACCGCGCCATGCCCTGGGCCGGCCTGCGCCCGGCCACGCCCAGCGGCGCGCCCATCCTCGGCGCCAGCGGCGTGCCCGGGCTGTGGCTGAATGTCGGGCATGGTGCCCTGGGGTTCACGTTCTCTTTCGCAACGGCCAACATCGTGGCCGAACTGGTGTCGGGCCGCGCGAGCCCGCTGCCCCTGGAGGGATTGAGCTTGTGAGGAAAGACGACCTGGCTGCAGCGCTGCTGCAAGCCGTCCAGGCCCGGCATTTCGAGCAGACGGCCGACAGCCTGCGTGGCGGCGAGCCGCTGGATGCCCCGCCCAGCATCGACCTCGCGGTGGCGGTTTTTCCGCGCGACGGCAAGGCGCCGGTCTGCGCCAATGTGCTGTTCTCGCGCGAGCATCCGCAGGGGCTGATTGCGCGCTTCGATGCCACCACCGGTGCCGTCGCCAACATCGCCTTTCATGCCGACGTGCGCGACGCCAAGGGCGATTCCTACGCCTGGCTGCCTGGCGCGGACTGGACTCGCATCGACTTCCCGGCCTGGTTCGGCAGCGGGCCGCGCTTTGTCGCGCCCTATCCGGCCTCGCTGCTGAAGATGATGGTGGCCGTCGGCATGGGTCATCTCGTCGATGCGGGTCGCAGCGACTGGGCGCTGCCTCTGAACTTCACGGGCAAGACCCGCGCAATGGCCGACTGGCTGTTTGACATGATCACCGTCAGCAGCAACGAGGCGACCTCGGCGCTGGTCGCCCATCTGCACGAGCGCGGTGCCATCCGTCGCGAAGGCGGCCGCGAGGTGCACAACGAGATGCACGAGTTGTTCGCTGCCGCTGGCCTGCCGGGCTTGATGATCGCCAACACCCAGCCCGATGGCGGTTGGGGCAATGCGGCCGGCTCGGGCGTGGGCCAGATCCAGATGACGGCCTGGGACGCACTGCGGCTGATGTGGCGGCTGGACGCTGATGCGCCCGCCCAGCCCACGCTGATCAGCCCCGCCAGCCGCGAAGTCATCCGCCGCGCGCTCGATGCACAGAAGCTGCACCACAACCTCAGCAGCGAGTCGCTGCGAGCCTTGCCGGGTTGGGTGCCCGGCATTCCGGCGCCCCCAGCAAGTTATGCCCACAAGACCGGCAACACGCAGAACTACGCCAGCGATGCCGGCATCGTCCACGACGGCGACCTGCACTACCTGATCGCGGTGACCACCAGCCTGGGGATGCGTTACGCACCGCATCCGGAGGCTTCGACAACCTGGAAGCTGCCGGCCCTGGGCGCAGCCGTTCACCAATGGCTGAAGACGAATTCCTGATCCCGCCGCTGCGCCCGGGCGCATGCGTCGCCGTCATCGCGCCGGCCGGCCCGCCCAAGCCAGGTCGGCTCGATTCAGTTGAAGGCTGGTTGTGCGAGCGCGGTTATCAAGCCCGTCTGTTGCCAAGCTGCTTCGGCCCGCCACCGCTGGACTTCCTCGCCGCACCCGACGCCGTGCGCCTGGCCGACGTGCACACGGCCTTTGGCGACCCGCAGTTCGACGCCGTGCTTGCACTGCGCGGCGGCTCCGGTTGCATCCGGCTGATGGATGGCATCGACCTCGGCCTGCTGGCGCACACGCGCAAGCTGCTGATCGGCTACAGCGACCTGACCGTGCTGCATGCACTGCGCAGCCAGGCGGGCATCCCGTCCCTGCACGCGCCCATGCCGGCCAGCGACTGGGGCCTGCCCGGCGCGCAAGCCGACACCGATGCGCTGTTCGAGGGCCTGGCGCGCGGCTGGCGCGTCGGTGACGTCATCGGTCAGGCTCCACCACATGCGCTCAGCCACGGCGGTAGCGCAAGGGGCCACCTGATCGGCGGCAATCTGGCGATGTTCTGTGCGTTGCTCGGCACGCCTTATCTGCCCGATGCCGACGGTGCCTTGCTCTTCATCGAAGACATCAGCGAGGAGCCCTATCGTGTCGACCGCATGCTGACCCAATTGCGCCTGGCCGGCGTGCTGGACCGCATTGCCGGCCTGCTGGTCGGCAGCTTCAGCGGCGCCGAGAGCCCGGCCGCTGTGCTGGCCGATCACCTCCCGCGTCTGCGCTGCCCGGTGCTCGCCGGCTGGCCTTCGGGCCATGGTCAGCCCAACCGGCCGCTGCCGTTGGGCGTAGCCGCCGAGATGGCCGTCGCTGCCGGCACGCTGACCCTCGTGTGAACGGCCTTCTCGACTGCGAAGCAGCCGAGTGAGGAGGGCCAGTCACGCGCCGCCAGGCGTGCCGCGCTTGCGCGGGTTGGGCCGCCTCGCGGCACAACTGGCACTCATCAAAAAAACAGCCCCGACACAGGCGGGGCTGGAAACCGGCTTCCGGGGCCGGCAGGGAGTCAGAGGGGTCAGAACATGCGGTACTCAAGGCGCAGCGTGAACGAGCGGCCGCGCGGGTCGGCCACGCGCGGTTCCCAGCTGGAGCCGGCGCCGGTGTTGGTGTCGTAGGTGACGCTGAACGGCGGGTCTTCGTTGAGCAGGTTCTTGATGCCGGCCGTGATGGTCAGGTTCTTGATGCCGCCGTAGGCCAGGCTGGCGTTCAGGATGGAGTAGGCCGCCACGCGCGGGTTCCAGTTCGCCGGCGTCACGGTGCCGTTAGCCACGCCGGGCAGCACGAAGTCCTGGTAGCCGGTGCGGTAGACATGCTGGAACGTGGCCGCCCAGTCGCCCTCGGTGCGGGTCAGCGTGGCGGTGTGCTTCCAGCGGATGCCCAGGTCGCCGGCGCGGGTGAAGCGGCCGACCTCGCTGCTGCCCATCGGCGCGCTCGGCACCAGGCGCGACTTCTTGTCGAGCAGGTAGGACACGTCGAAGCTGCCCGTCCACGCCGCGCCGAAGGCGTTGGTGTTGCCGCGCAGGCCCAGTTCCAGACCCTTGGTGTTGGTCTCGCCGGCGTTCACATAGCGGGTGTCGACGGCGAGGAGCTTGCCGCTGCCGTCACGGATGAAGTTGTCCTTGAAGTACTGGTAGTTCTCGGCCAGCGTCGTCAGACCGAAGGACTGGATCGTGCCGGTGCGTTCGATCGACCACCAGTCCAGGCTGGCCACCAGGTCCTTCGTTGGCTGGAAAACGACGCCTGCGCTGTACATCTTGGCCTCTTCAGGGCCCAAGGTCGATTTGCCGCCGAACAGGGTGCTGAAGTCACGCACGGATTGGCAACCCGGCGTGTTGGAGACGACGCGCGAGGAGCAGGTGGCCGGGTCGGTGAAGTCGGCGCCGACGAAGGTGCTCTCCGTGATCGGGTCGAACATCTGCTTGAAGGTCGGCACGCGGAAGCCCGTGCTGTAGGCCCCGCGGAACAGCAGCTGCTCGGTCGGGTTGTAGCGCAGCGAGACCTTGGGGTTGGTCGTCGAGCCGAAGCCGGTGTAGTCGTCGCGACGGATGGCGCCGGTGATCTCCATGTCCTTCATGACTGGCACGGCCACCTCGGCGAACACCGCCTTGATGGTGCGCTTGAGAGTGCCGGCCGTGGCCAGCGCGTTGTCGAAGGGCACGTTGAAGATCTGTGCGGCGACGGTGTTGGCATTGGAGCGCTGGTCGCCGTCGAACTTGTACTTTTCGGTGCGCGAGTCAACGCCCAATGCAGCCATCACCGTGCCACCGGGCAGCTTGAACACCGGGCCCGACACGGTCGCGTCGGCCTGCTCCATCGTGAATTTGCCGCCGTACAGCGTCACGCCCTCGGCTTTGATGGCGTCCAGCGCCTTCAGGGCCTCGGGCGTCTGCGTCAGCGAGAAGGGATTGAGCACGCCGGTGTTGATCAGGTCGGCGAAGGGCTGCCAGTAGTGATAGCCCTTGCCGACCGTGGAGCTGCCTTTGCTCTCGGCGCGCGAGAAACCGACGCGGTAGTCCCAATCGGTGAGGAAAGGCAAGGCACCGTCCGCGCCGACCAGGAAGCGCGCGGTGTCGGCCGTGGTGTCGATCTCGCGGTTGCCGCAGGGCATGCAGCGCCAGCGGAAGGCCATCGGCAGGCCGCGGTTGGCCTCCAGCGCCGGGAATGACTTGACCAGCGCGTTGAACACGTCGTTGTAGCCTGCGCCGGTGCTGGGGTAGCGCAGGTTGCGGAAGGGGCTGGGGTAAACAGTGCCGGCCAGATTGATGGTGGCGGTGCCCGAGCCGCTGGTGATCTGGTTGGGCGAGAAGCTCTTGGTGGACTCGGCCCGGCCCAGCACGGCCTCGCCGAACACGCGGTGGTCGCCCAGCTTGAAGGTCAGGCGGCTGACGAGGTTGGTGTTCTTGATCGGCTGCTGGATGACGGCGGCACGGCCGGTGTCCCAGGCGCAGCCGTACTTGGACGCCGCGGTGGCCCAGAGCGTCTCCTGGTAAGGGCTCATGCCATCCACCGACGAGCAGCCGGCGCCGCCGGGCAGGTCGAGGATATTGATGCCGTTGACGCGCAGCGCCGGGTTGGCGAAGTCGAACGGCCCGGCGGTGTTGTTGCCACCCTGGCTGAGCACGTTGCCCAGCGCAGCGCCGGTTGGCGTGGTGCCGGCCACAGCGAACAGCGTCGCAATCGGCGTGCCGCGCGTGTCGGGCGACAGGCCGCGATCGGGCTGGTAGGTGTTGACGAAGTCGCGCTGGTCGCCGCGCAGCACCTTGTTGTCGCGCACCGACAGCGAGGCCAGGAAGTTGAAGCCGTCGGTATCCAGGTTGCCGTAGCCGGCCGTCACCGAGGCGCCGTAGATCTCGCCGCCTTTTTGCTGCGGCACGTCGGCCAGCGCGTTGATCGTCACGCCGCTGTAGTTCTGGCGCAGGATGAAGTTGATGACGCCACCGATGGCGTCGGTACCGTAGATGGCCGAGGCGCCGTCCTTGAGGATCTCGACGCGGTCGATGGCGGCGAAAGGAATCTGGTTCAGGTCGACCGTGCCGCCGTTCAAGCCGTGGGCCGCCACGCGGCGGCCGTTCAGCAGGATCAGCGTCGCATTGCTGCCCTGACCGCGCAGGTTGGCGCTGCTGGCGCCGTTGTTGCCACGCGCGGCGCCGTCCACCACGTCGGCATTGCCGGCCAGGTTGTCCAGGCCGTTGCCGTTGATGTTGAGCTGCATGATCATCTGCTCGGCCGACGCGATGCCGGCCCGCTCCAGCTCACGCCGGCTGATCACCTGGATGGGCAGGGCACCCTCATCCTTGATCCGCTTGATGCTGGAACCCGTCACCTCGACGCGCTCCAGTCGCGCGCTGTCGTTCTGCGCCAGGGCAGCGCCGGTATGGCCGGCGAGGCCGACGATGGCGAGCTGGGTTGCCAGACGATTCAACTTCATCTCAAGGACTCCTGCATGTGATTCGATTGCCGCCGATGTTCGCTGGCGCGCTGGGGAGCGCCCAGGGGGCCGCACCCCAGGTGTTGCGCGCTGTTCAATGAATGCTTGTGGGCTGCACATAACCTGCGGGAATGCGTGCTGATGTGAAAGCACGCGCACGGTGCGCGGCGGCCCTCATACAGTGCCGGCGGAGGTTTTCTTCATGCGATTGATCACTGAGGCCGATGTCGCGGCCGTACTCGACCCGGACAGCGCCGTGGCCGCCCTGCGTGCCGCCTTTGCCCAGCACGGCCGCGGCCAGGCGCAGGTGCTGGCCCGCCACCGTGCCACTGCCACGCAGGGCGGCGCCGCGCTCGCGATCAGCGCGATGGGGGCCATCCTCGACGCCGACGGTGAGTTGCCGGCGGTGCTCGGCACCAAGGCCTATTCGGCGCGCAACGGCAAGTACCACTTCCTCGTCAGCCTATTCTCGGCCGAGACCGGCGAGGCGATTGCGACGCTGGAGGCCAACGAGTTCACGCGGCTGCGCACGGCCGCGGCCAGCGCCGTGGCGGCCGACCTGCTGGCTTTGCCAGAGGCCAGGACGTTGGCCGTCTTTGGCGCCGGCATCCAGGCGCGAGCCCATGTCGAGGCGCTGACACGGGTGCGGCGCTTCGAGCGCGTGCTGGTCTGCGCGCGCAGTGGCGGCGAGGCCTTCGCAGGCGAGATCGAGGCACAGATCGGTTTTCCAGCCCAGGTCGTGGATGCCGCCACGGCCGCTGCCGAGGCCGATGTCATTGCGACGGCCACGCGCTCGGCCGTGCCGCTGTTCGACGGCGCTCTCGTCAAGCAAGGCGCCTTCATCGCTGCCGTGGGTTCCAGCACGAAGGTGGCGCGCGAGCTGGACGATGCGTTGCTGGCCCGTGCGGCCCTGGTCGTCGTTGAATGGCGCACCGCCGCCGAGCTGGAAGCCGGCGACATCGTGCAGGCCGTGCCGGGCGTCATCGTGCCCGAGCGGCTCGTTGAGCTGGGCGAACTGATCGTCAGCCCGCGTCCGCGCGAGGCGCAGGACATCGTCGTCTACAAGAGCGTCGGCATCGGCCTGGAGGACGTGGCCCTGGCTCGCCTCGTCGCCCACCGCCTGGGAGCCTGCTGAAGTGAAACGAGCCCCTCGCCCGGTCTTGCGCCGGCTGAACGCCGGCAATCCCGGTCGGTCTTGCAGACCGCGCAGCCGCCGGAGCGGCTGCTCTTCGGCAGGCTCAACAAGTCCACAGGACTTGCCGTGTCCGGCCTCAGCCCCCGCGGGGACGGCGATGCTCGCGGCATCGAGCCGCAAGCACATCGCCAACGCGGGCCGGCTTGGGAGCGGCCCGGCGCTCGGCCCGCAATGCGCAGGTTTCCTGCGATGGCTGATGCGGATCTCTTTGCCGGTCGCAGTGGTGCTGCTGACCGGCTGCGCGACGACCTCGGTGCCCGACCCCGTACAGGCCGCGCTGGCCAAGGCCGGCCTGCCGGCGGAAAGCCTCGGCTTTGTGCTGCAACCGCTGGACGGCTCTCGGCCGGCCTTGAGCCAACGCGCCGACGCGGCGATGGCGCCGGCCTCGACGATGAAGCTGGTGACGGCGACCGTCGCCATGGACAAGCTCGGCATCAACCACCGCGGCCGCACCGAGCTGCTGGCAGGTTCGGTTCCTGTCGGAGGGACCATTGACGGCCCGTTGATCCTGCGAGGAGGCGCCGATCCCGACCTTGACTGGCCGGCGTTGTGGTGGCTGCTGCGCCAGCTGCGCGAAAGCGGCGTGCGCGAGATCCGCGGCGGCCTCGTCATCGACCGCACACTGTTCAAACCGACCCGCTTCGATGTCGGCCTGCCGCCCTTCGACGATGCGCCCGAGTTCGACTACAACGTCATCCCCGACGCCTTGCATCTCAACGGCAGCCTGCTCGACTTCGAGCTGCAAGCCACGGCCACCGGCGTTACGGCGCGCGCCCTGCCGGCCCTGCCAGGGCTGAGCGTGGATGCGAGCTCGATGACCTTGTCAGCAAGGCCGTGCAAGGACTGGGACGAGGATTGGAAACCCGCTCTTGTCCAGCCCGCCAGCGAGGGCTGGGCGCTGAAGCTGCAAGGGGCCTTCCCGGCTGGCTGCCATCAGCGCGCCCCGCTGCAGATCGTCGACCGGCAGTGGCTGGCCACACGGGCCGTGCGCCAGCTCTGGGCCGAACTGGGCGGCAGCGTGGGGCCGGGTGACGCCGAGGCGGCCGCGCCGGCCGGCGCCGTCGTGCTGGCCACGCACCGCGGCCGGCCGCTGGCCGAGGTGCTGCGCGGGGTGATGAAGCGCAGCGACAACGCGGCAACAAGGCTCATCTACCTGCAGCTCGGCGCCCAGGCGGCGCAACCCGGCGAGCCGACGCTGGCGGCGTCTGAGCGCGTCGTGCGCGACTGGCTTGCGGGCCATGGCGTCGACACGGCAGCGCTGGTGCTGGACAACGGCTCGGGCCTGTCGCGCGGCGAGCGGGTCAGCCCGGCCCTGCTGGCCGGCGTGCTGCGTGCGGGCCAGCGCGGCGCCCAGGGGCCGGAGCTGCTCGGCACCTTGCCCATCGCCGGTGTCGACGGCACGCTGTCACGCCGCCTGAAGGACGGCCCGGCCACGGCCCGAGCGCGGCTCAAGACCGGCACGCTGCGCGATGCCGTCGGCCTGGCCGGCTTCGTGCCGGATGCGTCGGGCAAGCCCTGGGTCTTCGTCGCGCTGCTCAACCATCCCGAGGCTGCGGCCAAGGGGCGGCCGGTGCTGGATGCGCTGGTGGAGTGGGTGGCAGGGCAGCGCTGAAGGCTTGATCCCGAGCGGCGTCAGGCGGCGGCGTTTGTTGGCCGACTGACCGCGCTGCAACACGACCCGTCGACATCACGCCGGATCGTGTGTGTCAATCGCCTTGCCGAACCCCTAGTTGGAAAGTTGCTTAAGCCGCAGCGTCACCTATGTTTTCTGCTCGGCACCCGGTTAGGTATCGGGCGCCATGCCAAGGCAACAGGAGATCGCGATGGCTAGATTTGCAGGGTTCAGGCAGGCGGCATTGGCATTGGCATTGGCCGCGACGTGGTTCGCGACAATGGTGGGGCAAGCGCACGCGATGACCCGGGAGGTCGACTTCAACGTGCTCAATGCCACAGCGACGCTCCAGGGAACGTTCGGCTCTGGCGACACGCTGATCGTCGACACGGTGGTGACGCAGGAAACCGGCGCGCTGTCGCAGAGCGTCACGTTCACGCTAGGGGCGGGCATCACCGGCTTGACCGGGCGTGCGGTGTGGGAGATCTCGACTGCCGCCGGCCCGGGGCCGCGCCTCGTCGGCGTCAACATCGACATCTTCGATGCCAGCAACACCCTCGTTATCAGCGATGCGTTCGGTGGTGTCCTGGGCGGATACGCCGTGTCGGCCTTCGACGGGGCCATCGGTCCCGGCACCTATCACCTGGTGGCCAATGGCACTGCAGTGCGCGATGCGGTGCTCAATATTTCCATCAGCGCGGTTCCCGAGCCGCGCACCTACGCGTTGCTGCTCGCCGGGATTGGGGCGGTGGGTCTGCTGGCGCGCAGGCGGCGCTTGGGTTGAGGCTCTTGGGCGTGCGGCAGGCGGTCCGTCGCAGTTGCGTCGGGACGTCCCACCGTGACGGCAGCGCCTTCATCGGGCAAGCCAGCGCAAGGACTGAGGGCGCCGCCGGGGAGGCGGCTTCGGCCGCGGCCCTCAGGCGACGGCCGGCGCCAGCAGGCGCAGCGTGACGGCGTCGGCATCCATCTGGGCCATCGCTCCCACCGGCACGGTCAGCTTGCGCTTGATGTGGCCGATGGCTGCGCCGCGGAAGACGGGGATGTTCAGAGGCAGGAAGTAGTCGTCGCCGGGCTCGCGCGTCGTGAAGCGAGCCCAGCCCGACGCCGACCCTGTGTTGTCATCCCGCAGTGCTCACCGGCGACCGTCTTCGTGCCGATCGGGCGTTGAAATCCATGCGTAGACGCTTGCGACGCAATGGCCACAGGCGCGGGCGCTTCGTGCCGCCGCCTGAGCTGCTCGCGGCGAACGCGCGGAGGCGGGATTCCATCGAAACGGGAGCGACGTCCAGGTTTTGCGTGATGGTCCTACGATCCCGTTTCCGAACCGGGATATCTCTATGCGCTTGTCGCTACTGTCGCTCCTCATCGCCTGCCTGACGATCCAGCCTGCGCCAGCGCAGGCCGATGCGGCCGATGCGCCAGTCACGGTCAGTTTGTCGGTCAAGAGTGGCCGGGCGGCGTTCAAGGCCGGCGAGCCCATTGCGCTGGATCTGAGATTTCGCGCGCTGCAGGCGCCGGAGCGCATCGTCACCAATTCGCTGGGTGACTACCTCTCTGACGAGGTCGTCATCACGGCGCTTGATGGCAGTCCTCCCGCCGCGATCGATCGCGAGCGCTGGATGCCGCAGCAGCATGACGTGATCAACCGGCAGGCTGTGCCTGAGGGGCAGGAGTTGTCGGTACCGCTGGTTCTCGATCAGCGGTACCGCTTCGATCGCCCGGGGCGTTATTCGGTGCACGTCGTTACTCGGCGGGCGGGACGCAAGGCACTCACCACGAACGACGTCACGTTTGCCGTGGAGATGCCGTCGCCCGAGGAGGATGCGGCGCGCGTCCGCATGCTGGCTGCAGAAATCACCGGCGCGCCGTCAGGGCGCAAGTCGGCGGCGGCCGTACAAGCGCTGGCCCGAATGTCTTCCGATGCCGCGGCGCAGGCCAAGCTCGATCTGGTTCTCGAACCGCAGGGCGCTCATCCGTACCGCATCGATGCCTTGCGGGGGCTTTGGCATGCCAGCGACCGTCAACGAGTCATCGAGGCGCTTGAAAAGGCAGTCATGGACCCGGCGCCGGCGCGCACGGATCTGATCGACGACCTCGTGCTCCTGAAGAGCAGCGTCGAGGCTTCATGGCCGGCGGATTGGGCGGCAGACGCCGCGCTCAGCAAGCGCATCCGCGCGGCGGCGCTGCATCGACTCGCTGCGACCCTGCCGCTGCGCGATGGGGAGTCCCGTCTGCAGGCCAGTTGGCTGGTTCTCGAACCCTTCCGCGGTGACGCAGCGGCCATGGATGTGACCGACTTTGTCGTCGCTCGGGATTTCATTGCCGCGCATCTCGACAAGTTGCAAAGCTACCAACTGGTCGGCTTGGCGCGCGACTTCCGCGGCGCCTTCGACGGCCTCGCCGTCGTCGCCGCGTTGCAGCACTACCTGGACGCGCATCCGGACGACGCCAACGCGCTGAGCCTGGCCGTGAACCAATATCCCGACCTGGCCCAGCCTTATGTCGTCCGCCACGCGTGCGGCGATCACCCGATGTATTTCGAGCAGGTCCGAGACTTGCCCGTGGCGACGCTGGCCGATGTAGACGATTGTCTTCGCCGCAAGCTGCTGAAGGAGGCGCCGACAGCGGCAACAACCTCCGGTCAGATCGGGCTGGGTGTGACCCTGGCTTTCGTGGCGCGTTTCGCCACACCGGATCTGATCCAGGACGTCGCCCGGCTGATGCCCTCGCTTCAGGGGCGCTGGTTGCCCAATGCCAGAGCTGCCGCGCTTGTCTACCTGATGCGCTGGGACCCCAAGACCTATTCGGCGCAGTTCGAGGTCGCTGCGCAACAAGACGAGGGCGATGTGATGAGCTACACCGCCAAGGTCACCAGCCACTTACCCGCTGACGCGATGCGCGCCTTTTATCGCAGGACTCTGGAGAACGGTTCCGCGCACGACACGGCGCAGGCGGCGATGGTGCTGGCCAGCATCGGTGCAGCGGACGACCGGCCGTTGTTGAACGCGCGCCTGCAGCGCCTGCGCGAGGCACTGCGGGCGGGCCGAGGCTCTCATGATGACGAGAACCTGGAGGCGTCCTTGGTCTTCGCGATCCTCGACGGCTACGGCTGGCCGCGGGAGGAAGGTCTTGCGCTGGTGGCGACGTGCGTTTCCTCTTTCTGCAAGACAAGCTTTCACGTTCAATGACCTGCGCTGGGGTGCGTGACAGTCGATCCGGCGCCTTCGGGATGCCGGAGCTGTAGCGTCATCAAGAAGCCGTAAGCGGTAATGCTCAGGCTGGCGTGATGATGGAAGCCCCGCCAGCCTCTGCCTTTGTAGTGCCCCAGCCCCAGCTGCTGCTTGAGGTCTTGGTAGTCGCGCTCGATGCGCCAGCGCATCTTGCCCTCCAACACCATGCTGGATGCGCTCGTGAACTGGGTCACGGCGCAGCGCTGACGGCGCGGCCTTGCGACCGCCGCTGGTTCACTGCGCCGGTGGCGACGCCAGCGACCGAGCCACGACCGCCTCGTTGCGTGCCATCACCGCCGACCAATCGAATTCCAGCCGCGCACGCGCCAGCCCGTTGCCGGCCAGGCGGCTGGCCTGCGCCGGTGTGCGCAGCAGCGACCTGATCGCCGCGGCCAGCGCCTGGGCGTCGCCCGGCGCCACGAGCAGGCCGTTGTCGGCGTCACGCAGCACACTCGGCGTTCCGCCGCTGGCGGTGGCCACCACGGGCACGCCGGCGGCGTTGGCCTCGCACAGCACCCGGCCCATGGTCTCCACGTCGCGCGCGCCGGCGTGGTGGCTTTCGTAGCTGGCCAACGCAAACACGTCGCTCGCCCAGTAGTAGCGGGCAATCTTTTCGTGCTGTACACGGCCCTCGAAGCGCACCACGTCAGCCAACCCCAGGCGCGCGCAACAGGCCTCGTAGGCTCGGCGGCGGCGGCCGTCGCCGACGATCAACAGGCGGATGGCCGGGAATTCACCGCGCAACCTGGCGAGGGCATCGAGCAGAACTTCAACGCCCTTCTTTTCGACGAGCCGGCACACCGTCAGCACCACCTGCGCAGCCTCGGGCACGCCGAGCTCCGCGCGCGCGGCAGCCCGCGCACCGGGCGGCGGGCGGAACTCGCCAGCGGCGACCCCACCCGAGACGACCTCGATCCGCTCGCCCGCCACGCCAATCGCCCGCAGCAGGTTGGCCGTGTAGTCGCTGTTGGCCAGGATGCCGTTGTGGGCCGCCGCGGCGTGGCGCATCACTCGTTGGCGGCCGTCACGGAACAGGCGGTCGACCCAGTCGGGATGCTGGCCATGCTCCAGCCACCAGCTCAGCGCACGCTGCATGGCCGCCGAGCCGATGGCCCGGCTGCCCCAGGGATAGGGATAGCCCAGCCAGGGCCGCAGCACGTCGTTGCCCACCGAGCGACAGACGACCGGTACGCCGGCGCGCGAGCGCAGCAGGCCGTAGAACACGGTCGATGCATAGATCGCATCGGGCCGGAACACGCGGATGCGTTCCAGCAGCAGCTCCTGGTTGTGCCAATAGCCCAGCCGCGACAGGACCCGATGCACCGCATGGGAGCAGCCCCCGTCGAACGCGCGCGCGGCCTCGGCCATGGCCGGGTCGGTCACGCGATAGGTCAGCACTTCCACGCAGGCGGCGTGGCGCGCGAAGTGCGCCGCCAGATACCTCGCGTGCGTCTGCATGCCGCCGATGGCGGGCGGCCATTCGGTGAGGATGAGCAGCAGGCGGGGTCCGCTGGCACGCATGCGGCAGTCTGGGGGCCGGGCGCCGGGGAACCTAGGCCACGGCCGGGCTCAGCAGCCGGATCGTTCCCGCGTCGGCATCCATCTCGGCCGGCGCACCGACCGGCACGGTCAGCTTGCGCTTGATGTGGCCGATGGCCGCGCCCCGGTAGACCGGCACGTTCAGCGGCAGGAAGTAGTCGTCGAACACCTCGTCCAGTGTCAGGCTGCCGTAGCCCTCGCCGGGCTCGCATTTGGTGAAGCGGCCGAGCACGACGCCGCTCAGTTGCGACAGCGCGCCGGCCAGGCGCAGCGTGGAGAGGCAGCGGTCGATGCGGTAGATGTACTCGTTGATGTCCTCGAGGAAGAGCAGGGCGCCACGGCAATCGGGGAAATAGGCCGAGCCGGCCATCGACGCCAGCACGGTGAGATTGCCGCCCACCAGCCGGCCTTGCGCCTTGCCGGGGCGCACGGTGGTGATGCGCTCCTCGCGGGCGATCAGGTCGTCCACCGGCTTGACGACAGGGTTGCGCAGCACGGCGGCCTCGGCATTCATCGCGATGGCCTTGAAGCTTTGCACCGAGTAGTCGTTCCATTCCGACACGGCCACGGGGCTGTGGAAGGCGACGAGGCCGGTCTGGCGGTGGATGGCGTTCACCAGGCAGGTCAGATCGCTGAAGCCGCCGAAGAATTTCGGCTTGCGGCGGATCAGCTCGTAGTCGAGCTTGTCGACGATGCGGTTGCAGCCCGAGCCGCCGGTCATGGCGAGGATGCCGGCCACGGAATCGTCGGCAAACATGGCGTTGATGTCGGCGGCACGCTGGGCGTCGGTGCCGGCGAAGGGCCCACGGCGTGCGGCGACGAATTCGCCCGGCTTGACCTTGAAGCCCAGGGCCTGCAGCACCTCGACGGCCATCTTCAGCGGCTCGCGCTCGAAGGTGGCGTTGGCGGGGCTGACGAGGCCGATCGTGTCGCCCGGGCGCAGCCGTGGCGCGAGCAATGGCCCGCCCGCGGCGCGCACCGGTTGGGCGGCGGCCAGCAGGCCGGCCGTGGCGGCGCTGAACTGCAGGAGTTGACGGCGTGACGGGTTCATATCGCTCGCAAACAATCAGAGATGAGGGGCTGGCCGCGTGCTCGGTCGCGCGGATTCGACGATTTGCGCGGCATTGTGTGCGCCCTGGCGGCATCAGCTGCCGCGGCCTGTTGCCAGTCGCGTGCAAGGGCAGGCACGGGTGGCTGTCCTCAAGGTGAATTTTTCGGGGCCTTCGAAGGATTGACGCTATGGCCGTAGCCTCGCTATGTTGCGCGATCTGCGAAGAACAAGACGAGGAGAAGCTCATGAAGCATGCACTCACCTGGCTGCTGCTCACGCCGATGCTGCTGGCCGGCTGCATCAGCACCACCCCCCAGGCCAGCCTGGACGACACCAGGAACTGCGCGGCCATGGTGGCCGGGGGCTTTCGCAAGGTGGCCGACGAGCGCGGCGAGCGCTTCAATGGCAAGGTCGGCGAAGAGGTGGCGCGCTGCCGCGGCAGCGACAAGGCCGCGGCCTTCCGCAACACGCCCTATGTCGACTGGTCCAACTACTGGGCCACCGGCGACAAGGCCACGCTGCTGCCGGGAACGAGTGGCGTCGGGAGTCATCTCGGGCCCAACGGCCGGGGCGTCGACGGTGCGCTGCTGGACCTCGAGTACCAGCGCATGGAGCTGATCAAGTTCAACCTGTTCGACAACTCCGGCAGCTTTGCCGACTACGCCCAGGGCCGTGAAGGCGTGGCGGGCGCGGCCGTCAAGACCTGGCCCTCGATGCGGCTGGCGGCCGATTCACCGTTCTACGCGGCCGTGGGCGGCGACGGGCAGCAGCTCTGCCAGGGTGATCTGATCCGCTGGCGCCAGCTCAGCGGCGTCTGCAACGACATCCGCAATCCCAAGATGGGCTCGGCCGGCGCGTTGTTCGCGCGCAATGTGCAGTTCGAGGCGACCTACCCCGACATCAGCGACGACGCCCTGGCGCGCAACCGCCATGGTGACCGCATCGCGTTGCTGCAGCCCGACCCGCAGCTGATCAGCCGCAAGCTCTTCACCCGCGCGCAGAGCGACCCCGCCAAATGCCGCGACGGGCAAGGCCTGCCCGGCAATCCGGTGGACGCCAACTGCGACTACCAGAAGGCGCCTTTCTTCAACGTGCTGGCGGCGTTCTGGATCCAGTACATGACGCATGACTGGTTCTCCCACATGGAGGAGGGCCGCAACGAACCCAAGTGGATGCCGGTGGGCTGCACGGGCGATGCGGCCAAGCTGGGCTGCCGGCCCGATGACCGCATCGACCGCGCCTTTGTCGCCGACGGCAATGCGCCGCCGCGCTACACGGCGG
This sequence comes from Pelomonas sp. Root1237, assembly GCF_001425055.1. Taxonomy (GTDB): domain Bacteria; phylum Pseudomonadota; class Gammaproteobacteria; order Burkholderiales; family Burkholderiaceae_C; genus Pelomonas. The sequence goes on from NZ_LMDK01000001.1 coordinate 726,514, forward strand.
CTGACGGAACCAAGCCGCTGGCACGCGCCTTCCGCACCCATGCCAACAACAACACGGCCTGGTGGGACGCCTCGCAGATCTATGGCTACAACAACGTCTCGCGCCAGCGCGTGAAGCGCGACCCGGCCGACCCGGCCAAGCTGCTGATGCCGCCCGGCGCACGTGGCGGCGCGGGCGAGGCCCTGGGCCAGTTGCCCGTCTTCGCGGCGAACGACCCCATCCTGCCGCAGTGGGCCGGCCAGGGTGCGGCAGCCTTCCCGGACAACTGGAGCATCGGCGTCGGCTTCTATCAGACGGTGTTCTCGCGTGAGCACAACGCCTTCGTCGCCGAGTTCCGCCGCCGCGCCGCGGCCACGCCGGATGCCGACTCGGGCCTGCGCGACCCGGCGAACCCGACAGCCGTGATCCGCTACCGCGACGTGTCGCCCGACGTGCTGTTCGAGGTGGGGCGCCTCGTCGTCGCCGCCGAGATCGCCAAGATCCACACCATCGAGTGGACGACGCAGCTGCTCTACGACGAGCCGCTCTACCTCGGCATGAACGCCAACTGGGGCGGCCTGTTCGAAGGGCATCCGTTCGTCGAGAACGCCCTCGAAGCCATCGTCGTGCAGAACTACGGCAAGAGCACCGATGCCAAGAAAGCCGGCCAGTGGTACTCGGCCCTGGCCTCGGGGCCGGGCATCTTTGGCCTCGGTGCGCGGGTCTACAAGGACGACAGCTTCTTTGCGCGCCATGACGCCAAGAAGGACGACATCTGGAACCTCGCCAACCCCGAGCACGTGAACGGCGGCGTCAACCACTTCGGCTCGCCCTTCAACTTCCCCGAGGAGTTCGTCAGCGTCTACCGCCTGCATGCCTTGGTGCCCGACCTCATCGAGCTGCGCCACTGGGACAGCGACCCCAATCGCATCGCCGCCAAGGTGCCCGTCATCGAGACCTTCCGCGGCAAGGCCACCGGCGCGCTCGCCAACGAAGGCGCGGCGGACTGGGCCCTGTCCATGGGCCGCCAACGCCTGGGCCTGCTGACGCTGGGCAACACGCCGGCCTTCCTGCAGAACCTGGCGATCCCGCGGCTGCAGTCCAGCACCGGCAAGATCGACGTCGCCGCCCTGGACATCATCCGCGACCGCGAACACGGCGTGCCGCGCTTCAACGAGTTCCGCCGCCAGTACGGGCTGCGCCAGCTGACCAGCTTCGACGACTTCATCGACGCCCGCCTGCCGGCGGATTCACCCGAACGCGCGCGCCAGCAGAAGGTCATCAACGACCTGCGCGGCATCTATGGTCAGCACAAATGCGATGCGAAGAAGGTCATCACCGCCGCGCAGAGGAACCTCGACGGCAGCCCCATCAACGACTGCCTGGGCAAGCCCGACGGCAGCCTGGTGGACAACATCGAGGACGTGGACACGGTGGTGGGCTGGCTGTCCGAGTTCACGCGGCCGCATGGCTATGCGATCTCGGAGACGCAGTTCCAGGTCTTCATCCTGAATGCGTCGCGGCGCCTGTTCAGCGACCGCTTCTTCACCAGCAGTTTCCGCCCCGAGTTCTACGGCAACCTGGGCATCGAATGGCTGATGAACAACGGCCCGACGGGCAAGCAGTTCGAGGCCAAGGAAAGCAACGGCCACCGCATCGAGGTCTCACCCTTCAAGCGCGTGCTGCTGCGCACCGTGCCCGAGTTGGCGCCCGAGCTGGCCCACGTGACCAATGCCTTCGACCCCTGGGCGCGTGACCGCGGCGAGTATTACGGCCTGGGCTGGCAGCCGCGCCGCGGCGCGGAAAGCGACCCCGCATTCAAGCCCTGATCCAATGGAGGCATGAGCGAATCCGACCTGCCTGCATTGCCCACCCTGGCCCCCGGCCGCTACCGCCATTACAAGGGCGGCGAATACGAGGTCCTTCATGTGGCCCGCCACAGCGAGACGCTGGAGGTCGTGGTGGTCTACCGGCCGCTGTACAACGACAGCGGCTGGTGGGTGAGGCCTTACGAGATGTTCACCGGCACACTGGAGGTTGACGGCGTCGTGCGGCAGCGCTTCGAGCGCATCGGCTAGAGACGATGGCCGGTAGGGGAGGGCGGGTGGATGAATGAAGAAGATCAGGCGCAGGACGCGCCTGCAGGCGGGCCGTTGCTGACGGCTGCGGCGCTGGACGACGGTGCGCCCGCAGTGGGTGGCGCGTCATGGTTGCGCGAAGGCGCGCGCGTGCTGGCGTTCCGCGCGCCGCGCTGGGAGGGCCTGGAAGCCTCGCCGGCGACGGTGGCGGCGCCGATCCTGGCGGGCTATCTGCTGCAGTTCATTGCTCAGCGCGTGATGATGCAGGGCGCGCCGATGTTGCTCTGGCAAGGCTTTCTCGCAGGCTGGGCGGGCATCGCCATCATGGCCTGGCTGTGCTGGGTGGTGGCGCGGTCTCGCTCGACACAAGCGCCAGCGACGCCAAGGCCAGCCACGCTGTTTGCACTGGTTTGCATTGCCGGGCTGATGCTCGGCCTGTTTTCCGGCGGTGTCTTTTTTGGGATGCGAGCCGCGCTCGATCCGTTTGAGAGCTGGCCCCTGAGCCTGCAGCTGACGGCATGGCTGGTGCCCTTGTGCTGGGCTGGCCTGACGCAGCTCGTGCTGCTGTGGCGGGCAGCGGGTTCCGGGCTGGCGCGTGGTGCTGCCCTGTTGCTGGTCCCTATCCCGCTGATGCTGAACGGCTGGCTCGCGCCGCCGACATTCTGGTGGGCCGAGCCAGTGGCCAGTGCCGAGGCGGACGCCGAACCCGAGGTCGGGTTGCCGTTGACCGACGAGACCATAGGCAGGCAAGCGCAGCTCGTCGCTGTTGCATTGCAGGGCCTGCGACCACCGCAGCCGGGCCGGGTCAACGTCTATGCAGCGACCTACGCGCCCAACGCCTCGGAAGACGTCTTCATGCGCGAGAGTGCCACCGTTGCCAAGACCATGCGCGAACGCTTCGGCGCGGACGGTCGTCTGGTGGAGCTGGTGGCCAACCGCGCCGCCACTGACACGCTGCCCTGGGGCACGCCGGCCAACCTGCGCCAGACCATCGCCCGCATGGCCGCGGTGATGGACCGCGACCGGGACGTGCTCTTTCTGCACCTGACCTCGCACGGCGGCCGCGACGGCAAGCTGGCCAACGACACCTGGCCCCTGAAGACCGAGCCCGTCACGCCCGACCTGCTCAAGCGCTGGCTGGACGAAGCCGGCGTGCGCTGGCGCGTGATCTCGGTGTCGGCCTGCTACTCGGGCAGCTGGATCGCGCCGCTGGCCGGCGACGGCACGCTGGTGATGACGGCGGCCGACGCGGACCACACCTCCTACGGCTGCGGCAAGCGCTCCGAGCTGACCTTTTTCGGCCGGGCGATGTACGAGGAGGCGCTGCGCAAGACCTGGTCCTTCACTGAGGCACATGCATGGGCCCGCCAGGTCATCGAGGTGAGGGAGAAGGAGGCGGGCAAGAGCGACGGCTATTCCAACCCGCAGATCAGCGAGGGCGCCGGCATCCGCGGCGTGCTGAAGCGGCTGGCGGAAGAGCGTGCGCGCTGATCACGCCACCCGTGTCCAATCCATAGACCAGTCCATCACCCAGGTCTTGCCACCGTCGCGCGATGCGGCCTGCTGCCAGCGGCAGCTCGTCGGCGTGATGCGGTCCCAGACGCTGCGGTAGATGACGGTCTTGCCGTCTTCCTCGGACTGCTCCTGGAAGATGCCCGCCCCGCCTTCGAAGCTGCCTGGCAGACCTTGTGCGCCCAGCTCGCCCGAAGCGGCGTTGACCCAGAAGTCCGACCACTGCGCCTTCTTCACGTCCAGCAGCCGCAGGCCCATGCCGCCGAACTGCCGTGCTGGGATGCGCAGCTCCTCGACGCTGCAGACGCCTGCAAGGATGGCGTGCACCGTGGCCTCGCCCTCGAAGACATCCCAGACACCATTGCGACGCCTGTGGTTGAGGATCTTCCAGCGGCCGCTCAGGAAGTCGAAGTCGCCGGGCTTGCCGGGCGTGCGCGTGGTGGGCAGGGCGCCCGTCATGGCCGGGCCGGGCTGGGGTTCGGCGGGTTCGGCAGGCGCGGCCCTGCTCGGCGTCAGCGCAAGGGCTGCGGCAGCTTGCAGCAGGCGGCGGCGTTCGGAGTTGTCGGTCATGCGCATCTCGTGAGTGAGTGGAGGTGGCGCATGCTGCACGGCATGACATGACAATCGGCGTCATGTTTTGCGGAACATCATCCAACCTGGACTCGGCTGTTGGGCGCGCCCGAGGGGGTGGCGAGGCGGGCCGCGGGCAAGGCGCGCCGACGATGTGGGCTCAAGCCCACAAGGAGAAGCAACGCAGCCAGCGGCCCGAAGCGCCGAACCAGCGGACGTGCAGCGCCTGGCAACGAAGTGGTGAGGGTGGGGGCCACGGCCACTTCATAAAGCGCCGAGGTTTTTGATGAGTAGCAAGCGGCCAACTGCCGAGTCCAGGTTTCAAGCATGCGCGCCAGCCGACTCCTCTCCATCCTGATCCTGCTGCAGCTGCGCCCGCAGATCACGGCGCCGGCGCTGGCACGCGAGTTCGAGGTGTCGGTGCGCACCATCCTGCGCGACATCGACGAGCTGTCGGCTGCTGGCGTGCCCGTCTATGCCGAACGCGGCCGCAGCGGCGGCTTCAAGCTGCGCGAGGGCTTTGCGACGCGGCTCAACGGCCTGCTCGGCGACGAGGCCCAGGCCCTGCCGCTGCTGGGCCTGCCGGGGGCGGCCAGCGAACTGGGCCTGGGCGGTGCGTCGCAGCGGCTGCGGCTCAAGCTGCAGTCGGCGCTGCCGGGCGAGAGCGCCGCGCTGGCCGGCCGGCTGCAGGCACGCCTGCATGTGGACCCGCTGGACTGGTACCAAGGCGGCGAGCCGGCAGCGCACCTACCGGCGCTGGCCCAGGCGGTGCTGGAATGCCGCCGCGTCGAACTGCGCTATCTGAGCTGGAAGGGCGAACGGGATTGGCGCGCCGAGCCGCTCGGCCTCGTGCTCAAGGGCGGCAGTTGGTATGCCGTCGCACGGGCCGGGGCGCGCACGCTGACGCTGAAGGTCGCCAACATCCAGTCGCTCAGCGTCGGCGAGGAGAGCTTCGAGCGCCCGGCTGACTTCGACCTGTCGACTTGGTGGCAGGCTTCGCTGCAGCGCTTTGAGAGGGAGTTGCGGCCCGAGGTCGCCGTCATCCGCATCACCGCCGAGGGCCGCCGGCGGCTGGCCGAGAAGGGCAGCTATGCCGCCCAGGCCGTCGCTGCCGCGGTGCCCGAGAAGCCGGCGGGGCCGCAGCGTTGGGCCAGGGTCAAGTTGCCTATCGAGAGCGTGGACCAGGCGGCGCGGCTCGTGATGTCACTGGCGCCGGAGGCTGAAGCGATGGAGCCGGTGGCGGTGAGGGCGAGGGTGGCGGAATGGGCAGGAGAGTTGGTGCGGCGTCATGCAATGGCATAGGCAACTCGCTGCAGTGCCATCAGGCGGAGAACTTGTAACTTCGCGCCGCTTTTGTCGATGTTTTATTGGCATAGTCATTGCCCATCAAACACTTGCAACGGCTGCTCCGGTTTTATGCAGCAGTGGCTGTCGCCCGAGAACACGTTATGCCGCTTAGATGAGCACTGCATCAGCAATCCGAGCTTTCCGTCGAGCCGTGTCGCACTGGGGCTGGCGCGAGTACGGCGTCCTGTTTTCAATCTGGGCAGCAACGGCCATCATTCCCTATGTCCACGGGTGGGGAGTACTTTCAATTCTTCTGTTCCCCCTTTTGCTCGTCAGCATCCCCGTTCTCACTTATGTCGTCGAGCGTTCCATGCCGCACGCACCGACATTTGACGTGCGGCGCAACCATGTAATCGAGCTCTACACCGTCTTCAACGGCGAAGAACAACACGGGAAGCTGACACACGTGGATGGCGTTGGACGAGCAATGTGGGTCATAGGTAGTTCTGTGCCGCAGACAGTGGATGTGCCGATTTCCATTCCCGCGTATCGCGCGCTGTGGAACTCGATACGTTCGGTTGGTTCGCTGCGCAACTTCAAGACAACTGCGTCCGTGGAAGCTTTGGATCTCACATCAAACTATTTCGTAGGCATCGGATTCACAGATGACGGGCAGACTTACGCAGGCAAATATGTCATCCCCCACCGTTGCCAATCTGCGAAGGTGGCCGAGTGGATCTCAGAGTTCATGTCCACTCGCCATGCCGCGGCATAACCTGCCATTGGAGCGGACCGCCTTCGGCGTCCGCTCACTTCCACGTTGAACCGCATGAGATTCCGAAGCTATTTCGCTGCCTTAGCTCTTTCCTGTGCCGCGCCGGTATTGGCGGGCGGTGCCGGGCCAATGTGGGTGTTTCCGGTGATTCGGCTTTGCGTTGCGCAAGATGCGGCGTACGCCGATACCTTCCTCGGGCGCTGGATTGCAGAAGGCCGACTGAGGCTTAAGTCGCCGGAATTCACGCAGTGCGCTCGAAAGAAGCAATGGATTCCTAAATACATTTGCGCAGATCTCATGGCGCGTGAAACAGAGGAATCACTGTCTCGCCGGAATCTTGAACGACTGGGAGCTTCCTGGAGCGAAGATCTCAAAGTGCTTGAAGTGGCTGGGGCATATGTTCAGGACGCGTCGGAGGCTGAGCTTGCAGAGCGACAGCTGCCTGCTTGCCCATGATCAAGCGGCCCAACCTTTCACTCCAGCGGACGGCTTCGCCGTCCGCTGAGCTTCGACGTTAAGTTGCAGCATGAAGTTCGTTGATACGGCCATCAACAAGACCGAGCGGTATTCCATCGGCAAAGAGGTTGAATCCGGTCGCTTCTATTTGGCCATACCCGTTTCGAATCGGCTTGTTGACTACGAGGAGTACTACCAAATCGACGCTACGGCCCACGAACGCTACCCGGCCAACTCAACTCAGCTCGGTGCCTTTGCGGATGAATGTCGGGCGCGCAAGCATGACAACCTGCTCTTCATCCCCCCAGGGAAGGAGCGCGGTTATGCAACTTAACCTTTCGCCGCAGCGGACGGTTTCGCCGCCCGCTGAGCGCGAACGTTAAAGCGCACCAGATGGAGCATCACATCCTCGCCAACGCTGAGCTGGTTCGTAAAGTAGCGGCCGAGCAACTTGACACTGTGGTTCAGTACGACGAAGCCGGAGTTCGCTGGCTCGACAGGTATATAGATGGTCAGCGAGAGAACGCCAGCACCGACGTGAGGGCCAAACTGCCAAATACCTTGGGTTCGTTCCTCGGAGAATGCATTCGCCAAACCTATGGCGGTCAGTGGGTTGAAGATTCAACACACGGTTGGCAGGTCAAGATCAATGACGGCGTATCAGTATTTCCGTTTAACAAGGTCGCGAAGCATCTCGCCAATGAGGATGGCGACTCAGTACTCGGCCTCTTCACCGCTATTCCTGGAATGATTGACTTCGCCTCTAAGCAAGCGGGAGCGGCTGGAAGCAACAGCAAGGCAGGCGACCGTCCTTGGTGGAGGTTCTGGTGAGCGCCGTGCGCTTTAACCCTTCGCTGCAGCGGACAGCTTCGCCGTCCGCTGAGCTCACACGTCAGAGCGCATCAATGAAATCCTACGCAACCATCGCTCGCCGAGCGGTACGCATCCTCGGGCACCCAAACAGTGGGTGGTCGCCCGCAGATCCTGATGACGATAACGCGCTGCAGATCGAGTTTCGATTCGAGATCACGGACGATGGAAACAAGAACTTCTTGCTTGTTTGCCATTCGTTGGATGGGCGCTATGCCGCCGATACCTGGCATGAAACCCTTGAGGAGGCCGTTGCCTGTGCACAAGACTCCTATGACATCGCGCCATCGGAATGGATGATGTCTGGGCCCACCACCTAACTGAGTGAGCAGGCCGTGACGCAGACCGGCGCGTCAGGCGAGTTATGCCTTCCCTACAAGCCATGGAGCCATTTGCTTGACGAGCATCGCCTTTGAATCTGCCAACCAGCCGGAGGTCATCGCCCTCATCGCCGAGTTGGACGCCTACCAGGACACCCTTTATCCGCCCGAAGCCCGGTATGCCTTGGACCTGGCTTCGCTGACCCAGCCGAACGTCGTCTTCGCCGTGGCCCGGGATACGGTGGGGCGGGCCGTGGGCTGCGGCGCAGTCGTGCTGACCCCGGAGTTCGGCGAGCTCAAGCGCATGTTCATCAGCCCGGCGGCACGTGGTCAGGGGCTGGCCCAGCGGCTGCTGTCTGAGCTGGAAGCCGAAGCGGCCGCTCGGGGTTGCAGGCTGGTGACGCTGGAGTCGGGGCCCTACCAGCTCGAAGCGCTGGCGCTGTATGCCCGATGCGGCTACGTCCGCCGCGGGCCCTACGGCGGCTATGCCGACGATCCCTTGAGCGTCTTCATGGAGAAGCGCATCGACGTCAAAGCACCCGCGGCAGATCCCGCCTGACCGCCACGCGGTCGCCGAAGTCGAAATGCCACCACTCGGTGGTGATGCCGTGAAAGCCCGCCTCGCGCATCGCTGCGCGCAGCCAGCCACGCTCCACAAGGTGTTCGGGCGTCAGCGCCCCCAGCGCCAGATGCTCGGCTTCATGATCGGGGTGGGAGGCCAGCGTCATCTCGTCGAAGCCGCTGCCCATGTCGACCTCGCGGCCTTGCGGGTCGAGCAGCGTCAGGTCCACGGCCATGCCAAAACTGTGGATGGAGCCGCGCTCGGGGTTGGCGAGATACATCGTCAACGGCGTGCCCTGCAGCTCGTCCCACAGGCGCTGTTGCACGCGCTGGGGGCGCAGGGCGTCCAGCACGAGCAGGCGGTAGCCGGGGCGGCGTTCGTGCAGCCAGGCGGCGGCCTGCTCCAGCGCGTCCGCGGCCTCGCGGCGCAGCCAGGCGCAATCGATGCCGGCATACACCGAGTGGCCGACGAAGTTGTCGGCCGTCGCGTAGCGCAGATCCACGGCGATGCCGTGCTGCAGCGAGGCGAGCGGGCGGAAGTCCGAATGCGAGGCAATGTCTTCGATGCGAATCACGGCAGTCGAGAAAGGTGTTCGTGCGCAGCGGCCGTGATGAACTTGACCAGGCGGCGCGAGGCCTGGCCCAGCGGCGCGCTGGCGGCGCTGAGCAGATAGAGCTGCACCGGCACGGTGGGTGACAGCGGCCGCACGCGGACCTTGCTGGCGTCGGCGCTGGCGGCGGTGAAGGGGTCCACCAGCGTCATGCCGACGCCGGCCTCGACGAGGGCGCGTGCGAGCTGGTAGGTCTGCACGGTGATGCGGCTGGCCAGCGGCTGGCCCAGGGCCTCGCCGGCGTGGTGCAGCAGGCCGGCGAGCGGGTCGTCGCTCTGCAGGCCGACGATCTCGGTGCGGATGTCGGCCAGGCCCAGCGGCCCCTCGCCCTTGGCCTCGGGGCTGTTCAAGGGGCACAGGGCAACCATGGCGCCGCTGGCGATGACCTCGGCCTTGATGCCGGGGTGGCGCGGGTCCTGCAGCGACAGGGCCAGGTCGGCCTCGCCCAGCAGCAGCGCCGAGACGATCTCTCGCGTGTGATGGGTGGCCAGCGAGCAGCTCGCGTTCGGGTAGGCCTTGCACCAGGGCGTCATCGCGGCGGGCACGATGGCCATCGCGAGGGCTGGTGTGGCAACGAGGCGCACCTGTTCGCTCTCGCCGCTCTTCAGGTTGGCCGCCAGGCGGCGGATGCCGACGAGGTCGCGGTTGAGCTTGTCGATCTCGACGAAGAGGCGCTGCGCCTCGGGCGTCGGGTAGAGCTTGCCGCGCACGCGGTCGAACAGGGCCATGCCGAGCTGCAGCTCGCAGTGCTGCAGCACCTTGGTCACGGCCGGCTGGGAGATGTGCAGCAGCTGGGCCGCACCGCTGATGGTGCCGGCCTGCATGATGGCGTGGAAGACTTCTATATGTCGGAGTCTCATTTCCGGTAGACGCCCTCGAAGTTGACGCTGCCATTCGGCGCCATCTTGAAACCGACGACGTCCTTGCGGATGGGGATGTAGACGGTGGAGTGGGCCATCGTGATCCAGGGCCGCTCGTGCTTGAAGATCTCCTGGGCCTTCTCGTACAGCGCGACGCGCTTCTTCTGGTCGGGCGTCGCGCGGGCTTCGTCGATGAGCTTCTCGAATTCGGCGTTGCAGAACTTGATGCCGCTCTTGTTGGCCGCGCAGCTCAGGTTGGGCGTCAGGAAGTCGTCCGCATCCCCGGTCTCGCCGCTCCAGCCACTCATGTAGACGTTGTGCTCGCCGTTGTTGGCGCGCTTGAGGTACTCGCCCCACTCGAAGGTCTTGATGCTGGCCTTGACGCCGATCTTGGCCCAGTCCTGCTGGATCAGCTGGGCCATCAGCTGGCCGTTCGGGTTGGTCGGGCGCTGCACGGGCAGGGCCCAGAGGTCGATCTCGAAGCCGTTGGGAAAGCCCGCCTTGGCCAGCAGCGCCTTGGCCTTCGCCGGGTCGAACTCGTTCTTCAGCTTCTTGTTGTAGCCGGGGATGGCGGGCGGGAAGGCGCTGACGGCCTGCATGGCGTCGCCGCGCGGGAACAGGGTCTTGAAGATGGCGTCGCGGTCGACGGCAATGTCCAGGGCCTCGCGCACCTCGCGCTTGTCCGTGGGCGGCTTCTTCAGGTTGAAGCTCAGGTAGGAGATGTTGAGCGCCTGGATCTTCTCGATGCTGATGTTGGCGTTGTTCGCCAGCGGGGCAATGTCGACGTCGCGCAGGGCTGCCGTTACATGGCATTCGCCGGCGGCGATCTTCTGCACGCGCACATTGGGCTCACGGCTGATGCTGAAGACCAGATTCGACGTGGGCTGCTTGCCGCCCCAGTAATCTGGGTGCGCTTCCATACGCAGCACGTCGTCCTTGGCATAACTTTTGAAGCGAAAGGGCCCCGCGCCGACCGGCTGCACATTGATTTGCGAGGCCTTTCCTTCCTTCAGTAGCTGCGCGGCGTACTCGGCGGACTGGATGCCCGCCCAGGCGAAGGCGAAGTTTGCGACGAATGTCACATTGGGCTGACGGAGCCGGAAACGAATTGTGCGGTCGTCGATTTTGTCGATGCCCTCGATCAGCTTGGCCAGTCCAAGGTTCTGTGGGTAGATGAAATTTGCCGGAAACGCCCTGTTGAACGGGTGGTTGGGGTCGATGAAGCGTTGAAAAGTGAACAGCACATCATCTGCATTGAGGTTGCGGGTGGGCCTGAACCAGGGGGTGGTGTGGAACTTCACGCCGTCCCGCAATCTGAAAATGAAGCTCTTCGCGTCGGGCGAGATTTCCCAGCTTGTGGCGAGCTTGGGGATCAGCTCCGTCGTGGGTCGTTTGAAGCCAAGCAACCCGTCGAACATCTGTGCGCTGACCGTGTTGGTGCTAGCGCTGTCCCACATTCCAGGGTCAAAACCTTCCGGACTGGCGTCGGCGCAGTAGATCAGCGGCTTGTTTTGGGCTTGCACCGCAGGCGCGCTGGCCAGCGCAACCAGGGTCAGCAGGGCGAAGTGCAGGGGCTTCATGACGGTGGCTTTTCAGAGGGAGAACGGGCGGGAATTGTTTGGAGCACGACCCGTCGCGGCAAGGGCGGCGAAGGTCGAGACGCATAACCCAAACTTATACCCTCCGCGCCCCCTAGTTCGTAACGTTTAGCCACGGTCCCGTCAGGGCCTGCCATCAGAATCCGTTCCGCCCCCCTAGGCCACCCCCCTAGTACCGAAGTGCAGCGACGTTCGCTGCTAAGGATTGCTTTTCCATGACTGACCCCCAGCGCCGTAAATTCCTCCAGTATTCAGCCGCTCTTGGCGGAGCTGTTCCCTTGGCCGGTTGCGGTGGTGGAGGGGGAGAGGCCATGGCCGAGGCGACTGCGTCGGACGGAGCGACCGTCACTGCTTCGGTGATCAAGCTGCCCACGACCGCTCCTGCCCCCGCACCCGTTCCGGCTCCGCCCCCGGCTCCAGCTCCGGCCCCCGCACCTGTGGCCACTCCGACGCTCGGCCTGTTTACTGGCGCGATGCAGTTCAGCTTGGTCAGTACCAAGACGCAAGCCAAGGCGCCCTTCAGCCTGGGCTTCGCCTTCAAGCGCGGCGACATCCCGGCGGGCAGCACGGTGGGCTCTAGCCTGTCTGTGTTGCAGGTCACACCACGTACGACCTGGCCTGACGGCTCCCTGAAGTTCGCCCAGATCGCCGGCTTTGCCGACCTGACGGCCAACAGCTTGCTGACCGTGCGGCTGCGTCGCGTTGCAGCCAGCGCTGGCAGCGCTGCGCTGCTGACCGTTGCGGACCTGAAGAAAACTGGCATCACCGCCGAGGTTGGCGCCGGCAGCCTCGGCACGGCCAGCTTTGGCGCCGCCGACTGGGATGCGCCGCAGGCCACCTGGGTCAGTGGCGCGCAGATGTCGTCCTGGGTCTTCCGCAAGCCGGTGGGCAGTGACGCCCACCTGGTGGCCTGGCTGGAGGTGCGCCTGTTCGCTGGCGGCGCTGTCGAGGTGCTGCCCTGGATCGAGAACGGCTACCTGATGGTGGCGGGCCCGACCAGCAAGGCGGCGACCTACACCTTCAAGATCAATGGCACGCAGCGTTTCTCGGCCACCATCGACCTGTCCCACCATTGCCGCACGGCGCTGATCAACGGCACGGCCCTGTCCTACTGGCTAGGCACCGACCCCGACGTGACGCCGCGCCATGACCTGGCCTATCTGCAGGCCACCGAGCAGGTGCCGACCTACAGCGCCCGCGTGGACGCCAATGGCGCCGTCGCCCAGTGGCTGGTGACCAGCTACACGCCGCTGGACAAGGCCAATTTCACCTACGCAGGCGACTCCATGGCGGCCACCGGCTACCAGGAACCCATCGGCCTGCTGCCGATGCATGACGCGCTTTATCTGACCTGCGAAAGCAGCAACACCTATGCGGCCGTGGTGCGCAACGGCTTCGCGGCAGGTCGCTATCCGCTGTTCTATCGCGACGAGAAGACGCAGCGCCCGATCCGCTTTTCCCAGTACCCCAACCTGGTGTTGCACAAGGACAGCCGCGTCAGCGACCTCGGCAGTTCAACGCGCAGCCAGTTCACGCCCCAGCCTACCGGCACGCAGTCGCCGCGCTGGGACTGCGCCCACAGCCCGTCGGTGGGTTATATGGCCTATCTGGTCACGGGCCGCTGGTACTTCATGGAGCAGGTGCAGTTCGCCGCCACGCTGAACTACCTGAGCAAGGCCGACGAGCCCAATATGCGCCGTGGCTCGCAAGGCCTGGTGCAGTCCTGCTTCGGCGGCTGGCAGACCCGTTCCGCTGCGTGGCAGTGGCGCGCTCTGACGCAGGCGCTGAACGTGACGCCGGACGACGACACCACGCTGCGCCAGGAGTTCATCAACTGCGTGCAGTCCAACATCGAGAACTTCCACGCCGTCTACGTCGCCCAGCCCAACAACCCCTATGGCTGGATCCAGCCGGGCGAGGGCTACGAGAACATCATGCAGTTCGGTGCGGTCTGGCAGCAGGACTTCGTCACCGCCGCCTTCGGCTACTCGTTGTCCATGGGTCTGCCGGTACCGGCGGCCGTCGAAACCAAGCACGCGGCCTTCTTCCGCTGGAAGGCGCGCAGCGCCGTCATGCGCCTGGGGCCGGCCACCGGCTTCTGGTACGTGAATGCGGCCGTGTACACCATGAGCATCTCGCCTGTTGCGGTGCCCGACTTCCAGACCGGCAAGGGACCCTGGTATCCCAACGATGCGGCCGTCTACCTGGCCAGCTATGCCAGCCTACCGGCCTGGTTCGGCGCCGTTGAAGGCAAGCTGGCGGGCGAGATCATGCCGGGCGATCGCGCGGCCTGGGGCAACCTGACGACGGCCATGGCCTATGCAGTCAGGCATGGCGTCGACGGCGCCGCCACCGCCTACCAGCGCCTCATTTCGGCCAGCAACTATCCGGCGCTGCGAGATGCCTTCAACAGCGCGCCGGTCTGGTCGGTGGCGCCGGCGCGGGTCATTCCAACCTGGCTGGCCAGCAAGCCCTTGAACACCTGGTTCGAGATCCCCGGCACGGCTGGCGCCGGCGGCGCGGCAGTCGATGCCTACAGCGGCATCGCCATCAACGACCGCACCAGCGAAATCATCATCGCGGCGGCCGGTGGCCATACCGATTCCTATGACAACCGGGTCGTCTCCATCAGCCTCGCGTCGGACGCGCCGACCTGGAAGGTGCGCTTGGCGGCCAGCAAGAGCTACGCGCAGAATGTTGCCCACTACACCGATGGCATGCCGTCGTCGCGCCATATCTACAGCACGGCTCATTTCATTCCGCAGATCAACCGCCTGATGCTGTTCGGTGCGCGCGGTGTGTACGGTTCATCCTGGGACTTTGCCAAGGTCGACGCCTTCAACCTCGACACCAACACCTGGGACAAGGCCGGCACCTGGGCCGACATGCCCTCGGGCTATTACGGTGCTGCGCAGATCCGCGCGACCGGCGAGGTTGTCAGCACCGGCCTGAAAAAGTGGTCGCCCGTCGATAAGAAGTGGACGGACCTCGTCACCAACCCCGTGGGTGACGCGGTGCGCTGGCCCATCGCCTTCGATGCGCGACGCAACCAGATGTTCTGCCTGCAATGGGGCGACGGCCAGGGCTTCGACCCGCAACGCATGGTGGCCAGCCGCGTTCCGCTGGGCAGCGGCCAGCAGATCGCCGTCACATTCAACGCCAGCAGCGCGCTGACGCAATGGCAGAACGAAAAGCCGAGCTATGCGGCGATGGACTATGACCCGGACAGTGACCGCTTCCTGTTCTACAGCGGCCAGGGCGAAGCGGCGGGCCGTGTCTACGTCGTCACGCCCAATGACAGCAATGTCTGGGACATGAGCCTGCTCAATGGTGGCAGCCAGAAGATCGCGCCCACCCCCGACAACGGCAGCGGCCTGCAGAACCGCATGCGCTACGTGCCGGCTCTGCGTGGCTTCGTGCTGCTGACGCGTGGCAGCGCCAACCTCTACTTCCTGCGCACGGCCTGACATGCAGCCCCTCGTCCGGCCGCACACCGCTGAACGCGGTGCGACCGACCGGTCTTGCAGACCGCGCTGCGGCAGTGCCGCAGCCCTTCGGCAGGCACATGGCGCCCACTGGGCGCCATGTGTCCGGCCTCAGCCCCCGGGGGGCGGCGATGCTTGCGGCATCGAACCGCAAGCACATCGCCAGCGCGGGCCGGCTCGGGAGCGGCCCAGCGCTCGGCCCGCAAGATGTTGACCCCGTCGGCTGCGGCACCGGCACTGCGCCGCGGACAACTGAAGGTGGCGGCAGAATCGGTCCACGATGTGGGCCGACTTCCAACCGCTAACCGTTCAGCGCGACGGCGTCACGCTGTTCGCCCGCCAGGGCGGCCCGTCGGCATCCGGCAGACCGCCCTTGCTGCTTTTGCACGGCCACCCGCAGACCATGGCGATGTGGCACCGGGTTGCGCCCACCTTGGCGAAGACGCGACGCGTCGTGCTGATGGACCTGCGCGGCTATGGCGACAGCGACCGCCCACCGGCCGGTGAGGGCAGCGCGGCCTATGCCAAGCGAGAAATGGCGCGGGATGCCATCGCGCTGATGCAGTCCCTGGGCCATGAGCGCTTCGCCGTGCTCGCCCATGACCGCGGCGCGCGCGTGGCCCACCGGCTGGCGCTGGACCACCCCCAGGCTGTGACAAGACTGATGCTGCTGGACATCGCGCCCACGCTGGCCATGTACGAGGGCACGACCGAGCCTTTTGCGCGTGCCTACTGGCACTGGTTCTTCCTGATCCAACCGGCGCCGCTGCCGGAGCGCCTGATCGAGGCTGATCCGATCGCCTATCTGCGCGACGGCATGGGCCGGCGCGGCAGCGGCTTCTTCGACAAGCGGGCCTGGGCGGAATACGAGCGCTGTATGGTGCGACCGGGTTCGGCCGCGGGCGTCTGCGCCGACTACCGTGCCAGCGCCGGCATCGACCTCGAACACGACCGTGCCGACCGCGCCGCGGGCCGGCGTGTGATTCCGCCGCTGCGTGTGCTGTGGGGCGCCAATGGCGTGGTGGGGCGTTGCTTTGACCCGCTCAAGCTCTGGCAGGCGGCGGCCGAACACGTCAGCGGCCGCGCCGTCGACAGCGGCCATTACATCGCCGAAGAAGTGCCCGAGGTGGTGCTGGGCGAGGCGCAAGCTTTTTTCAACGACGAGCAGTGACGCAGAACATCGCCGTGATCGCTGGCGACGGCATCGGCCGAGAAGCCATGCCAGCGGTTCGTGCGTCCGGAGCCTGCGAAAATGGCGGCATGAAGTCCATTGCTTACACCCGCGCCCAGGGCCTGCCCGCCCTGCTCCAGCAACGCATCGCCGTGCTCGACGGTGCGATGGGCACCATGATCCAGCGCTACAAGCTGGTCGAGGCCGATTACCGCGGCGAGCGTTTCAAGGACCACCACAAGGACCTGAAGGGCAACAACGAGATGCTGATGTTCACGCGGCCCGACGTGCTCAGCGAGATCCACGAGCAATACCTCGCCGCCGGCGCCGACCTGATCGAGACCAACACCTTCGGCGCGACCTCGGTCGCCCAGGAGGACTACGACCTCGCCGGCCTGGCCTACGAGATGAACGTCGAGGCCGCCAAGCTGGCCCGCGCGGCCTGCGACAAGTACTCGACGCCCGACAAGCCGCGCTATGTGGCAGGCGCCCTGGGCCCCACGCCCCGCACCGCGTCGATCAGCCCCGATGTCAACGACCCGGGCGCACGCAACGTCGACTTCGACACCCTGCGGGCCGCCTACTACGAGCAGGCCAAGGGGCTGCTGGAAGGCGGATGCGACCTCTTCCTGGTCGAGACCATCTTCGACACGCTCAATGCCAAGGCCGCCATCTTTGCGCTGGACGAGCTGATGGAAGACACCGGCGAGCGCCTGCCCGTCATCATCTCCGGCACGGTGACCGACGCCTCCGGCCGCATCCTGTCCGGCCAGACGGTGACCGCCTTCTGGCACTCGGTGCGCCACGCCCGGCCCATCGCCATCGGCCTGAATTGCGCCCTGGGTGCGACGCTGATGCGGCCCTACATCGAGGAGCTGTCCAAGGTGGCGGGCGACGTGGCGGTGAGCTGCTACCCCAACGCCGGCCTGCCCAACCCAATGAGCGACACCGGCTTCGACGAGACGCCGGACGTGACCGCGCGGCTCGTGGGCGAGTTCGCCAAGGCCGGCTTCCTGAATATCGCCGGCGGCTGCTGCGGCACCACGCCCGACCACATCGCGGCGATTGCCAAGGCCGTGTCGGCCTACAAGCCGCGCGTCAGCGGCGAGAAGTTCTTCAGCCAGATGCTGGCGGCGGCCTGAGCCTCAGGAGGCGCGGTTCGGCGCGCTTGCTGGCTTGGCGCTGCGCCGCGGGCTCTCGCTGAATTCCGCCGGCGGCTTCATCAGCGCCGGGTCGGGCTCACCCCGCTTGATCTTCTCCAGCCGGTAGTTCTGTTCGCCCACCCGCGGGTCGGCGTCGCGGCTCTGCACGGTCAGCATTAGCTCGGGGCTGCGCCAGACCTCGCGCGTGCTGACGATGGGCTTCTCGTTGCCGATCTTGCCGGCCTCGATGGTCCAACTGGTGCGCTCGCCGGTGACCTTGAGACCGTCGATCTCCTTGGGCGCCAGTGCCGTCGTCGTGCCGCCTTCGCGCGGCAGCATGGGGCCAGGCAGCAGCAGCGGCATGGGCGGCACCGGCGGCGTGGGCACCATCAGCGGTGTGGGTGGGGCGGGCATGGCAGGCGGCGCGGGCATTTCGCTGGCGCGGATGACGCGCAGCTCACGGCGACGCTCGACGGCGCTGGCACCCGGTGCGGGTGTTGTCATCAGCTCCTGCTCGATGACGATGCCCGGCTCACCGGCCATCGCCCGGGCGCGCACGCGCTCCGCATCCACGCTGCGCGCCCGCTCGGCGACCCGACCTCCCCATTCCTTCCAGCGCGCCGCCTGTTCCTTCATGCGCTCGCCCCAGTCCTGCATCGAAGCTTCCCAGGCGGCATGGGCCGCCGCGTCGGCGCCAGGCGCCCAGGCCGCGTTGCTGCGCAGTCGCTGCACGCGTTTCTGGTCGGGGTAGACGACCCAGCTCTCCTTGGCCACCGGGTCGTTCAGGTAGATGGCCTTGGGGCCGCCTTCGCGCTGCACCTCGCGGCGAGTGCGGCCCTCGCCGTCGCGGCAGAGCTGGCTTTGCTGCTTGCGCACGATGCGGTTGCCGTCACCCAGCGTCTGTACGTTCTCGTGCACGGCGGTGGCGCAGTAGGGCGCGCCCCTGACGACGCGCTCGCTCTCCAGCTCGCGGCCGGCGAAGCTCAAGGCCTGGTCGCCCAAAGCGATGCGCACGGGCATGTCAGACAGGGCGATCTGCACGCTGCGCTCGATATCCCGTTCGAAATCGCGCTCGATCAGGCGGTCGGCCTCCAGCGCGGTGGCCGAGGCCGCCAGGGCCAACAGCGCCAGGCCGGTGATGGGTTTCTTCATGTCGTTCTCCGTCGTCAAGTCAATTCAGGATGCGCACGGCCAGCACCTGGCCGCTCGGGTTCAGCATCAGTTCGGCGCGCACCGTTTCGTCGGCGCGTGCGGCGTCAAAGGGCAGGCCCAGCAGCGCCAGGCGCTCGCGCGGCAGTTCGGTGGGCTGCAGCCACACGGCGGCGCTGCGCTCGGCCGTCAGCGCGGCCTGGAACTCGCGCTCGGACACCAGCGGGATGAAGCCGCTGCCGGCCGTGGCGGCCTGGGCGGTCTGGCTGCCCGGCGGGTCGAGCAAAAGCATGGCGCTCAACAGCACGGCGGCCGTGGCGCCGAGCGCGCCGCTGCCCCAGGCGAGACGGCGCAGCCAGCGCGGCTCATGGGCTTCGGCCCTTTCAGCCGCCATGCGGCGCACGCGCAGCAGGTGCTGCTGCTCGGCCAAGCAGGCAAGTACGGCGGCGTCCTGTTCCGCGCCGGGTTGCAGCTTGGAAAAGTCCGCGCGGGCTGGCAGCAGCCAGGCTGGCGTGTCGTTGTCGATGCTCATGGTCGTTCTCCCACGGCCAGCAGGTCGGCCAGCCGCTGGCGGGCGCGGTGCAGGCGGGTGCGCAGCGCGTCGACGCTGACGCCGGCAATCGCCGCGGCGTCGTCGTAGCTGCGCTCCTGCAGGTCCACCAGCACGATGGCCTCGCGCTGCGGCCAGCTCAGCCGGCGGATGGCGGCCCAGAGGCCATCCTGCTGCTGGTTTTGATTCAAACGCGTGTCGCTGCTCGGCATGAGCTCGGCGGTGTCGTCGGTGTCGAGCGAGTCGTCCAGCGGCACGTGGCGGCGTGCGTCGCGCCACTGGGTCAGCAATTGGTGCCTGGCCATGCCGGCGAGGTAGGCGCCGAGCGAGCCGCGGCCGGGCTGGTAAGCCTGCGGGCCGCGCAGCAGCTGGGCAAAAGCCTCCTGCACGGCGTCCAGCGCGGTGGCCTCGTCGCCGGCCAGGGCCAGCGCGTAGCGATACACCGAGCCGCTCTCGCGCCGGTAGAGCAGGGCCAGCGCATCGGCATCGCCATTGGCCACGCGGGCCATCAGGGCGGCCTCGTCCCCTGACGCCGAAGCGGCCGGCGCGACAAAGCCGAGGCGGGTCAGCCAGCTCATTCCGGGCAGCATGGTGTGAGGGCCTGCGGGGTTTGCATGCCTCTATTGAGCGTGGGCAGGCCCTTTCGTTACTCCGGACAAACCCGCCGTCACTTTCAGCACAGGCCCGGCGCGGCATGATGCTGCGCACCGAAAAAAGGAGAACGCCGCGATGCTGAAGCTGCAAGGCATTGACCACCTCGTGCTGCGTGTCATCGACCTGGACACGATGGTGCGCTTCTACGTCGACACGCTGGGCTGCTCGATCGAGCGCCGCCAGGACGAGATCGGCCTGGTGCAACTGCGTGCCGGCCACTCGCTGATCGACCTCGTGCCGGTGGACGGCAAGCTCGGCCGCATGGGTGGCGCAGCGCCCGGCGCCGAGGGTCGCAACATGGACCACTTCTGCCTGCGCGTCGAACCCTTCGACGCGGCAGCCATCCGTGCCCACCTGGTTTCTCACGGTGTCGAAGCCGGCAAGACCGAGAGCCGCTACGGCGCCGAAGGCGAGGGGCCGTCCATCTATCTGAGCGACCCCGAAGGCAATGTCGTCGAACTCAAGGGCCCGCCCGGGAGCATCACATGAGCATGAAACCACTGACCCGCGCCATCTTCTGGGGCGGCCTGCTGGCCGGCACCGGCGACCTGATCTTTGCGCTGAGCTACTACGGCATGAAGCTGCGCGTTTTCCAGGGCGTCGCCGCCGGCCTTATCGGCCGCGAGGCGGCCTTTGGCGGCGGGCCGGAGACCTTTGCGCTGGGCGTGGCGCTGCACTACGGCATCGCATGGATCTGGGCCGCCATCTTCTGCGTGGTGGCGCTGCGCCTGCCCGTCCTGCTGCGCAATGCGACCGCCGCCGGCCTGGCCTACGGCTTTGTCGTCTACTTCGGCATGAACAACGTCGTGCTGCCGCTGTCGGCCCTGCACACGCCGTTCTGGCCGCCCAAGCTGGATGCGGCGGCGATTGCGGCGCATTGCTTCGTGTTCGGGTTGCCCATCGCGCTGGCGGCGCGGCGTTGTCTGCTGGGCCCGCCAGTGCGTTGAAACCTGGCGCCGGCAGAATTGCCGCCATGCCCGTCCTGCCCACCAAGTTGCCGAACACCGGCACCACCATCTTCACCGTCATGTCGGCCCTGGCCGCCGAGCATGGCGCCGTCAACCTCGGCCAGGGTTTCCCGGACTTCGGTGCCGACCCGGCGCTCATGCAGGCCGTCACCGACGCGATGGCCGCCGGCCACAACCAGTACCCGCCGATGACCGGCGTGCCGGCGCTGCGCCAGGCCGTGGCCGCCAAGCTGAATGCGCTCTACGGCTCGGCCTACGACGCGGACCGCGACATCACGATCACGGCTGGCGGCACGCAAGGCCTGATCACGGCGTTGCACAGCTGCGTTGGCGCAGGTGATGAGGTCATCATCATCGAGCCGGCCTACGACAGCTACGACCCGGCCATCCGCCTGGCCGGCGCGGTGCCCGTCGGCGTGCCGATGACTCTGGACTACCGCATCGACTGGACGGCGGTGCGCGCAGCCATCACGCCGCGCACGCGGGCGCTGGTGATCAACACACCGCACAACCCCAGTGGCCGCATCGCGACCGCCGAGGACCTGCGCGAGCTGGAGCGCATCGCCGAAGCGCACGACCTCTTCATCGTCAGCGACGAGGTCTACGAGCACATGGTGTTCGACGGTGCGCCGCATGAGAGCGTGGCGCGTTACCCCGGCTTGCGCGAGCGCAGCTTCCTCGTCAGCAGCTTTGGCAAGACTTTTCACGTAACGGGTTGGAAGGTCGGCTTCGTCGCCGCGCCGCCAGCGTTGAGTGCGGCCTTCCGGCGCCTGCACCAGTACACGGTGTTCACGGTCCACACGCCGACGCAGCACGCCATCGCGGCCTACCTCGCCAACCCGGCCCCCTGGCAAGGCCTGAGCGACTTCTATCAAGCCAAGCGCGATGGCTTCCGCGCCGCGTTGGAAGCCACGCCGCTGAAGCTGCTGCCCTGCGAGGGCACCTACTTCCAGACGGTGGACTACAGCGCGGTGTCGGATCGGTCCGAGCTGGACTTCGCCAAATGGCTGACCACCGAGGTCGGCGTCGCTGCCATCCCGTTGTCGGTCTTCTACCAGCAGCCGCAGGAGCGAGGGCATGTGCGGTTCTGCTTTGCGAAGCGGGACGAGACCTTGGCACTGGCGACGCAGCGTTTGCAACGTGGCTTGCCCCGCTGAAGGGCGCCCGTCCCTGGCGCTGGCACGCTCCGTGCAAACCCGAGGTCACATGACCGGCACGCCCGCTGTACGAGGCGTCGGTCGAGAACCAGTTCACGGAGTCCTTCATGTTGCACCACACGCGTGCGCTTGCCGATGCACCAAAGCGGGCGTCTGCTGCACCCAAGCAGACCGCGGGCGAGCTGTTCGGCAAGACCATCAACCTGTCGGGCCGCCGCCGCTTCACGTCGCAGCGCGTCGTGCTCTATGCAGTGCTCGCCTCGCAGGGCCGCGACGGTGCACTGACCATTGCCCGCGACGCACTGACCACCTTCGGCGACGCACATGGGGCGCTGCTGCAGGGCGAGCTGTCACCCGACGCGCTGGGCGGCGAGCTGAAACAGGCCTATTTCGGCCCTGACCGCGCCAACGAGCGCATCGTCGGCTTCATCGAACTGGCCCGGCGCGCCATCGAGGCCATCTCGGCCAGCGCACACAGCGCACCGGCCCTGCTTGAGGAACTCGTCGAGGCCGCGACGCCGCTGCTTGCCACGCTGAACCGGTTGACCCAGATCTACGAAGACCTCGCCCGCCAGCAGGCCGCCTCGGCCAAGAAACAGCTGACGGCCGTCATGGGCGACATCGAGCTCATCGCCAGGCATGCGCGCATCGTGTCCTTCAACGCCCAGGTCGTCGCGGCGCGGGCGGGCACCTCGGGCCGCGAGTTCGCGGTCGTGTCGGGAGAGTTCACGCAGATCACCGGCAAGCTCGACGGCCTGGTGCGCGAGGCCGTGAGAAGCGCGGTGGCTTGATCGGTCAGGCGGTAGGTCGCAGCGGGCAGCTCGCGCCTGTCTCGGGAGTCTCGGCCAACCGCATGGACAGCTCGGCCCTCAGCCCCTGCAACGCCGCAATGCGCGCGTCGATGTCTGCCAGTTTGCGCGCCAGCGCCGCCCGCAGCGCCGGGCCGGCCTCTTCACCCTGGGCGAGCAAGGGCATGTCGGCCGCGATCTCGGTCAGCGTGAAGCCCAGCTGCTGGGCCGTGCGCACATAGCCCAGCCATTGCACGGTCTCCTCGGGGTAGTCGCGGTAGCCGTTGTCAGCGCGGCGCGCCTGCAGCAGCCCGCGCTTCTCGTAGAAGCGCAGGCTGTCGCGGCTCAGGCCGGTCAGTGTGGAGAGGGTGCCGATGAGCATGGGGCATCCGAAATGGCTTGACCTTGGAGTGTGGTCCAAGGTCGAGCATGCGCACGTCCCTGTTTCGTGCCTCTCCATGCCTGCTTTCAGCAACTCCAGTTTCCTGCGCGTCGTCTGGTTCAGCGCACTCTACGACCTCATCGTCACCGCGCCCTTTGCGACGCCCTGGACCTTCGAGCTGAACCGGGCGCAGCTGAGCGCCATCAACCAAGCCCTGGGCGGCCAGCCGCTGCCGCCTTTCGACCCGATGCAGACGCTGTTCGCGGTGCTGATGGGCAGCGTCGTGATGGTCTGGGCGGTACTGCGGCTGCGCGGTCCGACGCAGCAGTTCGGCCGCTATGACGCGGCGGCGCGGGTACTGTTCGGCGTTTGGATGGGGTGGGCCTGGATGCAGTCGGGCGCGCCGGTGCTGCTGCTGTTCATCGTGCCGGAGATGGCCTGGGCGGTCGTGCAGGCATGGCGGGTACGGCGGGCCTGATTCAGGCCAGTTTCACAGGCACCGCAAGTGCCGCTTTCGCGGCTCGCCTGGCCAGGGCCTTGTCGAATGTCACGAAGCCCGTGCATCTTCCGCTGCGAGCAACGTGCAACGCGTCGGCGAAATCGAGTTTGTGCGACTCACAGGCCTCAAGCGCCGTGAGCATCTCGTCACGGCCTTCCAGATGCACGTTTGGCATGCCTGCGAGCGCGCGCAGCACGCGGATCACGTCGGCGCTCGAGAGTTCGTAGAACCCCCTCAGCACCCACTCGAATTCCAGCGCCACGGTGAGGCTGACAAACGCACGGCCCGCCATTGCCTGGATGGCGGCCGGGCGCTGTTTGCCGGCTTCTGGGTCGTCGGGATCGTTGACGAAGAAGCGGGCGAGTACGTTGGTGTCGACGGCCTTCATCGCGCTTCAGCGACGGGCCTTGGTCGTCAGCGAGGCTGGATCGAAGTCCGACAACTTGCGCGGCTTGCCCCGTGAAGGTGCTGTCACCATGCCGGCAAGATCGCCCGCGGCGGCCGTAGACACGGTGCGTTGAAGTCGCAGCCTCAGGCCGTCGGGCTCTTCGGTGATTTCTAGCCGGGCGCCCGGGTTAAGGCCGAGGCGCCGGCGAAGGGCGGCGGGGAGAACCACCTGGCCTTTGGCGGAGACGAGGACGGATGACATGGTGCGGCTCTTGGCAACGAGTGGGTGTAGCTTACCAAGTAAGGCGTTGTGAGGTTCATAGGATTCCCGTCGCGCCTGAGGCGGGGTAGGGCGCCCCGCGGATCACGAATTCGAAATCCGCGCGGGTCGCGACCCGCCCTACCGGGGCTATTTCTTGAAGAGGCTGGCGAACGCCTGATCCATCAGGCCAGGCATGTTTTTGCCAGTTTTCGGATCAATTCGGAGCGTGTCATCAGGGCAGTGGACCAACGAAGGCGCCGCGAGAAGCGTTCGAGACTGCTCAAACTGGCTGAACAAAAAAGTCCTGTAAGAGGCAATAACCTCCGAAGTCCTCAAGTCGATGACCTCGTGCGATGAAGAGCGCAGTCGTAGCTCGTTCGGTACGTCCTCCAAGCGAAACCGATGCTCGTAGAAGACGGGCTCATTCAGATTCGCCGCGGTCTCGACGTAGCCGGGGTCAGTCACAGTGTGCTTCTCCTGCCTGTACACGTCGTAGGTCAGGCCGTCCTGCTCGTTGCGATATCGGACGAACTTGACGGCCTCAAAGCTCAATGGGTATCGAACGCTCGCAACGTGGCCTTCACGAACCATCCAACCCGCATCTCGCTCCAGCAATTGGTTGCCATGCATTCCCCCTTGGGCCGCGCACACGGTTTTAAAGCGGTAGTAGCCCCAAAGGTTGTCGGCGAAGAGCAGCCCAACTGCTAGGACGACGCTGCCGCACCAAATCAGTTTTCGCCTCCACTGCATTCCGCATTCTCAAGCGAAGCGTCAGCCCGCCCGTTCCAGCATCGTCTGCAACAACACATTGCACCCCGCCTCGATGTGCTCCGGCTTGGCGTCCTCGATCTCGTTGTGGCTGATGCCGTCCTTGCAGGGGATGAAGATCATGCCGGCCGGGCCCGCTCTTGCCGCCTACCGGGGCCGCAGTTGCACATCGACGACCCGCAGGCTGGGACTGAGGGCGCGCTCGGTGCCGGGTAGCACGCGCACGTCGCTGAAGGCCTGGCTCATGGAGCGCACCCGCTGCACGGCGTCTTCGGCGCTCAAGCCGCTTCTCAGGCCGAGTTGTGCGATGCAGGCGCCGTCGCGACAGTCGACCTTGTTCACATCCGCGGACGGGTGTCGCCAAGACGTCAACTCCTGCTCCACCCACTGGCGGCTGGGCTGGCTGGTGGCACCGGGCCGCTGAGGCAGCACGAGGTCGACGACGTAGGCGCTGGCGGTCTGTACCGGCGACGCCGGGACTTCGTAGGCCACCCCCGCCGCCCGCAACTTGTCTTCAAGGCGCACCAGGTCCCGCGGCGTGGCCGAGACCTTGGCGCGCACGGCCGTCTCATCCGCGACGATGTTGCCCACCCGCAGCCCGGTACTGCCCAGCAGCCGGCGCGCCTCCGCCACGCGGGCGGGCTCCGCCACCGGCGCCGGCTCGGGTCTGAACACGGCCACCAGGCCCTCGGGCCACGCCAGCCGGTCGGTCGCGGCAGCGCGCGACCAGGGCAGTGGGAGGTCGATCGTGGCCGAGTCGTAGCTGTAGATGCGGGTGGTCTCCCCGCCCTTGAAGCGCACCTCGATCTGCAGGTCGCCGCCGGCGGCGGGCGCCAGGCGGACGATGGAGCGACCGCTGAACAGGCCGTCCCTGACGCGCCGGGACGCGGTGACGGGCCGGCTCAGCACCAGCCAGCCGCCCTCGCAGCGGAAGTCTGCAGGGTTGTTCAAGGTCCACTCGGTGGGTCGGCTGAATCGATCGGGCCGAGCCGGCATGACGCTCAGGCGCAGCGTGGCCCGTGGCGAGCCGCTCAGCGTGAGGCTGGCGCCGGCCGCGTCGCCGCCACCGGTACCGAGCGCTCGCAGCGCGTCACTGACGACGGCGGGGTCGCCGTTGACGGTGAAGCTGCCTGTGACTTCGGGGCAGCTGGGAGGTGCGGCGAAAGCAGCTAGCGGGCAGGCCATCGCCAGCATGGCGAACCTCAACGCGATGCGGCCCGCGCCTGCGCTCACATCAATCAGCCCGCTCGTTCAAGCATCGCCTGCAACAACACATTGCACCCCGCCTCGATGTGCTCGGGCTTGGCGTCCTCGATCTCGTTGTGGCTGATGCCGTCCTTGCAGGGGATGAAGATCATGCCAGCGGGCGCCAACCTCGCCATGTAGACGGCGTCGTGGCCGGCGCCGGAGACCGCGCGCATATTGCTGTAGCCCAGCGCATCGGCGGCCTTCTGCACGGCGGCGATGCAGTCGGCGTGGAAGGGCTGGGCCGGGTAGGCGCTGACGGGCGTGATCTCGATGGGCAGGCCGCTGTCGGCACTCAGCTTGGCGGCGACGGCGCGGATGTCGGCGTCCATCGCCTCGCACAGCGCGTCGGTCGCGTTGCGCAGGTCGATGCTGAACTTGACGCGGCCGGGGATGACGTTGCGGCTGTTGGGGTGCACCTGCACCATGCCCACCGTGCCACGGCCGTGCGGCGGGTGTCGGTGGGCGCAGGCGACGACCTCCTGCATCAGCTTGGTCGCGACTTGCAGCGCATCCTTGCGCAGCGCCATCGGTGTGGGGCCGGCATGGGCCTCCATGCCGGTGACGACGCAGTCATACCAGCGGATGCCCAGCACGCCGGTAACGACGCCGATGGTCTTGTCATGGTCCTCCAGCACCGGGCCCTGCTCGATGTGGGTCTCGAAGTAGGCACCGATGGGGTGGTCGCCGGGGATTTGATCGCCGATGTAGCCGATGCGCTCCAACTCGCCCTTGACGGTCTTGCCCTCGGTGTCCGTCGCCGCGTAGGCATGATCGAGCGTGAAGGCCTTGGCGAAGACGCCCGAACCCATCATGACGGGCACGAACCGCGAGCCTTCCTCGTTGGTCCAGAAGGCCACCTCGATGGGCGCCTCGGTCTCGATGCCGTGGTCGTTGAGCGTGCGCACGACCTCGATGCCGGCCAGCACGCCGTAGTTGCCATCGAACTTGCCACCGGTGGGCTGGGTGTCGATGTGGCTGCCAGTCATGATGGGTGGCAGGCTGTTGTTGCGGCCGGCACGGCGCATGAAGCCGTTGCCGATCTGGTCGATGGTGACCGTCATGCCGGCCTCGCGCGCCCAGCGCGTGACGAGGTCGCGACCCTGCTTGTCGAGGTCGGTCAGCGTCAGGCGGCAGACGCCGCCCTTCTCGGTGGCGCCAATCTGGGCCAGTTCCATCAGCGAGTCCCAGAGGCGCTGGCCGTTGACGCGCAGTTGGGTGATGTCGGGCTTGGTGGTGGGCATGTCCATGGTGGACTCCTCAGAGTTTGGTGCCGAAGCGCAGCTTGTTGTGGTCGGGGTCGACGAGCAGGAACTCGCGCACGCCCCAGGGCATGTCTTCGATGGGCTTGACGGGCTTCACGCCCGTGGCAATGAAGGCGGCGTAGACGGCATCGGCATCCGGCACCCAGAAATAGACGGCGCCGCCGGGCGCGCAGTCGCCCGCGTGGCCGGTCAGGAAGATGGTCTGGCCCTCGCGCGTGAGCTGCAGGAACAGCGGCAGTCCCGGCTCGAACTGGTGCTGCCAGTCGATGCTGAAACCGAGCTGGTCGATGTAGAAGGCTTGCGCTCGCGCCGCATCCGTCATGCGCAGCTGAGGGATGACAGTTTGCATGGTCAGCGGCGCCCGGCCGCCCGAAGGCGCTGACGCGCCCCCGCGGGGGGCAGAGAGCGAAGCGAGCGTGGGGGCTTCATGTTCATCGCGCGACGGCAGTCGGCGCGAGATCGTGGGCGCGCTTGGCGGCCGCATCGAACTGCGGGCCGAACGGCGGGCGCTTCAGATAGCGACCCTTGCCTTGTTCCGCCCGCAGCTCGCCCCGAGCGAACACCACGCGGCCCTGCGCGATGGTGTGGCTGGGGATGCCACGCACCGTGCGGCCCTCGAAGATGTTGAAGTCGTTCCTGGAGAACTGTGTCTTGGCGCTCAACGTCTTGATGCCGGCCGGGTCCCACAGCACGAGGTCGGCGTCCGCCCCCTCGGCGATGACGCCCTTGCGCGGGTACATATTGAAGAGCTTGGCCGCGTTGGCCGATGTGATGGCGACGAACTCGCTCGGCGTGAGGCGGCCGGAGTTGACGCCGGCATCCCACAACACGGCCATGCGCTCTTCCACGCCGCCGCAGCCGTTGGGGATCTTGGCGAAGTTGTCCTTGCCGGCGGCCTTCTGGCTGGCGCAGAAGGTGCAGTGGTCGGTCGCCGTCGTGTGCAACTGGCCCGACTGCAGGCCGCGCCACAGGAACTCCTGGTGGATCTTGGGGCGGAAGGGCGGGCTCATCACATAGGCGGCAGCCTTCTCGAACGACGGGTCGCGATAGACGCTGTCGTCGATGAGCAGATGGCCGGCCAGCACCTCGCCGTAGACCCGTTGGCCACGGGCACGCGCACGCGCAATCGCTTCGGCGCTTTCGATGCAGCTGACGTGCACGATGTAGATGGGCACGCCCAGCACGTCGGCAATCGCGATGGCGCGGTTGGCGGCCTCGCCTTCCACCATCGGCGGGCGCGACATCGGGTGGCCCTCGGGGCCGGTGATGCCCATCTTGGCGACCTCGGCCTGCAGCAGGTAGACGAGCTCGCCGTTCTCGGCGTGCACGGTCGGCATGGCACCGAGTTCGAGGGCGCGCTTGAAGCTGTTCACCAGCGTCTCGTCGTCGCACATGATGGCGTTCTTGTAGGCCATGAAGTGCTTGAAGCTGTTCACGCCTTCCTCGCGCACGAGCGTGCCCATGTCGGCGTGGACCTGCTCGCTCCACCAAGTCACGGCGACGTGGAAGGCGTAGTCGGAAGCGCTCTTCTCGGCCCAGCCGCGCCATTGCTGGTAGGCGTCCATCAGCGGCTGCTGCGGGTTGGGGATGACGAAGTCGATGATGGACGTCGTGCCGCCCGCCAGGCCAGCGGCGGTGCCGGTGAAGAAGTCGTCCTGCGTCACCGTGCCCATGAAGGGCAGCTGCATATGCGTGTGCGGGTCGATGCCGCCGGGGATCAGGTACTGGCCGGTGCCATCCAGCGTCGTGGTGCCGGCCGGTGCTTCGCGCGCGGCGCGTTCGCCGATGGCGGCGATGCGGCCGTCGACGCACAGCACATCAGTGCGGGACTCGGCGTCGGCATTGACGACGACGGCGCCTCGGATCAAGAGAGAAGAAGTCATGTCGCGCGCCTTGTGAGCGTTTGGGGTTGGGTCTTGCCGGCCATCAGTGCGGCGTAGACCATGGCCGCCAGTGCTAGACCGGCGAACCAGGCATAGGTATAGACGGCCTTGAAGACCGCGCCGACCTCGGGGAATGCCGCCGGGAAAGCGGCATTCAGGAAGCCGGGGATGTTGGGCGCGACGCCGACGGCGAAGGCAATGACGGCGGCGATGTTCCAGCCGCCGCGGTAGCTGTAGCGGCCGCCTTCGCGGTAGAGCTCTTCCACCACCAGCTCGGTCTTGCGCAGCACGTAATAGTCAACGATGAGGATGCCCGCCACCGGCCCCAGCAGCGCCGAGTAGCCGATCAGCCACGTGAAGATATAGCCCTGCGTGGACTCAAGAATCTTCCACGGCATCATGGCGATGGCGATGCCCGCCGTGAGCATGCCGCCGGTCTTGTAGCTGATGCGCCCCGGCGCCAATGCCGAGAAGTCGTAGGCCGGGCCGACCAGGTTGGCGGCGAGGTTGACGCTGACGGTATCGATCAGCAGCACCAGCAAGGCGATCAGCACCGCGGCACCGGTCATGCGGCTGGCCACGTCCACGGGGTCCCAAAGCGCCTTGCCGTAGATGACGACGGTGGCCGACGTGACGAACACGGCGAGCGCCGCGAGCAGGCCCATCGGCAGCGGCAGGCCGATGGCCTGGCCAATGAGCTGGTCGCGCTGGGTCTTGGCGAAGCGGGTGAAGTCAGGGATGTTCAGCGCCAGCGTCGCCCAGAAGCCCACCATCGCGGTCAGCGACGGCCAGAACACGGCGGAGAACTGGCCGGCCTTCTTGCCGCCTTCGACGAAGGCCGAGGGTTGGTCGAGGATGGGGCCGAAGCCACCGGCCTTGTCCCAGGCCCACCACAGCAGCACGAAGCAGATGACGATCTTGATCGGCGCCGTGTAGGTCTCGAGCTTGCGGATGGCTTCGATGCCGTGCACGACGAACCAGAACTGCAGGGCCCAGAACAGCAGGAAACAGCCCAGCTGCGCAGCGTTGATGCCCAGGCCCGGCAGCGGGTCGCCCGTGAGCGGGTGGCCGATCAGCACGCCGGCCAGCGTGTAGATCATCTGGCCGCCAAACCAGGTCTGGATGCCGTACCAGCCGCAGGCGACCAGCGCCCGCAGCAGCGCCGGCAGCCGCGCGCCCTGCGTGCCGAAGGAGGCCCGCGCCAGCACCGCATATGGGATGCCGTACTTGGCGCCGGCATGGCCGATCAGCAGCATGGGCACCAGCACGATGAGGTTGCCCAGGAAGACCGTGCCGACGGCCTGGCTCCAGCTCATGCCCGACTCGATGAGGCTGGCCGCCAGCGTGTACGCCGGGATGCACATGACCATGCCCACCCACAGTGCTGCAAAGTGGTACCAGCGCCAGGTCCGCTGGGCGGCCGTGGTCGGGACCAGGTCAGGATTGCTCAGCGTCGGATCGTTCATGGTCAGCTTCCGTCGAGTTCAGGTGTTCTGCGGGAAAGCAAATTGCGGGCCCTTGGGCAGGGAATCCGGCCAGCGCTGCATGACCGCCTTGTGCTTGGTATAGAAGCGCACCGCCTCGGGGCCATAGGCATGGTGGTCGCCGAACAGGCTGCGCTTCCAGCCGCCAAAGCTGTTGAAGGCCATGGGCACCGGCAGCGGCACGTTGACGCCCACCATGCCGACCTGGATGTGATGCACGAACTCGCGCGCCACGTGGCCGTCACGCGTGAAGATGGCGACGCCGTTGGCGTACTCGTTCGCTTCGATCAGCGCGATGGCGCCGGCCAGGTCCGGCACGCGCACGACGCACAGCACCGGGCCGAAAATCTCTTCGGTGTAGCAGCTCATGTCGGCCGACACGCCGTCCAGCAGCGTGCCACCGACGAAGAAGCCGTCCTCGAAGCCGGCTACACGGTGGCCACGGCCATCAACGACGGCCTTCGCACCGGCCGCCACGCCTTCGCCGATCAGCTTCTCCACGCGCTGCTGTGAAGCTCGCGTGATCAGCGGCCCCATCTCGATGCCGCTGCCATGGCCTTCACCGATCTTCAGCGCGGCCACCTTGGGTGCCAGCGCCGCCACCAGCGCATCGGCCGCATCGCCCACCGCCACGGCCACCGAGATCGCCATGCAGCGCTCGCCGGCCGAGCCGTAGGCCGCGCCCATCAGCGCGTCCACGGCCTGTTCCAGGTCCGCATCGGGCATGACGACCATGTGGTTCTTCGCGCCGCCCAGCGCCTGCACGCGCTTGCCGTGGGCCGAGCCGACCTTGTAGATGTGCTCGGCCACCGGCGTGGAACCGACGAAGCTGACGGCCGCGATGCCGGGGTGGGCGAGGATGGCGTCGACGATTGTTTTGTCACCCTGCACGACGCTGAACACGCCGTCGGGCAGGCCGGCTTCCTTCAGCCATTGCGCCATCAACAGCGACGCGCTTGGGTCGCGCTCGCTGGGCTTCAAGATGAAGGCATTGCCGCAGCCGATGGCCAGCGGGTACATCCACATGGGCACCATGGCGGGGAAGTTGAACGGCGTGATGCCGGCGACGACACCCAGCGGCTGGCGCACGCTCCAGGCGTCCAGGCCGCGCGCGATCTGCTCGGTGTACTCGCCTTTGAGCAGCTGCGGCATGGCCGTCGCGAACTCGATGTTCTCGATGCCGCGGGCCACTTCGCCCAAGGCATCCGGCATGGTCTTGCCATGCTCGCGCACCAGCGCGGCGGCCAGTTCTTCGCGCTTGTCCTGCACGATGGACAGGAACTTGAACAGCACGCGGGAGCGGGCCAGTGCCGGCGTCTGGCCCCAGGCCTTGGCGGCCTTGGCAGCGGACGCGACCGCGGCGTCCAGGTCGGCCACGCTGCCCAGCAGCAGCTTGCCCTGCACCGCGCCGGTGGCGGGGTTGTAGATGTCCTGCTGGCGCTCGCCGCTGCCGCGCGTGATGGCGCCGCTGATCCAATGACCGACTTCGTAGGGACTCATCTCGATTCCTTCAAGTGCATCCGGCACTCATCGGGTTGTTCGGGTGCGTGGTCCAGTTCGCATAGCTGCCGTCGATGACGCGACCCGTGCGCGCATCCGTCTCGCCGGGCTGCAGCGCGCGCATCGAGATGGTGCCAGGGACCGGGCAGATCGACACGCAGAGATTGCAACCGACGCATTCCGCGTCGTTGACCTCGAAATGGCGCTGGCCATTCTTGGTGGCAAAGATGGCCTGGTGCGACGTGTCCTCGCAGACGACATGACAGCGGCCGCACTTGATGCAGCTGTCCTGATCGATGACGGCCTTCTCGACGTAGTTCAGGTTGAGCTGGTTCCAGTTCTTCACCGTGGGCACCGCGCGGCCCTGGAAGTCGGCAATGCTCTTGTAGCCCTTCTCGTCCATGAAGGTGTTCAGGCCCGAGCACATGTCCTGCACGATCTTGAAGCCATAGACCATGGCGGCCGTGCAGACCTGCACCGTGCCGCAGCCCATGGCGATGAATTCGGCCGCGTCGCGCCAGGTGGTGATGCCGCCGATGCCGCTGATTGGCAGGCCGGCGGTTGCCGCGTCGCGGGCGATTTCGGCCACCATGTTCAGGGCAATCGGCTTCACAGCCTGGCCGCAGTAGCCGCCGTGCGAGCCCAGGCCGTCGGTGACCGGGCTCATCGTCATGCGGTCCAGGTCCACGCCCATGACCGAATTGATGGTGTTGATGAGGCTGACCGCATCGGCGCCGCCGTTCTTGGCCGCGCGGGCCGGGAAGCGCACGTCGGTGATGTTGGGCGTCAGCTTGACGATGACGGGCATCTTCGTGTGCTTCTTGCACCACTCGGTGACCTGCTGGATGTACTCCGGCACCTGGCCGACGGCCGAGCCCATGCCACGCTCGCTCATGCCGTGGGGGCAGCCGAAGTTCAGCTCCACGCCGTCGGCGCCGGTGTCGGCCACGCGCTCCAGGATGGCCTTCCAGCTCGCCTCGTTGACCGGCACCATCAGCGAGACGATCATGGCCCGGTCCGGGAAGTCGCGCTTCACGCGCTTGATCTCGTCCAGATTGATCTGCAGCGGCCGGTCGGAGATCAGCTCGATGTTGTTGAAGCCGATGACGCGCCGGTCCTGGCTCCACAGCGTGGCGTAGCGCGGGCCGTTGACGTTGACGACCGGCGGGTCCTCGCCCAGCGTCTTCCAGACGACGCCGCCCCAGCCGGCCTCGAAGGCGCGGCGCACGTTGATCTCCTTGTCGGTCGGCGGTGCGGACGCGAGCCAGAAGGGGTTGGGGCTTTGGATGCCGAGGAAGTTGGTGCTCAGGTCAGCCATGGGAGGCCTCCGTATCGTGATGGCGGACGGCGCTCAGGCCCAGGGCGCGGTCGATGCTGATGGCGGCGCGCTTGCCGTGCTCCACGGCTTCCACGGTCAGGTCGCGGCCGCCGGCGCGGCAGTCACCGCCGGCCCAGACGCGAGCCAGGCTGGTCTGGCCGTCCGCATCGGTCTTGATGCGCCCGCCTTCCAGCTCGATGCCATCGCCGGCCGCTTCGGCCCGGTAGGTCTGGCCGATGGCGCGCAGCACCATGTCGGCTTCGATGAAGAACTGTTCGCCGGTGTCGACGAGCTTGCCGCCTTCCAGCTTCGTCGCCGCAAAGCGCATGCCTCGCAGCACGCCGCCCTGGCCTTCCACGCCGAGCGGCCGAGCCCAGCAGCGGATGGTCACGCCGTTCGTCTGCGCCCAGTGCTGCTCGTGGGTCGACGCCGACAGGCCGTCGGGCCCGCGGCGGTAGACCATGGTCACCTGCTCGGCACCCAGCAGCCGGCTCTGCACGGCCGCGTCCACGGCTGTCATGCCGCCGCCGATGACGACGACCTTGCGGCCCACTGTGACGATCTCGGGCGCGCTCTGGCGCAGCTCGGCGATGAAGTCGACGGCGTCGCGCAGGCCCGTGACCTGCGGTTCGGCAATGCCCAATGCATTGACGCCACCCAGGCCCAGCCCGAGGAAGACCGCGTCGTATTCAGCCAGCAGGCCGTCGAGTGTGATGTCACGGCCGAGTCGACAGTTCAACTTGGGCGTGATGCCGCCAATGCTCAGCAGCCAGTCGATCTCCTTCTGCGCGAAGCCGCCGGCCACCTTGTAGGTCGCCAGGCCGTATTCGTTCAGGCCACCGAGCTTGGGGTTGGCGTCGAACAGCACGACGTCATGACCGCGCCACGCCAGGCCGTGGGCCGCAGCCAGGCCGGCCGGCCCGGCGCCAACGACGGCGATGCGCCGGCCCGTCGGCATGCCGCGCTCGAACAGCGGCTTGGCGCCGGGGTTGGCGAAGTGACCCTCCACCGCATAGCGCTGCAGCATGCCGATCTCCACCGGCTTGCTCTCGTTGGTGTTGCGCACGCAGGCCTGCTCGCACAGCACCTCGGTCGGGCAGACGCGGGCGCACATGCCGCCCAGCGGGTTGGCCGTCAGGATGGCCTCGGCCGCGCCGCGCACGTTGTCCTGCGCCACGCGCTGGATGAAGCTGGGGATGTCGATGCCGGTCGGGCAGGCCGTCTGGCAGGGCGCGTCATAGCAGTAATAGCAGCGCTCCGCCTCGATCAGCGCCTGCGTGCGGTTCAGCGGCGGATGGGCGTCGGCAAAATTCTGCGCGTAGTCATCGGGCGTCAGGCGCCCGGATTTCAGATCGGCAAGGTCCACGGGAATCTCCGGGTGGAAAACACCCAAACATTACTACTCCGTAAAAATTGACCTAAGCGTAAAAACCCGCAGCTTCAGCTTGGTGCGCGCCGTCAGAATGCGGGCATGACCGTGACCGCTGCCGCGCGCACCCCGCGCGCCGCCACCCTGCGCAAGCAGGAGGCCATCCTCGCTGAAGCCGAACGCCAGTTCGCCCGATACGGATTCGAAGGTGTCAGCCTCGACAGCATCGCTGCCGTGCTCGATCTGTCGCGCCAGAACCTGCTCTATCACTGGCCCAGCAAGGAGGAGCTTTACCGCGCCGTGCTGGACAGCGTGATGGGCGAGTGGATGGCCAACATGAACGCCATCACCGAGGCCGACGAACCCGAAGCCGCCATCCACACCTATGTGTCGGCAAAACTACGATTCAGCCGTGAACGGCCCAGCGGCAACGCCGTTTTCACGCGCGAGATCATGGCTGGCGCGCCGCGCTACCAGGACGTGCTCAAGGCCCAGGTCATGCCGCTGCTGCATGCCGACGTGGCGCGTTTCGAGGGCTGGGCGGCCGAGGGCCGCATCCGGCGCGTCGATTTCACCCACCTGATGTTCCTGATCTGGTCGTCCACCCAGGCCTATGCCGATCTGGGGCCGCAGTTCGCTCTCTACATGGGCAAGCCAGCATTGGAAGAAGAGGACTTCGACCGTGCCCGCGAGCTGATCACGGGGCTGATCTGGCGCAGTCTGAAAGTGGTCTGATGAAGCGTCGCGGTCTCTTGATGGGGTTGATGCTGGCAGCCGGCCTGGCCCAGGCCGCCCCGCCGGCCGAGCTGCTCGCGCAGCTCAAGGCCCAGTCGGATGTCTGGGACCAGGCCATCGTCCGCCGGGACCGCGCCGCCATCGAGGCCAACATGGCCGACGACTTCCGCCAGATCGACGGCCGCGGCAATGTCGAAACCAAGGCCAGCTTTGTCGAAGGGCTGGTCTCGCCCGACCTTGTCATCGACCCTTACACCGTCGAGGACTTCGAGGTGCGCGTCTATGGCGACACGGCCCTGCTCAGCGGCCGCACGCGCATGACGGGCCGCTATCAGGGCCAGGCCTTCAAGAGCCACTACCGCTACATCGACATCTACGTGAAGCGTGGCGGCGCCTGGAAGATCGTCAGCGTGCAGATCAGCCGCATCCCCGAACCGTGACCTGCTGACCCAGGGGGGTGGCCGTTGAGCGCGCGGCTCAAGCTGTCGACCCGTCCTCGTCTTCATACATGACCCAGCGGCCCTTGCCGGTGCGCTTGCCGGCCAGCATGGCCCGGTCGGCGCAGGTGATCAGGGTGTTGACGTCGCGCCCATGCCGCGGGTACATGGCCACGCCGATGCTGATCCCCACCCGGGCCTCGCCGCCGCCCGGCAGGGGGATGGGCGCCTCGAAGGCGGTCAGCAGCCGGTTCAGCGCATGCCTTTCGTCGTAGAGGCCGTTGAGCTGGTTGAGCACCAGCACGAACTCATCGCCGCCGATACGCGCCACCACGTCGTTGCCGCGCACGCTGGCGCTCAGGCGCTCGGCGGTGATGCGCAGCAGCGCGTCGCCGGCGTCATGGCCCTGGGCGTCGTTGATGGCCTTGAAGCCGTCCAGGTCCAGATAGCAGACAGCCAGCCAGCGGTCGTTGCGTTCGGCGTCGCGCAGCAGGAAGGCCAGGCGCTCGAACAGCAGGTGCCGGTTGGGCAGGCCGGTCAGCATGTCGTGGAAGGCCAGGTGGCGGGCCTGCTCCTCGCTGTGCTTGATGGCCGTGATGTCCAGCATCAGCCACAACGACTCGCCGTCCGGCAGGGCTGTGCCGCTCAGGTCGATCCAGACCGGGCTGCCGTCCTTGCGCCGCATGCGCAGCTGGGTGCGGTAGCGGTGCGGTGCCTCCAGGCGCTGGGAGGCGCGGCCGATCTGGGCGTAGGACTCATCGTCGAGATAGAGCAACCGTGAGGGCTGGCCGCTCAGCTCGCCAGGCTCGTAGCCGAACAGCCGGTCCAGGGCGGCGTTGTGCCAGACCTCGCTGCGGCCGCGCAGCCTGACCATCGCCACCAGCTCGTTGTCCAGCAGCGCGCCGCGCTCGGCGGCCAGCAGTTCGACGCGGCTGCGCTCCTGCACCTGCCGGGCCTGGGCGCGGTAGATGAAGACCGAGAACGCGACCAGCAGCGCCTCCAGCAGCAACAGCAGCGCGGCCAGCACGCCGACCTCCCGGCGCCAGCCGGCGTAGAAGTCCTCGGTGGCCAGGCCCGCCAGCATCAGCATCGGGTAGTCGGGCACGGTCTCGTAGGCGGTGGCGCGTTCCACGCCATCCAGCGCCGTGCGCGTGACGAAGCTGCCCTGCCTCGGGTTCGCGGCCAGTGCCGCGCGCAGCTGTTCGGACACCCGGGTCGTGCCCGTGCCGGCCTCGGGGTTGGCATCCAGCGGTGAATATCGCGCGATCAGCTGCAGCGAGCTGGAGCGCAGCGTCACGGCCCCCTGGGCGCCGACGTTGGCACGCTTGAAGTCGTCCCGGAAGCGCTCCGTCTTGATGCTGGCGTAGACCACGCCCAAGAAGCGGCCATCGGCGGCGGTGCGGGCGCGTGCCAGGACCAGGCCCCAGCCGCCGATGATGCGCCCGCGCTGGGGCTCGGAAATGGCCGTGCGCGTCGGGTCGGCCTGCGCCGCGCGGAAATAGTCGCGGTCGGCCATGGACACGGCCGGCCTGTCGCCGGGGTTGAGCACCAGGCCGTTGGCGTCGGTCACGCGCAGCGCATCGATGGTGGGCACCAGGGCCCGCTGCTCCTCGGCAATGCGCGCGATCTCGCGAAGGTCCGCCCCCTTGGCCGGCAGCTCATCCAGCCGCTTCAGCAAGGACTGCAGGCTGTTGTCCACCAGCCTGAAGCCCGCGCTGACGTTCTGCCCCAGCGTGTGCGCCAGATTGGCCGCCGTCTGGCGCGCCTGCGCCTCATGGGTCTGCTGGCTGGCATAGGCGACCCGCAGCGCGACCAGGACAACCATCGCCAGGATGACGAGGTTGCCGAGGATCAGGTAGCGCTTGAAGCGCAGCAGGCTTGCAGAGATTCGCCAGGGCATGCGAAGGCAAAGTTAGGGGTTGGTATGTGGTTTGCCCTCCCCGGCTGCCCCATGCTAGCCCAGCCGCGGTGCTTTCAGTGCCAGCCGGCGTCGCGCGCGGTGCGCTCCTGCTCGGCGTTGAGGGCTTCGCCGGCGATGAGCCCGTCCATCGCACCCAGCACGGCGGGTGGCAGGGCGGTGGCGGCCTGGCGCATGCCGGTGCCGGGCGTGGGCGCCACGGCCGCGACCTGCTGCAGGGCCCAGGCGCCGTCGCCGTCGCGGCAGGCCAGGCCGGCCGAGGCGGTGGTCGTGAAGCTGCGGCAGTAGCGGCCGTCCCTGGCCTTGAAGCTGACCTGCACGGCCACTGCGCCGCCTGGTGCGCTGGCGAGCTGGCGGTCCAGCGCCTGGGCGATGGCGCCGGTGGCGACAAGGCGGTTTTCATCGGTCGCGCCCGGTGGCGTCAGGCGGGTGCCGATCAGCGTGCCCAGCAGCAGTGTTGCGGCCATGCCGCCCCAGGCGGCCCAGCTGGACATGGCCCGCCGCTGGGCGCGCACGGTGCCGAGGTCCACGACCTGCGCGGCCGGCTCGGCCAGCAAGGCCCTGAGGCGCTCCGGCACGGGCTCCTTCAGCACGCCGTCGAAGGCGGCGGCCAGGCGGCGGCGCTCGGCTTTCAGTTGATCCTCGTTCATGTTCATGGCCACTCTCCCAGCAGTTCCTGCAGCGCCTCGCGGGCGCGGGCGACGCGGCTCGTCACAGTGCCGACCGGCACGCCCAGCGTCTCGGCGGTTTCCTGATAGCTCAGGCCCTCAACCAGCACCAGGCCGACCACCGTGCGGTGCTCCTCGCTGAGCCTGGCCACGGCCTTGCGCACGAGGATGGCGTCGAGCTGAGAACCCGAAGCGCCGTCATCGCCCACGTGCTCGCCTTCCTCCTCGGGCAGGAAAGTCTGGCCGCGCCGTTCACGGGCCCTCAGTTCATCGATCCACGCGTTCTGCATGATGCGAAACATCCAGCTGTCCAGACGCGTTCCAGGCGTCCACTGGTCGGTGCGGTTCAGCGCCTTCTCGATGGCGACCTGCACAAGGTCGTCGGCGTCTTCGCGGGAGTGGGCCAGCGTGCGGCCGAAACGGCGCAGCCGCGGCAGCAGGGCAGCAATTTCCTGGCGAAGTTCGGAAAGGTTCTCGGGCATCGATACAGGGACAACGGACGAGGCATGGATTTTCTTCCCTCCCTCGCTCGTTATCCTCACAAAAGCTGTTGCGACGCCATGAAACCTCTTCTCGCTTTGACCCTCGCCGCCCTGGCCGTGCCGGCCCAGGCCCAGCTGCGCCTGCCGCAACTGCCGGGCGTGTCGCGCCTGCCCGGTGTGGTGGACCGTGTCGTGGACCGCGTCGTGCAACCCCTGCCCGAGCTGCTGTCGTCGGCCACGCAGCTGGTCGACCTGCGCGCGACGACGGTGCGCGACCTGCTGCAGCGCCATTCGGACGTCGTCGAGGCCGACCCGCGGGGCGAGCTGATGCGCCGCCGCGAACTCGTGCTGCTCTCGCCCAGCGCTGCCGCCTTGGCCGCAGCGGCGGCCCTGGGCCTCGTCAAGCTGCGCGAGGAGGCCTGGCCCGAGCTGGAACTTCGCGAGGTCGTGCTGAGTGTGCCCGCGAGCCTGGGCACAGCCGAGGCGCTGGACAAGCTGCGCGCCGCCCAACCCGATCTGCAGGCCGACTTCAACCATCTGTATTCGCGCAGCGGCGAGCTCGCACCCGGCGCCGCTGTCGCCCCAGCCAAGCCGCGCGGCCCGGTGCGGGTAGGCCTCATCGACGGCGGCGTGGACCGCCGTCACACCGCCCTGCGCCATGCGGCCGGCGGCAGCTTCGGCTGCGCTGGCAGTGTGGTAGCGAGCGAACATGGCACGGCCATCGCCTCCCTGCTCGTCGGCCGCGACCGCGGCTTTGCTGGCGCTTCACCCAAGGCCGAGCTGTTTGCTGCCGACGTGTACTGTGACAAGCCCGACGGCGGCTCGGCCGAGGAGGTCGTGCGCGCCCTGGCCTGGATGGCGCGCGAGCGCGTCGCCGTCATCAACCTGAGCCTGGTCGGCCCACCGAACCGGCTGCTGGAGCAGGGCGTCGCGGCCCTGGTCAAGCGCGGGCATCTGCTGGTCGCGGCGGTCGGCAACGACGGCCCGGCCGCGCCACCGCTGTTCCCGGCTTCCTATGCCGGCGTCGTCGGCGTGACCGGCGTCAACCCATCGCGCCGCGTGCTGCCCGAGGCGGCGCAGGGGCCACAGGTGCTGCTGACGGCGCCGGGCGCCGATGTCGCCGTGGCCCGCAGTGGAGGCGGCTATGGCATCGCGCGCGGCACCTCGTTTGCGGCACCGCTGGTGGCGGGCCTGCTTGCTGCGGAACTGCGCGAGCCCGACCCGGCCGCCGCTGCGGCAGTGCTGGAGCGCCTGGCCGCTGCCGCCATCGATCTGGGCGCGCCCGGCCGCGATCCAGTCTATGGCCGTGGCCTCGTCGCCGAAGACCTGCGCGTGGTACCCGAGCAGCTGCAAGCACGCCAGGCACGCTGAAACAGACACTTGCATCTCGATCGGGAAGGAAGTCTCGGCAGCGGTCGTTGTACTCAGTGAAAGGGCCGGAATGGCTGGCTCTTCCGCAACAACCACCCGGAGATCCATCATGTTTGCAACTCGTCGCACCCAAGTTCTTCGCACCACGCTGAGCACCGTGTTGACCATTTCGGCCGTCGCGGCCGGCCTGCTCGCTTCCAACGCCCACGCCGGCCTGCTCGGCGGTGGCGGTGGCGGCCTCACCGGTGGCTTGACCGGCGGTGTGAATGGCGCGCTGTCGCCCCGCCAGCTCGATGTCGGTGGCCGCGCGAACGGCAATGCCAGCGGCTCGGCGGACGGTTCCCTCGTCAAGGGCACGCTGGACAAGACCAAGGGCGCCGTCGGCGGCGTCAAGGACACGGCGACGGCCAAGGTCGGCGAGGTGAAGTCCACCGCGACCGACAAGGTGGGTGAGCTGAAGACCGCCGGCGAAGGCGCCAAGGACTCGCTGGGCAATGCCTCGGGCAGCGCCGATGGCAGCGTCAGCGGCGCGCTGAATGGCACGGCCAACGGCGTCAGTGGCAATCTGGCGGGCCAAGGCAGCGGCATGCTGAACGGTACGCTGAGCCGTGGCGATACGCCGGCCGCGACGACGCCCGCCAACCCGGCCACGCCGACGGCCACGACACCCGCCATGCCGGCAACTCCGGCCACGCCCACGGCCTCCACCGCGCCCGCCGCCGCCTCGCCGCTGACGCTGGGGGGTGCCGCCGCGGGCAGCGCCAGCAAGAAGGAAGTCAGCGGCAATGCCAGCGGCCAGGCCACCGGCCGCCAGACCCAGGCTGCGGGCGGCGCCTCGGCCAAGGCCTCGCGCGCCGACAAGTCGGTGGCCGTGGACGGCGCGGCCAATGGCTCGGTCAAGCGCTGATCGGCCTTGAGGCTGAAGAGCCAGGGCGGCCTGCGGGCCGCCCTTGTGTTTGTCAGCCGCGCCGCTTCAGGCGGTACAGCGCAATCCCGGAGCAAAGCACCGTGAACCCGAACAGCATGGCGAAGGCCATCTCCGGTGCGATCCAGCGGAACTTCTCCACCCCGCCCGCGGCGAAGACGAGCTGGTTGAGGTGGAACTGCGGCCAGAACGGCGCCTGGAAGTACATGGACTTGGGCAGCGGGAAGAACACGCCCGACAGGTAGAGCCCCGGCAGGTAGAGCAGGTGGGCGTAGGCCGGCGCGGCCGAACCGCTGGCCAGCGCGCCGACCATCAGACCCAGGGCGCAAAAAGGGATGGCGCCGGTGATGAGCACGACGCTCATGGCCGCGAGTTGGCCGGCGCTCAATCCAGCCTGGCCGCTGACGGCGGTGACGACGAGGATGGGCAGGTAGGCGATCACGCCGGTCACGACGCCAGCGACGATCTTGGCCGTCAGCCAGGCGCCGGGCGGCGCGGGCTGGGCGCGCTTGAGGGTCAGCAGGCCCAGCTCTCGTTCCATGGCGATGGACGGGCAGGTGGCGAACACCGCGGCCATGGTCACGGCCATCAGCGAGAAGCCGGCGAACATGAAGCGGGCGGCGTCCGGGTCCTTGGCCGTCATCTCGCCGGCCACCGCGAAGGCGAACAGCAGGTACAGGGCCACCGGCAGCACGAACATCGGCAGCGCAAAGGCCGGCGCGCGCAGCAGGCGGATGAGTTCGAGGCGGATCTCGGCCGTGTAGGGCGATGTGGTGCGGTGGGCCGGCGCGAAAGCCGGGGTGGGGCGGGTCAAGGTGGTCATGCGGCCTCCCGGGTCAGTTCGTTGAAAGCGTCATTGAGCCCGGCCTGCTTCACTTCCAGGCGCGAGAGCTGCGGGTCGGCCGCGAGCAGGCGGCGCACCACCGCTTCGGCATCCGTGGCGACGATGGCGAGCTGGTCGTGGTCACAACTCACGTCCACCACGCCCGGCCACCGGCGCACGTCGCCCGGCACCAGCGAGGTCTCGCAGCGGATGTGGCGGCGAGATACGAGCGCGCGCATCTCAGCCACGCTGCCCGAGGCGATGACGCGGCCCTTGCCGAGCACGGCCACGCGGGTCGCCAGTGCTTCCGCCTCTTCCAGATAG
The DNA here is from genome assembly GCF_001425055.1 of Pelomonas sp. Root1237. Lineage (GTDB taxonomy): Bacteria > Pseudomonadota > Gammaproteobacteria > Burkholderiales > Burkholderiaceae_C > Pelomonas. Next base: position 769,100 of record NZ_LMDK01000001.1, read on the forward strand.
TGCGTCGTCAGCAGGATGGAGCAGCCCTCGCGCAGCAGTGCACGGATGTTGGCCCACATCAGCTCGCGGGCCTGGATGTCGAGACCGACGGTGGGCTCGTCCAGGAACAGCACCCGAGGGCGCCCGCAGACGGCGATGGCGAACTGCACCTGGCGCTTCTGGCCGCCGGAGAGCTTGCCGTAGGGCCGGTTGGCCAGTGCCGTGATGCCGGCGCGGTCCAGCGCGTCCTTCACGCTCAGCGGGTGCTGGTAGTAGCTGGCCGACAGCGCGACCAGCTCATGCACCTTGAGATCCTTTGGCAACTCAACATCCTGCATCATGACGCCCAGCCCCTGGCGCCGCGCAATGTCCTGCGGCGAGCCGCCGAGCAGGCGCACGATGCCGGCGTCGGCGTCGTGCAGGCCCAGCCACAGCGAGATGGCCGTGGATTTGCCGGCGCCGTTGGGGCCCAGTAGTGCGAGCAGTTCGCCGCGCTTGAGCTGCAGGTCGACGCTGCTCAGCGCCTCCAGCTTGCCGTAGCGCTTGGACACGCCGCACAGCGAGGCGACGACGTCATCGGTCGTCGCTTCTTCGGTGGAGACGGCAACGGCGCGTCGGGGATAAGCCTTGCCGTTGAGGACCTTGCCGATGACCGTCGAGCGCACCAGCCCCTGGTAGCTCAGCAGCAGCACGGCGAGGCTGCCCAGCAGGACGAGCAGGTACTTCACGCTCCAGTGCAGCGGCCAGTCGCCCACCCAGACCTGCACGGCGCACACCAACGGCAGGTGGACGAGGTAGATCCAGTAGGACGCATCGGCCACGTAGCGCAGGGCCGGGCTGTGGCCGGACAGGAAACGCAGCGCGAGGCCCGTGATGGCGAAGGTCCACGACCAGGCCGAAGCAACGAAGGACAACGCGAAGATCAGCTTCGGCGTATCAGGCATCCCGAATGGCGGCTGGGTTCTCAGGATGTAGAGGCAGACGGCCGAGGACGCGATGGCCAGCGCCAGATGCGGCAGCCAGCGTGCGCGCAGCGCCGCCAGCGCATCTGGCGCGCGATGCACCAGCCAGCCGAACATGAAGGCCGTGCCGAAGCCGACCGTGGCGGGCAGTTGCGGGATCAACGACTGGTCCGGTGTGGGGATGCCGACCGCGGGCATCCACATCTGCAGGGACAGCAGGCAGCCCGCGAGCGGCAGGCCCAGAAGCAGCGCACCGGCCGGCCAGCGCAAGGCAGCGGTCGTGATGCGGTCCAGCCAGCCGCGCAGCACCTGGCCCCGGTCCAGCGCCGCGATGGCACTGCGCAGCAGCAGGGCGCCGGCATACAGCCACAACAGCTGGTAGAGGAACCACAGGTGGAACAGCGGCAGCGCGCCAAAGGTCCTGGGCATTTCCGGAGGGGCCGGCGGCGCGCCGTTAAACACCTTCTGCATGCCCAGTCCCCACACGAAGATGATGGCGACGAACAGCAGTGGCCAGCCGACGACCAGCGGCACGGCGATGCGCTTGCCGCGGTTGAGCCAGAAGCCCGCGGTGCCCAGCTTCTGGTGCTGCAGCCGCGCGAAGTAGCCGGCGATGAAGAAGAACAGCGTCATGCGGAAGCTGTGCGCGACGAAGGCCGCGTCGCCCAGGAAGGCACTGGGCGAGTTGTCGCTCATGGCCCATAGCCCCTTGGGGATGCCGGGGATGAAGGACATGCTGGCGTGGAAGGCCACGCCCAGCAAAAGGGCAAAGCTCCGCACTGCGTCGAGGGCGTGCAGCCTCTCGCCGTTGGGTTGTGAAGTCATGGTGTTTCCCTAGGAGGTGTGGATCGACCCCGCGCGGCCGAGCAGGCCGTCGCGGCGTCGCCAATCAAGGCGCAAAGCGGAGCCGTAGCCCGTGCTACGGCGAGCATTTGCAACGCCGAGTGGCGGCGTTGCGGTGGGATGAGCGGGCGTGAGGGGTTGGTTCATGCCTCCTCACAGGAAGTCGCGCCGACGTGCGGCGGTGAACAGGGGCAGGGACAGGGCGAGGACGGTGAGCGCCGCTTCAGCGGCGAGGAGCAGCCAGAACGTGCCGTTCCAGACGGGGGTGGCGGCGAGCATGTACTGCCCCACCTCGGGAATGCGGCCGACGCCCATCATGAAGAGCGAGACCGACATGTTCGTGAGGATGATGACGCCGCCCATGCCCGCCTCGGAGCTGATGTTCAGCGCGGCGCACAGCACCAGCGCGAAGTTCAGCAGCAGGAAGACGCACAGCAGCACGGCGTAGGGCAGCAGCCCATCGGCAATGCCCGGCATGACGAGGATCAGCGCCACCGCGCCGGCGCTTAAGCCAGCCCACGGCAACAGGAAGCTGGCGAGCAGGCCCAGCAGCTTGGCGCGCACATAGTCGCCTGGCGACAGCGGCAGGCTCAGCACGAACAGCAGCGAGCGGTCCTTGCGTTCGGAGGCGACGCCGAACAGCGCCAGCATGACGCCCAACGCAATGATCGCCGTCAGCCAGACGATGAAGCCGATGTTGAAGCCCACCTCGCCGCTGGCCGCGGTCAGCAGCCCGGCAAAGCCGGCAGCGGTGGCGCCGACGAGCAGCCAGCGGTAGACGTAGAGCTCCTTGGCAACGAGCTTGCGGGTGAGCAGCTTCATGACGGGTGTGCCTCTTGGGCTTGCCGGCTGTGCATGACGGTGGCGACGAAGACTTCTTCCAGGCTCATGCGGTGCACCTCTTGCACCGGTGCGCCGAGGCGGGCAAGGAAGTCGTCGTTGAAGCCGTCGATGGTCAGCGTGACGTTGGGGCCGTCGACGTCGCGGTGGACGATCTCTGGCAGACGCCAATCGGGCGCACCGTCCGGTAGCCGCAAACGCAGCGTGCGCCAGCGTTCGAGGAAGTCCTCCTTGTTGTTGGACGCCACGACTCGGCCACGATCGATGAAGGTGATGCGGTCGGAAATGCGCTCCACGTCCAGCGTGTTGTGCGACGAGAACAGGATGGAGCGGCTGTCGTCGCGCAGCACGTCCATGAACTCGGTCAGCAGTTCCTGGCGGGCGACCGGGTCCATGCCCGAGGTGGGCTCGTCCAGCACCAGCAGGCGCGGGCGGCGAGCCAAGGCCAGCAGCAGCAGAGCCTTGGCCTGCTCGCCGGTGGACAGGCTCTTGGCGGTCTGCCCCGCATGCAGGCCAAAGCGCTTGAGCAACTGGGTGGCGTACTGCGCGTCCCAGCCGGGGTAGAGGGACGCGACGAAGTCCATGTGCCAGGCCAGCGTCGCCTGCGGCAGCAGCTTCATGTCGTCGCTGACGAAACCGACATCGGCTTTGGCGGCGGCCTGGTCTTGAGGCATGTCGTGGCCGAGCAGGCGAATGCTGCCAGCGTCAGGTGTCAGCAGGCCCATCAGCAGCCGGATGGTGGTGCTCTTGCCGGCGCCGTTCGGGCCGACGAGCCCCATGATCTGGCCCTGCTCAAGGTCGAGGGACACGTTCTCCAGCGTGAAGAAGCGGAACGCCTTGCGCACGCCGTTCATCTCAATGGCTTTCGCGCTCATTTGTCGGGCTCCTGATTCAGCGCGCTGCGCAGTCGTTCGATCAATTCGGGCTCGGGCATGGCCAGTGATCTGGCAATCTCGCCGGCGGCGGCGAGGTGGGTATCGAGCTGGGCTAGGCGCATGTCCTTGGCCAGGCCTTGCGCATCGGCCACAAAGGAGCCCTTGCCGTGGCGGGTGACGATGACGCCTTCGGATTCCAGGTCCAGGTAGGCGCGCTTCACGGTGATGACGCTGACGCGCAGGTCCGCCGCCAGCGCGCGGATGGACGGCAGCTCCTGCCCCGCCGGCCAGTCCCCGGCGGCCACGCGTTGGCGGATCTGCTCGACGATCTGGAGGTACATCGGCCTCGCGTCGGTCTGCGAGATGAAGAGACTACTGTGCATAATGTGTATACACAGAATATATGCACAGTCCGGCGAATGCAAGCGGCGGAATGAAAAGAGCGGCCCGCGGGCCGCTCTTGCCGGTCGAAATCAACCGCCGTCTAGAGCTTCAGCAGGGCTTCCAGATTCACGCGCAGCTTGAAATCCGCCGGTGCCAGGCTGGCCGAGATGGCCTGGGCGGCCAGTCGCGTATCGCGTGGCACGGGGTTGCTCAACGGGCTGCCGCTCTTGCCGATCAGTGCAGCGACGAGAGGCTCGTTGGCGCTGAAGCCGCGCTTGAAGACCAGCCCGACTTCGCCATTGGCCAGGCGCACGATGCTGCCAGGTGGGTACAGGCCCACGGTCTTGATCAGCGCCGCGCCGGCTTCGTCGGGCTGGCCGAGTTCGTCGAGGAAGACGGCGCGGGCGGCCGCGGCGCCGCTCATGGCCTGGCGGCTGCGGCGGGGCGACAAGCGCGCGCCGAAGAGGTCGATGCGGCGCAGCAGTCGGGCCAGCTTCTCGCCATCGCTGCGGCTGCCGAGCGGGCCGGGCCCGGCCTCGTGATGGAGGCGCACGGCGGTCAGCCAGACGGGGTCGGTGACGCCGACCTGGGCCAGGCGCTGCGCGGCGCGGTCGCCGTGAGCGGCCAGGGCCTGGCGCTGGGCGGGCGTGGCAGCGTCGAGCTGGCTGGCCAAGCGGTCGTGGGCGGGGCCGGCGCCGTAGTTCATCGTCAGCGCGGCGCCCTGCAGCGCGCTGCGCAGTTCCGGTGCCAGTTGCATCTGCTGGGCGACCAGGTCGCAGAGCAGCAGCGTCAACAGCGCGTGACGGGCGCTGTAGTCGCCGAATTCCTGGCTGCTCTCGAAGATCAGCAGCATCAGGGTTGCGTCGGGGTGGGCGTGCAGGCGCTTCAATGCGGTGTCGCGCAGCGCGGCCAGCCGGGCGGTGAAATCAACCGGATCGGCCTCGCGCAGCAGGCTGTGGGTGTGCAGCAGCAGGTTGGACCAGGCCTCGCGCGGGCCGAGTTCCACCTTGGTCGGGGCCAGAGTGTCGAGCCGGAAACTGCCGTCGGCTTTGACGATGTCGGACAGCGGCACGTCCTGCATGACCATGGTGTCCAGCCGATGGGCCAGCGCGCGCTGGTACTCCATGGTGTCTGCGGAGTTCACCCACGCGCCGCCATCGACGAGGCTGCGCACCAGCGGCGAGTCGCGCAGCACCTGGCCGCGCGCGAACAGCAGCTTGCCGTTGGCGTCGAACAGGTCGTACGGCAGGGTCATGCCCAGGCGCAGCGTGCGGGTCGGTAGAGGGATGAGTTCAGAGGCCATGGATTGAGGCATTCTCAACGGCCTTCGGCTTCGGCAAGCCGATCTTGAGCGAGGACGAAGGGGTGGCTGCGTAGAATTCCCGGCCATCCGAGGAGCGCTGCGACGGGTTTTCTTGCCTGCCAGGCTCGGATTTCTGAAAACGGCGCTCATCGATCCTCTGCCTGAGCCCCATCGATGACCACGCCCCCTTCGCCTCCTGCACTGAAGCTCTCTGGCCTCGAGCCCGTCGCCATCGATGCCGGCAGCCTGTTCGTCAACATCGGCGAGCGCACCAACGTCACCGGCTCCAAGGCCTTCGCGCGCATGATCCTGGCGGGGGAGTTCGAGAAGGCGCTGGCCGTCGCGCGCCAGCAGGTCGAGAACGGCGCCCAGGTCATCGACATCAACATGGACGAGGCCATGCTGGACAGCCAGGCGGCCATGGTGCGCTTCCTGAACCTGATCGCCGGTGAGCCCGAGATCGCGCGCGTGCCGATCATGATCGACTCGTCCAAGTGGAGCGTCATCGAGGCTGGCCTCAAGTGCATCCAGGGCAAGGGCATCGTCAACTCCATCTCGATGAAGGAAGGCGAGGATGAGTTCCGCCGCCAGGCCAAGCTCGTGCGCCGCTACGGTGCCGCGGCCGTGGTGATGGCCTTCGACGAGAAGGGCCAGGCCGACACCTTCGCCCGCAAGACCGAAATCTGCGAGCGGGCCTACCGCATCCTGGTCGACGAGGTCGGCTTCCCGGCCGAGGACATCATCTTCGACCCCAACATCTTCGCCATCGCGACCGGCATCGAGGAGCACGACAACTACGCCGTGGACTTCATCGAAGCCACGCGCTGGATCAAGCAGAACCTGCCCGGCGCCAAGGTGTCAGGCGGCGTGTCCAACGTGTCTTTCAGCTTCCGTGGCAACGAGCCGGTGCGCGAGGCCATCCACACCGTCTTCCTGTACCACGCCATCCAGGCGGGCATGGACATGGGTATCGTCAATGCCGGCATGGTGGGCGTGTACGACGACCTTGATGCCGAGTTGCGCGAGCGCGTCGAGGACGTTGTGCTGAACCGCCGCGCGGATGCGGGCGAGCGCCTCATCGAGATCGCCGACCGCGCCAAGAGTGCCGGCAAGGACGATTCGGCCCGTCTGGCCTGGCGCGCCGGCGATGTGAACCAGCGGCTGTCGCACGCGCTGGTGCATGGCATCACCGACTTCATCACCGAAGACACCGAGGAAGCCTGGCAGGCCATTCTGGCCAAGGGCGGCCGGCCGCTGCACGTCATCGAAGGCCCGTTGATGGCCGGCATGAATGTCGTCGGCGACCTGTTCGGCCAGGGCAAGATGTTCCTGCCGCAGGTGGTGAAGAGCGCGCGCGTTATGAAGCAGGCCGTGGCCCACCTGCTGCCCTATATCGAGGAAGAAAAGCGGCTGCTGATCGAGGGCGGCGGCGACGCCAAGCCCAAGGGGAAGATCGTCATCGCCACCGTCAAGGGCGACGTGCACGACATCGGCAAGAACATCGTCACGGTGGTCTTGCAGTGCAACAACTACGAGGTCGTCAACATGGGCGTCATGGTGCCGGCCCAGGACATTCTGCGCAAAGCCAAGGAAGAGGGCGCGGACATCATCGGCCTGTCCGGGCTGATCACGCCGAGCCTGGAGGAGATGCAGCACGTCGCGGCCGAGATGCAGCGCGACGACTACTTCGCTTCGCGCCACATGCCGCTGCTGATCGGCGGCGCCACGACCAGCCGCGTGCACACGGCCGTCAAGATCTCGCCGCACTACGACGGCCCGGTGGTCTACGTGCCCGATGCGTCGCGCGCCGTGGGCGTGTGCACCGAGCTGCTCAGCGACGACCGCGCCGCGGCCTATATCGCAGAGCTGAAAGCCGACATCGAGAAGACCCGCGAACTGCATGCCAACAAGAAGCAGACGCCGCTGGTGACGCTGGCTGCCGCACGGGCCAACAAGGCCGTGCTGGACCTGAGCCGCGTCGCGCCCGCCCCGAAGTTCACCGGTCGTCGTGTGCTGAAGAACCTGGACCTTGCGGAACTGGCCCGCTACATCGACTGGGGCCCTTATTTCCAGACCTGGGACCTGGCTGGCCCGTATCCGGCCATCCTTGATGACGCTGTCGTTGGCAGCGAGGCGCGCAAGGTGTTTGCCGATGCGCAGGCGATGCTGAAAAAGATCATCGACGGCCGCTGGCTGCAGGCGCATGCCGTCTTCGGCCTCTACCCGGCCGCGCGCGTCAACGAGGACGACATTGCCATTCGCAGCGAACCGCCCATGGTCTGGCACGGCCTGCGCATGCAGTCAGAGAGGCCCGTCGTCGAAGGAGTGAAGCGCCCCAACCGCTGCCTGTCCGATTTTGTTGCGGAAGAGGGCGACCACGTCGGCATGTTCGCCGTCACCGCGGGCCTGGGCGTCGACAAGAAGGAGGCGGACTTCCTCGCCACCCATGACGACTATTCGGCCATCATGCTCAAGGCCCTGGCCGACCGCCTGGCCGAGGCCGCCGCAGAGTGGCTGCACGAGCGCGTGCGGCGTGAGTTCTGGGGCTATGCGCCGGCCGAGGCGCTGAGCAATGCAGAGCTCGTGGCCGAGAAGTACGAAGGCATCCGCCCCGCGCCCGGCTACCCGGCCTGCCCCGACCATCTCTCCAAGCGCGACCTGTTTCGCGTGCTCGCGCCCGACGAGATCGGCATGGGCCTGACCGACAGCATGGCAATGACGCCAGCGGCCAGCGTCAGCGGCTTCTACCTGGCGCACCCTGACGCGGCGTACTTCAATGTCGGCCGCATCGGCGACGACCAGCTCGCCGACTGGGCCGTGCGCTGTGGCTTGGACGAGACCGAGGCGCGCCGCGCGCTGGCGCCGCTGTTGGGCTAGGTCGACACCCTGGGCCTGAAGCGGTTTCGTCCTACAGGGAGGGCCGCTGTAGGGGCGGCATGCTTCGGGTCATACCAACCACATCGGAGGCCCCATGTCGACCCCCATGAATTCCGTCAAGTCCACGCAGATCGTCGCCGGCGTCGCCGTCGTGCTGGCGCTGCTCGGTGGCGCCTATGCAGTGGGCCGGTCGCAGACGGTCACCAGTGAGCCGATTGCCGCGACGACACAGCAGCAGACCACCGCCGCACCGCAACGGCTGGCCAGTGCCGACCCGGTACGCCAGGCCCAGCCGGCGCCCGTGGTTGAAACCCAGGCCCCGCCCGCGCTGTGCGACAGCTGCGGCCGCGTGACCGACGTGCATACCGAGGCGCGCCGTGGCAAGGGCAGCGGCGTCGGTGCCGTGGGCGGCGCCGTCGTCGGCGGCCTGCTGGGCAATATGGTGGGTGGCGGCAACGGCAAGAAGCTCGCCACCGTGGCGGGCGCCGTGGGTGGCGGTTATGCCGGCAACGAGATCGAGAAGAACCAGAAGAGCTACAACGTCTGGATCGTGCAGGTGCGCGAGCGTGATGGCCGTCTGCGCCGCTTCGAGCGCAGCGCCGACCCGGGCCTGCGCGTCGGCGATGAGGTCAGGCTGACCGAGAACGGCTTCGTGCGCGCCTGACGCGGCGCGAAGCCAGGGCAGGGCGGGTTCCAAGGAGTGATGCGATGAAGTTGCTGATTGCCACCGCGGCCCTGGCGGCCACCCTGTCCACTTCCGTTCGCGCCGAGGACAACCCGGCCCCGGTGCTGTCCGTCCCGACGCAGGCTCAGCGCAGCGCGCTCTGCGACGGCTGCTTGTGGGTGCAGGAAATCCACAGCGAGACCCGCAAGGGCAAGGGCAGCGGCCTGGGTGTCGTGGGTGGTGCCGTCATTGGCGGCCTGCTGGGCAACCAGGTGGGCGGCGGCACCGGCAAGAAGCTGGCGACCGTCGGCGGGGCTGCCGCTGGCGGCTATGCCGGTAATGAGGTCGAGAAGAACGCCAAGAAGTCCACCGTCTGGGTCGCGCAGGTCGTCGATCGCCACGGCCAGATGCACCGCGTCGAACTCGGCGCCGATCCCATGCTGAGGGCCGGCGACACGGTGCGCGAGCGGGACGGCCAGCTCGTCAGGCCCTGACGAGGCCCGCTACGACGCGTGCAACCGGTACTGGTTGCGCCCCGCGCCCTTGGCGAGATACAGGGCCTGGTCGGCCCGGCCGAGCAGTTCCTCGCCGCCGAGTTCGTCGCGCGGGTGAACGGCGATGCCGATGCTCGTCGCTATCGACAGTTCGCCGGCCGATGTGGCAAACGGCCGGTTGATGGCCTCGATGATCTTGCCGGCGACGATCTCGGCCTCGGTGGCAGCGCGCAGGCCTTCCAGCACGACGACGAATTCATCACCCGCCAGCCGGCCGACAAAGTCGGTGCCCCTGACCAGTTGCTGCAGCCGCCGCGCAAACTCGCGCAGCACCTCGTCGCCGACACCGTGGCCATGGCTGTCGTTGATGAGCTTGAACCGGTCGATGTCGAGGAACAGCAGCGCCGTGAAGCTTTGCGCCCGGTGGGCCCGCTTGATCACCGCGGCCAGCTGCTCGTTGAAGCTGTAGCGGTTGGGCAGCCCGGTGAGGGCGTCGGTGCGGGCCAGCTCGGCAAGCTGGCGCTCGAGCTGCCGGCGTTCGGTCACGTCCGTGCTGAGCGCATAGAGGCCGCGGACTGAGCCGTCCTCGGCGATGTCGGGCAGGTAGAGGTTGTGCAGCGAGCGGGCCGCGCCGGCCGCCGTGGATTCGACATGGAACTCGACACGCTCGCCGCCAAGCGCCCGCGCCAGGTGCTCGCGGCGCTGTTCGTACAGCGCCGCCGGCACGGCCTCCGCCACGGTCTTGCCGACGGTGGTGCGGTGATCCAGGCCCGTCCACTTGCTGAAGGTCTCGTTCAGGAACAGCAGGCGCTGGTCCTTGTCGATATAGGAAATCATCACCGGCAGGTTGTCGGCGATGTCACGCAACCGTTTCTCGCTTTCGGCCAGCTTCGCCTCGGCCTGGCGCCGCTCCGTGATGTCGAAGGAGACGGAATAGAAGCCCTGGACCTGGCCGGCCGCATCGACGTCGGGCACATAGCGTTGCGCGAAGTACAGGGTGCCATCGCCATGGGTCACGAAGGATTCGAACTGGCGGGGCTGCCCTTGCATCACGGCGTCGATATGGGGCTTGGCGATCTCCCACACCGCGTCTCCCCGGATCTCGCGGAAGGTCTGGCCCAGCAGCTCGGAGATGGGGCGGCGCAGCACGCGCTCGGCGGCCAGGTTGCCAAAGTCCGCGCGCAGGTCCTTGTCGAAGTGGGAGACCACGACGGGGATGTTGTCCGTGATGTCCTTCAGCCGATGTTCCGAAGCCTGGACGGCCAGCTCGGCGGCCTTGCGTTCGGTGATGTCCATCGACACCGAATAGAAGCCCACCACCGTGTCGAACGCGTCGCGCCTGGGTACATAGAGTTGATGGAAATGCCGCTGCGCCCCGGGCAGTGCCTGCGTGCTGTCGAACTCGACGGACTGACCCTGCAGCACAGCCTCGATGTGGGGTTGCAGTTGCCGCGCCCCGTCCTCGCCGCGCACGTCGCTGACATGCTTGCCGACAAGCGCTTCGGCCGGCACGCCGTAGATCCGCCCGGCCGTTGCATTGGCGAACACGATGCGGGCGCCGGCATCGAACTCGGTGATGAGCACGGGGACGTTGTCCGCAACGGCGCGCATGCGTTGCTCGGCTTCGCGCAGCTCGCCCGTGCGGCGCTGCAGGGCGATGGTCATGGCGTCAAAGCGGCGCTTGAGGGTGCCGAGCTCGTCCCGGGCCGTGCTGCCGAACAACGGCACCTGCTCGCCGCGCTCGAGGGCCTCGGTGGCCTGCGTGAGCAGGGCCAGCGGCCGCAGCACGCGGCGCACACCAACACTGGCCAGCACGACCAGCAGCATGCTGAAGGCGACTACCGCGGCCATGGTGACCTGCTCGTGCACGTCCTCCGCGAGCCTGCGCGCGTCGCCAGCGTTGCGTGACCAGCGGAAGGCCGCGTCCGCCATGGCTTGGGTGTCGCCGAGCAGCAGCTCGAAGGCCTGGTCGTGGCGGCGGCGCTGGAAGTCGCTGTCTGGCGCGGCCGCCGTCTTCAGCGCGCGCTCAAAGAGAGCAGGCAGCCGGCCGGCCGCGTCTCTCAGCAATTCGACTTCGGCATGCGCTGATCCCTGAAGATCGGCGCCTGCCAGGTCACGCACGATGTTGGCGTGCCAGCTCTTCCATTCCGAGATCGAGAGCTCGTCGCGCTCGCGCTGGAACACGTAGGTCGCGCCGACCAGGCCTGCCACGTCGCGCGCCACCTGCTGCGCCCGTTGCTGCTGGGCTTCCGCGCGGCCTTCCAGCCGGGTGGCCGTCCACATCGCGACGATGGCCGACGTGCCCACCAGCGCGGCAACGGCCCCAGCGGCAATGAAGAGGGAGCGGATCTTCATGGTGGTGCAGGTCAGCGAGGCAGGCCGACGGCGTTGGGCAGCACGGCGCGCAGCGGCGCGGCGTCGACCAGGGTGCGGTAATCGGCAGGCTTTCTGCCGGTGGCATAGCCCTCCCTCACCGCCCAGTTCGCCTGCGACTGCAGCGTGCGCAGCAAGGCCTCGTCCAGGGACAGCTCGGCGTGGGTGCGCTGCATCGACCAGCGCGCAAAGCCGGGCTCGACGCCCAGCCGGTTCACGAAGATGGCCTCGGCCCGGCGTGGCTGGGCGCGGATGAATTCGTTGGCGCGGTGGATGGCCTTGAGGAAGCGCTCCAGGTCGGGCCGCCGCGCCTTCAGGACGCTCGTCTGGACCACGAGGTTGAAGGTCTGCTTGTAGTCCCCGGATTCGCTGAGCACGACACCATTCACGCGCGGGCTGTGCGCCGCCGCATAGGCAAAGGGCTGGAAGACGGCCACTGCATCCACCTGGCCGGCGGCCATGGCGTCCAGCGCGCCCTCGGGCTGGATGGCGACCTGCAGGACGTTCTTGGGATCAACATCGTTGTTGAGCAGGAAGGTGTCCAGGAAGTATTGCGCCGAGGTGCCTTTGACGACGCCGACGCGCTTGCCGACGAGGTCGCGGGCGGTCTTGATGCCCGCGCTGCGGCGGGTGACCAGCTCGACGTCGCTGGATGTACTGGAGAAGGTCGCGATGACGGAGAAATCGGTGCGTTCGAAGGATTCGAAGGCGATGGCGGTGTCGGCGGCCGTGCCGAGGTCGGCCTGGCCTTCGGCCATCAGCTTCAGGCAGCGGCGGCCGCTGGGCGCCTCGATGGCCTTGACCGTCAGGCCTTCGGCCTCGAACAGCCCCTCGGACAGGGCCACCAGCACCGGCAGCGAATGCGGCGACCGGGACACCGCCACGGTCAGCGGCGCCGCGGTGACGGTACCTGCCAGCCATGCCACCAGCAATGCCAGCAGGCGTCGTGCGTTCAAGGCGAACCTCATCGTGTCAGCGTGACCGAGCCCGGGGCGAGTGACTGCAGCGGGCGGGCGTCGATCAGCTGCTGCATGGAAGGGACCGGTTCCGTCGCCTTGCCGTCCTGGCCCAGTTGCCAGCGGATCTGGCTGAGCATCGTCGCCGGCAGCGAGGTATGCAGGGCGAGCCGGTAGTCCTGTTCGGCCATCAGGCGCTGCGCCACCGCGGCGCTGACCTTCAGGTTGGCCGCCAGGATGGCCTGGGCCTCGTTGGGCGACTCTGCGATGAAGCGCTGGGCCCGCAGCAGGGCGCGCAGGACCTTCTCGAAACGCGGCCGGTCCCGTTCGACGGCGCGGGCCTGGGCGACGATGCAGAAGTGCTGGGTGTAGACATGGGCCGAGGGCAGGCGGATCGAATCGGCGCCAAGCCGCTCCTCGATGCGGGCCGCCTCCGGCTCCCACACGACCGCCGCGGCGGCCTTGCCCTGCTGCACGAGATCGCCCAACGCGCCGGGCTCGGCGAAGCTCAGCTTGACGCGGTCGGGGTCGATGCCTTGATAGGTGAGCCAGCGGTCCAGGAAGTACTCGGCCGAGGTGCCCGCCACCGTGGCGATGCGCTTGCCGGCCATGTCCCGGCTCTCGCGCACGCCGGCGCGCCGGCTGGCGATGAGCTTGATCTGAGCGGTCGACTCGCCGATGGACGCCAGGATGGTGACGGCCGGTGTCTGCGCAGCCGTCATCGCGACGGCAAATTCGGCGCCCGCGGCGACTTCGGCGACGCCAGAGCGCAGCGCGGCCAGGCAGGCTTTGCCGCTGTTGCAGGGAATGCGTACGACGTCCAGCCCCTCGGCCTGGAACAGGTGCTGCTCGATGGCGACCAGCAGCGGCAGGGCGACCGGGCCGCTGGGCACGGCAATGCTGATCGTCGCGGCCTGCGACGGCACCGCGATCGCCGCCAGCAGCAGCGCGGTGGCCAGCCCGAGCGCCAGCCCGATGCGGCGGCGCATGGTCAGCCCGCCTGCCCGGGCAGCCCCCGGCGGAGCTGGATGGCTTCGGCGACATGGGCGCTGCCAATCGCCGCCGCTCCCGCCAGATCGGCCACCGTGCGGGCCACGCGCAGCACGCGGTGAAAGCTGCGTGCCGACCAGCCCAGGCGCTCGGCCGAGCGCTCCAGCAAAGCCTTGGCTGCGGGCTCCAGCACCGCATGTTCGGCCAGGTCCTGGGCCTGCAGCTGGGCGTTGGCCACGCCCTGGCGCGCCACGGCCCGCTCACGCGCTGCGGCGACCCGTTCCGCGACGACGGCGCTGGGCTCGCCCGGGGCCAGGTCCTGCAGGTCGCGCGGCGGCACGGCAGCCACTTCGATGAGCAGGTCGAGCCGGTCGAGGAAGGGACCGCTGAGCCGGCCCTGGTAGCGTGAGACCTGGTCCGGCGAGCAGCGGCAGGCTTTCAGGGGACTGCCCAGATGACCACAGGGGCAGGGGTTCATCGCGGCGACGAGCTGGAAGCGCGCCGGGAACTCGGCCTGGCGGGCGGCGCGCGAGATCAGGATGCGGCCGGTCTCCAGCGGCTCGCGCAGGGCTTCCAGCGCGGCGCGGGGAAATTCGGGCATTAGGTGTACAAGACTGTCCGTCCGGTCCTGAATGTGAGCCACGCGGCTACGGTTCGCCTTGAAACGGAGGCTTGCCATGCCGAACGCGAATGACTTTCGCTTAGTGCTCATTGATCCGCAGCGTATCGCAGGAGACCTTGGACTCCTACGCGAGCTGGTTCCGGAAATCGAAGACCTTGATGAGGTCCCGCGAAACTGCAGCGACTTGCCGCTGCTTGCGGTCATCGAAGATCCATCAGGCCTGCCCTGTTGGGAGGCCACGATGTTCCTTGGGTTCACAGCCCTTCGCAGCAAGTCAATCTGCGGTGACACGGTCCGGACCTACGGTGAAGCACTTCTTCCTTGGCTGCGGTACTTGCGCGGGAAGCGCATTGCCCTTGAGGACGTTGATGAAGAGACTCACGGGCTTTACCGCGCGAAGGTCAGTCACGTCCGAATGTCGGACCGTCAAGGCTATTCCAGTGCGACAGTCAATTTGCGGATCGTCGTGCCGGAGCTGTTCCACCTGTGGGGCGAGCAACGCGGAGTCCTTGGATCGCCGTTCGGGGCCTTCCTAGTTGAATCGAACTATGGACGTGGTGGCACCTGGAATGGCGGCGTAGGACGTCTCAGCAGAGGTGGTCCTCGGTCCAGCACGCGCACTATCAAGCGCCTGCCTGTGTCGCTCTCAGAAGAAGAGATTCGACGGCTCATGCGCCTTGCGCCCATGCCGTATCGATTGATGTGGAAGTGGTCAGTAGCGACGGGCTTCCGCAGATTCGAGGTCTGCAGCTTGCGAGAGGCCCTCCTACCGACACCAGAACAGATCGCACTTAATGACGGTGGATTGGCCTCATTCCAGCTTCTCAGAAAGGGATCGCGAGAAGTTACCGTCTACGCACCATCAGCTCTCGTCGAAGAGACGAACTGGTATGTCCTGACGGAGCGTCCAAATCCATCGAGCTTGCAGTTTAAAGGCCTGACATTTCTGTCTGACGCTGGCAATGAAATCTCACGCCAAATGCTCAGCAGGGAATTTAGAAAGGTCGCCGACCGAATAGGGAGTAGAGCGACATTGCATCACTTGAGGCATACCTTCGCAATAAAAGTGCACAGCAGCCTCGAACGCCACAGGCTGAAGGACGAAGAAGTTAACCCACTCAAGACGCTTCAGATACTCCTCGGTCACGCGAACTCGGAAACCTCGGAGATATATACCCAGGCCGCATCAATTACAAACGAAGCGGTTATGAACGCGCTCGATTCCCTTTTTGAGAGATAAATATGGGTGCGCCGCGACTTGCCTTGCTCGTTTACAAAATCCCGAGAGAAGGGATGGATCCATTCATATTTGATTTTGCAGAACTTGGATTGCCTTTTGGTATTTCTCGAGCGCTTCGAAGATCGCTTGAGGCAAATTTAGGTCACCGAAGTATAGAAACCCAAAGCAAAGCATTCATAGCGCTAAGAAAGCTGTCGAGATGCCTGTTGGAACTTGGAATCATCGATCAGTTTCCACTTTCAAGAGACGTGCTGTCGACTTTTGCTGATTGGCTTGATAAGTCATCATTGGGCCCCAGTGCACAAGTCTCGCTTACCAAAGTTCGTCAGCTGCTGGCATGGTGTGAGAGAAATACACCAAATATTGTCGCCAAGGATCTCAGTCTAGTAGTTCCGAAAATTCGAAAACTCGAATTCGGGGTGGCAAAAGCCGGGATCCCCGAGCCCCTGCTTAAAGAAATATTGCGCGCGTGCTACGACGACATTGAGCGAACAGAGAAAGAACGAGCGCAAGTTCGAAGAATCTATTCCGGAAAAACAGAATCCCCTGAGGAGCGGGATTTTCTAAGTTTAACCCGCGACCTAATGATCGCTGGAAAGGGTCGCTTTGCCAAGCAGCCAGCCTACCATCGCGCCGGCGGAGCACTTTCACGAAGAGTCGAAAGGTTTGGTGGCTCGCGTCGTATAGCTGACGTTGCGTATCTTTCTCCAAAAGACCTATTGCCTTTTCTCGTTGCGATTTTGGCTCAATCAAGCGGAAATCCGGAATCTATAAAGATTGCCGAATCGAATTGCGTCATAAATCATCCAATTCGGGATGATATAGAACGGATAATCTGGCTCAAGAAGCGTAGCTCACGTGAACAGCGTGCAGACTTTCCGAAAGGAAAGGAATGGAGCGCGCCAAATTTGGTTCGCAGGCTGAATAGGCTCACCGATGAGCTGAGGTCGCGGGCCGTTCGAAACAGTCGGAATAAGCTCTTCATTTGCTACCGCTGGTACACCAGGACGGTCGGAATGCCGGGCAAAGAAGCATTGCTGCAAGAACTGAGAGCGTTCATTGAAAGACATTCGTTGCCTCAATTTCAGTTCCGGGATTTGCGCCGCACTGGAGCTCAGGTAGTCCAAGCCGTGCGCGGTAGTGAGCGAGATGCGCAAGATCGGTTGAATCATGAAGAGCCTTCAACCACCCGGCGCTATACGGCAACGCAGTCCGTTTTGGATCGAGAAGAGCAGGTAATTCACGCGCATCAAGTGAAATTTGTTCAATTGGCTAAGGGCGTTCGTTCCTTTGATCAGGAAAAAGAGGCGGAGAGACCGGATCTCGATATTCCTACTCAAGGCATGGAAACAACCTTCGGATTCAGGTGCAAGGATCCGCTCGCAGGAATAGCGCCGGGCAGCATCCGCGGAAGCATGTGCGTCAAGTTCTTCGGCTGCTCAGCTTGCCCTGGTGCTGTCATTCCACTTGACGACGTTTCGGTCGTGGCTCGCCTGCTTTCCTCTGCCGAGGCGTTGGAGGAGGCCCGAACTCGTTCTCAAGTGGAAGGCTGGTGGAAGCGCTACGAGGCGATCTATGAGCCTACCCGACTCAAGATCGTGGATGAACTCCTCCCTGCGGTGAGCGCACCAATACTTGAGCGCGCCAAACCGTTGGCGTCACCTCGACTAATTCCGCGCTTGGAGTAATAGGCAAATGACAACTTCCACCATAGTGCGTCGCACCAAGACCAAATGGTTTCTAGCTACGAATGAGCTTTATGACCGCGATAACGGCGAGCCAAATATCGACTGGAAAACGTTGTTGGCACAAATATCAAGCGGAACCAAACATCAGCGCAGCTACTTGCTCAAATCTGTCCAGAGTTTCATGGATGCCTGGATTGAGGCACCTAGAGATCAAAAGCGGTCAGTCGGCGTAGACCATTTGGCGCATGGAACAGTATTGAACTGTTACTGGGAAGTGCGGAAACTGGTAATTTGGATGACCCAAAGGGACATTTGGAGATTTTCCTCCCTCACGTCGGATGATCTGTACACCTTTATGGAGGAGCGTTCGCAGCGCGGGGATGGAGCTGGCCCGGTCTCAAAACATACGCGAATTTTCCGCACGAATGTCCTGAACCAAATGTGGATGCTCCGATCAAGATATTTGGCCCCCCTTCGAGTAAACCCGCTGACGCTTGAGGTCCCGACGTCTAGGGCGAAGCCACTATCAAGCTGGAAGGCAATCGAGGAAGAAGCTGCCTTGGCACTCTTAAACGACGCCTTTGATTGGGTTCAAAGTTTCGGCTCATTTGTGGTCAAGATTCTCGACAGGATCTGGGCTCAGTCGAAAATCGTTGGATTAACCAAGGGAGCTCGATCCGCAGCAAGGACGCGCCTTTATCTGCAGCTTGAGCATGAGCCAGAGGTCGCGCGCTTGCGCTCTATGCTTCAGATGCCAGATAAGACTACCTATCAGCTTCTTCGGGCGGCGACCACGTTAACATATGGTGCCTGTTCGGTCATTATGCTCTTTCTCATTGGTTTTCGCATTGGAGAGTTCGCTCGTCTCGATCACAATTGTGTGGTTAAAACCAAAGATTCAAATGGCATTGACGTCATTCGCGTACGGGGAATCGCGGCCAAGCAAGGCGGTCGTCAGCGGTCATGGATCGCTTGCGAGGAAATCGTGGATGCGGTCAATCTACTTTTGAGGATTACGGCAAATGCGAGGAAGGACAGTGGGCGAACGTCACTGTGGCTAGCTCATCAGACGGGGACGTTTTTTCAGGCTGGGCGTCGGTTACATCGGACTGATTCTGGAATCCTGACGAATTATCTGAAAAGATTTGCGGTCGCTCCCTTTAGATCTGGGGCGCCGCCAATTAAGAGAATTCATCCGCATGCTGCTAGAAAAACTTTCGCTAGATTCGTTGTAATCAGAAATAAGTCTGCGCTAGGGCCGCTCGCTCGCCATTTCGGCCATATCAGCTCAACGATCACGGATGGGTCCTATGCCGGCTACGATATTGAGCTGCAGAAGATGCTCTCCGAAGAGGGGCGGATAGATCTGGCCACCAATCTGATGAATCTGCTAAGTGCGCCTCGCGCAGCTGGAAAAGCGGCTGATGCCATTTCGAGAACCAGATCCTTGGTGCCGGGCTTCAAAGGGAAAAAGGGGCTAAAACGACTGATTGAGAAGCTCATCGATGATGGTGTTCAACTTGCGCCGTGTGACTGGGGATATTGTGTTTACTCCCAAGCGCTGTCTGCATGCCATGGCGACAGCCGTGGTCCCAATGAAACCCATCGATCCCCTGATGTCTGTTCCACCTGTTCAAATTTTGCGGTGACCGATCAACACCGGCCGTGGTGGGAGGCGAGGTTGAGCCGCGATGAGGAATTCCTTAAGCGACCTAACCTAACCAAGCAAACGATCGTTTGGGTTCAGCGACGCCGCGCCAATTCCGAGAAAATCGTTGCCGACCTGCTTCCGCGGGTCTCCCCGACGGCCGCCTCAGGACCCTAGGCAGTGGCAAAGCCAGCGCAGACCGATCTATCGGTCAAGGAACGAATCCAGATAGAGCTTGACGCTCACACGCGTGAGAACCCGGGTCAGAAACTCTCAGTCGCGGAGATCTGCCGGCGCGCAGGAGTTAGCAGGTCGAATCTTTACGCGGCTCATCCCACGTTGGTTGGGAAGATCCACGGCCCCAAAGCTCCGGCCAAGAAGCGCGCGGCGGCGATGCCCAAGGCGGTCGACCAAAGAGACACTGTCGCAGGGTTAAAGAAAAGAAATCAGGCGCTGCTCGTGCTGTACATCGAGTTGCAGCAGGAGGTGCGGTTGCTTCGAGCCAGGCTCGAAAGTGCCAAGAAGTCGAAGCGAAAGTAGCCGTGCCGCCCATGGATGCCGGTCGATTAGCTTTCCTTTCTGACCTTGCTGGTCAACCATTGCTCATGCGTCGGCCCAGTAGGACGCCAAGGCTGCAATTCGAGCAATTTGCTGCTCGATCAAGTCAACACCGCCTTGGCGGCACACGGTGTGGATTGGAGGCTCGCCATGCCGGATCGCCTCATCGTTTGGCTGCTCATCCAGGCGGACGACTGGCTGAATCAGCCACTCGGCGAGCCATGGATCCAAGTCGCCTTCGATCAAGGGGGCCGCTGCTGTCAAGAGGCGACAGTACTCCGGCGTCTTGGCGAACTGTTCGAGGCGGTCCAGCAGATCACGCTGCTTGGCTAAGAATGCTGCGACGCTGGCGGGAACGGTCATACGCTCTCCATGTTGAGGTGCGGCTTCAATCGATGCTCAGTTGATCCCAGGCGAACACGCTGACGTCAACCGCGTCCCCCATGCCCAACTTGACCGCTCCACGCTGCAGCACATCGCGCTCGAACTCACGCGTCTCGGGCGGGCACATCAATTCGTAGCGACGCCCGGACGACGTGGTCACTACGCACGCGTCACTGTCGACGGCTGCGATCGTCGAACTCACTCGCACTGTGCCGCTCTCGGCGCTCAGATTCCAGAGTGTCAGCAGATGCAGCTTGTTTAACGGCGTTCGGATCACCCGCCACGAGTGCACTTCCATGGTCGGTTGCGCCTCAACTGCCGAAGCTTCCCTGTCATTGGCGAAGCTGAAGACGAGATCTCCGAGTTGGCTCGACCTCACGCACCAACCTCACAGATGCGCGCGCGGCTGTACTCCCTACTGCCGCCGCAACAACGCAGCGAAGTCACTTTGCATATCGCGAAGTAGCGTTCAGGCATCACGCAGCAGGCCTCTGACACACTTCTTCGATGCGCCCCTGCGCCAGCCAAATCGAGATGGCCTCGTTGATGGTGTCGGACATCCGCTCTTGACCGTCCACGACCCAGTAGATGTCGCGGCCGTTGAAAATGAGGAAGCCCTGACCAGGTTCGATCAGCTGGTCGTACTGCTCCCTGCCGTTGAAGAACCCGAGCCCGATCTCTTTGCGGATCTCGAAGTAGCGTTCCGTGCTCATTCAGCCGCCCGCGCGGCGCGTCGCCGACCTCGGCCCGTTCGCGGCGACCGCGACCGCAGCACCCTGGTCTTGACCTGCGGTAGCGGTGGCAGCAGCTTGGACGCGGCTATGGCCCTCGGCGGATTTCCTCGGATGCCACGGTCGAGCTTCTCTCCATCCGGGTGCGCGATCGTCAAGAGAAACGATGGAGCCAGCGGCATCTCCACGACCCGCCAATGCCTGCTACCTGGTTCTCCCAGGTCCTGCGGGCCCTGACACTCGTACTGCGGGAGCGAAAGAAGCATCGGGTTGCTGCCGCGAACAGCGAGGCGTTCGGCGACCGGATTGTTGACCTGACGGCAATTCTTCGCGGCATGCGGCCATATCCAGATTTTTGATACGGAGTCGCCTGGGCTACGGTGGAGGCTGAGAGAAATCCATGGCCAAAACCCTGCACAGCCGCCACAACAAGATCTTTCTGGACAAGCTGCGCAAGCTTCGGGAGTCCCGCGGCCTGCGCCAGGCCGACCTCGCGCTCCTGCTGGGCCGCAGCCAGGGTGCGGTCAGCTACGTCGAGTGTGGCCAGACCCGCCTGGACGTCATCGGTCTGCGCGACTGGCTGGAGGCTTTGGACTATGGCTTCCTGCGCTTCCTGAAGGAACTCGATGTCGACCTGCGGCGGCTTGACGCCCTTCGGCTGCGGGCGAAGCCGGGCAAAGCAGGCAAGCGGGCCGCGAGGCCAACCCGGTCACGGCTCAGCCAGATATTTCAGGTCGACCCACTCATCGACAAGTGACGGGGCCCGCGCATGAAGCGAGTCCGAGTCGCCCCCGGCAAGTTCGTCGTCATTTCGGCTGAGATGGCGGAGAAGGCGGCGCGCGTGTTCGCCACTGGTCTGACGCGGGAACAGGCCCGCAACCTCCAGGCAACTGAACCTCGGCATGCTGCAGGTCTGATCATCGGCTCGGCCAAACCGCTAGCCATTGCGCGGCCCAAGGTCGCTGTGGCGACGACTGCGGACAAGGCCTCTTGAAGCGAGCGGGCTAAAGCAGGCTCGGCAGTTGGTGACGCTGGATGCGCTCGTCCAGCTTCTTGACGAAGGCTTCGAGGGTGGTATCGCAGGCATGCGTCCAAAGAGCCAGCTCGAACACGTCGACGCGACGGCGGCCGGCCTCACAGCGGCTGATGAGGTCTTGGCCCACCTGCATCCGCGCCGCCAGCTCCGACTGACTCAGCCCAGCATCCGCCCTGAGGGTGTGGAGTTCCTCAAGGAACAGCTGGTACTTCTCACTATGAAGCGGGCTTCTCATCCTGCAGCGGTTGCTCACGAGGCCGCGCAGGATCAGAGGGAAGTGGGAATATGGGAAAACGCCATAATCCGGGCCTGCCACTGCTGACGACGGGGCTCCACGGCAGTCCACCACGCAGCTTGTCATCAAGGGGCTTGCCGATCTGGCCCAGCCGCTGCGGCTGCAGGTTTTCCATGCCCTGGATGTCGTCGGCGAGTCTGGGCTGACCCCTGGCGCCATCCACGATGCCCTGGGGAGGCCACCGGCAACCCTGTCCTTTCATCTGAAGGAGATGGTCAATGCCGGCCTCGACACCCAGGAACATGCCGGCCGCAATCTGATCTGCCGCGCCAATTTCGATTGCATGAACGGCTTGCTGGGCTAGCTAACTGAAAGCTGCTGCCAGGGCGCCGCGTGCGTGGTGGAAAGCACAGCCGTTGGCCGAGATGGCCTATGAGTTCTGAGGCGACTACGCGGACGCGCACAGCCAATAAGTCATCTACGACCTCACCCTGCTGCTCGGCGAGTACAGGGCGGCCAAAGGGTTCGTCGAGGCGCGGGGCTCTATCAACTACTCTTCCGTGAGGCCGAAGGCGGACGAGAGCTGGCGTTGCCAGCCACCTCATGGCCATGACGTCGCCTTAGGGGCGAGGCTCGAACTCACGAGCTTGGTCAACGCCTGCGGGAGGAGGGACGTATGTAGGGCTCGCTACTTGAGCCTGGCGTCCCGGATCACGGGTGCCAGAGCACTGATGGCACTGGCCAACAGGGAGACGCCCTGTTCGGTGCCATCCCAAGCACTTCCCAACGCGCGCTGAATCCGTGGATCCGAAGTCAGCTTAGTCAAGCCTGCATCTATGCCAATTTCGGCAAATTGCAGCAGCTGTTTAACCGGCGGGGTCATAGACTTGATTCGCCCCGTGAGGAACTTCGAGACCGTGTATTGCGGGACGCCACTCCTGCGTGAAAGATCAGATCCAGAGTTGCCAGGCCGCGCCAAGTAGGCCGCCAACAGGGTCCTGCCCTGGGCTACTTCGGCGCTTGGCTCCATTGCAATTCTTGGCATATTGGCATATCCTAACGCGCAAGGAACAGCTATTCAAGATCGTGCCGAAACGACGAGAAGTGCAGCCCTGAAGGCCTTTGATGCGATACCGCCTGACCCGATCCGCTAAGAAGAAACGCGCTCAGGTGATGACGCCACCGGCGTTGGCTCGTCGCGTGGTCGACATGCTGTCCGGCGAACGGGAGTCTTGGCTTGAACTGGGCTCTGGCACGGGCAATCTGGCGCGTGCCTGCCTGGAGGGCCGCAACCCTGCTTCGTACCTGGGTGTGGAACTGGATGGGCGCTTAATGGATCGCGGTCCACTGGACGCACGCGCCGGCTTCCTTCAAGGCGATGTGCTGTCGCCTAGCCAGCTAACGCCGCTGCTCGGCGGGCGCCTTTACTCGCGCGTGGTCGGCAACCCTCCGTACGGCATGCAGGCGCTTGGCATCGAGGCCCAACGTCGGCTCGCTGAGCTCTGCCCGGGCATTCCGCAGATCTTCGACTGGGTGCAGTTGGATCTGTACTTCATGCTCGAGTCGCTTGCGCGGCTGCGCCGTCCGGGCGAGGCTGCCTTCATCGTCGGCGCTCCCATTGCTGAGGATGCGCGGCTCGTAGCGTTCCGTCATGCGTTGCTGTCCTCGGCGAGCGAGGTGGAATGCTTCGAGTTGCCCGTAAACGCCTTCGACTGGAAGGCCGAGGTGCAGTCCTTTGTTCTTGTGGCTCGCTTCGGAAAGTCAAAGCTGCAGCGCGTCAGGGTTGGCAAGCTGGCGGGGGACAACCTTGATGTTGTTGCGGAGAGGTGGGTGAGCCCGCAGGAAGCGACACATCGTTTGGACTTCGCGTTCCACGAGTTTCAGGCGTTGAGCGCCAGCCTCCGCGGTGCTGCAGGCTGCACAACCTTGCACGACCTTGGGGCTTCCGTCATCCGAGGCAGCCGCACGCGGTCGCAGTTCGGCGAGATGGGCATCTCGTGTTTCCACACGTCCGACTTCCCTCAGGAGGGGCTCGAGGTGGAGTTCGGCGTGGACCGCGATCACGGGTTCCAAGTTGCTGCCGCGAGCGACATCCTGCTGCCTCGCGTGGGTACCCGCTGCATGGGCCGGCAGGCGTTGGTCACTCGCGGGCAGCGGCACTACACAGAGGCGGTGTACCGGCTTCGAGTGCCGCGCAAGTACCACTCCCGAGTGGCGGACTGGGTCCTCAGCGAGGCCGGCACTGGTTGGCGCCAGGCCGCCGCCAAGGGGTCGTGTGCCAAGCACATCACCGTCGCCTCTCTCATCCAGATGCCGGTGCCTGTGAAGTCCTGAGCCACGTCGGCCCTACTGGGCCATGTCGATCTCGTACCAGTGGCGCCGATGGACACCAAAGGTGCGATCCATCTTGCGCACCGGATGGTCGTAGATTGGGGAGAGGACCTCGTGGTCAAGGCGGTATAGCGCCGCGCCAAGCGCCATAGGCTTGGTGCCGAAGGGCGCGACGCACAGGCGGTTGGTCTTCCCTGCCTGAAGCCCGGCGTGGGCGTCCGCGAGGAGGTTGTATGCCGCGCGTGGGCTGTTGGCGCCGCAGTACAAGACTGTCGTGTTCTTGCGCTCGAGGAGACTGGAGTTGGCCATGAGCGCATGGAGGTCCCAACTGGGCTGGAACGGCGGGATGCCGAACACGATGCTCACGCGCTCGTAGAAGTGGCCGTCGTCGGCGTCCAGCACGCGCATCAAGCGGTCGCCTTCGAAGCCGAGGAAGGCCACGAGGTGCGCCTTGTTCGTGCCGCTGAGCATGCGTGAGAACGGCGGCAAATGCAGGTTGCCGCGGAAGCCTTCGCTCAGGTCAAAGGCATTGCCTGGAACGATCGCCGATCCAGACGTCTTCTGGCGATAGCCCTCCGGCTCGACATAGAAGAAGCCGCAACGCGGGCGCACAGCGGCGCGACGGTAGGCGCTGAGCACGTAGAGGATCTCGGGGTACTCCATCGTCGTCGCATCCAGCACGATGGACCGCGCCCGGAACTGCTGGAAAACCGCTTCAAGGTCATCGACCTTGAAGACCTTGTCGCCGATCGTCAGCGAATAGGCCGCTGGGTCGTACTGCACGCGGTAGTGCTTACGTGCCGCGGCTCGCGTCAGCTCGGCCGAGTGGCGACTGCGGTCGTCCAGGTCGTCGCGACCATAGAAGGCGATGTCGAACTGGCCGATCTGGCGCGCCTCGGCCTCTGTGACCACATCTTGTCGGATGAATTGCATGGCCGACCTCAGAACAATTCCTGCGGTGGCTCGGCGGTGTCGAGCTCGTTGGGGTCAACCAACTGCTTGAGGACCACTTCATAGCTCTCCGTCGACTGGCACAGCAAAACGTCAGCCTGCGAAGGGTGCAGGGTGACCTTGCGGCGCTTGCGGTAGCTGATGCTGAAGTGAGGTGCGTAGATCGGGTTGAGGATCAGGTCTGTCTGAGCGATGTCGTAGTCCGACTTGTTCTTGGTGTCCTTCGCCTCGTAGAGCACCGACCAGATCTTGGCTTCACGGAGCAGGAGGTTGGCCTTGTCGGACAGCTTCGCCCAGTCGGCGTTGTCGATGGAGAGGTGGTTCACCTCTGGCTCGCTTTGACTGCGGCGACGATTGAAGGCCTCGAAGACACGGCCGAGCCGGCCGGTGATCTCCAGCAGCTGATTGCCGTGTCCACCGAGCTGGAGGATGTCCTGGAAGAGCTTGTCCGACACCTGCTTGGCCGCGTTGGCCTGGGTATCGATGTCGACGCGCAAGGGTCCGGAGACGTCCTTGCCGCCTTGCCGCTTGAACGCCAAGGCCAGGGTGGCGTGGCACAGCGCCTGGAAGAAGCGCAGGTTCGGATCCGCCATCATGCAGAAGCGGTCGAACCCGGCGTAGTTGATGTTGGCTCGTCTCGGCAGGCCGGCGTAGAGGTGGAACAGGCAACCGTGCAGGTTGTTGTCGATCCACCCCCCGACCTTGTGAAAGGCGTCCGCCGGGCTAGGGCTCTTGATTGCCGCGTGGTACTGGTCCAGCAGGTCCTTGCCGATCTGGCTGCGCCGGTTCAGCAGCGCGCCCATGACGATGCTCACCTCAGGGTGTGCGTCGTCGATCAGCTCATCGGCGGTGACCTTCTTGGTGAGCTTCTGCAGGACAAGACCCTTCTGGATCATGTCGCGCAGCCGCTTCTTGAGGACAGGGTCCTTCAGCGCGTCTGCAGCGATGCTGGCCGCGCTCGGGCTCGGAAGGATCTCCCGCACGCAGCGTAAGACCTGATCGCGGTAGGGCTTCGACAACCGTTGCTTCAGGTACTTGGGATCGTGAAGCTGCTCCGGCTTGAACAGGGGGCAGTCGAACTGGGCCTCGGCCTGGTGCACGCGCAACAGGAAAAGTTCTGCCGCGAGGAGCTCGAACTCGCCCGTCTTGTACGACAGCTGTTCCTCAAGATCGATGGTGCGGAGGTCATGCCCTTCCACCACGCGCTCGTCGCTGCTTGTCTTGAAATCAACGACGGCCTGCTTCTTGTGCGCAATGTTGACGACGAGGCGATCACTTGGGTGCTTGATCGCGTCACAGATGACCTCCCGGTGCGGGCTGGGCAGGTTCTCGAACTCGTCGATAAAGGCCCGGAACTCCAGCTCCGCTAGGCGTTGCGTTGAAGCCGCGAGGTCACGCGCGAACCGAGGAAGCGCTGAAGCGAAGTCGATGAACTTGGGCTGCGGCGCATGCTTCGGGTTGCGCACCCAGTCCTCGAGATCCACGAGCCTGAGGTCCATGACGTCCTCGAGCGCGCTCACTCGACGATCTTCGACTCCGAGTTGCTTGCAGAGCGCTACGCTGAGCTGCGGGTCGCCGACATCGATGCGCCCGCCGACGAAGTTGGCCGAGCGGATGGACTCCACAGCTTGGCAGGCGTCCTTCAGCAGGTTGAGGGCGACGTAGTGCGAGAACGCCAGCTTGGCTGGCTGCTCGCCCAGCCAAGCCGCGCTCATCAGCCCGCAGAAGCCCGTGTCCGGGCGGATGTACAGGCCGACCGACTTCAGCTCGGACTCGAGGATGTCCACGCGCTTGGCATTCAACGACGAGCCGTGGCTGAAGTAGCGGATGAACATCGTCTTGCCGCATCCGCGGCCGCCCAAGATGCGCACCGAACCCTTCCCCGTGAAGGTAGGGATGCGCTCCAGGAAAGGCGGCACGATGAACTGCGAGAACAGCGAGTCCGATGACAGGTAGTCGGCACGGGGATCTAGGAAGAGATCGGCAATCGCGGTCATCTCGCCCTCATCGGATCAAGAGGTTGTTCCAGGTCGCCGTCTGCGCGTACATGATCGGCAAGGTGTTGTTCGGCGTGGCATGGTGAAAGCCAAGCAACAGTTCAAGGGCGTAGTCGCCGGCAGCACGGATGCCATGGGACTTGCACAGGTCCTCGACGAACTGACGGACATCGGCGACGGTGTTGACCTGGTCGACGGCCCACATCTCGGGCTTGTTCGCGTCGCCGCGGAAGAAGCGATGCTGTTCACCGAACTGCTCGACGGGACAGACCTTCATCCACGGACACTCCGTCGCCAGGTGGTCAAGGCCGGTATGGAAGGCTGCAAGCGGGCAGTAGATCAACGTGCGATTGGCCGCTTCCTGCTCCAACTTGTACTTGTCGCAGAACGCCTTGAACTGTGTGCCCGTGCCCAGCATGTCGTCGACAAAGACCAAGCATTTCACCGCCTTCGGCAGCGTGCCGATGTTCTCTGGCAGGCAGGTGAGCGACTTGTCGACGCCTCCGAGGCGATGCAATTCCCGCATCACCAAGGCGCCACTCTTACCTGGCGTGCGGCCCTTGGGGTCGTCAACCTCAACAAACCTGACCAGACGCCCCATTCCAGGCGAGCGCAGTGAGGCGACAAACTCATCGACGCTGCGTACGGCGGCGCCCGAACGCCGAAGCTCGGACGGAAGGATGCACTCGAGGATGTGGCCGATGGCGCTGCCGACCATTGGCTCCGAGCGGAAGGTCAAGTTCTCCAGCAGCCGGGCGCCGAGATACTGCTCTTCGTCCGTGACCAGGTTGCTGAGCCACTTGTCGAACTGCGTCTCGGTGATTCCCGTCACGACGTTCCTGGAGAGCAGCAGGCGAAAGCGTCGCTCAACCTGTTCAAACAGGCCGGCATGCTTCTCCGCCACATGGAAAGTCATTTCTCCTCCTCGCCTCGCGCAAGTCTGCGCGCTCCGTCGCGGCGTCTCGGCCACTTGGCGCGCATTGGCGCCGCTAGCACTTTGAATCCAAGTCTAGTCCTGATCCGCTGGCAGCCCCGAACATGAGCGCTTGCTGATGCTTGCCCAGTGCCTTGCCAGCTCACCGCTGGCGGGCAGGCTGAACGTCGGTCTCTAGCGCTGGAAACTGCTGCGGACGGGCCGGCGCACAGGCACCCCAACGAACCTGTATGCCGCCGAGGCATAGGTTGTATGCCCAGAAATACCGGTCCATGACGTCGGTGCGAAATCGACGCGATGGCTGCGGCCACGCGCCGAGAATCCATTCCAGATACCAGGGGAGGTTCTGATGACTTCAGGCGAGCCGGCCGACGACGCTTTCAACGAACAGGAGTGGCAGCGATTTGTCGCCCACCTTCAGGGAACGCTAGTCAGCGAGGGCGCTGAAGATTTCTTGGCGGGACAACGACGCTGGTTCGAGAGCAATCGAGAACGCCTTGCTGCGAAGTTCGACGACATCGCCGCCTCACAGGGCGGCACGCCGAATCCGCTCAACAACCCTTTCCTGACGTTCCAGGACCAGACCGGGTACGACTCGGTGTTTGCAAAGCAGATCTTCACGCCAATCCTCGAGAAAGCGCTGGCGGCGGCGCGCCAGTTGGGCCTGTCGATACAGCGACCAGTTGTGCTCGCCAATGCCCCTAGCGTAGAGCCGTCGCCCTCGGGCTGGCCCTCGGCCGACAAGCACATCCTCTTCATAGGGCAAGGGACGTCGAGCTTCTGCAACTACTGGTCAAAGATTTTCGCAGCGACCATCTACGCCATCGCCAAGATCCCGGAGGCGGAACGCTCGAGCGAGGCCGCGATCCTTGCTGTGCGTGATGCCGCGGTCATTCTTCCAGGCATCAAGCTGTTGATGCGCTATGTGAGGTCGGATTCGATGCTTGGGTTCGGTGAGTTCAAGCAGGACTCGCGCTTGGATTTTCATCGATTGGAGATTTGCCGCTCCATGGAGACCTTCATCGTTGGGCACGAGCTGGGCCACTTCATCCTGCACGAGCGACATCCAGAGACCAACGGCGTTCCTCCTGGCATGACGCTCAAGGAGATGGAGCTCGGTTGCGATGCTCTCGGCTTTGCGATCTGCCGTGCAGTAGGAGATGCGGAGAGAAGCGAGACATCTCGGCATCTGATCGGCCCGGCCCTACTGTTTTACGCCCTGCGCCTTTGCGACGATGTGGGCTACATGGTTCTGGAGCAGCCGTCTTCGGAGAGCGAAACGCATCCGTCCCCTCAAGAGCGGATTCAAGACCTGTTCTCCTATGCCGAGATGGTCGCGCCCGCAGGGGATTTGGTGGTGCCCATCGAGGAGGCGTTGGACTACGCCATCGTGCTGGGCTCGCAAGTGAAGGTCGCGCTGTTTCGGGCCAGTGCCGAAAGGGAGCCGGATGACGACGACATTGCCAGGCGGCTTCGACCAAACCAATGACCGTTCGTCCTCACGGCGAGGTAGTCGAAGAGCGACTGACGCAACTGCCGCATATTTCATGACTCGCTGGGCGAACAGACCAGCGGATACAGGTCTGAGCGCGAATCCTGTTCAGCCGACGTGTCGATTCCACGTCGGGTTCGCCATCCACCTCGGAATTTCACTCGCTTTGTAGAAGTAGCGAATGATCGCCATGGCCGCTTCTGGAAGCGAGCATGGATCCGCATTGAGCAAGTCTTGAAGCGCAGTCGGCTCGTTCAGCTTGTCCGCGTGGCGGGCCTGGTCGCGTCGCTTGAAGTGAGTCACGGAATCTCGCAGATGCTTCAGCGCCACATAGTCTTGCCACACCTTCTTCCCAGCCGGCGTTGGTAGGCCCAGCAGATCCGGCACGATGCGCTTGAGCTTCTCGTCCGTGGTGACGTTTCGCTCCACGTCCTCTGGAGAGAGGTGCTCCCAGGCCTTCTTGCGTTTAAGCTTGAGTGGCCCCGTTGCCTCATCGATGACGACGCTGTTGGCGAAAGCTTCTGCCGCAGCGTAGCTGCTCATTGCGGCGGTCATCGCGAGCTCCAGGTAGTCGAAGAGAACCTCTGCAGTGCTGACGTCCGCCTGTCCGACGGCCATGCCTGGAGTGAGAACCGCTTCCTTCCACTGGATCGTCGGCTTCAAGTTCGCCGCGGCCCGTGCCGCCCTCCAGCCCGCATTCAGGTGCAGCGCAGTCGCGCTTGGCGTCGTAAAGCTGGTTTGCCTATGGGCCGTGACCAAGGTGGTGACCTGATGGGCCGCCCGCGGTGCAGGAAGTGGCGTGCCGTCTACGCCAGCCACCCATAAGGCCTTGGCGCACCGCCAATCGCCAAGCATTGGGGAGTAGTTGTCGGGTGCTTCCGCAGCTTCCATGTATCCCCTCAACGGAGGTCAGAGATGATGCTCAGTATTGGAAACGCAGACGCTCATCAAGCTTTGCATAATCCGGCGCGCCCTGAGCATCAGGTCCAGCGTCTTCTGAGCACGGAATCCAGCGCCTGATGAGCACCTTGTCCGGACGTGTAGTGCAGGCCAGCGTGTCCGGCGACTCGGCCATTCGGTTCAGCGCCGCGTGCAGAGATGCCGACTGCTTCAAGCTGGTAGACGCCGCTCGGCTTTGCGAGCCGTAGGGCAGCAATGTGCCCAAACACGCCGGCAGGCACTGTTCTCAGCCCACGTCGGTTGGGGATATCGCGTGCGCGCCAAATTTCCTGAACGCGTGTCTGGACGGGTCCGAATGAGGCTGATTTTGGCGTTGCTGGACGGTTCGAGGAGTGCATGAAAGGTCTGCCTGGCCGCCCAAATTTCCGGGCTCAGCACGGCTACAACACCTCTGCTGATGGTCGCTCGGAGGTGGCGCTATCGCCTCAGCGCCTCCCATAGGAAGGTCTGCCTCGGCGGGATTCGGCCTGTACTGGTAATTGCTGGTAATTCTCGATAATTGGGCGGGAAGAGCCGGTTGGGCTCCCCGGTGCCAGCGCCAAATTTACAGCGCTATCAGATTAGGCCCTCCCTGGGCAACAGCCACGGCGGGTATCGTCCATTGAGACAACCAACGACAGGTGGCGGGACCGCTTCAGGCTGGTTTCAGCCGCTCGGATCCGGCAGTCGAGCGGCTGCAAAGTGCCCAAACCGGAAGCTCGCGATCGACGACCAAGGACGGCGCCGCAGCGATTGCGGCCTTCCGCGGCAAGTAGCAAGGTTCACGGTATGGGACATGAAGCCGTCATCGGCTCGCCTGTCGCCGTGCCAGCAGGGATGACAGCTGTCCGGGGAAGCAGCCGGCCAAGCGAGCTGGCCGCGGGTCTACGTGCGCGAGGACATGCGCGGCAAGGGTGTCGGCCGGGCGCTCTACGAGCGGCTACTGCCGCTGCTGGCGGAACTGGGCTACTTCCAGGCCTTTGCCGGCATCGCCCTGCCGAATGCTGGCAGCGTGGGCCTACACGAGGCGGTTGGTTTCGAGGCGCTGGGCGTCTATCGCAACGTTGGCTTCAAGAACGCGAGTGGCGAGACGTGGGCTGGTGGCAGAAGAGCCTCCGCCCGCTGGACGTGCCGTCAACGCCCTTGTCGTTTCTTAGTGCTTAGGTTCGCCCCTGCGGCCAAAACATGATGACGCCCATGCCGACGAAGCATATGGCTACGCCCACCAAGTCGCTTCTGGATGGCTCGATCTTGTCCACCAGCCACAGCCAGAGAATGGCAACGCCGATGTAAACCCCGCCGTAGGCCGCATAGACGCGCCCGGCGGCCGTGGGATGTTGGGCCAGCAGCCATGCGAACAACGCGAGGCTCAACGCCGCCGGCAGCAGCAACCAGGGCGATTTGCCCTGCTTCAACCACAGGTAGGGCAGATAGCAGCCGACGATCTCGGCCAACGCCGTCGCGACGAACAAGCCGAAGGTCTTGAGGATTTCCATCAGCTCATTGTCCTCAGACGGCGTTGGCAAGAATCGCTTGCTCCTCAAGTGGCTTGAGGTTCTACCTTGTCGATCTGATCATCAAGGAGCCCTCATGAAACCCTGGAAACTTGCTCTTGGCCTTGGGGCCGCCTGTGCCGCGTGCTGCGCTATCCCGCTGCTGGGCATCGCTGGCGGGCTCGCAGCGTTTGGAAGTGCGCTGTGGGCATGTGCCGACGAGTTCCTGCCCGCTGCAGCCGTCCTGGCCGTGATCGCGCTAGGCCTGCTTGGCGTTTTGTGGTGGAAGCGACGCGACGCCGCCCACCGTGCCAAGTGCGAGTGCGCCGAGGCGTGTTCCACGGAGGCCCAGCATGCTTGCCGCTGAGCCGGCGCCGATTGCCTGCACGTTGGGTCCATCTGAGATGGGGCCTCGCCTGGTGCGGATTCGTCAGCTCACACAGGCGTTTCTGCGCTCTCACGAGCTCAGAGGCTCGACGCTGCACTTGGTCTACGACCCTGGTGTCCAGGAGGAGTTGGCGCAGGTCGTGGAACTGGAAAGAAGCTGCTGCGCCTTCCTGGAGTTCCGATTGACGTCCGACGCCGACGCCGTTCGACTGGACATCACAGGCCCCGAGCAAAACGCTGCCAGCGCGCGCTGGCTGTTCTCCCAGTTCCTGCCCGCTGCGGAAGCTGAA
Organism: Pelomonas sp. Root1237; assembly: GCF_001425055.1. GTDB lineage: Bacteria > Pseudomonadota > Gammaproteobacteria > Burkholderiales > Burkholderiaceae_C > Pelomonas. The sequence continues at coordinate 801,596 of NZ_LMDK01000001.1, forward strand.
AGCCCGTCAGGTTCGGGCTGCGGATGCAAACGCTAAGCTGAGCGCATGAACAAGTCGCCGAACCGCTCCATTGGCGTGGTCGCCCAGCAGACCGGCTGCTCGGTGCCGACGATCCGGTACTACGAGGAGATCGGGCTGCTGCCGCCGGGGCCGCGCACGGAAGCCGGCCGGCGGGTCTACGGCGACGCCGCCGTAGGTCGCCTGACCTTCATCCGGCGCTGCCGCGATTTCGGGTTCTCCATCGATCAGGTGCGTGAGCTGGTGAGCCTGGTCGACGAACCCGATCGGCCTTGCGTTGAGGTGCGCGACATCGCGGCGCGGCACCTGGACCAGGTTCGGGAGAAGCTTGCTGAGCTGCGGGCGCTCGAAGCCAACATGACCCAGTTCGTGCATAGCTGCGATACGGCATGCGCTGGCGGGGCTGCCGTCGACTGCACCATCCTGGAAGACCTCGCTGTGCCAGGCGGTCGAGCGGGCGTTGCAGTCGATCGCAGTTGCTGCACGAGTCAACGCTAACTCTGTTCCTTTCCGTGATCAGTGCTTGTGCACGGAGCGTAGATGGGTGCCGGGCTGCTCGGCCGGCGATGACTCTTGCGACGCCTCTGCCAAGCCGGCAAGGATGCCGCATTGGTCAGCCGGCCGGACATCGCCGCACCGCTGCCTCAGCTCCTTCAATTGCTTTTCAAGCGTACGCAGTTCTTTGATGCGCTTGGACACATGGCTGATGTGTTCGTCGAGCAGCGCATTGACGTCACCACAGTCCTCACCGGGGGCATCCTTGAAGCGCAGCAGAGCCCGCACCTCGTCCAATGACATGTCGAGACCGCGGCAGTAGCGGATGAACTGCAGCCGCTCCAGGTGCGGCGCCTCGTACACGCGAAAGTTCCCCTGCGTCCGGCCCGGCGCGGGCAGCAAACCCTCGCGCTCGTAGAAGCGAATGGTCTCGATAGGCGTGGACGACGCGGTGGACAGGTCACCAATCTTCATGATTTCTCCGACTATCCAGCAGAAAGTGTAGGGGCTTGACTCTGTAGCAGCTACAGGTTGTCAAATACCTTCGCACCCGACACACGAGCAAGCATGAGCACCCACAAGCACGCGCACGGCGACCATGCCGACCATCACGATGAGCACGACCATGCGCATGGGGCTGGACAAGCCCATGGGAGCGAACCCAGCCATGCGCACCCCCAGGAGTCGCCATGCTGCGGCTCGACCTGCGGCGCAGAGACCAAGGCCCCAGTCGCCGCGACGTCCGGCGGCCTGCTGCTGCGCATCCCCGCCATGGACTGTCCGACCGAGGAGGGCCAGATACGCCGGGCGCTGGAGCGCTTCCCTGAGGTGCGCGGTTTGCGGTTCGACCTCCCCGCACGCGCGTTGGATATCGACGCCCCGCAGGCAACCTGGGAGCCAGTCATTGCCGCCATCAATGGCATCGGCTTCAAGACGGAGACGCTGTCAGCACCGCCTCCTGCGGAGGACACAGCCAAGGCTCAGCGCGCCGAACTGATTCGCCTGGTGGCGGCGCTGCTCGTTGCCGTCGGCGCGGAGCTGGTCCACTTCGTCGCGCCGGACACCTTGGCCTGGAAGGCCGTGGGTATGGCCATCGCGGCAGGTGCCATTGCGCTGTCGGGTCTTGCCGTGTTCCGCAAAGGCCTTTCGGCCCTGTTGCATGGGCAGCTCAACATCAACGCCCTGATGTCTGTGGCCGTCGCCGGTGCATTTGCCATTGGGCAGTGGCCGGAAGCCGCGATGGTGATGGCGCTGTATTCCCTGGCCGAGCTCATCGAGGCGCGCTCGGTGGAGCGGGCGCGCAACGCGATCACCGGCCTGCTGGCTTTGTCGCCGCCGCAAGTGGAGGTGCGCCAGACGGACGGCGCCTGGGCCAGCGCGGACGCCAAGACCGTGGCGGTTGGCTCGACCGCCCGCGTCAAGCCCGGAGAGCGCTTCGCCCTCGATGGCCGCGTCACCGCCGGTCAGAGTGCCGTCGACCAGTCCCCAGTCACCGGCGAAAGCATTCCTGTCGACAAGGCGCCAGGCGACAGCGTCTTCGCGGGGACGATCAATCAGAGTGGGTCGCTCGAGTTCGAAGTGACCAAGTCCGCCAGCGACACAGTGCTGGCCGGCATCATTCATGCCGTCGAACAAGCCCAAGGCCAGCGCGCGCCAACTCAGCGTTTCGTTGACAAGTTCGCGGCCATCTACACGCCGGCCATCTTCGTGCTGGCGCTTGCTGTCGCTGTCGGAACGCCGTTCCTCATGGGTTGGCCGTGGCTGACCGCGCTCTACAAGGCGTTGGTCCTGCTCGTTATCGCCTGTCCGTGCGCTCTCGTCATCTCGACGCCCGTGACCGTCGTCAGCGGCTTGGCTGCTGCGGCACGTCGCGGCATCCTCATCAAGGGCGGCGTCCACCTTGAGGAGGCGCGAAAGCTCAAGGTGGTCGCCCTCGACAAGACCGGCACGTTGACCGAGGGCAAGCCGCGACTCGTCGCCCACGCGGCCTTGCCGCAGGACCTGCCGGAAGCGGAGGTGCTGCGCATCGCCAAGAGCCTGGCCTCGCGCTCAGACCACCCCGTGTCCAAGGCCGTCGCGACCGGCCTGGACGGTGACGCACTTCCCGTCGAAGACTTCGGAGCCGACATGGGCCGAGGCGTTCACGGCACGGTCAATGGCCGCCAGTACATCCTTGGTAATCACCGCTGGGTGCATGAGCGAGGCCTGTGCTCCGCCGAGCTGGAGGCGCGGCTTGAGGAGCACGAGGCGCAGGGGCGCACGCTGTCCTTGCTGGCAGACCAGGAGCACGTCCTGGGACTGTTCGCGGTGGCCGACACCGTCAAGGAAACCAGCAGGCAGGCCGTCGCTGACCTCAAGGCACTCGGCATCCGTTCCATCATGCTGACCGGCGACAACCCGTCGACCGCCAAGGCGATTGCCAGCCAGGTCGGTATCGACGACGTTCAGGCCAACCTGCTGCCAGAGGACAAGCTCAAGGTGATTTCCGAGCTGGGTCAAGCCCAGCAGACGGGCATGGTCGGCGATGGCGTCAACGACTCGCCAAGCCTGGCTGCGGCTGCCGTGGGATTCTCGATGGGTGGCGCTGGCACCGATACGGCCAAGGAGGCGGCCGACGTGCTCATCATGAACGATGACCTGCGCAAGGTGCCCGAGACCATCAGGCTGTCCAAGCGCACTTACGCCATCCTCTGGCAGAACATCGTCCTTGCACTTGGCATCAAGGCCGTGTTCTTCGTCTTGGCGGTGTTCGGTAGCGCCACGATGTGGATGGCTGTTTTTGCTGACATGGGTGCCAGCCTGCTGGTTGTCTTCAACGGACTGCGCCTGCTGAAGAGCTCGCGTTAAGTCCTGGACCGAATGGCTCGCGTCGCGCGGGCCATCTTTTTGCACAAGAACCGAAATGAGTCTCACTAAGACAGTCAAACGAGGCGCCAAGGCCTTCGCCGTCCTCGCTGCGTTCATCTTCTCAGGCGTTTCGCAAGCGTCGGAAGCCGACGTGAAGCGCGTTTGGCAAATCCTCGACTACCTGGCCGTCGACTACGCCGGTGCCGTCAAAGATGGCAAGGTCGTCTCGCAGTCCGAGTACGACGAGATGAAGGAGTTTGTGCTGACGGCGCGAACCAAAATCGAAGGACTGGAAGCCAAGGGCGAAAAGGCCGCGCTGATTGCCCAGGCCACCGAGCTTGAGGCGGCCATCGGCGCCCGAGCTGACGCAAGCCAGGTCGGCACGCTGTCCAAGGCTCTGGCCAAGCATCTTGTCGCTGCCTATCCCGTCCCGCTGGCGCCGTCGAACATCCCGGACGTGGCACTTGGAGCGAAGGTCTACGCCGAAAACTGCGCGAGCTGCCACGGCACGACGGGCGACGGCATGGGTCCGGTGGGCAAGGCATTGAACCCGCCGCCCGTCGCGTTCACCGACAAGGAGCGTGCGCGCCAACGCAGCCTCTTTGCGCTCTACCAAGCAGTGTCGCAAGGCATCGCCGGAACGGCCATGCCCGCGTTCGGTCAGCTTTCCGAAGAAGACCGATGGGCCGTTGCCACCTACCTTGGCACCTTCGCGCATGACAGCGATGAGGTCGGGCAAGGCAAGAAGGTATGGGTTGAAGGAGAGAAGGCGAAAGCCGCTGTTCCCAACGTCGACCGCTTCGTCGGTCTGACGCAGAACGACTTGGCTGAGTCGCTTGGCGAAAAGGACGCGAGCGCTGTGATGGCCTACCTGCACGCGCATCCCGATGTACTGAGCCAGGCTGCAAGCGGCAGCCTGTCGCTGGCGCGCAAGCAGCTCAAGGACAGCCTGGCCGCGTACAAGGCAGGCGATCTCAAGAAGGCACAGGACCTTGCCCTGTCGTCATATCTGGACGGTGTTGAGCCCTACGAGCATGCACTCGCGGCCAAGGATGGCTCGCTGAAGAACCAGATTGAAGTGTCGATGGGCCGTTATCGGTCAAGCATCTCGGACAGGTCCCCGGTCGAACAAGTGGCCGCATCGGCGGCCGATGTGGAACAGCTCTTCACGCTGGGCGACAAGGTGCTTGCGGACTCAAAGGCGGACTGGACAGCTGCCTTCCTGGGCAGCCTCACCATCCTGCTGCGCGAGGGTCTTGAGGCCTTGCTCGTCGTGGTCGCCATGATTGCGTTCCTGCGCAAGGCGGAACGTCCGGATGTGCTGGGCTACGTCCACGCCGGTTGGGTGACGGCGCTCCTCGCAGGCGCGGCGACGTGGGGTGCGGCAACTTACCTTGTCACCATCAGTGGAGCGAACCGTGAAGTGACAGAGGGGTTGTCGAGCCTCTTCGCTGCGGCAGTGCTCGTGAGCGTTGGCGTGTGGATGCACCAGAAGAGCGTTGCCGGGCAGTGGCAGGCATATTTGCGTGAGCGCATGTCTGCCGCCCTGAACCGCAAGTCAGCGCTCTTCATGTTCGGCCTGGCCTTCATCGCGGTGTATCGCGAGGTCTTCGAGACCATCCTGTTCTACGCGGCGCTTTGGGGCCAGGGCAACGACCACGCCATCCTGGCCGGGCTGGCTGCTGGCATCTTGTCCCTGGTAGCAATCACCGTCCTGCTTCTGCGCTTCAGCGCAACGTTGCCCATCAGCAAGTTCTTCTCCGCCAGCTCCTGGCTTGTCGCCGTGCTCGCCGTCGTGCTCACGGGCAAGGGGGTCGCAGCTTTGCAGGAGGCCGGTTGGATTGTCCCGAGCGCTCTGCCGTCCCCGCGCCTTGAACTCCTGGGGGTGTACCCATCCACCATCGGTCTGGCCGCCCAGGCGGTCGTTCTGGCGTTCGTGCTCGGGTTCTTCCTCTGGCACGGACGTGCCTCATCCAAGCCGGAGCAGCAGGGATGATGGCGTGCGACGGGCGCCGGCGAAAGCCGAACCGCTAGACTGCCAACACTGATGACTATCCGTCGCCTCCACCGCCTGACCACCGCCTTCCTGGTGGCGCTGTCATTCCTGCTGCCTCTTCAGGTCGCCTGGGGTGCTGCGGCCGCGTACTGCGAGCATGAGACGACAACGCAAGGTGCCAAGCACTTCGGCCACCACCAGCACGAGCACAAGGCAGACGCACACGACGCTGAAGCGAAGAAACCCATGGCGAAGAAGTTGGTCGTGGACAACGACTGTGCTTCTTGCCACATCAGCAGTTCGGCCATAGCCGCCGATGCACTGGCAGGCCTGTGGCCCACAGGCCTTGCGGCCGGCTTGGTCGCCGTCACCTCTGACGCTCTTGCGTCCGCGCCCACCAGGGCGCCAGACCGCCCGCAGTGGCGCCGTCTCGCCTAGCCGGCGAGACAGGAGGACTTCCAACCACACCCGTCTCGCCGAATCCCTGGTTTCAACCTATGAGATTCGATGAGAAGAATTCTTTGGCCGCTCGGGCTGGCGGCCGCATTGCTCAGCCCTTTCACTGTCCGCGCCCAGCAGGCGGCGGACACACTCACCCTCGAGCAGGCACTCGACCTGGCGACATCGCGAAGCTTCGTGGTGTCGGCGGCGCAGCGAGAGCTTGAAGCCCACGACGGCTCCGTCCGGCAGGCCGGTGCATTCCGGAACCCGGAACTCGCTGCAAGCGTCGAGGACACACGCAGCGCAACGCGAACCACAACGACGACGCTGAACATTCCGTTGGAACTGGGTGGCAAACGCGCCGCCCGTGTCAACGCGGCTGAGCGTGCCCGCGACCTTGCGCAGGTCGAGCTGACCAACGCGAAAGCCCAGGTTCGTTCGTCGGCCATCGCGGCGTACTTCGCGGTGCTCGCGGCGCAGGAGCGCTCGAAGCTTGCGGGCAACTCGGCAGACCTCGCCACGAGCGGCGCCCAGGCCGTATCAAAGCGTGTAGCGGCCGGCAAGGTCTCGCCGGTGGACGCCACCCGAGCCCAGGTGGACCAGGCCAATGCGCAGCTCGAACTCGCCGAAGCGCAAGCGGAGCTGACGACCTCCCGTCATGCACTGGCCAACCTCTGGGGCGACGCAGAGCCACGGTTCGTTCGCGTCGCAGGCGACATCAACGTCATCCCGGAACGCGCACCTCTGCCCGAGCTGATGGGCCGGCTCGAGGAGGCTCCGGCGCTGCTGGCCGCCCGTACCGAGGTGGAGCGCCGCAAGGCGCTGGTGGGTGTCGAGCGCAGCAAGGCGACGCCGGACGTGACGCTGAGCGTCGGCGCGAAGCGCGACAACGAACTGGGACGCACTCAGGCCATCGTCGGTCTGTCCGTCCCGCTGCCGCTCTTCGACCGCAACCAAGGCGCGGTCTACGAAGCCAGCAAGCGCGCCGACAAGGCAGAGGACGAGTTCCAGGCCGCGCGTCTGCGTGTTCTTTCCGAACTGCAGACAGCGGCGGCGCAGTTGTCCATTGCCCGCACATCGTTGCAGGCGCTGCAGTCGACGGTCCTGCCCGCAGCTCAGCAGGCCTACGACTCAGCCAGCAAGGGCTTCGAAGCCGGCAAGTTCGGCTTCCTCGACGTCATCGACGCGCAGCGATCCCTGCTGCAAGCCCGAGCGCGCTACCTCAGCACGCTCTCCAACGCACACCAGGCCGCCACGGCCATCGACCGCCTGCTCGGTCGCTGAAACGGAACACGAACATGGCAATCACGAAGAAACAACGCATCGCGATGGCGGTCATCGTCCTTGTCGGCATCTTGGCCGGCGGCGGACTGCTGCTCACCGAACGGCACAAAACCGGCGAAGAGGCAGAGCATGCCGAAGAGACCGGCCACGCACACAAAGAGGGCGAAGACGACAAGAAGGCTGCGCCGGCTGCCAAGGAAGCACACGAGGAGCATGAAGAGCGCTCGGTCAAGCTGACCGAGGACCAGGTCAAGAAAGCGGGCATCGCGATGCAAGTCGCAGGCCCGGCAAAGCTCCAAGCCGCCGCCGAGTTCACCGGCGAAATCCGCTTCAACGAGGACCGCACGGCCCACGTCGTGCCGCGCTTGGCCGGTGTGGCCGAGCAGGTCGTCGCCAATCTCGGCCAGTCGGTGCGCAAGGGCGAGGTGCTGGCCGTCATCGCCAGCAACTCGCTGTCCGAGCAGCGCAGCGAGCTTCTGACCGCCCAGGAGCGCCGTGATGCGGCGCGTGTCACCTTCGAGCGCGAGAAGAAGCTCTGGCAAGAGAAGATTTCTGCCGAGCAGGACTACCTGCAGGCCCAGTCTGCCCTGCGTGAGGCGGACATCGCGGTCCGCAACGCGACCCAGAAGCTCGCAGCCGTCGGCGCACCTGGCGCGACTGGTTCGTCGGCGAACCTCAATCGCTTCGAGCTGCGCGCGCCGTTCGACGGCACCGTGGTCGAGAAGCACCTGGCGCTCGGCGAGGCGGTCAAGGAAGACGCCAGCATCTTCACCGTCTCCGACCTCCGGTCGGTCTGGGCGGAGTTCAACGTCGCGCCCAAGGACCTGGCCACGGTTCGTGTCGGCCAGCGCGTGTCGGTCTCGTCGACCGCGTTCGAGAGCAAGGTCGAAGGGACCATCTCCTACGTCGGCGCGCTACTGGGCGAACAGACCCGCACCGCCCGCGCCCGCGTAACTCTGACCAATCCCGATGGGGCATGGCGTCCCGGTCTCTTCGTGACCGTCGCTGTCTACGGCGAGAACCAGGACGTCCCTCTGACGGTGCCGTCGGACGCGGTCCAGACCATCGAGAACCAGGCGATGGTCTTCAAGGCCGTGTCCGGCGGTTTCGAGGCAACGCCCGTCAAGGTAGGCCGCTCAGACGGTCGCGCGGTCGAGGTGCTCAGCGGTCTCAAGGCTGGCGACCAGGTCGCGTCCAAGAACACCTTTGTCCTCAAGTCCGAACTGGGTAAAGCCAGCGCGGGCCACGAACACTGAGCGGGAGGACGGACATGTTTGAACGCATCATCCGCTTCTGCATCGAACAGCGCTGGCTGGTCATGCTCGCAGTGCTGGCCATGGCAGCCCTCGGGGCCTACAGCTACACCAAGCTGCCTATCGACGCCGTCGTCGACATCTCCAACGTGCAGGTCGTCGTCAACAGCCAGGCACCTGGCTATTCGCCGCTGGAGACCGAGCAGCGCGTCACCTATCCCATCGAGACAGTCATGGCTGGCCTGCCAGGCCTGGAGCAGACACGTTCCCTGTCGCGCTACGGCCTGTCCCAGGTCACCGTCATCTTCAAGGATGGCACCGACATCTACTTCGCGCGCCAGCTCGTCAACCAGCGCCTGCAGGAGGCGCGCGAGCGACTGCCTGCCGGGGTGACTCCGAGCATGGGTCCCATCTCCACGGGTCTCGGAGAAATCTACCTGTGGACAGTCGAGGCGGTGAAGGGCGCGAAGAAGCCCGACGGCACGGCCTACACGCCGACCGACCTGCGCGAAATCCAGGACTGGGTCGTCAAGCCGCAGCTGCGCAACGTGCCCGGCGTCACCGAAATCAACTCCATCGGCGGCTTCGCGAAGCAGTACGTCGTGGCGCCCAACCTCGAGCGCCTCGGCGCGTTCGGTCTCAGCCTGGCCGACGTCGTCAACGCGCTGGAGAAGAACAACTCCAACCTCGGCGCCGGCTACATCGAGCGGCGCGGCGAGCAGTACCTGGTGCGAGCCCCTGGTCAGGTCAAGTCCATCGAGGACATCGGCGAAATCATCATCGGCACCGCGCAGGGGCAACCCATCCGTGTCCGTGACGTCGCAGCCGTGGAACTGGGTCGGGAGCTGCGCACCGGCGCAGCCACCGAAAACGGCCAGGAGGTGGTGCTCGGCACCGTCTTCATGTTGATGGGCGAGAACAGCCGCACTGTCTCGCGGGCCGTGGACAAGCAGATGGAGGCCATCAACAAGACGCTGCCGGCCGGGGTCAAGGCCGTCACGGTCTACGACCGGACCACGCTGGTCGACAAGGCCATCAAGACCGTTCAGAAGAACCTGGTCGAAGGTGCGCTACTGGTCATCGCGGTGCTGTTCGCCTTCCTCGGCAACTTCCGGGCCGCGCTCATCACGGCGATGGTCATCCCGCTGTCGATGCTCTTCACCTTCACCGGCATGGTCAAGTACGGCATCAGCGCCAACCTGATGAGCCTGGGCGCCTTGGACTTCGGCATCATCGTGGACGGGGCGGTGGTCATCATCGAGAACGCGGTGCGCCGGCTGGCGCATGTCCAGGCGCACAAGGGCCGGTCGCTGACGCGCGCCGAGCGCTTCCACGAGGTGTTTGCTGCTGCCAAGGAGGCTCGTCGGCCGCTGCTGTTCGGGCAGCTCATCATCATGGTGGTCTATGTGCCCATCCTTGCCCTGACTGGCGTGGAGGGCAAGATGTTCCATCCGATGGCCTACACGGTGCTGCTCGCCCTGCTCGGCGCGATGGTGCTGTCGGTGACCTTCGTCCCCGCTGCCGTGGCGCTGTTCATCGGCGAGCGCGTGACCGAGAAGGAGAACCGCCTGATGGAGTGGGCCAAGCGCCGCTACGAGCCTGCGCTCAAGGCGACCCTGGGCAACGCGCCCGTCGTGATGACGCTTGTTACGGTTGTGGTGGCCCTGTCGGTCATCGTGGCCACCAAACTGGGCAGCGAGTTCGTGCCCAACCTCAACGAAGGCGACTTTGCCATCCAGGCACTGCGCATTCCGGGCACGAGCCTGACGCAGTCCGTGGAGATGCAGAAGCAGCTCGAGTCGACGCTCATGGCCAAGTTCCCTGAGATTGAGCGCATCTTTGCGCGCACTGGCACCGCAGAGATTGCTTCGGACCCTATGCCGCCGAACATCAGCGACGGCTACATCATGCTGAAAGCCATGGACCAGTGGCCCGAACCGCGCAAGACACGCGACGAGTTGCTGGCCGCCATCCGCGACGAAGCAGCAAAGGTCCCAGGCAACAACTACGAGTTCTCGCAGCCCATCCAGCTCCGCTTCAACGAGCTGATCAGCGGCGTGCGCTCGGATGTTGCGGTCAAGGTGTTCGGTGACGACAACGACGCTCTGAACGAGACGGCCAACAAGATTGCGGCCGCGCTGCAGAAAGTGCCGGGTGCAACCGAGGTGAAGGTCGAACAGACGACCGGCTTGCCCATGCTCTCAGTCAACATTGACCGGGCCAAGGCCACGCGCTACGGCCTGAACATGACCGATGTGCAGGAGGCTGTGGCGACGGCCGTCGGCGGGCGAGAAGCTGGCACCTTCTTCCAGGGTGACCGGCGCTTCGACATCCTCGTCCGGCTGCCAGAGGACGTCCGGCAGGACGTGGAGGCGCTGAAGCGTCTACCCATCCCGCTGCCGAAGTCGAGCGGCGAAGGTCGAGCCTCGTACATCCCGCTCGGCGAGGTCGCAACGCTTGAAGTCGCACCGGGACCCAACCAGGTCTCCCGTGAGAACGGCAAACGCCGGGTGGTTGTCAGCGCCAATGTGACCGGTCGAGACCTTGGCTCCTTCGTGGCCGACGCGCAAGCGGCGATGACGAGCGTGAAGATTCCGACGGGCTACTGGACGGCCTGGGGCGGCACTTTCGAGCAGTTGCAGTCCGCGTCGCAGCGATTGCAGGTTGTGGTGCCCCTGGCTCTGGCCATGGTGTTCGCCCTGCTGTTCACCATGTTCGGCAACGCCAAGGACGGCCTCTTGGTCTTTACCGGCATCCCGTTTGCCCTCACCGGGGGTGTGCTGGCACTTTGGCTGAGAGGCATCCCGCTGTCGATTTCGGCGGCGGTCGGCTTCATCGCCCTGTCCGGTGTTGCAGTGCTCAACGGCCTGGTCATGCTGTCATTCATCCGTAGCCTTCGCGAGGAGGGCAAGAGCCTTGATGAAGCCATCTGGGAGGGTGCGCTGACCCGGTTGCGTCCCGTGCTGATGACGGCCTTGGTTGCCTCGCTTGGCTTTGTGCCCATGGCAATCGCCACCGGCACCGGGGCCGAAGTGCAGCGCCCACTGGCCACCGTCGTCATTGGCGGCATCCTGTCTTCGACGGCGCTGACGCTGCTGGTGCTGCCGCTGCTGTATCGGTGGGCGCACCGGCGGGATGACGACGAGGTCGAAGCGCCGGCTGCGACTCCGATGAGAGCCTAAGGAGAACCGAAGATGTCGCACGACCACGCTCGCGGGTCAGCAGGCCACGACCACACAGCGGGCGCGAACCAGCGCTCGCTGAAGATTGCCTTCGGGCTTACGACGGTGTTCCTGTTCGTCGAGTTGGTCGGCGGCATCGTGTCTCAGAGCCTCGCGCTCATCTCCGACGCAGCGCACATGTTCACGGACGTCGCGGCGCTGGCCATCGCGCTTGCGGCCATCCGAATAGCCACGCGGCCGGCCGATGCCCAAAGGACCTTCGGCTACCACCGCTTCGAAATCCTGGCCGCTGCGTTCAACGCCATGCTGCTATTCGGCGTGGCGGTCTACATCCTCTACGAGGCCTACCTGCGCATCAAGGCACCGCCAGAAATCCAGTCGACAGCGATGCTCGTCATCGCAGTCGTCGGCCTGCTGGTCAACCTTGTCAGCATGCGCGTCCTTCAGGGCGGCCAGGAGTCGAGCCTGAACGTGAAGGGTGCCTATCTCGAGGTGTGGGCCGACATGATTGGCTCGGTCGGCGTCATCGTCGGCGCCGTCATCCTGAAGTTCACAGGCTGGGCCTGGGTCGACTCAGCGGTCGCCATCCTCATCGGCCTGTGGGTCGTGCCCCGGACCTGGACGTTGCTCAAGTCGAGCATCAACATCCTGTTGGAAGGGGTGCCCGAAAACGTCGACATGGTCGAGCTGAAGAAGCTCCTGCTGGCAGTGCCTGGCGTCAAAAGCCTGCACGACCTGCACGTCTGGGCGGTGACGAGCGGCAAGAGCACGCTTACGGTCCACCTTGTGACGGAGCCGGAGGTGAACGCCGAGAAGCAAGTCCTGCCCGAGGTGCGCAGGCGCTTGGCGGAGACATTTGGCATCCACCACATCACCGTGCAGTGCGAGCTGGTGCCTTGTGGTCAAACTGATGAGGAGGACCATTTCAAGAGCGCTACGGCCGCGCTTGCCGAGGAGCATGACGAGAAGGGCCATTCACATCCCGACCCTGCCGCCTAAATATGTGGCGCTAAACTTTGCGTGCCCATGCTCCGCCGCTCCACCCGTCGCCTGACCACCGCGTTCTTCGTGGTGCTGTCGCTGCTGTTCTCACAGCTGGCGCTGGCAAGCTATGTCTGCCCACAACAGGCAGACCCAGCGGCGATGGCTGCAATGATGGCGGCCGGAGTGCCCTGCGAAGGCATGGACCAGGACCAACCTGGGCTGTGCGCAGAGCACTCCTCTAGTGCTGCGCAGTCCTTCGAGGCCGTCAAGGTCCCGACGGTGTCGCTGCCGATGTTGGTCCAGGTGCTGGAACTGCCGCTGGTTCTCGACCCTGTCGAGGCCACGACCGTCCCCGCTGCGGCCACGACCGAGGCTCAGCCGCCTCCGGACCCACTCTTCCTTTCCACGCTCAGACTCCGAGTCTGACCTCCTCCGTCGACTGACTGGCGCCGGCGCGGCATGTCCGCATGCCGGCAAACGTTTCGTTTGTCGTCGGAGTTCCCATGCTCACCCCTCACTGGCGCGCGGCCCTGTTGGCTGCTGCCTTGCTGCCCGGCCTAGCTCCGGCAGCTCCTCTCTCGCTTGAACGGGCGCTCGAGCTTGCTGTCCAGCGCTCGGCGACCACGCGCGGCGCGCAAGCCGGCGCATTTAGCGCCGCGGAAGCTGCCCGCGTTGCCGGACGGCTTCCCGATCCGGTGCTCTCCGCAGGCATCGACAACCTCCCGGTCACCGGCCGCGACCGGCTCAGCACCACGGCCGACAGCATGACGATGAAGCGCATCGGCATCAGCCAGGAATGGTTGTCTGCGGAAAAGCGCACCGCCCAGCGGGCTGCGGCCCAGGCCGCGGTCGACCGAGAGGCGGCCATGGTTTTCATCGCGGGCGCCGAAACCCGCCTGCAAGCTGCACTGGCCTACGTCGACACGTTCTACGCGGCCGAGGCTCTCGCGCTTGCTGATCTGATGGCGCACCACAGCCACGAAGAGCTTGAGGCCGCCAAGGCCAAGCTCGCGACGGCGGCAGGCAGTGGTCCGGAAGTCCTGGCCTTGACCAGCGCGCGCGGGATCGCTGAAGACGAGGTGGCCGAGGCTCGACAAGCTCAACGCCAGGCCGACCTGCAGTTGCAGCGTTGGATCGGTCCCGTTGCCAATGGTGTTGAACCTCCGGTCTTCGCGGCGGTGTCCGACGAAGCCGCCTTCGTCGCTAGCCATCCGGCGGTGATTTCCGCGCAGAGCGACGTGGAGCTGACCCGCCAGGACGCAAGCGTCGCGCAGACGAACCGGCAGCCCAACTGGACTTGGGGCGTGTCTTACGGCCAGCGCACGGGCTACTCAGACATGGTCTCGGTGGGCGTCAGCATCCCGATCCCCATCGCGCCTTCCCACCGGCAAGACCGCGAGACCGCCGCAAAGTTCGCCCTGGTCGACAGGGCAGAAGCCGGCCTGGCTGAAGCACAGCGCATCGCTTCCACCGAGTACAGAAGCCTGGACGCCGACGCCGAGCGCCTAGCGGAACGGATAGCGCGCTACCGCGTGTCCGTCCTGGAGCCCGCCGGCCAGCGCACGGCCGCAGCGATGGCGGGCTATCGCTCCAACCAGACCCCGCTGCTGGCGCTCTTCGAGGCGCGCCATGCCGAGGTCGTCGCCCAGCGCAAGTTGCTGTCGCTCCAGCGCGAGCTGGCCCGGACTCGGGCCCAGCTCGCCTTCAAGCCTGTCACCGAAGGAGGCGCACGATGAAGCGCGCTCACACCTTGACCCTGTTGGCCATCGCTATGGCGGCCCTGCTCGCGGGCTCGTTCTTCGCCGGCCGGCTCACTGCCGGCGGCGCCGCCGCCGAGCCACCTGCGCCGGAGCGCAAGGCGCTGTATTGGCACGATCCAATGGTCCCGGGCCCCCGCTTCGACAAGCCGGGCAAGTCACCCTTCATGGACATGCAACTCGTGCCTGTTTACGCAGATGAGGCAGGCGACGCTGGCGTAAAGATCAGCTCGGCCGTCCAGCAGAACCTGGGCATCCGCACGGCTATGGTGACGCGAGCTGACACCGCGTCCAGCTTCGATGCCGTTGGCGCCGTGCAGTTCAACGAGCGGCTGGAGGTTGCCGTGCAGACCCGCGTTGTCGGCTATGTCGAGAAGCTGCTGGTTCGCGCGCCGATGGAGCGGGTTCACAAGGGCCAGGCGCTTGCAACGATCTTCGCGCCCGAGTGGTTAGGCCCGCAGAACGAACTGCTGGCGCTCAAGCGCGCGGGCGTGGCGCCCGAACTCGTCGCTGCCGCCCGTGACCGACTGAGAGCGATGTCCATCCCGGAGGCCCTCGTGCGCCAGAGCGAGGACGCCGGCGTCGCGCAGGCTCGCTTCACATTGAGCGCGCCGGCCGGTGGCGTCATCTCGGAACTCGGCGTGCGCGAAGGTGCCGCCGTCAGCCCCGGCACGACGCTGTTCCGGATCTCGGGCTTGGAGAAGGTCTGGGCCATCGTCGAAGTGCCCGAGGCACAGGTAGCACTTCTCAAGCCTGGCCAGAAGGTGACAGCGGCGCTACAGGCCGACGCGACGCAAACCTTCGCAGGCACGCTGTCCGAAATCCTGCCCCAGGTCAACGCGAGCAGCCGCACGCTGCAGGCTCGCTTCGAGGTGGACAACCGCACCGGCCGGCTGACGCCAGGCATGCTGCTTCGGCTGCAGGTGGCCGGCCCCGCCGTGTCCCGACTGGTGGTGCCGGCCGAAGCCGTGATCCGCACCGGCACGCGCGCCGTCGTCATCGTGCGCAAGGGTGACGGCACCTTCGAGCCCCGCGACGTCAAGCTGGGCGCCGAGCTGGGCGAGCAGTTCGAGGTCCTTGAAGGGTTGACCGAGGGCGATCAAGTTGTTGCCAGTGGGCAGTTCCTGGTCGATTCGGAGGCCCGGCTGCGTTCGGTACTGGGTGGCATGTCGCCTGCGTCAGGCGCTTCGGCGCCGGGTCGTGAGATGTCTATGCAGAAGGCTGGGAGCGTCCCATGATCGCCGCCCTGATCCGTTGGTCGGTGGGCAACCGTTTCCTGGTACTGATTGCCACCGCCTTCTTGGTCGCGACGGGCCTCTGGTCGGCGCTGCACACGCCGGTCGATGCGCTGCCGGACCTGTCCGACACCCAGGTCATCGTGCGCACCACCTACCCGGGCAAGCCACCCCAGGTGGTCGAGGACCTCGTCACCTACCCGCTGACGACGACCATGCTCAGCGTGCCCGGTGCCAAGACCGTGCGCGGCTATTCCTTCTTCGGCGACTCCTTCGTCTACATCCTCTTCGACGACAAGACCGATCCCTACTGGGCGCGCTCGCGGGTGGTCGAGTACCTCAACCAGGTGCAGGGCAAGCTGCCTGCGGGCGCCACGGCGGCCCTCGGCCCCGATGCGACCGGCGTCGGCTGGGTCTACGAGTACGCGCTGGTGGACCGCACCGGCAAGAACGACCTGGGCCAGTTGCGCGCGCTGAACGACTGGTTCCTGAAATTCGAGCTGAAGACGGTGCCCGATGTGGCCGAAGTGGCCAGCGTGGGCGGCATGGTCAGGCAGTACCAGGTCGTGCTCGACCCGGATCGCATGCGGGCCCAAGGCGTCACGCATGCGATGGTCGTCGAGGCGCTGGGCAAGGCCAATCAGGCCTCGGGCGGCTCCGTCGTCGAGATGGCCGAGACCGAGTACATGGTGCGCTCGCGCGGCTTCCTGAACTCGCTCGACGATTTCCGAACCATCCCGCTGAAGGTGGTCGGGGCAACGCCGGTGCTGCTGCGCGATGTCGCTTTTGTCCAGGTCGGCCCCGAGATGCGCCGCGGCGTGGCCGAGCTGGACGGCCAGGGCGAGGTGGCGGGCGGCATCGTGGTGATGCGCTCGGGCAAGAACGCGCGCACGGTCATTGCGGCCGTGAAGGCCAGGCTGGACGCGCTCAAGCCCAGCCTGCCTGCTGGCGTGGAGGTGGTTGAGACCTATGACCGCTCCAAGCTCATCGATCGCGCCGTGGACAACCTACGCGAGAAGCTCATCGAAGAGTTCATCGTCGTGGCCCTCGTCTGCGGGGTGTTCCTGTTCCACCTGCGCTCGGCGCTGGTGGCCGTCGTGACGCTGCCCGTGGGTGTGCTGACGGCCTTCATCGTGATGCACTGGCAGGGCGTCAGCGCCAACATCCTCAGCCTGGGCGGCGTGGCCATTGCGCTTGGCGCCATGGTGGACGCCAGCGTCGTGCTGGTGGAGGCGGCGCACAAGCATGTCGAGCATTTCGAGGAGGCGCACGACCGCCAGCCTGGCGACGCCGAGCGCTGGGCGCTGATGGCCAAGGCGGCAGTGGAGGTCGGGCCGGCGCTGTTCTTCTCGCTGCTGGTCATCACCCTGTCCTTTCTGCCTGTCTTCACGCTGGAGGCGCAGGAGGGGCGGCTGTTCTCGCCGCTGGCCTTCACCAAGACCTATGCGATGGCAGCGGCGGCTGGCCTGTCGGTCACGCTGGTGCCGGTGCTGATGGGCTATCTGATCCGTGGGCGCATTCCCAAGGAAACTGCCAACCCCATCAACCGCGGCCTCATCGCCATCTACCGGCCGGCGCTGGAAGCCGTGCTGCGCTTCCCGAAGGCCACGTTGGGCATCGCTGCGCTGGTGCTGGCAGTCACGGCGGTGCCCGTGCTGCGGCTGGGCGGTGAGTTCATGCCGCCGCTGGACGAGGGCGATCTGCTCTACATGCCGTCAGCGCTGCCGGGCATCTCGGTGTCCAAGGCGGCCGAGCTGCTGCAACAGACAGACAGGCTCATCAAGACTGTGCCCGAGGTCGAGCGCGTGTTCGGCAAGGCAGGCCGCGCCGACACGGCCACCGACCCGGCGCCGCTGGAGATGTTCGAGACGACGATCCAGTTCAAGCCCCGCGAGCAATGGCGACCCGGCATGACGCCGGACAAGCTGGTGGAGGAGCTGGACCGCGTCGTCAGGGTACCGGGCCTGTCCAACGTGTGGGTGCCGCCCATCCGCAACCGCATCGACATGCTGGCCACCGGAATCAAGAGCCCCGTGGGCGTCAAGGTTGCCGGCGCCGACCTGGCCACCATCGATCGGCTCACCACGCGCATCGAGGCCGTGGTGAAGGCGGTGCCGGGCGTGTCGTCCGCGCTCGCCGAGCGGCTCACCGGCGGGCGCTACATCGATGTCGACGTGGACCGCCTCGCCGCCGCCCGCTACGGCCTGGCCGTGGCGGACGTGCAGGCCATCGTGTCCTCGGCCATCGGCGGGGACAACGTGGGCGAGGTCATCCAGGGCCGCGAGCGCTTCCCCGTCAACCTGCGCTACCCGCGCGAGTTGCGCGACTCGCTGGAGGGGCTGCGCCGGCTGCCCTTCGTGACACCGGCCGGCGCGACGGTTCTGCTGCAGGACGTGGCCCGGGTCCATGTGGAAGACGGGCCACCCATGGTGCGCAGCGAGAACGCCCGACTGTCGGGTTGGGTCTATGTCGACGTACGCGGCCGCGATCTGCGCTCCGTCGTGCGAGACATGCAGCAAGCCGTGGCGGCGCAGGTTGCCATGCCGGCCGGCTACGCGGTGTCATGGTCGGGCCAGTTCGAGTACCTGGAGCGCGCGACCGAGAGGCTCAAGCTCGTTGTGCCGCTGACGCTGGTGGTCATCTTCGTGCTGCTGTACCTGCTGTTCCGCTCGGCCGGTGATGCGCTGCTGGTCATGGCGGCGGTGCCGTTCTCGCTGGTGGGCGGCTTCTGGTTGATCTGGGCGCTGGGGCATGCGATCTCGGTGGCAACGGCGGTGGGATTCATCGCGCTGTCGGGCGTCGCAGCCGAGTTCGGCGTAGTGATGCTGGTCTACCTGAAGCACGCCCACGAGCAGCGCTTGGCGGCCGGTGCAGAGGACGACGAACGGACCCTGGTGGCGGCCATCCGCGAGGGGGCGGTGCAGCGCGTGCGGCCTAAGGCCATGACGGTCGCCGTCATCATGGCGGGCCTGCTGCCGGTGCTGTTCGGCCATGGCACCGGCTCAGAGGTCATGACGCGCATCGCCGCACCGATGGTGGGGGGCATGGTCAGCGCGCCGCTGCTGAGCATGTTCGTCATCCCGGCGGCTTGGTATCTGCTGCATCGGCGACGCCTGCGTCAGCCAGCAGCTTCGCCAAAGGTGCGGGTTCAGGCCCTCGTCGGAACCAGAGGTTGAAGCAAGGTCAAGACTTCGGATTCGCCCTGCGGAAGGGGCCGGGCGCTGCGCGCCCGGCTGGCTGTGGAAAACGAGGTGCGTTGTCGTTCGAGCATGTGTGTGGTCTGCCCCGCGGTCGAGTGACCGGTCCCGAGGGTGAAGCCGCCTGTCGCCACCGGCGATGCTTAATGACCGGTGCTGGCGGTTGCCGCCGTCCAGAAACTGAAGCGCGAATGTCTCAGAGCAGCCCATTTCTGTAGCTCGGTGAGTTTCGGCTTTGGGCACGAAGCCGCCGCCGAATCGCTGACCACGGTCGGGAATGTGCCCAAAGCCGAAATTGATCGGGTGGCAGCAGGAGGCTAGCTCCCGCCGTTCATCGACCGGCTTGCGGCCACAAGCGAGTTCCTTCGCGGATTAGCTCATCAAGGCCGCTTTGCTCGGCGATGCGGCGAACTCGGGCCTCGTTGTTGGTTGCGTACCCGATTGGCACGCACACAGACGCACTCAGCGCGACCATCACCGAAACCACGGCAACCCGTTCGCCAATGATGATTACCTCAAGGGCTGTTGGCACCTTCTTTGTCGGCGCTCGGACGCCCATGTCGAAGACTCGCGCAAACGTCTTTGACAGCGTGTCTGTCACCGAGGCTGGCGAGATCACTACGGACGAAAGCGTCCCTCTTTTGGCTCGCGCTCTGATGACGCCGCGCAGTACTTCAAGGGTCGCAGGAACGTCCTCCGTTGCGCCCCAAAGCGAACCTCCGGGTCTCAGCCACCAAGTCTGCCAGCGATGATCCCCGCTGAAGTCCAGCGGCGCATCCTCCAGCAGTTCGGCAATGGCTCTTCGGTTGCGTTCGACGTAGGGGTAGCCTACCAGCGGCACGGTGTCGGCCGAGCCGCCATTCATTTCCTGCTGAAACCAGCCCGCCAGGTCGAAGTGCCCCTCGGACCGGAACCACTGTAACCAGTCGCGGTGGTTGAACATGCGAGCGAACTCGTTGAACGAAGCCTGGCTCGGGTTGACGTGGTCCAGCTTACGTAGCTCAGCGGACATTGCCTCTGTGAGCTGTTTTCCCCGGCCCTTCGAGTCGGCCCCGCGCAGATTTAGCTGTGACTCAAGCCTGGGCGGGCCTTGCAAAGTCAGCCGCTCGCTGCCACCAATCTGGACAAAGCTGTAGCGGCCGGCGTGTACGTCGAGGATGGAGTAAAGGCTCCACTGGTCCGCCTTTTGATCGTTGCGCGCGATGCGCAAGTAGTCCCGGAAGTTGTCGTGGAAGGCAGCGCGGGCCTCTGCCTCGTCCATCTGCTGACGCAGCGGCAGCGGAATTAGGTGTTGGACGTTTCGCAGTCCACGACCGCTCACCATGTGCTTGGTCACCAGGTCAAACCAGACGTCTGCGTTCAACGGCTCCGCAACCGTGATAGTCGGCGCGTCTTCGCTCGACGTTCGGAACATCTCCTTGGCCGATGGGTGCAAGCTGAGGTTGTCGCCATCCACCAGGACCAAGCTGCGCGACTGAAGGTCAGAGATGGCGATGCCCAGGTCCCGCCCTTCAAAGCCGAAAAATCGCGCCAGCCTGTCCGCTGAGATGGACTTCACCACGAGAAGGGTTCTTAGGATGAACTCGTCCACCATGGGCAGCCTACGTTCCTTGGTCCTCTCGGCAGCGATGACGAACTGACGGCAAGGAAGGTTGAACCCGAACGTGTTCGTCTCGAAGGTGTTGTTCTCGTCCATGCTCATGCGACCTCCGACGCCTTGAGGAGCTTGGCGTGGCTCGGGTTGCTCTTCATGTGCTCAAAGACCCTGCGCATGGGTGACTTCGGACCAACCCGACGAGCCCACATGTCCGCATCGCCGACAACGA
Organism: Pelomonas sp. Root1237; assembly: GCF_001425055.1. Lineage (GTDB taxonomy): Bacteria > Pseudomonadota > Gammaproteobacteria > Burkholderiales > Burkholderiaceae_C > Pelomonas. The sequence goes on from NZ_LMDK01000001.1 coordinate 822,111, forward strand.
TGAGTCGCTCCTGCGCACGCGAAACAGCCACATTGCAGCGGTTCGGGATTCCCACGTGTCCTGGTGACCCTTTCGGATTGCTGCGCACCAGGGAGAGGATGACGATGGCGTTCTCCTTGCCCTGGTAGGAGTCGACCGTGTCGATGCGCACCAGGCGTTTGAACTTCGGATCGAACGGACGGCGCGACCACGCCAGCTCAATCTGACGCTTCTGCCCGGCATACATGCAGATGACACCAATCGGTGTCTCATCGTCAAGCTTCGACAGGGCGGTGACCAAAGCTTTGTCCGCCGCCAGCTTCTCAAGCACCGCTATGACCGCGTCGACTTCGCTGCGGTTGTGGACGGTAGTCTCACCCTCCGGACGGTATTCGGAGTTCATGTGCTCGTTGCCGGCATCGATCCAGACGAGCGGCTTGGACAACCAAGGCATCCCGAAGTCGGTCGGCTGCAGCACCGACTTTCGCGCCTCTGAGGTCACTAGCCGGATGCCGCTCTCCTCGTAGAAGCACTCCGAGACCAAGTCGCAGATAGCGCCGTCCATCCGGTATTGCTCAGTCAGCCGCACGCCGATGGACTGGCCGTAAGTCGACGTGAAGGCGCGCTCGAAGTCGCTGCGAGCCAGCTCCTCGAACGACACGTCCGGCTCAACCTCTTTGAGGTCGCTGAGCATCTGGTCGTCCATCATGGGCAGCAGTTGCAGATGGTCGCCCACCAGAAGGACACGCTTGGCCATTTGGATGGGCACCGCCAACTCGCCGGGCGTGCACCTGGCAGCCTCGTCAACGATGACCCAGTCGAACACCTGTGTCTCGATCTTGATGCGCGTCTGCCCGACACCGACGCAGGTCGCCGAGACGACGCTGCGTGTCTTGGCCAGGAACTCTTCAAAGTTCCGCCCCGGTGACCCAAGCGAAGCCAGCCAGTCATTGGTGAGCTTCAACGCACGCTGGGCCGAACTCGCATCCGCCGGAGAGACATTCGGGTACTTCAGGTGCAAGGCATAGAGCAGCTGGTCATAGGCCTGAAGCGGGGACGCGCCGTCCGTTTCCTGTCCTGCTACGGCCCTGAACGCGGCCTTAAAAGCATCCTGGACCCGGACGCGTTGCACGCGGTTGCGCTCGCGATCAGCGGCCAGTTGTCCCTCATCCTCATCCAGGGCCTCCTGCACAGTGCTCAAGCGACGCGCGAGGGTTCCGACCTGCTTGTCCAAGTCGAACAGCTCAGACGCAAACGTCCGGTCCACGCCCAGCGCCTTGGTGAGCTGGCCAAACCGGTTCTTGGCGGCGGCATCGAACTTGACCCGGTAGCTCTCCCGCAATTCAGACGTGTGAAAGGGACGGATGCGGTCGGTGATGCCCTTGGAGCCGATACGCAGGAGGCTCGGCCGCGTCTCACCGCGTTCCTTGTGAAGGCGCAGCAGTGACTCGATCGCGTTGTTGACGGCCTCATGCGACTGGCTGGCAATGAGGACGCGCTGGCCCCCGCCCTTGGAGATGAGCCAGTGCACGAAGGACGCGATGAATCTCGTCTTGCCGGTGCCAGGGGGTCCCTGAAGCAAACCGACCGGTCCAGCCGACAACAGATGACGGAATGCATGCTGCTGGCCAGCGTTAAGGCCGTAGGCACCAAGCTGTACGTCGTCGATGGTGAGGTCGAAAGGCTTCGGTAGGACACTCTTGTGCGGGTCGAAATACTCCACCAGGTCGCTAATAACCGAACGGCGTTCCAGGATGCGGCGGACCGCTCGTGAGCGCCGCTCCATCGAAGTCTGCTCCCGTCGCTCTGCCAGCCGCAGGCGGTCACCGTCCGAGATATTCCCACGCTCACACACGATGCCAATGGCGCTCGGGAGCGAGCTCGTGGACAGGTCGACGTAGCCGATCTTGCGGTTGCCGACAAAGACGTCGATGGAGTCTTCCTCGTCGAAGTCGAAGTCTCTTCCCAGGTTCTCGTAGGCAAGCACGAGGGTCTGGCCCTTTTGAGCCAGTATCTCTGTGACGGCAATCTCGACGCGAGACTCCTCTTCGATTTCGAGCAGCTTCGTCCAGTGCCAGGTCACCTCGAACTGCGTTGGAGGTGCTGACTGATCTTCCTCGGTAGGATGGACAGTGAATCGCTCATGGCTGCAAAGGTAGGCGTATAGCTCCTCGAAGCCGCCAATGCCGCCCTCCTGAACCGTCACCCTGATGGGGATGTCGCGATGCGCTGAGCGGGACTCGCGCTCGAGAGTCGCGAAGAAGGTCTGCCTGAAGTAGTAGCCCTGCAGCTCGATACCGGTGCCCTTCAGGACCAACTGAGCCTTTTCGGTCGTGAGATCGAAGGTGACGACACCCGCTTGGTCGAGGTAGCGCCGCACATACAGCTTGTCCACCTGGAGGAAACCGTGCGTGGGCCGCTCGGTCTTCAAATGGAACTCGATCACCTCGGCGGCCGTCAGCGCCTCCGCCGCCTGAGACACCTTGGCCAGCGCATACTGAAGCGATTCGATAACCGGCTTCCTCAGCTCGGCATCAAGCTCGGGCTGAAGCGACTGGGCCGCACCGCCTGGATCCAGCGCTAGCAACATCTGGGCGGCTTTTAAGGCGGCAAAGCGGTCGATTGCCGCCTGCGGCAGGAGCTCCCAGTTGTCAGGCAGCATCGAAGGCGTTCTTGTCGTCCCGTCGCCAACCGGTGAGATGTCAAACGGGTCGATGAGGCAGACGCTTCGCTCTTCGACGTTCACCAGCACGTTGGAAGGTGAGATGTCTCCATGCTCGCAGTTGCGCTCATGAAGGGCGATGACCGTGCGCAGCAGGTCAGCGGCGAGTTCCACCCCTGCGTTCTCAGGGAGCGGCTTGAGCTCTGCCAAAGGCGTTCCTTCGCTGCGTTCATACGCGACAAAGGCGCCCAGCGGGGAAAGGCCTCTCGCAATGAACCGCGGTAGCCCCTTGAGTGGCGCATCAATCAGTTGGTCAACGCTCAGCAGCAGCTTGAGGAGCGCGCAATCGCTTTGCGTGGAACGGCCGCGCAGCCACGACATCCAGACCTTGACCATGACGGTCTCGTCCCCTTTGACATGCGCGTAAACCTGCTTCTGGGTTGCTGACGCGACGACAGATGAGAGCGGCCATCGCACATACGGGACGTCAATGGTCTCAAATCGATCCAACAGAGTTGGATCGAACCCGTCAGCCGGCCCAGCCTCGACAACGACCGCAAACTCATCCATGAGCTCGGCAGCGCTCGCAAATCGCGATGACGGGTCGGCGGACAGTCCGCGCCGCACCCAGTCGCTCAAGTTCTTCAGCTCTGGCGGGAGCGCTGCAATGGTCGCCTCAATATCCGAGGCCTTTGGCACCTCGCCGGTGAGCACCTGGGCGGCCAGGTAAGTGCAGCTGTAGACGTCTCGCTGCCGACCGGTGCTGGGGCTGCCGCTGGCGTCTTCTGGCAGGAAGCCTGCGTAGCCCCGCAGGTCCTTCAGCCAATCCATCACCGTCGTCTTGTCCGGCAGCTGACAAGACATGAAGCCGGTCAGGGCCAGGTCGCTGTGTCCGCCCACCCAAATTGATCTAGCACCAAGGTCCCGATGCGTCACGTTGACCCGGTGCAGCTCCCCGACGATGCTGAGCAAGCCCATGACGATGGTTATGCGGTCCAACACGCTCAGCGCATCGGTATTGCGCACGATGTATTGGTCAAGCGGATACCAACCTGGCGCAATCTGGCGGACTTCGAAGTGCCCGGTCGAAACCTCGTCGTCCGGGGTGGCCACCTCCCGCAGCACGCGCTGGCGCACGATGAGCTCGCTCCCGACGTCCTGGAGGTAGGCGAACGCATTGGTCTCACGCATCGCCACGACCTTGCGCATCTCCGAGCTATTGAGTCCGACCGGCAGGTTGTTGAACGACCAGGTTCGCACCATTGCTTTCAGGCGCTTCTCGTCGCTTCGCTCGGCCAGATGGTCTCGCCAGACCTGCTTGGGGTGCACGAAGATGTCCTTCTCCGTGACCGTGTAGCCCGCCCAGTCTGACTCGAGCCGCTGGAAGAGCTGCGTGTTGTTGAATATTTTGTCGAACTCCGACTCGAGATTGCAGGCCTTGGTAAGCGAAACCTTGCCGCGCTGAACATACAGATGGCGCTTGCCTGGGTCCCCGATGGCGCAAGCCTCTGCCAGGGTCAGGCAGCGCCGCTGTTCTTGCGGATCGAGGTTCGCTGCATTGGCCGTGCCCGTGAAGACGACGCGCGAGTCAACATAGAAAGCGCCAGCGAGCGAACTCTGCCCTTGGATGACGGACTTCAGCTTCTTGGCCTTCTCGTCGACCAAGATGGCTGCCGATCGCTTGCGCGGCGCGCCGTTGAGGAACCAACGGTCGCCCTTGTGGGTCAGCTTGCCATTCCAGTCCTTGATTTCAAGGAGGAGGATGACGTCATCCATGACCACGACCGCATCAATCTCCATCGGAGTCTGATTGCGAGGAAAGCAGTTCAAAGAGACGTAAAGCAGCCAGTTCGAGGGGAATGCCTTGGATAAGGCGTCTATGCCCTTGACCTCGCGAGGCATGATGCCGGCGCTGTTGAGATATCTGACCTTGCAAGCCATCGCTCCTCCCTGATCTGACGCTCGCTCGATTGGCGAACTGCCTAGCAAGTGGATGTTAGGCCTAGCAATCGGCTTGACGCGTTAGATCTTGGCGACATAAAGCAGGGCCGGTCGGTCGAGTATTTGCACGGGGCGGCGAGCTCATGGTTCCGTTGAGGCGGACTGCCCCCAGGAGATCAGGTTGCTGACCGGTGGCCGACCGCTTTCGCTGCTCTGCCGCGCTTCGACGTCGATCTCGACCTTACGCTATGGGCACTTTGCTGCCGCACGATGGACGAATTGAGGGGCAGCACCCAGCCTGAAGCAGTCAGCATCTCTGCACGCGGCGCTGGACCGAGTGGTCAAGTCGCCGGACACGCTGCCCTGCACGACACCTCCGGACGGGGTGCTCATCAGGCGCCGGATTCCGTGCTCAGAAGACGCTGGATCTGGTGCTCAGGTCGCGTCGGAATATGCAACAAGTATGAAGCGCCTGGTGCCAATGCCCGCATGCTGACCGGCAGCCCCACGTTCGGGACCCCGGACGCGAGGACAGCGAGGTGGTGGGCCACCAACCTGCCAACTTGGCAGGCTCTACGGGCGTTCAACGCCGGCTTCCGTACAGCCCGTTGACCGATAGAACGAGGGTGGCGGGAAGACTCTCAGCCGTTCAAATGTGTCGCCTGCGTCTAGGCTCCAAGGAGCCTGAGCAATTCATCCAGCTGCTTGCAACTCGCCCGAGTAGCGTTCAGCAGCTTCTGCGGGAAGTGAAGCGCATACACGGCGGGATCATGCGCCGGGCCGCCGAAACGGTGCGCAAACGCGCTCTTGTGACCGGCGCAATCGCGCTCGGTGTCGTCTCCGTGTAGACGCAGCAGCACCGCTTCGAGGCAGGGGTCGCATCGAACGGCAACGATCCTCCTCTTCTGGGCCGCCGTAGTGGCGCCGCCCTCTGAATCCAATGTCGCGTCGAACAATGCGACAAGGACCTGATGTGGAAGCCGTCGAGCGATCCGCCCCGCTTCGGCGACGACGTCTACTGCACGCCCACCTCGCGCATTGCCGACGGTCAAACTCTTGCCCGCAGCCTTTGACGTATAGAGCCCCTTCAGATGCTTGAGGAAGGCCTCTTCCGCGTACCCGCTCCCGACGATAAGCACCGTCTCGCGGACGGCACGAACCGTCATGGCTCGCGCCGCCTTGCCTCCACGCCAACACGAGGTATCGCGCCGTACGCACCGGACAGGTACTTCGCCGAGAAGTTGTCATCGCTACGGACCCCCTGCATGGTGTCAAGCCGCCAGGCGCGACTCTCGCATTCGTCCTTCTCCACCAGGTAAATCTGCGCTTTGTGAAGCAGGTTCAGGACCTCCGCCGAATGGCACGAAAGGATGATCTGCGCGCCATGCGGGTTCGTGTTTGGGTTGTCGAACAGCGACAGGATGGGCTCGATCATCAACGGATGCAGGTCGTTCTCGAATTCGTCAATGAGGGCGATGCCTCCATTGGCTAGGGCGGGGAGCAACTCGGACAACAAGACGAAAGCTGCTTGGGTCCCCGTCGACTCCTGAAAGAACGGGACCTCATGCGTCTCGCCATTTCGAGACGTGTGAATACCCCAGGGATACCAGACCTTGCTCTCCGCATCTGGAGGAGCACCGACCTTCGGCTTCACGTCGATCTCGCGGAGCTTGATGTCCTTGAGCCCCATGTCCCAGGAACTGAGCAGATCCTTCATTTGCTCCTTCAACTCGGCGTCCTGGGCAAAGAAGTCGGCAGCTCCGAACAGCGCATTGTGGTCAAGGCTATGCCGCCCCGACGAATCGACGTTGGTACACAACGTCTGCTCAGTCAGATGCTTAGCCACCTCAATGCCGTACTGGGCAGCGGTTGCAATCAGGCTGGCGTTCGGCCTAACTTTGGACGCCTCGGTTGGGTTGAAGCCGAAGTCCTGCTGCTTGATGACGTAGGTGCGCGTTGCCTCATCCCAGTCGCGCACGAAGACGTAGCTGAAGCGCTCCTTCTTTCGGTACAGCGCCTCGTGCAACACCTGCTTGGCCGTCATGCGGACCACGTAGCGCCAAACGACGCCATCGCTGTCCTCGCCTTCAGCCTCGAACTCCGACGGCACATCCTTCTTCCCAAAGTGCGCGAACACTGGAATCGGCTGCTCTGGTTTGAGGCCCGTGAAGGAGCCCCGAACAAACCAGATAAGGAACGCTAGCGGCTTCAGCAGCGACGTCTTGCCGGCACCGTTGGCGCCAAGTGCGGCGATGGCAGTGCTGATACGCAAGCCAGAGGGTGCGGTCTGCACCCAACCCCGTGCACTGGCTTTCTCAGTCAAGCGGAGCGACACCTCGGTGCGCTCAAGGAAGCTCTGCACGTTGGTGAAGGCATAGAAGTGGAGCATGTGGTCAGTCGTGTATTAATCGGTCTTTGGACGGGGGCAATCAGCGTGCCATCCGATCCTATCCACAGATTTTTGTTGAAACCTTTCAGAGTCACCCGAATCGGGGGCATTTTTCGCGGCGACCACGGGGACGATGGCTGGAACTGCCTGCCGCCTCCACAAACAGAACAGAAAGGCGCCAACAAATTGCGTTTTCAACGGCGTTTTGTTGCAAATCGCACTTATGCTACATTTCATGCGCGGCGACAGGATGAAAAGCGCGGATTTCCAGGTCCAGCTCGATAGATCCCCTGGCGGCCGATGTCAGCAGGAACCAGAACCCGCTGAGGCTGGCCCGACCAGCGCTTGGCCGAAGGAGAACCACATGTCACTGAGCAACACCGAGATCCGTTACTACGACAGCACCGTGCTGCGTCTGCCCGCAGACAAGCGCAAGGAATACCACGCCCAGGTGGACCGGCTGATCAGCGCCCTTACCAGCCGCCTGCACGAGCAGAGCGACGTCAAGGTCACCAAGGTAGTGAAGGCCGGCTCCTTCGCCAAGTTCACCATCCTGCGCAAGACCTCGGAGGACCCCGTCGACGTTGACGTCGTCTTCTACATCTCCGGCCGCAACGTCGACAAGGAAACCCTGGGCACGCTGACGCAGCTGATCTACGACACGCTGCTGAAGCTGTACCCCGGCAAGTCCGTCGAGAACTTCGAAATCCAGCGCAAGGCCGCGACGGTCCAGTTCGTCGGCTCAGGCCTCAGCGTGGACATCGTGCCGGTCATCGAGGACGCGGCGCGCCCGGGCTACGGGTGGCAGTTCGACATCCACGACGGCACCAAGATGCAGACCTGCGCGCCCTGCCAGATCAAGTTCGTGCGGGACCGCAAAGAGAAGGACAGCGACTTCCGCACCCTGGTGCGTTTGGCCAAAAAGTGGCGAAACCGCATCGAGCTCACGCAGCTGAAGTCCTTCACCATCGAGCTGATCATGGCGCACGTCCTGGCCAAGAAGGGCACCGAGGGCTCTATCGAGAAGCGCTTCAGGGACTTCCTGCTGTACATCGCGCAGTCAGGCCTGAAGGAGGTGATTTCCTTCCCGGAGAACGGCCTGGTGTTCACCCAGTTCAACGATCCGGTTGTGATCCTGGACCCTGTCTGCAACAGCAACAACGTCGCAAGCCGCATCACCGAGGACGAGCGCAAGGAAATCGTCGCCGCGGCCTTGGAAGCTTGGGAAACGGCCGTTTTCGCGTCCGAGGAGGACGACATCGAGGTCTGGAAAGAACTGTTCGGTCCGCGCTTTAAGGTCAAGGAGGAAGCATGAGCTCCACGTCAACCACCACTGAGACCTACTCGGTCGCCGACATCGAAATCGTCATGCGTCGCGTGACGGCTGACCTGGTCATGATCGCGTCCAGCACGGGGGCGATTACCGAGCAGAAGGCTCGCGACTGGGGCCACGACATCGAGTTGCTGGCAAAGAACGGCTACCTGAAGAAGGTCGACCTCACGCTGCTGAGCTTTGGCGTGGAGCAGAAGGCTACTTGTTTCGAGGTCAACGTTGCTTCTGGCGAGCTGACCATGAGCCGGCCGGGGGGCGTGATGTGGCCGCAGGTGCCGAATCCCGTCTTGCGCATCACGATCTCCCACACGTCGGCGTATGACGCCGCTGCGCAGGCCAAGTTGGCACCCAAGCTCAACATCAACTGGGTGGAGTCCACGGCGGACACCAGCCACCGCACCCTGGCCGCCAGTGCCAACCGCGACTACGCCAGCAACGGCTATGGCATGCAGCGCAAGGATTTCAGCCTGTGACCCAACCCACCATCTTTGACGCTAAGACGCCCCTGCCCGACACCGCGTTGTCGGGCCGCGAGAAGACGCTGCTCGGATTTGCCGACCGCTATCGCAAGATCCACGACCAGCTGCAGCTGCTGCTCCACCTGGGTGACCTGGAAGCGTGGAGCAAGAACCTCTACAAGAAGAAGGTGCCACTGTGCGACCTGGTGGCCGAGCAGTACCCCCTGGTCATTTTCCACGGCGATGTGGGCACGGGCAAGACCGCGATGGCTGAGTGCATCGCCAACCGCCTTGCCAAGGAGTCCCGCACGGAGGACGCCCAGCTTTTCAAGCTGAGCAATCGCGTGCGCGGCAGCGGCAAGGTGGGCGAGATGGGCACGCTATTGAACCAGGCTTTCCACGAGGTCGTGCAGGCCGCCGGGAAGTCGCGCCGGGCATTCCTCATCATCGACGAGGGCGACTCGCTGGCCGCATCGCGCAATCAGGAACACAGCCACCACGAGGACAAGGTCGCGGTCAACACGTTGATCCAAGGTGTCGATGACCTGCGCCGCTTCGGTGGCCGCATCGTCGTTTTCCTCTGCACCAACCGCCTGTCCGTGCTGGACGCAGCATTGCAGCGCCGTGCCGCCATCGTCGAAGAGTTCACTCGGCCTGATGATGCCCAGCGCCAGGCGCTGTTGACGATGGACCTGGACGGCATCGGGCTGACGGACCGGCAAATCAAGGAGTTGGTGGAGGCGACCGGGCCCCGCGACAAGCGGCCGGGCTGGACGTTCTCCGACATCCGCACCCGCCTCTATCCCGCCGCCCTGGCCCAGGCATTCCCCAGCCGCGAGTTGAAGTTCAAGGACCTGCTCGACGTCGCGACGGCGCTGAAGCCCTCGCCGGTGATGGAGGACAAGTGATGCCGCGATCACCACTTTTTGGTCGTCGCATCCACCTCACGGGCAGCATTTCGGCCGACCCCGCAATTGCAACGCCGGCCGAGGTCGAGCGCGCCCGCGCGTTCGTGAAGCAACTGGTGCAGGAACTGTTGGCCAAGGGCGCCAACTTCATCATCCCCGTCGACGACGAGAAGCTGCGGGCGGACGGTCAGCCGATTTGCTTCGACTGGCTCGTCTGGGAGACAGTCCACGCCAACTTGGCGCGGCGCCCGGTGGATGCCCCCGGACCGCTGGCCATCGCGGTCAAGCACCACAAGAACGAAGGCCAAATTCCCGAGGCCTTCCGCCCGGTCTGGAACGCGATGCGGACATCGCCGCACGTTGAAATCCGCAGCGCCGCGCACTGGAACATGGCCAGCAAGCGCATGGAGATGCAGGCGCACCACGGCGACATCTTGATCGCCGTCGGCGGTGGCGAAGGAGTCTGCTTCTTGGCCAACCTGTACCACCAGGCCGGCAAGCCGGTCGTGCCGTTGAACTTCAATTTGGGCCCGGCGACCACCGGCGCATCGCGGCTTTTCGACTTTGGCATGTCCGGCAACAACGCCCGGCGCCTGTTCCAAACTGAGGGCAGCACCACACCCGAGAGCTGGCTCAACCGCATCGAGATGTACACCGGCAAGACCGCTGCCGACGGCCTGCGAGACGTGATGGGCCTGCTCGAGGAGCTGGTGCCACCCAAGGCGTTCGTCGTGCGCCTGCTGAACCCTGCCCACCCCGACTACAGCGACGTTCAGAACTACTTCGACACCGTCGTCCAGCCGGTGATGGAGGACGAACTCGGTTACCGGCTCGTCGTGGTCGACGGCAACCAGGCGTACGAACACGCGCGCATCGACGAGGAAATCTTCAAGAAGCTGCACCACAGCAGCGTGGTTCTGGCCGACATCACCGGCGTGCGACCGAACTGCTTCATTGAGCTGGGCTACGCCTTGGGGCGCTGCCTGCCCACTATGCTGTTGGCCAAGCAGGGCACTGAACATCCCTTCGACATCGTGTCGCTTTCCGGCCTCCACTGGAAGACCACGGGAAACGCCGCCGAGCGCCGAGAGGCCTTCCGCACCCACTGGAACGCCATCAAGAACCGGCCACCGCTCGTGGCCGCCGACCCGCTGATTCCATGACCAACAAGACCGAGATCTTTCTGTCCATCGACGTGGAAACCTCGGGTCCGATCCCGGGTGAGTACAGCATGCTCACCCTCGGCGCATGCAACGTCGATTACCCCAATCAGACCTTTTCGTGCGAGTTCAAACCCATTTCCGACAAGGCGGATGCCAAGGCCATGGAGGTGACTGGCCTGTCGTTGGAAAGGTTGGCGGTCGATGGCACAGAGCCTGGCGTGGCTATGACGCGGTTCCGGGATTGGGTGCAGAAGGTCGCTGGCGACCACGGCACGCCAGTCTTTGTGGGGCTCAACGCGCCCTTCGATTGGTCCTTCGTCAACTACTACTTCCACCGCTACTTGCAGGCCAACCCTTTCGGTTTCGCGGCGCTCGACATCAAGGCGCTGTACATGGGCGCGACAGGCTGCTGCTGGGGCGACACCCGTTCGAGCCGCATGGCGGCACATCTTCAGCCGAAGTCGAAAGGCGACCACCAGGCGCTGCACGACGCGCTATATCAAGCCGAGTTGTTCAACCTAGTTCGACAGCTTGCGTCTCGGCGCGACGGGCATTGAGGTTGAGCCGCTTTACCAGCCTAAATATCAGCACCGGGACGGGGCGGCGGTAAAATCGCCACTTTCGACGCAACCCCAATTTTGGAGGCATACGGTTGTCAATGAGGCGATGAAGGGCCAGGGTCACAGCATCACTTGCCGCGCAAGCGGTGCCCAACCCGCACAGGCTGCCAAGCCTGCCCAGAAGTCTGTCCATATCCGCGACACCCATTCACGAAGCATCAACACTCACAACGCCAAGAAGGAGGCTCCCATGGTCAATTCCATCAACCTGAAAGCCCGCGTGGATGCCTGCATCCGCGCACCCATCCGCGCTGTGACCCTGTCCGCATGCATCGCCGTCGCGGCAGCCGGCGGGTTCAATGGACCCCAACCGTATGCCCCTTGAGAGGCTGTAGTCGAACCACCGGGGGGGCCGCATGTCGGCCCCCTTCTTCTTTCAGAGTGCCGAAGACGGACAGCGTAGGCGAGGCCCGCAGGTCACACGCAAAGCGGGGCACATGTGTGCATGTGCCTTTGCCGCGACCAGTCGCCGCGCGGCTCCTCTCGCGAAGCGCGCGGGAACGAAACACCAGGTGCGCAGCATTGCGCGGCTCATCCCCATCCCACTCTCGTAAGTAGAGTGTGCCCGCATGGCGAGGTGCCAGGAGTCCTTTAGCGAGCTTGAGCTCACCTCGCGTCGGCGCAGTCTATCCGCAGCTGCTTGCTGCGCGGAATGTGGGCACCCAGGAAGGCGGCGGGGCACATCACTTCGAGGACCTGCCTGCTCATGAGTTGCGACGCCGAGAGTTCGCTGCCGCCTGACTACGGCCGACGCCATGTGCGTGTCTTCTAACCCCGCAGTTGCCGTGCGTCTTCCTGACGACGCGGCGTTGGGCTCGCTGGCTTGCGCCGGCCAGCCCCTTTTTGCATGGGCCATCATCAGCCGCGCGTCCTTCATAAGCGCCCTGGTCCTACATCGAGCCTGCGGCCATCACCCTAGAGTCAGTTCCGGGCGTAGACCCTCTGTGAACTCCCGCCTGAAGCACAGCGGCGTATCTCGCGGCTGGAGAAGGCTTCAGCCCAGTGCGCTGTTCGTCACAGGCGATCCGCACAGGCTCTGCGCCCCCTTTCCCCGGCATGTGGGCTGATGTACAGCTCGCATCGCTCTGGAGAAAACATGACGCCGTTCGACGCCACCGCTGCCTGCGAAACGCTTATCCAGGAGCGTGAGCTGCAGAACGACTCCAGCGGTCGAGAGCACAGTGAGAACGTCATCGCACGTCGACTGTTGGCGTGCCGGGATCAACTGGCCGATGCGTACACAGAGCTGTACTTTTGCTTCCGATCGGACGCGCATCTGCGGACCTTCTTCGGTCTGGTGATGAGTTCCGCTGCGCAGTGGGGCGATGGGCAAGAGCCTGAGTTCGTGGCGCAACGCGCGGAACTCACTGAGGTCAATCGACGCATCGCAGAAGCCGCCGAGTCGCTGGCCGACCTGCTGGATCGCCGAGAGGCCTTCCGAGACAAGCCCGGTGATTTCGCTGACAACACGTTCTTCAACGTTGCGGAGCTGGTCTCTGCTGCCGCGCATGACCGAGACCTGTACCAGTATCACCTCGAAGAAAGCCTCTCCGCCCTGCGCTTGCGCTACGACTGGAAGTATTGGCCCTCGCTGGGAGAGGTGGTGCGGACCCTGGCTACTGATGCAGAAGCTGCCCAGGGGCCGAAAGAAGTAGGCGTCGAGCTGGATGAGCCGGTCTTCGCACGAAGCTCCATAGAGCGCTTCTTTGACATCCTCTTTCGCTCGCTAAGCCTGGCCATGAGCACGCCGGCCGCACTGCCGGACAGCTTCAACGTGTCTGATGCGACGCTGGCGGCCATCGCCAACAGCGCGTTGGGTCTTGCGCCTGATGATCGACTTCGTGCGACGGAGATAAGGGACCTTCGGCCGGATCACTGGAGACTGGATGGTCTGCGGTTCGAAGACACTGGCCCTTGATGCGTGATCTACAGACGGCCTTCCAAGCGTCGGCGCAGCCCGTCCCGATACAGCAGCGCGCCGATGCCGATCAGAACCGTCTCGTCGTCTTCGGTCAGGTGGTCCGCCGCCAGGCCCATCCATGCGGCCAAACGCGTGATCGCGTCATCGAGTGTGGATCTGTCACCTTGCACGTCCAGCAGTCCGGCAACGGCTTCGAAGCGAGCGATGACGGGATGGCCCATGTCGAACTTCCTCAATCAAAGACCGAGTTCAGCGTGCGCGCGAGTCTTCGGCCTGCCCTAACGATCTGCTGCTTCACGGTCGCAACACCGACAGCGTCGTAGGCCTCGTCAGCCGCAAACGACTGTCGCTTCATCTTGCAGGCAAAGCCCTCGAACTGATAGGCCGTTTGTCTGGCCAACTCGTTCGACTCGACCGCCCAATCGGCCGCCGAATCCGAGTCCGTCGACGGAAGCTTTGCGGCCGATGCTGACCAGGTGGCCGCGGCGTCTCGTTCCGACTGATCACGCAGCGCCGCTTTGACCAAGCTGGAGTCCCAATACGTGTGCAGCTTGCAAGCGCTGGGCCGTGTGGCGCCGAACTCCACGCACATCCGGTTGGTAACCGAGGCTCCGTTGCCACCATAGTCGCCGTTGTCGGCGGCATGAAGCGGCTGGTGAACGTCGCCAGTCAGGTGCACCAAAACGCGGAGCGCCGTCAATGCTTCATCGGACGAGCCTGTTCGAAGGACGTCGCGAGCCCATTCGATGCGACCTGTCGCGCAGTTGCCGTTCTTGCACGACGGAAGCAAGTCGCCGCAAGCCTTCATGGTGATGAAATGCCACCGCTGCATACGTCGGCCCTCCGGGGTGTCACGGACCTCATCCATCCAGTTGGCGACGGACGCGATTGAATCTGCCTTCATGATCCGCCGGACCTCGATGCGCGCCTTGGGCGAAAGCTCGGCATCGGCCACATAGCCAACGAGGCGGTGCCCCTCAGCGCCCCAAGCCAAGCACGTGCTGCTCCAGGCAAGTCCAGCAGTGAACACGAATGAGCACCGGGAAAACCTCATCAACGCATGGTCTCACGCCCGCCCGTCTCGACAGAAAAGCCTTCGTGGCGCCGTGAACGCCCTTGCAGAAGACTGGCGAAAGCACTGGAAAGTCGAAGCCGATCGACTCCCTCGTTAGTGAGCCCAGGCTTCAAGCGCGCGCCGCAGTCGGCCAGAAGGGCGTTAGCTCTTGATCCGAAACTCTTCCCGAGCCCGACCTTGAGTTTCGTATGTCTTCAACCATTTGGCAGGAAGACCGCGGCCGCTCCAAGTGTTCTCGGGATTGGCGGGATCACGGTACAGCGGTGCCGTGGCGCTGGTGGAGCGCTTCTTCGTGCGTGCTGCGGGCGTGTCGTACTCCTCCAACTCGTCAATGGCTTCGCGAACCGTAAAGCCGGCTGCCTGAATCTTCTTGGCGAACCCGTCCGCCATAACCTTCAACTCTTCGCCGCGCTTTGCCGCAATTTGTCGATCCAGCTCTTTTCTAAGGGCGATGAGTTCAATGTAGGAAAGCGTCGAAACGTCGGGTGCGGTCATCAGTCTGCTCTGGAAAGGCAAGCCGCTCTTGGCCTGCAGGGCAAGTGTATGGCGACCTGCCGCACGTATAAGCGCGAACGAGGCCAACTAAAGCCAGTTGCTTGCCGAAGACGGCATCCCGCTGGTCGATGAGCTTAGGTCGATGCTGCGGGCTTCCTACGGGCGCGTTACGGTAATTATCGTAATTACTGTGCAGTTGCCTGTCCATGGGCTTGGTCACCCTAAGGCATCCGCATCTACGTCAGGGGTGGATGGGTGCATATTCCGACGCGACTTGAGCATCAGGTCTAGCGCTCTTCTGAGCGCGGAATCTGGCGCTTGATGAGCACCTATATCTGGAGGCGTCGCGCAAGCAACAGTCCAGCGACTTGACCACTCGGTCGAGCGCCGAGCGTGAAGAACTGGCCGCTTCAGGCTGATCTTGGTCGTTCGCAAGCTGCCGGCGAAGAACTAGGTCTGCCGCCCTAGTGGCGAAGAGCTACCCAGTTGTTGTCGATGGGTCGGTTGCCGCTAGCGAGGTGGCGAGACGGATACAGACCGAAGACTGCTTGGCAGCTCTACGTCGCACAATGCGATGTCCAATATTGTTCGATGGTCCATCACGCTCGGTCGCCGAGTCGGCATCGTGGCACGAACCTTCGAGCTAGCAAAAAATTCTGACCGACCTCATGGAGAGTTGAATTGATTGTTTCGCCATCTACACCTCGGGCGGTTGTTGAGTGGTTTCATATTCAACAACGAAGCCACATTGCGCTCTGCGTTTTGCTAGCACCTTCGCAAGAAGACATTGCCAAGCAGACCTCGCTCGTGAACTCTGTTCTAGAAGCTGACAGCGTTCTAGGAGATGAAATCGCAATGTTGTTCTGCAGCTCGTATGGATCACCGGACGGCACCGCAGATTTTGGAGTAGCGACATCCAAAGAGTCAGCTTCAGGCATTCCAAAACATTCAGAGGGAAAAAGGATTGTCTACCCCTTGCGAGAATTATGGTCTGGTGCGGGCGACCAAGCGAGAATCGCGCAGCAACTATCGCATGGAACTGCTGCTTTCGTGCCCGAGTTTATTTCTCTATTTCGTGTTGGCTCATCAGAATTGCCTGCGCTGTGCGTGGTCATCCGCGGCATCGATGAATGTCTTGTAGTGCCATTAGGCAAAGCCTGGACACCAACGGAAATGATGGCGATTTTTGGGCAACTTCGCCATGCAATCGATAGTCTGCCAGACTTTCTTGCAGAGTATCGGTCTCTCGCGAACGAAGTTCCCTTCAAGCTTCCTATCGTCAAAGATGCGCTAGGTGAAATTACAGCGAAAAAGCGAGAAGTCGGAACACTTATTGACGCGCTTTTTGAACGATATGGGGCCAACGATCAAGATCGCGACCTAGGCGCTGATTTTTTGGCATCAAAGCAGTTGAAGCCCGAAGATCTAGAGCATCTCATTAGTTCAGTAAGCTTTTCCAGCCAAGAGAGATTCTTGAAGGACGGGCAGCTTGCAAAACTGAGAAAGTACGTATTGAGGTTCGCCGAGGTTAGAGCAAGTCTCTCGTTAGAGCTGGAGGCACGTGCGTTCGTCGTGTCTATTGAGGATAGAGCGAAGGCCATCGTCAAACGCCGTGAAAAACTATATGAAGAGCTGCAGCAGATTCGGAATGCGAGAATTTTCATAAGAACGAATCATTCCGCTAGACCGATTTCGCGCATCCGGAATGTTTTAGACGGGATTTCAACTGTGCAGGAGTACGAGCTAAAAATCAGAACGGCATATGAATGGGCAACAAAACTTGTCGCGTCAGCAACTGGATTCTTTAGAATGCCGTAGTAAAAATACCATGCACAGCGCTTCGATATCGGCTTCGGAACCCTTGAAAGCATGAAGTGGTTGCCACATTTTTCTGGTGCCAAGGGCCCCGCAGCAATAGGAGTGGTATAGCCCCGGGGTCAGAGGTGCGCCAATGGTGGGCTCTCTCTATCGGCGGCAACGTGACTGAACGCTTGAGCCGACTGCGGACTGACATCGCGCTCACGGCAGGCCGCAATCGCTGCTGAGGCGCCGCTCGTGCGGGGCCGCGGCCGGTGCTCATGAGGACTGGATCTCGTGCGCATCCTCATGAGCTGGATGTTCACGCCCACTGGAACACCCAGATGGGCGCGGATTTGCTCCGGCATGGAGCTCTGACGCATCGGCGCTGGGCACTCTTAGGCAGGGAACTGGTTCGCAGGCAAAAAGACAAACTTGGCCCGTATCGCGGTCACCCTGGCGACCGCTCGTTCAAGTTCCACAGCCGCATGCGTACCGATCTGCGCCGGTCACAGCAGTGACTGACGCATGTCCAAATCTGCGCCTACTTGCGGCGAGGCGTGGCGACGAACTTCCGGCCAAGGTCGTCTACGAAGCTGTGGGTAACTTTCGCGCCCCCCCCGCCCCCCCCCGAGTGCAGGACGGACAAATGCTGAACACCTAAGCAAAAATTCATCCAGGAAGAGCACACCGTGCTGGGCCAGCGAGATTTCGCCCGGCCGGGGCGGTGAGCCGCCGCCCACCAGCGCCACGCTCGACGCCGAGTGGTGGGGCGAGCGCAGCGGGCGCAGCCCCCAGCGCGCGATGTCGAACTGGCCGGCCAGGCTGAGCACGGCGGCGGATTCCAGCGCAGCCTCGTCATCCAGCGCCGGCAGCAGCGCGGACAGGCGTTGCGCCAGCATGGACTTGCCGGTGCCGGGCGGGCCCACCATCAGCAGGCTGTGGCCGCCGGCCGCGGCGATCTCCAGCGCCCGCTTGGGGCCGGCCTGGCCCTTGATGTCGGCGAGATCGGGCAGGCCGCGTGCGGCCTCGCGGGTCAGGGCGATGGCGCGCGGCAGGGCTTCGCCGTCGGGCTGCAGGGCCGCCACCACGTCAAGAAGGTGGCGGGCCTGCCGCACCACCAGGCCGTCGACGAGAGCTGCCTCGGCGGCGCTGGCCTCGGGCAGCAGCAGTTCTCGCTCGCCACCATCCTGGCGCAGCGCCAGGGCCATGGCCAGGGCGCCGCGCACTGCGCGCACCTCGCCGGCCAGCGACAGTTCGCCCGCACACTCGAAACGCGCGAGCCTGGCGGCATCGATCTGGCCGTTCGCGGCGAGCAGGCCCAGTGCCATCGGCAAATCGAAGCGACCCCCCTCCTTGGGCAGGTCGGCCGGGGCCAGGTTCACCGTGATGCGCTTGTTCGCTGGGAATGACAGCCCGCTGTTCTGCAGCGCCGCGCGCACGCGCTCGCGGGCTTCCTTGACCTCGGTGTCTGCGAGCCCGACGACCGTGAACGACGGCAGGCCGTTGGCCAGATGGACTTCCACGGTGACCGGCGCGGCGGCGAGGCCATCGAGAGCGCGGCTGTAGACGGTGGCGAGACTCATTGAAGGTCGGCTGGCGGGGGTAGTTGACGCTGGCGGCTGCATTGATCGTGCCGGGGGCGGACGATCCCGGCATCAGTGCGGCTCCTGAGCCGGCGGGCCAGTCTAGCCGCCGGTCCGTCGCAGATCGGCCCGGTGCTTCTCCCAGGAATGCACCGTATAAGTGCCATCCAAACCGCACGAAGATCCAATTTGGTGCAAATGCCTGACTTGGGGGCGCGACCCGCCCAGATTCGTGCGGGGTGACAAGGTGTGACGCTTGGCACGGAAGCTGCAAATACCCCGCCGGATCGAAACCCCCCCACTTTTTTACTCAGGAGCTCCCCGCCATGAAGTTGTCCCCTTCGCTGCTCGTTCTGGCACTGGCCGCGGCCGCTCTGCCTGCGTTTGCCGATGAGCCGGCGCCAGCGCCGGACCCGTTGTCGTTCAACGTCGGCGTCGTCAGCGAATACCGCTACCGCGGCATTTCCCAGTCGCGCCTGAAGCCGGCCCTGCAAGGCGGCCTGGACTACGCCGCGCCGAGCGGTTTCTACGTGGGCGCCTGGGCGTCGACGATCAAGTGGATCAAGGACGCGGGCGGCGACGGCCAGGTCGAGGTCGACCTGTACGGTGGCTACAAGACCGAAGTCGCCACGGGCCTGACGCTGGACGTCGGCGTGCTGCAGTACTACTACCCCAGCAACAAGCTGTCCACCAGCGCCAACACCTTCGAAATCTACGGCGCACTCAGCTACGGCCCCGTGACGGCGAAGTACTCCAACACCAACGGCACCAACCTGTTCGGCGTGCCGGGCACCAAGTACAGCGGCTACTTCGACGTGTCGGCCAATTTCGACCTGGGCGATGGCATGACGCTGACGCCGCACATCGGCCATCAGACGATGCGCCACGTGCCCGCCGGCTCCTACTCCGACTACTCGCTGACGCTGGCCAAGGACTTCTCCGGCCTGGTGCTGAGCGGCGCCGTGATCGGTACCGATGCCGACAAGAGCTTCTACGCCAGTCCCGCCAACGGCAAGTTCATGGGCAAGACCATGCTGGTTGTCGGCCTGAAGAAGACCTTCTGATTACTGGAGAGCGACATGAAATTGATCACCGCAGTCATCAAGCCCTTCAAGCTCGACGAGGTGCGTGAGGCCCTGAGCGCCATCGGCGTGCAGGGGCTGACGGTCACCGAAGTCAAGGGCTTCGGGCGCCAGAAGGGCCACACCGAGCTGTACCGCGGCGCCGAATACGTCGTCGACTTCCTGCCCAAGGTCAAGATCGAGGCCGCCGTGAACGACGACGTCGTCGAGCGCGTCATCGAGGCCATCGAGTCCTCCGCCCGCACCGGCAAGATCGGTGACGGCAAGATTTTCGTGTCGCCGCTGGATCAGGTCGTACGCATCCGCACCGGCGAAACCGGCAACGACGCGCTCTGAAGCGCGTCCATAACAACCGTTTGGAGATCACTCAAATGAAGAAACTCCTCGCCGGCCTTGCGCTTGCCGCCGGCCTGCTGGCGCCGGCCGCCTGGGCCCAGGAAGCTGCTTCGGCGCCTGCCGCCGCCGTGGCGGCCACGGCTGCTCCCGCAGCTTCCGCGGCCGATGCTGCCGCCTCCGCGCCGGCTGATGCAGCCTCTGCCCCGGCCGCTGCCGTGCCCAACAAGGGCGACACCGCCTGGATGCTGCTGTCCACGCTGCTCGTCATCATGATGACGGTGCCTGGCCTGGCCCTCTTCTACGGCGGCCTGGTGCGCAGCAAGAACATGCTGTCGGTGCTGATGCAGGTCATGGTCGGCTTCTCGCTGATCGTCGTGCTGTGGGTGCTGTACGGCTACAGCTTCGCGTTCACCGAGGGCAATGCCTTCATCGGTGGCACGGATCGCCTGTTCATGAAGGGCATCTGGGACAACGTCGCAGGCACCTTCGCCACCGGCGGCACCTTCAGCAAGGGTGTGCCGATGTACGAGATGGTGTTCGCCGCCTTCCAGGCCACCTTCGCCGGCATCACCGCCTGCCTGATCATTGGCGCCTTCGCCGAGCGCATCAAGTTCTCGGCAGCCCTGGCCTTCCTGACGTTGTGGTTCACGTTCAGCTACCTGCCGATCGCCCATATGGTCTGGTTCTGGATGGGCCCGGACGCCTACTCCGCCAAGGAAGTCGCCGATGCGATGAACGCCAAGGCCGGCTATATCTGGCAGATGGGTGCACTGGACTTCGCCGGCGGCACGGTGGTGCACATCAACGCCGCCGTTGCGGGCCTGGTGGGTGCCTTCATGATCGGCAAGCGTGTCGGCTACGGCAAGGAGCAGTTCACGCCGCACAGCCTGACGCTGACCATGGTCGGTGCCTCGCTGCTGTGGGTGGGCTGGTTCGGCTTCAACGCCGGCTCGGCGCTGGAAGCCAACGGCTTCGCGGCTCTGGCCTTCATCAACACCTTCGCTGCCACGGCTGCTGCCGTGCTGGCCTGGTGCGTGGGTGAAGCGCTGCTCAAGGGCAAGGCCTCCATGCTGGGTGCTGCCTCGGGTGCCGTTGCCGGCCTCGTGGCCATCACGCCGGCTGCCGGCAACGTCGGTATCGGTGGCGGCCTCGTCATCGGCATCGTCGCCGGCTTCGCCTGCCTGTGGGGTGTGTCGGGCCTGAAGAAGCTGCTGGGTGCGGACGACTCGCTGGACGTGTTCGGCGTGCACGGTGTCGGCGGTATCGTCGGCGCGCTGCTGACCGGTGTGTTCGCCTCGCCCAACCTGGGTGGCCCCAGCGCCATGGGTGACTGGGTCACGGCGACCATGATCACGCCGGCCGACTTCTCGATCGGCGCGCAGTTCTGGATCCAGGCCAAGGCCGTCGGCATCACCATCGTCTGGTCGGGCATCGTCTCGCTGATCGCCTACAAGCTGGTCGATATGACCATCGGCCTGCGCGTCACCGAAGAGGAAGAGCGCGAAGGTCTGGACATCTCGTCGCACGGCGAGACGGCCTACCACAAGTGATCCTGGGGACCGGCGCCAAGCCGGCCCCTCTTTCACGCCAGGCCGCCCCTCGGGGCGGCTTTTTCTTGGCCCCTGCGGACCCGCCGTTATGCTGGCCCGTATGGATGTCATCACCCTCCTCGGGGCGGTGCTGGTCAACGCGCTGTTGATGAGCCTGGCGCTGGCCGTCGGCGTTGGGCTGCGCACCCGCAGCGGCTTGCAGGCCTGGCAGTTCATGCTCCTCGGCCAGGCATTCGGCTTCGGCCTGTTGATTGGCGCCACCTTTGGCGCACCGCGCCTGCTGGCGACGCTCGGGGTCATGGCGCTGAGCGGGTCGGCCTCGGCCACGGTGATCACGGCCTGTCGTTTCCTGGGGTTGAGGGCCTCACGGCGCTGGCTGCTGGGTGCGCCGCTGGGGCTGGGCGTCGTGCATGCCCTGGTCTTCAGCGACCTCGGCGTCGCCACCGGCCTGACCAACCTGACCATCGGCGCCCAGATCATCTGGGCCAGCGTGCTGCTGCTGCGCGGCGCGGGCGGCATGCGCTGGCGCTGGCTGTGCGGCGGTGCCGCGCTGGCCAACGGCGCGATGACGCTGGCCCGCGGCTGCCTGGCGCTGGGCTGGCCCGAGATCTATCCGCGCTTTCTCACGCCCAATCCGCTCAACATCGGCTCGATGATGCTGCTCAACGCCAGCCTCGTGCTCGGCACCATGGGCTTTTTGCTGGCTCATCGTGACGCGGCCGAGCAGGCCCTGGTGCGGCTGGCCTCGCTGGACACGTTGACCGGCCTGCTGAACCGCCGGGAATGGATGAACCGCGCCGGCCGGGCGCTGGGGATCGGCGCCACGAGGGAGGCGGCTCCCGTGCTGATGATGCTGGACCTGGATCATTTCAAGCGCGTCAACGACGAACGCGGCCACCCGGTCGGCGATGAGGTGCTCAAGCTGGCCGGCGAGGTGCTGCGCGGCGAACTGCGCGCCAGCGACCTGGTCGGCCGCTACGGCGGCGAGGAGTTCTGCCTGCTGCTGCAGCACTGCGAGCCCGAGGCCTTCGGCCGGTTGGACTCGCGCCTGCACATGGCACTGACGCGACGCTGTGAGGCGAGCCTGGGCTTCGTCGTCGACTTCAGTGCCGGCGCCGTGCGCGTCCAGCCCGGCGAGGCCCTGGCCGCTGCCATCAAGCGGGCCGACGATGAGCTCTACCGGGCCAAGCACGCCGGGCGCGGGCGCACCTCCTGCGCGGGCGGCGTCTTGTGATCCGTCCGGTCGCCCCCAGGTGGGTCGACCTGCAGAAGCTGCAAACGAACCCCGCACGCCCGCTCATCTCGCCGCAACGCCGCCACTCGGCGTTGCAAAACTTGCCGTAGCCCCCAGCTACGGCGGCGTTTTGCGCCTTGATTGGCGACGCTGCGGCGGTCTGCTCGGCCGCGCAGAGTCCATTCACAGCTTCTGAGATCATTCGGCCATGGTTCCCCATCTGATCACCGCCCTCAACGGCCCCATCAATGAGCTGGAGGCCCGCATCCTGGAATCCATGCCGGCCACGGAACGCTGGTTCAGGCTGGAATGGATGGAGCACACGCCGACCTTCTACGCCTCGGTGGACCTGCGCAATGCCGGCTTCAAGCTGGCGCCGGTCGACACCAACCTCTTCCCCGGCGGCTTCAACCACCTCACGGCGCAGATGCTGCCCCAGGCCGTGCAGGCCGCCATGGCGGCCATCGAGAAGATCTGCCCCGAGGCGCGCAACCTGCTGGTCATTCCCGAGACCGGTGCGCAGTGCAGCTTCTACCTGGACAACCTCGCCACGCTGGCCCGCATCTTCACGCAGGCCGGCCTGAACGTGCGCTTCGGCACGCTGGACACCAGCGTCACCGAGCCCACCGAGCTGCGCATGCAAAACGGCGAGACCCTGGTCGTCGAGCCCCTGGTGCGCAAGCGTGGCCGGCTGATGCTCAAGGGCTTCGACCCCTGCACCATCCTGCTCAACAACGACCTCTCGGCCGGCACGCCGCCGCAGCTGATGGGCTTGCATGAGCAATACCTGCTGCCGCCGCTGCATGCCGGCTGGACGGTGCGGCGCAAGAGCCAGCATTTCCGCGCCTATGAGGAAGTGGCCAAGCGCTTCGGCAAGCTGCTGGGCATGGACCCCTGGCTGATCACGCCCATGTCCAGCAGCGTCGACCTGCACGGCAAGAAGGGCCTGGAGGCGCTGCAGACGGCGGCCGACGCCCAGCTGACCAAGGTGCGCCGCAAGTACAAGGAATACGGCATCAACGAGAAGCCCTTCGTCATCATCAAGAGCGACGTGGGCAGCTATGGCAAGGGCGTCATGACCGTGCGCGACGCCAAGGACATCGAGGGCCTGGCTGCAGCGCTGCCCGAGAACCTGGGCCAGGAGGTCATCGTGCAAGAGGGCGTGCCCACGCACGAGCGCGTGCACGAGGCCGTGGCCGAACCGGTCGTTTACATGATGGATCGCTACGTCGTCGGCGGCTACTACCGCGTGCATGCCCACCGCGGCATCGACGAAAGCCTCAACGCGCCGGGCGCCAGCTATGTGCCGCTGGCCTTCGCCGACTCACCTCATCTGCCGCGCCCCGGCGAGAAGCCCGGCGCCAGCGCGCCCAACCGCTTCTACATGTACGGCGTCATCGGCAGGCTGGCCATGCTGGCGGCCAGCTATGAGCTGGAGGCGACCGATCCGCAGGCGGAAGCCGAAGCTGCCTGAACGGGCACAACTTTCGGCAGGGCGCGGCCTTTGATCTAGGCTGGCGGTTTCGCGCAAACCGCTGCCCCAGATGAAGATCTACCGCCTCGCCGCCCTCGTTCTGTCCCTTCAGTTGGCCGGCCTTGCCGGTGCCGCGCCGCATTCCGGCCTCGACCTCGCCGGCATCGACCGCACCGTGCGCCCGCAGGACGACCTGTTCCGCGCCGGCAACGGCCATTGGCTGTCCACCACCGAGATCCCGGCCGACAAGTCCTCCTTCGGCATGGTGGCCCAGTTGCGCGACCTGTCCGACCAGCGCGTGCGCACCCTCGTCGAGGGGCTGGCCCAGGCCAGGCCGGGCTCGGCCGAGCACAAGGTCGGCGCCTACTACGCCGGGTTCATGGACACCGCGGCCATCGACAAGGCCGGCATGGCGCCGATGAAGCCCATGCTGGACAGCATCGCCGCCCTCCAGACCCGCGAGCAGCTTGCCGCCTGGCTGGGGCGCCACAACGGCGTCAGCGACCAGCCGCTGACCATGGTCGTCGATGCCGACTTCAAGCAGCCCGGCATCAACCGCCTGGTGCTGAACCAGACCGGCCTGGCCCTGCCCGACCGCGACTACTACCTGAAGGACGACGCTCGCATGGCCGCCGCCCGCACGGCCTACCAGACCTATCTGCAGGTGCTGGCCGGCGCGGCCGGCCTGCCGGAAGGCGCCGCTGCACGCGCTTACGCCTTCGAGCAGCGTCTGGCCGAAGCCCAGTGGCCGGCCGAGGAAAACCGCGACCCGCAGAAGATCTACAACCCGATGACGCCGGCGGAACTGGCCGCCAAGGCGCCGGGCCTGGACTGGGCGGCCCTGCTGGCGGCCGCCGGCGTGCCGGCGCCCGACCGTGTCATCGTGGCCCAGCCCAGCTATGCCGCGGCCGCCGCCCAACTGATGGCCGAGGCGCCGCTGGAGGATGTGTGCGCCTATCTCGCCCTGCGCGCGCTGGATCTGGGCGCCGATGTGCTGCCCCAGCCGCTGCGGGAGGCCCGCTTCGCCTTCCGTGGCACCGCGCTCAGCGGTGCCAAGACCGAGCAGCCACGCTGGCAGCAGGCCGTGGCCGACCTGAACAACGCGCTGGGCGAGGCGGTCGGCGAGGCCTATGTGAAGCGCAACTTCCAGGCCGCCGACAAGGCCCGCATGCTCAAGCTGGTCAACAACCTGATGGCCGCCTATGGCGAGTCCATCGACGGCCTGGGCTGGATGACGCCCGCCACCAAGGCCAAGGCCAAGGACAAGCTCTCCAAATACCTGGTCAAGATCGGCTACCCCGATGTCTGGCGCAGTTATGCCGCGCTGGACGTGAAGGTGGGAGATCCGCTGGGCAACCGCCAGCGCGCCGCGCAGTTCGAATGGCAGCGCCAGGTGGCCAAGGCCGGTAAGCCGGTCGACAAGCGCGAATGGGGCATGACGCCCCAGACCGTCAACGCCTACTACAACCCGACCTTCAACGAGATCGTCTTCCCGGCCGCCGTGCTGCAGCCGCCGCTGTACAACACCCGCGCCGACGACGCGGTCAACTACGGCGCCATCGGGGCCGTCATCGGCCACGAGATCAGCCATGGCTTCGACGACGAGGGCAGCCAGTTCGACGGCGACGGGGCGCTGGCCAACTGGTGGACCGATGCCGACCGCCAGGCTTTCGAGAAGGTCGGCGAGCGCCTGGTGGCCCAATACGCCGCCTACGAGCCCATTGCGGGCAAGCATGTGAACGGCAAGCTGACGCTGGGCGAGAACATGGCCGACCTGTCCGGCCTGCAGATCGCCTACAAGGCCTATCTGCGCTCGCTGGGCGGCAAGCCGGCGCCGGTCATCGACGGCCTCACCGGCCCGCAGCGCTTCTTCATGGGCTGGTCGCAGGCCTGGCGCGAAAAGATGCGCGAGCCGCGCCGCCTGCAGCAACTGACGGCCGACCCGCACTCGCCGGCGGAATTCCGCGCCAATGGCGCCGCCGTCAACCACGATGGCTTCCACGAGGCCTTCAAGACCCAGGCCGGCGACAGGATGTTCAAGCCCGCGGAGGCGCGCATCCGCATCTGGTGAGAGGGTCGCCCGCGCTTACGCCTGCAGAGGGGCAGGCGTCAAGCCTCGGAACCATGGTTTTGCTGCGCTGCACAAAAACCCAAAACCGGGCGCAGAATCCCCTCTTTCGAACAACAAAAGCCACTGCTCAAGCCAGTGGCCTTCGCGAAGTGAGTTCTTCTCATGCGGCCCGCAGCCCCTCGGCGCTGGCGGGTCTGACCCTCGGGGCCCTCGGAGTGGTCTATGGCGACATCGGCACCAGCCCGCTGTATGCCCTCAAAGAAGTCTTCCATGGCGGTCATGTCAGCACGACGCCCGAGAACATCCTTGGCGTGCTGTCCCTGCTGTTCTGGACGCTGACCGTCGTCGTTTCGATCAAGTATGTGCTGCTGATCCTGCGCGCCGACAACAACGGTGAGGGCGGCCTCATCGCCATGCTGGCGCTGGCCACCAATGCCGTGAACGACAAGCCGCCGCTGCGCCGCACGCTGATGCTGGTCGGCCTGTTCGGCACGGCCATCTTCTTCGGCGACGCCGTCATCACGCCGGCCATGACGGTGCTGGGCGCCGTCGAGGGCATCGACGTCTATGAGCCGCATCTGCACGACGCCATCCTGCCGATCACGCTGATCGTCATGGTCGGCCTGTTCGCCGTGCAGCGCTTCGGCACCGGCGGCATCGGCAAGGCCTTCGGGCCCATCATGATGCTGTGGTTCCTGACACTGGTGGCGCTGGGCCTGCCGCACATCTTCGAGAACCCGCGTGTGCTGGCGGCCGTCAATCCCGTCTATGCGCTGCACTTCTGCCTCGAATACCGCTGGGTCGCCTTTGTCGCCCTGGGCGCCGTCGTGCTCGTCGTCACGGGCGGCGAGGCTCTGTATGCCGACCTGGGCCATTTCGGCAAGAAGCCCATCCGCATCGCCTGGTATGGCGTCGTCATGCCGGCCCTGGTGATCAACTATTTCGGCCAGGGCGCCATGCTGCTGGACAACCCCGAAGGCGTGAAGAACCCTTTCTTCCTGCTGGCGCCGGGCTGGGCCGAGATTCCCCTCTTCCTGCTTGCCACTGGCGCGGCCATCGTTGCGTCGCAGGCCCTGATCACGGCGGCCTTCTCGGTCACCAAGCAGGCCATCCAGCTCGGCATCCTGCCGCGGCTGCGCGTGCTGCACACCAGCGTGCGCGACATCGGCCAGATCTACGTGCCCTTCATCAACTGGGGCCTGTTCAGCCTGGTGATCCTGGCCGTCGTCTTCTTCGGCTCGTCCACCAAGCTGGCCGGGGCCTACGGCGTGGCCGTCACCATCGACATGACGATCACCACGGTGATGACCTTCTTCGTCATCCGCTACGGCTGGAAATACCCGCTGGCGCTGTGCATCGCGGCCACGGGCATCTTCTTCCTCATCGACGTCACCTTCCTCGCGTCCAACCTACTCAAGGTTGCCGCCGGCGGTTGGTTCCCGCTGTTGATCGGTATCGGCATGTTCACGCTGATGCTGACCTGGAAGCAGGGCCGCAAGCAGCTGTCCGACAAGCTGCGCGAGGACGCCATCGAGCTGGACACCTTCCTCGACGCCGTTTTCATCAACCCGCCCACACGTGTGGCCGGTACGGCCGTCTTCCTGTCGTCCGAGAAGGGCTCCACGCCCAACGCGCTGCTGCATAACCTCAAGCACAACAAGGTGCTGCACGAGCAGAACGTCTTCGTCACCGTCAAGCACCATGAGGTGCCCTGGGTCGGCTTCGAGAAGCGCTGCGAGGTTGAGGCCCTGGGGCACTGCTGCTGGCAGGTGGCCCTGCACTTCGGCTTCAAGAACGAGCCCGACGTGCCCGAGGCCCTGGCCCTGCTGAAGAAGCATGGCGTGCAGCTCGACGAGATGGAGACCAGCTACTTCCTGAGCCGCGACATCGTCATCCCGACCATCGGCTCGGGCATGGCGCTGTGGCGCGAGAAGCTGTTCGCCAGCATGCACCGCAACGCGGCCGCGGCGGCCGACTTCCTGCACCTGCCAACCAACCGCATCGTCGAGCTGGGCAGCAAGGTCGAGATATAGGCCCACCCCCTACGCGCTTCGCGCGCCCCCTCAAGGGGGCACTGCCAGTGGCCCGGCAGAGCCGGTTCCACGGCAGTCGCGCGAGGGTGCGTCCGGCTGCGCCGGCCGCAGAGCGTCGAGCTTTAGCATCGCGGGCCTATGTCACTGCCCACCCCTGAACGTCGTCTTGGCGCGCGGCATGCCGGCGCGCTCTGCGTCGGCATGGTCGTCGGCGCGGGCATCTTCAAGACCTCGCCCATGGTGGCGCAGTCCCTGCCCGACGCGGGGCAGCTCTATCTCGCCTGGGCGCTGGGCGGCGTGCTGTCCTTTGTCGGCGCGCTGTGCTTTGCCGAGCTGGCTTCGGCATTCCCCGATGCCGGCGGCGACTATCACTTCCTGCGCCGGGCTTTTGGCCGGCGGCTGGGCTTCCTGTTCGCTTGGTCGCGTTTCGCTGTCATCCACACCGGCTCGATGGCGCTGCTGGGTTTCGTCTTCGGCGACTATCTCGCGCAGGTGGTCGATCTGAGCCCCTGGCTGGGCACGCATGCCAGCGCATTGCTGGCGGCCGCGCTGATCGTGCTGCTGACCGGGTTGAACCTGCTGGGCGTGCGCGTGGGCCTGGGCACGCAGCTGGGCCTGACGACGCTGGTGATCGCGGGCCTGCTGTTGTTGGGTTTGGCGGCCGGCGCACAGCAGCTCAGTGGTCAGCCGCCCGCGACGCAAGGCGCGGCCACCCTGGAGACCAACTGGGGCACGGCCATGGTCTTCGTCTTCCTGGCCTATGGCGGCTGGAGCGACGCGGCGACGCTGTCGGCTGAAATGCGCGACGAGAAGCGCGGCATCGTCCGTGCGCTGCTGCTGGGCTTGAGCGTGGTGATGGTCCTCTACCTGCTCGCCAACTGGGCCTATGTGCGCGTGCTGGGCCTGCCCGGGCTGGCGCGCAGCGAGGCGCCGGCCGCCGAGCTGATGCGCCTTGCCCTTGGCCGTGGTGCCGAGTTGCTGATGGTAGGTGTGGTCACGTTGACCGCGCTGTCGGTCATGAACGCCATCCTGATCGCCGGCCCGCGCACCACCTATGCCGCGGCGCGCGATCTCGCGGCCGAGTGGCGGCTGGCGCACTGGAACGCGCGCCGCGGCACGCCCAGTGCGGCCGTCGTCGCGACATCGGCCGTGGCTCTGTTGCTCGTCGGCCTTGGCGACCTGACGCGTGGTGGTTTCTCGACCATGGTGGACTATCTGTCGCCCGTCTACTGGTTCTTCCTGGTGCTCAGCGGCCTGGCGCTGATCGTGCTGCGCCGCCGCGAGCCCGAGCGGCTGCGACCGTTTCGCGTGCCGCTGTACCCGTGGCTGCCCCTGCTGTTCAGCGCCTGCAGCAGCTATGTGCTGTGGTCCAGCCTGGTCTATGTGAAGGCCGGCGCCATCGTCGGCGTGGTCGTGCTGGCGGTGGGCGCGTTGCTGCTTTGGTGGCGAGGCACCTAGCCGCAGAGCAGCCGGCGCTCGATGCGCCCGTCATGCACATGCACGACCTCGCCCTTGGCCAGCGGCTGCCAGGCCTCGGCATCGTCGCCCAGCGGCTCCGACGCAATCGCCCAGCCGCCCGGCTGGGGCTTGAGATAGAGGCTGGGCGGCTTGTCGTCGCTGGCCCAGCGCACGGCCCAGAGCTGCTCGCCATCGGCCAGCGCGGCCGAAAAACGCAGCGGCGTCGTGATGCCACGGGCCTGCATCTCGTCCACCGTGTCCAGCAGCACCTGGCGCGTCGCTGCCTCCACCGTGGCGCCGGCCTTCACGCGGCCCATGATGAGCAGGAAGAGCAGCTCCGAATCCGTCGCGCCGCGCTTCAGGTCGTAGAGCTCGTCGCTCAGCTGCGTCTCCATCACCCTGCGCAGGCGCGGGAAGTCGCCGATCTGGCCGTTGTGGATGAAGAGATAGCGGTCCAGATGAAAGGGATGGCAGTTCTGCCTGGAGACGCCGCCACCGGTCGCCGCCCGCACATGCGCCATGAAGAGATGGGAGCGCACGTTGGCGCACAGGGCCATCAGGTTGTCGTCGCTCCAGGCCGGCATCACTTCGCGATAGACGCCCGGCGTGTCGCGCTCGCCATACCAGCCGATGCCGAAGCCGTCACCATTGGTGACCGACTTGGCCTCAGAAGCCTGCAGGCTCTGGCGCACCAGCGAATGGCGCGGCTTGCAGACCAGGTCTTCCAGAAAGATCGCGTCGCCCGAGTAGGCGAGGAAACGGCACATCGACAGATCTCCTCAGGTCACATCATGCCTCGGCTGTATTCGGGCCGAGCGCCGGGCCGCCCCAAGCCGGCCCGCCTGTGGCTGCACGCGGCTCGATGCCGCGGGCGGCCTCGTCCCCGCGGGGCTGAGGCCGGACACGGTGAGTCCAGTGGACTCACCGTGCCTGCCGAAGAGCTGCGGCACTGCCGCAGCGCGGTCTGCAAGACCGGTCAGGCGCGCCCGCGTCCAGCGGCGCGAGCCTGGCCGAGGGGCTCAACTTATGCTGGCCGCATGACACGCTTGCTGCAAGACTTTTCGCCCTCGACCGTCGTTGCCGGCTTCGTCGCGGTGCTGGTGGGCTACACCAGCTCGGTGGCCATCATCTTCCAGGCCACCGTGGCACTGGGCGCCACGCAGGCCCAGACCGCCTCCTGGCTGTGGGCCCTGGGCCTGGGCATGGGCGTCACCAGCATCGCCTTGAGCTTGTGGACCCGCCAGCCCGTGCTGACGGCATGGTCCACACCGGGCGCCGCCCTGCTCGCGTCCACCTCGGGCCTGGACATGCCCGAGGCGGTCGGCGCCTTCATCGTCTGCGGCCTGCTCATTGCCTGGGCCGGCGCCAGTGGCTGGTTCGAGAGGCTGATGGACCGCATCCCCGTGGCCGTCGCCTCGGCGCTGCTGGCCGGCGTGCTGGCCCGTTTCGGCCTGGACGCGGTGACCAGCGCCAAGACCGCGCCGGAGCTCGTCCTGGCGATGGCCGCCGCCTATCTGCTGGGGCGGCGCCTGTGGCCGCGCTATGCCGTGCCCGGCGTGCTGATCGCCGGCGTCATCGTCGCCCTGGTCCAGGGTCGGCTCAGCTTCCTCGGCATCGACACGGGTCAGATCTTCGTCATGCCGGTCTGGACCGCGCCCGAGTTCACCTGGCATGCCGCGATCGGCGTGGCCCTGCCGCTGTTCATCGTCACCATGGCCTCGCAGAACCTGCCCGGTGTCGCGGCCCAGCGGGCCAGTGGCTATGCAACGCCGGTGTCCGCCTCCATTGCCGTGACCGGCGCGGCGACGACGCTGCTGGCGCCCTTCGGCGGCTATGCCTTCAACCTGGCCGCCATCACGGCCGCCATCTGCATGGGCCGTGAGGCGCATGAGGACCCGGCACGGCGCTACACGGCGTCCATCGCCGCGGGCCTGTTCTATGTCCTCGTCGGCCTGGCGGGCGGCGCCGTCGCCATGCTGCTGGCCGCCTTCTCGCGCGAACTCGTCGCGGCGATCGCCGGCCTGGCCCTGCTGGGCACTATCGCCGGCGCGCTCGCCACGTCGCTGAAGGACGAGGGCCACCGCGACGCGGCCATCCTGACCTTCCTGGTCTGCCTGTCCGGCATCAGCGTCTTCGGCATCGGCGCGGCCTTCTGGGGTGTGGTGGCGGGCGGCATCGCGACGCTCGCCGCGACCTTCCGCCGCACTCGGCCTTAGGTGGGCGAGGCGGCCGGCCCTGTGCAACACTGGCCGGATTGCACAGGCCCCCTCGATCATGAAGCTGCTCTTCGTTGCCGACCCCCTCGATACCTTCAAGACCTACAAGGACTCCACCTTCGCCATGATGCGCGAGGCCGCCCGGCGCGGCCACAGCATCGTCGCCTGCGAGGCCAGCCAGCTCGTCTGGCTGCGCGGCGGCCGCGTCACGGCGCGCGGCGCGCTGGAGATCTCGCTGACGGGCGATGCCGATGCCTGGTACACCGTCACGTCGACCGGTGATGTCGCCCTGGCCGACGTCGATGCCGTGCTGATGCGCAAGGACCCGCCCTTTGACAGCGAGTTCTTCTACGCCACCCACCTGCTCAGCCAGGCCGAGCGAGAGGGCGCCCGCGTTTTCAACCGGGCCAGCGCCCTGCGCGAGCACCCCGAGAAGCTGGCCATCCTCGAGTTCCCGCAGTTCATCTCGCCCACCCTGGTCACGCGCGACCCGGCCGAGATCCGCGCCTTCCATGCCGAGCAGCGCGACATCATCTTGAAGCCCCTGGACGGCATGGGCGGCATGGGCATCTTCCGCGTCAAGGAAGATGGCCTGAACCTTGGCAGCATCATCGAGACGCTGAACAAGGACGGCACGCAGACGGTCATGGTGCAGCGTTTCATCCCGGCCATCACGGAGGGCGACAAGCGCATCCTCATCATTGGAGGCAAGCCGGTGCCGCATTGCCTGGCGCGCATCCCGCAGGGCAACGAGGTGCGCGGCAACCTGGCCGCCGGCGGCAAGGGCGTGGCCCGACCGCTGACCGCTCGCGACCGCAAGATCGCCGAATACCTCGGCCCCATCCTGGCTGCACGCGGCCTGTTGCTGGTGGGCCTGGACGTCATCGGCGAGAACGTCACCGAGATCAACGTGACCAGCCCGACCTGCTTCCAGGAGATCACGGACCAAAGCGGCTTCGACGTGGCCAAGATGTTCGTCGATGCGTTGGAAGAGGCCATGGCATGAGGCGCCGTGACTTCACCGCCTTCGGCCTGTCGGCCGTTGCGTTGCCGGCATTCGCCCAGGATGCGGGCTTCGGCAAGCTGACCGACAAGTTCCTAGAGGCACTGTGGCGCCAGGACCCCGATGCCGCCGTGGCCGCCGGGCGCTTCGAGTTCGCCCAGCAAGTCACTCTGCCGAGCAACGCCCAGCGCGAGCGCATGCGGGCCTTCCTGACGCAGTGGCAGGCCGAGTTCGAGCGCCAACCCGAGGCGGCGCTGAACACCAGCCAGCGTATGGATCGCGCGGTATTGATTGCCAAGATCCAGAGCGACCTCTGGCGACTGGACACGCTGCGCGAATGGTCCTGGAACCCTGCCGAGCACAACCCCGCGGCGCCGCTGGACCTGCTGCTCAACACCGACTACGCCCCGCTGGCCGCCCGCCTGGCGGCGCTGAAGCCGCGCATCGCAGCACTGCCTGCTTACTACCGCGCGGCGCGAACCAGCCTGGCCGGCGTCACGCGCGAGCACACTGAGCTGGCCATCCAGCAGGCACCGGGCGTGCTCAGCGTGCTCGACGACATTGCCAAGCGTGCGGCCGAAGCGGGCCAGGCCGTGGCCTTCAAAGCGCCGTTGAACCAGGCCCGCGCCGCGGTGAGCAGCTATGTGGGCCATCTGAAGCAACTGCTGCCTACGGCACGGCGGCCCTTCCGCCTCGGCGCGACGCTGTACGAGCCCAAGTTCGCCCACGACATCCAGTCCGCCCGCACGGCGCGCGAAACCTATGAGCTGGCCCAGCAACGCCGCGAGGAGGTGTTGGCCAGCATGCAGACTCAGGCGGCCGCGCTGTGGCCCACCGTCATCGGCAGCGAGGCGCCGCCCACCGACCGCTTTGCACTGATCGGCCGCGTTATCGCCAAGCTCAGCGAACGCCACGTCGCCCGCGAGCGCTTCGTCGACGAGATCCGTGCCCAGATCCCGCAGCTCGAAGCCTGGGTGCGCGAGCACGACCTGCTGAGCCAGGACGCCAGCAAACCCCTGGCTGTGCGCGAGACGCCCGAATACCAGCGCGGCGTGGCCGGCGCCAGCATCGAGGCGCCCGGCGCCTACCGGCCCCAGGACCGTACCTACTACAACGTCACGCCGCTGGACGACCTCACACCTGCCGAGGCCGAGAGCTCACTGCGCGAATACAACCACTGGATCCTGCAGATCCTGAACATCCACGAGGCCATCCCTGGCCACTACACCCAGCTCGTGCACGCCAACCGCGCGCCGAGCAAGGTCAAAGCCCTGTTCGGCAACGGTGCGATGGTGGAAGGCTGGGCCGTCTACGGCGAGCGCATGATGATCGAGAGCGGCTACGGCGCCTCGCCCGAAATGACGCTGATGTACGGCAAATGGCATCTGCGCTCGGTCACCAACACCGTGCTCGACTACAGCGTGCACGTGCTCGGCATGAGTGAGGCCGACGCGCTGGACCTGCTGACGCGCCAGGCCTTCCAGACCGAACGCGAGGCCAAGGAAAAGTGGCGCCGCGTGCAACTGAGCTCGGTGCAGCTGACCAGCTATTTCAGCGGCTACAGCGAAATCTTTGCGCTGCGCGAGGCCTTGAAAGCCAAGCCAGGCTTCAACCTCAAGGCCTTCCACGAGCAGTTCCTGAGCTATGGCAATGCGCCCGTGCGCCTCATCGCGGCGGACATGCTCAAAGCGTGAAGTGATCGTGCACCCGCGGCGCCGTTGCCGCGGGGTCGTCGTTGCGCCAAACCGGCCCCGGCGTGCCCGCACGCCGCCAGCGCCGCGGCACGCGGTCGATGGCAATGAAGAAGGCCTGCATGCTGCCGTCCGGCGTGATGCGAAAGCGCAAAAAGCCCTTGTGGTCCTGTCCGTCCAGGGCTGAGTAGGCGTTGTTGGTCAGCAGGCCCAGCCGGCACATCAGCGCCAGATAGCCGCCAAACAGCGCCGAGCCCAGCACGGCGCCGCCGATGAACACGCCCACGCCGACGAGCAGCGAATGCAGGATCAGCCCCAGCCACTGGTCGCGGCTGCCCAGGCCCGCCCACAGGCTGACGGCCTGGTGCATGAAGAACTCCAGGCTGAACACCGCCAGCACGTGCACGCCCGCATGCACGGCACCCATGCCCCAGGTGACGGCCCAGCGCTTCGTGCGACCGTCGTCGGGTGACAGCTCGTCCACGGCCTCGCGGCCCATGGTCATGCAGCCGAACGCCATCAGCCCGTTGATCAGAAAGCCCAGCGGGCTGAACACCATCGCCTTGAGCCATAGCGCCAGCACGGCCAGGTAGTCGCCCGGCCCGTAGGCCCACAGCGGCTGGAAACCATCGGCCCGGAACGACCAGGAGAAGGGGCTGGAGTTCAGGTAGGCGTTGAACCAGTACAGCGCGCCCAGCAGCAGCGCAAAGCCCACGTTGCCGTTGCCGCCCTCCCGACGCGGCAGGAAGGCGAACAGATTGCGCCAGGCCCGCCCCTGCGACGCTTCGGCCGCCGGGTAGACGGTGGCTTCCTTGCGCTCGAAATGCACACCCCGGGCGCGCCGGCCCGTCAGGCCGACCTTGAGGGCGGGCGTCTCGGTGCGTGGCTCGGGCGGGATGCAGTCCTCGGTGTCGAAGGCCTGCAGCCGCACGGGCCGTGTGGTCGCCCTGGTGTGCGTCGGGTGGGTGAAGGCGCCGCCGCAGCCGCAGGTGACGAGGCGGCCGTCTCGGGCCAGATCTTGGGAGTCCCAACGCATGTAGTGGTGCAGGTCGCCGGCCAGGCGCAGCCGGATGCGGCCGCGCAGCAGGCCCTCCAGGCGCTGGTAGCGCTTGGGGTGGCTCTCATCGGCGCCGTCGCCGATGGGCCGTGTCCAGTAGGGCTCGGGGTAGATGAGGATGACCTTGTCGCCCGGGCCGATGACGGCCGGCTTGCCATGGCCGCCGATGGCCAGGGTCTCGAACTGCTCGTACTGGTCGCGATCGATGTCGCGCGTCAGTGCAAAGTCCAGGGCCAGGGCCCACCAGCCGCCCGGCAGCTTGACGCAGAAATAGGACTGGCGCTGCGGGATGTCGGCGCCCAGCAGCGGTGCCGAGTCGTAGCCGCGCACGAAGTAACGGCTGAAGGTCGAGGCCGAGTCCATCCAGTCGTGGTTCTGCGGCACGGCCGCCAGCGTCAGTCGCCGGCCGCGCACCAGGGTGTCGGCGAAGTCGTTGCGCACCGCTTCGAACATCTCGACGAAGCGGTAGCGGTAGTCCTCGGTGCTGGCAGCCGGGTAGGCGAGGTCGCCACCGAAGAGCAGCAGCTGGCCTCTTGGGAGTGTCTGCAGGGTCTCGCCGTCGAGCGCCAGCTCGGGCGCCAGCGCGGCGCTCGCCACCGCATAGCTGGCGTTGCCGCCGTCGCCGGTGTCGGCGATGAAATCAAACCAGAACGTACCGTCGGCCTCGGGCTGGCTGCGGTCGATGACCACCAGCGGTTGCGGCTGGGCCTCGCGGCCGTCGCGGTTGCGCAGCTGGTCCAGTGACGACAGCACCTGGTTGGCGGCAGTCCACAGCACGCTGGGTTGGTACCAGGCGACCGGATGGCGTTCGTGGGGTGGAACGGAGCGGCCGAGCTTGGGTGAAGGCATGGGGCGCGATGATCCTCGCGGCCCCGGCGGGGATCAAGGGGCGCGTGTGCGATGCCCCGCAGCCGCCTTGTACGCATTGATCTCGGCCGCCACCTCGGCGGGGTCGATGACGTCCGCCAGCCGGGCGAAGCCCTCCGGTGCCAGGGCCTCCACGCGGTCGAGGATGGCGTCCAGCCCTTCGCGGCGGTTCATCTCGACGATGCGGGCGCACATCGGCCGCCGTTCGTTCTCGTAGGCGGCCAGCGCCGTGTCGAGGTCGGCGCGCGCGCTCAGGGCCTCGGCCAGCGCCTTGGCATCCATGATGGCCTGGGTCGCGCCGTTGGAGCCGATCGGCACCATCGGGTGGGCTGCGTCACCCAGCAGCGTCGAGCGGCCGAGCTGCCAGCGTGGCAGCGGATCGCGATCCACCATGGGCCATTCCAGCATCTGCTCGGCGCGGCTGATGAGGCCAGGCACGTCCAGCCAGTCGAAGTGCCAGTGACCAAAGGTGGGCAGCAGGTCGTCGAGATTGCCGGCGCGGCTCCAGTCGGCGCGATCGGGGGCGGTCAGGCCGGGCGTGGGCTCCTGCACGCGGCGGTCGGCGATCCAGTTGATGAGCTGCAGCCCGTCGGCCCGCGGTGCGCCAATCGGGTAGACGACGAACTTGGCCTGGCTGTGGCCGGCCTGCACCATGGTGCGGCCGTCCAGGAAGGGCGGCGCCCAGGTCGTGCCACGCCACATCATGACGCCGCGCCAACAGGGCGCACCTTCGTCGGGTGCGAGGCGGCGGCGCAGGGCGGAGTGGATGCCGTCGGCGCCAATGACGAGATCGGCCGCCTGCTCGCGCGGGCCGTCCACGGTTGCGATCTCGGCAATGGCGCGGTCGCCTTCATCGCGCACGTTGACGACGCGCTGGCCGTCGAGCACCGTGACCTTGGCCGAGGCTTCGGCCCAGAGCCGCATCTGCAGCTCACCGCGATGGATGCTGAACTGCGGATGGCTGTAGCCGCCCTCCAGGCCGCGCGGGTCGCGGTAGATGGCCTGGCCGTGCTTGTTGGCGAAGACGAGGGCCGAGGTCTCGACGGCCATGCCGCGCAGCGCCGGCAGCAGGCCCAATTCGTCCAGCACGGCGACCGCATGCGGCAGCAGATTGATGCCCACGCCCAGCGGTTTAGGTTCCCGCACCGACTCCAGCACCGTCACGGCGTGGCCGCGTGCGTGCAGGGCCAGCGCGGCCGTCAGCCCGCCGATGCCACCGCCTGCGATCAGGATCTTCATGAGCTCAGGTTAACTCAGGGTAAGCGAGATAGTTGCAGTGAGCAACAAAAACTAAGCTGGATTGGTGAGCACGCCCGACGGCCCCAGCGCCATTCCTCCCGAAGGCCCGATGTTGCCTGTTCCCGGGCTGGATTACGGCCTGCTGGACGGCTTGCTGGGCTATGCGCTGCGGCGCGCGCAGAACGCGCTCTACCTGGACTTCTACCGCGCCACCGCCGAGTGGGACATCAGCCCGCCGCGCTTTGCCGCCCTGGTGCTGATCGCACGCAACCCCGGCCTGCGCCAGGGGCTGCTCGGCCAGGCCATGGGCCTGCACCGCAGCGGCGCGCTGCGCCTGACCGACTGGCTCAACGCCCAGGGCTGGGTCGAGCGCCGCGACGCGCCCGACGACGCGCGCAGCTGGGGCCTGCATCTGACGCCGGCCGGCAAAAGACTGCTGGCCAAGCTTGAAGCCGCCGTCGCCGAGCATGACCGTGCACTGGTCCGGGCCCTGGGCGACCAGGGGCCTGCACTGCAAACGGCCCTGGAGCGCCTCGCCCGCGTTGCCACTGCAGCGCCTATCAACTGACAACACGACCGGAGACAAGAGAAATGATGCAACGACGCCACCTGATGCTTTCCTTCGCGGCCTTGCCGCTCGCTGCGCGCGCGCAAGGCCAGCCGCCGCGCATCCTCGTCGGTTTCCCGGCCGGCGGCTCGGTGGACACGACGGCCCGCCGCTTCGCCGAATTCGGCCGCGGCAAGCTGGCCGAGACCATCCTCGTCGAGCAGAAGGTGGGCGCCGGTGGCCGCATCGCCATTGGCGCGTTGAAGGACGCGGCCCCCGACGGCCTGACGATGCTGCTCGGCCCTTCGTCCATGTTCACCGTCTACCCGCATGCCTACCGCAAGCTGGCCTACAACCCGGCGACCGACGTCATCCCGGTCTCGCCATTGGCGCTGTCGACCTGCGGTTTCGGCGTCGGGCCTCAGGTGCCGGCCACCGTCAAGACACTGGCGCAACTGGCCGACTGGCTGAAGGCCAACCCCGACAAGGCCGCCTACGCCTCGCCCGCAGCGGGTGCCATGCCCCACTTCCTCGGCAACCAGTTCGAGCACGCGGCCGGCCTCAAGCTCACGCACGCGCCTTACCGTGGCGCGGCGCCCGGCATGCAGGACCTGATGGGCGGCCAGATTGCCGCGGGCTGCTTCTCCATCGGCGACTTCCTGCCCCACCTCGCCTCCGGCCGCGTGCGC
The DNA here is from genome assembly GCF_001425055.1 of Pelomonas sp. Root1237. GTDB lineage: Bacteria > Pseudomonadota > Gammaproteobacteria > Burkholderiales > Burkholderiaceae_C > Pelomonas. The sequence continues at coordinate 860,985 of NZ_LMDK01000001.1, forward strand.
CTGCTCGGCGTGACCGACAAGGCCCGCTCGCGCTTCGTGCCCGATGTGCCCACCTTCGAGGAGCAGGGCTTCAAGGGCATCGTTGGCGTCGAGACCTACGGCCTCTTCCTGCCGGCCAAGACGCCGCAGGCCACGGTCGACAAGCTGGCTGAGGTGGCCCGCGCCGCGGTGCGCGAGCCCGGCGTCATCGAGGCCCTGGCCAAGCTGGGCTTCGAGCCGCTGTCGCTGCCGCCGGCAGACTACGCCAAGCGCCTGGCCGCCGAACGCGAGTACTGGGGGCCGGTCGTCAAGGCTTCGGGGTTCTCGTCGGACGATTAGCATCGGCGCTCCACAACATGGAGCCTGAATGCCCTGGCGTCGACTGGCCGTTGGCCTCGCTGCTTGCCTTGCTGTTTGCCTGACCCTGGATGCGGCCCACGCGGCGACCGACGCCGCGCGGCTGCAGGCGTTGCTGACCGAACAGCAATACGCCGCGGCGCGCGCCGATGTCGACGCATTGCTGCGCGCCAGGCAACCCGATGCCGCCGAGCGCGTCGTCATCTACCAATGGCTGTTCGCCCGCGATGACGGTGCCGCCATCGACCGCCGCACGCATGGTGTGCTGCTTGATCCCCAGGCCGACGCCATCGATCTGCTGGCCGCCGGTCGCCTGGCGCTGGACCGGCGCGACTTCGAGCGCGCCAGGCAGTGCTTCGAGAAGGCTTTGGCGCGGGCAACGCGGCCCGTCGACAAGGCGCAGGCCCTGCGCGGCCTCGGCCAGCGCCACTATCAGCTGCGCGAGTTCGACGCCTCGCTGCACAAGCTCGAAGCCGGCATCGCCGCCGAACGCACTGCCGACGGCCTGGCGGCGCTGGCTGACACGCTGATCCGCCTGGGCCGCACCGAAGACGCCATTGCCGCGGCCGAGGGCGCCGTGTCGATCAATCGCCACCATGAGGCTGCCCACTACCTGCTCGGCAACGGCTATGTGCGCGAGAACTACAGCCAGCTCGCTGCTCGCCTGGGCGACGGCTTTGCACCGCTGATGGCCGACGTGAGGCGTGCCTCCGATGCCTTCGAAAAGGGCGACTTCGACACGGCGCTGCTCATCAGCCTCGCCGTGCTGGAGCGTTGCCCGCAGCTCGGCCGGGCTCATGCCATCGCGGCCAAGGCGCTGGAGTCGCAACGCTTCGCCATTGATGTGCACCGCGCCGACTACGAGCGCCGCTTCAAGGCCCTGCCCATGCCCACCGTGCCGGGCATCGAGCGCTATGTACTGAACTGGAAGGAGCTGTCGCCGCGCCACCAGAAGCGTGTGGCACTGTCCGTCGCGCCGTGGAAGGCCTTCATCCCGGTGCTGGTGAAAGGGGGCGCCACCCACTTCATCAAGCCGATGTGGATGCGCCTGTCCGAGACGCCGCAGGCCCATGCGCTCAAGGATGCGCGCATCGACTACGACTCGCGCCTCTGGGACGACGTACGCGGCATGGGCGGGCACTTCACCGTCACCGGCATAGAAGACGTCGAGCGCAGCATCTTCGATCGCTACAACACTGTGCTGCACGAGCTGACCCACCAGGTCCATGGCGTGCTGACGGCAGACCAGGCGCGCAGCATCGAGACCCTCTACCAGCAGGCCAAGTCGCGTGACGCCAGGACACGCAACGGCTTCCTGTCGCGGTATGCCGGCGGCTCGGTGTGGGAGTATTTCGCCGAGGGCGCCAATGCCGCGGCCTCGCCACGGCGCGACGCGTATGACGGCCGCGAGATCGTGCGCGAGCGCCTCATCGAGATGGACCCGGCCCTGCGTGCCGAGATCCGGCGCTTCTTCGCCCAGCGCGACACGCGCGCCAGCTTGCCTGTGGCCCTGGTCAATGCCGGCAACCAGAAGCTGGAAGATGGCCAGCTGGCCGAGGCCAAGCCGCTGTTTGCGCGCGCTCTCAAGCTCGCGCCCACCGACGAGCGCGCGCTGACGGCCCAGCTCAATGCGCTGGCCATCGAGGGTGATGGCGCCGCCGTTGCTGAACTGGCGGCCCGCGCCCTGGCTGCTCATCCGCGCAGCGGTGCGCTGCGCGCGGGTGTCGCCGACGCCCTCTGGCATGGCGGCCGCCCACTGGCTGCCGAGGTTGTGCCTGGCCTGGGGCGCGATGTCGAGGCGCTGAAGGGCGAGGACCGCTTCCGCGTCGACCTCGCGCTGGGCGACTACTACCGGCGCCTCGGCGATGTGCCGCGGGCGCTGGCGGCCTATGAGGCCGTGCTGGCCTACCAGGGCGACCAGCCTGAGGCGCTGTGGGGCCGTGCCGCCACGCTGGCGCTGGGCAGTCGCTGGGACGACGCCTTCAAGCAGTACGAGGCCGTGTTGCGGCTGCGCACCGGCCTCGTGCCGCTGCGCCGCGATTACGCGCTGGACCTGCTGCGCGCCGGCCGTAAGGAGGCGGCGCGAGCCCAGATCAAGGAAGCGCTGATCTTGGACCCCGCCGACCCCGACACGCTGGCGCTGAAAGGCTGGCTGGCCCTTCTCGATGGCGACGCCGATGCCGCACGCCGCGATGCCGAGGAAGCGCTGCGGCTGGGGCCGTGGAGCGATCTGGCCGTCATCGTCGAGGCCGCCGCACTGCAGGCCCTGGGGCAGGGCGAGGCGGCGCAGGTGACTCTCGCGCCTTTGAAGCAGCGCATCGCCGGCAACGCGGCACCGCAATACGTCTACCGGCCCGAAAAGTCGGGCTGGTTCTCGGTGCATGAGCTGCCGGCCAGCGAGCGCCGTGTCATGGAGCTGTTCGTCAAGTGAGATTCATCAAGCGCCTGGAGGCGGCCCATCTGAATGGCCTCAGCGTGGCCCTGGGCGTGGCAGCCACGCATCTCGCCGTCGGCGCGCTGTTTGGCGAGACGGCGGGCCTGGCGGCCGTCGGTGGCGCCGTCTGCGCCAGCCTGACCGATCTGCCCAACCCGCCCCAGCGCGTGCTGCCGCGCGTGTTGCCGGCAGCGGCCGCCGCGGCGCTCGTGACGCTGCTGGTCGGACTGACGGACCACTCGCTCGCGTTGACCGTCGGCCTGATCGCCGTCGTCACCTTCCTGTCGTTGATGGCCCTGGCCTGGGGCCTGCGTGCCGGGCCGCTGTCGTTCGCACCGGTGCTGGCCATGGTCTTCGCGATGGCCTGGGACCGCACGGCCGGCGCCACGTCGCCGCTGGAGCACGCGCTCTGGGTGGGCCTGGGCGGCTGCGTTTATGCCGGCTGGGCGCGCGGCAGCGCGGTCGTGCTGCGCCACCGGCTGCGCGAGTTGGCACTGGCTACGGCACTGCGCGCCACCGAGAAGCGGCTGCGTTCGCGTGCCCAGCGCATTGCCGGCGCGGTGGGCGGCGCCGAGGCGAACATCCGTGCCTCCATTGCCGATGATGTGCTGCTCGCCGATGCATTGCAGGCCGCGCGCGACCAGGTTTTTTCCGCACGGCGCTCACCGCGCAGCCGCCGCCAGACCGACCTCGTGCTTGGCCTCATCGAGCTGCGCGACCTGCTGCTGGCCAGCCGGCTGGACACGGAGCTGCTGGGCCAGGACTTCCCAGGCCGCCAGTGGCGCGCCGCGCTGGCCGACGCGCTGCGCCACCTCGCCGACGTGCTCGCAGCCCTGGCCGACACCGTGGCCTATGGCGCACCCTTGCCCGAGGTGTCTGCCGACGCCTGGCGGGCGCAGTTGGCGGCGCGGCTGGCCGATGTCAGCGCGCCGGCTGGCGACTCGCGCACCCATCTCGCGTCCGCGCTGGCGTCGCGCGTCGGCCACATGCTGGACGACGTCAGCGCCATGGTGGCCCGCCAGACTGCCGCGGACAACCCCGACAGCCCCTGGACACCCGAGCGCCTCGCGCCCTTCGTGTCGCCCGAGGGCTGGCCGCTGGCGGCGCTGAAACCTCATCTGAACCTGCAATCCGGCGTCATGCGCCATGCGCTGCGCTCGGCGCTGGCGCTGTCGTTCGCCTATGCGCTGGGTGCGGCCCTGCCCTGGGCGGCTCACCCCTTCTGGTTGATGCTCAGCGTGGCCGTTGTGCTGCGCGGCAACCTGGAGCAGACGCTGTCGCGCCGCAACGAACGCATCATCGGCACCGTGCAGGGCTGCCTGCTGGTGCTGCTGCTGGCGCACGTGAGCTGGACGCCGCTGCTGAGCCTGTGCTTCATCGCGGCCGTGGGCACGGCCCATGCCTATGTGAACCGCCGCTACCGTGTCGCCGCGACGGCCGCGACGTTGATGGCCCTGCTGCAGCCGCTGATGCTGGCGCCCGGCAGCGACCCCTTTATCGCTGAACGCCTGGCCGACACCGTCATCGGCGCGGGCCTGGCATGGCTGTTCAGCTTCGTGCTGCCGTCATGGGAGCGCGCCGCGGTGCCGAGGTTGGGGGCGCAGTTGCGCGGTGCGCTGGCACGGCATTCGGCCAACATGCTGCGCTGGATGCCGAGTGCCGAAGAACAGACCGCCCAGCGCCTGTCGCGCCAGCAGGCGTACACGGCGTTGGCCGCTCTTGCCGCGGCCGCCCAGCGCACGCGTGTCGAGCCGGAGCGCGTGCGCCTGCCGGAGGCCGAGATCGAGTCGGCCTTGAGCCATGGTTATCGACTGATGGCGCTGCTCGGCGCGGTGCAGCACCAGGTGCAGCGCCGCACGGCCCGGCTGGACGCCGCCAAGGCCGAGACCGCACTGCCGCTGGCGCGCAAAGCCTGTGTGGATGTGCTCAAGGGCGAGCCGATGACGGGCACCGATCCGGCGGAGACGCCCGATGGAGACGCGGGCGCCTGGCCCGAGCATCTCGGCCAGCAGGACCTGACGCCCTGGCTGCTGCGCCGGCTCAGGCTGTGCCGCCTTGAAGCGCGCGAATTCGTCGCCGCACTGACCCGACTTCAAACCCCTGCAGGAGAACCGAAATGAGCATCCAGACCCGCGCCGCCGTCGCCTGGAAGGCCGGCCAACCGCTGAGCATCGAAACCCTGGACCTGGAAGGCCCGCGCGATGGCGAGGTGCTGGTTGAGGTCAAGGCCACCGGCATCTGCCACACCGACGACTTCACGCTGTCGGGCGCCGACCCCGAAGGCCTGTTCCCGGCCGTGCTCGGCCACGAGGGCGCGGGCGTCGTGCTGGAGAGCAAGGTGCCCTGGCTCAAAGCCGGCGACCATGTCATTCCGCTCTACACGCCCGAATGCCGCGAGTGCAAGTTCTGCCTGAGCCGCAAGACCAATCTCTGCCAGGCGATCCGCTCGACCCAGGGCAAGGGGCTGATGCCCAACGGCACCTCGCGCTTCTCGCTGAACGGCGAGCCGATCTTTCACTACATGGGCACCAGCACGTTCGCGAACCACATCGTCGTGCCCGGCATTGCGCTGGCCAAGATCCGGCCTGATGCGCCCTTCGACAAGGTTTGCTACATCGGCTGCGGTGTGACGACCGGCGTGGGTGCCGTGCTGTTCACGGCCAAGGTGGAGGCGGGCGCCAACGTGGTGGTCTTCGGCCTCGGCGGCATCGGCCTGAACGTCATCCAGGGCGCGAAGATGGTGGGCGCCGGCAAGATCATCGGCGTGGACATCAACCCGGCGCGCGAGGCGATGGCGCGGCAGTTCGGCATGACGGACTTCGTGAATCCGAAGGACGTTGGGAACGTCGTGGACCACATCGTGCAGCTGACCGATGGCGGTGCCGACTATTCGTTCGAATGCGTCGGCAATGTGCAGCTGATGCGCCAGGCGCTGGAATGCACGCACAAGGGTTGGGGGCGCAGCATCATCATCGGCGTGGCGCCGGCGGGGGCGGAGATTGCGACGCGGCCGTTCCAGTTGGTGACGGGGCGGAAGTGGGAAGGCTCGGCGTTTGGTGGCGCGCGTGGCCGGACGGATGTGCCGAAGATCGTCGACTGGTACATGGAAGGCAAGGTAAGGATCGATGAGCTGATCACGCACAAGTTGCCGCTGGAGAGGATCAACGAGGGGTTTGAGTTGATGCGAAGAGGAGAGAGCATTCGCTCGGTGGTGGAGTTTTAAGGGTTGCTTTTGCAACCAGTGCTCCTGATCGATGCATTGCCGGGAGTCCGTCCCGGCGGCCGGGTAACTTTCTTCTGCGGCGCCAGAAGAAAGTCACCAAAGAAGAGGCGCTGAACCGCACACGAGCACCAACGGCGCGCGAAAACACTCACCATCATGGCGGGAAGAAGCGAACCGCTGCGCTCTCGCTGCTGTCCCTGTGAAGAGCGCCATCCATTGCCCCTTCACGCCGGTTAACGCCGGCTGCACGCCGGGCTCATCAGGAAATACCGCGTCGCCCGAGCGACGCTACATTCGGACTTCTGGTGAGCCCGGCGTGCAGCCGCGCGTCGGACGGGCAGCAGGCCCGATGGATGGTGGTCGTGACAAGTCAGGCGCGAGAGCGCAGCGGCTCGCATCGGGGCACGGCCCGCTCCGAGCGACGCGAGCGCCTCATCCCGCTCGAGTGCGGATTGCATTGAGCGCTCCTCTTTTGGTGACTTTGCTCTGGCGCGTCAGAGAAAAGTTACCCGCCATCGCGGGGCGGATTCCCGCGGCACTGCGGCGAGTCAAGAGGCTCTTCGCAAACCAACCCTACCGCTTCTCAGGCGGCAACCCCCCAAGCGCAGCGACCAACGCCGCATGCGCCTCCAGATCCACCGGCCTCAACTTCGGCACCGTCCTCGCCGGATAGTCCCCAAGATAGTTCCCACCCTTCCAATTCCTCACCGGCCTCACCGGCCGCGGCACAAACCCGCCGCCGCAGTTGGGGCAGACGTTGCTCAGCAAACCTTCCGCGCAGCCCACGCAGAAGGTGCACTCAAAGCTGCAGATGCGCGCAGCCGTCGATTCAGGCGGCAGCGCGACGGCGCAATGCTCGCAGCTGGGTCGCAGCTCCAGCATGTCAGCGGCTCTTGCGGTAAGGCTCGTCCTCGACGATGAAATCCTGTTCACGCATCGAGTCCGCGATCCAGTCCTCCACCGCCGGATGCGCCAGCAGTGCATCACGATACGCCGCCGCCGCTTCCGACACCGGCAGGCCAAAGCGGCTCAGCCGCACCGCTACCGGCGCAAAGTAGGCATCCGCCGCGCTGAACTCGCCGAACAGGAAAGGTCCCCCGCTGCTGGCCAGCGCGCCGCTCCACGCCGCATCCAGTCGCGCCACATCGGCACGCAGGGCCTCGTCCTCAGCCCAGAGCTTGGCGCCGACGTCGGGGAAGAAGACCTCGATGTTCATCGGGCAAACCGTGCGCAGCCGCATGAAGCCGGCATGCATCTCGGCGCACAGGCTGCGCGCGCGGGCGCGGGCCTTGGTGTCGCGGGGCCAGATCGCGTGTTCAGGATGGCGGTCGGCGATGTACTCGGCGATGGCCAGCGTCTCCCAGACCGTGAAGCCGTCGTCCTCGACGAGCACGGGCACGCGCTTGGTCGGCGTGATGCCGGCGATGACGCGGGTCCATTCCGAGTCCGGCGTGAAGTCGAAGCGCAGCTTGACCTCTTCAAACGGAATGCCGAAGGCCGCCAGCAGCACACCGCTGCGCATGGACCAGGACGAGTAGTTCTTGTTGCCGATGTAGAGCTTCATGACACCTTTCGCGTTGAGCCGGCGAGCTTAAACAGCCGCTGCCGCGCCGGGGATGAGCAATCCGCAACGGATTGATGCGCGCTCAGCGCCTGGCGCGCCAGGCGTCCAGACGTGCAACGCCGCCGTCAGGCGACAGATAAGTCGGCAGCACGGCCTCCAGCGAACTGGCCTGAATGCCCAGTTCCGCCAGGCCCGGCAGCTTGCCACTCGGTACATTGGGCACGGTGAGCGATGCGAGGTTGTCGCGCGACAGCAGCGGCTCGCCGGGCAGGCATTCCATGAAGAGGGCTTGCAGCGTCGCCAGCGCGCCGGGCAGGCGCAGGATGGGCCGCTCGCAGCCCGCAACGCGGCCGGCCAGCCGCACCAGCTCGGCCAACGTCAGTTCACGCGGGCCGGCGATCTCGTAGGTCTGGCCGATGGTCTCGCGGCGCAGCAGCGTCTCGACGAGGGCACGGGCCAAGTCCTGCACCCACACCGGCTGCAGCCGCGCATTCGCCCCGCCCAACGGCATCACCGGGAACAAGCCCTGCAGCCGCGCGAACAGGTTGACGCTCTTGTCGCCGTCGCCAAAAACCAGCGAGGGGCGCAGCAGCGTCAGCTCCAGCGGATGGGTCTGCGCCGCGACCTGCAGCGCAGCCTCGCCGGCGGCCTTGCTGCGCAGATAGCGCGACGGCGCATGCTCGCTCATCCCCCCACCAATGCCCAGGGCGCTGACATGCACGAGGCGCTTCGCACCGGCCGCGGCAATGCGCTTGGGCAACTCGACATGCACATGCTCGAAGGCGGCCATGCTGCCCTGCAGGATGGCGACGAGGTTGACGACGGCGTCATGGCCTCTCACCAGGTCTGGCAGGTCGTGGAACACGTCGGCCTGCACGACGGTGACGCCTGGCAGGCTCTGCACGGCTTGCGCATGCGGCAGGCGGCGCGTGGGCACGGTGACGCGAGCCTCGGCGCCGAGGCGGCGCGTCAGCTGTTCGCACAAGGCGCGGCCGACAAAGCCGCTGCCGCCCAGGACCAATACGGACAGGCTCATGATTTGGACTCCCCCACCGCTGCGGGCGGCACGTCGCTGACGTCGGCATCGCGTGCGCCGGCAGGCCCGATGCTTTGCCCCAGGCGCTCGCGCAGCTTGGTGGCTGGCAGGCCCAGCACCTGGGCGTAGATGGCGCCGCCGAGCAGCACCTTGCGCACATAGTCGCGCGTCTCGTTGAACGGAATGTTCTCGGCCCAGATGGCCGCGTCGATGACGGGGCCATCGCGCCAGCGCGCGGGGCGGCCGGGGCCGGCGTTGTAGGCCGCCGCGGCCAGGGCCTGGGCGCCTTCGAAGCGGTCCAGTACCAGCTTCAGGTAGTTGGTGCCGATGCGCAGGTTGAAGTCGCGATCGTGCATCAACTCGGCGTTGTAGTTCAGGCCCACCTTCTTGGCCGTCCATTTGGCGGTGGCGGGCATGACCTGCATCAGGCCGGCCGCACCGACGTGCGAGCGTGCGTCCAGCACGAAACGCGATTCCTGGCGGATCAGGCCGTAGACATAGGCGGCGTCGAGCCCGGCGGCCTGCGCCTCGCGCTGCAACTCGACGCGATGCGGCGTGGGGTAGCGCTGGGCGATGTCGATCTCGGCCTTGGTGCGCTCGCTGGTGTTGATGCAGCGGTCCCAGACCTCACGGTCGCAGGCTTCCTGGGCGGCGGCCAGCAAGGCGCGGTCGCCCATGCCGCGCAGCGAGAAATTCCATTCGCGCACGCCCTCGCTGCGCAGGCCGAGGTTGATCAGCGACAAGGCCCGGGTCAGGCCGGGGTGGCTGCGCGCGGCGCGGCGCTCCTCGGTCGTCAGCGGCGCGGGCGCGGGCGGCAGCGGCGTGGGCAGGCCGATGTCCTCGGCGGCGAGGCGGCCGAAGTAGTTCAGCGGCGTGGTCGCCAGCGCGGCGAGCTGGGCACGAGCGGCCGGCTGGTCGCCCTGTTGCCGCGTGGCGCGGGCCTTCCAGTAGACCCAGGCCGGGTCGCGCTGCTCGATCGACGTCATGCGCTCGATCGCGCGCAGGGCTGCGGCCGGCTGGCGGGCGCGCAGCGCGGCGCGGGCGTGCCACGCCAGGGCGTCGTCGGTCCAGGGGAGGTCGGGCGCGAGCTTCTCGGCGCGAGCGAAGGCGGCGAGGGCGTCGTCCTGCAGGCGCAGCGCGGACTGGCGGCCGATCTGCGCCCACAGCCAGGCCTGCAGGTCGGCGGGCAGCTTGCTCCATTTGTCCTGCAGCAGGTCGCCGGCCTGATCGGGGTCGTTGCCGGCGACGCGGGCCAGGGCCAGCGCCGTCAGCTCCGCCTCGGGGCGCGGCGAGGTGCGGGCCTTGCGCGTCAGGTAGCGGCCGGCGTTGTCTTGCAGCTCGGCGAGCTTCTGGTCGAGGGGCTTGGCTGAAAGCAGGGCGACGGCCTGACGCGCGGCGCGCGGGCGGCCCTGCTCAGTGGCCAGGCGGGCCTTGGCCCACAGGGTGTCGGGCTTGAACTGGCCGGCCTCGACCATGGCGGCCGCGAGCTGCTGGCAGCCGTCGTCGCCGTCCTTCTGGGCCATCCACGCGGTGCGGGCGGCGTCGGCATCGACCTTGGTGCCGGCGACATGATCCGCGAGCATGACGTAACAGGCGACCTCGCGGTCGTCGCGCATCTGATAGCTGGCATGGTCGCGCCTGAAATTGGCCCAGTCGCGGCGGTGGCCCAGTTCCAGCAGCCAGTCGTTACGCAGCCTGTCCTCGACATAGCTGCCGGGGTAGCGCGCGTAGAAGGCGTCCATCTCGGGCTGGCGCACCTCGCTCAGGCGGGCATTCAGGTCGAAGTACTCGACCCAGCCGGCCAGCGGATGGTTCTGGGCGCGAGCCGCCTCGACGAAGGCCGTGAGGCGCTTGCGGTCGCGCTTGACCCAGGCGTCGCGGGCCTGCACGGCGAGGTCGGCATCGGCGGGGGGCACCGGCGGGGCTGCGTCGGCGCTCAACGCCGCCGACAGCAGCAGGGCCAGCGCCCCGCGGCTCATGCATTCCAAGACTCGACCACCCATCTGACTCATGCGCTTCACGCCTCGCGACTGCTTCACTTTGCGTGAGCGCCGGCCAGCTGGCCGAGCGCCGCGCCTTGATGCCGAATTTAACCCAGGGAAACCCGGGGCTTCGCGCTTTACGCAGGCGCGCGGTTTGCCCACGAATTTGTCCACGAGTTAGGGGCTGGTGATAGCGCTATCCAATCCGCTAACCTCACATCCAATCGACGAGGAGACTGTTGATGAAGACCGCTGCAAAACGTCTGTTGTTGGTGGCCTCCGCCGCGCTGCTGAGCCTGGCCGCCCAGGCCAACCCTGCCGTCTACCCGACGCCCGGCACGCCGGCGCCACCCAGCAGCTTCACGGCGGCCACCAGCGGCCTGCTGGTGGCCTACTACACCGGCGCGGCTGGCGGCTTCACCAACCTCGTCGGCGCGCGCATCAACGGCGTCGACGGCACGCCCGGCCTGGATAACCATGCCAGCGCCTATGGCCAGACCTTTGTGCTGGGCGCCGTGTCGGCCGGTGACAGCCTGGTGTTCTTCATCGATGCCAACAGCGGTGCGGCGCGCTATTACAGCGACGTCAGCCTGAACAGCGATGGCGTCAACCATGTCTGGGCCGCGCCGTTTGCCGGCGACGCCAAGGTGCCGGCCGGCACCAACCTCGCCTTCGAGGACCTGCCCAGCGGCGGTGATTTCAACTACAACGACCACAGCTTCGTCTACCAGATTACCGCCGTGCCCGAACCTGCCAGCTGGGCGCTGCTGCTGGCCGGCGCCGCCGGCCTGGCCTGGCGCCGTCGCCTTCGCTGACTCAGCTCGCGTCCACGTTCCAGCCCTCGATCTCGAAGCGCAGCCGCCCGCGGATGCCGGGGTTGGTGGGCTTCATCTTGCCGTTGGTGGCGACCGCGCTGCTGTCAAAAGGCACGCTGACCTCGATGCGGCCCGACTTCAGCTGCTTGGCCGCGATCTCGGTGTCGGCCATGGACACGCCGGCATCCTGCCAGGCGTATTTGACCTTCCACGCCTCGCCCTCGTTGGCTGGCGGCACCATCTCCAGGATCAGCGCATTGCGGAACAGATAGCCGCCCTCGAAGTGCTCGTTGAGCCACAGGCGCTTTTCGATTTCGTAGTCGGGCACGCGCACGCCCAGCGTCATGCCATAGGCGAGCGACTTGCGGCGCGGGTTGATCTTGGCCCGGTTGGCGAGGAAGACGCTGCTGAGGTAGAGGCTGGCGTTTTTCTTCCAATCGGCCTGGGCCACGCAGGCGACGGAATCCTCCTCCGTGGTGCGCCGCGTCAGGTACCAGAGCTTGCCGCGCGGCGAAGCCTGCACCTCGATCTGGTAGAGGGCATTGACGGCCCGGCCGGCGTCGGCCTCCTCCTGCACCTTGTCGGGCAGGCGGATGTCGTCGATCTCCAGCCACAGGTCCACCCGCACGTCGCCGAACAGGAAGCGGGCCAGGTTCTGGAAACCCTCCTCGCTGTTGACGATGCCGAAATAGCCCGAGTGGGCGCGGTAGACGAAGGCCTTGGCACACTGGTCGGTGATGTTGCCCTTGGCGTCCAGGCCGCACAGCGTCGCGTTCTCGATCTTGACGAGGCCGTCGCTGCCATGGCCGACGAAGCTGCGCGACACGCCGGCCGCGGCTTCGTAGTCCAGCCGGTTGGTGCCCACCAGCGTGAAGACGCGCCGCGACGGGAAGCGGGCCTCAGGGATGAGGTCGGCGCGCTTGTGCTTCTTGGCAGCCGTGGCCAGGTCGAGGTAGGCCGGCATGCGCTTGTCGCGGTCAAAGTTGGAGATGTCGTTGACGCTCAGCCAGGACGGGATGTTCACGCCCAGCACGTCGATGCCGTTGTGGGGCGTCGCATAGGTGAAGAACTTGTCGACGTGCTTGGCGACCTTCTCGGTGTCCAGCGCCACGTTCTGCAGGAAGGCGCGGCAGACCAGGCCGCCCATGGAGTGGGCAACGAGGTAGCAGCGGAAGTCGGCCGGCTTGATCTTGTTGTCGGGGTTCTTGCAGACCAGGTCGCGCACCCGGGCGATCAGCTTGGACAGCCCCTTGGCGAAGTCCTCGATCTCCGGCGTCTTGCCGCTGCCCAGATAGGAGGAAGCGGCGTCGTAATAGCGATAGATGACGATGCAGCGGTTGCCCAGCTTGTTGTCGGTCGGCTTGCCCAGGGAGTCGGCCTCCCATTCCGGGTCGACGATGTCGTAGCCGTCCTCGTAGACGTCCTTGTACTGGTACTCCGAGGCCAGCCGCACGACGGGCGACTCGAACACGTACTTGCGGGGCCTGTCGGTCTTGTTGGGCACGGCGCGGTACATCGTCGAGCCGAGGTTGAAGCCGCAGAAGGGGTCGGCCGTGGTCTCGTCGATCTCGCCGCGCGACATCGCATAGCCGCGCACGTAGATGATGGGATGGAAGGGGGTGTCGGGCGTGGGCATGGCGGCTTCCGAGCATTGGCGACGAAGGCAACCATAGCCCCAGCCGGGCGTTGTGAGGAGCCGTGGCGTCATCAGGGCTGAGGAGCAGACTGGCCCTGGGTTTTAATTGGCCGATGACTGCTTCTCACCCCGACCGTCCTTCACTGCGCCGCGAGCTGCTGGCCGCGCGCCGCGGCTTTGCTGCCAGCCCGGCCTTCCAGACCGCGCAGGCCGCAATCACGCTGGGCCTTCACGAGCTGCTGGCCCAGCTGGAGCCGGAACTGCTGGGCGTGTACTGGCCGCTACCCGGCGAGTTCGATCCCGGCCCTGTGCCATTCGCGCGCGCGCTGCCGTTTGCGCGCCGTGAACCCGCTGAGATGGTCTATCGCCGCTGGGACGGCGGCGTACCCGCGGCCCAGGACGAATGTGGCATCGCCTCGTCGACCGGCGCGGTCGTTGTACCCGACGTCGTGCTGGTGCCCTGCGTCGGCTTCACGCGAGAGGGCTTTCGCCTGGGCTATGGCGGCGGCTATTTCGACCGCTGGCTGGCCGAACACCCGGGCGTGACGACCATCGGCCTGGCATGGTCCGCGGCCGAAACCCATTTCCCCGTCGAGGCGCATGACCGTGCGTTGACGCTGATCCTCACCGAGCGCGAGCTCCTCACTCCTGAGTAATTGGCGATGCACGATGGCATGACCCTGATCTCGACGCTGGCCGCTGCCTTTGGCCTGGCCCTGGTGCTGGGCCTGCTCGCGCAATGGGCGCGGCTGCCGGCCCTCGTGGGCTACTTGCTGGCCGGCGTGCTGATCGGGCCGCACACGCCGGGCTTTGTCGGCGACGTGCACCTGGCCCAGCAGCTGTCAGAGGTCGGCGTCATGCTGCTGATGTTCGGCGTGGGCCTGCATTTTTCGGTGCACGACCTGGTGTCGGTCAAGGGCATCGCACTGCCCGGTGCGCTGGTGCAGATGGCCGCGGCGACGGCGATGGGCGCGGGCCTGGCTCACGGGTGGTGGGGCTGGGACCTGGGCGCGTCGCTGGTGTTTGGCCTGGCGCTGTCGGTGGCCAGCACGGTGGTCCTGCTGCGCGCGCTGGAATCACGCGAGCTGCTGCACACCGGCAATGGCCGCATCGCCGTGGGCTGGCTGGTGGTCGAGGACCTGGCCATGGTGCTGGCCCTCGTGTTGATGCCGGTACTCAGCGGCAAGGGCGATGGCGGCGGCAACCTGGCCGTCACCATCCTGACAACCTTGCTCGCCGTGGCGGCCTTCGTGGCCGTCATGCTCATCGTTGGCCGGCGCCTGCTGCCGTGGCTGCTGTGGCAGGTCAACCGCACGGGCTCGCGCGAGCTGTTCACGTTGGCCACCGTGGCCGCCGCCATCGGCCTGGCGGTGGGGGCGGCGGCGCTGTTCGGTGTCAGCGTGGCGCTCGGCGCCTTCTTCGCCGGCCTGGTGCTGCGCGAATCGGCGTTCAGCGAGCGCGCGGCCCACGAGAGCCTGCCGCTGCGCGACGCCTTCGCCGTGCTGTTCTTCGTTGCGGTGGGCATGCTGTTCGACCCGCGCATCCTCGTCGAGCAGCCGTTGGCGGTGCTGGCGACGGTGGCCGTCATCCTGGTCGGCAAGACGTTCGCCGCCGGCGCGCTGGTGCTGCTGCTGCGCTATCCGCTGTCGACCGCGCTGACGGTGGCGGTCAGCCTGGCGCAGATCGGTGAATTCAGCTTCATCCTGATGGGGCTGGGGCAGAGCCTCAACCTGATCCCCCCCGAGGCGACCAGCCTCGTCGTCGCGGGCGCCATCGTGTCCATCGCGCTGAACCCGCTGCTGTTCTCGGGCGTGGAGCCGCTGCGCCGCTGGGTGCTGAAGCGTTCGGCCTGGGCGCGCAAGCTGGAGGCACGCGACGACCCGCTGGCCGAGTTGCCGGCCGACACGCCCGAGAGCGCGCTGGCGGGCCAGGTGGTGCTGGTCGGGCACGGGTCGCTGGGCACCGCCCTGCATGACGAGCTGGGCAGCCGCCCGCTGGTGGTCATCGACCGCGATCGCGAGGTCGTCGAGAAGCTGCGTGCCGCCGGCCATGCGGCCGTGCTTGGCGACGCCAGCGAGGCCATGACGCTGGTGCAGGCCCACATTGCCCAGGCGGATTGGCTGGTGATGGCGGTGACTGATGTGCGCGTGGTGCCAGCCATGCTTGCCACGGCGCGCCAGCTCAACCCCGGGCTGCGCTGCGCTGTCGTCGCTCACACCTCCGAAGAGGCGCAGTGGCTGGGTGAGGCCGGCGTCAACCATGTGCTGCGGTCGCAGCAGGCGCTGGCACAGGCGCTCGCTCGGGTCGTGGCCGCCTAGGCTTTCTGCTTGCCGCCAAAGGCCGCATACAGGCCCAGCGCGAAGTACACCAGCGCCGACACATAGCGCCCGCGGCCGCTGGCGTCGCGCAGCAGTGGCTTCATCCAGCCGGCCAGCAGCGCATAGCCGCTGTCCGTCAATGCCGCCACCGCGACGAAGAGACCACTGAGCGTCAGCGCCTGTGCGGCCTGCGAACCCTCGGGATGCAGGAACTGCGGAATGAAGGCGGCGAAGAACAGCGTCGTCTTGGGGTTGAGCAACGCGACGAAGAAGCCGTCGCGGAAGAGCTTGCGTGGCTCGGCGGGTGCAGGCGGCGTGCCGTCAGCCACTGCGGCCGGCTGGCGCAGGGCCTGGATGCCAAGGTAGACGAGATAGGCCGCGCCGGCCCAGCGCACGGCGGTGAAGGCCAGCGACGACGCTGCGAACAGCGCCGCCAGGCCGATGGACGCGCCGACCGCATTCGTCAAATTGCCGAGGGCGACGCCGGCGACCGACGCCAGGCCTGCCGTGCGCCCCTGCGCCAGCGTGCGCGCGACGATGAAGACGACGCCGGGGCCCGGCGTCAGCGCGAGCACCAGGGTGGCGATCAGGAAGGCGTAGAGGGCGGCGCCGGTGGGCAGCATGGGTGCCTCCTCAGATCCGCTTCGAAGCCATGAAGCGCGGGTTGCGCAGCAAGGCCGCCGAGATCAGTGACACCAGCAGGCCGACCGGCACGATCTCGGCCATGGTCATCGGGAAGCGGAACAGCGGGTTGGCGTAGTTGCGTTTGAACTCGTCCATCTCGGCCGCAAGCTTGGCCAACTCCGCCTCGGGCAGGCCCTTGGCCTTGCTCTGGGCCATGTACATCTTGGCCCACTCGGTGCCGAAGTCCAGCTTGGTGACGGCCAGCGTGACTTCCCAGGCCGCCGCATAAACGACGCCTGCGACGAGGCTGATGGCCAGGCCCAGCGCGAAGGCGGGCCAGAAACGGATGACGCCGCCGAGTTCGTCGTCACGGCGGCGCTTGATGGCGACGAAGATCAGGCTCAGCGCGATCAGCATCAGCGTGTAGCCGATGACCATGCCGTGAGCCGGCGGCGCCCCCCGGTTCAGGATCAGCAGGGCGAACAGCGGGATGCCGGCAGCCAAGCCGGCGACGGCACCGAAGCACACGATGGTTTTCAGCATGGGCCGATGTTCAGACCGGCCCGGCCGGTAGCGCAACAGGTCAGACCCCTGCCACCTGTGCCCGCGTGATGGCCGCCTGCTCGCGCACCCAGTCCGCAAACTGCTGCACCTCGGGCCGGCGCGCGGCGTTCGGGCCCAGCATCATCCAGTAGCTGAACGGGCAGCCCAGCCGTCCGGCCTTGCCGAAGGGCTCGACGAGCTCGCGGCGCGTCAGATGTTCGTGCACCAGGGGCAGGCGGGCCAGCGCTACACCCTGACCGGTCAGCGCGGCCTGCACCTGCTGGTAGGTGAAGTTCAGGTACAGCCAGCGGCGCGGCTGCAGATCGTGCTCCCCCATTTCGGTCAGCCAACGACGCCAGCTCAGGAACTCGGCGCTGGGACGGGCGTCGTCTTCTTCGGCCAGCGCATGGCCGGCGAGGTCGGCGGCGCGCTTCAGCGGCGCCGGTGGGTTCTGCAGATACCAGGGGCTGACGCAGGGCGACAGCAGCTCCTCGAAGAGCTGCTCGGCGTCCGCCGGCACCGAGGGACGGTCGTCATAGCGCAACGCCAGGTCGCTTTCGCCGTCCTCCAGGTCGACCTTGCGGTCATAGGCCGACACGCGGATGTCGATGTCGGCATGCTCACGCTGGAAGGCCTCCATGCGCGGGATCAGCCACAGCGATGCGAAGGACGCAAAGGTGCTGACGTTGACGACGCGCCGGCCACGCGAGCGGCGGATCTGGCGCACGGTCTGGTCCAGCCGGGACAGCACGGCCACGGCGGTGGGCAGCAGCACGGCACCGTCGCTGGACAGCTCCACCTTGCGCGTGCCGCGCAGGAAGAGCACGCAGCCGATCTCCTCCTCCAACGACTGGATCTGCCGGCTGATGGCCGACTGCGTCAGGCTCAGTTCCTCGGCCGCCGCGCGGAAGGACAGCAGGCGGGCGACGGCCTCGAAGGCACGCAGCGGACCGATGGACAGGGGTCTTTGGCGGACTGGTTGCTTCGGCTGATTCATGCGTGAATGGTATCAATCGGCGCCGCGGAGTCATTGGACCGCCTTGGGTGAAATAAGCAGAATCCCTGACATCAACCCAGGAGTCTCATCATGAGCGACGCGCAATCTGTTTGGCATTTGGACGGTGGCCGGGCCATGACCTTGGCCGGTGGCGCCGAGTCTCGCCGCCTGGCGGTGGCCCGTGGCCGCGTCTGGCTGACGCTGTCGGGCACCCCCGACGAGCCGGCCGAAGACAAGTGGCTGGAGGCTGGCGAGGCCGTGGCGCTGGCGCCGGGCCAGACGGCGGTGCTGGAAGGCTGGCCCGCCGCCGACTTCGAGCTGTTGGTGCCGCCGGTGTCAGCCTCGGCGAGCCGTGGTTTTCTTGCCCGCCGGTTTTTGGGCCGCTGATTTCTTCCTGGCCACGGGCTTCGCGGCCTTGGCGTTGGCGGCACGCAAGGCCGCCTCGAGCGCCAGCCGCGCCCAGGGCAGCATCAGCGCAGGTGATTCCAGCGTCTCCTCGGGCGGCTGGTAGTAGCTCATCACCTGGCGCTCGCCGTTCTTGGTACCGTAGCTGAAGGGCTCGCAGCCGGCTGCGACGAAACGCTCACGCGACACGTCGTCGGTCTTCAGATAGAGCTGGTTCGAGATGACCAAGGCCATGAACAGGCCGTCCACGTAGATGCCGTGGCCGCCAAACATGCGGCGCGGCCGCACCGGGCCGAGGGGCTGCAGCAGCTCGACGCAGAGCTCGATGAAGGCGTCCATGCGTGATCAGCCCTTCCAGGTGAACGGGAAGTGCAGCTGGCGCAGGAAGCCGTCGGGCACATAGTCACCCAGCACGCCGTAGTGCTCCGGCCATTTGCGATCCGACTGCACGGCGGTGCCGAACAGGTGGTCCAGGAAGGCGAAGTGAGCCGCGTAGTTCTTGTCCAGCGCCTCCTGGTCCTGCGAGTGGTGCCAGTGGTGGAAGTTGGGCGTCACGATGAGGTAGCGCAGCGGCCCCAGGCGCACGCTGACGTTGGCGTGGTTGAACACGGCCTGGAAGCCGACGACGACGATGTAGGCGTCGATGACTTCCTTGCTGAAGCCCAGCACGAAGATGGGTGCCAGCACCAGGGTGCGCGTGATGATGAGCTCCAGGATGTGCTGGCGCGAGCCGGCCAGCCAGTCCATGCTCTTCACGCTGTGGTGCACGGCATGCAGCCGCCACAGCGTCGGCACCTCGTGATAGGCGCGGTGCGTCCAGTACTGCACCAGGTCGGCCACCAGGATGATGAGAAAGAGGGCGACGGGGAAGGGCAGGCCCTGCACCCAGCCCTGGATGCCGTCTTTGGCCGCCCAGCCGAAGAACTTGTGCACCAGGAGATTGGTGGCCAGCATCACGAAGCCCACGGCCAGGTGGTTGACGATGAAGTGGTGGAAATCCGTCTGCCACTCGGGGCGGAACACCGGCTGGTCACGGCGCAGCGCGAACAGCTTCTCGATGAAGACGAAGATCAGCGTCGAGCCCAGCAGGTCGAGGATGAACCAGTCCAGGCCGACATAGGGCGTGTGGTCGGGGAAGTTCGGGTCCACCTCGACCTTGTGCCCGCCCAGCGCCAATGCCAGGCCCAGCAGCACGAAGGTCCACAGCGCCAGCCAGCGCATGCGGCTGAACACGATGTTGAACAGCGCCAGCCCGCCGGACAGCACCAAGGCCCAGTACAGCAGGCGCCGGATCACGTCGACGTCGTAGGACTGGCGCAACTGCGGCGTCGTCAGGTATTCGGGGAAGTGGAAGGCCAGCACGCCGAGGAAGCACAGGATGGCCAGCGTGAGCGCGATGACGCCGCTGATCATGCCGCGGCCCGGCTTGAGCGCCCCGCTTGATTCGCTGAGCTGGTTGAGCTTGTTCAGCACTGGTGGTTCTCCCTGCGTTTCCGTTGGGTCGGGACTCTAGCGAGGTCGGCGCTTGGCCCACAATGGCCAGATTCACAGGTCCGGAAGAAAGCCACGCTCTTGGACGCCAACGACCGCGCCGCCATCCGGCACAAGCTGATCGAACAACGGCTGGCCCTGCCCAACCGCCTGGACCTGGCCGCCGAGCTGCAGGAGGTGCTGAGCGTCTGGCTGCTGCGCCGGCGCGAGACCACCATCGGTGCCTACTGGCCCATCAAGGGTGAGTTCGACCCCCTGCCCACCCTTTACCGATGGGGTGAGAACCACCCCCATCGCCGCATCGGCCTGCCGGTGGTGGACAAGGTGCATGGCACGCTGCGCTTTCATGTCTGGTACCCCGGCTGCCCGATGGAGGAAGACGCCTTCCACATCCCCAAGCCCAAGGACACCGAGGAGTTCAAGCCCCAGCTGATGCTGGTGCCCTGCCTGGGCTTCGGACCTGCCGGCCTGCGGCTGGGCTATGGCGGTGGCTTCATGGACAAGACGCTGGCCGAGATGGATCCCAGGCCGGCGGCTGTTGGGATCGGCTATGCGCATGGCTTTTTGCCGTTGTTGAAGCCGAGTCAGCTGGATGTGGCGTTGGATGCAATGTTGACGGAGGAGGGGGTGGTCTGGGACAAGGACGGCTGAGGCAGCGGGCATCTCGATTGCCGGGGTGCTCTGCCGCAGAATGGCTGCCTCGCAACCCCTGCCCAAGCTCGCCATGCGTACCCTCCTGCTGACCGTCGCCCTGTCCCTGGGCTGCGCCGCTGCCTTTGCCGCGTCCAAGCCCTGCGACGAACTCAAGACCGAGATCGCCGCCAAGCTCGACGAGAAGGGCGTCAAGGGCTACGAGATCGCTGCCGTTGACAACGACAAGGTCGGCGACGCCAAGGTCATCGGCAGCTGCGACGGCGGCACGAAGAAGCTGACCTACGTGCGCAAGTGAGCCGAGCGATGAGCCTCTACACCGACCACCTTGCCGCATTGCAGCAGCACGCGGAATCGGCACTCGAGCGCACCGGCTTCGACACGCTGCTGATCGCCTCCGGCATCGAGAAATACGCCTTCCTCGACGACCGGCCCTATCTCTTCCAGGCCAACCCGCATTTCAAGCACTGGCTGCCGCTGACCAACCACCCGCACTCCTGGCTGGCCGTGCGACCGGGCAGGAAGCCGCGCGTCGTCTACTACCAGCCCGACGACTACTGGCATGTGCCGCCGAGCGTGCCCAGCGGCGAGTGGGTGAATGCGGTCGAGCTGGTCGTCATTCACGAACCGGAAGAGGCTGCCGCCGCGCTGGCCGACTGCATCACGCCGCGCACAGCCATACTCGGTGAAGCCGATGCCGCGCTGCCGGGGCTCACACCCAACAACCCCGAGGCGCTGCTGAACCTGCTGCACTGGGCCCGCGGCGTGAAGAGCCTCTATGAGCTGGAGCAGATGCGCGCCGCCCAGCGCCGCGCCGTGCCGGGCCACAACGCCGCCCGCGCCGCCTTCCTGCGCGGCGAGAGTGAGGCATCCATTCACCGGGCCTATCTGGTCGCCACCGGCCACACCGACCGCGACCTGCCCTACAGCAACATCGTCGGCCTCAACGAGCACGCCGCGGTGCTGCACTACCAGTACCAGGACGAGAGCCCGCCGCCCGAGTCGCGCAGCTTCCTCATCGACGCCGGCGCCCAGGTCAACGGCTATGCCAGCGACATCACCCGCACCTGGGCGGCGCCCGGCCATGACGAGTTCGCGGCGCTGATCGCGGCCATGGAGCGTGAGCAGCTCGGCCTGGTCGACGAGGTGCGCGAGGGCGTCGACTACCGCGACATCCACCTCAGCACGCACCGCCGCATCGCCCGCGTGCTGCGCGAGGCCGGCATCGTCAACATGAGCGATGAGGCGATGGTGGCCGAAGGCGTCACCAAGCCCTTCTTCCCGCACGGCATCGGCCATCTGCTGGGCCTGCAGGTGCACGACGTCGGCGGCTTCATGGCCAACGAGGACGGCGGCGTGGCCGACAAGCCCGAAGGCCACCGCTACTTGCGGCTGACGCGGCCGATTCAGGCGGGCATGGTGGTCACCATCGAGCCGGGGCTGTACTTCATCCCGACGCTGTTGCGCCAGCTGCGCGCATCGCCGCAGGCGGCGCAGGTGGACTGGGACTGCGTTGACCGGCTGGCGCGCTACGGCGGCATCCGCATCGAGGATGACGTGGCCTGCCGCACGGCCGGCGAGGCGCCCGAGAACCTGACGCGGGACGCATTCGCGTTGGTGTGATGAACCTCTCGATGGTGCTGCTGGCCGGCGCGCTCGCGCTGCCCGCCAGCGCGCCACCGCCCGACGCCCAGCTCGGCCGCGTCGAGGTGCAGGGCGAAGCTGCCACGGCGCGCGAGAGGAAGACGCTTGGCCAGCTCTTCAAGGCCGAGTCGTTGTTCGACAAACACCATGCCCTCGCGCCGGCCGCGGCGCTGAAGTTCAAGGTCTATGCGCGCACTCAGGCCGAGACGACGCAAGCGCTCGAACTGGGCCTGATGACGCGCGGTGGCCGCCAGCCGGTGGTGCTGGATGCCGAGGACCGTTTCGTCGTCGACCCGGCCTGGCGGCGGCTTCCTGAGCGCACCGAGGTGCGCAGCCGTCTGGCCGATGGTCGCGTGACCTGGCGGCCCGACATCCGCACGCCCGGCCTGCCCGAGAGCGAGCGGCGCCTGGGCGACTTGCGGCTGCAATGCCGCGTCGCCTTCGGCAGCGGCGTGGCACGCGGCGCGACGTTCCTGTTCGGGCTGCTGCAGCTGGACACCGCCGATTGCGCGGACCGTGACTGGAGCCCCAGCAACTTCGCCGACCGGCCCATCTTTGCCGTGACGCTGGTGCACGGCGAGCGTCGCCTGACCCTCAGCGCACGCCTGCTGCACGGCCTGCGCGACGACGGCGGGCCCGACTACGACTGGGGCTATTCGCTGCGCGAGCGCATGTTCCGCCTGCCCATGGGCGACGAGAGCTGGCCGGACGACACGCGCGTCGTCTTCGAGGCCATGGACGATCCGCCTTCGCCGCCGGATGCGGGCGTTCAAGCGATCAAGGACGACTGGGCCCAGGCTGCCCTGGCCCTCGCGCCAGGCATGTCGCCTGTCGAGGTGGCGCAGCGGCTGGGCAAGGCGAGCGACGACACGCGCTTTGAATCCGGCCGGCGGCTGCAGCGCCATCTGCACGAGATCAAGACGCCGGCCGGGCCGCTGCGGCTGGAACTGGTCAGCCTGTTTGATGCCGACGACCGGCTGCTGAAGTCGTCGTTGCGGCGGCTGGAGTTGCCCAAGCCCAAGCCTTAACGCGCCGGGTCGCCGTATTGCACGCCCCGCCCATGCGTGCCGACGTAGACGCGGCCAAACACCTTGGGGTCGCCGCTGATCTGCAGGATCAGGCCCCACTGGTGCGCGTCGTCGTTGATGCGCCGCCAGCTCGCTGCACTGTCGGCCGACCGGAAGATGCCGTATTGGCCGGAGACGACACCGACGAGGTAGAGGGCCGGCTCGGCTGAGCCTGGCGACGCGCGGCCAAAGCCGAAGGCGTGGATCTGCGTGACGGCGGGCTGCCGCTTGAAGCCTTTGCCATCACCGGCGCGGTACAGGCCGTGGTAGGCCGCGAGCCACAGGTCGCCCTCGCGGCCGGGCGTGGCGTAGAGCCTGTCCTGGCCGCCGCGGTGGTCGCCGCGGTCGCCGCCGTCGTGGTTGCGCGGCGCGGGGCGTTCGACGGCACCGTCGGGCAGGGCCAGCGGCCGGGCGCTGAAGGTCTTGCCGCCGTCGTCACTCGCGTACAGCTTGTCGTCGAACAGCGCCATTGCGTGGAAGCGGCGCGGGTTCACGCGGTCGGCAACGACACGGGTGCCGGCGGGCAGGCCCTGCGCCGCGGTCCACGTGTCGCCGCGGTCGTGGCTGACATGGGGCTGCCCACCCTTCGGTGTCCAGACCCAGGCCTTGCCATCCGCAGACACGGCGATGAAGCCGTCGCCGGACTTGGGGTCGGGCACGGCGGCCGGCTCACGCCAGGTCTTGCCGCCGTCCAGCGAATAGCCCAGGTTTTTGCCGATGCGTGCATGGCCGATGCGCACGATGACCTCGGGCGCCAGCTCGGCGCCGGTCACGTCGTGCGTGTTGCCGAAGAAGGGCGGCTTGGGGTTGCCGGGTGCGGGCACGTCGAGGTCGGCATGGACGAAGCCCGAGTAGTCACCGATGGCCGTGACGAGCGGGACGCCCTGGGTCGGGCTGTGCAGCGCCAGGGCCACGGTCTCCTCGATGCCGGTGCTCATGACCTGCCAATGCGTGGGCTTGGCGTTGTCGGCCTGGGTCAGGTCCAGCGTTTCCCAGCCGCCATAGCCGGTGGTGAAGAGGGCATGGTCGGGGTTGGCGGGGTTGATCTTGACGTCGTACATCCAGTGCACCGGCGTGTCGGCAACGTAAGGCGCGGCGGCGGCGTCGAACTTCGCAGCGAGGAACGGCGGCTTCCACGTCGCGCCGCCATCGGTGCTGCGAAAGAGCTGGTCGCCCGCGCCTCGGCCGACCGTGCTGGCGAGCAGGCGCTGCGGGTTCGCGGCATCGACGGCGACGGTGGCATAACCGAAGGGGAGGGCGGCGCTGGGGCGCTCGGGCGTGATGTCGGCCCAAGCCTGCTTGGGGATGTCGTAGCGCCAGACCGCGCCGTCTTTCATACGGTGCGGGCCGGGGTCGCTGGCATAGGCGATGTAGAGCTTGCCGTCACTCGCGAGCGCGGCGCGCATCGGGCGGTACTGCGTCGGGGCACCGGGGATAGGCAGCCAGCTCGTGCCGGCATCGCGACTCACCCAAAGGCTGGGCCGGCCGATGACCGACACGCCCGCGTAGATCGTTCGGCTGGGCTGGCCGCGTGTGCCACTGCTCGGGTCGAAGAGCACGAAGTTGATCGTCGCCTTGCCGTCGCTGCCGCCCCAGCTGGGTGGCGGGCCGTCGGCCGCGTCGCGGCGCCAGGCCGAGTCGGGGAAAGCGTCCACGCGCTGGAAGCTCTTGGCTGCATCCGCGCTGCGCCACAGGCCGGCAAAGCGGCTGGCGAGGTAGAGCACGCGGCCGTCATTGGGGTCCACGGCCAGCCGCTCGCCATTGCCGCGGCCGCCCTCATTGCCGCCGAGCTTGAAGGGCAAGTCGGTGCGCTGGAAGGTGCGGCCGCGATCGTGTGAGCGCAGCACGGCGCCATTGGGAACGGCGGGGTTGGTGTAGGTGCCGCAAGCCAGATACAGGGCGTCGGAGTCGTTGGGGTCGACGGCCAGGCTCTCCACGCCCATCAGGTTCACGTCGGCCAGCGGCAACCAGTCCAGCAGCGGCTGCCAGGGACCGGTGGCCGTGTCGCGGCGGTAGGCGCCGCCCATGTCGGTGCGGGCATAGGCCAGGCCCGGCACGGCGGGCTGGAAGACGATGCCATCCACAAAGCCGCCGCCACCGATGGCGACCGGGCGCCAGTTGTAGGACACGTCGGCAGGTGGCGCGGCCTGGGCAGTTGCGGCGGCGAGCAGCAGGGCGCCCAGCAGGGGCTTGATGGGGTTCATGTCTCCAGCACTTCTTATGACAGCGCTCGACATCGTAATTTGTTCGCTCGACGAACAAATACGGTTTACCCCAAGAAACTCGATGTCACCGCTGCTGATTGGATGTGGCGCGGCACGCTCTCAAGAGCGGAACGCCGATCCAGCCCGGACTGCATGGACGCGAGGCGAAACGATCATCGCTTGCGAAGGCTCTCAACCAATCCATCACAAGCTGCTTCGACCAAGTCCAGCACCTCATCGAAGCCGGCAGCGCCGCCGTAGTAGGGGTCAGGCACTTGCGGGTTGCCTGCGTGAGGCGCGTAGTCCATCAGCAGCTTCAGTCGATGCCGTTGGCTGGGCGGGCACAGCCGTTCCGCATGGGTGAGGTTGTCGGCATCCATTGCCAGCACAAGGTCGAAGCGGGCGAAGTCCTCCGCCACCAGCTTGCGGGCGCGCAAGCGACTCAGGTCATAGCCACGCTTCAGCGCGTGCTCCTGGCTGCGCTCATCCGGCGGCGCGCCGATGTGATAGCCGTGCGTGCCGGCCGAGTCCACCTCAACATCGAGGCCGGCAGCCTCCAGCTTGGCGCGCATGACGCCCTCGGCCGTCGGGCTGCGGCAGATATTGCCCATGCAAAAGAACAGGATGCGGCGGGTCATCAGTACATTCTCGACCGGGTTGTGGCAGCCGGTGGTGGGTGATCTTTGGCTTGAGCCGGTTGCTACATTGGCGGCAGAACGACATAGCGCCGGGGAGGCCATGAGCAATCGCGCAAACAACTTCGACGGGCTGCGTATCGTCGGCGCATTCCTGGTGCTGTTGACACATCACTTCCCGCTCATGGGCGGTATCGAGCCCGGCATTCGATCCACGTCCATGATCACGTTGGGCCATTTCGGCGTGATGCTGTTCTTCAGCATCAGCGGCTACCTGGTCGCGCAAAGCTGGGAGCGCGACCCCCACGTTGCTCGGTTCCTGGCGCGGCGTGCGCTGCGCATCATGCCCGGCTTCGCGGCCTGCATATTGGTGCTATGCATCGGCCTTGCCTGGTACGCCGCCACTCGCCACAGTACCGCCTACTGGCAAGGGCTCCTGGCCTACAGCGGCAACCTTGTTCCGCTGAGCTATTGGGACGACATTCACTTCATCGCCCGGCCGGGCGATGGGAAGCTCAACGGCCCCCTCTGGACCATCCCCTATGAGGTTCGTTGCTATCTGATCTTCGCGGTGGGCGCATTCCTTCTGCAGAAGCGGATGCGCTTGGCGGTGGCGGGCGGGCTGCTGTTGGGGCTGACCTGCTATCTGGCCGCGCACCTCGACGATGCCCTGGTGGCGCGCGCGCTCGTGGCCGAGGAGTTGCGCCTGACGCAGTTGATGCTGTTCTTCTGCTTTGGTGCAGCCCTTCACTACTTCCCTCTTACCGCGCGGCGGCTTGCCGTCCTCCTGGCGGGTGCACTGGTGGCCGCGCTGCTGGGCCATCAGCATCTGGCGACCTGGCTGGCCATTCCGCCCGTGGCGGTCTGCGTGGGCAGCCGCTCATGGCCCGTGCTGCGCAGTGCCGGCCGATTTGGCGATTTGTCCTACGGCGTCTATCTGTGGGGTTGGCCGACCCAGCAGCTGGTGTACATCTGGCTGGAGCCCAAAGTTCCTTTCCTCATGTCGCTGCTGCTGACGACATGCATGGTGTTGGTCCTGGCTTGGTTGTCCTGGACGTTCATCGAACGTCCGGCCCTTCGACTCAAGCCTCGCACCAGGCAGAGGCAGGAGGCCGAAGCACCTTCGCTTGCGCACCCCGGCCAGGATATGGCGGCGTAATACTTAGGCGAGCGCCTGCGCTCGCCTAACCCGCTACCAGGCGATACCGGCAGCGATGCTCAAAACCGCATGTCTGCCCGCAGCGAGATCACCCGGAAGGTGCGGTTGCGTGACCAGCTGTCGGTGACGATGTTGTGGCTGGTGATGGTGTCGATGTAGACGGCCTCCGACGTGACCTGTGCATCGCGCGGCAGCAGGTTGGCCAGGGACAGGCGCCAGTTGATGCCGTCGCGTACCGAGCCGCTGGCCCAGGACAGGTAGGCATCGAACTGGCGGCGGGCGGTCTCCTCACGCTTCAGGTTGAGGGTCTGCTGCACGCTGCTGGCCGGCACGTAGTTGAAGTTGAAGCCGCTGCCGAAGTTCTGGCCCAGGGCCTTCCAGCGGTGGTCGAGGCCGAAGTTCAGGCTGCCGCGCGGCTGCTGGTCCAGGCGGGCGTTGGAGCCCGGGATGCCCTTGACCTTGCTGTCGAAGACGGCGATGTTGAAGCGCAGCAGCAGCAACTGCCATTCGGGCGGCGCTTCCTCCCACAGCTCGTCCAGGCGCGCCTTGACCTCGAACTCGAAGCCCATGGTGCGCGCGCCTTCCATGTTGCGCGGCCGGCTGACCCAGCGCTGCGACTCGTCCCAGGGCACGGTCTCCAGCTGCAGGTTGCTTCGGATCAGGCTCTTGATGTCGCGCACGAAAGCGCTGCCCGACACGATGCCGCCGGTGGGCAGCCAGTGCTCCAGGCTCAGGTCCACGCCGGTGGCCAGCTCGGGTTTGAGGTCGGGGTTGCCGGCGCGGTCGGCGTAGGTGGGCAGGTTGGGGCCGGTGGGGTAGGTGGTGTTGATGGTCGGCCGGGCGATCAGGTCGTTGAGGTTGGGCGAGCGATAGCTGCGCGTCAGGCTCAGCCGCACCTGGTCCTTGGGGAAGGCCTCGGGCTTCCACAGCAGGTGAAAGAGCGGCGACGTGACCTGCGAGACGTTGCGCGTGTCGGGCAGCAAGCCGCTCGCGTCGGCGCGGGTCTCGATGCGTTCGTAGCGGATGCCGGCATAGACCGACCAGATCTTGCTCGGGCTCCACTCGTCCTGCGTGTAGGCGGCAAAACGCTGGTTGCGCGAGCCCAGCGTGTCGCCGAACTTCTGCAGCGCGGGCGACTCCACGCCGTCGATCAGCGTGCGGCGCACCTGCACCCGGTGGCTCTGCTCGCTCTCGGCGCCGGTCACCCACTGGTGCTCCTTGGCGGTCTTGAGGCTCCACTTGGCGCCCAGGCTGGTCTGGTCTTCGTCGGTGACGTTGTGGTCGTCCTGGATGCGCTCCAGGTCGATGCCGATGTCCTTCAGCGTCTCGCGGCGCTGGCTGTTGCTGGTGGACTTGAAGCCGCCACGGCCCAGGCGCAGGTCCCAGCTCTCACCGACGGCGGGCCGATAGTTGGCCGACAGGTTGAGTCTCAGGTTGTGCACGCGGCTGTCGTTTTCGCCTTGCACGTCGCGAAAGCGCGTGAAGCCGACGGCGTTGTTCTGGCTTGAACCTTCGCTCTGCGACAGCGCGAAGAAGGGCGCGAGGTTGAAGCTCAGCGTGTCGCTGTATTTCCAGCGCAGGCGCGCATTGCCGTTGAGGTTGGCGCTGTTGCCCACGCTCGTGCCTTGCTGCACGGTCTCGTTGAGCACCTGGCCGGTGTCGGTGTCGACGACGCGGTTGTGCGAGTCGATGTTGTTGAAGCGACGGTGCAGGCCGGCGTTGGTCGACACCGCGCCGACGAACTCGTCGCCGTTCGGGCCGCCCCACTTCAGGTTGCGCGTCCAGCTGGCGTCGGCCTGCGGCTCGCCGCGGTCCTGGCCGAGGCTCAGGCGCAGCTCGTTCGTCGCCTTGAGCAGGGGCTCGCGCAGGATGATGTTGATGGTGCCGGCAATGGCGCGCGCTCCAGTCTCGGCGGTGGGCGCGCGGTAGATCTCGATGCGTTCGACCTGGTCCGGCGGCAGGTCCTCCACCGCAAAGCCCGCCGGCGCGCGTTCGCCGTCGACGAGGATCTGCGTGAAGCCGCTGCCCAGGCCGCGCATGCGGATGTCGCCGCCACGCCCGGGCCGGCCGCCGATGGTGACGCCGGGCAGGCGGCGCAGCACGTCGCCCAGCACCGTGTCGCCGTAGCGGTCCAGGTCTTCGCGCTCGATGACGATCTTGCTGGCCGTGCTGTTGCGGCGGCGGCTGTTGGCCGTCGGCCCGCCGTTGACCTCGACGCGATCCAGGCGGTTGGCGGCGCCGCTGGCGGCGGAGGCCGGCGCGGCGGGCGGGGGCGTTTTTTGGGGCGTTGTCTGGGCCGCGCACAGGGCGTTGGCACACAGCATTGCCAGCGCAACAAGAAGGCGGCTCATGGCCGCGCATTCTTGCGGAGCGAAGTGACTTTCGCTTACGTAAAGCGCTCATTTACATGAGCGCAAGCGGCCGTCAGAACCGCCAACCCAGGCCGACGCTGGCAAGTGTCGGGTTGACCTTGAACTTGCCGGCCGACGCGCCGTTGGCATAGACCGTCGTCTGCAGGTCGACCTTCTTCACGTCGAAGTTCAGATAGGTGCCCTTGCTGATCTCGACGTCTGCGCCGATCTGCCAGGCAGCGCCCCAGCTGTTGTGCTTGATGCTGGGATGAAGAGCGGTCTGCACGGCAGGCGCGAACTCGACGCTGGAGAAATTGGTGTAGTTCACGCCCGCACCGACGTAGGGACGCACGGTGCCGGTCGGGTTGAAGTGGTACTGCAGCGTCAGCGTCGGCGGCAGGTGCTTGAGCGAGCCGATCTCGCTGCCGTTGGAGTAGATCGTCTGCTTCTGCGGATAGGTCAGGATCAGCTCGGCCGCGATGTTGGGCGCGATGAAGTAGCTGAAATCAACTTCTGGGAAGGTCTTGTTGTTGATCGACAGGCCCAGGCCCGTGCTGTCCTTGTTGGCGGAATCCAGGTGCAGCGCCCGCACGCGTACCAGCAGCGGGCCTTCATCGGCGAAGGCGGGCTGCAGGGCAAGGGCGGCGGCGGCAACGGCGGCCAGGCGCAGGGCGGAAGAGAACTTCATCAATGGCTCCAGTGAATGGGACGTGTCCCGATGGAGGCATTGCACGCGCCGGCGGCTCACGGCGGTTTGAGGCAACACAAGGTGGCGCCTCGCAGCGCCACACTCGATGTGGGGTTTTGCGCTGGATCAAACCTTGTTGCCAAGGCCGAGGCGTTTGCACAACTCCAGAGTCAGCGCGCTCTGGTTGAGCGTGTAGAAGTGGATGCCCGGCGCGCCGCCGTCGATGAGGCGTTCGCACAACCGCGTGATGACGTCCAGGCCGAAGGCGCGGATGCTGGCGGCGTCGTCCATGAAACCTTCCATCTTCATCTGCACCCAGCGCGGGATGTCGATGCCGTCGCGCTGCGCGAACTGGGCGATGCGGCCGTAGTTGTGGAAGGGCATGATGCCCGGCACGATGGGCTGGGTGACGCCCAGGCGGCGCGCCTCGTCGACGAAGTGGAAGTAGGCGTCGGCGTTGAAGAAGAACTGCGTGATCGAGCCATCGGCGCCGGCCTTCATCTTGTCGACGAAGTGCTGCAGGTCGCGCGCTGCATAGCGCTGCTGCGGGTGCACCTCGGGGTAGGCCGCGACCTCGATATGCCAATCCTTGCCCTGGGTCTCGCGGATGAAGCTGACCAGTTCGGACGCATAGCGGAACTCGCCCGCCGTGGCGGTGCCGCTGGGCAGGTCACCGCGCAGGGCGACGACGCGGTGGATGTCCTGGGCGCGGTAGGTGGCCAGGATCTCGGCGATGTTCTCGCGCGTGGAGCCCACGCAGGAGAGATGCGGTGCGGCATTGAAGCCGGCCGCGGCGATGTCCATCACGGCGCCCAGGGTCTTGTCGCGCGTGGAGCCGCCGGCGCCGTAGGTGACGCTGAAGTACTGGGGCGACATCGCGCCCAGCTCCTGCACGACGGTCTTGAGCTTTTCGACGCCGACCGGCGTGTTCGGGGGGAAAAATTCGAAACTGACAAGGGTGCTCATCGGGAGGCCCACAAGAAGAATTCGCGGTTGCCATCACCGCCGGTGATGGGGCTGTCGAAGTAGTCCAGCACCTTGAGGCCGAGGGCCGTGCAGGCCAGGCGCACGCGGGCTTCCAGTCGCGGGTAGTCGGCCTCGTCCTTGACGAGACCGCCCTTGCCCAGGGCTTGTGGCCCCAGTTCGAACTGCGGCTTGATGAGCACGAGCAGATGGCCGTGCACCTCCAGCCAAGGCAGCAACTCCGGGAGGCTGCCCACCATGGAAATGAAACTCAGGTCGCCGACGATCAGCGTGAAGCCGCCCGTCGGCGCGTGCTGGCGCAACACGTCCAGCTCGCGCACATGCACGCCTTCCAGCGCCGTGACGCGCGGGTCGGCCAGCAGCTTGGCATGCAGCTGGCCATGGCCTACGTCCACGCCAACGACATGGCGGGCGCCGTGAGCCAGCAGGCAGTCTGTGAAGCCGCCTGTGCTCTGGCCGACGTCCAGCACAGTGTGCGTCGTGACGTCGAAGCCGACGCGGGTGAGCGCCCCTTCCAGCTTGAGCCCGCCGCGCGACACATAGCGCAGCTCCGCGTCGTCGGTGACGCGCAGCTGCGCCGTCTCGGGCAGGTCCTCGCCGGCCTTCTTCAACATCGCCCAGCCGGTGGGCGAGGCCCATTCGGCGGCGGCGTTCGAGATCAAGCGCTGGGCCACCGAGCGGGTCGGTGCCAGGCCTTGGGCGACGAGGAGCTGGTCAGCGCGCATCGACAATCAGTACCGATAAGTGTCGGGCTTGTACGGGCCGGCCTTGTTGACGCCGATGTAGGCGGCCTGCTCTTCCGTCAGCTCGGTCAGCTGCGCATTCAGCGTGGTCAGCTGCAGGCGCGCGACCTTCTCGTCCAGGTGCTTGGGCAACACATAGACCTGGCCGATGGCGTAGTTGTCCTTGTGCGCGTAGAGCTCGATCTGGGCGATGGTCTGGTTCGCGAAAGAGCTGCTCATCACATAGCTCGGGTGGCCCGTGCCGCAGCCCAGGTTCACCAGGCGGCCCTTGGCCAAGAGAATGATCCGCTTGCCGTCCGGGAAGATCACATGGTCGACCTGGGGCTTGATCTCTTCCCACTCGTACTGCTCCAGCGCCGCGACCTCGATCTCGTTGTCGAAGTGGCCGATGTTGCAGACGATGGCGTTGTTCTTCATCGCCAGCATGTGCTCGTGGCGGATGACGTTCTTGTTGCCGGTCGTCGTCACGAAGATGTCGGCCTTGCTTTGGGCGTACTCCATCGTCACGACGCGATAGCCTTCCATCGCGGCCTGCAGCGCGCAGATGGGGTCGATCTCGGTGACCCACACTTGCGCCGACAGCGCACGCAGCGCCTGGGCCGAGCCCTTGCCCACGTCGCCATAACCGGCCACGACGGCGATCTTGCCGGCGACCATCACATCGGTAGCGCGCTTGATGCCGTCCACCAGCGATTCACGGCAGCCGTAGAGGTTGTCGAACTTGCTCTTGGTGACCGAGTCGTTGACGTTGATGGCGCGGAACAGCAGCGTGCCCTTGGCCGACATTTCCTTCAGGCGGTGCACGCCCGTGGTCGTCTCTTCGGTCACGCCGATGATCTCAGCGCTCTTGCGGGTGTACCAGGTGCCGTCTTCGGCGACCTTCTTCTTGATGGCCGCGAACAGGATGCGCTCTTCCTCGCTGCCGGGGTTGGCCAGCACGGACAGGTCCTTCTCGG
The DNA here is from genome assembly GCF_001425055.1 of Pelomonas sp. Root1237. Classification (GTDB taxonomy): domain Bacteria; phylum Pseudomonadota; class Gammaproteobacteria; order Burkholderiales; family Burkholderiaceae_C; genus Pelomonas. The sequence continues at coordinate 893,471 of NZ_LMDK01000001.1, forward strand.
CCTTCTGGCCCAGGTGCATCAGCAGCGTCGCGTCGCCGCCGTCGTCCAGGATCATGTTGGGGCCTTCGCCCGCCTCGCCCTTGCCGGCGAATTCGAAGATGCGGTGCGTGTAGTCCCAGTAGTCTTCCAGCGTTTCGCCCTTGTAGGCAAACACGGGCGTGCCGACGGCGGCCAGCGCGGCGGCGGCGTGGTCCTGCGTCGAGAAGATGTTGCACGAGGCCCAGCGCACCTCGGCGCCCAGGGCTTGCAGCGTCTCGACCAGCACGGCCGTCTGGATGGTCATGTGCAGCGAACCGGTGACGCGTGCGCCCTTGAGCGGCTGGGTCTCGGCGTATTCCTTGCGGATGGCCATCAGCGCCGGCATCTCATGCTCGGCGATCTTGATTTCCTTGCGGCCCCAGTCGGCCAGCGACAGGTCCTTGACGATGTGATTCGTGGTGCTCATGCAGGGCTCCTTCAAGCGAATGAAGCCGCTGGCGGGTCGTACGGGGGGATCAAACCTCACCCAGGCACGGATTGCCAGCGGGTGAGCGCAGTTGCAGGGGGTCAGAACTTCCGAGCCTGGCCTCAATAGGTGCTGAGGTTGCAACGCTCCTCGGAAGGAGGCGGCATTCTAGCCGGCAGCGCTGCGCAGCAGCGAGATGTCCTCGCGTGGCGGCGCGCCAAAAAGGCGACGATATTCACGGCTGAACTGCGAAGGGCTCTCGTAACCAACCCGGTGCGCGGCGCTGGCGGCATCCAGGCCATCGCCCAGCATCAGCCGGCGCGCCTGCTGCAGGCGCAGGTTTTTCTGGAACTGCAGCGGTGACAGGGCGGTCAGCTGCTTGAAGCGCAGGTGCAGCGTCGATGGGCTCATGTGGGCCAGCTCGGCCAGTTCGTCGATGGACAGAGGTTCGGCATAGCGGCGCGACAGCTGCTCGATGACGCGGCCCACGCGGCGGGTGACGCCGTCGGTATGCGCCAGCGAACGCAGCCGCGGGCCCAGCGGGCCGGTCAGCACGCGGTAGAGGATCTCGCGCTGCACCAACGGTGCCAGCGTCTTCAGATCCTGCGGGCTGTCCAGCAGCTGCAGCAGACGCAGGGCCGCGTCCAGCAGCGGCGCGGTGACGGGCGCGACATGCAGGCCGGCGTCGTTGCCTTCAGGCGGTGCATCGCCGTCCAGCAGCAGCTCGGTCAGCGCCTGCGTCTCGCAGCTCAGGCGCATACAGACATAGGGCTTGGCCGGGCTGGCCTCCAGCACTTGGCCGCGCGGCAGCATGGTCATGGGTACGACGAGGCACTGCATGGCGTCGTAATGCACCACGCGCTCGCCGAGCTGCGCGCGCTTGCGGCCCTGCAGCACCAGCACCAGGCCGGGCTCGTAAACCGCCGGCACAGGCTGGGCCGGCGCGCTGGCGCGGATCAGCCGCAGCCAGGGCAGGGCGGTCGTGTGCAGGCCATCTGCGGGCGCGCGGGCCAGGGCCTGCGCGATCGTGCGCTCGCGCAGAGCTTGCAGGTCATCGTCGTTTGGCATGCGGGTGATTGTGCAAACACTTGCCGATGGGCGGCGCAATGCGGGTTCAAGCGCTGGAGGATCGGGCAAACATGCGCCAGCTTTGTGCTGGGCGCGCAGGGTTGAGTTTCCTAAGCTGTCCCCATCCCATTGATGATCCCTTCAAGGAGTTCCACCATGACGCATTCGACCCTTCCCCGCCGCCGCCTCGGCGCTCACGGCCCCGCGGTGTCTGCCCTGGGCCTGGGCTGCATGGGCATGTCTGAGTTCTACGGCCCGGCCGATGATGCCCAGTCGCTGGCCGTGCTGCACCACGCGCTGGACATCGGCATCAACTTCCTCGACACGGCCGATATGTATGGCACCGGCGCCAACGAGCGCCTGCTGTCGCAGTTGCTGGCCACGCGTCGCGACGAGGTGATCGTCGCGACAAAGTTCGGCCATGTGCGTGCGCCGGATGGCGCGGCGGTGCGCATCGACGGCAGCCCGGCCTATGTGCGCGAGGCCTGCGATGCGAGTCTCAAGCGCCTGGGTGTGGACCACATCGACCTCTACTACCAGCACCGCGTCGACAAGAACGTGCCCATCGAAGAAACCGTCGGCGCGATGGCTGGGCTGGTCAAGGCCGGCAAGGTCGGGCACCTGGGCCTTTCGGAGGCCTCGGCCGCGACCATCCGCCGCGCGCATGCGGTGCACCGAATAGCCGCTGTGCAGACCGAATACTCGCTGTGGAGCCGCGACGTCGAAGCCGAGATCCTGCCCACCTGCCGTGAGTTGGGCATCACGCTGGTGCCCTACAGCCCGCTGGGCCGCGGCTTCCTGACCGGCGCCATCCGTTCGGCCGAGCAACTGGCACCCGACGATCGCCGCCGCATCCATCCGCGCTTCCAGGGCGGCAACCTGGACCACAACCTCGCGCTGGCGGATGCGCTGTCGGCGTTGGCCGAGGAGTGGAGCTACATGCCGGCCCAGCTCGCGCTGGCCTGGCTGCTGCACCAGGGCGAGGACATCGTGCCCATTCCCGGCACGCGCAGCATCAAGCGGCTCGATGAGAACGCGCTGGCGTCCCACATCCACTTCGATGCCGGCCGGCGCGAGCGCATCGAGGCGCTGCTGGCCGCGCACATGGTGGCCGGCACGCGCTACCCGGCGGCGCAGATGAGCGCGGTCAACGTGTGATGCTGCGATAGGCCCAGAAGCGCGGCAACAGGAAGCCGGTGGCGATGACACCGGCCAGGCAGATCACGCCGCCGATCCAGATCGCCGGCGCCACGCCCCAGGCGTCGGCCATGAAGCCTGCCCGCGCGTTGCCGACCAGCGGGCCGGTCAGGTAGCTGATCATCTCAATGCCCGCGAGCCGCCCGCGCAGCGTGTTCGGGATGGTCTCGTTCCAGATGGTGCCGCGGAACACGCCGCTGACCATGTCGGCGGCACCCGCCACCGCCAGGCAGGCCAGGCCCAGCATCAGGCTGGGTGCAAAGCCCAGCGCCACGATGCCCAGAGCCCACACCGCCGCCGCGATGACGACCGCGCGGCCGTGGCGGCTGACCTTGCCCGTCCAGCCGCTGAACAGGCCGATGACCAGCGCGCCGACCGACATCGCCGACAGCAGCCAACCCACCGATTCGGTGCGCCCGTCCGCCGCCGCCATCGCCGGGAACAGCGCCACCGGGAAGGCAAAGGCCATCGCGACGATGTCGACGATGTAGGTGCCCATCAGCTCGGGCCGCGCCCACGCGAAGCGCAGGCCTTCGGCAAGATCGGCCAGCAGATGCGGCCGTTCGCCTGGTGCGTCGACCGTGCCGATGGTTTCGCGCGGAATGCGGGCGATGAAGAACAGCGCCGCGATGAAGGTCGCGAGGTCGAAGATGTAGGCGCCGACCGCGCCCCATTTCGCGAGCAGCAGCCCGGCCAGGGCCGGCCCGGCGACCATGCCCACCGTGCCCCGCACCGACGACAGCGCCGCGACGGCAGCAAACTCCTCGGGCCGCGCGAGTTTCTGCGTCAGCGCCTCCAGCGCCGGCCGATGGAAGCCGCTGGCACCCTGTAGCACCGCCACCAGCGCGTAGATGGCCAGCACGCTCGGCGTGGCGCTCAGCGCATTCATCAGCAGGCCGGCCAGGCACAACGCCATCAAGGCCTCCGAGCCGATCAGCAGCCGCTTGCGGTCGACCCGGTCCGCCACGGCGCCGCCCAGCAGGCCGCAAACGACGACCGGGACCAATTGCACCAGACCCAACAGGCCGACCTGGGCGTTGGAGTGCGTCAACTCATAGAGCTGCCAGGGCACGGCCACATAGCTGACCATGGTGCCCAGGCCCGAGATGAACTGACTGGCGAAGAGGCGTCGAAAGGCGGTGTTGCGGCGCAGCGGCGCGATATCAAGAAGCATTCAGTGAACTTGGCTTTCGAAGCGGGCAAAGCGTGCTTCGAGGTCCCATTGCAGGCGGGCCTTGGTGTGGGTGGAAAGGAAGTCGCGGCAGCGCGCCGTCTTGGGCTCAGCTCCGGTGCGTTCGCCTGTGCAGCTTGCAACGAAGCGGCCGCTGCCGGTGTCGGCCAGCAAAGCCTGACCTTCGACGAAGCCGTAGTGGAGGGCATTGCGCGACAGCTGCTTGAAGTCACGGTAGCTCAGCTTCGGATAGGTGGCCGCGGCGCGCTGGTATTCGTTCGTCAGGTCGATGCGGAACACGCCTTCATCGTCGGCCGACAAGGCCGTGGGCACGCCGAACTGGCGGTACAGCAGGAAGGGGTGCTGATCGCCCTTGAGGTCGTGCACGATGGCATTGCTGGTCAGGTTGATCTCAACCATCACGCCCCGCTTGGCCATCTCGCGCAGCGTGTCGAAGGCGCCGGTCTCCAGGCCGATCGCCTCGCCGTGACCGATGCGGCGCGCACCGGCGACGTCCAGCGCCTGGCGGATGTGGTCCTTGAAATCCTCGGGCGGTACGAGGCCGAATCCGAACTCGCCCGCATGCAGCGTGACCTTCACCTCGGGGTAGAGCTTGCTTAAGCGCCCGATGACGCTCATCTGCTCCTTGTAGTGGCGCAGCGTGCCGGGGTCGTCCTCGGGCGCGACGAGATTGAGCCCGACGTAGCGCGGGTCGGCCTTCACAAGCAGGAAGGCCAGCGCGATCTGCGCATTGACCTGCTCGGGCGGGAAGGTGCGGATGACCTGGGCCAGATAGCGCAGCGCCACGCCGCAGCCCGGCTCGGCATTGGCCTGGTTGCAGTGCGCCAGCTCGCGCCAGCGCTTCTCGATGCGGTCCAGCTCGGCGCGCGTGTCGGCGACGATGCGCTGCAGGGCCGGGTGATGGGCCCAGTCGCTGGTGGGCCGGTCGGCGCGAAAGGCACCGGCCTCGGCCGCCGCGATCGCGCGCGCCTTGTCCATGCCCCAGGACTGCAACAGCTCCAGGTAGACCGTGTTCTCCGCGCCGCGGCGGTTGGTCGCCTCACGCAGCATGTCGCCCTCGCGGCCGAGCGTGCCGGGGATGAAGCGGCCGAAGGTGACGAAGGTCTGGTCATGGCCCGACTTGCTGCCGCGCTCGTAGTTGCGCACCGAGTAGGCGTCGACGAGCTGGCTGTAGCGGGCGCTGTCGGCCGCGTAGTCCTTCATCAGGGGCCGCGCCGTGTCGCAGGGCGGGAAACTGATCTGGCCACTGGCCGGGTCCACGCATTTGCCGTCGGCGCTGGCCCAGCCAATGATGTTCTCGGCGTAGATGCTGCCGTCCAGGTGGTTGTGCAGGTCGCCGCCCTTGGGGAAGGTGGCCATGAATTGCCGCAGCAGCCAGGGGTTGCTGCGGGCTTGCTCAAGCGCGCGGGCTGCACCGGCCTCGTCGGCATGGGCCAGCGGGCACAGGGTCAGGGCGAGAAGCAGTGGGGCAAGACGGCGCATGGCGGCAACTCGGGCGGCAATCGTGACCGGGCGATCCTAGGGGTGATCGACCCAAGCGCCGCGATCTCGTAGATCCGGGCACGATGGCGTTGCTGTCGATAAGTCGGATGCGGTACAACGATGTGCTCTCGCCAAGCCCTGCGCCAAGCGTTCGCATGCAGCCAGGGATCGATGCCGCCAATCACAAGCGCGGCGCCCTCCAGCCCGACATGTATGGGCTCCTAGCCTTCGGTGAAATCTTCAAGCTGCATAACGTTGCCGTTCAGTGGCCTGGTTCCGAGCGTAGCGACGGTGACGAATCTGTTCCCGGTGTTCAGAAGATCTCGATCACCGTTGCAGCTGGGGCAAGGCCTTCGCTGACGGCGCGCAGCGTGGCGCGACCGGGGCTGCCGGTGGATTGCAGGATCACCTGTGCATGGCCGTTGAACACGCTGCGTTGCCACGGCCCGGTGGATGTGGTGGTGCGCAGCGTGACCCAGCGCCGGCCGCCCTGCGCGTCGTCGAAGAGCTTGCGCGTGCCACCGGCCGGCGTGGCGAAGACGAGGGTCAGCGTGTTGAGATCGCTCAACTGAGCAGGGTCGAGGTCGATCACGCCCATGCCGTCCTCGCGGCGCGGCGTCTGGGCCTTGCCGTTCAAATAGACCTGCTGTCCCGGCGCGATGTCGCCCACGAACAGCGCCGCGCGGCCAACCCCCGCAGCCGGGCGGGCAAAGCTGGCGTGCACGACGTTCCAGGCGCTGTCGGCCGGCTGCTTTTCGGGCGGCATCCAGGCGAACGGGTCGCGCCCCTTCTCGGCGTCGGCGCCGGCCAGCAATGCCGCCGCGTCATCCTGCCGCGCCACGCCCTGCAGGCGCCAGCGGTCGAGCGTCGCGTAGCGGTGGAACTCGGCCGGCTTGTCGGCCTCGTGCGAGCCCGGGTCGCCATTGCCCATGCCGATCAGCCGCGCCGGGCCGGACACCTCGAAGCTGATGCGCTGGCTGGCCGTGGGCACCACGCGGCCCTCGCGGTCGACCACGCTGACCCTGACCACCGCCACATCGTCGCCATCGGCGCGGATGCGCGCACGGTCCGCCGTCAGCCGCACGGCGCTGCCGTTGCCCGTGGTGGCCACGGTCTCGGTGACGACGAGTTTGCCGCCCTGGTAGCCGCGCGCCGTCAGGCTGCCCGGCGCATAGGGCACGCTCCATTGCAGATGGGCGTAGCGCGCCAGCGACTTGCGGCCCAGTGAATTGCCGTTCAGCAGCAGCTCGACCTCATCGGTGTTGGCGTAGACGCGCACGTCGATGGGCTGGCCTTCACGGCCGGGCCAGTTCCAGTGCGGCAATACATGGACCATGGGCTCGGCAGTCCAGGCGGCCTTGAGGTACTGGCCGCTGTCCTTCAGCGCGCCGGTCGTGTCCATCATGCCGAACTGCGAGGAGACGGCGGGCCAGCCGTAGGGCGTGGTCTCGCCGCGGTAGTCAAAGCCGGTCCAGAAGAACACGCCGGCCAGGAAGGGGCGCTCGGCGTTGAAGCGCCAGGCCTCTTCGACGGTCGAGGTCGAGTCGCCGCCTGAGCGCTTGTCGTAGGCAGCGATCTGCACGCGGGCCGGGTCGTCGGCGTAGATGCCGCGCGTCGCGTAGGTCAGGCCTTCCTCGGTGACGACTGATGCGCGCTCGGGGAAGCGCTTGTGCATCGCATCGATGTTGTGCTGGCCCTTGTAGTTGAAGCCGATGACCTGCGAGCCGACCGATGTGCCCTCGGCCGCACCCGAGCTGGAGGCGGCCAGCGTCGCGGGCCGGGTCGGATCCAGGCGGCGCACGATGGCCTGCATCTGCTGCGCGAGGCGAGTGCCGATTTCGGAGTTCTCGATGGCCCATTCCTCGTTGCCCACCGACCACAGGATGACCGACGGGTGGTTGCGGTCGCGCCGCACCATGCGCTCCAGCTCGTCGCGGATCTGCGGCGCGGTGCCCATCATGCGGTGCTCGTCGATGACGAGGATGCCGAGGCGGTCGCAGGCGTCCAGCAGCTCGGGCGTGGCCGGATGGTGGGCCGAGCGGATCGCGTTCACGCCCATGCCCTTGAGCATCTTCAGCCGCGCCTCGTGCATGGCGTCGGGCAGGGCAATGCCGATGCCGGCGTGGTCCTGGTGGTTGTTGACGCCGTGCAGCTTGACGTGGCGGCCGTTGAGGAAGAAGCCCGCGTTGGCGTCGAAGTGGATCGTGCGGATGCCAAAGGGCGTGTCGTAGCTGTCGACCACGCGGCCGCCGCTCTTCACATGGGTCGTCAGCGTGTAGCGCTGCGGCGTTTCCAGAGACCACAGCTGCGGCGCCGTCACGCGCAGCGTCGCGGCCACGTCGGTGCTGGTGTCCACGCCCACGCGCCTTGCCGGTACGCTGGCGCGTGCGACGACGCGCCCGGCGGGGTCGCGCAGCTCGTGCTCCAGGCTGAAGGAGGCGGGCGCCTTGCCGTCGTTACGCACCGTCGTGTCGACGGCCACGTCGGCGCGGCCGCCCGTGACCGTGGCGCGCACGGAGCTGCCCCAGTGGTCCACGCGCAGCGGCTCGGTCTGCGTCAGCCAGACATGGCGGTAGATGCCGGCGCCTTCGTACCACCAGCCTTCCTGTGTGGTGGCGTCCACGCGCACCGCGACGACGTTGCGCCCGCCAAAGTTCAGGTAGTCGGTGATGTCGACGTTGAAGCTTGAGTAGCCGCTGGCCTCGCGGCGCAGGTAGTGGCCGTTGACCCAGACCACGCTGTCACGGAAGACGCCGTCGAACTCCAGCGCGATGCGCTTGCCGCGTGCCGACTGGGGAAGAGCCAGCTCACGGCGGTACCAGCCGACGCTGTTCTCGGGGAAGCTCCGGCCGATGGCCTTGGAGCCATGCAGCGAACTGCCGCGCGCGTCGAAGGGCAGTTCCACCGCCCAATCGTGCGGCAAGTCCAGGCGGCGCCAGGTGCGGTCGTCGAAGTCGGCCCCCGCAGGGCCGTCGCCAAAGCCGGCCTTGGCGAAGAAGAAGGAGCCCGTGCCGTGGTTGAAGTCCTGCGCCGGGTCATGCGCATGGCCCAGCGCAAAACGCCAGCCGTCATCGATGCGGGTGCGCTGGCGCGCGCCATCAGCGGCAGTGGCGCTGCCGACGGCAAGGGCCAGTGCAAGGGCCCAGAAGACCCAGGAGAAGGGGCGAAGTGGTCTCATCTTGATGTTTGACGTTGGGGTCATGGTTTGCTCGGATTCGCTTCGGCTGCCTATCGCGGCCAATGCAGCAGGCCAGCGTTGCGGGCATAGCCGACCACCTCGGTGACGCGTGCCATGAAGGTCGGGCTGATGTTGCCGTTGGCGTCGGCGTACTGGTTCCAGCTGGCGGGAATGCGCACGGTCTTGAGGCAGGCCGCATGAAGGTGCTCGGCCGGTTGTCTCCTCCGGACACGAGCGTTATGGAAGGATGTGGCTCAGTGCGTGGACCTACATCCCGACAACGACGACGGACTTGGGCGACAGTTCCAGCACCAGGCCTTGCGGGCCGGCATGGCGGAGAACGGCACCGGTGTGATGACCTGCGGCTGCCCCAAGGTGTTGTGCGCGTCCATGGCGACTGCGGTCAGCAACTGGCCCTTGGCTGCGGGTGTGAGGTGGGTCGTCACTCGGATCGCGGTGCCGTCACCAAAGGGCAAAACGCGCTCGGCCATGACGCTGTTGCCCTTCAGCGCGCGCGCGCCATCTTGACCTTGAGCATGATGGGCTCCGCCATCAGGTTCAGGCCGCTGTCGACCTGGTCGCCGTTCCAGACGCGCTCCATCTGCCAGCGGCCCTTGTCGTCAAAGCTGCCTTCCTCGACGCGCAGCATGAAGCCGCTTGCTTGCGGCCCGCCTTCCATGCGCACGCGGGTGCGCTGGCCAACGATGAGGAGCTCGTCGTCGCCGATCTGCGCAATGGCCACGCCGCCGCCGGGCTGTTCGGTGCCGGCCGGCCGCTCGTCCTTGCTGTCCCATGCAAGGTCCCAGAACTGCCATTGGCGGTAGGTCAGCTTGGCGACCCAGCCGCCCGGCAGTTCCAGCGACTGGGGCTTGCGGTCGTCGCCCTCAGCGGCGCCGCGCGTGCGGCCCTCGAAGGCCCACTGCGCCCACTGGCGCTGAATCGGCCGGAAGGCGCCGAAGACGCGTGCGAAGGGCTCGACCATGGTCTTGTCGGCGCGCTTGGAGCCCAGCGGGAAGTTGGCGTAGTTGAAGTAGTCCAGGCCGAAGGGCGCCACACCCAGGGTGCCGCGGCCCAGCGCCGCGTAGATCCAGCGCGCATAGCCCTCGGCATTGCCGATCTCGGGAATCCACAGCGCGTTGTCCGGCCGCTGGTACAGGCGCATGTTGGCCTTGATCCCCTCGGAGTTGGGCGTATAGATGTCGGGCGCGACGATGTCGATGGCGGGCGCGGCGGCCTTGTAGATGTCGATGACGTCCCAGACCGGTCCACCGCTGGCGAAGTTGCCCTGCCATGGCTTGGGCGGCTGTTCCAGCGCCTCGCGCAGCGCGCCGTTGACGTACATCGGCAGGTCGTAGACGGCGCGGCCGGCCTTGGCGATCTCGCCGATGTAGCGGGCGATGGCCCAGGCGTGGAAGTACTCGTCGGCGTAGTCGCCATAGACCTCGCGCCAGTTGCCCGATGCGGCGGCCTTGGGCTTCTGACGCGCCACCACTTCGGCGGGCACCGGCTGCTCGAAGGCCGCCTGGGCGGCTGGCGCGAAGTCGCGCACGAGGCCGTAGGTGCCGGCCTCGTTCTCGACCTGAACCATCAGCACGGTGCGCTCGGTCGCGTCGATCTTCTTCAGGTGAGCCATGAGCGCCACGAAGGCGCGCTTGTCGGCCTTGAGCGTCTCTTCACCGAAGGGGCTGAAGCAGAAGTTGGCCTTGCCGTCGCGGTCCAGCATGGATGGGAAGCGCTTCCCATTGAGCTTGACCCAGTCGGGGGTGTACGAGCCGCCGGTGTTCTTCCAGGTCGCGAACCACAACAGCACCAGGCGCTTGTCCTGCTGCCGCGCTTCCTTGACCAGGACGTCGAGGAAGCTGAAGTCGAATTGGCCTTCCTGGGGCTCGACCTGCTGCCAGGCCACCGGCATCAGCACGGTGTTGGCATGCGCATCGTTGGCCGCGGCCCAGACCTTGCCCAGGGCCTTGGGATAGTTGCTGGAGTTGTGCGCCTGGGCGCCGAGCATCAGGAAGGGTTTGCCGTCGACGAGCAGGGCATGGTGGCCGTCGCGCTGCACGAGGCGCGGGGCTTCGGCGGCGCTGACGGGCGCGATCAGCACTGCGGCGAGCAGCGCCGCGATCAAGGCGGCCTTCTTCATGGGTGACGCTTTGCGCGGCCAGGCGCGCCTTACGGTTTCGCAGGGCCGGTCAGGCGCAGCATCAGCACGCTGTGTGGCGCCAGCCGCGCTTCCAGTTTGCCGCTGGTGTCGCCCGTCTTCTTGCTCCACAGGTCGGACCAGCGGTAGACGGCCTGCTTGAAATCGACCGACCGCTTGCTCAGGTCATCGCCCAGGACCTGCTTCTTCCAGTCATGGTGAACGTCGGCAGGCTGGTTGGAGCGGTTCAGGAACATCAGTGCCCAATCCCCGCCGTCGAGCGGCTTGGCATAGAACTCCAGTGGGCCGTCGACCAGAACGCGGAGCGCCTGCACACCCAGCTTGTCCTGGCTCACCGCGATCACGCCGGGGTTGGTCAGGATGCGGCGGGTCGACTCGGACATGGAACGCAGGTCGTTGCCCAGGATGAGGGGCGAGGCCAGCATGGCCCAGATCGACAGATGGGCGCGGTCTTCATCCTCGCTCATGCCATTGCCCACTTCGAGCATGTCCATGTCGTTCCAGTGGCCCGGCCCTGCGAAGTTGCGCAGGTTGGCGTCAGCGTGCTTGTCGAGGATGCGCAACACGCCCAGACCCGTCGAGAAACCGGGATTGAACTGGCAGTCGAAGCAGTTGTAGATGTCGGGCGTGGTGCGCCACAGATGCCCGACCTTGCCGGCCCACTCCCACGGCTTGCTCATGCCCCATTCGCAAATGCTGAACACCATCGGACGGCCCGTCTTGGCGATCGCGTCGCGCATCGTGGTGTAGGCCGGTTCGGCGCTCATGCCTGGGGTGTTGCACCAGTCGTACTTGACGTAGTCGATGCCCCAGCGCGCATAGACCAGCGCATCCTGATATTCGTGGCCGCGGCTGCCGGGACGGCCGCCGCAGGTGGCATCGCCGGCATCCGAGTAGATACCCAGCTTGAGTCCCTGGCCATGCACATAGTCCGCCAGCGCTTTCATGCCGGATGGGAAGCGCTTGGCGTCGGGCTGGATGTTGCCCTCGGCGTCGCGCTGGCCTTGCCAGCAATCGTCAATGTTCACGTACTGGTAGCCGGCGTCCTTCATGCCTGACTTGACCATGGCATCGGCGGTCTCGCGGATCAGGCGTTCGTCGATATCGCAGGCAAATTTGTTCCAGCTGTTCCAGCCCATGGGCGGGGTGAGGGCCAGGCCTTCAGCCTTTTGTGCCCAGCTATTGCCTGCCGCGCCAAGGAACAGGGTCAGCGCCGCGACGGCCATCATTGCCCAGCTGTGGAACAGCGTCTTGTGTGTTGTGTGCTTTGTTTTCATTTCCGGATCACTCTCAGTTCGATCAGTTCAATCAGTTGCAGGCAGCAATCGGCCGGCACGCTTTGGCCTCGCCACCACCGCCAGACTCGGCTGGATGGTGGGCGACACGACAAGATAGGCCGCCACGCGCACCAGGTTCGGACCGTAGAACAGAACGCTTTTGGTCATACCGCGTAGATGGAAACGCACGCCTTCCGCCGTTCGGCGCCAAGCGCAACCGTCGGACCGCGCGTCCGCCGGCAGATTCCCGGCAGCGTCGAGCGCCGAAGGTTGCTGCCCTGTCGCGCGCGTCGGCGAGCGTGCCTACTAACGCGCAGGCCAGCACTCCTTCGGAGAAATTGTTGTGTTCGTCCTGGCCCAGGAACATACGGCTCTCGTTGCTTTTGCGGATTGACTAGGGCCTGTTAACACTAATTGCGTCGAGTCGGGTTCGCTGTGACAGTGTCTGCATGGAGATCACAGCAGCGCAATTCAAGTTGATTGAGCACTGTCTGCCACGGCAGCGCGGCAACAACAAAAAAGCGCCGCTGCTGCGGCGCTTTCTCATTGCGNTTGACTAGGGCCTGTTAACACTAATTGCGTCGAGTCGGGTTCGCTGTGACAGTGTCTGCATGGAGATCACAGCAGCGCAATTCAAGTTGATTGAGCACTGTCTGCCACGGCAGCGCGGCAACGTCAGTCTGACGAATCTGCAGGTGCTCAATGCCATCCTGTACGTCGCTGAGCACGGCTGCAAATGGCGCGGCCTGCCCAAGCGTTTCGGCAACTGGCACACGATCTACACGCGGATGAGCCGATGGGCGAAGTCGGGCGTGCTGGATCGAGCCTTCGAGCAGCTCCAGCAGGCGCAGGTGGTGCAGATCAAGATCGAGGCCGTGTCGCTGGACAGCACCAGCGTGAAGGTGCATCCGGACGGCACTGGTGCGCCAAAAAAAACGGTCCGCAGGCTATCGGCAAATCCCGTGGCGGGTGGAACACCAAGATCCACCTCCTCGCCGCGGACGCGCGCACGGCCATAACCTTCTCGCTCTCGCCTGGACAAGCGCACGACGCGCCAGAAGGTCGCGAGTTGCTCAAGCGGCTCGGGCCGCCCAATCGGCCCTTGCACTTGCTCATGGACCGTGCCTATGAAGGCAACGAGACCCGCCAACTGGCCCTTGACTTGGGCTTCATTCCCGTCGTACCGCCGTTGCGCACGCGCATCCAGCCTTGGGAATACGACCGCGAGATGTACAAGCGTCGCAATGAGGTCGAGCGCCTGTTCCGCAGGCTCAAGGGCTATCGCCGCATCTTCTCCAGATTCGAGAAGCTCGACGTCATGTTCATCGCCTTCATCTGCTTCGCACTCATCGCAGATGGCCTGCGGTAGTGTTAACAGGCCCTA
>NZ_LMDK01000002.1 GCF_001425055.1 Pelomonas sp. Root1237
CCAGCTCGCCATCCAGACCTTTCAGCCCAGCTCCACCAACCACCTCACAACCATCCGCCGTTCCCGACAAGCGCTGCGTTGTGATCAGCGAAGCCCACGACTGTAGCATAGGTTTTTCGGATGCGGAAGCCACGCCAGTTCTTTTACTGGATCAGCAGGCGGGAACGTATTCAATCGACGTTGGCTTGCAATGCTCGCCGTCAGAACGCCGTGAGTCCGGCCGACGACCGCGGACGAACGGCGTCACGGCGAGAGTCAGGCAGCCAGCGGGCGACCGTCAAGCCTCTTCGTGGAAAGCTTCCTCGCGCTTGCTCTTGATGGACGGCAGCATGACGACGACGATCATCAGTGCCGCTGCAATCAGCAATCCGGCGGATAGTGGACGGGTCAGGAATGTGCTCCAGTCGCCCCGCGCCAGCAGCAACGCCCTGCGAAGGTTCTCTTCCATCATGGGCCCCAGAATGAAGCCCAACAGCAGCGGCGCCGGCTCGCAGCTCAGCTTGTAGAAGACGTAGCCCAGCAGCGCAAACGCCGCAGTCATATAGACGTCAAAGCTGTTGTTGTTCAGCGAGTAGGTGCCAATGCAGCAGAAGACGACGATGGCCGGAAAGAGAAACCGGTAGGGCACTGTCAGCAACTTGATCCAAATGCCGATCAGAGGCAGGTTGAGCACGATCAGCATCAGATTGCCGATCCACATCGATGCGATCAGCCCCCAGAACAGCTCCGGGTTGCTCGTCATGACCTGAGGCCCCGGCTGAATGCCCTTGATGGTCATGGCACCCACCATCAGCGCCATCACAGCATTTGGCGGAATGCCAAGCGTGAGCATCGGAATGAAAGAAGTCTGCGCACCGGCGTTGTTGGCGCTTTCTGGGCCGGCGACCCCTTGGATGGCGCCTTTGCCGAAGGGCACACGAGGATTGCGGACGACTTTCTTCTCCAAGGTGTAGGACGCGAAAGAGGCCAGCAGCGCGCCGCCACCGGGCAACACTCCCAGCACAGCGCCGAGGGCCGTGCCCCGCAGCACCGAAGGCCAGGCCTCCTTGAAGTCTTCCTTCGTCGGCCACAGGCCTTTCACCTCCTTGGTGAAGACCTCGCGATGTTCTTCGGGCTGACCCAGATTGGCGATGATTTCCCCGAAGCCGAACACGCCCATGGCGATGACCACGAAGCCAATGCCGTCAGTCAATTCAGGAACATCGAAGGAGAAGCGCGCCGTGCCGGTGATGACGTCGGTGTTGATCTGCCCGAGCAGCAGGCCAAGCACGATCATTGCAATGGCCTTGATGAGCGATCCCGACGCGAGCACAACGGCGCCGACCAGGCCGAGCACCATCAGTGAGAAATACTCGGCCGAGCCGAACTTGAAGGCCAGCTCGGTCAGCGGCGGCGCGAAGGCCGCGATGATGATGGTGCCCACGCAGCCGGCGAAGAAGCTACCCAGGCCGGCGGCCGCGAGCGCCGCACCGGCACGGCCGCGCCGGGCCATCTGATAGCCGTCGATGGCCGTCACGACGGAGCTGGACTCACCCGGCACATTGATCAGGATGGCCGTCGTCGAGCCTCCGTATTGAGCGCCGTAATAGATACCGGCCAGCATGATCAGGGCAGGTGTGGCGTCCAGCGTGTAGATGGACGGCAGCAGCATCGCGATGGTCGCGACGGGCCCCAGACCGGGCAGCACGCCAATAAGCGTTCCCAGCACCGACCCGAAGAAGCAGTACATCAGGTTCTGCAGCGTCAGCGCCGTATGGAACCCAAGACCCAGATTGTTCAGCAGGTCCATGGTGCCCTCAGCCCGTGATGTAGATGGGCCAGAGCGGGATGGTCAGCTTCAGGCCAAGGATGAACAGCGCCCAACTGCCGACCGTCAGCACAACACTGCTGATCAACACATCACGCCAGTGGAACTCATTGCCGGCCAAGGCGGACAACGTGATGAGCAACGGCAGCGTGCAGGCCAGCCCCAGGCGGGGCAGCGCGACGCCGAAGACGGCGATGGCGGCGACGATGATGAGCAAAGGGCGCCAGGCAATGGCGCCGATGGGATCGCCGCCTTCTGATTCCAGCGTCAACGCCTTGAAAAGCACGAGGCCGCCCAGCAAGGCCAGCAGGATGCCCAGGCCGAAGGGGAAATAACCCGGGCCTGGTCGGGCCGAGGTGCCGAAGGAGTATTCCGTCGAGCCCCATGCGAACGCCACGCCCACCACCAGGAACATCAGCCCGGACCAGAAGTCCCGCTGGCTTTTGATCTTCATTGCTTGTCGCCTCCGGCGCGCCGCGGGCGCGCGTTTTCTTGCCGGTGATTCTGGCAGTCGGGTCGACGCTGCCCGACTGTGGATTACACGTAAGACAAGAGAGACTAGCCTTCCCAGGACGGCGTGCTGCGCAACACCTCCTCCACCGTCGTCACCCCTTCCGCCACCTTCATCGCGCCGGCCAAGCGCAGTGGGCGCAGGCCCTCCTGCATGGCCTGACGACGCAGCGCGGCCAGGTCAGCGACCGAGGCCTTGACGCCTTCTGAAACGGTCAACAGTTCGTAAAGGCCAGCACGGCCGCGAAAACCCGTATTGCGACATTCCAGGCAGCCCACCGGCTTGAAAGGCTTGACGCCTCCACCCAGGCGCCAGTGCCGCACCAGCTCATTGAGGTTCTCCCGCGTGACCATGGGGTCGGGCTGCTTGCAGTGCGGGCACAGGGTGCGCACCAGCCGCTGGGCCAGCACACCAATGACGGTGGCGCTGATCAGATAGCTCGGCACGCCCAGGTCCATCAGCCGCGTGATTGCCGATACCGAGTCGTTGGTATGCAAGGTGCTAAAGACGAGGTGACCCGTCAACGCGGCCTGGATGGCCATCTCGGCCGTCTCCAGGTCGCGAATCTCGCCGACCATGATGATGTCCGGATCCTGGCGCATCAACGCGCGCAGGCCTTCGGCGAAACCGAGATCCAGCACGTTCTGCACCTGGGTCTGGTTGAAGGCCGGCTCGATCATCTCGATGGGGTCTTCGATGGTGCAGACATTGACCTCTTCGGTCGCCAGGCGCTTGAGCGTCGAGTACAGCGTCGTCGTCTTGCCGCTGCCGGTCGGGCCGGTCACCAGGATGATGCCGTGGGGCTGCTTGACCAGGCTCTCCCAGCGGTCGGAGTCGTGCTGGCCGAAGCCCAGGGACGACAGATCCTTGACAGCGGTCTCGGGGTCGAAGATGCGCATGACCATCTTCTCGCCGAAGGCGGTCGGCAGCGTCGACAGCCGCATTTCGACTTCGTCGCCGGCTGGGTTGCGCGTCTTGATGCGGCCATCCAGCGGGCGGCGCTTCTCGACGACGTCCATGCGGCCGAGCAGCTTGATGCGCGAGGTCATTGCGCCCATCACCGTCGGTGGCAGCTGGTAGACCGTATGCAGCACGCCGTCGATGCGGAAACGGATGACACCCATCTCGCGGCGCGGTTCAAGGTGAATGTCCGATGCGCGCTGGTCGAAGGCGTATTGCCACAGCCAGTCGACGACCTGTACGACGCCCTGGTCATTGGCATCGAGCTGCTTGTTGGTCTTGCCGAGTTCGACAAGCTGCTCGAAGCTGGCCACCTGGCTCTGCTCGCCCGCCTTGGCTGCGGCGCGTACCGAACGTGCCAGCGTGAAGAACTCGGTCGTGTAGCGCGCGATCTCCAGCGGGTTGGCAATGACGAGCTTGATGGGCTTGCGCACATGCGACTCAATCTGCGCGACCCAGCTGATGTCGAAGGGCTCGGATGTCGCGATCGTCACGTCATTGAGGCCGAACTGCACCGGCAGGCAGCGCTTGGCTTCGGCATAGCCGATGGACATCACGTCGCCGACGCGGCCCACGTCCACCTTCAGCGGGTCGATGCGCAGATAAGGCAATTTGGCGCGCACTGCCAGCCATTCGGACAATGCGTCCACATCCAGTGGCTTGCCAGTCGACAGGCGCACCAGAGCGGCGTGGCCCAGGCGAACGAGGGGATGCAAGGCGCTATCGCCGGCCGCGAAGCGCTGCTCCGTGCGCTGCACCTGGCTTTCGTCGATGAGGCCATCCTCCTGCAGCCAATGCAGCAGCTGGCGCCATTCCAGGCGGCCTTCAGTCTTCGTGGGGGCAGCCAGTGGCTTGGACTTGGTCGACATCGAGGCTCGGCTTCTCAAAGGGCGTTGAGGATGCTCATCGGCAGCGGCCGCACCAGCCTAAGCCATTTGCGGGCCGGCAACTTGAAGCGCGATTCGATATTAGCTGCGCGCTGCTCCAGGATGTCACGATGTGGCACCTGCACGCCGCGCGCCGCGACGACGACGGTGTTGCCCTCCTTGGTGGGCGCCAGGCTCCAGACCTGATCCGACCCGAAGGCCTTGGCGATACGCAATGCGCTGCGCGCAAAGCTCGCGCTGCGACCGAACAGATTGACCGTCATCAGCCCGCCGTCCGCCAGCACGCCACGGCAGGCGGCGTAAAAGGCCTCGTCGTCCAGCACGGGCGACGCAGCGTCATGGTCGTAGAGATCCACGCTCAACACATCCACCGTCTGCAGGTTGGCGCTGTCATTGACCCAGGCCGCGGCGTCGCCGTTGACGACGCTCAACCGGGCATCGTTGCCCGGCAGACGGAACCACTGCCGGCAGGCGGCGATGACCTCGGGGTTGATCTCCACCGCCGTCGTGCGCATCTTCAGCTGGCCATGGCAAAAGCGCGTCAGCGCCGCGGCGCCCAGGCCGAGTTGCACGGCATGGCCTTCGCCCAGTGCGGCCGGGTCCCGCCACAACATCCAGGCGCACATGCGCTGGATGTACTCCAGCTCCAGCTGATCCGGCTTGCGAATGCGCATCGCACCTTGCACCCAGATCGAGTCCAGGTGCAGAAAACGCACGCCGTCGAATTCGCTCAGCGTCGCCGGGCCCCAGGTCGTTGGCTTGGGCTTCATCGCCCGGCCGTCAGCAGTCTTGTCATAGGCGGGATCCTAGGCCACCAGATACGGCGCCAGCCCGGCCCGCCAGGCGGCGATCTTGTCTGCCAGGCTCAGGCCGGCATGCGCTGGGCTCGTCGACGGCAGTCGCAGCACGGGCAAGGCCACGTCGCCCAGGGCCAGCAGCGTCTGCCGGTGAGCGAGCGCGCCGTTGCAGGCAATCGCGCGCAGCTGCGGCAGCCGGGCAACGAGATCCATCAGATCGCTCGGCTCGGCGGCTTCGATGGCCGTGTCCAGGCTGCCTTCGCGCCGGCAGGCAGCCACGGCGTCCCACAGCGCCACACGGCCGCGGCGCAATGCCTGCAGGCGCTCGGCATAGGGCCGCGTCGCCAGATCCGGTTCGCCCAGCAGCGCCGCCATGACGGGCCAGAAGGCATTGCGCGGATGCGCGTAGTACTGCGCTGCCTGCAGCGAAGCAGCGCCGGGAAAGCTGCCCAGTACCAGCAGACGGTCCTGGGCGTCAAACACCGGCGCCAGGCCGACAAGACGCTCGTTTTCGGGGTTTGGAGGCCTGGCAAACACGGCCGGCAGCTGCGACGATGCGCGGGTTTTCACAGAGAGTGACTCGACATGATGAATACGGAAGCCATCTGGCTGTTTCTCAGCACCCAGGGCGTGGACTTCGGCTTGAAGATTCTCGCGGCCATCGCGGCCTGGGTCGTGGGCCGGTGGCTCATTTCAATCGCTCTGCGCGTGTTCTCGGCCGCGCTGGAGCGCGGCAAGCGCATCGACTCGACGCTGGCCACCTATCTGCGCTCCATTCTCAGCGTGCTGCTGAACCTCGTCCTCATCCTCGCGATCCTGGACATCTTCGGCGTCAAGACCACGTCCTTCGCCGCCTTGCTGGCCGGCGCGGGCCTGGCTATCGGCACGGCCTGGGGCGGGCTGCTGACCCACTTCGCGGCGGGTGTCTTCATGCAGGTGCTGCGGCCTTTCAAGGTGGGCGACTTCGTGCAGGCGGGTGGCGTGACGGGCACGGTGACCGAGATTGGCCTCTTTGGCACCACCATCAACACACCGGACAACGTGCACACCCTGGTCGGCAACAACACCGTGTTCAGCAGCGCCATCCAGAACTACTCGGCGCAGGCGTTCCGCCGCGTCGACTGCCTGGCCAAGGTTGCCAACAGCGTGGACCCGCTGGACGCCATCGCGCGGCTGCGTCCGGCCATCGCGGCCATTCCCAATGTGCTGGCCAAGCCGGCGCCCGATATCGAGATCCTGCAGTTCACGCCCGAAGGCCCGCTGCTGTGCGTGCGGCCGTACTGCCACACGGACCATTACTGGCAGGTCTACTTCGACACCCACAAGGCCGTCGTCGCGACCTTTGGCGCCGCCGGCTACCCGGTGCCCGAAACGCCCCTCGCGCCGCGCAATCGCTGAACCTGGAGAAACCATGGCTGACCTGACCGCCCGCGTCGCCGGGCTGTGGCGCTACCCCGTCAAGTCGTGCGCCGGCGAAGCCGTCAATACCCTGCTGCTGGACGGCGACGGCTGGCCCGTGGGCGACCGCGGCTGGGGCATCGTCGACGCGGGCGGCGAGCTGACCTGGATGGGCGCGCACCCGCGGCTCGCACTGGTCCACGCCCGGCTGGTGGGCTCGGACCTTGAGTTACAGGCCCTGGGCCGATCGTTGACAGTGCCCGGCGAAGGCGGCGACGCGCTGGAAGTGCGCGGCTGGAACGGCGAACGCCAGGACTTCGACGTGCTGCAGGTCTGGGATGCTGGCGAAGACGCTGCCGCGCTGCTGAAGGCGACCACGGGCGAGCCGCTGCGGCTGGTGCGCTTGAGCATCGAGGCACAGCGCCGGCCCATCCTCAATGCACTGCATATCGTCGGCGAGGGTTCGCTGCAGTCCTGGCAGGACGCCATGGCCCAGCCGCTGAACGGGCCGGCACAGCGTGCGCGACCCAATCTGCTGCTCAGTGCCGAAGACGGCGGCGACCTGCCGCCTTTCATCGAGGACATCCTGATCGAGGCCCGCATCGGCGCACTGACGCTGCGCCGCACGACGGTCTGCGTGCGCTGCGTCGTGCCAACGGTGGACCCGGCGAGCGGCGAACCGCAGCCGGTCGTGCTGGACGCCTTGACCCGGCTCAGCGCCGAGCGCGCCCCGGGCGCACCGGTGCAGTTCGGTGTCTACGCGCGTGGCGACGGCGCGGGGACCCTGCGCATCGGCGACCGCGTGGACCTGTCGCTGAATTTCGGCGAGGCCTGATCAGCCCAGTCGCGGCAGCGCGGCGCGCGCGTTGGCGCTGGTGATTGCCGCCGTCTGCTCAAGCGTCCAGCCGCGCAGCTCGGCCAGGCTTTCGCCAATGCGCGGCAGCTCGGCCGACTCGTTGCGCGTCTGGCCAGGGCTGGCTTCACGCTGCTCGGCCGTCTTGTAGAGCCACTGCGGCGGGATGTCCGGCGCATCAGTCTCCATGACCAGCGCCGTATCCGGCACGCTGGCTGCAATGCGGCGGATCTGCAGGGACCGCTCGAAGGTCAGCGTGCCGCCGAAGCCGAGCTTGAAGCCCAGCTCGATGAAGGCTTGCGCCTGCTGCTCGCTGCCATTGAAGGCATGCGCAATGCCGCCCTGCGTGAAGCCGACACGGCGCAGGCCGGCCAGCAGCTTGTCGGCGCTGCGCCGCACATGCAGCAGCACCGGCAGGCCAGCGCGCTTGGCGAGCTTGAGCTGCTCGATGTAGAAATGCTGCTGGGTGTCGGGGTCGATGCCCTCGACGAAATAGTCCAGGCCGATCTCGCCGACGGCGACGAGGCGCGGATCGGCATGATGCGTCTCCACCGCTTCGGCGAGTTTTTCCAGATCGCCCGCGGCGGCGCCCATCACGCACAGCGGATGGATGCCCAGGGCGTAGGTGAAGTCGTGCTGAATGGCCAGCAGGCGCACCGTGTCGAGGTTGTGCGCATCGACGGCGGGAATGACGATCTGCGTGACGCCGGCGGCCCTGGCACGCGCGACGACGGCGTCGCGGTCAGCGTTGAACTCGGCCGCGTCGAGGTGGCAGTGGGTGTCGATCCACATGCCTTCCCTTGTATCTCAGCGGAAGACGACCGTGCGGTTGCCGTTGAGTAACACCCGGTGCTCCGCGTGCCACTGGATGGCCCGCGCCAGGGCCACGCATTCCATGTCGCGGCCGATGCCCACGAGCTGTTCGGGCGGCATGCTGTGGTCGATGCGGGCGACTTCCTGCTCGATGATCGGGCCCTCGTCGAGGTCGCTGGTCACGTAATGGGCCGTCGCACCGATCAGCTTGACACCACGCTCGTAGGCCTGGTGATAGGGCTTGGCGCCCTTGAAGCTGGGCAGGAAGCTGTGGTGGATGTTGATGGCCCGGCCGCTCAGGTCGCGGCACAGCTCGGGCGACAGGATCTGCATGTAGCGCGCCAGCACGACGAGGTCGATCTGGTTTTCGGCCACCACTTCGCGGATCTTGGCTTCCTGCGCCTGCTTCTGTGCGTCGGTGGCGCCCAGCAGCGGGAAGTGGTGGAAGGGAATGTTGTGCGAGGCCGCGAGCTGATAGAAGTCGCGGTGGTTGGAGACGATGGCCGGGATCTCGATGGGCAAGTGCCCGGTCTGCACGCGGAACAGCAGATCGTTCAGGCAATGGCCGAGCTTGGACACCAGCAGCAGCACACGGGTCTTGCGGGCGCGGGCCACCAGCTCCCAATCCATGTCGAACTGGGCGGCCAGCGGCGCAAACGCGGCCTGCAGTGCGGCCTCCTCGGCCTTGGCCTCGAACTCGATGCGCATGAAGAAGCGCGCATGGTCAGCGTCGCCATGCTGGTGGGAGGTCAGGATGTTGCCGCCTTCGCGCAGCAGCACACCGGTGACGGCATGCACGATGCCGGCGCGGTCGGGGCATGAAAGCTTGAGGATGAATCGCGGGGTCATGCGGTCGTTGCAGGGGCTTGGAACTGGCCCGCCACCAGCAGCAGCTGCCGATCGCAGCGCGCCGCCAGATCGCGGTCATGGGTGACGAGAACGAAGGCGGTGCCGGACTCGCGGGCGCGCTCCAGCATCAGCTCGAAGACGACCGCGGCGGTGTCGCGGTCGAGGTTGCCGGTGGGCTCGTCGGCCAGCACGCAGGCCGGGCGGGTGACGAGGGCCCGGGCGATGGCCACGCGCTGGCGCTCGCCGCCCGACAGCTCGGACGGGCGGTGCTGCGCGCGGTCCTTGAGGCCGACGCGGGCCAGCATCTCGGCGGCCGTTTCGCGCGCCTGGGCAGGCGTCTGGCGGCGGATGCGCAGCGGCATCGCGACGTTGTCCAGCGCCGAGAACTCGGGCAGCAGGTGGTGGAACTGGTAGACGAAACCCAGCTGCTGGTTGCGCCAGCGGCCACGCTCGGCCTCATCCATGGACGCCAGCGACCGGCCCATCAGCGTGACGGCGCCCGAGGTCGGCACGTCCAGGCCGCCGAGCAGGTGCAAGAGCGTGCTCTTGCCCGAGCCTGAGGCGCCGACGATGGCCAGCGTCTCGCCGCGCGACACATGCAGGTCCACGCCCTTGAGCACGGTGACGTCCAGGCCGCCTTCGCTGAAGCGACGGGTCAAGGCCGTGGCCTGAAGAATCTGATCACTCATAACGCAGCGCCTCCGCCGGCTGCACGCGGCTGGCGCGCCAGCTTGGGTAGAGCGTGGCGAGGAAGGACAGGGCCAGGGACACCAGCGCAATCGGCACGATGTCGCCTTGCTGCGGGTCGCTGGGCATCTGGCTGATGACGTAGATGCTGCCGGGCAGGAAGCTGACGTTGAGCAGGCGCTCGATGGTGGGCACGATGACGTCGATATTGCAGGCCACCAACAGCCCCAGGCCCACGCCAGACAGCGTGCCGATGACGCCGGCCACCGCGCCCTGCACGATGAACACGCCCATGATGGAGCGCGGGCTGGCGCCGAGCGTGCGCAGGATGGCGATGTCGCTCTGCTTGTCGGTCACGGTCATCACCAGGGTGGAAACAAGGTTGAAGGCGGCCACCGCGACGATCAGCGTCAGGATGATGCTCATCAGGCGCTTCTCGATCTGCACGGCGTCGAACCAGTTGGCGTTGGAACGCGTCCAGTCACGCACCAGGATGTCCGGGCCCATGGCGCCCTTGAGTTCGGCTGCCACGCGGCGGGCGTCGTGGACGTCACGCAGCTTGAGCTGCACGCCGGTCGGGCCACCGGTGCGGTAGAGCTTGGCCGCGTCGTCGATGTGGATCAGGGCCAGGCCCGAGTCGTACTCGTAGTGGCCGGCGCTGAAGGTGCCGACCACATTGAAGCTCCTGTATCGCGGCGAGGCGCCCATCGGCGTGACCTGGGCGCCGGGCGCGACGACGGTGATTTTGTCGCCCACACCCACGCCCAGCTGGCGTGCCAGCTCCGAGCCCAGCACGATGTTCCAGGCGCCGGGCTGCAGTTGGGCGAAAACGCCGTCCTTGAGCTGAGCACCAAGGCCGGTGACCGTCGCTTCCTCGGTCGGCGAGATGCCACGGATGATGGCGCCGCGCATGTCCTCGCCGCGCGCGATCAGGCTCTGGCTGGCGACAAACGGCGCCGCACCCATCACCTCGGGGTTCTGCCTGGCCTTGGCCGCCGTGGCCTGCCAGTCCGGCAGCGCCTGGCCGGTGTACTCCAGCAGCTCGATATGGGCGATGACGTTGAGCATGCGGTCGCGCACTTCCTTCTGGAAGCCGTTCATCACCGACAGCACGATGATCAGCGCCGCCACGCCCAGCGCGATGCCCAGGATGGACACGCTCGAGATGAAGCTGATGAAGCGGTTGCGCCGCCCGCCGCGGCCGGCGCGCGTGTAGCGCCAGCCGACCTGGAGTTCAAACGGCAGGGTCATGAGGCTTTGCAAAGGCGTACGGCATGGGGCCGGGATGGTAACTGGCAGGCCGTGGCGAGAATGGCACCCGACCTCTTCTGGAATCGCGATGAAGCCCTTGTCTGTCCTGCTGCCAGCCTGTCTTCTGACATTCGCCCTGGCCGCCCCGGCCGCGGCCGCGCCCGATCTCGTCATCCTGGTGCGCCACGCCGAGCGCGCCACCGAGCCCACGGGGGACCCCGCGCTGACGCCCGCTGGCGAGCAGCGCGCCCAGGCCCTGGCCCAGGCGCTGGCCGGCCTGCACGTGAACAGCATCCTGACGACGCAGTTCCGCCGCACGCGCGACACCGCCGCACCGCTGGCCAAGGCGCTGGGCCTGCAGCCGCGCGTGGTGGACGCCAAGGGTGCCGCCCATGTGCAGGCGGTGGCCGACGCGGTGCGCGCCCAGACCGGCGTGGTGCTCGTCGTCGGCCACAGCAACACCGTCACGGCCGTGCTGGCAGCGCTGGGCGGCCCGAAGCTGGCGGACCTGTGCGAGACGAGCTTTCATCACGCCTTCTTGCTGCAGCCAGCAACCGAGCCGCCGCGCTGGGCGCAGTTCAGCTATGGCGCGCCAAGCGGAGCGCCCGAAGCGAACTGTCTCTAGTGCAGCATCTGCTCCACCTCGGCCGCCGGGTCGCCGGTGGCGGCGATCTTGGCGGCGAGCAGGTCCAAGTCCAGATGCAGGTGCTCGATCAGCTCGGGCACGGCCACCTTCAGCGCATGCACGGGCTCGTCATGGTGCTCGGCGGCATCCGCCAGCACCTCGGCCACATGCAGCACGGCCGCGATCAGCGAGAAGGGGCGGATCTCCAGCGGCGTGTTGGCGTCCTTGAAGGCCTCCACCATCGCCTGCGGGAAATGCCAGTGCGCAGCCAGCGACGCGGTCACGTCGGCGTGGGTGCAACCGAAGCGGTGCTCCTCCAGCGAGAAGCGGCTGCCGGGCTCGGCGGCATGGGTCTCGACGTCGGCCACCAGATGCGGCTCGTCCAAGGCCATCAGCAGCTGGCCGGTGCGCAGCATCAGCCCCGCGAGGTAGGCGGTGTCGGCCGTGGCCGCATCGGCGCCCAGCATGCGGGCCAGGATGCGCGCGTAGTTGGCCGTGGCGACCCCGTGGCGCCAGAAGGTGGCCCGGTCCAGACCCTGGACCTTGGGAAAGGCACCGCTCAGGCAGGCGGCCATGGTGAGGTTGCGCAGCGTCTCCAGGCCCAGCGCATGGGCGGCGTCAATGACGGTAGCGATCTGGTGCGCGGGGCTGTAGTGCGCCGTGTTCGCCAGGCGCAACACCTTGGCGGTCAGCGCTGCGTCCTTCTCGATCAGCGCGGCGATCTGCGAAATGCCGACGTTGTCGTCGTCGAAGCTCTTCAAGAGCCGCGAGGCCACCTCGGGCATGGTCGGCAGGGCGTTGTGCCTGACGAAGAAACGTTCGGCAGCTGCACTCATCTTTGACCTCCGGGGCGATGACAGTCGGGCCAGTCTAGGACGAAGGCCGCGGACTCGCCACGGACTTCACGTCAGGGCCTGTTAACACCACGGCAATGGGCCGCGAAGGCTAGCCGCCAGGGGCCAATCAAGGCGCAGCGCGCCGCCCGCACTCATGTGCGGGCCAGCGGTGCAACGCCGAGTGGCCCCTGGCGGCTAGCCTTCCCTTCGGGTTGCGGCCGGAAAGGCCGCGCGCGGCGTTGCAAAATCCTCGCCGGGCACCCAGCCCGGCTGCGATTTGCGCCTTGCTCGCGGCCTTTCTGGCCACAACGCGGCCCGTTGCCGTGGCGTTAACAGGCCCTAAACGATCAGCAATGCGCGGAAGTCATTCACATTCGTGAAGCTCGGCCCCGGGACGAGCAGGTCGCCCAGCGGCGCGAAGAAACTGGCGCTGTCGTGCGCGTCCAGCAGGGCCTGCGGATTGAGCCCCAGGGCGCGGGCGCGGCCCAGGCTGCTGGGAGTCAGCAAGGCACCGGCATGGGGGCCGACACCGTCGATGCCGTCGGTGTCGGCGGCCAGCGCATAGACACCGGGCTCGCACTGCAGGGCCAGCGCACAGCCGAGCAGGAACTCGGTGGCGCGGCCGCCTTTTCCAATTGCGGCCGCGGGCCGGCTCGGGTCGACGGTCACCGTCGTTTCGCCGCCGGACAGGATCACGCAGGGCCTGGCAAAGGGCTCGCCGCGGCGTGCGACGGCGCGAGCGAGCGCCGCATGCATGCCGCCGACCACGCGCGACTCGCCTTCGATCTCGTCGCTGAGGATGTGGGCAGCGATGCCCTGCTCGCGGGCAAAGGCGGCGGCCGCCTCCAGGCTCATTTGCGGCGTGGACAGCATGACGAGTTCATGGCCGGCTTGAGCGAAGTCACCGGGCTTGGGCGTCTCGAAGGTGCCTGACTCGAGTCCGGCGCGGGCGGCGGCGGGCAGCTCGATCTTGTAGCGCCGGCAGATGGCCAGCGCATCGGCGCAGGTGGTCGGGTCGGCCACCGTCGGGCCGGAGGCGATGACGGCCGGGTCGTCACCGGGCACGTCGCTGATCGCCAGCGTCAGCACCCGCGCCGGCGCGCAGGCCGCGGCCAGCCTCCCGCCCTTGACGGCCGACAGATGCTTGCGCACGCAGTTCATCTCGTCGATGGCCGCGCCGCTGTTCAGCAGGGCGCGGTTGATCGCCTGCTTGTCGGCCAGCGTCAGGCCGGGCGCGGGCAGGCTCATCAATGCGGAGCCGCCGCCGGAGATCAGGCAGATGACCAGGTCGTCGGCAGTCAGGCCGAGGGTCAGGGCCAGCAGCTTCTCGCTGGCGGCCAGGCCGGCGGCGTCCGGCACTGGATGAGCCGCCTCGACGACCTGCAGCCGGCGCGGCTTGTAGTTCGGCGGTACATGGCCGTAGCGGGTGATGACGAGGCCCGACAGCTTGGCGTCGGCCGGCCAGGCGGCTTCCAGCGCCTGGGCCATGGAACCGCCCGCCTTGCCCGCGCCTAGCACCAGGGTGCGGCCCTTGGGCGGCGGCGGCAAATGCGCCGCCAACACCCGCCCGGGCAGCGCGCGCGCGACGGCCACGTCATAGAGCTGCCGCAGCAGCGCACGCGGGTCCAGGCTCATGCCAGGCTCATGGCTGCCGAGCCCAGCGGCCGATCAACGCGCGCTCTTCTTCCGTCAGGCCGGTCGCGTTGTTCAGCGGCATGGCGCGCTGCACGATGACCTGCTGGTAGATCTGGGCCTTGTGGGCGCTCAGGCCCTCGGCCGAATCCAGCCGCACGCCCTTCTGCGCCACCTCGCCGGTATGGCAGGCCAGGCAACGCTGGGCGGCGATCGCCTGAACCTGCTCGAGCGTGACCGGCGCGGCCGCGGCGGCCTGCGGCGCGGGCGCCATTCTGACGATGAGCCCACCGATGAGTAACGCTGCCAGGCCCAGCGAATCCCAGCCGTTCACGCCCTTGTGCCGCTTCACGAAGAAGATGCGGATCGACACGCCCGCGGCCATCAACACGCACAGCACCAGCCAGTTGTCCGGCCGCTGGTACAGCATGCCGTAGTGGTTGCTGAGCATGGCAATCAGCACCGGCAGGCCGAAATAGGTGTTGTGGACGCTGCGCTGCTTGCCGCGCTGGCCGTAGATGGGGTCGGGCTTCTGGCCGGCACGCATCTGCGCGATGACCTTCTTCTGGCCCGGGATGATCCAGTGCGCCACGTTGGCCGTCATCATGGTGGCCAGCGTCGCGCCGACGATCAGGAAGGCCGCGCGGCCGGCGAAGAGATGACAGGCCAGCCAGCTCTCCAGCACGACAAAGGCGGCGACGACGGCCATCACGCGGCCGTCATTGCCGATCTGGCCGTCCTTGGTGCGGCCGAGGGCCTGGCAGGCGATGTCATAGACCGCCGAGCCGACGACCAGGAAACCCAGCGCCGCCACCACGGCCTGCCAGGGTGCGCCCCAGGTATGGACGCGCGGGTCGATCAGCATCTGGCTGGCATTGCACAGGTAGAGCACGACGAACAGCGCAAAACCGCTCATCCACGTCCAGTAGCTCTCCCAATAGAACCAGTGCAGATCCTGCGGCAGGTTGGCCGGCGCCACCATGTACTTCTGCGGGTTGTAGAAGCCGCCGCCGTGCACGGCCCAGAGTTCGCCGTCCACGCCCTTGGCCTTGAGGTCATCGGCGGTCGGCCTGACGAGGTGGTTGTCCAGCCAGACGAAGTAGAAGGACGCGCCGATCCAGGCGATGACGGTGATGACGTGCAGCCAGCGCAGCAGCAGGCTGGCCCAGTCGAGGAGGTAGATATCCATGAGCGGTGGTGTTCTCGCACGGCCCCACCACGGCGGGTGCTGTGGGGCCCAGGGGTCGCGTCAGCGCAGGCTCAACGCCTCCGACACCGCTGCGACAGGGCGGAAGTGTATGCAGCAGCGGCGCCTTGGCGTCAGCCCTTCTTGAACCCGACGTAGGCCACGCCGATCACCGCACCGCGGCCGTCCTTGATCGGGCTGTAGCAGGCGTCGAACCGTTTGCCCAGCACTTCCACTTCGCCGCTGAAGGACTGGCCCCGGCTGATCATCTCGTAGGCCTTGGCTCGCGCCAGCGGCGTACCCACGCCGCGCGTGCCCTCGGGCGTGAGCACATTGGTGCTGATGCGCACGAACTCGTCGCCGGACTTCACGAACACCGTGGCCGTGGCACCGGTCTTTCGCTTGATGTCGTCCACCAGCTCGTAATCGTTGTTCAGCTTGCGCGCGCCGAAGTAAAGGCCCGGCACCTGCTTGCCGCCTGACGTTTCAGTGCCCCGGAGCTCGGGCTCACCGAGTTGTGCCAGGCGCGCCTGCATGTCGGCGATGAGGGCCTGGGGGTTGCCGGCCGCGTGCAGCCGGAAGAACGCAACGGCGCCGACGAGTTGCTGCGCCTGATCGCGCAGGCTTTCGGCGGCGGCGGCGCTCTGCTCCACCAGGGCGGCGTTCTGCTGCGTACTGCGATCCATCTGGCCGACGGATTCGCCCACGTCGTTCACGTGCCTGGCCTGCACGGCGCCAGCGGCGCTGATCTCGTTGACGATGCGGTCCACCTTCTGGATGGCGTCCACCACCTGCTGCATCGTCTCGCCCGCGCCGTCCACCTGCCGCGAACCCTGCTGCACCTGCTCGCCGCTGTCGGCAATGAGCTGCTTGATCTCCTTCGCGGCGTTGGCACTGCGTTGCGCGAGGCCACGCACTTCGCCGGCGACGACCGCAAAGCCTCGGCCCTGCTCACCCGCGCGAGCCGCCTCCACCGCGGCATTGAGCGCCAGGATGTTGGTCTGGAAGGCGATGCCGTCGATGACGCTGATGATCTCGGCGATGCGTGCCGAGCCGTGGCTGATGGCCTGCATGGTGCCCACCACCCCGCCCACCACGGCACCGCCGCGCTCGGCCACGCCGCAAGCCGTCGTGGCCACGCTGCTGGCATCGCGTGCATGGTCCGCACCGAGCAGCACCTGCTGACGTAGCGTCTCCATCGCGCCCGCCGTGCGCTGCAACTCAGCGGCTTGCAATTCGGTGCGGTGGGAGAGGTCGGTGTTGCCCGTGGCGATTTCGGCGCTGGCCATGGCCACGCTCTCGGCACCCTCGCGCACCTGAGCGACAACCGTGATGAGCCGCTGCTGCATCTGCGCCAGACCCGCCATCACGCTGGCCTGGTCGCCGGGTTTGACGGGCACGTGGTGGGTCAGGTCACCTTGGGCAACATACTGCAGTTGCTGCGCCACGACGCGCGGCTCGCCGCCCAGCTCGCGCAGCAGCGCACGCGACAGCACGACGGCCAGCGCCACGACGGACAGGAGGCTGGTGATCAGCAGGCTCCAGATGAGTGCCTGCCCCAGCGATTGCAGCGCCGCCACGCCGAGCGCCACCGTCAGCATGACCAGCCAGCCGAAGGCCAACCCAAGCTTGTGCGCGGTCGACAGTCCGGCCCGCTTCTCGTTCAACGCCATGTCAATTCTTCGTGCACGCGCCAACCGCAGCAGGCGCCGCCGCCGGCGTCGAAAGAACGGGTTGGGCCATCAAAATCTCCGTGTCGGGGCGCATGAGTGCAAACAGCAAAATTGATCCTGCAGCCCGGGAGTATTGGCTGCATCCGAAGGTGCCGAAAGCTCGACGCCGGCGTTGTAACACCGCGTGCCGCGATTTAGTTCACGGCAATGCAAGAACCTGTGCCAACGCCGCAATTGCGATGACCGCCGGCTGTTTGCCCGCCACGCCGGGCACCCCGATGGGGCAGACGACGCGAGCCAGGTCGGTCTCGGTGAAGCCACGGGCCTCCAGCCGTTGACGAAAGCTCGCCCATTTGGTGCGGCTGCCGATCATGCCGATGAAGACCAGGTCGCCCCGCTCGCGCTGGCGCCTCAGGCAGGCGGCAATGATCTCGAAGTCCTCGGCATGGTTGTGGCTCATGACGAGGACGGCCGAACCAGGGGAGAGATCGTCGACAGCATCGGCCGCTGGATCACAGACCTCCTGGCGCCAGCCGCGCTCGGGCGGTTCGTCGGGAAACTGACCCTCGCGGCTGTCGATCCAGTGCAGCGCAAGCGGCAGGTCGCGGGCGATGTGGGCGATGGCCAGGCCGACATGGCCGGCGCCAAACAAGGCCAGGGGCCGCTGCGGTGGCTGGGGCACATGGGCGGCCAGGTCTTCGCCCGCTGCGACGCGCTCGAAGGCCAGCCAGACCACGCCGCCGCAACATTGGCCCAGGCTGGGGCCGAGGGGATAGCGCACCTCCGCCTCCAGTTCGTCGCCATCCAGCGCCCGGCGGGCGCGGGCAATGGCGTCGAACTCCAGGTGGCCTCCGCCCACGGTGCCGGTGATGCCATCCGGCGTCACCGCCATCCAGGCGCCCTCCTCGCGCGGCACGCTGCCGGTGGTGCGGGCGACCGTGACGAGAATCAGCGGTTCAGCTGCCACGGTAGGTCGAGTAAGCCCAAGGCGATGCCAGCAGCGGCACGTGGTAGTGGCTGTCTTCATCAGCAATGCCGAAGTCCAGCGGCACCTCGTCCAGAAAAGCCGGCTCCGGCAACACCGTGCCAAGGGCGCGGAAATACGCAGCCACCTCGAAGACGAGGCGGTAGCGACCCGCTGTCAGGGCCGCACCGTCCAGCAGGGGGCCGTCGGCGCGGCCGTCCCCATTCAGGTGCAGGCTGCGCAGCCACTTGGGGCCTTCGGCGTCGAAGCGGTACAGGCGCACGGCCATGCCGGCGGCGGGGCAGCCATTGGCGGTGTCGAGAACATGTGTTGTGAGCTTGCCCATGGAATCTCCGTCGATTGATGCAAAGTGTAGGGATGAGCACGCCCCATCAGCCCCGGTATCCCCGCGACCTCGTCGGCTATGGCGAGAACCCGCCCCACGCGCAATGGCCCGGCAGCGCCCGGGTGGCCGTGCAGTTCGTCCTCAACTACGAAGAGGGCGGCGAGAACTCCGTGCTGCATGGTGACGCCGGCAGCGAGCAGTTCCTGTCCGAGATGGCCAACCCGCCCAGCTTCCCGGCGCGGCACCTGAGCATGGAAAGCATCTACGAGTACGGCTCGCGCGTGGGCGTGTGGCGGCTGCTGAAGGAGTTCGAGCAGCGCGCGCTGCCGTTGACGATCTTCGGCGTGGGCATGGCGCTGGAGCGCTCGCCCGAAGTGACCCAGGCCTTCGTCGAGCTCAACCACGAGATCGCCTCCCACGGCTGGCGCTGGGTGCACTACCAGAACATCGACGAGGACACCGAGCGCGCCCACATGGCCCAGGCAATGGCAAGCCTCAAGCGCCTGACGCTGGGCCGTGACCCGCATGGCCTGGGCTGGTACACCGGCCGCGACAGCCCCAACACCCGCCGCCTGGTGGCCGATTTCGGCGGCTTCGACTACGACAGCGACTACTACGGCGACGACCTGCCCTTCTGGCTGCAGGTCAGGAAGACCAATGGCGAGCTGGCGCCGCACCTCGTCGTGCCCTACACGCTGGACTGCAACGACATGCGCTTCGCCCTGCCTCAGGGCTTCAGCCATGGCGAGCCCTTCTTCGAATACCTGCGTGACAGCTTCGATGTGCTCTATGCCGAGGGCGCCGACAGCCCGAAGATGATGAGCATCGGCATGCACTGCCGCCTGCTTGGCCGCCCTGGTCGCATGCGCGCGCTGCAGAAGTTCCTGGACCACATCGAGGCGCATGACCGCGTCTGGGTCTGCAGGCGGCTGGACATCGCGCGACACTGGAAAACCGTTCACCCCTTTGACGCCAAGACGGCCTTCGTCTGGGAATGATGAAACTCGACGACCTCAACAACGCCAGCGCCGCGGACTTTGTCGCGCTGCTGGATGGCACCTATGAACACTCGCCGTGGATCGCCGAGCGCGCCGCGGCGGCGCGCCCCTTCAAGACACTGGCCGCACTGAAGGTCGCGCTGGCCCGTGTCGTACGCGAAGCGACGGTGGATGAACAGCTCGGCCTGATCCGCGCCCACCCTGAGCTGGCCGGCAAGGCCGCTGTCGCGGGCGAGCTGACGGCCGAGTCGACGAATGAGCAGCAGAAGGCCGGTTTGACCGCCTGCACGCCCGAAGAGTTCGCCAAGCTGCAAAAGCTCAACGCCGACTACAACGCGCGTTTCGGCTTTCCCTTCATCCTGGCGGTGCGGGGCCCGCGCGGCACCGGCTTCACGCGCACCGAGATCATTGCGACCTTCGAGCGACGGCTGCGTTCCCACCCCGACGTTGAGCGCGCCGAGTGCCTGCGCCAGATCCATCGCATTGCGGAGATCCGGCTCAACGACAAGTTCGGCGTTCGGCCCGAGCTGGGCGAGCAGCTGTGGGACTGGGCCGCCCAATTGGCCGTTCACAGCGAGGCCGAGGATTTCCTGACCTGCACCTACGCCACGCCCACGCACACAGCCGTCGCCGAGCAACTCATGACGTGGATGCGCGACTGCGGCTTTGACGAGGTCAGCCGCGATGCGGTCGGCAATGTCGTGGGCGTCTACAACGGCACGAGCGCCGACAAGCGGTTGCTGACCGGCAGCCACTACGACACCGTGCGCCGCGCCGGCCGCTTCGATGGGCGGCTGGGCATCTTTGTGCCCATGCTGGTCGTGCGCGAGCTGCATCGCGCCGGCAAGCGTCTGCCCTTTGGCCTCGAGGTTGTGGGCTTCTCCGAGGAAGAGGGTCAACGCTACCCGGCGGACTTTCTCGGCTCGAGCGCGCTGATCGGCGCCTTCCAACCCGCCTGGCTGGACCAGACCGACGCCGCCGGCATCACGCTGCGGGATGCGATGCAGGCCGCCGGGCTGCCGGGCACGGCGCAGGCTATCCAGACGGTCAAGCGCGACCCGTCGCGCTACCTCGGCTTTGTCGAAGTCCACATCGAGCAAGGCCCGGTGCTCGACAGCCTGGACCTGCCCCTGGGCATCGTCACCAGCATCAACGGCAGCCGCCGCTACACCGGCGAGATCATCGGCCTGGCCAGCCACGCCGGCACAACGCCCATGGGCCAGCGCCGCGACGCCGCGGCGGGCGTGGCCGAGCTGATCCTGTTCACGGAACAGCGGGCCGCAGCGGTGCCGGACGTCGTCGGCACGGTCGGCATGCTGGAAGTGCCTTCTGGCTCCATCAACGTCATCCCCGGTCGCTGCCGTTTCAGCCTCGACCTGCGCGCAACGACCGACACAGCCCGCGACGCACTCGACGCCGACGTGCGCGCCAAGCTCGACGAGATCTGCCTGCGCCGCGGCCTCAACTTCACACTGCAGCCGACGTTGGCCGCCAACGCGGCGCCGAGCGATGCGGCCTGGCAGATGCGCTGGGAGGCCGCCGTCACCGGGCTGGGCCTGCCCATCCACCGCCTGCCCTCTGGCGCCGGCCATGACGCGATGAAGCTGCACGAGCTGCTGCCCCAGGCGATGCTGTTCGTGCGCGGCGGCAATGGCGGCATCAGCCACAACCCGTTGGAGTCGGTGACGGTAGATGACGCCGACCTGTCCATCCGGGCATTTGAACGTTTGATCGATACCCTATGACTCAGAACCGCATTGATGCCTGGATCAGCGAGAACCTCGACGACGAAGTCCGCTTTCTCCAAGCCCTCGTCCGCATCCCTACCGACACCCCGCCCGGCAACAACGCGCCGCACGCCTACCGCACGGCCGAGCTGCTGGCGGAACTGGGCTTCGAGGCAGAGAAGCACACCGTGCCCGCCGCCGAGGTGCATGCGGCCGGCATGCAGTCCGTCACCAACCTGATCGTGCGCCATCGCTTCAGCGAGGACGGCCCGACGATCGCGCTCAACGCCCACGGCGACGTGGTGCCCCCGGGCGAAGGTTGGACGCATGAGCCGTACGGGGCAGAGATCGTCGACGGCAAGCTCTACGGCCGCGCCAGCGCGGTCAGTAAGAGCGACTTCGCGACCTACACCTTCGCGCTGCTGGCTCTCAAGAACTCGGGCCTGCCGCTGAAGGGTGCCGTCGAGCTGCACTTCACCTACGACGAGGAATTCGGTGGCGAACTCGGCCCCGGCTGGCTGCTCAGGCACGGCCTCACCAAGCCCGACTACCTGATCGCGGCCGGCTTCAGCTACCAGGTCGTCACGGCCCACAACGGCTGCCTGCAGATGGAGGTGACGCTGCACGGCCTGGCTTCGCATGCCGCCTATCCGAGCACCGGCATCGACGCGCTGCAGGCCGCCAACAAACTGCTGACGGCCCTCTACGCGCACAACGACGTGCTGAAGATGCGCCGCTCCGAGGTGGCCGGCATCACCCACCCCTACCTGAACGTCGGCCGCATCGAAGGCGGCAGCAACACCAATGTCGTGCCCGGCAAGGTCGTCATCAAGCTGGACCGCCGCATGATTCCCGAGGAGGACCCGGCCGCCGTCGAGGCGGAAGTGCGCGCGCTGATCGAGAACACGGTGGCCCAGAGCCCCGGCATCAAGTTGGACATCAAGCGCCTGCTGCTCGCCAACTCCATGAAACCACTGCCCGGCGCCGCGCCCCTCATCGCCGCGATGCAGAAGCATGGCGAGGCGGTGTTCGGCGAGCCCATCCCGACCTCGGGCACGCCGCTGTACACCGATGTGCGCCTGTACACGGCCCACGGCATCCCGGCCGCCATCTACGGCGCCGGGCCGCGCACGGTGCTGGAGAGCAATGCCAAGCGGGCCGACGAGCACCTGGTGCTGGACGATCTCAAGCGCGCCACGCAGGTGGTGGCACGAGCGCTGGCAGAGCTGCTGGCCACCTGACTCAGCCGCCCAGCACCTGCTGGCGCGTGGCCAGCTCTTCGGCGGTGAAGGGGCTCCAATCGGGCCGCTGCGCGTAGAGCCGGTACAGGGCCTTCAGGTTGGCGCGCACCAGCGTGTCGTTCGGGTCCAGCGCCAGCACGGCCAGCAGTTCGTCGGCCAGCACCTTGGCCGACGCCCCATCCAGCGGCCGCTGTGCCGCCATCATGACCGCGGCTGCCTGGCGCGCCGCGGCGCCGCCGGGCAGGCGCTGGGCGGCCAGCGTGAACTGGCGGCCTGCGGCGTCGCGCTGCTCCGCAACCCAGGCCAGCTGGCCACGCAGGCCGGCAGCCACGGCCCAGGCGTTGGGGGCCAGCTCCGCGGGCACGGCGCGCTCGTAGCGGGCCAATGCCGCGAGCGCCGCGTCGGCCATGGGCTGGCGCTGCGCGGTGGGCACGCCGCCGGTGCGCAGCCGCAGCCAGCCGGCCACGCCCTCGGCGAAGTCCAGTTCAGGCAGCCAGCGCGACAGCGACCACTCCGGCGTGTCGTCACCCGTGCGGGCACGCACCCAGCCCGCCGGCAGGCCGGGCCGCATGGGTGCCAGGCGCAGCCAGTCGCCGCGCGACTCGGCCACCCAGTAAGGGAAGCTCTGGTTCGTGGAGCGGCCGATCTCCACGCCGGGCGCGTCGAGGTCGGGGGCGGGCCGCACACGCAGCGCTGCGCGGAAGGCGGCATCGATGCGAGCCAGGTCCTCCAGCCGGATGCGGCGCGGCGCAAAGGACAGCGCCTGCGCGGGAAGTGCCGCCTGCAACTCCAGCGTCGCATCACCGGCGCGCAGTGGCACCTTGAGCACCTCGGGCACGAGGCCATCGACGCCCTGGCGCGCGAAGCGCAGATAGCTCTGCAGGAAGATCTCTCCATCCTGCTCGAACAGCCGCCCCCACAGCACGACGACGCCCTGCCCCGCCTTCAGCCGGCCACTGGCCACGCCGGTGCGGCTGACGCGGTTCAGCACCTGGTCCACGTCGCACACGCGGCCGGGCTCGGCCACCAGGTCCACCACGCCGATGGAGCCGAACTTCAGCATGGACATCAGCAGCTGCAACTGGGCCAGCGCGGACATCTGCCGGCTGGCGTCCTGCAGCGCCTGCGGGCCGGCCTGGGCGCGCCAGGGCAGCACCAGGGCGTTGACGGCCGCATCGCTGAACACGACGGGATCGGAGCAGGGCCGGATGTCCATCGCCAGCAGCCGCAGCGGCAGCAGGGCGAGCGACAGCGCCAGCAGCGCGTTCTGCAGGCGGCGCATCACTCGGCTCCCGCGCAAGGTTGGGCCGCCTGCTGCAGGCGCAGCGGGCCGGTCTTGGGGTAGGCCGCGTCGGCGAGCGCGTCGTGCAGCACGCGGCTGGCGCTGCCCCGCACGAAGTCGCGCAGCGCGGCCAGGTCGGTCTTGCTGCGACCGGTCAGCGGGCGCTTGAGCATGGCGCCCAGCAGGCTGCTGGCACGGCACAGATTGGCGTAGGCCGGCTCGTAGGCGCGTTCGCGCAGCAGCTTCAGGCCCAGGGCGCTGGCGATGAAGGCGTCCAGATCGAGCGGCTTGGAGATGAGCTGCACGGCGTCCTGCGTGGGCGCGGCGCCGGCCTCGGGGTAGCGCAGGCGCTGCAGGCCGGTCGGTACGGTCTCACGCTGGTCGGCCGCAAAGCGCAGCGGCACCAGCAGATAGTTGATCTGCGCGCTCAGCACCGGTGGCGTGCCATCGCGGTCGACGACGCCCCAGACCTCCAGCAGCACGCGCTGGTCATTGAGCTGCTCGACGACCTCGGCACTGAACTCGCTGCCGTCCAGTGCCGGCGCCCGCTTCGGGCAGGCGCGAAAGGCCACCGGCGTCGCGCCCGGGTTGATCCAATGCTCATCGCGCTCCTGGTCCAGCTCGAACTGCAGCTTATTCAGGAAGCGGTCGATGGCCGCGCGGTCCGCCATGGCGCCGCCGCTGGGCTCGCTGAGCAGCACCGTGAAGCGCCCCGGTGCGGGCGCGCAATTCACAACCGCGGCGACGGCGACCTGCGCGCTCGCGGCGCACAGCAGCAGGTTCAGCAAGAGGGCTCGCATGCTCACTCCAGGTTGGCGATGGCTTCGTCCACCGCCTGCTTCAGGCGCGGATAGGCCTCGGCAGGCGCGGCGATCTCGCCGCGGAGGCGCTGGCGCAGTTCGTCGGGCTTGCCGGCCACGGCCGCGTTGACGAAATCGCGGTAGCGGCGCAGCTGCGGCAGGGCCTTGGTGCAGCCGTTGTCACCTATAAGGCTGAGCAACGTGCGGTGGGCGCCGATCTCGTAGTGCTGGTTGCGCTTGAGCAGCAGTGGCGGCAGCACGCGGCAAAGCAGATCGGGCTCGCGCACGGCCATCGCCTCCAGGCCGTGGCCGGCCGCCACGCCATGCAGGTCGGAGCGGCGCAGCTCAATCAGCAGGGCCGGCAGCGCCGGCTCACCGAAGGAGGCCAGCACCACGGCCGTGTTCTTCAGCTTGGTGACGTCTTCCTCCTCGCTGAGCTTTTGCAGCAGGCTCTGCATCTCCTTGGTGTACGACAGATCAAGCTGGCGCTGCTTGATGGCCAGGTCCACCGAGTCCTTGATCCAGAAGCCCAGCACCAGCACGACGACACTGGCCAACAGCTTGGGGGCCTCCGCGCCCATCCAGCCGAGGATGCGGGCGGGCCAAGGCTTGGGAGGCGATGCCGGGGCGTCCATGGCGCAGTGTGGGCCGCCGACGGGCCGGCGCGCAATCCCACAGGGGTACGGCATCCTCTCGGCAGCGGATCGCGGTGGGGGTGACGTCCCGAAGACATCGGCCCACAGGCGGCACAATCCGGGCGACGCCTCACCCACGCCATGACGCCCGCTCGCCACGCCCGCCGCCACCCCCGCGCCTTTGCCGCGTGGTTGCTGGCCGTGCTTGTGCTGGGCCTGTTGGCGCCGGGCATCAGCGCGGCAATGGCACATGCGCGGGGTGACTTCTCCGCCTGGCAGGACATCTGCCGCGCATCCAACACCGCGGGCAAGGCCGCCGAGTCCAAGCCCATCGAAAAGGCGTTGGATGTGCTGGCCCACGGCCATTGCGCCGCCTGCCACATCGCCGCGGCCGACTTCGCGCCGCCGCCAGTGGTGCATGCCATTGCGCTGCGCACGGAACTGGGCTTCGAGGCGCCGGAGCGCTTCTGGACGGCCCCCGTCACCGCCCACGCCTGGCGCCCCGCCAGCGCACGCGCGCCACCCGGGCTGATCTGAGTCCAACGCCGCCGCGGCCTTGCAGGCCCGGCGTTTTGCCGTCCTCTGCTGTGGGCGACGGCGCGACCCAGATCCAGCCCTTCCATGAAGAAATCCACCCTTGCGCGCGCGGCCGCCGCTTGCGTCGTCCTGTCCGTGTGGCCAGCCGCGCAGGCCTGTGACGACTGCGACGACGCCTCATCTCCGGCCCAAGTTGCCGCCGCAGACCCCGACACGCCGACGCCGCGCAACAAGCTCGACCTCGTCCGCGTGCAGGGCGTTGCGCCCAGCTCCCTGCCCACCAACATCCCAACGACTCGGGAAGCCGTTACGCGCGAAGACATTGCGCGCAGCATCAACGCGACCGACTCGGAAGACGCGTTGAAGTACCTGCCCAGCCTGCTGGTGCGCAAGCGCTACATCGGCGACTACAACCACGCCATCCTGTCCAGCCGCGCTTCGGGCACCGGCAACAGCGCGCGCTCGGCCGTGTATGCGGACGGCGTGCTGCTGTCCAACTACCTGGGCAACGGCGTCGGCGGCCTGTCCTTCCCGCCACGCTGGGGCCTGGTGACACCCGAGGAGATCGAGCGCGTCGACGTCATGTACGGGCCCTTCTCGGCCGCCTACACCGGCAACTCAGCAGGCGCCGTCGTCGACTACGTGACGCGCATGCCGACCCAGTTCGAGGCCCATGCCAAGCTGGGCTATGTGTCCCAGCCCTTCGAGCTCTATGGCACCAAGGCCAACTACCGCGCCCGGCAGGCCAGCGCCTCGGTAGGCGACCGCGCCGGCGACCTCAGCTGGTGGCTCAACGTGAACCGCACCGACAGCGACGGCCAGCCGCTGACCTTCGCCAACCGCCTGGCCAGCACGGGCACCGTGGTCACCAACGGCACCCCGGTGGCGGGCGCCGTGCTGGTGCCCAACAGCAATGGCCAGCCCTGGTATCTGCTGGGCTCGGCCACGCAATACAGCACCCGGCAGGACCACGTGAAGATCAAGCTGGCTTATGAGCTCAGCCCCACGCTGCGCGCCAGCTATGTGATGGGCGTCTGGCACAACGATTCAGACGGCAATTCAGAGAGCTGGCTGCGCGACGCGAGCGGCAAGCCCGTCTATTCGGGGCCTGTCGTCATCGATGGCAAGCAGCTCACCGCGCCGACTGGTGGCGACTTCCCGTTGACGCGCGAGCAGCTGCTGCACGTCATGCACGGCCTGTCGGTCAAGAGCCGCGGCGGCGGTGAATGGGACTGGGAAGCCGCGGCCAGCCTTTACGACTACCGCAAGGACGACAAGCGCCAGAACACCGCCGGCAACCCACAGCCGGGCGCTCGGACGGGCGGCGCGGGCACGCTGGCCGACGGCAGCGGCACCGGCTGGAACACCCTCGCCCTCAAGGGCATCTGGCGCCCCGCGGGGACCGACCACGTCGTCGACCTCGGCCTGCAGCAGGACAGCTACCAACTCAGCTACCTGACGTCCAACATCGCCGGCAACTACCTCGCCGACGGCCCCGGCGCGATGGCCGCCAATGTCCAGGGCAAAACCCGCCTGCAGGCCGCCTATGCACAGGACGCCTGGCTGCTGGCGCCCGACTGGAAGGCCGTGCTGGGCCTGCGCGCTGAAGCCTGGCAGGCCCACGACGGACGCACGGACTTCTCGGCCACGGCCGGCCAGGCCTATGCCGCGCGCAGCGAGAGCTTCCTGTCACCCAAGGCGGCCCTGTCCTGGCAGGCCACGGCCGACACCGTGCTCAAGGCCTCCGTCGGCCGGGCCGTTCGCATGCCCACCGTGGCCGAGCTGTATGGCGCCACGTCGACGACGAACTCGGCGTACATCAACGACCCCAACCTCAAGCCCGAGAAGTCCTGGACGGCCGAGCTGAGCGCTGAAGCCACCTGGGGACCGCTGCAATCGCGCCTCACGCTGTTCGCCGAGACAACCCGCGATTCGCTGTACTCGCAGGCCCTCTTCGACCCGGCGGCCAACAGGAACGTCAGCCGCGTGCAGAACATCGACAAGATAGGCACGACCGGCCTGGAGGCCACGTTCGCCGCCAACGACTGGCTGCTCAAGGGCCTGGACCTGTCGGCCAGTGCGACCTACACCGACTCCAGGATCAAGGCCAACAGCGGCTTTGTCGCAACGCCGGGCGACACCCTGGGGCGTTGGCAGCCCAACATCCCGCGCTGGCGCGCCACCGCCCTGGCAGCCTGGCGCTTCGACGAACACTGGAGCGCCAGCCTCGCGGCCCGCTACAGCGGCCGCCAGTACCGCACACTCAACAATGCCGACGTGAACGGCTTCGCCTACATGGGCGTCAGCAAATATGCGACGGCCGATCTGCGCGTGCTGTGGAAGATTGACCGCCAGTGGAGCGCCGCCGTCGGCATCGACAACCTGAACAACTATCAATACTGGAACTTCCACCCCTACCCGCAACGCAGCTACTCGGCCGAGCTGAAATTCGATCTATGAAGACATACCTCACCGCCACTCTGCTTGCCGTCGCCGGCACCGCCCAGGCCCACATCACGCTGGAGCAGCCCGAGGCCCCGGCCGGCAGCAGCTACCGCGCCGTCTTCAAGGCCGGGCACGGCTGCGAGGGCGGCGCAGCGACGAAGGAAATCGTCGTCACCCTGCCTGAGGGCTTGCGCGGCGCCAAGCCCATGCCCAAAGCCGGCTGGACGCTGACTACCAAGCAGCGGCCGCTGAAAGTCCCCTACGACAGCCATGGCAAGGCCGTCACCGACGAACTGGCCGAGGCACGCTGGGTGGCCAATGGCGAGGCCAACTATGTGCAGGACGCCTGGTACGACGAGTTCGTGCTGCATGTGTCCCTGCCAGCCGAGCCGGGCGAACTGGCCTTTGCCGTGCGCCAGGTCTGCACCCAGGGCGAGTGGAACTGGGCCGAGCTGCCGAGCGCCGCCAACCCCAAGCCGCGCGCACCGGCCGTCAGGTTGAAGGTGCTGCCCGCCCGTACCGAGGCTCACAGTCACTGAGCCGAAAAAGCCCGGTCGACCCCGGCTGATCGCGGCTTTGTTTTCAGATCACTGCGCCGATGATTCAGCCCGTCACCAGTGCATGGCCCCCGGCAACGT
This sequence comes from Pelomonas sp. Root1237, assembly GCF_001425055.1. GTDB lineage: Bacteria > Pseudomonadota > Gammaproteobacteria > Burkholderiales > Burkholderiaceae_C > Pelomonas. The sequence continues at coordinate 28,379 of NZ_LMDK01000002.1, forward strand.
TGCGGCCCCTGGCGAGGCGGCACGCGAGCCGCCCGCGACCATGAAAGCACGAGATTCGGGCCCGACTGCGTCACCTCCCGGTGTCGCCCTGCCAGGCCACCTGCGCTGTGATCCACGCCGCAGCCCCACGCCCCTCCGGGGTGCGTCCCGGGCGGCGTGAAGCGCTCTTTCGCCCCGAACGGCCTTGGCCGCTCGGGGCTTTACTTTGCCTGCATGCAAACGCCACTCGGCGTGCGCGGCGGCCTTCTGGGAACTGACCGGTAGCATCGCCACCTGTTGCAGCAGCAGGAGTTCTTCATGACAGTGCTCGCTCGATTCTGCGCGGCACTGTGGTTTGCGGCGGCGGTGCAGGCTGCGGCAGCCGTCGAGGTCGTGCGCATCCCGCGCCCCGAGGTTCGGGAAGACCGTCGGTCGGTCTACGCCGATCAATTGCTGGCGCTGGCGTTGGCGCGCTGCGGCACCGAGTATCGGATCGAGCATGCGGGTGTCACCATGAACCAGGAGCGCCAGGTCCTTGAGCTGGAGGCGGGGCGCATGATCGACGTGGCGCCCATTCCCGCCTCGCCCGAGCGCGAAGCCCGCCTGCTGGCGATCCGCATCCCCGTCAATCGCGGCATGCTCGGTTGGCGGGTTGGCCTCATCCGGCGCGGAGATCAGGCACGCTTTGCGTCGCTCAACTCACTGCAGCAGCTCCAGCAACTGCGGGTAGGCCAAGGCCAGAGCTGGCCGGACACCGAGATCCTGCGTGCCAACGGCATTCCGGTCGTGGCTGGCTCGGCCTATCTGGCGCTCTTCAACATGCTGCAGGGAGAACGATTCGACTACTTTCCCCGTGGGTTGACCGAGGTCTGGGATGAACTGGAGGAGCGCTCGGACCGCTTCGAGGTGGAGTCGCACGTGGTGCTGCACTACCCCTATGACGCCTACTTCATGGTGAACCGCAAGGCCACGAAGCTTGCCGCCGACATCGAGCGCGGACTGAACCAGGCGATGGCCGATGGCAGCTTTGACAAGCTCTTTGAGCGCTACTTCGGCGAACGGTTACGCCGTGCGCGCCTGCATGAGCGCGTGGTGATCGATCTCACCAATCCGCTGCTCACGCCCGGCACCGCCACGCCTGCCGAACGTCCGGAGCTCTGGTACGACTTCCGGCGCTGGCCGGCGAAGGCGAAGTAGGCAACGACGACCTCACGCCGACAAGGCAATTTGCCTTTAAGTCGCACGTAGGCCACCCACGCTCCCAGCCCGGGTGCGCTGCCTCAGCGCATCGCGACGATGCCGCCCTCGGCTGACGGCGCCAGCAGGAACAAGCCAGCCTCGCTGCGTTCGCCGCTGCGCACCTGCACGTCCACCAGGCAGGCCTGGCCGACGTCGGTGGCACGCAGCAGGCGCGTCTTGCGCTGCTGCGACGAACGGCCCAGACGCTCGATGAGTTCGCGGTAGACCGCCACGCGGCCCGGCTCGCCGGCAGCGCCCAAGCTGCCCTCCATCGTGAACTGGGCCGTCAGGCCCCAGGCGTCGCTGGCATTCCAGCGCGAATCGAAGTCATCCAGCCGGCGTTGCAGTGTCGCCTTGTCGTCACAAGGCGACGCGGCGGCATGAGCCTCGGCGGGCAGGACCAGCACACCGGCGGCCACCAAGCCCAGAGCGGTGACGATGGCCCAGCTCAGGCTGAGTGGGGCAGAAGAGGAATCAAAACGCTTCATGAGGATCTCCTGGAAAAGGATCAACGGGACAGAGACACGCTCGATGCGCCCGGGGCAGCTCGGCGCGCGCCGCCGGTGCGGCAGTGCTGAGCAGAAGGACGAGGTCGAGGCGTTGCATGGATCGCACTTTGCCGAGCAGGCCGGGCCCTGCCATCGCCCCGAAGAGCCATGCGACGAGCCACGACCGATGGCCCGTCGGGCATGGCCCATCAGCGCGATGGCAACCGCGACGCCGGCCGGAACACTGCGGCGCATCCGGCCCCATCACGCCGGCTCAAACGGAGCCTCCACCATGACCACCCTCCCCCCGCGCCTGGACCTCTACGCCCATATCCACAAGGCTTTGCGCCTGTTCATGAGCGACACACTGCAGCAGCTGAGCCGCCTCGATGTCGACGACCCGCTCGAGCTGGCCACCAGTCTGGGCCAGCTCGACGCGTTGCTGGATGCCGCCCGGCACCATCTCGACAAGGAGAACGAGTTCGTCCACCCCGCCATCGAAGCCCGCCGCGCGGGGGCCAGCGCGGCCATCGAGGTCGAGCACGAGGAGCACCTGGACGCCATCGCCGGCCTGCGCGCCGAGTCCGCCGCGCTGCGCGCCATGCCGTCAGCGAGCGCCGCCCAGCGCCTGTACCGCCGCTTCGCGGCCTTCGTGGCCCACAACCTCGAGCACATGGGCGTGGAGGAGAGCCGCCACAACCTGGCGCTGTGGGCCGCCTACAGCGACGCCGAACTGCTCGACATCCACCACCGCCTCCTGGCCAGCATCGGCCCGCGCGAGATGAGCGAGACGCTGCGCTGGATGATCCCGGCCTTGACGCCGGCTGAGCGCGCCCTTGTCATCGGCAGCCTGCCGCCGCCGGTTCAGGCGCCGGTGCTGGCCTCGGCGCGCGCGCTGCTCAACGACACGGCCTGGACCAAGCTGTGCCGGGCGCTGGGTCAGGCCAGCGTGCCGGGCCTGGTGGCCATCTGACGCTGGTTCCACCACGCGGCCGCCTCGCCGCGTGAGTTCAGGCCCAGCTTGTCGAGGATGTTGGCCACATGCCGCTTGACGGTGTGGGGGCTCAGGTCCAGCGCGCGGGCGATGTGCTTGTTGCTGGCGCCGGCGGCGATCTGGGCGATGACTTCGGCTTCGCGCTGCGAGAGCCGGTCGTCCCCGGAAACGGCGGCGGCTTCGACCACCACCCGCGTGGCCGGCCGCACGGCGTCGGCCCAGCCGCGCAGCCGGGCGAGGTCGACCGGGTCGAGCAGGTCGCCCCAGTCCTCGGCCGCCATCTGCAGCAGCTTCGGCACGGCCCACAGCAGGCCGCCGGGCTCGCGCCGGGCCAGCGCCGGCGCCAGCGCCTCGGCCGCGCCGCCACGGTCGCCGCCCTCCAGCAGCAGCGCGGCCAGACGCAGGCGCGCCTCGGCCAGCTGGCCGAGCAGGTCGCCGCCTTCGCCGTCCGCCAGCAGACCGCGCCAGGCGGCGATGGCTTCGTCGCGCCGGCCCTGCAGCGCGGCGAGCTGGGCCTGCAGGCCCAGCAGCGGCCGTGGCCGGTGCGGCATGACGAGGTCGGGCAGGTCCGCACCGATGCGCACCAGACACTCCAGGCCCTCGGCCAGCGCCTCAAGGTTGCCGATGGCGGCCGCCATGCGCGACATGGCAAAGGTCGCATGCCAAGCGCCCCAGGCACCATAGCCCGGCACATGCTCGGCCAGGCGCAGCCGCATCAGGGCCAGGGCCTCGTCATGGCGGCCGGCGATCAGGTCGAACATCGCATGCAGGGCCTGGCCCTGGTTGCGCGCGATGACGATGCGACCCAACCAGGCTGCATCGGCTTCGGCATGAGCCAGCATCTGCCGGGATTCGGCCAGGCGGCCCTGCCAGAACAGGTTCCAGGCCTGGGACGTGTGCGCGTTGACGCCGAAGGGCAGCGACCGGTTGCCCAGCACCTGCATCGCGCCACGGTACCAGCGGTCGGCCACCGGCGACATGCCGACGCAGCTGATCTGGCGCGGCGACGGCGAGCAGATGTACCAGCTCTCCAGCGTGGTCGTGTTCAGCAGCTCGGTGACAAGGGCGTCGAACAGCGGCGCAACGGCGTCGAAGCGGCAGCTTTCCATCGCATGCCAGGTACGGCCCAGCAGCGTCACGCGGCGCAGCTCGCCGCTCAGCGCAAACGGGTCGAGGTCGCGCAGCAGGGCTTCAGCCTCCTGGAGGCGGCCCTGCGCGATCAGCAGGATGCTGCGATGGCCGCGCGCGGCGAGCAGACCGGCCTGGTCGCCGCGCGCGTCGAACAGCGCCTCGGCGCGGCTCTGATGCCATTCGGCCTGCTGGGCCTCCCACAGCACCCACAGCGCCAGCGCCTTGACGCGGTGCAGTTCCGGGCTGGACTCGGCAAAGGCAGGGTCGAAGCGCCGGGTCAGGTCCAGCAGGCCCTGGGCGCCGAGCTGGTTCATCAGCAAGGCGCCGTCTGCCAGCAGCAGCTCGGCTGCACGCTCGGGGCGGCCCGCGGCCAGCAACAGGCTCTGCCGGCGCACCGCGTCCGTCTCCAGCATCGCGGCGCGCTCCAGCTGCTGGCGGTAGACCTCGGGCTGCTCCTGGCGCAGGCGCTGTTGCAGCATGTCGCGCAAGAGCTGGTGCAGGCGCAGCGTGTGGGGCGCCAGGTCGACGACGGTCACGAAGAGCGAGAGGCGCTCCATATCGGCCAGCCAGCCGGCTGCGTGGGCGTCCTCGCCCAGCGCCTGGCAGCGCTCGGCGTCCAGCTCGTGCAGCACGCTGGTGCGCAGCAGGAAGCCGCGCAGGCCCGGTTCGAGGCGGTCCAGCACTTCGGCGGCGAGGTAGTCGAAGGTGGCGCGGTCGATGGCTGCGGGCAGGCGCTGTTGTCCCGCGCCCAAAGCCAGGCGCAGGCCGGCGGGCCAGCCCTGGCAGCGCTCGTAGAGCCCCGCCGCAGCGGTTTCGTCCAGGCCCGCGGCCTGGGCCAGTTGCTCGACCTCGCCGCGCGCCAGCGCCAGCTCGACGGGGCCGAGGTCAGCCAGCTCGCCGGCGGCCCGCAGCCGCGCCAGGCGCAGCGCGGGCTCGTGGCGGGCGGCCAGTACCAGGCGCCAGCGCTCGCCCATGCGGGCCAGCCAGCGGTCCAGGAACTGCAACGCAGCCGGGTCGACGAGATGGTGGGCGTCGTCCAGCACGATCAGGCCATGCTCGACCTCGCAGGCCTCCAGCGCATTCAGCATCGCATCGGCCACGGTGACGATCTCGGTGCCGCCGCGCAGCGCCGCGTCTCGCAGGCCCTCGGGCGCCGTGCGCCAGGGCGGGTCATAAGGCTCGAAGGCGGCGAACAGGCAGTCCAGCAGGCGGCCGAGGTCGTCGCCTTCGTCCAGGGCCACCCAGGCAATGGCCGTGTCGGCGCCCGCATCGGCCAGGGCCTGGGTCAGCAACGACGTCTTGCCATAGCCGGCAGGCGCGCAGATCAACAGCACGCGGTGAGCATCCAGCGCGCGCTGCACGTCGGCCAGCAGGGCCGGGCGTGGCAGCAGCAGGCCGGCACGCGGGCGCGGCGCACGGGTCTTGGTGTGGGCGAGAGCCATGGGCGCGGATGCTAGTTCACAGACCCCGGGCTTGAGGGGGTGAGATGGCTCCATCGGCTAACGATTGCCTAACGGTCGCTCTCCAGACTGGCGCACAACCTGATCGGAGACCCCACCATGAAGCTTGCCCGACTGCTGCTGCCCCTGACCCTTGCCGCCAGCCTTGGCGCCCATGCCCAGCAGGGCGTGAGCCTGGCGACCGGATTCACCGATTTCACGACCTGGTCGCTGTACGGCAGCGCGACGGCGTCCAACACGACGCCGGGCAACGGCTTCACCTACAGCGACCTGATGCTGACGGCACCAGGTGTCGGCGGCCAGGGCGGCGCCGGCTTCGCGCCGAATGCCCTCACGCTGGACTTCAACCAGGCCTTCGCTTTCGACTTCCACTTCTTCATCCCCGTCAGCCAGGGCCTGCGCGGCGATGGCCTCACCTTCACGCTGAGCGACACGGCCGGCGTCGGCGGCGCAGGCTCGGGCCTCGGCTATGACGGCCTGAGTCCGGCCAGCGTGGCCTTTGCCATCGACACCTTCCACTTCAACGGCGAACCGGTGTCGCCCAGCCTGCAGATCCTGTCCGGCGGCTCTGTGGCGCCGCTGGCTGCTACCGAAACCGGCCTGGGCGACGCCATCCGCGACCCTGACTTCCAGTGGTATGCCTCGGTGCAGTACACCCCCTCGGGGCTGAACGACAACGCCGGCATGCTGACCGGCACCATCGAGCACTTGAACCTCGGCATCTACACGGTCAGCGCCCAGGTCAGCTTCGACCAGCTCGGCCTCGTCGGCACGCCGGTGTTCTACGGCTTCACGGCCGCCAATGGCCTGGCCACCGACGGCCACTTCATCACCTCGGCCGTGCCGGTGCCCGAGCCGGGCAGCGGGGCCCTGATCCTGGCCGGCCTGGCCTGCCTGGCCATGCTGGCCCGGCGCCGCCGCGCGCGTTGACGTGATCCAAGTCGCTGCCCTCGGCCCGCGGCCCGCGGCCCGCCTGCGGGACGCCCTTTGACTGTCACGCCTCGGCCGCGACGTTGTAGACACCTGCCTCGGACAGGCGAAAGCCACAACGGCTGTAGAACTCCCGCAGGTCAGGCTCGAAGTCGACGTGCACCCAAGTGACCCCGCGCGCCCTGGCTTGCTCCAGCGCGGCAAGAACCAACGCCGTTCCGATACCGTGCCGCCGGCAACTGGGATGAACCGTGGGGTCCAGGACAAACGCATGCGTCTTGCCGTCCCAGGCGACGTTGACGTAGCCGACAAGTTCGGCCCCCCGGTACGCGCAGACGTAAGCCATGCTGGAGCGCAAGACGGGTTGAAATGTCGCAGGGCAATGGTTCGCCCAAGATGCGGAAAACAACTCGTTCAGTTCCAAGTCACCCAGGGGTGGCGAGAGCTTGTATTCGATGGCGGGCGCTGAACTCATGGGCGGCACGTGGTTAGGCGTCACCCCACTCAGCGACGAACGCGGTAGCGGATGTGGGTGGCTTCCGGGGTGTCGATCACCCGGACAATCTCCAACTCGACGCGCGAAGGCAACATCTCGAATAACCGGCGGCCACCACCGAGCAGGACCGGGATCTGGTGGATCTGCAACTCGTCCAGCACACCAGCCTCGAGCGCCCGTTGCGCCGTGTACGCGCCAAGCATCAGCACGATGCGATCCCCGGCGGCGGCCTTTGCCTGCGCCATTGCGCGCTCGATGCCGTCGGGCACGTAGGTCACCAACGGATAGTTCGCTACCGAAGGGCCCGGCGGCCGGTGGCTGGGCACGATGATCGGGACACCGTGGTTGTCACCGCCCCAGTGATCGACCTGCTCCACAGTGCGCCGCCCCGCCAGAATCGCGCCAGGTGAGTTCCAGTCGTCCCACAATTGTCCGACCGCCCCAGATGGACGGGAGAAGTCCCCATACCACTCGTGCAACCGGTCGAATCCGTCGCCGCCGGGGTTGCCCACTTCGTCGTTCGGGCCAGCGATGTATCCGTCGAGTGACATAGACATGAAGAGCACCGATGTGGCCATTTGGGGTCTCCTGTTCTTTCGAAGAATGGTCAGACGTACGCGATGCCGCTTGAGTGACGCCTGACGTTGAAGCTGAGCCGATAGCGGCGGCCTGCCGACGCGAGTCGGCTCGAGAGGCTGGTTCGGCCTCACGCTCGCCGCGAGTGACGCGCTACGTACTGCTGAAGCACACCGTCCATACGAGACTGCCACCCCTCGCCGGTTGACTTGAAATACGCCACGACTTCCGGGCTATAGCGGACGGACACCAACAGCTTCTTGTTCTCAGACTTAGGCCGACCACGTACAGCCTTCATCGGAACCATGGCTTGCAACTGCTTCGGAGTCAGGGGGTGCGCGTCCGGATCGGCCTTTGCGGCTGCCGTAATCCCTTTGTCTTCCGCCACCGTCGGCATGACGATGGCCGGGCGCTTAGAAACTTTGGACATAGTGCTTCACCTCGCGTCGGTTGGCTTTGCGCAAGCTGATGATCCTTCGCGTTTCGCCACGACCTACAAATGCCACGTAGTACAGGATCCCGGTATCCGGCGCTAACGCGATCATGCGCAGCTCGCCGTACTCGTACCGTTCATCAACCCACACCAGTGATGCATCCCAATCGAGTCCGGCGGCCAATGCCAGCGATAGCCCCGTGCTTCTCCAGATTGCTCGCGTCTTTGGCAGGGTCGAACTCAACTTGCACGCTTTAATGTAGCTACATTAAATGCGGCCGCCAATCGCGGGGCATGGCGGCATTGGTGAGGCCGAACGTGCTAGCTCAGCGGGCGGCGAAGCCGTCCGCTGCAGTGAAGGGTTGAACGGCAACTATCTCGCACGGGGAACGCCTGTTGGCCTGTCATTGCAGCCTTCTCCGATGACCATCAAGTCAAGGAGCATGTAGAACTCGGCGGCCCTGGAAAGTCCTTTCTGTGTAGCCGGAACGTACTCGGCGCGACTCTCAATGGCTTTGGCAGCGGACAGAAGAGCGTCGAGCACCTGCTTTGAAATGACATGCTCGACCTTTATCAATTCGGCTTTCTCGCAGAGGTACGTCTTCAGCGCGGCAAATGCGTCGTCGTCGTAGGCATCCGCAGCGAGCAGCCGCCCAACTGACTTGCGGTGCAGTTCCTGCAGGTTTGAATCAAAGTCGCTGGCGGCCATTGCTGTATTGGGTTGCAGTTCAACGTCAAAGGTCAGCGGGCGGCGCAGCCGTCCGCTGCAATGACCAGTTAGACGGGAACCTATGGCTCATTTTGTTCCTTGATTCTGTGGATGTAGATCCAATACGCGCCATACCAGAACACTCCGGCCATAAAGAGATTGATTCCCAACGCGCTCCAAAACCCAACAGGGTCTTGAGCTAGCAGATGGACTACTTTGGATTTCCCGCCTGTCACGCGCCCTTCATAGACCGCTAGCGCCAAACCCGCCGAAAGCGCTATTGCGAATCCAACGACGGCCAAGCAGCACAACCAATTCATGAGCCTTTCAAAGCGCATCCAGTTCACCGTCTAACGTGTGCGCTCAGCGGGCGGCGAAGCCGCCCGCTGCAGCAAAAGGTTAGCAGTACCGCGCATCATGTTGATTTGAGACTGCACGACTGTACTTAGACTCGAACTCGGCTCGGCTTGCGGCTGACTCCCATAGGTCTGCAACGTACGCGAACTCCTTTTCGAACGGCTCTTCAAACGCGGGAACATCTGTGGCGTACTCGCAGTTGCGGCTGAGCAGATGCCCGACGCGCTCGCCCGCAAATACCCCAGGGCGGGTGCGAGCTGGGGCTGGTTCTGGGTCTTCCCGCAAGACCATCACGCCACGGACCCGCGCACCGGCGTGTTCCGCCGGCACCACCTTTATCACGAGACCTTCCAGCGTGCATTCAAACGGGCCGTCCAGGCTGCCGGCGTCGCCAAGCCCGCCACGCCTCACACGCTGCGCCATTGTTTTAGCTACGACATGACTTGGGTACAAGTCAGTCTTCACTGAACCTTCGGTTTGCCACCCACCTGCTGCAAGCCGGCAGCGACATCCGCACCGTGCAGGAACTCCTCGGCCACTCCGACGTGGCCACCACGATGATCTACACCCATGTGCTCAAGCTCGGCGGCGGTGCCGTGCGCTCGCCACTGGATGCACTGGCCATGGCTCGACAGGAGGCTTCATGAACCTGGACACCGAACGGATCGACGACGCCGTGCTGGCCTTGTTGCTACTGGGCCTGCATGACGGCCATCGGGCGTGGAAGTCCTTCGACTGGGATGCGATGGGCCGGCTGCACGAGAAGGGGTTGATCAGCGACCCGGTCGGCAAGGCGACGTCCGTGGCTCTCACCGATGAAGGCCTGCAGAGGGCGGAGGCCCTGCTGCAGTCGCTATTTGGCAAGGCGGGCTAAGCGGCTGAGGCCGCACTGCCGGAGCGGCGCAGGCCGATTCATCACCCCGCCAGCAACTGCTCCAGCCGCTGCTCGCGCAGACCATAAAAGCGCTTGATCTCGGCAATCTGCGCCAGCAGCTCCGGCCGGCGCGCAGCCAATGCCTCGGCGGCCAGGCCCTGCGCCTTCACGGCCAGGATCATCTTGTTCTTGCTGGTGTGCTCCAGCGCGATGAACTCGAACACCTGGGTGCGGTAGCCCTGGCTCTCCAGCAGCAGGGCGCGCAGCGAGTCGGTCACCATCTCGGCCTCCTGGCCGAGGTGGATGCCGTGCTGCAGCATGGGCCGCAGCACCGCTGGCAAGGTCATCTGCGGGCGCAGCTCCTTGTGGCAGCAGGGCGAGCTCATGATGACTTTGGCGCCCGACTGCAGGCCGACGTGCAGGGCATGGTCGGTGGCGATGTCGCACGCGTGCAGGGCAATCATCACGTCCAGCGGTTGCACGGCCTGCGTTCTCACGTCGCCCTGGTCGAAACGCAGGCCGGTCAGGCCCTCGTTGTCGATGATGGCACCGCACAACTTGACCATGTCGTCGCGCAGCTCGATGCCCGTGACGCGGGGGCTGAGGCCGTGGGACTGCAGCCAGGCGTGCACGGCGAAGGTCAGGTAGCCCTTGCCAGAACCGAAGTCCGCCACCCGCACGGGGCCTTGCAGTTCGGCCTCGTCGACGGCCGAGGACAGGATCTCGACGAAGCGGTTGATCTGCTTCCACTTGCGCGCCATCGCCGGCACCAGCGCCGGCTCGCCCTTGACAAGGTGGGTCAGCCCCAGCGCCGACCACACGGGATTGAGCATGTCCAGCGGGCGCTGCTTGGCCTTGTCGTGGGCAGCGGGAGCAACCGCTTCAGACCCATCGACGCGCGTCACCCGCAGCGTTTCGCGGCCCTTGCGGCTGACGGCGAACTGCACCTCTTCGGTCGCCGTGTGCAGATGGGCATTGCGAAAGCGCGCGCCCAGCAGCGTGGCGATCTCGGCCAGGCCCGCCTCGGGGGCGTGGTTCTTGGTGACGTCCTTGGTGCGGTGGCGCCAGAGAAAGCTCAAGGCCGGCTCACCGCGCAGTTCGACCAGGCGCACGGTGAGGCGCTCGACGTCCTCGTCATCACCCACGGGGCCGGACAGCAGCAACTTGCCAAACTGCCCGCCGGCCAGGGCCAGGCGGATGAGGTGCAAAAAGCGCTCGTGGGCCGGCGCGGTGGCGGCCGGCGGCGGCGTGATGAGGGACGTGAACAAGGGCGCGGCCATAGCCGCGCATTGTCAGTGAGCCCGTCGGCGCTGGCTCCACAGGCCGATGAAGCCCATGCCCGCCATCAGCAGTGCCAGGCTCTGCGGCTCCGGCACGGCGGCCGTGACCTGCAACGGCTCCCAGCTCATGGACACCAGGCCCAGGCGCTCGTCGGCGACGACGCCCGGGATCATGTAGCTGGGCCAGCCCTTGCTGTCGAAGCTGAAGAAGCGCACGCCCTCCTCGTTCTGGCTGAAGGCGGCCATGTGCGAGAGCGTGCCGCTGGAGAGTTCGAACTCCAGGCCGGCGCGTTCGCTGAAGCCGAGGTTGAAGGCCTGCACGGCGCGGTTGCCGGACCAGTTCAGCTCAAACTCGGTCAGCTCATAGGCATAGAGCCAGCCATTGCCGTCGAGGTCGCTGCCGGCGAAATGGCCGCTCAGCGTGGCACCATCGGCGTAGCCGGTCTGGTTGAAGCTGTAGCTCTGGGCCTGGGCCGGTTCAACGAAGGTGGCGGCCAGGCTGATCAGGGTGGCGAAGGCAAAAAGGCGGGGTGAAGACATGACGGAACTCCATCGGGGGTTGAGGAGTCGTCATGCTGCCGACCGGGTCGCACGGCCGCTTCGCCCAGGAGAGCCATGCCCAGTGCCGTCGGTATTGGCCCGTTTGGGGCCGGCGCGCTCAGGCGTGCGTGATGTGCGCCCGCATCTCCGCCGTATCCAGGTGCGGCAGCGTGTTGAACGTGACGAGGTGGTGGCGCTTCGGGTTGAAGGCAAACTCGGTGACAGCCGAGTTGCGGATGCGCAGGTTGAGTTCCACAAAAGTCTCGGGCGGCGTGGACAGCACCTGGGCCACGGCCGTGGCGATAGGCCCACCGCTGGAGACGATGAGCACCTGTTTGCCCACACCCAAAGCCAGCACGCGTGCCAGCGCATCGGCCACGCCGGCGGCGAAATCCGCGTGCGCCGGCATGCCCACCGGTGCCGTCTCGCCGCTCATCCAGGCCAGCAGGCCCTGGCGAAGCAGCCGGAAGTGGTGCTTGACGGCCTCGGGGGTCGTCGGGGCATCGATGGGGCCGGGGTGGATGGCGCGCACGACGGCCTCGCTGTCGTACTCGTTCAGCCCCGGCAGTGCGACGGCGGGCAGATCCTCACCGTAGCCCTCGACGATGCCCGCCAGCGACTGCTTGTGCCGCCGCAGCGTGCCGGTGAACACGGCATCGAAGCGCTGGCCGCGTTCGCGCCAGTAAGCGCCGAGATGGCGGCATTGCTCATGGCCCTTGGCGCTGAGCTGGTCATAGTCGGCCGCACCAAAGCTGGCCTGACCGTGGCGGACGAGATAAAGGCTTCCCATGAACGTGATCATGAACGGCAAGGGCAGCGCCCGCTGTCGCGACAATGACGCCATGACACTTCGAATCGCCACGCGCGACGACACTGCCGAGATCTGGCGCGTGCGCTATGCCGTCACCGAGAACAAGCTGACCCCGGGCCGCATCTCGGATGCCGAACTGCATGTCTATCTGGAAGATTTCGGCCGTGGCTGGGTTGTCGAACTGGAGCCCGGGCGCATTGCGGGCTTTGCCATCGGCGACGCCCGCGACGGCCACATCTGGGCGATGTTCGTGGACCCGGCGTTGCATGGGCAGGGCTACGGCCGCCAGTTGCACGACGTGATGGTGAACTGGCTGTTCGCCCAGGGCCACGGGCGCCTGGACCTGGGCACCCAGCCCGATTCGCGCGCCGAGGCCTTCTACCGTCGAGCCGGCTGGACGCCGACCGACGAAGGCCTGGACGACTACGGCGACAAACGCTTTGAACTTCGCATCGAGAACTGGAACCCCCATGCTTGAAACCCATGTCGTCGAGACCGGCCCCAATCCCGGCACGACGCTGATCGTGCTGCACGGCCTGGGGGCCGACGGCCATGACTTCGTGCCCATCTGCGGCGAGCTGGACCTGAAAAGCCTCGGCGCCGTGCGCTTCGTGTTCCCGCATGCCCCCGAGCGGCCGGTGACCATCAACGGCGGCTATGTGATGCGGGCCTGGTACGACATCCTCGGTGCCGACCTCGTCAAGCGCGAGGACGAACCCGGGTTGCGCGAGTCGCTGGCCCAGATCATGGAGCTGATCGACCGTGAACGCGCCCGGGGCGTGGCGGCGGACCGCATCGTCCTCGTCGGCTTCTCCCAAGGCTGCGCGATGGCGCTGATGACCGCCCTGCGCTACCCCGAGCGTCTCGGCGGCGCTGTCGGGCTGTCGGGCTATCTGCCGCTGGCCGCAACGACGGCTGCCGAGCGCTCACCCGCCAATGCCAACCTGCCCATCTTCATGGCGCATGGCACGCAGGACCCGGTCGTCGTGCCCGCCCGCGGCACGGCCAGCCGGGATGCATTGCAGGCCCTTGGGCACGACGTGGAATGGCATGAATACCCGATGCCGCACTCGGTCTGCATGGAGGAGATCGAAGATCTGAACGCCTGGCTGCTGAAGCAACTGGGCTGAAGTGAAGCCCCTCGTCCAAGGAGTACCTTGGCCGGTCACCCGGGGGGACGGCGATGCTTGCGGCATCAAGCCTCAAGCACATCGCCCAAGGCGGGCCGGCTAAGGAGCGGCCCGGCGCTCGGCCCGCGAATACCCAATAAAGAGCTGGGATGAGCGCTCATTTCGCTGAGCTGCATCGCCTGCGGCTCGGCGAAGATCAAGTAGTCATGGAGCGCCTGGCCGAACAGATCGTTGACTGGCACAACCGCCACCCGCTTGCGCGGCGCATCGCCGTGGGCGACGTGCACACCGTGGGCGTGGTGGCCCTGCCCTTTGTGCGCGCCTCTGCCGAGGCGGGCGGCTTGGTCGAGCCCGTGCTGACCGATGTGGTCAGCGCCTTCGACGCACTGCATGGCTCACCGCCCCTGTCACGCTGGGCGGCATGGAAGCAGCGCCTGACGCATCTGCCGCGCCTGATCGCCCGGCGCCCGCGCACGCAGTGGCGCGCCTTCAGCGAGAAATTCCTGCCCGGCCTGAGCGCGGCCCAGGTCGAGCGCTTTGCGCTGGCCCATGGCTTTGCCGAGCCGCCGGCCACCCCCGACAGCCGGCCCTGGCGCGTCATCGTCATCGACGAGACCCTGGCCAGCTCCCACGGCGGCTGGCCTTTCGAGCTCTATGTGATGACGGCGGGCGTCGATGTGGGCAGCGCCCGCACCCGCGTGCTGGCCGGCCGCGGCATCCCTTCGGAAATCATTGGCCGCCGGCTGTGGGACCCGATCCGCCTGGGCGCAGCGGGTGCCGTGCTGGCGGTCCTGATCGCCGTGGGTGCCTGGATGCTGTGGCCCCAACGCGCGGCCGAGCCGGCCGCTGCGCCGCCCCCGACGGCAGCGTCGGCGGCATCAGCGCCGGCCCTGCCTGTCTCCGCCTCAGCCGCTTCTGCGCCCGCCTCCGCTCCAGAGTCGGCCGTTGCGGCCGCTTCGGCCGCGCAAGCGCCCGCCAGCGAGGCCGCAAGCGACGCGCCACCGCCCGATATTCGCCCCCGCCTCGTGGAGCGCACCGACGGCATCAAGCGCCCGCCGATCCTGCGCTCGGACAAGCCAGCCGAGGCGCCTGCGGAAAAGCCGGGCGAAAAGACGGTCGACAAGCCCGAGCCTGCCGCCAGCAAGCCCGAGCCCGTCGACCCACGCCTGGCTCGCCTGGCCCAGTCATCGGACAAGGTCGTCGTCGCCCTCGTTGGCCCGCCGGGCAGCAAGGCCGAGGCCGAGGCGCTGCTGGGGAAGATGAAGACGGGCCTCGTCGGCGTGCACGGCAACCCCGACGCGCTGCAGGCCGATGTCATCCAGACGCCCGAGGGCTGGCGCGCAACGGTCTGGCCTTTCCCGAGCAGGGAGCAGGCCCAGCTGATCAACGCGACGCTGGTGGCTCGCGGCCTCAAGACCAAGGCCGTGAACTTCTAGGACCGGCGTATGACGAAGGCGCGCTTGTCGCCGCTGTCAAAGCCACAGCGCTCGTAGAAGGCCCACACGGCGGGGTCCTTGCGGCTGGTTGTCAACACGACCTTGTAGGCACCTGCGCCCCAGGCTTGATCAATCGCATGCCGGACGACGGCCTGGCCATGCCCCTGGCCGCGATGGTCCGCATGGGTGACGACGTTCTCGATGACGCCATAGCTGCTGCCGCCGCGCGTCAGGTTGGGGATGACGGCGAGGTTGCAGCTGGCGATGAGCGTCTCACCGTCAAAAAGCCCGAAATGGCGCAGCCACGGATGTGCGAACACGGCGTGTACCGCCTCTTGCGAAGGCGGCGCATCGCCGGCGTTCAGATGCTGATAGAGATCAAGCAGAGCGTCGACATCGCCGACGCCCAGGTCACGGATCACCACAGCACTGCTCATCGCCCTGCGGGCCGAGCGCTGGGCCGCTCCCGAGCCGGCCCGCGCTGGCGATGTGCTTGCGGCTCGACGCCGCAAGCATCGCCGTCACCTCGGGGGACCGGCTGGACTCGCCCGCGTTCAGCGGCGCGAGGCCGGACGAGGGGTCTCATTATTTGACTTCCAACTTCATCGTGTTGGCAATGAAAGCCAGGATGTCGCTGCGCTCCTCGATGATCTTGGATGTCGGCTTGCCCGCGCCGTGGCCGGCGTTGACCTCGATGCGGATCAGCTTCGGAGCCGCACCCGTGTCGGCGGCCTGCAGCGTGGCGGCGTACTTGAAGCTATGGGCCGGCACGACGCGGTCGTCATGGTCGCCGGTCGTGATCAGCACGGCCGGGTACTTGGCGCCGCTCTTGATGGTGTGCACCGGCGAGTAGGCGCGCAGCGCGTTGAACATCTCCGGGCTGTCGGCGCTGGTGCCGTAGTCGGTAGCCCAGGCCCAGCCGATGGTGAAGTTCTGGTAGCGCAGCATGTCCATCACGCCGACCTGCGGCACGGCGACCGCGAACAGGTCGGGGCGCTGGTTGGTGACCGCGCCGACCAGCAGGCCGCCGTTGCTGCCACCGTTGATGGCCAGCGTCGCGGGGCTGGCGACCTTGTGGCTGATCAACCATTCGCCGGCGGCGATGAAGTCGTCGAAGACGTTCTGCTTCTTCAGCTTGGTGCCGGCCTCGTGCCAGGCCGAGCCGTATTCGCCACCGCCGCGGATGGAGGCAATGACGTAGACGCCGCCCATCCTCATCCAGGTCGCGGCCGTCACGCCATAGCCCGGGGTGATGGAGATGTCGAAGCCGCCATAGCCGTAGAGCAGGGTCGGGTTGCTGCCGTCGAACTTCAGGCCCTTCCTCGCGGCGATGAAGATGGGGAAGCGGGTGCCGTCCTTGCTGGTGACGAACTCGCGGCGGGTCTCGAACTCATCGGGGTTGAAGGCCGTCTTGGGCCGCTTGAAGAGGCTGATCTTGCCGGTCTTGACGTCGTAGCGATGGATCTCGGCCGGGGTGGTCAGGCTGGTGTAGCTGAAGAAGGTTTCCTTGTCGCTCCAGCGCCCGCCGAAGCCGCCAGCCGTGCCGATGCCGGGCAGCTTGACCTCGCTGAGCTGCTTGCCGTCGGCGCCATGCACGCGCACGAGGGTCGCAGCGTCATGCAGATAGCTCAACAGGAAACGGCCGCCGACGGCAGAGGCTGCCGTCATCGCATCCGGGCCCTCGGGCACCAGCGTCTTCCAATTGGCCTGCGCCGGGTTCTTCAGGTCGACAGCGACGAGCTTGCCGCGCGGGGCGCCCTTGTCGGTCTTGACGATCAGCTTGCCGTTGACGGCGGCGACAGGGGTGTACTGGGCGTCGAAGTCCAGCGTGATGGGCTGGGGCTTGCCGCCGGCAAAAGCCCCCTTGGGCAGGGGCAGCACCATCAGGCCGTTCTTGCTGCCGGCGCTCTTCCAGACGCTGATGACCAGCAGTTGGCCGTCGTCCGACACCTCGGTGCCAAAGCCCCACTCCTTGTCGTCGCGGTTCTCGGCGACGAGCAGGTCCTCGCTCTGGGCCGTGCCGAGGCGGTGGTAATAGAGCTTCTGGAAGTAGTTGGCGCCCTTGAGCTTGTCGCCTTCCTTGGGCGCGTCATAGCGGGCGTAGAAGAAGCCCTTGCCATCGGCCGTCCAGGCGGCGCCGCTGAACTTGACCCATTCGATGGTGTCGGCGAGATCCTGTCCGGTGGCCAGGTCACGCACCTTCCAGGTCTGCCAGTCGGAGCCGGCACCGGCGATGCCATAGGCCAGCAACTTGCCGTCGCGCGAGGGCACGACGCCGCTCAGTGCCACGGTGCCGTCCTTGGACAGCAGGTTGGGGTCCAGCGCCACGACCGGCGTGTCGGCCAGGGACTTGGCCGTGTAGAGGACGTTCTGCTGCTGCAGGCCGTCGTTGCGGGTCCAGAAATAGCGGCCGCCTTCGCTGAAGGGGATGCCGAAGCGCTCGAAGTTGTAGAGCTCGGTGTAGATGCGGCGCGCCGGCAGGCGCTGCGGCATGGCGGCCAGGAACTTGTCGGTGACCTCGTTCTGCTGGACGACCCAGGCCTTGGTCTCGGCGCTGTTGTCGTCCTCCAGCCAGCGGTAGGGGTCGGCGACAGCCGTGTCGTGATAGGCGTCGACCTGGTCGACCTTGCGCGTGGCGGGATAGCTGAGGCCCTGGGCCTGGGCGCTGGTGGCGAGAACGGCTGCGAGGGTGATGGCAGACAAGGTGAGCTTCATCGAGCGGTGTCCGGGATGTGTTCCGTGAAGCCGCGGATTGTCAGCGCCGCCCGCAGGCGGCGCCGATCGTCATGCGATGAAGCCCTGACAGCAATAACCCTCAGCTTCGATAGTCCGCGTTGATGCTGACGTAGTCGTGGCTGAGGTCGCAGGTCCAGACGGTGGCGCTGGCCGAACCGCGGTTCAGGCCGACGCGGATGGTGATCTCGGACTGCTTCATGACGCGCTGGCCGTCTTCCTCGCGATAGGTCGTCAGGCGCCCGCCCTGGCGCACCACGGCAACGTCATCCAGGTCCAGGTCGATCAGGCCCTGGTCCAGGTCGCCAATGCCGGCATAGCCGACGGCCGCCAGGATGCGGCCCAGGTTCGGGTCGCTGGCAAAGAAGGCCGTCTTGACCAGCGGCGAGTGGGCGATGGCATAGGCCGCCAGCCTGCACTCGGCCTCGTCACGGCCGCCTTCGACGGTGATGGCAATGAACTTGGTCGCGCCCTCGCCGTCGCGCACGATGGCCTGCGCGAGTTCCTGGGCCAGCGCGATCAGCGCCTCGCGCAACGTCTTGGCCTCGGCGCTGTCCAGCGACGTGATCTCGGCATGCGCCGCGCGGCGCGACGCAATCAGCATGAAGCAGTCGTTGGTGGAGGTGTCGCCGTCGATGGTGATGCGGTTGAAGGAGGCGTCGGCCGCTTCTTTCACCAGCGGCTGCAGCAGGGCCGGGGCGACGTTGGCGTCGGTGACGACGAAGCCCAGCATGGTGGCCATGTTCGGCCGGATCATGCCGGCGCCCTTGGAGATGCCGGTCAGGGTGACGGGCACGCCGCCGATCTCGATGCGGCGTGAAGCGGCTTTAGGCAGGGTGTCCGTCGTCATGATGCCGGCGGCAGCCTCGGCCCAGTTGTCGGCCTTCAGCGCGGCCAGCGCCGCGGGCAGGCCGGCCGTGATGCGGTCGACCGGCAGGGTCTCCATGATGACGCCGGTCGAGAAGGGCAGGATCTGCTCTGGCTGGCAGCCGATCAAGCCGGCCAGGGCCTGGCAGGTCTGGCGCGCACGGGCCAGTCCGTCGGCACCGGTGCCGGCATTGGCATTGCCGGTGTTGATCAGCAATGCGCGGATGGCCGAGCCGCCGGCCAGATGCTCGCGGCAAAGCTGCACGGGAGCGGCGCAGAAGCGGTTGGTCGTGAAGACGCCGGCGACCGCGGCGCCCTCTTCCAGCGCGATGACGCTGAGGTCCCGCCGGTTGGCCTTGCGCACGCCGGCCATGGTCACGCCAAGGCGCACGCCCGGCACGGGCAACAGGGAGGCGGGATCGGGGGCGGTGAGATTGACGGGCATGGCGCGCTCGGTAGGTGTCAGGGAAAGCGCGAGGATTCTAAGAAGTGAAAAAGGCTCCCGAGGGAGCCTTTGCAAGGAGCTGAAAGTGGATCAGCGCGGCAGACGGCGGCGGGCCAGCAGACCGATGACGCCGAGGCCGCCCAGGAAGAGGGCATAGGTCTCGGGCTCGGGGACCGCGTTGACGGCGCTTGCGACGACGAGGTCCTGGTAGCTGGCGTTGCTGAGCTTGGTCAGGCTGTACAGCGCCGGACCCTCGTAGCCCTGCGCGGCGGCCAGGTAGTTGGTGGCCAGGGCCTGCACCGAATTGTTGATGCCATTTTGCTGGCCGGTGGCACCTTCCGTCCTCAGGAAAAAGCTGCCACTACCCTGGGCAACGCTGAGCGTGCCGCTGCTCTCGCGCATGATTTCCCAGACTGCGAGCTGGAAGGCGGCTTGCTGGTTGCCGGAGTGGACCGAAGCAAACTTGCTGGAGTACAGCGCCTGCAGCAGTGTGTCCTGGCTGCCACTGAAGCTGCCGACCGTGTAGGTCTTGAAGTTGGGCGTCACGCCGTCGCTCTTGAAGCTCAGCGCGAAGGACTGGGTCGGCTCGATGCAGTAGGCCAGGAAACTGCCGGTGGCGGCATCCGTGAAGTTCAGTCCACCGGTGACGTAGTTGGTCGTCAGCGAGGTGGTGAGCGCCGGATCGCCGGCATCACGGTCGACGAAGCGGATGCTGACGGTGTCGGCGGCGAATGCCGAAGCGCTCATCAGCAGGGCGGCGGCGAGGGTCAGAGGCTTGAACATGGTTGGACTGCTTTCGTGATTGGGGCGGCTGGACGCGACTCAGCGAGCGCGGCGACGGGACAGGCTCATTCCGGCCAGGGCCACGGCCACCAGGGCCAGGGCGGTGGGCTCGGGCAACTCGGTGGTCGACGTGCTGCCTTCCAGCGTGGCGGTGTAGCCCTCGAAGCCCTTGGCGCTGAAGCCGGCGCCAAGAACGTGCAGCTGCCAGGCGCCCGCCGACAGCCATTGCTGGCCCAGCGTCCAGGTCTCGATGCCGAAGATGTCGTTGTCCACGTCGATGCCGGCGCCGACCGGCGTCAGCGCGACGGACGTGCCACCCTGGGTGAGGTAGGCCGAGGTGATGTCGACGCTGGCCTGGTCTTCGGCCGAGAACGTGATGACGCTGCCGCCCATCAGCGTCACACCGTTCAAGGTGAAACCGAAGATGTCGTTGAACTGCGCGGCACCTGCGCCGTTGGACATGATGGCGTCGTTGGAAAAGCTGAACGACACCGGCGTCACCGCTGCGGTCGCATTGCATGCAGCGGCAACCAGACTGAGGGCGGCGAGCGCTTTAGACAACGTTTTCATCACGTACTTTCAGGTTCTCTATTCGGGTCTACCCGGAGTTTCACCGGGGAATGGCTGCACTCTAGGGGGGTGAGAGCGGTCCGAGCACCCCTCATGCGCGTGGCGCAGGCGGCGGGATGTGCCCAAACGCACGCTTTTCCCCCCACATGGGTGGGCTGCGCGGGGTGAGCCACCAATGAAAACGGGCCGGCAAAGCCGGCCCGTGGCGGGATGCGACCAGGAAAACTCAGGCCAGCTTGCCGTGGCAGAGCTTGAACTTCTTGCCACTGCCGCACGGGCAGGGGTCGTTGCGGCCCACGTGGCCGTATTCGGCCAGCAGCGTGGCGGGGTCGACGTCCTGGCTGATGGAGCCGTCCTCGTTGGGGTGCTGGTAGGTCACGTTGGACACCGCTTCGGCACGGCGCTCCATGGCCTCGGCGGCCTGGCTGGCCTCTTCCTGGCTCTGGATGCGCACATTCATCAGCGTGCGGGTGACTTCCATCTTCACGAGGTCCAACAGCTGGGAGAACAGCTCGAAGGCTTCGCGCTTGTATTCCTGCTTGGGGTTCTTCTGGGCATAGCCGCGCAGGTGGATGCCCTGGCGCAGATAGTCCAGGGCCGCCAGGTGCTCGCGCCAGCGCTGGTCGATGCTCTGCAGCAGCACCATGCGCATGAAGGGGTTGAACTGATCGATGCCGACGCGCTCGAGCTTGTCCTGGAAGAGCTCGTCGCCGGCCTTGGTGACGGTTTCCAGAATGTCGTCGTCGGTGATCGAGTCGCTCTTCTTGACGAGTTCGGTCAGTGACAGGCCAATCTGCCATTCGCCCTGCAACACCTGCTCCAGACCGGGCAGGTCCCACTGCTCTTCCACGCTCTCGGCCGGCACGAAGGTGCGCACGACATCGCTCAGCGTGGACTCGCGCAGCGAGGCGATCTGGGCGATGAGGCTATCGGCCTCGAGAATGTCGTTGCGCTGCTGGTAGATGACCTTGCGCTGGTCGTTCGAGACGTCGTCGTACTCGAGCAACTGCTTGCGGATATCGAAGTTGCGCGCCTCGACCTTGCGTTGGGCGCCTTCAATGCTGCGCGTGACGATGCCGGCCTCGATGGCCTCGCCTTCGGGCATCTTGAGCCGGTCCATGATGGCGCGCACGCGCTCACCGGCAAAGATGCGCATCAGCTGGTCGTCCAGCGACAGGTAGAAGCGCGAAGAACCCGGGTCGCCCTGGCGGCCGGCACGGCCGCGCAGCTGGTTGTCGATGCGGCGGCTCTCGTGGCGCTCGGTCGCGATGATGCGCAGGCCACCCTCGGCCCGCACCTTGTCATGCAGGCCCTGCCACTCGTCCTTGAGCTGCTGGATGCGGCGCGCCTTCTCGTCGGCGGGGACCGCCTCGTCGGCCTCGAGGAACTTGACCTGGTTCTCGACGTTGCCGCCCAGCACGATGTCGGTGCCGCGGCCGGCCATGTTGGTGGCGATGGTGATGACGCCCGGGCGACCGGCCTGGGCGACGATCTGCGCTTCCTTCTCGTGCTGCTTGGCGTTCAGCACGTTGTGCGGCAGCTTGGCCTGGTCCAGCAGCTTGGAGATCAGCTCGGAGTTCTCGATGGACGTCGTGCCCACCAGCACCGGCTGGCCGCGCGTGTGGCAGGCGCGGATGTCCTCGATGACGGCGTTGTACTTTTCCTTGTCGGTCTTGTAGACCAGGTCCAGCTCGTCCTTGCGGATGGTCGGGCGGTTCGGCGGGATGACGACGGTCTCGAGGCCGTAGATCTCCTGGAACTCATAGGCCTCGGTGTCGGCCGTGCCCGTCATGCCCGACAGCTTGCCGTACATGCGGAAGTAGTTCTGGAAGGTGATCGAGGCCAGCGTCTGGTTCTCCGCCTGGATCTCCACGCCTTCCTTGGCCTCGACAGCCTGATGCAGGCCGTCGCTCCAGCGTCGCCCGCTCATCAGGCGGCCGGTGAACTCGTCGACGATGGTGACCTCGCCGTTCTGCACCACGTAATGCTGGTCGCGGTGATAGACGTGGTGGGCCCGCAGCGCTGCGTTCAGGTGATGCATCAGCGTGATGTTGGCCGCGTCGTACAGGCTCGCGCCTTCCGGGATCAGGCCGGCCTCGGTCAGCAGCGCCTCCGCAACCTCGTGGCCGTCTTCGGTCAGGTGGATCTGGTGCGACTTCTCGTCCACCGTGAAGTCGCCCGGCTCGATGACGCCTTCACCGGTGCGCGGGTCGAGCTCGCCGATCTGCTTCTTCAGCTTGGGCACAACGGCGTTGATGCGCTTGTAGACGTCGGTGTGGTCGTCCGCCTGGCCCGAGATGATCAGCGGCGTGCGTGCCTCGTCGATGAGGATGGAGTCCACCTCGTCGACGATGGCGTAGGACAGGCCGCGCTGCACGCGGTCGGCCGTCTCGTAGACCATGTTGTCGCGCAGGTAGTCGAAGCCGTACTCGTTGTTGGTGCCGTAGGTGACGTCGGCGGCATAGGCCGTCTGCTTCTGCTCGCGCGGCATCTGCGGCAGGTTGATGCCGACCGACAGTCCGAGGAAGGTGTAGAGCTTGCCCATCCACTCGGCGTCGCGGCGCGCCAGGTAGTCGTTCACCGTGACGACGTGGACACCCTTGCCCGTCAGCGCGTTCAGGTAGACCGGCAGCGTGGCCATCAGCGTCTTGCCTTCGCCGGTGCGCATTTCGGCGATCTTGCCGTCGTTGAGCACCATGCCGCCGATCAGCTGCACGTCGAAGTGGCGCATCTTCAGCGAGCGCTTGCTGCCTTCGCGGCAGACGGCGAAAGCTTCGGGCAGGATGTCGTCGACCGTCTCGCCGGCAGCGATGCGCTGCTTGAATTCAGCCGTCTGGGCGCGCAATTCGTCGTCGCTCAAGCCCTCGTACTTCGGCTCCAGCGCGTTGATCTGCTGCACGGTGCGGCGGTACTGCTTGAGCAAACGCTCATTGCGGCTACCGAAAATCGAGGTGAGAAGCTTGGGCAACATGCTGCGAGGAATGAGGAGCTGCGCGGCACCGGGCGGGCTGTCCAACCGGTGGGAGGCGCGAATCTGAGGGCACGGCGAGGCATTGCAAGACGGACTTGCCCGGCCGCGCAAAACGGCGCAGTTTAGCAGTGGGCTTTTGGCCAGGATCGCCGCCTCACTACACTGCGGCTATGGCCAACCCGCCCCGCTACCTTGCTCCCAAGAGCGTGCGCGTCAGCGTCCCGTCGCCGACACCGGTGGCCGACGCGTTGCGTGCTCACGAGGGCCTGAGTCAGCTCAATGCGCGCCTGGAGGCGTCACGGCGGCGGCTGCGCATCATCGGGCCCGCGTTGCCGGGCAATCTGCTGGCCAGCCTGCAACCCGGGCCGCTGGACGAAGAAGGCTGGAGCCTGCTGGCCGCCAACGCGGCCGTCGCCGCCAAGCTGCGCCATCTGCTGCCCCGGCTGGAAGCCCTGCTGGCCCAGGCCGGGCTGCCTGGACATATCCGCGTGAAGCTGATCCAGAAATAGGCGCACATGAAAAAACCCACTGTCGCGAGACAGTGGGTTTTTGATTGGTGCCGGCTATCGGATTCGAACTGATGACCTACCGCTTACAAGGCGGTTGCTCTACCAACTGAGCTAAGCCGGCGAAAAACAGGCGAGATTCTAGTCGCTCACTTCACCCGTTTGAGTGAAGGCCGCGGGCCACCGCTGGGCGCGTCGGGTGGCGGGGGCGTGTCATCGCCCTCGTCGTCGCTGGCTTCGCTGGCCAGACGCAGGCCGCTGCGGCGCGGCTCCTGCGGCGCCGGGCTGGGCAGCGGTGCACCTTCGGCCAGCGCCTCGGGCGCCGGAAAGGCCATGCCCTGGCCGTTCTCGCGGGCGTAGATCGCGACAACATGATCCACCGGCACGACGATCTCTCGCGCGACGCCGCCGAAGCGCGCCTTGAACTGGATGAACTCGTTGCCGAGATCCAGTCCGCTGGTGGCATCGAAGCCGACGTTCAGCACGATCTCGTTGTTGGACACGTACTCCATCGGCACCTGCACCGAACGATCGACGTGGACCGCGATATAGGGCGTGAAGCCGTTGTCCGTGCACCAGTCGTGCAGCGCGCGGATCAGGTACGGGCGGGTGGACGTGCCGTTGCCCGCGCCACCTTCAACTCCTTGCGATTTATCCATGTACGACAGTCAACCCGGTCAGGGTGCAATACGGTCTGTAGACCCCGCGGCCGCCATGGAACCGGCTTTGCCGGGCCACTGACGGCGCCCCCTTGAGGGGGAAGCGCACAGCGCTTCGGGGTGGGCAATCAACGGCGCATGACCTTTTCCGAGGGCGTCAGCGCCTCGATGTAGGCCGGGCGGCTGAAGATGCGCTCGGCGTACTTGAGCAGCGGCAGCGCGTTCTTGGACATGTCGATGCCGTAGTAGTCCAGGCGCCACAGCAGCGGCGCGATGGCCACGTCGAGCATCGAGAAGTCGTCGCCCAGCATGTACTTGTTCTTCAGGAAGATCGGCGCGAGCTGGGTCAGGCGGTCGCGGATCTGCGAGCGGGCCTTTTCGAGCTGCTTGTCGGTCGCCTTGGTCGTCGTGCCGCGGCCCTCGAGGATGTTCACGTGGGCGAACAGCTCCTTTTCGAAGTTCAGCAGGAACAGGCGCACGCGGGCACGGGCCACCGGATCGCCGGGCATCAGCTGCGGGTGCGGGAAGCGCTCGTCGATGTACTCGTTGATGATGTGCGACTCGTACAGGATGAGGTCGCGCTCGACGAGGATGGGCACCTCGTTGTACGGGTTCATCAAAGCGATGTCTTCGGGCTTCGCGAACAGGTCAACGTCACGGATTTCGAAGTCCATGCCTTTCTCGAACAGCACGAAGCGGCAGCGGTGCGAGTAGGGGTCGGTGGTACCGGAGTAAAGGACCATCATGGCTTGGGCTCCCGAGGGGTCAGTCAATCAAAAACGCGCGACGGCTGGGGCCGCGCTGAAAAAGCAAACGCAGTGGGTGGCTACAAGCGCGCCCCACTGCGTGTTTCGACACCGCCCGAGAGCGGTGCCGGGATGGACGGGCTTACTTCACGTCCTTCCAGTACGAGGCGTTCAGGCGCCAGGCAAACACGGTCAGGATGGACAGGAAGATCAGCACGATCACGCCGAGCTGAAAGCGCTGGCCCTGCGCGGGCTCGCCCATCCACTGCAAATAGGCAACCAGGTCGGCCACGGCTTCGTCGTACTGGCGCTCGGACAAAGTACCTGGCGTCAGTTGCTGATAGCCGGCGAAGACGTGGGTCTTCTTGTCGTGGTCGTGCGGGTCGGCGACTTCCTCGAACTTGGCGGCGCGCTGGCCTTGCAGCTCCCACATCACATGCGGCATCGCGACGCTGGGGAAGGCCATGTTGTTCCAACCGGTGGCCTTGGTGTCGTCGCGGTAGAAGCTCCGCATGTAGGTGTAGAGATAGTCCGCACCCGAGCCCTTGGCACCGTCGGCACGCGAGCGGGCGATGACGCTGAGGTCGGGCGGGTTGGCGCCGAACCAGGCCTTGGCGTCCTTCGGGTCGATGCTGACCTTCATGGTCTCACCGACCTTCTCGGCCGCGAACAGCAGGTTGTTCTTGATGTCGGCCTCGGACAGGCCAATGTCGCGCATGCGGTTGTAGCGCATGTAGGCGGCCGAGTGGCAGTTCAGGCAGTAGTTGACGAACAGCTTGGCGCCGCTTTGCAGCGCCGCCATGTCCGACATCTTTTCCTTGGGGAACTTGTCCCACTCGATGCCGCCGGTGTTGGCCTGGGCGGCACCCACGAAGCCCAGGGTGGCCAGCAGGAGAGCGATCAGCTTTTTCATTGGTGTTGTTGCTCCGCGGCTCAGTGGGCGTGGAAGGTCACACGGTCCGGCACGGCCTTGGGCGTGCCGAGGCGGCTCCACCAGGGCATCAGCAGGAAGAAGCCGAAGTAGAACAAGGTGCCCACCTGGGCGACCAAGGTGCCCACGTCGCTCGGCGGCTGGATGCCGAGGTAGCCCAGCCACAGGAAGAAGACGACGAAGACGGCATACACATACTTGTGCCAGTCGGGGCGGTAGCGGATCGATTTGACCGGGCTGTGATCCAGCCAGGGCAGGAAGAACAGGATGATGACCGCGCCACCCATGACGACCACGCCCCAGAACTTGGCGTCGAAGACCTTGAGCAGGAAGATCAGCACGGCGGCCGCCACCAGCAGGGCCACCTTGGCGGCACCGCCGAACTTGCCCTTCAGGAAGCTCACGACGGCCGCGACGGCGACGACGCCGCACAGCACGTTGACCATGGTGTCGGTCGTCGCGCGCAGCATCGAGTAGAACGGCGTGAAGTACCAGACCGGGGCGATGTGAGCCGGCGTCTTCAGCGGGTCGGCCGGGATGAAGTTGTTGTACTCCAGGAAGTAGCCGCCCAGTTCCGGCGCGAAGAACAGGATGGCGGTGAAGGCCATCAGGAAGATGCAGACGCCGTAGATGTCGTGCACCGTGTAGAACGGATGGAAGGCGATGCCGTCCAGCGGGATGCCGGTCTTCGGGTCCTTGTGCTTCTTGATCTCGACGCCGTCGGGGTTGTTGGAACCGACATCGTGCAGGGCCAGCAGGTGGGCAACCACCAGGCCCAGCAGCACCAGCGGCACGGCGATGACGTGGAAGCTGAAGAAGCGGTTCAGGGTCGCGTCGCCAACCACGTAGTCGCCGCGGATCATCAGCGCCAGGTCCGGGCCGACGAAGGGCACGGCAGCGAACAGGTTCACGATGACCTGGGCGCCCCAGTAGCTCATCTGGCCCCATGGCAGCAGATAGCCCATGAAGGCTTCGGCCATCAGGCACAGGAAGATCGCGCAGCCGAAGATCCAGACCAGCTCACGCGGCTTGCGGTAGCTGCCGTAGATCAGGCCGCGGAACATGTGCAGGTAGACAACGACAAAGAAGGCCGAGGCGCCCGTGCTGTGCATGTAGCGGATCAGCCAGCCCCAGGGCACATCGCGCATGATGTACTCGACCGACGCGAAGGCCAGGCCTGCGTCGGGCTTGTAGTGCATCACCAGGAAGATGCCGGTGACGATCTGGATCACGAGGACCAGCAGCGCCAGCGAGCCGAAGATGTACCACCAGTTGAAGTTCTTCGGCGCGTAGTACTCCGACATGTGGACCTTGTAGGCGTCGAACGCGGTCGGGAACCGGTTCTCCAGCCAGGTCATGGTCTTCACGCCTGCCGAGGCGCCTGCGGGTGCTTCTTTGAATTCAGCCATGTCTCGTCCCGTGCTCCGTTAGGCCTTCTTGTCTTCACCGATGACCAGCCGGGTGTCCGACAGATACATGTATGGCGGCACTTCGAGGTTGTCGGGCGCGGGCTTGTTCTTGAACACGCGGCCGGCCATGTCGAAGGTCGAACCGTGGCAGGGGCACAGGAAACCGCCCGCCCAGTCATCCGGCAGCGAGGGCTGGGCGCCGGTTGCGAACTTGTCGCTCGGCGAGCAGCCCAGGTGCGAGCAGATGCCGACGACGACGAGGTACTCGGGCTTGATCGAGCGGTTCTCGTTCTTGGCGTAGTCGGGGATGGGGAAGGCCTTGCGGTCTGAGTTCGGGTCGGCCAGCTGGCCGTCGTTCTTCTTCAGGGCCTCGAGCTGTTCCGGCGTGCGGCGCACGATCCAGACCGGCTTGCCACGCCATTCGACGGTCAGCTTCTCACCGGGCTTGATGCCGGAGATGTCGACCTCGACGGGGGCACCAGCGGCCTTGGCGCGCTCGCTCGGCGCAAAAGTGCTGACGAAGGGCACGGCAGTCGCAACGCCACCAACGGCGCCGGCGCAACCGGTTGCAATCAACCAGGTGCGCTTGCCTTGGTCCACTTGCTGGTCACTCATGAGGGTCCTCTAAAGAGACTTCTGATCAGGGGCAGCCCAGGATTCTAACGGACGCTTACCCGAGGCTCGGCCAAGCGACGACCGACCGCAGGTTTACCCGCCTTCTAGCTCGCCGGACTTGGCGCCAACATCCGTCCGAGTCATCTCACAGACATCGCCATCCAGGAGCCCCGCATGAGTTTCTTCTCCGAGTTCAAGGAGTTTGCCGTCAAAGGCAATGTCGTCGACCTGGCGGTCGGCGTGATCATCGGCGGCGCCTTCGGCAAGATCGTCGACTCCCTGGTCGGCGACGTCATCATGCCGGTCGTCAGCAAGATCTTCGGCGGCCTGGATTTCAGCAATTACTTCATCCCGCTGGCCGGCCAGACGGCCACGACGCTGGCCGAAGCCAAGAAAACCGGCGCCGTGCTGGCCTACGGCAGCTTCCTGACCGTGTCGCTGAATTTCATCATCCTGGCCTTCGTCATCTTCCTGATGATTCAGCAGATCAACCGCCTCAAGCGCGAACCCGAAGCCGCGGCCGCGCCGGCCGAGCCGCCGGCCACGCCGGAAGACATTCAACTGCTGCGGGAGATTCGCGATTCGCTGAAGCGCTAAGCTCTCGCGCCGCCCGTCGCCCGGTAAGCAATGGTTACCGGGCTTTTTTGTGCCAGGAATTTGGCAACTGGTTGAAAACCCGCGCCTGTTGCAGGCGCGATACTTTCAATGCAGCTCGTGCCACCAGTTGATGAACGCGCCAGAGATACGCCTGAACCCGCACCTCGAAGCCTCGCTGACCCGCATTCGTCTGGCGGGTGAGCAGGCGGCCGAGCGCTGCGCGGAGGGTCTGGGGCTGTCGGCGTTGTCCTCCGGGCAGGTCAAGCGCCGCGACACCCTGCTCGCGGCTCAATTCGTGTTCCGCCAGCAACAAGGCGTGTTCTCGCAGCGTTTTGTGCAGAGCTTGCGCAAACAGGTGTCGGCCGAACAATCCGATACCAAGCCGCCGCAGGCGGCGCCCACGGCCAAAAAGGCCTGGGGCGAGCTTTCGCTGATGGACGACGACCAGGTCAACAACCTGGTGGCCGCGGACCGCATCGGCCTGGCCATTGGCCACCACTGCGAGTGGGAGTTGCGCGAGGTCGAGTCCTATGTCGCCGGCATTCAGGTCGGTGAACGCAACCCCTTGCGGCCCGAGCTCATCGGCCAGGGCCTGCTTGATGCCATCCAGGCCATCACCGACGACCCTGTCACCCGCCAGACGCTGACTGACGAATTGACTCGCGCGCTGGCCCAGGAGATGCGCGCCTGCTATGCCGATATTGCCGAGCTGCTGCGCTCGCGCGGCCTGCGACCCCAGGACTTGCGCGTGCGGGCGACGCCGGATGGCGCCGCCTCGCGCCTCGGCGGCCTGGGCGCAGCCACCCAACCCGGCGATCTCGATTCGGGCCATGGCGGCATGTCCAGCCGCGGCGGCTACGGCGGCTCGGCGCATGGTGGCCTGAGCAGCCAGGGAGGCCCCGGCGGCGGCCGCAACAGCGGCT
Source organism: Pelomonas sp. Root1237 (assembly GCF_001425055.1). GTDB lineage: Bacteria > Pseudomonadota > Gammaproteobacteria > Burkholderiales > Burkholderiaceae_C > Pelomonas. The sequence continues at coordinate 57,997 of NZ_LMDK01000002.1, forward strand.
TCGGTGGGGCCGGCGGCGGCTTTGGCAGCCGCGGCGGCGGAGGCAGCGGCGGCATTGGCCGGGTCGACCCCCAGATGATGGACCTGCTGCGCCGCCTGGCGCAGACGCCCGGCGCCTACGAGCCGGCCTATGACAGCCACGGCAACTCCAGCCGCATGGGCCTTGACACCCTCAGCGGCGAGCCCAGCGCCTGGGGGCAGATGCCGCTGCCGCCCAACCTGATCAACCAGCATCGCGACGAACTGCGTCAGATGGCCACGGGCCGGCTGGACCACATGGTCATCGACGTCGTCGCCGGCCTGTTCGACCAGATCCTGTCCGACCCCAAGGTGCCGCCGCAGATGGCGCGCCTGCTGGCCCGCCTGCAGCTGCCCGTGCTGCGCGTGGCCCTGGGCGACGAAACCTTCTTCTCCTCGCGCCGCCATCCGGTGCGGGTGTTCGTCAACCGCATGGCGTCCCTCGCCTGCGCCTTTGAGGACTTCAGCGACGATCCCGGCCGCTCCTTCCTGGCCCATGTGCGCGACCTCGTGCAGGACGTCGCCCAGGGCGATTTCGACCGCATGGACGTCTACACGTCCAAGTTGGACGCCCTGGAAGCCTTCATCACCGAGCAGACCCGCAGCACGCTGAAGGCTGCCGGCGACGCCGCTGCCGTCGTCGAGCGCCGCGAGACCGACCTGCGCCTGCAGCAGCGCTACGCCCTGCAACTGCAGCAGCAGCTCGCTCGTGTGCCAATGCAGGACTTCCTGCGCACCTTCCTGGCTCAAGTCTGGTCCCAGGCCATCGTGCTGGCTTCGCGCGAGGGCGCGCCGGAGCGGGCCCTGCGCCTGCGCACGCTCGGCCGCACCCTGGTCATGAGCGTGCAGCCCAAGGGCGGCACGGCCGCGCGCGCCGATTTCCTGCGTGAGCTGCCCAATCTGATGCGCACCCTCAACGAGGGCATGGACCTGATCCGCTGGCCAGACGGCCCGCGCAAGGACTTCTTCGGCGTGCTGCTGCCCGCGCATGCCGAATCGCTGAAGGGCCAGGCCGCCAGCGCCCTGGACACCAACCTGCTGATCAAGCAGCTCGACCAGATCTTCGGCGTCGCGCCACCGGCCGAGGCCGACCTCGCCAAGCCCATGGCCGGCGAAACCGCGCCCGGCGACCTCGACGCTAGCCAGCGCCTGACGCCCGCCGAGGCCAAGAGCCTGGGCCTCGTCGAGGAAGCCAGCGTCGACTGGAACGGCGAGCTGGACCTCGACCTGTCAGGCAACGACGCGGCGGCCGCGGCCGAACCGCTGCAGGCTGTGGACATCTCCATCGACGGCCTGCCCGCCGCCGAGGGCGCACCCGAGGCCAGCAGCGGCGCCCTGCTGGTGGACAACATGCAGCTCGGCTTCGCCTACCAGATGCACACCGGCAACGAATGGCAGAAGGTGCGCCTGGCCCATGTCAGCGCCGGGCGCAGCTTCTTCATCTTCACGCACGGCAACCGCCACCAGGAGACGGTGACGATGACGGCCCGCATGCTGCGAAAGCTCTGCGAGGCCGACCGCATGCGCGCCTATGAACACGGCCTGCTGCTGGAGCGCGCGACGGCTCGTGCCCGGGCGCAACTGGCGGCGCTCGGCGGCCGCTAGCCGCCGATCAGCCGTCGCGCCATCGCCAGTGCCGCGCCCAGGCTGGCCGGGTCGGCCAGGCCTCGCCCCGCGATGTCGAAAGCCGTGCCGTGGTCGGGGCTGGTGCGCACGAAGGGCAGGCCCAGCGTCACGTTGACGCCCTGCTCCACCCCGAGGTATTTGACCGGGATCAAGCCATGGTCGTGCACCATCGCCACGACGACGTCGAACTCGCCGCGCCGGGCGCGCATGAAGATGGTGTCGGGCGCATAGGGGCCGCTGGCGTCCATGCCCGCGGCACGCGCGTCGGCGATGGCCGGCGCGATATGCAGGATCTCTTCATCACCGAACAAGCCGCCTTCGCCGGCATGCGGGTTCAGCCCAGCCACGGCAATGCGGGGCGCGGCGATGCCCATGCGCTGCAGCGCCGCCTGCGTGATGCGCAGCGTCTCTCCCACGGCCTCACGGGTCACGCGGGAGATGGCCTCACGCAGCGAGCAGTGGATGGTGACGAGCACCGTGCGCAGCTCCTCGTTGGCCAGCATCATGCGCACCGGCACGCCCCCCGCCAGGGCCTGCAGCATTTCCGTATGGCCCGGGTAGGGCGAGCCGGCCGCATGCAGGGCTTCCTTGTGAATGGGCGCCGTGATGAGGGCGCGCGCATGGCCCGCCTGGATCAGGCCGACGGCGGCCTCGATGCACAGGGCTGCGGCCGCGCCGGCACGGGCATCGACCTGGCCCAAGGGGGCATCGATCAAGCCTGCGGGCAGGCCAGCGGGCTGCCAGACTGGCAGGCAGCGCGGCGGTACGCGGCCTAACTCATCGGCCGCATGCAATTCGGCGACCGCCAGGCCACCGCCGGCAGCAGCGACCGCGCGCCTCATGACGGCAACGTCGCCGACCACCAGGGCATCCCGCGGCATCTCGTGCCGCCACAACTTGGCGATGATCTCGGGACCGATGCCACAGGCATCACCCATGCTGAGGACCAGGGGCTGGCCTAGGGAGTTTTCCGGGGTCATGCCGCATTCTTTCATCACCCCGGCAGCGCGCTGGCAGACTGCCCACCGGCTCATCACGCCGTGGAGACTTTCTTGCGCAAGACCCTTGTTGCCGCCCTGATCGCCGGTCTGCATCTGACCGCCCCCGCCGCCACCCAGCCGGCACCCAAGGCCAATGCAGCCGCTACCGACGCTGCCGCCAAAGCCCATCAGGCCCTGCTGGCCCTGTTCGACGAAGCCTGGGAGTCCGAGGCCCATGCGGCGCCGGAATGGGCCACGCTGCGCGGTGACCTGCGCTTCAACGACAAGCTGAGCGACCGTTCCGCGGCCGGCCTGGCCGCCCGCGACGCTTTTGCCCGCGACATGCTGGCCCGCGCCCGCGCCATGGACGCCGGCCTGCTGGGCGACACCGACCGCGTCTCCCTGGCGCTCTTCATCAACCGCTACCAGCAGGAGGTGGCCATGCAAGGCTTCGCCGGCTGGCGCACCTTGACGCTGGGCACCCTGTACGGCGCGCAATCGGCCCTGGCCGGCTTCGCCCGCAATGTGCCGGTCAACAACGAGACCCAGGTCAAGCAGTGGCTGACGCGCCTGGCCGCCTACCCGGCGCGGGTTGACCAGGAAATCGCCATCCTGCGCCAGGGCCTGACCCTGGGTTGGGTCACCTCCAAGCCGGTGCTGGCGCGTGCCATTGCCCAGGTGGAAGGGCAGCTGACCGAGGACGTCACCAAGAGCCCGGTCTACGAGCCCTTCACGCGCATGACGGTGGACGCCAGCGTCAAGGCCAACTACCAGGCCCAGGGCCAGGCGGCCATGCGCGAGATCTTCTACCCGGCCCAGCGCAAGCTGCTCGCCGTCATGAAAGACGAGCTGATGGCCAAGGCCCCCGACAGCGGCTCGCTGTCGAGCTACCCCGGCGGCGACAAGGTCTACGAGGCGTTGATCCAGCGCCATGTGACGCTGCCGCTGGCGGCGGGCGACATCCACACCACCGGCCTGCGCGAGGCCGCGCGCATCCGCGCCGAAATGGAGAAGGTCAAGGCCGAGGTCGGTTTCGACGGTGACCTCGCCGCCTTCAAGAAATTCCTCTACAGCGACCCCAAGTTCTTCAACCAGACGGCCGACGAGCTGCTGGACGGCTACCGCGCCATCGCCAAGCGCATCGACCCTGAGCTGCCCAAGCTCTTCGCCCAGCTGCCGCGCTCGCCCTATGGCATTCGCGGCATGCCGCCCTATACCGGCGAAGGCGCGGCCGACAACTACAACGGCCCCTCGCTGGACGGCACGACCCCCGGCTGGTTCAACGCCAACGCGATCTCGTTCAAGCGCCGGCCCAAATGGGCGATGGAGACGCTGGTGGCCCACGAGACCGTGCCCGGCCACCATCTGCAGATCTCACGCCAGGTCGAGCTGGGCGAGCTGCCCAACTTCCGCCGCCAGTCGCAGTACTCGGTCTTCAGCGAGGGCTGGGCGCTGTATGCCGAGACGCTGGGCCCGCAGATCGGCCTGTTCCGCGACCCCTACGCGCGCTTTGGCCACTTGCAGGCGCAGATGTTCCGCGCCGCGCGCCTGGTCGTCGACACCGGCCTGCATGCGCTGGGTTGGAACCGCGACAAGGCCATCGCCTACATGATCGAGCAGACCGGCCACGACGCCACCTTCATGACGGCTGAGGTCGACCGCTACCTGTCCCAGCCCGGCCAGGCGCTGAGCTACATGATGGGCGAACTGAAGATCAAGGAACTGCGCGCCCGGGCTGAAACCGCCTTGGGGGCCAAGTTCGACCAGCGCCGCTTCCACATGGCCGTCATCGACCAGGGCGCCATGCCGCTGCCACTGCTGGAGCAGCGCCTCAATGCCTGGATCTTGAGCGAAAAGGCACGGCCATGAACTACGCAATCGGCATTCCCGGCCAGCCCTGGGGCCCGGGCGAGGTCGCCGCCTGGCGCGGGCGCCTCGTCAAGCAGCGCAGCTTTGCGGCTGACGTGCTCGCCACCATCGAGCCTCTGAAGCAGGATTTCGACGTCAGCGAATACGGCGCCGTGGTCTGCGACGGCGAACGCTTCCCGCTGCTGGCCATCCGCAGCCGCGGCTGGCGCGACGACCTGCCCATCTTCGTCGTGACCGGCGGCGTGCATGGCTACGAGACCAGCGGCGTGCATGGTGCGCTGCAGTTCGTCCGCGAGCATGGGCAGGAAGCTGCCGGCCAGGCCAACCTGCTGGTGGTGCCCTGCGTCAGCCCCTGGGCCTATGAGCGCATCCAGCGCTGGAACTTCGATGCAATCGACCCCAACCGCAACTTCCGCGAAGGCAGCCCCGTGGCCGAGTCCGCGGCCCTGGTGGCCTTGCTCGCACCGCTGCGCGGCCGCGTGCTGATGCACATCGACCTGCACGAGACCACCGACACGGACGAATCAGAGTTCCGCCCTGCCCTGGCGGCGCGCGATGGCGAGGTGTTCGAGCCCGGGCTGATTCCCGATGGCTTCTACCTCGTCGACGACGCCGAACACCCGCAACCCGAATTCCAGCGGGCCGTCATCGCCGCGGTGGCCCAGGTCACCCACATCGCCGAGCCCGATGCCAACGGCCAGATCATCGGCTGCCCGCTGCAGTCGCCCGGCGTCATCAGCTTCGCAGTGCGCAGCCGCAACCTGTGCGCCGCCATCACCGGCGCCCGCTTCAGCACGACGACCGAGGTCTACCCGGACAGCGCGCGCGCCACGCCCGAGCAATGCAATGCGGCGCAGGTCGCGGCCACCCGTGCCGCGATCGGCTACGCGCTGGCGGCCGAGATCTGAACCTCAGGCGGCGTCATTCGCAGACCAGCAGGCCTCTGGCACCCACCCCATGCGTGGACTGCAGCAAAGAGGTGGCATTTACCAGCCGCCCCATCCGGCGCCGCACGACGCCCTCGGCATCACGCTCGAGCTTGACGCAGAGGTCGGGGTCCAGCCCCATCGCGATGCGCTCCTCGAAGGTAGGCCTGGGTGAATTGCTGCGCGGGTCGGTTGTGGCCGGGTTGGCCAGGGCGCCGCGCAGGATTTCGGGGCTGGGCCTCAGGTTCAGCGCGCCGGGTGCAGACGCCGCCGCACCGGGCGACAGGGCCGCACCCGTCGCCGCGACCACGGGCGCGCCCTCGCCGTCCGGTGCGCCCGGCAGGGTTGGCGTGGGTCTTGGGCTGATGCCCGGTGATGGGGCGGTGGGCTGCCGCGCCTGCACGCGCGCCGCACGCTGGTGCAACTGCGGCGGCGGGGGCAGCAGGCGCAGCACCACTGAACGCCGCGCTTCTTCGCCTGCCGCTGGCCACCGCCGCGCCTGCCAGATGAGCAGCAGCAACGCCGCATGCCCCAACAGCACGGCCCAGACCGCCATCTGCCGACGCCGGGACGAAGCCAGGCGCCAGCGGCCTGGCCGCGTGACGGCCTCCGCGGCCTTCACGCGCCGGCCAGATGAAGGCCAAGCATCCCAAGGACACGAGTGGGCGAGAGGGCAACGCAATAGCAGCAGGAAGGCATGCCGGATGCTAGGAGCCGCGGCCCCGCGCCGGGTTACGCCAGGGTTAGGTCAGGCCGGGTTGTCCACGTCGATGAACTGCCAGGTGAGGCCCAGATCCTGCGCGACCTGGGCACCGACGCCCTGCACGCCGTAGCGCTCCGTAGCATGGTGGCCGGCCGCGATGAAGGCGACGCCGGTCTCACGGGCGTAATGGGCCTGGGGCTCGGAGATCTCGCCGGTGATGAAGACATCGGCGCCCGCCGCGATGGCTGGCTCGAAATAGCTCTGGGCGCCGCCGGTGCACCAGGCGACGCGGCGCAGCGGGCGGCCGTCGCCCGGCACGGCGGTCACGTTGCGGCCCAGCGCATCGCGAAGCCTCACCGTCAGCGCGGCAAGGTCGGTGGGCTCGATGGCCGCGCCGAAACCGAGATCCTGCTCGCCGAAGCGGCTGTCCGCAGTCCAGCCGAATTGCGCGCCAAGCTGCGCGTTGTTGCCCAATGTCGGGTGGGCGTCCAGCGGCAGGTGATAGGCGAAGAGGTTGATGTCATGCTGGATCAACCGCGCCAGGCGCTGCTTCATCCAGCCCGTGATGCGCCCATCCTGGCCACGCCAGAACAGGCCGTGGTGGACCAGGATGGCACCCGCCCCGGCGGCAATGGCCGCGTCGATCAGGGCCAGGCTGGCCGTGACGCCGCAGACGAGATGACCCACCTCGGCGCGCCCCTCGACCTGCAGACCGTTCGGCCCATAATCCTTGAAGCGCGCGGGCTCCAGCAGCTGGTTCAGGCGGAGTTCCAGCGCGGCGCGATCGGTCATGGCTTGATGGGGATGTAGGTGTTGAAACGGCTCTGGCTGATTTTCGCGCAGGCGGTCACCGTCGCCCTGGCCGCCCTCTTCGTCGTCTCGACGCTGAAGCCGCAATGGCTGCACGAGGCACGGTTACCCCATGCCACCGTCGCCCAGACCGCACGCCAGATCGCCTTGCCCTCCTCGCCTGCCGCCTCCGTCGTGCGCGCCGGTTTCTCGCAGGCCGCTCGCGTCGCAGCGCCGGCCGTCGTCAGCATCACGGCCAGCAAGGCGCCGTCGCGCGCGGGCCGGGCGCATGAACAGCTGTTCGGCTTCCCGTTCGGGCTGCGCCAGCCCCGCGGCAGTCCCCAGCTTGGCCTGGGCTCGGGCGTCATCATCTCGGCTGACGGCGTGCTGCTGACCAACAACCATGTCGTCGAGGGCGCCTCCGACATCGAGGTCATGCTCAGCGACGGCCGCCAGGCCCAGGCCAAGCTCATCGGCACCGATCCCGAGACCGATGTGGCCGTGCTGAAGATCAGCCTGCCCGATCTGCCGGTCATCGCGATGGGCGATGCGGCCAGCCTGGCGGTCGGTGACGTCGTGCTGGCCATCGGCAACCCGTTCAACGTCGGCCAGACGGTCACGTCGGGCATCGTGTCGGCGCTGGGCCGCAACCAGCTCGGCATCAACACCTTCGAGAACTTCATCCAGACCGACGCGGCCATCAACCCGGGTAATTCGGGCGGCGCGCTGGTGGACGCCGATGGCCGGCTGGTGGGCATCAACACGGCCATCTTCTCGCGCAGCGGCGGGTCCCTGGGCATTGGCTTCGCCATCCCGGTCGACGTGGCCCGCCAGGTGGCGACCTCGCTGCTGCAGGACGGCGTCGTCGCGCGCGGCTGGATCGGCGTGCAGACGCGCGAGCTGACGCCCGAACTGGCCGAGGCACTGAAGCTGGGCGATGCCAAGGGCGTGCTGATCGGCGGCGTCGTCAACGACGCGCCGGCGGCCAAGGCTGGCATCAAGCCGGGCGACGTGCTGACCCGCATCGGCGAGCATGCCGTCACGACGCCAGCCGAACTGCTGGCCAGCGTGGCGGCCCTCAAGCCCAGCAGTCAGGTCGAGGTGGGCGTGCAGCGCGCCGGCAAGGCCATGCACTTCCAGCTCGCCGTGGCTCAGCGGCCCAAGCCGCAGCGCGATCAGGACGACTGATCGGGGGTGGTCTGCTCGGCCTCGTCGGGCGCCTTGGTATGGCGCACGAAGTAGGTGGACGCAAACAGCCCCACCTCATAGAGCAGGCACATCGGGATCGCCAGTGCGAGCTGTGAAACGATGTCGGGCGGCGTGATGACGGCCGCAACGATGAAGGCCACGACGATGAAATAGCCGCGCCATTCGCGCAGCTTCTCCACCGACACGATGCCCATGCGCACCAGCACGACAACGACGATGGGCACCTCGAAGGCCGCACCAAAGGCGATGAACATGTTCATCACGAAGCCGAGATAAGCCTCGATGTCCGGCGCCGCCGTGATGCTCTTGGGCGCGAAGCTCTGGATGAAGGCGAAGACCTTCTTGAAGACGAAGAAGTAGCAGAAGGCCACGCCGCCGAAGAACAGCAGCGTGCTCGACACGACCAGCGGCATCACCAGGCGCTTCTCGTGCGAGTACAGGCCCGGGGCGACGAAAGCCCAGGCCTGGTAGAGCACGATGGGCAAAGCCAGCATGAAGGCGGCCAGCATGGTGATCTTGATCGGCACGAAGAAGGGCGCGATGACGTTGGTCGCGATCATCTTGGTGCCTTCGGGCAGGTTGGCCACGAGCGGCGCCGCCAGCCAGTCGTAAAGCTGGCTCGGCCCGGGGTAGAGGCACAGCACGCCGAAGCAGACCGCGATGGCGATGACGGCGCGCAGCAGCCGGTCGCGCAGCTCCATCAGGTGGGTGACGAAGGGCTGTTCGGTACCGGCCAGTTCGTCGTGGTCGGGGTTCTGGAAGGAGCTCATCTCAGTGCGTGCCGGGCCGCCCCAAGCGCACTGACGCCCCCTCGGGGGGCAGTGAGCGAAGCGAGTGTGGGGGCTTCATGTCTTGAGGCCTGGTGGGCGGAATCGCGCCACGCGGGCAGCTCCCGATTGGGTATGACGCTTCACACCGGCCTTCTGCTTGAACCACATCGGCGTCGACCCGCGCTTGAGGCGCCAGTTTTTCTTGGGGTGGCGGTACTCGAGCGGCGGTGGCGCGATCGTCGTGCCGGCTTCGTAGGACGAATCGCTGGTCACGTCCTGCCAGGTCTGATTCATCGCCTGCGTCGCGGTGTCCACCTCCTGGCGCACGCTCTGCTCGACGTCCTGGACCGCCGTCTGGAACTGGGTCTTCATCTTCTGAAGCTCCTCCAGTTCGATGGAGCGGTTGACCTCGGCCTTCACGTCCGCCACATAGCGCTGTGCCTTGCCCAGCAAGGTGCCCACCGTGCGGGCCACGCGCGGCAGCTTCTCGGGGCCGATGACGATCAAGGCCACCGCGCCGATCAGCGCGATCTTGTCGAAGCCGAAGTCAAGCACTTAGGACTTGGTCTTCGCGTCGACGTCGACCGTGTTCGGGTCATTGACCTTGCGGGCGGTGACCTGTTGGGGCGCAGCGGCTTGCTCTTCGGAAGTCGTGCCGTCCTTCACCCCATCCTTGAACCCCTTGACGGCAGCGCCGAGGTCGGAACCGACATTGCGCAGCTTCTTGGTGCCGAAGATGGCGATGACGACGACGAGGACGATCAGCCAGTGCCAAATACTGAATGAACCCATGATGTTGACTCCTTGTGGACTGGCTCAAATTCTAGGTGAGGGATGACCCTAGCATCCTGGGTCATTTCGAGGTCGATCGCGTTCCGGTGCGATCGTGCTCAGCCCTTAGGTTTGGTCACAACTCAGCCTTTCAACCACGGCCGAGGCCCGCCCATCACATGCAGATGCAGGTGCAACACCTCCTGACCGCCGTCCGGACCCGTGTTGATGACGTGGCGGAAGCCGTTGGTGACGCCCAGTTCCTTCATCAGCTTCGGGCCCAGCGCCGTCATTTTGCCCAGCAATGCGACCTCGGCCTCGGTCACGTCCGCCATGGAGGCGATGTGGCGCTTGGGGATGATGAGCACGTGGACCGGCGCCCACGGGTGGATGTCATGGAAGGCGAGGATGTCCTCGTCCTCATAGACCTTCTTGCTCGGGATCTGGCCGGCGACGATCTTGCAGAACAGGCAATTGGGGTCGTGAGTCATCTTTTGCTCGCTTCAGACCGGCATGGGCTTGCCGTCGTTCCAGTTCAAGAAGCCTTTGATGAGGCGATAGAGGAACCAGATGCCGTCCACGGCGAGGATCACGAAGCCCACGCCCAGCAGCAAGGTGGCAAAGCCCAGGATGCCCCATACCAGGCTCCACCAGAAGGTACGGATCTGCCAAGTGAAATGGCTGGCGTAAAGGGTGCCCGCGGCGTCCTCGCGCTTGATGTAGTTGATGATGATGGCCACGATGCCGGTGAAGCCGGTGAAGGCACTCAGCGCATAGAGGACATAGATCACCATCGTCAGCTGCTTGAGGCTGGCCAGCTTCTCGGCCGGCGCCGCGACATCCAGCACCACCGGGCTCGGATCGTTGTTCATGGAGCTTCCTTCGTCGGCTTGTTGCGGGACGCAAATTCTTCCAGGCCGGACAAGCCCTCGCGACGCGCAAGTTCCCTGAGCACATCCTCAGGCTTCAGCCCGAAATGAGCCAGCGCGACCATGCTGTGAAACCACAGGTCGGCCACCTCGTACACCACCTTCTGGGCGTCGCCATCCTTGGCGGCCATGACGGTCTCGGTGGCCTCCTCGCCGACCTTCTTCAGGATGGCGTCCAGGCCCTTGTCGAAGAGCTTGGCAACATAGCTGGTGCCGGGATCAGCGCCCTTGCGAGAGGCTATGACCGCGCCGACGCGAGAAAGGATGTCGTCACTCATAAATCTTGCTCGGGTCCTTCAAGACCGGCTCAGTGGCGCTCCAGACGCCGTTCTCCAGCTTCTGGAAAAAGCAGCTGTGGCGGCCGGTGTGACAGGCAATGCCGGGCTCATGGCCAAGTTGGGTGATGGTCAGCAGCACGACGTCGTTGTCGCAGTCCATGCGGATGGCATGCACCTGCTGGAAGTGCCCGCTCTCCTCACCCTTGTGCCACAGCTTGCTGCGCGAGCGGCTCCAGTAGACGGCCTGGCCGCGCTCGGCCGTCAGGGCCAGGGCCTCGCGGTTCATCCAGGCGAACATCAGCACGTCGCCCGTGCCCTGCTCCTGGGCGATGACGGGCACCAGACCCTTGTCGTCCCATTTGATTTCGTCCAGCCAGTTCATTGCCCGCCCGGCCGCCCGAAGGGCAATGGCGCCCCCTCGGGGGGCAGAGAACGAAGTGAGCGTGGGGGCAGCGTTTCCATGGTTTCAGTCTAGGTGAGTCGGACCGACGTGCCGGCGCTCTTCAGCGAACCACTCCAGCACCGGGATCGTCCCAGGCAGCACCGGCCGGACCTGCGCCGGCAGGCCGGACCAGGCCATCTGCTGGCCTTCCAGCATCTGGAAATCGCCCTGCCAGTCGTACACCTTGCAGAAGTTCAGCCGCACGCGGGCGTGCGGGTAGTCCATGACCAGCATCTTCCACGGATGGGCTGCGCCGATCTGCACACCCAGTTCCTCGCGCAGCTCACGCGCCAGCGCCTGCTCGATGCTTTCGCCCGGCTCGACCTTGCCGCCCGGGAATTCCCAGTAGCCGGCGTAGACCTTGCCCTCGGGGCGCGAGGTCAGCAAGAACTGGCCGTCAGGCGCGACGAGAACGCCAACCGCCACTTCGGTGATGGGACGTTCAGTCATTCGGCACGCCCTGCCATGTCGCGCGCAAACTGGTAAGCCACACGGCCCGAGCGGGAACCGCGCTCCAGCGCCCAGATCAGCGCCGGCTGGCGTGCCCCTTCAATGGCGGCATCGTCCACGCCAAAGTGACGCAACCACTGCGCCACGATGGCCAGGTATTCGTTCTGGCTGAAGGGATAGAAGCTGATCCACAGGCCGAAGCGCTCGGACAGGGAGATCTTTTCCTCCACGGCCTCGCCGGGATGGATTTCGCCATGCTCGCCATGGGTGCCCGCAAGGTTGTCGACCATCTTCTCGGGCAGCAGGTGGCGGCGGTTGCTGGTGGCGTAGATCAGCACGTTGTCGGTGGCGGCAGCGACGGAGCCGTCGAGCACGCTCTTCAGCGCCTTGTAGCTGGCCTCGCCTTCGTCGAAGCTCAAGTCATCGCAGAAAACCACGAAGCGCTCCGGGCGGGCCGCGACCTGTTCGACCAGGTCCGGCAGGTCCACCAAGTCGGCCTTGTCGACCTCGATGAGGCGCAGGCCCTGGCTCGAAAACTCGTTGAGCACGGCCTTGATCAGCGAACTCTTGCCCGTGCCCTTGGCGCCCGTCAGGAGCACGTTGTTGGCCGGCTTGCCGGCGACGAACTGGGCGGTATTGCGCAGCAGCCGCTCCTTCTGCGGCTCGACTTCCTGCAGGTCTGACAGGCGGATGCGGCTGACGGCGCGCACCGGCTCAAGCACCAGGGCGCCATGGCGCCGGCGGGCGCGAAAGGCGGTGGAAGCAGCCCAGTCGGGCGGCGTGGCGGCGTGGGGCAGAACGGCTTCGAGCCGGGTCAGCAGGCCCTCGGCGCGGGTGAGGAAGGAATCCAGAGCGGCAGACATCGCCGCAGTTTAGGCGGGCAGGCTCAGGCGATCGCCTTGAGCGAGGCTTCGAGCTGCTCCGTCGGCAGCCGCTTGAAGCCCGAGCGGGCATAGCGCTGCAGCCGGCCAATGATGAAGCTGACCCAGACCGAGGCCTGTGCATTGGCCTGCACGGTCGGCGTCAGTGAACCCTGCGCCTCGGCTGCGGCGCGCAGTACCTGGCGCAGCGAGGATTCGATGCGGTCGAAGAACTGGTTCATGCGGGCCACCAGCCGCTCGTTCTCGTAGACCAGGGCGTCGCCCACCATCACCCGCGCCATGCCGGGATTCTTTTCGCCGAACTGCAGGATGACGCTGGCGATGCGCGCGGCCTTGCCAGGCGGCGGCAGGGGATGCGGCGAGTCGGCGATCTGGTTGACCAGGCCGAAGACGCTGCTCTCGATGAAATCGATCAGCGCCTCGAACATCTGCGCCTTGCTTGCGAAGTGGCGGTACAGGGCCGCCTCGCTGACGTCGAGCTTGGCTGCCAGCGCCGCCGTCGTGATGCGGTCGGCGCCCGGCTGCTCCAGCATGCCGGCCAGCACCTGCAGGATCTGCGTGCGGCGCTCGCCGGGCTTGGGGCGCTTCTTGGGGTTGGCAGCGGGGCTGTCGGCGGCGGGCTGGTCGGCGTCCATGCCGGCGATGTTAGGGCCTGTTACAGCCCTAGTCGCGCAGCCAGCCCAGGCGGCGAGCTTCGTAGATCGCTTCCACTTTGGAGCGCACGTGCAGCTTGCGGTAGACCCGCTTGACGTAGGTCATCACCGTGTGCGGCGAGACCTGCATGAACTGCGCGATCTCATCGAAGGTGAAACCCTTGGCCGCCAGGTGCAGCACGCGCGATTCCTGCTCGGACAGGGCGACAACTTCCTCGTCGGCCATCGTCGCGGCCATGGCCTCCGGCGAGGGGCCGGTCGAGTTCTGCGACCCGGGGGCCAGACGCACCAGCAGGCGGCGGGCGATGACGGGGCTGATGGGGCTGCCGCCGGCGCGCAGAGAGCGCAGCTGGCCGGGCAGGTCCAGCGCCAGGCTGTCTTTCAGCAGATAGCCGGTGGCGCCAGCCTCGATGCTGGCGACCACATGCTGCTCATCGCCGAAGACGGAAATGACCATGACCTCGCACTGCGGCCGGGTCTGGGCCGCATGGCGGATCAGCTCGATGCCGCTGCCGCCAGGCAAGTCCAGGTCAACGAGCAGGACGTCGGGCTGCAACTGATCGAACATGCGCCGGCCCTGGGGCAGGTCGGGCGCGATGCCCAGCAGCTCGATGTCGGGCACGCTGCCCAGAGCGTGAGTGAAAGCCTCGCGGAAGCGGGCTTGGTCTTCGACGATCAGGACCGAGAACGGGGACATGGACTCTGTGGACTTTCCAAACGCGCGGAAGCCGCATTGTCAGGTGAGGATACCCCCTCATCCATGAGCGTCTTCCTTCAGAACAGGGGGTAGCGTAACAAGGCTGCCAGGGAACGCACCCGCTGGGTCACGTAGGCCGGGCGGTGCTGCAGGCGCCGGCCATCGGCCGCCTTGCGCAGCCAGCGCTGCATCCAGACGGTGCGCAGCCCCAGGCTGCGGGCCGATTTCTGGTGGATCAGCGTGTCTTCAACGAGGATGCAGCGTTCCGGCTTCAGCTTCAGGCGTGCCAGCACGATACGGAACATGCGCGTATCGGGCTTGGGGCGGGAGTGGCCGAAGATGATCATGTCCTCGACGCAGATCAGGCGCTCGAAGACGCCGGACAGCCCGATGGCCGCCAGCACGCGCTCGGCATAGCTGCGCGGCGCATTGGTCATCAGCAGCTTGCGCCCCGGCAGGCGGCGCAGCGCGGCCAGGTCATGGCCGTGGCCATGCAGATGGGCTTCCAGCCCGGGCAGGCGATGGGTCTCGCTGAGGAAATGCGCCGGCTTCACGCCATGGTGGCGCTGCAGCCCCGTCAGCGTTGCGCCATAGCGCTGCCAGTAGCGATTGCGCAGCGCCGCGGCCTGCTCTTCCGTCAGGCCGAGGTAGGTGACCATATAGGCCGCCATCGACGCATTCAACTCGGTGAACGCCCGATGCGAAGCGTTGTGCAGGGTGTCGTCGAGGTCGAACAGCCAGACCGGGTCGCGAGATTTCGTCACCCACCGATCATCGCAAGTCCTCGCCTTCGGCTCAGACGCGGCACGAGCATTTCGTCTCATCGAGACGAAATCATCGTGCCGTAGGCCTGATCGGTCAGTATCTCCAGCAGCATCGCGTGCGGCACGCGGCCGTCGATGATGTGCACGGCATTGACACCGCTCTTGGCCGCGTCAATGGCGCCGGCGATCTTGGGGATCATGCCGCCACTGATGGTGCCGTCGGCCACCAGCTCGTCGATGCGGCGCGGCGTCAGCTCGGTCAGCAGCTCGCCGTTCTTGTCCAGCACGCCGCGGATGTTGGTCAGCATCAGCAGCTTCTCGGCCTGCAGCACCGTGGCCAGCTTGGCGGCGACGACGTCGGCGTTGATGTTGTAGCTCTCGTTGTGCTCGCCAAAGCCGATGGGGCTGACGACGGGGATGAACTGGTCGTCCTGCAGGGCCTTCACGACGCTGGGGTCGATGGCGACGATGTCGCCGACCTGGCCGACGTCGTGCTCCTTGGCCGGATCGTCCTTGTCCATCATCTTGAGCTTCTTCGCGCGGATCATGCCGCCGTCGCGGCCCGTGAGGCCCACGGCCTTGCCGCCGGCGGCATTGATGAGGCCGACGATGTCCTGCTGCACCTGGCCGGCCAGCACCCACTCGACGACTTCCATCGTCTCCTCGTCGGTGACGCGCATGCCCTGCACGAACTCGCCCTTCTTGCCCAGGCGGCTCAAGGCGCCTTCGATCTGCGGCCCGCCACCGTGCACGACGATGGGGTTCAGGCCCACGAGCTTGAGCAGCACCACGTCCTCGGCGAAGTCCTGCTGCAGGGCCGGGTCGGTCATGGCATTGCCGCCGTACTTGATGACGATGGTCTTGCCGTGGAACTTGCGGATGTAGGGCAAGGCCTGGGAAAGGATCTCGGCCTTCTCGCGCGGGGCGATGTGGGAGACGTCGGTGGTGTGGGGGGTGGTCATGCAGCGGACTCCGGAAAGCAGCAGGCGGATTCTAGGGACGACGCCATGGCGGTTGCTCCCATGACCCGCCAGCTTGAGGATGCATCCGGCGCATGCCCGCGGGTCACTTGCCGGCGAAAAACACCTGCCGCACGAAGGCCTTCACATCCGCTCGCGATTGCCGGAAGGCCGATTCGTTGCGCCCGACATGCACGCCCCGGATGACGCAGCTGTCGAAGAACTCCCCAAGCCTCGCCGCGTCGATGGTCGCGCCGGTTCGCTCGGCCGTGATCTTCCACGCCTCGATGTCCCAGCGCAGCACGCCGCAGGGCGCTGCCGACGTGGCCCCCTCCAGCAGGAAGGGCTGGTACATGGCGTCCCAGGAATGCGGCGCCCCGGCGTAGTTGATGGTGCGAGCCGGCGTGCCCGCCTCGGCGTAGCGCTCGGCCAACTGCTCGCAGGGCCGCGCCGTGGCGTAGTCGTCTTCAGCGCCGACGAGGTTGAGCAGCGGCGCCTTCGTCACTCGCGGCGACCAGTAGACCTGGTTGCATCCCGCGTACACCGGGATGTGCAGGGCGAAGCTCAGGTCACTCTTCACCACGGCACGGCGCAGCGGTTCGATGGCGGTCTGGAAGGCCACGCTTCCGCCGCGCGAGAAGCCCATGATGCCGATACGGGAAGCATCGATGCGTGGATGACCGGCGAGCAGCATCAGCGCCTGGAAGGCGTCCATCAGGTCGGCCGAGTAGGGAACAAGCGTCTGGTTCTCCGCCGTGCGCTTGACGCCGCGCGCCTCAAAGACGTGGACGACGAAGGTAGCGACGCCGATGTCGTTCAAGGCGTCGACCCATTGCGACATGCTGCTCTCCACGCCGGCGCTGCCATGCATCAGCACCATGGCCGGGACCTTGTCGCCGGCGCCCCTGGGCAGGCTCAGTTCGCCCCAGACGCGCTGCGCCGCCCAGTTCTGGCGGCGCTCGCGGGCGAGGTCGAACATGGTCTTGGGCGTGAAGCTGTCGAAGTCGATGCGCCCCTGCGTATCGGGTTTCAGGTCCTGGGCCGGCGTCGCGAACGGCAACGCCAGCAACAGCATGGCCAGCAGGCTGGCCGCAACGCGTATCAAAGCGGCATTCATCATGGCACCCATTCTGCGGGGGCCTGCTGCGCGCCGCTGACAATGCCGCCATGCAAGCCAGCGCCTATCTCAAGCTCTCGGTCGCAGTCGCCCTCGTGACCATTGCGCTGAAGACCGCCGCCTGGTGGTGGACGGGCTCGGTCAGCCTGGCGGCCGACGCGTTGGAGTCCCTCGTCAACCTGGCCGGCGCCGTGTTCGCCCTGGCCATGGTGACGCTGGCCGCCCAGCCACCGGATGAAGGCCACCCCTATGGTCACCACAAGGCCGAATACTTCTCCAGCGGGTTCGAGGGCATCCTCATCATCGCGGCCGGCCTGGGCATCCTGTGGGGCGCTGCAGACCGCTGGCAACACCCCCAGGCTCTGGAAGCCATCGGCGTCGGCGTCACGCTGGCCGTCGTCAGCTCGGCGTTGAACGGTGCCATGGCCTGGGCCATGCTGCGCAAGGCACGCGAGGTGCGCTCGGTGGCACTGGAGGGCGATGCGCGCCACCTGATCACCGACGTCTGGACCTCGGCCGGTGTCGTGGCCGGGCTGCTGGGTGTCATGGCCACCGGCTGGCAATGGCTGGACCCGTTGCTGGCCATCATCGTGGCGCTGAACATCCTGCGCGAAGGCGTGCATCTGATGCGCGAGTCCACCGGTGGCCTGATGGACCAGGCCCTGGACGCCGAATCCATGACTCAGGTGATGGCGGTGCTGGACGGCTTTATCCATCCGCACGCCATCCGCTTCGACCACATCGCCAGCCGCGTGGCCGGCCAGCGTCGCTTCATCGACCTGCACATGCACATGCCGGCCAGCTGGACGCTGGGCCGCGCCGCGGCGCTGCGCGTGGACGTCGAGCAGGCGCTGATGAGTGCCGTGCCCGGGCTGCGCGCCAGCATCCAGCTGCTGCCCATGGACGTCGAGGCGCACAACATGGACGAGGAGGACCTGGTTTGATCGCGGTATTGCAACGGGTGCGCGAGGCACGCGTCGAAGTGGGCGGTGCTGTTGTCGGCGCCATCGGCCCGGGCTTGCTGATGCTGGTCTGCGCCGAACCCACCGACAGCGAGGCGACCGCCGAGAAGCTGATCACCAAGGTGCTGAAGCTGCGCGTCTTCAGCGACGACGCCGGCAAGATGAACCGCAGCCTGCAGGACGTGGCCGGCGGCCTGCTCATCGTCAGCCAGTTCACGCTGGCGGCCGACACGAGTGCCGGCAACCGGCCGAGCTTCACGGGCGCTGCTCCGGCGGAGCCGGGACGCCGGCTCTACGAGCACGCGCTGGCGTTTGCACGAAGCCAGCACCCTGTCGTCGCCAATGGCGAGTTCGGTGCCGACATGCAGGTCCACCTCATCAACGACGGCCCCGTCACCATCCCGATACGGATGGTTTAGGGATCCTTGAAGACGAGTTTGCACTGGCGCTTGTAGGCCCACCAGGCCGAGACCGTCGCCGTCATCAACGCCGTGAGCGCCGCCCAGGTCAGCACGGACCGGTAGGACGCCTCCTGTCCGCCATGCTGCAGGGCTTCGATGCCGCCCAGCACGGCGCATGCCAGCACGAACACCTGCAGGAAGCGCAAGAGCCAGAACTTCGCAAGGATCTTCACCACGAGGATCTCCTACCCGATCTCTATCGTCAGCCGCGACAGGCTGCCTGGCACAGGCCGCGCCAGCGCCAGTCCAGCCATGCGGTAGGCGTTCGCGCGCCGCATGGCCGGCAGCTCGGCGCCCGCCTCGTCCCGCACCCGCTCCACACCATATCCGCGCGAGCCGACGCGGTAGGTCAGCTCGAAGCGCAAGTCCGCCAGCACCAGCTGCACGGTGAGCCCGTCCAGCAACGGCGGCATGACAGGATCGACGACGAGGGCGCCCTGCTCCAGCCGCAGGCCGAGCAGCGAGTTGATGACCAGACCCAGCGCGATGCCCGGGCCGCTGGAATAGATGCGCCAGCCGCCGTCCAGCGCCACCTCGCCGGCCAGCGCTCGGCCGTAATGGGCCTGGGCCTCGTAGCGGTCGGGGAAGGCGGCATCGGAGCTGGAGTAGTAGCAATTGGCCTGGCGCCGGCTCGCGCTGGGCACGCGGTCGGTCAGTGCAATCGGGTGGGCCAGCGCGAGCGCCTGCAGGAAGGCTTCGGCGTGACCGAGATGGGCCAGCATCTGGGCATAGCGCAGATGGGCGTGCATGTACATGATGCCGATCTCGCGGCCGAAGAAGGTGCTGGTCTCGGCGCGCTGGAACAGCTGCGACGGGCCGCCGCGATAGGGTAGCGGCGCGTCGAACAGGCGGGCACCATCGGGGCCCTTCAGATGCTGCTCGATCAGCGCGGCCTGGATGGCGGCCTGTTCAGGGGTGAAGAGCTCGTCGATGACGGCATGCATCATCGGCAGCAGGCTGTAGCGCAGGCCGGTGCGGGTGTCCTGCGGGTGGATCCACAGCTCGCGCTCGCCCTGCTCAGGGAAAAGTGCATAGCCAGCGACGACATCGTTCTGCACCAGCAGGCGCTGGAACTCGGCGCGCACGCCCATGGCCTCGGCGGTCAGCGCGGCGGCGTCGTGGGCTCGGCCGATCTGCGTGAAGGCCGTCGCCAGCGTGTGCAGCATCTGGTGGTGCAGCGTGACCGTCCAGGCGCTGCACAGGCGCTCTCGCAGTGCCGGGTCGGCCGGCTGCAGCGAGTCGTTCCAGTCGCCATGCCAGTAGGCGGCCAGCCCCGTGCCGGGTACGACGCGCTGGCGGATCAGCGCCAGCGCCCGCTCCACATGCGCCGCCAGTGTGGCCGGCTCGCCGTCATGGAAGGGCAGCACCTCGTCGAGCAGGCCGGCGTCGCCGCTGGCGATGAGGTATTGCGCCAGGCCCAGCAGCGGCCAGAAGACGATGTCGCCATGCGAGTCGCCGGCACGGATCTTGGCCTCGCGCTCGAAGAACATGAACCACTGCGGCCAATCGCCATCCGGGTTCTGGTTGCTGAAGACACGCAGCAGCAGATCGCGCACCGGTGCGGTCTGGCCCAGGGCCAAAAGCATTTCCAGCGGCCCCTGGCAGACATCGCGCGTGCCCCAGCCACCGCCGGAGTACTGCTCCAGGCCACGCGGTGACAGGTAGTGCACCAGGGCGTTGTGGGCATACCAGGGCAGGATGTCGCTCAGCTGCACCAGGGCCGGGTGCTGCCAATGCGGCAGCGTCAGTGGCTGGGCGGGTGGCGGCGCGGTGTCGAGCAGCTCGCCGCGCAGCGTCAGCGAAAACGCCGACGTCGGCGAGAAGTCGAGGCAGACCAGCGGCTCGCCGCGGCTGACACCGTCGTCGAACAGCCGGCCGTCGTCGCCCACGATGGCCAGGCCCGGCGCGTCGATGACGAGGCCGCCACCGGGAAAGCGCTCCGCCAGCTCGCTGCCTTCGGGCGGCGTGATGCGCAGCCGGCTGCCACTGTGCTCCCACACGGGCTTGAATGGCGCGGCGCCATCGTCACCGCCCACGGCCAGGTTGAGGCTGGCCCGCAGGCGCAGCGCCCGGCCCTTGAGCATGCGCACGCTCAGCGCCATCGCATCCGGCGTGGCGGCGGCCGACGCGACGACCTCGATGACGCCGGCATCAAAGGCATACAGCCAGCGGCAACGCTGCGGCTGGATCTCGAAAGCCGACGGCAGGCCGAGCAGCAGCCAGTCGCTCACCTGTGGCTGCACGAACAGCCGCAAACCGGCCGTGCCGAACAGGCCGAGCAGGCTGCGCTGCGTGGACAGCAGGCGGTTGATGCTGACATGGCCCTGGGTCAGCATGGAATGGAAGACGCCGCCCATCCAGCAGGTGGACGTCAGCGCGCCCTCGTCGGGCACGAGATGGTCGCCGCTGCGCAGGATGTGGCCGTGGGGCCGCTGCACCAGCAGTTCCTTGGCGCGCAACACGACGTGGGTCGCCTCGCCGGTGAAGAAACTCAAGCGCTGGTTGCCCTGCCATTCCTCATGGCGACGCTCGCCGGGGATGTAGGCGGCCAGGTCCTCGTCGCTGAAGTCCCGGCTGGCCAGCATCGATGCGCTGGCGAACAGGCTGGGCGCCGGCAAGAGGCCCGGCGCGTCCAGCATGTTGGATGGCTGGGCCTCGGGCAGCGCCAGCAGCGTGGGCAGCCGGGCCAGGTCGGCGTCGCTGCTGGCCCCGGGATGATGGGCTTGCAGCGCCAGGAAAAAGCCCGCCGCCGCGCGCTCACCGGGCGCGAGCGGCAGGGCCTCATCCTGCAACCCGACCAGGGCGTGCTCGTGCTGCAGGCGCTGACCCGGCAGGCCGCTCAACAGCCCCGGCGGCAAGGCGCCCTCACGCGCGGCATGGCCCCAGACCTGGCTGGCATCGGTCGCAAAACTCTCCGCGCGGCGCAACGAGCCGGCCAGCAGCCAGGGGTGCTTGCCGCCCTGCGCCTGGTTCTGGCGCGCGGCCAGCAGCACGCCGTGGCCGGGGTGCTGCAGCGGCTGCAGGTCGATGTAGTGGCTGACGTAGAACTCGTTGGTGCGCGCGGCGCCATAGTCGGCCAGGCCCACGTCCTGCACCAGCACGGGTGCAATCTCGCAGGCGGTGTCGCTAACGTTCGCGGCCTGCAGATGCCAGAACAGCACGGGCTCATCTGCGGCCAGGCGCAGTTGCAGGCGCAGGGCCAGGCCGTCCCACTCACCGCGCATCTCGAAGGCACCTTCGTCGGTGTGCGCGCTCAGCGGCGAGAGCGGCCCCAGCAGCGCTGCGATGCGCCAATTGCCGCCCGCATCGCGCCGGCGCAGCCAGACATTGGCCGGCCCGCCTTCCAGCTCGTTGCCGGGGAAGAGGTTGAGCATCAGCGCCGGCCCGAACATCAGGCGGCGCAGCGCGCCATGGGACAGCAGCTCGGCCTCGAGGCCGACTTTGTTGCCAAGGGAGTGAACGGTCATGTTTGTCGCTGCGCCAACAGCCAGGGCAGCAGTCCAGGATCTTGATAGGCCGGCGTCCAGGAGTCGTGGCCGACACCGGGGTAAATGGTCAGTGATGCAGTGCCACCGGCCGCGCGCAGCGCCTCGACACAGGCGATGTGCGGCGCCAGCGGCACGACTTGGTCCTGCTCGCCGTGATAGCCGCGCACCGGCACGCTACGCATGGCGGAAACCTTGGCCGGATCGCCAAAGCCGCAGACAGGTGCGATGGCCGCGAGGTCGCGCGGGAAGGCCGTGGCCCAGTGCCACACGCCGAAGCCGCCGAGGGACAGGCCGGTACCGACGCAGCGCTGCGGATCGATATTGAGCCTGGCCTTGAGGGCGCCGAGCAGCTTGTGCAAGCGCTCGGGGTCCCAACGCAGGTTGTCCTCGAGCTGCGGGCTGACAACGATGCACGGATAGTCGGCGCCGACGGCGACCAGCTTGGGCGGGCCGTGGACCTTGACCTTCTCCAGGTCGGTGCCACGCTCGCCCGAGCCGTGCAGAAAGACAACCAGCGGCCAGGCTTCGGTGCGTTGGCTGTATTCGCGCGGCAGCCAGATCCAGAAGCGCTGGCCTTCGAGCTCCCAGGCGCGCTGCTCGCCGGCGGCCAGGCCGGCAGGCGTGGGCGGCAAGGCCGTGCAGGCGCTGAGCAGAGCCGGCGTCGTCAACAGCAACTGGCGGCGGTTCATCGTCATGGCGTGGGCTCCAGCTGGATGGTGGTGGCGTTGGCGGGCAGGGGCAGTTCGCGATCCTGCCAGCTCAGGCCCTGAGTCTCGACGTTAGCGCGCGGCAACCGCTCCGTACCCGGCCAGGCCAGGCGCAAATCACCAGGCAGTCGTTCGGGCCGGCGGTCGATATGCAGCGTCCAGCCGCCATCGGCGCGCCTGAGCAACCGGTAGTCGAGGCGGCCCCAGGCGGTGGACAGGCCAGCCACGCCGATGTCACCGGCCGCACGCCAGGCTGGCGACAAGCCAGCGCCGAGCACGAGGCTGCCAGTGGCTTCGCGCTCGTAGGCCAGCAGGTCCAGGGCCGCGCGCAGGTAGTCGGACGAGATCCAGGCATGCGGCATGTCGCCCAGGAAGCGGGCCTCGCGCGCATCGGGCCGCACCACCTCGGCCCACTGGTTCCAGCCCATCGGGCGCTGGTGCGTGAAGAACCAGGCCAGCAGCCGGTGCGCTTCATCCACCCGACCCAGGCGCACCAGGGCGCTGACATTGCGCAGTTCGTAGGGCGTGTAGTCCGCCCAGGCCTTGCGACCCGTGATGCGGGCCTCGGCTTCCGACACATAGCGGTCGAAGGTGCCGCGCAACAGCTCGGGTGGCAGCTTGTCGGCCTGGGCCGGGTTGAGGGCCATGGTCGTCGACGTCGCGTCGAAGTCGCCGCGGTCGGCGGCGCCGGCGATGTGGTCCAGCTGGTAGTGCCGGGCGGTCGCAGTGATGGAGGCGCCCAGTTCGGCCTCGAACTCGTCACGCGACACCGCCCAGCGCACGGCCTGCGCGGTGTCACCCAGGGCCTGGGCAATCTGCACCGCGTCCTTGTAGCCGCGCAAGGCCCAGAAGTCGTCCCAATAGGAATAGGCCGGCTTGTCGCTGTAGCCCTCGTGGCTGATGGACGGCGGCATCAGCCCCTTGAAGCGCGGGTCGGCACCCGGCTTGCGTTCACTCTGGCGCAGGGCCTCCATCCACGCCACGACGCGCTGCACCTTGGGCCAGTGGCGCTCCAGCAGCGCGCGATCCTGGGTGTGACGCCAGAGCTCGGCGACGGCAAACAGGTATTGGCCGTGGCTGTCGTTCTCGACGACGGGGTCGGCGCCGCGCTGGTCGACGCAGCAGGGCACCTTGCCCGACTCGAAGATATAGCCGCCATACCAGTCGACGAACTCGCGCGCGGCCTGGGCCTCACCCATGCGCACGAGGCCGGCCACCATCATGGCGCCATCGCGCACCCACGAGCGGGCATAGGAGCGCGTGCCGGGGCGCAGTGCGGGGCCGTCGCGGGACACGAGGATCTGCGCCAGCGCGCTGCGCATGGTGTCGGCGATGGGCTGGGCCTGGGGCGGCAGGTTCAGTTCCAGCACGCCGAGGCGGTCGCGCCATTGCGCGGCGGCGACGGCCAGGCGGGTGTCGAGGGCCCCCGCATCACCGCCCGTCACCCAGCCCAGGCTGCGTGCCTCGCCCGGTGCGAGTTCGATGTCGAAGCGCATCAGCGCGGAGGGCAGTAGCTCGGCGTCCGCCAGTTGCGTGAGGGGCGGCGCCTGCAGCAGCGTGGCGAAGCCGGGGCCGGCGCTCCACGACGCGGCGCGCACTTCGGCCGGCGTCTCGCGTGGCTGGATGGCCAGGCCGGCAGCAGTCAACTTGCCATCGGCCCAGGCCACGGTGGGCAGAGGACTGATGCCTCCTTGTGTCGACAGGAATTGCTGCGGCGGGTTGACCTGCCAGGGGCGCAATGCCAGCAGCAGCGAGTAGCGCTGCGGTTTGCTGGTCGGGTTGCGCAGCGTGTAGCGGGCCAGCAGCTGCGGCGCCTTGGCCGGGCCGTCGGCGCCGGCTTCGACGCGCAACTCGACGTCTGCATGCTGCCACCGCACGACGGGCAAGGCGTGCTCGATGAGACTGTGCCCCGTGCGCACCTGAGCCCAAGTGACGAGACGACCATCAGCCAGGCGCACGGTCGGCTCGATGCTGGGACCGCCGCGGGTCAGCTCGATGGCGCCGTCCTCGCTGACCAGGCCCGAGCGCTGGGCACCGCCATCCACGCCGACGACGGTCCAGTAGTTCTGCTCGCCAAGAAAGGCGCGCGGCAGCTCGCCGCGCGGCAGGGCCTTGGCCAGTTCGGCAACGGCGGCGTTGCCGTCGGGCCAGCGGGCCGCGTCACGCAACTCGACCTCAGGCGGCTTTTTTCCTTCGTAACGCAGGCGCAGCCAGCGCCATTCCTGCTCGCCGAGGAACAGCGCGCGGCCGGGCTGGGTGGACAGCGTCTTCCAGCGCCGGTTGTCGTCGGAGACCTCGATGCGCATGGCCGCGCCGCTGGCAAACCACAGGCCGTTGAACTCCCGCAAGGACTGGAAGTCCAGCGTCATCTCGCTGGCGCCCATCCTGCGACGCGGCGCAGGCCAGGCCTTGGGCGCGGGCTCGCGCGGCTCCAGGCCCAGGGCGCCGACGCACAGGGCGCCTGCCCCGCCGCCTTGCTGGCCGGCGACGACGACAAATTCGATGAACTGGCTGCGCTTGAGCACGCGGTCCTCGGTCGGCCCCCAGGCGAAGGCGACGTGGCGGCGCTTGAAGCGCGTCTCGGTCAACGTTTCTGGCAATGCGAGCGCGGGGCGATTGATCCACCAGACGTTGTCGCCGCTGGCGTCGACGAACTTGATCTGCACGTCGTTGCCGGTGGTCTTGCCCTTGAGCTGGGTGGTCAGCGCGAAGTCGGCCGGCCAGTCCAGCGGCAGTTCGCGGCGCAGCACGGCATAGCCGGAGACGCCGGCAAAGTCGTAGTCGAGGCAGAGGGAGTCGTCGCGAGAGTCTTGTCGAAGGGTAGCCTTGACCTGGTCGGAGGCGGTGGCTTTCCAGCGGGTGGCGTCCTTCATGTCATCGAGGATGGCGGCGTGAGACGCAAGGCACGCGAGCAGGGTGCAAGTCAGCAAGACGTAGAGAAACCTTCTCATGGCTTGGCGGCTGCAGGTTGAGAGGTAAGGCCCATGCCGGGAGTTCGCCCCGGCGGGCGACCTACTTTCTTGTGCGAACAAGAAAGTAGGCAAAGAAGTCGCCCCCGAACCGCCCGCCCCTTTGCTTCGCAGCGGGGTGCCCTGCGGTACTCAGCCCTTGAGGCCCCGCGCAAAACTCCCTTCGCTACGCTGCGGTCAAACAGTTGCGCGGAGTCAGTTCTTGAGGCGCGCTGCGCGCGCGGCCTCAAGGTCTTGCGTTCCTCGGCGGGCTCAAAGGGGGGGAGAAAACCACCTCGGTGCGAACGGCTTTCGGGTTTGGCTGTTGGCTGTTCGGCTGTTTCGAGAACTCCCCTTCTAAACCGCCGAGAAGCGCAGGAGCCCGGGGCGCGAGCGCAGCGAGCCTCAAGCTCTGACTTCGCGCCCCTTTGTTTGAACGCAGCGTAGCGAAGTGAGTTGGGCGCGGCCCCGGGTTCAGAGCATCGCAGGGAACCCCGCAGGGGCGGTTTCGCAGGGGCGACTTTTTGCCTTCTTTTTGGTCGCTCAAAAAGAAGGTCGCCCGCCGGGGCGAACTCCCGGCTGGGCATAGGCACAAAGCCACTGCAACGGGCCGTCATTTCACACTCCCCATCAACAGCCCCTGCATGTAATACCTCTGCAGCGCCACAAACAACCCCAGCACCGGCAGCACGGTGATCACCGCCCCCGCCATCATCAGCTCGCTGTCGTTCACATGCTCCCGCGACAACGCAGCCAATGCGACTGGCAGCGTGTGCATCTCGCCATCCGTCAACACGATCAACGGCCACATGAAGTCGTTCCAACTTCCTAAAAAGGCAAACACCGCTAGCGTCACCAACACCGGCTTCAACGTCGGCAGCACGATGTTCCAGAAGATGCGCCCCTCCCCTGCCCCATCCAACCGAGCCGCCTCCAGCAATTCATCCGGCACCCCTCGCGCGTACTGCCGCACAAGGAAGATGCCAAAGATCCCCGCCATGCTGGGAATCAGCACGCCCATCCATGTGTTCACCAGGCCCATGCCCTTGAGCATCAGGAACAGCGGCAGCATCGCCACCTGCCCCGGGATGACAAGCGCCGCGATCAGCAGCCCGAACACCCGCTCGCGGTGGCGAAAGCGCAGCTTGGCGAACGAGTAGCCCGCCAGCGTATTGAAGCTCACCGACATCAACGTGCTCACCACGGCCAGCCCCAGGCTGTTGACGAAGGCTCGCTTCAAGCCACCGTCGCCGAGCAACTGGCGGTAGTGCACCAGCGTCGGGTCGTGCGGGACCAGCGGCGGCGGCAGGCTGGAGGCGCTGCCGGCCGGCATCAGCGACACACACACCATCCACACCAGCGGGAAGGCCGCCAGCGCCGCAAAGGCCCACAGCAGGCCATTGACCAGAAGGGTCCTGGGCTTCATGCGCCCTCCCCCGTCAGCCGCCGCTGCACGGCGATCAGGCCCTTGCTGACCACCACGATGATGACAAAGAGCACAAAGGCCACGGCCGAGGCCAGGCCCAGGTTCCACCACTTGAAGCCTTCTTCGTACATCAGGTAGAGCACGCTGACCGTGCTCTGCAGCGGGCCGCCCTGGGTCATCACATAGGGCTCGGCAAAAAGCTGGAAGTACCCGGCCGTCGTCAGGATGGTGACCATCAGCAGGGTCGGCGCGATGCTGGCCAGCGTGATGTAGCGGAACTGCGCCCAGCTGCGCGCGCCGTCCAGCCGCGCGGCCTCGTACAGGTCATGCGGCACGGCCTGCAGCGCCGCGATGAAGATGATCATGTTGCCGCCGAAGTTCTTCCAGGCGGCGAACAGGATGATGGTGGGCATGGACCAGTGCGGGTCGCCCAGCCAGTCGACGGGGTCCAGGCCCAGGGACTGCAGCGTGTAGTTCACCAGACCGTATTTGACGTGGAAGAGATAGCGCCAGATGACGGCGACGGCCACCAGCGTGGTCACCACGGGGGCGAACAAGGCGGTGCGCAGCAGCGGCTTGAAACGCACCAGCTTCGACTGCAGCAGCACGGCCGCGGCCAGCGACACGCCGATCGACAGCGGCACGCCGAGCACGACGAAGTAGAGGGTATTGCCCAGCGCCTTCCAGAACAGCGGCAGGCTCAACACGTGCACATAGTTGTCCCAGCCTTGCCAGCGCAGGTTGCGCAGGTCGGCCAGCGCATAGATGTCGAAATCGGTGAGGCTCAACGCAAGGCCGGCGAAGACGGGCACGCCAAAGAACAGCGCGATGACGATCAGCGCCGGGGCGGCGAAGGCCCAGGCGGCGAGGGATTCGCGACCACTGTGCTTCATGCGGCGGTCTTTCGGTCCAGCATCCAGCGGCGCTTTTCCAGGATGCCGTCGACGAGGGCATCCAGCGAACGCACCGTCGTGTCGAGGTCGGTCACGCCGTGCACCGCGCGCGTGGCCGCGAGCTGCATCTCCTTCTCGATGCGCTCCCATTCCGGCACGGCCGGCGCCGCGCGCACGCGCTCGAGCTGGCGGCGGAAGGCGGCGGCGTGGCGGTCCTCGGCCAGCGTGGCGCCATTCAAAGGCAGGGCCCAGGCACTGCGCCGCGCCGGCAGGTCGCCCGTCAGGCGGTAGAACTCGAGCTGCACGTCGGGCCGGCTCAGGTAGCTGATCAGCGCCCAGACTTCGGGCTTGTGGCGCGAACGCTTGAACATGGCAAGGCTGGCACCACCGGCGATGGAGACGCCGGGGCCGTCCGGGCCAGGCAACTCGGCGGTGATCCAGGCATTGGCCAGTTCGGCCGGCAGGCGGCGCTTGAACTCGCCGATGTCCCAGGGCCCCGACATGTAGAAGGCGAAGTTGCCGCGGCCGAACTCCTGCCAGAGGTTACCGATCTGCACCTCGCTGACGCCGGGCGCCTCGCCGCGCTGGAAGCGCTCCAGGTAGAAGGACAAAGCCTTGCGAAAGCCCGGGCCTGAGAAGTTGCCATAGCGGCCGCCGTCACGCAGCAGCTCGCCCGGCTGCTGCATCGCCAACGCCAGCAGCGGTGCGGACTCGTTGGTCGGCAGCAGGATGGGTTTGTCCATGCCCTGCTCGCGCAGCCGGGCCAGCGCGGCGCGCCAGTCATCCCAACTCACAGGCATGGACGGGATGCCGGCCTTGGCCAGCAGATCCTGGCGCACAAACATCAGCCGCGTGTCGACATACCAGGGCAGGCCCACGCGCTGGCCGCCGGCCAGGTTGGTGGCCCAGATGCCTTCGAAATAGTCCGTCACCTGCAGCGACGGCGTGCGCGCCAGCCAGGGCTCCAGCGGCTCCAGCGCGCCCAGGGCCTGCATCTCGGGTAGCCAAGTGTTGCCGACCTGGGCCAGATCGGGCGTGGCGTCGCCGGCAAAGGCCGTCAGCAGCTTCTCATGCGCGGCCGTCCAGGGGAGTTGCTCGACCTTGACGCGCACGCCGGGGTGTTCACGTTCGAAGCCTGGCATCAACTCGGCCACGACCTCGCTCTCGCGGCCCATGGCCCAGAAGCGCAGTGTCGTCGTGCCATCGTGACGCGCACAGCCGGTCAGGGCCGCGGCGGCGGAAGCGCTGAGCAGGTCACGGCGGCGCATGTCAGCCGAGCCAGCCTCCGGTGAAGCCAGCCCGCTTCAAGCCCTTGATGAGGTGGGCGTTCTTGCGCATCGCCTGCCACACCAGCTCGCCGCGATGGTTGCCCATCATCGCGAGCAGCGGGCCCTGGTCGATGCCCAGCATGTCGGTGTCCACCCATCCCTTGCCGGGCTCGATGCGGCCATGCGTGAGGCGCACGTCGGGGAAGTTGAAGCTGGGGTTGAAGGCATCCCAGAAGCCGTAGCGGCCCCAGGTGTGCGGGTAGCGCTCCTTGATGGCCATCAGCGCCGGGATGACGATCTCGGGCGCGAAAGCAATGGAGCCGCCGGCCGCATAGGGCGCCAGCGTGCCGTCGTCATGCAGGCCCATGCCGCGGCCGGCATAGCTGATGAAGCGGCGCTTCACGGTCTTGCCAGCGGTGGTGGTGTATTGAAGCGAGATGTCGGCCGGGCCGTCGCTGGCGCTGACGCCCCAGACCTCGGCGCTGTAGCCCTGCCAGCCGAGCGGGTTGTCCTGGGCATAGGCCTGCTGCACATAGGTGGCGCGACGCGAGTTCTCGAAATAGTCCAAGCCCTTGTCACGCATGTAGGCGTCGCGAATACCGCGGAAGTCCACCCAGCAGTGCGTGAACTGGTGACCGAACAGCGGCGGGAAGCGCAGCAGCGTCTGCCCGTAGCTATCGCCCCAGCTCTGCTGGTCGTAGGTGCTGGTCCAGGCGTCCCAGGCCTCGGGCTTGACCGAACGGGTCGGCGAACCGAGTGCCAGCAGATAGACCAGCATGGCCTCGTTGTAGCCCTTCCAGTCGCTGCGGATGAAGCCCTTCTCGGGCGACCAGCCGTGGCTGATGGAGGGCGGGCGCACCTGGGCCCAGGCCCAGTCGACGCGGCCATAGAGCTCGTCCGCCAGTTTGCGGATGGCGACCTCGTCGGCATGCTCGCCATCAAAGAAGCTCTGAGCATGCAGGGCGCCCATCAGCAGCAGAGCCGTGTCGACGGTGGAGAGCTCGCAGCGGTCGAAGCGCAGGCCCTCCTTCATGTCGAGGAAGTGATAGAAAAAGCCCTTGTGGCCCGCCACGCCGGTCTTGCCCGGGCCTTGGGGCAGGCCGGCGAAGAAGCGCAGCGTCGTCAACGTGCGCTGGGCAGCCTGCGCTCGCGTGATGTAGCCACGCGCCACGCCGACGGGATAGGCGCTCAGCGCAAAACCGACGGCCGCGATGCTGGCGAATGACGGTGTGGGCCAGCGGTCGGGTGCGAGGCCGGTGCGGGCGTCGGTCGTCTCCCAGAAGAAGTCGAAGGTGCGCCGCTCAAGGTCGGCGAGGAAGGTGTCGGCGGCCTGCGCCGGCGCCTCGGCCCAGCTGGGCAGGTTGGCGGCCAGGGCAAGGCCGGCGCCGTGGGCCAGGACGGCGCGTCGGGTCAGCAAACTCATGATGGGGGTGATTGTGGGAGCCGGCCGCGCGTTCGGCGCGGCCGGCTTCCGGTCTTCAGGATCAGAACGAGTAGCTCACGCCCAGCTTGAACTGCCGCATCGAGCCGCGCACGCCGGTGCGGGTGTCGAAGTGGTCGTTATCGCCACCCAGCGCGTTCTTGGGCGGGGTGGAGGGGCCGCCGACCCAGTCGTCGTAGTAGCCCCAGTTGGCGGTGTTGAACAGGTTGAGCACGTCGGCACGGATCTGCAGCTCGCCGCCGTAGACCTTGAAGTTCTTGGCCAGCGCCATGTCGAGCTGCTTGAAGGTGTCGGAGCCGCGCGGCACGGCACGGCAGCCCGTCGGCCCGAAGCCGGTGTGGCAGTCGAGCACCCGGCGTGGCTGGCCGTCGCCCACGGTCAGCTTGCCGGACAGCTGCATGCCCCACGGCAGGCGGTCCATCAAGCCGCCAACGACGAGACGGTTCTTCTCCGCATCCAGGGTGGGGTTGAAGCCGTGAGTGGACTTGCCATAGGTCCAGTCGAAGATGCTATCCGACCATTCGTGGCTCGTGGTCTTTGCATCCGTGTGGGTGTAGGCAATCGTCATGCTCCACCCGCTGGCCTGGGTGTAGGGCTTCTCCAGCGATAGGAAGACGCTGGTGGCCTTGTTCTCGCCAACAAAATCACCCAACACGATGGTGCCGTAGTTGCGCGGAGCGCCGCCCCACAAGGGGTCCAGCGAGTTCGTATTGCCGAAGCCCCCGTTGGGGTCGCGGTTGCCGTTGAACCAGATGAACTGGTTCTTCGCATGAATGTTGGAGACCGCGATGTCCATGTTCCAGCTGCCGAGGGCCTGGCGCACGCCAAGGCTCATCTGGTCGGCAAACGGCATCTTGAAGTCGTTCTTGATCATCCAGATCTCGCCGTTGGGCGCTGCGTTCTTCTGCAGCTCGTCCAGCGAGTTGTTGGCCATGCGGCGGTCATAGCTGCGGCCCCAGCCGCCGTAGACGACCGTGGCCTTGTCGCTGAACACGTCGAAAGACGCACCCAGTCTCGGCGCGAAAGCTCCCTTGAAGGCCTTACGCGAGTTGCCAGTGGAGATGTAGTCGGCAATGTTGATGCCGCCCTTGGCCAGCGACTGGGCATAGGTCTGGCCCGCGGGTGCGGTGATGCCGTCGACGGTGCGGCCGTCCAGCGCGTTCAGCGCGGCGATGCGGTCGGCCGGCGTCACGTAGCTGTTGTTGAGCATGTTGTCTTCATAGTCCCAGCGCGCGCCGATGTTGAGCTCCAGCTGCTTGGTGAGCTTCCAGTCGTCCTGCAGATAGATGCCGTACTGGTTGTTTTTTAAGTTCGCCGACGCGGTGGCGATGGGCAGCCTGATGTTGCACTGGTCGCTGGACAAACCGCTGCTGCTGACGTTGGTGCCGGTGCAGGCCAGGCCGTTGAAGTAGGGCTGACCGGTGGTCGTGTTCAGTACGGTGTCGATCGCCGCGACCCGGAAGGCGGTGCCGCTGAGGTCGTACTTCATGGCCTTGAACTGGACGCCGCCCTTGATGACATGGCCGGCAAGGCCCGTGTAGCTGAGGTCGTCCTTCAGGTAGATGCCGCTCTGGCGGCGGTCCTGCGCATTGGGCGAGCCGCCGGTAAAGAAGACGTCCTGGACGTTGTTGATCGCGTTGGTGGGCGAGTACTTGTAGCGCACCAGCGGATCGGTGGAGTCCGACTGCGGGTTCCACTTCGAGCTTTCCCAGCCGACGCGCGCCTCGTTGAGCCAGGTGTCACCGGTGTATTCGTGGCTGAGGTCGACGCGGTACTCGTTGTTGTTGTTGTTGATGGCCGTGCTCGGCGCGAAGCGGTCACCGTCGACCGAGTAGCTGGTCTCCTTGCGCAGCGTGGTGGACAGGTCCAGCCGCTGGCGGTCATCGATCTCGGCCGAAAGCTTGCCGAACAGCAGATGCTCCTTGAACTGGCCCTTGAACGAGCCCTGCTGCGCAGCGATGGCGGGGACGATGCCGGGGCTGTTGGGGTACTTTTCCAGGTTCATCGCAGTCAACTGACGCGGCTTGTCGATGGACTTGCCGTCGTAGGCGACGAAGTAGTGCAGCGTGTCGGGCTTGATGGCGCCACCGATGCTGAAGCCGCCTTCGATCTGCTTGTACGAGGGGGGATCAATGTGATTCGCCTTGTCCCTCTCCTGGATGGGGCTCAGCGACGTCCAGTTGCTCCCGGTGCGGTTGACGTAGACGCTGCCATGGGTCTCGTTGCCGCCGGACTTGGTGACGGCGGAAATGGCGACGCTGGAGACCTGGTCGAACTCGGCCTTGTAGTTCTGCGTCAGCACGCGGTACTCGGCGATGGCCGTCTGCGGGAAGGGGTTGCCCTGGCTGGTGTCCTGACCGGTGAGGCCGCCGCGCAGGATGTTGTTCTTGTGGCCGACGCCGTCGATGAAAACGTTTACAGCGTCAATGTTTTGCGAGCCACCGCGCAGACGCGTATTGCCGCTGGCGTCGGTGTCGAAGCGCACGCCGGGAGCGAAGTCCGCGGCCGACAGGAAGTTGCGCGTGGCCTGCGGGATGGCCTCGATCATCTTGTTAGACACCGTGGTGCCGACCTGCGAATCGATGACGCCCTGGCGCTGCGCGCTGCCCTGGATCACGACGGTGCCGAGCTTGGCGTCCGTGCTGCCGAGGTCCAGCGTCGCGTTCTGGCCGACGGACAGCGTAACCACACTGCCGGTGGCAGCACCGGCCACCCGGACCTCGTAGTTGCCGGGGTTCAGGCCGACGAGTACATAGCTGCCGTCGGGCAGGGTCTTGGTCCGGTAGGTATTGCCGTTGGCCTTGTTGACGGCGACGACATCAGTGCCTGCCGGCGCCGTGGCGCCAGCCGCTGTGATGGTGCCGCGCACGGTGGCGCTGGCGCTCTGCGCCTGCGCGGGCAGGGCCGCCATCAGCAGCCCGCCGATCAGGCCGGCGGCGCAGAGATGGCGGGTGAGAAGCCTGGGTTTGGTGCGGGGGGTCGGGGTGCTCATGATGTCCTTGTCTCCTGTGTTGTGCTGTGGTTTGGACGGGATCAGGTCTTGGCGCTGCCGCACGACTGCCGCACAACGAGCTGTACCGGCATCACGGTGGCGCCGGCGTCGGTGGCGTTGCGCTCCAGGGTGTCGGCCAGCGCATCGAGTGCCTGGCCGCCCAGCGCGGCAATGGGCACGTGCATGGTCGTCAGCGCCGGGCTGACGTAGCGGGCGATGGGGATGTCGTCGAAGCCGGCAAGCGCGATGTCCTCGGGCAGGTGCACACCGCCGGCCTGCAGCGCACCCAGCAGGCCGATGGCCATGATGTCGTTGGCGGCGAAGACGGCATCGGGCCGCTGGCCCGCCGGCAGGGCCAGCAGCTCGGCCGCGGCGCGCTGGCCGCCTGCTTCGGAGAAGTCGCCCTCCAGCAGCCATGCCTCGGCCCCCACGGCCAAGCCGGCACGGTAGCCGCGCTCGCGTTCGCGCGCCTCGAAGTTGGCCTGCGGGCCGCCGAGAAAAGCGATGCGTCGCCGGCCGCTGCGCACCAGGTGCTCGGTCATCGCGCGCGCACCGCCGAAGTTGTCGACGGCGAAGACCCGCTGGCTCGCGCCCCGCACGCCGGAGTTCAGCAGCACGGCCGGCAGGGCAGGCGGCAGGTTCTGCGACAGGAAATCGTCGTCGGCGTGCGGCGACATGACGATGAGGCCGTCAACGCGGCCGTTCATCGCGCGCAGCGCGGCCGCGGCCTCGTTGGCATCGTCGTGGGAGCTCGACAGCAGCAGATGCAGGCCGCGCGCCCGGGCGGCCTGGTCGATGCCGCGGATCAGCTCGGAGAAGAACTCGCCATGCAGATCGGGCAGCAGGGCGCCGATGGTGTCGGTGCGTCGCGTGATGAGGCTGCGCGCCGCCCCCGACGGCGAATAGCGCAATTCGCGGGCGACCTCGACGATGCGCTGGCGCGTGTGCGGCAGCACGTTCTCGGCGCCGTTGAGCGCGCGCGAAACGGTGGCGACCGACACACCGGCAACGCGGGCGACGTCCTTGATCGTGGCGGGGGTGACCGTCATCTTGTTGTCAGAGGTTGGCGCCGTGGGAAGCGATGACTTCAGCATAGAAGCGCGCACTGGCCTTGGGGGTGCGCTGCTGTGTCTGAAAGTCCACATGCACGAGACCGAAGCGCTTGGCAAAGCCGAGCGCCCATTCGAGGTTGTCGAACAGCGACCAGGCGCAGTAGCCGCGCACGTCAGCGCCCCTTTGAATAGCGTCCTGCACGGCGGCGATGTGGGTGCGCAGATAGTGCACGCGCAGCGGATCGTCGACACGCCCATCGATGGCCGTCGGTGGGTCATAGAACGCGGCGCCGTTCTCGGTCACATACAGCGGCAGGCCGCCGTAGCGCTCGTGCATCCACACGAGGGTGTCGGCCAGGCTCTGTGGGTGCAGCTCCCAGCCGGTCTCGGTGTAGATGCCGCCGGGCTGGCGCTGCGGCACCGCCGGCACCGGCCAGGCCTTGGGATCAAAGCGCACGACGGCGCGGGTGTAGTAGTTCAGGCCGAGGAAGTCGACGGGGACTTTGAGTGCCTCGACCTCGGCGGCCGGCCAGTCGGGCCAGGCTTCACCAAAGACCTCGCGCAACTCGGCCGGGTAGCTGCCAAGCAGGGCCGGGTCGAGGTATTGCCGGTTCATGTAGGCGTCGGCGAGCCCGGCGGCGTGGCGGTCGTACTCGCTGGCGTCGGCCGGCAGGTGCTTGGGCTCGATGTTGACGACCAGGCCGATCCTGTTCTTTCCGGTCGCGCGGTAGGCCTGCACACCCTTGGCGTGTGACTGCATCAGCCGGTGGGCGACGATGGCCGCCTCGAAGGCGCTCTTGTGACCGGGCGCCAGCGCGCCATGCATGAAGCCGCCGTCGGCCACGACCCAGGGTTCGTTCAGCGTGACCCACATCGGCACGCGGTCGTCCAGCGCCTTGAAGCAGACCTGCGCGTAATCGGCAAACCAGTCGGGCATGTCGGGGTTGAGCCAGCCGCCACGGTCGTCCAGCGCCGCGGGCAGGTCCCAGTGGTGCAGCGTCACCATCGGCTGGATGCCAGCGGCCAGCAGTTCGTCGACAAGGCGCTCGTAGAAGCCCAGGCCGGCCGCATTCACGGCGCCGCGACCTTCAGGCAACACGCGGTTCCAGGCAATGCTGAAGCGATAGGCCGTGAGGCCGAGCTCGCGCATCAGCGCGACGTCGTCCTTCATGCGGCGGTAGTGGTCGCAGGCAATGTCGCCGGTATCGCCGCCGAGCACGCGGCCCGGCGTGCGCACGAAGCGATGCCAGTTGCTGACGCCGGCCCCATCGGCCAGCGGCGAGCCTTCGATCTGATAGGCGGAAGTCGCACAGCCCCAAAGGAAGCCGGGCGGGAACGGTTGTCTCATCCGTGTGCCAACTCCGCTTGCGCGGGTCGGTCGTTGTGTCGTCATGTAAACGTTTACATGCATTCTTTCCGTGATTACTTGACGAGTCAACAGCGTGTTTACCCCGGAGCGTCGCGCTCGCACCTCAGACTCCGCCGCTTCGCCCGCCACCAGAAGCAGAGGCAAGGGATGGATCAAGCACAGATCGACGCCACGCTGGCCCAAGCCAGGGCCCATGCCGATGCCGGCAGCGCCGAGGCCGCGCTGGATGCAGCGCGCCGCGCCCACCACGCCGCGCTTGAACGGGGAAGCGTGGCCGCCCAGGCGGAAGCCACGCACTGCATTGCCAGCGTTGAGCTGCGCCTGCTGGGTCATTTCGCTGCGGCGCTGGAATCCGCACGCCAGGCGGCATTCCAGTTCCAGCAGGCCGAGATGCCCGAGGGCGAATGCCGCGCACTCGCCACCCAAGCCATGGCCGCTGCACGCCTGGGCTACTACGAAACCTCGGTCGATTGCGCCCTGCTGGCGGTCAAGCTGTGTGCCGGCACGTCGGGCGACGGAGCCAGCGTGGAGCAGGTCGTGGCCCACCACGCACTGGGTGTCGCCATGTTCATCGGCCGCTCCTACGCCGAGGCCAGCGAGGCTTCACAGCGCGCCATCGAGTTGGCCTACCAGTGCGATCCCCCGGTTGACACCTATGTGCTGCATGCCGACCTGGGGTCCACCGAGGTCATGCGCACGCTCAGCGCACGCAGCGCCACCACGGCAGGCACGACCAGCCTGGAACTGCTGCGCGAACACCTGCGCCGTTGCGACGAACTGCTGCACGATGCAGCGCCATTGGCCAGCATCGGCATTGGCAGCCGCAGCAGCAGCGCCCTCACCCATGCCTTCAACAAGGCCATGCTGCTGATCTGGCAGGCCGACCTTGTGGGTGCCGCGGCGCAGGTGCGCCGGCTGCGCGAGGCGGTGGAATCTTCCCGCCGGCCCTGGCTGCAAGCCCTCGTGCTTTGGGCCGGGTCCGAACTGGCCTTGGCCGAAGATGACCTGCCGTTGGCCCGCAATCACGCCGAGCAGATGATTCGCATCGCCCTGGCGCAGAACCATGAAGGGCTGGTCAGCATTGGCCTGGGCCAGTTGGCTTATCTGGCGTCCACCGCGGGCGACCACGCCGCAGCCGCGCAGGCCCTGCGCGAGCTGGCCGAGCGCGAGCAGTTGGCCCGGTCTGCCAGCCTGCGCGGCCGCGTCGCCGACGTGGAGCGGCAACTGGAACTGCGCAGCCGGACCCGGCAGTTGCACGCCTCCGAGGCCGGGCGCGCGCACTTCCAGCAACTGGCGCTCGAGGATGGCCTGACCGGCCTGCCGAACCGGCGCCATTTCGAACTCCAGCTGCAAGGCCTGCTGGAGGAGGTGCGCACCCAGGGCAGCACGGCCTGCCTCGTCATGATCGACGTCGACAAGTTCAAGCAGATCAACGACGGCCATTCGCACAACGCGGGCGACGCGGTGCTGCGGGCCATCGCGGCGCAGATCCGAAGATGCGTGCGCGACAAGGACTTTCCCGCGCGGCTGGCCGGCGACGAGTTCGTCATCATCCTGCGCGATACCGGCGCGCAGGCAGCCCAAGCGCTGACCGAGCGGATCGCCGACGCGGTGTCCCGCCATGCATGGGGCGGCATCGCTGCCGGCCTGTCGGTCTCGGTGAGCCTGGGGCTCGCCGAAGTCCTGCCGACCGACACCTTGCGCACCGTGCTCAGCCGCAGTGACCAGGGCATGTACGCGAACAAGCGCGAAAAGGCCCGCCCCCACTGACGGCCAAGCGGCGTGCACGCCCGCACACAAGGCTGAGCGCCGCCCCGGCCGACGTTCGAAACAACGCTTGCTTGCTGGCTTGCGGGCCGAGCGCCGGGCCGCTCCCAAGCAGGCCCGCCTTTGGCGATGTGCTTGCTGGTCAATCCGGCAAGCATCGCCGTCCCCCAGGGGGACCGGCTGGACTCGCCTGCGTTCAGCATGGCGAGACCAGACGAGGGGCTCCATTTCAGTCGGCGTAGACCCCTGCCGCCTTGATGACCGGGGTGAGTTTGTTGATCTCGGCCTCGACAAACTTCTTGTGCTCTGCCGGCGCAAGGCGCGCGTCACTGATGATGACCGCACCCAGGGCCTCCTGGCGCTTGTGGAAGTCGGCGTCCTTCAGGGCTGCGCGCAGCGCCGTGTTGACCTTGTCGATGACGGCCTTGGGCGTGCCCTTGGGTGCATACATGCCGTGCCAGACGGCCAGGTTGAAGCCCTTCAGCCCTGATTCGTCGGCCGTCGGCAGCTTGGCCAGCGGGCCGCTGGGCAGGCGCTTGGCCGACATCACCGCATAGGCCTTGACCTTGCCGGCCTCGATCTGTCCGGTGGTGTTGGTGGTCTGGTCGCACATGATGTCGACCTGGCCGCCGAGCAGGTCGTTCATGGCCGGCGCGGTGCCCTTGTAGGGCACGGTCGTCATGTCGATCTTGATGGCCGACTGATACAGCAGGCCGCACAGATGGGAGGCCGAGCCGACCCCGGCGTGGGCGAGGTTGATGTTGCCCTTGTTGGACTCCAGCCACTTGGCCAGTTCGGCATAGTTGGCCGCCGGCAGATTGGGGCGGCCGATCAGCGTCATCGGCACCTCGTTGACCATGCCCAGGTATTCGAAGTCTTCCAGCGTCTTGTAGGGCAGCGTGCGGTACAGGGCCGTCGCGCTGGCGATGCCGATGTGGTGCAGCAGCAGCGTGTAGCCATCCGGCGCGGCCTTGGCCACCTTGTTGGCGCCCAGCGTGCCGCCGACACCGCCGACGTTCTCGACAATGACGGTGGCACCCAGGGGCTTGCGCAACGCCTCGGCGAGGTCGCGAGCGACCTTGTCGGTCGGCCCGCCGGCTGCAAACGGCACGATCACGGTGACCGGCTTGTCGGGATAGTCGGCGGCAGCGGTGCCGGCGGCCAGCAGGGCCGCCAGGGCAATCAGGGTCGTGCGCATGGGCTTGTCTCCAGGATGTGTGCGCACGATCTTAGGCAGAGTACCGCCCCCGGCGTCTCCGGGATGGCCCCAAGCCAGCGCCATCAGGGGTAGCTCAGCGTCAGCGCATAGCCCTGGGTGCCGCTGCTGCCTGAGTAGGCCCCCACGCGGATGTAGACCGCCAGCGCCGAGCTGCCGGTGTTCTTGTAGCTCAGGGACTCGGTGCAGGTGGCGCTCTCCGACGAGGTCAGCGTCGTGCCGCTGGCGTTGTGCAAGTAGATGTCGTAGTCATAGGCCGCCGGGCAGCTCATGTCGACACGCAGCGTCTTGCCTGCGGCCAGCGTGACCTTGAAGTAGTCCTTGTCGCTCGTGGTGGCCATGGTGCCGCTGATCGTCGTCTGGTTGGTGACGACGTTGGCAGTGGCGATGGTGCCGTTGGACTCGGTCTCGTTCAGCGCCGCGCTGGCATTGCTGATGCTGAAGTTGACGGCCGACGAGGCGCCCGAGTTGCCGGCGGCGTCGTAGGCGCGGGCGACCAGGCTGTGGCTGCCGTTGGCAAGCGTCGTCGAGTCCAGCGACAGCGAATAGGGCGCGCTGCTGTCGCTGCCCTTCACCGTGCCATCAACGACGAAGTCCACGCGCGCCACGCCGATGTTGTCGCTCGCCGTGGCCGACAGCGTGACGGTGCCGGACGTGCCGCTCTCGCTGGCCGTCGCGGTCGGCGGCGTGGTGTCCACCGGCCCGTTGGACTGCGTGACCCAGACGGGCGCTGTCCACAGCATCTTGCCGTCGTTCTGCGTGATCTTGGCGTAATAGAAGTGCTCGCCGATGGCCGGCGTGGTGCTGGCCGTGCCGCTGCTGGCCAGCAGTGTGACGGTGCCGTTGCGCTTGGGCACGCCTTCGTAGATCTGCACGCTGGTGGCCGTCTTGCCGCTGTTGCTGGCATAACCGACGCTCAAGGACAGCGTGCCGCTGTTGGTGAAGCGCTCACCCATGACGTGGCCGTTGGCCGTCAGCGCGATCTGCGCCGTCTTGTCCATCGTCGCGAAGACGCGGCGGGCCTTGATGGCATCGATGAAACTGGCCTTGCTGAGCGCAGTGCCATTCGGGATCAGCACGCCGGTGCGGTTGGTGTACGACTTGCCCCAGTTGGCGCAGTGGTTGTCCTGGTTGCTGGCGGGCGCCACGTGAAAGCCGCGCTCCAGCATCTTGTTGAAGGCGTCTTCAAAGTTGCTGAGGCCCGTCTCGGTCTCGGTCGTGTTGGACGAGAACGCCGAGCTGTTCAGGATCTCGCTCAGCACCATGACCTCGTCGCCATCGGCGCTGTAGCCCAGCGCTGTGCCACCGACAAGGAACTGGCCGGTCGTGTCGGGATGGTTGAACTGGCCGACAAGGCCGAGCTGGCGCATCGTCGCGTACAAGGCCGCGTAGTCGCTCTTGGCCGTGAAGCGGTCGCCAAAAAGCTGGTTGCTGCTGTTGTATTCCCAGGCGAACAACTCCGTGCTGTTGAAGATGTTCATGTGGCCGCCATTGCTGATGACGCCCCACTCCATGCCGTAGATCGCGAGGTAGTTCGATGTCGTCGCGGCGGTGGCGGCTACCAGGCCGGCCTGGTAGCGGCTCTTGGCGGTGGCGGCGCTGCCGCTGGCGTTGGTGCTCGAGGAGCCGTCGAAGTAGTGGTTGTGCTCGGACGACATCAGGATGTCCAGGCCGGCCGTCTTGCCATAGGCGAAGGCGTCGGCCGGGCCGAAGGCGCCGGTCTGCGCGGGCTGCGAAGACGAGCAGCTGCCCAGTGCCCCGCCGCCGTCGGAGTCATTCGTCTGGCTGTGCAGATTGGCGTAGTAGACCGTGTAGGGTAGGCTGTTGATGGCCGGTGCCGATTGCGCCTTGACGAGGCCGCGGCCGGCGGCCGTGGGCATGGCCGCATAGGGCGGCAGGTCGACGCTGGCCGGCTGGCCGAGGGCAACCGGCCATTGCTGCTCGGCATGGTCCAGCGGCGCGGCAGCGGCCAGCAGGCGCTCGGCGCGGCCGGTGGTCGCACCCTGGCTCAGCGCGGTGGCGGCGTCGAGGCTCGCGGCTTCGAGCTTGAGCTGGTAGAGGCCATCGGCCAGTGCCGTGCCGCCGGTGCCGCGGCCGGCCCAGCGCACGCTGGCCACCACCGGCGCACCGGCATAGCGCGATTCGCCGCTCCAGCGCTGCAGCACGTGGCCCTGCGCGTCGACGAGGCTGAGCGCCCACGCAAAGACCTGGCCGTCGGCAATGCCGGGGTGGTCCATCTGCACGCTGAACACGCGCTCGCCGCTGGCGGCCGTGACCGCGAAAGGCGCGGACAGCGTGGCCGAGAACTCGTGGTGGTCCGGGTCCTTGGCGCGCGGGCGCGCGGCGGCGGCTTTGGCCAGCTCGCTTTCGGCCTGGGAAGCTTGGGAAGAGACTTGGGGGTCGTTGCTGCCACCACCGCAGGCTGCAAGCAGCAGCACGAGCAGGGTGGGCGGAAGATGGCGGGCAAGGGTCATGTCGCGTCCTCGGCTGGTGCCAGCGGTGGCCGGCAAAGCGGCGGACTGTGGTGGCGCCGCCAAGCCGAGTCCATGCGGGCCTTCCTGTCACCGATTCAGGCTCAGGTCGGCCCCGAGGTCTTCAAACGCGCGTCACACGGGGCGGCGATCCTCGATGACCCGGCCGTCGTTGGGCAGGCTGCCCGCCGCCAGCAGCTCGACCTCGCCCCGCAGCTTGGTGATGTCGCGCAGCGCCGTCTGCAGCTGCTCCACCAGGCCCTCGGCCGGCGCGGCCTCAAGCTGCAGGCACATGCGGTCATTGGCCAGCTCGCCGTCGACGATGAGGCGCGCCCGGCCGCGCTGGCCACAGCGCGCCAGCACCTCGGCCACTTGGCCCGCGTGCACGAACATGCCACGCACCTTGGCCGACTGGTCCGCCCGGCCCAGCCAGCCGCGCAGGCGCTGGTTGGTGCGGCCACAAGGACTGGCACCGGCCAGCACGGCAGAGAGGTCGCCGGTGGCAAAGCGGATCAGCGGGTAGCCGGCGCTCAGCGTCGTCACGATGACTTCGCCGACCTCGCCGTCCGGCACAGGCTCAGCAGAGCCGGGCCGCACGATCTCGACGATGACGCCTTCGTCGACGACCAGGCCTTCACGCGCCGTGGTCTGGTAGGCGATGAGGCCGAGGTCGGCCGTCGCATAGCACTGGTAGGCATCGACGCCGCGTGCGGAAAACCATGCAACGAGCGCCGGCGGGCAGGCCTCACCGCTGACCAGGGCACACTGCAGATAAGGCAGCACGTGCCCGCCCTCGGCCGCCTTCTCGAGCAAGATGCGCAGCAGGCTGGGCGTGCCGGCATAGGCCTCGGGCTGCAGGTCCAGGAGGGCCTGCAGCTGCAATTCGGTATTGCCAATGCCGCCGGGAAAGCTGGCAGCACCGATGGCGCGCAGGCCCGCTTCCATCATGGCGCCAGCCGGGGTCAGGTGATAGCTGAAGCCCACATGCGCGAGCTGGCCGGCGCGGATGCCCGCCGCATGCAGTGCGCGGGCGACGCGCCAGGGGTCGGCGCCGTCGGCATCGGGCTCGGGTTCGTAGAGCGGCCCGGGCGACTGGAAGATGCGCCGCGGCATGCCGGCCGCAAATCCGCCCAAGCGCAGTGCGCGCCGAGCGGCCTGGGCGGCGGCGAGGCTGCTCTTGCGCGTCAGCGGCAACGTGGCCAGCGCGGCCCGCGACGTGATCGCGTTCGCATCGACGCCGACCAACAGCTCGGTGTAGGCCGGACTGCTGGATTGGGCATGCGCGATCTGTTCCGGCAGCGCAGCCATCAGCGCGGCCTCACGCGCGGCCGGGTCGCGCGTCTCCAGCGCGTCGAAGAACTCCGAGCTCATTGGTGCACCCTTCGGCCTACGGTCTGTCCCGCCAAGCGGGAGCGAGCTTGCTTGGGGCGGCCCGGCGCGGCGCTCACTCCTCGTCCTTCCAACGCGTGAGCCGGCGCTTGATCTCGTCCTGCAACTTGCGCAGCTCGGTCGCGGACTTCAGCGTGAAGGTGTCCCACTCGGGCGTGCGCGCCGGGCGCTTGGTGAGCTGGACCTTGACGGTCGCACCCTCCACCGCCAGCTTGAGCACCACGTCGGCGCCCAGCATCCAGCCTTCGCCCCGCTCGGCCAGCACGCGTTGGTCGCGCGCGAAGCGCTTCATCGTCAGCAGCGCCGAATCCGCATCAAAAGGTGGCGGCGCCATCTCCCAGTTGTCGTCACTCATGCCAGCCACCTCTTCCTTCGCTTGTAGCTCTTCACGTCCTTGAAACTGCGTCGCCCTTCCCCGCCCACGCCGAGATAGAACTCCTTGACGTCCTCGTTCTCGCGCAATGCGCTGGCAGCGCCGTCCATGACGACGCGGCCGTTCTCCAGGATGTAGCCGTAGTCGGCATAACGCAGCGCCATGCTGGTGTTCTGCTCGGCCAGCAGGAAGGTCGTCCTCTCCTTGGTGTTGAGGTCGCGCACGATCTCGAACACCTCCTCGACGATCTGCGGCGCCAGGCCCATGGACGGCTCGTCCAGCAACACCATCTTGGGGTTGGCCATCAGCGCGCGGCCGATGGCGCACATCTGCTGCTCGCCGCCCGACGTGTAGGCCGCCTGGCTGGTGCGGCGCGTCTTCAGGCGCGGGAAGTAGGTGTAGACCTTGTCCAGCGTCGCCGCCACGGCCCCACGCCCGTCCTTGCGCGTGTAGGCGCCGGTCATCAGGTTCTCCTCGATGGTCAGGTGGGCGAAGCAGTGCCGGCCCTCCATGACCTGCACCACCCCGCGCTCCACCATGGCCGAGGTGGACAGCTTCTCGATGCGCTCGCCGCGCAGCTCGATGCTGCCCTTAGTGACCTCGCCGCGCTCGCCTTCCAGCAGGTTGGACACCGCGCGCAGCGTGGTGGTCTTGCCGGCGCCATTGCCCCCCAGCAAGGCCACCACCTGGCCCTCGGCTACCTGCAGGGACACGCCCTTGAGCACGAGGATGACGTGGTTGTAGATGACTTCGATGCCGTTGACGTTCAGGAGGGGGGCTGTCATCGCAACTCTTTCCTCAGCATGGATGCTCTCGCGGGTGGCGCCCCTCCCCGTGGGGGAGGGGACAGGGGTGGGGCCTCAGCACCCCGCCCTCACGGAGGGCGGGGAAGGGGTGGGAGCGGGGCATTGCCAGCTCGAAGAGCTGAGCCGCCGCGCGGCTCAGCTCTGGCACTCAGCAGGCGTCCGCCGAGTAAGCTTCTTCTCTCCCGCGTACTTGTCCGCCGCCGCCTTCACCATCGGCTTGATGATCTGTGCGTCCGCCTCGTACCAATCGCTGCTGAAGCTCCACTTCGCGCCGTCCCAGGTGTGGATGCGCGCCCAGGTCGAACCCTGGTGGTCATAGCAGCTGGTGCTGATCGGGCGGATCACGCCGTTCAGGCCCAGCGAGGCCAGCTTCTTGTCGTCCAGCGCCAGGTTCTCCAGGCCCCAGCGCACTTGCTCGCCGGTCATGACCTTGCCCTTGCCGAAACGCTCCTGCGCACGCCGCACGGCCTCCACGCCGAGCGCCTGGATGACCAGGCCGCGCGTGTAGAGCACCGAGCCGACCTCGTCCTTCGGGCCCGTGCCCTGTCCCTTCTCATGCACGAGCTTGAGGATGTCCTGGATGACCTTCGGGGTCTGGCCGGAGGTGTTCAGGTTCAACGCGTTGTAGCCCTTGGCGCCCTCGCCCACGTCCTTCACATCGGGCTCGGCGCCCGACCACCAGACGCCATACATCTTGTCGCGCGGGTAGCCGGTGGCCTGGGCCTCTTTCAGCGCGGTGGAGTTCATGACGCCCCAGCCCCACAGCAGCGTGTAGTCGGGCTTTTGCTGGCGCACCTGCAGCCAGGCGCTCTTCTGCTCCACGCCGGGCGCGGTGACCGGGATCTTCACCAGCTCGAAACCATGCATCTTGCTGCGCTCTTCCAGCAGCGGGATGGGCTCCTTGCCGAAAGGGCTGTCGTGATAGACCAGGGCGATCTTCTTGCCCTTGAGCTTGTCCAGGCCGCCTTCCTTCTTGGCGATGTGCTGGATGAGGATGTCGGCCGCCGTCCAGTAGCTGCCCATCAGCGGGAAGTTCCACGCGAATACGCCGCCATCGGCCGAAGCGGACAGGCCGTAGCCCAGCGTGATCAGCGGGATCTTGTCGTTGGGCACCTTGTCGGTCAGCG
Source organism: Pelomonas sp. Root1237 (assembly GCF_001425055.1). Lineage (GTDB taxonomy): Bacteria > Pseudomonadota > Gammaproteobacteria > Burkholderiales > Burkholderiaceae_C > Pelomonas. The sequence continues at coordinate 102,983 of NZ_LMDK01000002.1, forward strand.
CAAAGGTGATGCCGGTGGCCTGCGGGTCGAACAGCGTCGCGCCCTTGCCCTTCAAGCGCTCATAGCACTCCACGCCCTTGTCGGTGGCATAGCCGGTCTCGCACTCCTCGAACGTGAGCTTCACGCCGTTGACGCCGCCATCGCGGGCGTTGATGAGCTTGATGTAGTCCTGCTTGCCATTGGCCCAGGGCGTGCCATTGGGTGAGTAAGGGCCCGTGCGATACACCAGCAACGGGAAGAACTGCTCCTTGGCTTGCGCCATAGCCGCGGGGGCCGCGAAGAGTTGCAGGGCGGCCAGGGCCGCGCAGGTGATGAGAGTCTTCATGGGGCTGTCTCCTTGTCGTTGTGGGTATCAATGCGGGAAGGGCCAGAGTCTGAGCTTTTCCTTGGCGGTCGCCCAGAGTCGCGCGAGGCCGTGTGGTTCCTTGATCAGGAAGAACACGATGAGGGCGCCGAAGATCATCAGCGCGAGGTGCGAGGCGGTGGCGGTGTCGATCGGCAGGCCGGTCCAGTAGGGCAGCTTGTCCAGGATCAGCGGCAGCACGACGATGAAGGCCGCGCCGAAGAAGGCGCCCGAGATCGAACCCAGGCCGCCGATGATGACCATGAAGAGCAGGTCGAAGCTGCGGTTGATGCCGAAGGCGGCCGGCTCCCACGAACCCAGGTGCACGAAGCCCCACAGCGCACCGGCCACGCCGATGATGAAGCTGCTGACGGCAAAGGCGCTGAGCTTGGCCTGCATGGGGCGGATGCCGATGACGGCGGCCGCCACATCCATGTCGCGCATGGCCATCCACGACCGGCCGATGTGGCCGCGCACGAGGTTCTTGGTTGCCAGCGAGAAGACGACGACGAAGGCCAGGCACAGCAAGTAGCGCGATGCCGGCGACTCGACGCTGAAGCCGAAGAGGCTCAGCCCCGCCACACTGACCGACCCTGAGGAAGAACCGTTGGTGACCCAGGGCAGGCGCAGGCAGGCCCAGTCGACAAAGAACTGCGCCGCCAAAGTTGCCACCGCGAGGTAGAGGCCCTTGATGCGCAGCGACGGCAGGCCAAAGGCCACGCCCAGCACGGTGGCACCCAAGCCGCCGGCCAACAGCGACACGATCAGCGGCATGCCCTCGAAGCGAGCCTGGCAGTTGTAGGCCACATAGGCGCCCACGGCCATGAAAGCGCCCGAGCCCAGCGAGATCTGTCCGCAGTAGCCGACCAGCACGTTCAGGCCTAAAGCGGCGAGGGACAGGATCAGGAAGGGGATGAAGATGGCGCGCAGCAGGTACTCGCTGGACACCAGCGGAACGACGACAAACGCAGCGATCAGCATCAGCGCCATTGCGATGCGATCCTGCCGGATGGGCAGGATCTGGCTGTCCGCCGAGTAGCTGGTCTTGAACTGGCCGTTCTCTCTGTACAGCATGGTTCAAACCCGATCAATGATCTTCTCGCCAAACAGCCCTTGAGGCCTGACGAGCAGCACGACAAGAACCAGCACGTAACCGAACCAGTATTCGATGCCGCCGCCGAGCATGGGGCCCAGGTAAGCCTCGGACAACTTCTCGCCAACACCGATCAAGAGTCCGCCGACGATGGCACCCGGCACGCTGGTCAGCCCGCCGAGGATGACGACCGGCAACGCCTTCAGCGCGACAAGAGACAGCGAGAACTGCACCCCCAGCTTGCTGCCCCAGATCATCCCGGCCACCAGCGCGACGAAGCCGGCCACGCTCCAGACGATGACCCAGATGCGCGACAGCGGGATGCCGATGCTCTGTGCGGCCTGGTGGTCGTCAGCCACGGCGCGCAGCGCGCGGCCGGTGGCGGTCTTCTGGAAGAACAGCGACAGCCCCGCGACCAATGCTGCCGCGATCAGCGCGGCATAGAGGTCTTCCTTGCTGACGAGGATGCCGCCCTGAAAGACGTCCTCGAACAGGAACATCGGGTCCTTGGGCAGGCCGATGTCGATCTTGTAGATGTCGTTGCCGAACAGCGTCTGGCCCAGGCCTTCAAGCAGGTAGGCGATGCCGAGCGTGGCCATCAACAGCGTCACGCCTTCCTGGTTGACGAGCTTGGACAGCGCCAGCCTCTCCACCAGCCAGGCGACAACGACCATCACCGCAAGCGCGCCCACGAAGGCCAGCAGGTTGACGACGACCTTGCCGTCCAGGCCTGTGTATTTCTGAATCCACTCGGCAAAGCGCGCCATCGCCAGCGCTGCAAACAACACCATCGCGCCCTGGGCGAAGTTGAAGACGCCGCTGGCCTTGAAGATCAGCACGAAGCCCAACGCAATCAGCGAATAGAGCATCCCGGCCATCAGGCCGCCGATCAGGGTTTCGAGGAAGGGTCCCATCAGTGGCTCGCTCCGAGATAGGCCTTGATGACGTCTTCGTTCTTGCGCACCTCATCGGGCGCGCCATCGCCGATCTTCTTGCCGTAGTCCAGCACGACGACGCGGTCCGAGATGTCCATGACGACGCCCATGTCGTGCTCGATCAGCACGATGGTGGTGCCGAACTCGTTGTTCACGTCGAGGATGAAGCGGCACATGTCCTGCTTCTCTTCGACATTCATGCCGGCCATGGGCTCGTCCAGCAGTAAGAGGCTGGGCTCCATGGCCAGCGCGCGCCCCAGGTCGACGCGCTTTTGCAGGCCATAGGGCAGGCGGCCGACCGGCGTCTTGCGGTAGGCCTGGATCTCGAGGAAGTCGATGATGCGCTCCACCGCCTCGCGCTGTTCGCTTTCCTCGCGCCGCGCGGGGCCGAGGTGCAGGGCCTGCCAAAACAGGCCGCGCTTCATGCGCAGATTGCGGCCGGTCATGATGTTGTCCAGCACGCTCATGCCCTTGAACAGGGCCAGATTCTGGAAGGTGCGCGCCACACCCATCTCGGCGACCTGGCGCGGGCTCATGCCCTTGAAGGTGCGGCCGCGCAAGGTGATGGCGCCCTGCTGGGGCTGGTAAACGCCATTGATGCAGTTCAGCATCGAGCTCTTGCCGGCGCCGTTGGGGCCGATGATGGCGCGCACCTCGTGCTCTCGCACGTCAAAGCTGATGTCGGTCAGCGCCTTCACGCCGCCAAAGGCCAGCGAGATGTTCTTCACCTCCAGGACGACGTCGCCGATCTTCTTCATGCGGCCTGGCCTTTCACGGCCGGAAAGGTGCGCGCCTCGACGATGCGCAGGTCGGCCGCGACCATGGAGGTGCGGCCGTCCTCGAACTTGACCTGGGTCTCGATGTACTGCGAGACCTTGCCGTCGTAGAGCGCATCGATCAACACGCCGTACTTCTCGGCGATGGCACCGCGGCGGACCTTGCGCGTGCGCGTCAGTTCGCCGTCGTCGGCGTCCAGCTCCTTGTGCAGCACCAGGAAGCGGCTGATCTGGCTGCCGGCCAGCAGCTCGTCCTGGGCCAGGTCGGCGTTGACCTTCTCGACGCAGTCGAGGATGAGTTCATAGACCTCTTGGCGCTGGGCCAGGTCCGTGTAGCCCGCATACGGCAGGTTGCGGCGCTCGGCCCAGTTGCCGACGGCCTCGAAGTCGATGTTGATGAAGGCGCAGACCTTGTCGCGCTTGTCGCCAAAGCAGACCGCCTCCTTGATGTGCGGGAAGAACTTCAGCTTGTTCTCGACATACTTGGGCGCAAACATGGCGCCGTCGAAGGCGCCGCCCATCAGGCGCCCGACATCCTTGGCGCGGTCGATGATCTTCAGGTGGCCGCCCGGCGTCAGGAAGCCGGCGTCGCCGGTGTGGAACCAGCCATCCGGCGTCAGCGCTTCGGCCGTGGCGGCGTCGTTCTTGTAATAGCCCTTGAGCAGGCCGGGCGAGCGCACCAGCAGTTCGCCGCTGTCGGTCAGCTTGATCTCCACGCCGTCGATGGGCACGCCCACCGTGTCGGAGCGCGCCTCGTGGTCGGGCTGCAGGCAGACAAACACGGCCGTCTCCGTCGAGCCGTAGAGCTGCTTCAAGTTGATGCCGATGGCGCGGTAGAAGCTGAACAGGTCGGGGCCGATGGCCTCGCCGGCTGTGTAGGCGACCCGCACGCGCGAGAAGCCCAGCGTGTTGCGCAGCGGGCCATAGATCAGCACATCGCCCAGCGCATAGGCGATGCGGTCCAGCAGGCCCACCGGCTGCTTGTCCATCAGCCGCGGGCCGACGCGGCGGGCCAGCGTCATGCAGCGCTCGAACAGCCAGCGCTTGATCGCCGACGCATCCTCCATGCGGATCATGACCGTCGTCAGCAGACCTTCGAAGACCCGCGGCGGCGCGAAGTAGTAGGTCGGGCCGACTTCTTTCAGGTCGATGCTGACGGTGGACGCCGACTCCGGGCAGTTGACGACATAGCCCACGGCCAGCCACTGCGCATAGCTGAAGATGTTCTGGCCCACCCAGGCCGGCGGCAGATAGGCCAGCACCTCTTCGTCGGACGTCAGCTTGTCGAAGCGCTGGCCGGCCTGGGCGCGGTCGATCAGCGTCGCATGGGTGTGCATGACGCCCTTGGGGTTGCCCGTCGTGCCGGAGGTGAAGAACAGCGCCGCGACGTCACCGGGCAGGCAGGCCGCCACCTCGGCGGCGAAGAACTCGGGTCGCTCGGCCGCATAGGCGCGGCCCCGCGTAGCCAGCTCGTCCAGCGAAGCGAGACCCGGCTCGTCGTAGTTGCGCAGGCCGCGTGGGTCGTCGAACCAGATGCGCTTCAACTGGGGGCATTGCTCGCGCAGCTCCAGCAGCTTGTCGACCTGCTCCTGGTCCTCGACGATGGCAAACGCGATCTCCGCGTTGTTCAGCGGGAAGACGAATTCGGCGGCGACGGCGTCTTGATAAAGCGGCACTGGGATGGCGCCCAGGCATTGCGCGGCCAGCATGCTGGCGTACAGGCGCGGCCGGTTTTCGCCGACGACCACGAGATGCTCACCACGACGCAGGCCGGCGGCCGACAGCCCCAGAGCCAGCTCCTGCACCAATGCCGCCAGCCGCGCCCACGACAGCGTCTGCCACACGCCGTAAGCCTTCTCGCGCAACGCGGGCGCGTCTGGCCGCTGGGCGGCGTGGTCGAGCAAGAGCCGGGGGAAGGTCGTCAAGCCTGTCTCCAATGCGCGGGCTGGAGCCTGCGTCTGTGAGCCCCATTCTGGTCAGTACTTTGACGCCCATCTGTCCGTACGACGACAATTTAGGGGTCTTCACGGCCCAGACTTTCCCGCCCCCATGGCCAACACGCCGCTGCCGCTCAGACAACGCACACGCCGGCCAGCGCCGGCTGAGCTGGATGCCATCCCCTGGCTGAAGCTGCTCGACGGCCCGTTGCGCGAGCGCGCTCTCACGACGCTGGAGGTCGGCGATGCCGAGCCCGGCGAGCGGCTGTGCCGCATCGGCCGACCAGCCACCTTGTGGTTTGGCGTCGTCGAGGGCCTGCTGAAGATGAACAACGACGACTCGCTGGGCGCAGCCGTCACCTTCACCGGCATCCCGCCGGGCGGCTGGTTTGGCGAGGGCACCCTGCTCAAGCGCGAGGTCTACCGCTACAACATCCAGGCCCTGCGGCCCAGCGTCGTGGCCGGCCTGCCCATCGAGAGCTTCCATGCGCTGCTCGACGGCAGCATCGCCTTCAACCGCTTCGTGCTGGACCAGCTGAACGAACGCCTGGGCCAGTTCATCGCTGCGCGAGAGACCGACCGCATCCACGACCCCGACGTGCGCGTCGCCCGCAACCTCGCCGCCCTCTTCCACCCGACCCTCTACCCAGGCGTGGGCAACTGGCTGCGCATCACGCAGCAGGAGCTGGGCTATCTGGTGGGGTTGTCGCGCCAGCGGGTGAACCAGGCGCTGCACCGCTTGAGCGATGCCAACCTGATCCGCATCGAATATGGCGGCCTGCGGGTGCTGGACCTCGTCGGCCTGAGGCGGTTTGCGGGTTGAGTTTCAGGCTCAGGCCGCGAAGGCGATGGCTTCAGGTTCGACCTTGGGCAGGGCAGCCCAACGGTCGGCACCCAGCTCATAGAGCAGCGCAGCGGCGCTGCCGGGGCCATCGGCCAATGTGCCTTTCATGCGCAGGCCCAGACACTCCAGCGTCTTGCGCGTTGGCGCATTGCTGGGCAAAACGGCAGCGACGACGGTACTTTCGTGGTGCTGTTCGAAAGCCTGGCTCATCGCATGCTGGGCCATTTCCGATGCCAGGCCGCGGCCCCAGGCCTGGGGCGTGATGCGGTAGTAAAGGTAGAGGCCGGCGTGGCCGGCAACGCTGCGGTGCATCAGGCCGCCAAAGCCGATCAGCGTCTCAGGTTGTTCGCGCTCGGCGATGGCCCAGTGGCCGAAACCCCGCGTCTGCCAGTGAGCAAGCCAGGCCTGCAACTGGGTTTCGGTGGCCGCGCGGCCGTGCGGCGTCGCGGCGGCACAGAAACGGTTCACCGCCGGGTCGGCATGCAGCGCCGTCAGGGTATCCAGATCGCTTTCCCGCGGTGGCCTCAACACGAGGCGTCGGGTCACCATGGCCGCTGGCACGGCCGCAACAGAGGCGCAGAACTCACTCGGAACCATGTACGACGCAAACTCGGTGGAAACCCTAGGAGGGTAGCCGCGAGCCGGCCGAGGCGAAAGCCCGGGGGCACGGGACCTGTCGCAAAACCGTCACAAAGCCACGTAAAGAGCGCAGAAGCAGGGCCGACTCGGCGGACCAGCAAGGCCGCCGGCGCCCAGACCGGCCCGGACTCAAGGACCGGGCCTGGCGCTGAACTACAGCGCCGCGACGGTCAACCCGTCAGCAGCGCGTTGACGCGCTTCACATAGGCCGCCGGGTCTTCCAGGTGACCGCCTTCGGCCAGCACGGCCTGGTCGAACAGCACCTGGGCGAGGTCGTCGAAGTGATCGCTGCCATCCAGCTTCTTCACCAGTGCGTGCTCGGCGTTGATCTCCAGCGTTGGCTTGCTCTCAGGCGCGGTCTGGCCGGCCTGCTTCAACAGGCGCGCCAGATGGCCGCTCATGTCGCCCTCTTCCACGACGATGCAGGCGGGCGAGTCGACCAGGCGGGTTGTCACGCGCACGTCCTTGGCACGGTCCTTCAGCGCTTCTTTCAGCTTGTCCAGCAGCGGCTTCAGGCTCTCTGCCGTCTCGTCGGCCTTCTTCTTCTCGTCCTCGTCCAGCAGCTTGCCCAGGTCGACCGCGCCCTTGGCGACGGACTGCAGCGTCTTGCCTTCGAATTCATAGAGGTGGCTGAGCATCCACTCGTCGACGCGGTCGACCAACAGCAGCACCTCGATGCCCTTCTTGCGGAAGATCTCTAGCTGTGGGCTGTGCTTCGCAGCAGCGAGCGAATCGGCGGTGATGTAGTAGATGACGTCCTGGCCGTCCTTCATGCGCGACACATAGTCGGCCAGGCTGACGTTGGCGTCCGCATGCGTCGAGGCAAAGCGGAACAGCTTGGCCAGGCGTTCCTGGTTCTGGTGGTCTTCGCCGATGCCTTCCTTGAGCACCTGGCCGAAGTCCTTCCAGAAGGCGGCGTACTTGTCCTTGTCGGCCTGCTCCTCGCTGTTGGCCAGGCTTTCCAGCATGCCCAGCACGCGCTTGGTGGAGCCCTCGCGGATGGCCTTCACGTCGCGGCTTTCCTGCAGCAGCTCACGGCTGACGTTCAGCGGCAGGTCGGCCGAGTCGATCACGCCCTTGACGAAGCGCAGGTAGACCGGCATCAGCGCCTCGGCGTCGTCCATGATGAAGACGCGCTTCACGTAGAGCTTCACGCCGCCGCGCTTGTCGCGGTTCCAAAGGTCGAAGGGCGCCTTCTGCGGGATGTAGAGCAGCTGGGTGTACTCGCTGCGGCCCTCGACGCGGTTGTGCGTGTAGGCCAGCGGCGCGTCGCTGTCGTGGCTGATCTGCTTGTAGAACTCTTCGTACTGTTCTTGCGTGACCTCGCTCTTGGAACGCGACCACAGCGCCGAAGCCTTGTTGACCGGCTCCCATTCGTCGAGCACGACCTGCTTGGCGTTGTCCGCGTCCCACTCTTCCTTCTTCATCAGGATGGGGAGCGAAATGTGGTCGCTGTACTTGCTGATGGTCGACTTGACGCGCCAGGTCTTCAGGAACTCTTCCTCGCCGTCGCGCAGGTGCAGGATGACGTCGGTGCCGCGGCCAGCCTTGGTGATGGTCTCCAGCTCGTACTCGCCGGTGCCTTCGCTGCTCCAGCGCACGGCCTGGTCCACCGGCAGACCGGCACGGCGGGTCTCGACGGTGATGCGGTCGGCGACGATGAAGCCGGAGTAGAAGCCCACGCCGAACTGGCCGATCAGCTGGGCGTCCTTCTTCTGGTCGCCTTCCAGCTTGGCCATGAACTCGCGCGTGCCGCTCTTGGCGATGGTGCCCAGATGCGAGGCAGCCTCGTCGGCGCTCATGCCGATGCCGTTGTCGCTGATGGTCAGCGTCTTGGCTTCCTCATCAAAGCTGACGCGCACCTCCAGGCTGGTCTGGTCTTCCCAGAGCGCCGCGTTGTCCAGCGCCTCGAAGCGCAACTTGTCGCAGGCGTCGCTGGCGTTGCTCACCAGCTCACGCAGGAAGATCTCCTTGTTGGAGTACAGCGAATGCGTGACGAGGTGCAGGATCTGCTTGACTTCGGCCTGGAAGGCGTGGGTTTGCTTGGTCATGGTGAGGTGTCCATCAAAACAAAACGCGGCCTCAGGTCGGGCCGCGCGGCAGGAGTTCAAGTGGGGGCGTCAGTAGGAAACTGCAAGCCGTGGCACATCGACTTTGATCAGCGCCTTGGACAGCGAACCAGCCGCCGCGCGGGCGTAGTCCAGCGCCCAGGCGGCATCGGCAAACGCGGCCGGCCCTGCGGCCAGCGCGACGCCCACCAGCTTGTCGGCCAGCAGCACCTTGCCCGAGCCTCGCAGGGGCTCGCACTCCAGGCGGACGAAGTTCTCGTCCAGCCAGCGGCGGGCGGCCTCGAAGCCCAGCACCTCGGTGCCGTCGAGCTGGATGTCGACCGGCGCGCCGGTGGCGAAGATGACGGTGATCCGGGCTTGCATGGCCCGGATTGTGTCAGTGGACCGACGATCCGGGTCGAGGACGACTGCTGGAGGACCCGCGCTCAGTCACGCGACCGGGGCAGGGCTTGGCGCCGCCCCAGGACAGTCAGCGATGCAAGGCCGAGCATCAAGCTCAGCCAGGCTGCGGGCTCCGGCACGGGAGACTGCGGGTCGTTGGCGCCCAGGGTCAGGTCGTCCCACACCACCTTGCCCGGCTGCCCGGTAAACACCACCGACTTCGCCACGCCCGAGAAGGAGTACCCGCCCGGCCCGAAGGGGCACCGGCTGGCGTTGTAGGCCGCGCAACCTGGCGAGCCCGGCAGCAGCACCAGCGGCGGCGCCAACAGTGCACCGTTGCCGCCCAGGCCGCTGTAGGCAGAAATAGTTGCCACCGAGCCAGGCGCCACCGCGTAGCTGAAGCCGATCGCGAAGCTGAAGCCGCTGGGAAAGTCGAAATACGTTGAGGTGCCACTGCCGATGCCCATACCGCCCTGCGACGAGGTCACCGACAGGCCGCCGCGCGAGGCATTCGAGCAGCTTCCGCCCAGCGCATTCAGGCAAACCGCCACCGCGTTGCTCGCGAAGGTCGCGCCCAGATTGGCGCCCGTCGTGCCCTGGCTGCTGGTGCCGCCGCTGTAAAAGCTCAGGATGTCGGCGTAGCTGGTGCTGGGATAAGTGGCGTTCACGCCTTCGAACCCAATGACCACCACCGCCTGCGCGGGGGCGGCGAGCAGGGCAGAGAAAGCGGCCGCAAGCAGTAGATGTCGCATGGTGCTGATCCTCAGGATGCCCAAAGGCTCAGGCTACTCCCGGGCGCGCCGGGCCGCGCCCCCGACCCCTTGATTTACCCCTTGATTCGGGGGCCCGCACTCAAGCGCCAGTGCGATCAGGCCCGTGTCGCGCGAACCGCCTCGGACAGCACGTCCAGCACGGCCAGGGAGTCGTCCCAGCCCAGGCAGGCATCGGTGATGCTCTTGCCGTATTCGAGTGCGGCCGGGTCGTCCTTGCCGGGCGTGAACTTCTGGGCGCCGTCATGCAGGTGGCTTTCCACCATGACGCCGAAGATGCTCTTGCCGCCCTCGCGCATCTGGCCGGCAATGTCGCGCGCCACGTCCAGCTGGCGCTGGTGCTGCTTGCTGGAGTTGGCGTGCGAACAGTCCACCATCAGGCGCTGCGGCAGCTTGGACTTGGCCAGGTCAGCGCAGGCCTCGGCGACACTCTTGGCGTCGTAGTTGGGCGCCTTGCCGCCGCGCAGGATGACGTGGCAGTCGGCATTGCCGCGCGTCTCGACGATGGCGACCTGGCCGTTCTTGTGCACCGACAGGAAGTGGTGGCCGCGGGCGGCGGCCTGGATGGCATCGGTGGCGATCTTGATGTTGCCATCGGTGCCGTTCTTGAAGCCGATGGGCGCCGAGAGGCCCGAAGCCAGCTCGCGGTGCACCTGGCTTTCGGTCGTGCGCGCACCGATGGCGCCCCAGGCGATCAAGTCGCCGATGTACTGCGGCGAGATGACGTCAAGGAACTCGCTGCCGGCCGGCACGCCCAGGCGGTTGATCTCCAGCAGCAGCTGGCGGGCGATGCGCAGGCCTTCGTCGATGCGGTAGCTCTCGTCCAGGTAGGGGTCGTTGATCAGGCCCTTCCAGCCGACGGTGGTGCGTGGCTTCTCGAAGTAGACGCGCATGACGATCTCCAGCGTGCCGGCGTACTTCTCGCGCTGCTCCTTGAGCTTGCGGGCGTACTCGATGGCGGCCGTCGGGTCGTGGATGGAGCAGGGGCCGATGACGACGAGCAGCCGGTCGTCCTCGCCGCTCATGATCCTGCGGATGCGCTGGCGGGTCTGGCCGATCAGGTTCTCCATCGCCGTGCCGCGGATGGGGAAGAAGCGGATCAGATGTTCCGGCGGCGGCAGCGGCGTGACGTCGACGATGCGCTCGTCGTCGGTGGCACTGGTCTTGTCGTCCTGGGAGTACCAGCGCTGGGCTTCGGGTTCGACGGAGGAGACTTTGGCGTTCATCGGATCAGCCTTTCAGAAAACAAAAAACCGCCGGGCTTTGCGGGCCCGGCGGTTTGTAGGGAGTCTGGGTTCAGCGCGCGCGCTCAGGACTCTCCACCGCCGGGGCGGGGAAAAAACCAAAAGCTAAAGTAAGCAGCGCGGGACATGGGAGCGGAATCTAGCACGCTGGCCGGCGCAGTCGTTCGTGAAGCGCCAAGCCAGGCTTTCAAGCCGTGCCACCCACCGTCAATCCCTCGATCCGCAACGTCGGCTGCCCGACCCCCACCGGCACGCTCTGCCCTTCCTTGCCGCAGACGCCCACACCGGTGTCCAGCGCCATGTCATTGCCGATCATGCTGACGCGGGTCAGCGCGTCCGGGCCGTTGCCAATGATGGTGGCACCCTTGACCGGGTACTGGATCTTGCCGTTCTCGACCCAGTAGGCCTCGCTGGCCGAGAACACGAACTTGCCGCTGGTGATGTCGACCTGGCCGCCGCCGAAGTTGGTGGCGTACAGGCCCTTCTTGATCGACGCGACGATCTCCTTGGGATCGTCCTTGCCGCCCAGCATGTAGGTGTTGGTCATGCGCGGCATCGGCACATGGGCATAGCTCTCGCGGCGGCCGTTGCCGGTCGGGGCGACCTTCATCAGCCGCGCATTCATCGCGTCCTGGATATAGCCCTTCAGGATGCCGTCCTCGATCAGCACATTGCGCTGGCTGGCACAGCCCTCGTCGTCGACGTTGAGCGAGCCGCGGCGGTCGGGGATGGTGCCGTCGTCCAGCACCGTCACGCCCTTGGAAGCCACGCGCTGGCCGATGCGGCCGGCAAAGGCGCTCGAGCCCTTGCGGTTGAAGTCGCCCTCCAGGCCGTGGCCAACAGCTTCATGCAGCAGCACACCGGGCCAGCCCGGGCCGACCACGACGACCATCTCGCCGGCCGGCGCCGGGCGGCTTTCCAGATTCGTCAGCGCGGCGTGCACCGCCTGCTCGACATAGCTGGCGATCATCTCGTCAGTGAAATAGGCCAGGCCGAAGCGCCCACCGCCGCCGCCCGAGCCGACCTCGCGGCGGCCATTGCTCTCGGCGATGACGGTGATGGACAGGCGCACCAGCGGGCGCACGTCCGCTGCCAGCGTGCCGTCGGCACGCGCGATCAGCACCACCTCGTGCTCAGCGGCCAGGCCGGCCATGACCTGAGCGACGCGCGGGTCCTTGGCGCGGGCCATCTTCTCGGCGCGCTCCAGCAGTGCGACCTTGGCGGCACTGTCGAGGCTGGCAATGGGGTCGGACACGCCGTACAGCTCGCGGCTGCCGGCCACGCGACCCTGCGAAGGCACCTTGACCTTCTTGCTCTGCCCAGCCGCGGCGATGGTGCGCACGGTGCGCGCGGCATCCAGCAGCGAATCGAGCGAGATGTCGTCCGAGTAGGCGAATGCCGTCTTCTCGCCGGCCACGGCGCGCACGCCGACGCCTTGGTCGATGCTGAAGCTGCCGCTCTTGACGATACCCTCCTCCAGGCTCCAGCCCTCGGCGCGCGTGGTCTGGAAGTAGAGGTCGGCGTCGTCGACGCGATGCTCGGTGATGAGGCGCAACGCCTGCGAGAGCGAGGCCTCGGTCAGGCCGAAGGGCTCCAGCAGTTGCGAGCGGGCGGTGGCCAGGCGGGCCAGGGTGGGTTCGACGGCGATCATGGCTTGATTCTAGGAAGTCGGGCGTCAGGCATTGGAAGACATGGACATCCTTCTTTACCGGCAGGGTGTCAGCCGCGCGGAAAAAGGCGTCGTTGTGGACAGACCTTGCAACCCGACGTCCCCAAGGAGTCCCCGATGAAGACCTTTCACAAAGCCCTGATTGCCCTGCTGACCCTCTCCGGTGCCAGCGCCTTCGCACAGACGCCCGGCACCAACACGCCTCGCATCGACCAGCGCGAGGCGAACCAGCAGGCCCGGATCGCGCAAGGCGCCGCCAGCGGCAGCCTGACGGCCCACGAGACCCAGCGCCTGGAGAAGGAACAGGCTCGCGTCGACCACGCCGAGGCGAAGGCCAAGGCCGACGGCACCGTCACCGCCAAAGAGCGCCGCCGCCTGACCGCCATGCAAGACGGCGCCAGCCGCGACATCCACCGCAAGAAGCACAACGCCCGGGAGCAGTGACGCAACGCAGCCGCGTGTCGAGCCAGATGACCCATGCATTACGCCTGCTAACAAATCCATCCCTGGCGGTGGCCTGCTAGGGATGGCCGGCGAGGCGAGGCCCCGCACAGCATGCGGCGTATCCGTCCTTCACGGATTTGGAGCGCCGCATGAAGCTTTTCCCGCTCGCCACGCTGGCCCTGGCCGCTGCTGCCGGTCCTGCCTTCGCCGCCACCCTGGTCGGCTCGGGCTATGAGCAGCCCGTCTTCCTGACCGCCCCCAGCGGCGATTCGCGGCTCTTCATCGTTGAGAAGACCGGGCGCATCAAGGTGCAGGACAGCGGCGGCACTGTTTCGACCTGGCTCAACCTGTCTGGGCAGGTCGACACCGGCGGCGAGCGCGGCCTGCTGGGCCTGGCCTTCGACCCCGGCTTCGCGAACAACGGCCGCTTCTATGTCGACTACATCGACAAGACGACACTGAGCACCGTCGTCGCGAGCTACACCGTCAACGGCGCAGGTGCCGTGGACCTGGCCAGCGCCAAGACGGTCATCACGGTGGCCCAGCCGGCCGGGCGCAGCAACCACAAGGCGGGCTGGATCGGCTTCAGCGCCGCGGATCCTGGCCATCTCTACGTGGCCACCGGCGACGGCGGCAGCGGCAACGACCCCGACAACAACGCCCAGAACCTTTCCAGCAACCTCGGCAAGCTGCTGCGCATCACGCCCAACGCCGCGGGCGGCTACACGGTGCCAACGGACAACCCCTTTGTCGGCGTGGCCGGCAATGACGAGATCTGGGCCTATGGCTTGCGCAACCCCTACCGCAACAGCTTCGACCGCCAGACGGGCGACCTGTGGATTGGCGACGTGGGCCAGGGCGCGCGGGAAGAAGTGGATTTCGCTTCCGCTGCCTCGGGCCTCGGCCGTGGCGCCAACTACGGCTGGCGCGTGCGCGAGGGCACGATCGCTACGCCCGGGATCAGCGACCCCACGCCGCCCAACCTGACCGAGCCTATCTACGACTACGGCCGCGCCAACGGCGATGCCACCGTCATTGGCGGCTATGTCTACCGTGGCGGCGCGGATGCCAGCCTTGAGGGCAAATACGTGTTCGGCGACTACATCTCCGGCCGCATCTGGACCCTGAACGGCGGTACCGCCACGCCACTGGCCTCGCCCTTCGGCGGCTCGACGCTGACCAGCTTCGGCGAAGGAGGCAATGGCGCCCTCTATGCCGTCGGCATTGACGGCAATGTCTATCTGCTCGCTGCCGCGGTGCCCGAGCCCGCGCCCGCGCTGTTGCTGGCCCTGGGCCTGGCGGCCGGCAGCCTCTTCACTCGTCGCCGCCGCGCTTGAGGGCCAGACCGGCGTCGTAGAGGCGGTTGCGCGGCGCGCCGCTGATCTGCGCGGCCAGGGCGACGGCCTGCTTGAGCGGCAATTCGGCGACGAGCAGGGCCAGCACGCGCAGGGCCTCAGTGGGCAGTTCATCGTCCGCCGCGGCCTGCGGCGCCAAGGCATGCAGCACGAGGACGAACTCGCCACGCTGGCGCTGGGCGTCGGCCGCGAGCCAGGCCGGCAGCGTCGCAGCCTCGGCGGTGTGGATGCTCTCGAACTGCTTGGTCAGCTCGCGGCAGACCGTCACGCGGCGCGTCGGCGCCAGTTCGGCCAGCAGTGCAATCACCTCGACGATACGGTGCGGCGCCTCGAACACGACCTGGCTCTGGCCTTCCACAGCCAGCACCGCCTGCAGCGCCGTGCGGCGTTCGCCGGCCTTGGTCGGCAGGAAGCCGGCAAACGCAAAGCCCCGGGCCGCCGTGTCGCCAGCCACACTAAGGGCCGTCACCGCGCTGCTCGGCCCGGGCAGGGGCAGCACGCGGTAGCCGGCTGCGACCACCTCCTGCACGAGCACGGCGCCGGGGTCCGAGATGGCCGGCGTGCCGGCGTCGGAGGCATAGGCCACGCGCTCACCAGCGGCCAGCCGTGCGAGGACAGTGGCGCTGGCCTCGCGCTCGTTGTGCTGGTGCAGCGCGATCAGCGGCTTGTGCAGGCCCAGATGGCGCAGCAACTGAGCTCCCTGGCGCGTGTCCTCGCAGGCCAGGGCATCGGCCAGGCTTAAGGCATGGATGGCGCGCAAAGAGATATCAGCCAGATTGCCGATCGGCGTCGCGACGAGATAGAGCGTGGCGGCCGGATACTGCTGGCCGCCGGCTGCGGCTTGTGCGGCCTGACGAAGCACAGAGGCATCAATGTTCAAGTGGGGCTCTCGTTCAAAACCTGACCGGGCCGAGATCGGCCTGGCGGGCGAGGACGCGGCGCTTGCGCATCTGCAGCGCGCCGGCCTGCGCCTGGTGGAGCGGAATTATCGAGTCGGCGGCGGCCCCAACCGCCGTGCCGGCGAAGTTGACCTGATCCTGCAGGACCGCGACGGCACCCTGGTCTTCGTCGAGGTGCGGGCAAGGGCGAGCGATTCGCATGGCGGGGCGGCCGCCAGCGTGACGGCCAGGAAGCAGCAGCGCCTGATCTACGCGGCCCAGCACTATCTGCTGCGCCACGCCAGCCCACCGCCCTGCCGTTTCGACGTCGTCGCCATCGACGGCGCTGAACTCACCTGGCTGCAGGCCGCCTTCGATGCGGGTTGATACCGACGCTGCTGCTGCGCTGACTATGATCCCGCCCCAATGATCGAGCAACGCATCCAGCAGCAATTCTTCGAGAGCGCCGACCTGCTCTACCAAGCCGCCGAGCAACTGGCGCGGCCCCTGGCGATGGCCGCGCAGATGGTGGTGGACGCCGTCACTGGCGGCAGCCGCATCCTGTGTGCCGGCCAGGGCCTGGCCAGCATGGACGCCGACTACCTGGCCGCCCGCCTGGCCGGCCGCTTCGAGCAGGAGAGGCCTGGCCTGGCCGCCTGGAGCCTGTCCGCCCAGGCCCGTGACGCCGCGGGCGTGGACCTGGCGCGCCTCCTGCAGGCCCATGGCCACCCGGGTGACGTCCTCGTCATGATCGAGCCCCTGCGCGAGCAGCGCGACGCCTGGCAGTCAGCCGTGGCCGTGGCCCATGCGCAGGAGATGAGCATCATCGCGTTGACCGCCCAGCCACCGGGCGCCGCCGACGAATGGCGCGGCCTGCTGCAGGACACCGATATCCAGATCCGCGTCAGCCACGGCCGCGAGCCACGCGTTGTGGAAGCCCAGCGCGTGCTGCTGCATGCGCTGGTCGACGCCGTCGACCTGCAACTGCTCGGCAGCGACGAATAACCTTTTCGATGGAAGCCTGATGAAAAAACTCACCCTGTCCCTGACCGCCGCCATCCTCGCCAGCACGCTTGCCACCGGGTGCGCACCACTGCTGATCGGCGGCGCGATGGTGGGTGGCGTCAGCGTCGCCACCGACCGCCGCACCTCGGCCACCCAGCTCGAGGACGAGACCATCGAGATCAAGGCCGGCGCCCGCATCCGCGAGCAGCTGGGCGACAAGGTGCACATCAACGTCAACAGCTACAACCGCGTCGCGCTGATCACCGGCGAGGCCCGCAACGAAGCCGACCAAGCTCAGGTGGAGCGCATCGTCGCCGGCGTCGAGAACGTCACCAAGGTGCTGAACGAGACTGCGGTCACGATGCACAGCGCACTGAGCGGTCGCTCCAACGACGTCGTCATCCAGGGCAAGGTCAAGGCCTCGTTCATCGACGCGCGCGACCTGCTGAGCAATGCCTTCTACGTTGTCGTCGAGCGCGGCCAGGTCTTCCTGATGGGCCGCGTGACCGAACGCGAGGCCAATCGCGCCACCGAGATCGCGCGCCAGGTCGGCGGCGTCAAGAAAGTGATCCGGGCGTTCGAGATCATCAGCGAAGACGAACTCGCTCGCCTCACACCGAAAAAGCAGTAGCTCTGAGCACAGCCACAGAGGCACGGAGACGCAGAGGAATTCGCTGAGGCTTTCTCCGTGCCTCTGTGACTCTGTGGCTTTGTTGGGTCAGAGACGCTTGATCAAGCTGGACGTGTCCCAGCGATTCCCGCCCATGGACTGGACGTCCGCATAGAACTGGTCCACCAGCGCCGTCACCGGCAGGCGTGAGCCATTGCGGCGCGCCTCGTCGAGCACGAGGCCCAAATCCTTGCGCATCCAGTCGACCGCGAAGCCGAAGTCGAACTTGCCTTCGACCATGGTCTTGCCGCGGTTGTCCATCTGCCAGCTTTGGGCCGCACCCTTGCCGATGACTTCGAGTACCTGGGTCATGTCCAGGCCGGCGTTCTGGCCAAAGCGCACGGCCTCGGACAGGCCCTGCACGACACCGGCGATGCAGATCTGGTTGACCATCTTGGCAAGCTGCCCCGAGCCCGGGCCGCCGAGCAGGGTCACGGCCTTGGCGAAGGCCAGGGCGATGGGTTTCACCATGTCAAAAGGGGCCGCATCGCCGCCACACATGACGGTCAGGGCACCGTTGACCGCGCCGGCCTGGCCACCGGATACCGGCGCATCAACGAAGGCGACGCCCCGCTTGGCTGCCTCGTCGTGCAGCTCGCGAGCCACGGCCGCCGAGGCTGTGGTGTGGTCCACGAAGACGGCTCCCGAGGTCATACCGGCGAGTGCACCTTCGTCGCCGAGCGCCACCGAGCGCAGGTCATCGTCGTTGCCAACACAGCAGAACACGAACTCCGCGCCCCGGGCGGCCTCAGCTGGCGTGGCGGCAAAGGCACCTCCGTATTCCTTGACCCAGGCCTCGGCCTTGGACTGCGTGCGGTTGTAGACGGTGACCTGGTGGCCAGCGCGCGCCAGATGGCCGGCCATCGGATGGCCCATGACGCCCAGGCCCAGGAAGGCGACGCGGCGGGCGGGAACGGGGTCGTAGCTGCGGGTGGTCATGAGCAATGGGTCAAAGGATGGTCAGGTGTTCGGTGCCGCTGGACAGGTCGCCGCTGCGGGCGCGCTCGCTGTTGAGCTTGATCTGCAGGCGCAGGTCGTTGACCGAATCAGCATTGCGCAGCGCGTCTTCGTAGGTGACCTTGCCGGCCTCGTAGAGGTCGAAGAGGGACTGGTCGAAGGTCTGCATACCTTGCTCGCGGGAGCGCTTCATCAGCTCCTTGATCTCGGTGATCTCGCCCTTGAAGATCAGGTCTGAGATCAGCGGCGAATTCAGCAGTATCTCGACCGCGGCGACGCGTCCCTTGCCTTCGCGGCGCGGCAGCAGGCGCTGGCTGATCAGTGCGCGCAGGTTCAGCGACAGGTCCATCAGCAACTGCTGGCGGCGGTCTTCGGGGAAGAAGTTGATGATGCGGTCCAGCGCCTGGTTGGCACTGTTGGCGTGCAGCGTCGCCATGCACAGGTGGCCGGTCTCGGCGAAGGCCACCGCGTGCTCCATGGTCTCGCGGTCACGCAGCTCGCCCATCAGGATGACGTCGGGCGCCTGGCGCAGCGAGTTCTTCAGCGCGGCCTCCCAGCTGTCGGTGTCCAGGCCCAGCTCGCGCTGCGAAACGATGCAGTTCTTGTGCGGATGCACGAACTCGATCGGGTCCTCGATGGTGACGATGTGGCCGTAGGTCGTCTCGTTGCGCTCGTCGATCATCGCGGCCAGCGACGTGCTCTTGCCCGAGCCGGTGGCGCCGACGACGATGACCAGGCCGCGCTTGTGCTGCACCACCTCGCGCAGGATGACCGGCAGGTCCAGCGACTGGATGGTGGGCAGCGTCGACGGAATCGTCCGCAGCACCAGGCCGACCTGGCCCTGCTGCAGGAAGGCGTTCACGCGAAAGCGCCCGACGCCATGCGGCGAGATCGCGAAGTTGCACTCCTTGGTGCGCTCGAACTCGGCCGCCTGCTTGTCGTTCATGATGGCCCGCGCCAGCTGCAGCGTGTGCTGGCCGGTCAAGGGCTGGGGCGAGACCTTGGTCAGCTTGCCGTCCACCTTGATGGCCGGCGGGAACTCGGCCGTCAGGAAGAGGTCGGAGCCCTTGCGCGACAGCATCAGCCGCAGCAGGTCGTTGATGAACTTGGAGGCCTGATCGCGTTCCATGAATGGCTTTCTATGCGTGCGGCGTTTTGCCGTCACTCACGTGGCGAGCCACATGAGTGACGTCAAATTTCCCGGGACTAGCCCGGGAAATTTTCCGGGAATTTCGCTTTCGAGCGAGCTTCGGCGGGCGAAATGATGTTGCGGCGGACGAGGTCGGTCAGGTTCTGGTCCAGCGTCTGCATGCCCTGCGAGTTGCCCGTCTGGATGGACGAGTACATCTGCGCCACCTTGTTCTCGCGGATCAGGTTGCGGATGGCCGAGGTGCCCAGCATGATCTCGTGCGACGCGACGCGGCCGGTGCCGTCCTTCAGCTTGCACAGGCTCTGCGAGATGACGGCCACCAGCGATTCGGACACCATCGCCCGCACCATCTCCTTCTCGGCCGCGGGGAAGACGTCGACGATGCGGTCCACCGTCTTGGCGGCCGACGAGGTGTGCAGCGTGCCGAACACCAGGTGGCCCGTTTCCGCGGCGGTCAGCGCCAGCCGGATGGTTTCCAGGTCGCGCATTTCGCCCACCAGCACGCAGTCCGGGTCTTCGCGCAGCGCCGAGCGCAGCGCGTTCGCGAACGAGTGCGTGTGCGGGCCGACCTCGCGCTGGTTGATCAGGCTCTTCTTGGATTCGTGCACGAACTCGATCGGATCCTCGATGGTGAGGATGTGGCCGTACTCGTTCTCGTTGAGGTGGTTGACCATGGCGGCCAGCGTCGTGCTCTTGCCCGAGCCGGTCGGGCCGGTCACCAGCACCATGCCGCGCGGCTTGAGCGCCAGTTCGGCGAAGACCTTGGGCGCGTTGAGCTGCTCCAGGCTGAGGATCTTGCTTGGAATGGTCCGGAATACGGCGCCCGCGCCACGGTTCTGGTTGAAGGCGTTGACGCGAAAGCGCGCCAGGCCCTGGATCTCGAAGGAAAAGTCGACTTCCAGCGTCTCCTCGTACATCTTGCGCTGGGAGTCGTTCATGATGTCGTAGACCATGTCGTGGACCGCGCGGTGGTCCAGGGCCTCGACATTGATGCGGCGCACGTCGCCATGCACCCGGATCATCGGCGGCAGGCCGGCCGAAAGGTGCAGGTCCGACGCCTTGTTCTTGACCGAAAATGCCAGCAGCTGAGTGATGTCCATGATGATCTGTGGAGTGCTCGGACCATTATGGCGATCTCCGACTCCCTCCAAGCCACCAAAAATCGCATCGCTGCGGCATGTGCCTCGGCCGGCCGCCCACCCCAGGCGGTCCGTCTGCTCGTCGTCAGCAAGACCTTCCCGGCCTACGCCGTGCGCGAGGCCTTTGAGGCCGGCGCCCGCGCCTTCGGGGAAAACTATGTGCAAGAAGGCCTGACCAAGGTCGGCGAGCTGAGCGATCTGCGCGGCCAGATCGAATGGCATCTGATCGGCCCGCTGCAGTCCAACAAGACCAAGCCCGTGGCCGAACAGTTTGATTGGGTGCACAGCGTGGACCGGCTCAAGATCGCCCAGCGGCTGTCCGAGCAACGGCCGGCCGAGCTGGCGCCGCTCAATGTCTGCCTGCAAGTCAACATCAGCGGCGAGGCCAGCAAGAGCGGCCTGCTGCCCGATGACGTGGCGGCGCTGGCTCGCGAGGTCGCAACCTTGCCCCGGCTGCAGCTGCGTGGCCTGATGGCGGTGCCCGAACCCGGCCCCGAAGCGCTGGCGCAGCATCGGGCCATGGCCGCGCTGTTCGAGACGTTGAAGCAGGCCGGCTTGGCCCTGGACACGCTGTCGCTGGGCATGAGCGCAGACCTTGAGGACGCCATCGCGGCCGGCTCGACGATGGTGCGCGTCGGCAGCGCCATTTTCGGAGCGCGGGGGTGAAGGCCGCCTGGCTGCTGACCCTGACCGCGCTCGCGGCCCAGGCCCAGCCCGTCCCTGACACGCTCGCGCAGCGAGCGTTGGCCTGCACCGGCTGCCATGGCAAGGAGGGGCGCGCCGCACCCGACGGCTACTACCCCCGTCTGGCCGGCAAGCCGGCCGGCTATCTCTACAACCAGTTGCTGAACTTCCGCGACGGCCGGCGCGACTACGGTTTGATGAGCGAACTCATCGCGCCACTGTCCGACGCCTATTTGGAGGAGCTGGCCGGTCATTTCGCATCGCTGGACCTGCCCTATGCGCCACCGCAGAAGTCTGGCCTTCCGGCTACCGAGCTGGCCCGCGCCGAGGCGCTGGTCAACCGCGGCGACGCCGCCCGCCGCCTGCCGGCCTGCACCGCCTGCCATGGCGAGCGCCTGACGGGGACTCAGCCCGCCATACCGGGCCTGCTTGGTCTGTCACGCGACTATCTGAACGGCCAGCTCGGCGCCTGGCGCAGCGGACAGCGCCGCGCCCAGGCGCCGGATTGCATGGCGCATATCGCCAAGACCCTGACCGAGCCTGAGATCAACGCGATCACCCAATTCCTCGCCGGCCGGGCCCTGCCGGCCGACCCGCATCCCGCGCCCACCCTGGCTGCCCCGCCGCCGTTGCGCTGCGGCGGCCTGCCGCCATGAAGCGCCTCTTGATCGGCCTCGCGTTGCTGGCCCTGCTGGCCATTGCCACCGCTTTCGGGTTGCTGGCCTGGCAACGCGCCCTGGGCGACGCAACGCCGCCCTCCGCCGCACCCGTCAGCCTGGAACGCGGCGCCTACCTCGCTGCCGTGGGCAATTGCGCCGGCTGCCACACGGCCCGCGGTGGTGAACGCCTGGCCGGAGGCCGGGCGATCCCGACGCCTTTTGGCACCGCCTTCTCATCCAATCTGACGCCCGCCGCCACCGGCCTGGGTGGCTGGACCAGCAACGACTTCTGGCAGGCGCTGCATTTCGGCCGCAGCCGCGACGGTCGGCTGTTGGTGCCGGCTCACCCGATCACCAACACCACCCTCGTCAACCGCGAGGACGCCGACGCCCTGTATGCCTGGCTTCAGGCCCAGCCGCCCGCGACCGCGCCACGCCGCGAGCATGAGCTGCGCTGGCCTTACGGGAGCCAGCTGGCCGTCGCCGTCTGGCGGACCTTGTACTTCCGGCCCGGGGTCTATCAATCCGACCCGGCCCGGGACGCGGCCTGGAACCGCGGCGCCTATCTCAGCCAGGGCCTGGCCCATTGCAGCGCCTGCCACGCCGGCCGCGATGCCCTGGGTGGCGACCGTGGTGCAGCGGATTTCCGCGGTGGCCTTCTGGCCGGCCTGGGCTGGGTGGCCCCTTCGCTGCATGACCCGGCCGAGGCCGGTGTGCAGCGTTGGCCGACTGAGGTGCTGCAACGCTGGTTGCGCGACGGCAAGGCGCAAGGTCATGTGGCGCTCGGGCCCATGGCCGAGGTCGTCATCGGCAGCACCGCGGCGCTGGACGATGCCGACCTCGCCGCCATGAGCAGCTATCTGCGTGCCTTGCCCGAGCAGGCCGTTGCCCGCTCCGAGCCGGCCGAGCCGGATGCGCGCCGCCGCAAGCGCGGCGCCGGCCTCTACCGCGAGCACTGCGCAGCCTGCCACGGCGAGCAGGGCCAGGGGCGGCGCGACGCGAGCGGTGCCCCCGCCTACCCTGCGCTGGCCGGCAGCCGCCTGGTCACCCAGGCCAGTGCCGCCAACCTGATCCGCCTCATCGAGCGCGGCGGCTTCGCGCCGGCGACGCCCGGCAACCCGCGCCCCTACGGCATGCCGCCCTTCGCGGGCGTGCTGGGCGCCGAAGACCTGGCCGCGCTGACCAGCCATCTGCGGGCATCCTTCGGCCACGCTGCCGGCGAAGTCGATGCCGTCGAGGTGCTGAGGCTGCGCGCCGTGGCGGCCCGTTGAACCCACAAGCCCCTGGGCGCGGGGGGCCGACGTGAACGACTTCACGCAAGCCTGCCGCAGGCAGGTAGCAAATGGTCACAGGTCGCGACACACTGCGCGCGGCTCCCGGGTAGGGCCGTCAAAAACAGGGCCGAGAGCCCTACAGTCGTCGTTGAATTCAAGAGCGGCAGCCCGCCGCCGATACCCGATCACCGGACAAGGACCTGAACAGATGAACTTCCTGACGCAATTGCGCATCGGCCATCGGTTGGCCTTGAGCTTTGGCCTGCTCATTTTGCTGCTGGTGGGGATCGGCATTTACGGCGCGAAGAATGCGAACGGCCTGGCCAAGGATCTGGACCGCACCGCCAACTCCAGCCTCTTCAAGATTGGCGCAGCCAACGGTCTGGAAAGCCAGGTCAACATCATTTCCCGCGCCGTGCGTGACTTGCTGCTGCTGGATACCGCTGGTGCCATCAAGAAGCAGAAGAAGGCCGTCACCGACGCACTTGAAGAAGGCGAAAAGCAGCTCAAGAGCCTGGAAGACGCTGTCTCGGGTGACGGAGAAAAGGCCGCCATCGCCGAGGTGCGGGGTCACAAGGCCAAGTTCCTGGCTGCACTCGAAAAATTCCAGAAGATCCAGACCGACGGCACGCCCGACGAGGCTCGTGAAAGCCTGATAACCGACCTGCGCCCCGCCCAGGCGGCCCTGCAGGAAGGCCTGAAGAAGCTGGTCGACATCCAGTTTGAAAGCGGCAAGGCACTGGCCACGTCCGGTGTCGAACTGGCCCGCTTCTCCGTCTGGGTGACCATCGTCCTGCTGGTCGTGGCCGTGGTCATCGGCATCGGTGGCGGCCTCGTCATCACCCGTTCCATCGTCGCCCCGGCCCGCAAGGCCCAGCTGGCCGCCGAGGCCATTGCCGCCGGTGATCTGACGCAGGACATCCAGGTCGAAGGCCGCGACGAACTCAGCCAGATGCTGCAGGCCATGAAGGACATGCAGCAGGCTCTCTCGGGCGTTGTGCGCGATGTGTCCACCGCCGCCAGCGAGGTGGCCCAGAACTCCGGCTCCATCGCCGACAGCAATTCCAACCTGGCCGAGCGCACTACGCGTTCCGCCGCCAGCCTGCAGAACACCGCCGCTTCGGTGGAAGAGATCGCCTCCACGCTCAAGGGCGCCAGCGATCTGACCCGCCGCGCGGCTGGCATCGCCGTGACGGCCCGCCAGGCCGCCAGCAATGGTGGCGCCGTCGTCTCCAAGGTCGTCGAGACCATGGAAGAGATCAGCGCCAGCTCCAAGAAGATCGGCGACATCATCGGCGTCATCGACGGCATCGCCTTCCAGACCAACATCCTGGCCCTGAACGCGGCCGTGGAGGCCGCACGCGCCGGCGAACATGGCCGCGGCTTCGCCGTGGTGGCCGCCGAAGTGCGTGCGCTGGCTCAGCGCTCGGCCGGCGCCGCCAAGGAAATCAAGGTGCTGATCCAGGAATCGACCGTCAAGGTCGAGAACGGCACCACGCTGGTCAACAACGCCGGCGTCACCATCCGCAGCGTCGTCGACGAAGTCAACAACATGGGTCAGCTGATCGAGGAAATCTCGCACTCGGCCCAGGAGCAGGCCACGGGCGTCGGCGTCGTCAACGGCGCGATGAACGAGCTCGACAAGGCCACGCAGCAGAACACCAGCCTGGTCGGCGACCTCAGCCGCTCGGCGGACGCCCTGCGCGACAGCTCGACGCGGCTGATCGAGGCGGTCGGCTTCTTCC
Source organism: Pelomonas sp. Root1237 (assembly GCF_001425055.1). GTDB lineage: Bacteria > Pseudomonadota > Gammaproteobacteria > Burkholderiales > Burkholderiaceae_C > Pelomonas. The sequence goes on from NZ_LMDK01000002.1 coordinate 127,643, forward strand.
GCGCCGCCTGACCCCATCAATTACTTTCCGAGGCTCGCCATGTCATTCCTGCGTTCCGCCACCATCCTGGCCGCCAGCCTGATGCTGGCCCTGGCCGCTCAGGCCGCACCCAAGGTCGTCAAGAAGGTGCCGCCTGAGTTCCCAGCCGAGGCCTCCAAGAAGGGCATCTCCACCGGCTCGGTCAAGGCCAAGATGACCATCGAAGCCGACGGCAAGGTCAGCGACGTCGAGATCGTCGAAGCCGAACCCAAGCGGGTCTTCGACCGCGCCGTGAAGGCGGCGCTGATGGAGTGGAAGTTCGAGCCCGGCGAAAAGGCCACCCACGAAGTCAAGCTCGTCTTCAAGAACGAGGACTGAAACCCGACCGAGCACAGTGCCTGCGCACTGTGCGACGCGGGTTTCAGGACAGCCGGCATGCAGGCCGGCTGGCATGAGCAGCGCCCGAGAGCCGCGCCTCAGCGCTTCATCACCGGCAACTCGCCGGTCCGGTCCGCGGGCTGCCACCAGTGCACCCCACCCGCCACCAGCATCACCGTGACCACGGCGCCCCCGGCCAGCAAGCCCAGGCGCCGTTTCTTTTGGGCCTGACGGGCGCGGACGCGGGTGCCGCCCGCCGATGCGCGCAGCGCCGGGCTGAGATGGGCCTGCGACAGCCGCTTCAGATTCACCGCCTGCTTGCGGCCGTCACGGCTCGTGACAATTTCAAAGCTCAGCGGCTCGTCCATCCGAGGACCCTCGCCGTCTGTCGGGAACGCGGCCAAGCCGACGAAGACTTCCTCTCCCCCGCCAGAGGGCCGGATGGTGCCGTAGCCGGCATCCTGGTTCCACGCGCTCAGTACGCCTTCGAATCTCATATTCACCTCAACGACTACCCCCAGATCTTGGGGGATGCGGCGCAGATCGCCGCAACCGGATGTAAGCCACCGACAATCCGCCCTCCCAGATTCCCACCTCCCCTGCGCATGCCCATCAACTGGTTCCCCGGCCACATGAATTCCACCCGTCAGGCGATCAAGGATCGCGTGAAGGCGGGGCTGGACGTGGTCATTGAACTGCTCGACGCGCGCCTGCCCGGCTCCAGCAGCAACCCGCTGCTGGCTGCACTGACGACGGGCCGGCCGTCGCTGAAGGTACTGAACAAGCAGGACCTGGCCGACCCGGCCCAGACCGCCGCCTGGCTGGACTACTACAACGCCCAGCCGCACACCCGCGCCATCCCGCTGGACGCCGGCGACAAGGCGCCGGCGCGCGCCCTCATCAAGGCCTGCCGCGAGCTCGCACCGCTGCGCGGTGACATGCACAAGCCGCTGCGCGTGCTGATCTGCGGCATTCCCAACGTTGGCAAGAGCACGCTGATCAACACCCTGGTCGGCAAGCGCGCCGCCAAGACCGGAGACGAGCCTGGCATCACCAAGATCGAGCAGAAGTTCGTGCTGGAGAACGGCTTCTACCTGTTCGACACGCCAGGCATGCTGTGGCCGCGCATCGCCATCGAGCAGAGCGGCTACAACCTGGCCGCCAGCGGCGCCATCGGCCGCAATGCCTTCGACGAGGAAGAGGTGGCGCTGGAGCTGATTGCGGTGCTCAAACGCCACTACCCCGAGCGCCTGCAGCAGCGCTACGGCCTCGCCGAGCTTGGCGCCGACGACGCCGTGCTGGAGGCCATCGGCACCAAACGCGGCGCCAAGGTGCGCGGTGGCGGTGTGTTGATGCACAAGGCCGCCGAGGCGCTGCTGATGGACTTCCGCGGCGGGGCGCTCGGTTGCATCACGCTGGAAACCCCGGACGAGATGAAGGCCTGGCGTCGAGCAGCAGCCGACGAAGAGGAGCGCAAAGCCGCCGAGGCGGAAGCTGCGCGTCTGGCCGACAAGGAACGCCGCAGCGGCAAGCGAAAGTCGTCCAGCGGGGACGCGGAAACAAGCGCGTAAATTCCCGGCCTTGACCGTCTCACCGGCGCGCCTATGCTGGGCCGCCCGGAACGACACGAGACATCATGAGCCGACTCTCCCTGCTCGACCTCGCCTTCTTCATTGCCGAAAGCGAGGCCAGTCCCAAGCATGTGGCGGGCCTGCACATCCACCAGATTCCCAAGGGTGGCGGCGCCAACTTCGCCAAGCAGCTCTATGAGGAGTTCCTGACCCACACCGACGTGCAGGCGCCCTTCGATGCCGTCATCAACTTCGTCTCGCCCACGCTGATGCCGAGCTGGAGCACGGCCGAATCGGTGGACCTGGCGCAACACGTCTTCTTCCACAAGCTCAAGGCCGGCCAGAACGACCGCGAGGCCCTCTATGCCTTTGCCGCGGAGTTGCACGAACCGGTGCTGGACCGCAGCCGGCCGCTGTGGGAGGTGCATGTCATCGCCGGCCTGTGGGACAAGCAATTCGCCATCTACTACAAGATGCACCATGCCGTGGCCGACGGCATCACGATGACGCGCTGGGGCGTCGAGTCGCTGCGCGAGACGCCCGACGACGACACGGTCACGCCGGTCTGGACCTTGTCGCACGCGCGCCGCGCCAGCGGCCTGTCGCGCAAGAAGCGGCTGGATCAGGCCGTCGCCGGCACCGTCTGGAAGCAGCTCACCGCCAACAGCAAGCGCGCCGTCGGCATCGGCCGGCTCACGGCCATGCTGGCGCTGGAAGCCATCAAGCTGACCAAGAACGCCATCGCCCTGCCCTTCATGGCCAGCCGCGGTACACCCTTCACCGGCAATGCCACGCCAGGCCGCCAGTTCGCCACCACCGCCGTGCCCATGGCCCGCATCGACGCCATCCGCAAGGTGTCGCGCGCCACGCTCAATCATGTGGCCCTGACCTGCCTGGACGGCGCCATGCACCGCTACCTGGCCGACGAGGGCATCGAGCTGGACCGGCCCATCACCATACAGATGCCGGTCAACCTGCGCCGCGAAGGCGAGAAGAGCGGCGGCAACAAGATCGGCATCATCCTGGTCGACCTGTCGCCGCCCACCGATGACGCCTATGTGCGGCTGCGCAATGTCGGCTATTCGCTGCGCAATGTGCGCACGATGATCGACGCCGTCGCGCCCGAGGCGGTCGAGACCTACACCATCCTGACCGGCCTGCTCGGCCAGATCGCCGGCATGCTCAAGCTGGCCGATGTCGTCACGCCGATGGGCAACACGCTGGTGTCCAACGTGCCAGGGCCGGCCGAGCGCCTGTACATCAAGGGCGCACCGTTGCTGGAGATGCACCCCATGTCGACACTGCCGGCCACCCATCTGCTCAACATCACGTTGTTCAGCTATGCCGGCACTCTTTACTTCGGCCTGATTGCAACCGACGCCCTGCCCAACCTGGGCCGGCTGGCGGCCTATGTGGAGGAAGAGATCGCGACGCTGGAAGAAGCCGTCGGCATTTCATGAGTCTTCCGCTCTTCCCCTCGAACTGGATGACCGAGGAGCACCACCTGCTTCAGGACAGCGCCGCGCGCTTCTTCAGCGAGCGCTGGGTACCGCGCGCCGCCGCCTGGCGCGCAGCGGGCCTGATGGAGCGCGACACCTGGCACGAAGCCGGAGCCCAGGGCCTGCTGTGCGCGGCCATGCCGGAAGCCTTCGGCGGCAGCGGCGGCGACTTCGGCCATGAGGCCGTCATCGTCATGGCGGCGGCGCGGGCCAACCTGGGCGGCTTCGGCGGCAGCGTGCACTCGGCCATCGTCGCGCCCTATCTGCTGCGCCACGGCACTGACGAGCAGAAGGCGCGCTGGCTGCCAGCGATGGCCACCGGCAATCGCGTTGGCGCCATCGCGATGACGGAACCGGGCACGGGCTCTGACCTGCAGGCCATCCGCACCCGCGCACGCCGCGTCACTGACGAAAAGGGCGACCACTACGTCATCAACGGGCAGAAGACCTTCATCACCAATGGACAGAACGCCGACCTCATCGTCATCGTCTGCCGCACCGGGGACGCACCGGGTGCCAAGGGCTTGTCACTGGTCGTCGCGGAGATCGATGCCGGCACGACGGGCCTGACGCGCCGTCGCCTGGACAAGATCGGCCTGCACGCCCAGGACACCAGCGAGCTTTTCTTTGATGAGCTGCGCGTGCCGGCCGCCAACCTGCTTGGGTCAAGCGAGGGCCTGGCCTTTGGCCAGTTGATGGGCGAACTGCCGCAGGAACGCCTCGTCATCGCATGCCAGGCCGTCGCGATGACGGAACGCGCGCTGGACGACACGGTGGCCTACGCCAAGCAGCGCGAGGCCTTCGGCCAGCCGATCTGGAACTTCCAGAACACCCGTTTCGTGCTGGCCCAGGCGCAGAGCGACGTGCTCGCCGCCCGCGCGCTGCTCGATGCCGCCATCTCGGCCCATCTGAAAGGTGAGCTCGACGCCGCCCGCGCGGCGCTGGTGAAGGCCTGGTGCAGCGACCTCGCCTCGCGGCTGACCGACGCCTGCCTGCAGCTCTTCGGCGGTTATGGCTACATGCTGGAGACGCCGATTGCCGAACTGTGGGCCGACGCCCGCGTGACGCGCATCTACGGCGGCACCAATGAAATCATGAAAGAGCTGGCTTCGCGATCCATGTGAGGCCCCTGGAGACCCCCATGTTCGACGCCTATCTCTACGGCCATTGCCGCACGCCGCGCGGCAAGGGCAAGCCCGACGGTTCGCTGCACGCGGCCACGCCGATCTGGCTGGTGCGCAGCGTGCTGCAGGCCCTGCAGCAGCGCACCCGGCTCGACACGTCGTTGGTCGACGACGTCATCCTTGGCTGCGTGACACCCATCGCCGAGCAGGGTGGCGACATCGCCCGCATCGCCGTGCTGGACGCCGGCTGGGCGCAGTCGGTGGGCGGCGTCACGCAGTCACGCTTCTGCGCCTCGGGGCTGGAGAGCGTCAACCTCGCAGCGGCCAAGGTGGCCAGCGGCTTCGAACGCCTGGTCGTGGCCGGCGGTGTCGAGAGCATGAGCCGCGTGCCCATGGGCAGCGACGGCGGCGCCTGGATGCTGGACGAGCGCGTCGTCAGCGCCATCGGTTTCGTGCCGCAGGGCATCAGCGCTGATCTGATCGCGACGCTGGAGGGCTTCACGCGCGATGAGCTCGACGCCTACGCGGCGCGCTCCCATCAGCGAGCCACCGCGGCGCGTGCCGAAGGACGCTTCGCGAGCGCGCTGGTGCCGGTGCATGACGAAGCCGGCGCCCTGCTGCTGGCCGAGGACGAAACCATCCGCCCACGGACATCCATCGACACGCTGGCTGCGCTGAACCCCAGCTTCATCAAGCTGGGCGCGAAGTTCGACGGCCTGGCATTGCGCAAATACCCGCAGGCGTCGGCGATCGAACACCGCCACCATGCCGGCAATTCATCGGGCATCGTTGATGGCGCAGCCCTGATGCTGGTGGGCTCCAAGGCCGGCGGCGAAGCGGCGGGAGTCAAGCCCCGCGCGCGCATCCGTGCGGCCGCCGTCGTCGGCAGCGAGCCGACCATCATGTTGACCGGCACGACACCAGCCTGTCAGAAGGCACTGCGCCAGGCCGGCATGCAGGCGTCCGATATCGACCTGTGGGAAATCAACGAGGCCTTCGCCGCGGTGCCGATGAAGACGGCGCGCGATCTGGGCCTGGACCTGGATCGCGTCAACGTGAACGGCGGTTCAATTGCGCTCGGCCACCCGTTGGGCGCAACCGGCGCCATGCTGCTGGGCACCTTGCTCGATGAGTTGGAGCGACGCGATCTCCAGACCGGCGCCGTGACGCTGTGCGTCGGCGGCGGAATGGGCATCGCCACCATCATCGAACGGGTCTAGGGCCTGTCGCCCGGCGGCAATGGGTCCCATTGCCGCCGGGAGACAGGCCCTACAGCCTGATCCAGCCGCCGGCACGCAAATGCCAGCGGCCACCGCGGCTCTCCCAGCGGTGAGGCTCATAGCGATAGCCGGCACGCGGGCGCTCGTAGTAGCCGGGCACCCAGTGGTGACGGCCGCCGTTCCAGCCCCAGTAGCCATTGACCCAGACTGCGCCCGTATAGGGCGTGACGGGCACGACCTCGGCATAGGGTGCGGGAGGCGGCGCGTCGACCACGATGGCCGAGCCACCGTCGTAGTAGCCGGCCCGGTGGGCAGGCACGACCACGCAGGCCGACAGCAGTGCAGATGAAGCCAGGGCGAACGCCAGAGTGAGTCGTTTCATCGGAATCTCCAGGCCGCCTCAGGGAGACGGCCCATTCGGTTACCTCGAGCCAGGCTGAACGTAGACGCTGCCGCGGTAGTAACCGCCGTCACGTTGGTGGCCGCCATCCCGGTAATAGCCGTCCCTGTGGTAACCGCCGTGGCGGGCCGGCACGATGATGCAGCCCGACAGCAGGGCGGTAGAAATCAGGGCAATGGCCAGGGCCAGTCGTTTCATGAGGATCTCCAGGCCACGAAATACGCGGCCGTGCCCCACTAACCGCCACGAGCCCGCGGCGGATGACGGCGTCACACAGAGTTACTCCGTGGCGGACTGTTGCTGCGGCTTCAGATAGCAGCCCATCCAGGCGATGAAACGCGCCTCGGTCGCGCTGCACCCTGGGCCGGCCCACCTCGTGTTCGTGCTGCACGGCGTGTTGGTCGGTGCCGAACCTGCTGAGCAGGTTGCCGCTGCCGGCACCGCTGACAGCGGCCTTGATGTCACGGGATCACGAGGGAATCAGGAGGTCTGGCCCGCGGTATTCTGCGGCGCTTCACCCGAACCGACTTTCGACATGAAACGAATCTTCCTGACGCTGCTGCCGCTCGCACTGGCCGCCTGCGCTTCGACGACACCGCCCGCCCAAAGCGGCGCCCAGGCTGCGGCCGACAACGGCACCATCTGCGAGCGCGACTCACCCACCGGCAGCATGCTGCCCAAGACGCGCTGCACCACCGCCGCTGAACGCGAGGCGGCGCAGCGCAGCACCCAGGCCGTCAGCGAGGCCGTGCGCAACCAGCGCTCCGCCCCTCCCGGCAAGGGCAGCTGAGGCAAAGGCTCAGCGCGATTCCCGCAGCAGCGCGGCCAGGCAGGCCATGCCGGCCGCCATCACGGCTGCCGTCAGCCACAGCGCGACATCGAAGCCGCCGCCGGCCTCGACCATCCGACCGGTCAGCGCAGGCGCGCTGATCTGTGCCATGCCATAGCTCAGCGTCAGCCGGGCCATCGCCTTGCCTGGATTGGCGGGTGAATGCCGGCCAACCAGAGCCAGCGTCAGGCTGACGATACCGATGAAGGTCGCGCCATACAGCAGCGCGCCCGCCAACGCGGCCACCAGACCGCTGGCCAATATCGGCAGCAACACGGCGAAGATCTGCACGCCGAAAGCGATCAGCAGCGCGCCAACGTCGCCCGTGCGGCGCGCAATGCGATCCCAGACGAACACAGCCGGCGTCGCCGACAAGCCCACCAGCAGCCAGGCCCAAGGCCCCTGTCCGGCCAGCAGCGGCTGAGCCTCGACGATGGCGACAGTGAAGGTCGCGTTGACGACGAAGCCCCAGCCCGCGCAGAAATAGGCCGCCACCATCAGCGCCATCCAACGCCGGCTGGGTGCTGCATCGGACGCGGCTTTCGCGGCCGGCGGCGGCACCGGCGGGCGCCAGGCCCAGGCCGGGATCAGAAAGACCAGGCCGAGCAAGGCAAAGCCTTGCCACTGCGCCGTCCAGCCCAGGTCCCACTGCGTCATGCCCATCGCACCCAGGGCCGACACGACGATGCCCAGCCCCAGGCCGATGAAGTAGATACCCAGCTCGGGCCGGTGCCCCGACCGGATCAACCAGCCCTGCACCAAGCCCGAGCCCAGCAGCATGCCGGCCGCGCCGCACAGGCCACCGACATAGCGCGACAACGCCCAGGCGCCGAAGCTCGTGCTCCAACCCATCAGCGCGGTGATGACCAAAGCCGTCGGCAGGCCCCAGCTGTACAGGCGCTGGCGCCAGGTCGGGCTCTCGATCCACGCCGCCAGCAGCGCGCCGCTCATATAGCCCGCGTAGTTGATGGCCGCCAGCAGCCCGCCGTCGGCGACGCCCAGGCCCGCCTGGGCCTGCATCTGCGGCAACAGCGGCGTGTAGGCGAAGCGCGCGAGGCCGATGGTCAGCACCAGCGCACAGATGCCACCCAGCAGAACCTGCCAGGCGCGCAGACGGAATTCGGGCTCGGCCATGGCCGCAGGTTAAGCGAGCCGGGCATACCCCAGGCACTGGGGGGCTTGCAAAGCGTGCGGCCGGGCCCAGTTGCCCAGCATGCCGCTGTTCATCTGCTTCTGCCTCGTCCTGCTCGCCGCCGCCGGTATCGCGATGTGGCCGCTGTGGGTGCGCCGCCGCCGCGAGCGCATCGCCAGCCGCCCCTTCCCGCAGTCGTGGCGGCGCCTGCTGCGCCGCCATGTGCCGCTGGTGTCCCGGCTGCCGGCGCGCCAGCAACTGCGCCTGAAAGGGTTGATGCAGGTCTTCCTCGCCGAGAAGCCCATCCTCGGCTGCCGTGGCCTGCGCGTGACGGACGAGATCCGCGTCACCGTCGCGGCCCTGGCCTGCCTGCCACTGCTGGGTGCGGCGCGCGGCGTCTACCCGGAGCTGCGCCAGGTGCTGGTCTACCCCGGCGCCTTCGTCGTCGACCGGCCGGTGACCGAATCGGGCGGCGTGCTGTCAGACCAGCGCCGCGTGCTGGCTGGCGAGAGCTGGAGCCAGGGCCAGGTGCTGCTGGCCTGGGATGAAGTCAAGCGTGGTGCGGCCACGCCGGGCGATGGGCACAACGTCGTCATCCACGAGTTCGCGCATCAGCTCGACCAGGCGGGCGGCCCGGCCAATGGCGCGCCGGCACTGCCGTCAGCCGAGGCCTACCGGCGCTGGTCGACGGTGATGCAAAACGAGTTCGATGCACTGCGCTGGCGGCTGGCCCGCGGCGAGCCGGGGCTCATCGACGCCTATGGTGCGACCGACCCGGCGGAATTCTTCGCGGTGATCAGCGAGCTATTCTTCGAGCGGCCGATCGAGCTGGCCGCAGGTCACCCGGCGCTGTACAGCGAGCTCAGTGGCTACTACCGACTGGACCCGGCGAGCTGGAACTAGAAGCCGAGGCTGGCCAGCAGGTCGTCCACATCGTCCTGCTTGAGCGCCTTGTCCGGCGTCTGCACGCCACCAAGCTCGGCGGACACGGCGGCAGCGGCCGGTGCGGGCAGGGACTGGACAAGATCCTTCAGCGGCGGCTCGGCGCGCTCCAGCATCTTGCTGACCTTGTTGATGACCTGGCCCGAGAGATCCTGGAAGTCCTGCGACATCATGATCTCGGTGTGCAGCGACTTCTCGCGCGCGGCGAAGCTCGCGGCGTCGGCGGCGTAAGCGGCGCACAGCTTCATCAGCGCGCGGGCGCGGTCGGCGCTGATGTTGCTGGACAGGGCCAGGCGGTTCAGCGCGTCGGACAGCTCGCGGCCCTTCTTGCGCACGGCCTCGGCGTCGTCCTGGGCGGCTTCCACCAGGTTGAGCACCTTGGTGGCCGCCTGCTCGGTCATGCTGCGCACATAGGCCAGGCGCTCGCGCGCATCGGGCAACTCGTCGACCACGTCATGCAGGATCTGGGCGGCGTCGGCCCGGATCATGGCCTGGATGGACGCGTCGGACATGTGGAACTCCCTGAATGGGCCCGACAGCAGCGACGGGGCTACAACCAGTTTAGAAGCGCCTCTACGGCGCGCAATTGCCCGGCAGATGGTCAAGCGCTGCCGAACGCGGCCTTTGTCACGCGGGTTGCAATTCAGGGCGCCGCGAGCAGTGCGCGCAAAGCCGCGGCCTGCGTCACGTCGAGGCGGCCAGCTTGCTCGGCCAGCAGAAGCTGGCGCCGGCCCAACGCCAGCAGCAGGTCAGCATCCAGCCCGGCAGACGCCAGCGCCTGCAGATGGCGGCCCAGCACGCCGGTGTCGCCGCGCGCGACAGGCCCCGAGACGGCACCGGCCAGGCCACGGTCCAGGGCGGTGTCCAATGCGCCGCGGGTCAACGGCACCAGGGCCGGCAGGGCTTGGGCCCGCGCCAGTCCAGCGGCCGCCCACAGCGTTTGGGCTTCGGCCAGCACGGCCAGCACGCCGCTGGCGGCCAGGTTGGCCGCAGCGTGATAGGCAGCCCGCGCCTGAGCCGTCATCGGCGACGGCAACGCCAGTGGCACCAGGCCCAGCACGTGAGCGAGTGCTTCCAGCGCAGGCCGGTGTGCTGCATCCGCCTCGATACCGACATGCACGCCGGCGAGGCCGGCATCACCGGCCAGCAGTTTCAATGGGTGAAAGCCTGCCGCGGCCGGCGCCGGGCCCAGCGCGGCCAGCGGCGTCGCGCCACTGCAATGCAGGCCCAGTTGGCCGGCGCGCCACGGCAAGGCGGCGGCGGTCGTGGCGATCTGATCGTCGGGGACTGTCAGCCAGACCCAGTCGGCCGCCTGGGCGGCATCGGCCATTGCGAACTCGCCTTCACCCGGCGAGCGCCGACCAACGACAACCTCCTCGCCCGCCGCTCGGAACGCCGGCACCAGCGCCCTGGCCAGCCGGCCGTACCCGATCACAGCATGTCTCATGAGTGGGCGCGGGCGAAGAAGGTGCGAATGCCTTCTCAGGGCTTGACGAACTTCAGCGTCATGCGGTCACTCTCGCCGATGGCCTGGTACTTCGAGCGGTCCTTGTCCTTCAGCGCATAGGTCGGCGGCAGCGTCCAGACGCCGTCGGGGTGGTCGGCCGTGTCCTTGGGGTTGGCGTTGACCTCGCTTCTGCCGGCAAGCTTGAAACCCGCGTTCTCGGCGAACTTGATGACGGTGGCCTCCTGCACATAGCCGCTCGGGGCCTTGGGGTCCTGGGTGCGCGAGACCGGCAGCCGGTGCTCCTCGACCCCCAATGTGCCGCCAGGCTTCAGCGCCTTGAAAGCGGCGTCGAAGACGGCCTGGGCCGTGCCACCGTTCATCCAGTTGTGCACATTGCGGAAGGTCAGCACCGCATCGGCGCTGCCGGCCGGGGCGATGTCAAACACGCCCTTGGCCGGGTCGAAGGCCGTGATCTTGACCTTGCCGTAGACGCCCATCGAATCCATCTTGGCCTTGAAGCGCGCGCTGCCGCCGTCGGCCGCATAGAGCTGACCTCCTTCGCGCAGATAGGGGGCAAGGATCTCGGTGAACCAACCACCGCCCGGGGCGAGTTCGACGACGGTGTCGGTCGGCTTGATGCCGAAGAAGCTCAGCGTTTCGTAGGGGTGGCGTTGCGCATCGCGGGCGACATTGCCCACCAAGCGGTTGTCGGCGGCAACGGCGGCCTTCAGCGGGTCGGCGTCGTGAGCTTGTGCGCCCGCAGCAGCAAACATGGCGGAAGTGGCGAGAGTGGCGATCAGCCAGGTCTTCATAGGGAGTGTCTCCTTGTGGAACAGCCAGTATCCGGTGCTCGTCGGCCCCTGTCCAAGGTCAGCGACGGAATGCCAAAGACGCCAGACCAAGCAGGGCCAGCGCGGCGCCAAACAGGCCCAGCGCATGCAGGCCGAGCCCCTTCAGCACCATGCCGCCCACGCTGGCGCCCAGCGTCGCACCGACATAGATGGCCGAGGCGTTCAACGCGAACAGCACCGGCAGCCGGGCCGGGTCCAGCGCCGCCAGCCGCGCCTGCTGCGGCACCATGAAGCTCCAGCCGAACACGCTCCAGGTGAAGACCAGCGCCCCCATCACCGCAAGCGGCCAGGTCGGCAGGGTCAGCGCCGGCATCAGCAGGCACTGTGCCAGGCACAGCAGCACCAGCGTGCGGCGCGACCCGATGCGGTCGGTCAGCCGGCCGCCCATTGCATTGCCGGCGACGGCGCCCAGGCCGAACAGCAGCAGCATGCCGGTCACGCCGTCGCGGCTGAGGCCGTAGACGGACTCCAGCAGTGGCGCCACAAAGGTGTAGCAAACATAGAGCGCGCCGATGAAGAGTGCCGTGAAGGCCACTGCCCCCATCAGCCGGCCACTGCGCAGCACGGCGCCAAGGCTCTTCAGGCTGGCCACCGGCACCGCGATGCCGGCCGGCAGGGCCACCACCATGGCGGCGAGGCTCAGCAAGGTCAGCACGGCGACGACGACAAAGGCCGCCTGCCAGCCCAGCGCATAGCCCAGCCAGGCGCCGGCCGGAATGCCCAGCACCTGGGCCAGCGTCAACCCGCCGAAGACGATAGCCAGGGCCCGGCCCTGCTGGCCCGGCCCGGCCAACGCAACGCCGACCGAGGCGGCCACCGGCGTGACCAGGCCGCCGCCCAATGCCATCACGGCGCGCGCCGCCAGCAGCAGCGCAAAGCCGGGCGCCAGCGCGGCCATCACGGCACCCAGCGCAAACAATGCCAGGCCGATGGACATCAGCCGCCTTCGGTCCAGCCTCCCAGTGGCCGCCACCAGCAGCGGCGAGGCGACCGCATAGGTGCCGGCATAGACGCTCATCAGCGCACCGGCTTGCGCCCGGTCGACGCCGAAGGCCAGCGCCACCGGCGACAGCACGCCGACGACCACGAAGGCGCCCATGCCGATGGCGAAATTGGCCAGGGCCAGCAGCCAGAGCTGGCGGGAGGTGGACGAGGTCATCACTCCATCATCGCCAGCGCCGCGAGGCCCTGCCAGGCCGGGGTCAATGCGCGGCCCACCCCATCCAGACGGCGAGCGTGTCGAACAGCGTCGTGATGACCAGGATGGGCAGGGGCAGGCCCAGCAGCGTGCCGATGACATAGTCGCGCAGCCGCACGCCGGACAGCGCCAGCGTGTAGTTCAGCGCCGGCACCGAGTGGAAGACCGTGCGCAGCAGCACGACACTGCGCACGGGATGGGCGTCCAGCTTCGCGAACAGGCGGCGCGCCAGCCGGTTGTCCAGCTCACGCAGCGCGTCGGCACCCAGGGCGCGCACGACGACAAACGTCACCGTGCAGGCGATGCAGGCCGCGACATAGGTCGTCAACGCGCCCCACGCCGGCCCAAGGGCCAGCACCGCCGCGGCGAGGAAGAAGGCGCCGGGAATGTGTGCCAGGTTGGCCAGCACGAACATCGCCGTGAAGGCTGCAAAGCCCCAGAGCCGGTGCTGGGCGAAACCCTCGCGCACGGCCTGCAGGCTGATCTGCTGGCGCAGGCCGGTGACCTCGACGACGCCCCAGAGCAGCACCACGAAAAGCAGAACCGCCAGCCAGCGCCAGCGCTGAGGCGCGGGCGCGGGGGTGGTGGTGTCGGCAGGCTTCAACGCTTGGGCTTGGGCGGCTTCTTGGAGCCGGAAGTATCGGCGGGTCGGGCGGGCCGGTGAGGGCCCTTCAGTAGCCCGCCGCCAGCCCGGAATTGCGCCGCGGATCGTTGGCCCCGTAGTAGCGGTTCTTGCCCACCGGCTTGCCGCCGAGCCTGGGGGCGCCGACCAAGATGCTGGCGAGGTGGTTGGCGGGTTGCGGGTCGGCGAACTTCTGGCCCCAGCCCTCGAGGATCTTGCGCGTGTCTGGCGACAGCGCGAAGGCCTCGACGTTGGTCGCTTCGGGCAGCCACTGCTGGTGGAAGCGCGGCGCGTCCGTCGCCTCCTGCACGTCCATGCCGTAGTCGATGACGTTGATCATCGTGTGCAGCACCGCGGTGATGATGCGGCTGCCGCCCGGCGTGCCGACGACCATCACCGTCTTGCCGTCCTTGGTGACGACGGTGGGGCTCATGGACGACAGTGGGCGCTTGCCGGGCTCGATGCGGTTGGCCTCGCCCTGCACCAGGCCGTAGAGGTTGGGCACGCCCACCTTGGCGGTGAAGTCGTCCATCTCGTCGTTCAGCAGCACGCCGGTCCCGGCCGCGGTGACTCGGGCACCGAACCAGTCGTTCAAGGTGTAGGTCACCGACACGGCATTGCCCCATTTGTCGACGATGGAGTAGTGCGTGGTGTTGCTGCCTTCGTGCGGCGAGACGCCGGGCTTGATGTCCTTGGAGACGCCGGCCTTGTTCGGCGCGATGACGGCGCGCAGCTGGGCCGCGTAGTCCTTGCTGAGCAGCCGGTCCAGCGGGTTCTTGACGAAATCCGGGTCGCCCAGGTAGCTGTTGCGGTCCACGTAGGCGTGGCGCATCGCCTCGATCTGGTAGTGCACCGCCTGCGCGGAGCGAAAGCCCAGTTCCTTGAGCGGGTAGCCCTCCAGGATGTTCAGGATCTCGCAGATGATGACGCCGCCCGAACTGGGTGGCGGCGCTGAGACGACGTGATAGCCCCGGTAATTGCATTCCACTGGCGGCAGTTCGCGCGTCTTGTACTGGTCGAGGTCGGCGGCGCTCAGGATGCCCTTGCCCGCCTGGCTGGAGGTGACGATGGCGGCGGCCACAGGGCCTTTGTAAAAGCCCGCCTCGCCCTTGTCTCGAATGGCCTTGAGCGTGGTGGCCAGGTCCTTTTGCACCAGCTTCTGGCCGACCTGGAAAGGCTCGCCCTTGTTCAGGAAGATGGCCGCGGTGGCCGGGTCCTTGCGGAAATCGTCGGTGGCGGCGTGCAGCATGTCGATGTCGCCCTGGTCGAGCACGAAGCCCAGCTCCGCGTAATGGATGGCCGGCGCGATGACCGCGGCGCGCTTCATCGTGCCGTACTTGCCCAGTGCGTACTCCAGCCCCGACACGCTGCCCGGCACGCCCACCGCCAGATGGCCCAGCGTGCTCAGGCCCTTGATGACGTTGCCGTCCTTGTCGAGGTACATATTGGCCGTGGCAGCCAGCGGTGCCTTCTCGCGGAAGTCCAGGAAGGTCTTGCGGCCATCGGCCAGCTGCACGGTCATGAAGCCGCCGCCGCCCAGGTTGCCCGCCGCGGGGTAGACCACCGCCAGCGCATACCCCACCGCCACGGCCGCATCCACCGCGTTGCCGCCGTCCTTCAGCACGTCCACGCCAATGCGGGTGGCCAGGTGCTGGGCCGTGACCACCATGCCGTTCTCGGCTGCCACCGGGGCCTGCGAGGCCGCCTGGGCCACGCCCGCCGTGAGCAGTACGGCCACCATCACCAGGGAACGCGATTGCAGTTTCAACGCCAATGTCATGCGGAAGCTCCGTCCGGGTGTCTTCGATGACGGCGACCTTACTGCGCCACCGGGCGCTTGCCACTCCCCTGGTTCGCGCGGCGCGCTGAGTCACTGCAGCAGCGTCCGGGCGACGCCGCGTTGCACGTAGGCACCCAGCGCCGCCACGTCGGGGATGCAGATATCGCGGCGGCCACGTTCGGTGAAGGCGATCAGTTGCTCGCGAGCCAGCCTGGTCAGCGCGCGGCTGACCGTCTCCACCGTCATGCCCAGGTAGTTGCCGATCTCGGCGCGCGTCATGCGCAGGGTGATCTGGTCGCTGCGCAGGCCGCACTGGGCCATGGCGTCGGCCCAGTAGCGAAGGAAGTCGGCCACGCGGGCATCGGCCGACAGCGTGCACAACGACAGCAGGGAGTCGCGGTCGCGGCTGATCTCGCGGCTCATGGCCGAATGCAACAGGCCGAGCAGCGGTGCATGGCGGGCGCAGGCAGCGAGCAGCGCGTCGTAGCGCACGCTCCACACCTCGCCGGTGTCCAGCGCGATGGCATCACAACCGTAGCGGCCGGTCGCAATGCCGTCGAAGCCGAGCCAATCACCCTTGAAGTGCAGGCCAACGACCTGCTCGCGGCCATCCGCGGCGAGGTTGAGGGTCTTGAAGAAGCCCGAGTTGATGACATGCAGGCTGGCGAACGCGTCGCCCGTGCGGTAGACGCGGTCGCCGGCGTGCAGGACGCGGCGGCTGATGTCCACGTGGGCCTGCAGACCCTGCAGCGTGTCGGCAATGCGTTGGGGCGCGGCGGCCGGCGCGCGCAAGGTGGGATGGGCGGCGGCGGGAGTCATCGTGGCGGTCAGCATTTCGGGGTGTCCTGGGCGGCGTGTGGCAATGGACAGCAGCGTAGAAACCGGCCAACAACTGCCGAGCAATGGCGCACATCACTGGGTAACGCTCGGTAAACCGTTGGTAAACAGCCGTGCGTACTTGATCTGCGTCAGGCCCGGTCCGCGCTGTACCGCCTAGCCTTGCCGGACATGCACCCAATGCCATGCTCAAACACAAATCTCTCTGGTCACTGGAAGGGCTGACGCGCGACGACCTGCTGACGCTGATCGGCCGGGCTCGGCAGTTCAAGCGCGGCGCCGGCCCGGGTGCGCTGCTGCGCGGCAAGAACCTGGCGTTGCTCAGCGACGACCACGCCAGCCTCGAAGCCGAGGCCTTTCTCCTCGCCGCCACCGAGCTCGGCGCGCAGGTGGCGCGCGTTCGCGCGACCAGCCCCGGCCCGGCCGACCGCCGCGACCCGCGCGACATGGCCGGCCTGCTCGGCCAGCTCTATGACGGCATCGAATGCCAGGGCGTGGCCGAGGCCGACCTGCGCCAGCTCGACCGCGACGCCGGCGTGCCAGTCTTCAATGGCATCGCCTCGCCGGGCCACCCGCTGCAGATGCTGGCGGCGCTGATGACCTGGCAGGACCTCAGCGGCGATGCGACGCTACCGATGCCGCTCGCCCCGCCCACCCAGCCACTGCCGGCCGAAGCAGTTGCCCGCAACCACCATCTCCTGCTGCAGGCGGTGCTGAGCGGCGCGCTGGCTTAGAAACGCGCCGACGCCCACAGCAGGCTCCAGGCGGCCGCCGCCAGGCCAAGGCTGAGCAGCACCCAGCCCAGCCGCGACCGCTCCGCCGCGGCCGCCGGAGCGCCGGGCTGATGGCCTCGCCACATCGCGCGCAGCAGCGGCTGGCGGCAGATGAAGACATGAGTGGCAATGGCCGCCAGGTGCAGGCCCAGCCAGGCATAGAGCAGCTTGGCCGCAACCTTGTGCCAGCTGGTCAGCTTCAGGCTCAGGTCTTCCTCGATCCAACTCGACCAAGGCCCGGCGAAACCGATCTCGTCGTTGCCGAACAGGCCGGTCAGCACCTGCGTGAACAGCAGCGCCAGCACGGCGAAGACGGACAGCGCGCCCAATGGGTTGTGGCCCAGGCCCTGCCAGCGCCCGCGCAGATAGGCCCACAGGCGCGTGGGCGCGGGCCAGAACTGCGCGAAGCGTGCATAGCGCGTGCCCCACAGCCCCCAGCCGAGGCGAAACACCAGCAGGGCCGCAATGGCCTGGCCAGCACGGGCATGCCAGCTCATCCAGGCGCCACCGGCGAGACCCGTCGCTATGGCCGCCGACACCAGGCCCACCAGGGCCCAGTGAAAGACGCGCAGCGGCAGGTCCCAGACGGGAACCTCGCCTGCGTGCTCAAGGCTGGCGAGCTGCTGCGACATCGGTGCTTCCGGCAGCCGCCTGTGCGCGTGGCGCCGGGGGCTGGATATGGGCGACGGCCTTGCCGCCTTCCTGCTCGTAGTCCTCGCTGCCGGTCGCACCCGCAACCCGATAGCCCTTCTCGGCCAGCAGGTCGCCCGCCCGGCCGGCACGCACGGCGTGGTTGGAGACGGTCAGGATGGCGCGGTCCCTGGGCAAGTAGGCCAGGTGCTTTTCGAGATCCTTGTTCTGGATGTTGAGGAAGGCCGGGAAGCTGCCGTACTTGATCAGCTCGTCGGGGCGGCGCAGGTCCAGCACCAGCAGCTTGTCCGGCTGGGCCAGCAGGGCGTCGACCTCGGCCGCCTTCAGGCGCGGGGTCTTGTATTTCCATTCGGCGGCTGCGGCCGGCGCTGAAGCGGCCGTCTGGGCGTGAGCGACGGCGGTCAGGCTAAGCAGAGCGCCAACGGCCAGTGCGTGCAGTGTTTTCATGATGAGGTCAAAGGAGTGGCAGACCTCGCCCACAGCGCAGCTTCCGTGCCAGAACGCAAACAAGCCACAGAGACACGGAGACACAGAGGACAGGCATGAATTTCTCTGTGCCTCTGTGCCTCTGTGGCTGTGTTCCAAGCCGCACGATTTGCTGACCTGCTGTTCAACAAGCAACAGCACCCACTGCGCGATCACACGCACGACTCGCAACGGGGCCATGAAAACCGCCAAAACGCCGCCTGCCAACGCGAAGCGCAATTGCTTAGACGCCCAGCGTATTGGGCACGCTCCCTGCAATGAAGTGCCCGACCCCGCCCTATCGATCACTCCATTCCATGACGACCCAACATCGCTTTCGCCCGCATCCACTGACCGCGCTGATCGCCGCCCTCGCTGCTGGCAGTGCCCTCGCCCAGGAAGCCGCCGCGCCCGCGCCGGCCGAAGACAACACCCAGGCCCTGGGCGCCGTCACCGTGCGCAGCCGCAACCGCATCGAGAAGCTGCAGGACGTGCCGCTGTCCATCTCCGTCATCCAGGGCGCCGAGCTGGACCGCCTGGGTTCCGTGGGCATCGACGACGTCACCAAGCGCGCCGCCAACGTCAGCTGGAACCTCGGCAACCAGCGCACCAGCAGCATCTCCATCCGCGGCATCGGCAAGATCGGCCAGACCGAGGCCCAGGACCCGAGCGTGGGCATCATCGTGGATGGCGTTTCCTATGCCTACAACGCGCTGACGTCGAGCTTCGACTTCGTCGACATCGACACCGTCGAGGTCACGCGCGGGCCACAGGGCACGCTGCTGGGCAAGAACGCCAGCGTCGGCAACATCATCTTCACGACCAAGCGCCCGAGCTTCACGCCGACGGCCGACTTCACGCTGGGCTTCCGGCAGCGCGACGGTTTGTTCGCCACCGCGGCCGTCGGCGGCCCCATCGTCGATGGCCTCATCGCCTGGCGCGGCACCTTCTCCGCCAACAAGGGCGCCGGCGACATCAAGAACGCCTACAACCGCGACATCAGCTACACGAACACCGACCGCATCTCCGGCCGCGTGCAGTTCCTCATCACGCCGTCGCCGGACTTCAAGGCCCGCTTCGCCTTCGACCTGCAGCCACGCGCCGGCGAGACGACCAACGGCCGCAGCTTCCCCGTCATCAACCCGCCGACGACCTACTCCAACGGCGCCCCCATCACGACGGTGACCAACGAGCAGCGCCTGGGCCGCCGCTGGTTCAAGGACAACACCGGCTACTCGCTCGCCGACTATCAGAACCTGCTGACCACCGACTCGGTGCGCGGCCTCGTCACTGGCAGCTCGGGCGCCACGGCCGACCTGAACTGGCAGCTCGGCAGCCACACGCTGACGTCCATCACCGCCTTCAAGAGCTACCACTTCAACTCGGTGAACGACGACGCCACGCCCTTTGACGTCTACCGCAATGCCGGCGGCTTCTGGAACGACTATCGCCAGGCCACGCAGGAGCTGCGCCTGACGTCCGCGCCGGGCGGCTTCGTCGACTACCAGGCCGGCCTGTACTTCATCAAGGTGGACAACACCGCCGACTACCGCCGCTGGTGGGGCAACGACGCCGGCGCCTGGTTCGCCACCAACGCGCAGTACGGGCGGCTCGATGCCGACGGCGCCGGCCGCGACCTGCTGCGCAACAGCCTGGCCAACGTGAAGGCCTCGTACAACAGCCCGACCGGCGTGCAGGACATCCGCAACAAGAGCGCGGCCATCTTTGCCCAGGCCAACTGGCACCTCAGCGAGGCGCTGACGCTGACCACCGGCGCCCGCCTGACGCGCGAGGACCGCCGCAACACCGGCACCAGCCGCATCACCAGCGACGGCAGCGCGCCCGAGCTGAACCCGGTCAGCGTCAACGGCGTCGCCCTGGGCGGCTTCGCCACCAACGCGACGGGCGACCTCGCCGCCGGCAACACGGCCGAGCAGATCGCGCTGGCCAACGCCACGGCGGCCAAGTACTTCAACGTGCCGACCTACGCTGCCCTGAGCGCCGCGCAACGCCGCCAGGTCGCCGATGCCAAGGCAATCCGCCAGGCCAACATCGGCGTGCTCTTCCCCACCACCGAGGCCGAGCCCTTCAAGAAGACGCAACCGGCCTGGGTGCTGAGCCCGAGCTACAAGTTCAACCGCGACCTGACCGGCTATGCCTCGCTGCAACACGGCGAGAAGGCTGGCATCGCGCAGTTCGTCAACGGCGTGTCCTCGCCCGTCGAACCCGAGAAGACCGACAGCTTCGAGCTGGGTTTCAAGTCGGCGCTGTTCAACAAGACGCTGATCCTGAACGCCGACGTCTTCCAGACCCGCATCAAGAACTACCAGCAGAGCGTGCGCGTGCTGGACGTCTACACGACGACGCAGACCAACGACGGCACCCGCTACTACACCAGCGCCACCGGCAACGCGCCCAAGGTCGAGGTCAAGGGCCTGGAGATCGACGGCGTCTACGGCGGCATCCGCGACCTGACGGTGCGCTTCTCGGCCGCTTACAACGACGCCAAGTACAAGTCCTTCCCGAACGCCGCCCAGCGCATCGAGGACGCCTACCCCGGCTCCGCGCCCTATACCGACATCAGCGGCCGGCCGCTGGCGGGCGCGGCCAAGTACACCGGCAACATCGGCGTGGACTACCGCCAGCCGGTCTGGGGCGACAAGGAGATCAACTACACCGGCAACGTGGCCTTCTCTTCGTCCTACTACTCGGACGTCAGCCTCTCGGCCTATTCCATCGTGCCCAAGAGCACGACGGTGGACGCCGGCATCGGCTTCGGCACGCGCAACAAGAGCTTCAACGTCAGCCTGATCGTCAAGAACCTGTTCAACGACGACACGGTGCGCTCCATCAACAGCACCAGCTACACGCCGGCCATCCCGCGCAGCGTGGGCATCCAGTTCATGGCCAGGTTGTAAGCGCTGTCGATCCGTCAACAGCGTTTCAACAGCGCTGTTGACGCCACCGAAAATCTGCCCTTCTTTTGGCCCGATTCGCGCCGTTTTTGCTGGCGCGTTTATTGCGCTGACCCCTTCAGTTCCGTCTTTGCCATTTCCCCGGGAGACCTACGTGCCCAAGTTCCGGATCGCCCCTCTTGCTCTCGCCGCCCTGCTGGCCGGCGTTGCCACCCTCAGCCCCGCCGAGGACTACGCGCCGCCCGGCGGCTTCACCAAGGGCAGCGAGCGCCCCTGGTCCTACACGCCACTGAACACGCAAGTCGCCACGCCGGCCACCAAGGCCAAGGCCTGGGTGCGCCAGCCGCTGGACGCCTTCGTGCTGGCCAAGCTCGAGGCGCAAGGCATCGCCCCCTCGCCCGAGGCCGACCGTCACGCCTACATCCGCCGCGCGACGCTCGACACCTGGGGCATCCTGCCCACGCCCGAGGAGGTCAACGCCTTCGTGGGCGACAAGTCGCCCAAGGCGCATGAAAAGCTCGTCGAGCGCCTGCTGGCCTCGCCGCGCTACGGCGAGCGCCAGGCGCGCCGCTGGCTGGACCTGAGCCGCTATGCCGACAGCGATGGCTACAACACCGACGGCACGCGTCCCAACATCTGGCGCTACCGCGACTACGTCGTCAACGCCTTCAACGCCGACAAGCCCTTCGACCGCTTCGTCAAGGAACAGATCGCTGGCGACGAACTCTGGCCCGAGCGCACCGAGGCCCTGATCGCCACCGGCTTCCTGCGCAACCTGCCCGACGAGATCAACGCCCGCGACCTGAACCTGAAGAAGCAGGAGGTCGCCAACGACCTGACCGACACCGTCGGCGCCGTCTTCCTCGGCACCACCATCGGCTGCGCCCAGTGCCACGACCACAAGACCGAGAAGATCACACAGAAGGAGTACTACGAGTTCCAGGCCTTTTTCGCCAACACCAGCTGGAAGGACGATGTCTCGCCGCTGACGGGCAAGGCCAAGGCCGACTACGACGCCCAGCTGGCCAAGTGGGAAGACGCGACCAAGGACATCCGCGAACAGCGCGACGCGCTGCTCAAGCCCATCATCGAGAAGCTCGAGACCGATCGCCTGTCGGGCTTCGTGCCGGCCACGCGCGAGTCCATCAACAAGCCGGCATCGGAGCGCAATGCCTACGACCGCTGGATCTACCACCGCAACCTGTGGACCCTGTCGGGCCGCACGC
This sequence comes from Pelomonas sp. Root1237, assembly GCF_001425055.1. Lineage (GTDB taxonomy): Bacteria > Pseudomonadota > Gammaproteobacteria > Burkholderiales > Burkholderiaceae_C > Pelomonas. The sequence continues at coordinate 149,482 of NZ_LMDK01000002.1, forward strand.
GCAACGCCGAGAACCAGCTCAAGACCAAGGACAAGGAGGCCTACGCCAAGTACGACGTGCTGACGGCGCAGCTGAAGAAGTTCGACGCCCTCAAGCCCAAGGATCCGGGCAATGTCTCCACCATCGTCGAGCTGGGCAACGACGCACCGCCCACCAAGGTCCTCTTCAAGGGCATCTACGACCGACCGCTGCAGGAGGTGCAGCCCGGCCTGCCCGCCCTGTTGACCGACGCCTCGCTGAAGATTGCGCCGACGGCCACGTCGTCGGGCCGCCGCACGGCCCTGGCCAATTGGCTGGTCAGCCCCGACAACGGCCTCACCGCCCGCGTCTTCGTCAACCGCCAATGGGCCCAGTTCTTCGGCCGCGGCATCGTCGAGACCAGCGCCGACTTCGGCAAGACCGGCACCAAGCCCACCCACCCCGAGCTGCTCGACAAGCTGTCGGCCGACTTCGTCAAGAACGGCTGGAGCGTGAAGACGCTGCACAAGCAGATCCTGCTGTCCAGCACCTACCGGCAGGCCAGCCAGGCCCGCGAGGTCAAGCAGGACCCGGACAACAAGCTGCTGTGGGCCTTCCCGCGCCAGCGCCTGGAGGCCGAGCAATTGCGCGACTCGCTGCTGGCTGCGTCCGGCCTGTTGGAGGAGAAGCGCGGCGGCCCGTCGGTCTACCCGCCCATTCCGCCCAACTTCGACATCGGCGGCCAGCGCAACCGCTGGCAGACGTCCGAGGACCCGCGCGACCACAACCGCCGCAGCCTCTACGTCTTCGTGCTGCGCAACTCGCCCTATCCGCTGCTGGAGACCTTCGACTGGGCCAACCCACAGTCCCCTCACTTCAAGCGCGACGTGACGACGACGGCGCCACAGGCCCTGGCCCTGGTCAACAGCGACCTCGTGCTGGGCTGGAGCCAGGCTCTGGCCGGCCGTGTCATCCAGGAGGCGCCTGCAGGTGAGTCCGCGCAGATCGACCGCGTCTACGAGATCCTGTTCTCGCGCAAGCCCACGGCCGCGGAGAAGACGAAGCTGGTCGCCTTCCTGAACGCTCAGGAGACCTTGCAGACGGCCCAGGCCGGCGAGGTCAAGAAGCCGCATCTGCCCGAGGGCTGGGGCGTAGATCCCAAGCTCGCCAGGCAGATCGACGGCTTCTACAAGGCGGCCTACAAGCGCGAGCCCGACCGCTACGAGCGCACGGCCTTCCTGTCCTATCTGGATCAGCAAGCCGCCAAGCGCAGGAAGGGCGATGGCGGCGACGACGCTGCGGATGACGGCGGTGGCACGGCCGTGGCCGCCACGCCGACGGCCAGCGCCTCCGTCAAGGGCCAGAACAAGGCCCGCGCCGCCGCCTTCGTCGACCTGGTCCACACGCTGGTCAACACCAACGAATTCACCTATCGCTTCTAAAGAGGTCAGCCCATGAGCCACTCTCACGATCATTCCCGCCGTCACTTCCTCGGCCACGCCGGTGCCGCCACCTTCGCCGCTTTCGGCGCGGGCAGCTTCGGCGGCATCTCATCCGCCTTCGCCAGCGAACTCTTCGACCCGACGCTGCCGCGCCAGCCCCACCACCCGGCCAAGGCCAAGGCCGTCATCTGGCTGCACATGGCCGGCGCGCCCAGCACGCTGGACCTGTTCGACCACAAGCCCGAACTGATCAAGCTGGCCGGCACACCGCTGCCCGACAGCTTCGGCAAGGACCTGAAGACGGCCACCGACGGCGGCGTGGGCAACCTTTACGCCAGCAAGCGCACCTGGAAGCAGCATGGCGAAAGCGGTGCCTGGGTGTCGGACCTGCTGCCCCACATCGCCAAGCAGGCCGACGACATCGCCTTCCTGAAGGGCAGCAAGACCGAGGGCAGCACCCACGTCATCGCGTCGCTGAAGCTGCACACCGCCGGCCTGGTGCCGGGCCGCCCGGCCCTGGGCTCGTGGGTGCAGTACGGCCTGGGTTCGGCCAACCCCGACCTGCCGGCCTTCGTCGTGCTGCCCACGGGCGTGGGCTCAGCCGGCGGCGGCCGCGGCGCCGTCATCTGGAGCAGCGGCTTCCTGCCCGCCGCCCTGCAGGGAACGCCCTTCCGCAAGGGCGACTCGCCCATCCTGCACCTGGCCCGCCCCGACGGCATCACGGAAAAGGAGCAGCGCGCCCAGCTCGACCTGCTGCGCGCCCTGAATGGCGAGCACGCCGAGCGCTACCCCGGCGACACCGAGTTGATCGCCCGCGCCAAGAGCTATGACCTGGCCTACCGCATGCAGGTCTCGGCGCCGGAGGCCGTCGACCTGGCCAAGGAAACCGCGGCCACGAAGACGGCCTACGGCATCGGCACCAAGGAGACCGACGAGTACGGCACGGCCCTGCTGCGCGCCCGCCGCCTGGTGGAGCGCGGCGTGCGCTTCATCCACGTCATCTCGGGCGCGCCGGACAACAGCGTGGACTCGTGGGACGCCCACAACAACCTCGAGAAAAACCACGCGGTGATGTGCAAGCAGGTGGACCAACCGGTGGGCGCGCTGCTGGCGGACCTGAAGGCGCGGGGGCTGCTGGAGACGACGCTGGTGGTCTGGGCGTCGGAATTCGGGCGCACGCCGTATGGGCAGTCAGGCAACGGGCGGGATCACAACCCCTGGGGCTACACGCAGTGGATTGCGGGGGGCGGCATCAAGCCGGGGACGTATGGCGGCACCGATGAGATCGGGCTGCGGGCGGAGACCGGAGTGATCGATACGTATGACCTGCAGGCGACGCTGCTGCATCAGCTGGGGCTGAACCACAAGAAGCTGGTGTTTGCGCATCAGGGTCGCGCGGAGAAGGCGACGACGGTGTTTGGCGATGTCATCAAGGAGATCCTGGCTTGATGTGAGGGTTGCTGTGGCGGGGCGTGCGTCTGTTCGCTGCATTGCCGGGAGTCCGTCCCGGCGGCCGGGTAACTTTCTTCTGCGGGGCCAGAAGAAAGTCACCAAAGAAGAGGCCCTGAACCGCACTCGTTCGCCACGCCACCATCAACGGCGCGCGAAAACGTCCACCTGCACCGCGCCCCGACGCGATCCGCTGCGCTCTCGCTGCTGTCCCTATGACGAGCACCAAACATCGCCACATCCCGCCCGTTAACGCGCGGCTGCACGCCGGGCTCACCAGAAAACCGAAGACAGCGTCGCTCGGGCGACGCGACGGACCCGCCCACTCGGCGCGTCGCCCGAGCGACGCTGTCTTTCTTGCATTTCTCGTGAGCCCGGCGTGCAGCCGCGCGTTAAGCGGACAGGTGGTGCGGTGGATGCCATTGGTGACAAGGACAGCAGCGAGAGCGCAGCGGGTCGCGTGAAGGCGCCGTCCAGTTCCGAGCAACGCGAGCGCTCCATCCTGCTCGAGTGCGGATTGCATTGAGCGCTCCTCTTTTGGTGACTTTTCTCTGGCGCGTCAGAGAAAAGTTACCCGCCCTCGCGGGGCGGATTCCCGCGGCACTGCACACGAGTCATAAGGACCTCTGCAAAGACATCCAACAAATGAAAACGTACCCGGCGCTAACCGCCCTCATCCCCCTGCTGATCGCCACCACCGTCCTCGCCGCCCAAGCCGAGCTCAGTGCCGACGAGATGCGCAGCGCCGAAGACACGCTGCGCGATCTCGACTCCAACGTCAGCCTGCAGAACCGCAAGGCCCTGGACGAGGCGCGTGAACTCGCGCGCTTCTTCCAGCAGGTCGGCGCCCACTACACGGCTCAGCCCGATGCGGCCCGCGGCGTCGACTTCGCGCGCAAGTCGCAGGACCACGCGCAGGCCATCGCCGCCGCCGTCGAGGCCGGCAACTACGACGCCGCGCAAGACGCGCTCAGCGACCTGACGCGCAGCTGCAAGGCCTGCCACGAGGTCTACAAGACCAAGAAATGAAGAAGCAAGCTCCCTTCCTCATCTCCATCGCCCTGCTCGTGGCGCCGCTCTGCCACGCCGCTTCCAAGCTGGACCTCGGCATCTGGATGCGCTCCATCGACCACAAGTCGGTCAGCGTGCAGAAGGCCCTCGGCGCCGGCCGCCACGACGAGGCCGCGGTCGATGCCCAGGCCCTGCAGAAGCTCTATGCCGACATGACGGCCTTCTTCGAGAAGGACTACCCGGCCGCCGATGCGGTCGGCTTCTCGCGCGAAGGCGAGCGCCAGGCCGCCGCCATCACCACGGCGCTGGCCGCTGGGGATGTCGCCAGCGCCAAGGGCGCCGCGCGCGCCATCGCCCTCGCCTGCAACGACTGCCACGACCCCTACAAGCCCCTGCCATGAAAAAGACCCTCGCCCTTTCCCTGCTGGCGCTCGCCGCCAGCGCCCACGCCGCGTTGAAGCCCGGTGACGCAGCGCCCGACTTCCAGGCCACCGCAGCCCTGGCCGGCAAGACCGTCGACCTGCAACTCAAGGATGCCCTCGCAAAAGGCCCCGTCGTCGTCTATTTCTACCCGGCCGCCTTCACCGGCGGCTGCAACCTGCAGGCGCACGAGTTCGCCGAGAACCTGGCCCGCTTCACGGCCGCCGGCGCCACCGTCATCGGCGTATCCGGCGACGGCATAGCCCGGTTGCGCGAGTTCTCGGCCGACCCCGAGACCTGTGCCGGCAAGCTCGCTGTCGCCTCGGATGCCGACGGCCACATCGCCCGCGCCTTCGACATCGCCACCACCGCGACACCGCCCGGCCGCAAGACGACCAAGGGCCAGGACATCACCCACGCTCGCGCCGAGCGCACCAGCTTTGTCCTGAGTCGCGAGGGCCGCGTCGTCGCCACCGTCGGCGGCCTGGCGCCCGCGGCCAACGTGGCCGCCGCGCTTGCCGAGGTCGAACGCCTGGCCGGCCACTGATCCCTTCCCCAACCACCCACCACAACGATGAAACGACTCCTCATCATCACAGCCGCACTGCTCGCCAACGCCGCCCAGGCCCAGCAGGCCCCCAAGCCCGAACAGCTCATCAAGTGGCGCCAGTCGGCCTACCAGGTCATCGGCTGGAACACCGGCCGCGTCAAGGCCAACGTCGACGGCACGTACAACAAGGACGACGTCATCCGCGCAGCCAACACGATTGCCGCCGTGGCCAATGGCGGGCTGCCCTCGCTGTTCCCGGCTTCCACCGAAACCGGCAAGGGCTGGCACGACACCTCCGTCAAGCCGACGCTCTTCAGCGACGCCGCCGGTGCCGCCGCCGCCCAGGCCGCCTTCGGCAAGGAAGCCAATGAGCTCGCGCGCGTCGCCCAGGGCGGCGACGTGGCCGCCATCAAGGCCCAGCTCGCCGCGCTGCAGAAGACCTGCAAGGCCTGCCACGACGACTACAGGAACAGCAATTGATCATGAAGACTTCGCTTCTCGCCACCACGCTGCTGCTTGCCGCCAGCGCCCAGGCCCAGACCCCGCCAGCCAACGCCGCCAGCGCCCCTCCCCCGCCGCCGTTCACATTCTTCGTCACCAGCACTGGCGGCGGCAACGGCGCCAACTACGGTGGCCTGGAAGGTGCAGACGCGCACTGCCAGAAGCTCGCCGAAGGCGTGGGCAACCCCTACAAGACTTGGCGCGCCTACCTCAGCACGCAAGGCGCCGGTGGCGTCAACGCCCGCGACCGCATCGGCAAGGGCCCGTGGACCAATGTGCGCGGCCAGGTCATCGCCCGCGACGTGGCTCACCTGCACGGCGACACGCTGGAGCAGGCCCAACTCGGCAGCAACCTGACCCGCAACACGGCACTCACCGAAAAGGGCGAGCGTCCCAAGGCCGCTGGCGACACGCCCAACGAGCATGACATCGTCACCGGCTCCACGCCCGAAGGCCGTGCCTTCCCCGAGGGTGCCGACAAGACCTGCCGCAACTACTCGTCGGGCGCCGAGGACGGCTCGGTGCAACTCGGCCACTTCGACCGCACCGGCGGCGGCAATGCCTCCTGGAACTCCGCCCACGCCAGCCGCGGCTGCAGCCAGCCCAAGCTGGTGGCGACGGGTGGCGCGGGCCTGCTCTACTGCTTCGCGGCCAACTGAAGATGTAAAGGCCGGTGGCGCCCGCCATCGCCTTCTTCAATGGACCGACCGGTTCAGGGCAGGGAACTCAGCGCCTCGGCACGGGGCAGGTAAGCGCTGAAGATCTTGTAGAGGGTGCCGTCCGCCCGCATGGCCGCGACGGCATCCTGGATCTTGCGGGCGTCGCTTTCGCGGACCCTGGCCTTGGAAAGCGCGAAGCCCGCGGCGTAGTTGTCGTCCGGGAAGGCATCGATGACCGTGACCCGGCCCTCCAGCTTGCTGTCCGCAAGAATTCGCCCCCACACGACAGGTTCGGACAGAAAGGCCGCGTCACGCCCCAGCGCGACGAGCCTGGCCGCCGTGTTGGCGTCGGCGTACTCGTCCACCCGCCCCTGCTGGCGCAGCTTGGCGATCCACTGGTCCCACTGCGGGCCATGCCTGAATCCCTTGACGACCGCCAGGCGCAGTTCGCCGTGCTCGGCGAACGTCTCCAGCGTGGGGACCGGATAGGGCAGGCCTTCTCGAACCAGCAGCCGGTTGCGCCCGCTCATATAGATCACAAACCGCGCAAAACCATTGCGTTCATCCGTCTCGATGGCCGACACCGTCATGTCGAGGCCGCCATGGGCCAGGTCGGCCCAGGTGCGGACCCTGGAGTCCACGAAGGTCTCGAACTTGCAGCCGGTCCGACGGCCCACTTCATCGACGATGTCGACGTCTATGCCCGCCGTGCTCAGCCCCGCACGCCGAAAGGCCAGCGAACCATATTCGTACAAGGCGACACGGTACGGCCCGCACGCGACCGGCTGCGCCAGTGCTTGCACGCTGGCTGTGGCCAACCAACCAGCCGTCACCCACATCCTGACCTTGCCCATGCCTTCACTGCCCATCAAAGCTGGGCCAAGTATCTATTGGCGGCGGGGAGGAGGCGCATGGAGCCGCATTCGCTGACATCTTTGGCCTTGCCCGTGATTGAAACCGTGGAGGGCGGCTTAGCGACTGCGGACAATCAGCAGCACAAGGAGCCGAGAACCCCATGCGCATGATCCTGGTCACGTTGCTCTCGCTGCTAAGTCTGTCGCAGGACGCGGCTGCCTGCAGCGTTTTGCCAAGTTGGCGCCCGCCCACGGTGGAGACTGCGCTGAGCCAAGCTGCGGTCGTGCTTCAGGCGAAAGTCATTGCGGTGCAGCGTGAAGCAGGAGTGTCTTTGGCAACCGTGTCGGTTGAGCACGTGCTTAAGGGCAAGTATTCAGGCCACATTGTGGAAACAGGCGGCGGCAGCCTCTGTGGGATAGGCACTTTCAACGTTGGTCAGACCTACGTGCTCTTCTTTGAACAGCGCGGAGAGTGGTGGGTTAATGCGCTCGTGCAGCCTCATGCCACGGCGGTGCTCGGGTCGCGTCGTCTGGACGCGAGTGAAGTGATTCCAGCCGTCGCTGCGATCTCGAAGCAAATTGGCGAGGTGCCTGGCGTTTGGGTGCCAGAAACCCAGTGGGATTTGCCGGCGTATAAAACGACGTTGTCCCACTTGAAGCTACTGGCGAAGCGTGAGCAGGAATACCAGCTACAACTTAGGCATCGGACTTGGTTGGTGTGGGCTGGCCTGGCGCTCGCGCTGATGGCGGGCTTCGCAGGAGCAGTTGGTCTTCGCAGCCGGAGGCTGCGTGCCAAGCGCCGCGCATTGGGCAGCACGTTTGAACGGCCTTCGGACCAGTAGCGCGAGATGCCCGCTTCCAGCCTTTATTGGCGCTCTGTGCTTTGCTGTTCGTACTGAACTGGGTCGGGTTGGTGCGTGCAATGTTGGGAATAACTCGTTCGCACTCGTTTGCGCCGCCGTTCTTGGCCGGCATCCTGGCCAGCGTTCTTCTTGCCCTTACCCCAACGATGAGGCCAATGCCTACTGGGCGTTGCCGCAGGTGCTTGATCCAAGCATAGCCTTCATGATTTCTTGCCTGGGGGTGCAGAGGGTCACACGGCGCTTCTATTGGAAGCGTTGACTGAAGCGGCGGGTCCGCTATCAGCCGAGGCTGCGTGAGAACGCGTCAACGGACCTCGGAGCGCCCCGCCGGATTGCACCCGTCACGACGGCTGCCTCAGGATCTTCTCCATCGCCCTGCCCTTGGCGAGTTCGTCGATGAGCTTGTCCAGGTAGCGCAGCTTCTGCATCAGCGGGTCTTCGATCTCTTCCACCCGGATGCCGCACACCACGCCCTTGATGAGGGCCACGCTGGGATTCAGTGCCGGCGCCTGGGCAAAGAAGGTCTCGAAGTCCGTGGACTGGTCAAGTTGCTGCTGCAAGCCTGCGGCGTCATAGCCGGTGAGCCAATGGATGATGCGGTCGACCTCATCCTTGGTCCGGCCCTTGGCCTCGGCCTTGCGGATGTACAGCGGGTACACCCTGGCAAAGGGCATGCTGAAGATACGGTGGCCGGCCATCGTCATTGCTCCTGCGGATTCAAGGGGTCGACGGGCGATGCTGACACAAGCACCGTTCTACAGGCCGCGGTCGGCTTCACTTGGCGACTCCCCGCACCTTCATCGTGTGCGTGAGGCTCATCCGGTCGATGTCGTCGATGGACATGATCGGCGCATACATCAGGTCGGTTGGGTCGGTGGTCCGCGTCCAGCCCAGCTTCATCTCGCCGACGATGCGCATCAGCATCTTCTGCAGGCGCAGACCGATGAGCTCCGCCGACGCGGGCTTGCCGTCCTTGCTGGCTCCCAGTCGGGCCAGGGACAGCACCGAAGTGCGGGCCATGGGGCTGTGGGCCGAGTACTGGAACCGGAAGTTGCGCTCGCGCGAGTTGATGTCCCGGTCCGTGACCACGATGAAATAGGTCCGCGGGCCGGCGTCCTGCAGCCGTTTCGCGAGCGTTGTACCAAAGGCCAGATAGTCCTCGACCGCGTACTGTTGGGTGCCGGGGATGGGGTCGGCCACGCCCGAGGGCATCAGCAGCGAGGCCTTGACCCACACACCGGCTTCCTGGGTCAGCGATCGGGCGACGCCGGCCGCGAACTGCTCGGGAATGCCGTCGGTGGGGATCACGTACAGCGCCACCGCGTCCACCGGGCTGGATGGCACGAGGCGGTCCGGCTGCGCGTTCGCCAGCAAGGGGATGAGCAGCGAGAGCAGGAGGACGCGACGGTGCATGCGATGCCTGGGTCTGGGGGTGACGGGTGGCTGGCATGGTGCCACGACCCAAGATGCGCTGGAAGCGTGTCCAGGCAGGCGTAACCTCCGCTTGTCAACACTTGGCACGGCGCTGCTGGCGCGCGAACATGCCCGGCGACTTGATGCAAACAAAGCGGCAGGAGACAAGCATGCTGGTGCAGACAACCCCCTCGGGCCCGCGGGCCGAGCGCATGGACGAAGTCGTCAAGCTGGTGCGCGCCAAGACCAGCGCCGACCAGCGCGAGACGCTGTCGGATTTCGTGCAGCGCTACTTCGGCCAGGTCGACCCGCAGGAGCTGGCCGAGCGCCAGGTGGCCGACCTGTACGGCGCGGCGGTGTCGCACTGGAGCTTTGCCCGCAAGCGCGAGGTCGGCCGCGCGCGGGTGCGGGTGTTCAACCCGACGATTGCCGAGCACGGCTGGCAGTCGACCCACACCGTCATCGAGATCGTCAACGACGACATGCCCTTCCTCGTCGACTCCGTGACGATGGAGGTCAACCGCCATGGCCTCACGCTGCACCTGATCATCCACCCGGACGGCGACGGCACGCTGCAAGGGCTGGCGGCCGACGGCCTGCGTGAATCCTTCATCCATGTCGAGGTGGACCGCATTCCCGAGCCGGCCCGGCTCGAAGCTCTCGCAGCCGACGTGAGCCGCGTGCTCGACGACGTGCGCTCGGCCGTGGCGGGCTGGCGCGCCATGCGCCAGCGCATGCAGGACATCGTCGATGAGCTGGAGCAGCAGGCGCCGCCCCTGCCGGCCGACGAGTTGGCCGAGGGCCTGGACTTCCTGCGCTGGCTGGGCGACAACCATTTCACCTTCCTGGGCTACCGCCGCCACGGCCTGGCCAGCATCGACGGGCAGGACGTGCTGACCGTCGTACCTGATTCGAGCCTGGGCATCCTGCACGACGTGGCCTCGCTGGATGCGGTGGCCGCCTTTGCCGCCCTGCCACCCGAGGTGCGCGCACAGGTGCGCCGGCCCGAGCTGCTGGTGGTGACGAAATCGACCGCGCGCTCCACCGTGCACCGGCCGGGCTACCTGGACTATGTGGCCGTCAAGCGCTTCGGCCCCGACGGCACGGTCGTCGGTGAGGACCGCTTCCTGGGCCTGTTCACCTCCACCGCCTACAGCGCCAACCCGGCCGACATCCCGCTGCTGCGGCGCAAGGTGGCCGACGTGGTCGCGCGCGCCGGCTTCACGCCAGGCGGCCATGCCGGCAAGGCCCTGATCAACATCCTCGAGACCTATCCGCGTGACGAGCTGTTCCAGACCAGCAACGACGACCTGCTGCAGACGGCGGTGGGGATCCTGCACCTGGGCGAGCGCCAGCGCTTCCGCCTGTTCGTGCGGCGCGACCCGTTCCAGCGCTTTCTGTCCTGCCTGATCTACGCGCCGCGCGAGCACTACACGACCGAGTTGCGCCAGAAGTGGCAGGCCATCCTGCTGCAGGCCTTCAACGGCAGCGGCTCGGAGTTCAACGTGCACCTGTCGGAATCGGTGCTGGCGCGCATCCAGATGACGATACGCACCCAGCCGGGCCAGATCCCCGCCTTCGATGTGCGTGAGCTGGAAGCGCGCCTGGCCTCGGCCGCGCGGCGCTGGGACGACGACCTGAAGACGGCGCTGGTTGAGGCGACCGGCGAGGCCCGCGGCATCCAGCTGCTGCGCCAGTTCGGCAGCGCCTTCCCCGCCTCGTACCGGGAAGAGTTCGAGGCCCGCGCGGCGGTGCCCGACGTCGAGCTGATGACCCGGCTCACTGATGCCGAACCGCTGGGCATGAACCTGTACCGCCCGCTCGAGGCGCCGCCCGGTCATCTGCGCTTCAAGCTGCTGCGCCGGGGTGAGCCGCTGACGTTGTCGAACAGCCTGCCGATGCTGGAACACATGGGCATGAAGGTGCTCGACGAGCACCCCTACCGCATCGCGCCGCTGGACTCGGCGCCGATCTGGATCCACGACTTCGGGCTGATGGGCAGCGCCGACGCCGAGGTGGAAGTGGCCGCGCTGCACCATGTGTTCGAGAACGCCTTCGCCGCCGTGCTGCGTGGCGAGGTGGAGGACGACGACTTCAACCGCCTCGTCGTGGCGGCACGCCTGACGGCCGAACAGATCGTCGTGCTGCGCGCCTATGCCAAGTACATGCGGCAGATCGGCTTTGCACTGTCGCAGTCCTTCATCGAGGCCACGCTGGCCGCGCACGCGCCAATCGCCGCCCAGCTCGCCCGGCTCTTCGAGCTGCGCTTCGACCCGGCCGGTGGCGCCAATGCCGAAGCCCAGGCCGCGGAGCAGGTCAAGGCCATCACGGCCGCGCTGGAACAGGTCGAGAACCTGTCGGAGGATCGCGTGCTGCGCCAATACCTGGCGCTGATGCTCGCCACGACGCGCACGAACTTCTGGCGCCGCGATGCGGCAGGCCAGCGGCGCAGCTTCCTGTCGTTCAAGTTCGATTCGTCCAAGGTGCCGGGCCTGCCCGCTCCGAAGCCGATGTTCGAGATCTTTGTCTACTCGCCCCGCTTCGAAGGCGTGCACTTGCGCGGTGGCCGGGTGGCGCGCGGCGGCCTGCGCTGGTCGGACCGGCCGGAGGATTTCCGCACCGAGGTGCTGGGCCTGGTGAAGGCGCAGATGGTGAAGAACACCGTCATCGTGCCGGTGGGGTCCAAGGGCGGCTTCGTGCTGAAGAAGGCGCCGCCGTCCAGCGACCGCGAGGCCTTCATGAAGGAGGGCGTGGCCTGCTACCAGAACTACCTGCGCGGCCTGCTGGACATCACCGACAACCGCGTGGGCGACAAGATCGTGCCGCCGCCGCAGGTGCGCCGCTATGACCAGGACGACCCCTATCTGGTCGTCGCCGCCGACAAGGGCACCGCGACCTTCTCGGACTACGCCAACGGCATCAGCAAGGAGTACGGCTTCTGGCTCGGGGACGCCTTCGCTTCCGGTGGCTCGGTCGGCTACGACCACAAGGCCATGGGCATCACGGCACGCGGCGCCTGGGAGTCCGTCAAGCGGCACTTCCGCGAGATGGGCGTCGATACGCAGACCACCGGCTTCACGGTGGCCGGCGTGGGCGACATGTCGGGTGACGTGTTTGGCAACGGCATGCTGCTGTCGCGCCACATCCGCCTGCTGGCGGCCTTCGACCACCGCCATATCTTCCTGGACCCGACCCCCGATGCGGAAAGCTCGTTTGTCGAGCGCGAGCGCATGTTCAAGCTGCCGCGCTCATCCTGGGCCGACTACAACGCCAGCCTGATCTCGGCGGGCGGCGGCGTGCATGCGCGCAGCGCCAAGTCCATCCCGATCACGTCCGAGGTGAAGCAGGCGCTGGGCATCACCGCCGACACGATGACGCCAACCGAGCTGGTCAATGCCATCCTGAAGGCGCCGGTCGACCTCATCTACAACGGCGGCATCGGCACCTATGTGAAGGCCTCGACCGAGACCCACGCCCAGGTCGGCGACCGCGCGAACGACGCACTGCGCGTCAACGGCGGCGAGTTGCGCTGCAAGGTGTTTGCCGAGGGCGGGAACCTCGGGTGCACGCAGCGCGGGCGCATCGAGTACGCGCTCGCCGGCGGGCGCATCAACACCGATGCCATCGACAACTCGGCGGGTGTCGACACGTCCGACCACGAAGTCAACATCAAGATCCTGCTCGGCCTGGCCGTCAGCGAGGGCGAGCTGACCGAGAAGCAACGCAACACGCTGCTGCCGCAGATGACCGACGACGTCGCCGCGCTGGTGCTGCGCGACAACGTCTTCCAGACCCAGGTGCTCTCGGTCACTGGGCATATGGCGCCGCAGCTGATGGACGCACAGGCGCGCTTCATGCAGTACCTGGAGAAGGCCGAGCGGCTGGACCGCGCGATCGAATACCTGCCGTCCAACGAGGAGATCGCCGACCGGCGCGGCAAGGGCCTGGGGCTGACCAACCCCGAGCGCGCCGTGCTGCTGGCCTACAGCAAGATCTGGCTCTATGACGAGCTGCTCGGCTCCACGCTGCCCGACGACCCCTGGGTGTCGACGGCGCTGGGGCGTTACTTCCCGGCGCTGCTGCAGGACAAGTTCAGCGGCTATATGCAACGCCACCCGCTCAAGCGCGAGATCATCGCCACGCACGTCACCAACAGCATGGTCAACCGGGTCGGCAGCACCTTCGTGCACCGCCTGCTGGAGACCACCGGCGCGCGCGCCTTCGAGATCGTGCGCGCCTACCTGCTGAGCCGCGAGATCTTTGGCATGGTGAGCCTGTGGCAGGGCATCGAGGCGCTGGACAACAAGGTGGCCGACGAGCTGCAGTCGCGCATGCTGATCGACACCAGCCGCCAGCTTGAGCGCGGCACCAAGTGGTTCCTGCGCTCCAACCGCCTGGTGGACGACATGGGCGCCACCATCGAGCACTTCACGTCCAACGTCACCAAGCTCGCCGCGCGCCTGCCGCAGCTGCTGGATGCCGACGAGCGTGCGCGCGTCGACGCTGCGGCAGCCAGCTACATCGCCGGCGGCGTGCCGCGCGAACTGGCCGAGCGCGTGGTCACCTTCGGCACGCTGTACGCGACGCTGGACATCGCCGAGATCGCCGGCAGCGCCCGTTGGCCGGTGGAGCTGGTGGCGGCCATCTACTTCGACCTTGCGAACCGCCTGGGCATGCCGTGGCTGCGCGACAAGATCACCGCCCTGCCCGGCGACCAGCACTGGCAGATGCTCGCCAAGGGCGCCATGCTCGACGATCTGTGGGGCCTGCAGCGCTCCATCACCGGCGCGGTGCTGGCCGGCGGCGGCAACCACGATTCGCCCGACGCCCTGGTCGAGGCCTGGCAGGCCAGCAACGGCCGCACCATCGAACGCGCGGAGCAGTTGCTGGGTGAGCTGCGCGCGGTGCCGGCGCCGGACGCGGCGATGCTGTCGGTCGCGTTGCGGGAGTTGCGTGGCTTGACCTAGGCATCGCGTTTGCCGTGGCTGGTCGACATGGCTGCAGGAGATCCCGATGAGCCCTCCCTATTCCAGTGACGAACCACCCCGCGCCGAGGTCGACGCCATGGCTGGCAGCACCGTGCTCGAATTCGGCGCCAACTGGTGCGGCATCTGCCAGGCCGCGCAGCGAACCATCGGCGACGCGCTGACGGCACATGCCGGCGCACCGCTGCGCCACCTGAAGATCGAGGACGGCCCCGGGCGGCCACTGGGCCGCTCGTTCCGCATCAAGCTGTGGCCGACGCTGGTGATGCTGCAGGACGGGCGGGAGGTCGCGCGTGTCGTGCGGCCCGGCGGCACACGCGAGATCGCCGAGGCGCTGGCAGGGCTTGGCGGCAGCCGGAACGGCTAGAAAATCACCTTGACCGAGTCCGCGCTGCGCTCTGCCACGCCATGGAAGACCGCCTCGATGTTGTTGCCGTCGGGGTCGACGACGAAGGCGGCGTAGTAGCCCGGGTGATAGGGCCGCTCGCCCGGCGCACCGTTGTCCTTGCCGCCAGCCGCCAACGCGGCCTTGTGGAAGGCATCGACGGCGGCTTTGCCCTTGGCCTGGAAAGCCAGGTGCACGCGCCCGGTCAGGTCGCCTTGCGCGGCTTTGCTGTCGGCGGTCGAAACGAAGAGTTCATCCGCCCAGAAGAAGCTGTCGCCGGTGCCACCGATGGGAATCTCCAGCACCTTGAAGACCGCCTCGTAGAAACGCTGGCTGGCCGCCAGGTCGCGCACGACGAGTTGGATGTGATCGACCAGCCGGCCGCGGTGCAGTTCCTGGGTTTCCATGGGCGTTCCAGTGCCGGGTGAGTGGAAGAGCCATGTTAGGAGCCGGCTCCCGCCAAGAGTGTTTCAACAGGATTCAGGCCCGGTCGAGCCGACCCGTCCGTCCCACAAATCCGCAGTTCATCCGCGCGCGCCGGCGATTCATCGCCTGCCGCTCGCGGCGGGGGGCGCGTCTGCAGACACTGCAATCACTGACACAGCCAACCCCACCGGAGCCCACCATGAACACCGCCGCCAAGACCTTCGTCATCGCCATCGCCTCTGTGGCCGCCGCTGCCGCCATGGGCGTGGGCCTGGCCAACCACACCGCGACGCCGGCGACCGAGATCGTGAAGCTGGAGCGCGTGGTTGTGGTCGGCAAGCGTGCCGATGCGATGGTGGTCGCCAAGCTGCCGCGCGTCGTCGTCGAAGGGCATCGCAGCGCGCCGGCCGAAACGGCGGTAGCCGCAGCCCAGACGGCCGTCTGGCTTGTCTGAAACCCGCGCTGCTGTCAGTCACCCACCCGCCGCTGGCGGGTTTCTTTTTTTCGGTCTGCAGGCTCGATGTCGAAGTGCAGGACGTCTTCCCGGACGCCCAACTTGCTGTAAAGCGCAATCGCCGGGTCATCGCCGTGATCTGCCTGCACAAAGATGGCGTAGAAACCTCGAGCCGCGGCGAGCCGCTGCAGCTCTCGGATCATGGCTGTCGCGATGCCCTGCCGCCGATGGTGCTCGGACACCGCCAGGTCGTAGATGTAGAACTCCGAGCGCTGCTGCTCGAACTTGGGCAGCACGTAGCCTGCCAGTCCGCCCACCACATCGTCTCCATCCAGCGCGCAGATCGCGATGAAGGTCTGGCTGCTCAGCAGTTGGCTGAGATAACCGTCTTCCGGTTGCCACCTTGAGTAGGTCGACACGTCGTCAAAAGCTTGCCCGAGGAGATCAAGCATGCGGCGCATCAAGGGCAAGTCGTCTGCGCAGAGAACTCGGATGACCATGGTGCTGGACGTTGGTAGATGTGGCCGCGTCATTCTGCGCCTTGCAAATAATGGAACCGATTCCATTCATCAACCCGGGAAAATACTGAAAGTGTCCAGCCCCCAAGGACGCTCCCCACGCATTGTTGACAGGATCTCCGCCCGTCTTGGATACTTGATTGGAACCGGTTCCAATCTATAAACGGAGACAAGACGTGGCAAAACGATGGTTCGTGGGAGGCGCCGCCTCGCGCCTGGGCAGTTCCGCGCGTGACGCTTTACTGGGCGGCGTGATGGGCGCGGCGCTGCTGGCCGGTTGTGGCGGCGGTGGAGGCTCCGGCAGCAACGCAACCGTTCCATCACCCAGTACACCTCCTGTCACCAGCGAAGGCCTCACCCTGCTGAAAACCGACGGCACCCAGTGGGTCAACGCCAGCGGCAAGCAGGTCTTGCTCAAGGGCACCAACCTCGGCAACTGGCTGGTGCAGGAGTTCTGGATGATGGGCCAGGGCGGCAATGGCGTGACCGACCAATGCACCCTCGAAGCCAAGCTGACCGAGCGCTTTGGCTATGACGAGAAGGAGCGCCTGATCAAGCTCTTTCGCGACAGCTGGATGACCACACGCGATTGGGACCAGCTGCAAGCCTTCGGCTTCAACATCGTCCGCCTGCCCATCCTGTGGAGCGTGATCGAAGACGAGAAGAAGCCCAAGACCCTTCGCGCGGATGCCTGGAAGTACCTGGACTGGAGCATCGCCGAGGCCAAGAAGCGCGGCATCTACGTGATCCTCGATCTGCACGGCGCTCCCGGCGGCCAGACGCCCAACGACCACACGGGTTGCGCCGGCCAGAACAAATACTGGACGGACGCGCAAGCGCAGGAGCGCACCAAGTGGCTGTGGCAGCAGATCGCGACCAGGTACAAGGACGAGCCTGTGGTTGCGGCCTACGACCCCCTCAACGAGCCCTGGGGCTCCACCGCCGAAGCCATGGTGGCGCGCGTCGAGGAGCTGTACAAAACCATCCGCGCCATCGATGACAAGCACATCGTGCTGCTGCCCAGCCACTACGGCAGCATCGACGGCTATGGCAACCCGACCGCCAAGGGCTTCACCAACGTCGCCTTCGAGATCCACCCCTACCCCGGCCTGTTTGGTGACAGGCCTGGCGATTCGCCCTACGCGATCCACCGCGACTGGCTGCGCTGCGGGTCGGCGGGCACCGCCGGTGTCTGCGCCTACAACAAGCAGGTCAGCGACCTGAAGATCCCTCTGCTCGTGGGTGAGTTTCAACCCTGGCAGGGTGCGGGCCTGGACCTGGGCGGCCAGATCGGCCGTGCCACCTACGACACCTATGCCAGCTACGGCTGGGCGTCCACCTCCTGGGCCTACAAACTGGTCAGCCCGGCGGGCGGCTCAGGCAAAGGCACCTGGGGCATGGTCACCAACGCCGTCAACAGCAACTTCGACACCGGCGTGGGCCTGGTGGCCAAGGCCAGCACCTGGGATTGCGCGGGCTGGGATTCCGGCTTCAGCAATGCCTGCACGGTGAAGGCAGCAACCATCAAGGTGGGCGGCACCGGCTCCAAGACCTATTACTTCGTCATCAAGAGCGGGGCTTCGGGCGGCAGCAATCCCGATGTGAGCTTCGACAAGATCAGCATCACCAACACCGCCACCAATGCAGAGGTCATCACCAACGGCGGCTTCGGCTCCGCGAACGGCTGGACTGCGCTGACCATCAGTGGCAAGTTGAACCTGGACTTCAACTACTCGGCCGCAGGCAAGAATCCGACGGGCAGCGAGGGGACCGTACTGCGCGTGACCCGCCCGGACGGCATCACCGGCGAAATCAATGGCGGCATCTACCAGGCCATCACCCTCGAAGGCGGCCAGACCTACGCATTGAACGGCGTATTCAAGGACAACGGCAGTGCCAACACCTGGGCCGAGATGTATTTGCTCGACAAGGAGCCGGCGCAGGGCAAGGACGTCATCGACATGAACGGCAAGGTGGATTTCAACGTCGCCACCGTGGCTGAAATCGAAACCCTGTTCAAGAGCTACGCCACCCAGGCGTATGAGGTTCATTCCGGCCTGGCCCAGTGGATGGTGAGCGCCACAGCACCGGAGGTCTTCCAACTGCCGGCGCGCCCTGCCAACCTGAAACTGGCCGAAGGCGGCGACGGCAACGGGCTCAGCTGGGATGCGAGCAGCGATGCCAAGGTCACGGGCTACAGCGTCTATCGCGCGACCGGCGCCAGTGGCAACTACAGCAAACTCGCCGAGAAGGTCACCACCAACAAATACACGGACAACACTGCCGTCAGTGGCACGACCTATTTCTACGTCGTGACCTCACTCACCGCGGCCAATGAGAGCTATTACAGCGACGCCACCAGCACCACCATTCAGTCGGTCCCTGTCCCTGCGACCCTGCAGGCCGAAGCCTTCGCGGCCATGAGCGGCGTCCAGCTCGAAAGCTGCAGCGACACCGGCGGCGGCCAGGACGTGGGCTACTTCGATCCTGACGACTACATCGAGTTCAAGATCAACGTCGCCACCGCCGGCAACTTCACCATCGACTATCGCCTGGCAAGCGCCAATGGCAGCACCGGTTTTGAAGTCTGGATCGATGGCGCCAAAGCTGTCGATGTCATGGCCGTTCCCAACACCGGCGGCTGGCAGACCTGGGCCACCCAGACCAGCACCCCCTTCGCCATGGCGGCCGGCAACCACACCCTGCGCCTGAAATCCATCGGCAAGGAGTGGAATCTGAACTGGCTGAAGGTGAACGCGCAGTAGGGTGCTGAAGAGTGGGTAGCGGTCACGGGTTGCCTTTGCCTTGGCCGTTCATGACTCGTGTGCAGTGCCGCGGGAATCCGCCCCGCGAGGGCGGGTAACTTTTGGCGAAGCCTTCGGCTTTCTCTGACGCGCCAGAGAAAAGTCACCAAAAGAGGAGCGCTCAATGCAATCCGCACTCGAGCGGGATGAGGCGCTCGCGTTGCTCGAATCGGAGCACACCTCGAAGCGATCCGCTGCGCTCTCGCTGCTGTCCTTATGACGAGCGCCATGCATCGCGCCTTCACGCCGCTTAACGTCGGCTGCACGCCGAACTCACCAGGGAATACCGCGTCGCCCGAGCGACGCTGAATTGGGACCTCTCGTGAGCACGGCGTGCAGCCGCGCGTCGGACGGCCCGCCGGTGCGGTGGGGCGGGCTGGTGACAAGTCAGACGCGAGAGCGCAGCGGCTCGCTTTTTGTCGCCACGCCAGTGAACGTTTTCGCGCGACGCTCCTGGCGGAGTCGCGATGGTGTGCGGTTCGGCGCCTCTTCTTTGGTGACTTTCTTCTGGCGCCGTGTATAGACCGGAGACATGGGTAACACCCGTGCCAGGACATGGGTAACACCTTCTCAAGTGTCCAACGTCGGCTCGCGCAGGTCGAACTGCGTGAACC
>NZ_LMDK01000003.1 GCF_001425055.1 Pelomonas sp. Root1237
CGGATCGGGGCGATGGCGTGGAAATAGCTCGTCATAACTCGGGGGTCAGGCACCGCGCAGGCGGCGGTAGAGGTCACGGAAACGCGCCAGGCGGGGRGCCAGGCGGGCATGGCGTTCGGGGTCGGGAGAGAAGAGGGCCGCCACGGGCGGGCGGGTGCAGAYGGTCTCGACAGCACCCCCGGTGGCCAACCAGCCCAGGCGTGCYGCGCCGAGCGCGCCGCCGGCTTCGCTGCCGGTGTGCAGGACGATGTCGACCTGGAGCGCGTCGGCGATCAGCTGGGCCCAGAAACGGCTGCGTGAGCCGCCGCCCACCAGCGACAGCTGRTGGACCTCGGTGCCKGCCGCCCGCAGCGCGTCCAGCCCRTCGGCCAGCCCGAAGGCCACGCCCTCGAGCACGGCATAGGTGCAGTCGGCGCGATTCGTCTGCGCCTTCAGGCCATGGAAGACGCCGGCTGCAAACGGGTCGTTGTGCGGCGTGCGCTCRCCGGCSAGGTARGGCAGGAAGATCGGCGCGTGGTCTGAGGTGCTGACTGCGCTGTCATTTGATGAAAGTTCAGCCAGCAAGGTRGCTTCATCGGCGCCGACGAGCTGGCAGAACCAGCGCAGGCARCTGGCGGCCGACAGCATCACGCTCATCTGGTGCCAGCGTGCGGGAAGCGCATGGCAGAAGGCGTGCACGGCCGAGGCCGGGTTGGGCCGGTAGCGGTCGTTGACGACGAAGAGCACGCCCGAGGTGCCCAGCGAGATGAAGCCRTCMCCKGGCTGCGTGGCGCCGATGCCGATGGCGCTGGCCGCGTTGTCGCCGGCGCCACCGGCGACGACCACCTCCGCGCCCAGGCCCCAGGCCTTGGCGAGTTCGGGCTTGAGCACGCCGCTGGGCTGGCTGCTCTCGACCAGGCGGGGCATCTGCGCGCGCGTCAGGCCGCAGGCRCCGAGCAGTTCGTCGGACCAGTCGCGCCGGGCCACGTCCAGCCACAGGGTGCCGGCGGCGTCCGACGGGTCGGAGACCTTGTCGCCGGTCAGCTGCAGGCGCAGCCAGTCCTTGGGCAGCAGCACGCTGGMCACGCGCTCGAAGACTTCGGGCTCGTGCTTCTTSACCCACAGCAGCTTCGGSGCGGTGAAGCCGGGCATGGCGAGGTTGCCGGCGATGTCGTGCAGGCGCGGCGCGGCGGCCGTCAGCTCGTCGCACTCGGCGTGGCTGCGGCCGTCGTTCCACAGGATGGCCGGGCGCAGCACGGCATCGTCAGCGCCCAGCAGCACCGCGCCGTGCATCTGGCCGGACAGGCCGATGCCGCGCACGGCGGCNGTCGTTCCACAGGATGGCCGGGCGCAGCACGGCATCGTCAGCGCCCAGCAGCACCGCGCCGTGCATCTGGCCGGACAGGCCGATGCCGCGCACGGCGGCGAACTCGGTCGGGTGGGTCGTGCGCAATTGGGCGACGGCGGTGCCGGTCGCGCGCCACCAGTCGGATGGATTCTGCTCGGACCACAGAGGTTCCGGTGCCGACAGCGTCAATGCGCTGCCTGCGGTACCAACGATGCGACCGCTGTCGTCAAGCAACAGCAGCTTGACTTCCGAGGTACCCAGATCAATGCCGAGAAACATCAAGCAGCCTCCGCTGTTTCAAGAAAAATGGTTCCACCGTCAGCCAGAGGTAACGCGGGGCGGGTCAGTCGATAACGTGCCAGCGCTGCAGCGCCGACAGCGACGGCGTTGACGCCGAAGCGCGACGTGCGCACGATCGGCGGTGGCAAACCGGCTGCAGCGGCATAGGCGTTCAGCGTATCCAGCGCCGGCTTAAGGAATGGTTCGCCCAGCTCGATCGCGGCGCCACCGAGAACGATGCACGCGGGGTCGTAAGTGGCAGACAGGTTCTGCAGCAGCACGCCGAGGTAGCGTCCGGCGGAGGCGACGGCATTCTGGGTCTCAGGGTCGTTCCCCAACAGATGGCTGCGTATCCGAGACAGCGAGGTCATCTCCGTCCCCCTGCCGTAGCCCCGCTGCATGGCGCCCATCGAGATCAGCGCCTCCGCGCAGCCCCGGCGCCCGCAGGAACAACGCGGACCATCGAGTTGCAGCACGGTGTGCCCCACTTCGCCAGCGAAACCTCGGTTACCGGTCAGCAGCCGGTCACCGACGATGACACCGGCACCGAGGCCCTCGCTGATGGAGACGTAGAGCAATGGGTCCGCTGCGGTCGAGGAGTTGAACTCCACTTCGCCAACCGCGGCGACAGCAGCTTCGTTCTGAAGGAAGAGCGGCACGTGCGCCAGCGGGGAGTCAGCCAGTCTTTCGGCCAGCAGTGCTGCGAATGGCACATCGCGCCAGCCCAGGTTGGGCGCGAATCGAAGCACGCCACGCGCTGCATCGACGCCGCCGGGCAAGCCGACACCGATACCCAGCGCCTGCTCGCTGGCGGCGAGCTGCCCGAAGACCTTCAGCAGCGATGCGGCAAGTACTCGAATGCACGACTTGGCCGAGCGAATGGCACCGTAGCTGGCGACAGTTTCTGCACGTATCTCGCCCGTGAGGGACGTGGCAACCACGCGCACGGAGTCGACGCCGACTTCGGCACCGAGCAGCAGCAGTCGGGTTGGATCGATGAACAAGGGCGTGGGGCGGCGACCCATGTCGCCTGTCGGGACGATTTCACGCTCGACCAGCCAACCCTCGGTAATCAATTCACGGGCGAGCAGGCCGACGGTGGATTTAGTCAGGCCCACCACAGCAGCCAGATCGGCTCGTGACTGACCTGGTTTGGCGCACAGTTGCCTGACGAGCGCCATGCGATTGATGACTTTGAGGAGCTGTTGGCTCGCGGCGGCTTCGACCTGCAAGGCACTTCTCCCTGATGAACTTTCGTGGTCGGACCACAACTTGTCGTTGTGTTTTTGGTATGACCAATGTTAGTTGGGGCGATGGACAAAGTAAATAGGGGCGCGCGGCTTCGTCATCGCAGGCCGCGAGTCACGGCAGC
Source organism: Pelomonas sp. Root1237 (assembly GCF_001425055.1). Taxonomy (GTDB): domain Bacteria; phylum Pseudomonadota; class Gammaproteobacteria; order Burkholderiales; family Burkholderiaceae_C; genus Pelomonas. Next base: position 2,979 of record NZ_LMDK01000003.1, read on the forward strand.
AGCAGGAGATTTCACCGAGGCACTCCCGGAGCCTGTTGCCCGGTCCGGGAAGTGGCGGGGAGGGATCGGATCCTGATGTTCCGAAACCATACGGGCTGCGATTCCGCCTGCAGCGCGATATGGCCGAATGACAACTGCAGGGGAGCACCGGCATCCAGCAGGGCCTTTGCGCTGTCCTCCCTGGGATCAAGCTGGGGGTGCTGATAGCGCAGGACCTCGACGCCATTGACGCGATGGACGACTTCCTCGTTGCCTCGAACCTCGACCTCCACCGCTACCCACTCATTCAGGGGGAACAATTTCGAGGTCGACTCGATGATGTGGTCTGTCACCAGCCGGCCCTTCATCTCGAGGTTGGTGCCAGGCGTGCACACATTTCCCGTCTGGCGGCCCGCCGTTGCGCCCGCGCTGAGGAACTGGAATTCCATGCTGGCAGGCCAGGCCTGGTTGAGCCCCATCGTCCAGGGCGACTGTGAATGGATCATCACGCCGCTGTTGAGTTTGGCCCAGGGTGGGGCATCTGCAACGGCAGTGCCCGTGATCCGGTACTCGAGCCTAAGGATGTAGTTGGCGTAGGCCAGGTTGGAGTACAGATGGCCGAACTGTTCGTCGAACTTGCCGTAGCCGTCATAGCTGACCTTGATCACGCCGTCTTCCACCCGAAAGGTGTTCGCGTGATTGTCACCAAGCGGATGCTTGTTGATCTTCACGGTCCATCCTGAAAGGTCGCGGCCATTGAACAGCGAATGCCATTCGCCCTCGTCCTGCGCACGCGCGCGCGCTGGGGTCAGGGCGATGCACAGGCAGGCCAGCATCGTTGACAGAGATCGGTTCTTCATGACGTGGACCTATCCGGAAAAAGGCAATCGCGCGGGCTCTTTCGAGGCCGCGCGATGGTGCTGGAACGGTTCTGGCGAGTTCAGCCCCCGAACCGGTATTGCGCCAGCGAGGCCGGTTTCATCGTGATCGAAAAGCCCGGTGCTTCGGGCGGCATGTAGGCCGCGCCGCGCACGACGCAGGGGTCGACGAAGTGCTCATGCAGGTGATCCACGTACTCGATGACACGGCCGTCACGCGTGCCGGCAATGCAGAGGTAGTCGATCATGGACAGGTGCTGCACGTACTCGCACAGGCCCACGCCACCGGCATGCGGGCAGACGGGCAGGCCGTGCTTGGCGGCCATCAGCATGACGGCCAGGATCTCGTTGACGCCACCCAGGCGGCAGCTGTCGATCTGCACCACGTCGATGGCGCCGCGCATCATGAACTGCTTGAACAGGATGCGGTTCTGGCACATCTCGCCGGTGGCGACCTGCATGGGCGCGATGGCCTGCCGAATGGCGCGGTGGCCTTCGACGTCGTCGGGGCTGGTCGGTTCCTCGATGAACCAGGGCTTGGCAAAGGCCAGGTCCTTGAGCCAGTCGATGGCCACGGGAACATCCCAGACCTGATTGGCGTCGATCATCAGCTTGCGGTCCGGCCCCAGCACCTCGCGAGCGATACGCAGGCGGCGGATGTCGTCCTCGCGGTCGCGGCCGACCTTGAGCTTGACGTGGTTGAAGCCCGCGTCCACAGCCTCCTGGCACAGCCGGCGCAGCTTGTCGTCGGGGTAGCCCAGCCAGCCGGCCGAGGTCGTGTAGCAGGGGTAGCCCTCGCGCTCCAGCGTGGCCAGGCGCTCGGCCTTGCCCTCTGCTGCGCGGGTGAGCAGCGCCAGCGCCTCGTCGGGTGTGATGCAGTCGGTGATGTAGCGGAAGTCGATGCAGCGCACCAGCTCCGCCGGGCTCATGTCGGCCACGAGCCTCCACACCGGCTTGCCCTCGGCCTTGGCCCACAAGTCCCATACGGCATTGACGACGGCGCCGGTGGCGAGGTGGATAGCGCCCTTGTCGGGCCCGATCCAGCGCAGCTGGCTGTCCGACGTGACGTGGCGCCAGAAGCGGCCCATGTCGGCGGCGATCCAGCTCAGCTCCAGGCCGACAACCAGGTGGCGCATGGCCTCGATGGCGCGGCAGCAGATATCGTTGCCACGGCCGATGGTGAAGGTCAGGCCATGGCCTTCCAGGCCCGGCGTGTCGGTTTCAAGGATGACGTAGGCGGCCGAGTAGTCCGGGTCGGGGTTCATCGCGTCCGAACCGTCGAGGTGCTGCGACGTCGGGAAGCGCACGTCCACTGTGCGCAGGTTGGTGATACGGGTCATGGTCAGGCGGCAATGGTTTTCTGGGTCTGCACGCCCAGGCCCTGGATGCCCAGGCGCATGGTCTGGCCGGGCTTCAGGTACAGCGGCGGCTTCTGGCCCAGGCCGACGCCGGGCGGCGTGCCGGTGGAGATGATGTCGCCGGGCTGCAGGCTCATGAACTTGCTCAGGTAGCTGACGATCTGCGCAACGCCGAACACCATGGTGCGCGTGTTGCCGTTCTGGAAGCGCCGGCCGTCGATCTCCAGCCAGAGGTCCAGCTGCTGCGGGTCGGCCACCTCGTCGGCCGTGACGAGCCAGGGGCCGATGGGGCCGAAGGTGTCGCAACCCTTGCCCTTGTCCCACTGCGTGCCGCGCTCGAGCTGCCATTCGCGCTCTGACACGTCATTGACGACGCAGTAGCCGGCCACGTGCTTCATCGCATCGGCTTCCTCGATGTAGCGGCCACCTTCGCCGATGACGACGCCCAGCTCTACCTCCCAGTCGGTCTTGAGCGAGCCGCGCGGGATCTGCACCGCGTCATCGGGGCCGCAGATGGCGCTGGTCCACTTGGCGAAGACGACGGGCTCGGTCGGCACGGGCAGGCCGGACTCGGCAGCGTGATCGGCGTAGTTCAGGCCGATGCAGATGAACTTGCCGACGCGGCCGACGCAGGGGCCGAGACGCAGGTCCTGTTGCGGCGTGCCGCTGACGAGTGGCAGGTCCGTCGGGTCGATATCGCGCAGCCTTGCGAGGCCGGCGGGCGTCAGCACGTTGCCTGCAACGTCATCGACAAGGCCTGAGAGGTCGCGCACGCGGCCGTTGTCATCGAGCAGGCCGGGTCGTTCTTGGCCCACGGGGCCGTAGCGGAGGAGTTTCATGAGAAGTTCGTTATTGACGGATCGGGAGATATGCCGAAATGACGCGCGCCTTAGATCGTGACGCCACCATCCACGCAAACGGCCTGCCCGGTGATGAAGCGCGACGCGTCGCTGAGCAGGAAGACGACGAGCGGTGCGATGTCGTCGACTGTGGCCAGCCGGCCCATGGGCTGGCGGGCGATGAAGTCTTTCTCGGCCTGCACGGGATCGGCCGCCGCAGCGATCCGCCCGCGCAGGGACGGTGTGTCCACCGTGCCAGGGCAAAGGGCATTGCAGCGCAGGCCTTGCTTGACGAAGTCCGCAGCGACTGCCTTGCTCAAGCCGATGACGGCCGCCTTGGTCGTGCCGTAGGCGAAGCGGTTCGCAAAGCCCTTCACCGATGAGGCCATGGATGCCATGTTCAGCACCGAGGCGCCGCCGCCGTGGCGTGCGGCCTCTGCGAGCATGCCCGGCAGGAAGGCGCGCAGCGTGCGCAGCATGCTCTTCACGTTCAGGTCCATGCTGAAGTCCCAGGCCGCTTCGTCGCAGTCGAGCACCGTGCCGTGATGCACGAAGCCGGCGCAGTTGAACAGGCCATGCAGAGCAGGCAACCGACCGGCCAGGCTCTGCACCGACAGGGTGTCGCGGACATCGAGAACCTCGGTACGCAGCGCCGAAGACGCCGCTTCCCGGGCCAGCGCGGCCAAGCCGCTTTCCTGGATGTCCGTGGCGATCACCTCGGCACCCGCCGCGAGGCAGGCCAGGGCGCTTGCACGTCCGATTCCCTGTGCTGCTGCGGTGATCAGAACGGTCTTGCCCGTCAGGCAGGCGGAAGGGGCGTGGAAGTCACTCACGATGGTCAGGGTATTGAAGGTCTGACCAGTGTAGGCGAACATGGCATAAATCGTTAAATTGGCCTTACCAATTTCAATTATCGAAGGCGCTGGCGCCCATCGAACCGATTCGCGGCAGTTGGCCAGGCCGCGTTTTTCATGGATTGCCGTCGACGGCGATTTGCCCCGTGAGGCGAGCGCTTCGTTGTGCCGGCGCCCGCCTTTGGATCTAGAGTGCACAGGACGCAAATGCCGAAGTTTGATGGCGTGCAATCTGACCTGACCAGCATCAGATTCCTCATGGGAGGGATCGTGCTCACCGTGGCCGTGCTGGGTGTTCACATGATGCTGCCCGCGCGAACTCTGGATCTGCTGGAGCCGGGCGTGAGCAAGCATTTCCTGGAAGCCCCCCCTCAGGCCGGCGAGGAAGCCGCGGTGCAGTGGGTGGACGCCGGGCAGTTGCGATGGCGTTGCCAATACGTCGCCTCCGAGAAGTACCAGCCGTGCGTCCTGACCTATCTGCTGACCGGCGACGATCTCAGCCGCGGCCGGGATCTGAGCGGTTTTGACCACATCGAGCTGGAACTGAACTACCAAGGGCCGGCGCCATTCCTGCATCTTGATATCCGGAATTTCGATCCGCGCTTCTCCAGGCTCGAGGACGCCAACAGCTCGCGGATGCACGCGGTCACGCTTCGAAGGCGAGACGTTGAGCAACCGGTGCGCATCAAGTTGAGCGAACTCAACGTGCCCGACTGGTGGGTCCAGATGTTCAATCTGCCTCGCGAGTACAACCAGCCGAGCCTGGACAACGCGACTTCGTTGTCCATCGGCATTCCCGGAGAGCTGACCGGCCAGCACCATGAACTGCAGCTTCGCCGCCTGGTGCTGAAGGGCGAATTGATCAGCGACGACCGCGTCTACCTGGGAATCCTGCTTGCCTGGCTTTTTGGTGCTTGCGCCATGGTGTTGCGTGGCTGGCAGCGACTGCGCCTGAGCCATCGCCGCCAGCAGCGGGAGATCGATGCCTTGACAGCGCGCACGCGTCAGTTGCGCATCGAGCAGGAGAACCTGCGCCGCCTGGCTACGGTCGATGAACTGACCGGTGTGTTGAACCGGCGCGGCCTGGAGCAATCGCTGGGTGACATGGAAGAGGCGGCACAGGGGATGTCGCTCGTGCTGCTGGACATCGACCACTTCAAGCATGTCAACGACCGCCATGGCCATGATTGCGGCGACGAGGTATTGCGCCGCGTTGCGGCCATCGTCGCGGCCAACCTGCGCGCGAGCGATGTCATCGGTCGCTGGGGCGGCGAGGAGTTCCTGATCGCCTGCCAGGGCACGCGTGTGCGTGATGCCGCCCGCCTGGCCGAGAAGCTGCGCGAACGCGTGCAGCAGAGCGAGGTCAGCTGCACTGCGGGCCGCCTCGCAATCACCGCCAGCTTCGGCGTGGCGCTGTCGCCGCCGGGAGGGTCGGCTGCGAATGCCCTCAAGCGGGCCGACGAGGCCCTGTATCGCGCCAAGGAGGCCGGCCGGAACCGCGTCGAGATAGACAGGACGCTGCAGAGCGACTCACCGACCACGGTCTGATTTGTTGGACCCTCAATAGAACCGCAATCCCCAGGCGGCGGCGAGCGAAACGGCTGCAAGCCACAAGCTCGTCGCCACCATCAGCAAGATGGGCCGCCAACCTGCGCTGGCGAGGTGCGGGAACGACGTCTTCATGCCGAGCCCGGCCACCCCCAGCATGAGGCAGGCGCGCGAGGCGAGATTGAGCTGCTCCTGCACTGGCCGCAGGCATCCCAGCGAGTTGAGCGTCGCCAGCGCGACGAACAGCCATAGAAAGCCCGGCACCAGCGCGCCGAGTCGCATGACCATCGGTCGTGCCGTGGGAGGCGGCTCGTCGGCCGAACTGCGGCAGGCGATGGACACGCCCAGCACGACGATGAAGAGCAGGCTGACGCGCAGGAGTTTGACGATGGAGGCCGCGTCGCCGGCGGCCGCAGAGATCGAATAGCCCGCTACCACCACCTGCGCCACGTCATGGATGCTTCCGCCGATGAAGAGGCCAGCACCAGCCGGCGACAGCTGCAACTGCCGCGCGATCAGTGGGTAGGCCACCATCGCCGCCGTCGACAGCAGCGTGGCCAAGACGGCCACGACGAGCGCGTGGCGTTCGTTCGGCGTCTCCCCCTCACCGGCACGCGGCAGCACCGCACCAATCGCCAGCGCCGCCGAGGCGCCGCAGATGGCCGTGGCGCCGCCCGCCAGCATGCCGAGCGCCCACGGCAGGCGCAGTGCCTTCGCCAGCCACCGACCGCACAGGAGGGTGCTGGCGACCGCGAACAACACGACGAGCAAGGTCGGCCAACCGAGCCCGGCGACCTGCTCCCAGCTGATGCGCGCACCCAGCAGCCCCACGCCCAGGCGCAGCAGCGTGCGGCCGCAGAAGTCCACGCCAGCGGCCGTGCGGTCCTGCGGGCTCTGGCTGTGCAGCGCCGCGCCGAACAGCAGCGCGTACAACATCGGGGGCCCCTGATACAGCGCGGCAACGAATGACGCAGCCAAAGCGATCAGCACGCAGGTCGCCCACCCCGGCCAGACTCGCCGCAGGGCCTGGCCATGAGCGTCGAAGAAGGCAGCCCGTGCCAGCATGCGGCCCTAGATCCGGCAGTTGGGCACGACCGAGTGGCTGGCGAGGCGGGCCGCTGGCAAGGCGTGACGACGAAGTGGGCTCATGCCCACGAGGAGGAGCAACGCCGCCAGCGGGCTGAAGCGCCAGACCAGCGGGCGTGCAGCGTTGTTCACCGAAGTGGTGAGGACGGACCAAACGCCAAGGTGTTGATGCATCGATTCTTTCGAAGAATGGTGAGCGGTCAACTGCCGGATCTAGGGCTATTTCTCGACGAAGGCCCGCTCGATGACGAAATGCCCGGGATGGCTCATATTGCCCTCGGTCATGCCCATCTCGTCGAACACCGCGCGCGTGTCGCGCAACATCTCGGGGCTGCCGCACAACATGAAGCGGTCGTTCTCCTTGCACAGTGGCGGCAGGCCGATGTCGCTGGGCAGCTTGCCGTTGGCCATGAGCGTCGGGATGCGCCCCTGGTTGCGGAAGGGCTCGCGCGTGACGGTCGGGTAGTAGATGAGCTTGTCGCGCACCTGGTCGCCGAAGAATTCGTTGTCGGGCAGCTCGCGCGTGATGATGTCCTCGTAGGCAAGCTCGCTCACCTGGCGACAGCCATGCACGAGGATGACCTTCTCGTAGAGCTCGTAGACGTCGGGGTCGCGCACGATGGCCATGAACGGCGCCAGGCCCGTGCCGGTGGCCAGCAGGTAGAGATGCCGGCCGGCCAGCAGGTTCTGCGTGACGAGGGTGCCCGAGGCCTTGCGGCCGATGTGCACCGTGTCGCCAACCTGGATGTGCTGCAGGCGCGACGTCAGAGGGCCGTCGGGCACCTTGATGCTGAGGAACTCCAGCGTGTCGTCCCAGTGCGGGCTGACGACGCTGTAGGCGCGCAGCAGCGGCTTGCCGTCGACCATCAGGCCGATCATCGTGAACTGCCCGCTTTGGAAGCGAAAGCCCGGGTCACGAGTGCAGGTGAAGGAGAACTGGCGGTCGGTCCAGTGGCGGACGTCCAGCACCTTGGCGTCGAAAAGGATGCTCATGCGCAAGGCTCCAGGGAGAGTTGATGCAGATAGGGCCAGGGGTAGATGCCGCGGTCGTGGCCGTCGCTGAAGACGAGCTGCAGGCCCTGCGGCCCGACGGGGTGGAGGGCGGTGAGCTGTGTGTCGATAGGCGCCTGCACGGGCTCGCCGCTGCGCCGGCGCTGCTCGCAACCGGCACATTTGCAGGCGGCGCGCAGCACCGGGCCGCTGAGGCGGGCGGCGCGGCCATCGGCCCAGGCCAGCGCCAGCACGCCACTGGCCTGGTGCCAGACGACTTCGATGGGAACGGCGTCCATCAGACGAGGTGCTCCACGCCCTGCGGGCCGATCTCGGTGCACAGGCCCGCCAGCCCGCCTTCGCTCAGTTCGCCCCCCATGGCCGCGATGCTTTCCTCGCGGATCAGGCCCTTGATCTGGCGCACCATGGCGACGAACTCGGGCTCGGAGGTCATGTCCGGCGTGCGCGGCCGCGGCAGCGGCACGTCCAGCTCGGCCTTGATGCGCCCGGGCCTTGCCGTCATCACGTAGATGCGGTCGGACAGGAACACCGCCTCCTCGATGTCGTGCGTGATGAAGAGCACCGAGATGCGCAGGCGCTGCCACATATTGGTCAGGATCTCCTGCATCACCACGCGGGTCTGAGAGTCGAGGGCGCCGAAGGGCTCGTCCATCAGCAGCACCTGCGGGCTGGTGGCCAGCGCGCGGACGATGCCCACGCGCTGCTTCATGCCGCCGGAGAGTTGGTCGGGGTAGTGGTTCTCGAAGGACAGCAGGCCGGCCAGCCCCAGCAGCGTGCGCGCCTGCGCCTCGCGGTCGCTGGCCGACGCACCCTTCATGCGCAGCCCGAACTCCACGTTCGCACGCACCGTCATCCATGGGAAGAGCGAGTACTGCTGGAACACGACGCCGCGGTCCGAGCCCGGGCCCGTGATGGGTTGACCGTCCAGCAGCACCTGACCGCCACTGGGCTTGAGGAAGCCTGCCACCGCGTTCAGCAGCGTGGACTTGCCGCAGCCGGACGGCCCGATCAGCGACACGAACTCGCCGGGCCGCACATGCACGTTGGCGGCGCGCACGGCTTCGAAATCCTGGCCTTTTGAGTGGAAGCGGATGTCCAGCTCGCGCACGTCCACGCGGCCACGGGATGCTGTCGCCATGTCCATCAACGTCCTCCTTGCGAATGGGCCTGCCAGGGCATGGCGAGCTTGGCCAGCAGCCGGATGGCGCCGCTGCACAGCAGCCCCAGCACGCCGATCGTGATCATCCCGAGCGCGATCTCGGCATAGCTGATCAGCGAGTAGGCCTCCCACGTGAAGTAGCCGATGCCGAACTGCCCCGAGATCATCTCGGCGGCGATCAGCGACACCCAGGCCACGCCCATGCCTACCGCCAGGCCCGTGAAGATGTGGGGCAGGGCGCCGGGCAGCACCACGTGCCTGAGCAGGCTGGCCTCGCCCGCGCCCAGCGTGCGGGCGGCGCGCAGCAGCACCGGGTCGATCGCCTCGACACCATGCACGGTGTTGAGCAGGATGGGGAAGAAGGCGCCCAGGAAGGTGATGAAGACGATGCTCACCTCGTTGTCGGGCCACAGCATGATGGACATGGGCACCCAGGCGATGGCCGGGATGGGCCGGAAAACCTCCATCGCCGGCATGGCCAGCCCGCGCACGATGCGGTAGCGGCCGATCAGGATGCCCAGGCCGACGCCCAGGCCCGTGGCCACCAGGAAGCCGAGCAGGATGCGCCGCACGCTGATGCCGATGTTGGTGACGAACTTCGGGCTGGCGTTGACCTCCACCACCTTCTCCAGCACTTGGGCCGGCGTGGGGATGTTGTTGAAGCGGATGTAGGCGTCGAGCTTGTAGCGCGTGGCCAGGTGCCAGAAGAGCAGCACGCTGGCGATGGACAGCGCACCCATCAGCACCGCCGCGCCACGGCCCCGCCAGAAGCGCTGCCGCAGGCTGGGCGCAGCAGCCGCGGGCAACGGCAGGGGCAGCGGCGTGATGCCCTGGCCCACGTGGGCGGGCGGGGCCGCCTTGGGCGCCGCCGCAGGCATTGCAGCAGGCGGCGCCAGGGGCGGCGTGTAGGTTTGGATGCGGGGCAGCGCGCTCATGGTGTTCACTTCACGCTGACCGCGACGACAGTGGCGTTGGCCTGCCCCAGGGCCTCCGCAAAGGTGGCGAGCTTGCCGTGCGTCCTGGCGGCGTAGGCCTCGGCGTCTTTCTTCAGCAGGAAGGGCACGGCCAGCGGCGCCTTGGGGTTGCTGGCGTCGACCGCGTAGAAAGCCTTGTCGGCGACGACCTTGATGCCCAGCTCCTTGTCGTAGAGGTAGGCGACGTTGACCTTCTTGCCCGCCGCCTCGTACTGCTTCACGCCAGCCAGCAGGCAGGCGGGCGAGCTGGCCACGACGATCTCGCCGCTGGACAGCCAGATCTCGCCGGCCTCCTTGGGCCGCGTGACCGGCACCTTGCAGATGGGGTCGTTGCCGGCGATGTCGTAGTTGGCGAGCGTCTGCTTCTGGGCCTCGTAGTCCTGGCCGCGCTGCTTGAAGGCTTCGCGCAGATAGCTCTCGTTGACCCAGGCGACGGCGTCGAACTCCTTCACGCGGCCCAGCTTGGCCAGCACGCCGTGTGCGATCTTGATGGTCTCGACCCAGCGCGGCTTGATGCTCGGGTCCAGCGTGTGAATGCCGCCCGGGCCGAGGAAGAGGTAGACGACCTCCTTCTCGATCTTGGTCCACTCTTCGATCTTGGCGGCGGCCAGCTTGGGGTCCTTGCGCACCCAGTCGTTGGCCTCCATCAAGGCCTTGATGTAGGCCACGACGGCCTCGGGGTATTTGTCGGCGAACTCCTTGCGCACGACGACGCCGTGGAAGGTCGGAACCTTGGTCTGTGCGCCGTCGAAGATCTTGCGGGCGAAGCCGCGCTGCGGCAGCAGGTCGGCGAAGGGCACGAAGTCGCCGTGGGCGTCGATCTTCTTTTCCTGCAGATTGGTGGTGCCCACCTCGGGGCTCTGGCTGACGAGGTTCCAGTAGTCCGCCGGCCAGCCGCGCTCCTGCATGGCCTGCAGCATCATGCCGTGCGCCGCCGAGCCGAAGGGCACCGACACCGTCTTGCCCTTGAGGTCGGCCAGCTCGTAGTAGGGGCTGTCCTTGTGCACCACGACGCCGTTGCCCGAGCCGAAGGCGTTGTAGGCGATGACGGCGACGAGCTGGGTCTCGTTGCCCTTGTTGAGCTGCCCGGTGGCGCCGTTCACCAGCAGCGGGTAGTCGCCCATCATGCCGATCTGCAGCTTGCCGGCGACCATGCCGTTGGTGATGGGCGGGCCGGAAGTGAAGTTCTGCCAGTCGAGCTTCCACTCGATGTTGGCGTACTTGCCCGTCTTGGGCAGGTGCTTCTCCAGCAGCTTGAGCTCCTTGAGCACCACACCGCCGGTGACGGTGTTGGTGGTGGTGTTCTGCGTGCCGATGCCGATGGTCACCACCTCCTTGGCGGCGTGGGCCTGCAGGAGCGTCATGCCGAGCGCGAGGCCGGTCAGGCATCGCAGGATGGCGGCGGGAACATTCGAGAGCTGGGTCATCCTCATCTCAATCTCCTGGGCTATCGGGTCAGATTCACAAAAGTCGGCGCGTCAGTTCCTGTCGTCAGGCCGGCTCGGTGCTTTCGGTCAGCAGGGCGCGCTTGTGCGTCTGGCTGGCCCAGTGCTCGGCGTCGGGCAGCGGTTCCTGCGCGGCAGTGATGAGCGGCCATTGCGCGGCCAGGCGCCGGTTCAGTTCGGCGTATTCGCGCTGTTCGGCTGGCAAGTCCTTCTCGTCGAAGATGGCCTCGACCGGGCACTCCGGTACGCAGACGCCGCAGTCGATGCAGGCGCTGGGGTCGATGACGAGAAAGTCGGGGCCTTCGTGGAAGCACTCCACGGGGCAGGCGGCGACGCAGTCGGTGTACTTGCAGCGGATGCAAGCCTCGGTGACGACGAAGGTCATGCCGCACCTCCATTCATCTGGATGGTGGTGAGTGCGAGCTTGGAGAGCTTGCGCACGTCCGGGTCGGGGTCGCGCAGCGTGCGTTCCAGCGGCGTGATGGCGCGCGGGTCGCCGATCTCGCCCAGTGCGATGACGGCTTCCTTGCGCAGGTTGCTGACCGGATGGATCAGCGCCTCCACCAGCGCCATCACACCGTCGCGCGCCTTCAGCTTGCCCAAGGATCGAGCGGCCTTCACCCGCACCTGCCAGTACTCGTCGTCCATGGCGCGCACGAGGTTGGGCACGCCCAGCGCCGAGCCCGTCTTGGCGAAGGTCGTGGCGGCTTCCTCGCGCACCTGCCACACCGGGTCGTTGAGAGCCCGGCTAAGCGCGGGATGCACGCTGACCTCGGCATCGTTGGCAAAGCTCAGCGCACCGACGGCGACGCGGCGCACCTCGGCGTCATCGTCATGCGCGGCGACTTCGGTCAGCGCCGAGATGGCCTGCGGCTTCTTCAGATAGCCCAGCACGCTGACGGCAGCGCGGCGCACCTTGGCGTCGGCATGGGCGAGCGCGGCCATAGCGGGGTCGAAGGCGGCGTCCACGCGCAGGGCTTTCACGGCCTGCAGCGCGGCGGCCTGCACTTCGGGGTCCGCGTCGCCCAGGTAGGGCAGCAGCGCTGTGGCGGAGGCTGAGTCTTTCAGCTCTGCGAGCGTGTAAGCGACGGCGGCGCGCACCTCGGCGTCCGGGTCCTTCAGCAGTGGGGCGAGCGCCGCCAGCACCTCGGGCTCCTCGAAGCCTTCGAGGGCCTTGGCGGCTTCCAATCGCACGGTGGCATCGGCATCCGAGAGCGCCGCGATCAGGAGCGGCGCGATGTCGTCTTCCTCGTCGGTGTAGGGCAGGTCGATGACGGCGATGCGGCGCACGCCTGCATCGCTGTTGCGCAGCCGGTCATGGATGGTGGCAAGCATGATCACCTCACCAGGTAGGGGATGTCGACGCGCACGGCGCCGGTGGGGCAGTCCTTCTCGCAGGGCATGCAGTACCAGCATTCATCGAACTTCATGAACGCCTTGTTCTTCGTCAGATCGATGGCCAGCACGTCGAGCGGGCAAACGTCGACGCAGACGGTGCAGCCCTTGTCGGCGATGCACTTGTCTTCGTCGATGACGACGGGGGCCTGGGTGCGGGTGATGGTGATGGTCATTGCGGTCTCCTGAGGGCCTGTTGACGCTATGGCAATGGGTCGCGAAGGCCCGCCGCCACGGGCCAATCAAGGCGTGACACGCCGCCCGCACTGATGTGCGGGCAAGTGGCGCAACGCGGAGTGGCCCGTGGCGGCGGGCCTTCCCGAAGGGTTGTGGCCAAAACGACCGCGCGCGGCGTTGCAAATGCTCGCCGGGTGTGCAACCCGGCTCCGCTTTGCGCCTTGCTCGCGGCCGTTTTGGCCACAACGCGACCCGTTGCCATAGCGTCAACAGGCCCTAGGCGGCAGCGGGCGTGGCGACGCGCAGGCGCTGGTAGGCGGACTTCTCTTCCTCGTTGAGCTCCACGACGTAAGGCTCGACCTCGCGCTTGCGGAATACGGCGTTGCCGTTGGCGTCGCTGGTCACGTTGGTGTGGCAGAACCAGTCGGCGTCGTTCTTCTCGGGGTGGTCCACGCGCAGGTGGTACAGGCCCCAGCGGCTCTCGGTGCGGTACAGCGAGGCGCGCGCGGCCAGCTCGGCGCAGTCGCGGATGGTGTGGGCCTCCATCGCGCGCATCAGCTCGTGCGGGTCGGCCGCGCCCATGTGCTGCAGGTCCTCGCGGATCTCGTCGAAGCGCTGCAGGCCGATCTCCATCTTGCGGGTGACCTTGGGCGGCTGCAGGTAGTCGTTGACGATGCGGCGCGTCTTGTATTCGACCTGGAATGGCGTCAGGCCCTCGGTCCTGCCCAGCGGCGCATAGACGCGGGCCTTCTCCTTCTCGACCTGGCCGGCATCGAAGGCCGGCGCCGCGATGCCGCTGACATAGTCGGCCGCGTTCTCGCCACAGAACTTGCCATAGACGAAGGCGCCGAGCATGTAGTTGTGCGGGATGCTGGCGCAGTCGCCGGCCGCGTACAGGCCGGGGATGGAACACTCGCCGCGCTCGTTCGTCCAGATGCCCGAGGCGCTGTGGCCGCTGCAGAAGCCGATCTCCGAGATGTGCATCTCGATCATCTGCTTGCGGTAGTCGGTGCCGCGGCCCTCGTGGAAGCGGCCGCGGCTGGGGCGCTCGTTGGTGTGCAGGATGTGCTCGATCTCGCTGATCGTTTCCTCGGCGAGGTGGTCGAGCTTCAGGAACACCGGGCCCTTGCCGCCTTCGAGTTCGTTGAAGAACTCCATCATCATCTGGCCGCTCCAGTAGTCGCACTCGATGAAGCGCTGGCCGGCGTTGTTGGAGGTGTAGCCGCCGAACGGGCCGGTCACGTAGGCGCAAGCCGGGCCGTTGTAGTCCTTGATCAGCGGGTTGATCTGGAAGCACTCGAGGTTGGTCAACTCGGCGCCGGCGTGATAGGCCATCACGTGCCCTTCACCGCAGTTGGTCGGGTTCTCGTAGGTGCCGAACAGGTAGCCGCTGGCGGGCAGGCCCAGACGCCCGGCCGCGCCGGTGCAGATGACCACTGCCTTGGCCTTGATGACGTGGAAGTCCGCCGTGCGGCAGTCGAAACCCATGACGCCGGCAATCTCGCCGTCAGGCCCGGTCAGCAGCCGCGTGGCCACGACGCGATTGGTGATCTCCACCCGCGCCCGCTTGAGCTGGCGATAGAGCACCCGCTTCATGTGGTGGCCCTCGGGCATGGGCAGCACATAGCTGCCCAGGTGGTGGACCTTGCGCACCGAGTAGTCGCCGGTCTCGTCCTTCTCGAACTTGATGCCCCAGCGGTCCAGCTCCTCGATCATCGGGAAGCTGTTGGCCGCGTAGGCATAGACACCCTTCTGGTCGACGATGCCGTCGTTGGCGACGGTGATCTCCTTGGTGTACTGCTCGGGTGTGGCGTGACCGGGAATGACGGCGTTGTTCAGGCCGTCCATGCCCATGCTGATGGCGCCGCTGCGCTTGACGTTGGCCTTGTCCAGCAGCAGCACCCGCAGCTTGGGATTCTTCTCCTTGGCCTTCACCGCGGCCATCGGGCCGCCGGTTCCACCGCCAACGATGACGAGGTCGTATTCGTGTTCGATCGTGTCCATGCGCAGGCTCTCCTCAAGAGGCTCGTTCGGAAACAGGCACGCGATCGACGCGCACCTTGTACTGGAAGGCGTCACCGCGGTAATAGAGGTGTTCGTAGTCGATGGGCGCGCCGTCGGCGGTGTGCGTCGTGCGCTCGATGAAGAGCACGGGCGAGCCCTCCTCGACCTTGAGCTGCCCGGCCAGCGTCTCGTCGGCCAGCGTCGAGCCGATCTGCAGCTCGGCGTGGCCGAGGGCCAGGCCGTAGTCGTTCTCCAGGATGGCGAAGATGTCGCGCGCGGCCAGGTCTTCCTTGGCCAGGCGCTGGCCGATGGCTGCGGGCACGTAGGTCACGTCCAGCGAGATGGGCTCGCGGTTCAGGAAGCGCAGGCGGTGCAGCTCCGTGACCTTGGCGCGTTTGGCCAGCTGCAGCTTCTCGGCCACCTGCGGCGGCGGCAGCACCGTCTTGATGGACAGCACGCGGGCAAAGGTCTCGTAGCCCATCTGCCGCATCGCCTCGCCGAAGCCCTGCAGGCGCCCCAGATCCTGGAAGGCCTTGGGCTTGGAGACAAAGCTGCCCTTGCCGTGGATGCGGAAGATCAGGCCTTCGTTCTGCAGGTCATTGAGCGCCTGGCGCACGGTGATGCGGCTGACGTCGAACGCGGCCATCATCTCGCTCTCCGACGGCATCTGCTGATGCGGTTGGTAGCTGCCGTCGAGGATGCGGGCGCGCAGGATCTCCTTGATCTGCGTGTACAGCGGCAGCGGTGACGACAGCTTGATGCGATGAGCGCCGTCCGCCTCGGGGGCGGGGACCAGCGTCAAGGATTTCCTAGCTGCAAGAGCGCCTTTGCTCATGGCCGTCCAACTCGTTATGACAAGTCATCACGAGCAGGAGCCGTGCCAGCTTTTCCAGGCTGGGTTTGCACGCGGCTGGTGCCGTAGCGCGGCGTCTGCCGCAGGGCCTGTTTCCGGCGTCTGACGCCCGGGACGGCGGCGTCAGGAAGGTCTCATCGAGACCGCCCGCTGCCCCTCACGCCACGTGTTCTGGCAATGCACCGAAGCGGGTCCATGCCCCAATTTGAATGCGCCAAATGTGTGAATGACCCGCCGCTGGCGGAGCCCTGAAAACCGGACATCGATCCGCCGTCAATGCTCCAGAGGCTGGCGTCGCATGGGCAGCGCGATCCTTTCGCCGGCCGCCCCCGTGCCAGGGGCGGCCGCGGTCATTGCCAACTGCCGGCCCTCCAGCAGCATGCGGGCGTATTCCTCGGCCGGCACCGGGCGGCTGAAGTGGTAGCCCTGGATCTGGTCGCAGCCGCTGGCCCTCAGGAACTCCAGCTGCGCGGGGGTCTCGACGCCTTCCGCAATGACGTGCATGCGCATGCTGTGAGCCATGGCGATGATGGCCAGCGAGATGGCGGCGTCTTCTGGGCTGCGTGTGATATCGGTGATGAAGGACCGGTCGATCTTCACCGAGTTGAAAGGAAAGAGCTTCAGGTAAGCGAGCGAGGAGTAGCCGGTGCCAAAGTCGTCCAGAGACAGGTGCAGGCCGAACTGGCGGAGGTCATGCATGGTGCGCTCGGCCGCGATGGGATCCTGCATGACCAGGGTTTCGGTCAGCTCGAGTTCGATGGCGTCGGCGCCCAGCCCGTTGTCGCGCAGGGCCTGCTCGACGCACTGGCGTACCCGGCCCTCGCGGAACTGCAGGGTCGACAGGTTCACCGCGACCGGCCGCGTCGCGATGCCTCGCGACCGCCAGACCGCCTGCTGGGCGCAGACGGCCTGGATGACCCATTCGCCGATGGGCACGATGAGGCCAGTCTCTTCGGCGATTGGAATGAAATCGCCCGGCGGCACCAGGCCGCGCTTGGGATGCTGCCAGCGGATCAGGGCTTCGGCCGCGGTGATCTGGCCATCGGCCAGATTGACCTTGGGTTGGAAATGCAACACGAACTGCTGCTGGGCCAATGCTTCGCGCAGCTGCCCCTCCATCTCCAGCTTCTCGGCCATGCGGGCATTCATCTCGGGCGAATAGGTGGCATGCTTCTCGCCAGCCAAACGGGCCTGCTTGAGGGCGGACTCGGCATTGCGAAACAGCGATTCGGCACTGGCGCCGTCCTCCGGATACACGGACACGCCCAGGTGGGCGGACAGGCTGACGTCGCTGCCATCGACTGACGTGGGTCGGCCGATGACTTCGTCCAGCACGCGCAGCAGCGTCGCGACGTCCTCGTCGCCCTTGTAGCTGCCGGCGACGGCGAAGTTGTCGCCCGCCAGCCGGGCCACGTTGTGGCTGCGCGCGAATTCGGTGGCCAGGCGCTGCCCGAGTTGTCTCAGCAACTGGTCCCCCACGTGCCGGCCCAGGGTGTCGTTCAGCCGTTTGAACCGGTGGAGGTTGGCAATGACGGCCACCACGCCGCCGCCGGCCGCAGCCGCGGACTGGATGGCAAGGTCAAGGCGGTCCAGGAAGACGAGGTTGTTGGGCAGGCCGGTCAGTGCGTCATAGCGGGACAGGTAATGGACCTTTTCCTCCTGCTCGATGTGCCTGAGCGCAAACGAGATATCGCCAGCCAGCTCGCCGAGCAGCTTGAGCTCGTCTTCGTCGAAGAGATGGGCCTCCGTGGCGTACAGCGCGATGACGCCGACGAGCCGGTCACCGGAAGTCAACGGCAGCGCAATCGCGGAGCCGACCCCCTTCGCCGGCGCAACGGCGTGGACAGCCGCACCCATGTCCTCCTGCGAGAGGTCGTTGCAGTACACGACGCCGCCGCCATCGAGCGCCCGGTAGGGAAGTGAGCGTCGACCTGGCGCGCCGGTGGCGCCCAGAGCGCCGCGCAACTCGTCGAGCTGCCCGGCATCCAGGCCTCGCGCGGCAATGGGGTCGAGCCTCTTCAAAGGGCCGTGGGCGAGGCCGATCCAGGCACTCGCGAAGCCGCCATCCTCGGCGGCGATGCGGCAGGTTTCATCGAACAGCGCCTGCCGGTCGCGCAGCCTGACGATGGCCGAGTTGATGCCGCTCAGGACGCTCTTGATGCGGCTGAGCCGGCTGATCTTCAGCTGCTGGGCCTCGAGCTCCTTGACGTAGCGCTCCAGCATGGAGGTATGCACCAGCGACAGGTGGGTGCGCACCCGTGCCAGCACCAGGGCCGGCGACACGGGCTTGACGATGTAGTCGACCGCGCCGCAGTCGAATCCCGCGGCCTCGTCGCCGACGTCGGCCAGCGCCGTCACGAAGATGACGGCGATGTGCTGGGTCTGGGGGGCGGCCTTGAGCCGGCGGCAGACCTCATAGCCGTCCAGGTCGGGCATCTGGACGTCCAGCAGGATCAACGAAGGCTGGTGCTTCTGCGCGGCGGCGAGGCATTCACCGCCACTGCGCGCGAACGCCAGCGGATAGTGCGGCGCGAGGATCTGCTTCAAGGTTGCGAGGTTGATCGGCTCGTCGTCGACGATGAGGATGGGTCCGTTCGGCATGCCTACTTCCTTTGCTCTTCCAGTTCGGCGACGAGGTCCCGCGCCATCTGTTCCGCGCGCCGGAAATCGAACTCCTCGACGCTGGCAAGCAAGGCGGCCAGCGTGGCCTGCGGCAGCAGCCCGTCCAGGCGCTGGAACACGGGTGCGGCCAGGTCCGGGTTGTCGCTGTCCAGCGCGTCCAGCAGCTCATG
The DNA here is from genome assembly GCF_001425055.1 of Pelomonas sp. Root1237. GTDB lineage: Bacteria > Pseudomonadota > Gammaproteobacteria > Burkholderiales > Burkholderiaceae_C > Pelomonas. The sequence continues at coordinate 21,331 of NZ_LMDK01000003.1, forward strand.
AAGCAGGGCCGCCACCCGTGCCCTGTCGACGGACGGGCTGACCGGCGCCGGCCGCGGTTCATTCGCGGCGGCGTCAGCCGTGAACGCCGCAATCGATCGGAGCGCCTGGGCGAAGGCGGCCTCGAACGGCGCCCATTCGTCGAAGGGGTCCCTGCCTTCGATCAGCCGATGCTCCAGGCGGCCGGCAGCGCGTGCCAGCTGGGGAAGAGCCAGGTTGCCCGCAGAGCCCTTGAGCTTGTGCAGCAGGGCGGTGGCTTCCTTTTCTTGCCCCTGGTTGAGCAGCTTGTGCAGCTGCGCCGCGCTGTCGGCGTTGTCGCGGGCAAACTTGGCCAGGAACTTCCGGTAGACGGCGAGGTCCTGCCAGACCTTGCGCGCGTCGGCCACCGAGATGCCTTCAAAGGGCACGCCGTCCTCGGCCTGCGGGCCGACCGGCGCCACGGCCTCGACGGATGCGATGTCGGCCGGCTCGCGCTGCGCGGTCAGGCGCTGAATGGCCGCGATCAGCTCATCGACGGCAAAGGGCTTGGCCACGAAGGCATTCATGCCGGCTTCCCGCGCCTCTTCCTGCTGGACCTTGAACGCGCCGGCCGTCAGCGCGATGACCGGGAGGTCTGCCAGGCCTGGCGTGCCGCGCAGCACGCGCGTTGCCTGGTAGCCGTCCATCACCGGCATCTGGACGTCCATCAGCACGATGTCGACCTCGCCGACATGGACCGTCAGCCAATCCAGGGCCTGCAGGCCGTTCTCGGCCAGCTGCACGGTGGCGCCTTCGGACTCGAGGATGCGCAGCGCGACCTCGCGGTTGATGTCGCTGTCGTCAACGACGAGGGCGCGCAGGCCTACAAGGCGCTGCGTCGCCTCGGCTTGCGGGCTGTCGGACATGGCCGCAACCCCCCGGCGCCGCATGGCCTGGGCGACGCTGTTGTACAGCGAAGAGCTGGTCACGGGCTTGTTGAGCACGCCGTCGATCAGCTCGCTGCCCTCGCTCTTGAGGAGCTCGTCCCGGGAGTAGGCCGTCACCATCAGCACGATGGGCGCTTGCTGTCCCTCCATCGTGCGGCGGATGGCCCGCGCGGTCGCCAGCCCGTCCAGGCCGGGCATCTTCCAGTCCAGCAGGAGCACGTCATAGGCCTCGGTGCCCTGAAGTCGATTGCGCACCTTGCCGAGGGCGGCTTCGCCGGAATCGGTCAGCGTGGGTGCCCAGCCCATGGCCCGAGCGGTCAGCGCAAGGTTTTCGCGCGCCACGTCGCTGTCGTCCGCGACCAGGACTTCCAGTTTTGACAGCGCCGCGGGCTGGTAGTTCTGGATCGGGACCCATTTGAAAGGCAGGCTGAACCAGAATTCGCTGCCTTTGCCAGGCGTGCTGATGACGCCGATCTCTCCGCCCATCTTGGTGACGAGCTGGCGGCAGATCGCCAATCCCAGCCCGGTACCTCCGAAGCGGCGCGTCGTTGACATGTCCGCCTGGGCAAAGGCCGAGAAGATGTGGCTCTGCTTCTCCAGCGGAATGCCGATGCCCGTGTCGCTGACCGAAAAACGAAGGCGAGCCGAGCCGTCGGTGCGCTCCAGCAGCGCGATGCCGACCTTGACGACACCGCTGGAGGTGAACTTGATGGCGTTGCTGGTCAGGTTGATCAGGATCTGTTCGAGCCGCAGCGCATCGCCGTGCAGTTCGCCACCAACATCGGGCGCCGGCGAGATGACAAGCTCCAGATCCTTGTCGCCCGCATTGGCGCTCATGATGTTGGCCAGGTTGTCCAGCACGCCGTCCAGGTGCAGGGGGGCCTCTTCGATCTCCAGCTGGCCGGCCTCGATCTTGGAGAAGTCCAGGATGTCGTTGATGATGGTCTGCAGCGACCGGCCGGCATTGCGGATCTTCTTGACCAGGTCCAGCGCATCGGGCTCCAGCGGCTTGTTCGCGAGCAGGTAGGCCAGCCCGAGCACGGCATTCATCGGCGTGCGGATCTCGTGGCTCATGTTGGCGAGGAAGTCGGCCTTGGCGCGGCTCGCGGCCTCGGCCTCCTGGGTGCGAACGACCAGCTCCGCGGTGCGCCGCTCGACGCGCTGCTCCAGCTCCGCGTTCAGCGTGCGTACGGCCACCTCGGCCGTGCTGCGCTCGGCGATCTCATGCTCGAGCGTCTGCAGCATGCCGTTGAAGGATTCGGCCAGCTCTCCGATCTCGTCCTCGGTCGTCTTGCGGGCACGCAGGCTGAAGTCGCGCTGCTGCATGACCTGCTGCGCCACTTCGCTGACAGCCAGCATGGGCCGGGTGATGCGGCGCTGCAGCCGAAAGGACACCAGCAGGCCCAGGGCGAGGCTGCCACCGAGCACGACGCCGAAGATCAGGAGATAGTCCCGCAGCCATTGGGCGACGTCGTAACGGCCATCGATGTAGACGGCTCCCAGGCGGCCATTGGCGCCATTGACCGGCAGCATCACGATCAGATTGCTGCGCAGGACCTGTACCCCCGCGGATGGCGGCTCGGCAGGCAGGGCCGCGCCAGGAGTGGCTGCGTTCACATAGCGCGCAAACAGCTTGCCGCCTGCCGTGTAGATTGCCGCGGCATTGATATTGGGGTCACCGCGCAACTGGCCGAGGGTGTCGGTGGCAACCTTGGAATCATCGAACTCCAGGGCTGTCGCGCTGCCCTGGCCGAGGATGTCGGCTAGCGTTGTCAGTTCGCGCACCGAGCGGTCGCGGTTCTCCACCATGTCGTGATAGAAGAAGGCGGCGCTGGCCCCAAGCAGTGTGCAAGCGTTGACGGCAAGCACCATCAGCAGCAGCTTGGTGCTTATCGAACGCAGCCGGATCCTCATTCAGAGGCCCCTGGGTTCCCGCGCTGTGCGACAGCCAACAGGCGCGAGCTGATCTTGAGCCCATGCCGCTCCGCGTTGCGGACCGAGATCTCGAAGCGCACCCGGTTGTCCACCAGCATGAAGTTGATGACGCAGCCTGCGTCGATGCCGCCTGGGATGTCCGAGACCGTCAGTGTCGGCAGGGCCTTGTAGGGCTCGAGCGTGCGCCTGAGTTGCGGGGTGTCGGCGCCGCTCACAAAGATGAGCTGGACACTGCGGGGCAGTTCTCCGGCCTTGAGAAGGCGCACCTCGACGGGGTGGTCGCTCAGTGAACGGCCCGACGTGAGCTTGTTGAGCTCGGTGGCGATGTCCCCGGCGCCGACGATGCCGATGGTGAAAGGCATCGTGGCATCCACGAAGGCATTCGGCGGCCACTCCACATAGCCGGCGAACTTGTACAGATAGGCGGCCTTGATCTGGGCTTCCAGCGCACGGCTGTCGTTGTCGGCGGCGCCGCTTTGCGCGGCGGCGAAGAAGAGAAGACCTGCGATCGCCATGCGCCGCAGCACTGGCACATTGCCGCGCCATTGCAGGAGGCACCCGAGAAATAGGCTCAGGCGCGGCATCAGAATCTCGCCGTGGCGGTGATCTGGGCGGTGCGCCCGACCATGATCGGGTCGGCCCCGGTAGCGCCGCCCTGCGCGAACTCGCGGTGATTTGCATGCAGGAGATTGCGCGCCGAGACGGCGAAGGCCAGCCTGTCGGAGTACCGCCAGCCGACACGCGCATCGGCCTCGTTGTAGCCGGGCACGGTGGTGAAGCGCAGCTTGGCGACCCGCCGTAGCGTGACATCGATATCCACGCCCGCCGCCAGCGACCAAGAGGACTGCAGCCGAACCTGGTAGCGGGGATCGTTTCCGGGCGCGATGGCGGCCACGTTGGCGCCGCTGAAGCGCTCGTGCATCGAGGTCAGTCCCGCATGAACAGCCCAGCTCCTGCTGACCTGGTAGCGGCCCCAGGCCTCGACGCCATAGACCTCCGCTTTGGATGCATTGATCAGTACGAAAGTGCGGTCGCTCAGGCGCCGGTAATTGCGCAGGCTCGAGTAGCGGCTGCCGAATACCGTGACCGAGTAGGACAGGTTCTCGCTGGGTTGAGCTCGCGCGCCAACCTCCAGCGTGTTGGCGATCTCCGAGCGGAAGTTGGGGCCGCCCGCCAGCTGGTAGGGAGGCTGCGCTGGCACGAAGAACTCGACGTCGATGCGGGAGGGCGTGCGCACCGCACGGGACGCTGCGCTCCACAACAGCAGTTGGGGCGACAGCTTCCAGCCCAGCCGGGCGCTTGGCATCCATTCCGTGCCCGTGTAACTGTTGTGCTCGGCCTTGGTGCCCAGTGTCAGCGTCGCGGTTGGCGAAAGCTGGCGCTCATGCTGAACGAAGGCATTCGTCCAGTGCAGGCGCCGGGATGCGGGCAGAAAGGCCAGGCTGCCGTAGTTGCCGACTTCGTCCTCGGCCATGCGGTGGCCGCCGCCGAAGATCCACTGGCTGCCCTCGCTGGCAGCCAGCAGGTACTGCAGGTCGACATCGACGACCTGCAGGTTCTCGTTGTAGGAGCCAGGGACATCGCGCCAGGAGCGGTCGACGTAGGTCTGCAGATTCAGCGTTGCGCCGTCGTCCATCGGTCGTACCCAACGCGCCAGCAGGTTGCCACCATGGTGGCGCTGGTCGGCGGCATTGGGCTGGCTGATCGACTCCTTGTAGGCATCGCCCTGCAGCGTCAGCGCGCCGCCGCCGGCGTCGATGCCCGCACGAAAACCCAGCTGGAGCTTCTCGAAGCCATCGTCGGCATCAATGCCGCTGGCTCGCTCGCTGTCCTGGCGCCGGTTGTACTTGGCATAGGCGCGCATGGCGCCGCCGTCGTCGAAGCGCCAGCCCTGGCGCAGCGACAGGCCCTGGCTGAGATTGCCAGCCGCCGCCGACGCGAGCGTTCCCAGGCTGCCCTCGGCGGGCGTCGTGATGACATTGATGACGCCGTTGACGGCATTGGCGCCCCACAGCGTGCCGCCCGGGCCGCTGATGACCTCGATGCGCTCCACGTCACCCAAAGGCACGTCCTGGGATTCCCAGAACACGCCGGAATACAGAGGCGTGTAGACGCTGCGGCCATCGATCAGCACCAGCAGCTTGTTCGCCGTGGCCGAATTGAAGCCGCGCGCGCTGATGGCGTACTGGCTGGCATTGATGCGTGCAACCTGCAGGTTGGGTGCCAGGCGCAGAGCCTCGGCCAGCGTATTGACGCCGGCGCGCTGGATGGCCTCCTTGGTGATGACGTAGATCGAGGCCGGCGCGTCGGCCAGGCGCTGCTCCCGTTTCGACACCGAAGTGATCTCGATGTCGCCGAGCTGTTCCAGCGACAGGTCTGCCAGGTTCGTGTTGCCAGCCGCGCTGGCCACGCCCTGTGCCATCACCAGAAGCGAAAAGAGCAGGCCCAGGCCATGAACGCAGCGCGGCGCGCGCGGCCACCGTTCAACTCTCCCACCTGTCTCCTGTCTCGGCCGGCTGCGCAGCGTCTCAGACATGGCCGCCTCGTTCATTTGATTTGTAGGTCAGCTCATTCTGTGAGTCATGTGCTACAGAGGCAACGCAAACACAATGGCCGCACCGTCGTTATGGTTTTTCGGCCGTTGGTGGGGGAGTCTGAAGTTAGGCCCCGATGCCGGTTGCGCCGCAAGTGTGTCAGTTTATTTGATAAGTTAGCTTTAGGATCGACCGGACGACTTCAGACCGCTCTGTGGCGGATGGCGTCGTCGATCGCAGACAGCAGATCACCCTGGTCAAAAGGTTTGGCAACCCGGCGGAACCAGAGGATCGGCTCGCTGTCACCCTCGGGCATGGTGTCGGCCCCCGCGCTGATGGCGATCACCGGAATGCTGGCGGTACGCGGATCCTGCGACAGCAGTTGAAAGGCCTGGCGCCCGGTGAGTTCCGGCATCCGGTTGTCCATCAGGATGACGGCGGGTGCATGGGCGAGGGCCAGCGCCACACCCTCGCGGCCGTTGCTTGCCGTGATGAGGCGCAGGTCCGGCCGATGCAACAGCTGCGCGCGCACGAGGTCGTGGCTGGGCAGGTCGTCCTCGACCAGCAGCACGGTGAGCTGCGGCTGGATGTCGCTCACGCCGCCGGGGCGCTCCTGCGGGCCGACGCCGATCTCCGGCTTTCGCGACACGGCTTCACCGCCAGCCAGCTCGAACCAGAAGCAGCTGCCCGTTCCGGGCGTGCTGTCCACGCCGATTCGGCCGCCCATCAATTCGACCAGGTGCCGCGTCACGACCAAGCCGAGGCCCGTGCCTTCCACGGCGCCCGGGCCTTCGCCGGAATGCCCCAGCCGATTGAAGGCCTCGAAGAGCTGGGCCAGCTCCTGCGGGCGCAGTCCGGAGCCGCCGTCTTGTACTTCGATGCGCACACGCTCGGCGCCGGAGGGTCGCACCCGCAGTTCAAGCGCACCGCCCGGCCGGTTGTACTTGATGGCGTTGGACAGCAGGTTCAGCAGCACCTGCTTGAGTCGCGTTCGGTCCGCCACCACGGCCAGGGCGTCTGGCGGCGCCTCGAAATTCGTCTGCAGGCCGCGGGCCTGGGCTTGCGGCATGACCATGGCCTCGCACTCGGCCAGCAACTGGCGCAGCGGCAGTACCTGCATGTCGAGCTTCAGCTTGCCGGCTTCGATCTGCGACAAGTTGAGCAGTTCACCGATCAGCGTCAGCAGGTGCTCACCGGCCTTCTGGATATGGGCGTTGAAGGCCGCTTGCCTTTCCGCGGGCAAGCCGTGGCCCGGGGAGGCAAGCATCTGCGAGAAGCCAATGATGGCGTTCAGCGGCGTCCGCAGCTCATGGCTCATGCGGCTCAGGAACTCGCTCTTGGCCTGGTTGGCATGCTCGGCGGCGCGGGTGGCAGCGACGAGCTCGCGGTTGGATGCTTCCAGCTGTTCGGTCCGCAGGGCCACCCGGTGCTCGAGCTGCTCGTTGAGGTCGCGCATGGTGGCTTCCACCGCCTTTTGGACCGTCACATCCTGCAGGGTGCTGAACCATCGCAGGCCGCCGACCTCGGCCACCTCCTCGAGGGGCTCGATCACCTGGGCCACCTGCACGACTTCGCCATCGGCGCGCACCAGGCGGTACTCCACTTCGACTTTGGCCCGCGTGCGCGCCGCTTCGAGGCTCGCGCTGCGGTAGCTGGCCCGATCGTCGGCATGCACCCGTTGGTTCATCCAGTCACGTGTCGTGCGCGGCATGTCCTGCGGCGCGCAGCCGACGAGCTGGGGCAGGGTGTCGGACCAGCGCTCGAAGGAGCCGTCCGGGCGGGTCACCACATGGCTGAGTTTGGCCACCCCCTGGGCGCGCCGAAGGCCAGCCTCGCGCTCGCGCAATGCCGCTTCCGCCTGCATGCGCAGGGTCACGTCAAGCGGTGCGACGAAGCGGGCAGGCCGGCCTTCATAGAGCAGCTCATGCGAGGTGATTTCGACGTAGATCAGCCGCCCGTCCTTGAGCCGATGCCGCCAGACGCCGCTGTTGAACACCTCGGCGGGCGTGAGGCGTACTGACGTCTCCACGGCACCCACGTCTTCCGGTGGACGGATGTCGCGGATGGACATCGAAAGGAATTCCTCCCTCGTGTAGCCGTATTTCTGGCAGGCCACTTCGTTGACGTCGAGAAAGCGCAGCGTCTGCAGGTCATAGACCCACATGGGCAAGGGGTTGCAGGCGAAGAGCTGTTGATACCGGCGTATGTCTGAGCCGCGTCTTCCCGCCAACTCACGCGCCAGCAAGCGCTTCCTGCGCAAGGTTTTTCTGCTTTGGTGAGCCACTTTCCTGGATCTCGTGACCATTCGTCCGCTCCTGCAAGCGTGGCCATAGTTCCCAGCGCGACAGTGCGCTGTCCCGACTCTATGCGCATCCGCGCACGCTCGGCCATCACCGCGGGACGAACGGCCAAGCAAACCGGTCAACGGGCCATGGCACGACGCCGCATCCATAGGCAAAGTTGACGCTCCTGTTCACGAAAGGGACCCTGTGAAGATTCGCTGGAAGCGCATGCGCGCAACGGTCATCGGCATTGCGACGCTCGGCATGATGCTCGGCACCACGCACGCCCAGGACAAGGAGGTCGGCACCGCGCCATCCGTCGCAGCGGCCACCGACTTGCCGCCATGGCTGCGCCGTGGATTGCCTGGCCCGGGCCACGCCATGCTTGCGCCGCTGGCGGGTATTTGGCGCGTGCAGATGGGTGTCTATGCCACGCTGGGCCGAAGCGCCGACGCACCGCCGATCACCTCCGACGACTTCGTCACGCGCCGCGAATGGGTGGCCGGCGGCCGCTACCTTGAGGACACAACCGAAGGCACGTTGGAAAAGTCACGCTATTGGCGCCGCGGCTGGCTGGGCTACGACAACATGGCTGCGCGCTACGAATGGGTCACCATTGACGAGGCGAACGCCGGGATGATGCGTTATGTCAGCCGCACGGGGTCGGGGCCGCAAACAAGCATTGACCTGTTCGGCACGTTCGTGGATCAAGGCGTCGCGGGCGAAGCTTTCGTTGGCAAGACGGTCCCGATGCGCACGGCGATACGCATCGAAGGGCAGGACCGTCACGTCATCGAGCTCTACTTCACGCCACCGGGCCGCAAGGAGGCGCTGGCTACCCGCGCGATCTACACGCGAACCGCACCGTGAGCCGGCAGCCCGACGCGCGCGCCGCACTGGTCGTGCTGGCGGTGGGAGCCTTCGTCTTCGGCACCGCAGAGTTTGTCATCGTCGGCGTGCTGGACCTGGTTGCGCGCGACCTGGGCACGTCGATCAACAGCGCCGGCTATATGGTGATGGCCTATGCGCTGGGCATCGCGATCGGCGGCCCCGTTGCAACGACGCTGACCACGCGCCTGGAGCGGCGCTCCGTGCTCGCGCTGTCGTTGGCGGTGTTCGTCACATTCAACCTCATCGTGATCGTCTCGCATGAGCTCGGTCTGCTTCTGGTCGCGCGCTTCGTGCCCGGCGCCATGCACGGGCTTTTCGTTGGTGCCGCCTCCGTGGTTGCGGCTGGGCTCGTGCGTCCTGAGCAGCGCGGCCAAGCCATGGCGATGGTCTTCGGCGGCGTGGCCGTTGCCACCGTACTGGGCGTACCGCTGGGGACGTGGGTGGCGCAGGCGACGGGCTGGCGCACGGCCTTCGCGGCTATCGTCGCGTTGGGTGCCGCGGCCTGTGTCGCAACGCTGTGTTTCGTGCCGCGCTCGAATGTTCGCCTTGCTGACCCGTTCGGGGTGCAGGTGCGCGCCGCCTTCGCGCCGCGCGTGCTGGCGTTGCTGGGCGTGGCCGCGCTGCTGATGGGCGGGCAGTTCAGCGCTTTCACCTTCATCGCGCCGTACCTGAAGCAGGTCAGTGGCGCAGCGGACGCGACGATCAGCGTTTATCTGCTCGCTTACGGCGTTGCCAGCGCCGTCGGCATGTTTGCCGGCGGGCGTCTTGCGGACCGCGATGCTGGCCTCACGCTGGTGGCGGCGAACGTGGTGCTGGTGGCCGTGCTCGGTCTGTTCTACCTCTTCGGTTCGAGCCCGATGGTGGCGTTGATCGCGCTTGCTGCCTGGGGCCTGGCGGGTTTCGGCATGGTTCCGGCGATCCAGTTGCGCGTGGTGGCGCTGGCGGGCCCTGGTGCCGACCTCGCCGCAGCCCTCAGCGCCTCCGCAGTCAATGCCGGCATTGCAGCAGGATCACTGGCCGGCGGCGTGGCGTTGGCGCGTTTGGGCGTCGAGGCGCCGATGCAGATGGCGCTGCTGCTGTGTGCGCTCGCGCTGCCCGCGACCTGGTCGACCCGGCGCCTTGCCGTACCGAAAGACCCCGTCTTACGCTCACCCGGACAGCCCGCGCACACTCGGCCGCCATGAACACCCACCGGGATAATCCAGGGCCCCCCGACCTCGACCTGCTGAACCCCGTTCTGCAGGACCTGCGGCTGGTGCGTGCGTCGTACTGCCGTACCGACATGACGGCGCCGTGGGGCCTGCAGATTCCGCGTCAGGATGGCGTGTGCTTCCATTTCGTGGTTGAGGGTGGATGCTGGCTGAGGCTGCCGTTGCAAGAACCCTTCTGGATTGGTCCGGGCGACGTGGCCTTGCTGCCGCGTGGCACCGGCCATGCGATCACCGACGCGCCCACGACGCCCGCCCGGCCGCTGGAAGAGTTCGACCAGGATTCGACCGGTCCCACCACGCACAACATGCGTGCCGGCGGTGGTGGCGCGCGTTCACTGATCGTCTGTTGCGCGCTCGAATTCGACGAACCCGCCGTGCATCCGCTGACCCAGTTGATGGACGAGGTGCTGGTGCTGCGGCGTACTGAGGCGAGTGACCCTGTACTGCCTACGTTGTTGTCCTTGATGGCCGCCGAGGTGGCGGCGCAGCGCGTCGGCGCCGCAACGATGATGACGCGGCTCGCCGATGCCGTGGTCACGGCCATGGTGCGTGGCTGGGCCGAGACCCACGCGGGAGACCTGAAGGGTTGGCTGGCCGGTGCGCGCGACGCACCGATTGGCCGCGCGCTGGCGGCGATCCATCACCAACCGGGTCATCTCTGGTCGGTCGTGGCGTTGGCGAAGATCGCCGGCTTGTCGCGTTCGGCCTTCACCGAGCGCTTCACTGCCGCTGTCGGCCTGTCTCCGGCACGCTATATCGCGCACTGGCGTATGCACGTGGCCGGCGCGTGGCTCCGTCATGGCCGCCTGACCGTCGCGGACATCGCACAGCGCCTGGGCTATGAGTCTGAAGCTTCTTTCAGCCGCGCATTCAAGCGCCTCTTCGGCGTACCACCGGGAAGGCTGCGCTGGCGGGCCGGCTGACGCCGCCGGCCGGCGCGGCAATTCACTTTGTTGCATTGCTAAACACAGGAGACACGATGCCCATCATCAACGTCAAAGTCAGCGCGACGCCGTCGCCGGAAATGAGCGCCCGCATCGCCAGCCTCCTGCTCGAGAAGACGAGCCGCATCCTCAAGAAGAAGCCCGAGCTCACCGCCATTGCCATCGAATACGTCGACCCTCACCATTGGATCGTCGGAGGCACTTCGCTGGCGGCGCAGCAAAAGAGCAGCTTCTATTTCGACATCAAGGTTGTCGACGAGACCAACACAAAGGCTGAGAAGGCGCTTTACGTGTCCGAGGTATTCGAGGCCTTTTCGCAATTGCTCGGCAAACTGCATCCGGAAAGCTATGTCTACGTGCAGGATGTCCGGCCAACAGCCTACGGGTACGGAGGTCTAACGCAGGAGTACCGGTTCCAGCACGGGGCGTGATCGCTCCGGAATACACGAGATGGTGGCAGGCAGGTGTGTGGTGCCGCTCGGTGAGTTCTATCACCTCCAGAAATATGTCTGCAACGCCCCGTCGGACGTGTCGCATGGCGTCCCAGTCATTGTTGGTCGCAAGCAGCGCCCGCGCCGCACGGCCTGCGCGCCGGCGCCCGGCACGCTTTTGTCCGGCACGCGATGTCCTGCGTCTCAAGCCTGGCCTTCGGCCTGCAGGGCCGCCTGGACCTCAGGGCGCTGGCGCGTTCGCGCCTGGTGGGCCGCCAGGTTCTCCAGGCCCGCGATGTCCACGCCGACGCGGCCGGCCCAGCCGGTGATCACGAACAGGTAGGCGTCGGCCACGGTGAAGGCCTCGCCCATCAGGTAGGACTTGCCGGCCAGTTGCTGGTTTACCCAGCCAAAGCGATCGAGCAGTTTCTTCTTGAAGATCGGCCTGGCCTCTTCGGGCAGGGCCGGATTGAACAGCGGCGAGAAGCCTTTGTGCAGTTCGCTGCCGACGAAGGCCAGCCATTCCTGCACGCGCGTGCGTGCCAGGGTGCCGGCCGGTGGCAGCAGGCCTCGGTCGGGCGCGCGTTCGGCCAGGTACTGCACGATGGCTGCGTTCTCAGTGATGCGCTGGCCGTCGTCCAGTTCCAGCAGCGGGACATAGCCGCGCGAGTTGATGGCGTAGTAGTCGCTGCCATCGAGCAGTTGGTGGGCCTTCAAATTGACCTGCACGGTTTCGGCGGTCAGGCCTGCTTCCAGCACCACGATGTGTGGGCACAGCGAACAGGCGCCAGGGGCGAAGTAGAGCTTCATGGAAAGGTCTCCTTGCGAGCGAGCGTGAGCCATGCAGGCTAATCCAATCGCTTCAGTCGTTCAAACCTCGAGGATTGCCGGGTGAGGGCAGGGCGCGCAACGCGCCCGCCCGGACCATGCCGCCGCTCAATCAGTCAGCGCCTGCCGTGGGCGGCCATTGCAGGCCGAGCTGCTCTCCGATATGGGCCCGCAGCGCTTCCAGGGACACAGGCTTGGTCAGGAACACGTTGACGCCGGCCTGCAGGCAGGTGGCACGGTGCTCGGCGGTGGCCGAGGCCGAGACCGCGATCACGGGCACGGTGGCCAGCTCGGCGTCCCGCCGCAGCCGGCGCGTGGCTTCCACGCCGCCGACAGACGGCATCATGCTGTCCATCACGATCAGGTCCGGCCGGAAGCTCCTTGCCGCCGCCAGCAGTTCGCTGCCATCGCTGGCCTGCGCCACTTCGAAGCCGGCGTTGGTGAGGAAATCGCACATCAGCGTGCGGTTCGCCGCCACATCGTCGACCACCAGCACGCGTCGTGGCGGCCCCGCGTAGCGCGCCACGCCGGGCACCCTGCGAGGCGCGGCCTCCGCCCGCTGCGCTATTGGCAACGGCAGCTCCACGCGAAACCGGGAGCCGCGCCCGAACTCACTGCTCACCTGCACTTGTCCGCCCATGTCATTCACCAACGCGCGGGTGATCGCGAGCCCCAGCCCCGTGCCAGCACTGCGGTGCTGCACGTCGCCCACCTGCTCAAAGGGCTTGAAGATGCGTTCCATGTCATCGGGGCGCATGCCGACACCGGTGTCCTCGATATCCAGCCGCAGCAACACCTGCCCGGGGCCAGTCGGCTCGGCACGGGCGCGCAGCGCTACCGTGCCGGTGTCGGTGAACTTGATCGCATTGCCCAGCAGGTTCAGCAGCACCTGGCGCAGCCGGCGCTCGTCGGCCAGCACGGCCTCGGGCAAGCCCTCACCGGCCTCGAACACGAAGGCCAGACGCTTCTCGTCTGCCTTCACCCGCATGAGGTTCACGACCGTCTGCAGCAGGCCGGTCAGGTGCACCGGCTCCGGGTTCAGGTCCGTGCGACCGGCCTCGATGCGCGCCAGGTCGAGGATGTCGTTGATCAGCGCCAGCAGGTGCTGCCCGCTCTGGTGGATGGTGTCCAGGCCGCGCGCCTGGCGCGCGCTCAGGCCGCCCTCCATGGTCAGCAGTTGCGCGTAGCCGAGGACGGCATTCAGCGGTGTGCGCAGCTCGTGGCTCATGCCGGCGAGGAACTCGCTCTTCGCGCGGTTGGCCGCTTCGGCTGCGTGCCGGGCGGCGCGCTCGGTCTGGAGCATCCCGCGCTCGAGTTCGATCGTCGCGGCATGCGCGCGATCCCGGGCATCCAGCTTCGACAGGGTGCTTCGCACCTGGCTTTCGACCGCCTCCTCGCTGAGCGCGAGCACCCTGGCGATCTCGGTGTAGGCGTTGCCCTGAGCGATGAATCGCAGGACGCTGATCTCCGCCGGCGTGAGGTTGTCGTCGATGATCTGCTCGGCCAGTTCAAATGACCCTTCCGACGGAAGCGCGTGGCGGCCGGCGTGCACGGCGCGGATGGCGTCGAGCAGCTCCTTGTGCAAGGCGTTCTTCAGAAGGTAGCCGCGCGCGCCGGCTTGCAAGGCGCGCTGCGCCTGAGCGTCGCCGGCGTAGGTGGTGAGCACGATGATCCGGGCTTCGGGAAACTCGGCCCGGATCGCGCCGATCGCGTCGAGCCCGCTCATGCCGGGCATCTGCAAGTCCATCAGCGTGACGTCCGGGCGGTGCGCGCGGAATTGCTGAATCGCTTCGCGTCCGTTCGCCGCTTCCGCCACGAGGGCCATGTCCGGCTCCACGGAAAGCAGCATCGCGATGCCCTGCCGCACGATCGGGTGATCGTCGACGCAGAGAACCTGGATGCGGGTCAGATCTTCGGTCATTCGCCGACCTCGCTGGGTGCGAACTTCTTGTGGAGGAACCACGATCGAGCCGGTACTGGCCGACTGTACGCCTGCGAGCTGGGCGCACTGAATACCACTTCCGTTCCTGTCCCCGGGCCGCTGCGAACCGTCAGCTTGCCACCGACGAGCTCGGCGCGCTCCCGCATGCCGCTCAACCCGAAGTGCCCTTGTTTTTCGCCCGCGTGCAGCACTTCCGGGTCGATCCCCTTGCCGTCGTCGCGAACCCGTACGCACAGCTGCCGCTCGTCGTAGCCAATCTCGACCTGGATCTGCTTTGCATCAGCGTGGTGGAAGGCGTTGCGCAGCGCCTCGCCGGCGATGCGGAAGGTCTCGTCGCGCACCAGCGGATGCAGAGCTTGCGGCGTTCCCTGCACTTCGACATGCGCCGATGCCGCGTGACCGCTCTCGTTCGCCAGATCCTCGGCGAGCGCCCGCAAGGCGTCCGCCAGGTTGTTGGTCTCCAGCGCCGAGGTCCGCAAGCCCTGCACGGTGTCGCGGCCCTCCGTGATCGCCTCGGCTGCATGGTCGATGGCGCCCGCAAGGATCTGCCTCGACTCGCGCGGGCGATCAGGCAGCAGGTTGAGCGCGGCCTGGAACTGCAGCAGCAGCCCGTGAAAACGCTGCAACAGGGTGTCGTGCAGGTCGCGAGCGATGCGCGTGCGTTCGGCAATACGCGCCTCCAGCGTCGCCTCCAACTGCCGATGCAGCCGCCGGATGCGCATGTGCAGCCGGAGTTGGAAAGCGCTCCATGCCAGGCCGATGAGCAGGACTGCGCCGGCCAGGCGGAACCAGGTGGTTTGGTAGAAGGCCGGCGGAATGGCGAACTCGAGCTGCGCGCCTTCCTCGTTCCACACGCCGCTGTTGTTGGACGCCTTCACGTGGAAGCGATAGTTGCCGGGCGGCAGATTGGTATAGGTGGCCTGGCGCCTGTCGACGGCCTCCTGCCAATCGTTGTCGTGCCCCTCCAGCCTGTAGCGAAAGCGCGTGCTCTTCGGGTCAACCAGGCTCAGCGCGGTGAACTCGATCGTCATGTCGCGGACCAGCGGGGGCAGACGAAGGCCGTTCTCGACCGCATAGGGCTTGTGGTCGGCGAGCAGAGCTTCGATGTGAACCGGCGGAGGCAGCGGGTTGAAGGGCAGGTGGTCGGGGGCGATCACCTGGACGTCTGCGCCCGACACAAACCAGAGCTTGCCGTCCGGCCCTTTCGCCACGGGAGGGTTGAAGTAGGCCGGCGTGAGCGCCAGCAGCGGCACGCCATCCGCGGCGCCCCAGACCTTCGTGGCGACCCGGCGGCTCGGGTCGGCGATCCAGGCAGCCAGGTCATCACGCAGAACCCGCACGAGTCCGCAGGACGCATACATCCACAGCGACCCGTCGTCGTCCAGCGTCGACCAGTGCACCGTGTTGCAGGGCAGGCCGTTGCCGACCGTGAGCGTGGCGACGCGGCCATCCTTGATCCGACTGAGGCCCCCCTCTTCGGTGGCAGCCCAGACCGCTCCTTCGGCATCGAGCCGGAGACCGGCGACGTGGCCCGCGCCCAGCCCTTCGGCGGGCGTGTAGGCGGCCTGGACCTTGCCGTCCTTGAAATACAACACCCCACCGTCCTGCCAGAAGGACAGCCACAAGCCACCTCGGTCGGCGACGACGACCTTGGCCTGTTGCCGGCGACCGAGCGCGGCCCACGGGATGTTCTCGGCGAATCGGCCCTTGTGCAGCCGTGCAAGGCCATCGTTGCCTGAAAGCCAGAGGTCGCCCGCCCCGTCCCCCGTGATGGAATAGATCTCTTTGCTGGGCACACCGCTGACGGCGACGAAGCGGTCGTTCGCAAAGTAGGCGAGGCCACGGCCCGTGCTCACCCAGAGTCGCCCCTCGGCGTCCTGGTGCAGGGACTGCACCCTGGCGTCGGGCAGGCCGTCGCGTTCCCTGTAGACGGTCGGTCTCGCGCCCTTCCATCGGGCCAGTCCATCGCCGGTTGCCACCCAGACGCTGCCGTCCGTCGTGGCCAGCACAGACTTCGTGCCGTCATTGGGCAGCCCTTGTTGCAAGGAGAGGGTGGTGACAGGCAGCTTTCGGAAGCGGTCTATTCCCTTCTCGCTGCCGAACCAGATGTTGCCCTCGCGGTCTTGGAAGAGACTGCAGGCGATGTTCCCGGAGAGGCCGTCTGCCCGGGTGAACGCGTCGGCCTGGCCCTCCTGCAAATGGAGGATCCCGTGGCCTTCGGTTCCGATCCAGAGTCCGCCATCGCGGTCCCGCAACAACTTGTTGGCCTTGACGTCGCGGTCAGAGAGCCACTCATCGGGCTTGGCAGCGCTTCGCATCGGAGCAGGCACCAACCTGTCGCCGTCGATGCGCTGGATTCCTGCGCCACGGATGCCAATCAGGAGCTGTCCATCGGCGGTCGTGCTCAGGTCGCCCACTCGCACGCCTGGCGTCTCGAATCGTTGCGGCGTCCCGGGCTTCCATCGCCAGAGGCCCGAGTCCGCACCCACCCACAGCGCCCCGGATTTGTCTTCGGCCAGGCTCCAGACGAACTGGCCAAACCCGCCTTCGGGCATGGAACATTGGGCCTGACCTGCGCGGATGGCGCACAGCCGTCCCTGTTCGCCCAGCAGGCCGGCCCAGACCGTTCCGTCGCGGTCCTCGAACAACGACGTCACGAACCCGTTGGGGATCTGCGGATAACGGGTCAGCTCGATGCCATTCCAGCTGACCAGGCCATTGAAGGTGCCAATCCAGAGCGTGCCGTCGCGGGAAACCAGCAGGGCGTAGGGATTGCTTGGCAGCGACTGGCCTCTCGGTGGTTGCCAGGGAACGAACCGAAGGCCGTCGAAGCGAAACATGCCAAATGACCCACCGACCCAGAGATATCCGTCTGGGGTTTGTGCCATCGCAAAGACGAGGCCCAGCAAGGCGCCGTCCCGAGCCGTCCATGAGGTGTGCGCGTATTGGGATACCTGCAGGGGAGGATCGAGCGCGAGGGCAGGGGATGGCGAGGTGAGCAGAGCCAACGCCAGGAGCAGACCCGGCAGGAAGTGTCTCTGACGCTGGCCTTCCAGTTGCCCCACTGAATTCCTTTGCCTTCGCTTGCCGCTGGCAGCAAGTGAGCAGCGTATCGCAAAGGCGCGCTGCCGGGCGGTTCAGAACGTCATTGCCGATCGGGCTCGGCAAGCCAGACCAACGGCTTAACTTTCTCGGCTTAAAGAGGTCTATGTGCTCGAAGAGTTGAAGCCATAGGCTGCGCAGTTGGCGAACAACCTCTTCGCTGCATCTGGGGCTCTATTGGCTGATGGCGTTCATGCATCTTTGCGAGCAGATCCGCAACAGGTTTGAATCGGCTCCTGCATGACTTCGTTGCTCCGTCGAACGGATTCGCTCGGGTTAACCCTGGCGAGCGCCATTCGTGCGTTCGCTCAGAATGCGCCGCACAAAAAGGTTATGAGGATGTGATTGCTTGGTGCTATCCAGCAACGCATGAGGGAGGTTAGTGAACAAGATCGATCAAGGGCAACGCGCCGACCGCGTTGCAAGTCAGCGCCATTGCGACGTATCTGGGCGTTCTAGCCGCGTCGTGGCTGCACTGCTCCGGCTCTGGGTTCTTCTTCTGATGGTGCTGGCGCCTACGCTGGCCACAGCCGGCTGTTATCAAGACGGCACCGAGTGGTTCTGCGCAGCCCCGGATATTTCGATCCGCTCACCCGCTGCAGGGCAGTCGTTCTCAACGACAACGCCGGTCTCTGTGATCGTTGATGCGAGCGACTACGCCCCTATCGATGCACCTCATACCTCGTTGATCTACGAGATTCGTCTCTACGTCAACGGCACGCTCAGCCGATACCAGCGCTATACGCCGGTAAATGTTGCAGAGGCTACCGCGCAGTTCGACCTTGGCGCATTGACCGCAGGGACCTATGTGCTGAAGGCGGTGGTGGCAGACCAGCAAGGTCGCGAGCGAAGCACGCAGATTCAGATCACCTCGACCGGCCCCGTTCTATCGGCCACTCAAACGACCACCACAGCATCTCCGAACCCCGTGCAGGTCGGCCTGCAAGTCATGGTTGGTGCACAGGTGACCGGTGGAAGCACGCCAACCGGCACCGTCACCATCCGTGAGGATGGTAAGGCTGGTACGGCGGTCACGCTTAGTGGCGGGCAGGGCAGTTTGGCAATGTCCTTCGCCGATCCAGGTTGGTACTACGTTTCTTCAACTTACAGCGGCGACAGCAGTCACCAGGGGTCCACTTCGTCAAGCGTGACGATCGTTGTTCAGAAGCGCCAGACATCGGTGTCGCTCAACGCGAGCAGCACCAGCGTACTGACGAACCAATCGTTCACGTTGTCCGCGGCCGTCAGTGGCGCCAGCCCGGGCGGGACGGTGACGTTCAAGTCCGCAGGCACAGTGCTGCAGACGGTTGCCGTCAGCAACGGTTCTGCGTCTCTCACGACCAGCCTGCCCAACGCCGGCACCTACGCGGTTACGGCGGAATACAGTGGAGACACCAACAATGTCGCATCCACGTCTGGCTCCGTGAGCATTGGCGTCAAAGCGCCTGCGAGCGTTGTATTGTCAAGCAGCCCTGCCTCTCCGGCTGTTTCCGGTTCCGTGACGTACACAGCAACCGTGACCGGATCATCGCCGTCGGGAGGGGTCCAGTTCAACGACAACGGATCTCCGCTAGGCAGCGCTGTGACGCTGTTGAACGGTAGCGCGTCTTTCACGACCAGCTACGCCACCGCGGGCAATCATGCAATCGGCGCGAGCTATGCCGGTGACGGCAATAACACTGCAGCAACGGCCTCGACGCTGACCGTAGCGGTGGTGCCCCGCTCGACATCCACCAGCGTCTCTGCTGGGACCGCAGCGCCAGGCCTGAACCAGCCGGTGACGCTGTCTGCATCCGTAAGTGGCACCAACCCGGCGGGGACCGTCACCTTCCTGGCTGACGGCGTCGCGCTTGGCTCGCCCATTTCACTGTCCGGTGGCAACGCTTCGACCAGCGCCACCTTCGCGACGGCTGGTGCTCGCACCATCACGGCCCGCTACAACGGCGATGCAAACAATGCCGGCAGCCTGTCGGGTGGCACGGTAGTCACGGTGCAGAAGGGGGCGAGTTCGACGAGTGTCAGCGTCAGCGCGACGGCGTTGGTCGTCAACCAATCGACGACGCTCTCGGCCACGGTTGTCGGTTCATCGCCCGGCGGCAGCGTGACGTTCCGCAGCAACGGTGCGGTGCTGCAGACGGTAGCGCTTTCGAGCGGAGCGGCCTCGCTCAACACCAGTTTTGCTGCGGCTGGAAGCTACGCCATTACTGCTGAGTACAGCGGGGACAGCAACAATGTCGCATCCACGTCGGGCTCCGTGAGCGTTGGCGTAAAGGCGTCTGCAAGCGTTGTATTGTCAAGCAGCCCTGCCTCTCCGGCTGTTTCCGGTTCCGTGACGTACACGGCGACGGTGACCGGATCATCGCCGTCGGGGACGATCCAGTTCAGCGACAACGGATCTCCGGTGGGCAGCGCTGTGACGCTATCGAACGGTAGCGCGTCTGTCACGACCAGCTACGCCACCGCGGGCAGTCATGTAATTGGCGCGAGCTATGCCGGTGACGGCAATAACACTGCCGCAACGGCCTCAACGCTGACCGTAACGGTGGTGCCTCGCTCGACCTCCACCAGCGTCTCTGCTGGGACTGCTACGCCGGGTCTGAACCAGCCGGTGACGCTGTCCGCATCCGTAAGTGGCACCAACCCGACGGGGACCGTCACCTTCCTGGCCGACGGCGCCACGCTTGGCTCGCCCATTTCACTGTCCGGTGGCAACGCTTCGACCAGCGCCACCTTCGCGACGGCTGGCGCTCGCACCATCACGGCGCGCTACAACGGCGATGCAAACAATGCCGGCAGCCTGTCGGGCGGCACTGTAGTCACGACGCAGAAGGGGGCGAGTTCGACGAGCGTCAGCGTCAGCGCGACGGCATTGGCCGTCAACCAATCGACGACGCTCTCGGCCACGGTTACTGGTTCATCGCCTGGCGGTAGTGTGACGTTCCATAGCAATGGCACGCCGCTGCAGACGGTTGCGCTGTCGAACGGCGCCGCATCGTTCAACACCAGTTTCGCCGCCGCCGGCAGCTACGCCATCACGGCTGCATACAGCGGCGACGCGAACAACGCCATTTCAACTTCGTCGAGTGTTGCTGTTGGCGTGAAGGCCGCCGCCGCCGTCAGCCTGGCGAGTTCGCCGGCATCGCCTGCAGTCTCCCAGTCGGTGACCTACACGGCGACGGTGACGGGCACTTCTCCGACCGGCACAGTGCAATTTGTCGACAACGGCACGCCGCTCGGGGCGCCAGTGGTCGTGGCGTCCGGTAATGCTTCGTTCACGACGAGCTACTCGACAGCAGGCAGCCGGTCGATCAGCGCAACCTATTCCGGCGATGCGAACAACGCCACCGCCACCGCAACGACGCTTAGCGTCAATGTCGGCAAGCGATCAAGTGTCACTGCCCTCGCGGTTGGAAACGTGACACCTCTTGTAGGCGAGAGCACCACGCTGACGGCTACTGTGGCGGGTTCGAACCCAACTGGCAGCGTGACGTTCCTTGCCGACGGCACGCCGCTTGGGGCGGCGGTGCCCTTAAGCAATGGCACGGCGTCGTTCGCGACCAGTTTCGCCAGCAGCGGTGTGCGATCACTGACCGTTTCATATGGCGGTGATGTCAACCACACCGCCAGCACTTCCGGCGCTCAGTCGGTGTCGGTGCAGAAGCAATCGGCCGGTGTCGCCCTGACTCTGGCGGCATCGTCAGTCAAGGTTGGTCAGTCCGTCCGATTGACTGCAACACTCACTGGCGCGGGAGGTTCCGCTCCAACCGGTACCGTTTCTTTCCTCAGCAATGGTTCAGTGATTGCCTCCGCAGTCCCGGTGGTCGGGAGCAGCGCGGTGTTCGACGCCAGTTTTACGACGGTCGGCAGCCGCAGCCTCACTGTTTCGTATGGGGGGGACGCCAATAACAGCGCAGTGACATCGGTGGCTGTTGCGCTGTCCGTCGTCAAGCGCGACAGCACAGTCACGCTCGTTTCCAGCGCCGGCAGCGTTCAGCCAGACCAGACCGTCAAACTGACTGCAACCGTTATGGGCACATCGCCAACGGGCAGGGTCGACTTCTTTGATGGAACGAAATCTGCTGGTACCGTACCTTTGCTGGCGGGTAAGGCGTCAAGCACCGTTCCCCTGTCTTCAGTCGGTGCACATACGTTGACTGCGCGCTATGTTGGCGACAGCAACCACAATGTCAGCACCTCACCAGGAGTGGTGGTCAGTGTTGCTGTGCAGACCGTGCAGGTGACGGTGCCCCATCTCGGCAACGCCAAGGCGGGTTCCCTGCCGGGAGCCGTTCAGGTCAATGGCAGCAAGGCGTCCTATTCGTTGCAATTGGCAATGCCGCCCGGGGTGCTTGCCATGACACCAGCGGTCTCGCTCGATTACGGCGGCGGTGCCGGCAACGGCATTGCGGGGGTGGGTTGGAATATCGGCGGGCAATCGGGCATTGCGCGTTGCCCGCCGACGCTTGCCCAGGATGGGCGTGGTGACGCACTGCGGTTGAACACCAAAGACCGGCTTTGCCTCGATGGCAAACGGTTGGAACTGGTCGGCCCTGACACATCCAGCGCACAGACTGCGGATGAGTTCAATACCCGCTATTGGGCTGCGAACGCGGGGTACCGCACGGAGATCGACGCCTTCGTCCGCGTGCAGCGTGTGAACGACGGCTTCACCGTCTATGCCAAGGACGGGCGCATTCATCAGTACGTCAGTACAAACGCGCTGAACCCGACGCTGCCGCCGTCGAGCGTCGTCCGCAACTGGCCTTTGGCAAAAAGCCAAGACCGCAACGGCAACACCATCGAGTATCAATACACCCGCGACACGCAAACCGGTGAGCAACTGCTGTCCCAGATCTCTTGGGGCGCAAATAGCAACTTGCCGCAAAGCCATTTCGCGAAGGCTGTGTTTGGCTACGAGAGCCGTCCCGATACGGAAACGCAGTTTTTCGCCGGTGATCGTGCAGACCTGCGCCAGCGTCTGAAAACCGTCACCACGTGGACGAACACAAGTACGGCCACGCCAGTGCAGGCGCTCCAGTACACGCTGAGTTACGGCACCAGCCCGAGCAGTGGGCGCAGCATGTTGGCCAGCGTGCAGGCATGCTCGCCTGTAGACGGATGCCTGCCTGCGACCACGTTCCAATGGGGTGAGCCCGATTCGGCCAAGTCGCGTGCCTTTGTCAGCAAAGGCACTTGGAACGGGCCGGTGCTGGAAGACCGCTTCCGTGCCAATACCTCTGCCACCGCAGGTCATGCGCAGGACGAAATGTTTGTGTCCGGCGACTTTGATGGCGATGGCCGTGCCGATGTCATGACGCGTTTCGGAGGCGCAGGCATCACGCTATATCGCAGCACGGGAACGAGCTTCGTCACCTCGCAGCCGTTTGCCGGCCTGGACGCGCAGATGGCTATCGTCGAGGTGGGCGATTTCGACGGCGACGGCCAAACCGATGTGCTGATGGCGCGCGGAAACCTCGACATGTACGGCGTGGTCCAGGTCACGAACGAAGTGTTGAACGGTTGGAAGATCTGCTACTCGCGCCTGCGCCAGGGCGGAACCTTCTCCTGCACGGACTGGGCCGTGGATGGGGTAAATGCCACTCAGCGCGTCGTCTACGACTTCAACGCAGACGGTCGTGACGACCTGTATTTCTCGGGAGGCAGTCCTGGTGACGGCAACATGGGCACACAGCGCAGTTGCATCTCGACAGGGACAGGCTTCACATGCCAGGTGCAGGCTGCCGGCGCGGGCATTGATCTGGGCCCCGGACAGAGCAGCTTCACGCAGTTTTCTCCGCTGGCGACCGCTGACTTGGACGGTGATGGACGGCTGGACTTCATTACAGCCGGCCAAGCCGTCTACAACGCGGAAGGCAACTTCTGGACGTTCACTGAACCCTATATCGCTGGCCGGGGCTATTCGGCTGAGGCTGGTGGGCCTGTCACCTCGTCCTACTCCTTGCTGCATGACTACGGTGTTCCGTCGCAATACACCGTCAACACGCCACCTGACTATCGAGCAAGCGCTGTCGGCGTTGCTGGCGACATCAACGGCGACGGGTTGACCGACTTCTTGTTCCTCTACGGCCCGACACCCTCAACTCCGCTGACGAGGCGCCTGTGCCTGATGACGGGCAGCGGGTCGCCGTTCTGCGAAAACCGAACTGAGGCGTTCCTGACGCCGGACTGGTACGTCGGCAACATTGAAGGCGACGGCGTGCCGCGAGCGCTGACGGCCCGGCCCAAGGCGGGTCTCAACACTCCGCCGCAGGCCTGTTTGATCCGTTTTGGCGGATCCATGGACTGCAAGCCGTGGGCCATGCCACCGCAGCCTGCCGGACTCAGCCCCAATCCTCCAACCGACTGGCAACAGTCGCGCCTCTTCTTCTTGGATCTGACCGGCGACGGGCATCCCGAAGTCGTCTACTACCAGGCGGGCGGCCACTGGGAGGTGTTGGAGCATGCGCGCCTGGCCAAGGACGGCGAGGCGCTGGACCGACTTGTGCAAGTCACCAACGGCGTTGGCCTGCCCACGCGCATCGTCTACTCCACGCATGGCGATCCGAGTGTCTACACCCGCGACGCCGTCGACCCCGACGGCAACCTGAGTGCCACGGTCTATCCGCAGAAGCCCGTGCCGTTGATCGACCAAGTGGTCAGCGCCGTCAAGGTCGGCAATGGCCAGGGCGGCTGGCTGGAGACGCGCTACCGCTATGCGGGCGCTCGTTCGGACCAATCTGGCCGCGGTTTCCTGGGGTACGGTCGCATGGAGGCACTGGACGTCGCCAGTGGCGTGACCACCACGACCTGGTTCAGCCAAACTTGGCCCACCATCGGTATGCGCACGGCGATGCGCCAAACTGCGGCATCGGGCGTCGTGCTCGTTGACAGTCGCAGTGAACTGGATTCGCAGTCGATCGCTCATCCGAACGGCCGTACCACGCGTTTCCCGTTCACCAAGACGCAGACGGTGACGAAGAACGATCTCAGCGGCGATCCGCTGGGAACGGTTGCCACGGCCTGGGTTTATGGCGATGGCTGGGGCAACGCAACGCAGGTCACGGAGACCGCATCAGCCGATAGCGAGACCTTCGTATCCGGCACGACAACCACCTACGAGAACCGCACTGCCGATTGGTTGCTCGGCTTGCCAACGCGTGTCGAGGTCAAGAAGACCCGCGCCGGCGTGTCCGTCACTCGTACGAGCACCGCGGAGTTCGACGCCAAGGGCCAGCTGTCCAAGCAGACGGTTGAGCCGGATGCCCCGGCCTACCGTCTCGTGACGGAGTCTTTGCGCACCGGCAACTTGTATGGTCTGGTGACCGGCACGCGGCAATCGTGGACCGACCCTCAAACCGGCCAGCTGGTGCAGCGCACTTCCAATTCCACGCAGTTGGACCCGAACGGTCGTTTCATCCTGAAGGCGACCAACCCTCTGGGCCATGAAGAAGCCAAGCAGTACGACCCTCGGCATGGCGGGGTGACCCAGGCAACGTCGCCGAACGGCATCGTCACGAACTGGACGGTCGATGCCTTCGGTCGCATCACGAAGGAACAGCGCGCAGACGGCACCGAGACGAGGAACGTCATCGTGCAGTGCGACGCGGAATGCCCGCCCGGCGCTGTTCAAGCAACCGTGGTCGATCAATACCAAGGTGGTCAGCGTTACGGCGTTCCCAGCATCACTTACGCCGACAGCGCCGGCCACGTCCTGCGCAAGCGCACAAATGGATTGCAGGGCCAAGTGGTCGTGGCGGACCAGCGATATGACGTGCGCGGCCGCTTGAAAGAGGTGGACCAGCCACATGATGTGACTGCGTCGGCCACGCTGGCGTCCCGTACGGATTACGACGACCTGAACCGGCCGACCTCGGTCACCTCGCTGGACGAGGCCGGCACGGAGCGTTCACAGATCACGACCTACCGTGGCCTTCGCGTCACCACCACCAACGCCAAGAGCCACAGCATCGACAACTATCGTGATGCGCTGGGCTTGCTGAAGCGTGCGGTGGATGCCAATGGCAAAGAAACTCGCTTTGAGCGTGATCCATTCGGTGGCCTGACCAAGACGCGTGACCCGATGGGTAACGAGGTCGTCGTTGTGTTGGACCGCCTGGGTCGCCGCACCCAGCTGTCGGACCCTGACCTCGGCATCACCAAGTATGAGGTCGACCCGCCCGGCCGCGTCTGGAAGCAGACGTCGGCCAAGGCGCAGGTCACGACGATGGACTTTGACTCGCTGGACCGGATGACCGCGCGCCATGAGCCGGATCTGGAGAGCCGCTGGGTGTACGACACGGCCACCAAGGGCATCGGTCAATTGGCCGAGGCATACACCCTGCAGGGCCAGCAGAAAGACTACCGGCGTCAGCACACCTTTGATGCATTGGGCCGCCCGGATACGACCACCATCACACTGAACAGCGTGGTCCAGTCGAGCAAGGCAACCTATGACGACAAGGGTCGCACCGCCGCGATCAGCCACCAACGCGGCAGTGACGCCGCCAAGACGTTCAGCTACCGCTACAGCCCCACCGGCTACCTGGCTGGGCTCGACCGGGGCGCGACGTCGCTCTGGACGATTCAGCAGCAGGACGCTGCAGGCCGGGTGCGCCAAGCTGACCTGGGCAACGGGCTGATCCGGTTCACGGCGGTCAACCCGAATTCGGGCCGAGTGAGCAGCGCCTCGGTGGAGCGCGGTTCAGGCGCCGCCATACTGAATGAGGGTTATCAATACGACCCGTTGGGTAACGTCGTGCTGCGCGTGCTGTGGGGGGAGGCGACAGGCTTCGTTGAATCGTTCGATTACGACCCGCTGCAGCGTCTGAAAACCTCGCAGGTCACGGGCCAGCCGCAGCAGGTCTTCAACTACGACGATATTGGCAACCTGGTGTCCAAGACCGGTGTTGGCACCTACACCTACCCAGCCGCTGGGCAACCGCGGCCGCATGCGGTCACCGCCGTCACGGCCCAGAGCGGTAACTACGTTTACGACGACAACGGCAACCTGATGTCGGGGCCCAACGGCACGTCGCTGGTTTGGAGCAGCTTCGACATGCCCAGCCGTATTGCGAAGGGCAGCGCCTGGAGCCAGTTCGCGTTCGGGCCGGAACATCAGCGTGCACGGCAGACGCGCAGTGATGGCACAACCGTGCTGTACATGGGCGCGATGGAGCAGGAAACCAATGCCAGCGGCGGCATAACGCTCAAGACCTACTGGCCGATGGGCCTGGGTGTGGAGATTGATCGGCCTGGCGCACCATCGAGCGACCTGCTGTGGACGCATACGGACCGGCTGGGCAGCGTGATCGCGATCAGCCAGGCCGACGGGCAGTTCCGTGAGAAGCTGGCTTACGACGCCTGGGGCAAGCGCCGTACGCTGGACGGCACGGCCACGCCGGATACCTTGGATGGGCAGGCCGACAACCGCGGTTTCACGGGCCATGAAATGCTGGACAACGTCGACATGGTCCACATGAACGGGCGCGTGTATGACCCCTATCTAGCCAGGTTTGTCAGTGCCGATCCGATCATTCAGGAACCCGAGCATAGCCAGAGCTATAACCGATATAGCTACGCCTGGAACAACCCGACGAATATGACGGATCCCACCGGCTTTTCGAAAGAGGAGGCTGAGAAGAAGAAGACGCAGGAAGATGTCGTGAATGACCTTGCGAAAGACTATTGCAAGAAGCAAGGCTATGGAAATTTGAATTGCGTGTTCGATGCAAAGTTTGCGCTGAATAAGTTTTTTGATGGCCTTAATAACGGTGCTGCCAATCCTGCGGAGGCAGGCTCAAATAGCGGTCCCGCCCAGCAGTCTAGGGAGAAGTCGGCAAACTCGGCGAATAATGGCTCACCGGTAGAGCGCTGCTCGGCTGGCGTATGCATTGATCAACGCACGCTGATGGCACGGGCGCAGGGTTTTGATGACAGTCCGCAAGGACGCCTCCAGCAACATCTTGCGGAAGCTCAAGCGGGCGCTTGGAACGCTTTTCGCGAAGCCTATTTAACCTCCGCTAAGGTGTCTCTGAGCGTTCTTTCCTCAGCGGACCTCTTTGCAATTGACCTTTTGAAAGGTATCGGCATTTGGCGCTACATTTCGGCCACCCAGCCTGTATTCGAAGGAACCGTGATTCCAAGGTCATTTGAATTGGCTGCTGGTAACGCGCGCGTGTGGGTTCATCCCAATGCGTCTGAACACATTGCGGAAATGGCGGTAAACTTGGCTTCACGTGGCTTGAGCCACGAAGCGATTGCATTGAGAATTCAAATGCAAATTCTTCCAGGTCTTCGCGCAGCCGTTGCCGAAGCAACTCAAAATGGAATTCCTGCCACTATCGTACGGGTCGGTAGATGGGAGCTGAAATTTGCGGCTCCTCGGGCCGAAGGGCAGCTCCCAGCTCTTATCCATGCCCAACCCATCAAATGATTAAAACCGTCCAAGTATCGAATGTCGCACGAATGGCTCCCGTTTGTCATATTGATATTGATGGATATGTGCCGCTTCGATGGCGCTCATACGCGGATCTGATAAAAATCGCGCGCCTTCGGTTCGGGAACTTTAGTGAATCGTTATTTGAATTTCTATTGGATCAAGAAGATATGACCATCCGCGGGATGGCGCTAATTTCTGTTGATTCTATTCATCGGCCGAAAGCGGCGACGGGATTGCCTAGGACTCTAGGCTTGCCAATTCTTAACCTTCTTACCAAAGACTTTTTAAACGAGGCCTATGGGCTGCGTATTGACGCGGAGGTGCCGTTTTCTGTCGGTTACGGGGACGATTTCGTTGAAGTGGATTTGGGGGGGATGGAAGAGGCTGGGCGAATAATTCAATGTGATCAAGCCGAATTTTATTTGAAATTAGAGACGCTATTGGGTGTGCGTGTAATCGGCCTGACGGCGGAGCAAATGTTACAGATTCGACAGTTTTGATTTTCTATGTTCGAGTCGCTTACGAGTCTTGCGAATTTTTCGGAATAGAACTTGGAGCTGGGCAGATTTGAATAAGTAGTCGCAGACTTTCTGCTAGAACTCTTTCGCTCTCATGGTATTGAATTTAGGTGGCTCTTATCAAGGTTGATGTTTGAATAGGGTGGCCTGAGGCAGGCGGCGGTGTTTACTGCTGGGAGCCGGCAGTGGGACTTTTTTAAATCGACGATGTCGGTTTACGATGCTGCATAGCATTGGCCAGGTAAAATGTTGGAGTTTTGTGAATGGAGGCCAGGCCACTTACGTGGCCGCATCCGACTCGCTGGTCGAAGCTGAAGTGCTAAAGTGGTCATTTCAAAGGTGCACTGAAATGGCGAAAAGATTGCTTTCTATTTTTGTTAATAGAGGTAATGCGTGTTCCGCGGCGGCAATCCTAATGCCTTTGTTTTTTGGGCTTGCGATATACGTCGCGCTAACTCGCGCTGCCGATGCTATATGGGCTCAACTGCAGAGGGCGAATGATGCGGTCCCTGCAATGCGGGGACAACTGAACAGCGCCCGGTCACCGGGAGGCAGTGTCCCGTTCGTCACCCGCTTGCCTTCGATTCAGCCTTTCCCGCGCATCGCGATGCATTTGCAGGAAGCGGTCGACCGGTACGGGGTTCAGGTCGTCGGAATTTCCTCCACCCAGCAGCTGCCATCAGCGCACGCATTGGGGCGCTTGACTATCGACTTTCGCCTGCGCGGTTCATACGGTTCAGTCAAGAACGTACTGGCTGATTTGTTGACGCGGGATTCACAGTCGGCCGTTTTGCAGCGGTTGTCGATGATTCGCTCGCCCCAGCCGGGTAATGCAACTAATTTGATTTCTACAGGGAAAGCGCGCGACTTGTCCGCGTCGCCTGCTGAATCGAATGTTGACGCGCACGTTGTTGCAGTTTGGCTGACCTGCCCAAGGTCGGAAGGGGAGCGTTCTGCCCCAATGTCGGGTGAGCAGACAGATGCGCGTGCTTCTGACATTACTTACGACTGCATGGAACCAACGGCCGCTGTGCGTGGAGCGCCGTGACGGCCAGGACGATGGCAAAACGATCGCTGATATCGCTGGCTGGCGGGTTCAGCCGGGTGCGCCCAGGTTTGCGCTGGGCATTGGGCCTGTCTGCCGTGGCATCGCTGGGGGCCTTGGTGTACTCGGCTGATCCAGCGGTTGAGGCTGTGGCGGTTCCATCGAGCGCCGGCCGTACGGCTTCGGAAGCGCCCGGAATCGCCCCCAAAACAGGCATTGCGGTTCAGCGTTCGGCAATCGCACTGCCGACGCGCTTGCCGGAATTTCCACTAGAGGCCGCAGAGCGCGACCCGTTTGCCACCTTGCCCGCGGCTGGCATTGCGGTGCCTCAGCCGCCTCCGGCAGCGTTGCCGCTTCCCACTGCTGCAGCGCCGCCATCGCCCCCTCAAGCCCCTGCGCTGGACTATCGATATCTCGGACGCATGCTCGATCCCGATGGACACCAGAAAATCTATCTCGCCCGCCAGAACAAAGACGTCCTTGTCGAGCCGGGCATGGTGCTGGAGGAGGGCTATCGCGTCGAGGCGATCACCGACGATGAGATTCGTCTTCTGCACGAGGCGTTGCAACAGCGCGCCGTGATTCGCATTCCGCCCCCGCCCCCGCCGCCGTCGCCTTGATCCGCCTGTTCGCTTGCCTTCTTGATGTTCCACCGACACAACCGCAGCCCTCGTTGCCAGCGCCATCCCGCCTGCTTTGCCAGCGCTCTTGCTGCGCTCCTTGTTCTTGGGGGATGCGCCGAGAGCCGCATCCGCAGCGAATCAAGCAAAGCGTTGGTCAGCGGCCAATACAAGCAGGCGGTCGTTGCATTGGAGGAGGGCGTCAAGGAGCATCCCGATAGCACGTCGCTGCGCAGCGCCTTGCTGCAGGCGCGCGCTGAAGCGCAGGCACAGCTCATCTCGAAGGCCGTCTCCCAGCGCGTAAACGGCCAGTACGACGCCGCGGCCGCAACGTTGCGGGAAGCACTGGCGCTCGACCCGGGCAATGCACGCCTGCAGTCGTTGCTTGGCGACCTTGACCAGGAGCGCAAGAGCGCGGCCGACCTGGCCGCTGCTCAGCAATGGGCGGATGCCCGGCAACCCGACCGGGCACTGCGCGCGCTTGAACAAGCGCTGAAGGACAACCCGCGCCATGCCGGCCTGCAGGAACTGCAGCGCCGGTTGCTTGGCGAGCAGCGCAACGCGCAGGTGCAGGCCTTGAACAGCGGGCTGGCCGAATCCCGCCCGATCTCGCTGGATTTTCGTGACGCCAGCTTGCGGACGGTGCTTGACGTGGTGACCCGCCACAGCGGCGTCAACTTCGTGCTGGACCGCGATGTGCGTGCCGAAACTCGTGTGACGGTACTGCTGCGCCAGGCGCGCGTGGACGATGCGCTGGACCTGATCACCTCCAGCAACCAGCTTGCGAAGAAGGTCGTCGACGCGCGCACCGTCGTCATCTATCCGAACACGCCGGAGAAGCAGCGGGAGTACCAGGAGCAGCTGGTGCGCGTCTTCAACCTCTCGAACAGCGACCCCAAGGGCGCCGCCGCCTTCCTCAAGGCGATGCTGAAAATCCGCGAACCGTTCATCGACGAGCGCACCAACATGCTGGCGCTGCGCGATTCGCCCGAGAACATCCAACTGGCCGAGCGGTTGCTGGCCGTCTACGACAGCGCCGAGCCCGAGGTGCTGCTGGAGCTCGAAGTTCTGGAGGTGAATGCGACGCGCCTGACCGAGCTGGGAGTGAAGTTCCCAAACTCCTTCTCACTTTCACCGCTGGCGCCGAGCGGCACGACACAGTTGACGGTGGCCAATCTCGACAACATCGGCCGGGACCGCATCGGCGTCGGCATCGGCAACCTGCTGGTCAACCTCCGACGCGAGGTGGGCGACACGTCCACATTGGCCAACCCGAAGCTGCGCGTGCGCAACAAGGAGCGTGCCAAGATCCTCATCGGCGACAAGATCCCGATCGTCTCCACGACCAGTGGTACTGGCGGCTTCGTGTCCGAGAACATCAGCTACCTCGACGTGGGCCTCAAGCTTGATGTGGAGCCCACCGTATTCGCCGACGACGAGGTTGCCATCAAGGTGAGCCTGGAAGTCAGCTCGCTGGGCAGTTCCATCAAGACGTCTGCCGGGTCGATTGCGTACCAGATTGGCACTCGCAATGCTTCGACCCTGCTGCGTCTGCGTGATGGCGAGACTCAACTGCTTGCGGGGCTCATCAGCCGCGACGAGCGCTCCATCGCCAGCCGCATTCCCGGCCTCGGCGACCTGCCATTGCTGGGGCGCTTGTTCTCCAGCCAGCTCGACGACGGCAAGCGCTCTGAGTTGCTCCTGGCGATCACGCCGCATGTGTTGCGCAACGTCAAGCGGCTCAATGCCAGCGAAGCGGAACTCTGGGTCGGCACCGACGCAGCGCCCAAGTTGCGCCCCGTGGGTGGGCTGCAGTTCAGCGCACAGCCACCGGCTGCTGGGCCGCCGGCTGGCGCCTTGCCGGCGGCTGCGGGTACTGCTGCCGCGCCGGCGAAGTTGCAGGGTGGTGCCGCAGAGAACCTGGCGCCCGTATCACCCGCGCCGTTCAAGGGCCCTGGCAGCTTGACGCTTTCTGCGCCCGCATCGGCCCAAATCGGCGAGACGGTCGAGGTGCGTCTCGGTGTGCGCGATGCGCCTCTGCGTGGGTTGATGACCGAGTTGCAGTTCGATGCCGAAAAGCTGGCGTTGATGGAAGCTGAGGAGGACGACTATTTCCGCCAAGGCAATGCGGTCACCAGTTTCGGCAAGCGGGTCGAGCCCGGTCGCGTGAACCTCAGCGTGCTGCGCAATCAGGCGTCGGCGACCGAGGGCGCTGGCAACGTGTTCAAGCTGCGCTTCAAGCTGTTGTTGGCAGGCCGCGCCGATGTACGTGTGGCCTCGGTTCAGCCGGTCTGGACCGAGCCGTCTGCTGACAAGCCTGCCTTGCCAGCCCCAGCCGTCATCGAGGTCAAGTGACCATGCGGCCGTGGCGCGCCCGCAGTCCTGCGCGTGCAGCTTGCCGCGCGAGACGAGGGCACGGCTTCACGTTGATAGAGCTGCTGGTTTGCCTGGCCATCCTCGGGCTGCTCGCTTCGATGGCTATGCCGATGGCGGAGATGGCCTGGCAGCGCGAGAAGGAGCGTGAACTCAAGCGAGCACTCTGGGAGATTCGCGATGCACTGGATGTGTACCGGTCCGCACGTGAGTCCGGCGCGGTGCTTGGGCCAGCAGACCAAGCCCCTTACCCATCCACGCTGCGGGAGCTCACGCTCGAAGTTCCAGATGCCCGAGCCGACCGGCAGGGGCAGACGCTGCGGTTCCTGCGAAGCGTCCCGCGAGATCCGTTCGCCGATCCGGCCCTGCCCGCCGAACAGACCTGGGGACTGCGTGGCTATCAATCCGAGGCTGAAGACCCGCGGCCAGGGCGCGAGGTCTACGACGTGCATTCGCGATCGGGCCTGGTGGGCCTCAACGGCATCCCGCTCAAGGCTTGGTGACGATAGCCATGGGCGTAGCAAAGCATCGGCGTGGCAAAGCGAAGGTCGTGATCGGTCGACACGGGTTCACCGTGATTGAGCTTTTGGTCGTCCTGGCGGTCATGGCGTTGTTGTTGAGCGTGGCCGCGCCGCGCTACGTTCAGCACGTCGATCGCGCTCGCGAAACAACGCTGCGTCATGACTTGTATGCCATGCGCGACGCGATTGACAAGTTCTGTGCCGACCAGGGGCGCTATCCGAAGGATCTGTCTGAGCTCGTGCAGCGCCGCTACTTGCGTGACATTCCCGTGGATCCACTGACAGAGCGACGGGATACATGGACCGTCGTGCCAGGCCGTACCGGTAGCGCCGTGGAAGACGGTGTGGCGGATGTGCACAGCGGTGCGCGCGCGACTGCGCTGGACGGGAGCAGTTATGCGTCCTGGTGAACGGCCGCCACGAGGTTACGGACTGGTGGCGATGCTGCTACTGGTGGCGTTGACGGCAGCGGGCCTGTCGACGGTGGCGCAGTCTTGGGCGGAGTCGGCGCGACGCGACAAGGAACAACAGCTGCTGCGCATCGGGGCGCTGTACGTGCATGCGCTGGAGGACTACCGCCGCAAGTCCCCCGGTACCGAAAAGGTATTGCCGATGGAACTGGAGGAACTCGTGATGGACCGACGCTTCGTCGGCACGGTGCGGCACATCCGTCGGCTGTACCCAGACCCTGTTGGCACCGATGGTCGCTGGGGCGTCATACGTGGTGACAATGGCCGCATTCAGGGCGTTCACAGCCTCAGCGCCGACGAGCCTTTGATCGGCGCCAGCATCGAACGCCCGGGATTGCAGTTGCCCGCTGCCCGCCGCTATGCCGACTGGCGATTCGTCGTGGATTCAAAGCGATGACTGCAATTGGCAGAGGCGGAGTAACGGCCGGCGTCTTCGTACGCTCACGCCCGCGCTACGTGCTCGGGTTCACGCTGCTCGAACTGTTGATCGTCATGGTGATCATCGGGCTGCTGATGGGTATCGTCGGGCCTCGTTTCATCGGGCAGATCTCGCGTTCAGAGGCTACAACTGCGCGGGCGCAGATCGATGCACTGGACAAGGCGTTGCAGGCGTTTCGCCTCGACCTGGGCCGGTATCCAAGTTCATCAGAAGGATTGCGTGCGCTGATCGAAGACGCCTCAGGCGACAAGCGCTGGCGGGGGCCATACCTGGCCAAGGGGCTGCCCGTGGATCCTTGGGGAATGCCGTATCGCTATCACTCGCCATCAGCGTACGCTGGCAGGGACTACGACCTGGTGAGTTTTGGGCGTGATCGTGCGCCTGGCGGCGTCGGCGACGACGGCGACGTTCAGCTGTGACACCCGCACATCCTGGCCCACCGAGATGAAATTCCGCGTCCGCGTTCTGGATCCAGTGCTCATGTCCATCAGCGAGACGCTGGTAGAGGCGCCGTCGAAAGAAGCGCTAGGCAGTCAACTGGCTGATGGCCGCCGGATCATTGCGGTGGTCCCTTTGCGCGATGGTTTGCCGAGCATGACATCTGCGCGTGGTTCCCCGGGACGGGCGCTGGATGTCGCTTGGTGGTGCCGAGAGTTGATGACGCTACTCAAGGCGGGCATGACCGTGGTCGAGGCAATTGAAACCCTGCATGTCCAATCGACGGGTGATGTGGCTCGCGCAAGCGTCCAGCAGGGTTTGCTTGAGCAGTTGCATCAAGGCAAGCCGCTGTCGGCGGCGATGGAGTCGTTGAACCGTTTTCCCATGGTGCTGATCGCCAGCGTCCGCGCTAGCGAGCGCAGCAGTTCGCTGCAAGAGGCGTTGGCCAACTATCTGCGCTATCACGACATGCTTGATGCCTTGCGCAAGAAGGTCGTGAGCGCGGCGATCTATCCCGCGTTGGTGCTCGGTCTTGGCCTGCTGGTCTGCACCTTCCTGGTAATGGTGGTGCTGCCACGCTTCGCTGCCATGTATGCGGATGTGCGCGGTGACATGGGATGGTCGACCCAGGTGCTTGTCACTGCCAGTGGCTTTGTGCATCAACATCGACCAGCCTTGTTGATCGCTCTGGCGCTCACCGCAGCGGCGGCCATCATGGCTTGGCGCCGTGGCGCCATCCAGCACGTGGCGCTGCGCTTCGTCAGGGCCGTGCCACCGGTCGGCCGCGCATTGCGGGAGTTCCGAATGGCGAAGTTCTATCACGCGGTCACTGTGATGTTCCGCGGGGGGTATCCGCTGGATGAAGCCCTGAGGCGCTGCGAAGGCCTTGCACTAGGAGACGACGTTGATGCGGCCATGCGTGCTGCCCATGACGCCTTGACGCAGGGAGCACGGGTGTCCACCGCGTTTGCTGATGCTGGGCTGACTGACACGGTGACCCGACGCCTGCTTGCCGTCGGGGAGCGCTCCGGCCACTTCGACCAAGTGCTTCAGACGATCGCCGAACGCCACGCTGACAATTTCGCGCTGTTCATGGATCGCGCCACGCGCATCGTTGAGCCGTTGATGCTCTTGTCTGTTGCATTGCTCGTGGGTGGCATCGTGGTATTGATGTATCTGCCAATCTTCGACATCGCTAGCAGCATCCGCTGACTCGGCCTTCCGATAGACCTGTTTTGATGAATCCAGAATCTTCCGAGACGTTTCTTGCCGCGTTGCAGTCGGCTCGCCGCCGCATCGCAATGCCGGCTGAGGACAATGGCGATGTCACCGTGCTCGATCAGTTGCGACGCGATGTGCGTTGGCGCGATTGCCTTCCGAGCTTGCTGCGCGAAGTCGGTGGACTGGAAACTGTCGACAGTGCCGTGCTGCGCGTCAAACCGGCCATCGAGTTGTTCGGTACGTCTGGTGCCGCGATGGCACGCCAGTTGCGCGCCGTTCCAGTACTGCTGGGTGGCGACCCGAACCAGCTTCGGCTGGCGATGGCGGACCCGTGGGACGATGTGGCTTTGCGGCGAGCCACTCAGTCTTTAGGGCGGCGTGTCCCTGCGCTAGCCGCGACCGGCGAGCAACTGGCTGCTTGGCTTGGCGCTGCAGCGTCACCTGATTCTCCTGTTGGCCAGGAAGCGGCTGCTGCCGGCCCGGTCGTAGCGTTCGTAGATCGAGCGCTTCAGCACGCCTACGAAGTCGGTGCCAGCGACATCCACTTCGAATGTGGCCGCAAGGGCGTGACGGTTCGGCTACGACGTGATGGCGTATTGATCCCGCACGGCCAGCTTGACGGCGTGCGCCTGGCGGAGGAGGTCATATCGCGCATCAAGGTGCTCGCGCAGCTTGACATCACCGAACGTCGGCTACCCCAGGACGGCCGCTTTCGTACAGCGTTCTCTGGTGCGGAACTCGATTTGCGCGTGTCCATCATTCCAAGCGTGTTTGGCGAAGACGCAGTATTGCGGCTCCTGGACAAGGCCCAACTGCGAGATCCTGGCGAGCAGGTGTCGTTGGATCGACTTGGATTCGATGTTGATAGCGCTGAAAGGATCCGCGATTTGGCGGCCTTGCCCCATGGCATGTTGCTGGTGACCGGGCCGACAGGCAGCGGCAAGACAACAACCGTCTACGCGGCGTTGTCTGAGGTCAACAACGGGATAGAAAAGATCGTCACCATCGAAGACCCGGTCGAGTACGAGCTGTCGGGCGTGCTGCAGGTGCCTGTGAACGAACGCAAGGGACTCACGTTCGCTAGAGGCCTGCGTGCGATCTTGCGGCACGATCCAGATCGCATCCTGGTTGGTGAGATCCGCGACGCGGAAACCGCAGAGATCGCCGTTCAGTCTGCATTGACGGGGCACCAAGTCCTGACGACGGTGCACGCCAACAGCGTGTTCGACGTGACGGGACGCTTCAAGCACTTCGGTCTTGATATGTTTGGATTCATGGCGGCCTTGAACGGTGTGATCGTCCAGCGCCTCGTGCGATGCTTGTGTCGGCATTGCTTGACGACCCGACCAACCACGCCGCGAGAGGCGCAGTGGTTTGCCAGTCTCGATCTTCCCGTGCCGGAGGCAATGCCTCATCCAGCAGGCTGCCCGCACTGCGACCGTGTGGGCTATAGCGGCAGACGCGTCATCGCGGAAGTGCATGCGATTGACGATGGCTTTCGCGATCTGGTCACGACTGGTGCGCCGGTGTCGGCGCTGCGCGATCATGTCTATCGACAAGGCGCCACGACGCTGTCCCGCTTGAGCGCCGACCTCGTGAATCGCCATGAAACGAGTGCTGAGGAGATCAAGCGTGTGGTGGGCTGGTAAGCGGTCACGACGAACGGCGCTGGCCTACGTGGGAGCGCACGTCGTGAGGTTGGCGCAAGGTGAGACCTTGGTATACGCGGCGACGGCGACGGATCCGGAGGACGCGATTCGAGGACTTGCCGATGCGATCACTTTGCTGCCGCGTGGCACTCGTCTGCAGGTCTTCGTCAGTGGCGCGATCTGCCGCCCGTTTTTGATTCCGGCGGTAGAGGGCGCGCGCGATGCGATGGACTGGGCTGCGATTGCCGCGACGTTGGTAGAAGGGGCGACAGGCTTGCCGTCGGATAGCTTGGTCTGGATGGACGACGGCCAATCCTCTCCGCGATTCGCGGTGGCGATGCACCCGACATGGCAGGGGCACATGCAGCGCGCATGCGGTTCGATGGTTGAGAACCTGAAGCCTTGGTGGGTGCTTGCGGT
Organism: Pelomonas sp. Root1237; assembly: GCF_001425055.1. Lineage (GTDB taxonomy): Bacteria > Pseudomonadota > Gammaproteobacteria > Burkholderiales > Burkholderiaceae_C > Pelomonas. Next base: position 58,486 of record NZ_LMDK01000003.1, read on the forward strand.
TGACCAGGTCCGAAGTAGCGGCGACTCCAGGCATGGGCTGGCCGTTTTCGACAGCGACGCGCTCGTGCTGTTGGTCGCTGAGGGCGGCACTTACTTGGAAGCTCAGGCCTATCCACTCCTTGATGAGGACCCCGACGCATTGCTACGCCGAGCGTTGATCACGCACGACTTGTCGCCCGACGCATTGGACGTGGTGCGCTTCCATCATGACGAGGTGGCCGGCGTTCCGGTGAATGCCGCGTTGCCGTTCAGTACGGGAGAAGCCGCATGAGACGCTTGCAAGTTGAATTCGCGCCTCCACGGCGTCCCGTTGCGGCGCTCGTCGCGCTCGGCGTGGCGTCTGCTGTGATCACCGTGGCGTGTGGTATCGGCGCATTCCAAGCTTGGGAGCGGCGACAGGGCCTCATGGCGCAACTAGATAGGGAGACGCTCGAAGCGAATCGACTGAAAGCTGCTTTGAATGCACAGGCTCAGCATGCCGCAGCAGAGGCGAAGGATGCGCCTTTTGCCCAGGATGCACGGGCTATCGTCCAACTTGCAGCATTCCCCATTCAGCGAGCGCTTCGTGCATTGGAGGCGGTGGCAGTAGATGGCATTCGGCTCAACGCCATCGACGCAAACGCGGTTCGCGGTACCGTCGACGTGCAATTGGAATTCGATGACTACAAGAGTTTGATTGCTTACCTGGAGCGACTCAATGACGGCGAGCCAACCCAACGCTGGAGTCTCGTGACTGCCGAGGCAAGCGGCCAGCGGAAGCAGGCGGCAATCCGCTCCAACTGGCGCTGAGCGCACAACCCCGCCGATGGATTTTTGATGACTACCGCAGCGTTTGCTGCACCAGTCATTGCGAGGAAATCCTGGGGGGCAACGGCACCGAAGATCGCTGAAGGCGCAACAGGCACACAACGCACAGCAGAGAGAAAACCGTTCCTGCAAGCAACGTGTAGCGATAGTCGTGTTCGGACAGGTCGAGCATCGGCCCTTGGACGCTGCTGACCAGGATCGTGCCGAAGATCACCATCAGATCTTTGGTCGAGTTGAACTGCACGAATCTTTCGCGCGGGAAAAGCGCCATCGGCATTGATGCGGCAGCCGTGAACCAGGCGCCGGAAATCACCACGTGGGCGAAGTAGAAGACGCGGAAGCTGGCGGCGTCCGACACCAAGGCGAAGCCGGCCGCCGAGATGGCGCAATACACCGTCATGATGGCTACCGAGACCCGCACCGCACCCAAGCGATCAGCCATCGATCCAATGGCAAAGGCCGACACGATGGACACCGCATAGCCGGCTGCCGTCAATGCGCCCAGCGTGGCCTTCTGGATGCCGGCTGCGTGCGCGTAGTGCAGATAGAAGGTGTTGAAGGGGCTGAAGGTGACGCTCGCCAGCACGAAGGCGGCGACGGCCCACCCGTAGGAGCGATGGCGAAAGCAGGCCAGCACGTGGTCGAGGGGAAATCTCAGCCGGCGCTCCGTCTTGTCAGCGGGCGCGGTGTCGGGTGGCAAGGGTGTCTCCTTCAGCATCAACGCCATCGCCAGGATAGGCAGGCAGAAGAAGAGGCCGACGCCCATCAAAACCTCGCGCAGATGGTGGTCCGTGAGCGCGAAGATCCAGTTGTGATACGCGATGCCGATCGTCAGGCTGACGATTCGGAACACCGCGAAGAAGCGACCGAGCAGGCCCGCGGGCACGAGGTCATTGACGAGGCCGTTGAACAGCGAGAAAGCGCTGATGGCCGCGCAGTCGAATGCGGCCCAGAACAGGCTGAACAACGCGAGTCGGCAGTTGTGCAGGCCAGGTGACCAGCTGCCCATTGCCGCATCGAGCGAGCCCGCCAGCGTGGGTGAAGCGGCCAGGCCCACCATGGCCAGCAGGCCGGTGGGCGCTGCAATCATCAAAAAGGGCTTGCGCCTGCCAAGGCGGCTGCGGCAGCGGTCCGAGTGATAGCCGGCCAGGGGGACCAACAGCAGGCTCAAGGCGGCGGGCACCGTGGACAGCAGCAGCGAGATCGTCGTATCAGATGCCGCGTGCCGGCGCAGCAGCTCCAGTGCGCTGGGCACGGCAGCGCGCTCGCGTATCGAAACGCCGAAGTCGCCGCACAGCAGCCAGAGCAGCAGGGCGCCCAGCCCGACAAGGCTGAGCGGCACAGCCGCTCCAGCTCTCGCAGCCAGTGCGCGATTCATGTCAGCCGCGCAGAGCCACGGGGCCGGTCGACTTGCGGACGACGAGTTCAAGCGGGAGGGCGATCTTCCTCGCCCCGACGCCCTGGCCCTCGATCAGCGCCACGAGCTCTCGTACCGCGCACGCGCTGAGTTCCACCAGCGGCTGGCGCATCGTCGTCAGGGGTGGGTGGATGTGGCTGGAGATGGCGATGTCGTCGAAACCCACGACCGAGATGTCTTCGGGGACGCGCAGGCCTTTGCTGTGGATGGCGTCGATGGCGCCGAACGCCATCTCGTCGTTGGCCGCGAAGATGGCGGTGGGCGGCTCCGGCAGGTCCAGCAGCTGCACGGTGGCCGCGTAGCCGCCGGTCTGGACGAAACGACCCGGAACGATCAGCGCCGGGTCTGCGGCGATGCCGGCTTCGTTCAGGGCTTCGACATAGGCGGCCTGCCGCTCGGTGCTCTGGCCCGTGTAGTGGGAGCCGGCAATGAACGCGATGCGACGGTGCCCCAGCGACAGCAGGTGCTCGACTGCCGTGCGGGCGCCCTTGCGGTTCTCGACGACGACGACGGGCAGCCCCATGGCGCGCGCATCGAAGTTGACGAACACACAGGGCAACTGGCGGTGTTCAAGGTCGCCGAGGTAGGCATCCTCGACGTTCGGCATGGGCAGGATCAGGCCGGCGCACAGGTTGGCGAGCATGTCCCGAGTGTCTGCGCGGCCTGGGGCGTCGAAACGGTCGGCGTTGAACAGCAGGATGTCGTAGCCGCGGGCACGCGCTTCGTTGCTGATCTCCTTCGTGATCTCGTGCAGCACCAGTGAGCCGAAGTTGTTCACGAAGATACCGATGAGCCGGCTTTTCTCGCCGCGCATGCGTCGCGCCACCATGTCGGGCGAGTAGTTCAGCTTGGCCGCAGCCTCCATGACGCGTGCGCGTGCATCTTCCGAGACGTAGCCCGTGCCGCGGATTGCACGCGATGCGGTGATGGGCGCGACACCGGCCAACTTCGCTACTTCACTGAGCCTGCTGGGTTTTGGCATAGATCGACGCTGAGATGGAATACCAGAATGTGGTGACGATACCACATTCGTTGGCGCGGCCGGCAAAGCGTGCCGGTCGCGCAAATTTCTTTGTGATTTCGATTTGATATGCTAACGTAACCATACTCTATGGCCGCAGCAGCCAACCGGCGGGCTGCGCCGACCAAGCCGACGCATTGGAATTGCTCCGTGCGTTCAACGGATCGATGCTGATGAAACTGAAGAATTGCGTGAGCGGCTTGTTATTGACGCTGGGCATTGCTCTGGGTGGATGTGCGGGCGCGCCCGCTCAGAATGGCAGCAATCGCGGCGAAGTGATTGCGGCGATCAACAAGGTCAATTCCTACTGGCAGGCGCGCGCACCCGCTCAGGACAGCCCGTTCTGGAATGTGGCGGCCTATCACACCGGCAATATGGAAGCCTACCGGGTGACCGGCAATGAAAGTTATCGGCGCTATACCGAGACCTGGGCCGAATACAACCAATGGGCGGGCGCGCGGTCCAAGGATAAATCGGCCTGGAAATACACCTACGGCGAAACGCCGGAGCACGTGCTATTCGGTGATTGGCAGATCTGCTTTCAGGTTTACGCGGATCTTTATCAACTGGAGAAGGATCCGCGCAAGATTGCCCGCGCCCGCGAGGTGATGGAATATCAGATGAGCACCCCCGACAAGGACTATTGGTGGTGGGTGGATGGGTTGTATATGGCCATGCCGGTCATGACAAAGATGTACGAGGCCACCGGCAATCGCCAGTATCTCGACAAGATGTACGAGTATTACAGCCACGCCAACAGCATCATGTACGACGCGCAGGAGAAGCTCTATTACCGGGACGCGAGATACGTGTTCCCGCAGCACAAGAGCGTCAACGGCAAGAAGGACTTCTGGTCCCGCGGCGATGGGTGGGCATTTGCGGCGCTTGCCAGGGTCCTGTCGGAATTGCCGCAGGACGATCCGCACCGCGGTGAGTACGTGCAGCGCCTCCAGGACATGGCTGCGGCGCTGCTGCCGCTGCAGCAACCCGAGGGTTACTGGACGCGCAGCCTCATGGACCCGGCCCATGCGCCGGGCCCCGAGACCAGCGGGACGGCCTTCTTCACCTACGGGCTGCTGTGGGGCATCAACAATGGCCTGCTGCCGCGTGACCGGTATCTGCCTGCGGCGCAGCGCGGCTGGCATTACCTGACAACCGTGGCCCTGCAGCCCGACGGCAAGCTGGGCTATGTGCAGCCGATCGGCGACCGCGCGATTCCGGGGCAGGTGGTAGACCAGAATTCCACGTCGCACTTCGGCGTCGGCGCCTTCCTGCTGGCGGGGGCTGAAATGGTCCGTCTGCTCGACAAATAACGGCGCAGCCAGGAGACAAAGTGCAACGTCGAAATTTCATGCGCGCTGCGGCCTTGGGGCCGACCGTGCCGGCCCTGTTGGCCACCAGCGAGGCGGCAGCTGCGGCGACTGCTGCGACTGCCGCTGCGCCTGGACAGGAGCGTGCCTACATGCTCAACCTGCTGCGCCAGATGGCGGAGCCGGTGCTGGGCCTGATGTCCAAAGGCGAGCTGAAAAAGAAGTTCGCGCTCGAACTGAGCCCCACCTGGGATGGCCGCGACCCTTCCGTCGCCTATCTTGAATGTTTCGGCCGCCTGATTTCGGGCATCTCGCCGTGGCTCGCGCTGCCGGCGGATGACACTGCCGAGGGCAAGCTGCGCCAGCGCCTGCAACAACAGGCGCTGCAGAGCTACGCCAACGCGGTCGACCCCAAGAGCCCCGACTACCTGACCTGGAAGGGACATGGCCAGGCGCTGGTGGATTCCGCCTATTTCACCAACGCGCTGATGCGCGCACCCAAGGTGTTGTGGGAGCCGCTGGACGCGGCCACGAAAGGCCGCATCGTCGCCGAGATCAAGGGCCTGCGCCGCATCGAGGTGCCCTACATCAACTGGCTGCTGTTCGCGGCGATGAACGAGGCTTGGCTGCTGTCCATCGGTGAGGAATCCGACCCGATGCGCATGAACGGGGCCATCCGCAAGATCAACGAGTGGTATGTCGGCGACGGCTGGATCAAGGACGGCCAGGACTTCCATTTCGACTACTACTGCTCCTACGTCATGTACCCCATGCTGCTCGAGATCCTCGAGGTGCTGGTGGCCAGGAAGGGGCCGTTCTGGAACGCCAAGCCCGAGGACCTGCTCGCGCAGGCCACCAAGCGTGCGCAGCGCTATTGCGAGCATCTGGAGCGCTTCGTCGGCCCGCAGGGCAGCTACCCGCCGATCGGCCGCTCGCTGACCTACCGCACCGCGGTGTTCCAGCCGCTGGCCTTGCTGGCCTGGCGCAAGCAGCTGCCGGCATCGTTGCCCGAGGGGCAGGTGCGCTCGGCCTTGCACGCCGCGCACGTGGCGATCTGGGACGGCCCCGGAAACTTCACGAAGGACGGTTTCCTGACCATCGGCTTTCGCGGCCATCAGCCCGAACTGGGGGACTGGTACTCCAACAACGGCAGCATGTACATCGCCGCGGCGGGCCTGCTCGCGCTGGGCCTGCCCGCGACCGACTCCTACTGGACGGCGCCGGCGCAGGACTGGACGCAGAAGAAGGCGTTCAGCAGCAACCGCTTTCCCAAAGACTACGCCGTGGGCTACTGATGAAGCGGGCGTTCCTCGCCGTTTGGCTGGCCTTGAACGCGCTCGGCGCCAGCGCGGCGGAGCGCCTGGTCGTCACTGTCCGGCACGAGCTGAAGGCCGCGCGGCCGGCCGAGACGATCGCGGTCCCCTGGTCCGAAGTGGCCCGGCGCCTGCCCGGGGCGTTGCTGCATCAGCTCGCCGTGCGCGATGCCAGCGGCAACTTGGTGCCCTACCAGGTCACCAACGTGGCGCCGTTGGCGAAAGACCCGAAGAACGAAGGCATCGCCTACGGGGAGCTGATCTTCCAGCATGACTTCGCCATGGACGAGCAGAGCGCACGCTTCACCGTCGAGAAGGCAACGACGGTCGCGCCGCCGTTTCCCGTCAAGGCCTTTGCCCGCTATGTCCCCGAGCGCCTCGACGACTTCGCTTGGGAGAACGACAAGATCGGGCACCGCACCTACGGCCAGGCGCTGGCCGCGCCGGCGCCGCCCGGGAGCGACAAGGAAGTCCTCGTCACCAGCGGTGTCGACATCTGGTTCAAGCGGCCGTCCTATCTCATCGTCGACCGTTGGTACAACAAGGGCCACGACCACTATCACAAGGACGAGGGCGAAGGGCTCGACATGTACGCCGTCGGCCGCACCCGCGGCGCGGGCGGCACGGGCATCTGGAATGGCAGCCGGCTGTTCGTCAGCCGCAACTATTCGGCGTGGCGCGTCGTCACGAACGGGCCCGTCCGTGCCGTTTTCGAGTTGACCTACGACAAGTGGGACGCGGGCGGTGTGGCGGTCAGCGAAGTGAAGCGGTTCACGGTCGACGCGGGCCATCTTTTCGACACGGTCGAAAGCACTTTCAGCACTGCCACGCCGCAGACGCTCACGGTCGCGCTGGGTCTCAACAAGAAGCCGGCCTATCCCGAGCAGGCGCCGACGGTCGCTGCTTACCGTGCCCCGGACACGCTGATGCAATGGGTGCGCCAGCGCAGTGCGGGTGACTTTGGTGTCGCCATCCTGCTGCCGGGTGCAGACGGCTACGCGGCCGATCCCGACAACGAACTGATCCTCGTCAAGGCCAAGACCGGCCAGCCGCTGCGCTACTACCTTGGCGCCGCGGTCGACTGGTCTGGTGAGATCCCCACGGCGCAAGCCTGGCAGGGCTATGTGGAGGCCTACCGCAAGCGCGTCGCATCGCCGATCCGGGTCGAATTCGGCGCGGAGTAGCCATGTTTTCCCGGTGGCATCCTGCGATGCGCTTTGACTCTGAAATTTTGTATATCTCGCGGCGCCTTATTCATAGCTCCTTTCGCGCCGTGGAGACTAAGCTGAACGGGGCGAGGCCGTGACACCCCTAGTTTGATAGTCACCAGGATTGCCAAGCATCCCTGACTGTCTTCGAGAACATTGGTGATGATCCTGCAATGTCGCACCAAAGCAACTTTCAAGATCGATGAGGCAACGTTACCATACCGTAACCAAGGGCCGAAGAAGCGTGATCACATGCTGCGCTGTAGGCGCCGTGGAGGGTTTCATGAGCCTATTTTTTTGGGGCTCGCATGGTAACGTTGTCACATATTGCTGTTATCGAAATGAATCTGCGATGAGCAAGCTGATCCAGCCATCGCAGATATAAAAACAACTTGTAGTCACATTGATGACAAAAGCCCTTGAGGCATGGAGAGAGACATGAAACAAACCCTGATTTGCTCGGCCGTGTCGATGGCGCTTGCCGCCGCCTACGGCCACGCCGCGGCTCAGGCTGCGGCGCCCGCCCAAGCGGCCGAAAAAGCGCCCGACGCCGCAGACGCCGCCGCCAAGCCCGACGGCCAGAAACTCGAGACCGTGGTCGTGACCGGTTTCCGCGCCAGTCTCGAGAAGTCGATGGCGTTGAAGCAGCAGGCCATCGGCGTGCGCGATTCCATCGTGGCCGAGGACATCGGCAAGTTCCCCGAGGCCAACGTGGCCGAATCGCTGCAGCGCGTGCCGGGCATCATCCTGAACCGTGACGAGAGTTCGGGTGAGGGGCAGCGCATCTCCATCCGCGGCCTGCCGACCGAGTACACCGTCACCACGCTGAATGGCGCGCTCGTCAATACCGTGTCCACTTCCACCATCGGCTCGGCGGTGCGCGGTTTCAACTACGACGTGTTCGCGTCCGAACTGTTCGGCCGTGTGGACTTCTACAAGTCGCCGCTGGCAGAGCTGAACGAAGGCGGCATGGGCGGCGTGGTGGACCTGCAGACGCCGCGCCCCTTCGACAACCCCAAGCGCACCATCCGCTATGGCGTGACGGCGTCGTACAACACCACGTCCGGCAAGACGGACCCGATGGGCTTCGCGCTGTACTCCAACACCTGGGGCGACTGGGGCGCGCTGATTGGCGTGTCGCACGCCGCCGCCGTGAACAACCGCTCCGGCTTTGAGGCGACCGGTGGCTACAACAGCTCGGCCCGCGCCAGCCAGAGTCCCGTGAAGGGCAACTTCGCCTTCGCGCTGGACTACGACAGCCCGCGCGCCAACCTCGGCAGCTACACCCGCGCCCAGGTCGACAACGCACTGCTGCCCCGCATCTACCGCTTCTACGGTTCGGCCAATGACCGGACCCGCGACGGCCTGGTGGGCTCGCTGCAGTTCAAGACCCCGACGCTGAACTTCAGCCTGGACACGCTCTATTCCAAGCTGAAGAACACCCGCGACGAGATCTACTTCGGCCTGCTGATCCGCAACAGCCGTACCACCGACCGCACCAAGCCGGCGGGCCAGAGCGGCAACAACGGCTTCATTCCGCTGAACGTCAAGATCGACCCCGCGTCCAACCTGCTGACCGGCACCTTCGGCAATACGTCCTACAGCAGCGGAGCGACCTACAGCGAAGACGAAACCAAGTTCGGCTACGTGGCCGCCAATGCCCGCTGGAGCGTCAGCGACAAACTGGTGCTGACTGGCCAGCTGAGCACCAACAACAGCAAGGCGCTGAGCTACCAGGACACCCTGTCCGGCCAGATCTTCGGTGTCGACTCCACCATCGACTACGGCAGCGACCACGTCTACCCGTCGCTGTCCTCGCCGACCAGCTACACCGACCCCGCCAACTTCCAGGGTTTCGGCATCGGTACCGGCTGGACTCGTGAGACAGACAAGAGCAACCAGGGCCGCGTCGTCGCCGACTGGGACTACGCCCTCGCCGGCGACTGGACCGGCCACCTGAAGGCCGGCCTGGCCTATTCCGAGACCTCCAAGGAGATCAACAAGCGCAACGGCACATCCGCCGCGACCGCCAAGCTCAACACGCTGGGCACGGCAGGCCTGCGTTCGGGCATGACCTCCGTGCTGCCGATCGGCAACCTTGACATGGGTGCCGGCTGGCCGCACGCCTGGGGCACTTTCACTCGCGCCTACACCTACTCGACCTTCGACCCGCTGGCCCTCAACTCGGAGGCGACCTTCACGCCGGCGCAGAGCTTCAAGGCGCAGGAGAACGTGTCCACGGCTTTCGTGCAGTCCGACTTCCGGGGCCAGGTGTTCGACCGGGAACTGCGCCTGAATGCCGGCGTGCGCTTCGCGCGCACCGAGACGCTGATCGACAACTTCAAGCAGCAGGGTGCCAGCCTCACGTATGCACCGAACCAGGAGAAGGGCTCCTACACCAGCGTGCTGCCGGCCTTCAGCTCGGCCCTGGACCTGACCGACAACCTGACCTGGCGCGCCTCCTGGGGCAAGACGCTGAGCCGCCAGGCGCTGTCCATCATCGCGGCGCAGACGGTCATCCCCAACCCGTTCGACAACACCGCAACGGCCGGCAATCCCAGCCTGCGTCCGCAAAAGTCCAAGAACTTCGACACCAGCCTGGAGTGGTATTTCCAGAAGGGCAGCATGCTGTCGGCGGCCCTGTTCCGGAAGGAACTGACCGACGCCACCACGAGCAACAGCGTGCAAACCACCTTCGGCGCGCTGGGCCTGCCTGACACGGCGCTGGGCGCCATCTTCCAGGACGCCAACGGCAAGGTGGATCCCAAGCTGCCGATGACGCTGAAGACCTACAGCAACGCCGGCAAGCAGACGCTCAAGGGCTTCGAGCTGGCCTACCAGCAGGCCTTCACCTTCCTGCCCGAACCCTTCAAGGGCCTGGGCGCGCTGGCCAGCTACACGCACATCAACCCGTTCAACAGCGCGGTGTGGACGACCAATGGGGGCAGCGTCATCGACGTGAACTCCGTGCCCAAGTACGCATACAGCACCACGCTGTACTACGAGAACGGCCCGTTCGCATTCCGCACGTCCTACAACTACAAGGGCCGCTCGCTGCACAGCGACAACCCGAAGAACAACGGCGACGACCTGATCCGCTGGCGCGCCGGCCGCGGCTACCTGGACGCCAACGTCAGCTACAAGATCAACGACTCGCTGGAGATCCGCGTGGAGGGGTTGAACCTGTCCAACACGCTGGCCTACGACTACTTCGAAGATGCCACCGGCCAGTACGGCCTGGGCAACAAGACCCGCATGGACTATGCGAAGTACGACGGTCGCACCTTCAAGATCGGCCTGCGCGGCAGGTTCTGATGCCCCTCGTCCGGTCTCGCGCCGCTGAACGCGGGCGTGCCCAACCGGTCCCCCGTGGGGACGGCGATGCTTGCGGCGTTGAGCCGCAAGCACATCGCCCCAGGCGGGCCGACTTGGGAGCGGCCCGGCGCTCGGCCCGCAAGTTCGACGCGCTGTCCGTTCTCATGGCCGCGGCGTGTGCCGTAAGCTGCGCCGCGCCACCACCGCGCGCCGCTGATATCCACGCCGGCGATGTGCGTGTGGTCGACGTCGGTGAGGGTTGGGCGCGCAACTCCGTCAACGCCGTGGTGTTCCGCAAGAACTCCCTCGTTACCCACGGCGACATGCAGTACATCGCCTTCTACGACCCGCAGGCCCGGGTGGTGCTGGGCAAGCGCCGGCTCGGCAGCGGCGCCTGGGAGCTGAAGGCCACGCCCTACCAGGGCAACGCGCTGGATGCCCACAACAGCATCAGCATCATGGTCGATGGCGCGGGCTATCTGCACCTGGCCTGGGACCACCACAACAGTGCACTGCGCTACGCGCGCAGCCTGCGGCCCGGTGCGCTGGAAATGACGGCCGAAATGCCGATGACGGGGCAGGACGAGGCCTCGGTGTCCTATCCCGAGTTCCATCGCCAGCCGGACGGCAATCTGCTGTTCTTCTACCGGGACGGCGGTTCGGGCCGGGGCAACCTGGTTCTCAACCGCTACGAAGTCGCCACGCAAAAGTGGACACGGCTGCACGCCAACCTGATCAGCGGGGAAGGCAAGCGCAACGCCTACTGGCAAGCCTTCCTCGACCACCGCGGCACCCTGCATCTGTCCTGGGTCTGGCGCGAATCGCCGGACGTCGCCAGCAACCACGACCTGGCCTACGCCCGCTCGCGCGACGGTGGCCGCAGCTGGGAGACCTCCGACGGCCGCCCCTGCGCGCTGCCCATCACGCTGTCCAGCGCCGAGGTCGCCGCGCACATCCCGCAGAACAGCGAGTTGATCAACCAGACCTCGATGTCGGCCGACCAGGACGGCAACCCCTACATCGCCAGCTACTGGCGCCGCGCTGGCCGCACGGTGCCGCAATACCAGGTGGTCTACCGCCGCGGCGGTGCCTGGCGGGAACTGGAGCTGGACTTTCGGCGCACGCCGTTCTCGCTCAGCGGCGTGGGGACCAAGGCGATCCCCGTGTCACGCCCGCAAATCATGGTGGGCCTGGGAGGCGGTGAGCCCAAGGCGCTGCTGGTGTTTCGCGACGAGGAGCGGGGCAGCAAGGTATCGGTCGCCCGTATTGAGGATTTCAGCAGCGGGCGCTGGATCGTGCACGACCTGACGGCGGATTCCGCCGGCGCGTGGGAACCCAGCTTCGACACGGAGTTATGGCGCGAGCGAGGCAAATTGAACCTGTTCCTGCAAACCGTGCAGCAGGTGGACGGGGAGGGCACCGCTGACGTTCCGACCAGCAAGGTGCGAGTGCTGCAGTGGCGTCCGAAACCCTGAGCGACGGGAAAGCCTGTGCCCTAAAGCGCCACTCCGTAACTATATGTTTATTGCCAGCTATACGAACTTTGAATGGGGCAAAGGCGAAACAGCATACGAATTGAATATTCAACGGTGCTAGCCTTTCGACATTACCTGTTCAGGTGTAATCCACTGCGAGCGGTGTAATGATTGGTATCAATAAATCGGCAGACGAACGCATTTTGTTTCGCCTGCCAAACATACCCACCTCACGGAGACAACCATGCGGTCAAAGAATTTCGCAAAAACCGTCATTGCCGGTTTGATCAGCCAGTTTTGGCTGGCCTCCCCGCTGTATGCGCAAGAAGCGGCGAAGCAGGACCTCGAACGGGTCGTCGTCACTGGTATTCGGGCCTCGCTGGAATCGTCAGTCGCGACCAAGCGCATGCAGGACGGCGTCGTCGACGCGGTGTCCGCGGAAGACGCCGGTAAATTCCCCGACACGAATATCGCCGAATCGCTGCAGCGCGTCACTGGCGTGCAGATCCAGCGCAACAACGGCGAGGGCCGGTATATTTCCGTTCGCGGGTTGGGGCCGGAGTTCAACAATGTGCTCGTCAACGGCCGAACCATGACCAGCGATACCGGTGGCCGTGAGTTCTCGTTCGACCTGCTGTCGCCCGATCTCATCTCGAAGGCGCTGGTTTACAAGACGGCGCAGCCCTTCCTGCCCGAGGGCGGCATTGGCTCCACGGTCGATATTCAAACGGCGCGGCCGCTGTTGGGCCGCAAAGGCCACAGCGCGGTGGTGAACCTGTCCGGGTCCTACGATTCGAACTCCAAGAAAAAGACGCCCAATGCGAGCGCGATGTACTCGTTCGCGAACGACGACCGCAGCTTCGGCGTCAGCGGTTCCCTGTCGTACACCGACCGTGCCTCGAAGCAGACCAAGGCCGTCAACGACGCGTGGAACTACAAGGACGTGACGCTGATCAACGGCGACCTGAATTCCAAGAACCTGACCATGGCCGACGTGACGGTCAAGAAGCTCTACATCCCGCAGAGCTTCGGGTTCCAGGAGGAGAACGAGCGCCGCAAGCGCCTGGTGGCTGCCGGCACCGTCCAGTTCAACCCGAGCTCGGCGCTCAAGCTCACGGCCGATGCGCTGTACTCGCGGCTGGACCAGAAGAACGACGTCATCGCGGTCAGCGACTGGAACAACCCCACCCAGCTCGGCGTCAAGTTCAACGCTGACAACCAGATCACCAGCTTCCTGCGGCCGGGCTCGACCTTCTTCGCCAACAACCCGGAGATTGCCGGCCCCGGCAAGCTGCTCGGCGAAGCGAACTCCAACGACATGATCGTCAAGGCCGGCGACCGGCTGTCGACGACCAAGGCCTTCGGTGGCAATGCCAAGTGGGCGCTGGCGCCGGAGTGGAACCTGGAAGCTGACCTGTCCACGTCGCGCACGACCTCGGGGACGCCCGACATGTGGATCGTCGCCGGCATGGTGCCCAAGAACGGCGACACGCTGACCTTTGACGGTACGCCCACCATCCACTTCGGCGACAGCCTCTCCGACCCCGCCGCCGTGCGTGCCCACGCCGTCGCCTACGGCCAGATCCGCAACGGCGACGACCTGAAGGAAGGCCGCGTCAACCTGGGCTGGGATCACGAGATCGGCTACTTCAAGGGGCTGCAGTTCGGCCTCGCGGCCTCGCGCCGCAAGGTGGACCGCACCCAATGGAACAGCGATTCGTGGAACGCGTTCAGCGGCTATCACGTGTCGCTGCCGGCCTCGCTGTTCACGGTGAGCAAGCTCGACAACATCCTGGGCGCGGAAGGCGCGATGCCGTCGACCTTCCTGAGGTTCGACCCCTACGCCTACATGGCCTACCTGAACCAGCCGTCGCTGATCGCGCAGTCCAACGATCCGGCGCTCTACGGCGACAAGACCAAGTACCCCAACGGCCCGATGGCCATCGACTACACCAGGCCGTCGATGTGGGCCGTCAAGGAGAAGGTGTCCAGCCTGTTCGTGGACAGCAAGTGGGAGGGCGACGGCTGGTCGGGCAACGTGGGCGCGCGGTATGTGCACGTGAACTCAACGTCGATCGGCATCAGCCGGGTGCTGCTGTCGGCCGTCAAGAGCCCCAACGACACGACCTACATCCTGAACTACGGCCCCGACAGCGTGAACTCGGTCGAGAACAGCTACAACAACCTGCTGCCATCTGCCAACCTCAAACTCGACCTGACTCGCGACCTCGTGCTGCGCCTGGCGGCCTCCAAGACGCTGACTCGCCCGACGCTGAACCAGATGGGCGTGAGCAACTGGTACGGTGGCCGTTTTGGGGACGTGCAGACCGGCGGCGGCAACCCCTATCTCAAGCCGATGCGCTCGACCAACCTGGACGCGTCGCTGGAGTGGTATCTGTCCAAGACCAACTACGTCAGCGCGGCGGTCTTCCAAAAGAAGGTCACCGACTTTCTTGAATCCCGGCTGGTCGACATCCAGTTGCCGCAGTTCCCCGAGATCGCGCACGACACCCGCATCCGCAACGGGCAACAAGGCAAGATCAAAGGGCTGGAGCTGGCCGGGCAATACGCCTTCGACGCCAACAACGGGCTGCTGCAGGGCTTCGGCGTGGCGGCCAACTTCACCTATGTGGACGCGAACGCCACGCGGGAAGGCGGCGTCGCCAGCTGTGGCTATCCGGGCCTGTCCAAGCAGTCGTACAACGGCTCGGTGTTCTACGAGGACAGCCGCTTCCAGGCGCGGCTGAGCTACAACTGGCGCAACCACTTCTCCGTCGACTGTGGCGGCGGCAGCACCTTGCCGCGCACCCGCGCGGCCTATGGGCAGGCCGATGCCAGCGTGCGCTACAACGTCACGCCGACGATTTCGCTGTATGCCGACGCGATCAACCTGAACAACGAACGCATGCACGAATACGCGAACAACGAGTCGCAGTTCCTGACCTTGGAGGACGTCGGCCGCCGCTTCAACGTGGGCGTGCGGGTGGCGTTCTAAAGGCCAGCAGAGTTCTCCAGGCGGCGCCCGTGCGCACGCCTTTCACCCTGTCTCCGTGAGGCAGGGTTTTTTTGTTCAGGCCGGCCGTACAAGAAATCAGGACCCCTCATGACTGTTCTTCTTCCCCGTCGTCGACTGCTCGGCGCTGCCGCCTCTGGTGCGACGCTGCTGCTGAACGCTTCGCCTGCCAGCGCGGCCAAGGCAGAAGCACCGCGCTTTGCCATCGGCGAGAGCGACTTCCTGCTCGACGGCAAGCCGCTGCAGATCCGCTGCGGCGAGATGCACTTCGCCCGCGTGCCGCGCGAGTACTGGAAGCACCGCCTGCAGGCCATCAAGGCCATGGGCATGAACACGGTGTGCGCCTACCTGTTCTGGAACTTCCACGAATGGCGCGAAGGCCAGTACCAATGGGAAGGCCAGCGCGACGCGGCTGAGTTCTGCCGGCAGGCGCAAGCCGAGGGCCTGTGGGTCATCCTGCGGCCAGGCCCCTATGCCTGTGCCGAATGGGAGATGGGCGGCCTGCCGTGGTGGCTGCTGAAGCACCCTGGCGACGCCTTCCTGCGCAGCCGCGACGACGCCTTCGTGCAACCCGTGCGGCGCTGGTTCAGGGAGGTCGGCCGGGTGCTGGCACCGATGCAGGTCAGCCAGGGCGGCCCCATCCTGATGGTGCAGGTGGAGAACGAGTACGGCTTCCTGAACGACGACAAGGACTACATGCGCGTGATGCGCCAGGCCGTGCTGGACGGCGGCTTTGACGTGCCGCTGTTCCAGTGCAACCCGACCAACGCGCTCGGCAAGACGCACATCCCGGAGCTGTTCAACGTGGCCAACTTCGGCAGCGACCCAGCGACCGGCTTCAAGGCGCTGGCGGCGCTGCAGAAAGGGCCGCTGATGTGTGGCGAGTACTACTCCGGCTGGTTCGACACCTGGGGCTCGCCGCACAAGCGCGGCGACAACGCCCGCGCCATCCAGGACATCGACACCATGCTGAAGGCCAACGGCTCGTTCAGCCTCTACATGGCCCATGGCGGCACGACGTTCGGCCTCTGGGGAGGCTGTGACCGGCCCTTCCGCCCCGACACGACGAGCTATGACTACGACGCGCCCATCGGCGAGGCAGGCTGGGTGGGCGACAAGTTCCGCACTTACCGCGACTGCCTTGCCAAGCACCTGAAGCCGGGCGAGGTGCTGCCCGACCCGCCGGCCCGGCTGCCGGTGATGGCGATCCCTTCATTCACCCTCACCGAGACGGCGCCGGTGTTCGCCAATCTGCCGGCGCAAGCGATTGCCGCTGAGTCGCCCAGGAACATCGAGCACTACGACATCAGCCGCGGGCTGGTTGCCTATCGCGTCACGCTGCCGGCCGGCCCCGCCGGCAAGCTGGAGGCCGCGAACGCGCGCGACCTGGCCTGGGTCTTCGTCGGCGGCCGCCTGGCCGGCACGATGGACACGCGCTACCGCCGCTTCAGCGTCGACATCCCCGCGCGCAGCCGCGACACCGTGGTCGAGATCCTGCTGTACACGATTGCCCGCGTGAACTTCGGCATGGAGGTCCACGACCGCAAGGGCCTGCAGGGCCCGGTCATGTTGCGCACGTCGAAGACCGAGACGCAGGAACTCAAGGGCTGGGAGATCCGCGCCATCGACTTTGGCGCCGACAGCGACCTGCCGCCGCTGCGCTGGCAGTCCAAACGATTGGCCGGCCCCGCCTTCTGGCGCGGCAGCTTCGAAGCGACGGCAGCGGCCGATACCTTCCTGGACATGTCGAGCTGGGGCCAGGGCATCGTCTGGATCAACGGCCGCTGCCTGGGGCGCTACTGGAGCATCGGCCCGACGCAGACGATGTATCTGCCGGGGCCTTGGATCAATGCCGGCCGCAACGAGGTCGTGGTGCTGGACCTGACCGGGCCGCGTGTCAACCGCATCGAAGGCAAGACCGCGCCCGTGCTCGACAAATTGCGGCCGGAGCTCGACCTGGCGCGGCCGCCCAGCAAGGCGCGCCCACGTCTGGCGGGGTTGACGCCGGTGCATGCCGGCCAGTTCGCCAGCGGCCCGGCCACGCAGGACGTGCGCTTTGCCGAGCCCGCCCGCGGCCGCCAGCTCTGCATCGAGGTGCTCGACACCTTCGACGGCAAGCCCCATGCGGCAATAGCCGAACTCGCGCTGCTCGACGCACAGGGCAAGCCGCTGAACCAGACGGCCTGGACCATCGCCTACGCCAGCAGCGAGGAGGCGCGCAAGGAAGACGGCGGCGCGCTGAATGCCATCAACGGTCAGGCGACTGACTATTGGCACACGGCCTACAGCGGTACCGTCCGTCCCTCCGGTCCGCCGCGCCTCATCATCGACCTCGGCGCGCCGGCCGACATTGCCGGCTTGCGCTACACGCCGCGCCAGGGGCCGGACGGCGTCACCGGCCGAATCCGCCGCTACCGCGTGTTCGTCGGTGACAAACTGGTTGCTGAGTGAACAGAGGACTGAACATGAACCCGCAAGTCATCGGCAAGTACAGATGGACCATCTGTGCGCTGCTGTTCTTCGCCACCACCGTCAACTACCTGGACCGCCAGGTCCTGAGCCTGCTGGCGCCGGCGCTGTCCAAGGAGTTCGGCTGGTCCAACACGGACTACGCCAACATCACCGCGGTGTTCCAGTTCGGCTACGCGATCTCGATGCTTTTCGCGGGCCGGTTCATCGACGCGATCGGCACCCAGCGCGCCTTCGCCATCGCCGTGGTCGTCTGGTCGCTCGGCGCCATGATGCACGCCTTCTCCGTGCCCATCGGCGGCATGCTGGTGACCCTCGGTGTCGGGCTGCCGGTGTCCGTGGCGGGCTTCATGGTGTCGCGCGCCGTGCTGGCCCTTGGCGAAGCCGGCAACTTCCCCGCCGCCATCAAGGCCACGGCCGAGTACTTCCCGAAAAAGGAGCGCTCCTTCGCCACCGGCATCTTCAACTCGGGAGCCAACGTCGGGGCCATCCTGGCGCCGCTGACTGTGCCGTGGATCGCCGTCACCTGGGGCTGGCAGATGGCCTTCATCGCCATCGGCGCCATCGGTTTCCTGTGGGTCGCGCTGTGGCTCACCTTCTACGATGCCCCGTCCCGGCAGCGCCGGCTGGGTGCGGCGGAGCTGGCCTACATCAACAGCGACCGCGAGGCCACCGCGCCTGCCGTCGAAGGCGCCAAGGTGCCGTGGTTCCGGCTGCTCGCGCACCGCCAGACCTGGGCCTTCGTCGTCGGCAAATTCCTGACCGATGGCGTCTGGTGGTTCTACCTGTTCTGGCTGCCCAAATACCTCACCGGCCAGTACGGCATGAGCACGACGGACATCGCGCTGCCGCTCACCGTCCTCTACAGCATGACCATGATCGGCAGCATCGGCGGCGGCTGGTTCCCGACCTACTTCATGGAGCGTGGCTACAAGCCTTATGACGGCCGCATGCGGGCGATGCTCGTGATCGCCTTCTTCCCGCTGGTGGTGCTGCTGGCTCAGCCGCTGGGCTCCATCAGCTACTGGCTTCCCGTGCTGCTGATCGGCATCGGCGCGTCGGCCCACCAGGCCTGGTCGGCCAACCTCTTCACCACCGTCTCGGACATGTTCCCCAAGCGGGCCATCGGCTCGGTCGTCGGCATCGGCGGCATGGCCGGCGGGCTGGGCGGCGTGGCCGTGTCCAAGCTCGGCGGCTGGATCTTCGACGCCTATGGCGCGCGCGGCGACCTGTCCACCGGCTACATGATCATGTTCTCCATCTGCGCGCTGGCCTACCTGGCCGCCTGGGCCGCCATGAAGGCGCTGGTGCCGCGCCACAAGGAAATCAACGAGCTTTGATGATGGAAATACACATGCAGCTGAGATTGATCGCCGGCGTGAGCGTGGTGTTGCTGGGTGTCACGTTGGGCGGTGCGGCGCGCGCCCAGGCACCGCAGGTGCAGGCGGTGCAGGTCGACGCGTCGCGGCCGGACTGGGAGAATCCGGCGGTCTACGCGCGCGGCAAGCTGCCGGCCGCGGCGACGCACTTCCCGTTCGAGAGCCGCGAAGCCGCGCTGGCCGGCAACCCGGCGCGGTCGACCCGCTACCAGACGCTGGACGGCCTCTGGTCGTTCAGCTTCTCGCCCTCGTCCGACGACGTGCCCAGCGGCTTCGAGAAGCCCGGCTACGACATCTCGGGCTGGAAGACCATCAAGGTGCCGGCCATGTGGCAGGCCGAGGGCTACGACCAGGCCCGCTACAACAACATCACCTATCCCTTCCCGGCCAACCGGCCGCTGATCCCGCATGCCACCAACCCGGTGGGCTCGTATCGGCGCAGCTTCGAGGTGCCGGCGAACTGGTCGGCGCAGGACGTCATCCTGCATATCGGTGCGGCCGGCTCGGCCTACCGGGTCTGGGTGAACGGCGTCGAGGCGGGGTACTCGGAGGATTCCAAGCTGCCCAGCGAGTTCGACATCACGGCGCTGCTGAAGCCGGGGCAGAAGAACGTTGTCGCCATGCAGATCCATCGCTGGTCCGACGGGTCCTACCTGGAAGACCAGGACTTCTGGCGGGTCTCGGGCATCGAGCGCTCGGTCTACCTGAAGGCCGTGCCGAGGACACGGCTGACCGACCTGTTCGTCCATGCCGGCCTGGACAAGGACTACCGCGACGGCGCGCTGTCGGTCGACGTGGCGCTGACCGCGCGCACCCAGCCGCTGACGCTGCGCATGAGCTTGCTGGAGGGCGACAAGGTCGTGCTGACGCGGACCGCTGCCGTCGCGGCCGGTGCGGCCCGCACCGAGACGCTGTCCGCCCCCGTGCCGGGCGTTCGCCCCTGGACGGCCGAGACGCCCAACCTCTACACGCTGCTGGTCGAGGTGCTCGACGCCGACGGCCGGCTGATCCAGGCGACGCCGCAGCGCATCGGCTTTCGCACGGTCGAGATCAGGAAGGGCCTGGTCATGGTCAACGGCCGGCCCATCGTCATCCGCGGCGTCAATCGCCACGAGCACGATCCCGAGACCTTCCACGTGATGTCGGAAGCGTCGATGCGCCGCGACATCGAGCTGATGAAGCGCAACAACATCAACGCGGTGCGGACGTCGCACTACCCGAATGCCGAGCTCTGGTACGCGCTGGCCGACGAATACGGCCTCTACGTCATGGACGAGGCCAACATCGAGAGCCATGCCTACATGGGCTACGGGCACCAGCATCCGGAACTGCGGGCCAAGATCCAGCTCGGCTTCGACCCGGCCTGGGAAGGCGCGCACGTCAGCCGCGTGCTGAACATGGTGGAACGCGACAAGAACCACCCGTCGGTGATCTTCTGGTCCCTCGGCAACGAGGCAGGCCTCGGCCCCAACTTCGAGAAGGCGGCGGCGCAGGCGCGCCAGCGTGACCCCTCGCGGCTGATCTCCTACCTGGGTTGGGGCACGGTGGACTGGCGCCATGAGCCCAACGCCTATGTCGACATCTACGCGCCGATGTACGACGACATCGAGAAGATGGTGGACTGGGCCACCGACCCGACCCGCACCCAGCCCATGATCCAGTGCGAGTACGCCCACATGCAGGGCAACTCGGGCGGCAACTTCAAGGACTACTGGGACACGATCTACAAGTACGAGAAGCTGCAGGGCGGCTTCATCTGGGACTGGGTGGACCAGTCGATGTATCGCACCACGAAGGATGGACGACGCTACTGGGGCGATGGCGGTGAGTACGGCCCCAACCCGGGCGGCGACATCGAGTTCGGCGACGGCCTGATCCAGCCCGACCGCACGCCCAACCCGCATGTCTACGAAGTGCAGAAGGTCTACTCGCCCATCCAGTTCGAGGCCTTCGATCCAGCGTCAGCCACGGTGACCGTGCGCAACCGCCACGACTTCCGCGACCTGTCGGGCTTTGCCTTCGAATGGGCGCTGCTGGAGAACGGCGTGGCCATCGCCTCGGGGCCGCTGCCCGGGCTGTCGACCGCGGCGCGGGCCACGCAGAAGTTGCAGTTGCCGCTGTCCAACGTCCGGCGCAAGCCGGGCGCGGAATACCTCGTCACGGTGCGCGCGAGGGCCAGGGCGGGTGCCGTGCCGCTGACGCCGGAAGGTTACGTCGTCGGCTGGGAGCAGTTCGCGCTGACGCCTCCCGTGATCGCATCGGCCCCGCCGGCCAAGGGCACGGTCGAGCTGAAGGAGAGTGCCGACGCCGTGGTCCTGTCGGCCGCGGGCGCGACCCTGACGCTCGACCGCAAGACCGGCCTGCTGACCGGCTACGGCAAGGCAGGAGCGCCGCTGCTGAGCGGCGGCCAGCCCAACTTCGTTCGTGCCGAGACCGACAACGACACGCTGACGGGCACGGTCGCGCAGCAGGCGCCGTGGAAGGTGATGACCCGTGAACGCCAGGTCCGGGGCATCGCCAGCCGCCACCTGCCCGGCGGCGGGGCGGAGGTCGTCGTCGACCATCGCCTGGGCGCCGGCGCGGCGCGCTTCGTCACCACCTACACCATGCGCGGCGACGGCTCCGTCGATGTGGCCGGCGTGCTGACGCCGCTCAAGAGCGACCTGCCGCCGCCCGTGCGGGTCGGCCTGTGGTTCGACATGTCGCTGGACCTGACCACGGTCACCTGGTACGGCCGCGGTCCCCACGAAAGCTACGTCGACCGCAAGACGGGCGCTGCGGTCGGCCTGTGGCGCGGCGCCGTCGCCGAGCAGAACCACGACTACATGCGGCCGCAGGACACCGGCAACAAGGTCGACGTGCGCTGGCTCGAAATCTCCGGCGGTGGCCGCGGCCTGCGGGTGGAGGGCCAGCAGTTGCTGATGGCCAACGCGCTCGCGTTTCCCTACACCGACCTCTACCGCCGTGCCCCCGGCACCTGGAAGAGCAGCGACATCGTTCCCCACGACCACGGCACGCTGCTGATCGACGGCGCGCAGTGGGGCGTGGGCGGCGACAACTCCTGGAGCTTCGTCGGCCAGCCTCATGCGCAGTACCGCACCCGGCTGGAACCGGTCCGCGTGGCGTTTCGCCTTCGGCCATTCGAAGGGGAGGGCGGCACGCCTGGGAAGGCCATGCCTGCGCAGGCGACGATGCCGCAATAGGGCGGCTCGCGCGCAAGGGACTTCGCTCAACAGCTTGCTCGTTGTGCGCCAGGGCCGACATTCTCTGGGCAAGAACGGATAGCCTGCGGCAGCCTTCGAGCCCTCTTTCCAGGAATGCGCCATGACCCTAAGCCGCCGCACGCTGACGCTTGCCGTTTCCGCAGCCGCCTTCTGCCTTGCCGCACAGGGCGCGCTGGCCGCCGACAAGATTGCCCTCGTCGCGAAAAGCTCGGGCAACGGCTTCTTCGTTGCCGCCCATCAGGGTGCGCAGGAAGCCGCCAAGGCGCTCGGCGGCGTGGAGATCGTGCTGGCCAGCCCCGCCAAGGCCACGGCCGAGGGGCAGATCGAGGTCATCAACACGCTGATCGCGCAGAACGTCAAGGCCATCGTGGTGTCTGCCAACGACCCCGACGCGCTGGTGCCGGTGCTCAAGAAGGCCATGGCGCGCGGCATCAAGGTGGTGTCCTTCGATTCGGCGGTGCGCAAGGATGGGCGGCTCGTGCATCTCGCGCCCTCGTCCAATGCGCTGATCGGCCAGAAGCTCGTGAGCCTCACGACCGACGCCATCGGCAGCAGCGGCGAGATCGCGGTGCTGTCGGCTACCGCGCAGGCCACCAACCAGAACCTCTGGATCGCCGAGATGAAGAAGGCGCTGGCCCAGCCGGCGGCCAAGGGCCTGAAGCTGGTCAGCGTGGTCTATGGCGACGACCAGACCGACAAGAGCTATCGCGAGGCGCAGGGCCTGCTGAAGAGCTACCCCAACTTGAAGGCCATCGTCGCGCCGACGACCGTCGGCGTCGCGGCCGCCGCCAAGGCCGTGCAGGACGAGAAGAAGGTGGGCCAGGTCTTCGTCACCGGCCTGGGCCTGCCGTCGGAAATGGCCGGCCACGTGCACAGCGGCGTGGTGAAAAGCTTTGCCATCTGGAACCCCATCGACCTGGGCTACTGCGCCGTCTACATCGCTCATGGCCTGGTCAGCGGCAAGGCAACGGTGAGCGTGGGCGCGAAGATCGGCGTCGGCCGTGTCGGCACGGTCACGCTCGATACGAACAACGAGGCGGTGATGGCCGAGCCCTTCACCTACGACGCCGGCAATGTCGACAAGTTCGCCAAGTTCTTCTGACCCGGCCGGGGTGCTCTGCCTGCGGGGCATCCACAAGCGCTTCGGGCCGACGCATGCATTGCGCGGCGTGGACCTCGAACTGAGGCCGGGCCAGGCGTTGGCCGTGATCGGCGAGAACGGCGCGGGCAAGTCGACGCTGGTCAAGATCCTCACCGGCGTCCACCAGCCCGACGAAGGCGAGCTGTGGCTGGACGGTCAGCCACTGCGCCTGCACGACACGCACGCCGCCCAGGCCGCCGGCATCGTCGCCGTGCACCAGGAAACGGTGATGTTCGACGAGCTGACGGCGGCGGAGAACATCTTCATCGGCCGCCAGCCCATGCGCGGGCCAGCGGCCTTGCGCGTCGTGGACTGGGCGACGATGAACCGCCTGGCCCAGCAGGTGCTGGACGAGGTGGGCGCGGGCTTTGACGCCACGACACCGGTCCGGCAACTGAGCCTGGCGCAGCGGCACCTGATCGAGGTCGCGCGGGCCTTGTCGCACCAGGCCCGCGTCGTCATCCTGGACGAACCCACCGCCGCGCTGTCGCAGGCCGAGATCCGCGATTTCTACGGCATCGTGCGCGGGCTGCTGGCTCGCGGCGTGGCGGTGCTGTTCATCTCGCACAAGTTCGATGAGCTGTTCGCGGTCTGCGACAACTACGTGGTGCTGCGGGATGGCGCCTCGGTCGGCAGTGGCCGCATGAAAGAGGCCAGCGAGCCCGACCTGCTGCGCCTGATGGCCGGCCGCAGCATCGAGCAGGTGTATCCGCGCGTGGACACGCAACCCGGCGCGATCGTGCTGGAGGCGCGCGACCTCAGTCACCCGACTGAGTTCGACGGCATCAGCTTTGCGCTGCGGCGTGGCGAGATCCTGGGCTTCTACGGCCTGGTCGGCGCCGGACGCAGCGAGGTCATGCTGGCGTTGATGGGGCTGAAGCCGCTGGCCCGCGGCAGCATCGCCATCGATGGGCAGGAGCGGCTCATCCGTGATCCGGCCGATGCCATCGCACTGGGGTTGGCCTATGTGCCCGAGGAGCGGCAGCGCCAGGGCGGCATTCTCGATTTCTCGGTGCGGCACAACCTCAGCCTGGCCGCGCTGGCGGGGTCCAGCCATGCCGTGAAGGGCCAGGTCTCGCGCGGGCCCTGGCTGTCCGCCTTGCGCGAAAGCGCCTGGGCGCAGCGGCTGATCGAACGGCTGAACATCAAGACCGCCAGCCAGGACACGCCGCTGTCCGGCCTCTCCGGTGGCAACCAGCAGAAGGTCGTCATCGGCAAGTGGTTGGGGCTGGCCCCGCGCATCGTCATCCTGGACGAACCCACCAAGGGCATCGACGTCGGCGCCAAGCAGGCCGTTTATCAACTGGTCGCGGAGATGGTGGCGCAGGGGCTGGCAGTCATCCTGGTGTCGTCCGAACTGCCCGAGGTGATGCACCTGGCCCACCGCGTGGTCGTCATGAAGCGTGGCCGGCAGGTGGCCGAGTTCCGGCGCGGCGAGGTGGATGCAGAAACCATCGTGGCTGCGGCTTCGGGCCTGAGCAGGAACGCCGCATGACGCGTCGCATGAATTGGCGCGATTTGGCGCTGGCCGCCGTCATCGGGGCCATCACCTTGGCGGTGGGCCTGCGATCTCCGGTGTTTCTCACGCCGCGCAATGCACTGGATATCGCAAACGATTCGGCCCTGCTCGCCATCCTCGTCATCGGCCAGATGCCCGTTCTGCTCACGCGCGGCATCGACCTCTCCGTGGCGTCCAACCTGGCCTTGACGGGCATGCTGGTGGCACTGTTCGGCAAGCTCTTTCCGGGTGCCGGCGCGCCGGTGTTGACCCTGCTTGCGCTGGCCCTCGGCGCGGCTCAGGGCGCCCTCAACGGCTGGCTGATCACGCGCTTCGAGCTGCCGCCCATCGTCGTCACCTTGGGCACCATGTCGGTCTATCGCGGCGCCATCTTCCTGGTCAGCGGCGGCGCCTGGGTCAACGACCAGGACATCCATGCGTCCATCAAGGCCMTGCCTCGTTCGGAGCTGCTGGGCCTGCCGCTGCTGGTGTGGATTGCTGCCGCTGTCGCAGCGCTGGGATGGTGGCTGCTGCGCTGGCGCCGGGAAGGGCGTGACCTCTACGCCTGCGGCGGCAACCCGGCTGCTGCGCGGGTCGTGGGCATCCCGGTGCCGCAGCGCATTCGCATGGCCTACACCTTGTCGGGCGCTTGTGCCGGGCTTGCCGGCCTGCTCTGGGTCGGCCGCTATGCCATTGCTTTCACCGAACTGGCCGCCGGATTCGAGCTGACCGTGATTGCGGCCTGCGTCATCGGCGGTGTCAGCATCGCGGGTGGCGTCGGCACGGTTGGCGGCGCGTTGCTGGGCGTGCTGTTCATCGGCGTCATCAATGCGGCCCTGCCGGTCATCCACGTCTCGCCGTTCTGGCAGCAGGCGATTGCCGGCGCTGTCATCCTGGTTTCGGTGATGCTGAACTCGCGAGCACAGCGCCGGTCGGGGCAGCAGATCCTGGAAAGGCGAGCGGCATGAAGGCCTGGGGTTCCTGGGAATGGGTGCTGACGGCGCTGATCGTCGCCGTCTACGTCGGCTTCGGCCTGTGCATCGACGGTTTTGCCTCGCCCTATGCGATCGCCGACAGCACGACCAATATGTCGGAAAAGGCCTTGATCGCGATGGCCATGGCTCTGCTGATCATTGCGGGCGAGATCGATCTCTCCATCGCCGCGACGATGGCGCTGTGCTCCCTGGCCATGGGCTACGCGATGCAGGCCGGCGCAGGCCCGGCCGGCATGATCGCCGCCGCTCTGGGTTGCGGCATCGTGTGTGGCGCATTCAACGGCTGGCTGGTCACGCGCTGGCAGCTGCCCTCCATCGTCGTCACCATCGGCACGCTGTCGCTCTACCGCGGCCTGGCTCTGGTGTTGCTGGGCGACCAGGCCATCACGGGCTACCCGGAATGGTTGAGCCAGTGGGGCAACGGTACGCTGGGGGATCTTGCGGGTTGGCCGTGGCTGATCGTGCCGATCGAGTTCGGCGTCATGTTGGCCGTGGCGGTGGTGTTCATGCTGCTGCAACACCGCACGGTCCATGGCCGCCGCATCTACGCCATTGGCGCCAACCCCGTGGCTGCGCGCTTCTCGGGCATTGCGGTGCAGCGCTACCGGCTGCTGCTGTTCACGGCTGCCGGCCTGATGGCGGCGCTGGCAGCCGTGCAGCTGACCGGCCGCATTGGCAGCACGCGGCCCAACCTCGCGCTGGGCTGGGAGCTGGACGCCATCACCATCGTGATCCTTGGCGGCGTGGCCATCGAAGGCGGCCGCGGCAGCATCGTGGGCGTGCTGTTGGCGGCGGTGCTGCTGGGCGGCTTCACCTTCGCACTTGGCATGTTGAACGTCTCCGGCATGGTGATGACGACCGTCGTTGGCGGATTGCTCATCTGCGTCATGGTGCTACCGCACGGCTATCGATACGAAAGCACCAGCCCGTGAATCAAGCGGGCCCACCCGTCGAGCATGACGAACAACAGCAATTTGAACGGCAGCGAAATGGTGGTCGGCGAGATCATTGACATGCCCAGCGCCAGCAGCACCGTCGCCACGATCAGGTCGACCACGACAAACACCAGGTAGAGGACAAAACCGATCTGGAAGGCCCGCGTCAACTCGCTGAGCGTGAAGCTCGGCACCATCACCAGAAAGTCGTCGGCCTGCAGTCTGTCAGCCTGTTCCTTGGGCCAGATGGCGGCGGCCGACTTCAGGAAGAACTGGCGCTCGCGCTCATGCGTGTGCTTTTGCAGGAAGGCCTTGAGCGGCGCCTTGCCGGCGTCCAGCACCGTCACCACGTCGCTCCAGCCCTCGCTCTTGGCGCCAGCCTGGCGCTGACGCAGCGCGTCGGCCACTTCCATGCCCACCGGCGCCATGATGTAGACCGACAGGATGATGGCGATGCCGTTGAGCACCATGTTCGGCGGCGTCTGCTGCAGGCCGAGCGCGGTGCGCAGCAGGCCAAAGACGATGACCAGCTTGGTGTAGCTGGTCACCATCATCGCGACGAAGGGCGCCACCCCGAAGGCGAGGATCAGCGCCACGAGCGTCATGGGCTCGGGCATGCCGGTGGTGTTCATCGTCAGGTCTTCAGCTCGGTCGGCGCGAACTCGGAGACGCGCACGCCCAGGCGTTCACCGACCGCCACCAGGAAGCCTTTGCCCAGCACGTTGCCATGGGCCAGGATGCGCACCGGGCTGCGGTTCAGCGGCTGTGTCAGATCGAACACGTGGCCGGGGCCGATATTCCGCAACTCGCCGAGTGACAGGCTCAGATGACCCACCTCGAAGCGCAGCGCCACTTCCAGCGCATCGAGTCGGTCCAGCGGCAGGCCCGTCGCGTCGTCGCCCTCAGTGGCGGGGGCAAGCTCATCTCGTTTCATCGAAAGGTCTCTCCATTGCGTGACGGTGATGCGCGAGCCCTCGGCACGCGCGATAAGTTGCCGGCCCGCAGGGCCACCCAGCTCGGCCTGCACGACCAAGCCCGCGCCGGCGGCGGTCCAGTGTTCGACGCTGACGATGTCGCCCGGCCGGATGCCGCGCACTTCGGCCAGGCTCAGCACGCTGGCGCCGATGCGGAAAGCCAGCGGCACGCGCAGGCTGTCGAAGCCGCTGCCCAAGGGGCCGGCCGAGGCCGCCGGCAAAGGCGGCACCAGCTTGTCGAGCGCCGAGGGGTCCTGGAACAGCAGCAAGCCCTGCCAGCGCCTAGGCTGGTCGTCGGCGGCTACCGTGAAGCAGACAGCGGACTCCGGCGGCAACAGTGACTCGGCGTCCTCATCGGGCTCGCCGGGCGACCATTCGAAATGCAGGCGCAGCGTGGCCTCCAGTGCGGTGGCCACCGGCTGCAGTGCATCGGCCAGCAGCACATAGCGCAACTCGGCTGGCAGCAGGGCATGGCTGCGCTCCTGCAGCAGTGCGGCCTGCGCGGGGGAATCCAGCATCAGCCAGCCCGTGTGAGGGCCGAGGCGGAATCGATAACGGCCAAATCCAGTGAAATCCTGGATGCTGCCGAAATGCCACTGCAGGCGATGCCTCGCGCCCCGCAGCGTCAGCTCGATGGGCGGCGCGCGGCGGTCGTAGAGACGGTTGATAGCCAGGCAGGCGGGCGCCGGCAAGCGCATCAACGCGCTCACTTCGCTCAGATCGATCACGGCGGTAGGCATCAGCACGCGGCGAGCGTAGCCATCCGCGGAGCTGGGAGGAACTACGTGAATTCGTAGCACCGCGCATAACGGCGGGGCGCTACGGGGACTCGTAGTGGTGCGTAAAAAAGTCACGCCATAGAGTGCTTCGCATGGCCGACCCCGCACCGAACGCACTGCAAAGACACCTGCCGCGACGCAGCGGCATGAAGGACCTGATCGCCAGCGCGGGCCGCCACAACGACCTGCTGCTGGCCGGCATGCTGGTGGCCATCGTCGCGCTGTTCGTGCTGCCGCTGCCCACGCCGTTGCTGGACTTCCTGATCGCCGCCAACCTGTCGATGAGCCTGACCCTGCTCATCGTGGCGATGTATGTGCCGTCGGCGCTGTCGCTGTCCACCTTCCCGTCGCTGCTGCTGTTCACGACGCTGTTCCGGCTGGCGCTGAACATCGCATCGACCAAGCTCATCCTGCTGCACGCCAATGCGGGTCACATCATCGACACCTTCGGCAAGCTGATCGTCGGCAACAACGTCGTGGTCGGCGGCGTGGTGTTCCTGATCATCGCCATCGTGCAGTTCATCGTCGTCGCCAAAGGCTCCGAACGCGTGGCCGAGGTGGCGGCGCGCTTCGCGCTGGACGCCATGCCCGGCAAGCAGATGAGCATCGACGCCGACGTGCGCGCCGGCGTGCTGTCGTCGGTGCAGGCGCAAAAGCGCCGCCAGCAGCTGGAGCAGGAGTGCTCGCTGCACGGCGCGATGGACGGCGCGATGAAGTTCGTCAAGGGCGACGCCATCGCCGGCATCGTCATCGCCCTGGTCAACATCCTCGCCGGCCTGGCCATCGGCACGCTGATGCACGACATGAGCATCGGCGGCGCGCTGCAGCGCTACGCCATCCTCACCGTGGGCGACGGCATGGTGTCGCAGATCCCGTCGCTGCTGGTGTCCATCGCCTCGGGCGTGGTCATCACCCGCGTGTCGGCCGACGGCGAGCCGCACGGGGGCCAGCTGGCCAACCAGATCAGCCGCCAGTTGATGGCCCATCCCCGTGCGTTGGTGATTGCTGGCCTGGCCACCGCCAGCTTCCTGCTTGTGCCCGGCTTTCCCAAGTGGGTCTTCGGCACGCTGGCGCTGGTGGTGCTGGGCGCCGGGCTGCTGACGCGCCGGCTGCTTGACAGCCGCCGCACGCCGGCCTGGATGTCCTATCGCGACGCGGACGACGACGGTGGCGAGGTGGTGCAGGGCGCCATCGCCGCACCGCTGGAGCTGCGCCTGTCCACCGGCCTGCGCGGGCGCCTGGACCGCCCCGCGCTGGACCTGCGCATGGCCGCGGCCAAGGCCCGCGTCGAGAGCGACCTGGGGCCGGTGTTCCCGCGCGTGCAGGTCGGCTGGGGCAGCGGCCTGGGCGACAACCAGTACCAGGTGCTGGTGCAGGACGTGGTGGTCTCGCAAGGCACGCTGCGGCCGGGCAGCTGGCTGCTCGACGCGGCCGAGGCCGCCACGCCGCCGGCGGGCGCCGAGGTGGCGGAGCCCTTTGGGCCTTTCTCGCGGGTCGTATGGGTCGATGCCGCACCGACAGCGGTCCGTGCCTGGACCTGCGAAGACGTGCTGGGCCTGCATGTGGACCATGCGGTGCGTCGCCACATCGCCCAGCTGATCGGCCTGCAGGAGGTGCAGCGCCTGCTGCACGCGGCGCAGCGCGAGGTGCCCGAGCTGGCGGCGGAAGTGGCACGCGCCGTTCCGTTGCAACGCCTGGCCGAGGTGCTGCGCCGGCTGCTGCAGGAGAACGTCCCCATCCGCAACCTGCACGCCATCTTCGAGAGCCTGGCAATCTGGGCACCTACGGAGCCCGACGTCGTCGCGCTGACGGAGCTGGTGCGCATCGATCTCGGCCGCTTCATCACCAGCCGCCACGTCGGCGCGCGGCGCGAGTTGCACGCCATCCTGTTCGAGTCCAGCCTGATCGACCGCGTGCAGGCCGCCATCGAGCGCTCGCCGCGCGGCAACCTGCTGCTGCTCGATCCCGCGGTGGCGCAGGACGTGCGCGAACAGGTGCGCCGCATCCTCGGTGGCGCCCAGCAGCGCGTGGTGGCCATCGTGTCATCCGATACGCGGCGCTACATCAAGACGCTGATCGAGCCGGTGGCGCCCCAGCTGGCGGTGCTGTCCTACCAGGAGGTCGACGAGGACGTCGCACTGCAGCCGGTGGGCTGGGTCAGCAACCCGCAGCCCCAGACCCTCACCCCGATCGCGGAGGCGGCATGACGCCGCAAACCATCCTCGACATCACGCGCGAAGGACTGTTGATCGTGCTGATGGTCTCGCTGCCCATGGTGCTGGTGTCCACGCTGACCTCTCTGGTCGTGGCGGTGCTTCAGGCGGTCACGCAGATCCAGGACCAGAGCATCGGCCAGTCCGTGCGGCTGATCGTGGTGCTGATCGCCCTGGTGGTGACCGCCGGCTGGCTCGGCCGCGATGTGTTGCGCTTCGCCGAGCGTGCTTTCCAAATCCTGACTTCGCTGACCTGATGCTGCTGCGTTCACTCCACGTCCTGGGCTGCCTGGCTGGCCTGTTGGCGGCACTATGGGCTGGTTCCGCCACGGCGGCCGACCTGCCGCGCAACGGCAGGCCCTTCCGCATGGAAGCCAACGAGAAGCCGGTAGGCGACTTCCTGCGCGAGCTGGCGGCGTCGCAGGGCGTCACGGCGGTCATCGACGGCAAGGTCGGCGGCACCATCAGCGGCCGCTTCGCCATCACCGGCAGCCAGCCCGGTGCGGTGCAGATGGTGCTGAGCAATATCTGCGCGGCCAACGGGTTGACCTGGTATTACGACGGTGCCTTCCTGTTTGTCGATCCGGCCGCCGACACGCGCAGCGAGGTGTTCACCATCGCCGGCAAGAACGCGCAGCGCATCGCCGACACGCTGGCCCGGCTCAAGATTGCCGACGCCCGCTATCCGCTGCAGATCAGCGAGGCGGATGGCAACGTCTACGTCTCGGGTCCCAAGCGCTATGTGGAGCTGGTGCGCCAGACGGTGCGGCTGATCGACCAGCGTGCGGCCCGCGACGACCGTGCCGAGGTGCAGGTGTTCCCGCTGCGCTATGCCTGGGCCGCCGACTTCAAGATCAACCGCGCCGGCAAGCAGGTGTCCATCCCCGGCGTGGCGACCGTGCTGCGCAATCTGTATGGCCGCACCGGCGCGGTGCGAGCGTCAGCGCCTTCGGCCGTGACAGGGCCGGTGCGCCGCACCAAGCTCGGCGTCAGCGCCGACGCCGGCGTGGCCAAGCTGTCCAGCGAGGGCAGCAGTGCCGCTGAGGACGATGGCGACGGCGGCAGCCCCGAGTTCTCCAGCGGTGAATTGCCGCAGTTCCAGCCCGACACGCGGCTCAACGCGGTGCTGGTGCGCGACACGCCCGAGCGCATGGCGCGCTACGAGAAGCTGATCCAGACCATGGACGTGCGGCCGCGCCTGATCGAGATCGAGGTCACGATCATGGACATCAGCACCAACACGCTGGACAGCCTGGGCGTGGACTGGCGGCTGCATTCCCGCCACGGCGACCTGCAGATCGGCCGCGGCAACCTGCCGCCACTGACCTTCGGCAACGCCAACTCCGAGGCCGGCCAGGTTGTCACCGTCAACCCGCAGGGCAACCCCAGCACGCCACTGGGCGCACTGTTCACCGCCTCCATCGGCAACGACCTGCGCAACTACCTGCTGACCCGCGTCAGCGCGCTGGCACAGAAGGGCAATGCCAACTTCATTGCGCGGCCCAAGGTGCTGACGCTGGACAACAACGAGGCAGTGCTGGAGAACCTCAGCGAGTTCTATGTGCGGGTCGACGGTTTCCAGGATTCGAGCCTGTACAGCGTCACGGCCGGCACCGCGGTGCGCGTGACTCCCTTGATCGTCGACGACAAGGAGGGCCGCGGCGTGTTGATGTCCATCGACATCGAGGACGGCGACGTCAGCAGCACCACCGTCGACCGCATCCCCGTCGTGCGGCGGCGCACCGTCAACACCCAGGCGCTGGTGGACGAAGGCACGAGCCTGCTGATCGCCGGCTACACCTCGGAGGAGAAGGCCAACGCGACCTCGGGCGTGCCGCTGCTGTCCAGCATCCCGGTGCTGGGCAAGCTGTTCCAGTACAGCGAGAAGAAGCAGAACAACATGGAGCGCTTCTACCTGCTGACGCCGCGCCTCGTCACGCCCGGCAGCAAACCTTCGCTGCCGGTGCAACAGGAGCCTACGCAATGAACGCGCGGGCCCACACCACCACGGCCGCCGTGCCGGGCTGGTGCCTGCGCTTCCTCAGTGGCGCGGTCAAGGGCCGCACCATCGCGCTCAAGCCGGGCGTCAACACGCTGGGCGCTTCGGGTGAGTGCGAGGTCATGCTGCCCGGCAGCGACGTGCTGCCGCGCCACCTGGTGTTCACGGTGGGCGAACTGGCGATGTCGCTGCAGAAGGTCGGCGCGGCCGCCGTGAAGCTCAACGGCCAGGACTTGCAGGCCCAGCGCAAGGGCGTGGTGGCGGGCGACGTGGTGTCGGTCGGCAGCATCGACTTCCAGGTCGACCGCAGCTATCCAGCGCCCGAGCACGACGACCCGGCGTCCGAGTGGGCCGAAAGCATCATGCCCGGCGACGCGCCTCCGGCCGCTCTGCTCCAAGCGCCCGCGCGCCGTGGCTCGCCCTGGCTGAGCGTGGCGCTGGTGGTGCTGGCGCTCGGCGGTGCGGCCGGCGTGCTGGCCTGGGCCGGCAGCGCGGGCAGCTCGACGCGAGTCGCCACGGTTGACCTGGCCGAGGTGGAGAAGGCCCTGAAGCCCTTCCCCGAGGTGGAAGTGGTGGCGGTCGCCGGCGGACGTTTCAACGTGCGCGGCTATGTCGAATCGCGCCAGCGCAAGCAGGCGCTGGCGGAGGCCATGGCGCCTTTTGGCCGGCAGGTCAGCACCAGCGTGCACGCGGCCGAGGACATCGTCGAGCAGGCGCGCCGCTACGTGAGCGACCCCGGCATCTCGATGAGCTACACGGGCCAGGGCCGGCTGGTGGTGGCCGGCGCTACCGAGGACGAATCGGTGCGCCAGAAGATCCGTCGCCTGGCCGACGACCTGCACCCGGCGGTGCTGGTGTCCGACCAGGTGAAGCTGCGGCCGCGGCCCCAGGTCGACCGCGCGGGCGAGCTGCAACGCGCGCAGTGGGACGCGTGGCAGAGCGTGCTGCCGTCGCGCATGGTCAGCATCACGCAGGACGCCAGTGGCATGAGCTACATCCAGCTCGCCAATGGCAACCGCTACTACGAGGGGGCGGTGCTCAAGTCGGGCGCCGAACTCAAGCGCATCGAGGCCGACGGCCTGGTGGTGTCACCAGGCAGGGAGGGCGCGCGATGAGCACCAAGGGATTTCGCACCGGAGGCCTGGCCTTCGTGCGGAATGCCTCCGTCCATGAGGGCGGGGGCGATTTTTGTCATGTCATCAACCTTTGACGTTAGGAGTCAAACCATGGCCGTAGCCGCACCCGAGTCCGGACTGGACAGCAAGGCAATCCTGGAACAGAACAAGCAGCTGACCATCTTCAGCACCGTGACGTCGCAGAGCGCCCAGCGCACCGCGGCCATCACGTCGGCCAACGCCCAGCAGACCAACACGGTCCTGCAGGCGGCCAGCGACGTTCGCCAGCAGTCGCAGAAGGTCTGACCTTCCGCTTGTTGCCGCCCCGGCGCCGGGGCGGCACTTCTTCTTCATCCCTTTCACCCCAGCGAGGTCATCATGGTCCAACCCGTTGATGCCATGGCCGTTGCGGTCCAGTCCAGCGCCACGGCGCCGGCCGCGATCGATCCGGCCGAAGCCCAGCATTTCGCCGGCTACATGGTCCGCCCCCAGGCCGGCGGCACCGGCTCACTGCAATCGCTGTCCAGCGCTGCCGACCAGTTCTTCGGCCAGCGCCCCGGGGCCAGCGAGCTGATGGCCCACCGCATGGTGCCGGCGGCCGACCTGGGCGATCCGCAGACCGCCGCCGTCGAATTCGGTCGCGCGCAGATGGAGATCGTCAGGTTCAGCAACGACTCCATGACCTACTTCAGCAAGATGCATATGTGCACGGCCCTGGCCAGCGCCTGCAGCAACCAGTTCAACTCGTTGCTGAAGAACAATGGCTAGGCAACTCTGCACCGCCGCGGCCCTGGTCGTGTGCCTCGCCCTTGCCGCCTGCAAGGTCGACCTCTATTCCAACCTCAACGAGCGTGAGGCCAACGAGATGCTGGCCGCGCTGACCTCGGAGAGCATCCCCGCCGAGAAGGAGGCTGCCGAGGGCGGTCTCTGGCAGCTCAAGGTCGAGGAAAGCCGCCTGCCCGCGGCGCTGGACGTGCTGCGCTCGCAGGGCCTGCCGCACGACCGCTACGCCAGCATCGGCGACGTCTTCCAGAAGCAGGGCCTGGTGTCCACGCCGTCGGAAGAGCGCATGCGCTACATCTATGCGGTGTCGCAGGAGCTGTCGCAGACGCTGCGCACCATCGACGGCGTGGTGGCTGCCCGCGTGCATGTGGTGATCCCGGCCAACGACCCGCTGAGCGACAAGCTCAAGCCTTCGTCGGCCGCGGTCTTCATCAAATACCGTGCCGACGTGGACCTGCGGCTGCTGGCGCCCACCGTCAAGGACATGGTGGCGCACAGCATCGAGGGCCTGTCCCACGACCAGGTCTCGCTGTCGCTGGTGGAGGCACGGCGTGCCAGCGGCGCGGCGGCGGCCGCCGATCTGCCAGTGCGCTACGAAGTGGCAGGCCTGTCGCTCGACCGCACGGCAGTCACGCTCGGCGTGCTGCTGCTGGCCGCGGTGGCCTGCCTGATCGCACTGCCCAGCCTGCTGCGCCGCCAGGGCCTGGACTGGCGCACCTGGGCGCGGCGCCAGCTGTTGAAGCGCTGATGCGAACCGTCCAAGCTCCCAGCGAACCGGCGCCAGCGGCGCCTGAGCATGGCCCGTTGGACATGCTGCGCCTGGCGCTGCGCCAGGGCCTGCATCCAGAGGACGGACTGCACCCCAGCTGGCTGCCTCCTGACTGGCCGGTGCGCCACCGCAGCATCTCGCGCCTCGGCCCCGCGGGCCGCGCCGTGCTTGGCCAACTGCTGCGCGCCCGCGACCTGGCCGACGAGACCGTGGACCTGCAGTTCGATTCCCAGCTCAAGCGCGTGGACCTGATGGACGCCACCTCGCTGCGGCTGCTGGCCATCTACTGTGGCTTCGCGGCGCACAAGCCGCTGTTCGGTCTGCGGGGTGGCCTGGGGAGCCAGGTGCGGCGGCAGGCGCTGCGCGTGGCCGATGACGCGGTCGATTTCGTGCTCGACCGCGTGCCCCAGCTCACCCACATCCGCGTCGACATGCAGCGGCTGCAAGAGCACCCTCATGCGGCCGGCCATGTGATGGTGCAGCGCGGCTACCGGCTGCTGACGGGCGCGCTGCTGCCCGAGGGGGCTGCGGTGCTGCAGCGCATCCGGCTCAAGTTGCCGCAGCGCGTGAGCCTTTTGCGCGTGCCGCCGCTGCAGCCGCGCCAGCTCGAACAACTCAGGGAGCTGATGCTGCTGTGCATCGTCCCGGAAAGACTGCCGCAATGGGACTGGCTTTTCTGATCACGACCGACAACCTGCAGCTGCTCAGCGAGCGCAAGGTGCTGAAGGAGGCCGAGTACGCCGCGCTGCTGGACGCCTCGGCCGTCGTGGAGGCCGCGCGGCAGGAGGCGCGCCGCATCGAGCAGCAGGCCCGGCAGCAGGCCGAGGACAGCCGCCGCCAGGGTCACGAGCAGGGGCTGGAGGCGGCGCGCGCCGAGTACGCCCAGCAGCTGGTGGGTGAGGCCCTGGCCGCGCAGCGTCAGCTGCAGGCACTGCGCGCGGCGATGGCGCAGATCGTCGCCCAGGCCGTGCGGCAGTTCCTGGGCGAGGCTGACCCGGCGGCGCTGCTGGAGACCGCGCTGCGCCGCGTCGACACCCTGGTACGCCACGAGCCCTTCGTCATGCTGCGCGTAGCGCCTGCGCAGGAGGAGCACGTGCGCACGGCGCTGCGGCAGATCGGCGGCGAGCTGGCCTGGGCCCAGGCGCTGGCCGTGGTGGCCGACCCGGCCCTGCCGGCCCAGGCCTGCGTGCTGCAGACGCCCTCGGGCACGCTGCAGATCGGTGTTGATGCGCAGCTCGACGCGTTTCGCGCCGCGGTGGAGCGCAGCGGGTTGCTGCAGCCAACGGAGCAGGGCTGATGGACGAGCTGGCCACGCAAAGCATCGTCGACGACCTGTCGCGCGCCTTCGGCCACCTGCCCACCGTGGGCGTGCGCGGCCGCGTCAGCAAGGCGGTGGGCATGCTGATCGACGCGACCGGCATCCAGGCTCATGTGGGCGAACTCTGCGAGCTGCGCACGCCGGGCGAGCCGCCGCTGCTGGCGGAAGTGGTGGGCTTCCAGAAGCAGGTGGCCATCCTGACGCCGCTGGGGCCGACCACCGGCATCTCCACGTTGACGGAGGTGGTGCCTTCAGGCCGTGGCCATGTCTGCCCCGTCGGGCCGGGCTTGCTCGGCCGGGTGCTCGACGCGATGGGCGAGCCCATGGACGGCAAGGGCCCGCTGAAGGCAATGGCGCGCATGCCGGTCCAGCGCGCACCGGTGAACCCGCTGGCGCGCCGCATGGTGGCCGAGCCGCTGGTCACCGGCATCCGTGCCATCGACGGCCTGCTGACGCTCGGCGAGGGCCAGCGCGTGGGCGTGTTCTCGCCGCCCGGCGTGGGCAAGAGCACGCTGCTGGGCATGCTGGCGCGGGGCTCCACGGCCGACGTCAACGTGGTGGCGCTGATCGGCGAGCGTGGCCGCGAGGTGAAGGAGTTCATCGAGCGCAGCCTTGGCGCCGAAGGCATGGCCCGCACGGTGATGGTGGTCTCCACCTCCGACCGGCCGCCGATGGAGCGCATCAAGTCGGCCTATGTGGCCACCACCATCGCCGAGCATTTCCGCGACCAGGGGCAGAAGGTGCTGCTGCTGGTGGACTCGCTGACGCGCTTTGCGCGCGCCCAGCGCGAGATCGGCCTGGCCAGTGGCGAGCCGCCCACGCGGCGCAGCTACCCGCCGTCGATCTTCTCCATGCTGCCGCAACTGCTGGAGCGCGCGGGGCAGGGCGAGCGAGGCTCCATCACCGCCGTGTATTCGGTACTGACCGAGGGCGAGGACGACAGTGACCCCATCGCCGAGGAGGTGCGCTCCATCCTTGACGGCCACATCGTGCTGTCGCGCAAGCTCGCCGCGGCCAACCACTACCCCGCCATCGATGTGCTCGCCAGCGTCAGCCGCGTGATGTCGGCCGTGGCGTCGCCCGAGCATGCGCAGGCGGCCGGGCGCCTGCGCTCCCTGATGGCCAAATACCAGGAGCTGGAGCTGCTGATCCAGATCGGCGAGTACCGCCAGGGCGCCGAAGCGCTGGCCGACCTGGCGGTGCAGCGCCGGGCAGCGACGCAGCAGTTCCTGGCGCAGAAGCCTGGCGACCGCCAGGCCTTCGAGCAGACGCTGGCGGCGCTGCGGCGGCTCGCCGAGGGCGTGTGACATGGCCATCGCCTGGAAGCTGCTGGCCGATGTGCGCGAGCGCCATCAGCGCAGCGCGTTGCAGGCCGTCGGGCGTGACCAGCGGGCGCTGCAGGCCTGCGAGGCGAGGGCGCAAGAGGCCGAGCAGCAATGGCTGCAGCAGCACCAGGCCAAGGCGCAGCACTGGCAGTCCACCGTGGCGGCCGTGGGCGAGGGCGGCTGCAGCGTGGCGCAGATGCGCCTGGCGGGAGCCTGGAGCCGCGCCCTCGACGGGCGCATCGTGACGGCCGGTGCGGCCGCCGTACAGGCTCAGGTCGTGGTGGCGCAGGCTGCAGGGCTGCTCGACGCGAGCCGCGCGCAGCTGCGCCGCGCCAGTGCGGAGCTGGAGAAGGCCAGGCAGATGCAGCAGCGCGCCTTGGCAGAGCAACGTGCGCAGCAGGAGCGCCGGCAGGACGAGGCGACCGAGGAAGCCTCGGTGCAGCTGTGGTCGGCGGCGCGGCGGGCCTGATGGACGAGTCCGCCTTCCTCCATCCCGAGCAGCTGCTCGCTTCCATCGCGCTGACCATGCCGCGGCTGTTCGCCGTGTTCGCGGTCACGCCCTTCCTGTCGCCCAACGTCATCACCGGCATGTCGCGCAACTCGCTGATGCTGATGCTGGCGCTGTTCATGTCGCCGCTGGCCGGTGACATGCCGGCGCTGTCGGTGACGATGTGGGTCGCCATCGCCGCCAAGGAGGCGCTGATCGGCGTGATGCTGGGCCTGGGCTTCGGCATCTTCTTCTGGGCCATCCAGAGCGTGGGTGACCTGATCGACTTCCAGACCGGCAGCGGCAACGCCGCCTTCTTCGACCCCGTGGCCGGGCATGACAACGGCCCCACAGGCGAATTCCTCGGCTGGGTCGTCATCAACCTGTTCGTGTCGGCGGGCGGCATGCTGGCGCTGGTGGGCGCGGTGGTGGACTCCTACCGGCTGTGGCCGGTGGCCGACTTCTTTCCGGACCTGAGCCACGTCATCGAGGCCTTCGCCATCCGCCAGGGCGACACCCTCTTCACCTGGATCGTCAAGCTGGCCGCGCCGGTCATCCTGGTGCTGATGCTGGTGGAGCTGGGTGCCGGCCTGCTGCAGCGCGTGGCACCGCAGCTCAATGTGTTCCAGAGCACGCAGTCGCTCAAGGGCCTGCTGGCCGCGCTGATGATGATGCTGTTCATGTACGTGCTGTGGGATTCGCTGCAGCAGTTCCTGCGACCCGACAACGGCGTGCTCGAGTTCCTGCGCTCTTCCATGAGGCCCCGCAGTGGCTGAGAAGGATCAGGCTCCGACGTCCAAGAAGCTGCGCGACGCACGCAAGCGGGGCGAGGTGGTGTTCAGCCACGACGTGGCGTCCAGCGCCGTCTTCCTGTTCGCCGTGCTGGCCTTGTGGCTGGCCGGCGCCACGATCTTCGGCCTGTGGCGCGAGCTGTGGCTGCACGCCACCAGCGAGCGCCTGTTCATCGCACCGGACGACGGTGTGCCGGCGCTGCTGCTGCATGCCGGGCGCGTGCTGGTGGCCACCATGCTGGGCCTGGGCGCGATGGCGGCGGCGGGCGGCTTCGTCGGTTCGTTTGCGCAGGTGGGCGGGCTGCTGGCCTGGGAGCGCATCAAGCCCGACGTCAACCGGCTCAACCCGGCACAGGGCTTCCAGAAGATCTTCTCGACGCGCAACCTCATCAACCTGCTGAAGATGATGGTCAAGACGGCGCTGCTCGCATCGGTGATGTGGCTGGTGATCCGCGGTTGCCTCGATACCGCGCTGAAGCTCGGCTATGCGACGCCGTCGGCCGCGATGAGCGTCGGCGCCAGCCTCGTGCTGCAGAGCTTCGCCTGGGCGGGGCTCGTTTACGCGCTGATGGCGGGCGTGGACTACGCGCACACGCGCTACGAGTTCATCAAGGGCCTGCGCATGTCCATCGACGAGGTGAGGCGCGAGCACAAGGACGCCGAGGGCGATCCGCTGAACCGCTCGCGCCGCCGCAGCGCCCACTTCGAGGCCGTGTACGCGAGTCTGGCGGACCGCGTGCGCATGGCCTCGGCCGTCATCCATTCGCAGCGCGTGGCGGTGGCCCTGCAGTACCTCGGCGAGCACGACCTGCCGCGCGTGCTGGTGCGCGGCGAGGCCGAGCTGGCCGCACAGATCCGCCGCGTGGCGAGCGAGGCGCTGATACCGATGGCTTTCGACCCATCGCTCGCCGAGCTGCTGTACGACGAGGTGCCGCAGGACCGCCCCATCCCGCGCTCGCTGTATGCGTCGGTGGCCCGGCTGCTGCAGTGGGCCCAGGGGGATAACTAGGGCCTGTTAACGCTATGGCAATGGGTCGCGTTGTCGCCAAAAAGGCTGCGAGCAAGGCGCAAAGCGGAGCCGGGTTGGGCACCCGGCGGGCATTGGCAACGCCGCACGCGGCCTTTTTGGTGACAACCCTTCGGGAAGGCCCATTGCCATAGCGTTAACAGGCCCGCGCTACGTGGACTCGTAGTTGCGAGGGCGACACACCTGCAACTACTGTTGATCGCCGGGCAGGAATGCACATCAGGCCCATCCGCCATAGACAAGGAGAGAGTGAATGCTTGACGCCGTAGGGTCCAGTTCTTTCGTCGGCCGGGACGACGCCGCCGCACAGGCCGAAGAAGCGCGCCGTCGCGCCGAGGAGGCTGCACGCCGCGCTGCCGAAGAAGCGCGCCGCCGCGCCGAGGAAGCCCGTCGCCGCGCCGAAGAAGCCAAGCGCCAGGCCGAAGTCGCACGCAAGGCTGCCGAGGAAGCGCAAGCCAAGGCGGAGCAGACCCAGGCCCAACAGGACCAGGAGAAGGCCGCGAAGCTGAAGGACGAACACAAGGCCAAGCAAGCAGATGCGCTCAAGGCCGAAGCCCAGGCCGTGTTCAAGGAGAAGGAACACGGTCTCGCCAAGGCCAGGCTGAAGGACGCGCAGGACAACCGCGCGCCGGCCGCGCCGTCGGCCGCCACCCAGGAAGCGCAGAAGCAGGTCGACAAGGCGCGGGCGACCTACGCCTTCTACGATCCATTGGCAGCCGCGCCCCTCTTCAACAGCGGTTCGCCCCTCGTCAACGGCCTGGGGCCGCTGCGCGCCACGCCTCCGCTCGGTGGCAACAACCCGCTGTCGCCCGGGCTGGGGCCCTTGCAGTCAAAGCCACCCCTGGGCAGCAACCCGCCACCGTTCCTGCAGCCCATGCAGGGCGTGCCGGTCGCCAAGCATGACGTCGACGGCTATGCCCAGCAGATCCAGGACGTCTACGCCCAGTCGGGCGCCGCCACCGCTGCCCAACAGCTCGCGCAGGCGATGGGAGACACGAGCCTGAGCCCCGAGCAGCGCAAGCAGCTGATGGCCAAGGCCCAGCCGGTGGTCAGCAAGCTTGCCGAGACGGCGGGCCAGGAGGCGCGCCACACCGACCTGCCGGCCGACGGCCAGGCCGGCAAGACCACGGGCATCGACGACAAGGCGGAGTACCACGCGTTGGTCGACGACCTGGCCACGGCGGCCGATGCCGCCGGCGACCCGGCGCAGGCGCGGCAACTCGCGCGCACGTTGCTGGATCACCTCGCCGCACCAGCCAAGCCAGGCGGTGGTGCCGACGGGCTCGACCTGTTCGGCGATGCCCTGCGCGCGCACAACGTCGGCAAGGGGGCGCT
The DNA here is from genome assembly GCF_001425055.1 of Pelomonas sp. Root1237. Classification (GTDB taxonomy): domain Bacteria; phylum Pseudomonadota; class Gammaproteobacteria; order Burkholderiales; family Burkholderiaceae_C; genus Pelomonas. Next base: position 99,921 of record NZ_LMDK01000003.1, read on the forward strand.
GCACGACGCGGTGCTGTTTGCCTTGCAATCGCCGCAGAACGCGCCGGCGGGCTCGGTGCTGGCGGCATCGCCCGACACGCTCGCGTCCACGGTGCGGCTGATCGCTGGCGTGCCGGAGCCGGCGGGCGTGGCAGGTGCGTCGCCCACCGACCTGGCGGCGATGAAGACCTACACGGACGACGAGATCGACCTGTCCCACGAGCTGCTGCTGGACGCGCGCAAGAAGGAAGCAGAGCTCGCCAAGTACAAGCCCGGCAGCGAGGACTACGAGAAGGCGGCCCAGGCCTACCGCAGCGCTGCCAACCTGACGATCCGGGAACGCGCCAAGAGCGAGCAGGCCATCGCGGCGGAGCTGCGCCAGACCTACAAGGCCGACGCGAAGAACGCGGTGGCCACCGAGGATGCGGCGCACGAGATCGCCAAGCGCTTCCGCGACGACCCCGAGGCGCAGATGGTGGTCGACGCTGCATTGAAGACGGTCAAGACCGAGAACGCCCAGCAGCGCGACACCGGCAACAAGCTCTATGAGTTCCACCGCGCGACCGACCAGGTCACGACGCTGCAGGCGCAGCTCAACGCGACCGGTCACACCGACGAGGGCGCCTACAAGACGGCCCTGGCTGACTACGAGACCAAGCGCAATGCCGTGATGGAGGCCTTGGGCCACGAGATCTCGTTGGCCACGGCCGGGGAGCCGGACGGCGCCGCGCGCGACAAGGCGATCGACGACGCCGCGATGAGCCTGGTCGACCGCTACCTGGGTGACGAAGACCTGACCCGCATGGCCGCAGCGGCGCGCATCATCAGCCACACCGAGAGCGCCAGCGGCACGACCAACCAGATGCTCGCCCTCGGCAAGGCGATGCCGGCCGACACCAGCCTGCAGATCCGCGAGCTGGTGATGTCGGACCCGGGCGTGAAGAAGCTCGTCGACAGCTATGTGAACGAATCGGCCCAGGCCGTCACCGACGCCTACGACAAGGGCGTCAAGGACTACAAGGACGAGTACGGGGACACCTACCGGCGGGACAAGAACTATGCGGCGCCCGCCACGGCGGCCACGCGCAAGTTGATGGAGCTGACCGACCCGGCCAAGCATCCTGAACTCACGCCCGAGATCACGGCGCGCATCGTCAACAAGCTCTTCGGTCCGGACGGGAACGGCACCCTGGACAAGGTGATCGACGACGTCTCGCTGCATGGCGACCACTCCGCGGAGCTGATGACGATCGACGGCACGCCTGAGGATTTCAAGTCCTTCCGCGGCATGGACAACGACATGCTGATGGGCTACGGCCTGAAGGACTTCGACGAGATCATCGGCGGTGTCAGCACGGTCATCGACCGCGCCGCGGCCGGCTCGCATCCGACTGGCAACAGCGCGGACGGCAAGCCGGTGATGGCCTGGGAATCGAGCGAGGTTCAGAAGGCTGTCGAGTCTGCCGGGCAGTCCTTCACGATGAACATCGTCGAGAACTGGGGGCCGCAGCAGGGGCGTCTCAATGGCGGCTTCCAGCGCGCCATCGCCAACGGTTCAGGGGCGACGCTGGCTCTGGAAACGGCCAGACAGGAAAAGGACTTCCAGTTCAAGATGGATTGGGGCCCGGCCGGCGGGCATGAGGTTGACCTCGCGAAGGAAACCCTGCAAAGCACCGCCAAGGGGTTGGACGACCTGAAGAAGAACTCGCGCCAGCTGTTCGAAGACAAGCACAAGGACATGGCCGCGCTTGAAGTTCCGCAGCTGCGCTTCGGCAAACTGATGACCGAGGAGCAGCAGCAGAAAGCGCTGCAGGCCGTGATCAAGCAGCACCCCGACTTCGCCAAGGCCTTCGAGGACGGCAAGCGCACCTTGGACGCGCGCGGCTACCAGCTGCTGCGCGACACCGAGATGGTCACCTTCTATGGCCAGGACGACAGGCTGGGCAAGCAGGACGGCTACAGCCAGGTGGACGACAAGCGCAAGGCGCTGTTGGACGACGACTACACCAAGACCATGCTGATGGGCAGCGATGCCGCCTCGACCCGCATCAAGGAGCAGGCGGTGCATTCGTCGCTGAACTGGATGCGCGACGCCGGCATCACACCGCCTGCGGCTGCAGGGGTGGTGCCGGTGAACCTGTACCTGCAGTGGACCGGCGACTTCGCCGAGAACGCCATCGAGAACAACAAGCTCAAGGGTGTCTACGGCGCTGGCTATGGGCGGCTGGGCAACCATGGCCCGGCGGCGGCGGCGAGCTGGGGCGCGGTGGGCGTCACGCAGCTGTGGTTCACGGACTACCTCTATCACAACCTCAAGTTCGACTCGAGCGAGTCCTGGCGCAAGCCGGTGCTGCTGGGGCTGGTGGGGGGCTTCGCGGGCATCAAGGTGCTCGAGGCCGGCGCCGCGCTGGCGCACAAGGGCGCGCAGGCATTGCCGCCGAGCATGCAGAGGGTTCTCAACGACACCAGGGGCCTGCCGAGCCTCAGCACGATCGAGCGCGGCAGCGAGTTCACCCGCACCGCCGAATGGAAGTCCATCGGCTTCTTCGGCCTGCTGCATGCCGACGCTGCGGTGTGGGACGCGAGCCGGGTGAACAGCGAGATCAACAACTTCGTCGACGGCAAGCCGGTGGACCAGCGCAACTTCTGGACCGCCACCGTCAACCTGTCCAACGACGTCGCGATCTCGACGCTCGAGTTCAAGGGGGCCTGGAACCTGCTGAAGGACCCGCTGGTCACCACCGAGGAGGCCAAGCGGATCGCCGCACAGGGTGGCGCGGCTGTGACGCGCGATGGGCCGATCAAGGCGGCGCAGCTGGCTATCGAGGGCGCCGTCAACAAGTACGCGCTCGGCCGTTTCGGCTTGAAGGCGGTGATGACGCCGGCGAACATCTACGAGGCTGTCGGCAAGTTCATGGCCAAGAAGCTGCCCTTCATGGAGGCCGGCCCTGCAGGCTGGCTGGCCACCATGGCCTGGACGGCGACCGACCTGGTCAACTGGTACGGCAATGAGCAGAAGATCCACAAGCAGCTGGAATCGGTGGATCGAGACTTCCTCTCCGCCGCCGGCATGTCGCCCGGCGCTGCTGACAATCTTGCCGACCGCGACCTGCTGAAGGCCAACTTCAACCGTTGGCTCAGCGGCGAGTCGCTGGCCGAGGGGCTGCTGGATGCCTACAGCGATGCCAAGGGCGACCCCGACAAGTTCGTGGACTGGGTCAACGAGCTGCAGCGCACGGGTCGGCTGGAGCAGGTACGCCAGGCGTCCGAATACGACACCGACAAGCAGGCGCCGGAGCACTACGAGGCCTTCCTGGCCCTGCCCGAGGACCCGACCAAGGTGGACCTGTCCTATTCGAGTGTGGCCTACAACGGCGGCAAGAAGCGCTTCGAGGACCCGATGACGCAGACCTACTACCGCGGTGGCAGCTGGGTCTACGACAAGGACATCGCGGCCGCACCCGGCGCCGCCAAGGTCAACGACCCCAACAAGGCGCACTACTTCATCGACTACAACCCGAAGTCGCGCGAGATCCATTGCATGGCCGACGTCAACATCCGGCTGTCTGCCCGTGGGGGTGAGGGCTTGAAGAACTGGCTGCAGGCGCATGGCATGGCGCCGCCGCCCCTGCCCAAGCCCGATGACACGCCGCCCGCACCGGTGGACACGTCGAAGACCGCGCGCAGCAACACCTACACCGTGAAGGCGGACGAGAGCGTCTGGAGCATCGCCGGCAATGATCCCAAGGTCGTGGAGTGGATCTATGGCCACAACCTGTGGCTCAACGACCGCATGGAAAGCGACAAGCGCCCCATCAACGCGCGCGGCGGCCAGAACCCCAACTACATCGAAGTGGGCGATGTGCTGGTGCTTCCCGATGGGTATCACGCACCGAAGGCGTGATGTGCACCCGTGCCGCTTCGGCACGGCGTTGCGCCACCGCGTTCAGCCGTCGGCGCAGCGGCCCCGTGCGGGCCGCCGTCAGGGCTCAGGCGGCGTGAGGCGCCGGCCCCAGCGCGGCCTGCATCAGCTGCAGGCGGTTGCGCACGCCGAAGCGCTTGCGCAGCTGGCGCATGTGGTAATCGACGTTGTGCAACGAGAGGTCGAGTTGCGCGGCGATGAGCTTGTCGGGCAGGCCGCGCGCCAGCCGCGCCAGGATCTCGTTCTGCAGCGGCGTCAGCGCGCCGGCGGCGCTGCGCAGGCCGTCCGCTTGCGGTGCCAGCGTATAGCGGCTGTAGAACTCGTGCAGGCACAGGGCCAGGGTCAGGACCTGGCCCAGCACCGCATCGGTCATCCAGTCGCGGCCCGGTCGTTTCGAGATCAGGCTGATGATGTGCCGATCACGGCCCGGCAAGCTCGGCAGGCCCATCATCACGCCGCTGCCGGCACCGGTGGCGCGCAGGTCGTCGAAGAAGCGCTGGCGCAGGCCCTGCAGGTAGGAAGGCGTCTCGGCCTCGGCTTGCAGCTCGTCCAGCGTCCACATGACCGGCAGGCCGGATTCGGGCACGCGCTGCAACCGCGGGTCGACCAGGTGATAGGTCTCGGCGAAGTAGCGTTCCGTCCAGGCGGGATCCGCGTAGGTCGTGCAGAACGACCGCGGCACGGGGCGGTCTCCCGCCTGGCTGAAACAGCCGTAGCCCAGCCATTCAAAGCCGAGCGACTGCAGCAGCGCCTTCACCGAGCGTTGGCGCAGCTCGGGTGTCTCTGCCGCCATCAGCGCGACGAGCAGCGCCGGCTGCAGCCGCGGCTGGGTCAGGTCTCGTTGCAACCCTGGCGGCTCGTCGTGCAGCAATACCGGCGTGGTGCCGTTCGCTCCGGGCGGAAGCGGATGGTCGCCACGGCCGAACGCCGCTCCCAAAGACATCAACATTCCCATGCCAAACACCTCGGCTGCGCATCAGTTCCAGATACCGCATAAGGCGAGAAACGCGGAGCGACCGGCTCATGGCGTTTCAGCTGGATACGCTTTAGTCGCAGCGCTGCAGTGACTGCGACACGACGGCCGGCGTGGTGTCGGTCCGGCCAATGCCGTTGCGGCTCTGCACGTCGCGCAGGATGACCAGGCTGCGTCGCCACGCGGCGCATGCTCGGGCGTTCTGGTGGCCGGCGGCAAGCGCCTGGCCCAGCAGGTAGTGGGCCACGCCCTGCTTGTAGCGTGTGTTCAGGTCGCGCAATGAGCCTTCTGGCAGGCTGTTGTAGCCCTCCACCGCCCGCTGCGCCGCTGCTACGGCGGCCGCCGCATCGCCGTTGGCCAGCAGCGCCTTGCTCATCGAACCGGTGACGATGGCCACCTCGGCGCGCAGTTGTGCGTTGCTGGGGTCCCGGCCGCTCAGTTCGGACAGGATCTGGACCGCCTGCCGGTAGGCGTTGGCCGCGTCACGTGGCTGCTTGGCGCGCATCAGGGCCGCGGCCAGATTGGCGTGGTGGGCCGCGAAATTGCGCTGCAGGCGCGCATCATCGCCATGCCTTTGCACGACCGGCCCTTGCAGCTCGAGGGCGCGCCGGAACGCCGCGATGGCCAGCTGCACCGTCGCAGCCTCCTCATCGCGTTCGAAGTAGTAGGTGCCTTCTTCCAGGTAGGTGGTGGCCAGGCCGGATGTGGCCGTCTCATCGCCAGGCCGGCTAGCGAGGATGGCCAGATACAGGCGCCGGGCGGTTGCCAGGCTCTTGAAGAAGGGCTCCACCTTGTCAACGAAACGCTGGACCTGCGCGAGCTGGGAATGCATCGCGGCATGGGTGGTCTGCAGATCGGGATCCAGCTGGCCATGTGCGGCCAACGTGTCCATCAGCTCGACCCCCTGGGCCACCAGTGACTCCGCCGCGGCGTCGTCATCCTGGGAGGCCAGCAGCGTGCCCTTGCGCTGATACAGCTGGGCGAGCGTGGCCGCGGCATGGGCCTGGCTCGGCTCGGCGACCCGCGGGTTGCCGACGAGGTTCTTCACCAGCGCGATGCCGCGGTCGTAGCTGTCGCGCGCGCTCTTCGGGTCACCGAGGTTGGCCGAGTACGGGCGGCCCTGGATGTCGCCGATGTTGCGGTAGCCGCCGGCCAGCTCGATCTGCAGCTCAGCGTCCCCGGCGGCTTCGGCGCTCAAATGCCGCAGCGAGTCGAGCGCGTTCTGCACGACCATCCGCCGCGCCGCCGTGCCCCCTGGCAGCGGCGCGATGGCCTTCTGAAGGTCGCGCAGCATGAGGGTGGCCAGCTTGCGGACGTCGGCGAAGTGCTGCTCCGCACGGGCCTTCTGCCGGCGCGCTTCGTAGGCCTCATAGGCCGCCACGGTGGAGGCGGCCACGAGAACCAGCAGGGACGCAGAGAGCGCCACACGGTGGCGCCGCAGGAAGAGGCCGATGCGGTAGCGCCGCGCATGGGGCCGAGCCTGCACCGCGAGGCCTTGCAGGTGCCGGGAGAGATCGTCAGCCAGTTCCGCCGCGTTGGCATAGCGCTGCGCCGGCGACTTGTGCAGGGCTTTCATCACCACCGCATCCAGGCCACCGCGCAGCTGCCGCCTGAGTGTGCCGGCACCGGTCAGGCTGGCATCGACGGCCCGGCTTGGCCAAGGCGGGCCGTCTTCGAGGATGGCCTGGCCCGGCGAGACGTCGCCGACGCCGCGAGCATAGGGACTCGTCCGGGCGAGCAACCGATACAGCACCACGCCCAGCGAGAAGACGTCGCTCGCCGGCGTGACCGGCTCGCCGCGGATCTGCTCGGGGCTGGCGTATTCGGGCGTCAGGATGCGGTGGATTCCATCCGTGTGCTGGTTGTCGGCCTGCACCGGATGCAGCTGCTCGGCGATGCCGAAGTCCAGCAACTTGACCGTGCCATCGCCGCGCACATGGATGTTGCTCGGCTTCAGATCGCGGTGCACCACGCCGCGTCCGTGCAGATAACCCACCACCTGGCAGACGGTGACAAAGAGCCGCAGCCGATCTTCCACGCCAAGCCCGCGACCGTCGCAGTAGGTGTCGATGGCGTCGCCTTGAACGAGTTCCATGACAAACCACGGCGCGCCGTCGCCCGTGACGCCGGCGTCGATCAGTTTGGCGAGGTTGGGATGGTCGAGCGAGGCCAGGATGCGCCGCTCGGCCCAGAACGGTTCCAGGGCAACGGCCTGGTCGGCATCCGCCCTCATCACCTTGACCGCCACCTGCTGCTCGTACTGGCCGTCAGCGCGCTCACCGAGGTACACCTCGCCCATGCCGCCGCGGGCAATCAGCGACACGAGCCGATAGGCACCCAGTGTTCGCCCAACCCATGTCCCGGTCGCGCGCTGCCCCAGCGCCTCGAGCATGAATTCAGCGGGCGGCGCATCCAGGGGACTTGCCACAGCGCCGGCGGCTTCAAGCAGGTCTTCGACTTCGCGCATCAACGTCGAGTCGCCGGCGCTGGCATGCCGCACGAAAGCCTTGCGCTCGCTCGCCGGACGCTCCATGGCGTCGGCCACGACTGCCTTGGCCCGTTGCCACAGCTCGGCTTCCATCGATGCGCTCAATGCCGTTGCCTCCCGGGACGGCAGTGCAAGCTCATGCCGGCGCGACAGCGGAAAGAACTTCCCGGCGCGAGGCGACAGCAGCAGGCCGCGCCATTTCGCGCAGCAGCCAGGCCCGCGCCGTCACCCATTCCCGCTTCACCGTGGCCGGAGAAATGCCCAGCGCCTCGGCGGTCTCGTCGATGCTGAGCCCGCCGAAGTAGCGCAGCTCAACGACCTGGTTCTGCTGCGGGTCGAGGCGTTCCAGCCGTTGCAGGCACTGGTCGAGCGTGAGGATGTTGAGTGCCAGCTCGCCCGCCTGGATCGATTGGTCCCAATCCGTGGGCAACTCATGAAGTTCCTCCAGGCTCACGGCGATCTGGCCGCCGCCTCGCTTGCCTGTCTGGCGCGCGCGGGCATGGTCGACCAGGATGTGGCGCATCAGCTTGGAGATCAGCGCAAAGAGTTGGGAGCGCGACTTCCACTGCACTGCGCGTTCCTGCGACAACCGCAGGAAGGCTTCGTGGACCAGGCCGGTGCCCTGGAGCGTGTGACCTGAGCGCTCGCCGCGCAGATGGCGGCGCGCGAGATGACGCAGATCGTCATAGACAAGCGGAATCAAGCGCTCGAACGCCTGGCCATCGCCCTCGGCCCATTTCCGAAGCAATTGCGTCACCGGGCCATAGGCCATCTCATCAACGGGTCCGCTCGTCATGATGCAACTAGCTCCTCGCTCAAACTGCTCGGGGTGCGCAGCCTACGTCTGCAAACGGCGATCGACGCGCCGTTTTTTGGCAGCAGCCTCGTTTCAGGGACATTGAAATCGCTTACATGCAAGCGGCGTGTCGTCGATGAGCGCGCCGTCTCTTGCTCGTCCTTGGGCATTTCTCGCTGCTGGACTGAAGGCTAAGCTTTGGCGTATCCGCCATCGGCGACGAAGGTCTTTGCTAACTCGTCCATCGCTTGTGCGGCTGGTGTCCAACCGAAGCTGTCGGCGTCATGCCCGCAGCGGGCTCCCAAGCGTGCGGATGAAAGAGGGCTTGGACGGGGCGAGGCCGATCGGCTTCGTTGCGGTACGTGCCGCAGCTGGGTAGCGGTTCATGGGTTGTCTCCGTTGGTCGTTGTGGGTTTTCGAGCCGGCGCGACCCTCGCCGGCTGCTGATGTCCCGCACTGTGCGGCTTAATGTTATCGATGTCATTTGGGTTTACATCTGATGACATTGATGGCGACAGGAAGCACCGCCAGGACGGCATGCCCCGATCAAAAGTCATGTGCTGCGTGGAAGGACGCGGGCATCTCCGGCGCCGCAGGATGACTTGATCGCGAGAAAAAGAAAAAGCCCTGGAGCATTGATGCTCAAGGGCCTTTTGGTTCCTGCGGCGATGCGGGATCGCTCAGGATGATCGGTTGGTGGAGAGGAGGAGGATCGAACTCCCGACCTCCGCATTGCGAACGCGGCGCTCTCCCAGCTGAGCTACCCCCCCACGCGACCGGGAAAGTATAGCCACGGGAAGTGGCTGCTATCGTCTTGGCCCATGACGCCCCGCAAGCCGACGACCTGGTTCGAGGCCCAGTACAACAATCGCCAACGCGTGACCGACAGCGCCGACATCCTGGGGCGCTGGGCCCAGGCCTCCGCGCTGACGCGGGAACGCTCCAGCTGCCACCTCGACCTGCGCTACGGGGCCGATCCCATGCAGACGCTGGACGTCTTCACGCCCGACCCGGCCTTTGGCGGCGGCTTCGCGCCCATCCTCATCGTCATCCACGGCGGCTACTGGCGGTCGCTGGACAAGTCGGACTATTCCTTCCTGGCCGCGAGCTTCACGGACGAGGGCGCCCTGGTCGTCGTGCCGAACTACGACCTCTGCCCCGACGTCGGCATCGAGCGCATCGCCATGCAGCTCACCGAGGCCGTCGCCTGGGCCTGGCGGCACGGGGCCCGGCTGGGCGGGGACCCCAGTCGCATCGTCCTGGTCGGGCATTCGGCGGGTGGCCATCTGGCGGCGATGCTGAGCTGCTGCGACTGGAAGCGCGTGGGCACCGACCTGCCGCGACGCCTGGTGCAGGGCGCCATGTCCGTCTCGGGCCTGCATGACCTCGCGCCGCTGTTGCGCGTGCCCTTCCTGCAGGCCGATCTCCAGCTGGATGCGGCCAGCGTGCGGCGGCTGAGCCCCGTGCACTTCCCGCCACCGCGCGCCCCGCAGACGCTGATCGCCCTCGTGGGCGAGCAGGAGAGCGAGGAATACCAGCGCCAGAACCAATTGATCCGGTCCGCCTGGGGGACGCGCGCCGTGCCCGTCTGCGAGGCGCTGCCGGGCTGCAACCATTTCACCGTGCTGCACGACCTGGCGGACCCCCAGGGCCGCTCCCACCAACTGGCGCGCCAACTGCTGGGCCTGCGTTGGTATAGCGGCCTGCTATGAGGTGCATTGAAGCTATCGATTGGCTGAGCCTGGCCGCACAGGAGTAGCGTCCTCGTCTCCCCACCCCCAACGGAGACTGCGATGAGCTTGAAAGGTTCCAAGACCGAGCAGCACCTGAAAGACGCCTTCGCGGGCGAATCCCAGGCCAACCGCCGCTACCTCTACTTCGCGAACAAGGCCGACATCGAGGGCCAGAACGACGTGGCCGCGTTGTTCCGTTCCACCGCCGAGGGTGAGACGGGCCACGCCCACGGGCATCTCGAATTCCTGGAGGCCGTGGGCGACCCCGCCACCGGGCTGCCGATTGGCAGCAGCCGCCAGAACCTGGCGGCCGCCGTCGCCGGTGAAACACACGAGTACACCGACATGTACCCAGGCATGGCCCGAACAGCGCGCGACGAGGGCTTCGACGAGATCGCCGACTGGTTCGAGACGCTCGCCAAGGCCGAGCGGTCCCATGCCAACCGGTATCAGAAGGCGTTGGACGCACTGGTGGACTGAGCGGTCCATCGAGCGGCCGCTGAATCCAGCGGCCGCCTTCCTTTTGGCCAGGAGCCGCGATGAGCATCAGGGAAGGCAATCTCGAGGCGCCGACTCGCCACGCCCTCGACTGGAAGAGCGCCGAGTTCAACGACGAGGCGGCATGCCTCCACGAGATGGAGCGCATCTTTGACATCTGCCACGGCTGCCGGCGCTGCGTGTCGCTGTGCCAGAGCTTCCCGACGCTGTTCGATCTCATCGACGAGGGCAAGACCGGCGAGTTGGATGGCGTGAACAAGCGGGATTTCTGGAAGGTCGTCGACCAGTGTTATCTGTGCGACCTCTGCTACATGACCAAGTGCCCCTATGTGCCGCCGCACCCGTGGAATGTCGACTTCCCACACACCATGCTGCGTGCCAAGGCGATCAAATTCGGCAAGGGCGAGGTCGGCGGCGGCGAGAAGTTCCTGGCCTCCACCGACGTGCACGGCCAGTTCGCCGGCATTCCCATCGTTGTGCAGGTTGCCAACGCCGTGAACCGCACGAAGTTCGCGCGCAAGCTGATGGACAAGCAGTTGGGCGTGCACCCTGATGCCTGGCTGCCGGCGCTGGCGACACAGCGCTTTCGCTGGAGCGCGCCCAAGGCGCAGACGCAAGTCGTCACCAACGGCGAGCGCACGCCGGGCAAGGTGGCCATCTTCTCGACCTGCTACGTCAACTACAACGAGCCCGGCATCGGCTTTGACCTGCTCAAGGTGCTGGAGCACAACGCCATTCCCTATGTCCTCGTCGAAAAGGAAGCCTGCTGCGGCATGCCCAAGCTGGAGCTCGGCGACCTGGCCACGGTGGAGAAGCACAAGACGGCCAATATCGCCACGCTGGCGCCCTATGCCAAGGACGGCTTCGCCATCCTGTCGGCCATCCCGAGTTGCACGCTGATGTTCAAGCAGGAGCTGCCGCTGATGTTTCCTGAGGAGGATGCGGTGAGGCTCGTGCAGGACGCGATGTGGGACCCGTTCGAATACCTCGTCGCCCGCCACAAGGACGGTTTGCTGCGGACCGATTTCAAGCAAGCCCTGGGCAGGGTGTCATACCACGTACCCTGCCACGGCCGGGTGCAGAAGATCGGCCGCAAGACCGAGGAAATGTTCAGGCTGATCGGCCGGAGCGTGGAGGTCAAGCTCAACACCGTCGAGCGCTGTTCGGGCCATGCGGGCACCTATGGCGTGAAGACGCCCACTCACCCGGTCGCGATGAAGATCGGCAAGCCGGTGTTCAAGGCCATGGCCAAGGACGAGCCCGACTTCATCGCCAGCGACTGTGCGCTGGCCGGCCACCACATCGCCCAGGGCATGGCGCAGGCCGGCACGCCGGCCAAGGCCCTGGCTCACCCACTGACCTTGATGCGTACTGCTTACGGCTTGCCATGATCACCAAAGACAGCCTGATGACGCTGGAGGCCTATGCGAAGTTCCGCAAGACCGAGAAGGGTTCAATCGTCGCCCACCGCCGGCTGCGCAGCGTGCAGCTGGGCGAGCACCTGAACCTGCAGTTCGAGGACGAGCGCACCATTCGCTACCAGATCCAGGAGATGCTGCGCATCGAGAAGATCTTCGAGGAAGAGGGCATCCAGGGCGAGATCGATGCCTATGCGCCGCTGGTGCCCGACGGCACGAACTGGAAGGGGACGCTCCTCATCGAATATCCCGACCCCAACGAACGCAAGCGGGAGCTGGCGCGGCTGATCGGCGTGGAGGACCGGATGTTCATCGAGGTGGAGGGCCAGCCGCGCGTCTATGCCATCGCCGACGAGGACCTGGACCGCGAGAACGACGAGAAGACCTCGGCCGTGCACTTCGTGCGCTTCGAGCTCACACCGGCCATGCGGCAGGCGCTCAAGGCGGGCGCGAGCGTGAAGCTCGGCTGCGATCACACCCACTACCCCGCACACGTGCAGATCACGCCCGAGACACTGGCCAGCCTTGCCGGTGATCTGGCGTGACGCTCAGGTCGCCACGTAGCGGCCGGGTCGGTGGTTGATGGCCAGGGCCGCGTTGATGGCCGCCATGCCCAGCAGCGACAGGCCGATGCGATCCAGCGGCACCAGGGGCAGGGCGGCGAGCAGGATGGCCGTGTCCAGGCCGGCCTGCAGATAGCCGGCACGCCAGCCGCGCGTTTCCTGCAGCCACAGCACCAGCACGTTGAGCCCACCGAGGGACGCCCGGTGGCGGAACAGGATGATCAGCCCCGCGCCCACGAGCAGCCCGCCGCCGATGGCGCCGAACCAGGGGTTGAGCTGGCTGATGCTCAGCCAGCCGGGCAAGGCCTCGGCGAGCGCCGCCAGCAGCGCGACGGCCAGCAGGCTCTTCACCGTGAACGCAACTCCCATGCGACGCCAGGCCAGCGCATAGAACGGCAGGTTGATGGCAAAGAACAGCAGGCCGAACGACCAGCCGAAGGCGTAGTGCAGCAGGAAGGCGATGCCGACCGTGCCGCCACTGAGCAGGCCGGCCTGCTTGAACAGGGCCACGCCCAGCGCGGCGAACAGCGTGCCGGTGAGCAGGGCCTGGGCGTCCTCGAAATGGCTGTGCTTCAAGGTGCGGCTTGCCGCAGAGGGCGGCTTCATCCGATGGCTCCGGACAGGAAGTACTTGATGACGCCCTTGGCCGCGAAGCCGACAAGGCCGAAGCCCAGGCCCAGCAGCAGCACGAAGGTGCCGAAGCGACCCGCCTTGGACTCGCGCGCCAGCTGCAGGATGATGAACACCATGTAGAGCATGAAGGCGCCAACCCCGAAGGTCAGGCCGAACTGCGCGATCTCGGCTTCGGTGTAGCCCCACATGGTTCAGTCCCGGCGGGTGACAAGGTCGCGGTAGGCGTGCCAGCTCGCGTGGCCCAGCCAAGGCACGACGAGGATCAGGCCCAGCAGCGCGGTGGCCATGCCCAGCAGCGTCAATGCGAGGAGGAGGGCGGCCCAGAGCGCCATGGGGGCGGGGTGCGCCAGCACGACCTTCCAGCTCGTGAACACCGCGCCGAGCACGCCCAGCTTGTGCGGAGGCAGGTCTACCAGCGCCGGGATGGCCACGACGGTGGAGGCGAAAACCGGCGCGGCGAGCACCGCACCCAGCATGAGCCAGGTCTCGAAGAGCCGGGATTCGTCGTTCATCACGACCTTGAGCAGGAAGTCGCGCGGGCTGTGGATGGGGTCGGCGGCAAAGCCGGTCACGAAGGCCGCGGAGCACAGCACCCAGCCCGTGCCGGCGAAGGCCAGCAGCACGCCGAAGACGATGAGCCGGCCGTCGCGCGGGCGCCAGGCGTCGCGCACCGTGCGCCAGCCGGGTTGCCCGCCCCGGTCCAGCTCGCGGCTGAGCGCGTACAGGCCGGTGGCCAGGATGGGCGCGATGATGAGGAAGCCGGTGAAGGCGCCCGCCAGCAACCAGAAGCGGTCTCGCGCCAGCGCGAAGAGCAGGGCGCCGAACGCGGCCATGACCAGGCCGTGGGCGAGCGAGGCCAGCGGCGCCTGCCACAGGTCCTGCCAGCCGCGCGCGAGCCAGCCCAGCGGGCGCAGCACGGGAATGGGACGGGCGCCGAAGGCCTGGGACTCCCTCAGGGCCTTTTCGCTGTAGCGGTTGGGCATGGCGGTGCCAAGTGTGGCGTGCTCGGCCGCCGGCTGCCTTGATGCGGCTCAAGCTGTGCTGCGTTGGGCGGCCACGGCAGCGAAGCCGGTAGGGGTGGGCTTGTCAGGCCGGCAGCGACACCGCGTCCAGCAGCTCGCTCTCGATCTGCAGCTGGGCCTTGTTCTGCTGGAGTGCCGGGCCGTCGAGCAAGAACGTGTCTTCCACGCGCTCGCCCAGCGTCGAGATCTTGGCCAGCTGCAGGTTGATGCCGTGTCGCGCCAGCACACGGGCGATGGCGTAGAGCAGGCCGGCGCGGTCGCTGGTGGAGATGGTCAGCAACCAGGCCGTCGCGCGCTCGTCCGGGCGCAGTGAGATGCGCGGCGTGTAGGGGAAGCTCTTGACGCGGCGCGAGAGGCGCCCGCGCCGCGGCTCGGGCAGTGGGCCGCCGGTCTGCAGCGCCGCGCTGAGCTTCTGCTCCACCAGCGGCACGAGGTCGCGGTGGTGCACGTCGGCCTCGGGGCGGATGACCTGGAAGGTGTCCAGCGCATAGCCCTTGCGTGTCGTGTGCACCTTGGCATCGAGGATGCTGAAGCCGGCACCGTCGAAATAGCCGCAGATGCGGGCGAACAGGTCCTGCTGGTCGGGTGCGTAGACCAGGACCTGCAAGCCCTCGCCGATGGGCGAGGGACGCGCGCGCACGACGGGGACCTGGGTCTCGACATGGCGCCACAGCGAACGCGCGTGCCAGGCCAGCTCGGCGCCTTCATGGCGCGCGAAGTAGCTGATGGCCAGCGTCTTCCACAGCGGCTCCTCGGTACCGGGAAGCTGGGAGTGCAGGGCCAGGTCCTGGCGGGCCTCGGCCTTGCGTGCCTCGATCTCGGCGTCGAGATTGATCTTGGCTCCACCCAAGGCACGCAGCGTGATGCGGTAGAGGTCCTCCAGCAGCTTGCCCTTCCAGGCATTCCAGACCTTGGGGCTGGTGCCGCGGATGTCGGCGACAGTCAGCAGGTACAGCGCCGTCAGGCGACGCACGTCACCGACCTTGGCGGCGAAGGCGGCGATGACGTCGGGGTCGGACAGGTCTTCCTTCTGCGCCACGCGCGACATCGTCAGGTGGTGCTCGACGAGGAAGACGCACATGGCCGTGTCCTCCGCGTTCAACCCATGCTGGCGGCAGAAGCGCTTCACCTCGGTGGCGCCGAGCTCCGAGTGGTCGCCGCCGCGGCCCTTGGCCACATCGTGGAAGAGGGCGGCGATATAGAGCAGCTCGGGCGTGTCGAACTGCGCGGCAAGTTGCGAGCAGAACGGGTACTCGTGGGCATGCTCCGGCACGAAGAAGCGCCGCACATTGCGCAGCACCATCAGGATGTGCTGGTCCACGGTGTAGACGTGGAAGAGATCGTGCTGCATCTGCCCGACGATGGCGCGGAACACCCACAGGTAGCGCCCCAGCACCGAGGTCTGGTTCATGAGCCGGAAGGCATGCGTCTGGCCCTCGGGCTCGCGCAGCATCGTCATGAAGGTCGCCCGGTTGACCGGGTCACGGCGCCAGGCGGCGTCCATCAGACCGCGGGCGTTGTACAGCGCCCGCAGCGTGCGCGCCGACAGGCCCTTGATGCCCGGCGTCTGCTGGTAGATCAGGAAGGTGCGCAGGATGGCGTGCGGGTCGCGCTGGTACAGGTCGTCGCTGGCGACCTCCAGCATGCGGCCGCGGTCCAGGAAGTCCGGGTGGCCGTCGATGGGCCGCAGCAAGCCCTGCTGGGAGCCATTGATCTGCTCCTCCAGGTTCAGCAGCAGGATCTGGTGCAGCTGCGTGACGGCCTTGGCCGCCCAGTAGTAGCGCCGCATCAGCACCTCGGAGGCACGCTGGGCGCCCGTGCCCTCGAAGCCGAAGCTCTGGGCGACGGCGGTCTGCAGGTCGAAGACGAGACGGTCCTCGCGCCGGCCGGCGACGGCATGCAGCCGCGCGCGGATCAGCCGCAGCTGACCTTCGTTGCGCTGCAGCTGCTTGCTCTCGAAGGCCGTGATGAGGCCGCGCTGGGCCAGGGCCTTCCAGGTCTTGCCCAGGCCGGCCGCGCGCGCGATCCAGATCAGCATCTGCAGGTCGCGCAGGCCGCCGGGGCTTTCCTTGCAGTTGGGCTCCAGCGCGTAGGGCGTGTCGTCGAACTTGGTGTGGCGCTGCAGGCTCTCCAGCGTCTTGGCGCGAAAGAAGGCCTTGGCGTCCATGGCCTGCGTGAAGCGCTTGGCCATCAGCTTGAACAGCTTGGCGTCCCCGGCCAGCGCCCGGGCTTCGAGCAGGGCCGTCTGGATGGTCACGTCGCCCTGGGACTCGGACAGGCATTCACCCAGCGTGCGCACCGAGGAGCCGATCTCCAGGCCCAGGTCCCAGCAGGCCGTGATGAAACCTTCGATGGCCGACTTGACCGGGCCGGGCACATGGGCCTCGACGCCATCGGGCAGCAGCACGAGCACGTCGACGTCGGAATGCGGGAAGAGCTCGCCACGGCCGTAGCCGCCGACGGCCGCAAGACAGGAGCCCGCGGGCATGCCGGCACCGTCCCAGAGCGCGCGCAGCGCGTCGTCGACATGGCGGGCCAGGCGGCGCAGCAGGGTCTGGGCGCCGGCCTGCGTGGGCCGCGCGGCCAGGAAGTCGTCGATCAGCGTCTGCTTGCCCGCCTTGAACTGCTGGCGGAGCTCGGCGAGCGTGGCCACGGCTTACGCGGTCGCCGCAGCGGCCTGCGTGATGAAGGCGGGCGGCGGTGGGCTGCCGGCCGAGAGCGTCATGACCTCGTAGCCGGTGTCGGTGACGAGGATGGTGTGCTCCCACTGGGCGGAAAGCGAGCGATCCTTGGTGACGATGGTCCAGCCATCGCCCATCTCGCGGATCTCGCGGCGGCCGGCGTTGATCATGGGCTCGATGGTGAACATCATGCCGGGTACGAGTTCGTCCAGCGTGCCGGGGCGGCCGTAGTGCAGCACCTGCGGCTCCTCATGGAAGACCTGGCCGATGCCGTGGCCGCAGAACTCGCGCACGATGGAGAAGCCGGCGTTCTCGGCAAAGGTCTGGATGGCGTGGCCGATGTCACCCAGGCGCGCGCCGGGTTTGACCTTGGCGATGCCCTTCCACATGGCCTCGTAGGTGAAGGCGCACAGCCGCTTGGCCGCGATGGAGCCCTCGCCGACGACGAACATGCGGCTGGTGTCGCCATGCCAGCCATCCTTGATGACGGTGACGTCGATATTGACGATGTCGCCGTTCTTCAGCGGCTTGTCATTCGGAATGCCGTGGCAGACCTGGCTGTTGACCGAGGTGCAGATCGACTTGGGGTAGGGGATGTAGCCGGGCGGGCAGTAGTTCAGCGGCGCCGGGATGCCCTGCTGTACGTTGACGATGTGGTCGTGCGCGAGCTTGTCCAGCTCGTTGGTGGTGACGCCCGGCTTGACGTGCGCCGTGAGCATGTCGAGCACTTCGGACGCCAGGCGCCCGGCGATGCGCATGCCTTCGACATCGGCTGCGGTCTTGATCGTGATGGCCATGACCTAATTATCTCAGTCCGCCCAGATAACCGTACCGGTCAGCCAGGTTGCCAGCACGACGACGCCGAAGGCGATGCGATACCAGGCAAACGGCACGAAGTTGTGGGTGGCCACGTAGCGCAGCAGCCAGCGCACGCAGGCCCAGGCGGCCAGGAAGCTGACGATGAAACCGACGGCGAACATCGGCGCGTCGGCCATGGACAGCGCGTGGCGCTCCTTCCACAGGCTGTAGCCGCCGGCCGAGATCAGCGTCGGGATGGCCAGGAAGAAGGAGAAGTCGGTCGCCGCCTTGCGCGACAGGCCCAGCAGCATGCCGCCAATGATGGTGGCGCCCGAGCGGCTGGTGCCGGGGATCATGCCCAGGCATTGCACGAGACCGACCTTGAGGGCGTCCAGCGCCGTCATGTCGTCCACGCTCTGCACGCGGGCCACCGGCTGGGCGCGTTTTTCCACCCACAGGATGATCAGCGCGCCGACGATGAAAGCGCCGGCGACGACGGGCGCGTTGAACAGATGCGCCTTGATGGCCTTGTAGACCGTCAGACCGACCAGGCCGGCGGGCAGGAAGCCGATGGCGATGTTGGCGACGAAGCGCTGCTGTTTGGCGCTGTTGGTGATGCCGCCCAGGGCCTCGCGGATGCGCGCCCAGTAGACGATCAGCACGGCCAGGATGGCGCCGCTCTGGATGGCGATATCGAAGACCTTGGACTTGGCATCCGTCATGCCCAGCAGGCTGCCGGTCAGGATCAGATGGCCCGTGGACGAGACGGGCAGGAACTCGGTCAGTCCCTCGACGATGCCCATGACGGCGGCTTTGATCAGCAGGATGACATCCACGTAACGGCTCCGGGGGCGAACAAAGCCGCGCAGTGTAGCCAGCGGGCAGGGCGTGCCCTTGCCGCTGCCTGGCCCGGCGGGCTACATTACTGACCCTCCGGTCATTAACTTCGCCATCTTGGCCACCGCCACCCCCCGCCAACGCCGCAAGGACGCCCGCCCGCAGGAGCTGCTGGACGCCGCCCTGGCGCTCTTCGTCGAGAAGGGCTTTGCCGCCACGCGCAGCGAGGAAATCGCGGCGCGCGCCGGCGTGGCCAAGGGCACGCTCTACCGCTACTACCCCAGCAAGGACGAGCTCTTCAAGGCCATGGTGCGCGACAACCTGTCCGTGCACATCGCCGAATCGGCTGCCCAGGCGGCGCTGTACCAGGGCTCCATCGCCGAGCTGCTGAGCCAGATGATGCAGGCCTGGTGGGCCAAGGTCGGCCATGGCAATGCCGGCGTCGTCTGCAAGATCATGATGGTCGAGGCGCGCAACTTCCCCGAGCTGGCGCGTTTCTATGTGGAGGAGGTCATCCGGCCGTCCCAGGCGCTGATCGGGGGCCTCATCGAGCGCGGCATCCGTACTGGCGAATTTCGTGCCGTGCCCGTCGAGGCCACGGTGCACATGCTGATCGCGCCCATGCTGCACATGCTGCTGCACGAGCATTCCTTCGGCGAGCACGACATCTGCCACCAGACCATGGGCGCCGAGGAGTTGCTGGACGCCCAGATGTCGCTGCTGCTGCACGGCTTGCTCGCCACACCGGGCTGACCTCTAGAATTTTGCTTTTTGCCGTCGACCGCGCCTCGGAGAACAAGATGAACCTCGAACAAGTCCGCTTCAACATGATCGAGCAGCAGATCCGGCCCTGGGATGTGCTCGACCCCAGCGTGCTGGAGCTGTTGCGCGTGGTGCACCGCGAGGACTTCGTGCCCGAAGCCCACAGGCTGCAAGCCTTTGTCGACACCGAGCTGCCGCTCACAGCCACGCGTCGCATGCTGGCACCCAAGGTGGAGGCCCGGCTGCTGCAGGAACTCAAGGTGCAGCGCCACGAGAAGGTGCTGGAGATCGGCGCCGCCACGGGTCACCTGGCCGCGCTGCTGGGCCACAAGGCGCAGCGCGTCATTGCGCTGGAGGCCGACGCCGGCCTGGCTGCCGCCGCTGCGGCCAACCTGAAGCGCGCCGGCGTGCTGAACGCCACGGTGCTGAACCAGGACGGCGCCGCCGGCCTGGCCGCCGAGGAACCCTTCGACGTGATCCTGCTGTCCGGCTCGGTCGCGTCGGTGCCCCAGGCCTTGCTGAACCAGCTCAAGGTCGGCGGGCGCCTGGCGGCAATCGTCGGCGAGGTGCCTGTCATGCGCGCCGTGCTCGTCACGCGCACCGGCGCAAGCGACTTCCGCACCGTCGAGATGTTTGACACGGTGGCCGGCCGCCTGCCCGGTTTCGCCGAAGCGCCGGCGTTCAGCTTCTAAGCCAGGCCGGATGCAGCCCGTCGCCGTAAAACGACCGTTGCTCCCCGTTTGGGCGCAGGTCGTCACATGGCTTCAGTCACCGGCGGGCTTTGCCTCTATAAACCCGGCCGCGCTCACTACATTGCCCAAGTCAAGGAATTCCATGCCCTTCGTCACAGCCCCCCGCCTGATCCTGCAACCGCTGGCCATCGCCGCCAGCCTCCTGCTCGCCGGCGTGGCCCAGGCCCAGAGCCTGCAGGAGCTCTATGACGCTGCGAGGGGCTATGACGCGACTTATCTGGCGACCCGCAACAGCGCCGACGCGGCTGCGGCGCGCGCTGCCCAGGCCGAGGCCCTGATCCGGCCGTCGCTCTATCTGTCCGGTTCGGGCACCGTGGCGCAAACCGACCCGCCTTCGTCTGCGAGCTTCAATACGAGGACATTGACGGCTGGCCTGCAGGGAAAATATTCCGTCTACAACGCGAGCAATATTCCGACCATTGACAAGGCCCGCCGAGCCTATGCGGTCGCTCAGGCCGATCTGGACCTGGCCGAACAGGACCTCATCGTCCGGCTGGCCACGGCCTATTTCGATGTGCTGGCCGCCAAGGACACGCTGACGACGTCGCGCGCCAACAAGGCAGGCATCTCCGAGCAACTGGCCTCGGCCAAGCGCAACTTCGAGGTTGGCACCGCCACGATCACCGACACGCGCGAAGCCCAGGCCCGCTATGACCTGGCAGTGGCTCAGGAGCTGAAAGCCGACAACGATCTGCGCGTCGCGCGCGTCACGCTGGACCAGTTCGTCGGCCGCGTCGGCGTCGAGCCCAAGAGCCTGGCGGTGCCGGTCGCCCTGCCGGCCCTGCCCAGCGACAACGTCGACACCTGGGTCGCGACAGCCGATGACCAGCATCCAGGCGTGCGCAAGGCGCGGTTGGGCCTGGAAATGGCACAGCTCGATACGCAGATCGCCCGGGCCGGCGAAAAGCCGACGCTGGACGCCAGCGCCACCCTGGGTGGCCAGAACCAGCACAACAGCCTGGGTGGCATTGCAGCTGCGCAGGCCGGAGCCGGCACCTCCAAGAACGCCAGCATCGGCCTGACCTTGAGCTATCCGCTCTACACCGGCGGCGCGACGCAGAACCGCATCAAGGAAACCCTGGTGCTGGAGGACAGGGCCCGCAATGACTTTGACTTTGCCCGTCGCAAGGTCGCCGAGGACACGCGCCGCGCCTTCTTCGGCGTGCAGTCGCTGAAGGCCCAGGTTGGCGCCTACGAGGCTGCCGAGTCGTCCACCAAGCTGGCTCTGGAAGCCACCCAACTGGGTTACAAGGTCGGTGTGCGCGTGAACCTGGACGTGCTGAACGCCCAGACCCAGCTCTACACGACCCAGCGTGACCTGGCCAAGGCACGCTATGACGTCGTCGTCAACAGCCTCAGGCTGCGCCAGGCCTCGGGGCAACTGCGCCCCGAAGATGTGGCCGCTGCCAACGGCTTGCTCGCGCGCTGAGAGCCTGGCTCTTCTTTCATCAAGCCCCGCTGCGGCGGGGCTTTTTGTTGGCCGCGGCTAGTGGCGGCGGGGGCTCGGGCTCGGCCGCCGGCAGGGGCTTGAGCGGCGCATGCTCGCGCAGCGCACGCAGGATGATGGCCGTTGAGGTCGGAGCCTGCTGGCAGAAGCGCGACAGCACCGCCTTCAAGTGGGCGACGTCACGCACGGCGATCTCGAAAATCCAGCTGTCCTCCCCGGTGACGTCATAGGCGGTCAGCACTTCCGGGCTGGATTCCAGCGCGCGCAGCAGCAGCGGCTCGTCCATGCTCTCGATGCGGATGACGGCGCGGATCGCGTAGCCGAGCTTGCCGGCGTCCACGACCGCCCGGTAGCCGCGGATGACGCCGCCTTCCTCCAGCTTGCGCACCCGCTCGGTCACCGCAGGCTGGCTCAGGTGCACCCGCCGGCCCAGCTCGGCCATGGTCAGGCGGGCGTCGGCCTGCAATTCCGCCAGGATGCGATGGTCATGCTGATCGAGCTCGATGGCCATGAAATTCTCTAGAAGTCGACGGAATGTTCTTGAATATTAAGGCGAAGTGCTGGCGCAACCTTCAAGTACCCATGTCATGAAAGAGCCGAAATTTCTACGATGCCGGCCATGAACACGACGACGCTGCCCCTCAAGAATGCCCCCGGTTTGAGCCCTTTGCTGCTGCTCTGCCTGGCCGCCACCTGGCTGGTCTGGGGCTCGACCTATCTGGCCATCAAGATCGCGCTGATCAGCCTGCCGCCCTTCTTCCAGATGGGCAGCCGTTTTCTCGTCGCCGGCGTGCTGCTGGCGGGCTGGATGCGCTGGCGCGGCGCGCCATGGCCGAGCCGGCGCCAGTGGCTGCATGCCCTCGTCATCGGCGGGCTGATGCTGGGCGGCGGCATGGGTGGCACGGCCACGGCCGAGCAGACCGTGGGCTCGGGCCTCGTCGTCGCCTTCATTGCCGTGATGCCGCTGATGATTGCCGGCCTCAACCTGCTGTGGGGCGAGAAACCGACCCGGCTGGAATCGGCGGGCATCGCCCTCGGCCTGGTGGGCGTGCTGCTGCTGACGCAGGGCCAGGGCTTTGGCGCATCGCCCGCCGGCCTGGTGGCCATCAGCGTGGCCTGCGCGAGCTGGGCGGTGGGCAGCGTGCTGTCACAGCGCAGCCTGCCACTGGCGCCGGGCGCCATGGGCTTTGCCAGCGAGATGCTGGCCGGTGGCCTTCTGCTGATGGGCTTGAGCCTGGTGAGTGGCGAGACCTTGCCCGGCCATATCGAGCCGCAAGCGCTGTGGGCCTGGGCCTATCTGGTCGTGTTCGGCTCGCTGGTCGCCTTCAATGCCTACATGGTGCTGCTGGCGCAGGCCTCGGCGGGCCTGGCGTCGAGCTATTCCTTCGTCAACCCCGTCATTGCCATGCTGCTTGGCGTCACGCTGGCCGGCGAGCAGATCAGCGGCCACGAGTGGCTGGCCGCGGGCATCGTCCTCGTGGGTGTCGTGCTGCTGCTGATGGGGCGGGCGAGGGCCTAGCCACCCGCGCGGATATTGGCCTGCAGGGCCGGCTGCATCAGCCGGGGCGCGGCCAGCGTCGCATCGCGCGCCTGGCGCATCGCGACGAACTCGGCTTCACTGACGCCGTCATGCGCGTGAATGTTGGCGGCGCGCTGCTCGGCCACTGTCGTTTCCCAGCGCGCCTGGCGGCCGACCGGGTAGTCGTGGCAGACGAAGAGGCGGGTCTCGGGCGGCAGGGTCAGAAGCCGGCGGATCGAGCGGTAGAGCGCGGCGGCGTCACCGCCGGGAAAGTCGGCACGGGCGCTGCCGCCGTCGGGCATGAAGAGGGTGTCGCCGATGAACACGGCGTCCTCGATGCGGTAGGCGAGGTCGGCTGGCGTGTGCCCGGGCACGAGCAGGGCGGTGGCCTCGATGCTGCCGATGCGGAATGACTCGCCGTCGCGCAGCAGGCGGTCGAAGCCGTCTTCTTCAGAGGGCCAGCCGCGCAGGCGGCCCAGCGTGGCTTGCACTTCGCGGGTGTGCTCGCCGATGGCGATCAGCCCGCCTGCTCGGGTGCGCAGGTACCGAGCGGCAGAGACATGGTCGGCGTGGACATGGGTCTCGAGGATCCACTGCAAGGTGAGACCTTGCTCGCGCAGATGCACGAGCAGCATGTCTGCGCTGAGCGTGCTGGTGCTGCCGGCGGCAAGGTCGTAGTCCAGTACCGGGTCGATGACGGCCGCCTGGCGCGTGGTCGGATCGCTCACGACATAGCTGACCGTTCCGGTGACGGCGTCGTGGAAGCCCTGGATGGCGACAGTCATGGGGAATGGCCGGCGATGGAGAAGGCATGATTATATCGATTGATATAATGTTTTGCCATGCCGAGACCCCCCACCCTTGATGTCCAGACCCTGCGCCAGGCAGCAGGCGAGGCCGTCGCTGCCCTGAAGGCCCTGGGCAATCCCGAGCGCCTGTTGTTGCTGTGCCAGATGTCCCAGGGCGAGATCAGCGTTGCCGATCTGGAGGCCCTGCTCGACATCCACCAACCGACGCTGTCGCAGCAGCTGGGCGTGCTGCGCCGCGAGGGCATGGTGGCGACGCGGCGCGAGGGCCGGAATGTTTTCTACAGCGTGGCCGATCCGCGCTTGCTGGCGCTGCTGCGCACCCTCTACACGCAGTACTGCCCGAAGGAGAACACATGACCGTGGACTGGCCTGCCTTCACACCGTGGCCCGCCCTGGCTGGTGGCCTGCTTGTCGGCCTGGCCGTCGCAGTGCTGGTGCTGGGAGCGGGTCGCATTGCCGGCATCAGCGGCATCGTCGGCGGACTGCTGCGGCCGTTAGCCGGTGACCGCGCCTGGCGCGTGGCCTTCCTGGCCGGGCTGCTGGTGTCGCCGTGGATCTTTGTGCTGTTCGCGGGCCTGCCACGGCCGCGCATCGACGCCGCTTGGAGCACGCTGCTGGTAGCCGGCCTGCTGGTCGGCATCGGCACGCGATATGGCGCTGGCTGCACCAGCGGTCATGGCGTCTGCGGCCTTTCGCGGCTGTCGCCGCGCTCTGCGGTTGCGACAGTCGCGTTCATGGCGGCTGGTTTCGCGACCGTCTTCGTGCTGAGGCATTTGCTGTGAAGAAAGTGCTGATCGCCGCGTTCGCGGGCCTGTTGTTCGGGCTGGGGCTGATCGTGTCTGGCATGGCATCCCCGACCAAGGTGCTGGGCTTTCTGGACCTGGCAGGCGCTTGGGACCCCTCGCTGGCCTTTGTCATGGCGGGCGCCATCGCGGTCGGTCTGCCGGCCTTTGCGTGGGCACGCCGGGCCAACGTGCAGTTGCCAGAGGCAACGCGCATCGACCGCCGCCTCGTCGGTGGCAGCCTGTTGTTCGGCATCGGCTGGGGCCTGGTTGGCCTGTGTCCCGGCCCGGCCTTGGTCGTGCTGGGCCTGGGCGATGCCAAGGCGCTCGGCTTCGTCGCGGCGATGCTGGCCGGCATGGCGATCTTCGAGGTGCTGGAGCGCCGAAAAGCATGAGACAAAATCCGCGCCCATGCTGTTTCTGCTCTCGCCCGCCAAGTCCCTCGATTACGACACGCCGACGCCGCCCGAACTGGCGCCGGCGCTGACCCGCCCGCAGTTCCTTGACGACACCGCGGCTCTCATCGATGTGCTGCGTACCAAGACCGTGGCCGATGTGCGCGGGCTGATGGACTTGTCCGAGCCGCTGGCCCAGCTCAATGTCGACCGCTACGCTGCCTGGCGGCCGCGCTTCACCGAGCACAACAGCAAACCGGCCGTGCTGGCCTTCAACGGCGACGTCTACGACGGCCTGGATGCCAGGACGCTGAGCGCCGATGACCTGGCCTGGGCGCAGCAGCACGTGCGCATGCTGTCGGGCCTGTACGGCATCCTCCGGCCGCTGGACCGCATGCAGCCCTACCGCCTGGAGATGGGCACGCGACTGGCCGGCGACCATGGCGCCAGCCTCTACGACTACTGGGGCGATCGCCTCGCCCTGCATCTGAACAAGCTGGCGCGGGGCGAGAAGGTGCCCGTCATCGTCAACCTGGCGTCGCAGGAATACTTCCGTGCCGCTGATCGCAAGGCGCTCAAGCCCAGGGTCGTCGATTGTCAGTTCGAGGACTGGAAGAACGACGAGTACAAGATCATCAGCTTCTTCGCCAAGCGCGCCCGTGGCCTGATGGCGCGCTATGCCATCCAGCATCGCCTGGAGACGCCCGAGGCGTTGAAAGGCTTCAACCTGGACGGTTATTGTCTGGCCCCTGAGGTGTCTTCCCCCGACCGACTCGTCTTCCGCCGCAAGTCATGAGCCAACAAGTCATCACCCCCGAGCTGTGTGAATGGATCACCGAGCAGAGCCGTGCCGGCCACGCGTCAGAAAGCATCCTGGCCGCGATGCTGGGCAGCGGCTGGGATGAGAGCATCGCCCGCCAGGCGCTGGCGCGCACCCTGGGCGAGGTTGCCACGCTGACGCCGCCGCCCGGCGCAACCGTCGGGCTGCCCGAACCCGAGCTGAGCCGCTTCTCGCCCGTCATCGATGCCGGCGACCGCCAGGTCAAGGTCTTGATGGCCTTGCGGCAGCCGCGCGTTATCGTCTTTGGCGACCTGCTGTCGGAAGAGGAGTGCGACGGCATCGTCGCGTTGGCGACCAAGCGCCTGGCGCGCTCCGAGACCGTGGCCACCGGCGGCGAGGGCAGCGAGGTGAACGCCGCACGCACCAGCGACGGCATGTTCTTCGAGCGCTGTGAGACCGAGCTGATCCGCAAGATCGAAGCACGCATTGCGACGCTGTTGCGCTGGCCGCTGGACCACGGCGAGGGCCTGCAGGTGCTGCACTACCGGCCGGGCGCTGAATACCAGCCGCATTACGACTACTTCGACCCGGCTCATGTCAGCACGCCGGCCATCCTGAAGCGCGGCGGCCAACGCGTTGCGACGCTGGTCATGTACCTGAACACGCCCACCGCCGGCGGCTCGACCATCTTCCCGGACATCGGCCTGGACGTCGCACCCGTCAAGGGCAACGCCGTCTTCTTCAGCTACGACCGGCCCCACCCCGCCACGCAGACCCTGCATGGCGGCTCGCCGGTGCTGGACGGCGAGAAATGGGTGGCGACGAAATGGCTGCGTCAGGGCGTCTTCACCTGATCGGGCGGATCACGCCGTTGCGGCAATGCCTGCGACCAACAGGCCGACGCCGACGACCAGCAGCACGAAGTAGCCCATGCTGAGCAGCAGGCCGCGCCAGATGGCGCCGAACCAGCTGAGCCGGTAGACATTGCGCATCGCCACCAGCCCCTGGCCGAAGACGGCGAAAGTCATCAAGCCTTCGATGTTGGCCGCCATGGCCAGCAGCAGGGCCAGGAACCACAGGCTGTGGCTGTGCAGCGAAAACACGAAGTGCTCGGCATAGCGCCTCCCGCTGCCGGCAAACATGGCCAGCAACAGGGCTGCGAAGACCGGCTGCATGGCCAGCATGCCGTAGGGCGCCAGCGCACTGAAGCGGGCCTTCCACTGGTCGCCTGTCATCGACTTGCCTTTCGTGACCAAGCCCGTCACCAAAAGCTCGCTGCGGCTGCAGGCCTCGGGATGCTGCTCATCGCAGCCCAGCTTGGTGTTGACCGATTTCTTGCCCTGGCCGGCCGTGCTTGCCGCCTCGGCCTCAGCCTCGGCCGGCGTCTGCCCAGGCTTGACTTTCACCTTCACTGGCTTGCCGGGCGCGGCCGGTTGGCTGGACTCGACGTCTGCCTCCTGCTCCTCGTGTTTTCCGTGCTGCAGCAGGTGATAGCCGACGAAGAACAGGAAGCTGGCGGTCAGATAGACCCGCAGCGGCAGCACATAGCGCCGCCGCTGGCCGCGGAAATAGGCGTTGGTCAGATGACCCGGCAGGCAGACCAGCGCCCACAGCGTGCGCCACAGCGGCCCGTCGAAGGCGACGTAGTGCCCCAGGTACTCGGTGAACATCTCGCGCACCGAGGGCGGATGCAGGTCGGTCTCCTGGCCGCAATGGCCGCAGTAGACCGGGCGCGGCGTGGCCAGCGTGAAGTGGCAGTTGCGGCAGTAGGGCAGCTCGGGCGCGCCGTGGCTCTTGGGGCTCGTTGGGCTCATGCGGACAGCAGTTTGTTGATCAGCTCGGGCGTGCTGCCCGCCTGGTATTTCTTCATCAGCCGGCCGCGGTAGATGTCCACCGTGCGCGGGCTGACGCCCAGGCGTCGGCCGATCAGCTTGCTGGTCTGGCCCTCGACGAGCAGGGCGGCGATCTCGCGTTCGCGCGGCGTCAGGTCGGCCGTGATCTGGCGGCGCGCCGACAGATCCTCAAAGCTCCAGATGCCGCGGGCATGCGGGTCGGCCGGGTCCAGCGCGCGGCCGGTCACGTGGCACCAGAACAGCTCGCCGCTACCCAGGCGACGCATGACGCGGTCGTCGGCATAGTGGCCCTGGGCATCCAAGCTGGCGACGATGCGCGCGCCGGTGCGCTCGAACTCGACGGCGCTGGGGTACATGACGGCAAAGCTTTTGCCCAGGAGCTGCTCGCGCGTGGCCGCGAACATCTGCAGCACGCGCTCATTGCAGTCGACGATCTGGCGCTGGGCGGACAGCACCAGGCCGATCGGGGCGAGCTGGAAGGCGCTGCGGTAATCGAGGGCGGCGGGTTCCACTTAGGCGAATTCGCTTAATCGACTTCGGAAGGCGCGCGATAGTACCCTTCGCGCTTCACCCGAAAGGCAGGAGACGGCATGAACAAGGTGTACCCGAGCGCTGAGGAAGCGCTGCGCGGCGTCGTGAAGGACGGGCAGATGCTCGCGGTCGGCGGCTTCGGCCTGTGCGGTATCCCCGAGGCGCTGATCACGGCCCTGCGCGACAGCGGCGTCAAGGACCTGACGGTCATCTCGAACAACGCCGGCGTCGACGGCTTTGGCCTCGGCGCGCTGCTCGTCACGCGCCAGATCAAGAAGATGATCTCCAGCTATGTGGGCGAGAACAAGGAGTTCGAGCGTCAGTACCTGGCCGGTGAGCTGGAGCTGGAATTCACGCCACAAGGCACCTTGGCCGAGAAGATGCGCGCCGGCGGCGCCGGCATCCCGGCCTTCTTCGTGCGCACCGGCGTCGGCACGCTGATCGCCGAGGGCAAGGAGTCGCGCGAGTTCGACGGCGAGACCTACATCCTGGAGAAGGCCCTGGTGCCCGACGTCGCGCTGGTCAAGGCCTACAAGGCCGACAAGAGCGGCAATCTGGTGTTCCGCCGCACCGCGCGCAACTTCAACCCGGCTGCGGCCATGGCCGGCAAGCTGACGGTTGTCGAGGTCGAGCACCTCGTCGAGACAGGCGAGATCGACCCCGACGACGTGCATCTGCCGGGCATCTATGTGCACCGTATCGTCGTCAACGCCAATCCGGAAAAGCGGATTGAAAAGATGACCCTCTCGCCCAAGAAGGAGAGCTGACATGGCCTGGACCCAAGATCAGATGGCCGCGCGCGCGGCCCAGGAGCTGGAAGACGGCTTCTACGTCAACCTCGGCATCGGCATCCCGACGCTGGTGGCCAACCATGTGCCTTCGACCAAGGAAGTCTGGCTGCAGAGCGAGAACGGCATGCTGGGCATCGGCCCCTTCCCGACCGAGGACGAGGTCGACGCCGACCTTATCAACGCCGGCAAGCAAACGGTGACCACGCTGCCCGGCAGCAGCATCTTTGGCAGCCACGACAGCTTCGCGATGATCCGCGCCGGCAAGATCAACTTGTCCATCCTGGGCGCCATGCAGGTCAGCGGCAGCGGTGACCTGGCCAACTGGATGATCCCCGGCAAGATGGTCAAGGGCATGGGCGGCGCGATGGACCTTGTCGCTGGCGTCAAGCGCGTCATCGTGCTGATGGAGCATGTGGCCAAGAAGAAGGACGGCAGCGAGGACATGAAGATCATCCCCAGCTGCACGCTGCCGCTGACAGGCGTGGGCGTCGTCGACCGCATCATCACGGACCTCGGCGTCTTCGACGTCGTGCCCGGCGGCATCAAGTTGGTCGAGCTGGCCGAGGGCGTCACGCGTGAACAAGCGCAAAGCAAGACGGGAGTTCCGTTGCTCTGAGGTAAATCCGGTCTCGCATCCCCAGTTCATGGGCCAGGACGGGTCAGCGCAAGCTGGCCCGTTTGCGTTGGGCGGAGCATTCTTCGAACAACAGCGAGGCCACCATGCGCGCACCACCGACGCCTGAAGTCGAGACCATCGCCCCCGCACTCGAGACAAGTGCAGACCTGAACCCCGGCGGCATCGCGGCCGCCGCTACGGCAGCGGCTTTGCTGGCTGCCTGCGGTGGAGGAGGGGGAGGCGATGCGCCGACCCCATCGCCGTCACCACCGCCT
Source organism: Pelomonas sp. Root1237 (assembly GCF_001425055.1). Taxonomy (GTDB): domain Bacteria; phylum Pseudomonadota; class Gammaproteobacteria; order Burkholderiales; family Burkholderiaceae_C; genus Pelomonas. The sequence continues at coordinate 129,575 of NZ_LMDK01000003.1, forward strand.
CCGCCGCCACCTCCACCCCCACCCCCGCCGCCACCCGGCATCACCGACGCCGAAGCCGCGCGTTTCCTGGCCCAGGCCGGCTTTGCCGCGAGCGCAGCCGACATCGCCACCGTCAAGGCCAATGGCTACGCCGCGTGGCTGGACGCGCAGTTCGCGCTGCCGGTCAGCGATGGCCATTTCGACTGGATGGTGGCCAATGGCTATGCCATCGTTGACCACCGCAATGACTTCGGCGGCGCCGACAACACGCTGTGGCGCAAGCTGCTGTCCGCGCCCGATTCGCTGCGCCAGCGCGTTGTGCTGGCCCTGAGCGAGATCTTCGTCATCTCCATGAGCGGCCTGCCCATGCCCTGGCGGGGCTTCGCCATCGCCTGCTATGTGGACATGCTGGAGCAGCGCTGCTTTGGCAGCTACCGCGATCTGCTGAACGCGGTGACGCTGTCCAACGGCATGGGCGTGTATCTCGCCGCACGCGGCAACCTCAAGGAAGACACCAACACCGGCCGCGTCCCCGACGAGAACTACGCCCGCGAGGTCATGCAACTCTTCAGCATCGGCCTCTACCAGCTCAATGCCGACGGCACGCTCAAGCTCGATGGCAATGGCAAGCCCATCGAGACCTACAGCCAGACCAATATCACCGACCTGGCGCGTGTCTTCACCGGCTGGGATTTCGACAGCTACAGCGGCAGCGACCCGGCTTTCATGAAAAAGCCCATGGTCAATATCGCGTCGCGCTTCTCGACCGGCGCCAAGAAGGTGCTGGACGTCGACATCCCGGCCTCGGCCGACGGCCCGGCCGCATTGAAGATCGCGCTGGACACACTGGCTGCCCATGCCAACGTCGGCCCCTTCATCGGCCGGCAACTGATCCAGCGCCTGGTGGCCTCCGACCCCAGCCCCGCCTATGTCGGCCGCGTCGCCGCCGTCTGGGCCGATAACGGCGCCGGCGTGCGTGGCGACCTCAAAGCCGCTATCAAGACCATCCTGCTCGACACCGAAGCGCGCACCATTTCCGCAGACCCCGGCGCGGGCAAGCTGCGCGAACCGCTGCAGCGCTTCATCCAGTGGGGGCGCAGCTTCGGTGTCACCTCACCCAATGGCCTCTGGAACATCGGCAACACGAGCGACTCCGGCACCCGCCTGGGCCAGAGCCCGCTGCGCAGCCCCTCGGTCTTCAATTTCTTCCGCCCCGGCTATGTGCCGCCCAACTCGCAGCTGGGTACGAACGACGTCACGGCGCCTGAGTTCCAGCTCTGCAACGAGAGCACGGTGGCCGGCTACATCAACTACATGCAGAAGGCCATTGCCGACGGCATCAACGATGTGAAGCCCAGCTACACGGCCGAGCTCGCATTGGCGGACGATGCGCCGGGTCTGGTCGCGAGCCTGGCAACCCGCCTGGGCGGGGGTGGCATCTCAGCCACCACGCAAGCCACGGTCAGCACGGCGATTGCGACCCTCTCCGCCGCCAGCGACACCGGCAAGGCCAACCGCGTGCAGGCCGCCATCCTGATGTTGATGGCCTGCCCCGAATACCAAGTGCAGAAGTAAGGGGACGACCATGAAGCTCAACCGACTCCCCGAACTGCAGCGCCGCGAGTTCCTTCGCCGTGCTGGCGCTCTTGGCATCGCGGGCAGCGCCGCGCCCTGGGCGCTGAACCTCGCCGCACTGGGCGAAGCCGCCGCGGCCACAGCGCCTGGCGACTACAAGGCCCTGGTCTGCGTCTTCCTGTATGGCGGCAACGACCACGGCAACACCCTGGTCCCGTACGACCAGGCCAGCTACAACGCCTATGCCGGCATCCGCCAGACTCTGGCCACGCCGCGCGAGCAACTGGCCGCGACGGCCCTTGCACTGAACGTCGGCGGCCGTCAGATGGCCCTGGCGCCCCAGCTCGGCAAGCTCAAGGGCCTGTGGGACAGCGGGCGTCTCGGCATCCAGCTCAATGTCGGCACCCTGATCCAGCCGACCACGCTGGCCCAGTACAACGCCAAAAGCGTGCCGCTGCCGCCCAAGCTGTTCTCGCACAACGACCAGCAGTCCGTCTGGCAGAGCAGCTCGCCCGAGGGCGCCACCTCGGGCTGGGGCGGCCGCATGGGCGACCTCTTTCTGGGCGGCAACGGCACGGCCACTTTCACCTGCATCAATGCCGCGGGCAATGCCGTCTTCATGTCCGGCAAGCAGGCCGTGCAATACCAGGTGTCCACCAGCGGCGCCGTGCCCATCAACGGCATTTTGAAGCCGCTGTACGGCTCCCAGGCCTGCGCCGATGCGCTGCGCGGTCTCATCACCGCCGATCGCACGCACTGGATGGAGGCCGAACTGAACAAGGTCGTCGCCCGCTCCGTCAGCGCCCAGGGCGTCGTCACCGCCGGCCTGGCCGGTGTGCCGGCGCTGCAGACGCCTTTCGACACGGCCAGCGGCCTGTCCGCCCAGCTGCTGATGGTGGCCAAGCTCATCGGCGCTCGCCAGGCCCTGGGTGCGACGCGCCAGGTCTTCTTCGTGTCACTGGGCGGCTTCGACACCCACGATTTCCTGCTCGACGAGCACCCGGGGCTGCTGACCGCTGTCAACGACGCGCTGGCCAGCTTCTACGCGGCCACGGTCGAACTGGGCGTGGCCAACCAGGTCACCGCCTTCACGGCCAGCGACTTCGGCCGCTCGCTGACCAGCAATGGCGACGGCTCCGACCACGGCTGGGGCAGTCACCATTTCGTGCTCGGCGGGGCGGTGCAGGGCGGCAAGTTCTGGGGCACGCTGCCCTCGGTCAGCATCAACGGCCCCGACGACGTCGGCCAGGGCCGGTTGCTGCCGACCACGGGTGTGGATCAGCTCGGCGCGACGCTGGCCACCTGGATGGGCGTCGGCGCTGGCGACCTGCCGCGCGTGCTGCCGCAGATCGTCAACTACAGCCAGCGGGATATGGCTTATTTCTGAGTTCGGGGGCATGCCTAAGATGGCCCCATGCTCCGCCTCCTGACGCCTCTTCTCCTGGCCAGCCTGCTGGCCCCGGCCCATGCCCTCGACCAACCCGAGGCCGCCACCAGCCGCACCGCCAAGCAAGGCGGCCTGACAGCGCCGGCCAAGCGCTTTGCGGTGACGGCGGCCAACCCGCTGGCCGTGGATGCGGGCATCGAGATGCTGAAGGCCGGGGGCTCGGCCGTCGACGCGACCGTTGCCGTGCAGGCCGTGCTCGGCCTTGTCGAGCCGCAGTCCAGCGGCATTGCGGGCGGCGCCTTCCTGATGCATTGGGACGGCCGCCAGGTGCAGACGCTGGACGGCCGTGAATCCGCGCCGGCCGCGGCCACGCCCGAGCTGTTCCTGAAGGCCGACGGCAAGCCCCTGCCCATGCGCGAGGCCATCATGAGCGGCCTGTCCACCGGTGTGCCGGGCGTGCTGGCCATGCTGGCCGAGGCGCACCGCCAGCATGGCAAGCTGTCCTGGGCCAGGCTGTTCGAGCCGGCCATCCGCCTGGCCGAGCGGGGCTTTGCGATCAGTCCGCGGTTGTTCGAGCTGGCCTCGGCCGAGGCGCAGTTGCGAAACGATCCGCAGGCCGGGTCGTACTTTTTCGATGCGACCGGCGCTCCCAAGCCGGTCGGCACCGTGCTGAAGAACCCCGCCTATGCCGCCGTGCTGCGTGGCATCGCCATCAAAGGCCCCAACGCTTTCTATGAGGGCGCCGTGGCCGAGGACATCGTGCGCCGCGTGAAAGGCCATGCCCGCCCGGGCCTGCTGAGCGCGGCCGACCTGGCGGGCTACAAGGCCTTGGCCCGCCCGCCGCTGTGCAATGACTGGCGCGTCTACCGCATCTGCGGCTTCGGCCCGCCCACCTCGGGCCATCTGACGCTGATGCAAATCCTCGGCCTCCTTGACACCCAACATGCGGCAGTGGCGGCCCAAGGCATCACGGCGGACTGGATGCATGCCTACGCCGAATCCGCCAAGCTGGCCTTTGCCGACCGTGCCCAGTTCATCGGCGATCCGGCCTATGTCGCCGCGCCGGGCGGTGACTGGCAGAACCTGCTTGCGCCGGTATATCTGAAGCAGCGCGGTGCGCTGATCGGCCCCAAGGCCATGGGCGTGGCCACGGCGGGCCAACCCGCGGCCATCAAGCAGGCCCTGGCGCCCCAGGCCGAGCAACTCGAGGCCGGCACCAGCCAAGTCAGCGTCGTCGATGCCGAAGGCCATGCGGTGGCGATGACGACCAGCGTCGAATCCGCCTTCGGCAGCCGCGTCATGAGCGACGGTGGCACGGGCCTGGCCGGCGGCTTCATGTTGAACAACACGCTGACGGACTTCTCGCTGAACCCGGTCGGCGCCGACGGCAAGCCGGTGGCCAACCGTGTCGAGGCCGGCAAGCGACCACGTTCCAGCATGGCGCCGACCTTGGTTTTCGACCGCGACGGCAAGCTCATCATGGTGGCCGGTTCGCCCGGCGGTCCGGTCATCATCCACTACGTCGCCAAGGCCATCACCGGCGCCCTGGCCTGGGGCCTGCCGGCCCAGCAGGCGGTAGACCTGCCCAACTTCGGCCATTTCAACTCGGGCCAGCTCATCGTCGAGCGCGGCGCGCTGACGGCCGAGCAACTGGCCGACCTGCGCGGTCGTGGCCAGCAAGTGGTCGAGACCGACCTGACCAGCGGCCTGCAGGTGCTGGTGCGGGTCAAGGAAGGTTGGGTCGGTGGCGCCGACCCGCGCCGCGAGGGCGTCGTCCGTGGCGAGTAAGTCGTCCTGCCGCCGCGCGGCATCTTGTCTGACATCGCTGCACGCCAGCCGCCCACTAGGCTGGTTAGGTTGTCAGCCGCGGGGTCAGCGATGGACGAAGTGCAAGGATGTTGTCTTTCACGCCGGGACGTCTTGATTGCGGGCGCCGGCACGGCAGCCGCCTCAGCCGTTGAGGCCGCTGAACGGGAGCCGGCCATGTCCAATGGAACGACGGGCCGCGTGACCCTGGAGGTCAACGGCCAGTCCCACAGCGTCGATGTCGACACGCGCACAACGCTGCTCGACCTGCTGCGCGAGCACCTCCACCTGACTGGCACCAAAAAGGGCTGCGACCACGGCCAGTGCGGCGCCTGCACGGTGCTGCTGGACGGCCGGCGCATCAACAGCTGCCTGATGCTGGCCGTCATGGCGCCGGGCGCCAAGGTCACCACCATCGAGGGCCTGGGCACGCCGCAGCAGCTGCATCCGCTGCAGGCCGCCTTCGTCGCGCATGATGGCTACCAGTGCGGCTACTGCACGCCGGGCCAGATCTGTTCGGCCGCCGGCATGCTGGACGAGCTCAAGCGCGGCGTGCCCAGCCATGTGACGACCGACCTGACCGCCAAGCCGTTGCTGAGCGCCGACGAGTTGCGCGAGCGCATGAGCGGCAACCTCTGCCGCTGTGGCGCCTACTCCAACATCGCCGAGGCGATCACCAGCGTTGCCAAGGAGGCCGCATGAAAGCCTTCACTTTCGAGCGTGCGCGCACGCCGGCCGAAGCCGCCGCGGCGGTGGCGGGCCGGCCCGACGCCAAGTTCATCGCCGGCGGCACCAATCTGCTGGACCTGATGAAGCTGAAGATCGAGGCGCCGGGCCATATCGTGGACGTCAATGCGCTGGGCCTGGACCGCATCGAGCCCGTCGACGGCGGCGGCCTGCGCGTGGGCGCCCTGGTGCGCAATGCCGACCTGGCCAGCGACGTCCGCGTGCGCAAGGACTACCCGGTGCTGTCGCGTGCGCTATTGGCCGGCGCTTCGGGCCAGCTGCGCAATCGGGCAACGACGGCCGGCAACCTGCTGCAGCGCACCCGCTGCCCCTATTTCTACGATACCGCCCAGCCCTGCAACAAGCGCCAGCCCGGCAGCGGCTGCAGCGCCATCGGCGGCGTGGCGCGCTCGCTGGCCATCATCGGCACGAGCCAAGCCTGTATCGCCAGCCACCCGAGCGACATGGCCGTCGCCATGCGCGTGCTGGATGCGCAGGTCGAGACGGTCAAACCCGATGGCCAGGTGCGCCGCATCCCCATCGCCGACTTTCACAAGCTGCCCGGCGACACGCCCCACGTCGAGCACGCGCTGGCCCACGGCGAGCTGATCACCTCGGTGCTGCTGCCGCCACCCGCGGGCGGCACCCAGGTCTACCGCAAGGTGCGCGACCGGGCGTCCTATGCCTTCGCCCTCGTGTCGCTGGCCGCCATCGTGCAGCGTGATGGCAGCGCGCGCCTGGCCTTCGGCGGCGTGGCGCCCAGACCCTGGCGTGTGGAGGCGGCCGAAGGCCAGCTTTCGCGCGGCGCGCACACAATCTTCGGCCAGGCCTTCAAGGGCGCTGCGCCTCAGCAGGACAACGCCTTCAAGCTCAAGCTGGCCGAACGCTTGCTGGTCGACACCTTGCAGCCGACACGGAGCGCATGATGAGATTCGACCAGCCCGCCACCACCAATCCCATCGACCAGGGCCGCATCGTTGGCCGCCCCACGCCGCGCATTGACGGCCCGTTGAAGACGACGGGGACCGCGCCCTATGCCTACGAACACCACGACCTGAAGCAAGCGCCGGCCGTCGGCTATGTCGTGGGTGCCGGCATCGCCAAGGGCCGCGTGGCCGCCATGGACCTGCGCGCCGCCCGCGCGGCACCCGGCGTGCTGGCCATCGTCACGGCCCAGAACGCCGGCAAGCTCGGCAAGGGCAGCATGAACACCGCCAAGCTGCTCGGTGGCCCGCAGATCGACCATTACCACCAGGCCCTGGCCGTCGTCGTGGCCGAAAGCTTCGAGCAGGCGCGCGCCGCGGCGGCGTTGATCGACATCCGCTACGAGGCCGCCAAGGGCCGCTTCGACCTGGCCGCCGAGAAGCCTCATGCGCCGGTGGCCAAGAGCGATGGCTTCGGTGGCGAGGCCGAGACCAAGCATGGCGACTTCGAGGCCGGCTTCGCCAAGGCGCCGGTGCAGCTGGACGCCAGCTACACGACGCCCGACCAGGCCCACGCCATGATGGAGCCGCATGCCACCATCGCCTGGTGGGAGGGCAAGAAGCTGTCGGTGTGGACGTCCAACCAGATGATCGACTGGGCCGTCGGCGACCTCGCCAAGACGCTGGGCATTCCCAAGCAGGACGTGCGCGTGCGTTCGCCCTTCGTCGGCGGCGGCTTTGGCGGCAAGCTCTTCCTGCGCGCCGACGTCGTGCTCGCGGCCCTGGGCGCCAAGGCCACCGGCCGGCCCGTCAAGATCGCGCTGACGCGGCCGTTGATGTTCAACAACACCACGCACCGGCCCGCAACCATCCAGCGCATCCGTATCGGCGCCAACAAGGACGGTCGTATCCAGGCGATTTCGCACGAGAGCTGGTCCGGCAACCTGCCCGGCGGCGGCCCCGAGACCGCCACGGCGCAGACGCGGCTGCTCTACGCAGGCGAGCACCGCCACACGGCCATGCACCTGGCCGTGCTGGACCTGCCCGAGGGCAATGCCATGCGCGCGCCGGGCGAGGCGCCGGGCCTGATGGCGCTGGAGATCGCGATGGACGAGATGGCCGAAAAGCTCGGTCTGGACCCGATCGAGTTCCGCGTACGCAACGACACCCAGGTCGACCCCGAGAAGCCGCAGCGCCCCTTCTCGCAGCGCCGCTTGGTGGAGTGCTTGAAGCAGGGCGCCGAGCGCTTCGGCTGGAACCGGCGCAATGCCAGACCGGCGCAGGAGCGCGAGGGCGGGTGGCTCATTGGCCTCGGTATGGCGGTGGCCTTTCGCAACAACCTCTTGATGAAGTCCAAGGCCCGCGTGCGCCTGGAGGGTGAGCGCGTCATCGTCGAAACCGATATGACTGACATCGGCACTGGCAGCTACACCATCATTGCGCAGACGGCGGCCGAGACCATGGGTGTGACCCTCGACAAGGTCGTCGTGCGCCTGGGCGATTCGGCCTTCCCCGTGTCCTGCGGTTCGGGCGGCCAGTGGGGCGGCAACAACTCGACGGCGGGCGTCTATGCGGCCTGCATGAAGCTGCGCGGCATGGTGGCCCAGAAGGCGGGCATGGCCGACGCGGAGTTCGTTGGCGGCGAGGTGCGTGGTGGCGGCAAGACCGCGCCGTTGAAGTCATTCGCCGGCCTGGTGGCCGAGGACGGCATTGAATACGGCGACCTCGACAAGCGCTACCAGCAGTCCACTTTTGGCGGGCATTTCGCGGAAGTGGCGGTGGACGCGGTCACCGGCGAAGTGCGCGTGCGCCGCATGCTGGCCGTGTGCGCGGCGGGGCGCATCCTGAACCCCACCTCGGCGCGGAGCCAGGTCATCGGCGCCATGACCATGGGTGTGGGTGCGGCATTGATGGAAGACCTGAAGGTGGACCACCGCCGCGGCTTCTTCGTCAACCACGACCTGGCCGGCTACGAGGTGCCGGTGCATGCCGACATCCCGCACCAGGACGTCATCTTCCTGGACGAGACCGACCCGATCTCGTCGCCGATGAAGGCCAAGGGCGTGGGCGAGCTGGGCATCTGCGGCGCGGCCGCTGCGGTGGCCAACGCCGTCTACAACGCCACCGGCGTGCGGGTGCGCGACTACCCGCTGACGCTGGACAAGCTGCTCGCCGGCCTGCCCGCGCTGACTTAGCGGCGCTGGTTCAGGACGATCAGGCCCAGGGCGGCCAGCGCGGCGAACAGCAGGCCGCTCCAGACCTCGTAGGGCAGGCCGATGAGGCGATAGGCCGCGGCCTCCACGCAGTTGGCCGTGATCATGAAGACCGAGGGCCACAACTCCTCGAGCCCGAGCGCCGTGACGATCTTGTCCGCCAGGCCCATCGCGCAGGTGGCGCTCTGCGAGGCCACCTCATGCTGGAAGACGGCCGCCGTGAGGCCCGCGGCGCACAGCATCAGCACGACCACGAGGGCCGTCTGACGCAGCGCGCGCTTGGCGCTCACCAGCCAGCCCAGCAGCGACACAGCGCCGATCACCAGGAAGATGGCGCGTTGCAGCACGCACCACGGGCAGGGCTTGACGCCGAACTGGTGCTGGGCGATCAAGGCGATGCCGACGGCGCCAAAGCTCGCCACGGCCATGCCGGCCAGCGCACGGGCCGGCAGCTTGGAAGGGGTGGTGAACATCAGTCCTGAACTTCCGCGATCAGCTCGATCTCGACGCAGGCGCCAAGCGGGATCTGGGCCACGCCGAAGGCGCTGCGGGCATGCTTGCCAGCTTCGCCCAGCACCGCGGCGAACAGCTCGGAGCAGCCGTTGGTGACGAGGTGCTGCTCGGTGAAGTCGGGCGTGCTGTTCACGAGGCTCATGACCTTGACGATGCGCACGATCTTGCCCAGGTCACCGGTGGCGGCCTGCAGCGTGCCGAGCAGGTCGATGGCGACGGCGCGTGCGGCCGCCTGGCCGGTGGCGGTGTCGACATCCTTGCCGAGCTGGCCCATCCAGGGCTTGCCGTCCTTTTTGGCGATATGGCCCGACAGGAACAGCAGGTTGCCGGTGCGTGTGAAGGGCAGGTAGGCGGCGGCGGGAATGGCCAGCGGCGGCAGGGTGATGCCGAGTTCGGCGAGCTTGGCTTGGATGGCAGAAGAGCTCATGCGTAGTAGCGCGGTGGCGCAAGCGAAAAACCGCGGCATGCTACACCCCGCGTCCCAATAAGGCGGGACAGGGGAGGGGCATTGGCTCAGCGGCCGTGGGGCGTGCGCGAACTGGTGGCAACGGGCGTGGCCTGGCTGGCCGGCCTGGCCCTGCTGCAATGCTGCGAGCGACTGCCGATGGCGGCCGAATATGCGCTGCTGGTCTTGGCGTTCTTGCTGTTCCTGCTGCTGCACCGTCGCCATTGGCTGGCCTTGGCCGCAGCGGTCGCGGTGCTCGCATTCACACAGGCCGGGTTGCGCGCCGAGCTGCGCATGAAGCCCGAGCTGCATCCGGCCTGGGAAGGCCGCGATCTGGTGCTGGGCGGCCGCATCGATTCGCTGCCCATCGCCGTCACCGGCCAGGGGGGCGCGCCGGGTTGGCGCTTTGAATTTGCCGTGGACTCGGTCGGCGCAACGGGCACAGCGCTGCCGCCCGAAGTGCCGCGACGTTTGATGCTGTTGGCCTATGACTCAGCGCCCATCACTGCGGGCGAGCGCTGGCGCTTTACCGCCCGCCTCAAGCGCGCCCATGGCCTGGCCAATCCGGGCGGTTTCGATGTCGAGCTGTGGCTGTTCGAGCAAGGCCTGCGTGCCAGTGGCGTCGTGCGCACGGCCGAGCGATTGCAGGCGGCGCCCTGGTGGTCGCTGGACGCCGCGCGCCAGCGCCTGCGCACCGCCATCCGCGAACGCGTGGCCGACCCTGGTATGGCCGGCGTGCTGGCGGCGCTGAGCCTGGGCGACCAGAACGCCATTACCCACAGCGACTGGAATCTGTTTCGCGATACCGGGGTGAGTCATCTCCTGTCGGTCTCAGGAAGTCACGTCGTCCTGCTCGGTTGGCTGGCCTCTGCACTCGTCGCGCCGCTGTGGCGCCGCAGCCGCTGGCTCTGCCTGCGCATGCCCGCGCCCACGGCGGCACGTTGGCTGGGCGTGGCGGTGGCCTTCGTCTATGCGCTGTTCTCGGGCTGGGGCGTGCCGGCGCAGCGCACCGTCATCATGCTGGCCGCCGTCGCCGCTCTGCGCAGCCTTGGCCTGCGCTGGCCCTGGCCGCTGATGCTGCTGGCGGCCGCCGTCATCGTCACGGCAGCCGACCCCTGGGCGCTGATGCAGCCGGGCTTCTGGCTGTCCTTCGGCGCCGTGGGCCTGTTGATGGCGGCCGGCGGCGAGCACGCAGACGGCTGGCGCGCCAGATGCAAGGCGGCGCTGCGCACCCAGGCCATCGCGACCATCGGCCTCGCGCCGCTGAGCCTGATCTGCTTTGCGCAGCTCTCCGTCGTCGGCCTGCTGGCCAACCTCGTTGCCATCCCGCTGATCAGCTTCGTCATCACGCCGCTGGCTTTGCTGGGCGGCCTGTTCACGCCGCTGTGGGCACTGGCCGCCGTGCTGATGCAGGCCTTGATGGCCTGGCTCAAGCTGCTGATCGCCTGGCCAGCGGCGGTGTGGTGGCTGCCGGCGGCGCCACTGTGGTCACAGGCACTGGCATTGCTGGGCGCCGTGCTGATCGCACTGAGACTGCCCTGGCGGTTGCGCGCTGCAGGTCTGCTGATGACGCTGCCGCTGCTGTGGCCGGCCGTGCCGCGCCCACCTGACGGCGAGTTCGAACTGCTGGCGCCGGACATCGGCCAGGGCAACGCGGTGCTGGTCCGTACCCGTGGCCATGCGCTGCTTTTCGACACCGGCCCGGTTTATGCGCCGGGCTCGGACGCTGGCGAGCGGGTGCTGCTGCCACTGCTGCGTCGCCTGGGCGTGCACCGGTTGGACATGCTGATGCTCAGCCACCGCGATGGTGACCACGTCGGCGGCGCGGCGACTTTGATGCAGGCGCTCTCGGTGGGAGAGCTGCGCAGCTCGCTGGAGCCGGGCCATCCGCTGCTCGGCGTCGGGCTGCCCGTACAGCGCTGCGAAGCCGGCCAGACCTGGACCTGGGACGGCGTGCGCTTTGACGTACTGCACCCCACGCTGGCCCATTACGGGGGCGGCTTCCGGTCTAACGACCTGTCTTGCGTATTGCGCATCACGGCGGCTTCGGGCCGACGCGCGCTGCTGGCGGGCGACCTGGAGGCCGAGCAGGAGCGGCAGCTCGTGAAGCGCGAGGCTGATCTGCATGCCGAGGTGCTGCTCGTACCACACCACGGCAGCAAGACCTCATCCAGCGCCGAGCTGTTGGCCGCCGTTGCGCCGAGCGTCGGTGTCGTGCAGGCCGGCTACCGCAGCCGCTTTGGCCATCCCGCGCCGCCGGTGCTGGCGCGCTACCAGGCCGCGGGCATCGCCGTCGTTGCCAGCCCGGCCTGCGGCGCCTGGCGCTGGCAGAGCGCGACGCTCGAGTCGAGCTGCGAGCGCGAGCTTCGCCAGCGCTATTGGTTGGACCGCAGTCCGGTCATTTCGGGCCTGGACGGCCCTCTGGTTGAAGAGGCGCCAACGGCCGAGGCCGAGCTGGCCTTCTGACGCCGGGGCTGCCACACTCGCCCAGCCATCACCTGGGAAAATCACATGAAGCGCTTGGATATCTGGGCCCGTCGCATCGTCTCGTTGGGCCTGCTCTGCGTGAGCCTGGCCGCCGCAGCGGGCGGTGGCAGTGCCGGCAGCGGCGCCAAGGCCACGGCCGGCAACAAGGACTACGACCTCTACCGCAGCGGCAGCGCCGCCGATGCGCTGCCTCCCCAGCCAGCGAGCAACCAGCTCGTGCTGATGGGCGGTGGCCTCGACGTCGACGACGCCTTCCGCGCCATGATCGCCAAGGCGCGTGGCGGTACGGCGGCCAAGGTCGACGTTGTCATTCTGCGCACCTCGGGCGCCGACGGCTACAACGCCTATCTGATGGCCATGGACGGCGTCGACTCGGTCGAGTCCATTGTGCTCAAGACACGGGCCGGCGCCAGCGCGCCCGAGGTGCTGGACCTGGTCGCTCGCGCCGACGTGCTGTTCATCGCCGGTGGCGACCAGTCCACCTATATCGCCCAGTGGGCTGGCACACCGCTGGAGGCCGCGATGAAGGCAGCGGTGGCGCGCAAGGTGCCCTTTGGCGGCACCAGCGCCGGCTTGGCCGTGCTCGGGCAGTTCGACTACTCGGGCGCCAACCAGTCGGTGTCGTCGGCCACCGCCATGGCCAACCCCTATGACCGCGGCGTCACGCTGGACCGCAGCTTCCTGAATGCGCTGCCGCTGATGGCGAACGTCATCACCGACGCCCACCTCGTCGCTCGCGACCGCATGGGCCGCCTTGTCACCTTCCTGGCTCGCCTGTCGGCTGACGGCTGGGCCGGCTGGCAGACGCTGCGCGGCATCGGCGTGGATGAGCAGACGGCCGTCGTTGTCGACGGCGATATCGCCACCGTCATGGGCAATGACGACGGCCTGGGCGGCCGCACCGGTCGCGCCTACTTTCTCAAGCCGACGCTGGCGCCGACGACGGTGCAGGCCAGGAAGCCGCTGACCTTCCGCAGCCTGCAGGTCGAGAAACGCACGGCCGGCGGGCAATACAACCTGGCCACTTGGCCGACCGTGTCGCCGTATTTCATCTCGGTGGAGACGGGCGTGTTGATGCCCAACCCCTACTGAGCTTTGGAGGCTTGGCGCGCCCGGGCCACGGCCTGGCCGAGCTCGATGACGGCCAGCGCGTAATAGGCCGACCAGTTGTAGCGCGTGACCGTCCAGAAATTCTGCGTGCCCAGCAGCACGGTGGTCGGCTTCTTCGGCCCGTTCTGCAGCTCGATGACGGCCATGGGGCCATCGTGGTCGAGTGCGGCCTTGGAGGGCAAGGCGCCGGCGGCGCTGAGGTCGGTGGCGGTGAAGCTGGGCTTGATGTCCGGCGCCAGCAGGCGCGCCCGCTCGCGGCGGTCAGCGGGCAGTTTGACGCTGTAGTGCGTCGCCTCGCCGGGCTTCCAGCCGTACTCGGACAGGTAGTGGGCCACGCTGCCGATGGCGTCCACCGGGCTGGCGATCAGGTCGATGCGGCCATCGCCGTCGAAATCCACCGCATGCTGGCGCCAGCTGCCGGGCATGAATTGCGGCCAGCCCAGGGCCCCGGCATAGCTGCCGCGCACCTCGCCGGCGTCCAGGCCGTTCTCGCGACAGAGCTTGAGGAACTCGGCCAGTTCACTGCGGAAGAAGGCCTGGCGTTCGGCGGCGCGCGGGTGCTCGGTGGGAAAGTCGAAGGCCAGCGTCGCCAGCGCGTCCAGCACCTTGAAGCCCCCGGTGATGCGGCCATAGAAGGTCTCGACGCCAATGATGCCGACGACGACCTCGGCCGGCACGCCATAGGTGCTCTCCGCTCGCGCCAGCGCGGCCTCGTGCTCGGCCCAGAAAGCCACGCCGGCGTCCAGGCGCCTGGGCTCGATGAAGCGGTCGCGGTAGGCCGTCCAGTTCTTGGCTGTGCCGACGGCCGCCGGCAGGATGAGCTGCCGCACGCGCGGCAGGTCCAGCGCCTGGCTGAGCTGCTCGCGCAGCGCGGTGGCGTCCCAGCTTTGCGATGCCGCAAGCTCGTCGGCAAAGGCGACGAGGGCGGGGCGGTTGCCCAGCGGTTCAGGAGGCGGCGCCGGCTTGGCGTGGCGGGGTTTGGCGTGGACGGCACAAGCCAGCAGCAGGCCGGCCAGCAGGGGGAGGTATCGGAAATTCACGGCTGCAGCATACGGGCCGCGGCGCGGAACTCGCCCCAGGCGGGCGCCGATGCGTCAGGGGCGTAGCGCGAGCGCTCCAGCTTCTCCAGCCACTGCGCGGCCGGCTCGGCCTTCTGGCCATGCTGGCGGCGCAGCGCGCGCGCCCAGGCGGCCGGACTCTCGTGGGCGGGGATGCTCACGCCCGCACGGGTCAGCAGGGCGGCTATGCGCGCCCGCTGGCGGCTCCAGGCGTCGTGCGGCCGGCTGCTCCAGCGTATCCAGGCGGCGCCTGCCACGGCCAGCACGAGGATGACGCCGGCCAGGGCCTGGCCCAGCGCCGTCCAGTCGGGTTGGCTGAAGCCCAGGCGCTTGAGCAGGTCGAACTGGTTGTCGCGCGAATAATTCAGCACCAGTTGCTGCCAGCGGTTGTTGACGGTCTCCCAGCCATTGCGCATGGCCCGCCACAGCGTCGGGTTGAACTGGCCCAGCACGCCGGGCTGCGGCCGCAGCGCCAGGCCCTGGGTGACGCGGTTGGGCGCCACGGCGGCGGTCGGGTCGCTGCGCACCCAGCCGCGGCCTTCGACCCAGAACTCGGCCCACGCATGGGCATTGGCGTTGCGCACGACCTGATAGCCGTCCTGGGGTTCGGCGTCCCAACCCTGGAAGCCGGTGACGATGCGCGCCGGCACGCCCATGGCGCGCATGACGACGACGAAGGCGGAGGCGAAGTGCTCGCAGAAGCCCAGTCGCCGGTCCAGCCAGAACTCGTCGATGACGTCGGGCGAGGTCTCGCCATAGCGGCCGGGGGTCAGCGTGTAGGTGAAATCCTGGCTGCGTATGTGCTCAAGAAGGGCTGCGGCCAGAGCTTCGGCACGCGGGCCTGGCCCCAGCGTGGCAAAGCGCGCCTCGCCGGCCAGCAGCTCGGCCCAGGCACGGGTGCGCGGATTGAGACCGGCGGGCAGGTCGAGGTCGGTGGTCAGTTGCAGGCGGTTGCGGCGCTCGCCGGCCCGCCAGGCCGTGTGGGCGCTGGTTGCCACCCTCAGCCTCTCGGTGATGGGGCGTGGCGACAGCCATTGCAGCTCGGGCCCGCGCACGACGGTCAGGTCGGTCAGGTTCAACTCGCTGCCGACGCCGCCTGGGCTCATCTCCAGCAGGGGCAGCACCGAGATGCGCAGCGGCTCCAGCGTCATTTCATAGCGCAGCGCCGGGCCGGCCGTGGCCAGGTCGTCGCGGCCGCGCAGCCAGCTCTGGCTGGAGCGGGAGTCATAGGCGCGCCAGGTCTTGCCGTCGAAGCGGGTCAGCACCGGGCCGCGGAAATAGCGCTGGTCGGGCGGCGGCAAGGCCCCCTCGAACTTCAGCCGCATCGCGATGCTCTCGTCGTTGGCGATCTCGTTCATCGCGCCGAACTCGAGCTGGTTGGACAGGCCCGTGCGGCCGATGGCCTCGGTCGGCACGCCCCACAGCGGCGCGATGCGCGGGAACAGCACGAAGAGCAGCACCATGACGGGCAGGCCCAGCGCCGTGGTGCCGGCAGCGTGCCTTGCCGCGATGCCGATGCTGGGGATGCCCGTGGGCATCTGCGCCAGCACGACGGCGGCCAGCAGCCCCCACAGCGACGCCAGTGACCAGACCGCCATCAGCAGCGACTGCGAGTACAGGAACTGCGTCAGCACCAGGAAGAAGCCGAGGAAGAAGACGACGAAGGCATCGCGGCGCGCGCGCAGCTCCATGGTCTTGAGCGCCATCAGCATGACCAGCAGCGTGATGCCGGCCTCGCGGCCGATCAGCGTGCGAAAGGTCAGCCAGGTCAGGCCCGTGTAGACCGCGATGACGGCGGCCAGCCACCAGCGCCCAGGCAGCGGCCGCTGGCGCCAGGCCAGCGAGGCGCGCCAGGCCAGCACGACGGTGGTCAATGCGCTGCTCCACCAGGGCAGGTGGTCGGCATGCGGCGCGATGACGGCCGTGATGACGCCGAGCAGGAAGAAGCTGTCGCGCGCGTCACGCGGCAGGCGGGCCCACCAGGCAGCTAAACCATTCATGCGTCAAACCCCGCGAGGGCTTCGAGGCAAGCTTGGCGGTGGGCCGCCCCGAGGGAAGGCGTGAGGTCACGCCCCGCCATGCGCAAGCCATAGGGCTGGCCCAGGCGTTCAGCCGCCAGAACCCAAGCGGCCAGGCGCGACAGGCGTGCCTCGACATCGCGACCCTGGGTGTCGCGCCAGTCCAGCCACAGGTCCTGGGCCAGCGGCGCCTCGGTCTCGCGCACCCACAGCGGCAGGCCCTGGTCCAGCGCCAGCGCGGACTTGCGCCACAGGATCTGCTTCATCGAGTCGCCGCGGCGGTAGCTGCGCACGCCGGAGAAATCGGTGCCGCTGGAGGACTGGCGTGTCGACGCGGCTTCGCCAGCGCCTGCCTCGGCCTGGGTGGGGAAGGGCGCCAGCACCTCCTCGGCCCGCGGGTAGACCCAGACCTTGGCTGCAGGCCGCCAATAGCTCCAGGCGCGGAAGAAGCCGAGCGGAAAGCGTGTCGTGACGATGAGGCGGGGCAGCTCGCGCAGGCCACGCTTGTCAGCCGGCAGGCGCAGTTTCAGCACTGCATGGCCCAGGGCCGGCACGTCGATCCAGGCCGGCTCGGTGGCGCCGCTGTCGAGCTGCGCGCTGACGGCGATGCCGAAGCGCGCGCTGCCCGGGTTGTGCAGGCGCAGCTCCAGCGCGTACTCGTCACCGGCGTGCACGCCCTCAGGCGCCTTCAGATCCATCTGCAGGCCGCGCAGGTTGGCGTGGGTGGTGTGCATGGACGCCAGGCCCGCGCCGGTCAGCGCAAAGGTCAGCGCGTAACCCAGACTCAGCTGCTCGTTGATGCTGGCCAGCAGCAGCACGCCCAGCGTGCCGCAGAAGGCCACGCCGGCCCAGGTCGGCACGATGTAGACGTTGCGCTGCGTCGTCTGGTGGGTGTCGGCCGGCGACTGGCGGGCCTGCCACCAGGCTTGCCAGCGTTGGCGCAGGGCTTGGACGGGAGCCATGGGTCAGAGGATACGTGGGGTTCGCAAGCCTCAGCGTGACCTGGGGGTGTTCAGAAAGGTGCTTGCGCTTCCTCGACAGGGTGGGGCGAGGACGGCTGTGGGCGAAGCGCTGCCAGTTCCTGCCGCAACGCCGCGTTCTCGGCTTCAAGCGCCGAGACCCGCTGGCGCAGCGCTTCCATCGTGGGTTCCGGCGCGGAGGCTTCTGCCGTATCCAGCATCGGGTCGGCCGCGGGCGGCTTGCGCTTGGTCTCGCGCACGCGCTTGGCTGCCTGCTTGAGCTCTTGCGCACCGGCCGCCGCAGCGGCTGCCTGCTCCTCGGCCGGCAAGGTGGCGACGGCCGCGGCCGCGTTGATCGAGATCGCGCCGGCCTTCACCGCGGCAACCACCTCGGGCGTGGCCTGCTTCTGGATCTTCTCGATCATCACCACCTGGTTGCTGCTCAGGCGCGCGGCCTTGGCCAGGGCTTCGCGCGTTTGCAGGGCGTCCTGGGCGGGTGCCGGTGCCGCTGCCTGGGCGACAGGCTCAGCCGCTTCCACAGCGGCGCTGCGCGCACGCCGCTCGGCCACGATCTCGCGCTTGCGCAGCGCCAGCACGCCGCGCTGGAAGTCCGAGATGCTGCGCCGGCCCAGGTGCTGGTCGATCATCCACAGATGCACGTCCTCCATGGACTTGAAGCGAGGGTTCTGCACCGTCTGGAAGGGCAGCCCGTGCTTGCTGCAGATGCCGTAGCGGTTGTGCCCGTCCACCAGCACGTCGCCCCACAGCACCAGCGCATCGCGGCAGCCCTCGGCCAGGATGCTGCGCTCCAGGGCCTCGTGTTCCTCCGCCGTCAATGGGTCGATGTAAGCCTTGAGTTCTTCGTTGACGACGATGTCCATGGAGCCGGGTGCAGGGAGCTGGCAAAAGGGTGCGGATTCTAGAGAGCCTCAGCATGGGCCTGGGCGGCGAGCCAGAATCCAGTCTCACACGGAGTACCGATGGACAGCGACCTTCCCCATTTCCGCTACCACCCCGACCCGATGGCTACCGGGGCCATCGAGCCGCGACGGGTCCAGTGCGCCTGCTGCGGCCAGGCGCGCGGCTTCGTCTACGTGCAGCCGGTCTATGCGACCAGCGAGCTGGACGAGAAGCTGTGCCCCTGGTGCATTGCGGATGGCTCGGCGGCGAGCAAGCTGGGCGCGAGCTTTTCGGACGCGCATCCGCTCCAGCAGGCGGGGCTGGCGCAGGAGATCGTCGACGAGGTGAGCCTGAGGACACCGGGCTTCTCGTCCTGGCAGCAGGAAGAGTGGCTGGCTCATTGCAACGACGCCTGCGAGTTCCGCGGTGATGCGTCGGTGCAGGACGTGGAGCGTGCGAGCGAGGCCACCAAGGCGGACTGGCGGCAGCACTACGGGCTGACCGAAAAGGACTGGGCCCGCGCGACCGAGGACTACGAGCCCGCGGGCGACAACGCGTTCTACAAGTTCATGTGCCGGCACTGCGGCGTGGTGCGGCTGGGGTGGGATTGCTCGTGAGCGAACGCTTGGCTGCACCCAGCCTTCGCATGCGGATCGTCGTCGTCGATCCGCCGCCTGGCGTCAGCTTCGCCGTGCAGCGCGGCAAGTCCGAACTGCTGGCGCCGTTGGCTGAGCGGGGCGAGACGATCCAGTTCGAGTTGTCGCTTCGCCTGGGGTTGCCCTTGCCGGATGGGTCAGTCAACTTCCTGGGCGAGTTCGCTCAGGGCACGCCCGCGGATCGTTTCGTCTACCTCAACTCGGGCGCTCTCGCGGGACAGCCGGGCTCCAACTGGACGCGCCGCGCCAAGTTGAAGCTGGCTTCCATTCCCCGCGAGGTCGTGGAGGCCGTGTTGGCTTCCAGTGCGGGCGCCATCGAGGCCCGTGTCCTTGGCACCATGGCCGATGGCGGCCCCATCTGCGCTTCGGTGAAGCCGCACGCGGTGGTGTGGAGCCAGGTGGCCTGACCTGGCGCCAGAGAGGTCGGCTGGCAAGCGGTCACCGGATAGCCAACCAGCGCGCGGGCCTCGGGCAAACAACTTGGTATGGCCGTCATGCAATGTGAAGCAGTCACGCGCACTTCGGTCGCATGGGCATGCGCAGGCCGGATTCGGGTGCGGCAAGTGGTTGGGCAGCGCGGTAGCTGTCATCCGGGAATGCCGGGTCGGTGACCCGCTCCCGGCCATGAGCAGTCAGTTGCGAACGACGGCTTTCAGGTAGGCTCTCCACGCAACTTCGATGTCGGCACCACGTGAACATGCTCAAGCTGAAACTGCTTCAGTCGCTTGTCTCTATCGAAGGACTAGCTGCCGAACCGTCTCCTGTCTCGGGTGGTACAGCTCTATTCTTTAGGGGAAGGGAGTTTGCGCACTTCCACGACGACCATGAACTCGACCTGAGACTCACAAAGAAGGTCATCCGCGCGTTGGGTCTCTCCCATCCAGCCGGCTCCGTTCACCATCCGACCCGTTCTTCGTCCTCGCCTTGGATCGAGGTGCGCTTCCATACCGATGCTGAGGCAGAGCGTGTCGCCGAACTGGTCAAGGTCGCCATCGAGCAGCTATGAGCAGTCCAACGGCGGTTTCAGCTTGCAGGGATCTGAGCGGATGCTCGGCATCGGCCAGGAGACGCCGCTGACGATCGGCAGCTTTCGGGTAGGCTGAAGTGCATGCTTGGCGATGCTCTTGTCGTCGAGGCCGTGCGATAACCAAGGAAATTTCTATGAATCTCCATCTCGGCCTTGCCCCGATCATCTCCCTGCTCGCCGGCATCCTGATCCTCGTGGTTCCCAGGTTGCTCAACTACATCGTCGCAATCTACTTGATCGTGATCGGGCTGATCGGCTTAGTGGGCGCCGGTCAGATGCACCTGGGTTAGCGGAGTAATCGGCCCGCCTCGCCCGCAAATCGTCCGGAAGAAACACCTGGCGCAGTGCGCTGCATCGTGGCACGGTGGAACGTGGCGCCGG
>NZ_LMDK01000004.1 GCF_001425055.1 Pelomonas sp. Root1237
CCTGACCAACCGCGGCTACGGCGTGCTCGTCAACGAGGCCGGCCCGGTGTCCTTCGAGGTCGGCTCGGAGAAGGTCGCCCGCGTGCAGTTCAGCCGCGAGGGCGAGAGCCTGGACTACTGCGTCATTGCCGGCCCCACGCCCAAGGACGTCGTCGGCCGACTGACAGCGCTGACAGGCCGCGCMCCGCTGCCCCCGGCCTGGAGCTTCGGCCTGTGGATGACGACCTCGTTCACCACGCAATAYGACGAGGCCACCGCCACCCACTTCATCGACGAGATGGCGCGCCGCGAGCTGCCGCTGKCGGTGTTYCACTTCGACTGCTTCTGGATGCGCGAGTTCCAGTGGTGCGACTTCGCCTGGGACCCGCGCGGCTTTCCCGAGCCCGAGGCCATGCTGGCGCGCCTGCACGCCAAGGGCCTGAAGATCAGCCTCTGGATCAACCCGTATGTGGCGCAGAAGTCGCCGCTGTTYGCTGAAGGCGTSAAGCACGGCTACTTCATCAAGAGAACCAACGGGCTGACCTTCCAGACCGACCAGTGGCARCCCGGCATGGCCATCGTGGACTTCACGAACCCGGCCGCCAAGGCCTGGTACCAGGGCCACCTGAAGCGCCTGATCGCGCAAGGTGCGGACTGCTTCAAGACCGACTTCGGCGAGCGCATCCCSAGCGAAGGCGTGACCTACTTCGACGGCTCCGACCCCGTCGAGATGCACAACCTGTACGCGCTGCAATACAACCAGGCCGTCTTCGAGCTGCTSGAAGAAGTGCAGGGCAGCGACGCCATCGTCTTCGCCCGCTCCACCTACGCCTCGGGCCAGCGCTTCCCGGTGCACTGGGGGGGTGACTGCTGGAGCACGTTTGAATCCATGGCCGAGAGCCTCAGGGGCGGCCTGTCGCTCACAAGTTGCGGCTTCGCCTTCTGGAGCCAYGACATCGGCGGCTTCGANCCTTCCAGACCGACCAGTGGCARCCCGGCATGGCCATCGTGGACTTCACGAACCCGGCCGCCAAGGCCTGGTACCAGGGCCACCTGAAGCGCCTGATCGCGCAAGGTGCGGACTGCTTCAAGACCGACTTCGGCGAGCGCATCCCCAGCGAAGGCGTGACCTACTTCGACGGCTCCGACCCCGTCGAGATGCACAACCTGTACGCGCTGCAATACAACCAGGCCGTCTTCGAGCTGCTCGAAGAAGTGCAGGGCAGCGACGCCATCGTCTTCGCCCGCTCCACCTATGCCTCCGGCCAGCGCTTCCCGGTGCACTGGGGGGGCGACTGCTGGAGCACGTTTGAGTCGATGGCCGAGAGCCTCAGGGGCGGCCTGTCGCTCACAAGTTGCGGCTTCGCCTTCTGGAGCCAYGACATCGGCGGCTTCGARGGCAACCCGCCGCCGGCCGTCTACAAGCGCTGGATCCAGTTCGGSCTGATGTCCTCGCACAGCCGCCTGCACGGCAGCAGCAGCTACCGGGTGCCATGGCTCGTGGACGAAGAGAGCTGCGACGTGCTGCGCGCATTCACGCGGCTCAAGCACCAGCTCATGCCGTATCTGTACGCCAAGGCGCAYGAGGCGACSCAGACCGGCGTGCCGCTGATGCGCGCCATGCTGATGGAGCACCCGCAGGACCCGGCCTGCGCGACGCTGGACCGGCAGTACCAGCTCGGCGAGAGCCTGCTGGTGGCGCCGGTGTTCACGAAGGGACGTGGACGCATCTGCTGAGCGGCGAGAAGCGCGAAGGCGGCCGCTGGCATCGCGAGGTGCATGGCTTCCTGTCGATGCCGCTCTATGCGGCACCGAACAGCGTCATCGCCTGGGGTGCCGAGACCGAGAAGCCGGCCTACGACTACACCCGCGGCACGGTGCTGCGCGTGTTCGAGCTGGATGACGGCGCCAGCGCGGCCTTCACGGTCGTGGGCGCGGACGGCAGCATTGCGGCGCGTGGCACGGTGAGCCGAAAGGGCGGGCAGTACACGGCCCAGGTCACCGAGGGCGCGCTGCGGGACTGGGCGCTGGAGGTGGACGGGCGGCGCAGTGCTGTGCAGGCTGAAGGCGCCTCGCTGAGCTGGACGGCCTGACCGGTTTCTGGCCCTCGAGCCGGTGGACGCTCAGGCGTCCACCGGTTCATTGCTTGATGGAGTGACGATGGCTGTGCGTCGTGTTCGAGACCTGCTGCTGATCGCCCGCACGCCTTCACGCGTCTACGCCAAAGGCGTGACACTGAACGTCAACGGCGCTGCCGACTGCATCAACTGGATCGTCTCACCATGAGTCCCCATCTCCGCTGCTTCGTCGCGACCGGCCTGCTGGCCAGCGGCCTTGCGCGGGCCTGGGGCGATGTCAAGGGCTTGGCATGGGTAACCCTAGCCCAGCACCGCATGCGCCTGAGTCAAAATGACAGCGTTGTCGTTCAAACCCGTGTGATGGAGCTTGCTGATGAACTGGTTGCCCGCTGGCGGGGCTCGGCCTACCGCGTGGGCATGCAGGCCAAGGACTATGTCTGGGGCAG
This sequence comes from Pelomonas sp. Root1237, assembly GCF_001425055.1. Lineage (GTDB taxonomy): Bacteria > Pseudomonadota > Gammaproteobacteria > Burkholderiales > Burkholderiaceae_C > Pelomonas. The sequence goes on from NZ_LMDK01000004.1 coordinate 2,504, forward strand.
CAATGCCGTGCAGCCGGCGCGGTCCTATCCGGACCATTTCTGCAGCTATGCCAGCAACGAGGTCGCCATCAACTGGAATGCGCCGCTGGTCTACGTGTCGGCGGCGCTGCAGGCGCTGACGCCGCGGGCCCGATAAGGCAGGCCGGGAGAGCAGAGGATGCACCACCGCAGATGGTTGGCGACGCTGCTGCTGGGCCTGCTGGGCTGGAGCCCCTTGGCCTGGTCTGCGTCATGGGTGCTGGCCGAGAGCCCGCATTTCCGCATGCTTGCCCAGACGTCCAAGCGCACGGCCGAGGGCAGGCTGCAGGATCTCGAACGCCTGCACGAGGCCATGTTGCTCACCCTTGGCGCCAGCCAGGGCCTGGCGCGCCCGCCCTTTCCCATCGTGCTCAGCGACGACCCCGACCTCATTGCCCGGGTCCAGCCCTATCTGCGCAACCGTCGCCTGGCGGGGCTGTTCGTTTCGGGCAGCGATGGCGCCCAGGCTTTCGCGGTCAACCATCTCTGGTCGAAGGACTTCACCGGCCAGGTGCTCTTCCACGAGTACGCGCACCGCGTGATGGCTCAGTACGCCCGCATGGCCTATCCCGTGTGGTATGTCGAGGGCTACGCCGAGTACTTCGGCGCGACGCGCATCGCCCCGGACTCGATCGAGATCGGCGCGTTCAATCCCTCGGCCGCGATCCTGGCCCAGCGCCCCTGGCTGCAGCCGGCCAGGCTGCTCAAGCCGAGCTTCCAGTCCACCGGGGACAAGGACATTGACGACAGCTTCTTCGGCGTCTTCTACGCGCAGTCCTGGCTGCTGACCCACTACGTGCTGTCCAAGACCGAGCGCGTCCAGCGCTTCAACGAGTACTTCCGCCGTGTCGCGGCCGGGGAGGACGCGCTGACGGCGCTGGAGCCCGCCACAGGCATAGCGCCCAGCCGCCTGAACAGTGAGCTGCGCAGGCATCTGGACAACCTGTATGTGGCGCAGATCCCGGGTGGCGCGCCAGCCGCGGTGCGCACTACAGAGCTGCCCACCGAGCAGGCCGAGGCCGAATTCGACGGCATGGTCATCGCCTCGCGTCCTGAAGCCGAACATGGCAAGGCCGTCCTGGCCCGCCTGCAGGCGAGCGTGAAGAAGGCCGGCGGCGACCGTGCGCCCGATGTCATGCGCTGGGCGCTGGCGCATGCCGAGATCCGCTATGGCGAGGCGGACAAGGCCTTGCAGATCCTTGCTCCGTGGGCCCAGCAGGAAGCACCGCCCTTTGAAGCCAACCGCCTGCTCGGCTGGGCCTGGCAGGCTGTGGCCGCACAGGCGAACGGCGCCGAACGCACCCAGGCACTGGAACAGGCGCGCGCCTGGCTGATGGCAGCCTACAAACAGCGCCGCAACGATGCACCCACGCTGTATCAGCTGGCCCGCGTGCTCGGCGTCAAGGGCGTGAGCCCCAGCATGACCAACGCGGCAGACGCCGCCAGCGTGCTGGAGCCCCAGGTTGGCGACTACGTCTACCTCGCCGTCTGGGCGCATCTCGAATCCGGCAACCGCGACAAGGCCCTGCGCGGCCTGCAGTCGCTGGCCAGCAACCCGCACGGCGGCGAGGGCACCGACAGGGCCCGGGCCGCGCTCCAAGCCCTGCAATCCAATCAAGAGGCGTCTGACGTCCTCGCCTTGCTGAACGGCACCAAGAAGCCCACCCCACCATGACTCAATCCATTCGCCACCCATTGACCTGGGTGCCCTCGCTCTACCTCGCCATGGGCCTGCCCAATGTGATGGTGGGGGTCGTCGCAGCCATCATCTACAAGAACCTCGGCATCTCCAACGAGGACATCGCGCTCTATACCTCGCAGATGTACCTGCCCTGGGTGCTCAAGCCGCTGTGGGCGCCCCTGCTGGAGGCTTACCGCAGCAAGCGCTTCTGGGTCATCAGCATGGAGTTCACGATGGCGGCGGCCCTGGGCCTGGTGGCGCTGTGTCTGCCGATGGAAGGCTTCTTCAAGCTCTCACTGGCCTTCTTCTGGATCGTCGGCTTCGCATCGGCCACGCAGGACACCTGCGCCGACGGCGTCTTCATGACGACCGTCTCCAAGACCGACCAGGCGCGCTACTCGGGCCTGCAGGGCATGTGCTGGAACATGGGCGCCGTTGTCGCCTCGGGCCTGTTCGTGTCGCTGACGGGCTATCTGCACAACCACATGGCCATGAGCTGGGTGCAATGCTGGGTCATCGTCGTGCTGATCGCCGCAGCGTCCATGGCCCTCTTCGGCCTGTGGCATGTGCGCGTGCTGCCGCCGGGCGCGCCGTCCACGCTGCACGGCCAAGGCCTGAGCGGCGGCCTGACCGCCACGGCCGAAGCCTGGGTCACCCTCTTTCAGAAGCCGCAGATCTGGATGATGCTGGCCGTCATCTTCTTCTACCGCTTCGGTGAAGGCTTCATCGAGAAGTTCGGCCCGCTCTTCCTGCTCGACAGCATCGCTGCCGGCGGCCTGGGGCTGGACAACGAGTCGCTGGGCCACATCAACGGCACGGTCGGCACGCTGTCCTTCATCGCCGGGGCCTTCCTGGGCGGCTTCTTCGTCGCCAAGCGCACGCTGCCGCGCAGCTTCTTCACGCTGGCCCTGGTGCTCAACATCCCGCACCTGACCTATTTCTACCTGGCCCAGTCGATGCCGACGGACACGACCACCATCGCGGCCATCGTCTGCATCGAGAAGTTCGGCTTCGGCATGGGCTCGGTCGGCCACATGCTCTACATGATGCAGCAGATCGCCCCGGGGCCCTTCCGCATGGCGCACTACGCGATGGCCACCGGCGTGATGGCGCTGACCAAGTGGGGCACCGGCAGCGTCAGCGGCCTGCTGTGGAACTACGTCAATCACCAGTACGTGAGCTTCTTCGGCTGGGTGCTGATCTTCTCCATCCCGCCCGTGGTGCTGGCCTGGCTGGCGCCCTTCCCGCATGACCACGAGGAGGCGGGCGAGTTCGGCGAACCCGCCGCCGTGGCCGGCCACTGATGAGCCTGCTGCTGGCCATGGCCCTGGCCGCCGCCACGTCCGGCCAGCCCGCCCAGCCCGCTCAGCCCGCCTGTGCGGCCGATGCGCTGGGCACGTCGCGCACATTGACGTTCAAGCGCGAGGGCGCGGCCTGGGGCAAGGCGCAACATGCGGCGCTGCCAGGGCTGGCGCCGAAGGAGGTCGTGCTGACCTTCGACGACGGCCCGCGGCCCGAGTCCACACCGCTGGTGCTAAAGGCCCTGGCCGACCAGTGCGTGAAGGCCAGCTTCTTCATGAACGGCGAGCCCATGCGCGCCCACGCCGCCCTGGCCCGCCAGGTGCGCGACGCCGGCCACAGCGTCGGCATGCATGGTTTCCAGCATCTGGCATTCGGTCAGCTGCCCGCACCGGCGCAGATCGCCGACCTGGATGCCATGGTGGCTGCCTACCGTGAGGTGCTGGGCAGCGAGCCGGCGGCCTATCGATTCCCCTTCCTGGCGGAATCGCCCGTGCTGATGGCCACGCTGCGCGAGCGCGACATCACCGTCATGTCCGTCGACGCCGGTGCCGAGGACTGGCTGCCCGACCAGACGCCGCAGATGCTGACTGACAAGCTGCTGGGCCAGCTGGCCAAGAGCGGTGGCGGCATCGTGCTGCTGCACGATGTGCAGGACCAGACGGCGCGGGCGTTGCCCTTTTTGCTGCAGTCGTTGAAGGCCACCGGCTATCGCGTCGTGCACTTGCGCTGGGACGACCTGCCGCGCTGATCGCCCTCCAAAAGGAATCCCATGTCTCGCCTGCTGGCCCGATTGCTTCTTCTTCTGGCCACCGGGGGGCTGGCGTGCGCCCACGCTGCCGACTTCGTCGCCCCACCCGGCCCGTACGCGGTCGGCAGCACCAACATGGCGGTCGCCACCAGCGCCGCTGGCGACCGGCCGCTGGTGGACTATCTCAACGGCAAGGTCGACGGCTCGCGCAGCCTGTACGTCGATGAACTGCTGAGCCGCCGCGAAGCCGCACAGCTGCTCAAGGTCACCGTACCGGCCAACGAACCCGGCGCGGGGGCGCTGGCCGGGCAGCAGCTGCCACTGCTGCTCTACGTCCTGTATCCCACCCGCGCCGACAACGCCCGGCCGAACTACGCCTTCCCCTACAAGGACACCGGCGACAACGTCTTCCCGCACATGCAGGCGCCGGGCGAGCGGCCGATTTTTGCGGACTCGGCGGCCAGATACCCGCTCATCGTCTACTCGGGCGGCTACAACACCCACGGTCTCTGGCACCTGGCCCATCTCAAGCAGCTGGCCTCGCACGGCTACATCGTCGTCGACATCTTCCATGGCGATGGCCGCGTCAGCGGCTATGCCGAACCCGTGGCCCTGCGCCGGGTGGCCTTCAAGGCGGCGCTTGACCATGTGCTCAGCCACCCGGACTTTGCCGGCGCGGTGGACACGGCCCGCATCGGCGCCTCGGGCGCCAGCGCGGGCGGCCAGACGGTGCTGGCGATGCTCGGCGGCGCCGACCCGGCCGTGCCGGGGCAGTCCTTCCGTGACGCCCGCCTCAAGGCCGGCTTCGGCCTTGTGCCCTTCCTCGGCGCCAGCTTCGGCATCTGGCCCTTCCAGACCCATGCCTGGTCCTTCGGCCGCGACTTCAGCGGCCTTGCCCAGGTCAAGACGCCGTTCTTCGCCGTCTATGCCGAGAAGGACGGTTCGGTCTCGCCCGACAGCGTCAAGGCCGGCGTGCGCCGCCTGGGCGGCCCGGCCTGGGCCGTCGAAATGCCGGGTGAGGGCCACCTCCTCAGCGGGCCTGCCGAACAGGAAGCCACCGCCTGGGAGCTGCTGTTCTTTGACGCCTATCTGCGGGACAACGCGGCGGCCCGGGCGCGCCTCGCCGATGTCAAGCCTCTAGCCGGCGGGCGCGGTACCGTCAACTACAGCAAACCGCGCTGACGCCGCCGCGCCGCCCCTCCCCACCGCTTCAAGCTGCGGGTTTGTCCGTGGGGTCGCAGCCAAGATAAATGCTTGACGTTTGAACTATCGATTCCTAAAGTGCTACGCAGAAGGGGCATCCCATGCGTATCACCTGTGTCGGCGGCGGGCCCGCCGGCCTGTATTTCGCGCTGTTGATGAAGAAGGCCGACCCGGCCCACCAGGTCAGGGTGCTGGAGCGCAACCGCGCGGGCGACACCTTCGGCTGGGGCGTCGTGCTGTCCGACCAGACCGTCGAAGCGCTTCGCGAGGCCGACGCCGAGACCGCTGAGCAGATCAGCGAGGCCTTCAACCACTGGGACGACATCGCCGTCCACTTCCGCGGCCGCAGCATCGTCTCCAGCGGCCACGGCTTCTGCGGCATCGGCCGCAAGAAGCTGCTGAATATCCTGCAGGCGCGCTGTGAGGCGCTGGGCGTGGAGCTGGTCTACGAGACCGACGTGCTGGATGACGTCGACATCGACGCCGATCTCATCATTGCCGCCGACGGCCTGAACAGCCGCATCCGCCAGAAGTACGCTGCCACCTACCAGCCCGACGTCGACCTGCGTGCCTGCCGCTTCGTGTGGCTGGGCACCACCAAGCTCTTCGACGCCTTCACCTTCGACTTCCAGCAGACCGAATGGGGCTGGTTCCAGGCGCACGCCTACCGTTTCGACGCCACGCACTCGACCTTCATCGTCGAGGCGCCCGAAGACGTCTGGCGCGCCGCGGGCTTGGAGGACATGAGCAAGGAAGACGGCATTGCCTTCTGCGAGAAGCTCTTCGCCAAGGTGCTGGATGGCCACCCGTTGATCTCCAATGCCAGCCACCTGCGCGGCTCGGCGTCGTGGATCCGCTTCCCGCGTGTCGTCTGCAAGACCTGGGTGCATCACAACGGGCGCGCACCGGTTGTGCTGATGGGCGATGCGGCCCACACGGCGCACTTCTCCATCGGCTCGGGCACCAAGCTCGCGCTGGAGGATGCGATCGACCTGGCGCGCGACATCCAGGCGCATGGCGATCTGCAAAAGGCACTCGACGCTTACGAAGCCACGCGCAGCATCGAGGTCTTGCGCATCCAGAACGCGGCGCGCAACTCGACCGAGTGGTTCGAGAACGTCGAGCGCCATGCGCGGCTGGCGCCCGAGCAATTCGCCTATTCGCTGCTGACCCGCTCGCAGCGCATCTCGCACGAGAACCTGCGCCTGCGCGATGCGCGCTATGTCGGCGAGTTCGAGCGCTGGCTGGCGGCGCAGAGCGGTGTCGATGCTCAGGTGCCGCCGATGTTCACGCCCTTCAAGCTGCGCGGCGTCACGCTGAAGAACCGCGTCGTCGTGTCGCCGATGGCGCAGTACAGCTGTGAGGACGGCATCCCCGGCGACTATCACCTGGCCCACCTCGGCGCCCGGGCGCTGGGCGGGGCAGGACTGGTTTTCGCCGAAATGACCTGCGTGTCGCCCGACGCGCGCATCACGCCGGGCTGCCCGGGCCTGTGGAACGACGGCCAGGGCGCCGCGTGGCAGCGCATCGTCGAGCATGTGCACACCCACAGCAGCGCCAGGATCGCCATGCAGCTCGGCCACGCCGGCCCCAAGGGCTCGACATGCGTGCCCTGGGAGGGTGAAGACCAGCCGCTGCCCGACGGCAACTGGCCGCTGATCTCGGCCTCGCCGCAGCAATACCTGGATGGCATCAGCCAGGTCGCGCGGGCGATGACGCGCGCCGACATGGACCGCGTGCGCGAGGACTTCGTCAACGCCGCTCGCCGCGCCGCCGATGCCGGCTTCGACTGGCTGGAGCTGCACTGCGCCCACGGCTATCTGCTGTCCGCCTTCATCTCGCCGCTGACCAACCACCGCGACGACGACTACGGCGGCTCGCTGGAGAACCGGCTGCGCTATCCGCTCGAAGTCTTCACGGCGCTGCGCGAGGTCTGGCCGCTGGACCGGCCCATGTCCGTGCGCATTTCGGCTCACGACTGGGTGCCGGGCGGCACGACGCCCGAGGACGCAGTCGCCCTCGCTGCCGCATTCAAGGAAGCGGGCGCCGATCTCATCGACGTGTCGTCCGGCCAGGTCAGCAAGGCGCAAAAGCCCGTTTACGGCCGCATGTTCCAGACGCCGTTCGCCGAGAGCATCCGCAACCGCGTCGGCATCGCGACCATGGCTGTCGGCGCCATCTCCGAGGCTGACCACGTCAACAGCATCATCGCGTCGGGGCGCGCCGACCTCTGCGCCATTGCGCGGCCCCACTTGGCCAACCCGGCCTGGACGCTGACCGAGGCCGCGCGCATCGGCTACCGCGGTCCCGTCGGGCTGGAATGGCCCAAACAGTACCTGTCCGGCAAGAGCCAGCTGGAGCGCGAGTTCGAGCGCCAGCGCGCCGGCAATGTGGCCGCGGTCGAGCAGGCGAACAAGGCGTTGGGCGTATGAAAAAACATGCAGTTGTGACGGGTGGCGGCAGTGGCATCGGCGCGGCGGTGGCGAAGCGGCTGCTCGCGGACGGTTTTCGCGTCACGCTGATGGGGCGCAGTGAAGATCGCCTGCGCAGTTCACAGGCGGCGTTGGGTGATGTAGCCATCCAGATCTGCGACGTCGGCAACGAGGACAGCGTCACCGACGCCTTCGCCGCCGTGGGCGAGGTGGACATCCTCGTCAACAACGCCGGCCAGGTCGAGACGGCGCCGCTCGCCCGCACCTCGCTGGAGCTGTGGCAGCGCCTGCTCAACGTCAACCTCACCGGCAGCTTCCTGTGCAGCCGCGCGGTGCTGCCCGGCATGCTGTTGCGCAAGGAAGGTCGCATCATCAACGTGGCCAGCACGGCGGCGCTCAAGGGCTATGCCTATGTGGCGGCCTACTGCGCGGCCAAGCATGGCGTGCTGGGACTGACGCGGGCGATGGCGCTGGAAGTGGCGGCCAAGGGCGTGACGGTCAACGCGGTGTGCCCGGGCTACACCGAGACTGACATCGTCGCGAATGCCGTCGACACCATCGTCGCCAAGACCGGCCGCACGGCCGAGCAAGCGCGCACAGAGCTGGCCAAGGTGAACCCGCAGGGCCGCCTGATCCAGCCCGAGGAAGTGGCGGACACCGTGGCATGGATCGTCGGCAACAGCGCCATCAACGGCCAGGCCATTGCCGTCTGCGGCGGGGAGACGATGTGATGTCGGCCACGGAGTCCGATCTCGAAACCCGGCTCTCGGAAGACGACCACCAGGCCCTCAGGCTGTGGCTGCGCCTGCTGTCCTGCACGACCCGCGTGGAGGACCAGATCCGCCAGCGCCTGCGCAGCGACTTCGGCACCACGCTGCCGCGCTTCGACCTGCTCGCACAGCTGGAGCGCCACCCCGATGGCCTGACGATGCGCGAGCTGTCCAAGCGGCTGATGGTGACGGGCGGCAACGTGACCGGCATCACCGACCAGCTCGAAGCTGAAGGCCTGGTGCTGCGCGAGACGCGCGCCGACGACCGCCGCAGCTTCATCGTCAAGCTCACGCCGCAGGGCCGCCGCCAGTTCAAGCGCATGGCCGCCACGCACGAGGGCTGGATCGTCGAGCTGTTCGCCGGCTGGACGCCAGCGCAGAAAACCCAGATCCATGACTTGCTCGCGCAACTGAAAACGCATCTGGCGCAGAAGGACAACGCATGACTCCGTACCTGACTTCAGGCAACCAGCAAAGCCTGGCCGGCTACACGCCCGAACACTTTGTCTGGCAGCAGCAAGGCGCCGTCGGTGTCATCACGCTGAATCGGCCCGAGCGCAAGAACCCGCTGACCTTCGAATCCTATGCCGAGCTGCGCGACCTGTTCCGCCGGCTCAGCTATGTCGACGACGTGAAAGCCATCGTCATCCAGGGCGCCGGTGGCAACTTCTGCTCCGGCGGCGACGTGCACGAGATCATCGGCCCGTTGACCGGCATGAGCATGCCCGACCTGCTGGCCTTCACGCGCATGACGGGCGATCTGGTGAAGGCCATGCGCGCCTGCCCGCAACCCATCGTCACGGCCATTGACGGCGTCTGCGCCGGTGCCGGCGCCATCATGGCGATGGCGTCCGACCTGCGCGTGGGCACCGCGCGCAGCAAGACGGCCTTCCTGTTCACCCGTGTGGGCCTGGCCGGCTGCGACATGGGTGCCTGCGCCATGCTGCCGCGCATCGTCGGCCAGGGGCGGGCGTCGGATTTGCTCTACAGCGGCCGCAGCCTGGGTGGCGAAGAGGCCCTGTCCTGGGGTTTCCTGAACCGCTTGGTCGCGCCCGAGCAACTGTTGAATGAAGCGACGACCTGGGCTGGCGAGATTGCCGCCGGCCCGAGCTTCGGCCACGCCATGACCAAGCGCATGCTGCATCAAGAGTGGGCCATGGGCGTGGACGAGGCCATCGAATCCGAGGCCCAGGCCCAGGCCATCTGCATGATGACCAAGGACTTCCACCGCGCATTTGAAGCGTTTGTTGCGAAGCAGAAGCCCGTGTTCCAGGGAGACTGAGATGGACCATCTCGACTGGCCCTTCTTCGACGCCAAGCACCGCGAGCTGGCGAGCGCGCTCGATGCGTGGTGCGGCGAGCATCTTCAGCACGTCGACCATGACGGCGACATCGACGCGCAATGCCGCACCCTGGCCGCCCAGCTCGGCAAGGCGGGCTGGCTGAACCATGCCGTGGCAGGTGAAGGCCGGGCCATCGACACCCGCGCCATCTGCCTGATCCGCGAGACGCTGGCCAAGCACGACGGCCTGGCTGATTTCGCCTTTGCGATGCAGGGCCTGGGTTCGGGTGCGATCTCGTTGCAGGGCACGCCGGCTCAACGTGAAAGGTATTTGCCGCGGGTTGCTCGTGGGGAGGCGTTGTCGGCATTCGCACTGTCCGAGCCCGAAGCCGGGTCCGACGTCGCGGCCATGCAGTGCAGCGCAACCGAAGACGGCGACAGCTATCTGCTGAATGGCGAGAAGACCTGGATCTCCAACGGCGGCATCGCGGATTTCTACGTGCTGTTCGCGCGCACCGGCGAAGCACCTGGTTCGCGCGGCCTCTCGGCCTTCATCGTCGATGCAAACCTGCCGGGCTTTGAGATTGCCGAGCGCATCGACGTCATCGCACCGCACCCTCTGGCGCGTCTGCGCTTCACGAACTGCCGCGTGGCGAAGAGCCAGATGCTCGGCGCGCCGGGCGAGGGCTTCAAGCTGGCCATGCGCACGTTGGACGTCTTCCGTACCTCGGTCGCCGCCGCCGCGCTGGGCTTTGCGCGCCGCGCGCTGCAGGAAGGTTTGAAGCAGGCCAAGGAACGCCCAATGTTTGGTGCCCGCCTGGCCGACCTGCCGCTGACCCAAGCCAAGCTCGCCGACATGGCCTGCACCGTGGATTCGTCCGCGCTCATGGTCTACCGCGCCGCCTGGCTGCGCGACCAGGGCAAGACCATCACCAAGGAAGCTGCCATGGCCAAGCTGATGGCGACCGAAGGCGCCCAGCAGGTCATCGACGCGGCCGTGCAGCTCTTCGGCGGCCGCGGCGTGCGCCGGGGCGAGATCGTCGAATCCCTCTACCGGGAAATCCGTGCGCTGCGCATCTACGAGGGTGCGAGCGAAGTGCAGCAGCTGATCATCGGTCGCGAACTGCTCAAGCAAGCCTGAGGACGTCATGCACCCATCGGCCCATCTGGATACCTTCGCAAGAGACCACCTCCCGCCGCAGGACCAGTGGCCGGAGCTGGTGTTCGACCTGCCCGAGCTGCAGTTCGGCCCCAAGCTGAACGCGGCGACCGAGCTGCTGGACCGCTGGGTCGAGCAGGGCCAGGGCGACTGCTCTTGCGTGCAGGGCGCCGGTGTGCGCTGGACCTATGCCGAACTGCAGGCCGAAGCCAACCGCATCGCCAACGTGCTGGTCAACGAACTCGGCGTCGTGCCCGGCAACCGGGTGCTGCTGCGCGGCGCCAACACGCCGCAGCTCGCAGCCTGCTGGTTCGCCGTCATCAAGGCCGGTGCGATTGCCGTTGCGACGATGCCGCTGTTGCGCGCGGTTGAGCTGGGCAAGGTCATCGCCAAGGCCGAGGTCACGCATGCACTGTGCGACGCCGCGCTGGCCGACGAGCTGGCGGCAGCGCAGTTGCAGAACCCGCTGCTGCGCGGCATCTGCCATTTCCGCAGCGCAGAGCCCGATGGCCTCGAAGCGCGCGCCGCGCGCCAGCCGGCCTGGTTCACGAATGTCGACACCGCCAGCGACGACTGCGCGTTGATCGCATTCACATCTGGCACGACGGGCCAGCCCAAGGGCACGATGCACTTCCATCGCGACGTCATCGCGATCTGTCGGTGCTGGCCGGTGCATTGCCTGCGCGCCCAGGCCAACGACGTCTTCATCGGCAGCCCGCCGCTGGCCTTCACCTTCGGCCTGGGCGGCCTGCTGCTGTTCCCGATGAGCGTGGGGGCATCTGCGGTGCTGCTGGAGAAGCCCGCGCCCGAGCTGCTGCTCGCGGCGATTGCGCAGCACCGCGCGACGGTCTGTTTCACTGCGCCGACTTCCTACCGCGCGATGGCGCCGGTGGTGGCGCAGCACGACCTCTCGTCCCTGCGCAAATGCGTCAGCGCGGGCGAGGCCTTGCCCGCCGCGACGCGCGCGCTGTGGAAGCAGGCAACGGGCATCGAGCTGCTCGACGGCATCGGCGCGACGGAGCTGCTGCACATCTTCATCTCCCATACCGAAGAGACGGCCAAGCCCGGCGCCACCGGCAAGCCCGTGCCTGGCTACCAGGCCTGCATCCTCGACGATGGTGGCCAGCCCCTGCCGGCGGGCAAGGTCGGCCATCTCGCCGTCAAGGGCCCGACGGGCTGCCGCTATCTCGCCGACGAGCGCCAGCACCAGTATGTGCAGGACGGCTGGAACCTGACCGGTGATTCTTACCTGATCGACGCCGATGGCTACTACGTCTACCAGGCCCGCACCGACGACATGATCATCTCGGGTGGCTACAACATCGCCGGCCCCGAGGTCGAGGCCGCGCTGCTGAGCCACCCCGCCGTGGCCGAATGCGCCGTCATCGGCGTGCCGGACGAAGAGCGTGGCCAGTTGGTGAAGGCCTTTGTCGTGCTGCGCGCGGGCCATGCCGGTGACGTGAAAGCGCTGCAGGAGCATGTGAAGGCCACCATCGCGCCCTACAAATACCCGCGCGCCATCGAGTTCCGCGAGAACCTGCCGCGCACCGAGACGGGCAAACTGCAGCGCTTCAAGCTCAAAGCCTGACCGCCCCTTTTTCTCATGGAGACCCTGCGCATGAAGAAGACTTTTGCCGCCATCACCCTCGGCCTTGCCTTGCTCCCCACGGCCCAGGCCGCCGACAAGCTCAAGGTCGGCTTCCTGAGCACATTGTCCGGCCCCGGTGCTGGCCTGGGCGTGGATATCCGCGATGGCTTCGCGCTCGGCCTCAAGCACAGCGGCGGCAAGTTCGGCGGCCTGCCTGTCGAGATGGTCACGGCCGACGACCAGCAGAACCCCGAGGTCGCCAAGCAGAGCGCCGAGCGCCTGATCAAGCGCGACAAGGTCGACTTCATGACCGGCATCGTCTTCTCCAACGTGATGCTGGCCGTCGGGCCGTCGGTGTTCGACGCCAAGATCCCCTACATCAGCGCCAACGCCGGTCCGTCGCAGTACGCCGGCGAGCAATGCAACCCTTACTTCTTCAACGTTGCCTGGCAGAACGACAACCTGCACGAGGCCGTGGGCAAGACTGTGACGGAGAAGGGCTTCAAGAAGCTCGTGCTGTTGGCGCCCAACTACCCGGCGGGCAAGGACGCGATGACGGGCTTCAAGCGCTACTACAAGGGCGCCGTCGTCGAGGAGATCTACACCAAGCTCGGCCAGTTGGACTACGCAGCAGAACTGGCGCAGGCGCGCGCCGCCAAGCCGGATGCGATGTACATCTTCCTGCCCGGCGGCATGGGCATCAACTTCATCAAGCAGTTCGTCGGTGCGGGCCTGTCCAAGGACGTGACGTTGTTCGGGCCTGGGTTCTCGGCCGACGAGGACGTCATCAAGGCGGTGGGTGAGCCGATGCTGGGCATGTTCAACAGCTCGCATTGGGCGCATGACATGGACAACGTGGCGAACAAGAAGTTCGTTGCCGATTTCCTGAAGGACTACGGAAGGCTGCCGTCGCTGTATGCGAGCCAGGGGTATGACGCGGCGTTGTTGATGAATGCGGCGGTGAGGGATGTGAAGGGGAAGGTCGAGGACAAGCCGGCGCTATTGAAGGCGCTCAAGGCGGCGAAGTTTGAGTCGGTGCGGGGGACGTTCAAGTTCAATCGGAATCAGTACCCGATTCAGGATTACTACTTGCGGGTGATCACGAAGGATGGGCAGGGAAGGGTGACGAACCGGACGATGGGGAAGATCTTCACGCAGCATGAGGATGCGTATGCGTCGGCTTGCAAGATGAACTGAATGTCGGTTGGTTGCTTGTGCGAGGAACCTTCATGACCCGGTGCAGTGAGCCGGGAGTCCGCCCCGGCAGGGCGGGTAACTTTTCTCTGACGCGCCAGAGAAAAGTCACCAAAAGAGGAGCGCTCAATGCAATCCGCACTCGAGTGGCGGCATGCGCTCGCAAGCTCGGAGTGGGCCGTGCCTCCAAGCGACCCGCTGCGCTCTCGCTGCTGTCCCTATGACGAGCACCATGCATCGCCCCTTCACGCCGGTTAACGCCGGCTGCACGCCGGGCTCATCAGGAAATACCAACCAGCCGCGTCGCCCGAGCGACGCTGTATTGGGCTGTTTTGATGAGCACGGCGTGCAGCCGCGCGTCGAACGGGCTGCTGGTGCGATGGATGTTGCTCGTGACAAGTCAGACGCGAGAGCGCAGCGGTTCGCTTCTTGCCGAGATGCTGCTGGCTGTTTTCGCGCGCCGCTCTTCGCGGCGTCGCGCTGGTGTGCGGTTCAGCGCCTCTTCTTTGGTGACTTTCTTCTGGCGCCGCAGAAGAAAGTTACCCGGCCGCCGGGACGGACTCCCGGCACCGTACTGGCCAACAACCAGAAGTAGCGAGCGCCACGCCCACCATGGACTGGATCCTCATTACCGAGCAAGCCCTCAACGGCCTTCAATTCGGCCTGATGCTCTTCCTGCTCGCCGCAGGATTGACCCTCGTGTTCGGCATCATGGACATGATCAATCTGGCCCATGGCTCGCTCTACATGGTCGGCGCCTACCTCGCCGCCGCCACGGCCGCCGCGACCGGTTCATTCGCACTCGCAGTGATCGCCGCCATCGCCGGCACCGCCATCCTGGGCATGGCCCTCGAAGTCACGCTGCTCCGGCGCCTGTACGCAAGAGACCACCTCAGCCAGGTCCTCGCCACCTTCGCCCTCATCCTGATGCTCAACGAAGGCGTCCGCATCCTCTGGGGCGACCAGCCGCTGATGCTGAACACGCCCGCTGCGTTGTCAGGTCCTGTCGAACTGCTACCCGGCCTGTTCTACCCGGCCTACCGCCTGCTCATCATCGGTGTCGGCCTCGCCGTCGCGCTGCTGATGTGGGCGCTCGTCACCCGCACCCGCGCGGGCATGTGGGTGCGAGCCGGCGCATCCAACCGCCAGATGGCCACCGCCATGGGCATCGACATCCGCAAGCTGTTCACCGCCGTGTTCGGCCTCGGCGCGGCGCTGTGTGCGCTGGCCGGTGCGCTGCTCGGCCCGCTGCTCGCCGTGCAGGTTGGCATGGGCGAGAGCATCCTCATCCTGGCCTTTGTCGTCATCGTCGTCGGCGGTATCGGCTCGGTACGCGGCGCGCTCGTCGGCTCGCTGCTGGTCGGCCTCGTCGACACCGCCAGCCGCACGCTGCTGCCGGCCGCGCTGCGCCAGCTCGCCTCGCCCGAGGTCGCGTCCAACCTCGGCCCGGCGCTGGCATCCATCCTCATCTATGTGCTGATGGCTGCCATCCTGTTCTGGAAGCCTCGCGGCCTCTTCCCATCCCATGGCTGAAGCTCGCGCACTCCACCACCGTGGCCTTGGCCGTTGGATCTGGCTGCTGTTGGCCCTGCTCGCAGCACTGCCGCCGCTGCTGCAGGCCATGGGACTGGAGTTCTACACGGTCGTCGCGACGCGCATCCTCATCTTCGCCATCGCCGCGTCCAGCCTCAACCTCATCCTCGGCTTTGGTGGCCTGGTGAGCTTCGGCCACGCGGCCTACATCGGCCTGGGCGCCTACACGGTCGGCGTGCTGATGGATGCGGGCATTACCTCAGCCTGGGTCGCATGGCCGGCCGCGATGGTGGTCAGCGCAATCGCTGCGGCCCTCATCGGCGCCATCAGCCTGCGCACCCGCGGCGTCTACTTCATCATGATCACGCTGGCGTTTGCGCAGATGTTCTATTACCTGGCCGTGTCGCTGAAGGCCTATGGCGGCGACGACGGCCTGTCGCTGGCGCAGCGCTCGGTGCTCGGCTTCGGCCTGGACCTGAAGGACGATGCGAGCTTCTACTGGGTGGCGCTCGCACTCTTCGCCATCGTCATGGCCGGCCTGCAGCGGCTCGTGAACTCGCCCTTCGGCTGGCTGCTGCAGGGCGCGCGCGAGAACGAGGTGCGCGTCGCCGCCGCGGGTGGCCGCGTATTCGCGCTGCGCTGGCAGGCCTTTGTGCTCGCGGGAGCCGTCGCGGGCCTGGCGGGCGCCATGCTGGCCAACCTCAACGGCCTGGTGTCGCCGCATCTGATGCACTGGTCGCAGTCCGGCCAGCTGATGGTCATGGTCATCATCGGTGGTGCGGGCGCGCTGTGGGGCGGGCCACTGGGCGCGCTGGCGCTGCTGCTGCTGGAAGAGCTGCTGTCGGGCTACACGCTGCATTGGCAGCTCGGCCTGGGCGCGTTGCTGCTGCTCGTCGTGCTGTATGCGCCGCGTGGCCTTGCAGGGGTTTGGCGCCGTGCTTGAAGTCAAACAACTCGTGAAGCGCTTCGGCGCGCTGGCGGCGACCGATGGCGCGAGCTTCGAGGTGCGGGCGGGCGAACTGCATGCACTGATCGGCCCCAACGGTGCCGGCAAGACGACGCTGATCCACCAGATCTCCGGCGCCCTCGCGCCCGACGCGGGCCAGATCGTCTTCGATGGTCGGGACGTCACGCGGCAAGGCATGGCCCGTCGCGTACAAGCCGGCCTGGTGCGCAGCTTCCAGATCACCAGTCTGTTTAAGCCCTGCTCGGTGCGCGACAACCTCGTGCTCGCCGTGCTGGCGCGGCGCGAGGGCGCGCCGTCGTGGTGGCGCACCGCGCGCGCCGACGCGGCCGCGCATGCAGAAGCCGACGCGCTGCTGGCACGGGTGGGGCTGACGGCTCAGGCCGGCCGCACCGCCGGCGAGCTTGCGCATGGCGAGCAACGCCAGCTTGAAGTCGGCCTTGCGCTGGCTGCCAAGCCGCGCCTGCTGCTGCTGGACGAGCCGCTGGCTGGCATGGGTCCGGACGAGTCCACCCGTATGGTCGAGCTGCTGCAGGCACTCAAGCGCGAAGGCCTGACGCTGCTGCTGGTCGAACACGACATGGACGCCGTCTTCCGCCTCGCTGACCGCATCTCGACGCTGGTGGCCGGGCGCGTCATCGCCAGCGGCACGCCGGCCGAGATTCGCGAGCATGCCGAGGTGAAGCGCGCCTACCTTGGCGACGAGCTGGAGGCGGCCGTATGACGGCCTTGCTCGAGATCAAGGACCTGCAAGCCGGCTACGGTGCCAGCCAGGTGCTGTTTGGCCTGGACCTGACCATGCAAGCCGGCGAGGTGGCCACGCTGCTGGGCCGCAATGGCATGGGCAAGAGCACGCTGCTGCGCTGCCTGTGCGGCTGGATGGCGCCCAGCGCCGGCCGCATCCGCTTCTGCGGCCAGGACGTCACCGGCTGGCCGGCCGACCGCATCGCGCGGCTGGGGCTGGCGCTGGTGCCGGAGGGGCGGCAGGTGTTTCCCAACCTCAGCGTGCACGAGCATCTGCGCGCCTTCGCGGCCAACCGCAGCGACGCGTCCGAGCCGTGGACGGTCGAGCGCGTCTACGGCCTCTTCCCGCGCCTGGCCGAGCGCGCCGGCCACATGGGCCAGCAGCTGTCGGGTGGCGAGCAGCAGATGCTGGCCATCGGCCGCGCCCTGGTCACCAACCCGCGCCTGCTGGTGCTGGACGAGGCGACCGAAGGCCTGGCCCCACTCGTGCGCGAGGAGATCTGGCGCTGCCTGGACCTTCTGCGCGCAGCGGGCCAGACCATCCTGGTTGTCGACAAGTACGTGCAGCGGTTGATCCGCCTGGCCGACCACCACACCGTCGTTGAGCGTGGCCGCGTCGCCTGGGCCGGCCCATCGGCGGCGCTCGCAGCCGACCCGGCGCTGTGGCAGAAGCACGTGGGAGTCTGACGATGAGCTTTGCTTTCCAACGTGAACAACTCGTGCGTTTCGGCCACTGCGACCCGGCCGGCATCGTCTTCTACCCGCGCTATTTCGAGATGCTCAACGAGCTGATCGAGGACTGGTTTGCTCGCGACCTCGGCCTGCCCTTCGATGTGCTGATCGGCCAGCGCCAGGTCGGCATGCCAACGGCCCAACTCGATACGCGCTTCCTGCGCGTCAGCCGCCATGGCGACCGCCTCGTGCAAACCATCCGCATCGAACGCCTGGGCGGCGGCTCGATGACGCTGCGCATCGCCTTCGACGGCGCCGACGGCACGCGCGTCGAGTTCACGCAGGTGCTGGTCTGTACTTCGCTCGCCACCCACAAGCCCCAAGCCTTTCCGGCCGATCTGCGTGCCGCGCTGGAGCGCTCGCTCGCCGCACAACAGGAGACAAACACATGAGCAACCACAAGCAAATCCTGCAGCCCGCCGGCTGGACCCAGCCGCGCGGCTATGCGAATGGCGTCGCGGCCAGCGGCCGCCAGGTCTTTGTCGCCGGCCAGATCGGCTGGAACGAGCGCTGCGAGTTCGACAGCGACGACTTCATCGCCCAGGTGCGCCAGACCCTGCTCAACATCCGCGCCGTGCTGGCCGAGGCGCAAGCACAGCCCGAGCACATCGTGCGCATGACCTGGTACCTCATCGACAAGCGCGAATACATCGCCCGCGGCCGCGAGGTGGGCCAGGCCTACCGCGACGTGCTGGGCCGCGACTACGGCATCGCGATGAGCGCCGTGCAGGTGTCGGCGCTGATGGAGGACCGGGCGAAGGTGGAAATCGAGGTGACGGCGATGGTGCCGGAGGCTGCGGGCCAGGGCGCTTGAGCCGCAATTCTGGTAATTCGGCTCACAATTTGAGCCGATAGTGCTAAATTGCGGCTCATGACCGCGAGAGCACGCCCCTGGAACTGGCTTCGCGCCGACTGGCCGGACTTCGTTTACGACAATGCGGTCGTCAGCGCCGACCTGGCCCAGGCCTACCGTTTGCATGGCGTCATGGAAGGCAAGGCTGCAGCCATCGGCTTCACCGGTACCAGCGACGTCGCGCTCGACTCGATGGCCGACGAGGTGCTGACCACGGCGGCCATTGAAGGGGAGCGGCTGTCTCTGGACGCCGTCAGGTCGTCGGTCATGCGCCGCATGGGCTTGAAGGCGCCGGGGCCCATCGACCGTGCCGTGGACGGCCTGGTCGCCGTCGTTCACGACGCGACCACCGCATCCGGCACGCCGCTCGATGAAGACCGGCTCTGCCGGTGGCAATCGGCGCTGTTCCCGGGCGGCACTTCAGGTGTTCAACGCATCGCCGTGGGCCGCTATCGGGATCACGAAGACCCGATGCAGATCATCAGCGGCCTGCCCGGCCGCGAGGTCGTCCACTACGAGGCGCCGCCATCGGCCGATGTGCCGCGGCACATGACGCGCTTCATCAACTGGTTCAACGACACCGCGCCCGGCGGCGCTTCCTCGGCGGCACGCCTGGACGGCCTTGCGCGTGCCGCTATCGCCCACCTTTGGTTTGAAAGCATCCACCCGTTCGAGGACGGCAACGGCCGCATCGGCCGCGCCCTCGTCGACATGGCCGTGGCCCAGCACCTCAGCACGCCGGTCAGGCTGTTCAGCCTGTCGCGGCAACTGCTGGAGCGCCGCTCCGATTACTACGACCAACTGAATCTCTGCCAGCGTGGCGGCATGGACGTGACGAGCTGGGTCCAATGGTTCGCGCAGCAGTGTGCTGCCGCCTACTCGGCGGCCAGCGCCACGATGGACGCCGCCCTCGTGAAGCGCCGGTTTGCGGAGCACCACGGCATCGCCGGGCTGCCTGAACGCCAGCGCAAGGTGCTGCAGTGGCTGCTCGACGACGGTGACGGCGGTTTCGTGGGCGGGCTCAACGCCGAGAAGTACATGAAGATGACCGGTGCATCCAAGGCGACGGCGACACGGGATCTGGCGGAGATGGTCAAGCGCGGGCAACTGTGGACCACGGGCGCTGGCAAGGCCTTGCGGTATCACGTTAACGTGCCGGGCTGGACGCACGGTGGCGCGATCGGTGAGAGTTTGGGCACGCGGTAGTGGGGGAGCTCCGGCACCTCGTGCCGCGCCGGCAGGTGAGCATGAGGTCGCACCTCATTGGCAGGCGCAATTAACTGCCTGGCTTCCTGCTTCTTTGCAGAGCAACACCAGTGAGCTGCGATACATCGAATGGCGCCGATTCCATCGCGCCAAGACACTCCAAGATAATTCGCGCGCAGTCTCTTTTTACGCGCACAAAGATCTGCTGGAGATCTTCATAGCCGATGTGCAACCTTTGTTCGCTCGGAAAGAGGTCTTGCGTGACAGTCAGCTTTCCGAAATCGTCAGCGTGCAGAAACGCCTTCTTGTGAAGAATCGCGTTGCGCAAGATTCGAAGATCGCCCATCACGTCTGACTGAACCATATTCAGCTTTACCTGCATCGAATCCGCTAGTCGCTGGCGTATCTCCAGCTCCCAATATGCATAGATGAAGATGACTATGGAGCGCGCGTGTTGTTGCTCGTTTGAGCCACCAGGAGCGTTCGCCGCCATGTAGTCATTAGCTCTCGTGATGCGGTCCAAGATTACGTCGGGTTGCGAGGGGTCTTCGTACGAAGTCCAAACGACAACCTTTTGGGCAGCTTCGTTAAAACCAGTCTTCGTCGGCCGAAGGATGCGGTGAACCTGACGCTCAACCTTTGTGTGGTGACCTGCGTAGCCAGCGAGAGCATCCATGTACGCGCCGCATTGCGCGTTGACGAAATCAATGAACTCCTGGGCAATAGCCGCCGCCTCTTCATTTGGCTGAATCGCTTTGGTCACACGCAGTCCTAAGCCAACACCACCTCAATCCCCCGCCCCCTCAACTGATCCACGATCGCCTGATCCGCCCCGGTGTCCGTGATCAGCATGTCCAGCTGTTCCACCGGGGCGATGACCGACAGGTTGCGCTTCATCAGCTTGGACGCGTCCGCCACGGCCACGACCTGGCGGCTGATCTTCATCATCTGGGCGTTCAACTGCGCTTCCAACAGATGGGGCGTCATCAGGCCGATGTCGGGGTCGAGGCTGTCGACGCCGAGGAAGAGGCGGTCGGCATACAGGCCCTGCAACGCGGCCACGGCCTGGGGGCCGGACAGCGAGAAGGAGTTGGGCCGCAACTGGCCGCCCGGCATGATGAGGTTGACGTGCGGCACCGTGGCCAGCAGCGCCGCGATGTTCAGCGCGTTGGTGATGACGTTCAGCGACGTCAGTCGCAGACCGCGAATCTGCTTGGCAATCTCTTCGGTCGTGGAGCCCGAGTCGAGCAGGATGGTTTCGCCGTCGCGGATCATCTTGGCCGCCTCGGTGGCGATGCGCACCTTCTGCTCGTGGCGCAGCTTCTGCTTCACGCCGATGGGCACTTCCTCGGTGTCGCGTTGGGCCAGTGCACCGCCGTGGGTGCGCAGCACAGCGCCGGTGGAGGCCAGCGAGTTCAGGTCGCTGCGGATGGTGACGACGGAGGTGCCGAAGCGCTCGGCCAGTTCGTCCACCGTGACGCGGCCCTGCGTCTGCACCAACTCGCGGATCAGCCGGCGCCGCTCGTCGATGAGCAGCGGGCTTTCGGTTTTCGCGGGCAGTGAGAGGGAGGCTGGCATGCAGGGCTGAAGGGCGGGGCCGACTTTCGAATGATATCGACGGCTTAAGCGTCCAACCGCGCCAGCGCTTCGGCCGACAACGGCCGCCCGGCCAGGCGCGCTGCGTACAGCGCCGCGCCCAGTTCAGGTCCAAAGCGCGGTGTCTTCAGCACCGACCCCGGCAGGCGCCGCGCCAGCGCCGCCTGCAGCGGCCCCAGCACTAGCTCCCCGGCCGCAAACACGCCGCCGGAATAGGACACGGGCACGGCCTGGATGCCACAGACCCCGGCAATGCCGAGGTTGCGCGCCACGCCGGCGGCGAGGGCCGCCAGTTCGTCGCCGGCGCGCACCAGCAACTGGCGGGCCTGCACGTCGCCCGCGTTGGCGGCGGCCGTGGCCAGGCGGGCGACCTGGGCCAGCTCGCTGCGCGCGGCGCTGCCGTTGATCTCGCCGCAGAGGTCGAGGTCATGCTTGAGCTCAAAGTGCTCGCGCACCAGGCCGAGCAGCGGGCCGGGCTCGGCGCGGCAGTCGGCCATGCGCGAAAACAGGGCCAGGGTCTCGCGCGCCAGCCAGTGGGCCGAGCCTTCGTCGCCAAAGACTTCGCCCCAGCCGCCGCAGCGCGCGCCGCGGCCCATCCATTCGCCATAGGCGATGGAGCCGGTGCCGGCAACGAGGCTGATGCCGTCGGCGCCGGCCAGCGACCCGGCCCAGCTGCAGATCATGTCGTTGCCGACGCGGCTGTGTGGCACCACGCCGGTGAGCAGTGCGTCGAAGGTGCCGAGCAGCTCACTGTCCTCGCCATGCGCGGGCAGGCCGGCGAAGGTGTAGCTGACGTCGCTGGCCGCCACGCCGGCCTGGCGCAGCGCGGCCTGCACGCCGTCGCACAGCAGCGCGCGCAGTGCGTCGAAGCCGATCTCGATGTAGTAGCTCGTCGTCGACTCGTGGCGCGCGAGCAGGCGGCCGATCTCGTCCACGAGGACGAAGGCGGTCTTCGTGCCGCCACCGTCGATGCCGAGGAACATGGAAGTCATCCTTACTACTGCTGTGTCACGGGATGGATGGTGACACCGCTGACGACGCGGGTCACGGTGCCCGAGGCGCTGGGGTTGTCGGGCGTGATGCCGAGCTGCAGCGAGGCGAGCAGGGCCAGGCATTGCGCGAACACCAGTGCCACGGGTGCCAGCGCCAGGTCGGGGGCGGACGCAGGCAGGGCGAGGTGGACGTCGTCGGCATGCGTAGTTTCGGCACCGTTCAGCGCAGACGTACGCAGGGCCAGCACGCGAGCCGGGCCCTGCTGGCGCAGCTCGCGCAGCAGGTCGAGGTCGTACTGGCGCGTGTAGGGGTCGTTGGACAGGATGATGACGACCAGCGTCTTGTCGTTGAGGATGGTCTTGGGCCCGTGGCGAAAGCCCAGTGTCGAGTCAGCCATGGCGACGAGCTTGCCGTCGGTCAGCTCCAGCATCTTCAGCGCGGCCTCGCGGGCCAGGCCCAGCAGCGTGTTGCTGCCGAGGAAGACGATGCGCTCGAAGGACTGTTCGGCCAGTGCATAGAGGCGGTCGATCTCGCCCTCGGCCAAGGTCTGCGCGGCGCGGGCCAGGTCGGCCACCGGTGCGAGCGGCAAGTCGAAAGCCCAGGCCGCGGCCAACAGCATGCCGCTGAAGCTGGACGTCATCGCAAAGGCGCGGTCGTTGGTCTCGTCGGGCAGCAGCAGCACTCGCGCATGGGACTGGCCAGCCATGCGTTGGTTCAGCGTGCCGTCCGCCGCGCAGGTGATGACGAGGTGGTGGCAGGTCTTGATGAAGCGGTCGGCCAGCTCCACGGCGGCCAGGCTTTCGGGGCTGTTGCCGGAGCGGGCGAAGGACACCAGCAGCGTCGGCACCTCGGGCTGCAGGCATTGTTCGGGGCTGGAGACGATGTCGGTCGTTGCCACGGCTTCGACGCGGATGCCGGGGCGCTGGCCGAGGTGACGCAACAGGGCGGGCGCGATGCATTGGCCGATGAAGGACGAGCTGCCGGCGCCGGTCAGCACGATGCGCAGCTGGGGCAGGGCGAGCAGGGGCGCCAGGAAGGCGTCGAGGGCGGGGCGCTCGGCTTGCAGTTGGGCGTAAACGGTCTGCCAGACGGCGGGCTGATGAGCGATCTCACGGGCCGTGTGCGTGGCGCCGCGGTGGTCGAGGTCGGTGGGGTCGAGGTGAAGCAATGTCATGGGATCAGGCGGCGCAGGCGTGCAGATAGGGGCGCAGGGCTTGGACAGTGCCGTCGCGCAGCAGGGAATCGGTGCCGGTGGTGATGCGGCCGTCGCGCACCGCCTCGTACTGGCGCGGCAGGTACTGGCTCAGCAGCGTCAGCGGCGGCGGCGCGGCGTCCAGGCGGGCCAGCATGGTCCGGCAGGCCTCGCGCACGGCGGGGTGGGCCCAGTAGTAGCGGATGCGGTCGCTTAAGGAATATGCCAGGTCGACATTCAGCCGCGTCGGGTCTTGGTAGTAACCGCGCCAATGCTCGGGCTCGGCGCGCATGACGCCCAGCACGGTGTCGACCAGGCCTTCGCCCTTGCCGACCCATTCGCGCTCGACCGCGGCCAGCGCCCACAGCGTCTCGCGCAGCGCGAAGGTCACGCCGGGGCCGACCTTCAGGATGGCGAAGTGGTCGCGGGCCAGTTGGGCCAGGTGCTCGGGGGTCTGGTAGTCGGTCGAATGGGCTTCGAAAACCATGCCGGGCTGGCTTTCGATGAAGGCGCTCAAGGACCGCGCTTTCTCGGGCCGGTAGTCGATGACCTTGTGGTGGTCGAACTCCACGCCGGGCTGCACGACCATGGCGACGACACGCTCCCAGGCCAGGTCCAGCCCCGCGCGGGCGAAGGCGTCGCGGTGCAGTTCCAGCGTGGAGGCGGCGGCCTCGGGCGACGTCACCGCCAGCTCGCCCAGGTCTTCATGCGCGCCGCCGGGCACGGGCACTTCGGTGCCGATGACGTACACCGGCGGGTCGCCACGGTCGGGCGCGTCGCGCCACGCCTGCTCGGCTGCGCGGCACAGGCGCACGGCACGGGCGGCGATCTCGGGTTCGGGCAGCGGCACCGGGTCGCCGGCGCAGGACATCGAGCAATCCAGGTGAATCTTGCGAAAGCCCGCACTCACATATTGCGCCACCATGATCTCGGCCTTGGCCATCGCCACTTCGGCGGGCAGCTTGCGCCAGGCGTTGGGACCGAGGTGGTCGCCGCCGAGCAGCAACAGCTCGGGCGCTAGGCCTTCGGCTTCGGCCAGGCCCTGCACATAGCGGCGGAAGTCCAGCGGCGTCATGCCGGTGTAGCCGCCGTCCTGGTTGACCTGGTTGGACGTCGCCTCGATGAGGGCAGGCCGGCCGTGCGCAGCACATTCGCGCAGCGTGGCGGCGATGACGACGGGGTGCGCGGAACAGACCGAGGGAATGCCAATGGCGACATCACCGTTGGCTGCCTGCTTGTGGCGGCGCACGAGGTCGAGCATGAGCTTCATGCGGCGTCTCCTTGAACGGGTTGGGAAGAGGAAGAAGAGGAGGGCGTTTCGGGTTGCAGCGCCAGCAGCAGCGCAGCCAGCAGGGCCAGGGCGACGCCGGCGAGCTTGCTGCCGCTCGGCGCGGCCCCGCTGAGGGCCATGGACAGCACCGCCGTCAGCAACGGTGCGCCGGCATTGACCATGGGCGACACGACCATGGCCTTGCCGTAGCGGAAGGCGTAGACCAGGGCCAGCGCGCCGATGGCGTTCAGCACCTGGATGACGGCGGCAAGGCCCGGGCCCTGCCAGCCCCAGCTGATGGGCTGGGAGAAGTCGGTCATCCACAGCGACACCGGCACGCAGGCCAGGGCGCCGACGGCCATGTAGAAGAAGATGCTTTCGGCGCTGGTGCCGGCGTTGGCCAGCTTGATGAAGTAGGCCTGCAGGCCCCAGGCGACGAGCACGGCCAGGGCCAAAACAAACCACAGGCCCATCGGCTGACCCGTCTGGCCAAGTTGCAGGTCGAACAAAGGCAGGGAGCACAGCGCCAGCACGATGCCGGCCACGCCCAGCTTGCCGGTGCGCTCGCCCAGCAGGCCGAAGGACAGCGCGATGGTGATCGCCGGCGACAGCGACACGATCGGGAAGATCAGATAGGCCGGGCCCGACTGCACCGCGCGGAACAGCAGCATCTGGCCACCGGCACCCAGCAGCCCGACGGCCAGGCCGAGCACGACGGAACGGCGGTCACGGTCGATGCGCCAGCCGGTGCGGGCCAGCACGATGACCGCCGGCGGGATCATGGTCAGTGCCCACACGGCATAGATCAAGGTGTCCGGAAAACCATGCTCGGCCGGCAGGCCGGTGAAGGCGCCCCAGACGCCCCAGAGCAGGGTCGAGATCAGTGCGTACGTGAGCCAGTTGCTCTGCATCGGAAGTCTTTCGTGGATCTGGGAGTGCCGTTTGGAACTTTCGAGTGAAAGCATAAACGAACGAAAACGAAAACACAACGACGAAAACGCCTTCGTATGCCGAATTCCGGAGGCGAGGGGCAAATCCCTATATAGCTCGCGCCGCTCCCTCTATGTCAGCGAGGTGGAAGCCTTTCGTGGCATGATTCATCGAAAGCATTCGGCATCGGTGAAAACTCTATACGAAATCAAACGAAAGAATTCGTAGACTTGCGTCAAGCCGGTTCGAGGGGCATCCAAGGAGCCGGCACACCGCACCGGGGGAGAGCTGCCCCGGCATCCAAAGCAGATGACATCGCGCTGCCCCGACGGCAGCCCCGACACACAAGATCAAAGGAACTGTTCGATGAGTCCTCGCCTGCAACCCCGTTGTTTCGCGCTGCACCCGCTGACGCTGGCTGGCCTGATGGCCTTGACCGCCTTCGGTGCCGTCGCCCCGGCCTGGGCCCAGGAGGCCGCCAAAGCCGAGACCGACAACACGCTGGACCGCGTCGAAGTGACCGGCACCCGTGCCAGCCTGCAGAAGTCCCTTGCGCTCAAGCGCAACGCCGCCGGCGTGCAGGACAGCATCAGCGCGACCGAGCTGGGCCGGTTCCCCGACAACAACGTGGCCGACTCGCTGAGCCACATCACCGGCGTGTCCATCTCGCGCACGGCGGGTGGCGAAGGTCAGAAGGTCAGCATCCGCGGCCTCGGCCCCGAGTACACGATCACGACTTTCAACAGCCGCCTGCTCGGCACCGACAGCGCCGGCCGCTACTTCGCCTACGACGTGCTGCCGGCCGACGTCATCAGCGGCGCCGACGTCGTCAAGTCCGCGCAGGCTTCCCTCGTCGAAGGTGCCATTGGCGGCCTGGTGAACCTGCGCTCGGCCAGCCCCTTCGACCAGAAGGGTCAGCGCGGCCTGCTGCGCGTGGAGGCCGACCGCAACCAGATGAGCAGCCTGAACGGCACCAAGCTGTCGGGCACCTACAGCAACACCTTCGGCGACCAGGTGGGCGTGTTGCTCGGTGTGGTGTATGCGAAGCGCGATGTGCGCACCGACACGGCCGGCAATGATGGCGGCTGGTCGCGCAACCCGGCGCCGAACAAGCCGGAGCTTTTCTGGCCCTGGGGCAACACCTGGGGTGGCGCCATCGACCCTAACGGCAACGGGCAGCTGGACCCCGACGAGGAAGGCCTGATCGGTCCGGGCCAGTTCCGCTTCGGCACCATCATGGAGAAGAAGGAGCGCATGGCGCTCTCCGGCAAGGTCGAGTGGCGGCCCAGCAGCGACGTGAAGGTCGTCGTCGACGGCTTCAAGACGCGGCTGGACTCGCCGCAGGTCGGCTACCAGCTGTCCTTCTATCCGCTGTACGCGCCGGGCCGCTGGTCCAACATGAAGATCACCAACGGCGTGGTGACCGACTTCACGCTGGCCAACCCCGACCCGGAGATGGCGCTCAACCCCGAGCTGCTGAACAAGACCGAGTACCGCGTGGTGGACACCGCGATGTACGGTGCCAACGCGGAATGGAAGATCTCGCCCACGCTGAAAGCGACGGGTGACATCTACAAGTCCACCTCCAAGCGCCACTCCGGCGGCAACGACAGCTATGTCGTGCTGCGCATGAACCAGCCCAATGTCACGCGCATCCAGCTGACGGGGGCGGCTGTGCCCGATGTGAAGACCACTTTCACCGACGGCCGCGACCTGCAGACCGGCCTGGCGCAAGGCCTGTTCAAGGCCAGTGACTTCAACACCCACTACTTCAGCCTGGCCGGCGACAACATCGATGACAAGATCGATGGCGCCACCGGCAATCTCGAGTGGAAGCTGGACCGCTTCTACATCGACCAGCTGAAGTTCGGCCTCAGCCAGACCAACCGCAAGAAGTCGCGCGACCTCATCAACAACGCCTTCAACGCGGGCGACGGCCACTACTCGGGCGCCAACGCCATCAACGTCGGCGCGCTGGGCGGCAATGTCATCAACCAGACGTTGAGCCCGTCCGGCTTCATGGACGGCGTCAGCGGCAACTTCCCGCGCAGTTTCCTGGGCTTCGATATCAACAACTACCTGCAGGCGCTGCAGGCCTACGACGGCAAGCCCCGCCCGGGCGGCGGCACCTACGACTTCAGCAAGGCAGCACCGGCCTGGAACCCGCTGGAGAGCTACCGAGTGACGGAGAAGACGACGACGGCCTTCATGCAGGCCGATCTGTCGGGCGACGGCTGGAACGCCGACGTCGGCGTGCGCTTCGTGAAGACCAAGACGACCTCCCAGGCCTGGGACGCCAAGATTGTCGACATCATCGAGAACGGTGCGTTCAACTACACGGCCGTCTACGCGCCACCTTCCGTTCTGCAGCAGGAGTCGAGCTACAACTTCGCGCTGCCGTCGGTCAACTTCACCTGGCTGATCACCAACGATCTGCAACTGCGCCTGGGCGCAGCCAAGACCATGGCCCGCCCGTCGGTGGACAAGCTGGCGCCGACGAGCACGACGCAGAGCATCTCCTGGGGCGACTTCACGCAGGTGTTCGGCGGCAACGCCAACCTCAAGCCCTACAGCGCCCGCCAGGCCGATGTGTCGCTGGAGTGGTACTACGCCAAGGACTCGGCCCTGAACTTCGCCGTCTACCAGAAGAACATCAAGAACCAGATCACCAGCGAGTACCTGACGGGGCAGAACATCGGCGCGCCGGGCGGCCGGCTGTTCAATGTCAGCCGCCCCATCAATGGCGACAAGGCCACCGCGCGCGGTTTCGAGATCGGCCTGCAACACCTGTTCGACAACGGCTTCGGCGTGCGAGCGCAGTACACGCGCAACAAGTCGCGCAGCTGGGTGGGCGGCGAGGAGCGTGCGCTGGAAGGCATCGCGCCGGCCACGTCGTCGCTCGGCCTGCTGTACGAGAAGGGCCCGTGGAGCATGAGCGCCACGGCCGACCACACCGACGCCTTCGTCACCGCCACCAACGTGCTGGGCGCCGGCTTCAACGAGCGCGCCAAGGCCGTGACCTGGGCGACGGCCCAGATCGCCTACGAGGTCAACAAGTGGCTGCGCCTGAGCATCGAAGGCAACAACCTGACCGACGCGACGCAGGAGTACACGCTGGGCAACGACAGCGTCAAGCTGCCGCAGGGCTACTACCGTTATGGCCGTTCGTTCACCGTCGGCGCTTCGATCAAGTTCTGATGAAAGATCTCCTCCGTGTTGCCGCCCTGCTTGCCGGGGCGGCCTTTTTATCCGCACAGGCTGCAGATGGGGCCAGCTACACGATGGCCGACTACAGCCGTGTCGTGAAGATCGACACCCACCTGCATCTGCACAACCCCGCGCCGACCTTCATGGCGGCGGCCAAGCGCCAGAACTTCAAGGTGCTGACGATCAACGTCGACTACCCCGACTTCCCGCCGCTGGACGACCAACAGCGCGTGGCGATCGAGTTGCAGAAGCAATTTCCCAAGGACGTGGCCTGGGCGGCCAGCTTCTCGGTGGACGGCTCGGATCAGCCCGCCTGGCTGCCCGCCACGCGCCAGCGCATCGCGGCGGCCATGAAGGCCGGCGCCGTCGGTGTGAAGGTGTGGAAGAACATCGGCATGGGCCTGAAGGGCGCCGACGACAAGCTCGTCATGATCGACGACGCCCGCTTCGCGCCGCTGTTCGACGACTTCGCCAAACAAGGCATCCCGCTGCTCGGCCACCAGGGTGAGCCCCACAACTGCTGGCTGCCGCTGCACCAGATGACGGTCAACAATGACCGCGAATACTTCAAGGCCCACCCGCAATACCACATGGCCCTGCATCCCGAGATGCCCAGCTGGGAAGCGCAGATGGCCGCGCGCGACCGCATGGTGGCGGCGCACCCGGGCCTGAACTTCATCGGCGTTCACCTCGCCTCGCTGGAGCGCAGCGTGGATGAGCTGGCCGCCTTCCTGGACCGCTTCCCCAACGCCAAGGTCGACGTTGCCGCGCGCATCGGTCAGCTGCAATACCAGAGCCAGAAGGACCGCGAGCGCGTGCGCCGCTTCTTCATCAAATACCAGGACCGCGTCATGTACGGCAGCGACATGTCGCAGGCGCCCGACCAGGACGGCACCGCGCTGGCCAAGGAAGCCGAAGGCGTGTGGCGCATGCACTGGCGCTACTTCAACACGGCGGATAGCTTCAAGGTGGCTGACCTCGACAAGCCGGTGAAGGGGCTGGCGCTGCCGCGTGAGGTCGTCGACAAGCTTTACCACCTGAACGCCGAGCGGACATTCCCCGGCGCCTGGGGCGGCAAGCGATGACGGCACGCCGGGCCTTCCTGCAATGGCTGGGCGCCGCGCCGCTGGCCACACAGTTGCCGCTCGCTCAGGCTGAGGGCAAGGGTCATGTGCGCGTGCAGGACGGCGCGCTGTCGCTGCAGTTCGATGAGCAGATGCGCTGTCGCGTCGTCAGCTTGCTGGGCAAGCAGCCCGCCGCGCTGACCGGCTTCGACGCGAGTGAGCATCTCGTCGTGAAGGGCAGGGCGCTGAGCCGCTTCGCGCTGCAGAAGGCTGATCCGGCCAAGGCCACCACGCCGTTCGGCGCCGGCCAGACGCTACGCCTCGTCGGCCGCTCGGTGGAGGGCATCGAGAAGCGTGTCACCGTGACGCTGCTAGACGAGCATCCCGGCGTCGCGCTGCTGGACGTCGACTACACGAACACAGGTGACAAGCCCGTCACCGTCGACGCCTGGGTCAACGCTGCCCACCGCCTGGCCGCCGCGCCGCGCCATGCGGGTGGGTACTGGACCTACTCCGGCGCCAGCCACGCCGACCGCCGCGACTGGGTGCAGCCTGTCAAGCGCGGCTTCGAGCAGCGCAACTTCATGGGCATGAATGCGTCGGACTACGGCGGCGGCACGCCCGTCGTCGATGTCTGGCGACGCGATGTCGGCCTGGCCGTTGGCCACCTGGCCCTTCAACCGCAGCTCGTCGCGCTGCCCGTGAAGGCCAGCGGCGACCAGGTCGACATTTCTCTGCGCGGCGACGCACCGCAGACGTTGGCGCCCGGCGCCACGCTCACCACGCCGCCCAGCTTCATCGCCGTGCACCGCGGCGACTTCTTCGTGCCGCTGGACCGCTACCGCCGCCTGATGTCCGCGCAGGGCCTGGCAGCACCCCAGCCGCCGCAGAGCGCCTACGAGGCGCAGTGGTGTGCCTGGGGCTATGAGCGCGACTTCTCGCTCGACTATGTGCGCGCCACCCTGCCCAAGGTGCAGGAGCTGGGCTTCAAGTGGGCGGTGCTGGACGATGGCTGGCAGGTGAAGACCGGCGACTGGACACCCGACCTGGCCAAGTTCCCCAAGGGCGAGGCCGACATGAAGGCGCTCGTCGCCGACATCCACGCCCGCGGCATGAAGGCGCGCCTGTGGATTGCGCCGCTGGCCGTGGCGCCTGGCAGCGACGAGTTGCACGACCACACCGACCTGCTGCTGCTGGACAAGGACGGCGCGGTGCAGAACGTGACGTGGTGGAACAGCTTCTACCTCTGCCCGGCCTACGAGAAGACGCAGGCCCGCCTGGCCGCCACGGTGAAGAAGATCATCGGCGACTGGGGTTTCGATGGCCTCAAGGTCGACGGTCAACACCTCAACGGCGTGGCGCCTTGCTTCAACCCCGCGCACAGGCATGGGCGGCCGGAAGACGCGGTCGAGAAGCTCGCCGACTTCTACAAGGTCATGCACGACTCGGCCCACGCGGCCAACCCGGAAGCGGTGGTGGAGGTCTGCCCCTGCGGCACCGGCTATGCCTTCCACAACATGCCCTTCATGGACCAGGCGCCGGCGTCCGACCCGCTGTCGAGTTGGCAAGTGCGCCACAAGGGCAAGACGCTGAAGGCGCTGATGGGCCCCTGGGCCGCCTACGCGGGCGACCACGTGGAGCTGAGTACGGGCGGGCATGACTTCGCATCCAGCGTCGGCATCGGTGCCGTCGTCGCCAGCAAATTCACTTGGCCGGTGGACCCCAAGCCCAAGGACTCCTTCCTGCTGACGCCCGAGCGCGAGCAGCATTGGCGCCAGTGGGTCGATCTCTACAACCGCCAGCGCCTGGCCGAGGGCCGCTACCGTGGCGAGCTGTACGACCTGGGCTTCGACCAGCCCGAGACGCATGTTGTGGAGCAGGGCGGGGCGCTGCATTACGCGTTCTATGCGGAGCGCTGGGACGGCCCGGTCACGCTGCGTGGCTTGGCACATGGCCGCTGGAAGTTGCGCGATTCGCTGACGGGCAAGGAGCTTGGCGTGGTGAGCGCAGACAAGCCCACGCTACCCGTTCGCTTCACGCACAGCCTGCTGATCGAAGCGCGACCTGAAACGCCAGACTCGCTGCCTATCGCCTTCGCCGCCAAGGTATCTCAAGTGGGTGCCGACGGCTTCCCGCTCGCCTCGCAATGGGCCGACGCGCCCGCTACCTTCTTCCGCCACGACTGGCAGGGCAAGGCGCTCGCCGGCCCGCAGTCCACCCGTGTGCAGTTGCTGCGCGGTGCGAATGAGCTCTACCTGCGCTTCATCTGCAAGTTCGACACGCTGAACACCTTTGAGCGTGCGGCATCCGCCACGGACATCTGGCCGCTGTGGGAGCGCGACGTCGTCGAAGTCTTCCTGCAGGCGCCGGACCGCGCAGGGCTGAAGAGCTATCGCGAGGTCGAGGTGTCACCCAACGGCCTGCTGCTGGAGATCGCCGTCGAGGCCTCGGGCAAGAAGCGCATCGTCGGCGAGAGCCGCGCCAAGGCGCACATCGACGCCAAGCACAAGGTGTGGACGGCCGAGCTGGCCGTGCCAATGCAGAGTGCAGACGGCGCCGACGACGGCTGGCGGCTCAATCTGTTCCGCGTCGAAGGCCAGGGTAGGGGTCGTGTCTACTCCAGCTGGAGCCCGACGCGCACGCCCGAGCCCGACTTCCACCTTCCCGCCGCCTTCGGCCGCCTGATGACCCGCACCGTATGAAGCATCGCCTCGCCCCGATCACCCTCGCCCTGACCCTGCTCCTTGCCACCGCCCATGCGCAGCAGCAACCCCTGGCCCCCACCGGCCGCTGGGCCCATCAGGGCGTCGGCAGCGCGCCGACGCCACCGATGGGCTGGTCGAGCTGGAATGCCTTCCACATGGACCTCACGGAGCAGAGGGTGCTCGACTCGGCCCAGGTCATCGTCGACACCGGGCTGGCCGCGGCGGGTTACAGCAACATCAACATCGACGACGGCTGGTGGCGGCAGCGCCGCGCGAGCGACGGCCGCATGCAGGTGCGCACGAATCTGTTCCCGAGCGCGGGCACCGGCGGCGCGGCCGGCACGTCGCTGCGCCCGTTCACCGACAAGATCCACGCGATGGGGCTGAAGGCCGGCCTGTACTCCGACATCGGCCGCAACGCCTGCTCGCAGGCCTACAACACCGACAGCCCCAACCTGCCCGAAGGCAGCCAGGTTGAGCGGGAGGTGGGGCTGATGAACAACGTCGAGCGCGACATCGCGCTCTACTTCGGCGACTGGAACTTCGACTTCATCAAGGTGGACGGCTGCGGCCTGTCGTCGTACGGCAAGGACCGCCCCCCGGTCATGTCGGGCCGCTTCCGCGAGTTCGGACCGACGGTCGTCGAGGGCAATGCCAACCAGTCCGACATGGACGGCGCCCGCGCCCTGTACGGCCGCGTCACGCAGGCGTTGCGCAGCGTGCGGCCGCATGGCGACTATGTGCTGTCGGTCTGCCTCTGGGGCGCCGCCAATGTCCGCAGCTGGGGCGCCGAGGCGGGCACGATGTGGCGCACGAGCCGCGACATCGCGCCCAGCTTCTCGCAGATGCTGCACAACTTCGACACCGTCGCTACGCGCGAGTTCTACGCCGGCCCGGGCCGCTGGAATGACCCCGACATGCTGGAGATCGGCAACGGCGACTTCGACGGCAATCACCTGCTCGAAGCCCGTACCCACATGGGCTTGTGGGCCATCGCTGCCGCGCCGCTGATGATCGGCACCGACCTGTCGAAAGCCTCGCCCGCCCTCATCGACGTGCTGAAGGCACCCGAGGTCGTCGCCATCAACCAGGACCCAGCCGGCCATCAGGGCGTGCTCGCCTATGCCGACAGTGACCGGCAGATCCTCGTCAAGAGCTTGGCCGATGGACGCAAGGCCGTGCTGCTGTTCAACCGCACGGGTGCTGCCGCCAAATTCACGCTGACCGCCGAACACCTGAAGATGGACGCGACAGCACCCGTCGCGCTGCGCGACGCCTGGGCTCGCGCCGATGCGGGCACGTTCACGGACAAGCGCGAGTTCGAGCTGAAGCCGCGCGAGGCGCTGCTGTTCACCGCCACCGGCAAGCACCTGCTGCCGCGCGGCTACTTCGTCTCCGAGCGCCCCGGCAACGTCTACGTGGCGCGCGACGGCATCCGCGCGCTGGAGCAGGATCCCATCGGCTACCGTGCGCTGGCGTCCTGGTCCACCACCGACAACGGCGGCACCCGCCCGGCCTACGCCGGCTGGGGCGCGCCGCGTGCCGACTCGACGCCCTATGACCAGGCACTCAGCGTGCAGCGCCAGGCCTTCCGCCATGGCGTCGGCGTGCTGGCCGATTCGCGGCTGCAGGTGCAGGTGCCCGCCGGCTCGCAACGCTTCGTTGCCCGCGTCGGCGTGGACGACTCGACGCGCGGCAAGACCGCTGCGGTCAGCTTCGAAGTCTGGGGTGATGGCCGCCGCCTCGCGGCCACCACGCCCACCAAGTTCAACCAACCGGCGCGCGAACTCAGCGCCGACCTGCGAGGCGTGAAGCTGATCGAGCTGATCGCGCGCCAACACGGGGCCGACACCACGGGCCCTGTCGTCGTGACCTGGGGCGACGCTCGCATCGAGTAGCCGCCCAGCACGCCTTCTCTCCATCGCTATTTGGCACCGGTCGCGCCGGTGCCCTGGCCGCGCTCGCGCTGACGTGGCCCTGCCCCTCCCGTTCAGCGCTCAGTCGTTCATGAGGAGAACCCGATGCACTCCATGCGTCCCTGCCCCTTGCCCCGCGCTCGTGCGGGGCTGAAGCTCGCCTTCCCGCTCGCCCTGATCGCCGCCTGGCCTGTTGCCGCGACCGCGACGCCCCTGGTGTCCAACCCCCTGGGTGCCTGCCTGGAAGCCAAGGTCGACACCTGGGACATCCGTCTGGCGACCTGCAACGCCAGCGCCGCGCAGGACTTCAGCCTCACGCCGGTCAGCACGGGCAGCAGCATCTACACCCTCAAGAACGCGCAGGCCAATCTGTGCGTCTCCGCCACCGGCACCAGCTCCGGCTCGTTCGTGGAGCTGAACACCTGCCAGCCCACACAGACGGGCCAGCGCTTCTCGGTGGTGGCACTGGCGGGCGGCTCGACGGCCCAGCTCAAGCTGGCGGCCAACAACCTGTGCCTGACCGCGCCGACTCAACTGGCCCAGGTAGGCTTCTCGGTCGCGACCTGCAACACCGGCAATGCCAACCAGGCCTGGCGGCTCGCTGCGCCCACCCCGGCGCCTACGCCCGCACCGACTCCCGCACCCACCCCTGCGCCCACGCCGGCACCGACTCCCGCGCCTACCCCTGCACCGACACCTGCTCCCACGCCGGCACCCGCACCCGTCGAAACCAGCTTCACCGTCAGCACCGCCGAGATCGCCAATCCCGAGCGGGGCATGTACACCTGGGCCGCCGACAACCTGCTGCTGTGGACGCAGGCCGATGCCGACGCGCAGTTCCAGGCCGGCTACCGCGTTGTGTACGCCGCCGTGCGCCTGGACGCCTATGCCAACACCACGCTGCCGGCCAGCCTGCTCACGCAGCTCACCAATGGATTCGCGATCGCGCGCCGTGCCGGCCTGAAGCTGGTGCCGCGCTTCCTCTACAACTACCCGGCCAACGAGACCGAATACCAGAACGTGAAGGACGCGCCGCTGACGCGTGTGCTCGGCCACATCGACCAGCTCAAGCCGGTGCTGACGGCCAATGCCGATGTCATCGCCTATCTGCAGGCCGGCTTCGTCGGCGCCTGGGGCGAGTGGCACACCTCGTCCAACAACCTCACCGCCGCCAGCCCGCGCACGCAGATCCGCGATGCGCTGCTGAATGCGCTGCCGACCGACCGCTTCCTGCAGCTGCGCTATCCGCCGTATCTGATGCAGTGGGCCTCGCAGGTGCCGAGCTGGCGCGACGGGTCGGCGGCCTCGCGCATCGGCGTGCACAACGACTGCTTCCTGGCCTCGGCCACCGACGTCGGCACCTACAGCGAGGACGCCGCAACGCGCCAGAACGAGCGTAACTACACCGCCTCGCTGTCACGCGTGGCCCCCTTCGGTGCGGAAACCTGCAACCCTGCCGACGAGGAAGGCGCGGTGCCGCGCAGCAGTTGCACCGACATCCTGGCCGAGGGCAAGCAGTTCGGCCTGACCTATCTGAACAACGACTACTACCGCGACCTCTTCCACACCAAGTGGGAGCAGCAGGGCTGCATGGCGGAGGTCAAGCGCAGCATGGGCTACCGCTTCGAACTCTCTACCCTGCGCCACAGCGCGGCCGTGACGGCCGGACAGTCGGGGGACCTGCTGCTGACGGTTCGCAACAGCGGCTGGGCGCGCGCCTTCAACCCGCGGGCGCTGCATCTGCTGCTCAAGCACAAGACGACGAGCGCCGTCGTCCGCATCGCGCTGACGGCCGTCGACCCGAGAGGCTGGCTGCCCAACAGCACCAGCACCGTGTCGGCGGGCTTCACCGTGCCGGCGGGAACGCCGACGGGCGCCTACGACGTGCTGCTTGCCCTGCCAGACGGCTCCGCATCGCTCAGTGCCGACGTGCGCTATAGCGTGCGCCCTGCCAATGCGGACAACACCGCCAAGGCCCAGGCCTGGGATGCGGCGCTGGGCGCCTTCCGTGCCGGCACGACGCTGACCGTCCGTTGAACAACCTTCTCCAGGAGAAACGAATGTCCAGTTTCCATATCAAGCTCGCCGCCGCGAGCCTGCTGACCCTAGGCGCCACGCTGGCCTGCGCCGCTCCGACCGGCTTCGGCATGGTGGCCTACTGGGGTGAAACCGCCAGCACCTATGGCGGCCAGATCCCCAGCGGGGCCTATGTCGTCATCAACCCCAATAGCGGCGCCACCGGCCTGAGCGGCAGCCAGGTCACCAACTGGAAGGCCGTCATCGCCAACATCCGCGCCCAGGGCGGCAAGGTGCTGGGCTATGTGGCCACCGGCTACGACTACAACACCGCCGACGAACTGGCCCGCTACAACGCGATCAACGCCAACCTGACCGCCTACAAGACGACGCTGGGCGGCGTGGATGGCTTCTTCTTCGACGAGGCCGCCTTCGACGACGCGGCGCTGACCGACACGCAGAAGTGCAATGGCACGCCGCCGAAGTTCAGCGCCGTGCGCGCCAAGATGGCGGCCACCGGCACCAGCGGCACAGTGGTGTGGAACGCCGGCTGGCCGGGCGCCAGCAGTTGCTTCGTCAACGCGGCCAGCTATGGCGAGCACCTCGTCATCTACGAGGCCAAGTACAGCGACTACGTGGCCGCGGCGAGCTGGCTCAACGGCGGCGTGCAGAGCCTCGCCGCATCGCTGGGCGTGAAGACCTGGCTGCTGGTGCACTCGGCCACCCAGGCCGAGATGCGCTTGACGCTCAAGGGCAGCGCGGCCAACTACGTCTACGCCACCAGCATGACCTACAACCCCAGCCTGCCCTGGGGCGGCCCGATCTGGAACTACACGCCGACCTACTGGGGCAACGAGGCGCTGAGCGGCTCGGAGCGTTGGTGCCTGAACAGCCTGAAGACCGGCGGCAGCTGCTGAGGAAAGGAAGGAATATGAAGCGTTTGAAAACCCTCATCGCTGCATTAGCCCTTGCAAGCGCGGCGCCCTTCGCGTCGGCCATCGAGATCATCGTGCCGGCGTACTTCTATCCGTCCTGGATGCCGTCGCTGAACGAGTGGCACCAGCTCACCTGGGCCGCCCAGCAGGGTGCGCAGGTCACGGCCATCATGAACCCGGGCAACGGGCCGGGCCTGGCCTCCAACAGCGACTACGTGGCCTCGGTCAACGAGTTCCGCGCCGCGGGTGGCAAGGTGATCGGCTATGTCTA
Organism: Pelomonas sp. Root1237; assembly: GCF_001425055.1. GTDB lineage: Bacteria > Pseudomonadota > Gammaproteobacteria > Burkholderiales > Burkholderiaceae_C > Pelomonas. Next base: position 40,008 of record NZ_LMDK01000004.1, read on the forward strand.
CACCTGCTATGGCGTCAACCACTGCACCTCGGAAGTGCCGCCGACACGCTCGACGGGCGAGGTGCTGGCGGACGCGCAGAAGTATGCGAACTGGTATGGCGTGGACGGCGTCTTCCTCGACGAAATGGCGACGCTGCCGGGCGCGCTGCCGTTCTATCAGACCGTCAGCAACAGCCTGCGCGCGGCGCATCCGGGCTGGGAGATCGTCGGCAACCCGGGCGTGACGCCAACTGCAGGCTACACGGCGCTGGCGAACACGCTGATGAGCTTTGAAGGCTCGTACAGCGACTTCATCAACGGTTCCTTCCTGAGCGGGCTGACGAACGCCGCGTCGACCGGTGCCATCGTCCACAGCGTGGCAACGGAGGCCCAGATGCTGCAAGTGATGGGCCTGGCCAGGCAGCATGGGCTGGGGGCGATCTACGTCACCGATGGGACGATGGCGAGCGGCAATCCGTATCTGCATCTGCCGAGCTATTGGACGGCGGAGGTGGCGGCCGCGGCGGTGCCGGAGCCGGCGCAGGCCGGGATGCTGATGGCCGGGCTGGCCTTGATGGCCGGCATCGTGCGTCGGCGCCGTCGCTGAAGAGAAAAAGGGCGAGGCGCCTTTCGACGCCTCGCCCTCTGCTTAGGCGGCCAAGGCCGCGATGCTCTTCGGCGCCTCGGCGTAGTGGCCCAACTGCATCGTGAACTGCGCGCGACCTGAGCTGATCGCGCGCAGATGCCCGATGTAGCCGAACATCTGCTCCAGCGGCACCTCGGCGCTGAGCACGACGGCGTTGCCACGTGCATCCTGGCCATGCACATGGCCACGCCGGCGCAGCAGGTCGCCGATGACGTCGCCGAGATAGTCGGCCGGCGTGATGACCTCGACGGCCATCACCGGCTCCAGCACCACGGGCGAAGCCTTCATCACCGCCTCGCGCAGCGCCGCCGCCGCCGCCAGCTCGAAGGCCAGCGCCGACGAGTCGCGCACGTGGTGGCTGCCGTCTACCAGCGTCGCCTCGAAGTCCACCAGCGGATAGCCCGCGAACGGGCCAGACTGTGCGGCGCGGCGGATGCCAGCCTCCACCGCCGGGATGAACTCGCGCGGGATCGCGCCGCCCACCACCGTGTTCTCGAAGCGGATGCCCGTGCCCCGCGGCAGCGGCGCCACGCGCAGCGTCAGCTCGGCGAACTGGCCGGGGCCGCCGCTTTGCTTGCGGTGCAGATGGCGCACCTCGGCCGTGCCCGCGATGGTCTCGCGATAGGCGACCTGGGGTCGGCCGACCTGCACCTCGACGCCAAAGCGCGCACGCAGCTTCTCGATGGACACCTCGAGCTGAAGCTCACCCATGCCGGACAACAGCGTCTGGCCCGAATCCGGGTCCTGGCGCAGTCGCAGTGACGGGTCTTCGCGGACAAGCATGCCCAGGCCCTTCGAGAGGGCCGCAGCATCGGCCTGCTTGCGTGGCTCGATGGCGACGTCGATGACCGCCTCGGGCACAACGATGCTTTCCAGCACCGCGGCGTCCTTGCGCTCAGCCAGCGTGTGGCCGGTCAGCACCTCCTTCAGACCGACGACGCCCGCGATATCGCCCGCGACGAGTTCGTCGCGCTCGACGCGCTGGTCCGCATGGATCTCGTACAGGCGCGACACGCGCTCGGCCTTGCCGGTGCTGGCGTTGAACACCGTATCGCCGCGCTTGAGCTTGCCGCTGTAGACGCGCACGAACACCATCGCGCCGTGGTCATCGGCGGTCAGCTTGAAAGCGAGAGCAGACAGTGGACCTTCGGCCGCCGCAGCGGCTGGCCCTTCGCCAGGGCTGGGCAGGTAGGCGACGACGGCGTCCAGCAGCGGCTCGACACCACGGTTGCGGAAGGCCGAGCCGGCCAGCACGGGTACGAAAGCGCCCGCGATCGTGCCGCGGCGCAGGGCCGCACGCACATCGTCCAAAGGCAACTCGTCGCCGCGCAGCCAGGCATCCAGCAACGCGTCGCCCTGTTCGGCAGCGGCTTCCAGCAGGCGCGCACGCGCGGCCTCGGCGGCGCTTTGCAGCTCCGGCGGGATGGCTTGGACACGCGGCGGTGCCGAGGCGTCGTCGCGGTCCCAGACCAGGGCCTGCATCGTCAGCAGATCGACCACGCCACGGAAGTCGCCTTCCGCGCCGATGGGCAGCTGCAGCGGCAGTGCGCGCACGCCCAGGCGTTCCTGCAGGGATGCGACGACGCGCAGGAAGTCCGCGCCGACGCGGTCCAGCTTGTTGATGAAGGCCAGGCGCGGCACGCGGTACTCGTCCGCGAGGCGCCAGTTGGTCTCGGTCTGCGGTTCGACGCCGGCCACGCCGTCGAAGACGACGACGGCGCCGTCCAGCACGCGCAGGGAGCGGCGCACCTCGATGTTGAAGTCGATGTGCCCGGGCGTGTCGATCAGGTTGATCTGCGTGCCCTGCCAGTGCACGGTGGTAGCCGCGCTGTGGATGGTGATGCCGCGTGCGCGTTCCTGGGGGTCGAAGTCCATCGTCGTGTTGCCGTCGTTGACGTCGCCGATGCGATGGTTTTCGCCCGTGTAGAACAGGATGCGTTCGGTGGTCGTGGTCTTGCCAGCGTCGACGTGGGCGATGACGCCGATGTTGCGCAGGTTGCGGAAGTTATTCGAGTTCATGGTGATTCCAGATGCGGTGACTGTTGCCAGCCCCCGGTGGAACCACCTGGCAGGGCTAGCGCAAAGGCAGGACGCCGAAGCGCACGAGCGACGAGCAGGACTCAGCCGCGCTCCGGCGCTCGGGAATCGTGGCGATCAACTTGTCGAAGGTGCGGGTGCGCATGGTTGAACTCAGATCAGAAAAACAAAACCCCGGAGGGACGAACCTGCCGGGGTTTGGATTGACCGGAAGGCTTGGCGCCTTCCGAACACGGTCGAAGGGGCGCTCAGGTGTCGAGGCGGGCTTGGATCGTGTGGTTGAACTTCATGATGGGTGGATTGTGTTGCAGCCCGCGAGGCCTTGGTGCTTGTGGGGAGATGTGGCGGTGCGGCGGTGGACTTCTCAGCTGCAGCGGCACGGCTGCCGCAGGCTGTGTTCACGTCCATGTGCTCCGAGGCTGAACAGGCGTGGCGCTGGATGGGACGCTCGTCCATACGCGGTGGCCTAAGGAGGCGGGGCGGCTTTCGCAGCATGCGGTGTTGGACGTCGGCGCCCTGCACGGATAGAAGCTCGCTCGAGTACAAGCTCGAGGCCCCACTGTTCCTGACCTCAGATCAATCTTGCCGGCCACCCCATCGGATGCCGAAATCAGATCCCGCTGTGATGCGAAAGATTGACAGTGAAGTCCGCATATAAGCAGGCATTAGGATTACGCAGCTCGGGCTCGAACGCCAAGAGCCCAGCAGACCGTGCTCGAGATCGAATGCAACGTCCGATCTGCGTCGATGGGTGCCGGCGCGACGTGTCGATCTGTACTTATGGCATGCATGCGCGAACATGAGAGACCGGGATGGCCGAGTGCGGCTACAACGAGACATCGAACTGACGGCGGAATTCGCCTGGCGTGCAGCCTTCGATGCTGCGAAAGAACTTGATGAAGTTGGTCGCCTCGTCGAAGCCAAGCCGCTGCGCGATGGCGGAAATCGGCATCTTCGTGTGCACGAGCAGGCGCTTGGCTTCCAGCGCAAGGCGCGAGGCGATCAAGGCCTTCGCGCCGACGCCAGCCACCGCACTGCAGATGCGAGTGAGCGTCTTCTCGGAACATCCCATGGCATTTGCGTAGCGCGAAACGTGACGCCATTGATGCACGTTCTCGTCCAGAAGCCGTTTGAATAGACGGAAGCGCTCCGGCGCGTCGGACGCCGTTCCGGCGGATCGCTGTTGCTCGGCATGAAAGATGTGCAGCCGCGTCACCAGCGTTGTCAGTTCACTCTGGAGCAGCCAGTTCAGCAGCGGTTGCCGGGCGTCGAGCGCGCACTCCTCCTTCAGGCGCGCGAGCGTGTCGGCCAAAAACCGACCCGTCGACCGGTCGAGGCTCAGATTGCCAGGAAGCCCATCGACCAGTTCAGGCATCTGAAGGCGCTCCTCGCCTTGCGAAGCCTGCAAAAGCTCGGGTCGGAACAGCAGGAGGTTCGCATCCCAACGGCTTCCCGGCCCGAAGCGGTGAACCTGCCCGGGCCGAATGGTCAGCAGCGAACCGCCGCCACACTCGATGTGGCTGAAGTCCACCACGGCGCGGCATATTCCACGTCTGACGTGCACGAACATGTGAAAGTCGTAGCGGTGGTAGCGCTGCAGGTGGGCTCGGGACACCCTCCGTCTCAGGTCCGACATCGAGAAGACCTCGAGATCCAGCGCCCTCTCGGCCGAGGGCTGATATCGGACCTGCTCGACATCGATGGGTCTAGTTCCGCGCGGCATCGATCCATTGTCCGATATTCACCATTTCGGCAACCGACTTTGATCGTGTCGAACACGCCGGCAACTCGAACAATACGAGACCGCGGGCACGGGGCGGCCACCATGCTCCGGCTCCCATCCTGATAGACAGTCCGAGGCGACCGATGCAAACCACAAACCGACAGTTCATGGCTCGCTTCGTGGAGTTCATCAACACCGCGGACCCGCGGCTCGCCACAGAATTGGTTTCCCCTGACGCCGTGTTTCAGGTTCCGGGGCGCGCCGAACCCGTGCACGGGCCACAAGGCTACCTGGAGATCATCGGGATGATGCGCGGCGGATTCCCCGATATCCAGTGGACTCTTGAGGAAACCGTCGTCGAAGGTAACGTGATCGCGGCGCGATTCACGATGCGCGGGACGCAGCGCGGAGCCTTCTTCGGCGTGCCTCCCACCGGCAAGACGATTGCCGTGCAAGCGCTGAACATCTACCGGCTTTCGACCGGGAAGATCGTCTCCGAAGTGGGGCAGCCGGACCTGCTCGGACTGATGCAGCAGATCGGCGGGTTGCCGGTTCCTGAGAGCCTGTGAGTGCCGTTTGCATCGACCTCCGGTACAGGCAGTAGTGCGCCGCCGTCGCTCTACAAGTTCGATCGCACGAACTGGCCGCTGCTCATCTCTTCCGAGGCTGGCCGGCATCCTGGTGGCATCTGCGGCGTCTCGGTCTATGGCTCAGGCGCGACTACGAAGGTCGCCTTCCGTGTGTCCGGCACGTGAGGAGGCGTGGGCTGGGTGCAGATGGTGATGCGCTCGGCCACAGCCGGCGCCACGTGTCAGGAAGTTGGCAGATCGATTACAACTTCACCGACCATCTACGGCCGCGTGTTCATATCTCGGCCGAGGGCGTGACTACAACTACTGAGTCTTGCCGCGACAACATTGCGAAAAGACATATTTCATCCAAGAGGAAACGAATGCCGTTGGCACTGAACACCGTGTCCCATGCCCGTCGCGTTGCGATCGCCTTCCTGAGTGCGGGGGTCGCAGCTTGCGGCGGCGGAGGCGGCTCGCCGACAACCGCACCTGCACCCGCACCTGCACCTGCACCTGCTCCTGCTCCTGCTCCTGCACCTGCACCTGCACCTGCACCTGCACCTGCTCCTTCGATCACTACAGCCCTCGGCAAGCCCGGCCGGCTCCTCGTGGGCCTCGGCGCGGCCAGTCCTATCGCGGACATGAAGGCCCAGCAGATCGCTCCGGACATCATCGATACCTATCTCGTGGCGGTTACGGGTTTCAACTCTGGCGGCGGCGGTAACGCATGGCCTCAATGGCAATACAACTATCCGGACGGTGGCGTCATAACGGTCTTCTCCAACGACGTCGCGGCCATGGGCGCCGTGCCGATGTTCACCCTGTTCCAGATGCCTTCCCTGCGGGGTGGCGATGTCACCGTCATCAACGACGCGCCGTTCATGGCCGCCTACTGGGCGCAAGTCAAGTTGATGTACCAGAAGATCGCCGAGACCGGCCGCCCCACCCTGGTCAACCTCGAGCCTGACTTCTGGGGCTTCGCAGAGGGCAGTGCACCCGGCGGCGACCCGGCGAAGTTGCCGGCGCGCGTGAGCACGGTGCCGGAATGCGCCAGCCTACCGAATACGGCCGTTGGCGTTGTCGGTTGCCTGTTGAAGCTCGGGCGGACGTATGCGCCCAAGGCGAGGATGGGCTTCCCCCCGTCGATGTGGTACGGGAACCCAGACGCCACCGGCAGCTTCATGGCAAAACTCGGTGCAGACAAGGCCGACTTCATCGTGGCGCAAACGAGCGATCGCGACGCAGGTTGCTTTGAAGTCCCGACACCCGTGGACGAGTGCGCGGGTCGCGGCACCGGCCCGTTCTACTTGGATGAGAACAACGTCACCACGCCGAATTTCAACCAAAGCCTCGACCAGTGGAAGACGCTACGAAGCCACCTGGGCAACCTGCCGATCCTGTTCTGGCAGACCCCCATGGGCGTGCCCTCGACGACCCCCGGCGGAACGCCGAAGCACTATCGGGACAACCACGTCCAGTACATGCTGACGCATCCAACGCAGTACACGGGCAACGGTGTATTCGCGCTCGTCTTCAGTCCCGGGGGCGCCACGTCGGCGGACATCACGAACGACGGCGGCCAGTTCGCGCGCCTGTTCAAGGCCTACCTGGCGAACCCGGCTCCATTTCCCCCCTGAGCTCAACGGGAGAACAAGGAACTGCGATTCTGAGCCGGTCGTTACGCCACCCGCTTCGTGATGATGAGTACGGGGGCCGGCACGAGCCGTGGTTCGCTCAAGCTTGCCGAGCCGCGGCCAACAGCAGAAGCAATGTTCCGCCGCTGTGGTGGCCGTGCAGCATGGAGCGGCAAATGGAGGCCTTCTCAATCTCAAGATTGGGACGGCGGCGGAGTGGCTCCATTTTGAAACGGCGCCGATATGGCCCGTCGCCCGTTCCTATGCGTGGCGCCCCAACACTGGATGGCTGCGGCGGGTCGGCCACCACTTGGACGGCGTCTAGCATTGTCTTCACCTTGGACAATTCCTCGCCTTGCCTCGACTTCGGGTGGCGCCACGATGGTATGCGAGCGGCGTCGCATCGGCCCGGTAGACCTCCTGTTGGCGGTCGTCACCGAAGGTCAGCAACTGGCCGAAAGCCGTCAGCCCCGCCAAGCTAGCTGCACCCCTCAAGCCCGCAGCGGCGTGGCCGCCAACTGCGCCGTCGTCGCGTTGCGATAGGGCGCGCAGAGCTGCTCGACGTAGGCCTGGTGCTGCGGCAGCCCGGCCACGGTGCGCGAGACCTTGAGGTGGATGTCGCCGAGGAAGGTGGCCAGCTCCTGCTTGCCCATCAGGTCGGCCACCGGGTGGTAGCGCTCGGGCGTGATGCCCTGGCCCATCATGACCTGGACCCAGGAGTTCTCGGCGAACAGCTCGTCGCTGGGGCGGAAGACGCGGCCGGTCTCGCGGAAGAGGTCGATGCGGTGGCGCAGCGTGGCGGGCAGGTCCATCTCGCGCACATGCTTCCAGAGCTTGGAGTCGGTGCGCTCGTTGACGGTGTAGTGCAGCACGATGAAGTCACGGATGTGCTCCAGCTCGCGCTTGGACTGCAGGTTGAACTCGTCGACGTCAGACTGCTGGATGCCGCCTTGCGGGAAGGTTTGCATCAGGCGGATAGCGGCGCGCTGGATGAGGTGGATGCTGGTGGACTCCAGCGGCTCGACGAAGCCGCTGGCCAGGCCCACGGCGATGCAGTTGCGATGCCAGACCTTGTCGCGCTGGCCGGGCAGGAACTTGATGACGCGCGGCTGGATCAGCAGCTCGCCCTCGACGTTCTTCTTCAGCACTTCGGGCGCGTCGGCGTCGCTGAGCTCCTTGCTGCTGTAGACCAGGCCGTTGCCGACGCGGTTCTGCAGCGGGATGCGCCATTGCCAGCCGAAGGGGTGGCAGATGGAGCGGGTGTAGGGCCAGGCCTCGCGCACCGAGGCGGTCTGCACGGCCACGGCGCGGTCGCAGGGCAGCCAGTAGGACCAGTCCTCGTAGCCCACACCCAGGGCTTCGCCGATCAGCATGGAGCGAAAGCCCGTGCAGTCGATGAAGAGGTCACCGTCGATGCGCGTGCCGTCCTGCATCTGCAGGGCAGTGATGTCGCCATCTTTGCCCTGCGGGCCGTCCATCAGCACGGCGCCGATCTTGCCCTCGATGCGCTGCACGCCGTAGCCCTCGCTCATCGCGCGCAGGTACTTGGCGTAGCGGCCGGCGTCCATGTGGTACGCGTAGTTCAGCCCATTGCGCGGCAGGTGGGCGAAGCGGTTGGCGTAGGCGGCGACCGTCTCGGGGTTGTAGTCGGTGTAGGTCTTGGACAGGCCTTCCGCCCGGCCCTTGAGCCAGAAGTGCTGGAAGCCGGCGCTCCAATGGTCGTTGCCTGTCGAGCCGAAGGAGTGGAAGTAGTCTTGGCCGATGTCCTTCCAGCCCTCGAAGGCGATGCCGAGCTTGAAGGTCGCATTCGTCGCGGCCATGAACTCGGCCTCGTTGATGCCGAGCAGGTTGTGATAGGTGTGCAGCGCGGGAATGGTGGCCTCGCCGACGCCGACGGTGCCGATCTCCTCGGACTCGACCAGCTTGATGTCGAGCCGCTTGCCAAGCAGCTTGCCCATCAGGGCGGCCATCATCCAGCCGGCGGTGCCGCCGCCGGCGATGACGACGCGGTTGAATTCCTTCATGGTGGTGTTCATCGTTTCAACTGGGTCAGGAGTTGCGCGCGGGCCTGGCGCGAAAGGGTGTCGTCGATGGGGCCGAGCAGGCCGCGAGCGGCCTCGGGGATGTGGGCCCAGGTGTTGGCGTCGGCGTCGAAGACGAAATGCTGGAAGTGGCGCTGCCAGATGCGACGCTCCTTCTCGGGCAGGTCGCGCAGCGTCATCAGCGCCAGGTGCAGGGTGGACAGCGGCGAGTCGACGTAGTCGGGCGTCTGGCGCCACCACGCGTTGATGAGCAGGTTGACCGGCGCCAGCCCTTCGATGTGGTGGAACCACATGCTGGGGATGAAGATGGCGTCGCCGGGTTCGAGCTCGGCCACCTCGCCGGCGTCGAGCGCACGGGCGAAGCGCGGGAAGCGCTCGAGGTCGGGCTTCTCGAAGTCGACCAGGCTGACGGGCTGGCCGGCGGGCGTCGGATCCAGCGGGCCCATGTAGAGGTTGCCAATCTGCTCGGGCGGGAAGACCGTGAAGCGGCGCCGGCCGGCGGCGACGATGGCGAGGTTGTCCGGCAGGTCGTAGTGGGCGGCGATGCGGGTGCGGTTGCCCAGCCACAGGCTGACCAGGGCGTCGCGGTTGCCCAAGCCCAGCACGTTGGCATCGAGGAAGCTAGGCAGCACGGCCTCCACGGTCGTCGAGCCGACATAGAGGGCGGGTGGCTCGGGCGTTGCAGCCAGGCCGAGCAGGCCGGTCAGCACCTGGTCCAGCGTCGCGGCGTAGCGGCTGAAGTTGAAGCTGGTCAGCGTCTCGTCGGCATAGAAGACGCGGCCACGGGCCTCGGGCGCCAGCTGGAAAAGGCCGATGCGCACGCCGTTGTAGAAGCCCATCAGATAGCGGGCCAGGGCCTCGTCGGACTGACGTGCGGCCTGAACGACGGGCCAGTGCGCGAAGCCACCACGCACGACATAGGGCCGGTCGCCGGTCAGCAGTTCGGCGGGCAGGTTGTTCGGGTCGAAAGGCCCCGTCCAGGCCGGTACTGCTTGCATGATCAGAGCTTGCTTTGTCGCTCGACAAGGTCTTGCAACTGCTGCAGCGACGCGATCTGCATGTAGATGGGCAGCAGATGGCCCTCGCGGGCCAGGGCTTCCAGCGCGTCGCCCGGCAGGGCGGCCAGGCGCTCCTCGTGGATGGTGAAGAGGCCCGACAGCCGGCCCGGCTCGCCGCTCGTCGATTCGATGTCGATGACGAAGGGCTCCAGCAACTGGTGGCGGGTCAGCGCCTCGATGAAGACGGGCAGGTGCTGGGCCTGGGCGTGCAGGTGCTCCATCAGCTGCACGACATGGTCGAGGTAGTCGCTGAAGCCGCCGTGCGGCATGAAGATGGCGGCGCCGACCTCGCCATCCTCGGGCCGCACGATGCGCGGGCTGTCCATGTCGATGTGCAACTGCAGGCTGTCGTCTGGAGCGCGGCCGATCATGAAGGGATCGCGCTGCAGGGCCATGGGTACGACGGGGGCATCCCAGCCCGTGTCGGTCAGGAAGAGGTTCTGGCCTTCCTCCAGGCCGAACAGGGCGACGGGCTGGAAACCGGTCCCGGCTGCGGCGCCTTCAACCAGCTGGAAGACGATGGGGAAATGAGCCTGCAACTGGCGGAACTCGGCGGGCAGGGCCAAGGCCGACTGGCGCGCATCGCCCAGGGCGGCGGAGCGCTCGGCGTGGACGCGCAGATGGCGGTGGGTGACGTTGTCGAGCAGGGTGGGGCGGGTCATGTCTCGGTCTTGTGAATATGGTCGAGCAGGCTGCGGTGGCCGGGCAGGCCGGGCACGAAGCGGCGGGCCTGGCGGGCGGCTTCGTCGAAGCAGGCCTGGGCTGCCTGGAGTTTGGCGGCGGGCAGGCTTTCAGCGTCAGGGCGGAAACCCATGCCGTAGAGCACGTACTGGTAACTGGCCGAGGGGAAGACCTCGTCGATGCGGCCAAAGTCATGCCGCGCTGGTGCACGCATCTGCCACTGCGGCAGCAGCTCGCGCAGGCGCTCGGGCCAGGTGGCCGGGTCGCGATGGGCGCGCCAGTAGTCGCTGTCGTCGCGTTGGCTGAGCGCGTAATGCAGCTTCAGAAAGTCGATGACGCGGGCCCAGCGGTAGCTGAAGTCGTCGTTGAAGCGGCGCGCGACGGCTTCCATGGAAGCGCGCGTCATCGGCAGCTCGTCGCACAGCCGCTGGGCGGACAGCTCGACGAGTGCGAGGGCCGAGGCCTCCAGCGGCTCGATGAAGCCCGAGGCCAGGCCGATGGCGACGCAGTTGCGCACCCAGAACTGTTCGCGGTAGCCCGGGTCGAAGCGGATGGAGCGTGGCGTGGGCCGCTCGGCCGGCGCACCGGTGGCGTCGAGATAGGCGGTCAGCGCCGCATGGGCCTCGTCGTCGCTGGCATGGTCCCGCGAGTAGACGCAGCCGACGCCGCGGCGCGAGGGCAGGCCGATGTCCCAGATCCAGCCCTTGGCCCAGGCGGTGGCGACAGTGACCGAGGCCAGCGGCGCGTCGGGTGTGGCGTAGGGCACCTGCACTGGCAGCGCCGCGTCATTGAAGAGCGCCTCGCGCTCGCTCTTCAATGGCACGCCGAAATGCTGTCCTATCAAGCGCGACGTGAGGCCGGAGCAGTCGATGAAGAGGTCAGCTTTGATTTCGCCGTGCTCGCGGGTCCGCAGCGCGGCAATGTCGCCGTTCTCAAACGAGAGGACGGCCTCAACATGGTCGATGACGTGGTGCACACCGAGCTTGGCAACGGCGTGCTCGCGCAGCATCTGGCCGAACAGGCCGGCATCGAAGTGATAGGCATAGTTGGCGACGGCCGCGAAGTCGGGCGTCTGCACCTGCTTGGGCGCGCGGCCGGCTTCGCAGACCTGCACCGAGGGGCTGACGACATCGGCAAAGGGGCGTTGGCCCTGAGTGGCCAGCCAGGGCTGCACCAAGTCGACGTCGCCATAGCCGACGGGCAGCATGAAGGGGTGGTAGTAGCGGTCACCGTCCGAGCCGGCGCCGCCGCGGGCCCAGCCGTCAAAGCGCGAGCCTTGCTTGAACGAGACCTGGCAGCGGCGGATGAATTCAGGCTCTGACAGGCCGATACGGCGCAGCGTGTCGCGCATGGACGGCCAGGTGCCCTCGCCGACGCCGATGGTCGGCACGTCAGTGGATTCGATCAGCGTGATCCTCAAATCGGGGTGCTCGGCCGCCAGCAGACCAGCGACCAGCCAGCCGGCCGAGCCGCCACCCAGCACCACCACCTCACGCAGCCTGTCGTTCAAGATCTGGTCCCCAGAAGTAAAAAGGGCCGCTCGCGCGGCCTCGCCAAGCGGCGAACAAGGACGGTGCCCCAGAGCGCGAGCACCGCCGAACCAGACTTTGCCTCACAAGAAAGGAAGGGAGAGTCCCGACTTTCCTTGACCCCTGGCAGGGCGGGCCGGGGGAAGCCCCGGCCCTGAGGCGGTTTCTTAGAACTTGTAGCGTGCGCCGATCATGAAGCGACGGCCCAACTGCGTGACGGCACCCATCTGGTTCTCGTTGCGCATGTGCGTGCGGGTGTACTCGTCGGTCAGGTTGATGGCTTCGAACTGGAAGCGCAGATGGGAGTTGAAGTTGTAGCCCAGGCTCAGGTCGAACTGACCGTAGGGCTCGACAAACAGCGGCTGGGCGCCTTCCGCTCCGGGGAAGTTGGCAGCCAGGAACTTGCCACGCCAGTTGTAGGCCAGGCGGGTCGTGAAGGTCTCGTTCTCGAAGAAACCCACCAGGTTGCCGGAGTCGCCCATGCCGACCAGCACGTCGGTCTGCGCACCCCGCTTGTTGACGTCGTAGCTGAGGTCGGATTTCACCTTGGTGAAGTTGGCCGACACGCCGAAGCCGCTGTTGCCGAAGATGTGCTGGGCGTTCAGCTCGATCCCGTTGATTTTGCTCCTGCGCTGGTTGTTGACGAAGGTGCCGAGCCTGAAGATCAGCAGCGGGTCGTTGGGCTGGGCGGTGATGGTGCCGAGCGACGTGCCAGGCGCACCGGGGCTGACGCCGGGAGCGGTTGGGAAGTTCGCAAAGATGTACTTGCGGATGCACTCCGAATCCGCGCCGCAGCCACCGGCCGTCTGGGCCTGGTTGTACATCGCGCTTCCGACCGGTGTGTGCAGATTGAACAGGTTCTCCCTGGTTTCGTCCGCTTGGTTGTAGTCCTTGAGGGACTTGCGGAAGTAGCTCGCCGCGACGTAGCTGCTCTTGGCGTAGTAGTGCTCGGCGGAGAAGTCGATATTGCTCGACTTCAGCGGCCTCAGGTTGGGATTGCCCACAGAACCTACACCACCATCGACGCGCGCCAGGGGATCCAGTCGCTGACCGCCTTGGATGGCGTTCCAGGCCGGGCGGCCGATGGTCTGGCCGTAGCTGACGCGCAGCTTGGTATCGGACGTCACGTCGGCGCTGAGGTCGATGGACGGCAGGAAGTAGTCGTACTTGCCGCTGCGCTCCGCGGAGCGCGTACCACTGAAGCTGATGGGGATTTCGTTGTTGGCAACCCAGGCTACCGACACCGGGATCTTCTCTGTGGACGGCGAGCTGACCTTGGTGCGCTCGTAGCGAGCACCGAGGGCGGCCTCCATCGGCACACCCCAATCCCAGGCCAGGTTGTACTGGCCGAAGACGGCTTGCGACTTTTCCGTCGTGCGGAAATCATCGCTCCAGTCGAACGAGGCCTTCAGCAGGGCGTCCGAGCCCAGCGACTTGATGGCCGCGGCGCGCAGGTCTTCGAAGTTGAAATAGAAGAACTGATTGAACAGGCGCGAGTCGTTGGAGCCCGGGATGCGGCTGAAGTACTTGCTGATGGAGTCGGCATGCCAGATGTCGTCCGGCATGGCGGCGGGGCCGCCCGCGGCGCCGCCGCCCCAGGTGTCGCGCTGCACGTTGGCGAAGGCCGAGCGGTTCTTGACGTTGGTCAGCGACAGGCCGAAGTCCAGGCTGCTGTCGTCGTTGATCTTCCAGTTGCCCTTGGTCTGCAACTGGTCAATCTGGTTCTTTTGGTAGCTGTTGCCGAACACCGAGCCTTGTAGTTCCTGCTTGGTCGGGTCCAGCGTCGCGCCGGCGATGCCCAGCACCGGGAACTTGTTGCTGAAGTCGACGAAGGTGTCGCCGCGGTTCAGCGACGCGGTGGCCAGCGTCACCGCGGTGCCGAGCGGATCATTGGCGCCCGAGGTGGCGGTGGAGTGATGGGCGTCGATGTCGAAGCTCAGCGCGTCGGTGGCCTTCCACTTCAGGTTCAGGCCGATCTGCTGGTTCTTGTTCTTGGTCTGGATGCGCGAGGCACCCATGGCCAGGTCGGAGTTGGCCATGTGCTCGCCGTAGATGACGGGCGAGGAGGGCGAACCGGTCTGGAATTCGCCGAATTGACCCCCGTAGTTGAACCAGGCGGAGATGTCGTTGCGGCGCTGGCGGAACTTCTGCTCCGACATGACGAAGTCCAGCGTGCCGACCAGATCCTTGGTGGGCTTGAACTGCATGACGAGCTGGCCGTTCAGGCGCTCGCGGTGCACGCCGGTGAACGAGTAGTTCAGGTTCTGCGGCACGCTGTAGATGGAGCCGATGGCCGGACGGTTCTTGATTTCCGTCGACGTCTTGGGCAGGCCGCCCCAGACGGCGTTGGAGCCGCTCCAGTCGTTGTCCTGGATACCGTCGAAAGTCTTCCAGCCGCTGCTGACGTTGGCCTGCGAGTAGCCGGAATCGCGCACCTGGTAGGTGCCCATCAGCGCGATGCCGAAGGTGCCGTCGTTGGTTTGCGTGCTGTAGATGCCGCTCAGTTCAGGCGTGGCGTTCTTGCCCTGCTCCTCGCCAGGCAGGCGGCGGGCGGATTGGTCGCTCACCAGCTTCACGCCGACCTGGGCGACGGTTTCCTTGATGTCGAAGGGACGGGGCGTGCGGACATTGATGGTCGCACCCATGCCGCCGGTCGGGCTGCTGGCGCGGCTGGTCTTGTAGACCTCCAGGGCCGCGACGCCATCCGAAGCGAGATTGGAGAAGTCGAACGAGCGGGAGCTGGGCGCGCTGCCATCGACGCTGGCACCAGGCATCTGGCGGCCATTGAGCAATACAAGGTTGAAGTCCGGGCCCATGCCGCGCACGGTGATGCGGGTGCCTTCGCCGTTGGCGCGGTCGATGGACACGCCGCTGATGCGGCTCAGCGATTCAGCCAGGTTGGTATCGGGGAACTTGCCGATGTCTTCGGCAACGATGCCGTCAACCAGTCCGGACGACGAGCGCTTCAGGTTGACCGAGGTCTCCAGCGACTTGCGGATGCCGGTGACGATGACCGTTTCCAGCTGCGTGGTGCTGGCCAGCGCCTGCGGCACCGAGGTGGACGGTGTGGGGCCGGCATTGGGATTGGCAGGGCCCTGGCCGGGGCCGCCTTGGGCCAGCGCGGCGCCGGCGAACAGCAGGCCGCTTGCGGCAGCGAGGTTTGTGAGGCGAAGGGCAGGGCGTAGCTGTCTCATTCACTTGTCTCCAGTAGTTGTGGTCTTGTCGAGTGATGCTCGATGACGAGCTGAAAGCGCTTTCAAGAATACGCGAATGGCAGCGCTTTCAACCTAGGCAACACCCTCGGTCTGCTGCTTCGCGACAACGCAGGACGGGAGGTTGGCGGGGCTATCCCGCGCTGGCCCGATGTGACCGCTCCCATGGGAGGCGGTGTGAAAATTGGGCGGGCGCTAAGGGTAGTTCTGGGTTGAAACGCAGCGAGCTGGTGAAAGCAATGAAAGCGCTTTCAAATAATGATGCGTCTCGCCTCGAGGATCGGCCACATGGTTTACCCGAGCTGAACAACAGTCAGCCCCTCGCCCGGTCGCGCCACGCTGAAAGCGGGCGCGCCCAAGCGGGGACCGCGCTGCGACTGAGCCGCAGCGCTTCGGCAGGCACATTACGTCCACTGGACGTGATGTGTCCGGCCTCAGCCCCCGAGGGGACGGCGATGCTTGCCGGATTGACCGGCAAGCACCTCGCCTCACGCGGGCCGGCTCGGGAGCGGCCTAGCGCTCGGCCCGCAAATGCCGATGCAGCTACCTTTGCATCCGGCGCGTGCTCTCACGCACGACGAGCTCGGGAGCGGGCAGTTGGGCCCTGGGTTTACCGCCACGCAGCATTTCGAGCATGGCGGTCGCGGCTTCCACGCCGATCTCGTAAACCGACTGGCGCACGGTGGTCAGCGGCGGCATGGCGTAGCGCGCCATGATGAGGTCGTCGAAACCAACGAGCGACACGTCGTCGGGCACGCGCAGGTTGCGCCGGTGCAGGCCCAGGCAGGCGCCGATGGCCATCTGGTCGTTGGACGCGAACAGGGCCGTGAAATGAGCATCGCGCTCCAGCAGCCGCGTCACCGACAGCATGCCGCCGGCTTCGGTGTAGTCGCTTTGCACGATGAGATCCTGGTCGACGGCGATGCCGGCCGCGGCCAGCGCATCAAAGTAGCCGTTCTGGCGCTCTACGGCATCGTCGTGCATGAGGTCGCCAGCGATGAAGGCGATCTTGCGATGCCCCTGGTCGATCAGATGCTGGGTGGCCAGGCGCGCACCCTGGCGGTTGTCGAAGCTGAAGCTGAAGAGCTGGGGCCCGGACAGCTGGCGGCCAACGACGATGACGGGCAGGCTGTCCGACACCTTGGTCAGCTCGGCGTCCGAAATGCGGCCGGCCAGCACGATGACACCGTCGACACGGCGCGACAGCAGGGTCTCGATGGCCTTGCGCTCATCGTCCTCATGCCAGTTGCCGGACACGAACAGCGGCACATAGCCGGCGCGTTCCAGCTCACGCTCGATGCCGAGCAGGGCTTCACCGTAGAACGGGCTGGAGATGATCTGCGTGACGACGCCGACGGAGAGAGTCCGCCCGCCGGCGAGGCCCCGTGCCACCGGGTTGGGCCGAAAGCCCAGCTCCTGGATGGCGGCCTGCACGGCGTCCTTCTTGGCCTGGCTGACCGCGGCCGTGCCGTTCAGGATGCGCGACACCGTGCTCGGCGACACGCCGGCCATTTCCGCCACCTGCTCCAGCGTGACGACGCCGTCGGGGCGGCTTGAAGGCGCTTTCTTGGCGGGAGTCTTGGCGTTCATCGGCGGTGGCGAAGGGAAGCCATGAGTGTAGGTGCCATGAAAAAGGGCCGCTGCTGCGGCCCTTTGGCGTGCCTTGGTGCGAAACGCGGATCAGAGTTTGGTGAACCTGATCCAGTTCAGATTCCATCCGCCCTGCTGCGCGAACACGCCGACG
Organism: Pelomonas sp. Root1237; assembly: GCF_001425055.1. GTDB lineage: Bacteria > Pseudomonadota > Gammaproteobacteria > Burkholderiales > Burkholderiaceae_C > Pelomonas. Next base: position 56,865 of record NZ_LMDK01000004.1, read on the forward strand.
TTGTAGGTGCCGGCATTGATGTTCACCGTGTGCGAGATGGTCGTCCAGTTTTGCCAGCCGCCGGTGTTGGGCACGCCCAGCTGGCCGAGCTGGATGCTGCCCGCGTTCAGGTCCAGCGACAGCGTGCCGCCGGCAGCGCTCGCCACGCGGTACTCGACGCGGTAGCTGCCGCTGGTGGGGAAGGTCACGCTGTTGTAGGCCATCCAGTCATTGGTATCGATCCAGCCCACGTTCTGGCCGCCCTCCGAGCAGGCTTCCAGCTGGACGCCGGCCTGCGCGCTGAAGGCCTCGGCTTCGATCTGGCGCGACCAGGCCGGGGCGGCCTTGGAGACGATGACGGAGGTGGCCCGGTCGTTGAAGCCTTGGTCCACCAGGCAGCCGGTGTCGCCGGCCCGGGTCACGCTGGCACCGGTGAAGTTGTCCCCGTCGAACAGCTGCACCTGGTAGCCGGCGTTCACGCGCAGCGACGACAGGTCGTTGTCCCTCACGCCGCGAGCCTGCAGCTGCGCCAGCGTGTAGTTGCCTTCAGGCAGGGCCGCCGAATAGCCGCCGTAATTGCAGTCCTGGTAGACCGTGGCCACGCCGCCGGCGGCAGGCGCGTAGACACGCACATAGTCCACAACCATCTTGGCGGGGAGCGCGGCGGTGTTGACGTTGAAGCCCGGCCAGTTGCCGCCGATGGCGAAGTTCAGCAGCAGGAAGAAGTCCTTCTGGAATTCGTCGGTGCCATTGACGCTGCCCGCGATGTTGGCTTCGTGGTACTTGGTGCCGTCGACATACCAGCGGATGGCGTTGGTGTCCCACTCCACGGCATAGACATGCCAGTCGCTCACGGTGGTGGCGATGTTGCCGCCGTACTGGGCGTACTGGCCGTTGTTGTCCTGCCAATGGATGGTGCCGTAGACCTTCTGCTCGTCGTTGACGTGTTCCATCACGTCGATCTCCCCGGAGGCCGGCCAGCCGACCTGCGGCAGGTTGGCGCCCAGCATCCAGAACGCCGGCCAGGCGCCGAGGAAAGCGGGCAGCTTCATGCGCGCTTCGAGGCGGCCGAACTTGAAGGTTTTGAGCCCCTGCGTCTTCATGCGCGCCGAGGTGTAGGCCATGCCGCCGAAGTTCTCGCGCTTGGCCGTGATGACCAGGGCGTTGTTCTCGATGGTGGCGTTCTCGCGCCGGTAGTACTGAAGCTCGTTGTTGCCCCAGCCGCCGGCGCCGGTCTCGAAGACCCAGTTCGGGCCGATGCTGCCGTTGAACTCGTCGCTCCAGACGAGCTGCCACTGGGCATGGGCGAGGCTCGCTGTGGCCATCAGCAACCCGGCCAAGGCGGGCCGGATGAGGGATCGAAGCAGATTCATTGAATGTCTCCAACAAGTGGTTGTGGTGCCCGTCGCCTGTATCGGCAACTTGAAAGCGCTTTCAAGCGTAAGCGGACGGATGCCTGGGCGGCAACACCTGGCGTGTGCCTGAACTCAGGGACGGGGAGACCCGAAGCCCCTCGTCCAAGGAAATACCTTGGCCGGTCCCCCGAGGGGACGGCGATGCTTGCGGCATCGAGCCGCAAGCACATCGCCTAAGGCGGGCCGGCTAGGGAGCGGCCCGGCGCTCGGCCCGCGAACGCCGGGTTCGGAACGTCAGGGCAGAGCGTTCAGCGCGTTGCGCACGCCGTTGGAGAAGGACTGCCCATCCTTCTTGTCCCAGTTGATGGACCAGGTCATGACGCCCTTCAAGGTCGGGTAGGCCACCGGCGGCTTGATGGCGCCGCACTGGGTCAGCCGCGTCAGGCAGTTCAGCGCCGCCGTGATGGTGGCGAGGCTGGCCTGGCCACTGTTGGCCGACGACGGGCCCGACGGCAGGCCGAAGGCGACCTGGTCGGGCGGGATGCCGCGGAAGACATACGGCCCGCTGCCGTTGTTGGTCGTGAAGCCCTCGATCAGCATGCGGCTGGCGGCCACCAGCATGTCGGTGCTGCCCTCGGCGAGTCCCTGCGTCGCATAGGGCGTGTAGACGGCGCCGTTGTTGTAGTACTGGACATGCAGCACCGAGAGTTCGTCGCGCAGGCCGTCGATGATGGGCAGGTAGGCGCCCCAGATGCCGCTGTTGGCGACATAGCCGCCCTGCACATACGGGTGCTCCGGTGCCATCGACAGATAGAAGCTGCTGCCGATGCGGGCCTTCAGCTGCTTTACGGCGGTGACGAGGTTGGTGATGACCGGCGCGCCCGACGTGACGCCGGCGCCACTTTCCAGGTCGATGTCGATGCCGTCAAAGCCGTATTTGCGCAGGATGGCCTCGACACTGTTGACGAAGTTGGTCACTTGGGTGGCGTTGGTCAGCGTGACCGTGCCGTTCTGGCCGCCGAAGGACAGCACGACCTTCTTGCCCTTGGCGCGCGCTGCGGCGATGTCGGCGATGAAGCGCGCTTCGCCGCCGGAGCCCGAGTCGAGGTTGAAGGTGATGCTGCCGTTGCCGCCGTCATCGGCAAAGGCCACGACGATGACGTCATAGGCCGCCGGCACATCGCTGATCGGGAAGGTGGCCCCCGACGGGTTGGTGAAGTTGTGCCAGTAGCCGATGAGCTGGTGCTTGCCGGGTGGCGGTGCGGGCGTGGGCGAAGGTGCCGGTGTGGGCGCTGGGGTCGGCGCAGGCGTGGGAGCCGGTGTTGGAGCGGGAGTAGGCGCCGGGGCCGGTGCGGGTGTTGGCGCAGGTGAGGGCGCCGGTGTGCCGCTGACGATGGTCCAGGGCTGGCCGGAGCCGGCCGGGCCGTTGTGCGTGGATGGGTTGTCGCCCTGGGTCCACCAGTTGGCCTTGTAGTTCACGCCCTGATAGGACACGACGGCGCCGGCCGAATAGGCGGTGCTGGCGCTCCAGGTACCGGCCGGCGTGGGGGCGGGAGCCGGCGTGGGAGCCGGTGTCGGCGCAGGTGTTGGGGCTGGGGTGGGCGCGGGCGTTGGCGCCGGTGTGGGCGCAGGGGCCGGGCCCGACGCCGGGCCGATGTCCGTCCACAGCGAGGTGTTGGTCGGGTTCCAGCCGGTGGAGGCGTAATCGGTCTGGTTGACGGTGGCCTTGTAGATGCGGCCGTTGTAGGTCACGACCGTGCCGGCCGTGTAGTAGACGTCGGCATGCCAGGCCGGGTAGGTCTGGGCAAAGGCGGGGTTGCTCAGCAGCAGGGCACCAGCGAGCAGCCAGGGCGTGGCCGCGCGCGGCAAAGGTGGGCGCGAGATCATGGAAAGTCTCCGAAGGGGATGGAAAAGGCCGCCGCCCGGCAGACCGGTGCGGCGGCGATTCAGCTCAGCGGAGCTGCTTACTTCCAGGGCGCGTTCTGCAGCGCCGGGTCGTCGACGAGGTTGAGCAGGCCGGCGGCCTTCTTGCCGATGGAGCCGGGCGAGGCCAGCGGCGCGCTGCCGCAGCTGCCGCTTGCCGTCTTCAGCGCCTGCCACAGCATGGCGCCGTCACGCGGGTTCTTGTTGGCCAGCGTGCTGGTCGTCACCGCGTTCAGATAGCGCTCCACCGAATAGGCCTGGTTGATGTTGACGCCATAGCTGTTCTGCAGGATGACGGAGCCCGTGCACTGCGCGTCGGCGTTGTTCACCACCAGATTCGCGCCGCTCCAGCCTTCCGGCGACGTCTCGAAGCCGATGGACACGATGGTGCTGGCCGGGAAGAGCTGGCGGTACTGCTTCCAGGCGGTCACGCCGTCGAAGTGCTCGAAGCGCGCGTCGTACGTCATGATGTTGACGATGTTGAACGCCGTCTTCAGCGCCGGGTAGGCGTTGACGAGCAGGCGCTCGCCGCCGGCCTTGCCGCCCCAATAGCTGGTGCCCACGCCGTTGCACTGCGGGTCGCTGCCTGTGGAAGCGGTGCAGTCCGAGCCGGACGACCAGGCGGCCACCGTCAGGATGCGCCCGCCGCCGGCCAAATCCACGGCCTTGCGCATGGCCTTCACGGCGCCGGCGTAAGCGTCCGTCGTGATGCCGTCGACCTCGTAGTCGACGTCCAGCCCGTCGAAGCCGACGTCCTTCATCAGGTTGGACAGGGCCGTGATGGTCGGGCCGCTGCCCGCATGGCCTTCAGCCGACAAGGTGCCCCAGCTGTTGTAGGTGGCGCCACCCACGGCCAGGATGACCTTGATGTTGCGGGCGTGCAGCACGTCGATGGCGGCTTTGATGTCCGACGGCCGGCCGTTGAAGTTGATGCCGGTGCCCGACCAGTTGTTGGTCGCCATGCCGCCCCACGAGAAGTTGGGCTGGGCAAAGGCCGCCACCACGTGGGTGTAGCTGGCCGGAATGCGCGCGAAGTTACTGGCCGCGAAAACCTGGTTCATCGTCATGCCAGTGGCATCGAACCAGTTGTCGCTCCAGCTCGGGTAGTAGACGGTGTAGGCGCGGCCGTTCTGGGTGGCGGACTTGGCGTTCGGGTCGCTCAGGCCGGGCGCCGGGGCAGGCGAGGGGGCCGGGCTGGGCGAGGGACTCGGCGACGGGCTCGGGCTGGGCGCGGGGCCGGTCGTGCACGCGCCTTGCGAGGTCCAGGGCTGGCCGCTGCCGACCGGGCCGTTGTTGGTGGCGGGGTCGTTGCCCTGGGTCCACCAGTTGGCCTTGTAGTTGGTCGTGCCCTTGCTGGCGATGGCGCCACCGTTGTAGGCCGTGGTGCTGGACCACACAGGCGCGCAGGTGCCGGTGGGTGCCGGCGCGGGGCTGGGGGCGGGTGACGGGGCCGGCGTGGGAGCGGGCGTCGGCGCAGGGGTCGGGGCGGGCGTGGGCGCAGGCGACGGCGCCGGGCCGGAGGCGGGGCCGAGGTCCGTCCACAGCGAGGCGTTGGTCGGGTTCCAGCCGGTGGATGAATAGTCGGTCTGGTTGACGAGGGCGCGGTAGTTGTGGCCCTGATAGGTCACGACGGTGCCGGCCGTGTAGTAGACGTCGGGCGCCCAGGCGGGATAGGTCTGGGCCAGGGCGCTGGTGGCGCTGGCGCCGAGTGCGAAGGCGGTGGCGGTGATGGCGGCAAGGCGACGCAGTTGCTGCATCGGGATGCCGGTAGAGGGCTGCTTCATGAGAGACGTTCCTGTTGTGCCAAGGTCTCGTTGAAAAGGAGAGTCCCAACGGGGCTCTCCGGCGGCTGGCCTGCCTCTCCGTGCAGGCTCTTTGGAGCTGGTTCTAACTGGTATGCATCCAGTTTGCGACTGCTACCACCTCTTAAATACCACTTTGCCACCAGTGATTTCGGCGTCACCGGTGGAAACCCGGGGTTCGGGTGACAAAACGTTGCTGTCGCGGGTTGGGCGCCTTCGTCTGAAGTTGCCCTAGGGTTTGTGCTGCTGGGGCGTCGCACCCGCTAGAAGCACAATCTTGAAAGCGCTTTCAAACCATGTCCGACTCCCATTCCTTCCCCCGTCGCCACCTGCTCGCGGCCGCCCTTGGCGGCGCTGCCGGCCTGAGCCACGCCAAGGAGCAGTCGCCACTGACCGTGGCCGCATTCCCACTGGTCGACGTCATCGCCAAGGATGTGCTCAAGGGCTGGAACCAGCGTCACCCCGAGATCCGCACCGAGGTCATCAGCCGCCAGTACGACGACCACCACACGGCGATGACGACAGCGCTATCGACCTCCGGCCACTTGCCCGACGTCATCGCGCTGGAGACGAGCTACCTCGGTCGCTTCTCGCTGGGCACGGGGCTGGAGGATTTGTCGGCGCCGGCCTTTGGCGCCGAGCGCTTCAAGGACCGCTTCGTGTCCTTCGCCATTGAGACGGCGCGCAACCGCGAGGGCGCCATCGTCGCCCTGCCCACCGACATCGGCCCCGGCTCGCTGTTCTATCGCGCCGACCTGCTGGCCCAGGCCGGCCTGAAGGAAGCCGACCTGACGCAGTCCTGGGAGGCCTACGTCGACGCCGGCATGCAGCTCAAGGCCAAGACCGGCGCCTACCTGATCGGCGACGTGCGCCTGCTCAAGGACATCATCGTGCGCGGCGGCACGCCGCCGGGCGAGGGCCAGTTCTTCGACAACCAGGGCCGCGCGCAGATCACGTCGCCGCGCTTCGTGCGAGCCTTCGAGCTGGCGCAGAAGGTGCGCCGGCAGAAGCTGGACGCGCGCGTCGAGGTCTGGTTCAACGATTGGGCCGAGATGCTCAAGCGCGGCCGCCTGGCCACCGAGCTGTCGGGCGGCTGGATGGCCGGCCAGATGGCCAACTGGGTGGCACCGCAGACGGCCGGCAAATGGCGCATCGCGCAACTGCCCGAGAACACCTACTGCTCCTACGGCGGCACCTACTACGCCATCCCGCGCCGCTCGGCGCCCGAGCGCAAGCAGCTCGCCTGGCAACTGATCCAGGAGCTGACGCTGGACCGCCAGCGCCAGCTCGAGGCCTTCAAGTCGCAAGACGCCTTCCCGGCCCTGCTGGATGCGCAGCAGGACGCCTTCTTCGACCAGCCGGTACCCTTCCTGGGCGGCCAGCACGCACGCCTGCTGTGGCGCGACGCCGCGCGGCGCATCCCCGTCGTCAAGATGCACAAGCAGCACAAGTTCGCCGACGAGGTCATCAACGCCGAGCTCGACAACGTGCTCGAGTACGGCAAGCCCATCCACCAGGCATTGGAGGATGCTCAGGCGCTGTTGGTGCACAGGGCGAATCGGTGATGGTTGCTCGTTCGAACCGGGGTGTTTTGGCCAAGCCCAGCCGGGATTTCGTCCCGGCGGCCGACCTACTTTTTGCGCCGCCAAAAAGTAGGCAAAAAGCTCTCCCCTGCGAAACCGCCCCTGTCGGGGTCCCCTGCGATGCTCGCGTTCAAACAAAGGGGCGCGAAGTCAGAAGTTGATGCGAGCTGCGCTCGCGCCTCGGGCTCCTGCGCTTCTCGGCGGTTTAGAAGGGGAGGCCCCGAACAGCCACAACAGCCAAACCCGAAATCGGGCTGCCACTGGGCTGTTCAATCACACCCCCTTTGAGGCCGCCGAGGAGCGCAGGACTTCAAGCCCGTTCGCGCAGCGAACCTCAAGAACTGACTCGCGACGCTTGTTTGAGCAGAGCGTAGCGGCGCGAGTTCGGCGCGCGGGCTTGAAGTCCGACGCACTGAGGCAGGACCGAGCACAGCACCTGCGTGCTGTGCGACGCCTGACGAAGGACTTGCCGCTTGCAAGCGGCAAGGCACGCAGGGCAGCCCGCTGCGAAGCTAAGGGCCGGGCGGTTCGGGGGCGACTCTTTGCCTTCTTTCTGGTCGCTCAGAAAGAAGGTCGCCCGCCGGGGCGACGTCCCGGCATGGCCATCGGCATCAACCTCCGACAGCTCGCGGAGCGCTGACCTCATGCGCATCCCTGCCTCCTGGACGCCCTACCTCCTGGTCAGCCCCTTCCTGATCCTGTTCGCCGTGTTCGGCCTGTTCCCGCTGCTGTTCTCGGCCTGGCTGGCCTTCCAGTCCTGGGAGCCGACCAGCGGCATCGACTCGATGAAGTTTGTCGGCCTCGACAACTTCATCTTCGCGTTGACCGACGGCTGGTTCTGGAAGGCGCTGCGCAACACGTTGTGGCTGGCCTTCGCCTCCGGCGCGCCGCAGCATCTTGTGGCGTTGCCGCTGGCCGTCTTCCTGCACCAGGCCTTCGGGCGTTGGCGCGGCCTGTTCTCGGGTGCCTACTTTCTGCCCTACATCACATCCACGGTCGCCATCGCGATGCTGTTCGGTTCGCTGTTCTCGAACGACTACGGGCTGATCAACCAGGCCCTGCATGCGCTGTTCGGCATGGAGAACATCAACTGGATGCGCTCCCCCGAGGCCATCAAGCCGGCCATCGCCCTCGTCGTGTTCTGGCGCTATGTCGGCTTCAACCTGGTGCTGTATCTGGCCGCGCTGCAGACCATCCCGCACGACCTCTACCAGGCCGCCAAGCTCGACGGCGCCAACGCCTGGCAGCAGTTCTGGCGCATCACGCTGCCCAGCCTCAAGCCCATGATCCTGTTCGGCGTCACCCTGTCCCTGATCGGCGGGCTGCAGCTGTTCGAGGAGCCCTTCATCCTGACCAATGGCAAGGGCGGTGCCGACCAGCAGGCCATGACGGTGGCCATGTACCTCTACCGCGAGGCCTTCGACTTCAGCGACTTCGGCGGCGCCAGTGCGCTGGCCTGGATCATGTTCGGCGTCATCGCCGGGCTGACCTGGCTGACCAACAAGGCCTTTGCGGACAGGCGGGTGCAGGCATGAAGAGGGTTCCGAAGTACGCGGCCTACGCGGTTGTCGGCGCTGGTGCGCTGATCATGCTGGCGCCGTTCTATTTCATGTTCGTGTTCGCGACCCAGTCGCGCACCGACATCTTCAACGTGCCGCCGCCGCTGTTCTTCAGCACCGAACTGCTCAACAACATCGGCGTGCTCACCACACGGCTGCCGTTCTGGAAGAACGTCGGCTGGAGCCTCTACGTCGGCCTCATGTCCACGGCGCTGACCCTGCTGTTCTGCTCGATGGCCGGCTATGCCTTCGCGATGCTGGAGTTCCGTTTCAAGAAGGCTCTGTTCGCCCTCGTCATGGGAACCATGATGGTGCCGGCCTTCATGAACATGATCCCGACCTTCATGGTCATGGACACGCTGGGCTGGATCGACACCCACCGCGCGCTCTACCTGCCCGGCGCGGCGAGCGCCTTCGGCATCTTCCTGATGCGCCAGTTCGCGGCCAGCACGGTGCCGCATGAGCTGATCAACGCCGCGCGCATCGATGGCTGCAGCGAGCTTGGCATCTACTGGCGCATCGCGTTGCCGCTGATGAAGCCGGCGCTGGGCACGCTCGGCCTCATCACCTTCATCAGTTCATGGAACAACTTCATGAACCCGCTGATCGTCATGCGCACCGCCGAGAACTACACGCTGCCGCTGGCCCTGCGCAGCCTTTTCAGCACCACGAGCACCGAATGGGGCGCCCTGATGGCCGGCTCGGCCATCGCGACGTTGCCCCTGCTCGTCCTCTTCGTCATCTCGTCGCGCCAGCTCATCGCCGGTCTCACGGCTGGCGCCGTCAAATAAGAACAGTCCATGAATCCTCTGCACCGCCCTCTGTACCAGCAATTTCCGCCCAACTTTGTGTGGGGCGTCGCCACCAGCAGCTTCCAGATCGAGGGCGCCGCCCACGCCGACGGCAAGGGCGAGTCCATCTGGGACCGCTTCTGCAGGCAGCCCGGCGCGATTGCCGACGGCAGCAATGGCGAAGTGGCATGCGACCACTTCAATCGCCTCGACGACGACCTCGACCTGATCGCGTCGCTGGGCGTCAACTGCTACCGCTTCTCCATCGCCTGGCCGCGCGTGCAGGCCAAGGGCTACGGCGACTTCAGCCCCAAGGGCCTGGACTTCTACGAGCGCCTGGTCGATGGCCTCAAGGCGCGCGGCATCCAGGCCTTCGCGACGCTGAACCATTGGGACCTGCCGCAGGGCCTGCAGGACCGCGGCGGCTGGAACGACCGCGATACGGTGCACCGCTTCGTCGACTACGCCCGCCATGTGCAGGCCCGCATCGGCGACCGCGTCGACGGCATCACCACGCACAACGAGCCCTGGGTCGTCGCCGTGCTGGGCAATGAGCAGGGCAACTTCGCGCCCGGCATCAAGAGCCGCAGAACAGCCATCCAGGTCTGCCACCACCTGCTGCTCAGCCACGGCCTGGCCTTGCAGGCGCTGCGGGCCGACGGCGCCAGGAGCCAGCTCGGCATCGTGCTCAACCTGTCGTCCACCGTGCCGGCCACCGCCATGCCCGAGGACATCGCCGCCGCGGCCATGGCCGACGCCCGCAGCCGCCGCTGGTATGCCGACCCGCTGTTCAAGGGCAGCTATCCCGAGGAAGTGATGGCCGAGCTGGGTGCGGACGCGCCTGTCGTGCATGCCGGCGACATGGCCGCAATCGCCCAGCCGATGGACTACCTCGGCGTCAACTACTACACCCGTACCGTCGTGTCGGCGAGCGGCGCGGACTGGAAGCCCGAGGAGCGCGGCCTGCCGGTGTCGGACATGGGCTGGGAGATCTATGCCGACGGCCTGACCGACCTGCTCGTGCTGCTGCACCGCGACTACCCCGGCCTGCCGCCCGTCTACGTGACCGAGAACGGCGGTGCCTTCAAGGACGAGACCCTGGTGGGCGGCCGCGTGCAGGACGACGACCGCATTGCCTACCTGCGCGATCACATCGCGGCGGTAGCCAGCGCCATGCGGCAGGGGGTGCCCATGGCCGGCTACATGGTCTGGAGCCTGATGGACAACTTCGAATGGGCCAGCGGTTACCTGAAGCGCTTCGGTATCGTGCACGTCGACTACGAGACGCAAGCCCGCACGCCCAAGGCCAGCGCCGAGTGGTACCGCGACTTCCTGCGCGATTGGCGGGGATAGGCCCACCCCCTACCGGCTGCGCCGGCCCCTCAAGGAGGCGTCGCCAGCGGCCTGGCAAAGCCAGTTCCGCGGCGCCCCTTGGGAAGGCACGACGCCTGACACGACAACTACGGAGACAAAAATGAAGCAAATCACTCCCACTCCCAGCCCCTGGCGCCATGTGCTGCCGGCCATCGCCTTCGTGCTGACAGCCTGCGGCGGCGGTGGCGGTTCGGCCACCGCTGCGCCGGCCGCCGCGCCCGCTCCCGCACCGGCCCCCGCGCCATCCAACAGCTGGACCCTGGTCTGGAGCGACGAGTTCGACGCTGCCGCCGGCACCGTGCCCAAGGCCGCCAACTGGAACTACGACATCGGCAACGCCGAGAACAGTGGCTGGGGCAACCACGAGTTTCAGTACTACACGTCCAACGCCCGCAACGCGCAGATGGACGGCAGCGGCATGCTCGTCATCACGGCCGAGAAGGCCAGCAACGCCGGCCCCTGCTGGAACGCCAAGCCCTGTGACTACACGTCGGCGCGCATCCACACCAATGGCAAGGTCGGCTTCACCTACGGCAAGGTCGAGGCGCGCATGAAGCTGCCGTCCGGCCAAGGCATTTGGCCGGCCTTCTGGGCGCTGGGCACCGACCTCGCGACGGCCGGCTGGCCGAAGTCCGGCGAGATCGACATCATGGAATTCATCGGCAAGACGCCAAACACCACCTACGGCACTCTGCATGGCCCCGGCTACTCGGGCGCCCAGGGCATTGGCAAGCCCTACGACTTCGGCAAGCCGGTCGCGGATGACTTCCACACCTACACGATCATCAAGCGGCCCAACGAGATCGTCTGGCAGGTCGACGGCGTCGACTATCACCGCCTCACGCCCGCGCTGCTGCCCGCTGGCGGCACCTGGGTGTTCGAGAAGCCCTTCTTCGTCATCCTCAACCTTGCCGTCGGCGGCGACTGGCCTGGCGCGCCGGACGCCACGACGCCGCTGCCGGCACAAATGAAGGTGGACTGGGTCAGGATCTACAAGGAGAACTGACCATGCGTCGTCTGCTTTGCGTCCTGACCCTGACCCTGACCGGCGGCCTGCTCTGCGCTACGGCTGTCGCCCATGCCGTCGAAGTGAAAACCTCCTTCGGCAGCTTCAACGCTCCCGAGGGCGTGTCAGTGGTCAATCGCGAGGAGAAGCCCGACAAGGCCGGCAAGCCCACGGGGCTGGCGGTCTATTCGCGCACCGACGATCCCAGGGCCGTCTTCATCGTCTTGTGGAACTATGCCGAGCCCGATCCGGCCAAGCCCTACGACCCGCTGGACGGCGCGGTCAAGATCGGCAACCCCTTCGACAAGAAGCTGACCCGCGATGCCGCCAAGCCGGTGCTGGTGGGCGGCGTGGAAGGCGGACGCTACGAGGGCAAGCTGCCCAACGGCCTGCGGGCCGTCAGCTATGTGGCCGTGAAGGGGGGCTACCGCCTCATCGTGCTGTTGAAGGCGCCGCCGGAGAGCCCCTACAAGGAGCTGTCCGACGCCTTCGCTCGGGGCGTCGAAGGGTTTGCCTGGGCGGTGCCCCTGCCCGAGCAGGCGGCCTCGGCACCGTCGCAGTGAAGCGGCCGCCTGGGCGCTGACGAACTGTTTCTTGCGCCAGGGCGCTGCAAAGATGCGTAGCATGGCGGCGGCTTTTCGATCGTGCCGGTCGTCCGCCGCATTGCGCAGGCGGCCACGGCGAAACAGCCGCCCCAGGAGGAACCGTGGTCGCCATCCGCCTGCCGCTGCGCATGCTTTGCACCGTCCTGGCTGCGATGGCGTTGGATGCCGGCGCCGCGGGCGCGCTGCCGTCCACGCTGCGGCTGGCCAGGCTGGATGGCGTACCCGATCAGCGCATAGGCAGCGAAATCCTCAAAGTCGCCTATGCGCGGCTGGGCATCGACCTGCAGTTCGTCGCCGTGCCGGCCCTGCGCTCGCTGCTCGAGTCCAGCGAGGGGCGTCTTGATGGCGAGGTCCAGCGCATCCTGAACGTCGAGGTGCAGTACCCGACGTTGCTTGCAGTCCGGCCCTCGATCAACTACATCGAGCCGGCCGCCTTCGTGAAGAAACTGGATTTCAAGATCCAGGGCTGGCCCTCCATTGCGGCCTACCAGGTCGGCATCGTGCGCGGCGTGGGCTCCTCCGAGGCGGGAACCCAGGGCATGGCCCGCGTGACGGCAGTGCCTTCGATGGAAGCCCTCATGCGCATGGTCGCCGCGGAGCGCATCGACGTGGCCGTCAACGACCGCCTGAGCGGCATGCTCATCCTTCAACAGCTGGGGCTGCAAGGCGAAGTGCACCCGCTCGATCCGCCGCTGCAGCACATCCCGCTCTACCACTTCCTGCATGTGCGGCATGCGGAGTTGCTGCCGCGGATCGAGGAAACCCTGCGCGGCATGGCGGCCAGCGGCGAGCTGGAACAGATTCGCTCACGCGCGGCGAAAAGGATCGCCGAGGAGTACGAAAGACGCGCCTTGCCCTGACGCCGCGCTCGCACCGTCGTCCGCGGCGACACTGCGACCGGTCCAGACGCCGATCCACCGCATGCCCTGCACGCCGTTCCACCTCCGCCCCATCCCGAAGCTCTGCCTAACCCTGTGCCTGTGCGCAGGAGGCGCCGCTGCCCAACTGCCCGAGTCCACCGGGCTGCGCCGCAACGAGGCCCTGCTGACCCTCGAATACCAGACCGTCAAGGTGCCGGGCGACCAGTCCATCGACCTGCTGGGCTTTCACGCCTACCGCAAGCTGCTCGACGGCGTCTATGTGGGTGGCGGCTTCTATGCGCCGCTTGTCAGGGGTGCCTATGGCGGCTTCGTGGCCGCGGACCTGGGCCTGCACTTCAGGCGCCCGTTGGCCGGGCCGGTATTCGCGATGGCGGGCCTGTCGGCCGGCGGCGGCGGCGGCGGGCGCAGCGTCGAGCACAGCAAGCTGCTGTCGGGCAGCGGCGGCTTTGCCAAGGGCTATGCGGGCCTCGGCTATGACTTCGGCGAGTTCACGCTGGGCGCCACGGTCTCGCGCCTGAAGTTCCGCCAGGCCATCATCGACGGTACCCAGGCCAGCCTGCTGCTGGAGGTGCCCTTCAGCTACCTCACGGGGCCGTTCTCCGGCCACGGCCAGCCCTTGCCGGCCGTGGACGACCACCGTGCTGGCGCGGAGATGGGCGAGAACATGTTGACGCTGTCCCTGGACAACTACCGGCAGCGGTCGCCCCAGGGGTCGAACAGGAACACGGTGCGGCTGGCCGACCTGCAGTACGCGCATTTCTTCGCCGCCGACAGCTACTGGTTCGCCGCCCTGGGCATGGGCTACAGCGGCCTGCCCCTGTACAACCAGTTGTTGGGCGGGGTGGGCCAGCGCTGGCGCGTCGCACCCGACATCACGCTGTACGGGCAGCTGGGCCTGGGCTCGGGCGGTTATTCATCGGACGTGATCGACACCAGCTCCGGCCTGCTGGTCTATCCCAAGCTGGCTGCCGAGTATTCGCTGACGCGCGACCTGGGTCTGGCGCTCTCTGTCGGATACATGACGGCACCCAAAGGCAGCTCGCGCAACCAGACCTGGGGCCTGAGCCTGACGCACCACTTGCGTTCCGGCCGCAGCGCCGAGGCACCCGGCCCGGCCCGTTGGCAGGGCCTGCGCCTGTCGGTGCTGCACCAGACGGACCTGCACCTGAGCTACCGCGGGACCGACGGGCCCTCACTGCAGATGCTGGGCCTGCAGCTCGACATTCCCGCCGGGCAGCGCTGGTACCTGCCGCTGCAGGCTTCGGCGGCCTACAACGCCTACCTGGGCTATCCGGGCTATGCCGAGATCCTGGGCGGCCTTGGGGTGCAGACGCTTGCAGGGTCGGGGGAGCGCCTGCAGGCCTATGGCCAATTGCTGGCCGGCGCCAATGTGCACGGCAAGGCGGTCAAGGCCAATGCGGGTGTGCGCTGGCTGCTGGATGAGCGGCTGGCCATGAACTTCAGCGTCGGCCGCATCGAGGCGCGCAGCGCCGGCGGCGGCCGGTTCAAGGCCGACAACCTGGCGCTGGGGCTGGACTACCGGTTCTCGATCCCGACGCGTTGAGTACTCACACTTCGATGCGGTCTCCGGCCGCGTCGAACCACATCGTCTTGCCCGCATCGAAGCCAAAGCGCACCTTGGCGCCTTCCTGCACTTCCGGTTGACCCGGCAACACGGCGGAGATGGTCGAGCCGGCACAGCTCAGCCAGACGACATGCTGGTTGCCCAACGGCTCGACAAGCTGGACCTCGGCCTCGAAGGACTCGCCGGCGCCGACGCGAACGTTCTCCGGCCGGATGGCCAGCGTCAGCACCTCGCCTTGCGGGCGCGCCGCGAGCACGGCGGCCAGCGGCACGCTGAAGGCGGGGGACGCGAACACGCCGCCTTCGCCGACCTGGCCCTCGACGCGGTTGATGGCCGGCGAGCCCACGAAGCCCGCCACGCGCAGGTTCTTGGGCTTCTCGTAGACCTCGGCCGGTGTGCCGATCTGCTGGATGACGCCCTGGTGCATGACGACGATGCGCGTGGCCAGCGTCATCGCCTCGACCTGGTCGTGGGTCACATAGATCATCGTGTTGCCCAAGCGGCTGTGCAGCAGCTTGAGCTCGCGGCGCAGGTCGGTGCGCAGCTTGGCGTCGAGGTTGGACAGCGGCTCGTCCAGCAGCAGCACCTTGGCCTCGCGCACCACCGCGCGGCCGATGGCCACGCGCTGGCGCTGGCCGCCGGAGAGCTGGCCGGGCCGGCGCTCCAGCAGCGGTGTCAGCTGCAGCATGTCGGCCGCGGCGGCCACGCGCTTTTCCAGCTCGGCCTTGGGTGTCTTGGCCATCTTCAGCGGGAAGGCGAGGTTCTCCTTCACGGTCATCGTCGGGTACAGCGCATAGCTCTGGAACACCATGCCGACGCCGCGCTGGCTGGGCTCGGCGCGGGTCATGTCCTGCTCGCCGATCTGGATGCTGCCGCCGCTGACCTGGTTCAGCCCCGCGATGGTGTGCAGCAGCGTCGACTTGCCGCAGCCCGAGGGCCCCAGCAGCACGAGGAACTCGCCGCTGTTGACGTCAAGGTCCAGCCCCTTGATGACTTCATGGTTGCCGAAGCGGATGCTGAGGTCCTGGATGTGAACGCGGGTCAAGGTTGTCTCCTGTTGTCGTCTGTGTTCTGCAAGACCCTGGCGAGGGTCTGTTGCACCGTCTGCACGGGGATGTCGCGGTTCCAATAGTCGCTGACCGCGCGTTCGAGCGCCGTCAGCTGCGCCGGTGCGAGCAGCAATTCCGTGTTGCCGACCAGCCGGCCGGCATCGCGCAGCGCCGCAGCGCCGGCCTGGGCGCAGACGTCCAGCGTGCGGGTGTCGAGGTCGGTGCGCACCGGTACCGAGCCCTTGCGGGCGCTGAAGGCGAGTTGGGTGGCGGGCGCAGTGGCGACGCGGGCCAGCAGGGCCTGGGCTGGCCGGGCGCTGCCGTTCTTGTCCTTGGGAAAGACCAGCACGTCGCCGCTGACGATGTAGGTCGAGCGCGGGCTTAAGCCCGGCGTGCAGCCATAGTCGCGGCCCGGTTGCTGGCCGGCCTGGGCGAATTCGCCCTTGGCCCAGTCGCCCATGAACTGCAGCCCCGCGCGGCCGCTGACGAGCAGGGCCGTCGTGTCAGCCCAGCTGCGCCCGGGCGAGGCCGGGTCCACATAACGGCGCAGCTTCTTGTAGCTCAGCAGCACCTGGCGCAGCGCCTCGCCCTGCACGGCCGCGGCATCGCGGTCACGCAGCACGGCCAGATACAGGTCGCGTCCGCCCTGGTTGGCCAGCAGCGCGATGAAGAGGTTGAGGTCCTGCCAGGACTGCCCGCCGTGGGCCAGCGGGATCAGCCCGGCGGCTTGCAGCTTGTCCAGCGTGGCGAAGAGCTCGTCCATGCTGCGCGGCTCGGCCTTCACGCCGGCTTTGGCCAGCGCCGCCTTGGAGCTCCACAGCCACACCGGCATGTGGATGCTGACGGGGGCGGCGTAGACATGACCGTCCACCTTCACGGCGTCCAGCAGCACGGCAGGCAGCACCTCGGCCCAGCGGCCCTGGGCGGCCACGTCGTCGATGGCTTGCAACCGGCCTTCGCGCGCCAGCCGCACGAGGGCGAGGGACGGGTTGAACTGCGCCGCCATCGGCGGGTTGCCGGCGGCGACGCGCTCCTGCACGACCGCGCGCGCCTGCTCCGACGCCGTCACCGCCAGCTCGCGCCACTGGCCGCCGGCCGCGCGGTAGGCCTCGGCCAAGGCCTGCTTGGCGGCCGTCTCGCCGGACGAGATCCACCAATGGACGACGTCCGTCGGCGTCCCGGCCTGGGCCACGGCGGCAAACAGGGACGTGACAAGAAGGACGCAGGCGCGGAGCATCACGGCATCATTACCGAGAGTTAATAAACTTAATATCGTATTAACCACTAGCGCCGACGCCATTAAAGTCTGCCAACCATGAACCTGCTGCTCGCCGAAGACGACGCCCTGCTGGCTGACGCGTTGCAGCAGCAGTTGCTTAACGCCTCATTCAAGGTTGAATGGGCCGAGAACGGCGCCGTGGCCGAGTACCTGTTGCGCAAGCAGGACTTCGACATCGCCATCCTCGACCTCGGCCTGCCCATGGTGGACGGCCTGACCGTGCTCAAGCGCGTTCGCGAGGCCGGCCGCACCCTGCCCATCCTCGTGCTGACGGCGCTGGACGCGCTGGAGCACCGCGTCGCCGGCCTGCAGGCCGGTGCCGACGACTACCTGACCAAGCCCTTCGACTTCCCCGAGCTGGAGGCGCGCCTGCACGCGCTGCTGCGCCGTGGCCGCCCGGCCTCGCAGACCCAGCAGCTGCGCCGCCTGAGCCTGGACCGCGCCGCGCGCCGCGCCAGCGTCGGCGGCGAGCCGCTGGAGCTGAGCCCGCGCGAATGGTCGCTGCTGGACCTGCTGCTGACCGAGCGCGACCGCGTCGTCACCAAGGCGCAGATCGTCGAGGCCTGGGGCGCCGATGAAGGCGGCTCCATCGAGGTTTACATCCACCGCCTGCGCAAGAAGCTTGAAGGCTCGGGCCTGGCCGTGCGCACGGTGCGCGGCCTGGGTTATCTGCTCGAAGCCACCGCGTCATCGTGAACTCACCGGCCGGCCGCTCGCTGCACCGGCAACTGCTGTTGTGGCTGCTGCTGCCGCAGATCGTGCTGTGGCTGGTGGCGGCTTTCGGCGCCTATCGCCTGGCCAGCAGGCATGCCGACGAGCTGGTCGACAGCAGCCTCTTGCAGGCCGCCCGGGCGCTGGCGCGCCAGATCCGGCCCACGGCCAGTGGCCTCTTTGTCGACCTGCCGCGCTCGGCCCAGGACATCCTCGCTGCCGACCCCGACGACCGCGTCATGTACATGGTCAGTTCGCCGCCGGGCCAGCTGCTGCTGGGCGACGCACGCCTGCCGCCGCCACCAGGATCGCCAGCGCTGAACGAGCCGGTGTTCTTCGACGCCACCGTGCCTGAGCGCATGCGCGTCGTGTCGCTGGACCTGCATCTGGGCGCGGCCGGCACGGCGGATTCGACGCTGCGCGTGCAGATCGCCCGCTCCAGCGCGCCGCGCGAGCTGCTGGCGCAGCGCATGCTGCTGGACACGGCCCTGCCGCTGTCCCTGCTGATCGCATTGATGAGCATGGTGGTCTGGGCCGGCATCCGCAAGGGCCTGAAGCCGCTGGCCGAGCTGCAGCAGCAGGTGGAAGGCCGGCGCGCCGACGCGCTCGACCCGGTGCAGCTGCGCGCCGCGCCGCCCGAGGTCAGCGCGCTGGCCGGCGCCGTCAACGAGCTGCTCGGCCAGGTGCAGCAGAGCCTGGCCACGCAGCGCCGCTTCATCAGCGATGCCGCCCACCAACTGCGCACGCCGCTGGCGGGGCTGAAGAGCCAGACCGAGTTGGCGCTGGAGGCCAACAGCGATCCGGCCCTGCACCAGCGACTGGAGCGCGTGCACGAGAGCGCCGTGCGTGGCGCGCGGCTGGTGTCACAGCTGCTGGTGCTGGCCCGCGCCGAGCCCGAGGCCGTGGCGACCCAGGGCTGGGCGGCGGTGGACTGCGACCGCCTGGTACACGAGGTCACGGCCGAATGGGTGCCGCGTGCTCTGGCCGCCGGCTGCGACCTGGGTGTGGACATCGTCAACGCGGGCCTGAGCGTGCAGGGCGTTGAGCTGCTGCTGCGCGAGGCCCTGGTCAACCTGATTGACAACGCGGTGCGCTATGCCGGCCGTGGCGCGGCCATCACCGTCAAGCTGCGCCGCGCGGGTGACGACGTGTGGCTGGACGTCGAGGACAACGGCCCCGGCCTCACGCCCGAGCTGCGCGGGCGCGCCTTCGAGCGTTTCGTGCGCGGCTCGGCCCATGGCGAGGGCTGCGGCCTGGGACTGGCCATAGCCCGTGAGATTGCAGAGCGCCACGGCGGCAGCGCCGAGTTGCTGCCGGCGGCACCCACGGGCTGCATCGCGCGTCTGACACTGCCGGCGGCTTAGGCCAGCAGCTCGGCGACGCGGCCCAGTGCCTCGGCTATGCCATCGGGCGTGACGCGCCCAAAGCCCATCAGCAAGCCGTCCCGCCCGGCCGCAAACGCCTGCAGCGGATACAGCCCCACGTCCACGCGCCGGGCCAGCGCCGCGAGCTGCGGTGCGTCGATGGCAACGCCCGGCTTGAACAGCGCCGCCTGGTGGAAGCCAGCCTCCGCGGGCAGCAGCGTCAGCCATGGCGCCAGCGGCCCGGCAAAGCCCGCCATCAGCCGCTCGCGCCGCTGCGCATACTCGGCCACGCAGCGGCGCAGATGCTTGCGGTAGTTGCCTTCGGCCATGAAGCGGGCTAGCACGTTCTGCAGCAGGCTGGGGCCGTGCACGTCGGCCAGGTGCTTGGCGTGCAGCAGCGCGTCGCGCAAGGCCGGCGGCGCGATGACATAGCCCAGCCGCAGCGACGGCGCCAGCGTCTTGGAGAAGCTGCCGACAAAGGCCACACGGCCGTCCGTGTCCAGCCCCTGCAGGCTGTCGCGCGGTTGGCCCTCGAAGCGGAACTCGCTGTCGTAGTCGTCCTCGATGACGACGGCGCCCGTGCGCGCCGCCCAGGCCAGCAGCGCACGCCGTCGTTCCATGCTCATCGCCACACCGAGCGGGAACTGATGGGCCGGCGTCGTGTAGATGAGCTTGGCCTCTAGCGGCAGCAAGTCGGTCACCAGCCCTTGCTCGTCCACGGGCACAGAGGCGATGCGCGCGCCCTGGGCCTGCAGCAGCCCGGTGATGGGCGGGTAGCCGGGCGACTCGATGGCCGCCACATCGCCGGGCCCGACCAGCACGCGGATGAGCAGGTCGAAGGCCTGTTGCGCGCCCTGGGTGACGATGACGTCCGCCGCCGAGCAGCGCACGCCGCGGGCATAGGCTAGGTGTTCGGCAATCGATTCGCGCAGCGCGGCCAGCCCGGCCGGCGGGGCATGCGCGCCGCCCTGGCCGAGCTGGCGCTGGGCCGCGTGCAGGTGGCGGCGCCAGTCCTCGTGCGGGAAGAGGGCGGGCTCGGGCGAGCCGCCGATGAAATCCCAGCGCGCCAGCGGGTTGTCGGCAAAGCGCAGCAGCGGCACCGGCAGGGCCTGGAAGGCGGCGATGCGTTCGGCGCTGGCGAGGCGCGCGGTGGTTGCCACGGGCCGTTCGGCCTCGGCCGCCGGTAGCGCGCGCACAAAGCTGCCGCGCCCGCGCCGCGCCTCGATGAGCTGCTCCAGCGTCAGCCGCTCATAGGCCTCGGCCACGGTCTGACGCGCCAGGCCCAGTTGCTCGGCCAGCAGCCGTGTGGGTGGCAGCTGGGCACCGGTGGCCAGCCGGCCGCTGCGGATCAGGCCGCGCAGCTGGCGCAGCAACTGCTCGCCCAGCGGCTGGTCGCGGTCGATGACGATGTGGAGAACCATCCGGTGGCCTGCTCGATTTGGTCGGGATTGGACTGCTTGGCGCGGCGCCCGGGATTCAACATTCGTTCACCCCAACCCCACCCGCTGGAGCATCTCATGACCACCCCCCGCATTGACTTCTACACCGCCTCCCCCGCCGCCCTCAAGGCCATGCTGACGCTGGAAGGCAGCATCGCCAAGCTGGGCCTGGAGCCCAGCCTCATCGAGCTGGTGAAGATGCGCACCTCGCAGATCAATGGCTGCGCCTTCTGCCTGGACATGCACAGCCGCGATGCCCGCGAGGCCGGTGAGAGCGAGCGCCGCCTGCACGTGCTGCCGGCCTGGCGCGAGACGACGCTGTTCACGCCGCGCGAGCGCGCCGCCCTGGCCTGGACCGAGGCGATCACGCTGATCACCCAGGGCCACGCCAGCGACGCCGACTACGCCGCCGCCACGGCCGAGTTCAACGAGGCCGAGATGGTCAACCTGACGCTGGCGATCACGACCATCAATGCCTGGAACCGCTTCGCCATCGGCTTCCGCAAGGCATTGCCCGCCTGAGCGGCCTGATCAGGCGTAGCCGTCAACGCCATTGACGAGCCGCGCGCACAGCCGCGGCTCGCCGAGCTTTTCCAGCCACCAGGCTAGCGCCCGGCCGTCCCCGGCGCGCCAGCCCAGGTAAAGCGTGTTGGGCTCGCGCGGCACGCTGGCCTGCTTGGCCACCAGCTCGCCACGCTTGAGCAGCGAGGCCACGCGCACCTCCGGCAGCCAGCCCACGCCCAGCCCGGCGCGCTGGGCCGCAATCTTGGCCGTCATGCTCGGCACGGCCAGCGTGGCCTGGCCGGCGCCGTGGCCATAGGCTCGGCCATCGCCACGGCGTGAGCTGTCGGCCACGACGACGGCGCGGTGGGCCTGCATCTGCTCGGCCGTCAGCGGCCCCTTGACCTTGGCAAGCGGGTGGCGGGGTGACACCGCGTAGACCCAGCTCAGCACGCCCAGCTCACGCCACTGCACACCGGCCTGCGTGGGCGGCTCGTTCGTCGCGCCGATGACGAGGTCGGCTCGGCCCTCGGCCAGCGCCTCCCAGGTGCCCCCCAGCACCTCGTGCGTGATGCGCAGGCTCACGCCCGAAGCCAGCGCATCAAAGTCCTGGATGACCGGCATCAGGCTCTCGAAGGCGATCAGCTCGTCGGTGACGATCCACAGCCGGTCCTCCCAACCCTTGGCCACCTGCGTGACGCGCCGCGTCAGGCGCTGCATGTCGTCGCGCAGCCGCGTGGCCTCGCGCACCAGCAGGGCGCCGGCGGGCGTGAGCTGCAGCCGGTAGCGGCGACGGTCGAAGAGCAGGGCGTCGAAGCGGGTCTCGATCTGGCGCAGCGTGTACGACACGGTCGACGGCGCCTTGCCCAGGCTGGCCGCGGCGCGCGTCAGGCTGCCGCTGGCCCCGATGGCCTCCATCAACTGGATCTCGTCGTCGCTGAGCATGATGTTCGAAAGCCTTGCACGAGTCGGCCAACACGGCCGTGCGTCAAAAGGGACGCTGAATCCGAGTATCGAGTCCACGGCAAACAAGCCGCTAACCGCAGACCCAAAGGAAACCATCATGTCTTCACGCTTCACCAACAAGACCGTCCTCGTCACCGGCGGCACCTCCGGCATCGGCCTGGCCGCCGCCCGCGCCTTCAAGGCCGAAGGCGCCCACGTCATCGTCACCGCCCGCCCAGGCAAGCAGCACGAGGCCGAAGGCTTCGAGCTGGTGGCGCTGGATGCGTCTGACGTGCTCGGCGCCCGCGCGCTGGGTGCCCACCTCGCCGCCGCCGGCCGTCAGCTGGATGCCGTGTTCGTCAACGCCGGCATCGCCGAGTTCGCATCCCTGGCCGATGCCAGCGAAGACCTGTGGGACCGCACGTTCAACATCAATGCCAAGGGCGCCTTCTTCCTGATCCAGGCACTGCGCCCGGTGCTGGCCCGCGGCGCGTCCATCGTGCTGAACGGCTCCATCAATGCCCATATCGGCATGCCCAACTCGGCCATCTACGCCGCCAGCAAGGCCGCGCTGATCTCGATGGCCAAGACGCTGTCGGCCGAGTTGCTGCCGCAGGGCGCGCGCGTCAACGTCATCAGCCCGGGCCCGGTGACCACGCCGCTGTACGGCAAGCTGGGCTTCGACGCCGACACGCTGACGCAGGTCGCCGCGCAGATCCAGAGCCAGGTGCCACTGGGTCGCTTCGGCACACCGCAGGAGATTGCGTCCACGGTGCTGCACCTGGCCGCGCCTGAGTCCGCCTTCATCGTCGGCACGGAAATCATCGTCGACGGCGGCATGAGCCAACTTTAAGGAGCACACATCATGAAGCGCTTCATCTCCGCAATCGCTGCCGTGCTGCTCGCCGCTGGCGTGCAGGCTGCCACCATCGAAGACCGCAGTGCCACCGCCAATAGCCTGCAGCTGCACTACCTCCAAGCTGGAGCGGGTGCGGAAACGCCGGTCGTGCTGCTGCACGGCTACACCGAGACCAGCCATATGTGGCGGCCGCTTATCGACAAGCTGGCCGACCGCCGCGTCGTCATCGCACCCGACCTGCGCGGCGCCGGCGGCTCGGCCAAGCCCGATGGCGTCTATGACAAGAAGACGCTGGCCCAGGACGTGCACGCCCTCGTCAAGGGCCTGGGCCACCGCAAGGTCAAGATCGTCGGCCACGACATCGGCCTGATGGTGGCCTATGCCTACGCGGCCCAATACCCGGACGAGGTGGAAAGCATCGTGCTGATGGACGCCTTCCTGCCCGGTGTGGGCGACTGGAAGAACGTCTGGCTGCTGCGCGACCTGTGGCATTTCCACTTCCACGGCGAGACCGCGCTGCAACTGGTGGCCGGCCGGGAGCGCATCTATTTCGAGCACTTCTGGAATGACTTCGCGGCCGACAAGACGCGCTCGCTGTCCGAGGCCGACCGGCAGTTCTACACGGCGGCCTATGCTCAACCGGGCGGCATGAAGGCCGGCTTCGGCTACTTCAAGGCCTTTGAGCAGGACGCGGCGGACTTTGCCGGCTTCGCCAAGGTCAAGCTGCAGCAGCCCATGCTGGTGCTGACGGGCGAGAAGGCGTCAGGCACCTTCCTGATCGAGCAGGCCAAGCTGGTGGATGACAAGGTCGAAGGCGTCGTCATCAAGGGCTCGGGCCACTGGCTGATGGAAGAAGCGCCGGCGCAAGTCATACCCAAGCTGGTGGACTTCCTGAACCGCCGCTGACCTTGGCGGTGCGGGTTGCGACAATCGAGGTTCTGCCTGAATCTCGATTGCCATGACCACCCGTACCGTCTTCGGCGCCTGCCCCCACGACTGCCCCGACACATGCGCGATGCAGATCACCGTCGAAAACGAACGCGTGATCAAGGTGCAGGGCCGCGCCGACCATCCCAACACGCACGGCGCGCTGTGCACCAAGGTCTCGCGCTACCCCGAGCGCACCTACCACCCCGAGCGCCTGCTGCACCCGCTGAAGAGGGTCAGCAAGAAGACCGAAGCGCCGGCCTTCGTGCGGGTGAGCTGGGCCGAGGCCATCGCCGACATCGCCGCCCGGCTCCAGGCGGTGAAGGACCCGCAGTGCATCCAGCCCTACAGCTATGCGGGCACCATGGGCCTGATCCAGGGCGAGGCCATGGCCGGCCGGCTGTGGAACGCGCTCGGCGCTGCGCGGCTGGACCGCACCATCTGCGCTTCCGCCGGCGGCGCCGGCCTGGCAGCCACCTATGGCCACAAGCTGGGCATGCACACGCGTCACTTCGCTGGCGCCAAGCTCATCATCATCTGGGGCAGCAACTCCATTGCGTCCAACCTGCATTTCTGGACCTATGCGAACCAGGCCAAGCGCGAAGGCGCCAAGCTGATCTGCATCGATCCGCGCAAGACCGAGACGGCGGACAAATGCCACCAGCACATCGCCGTGCTGCCCGGCACCGACGGTGCGCTGGCCCTGGGCCTGATGCATGAGCTGATCCAAAACGGCTGGCTGGACCAGGACTACATCGACAACCACGTCGACGGCTGGGATGAACTGCGCGGCAAGGCCCTGGACTGGCCGCCCGAGCGCGTCGCCGAGGTCTGCGGCGTCACGCCCGACGAAGTGCGCGGTCTGGCCCGCGACTACGCGACCACGACACCCGCCGCCATCCGCATGAACTACGGCCTGCAGCGCGTTCGCGGTGGCGGCAATGCGGTGCGGCTGATCGCGCTGCTGCCCTGCCTGACCGGCGCCTGGCGCCACCAGAGCGGTGGCGTGCTGCTGTCGGCCTCGGGCTGGAACGCGCCGTACAAGAACCCGGATCTGGAACGCCCGGGCCTGCTCGCCGGGCGCACACCGCGCATGGTCAACATGAGCACCATCGGCGACGCGCTGCTGCAGGCCGCCCCGCCCATCGAGGCGCTGATTGTCTACAACAGCAATCCCGTCGCCGTCGCGCCGGAGTCGCCCAAGGTGGTGAAGGGCTTTCAGCGCGAAGACCTGTTCACCGTCGTGCTCGAGCACTTCATGACCGACACGGCCGACCTGGCCGACTATGTGCTGCCCGCCACGACCCAGCTCGAGCACCTGGACGTGCACACCTCCTATGGCCACACCGATGTGCTGATGAACCAGCCGGCTGTTGCGCCGCTGGGCGAAGCCAAGACCAACACGCAGATCTTCCGCGAGTTGGCCGCGGCGATGGGCCTGACGGATCCCTGCTTCAAGGACAGCGATGAGGACCTGGCCGCGCAGGCCTTCACGTCAGACATCGACATGGGCCTGCTGCGCGAGCAGGGCTGGCAGCCCCTGCCCATTCCCGAGGCGCCATTTGCCGAGGGCGGCTTCCGCACCCCCAACGGTCGCGCGCAGGCCGCCGGCGCCGACTACGTGCCCAACTACGAAAGCGCGCAAAGCTCGCCCGAACTGGCCGCGCGCTACCCACTGGCCATGATTTCGCCGCCGGCGCGCAACTTCCTGAACAGCAGCTTTGTCAACGTGAAGAGCCTGCGCGACATCGAGAGCGAGCCCATCATCGAGATGCACCTCGGCGATGCCGTCGAGCGCGGCCTGGCCGATGGCGCCCTGGTGGCCGCATTCAACGACCGTGGCCGCTATGTGGCCAAGCTCAAGGTCAGCACGCGCGCGCGGCCCGGCGTCGTCAACGGCCTGGGCGTGTGGTGGCGCAAGCTCGGCGTGCAGGGCAGCAATGTCAACGAGGTCACCCACCAGCGCCTGACGGATATGGGCAATGCCCCGGCCTTCTACGACTGCCTGGTGCAGGTTGAAGCTGCCTGAACTTTCCTGACGTGATTTTTGACGTCTGAACCGGGCGGCTAACGGCGCGATGCGCCGGGACGCGTTGGCACAATCCGTGCCCGGCGCCGCGCACGAGGATGCGGTGCCGAGAACACAAGGACAGGGAGAACGATGGAGGGCCTCTTCAAGGCTGGGCTGCGCCATGTGGCGGCTGCCTGTGGACTGATGCTGCTTGCCGCCTGCGGCGGCGGTGGAGGCGGTGGCGGTGTGTCGACACCGACGCCGACGCCGACGCCGCCAACGGCGCCCGCCGTGCCAGACCCGGTCGTGCGCCTCAGCGCCTCGGCCACCCAGCTCTACGCCGGCGAGTACGTGCAGTTCACCGCTGGTGATACGCAGAATGGTGTCAACTGGCGCTGGGAGTTCAGCGACGGCGCAGCGGCCGAAGGCCTCACCGTGGAGCGCCGTTTCGCCCAGGCGGGCAGCTTCACCGCCACGGCCGTAGCGCAGAACAGTGCCGGCGTGACGGCGCGCGCCAGCACCACCGTCCAGGTCGAAGCACAGCCTTCGCCAGTGGCACGTGCTGCAGGCTCACTCTTGCCAGGCTGCAGCGGCCTGCACTGTGCGGTGGCTGCGGATGGGGGCTATGCCGGCAGCGGCGTCGGTGTCTGGCGTTTGCGCAACGCCGGCGCCACGTCCCAACTGGTCGACGTGGACATCGCCAACGTGCAGCCTGGGCAGTCCGTGACGCTGGTGTTCAGCAACGGCCAGGCCAGCGATGCCACCGAGCTACCGAAGAGCGGCAGCGCGGCGGTGGTCAGCCTGGGCGCGGCACCGAACGCCCGAATTCAGGCTGCCAGTGCATCAGCTGCCGACGAATCCCATCACGACGCCCTGCACGCGCGCATGCTCGGCCTGCAGCAGCAACAGTCGCTGGAGGATCTGCAGGATCAGCAACTGCCTGCTCGGCCCCTGCCGGAGAGCGCCATCGAGCCGCGCCGCCGCGCCCTCGCCGCCGCCGAGGTCGGCAGCACACGCATCTGGAACGATCTCTATGACGATCCCGCCAAGCCCGTGCCGTTCATGGCCAGCGTGCTGAGCACCTGCAGCACCGGAACCGGCCGTCGCCTCGTCTTCTGGGTGGACCAGGCGCTGACCACGGCCCGCACGGTCGAAGCGGCCCAGATCGAGCCCCTGAAGCGCAGCTTCTGCGGCGACCAGGGCGGCTTTGCGCGCGTCATCGCCATGCTCGGCGACGTCTGGGGCGGCAGCGAGGTGGCCAACCGACCGTGGCTGATCCAGGAAAGCGCGGCGCAGCTGCAGGACGTGAACATTGTCGTCACCGACCACATGGGCGCCGACGCCTCCGCGGCCGGCTACTTCTATGGGCTGAACAACTCCTACCGCTGGCGCAACAGCCGCTACGCGAATTCCAACGAAGCGCTGGCCTTCTTCGTGAACGGCACGGGCCTGGCAAGCAACCCGACCTTCTACGCGTCCACGCTGGTGCACGAGCTCACGCACATGGTGACCTATCACCAGGGCACGATCCAGCGCGGCCTGCTGCACGACGCCTGGTTGGAAGAGACGGCTGCCATGGCCACCGAAGACCTGCTGGCCGAGACCATCACGCCGGGCGCCAACAAGATCGTCATCTTCCGGCTGCCCAGCTACCTCCGTTCTGGTGGCAGTGTGGCCATGATCGACTGGCTGGAGGGTGCCGATAGCGCCAACTACGGAGCCGGCGGCAGCCTGGCCGCCTTCTTGAATCGGCGCTACGGCAGCGGCTGGTGGCGCCAGTTGGTGACTGATTGCAGTGCGACGGTCAGCAGCTACATCTGCCTGGACACGCTGCTGCGGCGCGCCGGCAGCGAGGGCCTGGCCGACGAGTGGGAGCGCCTGGGCAGCAGCGTGTTCGGCGGCATGCCGCAGCGCCATGCGCCTTGGGGCTACGGCTTCCCCCAGGTGCAGTGGGAAGGGCTGTGGCTGATGGGCACCGACACCGCGCAGCAGGCCACCAACCGCAAGCCTGCGTCGATCAACGGCCTGACGCGCTTCGGCGGCACCGGGCACACCTACCTGGACGATCAGGTACCGGCTGGCGCAACGCGCTACCAGCGCCGCGGCGTGCGCGTGCCGGCGGGCACCGTGCTGACGGTGGTAGTGCGCTGACGGTTACTTGCGCGGCGAGGCGGGTGGTGACAATCGCGGCTCCATTCGCATCGCCATTTCGCTTGATCTCTGCACGCGCCCTGCTCGTTGCCGCCGCTGCGCTCTCCCTGAGCGGCTGCGGCGCCGTGGGCCATTGGGGCCAGGCCGCCGGCGGCCATCTGGGCATCGTTCGTGCCGCCAGGCCGGTCAGCGACTGGCTGGCCGACCCGGCCACCCCACCCGAGCTGGCCGAGCGCTTGAAGCTGACGCAGCAGATGCGCGACTTCGCCACCGCGCGCCTGGCCCTGCCCGACAACAACAGCTACCGCCGCTATGCCGACCTCAAGCGGCCAGCCGTCGTCTGGAACATCGTCGCCGCGCCCGAGTTCGGCTTCCAGCTCAAGACCTGGTGCTACCCCATCATGGGCTGCGCCGGCTACCAGGGCTGGTTCGACCGCGATGCCGCGCAGCGCCACGCCGACGAGCTGAAGGCCGAGGGCTGGGAGGTGCAGGTGCAGCCCATTCCCGCCTATTCGACGCTGGGCTGGAGCCGCTGGTTCGGCGGCGACCCGCTGCTGAACACCTTCATCCGCTACCCCGAGGGGGAACTGGCGGCCATGGTCTTTCACGAGCTGACCCACCAGCGCGTCTACACCAGCGACGACACCGGCTTCAACGAGGCCTATGCCACCGCCGTCGAGATGCTCGGTGCCCGCGAATGGCTGGCGGCCAAGCCCGAGGCCCTGGTTGCCTTCGAGGCCGGGCGGGCGCGGCGGGCGCGCTTCCTGGCGCTGGCGCGCGAAGGGCGGGAGAAGCTCAAAGCGGTTTACGCCGGCCCGGCCGAGTCGCGTGCCGAAGCCAAAGCCGCCGTCATGGCCGAGCTGCGCGAACGTGCCCCCAAGGAGGCGCCAGGCTACGAAGCCTGGTTCCAGCGTGCCAACAACGCCAGCTTCGCGATTCTTTCTGCCTATGACGAACTGGTGCCGGCCTTCACGCGCCTGTTCGAGCGCGAGGGTCGTGACTGGGTCAAGTTTCACGCGGCCGTCGAACGGCTGAAGCCGCTCGCGCGCGAGGAGCGTCGGGCTACATTGAAGAGCCTTGAGGGAGGGACTTATGACACTGATCCTGCGACGCGCCCGGGCCAGTGATGCCGCAGCGGTTGCCGAGCATCTGGCCGAGCCGGACATCTTTCCTGGCCTGCTGCAGCTGCCCTATGCCAATGCAGAACTGTGGCAACAGCGCCTGAGCACGCCACCCGCCGCTGGCTCGCCCGAGCTGTTCCTGTTGGCCGAACGTGACGGCAAGCTGCTCGGCAGCGCCGGCCTGCACCCGGTCGGCGCCCAAGTGCGCCGCCGCCACGCAATGGCGCTGGGCATCTCGGTGTCGGCCGCGGCGCAGGGGCAGGGCATTGGCGGTGCCTTGATGACTGCGCTGCTGGACTACGCCGACAACTGGGCGCAGGTTCTGCGCGTGGAGCTGACGGTCTACCAGGACAACGAGCGCGCAATCCGGCTGTACGAGCGCCATGGTTTCGAGCACGAAGGGCGGCTCAGGGCCTATGCGCTGCGTGATGGCGTCTACGTGGACGCGCTGACGATGGCGAGGCTGCATCCGAAACAACCGTCAGTGCGCAGTTAAACCTTTACCTCGACGTTGAATGAGACGCAGAGAACATCCAACTGGCCGCAAGCGTTGAAGTTGAAGCGCAGATGGCGATGCTTTGAATCTGGAGGCACCGAGCCGCTTTCAACGTGCCGAGCGAGCCATTCCGAATGAATGACCTCGCAGGAGCCGTCGTATGACTCTCCTTCAAGCAGTTGCTCAGCTTCTTGCCAGCGGAATGCACAGACTTGAAGGAACTGGATGCGGATTGGCTTTTCTGACCAGTCTTGGAACGTGAGGCTCAGCACACCGCCGGCCAAGCCAAGCTCAGGGTACTCAGCATCGGCGGTGCTGAAGCCTGGCTGGATCGATTCGATCCGTTGCATGAGCGGCAGCGTTTCCCTCATGGCAACGCCTGCCCCCGCGCCGCCTCGATGGCCGTGTGGGCATGGGGAATGTCGGTCTCGGTGATGGGGCCATCGCCCCAGTCGCCGCCCAGGGCCATGCAGCCGTAGACAAGGGGGCCGACGTCTATCAAATGGGTGTTAAGCGGCTGGCTGCGGCGCATGTTCATGCGATGGAGGTGGGGCCGGAATCATGCGCCAGCGGGTGGCTGTTGCGCCAGCCGAACAGGCCGAACAGGCCGGCCAGGACCGCGGCGAGGCCCGCGATGATGGCCGTGGCGCTGGCGACGTGCAGCAGCCGGCGGCGCTGCCTGGCGCTCAGCATGGCTTTGCGTGCCGGAGTCTGCGCGAGCTCGTGAATCAGCATGATCTCGTGCTGGCGCTCCTCGATGGCGCGCGCCAGTTCGCTGCCGTGTTCCATGCGGCGCGCGAGTTCGCGCACCGCCTCCAGCTCGCGCTCGCGGATGCGCAGGCCTGGCGCCTTCAGCGGGCTGCCCATGGCGCGGGCGCGCATATAGAGGGCCTTGGCGGCCAGGCGGTCGGGCTGGCAGCCCCAGCCTGACTCCAGGCAGGCGGCCAGGTTGAAGGTGGCATCGGCATGGCCTTGGGATGCGGCGACGGTGTAAAGCGCCACGCCGCGCGGTGCATCGGGGTCGCCACCCCAGCCGGCGACGAGGATGCGGCCTAGATGGAATTTGGCAGTCAGGCTGCCCTCGCTGGAGGCGCGCTCCAGGCGCTCACGGGCCTGCACCGGGTCCCGCGGCAGGCCCAGGCCCTCAAGCTGGCAGAGCGCGAACATGGCCAGTCCCTCGGCGTCGCCCGCGTCGGCGGCGACGCGGAACCAGTAGACAGCCTGTTCATGGTCGGGCTCGGGCGCACGGAAATGCGTCAGCCCCTCCATGAGCGGGTCGAGGCAGAGCGGGTCGGGGTCGACAAGGCGCATGGATCCTCCCTGGGCTTCGGCTGGCTTTGCGCCAGGCTTTTCTGCGCCTAAGTATGGAGGCAAATGCGCCCACGGCAGTGGCACCGCCCTTCTCGCTTAGAGTGGGGTGCACGAGACAACGGAGAGCCGCTGATGGCCGAGATCCGCATTCACCGAGACCACGACCTGGGCCTGAAGAAGGCCCGCGAGATTGCCTGGAAATGGGCCGAGCAGGTCGAAGAGAAGTTCGACATGGAATGCACAGTGCATGAGGGTGACGACGGCGACACCGTGGAGTTCACGCGCTCCGGCGTCAAGGGCGAGCTGACCGTGGCGGCCGACCACTTCGACCTGGTGGCCCAGCTTGGCTTCCTGCTCGGGGCCTTCAAGAAGACGATCGAGGGCGAGATCGAGAAGGAACTCGATGCGCTGCTGGCGGCCGGCAAGAAGAAGGCACCGGCCAAAAAGAAACCGGCTTGAGCACAGGCCCAGCCGGTTCTTGGGCGCCGACGGCGCCGGTTTACTTCAGGGATTCGATGAGGTCGATGTACTGCTGCATCGCGTCATCGGTGCTCGTGCCCTTGAGCTCGTTCCATGCGTCCCACTTGGCACGACCGACCATGTCGGTGAAGCCGGGGCGCTTGCCGTCGACGTCGCCGGCGCTGCCTTGCTTGTAGAGCGCATAGAGCTTCAGCAGCGTCATGTTGTCCGGCCGCTCGGCCAGGTTCTTGGAGTCGGCGACAGCGGCTTCGAATTGGTCTTTCAGGCTCACGGGGGTTCTCCAGGCTGATTGGGGCGTCGATTCTCATGACAATCGACCGACGGGCCGCCGAGTTTAGGCCCGGCCAATAACGAATCCGAGGAGACGCATGGGCCCCAGCAGCGAACGCATGTCCAAGGTGGATACCGCCTGGCTGCGCATGGACACCGAGGCCAACCTGATGATGATCGTCGGGGTCTGGTCCATCCGCCCCGGCATCACGCTGGCCGCGCTGCGCGAACGCGTGGCCGAACGGCTGCTGCAGTACCCGCGCTTCCGGCAGAAGGTCGTCGAGGACGCCTTGCTGGGCGCCCAGTGGGTGGCCGACAAGGATTTCGATATCGCCCGCCACGTCGTCGCCGAGGTGCCGCTGCCCCTGCGCGGCCAGAGCCGTGATGAGGTGTTGCGCGAGCGTGTCGCCGAGCTGTGCTCCGAAGCGCTGGACCCGGCCCACCCGCTGTGGCAGTTCCAGCTCATCGAGGACATGGGCGACGGCACGAGCGCGCTGATCGCCCGCATCCACCACTGCATTGCCGACGGCATCGCGCTGATCGCCGTCATGCTGTCCATCACCGATGGCGGCAAGGCGCCGCCCAAGCGCGCGGCAAAAGATGTGGAAGAGCCCGGCGAGGCCGACTGGCTGCTCGACGCTTTCCTGCGCCCGATCAGCAACCTGACCGTCAAGGCCATCGGCATGACGGGCAAGGGTGTGGCCAAGGGCGTGGACCTGGCCATGCGTGGTGACACGCCGATGGATTCGTCGCTGGAGATGGCCCGCATGGGCTACCAGGCCGTGTCCGACGTGGCCGCCTTCGCGCTGATGCCCGACGATTCGCCGACCCGCCTCAAGGGCAAGCCCGGTTCGAAGAAAACCGTGGCCTGGGACGACAGCCTGGCGCTGGACGAGGTCAAGGCGGTGGGCAAGGCCTTGGGCGCTTCCATCAACGACGTGCTGCTGGCCTGCGCGGCCGGCGCCATCGGCCGCTACCTGGCGGACAAGGGCGACGACCCGGCGGGCAAGGAGATCCGCGCCATGGTGCCGGTCAATCTGCGCCCGCTGGAGCAGGCCTGGCAACTCGGCAACCGCTTCGGCCTGGTGCCGCTGGTGCTGCCCATCGGCATCGCCAACCCCATCGAGCGGCTGTTCGCGGTGCGCGCGCGCATGAGCGAGCTCAAGGGCAGCTTCCAGCCGGTGATGGCCTTCGGCCTGCTGTCTGTCGCCGGCCTGCTGATCAAGCCCGTGCAGCACGCGATGCTCAACCTCTTCGCCAAGAAGGCGACGGCGGTGATGACCAATGTGCCGGGCCCGGCCGAGGCGCTCAAGTTCTGCGGCTCGACGGTGGAGAAGGTGATGTTCTGGGTGCCGCAGTCGGGCGACATCGGCATGGGCGTCAGCATCCTGACCTACGCCGGCCGCGTGCAGTTCGGCCTCATCACCGACACCGGCCTGTGCCCCGACCCCGAGGCCATCATCGCCAACTTCGCACCGGAGTTCGAGAAGCTCTTGATGTTGTCGCTGATGATGCCGTGGGAAGCCTGAGCCCCTCGTCCAAGGACATACCTTGGCCGGTCCCCCGAGGTGACGGCGATGCTTGCCGGATTGACCAGCAAGCACATCGCCTTACGCGGGCCGGCTAGGGAGCGGCCCGGCGCTCGGCCCGCAAGGCGCGCGCTCCGGCTGGGCTCACTTCGACTTGGGCACCGCCGCCGTCGTGACGGCGTTGGCCTTCTTGGACTTGGCCTTGCCGGCGGCGGTGGGATAGGCCATCGTCACCGTGGCCGGGTCGGCCTTTTCCAGATAGGACGCGAACTGCGCTTCGTCGCAGGGCTTGGCGTCGTTGTAGTACCGGTGGTCGCCCTTGGGGCGTTCGCCGGTGAAGGTCGGCGCCACCGCGCCGGCGGCGTAGTAGGTGGCGACGTGGCTGGCATAGGCCTGGGCGCAACCATCGTGCAACACGGCCTGGGCGTGGCTGGCCGGTGTGTCGGCCGCGAAGGCCGGCAGCGCGGTGACCAGAGACGCAATGGTGACTGCGAGGGTTCTCATGGCGGACCTCCTTGCTGCTCAAGGTGAGCCCAAGGCTACGCCTAAGTGCAAGCAAATGCACGCCGCACTGCACCAATCAAAAGGCGCCCGAAGGCGCCTTTGCATCGACTCAGCCCTTGGGCGCGGAAGGCGCCGTGGCCGGCTTCTTGGCCTTGGGGCGGCCGGCGGCGGAAGGGTAGGCGCGCATGACGAGGGCAGGGTCGGCCTTGTCGAGATAGGCCGCCAGCTGCTCCTCGGTGCAGGGCTTGGCGTCACCGTAGTACTGGGAGTCGCCGGGGTATTTGTCGCCGCGGTACTCAGGCGCATTGCCGGCTGGGTGATGGGCGCTGAAACTGGCGTAGCTTTGCGCGCAGCCGGTGCGCAATTCGGAACGGGCCTTGTGCACGTCAGCGTCATCTGCGAGGGCAACGGTGCCGGCCAGGCA
The DNA here is from genome assembly GCF_001425055.1 of Pelomonas sp. Root1237. Classification (GTDB taxonomy): domain Bacteria; phylum Pseudomonadota; class Gammaproteobacteria; order Burkholderiales; family Burkholderiaceae_C; genus Pelomonas. The sequence goes on from NZ_LMDK01000004.1 coordinate 90,679, forward strand.
GGTCAGGGTGGCGATGAGGATCTTCACGGCGTGGCTCCTTGGAAAGTCCAGTGACTTTCAACATTAGGTCGGCCGCGCCGGAAAAACAAAAGGCGCCCCGCAGGGCGCCTCGTTGGCTGACGATTCGAAACGATCAGCGGCGAATCACAGGCGTTTCACAGACGGAAAGGCTCGGCCTTCTTCTTGGCGGCGGTCGGGCGGCCAGCGGCGGTCGGGTAGGCGGCCATCACCTTGGCCGGGTCGGCCTTGTCCAGGTAGGCGGCGTACTGCTGCTCGGTGCAGGCCAGCAGCTTGCCCGGCTTGGCTTCGCCCTTGTACTTGCCATTGGCGTAGACAAACTGGTACTCGTTGGACGGGACCGGCGTTGCCACGCTGCTGGTGTCGGTGTAGCTCTTGGCGCACTCGGCGCGCAGTTCGGCCTGCTCGGGCGTGGCGTTGTTGCCGGCTTGGGCGGCAAAGACGGTGACGGCAGCGAAAGCGGGGATCAGGAACTTCATGGCGCGGTCTCGTGTGGGGGGTGGCTGGTGGGGACGAAGCTTACGCCGCGACGCGCTGACTTGCACCCCCGGAGGCACGGGAGATCGGGTCGTGAACTCCGTCACGATCTGCGATCGGTACCGTGAATTACTCCTCAAGTTCCTCTTTGGCCAGCTCGATGTCGAGCAGTTCCATCGCGTCCATCGCGTCGCAGGCAGCCGCGTCGGCGTACAGCTTTTCGGCTTCCTTCATGCGCTTGTCGCCCTCCAGCATGACGAGGCCGTTGGCACGTTCGATCATGGCGATGGCACTGGCCGGGTTGAGCTTGAGGGCCTGCTCGAACATCTTCAGGCCGGTGGCCGTGTCAGCACCTTGGGTGCGGCCCAGCAGCTTGCCGACCTTGTCGATGACTTCGGCGTGGAAGGCACCCAGCGCGATGTGGGCGTCAGCGTGCTTGGGCGCGAGTTCGATGGTGGTTTCCAGCGCGTTCTTGACCTTGCTGCCCAGGCCTTGCGCCAGCGCCTTGGCGACGCTGATGCCCTGGCCGTAGCGGCCGATCGCGTAAGCCTGCCAGTACCAGGCGTTCGGGTTCTTGGGCTCCTCGCCCTGCTGCGCCTCGGCGCGCTCCGCGATCTCCAGGAACATCTCCAGCTTCACCTTCTCCTTCTTCTCGAGGTAGTTGGCGTAGATGCCCTGGGCCTTGTTGGCGACCGTGATGCCGGCGCCACCGGCGGCGAGGCCCGCGTCGTAGGCTGCCTGGAAGTCACCGGCATGGAAATGAATCCAGGCCTGCAGCACCGCGGCGTCCTTGGGGAGGGGCTCGGCGTCACCGGCATGCAGCCGCGCCCAGTGCTTCTTCAGCGTGGCCGGCGTGTAGACGAAGGCGCTGTTGTCGTAGGGGAAGGCAGTCCACTTGGCCATCGCTTTTGTCTCCATCAGGGTTGTGATGATTGGTATTGGCCGGCGAGCTTGAAGAGGTGTTCCTTGGACGCAGGCTCAAGGTAGGGTAGCAGCAGGGAGAGCGCGTGGAAGGCGCCACGCATCAGCGCTGCGCCGGCGCGATCGGGCTCCAGCGCATGGCGCGGGTCGCGCACGTATTCGTAGCTCAGCCAGTAGCTCACCACCACGACCATCGCGTTGGCCGTCGGCGCCGCCTCGCGCAGGTCCATCTTCAGCGCGCCGCCCAGGTGCAGCCCCGACAGCACGTGGCGCATCGCCTGCTCCTTGGCGGCAAGCAGGGTCTGGAAATGGGTTTCGAGGCGGCGGTTCTTGAACAGCAGGTCGTTCAGGTCGCGGTACAGGAAGCGGTGCTTCCAGATCAGCTCGAACAGCATGTGGAAGAACAGCCAGGCGTCCTCCACATTGCGCACGTTGTCGGCCGCGGCGAGCAGCTCGTTCAGCTCGGCCTCGTAGCGGCCGAAGAGAGCGTTGACCAGTTCGTCCTTGGCCGGGTAGTGGTAGTAGAGGTTGCCCGGGCTGATCTTCAGTTCCGCCGAGATCAGCGTCGTCGACACATTGGGCTCGCCAAAGCTGTTGAACAGCTCCAGCGTGACCTCCAGGATGCGCTCGGCGGTGCGGCGGGGGCGTTTGGGGGTGGGCATGTCAGGAGCGCGCGGCCGCCCGGAGCGGATGACGCACCCCCTCGGGGCACAGTGAATGCAATGAGCATGGGGGCGCACAGGTCATCGGGTCATTCTGGCAGTGATCGGCACCGAAATAGGGCTGACTTTTAGAATCGCGCCCCATGCCGAATTCAGCCTCCCCGCCCGCCATCTCCTTCGAGAACGTCAAGAAAACATACCGGGGAGGGCAGGTGAAGGCGTTGGACGGCGTCAGTTTCGACATCCACTGCGGTGAGTTCTTCGGCCTGCTGGGCCCCAACGGTGCCGGCAAGACGACGCTGATCAGCGTGCTGGCCGGCCTGGCCAAGGCCACCGAGGGCCGTGTGCGCGTCATGGGCCATGACGTGGTGGACGACTACGCTGCCGCCCGCAAGGCGCTGGGCGTGGTGCCGCAGGAACTGGTGTTCGACCCCTTCTTCAGCGTGCGCGAGTCGCTGCGCATCCAGAGTGGCTATTTCGGCGTGCACGGCAACGATGACTGGATCGATGAATTGCTGCACAACCTGGGCCTGACGGACAAGGCCAACGCCAATATGCGCCAGCTGTCGGGCGGCATGAAGCGCCGCGTGCTGGTCGCCCAGGCTCTGGTGCACCGCCCACCCGTCATCGTGCTGGACGAGCCCACGGCCGGCGTGGACGTGGAACTGCGCCAGACGCTGTGGCAGTTCATTGCCCGCCTCAACAAGGAAGGCCACACGGTGCTGCTGACCACGCATTACCTCGAAGAAGCCGAAGCCCTGTGCCAGCGCATTGGCATGCTGAAAGCCGGCCGCATCGTGGCACTGGACCGCACCTCGCAGCTGTTGGCGGGTACGGCGTCCACGATGCTGCGTTTCAAGACCGATGCCGCGCTGCCACCTGACATCGCGGCGCGTGCGCGGGTAACGGGGCGCATCGTGCAGGTGACGGCGCATGACGCCCATGAGGTCGAGACGACGCTGGCCGAGCTGCGCGGACAGGGAGTTCCCATCGAAGACCTGGAGATCGGTCGCGCCGATCTCGAAGACGTGTTTCTTGAAATCATGCAGGGAGAGCACGCATGAATGGTGCTTCCACCCTCTTCAAGAAGGAAGTCCTGCGCTTCTGGAAGGTTGCGTTCCAGACGGTCTGCGCCCCGGTGCTGACGGCGGTGATGTACCTGCTCGTTTTCGGCCACACGCTGGAAGACCATGTGAAGGTCTACGACAGCGTCGGCTACACGCAGTTTCTGATCCCCGGTCTCGTGATGATGAGCGTGCTGCAGAACGCCTTCGCCAACAGCTCGTCCAGCCTCATCCAGAGCAAGATCACCGGCAACCTCATCTTCCTGCTGCTGACGCCGCTGTCGCCGTCGGCCTGGTTCGTCGCCTATGTCGGCGCGGCCGTCGTGCGCGGGCTGGCGGTGGGGGCGGGCGTGCTGCTGGTCACCGCCTGGTTTGCGCCGCCGGGCCTGGACAACATCCTGTGGGTGCTGCTGTTCACGGTGCTGGGCGCCGGCCTGATGGGCACGCTGGGCCTGATTGCGGGCTTGTGGGCCGAGAAGTTCGACCAGCTGGCCGCCTTCCAGAACTTCATCATCATGCCGATGACGTTTCTGTCGGGCGTCTTCTACTCAGTGCACTCGCTGCCCGGTTTCTGGCAGGGCATCAGCCACCTGAACCCCTTCTTCTACATGATCGACGGATTCCGCCGCGGCTTCTTCGGCGTCAGCGACGTGTCGCCGTGGTTGAGCCTGGGCGTGGTGGGCGTGAGCTTCGTGGTCACGGCGGGCCTCGCTTTATCGCTGCTGAAGAGCGGCTACAAGATCCGTTCCTAAAGGATGGTTTTCGCAGCCCCGAAGGGGGCCGCGCCCACCCTTCCCTAAAATGTGGGGTTTTCCAGAAGGACAGTGATGGCCGACCCGACCCCGCAAGAAGTGCGCGATTTCATTGCCGCAGGCCTGCCCTGCGCGCATCTCGAAGTCGAGGGCGACGGCCGCCACTTCTTCGCGACCATCGTGTCGGACGAGTTCAACGGCCTCTCGCGCATCAAGCGCCACCAGCGTGTCTACGCGGCGCTGGGCGAGCGCATGCGCGAGCAGATCCATGCGCTGTCGATGAAGACGCTGAGCCCCGAAGAGTGGAGCGCCCAATGACCGGCCTGACCCTCGCTCTCTCCAAGGGCCGCATCTTCGAAGAGACGCTGCCGCTGCTGCGCGCCGCCGGCATCGAGGTGCTGGAAGACCCCGAGACCTCGCGCAAGCTGATCCTGCCGACCAACCGCGAAGGCGTTCGCGTCGTGCTGGTGCGTGCCAGCGACGTGCCGACCTATGTGCAGTACGGCGGCGCCGACCTTGGCGTGGCCGGCCGCGATGTGCTGCACGAGCAGGCGCTGGCCCAGGGCGGCTCGCACGGCCTCTACCAGCCGCTGGACCTGAAGATCGCCCGCTGCCGCATGAGCGTCGCCACCCGCGCCGACTTCGACTACGCCGCTGCGGTGAAGCAGGGTTCGCGCATCCGCGTTGCCACCAAATACACCGAGATCGCCCGCCAGCATTTCGCCGACAAGGGCGTGCACGTCGACCTCATCAAGCTCTACGGCTCCATGGAGCTGGCGCCGCTGACCGGCCTGGCCGAGGCCATCGTCGACCTGGTCTCCACCGGCGGCACGCTGAGGGCGAACAAGCTGGTCGAGGTGGAGCAGATCATGGACATCTCGTCCCGCCTCGTCGTCAACCAGGCCGCGCTCAAGCTCAAGCGCGACGCGCTGCGTCCGCTGATCGACGCCTTTGCCTCGGCCATTGCATGAAACTCGTTCGCCAACTCTCCACCGCCGCGCCCGACTTCGATACCGAGTTCGAACGCCTGCGCTACTGGTCGGCGGCGGACGATGCCGCCATCGAAGGCCGCGTCGCCGAGATCCTGGCCGATGTGCGCGAGCGTGGTGACGCTGCCGTGCTGGATTACACCGCGCGCTTCGACCGCGTGACGGCCGACAACGTCGCCGCGCTGGAGATCACGCAAGCCGAATTGCAGGCCGCGCTGGCCTCGATCACGCCGGCCCAGGCCACCGCCCTGCAGGCTGCAGCCAAGCGGGTGCGGGCCTACCACGAGCGCCAGCTGGAAGCCTGCGGCCGCAGCTGGAGCTACCGCGACGAGGACGGCAACCTGCTCGGCCAGAAGGTCACGCCGCTGGACCGCGTGGGCATCTATGTGCCGGGCGGCAAGGCGGCTTACCCCAGCAGCGTGCTGATGAACGCCATCCCCGCACAGGTCGCGGGCGTCGGCGAGATCATCATGGTCGTGCCCACGCCGGACGGCGTGCGCAACCCGCTGGTGCTGGCCGCCGCAGCGGTGGCGGGCGTGCATCGCGTATTCACCATTGGCGGCGCACAAGCCGTGGCGGCGCTGGCATACGGCACGGCCACCATCCCGCGTGTCGACAAGATCACCGGCCCGGGCAATGCGTATGTGGCTTCGGCCAAAAAGCATGTGTTTGGCCAGGTCGGCATCGACATGATTGCCGGCCCCAGCGAGATCCTCGTCATTGCCGACGGCACGACACCGCCCGACTGGGTGGCGATGGACCTGTTCAGCCAGGCCGAGCACGACGAGCTGGCGCAGAGCATCCTGCTCAGCCCGGACGCCGCCTTCCTGGATGCCGTCAGCGCCAGCATGGAGCGCCTTGTCGAGGAGATGCCGCGCGAGGCCGTCATCCGCGCATCGCTGGCCGGCCGCGGCGCGTTGATCCTGACGCGCTCGATGGAAGAGGCCTGCGAGATCAGCAACCGCATCGCGCCCGAGCATCTGGAGATCAGCGCCACCGAGCCGCAACGCTGGGAGCCGCTGCTGCGCCACGCCGGTGCCATCTTCATGGGCGCCTACACGAGCGAGTCGCTCGGCGACTACTGCGCCGGCCCCAACCATGTGCTGCCCACGGCCGGCACAGCGCGCTTCTCGTCCCCGCTGGGCGTCTACGACTTCCAGAAGCGCAGCAGCCTCATCGAAGTCAGCGCCGAGGGCGCGCAGACACTCGGCCGCATCGCCAGCGAACTGGCCCACGGCGAAGGCCTGCAGGCCCATGCACGCGCAGCCGAACTTCGACTGAAGTGACCTACAGCTGAAAGCTAGGCCGCGTCGACAGGCGCGGCCTTGAACGGGCTGCGCTCCGGCGGCTCGTCGTGCTCGGCCGTCTTGGTCAGCGCGGTGGTGATCCAGTTCAGCGCCGACACGCGGTGGCGCACCGCGCAACTCAGCGGCTCAGGTCTACAACCCATCTTGGCCTTGGGCTCCAGCGCCGTGCGGCCCAGGCTCAGCCGCGTCGAACCGAAGGCGATCGCGTCCTGCACAGTGGACTGCAGCAGCGTCAGGTAGATCGGCGCGTCGGCATTGGCCGCGCGGTCGTAGCCGATGTAGTAGCCCAACGTCGTGTCGCCGTCGTGCACGCTGGTGACGAAGCCCAGCCAGCGCCCGTCGGCATGCTCGGCCACACGGCAGCGGAAGCGCGGGCCCAGGGCGGCGGCCATGGCGGGCAGATAGCCTGGCGTCAGCGTTGCCAGCCGCAGGCCCTGGGCCTGGTGGACCTGGCCATAGAGAGCATGCAGCTCGTCGGCCCGCGCCAGCAGCTCCTCGGCGCTGGCCTCGCGCAGCGTCAGGCCGGCCGCGGCGCAGTCCTTCAGCAGCTTCTTGGCTGCGCTGCGGTAGCCCGAGGTCATGCTGGCCAGGTAGTCGTCCCAGCTGCGCCATTCGGGGCGCAGCGTCAGCACCATGTCGGGTTCGGTGTCGACGCTGCGATAGCCCAGCAGGCGCAGTGACGGTGAGACGTGCCGGGCGGCCATGCCGAGGTCCTTGATCAGCGCCAGGTCGGACTGGCCGTCGAGCTTGTCGGCGCGGCGCAGCCGGTAGATGGCTTCGCAGACGCCATGCCAGAGCTGGCCCTCATCGGCATGCGGCGCCAGGGCCATGGCGCGCGCGCCCCAGACGAGCAGGTTGCCGCAGACCAGCAGATGCTCCTTGAGCCCGGCCATGGGTGCATCGACCAGCTTCTTGCTGCCGGGCTTGCGCAGCTGGGCGCCGCCGACGGCCACGCGCTGCAGCAATAGCGCCGCGACTGGCGCACCATCGGCATAGGCCATGGCGTAGCGCGGCTCGATGTTGTCCGGCGCATGCTGCTCCAGCACGCGCAGGTAGTCGCGCGACAGGAAGAGGGTCTGCGCCGCGAGCGCGTCCCAATGTGCCGGGTTCAGGAAGTCGACGCGGTCGGCCAGCACCAGTTGCAGGCCCGAGGCTGTGCGCCGCGCGACGCGCCTGGCCTTGATGTCCTGCAGGGCCTGGACGGGGTTGACCACCTGGGGCTTGAGCTTGCCGAGGGCGCGGCCGGTGCGCTTGAGCTTGGCCACGGTGGCCTGCAGGGGCTTCTTGGCGAGGGGCGATATGGGCATTGATGGTGGAGTGACAACGGGATGCAAAGGCTAACTCAATCGATTCAAGCGAGAGGTATTTGGACACGAAGTTCGTGCAACACGAACTTCGTGTGATACGCTTGATGCCATGAAGAACGTCACCGTGTCCATGGATGACGCCGTGGCCGAATGGGCCCGGTTGGAAGCCGCGCGGCGCAACACCAGCGTGTCTCGCCTGCTGGGGGAACTGCTGGGCGAGAAGATGCGCCACGACGACGCCTACGAGCGGGCGTTGCAGGACTGGTTGCACCGCGAGCGGTCCTGGGCCTCCGACGGGCAGCCCTATCCCGGCAGGCAGGTGCTTTGATGGCGGATCCCGTCTTCGTCGACACCTCCGTGCTGCTGTTCAGCGAGGACGGCGCCCGCCCCGCTGAGCGCGAGCAGGTGCTGGCCTGGCTGCGCGAGCTGTGGGCCACCCGCACCGGCCGGGTGTCGGTGCAGGTGCTGAACGACTTCTACCTGCTGGCCACGCGCCAGGTCACGCCGCCCATGCCGCAAGGCGATGCGCGTGCCGAGGTGCGCCGCTACCAGCACTGGCGCCCGTGGGCGACGGACCAGGCGACTGTCGAATCCGCCTGGTCGCTGGAAAGCCGTTTCACCCTGCCGTTCGCCGACGCCCTCGTCGTCGCCAGCGCCAAGGCGCAGGGCTGCACTCGACTGCTCAGCCTGGCCCTGCCGCACGAAGCCGTCTTCGACAGCGTGCAAGTGTTCAACCCCATCGTGACCGCCCCATGAGCCTCGACCAAGCCCTTGCCCAGATCCGGCCCGACGTGCGAGCGGCACAGGCTTACGTCGTCCAGCCGAGCACCGGCTTCGTCAAGCTGGACATCATGGAGAACCCCTACCGCCTGCCGACCGAACTGCAGTTGGCGTTGGGCGAGCGCCTCGGCGCCGTTGCCATCAACCGCTACCCGGCCGAGCGCACCGCCGACCTGGCCGCGGCGCTGAAGGTCCATGCCGGCCTGCCCGAGGCCTTCGGCATCACGCTGGGCAATGGCTCGGACGAACTCATCAGCCTGCTGACGCTGGCCGTGTCCAAGCCTGGTGCGGTCATCCTGTCGCCGCTGCCCAGCTTCGTCATGTACGAGATGTCGGCGCGGCACCAGCACCTGCGTTTTGTCGGCGTGCCGCTGCAGGCTGGAGACTTCGAGTTGGACGAGGCCGCCATGCTGGCCGCGATTGCGGAGCATCAGCCGGCACTCATCTACCTCTCCTACCCCAACAACCCGACCGGCAACCTCTGGGACGCCGCCGCCATCGAGCGCATCGTCGCCGCGGCGCCTGGCCTGGTCGTCATGGACGAGGCTTACCAACCCTTTGCATCCTCCGACAGCCTGGCGCTGATGGCCCGCCACCCGCACGTGCTGGTGATGCGCACCATGAGCAAGTTCGGCCTGGCCGGCGTGCGGATCGGCTATCTCTGTGGTTCGGCCGAGCTGGTCGCGCAGATCGAGAAACTACGCCCGCCCTTCAACGTCAGCGTGCTTAACGCCGAGGCCGCGCTGTTCGCGCTGGAGCATGCCGAGGTCTACGCCGCCCAGGCCGCCGAGCTGCGCCAGCAGCGTGAGCGCCTCTTCAGCGCCTTGCAGGCCATGCCCGGTGTCACACCCTGGCCAAGCCAGGGCAATATGATCCTGGCCAGGGTTCAGGACGCCGCCGCGACCTTCGTGGCGCTGAGGGCCCGGGGCGTGCTGATCAAGAACGTCTCGGCCATGCACCCGCTGCTAGCGAACTGTGTGCGCATCACGGTCGGAACGCCCGACGAAAACACCCTGCTGCTCCAAGCGATTCAAGCATGTCTGAACTGAACGCCTCCACAACCGCGCGCATCGCCGAAGTCACTCGCAACACCCGCGAGACGCGCATCACGGTGCGCGTCAACCTGGACGGCACGGGCCAGTCCAAGCTGCAGACCGGCATCGGCTTCTTCGACCACATGCTGGACCAGATCGCCCGCCACGGCCTGATGGACCTGGACATCCATTGCGAGGGTGACCTGCACATCGACGGCCACCACACCGTCGAGGACGTCGGCATCACGCTGGGCCTGGCCGTCGCCAAGGCCGTGGGCGACAAGGCCGGCCTGACGCGCTACGGCCACAGCTATGTGCCGCTGGACGAGGCCCTGTCGCGGGTCGTCATCGACCTTTCCGGCCGCCCGGGCCTGCACATGGACTGCAAGTTCACCGCTGGCAGCGTCGGCGCCTTCGACACCCAGCTGACCTTCGAGTTCTTCCAGGGCTTCGTCAACCACGCGCTGGCCACGGTCCACATCGACAACCTGAAGGGCCACAACGCCCACCACCAGGCCGAAACCATGTTCAAGGCTTTTGGCCGCGCGTTGCGCATGGCGACGACGCCGGACCCGCGCTCCGCAGGCGTGATCCCGTCGACCAAGGGCTCGCTGTGAGCCGCGCCTTGCTCCGCAGCCTCGCGGCACTGGCGTTGAGCGGCCTGTTTGCCGTGGGGGCCATGGCGCAGGAAGGGCAGCCTTGCCCGCGGCCGGGTACCCAGGAGGACATGCCCCAGACGCTGGGCCCGGGCTTTGAGCGCATGATGACCCATGGCTTCGAAGCCACCATGCCCGGCGGCGGCTGCAGCATCCGCTACAAGCATCCGAGCGGCATGTGGGCCGACGTCTACATCTACCAGGCCCAATTGGGTCGCGTCGAGGACGTTGCGCGAGATCCCCGGTTGCTGGAGGAGTTCAAGTCCGCGATGAGCGGCATCGTCAAAGGCTGGCAGCAGCGTTACCCCGACACCAAGGTGCGCGACGTCGTCGCGCAATATGAGAACCACGGCCAGAGCCGAACCGAGGTCTTGGTGGGCTGGGCCACGATCGACCGCCCCGAGAAGGAAGTTTTGCGCAGCTATGTGCAGCTGTGGAGTGGCGGTGGCTCCATCTGGAAGCTTCGCACCACCTTCCCCGGCGTCGACAAAGCCGTGTCCGAGCCCGCCGTGACGGCACTGGGCAATGCGCTGGTCGACCTGTCCCGGGGGAAGCCATGACCCGCACCGTTGCCGTCGTCGACTACGGCATGGGCAACCTCCGCTCGGTGTCTCAAGCTGTCATCCATGCCGCCGAGGGCCAGGGTTTCGAGGTGGCCATCACTTGCGACCCCGAAGTAGTGCGCGCCGCCGAGCGTGTTGTGCTGCCCGGCCAGGGTGCCATGCGCGACTGCATGCGCGAGCTGGCCGACTCGGGTGTCAAGGAAGCCGTGCTTGAAGCCGCCGCCACCAAGCCGCTGCTGGGCGTGTGCGTTGGCATGCAGATGCTGCTGGATCACAGCGAGGAGCAGGACACGCCCGGCCTGGGGCTGATCCCGGGCCGCGTGCAGCGCTTCCGCCTGGAAGGCCGGCTGCAGGAAGACGGCAGCCGCTTCAAGGTGCCGCAGATGGGCTGGAACCGCGTGCACCAACCGCGGGCGCATGCTGTTTGGGATGGCATCCCGGACGAGAGCTGGTTCTACTTCGTGCACAGTTTCTACGCGACGACTGCGTTGCCGGAACACAGCGCCGGCGAGACCGACTACGGTGCTCGCTTTACCTGCGCGGTGGCCCGGGATAATATTTTTGCGACTCAATTCCACCCCGAGAAAAGTGCCGCGCTGGGCCTCGCCCTCTACCGCAATTTCCTGCACTGGAAGCCCTGAACGGGTCTGCACTTTCTCGTCTCCCGCCTTCCTTTCCCTCCAGCCCCTCAGCCCCCGGCCATGCTGCTGATCCCTGCCATCGACCTGAAAGACGGTCGCTGTGTCCGCCTCAAGCAAGGCGACATGAACGACTCCACCACCTTCGGCGAAGACCCCGCTGCGATGGCGCGCCGCTGGCTCGATGCCGGCGCGCGGCGCCTGCACCTGGTGGACCTGAACGGCGCCTTCGCGGGCAAGCCGGTCAACGAGCCGGCCATCAAGGCCATCATCAAGGAGATCGGCGACGAGATCCCCATCCAGCTCGGCGGCGGCATCCGTGACCTCGACACCATCGAGCGCTACCTGGACGATGGCCTGAGCTACGTCATCATCGGCACCGCCGCGGTCAAGAACCCCGGCTTCCTGAGGGACGCCTGCACTGCCTTCGGCGGCCACATCATCGTGGGCCTGGACGCCAAGGACGGCAAGGTTGCCACCGACGGCTGGAGCAAGCTGACCGGCCACGAGGTCATCGACCTGGCGCAGAAGTTCCAGGATTACGGCGTCGAAGGCGTCATCTACACCGACATCGGCCGCGATGGCATGCTGACCGGCATCAACATCGAGGCCACCGTCAAGCTGGCCCAGGCGCTCACCATCCCGGTGATCGCCTCGGGTGGCCTTTCGGACATCGCCGACATCGAGCGCCTGTGCGCCGTCATGGGCGACGGCGTCGAGGGCGTCATCTGCGGCCGCTCCATCTACACCGGCGCGCTGGACTTCACGGCCGCCCAGGTGCGGGCGGACGAACTCATCGCAGCGGCCGGCTGAGAGCCTCTCAGCGCCTGCGCCGGCGGGCCAGCAGGGCCAGCGCGCCCAGGCCGCCCAGCATCAGCGCGTAAGTCTCGGGCTCAGGTACCGGTGCAGCCACGAGGAAGGTCCTGATCTCGCCGCCGGTGGACAGCGTGGAGTGGATGTTCAGATAGGCCTTGCCGTCGGCCAGGCCGGTCGCGAAGGCGGCAAAGGCGCTCGACACATTGCCGCCATTGGCCGTGACGAAGGCAGGGTTCCAGCTCGATGTCTGCGTCATGTCGAAGGTCATCGAATAAGTGCCCGACATGACACCCGCGCCCGAGGGAAAGGCCGGGAAGCTCGGTACCGGCGTCGCGACGCCCGCCGAGCCCCCCCCGGCCGCCGCCGTGCAGCAGTGGATATGGCTGGCCGTGACACTGCCGGTCAGATTGCTGAAGGTCACGTTCACCTTCATCGAGAAGGTGTCGTCATCGAAGATCACACTGACCGTGCCCGTGCCGAGCGATCCGGCCGCCGCGGCAGGTTCACCGAGGTTGCTCAGCGTGCCGATATAGGTCACCGGGTGAGCCGAGGCAGCGGCGGCGCCCAGGGCGAGGGTTGCGGCGAGCAGGGCGGGGGAGGTCAGTCTCATCGTCATCTCCTGTTGTGGTGGTGGAACTTGCGAAGCTACGGATTGAGCGCCAGTTCGGTTCCGCCGCGAAGCCCCTAACCATCGAGGGAATAATTCAGCCCTCGCTTCCGTATCCCCGTCATGCTTGCCAAACGCATCATTCCCTGCCTCGACGTCACCGCCGGCCGCGTGGTCAAGGGCGTCAACTTCGTCGGCCTGCGTGATGCGGGCGATCCGGTGGATATCGCCGCGCGCTACAACGAGCAGGGCGCCGACGAGCTGACCTTCCTCGACATCACCGCCACCAGCGACGGCCGCGACCTCATCCTGCACATCATTGAGGCCGTCGCCTCGAAGGTGTTCATTCCCCTGACCGTGGGCGGCGGCGTGCGCGCGGTGGCCGACGTGCGGCGGCTGCTGAACGCCGGCGCCGACAAGGTGTCCTTCAACTCGGCGGCGGTCGCCGACCCTGAACTGATCCGCGCCGCCAGCGACAAATACGGTGCGCAGTGCATCGTTGTCGCCATCGACGCCAAGCGCCGCGCCGACGGTTCGGGTTGGGACGTCTACACCCACGGCGGCCGCAAGAACGTCGGCCTTGACGCCGTCGATTGGGCCCGCAAGATGGCCGAGTTCGGCGCCGGTGAGATCCTGCTGACCAGCATGGATCGCGACGGCACCAAGAGCGGCTTCGACCTCGAATTGACCCGCGCCGTTTCCGACGCCGTGCCCGTGCCCGTCATCGCCTCGGGCGGCGTGGGCTCGCTGGACGACCTCGCCGATGGCATCACGAAGGGCGGCGCCGACGCCGTTCTGGCCGCCAGCATCTTCCACTTCGGCGAGCACACCGTGGGCGAGGCCAAGGCCTTGATGGCGGCGCGCGGGATTCCGGTCCGCCAGTAGATGGGTGAAGTTCGCATCATCGGCGGCCAGTGGAAACGCTCCAAGCTGCCCGTGCCTGACCTGCCTGGGCTGCGCCCCACGTCGGACCGCATTCGCGAAACCCTCTTCAACTGGTTGGGGCAGACGCTCGACGGTTGGCGGGTGCTTGATGCGTTTGCTGGCAGCGGGGCCTTGGGTTTCGAGGCAGCGTCACGCGGGGCGGATGCGGTGGTGATGATCGAGCGCGAGGCGGCCTTGGTAGACGGGTTGCGGGCCAGCCAGAAGCGTCTGCAGGCCACGGCCCTCATCATCCACCGGGCCAATGCGCTGAACTGGATGCTGGCTTGCCCGGACCGCTTCGACCTCATCTTTCTTGACCCGCCGTTCGCCGACAACCTGTTCGACCGCGCGCTGGCCGCTGCCATGCAGCTGTTGGCCGAAGGCGGGCTGATCTACGTCGAATCCCCGGGCGAGATCGCTCCCCCGGCCGGATTCACCACCTGGCGCCAGGGCCGAGCCGGCGTCGTGCACTACCAATTGCTGCGTCGCGAGGACAATCCGGCCGCATGACGACCCGCACCACCATCACGGCCATCTACCCGGGCACCTTCGACCCGATCACGCTGGGCCACGAGGACCTGATGCGCCGCTCGGCCGCGATGTTCGAGCGCCTGGTGCTGGCGGTGGCGGTCGGCCATCACAAGAAGACCATGTTTTCCCTGGACGAGCGGCTGGCGATGGCCCAGGAAGTGGCGGCACCGCTGGGCAATGTCGAGGTCATCGCCTTCGACGGTCTGCTGCGCGACTTCGTGCGCACCCACGCCGGCCGTGTCGTCGTGCGTGGCCTGCGCACCGGTGGCGACTTCGAATACGAGTTCCAGATGGCCGGCATGAACCGCAAGCTCATGCCCGAGGTCGAGACCATCTTCCTGACGCCCGGCGAGCACCACCAGTACACATCCAGCACCTTCGTGCGCGAGATCGCGACGCTGGGTGGCGAGGTGGCGGAGTTTGTGTCGCCCGGGGTACTGGCGCGGCTGAACGAGCGCTGCAGGAAGGGGGGCTGACGATGGCGCTGATGATCACGGACACGCGGGGCGGGAATCGGCAAGGCATGCCTTGCCCCGCCACGCGCGGCGAGCGCATGCAGGCGCTTGCCGTATTCGTCCGCCAGGCCGATGGAGGTGTTCCATGGCGTTGATGATCACGGACGAATGCATCAACTGCGACGTCTGCGAGCCCGCCTGCCCGAACAACGCGATCTCGATGGGCGAGGAGTTCTACAAGATCGAGCCGAGCAAGTGCACCGAGTGCGTTGGCCACTTCGACGAGCCGCAGTGCGTGATGCTCTGCCCTGTCGCATGCATCCCGATCAACCCGGCCCATATCGAGAGCCGGGAGACCTTGATGCAGAAGTATCAACGCCTCACCGCCGCGGCTACCGCGGGAACGCTGCCTGCAGCACCCGGGCCAGCCTAGCTCCTGCGCGCGTCAGCTGCTGGCGCTTGATGGCGTCTGCCCTGGCGCCGTAGCCGCCGGGCAGTTCGATGTCCCACTGCGAGCCCTGCCTGGCCGAGAACTTCAACCCGTCGAAGACGCGTCCGGCTTGCTCCAGTGACTGCGTGGCCCAGTGGGGCGGCCAGTCGACCGCAGTGCCTGGGTCGGCACGAACCTGGCGCGCCTCGGCCAGCCAGTCGGCATCGACATGCTGGGGCCTGAATTCCTCAGGCACGTTGTCCCAGTACGAATGGAAATTCTTCGACCCCGTCGTCGTGGCCGGATCGAGCAGCAAGCTGTTGCCACCGATGGTGAAGCTGGCGCGATCGAAGCCCTGCTTGTCGGGGTCGACACGCTGCCCCTGGGCGTCGAGATAGACGCTGCCGACGTGCAGCGGCTGGTGGATGTCGCCCACCAGATGCACCAGTACCAGCAAGGCCTCGCGTTGGTTCTTGAAGTTGGGCTGACCGGGCGAGGGCTTGCCCTGCAGCACCAGGATGGCCGCACGCAGCGCGCCGACGACGTCATCCGGGCGCGTGCCGGTCACCTTCGGTAGGTAGCGGCCGCGCTGCACGGCGATGTCGGCGTAGTGGGTCTGCTTGTGGCAGCTGTCCTCGTCGAGACCCAACTGGCACTGCCGGTCGTTGCGGCGCACGTAGTCGGCCATCTCGGCGATGCGTGCGGGCGTCTCCAGCGCGGCGCACGCGGGGTACTTGCCCGGCGCGGGATAGGTATAGCCCTGGCTGGGCGCGATGCCCTTCACGCAGTCGGCCCAGATCGAGGCCAGCGAAAGCGGCATGTCGCCCAGCAGCCCGGCGACGCGGGCTTCAGCCGGGGTCCCTTTGATGAGGCCGGCAGCGATGGTCGCGACGGTCTGGTGGCCGTCAGAACCCCAGGCGTGGGCGGCCAGGGGCAGGGCGAGCAGGGCGGTGGCAAGGAGGCGGCGCATGCGGAAATTCGTCAGCCGATCAAGCCCGCAATCTTGCCCGGTTGAAAGTGCAGGTCGATGAAGTCTGCCAGCCCATCAAAGACGGCATCCAGCGACCGGCCAGCCTGGCCGAACAGGGCCTTGAGCACGGTCGGCTGCTCGAACAGGCCGTGGGCGTAGACGCCCAGCACCTGGCCGGCCTGCCAGCCCACCGCCTCGCCGGCGGCATTGCGCAGCGCCACGCGCGGCGGCGGCAGGCCAGCGTGGGGCTGGGTGCGGCCGTGGCGGATCTCATAGCCACTGGCCTGCACACCGGCCAGGGCCTGCCAGCCGCCGTCCAGCGACGTGGAGAAGCTGAACTCCGCGCTGCGCAGCAGCTTCTCGGGCTCGAAGACGGTCACCAGCGGCAGCAGGCCCAGGCCCGGCGCATTGCCGTCCAGGCCATGCGGGTCGATCAGCGCCTCGCCCAGCATCTGCAGGCCGCCGCAGATGCCGAGCACGCGG
This sequence comes from Pelomonas sp. Root1237, assembly GCF_001425055.1. Lineage (GTDB taxonomy): Bacteria > Pseudomonadota > Gammaproteobacteria > Burkholderiales > Burkholderiaceae_C > Pelomonas. Next base: position 107,063 of record NZ_LMDK01000004.1, read on the forward strand.
CCGCGGTGGCTGTTGATGGCTGCGTCGAGCTTTTGCGCGCGCAGCCAGGCGAGGTCGGCGGCGGTGGACTTGGAGCCGGGCAGGATGATCCAGTCCACGCCGGCCAGGTCCTTGGGCTCGCGCGCCCAGCTCAGGCGCACGCCGGGCAGTTGGCGCAGCGGCTGGAATTCGTCGAGGTTGGAGATGCGCGGGTAGGCGATGACGGCGATGCGCAGGCCGCTGCCGGTCGTCGTCTCATCGAAGACGCCGTCCTCCTCGGGCAGGCCGTGGCCCCGCCACATCGGCAGCGTCGCGATGGTGGGCACGCCGGTCAGGTGCTCGAGCTGCTCGGGCCCGGGCGACAGAAGGCCGGCGTCGCCGCGGAAGCGGTTCAGCACGAAGCCACGCACCTGGGCGCGCACGTCATCGGGCATCAGCTGGTGGGTGCCGTACAGGTGGGCGAAGGCGCCGCCGCGGTCGATGTCGGTGACGATCAGGCAGGCGGCGTTGGCGTCGCGAGCGGTGCCGAGGTTGACGTAGTCGCTGGGCGCCAGGTTGATCTCGGCCGGCGAGCCCGCGCCTTCGATGACGACGACATCGTTCTCCCGCATCAGCTCGTGCAGGGCCGCGCGGGCGCGGGGCTTCAGCAGCGCGCTGCGTTCGCGCCAGGGTATCGTGGCCATGGCCGGGTCCACTTCGCCCAGCACGACGACCTGGCTCTGCGTATCCGCCTCGGGTTTGAGCAGCACCGGATTCATGCGCACCTCGGGCACGCGGTTGGCGGCCAGGGCCTGGAAGTACTGGGCCGAGCCGATTTCGCCCATCAGGCCGTTCAAGCCGGGCACGACGCGCGCGTTGTTGCTCATGTTCTGGGCCTTGAAGGGCGCGACCTTGAGCCCCTGGCGGGCATACCAGCGGCACAGCGCGGTCGCTAGCCAGCTCTTGCCCGCGCCGCTCGTCGTGCCGAGCACCATCACTGCTTTACTGATCATTGATGCACCCTTCGGCCTACGGCCTGTCCCGCCGAGCGGGAGCGAGTTTGCTTGGGACGGCCCGGCGCTGCACTCATGAGTCTTCGCTTTCGATTTCAAGCAGGGCCTGCTGCAGCGCCTGCTGCGAGGCGGGAGGTTGGGCTGACACGCGCACCCAACCGGGCAGGCCGAAACTGGTTGCGTCGCGCACGCGGATGCTGCGTTCGCGCAGCCGGGTCGCGATGTCAGATCGCGGTGGGCGAGCCAGCCAGAAGTGGGTGCAACTGGGTCGCTGCAGCCAGTCCAGGCGAGCCAGCATCGAGCGCTGCTGTGCCGTCCATTCACGCAGCTGATTGCGGGCCTTGGCCAGCCACGCTTGCGTGTCGTCGCTGTGCCAGTGCATCAGCATGGCCACGCCCTCGGCCGACAGAACCCAGCTCGGCGCCAGCGACAACGCACGGGACCAGACCGGGTCGGCGGCTGGCGCGATGAGATAGCCCGCGCGTACGCCGGTCAGGCCCAGGGCCTTGTTGGGGCAGATGAGCTGCCAGGCTCCGGGCGGCAGGGCAGGGCTGTCGCCGTGAAGGCGCAGCGGCTCGTAGGCGCGGTCGATCACGACCAGGGCATCGAGCTGCGGCCATACCGGCACGCTGGCGCCGGTCGGGTTGCAAGGCTCGCAGATCCAGACCAGGGCCGGCGCCGTCGGTCGGATGTCGGCGGGTGCGGCATAGGGCTTCACCGGCAGGCCCAACGCCTGGGCGGCAAGGGCGTAGTCGCCAAAGCCGGGTTGCGGCACCCAGACCTCGCGGCGACCCGTCAACATCGCCGCCAGCGTCAGCCGGCGAATGCCCTCTGCGCCACCGGCCGTGGGCAGGACCAGGTCCGCGTCACCGAGATGGCGGCGCAGCGTGCGGTAGTTCGGGTCGGGGTAGGCCTGACGGTCGGCGGCTTGCACGGCGTTCATCAGCGTCGGCGGCGGGCCCAGCGGGCTGGCATTGGTCGAGAAGTCGTGTGCTGCTGGCGGACCCTCATCCGGTCCCCCATGCTCGGGCAGCATAGGCGCGTTCATGCCCTCAACGCCCAGGCGAGCGCGGCAAGCAGCACGGCACCGGCAAAGACGGCCTGCTGGGCGACGGCGCGGGCAGCGTGCACATCGCCGGCCTGCACGGGGCTCCCTTCGGCATTCAATGCATAGACGCCGGGCTTGGACAGCCGCCGGCCCAGCCGCAGTGCCATCGCGGCCATGGGCCAGCCGCTGTTGGGGGAGGGCGTGCGCCGGGCTTCGCGCGGCAGCCGGGCGAAGGAGGGCGGCATCAGTACCAGCGCCGTCAGCCGGGCCGGCAGCCATGACAGCAGGTCGTCCGCCCGCGCCGCCCATTTGCCGCACCACTCGCGCGCGTCGCGGTAGCCCCACATCGCATCGGCCGTGTTCGCAAAGCGGTAGATCGCGGCCCCGGGCAGGCCGAGGATGGCGAACCAGAACAGTGGCGCGATGACCGAGTCGTTGAGGTTTTCGGCCAGCGTCTCGATGGTGGCTTCGCGCACCTCGGTCTCGGTCAGCGCCGACGTGTCGCGGCTGACCAGGCGCGACAGCCGCGCGCGTCCAGCTTCCAGCGATTCATTCAATGCAGCTTCCACGGCCAGCGCCTCCTCGGCCAGCATGCGCCAAGCCAGCAGTGGCTTGAGCAGCAGGCCGACAGCCAAGGCGGCGCCGACGAGGCGCAGCGGTGAATGCCAAGGCTGCAGCAGGAGCAGCACCCAGCCCTCCAGCCACAGCGCGATGAAAGCGACGATCGCGGCGCCGACGAGCCAGGCCAGCGCGCCGGCGATGAAGCCGACGGCTGGCGGTAGCTTCGTCAGCTTGAACAGGCCAAGATAGCGCCCCATGCCGACGACGGGATGGGCCCAGCTCGGCGGCTCGCCCAGGCGATCCACCAGCAGGGCCACCATCATGGCCAGCGGCAGCAGCAGGTTCATAAGCCCAGCGGTGGCAGGCGGGCCACCAGGCCGCCCTTGAGTCGATCAGGCCGGCGGTCCCAGGCCAGCAGGCCGTCACCCGGCTCCGAATGTTGGGCGGCCACCGACAGCAGCGCGTCGACGCTGGCGGCGTCGGGCGCGAGCTGCCCGAACAGATAGCTGTGCTTGCCAGGGCCTTGCAGGGCCGCCGTGCAGCTCTGCTTGCAGGCAGCCATGCAGGCTTGTCCCCGAACGGGCAGCAACCAGTCGCGTGCCAGCGCCTCGTTTTCGACGGCTTCCAGCAGAGCCTGGCCCTGGCCATCGGCGCAGGTGGTGCAGATGATGAGGGCGCTCAATCCTCGATCCCCCGCTGCGCCGGCACGCCCGCCTTGTAGTGGTGCTTGATCATCGCCATCTCGGTGACCGTGTCGGCCAGCTCGATCAGTTCGGCCGGCGCGCCACGCCCCGTCAGCACGACGTGCACATGCGGCGGGCGCTCGCGCAGGCAGGCCAGCACCGTCTCCAGCGCCAGCCAGCCGTAGCGCAGCGGGTACATGATCTCGTCCAGCACGACGAGGAAATGGTCGCCCGCACGGATGACCGATTCGGCGCGGCCCCAGCCCTCGCGGGCGAGTTCGGCGGAGTGCTCCAGGTCCTTGCTCTTCCACGAGAAGCCGTCGCCCAGGCCCTCGATGGGCACGCCCAGTTGCTCGAACACGCGGTGCTCGCCGAAGCGGGCGCTGGGCACCTTCATGAACTGGTAGATGCGCACCGGTTTGCCGCGCCCATGCGCGCGCAGTGCAAGGCCAAAGGCGGCGGTGCTCTTGCCCTTGCCGTCGCCGGTGTGGACGATCACCAGGCCACGGCGCTCGCCGCTGGGGATGACGCGTTCGCGGTCGACGGGAGGTTGTTCGATTTCCATGGGTCAGCCCCTGAAGAAAGCCGCTATGGCCTCCGGGTTGGACGGGAAGTAGTGGTGCACATAGCTCGCCCGCAGCGAGCCCTGCTGGTAGAGGGCCTCGGCGGTGTTGCCGCCATTGGGGTTGCTGGCCCGCATGATCGGCGCCAGCGGCGTCTCCAGCGTCGAGTAGTGATAGCTGTGGCCGCGCAACGGGCCTTCGGGCCAGGCGATGGCCTGCAGTCCCAGAGCCGCGAGGCGGTGCTGCACATGGGCGCGGCCGGGCATGACGCCGACCATGCGGTGAGTATCACCGGCCGCGTCAGTCAGTGAGTCCAGCAGCGCCAGCATGCCGCCGCATTCGGCGAGCAGCGGTTTACCTGCGGCGACATGGCCGGCCAGGGCTGCGGCCAGCGTGGGGTGGGCACCCAGCGCCTCGACATGCAACTCGGGGTAGCCGCCGGGCAGCCAGAGTGCATCGCAAACCGGCAGGGCCTCATGGCGGATGGGCGAGAAGAAGGACAGTTCGGCGCCCAGGGCGCGGAGCAGGTCGACATTGGCTGCGTAGATGAAACCGAAGGCGGCGTCGCGGGCGATGGCAATGCGGCGGCCCTGGAGCAGCGGTGGCAGCGGCGGCTCAGTGTTCGCCTCAAAGGCCTGGGGCTTGAAGGCCAAGCCAGGCCGCAGCCCGGCTTCCCAGGCATCGGCCCAGGCATCGAGCTGTGTATCCAGCCTCGGCTGCTCCAGTGCCTGCACGAGGCCGAGATGGCGCTCAGGCAGGATGAGCTTGGGCTCGCGCGGCAGGGCGGCGATCAGCGGCAGGTCGTCCGGCAGGCCTTCGCTGAGCATGCGCCCATGCGCCGCGCTGCCGATGCGGTTGGCGATGACGCCGCAGTGGTGCAGCTCGGGCCTGAAGCGCTGCAGTCCCGTCGCCAGCGCTGCGAAGGTCTGGGCCATGGCCGAAGCGTCGATGACGCAGACGACTGGCAGCCCGAAGGCGACGGCCAGGTCGGCGCTGCTCGGGTTGCCGTCGAACAGGCCCATGACGCCTTCGACGAGGATGAGGTCAGCCTCGCGCGCGGCCTCGGCCAGCAGGGCCTGGCAGTGGGCGAAGCCGCCCATGAAGAGGTCGAGCTGGTAGACCGGGCGGCCGCTGGCGCGCTCGAGGATGCTGGGGTCGAGGAAGTCCGGCCCGGTCTTGAAGACGCGCACGCGCTTGCCGCGCCGTGCATGGCTGCGCGCAATCGCCGCAGTGACGCAGGTCTTGCCCGATCCCGAAGACGGGGCGCTGATGAAGAGGGCGGCGCAAGAGGTCATAAAGGCAGGGCGACCCAGCGGCCCTCGATCTGTGCGATGTGCAGGCGGGGGCCGAAGACGCGTTTCAGCGCCGCATGCGTGGCTGCATCAGCCGGTGCGCCGGTGTGCACGATGCGGCCATCGGCCATCAGCACGAGATGGTCGGCCTGCAGCGCGAGATGCAGCTCGTGCAGAACGCTGACGACGCTGTGGCCGGCGGCGACGCGCTCACGCACCAGGGCCATCCATTCGGCCTGATGGGGCGGGTCGAGGTGGGCCAGGGGCTCGTCCATCAAGGTCAGCGGCGCCTGCACCGCGAGGGCCCGGGCCAGCAGCACACGCTGGCGCTCGCCGCCCGACAGAGACCCCAGCCGGCGCTCGCGCCAGGCCCAGCTCTGCGTGGATTCCATCGCGGTCTGCACGGCGACATGGTCTGCCGCGGTGGGCGGCGCCAGCCACGGCCGGTGCGGCAGGCGGCCGAGCTGCACGACGTCCTGGGCCGTCAGGTCGTCGGCGCCGGTCTCCTGCTGGCCCATCCAGGCCAGTTGGCGGGCGCGCTCGCGGGACGGCCAGTCATTGAGCGGCTTGCCGCCGAGCAGCACATTGCCTTCACAACGCTGCAGGCCGGCGATGGCGCGCAGCAGCGTCGACTTGCCGGCGCCGTTGGGGCCGACGATGGCCGTCCAACGGCCCTGGGGCAAGGCAAGATCGATGTCGCTGATCAGGTCGCGGCCGTCGATGCGGACGCGGGCGATGCGGGCGTGCAGGGCATTCATCGCTTGGGCGCTCCGCGTCTATGCATCAGCACAAGAAGATAGACGCCGCCCAGCAGCGCGGTGACGAGACCGACGGGCAGCTCCTGCGGTCGCATCAACCCGCGCGCGATCACATCGGCCACCAGCAGCAGGGCGCCGCCGGCCGCGGCCGACATCAGGATCAGCCGGCCGTGAAGCATGGGGCAGAGGCTGCGCACGAGGTGGGGTGCGACGAGGCCGACAAAGGCGACGATGCCGGTCTGCGCGACGGCAGCACCCGTGGCCAGCGCAAAGGCCAGGATAAGCAGCAGCCGCATCAGGCCCATGCGCACGCCCAGCGACGCGGCGGTGGCCTCGCCCAGCGTCAGCGCATCCAGGGCCGGGCTGGCCAGCAGGCCGATGACGAGGGCCGCGATGCCACTGGCGGTCATCACCGTGACGCTGCTCCAGCCCAGCAGGCCGGTGTTGCCGAGCAGGAAGGCCTGCATGGCGCGCAGGATGTCAGGCGCCCACAGCGTGGCCAGGCCCGTGAGCGCATTCAGCACGACGCCGACGACGACGCCGGCCAGCAAGAGGCGCAGCGTCTGCTCGACGCCGCGCGCCAGGATCAGCGTCAGGCCCACGCCAACCAGCGTGCCGACGAAGGCGATGCCGGTCAGTCCGACATGGGCCAGCAGCGACGAGGTCTGGGGCGAGATGCCGGTCAGCGCCAGCGCGATGGCCACCGCCAGGCCGGCGCCCGAGGCGCTGCCCAGCAGATAGGGATCGGCCAGCGGGTTGCGGAACAGGCCTTGCGACATCGCACCGGCCATGCCGAGCAGGGCGCCGGCCCACCAGGCGCCCAACGAGCGCGGCAGACGGATCTCCCACAGGATGATGCCCATGCTGTCGTCGCCGAGGTCAGCCCAGCCGGTGCTGCCGACCAGCACGCCCCCCAGCACGCCGCCGGCACCAACGAGCAGCAGCAGCGTCAGCAGCAGCCCGGGGCGGATGTTCATCACGAGGCGCCCTTCTCGCGCAGGCAGCGGGCCATGATCTGCGCCGCCTCGGCCATGCGCGGCCCCGGGCGGGTGAGGATGTCGCCCTCCTCGGGCTTGAAGATGCAGATGCGGCCGCGCTTGACGGCGTCGATGCGGTCCCAGCCGGGGCGCTGGGTCAGGCCTTCGGAGCCGCGCTGGCCGATCATGATCAAGGCCGGGTTGGCCTTGACGACGAACTCCGGGTTGATCTTGGGGAAGGGGCCGAGCGACGCCGGGATGATGTTGCCGGCGCCGAGCTTGGTCAGCGTCTCGCCCATGAAGGAGGACTCGCCGGCGGCCCAGATGCCGGGGGCGACCTCAAAGTAGACGCGCACGCCCCGCGCCGACGCTGGCACGCTGCTGGCCGCCGCGGCGACGCCGGCCTCGATATGGCGCCAGACGCGCTGGGCATCAGGCACGCCGAGCACCTGGCCGATGATGTTCAGCACGCGCTGAACGTCCTTGTAGCTGCGCGGCTCCAGAACGACGACCTTGAGGCCCAAGGCGCGCAGCCGCTCGGCCACGCGCGAGGACACGGCCACCAGCACGACATCGGGCTTGAGCGACGCGATCAGCTCGACATTGGTGTCTTCCATGCCGCCGACCTTGGGCAGGGCGTTCACTGAGGCGGGGAAGTTGGAATAGCGGTCGACGCCGACCAGCCGGGCGCAGGCACCGAGTTCGCAGACGGTCTCGGTCAGCGAAGGCAGCAGGCTGACGATGCGCTGCGGCGGCGTGCTGATCTGCGTCACCTGGCCGAGGTCGTCCTTGATGTCGATGGCAGCAACCGGCAGCGCAATGGCCAACAGCAGCAGGGCAAGCAATCTACGCATGGTTCGAATCCTCGACGGGTCGTGTCCAGGCCTGGCCAGCGACCATCAGTGTCAATCGGCCGCACAGGCGCGCGACGTCCTGGTTCAGGCGGCCAAGCTCGTCGATGTAGTCGCGCACCTCTCGACCCAGCGGCGACACGCCCCAGCCGACCTCGTTGGAGACGAAGACGACGGGCGACTTCAAGCGTGGCAGCAGATCCAGCAGCGCGGTGCGCTCGGCCTGCCAGCCGGCCGCATCGGGCGCGCCGCTCATCGGCATCAGCCAGTTCACCAGCCACAGCGTCAGGCAATCGACAACGACCAGGGTGTTGGCGTCGTCGACCTGTTGCAGGGCCGCGCTCAGGACCAGCGGGGCTTCGACAGTCTCGAAACCTGCCGGCCGTGAGGCACGGTGATGGGCGATGCGCTCACGCATCTCGTCGTCGGCCGCCAGCGCGGTGGCGATGACCACCACGCGGCCGGGCCAGCCCAGAGCCAGCTTCTCGGCCCGGCGCGACTTGCCGCTGCGCTGGCCGCCGACGATGAGTTCGTGAGCGTTGTTCACTTCATGTGTTTGTCAGGTACCCGGAGTTTGCGGGCTGAGCGCCGGGCCGCTCCCAAGCCGGCCCGCCTTGGGCGATGTGCTTGCCGGTCGATCCGGCAAGCATCGCCGTCCCCTTGGGGGACCGACCAGACTCGCTCGCGTTCAGCGACGCGAGTTTGGGCGAGGGGCTCACAAGCTTGGGCTCCAGCGCAGGCTGATCAGCGCCGTGCGCGGTGCCGACGCATAGCCATAGGCCGTCGACGTCTCGCGGTCGAAGGCGTTGTCCAGGTTCAGCTGCAGCTTCAGATCCTTGCGGATCTTGTACTGCGCGTTGAAGTTGACCAGGCCATAGCCGCCCAGCTTGCGCGTGTTGGCGGCGTTGTCCCAGCGCGCGCCGGAGGCCTGCACGCTGCTGCCCAGCACCCAGTCGCCCAGCTCGGTGTCGGCGCCGACCGTGGCCAGGCGCTTGGCGCGGCGAGCCAGCAGCAGCCCGGTGCTGGCGTCGGTGGGCTTCTGGAAGTCCATGGTGGCGCGCAGGTTCACGCTGCCGGCCTTGGTATTGCCAGCCAGGGTCACGCCGCGCAGGCGGGCCGCCGCCACGTTCTGATAGCAGCCGAAGGCGCTCTGGCAGCTGCCGGCGGCGCCGAAGATGATGAGGTTGCTGACGCGGTTGCGGTAGGCCGTGGCCGTGAGCTCGGTGTCGCCAACGCCGTACTTCAGGCCGAATTCGACATTGCGGCCGCGCTCGGCTTCGAGCGGCTTGACGCCAGGCTTGCTGAGGTCTGGCCCGTAGACCGTGCCCTGCTGGTAGAGGGTCGGTGCGCGAAAGGCATTGCCGACCGAGCCGACGACGCGCAGGCCGGTCACGACCTCATAGCCGGCCAGCAGGGTGCCGGTGTCGACACTGCCGAACTGGCTGTCGTTGTCGTGGCGGGCGTGGGTTTGCAGGCTGAAGGCGCCGGCATTGAGCAGGTAACCCGCGCCGACGGCATTGCGGTGGCGCTTGCCGACACCGGCGGTCACCAGGCCGCTGTTCTCCAGCTTGTCCTCGATGCGCTCGCCCTGGAAGTTGATCTGCTGGCCCTGGCCCAGCACATAGGAGCCGGTCAGCGCCAGGTTCTTGACCTTGGTGATGGTCAGATAGGGCGAGGGGTCGGTCTGGTAACGGTCGCGCGATTCGCCATAGCTGAGCTGCGTCTGCACGGCCGGCGCCCATTGCGCCGTCCAGGCCAGACGGGTGGCGTCGGTGTCCTGCACGCTGTGGTCATCCACGAGGGGCCGGGACTTGGAGGAATCGTATTGCGCGTTCGCGTGGTTCTTGATGACGATGATTTCGGCGCGATGGCCCTCGGCCAGTTGGGCGCCGATGCGAGCCGTGCCCTGGTACTTGCGCCAGCCGTCCCGGTCAGGGATGTAGCTGAAGGAGCCGGGCACGTCGATCGTCGAGTTGAAGCCGTCGCTCTCCTCGATGGCGCCGGTGAAGGCGAAGTCGATGATGCCTTGGCTGCCGAACAGGCCGCCGTCGGCCTTCATCGTGCCCTGGGTGCCCAGGCCCACGCCGAAATCGGCGCTGATCTTGCCGCCGCCATTCCCTCCTGCTTTACGGGTGAAGATCTGCACGACGCCGCCGACGGCGTCAGAGCCATAGATGGCGCTGGCCGGTCCCTTCAGCACTTCCACGCGCTCGACCTGCGAAACCGGGATGCCCTGCCAGCTGGCGCCGCCGGTGGACTGCGAGTCCATGCGCACGCCGTCGACGAGGACCAGCGTGTGGCGCGTATCGGCGCCGCGCAGGAAGAGGCTGGTCGTGGACGCCGCACCGCCGTTGCGGACCAGCTCGGCACAGCCGTTGTTGCGCAGCAGGTCGGCCACGCTGGCGGCGGCCTGGCGCTCGATGTCGGCGCGGGTGATGACGGTCAGGTCGGCCAGCACTTCCGACAGGCGCTGGGGCGTGCGCGCGGCGGTGGTGACGACGGTGTCGAGCTTGTTCTGGGCGTGGGCGGACGAAGCCAGGGCCAGCACGGCCAGGGCGAGCAGCGACCGACGGGCCGCGAGGAGGGAATGGGACATGAGAGGAGACGCGAACGAACACCCAGCCGCGCTGACCCCCGCAGCAAGGCTGAAAAACGGCCGCTGGCTTGTCGCTCAGCGGCCCCGTCGTTGGCCGGTATCCGGGCTGATGGACTTGAGTTCTGCTCGACGCCTTCCCGGTGCACGCACCAGTGGCTATGTGGTCGAACAGTGAGGCGCCAAGGCCTCGTCCACTTACCGTTGCGGGGACAGCTCAGGTTAGATCTGCGGCGTGACCGCTCGTCCTCCTGATTCCCGTTGAACTGCAGCCGCCGTGAAGGCGGGCGCGAGCACCAACGGCGCGGATTCTATCGATGGTCGCTGGCAGCGGTGGAGGGCTTGTGCGGTTTGGCCGTCTTCGGCGGCTTCAGATGGGTGACTTGTGGGGCGCTGGCAGCCTGGGCGGGCGGTGGCGGCGCCTGCAAGCCGACTGCCTGAGCGCGCAGGTGGCGGGCTTCAGCTTCGCTGGCGCGGCGAGACTGGGCCAGGACCGCAGCCTGCCGGGAGTCCGCGAAGTGGCGGTCGCGCGCCGCCTTGCTGTCGGCGGCGCTGGGCTGGTCGTAGTCGACGCTGCTGGCCGCGCTGCCACCGGGGCAGGGCGAGTCGCGCAGGTCGCGACCGTCGAGGCCGCAGCGGTAGACCTGGGCGCGGCGCGTCTGGGTCTGCGCCAGAACAGGCAGTGCGAGTGCGAGGGCCAGAATCAGCAGCAGAGGCTTCATGAGGCCGGAGTGTCTACTGGCGGCTGGGGTTTGGGCGGCTTGGGCCGCGGCGGTTTGGCGTGAATTTTGGCCAGCGCCTTGTCCATGTCGCCGCGCAGCATCAGCTCGACTGCGCCGTAGCTCTTCTCGATGCAGTCCTCCACCGCCTGGCGCTCGGCCAGCGGCGGCTTGCGCAGCACATAGCCGGCCACCTCATCCTTGTGGCCCGGGTGGCCGATGCCCAGCCGCAGCCGCCAGAAGTCCCCGCTGCCAAGCTGAGCCCGCATGTCCTTCAGGCCGTTGTGGCCGCCGTCGCCGCCGCCCTTCTTGAACTTCATCTCGCCGGGCGACAGGTCCAGCTCGTCGTGGATGGCCAGGATCTCTTCCGGCGCGATCTTGAAGAAGCGCGCCAGCGCCGCGACCGACTTGCCGGACAGGTTCATATAGGTCATGGGCTCCAGCAGCCAGATCGGGCCGCTGGCGCCCGGCGCCTGGTTCACGCGGGCCACCAGGCCGTGATAGGCCTTGTCGGGCGCCAGGCTCACCTTGAGGCCCCGGGCCAGGCCGTCAATCCACCAGAAACCGGCGTTGTGGCGCGTGTCTTCGTACTCGGCACCTGGATTGCCCAGGCCCACCATCAGCTTGATCATGACCATGATCGTAGCTTTGAGACCCAGCAATGCTGCAGCTACATTCGGCCGGGAAACTTGGCTGCAACCAGGAGTGGACCGAATGCAGAACAAGGAATCCAAGGGCAGCAAAACCTGGATCTGGGTCGCGGTAGCCGTCGTCATCGTCATTGCGGGCGCGGCGTGGTGGTGGAAGGGCAGGGGCGGCGAAGGCGCCGCTGACGGGCCGGCCGGCGCGGCATCGGCCGCATCTGGTGCCGGCGGGTCGGGCCGGCCCGCGGGCGGGCGCTTTGGCCGCAGCGGGCCGCAGCCGGTCACGGTGGCCGCGGTGCAGAAGCGCGACATGGCCGTCGTCGTCGACGCCATCGGCAGCATCGCCTCGGCCAACACCGCTGTGGTGCACGCCAAGGTCAGCGGCGAGCTGAAGGCTATCTATTTCCACGAGGGCCAGCCGGTGAAAGCCGGCCAGGTGCTCGCCCTCATCGATCCCAAGCCCTACGAGATCGCCCGCGACCAGGCCCAGGGCACGCTGGCGCGCGACCAGGCCCAGCTGGAGAACGCCCGCGCCGACCTTGCCCGCTACAAGGACCTCGTCGCCAAGGAGGCTGCGCCGCGCCAGCAGCTCGACACCCAGCAGGCCCTCGTGCGCCAGTTGGAAGCTACCCTGCTGTCGGACCAGGCGGCGGTGGACAACGCCAAGCTGCAGCTGTCCTACACCCGCGTCACCGCGCCCATCGCCGGCCAGGCGGGCCTGAAGCAGGCCGACCTCGGCAACAACATCACGCCCGGCGACGCCAACGGGCTGCTGACCATCGCCCAGATCCAGCCGGCCGCAGTCGTCTTCGCCGTGCCGGACGCGCGCCTGCCTCGCATCCGCCAGCAGCTGGGCGACAAGCAGGCCTTGCCTGTGCAGGCCTGGGACCGCGAGCGCCGCACCAAGCTGGCCGAAGGCCGCGTTGCCAGCACCGACAACGCCATCGACGCGACCACCGGCACCATCAAGGTCAAGGCCCTGTTCGACAACAAGGACGGCGGTCTCTTCCCCAACCAGTTCGTCAATGTGCGCCTGCAGCTGGACACGCTGAAGGGCGTCCTCGTCGTGCCGACGGCGGCCGTGCAACGTGGCTCCCAGGGCATCTACATCTACGTCGTGGCCGACGGCCAGGTGGCGCTGCGCAAGGTGCAGACCCTGGCCACCGACGGCGATTTCACTGCCGTGCAGGGCGATCTGAAGGAGGGCGACCAGGTTGTCACCGACGGCGCCGACCGCCTGCGTGATGGCGGCAAGGCCGAGGTCATCAAGGTGCCGGCCGCTGGGGCTTCCGGCCCGGGTGGCCGCGGTCGTGGGCGTGGTGCTGGCGCCGGTGCAGCCAGCGCAGCCAGTGGCGCGGGTGGCAATGCAACTGCGGCCAGCACCAGCGCCAGTGCCGCTGACGGCGAGCGCCCGCGCTGGGCAGACCGCGTGCCGCCCGAGATGGTCGAGAAGCTCAAGGCCATGAGCCCGGAGGACCGCCGCACCTGGATCCAGCAGCACCGCGCCTCGGCTCCTTCCCAGTGAGGAAGCTGTGAACGCACCCCGCACGCCCGCTCATCCCGCCGCAACGCCGCCACTCGGCGTTGCAAATGCTCGCCGTAGTCCCTGCTACGGCTGTGCTTTGCGCCTTGATTGGCGACGCCGCGACGGCCTGCTCGGCCGCGCGGAGTCCATTCACAGCTTCCGATGAACCCGTCACGCCTTTTCATCGCGCGGCCGGTCGCGACCTCGCTGCTGATGCTGGCCATCGTGCTGGCCGGCGCCCTGGCCTACCGGCTGCTGCCGGTGTCGGCCCTGCCCGAGGTCGACTACCCGACCATCCAGGTCACGACGCTCTACCCCGGCGCCAGCCCGGACGTGATGACGTCCTCGGTCACCGCCCCGCTGGAGCGCCAGTTCGGCCAGATGCCGGGCCTGGCGCAGATGTCGTCCACCAGCTCGGGCGGGGCCTCGGTCATCACGCTGCGCTTCGAGCTCAGCCTGGCCCTGGACGTGGCCGAGCAGGAGGTGCAGGCGGCCATCAATGCCGGCAGCAACCTGCTGCCCAGCGACCTGCCGATGCCGCCGGTCTACAGCAAGGTCAACCCGGCCGATGCGCCGGTGCTGACCATCGCCATCAGTTCCGCGACCCTGCCCATCACGCGCGTGCACGATCTCGTCGAGAGCCGGCTGGCGCAGAAGATCTCCCAAGTGCCGGGCGTGGGCCTTGTGGGCATCGCGGGCGGCCGGCGGCCGGCCGTGCGCATCCGGGCCAACCCGGGCGCGCTGGCGTCCCTCGGCCTGTCCATCGACGATGTGCGCACGGCGATCTCGGGCGCCAACGTCAACCAGTCCAAGGGCAGCTTCGACGGCCCGCTGCGGGCCTCGACGCTGGACGCCAACGACCAGCTGCGCAGCGCGTCTGAATACGCCAACCTCGTCATCGCCTACAAGAACGGCAATGCGGTGCGGCTCAAGGATGTGGCCCAGCTGGTGGATGACGCCGAGAACCTGCGCCTGGCCGCCTGGGCCGGCCAGGCCAGCAAATCCAGCGTGTCGGCCGTCATCCTGAACGTGCAGCGCCAGCCCGGCGCCAACGTCATCGAGACCGTGGACCGCGTGCGCGCCGTGCTGCCCCAGCTGCAGGCCAGCCTGCCGGCATCGCTGGACGTGCAACTGCTCAGCGACCGCACCACCACCATCCGCGCCTCGGTGACCGATGTGCAGCATGAGCTGCTGTTTGCCATCGTGTTGGTCATCGGCGTCATCTTCGTCTTCCTGCGCAGCCTGCCGGCCACCATCATCCCGGCCGTCGCCGTGCCGGTGTCTCTGGTGGGCACCTTCGGCGTCATGTACATGGCGGGGTTCTCGATCAACAACCTGACGCTGATGGCGTTGGTGATCTCCACGGGCTTCGTGGTGGACGACGCCATCGTCATGATTGAGAACATTGCGCGGCACATGGAGGAGGGCGGTGAAGCCGTCAGCCCATACGACGCAGCCCTGACTGGCTCCAAGCAGATCGGCTTCACCATCATCTCGCTGACGGTCTCGCTGATCGCCGTGCTGATCCCGCTGCTCTTCATGGGCGACGTGGTCGGCCGCCTCTTCCACGAGTTCGCCATCACGCTGGCCGTGTCCATCCTGATCTCGGCCTTCGTGTCGCTGACGTTGACGCCCATGATGTGCGCGCGCCTGCTCAAGCACGAGCACGACGAAGACCACGGCTGGCTGTGGCGCCGCGTGGGCAAGGCCTTCGACGACATCATTGCCGGCTATGGCCGCATGTTGAACTGGGTGCTGGACCGCTCGGCGGCGACGCTGGTCGTCTTCATCGCCACGCTGGGCCTGACCGGCGTGCTCTATCTGCTGGTGCCCAAGGGCTTCTTCCCGGTGCAGGACACGGGCCAGCTGCAGGGCATCACCGAGGCGGCGCAGTCCACCTCCTTTGGCGCCATGGCCGAGCACCAGCAGCGCCTGGCCGAACGCGTGCTGAAGGACCCGGCGGTGGAGAGCGTGTCGTCCTTCATCGGCGTGGACGGTGGCAACACGACGCTGAACCAGGGCCGGCTGCAGATTTCGCTCAAGGCCAAGGAGGGCCGCGGCGCCAGCGCCGCCGAGGTGGCGCGACGCATTGCGGACGCGGCCGCCGAGGAGCCCGGCATTGCGCTGTATCTGCAGCCCGTGCAGGACCTGACCATCGAGGACCGCATCGCCAAGACGCAGTACCAGTTCACGCTGTCTTCGCCGGACTCCGCCGAGTTGAGCCGTTCGACGACGGCCGTGCTGGAGCGGCTGCGTGGCCTGAAGCAGATCGTCGATGTGGCCAGCGACCAGCAGGAAAAGGGCCTCCAAGCCTATGTCGACATCGACCGCGACGCGGCCGGCCGGCTGGGCGTCAGCGTCGCGGCCATCGACAGTGCGCTGTACAGCGCCTTCGGCCAGCGGTTGATCTCGACCATCTTCACGCAGAGCAACCAATACCGCGTCGTGCTGGAAGTGGCGCCCGAGTATCGCCAGGGGCTGGACGGCCTGAAGCGTCTCTATGTGCCCGGCGCGGGCGGCGTGCAGGTGCCGCTCAGCTCGGTGGCGCGCTTCAGCGAGAAGCTGGCGCCGCTGGCTGTCAACCATGTGGCGCAGTTTCCGTCGTCGACCCTGTCCTTCAACCTCGCGCCCGGCGCCTCGCTCGGCGAAGCGGTCAAGGCTGTGCGCGCCGAGGTCGATGCGTTGCAGCTGCCGCTCAGCGTCGAGACGCGATTCGAGGGCGCGGCCCTGGCCTTCCAGGCGTCCCTCACGAGCACGCTGCTGCTCATCCTCGCGGCCATCGTGACGATGTACATCGTGCTGGGCGTGCTCTACGAGAGCACCATCCACCCGCTGACCATCCTGTCGACGCTGCCCTCCGCCGGCCTGGGCGCGCTGCTGGCCCTGCTGGCCTTCCGCCTGGACCTGGACATCATCGCCATCATCGGCATCGTGCTCTTGATCGGTATCGTCAAGAAGAACGCGATCATGATGATCGACTTCGCCTTGGAGGCCGAACGCGATCATGGCAAGACGCCGCGCGACGCCATCTTCGAGGCCTGCCTGCTGCGTTTCCGGCCCATCCTGATGACGACGATGGCGGCCCTGCTGGGCGCGCTGCCGCTGATGCTCGGCACCGGCGTGGGCAGCGAGCTGCGCCACCCGCTGGGCGTCGTCATGGTCGGCGGCCTCATCGTCAGCCAGCTGCTGACGCTGTTCACGACGCCGGTCATTTACCTGGGCTTCGCATCGGTGGCCGCGCGCCTCAAGCGCCGCGGCCAGGCGAAGGAGGCCGTGGCGTGAACCTGTCGCGCGTCTTCATCGAGCGCCCCATCGGCACGGCGCTGATCACTTGCGGCCTGGCGCTGGCGGGCGCCATCGCCTATCTGCTGCTGCCGATTGCGCCGCTGCCCCAGGTCGAGTTCCCGACCATCTCGGTCAGCGCCTCCCTGCCCGGTGCCAGCCCCGACACGATGGCCGCCACCGTGGCCACGCCGCTGGAGCGGACGCTCGGCAGCATCGCCGGCGTCACCGAGATCACCTCGTCATCGTCGCTGGGCAGCAGCCGCGTCACGCTGCAGTTCGACCTCAGCCGCGACATCGACAGCGCCGCCCGCGACGTGCAGGCCGGCATCAACGCCTCGCGCGCGCTGCTGCCCACGGGCATGCCGAGCAACCCGAGCTACCGCAAGGTCAACCCGGCCGACGCGCCCATCATGATCGTCGCGCTGACGTCGGACACGCTGACGCGCGGCCAGATGTACGACGCCGCCTCCACCGTGCTGGCGCAGCGGCTGTCGCAGGTCGATGGCGTCGGCCAGGTCAGCGTGGGCGGCGGCGCGCTGCCGGCCGTGCGCATCGAGCTGGACCCGAACAAGCTGTCCGCCCAGGGCATCTCGCTGGATCAGGTCAGGGCGGCCGTTGTCGCCACCAATGCCAACCGGCCCAAGGGGCAACTGGAGAGCGGCGACCGCACCTGGCAGATCATCGCCAACGACCAGGCCCGCCTCGCCAGCGACTACGCACCCCTGGTGCTGAGCTACAAGAACGGCGCCGCCGTGCAGCTGCGCGACGTGGCCTCCATCGAGGACAGCGTGCAGGACCTGCGCAACGACGGCCTGGCCAATGGCCGCTCGGCCGTGCTGCTGATCCTGAACAAGGCACCCAGCGCCAACATCATCAAGACGGTGGACACCGTGCGGGCTCTGCTGCCGCAGTTGCGCGCCTCCATCTCGCCGGCCATCAATGTCGACGTCGTCATGGACCGCACGTCCACCATCCGCGGCAGCATCAAGGAGGTGCAGCGCACGCTGGCCATCTCTTTCGGCCTGGTCATCGTCGTCGTCTTCATCTTCCTGCGGCGCTTCCGTGCCGCCCTGCTGCCGGCGGTGGCCGTGCCGGTGTCGCTGGCCGGCACCTGCGGCTTCATGTATCTGCTGGGCTACAGCATCGACAACCTGTCGCTGATGGCGATGACGGTGGCGACGGGCTTCGTCGTCGACGACGCCATCGTCGTGCTCGAGAACATCTCGCGCCACATCGAGCGCGGCGTGCCGCCCCGCGAGGCGGCGCTGAAAGGCGCGCGCGAGATCGGCTTCACCGTCGTTTCCATCTCGCTGAGCCTGATTGCCGTCTTCATCCCCATCCTGGCCATGGGTGGCATCGTCGGGCGGCTGTTCCGCGAGTTCGCCGTCGTGCTGTCGGTGGCCATCCTGGTGTCCATGGTCGTGTCGCTGACCACCACGCCCATGATGGCCGCGACCTTGCTCAAGCCCCATGGCGAGGCGAAGAAGGCCGGCCGCGTCGGCCAATTTCTCGGACGCCTGCAACGCGCATTGATGCGCGGCTACCGCCGCAGTCTGCGCTGGACGCTGCGCCACCAGCCCGTCGCGCTGCTGGTGCTGGCCGGCGTCGTCGCGCTGAACGTGCATCTCTACATGACCATCCCCAAGGGCTTCTTCCCGCAGCAGGACACCGGCCTGATGACTGGCGGCGTACAGGCCGACCAGGCCTCCTCCTTCCAATCCATGCAGCTCAAGCTGCGCACCTTCCATGACATCGTGCGCGCCGACCCTGCCGTGGCCAACGTCACCGGTTTCACCGGCGGCGGCCAGCGCAACAGCGCCAACATGTTCATCAGCCTGAAGCCCCAGGCCGAGCGTGAGGAGAGCATCGACGCCGTCATCAACCGGCTGCGCGGCAAGCTGGCCAAGGTGCCCGGCGCCAATCTCTTCATGGCGCCCGTGCAGGACATCCGCATCGGCGGCCGTCAGGCCAATGCCTCGCTGCAGTACACGCTGCAGTCGGACAGCCTGGAAGACCTGCGCACCTGGGAGCCGCGCATCCGCCGCGCGCTGACCGAGGTGCCGGAGATCACCGACGTCAACACCGACCAGCAAGACAAGGGCACGCAGACGTCCCTCGTCGTCGACCGTGACGCGCTGGCACGGCTCGGCATCACGATGGGCGCCTTCGACAGCACGCTGAACAACGCCTTCGGCCAGCGCCAGGTCGGCGTCATCTACAACCCGCTGAACCAGTACCGCGTCGTCATGGAGCTGGCACCCGTCTGGCTGCAAAGCCCGCAGACCCTGGACCGGCTGATGCTGACCAGCAGCGCGGGCCAGCAGGTGCCGCTATCTGCGGTGGCGCGCGTCGAGACGACCAACACTCCGCTGTCAGTCAACCACCAGAGCGGCACGCCGGCCAGCACCATCAGCTTCAACCTGGCCGAGGGCGTGTCGATGTCGGATGCGGTCGTCGCCATCAATGACGCCGTGGCCGGCAGCGGCGCGCCGGTGTCGGTGCGCGGCAGCTTCCAGGGCACGGCCCAGGCCTTCCAGGCGTCCCTCAAGTCCCAGCCCCTGCTCATCCTCGCGGCCATCGTGACCATCTACCTGGTGCTGGGCATGCTCTACGAGAGCCTCATCCACCCGATCACCATCCTGTCGACGCTGCCCTCGGCGGGCGTCGGCGCGCTGCTGGCGCTGATGGCTTTCAAGACCGACTTCACCATCATTGCGCTGATCGGCGTCATCCTGCTGATCGGCATCGTCAAGAAGAACGCCATCATGATGCTGGACTTCGCCATCTCGGCCCAGCATGCCGCCGATGAGCGCGGCAGCCGGCTGTCGCCGGGTGCCGCCATCTACCGCGCGGCCCTGCTGCGGCTGCGCCCTATCCTGATGACGACGGTGGCCGCCGTCTTCGGTGCCGTGCCGTTGGCCCTGGGCCATGGCGAGGGCGCCGAGCTGCGCGTGCCGCTGGGCATCTCCATCGTCGGCGGCCTGCTGCTGAGCCAGCTGCTGACCCTCTACACCACGCCCGTCGTGTTCTGCTGCATGGACAGGCTGAGCCGCAAGAAGCGCGCGCCTGCTCGTGCAGCTGTCATCCAGACCGCGACCTAAGCCATGCTGAAGACTGCCCTTGCTCCCTTGACCGTCGCGCTGCTGCTTGCCGGCTGCGCCGTGACCTCGCAGCACCCGCCTGCTGAAGCCCCGCCGCCCGAGCACTTCACGGGCTCGACCGAATGGCGGCGCGTGGCGCCCGAGGTCGCCGTGCCCGAGGCCTGGTGGACGATGTTCAAGGATCCGGTGCTGGACAGCCTGCAAGCCGACCTTGTTGTCGGCAACCAGAACCTTGCCGCGGCCCTGGCCCAGGTTGCATCGGCCCGCGCGGTGCTTGCAGCCAGCCGCTCGGCCATTTTCCCCACGTTGTCCGTTGGCGCGGGCAGCACCCGATCCGCCACGGCCGAGAACGGCAACGGCCAGCGCACCGTGTCGACCAACAACTCGCTGACGGCCAACGCGGCCTGGGAGATCGATCTCTGGGGGCGCCTCGCCGAAGGCGTCAAGGCCGCCGGCGCGAACTACCAGGCCAGCCAAGCCGATCTGGCCGCGCTGCGCCTGTCGGCGCAGGCGACGCTGACGCAAAGCTATTTCGCGTTGCGCACCGCCGAGGCGCAGCAGGCGCTGCTGGAGCGCACCGTGACCGCCAACCAGCGCGCGCTGGAGTTGACCGAGGCCCGCTATGCCGGCGGCGTCGTCGCGCAGACCGATGTGCTGCAGGCTCGCACCCAGCTGCGCAGCGTGCAGTCGCAGCTCAGCGACATGCGCACCGAGCGCGCGCAACTTGAGCACGCCATCGCCACCCAGGTCGGCAAGCTGCCGGGGCAGTTCCAGCTGCTGCCCAGCTCTCACCTGCCCGAGCTGCCGCCGGTACCCGACCTGGTGCCGTCGACGATGCTGGCCCAGCGCCCCGACATCGCCGCCGCGCGCGCCCGCCAGACGGCGGCGTATGCGCAGATCGGCATCGCCGATGCGGCCTTCTTCCCCGCAATCGACCTGTCGGCCAGCGCCGGCTACCGCGGCTCGTCCTGGTCCAACCTGATCTCGGCGCCCAACCTGTTGTGGAGCATCGGTGCGGCCGTGGCGCAGCCGATCTTTGACGGCGGCCAACGCAAGCTGGCTTCAGCCCAAGCTCGCGCCTCGGCCGATGCCGCTACCGCCAACTACCGCCAGGCGGTGCTGACGGCGTTCCAGGAGGTCGAGGACAACCTCGTGCAGTTCGCCGAATCCGGCGCCGCGCTGGCCCTGCAGCGTGACGCTTTCGAGGCCGCCCAGCGAAACCTCGACATCGTGCTGGCCCAGTACCGCGCCGGCACGGTCAGCTTCCTGAACGTCAGTGCGGCGCAGAGTTCGCTGCTATCGGCTGAAGCCAACCTGCTGTCTGCCCGCAACCGCCAGCTGGTGGCGGCCAATCTGCTGCTGAAGAACCTGGGTGGCCGGCTGCCGGCGCAATGAAAAAGGGCTCCTTGCGGAGCCCCTCGTCTTTGGCTTGAAGCCTCGAAGAAATTACTTCTTCTTCTTCTTCTTGCCGTCGTCGACCACCGGAGCGGCGGCAACGATGACTTCTTCAGCAACCGGCGCGATCGGCGTCGCGATGACGGGGTTCGGCTTGCCGTGCGTCACGACCTTGATGCCTTCCGGCAGCTTGATGTCGTTGACGTGCAGCGAGTGACCCTGGGTCAAGCCAGACAGGTCCACCTCGATGAACTCGGGCAGTTGCTTGGCCAGGCAGGTGATCAGCAGTTCGGTCACAACGTGGTTGACCGTGCAGTGGTCGGTCTTGACGGCCGGCGACGTGTCTTCACCGATGAAGTGCAGCGGCACCTTCTTCGTGATCTTGGTCGTGGCGTCCACGCGTTGGAAGTCGCAGTGCAGGACTTGCGGCTTGTACGGGTGCATCTGGAAATCGCGCAGCAGCACTTGCGTGGTGGCGCCAGCCAGTTCCATGTCCAGCAGCGAGCTGTGGAAGGCTTCCTTCTTGAGGGCGTGGAACAGCGCGTTGTGATCGAGTTCGATCATGACGGGCTCACCAGCGCCAAAAACGATACCGGGCACTTTGCCGGCCACGCGCAGGCGGCGGCTCGCTCCGGTCCCCTGCAATTTGCGCTCAAAAGCGACGAACTTCATGGTTTTCTCCAAAAAGAGAAACGGCACCCGCGACCAGGCGCCGTTGGGAATGCGGCCTTGCGACCGCGGCGAAATCCCCGATCAGAAGTTGTTGTTCTGCTCGGAGAAGAGACTGGTGACCGACTCGCCGTCGGAAATACGGCGGATGGTCTCGGCGAACAGGAAGGCCACCGACAGCTGGCGGATCTTCTTGCAGGCCTTGGCCGCGTCGGTCAGCGGAATGGTGTTGGTGATGACGACTTCGTCCAGCTGCGAGCTGGCGATGCGCTCGATGGCCGGGCCCGACAGGATGGGGTGGGTGCAATAGGCGAACACGCTCTTGGCGCCACGCGCCTTCAGCACATCGGCCGCCTTCACGAGGGTGCCGGCGGTGTCGATCATGTCATCCATGATCACGCAGTTGCGGCCGTCGATCTCGCCGATGACGTGCATCACTTCGGACACGTTGGCGGTGGGGCGGCGCTTGTCGATGATGGCCAGGTCGCAGCCGAGCTGTTTGGCCAGGGCGCGGGCACGCACCACGCCGCCGACGTCCGGCGACACGACGACGAGGTCGCTGTAGTTGCGGCTCTTCAGGTCCGACAGCAGGACGGGCGACGCGTAGATGTTGTCGACCGGGATGTCAAAGAAGCCCTGGATCTGGTCGGCGTGCAGGTCCATGGTCAGCACGCGCTCGACGCCGACGGTTTCCAGCAGGTTGGCGACGACCTTGGCCGAGATCGGCACGCGGGTGGAGCGCGGGCGGCGGTCCTGGCGGGCGTAGCCGTAGTAGGGGATGACGGCGGTGATGCGGCGGGCACTGGAGCGCTTGAGCGCGTCCGCCATGATCAGCAGCTCCATCAGGTTCTCGTTCGTCGGCGCGCAGGTGGGCTGGATGACGAAGACGTCGCGGGCGCGCACGTTCTGCTGGATCTCGACGGCGACTTCGCCGTCCGAGAAACGCCCGACGACGGCCTTGCCCAGCTCGAGACCGAGATGGGTGGCCATTTCCTGAGAGAGGACCGGGTTCGCGTTGCCGGTGAAGAGAACCGTGTTGAGCAGCACTGGGCTTCCTTGAGTCAGTGGCCCGCTGAATGCGCAGCCGGTTCAGCGAAGTACGGAAAACATTTGGCAGGGGAGGAAGGACTCGAACCCTCGCATGTCGGAATCAAAATCCGATGCCTTGACCAACTTGGCGACTCCCCTACACAGGACCCGGCCGAGCGGCCGAACCCTATAAACCTTTGTCAGCCGGCCCAGCCCGCGAGCGGGTGTTGAGCCAGGCTGTGGCAGATTCGACCGGTCCACTCCGCAGGTCTGGCCCGCAGTAATGTCGCCAGGGACTGGTCGTCATTGCCATCTTTTCCATTCCCGGCGAGTACTGAAAACACTGCAGCGCCTGAGCCCGTCATTCGGGCGTTGCCGAATTGCTTCGACATGCACGCTACCGCGTCTTGCACTTCACTGCTGATACTTTCGGCGGCGGGCTGGAGATCGTTGTGACCAAAGCCATTCACCAAGTTTTCTGCAGTTCCAGCCAGGGCGGGAAAGCCCGCGACTATAGCCAGGTTTTCAGACCTTGCCAAGAGTTGGCTTGAAAAGATGTCCTTGGTTGCCAGCCCGGCCGGGCCCTTGAGCACGGCGAAGCGCTGCTCGGGCAAGGTCAGTGGATGCAGGATTTCGCCGATGCCTTCGACGAAGGCCGGGCCGCCGCCGAGGAAGAAGGGCAGGTCGGCGCCGAGCTTCAGGCCGAGCGCTATCAGGCGGTCCAGCGGCAGGCGCAGATCCCAGAGCCGGTTCAGCGCCAGCAGCGTCGTCGCCGCATCCGACGAGCCGCCGCCCATGCCGGCACCGGCAGGCAGCCGCTTTTCGAGATGGATGTCGGCGCCGAGCGTGCAGCCAGTCTCGGTTTGCAGCAGGCGAGCGGCACGCAGGCAGAGGTCATCGGCGGGCAGATCGCCTGCGAGCACATCATGGCGACGCAGCTGCCCGTCTGCGCGAGTCTCCACATGCAGCGTGTCCGCCCAATCGATCAGCACAAAGACTGACTGCAGCAGGTGGTAGCCATCAGGCCGCTTGCCGATCACATGCAGAAAGAGGTTGAGCTTGGCGGGCGCGGCCAGGTCGTACAGCGCCTTCATTCGCCGCTGTCCAGCCGGGCGCGCAGCGTGACGGTGGGTTCGGCCAGGCGCGTGGCGACGAGGGCGGGCAGCTTGGGTTCGATGCGCCAGCCCAGTTGCTCGAAGCCGCTCGTCGTCTTGAGGTGTGGCGCGGCGGGCCAGGGTCGGGCTTGCAGCCAGTCGAACAGCGCAGCAACCGGCACCGGCTCGCCGAGCAGCTCGCGGGTCAATGCGTCGAGGTCGTCGAAGCGGCGCTCGTCGCCGGGCGTCTGCAGCGTGACGCGGCCGGGCTGCCAGTTCGCGCGGGCTACCAGGGCGCCGAGCGGCGATGTCAGCTCCAGCCGCCCAGCCTGCGGGCCGCCGAACAGTTCGAAGCTGGCCGCACCGCCGGTGCCACGGTTGTGCGCATCGCCAGCCACCGTCACGCTGATGCGGCCACTGAGCCGGGACTCCTGGCCAGCGGGCGGCGCCTGAGGCAGCTGCGCGCAGCCGGCGACGGCGAGCGCGAGGAGCAGGGCGGCCAGCCTCATCGCGGCTTGACCTTCAGCCGGTCCAGTGCCTCGCGCAGGGCCTCGTTGCCAGGTTCGCGCTGGGCGGCCTCTGCAAAGACGCGGCGGGCTTCATCCTGGGCGCCGCTGGCCCACAGCACCTCGCCAAGATGGGCGGCGATCTCGGCGTCGGGGCGGGCGGTATGGGCCTGGCGCAGCAGCTTGGCGGCCTCGGGCAGGTTGCCCAGGCGGAATTCGACCCAGCCCAGGCTGTCGACGATGAAGGGCTCGCCCGGCGCCAGCTTCAGCGCCTGTTCGATGAGCTCCTTGGCCTCGGGCAGGCGCAGATTGCGCTCGGCCAGCGAATAGCCCAGGGCGTTGTAGGCGTGGTGATAGTCGGGTTTGATCTCGATGACCCGGCGCAAGAGGCTCTCCATTTCATCGAAGCGGCCCGCCTTCTCGGTCATCATGGCCTGTTCGTAGACGAGGTCGGCGTCGGCGGGAAAGCGGGTCGTGGCAGTCTTGAGGACGGCCAGTGAGGCCGTGTAGTCGCGCTGCTCGCGCATCAGCTGGGCCTCGGCAAGCAGCGCGGCGCGGGCGTCGGCATCGCTGGCATCGGTCGCCGGTTGCAGCAGCTTGCGGGCCTCAGGCAGCTTCCCTTGTCGAGCCAGCAGGCTGGCGCGGCGGTAGCGCAGTTCCAGTCCGTTGCCGTCCACCTTTTGCAGTGCCGCCTCGGCGGCCTTGAGGTCGCCGCGCTGCTCGGCCGCCTGGGACAGCATCAGCCAGGCCTGCTGGCGGCCCTCGGCGCGGGCCTTGATCTCGGCATCGGTGCCCGAGGCCGGCGTGTCCAGCCTCTTCAGGGCTTCGCGCAGGGCGGCCTCAGCGGCGGCGGCATGCTTGAGCTCCAGCTCGGTGGCGCCCAGGGCCAGCCAGGGGGCGGGGTTGTCGGGTGTCGCCTCGGTCAGCAGGCGGAACTCGCGCGCGGCATCGGCCGGGCGCTGGGCCAGGATCAAGGCGCGGGCATAGGCCTGGCGCAGCGCATGCTGATCAGGCGTCTGCTGCAGCCTGGCGGTGATCAGCCCTTCGGCCTGAGGCTCCGTGGGCATCAGGTCGACGGCCAGTTGCATCGCGTCATCGTTGTCGGGCACGAGCTGGTTGAGTTCGCGGGTCAGTCCAAGTGCTCGCCCGTTCTCGCCGGCATTGATGGACAGGCGGGCCTCGGTGTACAGGGCGGCGGGCTTGAGCGGGCCGGCCTGGGCCTGCAGCACCGGGCGCAGGGCCATGAGCACGGCCTTGGGATCGGGCGAGCGCTGAAACAGGCGGGGCAGCGCGAGGATGAGCCCGGGGCGCTGCGGAGCGGGCGCAACGCGCAGCAAGCTCGCCAGCGGCGTGGGTACTTCGGCGGGCTTGTTCATGACGGCCAGCAGCTGCACGCAGTTCTGCAGCGCCTCGGCCGAGGTTGGCACTGTCTCGGCCCAGGCGCGTGCGGCCATCAGGGCCTGGTCACCCGCACGAGCCTGCACGGCGATGTTGACGACGCGCTTGAACAGCTCCTCGTCGCCGGTGCGGCGCGCGGCGTCCAGCAGCACCTGGAAGGCGACGCCGGCCTGGCCACTCTGCAGCTCGAGCTCGCCGATCAGCAGTTGGTAGAACAGCGGCGCGTCCATGGCCGAGTTCGTCGGTGCCTCGGCGGGAGTGGCCGGCGCGACGGCATCCTGGGCGTGGGCTTGCAGGGCGGCGAACAGGGCGGCCGCGGCGATCACGCGGCGAGTGGGCAGGGGCATTCGAACTCCGACTGGACAGGGCCTGATTATGATTTCCGTCTCATGCCCGAGTTACCCGAAGTCGAAGTCACGCGCCGCAGCTTTGCCGGTGCCATCCAGGGGGCCCGGGTGACCGGCCTTCGCCTGGGAAAACCCTTGCGCTGGCCACTCGGCGTCGACCCCGAAACACTGCTCGGCAGCCGCGTCGGCAGCACGCAAAGAAGGGGTAAATATTTGTGGCTGCCGCTGGAAAAAGGCGATGCCGGGCCGCCCCAAATCGCCTTGCTCCCCTCGGGGGGCGGGCTGGGCGCCGCTCAGCCCTTGGGGC
This sequence comes from Pelomonas sp. Root1237, assembly GCF_001425055.1. Taxonomy (GTDB): domain Bacteria; phylum Pseudomonadota; class Gammaproteobacteria; order Burkholderiales; family Burkholderiaceae_C; genus Pelomonas. Next base: position 133,379 of record NZ_LMDK01000004.1, read on the forward strand.
CGACAAGTGCCGGGGGCTTGTTGATGCATCTGGGAATGTCGGGTTCGCTGGCCTTTCTCGACACGACACCCGCGCCCGGCGCGCATGATCATTTCGACCTGCACACCGACCATGGCCTGCTGCGCCTGACCGACCCGCGCCGCTTCGGCGCCGTCGTCTGGGGCGCCGCACTGGATGCCGAACCTGTGGCCACGCTGCTCGGCAGCCTGGGCCTGGAGCCCTTCGACGAGCGATTCGACGGCCTGCACCTGCATGCGGCGCTCAGCGGCCGGCGCGTGTCCATCAAGCAGGCGCTGCTGGCAGGCGACATCGTCGTCGGCGCTGGCAATATCTACGCCTGTGAGGCGCTGTTCATGGCCGGCATCGACCCGCGCCTGCCCGCCGGCAAGCTGAGCCGCCCGCGTGCCGACAAGCTCGCCGCGGCCGTGCGCACGGTGCTCGGCCAGGCGCTGGAAGCTGGTGGCACGACGCTGCGCGACTTTCGCGACGCCCATGGCGTGGCGGGCAGCTTCCAGATGCAGGCGCAGGTCTATGGCCGCGAAGGCGACGCCTGTCGGCGTTGCAGCACCGTCATCAGGCGCATCGTGCAAGGCGCACGTTCCACCTTCTTCTGCCCCCAATGCCAGAAACGATGAGACCAGAAGCGCTGGGCGCCGACTTCGGCAAGACCGTCGTCGCCTGGCAGCGCCGCCATGGCCGTAACACGCTGCCGTGGCAGAACACGCGCGACCCCTATCGCGTCTGGCTGTCGGAAGTCATGCTGCAGCAAACCCAGGTCGCGACGGTGCTGGGCTACTACGAACGCTTCCTGGCGCGCTGGCCCAAGGTCACCGACCTGGCCGCGGCGTCGCTGGACGAAGTGCTCGCGCAATGGGCCGGCCTGGGCTACTACAGCCGGGCGCGCAATCTCCACGCCTGCGCCAGGGCCGTGGCCGATCTGCATGGCGGCGAGTTCCCAGGCACGGCTGCAGCCCTGCAGACGCTGCCCGGCATCGGGCGCTCCACTGCCGCAGCCATTGCGGCCTTCTGCTTTGGCGAGCGCGTCGCCATCCTGGACGGCAACGTCAAGCGCGTGCTGTCGCGCGTGCTGGCATTCAGCGGCGATCTCTCCAGCAGCGCCGCCGAGAAGAAGCTGTGGGACCGTGCCACCGAGCTGCTGCCCGAGCGCGACGTTGACCGCTACACCCAGGGCCTGATGGACCTCGGCGCGACGATCTGCAGCACGCGCTCGCCCGACTGCCTGCTCTGCCCCGTGCAGCCCATGTGCCGCGGGCAGCAGGAGGGCGATCCGACGCGCTTCCCGGTCAAGACCAGGAAGCTCAAGCGCGGCCGTCGCGAGAACTGGTGGCTGTGGGTTGAGAGCGTCGAGGGCCGGGTCTTGCTGCAGCAGCGACCTGACACCGGCGTCTGGGCGGGCCTGTGGACGCTGCCGATGTTTGACGACGAGGCCAGCGCCCGAGCGGCCCTGCCGGGCGGCGAGCTGGAGACGCTGCCGCGGCTGCAGCACGCGCTGACGCACTTCGATTGGGTGCTGCACACGCTGCGGGCCGAGGCAGTTGAGGGTATGACTCCTGGCGGCACTTGGGTGGCGCGGGAGAAACTGGTGGATTACGCGCTGCCTGCGCCGCTGAAGAAGTTGATCGAGGGAGACTGAGCCATGAAACCACACATCAAGAGCGGCATCGAGTACGCAGTCATCACCCTGCTCGTCGCCGGCCTGTGCCTGTGGCAGATCATCAGCAGCACGCAGGACGGCGAGCCGCCGGCGTCCAGGCTCGTCCTGCTGGGTCTGGGTCTCGTCGTGGCGGGCACCATGCATTGCGTTTTCATGATGCAGCTGGTGCGCCGCACGGGCCGGGCCTTCATGCCGTGGTTCATTGCCGTCGTCGTTTTCATGCCCATCGGCACCGCGGTGCTGCTCGCCTTGTTGCTGGGCGAGGCCGAGCCGTCTGAAAGTTGACAAAACAGGGGTTGCACACGCATTGCCTGCCCACGGCGAAAGGGGCACAGTCCCTCGAACAACGACAAGGGGACAGCCGTGGATGGACTGAAGAATCTGCGCGTCGGAACGCGCCTGGGATTGGCGTTCTTCGTGTTGCTGGCGCTGATGCTGGCGATGGCCTTTGTCGGCACGTTGCTGGCGAAGTCGATCAACTACTACGCCGAGTACTACCCCGAGAACATCCTGCCGTCGCTGCGCATCATTCACCAGATCGACGGTGCGATCTCCGACGCGCGGAGGTACGAGCAGCAGCACATCCTGACGGACGACGACAAGCAGAAGAAGGAACTCTCTGGCCAGATCGTCAAGGCGCGTGACGACGTCCGCCAGCGGTTGAAGGACTATGAGCTGCTGGCCGCCGACGACGAGGATCGTGGGCTGCTGAAGACGGTGCGCGAGGGCGCCGAGGCCTATTTCGCGGGCCAGGAAAAAGTCCTCAAGGCTTCAGAGGAGAGTGCCGCCGATCCGACCCAGGGCACGGCAGCCCGGGAGATGAACGCGACGGCCCGCGCCGTCTTCCTGCCGCTGCGCCAGAACGTCGGCAAATGGTGGGACTACAACGAGAAGCTGGCCGGCGTGACGACCGCTTCCGCCGAGAGTGCCTACCGCCGCGTGCTGTGGATCTTCGGCATCGCATCGCTCGTGGCCCTGGTCATCGGCGTGTTGGCGGCCCTGTCCATCACCCGTTCCATCACCGGCCCCGTGCAGCGCGCTTCCGACGCGGTCAGGGCCGTGGCGGCCGGCGACTTGACACAGCGCCTGCAGAGCAGTTCGCGCGATGAACTCGGCCAGTTGCTGACCATGCTGGACGAGATGACGCAGAACCTGGCGCGCATGGTGTCGGGCGTGCGCCTGGGCTGCGACCAGCTCAGCGTCGCCGCGGCCGAGATCGCCCAGGGCAATGCCGACCTGTCGGCGCGCACCGAGAGCCAGGCCTCCAGCCTCGAGCAGACGGCCGCCTCCGTCGAGCAGATGGCCGCGCAGATCAAGGCCAATGCCGACAACGCCCGCCAGGCTGACCAGCTTGCCAACCATGCTTCCGAAGTGGCCGGCGCCGGCGGCACCGCTGTCGGTGAGGTCGTCACGACCATGGACGCGATCTCCACCTCCAGCCGCAAGATCTCCGACATCATCGGCACCATCGACGGCATCGCCTTCCAGACCAATATCCTCGCGCTGAACGCGGCCGTCGAGGCGGCGCGGGCGGGCGAGCAGGGCCGGGGCTTTGCCGTCGTGGCCGGCGAGGTGCGCCTGCTGGCCCAGCGCAGCGCCGAGGCGGCCAAGGAGATCAAGAGCCTCATTGGTGACAGCGTCAGCAAGGTCGAGAGCGGCAGCGCCCAGGTGCTGGCCGCGCGCGAGACCATCGGCCAGATGGTCAACGAGGTGCGCAAGGTGACCGACCTCGTCGGCGAGATCACCGTCTCCAGCCGAGAGCAGAGCGAAGGCGTGGGCCAGATCAACGCGGCCGTCAGCCAGCTCGACCAGGCCACGCAGCAGAACGCGGCTCTCGTGGAGCAGACAGCGGCCGCCGCTGAGAGCATGCGCATGCAGACGGCCAAGCTGGCCGAGGCGGTGGCGGCCTTTCGCGTGGATGCGGGCGCTGCGGCGCCAGGGCCACGCGGCACGCCCAAGCCGGCGGCGCGGTCTGCCATGGCGCCTCGCGCTGCGACTCCCAAATCTGCACCGCGCCCTGCGGCTCAAGCCAGGCCCGCGCCGGTCAGTGCGGCGCCCGCGCAGAAGACCGTTCCCGCCCCCGCGCCGAGCCAGGCCGAGGGCGATTGGGAGACTTTCTAGAACAGGCCGGCGAGCCGCTGCACCGCGGCCTCGCTCTGGGCCCGGTCGGGGCGCTGGTCTTCATTGCCGAAGTCGTGCTCACCCATGGCCGCGACCAGCAGGCCGTCGCGGCGCGGCAGCACGACAAGGTTCTGGCCGCGATAGATCAGCGCGTAGTCCACCTCGGGCTGCGGAATGAGTCGAGCCGTCTGGCCGCGCACCGGTGTCATGCTGGTGTCTCCCAGCAGCTTGCGCGCACCGTCGCCCGTGCAGTTGACGATGACGCGCTCGGGCAGGCGGGCAAAGTCGCGCGGCTGCCGGAACTCGCGCTGCACCAGTTCGCCGCCGTCGCGGGCGAAATCGTCCAGCAGCAGGCGCTGGTAGGCCGGGATGTTGAAAATGAGTTGCGTGAAGCGGCGTGCGTGCGGTTTGCGAAAAGGATGCTCCGCGGCCGAGAGCGCCTTGCCCTGCGGGCGCAGGTCGGCGATGCGCGACGACAGCTCCGGATAGTCGGGCTCGCCGATGTGGCCGGGCAGGGCCTGATCGAAATCCTCGTCGGCGACGACATAGCCGTCATGCCATTCGACGGGGCCGGAAGGCAGGCCGAGATAGCTCTGGTGCACCTTGAACGAGGCACGAGCCATGGCTTCCCAATCGGCCGTCCAGGCCTCGCTGGCGTGTTCGCTGGTGACGATGCGCGAGTCCGGCGTCCACAGCCCGGTGGCCGCTGAGGAGTGCACGTGGGGTGGCCGGTCCTTGGCGTAGAGCCTGACCTTGTAGCCGGCCTGCTGGGCGGTGCGCGCCGTCGTCAGGCCGATGGCGCCGCAGCCGATGACGGCGATGCGCTCACCGGGGCGAACGCCGCGCGACTGGATCAGCGCCAGCGCGCGCTGGGCCGAACCCCAGGACAGTGACCAGCCGCTGCCGCCGTGGCCGTAGTGGTGGACGACGGTCTTGCCGAAGCGTCTCTCGACCTCGATGCGCGGCCCCTGGGCGCGAAAAGGGCGGATGCCGACGGCGATGTCGACGATGCGGTCCACGCTGGCGCGCATCACAGCCGGCGCCGCTGGGGCTGCGAAGTCCAGCGCAAAGGCGGGCCAGGACAGGGCGGTGCTGCCGGCCGCAAGCAAATGACGGCGTTGCACGATCAGAAGGCTTGGCGAGCCAGCGACTTGCGGATCAGCGCTGCATCGCGCAGGCGATTGGCCGAGCCGTCGGCGTCCAGCAGCACCACGGTCACCGGGCGCTTGCCGTTCAGGATGCGCATGGCCAGGCAGCGGCCAGCTTCCTCGGTATAGCCGGTCTTGGAGACGCGGATGTTCCAGCCCTTGGCGCCGACCAGCCGGTTGGTGTTGCGCACGTCGCGCTGGCGGCCGTCGACCGGCACCTTGGCCTTCTTGACGCTGGTGATGCGCTCGATCTCGCCGTAGCGCGCCGCCGCTGCCGTGATGGCCGCCATCTCGGTGGCGGTCGAGGTATTGGCCGGCGACAGGCCGGTCGGGTCGGTGATGGCCGTGCGCTTCAGGCCAAGGGCGCGGATCTTGGCCTGCATGGCCTTCTCGAAGCCGGCCTCGCCGCCGGGGAAGGTGCGCGCCAGCGCTGCGGCGGCGCGGTTCTCGGACTCCATCAGCGCCAGTTCCAGCGCGGCCTGCCGGCTCATCTGCGTGCCGACGCGAACCCGCGAGCGGCTGTGCTTGAGCGTGTCGACGTCGTCGCTCGTGATGCGCAGCTTCTCGTTCGGGTCCAGTTTGGCGTCGAGCACGACCATGGCCGTCAGCAGCTTGGTCAGCGAGGCAATCGGCACGACGGTGTCGGCGTCGCGAGCCATCAGCACCTTGCCGGTGGCGTCGTCGATGACGACGACATGCTTGGCATTGACGGGCAGGCGCAGCTGTTGAACCGGCGGCGCCTCGGCCTCGATGGCCACGGGGCTGGGCGGCGGCTCGACCGGCTCGCGGCCCTTGGCCTGCACGACGAAGCTGGTCGCGGCGATCAGCAGCGCCGGCAGAGCCAGCTTCCAGCCCGTGGCCTGGGGGCGCGGCGCGAGCAGGCGTTCTATGCGGGCAAGCAGGTCGCCGCCGCGAGCGGCGAGCGCGGGAGAGGGAGTCATATCGGAGCAATCCATTTCAGAAAGGGCGTGCAGGGCCAGGGCCAGGCGGCGTGAATCACCGAGCAGCTCGGCCGAGATCTCGTCGGCCACCAGCTCGCGCTCATGACGCATGCGAGCTGACAGCCACCAGACGACGGGGTGAAAGAAGAGCAGGGCCTCGACGGCGCTCTGCAGCAGGTTGGCCGCGTAGTCCCAGCGCCGCACATGGGCCAGCTCGTGGGCCAGCAGGGCTTCGATCAGGTCCACCGGCAGGCGGGTCAGCAGGGCGGCAGGCAGCAGCACGCAGGGCCGGAACATGCCCAGTGCGATGGGGCCGGCCAGGTCGGGCAGCAGGCGCAGCGGGACGGGCCGCTTGAGGCCCAGGCGTCGGGCGAGAGCGTCCAGCCGCGCTTGCCACTCGGCCGGTGCCGGCGTGCTGCGCCGCCGCGCACGGCCGACCCAGGCCAGGCCCAGGGCCAGCCGCGCCAGCATCAGCGCCGTGCCCAGGGCCCAGGCACTGACCAGGGCCGGCATCTGCTCAGCAAGCGGCGGCAGCTCGCCGATGAAATCGGTGTCGGCCGGTGCGAGATCCAGGCACTGCGCCAGCGGCAGGCCCAGGCAAAGCGCCAGGCCGGCCGCACAGGCGGCATAGCGCCAGCGTGCCGACGCGCCACGCATCAGCGCCAGCAGCAGGGCCACGGCGGCGCCGACGACGACGCCCTGCCAGACGAAGTTCACGAGGGCCCAGCCCCAGGCAATCATGGCGATGTCGAGGCTCATCTGGCTTCATCTCCCTTTCCAGCCAGCAACTGGCGGATCTCCGCGCGCTCCTTGGCGCTGACGTGGTCCTTCAGGGCTGCAAGCACCAGGGCCTTGCCAGAGCCGGCAAAGGCCTTGCTGATGAAGTCCTTCATCAGGGACTGCTGCAGCTTGTCCTGGGCGTGCACGGGGGCGTAGAGCTGCGGGCGCTGGCTCTCGTCGCGGGTCAGCAGGCCCTTGCCGTGCATCACCTGCAGCTGGCGCAGTACGGTGGCATAGGTGGCGTCGGGCCGCTCGGGCAGCAGGGCCTCGTGCACGGCCTTCGCGTCGGCGGGGCCGTGGCGCCACAGCACCTGCAGCAGGTCAAGCTCGGCCGCCGTTGGTTTGGCGGAGGGTGTTCGGCTCATGGATTCAGAATATCTGTTCTAGAACTCATTGTCTAGAACTGTTGTTCTGAATTGTTCATGCGGGGCGAGCGCCGGGCCGCTCCCTAGCCGGCCCACTCTGGCGATGTGCTCGTGGCTCTATGCCGCGAGCATCGCCGTCCCCTCGGGGGACCGACCAGCCGCGCCGGCGTTCAGCGAGCGAAGCTGGTCGAGGGGCTCTACCTTGCGTCCAGCTCGCGGTGGCGCTTCAGCACATGGCCGTGGTGGCTGAACTGGCGCGCCAGCATCTCGACGAGATAGACCGAGCGATGTTGGCCACCGGTGCAGCCAATGGCCACGGTCAGGTAGCTGCGCTGGTCGGCCGCGAAATTGGGCAGCCAGCGCGACAGGAAGCCGGCGATCTGGCCCATCATCAGGCCGACCTCGGGCTGGGCCGCGAGATAAGCCGCCACCGGCGCATCGCGGCCGTTGAGCGGGCGCAGCTCGCGGTCGTAATAGGGATTGGGCAGCACGCGCACGTCGAAGACGAAGTCCGCGTCGCTGGGCACGCCATGCTTGAAGGCGAAGCTCTCGAAAACCAGGGTGAGCTTGGCGCCGACATGCGGGCCGACCAGATCACCGAGCCAGGCACGCAACTGCGCCGGGCGCAGCTGGCTGGTATCGATGACAGTGGACTCGGCCTTGAGCCCGCCGAGCAGTTCGCGCTCCAGCTTGATGGCGTCCAGCAGCAGGCGATGGCTGTCATCGGCCGCGCCTTCCAGCGCACCGAAGCCGGTGTCGCGGTCCTCGCGCAGCGGGTGAGGCCGGCGTGTCTCGGAGAAGCGCCGCATCAGCGCCTCGTTGTTGGCGTCCAGGAAGATGGAGCGCACCGGCACGCCGGTGGCTCGCAGGTCCTTGAGCAGCGGCAGCATCAGCGGCAGCGAACTCGCCGAGCGCACGTCCACCGCGATGGCGACACGGCGTTCGCCACGTTGCTGCTCCAGGCGCAGGAAGTCCAGCAGCAGCTCCGCGGGCAGGTTGTCCACGCAGAAATAGCCGGCGTCTTCCAGCGCGTGCATGGCCACCGACTTGCCACCGCCGGACATGCCGGTCAGCAGCACGACGTCGCCCTGCAGATCCGTGTCCGTGCTCATGACTTGGCCTTGCGCGGCTTGGTTGCCGTGGACGCGTCCAGCATCTCCTGCGCATGCGCCAGGCTGGTGGACGACAGGCGCTCGCCGCCCAGCATGCGGGCGATCTCGGCCACGCGGGCTTCGCCGGCCACAGGGCTGACGGAGCTGACGGTGCTCGTGCCCTGCAAGGCCTTGGCGACGACCAGATGACGGTCGGCGCACGCGGCCACCTGGGGCAGGTGGGTGACGGCCAGCACCTGGCGCTCGCCGGTTGCCGAATGGCCGAGCTGCTTCATCAGCCGGCCCACCGTCTCGGCGACGGCGCCGCCGATGCCGACGTCGATTTCGTCAAAGATCAACGTGCCGGGCGCGTTGTCGGTTGCGGCCTGGCTAGCCGTCACCGCAATGGCCAGCGCGATGCGCGACAGCTCGCCGCCCGAGGCCACCTTGGCCAGCGGGCGCGGCGTGCTGCCGGCATGGCCGGCGACCAAGAACTCGGCGGATTCGACGCCAAAGCTCTGCGGGCCGTCGGTGGGGTTCAAGGCGATGTCGAACTGACCGCCCGCCATGCCGAGTTGCTGCATCGCTGCCGTGACGGCGGACGCGAGCTGCGGTGCCGCCTTCTTGCGAGCTCGGCTGGCGGCCTGCGCCTCTGCGTCGAAGGCCTGGCGCGCGGCGGCGAGGGCCGCTTCAAGCAGCGTGGGGTCGCTGGCGGCGTCGAGCTGAGCCAGCTCGGTGCGCCATTGCGAGAGCAGGGCCGGCAGCTCGTGAGGCTGGCGGCGGTAGCGGCGCGCCAGCGTCATCCAGGCCGACACGCGCTCGTCCAGCTCAGCCAGGCGGTTGGGGTCGAGATCGGCCTTGTGCAGATAGGCCGACAGCGTGTGGCTAGCGTCCTGCAGCTGGGCCTGCACATCGCGCAGGGCCTGCACGGCGGGGAGCAGGCGGGCGTCGTGGTCGAGCACGCGTTCGAGCTGGTCCAGCGCACCACCGGCGAGGGACTGGGCGCTGGGCTCGGCCTCGTCCAGCGCATCCAGCGCCGACTTGGCCGCGTCGATGAGGGACTGGCCGTGCGACAGGCGACCATGCTCGGCGTTCAATTCCTCCCACTCGCCCTCGGTGGGCGCCAGGCCGTCCAGCTCGCCGATCTGCCAGGCCAGGCGTTCGCGTTCGCGCAAGGCGTCGGCCTGCTGGCTCTGGGCCTTCTGCAGCGCCTCGGCGGCCTGCTTCCAGGCGGCGTGGGCGCGGCCCAGCGGCGCAGTGTCCAGCCCCGCAAAGCCATCCAGCAGCTCGCGCACGGCGGCGGGGCGGGTCAGGCCCTGCCAGGCATGCTGGCCGTGGATGTCGAGCAGGTGGTCGGCCAGCTCGCGCAGCTGCGTCAGCGTGGCCGCGCCGCCGTTGATCCAGGCGCGGCTTTTTCCCGCGGCGTCGATGACGCGGCGCAGCAGCAGCGTGTCGTCGCAGTCGAAACCGGCCTCGTCCAGCCAGGCGCGCAGATGCGCCGGCGTGTCGAACTCGGCAGTGATCTCGGCCTTGGCCGCGCCTTCGCGCACCACGCCGGCGTCACCGCGGCCACCCAGGGCCAACTGCAGCGCGTCGATCAGAATGGACTTGCCAGCGCCGGTCTCGCCGGTCAGCACGGCAAAGCCGGGCTCGAAGTCGAGCTCCAGCGCGGGGACGATGACGAAATCCTTCAGGCTCAGGTGCCGCAGCATGGTCAGCCTCTAAACATACCAACGCAATTTGCGTCGCAGGGTCGCGTAATAGCTCCAGCCCTTGGGGTGCAGAAAGCGCACCTGGTGCTGGCTGCGCCGCACGGTGATGGTGTCGCCGTGCAGCAGGCTGGCGAGGCTTTGCATGTCGAAGTTCACCGACGCATCGCGCCCGGCGACGATCTCCAGGCGCACCTCTCCGAGGTCGGGCAGCACGATGGGCCGGTTGGACAGCGTGTGGGGCGCGATCGGCACGATCAGCCAGCCGGCAATGCCGGGGTGCAGGATGGGCCCGCCCGCTGACAGCGCATAAGCCGTGGAACCCGTGGGGGAGGCCACGATGAGGCCGTCAGCGCGCATGTTGGCGACGAACTGCTCGCCGACTTCGATCTTCAGCTCCACCATGCCGGAGCTGCCGCCGCGGCTCACGACCACGTCATTGAGTGCCAGGCCGGAGAAGATGGATTCGCCGTCGCGCCAGACTGCGCCTTCCAGCATCGCCCGGGGCTCGACTTCGTAGTCGCCCGCCAGCACCGGCGCCAATGACTCGCGCCAGCGCTCGATGGGAATGTCCGTGATGAAGCCCAGCCGCCCCTGGTTGATGCCCACCAGCGGAATGCCGTGGCGGGCCATGTCCCGTGCGAAGCCGAGCATCGTGCCGTCACCGCCGATGACCACCGCCAGGTCGCATTGCCGGCCCAGCTCGTCGTTGGACAGCGCTTCATAGCCTGTCAGGCCGGTGTTGAGCGCGGTGTCCGCTTCCAGCGAGACGTCCAGGCCCTGGCTGCACAAAAATTGGGCAATCTCCTCCAGCACCGGCCCGATGCCAGGCGCTTGATGCTTGCCCACGATGGCGACATGTCTGAAGCGCTCGGCCATGCGGCAAATTACACCACAGGGGTATCGCCTCTCTCTGCAGGAAAAGGGGTGTCCATAGAATGCGGGCATGCTCGACGAGCGATCCAAATCCCTGCTGAAAACCCTGGTCGAACGCTATATCGCGGACGGGCAGCCGGTCGGCTCGCGCACGCTGTCCAAAGCCTCGGGCCTGGAGCTCAGCCCCGCGACCATCCGCAATGTGATGGCCGACCTCGAAGAACTCGGCCTCATCGCCAGCCCGCACACCAGCGCCGGCCGCATCCCGACGGCGCGCGGCTACCGCCTCTTCGTTGACACCATGCTGACGGCCCAGCCCGGCCTCATCGGTGTGGAAACGGCGCAGCTGCAGCCCGACCAGCCCCAGCGCGTCATCGCCAGCGCAGCGCAGATGCTGTCCAACCTTTCCAGCTTCGTCGGCGTCGTCACGGCGCCCAAGAAGCCCAGCGTCTTCCACCACATCGAATTCCTGCGCCTGGGCGAGCGCCGCGTCCTCGTCATCCTCGTCGCACCCGACGGCGACGTGCAGAACCGCGTCGTCTTCACGGCCCAGGATCTCAGCCAGGGCGAACTGCAGGAGGCCAGCAACCGCCTCAACGCCGGCTATGCGGGCCTGACGCTTGAGGCGGTGCGCGAGCGGCTGCGCCACGAGGTTGACGAACTGCGCGGCGAGATCGCCGGCCTGATGAGCGCGGCGGTGCAAGTGGGCAGCGAGGCCATGCAGCAGCAGGAAGAGCGCGTCGTCGTTTCAGGCGAGCGCAACCTGCTGACCGTGCAGGATTTCAGCCACGACATGGGCAGCCTGCGCCGCCTGTTCGACCTCTTCGAGCAGAAGACGCAACTGATGCGCCTGCTCGACACCTCCAGCCGCGCCGAGGGCGTGCGCATCTACATCGGCGGCGAAAGCCAGGTCGTGCCCTACGAGGAACTGTCCATCGTCAGCGCGCCTTATGAGGTGGATGGCCAGGTGGTAGGCACGCTGGGCGTCATCGGCCCGACGCGCATGGCCTACGACCGCATGATCCAGATCGTCGACATCACGTCGCGGATGGTGGGGCAGGCGCTCAGTCAGCGGTGAGCCTTCCCTGACTAGAATCCGCGCCTCCTCCCCGGGGGCCGTTAGCTCAGTTGGTCAGAGCAGAGGACTCATAATCCTTTGGTCATTGGTTCAAGTCCAATACGGCCTACCAATTAATCAATGACTTGAAATAATTTGACGACGCCTATAACAATGGGCGGCGTGTTGGTCGCCGCGTAGCCGGCGAGCATGTCCAGTTCTTCTGGTCGCAGCTGCAGCGGACCTGCCGTCAACTTGTAGAACGGCAGCAACTAGCTACCACTGGGCAGAATTGTTTGCTTGAAGGATCGGTCCGAAGATATGAGCTATCAGCCGCCCACCAACATACTCCAGGTACTTCAAAAGATCGAGTACGAAGAGGCCCTTGAAGCTGGAGACCCTCGCTACGTTGAAACACGCCAGGCTCGGGGCAGCGAACTTACGTTCTCGCGGCTGTCACGAAAGTTTGGCTGGGACGCGGACCACGACGTTTTTTTTGCGCCCAATGACAAGCACGTGCTCTTCTTTGGCCACATAGGCAGCGGCAAGACGACTGAGCTGCGACGGTACGCAAGGCAGTTGAACAACTCAAAGCGGTATTACGTTGTCGAGGTTGACGTACTGGCCAAGTTGGACCGCAACAACCTCCAGTACACCGAGGCTTTGATGGCCATGGCAGAGGCCCTTCTCGAGAAGATGTCGGCAGACGGTTTTTCTCTTAGTGAAGACGAGCTTAGGCCGGTACGCGATTGGTTTGCCAGTTCAGTGCAAATCAACACAAGTTCCCGCGAACTCAGCGCCGAGGTCAAGGCTGGTTTGCAGGCGGGGGGAGGGATTCCTGGCCTAGCCAAGCTGTTTGCGGGGTTCACCGCAGCGTTTAAGACCGGTGCAAGTCAGAAGAACGAATGGCGACAGGAAATTCGCAATCGCTTCACGACACTGGCTACCGCCTTCAGCAATCTCATTCGCTCCGCTGAGGCCAAGCTCAATGCTCTGGGCCGTGCCGAGCGTGTGCTCTTTATCATTGACGGCACCGACAAGATGCGTGGTGATGACACCATTCAGTTTTTCGTGCAAGACGCCGAGCAACTGTTGGCCATCCAAACGCTTGCGCTCTACACCGCACCCCTCCACCTTAAGTACGACGGTCGCCTCGGTGGCAAGCTCGATGCTGAGTTGGTATTGCCCATGATGAAGCTCTACGAGCGTGATCGCTCTCGTTGCGAAGCAGGCTGGTCAGCGTTGACAAGCTTGCTTTTGCTACGCGCTGACCGCAGTCTCTTCGCCGCTGATGCTGATATCGAGGAGTTGGTGCGTCATTGCGGGGGGCACCCGCGAGAGCTATTGCGCTTGCTGCGCCTGTGTTGCGAGATGGCTGCCGATAAGATCGACGCCAGTGTGGTTGCTCGAGCCATTGCTCAGCTTGCGGCTGACTATCGTTATTTCCTAAAGCCTGCCGATTACGCGTTGTTGGCCGAGGTGGATAGCACGCCTCAACAGGGCGGGAATGACGAGCTTGCTCAGGCCCTATTGCACCGGCTCGCTTTGATGCAATACAACGATGGCTCTTGGCGTTATAGCCACCCGGTGGTGCGTACGCTCGAAGGCTACAAACTCGCGGTTGGCGCGCGTGTCTCATTTGCCATGACAAACGCCTGATGCGACCTCGCCGACATGGCCGATCCCTCTGACGTGGATAGGCTTGGTCTAGAACTTGCCCGCAGCCTGCCGGCGAATTGTTTCGGCGACTTTCAGCGGCTGAGCCGCAGCCTCCTGCACGGGCCAGCTTTCCAGTGGCTGCTTGTCGACGCGCCTGATGATCGCTTGCGTCTGCGGGTGGTAGCAACGCTTGACGTGGTGTTAGCCGCTGCGCGGCTGCGCATCAGCACGCTGATCTTGGGACGTTCTATTGTCGATGTCGCGACGCTCGAAGAGCGTCTCGTGAAAGATGCGGGCCAGGCCGATGTAATCCATGTGCAGGGACCACGCGGTTGGTTCAACGCTGAGCGCTGGGACGCTTTTAACGTTCGACGCGAGCGCATTGCGGCTACTGCGAGAGCCCGACTCGTATTCTGGTTAGACGGCGACGCTATCGCGTTGGCCTCGCAAGGCGCACCGGACCTGTGGGCTTGGCGCGCTGGGGTATACGCCTTTGCAGCGGAGCCGGCCTTGAACGAACCGCCTGCCCAACTCGTTGCAACCGCGCCATTGGCCGAATCCGTCATCGAGTTCGATCCGCGTTCGACGGCAGAAAGGCGTCATCGCGTTGCCGAAATCCGGCGCTGGCTACAGGACCATCCCGACCTGAGCGACGAACTACTCGTTGGGCCCTACAACGAGTTGGGGCGGCTCTTGTTTGACCTTTCGGACTACGACGCTGCCTTGGAGCACTGGCAGAAAGCTGAGTTGCCGCTGCACCAACGCCGAGGCAGCGAACGCGATGCTGCCTTCACATTGGGGCAGATCGCCGACATCCTGCAAGGCCGGGGTAAGTTCGAGGAGGCGCTACGCATTCGTCAGCAACAGGAACTGCCTGTCTACGAACGCCTAGGAGACTTGCGCGCAAAAGCCGTCACCATAGGCAAGATCGCAGACATCGTTCAAGCCCGAGGTGAGCTAGACGAGGCGCTTCGCATTCGACGGCAAGAGGAACTGCCGGTCTTTGAGCGTCTGGGTGACCTGCGTTCCCAAGCCGTAACTGTGGGCAAGATCGCTGACATCCTGCAAGCCCGAGGCGAGCTCGATGAGGCGCTTCGCACCCGCCAACAACAAGAACTACCTGTCTACGAGCGCCTAGGGGGCTTGAGTGAAAGAGCCGTCACCATGGGCAAAATCGCCGACATCCTTCAAACCCGAGGTGAGCTAGACGAGGCGCTGCGCATTCGTCAGCAAGAAGAACTCCCTGTCTATGAGCTGCGGGGAGACATAGCCTCTAAGGCCGCCACATTGGGCAAGATCGCTGGCATCTTGCAAGCTCGGGGCCAGCGCGAGGCGGCCTTGGTGGTGGCGCAGGAGGCGGTCAATCTGTACCGCGCGCTGGCGGCGCAACGCCCTGACGCCTTCCGTGCCGACCTGGCCAGGTCGCTGGGTAACTTGGCCAACAGGCTCAGCGACCTGGGCCAGCATGACGCGGCCTTGGCGACGGCGCAGGAGACCGTCGAGCTGTTCCGGACATTGGCGGCTCAACGCCCTGACGTCTTCCGTGCCGACCTGGCCCGGTCGCTGAATAACTTGGGCAACAGGCTCAGCGAGCTGGGCCAGCGTGAGGCGGCCTTGGTGGCAACGCAGGATGCGGCCGAGTTGCGCCGGGAGCTGGCGGCCCAACGCCCTGACGTCTTCCGTGCCGACCTGGCCAGCTCGCTGAATAACCTGGCCAACAGGCTCGGCGACCTGGGCCAGCATGAGGCGGCCTTGGCGACGGCGCAGGAGACCGTCGAGCTGTTCCGGACATTGGCGGCTCAACGCCCTGACGTCTTCCGTGCCGACCTGGCCCGGTCGCTGAATAACTTGGGCAACAGGCTCAGCGAGYTGGGCCAGCGTGAGGCGGCCTTGGTGGCGGCGCAGGAGGCGGTCGAGTTGCGCCGGGAACTGGCGGCACAACGCCCTGACACCTTCCGTGCCGACCTGTCCAGCTCCCTGAATAATCTGGCCAGCAGGCTCAGCGACCTGGGCCAGCATGAGGCGGCCTTGGCGACCGCGCAGGAGGCGGTGGACCTGTACCGCACGCTGGCGGTGCAACGCCCTGAAGCCTTCCGTGCCGACCTGGCSCGGTCSCTGAATAACCTGGGTAACAAGCTCGGAAACTTGGGCCAGCGTGAGGCGGCCTTGGTGGCGACGCAGGAGGCGGTCGAGTTGCGCCGGGAGCTGGCGGCCCAACGCCCTGACGCCTTCCGTGCCGACCTGGCCCGGTCGCTGAATAACTTGGGCAATAGGCTCAGCGAGCTGGGCCAGCGTGAGGCGGCCTTGGTTGCGGCGCAGGAGGCGGTCGAGTTGCGCCGGGAGCTGGCGGCCCAACGCCCCGACGCCTTCCGTGCCGACCTGGCCAGCTCGCTGGGTAACTTGGCCAACAGGCTCAGCGACCTGGGCCAGCATGACGCGGCCTTGGCGACGGCGCAGGAGACCGTCGAGCTGTTCCGCACATTGGCGGCCCAACGCCCKGACGTCTTCCGTGCCGACCTGGCCCGGTCGCTGAATAACTTGGGCAACAGGCTCAGCGAGCTGGGCCAGCATGAGGCGGCCTTGGTGGCAACGCAGGATGCGGTCGAGTTGCGCCGGGAGCTGGCGGCACAACGCCCTGACGCCTTCCGTGCCGATCTGGCCAGCTCCCTGAATAATCTGGCCAGCAGGCTCAGCGAGCTGGGTCAGCATGAGGCGGCCTTGGCGACCGCGCAGGAGGCGGTGGACCTGTACCGCACGCTGGCGGCCCAACGCCCTAAAGCCTTCCGTGCCGACCTGGCMCGGTCSCTGAATAACCTGGGTAACAAGCTCGGAAACTTGGGCCAGCGTGAGGCGGCCTTGGTGGCGATGCAGGAGGCGGTCGAGTTGCGCCGGGAGCTGGCGGCACAACGCCCTGACACCTTCCGTGCCGACCTGGCCAGCTCGCTGAATAACCTGGCCAACAGGCTCAGCGAGCTGGGCCAGCATGAGGCGGCCTTGGCGACGGCGCAGGAGACCGTCGAGCTGTTCCGSACATTGGCGGCYCAACGCCCKGACGTCTTCCGTGCCGACCTGGCCCGGTCGCTGAATAACTTGGGCAACAGGCTCAGCGAGTTGGGCCAGCGTGAGGCGGCCTTGGTGGCGGCGCAGGAGGCGGTCGAGTTGCGCCGGGAGCTGGCGGCACAACGCCCTGACACCTTCCGTGCCGACCTGGCCAGCTCGCTGGGTAACTTGGCCAACAGGCTCAGCGAGCTGGGCCAGCATGAGGCGGCCTTGGCGRCGGCGCAGGAGACCGTCGAGCTGTTCCGSACATTGGCGGCACAACGCCCCGACGTCTTCCGTGCCGACCTGGCCCGGTCGCTGAATAACTTGGGCAATAGGCTCAGCGAGCTGGGCCAGCGTGAGGCGGCCTTGGTGGCGGCGCAGGAGGCGGTCGAGTTGCGCCGGGAGCTGGCGGCCCAACGCCCTGACGCCTTCCGTGCCGACCTGGCCCGGTCGCTGAATAACTTGGGCAACAGGCTCAGCGAGCTGGGCCAGCATGAGGCGGCCTTGGTGGCGGCGCAGGAGGCGGTCGAGTTGCGCCGGGAGCTGGCGGCACAACGCCCTGACGCCTTACGCGGTGACCTGGCCAATAAGCTCAGCGACTTGGGCTAGCAGGAGACGGCCTTTGTGGCGGCTCATGAGATTGTCGAACTGCGTCGCAAGCCGGCGATATAGAGGTAGGGATCTTAGGCCCGTAGCGATCCAGTCGTGCTGCCAAGTCGATCAGCTCGGCATTCCAGCATCAAGCATCGATGTAGTCGCGATAGTGGAAATCGCCCCAGCAACGCCGGCGAGCCTCTAAGTACTCGACCCAGGCCTCGTTCGTGCCAGACCGAAGTCCGGCGCGTCGAGCCCGTCAAAGCGGCGACTAATGTCCGGACCCGCCAACATACCGCGCCTCAGTGATGTCTAGCTGCTGAACTGCTCGTTCCCCGCCACGCCCAGCTTCTTGACGCTATTGCGCTGCGCGGAAGCCATCACGGCAGCGAAGGCGCTGTAGTCCACCAACTTGTTCGGCTTGATGTGCACCTCGGGCTGATTGGCCTCGGCGAGCGCGCCGACTTCCTGCATCTTGGCGTCGACGGCGGCGCGGTTGGCCAGGGGCTGGTCGTCCCAGTAGACCGTGCCGTCGAAGTCGATGGCGACGGTGTGGATGACCGGCTTGGGTTGTGACTTGCCGCCCAGCCCGATGTCCAGGCTGATCGAATGCAGCTGGGTCGGGATGGTCAGGATGAGCATCACCAACAGCACCAGCATCACGTCGATCAATGGCGTCGTGTTGACGTCCATCAGGGTCTCGGCTTCGCCACTGCCCGGCATCGTTGCAACGTTCATTCCCATGTCGGTCTCCCTCGGGTTGCTGCCATGCGCTCACCGTGACTGGCAAGCGCTGGCACCGATGATGCCCAGCGGACGCCATGAAGACAACGGGAGCCTGCTGCCCTGTTGCTACCAACCCTACTGCACGAAGCTGACCCTCAACTTCCCATTCACCACCTTCACGTCCCGCACCGCCATCTTCGCCAGCGCGCCCTTGGCCGTGCTCGCATCGATGGTGTAGACGGGGCGAGCCTGCAGTTGTGCGTTGATCATCCCCGGCCCTTGCAACTTCACGATCGCGGCGTACTCCTGCGGCAGGCCGGCGAACTCCAGCGTCGTGATCTGCACGTCGTCCAGGAAGAGCTGGCCCTCGGCCGGCACATAGCGCGGCCGGCCGGAGAAGCCGACGCGGCCGGTGCGCTCGCGGGTGCCGAGCACGACCTTGGCGTCTGCCGTCAGGCCGATGCGGTCCTCGCCCTCGGTCAGCACGACGACGGGGTTGGACAGGTCCAGGCAGGCGATGAGGAGCTTGCAGTGATGCGTCGGGAAGCGCGGCGCGATGCGGGCCTGCAGCTCGACCTGCTCGATGTCGAGATGGCCGTCGGAGATGCGGCCCAAGACGGCACAGGTGGCCAGCGGCAGGACGGCGAGCAGGGTGGCGGTGAGGGCAAGAAGGCGGCGGTTCATGGCGTCAAAGGCTTCAAGGCGCCGCCGAGTTTGCCCTCGTCCACCCAGAGGGAGCGTAAGTCAGTGTTCGTTCAAATACGAATGCAAATGATTCGCATTTGAGTGCTAGCATGGCCGCTTATGCGTGCGCTCCTGGTCCTTTTGCACCGCTGGTTCGGCCTGGCGGCGGCGGTTTTTCTGTTCATCGCCGGGCTGACCGGCGCGGTCATCGCCTTCGACCACGAGCTGGACGCCGCGCTGAATCCGCAGTTCTTCGAGGCCCGCAGCGCGGGGCCGGCCCGCCCTGCGCTGGAGCTTGCCGATGCGCTCGAGGCCGCCGACCCGCGACTGCGGGTGCGCTACCTCCCGTTGCAGGCGGAGGCCGGCCACACGCTGCTGGCCATGGTCGAGCCGCGCGATGCGGACAAGCCGTTGGGCTTCAACCAGCTTGCCGTCGACCCCGCCACCGGCGCCGTGCAGGCGCGGCGTCAGTGGGGCGCCTTGTCGCTGTCGCGCGAGAACCTGCTGCCCTTCCTGTACGCGCTGCACTACAGCCTGCACCTGCCGGAGTCCGGCGGCATCGCCTGGGGTATCTGGCTGATGGGCCTGATCGGCCTGGTCTGGGTGCTGGACTGCTTTGTCGCCATCTATCTGTCCTTCCCCAGCTGGCGCCAGTGGCGCAAGTCCTTTGCCTTCCGCTGGGCCAAGGGCGGGCATGCGCTGACCTTCGACCTGCACCGCAGCGGTGGCGTGTGGCTGTGGCTGCTGGTGCTGGTTGTGGCGCTGACCTCGGTGGCGATGAATCTGCGCCAGCAGGTCGTGGTGCCGCTGGTGTCGGCGGTATCGCGCATCACGCCCAGCGCCTTCGAGACCCGCCAGCCCAGCGCCAAGCCCATCGCGCCGACGCTGACCCGCGCCCAGGCCCTGGCTGCCGCGCAGACCCAGGCGCGCGAGCGCGGCCTGAAAGCGCCGGCCGGCGGCATCTTCTATGCCGCGGAATACGGCGTCTACGGCGTCGGCTTCTTCCAGCCCGGCAATGACCACGGCGACGGCGGCCTCGGCAACCCCTGGATCTACATCGACGGCCGCGACGCCAGCCCGGCCGGCGCGCTGATCCCCGGCGAGGGCACGGCGGGCGACCTCTATCTGCAGGCCCAGTTCCCGATCCACTCCGGCCGAATCCTGGGCCTGCCCGGCCGCATCCTCGTGTCCGCGTTGGGGCTGGCCATCGCCGTGCTTTCCGTCACCGGCGTGCTGATCTGGCTGCGCAAGGCGCGCGCCCGCCGACACGCGCCCCAAGCGCCTACCGCTCCCGCCCTGCGTCCTTCCAAAGCATGAAATCAAAGACCGTCCTGATCCTCTCCCCGCTGGCCCTGGCCACCGGCGCCGCACTGGCCCAGCAGACCCCGGTGGAGGTGCCCGGCGCGACTCTGCCCACCGTGCGCGTGCAGGCCAAGGCCGCGGACGACGAGAAGAGCAGCAGCGGCGCCACGCGGCTGGAGATGGCGCTGCGCGAGACGCCGCAGTCCGTCACCGTCATCGGCCAGCAGCAGATCCGCGACTTCGGCCTCACCGACATCAACAAGCTGCTGGACCTGACCCCCGGCGTGCTGGTCGAGCGCGTCGAAACCGACCGCACCTATTTCAGCGCGCGCGGCTTCGACATCCAGAACTTCCAGGTCGACGGCCTCGGCCTGCCCTTTGCCAACGGCGCGCAATGGGGCGCGCTGGACACCGCCGCCTTCGAGCGCGTGGAGGTGTTGCGCGGCGCCACCGGCCTGCTCGCCGGCACGGGCAACCCGTCGGCCACCGTCAACTTCATTCGCAAGCGCGCCGCCAGCAAGGCCTTCGCAGCCAGTGCCGCGGTGACGCTGGGCTCGTGGAACCAGCATCGCATCGAGGCCGATGTGAGTGGCAGCCTGAATGCCGATGGTTCGCTGCGCGGCCGCCTCGTTGTGGCCGACGAAGACAAGGACAGCTGGCTCGACCGCTACAGCCAGCACCGCAGCCTGGGCTATGGCGTGTTGGAGCTGGACATCGGCCGCAACACGCTGCTGACCGTCGGCCTCAACGCCCAGCGCAGCAAGGCCGACAGCCCCATGTGGGGCGCGCTGCCGATGGTGGACAGCACCGGCAAACGCATCGACTACTCGCGCAACACCAGCTCGGCCGCCGACTGGGCCTGGTGGACCAACCGCGACACCGAAGCCTTTGCCGAACTGAGCCACGACCTCGGCGGCGGCTGGCAGACGCGCGCCACCGTCTCGCGCCGCAGCCGCAGCACGCCCAGCGAACTCTTCTACGTCTACGGCACGCCCAACCCCGGCGGCGTGCCGGACAGCGGCTTGTACGCCTACCCGTCGGCCTTCGACGGCAAATACGTGGACAGCGTCGCCGACCTCTACGTCTCCGGCCCGTTCAGCCTGTTCGGTCGCCAGCATCAGCTGATGCTCGGCCTCAACGGCGGCCGCCAGACGCTCAGCGAGCTCTCGCTCTATGCCGGCAATATCGGCGCGGCCGTGCCCGACCTGCAGGGCTGGAACGGCGCCTTCCCCAAGCCGGCCTTCGGCGCGTCGACTGACGGCTCCGACGTGTCGCGCCGCCGCGAGAGCGCCTACGCCGCCGCGCAGTTCAGCGTCAGCGACGCGCTCAAACTGGTGACAGGCTTCAACGCCACCCGCGTGCGCAACGGCGGCACGAGCTACGGCGTCGAGCAGGCCTACAGCCACAGCGCCGTCAAACCTTATCTCGGCGCCGTGCTGGATCTGGGCGCCAGCACCAGCGCCTACGCGAGCTATGCCGAGGTCTTCAACCCGCAGCTTGAAGCCGACATCAACCGCAAGCCGCTGGGTCCGCTGGAGGGCAGCAACCTCGAGGCCGGTATCAAGACCGAATGGCTCGATGGCCAGCTCAACGCAAGCGCCGCCGTCTTCCGCACCCGCCAGCAGAACGTGCCGGTGCAGGTTGGCACCCGCCCCGACTTCAGCGCCTATTACGAGGGCATCACCGCCACCAGCACCGGCTATGAGCTGGAGCTGTCCGGCAAGCTGACGCCCGACTGGCGGATTGCCGGCGGCTGGACGCAGCTGCGCCTGAAGGGCAGCAGCGGCGACGAGGTCAACCGCTACATCCCGCGCCGCGTGCTGCGCCTGAGTTCCACCTACCAGCTGCTGCCCCAGCTCAAGCTCGGCGCCGCGGTGCGCTGGCAGAGCGAAATCAGCGACCCGGCGCAAGTCGTCAGGCAGAAGGCCTACGCCGTCGTCGACCTGAACGCCGGCTGGGAGTTCAACAGGCAGTGGAGCGCCGGCCTCGCCGTCAACAACGTGGCCGACACCACCTACCTCGGCAGCCTGAAATGGGACCAGGCCTACTACGCCGCACCGCGCAGCGTCAGCGCCACCTTGAGCTGGAAGTATTGACGATGTAGGGGGGTGATCGCCGCGCTGAGCGCATATCAATCTGCGCAAAGCGGCGTTCCCTCTTTGGCGTGCGGTGCCTAGAGTGCCGGGCAATGACACGCCTGCTCACCTTCCCCGACTCCCAGCACCAGGTGCTGTCGATCCGCGCCAAGGCACTGGTCTTCGACGACCCGGCCTCGCGTGCGCTGCTGGCCCAGGCCGAGCGCGTGGCGGCGAGCGACGCCACCGTGCTGATCATTGGCGAGACCGGCACCGGCAAGGAGCTGATCGCCCGCCACATCCACAACAGCAGCGGCCGCCGCGGCCCCTTCCTGGCCGTCAACTGCGGCGCCTTCACCGAGCAACTCGTCGAGGCTGAACTCTTCGGCCATGAGGCCGGTGCCTACACGGGCGCCACCAGCGCACGCGCCGGCTGGTTCGAGGCCGCCGCCGATGGCACGCTGTTCCTCGACGAGGTGGGCGACCTGCCGCCGTCCGTGCAGGTCAAGCTGCTGCGCGTGCTGCAGGAGCGCCAGGTCGTGCGCATCGGCTCGCGCAAGCCCATCGACGTGCGCGTGCGCCTCGTGGCCGCCACCAATGTGCGGCTGGAGCAGGCCGTGGCGGCCGGCCACTTCCGCGCCGACCTCTACTACCGCCTCAGCGTCGCCACGCTGCAACTCGCACCGCTGGCCCAGCGGCCGGGCGACATCCTGGCACTGGCCGAGCATTTCATCGAGGTCTACAGCCGCCGCCTCGGGCTCACGCAGGTGCGCCTCAGCGCGGATGCGCGCGACGCGCTGCTCGGCTACGCCTGGCCCGGCAACATCCGCGAGCTGGAAAACGTCATCCATTACGCGCTGATCATCTGCCGCGACGGCAGCATCGCCCGCGAGGACCTGCAACTGCATGCCGTGGCGCGGCCCGGGCCGGCGGTCGTTGCGCCGCCGGCGGAAGCGGTGGCCGAGGAGGTGCTGGAGCGTGTTTTCGATCGGCTCTTCGACGAGGCGCCCCAGGCGCTGCACGCGCGCGTCGAGTCCGCATTGGTCCGCGCCGCCTATCGCCACTGCCACCACAACCAGGTGCATACCGCGGCGCTGCTGGGCATCACGCGCAATGTGCTGCGCACGCACCTGAAGCGCCTGGGCCTGTTGGCGCCCGCGCGTAACGCCGCGCCGCAGCTCGCTCATGAGGCCATGCCCGCGCGCCTTCACGCCGCTGCATGAGCTAACGCGAAAAGCTTAGTTCGCGCCTCGCAGGGCGCTGCGCACACTGCCCCGGTCCCTCTGCTTTACTCCACACACGCCGATGAACGCCTCCACCTTTGCCCGTCGCGCCCTCGCCCCGCTCGCCCTGCTCCTCATCGCCAGCGCCGCCCAGGCACAGGGCGACAACCCCTATGGCGTCGGCGCCGTCTGGGAGAAGAGCGACGCGGTCACCAAGGTCGTGCTGTTCACGCTCGTTGCGATGAGCGCGGGCAGCTGGTACGTCATCATCACCAAGCTGCTGCAGCAGGCTCGCCTGGGCGTGCAGTCGCGTGCCGCGCAGCGGGACTTCTGGAGCGCCGGCACCGTCAAGGCGGGCGCCGAGAAGCTGTCGCCCAAGAGCCCGTACCGCTACATCGCCGAAGCCAGCCTGGAGGCCACGCAGCGCCACCACGGCCTGCGCGCCAAGGTCGACTTCGCCGACTGGGTGGACCTCTCCCTGCACCGCGCTACGGAGCGCGTGCAGCGCCAGCTCTCCACCGGCCTGAGCCTGCTGGCCACCGTCGGCTCCACCTCGCCCTTCGTCGGCCTGCTGGGCACGGTCTGGGGCATCTATCACGCGCTCACCGCCATCGGCGTGGCCGGCCAGGCCTCCATCGACAAGGTGGCCGGCCCGGTGGGCGAGGCGTTGATCATGACGGCCATCGGCTTGTTCGTCGCCGTGCCTGCGGTGCTGGGCTACAACGCGCTGCTGCGCCGCAATGCCCTGGTGCTGGACGACGTGCGCGACTTCTCCGGCGAGCTGCACTCGGTGCTGCTGGGCTCGGCCCACGAAGAGCCCGCTTCCGCCGAGCAGCCGGCGGGCCTGAGCCCCGCCCTGGCCTGAGCACTGCGCCATGGCCATCCAGATTGCGCAGGGTGCCGACGAGGCGGTCTCGTCCATCAACACGACGCCGCTCGTCGACGTCATGCTGGTGCTGCTCATCATCTTCCTCATCACCATCCCGGTCGTGAACTTCTCGGTGCCGGTGGAGTTGCCCAAGCAGCGCAACGAGGTGCGCGAGAGCGAGCCCAAGGACGTGGTCATCACCGTCTCACGCGATGGCAAGCTCTACTGGTTCGACGCACCCGTGGCCAGCAAGGACGCGCTGTTCGAGCGGCTCAAGGGCATTGCCCAGCAGCAGCCCCAGCCCGAGGTGCATGTGCGCGGTGACGCCGGCAGCGACTACGCCCCTGTAGGCCGAGTGCTGCTGGCCGCCCAGCGCGCCGGCATTGCCAAGGTGGGCTTCATCACCGAGCCGCCAGCGAGGGCGCTATGAGTGCGGGACCTCTGCGCAAGGCGGCCCGCGCGCGCCGCCAGGTCACGTCGGCCCTGCCCGTGCCGGACATCAACACCACGCCGCTGATCGACGTCATGCTGGTGCTGTTGGTGATGCTCATCATCACCATCCCGGTGCAACTGCACAGCGTCAAGCTCAACCTGCCGATCGCACCGCCGAGCGCGCCGCCGCCCACGCCGCCCGAGGTCGTGCGGCTGGACATCACGCCGGATGCCGTGCTGTGGAACGGCGAGGCCCTTGCCGACCAAGTCTCGCTGCGTGAGCGCCTGGACGCCGCCGGCAAGCAGGCCACGCAGCCCGAGGTTCACGTGCGCCCGCAGCCCGGTGCCAAGTACGACAACTTCGCTGCCGTCATGACGGCGGCCCACCAGGCCGGCCTGACCAAGCTCGGCGTGACCGGCAGCGAGCAGTTTCTCGACGATTCGCAGTAGGAGAGATTCATGAGTGCAGTTCTTTCACCGGGTATCTCCGGCGGCCTGACGCTGGACGACACCCGCGCCGCGCCGCGCCGGCTCGTTGCGCCAGCGCCTCTGGCCACCACGGTACCGCTGCGCTCGCAGCTGAAGCCGCCGGCCGGCGCCAACCGCGGCACCGGCATCGCCCTGGTCGTCGGCTTGCACATCGTGCTGGGCTGGGGGCTGACGACGGGCCTGGCGTCCAAGGCCGTCGATGCGATCAAGAAGCCCATCGAGATGGCGCTGCTGCCCGAGGTGCTGCCGCCGCCACCACCCCCACCGCCGCCGCCCAAGGTCGTCAAGATCGAGCCAGTGCAGAAGGCCGCTCCACCGCCGGCCTATGTGCCGCCGCCCGAGGTCGTGCCCGCCGTCGCGCCACCGCCCGCGCCCATCCAGGTCGTGCAGGCGCAGCCGCCGAAGGAAACGGTTGTCGTGGCGGCAGCACCCGCGCCTGTGCCCGCACCACCGCCGCCCGCTGCGCCCGCCGTCATCAAGCGCGAGATCAGCCTGGCCTGCCCAGGCTACGAGGCCGTGCTGGCCTCCGCGCTGGAAGAGGCCATCGACCGCGTCGGCCTCAAAGGCACGGTGCAGACGCTGATCAAGATCCGCGGCAACCAGGTCGTCGACGTGCTGCCGCAATCAGGCCCCAAGGAGTACTACAAGTACGTTCAGGCCGCCGTCAAGCGCATGCGCTGCACGGCCGGTGGTGCCGATGAGGTGCAGGTGTCCCTGCCCGTCATATTTTCCTGACACGACGGGCATGCAAGGTAACGCGGCGGCGCGCCAATGGGGCGCCAGCAGCCGGCTGAAAGAGGTTCAGTGGCGGTCTGCGCGCGCCGGCAGGGCGTCCATGCTGCCGGTATTCCCGGATGGAGTGGCGACAGCGTTTGCGTCGCTGGGCTCGAGGTCCCCAGCGCGCCGGTCACGCAGCACGGAGCGAGCTTCGTAGAGGCAATCGGCGCGCGACTGGATGGTGTTGCCGGACAGGCAGTTGGCGCGTTCCTGTTGGTAGATTTCCGTGGCGCTCTGCGTTTGTGCGGTGATGGGCAACACGATCGCGACCACGGCCGCTGCGGCAACAGCCGTGCGGACCGGCGTCTGCCATGAAGTGAATCGGCGGATGCTCATGACGTACTCCTGGTGGATCAGGCACTGATCGGGCTTCGCCAGCCCGGCAGTGCCGGTACCGTTGCTGGCTGGGAAGCGGGGCAATCCAAGTGCCGGCTGCGTCTGGCGCCGGCCAGATCTGGTGCTTTCCGGTTACTCGCGATGACTTGTTGACGCCTTTTGCCGCGGAGCCGCCTGACGACGTTGTTGACGTTCCAGGTTGCGACCCGCACGGCGTTACCGCTTGCTGGCTTTCAAGTGAGCCTCAACGGCTGCGGCGTCGTTGCCGACTGCCTTCACGGCCGCCTTGAGCGCGTCCGGCGTCACGCCGAACTTCATGGCCCAGTCGCGCACCTCGTAGTCCTCGCTGAGGCTGATGCGGCTGCGATCCTGGCCGCCGGTCTTGGTCTTGTCGTCTGACATGGAAGTCTCCTGGAATGCCCATGAAACCGCCATCGTGGTGCCGTTGGAGCGAGGCGCATGAAGGACAAGTCCCCGCCGTGCTGCAAGCGTCGGCCTACGCCATGCAGAGTCCGCAGATTAGGGATGCGGCGGCGGGATGAGCCGGCGTCCTACAAGCCAGCTTGGGTGGGGCGCCCAGGATGGCATTCGCTGCGACTGCCGGAGCGTGCCATGACCCAGAGTTTTGATCGGTCCCGGCTGGCCGAAATTGCCGAAGCGCCGCCGATGCCGCGAGTGGCTTTCCCGGGCCGCGAGGAGATCGCCGTCATGCGGCGAAGCCTGCGGCGGATACGGGAACTGTTGAAACGCAAAGGCCGTGAGTCACGAGCGTCCCGCCGCGAGCGGGAACCGGCCGCAGCGGCGCGCCGCCTGGTCTCGGTGGGCTGAAGCTTCGCGTTACCGGCGTTCGGCGGGAAACGTCGGCGCTTTCGGTGTGGTGCGGTCCTTGGCAGAACGTTCCAGGGTGCCGGGCTCCAGGCGGTCCCATCGAACCGCGTCTTCACCGCGCCGCGGCTCGGCCGTCTGAGCCGGGTCGCCCGGTATCGAGGCCGGCGCAACCGGCTGGGTTCGCGCGGATGCACCCGCGACGGCGCTCGTTGCGACCGCGCAGCCTGCGAGCAGGCCGAGGGCAGAACCTGGGAGATCGAACTTCATTGCGGGCTCCTTCGCTGGGTGCGGGACAGGACACCAAAGCCGGGGAATGCGCGCGCCCAGAACGCCAGCTCGAAGATGCCGCCGAGGGCCAGCAGGGCGGTGGCGCCGCTATCCAGCCCAATGCCATAGCAGGCCAGGGCGGCCAGCAAGAGGGCGGCGGTCACGAGGCGGTGTTTCATGGCATCCCGATGCAACGCTTGAGATGGCCATGCTAACGCGACGCCGCCTGCATGGCCGTCATCCAGCGTGAGTTGGCTGCCCACGACCAAGCGGGGTAGAGTCAGCGGCGATTGCGGGAATCCAAGGGGCTTGCATGTTCCGTGGGCTCCCACTGATATCTGGCGCCAGGGAGGCGAACAGTTAGCCATGCAATATCTGCCCTCCAGCTACGCCCCGTGGGTGGTCGCTGCGTCGTTGCTGATCGCCAGCTTTGCGTCCTATGTTGCGCTTGATCTGGCCAAGCGGGTCCGCACCCGTGACCGCGGCGTCGCCGTGAATTGGTGGGTCGGCGGCTCGCTGGCGATGGGCACCGGCATCTGGTGCATGCACTTCGTGGGCATGCTTGCCTTCTCTCTGCCGATTCCGCTCGGCTATACCGTGGTGCTGACGGTGGCATCGTGGGTCGCCGGGGTCGCCGTGTCGGCCATCGCCCTGTTTGTCGCGAGCCAAGGCGAGCTCACCTGGCGCCGCCTGGCCGGTGGTGCCATCGCGATGGGGCTGGGCATCTGCGCGATGCACTACACCGGCATGGCGGCGCTCGACATGTCGCCCGGCATCGTCTGGAATCTGCTGCTGGTCGCGGCATCGGCGCTGATCGCGATCGCTGCGTCGGCGGCGGCGTTGTTGATCTTCTTCTGGCTGCGCAAGGTGGGGGAGAGGCGCGGCATGGTCTTCCAGCCCCTGGCAGCGCTGGTGATGGGCATCGCCATTTGCGGCATGCACTACACGGGCATGGCGGCGGCGAGTTTTCCGGCCGGCACCGTCTGCCTGAGCGCTGACGCGTTGGCAGGCCCGCAGCTCGGGATGATGGTGTCGGTGTCATCCGTCGCGTTGCTGGCGATGACCTTGTTCACTTCGACCCTCGACGCCCGCATGCGCAGCTCGCTGAAGGTCGCGAACGTGAAGCTGGAAACGGCCAACGAGGAGCTGCGCCGGCGTGCCTTCCAGGATCCGCTCACCGGCCTGCCCAATCGCATGCTGTTCGAGGACCGCCTGACCCACGCGCTGCAGCGCCATGCGCGCAACGGCGAGCAGATCTCGGAGCGCAATGCCGGCAAGGTGGCCGTGCTGTTTGTCGACCTGGACGGCTTCAAGCCGGTCAACGACTCGCTCGGCCATGCCGCCGGCGATGCGGTGCTGAGGGAGGTTGCCGTGCGCCTGCGTTCAGCGGCCCGCGACGCCGACACGGTGGCGCGCATCGGTGGCGACGAGTTCGTTCTGCTGATGGAGGACGTCAGCAGCCTGGTGGACTGCGTCAGCCTCGCCCGCCGCCTGATCGAGGCACTGGCGGCACCTCTGGAGATCGGCGGCCGCCGGGTCGCCTTGTCTGGATCGGTTGGCATCGCCGCCTACCCTGATCACGGTGACGGCGACAAGCTGGTCATGCATGCGGACGCCGCGATGTACACCGCCAAACGCGCCGGGGGCAGCACCTATGCGCTGTACGAGGCGCATATGGACGAAGGTGCGCAGGAGCAGCTCAATCTGCTGAACGACCTTCGCCATGCCATCGAGCATGAGCAACTGCAGCTCTATTACCAACCCAAGATCGATGGCCAGCATGGCCAGATCCGCGGTGTCGAAGCCCTGCTGCGCTGGAATCATCCGGAGCGCGGCCTGCTGGCCCCGGGTCTGTTCATCCCTCTCGCAGAGCGCTTCGGCCTCATCAACGGCCTTGGCAGCTGGGTCATCGAAGAGGCCTGCCGGCAGATGCACGCCTGGGCCGAGATCGGGCTGCACATGCGCGTGGCGATCAACCTGTCGGTGCATCAACTGCGCGAGGAAGACCTGGCGGCGCGGATCGAAGCGGCCCTTTCCAGGAACTTGGTCGAACCCTCCCAACTGCTTTGCGAAATCACCGAATCCGTCGCGATGGAGGATCTCAAAAGCACGCAGCGCGCGTTCGAGGAGTTGGCCCGGATCGGCGTGTTTCTCTCCATCGACGATTTCGGGACCGGCTATTCCAGCCTCAGCTATCTGCGCCAGCTACCCGCCCGCCAGCTCAAGATCGATCGCAGCTTCGTTGCCGACGTCGAGACCAGCAGCGACGCCAAGGCCATCGTCAGCGCCGTCATCCAGTTGGCCCATGAGCTGGGGTTGCGCGTCGTCGCCGAAGGTGTGGAGACCAAGGGGCAACGTGACATCCTGCTGGCGCTGCACTGCGACGAACTGCAGGGCTATTTCCTGGCGCGGCCCATGGCGGCCGAGACGCTGCAGGCCTGGACCGAAGGGCAAAAGCCCGCCGGCACGGCTGATTTCTCACCCTCTGTATTGGGTGGTCATCTCATGATGGAGGCCAGGGCCCTGGGCGCGATGGGCTTGCAGGACAACACGGCGACGCCGTTCTGACGGCAACCGGGCAGCGCGGCCTCAGGCGTCGAGCAGCGTGTTCAAAATCTCCAGGCAGGCCTGGGCGGTCCGGTTGTCGCCGTCCGGTTCCTCATGCCAAGCAGAGACGGAGACGGCGACGATGTTGTACGCGCGCAGGGCGCCAAAGAAGTCGGCCATGTCCGCGGCACTGGGGCCGCGCTGGACATGGTATTTGAGCGCAGGCATATGGGCCGGGTCGTCGATGATGTCGGTATCCCAGTGCAGGTAGATGCGCTCCTGCGGTTGCAGGTGTGCCAGCACTTCGTCGAGCGGGCAGCGCAGGATCTGGGAGCCGAGCAGCGCTTCGCGCTCGCCGGGGTCGAGATCGCGGGCATCGGCGAGAACGATTTGCTGTTGTGGATAGGCCTGCACGCCGATGGTGGCCAGGCAGGCGCGTGCCGCCTGGCTGCGCGGGTCGAGATCGTGGTCGACCCGTCCGACGAACAGGGCCAGGGGCATGCCGCCGATGTACTGGGTCTGGCTGCTGGACCAGGTGTGGAAGTCGCCATGGGCATCCAGCCAGAGCACACGCTCGGGCGGCTGGCCGGCTTGCTGTAGCCCGGCCAGTAGCCCCAAGCTGGAGACACAGTCGCCGGCGAGGCTGACTGGCCGGCAGCCACTGCGGGCCAGCGCGGCGACACGAGCAGCCAGCAGGGCGTAGAGGTGCCCCAAGCTGTCCAGCTTGGCGATGGGATCGTCGATCCGCGTCTCATGCTGCCCGGCGGGCGCCAGTACTTCCCAGGGATGGGTGTCGATGTCGAGCACGCGGCGCAGGCCGTCGCGGCGCTGGCCCATCAGGTAGGGCAGCAGAAGCCTTGCATTCACAGCCATCTGTCGGGCTCCATGGGATAGCCAAGCCTGTCCATCATCTCGCGCACCTCGGTCCGCTGAGCCAGGTCCAGCAGCAAGGCGCTTCTTTTGTGCCAGCGCTTGGAGCTCGGTGGTTCGGTGGCCATCTTGATGGGCAGCGCATCTGGCGGGGCCATGGCGGGCAGGCCCAGATGGTCGGTGATCAACCGCAGCGTTGCGATGGGGTTGTCGACGAAGTCTTCAAAAGACACGCGCAGGGTGCAGACGCCGCTTTGCAGGATGGCTTCGTGGATGGAGTACCACTGGTTCAGGCACACCTCTTCCAGCTTCGCCCGGGTGAACTGGCGCCAGTTGGGTGGCAGGTCGAACTTCCACCACTTGCGGCCGAAAGCCACGGTGTCGGAATAGCCGGGGATGGCGAGTTCGCAGCCGATCTTGCTGAGGTCGTGGGAGAAGAATCCCAGCGGGTAGAGCCAGCCGTCCATCAGGCCGTTGATGGACTGCGCGAAACCCCGGGTCAGATGGATGTAGCTCACCTCGGCGTTGGGGAACAACTGCTCGTACATGCCGATGCGGTAGGCGTCGGACGGCGCCTTGAACAGCAGCACCGATTCCCGCACATCGGCTGAGCCGAAGGGCCGCCGCTTGAGCGTGGGCACCACGAAGGGCGGCTCCTCGATTTTCAAGGGTTCGTCGAAGTGCCGGCCGTCGCCGCGGTTGGCCTTGCCGTCGTAGTAGCTGATCCGCCAAGGCTCTTCGCTGAATACGATGGAGAGCACAAGTTCCT
The DNA here is from genome assembly GCF_001425055.1 of Pelomonas sp. Root1237. Lineage (GTDB taxonomy): Bacteria > Pseudomonadota > Gammaproteobacteria > Burkholderiales > Burkholderiaceae_C > Pelomonas. The sequence goes on from NZ_LMDK01000004.1 coordinate 164,630, forward strand.
GGAGCTCGGTTTCGCTGCGCCGCTCGCCGCCTTCGAACTGGCCCAAGGCCGCCTCCAGCGACTGTTCCAGGCGCCGCTCGGCAGCGGTGTCCAGGAAACGCGACGGGAACTGCAGCAGCAGCCGGTTCTTCCACTTCCTGAGCAGCAGCTCGGTATCGAGGAGGTCCGCCGAGGCAAAGGAAACCTCGTCCAGGATGTTGCTGCTCAATTCCTCGACATTGGCCACCCGCTCGATGCCATCGCTGTCGGAGTTCTGATTGAAGCCGTTGCCCGACAAGGCCAGCAACGGGTCCAGTTCCCCATCCAGTGAAGCGATGCTCGGATGCAGGGCCAGGGCCTCCTTGAAGAGGCTGGATCCGCCGCGCGAGCCGCACAGGATGACGGCCACCCTGCGGACCCTCGTTCTCAGGCCTGAGCGCGGGACGGCGCGGCGCGCCTTGATGGCCAGTAGCAGGCTGTCCATGGGGGGGCGATGCGTCAGGTTCCTGGAATCGATCAGGCCCAGGTCATCTCGTAGACGAAGAACTGCTGGCGCCCGGTTTCGTCCGTGGCCTCGCTGGCCAGCTCCCTGGTCTGCAGGCCCGCTGTTTGCGCCAGGTGCTTCATGGCCTCGATTTCGCCGAAGTTGGACTGCACGAAATAGATGCGCCCTTTGGGCTTCAAATGCCGGCCCACGCCTTCGAAGAAGCGCGTATTGGTCTTGAAATCGGTGTCCCACTGGGACATGGCCACCACATCGTGTGCCGGCTTGTTTCGAAACGGCAGATTGGCGGTGATGACATCGAACTGCTCGTCGCCCAGCGCCTCGAACAAATTGGACTGCAGCGCTGTCATGGTGCCGGCAAAGCCGTGCATCTGGGCGTTGTGGGTGGCGCTTTGGATGGCCGCCGGGTTGATGTCCACGCCCACCACCCGCCCGGCGCCCTGATAGCAGGCAAAGATGCCGATGACGCCCGAGCCGGTACCCACGTCCAGCACGGTTTCGCCTGGCGCGACCGTGAAATTCCTGACTAGCGGCAGGCTGTCGGCGAAGGGCCAGAAGGTGTCGGGGTAGACCAGGAACTCCTTGTCCAGATAGCGGACTTTGCGGCCTTCCGGCGGCACGGATTTGAAGAGTTGCTGCCGCTGTGCCTGCCACTGGTCTGTGTAGCTCGTCAGGTCCATCTGCCACCTCCAGGGCCAAAGCATTGCCAGATTTGCTTGAACTGGCAACGGAGAAATCTCCTATGCCGCAGTTTGGGCAAGTTAGGTCATACGTCACGCAACAGGCCTTGCAAGACGCTAGCCGTGCCCGTACTCTTCGTTCAAACGAGCTTAGACAACACACTTAACCCGTTATCCATGTGGCCTACATGGCCTTGGCGTGGTGGGTGCGGGAGGACCAAATGAGCGCTCCGACCCCGGCGGGTCGCGGTCTGAACCGCCGTCTGAATCGCCGTCATCTGGCAGGCCTGGCCTCACTCGCCGTGCTTGCCACGGCGTTTGGCCTGAGCCGGCGCCGGTCCGGCCCGCCCTTGGCGCCCGAGCGGCTCTCGATTGCGCTTCCCCAGGCGCCGCATGCCGGTCTTATTCACATCGCCGCGGCACGGGGCTTCTTCGATGAACGCGGTCTGGCAGTGACGGTGCTGCCGCAAACCCATGGCAAAGCTGCGCTGGCCGAGCTCCTGCGAGGCGGCGCGGACCTCGCCGCCGCGGCCGACGTGCCCATCGTCATCGAGGTGCTCAAAGGTGCGCCGCTGAGCATGGCGGCGGCGGTGGCGAGCGCCTCCAACGAACTGGCCGTGCTGGCGCGTCGCGACCGCGAAATCAGCTCACCGGCCGGCCTGCAGGGGCGCCGGGTGGGCGTCACCCTCGGGACCAGCGGCGAATACTTCCTGTGGGCCTTCATGGTGCGCCATCGCCTGGCCCCGCAGTCGCTGATCCTTGTGGACCTGCCGCCAACCCGCCTGATCGCCGCGCTGCGCGACGGCAGCGTGGACGCCATCGCCGCCTGGCAGCCGGTCCGGCATGAAGCCGAGCTGGCCCTGGGCAGCGCCATCATCTCGTTCAGTGCACCCGATGCCTATGCCCAGAACTACGTGCTTGTCGGCCGCAGCGAATTCATGTCCACCCGCGGCGAGGCTTTGCGCAGACTGCTGCTGGCCCTGCTGGATGCCGAGCGTTTCGTGCAGCTCGACCCCATGCAGGCGAAGACGCTGCTGGCGGCACGCCTGAAGCTCGACCCCGAGGCGCTCGAGCCGGCCTGGCAGGCCCTGGATCTGGAGGTCGATCAGCAGCAGGCCCAGTTGGTCACGCTCGAAGACGTGGCGGGCTGGGCGATGGCGCGCGGTTATGCGCCCACGCAGCCGATGCCGAACTTCCTGTCCCATCTGAGCCTCGACGCCTTGCTGGCCGCGAGCCCGGGGCGGGTGACGGTGGTGCGATGAAGATCAGCAGCAAGGCCCGGATCGCCGCAGCGCTGATGTTCGGCGCCATGGTGCTGATCGCCGCCAGCATCGGCTGGGCGAACACCCAGGTCAGTGCCGCTGTCAAGCAGCGCCGCCACAGCGCCGCGATCGCCAGCGCGCTCAACGACATCCGCATGGTCACCTTCGAATACCTGCTCAACCGTCGCGAACGCGCCCGATTGCAGGAACAGGCGGTCTGGCAGCGTCTTGAAGGCCTGCTTGCATTGCCGACCGGCCTTGACGATGCCGCAGCCAGGACACTGGCCGAGCTGCGCGCCAACGGCGAGGCCAGCCACCGCTTGTTCGGCGAAGTTGTGCCCACGCGAGCCGCCGGTGGCGTCGCCGACGAGGTCCAGCAGCGCTTCGAGGTCCAGATCTCCAGCCGGCTGCTGATCCTGCAGCAAAGAAGCCTCGTCGACGCGGCCAAGCTGATTGACGATGCGGGCGTTCGTATCGACGAGACGCAACAGCGAGTGGTCCTCGTGACGGCCGCGGGACTGGTGTTGATGGCGCTGATCACGGGGGCTGCCGTCTGGATGTTCCGGCGCGACGTGCTCCGCCCTATCGCGCGGCTCGAGCAGGCCACTCGCGAGGTGGCCGCCGGCAACTGGTCGTTCGAGCTCGATGTCGGCAGCGCCGATGAACTCGGCGAGATGGCGCGCCACTTTGACGCGATGACGCGCGCCCTGCGGGATTCCTTTGGCCAGCTCGAGCTCAGCAATCGGGAACTCGTCTCGCTGAACAATGAGCTCGAGTCATTCAGCTACTCGGTCTCGCACGACCTGCGCAGCCCCCTTCGCAGCATGGATGGCTTCTCGCTGGCTTTGATCGAGGACTATGGCGATCAGCTCGACGATGAGGCCCGTGACAGCCTGCAGCGCATCCGCGCCGCCAGCCAGCGCATGGGTCGCCTGATCGACGAGCTGCTGGGCCTGGCGCGGGTGACGCGAGCCGAGCTGCGCATTCAGGAGGTGGACATCAGCACCATGGTCCACGAGATGGCGGCCACACTGGCCCGGAGTCAACCCGAGCGCCAGGTGCGCTGGGAGATCGACGAGGGCATCAGGGTGCAGGCCGACCGGGAGCTGATCCACATCGCGCTGCAGAACCTGCTCGAAAACGCCTGGAAATTCACGGGCAAGACCGCCGACGCCGTCATTCGTGTGGGCATGCGCCATGAAGGCAGGGACCGGGTCTGTTTTGTTGCCGACAACGGTGCAGGCTTCGACATGGCCTATGCCGATCGCCTGTTCGGCGCCTTCCAGCGCCTTCACCACGAAAGCGATTTCCCGGGCACCGGCGTCGGCCTGGCGATTGTTCAGCGTGTGCTGCGCCGCCATGGCTGGCCGTTATGGGCCCAGGCCAGCCTCGGCAGTGGCGCCACATTCTTCTTCCGTATCCTGGAGCAAACCGATGAGCGACGAGAGCAAGGTCATCCTGCTGGTTGAAGACAACCCGGACGATGTCGCGCTGACGCTGCGCGCATTCAAGCGCAGCCATCTGATGAATCCGCTGGTTGTCGCCCGTGACGGCGTGGAAGCGCTCGATTTCCTGTTTGCGCGTGGTGCCCATGCCCATCGTGCTGAGGCGGCGCTGCCAACACTGATCATCCTCGACTTGAAGCTGCCCCGACTGGATGGGCTTGGCGTGCTCAAGGCGATGCGCGCCGACCCCCGCACGGCGTTGCTTCCGGCAGTGATCCTGACCTCGTCGAAGGAGGAGCAGGACATCGTTTCGGGCTACAAGCTGGGCGCCAACAGCTATGTGCGCAAGCCCGTCGACTTCACCGAGTTTCTCGAGGCGGTCAAGGTGCTCGGTATCTACTGGCTCGCACTCAACCAATTGCCGCCGCGGCCGGCGTCGTCATGAATCAACGGCCGATCAGGGTTCTTGCCGTCGAGGACTCGGAAAACGACGCCCGCCTGGCGATGCGCCTGCTGCGCCGCGCAGGCTTCGCGCCTGATTTCCACCGGGTCCAGGATCTGGCGGCGCTGCAGTCAGCCCTTGTCCAGGGCCCGTGGGATGCGGTGATCTCCGACTTCAGCATGCCGGGCTTCAGCGGCCTGGAAGCGCTCACCACCTTCCGCGCGAGCGGTCTGGACATCCCCTTCATCTTTGTCTCCGGCACCATCGGCGAGGAAACGGCCGTGGTCGCGATGAAGGCCGGTGCCAACGACTATGTGATGAAGGACAACATGAGTCGGCTTGCGCCGGTGCTCGAGCGCGAGCTCGTCCAGGCCGCTCGCCGGGCCGCGCATCGAGAGGCGGAGGCCGAGTTGAGACGCTTCGAGGCGCAGCTCGGCGAGGCGCAAAAGATGGAATCCCTCGGGACGCTCGCAGGCGGCATCGCCCACGACTTCAACAACATCCTTGGCGCGATCCTCGGCAATGTCGAACTCGCGCGAGGTGAACTCGAGGCCGACCATCCCGCGCTGACGATGCTGGGCGAAATCCAGAAGGCCGGCCTGCGCGCACGCGACCTTGTTCGTCAGATCCTGACCTTCAGCCGCCGCCAGCCGCAGCAATTGCGCAACGTCGCGCTGCGGCCGATCGTCGATGAGACCTATGGCTTGCTGCGCGTGACGCTGCCAGCTGGCGCTGAACTCGAATTGAGCCTGAGCGATGAGCCTCTGCATGTCGATGGCGACGCCACCCAGCTGCAGCAGGTGCTGATGAATCTGAGCACGAATGCCTGGCATGCGTTGCGTGGTGAGGTCGGCAAGATCGTCATCGGCCTTGAGGCGGTGCATCTGGACGCAGCCACAGCCCGGGCATTGTCGGGGCTGGTTGCCGGTCCCTATGCCCATCTATGGGTGAGCGATACGGGCATGGGCATGGATGCCGCAACACGCGAGCGGATCTTCGAGCCCTTCTTCACGACCAAGCCGACGGGTCAGGGCACGGGCCTGGGCTTGTCGGTCGTCCATGGCATCGTCGTTGCGCACCAGGGCAGCATTGCCGTGGACAGCGCCCCCGGCCAGGGCTGCACCTTCCACCTCTACCTGCCTGCCGTCAATCCGCCGCTGCCGTCGATGAGCATCGAGCGCATGTCGGATGCACCGTCCCTCGGGCATGGCGAACACGTGATCTACCTGGACGACGATGAGACCGTCGTGCTGGTCGTCGTGCGCCTGCTGGAGCGGGCCGGCTACCGCTGCAGCGGCTTCACCGAGGCAGCCGCTGCGCTTGCGGCCCTCGGCGACGCACCCGATGCAGTGGACTTGTTCGTGACCGACTACAACATGCCTGTCCGTTCAGGCCTCGACGTCGCACGCGAGATCGCCTCCCTCCGCCCTGGGTTGCCTGTGGTGATCAGCTCAGGCCTGATCACCGACGAATTGCGCGAACAAGCGACGGCCGCGGGCGTGCGCGCCGTGCTTGAAAAGGAAGACACCTTCCGCGACCTGACCGCACTGGTTGGGCGGCTCCTGGCCGCGGCCAGGTGACCTTACCGGTGGTGCGTGCGCCGCTCCTTCGTTTCGCGTTGGACAACACATCCATTGGCCGGCGAGATCACCGTCTCTTGAAGGATTCCCGCGATAGATTTCGCGCAAAGCGCATAGATGTCCCGGTGATGACCAAGTTCTTCAGCGGCCTGAGGGCTCCGCCTTTTCCGCGGGTTGGATGTGTAGACCCGAAAGCGCAGGCAATGCCAGCAGGAGTTCGCGCTGCTCATTGCCAACGCCATACAGCAGGCGCAAGCGCTGCGGCGCCGGTGTGACGGGGAAGAACGCGCTGCGCCGCAGTTCGGCGCCAGGGGCGAGGTCGGCTGGCAACTGGAAGCCGCGCCGCTTGATCTCATACTCGATCACCAGGGACTCGGCGTTGACCCTGCTCTGCGTTCGGTAGGCCGAGATGCCGCCCACCAGCAGGGCCAGAGGCAGGATCGGCACCATCACGGTGTAGCCGGCCGCGCTTGCCAGCACCAGCACACCGGCCACCGCACCGGTGGAGCCAATCACCACGATGCGCCCGGCCGTTTTCATGGCGTCGACGTTGCGCGTCGTCTCGCTCTTGAGCTGATCGGGTGCGGTGGTGTGGTTGACGTTGTCGAGGACGTCGTTGGCGAGCGAGATCGAGCGCAGCTGGACCGGTGTGCGGCTGTCGTTGCGCACGACCAGCGCGTACTCATCCCAGTCGGCTTCGCGCACCCAGCTGGCCGCATCGTTGCGGACGATGACTTGCTGCACATCGAGCTTGATGCCGTCCGCCGTTTCGGCGCGCCAGCCAAGTGCCGTCGTGGCGTCGAGGGCAGGGGGGTGCAGCAGCCGTGATTGGCCGGCACAGCCACCGAGCAGCAGCGCCGTGGTGGCGACGAAAACGGCGCATGCGGCGACCCTGAGGATTCCTGCGACGAAGCTTGCGGGTGGCTGCATGTGCACCTTCGAACGGAATCCATCGGGCCGCATGCACTATAGGTGTGGGCGGCCGCCCTCGCGGTGGCGACGCTTGCGGTAGATTCGCTTCGCCCCCCAACGCCCATCGACATGAACCGCCTGCAGTCCGAGTTGCATCGCTTGTACCTTTTGACCTCGCCGGATCTGGGCGGGCATTTGATCGATGGTGCGGGCCAGGTACGGGCAATGGTCATGGAGCTGACTGGCCCTGCCGACTGGGATGTGCTGTCCAAGGTCTGGCGCGGCGTGCAGGCCGATCTTGAGCTGCCCGCCCCCGCCATCGCCGTGTCGGGCAGCGACGGGCTGCAGCTGTGGTTCTCGCTGCAGGCGCCGATGAGCGCATTGCGCGCGGCGGCGTTTCTCGCCCATCTGCAGGCACGCTACCTGGCCGGCGTCGCGCCTGCACGCCTGCGGTTGAGTCCATCGGCGGCCGGCCAGACCTTCGACGCAGCGCTCGTGCCGGCGCAGCAGGACGCCACGGAAAACTGGTCCGCCTTCGTTGCGCCCGACCTCGCGCCGGTGTTTGCCGACACACCCTGGCTGGACATCCCGCCGGGCATCGAAGGGCAGGCTGACCTGCTCGCGCGGCTGGAGAGCATCAAGCCGGCGGCTCTGGCCGCCGCGATGCAACGGCTGCAGCCCGTGGTCTCGACCGGCTCATCGCCCGCAGCTCAACCGTCGAGCGCAGATGTGGAGCCCAAGCGCTTCCTGCAGCAGGTGCTGAACGACGAGACGGCCGCGCTGGCCTTGCGGGTCGAGGCGGCAAAGGCGTTGTTGCGCTATGCCGAACAGCCAGGCTCCCGGCAGAACGACTGAACCGCCAGCAACACCATCGCCGCCGCCCGATCGTCCCGGCCGTGCACGATGGGCCGCTGCAGATAGAAGTCCAGCGTCGGCCCGGCCGGCGTGCCGGCGCAGACATCGCGGAAGCCGCCGGTTGCATCGATGCGCGACTGCATGCCCGCCCAGGCGCGGGTGACGGCCGCGTCTGCCACGCCGGCGGGCAGCCAGCCGTGGCTGCGGGCCATGACCAGTGCGGTCAGGCTCATCGCCGTCACGGTCAGTTCGGGCTGGGCGCTGGGCTGGTCCAGCACCTGGCGCCACAGGCCGTCCGCGCCTAGCAGGGGCAGCAGCGCGTGCAGCTGGTTTTGCAGGCGTCCGATCAGGGGTGCAGCGGCGGCAAAACCCTGCAGCGGGCCGGCGACGGCTTGCGCAAGGGCGAGCGACGCGAAGCCGTTGCCGCGGCCCCAGGCGACCGGGGAAGCCTCAGCGTGTTCAAAAAGGCCGTCGGGCCGCTGCAGTCGGTCAGAGAGATGCAGCAGCGCAGCGGTCAGGGCGACGGCCGCGCGCTTGCGTTCCTGCGCGGGCAGCAGGGGCGCGGTGCGGTCCAGCAGCAGCGTGGCCATGAACATGTCGTCCGTCCACGAGCGCAAGCCGGCGAGGCGCGGGCCGGCGGCGGTGTCGGCCAATACCGAGCGCAGCGCCTGCACGGCCAGCGCGCCGGCCGCCGTGTCGCCGTCCAGCGTCGCCGCTTCCGCCAGAGCGGCATAGCCGGCCAGGCGCGGCCAGTCGGTGGGCAAGGCATAGCCCGGCGCGCTGACGGCCTCGCGCAGGGCTGCCGTGGCGGTGCGCGCCATCTCGGGCCGGCCAAGACGCCTCTGTGCCGAGATCAGCAGGGCGTTGACGTAATGGGGCGTTGGCGTGGCGACGTACTGTGAGGCGATGACCAGCGCCAGGCGCCGTGCGTCGCTCGCCGGCGGCTGGGCCGCCGGGCGCGCGCTGGTGGCGACGGCGCCCAAGGCAATGCAGGCCTGGCGCCGCCTCACAGCAGCGTGGTGGCCAGGCCGATCGCCGCGCACAGGCCCAGCAGCGGCATGACGCCCAGCTTGAAGCGGAACAGCGCAACACCGGCGCCCGCGGCGATCAGCGCCGAGACCCCGTCGAAGCGCCCGCCAAAGCCCTGGGGCCACAGCACGTGATACGCGAAGAACACGGCCAGGTTGAGGATGACACCGACGACCGCCGCCGTGATGGCCGTCAGTGGCGCCGTGAACTGCAACTTGCCATGCGTGGACTCGATGACCGGGCCGCCAGCCAGGATGAAGACAAAGGACGGCAGGAAGGTGAAGAAGGTGACGACGCTCGCCGCCGCGGCGCCGGCCAGGAAGAGCGAGTCCGGCCCGAAGAGCTGCTTCACCCAGCCGCCGACGAAGCCGACGAAGGCGACCACCATGATCAGCGGCCCCGGCGTTGTCTCGCCCAGGGCCAGGCCGTCGATCATCTGCGTGCCGGTCAGCCACTGGTGCTGCTCGACCGCGCCCTGGTAGACATAGGGCAGCACCGCATAGGCGCCGCCAAAGGTCAGCAGTGCGGCCTTGGTGAAGAACCAGCCCATCTGCGTCAGCGCGCCTTGAAAACCGTGGGCGGCGACCAGGCCGGCCATGGCGGCCAGCCACAGCCCGAGGCCGATGGCGAGCACGCGGGCCAGGCGGCTGCGGCTGAAGCGGGCATGGGGTGGCGTCGGCGTGTCGTCGTCGATGAGGGCCGGGCCGTAGCCCTGCTTGGCAGCACCGTGGCCGCCGCCGAGGGCGAAAACCTGCGGCGCCAACCGGCCGCCGATGTGGCCGATGAGGGCAGCGGCCAGCACGATCAGCGGGAAGGGTGCGTCCAGCGCAAAGATGGCGACAAAGGCGGCGGCAGCGATGCCCCACAGCCAGCCGTTCTTCAGCGCCCGCGTGCCGATGCGGTGGGCCGCATGCACGACCAGCGCCGTCACCGCGGGCTTGAGGCCATAGAACAGGCCGGCCACGACGGGCAGCTTGCCCCAGGCCATGTAGACCCAGGCCAGCGCGATGAGGATGAAGAGGGACGGCAGCACGAACAGCGCGCCGGCGACGATGCCGCCCCAGCTGCGATGCATCAGCCAGCCGATGTAGGTGGCGAGCTGCTGGGCCTCGGGGCCGGGCAGGACCATGCAGTAGTTCAGCGCATGCAGGAAGCGCTTCTCGCTGATCCAGCGGCGGCGCTCGACCAGCTCGGTGTGCATGATGGCGATCTGCCCGGCCGGCCCGCCGAAGCTGATGAAGCCGAGCTTGAGCCAGAAGCGGAAGGCTTCCCAGAAGCTGACGGGGCGGGGCGGCGAGTCGATGGCGGGGCTCCGGGCTGAAGACGGTCAGCCGCAATGTAGGGCCTGTTCAACGGGCCTGCGCCTTCGCGATGCTGTCGCGCAGCGAGGCGGCGATGTCGCTGTCGGCCGGCACCTCGGCCAGCACGCGGCGCCAGTAGCCCACAGCCGCCGCCGTGTCGCCGCGCTCATGAGCGGCGCTGCCGAGCAAGGCCAGCGTGGGCACATAGCGCGGGTCGAGCTTGAGGGCGCGCTGCAGCAGCGCCTCGGGCTCGCCAGCGAGGCCCTGGCCTTGCACCAGGGCGAGGGTGACGGCGTGCTGGCTCAAGGGCTGCGGGTCGGCGGGGCGCAGCCGTTCGAGCTGCGCGTAGGCGGGCAGGGCGTCCTGCGGGCGGCCCAGCTGCTCGTAGGCGCGGGCCAGCAGGGCCCAGCCTTCGGCGTCGTCGGGCGTGCGCTGCAGGCGGTCGGCCAGGCGCTGCACCATCTGCTGAACGGGGTTGGCGGGCGGCGCAGGCGGCGGGTTGATGGCGTCGGGTCGGCCGAGTTGGACGTAGAGCAGGCTGGCAGCGAGCGGCAGGGCCAGTCCCAGGACTGCAGCGGTGCGCCATGCGCGTGGGCTGTTGGGGCCCAGCAGGGCCGGCGCGAGAGGCAGCAGCGAGGCCAGCGTCAACACGACGGCGGCGAGGATGAATAGGCTCATCGCGGCTCCTCGCGCCGCCGGCCCTGGCGCAGATAGACACCGGCACCGATGGCCAGCAGTGCCAGCGGCCCGAACCAGAGCGGCGCCGTGCCGGCGTGCAGGGCGGGGCGGTAGAGCACCTGCTCGCCATAGCGCTGCACCAGCTCCTCACGCAGCTCGACTTCGCTGCGGCCAGCGGCCAGGCCTTCGCGCAGCTGGCGCTTCATGTCGACGGCCAGCGGCGCGCTGGACTCGGCCACGCTCTGGCTCTGGCAGACCACGCAACGCAGCTCCTGGGCCAAGCGCTCGACGCGGGTGTCGAGATCCTCGGCCTGCGCGACGAGCGCGGCGGTCAGCAGAACGATCGCGATGAGGCTACGCACTTTGCAGCCTCTTGATGAGCGGCAGCAAGCGCTTGTTCAAGTCTTCCGCCGTGACCGGCCCGGTGTGCCGCAGCCGCACGATGCCGCGACGGTCGATGACAAAGGTTTCGGGCACGCCGGTGATGCCCCAGGCCAGGCTGCCCTTGCCTTGCGGGTCCAGCCAGGTCAGCGCATACGGGTTGCCGTGGCGCTTCAGGAAGCCCAGGCCCAGCTCGGGCGTGTCGCGGTAGTCCAGGCCGACGACGCGCACGCCGCTCTGTTCGGCCAGCTGACCCAGCACCGGCAGCTCGGCACGGCAAGGCGCGCACCAGGAGGCGAACACATTCAGCACCCAGACCTGGCCTTGCAAGGCCAGGCTTTCGCCATGCAGGCGCTCCAGGTCCAGCACGGGCGCGGGTTTGCCGACCAGCGGCGAAGTGGGTTCCGCTTGGGCATCTCGGTTCAGGCCGCGTGCGAGCAGCGTAACGAGGGCTGCGCTGGCCAGCAGCGGAACGAGGGTGGCGAGCTTGGGTTTCATGGCGTCGACAGCGCGGGGACGAAGTTGGGTTGCAACTCGGCGCGCGGGCTGCGTCCCCGAGCGAGTGCGCCCCAGAGGCCACCGACGGCCATCAGCAGCGCGCCGATCCACACCCAGCTCATGAAGGGCTTGATCTGCAGGCGCAGCGCCCAGCGCCCGTCGACATCGGCATCGCCCAGGCTGACGTAGACGTCGCGCCACGGGCCGCGCGAGATGGCAGCCTCGGTCATCGCAGACTGCCGACGGGTATAGACGCGCTTCTCCGGCGACAGCGTGATGACCTCACCGCCGTGTTGCCACACCAGCTTGGCCCGGGCGGCGCGGTAGTTGGCGCCGTCCACGGCCTCCAGCCTTTCGAAGCGCAGCAGATGGCCTGCCACGAGCACCTGCTCGCCGGGCGCGAGTTGCAGGTCATGCGCCTGCTCCAGGCTGCGCACCAGCGTCACGCCCAGCACGAACACGGCGATGCCGGCATGTGCCAGCCACAGCGGCAGGTTGTGCCGCCAGGCGGCGCGTTGGCGCCAGGCCAGCGCCACGGTGCCGCCCAGTGCCCACAGGCCTGTGGCGATGCCGGCAGCCAGCCACAGCGAGCCCTGCAGCGCGAGCGCCAGCACCGCAGCACTCGCCAGCGCCGCCAAGGCCAGCGGCAGTAGCGGCCTCACGGCGCCGAGTGTCGCGACCCGCCAGCGCGCCAGCGGCCCGATAACGAGGAGGGCGACCAGGGGCAGCATGATGGGCGGGAAGACGGTATCGAAGTAGGGGGCGCCGACCGACAGCTTGGTGCCCGAGATAACCTCGGCCGCCAGCGGGTAGAGCGTGCCCAGCAGCACGGTGCCCGTGGCCGTGGCCAGCAGCAGGTTGTTCAGCAGCAGCAGCGATTCGCGCGAGCCTAGAGCGTAGCCCTCGGCCGCGGGCAGGCGGCCCACGCGCAGCGCGTACAGCGTCAGCGACCCGCCCACGGCCAGCGCCAGCAGCGCCAGGATGAAGAGGCCGCGCGACGGGTCGCTCGCGAACGCGTGGACCGAGCTGACCACGCCCGAGCGCACGAGGAAGGTGCCCAGCAACGACAGCGCAAAAGCCAGCAGGGCCAGCAGCAGGCTCCAGCGCAGGAAGCCCGGCCGCTTGTCGGCCACGGCCAGCGAGTGGATCAGCGCGGTGCCCAGCAGCCAGGGCATGAAGGCCGCGTTCTCGACCGCATCCCAGAACCAGAAGCCACCCCAGCCCAGTTCGTAATAGGCCCAGAAGCTGCCGAGCAGGATGCCGCCCGTCAGTGTCGACCAAGCGGCCAGCACCCAGGGCCGGGCCCAGCGCGTCCAGCGCGCATCGGGCGCGTCGTCCAGCAGCGCCGCCACCGCGAAGGCGAAGCCGACCGCGAAGCCGACATAGCCCATGTAGAGCAGCGGCGGGTGGGCCGCCATGCCGGGGTCCTGCAGCAGCGGGTTCAGGTCGCGGCCCTCCAGCGGCGCGGGCAGCAGCCGAGCAAAGGGGTTGGACGTGAAGGCGATGAAGGCGAGGAAGCCAGCCGCCACGGCGCCAAGCACGCCCTGCACGCGCGCCGCGAAGGCGGGCGGTAGCTTGCGGCTGCGGGCGGCCACCAGCGCGCCCCAGGCCGCCAGCATCCACACCCACAGCAGCAGCGAGCCCTCGTGCCCGCCCCAGCTCGCCGTGATGCGATAGCCCAGCGGCAGCTCGTGGCTGGCGTTGGCGGCGACGTAGGCGACCGAGGTGTCGAGCTGGATGAAGCTGGCGACCAGCGTGGCGAAGGCGGTGCTGACGAGGCCGAAGCCGACGGTGGCCAGGGGCCGCGCAAGAGCCATCCAGCGCGTGCGGCCGGACTGTGCGCCCCACAGCGGCAGTAGCGCCTGCGCGAGTGCGACCGCCAACGCCAGCAGCAGTGCGAACTGGCCGAGTTCGGGCGTCATCTTGCGCTCGCTTGTTTGAGCGCCGCGGCAGCCTCGGGCGGCATGTAGCTCTCGTCATGCTTGGCCAGCACCTCGTCGGCGACGAAGCCCAGGCCGGCCAGCTTGCCCTGCGCGACCACGCCCTTGCCTTCGCGAAACAGGTCGGGCAGCGGGCCGCGGTAGCTCACGGCGACGTCGCGTGCACCGTCGGTGACCGTGAAGCTCATCAGGCCGTCGGCGCCGCGCTGCACCGAACCGGGCGCCACCATGCCGCCGAGCCGAAAGCGCGTGCCGGCCGGCGCTTCACCGCGCACGATCTCGCTGGGCGTGACGAAGAAGACGAGGTTCTGGCGAAAGGCTTTCAGCACCAGGCCGCCGGCCATTGCGAGCAGGGCCAGCATGGCGAGCAGGCCGAGGAGGCGGATGTGGCGGGGTTTCATCGGCGGAGGGACCACAGCTCCACGGCGATGCCTAGGGCCACGGCGGTGAGTGAAGCCCAGACATAGAACGCGTGGGCGCCGAAGAGCTCGCTCATGCCAGGCTCCCAAGCGCACGCGGCCAGCGCGCTTCGGACTCGACCCGGGCATGGAGCAGCCTTCGAGCCCGCGCCAGCACGACAGCGCCGGCATAGACCCAGAACCCCAGCGTCGACAGCAGCAGCGCCGCCAGCATCTCCGGCGCGATGGCGCTGCCGCGGGTGCTGATCGACGCGCCCTGGTGCAGCGTGTTCCACCAGCTGACCGAGAAATACAGCACTGGCAGGTTCAGCGCGCCCACCAGCGCCAGCAGTGCGCCGGCCTGGTCGCCACGACGCGGGTCGTCTGGCGTGTCGACCGCCGAGGTCAGTGCGATAAAGCCGACATAGAGCAGGGCCAGCAGCAGGGCCGAGGTGAGGCGTGCATCCCAGACCCACCAGGTGCCCCAGGTCGGCCGGCCCCACAGCGAGCCGGTCAGCAGCGTCAGCACGGCGAACAGGGCGCCGGTGGGCGCCAGCGCGCGCATCAGCACGAAGGCCAGCCGCGTCTTCCAGGCCAGGCCCCACAGCGCCCAGAAGGCCATGGCGCCGTAGCAGACCATCGCGATCCAGGCCGCCGGCACGTGCAGGTAGAGGATGCGGTAGGCCTCGCCCTGCTGGGCGTCGGTGGGCGCGATGAAGAGGCCGAGCGTGAGGCCTCCGGCGATGCCCAGCGCAGCCAGCAGCCACAGTGCGGGCAGCAGCCGGCCGGTCAGCGGCAGGAAGTGGGCGGGGCTGGCATAGCGCCAGAGCGGGTGCGGGGTGGTCATTCAATCCAACATCAGTGAGAGGGCGGCCGATGTGGCCCAGGGCGCTAGCGCCAGCAGCACGGCCAGCCAGGCGCCGAGCAGCAGCAGGGCGGTGTCTGCATTCGCACCGCCTTGGGCCGCCGCAGTGCCGAAGACGAGCACCGGCACCTCCAACGGCAGCAGCAGCAGGGCCAGCAAGCCGGCGCCGGCGCGCGCATGCAGCACCAGCGCCGCGCCCAGGCCGCCGAGCAGAGCCAGCGCGGGTGTGCCGAGCAGCAGGCTCAGCGCGAGTGGCGTCGGGTTTTCGATGCCGAAGGCCAGCGCCAGCAGCGGCGTGACGAGCACCAGCGGCAGGCTGCCCAAGGCCCAGTGCACGGCCAGCTTCAGCGCCACGGCAAAAGGGCGTGGCAGCGGCGCCAGCCACCATTGCTCCAGGCTGCCGTCGGCCAGGTCGGGTGCGAACAGGCGCGGCAGGGCCAGCAGGCTGGCCAGCAGTGCGGCAATCCACAGCAAGCCCGGCGCCAGCTCGCGCAACCTAGCCGGCTCGGGCCCGAGACCCAGGGGAAACATGGCGGCCACGCCGACGACGAAGCCCAGCGGCGTCAGCCATTCGGCCGGCTGGCGCAGCGTGCTGGACCACTCCCGCCGGGCGAGCGCCGCGGCGGCTTGGGCTGCGGCGCCCATCAGGGCCTCCCGAGCTGCAGGCTGCGGACGCTGCGCTTGAGCGGCAGGGCCTGGTGGCTGGTGAACACGACGCTGCCGCCTTCATCCGCATGCCGGTCCAGGCGTTGGGCGATGCGATCGGCCATCGCGGCGTCCAGCGCGGCGAGCGGCTCGTCCAGCACCCACAGCGGTGCAACCCGGGGAAGCCACAACTGCGCCAGGGCGACGCGGCGGCGCTGGCCCTCGGACAGCTGGGCCAGGCGCAGCCCGGCGGCGTCGTCTAGGCCGACCGGCGCGAGTGCCGCCAGGGCCTGTCCTTCAGTGCAAGGACGCCCGGCCAGCGCGGCGCTGCTGCGCAGCTGCTCGATGACCGACAGCACGTCCTTGAGCCCGGGCCGGTGGCCGATGTAGAGCAAGTCGCGCTCCACATGCACCCGCCCCGCGCGCGGCGCGCTGAGGCCGCAGATCAGCCGCAGCAGGCTGGTCTTGCCGCTGCCGTTGGCGCCCTGCACCCACAGCAGCTGGCCGGGATGCAGGGCCAGGTCCACCTCTTCGAACAGCGGCCGCGCCCCACGCGACTGGCCCACGCGCTGCAGGATGAGCACGGGTGGCGCAGAAAGGGAAGCGAGGGCGAGAGACATGCCCGCCACTCTAGGCAGCGGGCCATGCCGCGCCAACGAAGCAAAACGACTGAGCTATTTCAGTTGGCGCTGCTTTTCGCGCTCAAGCCGTCAGGCTTCGGGGCGCGGGATCAAAGTCCAGCGCGCCGCAGCCACGCCTCGGCGTCGGTCGGGTGAATCTCGTCCGCAGACCGCAGGTTGCGCAGCACGCGGTAGCGGCTTTCGATGCCCACCAGCATCAGCACCCGTTTGCCGGCATGCGCGTGCACGGCGTCGCGCAGCCGATCGGCGTGGTGCTGATCCCACTGGGCCTGCACCTGGGCAGCCTCCTGGCCCACCAGGCCCTCCTCGATCTCCCGCAGCGCAGCCACCAGCCGGTCCGTCTTCTCGCTGTTCACGTCGGCAGCAGAGCTCCACCCGCTGGCCAGCGCGCGATACGTGGCCTGCTTCAGCTCGTCGAGCGCCTTGGCGCCGGCCGGGTTCCGCTCACCGAAGGCCTTGTAAGCCTGGCCCACCGAGCCCGTCAGCTGATTGAACAAGGCTTCGTCCGGTTCCGATCCCAGAGCCGGGATGCCGGTGGCATCGAGGTAGGGAAAGATGACGTCGAGGTACTCGACCTTGCCGGGCCAGACCTTGCGGGTGCGCAGTTCCTTGGGTGTGACGTCCAACACCAGCACATCGGGCTTCACGGCCTCGATGACCTGGCGGAGCACGGGCAGGCCATAGGCCGGCACCAGCTTGTGCCGCGAGTACAGGCTGGAGACAACGAACACCTCGCCTTGGGTCGCCAGCGCCGCCCTGGTGGCAGCCGGCGCAGCCGCCAGCACGCCGAGCAAGACCCGTCTCGACCAGTCACGCCTCATGGGGTTCATGCAGATCCGGTGCCATTGAAGGCCTGCAATCTAGGCGCGACGCGCGCAGGAGGTCGGGCTCATGCGACGAAACGGGCTGGGGCGCGACGAGGTTGGCTTATCCGCCTACAAACCCGCTGCCCGCGCCGCCAGCGTGCCCAGCTCGCCATACAGCGGCAGCACATTGGTGCCTGCGGTTGGATGCACGCGGTTGGACAGCAGCACGAAAAAGCTGCGGCTCGTCGGGTCCAGCCAGAAGGCGCAACCGGTGAAGCCGGTGTGGCCAAAACTGGTGGGCGGATAGAGGCTGCCGAGCGGGCGCGCATAGGGCGAGGCGATGTCCCAGCCCATGCCGCGCTGCTCTGCGAGGCCGGGCGGGGACTGCGGCGTCGTCAGCAGGGCCACGCTTTGCTCGGACAGCAGGCGTCGGCCGTCCTCGCCCACGCCGCCGGCCAGCAGCATGCGCGCGAAGCGGGCCAGGTCCGCCGTCGTCGTGAACAGGCCTGCATGGCCAGCCACGCCACCCATCTTGCGGGCGGTCGGGTCGTGCACCTCGCCGCGCAGCACCTGGCCATCGGGCAACTTTTCGGTCGGTGCGACGCGTGAGACGTCCATGCGACGCAGCGGCAGATAGCCGCTGTCCTTCATGCCCAGGGGCTGGAACAGGGCCTGCTCGGCCAAGCGCTCCAGCGCCACACCGCTGGTGCGTTCGACGATCAGGCCGAGCAGGATGTAGTTGACGTCCGAGTAGCGGAACTGAGTGCCCGGCGCGGCGGCCAGGAGCAGGTCGCAGGCGATGCGCAGGGCGTCGTCCTTGCCCGCCCAGTCGCCGGCGCCGTTGCGGGGCAGGCCGGAGGGCAGGCCCGAGCTGTGCGTCAGCAGCAGGCGCAGCGTGATGCCGGCCTTGTCGGCGCCGCCGCAGCCTGGCAGGTAGCGCTGCAGCGGCGCTTCGAGGTCAAGCTGGCCGCGCTCGCGCAGCAACTGCACCAGCGTGGCGGTGACGACCGGCTTGGTCAGCGAGGCGGCGTCGAAGACGGTGGCCTCGTCCAGCGGCTCGGGCGCCGGCTCGACGGCACGCTGGCCGTAGGCGCGGTGGTGGCTGCCATGGCCGACGCGCTCGATCCACACAGCGGCGCCCGGCAGCTGGCCCTGGGCGATGAAGCGCTCGACGGCCGCGTCAGCCTCGGCGAGGGGTTGGGGTGCGAGGCTGGGGCGGTGGGCGCAACTGACCAGCAGGGCGGCGGCCAGCAGCCCTGCGATGGTGAGGGCAGGTCTCATGGCCGGGATTCTCAGGGCCCGGCGGGCCCGCTCAACCGCGTCGTGCGGCCTCGATCTTGGCGATGTCGATCTTCTGCATCTCCATCATGGCCTCGAAGGCCCGCTTGGCTGCGGCAGGATCGGGGTCGCTGATGGCATCGATGAGCGCGCGCGGCGTGATCTGCCACGACAGCCCCCAGCGGTCCTTGCACCAACCGCACTGGCTTTCCTGCCCACCATTGCCGACGATGGCTTTCCACAGGCGGTCGGTCTCGGCCTGGTTGTCGGTGGCGATCTGGAAGGAGAAGGCTTCGCTGTGCTTGAACATCGGCCCACCGTTCAAGCCGATGCACGGGATGCCGGCGACGGTGAACTCCACGGTCAGCACGTTACCCTGCTTGCCGTCGGGATAGTCGCCCGGCGCGCGGTGGACGGCGCCGACGCGGCTGTCGGGGAAGGTTTCGGCATAGAAGCGCGCGGCGGCTTCGGCATCGCCGTCGTACCAGAGGCAGATCGTGTTCTTGGCGGCCATGGGGGTCTCCTGAGTGAGTGGCCAGCCTAGGGCCGGCCTGGCCGAATGTTGATCCCTAGCAGATGCCCTGGTGGTTACGTTATGTTGGGGGTCATGAAGCTCCGCCGTTCACTGCTGGCCAGTTCGGCCCTCCTGACCCTGCTTGCCGTCATGCCGAAGCTGCACGCCCAGGTGCCGGCCCCCGCCCAGGCAGCCCGACAGCTCGCGCAGGCCACGCCGGCGTCGCAGCGCGGCGAGCTGCTGCAACCTTTCACCGATGCGGCCCGTAGCGACTGGCACTACACGCCGCGGCGCCGTGACGGCATCGCCTGGAAGGCCATGTCGCCCGCGCAGCGCGAGGCGACGACGGCCCTGCTGCGCACCGCGCTGAACGAGGGCGGGCTGGGCAAGGTCAGGGCGCTGATGGCGCTGGAGATCGCGCTGCGCCAGATCGAGAGCTCGGGCAGCTTTCGCGATCCCGACAACTACGCCGTCGCGATCTACGGCGAGCCGGGCGCGACTGGTTGGGGCTGGCGCATCGAGGGGCATCACCTGTCGCTGCACTTCAGCCTGAACGGCGACCGCTATGTGTCGACGCTGCCGCAATTCTTTGGCGCCAACCCGGCCGTCGTGCCTGCCGGGCCGCAGCAGGGCTTTCGCCTGCTGGGTAGCGAGGAAGACCTGGCCCGCCAATGGCTGGCCGGTCTGGCGCCGGCACAGCGTTCGCGCGCCATCTTCAGCACCCGCCCCTTTGGCGACATCGTCAGCGGCAATGCCGCGCGTGCCAGGCCGCTGGACGCCATGGGCCTGCCCTTCGCGGACATGGACGCCGGCCAGCAGGCCCAGGTGCTGAAGCTGATCGCCGCCTTGGCCGACCACCTTCAACCCGATCTGGCCCAGGCTCGCCTGGGCCGCGTGCGCGCCGCGCCGCTCGACGGCATCCGCATGGGCTGGGCCGGATCAACGCAGGCCGGCCAGCCGTTTTACTTCCGCATCCAGGGCGCCAGCTTCCTCATCGAGTTCGACAACTCGGGTGGCAACCACATCCATTCGGTGTGGCGCGACTTCGACGGCGATTTCGGCCGCGATGTGCTGGCCGAGCACTACCGCAAGGCCGAGGGCAGCGCGCATCGCCACCGGGCGTCTACCTCACCTTGACCACCACCTTGCCCTTGGCCCGGCCTGTTTCGACGTAGGCCAGCGCTTCGTTCGTCGATTCGAACGCAAAGACGCGATCCACGACAGGGCGTATCGCGCCGGCGTCGACCAGGCGAGTGATCTCGCGCAGCTGTTGCCCGCTGGCCCGCATGAACAGGAATGAGTAGTTCAAGCCCAGGCGCGCTGCCGCCCGCCTGACGCCGGCGCTCAACAGACGCACGACGAGGCGCACAAACCAGGGCGCGCCCAGGCCCTTTGCGAAAGCCGGATCGGGCGGGCCGGAGATCGAGATGAGGGTGCCGCCGGGCTTGAGTACGCGCAGGGACTTGTGCAGCGCCGCGGTGTCCTGGCTGTGCAGCACGACGTCGTAGTCCTGCAGCACGCGCTCGAAGTCCTCGTTGCGGTAGTCGATGACGACGTCGGCGCCCAGGCGCTTCACGAGCTCGATGTTGGCGCCGCTGGTCGTGGTGGCGACAGTGGCCCCCACATGCTTGGCCAGCTGGATGGCGAAGCTGCCGACGCCACCGGAGCCGGCCTGGATGAAGACCTTCTGCCCCTTCTTCAGCTTCGCCCTCTCGATGAGGGCCTGCCAGGCGGTCAGGCCCACCAGCGGCAGCGACGCGGCCTCTTCCATGCTGAGCGCCTTGGGCTTGAGCGCCAGGGACGCCTCCTTGACGGCCACGTATTCGGCGAAGCTGCCGATGCGGAAGTCATCGGGCCGCGCATAGACCTCGTCGCCCGGCTTGAAACCTTGCACGCGCGGCCCGACTTCGGTGACGACGCCGGCCACGTCATGGCCCAGCACCAGGGGCAGTTGGTAAGGCAGGATGAGCTTGAATTCGCCGCTCCTGATCTTGGCGTCCAGCAGGTTCACGCCGGCGGCGTGGACCTGGACCAGCACCTCGTCATCGCGCAGCGTCGGAGCCGGCACCTCTGCCGACCGCAATGTGCGGTTCTTGCCGTAGCGGTCGAGGAGAAAGGCTTTCATGATGCGCTCGCCGACGATACCGCGTCGAGCTGCAGATCGCGCCGAATCCCGGCGTCCACCAGGCCAGCGGGCGCGAATCGGCGCAGCAGTCGCAGGCGGCTCGCGAGCCCGCCGGCCGTGTAGCGGAGTTGCGGCTGAGCTGCGCTGGCGGCTTTCAGTACGACCTCGGCGACGACGCCTGGCTGGTCTGCGGTCGTCATCACTTGCCTCACCCTCTCGCTCACCGCCACACGGGCCTCGCGGTACGCATCGAGCTTGGCATCGGGCTCCAGGAAGTTGGCGTCGAACGGCGTCTTCGTGTAGGCGGGCTCGACGACCGAGACGCGGATGCCCCGGGTGCGCAGCTCATGGTCAAGCGACTCGGAATAGCCTTCGATCGCGTGCTTGGTCGCGGCGTAGAGCGCGCCGTAGGGCATGGGCAGGAAGCCCAGCACGGAGCCGATGTTGATGATGCGGCCGCTGCCCTGGCGCCGCATGTGCGGCAGGACGGCCCGCGTCATGCGGACGATGCCGAAGAAGTTGGTGTCGAAGATGGCCTGCGCCTGCTCGATGGAGCTTTCCTCCGCGCCGGCCGGCGCGACGCCAAAGCCGGCGTTGTTGATGAGCAGGTCGATGCGGCCGTGCAGCGCCATCACCTGGTCCACTGCGGCCTGGACCGAGTCGTCCAGCGTCACGTCCAGGGCCAGCATCTTGAACCCGCGCTGCCCCGCCTGCCGCCCCTGCCGGCTGGTGCCGTACACGGTGTAGCCCGCCTTCGCGAGCCGCTCGGCGGTGGCCTGGCCTATGCCTGAGGAGGCGCCCGTCACGAGGGCGATCTTGTTGTTCGTGTTCATGGTGTTCTTTCGTTCGCGTGTGAGGGTCAGGAACTTGCCGGCATACGCGGTGCACGGCGAGTCAGGAAGGTTTGAATCTTTACTCGCATGATGTTCGTCATACTTAAGTGCGAACAAAAGGCCGACTGCATCGGTGAGGGTTCAGGGATGGGTGGGAGCCAGGCGCTTCAGCGCCGCGTCGAGCATGCCGCTCGACAGTGCAGGTTCGTCAACGGCGCGTGCCAGCAGCAGGGCGCCG
Source organism: Pelomonas sp. Root1237 (assembly GCF_001425055.1). GTDB lineage: Bacteria > Pseudomonadota > Gammaproteobacteria > Burkholderiales > Burkholderiaceae_C > Pelomonas. The sequence goes on from NZ_LMDK01000004.1 coordinate 186,460, forward strand.
ACCATGGTCGCCAGGGTGACCAATGCGTGTTCATGAGCCGCGGGTTGCCCCCAGTCGGGCGACTGGCGCGCAATCAGGTCCACCATCGCCTTGATGTGGCGTGTGGTCACCCTGCGCACCTCGGGAGCCTGGCGGGATGTCTCCGAGCCCAGGGCCGCCAGTGGGCAGCCGAGTTCCACCTGCTCGACGTGGGCCTTGGAGAGGTAGGCGTGCAGCATGGTCTCCAGGGTCTTGTCGGGCGGCGTGTGGGCCACGACGTCAGCCACGGCGGCGGCTGCCTGGGCACAGGCCAGCCCGGCCGCTTCCGCCAGCATGGCCTCCCGGGACGTGAAGTGGGCGTAGAAGGCGCCGTGGGTCAGCCCGGCCTCCTTCATGATGTCGGCGACGCCCGTGCCGTCGTAGCCGCTGCGGCGGATGGCTCGCGCCGCGGCCGACACGATGCGTTCGTGCGAGGCCTCCTTGGCCGCGGCTCTGGCATTGCTTGCTGTATTTCGCATGACGCTCATCATACGTCATGCGATCCGGGGCTGCCGTGATTTTTCTGGCACTTGCCTCAGGCCGGGACCGTTCGCCGGCCCCGCAGCGCCACGCCGACCCCCATCAAGCCGGCCACCAGCATCGCCCAGCTGCCCGGCTCGGGCACCGAGGTGACGGTGAAGTTGTCGAAGCTCGCGTCCATGCCCTGGCCGAACAGGCGTTCCGACACCGGGATGGAGACGGCGAGATCCGGCCGGTCGGAGTGCTGGAAGGGGAAGGCGTCGAGCAGGCTGAAGAGGCCGTGGCCGATGGTCAGGTTGTGGATCTTGCCGCCCAGGGCCTCGCCTGGGCCATAGGACGGATAGACGCCGGACCAGTTGGCGCCCTGTTGGTCGAGCGGGATGCCGACGTTGTCGACCTGGGACACCAGTGCACCGTCGAGGAAGTAGCTGACGCTGCCGGCATCGCTGTAGCTGATGGAAGCCGTGTGCGGCCCGGGGCCGATGTCGATCTGCTTGATGATCTGCGTGTACATCTTGTCGATGCCGACGTAGCCCGGATCGCCCGGCAACAGCGCCGGGTTGGTGACCGACGACGGCAGGCGCTCGATCAGTGTGAAGGCGGTCGAGCCGGAGATGAACCAGTCGAACAGCTGGCCGGTGGAGAAGTCGATCATGTTCATGACCGCACCAGCCTGCTGGCCTTCGAGGGCCGTGGCCGAATAGGGCAGGCCGCTCTGGATGTAGCTGCCGCTGATGACGCGCCCCGTCGCCTGGGTGTTGTGGGCCGTGGCGCTGATGGTGGAGGAGAAGGTCAGCGAGCCGCCGGTGGGCACGGCGAAGGCCTGGCTGCTGGTGGCGATGTACTTGAGGTGGTCGTAGACGCTGAAGTCATAGCCCGTCTGGAAGACCGGGGCCTTGATGGCGAAGCTGCCGCCCGAGAAGTCGCGCGTGTCGCCGAGGGCCATTTCGCCCAGGCCATAGGGGTTGACCCATTTGGCGCCATAGCTGGCCAGGGAATAGCCGGGCGTGTCGAAGCTGTCGTAGACGACGGTACCCGCCGTAGCTGGCGTTGCGGCCAGCGCCAACCCCGCAGCCAACACCAAGGTCGTGCGCTGCATGGCCGCGCGGGTCCAGTGAGTCTGGCTTGAGTTCATGAGTGCCCCTTGAATGAAGCTGCGTTGCTTCGCGGCTGACGATCAGGCCATGGAGTGGCGATCGGTCCACAGGGTTTCCCAGGTCAAGGGCGGTTGCTCATCAAGATTGGGGATGCCAGGGCGATGATCCGATGGTGGATCGGGCGGCTGGGCGGCTGAAGACTTAACCGCAGCTCATACCTCATGACGGTTTGGTCATTCAATCAGTCGCCAAGTTGACTGCCACGCCCGCCGCTCTGGCGTTACGGTTGAGACTTCCTTGTTTGTCTCCTCCTCCCGCAAGGGTGGATTCAGCCCTTCGAACCGGTGCGCCGGTCGAAGGGCTTTTTCTTTGTCTGAGGGCCTTGCGTGCAAACCGCATAACTGTTCGCGTTTTGCTTCGTTTGCCGAAGAAGCCCTGAACCCTAGCCTTGCTCGGTTTTCGCATGAGAGCCGACATGAGCACCGTTGCTTTTGAAGAACCCGAAGTCCTGGCCCGCGCCCGCGAGGCTGCCCAGGCCGCTGTGCTGCCCTTCGCAGGCAGCGTCGCACCGCGCGATGCCTGGGCCCTGGTCCAGGCGGGCCGCGCCGTCCTCGTCGACGTGCGCAGCGCCGAGGAGCGCCATTTCGTCGGCCATGTGCCGGGCAGCCTGCACGTGGCCTGGGCCACCGGCACCTCGCTGAACCGCAACCCGCGTTTCGCCAAGGAGCTGGACGCCAAGGTGGGCGGCAAATCCGGCAACGAGCTGCCGGTGCTGCTGCTGTGCCGCAGCGGCAAGCGCTCGGCGCTGGCTGCCGAGGCGGCGACCAAGGCCGGGCTGGCCAATGTCTTCAATGTGCAGGAAGGCTTTGAAGGCGACAGCGACGATCACCAGCAGCGCGGCCATTTCAATGGCTGGCGTTTCCACAGCCTGCCCTGGGTGCAGGACTGATGGATACGGTCGACGAGCTGTCGAGCATCGTCTCGGCGCTGCGTGGCGCGCGCCGACGCTGGCGCGAGGAGCATCGGCGCTGGGACGCCGGTGGCCGCGAGCTGCCGTCCCGCGAGCTGCTGGCGGTCGTCGTGCAGCAGCTGGCTGGTGCGCTGTTCCCGATGCGCCTCGGGCCGCCCGACCTTCAGCCCGAGGGCGAGGACTACTACGTCGGCCACACGCTGGGCGCGGCGCTCTCCAGGCTGCGCCAGCAGGTAGCGCTGGAGCTGGGCCATGACGCGCGGCTGCGCGGTACCGAGGTGCCGACCTTCAACGACGCCGCCGAGCGCGTGGCCCGCTTTGCCGCCCGCCTGCCCGCCGTGCGCGAACTGCTGGACAGCGACGTCATCGCCGCCTTCCAGGGCGATCCGGCAGCGCGCAGCGTCGACGAAGTGCTGCTTTGCTACCCGGGCCTGCATGCGCTGATCAGCCACCGCCTTGCGCACGAGTTGTACCGTCTCGGGCTGCCGCTGATTGCTCGCGTGATCGCCGAGCTCGCCCATGCGCAGACCGGCATCGACATCCACCCTGGCGCGCAGATCGGTGCGGGTTGTTTCATTGACCATGGCACCGGCGTCGTCATCGGCGAGACGGCCGTGCTGGGCCAGCGTGTGCGCATCTATCAGAACGTCACGCTGGGCGCCAAGAGCATCCCGACCGACGAGGCCGGCCATGCCCACAAGGGCCAGCCGCGCCACCCCATCGTCGAGGACGACGTCGTCATCTACGCCGGCGCCACCGTGCTCGGCCGCATCACCATCGGCCGCGGCTCGGTCATCGGCGGCAATGTCTGGCTGACGCGCAGCCTGCCGCCGCAAAGCCGCATTTCCCAGGCGGCCTCGCAAGCCGATCCGAACTCAGCCTTCCAGGCGCTGAGCGCCTGATTTCCTCACCCCCACCCACCGCCCCCAGGAGCCCTTTTCCCCATGGCTGACACCCCTCAACTCGCGCTCAGCGACACCGCCGCGCGGCAGCTTGCGAACGCGACAAAAACCGTCCCGCAGCTCTCCACCATCACGCCGCGCTGGCTGACGCATCTGCTGCAGTGGATTCCGGTCGAGGCCGGCATCTACCGCCTCAACAAGGTGGCCGACCCCGAGGCCGTCAAGGTCGCCTGCGCCAAGCGCGACGAGGCCGAGCTGCCCGTCACCTTCGCCGACTACGACGCCGCGCCGCGCGAGTACTTCCTGAACGCGGTGGCCACCGTGCTGGACGTGCACACCCGGGTGTCCGACCTCTACAGCAGCCCGCACGACCAGATCAAGGAGCAGCTGCGCATCGTCATCGAGACGATCAAGGAGCGCCAGGAGTCCGAGCTGATCAACAACCCCGACTACGGCCTGCTGGCCAATGTCGCGGACGAGCAGCGCCTGTCCACCCTCACCGGCGCGCCCACGCCGGACGACCTGGACGACCTGCTCGGCAAGGTCTGGAAGGAGCCCGCCTTCTTCCTGACCCACCCGCTGGGCATCGCCGCCTTCGGCCGCGAGTGCACGCGGCGCGGCGTGCCGCCGCCCACCATCAGCCTGTTCGGCAGCCAGTTCCTGACCTGGCGCGGCATTCCGCTGATCCCCAGCGACAAGGTGCCCGTCAATGACGGCAAGACCAGCATCATCCTGCTGCGCGTGGGCGACAAGCGCCAGGGCGTCGTCGGCCTCTACCAACCCGGTCTGCCGGGTGAGCAGGGCCCGGGCCTGTCGGTGCGCTTCATGGGCATCAACCGCAACGCGATTGCCTCCTACCTGATCAGCCTGTATTGCTCGCTCGCGGTGCACAGCGACGATGCGCTGGCCGTGCTCGAAGACGTGGAAGTGGGCAAATACCATGAGTACCCTGACACCTACCGCTGACGTGGTCGAGAGTCCCTTCGCCGAGAGCCCGTTCGATGTGGCGGCGCTGGGCCGGTTGGCCAACGAGCTGTTCGGCAGCTTGAATGCAGGGTCGCTGCCTTCAGCGCAGCCGGTGCAGTCCGCTGGTGGCCTCAATGTGCCCGCCAACCCGCTGCCGCCCGGCTTGCCGAGCGGCCCGCTGCCCCAGCCCACCACCACCCAGTTCGGCGGCTTCGGCGCTGCCGCGCCCGGCCTCAATCTCGCGCCCACAGGCCCCGATCACGTCGCCGCATTGCTGCGCCCGTCACCTGCCCGGGCACCCCACGCGCAAGCTGGCAATGGCGTGCCCGACGTGCTGCTGACCAGCGTGCCCGGCATTGACGGCCGCGCCGGCGGCCAGCTGCTGGGCGCACCTCAGCAGATCTCGCCGCCGCAACGCGAAGCCGTGCCCTCGGGCTACTACTTCGTCGAGCCTTCGAGCGTGTCTCAGCAGCCATCGCTCTACGTGCTGGACCTGCAGCCACGCCACCCCGGCGCCGCAGGCCATCACGCTGGCGAACTGCCGAACAAGCATGTGCTGCAAGGCCAGCGCGTGCCCTTCGACGTCAACGCCATCCGGCGCGACTTCCCCATCCTGGCCGAGCGCGTCAATGGCAAGCAGCTGGTCTGGTTCGACAACGCGGCCACGACACAGAAGCCCAAGGCGGTCATCGACCGGCTGAGCCATTTCTACGAGCACGAGAACAGCAACATCCACCGCGCCGCGCACACGCTGGCGGCGCGCGCGACGGACGCCTACGAAGGCGCTCGCAAGACGGTGGCCAGGTTCGTCAACGCGCGCTCGGCGGATGAGGTCATCTTCGTGCGCGGTGCCACCGAGGCCATCAACCTCGTGGCCAACACCTGGGGCGAGCAGAACGTCGGCGACGGCGACGAGATCGTCGTCTCCCATCTGGAGCACCACGCCAACATCGTGCCCTGGCAGCAGCTCGCCGCGCGCAAGGGCGCGCATCTGCGCGTGATCCCGGTGGACGACACCGGCCAGGTCATCCTGAGCGAGGCGCAGAAGCTCATTGGCAGCCCGCGCGCCAAGCTGCTCGCCGTGACGCAGGTCAGCAATGCCCTCGGCACGGTCGTGCCGGTGCAGGAGCTGGTCGGCATGGCGCAGCGCCAGGGCGTGACGACGCTGGTGGACGGCGCGCAATCGGTCTCCCACCTCGCGGTGGACGTGCAGGTCATCGGCTGCGACTTCTTCATCTTCAGCGGCCACAAGATCTTCGGCCCCACCGGCATCGGTGCGGTCGTTGGCCGCAAGGAGGTGCTGGACGCCATCCCGCCCTGGCAGGGTGGCGGCAACATGATTGCCGACGTGACCTTCGAGCGCACCGTGTTCCAGCCGGCACCGGCGCGCTTCGAGGCCGGCACCGGCAATATCGCCGACGCGGCCGGCCTGGGCGCGGCGCTGGACTACGTCTCGCGCATCGGTCTGCACCACATCGCCCGCTACGAGCACGACCTGCTGGCTTACGCGACCGAGGCCATCCGCCCCATTCCGGGTGTGCGGCTCATCGGCACCGCGGCCGACAAGGCCAGCGTGTTGAGTTTCGTGCTGGCGGGCCATGAGACGTCAGCGGTGGGCAAGGCGCTGGCGGAGGAGGGCATCGCGGTGCGCTCCGGCCACCACTGCGCCCAACCCATCCTGCGCCGGTTTGGCGTGGAAGCGACCGTTCGGCCATCATTCGCGTTCTACAACACTTGCGACGAGATCGACCGTTTCGTGTCGGTGGTGCGCCGGTTGGCGAGGGCTTGAATGATGAGTACGGACACGCTCACCCGAGTCGAGATCCGCCCACTGCCCGACAGCTTTGCCGCCGAGGTGGTGGGCCTGGATCTGAGCCAGCCGGTGGCTGACGAAGACTTCCGCCGCATCCACCGAGCCCACCTGGACCACCATGTGCTGGTCTTTCGAGAACAGCGCGTCACGCCCGAGCAGCAGATCGAATTCAGCCGCCGCTTTGGCGCGCTGGAGATTCATGTGCTGCACCAGTTCCACCTGAATGGCCACCCGGAGATCCTCATCGTCTCCAACATCGTCGAGAACGGCCAACCGGTCGGCCTCGGCGATGCGGGCTACTTCTGGCACTCGGACCTGTCGTACAAGGAGAAGCCCAGCCTGGGCTCCATGCTGCTGGCCCAGGAACTGCCGAGCGAGGGCGGCGACACGCTGTTCGCCGACCAGCATGCGGCATGGGAGACCATTCCGCCTGAGCTTCAAGCACGCGTGCGCCACCTCAAGGCAGAGCACTCCTACCTCGCCAAGTACGAGGAACTGCGCGAGCGCAGCCCCTGGCGGCCCAAGCTCAGCGACGAGCAGGTAGCGCGGGTCTTGCCCGTTGTGCAGCCGGTGGTGCGCACCCATCCGGGGACAGGGCGCCTGGGTCTCTTCGTCAGCGAGCACTTCACGACACGCATCGTCGGCCTGCCCGAGGCCGAGAGCCGCGCATTACTGGAAGAGCTCTTTCAGTACGCGACGCTGCCTCAACTGCAGTATCGTCATCGCTGGCAGCCGCACGACATGGTGTTCTGGGACAACCGCTCGGTGCTGCACCTGGCGGCCGGCTGCCCCGACCATCTGCGGCGGAGGCTGCACCGCACCACTGTTCAGGGCGATAAGCCATTTTGACTATGGATGCTTTTGCGTAGCGTGAGCCTGCTCGCTGCATTGCCGGGAGTCCGTCCCGGCGGCCGGGTAACTTTCTTCTGCGGCGCTGTATAGACCGGGGACATAGGTAACGGGTGTGCCAGGACATGGGTAACGCTTTCGGGGTTTAGAAGCCCCGGAAGAAGCCCATGGTCTGGACGGAG
>NZ_LMDK01000005.1 GCF_001425055.1 Pelomonas sp. Root1237
GAGTACAAGCACAAGATCGGCTTCAAGGGCGCCATCCTCATCGAGCCCAAGCCGCGCGAGCCGTCCAAGCACCAGTACGACTTCGATACCGCCACCGTCTACGGCTTCCTGGTCCGCTACGGCCTGGAGAAGGAAGTSAAGGTCAACATCGAGGCCAACCACGCCACGCTGTCGGGCCACAGCTTCGAGCATGAGATCGCCACGGCAGGCGCCTTGGGCATCCTGGGCAGCCTGGACATGAACCGNTCAAGGTCAACATCGAGGCCAACCACGCCACGCTGTCGGGCCACAGCTTCGAGCATGAGATCGCCACGGCAGGCGCCTTGGGCATCCTGGGCAGCCTGGACATGAACCGGGGTGATCCGCAGCTGGGCTGGGACACCGACCAGTTCCCCAACAACGTGCCGGAGACGGCGATCGCGCTGTACCACGTCATCCAGGCCGGTGGCCTGGGCTCGGGCGGGCTGAACTTCGACGCCAAGGTGCGCCGCCAGTCCATCGACGCCGAGGACCTGTTCCACGGCCACATCGGCGGCATGGACGTGTGCGCGCAGGCGCTGCTGATCGCCGAGAAGATGGTCAACGACGGGCGCCTGAAGACCGCCGTGGACAGCCGCTACGCCGGCTGGGACGCGCCYGCCGGGCAGGACATCCTCAACGGCCGGCGTTCGCTGACCGARCTCGCCGACCAGGTGCTCGCCGCCAACACCGACGTGGCGCCCGTGTCCGGCCGCCAGGAAGTCTTCGAGAACCTGGTCAACCGCTTCTGCGGCTGACCGGCCTCGTTAAAACAACAGGCCGACGCCCTGCCATGACCCANTCGCCGACCAGGTGCTCGCCGCCAACACCGACGTGGCGCCCGTGTCCGGCCGCCAGGAAGTCTTCGAGAACCTGGTCAACCGCTTCTGCGGCTGACCGCCGATCACCGATTCACCCCCGCCCAACACACCCGAGCCGACACGCTGCCCATGACGAACACCCTCGCTCAAAAGCCTTGCGCCTGTCGACCTGGGCGATGTTGATTTCCTTGCTTCCCCGAACCAGCAGTACGACACGGGCCTAGAGCCCTACGACAACGAGAGGAGACAAAGTGACACATCACCATCCCCGCCGAACCGCTGTATCCCTTGCCGCCGCCCAGGCCGCCCTGCTCTGCAGCGGCATGGCGATGGCGCAGACCGCGCCGGCCCCCGCCGCCGCCGCATCCGCACCCACCACCAACCTGGAAACCGTCGTCGTCAGCGGCCGCCGAGCGGCGCTCGAATCGGCACAGAAGATCAAACAGAATTCCGACGAGATCGTCGATTCGATCGTGGCCGACGACATCGGCAAGCTGCCCGACCGTTCCGTCACCGAAGTGCTGCAGCGCATCGTCGGCGTGACGATCGAGCGCACCATGGCTCGCAACGACCCCGAGCACTACTCGGTGGAAGGTTCCGGCGTCAACATCCGCGGCCTGTCCTACGTGCGTTCCGAAATGAACGGCCGGGACACCTTCTCCGCCAACGGCGGCCGCGCACTTAATTTCGAAGACGTGCCGCCCGAGCTGATGGCCGGCATCGACGTCTACAAAAACCCGTCGGCCGAACAGATCGAGGGCGCTGTCGGCGGCCTCGTCAACCTGCGCACGGCGCTGCCTTTCGACTACCAGGGCTTCAAGGGCTCGGTCACCGTGCAGGAGGCCTACACCAGCCTCAACCGCAAGAAGAAGCCGTCCGCCAGCGGCCTGCTGGCCAACAGCTGGGACACCGACTTCGGCCGTTTCGGTGCATTGCTGAACGTCGCCAGCTCCAAGAGCGCGACACGCTCCGACTTCTTCCAGATCGAACCTTATTACCCCCGCACCGATGCCGTGGCCGGCCAGCCACCCGGCACCTATCTGTGGGTGCCCAAGGGCGCGCAATGGCGCACGCTGGAGTTCGAACGCAAGCGCGACGGCCTGTACGGCGCCTTGCAGTGGAAGAAGGGCGACATCGACAGCTCGTTCACGTACTTCCAGTCCAAGTACCGCATGCAGTGGGACGAGCAGGCCATCTTTGCAGGCACCGACCCCTACCTGATCGTCGTCAACAACGGCAAGTTCAATGACCAGGGCGCCCTGGTCTCGGGCACGCTGACCAACAGGGACGGGTCGCTGCTGAACTTCAACGACGACACCCGCACGGCCACCCGCAACTCCAAGACGGAAGACTTCGGCTGGCGCGTGAACTGGAAGGCGAATGACCGCTGGAGCTTCACGTCCGACCTGCAGTACGTGAAGGCTTCCACCCGCAGCCTGGACTCCACCGTCGCGACCGGCGTCGGCATGCAGAAGGAAGTCCTGGACCTGAGCGGCAGCACGCCCAGCCTGAGCTTCGACGCGGCCGACCGTGCCTACCTCGCGGACCCGAAGAACTACTACTGGAGCTTCACGATGGAGCACCTGGACCGCGGCATCGGGACGCAGAAGAGCTGGAAGGGCGATGCCAAGTACCGCTTCGAACACCCGGTGCTACAGGACCTGCGCTTCGGCCTTCGCTTAACGGACCGCGTGGCCAAGAGCTCGACGAACCCGTCCGGCTACCACTGGCAGGCCATCTCCGCGCCCTGGACGACCGGTGGCCCGGCGTACCTGAGCGACTACCCCGGCGGCACCACCACCAACACCTTCAACAACTTCTTCGGCGGCAAAGTACCAAATCCGCCGTCGGTCGTCTTCCCGTCGGTTGCCCAGGCCGCCGGCTTCCCGGCTTCCTACTCCGTGCTGCACAAGTACGGCGCCGACAATTGCGTGGCCAAGCAGACTGCGGCCGGCCTCAGCACCGACGCCTGCAGCCAGTGGCCGTTCGCCTTCACACCGGAAGGACTGGGCAGTGACCTCAACCAGGACATCAAGAACGGCAGCGGCAACCAGCAGGGCGAGAAGACCCAGGCTGCCTACGGCCAGCTGCGCTTCGGTTTCGAGGAATGGAATGTGCCGGTCGACGGCAACGTGGGCGTACGGGTCGTGCGGACGCAGAACAGCGCCCTCGGCTACACCTCCTTTGCCGGTACCGAGCAGGCCAAGCTCGGCCTTGGCGGCGTGCCGGTGTCCAACATCCCGGCATACCAGAAGTTTGAGACCTTCAAGAACAGCTACACGGACGTTCTGCCCAGCCTGAACCTGAAGTTGCAGGCCGCGCAGGATCTGCAGTTCCGTTTCGCCCTCGCCAAGGCCATTTCGCGCCCCGACTTCGACAGGCTGCAGGCGAGCACCACGCTGGGCCAGACGATCAACACCACCGGCACCACGGTCACCAGCGTCACGCAGACCGGCTCGGCCAAGGGCAATCCGATGTTGCTGCCGACCCGCTCGACGCAGGCCGACCTGACGGGCGAGTGGTACTTCAGCCGCGTGGGCTCGCTGACGGCGGCGGTCTTCCACAAGGACCTGAAGGACATCGTCATCAACAAGACGTCGACCTTCCGCCTGCCCGATGTCAGCGGCAACCTGCAGGACTTCCAGGTCACGAGCCCGGTCAACGGCGCCAACGGCAAGATCAACGGCATCGAGCTGGCCTTCCAGACCTACTTCGACAAGCTGCCGGGCTGGCTCTCGGGCTTTGGCGTGCAGGGCAACGTGACCTACGTCGACAGCAAGAGCCGGTTGAACACCCCGGTCAGCTCGATGTATTGCAGCGGTGGCAACTCGGCGGACAACTTCGTCCTGAACCTGAACGGCTGCGACACCGACGGCCGCCAGTTCGGCAACCTGCCGTTGCAAGGCCTGTCGCGCAAGGCTTTCAACCTCCAGCTGATGTATGACCAAGGCCCGCTGTCCGCACGCCTGGCCTACAGCTGGCGCTCGCGCTACCTGCAGGCCGTCAACGTGAACGGCACGCAGGGCACGGACGGCCTGGTGACCGACCCGAGCAGCCCCAACCTCGGCCAGAGGAACGTGGCCTGGGGCCTGCCGGTCTGGGCTGAAAGCTATGGCCAGTTGGACGGCAGCGTGTCGTACAAGCTGCTCGACGACAAGCTGTCACTTGGCCTGGAGGCGCAGAACCTCAACTCCGCCCGCCAGCGCCAGCTGATGCAGCAGCATGTCGGCTACATGACCCGTGGGCTGTTCTACACCGGCCCTCGCTACGTGGTCACGGCGCGCTACACGTTCTGACCTTGGTTTGCGCCCGGCGGTCCGCAGGATCACCGGGCGCCTGGAATCCCGATGAAAAGAAACGCACTTCTCTCGGCGGTGCTGGCCGGCTTGCTCTCCCTGCAAGCCGCCGGTGCCGCCGAGGCGCCCCGCCTCGTCGAGCGCGACGGCCGCCACGCACTGCTGGTGGACGGCAAGCCCTTCCTGATGCTGGGCGCGCAGGCGCACAACTCCAGCAACTACCCCGGCGCGCTCAAGCCCGTCTGGGACGCGGCCAAGGACGTCAAGGCCAACACCGTGCTGATGCCGGTGGCCTGGGAGCAGGTCGAGCCCGAGGAAGGAAAATTCGACTTCAGCTTCGTCGACACCCTCGTCAAGGAGGCGCGCCAGCAGAAGCAGCGCCTGGTGATCCTGTGGTTCGCCACCTGGAAGAACACCAGCGCCCAGTACACGCCCGCCTGGGTCAAGCTCGACCCCAAGCGCTTCCCCTTCAACGTCGACCGCGAAGGCAAGTCCAACTACAGCCTCAGCCCCTTCGGCACCGAGACGCTCAAGGCCGACAAGCGCGCCTTCGTCGCGCTGATGGCGCATCTCAAGAAGATCGACTCGGCCGAGCGCACCGTGCTGATGGTGCAGGTCGAGAATGAAGTCGGCACCTATGGCCTGGTGCGCGACTTCGGCAAGGCGGCCGAGGCGGCCTTTGCGCAGCCGGTGCCCGCCGCCGTGCTGGCACGCAAGAAGGCCGTCGTGCCGGGTGCTGCAAGCGGCAACTGGCGCGCCGTCTACGGCGACTACGCCGACGAATATTTCCACGCCTGGGCCATCGCCCGCTACATCGGCGACATCGCCGCGGCCGGCAAAGCCGTCTACGACCTGCCGATGTACGTCAACAACGCGCTGCGCAACCCGCTGGACCAGCCGCCCAAGCCCTGGAACAAGGACTTCGCCAGTGGCGGCCCGACCTGGGACGTCATCGACATCTACAAGGCCGCGGCACCCGCGCTCGACATCGTCGCGCCCGACATCTATCGGCCCGAGTCCGAGCAGGTGAACGCCAACCTGCGCCTGTTCCAGCGCGTCGACAACGCGTTGTGGGTGCCCGAGATCGGCAACGCGGCCGCTTACGGACGCTACCTCTACCCCGTCCTCGGGCACGGCGCCCTCGGCGTGGCGCCGTTCGGCATCGACTACTTCAACTACAGCAACTTCCCGCTCGGCTCCACATCGACCGACCGCGAGATGGTCGAGCCCTTCGCTCGCGTCTTCAAGATGTTCGCCCCGATCCAGCGGCAATGGGCGCAATGGGCCTTTGATGGCCGCACGCGTGGCGCCGCCGAGAGCGATGACCGCAAGCCGCAGCTGCTGGAGTTCCCCGGCTGGGTCGCGAAGCTGAGCTATCGCGAATGGCAGTTCGGCGAGACCAGCTGGAAGATGACCGACAAGTTCCCCGCTGGCACCGAGCAACCCGGCGGCGGCGTCGCCATCGCGCAGATCGGCGACGACGAATTCCTCGTCATCGGCCAACGCACCCGCGTGCGGATGGAGGCGGCGCCGGGCCAGAACGGCTTCATGCTGCGCACCGAGCAGGGCCGCTTCGACGACCAGGGGCGCTGGGTCATGGAGCGCGTCTGGAACGGCGACCAGGTCGACTACGGCCTGAACCTGCCCGCCGAGCCCGTCATGCTCAAGGTCAAGATGGGCCGCCCGCGCTGAGTCCATGAAGCAGAGCCTCCGATCACTGCGGGCCGCTGCAACGCTGCTCGCCTGCTGCCTCGCCCTGCCGCTGCAGGCGGGCGAGCTGGTGCTGCGCTACGACCGCCCCGCAGCCGACACGGCCCAGGGCTGGGAGCAGCAGGCCCTGCCGATCGGCAATGGCCGCATCGGCGCCATGCTGTTCGGCCAGGTCGCGCGCGACCGGCTGCAGTTCAACGACATCACGCTGTGGACGGGCGATGCCCAGGCGCTGGGCGCCTATCAGGCGTTCGGCGACGTGCTGCTCGAACTCGACGGCGCTGACGCGCCCGTGTCTGACTACCGCCGCCAGCTCGACCTGCAGCACGCCCGGCACCGCCTGAGCTACCGCCAGGCCGGCGCCGGCTTCACGCGCGAAACCCTGGCCAGCCAGCCGGCCCAGGTCATCGCCTGGCGCCTCAGCGCCGACCAGCCGGGCCGCTACAACGGCCGCGTCACGCTGGCCGACCGGCACGGCGCGGCGCTCACCGCGGTGGGCACCGCCCTCACCGCCACCGGCCGCCTGCCCAACGGCCTGGCCTACGCGAGCCAGCTGCGCGTCGTGCCGGAAGGCGGCTCGGTGACGGTGGACGGCAACGCCCTGGTGTTCCGCGGCTGCGATGCGCTGACCTTCATCCTCGGCGCCGGCACCAGCCATGCAGACGGCCGGGTTGACGGCCCGGCACCGCTGCCACGCGTGCAGGCCCAGGTCGCCGCGGCCGCCGCCAGATCCTGGCCGGCGCTGCAGGCGGAGCACGAGGCCGACGTCAAGGGCCTGCTCGGCCGCGTGCAGTTGGACCTCGGCACCAGTCCGCCCGAGCGCCGGGCGTTGACGACCGACGCCCGCCTGGCCGCCTACACCCGGGACGGCGGCGACCCCGAGCTGGAGGCGCTGTACTTCCAGTTCGGCCGCTATCTGCTGGTCTCCAGCTCGCGGGACTCCCTGCCCGCCAACCTGCAAGGCCTGTGGAACGACAGCCTGACGCCGCCGTGGAATGCGGACTATCACAGCAACATCAACCTGCAGATGAACTACTGGCCGGCCGAGCCGACCAACCTGGCAGAGACGGCGCGGCCGTTGCACCGTTTCGTGCAGAACCTGATTCCCGCATGGCGCCGGCCCGTCGCCGAACGCGCCGCGCTGGCACTGAAAGACCCGAAGGCCCTGCCGGCCGAGACGCCCCCGTGGGACAACTCGGTGCAGCCGCCGATCGAGACCTTCCTGACGGCCGCGGGCAAGCCCATGCGCGGCTGGGCGCTGCGCACCGCGACCAACCCCTTCGGCGCCCAGACCTACCTCTGGAACATGACGGGCAACGCCTGGTACGCCCGCCACTTCTGGGAGCACTACGCCTTCACGCAGGACAAGGCCTTCCTGCGCGACGTGGCCTGGCCGGTGCTGAAGGAAGTCGGCGAGTTCTGGGAAGACCGGCTGAAGGCAACGGCTGACGGCAAGCTGGTGGCACCCAACGGCTGGTCGCCCGAGCACGGCCCCATCCAGGACGGCGTCGCCTACGACCAGCAGATCCTGTGGGACCACTTCGACAACATGGTGCAGGCCGCCGACGCGCTCGGCGACCGTGCCGCGCGCGACCATGCCGCCTCGCTGCGCGACGGCCTCGCCGGCCCGCGTGTGGGCAGCTGGGGCCAGTTGCTGGAATGGCAGGCCGAGCTCAAGGACGCTGTGCTGGACACGCCCAAGGACACGCACCGCCACGTCTCGCACCTGTTCGCGCTCTTCCCCGGCCGGCAGATTTCTCCGGCGCGCACGCCCGAGCTGGCCGCAGCGGCGCGCAAGACGCTGGAGGCCCGCGGCGACGTCAGCACCGGCTGGTCCATGGCCTGGAAGATGGCCTATTGGGCGCGGTTGCGCGACGGCGACCATGCGCACACGCTGCTGCGCGGCCTGCTGGCCACGCCGGGTGCCCGGGCCGCCCGCGCCGGTGGTGAGGTGAACCAGGGCGGCACCTACCCCAACCTCTTCGACACCCACCCGCCCTTCCAGATCGACGGCAATTTCGGCGCGACCGCCGCGATCGCCGAGATGCTGGTGCAATCGCAGGACGGCGTCATCGACCTGCTGCCCGCGTTGCCTGCGACCTGGCCGCAAGGCTCGGTCAAGGGCCTGCGCGCCCGCGGCGGCTTCGAGGTCGACATCGCCTGGGCAAACGGTCGCATCAAGAGCGCCACCGTACGCTCGGTGGCCGGCGCGGGCGGCGGCCGCGTTCGCATCGGCGAGCGCGTCGTCGCACTGAAGCTCAAGCCCGGCCAGTCGCGCACGCTGTCGTCCCAAGACTTGCTCTGATGATGAATCGCTTCCTGCTCGCTTTCGCTGCCCTGCTCCCAATGACAGCGCAGTCATTGGATCTGGACGTCGGCCGCCCCGCCAAGGGTTGGCAGATCGCCGTCACCGATTTCGAGGGCGAGGCCAAGCTCGTCGGCGACCGCGTCACCGTGCCAAAGCCCGCCAACCCACGCGTGCCGGACAGCCACGTCGCGGCCCGCCGTAGCGCTGACGGTGCGCTGACGCTGCAGTTCAGCAACTCCTGGATCGCCCAGGCCCGCTGGCAGGACGGCCCGCCGCTGGACCTGCGGCCCTACCTGGCCGAAGGCACCGTCGAGTTCGACTTGAATGTCCTCGACCTTGCCCACGGCGGCATGAAGTTCAAGCTGGGTTGCGGTGAGGGCTGCGAACGCAAGGTTCCCTTCCTGTTCGCCGGCCGCGAGCTGGTCGGCAAAGGCCGCCACCACCTGTCCTTTGCGTTGAAGTGCTTCTGGCGCGAGGGCGACGATTTCAGCGCCGTCAGCGTGCCCTTCGCGCTGGAAGGCACGGGCAGCGGCGAGCTGCAGATTGCCCACCTGCGCATCAACAAAAATGGCAAGGCGACCACCGCCTGCCCCGACTACCGCACCCAGTCCGTCACGCCCGAACGGCTGCAGGAATCCTGGGCCGCGGACTGGTGGCTGCCGCGCCATGAACAGAAGCTCGCCGAGATCAAGGCTCATCGCGAAGCGGGCCGGCGCGTGGACCTCGTCTTCCTTGGCGACTCCATCACACAGGGTTGGGAGAACGAAGGCAAGACTGCGTGGGCAACGCATTTTGCGAAGCACAACGCCGTCGCCCTAGGCTTTGGCGGCGACCGCACCGAAAACCTGCTGTGGCGACTGCAGCATGGCGAGCTGGACGGCATGGCGCCCAAGGCCATCGTCATGATGATCGGCACCAACAACACCGGCGACCGGCTGGAAGACCCGGCCTTCACGGTGGCTGGTATCCAGAAGAACCTCGACGAGATCCGCAAGCGCCAGCCCCAGGCCAAGGTGCTGCTGCTGGCCCTGTTCCCACGCGGCGAGAAGCCCGACGACCTGACCCGCAGGCACAACGACAGGATCAATGCGCTGCTGCCCGCGTTGGCCGATGGCCGCCGGATCGTCTTCCTGGACATCGGCCGCGCGCTCGCGAATCCGGACGGCACACTCTCCAAAGACATCCTGCCCGACTGGCTGCACCTCAGCCCGCAAGGCTATGAAATATGGGCTCGCAGCCTGACAGCGACCCTGACCCCGTGGCTGACGCCCTGACGGCCGAGCACTCTCCCTCTCCTGGATCGCTATGACTGCCTCTAGCTCCTCCGATTTCATCCGCGGCATCGTCGCAACCGCCCCATTGCCGCAGGATGGCTCCTTGACAGACAACCTCACCTTGACCTACTCCAGCCCCTTCCCTGCCGACTTCCTCTTCGGCGTTGCCGCCGCCGCGCCGCAGATCGAGGGCGCGGCCTTCGAGGACGGCAAGGGCGAATCCATCTGGGACCGCTTCTGCCGCCAGCCCGGCAAGGTGCATGACGGCGACACCCTGGACGTCGCCTGCGACCACTACCACCGCTTCGACGCGGACTTCGCGCTGATGGCGTCGCTGGGGCTCAAGCACTACCGCCTGTCCCTGGCCTGGCCGCGCATCTACCCGAACGGCGACGGTGAGCTGAACCAGGCCGGCCTGGACTTCTATCACCGCCTCTTCGCCAGCATGAAGAAACACGGCATCGAGCCGTGGGTGACCCTCTTCCACTGGGACCTGCCGCAGGCGCTGGAAGACCGCGGCGGCTGGACGTCGCGCGTGACGGTGGACGCCTTCGGTCGCTATGCCGACACGGTCGTCAAGGCCTTCGGCGGCGTCGTCAAGCACTGGATCACGATGAACGAGATCCGCTGCTTCACCGAACTGGCCTATCGCTGGGGCACCAAGGCGCCGGGCCGCACCGAGAGTGCCGCTGTCGTCAACCAGACCTTCCACCACGCGCTGCTGTGCCACGGCCATGGCGTGCGCGCGGTGCGCGAGTTCGGCGGCGCGGGTGCGGTCGTCGGCCTGACGGACAACCTGGACGTCTGCATTCCCGTCACCGAGACGCCGGCCGACATCGCCGCGGCCAAGGCTTGGTTCCTGGAGAAGAACGCCCATGTGCTGGGCGCCATGCATGCCGGCCATTACCCGGCCGACTACCTCGACCGCGTCGGCGCCGACGCCCCACAGGTCCAGCCCGGTGACTTCGACCTCATCAGCCTGCCGACCGACCACCTGGGCCTGAACATCTACACCGGCACCTATGTGCGCGCCGGCAAGGACGGCGCCGCTTTCGAGGCCCTGCCCAACCCGGTCAACTACCCGCGCGCCGACAGCCCCTGGCTGCGACTGGTGCCGCAGTCCATCTACTGGGCGACGCGCCTGGCCGCCGAGTGCTACGGCCACACCTCGCTCTACATCACCGAGAACGGCTGCGGCTACAACGACGAGCCGGTCGTGAACGGCGAGGTGCTGGACCTGCACCGCCGCGACTTCCTGCGCAGCCACCTGCGCGAAGCCCACCGCGCCATCGGCGACGGCGTGCCGCTGAAGGGCTACTTCCTGTGGAGCTTCATCGACAACTACGAGTGGGAGGACGGCTACCAGCGGCGCTTTGGCATCGTGCATTGCGACTACGAGACGCAGGTGCGCACCCCGAAGCTGTCGGCGCTCTATTACGCCGATGTGATCCGCGAACGTCGCATCCTCTGAAATGAAGCGGGTCCTATATTCCCTCGCACCGCGGCGGGCCTTCGCCCCACGTGCGGTCTACCGAGGACCATCCAGATGACTTCCTTTCGCCCCCTGCGCCGCCGCCAACTCTTCGCCGCCGCCGCGTTGCCCGCGCTGGCCACAGCTTCGCTGGCCGCCACGCCACAGCGCCGCAGCGCACCAGGCGTACTGACTTACGAAAGCCCCTTCCCCGCTGACTTCGTCTTCGGCGTCGCCGCGGCCTCCGCCCAGCTCGAGGGTGCGGCCTTCGAGGACGGCAAGGGCGAGTCGGTATGGGACCGCTTCAGCCGCATCCCCGGCAAGGTCCACAACGGCGACACGCCCGACGTCGCCTGCGACCACTACCACCGCTTCGACGAGGACTTCGCGCTGATGGCCTCGCTGGGGTTCAAGACCTACCGCCTGTCCATCGCCTGGCCACGCATCTACCCGAACGGCGATGGCGCGCTCAACCAGAAGGGGCTGGACTTCTATCACCGCCTCTTTGCCAGCATGAAGAAGCACGGCATCGAGCCGTGGGTGACGCTCTTCCACTGGGACCTGCCGCAAGCGCTGGAAGACCGCGGCGGCTGGACCTCCCGCGTCACCGTCGACGCCTTTGCCAAATATGCCGACACCGTCGTCAAGGCCTTCGCCGGGGAGGTGAAGCACTGGATCACGTTGAACGAGATCGTCTGCTTCACCTTGTTTGGCTACGGCACCGGCGGCAAGGCGCCAGGCCGCAAGGAAAGCGCCAAGGTCGTCAACCAGACCTACCACCACGCGCTGCTCTGCCACGGTCATGGCGTGCGTGCCGTGCGCAAGTTCGGCGGCGCGGGCGCCGTCGTCGGCCTGACCGACAACTGCGGCGTGTCCGTGCCCGTGACGGAAACGCCGGCCGACATCGCCGCCGCCAAGGCCTGGTTCGTCGACCGGAACGCCCAGGTGCTGGGCGCCATCCATGCCGGCAAGTACACCGCGAACTTCCTGGCGCACGTCGGTGCGGATGCGCCCGACGTGCGGCCCGGCGACTTCGACCTCATCAGCCTGCCGACCGACTTCCTGGGCCTGAACATCTACAGCGGCACCTATGTGCGCGCCGGCAAGAACGGCGCCGCCTACGAGGCGCTGCCCCACCCCGTCAACTACCCGCGCGCCGACAGCACCTGGCTGCGCCTGGTGCCGCAGTCCATCTACTGGGGCACGCGCTTCAGCCATGAGGTGTACGGCCACCAGGCGCTCTACATCACCGAGAACGGCTGCGGCTACGACGAGGAGCCGGTCGTCAACGGCGAGGTGCTGGACCTGCACCGCCGCGACTACCTGCGCAGCCACCTGCGCGAGGCCCACCGCGTCATCGCCGCCGGCGTGCCGCTGAAGGGCTACTTCCTGTGGTCCTTCATCGACAACTACGAGTGGGAAGACGGCTACCAGCGCCGTTTCGGCATCGTGCATTGCGACTTCAAGACGCAGGTCCGCACGCCCAAGCTGTCGGCGCGCTATTACGCCGACGTCATCAAGACAAGAAAAATCCTGTGAGATGGAGCCCCTCGTCCAAGGCGTACCTTGGCCGGTCTTGCAGACCGCGCTGCGCCTTGCGCCGCAGCCCTTCGGCAGGCACATCCCGCCCACCGGGCGCGATGTGTCCGGCCTCAGCCCCCGCGGGGACGGCGATGCTCGCGGCGTTGAGCCGCGAGCACATCGCCAAACGCGGGCCGGCTTGGGAGCGGCCCGGCGCTCGGTCCGCAAATTCTGGACACTGAAATGAATCCGCAAACCCTGACTCTGAACGTGGCGCAAGCCGTACCGCCTGCCGACCGCCTGCCCATGCGGCAGAAGATCGGCTTCGGCCTGGGCTCCATCCTCGACATGTGGGGCCACTGGCTCTACCCGTCGCTGGCCTACCAAGTCTTCAACATATTCCTCGGCGTGGCCCCTGGCCTGATCTCGACGGTGCAGATGATCAAGATCTTCATCGACGCCGGCTCGGACGCGGTATTCGGCTGGATCTCGGACAACACGCGCACCCGCTACGGTAGGCGGCGGCCCTTCATCCTCGTCGGCGGCATCCTGGCCGGCATCGGCCTGCCGCTGATGTTCGCCGTCGGCAAGGGCTGGACCGACACGCAGTACTTCATCTTCATGCTGGTCAGCATGGTGATCTACGTGCCGGTGATGAGCTGCTTCAACATGCCCTGGAGCAGCCTGGGTGCGGAGATGACGCCGGACTACCACGAGCGCACCACCGTCATGGCCATCCGCAATGCCATTCAGAAGGGGCCGGAGCTGGCGATGTTCTTCGCCGCCCAGTTCACGACGCTGGCCATCTTCAATGACGCGAGCACCGGCAAGCCCGACCTCCTGCGCGGCGCCCAGACCTATTGCGCCATCCTCGGCGCCATCATGGTGGCGGTGTCCATCGCCATCTTCCTGCTGGTGCGCGAGCGCTACTACGAGAAGCTGGTGGCGCGCACGCAGACCCACATCCCCTTCGCCGACACGCTGTGGCGCACACTGCGCTGCAAGCCCTTCCGACGCATCCTGGGCATGATGCTGGCCTATGGCATGGGCACGGCCATGGTCGGCACCCTGGGCTACTACGCCACCATCTACTACGTCTGCCAGGGCGACATCGTGCAGGGCGCCAAGTGGAACACCGCCATGGGCCTGGCGGGCATGGCCTTCGGCTTTGCGGGCATCCCCTTCTTCGCGTGGATCGCGCGCCGCCACGGCAAGCGTGCCGGCCTGGCGACGGTGCTGCTGCTGGCCATGTGCGCCTTCATCGGCGACTGGTGGCTGTACAACCCCGCGCTGCCTTACCTGCAGCTGCTGGCCTGCGGCTTCGTCGCCTTCACGGGCGCGGGCTTCTGGACGCTCTACAACGCCACGCTCGGCGACGTGGTCGACTATGACGAGCTCCAGACCGGCCAACGCCGCGAAGGTTCGTTCTCGGCCTGCCAGTCGTGGATCTCCAAGGTCGGCATGGCCATCGGCTGGGGCGCGTCGGGCTGGATCCTGCAGTTCACGGGCTTTGACGCCATGCTGGAGGGCGCACAAGACCCGAATGCCATCTTCATGATCCGCATCCTGCTGTCCAGCATCCCGGTCATCGGCCTGGTGCTGGCCCTGGTGTCGCTGCTGCGCTTCGAGCTGACCGAGCAGCGCATGGCCGAGATCCGCGTGCAGCTGGAAGCCACGCGGGGCCGCGTATGACGCCGGCACGCACCGATTCACTGAAAACATCAAGCCCGAAAACATCCATCGCTGAAGTCATGCGCAATTACAAATCTCCCTTGAACGGTTTCAACGCACTCTGGTTCGCCTCCTGTCTGGCATTGAGCACCTTCGCTCACGCGGCGGAGCCCGCGAATCGGGCTCAGGATTTCGAATGGAAATCCAGCGAGCCGCTGGTCAGGCCGCCGGCCGACGCAAAGCACATCTTTGGCGTCAAGGACCCCTCCATCGTCTATCACGACGGCCGCTACCACGTCTTCATGACCACGGCGGGGACGAATGGCTGGGGCATGGCCTACGCGAGCTTTGCCCGCTGGGAGGACGCACCCAATGCGCCTCTGTTCATGCTCGACAAGTCCCCCATCGGGCCCGGCTACCGCGCCGCACCCCAGGTCTTCTACTTCGCGCCGCAGAAGCTCTGGTATCTGATCTACCAGGGCGGCGACCCGCTGTATTCCACGACCAAGGACATCAACGATCCCCGCTCATGGACGGCACCGCAGCCCTTCTACAAGACCATTCCGGAGAGCGTGAAGGACGACAAGGGCCAGGCGACCTGGCTGGACTTCTGGAACATCTGCGACGACAAGAAGTGCCACCTCTTCTTCACCGGCGACAACGGCAGCTTCTACCGCGGCGAAACGACGATCGAGCGCTTCCCTCAGGGCTTCTCCGAGCCGGTCGTCGTCATGAAGGAAAAGCGCGACGACATGTTCGAGGCGAGCAACACCTACAAGATCGCCGGCACCAACCAGTACCTGACGCTGATCGAGGCCATGCGGCCAGGCGGCCGGTATTTCCGGGCCTGGACCGCTGATCGCCTGGACGGTAAGTGGCAGCCCATTCCCGGCGCCGAGATGAACAGGTTCGCCGGCGCAGACAACGTCAAGTTCAACGGCCGGATCTGGTCCGAAGGCGTATCCCATGGAGAAATGATCCGCGATGGGGCCGACCAGACGCTGACCATCGACCCCTGCAAGCCGCTGCAGTTCCTCTTCCAGGGCCTGGACATGGAAAAGGGCAAGAAGTACGAATACATCGAACTGCCCTATCGGCTGGGGCTGATCACCGCCACGGCCCCGAATGCCATCAGCGCAATGTGCTCGAAGTGAACGACCGCGTTGCCGCGCCCACCGCAAGCGCCTGATTCGAACAACATTCCTGGAGACATCGATGTGGACTCGCCGTGCGTTTCCCGCCATCCTGGCCGGCACTGCGGCCGGCGCAAGCACGCTTGCCCGCGCGTCGACGACGGATGCCACGCCCGGATCTCGTAGTTTCGCCTTTGGCATCGAAGGTCAGCGCAAGGCCGACCTGGGCAATGGGACCTATCTGAATCCCATCGTGCCAGGCGACCACGCCGACCCGACGATCCTGAAGGACGGTGCCGATTACTACATGACGTTCTCGTCCTTCCAGTCCTATCCGGGCGCCGTCATCTGGCACTCGCAGGACCTGGTGAACTGGACGCCCGTCACCGCGGCCCTGCATCAGCCCATCGGCACCGTCTGGGCGATGGACCTGATCAAACACGCGGGCCGCTACTTCATCTACATCCCGGTGCTGCAAGACGCCGGCACGGGCGTCTATGTCATCCACGCCGACGACATCCGCGGGCCATGGAGCGCGCCCATCGATCTGAAGATCCCCGGCTGCATCGACCCCGGCCATGTCGTGGGTGAGGACGGACGGCGATACCTCTTCGTCAACGGCGGCCGCCGCGTGCGGCTCAAGGACGATGGCCTCGCCACCGACGGCGCGTTGGAGAACAACGCCTGGACACCTTGGCAATACCCCAAGGACTGGGTCGTCGAGATGTTCGCGCCCGAGGGGCCCAAGCTGCTCAGGCGTGGCGAGTGGTTCTATCTGATCTCCGCCGTCGGCGGCACGGCGGGGCCGCCGACCAGCCACATGGTCACCGTGGCGCGCTCGCGCTCGGTCCACGGGCCCTGGGAGGACTGCCCGCAAAACCCTATCGTGCGCACGAAGAGCGCCGGCGAGCCCTGGTGGTCGCGCGGCCACGCCAGCCTCGTTGAAGGGCCGGCGGGAGACTGGTGGATGGTCTATCACGGCTACGAGAACGGCATGCGCACGCTGGGCCGCCAGGCGCTGCTGGAGCCCGTCGAGTGGACCCAGGACGGCTGGCCGCGCGCCAAGGGCGGCACGCTGGACAAGCCCCTGCCCAAGCCGCGCGGTGGCAAACGCGGCCCCGCGGGCTTCGCGCTGTCCGACGATTTCTCCAGCGGCAAGCTGGGCCTGCAATGGGCCTTCCATGCGCCGGGGCCCGATGAAGGCAAGCGCCTGCGCTTCGAGAGCGGTGCGGATAAGGCCCTCGTCATCCGCGGCAAAGGCAAGGCCCTACCCGACTCCTCGCCGTTGACCTGTGCCTGCGGCGACCGCAGCTACGAGGTCAGTGTTGAGCTGGAGATCATCGGCGACGGCCATGGTGGCCTGGCGCTGTTCTACGAGGAGCGCGGCCACGTCGGCCTCGGCTTCAGCACCACGCAGATGCTGACCTATGGCTATGGCCAGGAGCACTCGTGGATGCGAGAGAACATGGCCACCCGCCGTGTGCACATCCGCCTCGTCAACCGCGAGAACGTCATCACTTGGCACACCTCGCACGACGCTGGCAAGAGCTGGAAACAGCATTCCTGGCAGATGGAGGTCTCCGGCCTGCATCACAACGTGTTCGGCGGCTTCGTCAGCCTGCGGCCTGCGCTGTTCAGCGCCGGCGCCGGTGAGGTGCGCGCCCGCAACTTCGTCTACAGAGGACTCCCGACATGACTTCACTCCGCTCCCTGCGCCGCCGCCAGTTGCTGGCCGCCACCGCCCTGCCCCTGGTTGCCCCCATGACGCTTGCCGCCCCGCAACAGCGCCGCATCGTGCTCGACGTGGCCCAGGCCAAGGAGCCGCTGGACCGCTTCTTCGACCACTGCGTCGGCGCCGACTACCCCGGCACGACCTACCGCCCTGATGCGCTCGCGCAGCTGAAGACCGCGGTCGACGAACTGGGATTCCGCTACCTGCGCTTCCACGCCATCTTCCACGACGTGTTCAAGACGGTGACGCGCGACGCCGCGGGCAAGCTGGTGTTCGATTTCACCGGCATCGACAAGCTCTACGACGCGATGCTGGCCCGGCGCATCAAGCCCTTCGTCGAGCTGGGCTTCACGCCGCTGGCGCTGAAGACCTCGGACAACAAGATCTTCTACTGGCAGGGCAACACCTCCCACCCCGAGCCCGCCGGTTGGGTGGCGCTCATCGACGCCTTCATCCGCCACCTGCTGGAGCGCTACGGCGCGGCTGAGGTGCACGACTGGTACTTCGAGGTCTGGAACGAACCCAACCTCGACGGCTTCTGGGAGAAGGCTGATCAGAAGGCCTACTTCGACCTCTACACCCGCACCGCCAAGGCGATCAAGGCCGTCAGCCCGCTGCTGCGCGTGGGCGGCCCGTCCACGGCCGGCGCGGCCTGGGTGCCCGAGTTCCTGGCCCACGCCAAGGTCACCAACACGCCGGTGGACTTCATCACGACGCACACCTATGGCGTCGATGAAGGCTTCCTCGACGAGTTCGGCAAGGAAGACCGGAAACTGTCAAAGTCGCCCGACGCCATCGTCGGTGACGTGCGGCGCGTGCGCAAGGAGATCGAAGCCTCGCACCTGCCGGGCCTGCCGCTGTTCTTCACCGAGTGGAGCACCAGCTACAACCCGCGCGACCTGGTGCACGACTCGTACATGAGCGCGCCCTATGTGCTGACCAAGCTGAAAGCTTCGCAAGGACTCGCCCAGCACATGAGCTACTGGGTCTACAGCGACCTGTTCGAGGAACCCGGCCCGCCGGACGCGCCCTTCCACGGCGGCTTCGGCCTGATGACGCGCGAGGGCATCCGCAAGCCGGTGTGGTTCGCCTACCGCTACCTGGCGGCCCTGTCGGCACTGCAGGGCAAGGAAGTGCCGACCAGTGACCCCTCCACCTGGGCCGCGACCGACGGCGACCAGCTGCAAGCCATCGTCTGGGACTGGCGCCAGCCCGACCAGACGGCCAGCAACCGCAGCTTCTTCGGCAAGCCGCAGCCGGCCCGGGACGCGGGCAGCGCGACCGTCGAGCTGCGCCATCTGGCACCCGGCCGCTACCAGCTCACGCAGCGCCGTACCGGTTTCGAGGTCAACGACGCCCACACCGCCTACCTGAAAATGGGCTCGCCGAAGAACCTCGACGCCAAGCAGCTCGCCACGCTGCAGGGGCTGACGACCGACAAGCCGGAAGTGCAGCGCGAACTCCAGGTCGGCGCCAATGGCTCGGCCACGGTGACGCTGAAACTCCGCAGCCACGACGTCGTGCTGCTGAGCCTGAGCAAGATGGCGCCATGAAGCGGCGCGAGGCCGTACTGGGCCTTGCGGCCGGCCTGGCGGGCTGCGGCGGAGGTGGCGGCGCAGCGGTGAGCGCGGCACCGTCACCCGCACCGTCACCCGCACCCGCGCCCGCGCCGGCCCCCGCCCCGGCCGGCTCGCCCTATCCCGACTACAACATCGCGCCCGCGGCGGCCGACACCACCGGCATGGCCGACTCGGCCGTGCAGGCCGCGCAGAAGATGCGCACCGGCCTGAACATCGGCAACACGCTGGAAGCGATGGGCGGCAAGAGCGAGACCTACTGGGGCAACCCAAAGATCACGCGCGACTTCGTGCAGTTCATCAAGACCAGCGGCTTCAACGCCGTCCGGCTGCCGACATCCTGGGATCAGTACGCCGATGCGACGACCGCCAGGATCGACCCTGCCTGGCTGGCCCGCGTCAAGGAGGTCGTCCAGTACTGCATCGACGCCGACCTCCACGTCATCGTCAACATCCACTGGGACGGCGGCTGGCTGGAGGAGCACTGCACGCCCGACAGGCAGGTCGCCAACAACCACAAGCAGCGGGCCTTCTGGCAGCAGATCGCGACCCAACTGCGCGACTTCGACGGGCGGCTGCTGTTTGCCAGCGCCAACGAGCCCAACGTCAAGACGGCCGAACAGATGGCCGTGCTGATGAGCTACCACCAGACCTTCATCGACACCGTGCGCGCCACCGGCGGCCGCAATGCCCGGCGCAACCTGGTCGTGCAAGGGCCGTCGACCGATGTGGAGCTCACCAAACAGCTGATGACGGGCTGGCCGATGGACACGACCAGCGGCCGGCTGATGGCGGAGATCCACTACTACACACCGTGGAACTTCGCCGGCATGACCAAGGACGAAACCTGGGGCAACCAGTTCTTCTACTGGGGCCAGGGCAACCACTCCACCACCGATACCGCCCACAACCCCACCTGGGGCGAGGAGGACGCGGTGGACAGCCTGCTCGGCTCGATGAAGACGCGCTTCGTCGACAAGGGCATTCCCGTCATCGTCGGCGAGTTCGGCGCCCAGCACCGCACCACGCTGACCGGCGAGGCGCTGCGGCTGCACGAGGCCAGCCGCGCCTACTTTTGCAAGACCGTGGCGCAGAGGTCCCGCGCCTTCGGCCTGGTGCCGTTCTACTGGGACACGGGCTCGCTGCTGGATCGCAGCCGCAACGTCGTGCTGGACGCCAAGGTGCTGGACGCGTTGACGGGGTGACCCCATGACCCTGCCCGTCACGGGACGCCGGCGCCGCCATCCCGTGAGGGCGGCGCTTCAGCTCAAGGTGTAAACGGGCGTCACCCGTCGCGCGAGCCGCCACGCAGTTCGACTATCCTGTTAGCAAGCCCGGCAGCCTCGGGCGCCTCAGGGAGCCGACTTGGAATCAAGCAGCCTGCCCCGGGAGGGCGGTGTTCCCACTGAAACCGCGCCGGCGCACGCTCGGCCGGCCTTTCTGCTGGACCAGCCGGCCGGCCCGCGCGAGCGCCGTCATGCGCTGATCGTCGCGCTGCTGTCGGTGGCCGTGTTCGCGGCCCTGCTGCCCTTTGCCAAGCTCAAGCTGGCGGCGGTGCCGGCCTTCATCCCCATCTACGAGTCGGCCCTGGTGCTGACCGACCTCATCACGGCCGTGCTGCTGTTCGGCCAGCACCGCATCCTGCGCTCCCAGGCCCTGCTGGTGCTGGGCTGCGGCTATCTGTTCACCGCCGCGATGGCGACGGCCCATGCGCTGAGCTTCCCGGGCCTGTTCAGCGCCAACGGCCTGCTCGGTGCGACGACGCAAACCACCGTCTGGCTCTACATGCTGTGGCATGGTTGCTTTCCGCTCTTCGTGCTCGGCTATGTCGCGCTGAAGAGCAGGCCGCAGTTCACCGTGCCGACGTTGACCTGGCCCGCACTCACGCTGCTGGCCGGCGCCGGCTGCATCGCGATGACCACGCTGGGCCATGACTGGTTGCCCGAGCTGCTGGTGGGCGGCCGCTACTCGCTGGCCTTCCAGGTCACCGTCGGCTGCGTCTGGGCCTTCAGCCTCGTCGCCCTGGCCGCGCTGTGGCGCCAGCAGCCGCGGACCGTGCTGGACCTGTGGCTGATGGTGGTCAGCCTGGCCTGGCTGTTCGACATCGCACTGTCGGCCATGCTCAACGCGGCGCGCTTCGACCTCGGCTTCTATGCCGGCCGCATCTACGGCCTGCTGGCCAGCTCGGTCGTGCTGATGGAATTGCTGCTGGAAAACAGCGCGCTGTACGCGCGCCTGTTCAAGGCCTACGAGGCCGACCACGCCCAAGGCGAGGCGCTGGCTGCCGCACGCGACCAGGCCGAGGCCGCCAACGCCGCCAAGAGCCTCTTCCTGGCCAGCATGAGCCACGAGATCCGCACGCCGATGAACGCCATCATCGGCCTGACCAACCTGGTGCTGGAGACGCGGCTGGACCCGCGCCAGCGCGACTACCTCGGCAAGGTGCAGACCTCCTCCAAGGCCCTGCTGACCCTGCTCAACGACATCCTCGACTACTCCAAGATCGAGGCCGGCAAGATCACGCTGGAGGCCGAGGAGTTCGGCCCCGAGGAGCTGATCGAGAACGTCGGCCATCTGTTCTCGGCGCGGCTGGAAGAGGCCGGGCTGGACCTGCTGTTCGAGTTCGACGAGCGCCTGCCGCATCGCCTGGTGGGCGACAGCCTGAGATTGACCCAGGTGCTGAACAACCTCGTCGGCAATGCCATCAAGTTCACGCCACGCGGCGAGATCGTCGTGCGGGCGGACCTGGTGGGCGAGCACGAGGGCCGCATGCGGCTGCGCATCAGCGTGCGCGACACCGGCATCGGCATGACGCCCGAGCAGGTGGATCGCCTCTTCCAGGTCTTCGGCCAGACCGATGCCTCCATCGCGCGCCGCTACGGCGGCACCGGCCTGGGCCTGGCCATCTGCAAGCGCCTCGTCGAGCTGATGGACGGTAGCTTCGAGGTCAGCAGCCTGCCCGACCAGGGCAGCACCTTTTCCTTCACCTGCGACTTCGGCAAGGCCAGGCCGGGCGCCGAGCGCATCGACCTGCACCGCATCCGCGGCATGCGCACCCTGGTCGTCGACGCCCAGCCCACCGAGCGCCTTATCCTGCAGCAGATGCTGCAGAGCTGGCGCTTCCAGGTCGGCGTGGCCTCGTTCGGCGACGAGGCGCTGTATCGCCTGCGTCAGGCCGACCCGCAGCACCCCTACGAATTGCTGCTGCTGGACTGGAAGACGGCCGGCGCGGACTTCGTCGACACGGCCCGCCGCATCGCGGCCGAGCGCGGCGCACCGCCACCGGCCGTCATCGCGCTGGGCAGCCTGCATGCGAGCGAGCGCGTCGCCGAAGAGCTGCAAGGCCGCGCTGGCACCCAGATCCTCGTCAAGCCCGTCACACCATCGCGCCTGTTCGACGCCCTCATGCAACTGCAGCGCGGCGAGCCGCCGGCCGCAGAGGCACCGACAGGCGGCAGCATGGCCGACCTGGCCGAGACCATGCGCCCCCTGCACGGCGCGCGCATGCTGCTCGTCGAGGACAACCCGGTCAACCAGCAGGTGGCCTGCGCCTTCCTGTCCATGGTCAAGCTCGACGTCGAGGTGGCCGAGAACGGCCAGGAGGCGGTGGAACGCCTCAAGCACGAGACCTTCGACGCCGTGCTGATGGACATGCAGATGCCCGAGATGGATGGCGCGACGGCGACGCGGCTGATCCGCGCCATGCCACAGCACGCCCGCCTGCCCATCATCGCGATGACGGCCGGCGCCATGGAGCACGACGTGCAGGACTGCCTGGCCGCCGGCATGAACGCCCACGTCAGCAAGCCCATCGATCCGCGCCAGCTGGTGCGCACGCTGCTGGCCTGGGTGGCGCCGCCGGCCCGCGCGCAGCAAGGTTAGGAGGGATCGGGCACGCGCTCGAAGTCCATCTCCCAGTTGACCTCCCAGGTCTGGCCTCCATCAGCCGAGAAGGCCTGCTGCCAGTGCGGCCGGCCCGTGGTGGTGTTCGTCCAGCGATAGCGCACGCGGATAGGCTGGCCACGCAGCTCGTCGTCGCACTGGAACTCGCCGACACCGTCGGCAAAGCCGCCCACCACCGGCGGATCCAGGCGATGCGGATTGCGGCCGTCCACCCACCAGATGGCCCATTGGCTCGTGGCCGGGTCAAAGGTGCGCATGGACAGGGCGCGGTAGGGGCCGGTGGGCAGCTCCAGCACGTTGTCGTCGATGTTGCCGCTGCCTTCAAGCAGCGTCCACATGCGGCAGCTTCCCTCGAAGTTTTCCCAGTCCTCGCAGCCGAGCAGGCGTTCCTTGAGGCGGCGGTGGCTGACCTTCCAGTGGCCGATGAAGAAGTCGAAGTCCTGCGGGGTCGAAGTCGTGATCATGATGTTCAGGTGTGAAGGGCGGAACGGGCCGTGGGCGCCAGGCGCAGGGTCTGAGTGGGCTTGGCCAGCCAGGGCTGAAGTGATGCGGCGAAGTCCCGCGACAGGGCTGCCCTGGCGTCATCGAACAAAGCCAGAGAGACCAGCACGTGTTCGCCTTCGCGCACCGGCAGGCGCGGGAAGTTGTTGGGCGTGGCCTCGGTGACATACCAGGCCAGCTGTCGGGCACCGGCGGCGCGCAGCGCATCGCTGAGCGGGCCGCGGGCAAGGCCCAGCAGTTCAGGGCCGGCCGGCGCTTTCAGGTGGAAGGCCGTCGCCAGCACAAGCCCGGGCGGCAGCGCCGTCGCGCCGCGTTCGGCGCGGGGCAGCGCCGGCTCAGGCAGCGCGGCGCCATTCCAGGCCGGGCGCAGCAGCAACACGTTGTCGGAATCGATCATGGTCGCGTTGGCCGTGTTGCGGTGCTGTGTCCAGACCGGCCCGCCATAGAAGGCAGGCAGGCTGTCGCCGCGCGCGGCCATGTCGGCGAAGCCGCGCAGCCAGACAAAGCGGTCGGGCCCGTCCAGGTCGCGGAACTGGCCCAGCACGCGGATGCCGACGGCCTCCTGCGCGGCGACGAACTCGCGGTCGAAGAGCTCGATCAGCGTGTCGCGTTTGCCCGGGTGCAGGGTGTACTGGCGCAGTTCGACGACCTGACAGTCCGGCGCGACGGGCGGTGTGGTTTCGAGAGGCAGAGGCATGGTTCAGAGTCCACGGAGTTCAAGGTCCGTGCAGTCTGCGCCGCTATACCTGTCAATGCGTGGCGTGTTTTACGACGTGCCGACGTCAGCGCTCGAAAACCGCGGGCCGGGTCATTCGGGCACCGGCAAGCTGAGGCCGCGCTTGAGCACGCCCATGGCAACCTGGGTCGTGTAGCGGCGCACGGGCGGGTTGTCGGCCAGCAGCCGCGCCATCAGCGCTTCATAGGCGGTCGTGTCGGGGGCGGTGACGACAAGCACGAAGTCGTTCTCGCCGGTCACATAGAAGGCCTGCTGCACGGCGGCCTCGGCATCCAGCCAGGCGCGCAACCGCGCCATCGGCTCGGGGCGCTCGCTGTCGACCTGCAGGGCGGTGATGAAGGTCGTCGGCCGGCCGATCTGGGCGGCGTCCAGCACGGCGACCTGGCGCTGGATGACGCCCTGCTCGCGCAGCCGCTTCAGCCGCCGCTGGATGGCCGAGGCCGACAGGCTGACATGCTCGGCCAGCTGCTCGGCGGTCAGCGCGGCGTCCTGCTGCACCAGGGTCAGCAACTGGCGGTCAAAGCGGTCCAGGTCCAGCTCGGGCATGTTCTGAAATTGCGGCCAAACGGCAAGGGAGCCGCGCATCTTGCCGGATTTCGCCGCGACACCCTTTCTAGGATGACAGGCGTCCCCACAGGAGTTCTTCTCGATGATCGATCACGTGTCCCTGGGCACCCGCCGCTACGCCGAGTCGGTGGCCTTCTACAGCCGCGTGCTGGCGCCGCTGGGCCTGGCGCTGCTGCGCGACACCGGCAGCGAAGCCGCCTTCGGCACGCCCGAGCGCTGGTGCTTCTTCCTCTACCCGGTGCCCGAAGACGAGCCGGTAACGGCGCGCGGTGCCCACATCGCTCTCGGCGCTCCGGACCGCATCGTCGTTGCAGCCATACATGAGGTGGCGCTGGCCTCGGCGGCTCGCGACATCTTCACGCCACGCCCCCGGCCCGACATCAGCGAGACCTACTTCGGCGCGATGTTCCATGACCTCGACGGCCATCGCATCGAGGTGCTGACGAACGCGACCTAAGGCTTGAGCTCGTCGTCGTGCTGGCCGAGGGTCGGCGCGGCGAAAGGTTCCGGCCCGGGGGTCCTGCCAAAGACGATGGATCGCGTGACGCCGCGGTAGCTGCCAACGGTCGCATGCGCCAGGTCACCGACGATGCCCTCGGCCAGCACCTGCGGGTGCTGGAACATGTCCTCGACCTGGCGGGCCGCCGCGCAAGGCACCTCGTCGCCGAACAAGGCCTCCCACTCCAGCGCCGTGCGCGTAGCCAGGGCCGCATGCAGCCTCGTCAGCAGCCCGGCGGCGTTGGCGGCGCGCTTCTTGACGGTGTCGAAGCGCTCGTCGGCCGCGAGATCGTCCAGGCCCGTGATGCGGCACAGCGCCGCCCAGAAATGCGCTGTGTTGGCCGAGATGTAGATATGCCCCTCACGCGCCGGGTGGATGCCGGTGACGCCGCCCGAGCGCATGTCGCGGCCGATGTCCAGCGGCTCATCGCCGGCCCAGACCAGGCGAGCCGACTGCATCGTCAACGCGCTGCGCAGCAGCGACACACCGACGTACTGGCCGCGCCCGCTGCGCTCGCGCTCGAACAGCGCCGACGCGACACCTGAAGCGACCAGGGCCGCCGCGTAGTAGTCGACCACCGAGCCGTAGAGGATCTCCGGTGGCCCGCCGCGCTTGCCCTGCAGCGCGCACATGCCGGTCAGCGTCTGCAGCACCTGGTCGTAGCCGGCCTTGTCCTTCAGCGGCCCGGTCTCGCCGTAGCCGGTCACGGCGCAGTAGATGAGGCGCGGGTTCAGCAGCTCCAGCTGCTCGTGCGCAATGCCCAGGCGCCTGGGAACGCCGGGGCGGAAGTTGTGC
Organism: Pelomonas sp. Root1237; assembly: GCF_001425055.1. GTDB lineage: Bacteria > Pseudomonadota > Gammaproteobacteria > Burkholderiales > Burkholderiaceae_C > Pelomonas. Next base: position 25,534 of record NZ_LMDK01000005.1, read on the forward strand.
ACCAGCACGTCGGCCTCGCGCACCAGGCGCAGCAGGGCGGCGAGGTCGGCGGGCTGCTTCAGGTCCAGCACGACGCCGCGCTTGCTGCGGTTCACGCCGATGAAGGCACGGCTCTCGGCAGCCAGCGTGGACGGGTAGTTGCGCAGGTTGTCGCCGGCCGGCGGCTCGACCTTGAGCACGTCGGCGCCCTGGTCGGCCAGCAGCGTGCAGCCATAGGGCCCGGCGATGTAGGCACTCAGGTCGAGCACGCGCACGCCGCTCAGTGGCCCCGGTGGGCCGGGTCGGGTGGAGGGAGGGAAGGCAGCGGCGTTCACGGCGGGGGGCTCGTCAGGATGGCAGCCAGTCTGGGCCAGAAGCCCGGCGCAACCAAGGGCGCCGACGTTCGCTCAGGCATTACGGAATCTTGGTTGTCGTGGTTGTCGTGGTCACCGGCGCAGTCGACAGCCAGGTCAGCCGCCAGGCGCCGTCCTCGCGGCCACCGGCGAGGAAATAGGGCTGGAAGTCCAGCGGCGCGCGGTAGCCCAGGCTCATGCGCAGCGTCGGCACTTCGGCGCCGGCCACCTCGCTGACCCAGTGTTCGAGCGGCACCTCGGGCAGCTTCACGGTCTCCGCCGTCTTGAAGCCGTCGATCAGCGGCGTCGAGAAGACCAGCGGGCCTCGCGTCAACGCCACATAGCCCAGATCGAGCACCGTCTGGTGAACGGCGCTGCCGTCGGGCGCGCGCGACTCCTGCACATTGCGGTTGCGGCGCTCGTGCAGTTCAGCCTTCATCGGCAGGCATAGCCTGACGGTATCGCCGGGCTGCCAGATGCGGTCAATGGCGAGATAGCTCCCCGGCGTGCCGGAAAACCGCTCGCCGCCGACCTCCGCATGGGCGCCCTCGGCCCAGGATGGGCAACGCAGCTTCAGCGTGAAGCGGCTCGGTGCATCAAGGTCGAGGGCCAGCGCCACATCGCCGTCGTAGGGGTAGCCCGTCTCGATGCGCAGGCCCACGCCGCCGACGCGCGCCGTCAGCGGGCCATAGAGATGCACGGCCACCTCGCTGTCACCGCCGCTGATCGCCAGCGCCGGCAGTTCCTCCAGCGCCATCGCGCCGCTGCTCTTGCAGCAGCGCCAATACGTCGTGTGCACACGCCGGCCGTTGGGGAAGCTGTAGTAGCACCAGTCCTCGCCATTGGGCGCGATGGCGCCCAAGAGATCGTTGTAGGCCGCGCGCTCGATCTCCTCGGCATAGCGCGCATCACCGCTAAGCTGCAGCAGCTCGCGGTTGAGCTGCAGCCAGGCCAGCGTCGAGCAGGTCTCGACATAGGCCTCGGGCACAAAGCTGCCCGGCGCATTGAAGACCTCGCGCGAGCGGTGGGCCACGCCACCCCATGGGCCGCCACCCAGGCTCAGGTGCTTGTCGCGGATACCGGCCCACAGCGCATGCACGGCAGCCAGCAGCTCGGGCCGACCGGTCGCACGGTGCAGCTTGGCCAGGCCGACGAGGTTCCACAGCAACTGATAGGCCTTGCCGGTGGCGATGTCGGCCGCGTCGGCGCCGGCCAGCGCGCGGCTCAGCAGGGCCAGCGGCGCGTGGCGGTCGGCCTGCGCCAGGATGCGCTCGGCCAGGTCCAGGTAGCGGCGCTCGCCGGTTGCGAAGTAAAGCTCGCAGGCTGGGTCCATCAGCACCGTGGCCGACATGCCGTGGTGATTGCCGAGGTCGGTGATGTCGATCTCCGCCAGCGTGCTCGCGCAGAGGTCGCCGATGCGGCGCGCCGCTGCCAACCAGGCCGGCTCCCCGAAATGGCGGTGCGCTTCGAGCAGCCCCAGGATCAGATAGCTGTGCGTCCAGATGTCCCAGGTGCGCAGGCTCGGCGCGCCGTCCCAGGTCAGCGGCTTGGGTGCCTGCTTGACCATGAAGCGGCGCGACGCGGCATAGGTGCCGAGATAGCCGTCGGCTTCCTGCTGGGCGCAGAGGAAGTCGGCGACGACGCGCACGTTCTCTGCGAGCTCCGCGTCGCCGCTGCGGGCCGCGGCGCGCGAGGCAGCGACCAGCCATTTGCCGGCGTGCTCGCCGTACCAGTCGCCCTCCAGGTTCTTGTCCGCCACGGCGCGCAGGAACAGCGCAATGGCCGGGCTCTCGGGCCCGGCGATGAAGCGGTGCAGCCGGCCGCGGCGGCTGGCTTCGACGGCCTCGCCGAGCACGCCGCCGAGCTGGACCTCAGCGCGCATCGACGACACAGCGGAAACCCAGCATGCCGGAACGGTCCTTGCACGGCGCCATCAGCAGGTATTTGCCGTGCTGGTCGAGCCGGTAGGCCTGCGGGAAGTACCAGTGCGAAGTCTGCGGCTGGTAGCTGCTGCCGCCGCGCAGCACGGCCGCGCGGGTGTGGTTGTCGGCGTATTCATCGGTCCACTGCCAGACATTGCCGACCAGGTCCAGCACGCCAAACGGGCTGGCGCCGCGCAGGTGGGCGTCGACGTCGGCCGGTGCAGCCAGTGTGCGGCCGGTATTAGGCGGCGGCACGGCGCTCGCGTCCCAGGCCTCGCCCCAGGGATAGGCGCGGCCGTCGCCGCCTTGGGCGGCGTATTGCCACTCCCATTCATGCGGCAGGCGCTTGCCCGCCCAGGCGGCATAGGCGCGGGCATCCTCGATGCCGACCCAGGTCACCGGCTTGTTGGCCCAGCCTGCGGGCGGCTCACCGTTCACCCAATGGCGCAGGAAGTTGTGCGCGTCCGCCGGTTGATAGCGCGCGGCCAGCACGAAGGCATGGAACTGCGCGTTGGTCACCGGCGTGCGGTCCATGAAGAAGCGCGGCATGTCCATGCGACGGCGATGCTGGCGGCGCGGGCTGTTTTCCCATGGGTATTGCACGTCCAGGCCCGCCCAGGTCTGGCCCTCGACCTCGACGCCGCCGACGGCGAAGTCGAACTCACCGGCAGGGATCTCGACCATGCCCTCAGGTGCCTTTTCGACGCACGGTGTGGGTGCAATGGCGACGAGCTGCTGCGTCAGCGGCCGCCAGGTCTTGTCCAGCGACTGCAGCGGCGTGCGCGCCAGCTCGGCCATGCGAGCCAGCAAAGACCCGTCCACCGACTCACCAGCCGCAACGGCCAGCAGCGCGCCAAAGCCCCGCGCCTCCAGCGCCACCGAGAAGACCGCCTGAGCACCGTCCACGCGCGGCTGCACCTCCACGCCGTTCCACATGTCGAAGTAGCGCGTGCCCTCGGCATGCTCGACGGCGAGCTGCTCGCCATCGACCGCGTACTCGTTGCGGTTCACGATCGTCCACAGCCGCCGCGCGTCAAGGGGAAAGGCGCTGGCAAAGACGCCGGCCTGCAGCGTCGGCGCATAGGGCCGCCAGTCGCGGCTGACCAGCAGCGGTGCCAGCCCGCGGTAGAGCGTCGCGATGCGCTTGAGCGTGGCGGCATCCCGGCCGGTGAAGCCATTCCAGATGCCCCACACGTTCTCCCAGGCGTTGTAGCCCACACCGTTGAAGAAGCAGTACTGGAAGTCGTTGTTGCGGTCGCGGCTCCAGCGGTTCTCGAGGTTGATCATGTGGCGCGGTTCCAGCCACTTGAACTTGGCGACGACGGGCACGACGTCCTGCGGCACCTTCTTGCCCCAGCTCTGCACATTCCAGATCAGCTGCTCCTCGCAGGAGATCGTCGACTCGGGCTGCAGCACGACGTAGCGCCCGCGCCGCTCGCAGGCGTCGAAGAAGGCCCGCGGCACGCCGTTGTAGGTGTCGCCGTTGATGCCGTCGGCACCGACGGCCTGCACGATGCCGGCGATGGCCTCCCAGTCGCTCTCGGCGTGCTCGCGGGTGCCGTGATCCCAGGGCTTGGTGGGCAGGAAGACGCGCACGCCGCGGCGGTGGAAGGCGTCCACTGCGCGCTTCAGGCCTTCCAGACCACCGGGCAGGTCGTGGGCCAGGTCGGTCTGGTTGCGGTCGTCGATGCCGATGTTGGGATAGACGTACCAGATCAGCACGCTGTCCAGGCCACCAAAGCGCTGCTCGAGGTCGTCGAGGTAGCGGTCCACCGTGTACTCGCCGGTGGCCGCGTCGAAGAAGAAGCGGTCCTCGACCATCATCTGCGCGTGCACGAAATTGCGCTGCGCCCATTGCAGCTCGGGGCGGCGGTAGTTGGCGTCGTCATAGCCGATGCGCACCAGGTGCTCGCGCCGCCAGTCGCGCAGGTCGCGCAGCCAGTCGTCGGCGGTGCCGTTGACGTCCATCTGCCAGTGGCCGATCTCGGCGAACGGCCAGCCCGGTGCCTTGCCCGGCGTGGGCAGGTAGCGCTGTGTCGTGACGTGGGAGAACTTGTACTCGGCCATGGATTTATCGGGACTGCAGAAAGGACTCGACCTCGGCACGCGCGGGGATGCTGCTCTGCGCGCCTGGCCGCGTGCAGGCCAGGGCCGCAGCGGCGCAGGCCAAGCGCAGCGCCTCGGGCCAGCGGGCGCCATTCGCCAGCTCGGCCACCAGGGCACCGCAGAAAGTGTCACCGGCCGCGGTCGTGTCGACAACCTCGACCGTAAAGCCGGGCTGCTCGAACCAGGCCGCGCCGCAGCGTGCCCGCACGCCGCGTGCGCCCAGCGTGACGACGACGCAGGGCACGTCCAGCGAGGCAATGGCCGCGTCGATGTCATGCTGGATGCCGCTGATGGCGGCCAGCTCGCCCTCATTGACGACGAGCAGGTCCAGCGCACCCAGCAGCGCGCGCGGCAGGGGTTGGGCAGGCGCGCCGTTCAGCGTCACGTTGAGCCCGGCGGCATGGGCGACGCGCGCGCAGGCCGTGACGGTGGCCAGTGGCGTCTCCAGTTGCAGCAGCAGGTGGCTGTAGTGGCTCAGCGGCGGCAGGTGTTCGGGGGCCAGGCCGGCATTGGCGCCGGGCGCGACGGTGATGGCGTTCTCGGCGTCGTCGGACACGCAGATGAAGGCGGTGCCCGTGGCCAGGCCCTCGGGGCGGACGATGTGGGGCGTCACGCCAGCGGCGCGCAGCGAAGCTTCGAGCTCTGCGGCGTAGGCGTCCTGGCCGAGGGCGACGAGCATGTCCGTCGCCACGCCACCGGCGCGCGCGCAGGCCACGGCCTGGTTGGCGCCCTTGCCGCCGGGGAAGGTCTGGAAGCCGCGGCCCAGCACGGTCTCGCCGGGCACCGGGATGCGCGGCGCGCGCACGACGAAATCAAGATTGGCCGAGCCGGCGACCAGGATGGCGGGAGACTTCATCGCTCGAGGGCCTGGTAGACGAGGTTGTGGAAGGCGGCCGTCGGCCGCGGCGGGTCAGTGGCGACGCCGCGCGGCACATGCTGCATCAGCAGGATGGCGACGAGGCGCTCGCGCGGGTCGACAGTGAAATAGGTGGTGGCCGCACCCGGCCAGCCGAAGGCGCCCTCGGACCCCAGCCGGCCGCGGCGGGCGACGTCCAGCACCATGGACACGCCCAGGCCAAAACCCTCGCCCGGGCCGAGGTCGTTGCCGACGTCCAGGTGGCCGACCTGGTTCATGCGCATCAGCGCCACGGTCTTGGGCGACAGCAGCTGGCGGCCGCGCCACCAGCCCTCGTCGAGCAGCATCTGGGCGAAGCGCAGATAGTCATTCGCCGTTGAATAGAGGCCGCCGGCACCGCTGTCGTAGTCGCGCAGCGCCACGCCCGGCGCGTCGGCCGAGCGGGCGTTGGCGAGCACGAGGCGGCCGTCGTCGGCGACGCTCGTGATGTCGGCGATGCGGTGGCGCTGCGCGGCGGGCACCGTGAAGCCGGTATCGCCCATGCCCAGGGGTTCGAACAGGCGTTCACGCAGGAATTGCGCAAAGGGCCGACCCGACACGACTTCGACAACGCGGCAGAGCACGTCGGTGTTGGTGCCGTCGTAGCGAAAGCGGCTGCCCGGCTCGACGGCCAGCGGCACGGCGGCGACGCGGCGTGCGAAGGTCGCCAGGTCGGGCGCGGCCTGCGGGTCGGCCGCCGCGCCGTCGGTGTCAAAACCCGAGGTGTGCGTCAGCAGATGACGCAGGGTGACCGGCTTGCGCGGCCTGCTGCCTTCGCGCAGGCGCTGGCCCGCGAACTCGGGCAGGTGGCGCTCGACGAGGTCGTCCAGCGTCAGCCCGCCCTCCTCCATCAGCATCAGCACGGCCACCGACGCGATCGGCTTGGTCATCGAGTAGATGCGGAAGATCGCGTCCAGCGGCATGGCCTCGCGGCGTGCGAGGTCGCGGTGGCCGTGGGCCTGGTGATGCAGCACGCAACCATCGCGCGCCAGCAGCACGACGGCGCCGAGATGGCCGGGGCCGCGTGCGCTGGCACGCGTGTCGCCTTCGAGGAAAGCGTTCAAGCGCCGCAGGCGCTCGACCGAGAAGCCGGCCGAGGCCGGCGTGCAGGCCGGCAGCGCCGGCTCGGCCCGCACCGGCCAGGCGATCGCGGCGGCAGCGGCCAGCAGCAGGCGCCGTGTCGGTTCGGGTCGGGAGACAGGGGTCAGAAGGTCACCGTATGCGTCAACGACACGACGCGGCCGCGGCCCGAGGTGTAGTTGCGGAAGCCCACCACCTGCGACCAGCTCAGCACGTAGAACTTGTTGGTCAGGTTCTCGATGCCCAGCGAACTCTTGCCGCCATGGCCCCAGTCCCAGTTGGCGCTGAAGTCGAACAGCGTGTAGCCCTTGGTGTGCTCCTCGGCGCTGGTGCCGACATTGAGATCACGCGAGCTCAGCTTGGTCGCGCCCAGCGTCACATCGGCCTGGGGCAGGAAGCGCCAGGTGGCCGAAGCGCCGAGCTTGTCGGGGTTGATGTCGAGCACGCCCATCTGCTTGGTCAGCGGGCCGCCGCTGGTGAACCAGGTCTTGCCTGACGTGTGCGAATACAGCGCCGTGAACTTGAGGTCGCGCGTGGCGCGCAGCTCGCCGGTCAGCTCGTAGCCGCTGATGTTGACGGGCTGGCGCGACAGCAGGAAGTCGTTGGTGACCGGGTCGATGGACAGCGACTGGCCGAAGTCAGACTTGCTCTTGTAGTAGGAGCCGCCGAAGGAGCCCATGGCGCCACGCCAGTTGAAGCCGATCTCGTTGTTCTTCACGATGACGGCCTGCAGGTCCAGGATGCCCGCGACGGACTGGCCGGGGTAGCTGATGTTGCGCAGCGGGATGCCGACATTGGGCAGCGTGAAGCCCTTGCCGCTGGAGACGAAGGCCGACCAGCCGTTGCCGATCTTCCAGACCGCGCCGATATTGGGCAGGTTGGCCTTGTAGTTCAGCGTGCCGCCCTTGACGTCCACGCGGTTGCGGAAATAGGTGGTCTTGTAGTCGGCCACCTCCAGCTCGCCATCCTCGCGGCGGAAACCGCCAGAGATCGTCACTGGCCCGATGTCGTAGGAGGCCTGGAACCACGGCGCGACGCTGCTGTAGTTCATCGGCGGCACCCACAGGCGATCGGTCAGCGCCAGCCACTGCCTGGCGGTATCGTGCGTCAGGTCGACGCCCCCGCGCACCTCCAGCCCTTCGACGCCGAAGACATCGCCATGGCTGTAGGCATTGCGCAGGCCGTATTTGCGTGTGCGCACCTCGGACTGGTCCACCAGCGTGCCCAGCGGCGCGATCAGCGGGTCCTGGCGGTCGGCACCGTTCTCGGCCGGGTAGCGCATCTTCTGGTCGGCGTAGTAGGCGTCCAGCGACAGCGAGCCGCCCCACAGGTCGTTGTGCTTGTAGGAAAGCGTGCTCTGCGAGAAGTCGTTGATCTCGCTGAGGGTGCCGAACAGGCCGGGCCGCTCGGAGGTGTTGGTGGAGCCGGCCGTGCGATCGCCGTCGACGAGGTGGTAGTTGCCCTTGCCCTCGATCTTGAACTTGGAGAACGATGCCTGGATGCGTTGTTCGCGGTTGGCGCCGAAGTTGTAGCCGGCCTTGGCGTAGACATTGTTTGCCGTCGAGTCGGCGACCGAGCCGCTGGTGTTCAAGCCGATGCGCCGGCCGTGGCCGTCGTAGGTCATGCCGCGGTCGATGCGCGAAACGGCACCCATGAAGTCCCAGTCGTCCGCCTTGAAGGCGTAGTTGGCGCCAAGCTTCCAAGCGGCGCTGTCGTCCTCGAAGCCCGTCGAGTAGCGCGCCGTCAGCGTGACCTCGCTGCCCATCTTGGTGGGCGTCTTGGACAGGTAGTTGATGATGCCGCCCGCCGCGCCGATGCCTTCGGACGCCGAGGGGCCGTTGATGACCTCGATGCGGCCGACCAGGCCCATGTCGGTGAAGCTGGCGTTGCGCGTGCCCTCGCGCAGCGGCGAGCCCTGGGGCACGCCGTCGAACAGGCGCAGCGCGATGCGGCCGCGCAGGTTCTCGCCGGTGTTGCTCATGGCCTGAGATGACTCCGCATAGCCCGGCACCGTGCGCGACAGCACGGCCGTCATGTCGTCGGTCATGTTCAGCGTGTGGGCGATCTCTTCCTTGGTGATCAGCGTGACGGCACCCGGGATCTTGTCGACGGCCTTGGGCACGCGCGTGCCGGTGACGATGACGCGCTGGAGCTCGCTGCCGTCCGCGTTGGTGTCGGCATCGGTCGCGGCCTGCTGGGCCTGGGCGCCAGCCGCAGCCAGCGCGGCAACAGCGGCCAACGCGATGGCGCGGCGGGGGAAACGGGTGGTGTGGCCCTGGCCGGCCGGTGCTTGTCTCGTCATCTTTGTGCTTTCCATCGATCTGTGGGCGCGCCTTCTGCACTGACGCCGGTGGGCGTGGCGTGGCGGGCGCTGTGGCCGCAGTCTCAGCCAGTGCGTGACAAGCTCACACCCTCGCCACCTATGTTCAAGCCCAAGAATTTGTTGTGTGCCGATGCGGCCGGCTCAGGCCAGGCCGGACACCGCACGCGCTTCGCGCAGAAAGGCCGTGACCAGGCGGTGGCGCACCGTCGCGCGCGACCACACGACGCCGATGCGGCGTGGCTCGCTGGGCAGGGGCAGCGGCAGGCAGACGACATCCAGCCCTTCCGGCCAGGGGCGCAACCAGTCCGGCACCAGCGACACACCCAGGCCCCGGTCCACCATGACGGCGATGGCGTTGAGCGCATTCAGCTCGAAGCGCTCCTGCGGCACGATGCCGGCGCGCTGCAGGTATTGGTCGGCGACGCGGCCGCCCCATTGCGTGCGGTCGTAGCGCACCAGCGGCTCGCTCGCCAGCAGCTCGTGCGGGTCGCGGCCGGCCCATTTGCGGGGCGCGAGCACGACGAGCTCCTCCTCGCGCAGCAGCTCCCAGCCGCAGGTCTTGGGCAGCGGGAAGGGCGCCTCCAGCACGACAGCGGCGTCCAGGTCGCCCGCCTCGACGGCGCGGTAGAGCTCGGGCGAATAGCCTGGCCGGATGAAGACCTTCAGCCTGGGATGCAGTTCGACCAGACGGGCCAGGATGTCGGGCACCAGGCCGGTCAGCGCATTGGTGCCGGCACCCAGGCGCAACTCGCCGGCCGGCGTCTCATCGGTGGCGATGGTGCTCAGGTCGGCCACGCCGCGCAGCAGTTCGCGCGTGCGCTCGAGGATGCGCGAACCCGGCTCGGTGACGTGCACCGAGCGGCCGGCGCGGGCGATCAGCGGCGCGCCGATCTCGCGCTCCAGCGTGCGGATCTGCTGGGCCACCGCCGCTGGCGTGATGTTGAGCACGCGCGCGGCGGCGGCCATCGAGCCGTGGTCGACGACAGCCACGAAGGTGTGCAGGAACTGGGTCTCCAACGTGCGTGTCCTGATGCAGCTCTGGGCGGCTGCCTGTGGCTGGGAGGTTACTCCACGGCGTCCTGCCGGTAGATCGTCAGCCCGCGCAGCGAACGCGTCGGCACCGGGAAGAACAGGCTGGCCAGATAGCCCACGACGATGCACAGCATGATGGACATGCCGAGATACAGGTAGGGGTGCAGCAGCTTGAAATACCAGGCCACCGTCGTCAGCACGATGGCCGCCGCGACGCCGATGGCTACGCCGGGCGAGTTGGCGCGGCGCGTGAACATGCCCAGCGTGTAGGCGCCCGCGAAGCCACCACCGAGCAGGCCGGCCAGCTCGATGGAAACGTCGAACAGCGAGTGGATGTCGTAGCGCGACAGGGCCAGCGCGAAGGCGATGCCCAACAGGCCCGCGGCCACCGTCATCCACTCCGCGAAGCGCACGCTGCGGGCCGGGTCGGGGTTCTTCACGAGCTTCTCGTAGAAGTCCACCGAGGCCAGCGTCGACACGCTGTTGATGATGCTGGACAGCGTCGCCATCGCCGCGGCAAAGATGCCGGCAATGATGAGGCCGGTCAGGCCCGTGGGCAGCTCAGCGGCAATGAACAGGGGGAAGGTCGCGTCGATGCTGAGCAGCGGGTTCATGCGCTCGGGGTGGGCCTTGTAGAAGACGAACAGCGCCGTGCCGATGGTGTAGAAGACGATGCCGCCGGGGATCATGATGGCCGCGAAGGCCCAGATCGAGCGGCCGGCCTCCTTGGCGTTGGCGGTGGACAGCGTGCGCTGCATCAGCACCTGGTCCTTGGGGAAGGTCAGCACGACGTCGAACAGCACCAGGAAGAGGAAGCCCCAGACGGTGGCCTTGCTGAGGTCGAAGCTGAAGTCGAAGACGCGGGTCTTGTTCTCGGCCGCTGCCGTGCGCATGAACTCGGCCATGCCGCCGTCCAGCGACCAGACGATGAAGGCGATGGCGAACAGGGCGCCGCCCATCTTGACGACGAGCTGCACGACGTCGGTCCACACCACCGCCTTCATGCCGCCCAGCGCCGTGTAGCAGATGGTGAACAGGCCCATCATCAGGATGCTCCACGTCACCGGGACGCCGGTGATGGTGGCGATGGCCAGCGACGGCAGGTAGAGGATGACGCTCATGCGGCTGCCGAGCTGGGTCAGCATGAACAGGCCGCTGGCCAGCATGCGGATGGCGGGGTGGAAGCGCGTCTCCAGGTAGGAGAACACGCTCATCAGGTCCAGCCGGCGCAGCAGCGGCACGATCCACACCGCGACGAACATCAGGCCGAGCACGGCGATGAGGTTGTTCGTCATGTACTGCCAGTTGGTCTCGAAGGCCTTGGCGGGGATGGCGATGTAGCTGATCGAACTCGTGTTGGCCGCGTAGAGGCTGACGCCCGCGGCCCAGAACGGGATCTTGCGGCCACCGACGAAGAACTCGGTCGTCGACTGGCGTTTCTCGCGCAGATAGAAGTACAGGCCCATGCCGAGCATGGCGGCGAGGTAGACGACGATGACGGCCCAGTCCAGCGGCTTGAGCAGCAGCTTGCCGGACTCGACCTCCAGCGTCGCTGCCTTGCCGGTGCCGTCCAGCCACAGCCAGCCGTCTTGCCAGGGCAACGCCTGGGCCACGCCGCTCAAGGCGCTGTCCGGCAGCTCGGCCCAGGACTGGGTGATGGTCTGCCAGCTCATCAGCCGCGGCGCGCCGCCAGCCAGCGGCTGGATGACGAACAGACTGTGTGCCTGGCCGGTTGCGCGCACCCAGGGGCCAGCCAGGCGGCCGGGCAGCACCCCGCGCGCCTCCCAGCCGGCCTCAGGCGTCCAGCGCCACAGGCTGTCGGGCGCCGCGGGTGTGGCGCCCTCCTCCACGACGAAGACGGCGCGCGTCTGCGCGAACATGGCGTGCGCTGGGCTGGCGCCAGGCCGGGCGGCATGGATCTGCCAGCGCGCATCGGCGGCTTGCAGGGGCAGTTGCAGCAGCACCGGGCGACCCTTGCCGTCCAGGCCGGTCAGCCAGAGCTCGTCGGCCGTCAGCGCCGTGCGGGCTGCGCGCAGGGGAGTTGGCAGCGCCGGCAAGGCTTGCGGCACCAGGCGCTGCTGCTGCAGCGTCAGCCGGGCCACGCCGGTGGTCTGGCCTTCTGTGCCCAGCAGCAGCACGGACTGGCCTGCCGCCGTCGCCGCGCCCAGTACCGGTTGCGTCCAGGCCTGCGGCCGCCAGCGTGCCGCGTCCACGTCCAGCAGCCAGGCGGCATCACCGCTGAAGGCGACGGCGCGGCCATCGACGGCGGCCAGCACCTGGGCGGTCGCAGGCAAGGCTGGCAGCGCCGAGCGGCGCAGATTGACGAGGCTGTCGGCGCGCGCCGCGCCGGCCAGCAGGGCGAGCAGCAGCAACACGAAGAACGGCCGGCCCCAGGCCAGGAATCGGTCGGTCAAGGGGTCACTCCGCGGGAAGCTTGCAGCAGATGGCGCGCACGCTGGACAAAAGGAGCATCGATCATGCGGCCATCCAGCACGACGACGCCACGACCCTCGGCCGCGGCCTGGCCGGCCGCGGCGACGACGCGCTCGGCCCAGGCCAGCTCATCGGCGCTGGCACCGAAGACCTCGTTGGCCAGCGCGACCTGGCGCGGATGGACGCAGCTCTTGCCGGCAAAGCCCAGGCGCCGCGCCATCTGTGCCTCGGCGCGAAAGCCGTCGAGGTCGGCGATGTCCGGATAGGCGCCGTCATAGGCCGGCACGCCGGCAGCGGCCGCCGCCATGCGCAGCGCATGCAGCGTGGCATGCACATTGGCGCCATCGTGACGGGCGATGCCCAGGGGTTCGTAGAGGTCGGCCAGGCCGAGTTGCAGGCCGGTGACGCGGGGATGGGCGGCGCCGATGTCGCCGGCACGCGTCAGCGCGGCGGCGCTTTCGATGTTGACGAGCAGGCCGACCGGCGTGGCGCGGTTCGCGGCAGCCTCCAGGTCGCCGAGCAGCTTGGCGGCATGCAGCACGTCGGCGGCCGACCCGGCCTTGGGCAGGTTGATCCAGTCCAGGCCCGGCTGCATCAGCGCACGCAGGTCGTCCTCGAACCAGGGCGTGCCCGGCGCGTTGACGCGCACGATGACGAGAGGCCGTTGCCGCAGGGCCGCGGCGCGCGCCAGGGCCGCAGCGACGTCGGAGCGCGCACGCTGCTTGGCTTCAGGCAGCACGGCATCTTCCAGGTCGAAGGAGAGGGCATCGGCCGCGCCGGCCAAGGCCTTGTCGAACAGCTCCGGGCGCGCACCGGGCACGAAGAGCTTGCTGCGAAAGCCGCGCAGGGTAGCGGCGGGAGGCGGGCTGAACATGGCCGGCAGTGTGGGCTAACAGACCCCCAACCAAACCTGCTGTCCGGCATCTTCAAACGATAGTTTTGCTTGCGCCCGGCGGCGGCGCGGCGGCGGCGAGCTGGGTCGCCAGCCACTGCTCGAAATGCGACGGCGGCGCCTCGGCGGGCGCCAGCAGCCAATAGCTGTCGGGGCCCTGAACCACCGTGGCAAAGGGCGCGAGCAGCTCGCCGCGCTCACACAGATCGCCGAACAGCACGGGCGACAGCAGGGCCACGCCCAGGCCCTGTACGGCGGCCCGCGCCTCCAGCTCATAGTTCGGAAAGCGCGTTGCGACAAAGGTCGGCCGGGCGCCTGGCCTGCCTGCCGCCTGGAACCAGGCCGGCCAGCGCGGGTCGGGGATCAGTGGCAGGCCGAGCAGGTCGTCCACCGTCCAGCTCTTGTTCTGCCCTGCCAGCCGCGGGCTGAGCATGGGCGTGCCCTGCTCGGGCAGCAGCTGGGTCGCACGGTAACCGGGCCAGGGTCCGCTGCCGCTGCGGATGGCGACGTCAAAGCTGCCGGCCGGTGACAGGCCCTGGCCGGCGTCCAGCTCGATCGCGTCCGCTCCGGCCAGCGCCTGGTAGCTGGCCAGGCGCGGCACCAGCCAGCAGGCAGCGAAGGTGGGCGCGCAAGTCACGCGCAGCGGCGGCCGCGCGCGGCGGCAGGCGTCGACAGCCGTGCGCATCAGCGCCAGCGCCTGCTCGACACCGGCCGCCAGCGCCGCGGCGCGCGCCGTCACGATGAGCCTGGGGCCGTGGCGGCCGAAGAGCTTGACACCCAGCTGAACTTCGAGCGCGCGCATGCGCTGGCTGACCGCAGTCGGCGTGATCGCCAGCTCGTCGGCCGCGCGCGAGAAATTGCCGTGTCGCACGCAGGCCGCAAGCACGCGCAGCGACTCAAGCGGCAGCGCGGGCGAGTTCATGGCCATTTGAAGAGCGGCTTCACATCAAGCGCAGCAATCATCGTTTTGAGCGGCACGGGAGAGATTCCTAGACTGGGTTTCCAACCAGCAAGAGACCGCCACATGCCCACATCATCGACTCAAAACCTCGCCGCCTTTGCGATGCTCACCGCGCTGGCATGCACTCCCGCTGCCGCCGCCGAACCGCCCGGCTACACGCTGGCGCGCCAGGGCGACATGCACGACTTCGACTTCCTCGGCGGCGCCTGGACCACGGTGCAGCGCCGCCTGAAGGCGCGCAACACCGGCAGCCGCGATTGGGAGGAGTTCCCGGCCATTCTGTGCCTGACCCAATACCTGGACGGCATCGCCAACGTCGACGAACTCCACATGCCCACGCTGGGCCGCCGTGGCCTGACGCTGCGGGCCTTCGACACGCAAAAGCGCCAGTGGTCCATCTACTGGGTCAGCAGCCCGTCGGGTCGGCTCGATCCCATCCCCGTCGTCGGCGGCTTTCAGGGCGGCCGCGGTGAGTTCTATGGCGAAGACAAGGACGGCGACAAACCGGTCAAGGTGCGCTTCATCTGGGAGAGCCTGGACCGCGACCATGCCCGCTGGGCGCAGGCTTTCTCCTACGACGACAAGACCTGGGAGACCAACTGGACCGCCGAGTTCACGCGCGCAGATCCGGCCCGACTCTGCGACCAGGGACGGCCGCGGCGGTCCTGAATTTCCCGGAGGACAAAGCCTTTATCGAATGCGGGGGTAGCCGGGTGGTGCGACCCTGCTCAAGCCTACGCCGCAAAGGCCCACCGTTTGCCGGCACACTGGCGTCCGACATATCAGGATCCAGATGCATCGCTTCGGTTTCACCCATACCTACGCCCGCGAACTGCCCGGCGCCGCCGTGGCCTGGAAGCCAGCCGTGGTGCCAGAGCCGCGCCTGCTGTTCGCCAATGCTGAATTGGCCGAGGAGTTGGGCCTGCCGGCCGAAGTGTTGAGCGGCCCGGACGCTGCAGCACTCTTCGCCGGCAATCTGCTGCCAGACGATGCCGAGCCCATCGCGCAAGCCTATGCGGGTCATCAGTTCGGCGGGTTCTCACCGCAACTCGGCGACGGCCGCGCGCTGCTGCTCGGCGAGGTGGTCGACACGTCGGGCCGGCGCCGCGACATCGCCTTCAAAGGCTCGGGCCGCACACCATTTTCGCGCGGCGGCGACGGCAAGGCGGCCGTCGGCCCGATGCTGCGCGAGGTACTGATCGGCGAGGCCATGCATGCGTTGGGCATCCCCACCACGCGCGCCCTTGCCGTGGTGGCGACCGGCGAGCCGGTGTACCGCGAGACGCCGTTGCCCGGCGCGGTGCTGACCCGCGTGGCCGCCAGCCATCTGCGCGTCGGCACCTTCCAGTTCTTCGCGTCGCGTGGCGATCTGGACACCTTGCGCCGTCTGGCCGACTACACCATTGCCCGCCATGACCCCGCGCTCGCCGGAGCGCCCGACCGCCACCTCGGGCTGCTGCGCGCTGTCGCCGAGCGCCAGGCGAAGCTGGTGGCGAAATGGCTGAACGTGGGCTTCATCCACGGCGTGATGAATACCGACAACATGGCACTGTCCGGCGAGACCATCGACTACGGCCCTTGCGCCTTCATGGAGGCCTATGACCCGCAAGCCGTCTTCAGCAGCATTGACCACGCCGGCCGCTACGCCTATGGCAACCAGCCCGGCATTGCCCGCTGGAACTTGGCGCGCTTCGCGGAAACCTTGCTGCCGCTGATGGCGGACGCCGACGACGAGCCGGCCATCGAGGCCGCTGTGGCCGAAGCGACGGCCGTCATCGACGCCTTTCCCGCGGTGCTAGCCGGCGAACTGCTTGGGGGCCAGCGGCAAAAGCTGGGCTTGCTCGCAGCCACACCGGCGGACGACGAGGCCGATGCCGCGCTGGTGGACGACTGGCTGAAGTTGCTGCACATGCAAGCGGTCGACTTCACGCTCGCCTGGCGCCATCTGGCCTCGGCAGCCGAAGGCCGCCCCGAGCCGCTGCGCGACCTCTTCGCCGACCGCGCGGCGCTGGACGTGTGGCTGTCCCGCTGGCGCGAGCGTTGCGCCCGTGATGGCGCGGTCGACGGCACGGCGCGCGTCGCGCGCATGCGCCGCGCCAGCCCTGCGGTCATTCCGCGCAACCACCTCGTCGAAGAAGCTCTGGCCGCCGCGACCGAGGGCGATCTGCAGCCCTTCAATGCGCTGCTGGATGCGCTGCTCGATCCCTGGCAAGAGGCCGCGCTGCTGACGCGCTATGCGGTGCCGGCGCCCACCGAGGTGACTGCGCGATTCCGCACTTTTTGCGGCACGTGAACCGCGCCCGCCAGCGCGGCCGAGAGGGGCGTCCCGCTGCACCTGCGATGCCGACGAGACCAACGGTCAGTTCGACCGAATCCCCCATTTGGGGACGCCACAAGACCCGTCAAAAGCCAGCCAGAAACGACAAAGCCCGCACTTGGCGGGCTTTGCTAAGTCCTTCACAGGACTCTTAATTTCTTGGTTGCGGGGGCAGGATTTGAACCTACGACCTTTGGGTTATGAGCCCAACGAGCTACCAGACTGCTCCACCCCGCGACTGAAGCTAGCAGTATATACGAGATTCGGCCGTTGAGGCAAATCTCGTGGCGGTGCTTCCAGCGAACCGCAGCGGCACGTCACCCGCGATCGATGAAATGACCCGCAATCAGAAGGGCAGCTGGGCGCCGCGGGCCTGCAGCCGGGTGCGCAGGTGCGAGCGGGCGCGCGACACGCGGCTGCGCACGGTGCCGATGGGCACGGACAGCAGCGCGGCGGCGTCTTCGTAGCTCATGTCGTCCATGGCGACGAGCAGCAATACCTCGCGCATCTCGGGCATGAGGCCGTCTAGTTCGATCTGCAGCAAGGCCATCAACTGGTTCAGATGGCATTGCTGCTCCGGGTTGGCGTGCAGGCAGGCCGTGGCCTCCAACGCTGACTCGTCCTCAAAGCGGTAGAGCCGCGACGGCGCACGAGACAGGTGGTTGCGCACCAGGTTCATCGCAATGCCGTAGAGCCAGGTCGACAACTGCGACTCGCCGCGGAAGTGCTCGTAGGTGCGCGCCGCCTCGACAAACGCCTGCTGGGCCAGTTCCTCGGCTTCGGTGCTGTCACCGATATGGCGCAGCACGAAGCGGTAGAGGCGGTCACGGTGTTCGCCGAACAGCTCCGAGAAGATGACGTTGGGGTCGGCTGCTGCGGGGTGGCGAATCGGTTGACACTGGGGCTGCATGACGGGCTCCGAGCGGATGAAGCGGCCGAAGTGGCCGCCCTGTCTGATCAGACGCCGTCGCGGCAAAGCTTGCGACAAGGCAGACCCGCCCCACCCCACATTTATGGGCATGGGTTAACCCCCGAGGCCGTGAACTACATCACGAAGTCAATGCGAAAGCTGGTTGAGCAGCGTTCGCAGCCGCGCGGCGAGCGCCTCGGCATCGGCGGGTGGCGGCAGGCTGAAGTCGGGGGCCAGGGCCTGGTCCAAAGCTCGCCGGCGCTCGATGGCGAGACTGGCCGGATCCAGGCCCAGGCCGTCGGCGACGCGACGAAAGCGCCAGCCCAGCATGACGGCCGAGAACTCGATCTGCAAAAGATAGGACTGGGCCATCAGCAGGCCCAGGGCTGACTCCGCGCAAGCCACGGCCCGTTTGACGGTGCGCGCCGGCAGCAGGCGGCGTGATCGCTGGCTGAGGCGCCATTCGCGCTCAGCGATGGCGCTGGCCGCGTCGCCGAAATGCTCGCGCAGCGCGGCGACGAAGAGGCGGCCGATGTCAGCGCAAACCGCGCCCGCCGGCGTGGCGCCACTGCAGACTTCGAGCCGGCCTTCCACCGGGCTGGCCCAAAGCAGTTGCCCGGCAGCCGCAGCGCTCACGAACGCGCCCAACTGGGGGGCTTGAGGCGTCGCCAGCAGCTGGGCGACCTGGGCTTGGGTGGGGTTCAGAACACGGTCCGGAGGTCGACGAAGGGCGTCGGCAGCAGAAGCGGCCGGCATGCTATAGGTAACCGCGAGCGCGGCCGGGTTCCGCAACATCGGCTACTTGACGGCTTCCACGCTGAACACCGCGGCGCCGTACTCAGCTGCGCAATTCGGGTGGCCGCAATCCGGCTGGCCCAGCAGCCAGCTCGACGTGCCCGGCGCCGTGCCACCGGCCGGACCCTGGGCCGGCAATGTCAGGAAGCCGTAGCTCGGCTCCTTCTCGGTGGACCAGGGCGCGAAGCTGCGCGGCTCGGCGGCAACGAGGACGAAGAAGTGCTCCGGGCCCGGCGGGTCGCTGGCCTTGAGCGGCCAACTGGCACCGGGCAGGCGCAGCGTCTCGCCAGCACCGATGTGGTTGTTCTTGGCCTTGTCATTCGGGTAGAGCTGGACGAGGCTGCCGTCGGGGCCGGCAAGCAGCACATAGACATAGCCCTCGCGCGAGGCACTGACGCTGAAGCGCAGCTCGTCGCGGTCGATGCGCAGGCTGGCGCGCTCGGCCTGCGCCTGCACGTCGAAGCCGTCGCTGTGCCGCGCCACGAGGGACCGGAACTGGCTGGGCAGATCTCGCGCAACGGGTTCGGCCTGCGCAGGCGCGGGAGCCGGAGCGACTGCCGGGACCGACACCGGCGCCGCGGCAACCGGTTCGGCCGGCCCTGCAGGCCGCGTCGCGAACCAGGCCGCTGCACCGGCAGCCGCCAGGCCGGCCAAGCCCAGGCCAAGCCACAGCGGCCCGCGGCTCGCGGCCCGCTTGACGGCGGCTGGAGCCGGCGCCGCTGCAGCGGGCGCCTGGATCAGCGTCGCCATCTGGCCCGGCTTGGGCGCGTAGTGGCCTGCCAGGCCCAGGTCCTCACGGAACTCGGCCATGGACTGGGTGCGCTGGTCGGGCAACACCTGCAAGGCGCGGTCCACGGCCTTGACGAGGCGCTCGCTGTAGCGGCCCTTCGTGAGTTCACCCTGCCGGGCCAGCGGCACGTAGTCGTCCTTGACGATGCGGCCGACGCTGGGCGGCGGCGTGCGGCCGGTGATGGCGCAGTAGACGACGGCGGCCAGGGCGTAGACGTCGGTCCACGGCCCCTGCTTCATGCTGGGCACCTCGGCATACTGCTCGATGGGCGCATAGCCGGGCTTGAGGATGACGGTCAGCGCCTGCGTCATGTCGCCGATGACGCGGCGCGCGGCACCGAAGTCCAGCAACAGGGGGCGGCCGCTGCCGGCCACCAGGATGATGTTGTCGGGTGCGATGTCGCGGTGGTAGCAATGCTCGCCGTGCAGCACCAGCAGGGCCTCTGTCAGCGAGGCCAGCATGTCCATCAGCCAGGCTTCGCCGGGTGGCTCGGGCATTTCCTTCAGCGTCTCCTTCAGTGTCTTGCCTTCGATGAAGGGCATGACCATGAAGGCGGTGCCGTTGGCCTCCCAGAAACGGTAAACCTTGACGAGGGACGGATGGTCGAACTGCGCCAGCAGCTTCGCCTCGTTGATGAAGCTCTTCAGGCCGGCCTCGAAGGTGTCGCGGTGGCGTTCCGAGCGCACCCGCACCTGGGAGCTGTCGCCGCGCAGGGCCAGGGCGGCGGGCATGTATTCCTTGAGCGCCACCGTGCGCTCCAGCGCGTGGTCGCGGGCCAGGTAGACGATGCCGAAGCCGCCCTCGCCGAGCACGCGGATGACCTCGAACTCGCCCTGGCGGCTGCCGACGGGCAAGGCGTTGCCGCCGTCCAGCCGGTCGAGGCTCGCAGGTGGTGCCCCGGGCGTAGCCGGGCCGCTTGCCATCACGGCGGGCACGGCTTCGTCAGGAGCAGGCGCCGCGGCGACGGGGCCGGTGGCGGCACTGGGCCGGATGATGGTCGCGTCGTTGTCTTCCGGGTCGCTGGAGGAGTTCATCGTTCAGGCGGGACGTCCAACCTGCTGAGTGACGCCACACGCCATTCCGTTCCCCTTGCCGGCAGACAGAGCTGCCGCAGGGAACTAAGCGGCGGCCCCAGTTACTTACCGCCCGAACTCCTGCCTGCCCTGATCGGCAAGCTCACCCGGACCACCATGGACAGCAATCCCTTCGACCCGTCGCCCGACACCGCACCGTCGCTCAGCAGCGACCCCGCGCTGGCGCCGTGGCTGCAGCCCGTGTCCGAGGATGAGGTCTGCGGCCCCGACCTGGAATACGACAACGACTTCCTGGCACTGACCCAGGCGGCTGCGGGCAAACCCGAAACCCAGTTCGCGTCCGCCGAGCCGCCCGACTGGCGCACCGTGCGCAGCCTGGCCGACGACATCAACGCCCGCACCCGCGACCTGCGCGTGGCCAACCTGCTGCTGCGCGCCCGGCTGCGCCTGGAAGGCTTCGCGGTGCTGGCCCCGGGCCTGCGCCTGTTCGAAGAGCTGCTGACGCGCTGGTGGGACGAACTCCATCCCCGCCCCGAGGATGGCGACGCGTTTGCGCGGGTCAATGTCCTCAACGAGCTGGCCAGCCTGGACACCACGCTGGGCGACGTCCGTGCCAGCCTGGTGCTGAACGACCGCGGCATCGGCCAGATCAGCGTGCGCGACATCGAGATCGCCATGGGTGACCTGGCGGCGCGCGACGATGAATCGACACCCTCGCGCGGCCAGATCGAGAACATGCTGGCAGACGCCGTGGCCGGCTATCCGCTGCTCGCCACCCAGGCGCCCGCCGCCGTTGCGGCGCTGGATTCACTGGTGGCCTGCCTGTCCGTGCGCCTCAACTATGGCGACGTGCCCGACTTCTCGGCGCTGCGCGCGATGCTGGACGCCGTCATCGCCGTCTCGCCGCGCCCGGTCAGCATCGACGCTTCGGCGGACGACCTCGCCGGCATGCTCAACGACCTGGGCATCGCCCAGGGCCAGGACGGCGGTGGCGACTCGCCCGCGCCCGCCCGCCGCGGCCGCAGCGGCGGCGGTGGTGGCGGCCTGGGCGCGATCGAGAGCCGCGCCGATGCCGTGCGTGCCATTGACCTGGTCTGCGCCTACCTCGAGAAGAACGAGCCCACCAACCCCGCGGCCGACCTGCTGCGCCGTGCGCAACGTCTCATCGACCGCAACTTCCTGCAGCTGGTACGAGAGTTTGCCCCCGAGGCCGTCGGCGAGGTGGCCCGTATGCTGGGCGTGGACCCTGAAAGCCTGCAGTAGTCGCAAGGAACGCCGCGATGTCGTCTTCATCAAAGCCCCTCCTGCAGTCCGTCGTGGCGCACCGCCTTTTGAATCCCTGAATCCCATCCGCAAGGAGCAATGACATGAGCAAGAGCAGCCAGAAATTCATCGCCCGCAACCGGGCCCCGCGGGTGCAGATCGAGTATGACGTCGAGCTCTACGGCGCCGAGAAGAAGGTGCAGCTGCCCTTCGTGATGGGCGTGATGGCCGACCTGTCCGGCAAGCCCGAGGACCCGCTGCCGCCGGTGGCCGACCGCAAGTTCCTCGAGATCGATGTCGACAACTTCGACTCGCGCATGAAGTCCATGAAGCCGCGCGTCGCCTTCCAGGTCGAGAACACGCTGACCGGCGAGGGCAACCTGCCGGTGGACATCACCTTCGAGAGCATGGACGACTTCTCGCCCGCCGCCGTGGCGCGCAAGGTCGAAGGCCTGAACAAGCTGCTCGAGGCCCGCCAGCAACTGTCCAACCTGATCACCTACATGGACGGCAAGAGCGGCGCCGGCGACCTGATCGCCAAGGTGCTGGCCGACCCGACGCTGCTCAAGACGCTGACCGACGCGCCCAAGTCGGAATAAGCCGCAGTTCATCCCAAGACACTGAAACGACCGGAGTTTCAAACATGACCCAAGCGGAACAGTCAGCATCGGCCCTGGCGGGCGTGACCTTCGAAGGCAATGACTTCGCGGCACTGCTGAACAAGGAATTCAAGCCCAAGACCGAGGAGGCGCGCGGCGCCGTGGCGCAGGCCGTGCAGACGCTGGCCCAGCAGGCGCTGAGCAACACCACGCTGCTCAGCGACGACGCCGTCAAGACCATCGAGGCCATGATCGCGGCCATCGATAGCAAGCTCACCGAGCAGATCAACAAGATCATGCACCACGAGGACTTCCAGAAGCTGGAATCCGCCTGGCGCGGCCTGCACTACCTCGTCAACAACACCGAGACCGACGAGCAGCTCAAGATCCGCGTGATGAATGTCTCCAAGACCGACCTTGGCAAGACGCTCAAGCGCTTCAAGGGCACGGCCTGGGACCAGTCGCCGCTGTTCAAGCGCCTGTACGAAGAGGAATACGGCCAGTTCGGCGGCGAGCCCTATGGCTGCCTGGTGGGCGACTACCACTTCGACCACACGCCCCCCGACGTCGAGCTGCTCGGCGAACTGTCCAAGATCGCCGCCGCCGCCCACGCGCCGCTGGTGACCGGTGCCGCGCCGAGCGTCATGCAGATGGAAAGCTGGCAGGAACTCGCCAACCCGCGCGATCTGACCAAGATCTTCACGACGCCGGAGTACGCCGCCTGGCGGTCCCTGCGCGAGTCCGACGACGCCCGCTACCTGGCCCTGTGCATGCCGCGCTTCCTGTCGCGCGTGCCCTATGGCGCCAAGACCAGCCCCGTCGACGAGTTTGCCTTCGAGGAAGACACCGAGGGCGCCGACCACAGCAAGTACACCTGGTCCAACGCCGCCTATGCGATGGCGGTGAACATCAACAGTTCGTTCAAGCAGTACGGCTGGTGCTCGCGCATCCGCGGCATCGAATCCGGCGGCGCGGTGACCGGCCTGCCCACGCACACCTTCCCGACCGACGACGGCGGCGTGGACATGAAGTGCCCGACCGAGATCGCCATCTCCGACCGCCGCGAGGCCGAGCTGAGCAAGAACGGCTTCCTGTCGATGGTGCACCGCAAGAACAGTGACTTCGCGGCCTTCATCAGCGGCCAGTCGCTGCAAAAGCCCGCCGAGTACGACGACGCCGACGCGACCGCCAACGCCGCACTCGCGGCCCGCCTGCCCTATCTGTTCGCCTGCAATCGCTTCGCCCACTACCTGAAGTGCATCGTGCGCGACAAGGTCGGCTCCTTCAAGTCGCGCGACGCGATGGAAGACTGGCTCAACAGCTGGATCCTGAACTACGTCGACGGTGACCCGATGAACTCGTCGGAAGAGACCAAGGCCAGCCGCCCGCTCGCGGCCGCCCAGGTCGAGGTCTCGGAAGTGGAAGGCGCACCGGGCTACTACCAGTCCAAGTTCTACCTGAAGCCGCACTACCAGCTCGAAGGCCTGACCGTGTCGCTGCGGCTGGTGTCCAAGCTGCCGTCCGAGAAGTCCGCCTAAGACAGTTGGGAGAACTCGCCGGCGCGGGAGCAGGACGGGTCATCTCTCACCACCACCACAACACCCGCGCTTTGAACCCCTAAGGAGATATCAACATGGCAGTCAATGCATTCCTCACCTTCTTCGACAAGGCCGATGGCGAGTCCATCCAGAAGGGCAAGGAAAAGTGGATCGAGATCCAGGGCTGGGACTGGGAAGTCGAAGCCGAGACCAGCTGGACCAAGGGCGGCGGCGCTTCCGTCGGCAAGCCCAACCCCGGCAAGATGAACTGGGAGCACTACTTCGACACCTCGTCGACCGTGATCCTGGGCTATATCTGCACCGGCAAGGCCTTCCCCAAGGTCGAGCTGCAGATGATGAAGACCACGGGCAGTGCCACGCCCGAGACCTACTTCACGATGACGATGGAAGGTTGCTTCATCACCAAGGTCAACCAGAGCGGCACCGAGGAAGGCAACGTCACGCAGAAGGTCGAAATGGTCTTCAAGACCGTCAAGATCGAATACAAGCCGCAGGACAACAAGACCGGCAAGCTGGGCGCGCCCAAGACGTACAACTGGGACATTCCGGCTGGTACGGCTTCGCCGTCGGCATAACGCGCTTGGTGGACGTCTTGTTCGTGTTCGCATTCCGGGCCGAACGCCGGGCCGCCCCAAGCCGGCCCGCGCAGGCGATGTGCCTGCGGGTCGAGCCCGCAGGCATCGCCGTCCCCTCGGGGGACCGGCCGGCGTACTCGGCGGACGAGGGGTCCACATGAGTCGTTCGAACATCTTCATGCAACTCATCACCGGCGCCGGGCCGGTGGTGGGCGAGGGCCTGCTCGAAGGTTGGGAAGGCTCGATCGAGCTGCTGGAGTTCGGCTGGGGCATGCAGGCCCTCAAGGACCCCAAGAGCAAAGCCAGCGGCCTGGCCGCAGCGGCTGCCTCCGCTGCAGCCTCGATGGCAGGGCTGGGTACGCCCGTCAGCATCAAGATGCAGCCGCTGACCTTCAAGAAGCGGTTTGACGTCGGCTCCTCGCAGATGCATTTCTGCCTGGACAACCACCTGCCCGTGCTCAGCGCGTCCATCACGGTGCTGCACATCAAGCAGCAAGGCCGGGCCATCCATCAACCTGGCTTCACCGTCGTCTGTACCCAGGGCTACTTTGCCGACTGCACCCTGGAGGTGTCAGACGATGGCCTGTCCAAGGAGGTGAGGGAAAGCTGGACCCTCAACTTCAAGAACATCAAGATGATGTATCTGAAGACCCTCGGCAAGGACAACCTGCCCACGGCCCCCTTCTTCCACCCATTGGCCCTCTGATGTCCAACAACGGCGCCGACATCTTCCTGGTTCTGCTGCGCCCCACCCGCGTGCCGGTCGTGGGCGAAGCAGCGTCCGAAGGCTTCCAGGGGCAGATCCTGGTGGAGACGCTCAACTGGAAGCTGCACAACGAGGACGAGCGCAAGAACGCCAGCAAGGCGGCAGCGGCCTTCACCCTCGCGAGCGGCAGAGCAGACAAGCAAGGCAGCAACGAGTTGCGTGCGATGCATGCGGCCAGCGACGATTACCAGAAGCGGGACAAGAGGCTGCAGGAGTCTTTCGCGAAAGCCCAGCGTGGCGGCAATTTTTCCGAGGCAGACTGGAAAGCCCACCAGGACCAGCGCGATGCCCTCGGCGCGGCCTTCAACAAGAAGCTCGAAAGCATCGCCAGGGATCCGAACGCCTTCGCGCCTGCCGACCCGCAAAAAGCCGAAAAGGCGGCCACGCTGCAAGGCGAACGGGAGAAGCAGTACGCGGACCTCGAACGCAACCGCAATTTCGAGTTCACGTTCACCAAGCGGGTCGACATCGCCAGCACCCAGATGCTGAACTCGATGAAGGCGGGCAACATCTTCCCCTCGGGCACGCTCACCATCCACAGGCGCTCGGCGACGTTTCTGGACGGCACTTCGCTGATCTTCACCATCCAGAAGATCCGCCTGCTGGAATACGAGCTGGACGTGGTCGTGAACGAGACCATGACGGAGATGATGGAGAAGTGGACCTGCGAGTTCGGCTCGCTCGCCTACATCTACAAGAACCCGCCGTCGCACTACTCGCACAGCAACACCGGCCAGGCCGTCGCCAAGACGGCGTCGCAGAACACGACGCGCGCCTTCACGATGAAGAACATCGGCTCACCCATCTAGCTTCCCATGGCCCTGACCAACTACCGGGACGTCAGCACCTCGATGAGCGACGTGTCGGCCGGCTTCCAGTTCGAGTTCTTCTGCGAGAAATGTGGCGAGAGCTCGCGCTCGGCCTTCAGGCCCTATCGCAAGGGCCAGATCACGGGCTGGCTGAGCCGTTTCGCCTTCATGTTCTACGACCTGAACAAGGCCAGCCGGGCCACCGGCGCGTTTGCCGAAGCCGGTGGCGGCAGCGCCAAGGCCGAGGCCCTGGCCGAAGCCATGGCCGCCGCGGCACCGCTGTACGAGAAATGCACCGGCTGCCGCAAATGGGTAGGCCGCGAATGCTGGAACAGCAGCAGCAACAGCTGCCGCGACTGCGCCGCCCGTTCCGCGCTGGATGCGGGTTCGGCCAGCCAGGGCGCCGCCAGCGGGGGTGGCTCGGCCTGCCCCAACTGCCAGACGCCCAGCCAGGGCGGGCGCTTCTGCCATGAATGCGGCTTCGACATGGCCAGCACGCACAAGAGCTGCCCGGCCTGCGGCATCACCCTCTCGCGGCAAGCCCGCTTCTGCACGGACTGCGGCCATGGCTTCTGATCTCTCTCCCCAACAAGCCGCCGAAGAGCTACTCCGCGCCGGCGACCCGCGCGCCGCACTCGCCAAGCTGACCGAGGCCGTGCGCGCCAAGCCGGCCGATCCCAAGCTGCGCACCTTCATGTCCCAGCTGCTCAGCGTGCTCGGCCAGTGGGAACGCGCCCACACCCAGCTCAATGTCGTCGCCGACATGGACAAGCTGGCCATCCCGATGCGCGAGACCGTCGGCCACGCCATCCGCTGCGAGCTGCTGCGCGCCCAGGTGTTTTCCGGCAAGCGCACGCCGGTTGTCTTCGGCCAGCCCGAGGCCTGGGTGGCCCAGTTGATCGAATCTCTCAAGCAGCAGGCCGAGGGCAACCACCAGCTTGCGGCCGACCTCGCCACCAAGGCCTTCGAGGCCGCGCCAACGAGTGCGGGCAGCATCGACGGCCAGCGCTTCGAGTGGCTGGCCGACGCCGATTCGCGCCTGGGCCCGGTGCTCGAGGTCTGCCTCAACGGCCACTACACCTGGGTGCCCTTCCAGCACCTGGCCAAGATTCATTTCGACGCGCCCGAGGACCTGCGCGACTGCGTCTGGATGCCGGCGCAGCTGAGCTTCACCAACGGCGGCAACAGCGTCGCCCTGGTGCCCACGCGCTACCCGGGCTCCGAGAAGAGCGAGGATGGCCTCATCAACCTGGCGCGCAAGACCGAATGGCAAGCACTGCCAGGCGAGGACCGCTATGCCGGCCTGGGCCAGCGCGTGCTGACCAGCGACATCGGCGACCACGACCTGATGGCCGTCAGAGAAATTCTCTTCGACGCCAGCGAGGCCACGCAGACCGAAGGCAACTGATGGCCAGCTTCGGTGCCCAGGACCGCCTCCAACCCTCGCTGCTGGACCGGCTCACCGACAACGATGCCAGCTCCAAGGTCGAGGCCCTCGAGGCCCGCGTACTGAGCCGCAAGCAGCTGCGTGAGGCCGTGCTGCGCGACCTCTCCTGGCTGTTCAACGCGGTGTGTGAAGAGCCGGACATCGGCAACCGCAACGACCCCGAACGCACGGCGCTATGGAAGAGCCTGCCGCATGCCCGCGACTCGGTGCTGAATTTCGGCATCCTGCCCCTGACCGGGCAGACCATGACCATCCACCAGTTCCCCCTCATCGAGGCCCAGGTGCGCCAGGCCATCATCCGCTTCGAGCCGCGACTGGACCCGGACACGGTGGAGGTGCGCATCGCCAACGACATGAGCACCGGCCTGCGCCCCACCAGCCTGCGCCTGACCATCAAGGGCCAGATGTGGAACCAGCCAGTGCCGCTGGAGTTGCTGCTCAGCGCTGACGTAGACGTGGATACTGGTCAAGCCGCCGTGCGTGATATGCGCGGCTGAAACAATGAACATGGCCACAGAGACACAGAGGCACAGAGAAACTGAAGGAAGAGTCTCGTATTCCTCCGTGCCTCTGTGCCTCTGTGGCTGTGTTTCCCGGCTGCGTCGGAACCCCTGATGGACCCCCGCCTCCTTCGCTACTACAACCAGGAACTGCGCTATCTCCGCGAGATGGGCGGCGAGTTCGCGCGCGAGTTCCCCAAGATCGCTGGCCGCCTGGGCATGGAAGGCCTGGAAGTCGCCGACCCCTATGTCGAGCGCCTGCTCGAAGGCACGGCCTTCCTCGCAGCCCGCGTGCAGCTCAAGCAGGACGCCGAATTCCCCCAGCTTGCCCAGGCGCTGCTGGACATGGTCTGCCCCAACCTCGGCGCGCCGATCCCGTCCATGCTGGTGGCCCAGCTCGAGCCGGCTCAGGACCCCAACCTGATTGCCGGCTTCACGCTGCCGCGCGGCAGCGCGCTGATGGGCGCGCGCACGCCGCTGGGGCCAACGCGCTGCGAGTTCCGCACCGCCCAGCCGGTCACGCTGACGCCCATCCGGGTCAGCCAGGTCGAGTACTTCCTCAGCGCCACCGACATCAATTTCAGCGGCCTGCCGCTGCGCGAGCGACCCAAGAGCGGCGTGCGTGTGCGCATGGAGCTGCCCAGCGGCATGAGCTTCTCGCGGCTGCCGCTGGACAGCCTGCGCTTCTTCATGGGCGGGCTGCAGGACGTGGCGCTGAAGCTGCACGAGCTCGCCACCTGCCGCTGCGTGGGCGTGCTGGCCGGGCCTGGTGGCAAGGAGGCTGCGGCCAAGCGCCAGTTCATCCCGGCCAGCCGCGTGCACCACGTCGGCCTGGCCGATGACGAGGCCATGCTGCCGGTGACGCTGCGCGGCCTGTCCGGCACGCGGCTGATGCAGGAGTACTTCGCCTTCCCGCAGCGCTTCCTGTTCATCGACGTGGCCGGCCTCAAGCCCAGCTTCGCCGCCTGCACGGGCAACAGCTTCGAGCTGGTGCTGCTGTTCGACCGCTACGAAGCCAGCCTGGAGGGTGGCGGCGAACCGGCCAACTTCAGCCTGAATTGCGTGCCGGCCATCAACCTCTTCGAGCGCCGCGCCGAGCGCATCACGGTCGACGACAGCGCCACCGCCTTCCAGGTCATCCCCGACCGGCTGGCCGGCGCCGACTTCGAGGTGTTCGACGTCGCCTCGGTCACCGGCTTCTCCAGCGACACCGACGAGCTGCAGTTCCTGCCGCTGTTCGACGTGCCCCACGCCGACCCGGCCGGCGCCTCCGGCTATTTCAGCCTGCTGCGCGAGCCGCGTCTGGCCAGCGACCGCGCCAAGCGCGAGGGGCCGCGCTCGGCCTATGTCGGCAGCGAGGTCTTTTTGTCCCTGGTCGACCTGCAGCGCGCGCCCTACCGGGCCGACCTGCGCCAGCTTGCCGCCAAGATCCGCTGCACCAACCGCGACCTGCCGCTCTTCATGCCCGCCGGCCGCGATCATGGTGGCCTGACGCTGGAGACCCGTGCGCCCGTCGACCATGTCGCCGTCGTGGCCGGCCCGTCGCGGCCCGGCAGCGCGGCGCGCGAAGGCGCACTGGCCTGGCGGCTGCTGTCCCTGCTATCGCTGAACTACCTGTCCCTTGTCGACGAGGACCCCGAACGCGGTGCGCTGGCCCTGCGCGAACTGCTCGGCCTGTTCGGCCAAAGCTCCGGCGCCGGCCTGCTGCGGCAGATCGAAGGCGTGCGCTCCGTCACCACGCTGCCCATCGTGCGCCGCCATCCGGCGCCAGGCCCCATCGCCTTCGGCCGCGGGTTGGAGGTGCAGCTGACGGTGGACGAACTCTCCTTCGAAGGTGGCAGCGCGACGCTGCTGGGCGCCGTGCTGCACCACTACTTCAGCCGCCACGTGTCGATGAACAGCTTTGTCCAGACGCTGCTGGTCTCGCGCACCCGCGGCGAGTTGAAGCGCTGGCAACCGCTGCCGGGCGCCAGGGCAGTGTTGTGAGCGCAAAGCCTGAGCCATCGATCTTCGACGCGCTGGCCGCGCGCCCGGGCCGCTTCGACCTCTTCCAGGCGCTGCGCCGCATCGAGGCCGCCCACACCGACAAACCGCGCCTGGGCGACGCGCTGCGCCCGGGCGACGAGCCGGTCCGCTTCGCCAGCGAACCGGCGCTGAACTTCGCGCCGACGGCCATCACCAAGCTGGCACCCAACGACCACGGCCCGCCACGCCTGGTGCAGCGGGTGCTGAGCCTGTTCGGCCCCAATGGTGCCCTGCCCACGCACCTGACCGAATACGCCCGCGAGCGGGCCATGCACCACGGCGACCGCACCTTCGCGGCCTTTGCCGACATGCTGCTGCATCGCTTCGGCCTGCTCTTCTACCGGGCCTGGGCGCGCGCCAACCCGGTGGTGGGCATGGATCGCAGCCGCGACGCGCCCATCGTGCGCCATGTGGGCGCCCTCGTCGGCCTGGCCGAGCCGTCGCTGCGCGAGCGCGACGCCCTGGGCGACTTCCCCAAGCTCTATTTCGCCGGCCGCCTGGCTCGCTCGGCGCGCGACGCCGATGGCCTGCAGAGCTGGATCGCGCTGCGCTTTCGCGTGCCGGCCCTGGTGCAGCAGTTCAGCGGCCACTGGATGCCGCTGGGGCTCGAGGAGCGCACCCGTCTCGTCAAGCACGACGGCGTGGCCCTGGGTCGCGGTGCCGTGCTGGGCCGCCAGGTCTGGGATGTGCAGCACAAGTTCCGCATCGAGATCGGCCCCCTGGGCTGGGAGGCATTCCAGGCCTTCCTGCCGTCGGGCCCGCATCTGCCGGCCCTGCAGGCCATGGTGAGGCAATACGTCGGCCAGGAGTTCGCTTGGGATGTGCGCCTGCGCCTCAAACCCGCCGAGGTGCCGGCCTGGTCGCTGGGCAAAAAACCCGGCGTCGGCATGCTGGGGCGCAGCGCCTGGCTCAACAGCCAGCGCCCGCGCAAGCGGGCCGACCAGCTGCTGATGAACGTCGAGAGCATCTGCCGGGGGGCGCTGAAACCCTCGCTTGCCCCCAAGCATCAGATGTAGCGCGCTCAGAGCGGAACCGAACGGCGCCCTTGGTCACTTAGCACCGAGGAGAACTGGAAATGACTGACATCAGCCGCCAAGCCCTGTTCGGCAAGCTCAACCCGCTGGCCTACAAATCCATCGAAGGCGCCACCGTCTTCTGCAAGCTCAGGGGCAACCCTTATGTCGAGCTGGTGCACTGGATCACCCAGCTGCTGGAGAACAACGAGTCCGACGTCAGCGCCATCGTGCGCCACTACGGTCTGGACGCCGCCGCGCTTGCGCGTGACGTGACGACGGCGCTGGACCGCCTGCCGCGCGGGTCGACGGCCATCAGCGACTTCTCCGAGCACATCACCCACGCCATCCAGCAGGGCTGGGTCTATGCCACGCTGATGTACGGCGATGCCCAGGTGCGCAGCGGCCACCTGCTGCTGGCGCTGCTCTCCACGCGCACGCTGCGTGAAGCGCTGTTCGGCATCTCGCGCCAGTTCGAGAAGATCAAGGCCGATGACCTGGCCGACAAGCTGCAAAGCCTGATCGGCAAGACCGGCGAAGCGGGCCTGGGCGCCACCGACGGCAGCGCGTTGAACAGCGCGCAACCCGGCCAAGCCGAGGGCGCGATGGCGCCCGCCGCCATGGGCCGCCAGGAGGCACTGAAGAAGTTCACCGTCGACCTGACCGAGAAGGCGCGCAAGGGCGAGATCGATCCGGTGACCGGTCGCGACGACGAGATCCGCCAGATCGTCGACATCCTGATGCGCCGCCGCCAGAACAACCCGCTGCTGACCGGCGAGGCCGGCGTCGGCAAGACGGCCGTGGTGGAAGGCTTTGCGCTGCGCCTGGCGCGCGGCGACGTGCCGCCGCCCATGCAGGGCGTGACACTGCTGACGCTGGACATCGGCCTGCTGCAGGCCGGCGCGTCGATGAAGGGCGAGTTCGAGCAGCGCCTGCGCCAGGTCATCGACGAGGTGCAGGGCAGCCCCACGCCCATCATCCTGTTCATCGACGAGATCCACACGCTGGTGGGCGCGGGCGGCGCCGCCGGCACCGGCGACGCCGCCAACCTGCTCAAGCCGGCGCTCGCGCGCGGCAACCTGCGCACGGTCGGCGCCACCACCTGGGCCGAGTACAAGAAGTACATCGAGAAGGACCCGGCCCTGACCCGCCGCTTCCAAACCGTGCAGGTCGAGGAGCCCGACGAGAAGAAGGCCATCCTGATGCTGCGCGGCGTGGCCACGGTGCTGGAGAAGCACCACAAGGTCCAGTTGCTCGACGAGGCCATCGAGGCGGCGGTCAAGCTGTCGCACCGCTACATCCCGGCCCGCCAACTGCCCGACAAGGCCGTCAGCCTGCTCGACACCGCCTGCGCCCGCGTCGCCGTCAGCCAGCACGCGATGCCGGCCGAGGTCGAGGACTGCAAACGCCGCATCGAGTCGCTGGAGATCGAGCAGGGCATCATCGGTCGCGAGGCCCAGGTGGGCGTGCATATCGGCGACCGCGGCGTGTCGGTGGAAGAGAAGCTGGCCAACGAGCGCGCGCGCCTCGCGACGCTGGAAGTGCGCTGGCAGCAGGAGAAGGATGTCGTCGCCAAGATACTGGAGCTGCGCGCCAAGTTGCGCGGTGATGGCCAGCCGGTCGATGAAGCCGCCTCTGCGGCACCCGACCGCGACGCGCTGCTCGTCGAGATGCACGCCGCCCAGGCCCAGCTAGCCGAGCTGCAAGGCGACCACCCGCTGATCCTGCCCTCGGTCGACGCGCAGGCCGTGGCCAGCGTCGTCGCTGACTGGACCGGCATCCCCGTCGGCCGCATGGTCAAGAACGAGCTGGAAGCCGTGCTGCGCCTGGGCGCCACGCTGGGCCAGCGCGTCATCGGCCAGCAGCACGGCCTGGACATGATCGCCCGGCGCATCCAGACCTCGCGCGCCAAGCTCGACAACCCCAACAAGCCCATCGGCGTGTTCATGCTGTGCGGCACCTCGGGCGTGGGCAAGACCGAGACGGCCCTGGCGCTGGCCGAGTCGCTGTACGGCGGCGAGCAGAACGTCATCACCATCAACATGAGCGAGTACCAGGAGTCGCACACCGTCTCCACGCTCAAGGGCGCGCCTCCGGGCTATGTGGGCTACGGCGAGGGCGGCGTGCTGACCGAGGCCGTGCGCCGCCGGCCCTACAGCGTCGTGCTGCTGGACGAGGTCGAGAAGGCCCACCCCGACGTGCACGAGCTGTTCTTCCAGGTCTTCGACAAGGGCTGGATGGAGGACGGCGAAGGCCGCATGATCGACTTCAAGAACACCATCATCCTGCTGACCAGCAACGTGGGTTCCGAGCTCATCATGAACATGTGCCGCGACCCCGAGCTGCTGCCCGACCCCGAGTCGCTGGCCACAGCGCTGACCGAGCCGCTGCAGAAGGTCTTCCCGCCGGCGCTGCTGGGCCGCATCGTCACGATTCCCTACTACCCGCTGAGCGATGAGATGCTGGCCCGCATCGTGCGTCTGCAGCTCGGCCGCATCGTCAAGCGCGTCGCCGAGAACCACCGCATCCCGTTCGAGTACAGCGACGCAGCGGTGGAGCTCATCGTCAAGCGCTGCAACAACGCGGAGTCGGGCGGCCGCATCATCGACGCCATCCTGACCAACACGGTGCTGCCCAAGGTGTCGATTGAATACCTGTCGCGCACGGCGTCGGGCCAGCCGCTGCAGAAGGTCAGCCTCGGCGTGGCCGATGGCGACTTCTCCTACGCCTTTGATTGAGACGAGCAGATGGTGGCCGTAGTGACTTCCCGGGCCGAGCGCCGGGCCGCTCCCAAGCCGGCCCGCCAGGCGATGTGCTTGTGGCTCAATGCCGCAAGCATCGCCGTCCCCTCGGGGGACCGGTCGATGTACTCATCGGACGAGGGGCCGACACATGTCTAGTGTGATGTCCATCACCACCAAGCTCGGTGGTGACAAGTTGCTGGTGCTGCGCATGGAGGGCCGGGAGCAACTGGGAGCGCTGCCCGAGTGGCAGGTCGACCTGGTCGGCAATGTCAGCCTGCTGGGCGTGCGCGAGTCCATCGACCTGCACGCCCTGCTGGGCTCGCGTGCCAATGTCAGCATCGAGCATGGCGCCAAGCGTCACTTCAATGGTTTCATCACCGAAGTCCAGCGCGGTGAACGCCATGGCCGCTTTGACTC
The DNA here is from genome assembly GCF_001425055.1 of Pelomonas sp. Root1237. Classification (GTDB taxonomy): domain Bacteria; phylum Pseudomonadota; class Gammaproteobacteria; order Burkholderiales; family Burkholderiaceae_C; genus Pelomonas. The sequence continues at coordinate 59,073 of NZ_LMDK01000005.1, forward strand.
CTTCCGCATCACCATGCGGCCCTGGACCTGGTTCGCCACGCGCACGCGCAACTCCAAGGTGTTCCAGAACAAGAGCGTGAAGGACATCGTCACCGCCGTCCTCACGCCCTACAGCGCCGACTTCGCCTGGCGGCTGCAGGACGCCGCGGTCTACAAGCCGCTCGAGTACTGCGTGCAGTACCAGGAATCGGACTTCGACTTCGTCAGCCGTTTGCTGGAAGAGTTCGGCATCTACTATTTCTTCGAGCACACCAGCACCACCCACACCCTGGTGCTGATCGACTCGATGGGCAAGCACAAGGCCAAGACGGGCGACAAGACCGTCAAATGGTCCCACAAGCTCGATGCCACCAAGCCCACCCTCGTCGACTGGAAGATGGTCGAGGAGGTGCATTCGGTCAAGGCCGTTGTGCGCGACTACGACTACCTCGCGACGGCGTCTGCCATCCAGCAGGAGCACAGCGCGCTGCCCACGGCGGCGACCGCCAAGCTCGGTGACGCCGAGGTCTATGAGTTCCCGGCGCGTGCGGTGCAAAACCAGGTCAAGCCCGACGCGCAGCCGACCGCAGCGGCCGCCATTCGCGTCGCCAAGATGCGGCTGGAAGAGCTGCAGTCGCTGCAGCAGATCTACACCGGCACCACCAACTGCAACGACATCACGGTGGGCGCCACCTTCGATCTCGAAGACGCCCTCAATGCGGCCGACGACGACAGCTACCTGATCGTCGGCATGAATTTCCACGCCGAGTTCGCCGACCACGAGGCCATCGACGATCTCAGGTCCCTGCCGCGCCGCCGCGACGGCGTGATCGCCAATCTCATGTGCATCAGCACGGGCGGCAATGCCTTCCGCCCGCAGCGCCGCACGCCGCGGCCCATCATGTACGGGCCGCAGACGGCCATCGTCGTCGGCGCCTCGGGCAACGAGGTGGAGACCGACAAGCACGGCCGCATCAAGGTGCAGTTCCACTGGGACCGCCTGGGCGAGAACAACGAAAACAGCTCCTGCTTCGTGCGCCTGTCCCAGCCCTGGGCGGGCAAGGGCATGGGGCTGTGGATGATCCCGCGCGTCGGCCACGAGGTGGTCGTCAGCTTCATCGGCGGCGACCCCGACCGACCCCTCATCACGGGCTCGGTGCACAACGACATCAACACGCCCATCTATCCCCTGCCCGCCAATTCCGACATCAGCGGCTGGCGCACCCACTCGACCAAGAACGGCGCGGCCGACGCCCGCCACGAACTGCGTTTCGACGACAAGACGGGCAAGGAATACGTCTGGCTGCAGTCGCAGAAGAACTTCCATCGCCACGTGAAGGAAGACGCCTTCGACTGGATCGAGATGAACGAGACCAAGAAGGTCAAGCTCACGCGCAAGGAGGTCGTCGGCGAGAACTGGTATGTCAACGTCGGCAAGGACGTCATGCACGACCTCGGCAAGGACTTGCACACCAAGGTCGCCGGTGACATCTTCACCACGGGTGCGGCCACCTACCAGCTCAAGCTTGAGAAAGACTTCAACGCCAAGGTCGGTGCCGACTACGGGCTTGACGTCACCGGCAAGACGGCCGTCAAGGCCGGCGGCGACATCAACCTGCAAAGCGGCGGCGCGGGCAACTTCAAGACGACCGGCAACCTGGTCGGCGAGGCCGGTGCCAAGCTGTCGCTGAAGGCCACAGCCGACCTGTTGATGCAAGCCGTCAACATCAAGGCCAAGGGCAGCGCCGAGATCGTGCTGGAGGCCACGGCCGGCATCAAGATCGTCTGCGGCGGCTCGGTCATCACGCTGGGCCCGGCGGGCGTCACCATCGACGGCCCCCTCGTCAAGGTCAACTGTGGCGGTGGCGGCGGCTCCGCCGGCGCAGCCGAGAGCGCGGCCGCGGCCGAGCCCAAGGCGCCGGAAGACGCCATGAACCAGGAACTGCTGACGTCCGCCAAGGCCACGGACTACGACAAGCTTTTTGAAGACCCCTTGACCGTCGGCCAAGAGGCGCCAAACACCGCCGCCGCGGCCAATGCGAGCGCGGACGCCGCAGCAGCGGCCAAGGCCGCCGCTGAAGCCGCCGCGGCCGCCGCCGCCGCTGCGGCCCGTGCGGCCAAGATCCGCGCTGCCGCCCTCGCCGGCGCTGCCGCCGCCCTCGCCGCAGGAGGCGCCGCAGCGGCTGCCTTGGCCGCGGCCGCGGCCGGCGGCGGAGGCGGGGCGGAGGACAACGAGGACGACGCGAAAAACGCCGACGCAGCCGCGCCACCTCCCGACGACGCCGCAGGTCCCGAGGGCGGCGGAGGGCCGGCTTGAACGCTGCCGCTCTGGCCACGGCCCAGATCCGATCAGCACTGTGGGACCGGCCGGACGGGCGCGTGCATGCCGTCGTCGACGGTGGTGTCATCCCCGGCCTGCTGGAACGGCTGCAGGCCGGGCAGTCCGTCGGCTGGGACTGCCTGCAGCGCGGCGCCCTCAAGCCCGAGGCCGCCGCGCAGGCGGCCTACATCGTCGAGCTGCAACCCGAGGCCGATCTCACCCGTTGGTTGCTCGGTGAAGCCTGCACCGCCTTCGAGGGATGGGGTGTGCTGATGACGTCCAACCGGCCGCTGCTCGCCATGCGCGAGCACAGCCGTGACCTCGCGGAGGTGCGCACGCCCGAGGGCCGCCGCCGGCCCTGGCGCTGGTGGGACCCCGAGCTGCTGGCCCTGCTGCTGCCCGGCCTCGCGCCGTCGCAGCTCGACGCCTTCTTCGCGGCCGGGCAGCAGCTTGTCTGCCCGGCCGCGAAGCGCTGGACCTGGTGGCAGCGCCTGAACGGCGTGCTGGACAGCCAAGCCCGGGAGCGGGTGAACTGATGCTCCAACTCAACGCGGATCAGCTGGAAAAAGTCGAGGCCCTGCAGCTCAAGCGCGACTCGCGCGAGCTGCTGCAACTGCTGGGCAGCGCCTGGCCCGAGGTCGCCGAACAGCTCCAGGCCCGCTGGCCAGCCTTCATCGACGTGGCGCTGGAGCACGGACAGCAAATCGGCTTGCGCCATGTCGCTGAGCTGGCCCGTTATGCCTCGCTGTGCTGCCTGTGGGGCGCGGGCTTCGAGGCCAAGCCGCGCTTCGAATGGGCAGCGGCCATTGCTGCCGACGCCACGCTGAGCCCGACGCTGCGCCTTCACCAGCTCACCCATCGCTCCCGCGAGGAACTGGTGCGCCGCGCCGCCAAGGCCGCCCCAACCGGCGACGCGATGACACCCGCCGGCTACGACAAGGCCCTGGCCGCCGTTGAAGCGGGGCTCGGCCGTGCAGCGCGCGGCCGAGCCATCTTTCTCGACCAGCCGCCGCCGCCCCGGCCCAAGGCCTGCGATCTCGCCGCCATCACCTTCGCCGTCGCCGAGCCCAAACCGCTGCAGGCCTACCAGGGCCAGGACGGCAGCTGGCGGCGCGTCGACCTGGCGCCCTGGGCGCCGCAGCCAGAAACCTTGTCCACACCGCTGGAAGAACCCCGCCTGCTGCCGGTGCTCAGCCGCGCCGTGGGCGCAGGCGCGAGCGCGCGGCTGCAGCTCGCGGTCAGCACCGAAGCCACCTGTGACACCCATCATCCCGACGTGCTGCATGCAACCGGCGCCGGCCGCCTGACCTGGCGCGGCGCCGACACTGCTCGCCTGAGCTTGACGCTGCATGCGCCGCCCAGCCCGCCGCCCGACCCCAAGCTCGGCCCCGCCGGCATCGCCCACGGCGAGCCGCCCGATGTGCAGAGCGTCAGCATCAGCAGCTGCGGCATCCGCAACGCGGGCGCGCCACTGGGCCGCATCGAGCTCGGCCTGCAGGTGCATGCCGCCACGCAGCGCCTTGTCGAAGTCAGGCATGGCGCACTGCCCGCCCAGGCCTGGCCCGTCGAAGGCGAAGCCCCGCTGCTGAACGCGGCCGGTACCGCCTGCCATCTCGAAGCCGATGGCCATACCGAACCCGCACCGGCCTGGCTGAAGGCCTGGCAGACGCTCCAGCCGTTGAGCCGCGCCGGGCTCGAAAAACTCTTCATCGCCTGGTCTCGCCACATGGCCGGCAGCAGCGGCCGCATGGAGGCCGAATTGGCGCCCCTCGTCGGCCAGGCCGGCATCACCTGGGGTTGGCAACACGAAAAAGGCGGCGCCGTCGCGCTGCGCGTGCAGGGCGCCATCGACTTTGCCGCCCTGGTGCTGGACCTGCGCCTGAGCGGCGAACTCGACTGGCTCGGCAGCCGAGCCCGTGTCAGCCTGCGCGCCCAGGGCCGCAGCGAGTGGCGCATGAGCCTCGCTGACGGCGCCGCGTTGGAGCAAGCCAAGGCGTCCTGGCGCCACCCCTTCACGCTGAGCCTCGACGCGATTGCCAACGGCCAGCCGGCCCTGCTGTCGGCCGGCCCGCTGGCCGAGCCGCTGCGCGGCGCCGTCGTCGGCGAATGCGGCCTGCGCCCGCGCCCGGACGGCCGCGGCCAGCAATGGTTCTACCGCCTGGCGATCGAGCCGGTGAATGTCTGCCTGCTGCGCCAGGATCCGCTCGGCGGCACTCAGCGCCAGCAGCGCGAGCTGCTGCCCGCTATCACGCTCATCGACTGGAGCGCCGGCTGATGGACCGCCTGATGTGCCTCCACGTCCAGACCAGCGGCGAGCCCGTCGAGGTGCAGGTCAACGGCGTGCCCGTGCTCAGCCTGCCGGCCGGCGCGGGCAGTCAGTCGGTGACGGTGCACGAATACCTGCAGAACGGCAGCAACCGCATCACGCTGGTCGTCGCGCCGCCGCCCATCGCGCAGGCCGTGGCCGCGCCGAACGCACCCGCCCAACCCCGCATGGCCGCGCGCGCCGCCCAGGCGCGTGCCCGCCTCGTGCTGTTGCGCCAGGGCAAGAGCCTGGCCGACGAGGCCGTGCGCGTGCTGGCCGAGGTGGCCTGGGGCATCGAGGAGGGTCAGGGCTTCGAGGCGCCCACCGTCGTGCACCAGGACCTGGAGCTGCCGGTTGGCTTCCCGCGCTGGCGCTGGCTGGACGCCCCCGTGCTCAACCCCGGCCCGCAGGACCGCCAGACCGTGCTCGCCGCCGTGCAGCGCCTCGCTTTCGACCTTTCACGCGGCAACCCCGACAGCTTTCTCGCCGCCTGCCGCCTCAAGCTGGAGGAGGTCGACCAGGCCTACCAGCGCCCTGCCGGCCAAGGCGTCACCGCCTTGCGCGAGCAGGTGCAGCAGCTTTGGCAGGCTGGAGCTCTGGCGACGCTGCAGCCGCCCACGACGGAGAACCTGCTGCTGCGCGTGGTGGCCGGCGGGCGCCTGCTGGAATGCCTCAATCCCCTGGGCGCCCCGGTGCTCAGCAGCCAGAACGACGATGCAACGCTCGGCAACATCGCATGGCCGCTGCGGCTGACCCTGATCGAAGGCAAGGTTTATGTGCTCAGATGAGCATCCATACCCGCTTTGCAGGGGTCGTCGCAGACCCATGCCGCGCTGAGAATCGCTCACCATGATTCGCCTCAACGTCACCACCTTCAACGGGCTGCCCGTGAGCCAGCCGCTGTCCGCCCAGTTCGACGAACTCGGCGGCGACATCGGCCGCGCGGACACCAACCAGCTGGTGCTGCCCGACCCCGAGCGCACGATCTCGCGCGTGCACGCCCGCGTGCTGTTCCGCGCCAGCAGCGGTTTCGGCATCGTCGACCAGGGCAGCAATGCCATCAGCGTGAACGGCATCCAGCTCGGCAAGGGCCGCGAGGCAGCCATCAAGCCGGGCGACCAGATCCAGATCGGCGGCTATGTCCTCGTCGTCGAAGCCGGCAGCCCCAGCGGCGCTGCGGCCGACCCCTTTGCCGACTTCTTCGGCATGGCACCGGCCACGGCTTTGACCCAGCCGGGCATTCGGCGTGACGTGGCGGCCGCCGACCCGCTCGGCCTTTTCGGCGGCCCCAATCCTCCCGCTCCGCCCGCACCGGCGCCGTCTTTCACCGCACCGCCACCGCCCGCGGCGATGGGCGGCATCCCGGCAGATTGGGACCCCTTCGCGCCGGTGGCCGCACCCAGGCAGGCAGCCACCCCGGCGCCTTCGGCCGGCGCACGTGCCCTTGGCCTGGACCTGGGCGCCGGCGCACCCGCACCGTTGATCCCCGACCTGCCCGGCGCCAGCAGTGGCCGCGGTGCCGGCGGCGATTCGCTGGACATGCTGTTCGGCCTGGGCGCGCCCACGCCCGCCAGCAACAACCCGCTGGCCCAATCCCTGCTCGGCGAGGCCGTCGCCCAGCCCAATATGGCGGGCCATGCCGACCCGATGCAGGCCCTGGGCATGCTGCCCGCCGCGGCCGGGCAGGCGCTGCCAGACACGACCTCGGAGCTGAACCGGCCCTTCATTGCGCCCAACGCGCCGGCATCGTCGACATCGACGGGCCAGCGGCCCCGGCCGCCGGCCGCCTCCATGGCTGCGCTGAATGCCCTGGATCCATCCGGCACGCTGTCGGGCGCCGTCGTGTCCTGGAACGACAGCGCCGGCGAGGGCCGCACCATCATCCGGGCGGGCAAGAAGCCCGAAGCCGCCGCGCCCGTGGCAGCGCCCGCCGCACCGCTGATGCCGCCGCCCCCGCCGCCGGCCATGGCAGCACCGGTCGCCCAGCCCACACCCATGGCTCCAGGCATGCCTGCCGATCAAGCCGCCCTGTTGGCCGCCTTCCGTGAAGGCCTGGGGATTCCCAACCTGCCGGCCGGTGGTCTCACGCCCGAGTTCATGCGCTTGCTGGGCCAGCTCGTCCACGAGTCGGCGCGCGGCACGGTGGACCTGCTGGTCGCTCGTGCGGCCCTGAAGCGCGAAGTACGCGCCGAGGCGACCATGATCGTCGCCAAGGAAAACAACCCGCTGAAGTTCTCACCCACGGCCGAGGTGGCGCTCGGCCACCTGCTCGGGCCGTCGGTGCGCGGCTTCATCGAACCCCATCGCGCCCTGCGCGACGCCTTCGACGACCTGCGCGCCCACCAACTCGCCTTCCTGGCCGGCATGCGCGCCGCGCTCGAAGGCCTGCTGCAGCGCTTCGACCCCGCTCAGCTGGAATCGCGGCTGACGCAGAAGTCGGTGCTGTCCAGCCTGCTGCCCGCGGCGCGCAAGGCCCAGCTCTGGTCGGTGTTCCAGAACGAATACCAGCAGATCGCCGGTGAACTGTCGGACGACTTCCACCAGGTCTTCGGGCGCGAGTTCCTGCGCGCCTATGAAGCGCAGCTCGACGCGCTTGAGCAAGAACAACGATAGAAGGAGCCCCGTGCAAATCGAGCTCGCATTGATGTCGGAACAGGGCGGCCGCGACTACAACGAGGACGCCTGCGGCCACTGGCATTCCGAGCGCTACCTGTGCTGTGTGCTGGCCGATGGCGCTGGCGGCCATGGCGGCGGCGACATCGCGTCCAAGCTCGCCGTCAGCCATGTGCTGCAGGGCTATGCCAGCCTGCCCGCCCACCACCCGCAGGCGCTGGAAGCCCTGCTGGCGGACACCAACCGCGAGCTGCTCGCCCAGCGCGCCGCCAACCCGCAGCTGCGCAATATGCATTCCACGGTGGTCGTGCTGTCCATCGACCTGCAGGAGCGCACCGCGCTGTGGGGCCACTGCGGCGACTCGCGCTTCTATGCCTTCCGCGATGGCGTTCTCGCCCAGCGCACGCGCGACCACAGCCTGGTGCAGTCCCTCATCGACGGCGGCCTGCTTGACGAGGCCGGTGCTCGGGTACATCCCAAGCGCAGCGAGCTCTACTCGGCCCTGGGCACCCAGGGCGAGGATCTGCACATCAGCGTCGCGCCCCAACCCTGGCCGTTGGAGGGTCGCGAGGCCCTGATGCTGTGCACCGACGGCCTGTGGGAATGGCTGACCGACGACGAGATCGCCATCGCGCTGTCCTTTGCGGCAGAGCCGCAAGCCTGGCTGAACGACCTCGGCCAGCGCGTGCGGCTGGCCGCGGCCGACAAGCCCAACCACGACAACTTCACCGGCCTGGCCCTCTGGCTCAAGAATGATTAGCCCCTCGCCCAGTCTCGCCGCGCTGAACGCGGGCGCGTCCGGTCGGTCCCCCGCGGGGACGGCGACGCTTGCAGCATTGAGCCGCAAGCTAGTCGCCAACGCGGGCCGGCTAGGGAGCGGCCCGTCGCTCGGCCCGCAATACTCAGGCCCTATCGCCTAAGGAGAAGCGCCATGCCTCAACATGTCTGCAAGGGTGCTCAGCTGATATGCACCTTCGGCTCCAAGCCCAGCGCGCTGGAAGTGCTGCCGCTGAACAAGATGAAGACCAGCAACCAGTTTGCGGCCAACATCATGGACAACAAGCCCATGGTGAACATCCAGCCCTTCGGCCCGTGCAAGAGCATGGCCAACCCGACGGTCGCCGCAGCCACCGCGGCCGCCACGGCGGCGGCGCAGGGCGTGTTCACGCTGACGCCCATGCCCTGCGTGCCGGTCTTTCCCGCGCCCTGGGTGCCAGGCGCCCCGACCGTCATGCTGGCCAATATGCCGGTGCTGAACAACACCTCCAAGCTGATGTGCGCCTATGCCGGCGTCGTCAGCATCGTGTCACCCGGTCAGATGACCGAGATGGTGCCCTGAACGGGAAATCCTAAAGTGAAAGCCGCCCTCCACGGGCGGCTTTCTCTTTTCGGGCCGAGCGCCGGGCCGCTCCCAAGCCGGCCCGCTGGGCAATGTGCTTGCGGCTCAATGCCGCAAGCATCGCCGTCCCCTCGGGGGACCGGTTGGGCACGCCCGCGTTCAGCGCGGCGAGACCGGACGAGGGGCTTCTTATTTCCGCCCGATCTCCACCCGGCGGTTCTCGTCGGCGTTGGGCTTGGCGGGATTCTTCAGGTCCTTGGAGCCCACGCCTTCGATGACCAGCAAGGCCGGATCGGTGCCCTTGCTGACGAGATAGTCGCGCACCGACTCGGCTCGCTTGATGGACAGGGCCTGATTGGCCTGCGGCGTGCCCGAGGCGTCGGCGTGGCCGATGACGCGCACCTTGCGGTCGCTGTTCTTCTTGGTCTTGAGCACGTCGGCGAAGACGTCGAGCTGTTTCTTCAGCACAGGCGGCAGTTCGGCCGAGCCCACCTTGAAGGCCGTGGCCGGCAGCGAGTACTTGATGGCCGGCTTGAAGCCCATGCACTTGAAGCCCGAAGCCTCCAGTTCCTTGCACTTGTCGTCAGGGAACAGGCCTTCGGCGATGGACTCTGCCGTGGGCACGGTCTTGCCCAGGTCGACCGCGTCGGCAGCGGACGCCGCTGGAGGGGGAATCTCCGGCGTCTGGGCTGCCGCACTCAGGGTGAGACCGCACAAGGAAAGGATCAGGAGGGGGCGAAACTTCTTCATGACGGGTACTCGTGTGGCGGAATGAACCGCTGTCTGAGTGACCGTCGCTGCCGATTGGTTCCCGATGGAGCGGGGAACCAAGCGCGCCCCACAGTCACTCAGTGCCTGATCGCAGGCCGCCGTGGCTGCTTACCGTCTGTTTTTCTGCTCCATTGAGGCGATCCCATCCATGACCTGGCGTGACCGAGTGATCTGGACGGAGGGCATGTTCCTCCAGCCGCAGCACTTCCAGCAGCACGACCGCCACTGGGAGCACCAGTGGCGCCAACGCCTGCAGCAGGCCGTGGCCTATGCCTGGGGCTTCGGGGCCCTGAGCCTGGACGAGGCCTCGTTGACACTGGGGAAGGTGGGCCTGGCTTCGGCACAGGGCCTGCTGCCCGACGGCACGGCCTTCTCCGCCCCGGGCGGCGATGCCGCACCCGCGGCCCTGGACATCCCGGCCGACGCCCGCAATGAGATCGTCGTGCTGGCCGTCACCCTGCAGCGCCCGGGCGTCGTCGAGACCGATGCCGAACAGGCCGCCGGCGCCATGGGCCCGCGCTTCATGGCCGCCGAGGTCAATGTCGGCGACAGCAATTCCCAGCTCGACCGCGACGCCGCCTTGCAGATCGGCCGGCTCAACCTGCGCCTGATGCTGCAACGCGATGCTGGTGAGGGCTACGCCACGTTGGGCGTGGCCCGCGTCGTCGAGCGCCGTGCCGACAACCGCGTCGTGCTGGACCCCAGCTTCGTGCCGCCGCTGCTGCATGCGCCGGCCCACCCGGTGCTGGACGGTTATGTGCGCGAACTCTGCGGCCTGCTGAACCAGCGCGGTGAAGCGCTTGCCGCCCGCCTGGCCGCTCCCGGCCGCGGCGGTGTCGGCGAGATCTCGGACTTCCTGCTGCTGGAAGCCGTCAACCGCAACCAGGCCCTGTTCAACCACCTGCGCTCAGTCTCGCTGCTGCACCCGGAGCGGCTTTACAGCGACTGCCTGACGCTGGCCGGCGACCTCGCCACCTTCCGCGACAGCCGCCGCCCGGCCCAATACGCCGAGTATGTGCACGACGACCTCGCCGCCACCTTCCGCCCGGTCATCGACGACCTGCGCCAGTCGCTGTCGATGGTGATGGAGCAGACCGCCATCCCCATCGAGCTGCAGGACCGCGCCTACGGCGTGCGCGTCGCCCTCATCCCCGACGTGCAGCTGCAGCGCAGCGCCACCTTCGTGCTGGCCGTGTCGGCCCAGCTGCCCGGCGACGCACTGCGGGCCCGCTTCCCCACCCAGGTCAAGATCGGCCCGGTCGAGCGCATCCGCGACCTCGTCAACCTGCAGCTGCCCGGCGTCACGCTGCGCCCGCTGCCGGTGGCGCCGCGCCAGATCCCCTATCACGCGGGCCACAACTACTTCGAGCTGGAGACCCGCGGCAACGAGCTGTGGAAGCAGCTCGAAAGCTCGGGCGGCCTGGCCATGCACATCGCCGGCGAGTTCCCCGGCCTTGAGCTGGAGTTCTGGGCCATCCGTGCCTGACCCCCTCTCACCCTGATCCCTGATCGGTCCGCCCCATGAGCGATCCCAACAACGACGACCCCTTCGCCGCCTTCGGGCAGGACCGCACCGTCATCAAGCCCAGCGCGGGCCGGGCGGCGACGACGGCGCCCCAGCCACCGGTCCGGCCGGCCGGGCCCATGGGCGGCGCGCCTGCCGGCATGCCCGCTGGCCCGATGGGCAAAGAAGCGCCGATGGCGCTGGAGGCACTCACCACCGCCAGCCTCAACCCGCTGGTGGCCGCCGCCATGCCGCTGCTGTCAGCAGCGCCGCGCGTGCGCCACAGCGCCCAGCATCCCAACCCCGCCGGGCTGAAGGAGGCCCTGGCCGAAGGCATCCGCGCCTTCGAGGCCAAGGCGCGCGCGGAAGGCCTGCCCAATGAGCAGGTCATCGCCGGCCGCTACATCCTGTGCACGCTGCTCGATGAGTCCGCCGCGAGCACACCCTGGGGCGGCTCGGGCGCCTGGGCCGCGCAGAGCCTCTTGGTGCAATTCCACAACGAGTCCTGGGGGGGTGAGAAGGTCTTCGCGCTGATGGCCAAGCTGGCCGAGAACGTGCCGGCCAACCGCAACCTGCTGGAGCTGCTCTACGTCTGCCTGGCCTTCGGTTTCGAGGGCCGCTACCGCGTCGTCGACAACGGCCGCGCCCAGCTCGATGGCGTGCGCGCCCGGCTGGCGCAGATGCTGCGCCAAGGCCTCAATCCCGACCCGGCGCTGTCGCCACGCTGGCAGGGTGCCGAGCCTGGCGAGGGCGGCCTGCGCCAGAAGCTGCCGCTCTGGGTGATCTGGGCCGCCACGGCCCTGGTGCTGCTGCTCGTCTACGTGGGCTTGCGCTTCAGCATCAACGGCAACTCGGACGCCGTCTTCGCCACGCTGCGCGGCTTCGACGTCAAGACCGCCGCGGTCGCCGCGCCCACGCCGCCACCCGCAGCGCCGCGCCTGGCCGGCCTGCTGGACCTCGACGTCAAGGCCGGCCTGGTGCAGGTCAATGACCTGGCCGACCGCTCCATCGTCATCATCAAGGGCGACGGCCTGTTCAACCCCGGCAGCGCCGAGGTGTCGTCGGAGCTGCGGCCGCTGGTGCTGCGCATCGGCGAGGCGCTGCAGCGCATGAAGGGCCAGGTGCAGATCACCGGCCATACCGACAACCAGCCCATCCGCTCGCTGCGCTTCCCGTCCAACTGGCATCTGTCGCAGGCCCGCGCCGAGGCCTTCCGCAACCTGCTGGCCGAGCGCGTCGAGATCGGCCGGCTGCGTGCCGAAGGGCGAGCCGATGCTGAGGCCGTGGCCGACAACGCCACCCCCGCCGGTCGAGCCAAGAACCGCCGCGTCGAAGTCACGCTGATGGTGCAGGACCGCTGATCATGAAAAAAGTCCTGTCCTTCCTGTTCCACCCCGTCACGCTCGGCGTGTTCGGCCTGCTTGTCATCTCGGCCCTGGTCTGGTGGGTCGGCCCACTGATCGCTTTCGGCGAGCACCGGCCGCTGGACACCAGCTTCTCGCGCTGGATTGCCCTGGCCATCGTCTGGCTGCTGGGCGGCCTGCGCCTGGTGTGGACGCAGATGCGCCGCCGCCGCATCAACGCCGCCCTCGTCAAGGGCATGGGCTCCGGGCCTTCGGCTGCAGCCAAGGAAGAGGTGGTGCTGCAGGAGCGCTTCACGCAGGCGCTGGGCCTGCTGAAGAAGGCGCCGGGCGCCAAGAAGGGCCTGTTCGGCGGCAGCTCGCTGTATGACCTGCCCTGGTACATCTTTGTCGGCGCACCGGGCTCGGGCAAGACGACGGCGCTGCTGAATGCAGGCCTGAACTTCCCGCTGACCGAGAAGCTAGGCCAGGCCAGCGTGCGCGGCGTGGGTGGCACCCGCAACTGCGAGTGGTGGTTCAGCGACGAGGCCGTTCTCATCGACACGGCCGGCCGCTACGCGACGCAGGACTCCGACAAGGAGACCGATGCCGCGGCCTGGAACACATTCCTCGACCTGCTGCGCAAGGCACGGCCCCGCCGACCCATCAATGGCGTGTTGCTGACCATCAGCGTGCAGGACTTATTGGCCTTGCCGCCCGACCAGCGCAAGGAGCAGGCCTCGCGCGTGCGCGGCCGCATGCAGGAGCTGCAGCAGCGCCTGGGCGTGCGCGCACCGGTCTACGTGATGGTCACCAAGTGCGACCTGCTGGCCGGCTTCAACGAGACCTTCGGCCCCATGGGCAAGGAGGAGCGAGACCAGGTCTTCGGCTTCAGCTTTCCCGTCTCGATGGCCCCTGGCGAGGAGACGCTGGCCAACTTTGGCAGCGAGTTCGCGTCGCTGGAGAAGCGCCTGCGCGAGCGCCTCATCGAACGCATGGAAGCCGAGAGCGACACCCTCAAGCGCGCCACGCTGTTCGCCTTCCCGCAGCAGTTCGGCGGGCTCAAGGGCTTGCTGGGCGGCTACCTGGAGACCGTCTTCGGCGGCAGCGGTGCGCTCGACGAAGCCCCGCGCCTGCGCGGCGTCTACTTCACCAGCGGCACTCAGGAAGGCACGCCCATCGACCGCGTGCTCGGCGCGCTGGCCCGCACCTTCGGCGTCGAGCGCCGCCTGACGCCACCCGCCGCAGCCAAGGGCCGCAGCTATTTCCTGAACCACCTGCTGCGCAAGGTGGTGTTCGTCGAGCAAGGCCTGGTGGGCCAGAACGCCCAGGTCGAGCGCCGCAGTGCGCGCCTGCGACTGGCCGGCCTGGCGACCCTGGGCCTCGTCACGCTGACGTTGCTGGTGGGCTGGGGCTTCAGCTACTTCGGCAACCAGCGCTACATCACCGACATCGAGGCCAAGCTGCCGGCCCTGCAGGACACCATCAAGGCCCTGCCGCCCACCAGCGGCAGCGACCCCTCGGCCCTGCCCGAGGCCCTGGCCGCCATCCGCGACGCGGCCCAGCCGCCCGGCTTCGCGCTGAATGACCCGCCGCTTCGCCTGGGCTTCGGCCTCTTCCAGGGCGACAAGCTCGACGCCGGTGCCCAGGTCTCCTACCACCGCCTGCTGCAGCGCGGCCTGGCACCGCGCGTCGCGGCCCGGTTGGAGGAAAGGTTGCGCACAGCCAACCGCGACAACCTCGAGTTCGCCTACGAGTCGCTGAAGGCCTATCTGATGCTCTACACGCCCGAGCATCTGGACGCACCGGGCCTGCAGGCCTGGGTGGGCCTGGACTGGGACGCCAACCTCGAAGGCAGCCTCGGCGCCGAGAAGGTGGCGCTCTTGAAGAACCACCTCGACGCCCTGCTGTCGCGCGGCGCCTTCGAAGTGGCCCAGCCCATGGACAAGACGCTGGTATCCAGCGTGCGCGAGATGCTGGGCGCCTACCCGCTGGAGTACCGCATCTTCAGCCGCCTGCGCCGCGCCCAGATCGACGGCGACCTGCCGCCCTTCACGGTGGCGGCCGCGGCCGGCCCGCAGAGCCCTAACGTCTTCGTGCGTGCCAGCGGCCAGCCGCTGACCCAGGGCATCCCGGGCATGTTCACCAAGGACGGCTACAAGAAGGCCTTCCAGACCTCGGTGGACAAGACGGCCAAGCAGCTCGCCGACGAGGAGGCCTGGGTGCTGGGCACCAACGCCGCCACGGCCAAGCGGCAGGCGGCCGACAAAACGCTGGTGGAGCGCGTGCGCCGCCTCTACCTGGAGGAGTACGTCAAGGTCTGGGACGCCTACCTGGCCGACGTGCGCCTCGTGAAGCTCAACGGCCTGGACCGCGGCATTGCCGTGTCGCGCCTGGTGTCGGCGGTGGATTCGCCGCTGGCCGCCTTCCTGCGCGCCGCGTCCAGGGAGACGACGCTGATCGACCCGGTCAGCAACGACAACACCATCAACAAGGAGCTGAACAAGCGCGCCGACGACGCCGTCTTCGCCAAGGGCGGCGAACTGGCCCGCCTGGCCGGAAACCAGGCCAAGGCGCCGACGTCCATATCGCGCGACGGCCCGCTGGAGAAGATCGTCGATGATCATTTCGCCGCGCTGCGCCGCCTGGTGACCGGCACGCCGCCGCCGCTGGACGATGTGATGAAGATGTTCAACGAGGTCTATGTGCAGCTCAGCGCCGTGCAGGAAGCCTTGAAGAGCAAATCGCCGCCGCCCGCGGGGGGTGGTGGCGGCAAGCTCAAGGCCGCTGCCGGCCAACAGCCCGAGCCGCTGCGCGGTGCGCTGGAGACGCTGGCCGAAGCCGCCGACAACCAGAGCCGCCTGGTGGAGCGCCAGAGCCTGACCGGCGAACTGCAACCGGTCAGCGAGTTCTGCTCGCGCGCCATCGCCGGCCGCTACCCCGTCGCGCAAGGTTCCAAGGTCGACGTGCTGCCGGAAGACTTCGGCCAGTTCTTTGCCCCCGGCGGCATGATGGATGACTTCTTCACGCGCAAGCTCAGCCCCCTCGTCGACGTCGGCACCAACCCCTGGAGCTTCCGGCCCACGGGTGATGGAGCGAAGCCGGTCTCGCCGGCCGCCCTGGCCGACTTCCAGCGCGCCACCCGCGTGCGCGAGGTCTTCTTCCGAGGCGGCGGCAAGTCGCCGGCCTTCCGCGTCGACGTGCGCGTGCTGGAGCTCAATGACGGCCTGAAGGAGCTGACGCTGGATATCGACGGTCAGGTCAGCAAATTCACCGCCGGCAGCAACCAGGCGGTCAGCCTGCAATGGCCGGGCGCGCGCCTGAGTTCGCAGATCAAGCTCAGCGGCCAGCCGGGCGGCACGCCGGTCACCTTCGACGGCCCCTGGGCGCTGTTCCGCCTCTTCGACCGCTTCGAGGTGCAGGGCTCGCCGCAACAGCCCGAGCGCTTCGTCGTCGTCATCAACCTCGATGGCCACCGCGCCCGGCTGGAGGTCACGGCCAGCAGCGTCTTCAATCCGTTCCGGCTGCGCGAGCTGCAGCAGTTCCGCTGCCCGGGGGCGTTGTGAGCGGCGTTGCCGGTTGGTATGGCAAGTTGCCGGCGCTCGGCGATTTCGCGTCGCGCCGGCTGACTCCGGAATGGATCGCTCAATGGGATTGCTGGCTGGCCGCCGGCCTGCACCAGTTGCGCGTGGACGCGCCCGATACCTGGCTGAACGACTACCTCGCCAGCCCGGCCTGGCGATTCGCGCTGCTGCCTGGTGCCTTGCCTGATGGCTCGGGTGAAGGTCTGCGTGTCGGCGTGATGATCCCTTCGGTAGACCGCGTCGGGCGCTACTTCCCCCTCGTCGTCATCAGCCCGCCATTGCAGCGGCCGAGCGATGGTGCTCAGGTGGCCGCGCTGTGGCACTGGGCTGGCCAACTCGAGGAGATCGCCGTCAACGCGCTTCATGACGACTGGAGTGCCGAGACGCTGGACGCCGCCTTGGCCGACGTTCCGTCTCCGACCTCCCCGCCCGACAACGGCCTGCCGCCGGCCCTGGCCGCTCTGCTGAGTCAGGCCGCCTGGGACGGCCTGCAAGGCTGCAGCCTGTGGCTGCATGCCGGTGGCGGCCCGAGCGTGCAGCCCGCCCTCCCCCAAGGCGCGGCCTTCGCCGCCCTTTTCAGACCCGACTGAGGACGCCATGAGCGACTGGACCCCCAATTACGGCCAACTCTCGGCCCCCGCTCCTGCCTGGGCCGCCAAGCGGCCGATCCGCATCGCGCTGCTGGGCGACTTCGGCGCGGGCGCCGCGGCCGGCCGCCTGGACACCGGCGATGAGCTCACCCGCCGCAAGCCGCGCGCCGTCGAATTCGATTCGCTCGAAGACTGGTTGGGCCAGCAGAACATCACGCTGAACCTTCCGGTGGGCACCGACGGCGCGCCGGTCGAGATCCCGCTCGCCGACCTGGACTCCTTCCACCCCGACACGCTGTTCCGCGAGCTGGATCTGTTCAAGAAGCTCAATGACCTGCGCAAGCGCCTGAACAACACCGCCAGCTTCGACAAGGCCGCCGCCGAGGTCGCCAAGTTCGCCGGCAGCACCCAGAAGGCCTCGCGCGCGGGCCGCGGCGCGCGCGCTCGCGGCGCCAGCCCGTCGGCCGGCGCCCGACTGGACGATTTCGCGCGACTGACCGGCCGCGCGAGCGCCCCTGACAGCGGCGGCGGCATCGACACGCTGCTGCGCAACGTCATCGGCCCCTTCGTCGTGCCGGCGGCCAAGCCCGAGAAGGCGGGTCTGTTGAACACGTTGGACGCCGCGATTGCCGACGGCATGCGTGCCGTGCTGCACCAGGCCGACTTCCAGGCCACCGAGTCGCTGTGGCGCGGCGTCGACTTCCTGCTTCGCCGCCTGGAGACCGGGCCGATGCTGCAGGTCCACCTGATCGACATCAGCGCCGAGGAGTTCGCCGCCGACCTGAGCGCCAGCGACGACCTGACCGACAGCGGCCTGTACCGCCTGCTGGTGAGCAAGCCCGCCGAGGCCAAGGACGGCGGCTACACCTACGTCGCCGGCCTCTACCAGTTCGAGGCCACGCCGCCGCACACCGAGCTGCTGGGCCGCATGGCCAAGGTCGCCGCCGCCGCCGGTGCGACCTTCTTCACCGCGATGGCGGTGGATGACCTCAGCAACCCGCGCAACCCGCCCCATCAGCTGGTTGTCGATGCCTTCGCCGCGCTGCGCGGCCTGCCGGAGTCCAAGCGCCTGGCCCTGCTCGGCCCGCGCTTCCTGATGCGCCACCCCTACGGCAAGCGCAGCGATCCGATCTCATCCTTCGCCTTCGAGGAATTCACGATGGCCGACGGCCTGGGCGGGCTGCTGTGGGGTCACCCGGCGCTGCTGGCACTGACGGTGCTGGCCGGCCAGAACGGCGCGCCCAACGTCAACGACCTGCCCTTCCACCACTTCGTCGATGCCGACGGCGACAGCACGGCCCTGCCCTGCACCGAGCGCTTCATTTCCTCGATGGTGGCGACCGAACTGGGCCGCTACGGCATCAAGGCGCTGATGGCGCACAAGGGCGAACCGCTGGTGCAGCTCACCGGCCCGGACACCGTGGCGGGTGTCTTCACGCCGCCGGCCGCCGGCGCCGCCAAGCCGGGCGCGCGCATGGGCGTGGAGCTGGCCGTGCGCAGCAAGTTGGCCGAGCCCGTCCAGCGGCCAGCGCGCAAGGGCACCGCCAATGCCGAGCCTGAGGTATCGGACGACGCGGCTGCAGAAGCCGACGCCGAGGCCAATACCGCCACCTCATCAGACAGCTCGCCCGACAGCAGTGACCTGGACGCCCTGCTCGCCGGCTTGAATTCGGATGACGCCGCGCCCGCACCCGAACCAGCGGCATCGGACAGCGACGACCTCGATGCGCTGCTCGCGAGTCTGAACGACGACAGCCCGGCGATCGAATCTGCCGCCGCAGACAGCGAATCCGATGTGGATGCGGAACTGGAAGCGCTGTTGAAGTCACTGAGTTGATCGCAAGGGCAGTGATGACCCCGACGCTCGGAGTCAGCACGCCAGACACGCGCCGCAACGCACTCATCGAGTGCTCCCGACGCAGCATGACGCCGATGCCGGGAGCCTCGGCCACTCTTTTCAATCAACCGCCTACTAGGGGGAATGATGGCTCAGGTCAATCTGCCGCAGACGCTTGGCGTCGCTTACTGGGACAAGCAGAAATCCGCGCTGGCCAAGGCCGCGAAAGCCCCGGCCACCAAGTTGCCGGACGCGCTCAAGGAACTCACCAAGCAGCATCTCGCGCTCGACTGGGATGCCTACGGCACCGACAAGCTCAAGACCGCCGATGACGCCAAGGCCCGCGCCGCCGAGCTCGATGCGGCCGTCAAGGGCAAGATCAAGGCGCTGCTGAGCCAGGCGCAGGCGGTGGAGACCGCGGCGACCAGCTTCGAGAGCGAAGCAAAGAAGGACAAGGCCTTCCCCAAGGAGCCGCTCACGGCGGCAGCGGCCATCGTCAAGGCGGCCAAGGAGTACCGTGCCGACGTGGACACGGCCGTCACGGCGGCCCGCAAGGCGCTGGACGCCAAGACGCAGGAGCTGGCCGCGCAGAAGTCCGCCAGCGGCCCGAGCAGCGCCGTCATCGCCAAGCAGACCAAGCTGCTGAAGAGCAAGCTGCTGACGGCCATCGCCCTGCTGCGCAAGCCCCAGCCCAATGCACGGCCGATGCGGTTCATGATCGTGCTGGGCAAGACCAGCGCCAGCCTGGCCCTGGCCTATGCGGTCGGCCCCGCGCAGGAGAAGCTTCTCAAGGGCCTGATGCCCGGTGAAGCGCCCTTCAAGGTCCTGAAGGACATGAAGGCCGTCGTGGTGTGGGAGAAGAACGCGCTCACCTTCGTCAGCGACCGCCTGGCCAGCACCACCCTCAAGAAGGTGCAGCTCTGGCTCAAGAAGCTGCTCAAGCTCAACCTGAAGATGCGGGTGCGCAAGTCGACCGGCGAGGTCGAGGAGACCGAAGGCGAGGACATCCCCGAACACCTGCTCAAGGCCGATCCGGCCGATGCCGCGGACGACCTGGGCCGCGAGGAATTCATGGAACGCATGGCCTCGCTGGATGCCGACATCAAGGCCGGCCTGCGCGGCCCCTCGGCGGCGCGCATCAAGGAGCTGATGGCCGAGATCGCCAAGCTGACCAAGGCCGACAAGTATGGCGATGCCGACGCCGAGCTCGACGAGATCGAGGCCCTGCTTGCCGGTGGCGAGGATGACGGGGCCGACGAGCAGGAGGACGAGCAGGACGCGGACGCGTCGACCGAGAAGGCGTCTGGCGGCGCGCAGGTCAGCTTCATGAAGCGCTTCGCTGGCCTGCAGGCGGGCATCAAGGCCGGGCTGGCCGGCGCGGACGCCGCCCGCATCAAGGAGCTGGTGGCCGGCATCACCCAGCTGTCCAAGGCCGGCAAATTCGCCGACTCGGAGAAGGTGCTCGACGCGATCGAGGCGCTGCTGAAGAAGGGCGGCGGCGCTGCGGCCAACAGCGGCTCAAGCTCTGGCAAAAGTGCCGCCCAGGCCATGGACGAATGGAAGACCCGCCGCGCGGCCGCCGTGAACTCGCTCAAGTCGGTCGCGACCAAGGTGGCCAATGCCAAGCACGCCAGCTCGGCCAAAGCCATCATCGAGCTGCAGGCGGTGATCAAGAACCTGACGGCCGAGCCGGCCACGCTGCAGCAGGTCAACGAGCTGCAGCGGTGGCTGGCCGACGACGACGTCGTCGCCGATGTGTGCGAACTGGCCGAAGACATCCGCACGCCACTGCTGGGTGCCCTGAGCCAGCTGCGTACGGCCATCACGGCCTGAACGCCTCCATCCAACGGATCACAGGAACTCAGTCATGGGAAAGACCAATCTCCGCGAAGTGCTCGAAGCCATCGGCTCGACCAAGGACGGGATGACCGAGGAGAAGGATGCTGTCGCGCTGCTGGACATGCACCTGAAGGAAGTGCAGGGCTGCCAGCACACCGACGCTCTGGAAGACCTCGTCAAGGTTCGCGACGGCGCCAAGCGCGCCCTGGACATCACCTTCAAGGTGCGCACCGACAGCCAGTTGGCCCGCTCGCACGCCGAGCCGCTGGTGCAAGCGCTGGCGCCGCTGGAGCGGCTGATCGAGCGGCTGCAGAAGGAGGCGCCAAAGGAGGCGCCGAAAGGCCCCAAGGCGCAGGCGCCCGTCAAAGGCAGCGAGCCCAAGGGCAAGGACGCTCCCGTGCCGGAGGTGCTGCCGCCGGCACTCAAGAATGTCCAGGAAGCCATGGAAAAGGGCGAACTGGCGGGCAAGCTGGCCGAACCCAAGTTCCGCGGCGAGGTGATGGACTACCTCGAGACCGTCAAGGGCAAGCCGACCGAGGGCGTGAAGAAGGAGCTGCTGAACGCGCTGCGGTCAGCGCCGAAGACGGACACGGCGCTGCGCCAGAAGGTGTTCGAGAAGGCCTTCGCCTGCTCGCTGGACAGCGTCAAGACCGACGACAACGGGGAAGCGCCGGCACCCGTGCCACCGCACGTCCTCGACAAGGCCGTGGACATCCTGGCGACCTTCCCTGCCGAGCATCTGCCCGAGAAGTGGAAGCTGAACGCGGTACCGGGCAAGGGAACGTCCGGTACCTACATCCCGGAGACGCAGCTCGCCCAGTTCGACTTCGGCGAGGACGATGCCAATTTCGATCAGGACTACCTCAACGCGGTGGCTGGCGATCCGCTGGAGGGGACCAAGTGCTTCGATGTGATGGTGCGCCATGAACTCGGCCACGCCGTCCACGCGACCAAGAACGGCAAGGCGTTGACCGACTCCATGGACGGCGGCCAGT
This sequence comes from Pelomonas sp. Root1237, assembly GCF_001425055.1. Lineage (GTDB taxonomy): Bacteria > Pseudomonadota > Gammaproteobacteria > Burkholderiales > Burkholderiaceae_C > Pelomonas. Next base: position 80,089 of record NZ_LMDK01000005.1, read on the forward strand.
GGCGTGGCCACAAGACGCTGGCCGCCGTCGTTACGGAGCTGGACGACCTCGTCACGTCCCTGGCTGCGGAACTCAAGTCCAGGCTCGACATGACCGACGACGCCAAGCCCGAGCTGCTGCGCTGGCTGAACACCGTGCAGGCAACCAAGCTGCAAGGCAATGACGTCGGTCTGAAGCAGGACTTCGCGACCGCCACCTTCGAATTCTTCGGCCCCAAATCCGAGGCGATGAAGAAGGTTGCGGCCCGCGGGCAGAAGATGACGGTGTTGAAGGACGCGCTTGACCTGGGCCAGGCCTTCTTCAAGGTCGTCCGCCAGGGCATCCAGCCCAACGCCTTCTTCAGCCTCGGCCCCGATCCCGTGGCGCACAACGGCCGCGTCTATCTGGATTCCGGCCTGGGCGACGACGGCTGGGTGAGCTTCGCCGCCCCCACGCGCAAGAAGATGGTCTCGATGTACCAGTACCGCGCCCCCGGCGAATGGTTTGCGGAGTTCTATGCCACCGTGAACAACGGCAATGCCGACGTTCGCAAGAAGGGCAAGTCGGCCTACCCCGCCGCCTATTCCTGGATGCAGGAAAAGGGCATGCTGGTCTACAAGGATTGAAGCCGCGCCCAGCGGGACATCGACGATGACGCCTGCACCGGATGAGGGGCCAGCAGCCCAGCTGCTGCAGCTGTTCGCCGTGCCGCTGGCGTTGGTGGAAGGCGTGCTGGACGAGGCCGCCAACGCCGAGCTGGCGGAATGGATCCTGCTGGAGCGCGAGCTTGGCGAAGGCGTGCAACGCAGCGTCGTCGGCGGCTGGCATTCCCAGGCGGATCTGCCGGCACGGCGCGTGCAGCCCCTGGACGCCTTCTTCGGCACGCTCATCGAACAGGTGCGCGGCGTCCATGCCCGCGTCGGCAGCGGCGTGGACTACGAAGCCCGCTTCATGCTGCAGGCTTGGGCGACGGTGCTCGAACGCGGGCACTATGTGCAGGTCCACGATCACGTGGATGCGCACTGGTCGGCCGTGTACTACGTCGACGCGGGCGACTGCGACGACGACGCCTCGGGCCGCATCAGCTGGATCAATCCGATCGGCTCGCACCGCTCCATGCCGGGCGCGGAGCTGATCCCGACGACCTTCAGCGTCACACCTCGCACCGGCTTGCTGGCCATCTTCCCCGGCTGGCTGCGGCACTCGGTGGAGCCCTACCAGGGCGACCGGCCGCGCATCGTCATCGCGGCCAACATCGAAGTGCAGCGCCGCCCGCGGTAAGCAGCCGGGGAACTTCCGGACCGGCGCAGTCACACATGGCGGCGCCTTGCATGCGCATCGCCGCTGCCATTTCATTCCGACTGAGACACCACCATGGTCAAGAAGACGATCACCATCACCGAGGACATCCCGGGTACGGACGATCTCAAGCCACCCAAGCTGGAGGCCACCTACGAATTCGAGAGTGGCGGCGACGAGGCCCATGAGCGAGTCAAGTTCGATTACATCGCCAAGAATTTCGAAGCCGAGATGCGCAAGAAGTTCAAGAAGCAGATCGAGGGCTTTGCGCTGCCGTTGAGTTCCATGCAAAAGGAAATCGACGCGATGAAGAAGGCCTACAACGACATGACCACGGAGACCGACCCGCTCAAGCTCGTGGAGCAGATCAAGGCGGCGTCCGGCAGCAAGAAGTCGCTCGACACCAAGATCAAGGAATACAACGACTACCTCAAGGACGCGGTCAAGAACACCATCGAGCAGCAGATCCTGGTCTGGGCCGAGAAGATCGAGAAAGATGCCGAGGTCGAGGCCAAGAAAAAGATCAAGAGCGACATCCGCTGGAAGAAGTTCCGCCACGTGGCCGGCGCCGTCATCAAGGGCGTGCTGATCCTCGGCGCCGCCGCCGCCGCCATTGCACTGACCATCGTCACCTTTGGCGCCGCGGCGCCTGCCATCGCCGCGCTGGGTGTCGCCTTCGCCAGCCTCGGCGGGCTGACCGCCCTGGTCAAGGTTGGCCGGGACATCAAGGGCAAGTACGACCTGGAAAAGCGCGCCCTGGCCAATCTGGAGGCCGATCTGAAGGTCATCCAGACCCACCTGGGCAGCATCGCCAACAAGACGGCCGGCCTGCCCAAGCATCTGGACGATGCTTCCCGCATGTGCACCGAGCGCCGCGGCATGATCCAGGCCACCCGCGCCGTGCTGGACAAGCTCGCCGTGAAGGCCCGGGAAGCCCAGGACAAGATGGAGGTGGTCAAGGCGGCCGGCGACTTCAAGGGCATCACCAAGCAGGCTGCCGTGCTGAAGAAGCTGCACGACGAGCAAACCAAGGCGCAGACCGCCATCGAACAGGCCCAGCAGCGCGACAAGGAGTTCGAGGCCTTCATCGACAAGGCCCGCGGCGTCGTCGGCGACCTTGAGAAGATCCCGGTCCTGGCCCCGCGCACCCTCCTTGAGACCGTGAAGCAGTACGCCAACATGGACACGCTGATCAATGGCGCTGACCTGATCAGCTCGGTCGGCGGCTCTGCGGCCGGCCTGAAGGGCGCCGTGAAGTAAGGCTGCTGCGCCGGCCCTACTTGCGCACGTTGTCCAGGTCGGGCGGCGGCGTGTAGCCCAGGTCGCGGGCACGCGCCTCGAACTGCGACGCCAGCAGCGGCTGGCCGGTGTTGCGGAAATGCAGGGCCAGCTCGTAGCTGGCAATGCCGTTGCCCAGGGCCACGGCGAACTGCATCCAGCCTTCGTAGCGCGATTGCGCGGCAGAGGAGCCATAGCCGCCAGTGTTCTGACCACGAACGCGCCAGGCCATGCGCGCGGCGGCGTCCTTGTCGCCGCGGCCGCAGCGCAGCAGATCCTGCCGCTGCTCGGCGGGCATGTCCGGGTTGAATGAAAAGGCCGAGCGGTACAAGCGCACGTCGCTGCGCTGCAGTGCCTTGAGCGCACTGCGCGCGCCGTCACGTGCCACCTGCACGCCAGGTGCGAAGGGACTCTCGGGCCGGGCCTTCAGGAAGTCCTCGGCCACCTGCACCACTTCGGCGGGCCAGGCCAGCTGCTCGAGCTTCTTCAGCACCGCGTCCTCGTCGATGTCGGGCGCCGCCGGCGCCACAGCACCTGCGCGCTTGGGCTCCACGTTCAGGCGCACGCGGGTGTGGTCGGCGATGAAGGGGTCCTGCGCGAGCTGGCGGATGGCGGCCACCGGGTGGTTGAGCATGGTCTCGCGCACGTCGCTGCGCACCAGTTGCATCAGCTCGGGGAAGGTCGTCTGGTCGGACACGCTGCCCATCAGCTTGACCAGCGACCCGGTGTAGAAGGTGTTCTGCGTCTCGACGGCCGGCGCGATGGCCGGCTTGCCGGCACCGGTGGAGAAGGTGATGAGGCAGCCCGGCGGCGCCTCGACCTGGTTCAGGCCCACCAGCTCGCCGGCACGCAGGCCGGTGCGGCAGGCATCGACGACCGCGATGATCATGCCCTCGCGGCGCGCGGGCAGGCGGCGCACGACGTCACTGAGCAGCTGCATGCTGCTGTTTTGCAGCAGCTCGCCCTTGGCCGAGGGATTGAGCCCGGCGGGCAGCAGCAGGTTGGACGCGTCCACTTGCACGCCGTGGCCGCTGAAGTAGAAGAACACGGTTGCATCCGCCGGGCTGGCGGCGGCTTCGGCGATGAAGACTTCCAGCGCACGGCGCGCTGCCGGCAGGTCCAGGTCCAGCGCCGACGTGACCTTGAAACCGCGTCGCTCCAGCACCGCCTCCAGGTCGCGCAGGTTCTTCGGAATCGGCGGCAGGTCGAAAGGCTGCGGATAGTTGCGGTTGCCCAGCAGCAGCGCCAGGCGGATCTCGGTGCTCGGCAGCTGAGAGTCCGCGGCGGCCCGCGCGACGGGCCGCACGGCCAGTCCCGCGCCCAGCAACGAGCCCCACAGGAAGCGGCGGCGCGCGAGGCGGGGGCAAGAATGGGTTTCGGGCAACACGCTCATGGACTCGCTGGCTTGCAGCTCAGCGCAGGCTGGGCCGCAGGGTCGCACAGTTCGGGCGGCTTGGCGCCCTCGCTGCCTTGGGTTGATGGCCGGCCGGGGCCGACCTCGGCGATGACGCCGGAACGCAAGCGCACCGTCACGTTCTCGGTGCGCACGGTCTCCTGGAAGCGGGCACGGCGGGCGTCCTCGGCGTCGCCATTGATGGAAGACAGGGCTCCAGAGGCCGCCGGCGTCAGCGGCAGGACTCCGTTATAGACCACCGGGATCTCCGTTGCCTGACTGGCCCCATCATGGAAGAAGCGATAGGCCGTGCCGCCGGTGGTGGGCTGGCTGCCAACCTCGGGGCCGATCAGCACGACCGCTGTCGAGCCTTGCGCACCGGCCTTGGGCAGCACGGTCAGATAGCCGGCGTTCGGTCCCGTCGTGCGCCCCCCCGTTGCAGTGGAACCCACCTCGATGCGGATGGGCTGGCCGTTGACGGCGCCAAAGCTGCCGGGCGTGCCGAAGGCGCCGGGCGCCAGCTCCAGCACCATGCCCGGTGCCGACAAGGCCCTGCCGAGCACGATCTCGTCGAACGGCATGCGGGCCACCAGCTTGGCGTCGCCGGCCGTGGCGAGCTGGTCGGCGCGGATGTAGATCAGGTCGGCCTCGATGCCGCTGCCCCCCACCCCCACCTGCTGGCCGGACACGCGCACCTCGGACTGCACGGCCTGGCCGCCCTTGGCATTCGGCGCCCAGGCGGAGTTGTAGTTCGCGCCGCTGAGCGCCGAGAGCTGGCCCTTGAAGCTGTTGGCATCCTGGGCCAGCAGCACCGAGCCGCCACCGGCGGCCTGCACCGACAGGGAGGCCCCCTCGGCGACCGTGATGGCGCTCGCGCTGCCCTGCTGCACGGTCGCCTCGGCCACCGCCAGCGGCTGGCCGGCGACCGGCACCTGGGCCGTGCCCTGCAGCGTGGCCTTGGCGTCGTCAGGCGCGGCCTGGGCCACCAACGCAAGGCTGCCGCCCGTGAGTTGCAGCTTGCCGTTGATGGCCAGGCGGCCCGCCTCGACGCGGCCGCCGCTCGACAGGGTCACGTCGCCCAGTTGCAGGCTGTCCTTGGCGGCCACCAGGGCCTGGCCGCCGCTCAGGCCCAGCGGCGCGCTGCCGAACTGGTTGGTGCTGCGGCTGGCGTCGATCAGCGTGCCGGTGAGCGTCAGCCCGGCCGCATTGCCCAGGGTCAGGCTGCCGGTGTAGACCTGCTCGGCCCGCGTCGTCAGGTCGCCGGCCAGGCGCACGCTGCCGGCGGCCTGCAGGGAGGCGATGGTCTCGGCGCCCCCCAGTTGCAGTTGGGCGCCGGCGGCCACCTGCACCGCGCTGGCGTCGGACAGGCGCTCGGCCGCCGTCGTGATGAGGCCGCCGCCCAGCACCTGGGTGGCGCCGCCGTAGCTGTTGGCGGCGCTGCCCAGCGTCACCTGGCCCTGGGTGATGACGAGACTGCCGCGGCCGCTGATGGCCTGGTCCAGCGTCAGCGCGTCGCTGCGCGAGAGCCGCAGCTCGCCCTGGTTCTGGATCTCGCCCGAACCCAGGGCGCCATTGCCGGTCAGCTGGATCGTGCCGGCCTCGATGACGGTGGCGCCGCTGTTGCGGTGCGCGGCCGTCAGCGTCAGCATACCGGCGCCCTGCTTGACCAGGCCACCGCTGCCGCTGACGACACCGTCGAAGCGGCCGTCGGCGCCATCGGCGCCGGCCGCCAGGGATGCGCCGTTCAGCACCAGGTTGCCGCCACCGTTCAGAGAGGCCACCGTCTGGCGCGCATTGGCCTGCACCTGCCCCGGCGCCTCGATGACGAGAGCGCTGGCCACCGCCAGGGTTTGCTCCGCATCCAGCACCAGGCTGCCGCCGTCGACCCGCGTGGCACCGGTGTAGAGGTTGGCGCCGCCCAGCGTCAGCGTGCCGCTGCCCGCCTTGCTCAGGCCGCCATCGCCGCCGATGACGCCGTCGAAGCGGCTGCTGCGGCCGCTGGCGCCCAGGACCAGCGTGTTGGCATTGAGCTGCACCTGGCCGGCACCGCTCAGCGCACCAAGGTCGACGTCGGTCAGCAACTCCAGCGTCGCACCGTCGGCCACGTTGACGCCAGCCGAGGTCGGCACGACCGGCGCTGTTGCTGCGCCGGCGGCCAAGGGTTTGACAGCGCCGGCGCCTTCGAGCTGCAGCGCGCCGGCATTGGCCTGCAGATCGCCCGCCAGCGTGTTGTGACCGGCCAGCGTGAAGACGCCGGTGCCGAGCTTGGCCAGGCCGCCGCTGCCGATGATGGCGCCATCCCAACGCGTATTGCCGCCATTGCTGCCGACGCCGAGCAGCGCCGCCTGCACGTCCACCGTGCCGGCGCCGGCGAGCGAGCCGAAGTTCAGGCTTTGCTGCACCGTCAGCGTGGCGTTCGCCTCCACGCTCACGGCCGTGACGTCGTTCAGCGCGGTGCTGCTCGCCAGCACCAGTTCACCCGCCGCCACGCGCGTCGCGCCGGTGTGGGCGCCGCTGCCGCTCAGCACGAAGCGGCCGCTGCCCAGCTTGGTCAGGCCGCCGCTGCCGGTGAGGCTGCCCGAAAAGCTCGTGTTCGTGCCATCCAGGCCCGTGCCCAGTGTGAAGCTGCCGAGCTCGACGCGGCCCGCGCCGGCGAGCGAACCGATGGCTTGGTCCTTGCCCAGGGCCAACAGCGCACCGCTGGCGATCTGCACCGCGCTTGCCGAGGGCAGCTCACCGGTGACGCGCAGGGTGCCGGAGGCGATGTCGGTCATGCCCCCGTAGTGATTGCTGCCGGCCAGCGTCAGTGTGCCGCTGCTGGCCAGGCGCAGGCCGAAGCCGGCACCGCCGTCGACTATTGAGCCGCTGATCGTCAGCCCGCCGGTGCCAGGCAGGAACTCCGTCACGGCCGCCTTCAGCGTCACGGCACCGGCCAGCGTGCCAGCACCCGAGATGTTGATCACGCGCCCGCCATTGGCCACCAGCTCCGCGCTCATGACGGCACCGTCGCGCAGATCGAGCTGGCCTGTGCCTTCGAGTTGCACCGCACCGCTGCCGGCCTGGGCCGAGGGCCCCGACAGCACCACGGTGCCCGAGTTGATGCGCGTGCCGCCGCTGTAGCTCTGCGCCGTCGTCGTCGTCAGGCTGCCGCTGCCGCTCATGACGAGCTCGCCGCTACCCGACAGCGGGCCCACCAGACTGATGGCACCGGGCCCGCCGAGTTCGAGCCGGGTCGAGACATTGCTCGCGTTGACGCTGTAGTCGGCCGCGCTGACAAGGCTGGCGATGCCGGCGCTGTCGATCGCGAAGTGCGCCAGGCTGTTGTCGGGCCGGGTCAGAGTGACATTGCCGCTGCCGGCCTTGATGGTCGTGAGGCCCGCGACCGTCAGCGCGCCGCTTTGCGTGACGGCAGCGCCGGTCGCCGCGGTGTCCACGCCCAAGCTGCCGTAGCTGCCGCCACCGAGATCCAGCGCGCCGGCCGACGTGACCTCGAGCTGGGCGGCATCGCCCGTGACCTTGAGACCGTCATGGCGTGCCGCATCACCATCGCGCAGTTGCACCTGTCCGAGGCTGGCGCCGGCCTGGGCCTTGAGCTCCACACGGTTGAGGTCGTTGCCCGCGCCATGGGTGGCCAGGTCGACGGGCACGGCCGCGCCGGTAGCGATCAGCGTCGTCAGGCCGCTCACCTGCAGCGGCCCGGTCAGCAGAATGCCCTTGGCCGCCGCGGCGCTGAGGCTGTCGCTGTGGCCGCCGCCCAGCGTCAGCAGGCCGCCACTGCTGAGCGTAAGCATCTTCACATCGCCGCTGAACGTCAGGTCCAGCGCGCTGCTGATGTCGGCGCTGGCGAAGCTGCCGCCGTTCACTCCGCGCATGCTGACCGTACCGAGCAACTGGTTGCCGGGCTGGTTCAGCACGAGATTCACGAGGCTGCCGTCGGCGATGAAATCGCTCGAGCCTGCGACAAACAGCGCACCGGTCTGGGTGAGGGTCGTTCCCCGGATCAGTGCCGTCAGATCGCCACTGACGCGGCCGCCGCCCAGCGAGATGTCGCCGCCGGCGCTCAGCTTGAGATCGCGCGTTGTGAAGCTGCCCAGGCGCAACGCGCCGCTGGCCACGAGGCTCACATCGCCGCCCAGCAGATGGATCGGGCCACCGAAGGCATTGGCGGCCTCGTTGAGCTGGATGGCGGCGCTGCCTGCGTCCAGTGTCGACGCGCCGGCGATGCTGAGGCCGCCAGCGACCTGGCCGATCGCGCCCCCGCCGCTGCTCGCTTTCAGTTCGCCGCGGACCGTGCCGCTGCCAAGCCGCAACACACCATTCGAGGCGACCGTCAGGTCGCCCACGTCCAGCAGGCCGAGGCTGAGCGGGCGACTGTTGATGAGCAGGGTGTTGCCGCCGGTAAGGTTGATGACTGTGCCGGCAAAGGCGTTGCCGGCCTGGCCGAGGCTGATGGCCGCGGCGCCAGCGTCCAGCGTGACTGCGCCGCTGACCGCGAGCGAACCGGTCTGGGTCAATAGCCCGCGGCTGACCGCCTTCAGCTCGCCGTCAATCTGGCCGCCGCCGAGGTTCAGCGCGCCGGCCACCTCCAGCGTCAGGGGACCGGTCGCGACGCTGCCCAGACTTAGGTCGCCGGCATTGCTCAGGGCCGTCGTGCCACCAGTCAGATTCACGAGGCCGCCCAGTTGGTTGGCCGCTTCTGTCAGCGTAATGTCGCCCGCTGCCTGCAGCGTGCTGCCGCCCGCCACGGCGAGGCCGCCCGCCATCTGAGTGATCGTGGCGCCTCGTGCGCTCAGCGCGCCGCTCAGGTTGCCGGTGCCCAGGATGATGCCGCCGTTGCTGCTCGCGTCCAGGCTGCGCAGAGCCAATGTGCCGAGGCTGAGGCCGGGCAGGCTGAACAGCGTCGCGTCGCGGGCGGCGAGGTTGATGACGCCGAGGAACTGATTGCCGGCGTGGGGCAGCGCGATGTCCGCGCCTCCGGCGTTGAGCGTGGCCACGCCACCGAACTGCAGTGCGCCAGATTGCGTGATGGCGTTGCCGCCGCTGCTTGCGAGCAGGGCACCGCCGATCACGCCCTGGCCCAGGTTGAGGGCACCGGCCGAATTCACGCTCAGGCTGTCTGTGGCGATATCGCCCAGGGTCAGCGCGCCGGCGGCGATGATTTGCACTGTGCCGCCGCCGAGCTGCACCAGGCCGCCCCAGTCGTTGTCGGGGCGGATCAACGTGATCGCGCCGCCGCCAGCCTTCAGCGTCGCCGGGCCGCTGACCGCCAGAGCGCCGCTCTGCGTGAGGGCTGCGCCGGTGGCGCTCGTGTCAGCCATCAGACTGCCGTAGCGGCCGCCGCCCAAGTCCAGCGCACCGGCTGAGGTGATCTCCAGGCTGGCCGCGTCGCCCAGCAACTGCAGGCCGTCGTGCCGGCTGCCGTCGCCATCGCGCAGCTGCACACGGCCGAGACTACCGCCGGCCTGGGTCTGCAACTGCACGCGGTTCAGGTCGTTGCCAGCATGGACCATGTCGACTGGCATGACCGTGCCGCCCTGGGCGATCAGGGTCGTCAGGCCGCTGACCTGCAGCGCGCCGGTTTGCACGATGCCGCTGTGGGCCGCGGCCGTCAGCGTCGTGCTCCGGCCACCGCCAAGGGTCAGCAGGCCGCCGCTGCTGAGCTTCAGCGTCTGAACATCGCCGCTGAAGCTCAGGTCCAGCGCGCTGCTGATGTCGGCGCTGGCGAAGCTGCCGCCATTTACTCCGCGCATGGCGATGCCGCCCAGCAACTGGTTGCCCGGCTGGTCCAGCACCAGAGTGGCCAGGCCGCCATCGGCGACGAAGTTGGCCACGCCGTTGACCGTCAGCGCCGCGGACTGGCTGATCCTGCTGCCACGCGTGGTGGCCGTGAGCTCGCCATTCACGGTGCCGCCACCGAGGTCGAGGTCGCCACCGGCGCTGGCCTTGAGGTCATGCACCGCGAAGCTGCCCAGGTGCAGGGCGCCGCTGTTGGCCAGGGTCACATCGCCCCCCACCAGGCTGACCGCGCCGGCAAAGGCATTGCCCGCCTCGGCAAGATCGATGTTGCCGCTGCCGGTACTCAGCGTGGACGCCCCGCTGACCGCCAGGCCGCCGGAGGCCTGCGTGATGGCCGCACCGCCGGCATTGAGGTTGCCCCCCACCGTGCCTGTCCCCAGGCGCAGCGCGCCGGAGGCCGACGCCGTCAGCCCGCCGACATTGAGGCTGCCCAGGCTCAGCGCGCCGGCACCCGTGATGACGGTGGTGCCGCCACGCAGGTCGACGCTGCCGGCGAAGGCATTGCCGGCCTGGCCGAGCGAGATGCCGGCGCTGCCCGCATTCAGGCTGGTGCCGCCGCTCACTGACAGGGCACCCGACTGGCTGATGGCGCCGCTGCTGACTGCCGTGAGGGTCCCGCCAACGACCCCGCTGCCAAGGTCCAGCGTGCCGGCCGCATTCAGCGTCAGGCCGGCGGTGGCCAGCGTGCCCAGGCGCAGGCCGCCGGCGTTCGTGACCGCGCTGGCACTGCCACTCAGGCTGACGACGCCGTTGAGGTGATTGGCCGCATCGGTCAGCGTGATGCCTGTCGTCGCCTGCAGCGTCGCGTTGCCGGCGACGGTAAGGCCGCCGGCGATCTGTGTGATGGCGCCGCCGAGGGCGCGCGCGGTCAACGCGCCGCTGAGCGTGCCGCTACCCAGCGTGATGCTGCCGTTGCTGGTGGCGTCCAGGCTGTTGAAGCTCAGCGTGCCGAAGCTCAGGCTGGGCTGGTTGAAGAGGGTCACCGCATTGCCGGTCAGGCTCAGCGCGCCGAGGAACTGGTTGCCGGCGTTGGCCAGCGTGATGTTGCCGCTGCCGGAGGTGAAGGCGGCGGAGCCGGTCACATGCAGCGAGCCGGACTGGCTGATGGCGCCATTGCCGCTGTTGGCCACGAGGTTGCCCGTGACATTGCCCTGGCCCAGGTTCAGCGGGCCGGCAGCGCCCACCGTGAGGTCGCCGGTGGTCAACGGCCCCAAGGTCAGCCCGGCCGCGGTCTTCACCTGGGTAACGCCGCCCTTGAGCGTGACCAGGCCGCCGAGCTGGTTGCTGGTGTTGTTGAGGGTGATGGCGGCGCTGCCCGCATCCACGTTCAAGGCGCCGGTCAGGCTGAGCGGCGCACTCTGGGTCACATCGCCACCGGCTTTCAGCACGAGGGAGTGGATGCTGACCGCGCCGAGATCGACGGCACTGGTGTCGGTGAGGCGCACGTCGCGGCCGGTCAGCGCCACGGCGCCGGTCCAGCCGTTGGCCGCGTCGTCCAGCGTGATGTCGGCCGTGCCCGCGTTGATGCTGGAAGTGCCACTGACGCTCAAGCCGCCGGCGGCCTGGGTGATCGCGCCATTGCCGCTGGTGGCGGCCAGATTGCCGGCAACAGTGCCGTGGCCCAGGTTCATGGCGCCAGCGCTGTTGGCTGTGAGCGCGCCGGTGTCCAGCGTGCCAAGCGTCAGCGCGTTGGTGGTGCGCAGCTGCGTGGCGCCACCCTTCAGCGTGACCATGCCACCCAGCTGGTTGCCGGTGTTCGCCAGGGTGATGGCCGAAGCGCCCGCGTCCACGCCCAGGGCGCCGGTCAGGGCTATGGTCGTGCCCGCGCCCTGGCTGACGGCGCCGCCCGTCGTCAGCGTCAGCGAGGTGGCATTGACATGGCCCAGCGTGACAGCACTGCTGCCGGTGAGCACGGCATTCCTGCCGGTCAGCGCGACCGCGCCGGTCCAGCTGTTGGCCAGGTCACCCAGCGTGATGTCGGCGCCGCCGGCGTTGAGGGTTGCGGTGCCGGTGACGCTCAAGCCGCCAGCAGCCTGCGTGACGGCACCGCTGCTGGTGGCGCTGAGGGCGCCGCCGATGCTGCCCGTGCCAAAGCCCAGTGCGCCGCCAGCCAGGATCTGCAGCGAGCCGGTCGCCAGGCCGCCCAGCCCCAGCGCGCCCTGGCTCCTGATCTGGGTGGTACCGCCGGTCAGCGAGACCAGGCCAGTGAACTGGTTTGTCGCCGCGTCCAGCGTGATGGCCTGGCCGCCGGCATCGAAGCTGCTCGTGCCCGCGGCGCTGATGCGGCCGCCGGTCTGGTTGATGACACCGCTGGTGCTGGTCACGGCGAGGGCAGCGGTGGCCGTGATGTCATGCGCCAGCGTGGCCGACTGGCCCTTGAGCGTGACGGCGCCGCCCTTGAGCGTGCCGAAGGTGCTGAACACGCCACCGCTGGACAGGGTCAAGGCTTCGGTGCCGGTGTCGATATTGCTCGTGCCGGCCGGCAGGATGAGGGTGCCGCCCGCCTCCAGCTCCAGGCCCTTGTTGGGCTGCTGGGTCAGCGCGAAGAGGTTGAGGTTGTTGGCGCTGCGCAATGACACCGCGCCGCCCGTGGCGGTGATGGCGCCCTGCAGATCGTTGCTGGCCTGGTTCAGCGTGATGTCCGCCGCGCCGGCGTTCAGCGTCGTCGCACCGGTCAGCGTCAGGCCACCGGTCTGCGTGATCGCGCCGCCGTTGCTCGTCGCGCTCAGCGTGCCGGTGACGCTGCCCTGGCCGAGACCGAGGTTGCCAGTCGATGTGACCGTCAGGTCGCCGGTGTTCACTGTGCCCAGTGTCAGCGCGGCACTGTCCGTCACGCCGGTGGTGCCGCCGCTGAGGCTGACAACGTCGCCGAATTGGTTGGTCGGCTGGTTCAGGCTGATGACCGAGCCGCCGGCCGAGACCGTCGTCGTGCCGGTGACGAGCAGGCTGCCGCCGGTCTGGTTGACGTCGCCGCTGGCCGTCGTCAGCTTCAGCGTGCCGCTGGCCGTGATGTTCTGGCCCAGGCTGAGGCCGGTCTGGGCCTGAAGCTCGACGTTGTGGCCGGCCAGCACGCCGCCCATGGTGAAACTGCCGCCGCTGATCAGCGCCAGGTCGGCGGTGCCAGTGTTGATGTTGGCGACCGGGCCAAGGATGAGGTTGGCACCGGCAGACAGCGTCAGCGCGCGATTGGCGGGCTGGGTCAGGCTGAGGATTTCAAGATCGCCGCCGGAGCGCAGGTCCAGCGAGTTGCCGACCAGGTTCAGGCCATGCCACTGGTTGCTGGTGTTGGGCAGGCTGATGTTGCCGGCCGTGGTGGCATCCAGCGTGGCGATGTCGCTGACCGACAACGCGCCCGTCTGGCTGATGGCGCCGCCGTGGCTGCTGGCACTCAGCGTGCCGTTGATGCTGCCTTGCCCCAAGTTCAGCGCACCGCCGGCCGTGGTGCTGACGGTCAGGTCGCCGGTGTTCAGCGTGCCCAGCGTCAACGGGTTGCCGCCGCCGTTGCCCAGCGTCGTGGTACCGCTGGTGGTGAGGCTGACCGCGCCTTGCAGGTTGTTGGCCGACGTCAGCGTGATGTTGCCGCTGCCGTTGCTCAAGGCTGTGGTGCCGCTGATCGTGAGCGCGCCGCCCTGCGTGATGGCACCGGCGCCCGTCGTCGTCGCGCTGAGGTTGCCGGTGACCGTGCCGCTGCCCAGGCCCAGATTGGCATTGCTGGTGGAGACGGTCAGGGCGTGGGTGTTCAACGTGCCCAGCACCAGCGCGTTGCCGTTGCCATTGGCGATCTGCGTCGTGCCGGTGGTGGTGATGCCGACGGCGCCCTGCAGGTTGTTGGCCGAGGTCAGCGTGATGCTGCCGCTACCGTTGCCCAAGGCCGTGGTGCCGGTCACCGTCAGCACACCGCCCTGCGTGATGACGCCGGTGCCGGTGGTGGTGGCGCTGAGGTTGCCGGTGACGGTGCCGCTGCCCAGGCCGAGATTGGCATTGCTGGTGCTGACCGTCAGGGCGCGAGTGCTGAGCGTGCCGAGGGTCAGCGCGTTGCCGCTGGCATTGCTGAGCTGCGTGGTGCCCGTCGTCGTGACGCTGACCGCACCTTGCAGGTTGTTGCCCGACGTCAGGTTGACGTTGCCGCTGCCGTTGCTGAGGCCGCTGCTGCCGGTCACTGTCAGCGCGCCGCTCTGGGTGATGGTGCCGCTGCCCGTCGTCGTGGCGCTCAGGGTGCCGGCCACCGTGCCGCTGCCCAGGTCGATGTCGGCATTGCTGGTGCTGACCGTCAGCGCGCCGGTGTTCAGCGTGCCCAGGGCGAGGGCCTTGCCGCTGCCGTTGACGACCTGACTGCTGCCCGTGCTGGTGAGGCTGACCGCGCCCTGCAGGTCGTTGGCCGCCGCCAGCGTGATGCCGCCGCTGCCGCTGCTGAGGCCGCTGGTGCCGGTCACCGTCAACACACCGCTCTGCGTGATGGCGCCGGTGCCGGTCGTCGTCGCGCCGAGGTTGCCGCTGATGGTGCCGCTGCCCAGGCCCAGGTTGGCGCCGCTGGTGTTGACCGTCAGGTCGCGCACGCTCAGCGTCCCCAGGGTCAGGGCCTTGCCGCTGCCATTGCTGATCTGCGTGGTGCCGGTCGTCGTGACGCTGACGGCCCCCTGCAGATCGTTGGCCGAGGTCAGCGTGATGTCGCCGCTGCCATTGCTGAGGCTGCTGGTGCCCGTCACCGTCAGCGCGCCGCTCTGCGTGAGCGTGCCGTTGTTCGTCGTCGTCGCGCTGAGGTTGCCGCCGACGGTGCCGCTGCCCAGCACCAGGTCGGCATGGTTGGCGCTGACGGTCAGCGCGCCGGTGTTCAGCGTGCCCAGGGTCAGGGTGTTGCCATTGGCATTGCTGAGCTGGGTGGCGCCGGTGCTGGTGATGCTGACCGCGCCCTGGAAGTCGTTTCCGGCCGTGGTCAGCGTGATATTGCCGCTGCCATTGCTGAGGGCCGTCACGCCCGTCACCGTCAGCGCGCCGCCTTGCGTGAGGGTGCCGGTGCCCGTCGTCGTCGCGCTGAGGGCGCCGGTGACCGTGCCGCTGCCCAGGGCCAGGGCGGCGCCGCTGGTGCTGACGGTCAGCGTGCGCGTGCTCAGCGTGCCCAAGGTCAGCGCATTGCCGCTGCCATTGGCGATCTGCGTCGTGCCGGTGGTCGTGATGTCGACCGCACCTTGCAGATTGTTGGCCGAGGCCAGCGTGATATTGCCGCTGCCGTTGCTCAGGGTCGTGGCGCCGGTCACCGTCAGTGCGCCGGTCTGCGTGAGCGTGCCGCTGCCTGTCGTCGTCGCGCTGAGGTTGCCGGTGACGGTGCCGCCGCCCAGGTCCAGATTGGCGCCGCTGGTGCTGACGGTGAGCGCATGGGTGCTCAATGTGCCCAGGGTCAGCGCCTTGCCATTGCCATTGCCGAGTTGGGTCGTGCCGGTGCTGGTGATGCTGACCGCGCCCTGAAGGTCGTTGGCCGAGGTCAGCGTGATGTTGCCGCTGCCATTGCTCAAGGCCGACGTGCCGGTCACCGTCAGTGCGCCGCTCTGCGTCAGCGTGCCGGTGCCCGTCGTCGCTGCACTGAGGTTGCCGCCAACCGAGCCGCTACCGAGGTCCAGATTGGCATTGCTGGTGCTGACGGTCAGGCCGCCAGCGCTCAGCGCGCCCAGGGACAAGTCCTTGCCGCTGCCATTGACGAGTTGCGCATTGCCGGTGGTGGTGACGCTCACCAGCCCCCGCAGGTCGTTGCCCGAGGCCAGCGTGATGTTGCCGCTGCCGTTGCTCAAGCCCGTGGTGCCGGTCACCGTCAGCGCACCGCCTTGGGTGATGGTGCCGGTACCGGTCGTCGTCGCGCTGAGGTTGCCGGTGACGGTGCCGCTGCCCAGGTTCAGGTTGGCGGCGGTGGCGCTGGCGGTGAGGGCATGGGTGTTCAGCGTGCCCAGGGTCAGCGCATGGCCGCTGCCATTGCTGACCTGGGTGATGCCGGTGGTCGTCAGGCTGACCGCGCCCTGCAGGTTGTTGCTGGCCGCCGTCAGCGTGATGTTGCCGGACCCCGTGGTGACACCCGTCGTGCCAGTCACCGCCAACGCGCCGGCCTGCGTGATCGCGCCGCTGCCGCTGGTGGTGACGCCGACATTGCCCGTGACCGTGCCGGTCGGCAGGACGACGTCGCCGCCAACGCTGCTGAGGGTCAGGCCTGCGCTGGTGACGCTGCCCAGTGCGACGGTGCCCGCGCCCGAACTTGTCGCGGCCAGACTGCCGCCGCCTGTATTGATGGTGCTGCCGGTGATGTCGCCACCGGCCTGCAGGACGACGTTGAGGGCACCTACCCCCGCGCCGATGCTGCCGGCGCTGAAGCTGATGTTGCGCAAGGCGATCAGGTTCAGCGTGGCCGCGCCGGTAGGCACGATGGCGGCCTGGACGTCGATGTCGCCATGTTGGCCGTTGGTGCCCAAGGCCAGGGTCTGCACCGTCACCGACGTGCCGCCGGACAGCGCATTGTTGAGGGCGCCAACGTCGACCACGGCGGCATCGTCCGTGCTGGCGAAATTCGGCGCCGCGCCAACGTTGGTGTTGGTGCCGCTGTTGGCCTTGATGACCACGTCGTTGGGGTCGAGCAGCCACTGGCCCGACCGCCCCAGCGGTGCGCCGGCGTCAACGCGGCCGAGCAGGTTGAGCTGCTGGCGGCCCGAGGTCTCGACCATGCCGCCATTGCCCCCCAGACGCCCGCCGCGGGCCCAGATGCTGCCGAGCATGTCGGTGCGTCCGTCAGCCCAGACGGCGATGCGGCCGCCATCGCCCCGTTCGGTGGCACTGGCGCGCAGCTCAGCGCCGGCACCTATCCAGGTCTGCTCGGCGTTGTGCTCGGTGCCCCTGCCCTCGAAGCCGCCACCGACCTGCAGGCTGCCGCCGCCGAGGCGCCCGGACGCGTCCAGCCGGGCGCCGTCCAGCAGCGCGAGCTTCTGGCCCAGCACGGTGATGCTGCCGCCTCGTTCGCCGCTGGCGTCCAGGCCGCCGTTGACTGTGGTGATGCCGGCCGTGCCGCCGTCGATGACGATGTGCCCGCCCTGCTGGCTCAAGCCCCGCGCCTGCACGATGCCGTCCATGTTCAGCACCTGGCCGGCCGCGCCGCCGCGAGCCTGGGCGCGCAGCTCGGCGCTGCCGTCGGCCTGCACGCGGCCGTTGAACTTCAGCGCGACGTCGCGGTTGTCGTTGTTGCGCAGATTGAAGAGGACAAGGCCGTCGCCCTCCACGTCGACCTGCACGGTGGTCGCTGCGCCCAGGCCGACGCGCCGCGCCGCGATGCTGCCGCCAACGCTGAGCTGGGGGGCGACCAGCGCCACCGTGCCGCCCGGCGCGCTGATGCTGCCATCAGCCTGCAGCGCGCTGGCGCCCGCGCCCGCCGAGAAGCGGTAGTTGCCGGCGATGAAGGCGGTGTCGGACAGGTCCAGCGTGGACGCGACGAGACCGCCGACATCCACCTGCGATCCCCGCCCGAAGACGATGCCGCGCGGGTTGATCAGGAAGACCCGGCCATTGGCCTGCAACTGCCCCAGGATCAGCGACGGGTCACCACCGACGACGCGGTTCAGCAGCACCGAGTTGACGCTGGGCTGTTGGATACGCAGGCCCTCGCCCGCGGCGATGGAGAAGCTCTGCCAGTTGACGATGGCCTTGTCGCTGCTCTGCTGGATCAGGCCCGGGCGAATTGCGACCTGGCCCTGCACGACCTGGGCGCCTTGAGGCAGCGCATGGGCAGCCGGATAGGCTGCGGCAAGGCACAGAGCGAGGGCGAGGGGTTGCAGGCGCCACATCAGAAGCTCCACGATCCCTGGGCATACAGGCGCAGCTTGCTCGACTGGCTTTCGGTGCTGGCATGGCCGTGCGTGGGCGTGGCCAGGCTCATGCGGAAGGCATACGCGTTGCCGCGCGCCCATACCAGGGACAGCCCCGCGCCGCCCAGCCAGGCGCGGTTCACGTAGCCGGGCTCGCGCAGCACGAGGTTGGGATCATGGCGGTACCGGATGAAGGCGCCGTCGTAGAAGGCCGCCAGCACCAGCTCGCTGGCCCAGCGCCCGAACAGGCTGGCCGGCGGCAGCCAGCGCAGCTCCAGGCTGGCGACGGCGCCGCTGTCGCCCGTGCCTTCGCCCGGCGCATAGGCGCGCACGCCGTTCGGGCCACCGGCGCGGAACTGCTCGGTCGAGTCGAGGTTGGACAGGGCCCACTGGCCGCGCATCGTGAAATAGGCCAACAGCCGATTGCTCAGCACGTTCTGCAGCCGCGAGGCCGCGAAGCTGAGCTTGCGAAAGCTCGCCGCATCGTCGCCACCGCTGGGCGCACCGGCCGGGAAGTTGAGCCGGCCCTGCGCCAGGTTGAGCTCGAAGGTGTTGACGCTGCCGGTCAGCAGGCTGTCGCGAAAATCGCCGCTGACACCGACGCTGGCGTCTTCCACATGCTTCTTCGTCGACAGGGCCGCGACCTTGTCGACATAGCGCTTGGCGTCGACGGCTCCCAGCGCGAACAGGTTGAGGTTGCGCGAACGCACCCAGGGGTAGAGAGCGAAGAGGTTGAGCGTCGTGCCGGTGCCGTCCAGGCCGAGGGGGAATTCCTTCTTGTCGAGCTGATAGCGCACCGCCGACAGCGACGCGCCGGCCTTGAAGCCGTCGGCACCGATGGGGCTGGTGTAGCCCAGCAGCGCGAACAGCAGGCCGCCGCCGGTGGAGGCCAGCACTGATGCCGACAGACCGTCGCCGCGGCCCAGCGGGCTGGCCATGACGACCTGGGCCCCCAGGCGCTGGGCACCGATGACCTTGGAGCCGTTGAGGTCGCCGTCGACGCTGCCGCTGTAGCGCGATTCGGCGCGCGGCGTGAATTCGAGGATGGCGGTGCCCGGCGCGCTGCCGGCCTTGACCTCGGCCCGCGTGACGATGCCGCGCAGGTCGTTGATGAGGAAGACCGTGCGCTCGACGGCTTCCACCGTCAGCACGTCGCCGGGCTTCAGGCGTGCCAGATAGGCCTCGACGACCTCACGGTCCACCGGCAGGCCGTCGCTCCAGTTCAGCACGACCCGGTCCAGGCGCCCCTCCAGCACGGCGATGCGCACCGTCTGGCCATCGAAGGTCTGCTCCGGGATGTAGGCGTAACCCAGGTAGAGCCCCAGGTCGCGCTGCAGGAAGCGGGTCACCTCGTTGGCAGCGTTGACGAGATCCTCGAAGCCACGGTCCTTGCCGACGAAGGCAGCAGTCAATCGCGGCAGGGCCTCGCGCAGGGCGGCTGGGGCGTCGGGCGACAGGCTGTAGGCGGTGACGTCGATTTTGAGCTCGTCGTCGGGCTTGCCGAGCTCGCGCGTGACCTGCTGCGGACGCTCGGGCGGCAGCTCGGTGTTGCGAGCCTCGGGCGGGCGGGCCAGCTCGGCCGGTGTCGGCACCACCGGCGGCGTGCCGGCGGCCCAGGCCGAAGCACAGGCGAGCCACTGCGCGGCCAGCAGGCTGAGGCGCAAGGGCGAGCGGCAGTGGCGGGGATCGAGCAGCAAGGTCGGGTCCGTAGCAGGGGCGGCGGGCATGACCTGGCGGTCGCACCCGTGGTGAGTCACGACTCTGGCGTTTGAGTTCCGCGCGAGTCCCGTAAATGAGCGGATGCCGTCCGACAAGCGTGCTGCGCCGACCTGGGCACACTGGGTCCATGGCTGACTTGATCACCCGCCGCCCCGAGGGCCTGTATTGCGAGGCGGGCGGCTTTCATATCGACCCCTGGCGGCCGGTGGCGCGTGCCGTCATCACCCACGCCCATGCCGACCATTGCCGCGAGGGCCACGGCGCCTACCTCGCCCACAGCGACGCCGAAGGGCTGATGCGCTCCCGCATGGGTCCCGACATGGCCTTCCAGGGCCTGGCCTATGGCGAGCCGTTGCAACTGGGCGAGGTAACCGTCAGCCTGCACCCTGCCGGCCATGTGCTGGGCTCGGCCCAGGTGCGGGTGGAACACCGCGGCGAGGTCTGGGTCGTGTCGGGCGATTACTTCGTCAGCGGCGCGGTGAATGCTGAGGGGGAGGCCAACACCACCTGCGCGCCCTTCGAGCCGGTGCGCTGCGATGTCTTCATCACCGAAGCCACCTTTGCCCTGCCCATCTACCGCTGGGCACCGCAGACCGAGGTGCTGGCCGAGATGCGCACCTGGTGGGCCGATTGCGCGGCCCAGGGCAAGCAGGCGCTGCTGATGGGCTACAGCCTGGGCAAGGCGCAGCGGCTGGTGGCGGGGCTGGCAACCGCGGACGCACCTGGGCCGGTGCTGGTGCATGCAGCGGTTGCGCGGCTGAACGAGGCCTATCGCGCGGCGGGCGTGGCCCTGCCGGAGGTGGAGACCGTGACGCCGGAAACGAACTTCAAGGCGCTGCGCGGCGCGCTCGTCATCGCACCGCCGGCCGTGCAGGACAGTCGCTGGGCCAAAGCGCTGGGGCCGCACAGCGACGCCTTTGCCAGCGGCTGGATGCGGTTGCGCGGCGCCCGCCGGCGCCGCAGCGTGGACCGCGGCTTCGTCTTCAGCGACCACGCGGACTGGCCGGGGCTGCTGTCGGCCATTCAATCGACCGGCGCCCAGCGCGTCATCGTCACGCATGGCGACGAAGGCGCGCTGGTGCGCTACCTGAGCGAACTGGGCCTGCAGGCCGAGGCCTTTGCGACCGAGTACGGCGACGAGACGCATGGCGTGGAGGCGGCGCAATGAAGCGCTTTGTCGCCCTCTACCTCGCCATCGACGCCAGCACGTCCACACTGGCCAAGGTGGCGGCATTGAAACGCTACCTGGCCGACGCGCCCGCGCGTGATGCGGCCTGGGCCGTCTATCTGCTGGCCGGCGGCACGCCGCGCCGAGCGGTGCCCACGAGCGAGCTGCGAGCACTGGCCTGCGAGGCGGCGGGTTTGCCGGAGTGGCTGTTCGAGGCCGGCTATGCCGTCACCGGCGACCTGGCGGAGGCCATCGCTTACGTGCTTCCCGACCCGCAGGACAAGCTCGACGAGCCGCTGGCCGACTGGATGGAGCAGCGCATCCTGCCGCTGCGTGCGCTCGACGCAGCGGCGCGACGCGAGGCCGTGTTGAGCGCGTGGCAGGGCCTGTCGGCGGACGAGCGCTTCATGTTCGTCAAGCTGGTGGGCGGGGGCTTTCGCGTCGGTGTCAGCAAGCTGCTGGTGCAGCGGGCGCTGGCCGAGTGGTCTGGGGCCGACGCGGCCGGCATCGCGCAGCACATGATGGGCTACACCCAGATCGACACGCCGCCGACGGCCGCGCGCTTCCAGGCGCTGCTGGCCGAGGACACAAGCGGCTCTCGTGGCGGCCAGCCCTACCCCTTCTTCCTGGCGCATGCGCTGCCCGGCGAGCCCGCTGCGCTGGGCGAGCGCGGCGACTGGCTGGCGGAATGGAAGTACGACGGCATCCGCGCCCAGGTGGTCAAGCGCAACGGCCAGGCGTGGATCTGGTCGCGCGGCGAGGAGCTGGTGACGGAACGCTTTCCGGAGGTGGTGCTGGAAGCGAGCACCTGGCCGGACGGCACCGTCGTCGACGGCGAACTGCTGGCTTGGCGGCACGGCGAGGCGGAGCCGGCGCCCTTCGCGCTGCTGCAAAAGCGCATCGGCCGCACCAAGCTGTCCAAGGCCATCCTGGCCGAGGCGCCGGTGCGGCTGCTGGCTTATGACCTGCTGGAGAGCGACGGGGTTGATCGGCGGCAGGAGCCCATGCACATCCGTCGCGCGCGGCTGGAGCAGTTGGGCATCGCGACATCGCCGCTGGTGGAAGCGGACGAATGGTCTGACCTAGCCGCCGCCCGCGAAGGCTCGCGCGAGCGTCGTGTCGAAGGCCTGATGCTGAAGCACCGTGAGTCAGCCTATGGCATCGGCCGCACCGTCGGCGCTTGGTGGAAGTGGAAGGTCGCACCGCTGAGCGTGGATGCCGTGTTGATCTACGCCCAGGCCGGCCATGGCCGCCGTGCCAACCTCTATACCGACTACAGCTTTGCCGTCTGGAATCGCGCGCCGCGGGATGCGGCGGAGGCCGAGGCCGCGCTCGATTCGACAGGCGGCGAGCTGATGCTGGTGCCGTTTGCGAAGGCCTACTCGGGGCTGACCGACGAGGAGATCAAGGGCGTGGACCGCGAGATCCGCAAGACTACGGTGGAGAAGTTCGGGCCGGTGCGGCGCGTGCGGCCGACGATGGTGTTCGAGCTGGGCTTCGAGGGCATTCAGGCGAGTACGCGGCACAAGAGCGGGATCGCGGTAAGGTTTCCGCGGATGCTGAGGATTCGGGAGGACAAGCCGTTGTGGGAGGCGGATACGTTGGCGTCGTTGAGGGCCTTGATGGATGCGGTGGCGTGATGTTGGTTGCTTTTGCGACGAGGCAAAAACATCTGATGCCTAACCCGACCACAGCATGGCTTGAAAGCAAGGGCTGGAAGCCCTTCCCCTTCCAAAAGAACGTCTGGAAGGAAATGAAAGCCGGCCACTCCGGCCTACTGCATGCCACCACCGGCTCCGGCAAGACTCTCGCCGTCTGGCTCGGCGCGCTGCAGGCGTTCGGTGCCAAGGAAGCTTCGCTGACCGTGCTCTGGGTGACCCCGATGCGCGCGCTCAGCCACGACACGCTGCTAGCCCTGCAGGACGCGGCGTCTGCGCTCGCGCCGGACTGGACGCTGGCCGCACGCACCGGCGACACATCCACCAGCGAGCGCGCCTCGCAACAGCGCCGCTGGCCCACCGGCCTCGTCACGACGCCCGAATCCCTGAGCCTGATGCTCTCCCGCGCTGACGCCCCGGACATCCTGAAGCGGGTGCGCTTGGTCGTCGTCGATGAATGGCATGAATTGCTGGGCACCAAACGCGGCGTGCAACTGCAGCTGGCGCTGGCGCGGCTGCGGCACTGGAACCCGGCGCTGATGACCTGGGGCCTGTCGGCCACGCTGGCCAATCTCGACGAGGCGCGTGACGTGCTGGCGCCGGAGGCGGTGCTGGTGCGCGGCGCCCAGGACAAGAAGATCGACATCGCGACGCTGCTGCCCGCTCGCATCGAGCGCTTCGCCTGGGGCGGCCACATGGGTCTGACCATGCTGCCGGCCGTCGCCGAGCTGATCGACAAGGCGGCCAGCACCTTGGTGTTCACCAACACGCGCTCTCAGAGCGAGCGCTGGTTCCAGGCGCTGCTGGACTCACGGCCCGACTGGGCCGGCGCGATCGCGCTGCATCACGGCTCCATCGATGCCGAGCTGCGGCGTTGGGTAGAGGCGGCGATGAAGGCCGGCCAGCTCAAGGCCGTCGTCTGCACGGCCAGCCTGGACCTGGGCGTGGACTTCCTGCCGGTGGACCAGGTGCTGCAGATCGGCTCGGCCAAGGGCGTGGCCCGCCTGCTGCAGCGCGCCGGTCGCAGCGGCCATGCGCCGGGGCGCCGCTCGCGCGTGACCATGGTGCCGACGCACAGCCTGGAGATCGTCGAGGCCTCGGCCCTGCGCGCCGCCGTGGAGGCCGGCCGCATCGAGCCGCGCCACGCGCCGGTGGCGCCGCTGGATGTGCTTGTGCAGCATCTCGTGACGGTGGCACTGGGCGGAGGCTTCCGGCCCGAGCAGTTGCTGGCCGAGGTGCGTACAGCGCCGAGCTATCGCGGCTTGAGCGACGAGGCCTGGCAATGGGCCCTGGCCTTTGTGCGCCATGGCGGCGAGAGCCTGCGCGCCTACCCGGACTTCCAGCGTGTCGTGCCCGACGACGAGGGCGTGTGGCGTGTGCCGGACGTGCGGCTGGCGCGGCGCCACCGCAGCAACATCGGCACCATCGTGTCGGATGCCATGATGAGCGTGCAGTTCCTGGGCGGGGGGCGCATCGCGACGGTGGAGGAGAGCTTCATCGCGCGGCTCAAGCCCGGCGATGTCTTCCTGCTGGGTGGCCGGGCGCTGGAGCTGGTGCGCGTCGAGGGGCTGACCGCCTATGTGCGCATCGGCAAGCCGGGCCGCGCGCTGCTGCCGCGCTGGAACGGCGGGCAGTTCCCGATCTCCGACACGCTGGCCGATGCGATGCTGGAGCGCTTCGATGAAGCGGCGCAGGGTCGCTATCTGGACAAGGAGATGCGCTTCGTCGCACCGCTGCTGAAGCTGCAGGCCGAGTGGTCGGCCCTGCCCGGGCCGCAGCGGCTGCTGGCCGAGGTGCAGACCTCGTCGGACGGCCACCACCTCTTCCTCTACCCCTTTGCCGGCCGCACGGTGCACCTGGGCCTGGCCTGGCTGCTGGCCTGGCGCGTGGGGCGCGACACGCCGGCCACCTTCACCGTCGCCATCAACGAATACGGCATGGAGCTGCTCAGCGCCACCGACGTCGACTGGGCCACGCGCCTGCCGCAGCTGCTTGCGGCCGTCGATCGCCACACGCTGCGCCAGGAGGTGCTGGCCAGCATCAACGCCAGCGAGCTGGCGCGGCGGCGCTTCCGGCAGATCGCGCGCATCTCGGGGCTGATCTTCCAGAGCCATCCCGGCGAGGTGCGCAGCCAACGCCAGCTACAGGCATCGAGCTCGCTGTACTTCGATGTCTTTCGCCAGCACGACCCGGGCAACCGCCTGCTGCGCCAGGCCGAGGAGGAGCTGCTGTCGGCCGAGCTGGACGAGGACTCGCTGGCGCGCACGCTGGACCGGCTGGCTGCAATGCCGCTGGACTTGCAGCGGCCAAAGCAGACCTCGCCGCTGGCCTTTCCGCTGCTGGTGGAGATGCTGCGCGAACGGGTGACGACCGAGTCGCTGGCGCAGCGGCTGACACGCATGCTGGCGGAGCTGGAGGCGGCGGCGGGCGGAGGCGCGGCGCCGCTGGACGTGGGCGCGCCGCTGGCCTTCGCGCAGGAGAGCGACAAGACCGCTAAACGCAGTGGTGCGCGGCGGGGGCGGCGGTGAGCCTCAGCATCGAAGCTGCCGGCGAGACCTTGTGGCTGCTACCGGATGGCGCGGTCTGGTGGCCCACCGCGCGCACGCTGTTCGCTGCCGACCTGCACCTGGGCAAGGGCGCTGCCTTTCGTGCGCAGGGGCAGGCGGTGCCGGCTGGCAGCAGCGCGCGCACACTGGCGCGGCTGGAAGCGCTGGTAGCGACGCACCGCGCGACTCGACTCGTCGTGCTGGGTGATTTCTGGCACAGCGCCGAGGGGCTGACGCCGGCCCTGCTCGAATCGGTCGACGGCTTTGCGCGACGCGTACCGACCGTGCTGGTACTCGGCAACCACGACCGGCGCATTCATCCGCCCGGCTTGCCGATGGAGGTTGTCAGCACGGCATGGGCGTTAGGCCCTTTGACAGCCGCGCATGAGCCACCGCCACCCGGCGCAGCGGGCTTCACGCTTGCAGGGCATTGGCACCCCGCCGTCGTCATCGCCAGCCGTGCGGGGGACCGACTGCGCCGGCCTTGCTTCGTGCGCTACCCGCACGCCCTGGTGCTGCCGGCCTTCGGCGGCCTCACCGGTGCGCTGACGCTGCGGCGCGCGGACCTTGCCCGGCACAGCGCGCAAGTGGCGGTGCTTGGCGACGGCGATCTGCACTGGCTGCCTTTGCGCCGTTAACGCGGCTGGTCAGATCTTGTGCTGAGGCGGGCCCTGGGGTGCTTCACGCGCCGTGCCGTCTTTCTGGCGCGCCGGCGCCTTGGCCTGCTTGGTCAGCGTCTGCCCTTGGGTGGCCTTGGTTGTGGCGAATTCGCTGGCGGTGTGCGTCACGGGGCCGGACTGGGCGTTGTGGCTGTGGCTGTGGCCAAGATGGGACTTGCTCATGGTGCGCCTCACTGCCAGTTGAAGCCGTAGTGGGTATAGACGCTGCGGCCGTAGTCCTCGGTGTAGGCCGGCACTGCGTCCTTGGCGTACCGCGGCGCATCGGTCAGCAGGTCGCGATCCAGGTTGACGACATAGCCATCCTTGCTGGTGTCGTACTTCAGCATGTCCCAGGGCAACGGGTAGCGGTCGGTACCCAGGCCGAGAAAGCCGCCGAATTCCAGTGCGGCATAACGCACATGGCCGGTGCGCTTGTCGATGACGAGGTCGTCGATGGCGCCGAGCTTGTCGCCGGCGAGGTCGTAGACCGCGGTGCCCTCGACCTTGGCCGAGGAGATGGTGGGATGGAGGCTCATGGCGGGTTCGTGCGAAGTGGAAGCGGCGTTCCACTGTGCGCGCGCCGGGGCCGCGGTGTCGTCAGGCTGGGTTTGCCTTGCGCGTAGGAGGGGGCCGACGCCGCGAGCGCCCATGAAAAAGCCCGCACGAGGCGGGCTTCATGGATCAGCGCGGGCTGAACTTATTCGACGGCTTCGCCAGCGGTCTCGCCTTCGGCGCGATCCACCAGCTCAACGAAAGCCATGGGCGCGTTGTCGCCGACGCGGAAGCCCATCTTCAGGATGCGGGTGTAGCCGCCCGGACGAGCCGCGAAGCGCGGGCCCAGTACGTTGAACAGCTTGCTGACGATGTCGCGGTCGCGCAGGCGGTCGAAAGCCAGGCGGCGGTTGGCCAGCGTGGGTTCCTTGGCGAGCGTGATGAGGGGCTCAACGACGCGGCGCAGTTCCTTGGCCTTGGGGACCGTGGTCTTGATGGCTTCGTGCTCGAGCAGAGACACGCACATATTGCGCAGCATCGCAGCGCGGTGGGCGCTGGTGCGGTTGAGTTTACGGAGGCCGTTACGGTGACGCATGGTGCTATTCCTTTTTCACTTTGTTAATGCCAGCAGCCGGATCAGGTACTGCTGGTTGCACGATCAAACGCACCAAAGTGCGTTTGTCATCCGATGACGGCCTTCAGGCCGTCTTTTCTGTTCGAGCGAAGCGGATTACCGCTTGTCCAGGCCTTGCGGGGGCCAGTTTTCCAGGCGGGCGCCGAGGGTGAGGCCGCGCGAAGCCAGCACTTCCTTGATTTCGTTGAGCGACTTGCGACCCAGATTCGGGGTCTTCAGCAGCTCGGTCTCGGTGCGCTGGATCAGATCGCCGATGTAGTAGATGTTTTCGGCCTTCAGGCAGTTGGCCGAACGCACGGTGAGCTCGAGTTCGTCGACCGGGCGCAGCAGGATCGGGTCGAAGCTGCTGGAGCGCTGGGCCGGCTGGTCGAAGGCGTCGACCAGGTCGGTGCCTTGCAGCTGGGCGAAGACGGCCAGTTGCTCAACCAGGATCTTGGCCGAAGCACGGATCGCTTCCTCGGGCGAGATGGCGCCGTTGGTTTCGATTTCCATGACCAGCTTGTCCAGGTCGGTACGCTGCTCGACGCGGGCGTTTTCGACGGCGTAGCTGACGCGCTTGACGGGCGAGAACGAGGCGTCCAGGACGATGCGGCCGATGCTCTTGGTCGGCTCGTCGCCGAAGCGGCGCATCGTGCCGGGCACATAGCCACGGCCCTTCTCGACCTTGATCTGCATGTCGAGCTTGCCGCCCTGCGACAGGTGGGCAATGACGTGCTCGGGATTGATGATCTCGACGTCGTGCGGGGTCTGGATGTCGGCCGCGGTGACGGGGCCTTCGCCTTCCTTGCGCAGGACCAGGGTCACTTCTTCACGGTTGTGCAGGCGGAAGACGACGCCCTTGAGGTTCAGCATGATGTGAACCACGTCCTCTTGCACGCCGTCGATGGCCGAGTACTCGTGGAGCACGCCGGCAATCGTCACTTCCGTCGGCGCATACCCCACCATCGACGAGAGCAGCACACGGCGCAGGGCGTTGCCCAGGGTGTGACCGTAGCCGCGTTCGAACGGCTCCAGGGTGACCTTGGCGCGATGACCGCCCAGGGGCTCCACGTTGATGGACTTGGGTTTGAGCAAGTTGGTTTGCATGAGGTCTTTCTTTCAATACCCTCGGTTCGTTACACCGATAAGGCTGAGGACCAGCCGGGCAGAGCCTACGAAGGGCAAAAGCCCGGACGAGGAAACGCCGACCGCGCCCAAAGCAGGCGTGGTCGGCGGGGGAAATCATTAACGCGAGTACAACTCGACGATCAGCGATTCGTTGATCTCGGCGCCGAACTCATCGCGGTCCGGAGCCTTCTTGAACACGCCTTCGAGCTTGGTGCCGTCGACGCTGACCCAGGCCGGCAGGCCGATGGAATCAGCGAGCTTGAACGACTCGGTGACGCGCAATTGCTTCTTGGCCTTGTCGCGCACGGCGACGGTGTCACCGGCCTTGACCAGGTAGGAAGCGATGTTGACGACCTCGCCGTTCACCGTGACGCCCTTGTGCGAAACCAGCTGGCGGGCTTCTGCGCGGGTGGAGCCGAAGCCCATGCGGTAGACGACGTTGTCCAGACGCGATTCCAGCAGCTGCAGCAGGTTCACGCCGGTCGAGCCCTTGCGGCGCTCGGCTTCGGCGAAGTAGCGGCGGAACTGGCGCTCCAGCACGCCGTACATGCGCTTGACCTTCTGCTTCTCGCGCAGCTGCAGGCCGAAGTCGGACGTGCGTTGGCCGGAGGTGCGGCCGTGCTGGCCGGGCTTGGAGTCGAACTTGACCTTGTCGCTGATGGCGCGGCGGGCGCTCTTCAGGTAGAGGTCGGTGCCTTCGCGGCGGGAAAGTTTGCCCTTGGGGCCGAGGTAACGTGCCACTTTGCGTGTCCTTGTTCAATCTGACGCCAAGCCTCAAATCCGAGGTTGTTGACGCGAGTCCAGCCGGTGTTTTTATGGGCTTGGACGGTGGGCTTATGAGCCGTCTCGAAAATGAGATCGACTCAAGACTGAAGCCGGCGCGGCACAAAGTGCCCGCCGGCTCCGGGAAAACGCGCGATTATCGCACCGCCATCCGAATCTGCAATGTCCCTGTCACCTGGAGGTGAATGGGATCAGATACGGCGACGCTTCTGCGGACGGCAGCCGTTGTGCGGCACGGGCGTCACGTCAGAGATCGAGTTGATGCGAATGCCCAGCGCTGCCAGGGCGCGAACCGACGACTCACGACCCGGGCCGGGGCCCTTGATCTTGACGTCGAGGTTCTTGATGCCCTGCTCTTGTGCAGCGCGGCCAGCCACTTCAGCTGCCACCTGGGCTGCAAAGGGGGTCGACTTGCGCGAGCCCTTGAAGCCTTGGCCACCCGACGAAGCCCACGACAGGGCGCCGCCTTGACGGTCAGTGATGGTGATGATGGTGTTGTTGAACGAGGCGTGGACGTGCGCGATGCCGTCTGCAACGTTCTTGCGGACCTTCTTGCGAACCCGCTGGGCAGCCGAATTGTTGGGTGCTTTTGCCATGATGAGCTTCTTTCAGTTCGGGCAGCTTACTTCTTGCCGGTCGCAGCCGACTTGCGCGGACCCTTGCGGGTACGGGCATTCGTACGGGTGCGTTGACCACGCATCGGCAGGCCACGGCGGTGACGGAAGCCGCGGTAGCAACCGAGGTCCATCAGACGCTTGATGTTGATGGACTGCTCACGGCGCAGGTCACCTTCGATGGTCAACTTGTTGACCTCGTCACGGATCTTTTCGAGATCGCCGTCGTTCAGGTCCTTGACCTTCTTGTCGAACGGAATGCCGCAGTTCGTGCAGATCTGCTGAGCGGTCGTACGGCCAATGCCGTAGATCGAGGTCAGACCGATCTCAGTGTGCTTTTGCGGCGGAATGTTGATACCAGCAATACGTGCCATGGTTGTCCTCTAGTCCTGTCGTGCGAGCTGGGGCTCAGCCCTGGCGCTGCTTGTGGCGCGGGTCGGTGCAGATCACACGCACCACGCCCTTGCGGCGGATGATCTTGCAATTGCGGCACATCTGCTTAACGGATGCCGAAACTTTCATGGTCTGCTCCTTGGCCTAACTTCTTTGCGCTCACACGCGTCCGGGGGTTCAAACAGCTCACTTCGCCCGGAACACGATGCGAGCACGACTCAAATCGTAGGGTGTCAGCTCTACGGTCACTTTGTCGCCAGGCAGGATGCGGATGTAGTGCATCCGCATCTTGCCGGAGATGTGACCGAGAACGACATGCCCGTTCTCCAACTTGACTCTGAACGTGGCGTTGGGGAGGTTCTCAAGAATCTCGCCCTGCATTTGAATGACGTCGTCTTTCGCCATGCCGTACGTTCAGGATTGTTGTTGGAATCAATCTTGGTTAACGATCAGCTCCGCGCCCTCAGGGCTTGAAGCTGGCCTTCTTCAGCAGTGACTCGTACTGCTGACTCATGATGTAGCTCTGCACCTGGGCCCAGAAGTCCATCGTCACGACGACGATGATCAACAGGGAAGTGCCACCGAAGTAGAACGGAACGTTGTACTTCAGCGTCAGGAATTCGGGCAGCAGGCAGACCAGCGTGATGTAGATCGCACCAGCCAGCGTGAGCCGCGAAAGGATCTTGTCGATGTGCTTGGCGGTCTGCTCACCCGGACGAATGCCCGGAATGAACGCGCCACTCTTCTTCAGGTTGTCTGCGGTCTCACGACTGTTGAACACCAGCGCCGTGTAGAAGAAGCAGAAGAACACGATGGCAGCCGAATACAGCAGCACATAGATCGGCTGACCCGGGCTGACCATGCCGGCCAGGTCCTTCAACCAGCGCAGACCATCACCCGTCGCGAACCAGCTCACCACCGTTGTCGGCAGCAGGATGATCGACGAGGCGAAGATCGGCGGGATCACGCCGGACATGTTCAGCTTCAGCGGCAGGTGCGACGACTGGCCGCCGTAGACCTTGTTGCCGACCTGGCGCTTCGCATAGTTCACGAGGATCTTGCGTTGGCCACGTTCGACGAAGACCACGGCGAAGGTCACCAGCACGACCAGCGAGATCACGATCAGCGCCGAGCCGTAACCCATCGCACCGGTACGCACCAGCTCGAACAGGCCACCGATCGCACCCGGCAGACCCGCGGCGATACCGCCGAAGATCAGGATCGAGATGCCATTGCCCAGACCGCGCTCGGTGATCTGCTCACCCAGCCACATCAGGAACATCGTGCCGGCCACCAGGCTGGACACTGCGGTCAGGCGGAAGCCGAAACCAGGGTTCAGCACCAGGCCAGCAGAGCCTTCCAGCGCCAATGCGATCGACAGGCTCTGGAACAGAGCCAGACCCAGCGTCGCATAACGCGTGTACTGGGTGATCTTGCGACGCCCGGCTTCGCCTTCCTTCTTCAGCTGTTCCAGCGTCGGCACGACGTAGGTCATCAGCTGTAAAACGATGGACGCCGAGATGTAAGGCGTAATGCCCAACGCGAACACGGTGAAGCGCGACAGCGCGCCGCCCGAGAACATGTTGAACAGGCTCAGGATGCCACCGGCCTGGCCCTTGAAGAATTGGGCCAGCTGGTTCGGGTCGATACCGGGCACGGGGATATGCGCCCCGATGCGGTAGACGACCAGAGCCAGCAGCAGGAACACAAGCCGACGACGCAGGTCGCCGAACTTGCCGCTCTTGGCCAGCTGATTCGCGTTGGTAGCCACGCTGGATCAGTTCCTTGTGCGCTGTGAATTAAGCGACCGAGCCGCCGGCCGCCTCGATGGCCGCCTTGGCGCCCTTCGTGGCGTTCACGCCCTTCAGCGTGACCTTGCGCTCGATGGCGCCGGACAGGATGACCTTGACTGACTTAGCCAGTTGGGGCACCAGGCCGACCGCCTTCAGCGTCGACACGTCGATCTCTTCGCCGGCCAGACCTTGCAGGTCCGACAGGTTGATCTCGACGCTGTACTTCAGCGTCAGCGACTTGAAGCCACGCTTGGGCAGGCGACGTTGCAGCGGCATCTGGCCGCCTTCGAAGCCGACCTTGTGGTAGCCACCAGCGCGGGACTTCTGGCCCTTGTGGCCACGACCTGCGGTCTTGCCCAGGCCCGAGCCGATGCCGCGGCCGACACGGCGCTTGGCATGCTTGGAGCCCTCAGCGGGCTTGATCGTGTTGAGTTCCATCGTCTTGTCCTCTTGTGTGCCGCGCTTAGAGCACTTGCACCAGATAAGCGATCTTGTTGATCATGCCGCGCACTGCGGGCGTGTCTTCCAGGGTGCTCTGGCTGTTCAGCCGACGCAGACCCAGGCCGACCACGGTGGCACGGTGCGAGGCGCGGCAGCCGATGGGGCTACGCACCAGCTTGACCGTCACGGTTTTCTTGTCAGACATCTTGTGCTCCGCTTGGGCGATCAGTTGAAGATTTCTTCAACAGTCTTGCCGCGCTTGGCTGCGACAGAGGCCGGCGT
The DNA here is from genome assembly GCF_001425055.1 of Pelomonas sp. Root1237. Taxonomy (GTDB): domain Bacteria; phylum Pseudomonadota; class Gammaproteobacteria; order Burkholderiales; family Burkholderiaceae_C; genus Pelomonas. Next base: position 111,955 of record NZ_LMDK01000005.1, read on the forward strand.
GGTTGAACGCTTCAGAGCGTCCAGCGTGGCGCGGACCATGTTGTAAGGGTTGGTCGAACCGTGGCTCTTGGTCACGATGTCGGTCACGCCCATCACTTCGAAGACGGCGCGCATCGGGCCGCCGGCGATGACGCCGGTACCGGCAGGAGCCGGGGCCATGATGACGTGTGCAGCACCGTGCTCGCCCACCACGTTGTGGTGGATGGTGCCGTTCTTCAGGCTGACCTTGACCATGTTGCGGCGAGCCGACTCCATGGCCTTCTGCACGGCGACCGGCACTTCCTTGGCCTTGCCCTTGCCCATGCCGATGCGGCCATCGCCATCACCGACCACGGTCAGAGCGGCGAAGGACAGCGTACGGCCACCCTTCACAACCTTGGTCACGCGGTTGACCGCGATCATCTTTTCCTTCAGGCCGTCGTCGTTGCCTTCAGCCTGAGCGCCGCGGGGTTGAAACTTTGCCATTTCTTATTCCTTGATGCGTCAGAACTGCAGGCCGGCTTCGCGGGCTGCTTCGGCCAGGGCCTTGACACGGCCGTGGTAGGCAAAACCGGAGCGGTCGAAGGCAACCTTCTCGACGCCAGCGGCCTTGGCCTTCTCGGCGATCAGCTTGCCCACCAGCGTGGCAGCGGCGACGTTGCCGCCGTTGCTGCTCAGCTGTTCGCGGACCGACTTCTCGGCAGTGGAGGCTGCAGCCAACACCTTGGCGCCGTCTTCCGAGACGACTTGGGCGTAGATATGCAGGTTGGAGCGGAACACCGTCAGACGGGCCACGCGCTGGATCGCAATGCGAGCGCGGGTCTGGCGCGAACGACGCAGGCGTTGTTCTTTCTTGGTCATCATGGCGCTGCTCCTTACTTCTTCTTGGTCTCTTTGAGGGAGACCTTCTCATCCGAATAACGGATGCCCTTGCCCTTGTAGGGCTCAGGCGGACGGAAGGCGCGCACCTCGGCGGCGATCTGGCCGACGACCTGACGGTCAGCGCCCTTGATGACGATTTCCGTCTGGGTCGGGCACTCGACCTTGATGCCAGCCGGCATGTCCTTCACCACGGGGTGCGAGAAGCCGATCTGAAGGTTGAGCTTCTGGCCCTGGGCCTGGGCGCGGAAACCCACGCCGACCAGGTTCAGCTTGCGCTCGAAGCCTTTGCTGACGCCACTGACCATATTGGCCACCAGCGCACGCATCGTGCCGCTCATCGCATCGGCTTCAGCCGAATCGTTGGCGGGAACGAAGCTCAGCTTGCCGGCTTCGTTCTTGACGGTGACGAGCTTGTTAGCGGTACGCACCAGCGTACCGAGCGAGCCCTTGATGCTGATCGAGTCAGCAGACACGGTCACATCCACGCCTTGCGGAATGGCGACCGGCATTTTTCCTACGCGGGACATTGTTCGTCTCTCCTTCGCTTAGGCGACGTAGCAGAGCACTTCACCGCCGATACCGGCAGCGCGCGCCTTGCGGTCCGTCATCACACCTTGCGGGGTGGTGACGATCGCCACACCCAGGCCATTCATGACCTGAGGAATGTCGTGGCGGCCCTTGTAGATGCGCAGGCCGGGGCGGCTGACGCGCTCGATACGCTCGATGACCGGACGGCCAGCGTAGTACTTCAGCGCGATTTCCAGCTCGGGGCGGGCTGCTTCGCCGCGAACGGCGAAGTCATCGATATAGCCTTCGTCCTTCAGGACTTTGGCAATCGCCACCTTCAGCTTGGACGACGGCATGGCAACGCTCGTCTTTTCGACGATCTGCGCGTTGCGGATGCGGGTCAGCATATCGGCGATGGGATCACTCATGCTCATTTGCGAATACTCCTATCGGCCGATTACCAGCTGGCCTTGACGACACCGGGGATGTCGCCCTTGAAGGCCAGTTCACGAATCTTGTTACGGGCCAGGCCGAACTTGCGGAAGGTGCCACGCGGACGACCGGTCAGCTCGCAGCGGTTGCGCAGGCGAGTCGGGTAGGCGTTACGGGGCAGCTTCTGCAGTTCGAGGCGAGCGGCGTAGCGCTCTTCATCCGACTTCTTGCTGTCGTCGATGATGGCCTTCAGTTCTGCGTACTTCTTCGCGAACTTGGCGACGAGTGCTTCGCGCTTCAGTTCACGTTGCTTGATGGAAGTTTTAGCCACAGATCACCTCAGTTCTTGAACGGGAACTTGAACGCAGCCAGGAGAGCCTTGGCTTCGTCGTCCGTCTTGGCAGTCGTCGTGATGCTGATGTTCAGACCACGCAGAGCATCCACCTTGTCGTATTCGATTTCGGGGAAGATGATCTGTTCTTTGACGCCGATGTTGTAGTTGCCACGGCCATCGAACGAACGACCGGAGATACCCCGGAAGTCGCGAACGCGCGGCAGGGCGATCGTCACGAAGCGGTCCAGGAATTCATACATCTGGACGCCGCGCAGGGTGACCATCGCGCCGATGGGCACCGCGTCACGGATCTTGAAGCCGGCGATTGCCTTCTTCGACTTCGTGACGACGGGCTTCTGGCCGGCGATCTTGGTCAGGTCGCCCACGGCGTGGTCCATGACCTTCTTGTCGGCGACAGCCTCGCTCACGCCCATGTTGAGCGTGATCTTGGTGATGCGAGGCACCTCCATGACCGACTTGTAGCCGAACTTCTCGACCAGGCCGGGCACGATTTTTTCGCGGTAATGCGTTTGAAGACGAGCCATGAGGGACCTCTTAAGCCTTGATCTCTTCGCCGGTCGACTTGAACACGCGCACCCGCTTGCCGTCGACGAGCTTGACGCCCACCCGATCGGCCTTGCCGGAAGCGGCGTTGAAGATCGCCACGTTGGATTGATGGATAGGCATGGTCTTGTCGACGACGCCACCGGTGGTGCCCTTCATGGGGTTGGGCTTGACGTGCTTCTTGACGACATTGATGCCGTCAACGACCACATGGGCGTCGTCAGTGCGGGCGGACACAGTGCCGCGCTTACCCTTGTCGCGGCCGGTCAGCACAATGACCTGGTCGCCGGTACGAATCTTGTTCATGGCTTACCTCAGACAGTGGGGGCTCAAAGCACCTCGGGCGCCAGCGACACGATCTTCATGAAGCGCTCGGTACGCAGTTCACGCGTCACCGGGCCGAAGATGCGGGTGCCGATCGGCTCCAGCTTGGCATTGAGCAGCACGGCGGCATTGCCGTCGAACTTGACGAGCGAGCCGTCCTGGCGGCGCACGCCCTTGGCAGTACGAACCACCACGGCGCTGTAGACCTCGCCCTTCTTCACGCGACCACGCGGAGCAGCTTCTTTGATGCTGACCTTGATGATGTCGCCAATGTGCGCATAGCGGCGCTTGGAGCCGCCCAGCACCTTGATGCACTGAACGGACTTCGCACCAGTGTTGTCCGCGACATCAAGCCGCGATTGCATTTGGATCATGTCTGTCCCCAACTTGCCCCGAGTTGCAGCAGAGCTGCGCGTCGGTCAGTCTTGGGCCCGTAAGTCAGTCAGCTTGTAGCGTTGCGCCACTTGCTGCCCAACGGTTGAGGGCGGATCCGAAACCAGCATGGGCAGCTGCGTAGCAGGTGCACTGGTGTTCGGCGAAGCTGCGCATTATGCAGTGAGAACCCTTGGGGCGTCAATGCCTGTCGCAGAAGTTTTTGCAGGACCGGCTGCTGCCGGCCCGCGGAATGACCAATTGCTTAGGCGGCCTTGGCTTGCGCCAGCATCGTGCTGGCGTCGCTGACCTCGAACTTGCCGGGGCCTTCGACGTTCAGCGTCTTGACGACGCCATCCTTGACCAGCATCGAGTAGCGCTGCGAGCGCACGCCCATGCCCTTGGCGGTGAGGTCCAGCGTCAGGCCGGTGGCCTGGGCGAACTGGGCGCTACCGTCGGCCATCATGCGGACCTTGCCGGCGGTCTTCTGGTCACGACCCCACGCGCCCATGACAAAGGCGTCGTTGACGGACACGCACCAGATCTCGTCAACACCGGCAGCTTTCAACGCCTCGGTCGACTCGACGTAGCCCGGCACATGCTTGGCCGAGCAGGTCGGCGTGTAGGCGCCCGGCAGGGCAAAGATGGCGATGGTCTTGCCGGCCGTGGCCTTCTCGATATCGAAGCTGTTGGGGCCGAGCGAGCAGCCCTCGCCTTCCACTTCGATGAATTCCTGCAGGCTGCCTGCGGGCAGCTTGTCGCCAACCTTGATCATGGTGTCGCTCCTGAGAGAGTGTTCCGGAAATGAAAAACCGGCGCGCCAGTTGCCCAGCGTGCCGGTTGTGCAGCGGTCATGCGACCGGTGTCTTTAGACGATCTCGGCCTTCTCGACCAGGCGGGTCACGACCCAGCTCTTGGTCTTGGAGATCGGACGGCCTTCGCTGATCTCGACGACGTCACCCATCTTGTACTCGCCCTTTTCGTCATGGGCGTGGTACTTGCGGGAACGGGCCACGATCTTGCCGTAGAGCTCGTGCTTGGCGCGACGCTCGACCAGGACGGTGACCGTCTTGGCACGCTTGTCGCTGACCACGCGGCCGACCAGGGTGCGCGTGTTCTTGGCTTGGACTTGGGCCTCAGTCATTTCGTGGCCTCCTTCTTCTTTTGTGCCAGGACGGTCTTGGCACGCGCGATGTCGCGGCGGGTCTTGCCCAGTTGGCTGTGGTTGGTCAGCTGCTGGGTGGCCTTTTGCATGCGCAGGCCGAAGTGGGCCTTCAGCAAGTCGGTCACTTCCTTTTCGAGGGCAGCGACATCCTTGGTGCGGAGTTCAGTTGCTTTCATGGTGTCTTCCTCAGGTGCCGACCTGGCGGGCCACGAAGGTGCAACGCAGCGGCAGCTTGGCAGCAGCCAGCGTGAACGCCTCGCGAGCGAGTTGCTCGGGAACGCCGTTAACCTCGTAGATCACCTTGCCGGGCTGGATTTCAGCGACGTAGTACTCGGGGTTGCCCTTGCCGTTACCCATCCGAACTTCGGCAGGCTTTTGCGAGATGGGCTTGTCCGGGAACACGCGGATGAAGATTCGACCACCGCGCTTGATGTGGCGCGAGATCGCGCGGCGAGCCGCTTCGATCTGGCGGGCCGTCAGACGGCCGCGCTCGGTGGCCTTGAGGCCGAAATCACCGAAAGACACCGCAGCACCTCGGGTCGCAACACCCGTGTTGCGGCCCTTCTGCTCCTTGCGGTATTTACGACGAGCGGGTTGCAGCATGCTTATTCTCCTTTGGCCTCACCACCGGCTGCGGGGACCTTGCGGACCACGCGCTTGGCGGCGGGCTTGGCTGCGTCACCCGTGGGGGCGGCGGCAGCGGGCTGATCTGCTCCGTCACGCGGGCCACGGTCGCCACCCGGACGGCCACGGCCACCAGGAGCGCCCGGACGGGCGTTACGGCGCGGGCGACGATCGTCTTCGGCGCCTGCGGGGGTGTTGATGACTGGAGCCTCGCCATTGGCAAGACGGTCACCGCGGTAGACCCAGACCTTGACGCCGATGACGCCGTAGGTGGTCTTGGCTTCGGAGAAGCCGTAGTCGATGTCGGCCTTCAGGGTGTGCAGGGGCACACGACCTTCGCGATACCACTCGGTACGAGCGATTTCGATGCCGTTCAGACGACCAGCGCTCATGATCTTGATGCCCTGGGCACCCAGACGCATCGCGTTCTGCATCGCGCGCTTCATGGCGCGGCGGAACATGATGCGCTTCTCGAGCTGCTGGGTGATCGAGTCGGCGATCAGCTGAGCATCGACTTCGGGCTTGCGCACTTCTTCGATGTTGACGGCGACGGGCACGCCCAGACGCTTGGTCAGTTCAGCCTTCAGCGCTTCGATGTCCTCGCCCTTCTTGCCGATCACGACGCCCGGGCGAGCCGAGTAGATCGTGATGCGTGCGTTCTTGGCGGGGCGCTCGATCAGGATGCGCGAAACGGCAGCATTCTTGAGCTTGGCCTTCAGGTACTCGCGAACACGCAGATCTTCGGCCAGCATCGTGGCGAAGTTCTGATTGTTCGCATACCAGCGCGAAGCCCAGTTACGGGTGACAGGAAGGCGAAAGCCAACCGGATGGATTTTCTGTCCCATAGTCTTCTTGCGCCTTAGTTGCCGACAGCCACAAAGATGTGGCAGGTGGGCTTGCTGATGCGGTTGCCGCGACCCTTGGCGCGAGCCGAGAAGCGCTTCAGCGTGGCACCCTGCTCGACGTAGATCGAGGTGACCTTGAGTTCATCAATGTCAGCGCCGTCGTTGTGCTCGGCGTTGGCGATGGCGCTTTCCAGCGCCTTCTTGATGATGACGGCCGCCTTCTTCTGGGTGAATTCCAGGATGTTGAGGGCGTGGTCCACCTTCTTGCCGCGGATCAGGTCAGCCACGAGGCGACCCTTGTCACACGAGAGGCGAACGCCGCGAACGATTGCTTTGGTTTCCATCGTCGGCATCCTTACTTCTTCCCGGCCTTCTTGTCGGCCGGATGGCCTTTGAAGGTGCGGGTCAGTGCGAATTCACCCAGCTTGTGGCCGACCATCTGGTCAGACACATAAACCGGCACGTGCTGCTTGCCGTTGTGCACGGCGATCGTCAGACCGATGAACTCGGGCAGGATCGTCGAGCGGCGCGACCAAGTCTTGATGGGCTTCTTGTCTTTAATGGCAACAGCCTTGTCGACCTTGGCCATCAGATGGTGGTCAACGAAGGGGCCCTTCTTCAGCGAACGGGTCATGGCCTAGCCCTTACTTCTTGCGACGCGAGACGATGAACGTCTGCGTGCGCTTGTTGTTGCGAGTGCGGTAGCCCTTCGTCAGGGTGTTCCACGGCGACACAGGGACCTGGCCCTCGCCGGTGCGGCCTTCGCCACCACCGTGCGGGTGATCCACCGGGTTCATCGCCACACCGCGAACGGTCGGACGGATACCCTTCCAGCGGATCGCGCCGGCCTTGCCGTACTGGCGCAGGCTGTGCTCTTCGTTGCTCACTTCACCGATGGTGGCGCGGCAGTCGACGTGCACGCGGCGGACTTCGCCGGAGCGCAGACGGATCTGGGCGTAAACGCCTTCGCGAGCCATCAGGACCGCAGACGTGCCGGCCGAACGGATCATCTGGGCACCCTTGCCAGGCTGCAGCTCGATGCAGTGAATCGTCGAGCCCACCGGGATGTTGCGGATCGGCAGCGTGTTGCCAGCCTTGATCGGGGCTTCCGCGCCGCTCAGGATGGTCGAACCCACTTCCAGACCGCGCGGAGCGATCACGTAGCGGCGTTCGCCGTCGGCGTACACCACCAGCGCAATGTGGGCGGTGCGGTTCGGGTCGTACTCGATGGTCTCGACCTTGGCCGGAATGCCGTCCTTGTTGCGCTTGAAGTCGACCACGCGGTAGTGGTGCTTGTGACCACCGCCCTTGTGGCGAATCGTGATGTGACCGTTGTTGTTGCGGCCCGAATTCTGGATTTGCGGCTCAAGCAAAGCTGCATGGGGCGCGCCCTTGTGCAGGTGCTTGTGCACCACCTTGACGACGCCACGGCGACCGGGCGAGGTAGGTTTGACTTTGACGATGGCCATTTACGCGGCCTCCCCGGAGAAATTGAGCTCTTGACCGGCCTTGAGGGCCACATAGGCCTTCTTGACGTGGTCACGGCGGCCGGCACGGCCACCAAAGCGCTTCGTCTTGCCCTTGACCTGGACGACGTTGACCGACTCGACCTCGACCTTGAACATCAGTTCAACAGCGGCCTTGATTTCGGGCTTGGTGGCGTCGCGCAGGACCTTGAACAGGACCTGGTTGTGCTTCTCGGCAACTTGCGTGGCCTTTTCGGACACGATGGGCGCGAGCAGCACGGAGGCCAGACGGCCTTCGGAATACTTGGGGGCGCTCATGCCAGCATCTCCTTGAGTTGCTCGACCGCAGCCTTGGTCACCAGCACCTTCTTGTAGAAGACCAGCGACAGGGGGTCGGCGTAGCGCGGCTCGACGACCAGCACATTGGCCAGGTTGCGCGAAGCCAGCAGCAGGTTGTCATCCACGACATCGGAGATGACCAGCACCGAGTCCAGGCCCATGGCCTTGAACTTGGCGGCCAGCAGCTTGGTCTTGGGGGCTTCGATCGAGATCGAATCCACCACGGCCAGGCGGCCTTCGCGGGCCAGCTGCGACAGGATCGCAGCCATGCCGGCGCGGTACATCTTCTTGTTCAGCTTGTGCGAGAAGTTCTCGTCAGGCATGTTCGGGAAGATGCGACCGCCCCCGCGCCACAGCGGCGACGAGGTCATACCGGCGCGAGCGCGGCCGGTGCCCTTCTGGCGGAAAGGCTTCTTGGTCGAGTGATGAACCTGTTCACGGTCCTTCTGGGCACGAGTGCCTTGGCGGGCGTTGGCCTGGAAGGCCACGACCACCTGGTGCACCAGGGCTTCGTTGTAGTCGCGAGCGAAGATGGTGTCAGGCGCTTCCACCTTGGCGGTGGCCTGACCCTGCTCGTTCAGGAGCTCGAGCTGCATCAGTTGGCTCCCTTCTTGACTTTGACCTTGACGGCCGGGCGAACGACGATGTGGCCGTTCTTGGAACCCGGGACCGCGCCGCGGACCAGCAGCAGTTGACGGGCTTCGTCAACGCGCACGATGTCCAGGTTCTGCGTGGTGCAGGTTTCGTCGCCCATGTGGCCGGTCATCTTCTTGCCCGGGAACACACGGCCCGGGTCTTGCGCCATCGAGATCGAGCCCGGCACGTTGTGCGAACGGCTGTTACCGTGCGACGCGCGCTGCGAGCTGAAGTTGTGGCGCTTGATGGTGCCCGCAAAGCCCTTGCCGATGGACGTGCCCTGCACGTCGACCAGCTGGCCGGCGGCGAACAACGTCACCGGAACGGTCGCGCCAGCTTGGTACTGGGCTGCGACGTCGGCTTCGACGCGGAATTCCTTGAGGATTTCACCGGCTTCGACACCTGCCTTGGCAAGGTGGCCGGCTTCAGGCTTGGTGACGCGCGAAGCTTTGCGCGTACCGAACGCCACTTGAATGGCGCTGTAGCCGTCGGTCTCTTGGGTCTTGACCTGGGTCACGCGGTTGTTGGACACGTCCAGCACCGTCACAGGGATGGCATCGCCATCGTCCGTGAAGATGCGCATCATGCCCACCTTGCGGCCCAGCAAACCGAGACGGTTGCTCAGACTCATGTTTTTCTCCAGCCCCGTCGGCTCACGCCTCGGAAGCTATTGCGAACACCCGACATCGATTGGCCGGGCTGACTTGTGCAGGATCTCTTGCGAAACACCGCGCGAATATCCGAGCAGGCATAGGCCAACCCGGAAAAGCTGGTGAGTATAGCCTGCGGGGTTGCCCCGATGCAAGCGTTAGGCCCCGCCCAGCACAAAAGACAAGACCCCGGCCTGCCGAGGCAGGACCGGGGTCTTGGATTACCAAGCCCAAAGGCTCGGAATTACTGCAGCTTGATTTCGACGTCGACGCCGGCGGGCAGGTCGAGCTTCATCAGGGCGTCAACCGTCTTGTCGGTCGGGTCGACGATGTCCATCAGACGCTGGTGGGTGCGGATCTCGAACTGGTCGCGACTCGTCTTGTTGACGTGGGGCGAACGCAGGATGTCGAAACGTTCCATGCGCGTCGGCAGGGGCACGGGGCCCTTGACGATGGCGCCGGTGCGCTTGGCGGTCTCGACGATCTCGAGGGCCGACTGGTCGATCAGCTTGTAATCAAACGCCTTGAGGCGGATGCGGATCTTTTGCTTTTGCATGACGGTTCCTTAAAGAGCAGGTGGTGAGCACCGAGCGGATGCCGCCCGGCGCACGTCACGCATGAATTACGCGAGGATCGTGGCGACGACGCCCGAGCCGACGGTRCGACCACCTTCACGGATGGCGAAGCGCAGGCCGGTTTCCATCGCGATCGGCGCGATCAGCTTCACGGTGATGCCGACGTTGTCGCCGGGCATGACCATTTCCTTGTCCTTGGGCAGCTCCACGGCGTGCTCGGCTTCACCGGCTACTACCTGGNCGACCACCTTCACGGATGGCGAAGCGCAGGCCGGTTTCCATCGCGATCGGCGCGATCAGCTTCACGGTGATGCCGACGTTGTCGCCGGGCATGACCATTTCCTTGTCCTTGGGCAGCTCCACCGCACCGGTCACGTCCGTGGTACGGAAGTAGAACTGGGGACGGTAGTTGTTGAAGAACGGCGTGTGGCGGCCGCCCTCTTCCTTGGACAAGACGTAGATCTCGGCCGTGAAGTGGGTGTGCGGCTTGATCGAGCCGGGCTTGGCCAGCACTTGGCCGCGCTCGACGTCTTCACGCTTGGTGCCGCGCAGCAGGATGCCGACGTTGTCGCCTGCTTGACCTTGGTCCAGCAGCTTGCGGAACATTTCGACGCCGGTGACGGTGGTCTTCTGCACGTCSCGGATGCCGACGATTTCGATTTCTTCGCCGACCTTGATGATGCCGCGCTCGACGCGACCGGTCACGACGGTGCCGCGGCCGGAGATCGAGAAGACGTCTTCAACCGGCAGCAGGAAGGCGCCGTCGATGGCACGGTCCGGCTGGGGGATGTAGTTGTCCAGGGCGTCGGCCAGACGCATGATGGCTTGCTCGCCCAGGTCGCCCGTGTCGCCTTCCAGCGCCAGCTTGGCCGAACCCTTGATGATGGGGGTGTCGTCGCCGGGGAAGTCGTACTTGGACAGGAGCTCGCGCACTTCCATTTCGACCAGCTCGAGCAGCTCGGCGTCGTCGACCATGTCGCACTTGTTCAGGAAGACGATGATGAACTTCACGCCGACCTGRCGAGCCAGCAGGATGTGCTCGCGGGTCTGGGGCATCGGGCCGTCAGCGGCCGAGCACACCAGGATGGCGCCGTCCATCTGGGCGGCACCGGTGATCATGTTCTTGACGTAGTCGGCGTGGCCGGGGCAGTCAACGTGCGCGTAGTGGCGGTTGGCCGTCTCGTACTCGACGTGRGCGGTGTTGATCGTGATGCCGCGGGCCTTTTCTTCAGGCGCTGCGTCGATCTGGTCGTAGGCCTTGGCCTCGCCGCCGAACTTCTTGGACAGCACGGTCGCGAT
>NZ_LMDK01000006.1 GCF_001425055.1 Pelomonas sp. Root1237
CCAGCTCGCCATCCAGACCTTTCAGCCCAGCTCCACCAACCACCTCACAACCATCCGCCGTTCCCGACAAGCGCTGCGTTGTGATCAGCGAAGCCCACGACTGTAGCATAGGTTTTTCTGTGTTCGCAAGATCGTCTGGCAATTTGATCTGGCGCGGCCATTCCCAGCGATTGAGGTAATCAGCAACCTGTACGCCTAACTCGGAACCAGGCAGCCATCCGTGGCGGTTGCCCTCGGCAGCCGAGCGGCCCGGCGCAAATAGCCATCGCAGTCAATGCACAGCTACTGCGCTGCGAGCAACGACCAGCTCCTTCTCGGCGGTGGCCTGAGGATCGTCGCTGTCCAGGATGTGCGGCAGGGCCGTAGCAAGGCGCTGCGCGTCAGCGCGCAGGATGCGCTGCTTGACGGCAGGAATCTGTGACGGGTGCATGGAGAAACTGCGCAGGCCCATGGCCAACAGCAGTTCGGTAAAGACGGGGTCGCCCGCCATCTCGCCGCAAACGCTGACGCCCTTGCCCGCCGCGCGCGCCTGGGCGATGGCTTGGCTGATCAGCTGCAGCACTGCCGGATGCCAGGGATCGTAGAGATGGGCAACTGCTTCATCGGCACGGTCGATGGCCAAGGTGTACTGGATCAGGTCGTTGGTTCCTATGGAGACGAAATCCACATGCCGCAGCAGCAGCGGCAGCATGACCGCTGCGGCCGGGATCTCGATCATGACGCCCAGCTCGACGCGCGTGTAGGCATGGCCGGCATCGGTCAACTGCTGCTGCACCTTGCGCACCGTCTCGACGATTTGCCGAACTTCCGACAGATGCGCCACCATCGGGATCAATAGTCTGACCTTGCCGAAGGCGCTCGCTCTATAGATGGCGCGCAGTTGCTGACGGAACATGCTCGGCTCGGCCAAGCTCCAACGGATGGCACGCAGGCCCATCGCCGGGTTGAGCACATGCTCGTGGCGCAGTTCGTTGACCGTCAACCGATCCAGCGGCTTGTCCGCCCCCACGTCGACGGTGCGAATCGTGACCGGCATGCCCTTCATCGCCACGACGGCGGCCTTGTAGGCAGCGAACTGTTCTTCCTCACTGGGCAGTTCGCCCTCACGGTTCATGAACAGAAACTCGCTGCGGAACAGCCCGACGCCCGTGGCCCCCGATTCCACTGCCGCCTCCGCGTCGGCAGGCATCTCGATGTTGGCGTGCAATTCGATGTGCTCGCCATCCAGCGTGACGGCCGGCGTGTGCCGCAGGCGCCCCAGCCGCGCGCGCTCCAGTTCGCTCTGGCGCTGGCGGAAGCGGTACTCCTCCAGGACGATGGGCGAAGGATTGACGATGACCGTGCCCGCGTCGCCATCGATGATGACCCAGTCATCCTGCCTGATGAGGCGCGAGGCCTCGCGAGTGCCCACCACCGCCGGGATATCCATGCTGCGCGCGACGATGGCGGTGTGGGAGGTCTTGCCGCCAATGTCGGTGATGAAGCCGCGGAAGACGCTGCGCTTGAACTGGATCATGTCGGCCGGCGCAATGTCGGCGGCCACCAGCAGCAGCGGATCCTCGCCCGCAAAGTCGCGTGGCGTGACGGGCGCAGGCGTGTCACCCCGCTCCTGGGACAGCGCACGCAACACACGCTCGACGACCTGCTCCAGGTCAGCCTTGCGCTCGCGCAGGTAGTCATCTTCCATCTCGTCGAACTGGCGTGCCAGCACCTCGAGCTGGGCAGACAGCGCCCATTCCGCGTTGTAGTGCCGCTCGACGATCCACTGGCTGGCGCTCCCGGTCAGGGCCTCGTCGTGCAGCAGCATCAGGTGCACGTCCAGCAAGGCCGCGAGTTCGTGGGGCGCGTCGCCTGGCAGTTCATCCCTCAACGTCTCCAGCTCCAGCACGACGGCGTCGCGTGCGCGCAGCAGTCGCCCAATCTCGGGCTGGACCTCGTCGGGCGTCACGAAATAGTGGGCGACGTCGACGCGGCTGGAGGCGATCAGCACCGCGCGACCGATGGCCACACCACGTGAGACCGCAATGCCGAACACCTGAAAACTCATCAGCACCCTCCGCAGATCAATCCCCAATGTAGCTTGAGCCACAGGGCTGCCGCGTCATGGTTTTTTCATAGGGCCTTCACCGCTGCGTCAAACCGCCGCCCCAGCATACCGGGCATGAACCGCAGTTTGATCGTCACGCATGCACAGCCGCATGCCCCCGCCCTGCACCGCCCGGCGCGCACCTCTTCCCCCCGCCTCAGCGTCAGCTGGGCACGCAGCGAAACGGAAGTTCGCGAAGCCCAGGCGCTGCGCTACCAGGTCTTCGCCGTCGAGATGGGCGCCCGCCTGCCCACACCCAAGGGTTCACCGGCCGGGCTGGACGTCGACCTCTTCGACGCCTATTGCGAGCATGTCCTGGTGCGCGCCGGGGGCGAGGACGACGAGCCCGGCCCTGTCGTCGGCACCTACCGCGTGCTGACGCCGTCCGCCGCCAAACGCGCCGGCGGCCTGTACAGCGACACCGAGTTCGACCTGACGCGCCTGCGCGGCCTGCGTTCCCGGGTCGCCGAGATCGGCCGCTCCTGCGTGCATGCCGACCACCGCAGCGGCGGCGCCATCATTGCGTTGTGGGGCGCGCTGGCCGAGTTCATGGCCCGCAACGGTCTGGATACCGTCATCGGCTGCGCCAGCGTCAGCATGCGCGATGGCGGCCACTTCGCGGCCAGTCTGTGGAAGCAGATCGCCGCCAACCACCTCGCGCCCATCGACTGCCGGGTGCGCCCGCGCCTGCCGCTGCCCATCGAGCACCTGCGCCAGGACCTGGTGGTGGAACCGCCGGCCTTGATCCGCGGCTATCTGCGCTGCGGCGCCAAGTTGATGGGCGAGCCGGCCTGGGACCCCGACTTCAACACCGCCGACCTGCCGCTGCTGCTGCGCACGGCCGATCTGCCGGCGCGCTTCAAGCGCATCCTCGGCTGATCACTGGCCTTCGCCGAACTTGTCGTTGACGAGGGCGGTGATCTGATCCTGCGCGGCTTGTTCGTCCTCGCCATCAGTCTCCAGTTCGACTGTCGCGCCGATGCCGGCGGCCAGCATCATGACGCCCATGATGCTCTTGGCGTTCACGCGCCGGCCGTTGCGGCTCATATAGACCTCGCACTTGAAGCTGCCGGCCAACTTGGTTAACTTGGCCGAGGCGCGCGCGTGAAGACCCAGCTTGTTGCTGATGGTGAGGGTGGACTTGATCATTCGTCGGGGGGCAAGGGAGGCATGGCGACGATGCCGGTGACCGCGCCCTGCATGGCGCGCCGTGCCAGCTCGGTCAAAGGCTTCTGGCTGGCATAGCAGAGGGTGCGCCACAGCATGGGCACGCTGACACCGCTGAGCACCTGCACCTGCTCTCCCGCCAGGCGCTGAGCACCGTTGCTCGGCGTGGCGCCGAACACATCGGTCAGCACCAACCACTCGGGCTGGTCGGCCCGGGCCATCAGCGCGCGGGCAGCTGTCTCGACGTCGTCCGCGCTCATGCCAGCATCAACATCCAGCACGGTCAGCGTCGGCGCACAGTCGGGGAAGGTGTGTTCGGCCACCTGCCGCAGGGCGGAGGCCAGCGGTGCGTGGGCGATCACAAGCAGGTTGGGCATGGGGCAGGATGTTAGCGGGCGGTCTCCATGGCCAGCCCGGCACGGAAGCTTTCCCACGCGGCCGGGTCGTCCTGCGGCAGCGTCATCAGCGCCTGGTAGACACGGCCACCGTGAGCGAACACGGCCACGCGAGTGATCCCGCCCGCACCGGTCAGGCGGTACTCGGCAGCCTCCGGCAGCGGCGTCATGCCCGGCACCAGCAGCGGCTGGGCCGGCGGCAGCGGCTGGCCGAGCTTGGTGGCCAAGGCCTGGGGCATGGCCTTGAGGGCTGGGCCGGCCTGGGTCGGGTCGGGCCCATCAGCCCAGGACAGCGCGAAGCGCCCGCCGCCCGCTTCGCACTGGGCCAGGCCCATCGCACCCTGGCCGGCGTGAGCGGGGCGCTGCTCGATGTCGGGCTTGCAAGGGAAGAGGGCCACGGCGCCCGATCCGGTCGGCCTGACCTCGCGCCAGTTCAGCGTCGGCTGGCAAGCCGCCAGCAAGCTCAGCATTAGGGCAAATCCGGCAGTCGTGCGGCAGGGCATGGGCGAATTATCGACAGCGGCCCGAGGACAATTCCGCAATGCAAGAAATGCCCTCTCCCCAAGCCCTGGCAGGCGTGCGCGTGCTGGACCTGTCGCGCGTGCTGGCCGGCCCCTGGTGCACCCAGACCCTGGCCGACCTCGGCGCCGACGTCATCAAGATCGAACGCCCCGGCAGTGGCGACGACACACGTGCCTGGGGCCCGCCCTATCTGAAGGATGCCGACGGCCAGGACACGTCCGAGGCCGCCTACTTCCTCGGCGCCAACCGCAACAAGCGCTCGCTGGCCGTGGATCTGGCCACGCCCGAAGGTCAGGCCATCGTCCGCAAGCTGGCGGCCCAGGTCGATGTGCTGGTGGAGAACTTCAAGGTCGGCGACCTGGCTCGCTATGGCCTGGACGCGCAAACCCTGCTCGCCGAGCACCCCGGCCTCGTCATCTGCTCCATCACCGGCTTCGGCCAGACCGGGCCCTATGCCGAGCGCGCCGGTTATGACTACGCCGTCCAGGGCATGGGCGGGCTGATGAGCGTGACCGGCGAGCGCGACGACCTGCCCGGCGGCGGGCCGCAGAAGGTGGGCGTGGCCGTGGCCGACCTGTTCACCGGCATGTATGCCACCGTCGCCATCCTGGCCGCGCTGCGCCACCGCGATGCCACCGGCCAGGGCCAGGTCATCGACATGGCCCTGCTGGACACCCAGCTCGCCATGCTGGCCAACCTCGGCAGCAACTACCTGTGCAGCGGCAAGGCGCCGGGCCGCATGGGCAACGCCCACCAGAACATCGTGCCCTATCAGGTCTTCGAGGCCAGCGACGGCTATCTGATCCTGGCTGTCGGCAACGACCGCCAATTCGCCAAGTTCTGCGACATCGCCGGCCAGCCGGGATGGGCCACCGACCCACGCTTTGCGACCAACTCCGAGCGCGTGCGCCACCGCGCCCTCCTCGTGCCTCAGTTGGAGGAAGCCATGCGGCAGCGCCCACGCGCCGACTGGCTCGCGGCGCTGGAGGCTGCCAAAGTGCCCTGCGGCTCAATCAACTCTATTGGTGAGGCGCTGGCCGACCCGCAGGCGCAAGCTCGCGGGGCCGTGGTCCCCATGCCTCACCCCCTGACGCCCGATCTGCGCCTCATCGCCAGCCCGATGAAGCTGTCGGCCACGCCCGTGGCCTATCGCCACGCGCCGCCGTTGCTGGGCCAGCACAGCGACGAGTTGCTGCAAGAAGCCGGCTGTTCTGCGGAAGAAATCACAAACTGGCGCAACAGTGGTGTCATTGCGTGAGGGCTAACCCACCCCCAAACCCAGGGTTTCCCCCTGGGTGGGGGATGGAGATGGCGGCGCGCTGTCCGCAGCATGCGCTCACGCACCGAGGCGGGCCAACCACCTAGAACCATCCGCCTCGGGTCCGCAGCCACCGGGTCATGTCCACACCGCCTTCTTCCGCGCCAGCAAGTGCCGCCAACGATGTCATGCCTGAGCCTTCACCGGTCCAGTGGGCGGACATCGTCCAGCAGCTGGGCGCCGAGATCGCCGGGCCGCTGAGCGCGGCGCTAGAGCAGATCCAGAACCTCGCCACCACCGGCCAGATCGACCGCCGCGGCCTGCGCCTGTTGAAGCGCAGCGTGGACGACGCTCGCACGGCCGGCATGCTGGGCCAGCAGCTCTCCCGGCTGGCCTCCGGCCGCCTGCGCCTGAACCGCGAGCGCCAGCACCTGACGCAGATGCTGCGCAGCGTGCTCGCCCAGCGCAGCCGCGAGACCCAGGCGCGCGGCGTGCAGGTTCGCCAGTCGCTCAAGCCTGTCGAGATCTGGGCCGATGGCGCTCTGCTCTTCGGTCTGCTGAACGCGCTGATGGACTGGGCGCTGGCCAATACGCACTCCTCCGTCGACCTGCGACTGGATCTGACGCCCTGGCCGGTCAAGGCGCGCCTGAGCTGCCGCTTCGCCCACCGCTCGCTGGAATTGCTCAGCGACGACGCCGACCCGCACGCACCGACGCCCGGGCTGGACTCGCTGGCCTGGCGGCTGCTGGAGCAAACGGCCATCACGCTGGGTGTGCTGCCACTGCGCGAGCAGGAGGCCGGCATCACGCTGCTGACGCTGGAGTTCAACCAGCTCGCGCCGGACGAAGCGCCGCCGCCGGACAGCACCAATGCCCGGTTGGAAGCCGAGGCCGAACGCATGGGCGGCAATTCGCGGCCGCTGGCGGGCTGCCAGTTGCTGATCGTGTCGGCGCACCGCGACATGCGCACCGAGGCCCAGGCCGCCGTGCGCCACATGGGCATGCTGGTGGATGTGGTCGGCAGCGTGGCCGAGGCCGAGCAGTTCTGCCGGGAAGGCCTGCCCCATGCCATGCTGTTCGACGCGGCACAGATGAGCGAGCCGCTGCTGCAGCTGATCGCCGGCGTCATGCGCGACGCGCCGGACTTCGCCTTCGTCGAGATGTTCGATGGCGAGCACCGCACCCAGCTGTCCACCGCCACCGGTGACGGCGTGGCCCGCATCTCGCGCCGCCACCTGCCCGACGCCCTGCCCTCGCTGCTGATGTTCGAGCTGGCCAAAAGGGTTTAGCGGCTTCTCTAGAATCCGGGCATGCTGACCCGCCGTGCCCTTGCCTCTGCCCTGATCTGCGCCGCCGCGCTGACGGGCTGTGCCCGCGAGCAGGCACCCGCCGTCGACTATGTGCTGCTGAACGGCCAGAAGGCCAGCTCGCGGGACTGGACCGGCAAGGTCATGCTGGTCAACTTCTGGGCCACCAGCTGCGCGACCTGCGTGAAGGAGATGCCGCAGATCGTCGCCACCCACGACAAGTTCAAGGCCCGCGGCCTGGATACCGTGGCCGTGGCCATGAGCTACGACCCACCGGCCTTCGTCGCCAAGTACGCCGAGACGCGCAAGCTGCCCTTTGGCGTGGCCATCGACAACACCGGCAGCGTCGCCCAGGCCTTTGGCTCGGTGCAGATGACGCCGACCACCTTCCTCATCAACAAGCGCGGCGAGATCGTCAAGCGCTTTGTCGGCGAACCCGACTTCGCCGCCCTGCACGGCCTCATCGAGCAGCTGCTGGCTGAGGCGTAAGCCCGTCGATGAAGACGGCCATGCGCGCCGCGATGAAATCGACCTCTTCCTCCAAAGCGAAGTGCCCCGTGTCGAGCAGATGCAGCTCGGCCTCGGGCAGGTCGCGCAGATAGGCCTCGGCGCCCGCCGCCGGGAAGAAGGCGTCGTTGCGACCCCAGACGATCAGCGCCGGCGGCCGATGTTCGCGCAGCCAGGCCTGCCAGGCCGGGTAGCGCGCCACGTTGCGGTGGTAGTCCAGCGCCAGGTCGACCTGGATGGCCTTGCGGCCGGGCAGGTCCAGGAAATGCTGGTCCAGCAGCCAGCCCTCGGGGGCGATGCGCGCCGGCTCGCGGGTGCCGCCCTCGTACTGCATGCGCGTGACCTCGGCCGTCAGGATGCCCATGACGGCCTCCACAGCACCCGGCCGGCCGGGCTGCAGCGCCACCATGTCGCGTGCCATCGCGCTCAATCCCTCCTCGTAGGCATTGCCATTCTGGATGACGAGGCCGGCGATCCATTCCGGATGGCGTTCGGCGACGCGCAGGCCGATGGGCGCGCCGAAGTCGAACAGGTAGGCGACGAAGCGGTCCAGGCCCAGCGCCTCGCAGAACCCCTCGACGACATCGGCCAGGCGGTCGAAGCTGTAGCCAAACTCGGCGGCCGGCGGCGCATCACTGAGGCCGAAACCCGGATAGTCCGGGGCAATGAGGTGGTAGCGGTCCGCCAGCGCCTCCATCAGCTTCACATACTGGCGCGACGATGACGGGAAGCCGTGCAGCAGCAGCAACGTCGGCGCATCCACCGGGCCGGCCTCACGGTAGAAGATGTTCAACCCGTCGATTTGGATGTTGCGATGGAAGATGGGGTGATTCATGGCGATCTCCTCTGGGATGGCTCCAGTGTGCCCGGGCAGACCGCCCGGTAGCCGCGCTATCCTGCAAACACCTTGCACTTTGAGTGGAAGATGGCCATCAACGCCCTCGCCAACGTCAACCTCAACCGCCTGGCCGTCTTCGTCGCCGTCGTCGAAACCGGCTCGCTGAGCGCAGCCGCCCGCCGGCTGGGTATCGCGACGACCATGGTCAGCGCCCACATGCAGCGCCTGGAGCGCGAGGTCGGCGCCAGCCTGCTGTTGCGCACCACACGCTCCCTGCGCATGACCGAGGCGGGTGAGGGCTTTTTCGATGCTGCGCGCCAGATCGTGGCCGACACCGAGCGGGCCATCGCCGCTGCCGCCGGAAACACGGCCGAGCCACGTGGCCGGCTGCGCGTGACGGCGCCGGTGGACTATGCCGAGCGCGTGCTGGCGCCCGTCGCCGTCGCACTGACGCAGCGCCACCCGCAACTGCAGATCGATGTGCTGGCTGTCGACCGGCCGCTGGACCTTGTGGCCGAGCAGATCGACGTGGCCATCCGCATCGGCCAACTGGCCGACTCCGAGCTGCGCGCGACGCGCATCCGGTCCTTCAGCGCCTACGTCGTTGCCAGCCCGAGCCTGCTCGAGGGACGCGCCGCACCCGCTCATCCGGGCGAGCTGGCAGCCCTGCCGCTGATTGCGCTGACCGTGCTTCCCCAGCCGCTGCAATGCCGCTTCAACGCCGACGGCGAGGCCGAACAGGCGGTGCGCTTGCAGTCCGTGCTGTCCTTCAACACCGCCTCGGCGCTGCGCAGCGCGGCATTGGCGGGTGGCGGCATGGCCATGCTGCCGGACTATCTCGTTGCCGACGACCTCGCCGCCGGCCGCCTCGTGCGCCTGCTGCCGGGCTGGCATCTGCCCGAAGGCGGCATCCACGCCCTCTATCCGGCCGCCCAGCAGCCACCTCGCAAGACGCGCCTGCTCATCGAGACGCTGCGCGCCCAGGCCGGCGAATCCTGACGTTATGGACGTCCCACAAGCTCTCATGACCACCGAGGCGCCGCTGGACTGACACTGCGGCGATGCAAAAGACGCTTGCCGCCCTCGCCATATCCCTGCTGCTGGCTGGCTGCGCCCACCAGCCCCCGCCGCCACCGTCGCCACCCCGCATCGAGCCCACGGCCACACAGCTGGATGCCGCTCGCCGCGCCAGCCTGGACGCCACCGAACTGGCCAGCCTGCTCAACAAGCCGCTCTACCAGATGCAGCCGCGCGAGCTGGGCCGCTACCTGGCCTGGCAACAGCAGGACCAGCCGGCCCTGCGCCAGCGCATCGCGGCGCTGGCACGCAAAAACATCGGCCAGCCCTACGAGCTCTTCTTGCTGGGCGAGTTCCCCTACGAGACCTACGACGCCCAGCCGCTGTTCGACCTGAGCAAAAGCGACTGCGTCGTCTTCGTGGAACATACCTATGCGATGGCATTGAGCGCATCCTGGGAAGAGTTCTTCTGGATGCTGCAGCGCATTCGCTACCGCGACGGGGTCATCGGCACCGCCACGCGCAACCACTACACCGAAGCCGACTGGAATGTCGCCAACCGCTGGTTGGTGCAGGACGTCACCGCCACCCTGGGCGCGCCGACCCAGCCCTACCACCAGCGCATCGACCGTCAGGCCTTCCTGCTCAAGCAGTTCAAGATCCGCCGCGACATCCCGGTGCAGAACTTCGACGATGTCTACGTTGCCAAGCAGGACGTGGCCGCTGTCGAGGCCCAGTTGCAGGACGGCGATTTCGTCAACGTCATCTCCAGCCGCGGCGGCGAGTCCTGGGCATCGCATGTCGGCCTCATCGTCACCAGCGCGGATGGCTCTCGTCGCCTGCTGCATTCAGCCGAGCCGCAGGTGCGCGAGGAGACGCTGCAGGGCTTCATCGCCCGCATGGCCGAACGCGATGCGCGCCAGGCGGGGCAGAACAAGGCGCAGCTGGCGGGCTTCAAGTTCCTGCGCCTGAACGAGGCGCCAGAAGTGCCGCCGATGGCGCCCCAGCCCCGCCCTGGGCGGTCCTGATCAGGCCGCCGTCGGGCTGACCGTCGGATTGAGGGCCGCGTGGGCCTGCTCGTCCGCGTGGTAGCTGGAGCGCACCATGGCGCCGACGGCCGCGTGCGTGAAGCCCAGCTCGTAGGCTTCCTTCTCGAACTGCTTGAAGGCGTCGGGCGTCACATAGCGGCGCACCGGCAGGTGATGGCCCGATGGCGCCAGGTACTGCCCGATGGTGATCATGTCGATGTCGTGCGCCCGCATGTCGCGCATGACCTGGCGGATCTCGTCGTCCGTCTCGCCCAGGCCGACCATGATGCCGCTCTTGGTCGGCACGCCCGGCACTTCCTGCTTGAAGCGCTTGAGCAGGTCCAGGCTGAACTGGTAGTCGGAACCCGGGCGCGCTTCCTTGTACAGGCGCGGCGCGGTTTCCAGGTTGTGGTTCATCACATCCGGCGGCGCGGCCTTCAGGATATTCAGCGCGCGATCGGCGCGGCCGCGGAAGTCGGGCACCAGCACTTCGATCTGGGTCGTCGGCGACAGCTCGCGCGTCTTAGTGATGCATTCGGCGAAATGGCCGGCGCCGCCGTCCTTCAGGTCGTCGCGGTCGACGCTGGTGATGACGACGTACTTGAGCTTCAGCGCCGCAATCGTCTTGGCCAGGTTCAGCGGCTCGTCGACGTCCAGCGGGTCGGGCCGGCCGTGGCCGACGTCGCAGAACGGGCAGCGGCGCGTGCACTTGTCACCCATGATCATGAAGGTGGCCGTGCCCTTGCCGAAGCATTCGCCGATATTGGGGCAGCTGGCTTCCTCGCAGACCGTGTGCAGCTTGTGCTCACGAAGGATCTGCTTGATCTCGTAGAAGCGGGTGGTCGGCGAGCCGGCCTTGACGCGGATCCAGTCTGGCTTCTTCAGCACCTCGGCCGGCACGATCTTGATCGGAATGCGCGAGGTCTTGGCCTCGGCCTTTTGCTTGATCGTCGGGTCGTAGGTGGTCGTGTCGGGCATGGTCAAGGCGTCGAGACTTCAAATTGTGCCGAGAGCCGCTCGGCGAGCCGCCCGGCCGCGGTCGGCCAGTCGGTGAAAACCCCGATTTTATCGAGGGATGTGGTTTCCAGCCCTTCGTATCCGCACGGGTTGATGCGCAGGAAGGGTTCCAGGTCCATCGCGACATTCAGCGCGAGGCCGTGATAGGTGCAGTGGCGGCTGACCTTGATGCCCAGGGCGGCGATCTTGGCCAGGCCCTTGAAGGCGTCCGCCGGATCGGCCGGGCCGGCCAGGGCCGCATGGCTGCCAGGGTCGGCCGGGCGCACATAGATGCCGGGCGCGCCGCCGACGCGCAGGCCGGTCACCGCATAGCTGTCCAAGGTTTGGATGAGGGCCGTCTCCAGGCGGAAAACGTATTCCTTGACGAAGATACCCAGGCGTCGCAGGTCCACGAGGGGGTAAGCCGTCACCTGGCCGGGGCCGTGATACGTCACCTGGCCGCCGCGCTCGGTCGCGACGACGGGGATGTCGCCGGGCAGCAGCAGGTGCTCGGGCTTCCCGGCCAGGCCCTGGGTGAAGGTGGGCGGGTGCTCGCAGAGCCAGAGCTCGTCCGGCGTATCTGCATCGCGCGCCGCCGTGAAGGCGCGCATGGCCTCCAGCGTGGGCAGGTAATCGACCCGCCCGAGGGTCTTGACGATCATGCGGGCATCATAGGCAGCCACTGTAAGCCTTCGCTTAGCCAGGACGACTCGACCCGATGAAGACGCCACTGATTGCCGTTGCCCTGCTGCTCGCCGCCTCCCTGGCCCGGGCCGTCTCACTGCCCGACGCGCTGGCCGCCTACGACGAGGGCGACCTCAAGGCTGCGGCCAAGGGCTTTGCCGAATCAGCCCGGCGCGGCGAGGCGCTCGGCCAGTTCAACCTCGCGATGATGAATCTGCGCAAGGAGCTGCCCGGCGCCAGCGACGCGAAGGCCTGGCAGTGGCTGCAGCGTGCGGCGGCGCAGAAGCTGGCACTGGCCGAGAACGCCCTGGGCGAAATGATCGAGCAGGGGCGCCACGGCAAGCCCGACGCGAAGGCCGCCTGCGGCTGGTTTGAGCGCGCCGCGCAGCAGGGCAACGGCGACGGTGCCCTCGCCACCGCCACCTGCTACTACCTCGGCCGCGGCCGGTCCCAGGACCTGGCCCAGGCCCACCGCTGGTATCTGGAAGCGGCCAAGGCAGGCGACGTCGGCGCCCAATACATCGTCGCGTCGATGTTCGAGACGGGGTCGGGCGTCGAGGCCGACGCGCGCCTGGCGCGCTATTGGTACGACATCGCCGCCAAGAACGGCGACGACGCGGCCAAGGCCAAGATCAAGGCCATGCAGGCCGGCGACGCGGCGACCTGATCAGAGCACGACCTTGACCATGGGATGCGTGGTCAGCGTGCGGTAGATCTCGTCTAGCTGCTCGCGGCTGGTGGCCGTGATGGTGATGGTCAGGCCGAGGTAGTTGCCGCCCTTGCTCGGGCGCTGCTCGATGGTGGCGGCATCAAAGGCTGGGTCGAACTGTCGCGCCACATGGGCGATGGCCTCGACGAAGCCCTCGACATGGGCGCCCATGACCTTGATCGGAAACTGCGAGGGGTATTCGATGAGCGATTGCTCGGGCGGAATGTCGGGCGGCAGGTTCATCGTGACCTCACTTGATCCACAGGCGCAGCGAATCCCAGGCACGACCGAGCAGGCCGGAGCCGGGCACGGCTTCCTGCACGATCAGCGGCACCTCGGCCACCGGCGCGCCGGCCGTCGTCGTCACGCGCAGGGTGCCGACGCGCTGGCCCTTGCTGAGCGGCGCCACCAGGGGGTCGGTGCGCTCGACCTGGGTTTGCAGCTTGGTGCCGTCGCCATGCGGCACGGCGACGAAGATGGCGTCAGCCGCACCGAGCCTGGCTTCCTTGGCCTCGCCCTTCCAGACCGGCACGGTCGCAATCGCCTTGCCGGCGTCAAAGATCTTGACCGCATCGAAGGCCGTGTAGCCCCAGTTCAGCAGCTTCTGGCTCTCGCTGGCGCGAGCTTCCTTTGACGCCGTGCCCATGACAACGGACAACAGGCGGCGCTTGCCGTTGGGGAAATCGCGGTTGGCACTGGACACCAGGCAGTAGCCGGCGGCCTCGGTGAAACCGGTCTTCATGCCATCCACCGTCGGGTCGCGACGCAGCAGCAGGTTGCGGTTGTCCTGGCGGATCTTGTTGAAGGTGTAGTCGCGCTGCGAGTAGTAGACGTAGTACTCGGGGAAGTCCGTGATGATGTGTGAAGCCACCACCGCGATGTCGCGCGCACTGCTCTTGTGGCCGGGCTCGGACGTGCCGGTCACGTTCTTGAACTCGGTGTTCTTCAGGCCCCAGGCCTGGGCCTGGCGGTTCATCAGCTGCACGAAGTTCTCGACCGAGCCGGCGGCGCCTTCGGCCAGGGCCACGGCGGCGTCGTTGCCGCTCTGGATGATGAGGCCGTGCAGCAGCTCATCGACCTTGGGCGTCATCGTCGTGTCGATGAACATCAGCGAAGGATCACCCTTGCGCTCGTCCCAGGCGCGCTTGGACACGGGCAGCGTCTGCTCCAGCGTCAGCTTTTTCTCCCGCAGCGCGCCGAAGACGACATAGGCCGTCATCAGCTTGGTCAGGGACGCCGGGTCATTGGCCGTGTCGGCATCACGCTCGGCCAGGGTCTTGTGCGTGGTCAGGTCGATCAGCACATAGTTGCGCGCCGCGAGTTCCGGTGGCTGGGGGGCCTGGGCCAGGGCAGTCAGCGAGAGCGCGGCGAGGAGGAAAGCAAGCAGTCGTTTCATGGATCTGTTCAGACGCAGCGACTAGATCTTCGTGGGATCGAACGCGCGCACCACAAGGGACTTGAGCAGCGGCAACTGCCCGTGGAAGAAATGGCCCACGCCGGGGACGACGGTCACGGGAAGGCCTTGCGGCCGCGCCCAGTCGAGCACGGCGGCGAGCGGCACAACGTCGTCGACCTCGCCATGGATGACCACGGTGTCGGCAGGCACCGGGGCGGTGTCAAAACGACTGGTCGCCGGGCCGACGAGGACGAGGCGCCGGGCCGGTTCGGCCAGGCGTTGGGCAGCGCGGGAGGCCACGTAGCCGCCAAAGGAGAAGCCAGACAGGATCAATGCCTCGCCGGGCGCGCGAACAGCGTCGAGCACGGCCAGCGCGTCATCAACTTCGCCACGGCCTTCGTCCCAGCCACCTGCCGATTGGCCGATGCCACGGAAGTTGAAGCGCACGGCCCGCCAGCCGAGTTGAATGAAAGCCCGCGCCAGTGTCTGCACGACCTTGTTGTCCATGGTCCCGCCCTGGGTCGGGTTGGGATGGCAGATCAGGGCCGTGCCCAGCGGCGGCGTGCCTGAATTGGAACCAGGCGGCAGGTCGATGGCAACTTCAATCTGCCCGGCCGGGCCGGGGACGAGGCGCTTCTCGGTCTGCGAATTCATCGGCCGACGGAATCCGGCAGCACCAGGCGCTCGACCACCTGGCCGTCGCGCAAATGGCGCTCAACGATCTCGTCCAGGTCGCTCTTGTCGACCCAGGAATACCAGATGGCTTCCGGGTAGACGACAGCCACCGGGCCGCCGGCGCAGCGGTCCAGGCAACCGGCCTTGTTGACGCGCACGCCGCCCTTACCTGCCAGGCCGAGTTGCTTGACGCGCGACTTGCAGTGGTCGAAGCCGCCTTGCGCGTCATGGTCAGCGCAACTGGCCTCGCCATTGGTGCGCTGGTTCAGGCAGAAGAAGACGTGGCGCTCGTAGTAACTCATCGCCGCGGATTGTCTCACTGGGGCTTTTGCACCAGCCGGGCGGCGAGCCAGACGAGGGCAATGAACGGCCAGGTCCAGGCCACCCAGCGCGTCAGCCCATAGAGGTTGATGAAGCGGCCCTGCTCCCAGGCCTGCATGTTCAAGGCCAAGTAGGGGTCGCTGGGCGCCAAGCTGATGAGGCCGATCAAGGCGCACAGCACGAACAGGCCCAGGGCCGCCGCGACACGCGAGGGCAGCAAGCAGGCCACCAAGGCCAGCACGACGCCCAGGCCCACGCCGGGGCGTGTGGCATCGCTGAGCCAGGCCCATGCATGGTCGGGCCCGAAGGCCATCGCGGTTGACGTCGCCGTGCCCAGCAGGCCCAGCAGCACCGCCCCCCCGGCCAGCGCCAGCCGGCGCAGGCCGGAGCGAGCGACGGTGATCATCAACAGCACCGGCGCTAGCAGCCCGAGGGCGATGGCCAGCGCCTCCAGGCCAGGCGGCAGCTCATGCTCGACGGTGACCGCGTCGCCCCAGTTCAGCGCCCAGGGCGTGCCGGTCAGGGCATCCAGCAACATTCCCCGCCACCAGGGCAGCCATTGACCAAGGCCGAAAGGCAGCGGCGTCGGGTACAGCAGTGCCAGCGGCCACAGCGCCAGCAGAGCGAGGGCCGGTGCGCTGCTGGCGCCAAACCAGTGGTCGCGCACGTCCTCCCAGCGCTCCAGGCCCCCGAGGGCGCTGAGCACCAGGCCCAGGGCGGTACCGAGCAGGCTGCCGGCCGAGTTCAGGACCCAGTCAGACAGGGAGGGCACGCGGCCCGGCACGAAGAACTGCAGGGTCTCCATCGCAAACGAAAGCGCCGGCCCGGGCAGCAGGCCGAGCAGCAGCCCGCCGCGCACCCCCCAGCCCGAGCGCATCGCCGCAGCAAAACCGAGCAGGCCCAGGGGGATGTAGCCAATCAGGTTGGCCTCGACGTCGAAGGCCCAGAAGCGGGCCGGCCAGGGCAGGCTGAACAACCAGGGCAGGCCCATGCCGGGCGGCCAGCGCCAGGGCCAGAAGGGGTAGAGGCTGGCATAGGTGACCAGCCCCATATGGGCCAACAACAGCCAGGTGGCGGAGCTTTGACGGCGACGCACTTCCGACCTCAGAAGGGCTTGACGGTCACCAGCACGACGATCGCCGCGAAGAGCAGCACGGCCGTCTCGTTGTAGACGCGGAACCAGCGGTGGCTGCGCTTGTTGGACAGCGTCTCGAAGCTGCGCAGCAGGCGTCGGTTCATGTGGTGATAGCCGATGACGCCGACGACCAGCAGCATCTTGACGTGCAGCCAATAGCTGCCGGCGAAGCGGCTGGCGCCCCAGCCCACCAGCACCCAGATGCCGAGCAGCAGGGCCACGCCCATCAGGATGCTGCTGAAGCGGTGCAGCTTGTGCGCCATCAAAAGCAGGCGCTCACGTTCGGCATGGCTGTCGGCCGGCACCATGGCCAGGTTCACAAAGATGCGCGGCAAATAGAAAAGGCCGGCAAACCAGGCGGCGACGAAGACGATGTGAAAGGCTTTGACCCAGAGCATGCAGCCATTATGGGCAGCACCGGCGTCAAGCACGGCCGCAGCGCGGACGGGCTTGGGGGAGAGTCGGACATGGGCCGCAGGCACACCGCACGAAGGTGCGGGTTGGGTCGCTCCGCGACACAACAGTCCGGTGAACACCAAAAAAAAGCCCCGGTTCAAGACCGGGGCCGAGAAAGCCTTATCGCTGTCATCACGCTAAGGCTCCTGCTCAGGGAGGAAAAGCAGGGAACGACCACCTTGCGGCTATCATTCAAAAACAAGTTTAGCGCGCTTGAGCGGTGACGTCAGGAATAAATGACGTCTGGATGTGTCAACCATCACGCGCCGGGCCGCACCCCCCGCAGCCTGAGGATTCGACTTGGCCCGCTACGTTTTTTCTCCCTCCGCCTTCCCTGCGGCGCGCCCGCGGCGCCTGCGTCGCGACGCCTTCACGCGCGCCCTCGTGCGTGAACATTCGTTAAGCGCAAACGACCTCATCCTCCCCGTCTTCATCCATGAGGGCGAGAACCGTCTGGACGCTGTGGCTTCCATGCCCGGCGTGTCGCGCCAGAGCCTGGACCACCTGCTGCGCACGGCCGAGCAGTGTGTCGAACTGGGCGTGCCCGTCATCGCCCTTTTCCCCGTCATCGACGCCGCGCTGAAGACGCCCGACGGCGCCGAAGCGCTGAATCCGAACGGCCTGGTGCCGCGCGCGGTGCGCGAGGTAAAAAAACATTTCCCGCAACTCGGCGTGCTGACCGACGTGGCCCTGGACCCTTTCACCAGCCATGGCCAGGACGGTGTCATCGACGAGACCGGCTACATCCTCAACGACCCGACCGTCGAGATCCTTGCCAGACAGGCCCTGGTACAGGCAGATGCCGGCGTCGATATCGTTGCGCCCAGTGACATGATGGACGGCCGCATCGGCGCCATCCGCCAGGCGCTGGAAGCCGCCGGCCACATTCACACGCGCATCATGGCCTACAGCGCCAAATACGCCAGCAGCTTCTATGGCCCCTTCCGCGAC
The DNA here is from genome assembly GCF_001425055.1 of Pelomonas sp. Root1237. GTDB lineage: Bacteria > Pseudomonadota > Gammaproteobacteria > Burkholderiales > Burkholderiaceae_C > Pelomonas. The sequence goes on from NZ_LMDK01000006.1 coordinate 17,449, forward strand.
GCGGTGGGATCGGCTGCCAACCTCGGCAAGGCTGACAAGAAGACTTACCAGATGGACCCCGGCAACAGCGACGAAGCCCTGCGCGAGGTGGCCCTGGACCTGGCCGAGGGCGCCGACATGGTGATGGTCAAGCCCGGCATGCCTTACCTGGACATCGTGCGCCGCGTGAAGGACGAGTTCCGCGTGCCGACCTTTGCCTACCAGGTCAGCGGCGAATACGCGATGGTCAAGGCCGCCGCGGCCAATGGCTGGCTGGACCATGACGCCGTCATGATGGAGTCGCTGCTGGCCTTCAAGCGCGCGGGCGCCGACGGCGTGCTGAGCTACTTCGCGCTGGACGCCGCGCGGCTGCTGAAAGCGGGTTGAGCCGGTGCGGGTCTTCCACATCGAGACCGACAGTTTTCGCGAGCTTGCGGCCCTGCCCGAAGCGCTGCCGGAGCGTGGCTTCCTGTGGGTGGGCTATGGCCGGCGCGAGTTCGAAGTGGGCGAGCCGGCCGTGCAGCAGGCACTGGCGCGATGGGGCTGCGGCAATATCGTCGACCTGCATGTGTCAGATCTGATCAACAACCAGTTGCCCTCGCATTTCGACTACACGTCCTGGTACGACATGCTGGTTTTCCGGCGCCTCGCCGCGGCGCCGGGCAGCCAGGATCTCTTCGTCGATGACGAGCACGGCACGCTGGCCTCGGCCCAGCGCGCGCTGCGGGCCATCGACACCAGTCCGGTCGGCTTCGCCGTTTTCGACCGCGTGCTGATCACTGTGCACCCGACCGACTGCCAGGTGCGCGAGTTCTTCGCCCAGAAGCTCGACCGCCTGACCGAAGGCCGCGAGAAGCGCGATGCGCGTGGCGGCGCCCGCCTGCCAGCCAGCCCGGCCGACCTGATGCTGCGCATGGTCAACCACATGGTGGACAGCTATCTGGAGCTGCGGCGCCTGCTGACCCGCCAGCTCGGCACGCTGCAGCGCGTGCTGCTGGACCAGAGCAGCGAGTTCGATGACTGGCCGCTGCTGCTGGAGAGCCGCGATGCCCTGCACCGGCTGGAGGACACCTGCGAAGACCAGCGCGCCGCTATCCAGGAGTGGATAGACGCGCTGGACGAATGGCCGGTCGACGGCGACCCGCAGGTGACGCGCGAACGCGAGCTGCTGCGGGTGCGCTCACGCGACGTGCTGGAGCATGTGGAGCGGGTGCTGACCCATGTGCGCCGGCTGGAGTCCTCGGCCGAGTCGGCCGTGCAGATGCACTTCAGCGCCCTGGGGCATCGCACCAACAGCATCATGCGCACGCTGACGGTGCTGACGGCCATCTTCCTGCCGCTGAACCTGATCACCGGCATCTTCGGCATGAATTTCGAATGGATGCCGTTGATCAAGAACGCCAACGGTTTCTGGGATGCCGCCCTGCTGATGCTGGCCGTGGCGCTCGGGCTTTGGTTCCTGTTCCGTCGCAAGCGCTACCTGAGCAGCAGCCGGTAGGTCGACCTCAGCGCAGGCGGCGGCGCGCCACCGTCAGGATGACGCCCAGGCCGCCGAGCAGCAATGCGGCCGTCTCGGGCTCGGGCACGGCTGCCACCGTTGCAAGAACGCTGGAACTTCCGCGCAGGCAGGCCGAACCGCCGGGGCACTCGGACGGATACAGCGGCGCCAGGGCGGAGAAGGAAGAACCGAGCTGCGCATCGGCCGCACCGCCACCGAACAGGGCCGCCACGCCATTGCTGTTGAAGTAGGCGTTGGCCGCGCCGCCGGCCGCCGTGTCCACATCCAGCAGGCCCGTGCTGAAGCCGGTCGGGCTGGCCGTGCCGATGCCCAGGCCGGTGGCGATAAAGGTGTTGCCTGCGGCGTCGACGGCATGGCCCATGAGGGACAGGAAGAGCGTGCCATTGGACGCTTCGGCCAGGTCACCCGCCGAACCCCCGGCGTTGCCGGTCGTGAAGTCGTTGTTGGCGCCAAAGCCGGCATAGACCTTGAGCCAGCCACCGCTGAAGCGCACTTCGCTGGCGCTGATCGACGAGACCGCGTAGCCGCCGAAGACGTACGTCAGCTCGCAGCCCGAGCACAGGCCGGAGACCGCCGCAGAGTTGATGGAATCGATCTTGCCGTAGCCGCTCAGCGTGTCGCCGACGGCCAGTGGCACGTTCTGGTAGGTCTGGGTGACCGCGAAGATCTGGCCCAGCGGGATGTCGACGCCGGCAATCGACACGGCGCCCGCGCTTCCTGCGCAAATCAGCGCGGCGGCGGTCGCAAGGGCGCGGATCGACTTCAGCATGGGAGCCTCCGATGACAGGCGAAGTACAAAAATACTCGCCACCGCCGCCGGTTTCCACAGCGAAATACCCCTAGAAGGGGTAGCAGCCTCAGCCGCGTCGGTAGGGGTCGGAGAAGCCCAGGCCGATCAGGATTTCCGCCTCGCGCGTTTCCATCGCCTCGGCCTCGTCGTCGGCCTCGTGGTCATAGCCCTGGGCATGCAGGGTGCCGTGCACGAGCATGTGGGCGTAGTGGTCGAGCAGCGGGACGCCCATCTCGGCCGCCTCACGTTCGACGACCTCGGCGCAGATGACCAGGTCGGCGCCGACGACGGGCTCGTGAGCGTAGTCGAAGGTCAGCACATTGGTGGCGTAGTCCTTGCCACGGTACTCGCGGTTCAGTGCCTGCCCTTCCTCGGCGTCGACGATGCGCACGGCGATCTCGCCCGGCAGCTCCAGCGCCGCGCGGATGAATCGCTGCACCTTGTGGCGCGGCAGCAGCGCGCGGTGGCGCGGGTCGGCAAATTGCAGGGACAGGCTCAGCTCTGGTTTCATAGGTCGCGTGCTTCGCGCTTGGCGCGCGCTTCGTAGGCCTCGACGATGCGCGCCACCAGCGGGTGGCGAACGACGTCGGCGCTGGTGAAGCGCGTCATCGCAATGCCCTTGACCCGGGCCAGCACATGCTCGGCGTCGATGAGGCCGGATTGCGTTCCCCGCGGCAGATCGATCTGGCTGGTGTCGCCGGTGACGACGCAGCGGCTGCCGAAGCCGATGCGGGTCAGGAACATCTTCATCTGCTCGGGCGTCGTGTTCTGCGCCTCGTCGAGGATGACGAAGGCGTGGTTGAGCGTGCGCCCGCGCATGAAGGCCAGCGGCGCGACCTCGAGCTGGCCCTTCTCGAAGGCCTTGGTCACCCGATCGAAGCCCAGCAGGTCGTAGAGGGCGTCGTACAGGGGGCGCAGATAGGGGTCGACCTTTTGCGTCAGGTCGCCGGGCAGGAAGCCCAGGCGCTCCCCGGCCTCGACGGCGGGCCGGGTCAGGATGATCCGCTGCACCGTCGAGCGCTCCAACGCGTCCACCGCACACGCCACGGCCAGGAAAGTCTTGCCGGTGCCCGCCGGGCCGAGGCCGAAAGTGATGTCGTGCGACAGGATCTGCTGCAGGTACTGGTGCTGGCGCGGTGTGCGGGCCGACAGGTCGGCGCGGCGGGTACGCAGCACCAGCGCATCGCCGTCGCCCGGGCTAGCGGCCGAAACAGGATCTGGCGCCTTGGCCTCGACGAGGGCCAATTGCAGCGTTTCGGCTGACAGCGGCCGCCTGGCGCGCTCGTAAAGTCCTTCGAGCAGGGTCCTGGCGCGCTCGGCAGCTGTCTTGGGCCCGTCGACGCGGAACTCGGCGTCGCGGCGCGAGATCTTCACGCCGATGGCCGCCTCGATCTCACGCAGGTGGGTGTCCAAGCTGCCACAGACGCGGGCCAGGCGCGTGTTGTCGACCGGTTCAAGGGTGAAGCGCAGGATCACGATGGGGCTGAAAAGAAGTGGACGGGGATTGTCGCCGGCTCCGTGCAAAGAGGCTGGCCGCTGGTGCATTCCCGGCCTGCGCAGAACAGGCGCTCACGCACAATGCCGCTCCATGACGTCACCGATTGCGCCGAGGGCCTCCAGGGCTCGGCGCCTGCCTCTTTTTTTGCTGCTTTCAGCCGCCCTGCTCTGCCCGGCCGTAGCGCAGGCTCAAGGCTTCGCCGGGCCGGACTGGACGGCCACCTTGCGCGGCTGGCTTGCTGCCATGCTGGCCCTGATGGCGACCGTCATCGGCCTCGTCTCCAGCCTGCACCACCGCGAACGGCCGGCGAGTTTTCTCATCGGCATGATGCTGAGCTGGGTCGTGCTGCGCGCCGCCGCCGCCCCCAGCGCCGCGGGCTTGCGGCCGCTGCTGCTGACCCTGCTCGTGCTGTGCGGCGTTCAATACCTGCTGCGGCAGATGAACTGGAAACGCAGCTGGATCGACCATGCGCTGTTGATCCAATGCCTCGTTGTGCCGGCCAGCCTGCTGCTCGCGGGTGGCCAGGTCGGCATCCTCGGCTCGGTCTGGCAGGCGGTGTTGAGCCTGGAGCTGGTGGCCGCCATGGGTTGGGCGCTGTGGCTGCGCCGCGAGCGCCTGAAGACGAGCGCCGACGAGGCCCTGTCGCGGGAGTTCGTGCTGATGGCCGCCCTGCTGTTGCCGACCATGGCTGCCCTGGTCGCCGAGCGGTTGCTGGCCGCTGCCAGTGAACCGCTGTGGTCATCCGCCGCGCCCTGGCTGAACCTGATGCTGCCGGTGCTGATGCTGGGCCTGGGACTGCAACTGGTGAACAGCGTCGCCCATGCGCGACTGGACGCCGAGAAGCGCATCGCAGCCATCGAGCAGCGCATGTCCGAGCGCATCGCCGAGGTCGAGCGCAGCCACGCCCAGCTCGCCGAGCAAAAGCTCGAGCAGGTCACCGAGCGCGAACGCAAGCGCATCGCCGCCGATCTGCACGACGATCTCGGCGCCAAGCTGCTGACCATCGTGCACACCAGCGAGTCCGACCGTATCTCCACGCTGGCGCGCGAGGCACTGGAGGAGATGCGCCTGTCGGTGCGCGGCCTGACCGGCAAGCCGGTGCATCTCATCGACGCCCTGGGTGACTGGCGCGCGGAGGTCGTTTCACGCCTGGGCCAGGCCAATATCCTGGCCGAATGGAAGTCGCCGGCCGAGGACATCGAGCACACCTTCCAGGCCCGCTCCTACGTGCAGACGACGCGCATCCTGCGCGAGTCGGTGTCCAACATCATCAAACACAGCGGCGCCACCCATGCGACGATTTCCAGCGCGGTACAGGACGGCGATTTCATCCTGACCATCCAGGACAACGGCCAGGGCATTCCGTCCGAACTGGATGGAAGGTTGGACAGAGGCCACGGCATGGCGAGCATGAAATCACGCGCCAAGCAGATGCATGGCCAATGCCTGGTTGAATCCGGCCCTGGGTGGGGTACTGTCATCCGTCTGACGATTCCGCTCTGAATGCCGAGGCTCCCATGAACCACATCCTGCTGCTCGAAGACATCCCGGAGATCCGCGCCTGGCTCAAGGCGCTGGTCAAGCAGGTGTTCGCCAACGCCCAGATCACCGAGTGCTCGCGGGTGCAGGACGCGCTGGCCCTGGTCAATGGCCAGCGCTTCACGCTGGCCCTGCTGGACCTGGGCCTGCCCGACGGTTCGGGCGTCGAGGTCATCGCGGCGCTGCGCGAGAAGCAGCCCGAAGTGCAGTCGGTCATCGTCACCATCCACGACGACGACGAGCATCTCTTCCCTGCCTTGCAGGCCGGTGCCTTCGGCTATCTGTTGAAGGAACAGTCCCGCGAGCTGCTGGTGGAGCAGCTGCAGCGCATGAGCGGCGGCGAGCCGCCGCTGTCGCCGTCCATCGCGCGCAAGGTCATCGCCTACTTCGCGGCTCAGAAAAAGCCCAGTTCGCAGGCGTTGCTGCACGAGGTGTCGCTGACCGACCGCGAGACCGAGGTGCTGCTGCGCGTGGCCAAGGGCTACACGCTGCCGGAGATCGGCGTGCAGCTGGGCCTGAGCCGCCACACCATTGCCGACTATGTGAAGCAGATCTACCGCAAGCTCAATGTGAGCTCGCGTGCCGAGGCGGCGCTGGAAGCTCAACGACTCGGGTTGTTCGGCAGGAACTGATCGCCCTTCGGCCCAGATAATGGGCCGATGATTGGAAGACTGACAGGCGTCATCGCCGAGAAATCACCGCCGCAGGTCGTCATCGACGTGGCGGGCGTGGGCTACGAGGTGGACGTGCCGATGAGCACCTTCTTCAACCTCGGCGGCCTGGGCGAGCGGGCCGTGCTGCTGACCCACCTGACCGTGCGCGAGGACGCGCACCAGCTGTTCGGCTTCCTCACCCACGAAGAGCGCGCCACCTTCCGCCAGCTCATCAAGATCAGTGGCGTCGGGCCGAAGATGGCCCTGGGCTTGTTGTCGGGCCTGTCGGTTTCAGAACTCGCCCAGGCCGTGTCGCGCCAGGATGCGGGTCGGCTGACCAAGGTGCCGGGCATTGGCAAGAAGACGGCCGAGCGGCTGCTGCTGGAGCTGAAGGGCAAGCTCGGCGCCGACCTGGCTCTGCCCGCCGCCGTCACCAACGACACGCAGGCCGACATCCTGCAAGCACTGGTCGCGCTGGGCTACAGCGAGAAAGACGCCGCCGCCGCGCTGAAGGTGCTGCCCCCTGATGTCGGCGTCAGCGACGGCATCAAGCTGGCGTTGAAGAAGCTGACATGAGCATCCAGACCGACGACTTCGCTCCGGCGCCCCGCGTCGTCAGCGCCGCGCCCGAGTCCAGCCGCGAGGAGGCGATGGAGCGTGCACTGCGGCCCAAGCATCTCGATGACTACGTCGGCCAGGTCAAGGCCCGCGAGCAGTTGGAGATCTTCATCGGCGCAGCCCGCAAGCGCCGCGAGGCGCTGGACCATGTGCTGCTGTTCGGCCCGCCGGGCCTGGGCAAGACGACGCTGTCCCACATCATCGCGGCCGAGCTGGGCGTCAACCTGCGCCAGACCTCCGGGCCGGTGCTCGAGAAGCCCAAGGACCTGGCCGCCATCCTGACCAACCTCGAGAAGAACGACGTCCTCTTCATCGACGAGATCCACCGCCTGAGCCCCGTCGTCGAGGAAATCCTCTACCCGGCGCTGGAGGACTACCAGATCGACATCATGATTGGCGAGGGCCCCGCGGCGCGCTCGATCAAGCTGGACCTGCAGCCGTTCACGCTCGTGGGTGCAACGACGCGCGCCGGCATGCTGACCAACCCGCTGCGCGACCGTTTCGGCATCGTCGCCCGGCTGGAGTTCTATACGCCGGCCGAGTTGCAGCGCATCGTGACGCGGTCCGCCGGGCTGCTCGGTGCACCCATCGACGCCGACGGCGCGCTGGAGATCGCCCGCCGCTCACGCGGCACGCCGCGCATCGCCAACCGCCTTCTGCGCCGCGTGCGCGACTACGCCGAGGTCAAGGCTGACGGCCGCATCGTTGCCGGCATCGCCGACAGGGCGCTGGCCATGCTCGACGTCGATCCACAGGGCTTCGACCTGATGGACCGCAAGCTGCTGGAAGCCATCGTGCATCGCTTCGATGGTGGTCCGGTCGGTTTGGAGAACGTCGCCGCCGCCATCGGCGAAGAGGCCGGCACCATCGAGGACGTCATCGAGCCCTATCTGATCCAGCAGGGCTTTCTGCAGCGCACGCCCCGCGGCCGCATCGCGACACTGGCGGCCTACCGGCATCTGGGCCTGACGCCACCGGGCGGCAAGACGGCACCCGATCTGTTCGGGGAATGAAAACGGCGCCGCAAGGCGCCAATAAAAAAGCGCCCCGAGGGGCGCTTTCTTCGTTCCGGTCCCGAAGGATCAGAAGTTGTGGCGGATACCAGCAGCCAGCGAGCTGAAGTCCTGACCAGCGACGCCGGTCTGGTAGTTGCCCTTGGACTGGTTGTCGACCTTGGTCCAGAAGCCGTAGACCTTGGTGCGCTTGCTCAGGTTGTAGTTGTAGCCAACCGTCAGCTGCTTGGCGCCGTCGTCGGCCACCATCTTGTCGGCCTTGCCGAAGTTCAGGTGGAACTCGGACTGGCCCATAACGTACATACCGGAAGCGCGCCAGACGTTCCAGTCCTTCTTGCCGACGCCGGCAAAGGTGTTCTCGGCGCGCTGCACATAGCCGCCGATGACGACGGGGCCAAACTCGTACAGGCCGCGGATGGCGATCTGGGTGAAGTCACCCTTCTTTTCGTAGCCGAGGCCGGCATGGGCGGGGCCCATGTCGTAGTTCACAGCGACGTCGAAAGCGCGAGTCGTCGCGTTTTCACCTGCGGCTGCCGAAAGTTCGGCGGAGAAGCCACCAGCGGTCGGGGTGAAGTAGGAGACCTTATTGTTCGTGTAGAACTGGGTCGCGTACAGCGCATCGGCCGAGGTGCCCGTGTCGTGGTTGTGATTGCTGACGTAGTCGGCAGTCGCGAAATACGAGCCCGGGAACCACTTGCCGAGGCGGATGCCACCGAAGCCACCTTCCAGCTGAACCCAGGAAGCGCGGTTCCAGAAAGTCGTGCCGCCAGTAGCCGCACCGGTGTCGCTGTTCAGGCCGTGTTCCAGCGAGAAGGAAGCCTTCAGGCCGCCGCCGAGGTCTTCACTGCCCTTGAGGCCCAGGCGCGACGAGTTGTTTTGCACAACGACCTTGCGGTCTTGCGAGCCGAACTTCTGGCTTTCGACGGTGGTGTTGATGCGGCCCCACAGGGTCACGCTTTGTGCGAAAGCCGGCGCGGCGGCGGTGGCGGCCAGAGCGGCGACGAGTGCAATCTTCTTCATCGTTTTGCCTTTGTAGAGAGGTTGGGCGGGGCCATGGGCCCTGCCTTGAAGGACCAGTGGCGGCCAGTATAGGAGCGGCTTTTGCCGCGCCCGACCGCAGCGACGCGTGGATGCAACAGTGGGCCTAGGGACCTTGAAAAGCCCGCCCTGCCTGCATCAAGCCGCGATGTCGTCGGCGCTCAGCCCGGCCAAGTGGCGGTCGTCGTTCCAGCCGATCAGCGTGAATCCTTCGGCTGTTGCCAGCAATCGGTTGATGGTGGCATTGCCCAGCTGCCAGCTGCGCGGCGCGTCCAGGGCGGACCGGGTCGCAGCCCTGTAGAGGCAGTCCAGCACGCCGCCATGGGCGACGAGCGCAATGCTCTGCCCCGGGTGGGCCGCGGCGGCGCGGCGGGCCGCAGCGACGCAGCGCGCGCTAAAGACGGTCAGGCTCTCGCCGCCGCCGACGGCGAAATCGGGCTCACGACGCCGCCATCGGGCGGCATCCTCGGGATAACCCCTATCAATCTCTTCCCAGCTCAACCCCTCGAACCGGCCGAAGGCGCGCTCGCGCAGGGCAGCGTCGAAGTGGATGGCCAGGCCTTGGACGCCGGCCACGGCCTCGGCGGTCTGGCGGGCACGGCTGAGATCACTGGAATAGATGGCCGCCAACGGCTCGTCGGCCATGGCCTCGGCCAGGCGCTGAGCCTGGGCCAGACCCAGCGGGCTCAAGGGGATGTCGGTATGCCCCTGGATTCGCGTGGCGCGGTTCCAGGCAGTCTCGCCGTGGCGGATCAGGATCAGTCGAGTGACTTCTTCCATCACAACTAGACACCCCAGACGACGTCGGCCTTTTCCTTCATGCTGCGCTGCATCAACTCGTGCAGCGGCCAGGCGCGCTGGCGCAGGGACACGCCCTGGCGGCGCGGCACGGCCTCGCCGGCGGCCTTGGCTTCGTCGACGCTGCGCTGGAATTGCGCCTCATCGGCCGCCACGCCGGCTTCCAGCGCCTGGATCAGGCCCGGCAGTGCAGCCACTTCGAGGATGCCTTGTTGGGCGGGTTCGCGCCCCATCAGGCGCAGCACGGCATCGGCCGAATCGGCCATCATGATGACGTCGGCGCCAGCCTTGGATTTGAAGCGGTAGAGCATGGCGGCATTGTGCGCGTGTACTTGCGCGGGCCGAGCGCCGGGCCGCTCCCAAGCCGGCCCGCCTTGGGCGAGGGGTGCCGTCTCAGGCGCTGGCCAACCCCAGCCAGCCGGACACAGGCGAGTCGACAACATGGCGGCGCGGGCGCACGCGCTGCTCGAATTCGTCGGGCGGCAGCGGCCTGGCAAACAGATAGCCCTGGAACTCGTGGCACCCGGCCTGGGCCAGGAAGTCGCGCTGGGCCTCAGTCTCGACACCTTCGGCGATGACTTGCAGGCCCAGGGCCCGGCCCATCTGCACGATGGCGTTGGCGATGCCGACATCGCTGGCGTCGCTGGGCAGGCCCTGCACAAAGCTGCGGTCGATCTTCAGGCGTTGGATGGGGAAGCGCTTGAGATAGCCCAGGGAGGAGTAGCCGGTGCCGAAGTCGTCGATGGACAGCGTGACGCCCAGGGCCGCCAGCGCGCGCATGCGCTTGAGAGCCTCCTCGGCATCACCGAGCAGCACGCCCTCGGTCAATTCCAGTTCGAGCAGGCTGGCCGGCAGCGTGGCCTCGCGCAGGACTGCAGCCACCGTCTCGACGAAATGGGCCTGCTGGAACTGCAGGGCCGACACGTTGACGGCGACCGGCATGCGCAGGCCGCGGCCCAACCAGTAGGCGGCCTGGCCGACGGCCTCGCGCAGCACCCACTCGCCGATGGCGACAACAAAGCCACTCTCCTCGGCCAGGGGGATGAATTCGGCGGGCGAAATGTCGCCACGCTGGGGGTCTCGCCAGCGGATCAGCGCCTCGGCACCGATGACGCGGTCGCTGCCCAGCTCGACCTGGGGTTGATAGTGGAGCCGAAAGCGCCCCTCGGCCAGGGCCTGGCGCATGTCGTGGTCCAGGCGCATGCGCGACAGCAGGTCGACTTCCTTGCGCGGCACGTGGAAGCGAAAGCCCGCGCGGCCGCTTTCCTTGACCCAGTGCATGGCGCGTTCGGCGCTGGCCATCAGCTCGTCGGGCGAACTGCCGTCGCCGGGGTGCAGGGCGATGCCGCAACTGGCCGTGACGGTGAAGCTCAACGTGTCGAAGCTGAAGGGCTGGGCCAGCAGTTGCTGCACATGGCGGGCGGCGGCCTCGGCCTCGAACATCTGGGCGCCGTCGATCAGCAGCGCGAATTCATCGCCGCCCAGTCGGGCCAAGGTGTCATTGGCACCGACGGCGCCGCGCAGGCGCTCGACGACCTCGCGCAGCACGCGGTCGCCATAGCTGTGGCCCAGGGTGTCGTTGATCTGCTTGAAACGGTCCAGGTCGAGATGCAGCAGCGCAAAAGTGGGAGATTCAGCAGGCGCCGGTTGGCCAGTCTCGACGGCGGCCATCTGCTGCACGATGCGGTCGGCCAGCGCGCGGCGGTTGGGCGCGCCGGTCAGCACGTCGGAACGGCCAAGCTCCTCGATGCGTTGGTGCGCAGCCAGCTTCTCACTCAGGTCGCGGAATGAAAAGACCCGGCCGATAGGCTCGCCGCGACTCATCTGCGGCAGCGAGACCTGCTCCAGCACGCGGCCATCGGCCAGGCGCAGCATGTCACTGGAGCGCATCAGCGGCGCGTCCAGCAGTGACTCGATGCGCAGGCGGTACTGCTCGCCGTCGCGCATGACGCGCTGCAGGCTCAGCCACAGGCCGGCGTCGCCGGGCTCATGCAGCAGCCCGCCGGGCAGGCCCCAGAGCTTGGCAAAGCGGCGGTTGAAACTGCGCACGCGGCCACCCAGGTCGACGACGAGGATGCCGTCGGCGGTGGACTCCAGCGTCGCGCGCAGTTCGGCCAGCAGGGTCTCGCGCTCGGCCTCGGCGCGCCGGCGCCGGGTCTGGTCGTGCAGCAGCACCAGCCAGTAGCGCCCGCCGTCGGGCGTGTGGACGGGGCTGATGCTGCGGCTGACCCAGCGCGGCTGGCCGTCGCTGTGGGTCAGCACCGTGTCGGAGCGGATTCGGGCGAAAGGATCGCGGGCGGCACCCTGCCAGAAGGCCTCGTCCTCCAGCGAGCCGCACAACAGGGCCGGCGGCTGGCCCAGCGCCCGTTCGGGCTTGAGACCGAGCAGGCGCAACGCGGCGCGGTTGACGGCGTTGACGGTCAGACTTTCACCATCCACCAGCCAGGCCGGCTCGGGCAGACCTTCCAGCAGCGCACCGATCACGGACGGCGCCTCCGAGACGCGGGGCAAGGCTGAGTTCGCCTCGCGGCCGGCGTTCACGCGGCCAACTCCCCTGGTCCCGTACTCGCGGCGTCGAAGAAGTAGGCGATGCGCGCCCGGGGGCTGAGGTAGTCGAGCGACGCTCGCGGCAGGAACTGGGGCTTGAGGCTGCGCCGGATGCCGAGGTCGGGCATCTCTTCGAGGTTGAGGATCAGCGCCTCTTCCTTGACCACCTTGACGTCATGGACCATGACGCGAGGCTTCAGCGGACGCGCCGAGTTGACCGAAACGACCAGCGCATAGCGGTCATCGGTGAGCTGCACGGTGGAACCCGGCGGGTAGACACCCATCATGCGGATGAAGGCGTTCAGCATGGTCGCGTCGAAGCGATTGCGGCCCTGCGCAAACATCAGCGACAGCGCCTCGTGGGGCGTCATCGCCTTGGACGTGATCAGCGGATTGCACAAGCCATCAAAGCGGTTGACCAGCGCAACGATGCGCGCGCCGGTGCTCATGCGGTCCATGTTGATCTTTTGCGGGAAGCCGCTGCCGTCGGCATGCTCATGATGCTGGGCAACGATGAGCAGCGGGCCGGGTGCCAGGCCCATGGTCTGGGCGATGGCCACGCCCTTGACGACGTGCTGCTGGTAGGCCTGGGTCTCGGCCGCCGTGAAGCTTTCGTCGCGGTGGCGCAGGCGCGCAGCGACCTCGAGCTTGCCGACGTCGTGCAGCAGCGAGCCGACGCCCAGGTCCATCATCTCGTCGCGACCGAGGCCGAAAGCGCGGCCGAGCAGCAGGGCAATGATGCAGACGTTCAGCGCATGGGCCGTGCTGCGGTCACCCGCGGCCTCATTGAGCAGCCGCATATTGAGATCACCCTCGACCAGCATCTTGTCGAGCAGTGCGGCGGTCAGGCTCTCGGCCTGGGTACGGGCGGCATGGGGATCGGGCTGGACCAGGTCCATGACACCGCGAAAGCCTTTGGCCGCCTCGCCGTACTGCTCCTCGCACAGACGCAGAGCCTCGCGTTGGGCGGCCAGAGCGCGGCGGTGGGCTTCGCGAGCCAGATCTTCAGGGCTGGGTTGCGAGGGGGTGGAACTGTCGCTTGCAGCACTGACGTCGCCGGCATCCGCAGCCACGGCGTCCTCGGACGACTGCAGGTCCAGGTCGCTCTTGGCGGGGCTCCAGCGCACCTGGGTCAAGCCAAGGCGGCGCAGGATCAGCAACTGATCGCTGGAGGCGATCTTGAAGCTCGACAAGGGGAAGGGATGCGACATCCAGCCGAGATCCAGATGAATGAACATCCCGACCGCCAACTGGCTGACATCGATCAGTGGATCGCTTGTTCTATCCTGCATTCGCTCAAAACCCGTGCGCCGGGCACCCTCGACCCGGCCCGAGCTCCGGCAGCCCTGCCGCAGTGCTCGAACCGGTCTCCTGTCATACGTCAAATCGGCCGATCGCGCCCGCTACCGGCTGGGAAAAGTACCGGCGGGGCGCAAGTCGGAGCTTAGCGCCTGAACGTGACCGATTTCCCGCCGCTTAGTCGGGGCAAACGCGGAGGAATGCATGACCGGCGGCCTGAGTGAGGCCGCGTCGAAGCCCCTCTCACCGTCGGGCGTGATGGAGGGCAACGAAGTCGCGATACCAGTGGGCGCTGTCCTTGAGCAGGCGCTGCTGGCTCGCGTAGTCGACATGGACGAGGCCGAAGCGCTTGTCGTAGCCGGAGTTCCACTCGAAGTTGTCGAGCAGGCTCCAGTAGAAATAGCCGCGCACGTCGGCGCCCAGGCTCATGGCGGTGGACAACGCCTGGAGGTGGGCCGACAGGTAGGCGATGCGCTCCTTGTCGGGTACCCGGCCGTCGACGACGCGGTCGGCATTGGCCATGCCGTTTTCGGTGATGAACATCGGCGGCGGGTTGTACTCGCGCGCCAGGCGCACCAGATGCTGGGCGAAGACCTCGGGCACGATCTCCCAGCCCATGTCGGTGAAGCCGCGCTTGCCCGGGCCCGGGACGGTCTTGCCGTCCGCGCCGAAGAGGCTGCGCGTGTAGAAATTGATGCCGAGGAAGTCCAGCGGCTGGCGGATGCGGTCCAGATCGCCGGCCTCGACCTGGGGGGCGTCAGCACCGACGTATTCAACAGCGTCGGCCGGGTAGGCACCGCGGAAGATCGGGTCCATGTACCAGCGCACGTTGAGCCCGTCGTCGATGCGGGCGGCGCGGCGGTCGGCCTCGTTGGGCGTGGCGGGGAAGGACGGCGTGTGGTTGAGGACGATGCCGAGCTTGGTCTTGGTGACCGCGCGCATCGCGGCGATGGCTTCGCCGTGGGACAACATCAGGTGGTGGGCCACCTGCAGGCTCTCGGCACGGCTGGTGCGGCCAGGCGCGAACTGTGCGGTCTCGTAGCCCAGGGTCGCCGTGCACCAGGGCTCGTTGTGCGTCGCGATGCTGGCGAGGCGGTCGCCGAAGCGGCGCGCGATCTCGGCGCCGTAGTCGGCGAAGCGGCTGACGATGCCGCGCGACAGCCAGCCACCGATGCTTTCGTCCAGGGCCTGCGGAAGGTCCCAGTGATAGAGGGTGCCGTGGGGCTGGATGCCGGCTTCGAGCAGGGCGTCGATGAGACGGTCATAGAAGGCGAAGCCGGCCTCGTTCCAGGCGCCCTCGCCCAGCGGCTGCACGCGCGGCCAGCTGAAACTGAAGCGGTAGCAGTCCAGGCCCAGACCCTTCATCAGCGCGACGTCATCGCGGAAGCGGTGGTAGTGGTCGCAGGCGACGTCGATGTTGGACGCATCCTTGATGCGACCCGGCTGGCGGCAGAAATGGTCCCAGATGGAGGCGGCCTTGCCGTCCTCGAAGGCGGCGCCCTCGATCTGCGCGGCGCTGGTGGCGACGCCCCAGAGAAAGCCGGGCGGGAAGGACTGGGCGAGTGCAGCGGGGTCGATGCGGTCGAGGTTGGCAAGGCTCATGGCGGAGAGGCAGGGGCAAAAAGCTGAGCAAGACGGCGGTGGCGCCGCGACGACGGAGCGAAGGCGGGTCAGGAGGGCGGAACGGCCGAATCCGCAGGGCAGCGGCAGCGACAGCGCTTCATGACGTCTCCTGTGTTGTTTGAATTGGGCGTACCGCTACCAGGCCGACCGCTTTGATGGCGGCGAGCGTCGGACCATCAAGCAGCTCGGGCAAACAGGTTTGAAGCGACACATGCCCCCGTGGCGTCGTCATCTTGCCCGACAAATGACAACGCTGTCAATACACTCTGTTAGCGGTAACGGCAGCGCTGCGCCGGGCAGATCAAAGCAGGAGGGCCGAGGCGAAAGCGCGCCGGCTCAGCGGGCGCGCGTGGAGTCCCGCACGACAAGTTCGTGCCGCAGCACCTTGTGCAGGTCGGCCTCGTCGGCCGGCCCCGCTGAGGCGTCGGGCCGCTGACCCGCGACCAGCATTTCCACCGCCGTGCGTGCCATCTCGGCGACCGGCTGGCGCACGGTGGTTAGCGGCGGCCACACCAGGGCGGCGGTCGGCGAATCGTCGAAGCCAGCCACCGACAGGTCGTTGGGCACTGGCAGGCCCAGGCGTTGGGCAGCAGCCAACACGCCCAGGGCCATGTCGTCATTGCTGGCGAACACGGCAGTCGGCCTCTGGCGGCGGCTGAGCAATTGATGGGCCGCGTCGCGGCCGCTCTCAAAAGTGAAGGCGCCGGGCTGGATCAGTTCGGGGTCGGGCTCCAGGCCATGCGCGCGCAGCGCGTTGACGAAGCCCTGGTAGCGCGCAGCGCTGGCCGACTGGTCCGGCGGCCCCTTGATGAAGGCGATGCGCTGGTGGCCCAGGCTGAGCAGCAGATTGGTGATCTCTTCGGCCGCATGCACGTCGTCCATGCGCACCGAAGGCACCCCACGCAGGTCGCGCTCGGGCGACATCAGCACGCAGGGCGTGCCGTTCTCGCGCAGCGCGGCGAGCACCTCGGGGTTGTCGCACAGCGGCGGCGTCAGGATCATGCCGTCGGGGCGCAGTGCCATCACCATGCGGTCGATCTGCTGGCGCAGGTCGGGCGCATCGTTGTGAAGTGACTCGACAACGAGGTGATACCCCAGCTCGCGGCATCGCACCGTGGCGCCTTGCTGCACGCTGCCGACGAAGATCGCGCTGGGGTCGTAATAGAGCAGGCCGATCAGGAAGGACCGTCCACCTGCGAGGCTGCGCGCCGACTGCTTGGGCCGGTAGCGCAGCGCCTCCACCACCTTGAGCACCTGATCCCGGGTGCTTTCATGCACGCCGGGCTCATGATTGAGCACGCGCGATACCGTCTTGATCGACACGCCCGCCTCGCGGGCAACGTCGACGATGGTGGGGGTGGTACCGCGCGGGGTCATGGAGCCCCTCGTCCAAGGATTACCTTGGCCGGTCTTGCAGACCGCGCTGCGGCTTGCGCCGCCGCCCTTCGGCAGGCACATCCAGCCCACTGGGCTGTATGTGTCCGGCCGAAGCCCCCGAGGGGACGGCGATGCTTGCCGGATTGACCGGCAAGCACATCACCAGCGCGGGCCGGCTCGGGAGCGGCCCAGCGCCCGGCCCGGAAATCATCCGAGAAGGGTTCCATGCGACTGCTCTACTTACTTCTTCTTGGCCTTGGCGGCCGGCTTGGCGGCGGGCTTGGCAGCGGCCTTCTTGGCTGCAGCCTTGGGGTCCACGGCGGCCTTGAAGCCAGCGCCGGCGGTGAACTTGGGCAGCTTGGCGGCGGCGATCTTGATCTTGGCGCCGGTGCTGGGGTTCACGCCGTTGCGGGCAGCACGTGCGTGCTGCTTGAAGGAGCCGAAGCCCGGGATCGACACCGCACCACCCTTTTTGACGGTGGTGACGATGGCGTCCAGCAGGGTCTCGAGGACGCGGCCGGCTTCAGCCTTGCTCAGCTCGTGCTTGGCGGCCAGGTGTTCGATCAGATCGGTCTTGTTCATGCGGGGGGTCTCGTCCAAAAACGCGCCCGAACGGCTCGGGCGGGCGCGATTGTGGCTTATCGCGAGAGGCATACAGTCTCGGCAGAGTCCCGTATCCATCGTTGATGTCAGCCCACGTGCACTTTTCCTCTTTGCTCGATGCCCTGCCCCAGCAAGTGTGGAAGGCCGACGCGCAGGGCCGGCTGCTGTGGATGAACGCGCGCCTGGCCGAGGCGCTGAACCGCCCCGCCCTGCCGGCTGCCCTCGTCAACTGGTTGCACGAGGAGGACCGCAGCGCCTTCTCGGCTCAGTGGGCGGCGGCGCAGCGCAGCGGCCGCTTCGAGATGGAGTACCGCCTGGGCAACCAGTGGGTGCTGGCCCAGGCCCAGCGCCTGCCGGACTCGCCGCTTTGGCTGGGCACGCACACCGACATCGCCGCGCGCCGCACGGTCGAGGCGCGGCTGCGCGAGGCGGACGAGGTCTGGAAACTGGCGCTTGAGTGCAGCGGCGACGGCGTCTGGGATTGGCATGTGCAGGCCGGGATCGAATACTTCTCCGAGCGCTATCTGCGCCTCTATGGCTTCGAGCCGGGCGACGTCGACGCGACACCGGAGGCCTTCGACGCGCGCACCCATCCCGACGACCTGGCGCAGATGGACAAGGACCGCGAGGACCATTTCGCCGGCCGCACGCCGCTCTACCGCAACGAACACCGCGTGCTGGCCAAGGACGGCAGCTGGAAATGGATCCTGAGCCGCGGCATGGTCATCGCGCGGGACACGGCCGGCCGGCCGTTGCGCATGGTCGGCACGCACACCGACATCACCGATCGCAAGCGCCAGGAGGCGCTGGTCTGGCAGCAGGCGCGTGTCGACACGCTGACCGGCCTGCCCAACCGCCGTTCGCTGCGCGAACGCATCGAGCGGGCGCTGGCCCTGCGCGCGCTGCGCGGCGACGAGCTCGCCGTGATGTTCGTCGACCTCGATCATTTCAAGGAGGTCAACGACTCCCTGGGCCATGACGTCGGTGACGCGCTGCTGGTGCAGGTGGCGGGGCGGCTGCAGGAGCACATGCCCCCGGGCGGCGTGGTCGCGCGCATGGGTGGCGACGAGTTCACCGTGCTGCTGGCGACGGATCAGGCGGTGCTTGCGGCCGAGCGCGTCGGGCACGATTTGCTGGAAGCCTTGTCCGAAGCCTTCGAGGTCGCCGGCGAGCGGGTCTATGTATCGGCCAGCATCGGTGTCAGCCTGGCGCCCCGCGATGGCGTCGAGATCGAGGCCCTGTTCAAGCACGCTGATCTGGCGCTGTATGAAGCCAAGGGCGCGGGCCGCAACCGCATGAGCCTGTTCACGCCGGCCCTGCACGAGGCCGCGCAACGGCGCGCCCGGCTGGTGGCCGAGTTGCGCGAGGCGCTGCGGTTGTCGCAATTCAGCCTGGTCTATCAGCCCATCCTGTCGCTGCAAGACCCGACCGCGCCGCCGCGCAAGGCTGAGGCGCTGCTGCGCTGGTCCCACCCGCAACTGGGTGACGTCAGCCCGGCCCAGTTCATCCCGATCGCGGAGACCAGCGGCTTCATCGTCGACATCGGCGACTGGGTCTTTCGTGAGGCCGCAGCCCAGGTGCTGGCCTGGCGCGCGGCGGGGCACGAGGGCTTCCAGATCAGCGTCAACAAGTCGCCGGTGCAATTTCTCGGCGAACGCAGCCACCGTGTGCAGCCGGACTGGGTCACGCATCTGCGCGGCCTGGGATTGCCCGGCGACGCGCTGGCGGTGGAGATCACCGAAGGGCTGCTGCTGGAGCGCGATGAAGCGGTGGCCGAGCGGCTGCGGGCGCTGCGCGAGGCAGGGTTGGCGATCTCGCTGGACGACTTCGGCACAGGCTATTCATCGCTGAGCTATCTGCAGCATCACGACATCGACACCGTCAAGATCGACCGCAGCTTTGTCGCCGGGCTGGAGAGCGGCGGCAAGGCGCTGGCGCTGTGCCGGGCCATCGTGACGATGGCGCATGAGCTGGGGATGGAAGTCGTCGCCGAAGGGGTGGAGACGGAGGCGCAGATGCTGGCGCTGAGGGGGATGGGGTGCGATTGGGGGCAGGGGTGGTGGTTTGGGAAGGGAGTGCCGGCTGCCGAGTTTGAGGAGCGGTGGTTTGGCGCCATCACCGCAAGCTCGGTTTCCGCCACCACTCGCTGAAGCGCCCATTTAGGGCGCATCAGCGGGGACTCGGTCACGTTCCGCGACCCCGGTTCGCAGCACAGCTGCGAACCCTTCGAGTCCTCACGCGATGTCCACTGGACATCGCTTCCTGGCCCCCAAACGGCGAAGGCCAGCACTTGCGTGCTGGCCTTCTTCGTTTGGTGCCCAGGAGAGGACTCGAACCTCCACGGAGTTACCCGCTAGTACCTGAAACTAGTGCGTCTACCAATTCCGCCACCTGGGCTTTCAGGGAGGCCGGACTATAGCCTAGTTCTCAGCCCTCCCACGACGAAGTCGACTCAGATGTCGAACTTCACTCCCTGAGCAAGAGGCAGCTCGCTCGAGTAATTCACCGTGTTGGTGGTGCGGCGCATATAGGCCTTCCAGGCATCCGAACCGCTCTCGCGGCCGCCGCCCGTTTCCTTCTCGCCACCAAACGCACCGCCGATCTCCGCACCGGACGTGCCAATGTTGACGTTGGCGATGCCGCAGTCGCTGCCCGAGGCGCTCATGAAGCGCTCGGCCTCGCGGATGTCGGTTGTGAAGATCGCGCTCGACAAACCTTGCGGCACGCCGTTCTGCAGCTCGATGGCTTCTTCCAGCGTCTTGTACTTCAGCGTGTACAGGATGGGCGCGAAGGTCTCGTGGCACACCACTTCGGTCTGCGAAGGCATGCGCACCAGAGCCGGCACGGCGTAGTAGGCCTCGGGGAAGCGATCGGCCAGCGCGCGCTCGCCACCTGACACAAGGCCGCCCTGCTCGCGCGCGGCGCTCAAGGCAAACTGCATCGCGTCGAAGGACTGCGCGTCGATCAGCGGACCGATCAGCGTGCCCTGCTCAACCGGCGAACCGATGGGCAGCTGGGCGCGGGCGCGGTCCAGGCGCTCGACCAGGGCGTCATGGATGCTCTCGTGGGCGATGACGCGGCGCGTCGTCGTGCAGCGCTGGCCGGCCGTGCCGTAGGCGCCGAACAGGATGCCGCGCACCGCCAGCTCCAGGTCGGCGCTGGGCGTGACGATGATGGCGTTGTTGCCACCCAGCTCCAGCAGCGAACGGCCGAAGCGCGCCGCCACGCGCGGGCCAACGGCGCGGCCCATGCGGGTCGAGCCGGTGGCGGAGACCAGCGCCACACGGGCGTCGTCGACCATCGCTTCGCCGACATCGGCGCGGCCGATGATCAGCTCGGACAGGCCGTCAGGCGCGGCGTTACCGGCGGCGCGGTAGGCCTTCAGCGCGCGTTCGAACAGGGCCTGCGTGGCCAGCGCGGTCAGCGGCGTCTTCTCGGACGGCTTCCACACGCAGGTGTCGCCGGCCACCAGCGCCAGCGCCGAGTTCCAGGCCCAGACGGCCACGGGGAAGTTGAAGGCCGAGATGATGCCAACGACGCCCAGCGGCAGCCACTGTTCCATCATGCGATGGCCCGGGCGCTCGCTGGCAATGGTCAGGCCATGCAGCTGGCGCGACAGACCGACGGCGAACTCGCAGATGTCGATCATTTCCTGGACTTCGCCCAGGCCTTCGCTCGTGACCTTGCCGGCTTCGATGGAGACCAGCTGGGCCAGTTGCACCTTGTGGGTACGCAGCTCTTCGCCGAACAAGCGGATCAGCTCACCGCGCTTGGGGGCGGGCACGACGCGCCAGGCCTTGAAGGCCTCGGCTGCACGGCCGACGGCCGCCTTCATGTCGGCCGCGCTGGCGGTGGGCAACTGGGCCAGCACGCTGCCGTCGATGGGCGAGCGCACGGTCAGGTCGCCCGAACTGGGCAGATGGACGCCGAGGGCGTCGAGGACGGAAAGGGTTTGTTGCTTCATGGTCCGCATTGTCCCGATCAGGAGATGGACTCGACTTGACGGGACTGTTGATACGCCGAGCCGAAGCGGTTGGCAAGGAAGTCAGGCAGGCTGACTTCTTCCTGGCGGACAAAGCCCTTCTGCGGCAGCTTGCCTTCGCGGAACAGGTCGACGGCGGCGCAGATGCCGGCGGCGGTCGTGATCTGGATGGCGCTCAAGGGCTGGGCACCGTCACGCGTGGCGAAGATCTTGCGGGCAAAGACTTCCTGCAGCAGCACACCGTTCTTCTGGCCCGACACGGTCACGAAGACGAGGACGACGTCCTGCATCGTCGCGGGCATGCTCTTGCGCATGATGTCCTTCAGCAGGTTCTGGTCGCCCTTCAGGCCCAGGTCGCCCAGCAGGAACTGCATCAGGTCGCGGTGGCCGGGGTAGCGCACGGTCTTGTAGTCGAGGTTGCGCACCTTGCCCGCCCAGGTCTCGCACAGCGTGCCCAGGCCGCCGGAGGTGTTGAAGGCCTCGTACTCGGTGCCGTCCAGGCTGAAGTGCTCCAGGCCTTCCAGCGGTAGCGCAGAGATGGTCTCGCCTTCGTGCACGGCCTCGCAGGGGTGGCAGTACTCGTTGATGAGGCCGTCGACCGACCAGGTCAGGTTGTACTTCAGCGCGTTGGTCGGGAAGGCCGGCAGGGCACCGACGCGCATCTGCACGTCGCGTACCGAGTCGAAGCCGCTGGCCAGATGGTGGGCCACGATGCCGATGAAGCCCGGCGCCAGGCCGCACTGCGGCATGAAGGCGGTCTTGGCGCCTTGGGCCATCTTCATGATGGCCTTGGTGGCGGCGACGTCTTCGGTCAGGTCGAAGTAGTGGCAGCCGCACTCCAGGGCCAGTTCGGCAGCCGTGATGGCCAGGTGGTAGGGCAGCGCGTTGACGACGGCGTCCTTGCCGCGCAGCTGGGCAGCCAGGGCGGCGCGGTTGTCGCTGTCGACCTCGGCGGTGGCGATGCCCTCGGTGGCCAGCACCTTCAGGTAGCCGGGGTTCTTGTCCAGCACCGTCACTTGATAGTCGCCAGTGGCGTGCAGCAGGCGGGCGATGGTCTGGCCGATGTGGCCGGCGCCAAGCAGGGCGATCTTCATGAGGGGCTCCAGGCAGGTGTTTGCGTTGGGCCGAACTCTAGGCAGTGGTGATGACGAAAGAAAGCGCCACTCCGACGAAAGCAATTGCTGTTTCGACGATTCGTCGCGATGATTCGTCGTTATGGATGAATCGCGGGTAAACCCGAATCCCTCGCCAGACGACCTGGACCGACGCCTGATCCTGCTGCTGCAGGCCAATGCGCGGGAGAGCACGGCGACGCTGGCGCGCAAGCTCGGCGTCGCGCGAACCACCGTCGTCGCACGGCTGGCGCGGCTGGAGGCCAGCGGCCGCATCGTTGGCTACACGGCCCGCCTGGGCGGCGATGAAGCCGGCCGCAGCGTGCAGGCCTTTGTCGGCATCACCGTCAGCCCCAAGGCCGGTCGCGAAGTCGTCAAGCGACTAGCAGAACTGCCCGAGCTGCGCCAGCTCGCCTCCGTCAGCGGTGAATTCGATTACATGGCGCTGCTGCGCGCCGACACTACGGCCCGACTCGACGCCCTGCTCGACGAGATCGGCGAGATCGACGGCGTGCTGCGCACCAACAGTTCGGTCGTGCTGGCTTTGCGCGTCGACCGACAAACCTGAACCAGACAGAACTGGAGACCACGATGACCTGGCTTGCCCTCGGCCTCGCCCTCTTTCTCGGCATCCACCTGATTCGCGCGCTGGCGCCGCAATGGCGCGACGCGCAAATGGCGCGGCTCGGCGAGAAGGGCTGGAAGGGCCTCTACACCCTGGTCTCCCTCATCGGCTTCGGGCTGATCCTCTGGGGCTTCTCGCAAGCGCGGCTCAATCCCATCGTGCTGTGGCCGCCCATCCACGGCATGAACCACGCGGCCGCATCGCTGATGCTCGTCGCCATGATCCTGATGGCCGCAGCCTATGTGCCGCGCAATCACATCAAGGCCAAGCTGCAACATCCGATGACGCTCTCGGTCAAGGTCTGGGCCTTTGCTCACCTGATCGCCAACAACACGCTGGCCGACGTGATGCTGTTCGGCAGCTTCCTCGTCTGGGCCATTCTGGTCTTTCGCGCCGCGCGGCGTCGGCCAGGGCCGGTGCCGGCCGCTGGCACGTTGGCCGGCACGGCGGCCACCATCGCCGTCGGCGTCGCGCTGTGGGCCTTCTTCGCCTTCTGGGCGCACGCGGCCTGGCTGGGCATCGCACCGTTGGGGTAGGCGGCGCACGCCCATGAACCCAGGGCCTCGGCGAGGCGCTGCGCGCGCAGCGGTACGCGTAGACTCGAAGGTAGATGATTCGCCGCTCTTGGATGCGCTTTTTGGCCTGCCTTCTGGGCCTGGCGGCAACGGTCGCCACCGCGGCAGACGCCCAGGTCAGGCCTCTCACTGCCTGCGGCGAACCCGGCATCGGGCCGCCCTGGCTGTACCGCACGCCGGGCCTGCCGCAGCAGCTGAACGGCTTCCTCGTCGATCTCTGGCCGCCGCTGTTTGCCAAGCTCGGTGTCGAGCTCAAGTTGATCGGCGACCTGCCGTTCAAGCGCTGCCTGCGGGCCGTCGCGTCCGGCGAGATCGATTTCGCGCTCGCGGCCTATTACGACGACGAGCGCGGCAAGACGCTGGCCTTCTCCAAGCCCTACAAGACGTTCACGCCCCAGGTCTTCTTCCGCAAGGCGCAGCCCTTGCAGATTTCCGACCGCGCCGGGCTGAAGCGCTGGCGCGGCTGTGGCAAGAACGGTTCAACTTATGCCCACTACGGCCTGGGCCCGGGTGACCTGGACCAGGGGGCGCGCAACTACCAGCAGCTGATCGAGAAGCTGCTGCTCGGCCGCTGCGACTACTTTGTCGAAGAGATCGAAGTCATCGAGCAATGGGAGCTCGGCAAGGTCGACCACCTGGCCACGCCGGGGCTGGCCCATGCGCCGCTGTCGGACGTCTCACCACCGGCCTTCCATGTGGTCGCCGCACGGGGGAGCGCGGCGGCGGAGCTGCTGCCACGCCTGGATGCCGCCTTCGCCGAGGCCACGCGCAAGGGTGAAGTGGCGCGCCACTGGAAGCGCCACGCAGGCAAGCTGCTCTACTGAACCTCAGGCGGCCGACTGGCCGCGGCATGCGTCCATCAACCTCGTCAACCCCAGCAACGCATCCAGCATCGGCGTCGCCACGCCGAGCTGCTGCGCCAGCTCCCGCGGCGCCGCCAGCAATGCGTCGGTCTCGATAGGCCGCCCCGCCTCGATGTCCTGCAGCATCGAGGTCTTGAAGGCCCCGAGCGAGCGCGTGATGGTGTGCCGGTCCTGCGGCGTCTGGGCGATCGGGCAGCCCATGCCTTCACCGACCTCGGCGGCCTCCGCCATGATGGCCGTCGTGAACTCGCGCACGAGGTCGTCGTCCAGGATGCGGTCCGTCGTGGCGCGGGTCAGCGCCGAGACCGGGTTGGTCGTCATATTGCCCCAGAGCTTGTACCAGGCGTCACGCTGGATGCTCTCGGCCGCCTTGGCCTCGAAGCCGGCGTCGCCGAGCAGCGCGATCAGCGCATCGACGGCCAGGCTCGTGCCGCCCGTGGCCTCGCCGATCAGCAGGCCGTTGCCCATCACGTGGTGGACCCAGCCCGGGCCGCGCAGCGCGCAGCTGGCATGAACGACGCAGCCGATGACGCGCTGGGGCGGGATCAGCGCGGCGATGCGGCCATCGGGGTCCACGCATTTCAGCGTCAGCCCCTGCACGGGCAAGCCGGCCGTGAACCACCATGGCAGGCCGTTCAGCGCCGTGAGCACGCGCGTGTCCGGCCCGCAAAGCTGGGCGACCTGGGCCGCGACGCCGGCGATGGCCGGGCCCTTGACGGCGAGGATGACCAGGTCCTGCAGGCCGAGCTCGGCGGCGTCGCCGGTCACGCGCAGCGGCGCACGCCAGCTGTCCTCGCCGCTGTCCAGCCGCAGGCCGTGCTCACGCACGGCCGCCAGCGTGTCGCCGCGGGCCAGGGCGCTGACGGCCACACCTTCGACGCGTTGCAGATGCGCGGCCATCCAGCCGCCGATGGCCCCCAGGCCGACGATACAGACCTTAAACATGGGGGGGCCTGCTCGCCCTCAGGGGGGCGATGCGAGAGGGGCTGCGCGGGTGCAGGGCTAGGCGTGGCGCTGAAGCCCGGGCTTGCCGCCCGGGCAAGGCGCCCAACAACGCCATGCGCCCGCGCAGCCCCTCTCCCGAAGGGTTGTCACTCAAAAGCCCGCGCGCGGCGTTGCGCAGCCTCGCTGGGGACGACCCCAGCTTCGACTTCGCGCCTTGCTCGCGGGTTTTTGAGTGGCAACGCATCCGTTCCCCTGAGGGTGAGCAGGCCCCCAGTCTCGCATGCGGACTTGTCCGTGCGAAAGGCTGCGGCCATCATCCGCCGTCCTCCCGAGGAGACCACCATGGCCACCAAGACCCGCAAGCCCGCCGCTGCCAAGAAGGCCGCCGCCAATGCCGTTGCCGCGCCCAAACTGGACGCACGCCCCGATCGCCTGGACCTGCGCGATCTTGTCTACCGCTCGCCGCTGCGCTCCCTGCCGCCGCGCTGGCCGATGGACAGCGACCTGAAACGACTGCTGCCCGCCTACGTGAAAGCTGGCCGCATCCTCAACCAGGGCAATGAAGGCGCCTGCACCGGCTTCGGCCTGGCCTGCGTGACCAACTACCTCTACTGGCTGCGCCACCTCGACGCGCCACGCAGCCGCACGCAGCCCGAAACCGTCAGCCCGCGCATGTTCTACGAGCTGGCCAAGCTCTACGACGAATGGCCCGGCCAGGACTACGAGGGCTCGTCCTGCCGCGGCGCCCTCAAGGGCTGGCACAAGCACGGCGTCTGCTCCTTCAAGCTGTGGCCCTATCCGCTGGACAAGAAGGGCAACGGCATCTTCGAGCGCCCCGCGGCGGGCTGGGACGATGACGCGACGACGCGAGCGCTCGGCGTCTACTACCGCGTCGACAAGAAGAGCGTCGTCGACATGCAGGCAGCCATCTACGAGATCGGCGCCATCTATGTCTCGGGCGACGTGCACGACGGTTGGACGCTTGACGAATCGCCCATGCCGGCCAGCCACGACAAGCTGCCGCGCATTGAGCGCATGGCCCGCAAGACCGGTGGGCACGCCTTTGCGCTGGTGGGCTACAACGAGCGCGGCTTCGTCGTGCAGAACAGCTGGGGCACCGGCTGGGGCGCCAGCGGCTTCGCCGTCCTCAGCTACGAGGACTGGATCACCAACGGCACCGATGCCTGGGCCGTTGCCCTGGGCGTGCCCCAGGACCTGTCGGACATCAAGAGCCGCCAAGCCGTGGCAGCCAAGACGGCAAGAGGCGCCAAGGCCGCGCGCGTGGCCGGCGGGTTTCGCGCCATGGCCGGCCGCGGCCTGTCGGACGTTGGCGCGACGCTGCGTGTCGATGACAACCCGCGCGATGACCCCTGGCCCATCAACCACGTCTTCGCCCACAAGCCCTACCAGCCATTGCGCACCGACGAGGCCTACACCCACAGCCTGGTCTCGGGCAACGACGGCCAGCTGATGGCGACCGACTTCACCCGCTCCCGCGACGACCGCGAAGGCCTGGCACGCGAGATCGTCGTCGAGCGCCCCGCCGCCTGGTTCAAGGCCAGCAAGGGCAAGACCGTCAAGCTCGCCATCTACGCCCATGGCGGGCTGAACTCGGAGATCGGCTCCGTCCAGCGCATCCGCGTGATGGCGCCCTACTTCCTGGCCAACGACATCTACCCGCTGTTCTTCACGTGGAAGACAGGCCCCGGCGAGACGCTGACGGACATGCTCGAGGATCTCAAGCACCGCATCGTCGACTCGGCCGACGTCAGCACCGGCACGCTGGACCGCCTGCGTGAGGTCGCCGCCGAGGCCAAGGACCGCGCCATCGAGGCCGTCGGTCGCCAGTTCGCGCGCGGCATCTGGAGCGAGATGCGCGAAAACGCCGAGGGCGGCGCGACGGCCGACCATGTGCTGGACCTGGCCGCACGCATGCTGCGCGAGCTGCGTGACGGGCTGGCCAAGAGCGGCAAGACGCTGGAAGTCCATCTCATCGGCCATTCGGCCGGCTCCATCCTGATCGGCCATCTGCTCGGCCGCCTGGGCGGCGCCAACGTCGTGCAGGCTGCCAGCTGCGAGCTTTACGCCGCCGCCTGCTCCAGCGGCTTCGCCGTGCAGCACTACGGTGCGGCAGCCCAGGCTGGCGTGCTGTCGCTGGACCGCCTGCGCCTGCACGTGCTGACCGATGCCAACGAGCGCGCCGACGGCCTGCCCAACGCCGAGCGCGACATCTACGGAAAGTCCCTGCTCTACCTCGTGTCGCGCGCGCTGGACGACATCCGCAAGCAGCCGCTGCTCGGCATGGAACGCGCCCTGGTGCCGCCGGACGCGGCGTGGCTGGACGACCAGTGGGCCGGCCCGCCGAATGGCGATGTTGCCGCCTGGCTCAAGCTCTGGCCCGGCGGCACCCTGCTGAACCGCGTCACGACGCCCAAGGTCCGCACGACCAAGGCCGGCGACCAGATCGATGCCAGCCACGGCAGCTTCGACAACAACATCGACGTCCTGACCGGCACGCTGGAGCGCATCCGCGGCGACGCCCTCGTCGCCCCGATGGAGTGGCTGGACTACTGACGCACTGGCGACGGTTGGAGATGTCCGGTTCCGGCCGGCGCAGCGCTGGACAAGCGGCCACCATGAGCCATCACTTCAGGAGACGGCCATGGCCTCCATCCACCGCGAAATCGTTGTCGACACCCCCGCCGCCGTGCTCTGGGACGCGATGCGCGACCCCGGCGCCCTGCACACCCGCCTCGCGCCCACCTTCATCACCGAGTGCCGGATGGACGGCAATACGAGTGGTGAGCAGGCCCGCGAGCTCCGCTTCGCCAATGGCATGACGGTGCGCGAACTCATCATCGACATCGACGACGACCGCCGCCGCATCGCCTGGTCGGCCGTGGGCGGGCAGCTGACCCACCACAACGCCTCGACGCATATCTTTGAAGAAGGCAGCTCACGCTGCCGCGTCGTGTGGGTCGCCGACCTGCTGCCGCATGCACTGGCGCCGGCCATCGCCGGCATGATCGAGGAGGGGCTGCAGGCGATGAAGACCCACGCCGAAAGGGTGGCATCGGGCCTCTGAGCTCGGCATACTGCGCCGCCATGCGCCTGCCCAAGCTCACCTCGCCTGCCCGCTGGCATGCCGGCGTCAGCGTCATTCTGGCGCTGGCCGCTGCGGCCTACAGCGCCGTCGAATTCGGCGAGCCGGCGCCCTTGTCGACCGCCCCGCCCAACGCCGCCGTCCACGAGCGCATCCTTGCCTTCGAGGCCGATGCCCGCCCGCGCGCTCTGGACGTGACGTCCTTCGTGGGCCCAGACGACCGGCCGGTGTATCTCTTCACGCCGCTGTGCTGCGACCAGTTCAACCAGCTCTACGACGCCGAAGGCCGCTTCATCTGCGCGCCCTCCGGCGGCTTCGGCGGTGCGGGCGACGGCAAGTGCCCGGCATGGGCACATGGTCTGGAGCGCAAGCTGCGCCTGCCCAAGCCCCCGGGCGAACAACCCCAGCCGCCGCGCTGACGGGCGGAGCGTCGAGAATCCCGCGCATGCCCGCGTTCCTGACCTGCCGCAACGCTCGCTGGCCTGACCTCGACATCTAGGCTGCCCCGGCGACCGATGGACACCTCCGCCCTCCTCTGGGGACTCCTGTTCGGCGCCATCGGCGCCGGCTTCTTCATCTATGGCAAGAAGCAGCGGGCCTGGGTGCCGCTGTGTTGCGGCCTGGCGCTGATGGTGTTCCCCTACTTCATCGCCAACCTCTGGCTGCTGGTCGGCATGGGCGTTCTGTTCTGCAGCATCCCGTATTTCTACCGGCCCTGACGCGGGCAGCGGCCAGCCGTGAAAATGCGTGCATGAAATACCTGCACACCATGGTCCGCGTCGAAAACCTCGACGCGTCGATACGCTTCTACCGCGACGCCCTCGGCCTGCACGAGGTCAAGCGCTCGGAGCATGCCGCCGGCCGCTTCACGCTCATCTACCTCGCCGCGCCAGGCGACGAAGACGCCCAGGTCGAGCTGACCTACAACTGGCCGGACGCCGACGGCAAGGCAGAGACCTACACCGGCGGCCGCAACTTCGGCCACCTGGCCTACGCCGTGGAAGACATCTACGCCGCCTGCCAGAAGCTGATGGACCACGGCGTGACGATCAACCGCCCGCCGCGCGACGGCCGCATGGCGTTTGTGCGCTCGCCGGACGGCATCTCCATCGAGCTGCTGCAGGCCGGCCCGTCGCTGGCGCCGGCCGAGCCCTGGGCGTCGATGCCCAACACCGGCAGTTGGTAAGCCCGCGCCGGGCGTGGTGCAGGCTGAAGCGGGCGACGCCGCGACGTTGACCGGCCTGCGGCTGGGTGCCTGGGTGCTGTGGCGGCGCATCGGCCGCGGCGGCCTCGGCGAGGTCTGGGAGGCCGAGCGCGCCGACGGCCTCTACCAGGCCAGCGCCGCCATCAAGCTGCTGCACGGCGACAGCGCGACGCCTGCCGTCGCGCGGCGCTTCCTGCGCGAGCGTGCAGCGCTGGGCCGCCTCACGCACACCGGCGTCGCCGCCCTGCTGGACGCCGGCGTGCAGGCGCCCCATGCCTACCTGGTGCTGGAGCTCGTCGACGGCCTGCCGCTGGCCGAGCATGCGCGCGCCCAGCTCCCCACCGTGGCGGACCGCGTCACGCTGCTGCTGCGCGTGGCCGAGGCGGTGGAATACGTTCATGCGCGCCTGGTCGTGCATCGCGACCTCAAGCCCGCCAATGTGATGGTCACGGCCGCAGGCCTGCCCAAGCTGCTGGACTTCGGCCTGGCGGCCTCTCCCGGTCAGGCCGTGGACGAGGCCCGCGCCGGCCTGACACCGGCCTACGCAGCCCCCGAGCTCATCGAGAGCGGCGACGCCGGCACGGCGGTGGACGTCTTCGCCCTGGGCGTCATGCTTTTCGAGCTGCTGACGGGCCGGCTGCCCTTCGGTGCGCGTGGCGACAGCCGCGCGGCGCTGGAACACGCAGTGCTGCACCAGCCCCCGCATCGCTTCGCCGCGTTGCTGGGCGCGCCCGATGACGAGGACGGCCCCGGACGCCCGCGCGACGCGCAGCGCGCCCGCGGCGACCTCGAGGCCATCGCCGCCAAGGCCCTGCACAAGAACCCGGCCGAGCGCTATGTCGGCGTGCATGCCTTCATCGAGGACCTGCGGCGCTGGCAGACCCAGCGCCCCGTGATGGCCAGGCGCCGCCTCAGCCTGCGGCACCGCACCGCCCTGCTGCTGCGCCGCCACACGCTGCTGGCCGGCCTGTCCGTCCTGCTGCTGGCCACCCTGACGGCCGGCATCGCCGCCAGCCGCTGGCAATGGCGCGAGGCCGAGTTGGCACGCCAGCGTAACGACAGCGTCGCGCGCTTCATCACCGAGCTGCTCGCCGGCGGCAGCCTGCCCCGCCAGGGCCGCATGCCGTCGGTGCTTGAACTGCTGGACGACAGCCGCGGCCGCCTGGACGAGTTCGCCAACGACCCCGCGACGCGGCAACGGCTGCTGGAGGTGCTGTCGCGCACCTACATGGCCCTGAACCGCTTCGACCATGCCCTGCCGCTGGGCGAGCAATGGCTGGCGCTGGCTCGCCAGCAGCATGGCGAGGACGAAGTGGCGGTGCTGCAGGCCCGGCTGAGCCTGGGCCAGGTGCACCAGATCATGGGCAACCACGACGATGCCATCGCGCTGCTGGAGCCGATCGCGGCGCCGCTGGCACGCCGTTTCGGCCCCGACAGCGAGGCGGTGCGCCAGCAGCAGTTCATCCTGGCCGCCGACTACATGCACGTCCGCCGCCTGGACGACGCCGAACGCGCGCTGGAACGCGTGCGCGTGCTGACCGACAGGCTCCACCCCGGCGACGACTACGAACGCGCCGACTACCTGCAGAACCTCGGCGTATTGCGCCAGCGCCAGGGCCGCCTGGCCGAGGCGCTGGACCTCGTACGGGCGACGCAGCCGATGTGGGCCAGCACCGACCCGCGGCTGACCCTGCCCGTGCTGGTGCTGCGCACAGCGAGATTTCAATGCTGACGCTGAACGCGCTGTTCGACGGCATCGACACACGCGCCGCGCCGCTGCTTGCCGACATCCGCAGCAAGCTCGGCCCCGGCAACGACCTCGCGCTGCAAGCCGCTACCGGCAGGGCCGAGGCGCTGCAGCTGCAGGGCCGCCATGCCCAGGAGGTGCGCACCCGCCAGGCGCTGCTGGACGGCGCAAGTGCCGACGGCCTGGCCCCGGACTCGCTGCTGATCTACCGCGCCGAACTGCTGCTCGCGCAGGCGCGTCTGGGCCAGCCCGACCTGAATGCCCTGCGCGCGCTGATGACCGAGGCCGCCGCGCTGGACGGCGGCCCGCGCGGCCGCAGCCTGCTGCTGGTGGCCGATGCCGCCCTGGCCGCCGGCAACCCGGCCCTGGCCGCCGAGGCCGTGCAACACGTGCGCGACAAGCCACTGTCCCCCGCCCTCGCCCTGCCCGGCAGCCGGCTGGCCAAGGTCGAGGGCCGGCTGGCCCGCACCCGGGGCGAGCTGGCCCGCAGCGCCGAGCTGCTGAGCCAGGTGCGCGGCGTCGGGCGCGTCCATGCCTGGGGCTCGCGCCTGGATGCGGCACTGACCGCCGTGCTGCGAGGCTCGCCCGAGGCGCCTGCCCTGCTCGCACAGGCGCGCCAGGCCCGGCCCGCCAGCCTGCCCGACAGGCACCCGCTCGACCTCGTCAGCCATTGGCTGGAGGCGCGCCAGGCCGCGGGTCGTGACGACGACCCTGCCGTGCGTGCCGCCTGGGCGGCGCTGGCCGGCGCACGCGGCCCTGGCGCGGCAGCACCCACGCTGGGCAACCTCGGCGGGCTTTTCCCCTAGGAGTCTGCGCGACAGAGGCGTGGCCCGCGCCGGGGCGAGTTGCGGGGCGATGCAAGGCGCCGGCGAGGCGTGGGTCGGGACCCACAACGAGCCGGCAACGCCGCAGCGCCCTGCAAATCGCCCCGGCCCTTCGGGTTGAGGCAGGCAGGGGCGCATGCGGCGTTGCTCGTCGTTGCGGGCGCGAGCCCGCGGCCTCCTCGCGCCTTGCCTGCGCCCCTGCCTGCCTCAACGCGGGCCACGCCTCTGCCGCGCAGACTCCTAGCCAAGCGCCAGCGTGTCGGCCCAGATGTTCTCGGCCCAGGCCAGCGCGATCCCAGCCTCGGCCGACGTCGCGGCCGGCGACACGCCCCCGGCACCGGGCACCGCCTTCATCGTCTTTTCTGCCGCGTCGTACTGATGGACGGAAGCCACATGCATGGCCTCGGTCGGCGTGACAAAGCTGTAGCAGGTGTTCATCACCACCGGCGCCGGGTTCACCGCCTCACCCTTGAGCAACTGCAGCACGGCCGCCGCCGCGAGCTTGGCCTGCTGGTTGGCGAGATGGCCCGACTTGGGCATGCCCGGCGCCGAGAAAATCGCGTCGCCGACGACATGCACGCCCTGCGCGGCCTGCGCCTGCATCGTCAGCCAGTCGACGCCGACCCAGCGGCGGTTCACGTTGGCAAAGTCGCGCGCCAGATCGCCGGCACGCTGCGGCGGGATCAGGTTCAGCACATCGGCCTTGACGTCCTCGAACTCGAAGCGCGCCGTGCCGTCGGCCAGCACTTCCTTCAGCTCGGCATTCGGCCGGTACTCGAGCACGCCGGCGTGGTGCTGCGCAAAGGCGCGCTCGAACAGCGCCTTTTTGCTCTGGATCTCTGGGTTGGCGTCCAGCACCAGCAGCTTGGCGCGCGGCTTGGCGCGACGCAGATACGAGGCGATCAGGCAGGCCCGCTCATAGGGCCCTGGCGGGCAGCGATAGGGCGCCTTGGGAATGCTCATCAGCACGACACCGCCATCGGGCAGGGCTTGCAGCTGGCGGCGCAGCGCCAGCGTCTGGGCGCCGGCCTTCCAGGCATGCACGGCACGGCCGCTGTCGAAGGCGGCGGCGAGGCCGGGCACGGCGTCGTTCATGAAGTCGATGCCGGGCGACAGGATCAAGCGGTCCCAGCCCAGGGTGCCGCGGTCGGCCAGCTGCAGGGTCCTGGCCGCGGGGTCGATGCCCACGACCTCGCCGCGCAGGCGCTTGACGCCCTGGGCCTCCAGGCCCGCATAGCCATGGCTGATGCTGAGCGGGTCGCGCACGCCGGCGAGTACGAGGTTGGACATCGGGCAGGAGATGAAGCCTTCGTTGCGCTCGACCAGGGTGACGTCGACCGCCGCGCCGCCCCAGAGCTTGAGATAGCGGGCCGCGGTCGCGCCGCCAAAGCCGCCGCCGACGACAACGACTCGGGCAGTCGGGCCCGATGGCGTTGCACAACCCGCCAGCGCCAAGCCACCGGCCACGACCAACTGGCGCCGCGCAATCATGGCTTGGCCTGCACGGCGAAGTAGGCGGCGACGAGGCGCAACTGCTCCTCGGTAAAACCCTTGACGATCTGCGGCATGACGGTGCCGGCCTGCCTACCGCTGCGGTAGTCGGCCAGCAGCTCCAGCATCACGTCGGCCTTCATGCCAGCCAGCGGCGGTATCGCCTGGCTGCGTGGCCGGCCATTGTGGCCATGGCAGTTGGCGCAGGTGGCCGCCAGACTGCGGCCGACATTGAGGTCTTGCGCCAGCGCCGGGGCGCAGAGCAACAGCAGCAACCAAGCCTTCATTCACAACTCCTCAGAGTTTGTGCGAGCGGTCTCCGCGACTGAATCCGAGCGCATCGAAAGTACCGCTCAGCGGCGCGAAGCCGATCACCTTGAACAGCTCGCCCATCTCATGCTCGGCCAGCAGGCGGTGGGCCATGGCGCGCTCGCCCAGGCTCGCCCCGTGCAGCAGATCGGCGATACCGCAGTTGAGCAGGAAATTGGCCTGGCTGGTGTAGCCCAGCACGACAAGGCCGGCGTCCTGGCCGGCCAGCGCAATGCCGGTGAAGTTGACGTGGGCCGTGATGTCCTTGTCGCCCACGGCCACCAGCGGATCGGCATCGGCGAGGTGGCCCTGGTGGCACATCAGCGTGCCGCCGTGGCGCTGCGGGTGGTAGTACTCGGTTTCGGGGAAGCCGTAGTCGATGAAGAAGGCGGCGCCGCGTTTCAGGGTCCGGGCGAGGGTCGCAATGAAGGCCTCGCCCTGCGGGTGGATCTCGGTGACGGTGCCCGGCACCATGCCCGCCTCCAGCGGCGGGCGCAACATGCTGGCGCGGTCTTCAAAGGCAAAGCCCTCGCCCGCCGAGACCACGCCGCGCTCGCGCCAGACCTGGCCGTCGAAGGCAAGGAGCTGGACCGGCATCGCATCCAGCACCTCGTTGCCGATGACGACGGCCTCCAGTTCGGCGGGCAACGCGTCCAGCCAGTCGACGCGCCCCCCCCAATGCGAAAGGCGTTCGCGCTGGCGCTCGCGCAGTTCGGCCGACAGCTCGACTATTGCGTAGCGTGCCAGGCCCGCGCCCAGTGCATCCAGCTCCGCGATCAACTGGGCCGCCAGTGCACCCGAGCCGGCACCGAACTCGATGACATCGCGGCAACCGCTGGCGTCCATGGCCTGAGCGAGCTGGCGGGCCAGCGCCCGACCGAACAGCGGCGACATCTCGGGTGCCGTGACGAAGTCCGAGCCCTCGCTGGGCATCTGGCCGAACTTGCGCCGGCCGCCGGCGTAATAGCCCAGGCCCGGCTCGTACAAGGCCATGCTCATGAAACGGTCGAAGCCCAGCCAGCCGCCGGCTGCGGCGATCTCGGCATGGATCTTGTCGGCGAGCTTCACCGCGCCATTCATCGAGCTTTCACCCAGGCTTCGAACTCGGCCAGCGGCATCGGCGCGCCGACCAGCTCGCCCTGGAACTGCTGGCAGCCCCAGCCAGCCAGCAGCTGCCACTGGGCCGCGGTGCGCACGCCTTCGGCCGTGACGGTCAGGCCCAGGCCGACGGCCATCTGCACGATGGCCCGCGTGATGGCCTGAGCACCGACATCGTCGGGCAAGCGGGCGACGAAGCCCTGGTCGATCTTGAGCTTGTCCAGCGGCAGCTCGGTCAGGTGGGCCAGCGAGGTGTAGCCGGTGCCGAAGTCGTCGACCGACACCGTCAGCCCGAGAGCACGCAGCTGGGCCAGTGTGGCCGGCGCATGCGTGATGTCGTCGATGAGCATGCGCTCGGTCAGCTCCAGCTCCAGCCATTGGCCTTGCGCGCCGGACTCCTGCAACACGCGCTTGACCGTGTCGGCAAAGCCATCGAGATGGAACTGGATGCGCGACAGGTTGACGGCGATGCGCATGGCGCCATGGCCGCGGGTCAGGCCGTTCTCGCGCCAACGCCGTGCCGTTGCGGCGGCTTCGCGCAGCACCCATTCGCCGAGATTGAGCATCAGGCGGTGGCGCTCGGCAACGAAGATGAAAGCGTCCGGCGCCAGCAGGCCACGCCGCGGGTGGCGCCAGCGCAGCAGCGCCTCGGCGCCCGACAGCTGGCCCGTCGTCGCCTCGACCTGGGGCTGGAAGAAGAGTTCGAACTCGTTGCGCGTCAGGCCTTGGGCCAGCTCGGCTTCGAGCACGATGTCGGCGTAGGCAGCCTCGGCCAGCGAGGATTCGAAGAACTGGTAGGTCGCGCGGCCGCGGGCCTTGGCGAGGTACATGGCCGTGTCGGCATGCTGGATGAGGTCATCCGCCTGCCGGCCATCGTCCGGGTAGACGGCCACGCCGATGGAGGGCGTGACCGACAGCGCCCGGCCATCGGCCTTGACGGGCACTTCGACGACCGACAGCAGGGCCTCCAGCACGACGACGATGTCGGCGCGACTGGTCAGGTCGCTCAGCAGCACGATGAACTCGTCGCCACCGAAGCGGCCGACGAGGTCGCTGTCGCGCAGCGCACCGACGATGCGCTCGGACACCGTCGTCAGCACCTGGTCGCCCTCGAGATGTCCCAGGGAGTCGTTGACGCGCTTGAAGTTGTCCAGGTCGATGAAGAGCAGGGCCAGCATCTCGCCCTTGCGCTCGGCGCGGCGCATCTGCAGGGCCATGCGGTCCATGAAGGCCGCGCGGTTGAGCAGGCCGGTCAGGACATCGTGATGGGCCAGGTGCTGGATGCGCGCCTCGTTGGCGAGGCGGTCGCTGATGTCGCGCACGACGGCCATGCGCAGCTGCTCGCCGTCGCGCTCCATCGTGCGCATGATGAGCTCGACCGGAATGCGTGAGCCGTTGCAGTGCGTGACGGCGGTCTCGTAGCGAAGCTCCTGCCCTCGCAACATGACCTCGCGGACCTTGGGCAGTTCGTCGGCGTCGACATAGGACAGCACGTGCTTGCCGATCAGTTCGTCCGCCGACCAGCCCAACATCTTGCACAGGGGCTGGTTGACGTCGGTCATGATGCCGTCGCGGTGGAAGAGGATGCCCTCCACCGTGGCCTGCATGAACTTGTCGAGCCTGGCCTCCGATTCCCGCAGCCGGCGCTCGGCCAGGCGATGGCGCGTGATGTCGTAGACCAGGACCCAGCTGCCCAGCAGCGTGCCCTGGCTGTCGAACTGCGGAATCAGGTGGATCTCGAGGAAGGACAGCTTGCCGCCGGGCTGGATCAGCTCGCGCTCGTAGACGACCGGCTTGAGATCGCGCACCAGTTGTTCGACCGACACGCGCACATGCTCGTAGGCCTCGGATCCGACGATCTCGCTGAAGTGCTTGCCGACGATGGAGTCCTGCGTCAGCTTGAAGGCCTCGGCATAGCCACGGTTGGCAAAGAGGCAACGATGGTCGGCGGCACCGTACAGCGCGATCCAGGCCGGCACATGATCGGCCAGCATGCGAAAGCGCGCCGCGTCCAGGGCCTGGCGCTCGAGGTCGAGTTCCCTGGGTGAGCTCACTGGTGCACCCTTCGGCCTACGGCCTGTCCCGCCAAGCGGGAGCGAGCTTGCTTGGGGCGGCCCGGCGCGGCGCTCATCAGTCGTTCACCGTCCGCAGGGCCAGACACAGGTCGTCCCAGGCGCCGGCCTTGTCCGCAGGCGAGCGCAGCAGGTAGGCCGGGTGATAGGTGACGATGACGGGCAGGTCGCGCCAACGGTGCACGCGGCCGCGCAGCTTGCCCAGGGGTTCGGTCAGGCCAGTCAGCCGGCGCGCCGCCTGCAGGCCCATGGCCAGCACGACGCGCGGGCGCAGCAGTTCGGCCTGGCGTGCCAGCACGGCCTCGCAGGCATCCAGCTCGGCGGGCTGGGGGGCGCGGCCGCGCGGCGGGCGGCACTTGACGATCGGGGTCACGAAGGCGGTCGCTTCATCACCCGTGCGGCGTTGGCCGGCGGCGCTCAGCATGCGGTCCAGCAGCCGGCCGGCATCACCGCCGAGCGCTTCGCCGGAGGCGTCGTCGCCTTCATCGGGCGGATCGGCGACGACCAGCCATTGCGCCTGCTGCAGGGCGCCGTTGCCGAAGACGGCGTTGCGGCGCTGCTCGCACAGGCCGCATGCCCGGCAACTCGAGACGGCCTCGCGCAGCGCCGGCATATCCAGGTTGGCGAAGCTCGACGGCGCCGACGGCGCTGCCACACGCACGATGACAGGCGGCGGCGCGGCAACGACGATGGGCTCCGGCTCGGCTTCGACGACTTCGGCGGCCACTGCCGAAGCAGCCGGCAGCCGATAACCCATCTCGGCCAACATGGCCCGCTGGCGCTGGTCCCAGCTCATACCGTCACCGAGAAACTCATCAGGATGGCATCCTCGCGCGGCCCCTGCTGCACCGGGTAATACGCGCGGCGCCTGCCAACCTCTGCGAAGCCGTAGCGGCGGTAGACCTCGCGAGCGCGCTCGTTGCCGACGCGCACCTCCAGCCACAGCTGCGTCAGGCCGCGGCGGCGGCATTCGCCCACCAGCCGGTCCAGCATGGCCACCGCCAGGCCGCGCCCCTGCCAGGCCGGCACAACGGTGATGTTGAGCAGGTGCATCTCGTCCACGCCCGGCATGGCGACCCAATAACCGAAAAGCTCGGCGCGCGGCCCGCGCAGCACCTCGGCCGGGTAGGCGGCCGCCAGCGAGTCGACGAAATTGCCATGCGTCCACGGCACCGGGTAGGCCTGGCGCTCGACGGCGATGATCTCGGTCAGGTCGGGCACCCGCATGGCCTCGGCCTCGAAGGGCGGCAGGCTGCGCTCCAGCAACGCGCTCATGACTTGAGTTCTCGCTCGGCCGTCGTCAGCGCGACCTTGTCGCGCACATAGACGGGCAGGGCCTCGGCCGCGTCGCGCATCTCGCCACGCTGCCAGGCGGCCAGGGCCAAGGTACCCAGGGCTTCAGCGCGCGAACGGGCCTGCGGCCAGGTCTGCGGCAACACGCCCAGGGCCACGGCATATTCGGTCAGGGCCGTGCCGGCGACGGCCGCGGGCGTACCCCAATGCGCGGCCAGCGCCTCGGGCTTGTAGAGGGCGGGAGCTTCGACGACGACCCAGGCGCCATCGGCCCAGCGGTAGCGGGCCGCATAGATCTCGCCGATACGCGCGTCCATCGCCACCCAGAGGTCGTCGCCGGCGCCTTGCGCACGGGCGTCCTCGGCGACCAGCATCAGGCTGTCAATGGCCAGCACCGGCCGGTCCAGCCCGAAGGCCAGGCCCTGCGCGACGGCGCAGGCGGTGCGCAGCCCGGTGAAGGCGCCGGGGCCCTGCCCGAAAGCGATGGCGTCCAGGTCGGCCATCGCGATGCCAGCGCCGGCCAGCAGGGCCTTGACCTCGGGCAGCATGCGTGCCGACGCCTGCGCCCCGCCCGGGGCCTCGAAAACCCGAGTCTGCCCCTCGGCCACGAGGGCCAGGGCCATCGTGTCGGTGGAGCTGTCGAGAGCCAGGAGGGAGGGCATCAACCCAGTGTAACTTTCGGGTCATGCGCAGACAGGCGATGGGATGGGTGTTGGCGGGTTGGATCCTGGGGGTACAGGCGGCGGAACCATTGCCGCTGTCGGTCCAGGTCGCGCTGCGCCAGGCCCAGGTGCCGGCCACCGCTCTGGGCGTGTTCGTGCAGGCCCTGGATGAACCCCGGCCCCGCCTGGCCTGGCAGCCAGACATGCCACTGAACCCCGCCTCACTGACCAAGCTCGTCACCAGCATGGCGGCGCTGGACACCCTGGGCTCGGCCTGGCAATGGCAGACGCCGGTCTGGCTGACTGAGGACGGCGGCCTGGCCATCCAGGGCAGCGGCGACCCGCGCCTGTCCACCGAGCGCGTCTGGGGGGTGCTGAAGCGCCTGGGCATCAGCGAATTGCGCGGACCGCTGCGCCTGGACCGCAGCGCCTTCACGCCCGGCGCCGCCGAGCCCGGCGACTTCGACAACGAGCCCTGGCGCGTCGGCAATGCGCTGCCCGAGGCCTTGCTGCTGAACTTCAAGGCGGTCAGCTACACGATCCGCGTCGAAGGCATGCAGGCCCGCATCAGCGCCGACCCGGCGTTGGACCCACCCCAGACCGTGCCGACGACGGCCGGGCCCTGCGGCGACTGGCGCGGCGCGCTGAAGCTGCAATGGGCCGCCGGCCAGCGCCCGCGCTTTGCCGGCAGCTATGCGGCGGCCTGCGGCGACCTGACCTGGACCCTGGCCGATCCCGACCCGGCCACCTACCCGGCGCGGCTGCTGGCGCTGATGCTGCGCGAAGCCGGCATCGCCTGGCGCGGCGAGGCCATCGTCGACGCACCAGCGCCCGCCAGCGCGCCCACGCTGCTGTGGCCCGGCCCGACGCTGGCCGAGGCGCTGCGCGATATGAACAAGGCCAGCAGCAATCTCACGGCCCAGCAGGTGTTGCTCAGCACCGCGCGCGCCGCTGGCGTGCCCGCGCCCTCACCCGACGCGGCGGCAACCTGGCTGCAGGCCTGGCTGGACGCGCATGCCGGCACGACGCCACCGACCCGCGTGGTCAACGGCTCCGGCCTGGCCCGCGAGACGCGCATGAGCCCGGCCCAGCTGGCAGCGCTGCTGCGCTGGGCCTGGGGCCAGCCCTGGATGCCTGAGCTGTTGGCCTCGCTACCGGTGGCCGGGCTGGACGGTACGCTGTCACGCCAGCCCGGGCGCTTTGGCGCTGCGGCCGGGCGGGCGCATCTCAAGACCGGTTCGCTGCGCGACGTCGTCGCGCTGGCCGGCATCGTTGATGCGCCCTCGGGCAAGCGCTGGGTGCTGGTTGCCATCGTCAACCACCCACAGGCCCAGGCCGCGCGCGGAGTGCTGGATGCAGTATTGCGCTGGGTGGCGCAGGACGCGCCGGAGGGCAAGGCCGGGCGCTGACGCGCAGGTCAGGCGTCGCTCTCAGCGGCGTAGGGCTCGACGCCCTGGCCCGTGAACCAGGTGTCCCGCTCAGACACATGGCCGCCGCCGACGGCGTTGTAGTTCACCGTGAGTTCCTCATCGGCGGCAATGTCGCGGATGGCCACGAAGCGCAACAGCCGCAGCTCAACATCGGCCTCGTAGCGCATATTGGCCGGGTTCTCATGGTTGTACATGCTGCCATAGCCGAGAGCCAGGCAATGGCCGCTTGTGGTGTGAGCCAGCACGCCCCAGTTGAAGAGCAGTTTTCTGACCTCCTCGGGAATCGACGTGTAGGAGCCGGTGAACAGCACGACAGGGCAGGCCTCGACGGTCTCCCCCTTGGCATGAGGCCGTGACGCATAGGCGCCGCGGCCTTTGGTCGTGCCCGTGTCCTTGATGTAGACGCTGGGGGATTGGATGGTCATGAGGCGGATTCTCGCTATCCCCGCGCCCGAGCTTGTGCAGCGAGAGCCGCGCCGCGGTAGGAGGCCACCTACCGGCAGCTTCAACGGCGTCCGACCATCCGCGACGGGCCGCCTCACTAAAGTGCACTGACGAGGTGGGGCGCCGCTCCATCCCTGACAGGAGCTGCTATGTCCTTCCTGCTCTATATCGTCGGCTTGGCCGTGCTGCTGGGCGGCTTGGCCTGGGCCCTGATCACGGCCGGCCTGGCGGCCACCTATGTCGCCATCGCCTGTCTCATCGTCGCCGGTGTCGGCATCATGATGGCCGTGTCCCGCACCCGGGCCAAGGATCCGCCGGCCTGACGTCAGGGCGCCGCCGGCGGGCAGCCGAAGGCATCAGGCCGCGGAATCGGCAGATTTCCATCGACGCGCCCGGCCACGCTCGTGCCTGCCGCGCCCGCCATTCGCGCAGCGCCGCTGCCATTCGCCCACTTCAGCCGGCCATTCGCCCGCCGGCCGGGTCGAAGCCAGGAGATCGGCCCGAGCATGGCCGTCATGAACCTCCGACGCACCCTCCGCGACAACCGCGGCTTCATCCTCTTCCTGCTCAGCTTCGCGCTGTTCCGCACCGCGGTGGCCGATTGGAACCCCATCCCCTCGGGCTCGATGCGGCCGACGCTGCTGGAAGGCGATGTCGTGCTCGTCAACCGCCTGGCATATGACCTCAAGCTGCCGCTGACCGACGTCGTGCTGCTGCCGCTGGGTGAGCCCCAGCGCGGCGATGTCGTCACGCTGAGTTCGCCGGCCGGCGGCACGCGGCTGATCAAGCGCATCGTCGGCCTGCCGGGCGATCGCGTCGAGATGCGCGACGACGTGCTGATCCTCAATGGAACGCCGCTGAGCTACAGCGGCAACCAGTCTCATGGCGAGGCGGTGGCGCCCGGCTGGGTCGTTGACGCGGTGCGCGCCACCGAGGACCTTGACGGCCGGCCCCATGCTGTCCAGTTCCTGCCGGCCCTCAGCGCGCGGCGCAACTTCGCCGAGCTCACCGTGCCGGCAGGGCAGTATTTCCTGCT
Source organism: Pelomonas sp. Root1237 (assembly GCF_001425055.1). GTDB lineage: Bacteria > Pseudomonadota > Gammaproteobacteria > Burkholderiales > Burkholderiaceae_C > Pelomonas. Next base: position 59,158 of record NZ_LMDK01000006.1, read on the forward strand.
CGGCGACAACCGCGACAACAGTGAGGACTCGCGCTTCATCGGCACGGTGCCGCGCGAGAAGCTGATCGGTCGGGCCCATCACGTCATCGTGGCGGCGGACTGGTTGGGCGAGGACGGATGGCGGATGGCGCCGCGCTTCGAACGCTGGGTGTCGGCGATCCGCTGAGTGCATGCTTGTCGCAGGCCGTGACCAAGCCCACACCTTTTGCGCCGCCCATCGACCGGCGCCCGTCGAAAGCCGAAGAAGCGGTGTTTTTCGGCACGGGTTTGAGGTGCGGCGGTTCTATCTTCGCGGCCATGACATCCCGCCGCCACCGCCGCTCGCTCCCGCTGCCCAGCTTCGGCCCACGCCGCGTCAGCTGCCCCGAGGGGTCGGTGCGGCTGGTGATCGAGGAGCAGTGGACCTGCGAGGAACGCCCGATGCAGGCCGAGCTGCAGCTGCTGGAGCGCTTCTCGGCGCTGATGGCCGCCCAGGGCTGGCCCGCGCATGTGTCACGCATGGCCTATGACCGCATCTACGCTGGCGAGCGCTTCGGCTTCGCCAAGCGAGCCGGCCGAGGCGAACTCCCTGCCCTGGCACGAGAGCTGATCCTGTGCTGGCGCGCCAACCGCAGCGAGCCAGTGCAGGGCTGAGTCTCAGGCCGCTCGCGTGCCCTGCGGGGGCTGCTGGTCAAGCACCTGCGCAACATGGGTCTATGCCCGTCGCGCCGTAGCGCCGTAGCGCCGTAGCGCCGTAGCGCCGTAGCGCCGTAGCGCCGTAGCGCCGTAGCGCAGAACGGTAAGGCTTTGTTCAGCCCGGTTAACGGCGCAAGGATTGCTCACAGCTCGGTACGTTTGTCCGTGAAGGACTGCCTACATTCGCACCACTTTCTTATCCACGAGACTACCGATGTCGAGACTTTCGCCCCTGATCGTCGCCAGCAGCGTCATGTTGCTGAGCGCTTGCGCCACCAAGGATTTCGTCAAAGAGACAGTCGCTCCGGTGCAGACCAGCGTGGACGGCCTCGGCACCCGGGTGCAGGCGCATGACGAGGGCCTCAAGGCCCTGGATGGGCGGCTGCAGGGCAGCGAGGCACGCATGCTGGCCCTTCTGCAGCAGGAGGCTGCAGCGCGAACCCAGGCCTTCAACAACCTGCCCAAGCCGCCCGGCCTGCTGATGAGTACCGTGCTGACCGATGACAAGGTCAAATTCAAGTCGGGCCGCTTCCAGCTCACCGAGCAGGCTGGCCAGGAACTCGATCAACTCGTCGCCAAGCTCAAGGCCGACAACCAGCCGGTGTTCATCGAAATCCAGGGCCACACCGACGCGACCGGCAGCGACACGATCAACCAGCAACTGGGCCTCAAGCGAGCCGAAGCCGTGCGCCTGCACCTGTCTCGCGCCGGCCTGCCGCTGGCGCGCATGGCTACGATCAGCTACGGCGAATCTGCGCCCCTGGCCGACAACAACACCCGCGAAGGCCGCAGCACGAACCGGCGGGTTCAGCTGATCGTGATGCGCTGAGCTGGAGGGGAAGCCGCAACGCGATTGCGGCACTACAGCTGGACAACGACCAAGCCGCAGGCAGAAGCGACGCTTGAGCGCATCACGCTCCCTTCCTGCGGCTGAACTGTTCCTGAAGCGGTGGCCAGACTGAAGAGGCATTGGGCGTTGATACCGCGTCCCGGCCCACTGTGTCGTCCGCCGCGGACGAGACTATTTCGCAGGCGAGAAAGAGGTTGGCGCCAAGAACGAGTTGTCCATCTTCGCAACAATCGGTCCTGCTGCCTCGCTCGCCTTTCTGACCTCGACCCATTCGGGATCGGCGACAAACTTGCTCCACTTGACCTCACGATCGGCCATGCTCTCCCAGACAAGCATGTAGGTGAGCGCGTTGCTGTCAGGTCCGACTGCCGTCGTCCAATATCCGAGTTGATGAATTCCCAGCCGGTTCCAGATGCCCACGGTGTGATCGCGAAATCTTGCAAGAACGTCGGGTAGCCGGCCAGGCATTGCCGTATAGACGCGCAGTTCGTAGATCATCGACATCAGTCCTGGGAAGATTGTTGCGAGTTGACGGGGTGGCGGGCGTGACCGCCAGGCTCACATTGTGCTGTCCAAGCGCGCGTGCTGGCGTCGCCAGGAAGACGCCTGCCAAGAAAGCGGGCAAGTTGAAGGGGCGTCCTGGACCGGGTTGCTGCCGACTTCCAGCCGTGGCGACGCCGAGCTTGCGGACGGCCCGGTGCTACAGTGCGCCGCTCGTTCACCCCGCCGCCGGTCAGTGTCCGCCTCGACACCCAAGCCTTCCCAGCCGACGAAAAGTCGTCGTCACAGATTGCCCACGCTCGCTGACGTCGCGCGAGAAGCTGGCGTGTCGGATGTCGCGGCCTCCTGCGCGCTCAACGCCGGCAAAGGCTCGACGCGCGTATCCATGGAGACGCGCGAACGGGTGCTGGCGGCGGCGGAGCGCCTGCGCTACCGGCCAAACGCGACGGCACGCGCACTCAGCCGTCAACGGGCCAACGCCATCGGCTTCGTCGCGAACATTGCCAATGAGGAACCCAACCTCTACTTCCTGGAGGTGTTCAATGGCGTCGTGCGGGGCGCGACCGAGGCCGAGCAGGCGACATGCGTCTTCCCGCTCAGCGGCTGGGAAGAAGCGCCCAAGCGCATCCCCGCGCTGTGCGACGGCCGCGTCGACGGGCTGGTCGTTCTGGCGCCGTATCTGGAAGATGACAGCACGAGCTGGCTGCCTCCCCATACGCCCTTGGTCACGATCCATGCGGGCATGCAGCTGCAGGGCCAGGTGAACGTCGAGGCGGACGACGAGGCGGGCGGCTTTGGCATCGTGCGCCACATGCTTGAACTCGGCCATCGCCATATCCTGTGCGTGGGCGGGCCGCCGCACACCAAGGGTGCGGACCGCCGTGTCGAGGGCTTCTTGCGCGCGCATGCCGAAACCGGCGTAGAGGTCGCTGCCGACCATGTGATCCGTACCTGGTTCACCGTGCAGGGCGGCCGACAGGCGATGGAGACGTGGCTGCAGGGCCACCGCGGTGAACGCTTGCCCGAGGCCATCTTCTGTGGCAACGACGCCATCGCGTTCGGTTGCATGGAAGCGCTGGAGGCGCGAGGGCTGAGCGTGCCTCGGGATATTTCGATCGCTGGCTTTGACGATACCTTGCTGGCCCGCACCCTGCGCATGACGACCGTGCGCCAGCCCCTGCTCGAAATGGGTCGTCAGGCGGTCAACGTCCTCATGCAATTGATCGAGGCGCAGCGCAGTGGACAGATGTACGAGGGCCCGCGCAATATCGTCCTGCCCGTCGAGATCCTTCCCGGCCGGACTTTGATCGCCCCTGCGCGCGGCGCGATGCTGACGATCTCCTGAAGCTGTAAGCAGGTGCAGCGGCGCCGATGGGTTTCCCCTAATTAGTTCGGTTGTCGACCGAATTAAGATGACCTCGCGGCACTGCTGCAATTTTTTTCGCCGAATGATTCGGCGTCGAATCAATCCTCGCATGGTGCTCACGCCGACCTGCCAAGCCTCCGACCGACCGGATCGACCGGCGGCGGTCGCCATGCACGCCCACACCACGTCGAGCAGCCGCGGGCCATCCTGCCCGCGCCGTTTTGAGCCCAGCCTGGCCCGCAGGACCTGGTGCTGGCACTGCCTCCGGCAGTCCATCGATGTCGTCGGGATGTAGCCATGCATTGAAGCTGCATCTTTCACAACGCTCGTGACCGGAGGAGACAACCGGCCGAGCACTTTTCAACCTTGAAAGGTAGAACATGAGAACCTTGATACCCGCACTGCTGCTCGCCTTCGGCGCGAGCGCAGGCACCCTCGCGCAGGCGCAAAGCTGCGGCAGCGGCGGCGGCGCCACCGTCTGCCTGAGCGCCAACGGCTCGGCCAACGACAACCAACTCAGCTGGACCGTCAGCGGCAACGTCTCTCGCCTGGAGGTCTACCGCGACACGGACAGCGACCCCAACGGCCGCACCCGCATCGCCGTACCCGCCACCAACGCCAGGAGCTACGCCGACGGCTCGGCCAACACCGGCACGCCCTACTGGTACTGGGTCAAGTTCACGACCAGCGCCGGCAGCTACAACTCCGGCTCGGCCTCCGCCACGCGCGGCAGCAGTTGCGCGCCGACCGCCGTCACGCCGTGGGTCAACGTCAATGGCACGTGGACGCAGACCGCCTCGGGCACCGTCACCGCCGGCAGCTCGGCCATCCTGGGGCCGCAACCGATCTCCGGCGGCATGTGGACGTGGAGCGGCTGCGGCACCGCGGGCGGCTCGCGCGAGCAGACCATCACGCCTACTGCCAGCTGCACGGCCACCGCCACGTATACCAACAGCTGCGGCGCCAAGAGCAATCAGGCGTTCGTGATCACCGTGCCAGGCTCCATGCGCGACCTGACGAGCGTCCAGCTGTCGCAGCAGATGTCCCCCGCCTGGAACCTCGGCAACACGCTGGACGCGGTGCCGGCTGAAACGTCCTGGGGCAACCCCGTGGCGAGCCAGCAGTTGCTCAACGCGGTGAAGGCGGCCGGCTTCAAGACCGTGCGTATTCCCGTCACCTGGAACCAGTACGCCGACGCCGACGGCAACATCAACCCGAGCTGGATGGCGCGCGTCACCCAGGTCGTCGGTTACGCCCGCAACGCCGGCCTGTATGTCGTGCTGAACACCCATCACGAAGGCGACTGGCTGATTCCGACCTACGCCCGCCAAGCCAGTGCCAACGCGCGCCTGGCCCGGATGTGGACGCAGATCGCCAACAACTTCAAGGACTACGACGACTACCTGCTGTTCGCCGGCACCAACGAGATCATGGTCGCTGGCGACTACAACCCGCCGACGGCCGAGTACCAATCCGTCCAGAACGGGTTCAACCAGGTCTTCGTCAACGCGGTGCGGGCCACGGGTGGCAACAACGCCAAGCGCCATCTCGTCGTGCAGGGCTTCAACACCAACATCAACGCGACCTACGACGGCTTCGTCAAGCCCACCGATCCGGCGACGAACCGGATGTTCATCGAAGTGCACTTCTACGATCCGTTCAACTTCGCGCTGAACGACAAGAGCGGCATCTGGCAGTGGGGTTCGATCGCGACCAATCCGGCCGCAACCGAACCCTGGGCCCACGAAGCTTACGTGGACGCGCAGTTCCAGAAGATGAAGTCCCGCTTCGTCGATGCCGGCATGCCCGTGCTGATGGGCGAGTACGGCGCCATCCTGAGGACCGAGTACGACCCGGCCGGCACCTACCGCACCTACTGGACCAAGTACGTGACCAAGTCCGCCTACCAGCACGGCATCGTGCCGACATGGTGGGACCCGGGCTACACCACCAACCACGCGACGGGCCTGTTCGATCGCTCGACCAGCGCTCAGTCCTTCCCGGACTTGATCAAGACCATCGTCGACAACGCCAAGTGACGTCATGACATCACGGTGGTGACACCGTGAGCCCGCCGCGGATGGTGTCCGATGACCGGGCCACCAACCGCGGCGGACCCAGTTTTACAGCGTTAAAGCCTGTCCCGCTGCCTGGCACCTTGGCGCGATGTCGGGCGACAGGCCACTCGCCCAAGGGTGGCCCGCAAGGACCTGCTGAGCCTGCCGTTGGCTCGCGGCCATGGTGCGGCGCCCTGGCCGCCCTTCAAGGAACCAGACCCCTTTCCTTGTGAACAAGTTCAGTCAACGACTCGCCGCCCTTTGCGTCCCTGCGGTCGGCTTGGCAGGTTGCGGCGGCAACAGCGCAGGCAGCGACACGACGCCCCCGCCGTCGGCGGCGGGTCGCCGGCCCAGGCCAGCGCTTTCGAATGGAAATCCGGCGAGCCCCTGATCCAGCCGCCGGCTGAGGCGAGCCGCCCTATCGGCTGGGCTTGATCGTCGCCACCGCCCCCAACGCCATCAGCGAGTTGTGCACGAAATGAACAGCCGCGGCTGCAGGAGCCAATGCCTGCTCCGTGATCAGCGCCGCCGCGCCATAACAGTCAACGAACCACACATCTTTTCCGCCATGAAGTACAGCAAACAGCTCACCGTTCTCTCCATCGTCACCGCGACCCTGGTGGCGGGCTGTGGCGGCGGTGGTGGCGACGCACCTGCACCTGCACCTGCACCTGCACCTGCACCTGCACCTGCACCTGCCCCTACACCTGCGCCTTCGGCTGCGCAGGGGCCTTGCGACATCTACGCCGCCGGCGGCACGCCGTGCGTCGCGGCGCACAGCACGACGCGGGTCCTGCTCTCGACCTATACGGGTCCGCTGTACCAGGTCCTCAGGCAATCGGACAATGCGACGCTCGACGTCACCGCCCTTTCCAGCGGCATCGCCAACGCGGCGCTGCAGGACGCCTTCTGTGCGGGCACGACCTGCCTGATCAGCGTCATCTACGACCAATCGGGGCGCAACAACCACCTCACGCAGGCGCCCCCCGGCTTCTTCAAGGGGCCGGCGGCCGGCGGCTACGACAATCTCGCTGTCGCCAACGCGGCGCCGTTGACGCTCTCGGGCCAGAAGGTCTATGGCGTCTTCATCCCACCAGGAACCGGCTACCGCAACAACGCCACCAATGGCATCGCGGTGGGCGACCAGCCCGAAGGCATGTACGCGGCCCTCGACGGGTGGCATTTCAACTCGGCATGCTGCTTCGACTACGGCAATGCCGAGCCGAGCGGGAACGACACCGGCAATGGCCACATGGAAACGATCTACTTCGGCAACCAGTCCGCCTGGGGCACCGGAGCAGGCCCGGGCCCCTGGATCATGGCGGACCTGGAGAACGGCCTGTTCTCGGGCCGCGACCCGCACCTCAACGCGAATGACCCCACGATCACCAGCCGATTCGTCACGGCCATCGTCAAGGGTGAGCCGAACCACTGGGCCATCCGCGGCGGCAACACACAGGCCGGCTCGCTGTCGACCTTCTATGACGGCGTGCGCCCGGGCGGGGGGTATACGACCATGAGCAAGGAGGGTGCGATCGTCCTGGGCATCGGCGGCGACAACAGCAACGGGGGGCGGGGGACGTTCTACGAGGGCGCGATGACGTCGGGCTATCCGTCGGACGCGACCGAGAACGCCGTCCAGGCCAATCTGGTCGCGGCGAAATACGCGGCCGACACTTCCACGACGCTGGCGGGCCGTGCGATCAAGAATGAGTACAACGGTCTCTGTCTCGACGACTACAACTCGGCCACCGCGGCCGGCTCGCCCGTCGTGCAGTGGACGTGCAACGGGTCGGCGGCGCAGCAATGGAATATCGTGCCTGCGGCCGACGGCTACGTCGCCATCGTCAACGTCAAGAGCGGCCTGTGCCTTGACGATACCGACGGGAAGACCGCCCCCGGCTCCACCATCCAGCAGTCCACCTGCAACGGCCAGGCCGTCCAGCAATGGCGCCTCGTCAACGCGGACGGCGGCCAGCTCAACATCGTCAACCGCAACAGCAACCTCTGCCTGGATGACTTCAACGGCGGGAAGATCCCCGGCGCGGAAGTACGGCAGTGGCAGTGCACAGGCGGGGTCGTGCAGTGGTGGAGCATTCTTTGACATCGTGCCGGCGGAATTCTTCCCGTTCGGCCTCTACTCCGACGCCGGCTCCTTGACATGCGGCTGGCCGCGCCGCTGATCGCCGGCAACGACCTGTCCAAGATGGACGCCGAGACGCTGCGCTTCCTCACCAACAAGGACGTCATCGCCGTCGACCAGGATCCACTGGGCAAGCAAGGCCACCGCACGCTGAAGGAAGGCGATCTTGAGGTCTGGGTGCGTCCGCTGTCGGGCGGTGAGCACGCGGTGGTGCTGTTCAACCGCGGCAAGACGCCGGCCAACATAAAGGTGGCTTGGGAGCTGCTCCAGTTGCCCGTCGACCAGAAGGCCGACGTGAAGGACCTGTGGAGCAAGAAGGTCACGAAGAACGTCAGCGGCAGCTATGGCGGCAAGGTCGCGCCTCACGGCGTGATCATGGTGCGCATCACGCCGCTGCGCTGACGGCGGGCCCACGCGCTGATGGCGGGCAGACCATGATCGCCGTTGCCCATGACGCCGAGCATCGCCAAGCCGGCGCATTGAAACGCAGGACGGGCCCAGCGACTTCCGGTCGCTGACCCGTGACGACGCCATCCATGCTCAGACTCGCATTCACCCCGCTGCTCGGCGCACTCATGCCGTCGGTAGGCACTTCGGCCGCGCCCGAGGCGCCTCCCGCGAAGCCGCGCCTCGTCGTCCTCACCGACATCGCGTGCGGGCCTCGGTAATGGCACTGTGATCCGCTGGAGGACACGCTTGGTTCGCGCCCGCGCGAGTCGTTGCGCGCCTCAAGGCTGATGGGCGTACGCGAAGCGGGTCTTCATCCGCATTCGCAACGACATCCCCGCACTTACCGAACCTTGGCACCCATGCTTTGCACGACCACCCAGCGGCCGTCGCGCTTTTTCAGGATGTCCGCATAGACGAGTTCCATATAGATCTCCCGACCGTCGACGAATCTCTTCTCGGCCACGTTGCCCTGAGCAATGGCGACTTCACCGAAGACCTGCACATCGATCGGCCGCAGCTCGAACCACGTAAGCCTCTTCTTGCCCGTCTTGACGTCGTTCAGGAGCATTCGCTTGGTTGATACGCCGCCGGATGATCCGACCGACACCCAGTCATCACCAAAAATTTGGTCAATCTTGTCGATGTCGAGTGCCACCATCGCATCCCCCATCTCTTTCCCTAGCTGCCTGATTTCCTCGACGGCCGCCTGCGTCGAAGGAGGAACCGGTGTGTCAGCCAAGGCAGCGACCGCGAGCGACCAGAATGAAAGAATCAAAGCCATCGATCGTTTCATATTGCCATCTCCTTTTGGTTGTGTGAGATCTCCCCGCGTGCCTCTCGGGGGCCCGGGCCCGTGCGCAGCGACTTGAGTCAGTCTAGGCAGTCCGCAGGGACGAGGCCAGACCGCTCCCTGCATGCCGGCCGCCGTTCGCTGCAGAACGCGTGGAGGCTGATTACGCCTAAGGTATCGTCGCCGGCATGCTCTCCTTGGGACGGTATGCAGCCTCGAGCCGTTGGCGCTGGATCGCCGCAGCCTGGACGGCCGGCGCGCTGTTCGACGCGTGTCAAACCGTGGCGATCATGCGCCTGGAAGGCAGAACGCATCCCTGGGCGCCGCTGTTCTTGATCGAACTGGCCCTGTGGTTGCCATGGGCGTTGGCGACGCCACTCGTCGTCCAGCTGGCCTTGCGCTACCCGATCATTCGCAGAGCCAGCGTAGGCACCGTCACGCTGCATCTGGCAACGTTCGCCATCATCAGCACGATCACTGAATGCTGGTATGCGTGGCTCCAGACGATCTTCAATCCGTGGGGCAACAAGCGCTGGCCGACGTTCGGGGAAACGTGGAGCACGTCGCTTGTCTACCAGCTATTGACGTTCACCATCGCCTACACGCTGATATTGACTGTGACCTATCTGGTGGACGCGAAGGACCGCATCACCAAGCAGGTGACAGAAGCTGCCCGACTCAATGAAGAGCTGACCAGAGCGCAGCTGGAGGCGTTGCGAAGACAACTCGAGCCGCACTTCATGTACAACACGCTCAACACGATCGCTGGCCTTGTTCGTGACCGACGCAACGACGCGGCAGTCAACATGGTCGTGGGACTGAGTGAATTCCTGCGTCGCGCATCGGAAGATTCGCACAGGGCGCAGGTGACGTTGGCGGAGGAAGTGGACTACCTGCAGCGTTACGTCGACATCCAGAAGCTTCGGTTCGGCGAGCGCCTTGTCGTGAACATGGAGCTCCCGAACGAACTGCTCGGCGCCAAGGTGCCGAACCTGCTGTTGCAGCCTCTCGTCGAGAACGCCATCAAGCACGGCATTTGCAAACGAGTGAGCGGCGGCGGCATTCGCATCGTCGGCGAGGACAGGCAGGGGATGCTGCGGCTGACCGTGTCAAACGACGGACCGTTCACGCAGGAGGATCTCGCTGCAACGGGCACCGGCGTGGGCCTCAGGAACTTGCGGGCACGCTTGCGGATTCTTCACGGCGAGCGGTCCGGCCTGACGCTCAAACCCGCCGGAGAGGATGGCGTCGAAGTCGTCGTCACGCTTCCCCTGCAGGTGTCCTGAATGGCGGCGCTGCGGATCCTGGTGGTCGACGACGAGGCGATCGCCCGGCGTAACCTTGTGATCTTGCTGAGTGCCGATCCAGATGTGGCAGCCGTCGTTGAATGCGACTCTGGTCAAGCGGCCGTTGCCGAGATGCGGCGCACAAGACCTGACGTTCTCTTTCTCGACGTCCACATGCCCGAGTGCGATGGCTTCGATGTGCTCGAGCTGATGGGCTCGGACATGCCCGCGGCCGTCGTCTTCGTCACGGCGTACGACGAATACGCGCTGCGCGCGTTCGATGCAGGCGCGCTTGACTATTTGCTCAAGCCGTTCGACGACGCGCGATTTCACCGCGCGTTGCAGCGAGCCAAGTTTCGGATCACGCAAGAGCCGACGGCGGACCGCCCGCCATTGACTCAACTCGTGGTGAAGAACCGGGGCAAGACCTTGTTCTTGAACACGGCAGACGTGGACTGGATCGAGGCGGCCGACTACTACGCATACTTGCACGTGGGCAATGCGACGCACATCTTGCGCCGCAGCCTGCACGCTCTAGAACGAGAGCTGGACGCAAAGACCTTCGTTCGTATCCACCGGTCCATCATCGTCAATCGCGAGAGGGTTCGCGGTCTAGAGCTTCACAGCAGCGGAGAGCACGAGGTGGTTCTTCAATCGGGCGTTCGGCTGTCAATGAGCCGCAGGTTTCGAAAGAATTTCACCGATCGAATATGACTTCACGAAGCGCTTGCGCGCGACGCCTTCACTCCTCCAGCACGACCACCATCACGGCCTTGGCAGGCACCTTGATGGACAGCTTGCCGTCCGCGGCACGCGCGCTGAACGCCGCCGGCTTGATGACCTGCGGATTCTGGAACGTGTTGTGCGCGTCCATCGCGGCCGAGGTCAGCACCTTGCCAGCCGCACCGTTGACCTTCGTGCCCGCAACGTTGACGGCGACATCGACCGCCTTGGACGGATCGGTGTTGACCAGCGCCAGGTACACCTTGCCGTCCTTGGCGCGTGCCGCCGAAGCGCTCACGCCCGGAATGGTCACAGCGCCCAGGGTGTAGCTGGTGTTGTCCTTGATGGCCAGCGGCAGYGACTTGGCATCCTGGAACGGCGCATACATCTGGAACGCGTAGTAGGTCGGGGTCAGGACCATCTTCTCCTTGTCCGTCAGGATCATCGCCTGCAGGAC
>NZ_LMDK01000007.1 GCF_001425055.1 Pelomonas sp. Root1237
GCCGACGTTGGACACTTGAGAAGGTGTTACCCATGTCCTGGCACGGGTGTTACCCATGTCTCCGGTCTATACAGCCCCGCAGAAGAAAGTTACCCCGCTGCCGGGCGGGACTCCCGGCAATGCATCGAGCAGCCACACCCATCGCAAAAGCAACGCATGATTCACCCATGCAATCAGCGCACACTCTCCGCGGCGCCAGCCGCCTCGCCGTCGACGCCACCACCGGCGTCACCAATCTCGTCGAGGCCATGCACGCCGAGATCGCCCGGCTGCCGCTGACCCAGCAACGCGAACGCACCTCCGGCATCACCGGCCTGGTCTATCGCAGCGTGCGCGGCGTGACCCGCTTGGTGGGCGGTGGCCTCGACATCGCGCTGGGCGCCCTGACCCCACTGCTCGGCCAGGCCGAGGCCGATCGGGCCAACGCCGCGCAGGCCGCATTGAACGGCGTACTGGGCGACTACCTCGAAGACACCCTCAACCCGCTGGCCACGGCGATGAGCCTGCGCCCGCTGGTGGACGGTGCGACCGGACCGGCCCTCATCATGCTGCACGGCCTGTGCATGAACGAGGCGCAGTGGCGCCGCGACGGAGCCGACTTCCCCGCCGCGCTCGCGGCACTCGGCTACCAGCCGCTGGGCCTGCGCTACAACAGCGGCCGACCGATCTGGCGCAACGGCGCCGAGCTGGCCAAGCTGATGGACGACGTGCCCGGCCCGCTGACGCTGCTCGGCCACAGCATGGGCGGCCTGGTGGCACGCAGCGCCATTGCCCAGGCCGGGCGGCGGCGCTGGCCCAAGCGGCTGCAAGCCCTCGTCACGCTCGGCACGCCGCACCAGGGCGCGCCGCTGGAACGCGGCGGCCAGCAGGTGCAGCAGCTGCTCAACATCAGCGCCTACTCGCGCCCGCTGTCCCTGCTGGCCGCGCGGCGCAGTGCCGGCATCCGTGACCTGCGCCATGCCAGCCTGCTTGAAGCCGATGCCGGCAAGGCCAGCGCCTTGCCGCTGCCTGAAGGCGTGGCCTGCTACGCCGTGGCGGCCACCACGTCCAAGTCCGCCAGCGGCTCACCCGCTCGATGGCTCGGCGACGGCCTGGTGCCGGTGGCCAGCGCGCTGGGCCAGCACCGTTCGCCGGCGCGCCGGCTCGCCTTCACCGACACCGCCCTCTTCACCGGTCTGGGCCATCTGGGCCTGCAGACCGACGCCGCCGTGCTGGATCAACTGCAGCGCTGGTTGAAGCCATGATCGCGACAGCTGCCGCGTACCAGCCGGCCGCCAGAGGTGGTCCCCGTCGGGAAGGCAGGGCGGGCCCCTAACTTCCGCCCGGCAATACCAGTTGCAGCAGGCCCACAATGCCGCTCGCTGGCCCGCTTCCACCCTTGCCGCCATGACGCTTTCTCCGATCAAGCCTCCGCCCCGGCCCCGGCCGGCAGCCCTGCTCGACCTGACGCCCGACTGGCTGCAATGGCTGGCCGACAACCGGCTCTGGGACTGCGCGCCCGCCTCCATGCTGGACACCATGGTCACCGCCGGCCAGGACACCGAGACCGCCGCCGCCGCCATCGGCCAGATCGACCAGGACCCGGTCTTCCAGGCCGCTCGCCGCCACCAGCAGATGCTGCGCAAGCTGGAGTCGGTCTGCGGCAATCTGCAGAAGGTCTGGCAGCAGGACCCCAATTACGCCGTCGTCGAGAAGCGCCGCGGCGTGGGCCGCGAGGAGTTCCTGGCACGCTATGTCTACGGCTGCCGGCCCGTCGTGCTGACGGACATCGCCGAGGACTGGCCGGCCATGCGCCGCTGGTCGCCGGCCGACCTGAGCCAGCGCTTCGGCCATCTGGAGGTCGACGTGCAGGTGGGCCGCAACACCGACACCCTGTTCGAGCAGAACAAGGAAAAGCTGCGACAGCGCATGAAGGTGTCGCAGTTCGTCGATCTCGTCGTCAGCGGCGGCGCCACCAACGACCATTACCTGACGGCCAACGACGAGATGCTGCGCCGGCCCGAGTTCATGCCGCTGCTGCAGGACATCGGCCGCATGCCGCCCATCTGCGATCCGGCGCTGCTGCACACGGCCGCCTCCTTCTGGTTCGGCCCGGCGGGCACGCGCACGCCGCTGCATCACGACACGCTGATGCTCTTCCACACCCAGGTGGTCGGCCGCAAACGCTGGCGCTTCGTGTCGCCGCTGCAGACGCCGGCGCTCTACAACCGCATGGGCGTCTACAGCCCCATCGACCTGGATGCCCCCGACTACGCCCGCTACCCGCGGCTGCGCGAGGCCGTCGTGCTGGAGACGGTGCTGGAACCGGGCGACACCCTCTTCCTGCCGCTGGGCTGGTGGCACCAGGTGTCATCGCTGGAGATGAGCATGTCCTTCTCGTACACCAACTTCGATACCGGCGTGCCCAACGAGTTCAGCTATGTGAACCCGAGCATCGGCAACTGGTAGCTCAGGAGCACCCCGAGCGAGGAAAGCTGCACGCATCCGTTTTTCCAAAGGCAACGGCAGTGGCGCGCGGCGGCAGAGGCCACCATAGACTCGGCCAGCGGAGCTGCCCACGGCATCGAGGGCGCGCATTCGCCAGGCTATGGCGCAAAGAAATCTTCGAACGGACCGGTTTCGCATCAGAAGGACTGCGATGCGAGGCGCTGCGCGGCTGGCGGCCGCCCTGTTGGCCGGATGCGCAGCCTTCGGCACGCCGGTCGCCGGCCAGGCTCAGGCGGCTGCGGCGACAAGTGCGGCCTCCGCTCCCGGCGCCCGGGCGCCCGCCCTGGACATCGCCGAGCTGAAGGCCAGGATCGCCTCGGACGACCGCCGGCGGCCTGCCGCTTCGATCGAACTGGCCCAACAGGCGCTCGCAGCAGCCGGGTTGGCGCCCGAGGATCGCCGCTGGCTGCGTACGCGCCTGGTGCGCGACCTGGACCGCCTGGACCGGACGGAGGAGGCCGTCGCCCAGGCCGGCATCGGCCGGCGGGAAGCTCGCGACGAGCAGGAACGGCTGCATTTCGACCGGTTGGAGATGATGGCGCTGGTGGATGCGCACCGCCACGACGACGTGCTCAAGCGCTACCAGAGCGTCGCCCCCCGGCTGCCAGCGCTGGCGAGGGACGCAGCGAATGCCGAAGCGCGCCTGATCGCGGCGGACATCTGGCGGCTTGCCGGCATCGCCACGTTTGGCGTCGGCCGGCTGCCCGAGGCCGCGGAACTGCTGACACAGGCCTTGCGCATCCTCGATGAGCGCCCCGACGCCGTCTACGAGTTCGCGCAGGCGCTGACCTACACGGCCCTCGTGCATTCGCGTTCCGGTCGCGTCGACGAAGCGTTGCGCACGGTGCAACGCGCCATCGACGTCTCGGAGGCCGCAGGGGATCGCTCCGCCCTGTCCAGCTACTACCTGCGCAAGGGTTATTTTCTCGGCCTGCTCGGGCGCCCCGACGAACAGCATGAAGCGCTGCTCAAGGCCCGGGCCACCGCGCGGGACGAATTGAGGAACTACAACCTCGCCGTCGCAGCGACCAACCTGGCCGACGTCGCCCTGCAGAAGAAGGACTACCGCGCCGCGCTGAGCTATGCCGAGGAGGCCATGCCCCTCGTGGAGCGCAGCGGCGACAAGGAGTCACTTTGGATCTGCTGGGTCAACAAGGGCATTGCCCTGAACCGGCTGGGGCGGCCCGGCGGCCTCGATTGGATACGCAAGGCCATCGCCGTCTTCACCGCGACACCCGGCATGGCCGCCAACGCGGCTGACGTCCAGGGCCTGCTGGCCGAGGAGCTGGCCTTCGCCCACGACTACCCGCAAGCCTACGAGGCGGCGATGCAATTCAAGCGCCTGAGCGACGAGGTGCGCAAGGCCGCCGACCACAAGCGCATCGCCCAGGCGCAGGCCGCCTATGAGGCCGACAAGCGCCAGCGTCAGATCCAAGCGCTGGAGCATGAGCAGCAGTATCAGCAACGCTTCCACTGGCTGCTGGCGCTGGCCGCCGTGGCCGGGCTGGTGGCGGCCATCGTCGCGGCCGTCAGCCGCCATCACGTCAAGCGGGCCTACCAGGCGATGCGCGACATGGCGTTCTCGGACCCCCTGACCGGCCTGCGCAACCGCCGCCACCTGGTGAGCAACGTGCAGGAGGACATGGCGCGAGCACGGCGCCTGCGTGCCAACGCTGGCGCTGGCGTCGGGCCGGCCAACACCGACATCATCTTCATGATGATCGACGTCGATCACTTCAAGGCCGTCAACGACGTGCACGGCCACGCGGCCGGCGACGCGGTGCTCAGGCAATGCGCCGCCGTGCTGCAACGACAGCTGCGCGAGTCCGACACCCTCGTGCGCTGGGGTGGCGAGGAGTTCCTCGTCTTCGCCCGCCAGGCCAATGCCGGTGAGATCCACGTGCTGGCCGAGCGGCTGCGCGCCAGCATCGCCGCCCACGACTTCGTGCTGGACGACGGCCAGGTGCTGCGCAAGACCTGCTCCATCGGCTACGCCTGCCACCCCCTGCAACCGGATGCCCAGGGCGCGGCGCCGGCGGACTGGAACGACACCGTGGCACTGGCCGACCAATGCCTGTACGTCGCCAAGGCCAGCGGCCGCGACGTCTGGGTCGGCGTCACCGCCATAGACACCCCGCGATCATGCGGGCACCCGGACATCCGGGAACTGCGGGCCGGGGTCGATGCCGGCGTCTACACGCTGCGGTGCAGTGACGGGCGCGAGATCGTCTGGCCGGCGTCATGAAGCGCGGGTTCGAGCAACTCGAGAACCTGGCGCCGCCCGGTCAATGACCTGTCGGGGCATGTCGCCGGGTTGACGCCAGGGCTAGTCTTCGCGCCGCAGAATCGGCCCCAAAGCCGATGACAGCCCTGGAGACATGCCATGCCCGAAAGCCATTACCGCATCTGCCCGCTGTGCGAGGCCTGCTGCGGCCTGGAAGTGAAAACCGAAGGTGCCAAGGTCATCAGCATCCGCGGCGCCGACAACGACGTCTTCAGCCACGGCTACCTCTGCCCCAAGGGCGTGAGCCTGAAGGACCTGCACGAAGACCCCGACCGCCTGCGCACGCCGCTGATCAAGCGCGACGGCAAGTTTGTGCCGGCGAGCTGGGACGAGGCTTTTGCCGAGATCGAAAAACGCCTGCTGCCGATCTGGCGTGAGCACGGCCCGGATTCGGTGGCCTTGACCATCGGCAACCCGGCCGCGCACAAGGTCAGCCTGCTGGCCTACACGCCGCGCCTGGTGCGGGCACTGGGCACCCGCAATGCCTTCAGCGCATCGACGCTGGACCAGATGCCCAAGCAGCTCAGCGCCGGCCTGATGTTCGGCCACTGGCTGTCCATTCCTCTGCCCGACATCGAGCGCTGCGACTACCTGCTCATCCTCGGCGGCAACCCGATGATCAGCAACGGCAGCCTGTGGACGGTGCCCGACTACCGCGGCAAGGCCAAGGCCATGCGCGCGCGCGGCGGGCGCATCGTCGTCGTCGACCCGCGCCGCAGCGAGACGGCCGCGGCGGCCGACGAGCATCTGGCCATCCGGCCCGGCGGCGATGCGCTGCTGCTGGCCGGCATCGCCCACACGCTGTTCGACGAAGGCCTGTTGAAGCTCGGTCGGCTGGCCGATCACATCAACGGTCTGGACGAAGCCCGCGCCGCCGTGCAGCCTTTCGCGCCCGAGATGACGGCCGCCGGCTGCGGCATCCCGGCCGAGGTCCAGCGCCGCATCGCCCGCGAGATCGCCAGCGCGCCGCGCGCCGCCGTCTATGGCCGCATCGGCACCTGCACGACGCGCTTCGGCACGGTCAACTCCTGGCTGGTCGACCTCATCAACGCGCTGACCGGCAACCTCGACCGAGAGGGCGGTGCGATGTTCGCCAAGGCCGCCGCCTTCGCGTCCAACACGCAGGGCAAGCCCGGCAGCGGCAAGGGCATCACGACGGGGCGCCGCAAGAGCCGCGTGTCCGGTGCGCCGGAGGTCTTCGGCGAGCTGCCCATCACCGTGATGGCCGAGGAGATGGAGACCGCTGGCGAGGGCCAGATCAAGGCGCTGATCAGCATCGCCAGCAATCCGGTGCTGTCGGCCCCCGGCGGCCCGCGCATCGCCAAAGCGCTGGAGAAGCTGGACTTCATGCTCAGCCTGGACATCTACGTCAACGAGACCAGCCGCCATGCCGACGTCATCCTGCCCGGCCTGTCGCCGCTGGAGGACCTGCACTTCGACGTCGCCTTCCCACAGCTCAGCCACCGCAACCACGCGCGCTTCTCCGGCCCCGTGTTCGACGCGCCGGCCGGCACGCCGCAGGAGTGGCAGACCATCCTGCGCCTGTGCGCCCTGCTCGAAGGCCGCGGCCTGGATGTCGACGTGGCCCAGCTCGACGACGACGCCATCGAGTCCGACGTGAAGCGCTTTGCCGGCGACCAGACGCCCGCCGTGCTGGCCGCACTGCAGCCCTGGCGCGGCCCCGAGCGGCTGATCGACCTGCAGCTGCGCGTCGGCCCCTATGGCGATCAGTTCGGCCGCAAGCCCGATGGCATCAACCTGGCCAAGGTCAAGGCGGCAAGCACCGTCGAACGCGGTGGCATCGACCTCGGTGCGCTGACCGCGCGCATTCCCGAGATCCTGCGCACGCCCAGCGGCAGGATCGAACTCGCACCGCCCTCGGTGCTGGCCGACCTGACCTCAGTCCGGACCGAGCCCGCCCCCGAGTTCAGCCTCATCGGCCGGCGCGACACGCGCTCGGGCAACAGCTGGATGCACAACCTGCCGGTGCTGGCCAAGGGGCCGGACCGCTGCACGCTGCTGGTCAACCCGGGTGACGCGGATCGCCTGGGCCTGGCCGAGTTTGCCCGGATCAAAAGCGCGGTCGGTGAGCTGATCGCGCGCGTCGAGCGCAGCGCCGACATGAGCCCCGGCGTGGTCAGCCTGCCGCATGGCTGGGGGCATGACCTGGACGGCGTGCAGCTCGGCGTGGCGCGCGAGCGGCCGGGCGTCAACATGAACGAGCTGCTGGACGACGCGGCACGGGACCCTTTGAGCGGCAATGCAGTGCTGAGCGGCATCGCCGTGGAGATTGCACCCGCCTGACCTGCCGGGACCGCGACGACCCGCCACATTTTGCGAACAACTTGTCAAGCATCGCCGGGCCGACCTGCCTAAACTCCCAGTAAAGCGGCGGTCGTCCCTGGCGCGCTCGCCACGGACGGCGATGGCGCGACGCATCCGCCAGCGGGAGCGATTTGATGGATGCAAAAGTTGC
Source organism: Pelomonas sp. Root1237 (assembly GCF_001425055.1). Taxonomy (GTDB): domain Bacteria; phylum Pseudomonadota; class Gammaproteobacteria; order Burkholderiales; family Burkholderiaceae_C; genus Pelomonas. The sequence continues at coordinate 7,248 of NZ_LMDK01000007.1, forward strand.
CGACCCTCCGGTCGTGCTGTTCGTCGATGACGAGGTGTCGATCCTCAGTGCGCTGCGACGGCTGTTCCGGCCCCAGGGTTACCGGGTGTTGCTGGCCGAGAGCGCCAAGGCCGGGCTGGCCATGCTGGAGACCGAACCGGTCGATCTCGTCGTGTCCGACATGCGCATGCCGGAGATGGACGGCGCGGCGCTGCTCGAACAGGTCCACCAGCGCTGGCCGACCGTCGGGCGCATCCTGTTGACGGGTTATGCCGATATCGGCTCGACCGTCGCAGCCATCAACCGCGGGCAGATCCACCGCTATATCGCCAAGCCTTGGGACGACCGCGAGCTGGTGATGTGCGTGCAGGACGGCCTGGAGCGCCGCCGGCTGGAGAAGGAAAACCGCGCGCTGCAGCTGCTGACTCAAAGGCAGAACGACGAACTGCAGGCCTTGAACACCGACCTGGCGGCGCGGGTCAAGGCGCGGACCAGCGAGCTGGAACAGGTCAACGCCATGCTGGAGACCTCGTTCGCGCAGTTGCAGGAGAACTTCCTGCTGTCGATCAACGTGTTCTCAGGTCTGATCGAGCTGCGTGGTGGTGGCATGGCGGGCTATTCACGCGAGGTGGCCGACCTGGCTCGCCGCACGGCGCGGCGGCTCAACCTGGGTGCAGCGGCAGAGGAAGACATCTACATCACCGGCCTGCTGCATGAGGTCGGCAAGATCGGCCTTCCGGACACGATGCTGCGCAAGCCGCTCTCGGCCATGTCCAGCGATGAGCTCGCCCTGTACCGCCGCTACCCGCTCAATGGCGAGGCGGCGCTGCTGCCGCTGGGGCGGCTGCAACGCGTGGCGCGCCTGGTGCGGTCGCACCACGAACGCATCGACGGCAAGGGCTACCCCGATGCGCTGAGCGGCGACGAGGTGCCGCTCGGCGCGCAGGTGGTGAGCGTGGCTTGCGACTACTACGCCGCACAGTCCGGCCGGCTGTCGCTGAAGCGCCATTCGGCGGCCGAGGCGCATTCGCTGATCCTCGGCGGTGCCGGCACGCGTTACGAGAAGGCTGTTGTCGAGGCCTTCGAGCTGGCGCTCAAGGACGAGCCCTCCGAGAAGCCGCGTGACCGGGAGCTGCAGCCTCACGAAGTGATGCCGGGCATGGTGCTGTCCCGCGACCTGCTGTCGCCGCAGGGCACGCTGCTGCTGGCGGCGGGTTTCGTCTTCGACAACCGGGTCGTCAGGCAGCTGCGCGAATTCGCCGGCCGTGAAGGCGCAAAGCTGCATGTCTTCGTGAAGCTGCCTGAAGGAGGTGCGACGTGAGCGAACGCATCCTGCTCGTCGACGACGAGCCTCACATCCTCAGCGCGCTGCAGCGCCTGCTGCGCAACGGGCTGAAGGACACCGGCGGCGCGCGCTATGACGTCGAAAGCTTCACCGACGGCGCCGTGGCTCTGGCGCGGGCGCGCGAGTGCGCTTTCGCGCTGGCCATCTCCGATCAGCGCATGCCGGGCATGACCGGCGTGGAATTCCTGCGCGAACTGCGTCAGGTGCAGCCCGACTGCGGGCGCATCATCCTGTCCGGCTATGCCGACCTGAACGCGCTGGTGGCGGCCATCAACGAGGCCGAGATCGCCCGTTTCATCTCCAAGCCCTGGGCCGACTTCGACCTGCTCAGCGCCGTGCGCCAGGTGTTGCGCATCCGCGAGCTGACGATGGAGAACCAGCGCCTGGCTGACCAGGTGCGCCAGCAGATGGGCGTGCTCACCGCCCAGGAGGCGGAGCTGCGCCGCCTGGAGCGGCTCGAACCGGGCATCACCCATGTGAAATGGGGCAGCGACGGCTCGTTCATCCTGGAGGACCCGGATGAAGAGGTGAAGTGGTGACCGTACTGACGGTCGACTTCAGCCTGGCGCTGCAGGCCGTCAGTGCGTCGGTCCTGGTGCATGGATCGGACCGCATCCTGTTCGCCAACGCGGCGATGGAACGCCTGCTGGGCTATGGGCTGGAGGCGCTGCAGCAGATGCCGCCGCACGGCTGGGCAGCGCCCGAGTTCGCCGATGAGTTGCGGCGCTATGGCCAGCGGGCGCTGGCCGAGGAAGGCGAGCTGCCCGCGATCGAGATCGAGGCGCTGACGGGCAGCGGCTCGCTGCGCGTGCTGGAAGTCAAGGCGCATCGCGTCATGCTCGACGGCCAACCCTGTGCGGTGCTGACCGGGCAGGACCTCAGCGACATCCGCCACGTGCAGACCAGCCTGCTGGACATCGGCCGCGTGCTCTACCAGATCCTCGAGAACAACCCTGTGGCCACGCTCGTGATCGACAAGTCTCACCGCGTCACGCACTGGAACGCCTCCTGTGCCCAGCTCACCGGCCGCGACGCCTCCGAGATGCTGGGCCGCGACGACACCTGGCGCGCCTTCTACCCCGAAGCCAGGCCGCTGCTGGTCGACCTGATCCTGGACGGCAATGTCGAGCAGGAGCGCCAGCGCCTGTACGGCCGGCACTGCCAACCGTCGCCGCACATCGCCAACGCCTACGAGGTCGAGGGCTATTTCCCCAATTTCGGCCGGGAAGGGCGCTGGCTCTACTTCACGGCCGCCCCGCTGGTCGATGCCCACGGCGAAGTCGTCGGCGCCATCGAGACACTCCAGGACATCACGCGACGGCGCCAGGCCGAGGACGAACTCCGCCGCCATCGCAACGAACTCGAGAACATGATCGCGGACCGCACGGCCGAGTTGCTGAGCACCCACCATGAACTCGAAGCCTTTCTGGAGAACGCGTCGGTAGGCATCATCGCGACGGCCAATCAGCAGATCCAGCGCGGCAACAAGAAGTTCATCGAGATGTTCGAACTCGGTGACGTCCCGCCCCATGGACTGCCGACGCGCCGCCTGTTCAAGAGCGACGAAGACTTCGAAGCGCTGAGCCAGATCGCCATCCCGGTGCTGTCGCGGGGCGGCTCGCTGCTGCACGAGATGGAGGTCTGCACGCTGGCCGGCAACACGCTGTGGGTGCAGATCATTGCCTACGTATCCAACCCCGAGGAGCCGACAGCGGGCACCTGGTGGCTGCTGCAGGACCGCACGGAGGTGCGCCGCGTGCAGCGTGAGCTGGAGCTCAACTACGAGCGCATCAAGCAGACCAACAACCGGCTTGAGGAAGCGCAGAACCAGCTGCTGCAGGCCGAGAAGATGGCCTCCATCGGCCAGCTCGCCGCCGGTGTCGCCCACGAAATCAACAACCCGATCGGCTTTGTCAGCTCCAACCTCGGCTCGCTGCGCGGCTATGTCCAACCTGTCTTCGCGTTGCTCGCACTGCTGAGGAAGACGCCGGCCGACGCGCTGCCTCGCGATGTGCGAGAAGAGCTGGACCGGGTGGATGCCGCCGTCGACCTGAGCTTCGTGCAGGAGGACCTGCCCCAGTTGCTCGACGAGAGCGAGGAGGGGCTGTCGCGGGTCAAGAAGATCGTGCAGGACCTCAAGGACTTCTCGCGCGTCGACCATGCCGATTGGCAGGACGCCGACCTCAATGCCGGGCTGGACTCGACGCTCAACGTCGTCATGAACGAGGTCAAGTACAAGGCCGAGGTTCGCAAGGACTATGCCGTGCTGCCCCCGGTGCATTGCATCGCCGCGCAGCTCAACCAGGTCTTCATGAATCTGATCGTCAATGCGGCCCATGCCATCAAGGAGCGCGGCACGATCACGCTGACCACGCGCGCCGAGGATGGCTGGGTTCGCATCGAGATCGCAGACACGGGCAGCGGCATGAGCGAGGAGGTCAAGCGGCGCATCTTCGAGCCCTTCTTCACGACCAAACCCGTCGGCCAAGGGACGGGCCTGGGCCTGTCCCTGTCTTTTTCCATCGTGCAAAAGCACGGCGGCCGCATCGAAGTGGATTCCCAACCCGGCGTCGGCACGCGCTTCACGGTCTGGATCCCGCTGCACCCGCCGCAGCCCGCCTGAGCTTTTGTGTCCTGGGTGACACAAAGCAACCACAGGGCAGTAACTCACGAAACGCAGACTGGCGGCATCGAAAGCTCGCGCTGCCCGCCGAGTCAGAAGTCACGCAGCGCCTTTGTGGGGCCCCGTATCTCGGCACCCCGGCGCCTAGACTGAACCTGTTTCACAACCCAGAGGGCAAACCCGTCGAAAGGCGGGGACGCAAAGCCACCGGCCTACAGCGCGCAAGCGCCACGGCAGCGGGGCCACCAAGACCGGCAGGTCTTGATCGGCGTGGCCCTCCTTCGTACGAGAACCCGGCCATGCGCAGTACCCGCCCTGTCTCCTGGACTTCCTGGACCTTCAGCCTGCTGACCGCCGCGGCCCTGACCGCTTGCGGCGGTGGCAGCAGCGACAGCCCGACCGTCCAGGTCAGCGAGGCAAGCTCGGTCATCAACCTGAGCGTGGATCTTGAGGAAGGCAGCACTGCCGCGACCAATGTCGTCGCCCAGCCCAGCTTCCACACCGCCGCCGTCGATCTCGAAGAACCCGACAACGGTGCCGCACCCCACCGCAGCCACGCCCTGGCCGGTGTCGCCACCCAAGGCCTGACACGCGACCGCCTGGACGACGCCATGCGGCCTCGCGCCTTCGCGGCGGGTGCAGGCGAAGCCGCCCCGATGGCGACGTCCACTGCGGTGACGACCTATACGCCGGCACAGATCCGCGCCGCCTACGCGCAGCCGGCCCTGCCCGCCAGCACCGCCGGCCTGACCGCAGCCCAGGCCGCCCAGCTCGGCGCCGGCCAGACCATCTACATCGTCAACGCCAAGCACGACCCCAACATCGCCGCCGAGCTGGCCGCCTTCAACGCCAAGTTCGCGCTGCCGGCCTGCAGCTCGCGCAACCTGGCGGCCAACGCCAGCCTGCCGCTGGCCAAAGCCTCCGCGTCCAGCTGCGAGCTGGTCATTGCCTACAGCACGACCGCCGGCGCCCTGACCGCCACGGCGCCCGCCTACGACAGCGGTTGGGCCACCGAGATTGCGCTGGACGTGCAATGGGCCCACGCGACGGCACCGCTGGCGCGCCTCGTCCTCATCGAAGCGCCGGACGCCGGCGTCGGCAGCCTGTCCAAGGCCGTGGCCCTGGCCAACAAGATGGGCGCTGGCGTGGTGTCCATGAGCTTCGGCGCCGCCGAGGGCAGCTGGACGTCGAGCTATGACAGCGCCTTCGCCACCGCCGGCATGAGTTACCTGGCCGCCACCGGTGACAACGGCGCGGCCGTGTCCTGGCCTTCGGTGTCAACCCGCGTCGTGGCCGTCGGCGGCACCACGCTGAGCTACAGCAGCGGTGCGCGCAGCGAAACCACCTGGACCGGCACCGGCGGCGGCACCAGCGCCTATGTGGCCCTGCCCAGCTACCAGAGCGGCACCATTGGCGGCTACGCCAAGCGCGCCGTCGCCGACGTCGCCTTCAACGCCGACCCCAACTCCGGCCAGTACGTGGCGCTGATTGCACAGGGCACGACGACGACGCGCTGGGTCAGCGCCGGCGGCACCAGCCTGGCCACGCCGCAATGGGCCGGCCTGCTGGCCGTGGCCAACGCGATGCGCGCCGCCGCCAGCAAGGCCCTGCTCGGCCAACCGCACGCGGCCCTCTACCAGCAGATCGGCGCCGTGCCGACGCAGTACGCCGCCGCCTTCAAGGACGTGGCCAGCGGCAGCAACGGCACATGCACGAGCTGCACCGCCAAGACCGGCTATGACACCCCGACCGGCTGGGGCACGCCCAACGTCAGCGCCCTGCTGAGCAGCCTCAGCGGCGCCAGCGTCACGACCTCGACGACCACCCCCACGCCGACGACCAGCAGCGGCCCCACGCTGACGACCACCAGCCTGAGCGGCACGGCCGGCAAGGCTCTCGCCGCCACCATCGGCTACTCGGCGCCGGGCGCGAGCTCGCTGAGCATCAGCATCAGCGGCGCCGCCAGCGGCATGAGCTTCTCGGCCACCAGCAGCGGCCTCGCCCTGAACTGGGCCAACCCGGTAGCCGGCCGCACCAACCTCGTCATCACGCTGAAGGACAACCTCGGCCAGACGAGCACGGGCAACGTGACGGTGACGATCAACGCGAGCTGAACTCAGCACTGGCGACTGCTCGAATACTGCTTCGTCACGATCCAGACCAGCTGACACGGGCAATGAGGCCGCCACCATCGCGTGGCATCAACCTGAGCTCGGCGCCTTCGGCGCGCGCGATGCGCTCGACGATGGCCAGGCCCAGGCCCGAGCCGGGCTTGCCGCCGCGCGCCGTGTCGCCGCGCTGAAAGGGGCGCTTGAGATCGTCGACCCGGGCCGGCGCGATGCCCGGGCCGCGGTCGCGCACCTCGATCCAGGCGGCACCGGCGTTTTCACCGCAGGCCAGCTCGATGGGTGGCGCGCCATGGTTCTGCGCATTGGCGATGAGGTTGAGGACGAGGCGGCGCAACGCCTGCGGCCGTGCGCGCCGATGCACTGCCTGCCCATTGGCCAGCACCGGTTGCGGCAGGCCCGGCGCCAGGGCCAGCGTCTCGGCCAGGAATTCGCGCAGCTCGACGTCCACGGCCGGCAGCTCCTGCTCGGCGGGGTGGGCGGCGCGCGCGTAGTCGAGGAACTGGGTCAGCAGCCCGTCCAGGCCGTGGAGGCTGCGGTCCAGCGTGTCGAGCAATTCCCTGTCCCCTTGGCCCGCCCGATCGAAAGAACCACGCAGCAACTCGCTGGCGAGGCGAATCTTTGCCAGCGGCGTGCGCAGGTCATGCGACAAACCGGCCAGCATCAGCAATCGCTCCTCCTCGTCGCGCGCCAGGGCCTCGGCCATGTCGTTGAAGCCGCGCGCCAGCGCCGCGGTCTCGGCCGGGCCGTCAGTGGGCAGCAGCAAGCGGCGCTGGCCGGCACCGACCGCCCGGGCCGCGTCGACGAGGCGGGCCAGCGGGCGGTTGATGCGGCGCTGGATCAACCAGGCGCCGAGCAAGGCCAGCAAGGCACTGGCGCCACTGGCGATCAGCCAGGTGCGCGCGAAATGGTGAGCCGGCTGCACGGCAGGCAGCACCAGCCAGATCGGCGCGCCAGGCAGTTGCACCGCGATGAGGCCGTTGGCTTCGCGCCGCCACGGCAGCTCGCCGCGCTCCAGGCCCAGTTGCGTCGCCAGTTCGGCCAGGAAGCCGCGCTCCACCCAGGTCGGCCGCTCGAGCAGGCGCTGCTGCTGGCCCGAGCCGGCGCGCGCATTGAAGCGATCCACGAAGCCGGCGCGCTCGGCCTCGGGCAACAGGCGCATGCCTTCGGCGACGGCCTGCAGGCTGCGCGCGGTCGCCTCGGCCGACTGCTGCAGGCGCGGCCGGGCGACGAACTGCGCATAAGCAAGCGCATTGACCAGCTGGCCCAGCACGATCAGGCAGACGATGAGCCACAGGTTGCGGCCGAACAGCGTGGACAGGCCGAACTTCATTGCGCGCCCGGTTCCAGGATGAACACATAACCGAGACCCCACACCGTCTGGATGTGGCGCGGCGCGCTCGGGTCGGCCTCGACAAGGCGGCGCAGCCGCATGACCTGCACGTCCAGGCTGCGGTCGCTGACGCCGTGCTCGTCGCCATGCGCCAGGGCCAGCAGCTTCTCGCGGCCCAGCGGCCGGTTGGGCTGGCTGGCCAGCGCGCGCAGCAGCTGGAACTCGACGGTGCTGATCTCCACCGCCGCGCCAGCGCGCTCCAGCCGGCGTTGCGTGGGATAGAGGGTGAAGTCACCGAAGCGCACCGCTTCCTCGCCCGCAGGGCCGAGGTGGGCACCGAGCTGCTGCTGGCGACGCACCATCGCCTGGATGCGCGCCAGCAGCTCACGCGGGGCGAAGGGCTTGGCCAGGTAGTCGTCGGCGCCCATCTCCAGGCCCAGCACACGGTCGACGAGGTCGCCGCGCGCCGTCAGCATCAGGATGGGAATGGTCTCGCCCTGGCCGCGCAAGCGGCGGCACAGCGACAGGCCGTCCTCGCCCGGCATCATCAAATCCAGCACCAGCACGTCGAAGCGTTCGCGCGCCAGCAGCTGCGCGGCGGTGGCGGCATCGGGCACGGCGCGCACGCTTTGGCCTTGCTCGGTCAGATAGCGCTGCAGCAGGCCGCGCAGCTCGGCCTCGTCGTCGGCGATCAGGATGCGGCTCATGGGGGGATGTTAGGGAGAAGCCCGCCCCCCACCTTGCCGGAAAACAATGACAAACCGTTGCAAGCCGCGCCCGCCGTCAGGCCCTGCAAGCACTGCAACCCGCGCGGCAACCTTTGCGCGGCCACAGCTGGGCAGCATGGCCCCACCTCAAACGGAGATCGCCATGCGCCACGCCGCCTTCACCCTGCTCACCCTGCTGATTGCCGCCCCGCTCATTGCTCAAGCCGAACCAACGCCACTGCAGCGCGCCGGCGCCGCACGGTTGACGGCCGAGAAGTCTGCGGCCTGCGTGGCCGCCCAGCCCTTCTATTGGGAGATCGGCAACGCCACCCAGCCGCTGGCCGGCGGCAAGGCCGGCGAAAACGGCCCCGAGCGCCACACCGAGATGGCCATCGCCTCCGCCTCCAAATGGGTCTACGCCGCCTTCGTGGCCGAGCGCCGCCAGGGCCAGCTCAGCGCCGAGGACGTCAAGTTCCTGCACTTCCAGTCCGGCTACACCTACTACCACGTGTGCCGCCAGAACCAGAGCGTGGCGGCCTGCCAGCAAAGCCTCATCAACGGCCGCGGTCGCCTCAATCCGGCCACCGAAAACCGCTTCGACTACAACGGCGGCCACATGCAGCAGCACGCCATCCTGATGGGCCTGGGCTCGCTGGACCCGGAGGGTCTGGCCCTTGCGATGCGGCAGTCGCTCGCACCCACGCTCGGCACGGACTGGTCCTTCAGCTACAGCCAGGCCATGCCGGCCGGCGGCGGCCAGACCAGCGCGGCAGACTACAGCCGCCTGCTGCGCGCCCTGCTGGGCGGCCAGCTGCAACTCGGCCGCTTGCTGGGCAAGGAGGCCGTCTGCACCAACCCGCAGGTCTGCCCGAGCGATGCCGTGAAGACGCCCATCCCTGCGACGGAGAGCTGGCACTACAGCCTCGGCCACTGGGTGGAGGACGACCCGCAGGTCGGTGACGGTGCCTTCAGCAGCCCGGGCGCCTTCGGCTTCTATCCGTGGATCAGCGCCGACCAGCGCTTCTACGGCATCGTCGCTCGCGAGCAGCGCCGTGGCGCCCTGGGCGACGACCCCAGCGACAAGCCGGCGGTGGCTTCGGTGAACTGCGGGCGCGAGATCCGCGCTGCGTGGATGGACGGCCAGCCTCGTCGCTGAATGGAGAAGAGATGCCGCCGAAGCCGGCGCACTCCGCGAGCGCGCGCCGGCTTGGGATAACTTGCCGTCTCAGCGCATCCGGTCGGTCTCGAATGCGATGCGATCAACGCTGCCGTCGACGTTGCGGAACAGGCGCACGCGACGCATGCCGTCGGGGCTGACGAGCAGCTCGGTGTTCTCGGCGCGCCAGGTCTCCAGCGGGCTCTCGTCGAGGCTGACGCCCAGACTGCGCACGCCGACATGGACCTTCAGCGTGCGGCCATCGTCCAGCAGAAATTCGCCTCGTGCGTCGCGCAGCATGGCGCGGCCGGTCATGGCGGGCACGGTGGGTTCCTGGGCACTCGCGGGCGCGATCAGCGTCATGGTTGCGAGCAGAGCGGCCGACAGGGTGAGGGGTCGCAGATTCGTCCAGGTCTTCATGGTGAGGTACTCCTTAGGTTCCCCGAGGCCAGTCGCCTCGGCACAAACCATAGTGCAAACCCCATGCCAGCTCGAAATGCCAAGAACTTCACGGTCAAACGGCGTCTTCAATCAGTATTCGCCCCAGGTCTGGGCCTGAGCGCCCCGCATCGCGACACCACGCCTCGCGATGGCGCGGCGCTTGACCCTCACGTCACGTGAGGCTTCATCATCCGGCCCGTTTCATGCACGAGCCTGGATATGGACTACACGGTGGGAGAGCTGGCCAAACGGGCCGGCTTGACGGTGCGCACCCTGCACCACTACGAAGAACTCGGCCTGCTGCGCCCCTCGGGCCGCAGCGAGGCTGGCTACCGCCGCTACGGCGATGCCGACGTGCTGCGCCTGCACCGGGTGCTGGCGCTGCGCGACGCCGGCCTGTCGCTGAAGGCCATCGCGCCGCTGCTGGACGGCGAGGCGCCGCAGCCGCTGGCTGACGTGCTGCAGGCCCAGATCGAACAGGTCGAGGCCCAGTTGCAGGCGCAGGAGAGCCTGCTGCTGACGCTGCGCAATGCTGCCAAGCGGCTGGAACTGCAGGGCGATGGCGGCGATGCGGTGCAGGTGCTGCTGGACGCCATGGCCATCCGACGCGTGCACGAGCGCTGGTTCAGCCCGGAGCAGCTGCGCGCCATGCGCCGGCAATGGGAAGCCATCCCCGAGCCGGAGCGCGACGCCGTCGAGCTGGAATGGCCGCAGCTGATCAAGGAAGCTCGCGCGGCGATGGACGCCGGCCTCGACCCGGCCGCGCCCGAGGTCCAGGCCCTGGTGCGGCGCTGGCTGGCGCTGCAGAAGCAGTTCCTGGAAGTGGCGCCCGGCATGAAGGACACGATGCAGCGCATGTATGCCGCCGAGCCCGAACTGGCGCGCCAGTCCGGTGTGACGCCTGAACTGATCGCCTACCTGCGCCGCTCCAAAGAAACATTGCCCCTCGGGGAACAGTCATGAGCGACCCGCGCCGCGAACTCTTTCGCAACGCCAATTTCCGCTGGATCATCGGCGGCGGCCTGCTGTCCATGCTGGGCGACCAGTTCACGCTGCTGGCCCTGCCCTGGCTCGTCATGGGCCTGAGCCGCGACCCGCTGGTGCTGGGCACCGTGCTGGCCCTGGGCAGCCTGCCGCGCGCCATCTTCATCCTGGTTGGCGGCGCGCTGGTGGACCGCCACTCGCCCAAGGCCGTGCTGCTGCTGACCAAGTGGATCAACTTCGCGCTGCTCGGCCTGCTGGCCGCGCTGACCGCCACGGGCGCGGTCACGCTGCCCTGGGTCTATGGCCTGACGCTGGCCATCGGCCTGGCGACTGCCTTCAGCTATCCGGCCGGCAGCGCCATCCTGCCGCAGACCGTGCCGGCCACGCTGATCCAGCCGGCCAACGGCGTGCTGATGGGCGCGCGCCAGCTGGTGCTGCTGCTCGGGCCGGTGCTGGCCGGCCTGCTGGTGACGGCGGGCAGCGAGCCGGCGCTGAGCGGCCACGGCTTGGCACTGGCCTTCGGTTTCGATGCGCTGAGCTTTGCGATCTCGGCCTGGACGCTGTCGCGCGTGCAGGTGGCAGCCAGCGAGGCCAGGCCGCCTCAGCCCGTCTTCGCGGCCATTGCCGAGTCGCTGAAGAGCTGCTGGCAGGACCGCGAGCTGCGCGCCCTCTTCACGTATTTCTCGGCAATAGCCTTCTTCGTCGGCGGCCCCATCCAGGTGGCGCTGCCGGTGCTGGCCGCCGAGCGCCTGCCCGGTGGCGCCGCGGCCTTGGGCGCAATGCTGGCCGTGCACGGCCTGGGCGCGCTGGCGGGCATGGCGGTGTCAGGTCTGAAGCCGCATTGGCGCCTGTCCACGCTGGGCGGCACGGTGCTGCTGATCGACACCGTCGCCGGCTGCGTCTTCCTCGCCTTCGGCCATGTGCATGCGGCCTGGCAGGGTGCGCTGCTGCTGTTGCCACTGGGCGCCCTGGGTGGCTTCGTGCAGGTGGCCGTCTACAGCTGGCTGCAAAAGCGCATCCCGCCCGAGATGCTGGGCCGCTCGATGGCGCTGTTCATGTTCATCGTCATGGGGCTGGCACCGCTGGCTTCGGCGGCAGCCGGGGCGGCGCTGCGGGTGCTGGACGTGACGCAGCTGTTCACGGCGGCGGCCTTGTGCCTGCTGGGGGTGGTTGCGTTAGGGGCGTTATTCACGCCGATGCGGCGGATTGCGTATCTGGAGGCGGTGGGTTGAGCGGGATTCGGCTCGCAATGGACCGCCGCATTGCAGCGACCTCAGTCGGTCGGCACCGAGCTTCGTGCGACCGGTGCTCGGCGGATTCCGGTCATTCGGGGGCGTCGGCCGGTCAGCTCGACCGGCGGGTCTGATAGTGAAACCGGCCGTCGATGATGCCGCCCTACGTCATCCCGTCCGAGTTACCGCTTCCGCTGGTCGCGACCGGCTCATGTCGACCCGTAGCGGAATTCGAGGCCAGGCACGTGAGCCGCCGCAAGGCTGATGTTCGACATTCCAACTGAGCTGCGCGCTGCGGCTGGGGCCGGAATGCCCAGAATGAGATGTGGGCCTGAAGAGACCAGCCGTTGCGAGTCGGATCGAGCGCAGAGTTTGTCACCCTGCCACTCCTGAGGTGCAAGCGTCCTTGATGTGCCGTACTGCCTCTCACGCGTACAGCCGAGATAGATGACACCGAACAAGGAAAACACCTAAGCGCTGCTCATCAATTCTCGGGATGACCATCATGCGTGTGCGCGGCAACGTGCGGCCCAGGAGGAAGTCATGCACACGCTATTGCGATGGACCGTTATTGGAGGGCTGGGCTGCACGCTCATGGGATGCAGTTCGCTGCACCTCTACAACAGCGCGAACGACCAGAAAGCCACCAGCGCCAAGGCCGACTACGACGCCAGCAAGATCACCGACTCGATCAAGCTGAGCCGCGCGGTGTTCGACGCGCTGGACACCAAGGAGGTCGAGGCCTTCCGGGCCCTCAACCTGGCCGAGCGCAACGCGGCGCTGCTGTCGCTGCTGAGCGAGTCCGGCACGTCGGAGCCACGTACGACGAAAAGCGGGTTCGTGGCCCGGTTCAACAAGCGGTTGGATGAGCGGCTGAAGCTGCTCACCGGGACCTCTCAGGACGCCCGGCAGGCCTACCTCGAACTCACCGGGGCCATGAAAGCCGTGAACGACGACGCCGAGAGCGAGGGGCTCGCGCGCACCGCCCTGAAGGGCTTCGACACCGCGTTTGCGGCCTTGCCCGACTGCAACGCAGAGGTCGCCGGGCTGAGAGACAGCACCGACCTCGGCAAGGCCCAGACCCTGCTCAAGAAGCCGGACCTCAAGCCCAAGCATGACGTCGTGACGCCGACCTGGCTCGGCGGCATCAAGGCCGTGGGTGACCGATGCGCCATCCTGATCCAGAGCCGGCAGGCCCTGGAAGGAAAGAAGCAGAAGCTGAGCGGCCAGTTGTTGGCTGCGGCGAACGACACGAACAGCCGGAGCGTTGCCCTCAAGGACAAGCAGAGCCAGTCGAAAGACGCTGCGGCCCAGCTCAAGGCGGCGACCGAGGCGCTCGCCAACGCCCAGAAAGCGGTCAATGACGCCAAGGCCACACCAGACCTGACCTGCGACCTGTCACAGCCTGCAGCGGCCGAAGGTGCGGCATCCGCCCCCGCTTCCGAGAAAGGGGCCGCCAAGAAGAAGAGCGAGCTCTGCGAGGCCCTGGCCAAGCTCAAGGGGCTGGAGGACTTCGGCATTCAGGCCATCTCCGAGGAGCGGCTGACCCGCATCAACGACATCCTTGCCGCCGTCGGCGGCGAGCCCACACCGGCCGACAAGGCCAAGGCCGAGCCCGGCCTCGTATTCCTGAGCACCTCCTCACGGTTTGGCCAGGCCTGGACGCAATACCAGCAGGCCGGCAAGCTGCCCGCGCTGGAGCCGCTGCTGATCGACAAGGAGATCACCACCGCACAGTCGGCCTACGCCCAGGCTGGCGTGCGGCTCGCCGAGTCCCGCGTCCAGCACGCGAAGGCCTACGAGGCCGCCACGCTGCTGGAAGTCACCCTGCTGCTGCAGGCCAGGGCGGAAGTCGCCTCGCTCGGCAAAGCCCCGGCCACCGGCACCCCCTGCGACCTCGAGAAGCCCACGGTCTTCTGCGCGTCGGTCGGCGACCTGCTGAGCGACAAGAAATTGGCCAAGACCGCGGGCAATGGCGGGGAAACGGCCAATCGCAGGGCCTACCGCGCCCTGGCCTACCTGTCCGAGAGCTACAGCGTTGCCCGCGACCGCCAGCTGGAAGCCGAGCTGCGCCTGATCGACACCGAGTACCGCGTGGCGCTGAGCAAGTCGGAGGCCTCCCTGTCGGGCTGGAACGCACTGCTGTCCGTGCCGGTCGACCAGCTCAAGGCATACCACGCCGGCGGCATCAAGCCCGCGGAAGCGGCGTCGCTTGCGGCGCAGGTGGTGCAGGCGCTGGCGGCTGTCGGCATCGCCGTTCGCATCAAGTAACCGGAGCGACCCGTGAACACCACGAGCAAGACTCTCGCCGCCCTGCTGCCGTTGCTTGCGGGGCACGCGATGGCGGCCCCCGACGCGGCGGCGCAGTCCGCCGCACTGGCGGCCAAGAACATGGCCTATGTCTCCACAGCGCTCTCGGCGTTCGAGAAGAACCTCAACGCCACGGCAGCCACGCGCGCGGCCCACATCCTGACCGTTCGTGACCTGGCCTACACCGGCCACCAGGTCAGCATCAACGAAGTGGCGGTGCTGCAGAAGACCGATGGCGCGGACGTCGCCAAGCTGTACGAGGCCTTGTGCGACTACGGCGACAAGGCGGCGCAGGCCTCCGCGCAGGCCGCTGCCGCCCAGGCCGCCGCCAAGGCCGAGATCGCCGCGTCGTACACGCCCCTGAAGATCTCCACCGAAAAGCTGGACAGCGCCGCCAAGACGCTGGCCGCGCTGTCCAAGGAACAGACCGACGCCGAACGCGCCGAGTTCCTCGTGCAGTTCCTGAAGGACACCCGCGAAGAGACCAAGCGCCTGCTGGATGCCAGTGGCGAGGCGAAGGCGGCCGCAGACACCCAGCTCAAGAACAAGGTGGACGCACCCGCGACCCAAGCGCCCATCCAGCTGAAGAAGGATTGACCTCGAAAGGACTCCCATGCCCACGCTCGCAGAATTCCAGACGCGCATGAACGGGGACGACCCCGCCGACGCGCTCGCCGCAGCCACCGCGCTGGCGAACTACTACAGCGTCTACAACGACGAATACAACGCACTCATCACGAAAAAGACGGAGGCCGAAATGGCCATCGCAGCCGAGTCCACCAACCCGGCCGGCGTCGATCACGCCGAGATCCTCAACCTGCAGGGCCTGGTGCTGGGCATCCAGTCACGCAAGAAGGTGCAGGACGCGAAGATGCTCGCCTTCCAGGCCAGCACCTTGGCGATCAACCCACCCACGGCCGCCCTGATTCAGCAGGTGAAGGCCATCAGCACGCGAGTGGCTGCCATGGTGGCCCGCGACCAGGGCATCCAGAGCCTGATGGTCGCGCTGGGCCAGTTGGCTGGGCTGGTCAACCAGATCCAAGGCAATTGATTCCTGAGGCTCGCTTTACTTGCTACTTGCGCAGGTCCGCGCTTGCGCTACCGGCTAGAGCAAAGGTACCGATCGCTGTAGCGCGCCTCAGGCGTCCACCGAGGCCGCTGGTCAGGCGTCGCGAATACGAGTGGCCTGTTGTGGCGGAAGCGGCCGTTCAGAGCCTGATCTGCCAACGACTGAGATCAGCCTTGAGCCGCCTTTGCCCAACGAGAACCCTAAGCTTCAACAGCCAGCTTCGCATTCAACCTCGCCGCCAGATTGACCGCCCGCAGGAAGACCCGAAACTGCTCCACCGCGTCGGATATCTCCCCCGGCTCCGAGCCCAGCTTGGCCAAGCCGAGCGGCCGGCTGTAGAGCTGGGCCTGCTCGAGACCGATGGATTCACTGAAGGCCAGCATATGCAGCAGTTGGCTGGACGTGATCTGCATCTTGGGGCCCAGCCAGCCGCCCCATTTCCTGACGGCGGCCTCCTTGCGTTCGAACACGCGCGGCTTGGCTCGCTGAGCCTCGACGGGGGCGCCGTCGATGCCGAGGTCGGCGAGGTATTTGAGAAGCAGGACCAGGTTGGCGTCCTTGCCGTCATCGGGCAGGCGCGCGAGCAGCCAGTCCTCGGCCTCCTTGCGGATGGGGTAGTCCACCTTGCCGATGCAGCCGAAGGCCCGGCCCGACAGGTTGGCCGGGCAACCCTTGCATTCGCCATCCAGCTCGCTGAGCGGCGCAATCATCTCCAGCAGCTGGCCGACCGTCACCTGCATCTGTATGGCCATGCCGTCCGGACCCTTGACGGCGATCTCGACCGTGCACTTGCTGGTCAGCGTGTCGCTGTCGGCGTGGGGAAACTTTTCGCGGAACTGGGCGATCGCGAATTCCGCAATGCCGCGGTGCCTGACCATGGACCGCAGCCTGACCTCCGGCGTGTACCGCCGGGCCGTACAGGGCCGCTGCAGTGCGAAATCGATAGCCATCTGATCCCTCCCTGGCGTGGCTCCATCGCGAGGAGTTTCGATGAAGCCTGCAGCTGCGCCAGCCCCCCGGATCCAGGGTGCAGTTGCTATTTACAACGGCAAGCCGGCCTGGATGCCACTCGTTGATCCGCCTAAGCGGCAGGCGCGGCCTGCCCCTGAGCTGGGATAGGCGCTTGGGCCGGTCCGTCGACGCTGAGAGGGCTCGAAGCTCGACGTCAAGCTGGTTCAGCCCCTCCACAAGAGCGGATGCGGTCTCGAAATCCATCGGCTCCTTCTCCAGCAGGTCTTCGCCCAGCGCTTCGCGCAGCACGGAGCCGGGCACTGTCGGTTCCTGGGCACTCGCGGGCGCGGGCGCGGTGAGCGCCCCGCATCGCGACGCCGTGCCTCGCGGTAGCACGGCGCTACCTGTCCCTCGGCCGTCCGGCGGGTGGCCGGCCGGCTTCATCGGCCCGTCACCGTTAAATAGTTCTCTGGTCAGGCCACCATCCGCATGATCGAATCTGGCCTGACCAATTTGTCGTGCGTCCCATGAAGTAAAGGGAACCATGTCCAGACCTTCCTCCTCCCGCCGGCCGGATCGGCGTCGCAGCTCGCTGAACCGGAATTTCACTGCCGCGCTGTGGGCCGCGCTGCGCCGGATCGCGCGCCGGCTTCCCCGCCAGCCGGCCTCGCCGGTCCAGCTGCCATTGTCGGAACCGGCAGCCGCAGAAGCGAAGGCGCTGGCACGGGCCCTCACCGAATTGCTGGGCCAGCATCCGTCGACGCGGCGGGTGATGCGGCATCTGGGCTACGTGGAACACCAACTGGCCCGGCAAGGTGCAGCGGCCCTCTCGGAGATGCCCGTGCACATCGTGGCGACCGCGCTGTCGCAACTGGAGGCGATCGTCAGCAACTGGTCCAACCGCGACCTGGCGGAGCTGCGTTCGCGAATGGCCGTGGCCGTCAAGAAGGGCTCCGAGGATGAGTTCCTCGGCCCCGATGGCGAAAGGCGCTCGGTGTTCGCGACGGCGTCACGCCTCCTCGTCGGGGACGTGAATCACTCGGTGTTTGAGGAATTGCAGCGGCAATACCATGGCTTGGTCTCCCCGGAAGGCATCGAGGCGGCCCTAGGCGTCGCGGCCTCACGCGCAACTAAGGCTACGGCCTGACTTCAGCTGCGAATCTGCGCGTTGACCTCCTGAGGTCGCGGCGCTGAACCCCGCGCCGCCTATCGCCCGGCTAGCAAGGTCGCCACCTCCGCCGCCGACCGCACGCCCAGCTTCGCAAACACCCGGGCCCGGTGCACCTCCACGGTCCGCACCGACACGTTCAGCTCGTCGGCAATGACCTTGTTGAGCTTGCCTGCCGCCACGCGCGTCATGACCTCGCGCTCGCGCTCGGTCAGGCTGGCCAGCCGCGCGCTGCGCTCGGCCACGTGCGCGCCCTCGGCCTGCATGGCCGCGTCCACGGCCAGGGCCTGCTCGATACGGTCGGCCAAGGCGTTGTCGCTGTAGGGCTTCTCCAGGAAGTCGAAGGCGCCCTTCTTCAGCGCCTCGACGACCATGGGGATGTCGCCATGGCCTGTCAGGAAGAGCACCGGGTTCCTCAGCCGGCGCGCCAGCAGTTCGTCGTGCAGGCGCGTGCCGCTCATGGGCTCCATGCGCACGTCGAGCAGGAACACGCCTTTGGGATTCTCTTCGCGGTCCAGCATCTCCAGCAGCGCCGGGCCGCCGTCGAAGGCGCGCACATGGAGGCCCCGCGAGCGCATCAGGAAGGCGAGTGCGTCACGCACGCCAGGGTCGTCATCGACGAGATGGATCGTGCCTTCAGCCATGGATCGTTTCCGTCTGGGTTTGCGGGCTCAGCGGCAGGCTGAACGAGAACAGCGCGCCGCCATTGGCGGCCTCGCTGGCGTCGAGCACGCCCTGATGGGCCTCGATGATGGAGCGGCAGATGGCCAGGCCCATGCCCATGCCGTCGGCCTTGGTGGAATAGAAGGCCGCGCACAGCTGTTCGACACGCCGGCCCTGCAGGCCAGGGCCGTTGTCCTGCACATCGACGCGCACGAAGTCGCCCACGACGCGGCTGCTGACTGCGATGCGCCGGCCGCCGTTCCCGGCCGGGCGCGCCTGCAGCGCATCCGCGGCGTTGCGCACCAGGTTGATGACCACTTGCTCGATCAGGACGGCGTCGGCCAGCATCGCCGGCACGCCCGGCGCGAGGCTCACGTCCAGCGTGACGCCGCGGCGCTGGCAGTCGCGCTTGAGCAGCTCGATGGCGGCGGTGACGACCTCATGCAGATCGCAGGGCTCGTGGCGAGGTTCGCGCCGCGTCAGGAACTCGCGGATGCGCGCGACGATGCGGCCGGCGTGGGCGGCCTGCTGGCCCAGGCGCTGCAGCGCGCCGAGCACGAGTTCGTCCTGCACGCCGAGCTTGGCCAGCGAGTTCGTGATGCCGGCGCCGTAGCTGGCTATTGCCGTGAGCGGCTGGTTCAGCTCATGGGCCAGCGTGGAAGCGACCTCGCCGAGCATGGTCAGCCGCGCGTTGTGGGCCAGTGTCTCGACCTGGCGGCGCTCTCGGTCTTCGAGGCGCTTGCGCTCGGTGATGTCGATGATGCTGCCCATCCAGCCGATCTGGCGGCCACCGGCGTCGACCAGCGGCGACTCGAACACCATCACGTCGACCATGCGGCCTGAAGCGTGCCGCCAATGCGCTTCGTAGCCCTCGCGCGGCGCATGGCCGGCCAGGTTGCGGCGGTTGCGCTCCGCCACCTCGGCCAGTGCGTCGGGCGGCCAATAAGGCATCGGCGGCAGCATGCCGACCAGCTGTTCGGCGGGCAGGCCGACCATGTCGCAGAAGGTGCGGTTGACGTACAGCAGGCGGCCGTCGAAGTCGCGGGCGCGCAGCGCAACAAGCGCCGAGTCTTCCATCGCCCGGCGCCAGGCGGCCTCCGTGCGGCCGGCCACCTCGGCCCGCTGCACCTGGCGCATCTGGCGGCGCAGCAGCCAGCTGGCGACGGCGATCAGCGGCAGGAAGCCCGCCACCAGCACCCAGGCCATCGGCCGGACGCCGTTGACGGCGGGGTCGCGCACCGTCAGCTCCAGCGCGGCGTCGGTCAGCGTCGCCTGCGTGAGCGGGCTGGCGCGCAGCGGGCCGGTCAGGGCGACGCGGTAGCTCGGCTTCTCGCCCAGGGCGGCGCGCAGCGGCGACTCGGTCGTGGAGGCGATGACCTGATCGGCGCTGTCGATGAGCTGCACGTCGTATTTGCGCGCCAGCCACCAGGGCACGCCACGCTTGAGCAGCAGGGCTGGCGCATAACGCACCACCAGCACGCCGTCGGGCGCGACGCGGGCGGTCAGGTGCAGGGACAGGCCGTCCTCATAGCGGTTGGCCTCGGACTCGGCCGGCACCTCGGCCAGCACGCGGTTGCTGCGCGAGTCCAGCCAGGTCACGGCCAGCCACAGGCGGCGCAGGCCGGCGTTGACTTCGGGATGGGCCGCCAGCGCCGCGGCGCTGGGCATCTGGCCGGCCAGGCCGGCGGCGAGCTGGCGCAGATGGGCCTGCTCCTCGTCGATGCGGTCGCGCAGCTGGGCCTCAGTGCTGAGGGCGTCGGAAATCAGCGTCTGGCGCTGCAGCTCCTGCTCCTCGGCCTCGTTGGCGCGCACCCAGGTCAGCACGCCCCCCACGAACACCAGGGACAAACCCAGGGGTGCCAGCCACAGGCTTCGGGTCAAGAGCTCGCGCAGCGTCATGGAGTGCAGTCTAAGAAGAGAGTAGGCCGCGCGAAATGTGGAACTCCACAACTATCTGCAGGGTCCCGGGCTCGGAAGAATGCCGTCCAGACCCCTCATTCCAATATCGGAGACAAACCATGATCCTGCGCCGTCTCGCACTCGCCGCCGCCCTGGCCCTGCCTTTCAGCCTGCCCACGGCGGCCTTCGCCCAGGCCCCCATCGTCATCAAGTTCAGCCACGTCGTCGCGCCCGACACGCCCAAGGGCAAAGGCGCCCAGCGCTTCAAGGAGCTGGCCGAGCAGAAGACCGGCGGCAAGGTCAAGATCGAGCTCTACCCCAACAGCCAGCTCTACAAGGACAAGGAAGAGATGGAGGCCCTGCAGCTGGGCTCGGTGCAGATGCTGGCGCCGTCCCTGGCCAAGTTCGGGCCGCTGGGTGTCAAGGAGTTCGAGGTCTTCGACCTGCCCTACCTGTTCAAGGACACCGATTCCTTCCGCGCCGTGACCGACGGTCAGCTCGGCGCCGATCTCTTCAAGAAGCTGGAACCCAAGGGCATCAAGGGCCTGGCCTACTGGGACAACGGCTTCCACATCATGAGCGCCAACAAGCCGCTGCACAACGTGGCGGACTTCAAGGGCATGAAGATGCGCATCCAGTCCAGCAAGGTGCTGGACGCGCAGATGCGCGCCCTGGGCGCGATCCCGCAGGTGATGGCCTTCTCCGAGCTCTACCAGGCACTGCAGACCGGCGTGGTGGACGGCACCGAAGGCGTGCCGAGCAACTTCTACACGCAGAAGATCTTCGAAGTGCAAAAGCACATGACGATGTCCAACCACGGCCACCTGGCCTACGCGGTCATCGTCAACAAGAAGTTCTGGGACGGCCTGCCGGCGGACATCCGCACCCAGCTGGAAGCGGCCATCAAGGAAGCCACGACCTATGCCAACGCCATCGCCAGCACCGAGAACGGCCGCGCGCTGGAAGGCATCAAAGCCAGCGGCAAGGTGACCATCTACACGCCGACGCCCGCCGAGACCAACGAGTGGAAGAAGGCGCTGATGCCCGTCCACAAGGAGATGGAATCGCGCGTCGGCAAGGCCACCATCGAGGCCGCCTACAAGACGGCTGGCTTCGTCGCGCCGAAATAAGCCCCCCCGTACCGGCTGACGCCGGCCCCCCCAGGGGGCAAGCCAGCGGCCTGGCAAAGCCAGTTCCGCGGCTTCGCTCGGTCAATACACCGCCTGGCGTCCGCCGGAAGCGGTTGGAGAAACTCATGTTGAACAAAGCGCTCAATCATCTGGAGGAGTGGATGATCTCCTTCCTGATGGCCGCGGCGACGCTGGTGATCTTTTTCGCCGTCGTGCACCGCTACCTGGCCGGGCTGCCCTATATCCAGGACATCGCCCTCAAGATCCACGTGAGCTGGGCCCAGGAGCTCTGCATCATCCTGTTCGTGTGGATGTGCAAGTTCGGCGCGGCCTATGGCGTGCGCACCGGCATCCACGTCGGCGTGGACGTCATCATCAACCGCATGTCGCCCGCCAATCGCGGCCGCTTCGTCATCTTCGGCCTGCTGGCCGGCGCCCTGTTCACCGGCGCCATCGCGGTGCTGGGCGGCACCTTCGTCTGGGACAACGGCGCCCACCACGCCTTCCTGGACCTCATCGGCCAGCCGCGCGAGGACGTGTACGAAGGCCCGACGACGCCTGACCTGGAATGGCCGACCTGGATGGTCTATTCGGCCATCCCGCTCGGTTCGGCGCTGATGTGCTATCGCTTCCTGCAGGTCTGCTGGACCTTCCACAAGACCGGCGAACTGCCCAAGCATGACGAGTCCCACGTCGAGGGCGTGGATGAACAGACCCCGCTGGAAGTGGAGGCCCGCAAATGAATGCACTCATCATCTTCAGCCTGCTGCTGGCGCTGATGCTGACCGGCATGCCGATCAGCATCTCGCTCGGCCTCACCGTGATGACCTTCATCGTCACGATGACCCAGGTCCCCATCGAATCGG
This sequence comes from Pelomonas sp. Root1237, assembly GCF_001425055.1. Classification (GTDB taxonomy): domain Bacteria; phylum Pseudomonadota; class Gammaproteobacteria; order Burkholderiales; family Burkholderiaceae_C; genus Pelomonas. The sequence continues at coordinate 29,230 of NZ_LMDK01000007.1, forward strand.
TCGCCCTGAAGCTGTTCACGGGCATCGAGAAGTGGGAAATCATGGCCGTGCCCTTCTTCATCCTGGCCGGCAACTTCCTGACCCACGGTGGTGTCGCGCGGCGGATGATCAATTTCGCCACGTCCATGGTCGGCCACTTCCACGGCGGCCTGGCGCTGGCGTCCATCCTGGCCTGCTCGATGTTCGCGCTGGTCTGCGGCTCGTCGGTCGCGACGGTGGTGGCCATCGGCTCCATCGTGCTGCCGGCCATGGTGGCTCACGGCTACCCGATGCGCTTCGGCGCCGGCGTCATCATCACCGCCGGGTCACTGGGCATCCTGATGCTGCCGTCGATTCCGAAGGTCATCTACGCGATCTCGACCAACACCTCCATCGGCGCCTTGTTCGTCGCCGGCCTGCTGCCCGGCATCACGCTGGCCCTGATGCTGGCCGCGGTGACCTGGTACATCGCCCGCAAGAACAACTACCCGCGCCTGGCCCGCATGGGCTGGATGGCCCGCTTCCAGGCCTTCCGCAAGAGCTTCTGGGGCCTGCTGCTCGTCGTCATCATCGTCGGCGGCATCTGGTCGGGCGCCTTCACGGCCACCGAGGCGGCGGCGATGGCGGCGGTGTACTCCTTCTTCGTGGCCATCTTTGTCTACAAGGACCTGAAGCTCAAGGACGTGCCCAAGGTGCTGAAGGACTCGGCCAACATGTCCGCGATGCTGCTCTACATCATCACGAACGCAGTGCTGTTCTCCTTCGTGCTGACCAACGAGAACCTGCCCCACCAGCTGGCCGACTGGTTGCTGGGCATGAACCTGGGGCAGAGCGGTTTCCTGTTCGTCGTCAACCTGGTGCTGCTGGGTGCTGGCAACTTCATGGACCCGTCGTCCATCATCCTGATCATGGCGCCGATCTTCTTCCCGGCCGCCATGCAACTGGGCGTGAACCCGGTGCACTTCGGCATCCTGATCGACGTCAACATGGAAGTGGGCCTGTGCCACCCGCCAGTGGGCCTGAACCTGTACGTCGCTTCGGGCATCTCGAAGCTGGGCATCACCGAGCTGACCAAGGCCGTCATGCCCTGGCTGCTGACGATGATCGTCTTCCTCGTCATCGTCACCTACTGGCCATGGCTGACGCTCGTCGTTCCCCAAATGATGGGCATGCTCTAAGGAGCCGACCATGAGTGCGCTCCTCTTCGCGCTGGCCCTGCTGACAGTGCTGCTGCTCGTCTACATGGGCCGCTACAGCGGCCGGGTGCGGGCCGAGGAGAGCCGGCTCATCGCCGCGCCGCCTGAGGCCATCTACCAGCGCGTCAGCGACCTGGCGCAGTGGCAGGCCTGGAACCCCTGGCTGGAGCATGCGCGTGGCGCGCGTGCCGAGGCCGACGGCATCGCCCTGGCCTGGGACGTGCCCCACGTCGGCCGCGGCAGCGTGCGCCAGACGAGGCAGACGCCGTCGCGCGCGCTGCGCCAGCGCCTGCAGTTCGCCCTGCCCTTTGCCTATCGCGGCCGCTCGGACTGGCGCTTCGACCCCGCGCCGGGCGGCACCCAGGTCACCTGGCGCTTCAAGGGCCGCGTCGCCTTCACGCTGCGCGCCTTTGCCGCCACCGTACAAGGCGCCACCGCCCTGGACCTGCGCTTCGGCCTGGACCGCCTCGCCGCGACGCTGGAGTCAACGCCCCCGGCCTACACGCTGGATTACCTCGGCGTGCAGGAGCAACGCGCCCACGCCTACGCCCAGGCGCACCACCGCGGCCCGCTGGACAAGCTGGCCGCGGAGTTGCCGCCACGGATCAAGGAGGTGCGTGAGCAACTCGCCACGGCGGGGCTGGCGGCAACCGGCACCGCCACCATCCACTATCTGAAGACCCAGCTCAAGCTGCGCATCGTCGACTGCCGGGTCGGCGTCGAACTTCCCGCCGATGCCGCATTGCCCAACGGCCTCAAGCTGCAGCAGCAAGCGGCCCACGCCGCCTATGTACTGCGCTACGACGGCCCGCCCGAGGCGCTGGAGCTGGCCTGGTACCAGGCCATGCAGCGCCTGCGCATCGAGCAGCACCAGCCGCATCCGCAGCTGCCGCCCTATGCCTGCTACCTGGGCGAGTCGGCACCCGGCCGGCGCGGTGTCGTGCACCTGTATTTGCCGCTGAAGACCTAGGAAACGCCCCACGGCACGCTATTTGCACTGCCCTGGGGCATGAACACGCCCCCGTTTGCCCTCCCCGGGCTGCGCGTGCTGCTGGCGGATGCCGGCCAGCGCCGCAGCCCCGTCATCCGCCTGGAGCTGATCCGGCTGCGCTGCCAGCTCGTCGACGTCATCGACCTCGTCGCCCAGCCCGACGCCCTGCCCATGGCCCTGCAGCGCCTGGCACCCGAGCTGCTGCTGGTCGACTGCGAGCAGCCCACACCCGAGCTGCTGGCCCAGTTGGGCGAATCCCTGCAGCAACAGCCCCGCCCGGTGCTGCTCTTTGCCGAGCAAATGGGCCCGGAGCAGATGCGCGCCGCCCTGCAGGCCGGCATCAGCACCCTGCAGCTCGCCGGCCTGCCGCCGCAGCGCCTGGGTGCCCTCTTGCAACTGGCCCTGGCCCGCTTCGAGCACGACCAGACCCTGCAGCGCGACCTGCGCCAGACCCAGACCCAGCTGGCCGAGCGCAAGCTCGTCGAGAAGGCGCGCGGCATCCTGATGCGCGAGCAAGGGCTGGACGAGGAGGCGGCCTTCCAGCGCCTGCGCCAGCTGGCCATGGACGGCGGGCAGACGCTGGCCTCGGTCGCCATGCGCCTGATTGATGCGGATCAGCTGCTGCGCGCCCGCTGAGCCTCGGCCTGGGGCGCGCGCGCACCAATCAGGGCCGATGCGGCGGCTGCTGCGTGTGCGTCATTTACCGCGCCGGGGCACCGGCCTGCCAAGAAGGATCGGGATGTCGAGCTTGCACGTGCAGCCTTGTCAATCCAGCTCTTTCATGATGTCGCCTTCCTTGTAGTCGTCGCGGTACTCGAAGTCCACCGAGTACTTGCCGCTGCACTCGAGGTTGACAGTCATCATGTACCAGCGGGGTTGGCCAAGGTCCTGAGTCAGACGCCAATGCGCAAAAGTGGCGTCGTCGAGCTGCCGCTCCTCTTCACGCACTGGCTCAATTCCACGATCTATACGCCCATCGGCCAGATGAAACGTGAACTGGATGCTGGAAACGTTTCCGAGCGGAGCGATCCGGGTTCGAACCACCACCTGCTGCCAGTCAATTGGCGGCACGGCGCGGTAAGCGTGCTGCACGACCGCCGTCGTCGCCTGGTCAAGTTCCAAAAGGACTTGCATGTTCGATTCCCTCAATTCCGGAAAGGCTTGAAGTAGCGCTGCCCGTCGATCCAATAGACAACTTCAATTTTCGACGGCACCTGACTGCCCGCTGAGTAAATCGGACTGACCTCCACCCTCACCTCCTTGCCCGCCTGCATCGCCTCGGCCCAGGATTTCTCCATGACCCGGAATTCGCCGCGATTCACGCTGGAGAGTTGGGCGACCAAGTTGATCTTCTCGCCGGCGCCTCCCACCAGCGTACCGATGAGGTGTCCGCCATCGTAGCCATCGCCGCCCGCCCTGCCGGCCAGAAGCTGCTGGTAGGCATTGCGGTCCACCGTCGCGGGATTCAACGTCCCCTCGGCCTTCACGACGCGACCCAGGGTATCCGTCGTGTAGGTATGGCCGTTTGTCAGGACATAGGTGGCGTTCGACTTGAGCTCCCCGCTCAGCGCGGCATTCCAGTCACCTTTCTTGCCAGGAACCTCGCGTATGACGAAGCGGCCGGCCTCTCTTGCTTCGGCTTCGGCGGCATTGCCCAGCAAATGCCCGGCCACATCACCGCCTTCACGCGAGGCGGCCTGCAACAGCTCACCCACTTCCTTGCCGAGCCGGCTTTCAATCGCCGCCGCCTTGAGGACGCCCGCCAGTGGCAATCCGGCCTTGACAACGCCGGCGCCAAGTTCGTTGAGCGCCGCGTCGCCATAGGTTTCGGGAGTGATCGCTTCCACGGCGATACGCAGCCCTTCCAGAGCCACCTGACCGCTGCCACTGGTCTTCGCAACAGCCTGGTCGATCTGCGAAAGCAGGAAGTCCCGCACGTCGGCCACGACGGGGATGCGCTGGCCCCAGACGCCGGTTTCTGGCGGCTCGACGACCGGCCGGTTGTTGGCGGCAGCCCAGTCGCTGAAGGCCTGTGAGCGCTGCACCGCCGCGAGGGCATTGAGCTGCTGCATGCGCTGGGCCAGCATCGCCTCGAAGGCGGCGGTGACCTTGGGATCGACGGGCGGATTCAGGCCCGTGCCATCGCTGATGACCAGGCGACCGTTCTCGTCGCGGTAGACCTGGAATTTGTCGTGCTCGCCCGCCGGGTTGAGATCCACGTTCTGGCCGTAGATCTCGCGCATCATGCGGACGGTGAACTGGGAGTCGGACTCGCCCTCGCGAGGCGTGATCACGCTCAGATCGACCGGCTCTGCCGGCAAAGGCGTCACGACGGCCGGTGGCGGGGCCGGCACGGGGAAGGTCTGCACGCCGTCGCCATCGGCCGGCGCCGGCGCGGGCGCCTGCACTGGAGGCAGGTTGTCCCGCATCAGCCCGTCCAGCCAGGCACTGGCAAATGCATGCGCCGGATCGTCCGGCGAGGCGGCCGCGCGGATGGCGCTGCCCAGCACCGTGTTGAAGGAGCGCGCGGCGAAGGCCTCGGCCGTGCTCATCGTGCCGGCCGCCACGGCCTTGTTGATGCTCTCGCCGATGTTGGCGTTCGTCAGGTCCGCCAGCCCGCTGGCAAAGCCCGCGATCGCGCCATCCTTGAACTTGCCGCCCAGCAGCGCCTGGATGCCGCCCTGCACCGTCATGCGGGCGGCGACGCCAGCGGCCGCGCCCAGCCCGGCTTCCTTGAGCGTGTTGGTGAGCCCGGGCGTCAGGCCGGCCGTCAGTGCGCCGCTGACGGCGCCAATGAGCACGCCCTTGAGGCTGAGGTTGCCGTTGATGACCCCGCCCGCGAAGGAGGCCGCGGCACCGGCGGCCGCCGCCGAGCCGACGGCGCCCCAGCCGGCCGCCGAAGCCGCACCGGCGGTGGCCCAGCTGACGAAGGCCACCATCACGACCGGCATTGCACGCTCGAACCAGTTGCGGTGCTCGTAGAGGTTGTCGCGCGACGTGACCCAGCCGAGTTGCGGGTCGAAGCCGACGCCCGCGTCGTTGTTGAGCTTGGGCGCGCGGTTCAGGTCCAGCGCCACCAGGTCGCCGTCCCAGACGCCGCTGTCCCCGAGGGCGGCGTGCGGGTTGTCCAGGCCGGGCTGGCTGACCCAGCGGGGCGGGCCGCCACTCTCGCTGTTGTCCTGCTGCAGCGTGATCTGGCTGTGGGCCTGGCCGTAGAAGCGGGCGAACGCCTCCTGCGCCAGCCCGCCCTGGGCCAGCCAGGCGTTCGTGAACGCCGCCTCGTCGAAGACGCGCTGCGTGGCCAGCACCGGCGCGCCGCTGGCGTCGCGCAGGATCTCGCCGTCGCCCACGGTCTGGTAGATGCCGGTGGGCCAGCCCGTCTCCGGGTCGGTGCCGAACTGCAGCGGCACCTCGATCCAGCCCGTGCCGCCACCGTCGCGCGCGGCCTGCATGGCCGCGGCATGGGTCTGGCGCACGGCCGTCATGGCCTGGCTGAGCTGGGTCAGCTCGGCGACACGCTCGGTGCCGTACAGGCGCTGCTGCTCCAGCGCGAGGCCGCTCGTCGGCGCGGCGGGCGCGCCGCCGAGCTGGGTGCGCAGCTGGGTGATGAAGGGGTCAGCCAGATAGAGGTCGAGCTGGCCAAGGCTGACGGCGTCGCCCATCGCCACGCCGGGCTGCGGCGGCGGGCCGGCGTTGATGGCGTGGTCCTGCGTGCCCAGCGCCCACAGCCCCGGTTGCGTGCCGAGCAGTTGCTGCACGGGCTGGCCGTAAAGCTCGGCCAGCTTGTTCAGCGGCGCGGAGGCCTCGGGCCGCGCGGCAAGGCGCTCGCGGTAGGCCTGCTCGTAGGCACCATCGTCGAAGCTCAGCCACTGGCCCTGCGGCGCGGGGGCGCCCATGCCCTCGCGCAGCATCCAGGCCGGCACGGGCCCGGGAGCCGCGGCCGCCGCGGCGGTGTCGGGCACGAAGACGGCGCCGTTGACGGGGTTGCCGTCGTGATCGGTTTGCGCAGCCACCCAGCCGGAGCCGATCGCCTGCGCCACATCGGCGGGTGGCGCCTGACGGGCGGCTTCACGCGCAGCTTCGAATTCAGCGCGCACGCCCTTCAGCGCGGTTTCGCGCTGGTTCAACCAGTCCGGGTTGACTGCCGGGCCGAGCGGCAATGCCACGGTGCCTGTGTTGGCCGCGGGTGGCGTGGGCGCGGCAGCAGGGGGCGGCGCCTCGATGGGAGCCGCCGCTTCGACCGACGCCGGCTCGCTGGCCGACGGCGGTGCGGGTGCGGGCGGCGGGGCCGGCACGGGCACCTCGGCAACCGAGGCAGGCGTGTGGCTGGGCAGCTCGCCGTCCTGGCCGCCGTCGCGCTCGAAGCGCTCGAAACGTTCGAAGCGCCCTTCAGGCTCGCGCTGCCGCAGCGGCCAGCGGTCGCCATCGACCAGGCGCGGCAGCCGGCGCATCGGACCCGGTTCCGGCAGCAGCACGAAGGCCGGCGGTTGCCGGGCCATCTCGGCAAGCAACCGGCTGGGCGTCTCTTCGGCGATGACCGGTTCGGGCGCCGGCGCCTCAGATGCGCCATGCCGGGGCGCATCGGCGTCACGCTGCACCGGATCGAAGGCATCAAGGCTTTCAAAAGGGGCAACGCTGTAGTTGTCCAGCCGCATGGGGCACTCCCTGTCTTGGTATGGCCGCATTGAAGCGGCTGACCCTGTCGGCGGGCAATTGCGGGCGCTCCTAAAAATGCATGCCCGCACCCGGGGCGCCGCGTACCCGGACGCACCAACACGCGTCGTGACTGCACGCACCGACCCGGCGCAAACCGCCCGCCACAGCGCCTGCCATGCGCCAAGCGCGTGCAAATCGGGCCTGGCGCCACGGTGCGGGGGCTGGCACGCAACCTGCGTTAACCAATGCGAGGCCTGCAATGGCGCAGGCCTCTCGGGCCGGCCGGCTGATGAATCGGCCGGCACTTCGGGACAACGGCGTCCGACCTCTCCTTTGTCGCTCGCACTGCTCGCCGCGGTGCGGGCGATGCGTGGTCGCACGGCGTTGCGCCTTGCATGAACAGGAGCCCGTGATGACCGCCAGCGACAACTCGAACGCCACGCCCCACCTTCAGCGCCGCAGCCTGCTGGCCGCGGCTGCAGCCCTCCCCACCCTCGGCTTGGCCGGCGGTGCCTGGGCCCAGGGATCGGACAAGCCCGAGAAGGAGGAAGTGCGCATCGGCTTCATCCCGCTGACGGATTGCGCATCGGTCGTGATGGCCGCCGAGCTGGGCTTCGACAAGAAGTACGGCGTCAAGATCATCCCGACCAAGGAGGCTTCCTGGGCCGGCGTGCGCGACAAGCTCGTCAACGGCGAGCTGGACATGGCGCATGTGCTCTACGGCCTCGTCTACGGCGTCCATCTGGGCACCAGCGGCCCCAAGAAGGACATGGCCGTGCTGATGGCCCTGAACAACAACGGCCAGGCCATCACGCTGTCCAAGGCCCTGGCCGACAAGGGCGCCATCGACGGCCCCTCGCTGGCCAAGGTGATGGCCGCCAACCCCCGCGAATACACCTTCGCCGGCACCTTCCCGACCGGCACCCACGCGATGTGGATGCACTACTGGCTGGCCGCCGCGGGCATCAACCCGATGTCCGGCGCCAAGCTCATCACCGTGCCGCCGCCGCAGATGGTGGCCAATATGCGCGTGGGCAACATGGACGGCTTTTGCGTCGGCGAGCCCTGGAACCACCGCGCCATCATGGACGGCATCGGCATCACGGCCAACACGACGCAGGACATCTGGAAGGACCACCCCGAGAAGGTGCTGGGCACCAGCGCCGACTTCGTCAAGAAGTACCCCAACACCACCCGCGCCGTCATGATGGCCGTGCTGGAGGCCAGCCGCTGGATCGACGCCAGCCTGTCCAACAAGCTGAAGATGGCCGAGACGGTGGCGCAGAAGGCCTACATCAACACCGGTGTCGACGCGATCAACCAGCGCATCCTGGGCCGCTACCAGAACGGCCTGGGCAAGACCTGGGACGACCCCAATCACATGAAGTTCTTCAACGACGGTGCGGTGAACTACCCCTACCTGTCCGACGGCATGTGGTTCCTGACCCAGCACAAGCGCTGGGGCCTGCTCAAGGCCCACCCTGACTATCTGGCCGTGGCCAAGCAAGTCAACCAGACGGCGCTCTACAAGCAAGTGGCCAGCGCCATGGGCATCAACGTGCCCAAGAGTGACTTCCGCACCAGCAAGCTGATCGACGGCGTTGTCTGGGATGGCAAGGACCCGGCGAAGTACGCCGACGGCTTCAAGATCAAGGCTTAATCATGGTCTCCGCAGTCTTCCACTCCCCGGGCGAAGCCGTTGCGGCTTCTGCATCCACCACCACCGCCAGCGCCAGCCGCCCCGCGGTTGCCGCACCCGCCGAGATGCCCAAGCCTGCACCGAAACGCACGCCCTACGACTGGCGTGCGCTGGCGATGCGCGTGCTGCCCCCCGTCCTCGGCATGACCCTGCTCATTGGCCTTTGGGGCCTGGCCACCATGAAGGGCGGCAGCTTCCCCACCCCGGCAGCAACCTTCGATGCCGCCGTGCAGCTCTTCTCCGACCCGTTCTATCGCAAGGGCCCGAACGACCAGGGCATAGGCTGGAACATCCTGAACTCGCTGTCGCGCGTCGGCATGGGCTTCGGCCTGGCGGCCCTCGTCGGCATCCCGCTGGGTTTCATCATCGGCCGCTTCGAGTTCGCCAACCGCATGGTGTCGCCGCTGATCGCGCTACTCAAGCCGGTGTCTCCGCTGGCCTGGCTGCCCATCGGCCTGCTGGTGTTCAAGAGCGCCAACCCGGCCGCGATCTGGACCATCTTCATCTGCTCGATCTGGCCCATGGTGGTGAACACAGCCGTCGGCGTGCAGCGCGTGCCGGTCGACTACCTCAACGTCGCCCGCGTGCTTCGCCTGTCCGAGTGGAAGGTCATCACGCGCATCCTGCTGCCCGCGGTGCTGCCCTATGTGCTGACGGGCGTGCGCCTGTCGGTCGGTACGGCCTGGCTGGTCATCGTCGCGGCCGAGATGCTGACCGGCGGCGTCGGCATCGGCTTCTGGGTCTGGGACGAGTGGAACAACCTCAACGTCGCCCACATCATCATCGCCATCTTCGTCATCGGTACCGTCGGGCTGCTGCTCGAATGGTTCCTGATGTCTCTTGCCAAGCACTTCACCTTCGAGGACTGATGCCATGAAGCCCTTCATCCAAGTGCAAGCCGCCGAGATGGTCTTCACCACCCGCAAGGGGCGCTTCCATGCGCTGCAGGACGTCAATCTCGACGTGCAGCGCGGCGAGTTCATCACGTTGATCGGCCACTCGGGCTGCGGCAAATCGACACTGCTCAACCTGATCGCCGGCCTGCTGGCGCCGACCTCGGGCGCGCTGATCTGCGACGGCCGCGAGATCGCCGCGCCGGGGCCCGAGCGTGCCGTCGTCTTCCAGAACCACTCGCTGCTGCCCTGGCTCTCCTGCCTGGACAACGTGCTGCTGGCGGTCGAGTCCGTCTTCAGTGGCAAGGAGAGCCCCGCCCAGCTCAAGGTGCGCGCCCGCGCCGCGCTGGAGCTGGTGGGCATGAGCCATGCGCTGCACAAGCGCCCGCATGAAATCTCGGGCGGCATGAAGCAGCGCGTCGGCATCGCCCGGGCCCTGGCCATGGAGCCCAAGGTGCTGCTGATGGACGAGCCCTTCGGTGCGCTGGACGCGCTGACCCGCGCCAAGCTGCAGGACGAGCTGCTGAAGATCGTCGCGCGCACGCAGAGCACGGTGGTCATGGTGACCCACGACGTGGACGAAGCCGTGCTGCTGTCGGATCGCATCGTCATGATGACCAACGGGCCGGCGGCGACGATTGGCGAGATTCTGGAAGTCGGCATCCCGCGGCCGCGCGCGCGTGTGGAGCTGGCCGAGGATGCCCGCTACGTGGCGGCGCGCAAGGAGGTCATCGACTTCCTGTACACAAGGCATGCGCATGTGGAGCAGGCAGCTTGATGGCTTGATGGCTTGATGGCTGCGGGCGGGCTGCTTTTGCGCAGAGCGCGTCTGCTCGCTGCATTGCCGGGAGTCCGTCCCGGCGGCCGGGTAACTTTCTTCTGCGGGGCCAGAAGAAAGTCACCAAAGAAGAGGCCCTGAACCGCACACCATCGCGGCGCCGCCGTCAGCGGCGCGCGAAAACGCCCTCCGGCTTTGCGGGACGAAGCGACCCGCTGCGCTCTCGCTGCTGTCCCTGTCACCCGCACCATCCATCGCACCACCTGCCCGCTTAACGCGCGGCTGCACGCCGAACTCACCAGAAAACCAAATGCAGCGTCGCTCGGGCGACGCAACCGGTGGCTGGCACCAACCCCTGTGGCGTCGCCCCAGCGACGCGGTATTTCCTGGTGAGTTCGGCGTGCAGCCGACGTTAACCGGCGTGAAGGGGCGATCCTTGATGCTCGTCATAGGGACAGCAGCGAGAGCGCAGCGGGTCGCGTCTGCCCGAAATGGAAGTGAGAGTTTTCGCGCGCCGCTCCTCGCGGCGTCGCGCTCGCGTGCGGTTCAGCGCCTCTTCTTTGGTGACTTTCTTCTGGCGCCGCAGAAGAAAGTTACCCGGCCGCCGGGACGGACTCCCGGCAATGCAGCGGGCAGGCACGCTCTCCGCTAAAGCAACCCTCCAACCTACCCAGCCACTACCTCGAAATAGCGCTCAAACGACGCATCCACCGCTTGCCGCCCACCGCCGATGATGTTCAGCCCCCACGTGAACCCATAAACATCATCGAAGGGAATACCCCGCAGCCTCGCCTGCGTTTCCCTCACCAACGCCGGCCTTGCCGGCACATGGTTGGGCACGCTGTACATGAAGCTGACATGCCGCCGGTCCTGCGCCACATGCAGCGCATCACCCGCCAGCAACAGCGACTTTCCGCCACCAGACCAATGCAGCACCGTGCTGCCCGGGAAATGCCCCGGGCAGCGCAGCAGCGTCGCGCCGCGGCCCAGGTCCAGCGTGTCGCCGCGCCAAAACTCCACCCAGCGCGAACAGCGCGCCACCCACTCCCGGTCGTTCTCGTGCACGAAGATCGGCACGCCGCCCAACGCCTCGCTCCAGCGCACCATGGCCGAATAGAAGTGCGGGTGGGAGATCGCGATGCGCTCCACGCCACCGCACCGCTTCAGCTCAGCCACCGCCTCTTCTGTGACAAGGGCCGTGCTCTCCCACAACACACCCGCCTCGGGCAGATGCAGCGCCCGCTGCGGAATCGCGAAGCCCGGCGCGACACCGATGCCGAACAGCGTGTGATCCATCTCCAGCCGGTTGCGGTGGAGGGTGGCCAGCTCGTCATGTGTCGTCCAGGCCTGCCCTTGCCAGCCGACGTACTGACGCTCGTCGCTGCAGATGCGGCACAGCCCCGGCGGCTGGGCGCTGTCGTCGTGTTCGGTGCCGCAGGTGCGGCACATGAAGTGGGCCATCGTGTGCTCCGTGATTTGCCAGGCCTGCAGCCTAGGCAGTCCGGTCGCCCGGTCACAGAGCCAAGTTCAGCGATTCAGAGGGTGCCAAGCGCTTTTGCGAGGCGCCGCACGGCCTCGGGAATGCGCGCCGCCGTGACGCTGCCATAGCCCAGCACCAGGCCAGACACGCCGCCCTCCCCGAGCGAATAACGGCTCAGCGGCTCGACGCCGACGCCGGCGGCCCAGGCGCGACGCGTCAGCTCGTCGGCATCGACGCCGGGCAGCGCCACGGCCAGGTGCAGGCCCGCAATGGCGGAGAAGATTTCCACCCGATCGCCCATATGGCGCTTGAGCATCTGCTCCAGCACGCGGCGCCGCTCGGCGTACTCGGCGCGCATGCGGCGCACATGCCGCAGCAGATGGCCCTCGGCGATGAAGTCGGCCACGGCGGCCTGGGTCAGCGCCGGCGTGCCGAAACCGGCCGCATGCTTGGCTGCCACCAGCGCCTCGCGTGCCCAGGCGGGAGCGACGACATAGCCCAGGCGCAGCGCCGGCAGCATGCTCTTGGACAAGGTGCCGACATAGAAGACGCGGCCATCGCGGTCCAGCGTCTTCAAGGCATCCAGGGGCCGCGACGTGAAGCGGAACTCGCCGTCGTAGTCGTCCTCGATGACGACGGCCTGGTGCGCGGCGGCCCAGTTCAGCAGGTCGCGCCGGCGCGGCAGCGACATCGCCATGCCCAGCGGCGCCTGATGCGACGGCGTCACGCAGACGATGCGTGTCTCCGTCGGCAGGGCGCTCACGACCAGCCCTTCAGCGTCCAGCGGTATCGGCGCGAGCCTCGCCCCCGCAGCCAGCAGGGCCGCGCGCAGCGGCGGGTAGCCGGGGTTCTCGACAGCGGCCAGCGTCTGACCCGGTGTGACCAGCACGCGCGCGATCAGGTCGAAGGCCTGCTGCGCCCCGGCCGTGATGACCACGTCGTCCGCCGTGCAAGCCACCGCGCGGGACGACGACACATGGCCCGCGATGGCGGCCCGCAGCGCCGGCAGGCCCTGCGCCGGCGGGTAGCTTGCCGCCTCGCGCGCGGCGGCCTGCAGCGCGCGCGTCTGCAGGCGGCGCAGCACGTCAAAAGGAAAGCTCGCCGTGTCCGGCATGCCGGTCTTGAAGTGATAGGCCGGTGCCGGGCCGCTGGTGAGCGCCGCCGGCCACCCGCCACTCTCGCCGCGCAGCCAGCGGCTGTCGGCCCAGGGCGCCACGCTGGCGCGGTCCGACACGCCCACCGCGGCCCGCGGCAGCTCGGCCACAAAGCTGCCGCCCGCGCCGCGCGACTCCAGCCAGCCCTCGGACGCCAGCAACTCATAGGCGGCCACCGCGGTGTTGCGTGACACGCCCACCTGCGCCGCCAGCTCGCGTGACGACGGCAGGCGCAGCCCAGGTGCAAGGCGCCCGCTGGCGATGGCGTCACGCAGCGCCGCATGCAGGCTGGCCAGGCGCGAACCGCGCGCGGCGAGCTGCAGATCGAGTTCCAGGCTTGGCTCCATGTCTTCTCTTCAATTTGGCTCTTTTGTGGAGCCATGCAAGCCGGCACTCTAGCGCCCTGCAACACAGGAGATTGCCATGAGCTCGATGACGACACCCTTCGACGGCCTGCAACCCCATGTCCGGCCCCATGTCGACGCAGCATTGCGGCGCGCCGGCCTGGACGCCTGGATCCCCGAAGGCCCGGGCAAGTGGTCGCTGCCGCTGCAATTCCTTGCCGATGGCGGCTGGGTGGAGCTGATGCGGCTCACGCCTAAAACGAAGTTGACGCTGCACCGCCACCACGGCGAGGTGCACGGCCTGAACCTGCAGGGCCAGCGCCGCCTGGACGACGGCCGCGTCATCGGCGCGGGCGACTATGTCTTCGAGCCCGTCGGCAATGTCGACAGCTGGGAGGCGGTCGGCGACGAGGTGCTGGTGCTGCATGTCATCGTGCGTGGCGACGTGGACTACGTGGCGGCCGACGGCACGGTGCAACGGCACATCACGACGGCCGACGTGATCGCCGGCTACCGTGACTTCTGCGCGTCGCGAGGCCTGACGCCGCGCCTCGCCCCGGCCGCCTGAGCCGTCAGGCCGCCAACGCCACCGCGTCGGCACCTGCGGGCAGGCGCATCGCGCAGCTGGGGTCCGTGGCCGCGCGCCACACAGCCAGGGCCACATCCTGCCCATGCGTGACCTCGCCCGCCGGCTGTTGCGCCCAGCTGGCAAACACACGCTCGGCCAGCTCCGCATAGGCCTCGGGAATGCTGCCCTGCATGCGCGAGCGCGCGTTCTCGGCGAAACGGGTGGTGGGCGAGCGGCCCGGCAGCACGACGCAGGCGCGGATGCCGAAGGGATGCAGCTCCAGCGCCAGCGACTCGGTGAACGCATTCACCGCCGCCTTGCTCGCCGTGTAGACGGCCAGCAGCGGCAACGCCTTCAGCGTCACGCTGGACGTGACGTTGATGACGATGCCCGAGCGGCGCTGGCGCATCTGCGGCAACAGGGCTTGAGTCATCGCCATCGTGCCGAAGGTATTGGCCTCGAAGATCTCGCGTACCTGTGCCATCGGGATGCCTTCCAGCGCGCCCAGCAGGCCGATGCCGGCGTTGTTGACCAGCACGTCGACAGGACCCGCCGCGTCCACGCAGTAGCGGATGCTGGCGGCGTCGGTCACGTCCAGCGGCAGCACGCGCAGGCGTTCGCTGCGCGGCAGCAGATCGTCGCGCGGCGTGCGCATCGTCGCGATGACCTGCCAGCCCTGGTCGAGGAAGTGGCGCGCGGTTTCGAGGCCAAAGCCGGACGAGCAGCCGGTGATGAGCACGGTTTTCATGGGGAACTCCTGGGGGTTGGGGGATGCGCCACGATAGGGCGGCGCAGCAGGACTGCCTACAATCAAAAGTCCGCAAAACATTGGCAAACGTCCTGTCGTGACCGATCCCCTCGCCGAAGTCGTTGGTCTCCTGCAGCCCGGCGCACGCTTTTCCAAGGTGGTTGCCGGTGCGGGCGACTGGCGGGTGCGCCGCACGGACGCCGGCCTGCCTTTCTATGCCGTCGTGCTGGAAGGCGCGTGCCGCCTCACGGTCGACGGGCAACCGCCGCTGGACCTGCAAGCCGGCGACTTCGCCCTCGTGCCCGCAGCGCTGCCCTTCACGACCAGCAGCGCCGGCCCGGCGGCGGCGGACTTGCCCCTGACACTGCCCGAGCGGCTGGCGGACGGCAGCTACCGCGTCGGCAACGCCGACGGCCCCGCCGACGTGCGGCTGCTGGTGGGGCATTGCAGCTTCGGCTCGCCGGATGCGGCCTTGCTGGTCTCGCTGCTTCCCCAGCTGATGCATGTGCGCGGCGAGCCGCGGTTGACGGCGCTGGTACGGCTGCTCATCGACGAAACCGGCGCCGAGCGGCCGGCGCGCGACGAGGTGCTGGCGCGGCTGCTGGAGGTGTTGCTCATCGAGGCCCTGCGCTGTGCGGCTGGCACCGCCGCGTCGCCGGGCCTGGTGCGCGGCCTGGCCGACGTGCGCCTGGCCGCCGCGCTGCGCCGATTGCACGAAGCACCGGCCCAGCCCTGGACCGTCACCTCACTGGCCAGGGAGGCGGCCCTGTCGCGCTCAGCCTTCTTCGAACGCTTCAACCGCGCGGTGGGCGTCGCGCCGATGAGCTATCTGCTGGCCTGGCGCATGGCTCTGGCGCGGCGGCTGTTGCGCGACGAGAGCCTGGGCGTGGCCGACGTGGCCGAGCGCGTCGGCTACAGCTCGGCCAGCACCTTCAGCGTGGCCTTCACGCGCCACGTGGGCCAGCCACCGGCGCGCTATGCGCGAGGCGCCTAGAAAACGACTTCCGCCCGCAGTCCACCTTCTGGCCGGTTGCTGAGCACGAGCAGCGCGCCCTGCCGCCGCACCAGTTGCTGGGCGATGTACAGGCCCAGCCCCGTGCCGCCGGTTTGGCGGTTGCGCGAGCCCTCGACGCGGCGGAAGGGCTGGCGCACGCGCTCCAGCTCGGCTTCCGGGATGCCGGGGCCGTTGTCTTCCACCACCAGCCGCGTCACACCGGCCGACAGGTCGACGCTGACCTCGGCCTGGCCGGCATAGCGCAGCGCATTGCCGACGAGGTTGTCGACCACGCGACGCAGGGCGACCGGATCGGCTCGCACGACAGCCGGCGGGCCGGTGAAGCTGACGGTGGCGCCCGTCTCGGCCAGGTCGTCGACAGCGGACTGGGCCAGGGCCGACAGATCGACGCGCTGGGCCTCGGCCGCCTCGGCGGGACGGAACACCTCGATGACGCTCTCCACCAGCCGGTTCATCTCGCGGATGTCCTCCACGCAGCGCTCGCGCACGCCGGCTTCCACCTCGCCCGTCTCCAGCCGCAGCCGCATGCGCGTCAGCGGCGTGCGCAGGTCGTGGGAGATGGCCGCGATCATCAGGCCGCGTTCCTCGAACTGGCCGCTCAGCTCGGCCGCCATGCGGTTGAACACGGCGGCGGCGTCGCGCACCTCGCGGGTGCCGCCGGCCTCGTCGAGCGCGGGCGCCGGGCGGCCCTGGGCGAGCGCCGGCGTCAGCCCCTGCGCCGCGGCAACGAGACGGCGCACAGGCTGGGCCAGCCAGCGCGAACCCCACCAAGCCGCCAACGCGATGACGAGCAGGCGCACACCGTAATCCAGCAGGCTGGAGCGCCAGGGCAAGCTGGGCGGCAGCGACGGGAAGGTGGGCACGCGGGCGACGTGTTCACCGCGCGGTGGCGGGCCGGCGTCGTCAAAGCCACCAGCCGGCGGAGAAATCGGGCCTCTGTTGGCATGCATCGGGGGTGGCCCGGGGCGCCCGTCCATGCCCGGCCCGTGCAGCGTCTGCGCCACGAGGCTCCAGGCCGCCAGATGGCTCAGCGCCAACGCGGCCCACATCAAAAGGAACAGCCGCAGACCCAGGCGATCCCAGTCCTTCCATGGCTTCAGCACGGGCTCACCTCGGCATCAAAAAGATAGCCCTCGCCGCGCACGGTGCGCACGAGGCTGGGCTCGCGAGCGGTGTCGCCGAGCTTGGCGCGCAGCCTTGAGACGGCCAGGTCGATGCTGCGGTCATTGACCTCAACGCCGGGCGCGCGAGTCAGCTCGATGAGCTGGTCACGGCTGAGCACGCGGCCCGGTCGCTGCACGAAGGCGCCGAGCAGCCGGAACTCGGCACTGGAGAGGGCAATGCCGACGTCGTCGGCATTGATGAGCTGGCGCGTCATGCGGTCGAAGCGCCAGCGGCCGAAGCGCAGCAGGCGTGTGTCCTCGGCCAGGGTCTGGCCGCCCTTGTTGGCCCGCCTCACCAGGGCCTGCAAGCGCGCGACCAATTCGCGCGGCTCGAAGGGCTTGGCGAGGTAGTCGTCGGCGCCGAGCTCCAGGCCGACGACGCGGCTCATGGTGTCGCCGCGTGCGGTCAGCATCAGCACCGGCGGCGCATCGGCCCGTGTGGACAGCCAGCGCAGCAGCGCCAGGCCGTCTTCGCCGGGCAGCATCAGATCGAGCACGATGACATCGACCTGGTCGCTCGTCAGCTGCTGGCGCATGCCCCGTCCGTCGGCCGCCGCACTGACCCGCCAGCCAAAGCCTTCCAGATAGGCCGTCAGGCTGGTGCGGATCTCGGCGTCATCGTCGACAACGAGGCAATGCATGTCAGCCCCTCGTCCGGTGGGTACACCGACCGATCCCTCGAGGGGATGCGGCTCGGCTAGAGGCGGCCCGGCGCTCGATCCCACTCATGCGGCAATACCTACTTTCAAACGGGCCACATAACCGGCACTGACCGAGCCCGTCATCGTCGCGAGCTGCGTCGAATAACCGTCGCTGAAGATGCCGTCGCTGGACAGGCTGATGGCATTGTTGTTGGCCGCGCTGTTGCCATAGCCGCTGGTGGCGTAGACGGCGGTGTTCGAGTCCGACGGGAAGCACAGCTGCGAGGTGCGCAGCTTGTTGTTCCAGTTGGTCGCCGTCGTCGTGCTGCGGTAGACCTCGAAGTGGATGTGGGGCACGCGGCCCGAGTAGCAGCCCGGGTAGATGGTCTGGAAGGTGGCCGTGCCGTCAGTGGCGGTGGCCTGCACGCCGCGCAGGTAGTTCTCGCCGGTCACGCCGCTGGAGTACATCGAATAGCGACCCAGCGCATCGCAATGCCAGAGGTAGATGGCGTAGCCGGACAAGTCGACGCAGGAGGCGTTGGTGTTCACAAGCTCGATGATGACCTGAAGCGGCACGCCTGTGGCTACGCCGCTGGCGCCGGCGATGCTGGCGCGGATGTCGCTGCGCACGATGCCCGACAGGGCCAGCGCGTTGGCGACGCTGCCGTTGGCGGTGTTGGATCCGTCGCCCGGATAGGGGCCTTCGGTCTCGCTGGGAATGACGGAGCAGCTGCTGGTCGTTGTGCCGGAACTGCCGCCGGAGGAGCCCGATGAAGAAGAGGACGATGAGTCGCTCGTCGCGCTGCTGCCGCCACCGCCGCAACCGGTCAGCGCTATCGCGCCGGCGCCGCTGAGCGACACGGCGCCCGCGCCGAGCAGCCAGCGCAGCGCGGTCCGCCGCTCGAAGGCCTGCTGGTGCAGGCGGCTCAGGTCGTGGGCCAGGCCCAGGTCGTGGTCATGCTTGGCGTCGTGATCGTGGTGCATTGCAGCTCCTTCGGCAGTGTCGGATGGAGGCATTGCATCGCTCGGATGTATCGAGGGAATCGACAGATCGTGTCGGCGTGGAAATATGGCTTGGTTGCTTTTGCGGTGCGGCTTGCTGCTCGCGGCATTGCCGGGAGTCCCGCCCGGCGGCGGGGTAACTTTCTTCTGCGGGGCTGTATAGACCGGAGACATGGGTAACACCCGTGCCAGGACATGGGTAACACCTTCTCAAGTGTCCAACGTCGGCTCGCGCAGGTCGAACTGCG
>NZ_LMDK01000008.1 GCF_001425055.1 Pelomonas sp. Root1237
GACGACCATAGCGACTTGGTCCCACTCCTTCCCATCCCGAACAGGACAGTGAAACGAGCCAGCGCCGATGATAGTGCGGATTCCCGTGTGAAAGTAGGTCATCGTCAGGCTATTTACCCCTCAAAACCCCTCCAGCTCAGGCTGTGAGGGGTTTTGTTTTTGGGTGATTTGAATATTCAGCCGGATTCAAGAGTGCGCGGCAAACGAATCGGGCGGTGATGAGCAATGCCGCCTGCCGCCTGCCGACATGGGCAGATTTCGGATGCCCGTTGGGGGCTGTTGCCGTATTGAATTGGTGGCGCCAATTCAGGCCCACTCAAAACAAATCAATTTGCGGAGCCAGGGGCGCCGCAGGCAGTTCCCAACTCGCGACTTCGCTGTAGCGGTAGCCCGCCCCGTCACCCTCGCTGCGGACAAGCAGCACGCGATCGATGGTCCAGTCGATGGGTTCTATCGCGATGGGCGCATCGGCGATTGCGGCGAGATAGCTGAGGGTGATGTGCGGCGCGTCCTGCGCCGACGCGCTGAGCCCTTGCTTTGCGAGCGCGGCGTTGATGGCACGTAGCAGATCGACGAATCCGGCCGGCATCCCTCTCGGCTTCAATGCGGAATAGCCTTCGTTGCTGACAATCCAGCTGAGCGTCATGGTGACAGCGTGCGCCGCGATCAAGCCACCCGCCCGCAGCAGGAGTTGTTCCACCTCCAGCATCTCGTCCGGCCAATAGCGACCCGACAGTGACTGATGCCAGTTGGCGCGCGCAACCAACAAGGTGCGCAACCGCTGGTCCAAATGGAGTCCCTGAATTGCCGTTTCGATGCAGTCTCCTGCGTCAGCCGACGGGCAGGCCATGAACAGGTAGCGCGGCCGGCTCATCGGGTCCCCCGCCTCTCATCAAGACGATTTGTAATCGGTGGCGTCCGCTCAGTCACCTTAGTCCCTCACGCGCGACCGCCGCCCAGCGACTGCCGCACGAAGCGAACCAACGCACGTGCGGTTTCCGAGCCGCTAGGCAGCGGCAGGGTCAACGCTTGCACAGTGTCAATACCGGCCAGCATGCGCCATCCGGGCAGCACGTCGACCAGCGCAGCTGCCGTCAACGAGCCCAAGCTCGGCGTCCCGGCCGCAGCGTCGTCCTCATCCTGCAGCGCCCGCAGCGGCTCCACGCAGAAATCCGGTGCGATGACCAATCCGGCGCCGTGGCGCGCCAGAGCAACAAGCCCGTCCAGGTCGCTGCCCCAGGCCACCGCCTGCAGCGACACGCTCTGCCGTCGTCCATCGTCGTGCTGCCACTCGGTGACGACGGGCTCCTCTCCCTGGCCCAGCAGCAGCAGGGGTGCGTTGGCGAGATCCTGGGGCTCTTGCGCAGATGTGTGTCGGCCGCGACCGTAGACGCGGACCACAAACGGCAGCACCGGCTGGGCGACCCATTGCTCGGGTGGCTTGCTGGTGACGCGGAACGCGATGTCCAGCCCTTCGCGCATCAAGTCCACGCGGCGATCCGTGAAGAAGAGTTCGTAGCGCACGGCCGGGTGCAGCAGTTGGAAGCGCGCGAGCAAAGGCGCGAGCACATGCCGGCCAAAACCGGCGGTGGCGCTGATGCGGATCGTGCCGTCGAGCTGGTCGCGCGCGTGCCGCAGGGCCAGGCGGGCGCTCTCTGCCGCATCACGAACGGCGCGGGCACGGGCGTGGAGGCGCCGGCCGGCCTCCGTCAGGCCCAGGCTGCGCGTGCTGCGGGCGAACAGCGCCAGGCCGACTGCGTTCTCGATAGCCGCAATGCGGCGGCTGATCGCCGCGCGTGTCAGCCCGAGGTCCCGCGCCGCCTGGGCAAAGCTGCCGGCCTGGGCAATGCGTGCGAAAAGCTCCAGCGCATTCGCGTCCAAAGCCTCTTCGGCAGCGGTCTGGCGGCGTCGGCCGACGCCAGGCGGGACGGGGTTCTTTGTCGACATTTTGTTGACGATCTGGGGCTTGTGGACGATCTACTGCTTGAAAAGTTGCCAATCTAGACTGCCTCCACCGCCGCCACAAGCGCGCTGACCCGAGGTTCCGATGAACAGCCTTCCCTTGACCCCTGCCGATGCGCTGCCGCTGCCCATTCCGGCGACAAGTGCACTGGACCTGGACGACACCCACGCCCGCGACCTGCAGGTGCGTGTCTGTCCGACGCCGCTGCGTTGCAGCGATGGCCGCCTGCTTGCGGCGCAGTGGTTTGAGCCCCCGCATGCCGTCGGCGTGCGCGCGGTGGCCGTGATAGGGGCCGCAACGGCGGTGCCGGCCAGCTATTACCGCCACTTCGCGGAGTGGCTGGCCAGGCGCGGCTATGCCGTGTTGAGCTTCGACTATCGAGGCATCGCTGCCTCGCGCGAGGCCCTGCAGCCCGGCGAGGACGTGCGCCTGCGGGATTGGGCTCGGGTGGACATGGGCGCAGCCTTGCACGCGGCAGACAAGCGTCGGCGCGAGGAGGCTGCGGCCCAGCGCCGCGAACTCGGCCTGCTGTGGGTCGGGCATTCGCTGGGCGGCAACTCGGTCGGCCTCGTGCCCGGCTTCGAGGACAAGGTGGATGCGCTGCTTGGCGTTGCGGCCCAGGTGGCCTACCTGGGGCATTGGTCGGGCTTCGCGCGCCTGCAGGCCTGGCTGTTCTTCCATCTGATGCTGCCGGTCGCAGTGAGGCTGTTCGGCCATGCGCCCGGCCGCATGCTCGGCCCGCGCGCCGAGAAGCTGCCTGCTGCCGCGGCGCTCGAATGGGCCGCGTGGGGGCGAAAGCCCGGCTTCCTGTTCGGCGACGAAAGCCTGGCGCGCGAGCGGAGCTACCACCGGTTTACCGGCCCGGCGCATCTGTGGAGCGTCACCGACGACCATCTTTTCGGTCCGGCCGCCGCCGTCGACGCGCTGGCCGGCCATTTCAGCGCCGCGCGCGTGCAGCGCCATGCCGTCGCTCCGGCCGATCTGGGCGTCAGCAAGATCGAGCATTTCGGCCCCTTCCGACGTGACCTGGGTGCCAAGCTTTGGCCGCGCCTGCTCGAGCCCATCGAAGCCGCGACACCTCGGCTTGCAGCACGCTTGCACTCGGCGTAAGCACCGCTGCGGTGCACGCTTGGGCGCGGCTAAGGTCGCGTCATGATCGACGACCGCTTTCTTGCCGACAACACGGCCGTGCTGCGCGCGCCGGTGCGGTTCTATTTCGACTTCTCCTCGCCCTATTCCTACATCGCCTCGGAGTGGGTCGAGGCCGTCGCCGCCCGGCATGGCCGGCGCGTGCAATGGCATGCCATCCTGCTGGGCGTGACCTTTCAGGCCGCCGAACTGAAGTCGCCCGTCGCCCACCCCATCAAGCGCGACTACACGCTGCGTGACTTCGAGCGCTCGGCCCATTTCGCCGGACTGCCCTACCGTCAGCCCGATGCCTTTCCGATCGCGACGCAGAACGCGGCGCGTGTGTTCTGGTGGCTGAGTGATCAGGACCCGGCCCGCGCCGTCGCCTGGGCGCACGCCGGGCTGCGCGCCTATTTCACGCGCGGTGTCTTGCTCAATGATGTTGAGGCACTGAAGGGGCTGCTGGCCGATTCCGGCATTGATGCCGACGCGGCCGAGGCCGCCTGGAGCGACCCGGTCTGGAAGAACCGCCTCAAAGCCGAGAACGACGCCGCCATTGCCGCTGGCGTGTTTGGTGCGCCTCATTTCATCGTCGACGGCGAACCCTTCTGGGGCAACGACCGCCAGGCCCAGATCGAGCGTTGGCTGGGCAGCGGCCCGTTCAAGGGACTGGCCTGAGGATGTTCACGCTCGCGTCATGACATACGGGCAGCATGCCCGCCATGCCGACGACGCAAGACTCCGCTGCCGCCGACACGCCCACGCTGTCGGTGCGAACCGTCTGGATCTCGGACCTGCACCTGGGCACGCCTGGCTGCCAGGCCAAGGCCCTGCTCGACTTCCTGCGCGACGTCGAGTGCGAGACGCTCTACCTCGTCGGCGACATCATCGACGGCTGGCAGCTGCGCCGCTCCTGGTACTGGCCGCAGGCGCATAACGACGTCGTGCAGAAACTGCTGCGCAAGGCACGCAAGGGCACACGGGTCATCTTCATCCCCGGCAACCATGACGAGTTCGCGCGCAAATACCTCGCGCACAACTTCGGCGGCGTGGATGTGATGGAGGAAGCCATGCACGTGACGGCCGACGGCAAGCGGTTGTGGGTCACGCATGGTGACCTGTATGACGGCGTCATCCAGTGCGCGCGCTGGCTGGCTATTGCCGGCGACCTGGCCTACGAGTTCACGCTCAAGGTCAACCGCTGGTTCAACCGCATCCGCGCCAAATGCGGCCTGCCGTACTGGAGCCTGTCGCGCTATCTGAAACACAAGGTCAAGCGCGCGGTCAGCTACATCAACGAGTTCGAAAACGCCGTTGCCCGTGAGGCCAGGAAGCGCGGTGCGCACGGCGTTGTCTGCGGCCACATTCATCATGCGGAGATCCGCGAGATCGACGGCATCCTTTACTGCAATGACGGCGATTGGGTGGAGAGCCTGACAGCCCTCGTCGAGCACTTCGACGGCCGGCTGGAGATCATCGACCGAGGCGACGAAGCGGCATTGCCCGGCATGCTGCCTGCGCCGAAGACCGTGCCTGTGGCGCTGCCAATGCCGGCAGCCGCGAAGGCCGCGGCACCGGATACGGTCAGCTCAGCCTGAGCAATGCCTGGCCGGCGCGGATCTGCACGCCCGGGGCAATGCCCTCGGCCAGATCAAAGCCCTTGGGCACGAAGACGATGATGGTCGAACCGTGCTCGAACCAGCCCATCTCCTGGCCTTTCACGTGCGGCGCCGAGCAAGGCATCTCGTTCGCACCCTTGCGGCCGAGATGCAGCAGCACGTCGAGGAAGTGCAGGCGGATGCTGGCCACCAGGATGGCCGCGACAGGCACCAGCGCGATCGGATGACCGCTTGAGAGCGTCATGCGCACCACGGCGCGCTCGTTGCGGCAGAACAGCCGTTCCACACGCTTCAGTGCCACCGGATTCACGTTCCACGTGTCTCCGCTCAGATAGGTCACATGCTCCACCGTGCCGTCCGCCGGGGCGTGGAAGCGGTGGTACATCGCCGACGTCAGCCGCAGTGTGACGAAGCGGCCGCCTTCGAAGACGCTGGCATCCTGGGTCGGCCCAAACAGCTCCTCGGTCGAATATGGAAACCCCTTGGCCTGGTAGACCTGCCCGCGTTCGACGACGCCGGTCGCGCCGACGATGGCGTCGCTGGGGCTTGCAAAGATTTCAGGCCGCGCGTCGAACACGCGTGAGCCGGGTCTCAGCTCGCGTGTGAAGCAGTCCTTCAGCGAGCGAAAGTTCTGCTGCTTGGCCTCGCTCAGGTCCAGCGGCGTGAACATCCGCCAGACGGCAATGGTCAGCCGCGTCAGCCACGGGCTCTCGATGCGGGAGAAGCGGCCCATCATCCGCGTGAGCGCGATCCGCGGCACGCGGTTGGTCAGCAGGAAGTTCAAGTCTTCCTGCGCCACGAGGCGTTTGAACCATCCCCGGCGGGGCCGCGCGTGGTCATTCATCCCGACGCGCAGCGCGGGCGATGCTTCGCGGTCTTTCATCAGAACTTCTGCTCCAGCATCTCGCGGAAAACGCCGCGGCGGATGGCCTTGGCGGTCAGCTCGGGCGCAGTCCACCACCAGCCGTCAGCACGCATCTCGCCGCACGCGGCGATGAAGCGGTCCATAACCTCGGCGAACTCGGCGTCGCTGTAGTTCAGGCTGAAGATCAGCCGCCCCGTACCCACCCAGCTCAGCGCCAGGCCGTGCTTGCGCAGATAGAACTGCAGCATCCAGTGGTAGCGGCCGGGCTGGTCGTACATCACGGTCCAGATCGTCGACAGATTGGCCATGCGCACAGGCGCGCCGGCCGTCTGTAAGCGAGCGTTGAATTGCGCGCAGCGCGCGTTCCAGCGCTCGTCGAGGCCGTCGTACAGCGAGCGGACCTCGGGGCGTTCGATGCGCTTCAGGAAGGATGCCATCGCTGCGACCACATAGGGGTGAGCATTGAAGGTGCCGCGCGCAAAACAAATGTCGGCCGGCCGGTCCTCGCGATAGCGCTGCATCAGCAGGCGGCTGCCGCACACGACCCCTACCGGCAGCCCACCGCCCAGCGTCTTGCCGTAAGTGACGAGGTCGGCCTTGACGCCGAAGTACTGCTGCGCGCCGCCCGGTGCGAGGCGAAAGCCCACGAACACCTCGTCGAAGATCAGCACGATGCCACGCGCCGTGCAGACCTCGCGGAGCTTCTTCAGCCACGCGGTGTAGGCCCCGCGGTCGTAGCTCGCGCGGCGGCTGCCGTCGATCAGCGCGGAGTCACCCGGCGCACTCGCGTTGGGATGAAGTGCCTGCAGCGGATTGACCAGCACGCAGGCGATGTCGCGGCGCGTCGCCAGCACCTTGAGCGAACGCTCGGCCATGTCCTGCAGCGTGAAAGTCTCGCGCGGCGGCAGCGGGTTGCCCGGGCCGGGCTGCACGTCCTCCCACCAGCCGTGGTAGGCGCCGGCAAAGCGCACCAGGCGCTTCTTCTTCGTGTGATACCGCGCCAGCCGCACGGCCTGCATGACCGCCTCCGTGCCGGACATGTGAAAGCTCACCTCGTCCTGCCCGGAGATGGCCTTCAGACGCGACAGCACGTCCAGCACGCAGGGGTGGTAGGCGCCAAGCACCGGGCCCAGATCACGGACCATGGCTGCTGCTTCGTCGATGCATTCCTTGTAGGCGTCGTAGCCCAGCACGTTGACGCCGTAGGAGCCGGTCAGGTCGTAGAGGCGATTGCCATCCAGGTCCTCAACCTGCACGCCTTCGCTGTGCTGCAGGAAGGCGCCCACCTTCAGACGCTCGCGCAGCACCGGGCTGAACTGGAAGGGCACGCGGTAGCGGCCCGTGAAGCGCAGATCAGAAATGGTGTCGCGCGCTTGTTCGGTGGCCGCGAGCGTCTTCGCGAAGCGGCTGTCGAACTCGGCGCCCAGGCGCTGCAGTGCGGCACGCCGTTGGGCAGCAACTTCCGTCGGTGCGCCGTCAGCGGCGAAAAACTGCGCCTCGTCGTAGGCATAGCCCGGCACCCAGCGCGCCAAGCGCTTGGCCATGCGCGAGTGCCCGGCCAGTGAGCGGTGCTTGGCCCGCGACAGCTCGATGCGCCGTTTGACCGCCGGCAACAGCGCGAGCACGCCCAGGGCCAGCGCCGAAAGAGTGAGGGTCTCGTCCATCAGCTCAATGCGCCTGCTGGCCCACGTGGTCCATCGGATCGATCAGCTGGCCGCGCAACAGGAACAGGGGCGCCTTCCAGTACAGCATCACGTCGTGAAAGGGGTCGGTGATGATCTTGAAACCCCAGGCCAGGCCCTGCATCAGGTTCTGCGTGACCCACAGCTGCACGACGCGGAACACCAGGCCCGTCACGCCCAGGCAGAACCAGGCCATGCCGACGTCCTCGATAAAGCCCTGCAGGCCTACGGCAGGCTGGATCAAACCGCCCAGCGACGGCGACAGCCACAGCACCAGCGGCAGTGCCACCCAGACCGACATCAGCACGATCTTGCGGCGGATGTTGTAGCCAATCTTGATCTCTTCCTTGTACTCGTCGGTAGCCTTGTTCACCTCGTCATAGCCACGCGGCTCGAAGAAGAAGTGA
The DNA here is from genome assembly GCF_001425055.1 of Pelomonas sp. Root1237. Lineage (GTDB taxonomy): Bacteria > Pseudomonadota > Gammaproteobacteria > Burkholderiales > Burkholderiaceae_C > Pelomonas. The sequence goes on from NZ_LMDK01000008.1 coordinate 7,665, forward strand.
CCCGCCTGGCGCGTCGTCATCGATACGCACCAAGCCAGCAGTGCCGACCACGCGGGATTCACGAACAACAGCGCATACGACACCAGGAAGCTCAAGGCGCTGATCAGGTGCAGGCTCTGGTTGATGCGGCTGTGGTGGTAGTAGCGGTGGTCGTCCCAGCGCTGGGTCTTCAGGGTTTGAAAGAACTCGTTCACGTCCCGTCCTCGTATTTGGGTGGCAAGCAGCGCGATGGTGGGCTGCTTGCGTGAAATCGGCGTGACGGTCCGGTTGTCATCGTGCTGTTGCAAACGCTGCCGACCATGCGCGCATGAAAACCGCAACCGACGCCGACGACATCCTGGTTGACGACTTGCCCGCGCCGCGCCATTCGCGTCGGCTTGCGGTGGTGACGGAGACCTATCCGCCCGAAGTCAACGGCGTCGCCATGTCGATGGCTCGCGTCGTGGACGGTCTGAACCGCCGCAACCACGACGTGCAGCTCATCCGCCCGCGCCAGCCAGCCCGGATGGGCATGCAGCCCACCGGCAAGCCCGAGATCGACGAAGTCCTGACCAAGGGCCTGCCCGTGCCGCTGTATCCCAACCTGCGCATGGGCGTGCCCAGCAAGCGCAGCCTCGTGAAGCTGTGGTCGCTGCGCCGTCCCGACGTCGTTCACATCGCGACCGAAGGGCCGCTGGGTTGGTCGGCACTCCAGGCGGCCCAGCACCTGTCGCTGCCCGTCACGTCCGACTACCGCACCAACTTCCATGCCTACGGCAAGCACTACCGCCTGGGCCTGCTGTCCAAGCCCATCATGGGCTATCTGCGCAAATTCCATAACCGCTGCGACGCAACCATGGTGCCCACCGAGGCCATGCGCGTGCTGCTGGCCGAACGCGGCTTCGAGCGGCTGTCGGTGGTGGGCCGTGGTGTCGATACGCAGCGCTTCGATCCGGCGCGACGCAACGCTGCGATGCGCGCAAGCTGGGGCGCCGCGTCTGACGACCTGGTCATGGGTTACGTCGGCCGCCTGGCCCCCGAGAAGAACCTTGGCGTCGTGCTGGCCGCTTTTGAAGCTGTGAAGCGGCTGCAACCGCGTGCCCGCCTCGTCTTCGTCGGCGACGGGCCGATGCGTGCCGAGCTGGCGGCGCGTGTTCCCGACGCCGTGTTTGCAGGACAGCGCGGTGGCGACGATCTGGCGGCGCATTACGCCGGACTGGACCTCTTCCTGTTTGCAAGCCTGACCGAGACCTTCGGCAATGTGACGACCGAGGCCATGGCCAGCGGCTGCGCCGTCATCGCCTTCGAGAGTGCGGCCGCGGGCGAGTTGATCCGTAGCGGCGTGAACGGCTGGCTGGCCGGGCCGGGCAAGGAAGACGCCTTTGTCGCGGCGGCGGGCGTTGCCGCCATGGACGCCAACGCCCGCCGGGTGGTGGCCGAGGCGGCGCGAGCCACGGCAAGGCGATTGGATTGGGCCGATATCACGGCGCGTTTCGAATCGGTGCTGGAAGGCGCCATCGCGCGCGGCGAGCCGGTGTTCCGACTGACGGGTTTGCAGGCCGTGGCCTGACGCGAGGCGCCTCTAGGCGCGGCTGCGGGTGTCCACCCAGATCAGCGCTGCAATCGCGCCCGCAACCAGCACGCCCAGCCCGCTGAGCGTCACCGCGATCGGCACACCCGCGGCTTCGCAGCCGGCATAGGTCGCCAGCATCGCCAGCACGCTCAGGTTTTCATTGAACCCCTGCACGGCGATGGACCGCCCCGCGCTCAGCAGCGTCGCGCCGCGGTGCTGCAGCAGCGCGTTCAGGGGCACGACCATCGCGCCACCCACGGCGCCGACCAGAGCGAGCACGACCGCGGCCGTTGCCACCTCGCTGACCTCGGCCACCACTGGCATCAGCAGGCCCAGTGCGATGCCGGCCCAAAGCCCATGCCGCGCCTGGTGCAACGCCAGCCAGCGCCCTGCCGCCGCCGCGCCGCCGATGACGCCCACCGCCACCGCCGCCTGCAGATAGGCTGCCTGGCTCAAGGGCAGCGCGAGTGCCTCGCCAGCCCATCTCAACACCGCGAACTGCAGCGTCGCCCCGACGCCCCAGAACAGCGTCGTTGCCGCCAGCGACAAGCCACCCTCGCGGTCGCGCCAGAGTGTGCGGTTGGCAGCGCGGAATTCGCGCAGCAGCGTCGCCGGATCGTGAGCCACGCTGCGCTGCCGGCGTCCGCTGTCTGCGATGCCGGCGTTCAACAGGCTGGACACGGCGTAGATGACCAGCAGCGCCGCCAGCGATCCCGTCAGCTTGTCGGCCGGCAGGTTCAGCCCATCGCACACGTCCGCCAGCCCCGAAGCCAGCCACAGCGGGCTCACCAGCGCGCCGCCCAGCACGGCGCCCAGCAGCGCCGCGGACACGACGCTGATCTCGATCCAGCCATTTGCCTTCACGAGCGCTTCGGGCGCGGCCATCTCGGTGATCAGGCCGTACTTGGCCGGCGCATAGGCCGCAGCGCCCAGGCCGACCACCGCCAGCGCCGCCACCGGGTGCAAGCCGAGGGCCAGCAGCGCCAGGCCGAGCATCTTCACGAGGTTCATCGCGGCCATCACGCGGCCCTTGGCGAAGGCGTCGGCCAGTGGCCCGACCCAGGGCGCGAGCAGCACATAGGCGGCCATGAAGCCCACCTTCAGCAGTGGCGCCCACCACAGCGGGAAGCCCTGCTGCGCGAGCAGCGCGATGGCGACGATGAGCAGGGCGTTGTCGGCCAGCGCCGAGGCGAACTGCGCGCCGATGACGAGGCCGAAGCCGCGCGGCAGGGCGGGGCGTGCGGCGCAGAGTGAGTGGGTGTCGGAGGAGGTGGCGTGCACGAGTGCCGCACTGTGACAGTGCGGCGTGAAAAGGCGATGACGCGGCCGGATTCCGGGCAGCGAAAGGCGGGACTGCTCTTCAACAGCCGCGCTCGCCCCACGCGCCTCAGCCTCTGATCACCACCTCGAACAGCAGTGCCAGTTGGCTGGCGATCAGCAGCTCCTGGCGCGTCCAGGCCCGCGTCGTGCGGGCATCGACCAGCCACAGGGCGCCGGCCAGCTGCGCACCGTCATACAGGGGCACCTCGATACGCGCCTCGGCGGCGCCTTGCAGGCCGGACAGCTCGGCATGGCAGGGATGCAGGGCCGCATCCGGCAGCGCGAGCGGCGCGCCATGGCGGGTCAGCAGGTCGACGTAGCGCGGCTGCTCAGCGTTGCTCAGCCCGCCTTGGCCGAGCGGCCAACGGATCACGCTGGCCAGCCCGAGGATGCGGGCGCTCGCCGCCTTCAGCTCAGCCAATGCTTCGGGCGGCGTTGCCGTGGACAGGCGCTGGCGCTGGCCGCACAGATGCAGCAGCAATTCCTCCGGCGTGACCGGCGTGCCGGCCTCCTCGGCCGGCGGCGCGGCCAACGTCGTGCGAGCGGGCAGGCTGAGGCGCTCGATCTCGGACTGCAGGGCCAGGTGTTGCCAGAGGTGGTCCAGTGCGCCGGGGGCATCGCCCTCCGCCTGCAGCAGCTCGGCCAGTTGCAGGTGGGCCTGGCGTGCCTGCGCACGAGCCTGGATGCGCTGGGCCAGGGCCAGGCCGTGGCGGGTCGAGCGCACGGCGGCGGCGTTGTCGCCGCGGGCCAGGGCGATCTCGGTCCAGGTGCGGCTGGCGGCCGCCTCCAGCCAGGGGTAGCCGTGGCGAGCAGCAATGTCGAGCGCCAGACGGCAGTCGGCCACGGCCCAGTCCATGCGCTGACGGGCCAGCGCTGCGCGGGCAAGATGCCAATGCGCCTCGGCCTCGAAGACGCGGTGGCCGCCGCGCCGCGCCGCGGCCAGGCCATGGCTGAAATGGCGCTCGGCGGCGGGCAGGTCGCCAGTCTCAAAACTGCCGACGCCGATGTTCAGCGCCAGCTTGGCGGCCAGGTAGCTGTCGTCGCCGCCGCCGAGCTTGAGTTGCTCGCCGGCGTCACGCATCTGGCGCAAGCCGCGCGCCCAGTCGGCCTGGGCGTAATGAATCTGTCCGAGGCCAATGCGCGCGGCCACGCCGGCCTGCAAATGACCGCTGACCTCCGCGAGGTCCAGCGCCCGCGACCATTGCTCACTGGCGAGCTGATACTCGCCCTGCTGGTAGGCAATACGCCCGAGCGCTTCGCAAACCCGCGCGGCCTGCACCGGGAAATGTCCGGCGGCTGCCAGCGCACCGGCTTGTTCAAGGGCCGGCAGCAATTCCAGTGCACGTCCGCGCGGCTCCAGCAGACCGAAGCGCGCGTAGAGTGCATCCACACCGACAGCGGTGTCGCCGGCCGTGAAAGCGTTTACGGCGAGCGATTCGAGCAGCCTGTCGGCCGCTCGCGGATGGCGGTGCGCGACGCGGCCAATGCGGCCCAGCAGATCGCCCAGGGCCTCGCTGGCGGCAGGATGAAGAATGAACACGGCGGCCGTTTCGGGTTGGTTTCTCACTGGTATTCTTGTCGATTCCGAGGGCGGGTGCGTCCTGACTGGGGCCAATCCGTAGCCTGCTTGAGCGGCCATAGACCAGTTTAAAACCAATTGACGGCCCTTACCGTTGGTATTAGAGTGGTATCGACTGAATCACGTCGATCATGCCCCTCGTTCTCAATCCTTCACTTTTGACCTCCCGCGACTCTGGCCGCCCTGCGCGCTACCGGGTCGGCATCGATGGGGGCGGCACCAGCACCCGCGCCATCGTGGCCGACGTCGAGGGCCGGATTCTCGGCCGCGGTGAGGCCGGCGCATCGGCCCTCGGCCAGGGCGCGGCGCAGGCTTGGCGCCCCATCGGCGAGGCCATTGCCGCAGCCGGCGTGCCGGGGCTGGCCTTGAAGGATTGCGCCCTCGGCCTGGGCCTGTCCGGCACCGGAGTGCCGGCGCAATTGCAGGCCTTTGTCGCGGCCAACCCCGGCGTGGCTCGCTTCAGTTTGGTCACCGACGGCCTCGTCGCCCTGCTGGGCGCCCATGGCGGCCAGCCCGGTGCACTGTTGATTTCAGGCACCGGCTCGGTTGCAGAGGCCTTGCTGCCCGACGGCAGCCGCCGCATGGTGGGCGGCTGGGGCTGGCAAATCGGCGATGAGGGCAGTGGGGCGTGGCTCGGCCAACAGGCCATGAAGCTTGCTCAAGCCGCCTACGACAGCCGCGTCCCGGCCGGTCCGCTGGTGCAGGCCGTCTGGCGCCAGACCGGCGCGACGCGCGAAGAAATGCTGGGCTTCTGTGCCCAAGCCGGGCAGAGGGGCTATGCCAGCTTGGCGCCCCTGGTCTTCGAGCACGAAGAAAACGACCCTGCCGCCAGCGTGCTGCTGGCGCAGGCGGCGGGTGCGCTCGACGCCCTCGCTGCCGCCCTCCATCCCACCCTGCCGCTGGCCCTGGCCGGCAGCATCGCGCTGCGCTTGGGCGCGCGCCTCAGCCCGGCCTTGCAGTCTCGCCGTGTCGAACCTCAGGGCGAGCCGGTCATCGGCGCGCTCTGGTTGATTCAACAACAAGAAATGAACCACGCATGAGCGCCGTCTTCAATTTCAAGCCTGATCCCAATGCGGCGTCGCCGCTCTACATGCAGCTCGCGCAGAGCCTGGCGACGGCCATCCGCGAGGGGGTCTTCCACGCCGACGAGGCCCTGCCCAGCGAGCGCGTGCTGGCCGAGCAGCTCGAGCTGTCGCGTGTCACCGCGCGCAAGGCCATCGACCGTCTCGTCGAGCAGGGGCTCATCATCCGCAAGCGCGGCTCGGGCAACTACATCGCGCCCAAGCTGGAGCAGCCGCTGACGCGCCTGACCAGCTTCTCGGAAGAACTGCACCAGCGAGGCTTCGTGCCCAGCTCGCGCTGGCTGCTGCGCGGCTTCACGCCGGCCGCGCCCGACGAGCAGCTGTCGCTGGAGCTGAAGAGCGGCGAGCGCGTCGCCCGCCTGGAGCGCCTGCGCCTGGCCGACTCGGTCGTGATGGCCTACGAAGTCTCGGTGCTGCCGCAGACCGTGCTGCCCGACCCGCAAAAGGTCGAGGCCTCGCTCTACACCCACCTCGGCGACCGCGCCCCGGTGCGCGCGCTGCAGCACATCCGCGCGCTGAACGCGGACGCGAAGCTGGCCGGTCTGCTGGAGGTGCCGTTAGGTGCGGCCGTCCTCTTCATCACGCGGGTCGGCTATCTGTCCTCGGGCCAGGCCGTCGAGCTGACGCATTCCTATTGCCGAAGCGACTACTACGACTTCGTGGCCGAGATGCGCAGGGACTGATGAAACTTCGACTCGAAGGCGACATCGTCACGCCCCAGGGCGTGATCACCGGCCACCTGGACATCGCCCACGGCCGCATCGCGGCCGTCAGCGGCACGCCCATCGATGTCTCGCGCGCCGGCGAGGGCGGCCGGTCCATCCTGTTGCCCGGCTTCATCGACACCCATGTGCATGGCGGCGGTGGCCGCGACACGATGGAGGGCGGCGACGCCATCGCGACGATTGCGCGCCGCCACGCCCGCCACGGCACGACGGCGCTGCTGGCCACGACGATGACGGCGCCGGTCGGCGAGATCGAGGCCGCGCTGAAGGCGCTGGGCCCGGTCTGCCGCCAGCGCGGCCGCCAGTCGGCCCGCGTGCTCGGCGTGCATCTCGAAGGCCCGTACATCAGCCCTGATCGACTCGGTGCCCAGCCTGCGCATGCCATCCCCGCGACGCTGGAAGAGGTGCAGCGGCTCAACGAATTCGCGCCCATCAAGGTGCTGACCATCGCGCCCGAGATGGTCGGCCACCTGGCGCTGATCGGCCCGCTACGCGACGCCGGCATCCGCGTGCAGATCGGCCACAGCAATGGCGGCTATGACGACGGCGTGGCGGCCCTCCAGGCCGGCGCCGCGGGCTTCACCCACCTCTTCAACGCGATGACCGGCCTGCACCACCGCGAGCCCGGCATGGTCGGCGCGGCGCTCGCCCACGGCGAACACGCCGAGCTCATCCCCGACCTCATGCATGTGCACCCCGGCGCCATCCGCGTCGCGCTGCGCTGCATCCCCGGCCTGTTCTGCGTGACCGACTCGACCGCCGCAGCCGGCATGCCCGACGGCGAATACCGCCTCGGCGAATACACGGTGCAGAAATGCCTGGGCGGTGTGCGCCTGGCCGACGGCACGCTGGCCGGCAGCGCCCTGACGATGGACCAGGCGCTGCGCAACCTCGTGCAGACCGTGGGCCTGACCTTGCCCGAAGCGTCGCGGCGTGTGTCGACCGCGGCCGCCGAATACCTGGGCCTGACAGACCGCGGGCGCCTTGAGGCTGGCGCCTGGGCCGATGTGGTCGTGATGGATGCCGCACTGAATCTGCGGCGCGTGTTTGTAGAAGGTGAAGAGATCGATGTCGTCGTTGATGCTTGAAGAGGCGCTGAGCGCGCCGGACGTGGTGGCCCGCCAACTGGCAGCGGACCCGCTGAGCTATACCCGCCTGGGCCAGGCGCTGCAGGAGCAGCCGCCCAGCAGCGTGCTGACGATTGCGCGCGGCAGCTCCGACCATGCGGCTCACTACCTGGCCTACCTCGTCATGGCGCGCCTGGGCCGGCTGGTCACCTCGCTGCCGATGTCGCTGATCACGCTCTACCAGAGCCGCATCCACTGCCAGGGCCTGCTGTCGATGGCCTTCTCGCAGTCCGGCCAGAGCCCCGACCTGATCGCGCCGACGAAGTTCTTCCGCGAAGGCGGTGCGCGCACGGTGGCCTTCGTCAACGCCAGCGGCTCGCCGCTCGCGGCCGCGGCGGAACACGTGTTCGAGCTGCACGCCGGCCCCGAGAAGAGCGTGGCCGCTACGAAGAGCTATATCGCCCAGCTGGTGGCCGGCGCCCGCGTCGTCGCTGCCTGGCAGCAGGACGACGCCCTGCGCGCCGCGCTGAACGTGCTGCCCATCGCGTTGGAGCGGGCCGCCAAGCTGGATTGGAGCGCCGCGCTGCCGGTGCTGCAGAACGAGGACCGCCTTTTTGTGCTCGGCCGTGGCACGGGCCTGGCCGTCGCGATGGAAGCGGCGCTCAAGCTCAAGGAAACCTGCGGTATCCAGGCCGAGGCTTTCTCGGGCGCCGAGGTCAAGCACGGCCCCATGGCCCTGGTGCGCGACGGCTATCCACTGCTGATCTTCGCGCCGCGCGGCCCGGCCCAGGCCGGCCTGCTGGCCATCGCCGAGGAAATGCGCAGCCGTGGTGGCCGCGTGCTGCTGGCCGCCCCCATCGGTACGCCCGGCGCCGAGCTGCCGCTGGTCACGACGGGCAACGAGGACCTCGATCCCATCGCCCTCGTGCAGAGCTTCTATCCCATGGTCGAGGCGCTGGCACGAGCCCGCGGCTTCAACCCTGATGTGCCGCCCAACCTCGCCAAAGTCACCAAGACGCATTGATCATGAGCACCTTTGATCCCGGCCGTCTCGTGATGGTCGACATCCCCGGCCCTTCGCTCGATGCGGACACGGCCGCCTTCCTGCGCGAGCAGAAGATCCGCTCGGTCTGCCTGTTCCGCAAGAACATCGGCACGGAGGGCGAGGTCAAGGCGCTGATGCGCGATCTCATCGACGTGCTGGGACCCGAGGCGCTGATCGGTATCGACCAGGAAGGCGGCGCGGTCGTCCGCGTGACCTTCCTGCCGCAGCCGCCGTCCGCCATGGCGCTGGGCGCGAGCGGTGACGCCGACCGGGCCGAGGCCGTGGGCGCGGCGGTGGCGCGCGGGCTGAAGTCGCTGGGCATCAACTGGAATTTCGCGCCGGTGCTCGACGTCAACAACAACCCGGCCAACCCGGTCATTGGCGAGCGCAGCTTTTCCAACGACCCGGTCGAGGTCAGCCGTCTCGCGGCTGCGTGGATGCGTGGCTCGCTGCGCGAAGGTGTGGCCTGCTGCGTGAAGCACTTCCCCGGCCATGGCGACACGCATGTGGACTCGCACCACGCCCTGCCCACCGTCGACAAGACGCGTGCCGAGCTGAACGCACTGGAGCTGGCGCCCTTCAAGGCACTGGCCTCGCAGGCGCCGGCCATGATGACGGCCCACATCGTCTACCCGCAAATCGACCCCGACCGCCCGGCCACGCTGTCGCCGCAGCTGATCGGCGGCATCCTGCGCCAGGACTGGGGCTATGACGGCGTCGTCATCACCGATGCGCTGATGATGAAGGCCGTGGCCGAGCGCTTCGGCTACGCCAGGTCCGCCGTCATGGCCATCGAGGCCGGCGCCGACATGGTGCTGGCCCAGGGCTCGCCGGCCGAGCAGCTCGTGGCGATCCACGCGCTACGCGATGCCTTCAACAGCGGCCGATTGACGCCCGAGCAGGGCGAGACGGCCAATCGCCGCCTGGACCGCCTCGCCGCCGCCTACCCGGCCCGCGCCGTGGACGACAGCGCTGCCCGGGCGGCCGACCATGCGTTGATGGCCGAAGCCTGGGCCGCGGGCCTGACCGCACTGCGCGGTGCCAGGCCGCCGGCTTTGGATGCACCCATCCGCGTCATCGTGCAGGGCGATGTGCCGACCGACATGGTCTCCGAGGCCGGCCCCACTGGCCGACAAGCCGTGGCCCTGTTCGAGTCCTTCAGCGACGCCCAGGTCCAGATGGTCGACGACATCGCCCAGCTCGACTGGCGCACCGTGCCCAAGGACGGGCGTGTCAATGTGCTGGTCTCTACGCGCCGCGCCCGCTACGGCTTGGCCGCGAGCGAGTGGCAGCCGGACCTGCACCTGTCGCTGTGGAATCCCTACCAGAGCCTGGACGTCGCCGGCCCGACCGTGCTGAGCTGGGGCTTTGCGCCCGGTGCGCTGACCGGCCTCAAGGCCTGGCTGGAAGGCCGAGCCCAAGCCACCGGCCGCGCGCCGCAGGGACTGCAGTGATGGAACAGGCTCGGACTCCAATGAGGTGGGTGCCCACCCTGTACTTCGTGCAGGGCATGCAGTTCTTCGTCGTCATGCTCATCGCGGGCCTGATGTTCAAGAACCTGGGGGTCGAGAACGACCAGATTGCCCGCTGGACGGCCGTGCTCGGCCTGGCGTGGGCCATCAAGCCGCTGTGGAGCCCGTTCCTGGAACTCGCGCGCAGCAAGAAGCTGATCGTCGTCGTGGCGCAATACGTCGGCGCCGTGGGCCTGGGGCTGATGGCCCTGGCACTGCATCTGCCGCACTGGTTCGGCGCGGCCATCGTCGTGCTCTTCCTGATCGCCTATGCGTCGGCCACGCATGACATCGCCTGCGATGGCCTCTACATGGCCTCGCTCGACGAGAAGCGCCAAGCCGCCTATGCCGGCTGGCAGGGCGCCTTCTTCAACGGCGCGCGCTTCTTCATCACCGGCGTCATCCTGAAGCTGGCGGGCCATCTGGAAGGCACGATGGGTGCAGCCAACGCCTGGTCCACCGTCTTCCTGGCGCTGGCCGGCCTGGTGGCCGTGCTGGCCACCTACAACGCCCGCTTCCTGCCCGGCACGCTGAGCACCGAGCACAGCGAACTGACGGCCTCGGGTGTGGCCGCAATGCTGAAGGAGGTTGTCGTCGACTTCTTCCAGAAGCCGGGCATCTGGCGCGCCGTGCTCTTCATCGTCATGTTCCGCTTCGCCGAAGGCCAGGTGCAGACCATCGGCCCGCTCTTCCTGCTGGAAGCGCGCGACAAGGGGGGGCTCGGCCTGACGACCGGCCAGGTGGCCGACGTCTACGGCTGGGTGGGCACGGGTGCGTTCCTCGTCGGGTCCGTGCTGGGTGGCTGGGTCACCAGCAAGCTCAGCCTGCAGCGCGCGATGCCGCTGCTGCTGGTGGCCATGAGTGTGCCCAACATCACCTTCTATTACCTCGCCAGCCAGCTGCCGGCCGACATGCCGCACATCGCCGCCGCGGTGGGCGTCGAGATGTTCGGCTATGGCTTCGGCTTCGTCGGCATGATCCTGTACATCATGCAGGCCGTGGCCCCGGGCCGCTTCCAGACGGCCCACTATGCGCTCGGTTCGGGCGTCATGCAGCTGGGCTTCATCTTCGCCAAGTCCATCAGCGGCGACATCCAGATCGCGATGGGCTACCAGCAGTTCTTCGCCTGGACGATTGGCTGTGGCCTGCCGGCATTGCTGCTGCTGCTGTGGGTGCCGATGCCGCGCAAGGCCGCGCCGGCCGAGGCGGTGCCGGCATGAAGGCCGCGGCGCTGTTGCTGGTTGCCGCGGCTCCTGCATTCGCCGCTGGCGAGTTCTTCGACGACTTCTCGCAGACCAGCCTGGACGCGCTCCGCCAGAGCGGCTGGGTGCTGCGCGAGGGCACCGGCCACCCGGGCCTGCCGGGTGCACGCTTCGCCACCACCCAGCTCTCGCTGGACGGCGGACTGCTCAAGCTGAAGATGTCAACGGACGGCACGCCGGCCAACACCTCGCTGGCCCAGCTCTGCGCGGCTCGCAAGTTCCTGGTTGGCACGACGACGGCGCGTGTGCGCTTTCGCGACACGGCGGGCTCACGCGACCCCATCGTCCAGAGCTTCTTCCTGGCCGGGCCGCTCAAGCACGACTACGACCCCGACTTCAGCGAGGTCGACTTCGAATACCTGCCGCATGGCGGCTGGGGCGAGCCGGAGACGCGGCTCTACGGCGTCAGCTGGCACACGGTGCGCATCGACCCCTGGGAGTCTTTCAACCAGGCCGCCATCGTGCAGGGCTCCTTCGACGGCTGGCAAGTGCTGACCGTGCAGGTCGAGGCCACACGCACACGCCACTACGTCAACGGCAGATTGATGGGCGAGCACACCGGCCGCAATGTGCCCGCCAAGCCGATGGCGATCAGCTTCAATCATTGGATTTCAGACGGTGCGACGGCGGGTGCGCCGCGCGACTACGAATTTGAGGTCGACTGGGTGCTGCACGAGGCCGGCAAGACGCTGAGCTCCACCGCGATGCAGGCCCGTGCCGCGCAATTGCGCAAAGAGGGCGTGACCCGCCGCGATACCGTGCCGGATGCCGGCCTGACGAGCGAATGCAATCTATGAAGAAGACCCTGATCGCCGCCCTGGCGCTGGCTGCCTCCCTTGCGCAGGCGCAAACGAAGCCCGTCGTCGGCACCTACATCCTGGCCGAACGCGGCGTCGACGTCGTCGAGCAACTGCAGCCCGGCCGTGTCACACACCTGCTCTATGCCTTTTTACTGATCTGCGGTGAAGGCGAGCGCGCCAAGGAGGCCACAGCCTGTGCCGGCAAGCCCAACTTCAGCATCGCACCGCATGCCGACCAGGACATCTTCTCCGCCGCCTTCCAGCGCCTGAAGGTCCGCGACCCCAAGGTGCAGGTGCTGGCATCGGTGGGAGGCTGGGGCGGCTCCGATCCCTTCTTCCACCTGGCCGCGACAGCCCAGGGCCGCGCGGCTTTCGTCAAGTCCTCGGTGGACTGGCTGCGTGCCCACCCGGGCTTCGACGGCCTGGACATCGACTGGGAGCATCCCGGTTCCAACGGCTCGGTCAACGGCGTGCCACTGGGCAGCCCGGCCGATGCCGAGAACTACGTGCTGCTGATGCAGGATTTGCGCGTGGGGCTGGATGCCCTGGGTCGCGATGTCGGCAAGCGCTACGCGCTGACCACCGCGATTGCCACGACCAAGGAGCAGTTGGCTCGCATGGCCATGGGCCGCGCGGCGCCGTCGCTGGACCTGGTCTTCATGATGACCTACGACTTCGCCGGTCCTTGGACCAAGAAGGCCGTCAACCACACTGCGCTGCGCAGCGCCAAGCCCAGCGACGACACCAGCCTGGAGGCGTCGGTCGCCAACCTGAAGCGCGAGGGCGTGCCGGCTGTCAAGCTCGTCGCCGGCGTCGCCATGTATGGCCGCGGCTTCGACGGCGTGAAGGCCGACGGCCGCTATGCCAAGCCCTGGCCCAACGAGGACGGCTCGGTGCCTTTCAAGGACATCGATTCGCTGACGGGCATGAAGGCGCATTTCGACAAGCGCACCCAGTCCTGGGCCATGGTCGGCGGCGGCCGTTTCGTCGGCTACGACGACCCACGCGCCGTGCGCGCCAAGGTCGCGTTCGCGAAGAAGCAGGGCCTGGCGGGCGTGTTCGCCTGGGAGCTCAGCCAGGACAACGGCGAAATCCTGAGCGCGATGCAACCGTGAGCGGCTTGCCGTCTTCTCGGCGCATCGCGTCGGTCGACGCGCTGCGCGGCCTGGCCGTTGCGGCCATGCTGCTGGTCAACAACCCCGGTGACTGGGGGGCGGTCTACTGGCCGCTGGAGCACGCGGCCTGGCATGGCTGCACGCCCACCGATCTGATCTTCCCGTTCTTCCTCTTCATCGTCGGCGTGTCCGCCGCGCTTGCTCTCGGGCCGCGCGTGGATGCCGGCGCCGCGCCGGGGCCACTGCGAGCCGCCGTCATCCAGCGCGGCCTGCGCATCGTCGGTCTGGGCCTGGTGTTGCATCTGCTGGCCTGGTGGTTGATGCACAAGCCCGAGTTCCGTGTGCTGGGTGTGCTGCAGCGGATAGGCCTTTGCTTTGCGTTCGCGGGCGTGGCAGCCCTCCACCTGCGTGCACGCGGGCAGTGGACCTTGCTGCTGGCCTTGCTGATCGGCTACGGCGTGCTGCTGCTGTTCGGCAGCCCGACGCTGGACAAGCTCGGCAGCCTGAACCAGCGCATCGATAGCGCCGTGCTGGGTCGCTGGGCTTATGAATGGGATGCGGCAACCGGCATCGCCTTCGACCCCGAGGGCCTTCTGTCCACGCTGGGCGCGCTGGCGACGACGATCTTCGGCCTGCTTTGCGGCGGCCTGCTGCGCCGCGATCAGACACGAGGCCTGCTGTTGACGGGTGTTGCGGCGGCGCTCGTGGGTTGGTGGTGGTCGGGCTGGCTGCCCTGGAACAAGCAGCTGTGGACGCCGTCCTTCGTGCTGTGGACCGGCGGCCTGGCGGCTGTGGCGCTGGCCGCGGCGCATCAGTGGATCGATCGTCTCGGCCATCGCCCCTTGGGTCGCGCCTTTGGGCTGAACGCCATCGGCGCCTATGCCGGGGCCTGGATGTGCACCGTGTTGCTGGCGGCCACCGGCTGGATGGAGCCGCTGTACCGCACCGTGTTCGCGCCGTTGAATCCGCTGATCGGGCCTTATGGCCAGTCGCTGTCGTTCGCGCTCGCCTTCGTCGCGGTTTGGGCCGTGATCGTGTGGGCCCTGGACAAGCGCGGCTGGTACTGGAAGGTTTGAGAACCGGACACGCGAGCATGAGCGACGCCTTCGCCATCCGCATGCCGCCGGACATCCAGTCCGCGCAGCTCGGCGAGCATCAAGTCGTCTTCATCGACAACTTCCTTGAGAACCCGCTGGCGATGGTCGAGGCGGCCGCCAAGGTCAGCTTCGCGCCTTATCCCGGCGTGGCTGATCGCAAGGGCTACCCGGGCATTCGCGCACCGGTGCCAGCCGACTATTCGGCCAACCTCACTGCGCTGATGGAGCCGTTGATCCGCCTCAACTTCGGCGTGCCCGAAGCGCTCGATCTGCGCAAGAGCGAATGCGCTTTCTCGCTGACGACGATGCAGCCCGACGAACTCGGCCCGTTGCAGCGCACACCCCACTTCGACGCCAGCACGCCCCACCATATGGCCGTGCTGCTCTACCTCTGCGACGGCGCGCACGGCGGCACCGCTTTCTATCGCCACAAGGCCACAGGCCTGCAGCAGGTCACGGCGGACAACTGCGAAGCCTTTCTCGACACCTACTACGCCGAGCTCAACGCCCGCCCGCCCGCGCGCCGCTACTTCGACGACTCCGACGAGCACTTCGAGTTCCTGGGCATGATGCCGGCCCGCTTCAACCGCCTGGTCATCTACCGCGGCAGCCTGCTTCACTCGGCCGTCGTGAACCCGCAGCTCAGCCTGAGCAGCGATCCGCGCACAGGGCGGCTGACGGCGAATTCCTTCTACGACTTCTAGGCTGCGGCCTGCGCTTCGCGCAACAAAGAAAGCCCGGCACTCGCCGGGCTTTTGCATGGCCCGGGGGCGTCGATCAGAACTTCGCCGTCAGGCCGATCTTGTAGGTCGTCTCGCCCTTGAAGGACCAGGCTGGGTAGCCGGCCTTCAGCGGGTCCTTGTGCAGGCCGTCGGCCGGCAGGCTGGTGGACATGGCGCCGTACTGGACGTCGTCCTGCTTGGTCAGGTTCACCGCGTCGAAGCTCAGCTTGAGCCACTTGTTGATGTTCCAGCCGAAGCTCGCGTCCAGCGTGCCGAAGTTGGCGTGCATGCGGTTGCCGTACCAGTAGGCGTTCTCGCGAATGATGTACTTGGAGCGCCAGTTGTAAGCCAGGCGGCCGAAGTAGTCGGGCGTCTCGTAGTAGCCCACCAGGTTCACGTTGTGCTTGGACGACTGGGTGAACAGGCCGAGCTGGTCGGCGAAGCTCTCCTTGGGCGCCGTGCCTTCGGTGAAGGTGTAGTTCGACACGATGCCGAAGCCGTTCTCGAAGGCATGGTTGGCCTGCAGCTCGATGCCACGCAGGCGGCCGCCGCCGGCATTGACGAAGTTCTGCACCGTCCAGTTGTCGACCTTGCTGAACGGGTCGACCAAGCCGATCTTCTGGTTCAGCAGCACATTGGCCGTGATGAAGTTCGAGATGTCCTTGTTGAAGAAGGTCGCCGACAGCACATTGCCCTTGCCGTAGTAGTACTCCAGGCTCAGGTCGATCTGGCTGGATTTCATGGGCTTGAGTTCGACGCTGCCGACCGTCCAGGTCTCGTTGCCGATGCGGTCGTCGTTGTAGCCGGACACCTGGATGCCGAACATGTTGGCGAAGTTCGGGCGCGTGATGGCCTGCGACGCTGCGGCGCGCAGCACCAGGTCCTTGCGCAGGTCGAAGGCCAGATTGACGCTGGGCAGCACGTCGTTGTACTTGGACTTCTTCACGTCGAAGCCGCGGCCCCAGTTCTCGTTGCCGGCGTAGTCGCCCGCGGCCAGCGGCGTGCCGTCGAACTTGTAGCCGGTGCTTTTCACGTCGGTGGAGATGTAGCGCAGGCCGAAGTTGCCGCGCAGGTTGCCGGCCTCGAAATCGAACATGCCGTACAGGGCCTGGTTCTTCTCGTTCAGCTCGCTGTAGGCGGAGCGGTCCTCGTTCCAGCCGTTGATGTTCTTCAGCGTGCCGGCCACCATGGCGCCGATGTTGGGGCGCGGGATGCTCCAGCTGGCCACGTCGACCGTGCCGTCGAACAGGCTGGCGGTCGCGGTGGTGGCGATGGTGGCGGCCCAGACGGGGCGGTAGGCGCGCTTCTCGAAGGTGTGGTCAGCAAAGCGCACGCCGGTCTTGAAGGTGTTGATGGCACCCCAGTTCAGGTCGATGGTGGCGTCGAACTGCGCGTACTTCTCCTGGTCCTTGTTCGGGCCTTGTGACGTCGCCCAGGTCTGCGGGCCCAGCTGCGAGGGCAGCTGAGCCGCCGTGAAGGACTGGCTGGACGTCGGGCTGATGACGATCTGGTGGCCCGTCGCGTCGATGGTGCCCTGCCAGTTCGGGCGCGCGAAGCCGGCGTCCCAGTTGCCGGCCTGGAAGTTGGCTGTCAGCGACGTGCCGCCCTTGGCCTTGGTGGTGCCGGCGACGAGGTCGAACTTGGCGCCGTCGAGCTTGTAGTGCCCGTCGAAGGTGACGCTGTCGGAGGTCATCTGCGCGGCGCGGGCCCAGACCTGGAAGAACTGGTCGGGCAGCGGCTTGGCGGCGGTGGTCGTGCTGTGCACGCACATGCCGGTGGGGTTCCAGGCCGACTTCACCTCCGTGTTGCGCTTGTCGCAGTTCGGGTCCTGGAAGATGTAGTCGCTGCTGTTGGAGCTGTCGCCCACGAGCTTGAGCTTGAGCAGGTTCAAGCCGAGGTCCAGGCCTTGCGCCGGGCGGGCTTGCAGCGTCAGGTTGATGGCGTCGCGCTTGCGGTCCTGGATGAAGGCGGTGGGCGCCACGTCGCCCGACCAGCGGTTGTCGGCCTCGACACCACGGCGGATGTAGGAACCGTCGGCATGGGCCGCGGCGGCCAGCACGCCGAAGCTCTTGGCTTCGTTCTTCCAGCTGTACAGGCCCGAGACTTCCTTCTCGGCGTCGCTGATGGTGCCCTTGCCGTACTTGACGCTGACGAAGCCGCTGTTGGCCGCCATGTCCAGCGGCTTGCGGGTCTTGACGATGACCGTGCCGCCGATGCCGCCTTCGGTCAGGTCGGCCTGGGAGGACTTGTAGACCTCCATGCCGCCGATCAGCTCGGAGGGCAGCAGGGAGTAGTTGAAGGAGCGGTCGATGTCGAGCTGGTCATACCAGCCCGTGGACGCGACGGTCTGGCCGTTCAGCGTCGTGTAGGTCATCTGCGGGTCGGAGCCGCGGATGG
Organism: Pelomonas sp. Root1237; assembly: GCF_001425055.1. Taxonomy (GTDB): domain Bacteria; phylum Pseudomonadota; class Gammaproteobacteria; order Burkholderiales; family Burkholderiaceae_C; genus Pelomonas. The sequence continues at coordinate 24,939 of NZ_LMDK01000008.1, forward strand.
ACACCGAGGCGCCCTGGCCGAAGGCACGGCCCACGGACACGCCGGGGATGCGGCCCAGGGCCTGGCCGACGTCCGAGTCGGGCAGCTTGCCCACGTCTTCGGCCGAGACGGCATCGACGACGGCGCTGGCGTTCTTCTTGATCGTGGCGGCGGTTTGCAGCGAGGCGCGGATGCCGGTGACGACGACCTGCTCAAGCTGCGACGGTGCATTGGCCGACGCCGCCGCTTCCTGTGCCTGTGCGGTGAGCGACATGCTCAGCAATGTCAGCGCCACAGCGGCCGCGATGGGGGTCGGTTTGACCTTCATGAACTAATCCTTGTTGTGGCCAATGATTCGGGTGGGGTGGCCGCCGTTGGCCTATGCGTACCACCTTGAGTCCGGTTGCCGCCCTTGTCTGGTTCGGATTCGCGTACAACCAATTCAATGCCACTATAGATTTTGATAACGCCACTTTGCTACCAATTTAGTCTGGGTAGTTTCCCGAGTGGCTTGGTCGTGCCTATGAAGCAGGGTCAGATTGCCCTGTAGGAGGCTCACCTCGCATGGTCAATTGGTATCTGACTGGTGCCGGAACTCGGCCGACGATCCTGTTGTGCGGTGGCGACGACGGGCTGGCAGCTAGGCGGTTTCATGGCAAGTGGCCTTGATCTGGTACAGGGTTTGCCGGAGGCGCCCCGCGTGCGGCAAGCCGGGACAATGGCGGCCCAGGAGCTGTTGCTCCAAGACCCGATGTGGCAGACATGAACCCGGTTGAAAGTTGGTCGGCGGCCGACGAGCCGCAGCTCAAGGAGCGCCTGGAGCAGCGGGCCGAACCCGTGCTGCTGAAGGGCCTGCTGGCAGGCTGGCCCGCCGTGCAGGCCGGGCGCGAGACGGCTTTCAGCATCTGCGACTACCTGCGCCGCTTCGACCGCGGCGTCGAGGTCATGGCCACCAAGACGCGCGCGGCGGCGCGTGGCGTCATGGGCTACAACGACAGCCTGACCGACTTCGCCTTCGTCAAGGCGCGCATGACCTTGCCGGAGTTCATGGCGAACCTGGCGGCCTATCTGCCGGTCGACGGTGCGCCCTCCATTGCCGCGCAATGCGCCAAGGTCAGCGACGTCATCCCGGGCTTCCTGGGCGAGAACACGCTGCAGGCGCTGCCCGGCGTCATTCCCAACTTCTGGCTGGGCAATGCGCTGACGGTGCCGGTGCATCACGACCACCCCTACAACCTGGCCTGCGTGGTGGCCGGGCGCCGGCGCTTCACGCTGTTCGCGCCGCAGCAGGTGGGCAATCTCTATATCGGGCCGCTCGAGCACACGCCGTCGGGGGCGCCCATCTCGGTCGTGCATCCAAAGTCGCCGGATTTCGAGCGCTACCCACGCTATCGCAAGGCGCTGGCGTCTGCACAGGTTGCCGAGCTGGAGCCGGGCGATGCGCTCTACATCCCGCCGCTCTGGTATCACCAGGTCGAGGCGTTGGAGAAGGTCAACCTGTTGATCAACTACTGGTGGCCCGTGGCCGGTGCCAAGGACTTGCCTGCGCCAGCGCACGCGCTGCTGCAGGCCATCCAGGTGCTGAACGCGCTGCCCGCAGCGCAACGCGACGCCTGGGCGGCCATGTTCGAGCACTATGTGGTGCAGCGCGAGCAGGAACCGGCGGGACACATCCCCGAGGCCTGGCATGGCGTGCTGGCGCGGCGACGCTGAGGATGGATTCCATGCGGCCCATGAAGGAAATCGACGACATCACGCGCGAGCGCTTCGAGCGCGACGTGGTGCCCGCCTACGAGCCGGTCGTGATGCGCGGCGCGGTGAGGCACTGGCCGTTGGTCGCGCAAGGGCGCGCGGGCCTGGAGCCCTGCCTGCAATACCTGATGGGCTTCGACGGCGGCAAGCCTGTGGATGCCGTGCTGGCCAAGCCCGAGCCCACGCGGGCCTTCAGCTACAAGCCCGACCTGGACGGCTTCAACTTCATGCGCGACAAGCGGCCCTATGCCGCCTTGTTCGAGCAGCTCTGGCGCTACAGCCACTTCCCCGACCCGCCCAGCCTCGCCGCGCAGAGTGCGCTGGTGTCGGAGGCCTTGCCGGGCCTGGAGCTGGCCAATGTTTTGCCGCTGCTGGATGCCGCCGTGCCGCCGCGCATCTGGATCGGCAACCGTGCGACGGTGCCCGCGCACTTCGACGATTCCCACAACATCGCCTGCGTGGCAGCCGGCCGCCGCCGTTTCACGCTTCTGCCGCCGGCCTGCGCACCGCTGCTCTACCTGGGCCCGCCCGACTACGCGCCCACGCCGGCGCCGATGTCAGTCGTGCCTGATCTGCACCGCGCCGATCCGGCGCAGTTCCCTCTGCTGGCCGAGGCGCTGGAGAGCGCTGTGGTGGCCGAGTTGGAGCCAGGTGACGCGATCTACATGCCGCCGCTGTGGTTCCATCAGGTCGAGTCGCTGGCGCCGCATCTGAACATCCTGATGAACTATTGGTGGCGGCCGCTGGCCGCGCCGCAGCGCCCGGATGACCTGCACCTGGCGGCGATGCGGCTGGCCATGCTGGCGCTGCGGCATCTGCCCGACGGTGAACGTGAAGGCTGGCGCGCCTTGTTCGCGCACTATGTGTTCAGCGCGCGGGGCGAGGGGCTGGCGCATATCCCCGCAGGCCAGCGCCATCTGTTCGGCGACATCGACGCGGCGGCCGATGCCGTCGTGCGCAAGGACATCCTCGACCGGTTGCGGGGAGGCGCTGAATAGGCCTCCGCGATGCGGCGCGCCCTGGTTTGGGATGGGCTGCAAGGCGCAAAGCGCAGCCATAGCTTGACTATGGCGAGCATTTGCAACGCCGCAGGCCGCCCAAAGCAGGGATGCGCCGTGCGCGAGGGTCTGTTCAGCGCCTCCCTTGCTACCAGGTGTAGATCTGCAAGGCCTTGTCGCCGACACCCGGCGGGATGTTGGCCAGCAGCTCGCGGTGGTCAGGAAAGTTCGTCGCGCTGCGCTGGATGAAGTCGTCCACCGCCTCCAGCCGGTGGCGAGCCTGGTGCTCGGTGGGCGGCTGCAGGTCCTGCACATCCGGAAAGATGCCCATGCCGGCCAGCAGCGCGTACCAGGACACGGCCGGGTAGCCGCCGCCGAAGCGGCCCGTCTTGAGGGCGGCGACCAGGGGCTTGCGCGACATCCACGTCATCAGCACGCCTTGCAGCGAGTCCGACAAGTGCATGTTCTCGGCGTTCTCGCGCCAGTAGTCGGTGTCGGTGCGCGAGTTGGTCTTGTAGTGCGCGACGATGTAGTCGCGCGTGTTCTCGAAGCGCTTGTGCATGGCGGCGTTGAACGCGTCCTGGGAGGCGGCGCCGAGGTCGCCCTTCTCCAGCACTTCCACCAGCATGGACGCCGTGACCTGCACGAACAGCAGGGCCGTGGCTTCCAGCGGCTCGATGAAGCCTTGCGACAGGCCGATGGCCACGCAGTTGCGATTCCAGACCTTGGACATGCGGCCCACACGCATCTTGAGGTGGCGGGCGGGGATGTCGGCATCCAACAGGCCCAGGTGCTGGCGCAGCTCGGTCTCGGCTTCGTCTGCCGAGCAGTGCGCGCTGCTGTAGACATAGCCGTTGCCCTGGCGCTGGGTGAGCGGGATCTTCCACGCCCAGCCGTGGCGCAGCGCCGTGGACACGGTCTGCGACTCGATGGGGCCTTCAAGCGGCGTCGGCATCGCCACGGCCGCGTCGTTGAAGAGGTTCTCCCCGAAGCCGATGAAGGGCGTCTGCAGGGCCTTGCCAATCATCAGCGATGCAAAGCCGCTGCAGTCCACGAAGAAGTCGGCGGCCAGGGCCTCGCCGTCATCGAGCTGGAGCCGGTCGATGTCGCCGCGCTCGTTGAGCAGCACCTGGGTGACGTGGCGCCGCAGGTGGGTCACGCCGCGCTCCACCGCCTTGCGGCCGAGGAATTGGCCGAGCAGGGTTGCGTCGAAGTGATAGCCGTACCAGACGTCGAAGGGGAAATTGGGCAGCGCGCGCGGGCCGCGGGCCTGGCGCGCCAGCGCCGCGGACGTGAAGAAGCGGTCCGGGTGGGCGTACACGTCGGCACCGTCGAGCCGCGCGTGCACGTTGTCGACGAAGGGATGCATGGTCATGTTGTCCAGCATCGACACGAAGGGGTGGAAGTAGCGCTCGAAGCCGGGCTTGGTCGACCAGCCATCGAAGGTGATGCCGCTCTTGTAGGTGGCGTTGCAGGCCGGCATCCACTCGGATTCCTCGATGCCCAGGATCTCGAAGAAGCGGCGCAGCCACGGCGTCGAGCCTTCGCCCACGCCAATGATGCCCACCTGCGGCGACTCCAGCACGGTGATCTTCAGCCGTGGGCCATAGGCCGTGGTGGCCAACATCAGCGCCGTCATCCAGCCCGCCGAGCCGCCGCCAACGACGCAGATGTGTTTGACCGGCGGCGGCGCATCGGTGCTGCCGCCCAGCGGGCGGGCGGCGATGTACTGGTCGATGAGGGTGGCGGTGTCGCTCATGAGGGCATTGGAATGGAAAAGGGGAGCGTGTTGAGCGCTCCCCTCGGGGTTGCTGCGGGCCGCAGCGCCGGGCCGCTCCCAAGCCGGCCCGCCTGGCGATGCGCTTGGCGGTCGATCCGCCAAGCATCGCCGTCCCCGCGGGGGACCGACTGGGCACGTCCGCGTTCAGCGGCGCGTGACCAGGCGAGGGGTCAAAACTTCACACGTGCGGTCAGGTAGAACTGGCGGCCGTTCTTGTAGATGGCGCGCGGCTGCACTTCCGAGGCGTAGTACTTCAGCTTCGGGTCGTTCAGGTTCTGCGCATCCAGGCTGACGGCGAAGTTGTCGTTGATCTTGTAGCCCAGAGACGCCGACAGCACGCCGTTGCCCTTCTGGAAGTAGTCCGTGCCGCGGTCGGTGCCGATGAAGATGTCATCGGTGTAGCTGTAGTTCACGCGAGCCGAGAAGTGGTCGTTCTCGAAGAAGCCGCCCAGGGTGAACGAGTTCTTCACATCGCCGCGCAGCACATGGCCGTCCTGGTCGTGACCGTCCGCGAAGGTGTAGTTCGCCGTCACGCCAAAGTTGTTGGCGATGGGCGTCTCGAACGCGAATTCCAGACCGGTGACGGAAGCCTTCTTGTTGGTCAGGCCGGTGATGACGAACTGACGGTTCACCAGTTGCTGCACGCCACCCTGCTGGTTGGTGTTGCCCAGCAGCACGGGGTAGGTGCTGGTGAACGTGCCGTTCGTGATGTAGCTGCCCATCTGCATGTGGAAGGCACCCATCGACACGAAGGCGCGCGGCGCGAAGTACCACTCGATGTTGGCATCGAAGTTGGTGGAGCGGATCGGCTTCAGGTCAGGGTTGCCGGCCGTGCCGCCACCGATGGCGTTGTTGTCCAGGAACATGCCCGTCGTGCTCAGCGACGTGAAGGCAGACAACGCCGTGTAGTCGGCGCGGGTCACCGTGCGGCTCACGGCCAGGCGGCCCACCACATCGCGGCGGATGTCCACACGCACGCTGGCGCTGGGCAGCAGGTCGGTGTAGCTGCGGTCAGCGGAGGTAGCCGTGAAGTCACCGAACGCCGACGACACATCAGCCTTCTCGCCCGGGAAGCTGGGGCGGAACGAACCCGAGGACTGCTTGGTGCGCACGGCGCGCAGACCGACGTTGCCGCTCCAGCCGTCGCCTTCCAGGTTGCCCTGCAGGTAGGCGGCGGTGGTGGTTTCCTTCACGCTGTATTCGCCGCCGTCCATGGGCGAGCGGCGCGCGATGGGATCGCGGTTGGTGACGCGGCTGTTGTACTCGGCCAGGGCCGCGGCCGAGATATAGGTCAGGTTGGTCGGGAAGCCTTGCCCCAAGCCGCTGCCGTAGTTGCCCGGGAAGGACTGGCTGAAGGCCGGCAGGGTGTAGGGCGAGAGCTGGGGCGCATCGTTGCCGTTCGCATCGGCGCAGGCGCTGGGCTTGCTCCAGTCCCAGGGGCCGACGCGGTACGGCGTGCCGGTAGCACAGCCCGGGCCCTGGTTCAGCGTCGCATCGGTGTGGCGCTTGTGCTGGGCACTGCGCACGCCGAACTTCAGGCTCTTCAGCACGCCGGAGTCGAGCGAGTACTCGCCGTCGACCTGGGCCCAGCTTTCCTTGTCGTGCACGATGACGTGCTCGGCGCCGAAGATCCAGTCAAAGCCCACCGTGGGGTTGGTGAAGCTGAAGGCGGGCGCGGTGTCGTTGCCTTGCAAGGCATAGCTGGCCCGCGTGGCGGCGATGTGCGGCTCAACCACATCTTGGCTGACGGTCTGGCCTTTGCCCTTGGACGTGCCGGCATTGGCGGTCAGCGTCAGCGCGCTGTTGACCTTGAAGCTGCCATCCAGGCTCAGGAAGTTGCTCTCGGCAGAGGCCTTGCGCGAGATCATGTCGTAGTAGCCGGCGGTCGACGAGCTGGCCCAGTCGAAGGTGGCCTGCGTCAGTGTCTTCACGCCCTTGCTGTCGGTCGCGATCTTGTAGTTCGAGATCGTGGCGCTGTTGATCAGGCCGGCGCGCGGCGCGATCAGGTAATTGCGGTTGTAGTTGTCCGCGTCCATCTTGGACGAGAAGCCCGTCAGCGTGAGGTCCACGTCCTGGGTGGGCTTGAACTGGGCGCGCACCAGCCCGCCCTTGCGCTCGCGCTCCTGCGTGAAATAGGCGGCGCCGATCAGGTCGGGGGTGTAGACGCCGTTCAGCTCGGGATGGGCCGCGACGAGGGCGGGCGCATTGGTGCTGTCCAGCTTGTTGATGAAGCCCAGCGTTTCCACGCCATCGCGACGCAGGCTGCGCTTTTCCGAGAAGGCTTGCACCAGGACGCCGAAGGTCTTGGACTCGTTCTTGAAGTTGGCCAGCACGCTGAGCTGCGGGTCCGTCTTCTTGGGCAGGCTGGCGTAAACCGCGCCCAGGCCTGCTTCGAAGGTCAGCGCCTTGGCGAAGTCCAGCGGCTTGCGGGTGATGATGTTCACCGAACCTGCCGTGCCGCCTTCCACCAGGGATGCTTCGGCGCTCTTGCGCACTTCCACGCGGCTGACGAGTTCGGAGGGCAGCAGCGAGTAGCTCACGCTGCGGCCGACGCCGGCACCGGTCTGGTCCAGCACGAACCAGTCGCCATTGGCGATGCCGTGGCTGTCGAGCAGGGTCTGCGTCAGGCTGGGGTTGGTGCCGCGCAGGCCCACGCGGTCACGTTCGTCGAAGCCGCCGGAGCCGCCGGCCGGGCTGTTCAGGATGGTGACCCCAGGCACGCGGGCCAGCGAGTCGGCCACGTTCTTGTCGGGCATCTTGCCGATGTCTTCGGCCGAGATGACGTCGATGTGGGCGTCGGCATTGCGTTTGACGCTCAGCGACTTTTCCTGCGACGCACGGATACCGGTGATGGTGACCGTGTCCAGTTGCTGGGGAGCCGGGGCTTGCTGCGCCATGGCGGCGCCGCTGGCGCCAAGCAAAGCGATGAGTACCGCCTGCGAGATGGGAGTCTGCTTGACCTTCATATGCTGTTCCTCGTTGTGGCCAATGAATTGGGGCGGCGGTGACTGCTTCGGGTGCGTTGCATACCACCTTCGGTCCGGTTGATGCCTTGTTTGCCCTCAAAAGCGCATCCAACCAGTGCCATGCCACTGTAACGATTGATAACGCCACTTTGCTACCAATTTTTACTGGGGGGTTTCCCGAGTGGTGGCGGCAAAGTGTCTGCTCATTGGGTGGCGCCCTCTCTGGGGCGACCAATCTAGCGGATCAAATTGGTGCTTAATTGGTATCTTTGCGCGTATAAAACTGTTGCGCTTGGGCGACGCGACCCTTGTGCAAGTCGTAAGAAGGCGCCCGGCAGTGCTCGCCAGCTGGTAGCTGGGTGGCCTTGATCTGGTTTTGTATTGGTCCGAGGCGAGGCGACGCCTGGGTGCCGTGGCGAGGCTGGGCGTCGCCAGGGAAGGCGAGATGAGCGGAGCGCCAGGGGAATCGTCCCGGGCCACGTTTTCGCGCTCTTTGTCTCTGGCTTCTTCGTGAGGCGGCTGTTGCGCCCCATTTGCCCTGTGCTATAGTTGCGGGCTTGCCTCAGGAGGGGTGGCCGAGTGGTTAAAGGCAGCAGACTGTAAATCTGCCCGCATAGCGTACGCTGGTTCGAATCCAGCCTCCTCCACCAAAACTGCCGTTGCTGGCGGTTGCGGCAGGGCTCCCAGAGCGGGAGTAGTTCAATGGTAGAACCTTAGCCTTCCAAGCTAATGACACGGGTTCGATTCCCGTTTCCCGCTCCAATCCGGGCGGTTTGGTTGGTCAGCGTCGACACCGGTTTGCCGGCCAGTTCATCTGGCGTCAAACCCGTGCCGATGCCCTTGTGGCTCAGTGGTAGAGCACTCCCTTGGTAAGGGAGAGGTCACGCGTTCGATCCGCGTCAAGGGCACCACAGATTTTCTCTTTTTCTACTCGTTTCAACGGGTTCGCCTCAGGAGCGCAAGATGGCAAAAGGCAAGTTTGAACGGACCAAGCCGCACGTGAACGTGGGCACGATTGGCCACGTTGACCATGGCAAGACGACGCTGACGGCAGCGATCGCGACCGTGCTGTCCAAGAAGTTCGGCGGCGAGGCCAAGGCCTACGACCAGATCGACGCAGCGCCTGAAGAAAAGGCCCGCGGCATCACGATCAA
>NZ_LMDK01000009.1 GCF_001425055.1 Pelomonas sp. Root1237
GGTCGAGGTGGAAGGCTCGCCTCGGGACCCGCGCTTTGACGAGTAGCGGCATGGATGTGTGCGCGCAGGCGCTGCTGATCGCCGAGAAGATGGTCAACGACGGCCGCCTGAAGGCCGCCGTGGACAGCCGCTACGCCGGCTGGGACGCGCCTGCCGGCCAGGACATCCTCAGCGGCCGGCGTTCGCTGACCGAGCTCGCCGACCAGGTGCTCGCCGCCAACACCGACGTGGCGCCCGTCTCCGGCCGCCAGGAAGTCTTCGAGAATCTCGTCAACCGCTTTTGCGGCTGAACGCCTCGCTGGGCGTTGGAGAAACCCTTATCACTCGCCCAGCGCATCTTTCGCTGAGCAAATGACCGCCCCCCAAACACACACGGAGACATCATGCGTCGCACCACTTTTCTCGCACTGAGCGCTTTGTTGACGCTCGCACCCTGCGCACCGCTGCTGGCACAGGGCAAGGGCACCGTTGGCATCTCGATGCCGACCAAGGGCTCACAGCGCTGGATCGCCGACGGCGACAACATGGTCAAGAGCTTCAAGGCGCTCGGCTACCAGGTCGACCTGCAATATGCCGATGACGAGATCCCCAACCAACTCGCCCAGCTCGAGAACATGGTCACCAAGGGCGTCAAGGCCCTGGTCATCGCCTCCATCGACGGGTCCACGCTGTCCGGCGTGCTGCAGAAGGCCGCCGAGAAGGGCGTCAAGGTCGTCGCCTATGACCGCCTGATCCGCGGGTCCAAGAACGTCGACTACTACACCACCTTCGACAACTTCCAGGTCGGCGTGCTGCAGGCCGAGTCCATCGTCAACCGGCTCGGCCTGAAGCAGGGCAAGGGGCCCTTCAACCTGGAGGTGTTCGCGGGCTCGCCCGACGACAACAATTCGGGCTTCTTCTACGACGGCGCCATGAGCGTGCTCAAGCCCTACCTGGACAGCGGCAAGCTCGTCGTGCGCAGCAAGCAGCTGGGTGCGATGAAGGTCGGCATCCTGCGCTGGGACACCGCCACCGCCCAGGCGCGCATGGACAACCTGATGTCGGCCTTCTACGGCAAGGAGAAGCTGCATGCCGTCCTGTCCCCCGCGGACATCCTGTCGATCGGCATCATTTCTTCCTTGAAAGGCGTCGGCTACGGCAGCGCGAGCCAGCCCATGCCGGTCATCACCGGGCAGGACGCCGACTTGCCGTCGGTCAAGGCCATCCTGAGGGGTGACCAGGCTTCCACCGTCTTCAAGGACACCCGCCAGCTGGCCAAGGTCACGGCCGACCTCGTCGATGCGGTGCTCAGCGGCCGCGCGCCGCAGGTGAACGACACCAAGACCTACAACAACGGCACCAAGGTCGTGCCGTCCTATCTGCTCAAGCCTGTTGCAGTCGACGCCACGAACTGGAAGCCCGTGCTCGTGGACAGCGGCTATTACAAGGAAAGCCAGCTGAAATGAACCTGCCCCTCGCCCAACCTCGCGTCGCTGAACGCGAGCAAGTCTGGTCGGTCCCCCGCGGGGACGGCGATGCTTGCGGCGTCGAGCCGCAAGAACATCGCCAGTGCGGGCCGGCTAGGGAGCGGCCCGGCGCTCGTCCCGCTGTGTACTCAACGGGCAACTGAAATGGAAACCGCAGGCAATCAGCCGAGCGCGCTGCTGGAGATGCGCGGAATCGGCAAGAAGTTCCATGGCGTGGTCGCCCTGAAGCATGTCGACCTGGCCGTCCAGCGTGGGCAAATCCACGCCGTGGTCGGCGAGAACGGCGCCGGCAAGTCCACGCTGATGAAGATCCTCTCGGGTGTCTACCCGCACCCGGACTACGAAGGCGAGATCCGGTTCGGCGGCCAGCCGCAGCGCTTCTCCGGCATACGCCAGAGCGAAGCGCTCGGCATCGTCATCATCCACCAGGAGTTGGCGCTGATTCCGCAGCTCTCCATCGCCGAGAACCTCTTCCTCGGGCACGAGCGCGCCCAGCGCGGCGTGATCGACTGGACGCGCACGCACGAGCAGGCCGTCGAGCTGCTCCGCCAGGTCGGGCTTCAGGAGTCACCGAATACGCTGGTGGGGGACATCGGCGTCGGCAAGCAGCAGCTCGTGGAGATTGCCAAAGCGCTCGCGAAGGACGTGAAGCTGCTGATCCTCGACGAGCCCACAGCCAGCCTCAACGAGGATGACAGCGCCGCGCTGCTCGAATTGCTGAAACGGCTGCGCGGCCGCGGCGTCAGCTGTGTGCTGATCTCCCACAAGCTCAACGAGATCGCCGAAGTGGCCGACGCCGTCACGGTGCTCCGCGATGGCTCGACCATCACCACGATGGACTGCAGGGAGGCGCCGCCAGCGGAGGCGGCCATTGTTCGCGCCATGGTCGGGCGAGACATGCAGGACCGCTATCCCAAGCGGCAGTCCAACCCAGGTGAAGTCCTGTTCGAGCTGCGCGACTGGTGGGTCGAGCACCCGCTTCACGTGGGCCGCGAAGCCATCAAGGGCGTCAATCTGAATGTTCGCCGCGGCGAGATCGTCGGCATCGCCGGCCTGATGGGCGCGGGCCGGACCGAGCTCGCGATGAGCGTGTTCGGCCGCTCCTGGGGGCGCCGCATCCGCGGTTCCGCCTGGATGGGCGGGCAGCAGGTCGACGTCTCGACCGTCCGGCGGGCCATCAAGTCAGGGCTGGCCTATGTCACCGAGGACCGCAAGGCCCTGGGGCTGGTGCTGCAGGAAAGCATTGCCCGCAACACCAGCCTGTGCCGGCTGGAAGGCGTCTCTCGCTTCGGCGTCATCGACGAGGCGCAGGAGAGCACGGTGGCAAATGACTTCCGGCAGCGGCTGGCCACCCGCTGCGCCAACGTCCAGCAGGCCGTCGGCGACCTGTCCGGCGGCAACCAGCAGAAGGTGGTGCTGGCCAAGTGGCTGTTCACCGACCCCCAGCTGCTCATCCTCGACGAACCCACCCGCGGCATCGACGTCGGCGCCAAGTTCGAGATCTACAGCCTGATTGCGAGCCTGGCCGCCCAGGGTCGGGCAATCCTGATGATTTCGTCGGAGCTGCCCGAGCTGCTGGGCCTGTGCGACCGCCTTTACATGATGAACGAGGGCGAACTGGTGGCTGAAATGCCGGCTGCCGGCGCCACCCAGGAAACCGTCATGCACGCCCTCTTGGGCACCCATTGAAACCCATCCTCATGTCTTCCTCTTCCCTGCGCAATTTCCTGGCATCGCACCTGCGCGACTACGGCATGCTGCTGTCGCTGGTCTGCATCATGGGGTTCTTCCAGGTGCTCACCGACGGCACGCTGCTGCAGCCGTTGAACCTGACCAACCTGTTCCTCCAGAACAGCTACATCGTGGTCATGGCCCTCGGGATGCTGCTCGTGATCGTCGCGGGCCACATCGACCTGTCGGTCGGTTCCATCTGCGGCTTCATCGGTGCCCTGGCAGCCATTCTGATGGTCGAGCAGGGTTGGCCCGTGCTGCCGGCCGCAGCCGTGTGCCTGGTCGCCGGCGCCCTCATTGGCTGCCTGCAGGGGTGGTTCGTCGCCTACCTGAAGATCCCCTCGTTCATCGTCACCCTCGCGGGCATGCTGGTGTTCAAGGGGCTGGCGCTTGCCCTGCTCGGCGGCCAGTCCATCGGCCCCTTCCCGGAATCCTTCCAGCTACTCAGCAGCGGCTTCCTGCCCGACTGGCCGGCGGGCGAGGAGCGTCATCTCAGCTCCCTCGTCATCGGCTTCGGCCTGGTGGCATGGCTGGCCTGGCGGGAGCTGGCCACGCGCCGCAAGGCCGCAGCGCTCGGCGCGGCGTCCGAGCCGGCAGCGCTCTTCGGCCTGCGGCTGCTGACCCAGTCGGCCGCACTGGCCGGGGTGGTCTGGCTGCTGGCCTCGTACAAGGGCCTGCCCAATGTGCTGCTGCTGATGGGCATCCTGATCGCCGCCTACGTCTTTGTGACCCGCCGCACGACGCTCGGCCGGCGCATCTACGCCCTCGGCGGCAACGAACGTGCCGCCCGGCTGTCCGGCGTCCCCACCGAGAAGCTGACGTTGCTGTGCTTCGCCAACATGGGCGTCATGGCGGCACTCGCTGGCCTGGTTTTCGCGGCCCGCCTCAACACGGCCACGCCCAAGGCAGGCCTGGGCTTCGAGCTCGACGTGATCGCCGCCTGCTTCATCGGCGGGGCCTCGGCGTCAGGCGGCGTCGGCAAGGTGCTCGGCGCGGTGATCGGCGCCTTCATCATGGGGGTGATGAACAACGGCATGTCCATCCTCGGCGTGGGCATCGAATGGCAGCAGGTCATCAAGGGCGTCGTGCTGCTGGCTGCCGTGGTTTTCGACGTGTACAACCGCCGAAAAGGTGGGTGACGTCCCGGCCGCTGGTCGATGACCGGCGCCAGCTACCCTACCCCCGCGGTATCCGCTGCGGGCTGTGGCACACCGCAGCGGCGTGCCTCAGGCGGCGCCGGTTCCCTCGCCGACCCAGCGGCCCAGAGAGGCCAGCAGATGTGAGCACATGGCTGCAGCTGCCGCCTGCGGGTTGCGGGCTTCCAGCGCGTGATAGATCGCCTCGTGCTCCGCGAGTGCGACCTGCCAGGTGTGCGTGGACTCGGCCTGGCCACTCATGCGTGACGCGATGGGGCTGTGACGGCCGTCGAAGAGCGTTCCCACCACGCCGACCAGGACGGAGTTGCCAGCCATCTCGGCAATGCTCAGATGAAAGCGCCGGTCCGACTCGACAGGCTTGCGGCCACTGGCATGGTCCTCACGCATGGCGTTCAACGCGTCCTCGACGCGTTGCAAGGATGCCTTGCTCACCCGCGCTGCCGCGAGCGTGATGATCGCGCTCTCCAGCACGACACGCGCCTGCGCCAACTCGGCAGGGCTTTCGCCCAGCGATGAGGTTGCGACTTCGCCATTCATGGGCGGCGCGCTGACGTACACACCCGAACCGCCGCGGATCTCCACGCGGCCGTCGATCTCCAGCGCGATCAGCGCCTCGCGCAGCGACGGCCGCGAAACGCCGAGTTGCAGCGCCAATTCCCGCTCCGCTGGAAGCCGCCCCCCCGTGGAGATTCCCTCCGCGTCGATCAGCGCACGGATCTTGTCGGCGACCAGCTGATATTGCCGACGCACTTCGCCGACGCGGTGTTGGTTGGGCATTGGAACCAGCGCTCGTTGTTAATTGGACAGACCAAATGGTATCGCAATCAATCTCGCGCGCCGCACCGCTCATCGCCGACACCCAGTGAAACGATATTGGGGAATACACCGGTAAGACCAATCCAAGAGGATATGGCAAAGTGGCTTGACCAAATTGGTTTGACCAGCCATCGTGCCAAAAGCGACGAACCGAGCGCAATGACAGCGTTGCCAGCACGGAGGACGCTCGAAGCGCCAAGGCAGGAAGGCGGACCGTTGGACAGGGAAGAGCAAGCCGGGCCGCAGAGCCCCCGAGAGCAACCACCAGAGACAAGATGAACACGCACCGATCAAAACGGACGCCGACGAAGTGGTCGACTCCATCGTCGCCGAAGACATCGGCAAGCTGCCCGACAAGGCGATCGGTGAAATGCTGCAGCGGCTCGCTGACATGAGCGTCGATCGCACGATGTCCAGCGTCAGGTCGCTCAACGTCATCGTCGGCAGACGTTGAAGTCCCTTCCTTGCGAATGAGCATGAACAACAGCACCCCCACGTCCCGCCGCCGGTTCGTCACCTCGGCCGCGCTGCTGCCGATGCTCAGTGCCCTGCCCCACTGGGTGCAGGCCGGCGCGGCCGGCATCGGCGCTGATGCACTCAGCCTGTGGTACGACCAGCCCGCCGGCCCGTGGATCGAGGCCCTGCCGGTCGGCAACGGGCGCCTGGGCACGATGGTCTTCGGGCGCCCGGCCCAGGAGCGGCTGCAGTTCAACATCGACACGCTGCATGGCGGCGGGCCCTACGTCCAGGACAACCCGAAGTTTCGCGAGGCCCTGCCGCAAGTGCGCGCCCTCATCGACCAGGAACGCTGGAAGGAGGCCAACGAGCTCGTCTCCGAGGCGCTGATGGGCAAGCCCATCAAGCAGATGCCCTTCGGCGCCGCCGGCGACCTGCTGCTCGACTTCCCCGGCGTGAAGGCCGCAGCGCGCTATCGGCGCAGCCTGGATCTCGACAGCGCCATCGCCACCACCAGCTTCATCGACGGCAGCGGCCGCCACCGGCGCGAGACCTTCTGCAGCGTGCCGGACCAGGTGACGGTGATCCGGCTGGAGATCGAAGGCGACGGCACGATCGACCTGGACCTCGGCTATCGCCATCCCGACTACCAGCCCTATGGCGGCTTCGGCGACACCAAGTACGACAAGGATGGCGTCGTCTTCGTCGGCGCGCCGTGGGACCACCGTGAATCTCTCTTTGCAGAGAAGCGGCCCGGGTCGCTGGCCGTCCGCGCCGACGGCAGCGACGCGCTGCTGATCGAGGGCCGAAATGTGCAGGCCTTCGGCATCCCGGGCCAGCTGCGCTATGCGCTGCGCGTGCAGGCAGTGGGCGATGGCCGCATCGAGGCCAGCGGCGACCGGCTGCGCGTGCGCGGCGCGCGCCAGCTGACGCTACTTGTCTCCGGCGAGACCAGCTATGTGAACTGGCAGGACACCAGCGGCGACCCCGTGGCCGCCGTGCGGCAGCGCACCGCCGCTGCCGCGCGCAAGCCGTTCACCAAGCTGCGCGACGACCATCTCAAGGCCCACCGCGCCTTGTTCCGCCGCCTGCACATCGACCTCGGCGGCCACGAGGCCAATGCCCGCTCCACCGACGCCCGCATCAAGGGCGTGCCCCGGCAGCCCGACGCCGCGCTCGCCGCGATGTACGTCCAGTACGCGCGCTACCTGCTGCTGTCGTCCTCGCGCCCGGGCAGCCAGCCGGCCAACCTGCAGGGTGTGTGGAACGAAGTGCTGCACCCGCCCTGGGAAGGCAAGTACACGATCAACATCAACACCGAGATGAACTACTGGCCCGCCGGGCCGGCGAACCTGGGCGAGTGTGTCGAGCCGCTGCTGAAGATGGTGGAGGACCTCGCCGTCACCGGCGCGCGCACGGCCCGCAACAGCTACGGCGCGCGCGGCTGGGTCGCGCACCACAACACCGACCTCTGGCGCGCCACCGCGCCCATCGATGGCCCGCTGTGGGGCATGTGGCCCACGGGCGGCGCGTGGCTGTGCACGACGCTGTGGCAGCACTACCAGTACAACCCGAGCCCGGCCGTGCTGCGCCGGCTCGTGCCGCTGTTCAAGGGCGCCTCGCTGTTCTTCCTCGACACGCTGGTCGAAGACCCCAAGGGCCGCGGCCTCGTCACGTCGCCCTCGCAGTCGCCGGAGAACAACCACCATACCGACATCGCACTGTGCGCCGGGCCGGCAATGGACCGCCAGATCCTGCGCGACCTGTTCGACGCGGCCATTGCGGCACAGGCACAGCTTGGCGAGGACGACCCGGCATTCACTGCTGCCGTCCGCAAGGCGCGAACCCGCCTGCCGGCTGATCGCATCGGCGCGCAGGGCCAACTGCAGGAATGGCTGGAGGACTGGGATGCGTCGGCCACCGACCAACAGCACCGCCATGTCTCGCACCTGTACGCCGTCTACCCCAGCGAGCAAATCAACGTGCGCGACACACCCGCGCTGGCCCAGGCCGCGCGCAAGACGCTGAACACCCGCGGCGACGAAAGCACCGGCTGGGCCACCGCCTGGCGGCTGGCGCTGTGGACGCGCCTGGGCGACGGCGAGCGGGCCTACAAGGTCCTGCAAGGACTGCTGGGGCCGGCTCGCACCTATCCCAACATGTTCGACGCGCATCCGCCCTTCCAGATCGACGGCAACTTCGGCGGGGCTGCTGCCATCCTGGAGATGATCGTGCAGTCCTGGGGCGGCGAGGTGCATCTGCTGGCCGCCCTGCCCAAGGCCTGGCCAGCAGGCGCCTTGCACGGCGTGCGTGCGCATGGCGCCCTGACGCTGGACGTGGACTGGAAGGAGGGGCGACTCAGCCGCCTGCAGCTGCGTGGACCGGCGCTCGCCAAGGTCGCGCTGCGCTACCGCGGCCAGCACCTCGAACTCCGCCTGAACAGCCAAGGCCGCGCCCGCGTGGGCGCGGCCGACTTCGAACACCCCGAGGTCGAGCCCAAGCACTGAGCCGGCCTCTCCATAACGCTCGTGACCGGAGGAGACAACCGGCCGAGCACCTTCACCAGAAAGGTAGAACCATGAGACTGAAGTTGGGAACCCTGATGCTCGCCTTGGGAGCCGTTGCCGGCTCGCCAGCCCTGGCACAGACATGCACACCGACGGCCATCACGCCCTATGTCAAGGTCAACGGCACGTGGACCCAGACGGCGTCGGCCACCATCAAGACCGGCGCCTCGGCCATCCTCGGCCCACAGCCGACATCCGGCGGCATGTGGAGCTGGAGCGGCTGCGGCACCGCCGGTGCGTCGCGAGAGCAGACCATCCAGCCGCCCGCGGCCTGCACGGCCACCGCCACCTACACCAACAGCTGTGGCGCCAAGACCCAGCAGGCTTTCTCCATCAAGGTCGGCACCTGGGCGAGCGCGAAGTTCGGCGGCGGCGGCTACGTCAGCGGCCTCGTCTTCCACCCGACCACCGCCAACCTGCTGTACGCGCGCACCGACGTCGGCGGCGCCTACCGCTGGAACCAGGGCACGTCGTCCTGGGTGCCCATCACCGACGGCCTGGGTTTCGGTGCAGCCGAGGCCCGGTACCACGGCGTCGAAAGCATGGCCGTCGATCCGAACAACGACCAGCTCGTCTACATGGCCACCGGCATGTACGTGTCTGAAGGCAACGGCCGCCTGTACATGTCCAGTAACCGCGGCGACACCTGGACCTCCGCCGCCCTGCCCTTCCCGCTGGGTGGCAACAACCCCGGCCGGGCCATCGGCGAACGCCTGATGGTCGATCCCAACAAGCCTTCGACGCTGTTCTACGGCTCGCGCACGGCCGGCCTGTGGAAGAGCACCGACTCGGGCCTCACCTGGGCGCAGGTCACGTCGTTGTCGACCCTCAAGATGACCGCGGACCAGATCAACGCCAACGGCGGCACGGCCATGGGCGTCGAGACGGTCGTCTACGACACCAGCACCAAGGGCAGCGGCTCGGCCACGCAGACGATCTACGCGGCCGTCGCCCCGGACTACGCCAATGCAGCGGGCCTGGGCTCAAGCCTGTACAAGTCGACCAATGGCGGCGCCTCCTGGACGCCGGTCACTGTCCCGGTCGCCGGTTACCACATCCCGCACATGGCACGCGCTACGGACGGCATGTTCTACATCGCCTTCACCAAGGACGCCGGGCCAGGCGCCGGCGGCCCAGGCCGGTTCTACAAGTTCGACGGCAGCAACTGGACCCTGCTCAAGAGCGTCGACCCGATCGGCGGAACCAACTTCGGCTTTGGCGGCGTGTCGGTCTACGGCAGCGGCGCGACCACCCGCATCGCACTGGGCGTGACCAACTCCTGGGGCAACTGGAGCGGCCAGCAGATCGTGCAGCTGTCCGACGACGCCGGCAGGACCTGGCGCGAGATCGAAGCGGTGACGCCGGGCGAGGTCACTGCGGGCTGGGTCGACGATGTCGAGATCGATCCGTCCAACCGTGATCACATCCTGCATGTCTCCGGCGGCGGCATCGTCGAGACGCGCAACGCCTCCTCGGCCACGCCCACCTGGGGCAGCACGATCAACGGCATCGAGGAGACCGCCGTCCTGAGCCTGGCCACGCCACCGGCCGGCGCAACGTACGCGGTCGTCAACAGTTCGGGCGACGTCGGCACCTGGTTGCACACCAACCTCGCGACCAAGCCGACGCTGACGCCGGGCACCGGCTGGAGCAATGGCTTCGCCGCCGACATGGCGTGGTCCGACCCACAATACGTGGCCACCATCGGCTACAGCCACGAAAACGGCACCGGCTTCGGCTTCTGGTCCGGCGACGGCGGCAAGACCTGGACGAAGTTCGCCACCAACGCGCCCGGTGTCGCGACCAACACGAACCAGGAAGCAAGCATCGCGGTCACCGCTCGCAACAAGGCGGTCTGGGCACCCGGCAACTCGGTGCCGTCGTACACCACGGACAACGGTGCCACCTGGGTCCCGACCAACCTGCCGGCGATCAACGACATCTACAGCCGCGGCTACCACCTGGCCGCAGATCGCAAGAACCCGAACAAGGTCTATGCCTACGATTCCGGCGGCAATTGGTGGGGCACGCCGGGCAAGGTTTACGTCTCGACGGACGGAGGCCGCACGTTCACGCTGAGCCAGGGTTCGGTGAACGCGGGACTGGCCCCGAACTACTTCGCGAACACCTCGCTGGCGGTCAACCCCAACGTCGAGGGCGAGCTCTGGCTGGCCGACGGCAACACGGTGTACCGCTCGACAGATTCGGGCGCGACCTGGGCCAAGCTCAGCAACTTCGCGTCGATCTTCAATGGCAACCAATGGGCCCAGGTGCAGGGCGCCAGCGTCATCGCGCTGGGCAAGGCCAAAGCCGGCGCGCCGTACTCGGCCGCGGTCTACGTCGTGGGCGTGATCAACGGCGTGTGGGGCGTGCATCGCTCTGAAGACGCCGGCGCCACCTGGACGCGCTTCAACGACGACGCCCACCAGTTCGGTGGCATCGGCGTGATCGCGGCCGACCAGAACATCTACGGACGGATCTACTTCAGCGGCACCGGCCGGGGCATGCTTTACAGCAACTGAAGCCATGGCTCGGCAGGCTCGCATCCATCTCCAGGCTGGGGCCTGCCGCCCCTATCCCTCACTGTCGTGGAGTCGTGCCCTGGCCCTGGGCCGGCTTCCCACAACGTTCGCATCCGGCGGAGACGACCGGTCGAGCACTTTCATTCTGAAAGGTAGAACATGAGAACTTTGATACCCGCACTGCTGCTCGCCTTCGGGGCGAGCGCGGCCCCGCTAGCGCTGGCGCAGAGCTGCGGCAGCGGCGGCGGCGCCACCGTCTGCCTGACGGCCACCGGCACAGCCAACAACGTCCAGCTGGGTTGGACCGTCAGCGGCACCGTCACGTCGCTGGAGATCTTCCGCGACACCGACGCCGACCCCAACGGCCGCACCCGCATCGCCGTGCCGGGCGCCAGCGCCAGGAGCTACACCGACGCCGCGGGCAACATCGGCACGCGCTACTGGTACTGGGTCAAGTTCACGACCAACGCCGGCAGCTACAACTCCGGCTCGGCCAACGCCACGCTTGGCGCCGCCTGCAAGCCGACGGCCATCACGCCCTACATCAACGCCAACGGCGCGTGGACGCAAACGGCATCGGCCACCATCAAGACCGGCGCGTCGGCCATCCTAGGCCCGCAGCCGACATCCGGCGGCATGTGGAGCTGGAGCGGCTGCGGCACCGCCGGTGCGGCGCGCGAGCAGACCATCCAGCCGCCTGCGGCCTGCACGGCCACCGCCACTTACACCAATAGCTAGCGCGAAATGGGGCGGTGGCGGCTACGTCACCGGCCTGGTCTTCCACCCGACCACCGCCAACCTGCTGTACGCACGCACCGACATCGGTGGCGCCTACCGCTGGAACCARCCGACKTCGTCCTGGSTGCCCATCACCGACGGCCTGGGCTTCGGTGCGGCCGAGGCCAGTTTCCACGGCGTCGAGAGCATCGCTGTCGATCCGAACAACGACCAGCGCGTCTACATGGGCGCCGGCATGTACACGTCCGGGGGCAACGGCCGCCTGTATATCTCCAGCAACCGCGGTGACCAGTGGACCTATGTCGCCCTGCCCTTCCCGCTGGGCGGCAACAACCCCGGCCGGGCCATCGGCGAGCGCCTGATGGTCGACCCCAACAAGCCATCGACGCTGTTCTACGGCTCGCGCACGGCCGGCCTGTGGAAGAGCGCCGACTCCGGCCTCACCTGGGCGCAAGTCACGTCGCTGTCCAGCGCCAAGCTGACCCAGGACCAGGTCAATGCCTTGGGCGGCGGCAGCGCAATGGGCGTCGAGACGGTCGTCTACGACACCGGCACCAAGGGCAGCGGCACGGCCACGCAGACGATCTACGTGCCCATCGCGCCGGACTATGTCCAGACCGCAGGCCTGGCCTCGAACCTGTACAAGTCGACCAACGGCGGCGCCTCGTGGACCCCGGTCACGGTGCCGATCTCCGGCTATCACATTCCGCACATGGTGCGTGCCGCGGACGGCATGTTCTACGTGGTCTTCACCAGGGATGCCGGTCCCGGCTCCGCGGGTCCTGCCCGTCTGTACAAGTTCGACGGCAGCAACTGGACCTTGCTCAGGAGCGACGACTCGGTCGGCTACGGCGGCGTGTCCGTCTCCGGCACGGGTGCTACCACGCGCATTGCGCTGGGCGTGACCAACACCTGGGGCAACTTCCCCGGCCAGCGAATCCTCCAGCTGTCCGACGATGCCGGCCGGAACTGGCGCGAGATCGAAGCGATGACGCCGGGCGAGGTCTCCTGGGGCTGGATCGACGATGTGGAGATCGATCCCTTCGACCGCAATCACATCCTGCACGTCGCCGGCGGCGTCATGCAGACAAGCAACGCCTCCTCGGCCACGCCAACCTGGGCCATGACGGTCGACGGCCTTGAGGAGACCGCCGTGCTGGGCCTGGCCACGCCGCCGGCCGGCGCCACCTACACCGTGATCAACAGTTCGGGCGACGTCGGCGCCTGGGTGCACACCAACCTCACGACCAAGCCGACGCTGACGCCGGCCACCGACTGGAGCAACAGCTTCGCCGCCGACATGGCGTGGTCGGACCCGCAGTACATGGCCACCATCGGCGTCGTGCTGGGCAACAACACCGCCTACGGCATGTGGTCCGGCGACGGCGGCAAGACCTGGGCGAAGTTCGCCACSTACGCACCGGGCGCGGCGCAAAACACGGGCGGGGAAGCGAGCATCGCCATCACCGSGCGCAACAARGCRGTCTGGGCACCCGGCTACTCGGTGCCGTCCTACACCACGGACAACGGYGCCACCTGGGTGCCGACCAATCTGCCCGCGATCAACAGCGTCTTCCCCCGCGCCTACCACCTGGTTGCCGATCGCAAGAACCCGAACAAGGTCTATGCCTACGATTCCGGTGGCCACTGGTGGGGCACGCCGGGCAAGGTCTACACGTCGACCGATGGCGGCCACACGTTCACGCTGAGCCAGGGCTCGGTGAAC
This sequence comes from Pelomonas sp. Root1237, assembly GCF_001425055.1. Lineage (GTDB taxonomy): Bacteria > Pseudomonadota > Gammaproteobacteria > Burkholderiales > Burkholderiaceae_C > Pelomonas. The sequence goes on from NZ_LMDK01000009.1 coordinate 13,180, forward strand.
GCCGGGCTGGCGCCNCGGTGGCCACTGGTGGGGCACGCCGGGCAAGGTCTACACGTCGACCGATGGCGGCCACACGTTCACGCTGAGCCAGGGCTCGGTGAACGCCGGGCTGGCGCCRAACTACTTCGGCARCACCTCGCTGGCGGTCAACCCCAACGTCGAGGGCGACCTCTGGCTGACCGACGGCAACACGGTGTACCGCTCGACCGATTCGGGCGCGACCTGGACCAAGCTCAGCCAATTCGCGTCGATCTTCACCGGCAACCAGTGGGCTGATGTGCAGGGCGCCAGCGCAATCGCGCTGGGCAAGGCCAAAGCCGGCGCGCCGTACTCGGCCGCGGTCTACGTCGTGGGCGTGATCAACGGCGTGTGGGGCGTGCATCGCTCCGACGACGCCGGCGCCACCTGGACGCGCTTCAACGACGACGCGAACCAGTTCGGCGGCATTGGCGTCATGGCGGCCGATCAAGGCATCTACGGCCGCATCTACATCAGTGGTACCGGCCGAGGAATGCTGTTCAGCAACTGAACCCCGCGCCCTTCCTCATTCCGCATCGCTCATGAACAAGACGAACTCGACAGCCACCACCTCGCTCGATGAACCGGCCCGCCGCAGCTTCGTGCGCACCGTCGCAGGCGCCGGGCTGGCCGCCATGGCCGGCGGGTCGGCGACGGCTGCCACCGCCCTGTCCGCCAACACCGCCGCCGCCGGCGCCACCGAGCCCGGCCTGCCCTTCCACGCCTGGGCCCCCACGCCGCCCATGGGCTGGAACAGCTGGGACGCCTTCGGCGCCAGCGTCACCGAAGCCGAGTACCTGGACAACGCGCGCATCCTTGCCGAGCGCTTCCTGCCCTTCGGCTACGACACCGCCACCGTCGACATCCAGTGGTACGAGGCGGGCGTCACGTCGGGCTGGTACCGGGACTTCGCGCCGCTGGTGCTGGACGGCAACGGCCGCCCGCAGCCCGCGCCCAACCGTTTCCCCAGCGCCGCCGGTGGCCGCGGCTTCGCGCCGCTCGCTGCCCAGGTGCACGCCATGGGCCTGCGCTTCGGCGTGCACATCATGCGGGGCATTCCGCGCCAGGCGGTCGGGCTGGAGCTGCCCATCGCCGGCAGCAAGTACCGCTGCAACGAAGTCGCCGATTCCCACTCCACCTGCGCCTGGAACACCGACATGTGCGGTGTCAAGCCCGAGCATCCCGGCGCCTTCGAGTGGTACCGCGCCTGGTTTGCCCAACTGGCCGAGTGGGGCGTGGACTTCGTCAAGGTCGACGACATCGCTGCGCCCAACTATCACGCCAAGGAAGTGGAGCTGATCCGCCGCGCCATCGACGCCACCGGTCGGCCCATGGTGCTGAGCCTGTCGCCCGGCCCGGCGCACCTGGATCAGTCGGCCCACCTGCAGGCCCACGCCAACCAATGGCGGGTCTGCAACGACTTCTGGGACACCTGGCCACAGCTGCGCGACAACCTCGTGAACCTCGTGAAGTGGGCGCCGCACGCCCGCGGGGGCGCCTGGCCCGATGCCGACATGCTGCCGGTCGGCAAGATCGGCCTGCGCAACTACGACGAGGGAGGCCGCGGCGAACGCGACACCCGCTTCACGCGCGACGAGCAGCTGCTGATGCTCACCGCCTGGACCTGCGCGCGCAGCCCGCTGATCCTGGGCAACGACCTGCGCCGCCTCGACGACTGGACGCTGCGCCTGGTCACCAACCCCGAGGTGCTGGCACTCCTGCGCGTGCCCGGGGCACGTGAGTGGCACTCGGTGGCACAAGGCCACCGCTTCGTCTGCAACGGCCCGCAGGGCACCTGGGCGGCATGGCTGAACACCGGCGACGCGCCGTGGCCGGTGCCTCTGCCTGCATGGCTGCCCGACGCCAGCCGCGACTGCTGGGCACGTGCGGTCCTGCCCGCAGGCACCCGCGTGCTAACCGTGCCGCCGCACGGTGCACGCTTGGTGCGTTGCGCCTGATAGGTATCGCTGACCCCGATCATGAAACTGAAAAAGACTCTGGTTGCCTGCACGCTGGCCCTGGCCGCACTCAACCCCGCCTTCGCCCAGAGCGCCGAAGGCCATCCCGACTGGCCCGGGGCCGGCCAGCTGTTCGCGGGCGTGAATTACCAGCCCGTGGACCGCACGCTGGAGCAGGTCAAGCGCGACGTTGCGCTGATGAAGCAATCTGGCTTCAAGGTCGTCCGCATGGGCGACCTGGCCTGGGACTACTTCGAACCCGAGGAAGGCAAGTTTGACTTCAAGCATTTCGACGCCGTGATGGCCGAGGTGCGCGCCGCCGGCATCAAGGTCATCCTCGACATCCCGGGGCTGCCGGCGCCGATGTGGCTGCACCACAAATACCCCGGCGTCGACATCACCAACCAGGCCGGCACCCGCCTGGCGCCGGCCGAGCGCTACATGGACAACATCGGCGACCCGGACTACCGGCGCCTGGCCACGCGCATGGCCGACAGGCTCATCAAGCGCTACGCCAAGCATCCGGCCCTGCTGGCCGTGGGCTATGACAACGAGATCGGCAACGGCTACATCTCCTATTCCGAGGCTGACCGCAAGCGCTTCGTCGAATGGCTGAAGAAGCGCTACGGCAGCATCGACGCGCTGAACAAGGCCTGGGCCACGCAGCGCTGGTCGCGTCGCATCGGCAAGTGGGAAGAAGTGCGGCTGCCCTATGCCGACGGTCCCGGCCCGGCCGAGCGTTATCTGGACCTGCGCCGTTTCTGGTCCGACCTGACCATTGCCGTTCTCGACGACCGGGAGGCCGTGCGCCGCAAGCACACACCCGACAAGCCTACGCTGTCGAACTACTGGAGCTGGTCGGGCCGCAAGGGCTTCGACTACCACGGCAGCTATCGCCAGCACACCACCTATGGCGCCATGGGCTTCTATGCCGGCGAACCGATCTACGGCGGATGGCAGGCTGCCCTCATCAGGGCGGGCATGACGACGCCGACCTGGTTCAACGAGTTCACCGCCGGCGGCCCAGGCTCCTACGGCAGCAAGGGCTGGTCGCGCATGTGGGCCCACTTCGTGCTGCTGATGGGCGGCCAGGCCGCGCTGGCCTGGACCTACAACAGCCATCTCGGCGGCGAGGAGCAGGCGCTGATGGGCTTGATCGACCATGACGACCGCCCCTCGTGGAAGCTGGCCGAATGGGCCCGCATCGCCAGCGACTACGCCAAGCTGGAGAAACTTGGCTTCCCGCGCCGCGTCGAGCCCAAGGTGGCCATCGCCTACTCCTTCGACAACGTCGCGGCCCACAGTGCCAATGGCGCGGCCAACAGCTCCCGCGACTACCTGAAGACGTCCTATCAGAAGCAGGCCCTCGGTGCCTTCGAGCCGCTGCTGAAGGACAACATCGACGTCGCGGCCATCAAGCTCTCCTACGAAGACCTGAGCCGCTACCGCCTCATCATCCTGCCCGGCATGTACCTGCTGGACAAAGCCTCCACCGAGGCGGTGCGCAAGTTCGTCACCGACGGCGGCACCGTGATCATGACGGCGCAGTCGGCCAAGGTGAACGAGCACAACCAGTGGCACGGGACGCCGTTGCCCGGCGGCCTGACCGACGTCTTCGGCCTGCGCACCAACGAGTACTACAGCGTCGCCGGCACGCTGAAGATTGGCGACGAGGAGGTCAAGGGCACGATTGAGCATTACGAGGTGCTGGAGCCCTCCACCGCCGACGTGCTGAGCCGCTTCAGCAACCTGGACGGCAGGCCGCCGGCGATCACTGTCAACAAGTTCGGCAAGGGCCGCGCGATCTACCTCGCCACACCGGCGCAGCCCCAGATCATGCGGCCGCTGCTGCGCTCGCTCTACGCGAGCCTGGGCATCGAGCCGGGTCCGAAGACGCCCGACGGCGTGTTCGCACGCGAGGTCGAAGGACGCGTGCTGTACGTCAACGCCAACTGGCAACCGATGGAGGTGCCGATCGCCGGCGCGATGAAGGGGGTGCTCGGTGACCAGCGCTGGGAAGGAAGCCTGAAGCTGGCGCCGCTCGGCGTGGAGCTGCTGGAACCTCTGAACTGAAGGATGACAGGCACTTCGCCCAGTTGTTGCACCGACTGAACGTCGGCAAGGCCAGTCGCTCCCCTCGGGGACGGCCCGCAACATCCCGGTTCGTGCGCCGCCGGATGCCGTGCAAGCGGAATTGATATTTGAGATGAAGCCCCGAAAGACGAGAACAACGCGATGAGAACGATAGCCCTCCCCCTGCTGCTCTCCCTGCTGGCTGCCACCGCGCACGCCGAGGTGCGCCTGGCCCAAGTGTTCAGCGACCACATGGTGCTGCAGCGCGACCGACCGCTGAACGTGTGGGGTCAGGCCACACCGGGCCAGACGCTGAGCATCGACCTCGGTGGCCGCAGCGGCACGGCCCGCGCAGGCGCCGACGGCCGCTGGCGCGTCCAGCTGGCCCCGTTACCGGCCGGCGGCCCGCACCGCCTCGTCGTCACGGGCGACAAGACCGCGGTGCTGAACGACGTGCTGGTCGGCGATGTCTGGCTGCTCGGCGGCCAATCGAACATGGAGTGGCCGCTGGCGCAGACCGACACCGGCCCGCAGGAAGTGGCCTCGCCGCAGAACGCACAGCTGCGCCACCTGCGCGTGCCGCTGCGCGCCAGCGTGCAACCCGAAGCCGACATCGCGCCCGCGCCCTGGGTCGTCGCGGAGCCCGGCCGCGTGGCCGAGTTCAGCGCCGTCGGCTACCACTTCGCGCGCCAGATGCAGGCCGTGCAAGGCGTGCCCATCGGCCTGATCAACACCGCCTGGGGCGGCTCCATGCTGGAGACCTGGATGAGTCGCGACGCGGCGCTGCGCGACCCTGACCTCGCACCCGCGGTGCGCGCCTTGCCGGCTGACAACGCTGCCTTCACCGCGGCGCTGGGCCGGCGCATGCTGCCCCGCATCGCCGCCTGGCAGAAGGGTCTGCCGGTGGAGGGTGCGGACGCCTCGGGCTGGTCCGCCGCTGCCGACATCGACGCCGACTGGCCCACGCTGCAGGCGCCCGGCAACTGGGAAGGCCAGGGCCTGGCCGACGTCGACGGCGTCGTCTGGATGCGCAAGCGCATCGAGCTGAAAGCCGCCCAGGCCGCGGGAGCCGCGGAGCTGCACCTGGCCAAGGTGGACGACTGCGACGAGGTCTGGGTCAACGGCCAGAAGGTCGGCGGCCAGTGCGGCTGGGAGCAGGCACGCCACTACACGCTGCCGGCCGGCCTGCTGCGCGCGGGCGCCAACTGGATCGCCGTGCGGGTGACCGACAACGGCGGCGGCGGCGGCATCGATGGCGACGCTGCCAATCTGCGCCTGGACACGGCGGCCGGCACCGTGTCGCTCGCCGGCCCCTGGCGGGCACGCGTCGAGAAGCTCGTGGTGGCCGGCGGCCCGGTGGCGAACAACGCCCCGGCCCTGGGCCACAACGGCCTCGTCGCACCGCTGCAGGGCCTGTCCGTGCGCGGCGTGCTCTGGTACCAGGGCGAGGAAAACTCCGGGCGCGCGGCGGCCTATGCCGACGGCTTCAAGCGCCTCATCCAGGACTGGCGCGGCGAATTTGGCGATGCCAAGCTGCCTTTCTTCTTCGTGCAACTGGCATCGTGGCGGCCCATGGCCGAGAACCGGCCCGACGGTAACGGCTGGGCCGAACTGCGCGCCAGCCAGGCCGCAGCTCTGGCCCTGCCTCACACCGGCATGGCCACGGCCATCGACGTGGGCGATGCGGTCGACATCCACCCCCGCAACAAGCGCACGGTGGGCCAGCGCCTGGCCGCGCTGGCGATGCACGAGCTGGGCCTGCGCACCGCGCCGGCCACAGGCCCGCGCCTAACCAGCCACGAGTCAAAGGGCGGCGAATTCGAGCTGCGCTTCGACAACACGGTCGGTGGCCTACGAACTGCGCGCACCGGTGAGCCGCTGCGCGGCTTCTACGTCGCCGGTGCTGACCGCCGCTGGATGCCTGCCGAAGCCCGCTTCGACGGCGACCGCATCGTGCTGCGCAGCGCCGCTGTGCCGTCGCCTGTCGCCGCGCGCTATGCCTGGGTCAACAACGCCAGCGAAGCCAATGTGGTCGGCGGTGACGGCCTGCCCCTGCCGCCGCTGCGCACCGACGACTGGCCGCTGGAGTCGGCTGGCCGGCGCTACGGGCGCTGAGCCCGACGCCTTTCGCCGCGCTCCCGAACGACGCTCTTCCCATCTCCTCCAAAGCAACCTTCGCATGCACCACCTCATCCGACGCGCCGCTCGTACCGTCGCACTGCTCTGCTTCATCGCCACCACGCCCGCCCATGCCGACGGGACGCTGAAGCTGGAGGCTCCCAAGCCCAATGTGGCGCCGACTCCGCCGATGGGCTGGAACTCGTGGAACAAGTTCGCCTGCAACGTCAGCGAAAAGCTGATCCGCGAACAGGCCGATGCCATGGTCGCCTCGGGCATGAAGGACGCCGGCTATCAATACCTCGTCATCGACGACTGCTGGCAGAAAAGCCGCGACGCCGACGGCAACATCCAAGCCGATCCGGAGCGCTTCCCGTCCGGCATGAAGGCACTCGCCGACTACGTGCATGCCAAGGGTCTGAAGTTCGGCCTGTATTCCGACGCTGGCTCTCTGACCTGCGAAGGCCGCCCCGGCAGCGCCGGCCACGAGTTCCAGGACGCGCGCCAGTACGCCAAATGGGGCGTCGACTACCTGAAGTACGACTGGTGCAACACCGGCACCCGCAACGCCGAGGCGGCCTACACCATCATTGCCAAGGCCCTGCGCGCGTCCGGCCGCGACATCGTGTTGTCCATCTGCGAATGGGGCACCGACCATCCCGAGCGCTGGGGCCCGACGGTGGGCCACCTGTGGCGCACCACCCACGACATCTACGACGGTTGGGAAAGCACGAAGGACAAGGGGAATGGCATGACCAACGTCCTGGACATGCAGGCCGCGCGCGGGGGCGTGTCAGCGCCAAATGCCTGGAACGACCCCGACATGCTGGAAGTGGGCAACGGCGGCATGACGACCACCGAGTACGAGTCGCACTTCTCGCTGTGGGCCATGCTGGCCGCGCCGCTGATCGCTGGCAACGACCTGTCGAAGATGGACGCCGACACGGTGCGCATCCTCACCAACAAGGACGTCATCGCCGTCGACCAGGATCCACTGGGCCTGCAAGGCCGCCGCGCGCTGAAGGAAGGCGACCTCGAGGTCTGGGTGCGTCCGCTGGCGGGCGGTGAGCACGCGGTGGTGCTGTTCAACCGCGGCAAGACGCCGGCCGACATGAAGCTGAACTGGGACCTCCTCGGCCTGCCCGCCAACCAGAAGGCCGACGTGAAGGACCTGTGGAGCAAGAAGGTCACGAAGGGCGTGAGCGGCAGCTACGGCGGCAAGGTTGCACCGCATGGCGTGATCATGGTGCGCATCAAGGCCGCGCCGTGACGGGACCGGCGAACACCAGCCATCCAACGCGGATGACCGAGAGGGACGCGCCATGAGGCTGATGACCCTGCTGCTCACTCTGGCGGTTCTGGCCTGCGGCGCGCAGGCCGATGCGCTGACCGTGAAGGACGCCAAGTCGCTGGAGACGGCCCTGCAGCGGGCGCGGACGGACAAGCGCATCCACCGCATCGAGCTGGCTGCTGGCAACTACCAGCTGTCGGCGCCCATCGTCATCGACGAGGCGCTGTCGGGCACGGCAGACGAGCCCTTCGTGCTTGCTGCGGCGCCTGGTGCCCGGCCCGTGCTGAGCGGCGCGATGTCGCTGCCGGCACTGCGCTGGGAGGCCTGGAAGGACGGCATCTGGCGAGCCCGGCTGGCCGACGCTTCGTTTCAACGCCTGTGGTTGGGGCAGCACGCGCTCGTGCGCGCCCGCTACCCCAATCTCGACCGGGCCCACACCGGCTTCGGCGGCGCCGCGGATGCCGCCTCGCCCGAGCGCGTCGCACGCTGGCGTGACCCGCAAGGTGCCGTGCTTCACGCGTTGCACGGCTACGGTTGGGGCGGCCTGCAGATCCCCATCCTCGGCAAGAAGCCCGACGGCAGCCTGGACTACGGCCCGCAACTGGCCAACAACCGAGTCATGCCGCCGAGCGACAAGGATCGCTATGTCGAGAACGTGCTGGAGGAACTGGACGCGCCAGGCGAATGGTTCCATGACCGCCGCGAGGGCTGGCTCTACTTCAAGCCGCTGGCCGGCACGCAGCCGCCGGCACGGGGCTTTCGCGGCAGCACACAAGAAGCGCTGATCCGCATCGAGGGCCGCACGTCACAGGTGCAGCACGTGCAGGTTCGCAATCTCGTGTTCCGGGAAACGGAACCCACCTTCCTGAAGGCCACCGAGCCGCTGCTGCGCTCGGACTGGAAGTTCTATCGCGTCGGCGCCGTGACCATCGAGAACGCGGGCGACGTTCGCGTCGAGGGTTCCGAGTTCGTCGACCTCGGCGGCCATGCCGTCGTCGTCAGCGGCCGCGCACAGCGCGTGACCATCTCGGCCAACCACATCCACGACATCGGCGGCACGGCCGTGGCCTTCGTCGGCAGGCCAGAGGCGGTGCGGTCACCGCTGTTCGAATACCACGAGCAGTTGGAGGTCGCGGCCATCGACCGCACGCCGGGCCCGAAGTCGGACGCCTATCCCAAGGACTCCGAGGCGAGCGACAACCTCATCCACGACATCGGCCAGATCGACCGCCAGGCCACCGGCGTGCAGATCGCGATGGCGGCGCGCATCGCGGTCGATCACAACAGCATCTACCGGATGCCACGCGCCGGCATCAACATCGGCGACGGCAACTGGGGTGGCCACCGCCTCACCCACAACGACGTCTTCGACACCGTGCGCCTGACCGGCGACCACGGCAGCTTCAACAGCTGGGGCCGTGACCGCTTCTGGCACCCCGACCGCGCCGAGATGGACCGCCGCGCCGCAGCCCACCCCGAGCTGGCACTGCTGGATGCCGTCGAGCCCATCGTCATGCGGCGCAACCGCTGGCGTTGCGACCATGGCTGGGACGTCGACCTGGACGACGGCGCCTCCAACTACGTCATCGAAGAGAACCTGATGCTGGCCGGCGGCCTCAAGCTGCGCGAGGGCTTCCAGCGCATCGTGCGCAACAACATCCTCGTGAACAGCAGCTTCCACCCGCACGTGTGGTTCGACAATGGCGGCGACGTGTTCGAGTCCAACGTCGTCATGGGGGCGCATCAACCGGTGGAGATCAAGCGCTGGGGGCGCAGCGTGAACCGCAACTTCTTCGTCACCGAAGCGGACCTGCGCGCTGCCCAGGCGCGCGGCACCGACGCCGACTCCGTGGCTGGCGACCCGCGCTTTGCCGCACCGGCCCAAGGCGACTACACGGTCACCAACGCGGCGCTCGCCGCGCGCGTCGGCTTCGTCAACTTCCCCATGGACGACTTCGGCGTGCGCCCGGCGAGGCTGAAGGCGCTGGCGAAGCAGCCCGCATTCCCGGTGACCCAGCAGCTCAGCCAGGCCGCGCCACCGCAAGCCGTGCAACAGCTGTACGGGCTGAGCCTCAAGCCGGTCGAGACCCTGGGCGAGCAGTCGGCCGCTGGCCTGGGTGACAAGGCCGGCCTCATCGTGCTGAGCGTGGAGGCAGGCAGCCCAGGCGATGCGGCCGGCTTCAAGCCGCGTGACGTCATCGTCGGTGCGGAGAAGGCGGGCGCCATCGCCGATGTGGCGGCGCTGCGGGTCCTGCTGGCCGACGGGACAGACCTCGTCATCGTCCGCAACCAGGCCCGTATCCGCCTGCGCTGGCCCAGCCCCGCAAAACCATAAAAATTGAACACGCCCGTCATCAGGCAGGGAGAAAAAAGATGAACCAACAATCTCCGCAGCGGGCATCCGCGCTGGAAATCAACGGCCTGGTGAAGCGATTCGGCGGCCAGCCCGCCGTGGACCAGCTCAGCCTCAGCATCCCGCAGGGCGAGTTCCATGCGCTGCTCGGCCCCAACGGCGCCGGCAAGACGACCACGCTGCGCATGGTGGCCGGGCTGTTGCGGCCCGATGGGGGCAGCGTGCATATCCTGGGCCACGATGTCGCGCTCGAGCCCATCGAAGCCAAACGCAGGCTGGCCTTCCTGCCCGACGACCCGCTGCTGTACGGCAAGCTGCGCCCGCTGGAATACCTGGAGTTCGTGGCTGGCCTGTGGGGCATCGAGCCCGACGTGGCCGCGCCGCGCGCGGAGGAACTGCTGCGCTGGCTGGACCTGTGGACTCACACCGGCGAGATCACCGAAGGCTTCTCACGTGGCATGCGCCAGAAGCTGGCGCTGGCCGGCGCGCTCATTCACGACCCGCAGTTGCTGATCCTGGACGAGCCGCTCACCGGGCTGGACGCGGCGGCGGCGCGCCAGGTGAAGGACCTGCTGGTCGAGCGAGTCAGGCAGGGTCACACGGTCATCCTCACCACGCACATCCTGGAGATCGCCGAGCGGCTGGCGCAGCGCATCAGCATCATCCATCGCGGCCGCATCACCGCCCAGGGCACGCTGGACGAACTGCGCGCCCGTGCGGCGACCGGCGGCGGGCCGGGCGGGACGCTGGAAGACGTGTTCCTGCAGCTCACGAGCGCGGCATGACGGCGCTGCTGGCGTTGCGCCCGGGCTCCGTGCCGTGGCTTCTCCGTCACGAGCTCCGGCTGGGCTGGCGCGGCATGGGCAAGCGGATGGCCCGTGGGCTGCTGGGGTTCGCCGTCGCGCTGAGCGTGGCGCTGCACGTCGGCGCCTACTTCGTTCTGCGCATGTGGCCACCCGGCAGCGAGCAGCTTGTGCTGACCATGTTGATCTGCGCAGCGGCCTGGATCGCCATCAGCCTGATGCTTGCGCAGGCCATCCTGCAGTCCGTTGAGGCGCTGTTCGACCGCGGTGACCTCGACCTGCTGCTGTCGTCACCGGTGGCGACACACACTGTTTTCATGGTGCGCGGCCTGGGCATCGTCGCCAACGTCGGTGGGCTGTTCCTGTTCCTGCTGGCGCCGTTCGCGCACGTGGGCCTGTTCCTCGGGCACCCGCAGCTGCTCGGCATCTACCCGGCGGTGCCGGCACTGGCGCTGGCGACCACCGCACTGGGCCTGGCACTCACGCTGGCGCTGGTCCGTGTGCTCGGCGCCCGCCGGGCCCGCATCGTGGCGCAGGTGCTGGGCACGCTGATGGGCGGGGCGTTGGCCGTGCTGTCGCAGCTGCCCAACGTGATCAGCGCTGCCGATCTGCAGCAACTGCTTGCCCGGTTGATCCGCTGGGCCGAGCCAGGCGGTCCGCTGGCGCCGGACAGTCCAGTCTGGTTTCCGGGCCGCGCGCTGGTCGGCGCACCGCTGCCGCTGCTGACGGTCGCGCTGGTCGGCGTCGTCGGCTTTGGGCTCGTCATCGGTCTGGCCCACCATCGTTTCCTGGCGGGCACGCAGGAGTCCGTCACCGGCAGCGCCAGGCGTATCGCGGCGGCGCCGCAGCGCGGCAGCGTCCGGTTCAAGGGCGGGCTGTGGCGCAGCGTGCTGGTCAAGGAGTGGCGCCTCATCGCACGCGACCCGCAGCTCATCGCCCAGACGCTGCTGCAGCTGCTGTACCTGCTGCCTGTGGTGCTGCTCGCACTGCGCGGCGCGGGGCTGACCGTGCTGGCGTCTGTGGCGGTGATGCTGGCATCGTCACTGGCGAGCAGTCTGGCCTGGATCACCGTCGCGGCCGAGGATGCGCCTGACCTGCTGGGCAGCGCACCGGTTCCACCGTCGCTGCTGCGCTGGCCGAAGGTGCTGGCCGCGCTGGTGCCAGTGTGGTTGGTGGTGTCGCCGCTGCTGCTGGTCTTGCCGACGCACGGCCTCTGGCTGACGCTGACGTTTCTTTTCTGCCTCGCCGGCGGCACGGTCTCGGCCGGTGTGATGCAGGTGTGGTACCCCATCCAGGGCAAGCGCAAGGATCTGATGCGGCGCGCGAAGGGCAAAGGACCGGTCGGCATGATCGAAATACTCACAGGCATGGCGTGGGCGGGCACGGCGTACTGCCTGAATGAGGTACCGCGCTACTCGCCCTTGCCCTTGCTGACCGCCTTGCTCGGCTGCAGCGTGGTGTGGTGGATGGGCCGTTCACGCCGGGCAGAGATGGCATAAAAGAGAGTCGGGCCGTTGCCGGCCCATCAACAAGCCCGTCATCGGGCAGGGAGAACAAGCATGAAATCCAGATTCCAGCAGCGCGCATCCGTGCTGCACGCCGTCGCGCTGGCCGCAGCGCTGATGTGCGGCGTCGCCGCCGCGACCGCCCGTGCCGAGGCATCGGCCGCGACGGCCACCGTCGCCGCAGCGCAGCCTGCCTGGGGCCATGAGCTGGTCCAGCGCAAGCCTGATCCGGCGGTGCGTTTCGGCCGCCTGCCCAATGGCTTGCGCTACGCCATCCAGCACAACGAGACGCCCAAGGACGGCGTGGCCATGCGCATGCGCATCGGCGCGGGCTCGCTGCAGGAGCGCGACGATGAGCAGGGCCTGGCCCACTTCCTGGAGCACATGGCCTTCCGCGGCAGCGCCAAGCTGCCAGACGGCGAGGTGGTGCATCTGTTGCAGCGCCAGGGCCTGAGCTTCGGCGCGGACACCAACGCCTTCACCGATTTCGAGCAGACCGTCTACCACTTCAACTTCCCCAAGGCCGACGCCGCGGCGCTGGACACGGGCCTGATGCTGTTCCGCGAGATTGGCGGGCACCTCAAGCTCGACGCCCAACTCATCGAGCAGGAGAAGGGCGTCGTGCTGTCGGAGGAGCGCACGCGCGACGTGCCCGGCATGCGCGCCTTCCTTGCCGAGCAGGCCCTGACGCTGGCCGGCACGCGCGTGGCCCAGCGCCTGCCCATCGGCCGCATCGACACCGTCCAGGCCGCCACGGCCGACAAGCTGAGGCGCTACTACCAGGCCAACTACCGGCCCGACAACGCGACCCTCATCGTCGTCGGCAACATCGACGTTGACGCCGTCGAGAAGCAGATCCGCGAGCGCTTCGCCGACTGGAAGGCGGGCGGCAAACCCGACGCCCTCGACCTCGGCGCGGCCAAGCCGACACAGCCCGCGGCCGAGTTCATCGCCGACGGCGCGCCTGACAAGCTCTCGCTGACCTGGATCAACCCGCCGGACATGCGCCCGCCCACGCTGGCCTTCGGCCGCGACGTGCTCGTGCAGCAAATGGCCGCCGGCGTGCTCAACCTGCGCCTGAGCGACCGTGCCCTCAAGCCAGGCAGCCCCTTCCTCGGCGCCTTCGGCATGGACATGCCGCGCATCTACAAGGTGACAGGCCAGGCCCAGCTGACACTGATGGCGCCGCCCGAAAAATGGGCCGAGGCCCTGGATGCCGCGACGGCCGAGCTGCGCCAGTTGCAGGCCCAGGGCGTGCAGCCGGCCGACCTGCAGCGCCTCATGCCGACCATCCGCAGCGCGCTCCAGGCCATGGTGGCCCAGGCGCCGACGCGCCAGAGCGCGGCCATCGCCGACGCGCTGGTCAACGCCGTCCACTACGAGGGCCTCTACCAGAGTGCCGAACAGGGCGTGGCCGAGGCGGAGCCGATGCTGGCGTCCATCAAGCCCGAGGAACTGACCGCCGTGCTGCGCCGCGACTTCGGTGGCCAGCCGCTGGTCTTCCGCAGTGCCAAGGCCGGCGCCGCCGGGCCGCAGGCCCTGTCTGCCCAGCTCGCCCAGGCCATGGCCCGGCCGCTGCAGGCCCAGGCCGCGCCGGTGGCCGTGACCTGGCCCTACGCCGACTTCGGCGCCCCCAGCGCCATCGTCAGCAAGACGACCGACGCCGAACTGGGCAGCACCACGCTGGCCTTTGCCAACGGCACCCGCCTGGTCATCAAGCCCACGGCACAGGAGAAGGACAAGGTCATCGTGCAGGTGCTGGTGGGCCAGGGCATGGCCGGCCTCAAGCCCGAGCAGGTGTCGGCCACCTGGACCCTGAGCATGTTCCCGCTGGGCGGCACCGGCAAGCTTTCGCTGGCAGAGGTGGCGCAGTGGCAGCAGGCCAGCGGCGTGCTGGCCGGGCTGAATCTGCAAATGGACAGCCGACGCGTGCTGCTGGTGGGCGACACCCGCCCGACCGACCTCAAGCCCCAGCTCCAACTGCTGGCCGCCTTCGTGCGCGACCCTGGCTTTCGCCCCGAGATGGGCGAGAAGCTGGCCGGCGTGGCGCCGATGATGGCCAACCAGTTCGAGACGCTGCCCGGCATCGTCTACGGCCGCGAGCTGTCCAAGGTGATGAACAACGGCGAGCCGCGGCTCGGCGGCGTGCCCACGGCGGCCGAGTTGCTGGCTGCCCGCGGCGACGATGTCGGCGCCATGCTGCGACCGGCCCTGGCCGGGGCGGCTGATGTGGTGGTCATCGGCGATGTGAGCGAGGAAGCGGCCATCGCCGCCGTACAGGCCACCTTCGGCGCCGGGCCGGCGCGCCCGCGCCTGCCGGCCGTGCCGCTCAAGGCCACGCCGCCCGCCGATGGCGGCGCGCCTCATGTGGCCCTGCACAAGGGCCGCACCGACCAGGGCATGCTCGGCTGGCACTGGTCCATGCCCGACCAGTGGACAGACACCGCCTTGTCCAACACCGGCCGGGTAGCGGCCACGCTGCTGCAGACGCGGCTGGTCGACATCGTGCGCGAGAAGCTCGGCATCACCTACTCGCCGCGCGCCAGCGGCGGCGGCGGCCTGGACATCGCCGGCCAGGGGCGTTTCAGCGCCGAGATCGAGACGCCGCCCGAGAAGTTCGACGCCTTCCGCGAGGTGCTGCGCGCCCAGCTCAAGGAGCTGGCCGCCCAGCCGGTCAGTGCCGACGAGCTGCAGCGCGCCAAGCAGCCCATGGTTGAACAAAGCCGCAAGGCGCCCGAGTACAACGGCCACTGGGCCTACTGGCTGCAGCGCATCCTCATCGAGCCGCGCATGAAGGCCATGATGCAGAGCGAGACGGCCAACCTCGAAGCCGTGACGGCCGAGCAGGTGCAGGCCTTCTTCCGCGACCGCATCGCCAAGCGGGAGCCCATTGAGGTGGCGGCGCGGGCGGGTGAGGCGGCCGGGCAGGCGGCCACGCCGGAAAGGGCCAAGTAAGCAGCAGTCATCCGGTCTGCGCGTGGTTGCAGGCGCTTCGGCGCCACGCCGTCCGGACCGTGTCGAACAAGGAGCAGGAACCATGACAGAACAGCCGCAACACACGGGGGCCTCCGCGCCCGCTCAGCCTCGTCGCGTCCTCGCAATCGTCATCGCGTTCGCGGTGATAGGCACCGGGACCTGGCTGTACAAGCGCCCGCCCCTTGCCGAGGCGCCGCTGCCGAGCCCGCAGGCGCAAGCCAGTCAGGCGGCCAGCAGCGTTGCGCCGGCCGAGCCGCCGGCCCAGGCCGCGTCGACGGCAGCCTCCGCTGCGCCGGTCCAGGCCGCAGCCGCCCGGGCTTCGGCATCGGCGCCCGACTACAGCGCCATGGCCAAGAAGGCGATGGAGCAGGCCAACTCGCCGGCTGAGGCGCTGCGCAAGGTGCAGCTGGCGCTGGGCGGCGGCACGCCCAAGGAGGTGCTGGAGGCGGCGCAGACGCTGCAGATGTGCTCGATGATGGCCGGCGCGCCTGGGGCGCTGTACGCCATGCGCGACGGCGCCAACGGCGTGCCGGAACCGCTCAAGAAGATGATGGACGTCGGGGGCGGGGTCAACAAGGTGATCGAGTCCGCCGAGGGTCAGGCGCGGCGCTGCCAGGTCTTCGACCAGGCCACCCTGGGGCGCAGCAAGGAGCTGTTCCAGCGCGCCTATGAAGGCGGGGCGGAGGGCGGGGCCTCGGCCTACCTGAACGCGCTGCAGAACCCGCTGGAGAAGGAGAAAGCCGATCCCGCGCTGATCGCGAAACTGCAGGCCGAGGTCCGCAAGGCTGCGGCGGGCGGCGATGCTGACGCGCTGCTGCACCTGGCCATGGCCACCGGCGACAGCGCCCGCGATCTGGGCGTCACGCCGGTGCAGCGTGCGGGCTACAAGGTGGCTTGGAAGACCATCCAGGATGAGAAATTTCCCGGCATCGGCATGGGTGACATCATGGAAAGGGCCATGGCGACGGCCTTCGATCGGGCCAAGTCGACCACGCCCCTGAGTGCCGCAGAACAAGCCGAGGCGGCCGCGCTCGCGCAGCAGGTGGTGGACGCCTGGCGGCGCAAGCGCAAGGGCGGGTGATGACTGCTTCGACCGTCGTGCACCGCTGGCGGCGCGCCGCGCTGGCCGCCGTGCTGCCTCCGCTCAACCCTCCCAACTCCTTCAACTCCATGAAACGAATCGCAATCGCGCTTGGCGCAGCCAGCCTCCCCGGCCTGGCATTGGCGGCCGAGATGAACCTGGTCGAGCAGGTCGCCGAGGGTGGCGCTGCCGTGCTGGTCACGCTGGGGCTGTCCATCCTGTTCGTGGCCGTGACCATCGAGCGCTTCGTGCACCTGCGCGCCCGCGCCGTGGTGCCGGCCGACCTGGTGGCGCGCGTGCAGCCGTTGTGGACGGCGGGCCGCTTCACGGAACTGGAGACGCTGCTGGCCGACGACGGCAGCACGCTGGCGCGCGTCATCGCCTTCCTGCTCGCGCATCGCCATCAGCCCTACGCAGTCGTCAGCAGTGCGGCCGGCGACATCGCCTCGATGGAACTGCGCCAGCACCAGCAAAAGGCCTATGCGCTGGCCATCGTCGCCACGGTCGCGCCCATCGTCGGCCTGCTGGGCACGGTGCTGGGCATGATCGACGCCTTCCATGTGATCGCCTTCTCCGAAGGCATGGGCAACCCGGCGCTGCTGGCGGGCGGCATCTCGAAGGCGCTGGTCAACACCGCCGCGGGCTTGACGGTGGCCCTGCCGGCGCTGGGCATGCACCACTTCTTCAAGCACCGCCTGGCGACGCTCGGCCTGGCGCTGGAGCGGCAGATCAACGCGCTGATCAACCAGCGCTTCCTGCCCGCGCCGGAAACGCCGGCACTGCGGGTGGTGCAGCATGCGCATTGACCTGGGCGAGGACGAAGCACCGGAGATCGGCTTGATCGCGCTGATCGACTGCATCTTCTTCCTGCTGATGTTCTTCATGGTGGCGACCTCGTTCAAGCAGCCCGTCGGCGAGAGACCGCAGAAGGAGCTGCCCATCACGCTGCCGGCCGCGCAGATGAGCCTGGACCGCGTGGGCGCTGGTGCGCCGCCGCTGACGATTGGCGTGGACAAGCAGGGCAAGCTGTATGTCGACGGCAGCGCGGTATCTGTGCAGGGCCTGCACGACCGCCTCAAGCAGGAGGCGGCGAGCAACCCGGGCCGCCCCATCCGCATCGACGGCGACGAGATGGCGCGTTATCAGGCCATCGTGCACGTGCTGGACCTGTGCCAGTTCGAAGGCTTCACCAAGATTTCCATGCACACCCGTCAATGAGCTGGGAACCCCGCCGTTCACCGCTGCTGTCCCTGCTCGTGGCAGCCGCCACGCAGGTGGTGCGCCGGCCCTATCTGTCGCTTTCCGTGGCCGCGCATGCCGCGCTGCTGGGGTGGCTGTACTACTTCGGCAGCTATCAGCTGGAACTGCGCGAGCAGGAAGCCGAAGTCGCATCCAGCCTGCGCGCCACCGGCCAGGCCAGCACGGCCAAGCGCCTGCAAGACCTGCAGACCATCAAGCAGCTGATGGAGAAATCGGCAGCCATTGATCCAGAGCCGGGCCTGCCCCCTGCGGTGCCGCAAACGCCGCAGGAAATGGTGGAACAGGCGCGTGAGCTGTCCAAGGCCATCGACGCGCTCGACAAGGAAATCAAGGCCGAGGAGCTGGCCCAACTGACCGGCGTGCCCAAGCCGCCACCAGCGGCCGAGCCGCCACCGGCTGCGGCGCCGCAGGCGCCCGTCGCGCAAACCACGGCGGCCAGCAATAACGCTGCGCCCGAGTCCAAGGAGCCCGTCGCGTCGGAAAAGCCTTCGCAGCAGCTTGGGGCCAAGGCGAACGAGGCTCAGGCTGACGCAGGCAAGGCGGGCGAAGGCAAGGCGGGCGGCAGTACGCCAGCGCCCGTCACGCAGGAGATGGCGGACAGCGAAGTCGCCGCGCTTGAAGCCAAGGCGCGAGCCACGCTGGCCAAACGTCAGCAGCGCCTGGAGGCCAAGGCGAACGGCGTGCAGGTCGAAGGCGGCAAGCCTGGCTCGGGCGGGGATGGCACTGGCGGTCGCCCCGGCGCACCGTCCGTCAAGGGCGGCGGGTCGGATACGTCGGTTCACGCCGAGATCAGCAACTTCATCGCTGCGGACGCCCGCACCGAACACGCGACATCATCGAAAAGATACTGGGGCACCGACTTCTTCGACCATGGCAAGGCCCAGGTCCCGCCCGTCGATGCGGCCGGTCTCGTGCGCGGACAAGGGCGCGTGCTCGGCCAGGGCGGGGAGTACGCGAACCGGGTCTACCTGAACAGCTGGTATGTCATCGGGCCTTTCCCCGGCCGCCATGAGGGTGGCCTGTTCGACAACCCGACCTACCCGCCCGAGAAGGCGGTGCTGTTGGACGCCGTCTACTACGGCAAGGACAAGCGCCTGCTCAAGTGGCGCTACGTGACCGCGCAAAGCTATCCGTTCGTGCCGCCCGACCAGGTCGAAGATTCGGTTTACTACGGCTACACCGAGGTGTTCGTCGACGAAGCCCAGGACCTGATCGCTTGGATAGGGGCCGATGACGACGTCCAGATCTACCTGAACGACCGCATGGTGTGGAAGGGCGGCAACGCCAACAAGGCGACGTATTTCGACACCATCTTCAACGGCGGCCCGAGCTATCTGCGCGACTACAACCGCACCGAAGGCAAGCGCCTCCTGCACTTCAACAAGGGCCGCAACAAACTCTTCTTCAAGCTGTCCAACGGCCCGAATGCGTCATTCCTGTCCATGGTGCTGACGCGTTCGGAATCGCGTTGATAGCTGCGCTCAGTTCGTCGATAGGGTCTTCTCCAATTGCATCGGTCTGACCAATTTCTGCAAAATCGCCTGACTAAGGCGCGAATTTTCTTATTGGTATTACCGGTATTTTGCGCAACCGCTCGCGCCACCAGCACCGTACGGTCCGGCCGCGGCTCACCAGCCGACCAAGCCTTCACGTCCGGAAAACCCATGAAACTCCAGAGCACCCTGCTGTCCCTCGCGCTGTCGCTGGCCGCACTGAGTCCCCTGGCCGCCCAAGCCCGGAGCGCCGACGGCCGCACGGATTGGCCCGGCGCCGGGCAGCCCCATGTCGGCGCCACTGCGGCCGATAGCCCGCGCCAGCGCACCCGCATCGACGATGGCTGGCGCTTCGCGCTGGGCCACGCGTCGGACCCGGCGCAGGACTTCGACCACGCCATACGGCCGTTCTTCTTCGGCAAGGCTGGTTACGGCGACGGCCCTGCCGCAGCCGACTTCGAGGACCGGCCATGGCGCCGCGTCGACCTGCCGCATGACTGGGCCGTGGAGCTGCCATTCAGCCCACGCGGCAGTACGCAGCACGGCATGAAGGCCATCGGCCGCGGCTTCCCCGAGAACAGCGTCGGCTGGTACCGGCGTGAGCTGGCAGTTCCCCAGTCGGCGCGCGGCCAGCGCATTGCGCTCGAGTTCGACGGCGTGTTCCGCGACAGCGTCGTCTGGGTCAACGGCCACTATCTGCGCCGCGAGGCCAGCGGCTATTCGGGCTTCCAGGTCGACATCAGCGACTACCTGAACTTTGGCGGGCGCAACGTCGTCGCGGTGCGCGTGGACGCCACCACGCCGGAGGGCTGGTGGTACGAAGGCGCGGGCATCTACCGCCATGTGTGGCTGACGCAGACCGGGCCGCTGCACGTGGCGCCGCAAGGCAGCTTCGTGCGCGCCACGGTCAACGGCGACCGCGCCGAGGTGGCCGTCGACACCACCGTGCGCAACAGCGGCGAGGCGGCCGAGTCCTTCAGCCTGGAGCACGAGCTGCGCGACCCGGCCGGCCGCGTCGTCGCCCGCACCAGCGTGCCGGCCGGCCGCGTTGCCGCTGACGCCAGCCTGGAGGTGACGGCCCAACTGAGCGTCAAGGCGCCGCAGCTGTGGTCGCTGGAGACGCCGCAGCGCTACACGCTGACGACCGTGGTCAAGCGCGGCGCCGAGGTCGTCGACCGCGTTGACACGCCCTTCGGCATTCGCACCCTCCACTTCGACGCCAACGAGGGCTTCTTCCTCAATGGGCGCCACGTCAAGCTGCACGGCGTCAACAACCACCAGGACCACGCCGGCATCGGCGTCGCGTTGCCCAACGGCATGCACGACGCGCGGCTGAAGATGCTCAAAGGCATGGGCGTCAACGCCATCCGCTCGGCCCACAACCCGGCCACGCCGGAGCTGCTGGAGGCCTGCGACCGCTTGGGGATGCTCGTCATCGACGAGCACCGCATGATGGGCACGGCGCCGCAGATCCGCGACGAACTGGAACGCATGGTGCGCCGTGGACGCAATCATCCGTCGGTCATTCTCTGGTCGGTCGGCAATGAGGAATGGGCCATTGAGAACAGCGAGATCGGCACCCGCCTGACGCGGCAGATGCAGGCCATCGTGCGCCGCCTGGACCCGACGCGGCCGGTGACGCAGGCCGCCTCCAGCTCGGGCCAAGCCGAAGGCACGTCGGTCGGCTCGGACGTCATCGGCTTCAACTACAAGGGCCAGCACGACATCGACGCGATGCACCGGCGCTTTCCCGATCGGCCCATGCTCGTCACCGAGGAGGCCGCGACTCATGCCACGCGCGGCGTCTATGCCAACGATCCGGCCCGTGCCCACATCGCCGCCTACGACAAACGCACGGGCACCCGCACCTCTTCCATCGAGGAAGGCTGGCGCTTCAATGCCGAGCGCCCCTTCCTTGCTGGCATGTTCGTCTGGACCGGCTTCGACTACCGCGGCGAGCCCTCGCCCTTCGGCTGGCCCGCCGTCTCGTCGCAGTTCGGCATGCTGGACACGACCGGCGCGCTGAAGGACAGCGGCCAGTACCTGAAGGCTGCGTGGACCGCCGAGCCCATGGTGCATGTGCTGCCGCACTGGAACTGGCCGGGTCGAGAAGGCCAGCCTGTCGATGTGCGCGTCTACGCCAACACCGACGAGGTCGAGTTGCTGCTGAACGGCCGTTCGCTCGGCCGCAAGGCGCTGGAGCGCTACGGCCACCTGCAATGGGCCGTGCCCTATGCGCCGGGCAGCCTGACGGCACGCGGCTATCGGGCCGGTCAGCTCGTCACCACGCAGACCGTGGCCACCACGGGCGACGGCACTGCGGTGCGGCTGACGGTGGACCGCGCGCGGCTGCGCGCCGGCAGCGACGATGTCGCGCTGGTCACCGTGAACGTCGTCGACCGCGAGGGCCGTGTCGTTCCGACCGCCGGGCACCGCGTCGCGTTCGAAGCCAGCGGGCCGGTACGGCTCATCGGCATGGGCAACGGCGACCCCGGCTCCCACGAGGCCGACCGGCCGGCCGAACTGCACCGCTACGCTGCCGCTACGCACTGGCGACACCACAGCATCGCTCGACCCGAGGAGGCGGCCGCGCTGATGGGCGGGACCGCCCAGACCGGAGGCCCCGGCTGGCGCGACCCCTTCGCATGGGTTCCACCCGACCAGCGGCCCGCCGACAGCGCCTGGAACATGGTGCAGGCCACCATCACGCGCACGGCGCCCGCCGGCGAACGCCAGGTGCTGCTCCTCGGCGAGGTCGCACCAGGCGTGCAGTTCCTTCTGGACGGCCGCCCAGTCGCGCTGCGGCAGGAGGCCGGCATGGCGGCCATCGACCTCGACCCGACCGCAGGGCCCGAGGCCACGCTGACCGCCGTTTTCCCGACGCCAGCCAGTGGCACGCGCGCGCTGTTCGACGGCGCGCAGGGCGGCCGCCGCTGGGCCACGCTGCGTACCACCACACCAGCCGCACCTTGGCAGCGCAGCGTGTTCAACGGCCATGCACAGGTGATCCTGCAGTCCACCGGCAAGACCGGGGACAGCGGCCGCGCCACGCTGCGCGCCGTCAGTGAGGGCCTTGCCCCAGCTGCGACGGTGATCGAGATCTTCTGAACGCCGATAAAGCCTTCCAGGCTGCCAGACAACAGCCGAACGCCACAAAAGAACATGACAACGCCATCTCACGACCCCGCCCCAACCACGACTGAAACCGGACAGCAGCAGCAATGGCGGCGGGGGGTCAACGGCTATGCGCTGACCATTGCGGTGATCGTCCATCTCATCCTGCTGGCGGCGGTGCTGAT
>NZ_LMDK01000010.1 GCF_001425055.1 Pelomonas sp. Root1237
GGCCACTGGTGGGGCACGCCGGGCAAGGTCTACACGTCGACCGATGGCGGCCACAGGCCACTGGTGGGGCACGCCGGGCAAGGTCTACACGTCGACCGATGGCGGCCACACGTTCACGCTGAGCCAGGGCTCGGTGAACGCCGGGCTGGCGCCGAACTACTTCGGCAGCACCTCGCTGGCGGTCAACCCCAACGTCGAGGGCGACCTCTGGCTGACCGACGGCAACGCGGTGTACCACTCGACCGATTCGGGTGCGAGCTGGGCCAAGCTCAGCAACTTCGCGTCGATCTTCACCGGCAACCCCTGGCCCCAGGTGCAGGGTGCAAGCGCCATCGCGCTGGGCAAGGCCAAGGCTGGCGCGCCGTACTCGGCCGCGGTCTACGTCGTGGGCGTGATCAACGGCGTGTGGGGCGTGCACCGCTCTGATGACGGCGGCGCCACCTGGACGCGCTTCAACGACGACGCGAACCAGTTCGGCGGCATCGGCGTGATGGCGGCCGACCAAGCCATCTACGGCCGGATCTACATCAGCGGCACCGGCCGCGGAATGCTTTACAGCAACTGAAACAAGGGCTCGGCAGGCCGGTGTCCAGTTCTTGGCGCCGGTCTGCCGCTGCATAACGCTCGTGACCGGCGGAGACAACCGGCCGAGCACCTTCACTGAAAGGTAGAACATGAGAACCTTGATACACGCGCTGCTGCTTGCCTTTGGCACGAGCGCAGCCCCGCTGGCGCTGGCGCAAACCTGCGCGCCGACCGCCATCACGCCCTACATCAACGTCAATGGCACGTGGACGCAAACGGCATCGGCCACCATCAAGACCGGTGCCTCGGCCATCCTCGGCCCGCAGCCGATATCCGGGGGCATGTGGAGTTGGAGCGGCTGCGGCACCGCCGGTGCAGCGCGCGAGCAGACCATCCAACCGGCCGCAGCCTGCACGGCCACCGCCACCTACACCAACAGCTGTGGCGCCAAGTCCCAGCAGGCGTTCTCCATCAAAGTGGGCACCTGGAACAGCGTGAAGTGGGGCGGCGGCGGCTATGTCGACGGCCTGATCTATCACCCGACGACCCCGAACCTCTTGTACGCCCGGACGGACGTCGGCGGCGCCTACCGCTGGAACCAGGCCACCTCGCAATGGGTGCCGATCACCGACGGCCCGGGTTTCGGGGGGGGGATAGAAGGAGCCTTCCACACCGTCGAAAGCATCGCCCTCGATCCAACCAACGACCAGCGGGTCTACATGGTCGCGGGCGATAGCAAGAAGAACGCTCGCTTGTACATTTCCAGCAACCGCGGCGACAGCTGGACATGGGTCACGCTGCCGTTTCTTGCCGGCGCCGATACCGGTCGGGCGATTGGCGAGCGCCTGAGGCTCGATCCGACCAATCCGTCGACGATGTTCTACGGTTCGACCAAGGCCGGCCTGTGGAAGAGCACGAACTCCGGCCAAACCTGGGCGCAGGTCACGGGCCTGTCTTCCTACACGACGACCAACGCCATGGTCGGCGTCGAGCAGATCATCTTCGACAACGGGAACGTGGGCGGCGGCCAGCCGACCTGGAACATGTGGGCCGCGATCGCTCCTGACTACGCCACCGCAGCGGGCCTGACCTCGACCTTCTACAGGTCCAGCAACAACGGCTATTCATGGACGCCGGTCGCGGTGCCGGCCGCCGTCGCCGGGTACTACATCCCGCACTTCGCGCGCGCCGCCGACGGCAATTACTACGTGGTGTTCAACAAGAACGCAGGCCCGGGCGGCGACGGTCCCGGCTACCTCTACAAGTACACCGGTATCAATGGCGGCGCCTGGACCTTGCTGAGCAGCACTACCACGGGCGGCTACGGCGGCGTGTCCGTCTACGGCAGCGGCCCGACCACCCGCATCGCGCTGGCCGTGAGCGCTACCTGGGGCGATTTCACCGGCCAGAAGATCACCCAGTTGTCCGACAACGCAGGCAGCACCTGGCGCGAAATCGAGTCCATGATGCCCCACGAGCAGAACAGCGCCGGGTACTGGGGCTGGAATGACGACATCGAGATCGATCCGAACAACCGCGACCACATCTTGCACCTTGACGGTCCCGGCATCTGGGAGACGATGAACGCCTCGTCGGCGACACCGAGCTGGACCACCAAGCTGAACAATCTCGAAGAGACTGCCACGCTGGCGCTCATCACCCCTCCACCCGGCGCGACCTACAAGTTCATCAGCAGCGCGGGCGACATCGGCCCCTGGGTCCAGACAGACCTCGCGACGACGCCGACCAAAGGCCCCAACACCGGCTGGAGCAATGGCAATTCCGCCGACATGAGCTGGTCGGATCCGCAATACATTGCCCTCACCGGCGTCACGCACGGGGATCACAAAGGATTCGGGTACTGGTCGGGCGACGGCGGCACCACGTGGACACGCTTTGCCACCTTGCCTCCCGGCGCCGCGACCAATACGCACGAATCGTCGAACATTGCTGTCACCTCACGCAACAACGCGATCTGGGCGCCGCCCGATACCGTGCCGTCCTACACCACCAACAATGGCGCCAGCTGGACGGCGACCAATCTCCCCGCGCTGCCGGAGACGTCCGGCTTCCCTCGCTCATACCGGCTCGCGGTGGATCGCAGGAATCCGAACAAGGTCTATGCCTACGATTCGGGCGGCTCCGTGTTTGCTGGTCCGGGCAAGTTCTACGTCTCGACGGATGGCGGCCACAACTTCACGCTGAGCCAGGGTTCGGTGTCGGCAAATATGAAGGGCAATCCGTATTTCCTGACCGGGATGGCGGTCAACCCGAACGTCGAGGGCGACATCTGGGTGGCTGACGGCAATACCGTGTACCACTCGGTCGACTCGGGCGCCACCTGGACCAAGTTCAACAACTTCGCGTCTGTTTTCGGCAGCGACTTTTGGCCCGACGTGAACGGTGCCAGTGCCTTGACTCTGGGCAAGGCAGCCCCTGGCGCGCCGTATTCCGCCGCGGTCTACGTGGTGGGCGTGATCAACGGCCAGTGGGGTGTGTGGGCTTCCAACAATGCAGGCAGCACTTGGACCCGCTTTAACGACGATGCCCATCAGTTCGGCGGCATAACCAGGTTGGCGGGTGACTGGAACACCTACGGCCGGATCTACGCCGCCGGCGGGGGCCGCGGCGTGCTCTACAGCAATTGAACCGAGAGCTCGGCAGGCTGGCGTCCAAATCATGGCACCGGGCCTGCCGCCACCTCCTTCACCTTGTTCGACGGTTATGCCCAAGCCCTGGCGCCGACCGTCCATAACGCTCGCATCCGGCGGAGACAACCGGCCGAGCACTTTCAACCTTGAAAGGTAGAACCATGAGAGCCTTGTTATCCACATTGCTGCTGGCCCTGGGGGTCAGCGGGGCCCCATTGGCCCAGGCACAAAGCTGTGGCAGCGGCGGCGGTACCACCGTCTGCCTGACGGCCACTGGCACGACCGACAACGTACAGCTGGGCTGGACCGTCAGCGGCAACGTCTCGCGCCTGGAGGTCTACCGCGATACCGACGCCGATCCCAACGGCCGCAGCCGCATCGCCGCGCCGGGCAGTAGCGCCAGGAGCTACACCGACTCCACGGCCGCAAACGGCACGCCCTATTGGTACTGGGTCAAGTTCACGACCAACGGCGGCAGCTACAACTCCGGCGTGGCCACTGCCACGCGCAACAGCAGCTGCACGCCGACGGCCATCACGCCTTACATCAGCGCCAACGGGTCCTGGACGCAGACGGCCTCAGCCTCGATCACTGCAGGCAACTCGGCCATCCTCGGCCCGCAGCCGGTGACCGGCGGTTCGTGGGGCTGGAGCGGCTGCGGCACGTCAGGCTCGGCACGCGAGCAGACCATCACGCCTGCTGCCAGCTGCACGGCCACCGCCACCTACACCAACAGCTGCGGCGCCAAGAGCACGCAGGCCTTTGTGATCACCGTGCCCGGCTCCATGCGCGACCTGACGAGCGTGCAGCTGTCGCAGCAGATGTCGCCCGCCTGGAACATCGGCAACTCGCTGGACGCCTCACCCAACGAGACCAACTGGGGCAATCCGCTGATCAACCAGCAATTGCTCAACGCAGTGAAGGCGGCCGGCTTCAAGACCGTGCGCATCCCCGTCAGCTGGAACCAGTACGCCGACGCCAACGGCAACATCAGCCCAACCTTCATGGCGCGTGTCACCGAGGTCGTCGGTTACGCACGCAACGTCGGCCTCTACGTCGTGCTCAATACGCACCATGAAGGCAGCTGGCTGATCCCGACCTACGCCTACCAGGCGAGCGCCAACGCGCGCCTGGCCAAGCTGTGGACGCAGATCGCCAACAACTTCAAGAACTATGACGACTACCTGCTGTTCGCCGGCACCAACGAGGTGATGGTGTCCGGCGACTACGGCCCACCGACGGCCGAGTACCAGGCCGTCCAGAACGGGTTCAACCAGGTCTTCGTCGACACGGTGCGGGCCACGGGCGGCAACAACGCCAAGCGCCATCTCGTCGTGCAGGGTTTCAACACCAACATCGACTCGACCTACAACGGCTTCATCAAACCCAACGACTCCGCGACCAACCGGATGTTCCTGGAAGTGCACTACTACGATCCGTACCACTTCGCCCTCGACGGCAGCAGCAACATCTGGCAGTGGGGCGCGACCGCGACCAATCCGGCCGTGACCGAGACCTGGGCCAACGAGGCGTACGTCGACGCGCAGTTCCAGAAGATGAAGTCCCGCTTCGTCGACGCCGGCTTGCCCGTGCTGATGGGTGAATATGGCGCGATCCTGAAGTCCGAGTACGACCCGGCCGGCACCTACCGCACCGCCTGGACCAAGTACGTGACCAAGTCCGCCTTCCAGCACGGCATCGTGCCGGTGTGGTGGGACAACGGCTATGACGCCAACCACCAGTTCGGGCTGTTCAACCGCTACACCGGTGCGCAGTACTTCCCTGAACTGATCAAGGCCATCGTCGACAACGCCAAGTGATGTGACGACGCAGACCGGGTCGTGAATTCACGACCCGGTCTTTCCTGCTTTAAGGCGCGCGCGTGATGGCGTCGACCCAGATGAAACTGATACGAACCAAGACTTTCTGGCGCCCGCTGCTGGCAACAGCGCTGGCGCTTTTGGCCTCTCTGAGCCAGGCGGAGCCCTATCGCTGGGACAGCCTCGCCATCGGCGGCGGCGGCTACGTGGCGGCCATCGTGCCCAGCCAGACCGAGCGCGGCCTCATCTACGCCCGCACCGACGTCGGCGGCGCCTACCGCTGGGACGCCGCCAAGGCACGCTGGACCTCGCTACTCGACGGCGTGTCCGAGGCCGACGTTGGCCTGCTGAGCGTGGACGCCCTGGCGCTGGACCCCAAGGACAGCGCCGTCGTCTACCTGCTGGCCGGGGTGCCCTACTTCAGCGGCGGCAAGACGGCGGTCATGCGCTCCATCGACCGCGGCGCCACCTTCAGCCGCGTCACCGACGTGAGCCACCTCTTCCGCGCCAACGGCAACGGCCTGGGCCGCAGCAATGGCGAGAAGATGCAGGTCGACCCGGGTGACGGCAAGGTGCTCTATGTCGGCTCGCGTGCCAACGGCCTGTTCAAGAGCCTTGACGCCGGCGCCAGCTTCAAGCGGGTCGACGCATTGCCGGTGACCACCACGCCCAACGAGACGGGCATCAGCTTCGTGCTGCTGGATCCAACCAGCGTGGTCAATGGCACGGCCCAGCGGATCTTTGTGGGTGTGTCGCGCTTCGGCTCGGTCGGCCCCAACCTCTATCGCAGCGACGACGCCGGCGCCAGCTTCAAGCCGGTGGCCGAGGCGCCGTCGGCCTACATCCCGCAGCGCGCGACGCTCGCCGCGGACGGCCATCTCTACATCACCTACGGCGACGGCTCAGGCCCGCATGGCGACTGGAAGAAGCTGGACCTGCCCGAGCCACTGACGGCCGGCCAGGTCTGGAAATACAAGGTCGCCAGCGGCGCCTGGACCGACGTCACGCCCAAGGGCATCAACCGGGCGTTCTCAGGCGTGTCGGTCGACCCGCGCAATGCGAAGCGCTTGGTCATCTCGACCATCAACACCTGGATGCCGCAAGGTGGCAAGAACGCTGGCGACCGCTTCTACGTCACCAACGACGGCGGCAGCAACTGGACCGACGTGGTGGAGCGCGGCTTCGCCATGGACACCAATGGCGTCA
The DNA here is from genome assembly GCF_001425055.1 of Pelomonas sp. Root1237. GTDB lineage: Bacteria > Pseudomonadota > Gammaproteobacteria > Burkholderiales > Burkholderiaceae_C > Pelomonas. The sequence continues at coordinate 6,203 of NZ_LMDK01000010.1, forward strand.
GCTGGATCTCGGCCTACGCCATCCACTGGACCGGCTCCATCGAGTTCGACCCCTTCGACACCCACGCCGTCTGGGTCACCTCCGGCAACGGTGTGTTCCGCACCGCAGACATCGATGCCAAGCCGGCCACGTGGACCTTCACCGTCAAGGGGCTGGAGGAAACCGTGCCCAACGTGGCTGTCAGCGTGCCCGGCGGCCCGCTGCTCTCGGTGATCGCCGACTACGACGGCTTCCGCCACCAGAAGCTGGACGCCTTTGCGCCCATCCACGAACCCCGCCTGGGCTCGACCACGGGCCTCGCCGTCGCGGGCAGCAACACGGCGGTCGTCGTGCGCGTGGGCGGCAAGAAGATGTACCGCTCCGCCGACACCGGCACTACCTGGACCGAGGTGGGCGGCATGCAGGGCGGCTACGGCACGCTGGCGCTATCGGCCGACGGCGCCGCGCTGCTGCACAGCTTCCGCCAGGCGGACGGCAGCAACCGCACCGTCCGCTCCACCAACTTCACCGAGGCCAAGCCCGTCTGGACGGCCGTGCGCGGCCTGGAGGGCGCGCCGATGCGACCGGTGGGCGACCCGGTGAACCCGGCCAAGTTCTACGCCTATGACCGCGGCACCATGCGCGTCAGCACCGATGGCGGCGCCAGCTTCGCTGCCACCGCCACGCTGGCTGCCAATGGCTCATCGCTGGTGCGCGTGGCGCCGGGGCGCGAAGGTGATGTCTGGGTGGCCCTCAAGGCCGGCGGCCTGGCGCGCTCCACCGATGCCGGCCGCACGTTCACGACCCTTCCCAACGTCGCCCACTGCGGCGCGGTGGGCTTCGGCAAGGCCATGGCCAACGCCCCCTACCCCACCGTCTTCATCTGGGGCTCGCCCCAGGGCAAGCCACTGGGGGTGTATCGCTCCACCGATGCCGGCGCCAACTGGCAGCGCATCAACGACGACGCGCATCAGTTCGGCGGCCCCGGCAACGGCGAGTTCGTCATGGGCGACATGAACGTCGAAGGCTTGGTCTACATGAGCACGGTGGGCCGCGGCATCGTCTACGGCCTGCCGGCCGACGCCCCCAATTCACTCAAACCCTGAGCACCATGAATCAGCAACTTTCCCGCCGCGCACTGCTGCAATCCTCCGCCGCCGTCATGGGGGCTGCCGGCCTGCCTGCCGCCCACGCAGCGCCCTCTCCCTTCAAGCCCACATGGGACTCTCTCGTCGGCGGCTACCGCACGCCCGACTGGTTCCGCGATGCCAAATTCGGCATCTGGGCGCACTGGACCGCGCAGTGCGTGCCCGAGGCGGGCGACTGGTATGCCCGCCACATGTACATCCAGGGCAGCGGCCAGTACGAGCACCACGTCAAGACCTACGGCCATCCGACCAAGGTCGGTTTCATGGAGATGAACAACCGCTGGAAGGCGGAGAACTGGGATCCCGAAGCGCTGATGGACCTGTACGCCAAGGCCGGCGCCAAATACTTCGTCTCGCTCGCCAACCACCACGACAACTTCGACGCCTACGACTCCAAATATCACGCCTGGAACTCGGTGCGCGTCGGTCCCAAGAAGGACATCGTCGGCACGTGGGCCAAGGCCGCCCGCGCCAGGGGCATGCGCTTCGGCGTCAGCAACCACTCGGCGCACGCCTGGCACTGGTTGCAGCCGGCCTATGGCTACGACGCGGAAGGCCCGCTGGCCGGCCAGCGCTACGACGCCTTCACCCTGACCAAGGCCGACGGCAAGGGCAAGTGGTGGGAAGGACTGGACCCGCAGGACCTCTACACGGGCCGCAACATGGTGATGCCCGACGGCATCAAGACCACGCAGGCCGCCCACGACTGGCATGAGAAGCACGACCGCGTCTGGGACGAGAACCCGCCGGCACAGAACCCCGCGTTCACGCGCCAATGGTTCCTGCGCTGCCGCGACCTGATCGACAGCTACCGGCCCGACCTCGTCTATTTCGACAACTCCCGCCTGCCGCTCGGCCAGGCCGGCCTGGACATCGCGGCGCACTACTACAACGCCAGCATGGCCTGGCACGGCGGCAAGCTGGAGGCCGTCCTCAACGCCAAGGAGATCCCGCATGAATGGCGAGCGGGCATCGTCGAGGACGTCGAGCGCGGCCAGCGCGCCGGCATCGAGCCGCTGCCCTGGCAGACCGACACCTGCATTGGCGACTGGCACTACAACCGCGGTGTCTTCGAGGGCCATCACTACAAGTCGGCGGCCAGCGTCATCCACCGCCTGGTGGACATCGTCTCCAAGAACGGCAACCTGCTGCTGTCCATACCGCTGCGCGGCGACGGCACGATCGACACCGACGAGCGCAAGGTCCTGGACGGGCTCGCCGAATGGATGGGCCGCAACGGCGAGGCCATCCATGGCACACGCCCGTGGCGCAGCTTCGGCGAGGGGCCGACGCAGATCGGCGGCGGCATGTTCAGCGAAAACCAGGTCAAGGACTTCACCGACCAGGACATCCGCTTCACCACCAAGGCCGGGGCGCTCTATGCCATCGGGCTGGCCTGGCCCAAGAGCGGCGTCATGCGCATCGCATCGCTGGCGCAGGACTCGGGGCTGGCGCCCGGCGTGATCGAGCGCGTCGAGGCCGTGGGCTCCACCGACAGCCTGCCCTTCAAGCGCACCCCGCAAGGGCTGGAGGTGCGGCTGCCAGAGGGGCTGGCCGGCACGCCCGCGATCGCGCTGAAGGTGCGCGGCCCGGGCCTCGCATGAGCGGCCGCCGATCTCCCTGAAGCAAGCCATGAACCAGAGACTTTCCCGCCGCTCCCTGCTGCAAGCCACCGCTGCCACGATGGGCGGCGCCGGGCTGCCCACCGCGCAAGCCGCCCCCGCCCCGTTCAAGCCGACCTGGGATTCCCTCGTCGGCGGCTACCGCGCGCCCGACTGGTTCCGCGATGCCAAGTTCGGCATCTGGGCGCACTGGAGCGCGCAATGCGTGCCCGAGAGGGGCGACTGGTATGCCCGCAACATGTACATGCAGGGCAACTGGCAGTACGACCACCACGTCAAGACCTACGGCCACCCGACCAAGGTCGGCTTCATGGAGATGCAGAACCGCTGGAAGGGGGAGAACTGGGAGCCCGAAGCGCTGATGGACCTGTACGTGAAGGCGGGTGCGAAGTACTTCGTCTCGCTCGCCAACCACCACGACAACTTCGACGCCTACGACTCGAAGTACCACCCGTGGAACTCGATGCGCGTCGGTCCCAAGAAGGACATCGTCGGCACCTGGGCCAAGCTGGCCCGCGCCAAGGGGCTGCGGTTCGGCGTCAGCAACCACTCGTCGCGTGCCTGGCACTGGTTGGCGCCTGCCTATGGCTACGACCCCGAAGGCCCGCTGGCCGGCCAGCGCTACGACGCCTTCAACCTGACCAAGGCCGACGGCAAGGGCACATGGTGGGAAGGCCTGGACCCGCAGGACCTCTACACGGGGCCCAACAGAGTGATGCCCGACGGCATCAGCACCGTGGCCGCCGTCGCCGAATGGCATAAGCGCAGTTACTACACCTGGAAAGACGTGGAGCCACCGAACAACCCGGCGTTCATTCGCCAGTGGTTCCTGCGCTGCCGCGACCTGATCGACAGCTACAAGCCCGACCTCGTCTACTTCGACAACGCTCACCTGCCGCTCGGCCAGGCCGGCCTGGACATCGCGGCGCACTACTACAACGCCAGCATGGCCTGGCACGGCGGCAAGGTGGAGGCAGTCATCAACGCCAAGGAGCTCTCACCCGAAATGCGTGGCGGCGTGGTGGAGGATCTCGAGCGGGGCCAGCGCGCCGGCATCGAGCCGCTGCCCTGGCAGACCTGCACCTGCATCGGCGACTGGCACTACAACCGCGGCATCTTCGACAACCACGGCTACAAGTCGGCCGCCAGCGTCATCCACCGCCTGGCGGACATCGTCTCCAAGAACGGCAACCTGCTGCTGTCCATCCCGCTGCGCGGCGACGGCACCATCGACGCCGACGAGCGCAAGATCCTGGAAGGCATCGCCGCCTGGATGGGCCGCAACGGCGAGGCCATCCACGGCACACGGCCGTGGCGCACCTTCGGCGAAGGGCCGACGAAGGTCGGAGGTGGCATGTTCAGCGAAGGCCAACTCAAGGACTTCACCACCCAGGACATCCGCTTCACAACCAAGGCCGGCGCGCTCTACGCCATCGGGCTGGCTTGGCCAACGGACGGCGTCATGCGCATCGCCGCACTGGCGCAGGACTCGACCCTGGCGCCGGGCGTGATCGAGCGCGTCGAAGCCGTGGGCTTCACCGACAACCTGCCCTTCACGCGCACCCCGCAAGGGCTGGAGGTGCGGCTGCCCGAGAGCCTGGGCGGCTCGCTCGCGATCGCGCTGAAGGTGCGCGGTCCCGGCCTCGCATGAGCGGCCACCCGTTTTACTGAAAGCAAGCCATGACACAGAAACTCTCCCGCCGCTCGCTGCTGCAAGCCACCGCCGCCACCATGGGCGCCGCCGGCCTGCCGGCCGCGCAGGCCGCGCCTACTCCCTTCAAGCCGAACTGGGACTCCCTCGTCGACGGCTACGAAACGCCCGACTGGTTCCGCGATGCCAAGTTCGGCATCTGGGCGCACTGGAGCGCGCAGTGCGTGCCCGAGATGGGCGACTGGTATGCGCGGCGCATGTACATCCAGGGCAACTGGCAGTACGACCACCACATCAAGACCTACGGCCACCCGACGAAGTCCGGTTTCATGGAGATCCAGAACCGCTGGAAGGCCGAGAACTGGGAGCCCGAAGCGCTGATGGACCTGTACGTGAAGGCCGGCGCCAAGTACTTCGTCGCCCTGGCCAACCACCACGACAACCAGGACACGTTCAACTCCAAGTACCACGGCTGGAACACGATGCGCGTGGGGCCGAAGAAGGACATCGTCGGCACCTGGGAGAAGGCCGCTCGCGCGCGCGGCCTGCGCTTCGGCGTCAGCAACCACGGCGCACACGCCTGGCACTGGTACCAGTCGGCCTACGGCTACGACCCCGAAGGCCCCTACGCCGGCCAGCGCTACGACGCCTTCAACCTGACCAAGGCCGACGGCAAGGGCAAATGGTGGGAAGGCCTGGATCCCCAGGACCTCTACACCGGCCGCAACATCGTCATGCCCGACGGGTTCAAGACCATCCCCAGCGTCGAAGCCTGGCATAACCAGAACACCTACTACTGGGACGAGAAACCGCCGCTTCAGAACCTGGCCTTCACACGCTCGTGGTTCCTGCGCTGCCGCGACCTGATCGACAGCTACAAGCCCGACCTGATCTACATGGACAACCACGGCCTGCCGCTGGGCCAGGCCGGGCTGGACATCGCGGCGCACTACTACAACGCCAGCATGGCCTGGAACGGCGGCAAGCTGGAAGCGGTGCTCAACGCCAAGGTGATGCCGCCGGAGTGGCGCGCCGGCGTTGTCGAGGACGTGGAGCGGGGCTTCCGTGATGGCATCGAGCCCCTGCCCTGGCAGACCGACACCTGCCTGGGCGACTGGCACTACGCCCGCTCCCTCTTCGACAACCACCAGTACAAGCCCGCCAGCACGGTCATCCATCGCCTCTGCGACATCGTCTCCAAGAACGGCAACCTGCTGCTGTCGGTGCCGATCCGCGGCGACGGCACCATCGACGCCGACGAACAGAAGATCCTCGGCGAGATCGCCACGTGGATGGCCCGCAATGGCGAAGCCATCTACGGCACGCGCCCCTGGCGCACTTTTGGCGAGGGCCCGACGAAGGTGGGCAGCGGCATGTTCAGCGAAGGCAGCTCCAAGCCGCTGACGGCCGAGGACATCCGCTTCACGACCAAGGGCGGCGCCCTCTACGCCATCGCGCTGGGCTGGCCCAAGGACGGCGTGCTGCGCATCCAGACGCTGGCCCAGGACTCGAACGTGGCACCGGGTGCCATCGAGCGCATCGAGGCCCTGGGCTCCGGCGACAGCCTGCCCTTCAAGCGCACCCGCAAGGGGCTGGAGGTCAAGTTGCCCGAAGGCCTGGCCGGCTCACCGGCCGTGGTGGTGAAGATCCGCGGGAATGGCCTGACTGCATGAAAGACACCAAACCCACGCTCTCGCGGCGCGAGGCATTGCAGGCCGCCCTCGCCGCTGCAGCTAGCCCACTGGGCGCTGCGGCAGCAACGGCCGCGATGGTCTCCTCATCCAGCGTGGCGAACGCCGCCGCCGGCGACCTGGTGCCTGGGAACGCCGCGGCCCGCCGCGCGCAGCCATCGCTAGCCGCGGAATGGGTGCTGACGACGCCCCAAGGCACGCTGCGGATCAGCGCGCTCTGCGACCGGGCGCTGCGCGTGCGCTTCCTGCCACCGCAAGCTGCAACGCAGGCTCCGCCCAGCCTCGCGCTGCTGCCCGGCCGTGCCAAGCCCCTGATGAAGCAGACGGTGGGCGCCGACGCGACCCGCCTGGAACTGCCGGCCATCCGCTGCGAGGTGGACAACGGCACCGGCGCGCTGCGCTTCTTCGACCGCAACGGCGCCTTGCTGCTCGCTGAAGCGCCTGGCACCCGGCGGCTGACGCCGTCGCGGCTGGGTGACGAGCCCGTGTTCATCGCCGAGCAGGTGTTCGAGTCACCCGCCGACGAGCGGCTCTACGGCACCGGCTGCTTCCAGGACGGCGCCATGGACCTGCGCGGCTTCCCGCGCCGCCTGACGCAGGTGAACACGCAGATCAGCCTGCCGTTCATGCTGTCCAGCCGCGGCTACGGCCTGCTCTGGCACAACAACGGCATGGCCGAGCTGAACATGCCCGAGCAGCGGGTCGCGCTGGGCCGTGTCAATGCCGAAAGTAAGTCCGAAGTCGTGGATGTGACGACGACCACGGGCAATGCGCAAGTCGTGCGAAACGTGACGCGTTTCGAAGGCACGTTCCGAACGGAAACGGCCGGCCGGTTCGCCTTCCTGCTCGATGTCGGCCGCGCGATGGGTTCGCGCCACTCGGTCGAGATCGACGGCAAGTCCTGCGTCGAGATCGCGAACCACTGGCTGCCGCCGACGGTCGGCTTTGTCGTCGAGCTGCCGGCGGGCGAGCATCAGGTGCGCATCCACGCCGACAAGGACGACTCTCCCTCGCTGCGCTTCGGCACCGTGCGCGCCAGCACGACCTGGCGCTCACCGGTGGCCGATGCCATCGACTACGTCGTCATCGCCGGCCCCAGCGCGGACGAGGTGTTCGAGGGCTACCGCGAAATCTCGGGCGCCACGCCGATGATGCCGCGCTGGGCCTATGGCTACATCCACACCCGCGAACGCTTCCATTCGTCGCAGGAGATCGTCGACACGCTGCGCGAGTTCCGCCGCCGCAAGCTGCCCGTCGACGTGATGGTGCAGGACTGGCAGTACTGGGGCCGCCACGGCTGGAACGCAATGCGCTTCGACGAGGCCCACTACCCCGATCCCGCCGCGCTGATGCGCGAGGTGCACGGCCTGAACGGGCGGCTCATGCTGTCGGTGTGGGCCAAGATCGGGCGCGACACCGAGCTCGGCCGCGCCGCCGCAGCCGGCGGTCACTACATCGACCAGACCGACTGGGTCGACTTCTTCGACCCCAAGGCCGCCGCCTTCTACTGGAACAACCAGCGCGAACGCCTGTTCAATCTCGGCATCGACGCCTGGTGGCAGGACGCGACGGAACCCGAGAACGACGACCTGGTGGGCCGACACACGGCCGCAGGCCGCGGCGAGCGCGTGCGCCTGGCCTACCCGTGGCACGTCACGCGCACCGTCTACGAGGGCCATCGCCAGGCGGCACCTGACCGGCGCGTGATGATCCTCACGCGCTCGGCCTTCCCCGGGCAGCAACGCCATGCGGCAGCCACCTGGTCGGGCGACATCGGCAACGACTGGGACACGCTCAAGCGGCAGATCCCCGCGGGCCTGAACATGGCCGCCGCCGGCTATGCCTACTGGACGGTCGACGCCGGCGGCTTCTTCCGCCCGGGCGACGGCCAGTACACCGACAAGGCCTACCACGAGCGCCTGATCCGGTGGTTCCAGTACGCGACCTTCCTGCCGCTGCAGCGCGTGCATGGCTACATGACCAACACCGAGTTCTGGCGCTATGGCGACAAGGTGGAGACGGTCGCGCGCCAGTATCTGGAGCTGCGCTATCAGCTGCTGCCCTACCTCTACAGCCTGGCCCACGAGGTGCATGCGAAAGGCGCGCCGATCATGCGGCCGCTCGTGTTCGATTTCCCGCAGGACCAGCAAGCCCTGGACCAGGCGCACAGCTACATGTTCGGCCGCGCAGTGCATGTGGCGCCCGTCCTGGCGCCCGAGGTGTCGAGCTGGCCGGTGTACCTGCCGCAGGCTGCCGGCGGCTGGGTCGATTTCTGGACGGGAGAACGGCGCGCCGGTGGCCGCACGCATGACGTGGCGTCGCCGCTGGAGCGCATGCCGCTGCACCTGCGCGCGGGCAGCATCCTGCCGCTCGGGCCGGTGCTGCAGTCCACCGCCGAGGCCACCGGTGAGGTGCTCGACCTCTACGTCGTGCCTGGTGCCAACGGCGCTTTCGACCTCTACGAGGACGGCGGCCTGGACTATGCCTACGAGAAGGGCGGCTTCAGCGTGATCCGCATGACCTGGGACGACCGCCGCGGCGTGCTGCGCCTGGCGTCGCGCAAGGGTCGCTACGCCGGCATGGGCACGACCAAGCGCCTGCGCATCCACCGCATCGGCAACGGCGGGCCGACGCTGCAATCCACACCGCTGCGCGAGGTGGTCTACACCGGCCGCGCCACGGAAGTACGCCTGGGATGAACGCTCTCCTCACGGCATGAAGACGAAGACCCACACACCCTACACATTCATGAAGACCACCACCCACCTCGCCATCGCCGCGCTCGCCCTGGCCGCATCGGGCGCCTACGCGGCCGACGCCGTCATCACCTCGCCCGATGGCCACGTCGCGCTGCGCATCGCCGACAACGGCGGCCAGTTCAGCGTCAGCCGCCATGGCGAAGCCGTCATCGCTCCCTCACCGCTGGGGCTTGATCTGGACGGCCAAGCCCTCGGCGCGTTGACGCTGGAGTCGCGCCAGGACGTCGCGGAAGACCGCGTCATTCCACTCGTCGCCACGAAGGCGGCCACGGCCCGCGACCACTACCGCGGCGCGACGCTCACCTTCCGCGAGGCCGGCGCCGGCCGCCGCCTCTTCATCGATGCCCGCGCCTACGACGACGGCGTTGCCTTCCGCTACCGCCTGGAAGACACCGGCCCCGTGAAGCTGCGCGGCGAGCGCACGGCCTTCGTGCCGGCCGGCGACCCGTCGTGCCTGGTCACGCCCATCGATGGTTCGCACGAACAACCGTTCGAACGCCTGCGCATCTCGCAGATGAAGCCGGGCGCCGTCTACGACGTGCCGGTGGTGTGCGCCACGCCGTCGGGCCGCACCCACTACGCCATCACGCAGGCTCACCTGCAGGGCTACGCCGGCGCCTCGCTGCGGCAGGAGGGCAACGCGTTGCGCCTGCAGCTGTCCGGCGTGCCCGGGCGCCCGGGCCCGGCCTTCGTTTCCACGGCTGGCCTGACGACTGCCTGGCGTGCCGTCATGATGGCTGACCAGGCCGGCAAGCTGATCGAGTCGCACCTCGTCGGCAACCTCAATCCGCCCGCCCAGGGTGATTTCAGCTGGGTCAAGCCCGGCAAGGCGGCATGGGACTGGTGGTCCGGCCCGCTGGTCGGCATGAAGCCCGACATGGGCGCCTACAAGCGCTTCATCGACTTCGCCGCCGAGTCCGGCTTCCCCTACTACCTCATCGACGCGAACTGGGCCTCCGGCCCGAGCGGTTGCTGCGACGCCCACCCCGAGACCGACATCACCCGCCCGGCGAAGGGCATCGACATGGCCGAACTCGCGCGCTACGCCGAGGCCAAGGGCGTGGGCCTGCTGCTGTGGGCCCACTGGGTGCATGTGGACGCGCGCATGGACGAGGTGCTGGACACCTACGTCCGCTGGGGCATCAAGGGCATCAAGGTCGACTTCATGAACCGCGACGACCAGCAGGTGGTGGACTTCTACGAGCGCATTGCCGCCGCCACCGCCAAGCGCAAGCTGCTGCTGGACCTGCACGGCGCCTACGTGCCCGCCGGCCTGCAGCGCACCTACCCCAACTACATCACCCAGGAGGGCGTGCTGGGCGCCGAGTGGAGCAAGATGAGCACGCGCGTCACGCCCAGCCATAACGTGACCTTGCCGTACACGCGCATGCTGGTCGGCCCGATGGACTACACGCCCGGCGGCTTCCGCAACGCGACACCGGCCACCTTCGAGGTGCGCGCCGAGATGCCGCTGGTGCAGAACACGCGCGGCCAGGCGCTGGCGATGTATGTCGTCTACGACAGCCCGCTGCAGATGGTCTCCGACGACCCCACCGCCTACCGCGGCGAGCCCGGCTTCGACTTCATCAAGCGCGTGCCGACGGCCTGGGATGAGACCCGCTTCATCGCGGGCGAGCCGGGGCAGGACATCGTGCTGGCGCGCCGCCACGGCAAGACCTGGTACCTCGGCGCGATGACGGGGGACCAGGCGCGCACGCAGAAGGTGTCGCTGGACTTCCTGCCGCCCGGCAACTGGCGCGCCACGATCTGGCAGGACGGGGAGGTCGTGCGCGAAGTGCGCCGCACGGAACGCAAGGTGACCCGCAAGGACGTGCTGAGCCTGTCGCTGGCTGCAGCCGGCGGCGCCGCCGTGGTGCTGGAGCCAGTGCCTTCCCCGTGATCAGCGCCGCCGTGCCATCCCATCAACGAGCCGGATTTTTTTAATGAAGTACAGCAAACGACTCGCCCTTCTCTCCATTGTTACGGCCACCCTGGTGGCTGGCTGTGGAGGCGGTGGTGGCGACGCACCGGCACCAGCACCAGCACCAGCACCAGCACCAGCACCAGCACCAGCACCAGCACCAGCACCAGCACCAGCACCAGCACCAGCACCAGCACCAGCACCAGCACCAGCACCAGCACCAGCACCAGCACCAGCGCCTGCACCTGCGCCTGCACCAGCACCAGCACCAGCACCTGCACCTGCACCTGCACCTGCACCTGCACCTGCACCTGCACCTGCACCTGCGCCAGCACCTATGCGCGACCTGACGAGCGTCCAGCTGTCGCAGCAGATGTCGCCCGCCTGGAACATCGGCAACTCGCTGGACGCCTCGCCCAACGAGACCAACTGGGGCAACCCGCTGATCAACCAGCAATTGCTCGACGCAGTGAAGGCGGCCGGCTTCAAGACCGTGCGCATCCCTGCGAGCTGGAACCAGTACGCCGACGCCGACGGCAACATCAGCCCGACCTTCATGGCGCGCGTCACCGAGGTGGTCGGCTATGCCCGCAACGCCGGCCTCTACGTCGTGCTGAACACGCACCACGAGCAAAGCTGGCTGATCCCGACCTACGCCTACCAGGCGAGCGCCAACGCACGCCTGGCCAAGCTGTGGACGCAGATCGCCAACAACTTCAAGAACTACGACGACTTCCTGCTGTTCGCCGGCACCAACGAGGTGATGGTCGCTGGTGACTACGGCCCGCCGACTGCCGAGTACCAGGCCGTCCAGAACGGGTTCAACCAGGTCTTCATCGACACGGTGCGGGCCACCGGCGGCAACAATGCCAAGCGCCATCTCGTGGTACAGGGCTTCAATACCAACATCGACTCGACCTACAACGGCTTCATCAAGCCTGCGGACTCGGCGACGAACCGGATGTTCCTGGAAGTGCACTACTACGACCCGTTCAACTTCGCGCTCAATGACAAGAGCACGATCTGGCAGTGGGGCGCCATCGCGACCGACCCGGCCGTGACCGAGACCTGGGCCAACGAGGCCTGGGTCGACGCGCAGTTCCAGAAGATGAAGACCCGCTTCGTCGACGCCGGCATGCCGGTGCTGATGGGCGAGTACGGCGCGATCCTGAAGTCCGAGTACGACCCGTCTGGTGTCTACCGCACCTACTGGACCAAGTACGTGACGAAGTCCATGTTCCAGCACGGCATCGTGCCAGTGTGGTGGGACAACGGCTACGGCGCCAACCACCAGTTCGGCCTGTTCAACCGCTCGACCGGTGCGCAGTACTTCCCTGAACTGATCAAGGCCATCGTCGACAACGCCAAGTGATGAAGGCGTCAGACGGTGCCCTGCCAGCCCAGTCGTGTCCTACACGGCCCTCCTTTGGCGAGGCTGGCGCGTGATCGTGCCGCTCAAGATATCGAGACGCCCCCTGGCGCTGGCCGCGGCGGGCGGCGCCACTGTGGTGCTGCCACTGCCAGCGCCCTGACCAGCACAACAGCGCCCGCATTCCATCAACGAACCTGATCTCCGTCTTCCCTCATGAACAAGTGCAATAGACAACTCATCGTCTCTTCGATGCTCGCGGCGGGCCTCTTGGCCGGCTGTGGTGGCAGCAGCGCAGCCGCCGACGCGAAGCCCGCCGGCGGCGGCGGCGGGACGCCGGCCCAGGCCATCGGCTTTGAATGGAAATCCAGCGAGACGCTGATCAAGCCGCCGGCCGACCGGGCGGACATCTTCGGCGTCAAGGACCCGACCATCGTGTTCCACGACGGCCGCTATCACGTCTTCATGACCACTGCGGGCAAGAACGGCTGGGGCATGGCCTACACGAGCTTCGCGAACTGGGATGAGGCGCCGAAGGCCCCGCAGTTCATGCTCGAGAAATCGCCCATCGGGCCGGGCTATCGCGCGGCACCCCAGGTCTTCTACTTCGCGCCGCAGAAGCTCTGGTATTTGATCTTCCAGGGCGGTGACCCGCTCTATTCGACCACCCCCAACATCGCCGACCCCCACTCGTGGACGGCGCCCAAGCCCTTCTATTCGGTCATCCCGGCCAGCGTCAAGAACGCCGAGGGCCATGCGGTCTGGCTGGACTTCTGGAACATCTGCGACGACAAGAAGTGCCATCTCTTCTTCACAGGCGACAACGGCAGCTTCTACCGCGGCGAGACGACGATCGACCGCTTCCCTCAGGGCTTCGCCGAACCCGTCGTCGTCATGGCGGAAAAGCGCGATGACATGTTCGAGGCCAGCAACACCTACAAGATCGCCGGCACCAACAAGTACCTGACGCTGATCGAGGCGATGGGGCCCAAGGGCCGGTATTTCCGCGCCTGGACGGCGGATCGCCTGGATGGCGCCTGGCAACCCATTCCCGGCGCCCCGATGAACAGGTTCGCTGGCGCAGACAACGTCAAGTTCAACGGCCGGATCTGGTCCGAAGGCGTATCCCACGGCGAAATGATTCGCGACGGCATCGACCAGACTCTGAGCATCGACCCCTGCCAGCCGCTGAAGTTCCTCTTCCAGGGCCTGGACATGGAAAAGGGCAAGAACTACGACTACATCGAGCTGCCCTATCGGCTGGGCGTGATCACCGCCACCGCCCCGAACGCCATCAGCGAGCTGTGCAAGAAATGACTGCCTGCCCTGCCGCGGCAACTCGTCCCTGTCGGGCTGGCAGGCCCACGCACTGAGCTGCGTCCCCGGCGGCCAACGCGACCAGCTATATCGATACCACGGCCGCCAATGGAACGCCGTACTGGTACGACCGGTGCGCAATGTTCCCCGACCTGCTCAAGGCCATCGTCGACAACGCCAAGTGAGAGAGAACCCCATGTCAAGCCTGAGTAAACGCAGCTTCCTGACCACGCCACTGCTGGCCGCCGCCGGCCTGGGCGCCGCCCGCATTGCACAGGCGCAAGACTGCGCGCCAGTGGCGCCCGCCCCATACAAGCCGCCGCCGCTGGCGTCCGGCCCGTTCACGGCCGCTGCCGAGTCGCTGCGCAAGTCGGCGGTCCCTGCGTGGTTCCGCGAGGCCAAGCTGGGCATCTGGTCCCACTGGGGGCCGCAAGCCGTGCCCAGCCGCGGCGACTGGTATGCCCGATTCATGTACGTGCCCGGCCACCCGCACTACGACCACCACGTGAAGACCTACGGCCACCCGTCGGAGTTCGGCTACAAGGACATCATCAAGCTGTGGAAGGCCGAGCGCTTCGAGCCCGAAGCGCTGATGGACCGCTACGCGGCGGCGGGTGCGAAGTACTTCGTCTCGATGGGCGTGCACCACGACAACTTCGACTTGTGGAATTCCAAGCACCACCGCTGGAACGCCACCCAGATGGGGCCGATGCGCGACGTGGTCGGCGAATGGGGCCGCGCCGCGCGCAAGCGCGGGCTGCGCTTCGGTGTCTCCGAGCACCTGGCGACCAGTCACAACTGGTGGTGGACCAGCCACCAGTGCGACCAGTTCTGGCCCAAGCTGGGCGTGGCCTATGACGGCGCCAATCCCGAGAACTTCGACCTCTACCACGAGCCGCACAACACGCCGTACCTGAACCGCGGCGGCGACTGGTACACCAACAACCCGAAGTTCCACGAGATCTGGTACCGCCGCATCATCGACCTCATCGACAGCCACCAACCCGACTTGCTGTACTCCGACGGCGGCATCCCGTTCGGCGATGTGGGCCGCGCCATGGTGGCCCACCTGTTCAACACCTCGGTCCGCCGCCATGGCGACATGCAGGCCGTGTACAACCACAAGTCGCTGGGGTCGGGCGAGTACATCGCCGAGGTGGGCGTGCAGGACGTCGAGCGTGGCGTGCTCCCGGGCATCAACCCGCTGCCATGGCAGACCTGCACCTCCAACGGCGACTGGTTTCACTCCGAGCACGACCGCTACAAGACGCCGGCGCAGGTGATCACGATGCTGTGCGACATCGTCAGCAAGAACGGCAACATGCTGCTCAACGTGGTGCAGCGCGCCGACGGCACGCTGACGGCCGAATCAGACCTGCTGATGACCGAGATGGCCGCCTGGATGAAGCTCAACGCCGAAGCCATCCACGGCACGCGGCCGTGGAAGATCCACGGCGAAGGCCCGACCGAGGCCGCCAGCGGCGCCTTCAAGGAGAACGTGGACTACACGGCGCAGGACATCCGCTTCACGACCCGGGGCGATGCGCTGTACGCGCTGACGCTGGGCGAACCCAAGGGCACGCTGAAGATCGCCTCGCTGCGCCAAGGCAACGCCCACGATCCGCGCCCGGTGCGCCGGGTCGAACTGCTGGGGGGCGGGCCGCTGAAATTCCGCCAGACCGCCCAGGCGCTGGAGGTCGACGTGCCCGAGCGCATGCCCAGCCGCCACGCCAGCGCGTTGCGCATTGCCCGCGGCTGAAGGCGCCAATGGCGCCGGGTCGGATGAGCGGCGGTGTGGTCGCGTGATCGCGCTGTCTGCGGCCATCGATCAGAGAAGTGTCGTGAAAGCCAGTAATGCGCAACCTGTGATCAGCGCCGCCATGTCAAGCCCTCAACGAACCCAACCTCGTTTCCCATCATGAAGAAGTACAGCAAACCACTCACCGTTCTCTCCATCGTCACCGCGACCCTGGTGGCCGGCTGTGGCGGCGGCGGCGGCGGTGGCGACGCACCCGCACCCGCTCCCGCACCCGCTCCCGCACCCGCACCCGCTCCTGCACCCGCACCCGCACCCGCACCCGCTCCTGCTCCCGCACCCGCTCCTGCACCTGCACCTGCACCTGCACCTGCACCTGCACCTGCCCCTGCCCCTGCCCCTGCGCCTGCCCCGGCACCGGCACCGGCACCGGCACCGGCTCCCGCTCCCGCTCCTGCACCGTCCGGGGCCACCACCTGGACGAGCGCGAAATGGGGCGGTGGCGGCTACGTCACCGGCCTGGTCTTCCACCCGACCACCGCCAACCTGCTGTACGCACGCACCGACATCGGTGGCGCCTACCGCTGGAACCAACCGACTTCGTCCTGGCTGCCCATCACCGACGGCCTGGGCTTCGGTGCGGCCGAGGCCAGTTTCCACGGCGTCGAGAGCATCGCTGTCGATCCGAACAACGACCAGCGCGTCTACATGGGCGCCGG
>NZ_LMDK01000011.1 GCF_001425055.1 Pelomonas sp. Root1237
TTGATCGTGATGCCGCGGGCCTTTTCTTCAGGCGCTGCGTCGATCTGGTCGTAGGCCTTGGCCTCGCCGCCGAACTTCTTGGACAGCACGGTCGCGATTGCCGCGGTCAGCGTGGTCTTGCCGTGGTCAACGTGACCAATCGTGCCCACGTTCACGTGCGGCTTGGTCCGTTCAAACTTGCCTTTTGCCATTTTCTTGACTCCAGAGAAAGAGCATTGCCAGTCGGTTGGTTTTGCGTTTCCTCGTGAACCGGAAATCCCTGGTGACTGGCAACCCAGGGCGATCCACGAGAAGACGGCGGCGCAAGCCTCAGGCTCGCGCCGGCTTCTGAATCAGTGGAGTCGGAGCTGCTACGCAGGTCCAACCCCAGACCATTACTTTCCGCGAGCGGTAATGATGGCGTCGGCCACGTTCTTCGGAGCTTCGCTGTAGTGCTTGAACTCCATCGTGTACGTGGCACGGCCTTGCGACATCGAGCGCAGGGTCGTCGAGTAGCCGAACATTTCCGACAGCGGGACTTCGGCCTTGATGGCCTTGCCGCCACCGACCATGTCGTCCATGCCCTGCACCATGCCGCGGCGGCTGGACAGATCGCCCATCACGTTGCCGGCATAGTCTTCAGGCGTCTCGACTTCCACGGCCATCATCGGCTCCAGGATCACCGGCGAAGCCCTGCGGCAGCCTTCCTTGAAGCCCAGGGACGCAGCCATCTTGAACGCGTTTTCGTTCGAGTCGACATCATGGTACGAACCGAAGGTCAGCGTGACCTTGACGTCCACAACCGGGAAGCCAGCCAGCACGCCGTTCGGCAGGGAGTCGATAACACCCTTTTCGACCGCGGGGATGTATTCGCGCGGCACCACGCCGCCCTTGATGGCGTCGACGAACTCGAAGCCCTTGCCAGCTTCCTGCGGCTCGACGGTCAGCACGACGTGGCCGTACTGGCCCTTGCCCCCGGATTGGCGCACGAACTTGCCTTCGACGTCCGAAGCCGTCTTGCGGATGGTTTCGCGGTAGGCCACTTGCGGCTTGCCGACGTTGGCTTCCACGCCGAACTCGCGCTTCATGCGGTCGACGATGATTTCCAGGTGGAGCTCGCCCATGCCGGAGATGATGGTCTGGCCCGACTCTTCATCGGTGCGCAGACGGAAGGACGGGTCTTCCTTGGCCAGGCGGCCCAGGGCGATACCCATCTTTTCCTGGTCGGCCTTGGTCTTGGGCTCGACGGCCTGCGAGATCACGGGCTCAGGGAAGACCATCTTTTCCAGCGTGATGATGCTGTCCGGGTCGCACAGGGTTTCGCCCGTGGTGACGTCCTTCAAGCCCACGCAGGCGGCGATGTCGCCGGCCAGAATTTCCGAGATTTCTTCACGCTGGTTGGCGTGCATCTGCAGGATCCGGCCGATGCGTTCCTTCTTGCCGCGGATCGGGTTGTAGACCGAGTCGCCCGACTTCAGCACGCCCGAGTAGACGCGCACGAAGGTCAGCTGGCCGACGTAGGGGTCGGTCATCAGCTTGAAGGCCAGCGCAGCGAACTTCTCTTCGTCGATACGTTGGCGCACGACCGGCTTGTCGTCATCGTCGGTGCCAGGCACCGGCGGGATGTCAGCCGGCGAGGGCATGAAATCGATGATGCCGTCGAGCATGCGCTGCACGCCCTTGTTCTTGAAGGCGGTGCCGCAGAACATCGGCTGGATTTCAGCGGCGATCGTGCGCTTGCGGATGGCAGAGACGATTTCCTCTTCGTCCAGATCACCCGACTCCAGGTACTTGTTCATCAGCTCTTCGCTGGACTCAGCGGCGGCTTCGATGAGGTTTTCGCGCCACTTGACGGCCTCGGCCTGCAGGTCAGCCGGGATGTCTTCGTAGTTGAACTTCATGCCTTGCGAGGCTTCGTCCCAGATGATCGCCTTCATCTTGATGAGGTCGATCACGCCGGTGAACTTGTCTTCGGCGCCGATGGGGATGACGACGGGCACCGGATTAGCCTTGAGACGCAGCTTCATCTGGTCGTAGACCTTGAAGAAGTTCGCGCCGGTGCGGTCCATCTTGTTGACGAACGCGAGGCGGGGCACCTTGTACTTGTTGGCCTGGCGCCAGACGGTTTCCGACTGGGGCTGCACACCACCGACGGCGCAATAGACCATGCAGGCACCGTCCAGCACGCGCATCGAGCGCTCGACTTCAATCGTGAAGTCGACGTGCCCGGGGGTGTCGATGATGTTGATGCGGTGCTCGGGTCGAGCCAGGTCCATGCCCTTCCAGAAGCAGGTCGTGGCAGCAGAGGTGATCGTGATGCCACGCTCTTGCTCTTGCTCCATCCAGTCCATCGTGGCGGCGCCGTCATGCACCTCACCGATCTTGTGGTTCACGCCGGTGTAGTAAAGGATGCGCTCGGTCGTGGTGGTCTTGCCGGCATCGATGTGCGCAGAGATACCGATGTTGCGGTAGCGCTCGATGGGGGTTTTGCGGGCCATGGTTTGCTCCAGAAGACAGGAGCCGCCAGCGGGTTGGTAGAAACCCGAGGCGGCTGAAAGACAGTGAGTTTAGAAGCGGAAGTGCGAGAAAGCCTTGTTGGCTTCAGCCATGCGGTGAACTTCGTCGCGCTTCTTCATCGCGCCGCCACGGCCTTCAGCGGCCTCCAGCAGTTCATTGGCCAGGCGCTGGGCCATCGACTTCTCACCGCGCTTGCGAGCGGATTCCTTCAACCAACGCATGGCCAGAGCCATCCGGCGGACGGGGCGAACTTCCACGGGAACTTGGTAGTTCGCACCGCCGACACGGCGGGACTTCACTTCGACCATGGGCTTCACGTTGTTCAGGGCGACCATGAACACTTCCAGCGGATCCTTGCCGATCTTCTTCTCGACCTGCTCCAGGGCACCGTAAATGATGCGCTCAGCGACGGCCTTCTTGCCCGATTCCATGATGACGTTCATGAACTTGGACAGATCGACGGAGCCGAACTTGGGGTCCGGCAGGATTTCGCGCTTGGGTACTTCGCGACGACGTGGCATGGGATTCTTCCTTCTGCTTCAGTTGGAGGTGGCGTTTGCCGGACTCCGTTGGACAACCACCGACATCTGGGGTTATCCACTTACTCGGCTGACTGACATTTCAGCAGCCGCAACAACGTTGGTTCAGTCAATGCTGACTGAGCCGAACAAACGATTTACTTCTTCGGACGCTTCGCGCCGTACTTGGAACGCGATTGCTTGCGATCCTTGACGCCTTGCAGGTCGAGCGAACCACGGACGATGTGGTAACGAACGCCGGGCAAGTCTTTCACACGGCCGCCGCGCACGAGCACAACGCTGTGTTCTTGCAGGTTGTGGCCTTCACCGCCGATGTACGAGATGACCTCGAAACCGTTGGTCAGACGCACCTTGGCGACCTTACGCAGAGCCGAGTTCGGCTTCTTGGGCGTGGTGGTATAGACGCGGGTGCAGACACCGCGGCGCTGCGGGCAATTCTGCATCGCAGGCGACTTGGATTTGGTGACCTCGGCCTCTCGACCGTGGCGCACCAGTTGATTGATGGTTGGCATAAACGACTTGTTCCCGTTTGAAGTCTGTGAGCCTTCGCTGATTTTTAGGCACGCAGCAATGCGCCGCCCAAAAGGCAAAGAGCCGAGGATTGTAGACCGGCGGGGAATTCGGCACAAGGGTCTGCCCGGATGCATGCGCCATGCCCTGTAAGCTGACGACATGGCCGCCTCCACCCCGCCCGCCGCCTTACCCAGCTTCCCGTCTTCCGCTGCAGACAAGCCGGCCATCGTCATCGACACCCAGGTCGTGATGGACTGGCTGGTGTTCCGCGACTCACGCATTCAGGCTTTGATCACCGCGGTCACTTCGGGCACGTTGCGCTGGCTGGTAGCGCCACCCATGCGCGATGAGATCCGACATGTGCTGGGTCGCGGCGTCGCGGCGAGCTATGCGCCAGATCTGGTCTTCATCGAGGCACAGTTCGACGCCCACGCGCAGCCGGTCGAGACCATCGAGCCCCAGCCCCTGGCCTCGCGCTTGGTCTGCCGCGACCCCGACGACCAGAAATTCATTGATCTGGCACTCTCGAGCCGGGCGCGCTGGCTGATCTCACGCGACAAGGCCGTGCTGGCGCTGGCCAAGCGCGCCCGGCCGCGCGGGCTGCTCATCGTGACGCCGGAACGCTGGTCGCTCGAATGAGCCCACCAAATAAAAAGCCGCCCGCAGCTTGAACCGCGGGCGGCTTCGGAGGGTAGAACCCTCGGGGCTTATTCAGCCGAGCTGTCGCCAGCGTCCACGCCAGCCATCTGTGCAGCGGCCAATTCCTCGGCCTCCTGCAGCGCGATGGCACGGCGCTCGGCGTCGTCCATGGCTTCCTTGACGCGGCGCGCCTCGTGGAAGGCCATGCCGGTGCCCGCGGGGATCAAACGCCCGACGATGACGTTTTCCTTCAGGCCACGCAGCTCGTCGCGCTTGCCCATGATGGCAGCCTCGGTGAGCACGCGGGTCGTTTCCTGGAAGGAAGCGGCCGAGATGAACGAATCGGTCGACAGCGAGGCCTTGGTGATACCCAGCAGCACGTCCGCGTGGATGGCAATCATCTTGCCTTCCTTGCGCAATCGGTCGTTGGTATCCAGCAGCTCCGAGCGCTCGACCTGCTCGTTGAGGATGTAGGTCGAATCGCCCGGGTTGGTAATCATCACGCGACGCAGCATCTGGCGAACGATCACCTCGATGTGCTTGTCGTTGATCTTCACGCCCTGCAGACGGTAGACGTCCTGCACTTCGTCGACGATGTAGCGCGCCAGTTCCTCGATGCCCAGCAGGCGCAGGATGTCCTGCGGATCCGCTGCGCCGTCGACGATCAGCTCGCCGCGGTTGACCACCTGGCCTTCGTGCACCAGGATGTTCTTTTCCTTGGGCACGAGTTCCTCGTGGGCCTTGCCGTCCGGGTCGGTGATCTGCAGGCGAATCTTGCCCTTAGTCTCCTTACCGAACGACACGGTACCGGTCTGCTCAGCGAGCACACCGACATCCTTCGGGCTTCGCGCTTCGAACAACTCCGCCACACGCGGCAGACCGCCGGTAATGTCACGGGTCTTCTGGCCTTCGACCGGGATACGGGCGAGCACTTCACCGGGCAGCAGCTCCTGGCCGTCGCGGATCTGGATCAGCGAGCCGACCTGGAAGCCGATGGCCACCGAGTGATCGGTACCCGGGATCTTGACTTCGTGGCCACCAGCGTCCAACAGCTTGACCTGCGGGCGGATCACCTTGGCCGCACCGCGGCGCTTCGGGTCGATGACGACCAGGGTCGACAGACCGGTCACCTCGTCCACCTGCTTGGCGACGGTCACGCCTTCCTCGACGTTCTCGAACTTTGCCTTGCCGGCGAATTCCGTGATGATCGGACGGGTCAGCGGGTCCCAGTTCGCGAGCACCACACCGGCCTTGATAGTCTGGCTGGCCTTGATGTTCAGGATCGCGCCGTACGGCACCTTGTGACGCTCACGCTCGCGGCCGTGCGGGTCGGAAATGACGATCTCGCCGGAGCGGGAAATCACCACCAGTTCGCCCTTGCCGTTGGTGACGTAGCGCATCGTGGCGTTGAAGCCGATGATGCCGTCCGACTTGGCTTCGACGCTGGAGGCCACCGCTGCACGCGACGCCGCACCGC
This sequence comes from Pelomonas sp. Root1237, assembly GCF_001425055.1. Lineage (GTDB taxonomy): Bacteria > Pseudomonadota > Gammaproteobacteria > Burkholderiales > Burkholderiaceae_C > Pelomonas. Next base: position 5,665 of record NZ_LMDK01000011.1, read on the forward strand.
CGATGTGGAAGGTCCGCATCGTCAGCTGCGTACCGGGTTCGCCGATGGACTGCGCGGCAATGACGCCGACAGCTTCACCGACGTTCACCAGGCCACCGCGGCCGAGGTCGCGGCCATAGCACTTGGCGCAAAGGCCAAAACGTGTGGCGCAGGTCAGCGGCGTGCGGACCTTGATTTCGTCGACACCAGCGGCTTCCAGCACGTCCAGCGTGTCTTCGTCCAGCATGTGGCTGGCACCCAGCAGCGAAATCTGGGTCTCGGGGTGCACAACATCGATCGCGGTGACGCGGCCGAGGACGCGGTCACGCAGCGATTCGATGACTTCACCACCTTCGACCAAGGCACGCATCGCCATGCCGTTGTCGGTGCCGCAGTCATTCTCGATGACCACCAGATCCTGGGTCACGTCGACCAGGCGACGCGTCAGGTAGCCGGAGTTCGCGGTCTTCAGCGCCGTGTCCGCCAGGCCCTTACGAGCACCGTGGGTGGAGATGAAGTACTGCAACACGTTCAGGCCTTCACGGAAGTTCGCCGTGATGGGGGTCTCGATGATGGAGCCGTCCGGCTTGGCCATCAGGCCGCGCATGCCAGCCAACTGGCGGATCTGGGCCGCGCTACCGCGGGCACCCGAGTCGGCCATCATGTAGATCGAGTTGAAGGACTCCTGGTCGACGGTCTTGCCATGACGGTCCACGGTCTTCTCGACCTTGAGGTGGTCCATCATTTTCTTGCCGATTTCGTCGCCGGCCTTGCCCCAGATGTCCACGACCTTGTTGTAGCGCTCGCCGGCCGTCACGAGACCCGAGACGTACTGCTGCTCGATCTCCTTGACTTCCTTCTCGGCGCGCTCGATCAGCGTGTGCTTCTGAGCGGGCACCAGCATGTCGTCGATGGCGATGGAGATACCGGCGCGCGTGGCGAGCTTGAAGCCGCTTTGCAGCAGCTTGTCGGCCAGCACGACGGTTTCCTTCAGGCCGCACTTGCGGAAGGAGGTGTTGATCAGCTTGCTGATTTCCTTCTTCTTGAGTGCCTTGTTGATGTTCGAGAACGGCAGGCCCTTGGGCAGGATCTCGGACAGCAAAGCACGGCCGACGGTGGTGTCCGTTAGCTTGGTCTCGGCCACGAACTCGCCCGTGTCCTTGTCCTTGGTCCACTCGACCAGACGCACGCTGATCTTGGCGGTGATCTCGACGGCACCGTTTTCCAGCGCACGGATCATCTCGGGAATGTCCGAGAAGATCATGCCCTCGCCCTTGCCGTTGGTGCGTTCGCGAGTCGCGTAGTACAGACCCAGCACCACGTCTTGCGACGGCACGATCGATGGTTCGCCGGAAGCCGGGAACAGCACGTTGTTGGAGGCCAGCATCAGCGTGCGGGCTTCCATCTGCGCTTCGATCGACAGCGGCACGTGGACGGCCATCTGGTCACCGTCGAAGTCGGCGTTGAAGGCCGAGCAGACGAGGGGGTGCAGCTGGATGGCCTTGCCTTCAATCAGCACGGGCTCGAAAGCCTGGATACCGAGGCGGTGCAGCGTCGGGGCACGGTTCAGCAGGACCGGGTGCTCCTTGATGACTTCTTCGAGGATGTCCCAGACCACCGGCGTGCCGGATTCGACTTCCTTCTTGGCAGCCTTGATCGTCGTCGCGATGCCCATGGCTTCGAGACGGCTGAAGATGAAGGGCTTGAAGAGTTCAAGCGCCATCAGCTTGGGCAGGCCGCACTGGTGCAGCTTGAGCGTCGGGCCCACCACGATGACCGAACGGCCCGAGTAGTCGACGCGCTTGCCCAGCAAGTTCTGCCGGAAGCGACCGCTCTTGCCCTTGATCATGTCGGCCAGCGACTTGAGGGCACGCTTGTTCGCGCCGGTCATCGCCTTGCCGCGGCGACCGTTGTCCAGCAGCGAGTCAACGGCTTCCTGCAACATGCGCTTTTCGTTGCGCACGATGATTTCAGGGGCCTTCAGCTCGAGCAGGCGGGCCAGGCGGTTATTGCGGTTGATGACACGACGGTAAAGGTCGTTCAAATCGGAAGTCGCGAAGCGGCCGCCGTCCAGCGGCACCAACGGACGCAGGTCCGGCGGCAGCACGGGCAGCACGTCCAGCACCATCCAGTTCGGCTTGATGCCGGACTTCTTGAAGGCCTCCATGACCTTCAAGCGCTTGGAGTTCTTCTTGACCTTGAGCTCGGAGCCGGTCATGTCGTTGCGCAGGCGATCGATCTCGATGTCGAGATCCATTTCCTGCAGCAGGTTCTTGATGCCCTCGGCGCCCATCAGCGCGATGAACTCGTCGCCGAATTCGATGCGCTTGGCGTCGTAGTCGTCCTCGCTCATGATCGAGAACTTCTTCAGCGGGGTCATACCCGGGTCGACGACCACATACGCTTCGAAGTACAGCACGCGTTCGATGTCGCGCAGCGTCATGTCGAGCACCAGGCCCAGACGCGACGGCAGGCTCTTCAGGAACCAGATGTGCGCGCAGGGCGCGGCCAGGTCGATGTGGCCCATGCGGTCACGACGGACCTTGGTCTGGGTGACTTCAACGCCGCACTTCTCGCAGATGACGCCGCGGTGCTTCAGGCGCTTGTACTTGCCGCACAGGCACTCGTAGTCCTTGATCGGGCCAAAGATCTTGGCGCAGAACAGGCCGTCGCGTTCCGGCTTGAAGGTGCGGTAGTTGATGGTCTCGGGCTTCTTCACCTCGCCGAACGACCAGCTGCGGATCTTCTCCGGAGAAGCCAGGCCGATCTGGATGGCATCGAAATGCTCATCGGGGGTGAATTGCTTGAATAGGTCGAGTAGTCCCTTCATGCATCTGCTCCTTAGTTCTTGACCAGTTCAATGTCGATGCCAAGGGAACGGATTTCCTTGACCAGAACATTGAAGGATTCCGGCATGCCGGCTTCGATGGCGTGTTCGCCCTTGACGATGGACTCGTACACCTTGGTGCGCCCGTTCACGTCATCGGACTTGACCGTCAGCATTTCCTGCAGGATGTAGGAGGCGCCATAGGCTTCAAGCGCCCAGACTTCCATTTCGCCGAAACGCTGGCCGCCGAACTGCGCCTTGCCGCCCAGCGGTTGCTGCGTGACGAGCGAGTACGGGCCAGTCGAACGGGCGTGCATCTTGTCGTCCACCAGGTGGTGCAGCTTCAGCACGTGCATGTAGCCGACGGTGACCGGGCGCTCGAACTGCTCGCCGGTGCGGCCGTCGCACAGCCAGGCCTGGGTGCGCGTAGCGGTCAGGCCCTTCTTGGCGGCAATGTCGTCCGGGTACGCCAGCTTGAGCATGCCGCGGATTTCTTCTTCCTTGGCACCATCGAAGACCGGCGTCGCGAAGGGCACGCCCTTGGCGAGGTTCGCGGCCATCTCCAGCACTTCGTCGTCCGTCAGGTCTTCGATGCGTTCCGTCTTGCCACCGCTCTGGTTGTAGAGCTGGTCGAACAGCTTGCGCAGCTCGGCAACCTTGGTGTGCTGCTGCAGCATGTCGCCGATGCGCTGGCCGATGCCCTTGCCGGCCCAGCCCAGATGCACTTCGAGAACCTGACCCACGTTCATCCGCGAGGGCACGCCCAGCGGATTCAGCACGATGTCGGCAGGCGTGCCGTCGGCCATGTAGGGCATGTCTTCGATCGGGGTGACCTTGGACACCACACCCTTGTTGCCGTGACGGCCGGCCATCTTGTCGCCAGGCTGCAGGCGGCGCTTGACGGCCAGGTAGACCTTGACCATCTTCAGCACGCCAGCGGGCAGCTCGTCGCCCTGCGTCAGCTTCTTGCGCTTTTCTTCAAAAGCCAGGTCGAAGCTGTGGCGAGTCTGGTCGAGCGAGTTCTTGATCGACTCGAGCTGGTTGGCGATGTCTTCCTCGGCGGGACGGATGTCGAACCAATGGAACTTCTCGACCGAGGCCAGGTATTCCTTGTCGATGGCCGTGCCCTTGGCGATCTTCTGCGGGCCGCCGTTGGCGAGCTTGCCGACGAGCAGCTTCTCGATACGGTCGAAGGCGTCGCTCTCGACGATGCGCAGCTGGTCGTTCAGGTCCAAGCGGTAGCGCTTGAGCTCGTCGTCGATGATCTGCTGGGCGCGCTTGTCGCGCTGGATGCCTTCACGGGTGAAGACCTGCACGTCGATGACGGTGCCGTTGGTGCCTTGGTCGACACGCAGCGACGTGTCCTTCACGTCCGAAGCCTTCTCGCCGAAGATGGCGCGAAGCAGCTTCTCTTCCGGCGTCAGCGTCGTCTCGCCCTTGGGCGTGACCTTGCCGACCAGCACGTCGCCAGGGTTCACCTCGGCACCGACGTAGACGATGCCCGACTCGTCCAGACGGCCGAGTTGTTGCTCCGACAGATTCGGGATGTCGCGGGTGATTTCCTCGGCGCCCAGCTTGGTGTCACGCGCGTTGACGACCAGTTCCTCGATATGGATCGAGGTGTAGCGGTCTTCGGCAATGACGCGTTCGGAGATCAGGATCGAGTCTTCGAAGTTGTAGCCGTTCCAGGGCATGAACGCGACCAGCATGTTCTGGCCCAGGGCCAGCTCACCGATGTCGGTGGACGCGCCGTCGGCAATGATGTCCTCGGCTGCCACCTTGTCGCCACGGCGCACGATCGGGCGCTGGTGGATGTTGGTGTTCTGGTTGGAACGCTGGTACTTGATCAGGTTGTAGATGTCGACACCGACCTCACCGGCCACGGTCTCGTCATCGTTCACGCGGATCACGATGCGGTTCGTGTCGACGTAATCGACAACGCCGCCGCGGCGAGCCGCGACCACCGTGCCCGAGTCCTTCGCAGCCACGCGCTCGACGCCCGTACCCACGAAAGCCTTCTCGGGACGCAGCACCGGCACAGCCTGGCGCTGCATGTTGGCGCCCATCAGCGCGCGGTTCGCATCATCGTGCTCCAGGAAGGGCACGAGCGAAGCCGCGACCGACACGATCTGCGTCGGCGCCACGTCCATGTACTGGATGCGCTCAGGAGACGTCAGCACCGACTCGCCGTTCTCACGGGCCGAGACCAGCTCGTCCGTCAGCTCGCCGGTCGTGTTCAGCGTCGCATTCGCCTGGGCGATGACGTACTTGCCTTCCTCGATGGCGGACAGGTAGTCGATCTGGTCGGTGACGTGACCGTCAACAACGCGGCGATACGGCGTTTCCAGGAAACCGTACTCGTTGAGCTGAGCGAACAGCGCCAGCGAGTTGATCAGGCCGATGTTCGGGCCTTCCGGCGTTTCGATCGGGCAGACGCGGCCGTAGTGGGTCGGGTGCACGTCGCGGACTTCGAAGCCAGCGCGCTCGCGGGTCAAACCACCCGGGCCAAGAGCGGAAACACGACGCTTGTGCGTGATTTCCGACAGCGGGTTGGTCTGGTCCATGAACTGCGACAGCTGCGACGCACCGAAGAACTCCTTCAGCGCCGCGGAGATCGGCTTGGAGTTGATCAGGTCGTGCGGCATCAGGGCTTCGGTCTCGGCCTGGCCCAGACGTTCCTTGACGGCCTTCTCGATGCGGGCGAGGCCCGAGCGGTACTGGTTTTCGGCCAGTTCGCCCACGCAACGCACGCGGCGATTGCCCAAGTGGTCGATGTCGTCCACTTCGCCGCGGCCATTGCGCAGCTCGACGAGGATCTTGACGACGTCAAGGATGTCCTCGTTGGACAGGTTCATGTTGCCTTCGGGCGTGTCACGGCCGACACGCGCGTTGAACTTCATGCGGCCGACACGGCTCAGGTCGTAGGTGTCGGTGCTGTAGAACAGGCGATTGAACAGCGCTTCGACGGCGTCTTCCGTCGGCGGTTCGCCGGGGCGCATCATGCGGTAGATGGCGACGCGGGCGGCCAGCTGCGTTTCGGTCTCGTCAGACGCCAGCGTCTGCGAGATGTAGGCGCCTTCGTCCAGCTCGTTCGTGAACAGGCACTGGATTTCCTTGACGCCGGCCTGGCGCAGCTTCTTCAGCAGCGCGTCGGTCAGTTCGTCATTGGCCTTGGCGATGATCTCGCCGGTATCGGCGTCGATCATGTTCTTGGCCAGCACGCGGCCGACCAGGAAGTCCTCGGGCACCGAGATGTGCTGCGTGCCGGACTGCTCCAGCTGGCGCGCATGGCGGGCCGTGATGCGCTTGTCCTTCTCGACGATGACGGCACCCGACTTGTCGACGATGTCGAAACGGGCGACTTCACCCTTCAGGCGGTCGGCAACGAATTCGAGCTGCGCGCCAACATCCATCAGGCGGAAGTTGTCGAACACGAAGAAGTGGGCCAGGATCTGTTCCGGCTTCAGGCCGATGGCCTTCAGTAGGATGGTGACCGGCATCTTGCGGCGGCGGTCAACGCGGAAGTACAGGATGTCCTTCGGGTCGAACTCGAAGTCCAGCCAGGAGCCGCGGTAAGGAATGATGCGAGCGCTGAACAGCAGCTTGCCCGAACTGTGGGTCTTGCCCTTGTCGTGCTCGAAGAACACGCCAGGTGAGCGGTGCAGCTGCGACACGATGACGCGCTCGGTACCGTTGACGATGAAGCTACCGTAGTCGGTCATCAGGGGCACTTCGCCCATGTAGACCTCTTGCTCCTTGATTTCCTTGACCGTCTTGGCCTGCGGGCTCTCACGGTCATAGATGATCATCTGCAGGCGCGCGCGCACGGCGGCTGCATAGGTCAACCCACGCTGTTGGCACTCACGGGTGTCGAACGGCGGCTTGGCGATGTTGAACTCGAGGAACTTCATCTCGACGAAACCGTTGTGCGAAACAATCGGGAACGCCGAGAGGAAGGCCGCCTGCAGCCCTTCGGGCTTGCGTTTGGCGGCGGGCACGTCCTTTTGCAGGAAGGCCACGTAGCTGTCCTTCTGCATCGTGAGCAGATAGGGAACGTTGAGAACGCTCTCGCGCTTGCCGAAGCTCTTGCGGATCCGCTTGCGCTCGGTATAGCTGTAGGGGGTTGCTTGCGCCATAAACACTCCGTGTCGAGCCCACCCCTGGCCGTGGGGCGAGCCGCGTCGGCGACTGGCTGGCTCACTCACCCAGAACGGGCGGCTGCCTAGCTTGGTGGTTGGCCACTACCAACCGCTGGCGGACAACTTCGGCATTGCACCGAAGTCCGACCAAACTGGTTCTCTGCAGTCGGATCAGAGAACACGTGAAAGAACCGCGCATCATACCCGCGCGAGGTCTTTCACCTGTTCTCAAGCAGGATTAACCCGCAAAGACAAAAAAGGGGAAGCCCAAAGGCAACCCCTTTTCTAGTCAGTGGGGCCGGACCTGCTGCACAGGCCCCACCCCAAAGTCTTACTTCAGCTCAGCCTTGGCGCCGGCTTCCACCAGCTTCTTGACTGCAGCTTCGCCGTCGGCCTTGGAAACGGCTTCCTTGACGTTCTTCGGAGCGCCGTCGACCAGGTCCTTGGCTTCCTTCAGACCCAGGCCCGTGATTTCACGGACGGCCTTGATGACGGAGACCTTCTGCGCGCCGGCTTCGGTCAGCACGACGTTGAACTCGGTCTTCTCTTCAACGGCAGCAGCGGCGCCGCCGCCGGCGCCACCGGCGGCCGGAGCAGCCATCGAAGCGGCGGACACGCCGAACTTCTCTTCAATTGCCTTGACCAGATCGTTCAGCTCCAGAACGGTCATGCTGTCCAGCGAGGCCAGGAAAGCGTCTTTATCGAATGCCATGATGAATTTCCTTAAAACAGATTGATTGCGTGTAACGCGTAGTTCGTCGATCAGGCGGCAGCCGGGGCTTCTTCAGCGGCAGCTTCCGTAGAAGCGGCGCCTTCGCCACGCTTTGCAGCCAGGGCAGCCAGCACGGCCGCGGTGCGTTGCACCGGCGACAGCAGCAGGCCTGCGATTTGCGACAGCAGCACTTCCTTGCTCGGGACGGATGCCAGCGCCTTCACGCCGTTCACGTCCAGAGCCTTGCCACCGTACGCACCGCCCTTGATGACGAGCTTGTCGTTGGTCTTGGCAAAGTCAGCGATGACTTTGGCAGCCGCGACAGCGTCTTCCGAAAAGCCGTAGATCAGCGGGCCGACCATGCTCTCCGAAGCAGCCTCGAACGGGGTGCCGGCGACAGCGCGACGCGCCAGGGTGTTCTTCAGTACGTGAAGATACACACCTTGGGCGCGCGCGGTGACGCGCAGCTTGTTCAAGGCTTCAACGGTGAGGCCACGGTACTCGGCCAGCGCCAGCGTCTGCGACTTGGCAGCTTGCGCTGCGACGTCGGAGACAACGACTGCCTTCTCGTTGCGATTGAGACTCAAGGTCTACTCCTCACATTTGCTCTCTCGGCCTTGCGGCTTTGGGAGCGCCAGGGATTCAGCGACCATCTGTCAGGAAACCCACCCCGATGGCTCGGAGCAGCAAACCCTTCAGCGGGACCGCCATCTGCGTTGGTTCTCAACTTGCGCCGAGATTTAAGGGGTCTCCACCAACGGTCTTGGATGACGCGCCGCCCCGGCGAACCGGAGCAGCGCCCCACCAATCTTGTTGCCCAGGGCCAGACTCGCCCCGAGCAGATTCAGTGCATCAAGCTGCGTTGGCTTGAGCGTTGATCGACGCGATTTCGACGCGGGCGCCGACGCCCATCGTCGAGGACACGGCGACCTTGCGCAGGTAGATGCCCTTGCTCGACGCCGGCTTGCTCTTGTTCAGAGCTTCGATCAGCGCGCGCAGGTTGCCTTCCAGCTTGTCGGTGTCGAACGAGCGACGGCCGAGGGTGCCGTGGATGATGCCGGCCTTGTCGACGCGGAACTGGACCTGGCCAGCCTTGGCGTTCTTGACGGCAGTGGCGACGTCCGGGGTCACGGTGCCAACCTTGGGGTTAGGCATCAGGCCGCGCGGGCCCAGGATCTGACCCAGAGTACCGACGACACGCATCGTGTCGGGCGAGGCGATGACCACGTCGAAGGGCATGTCGCCCGCCTTGACGCGCTCGGCCAGGTCTTCCATGCCGACGACGTCGGCGCCGGCGGCGCGGGCTTCATCAGCCTTGGCACCTTGGGCGAACACGGCGACGCGCTTGGTCTTGCCGGTGCCGTTGGGCAGCACGACGGCGCCACGAACGACCTGGTCCGACTTCTTGGCATCGATGCCGAGCTGAACGGCGACGTCGATAGATTCATCGAACTTGGCCGAGGCCAGGCTCTTGACCAGGTCCAGGGCTTCGGTCAGCGCGTACAGCTTGGTCGACTCGACCTTGCCAGCCAGCGCCTTTTGCTTCTTGGTGAGCTTGGCCATGTCAGACCCCTTCCACGATGATGCCCATCGAGCGGGCGGAGCCGGCGATGGTCTTGACTGCGGCGTCCATGCTGGCGGCCGTCAGGTCCTTGGTCTTGATCGTTGCGATCTCTTCCAACTGGGCGCGGGTCAGCTTGCCGACCTTATCCAGGTGGGGGCGCTGCGAGCCCTTCTCGATCTTCGCGGCCTTCTTGATCAACACGGTCGCCGGGGGCGACTTGATGACGAAGGTGAAGCTCTTGTCTGCGAACGCGGTGATGACCACCGGCAGCTTCATGCCGGGCTCGAAGCCACCAGCCGAAGTCTGGGCGTTGAACGCCTTGCAGAATTCCATGATGTTCAGGCCACGCTGACCAAGCGCGGGACCCACCGGGGGCGAAGGGTTGGCCTTGCCGGCCGGAATTTGCAGCTTGATGAAGCCGACAATCTTCTTTGCCATGTTTTCTCCAATCCAGTGCCCGGGCGGCAAGCCTGAACACCTGAGTGCTAGCGCATCGGACTCGGACCGAAGTCCTTACCTTTGCTCCTCTTGTCCGCCTCTCGTTGCAGACTGATCACGGGTCGACGTTAGGGGACGCCGGCCGAACCCAGGATTCTACTCTGCTGCTCAAATTTCAGGCTATGCAGCCCTTCACTTGGACGTCAGAGGTGCGCGTCGGACCTTTTGCCTTAGCCCTGCGGGCAGCGGCGAAAAGTTTGACGACGCGTCGTCAAACTTTTTCGACCTGCGAGAAGTCCAGTTCCACCGGCGTCGCGCGGCCGAAGATCGTGACCGACACACGCACCTTGGACTTGTCGTAGTTGACCTCTTCGACCGAGCCGTTGAAGTCGGTGAAGGGGCCTTCCTTGACGCGCACGACCTCGCCGACCGTCCACTCGACCTTGGGCCGTGGCTTCTCGACGCCTTCCTGCATCTGGTTGACGATCTTCATGACCTCGGCCTCCGAGATCGGGGCCGGGCGGTTCTTTGCGCCGCCCACAAAGCCCGTCACCTTGGACGTGTGCTTGACCAGATGCCAGGACTCGTCGTCCATCGCCATTTCCACCAGCACATAGCCCGGGAAGAAGCGGCGCTCGGTGACGGCTTTCTTGCCGTTCTTCAGCTCGACGACTTCTTCGGTTGGCACCAGGATGCGGCCGAACTTGTCCTGCATGCCGGCGCGGTCAATGCGCTCGCGCAGGTTGCGTTCGACAGCCTTTTCCATGCCCGAGTAGGCATGGACGACATACCAGCGCTTGGGCAGGCCCGTCSGGGCTTCGGTCGTGACGACTTGTTCTTCAGACATCAAGATTCCTTGCGATCAGCGCTTCCAGCCCAGGATCAGGTCGTACAGCACCCATTCCAACGTCTTGTCCGTCATCCACAGGAAGAGCGCCATGACGACGACGAAGGCAAACACATAGCCCGTCATCTGGGTCGCTTCCTTGCGGGTCGGCCAGACCACCTTCTTGACTTCACGCGTCGAGTCGCGGCCGTAGGCGATCAGCGCCTTGCCGTGTTCAGACGTAAAGAAAGCCGCCACGCCGGCGGCCAACAACACGAGCAGCGAGGCCCACTGCGCCAGCGGGCCTTGCTTGGACAGGCCGTAGTAGGCCGCCAGCGCGCCAATCAGCAGCAGTACCGCAACGGCCAGCTTGGCCTTGTCGGCGCCGCTGGTCACGGTCTCGACTTGGGGAGGATTCGCCATCACTTCACTTTCACGCGCCGCTTTGAAGCGGCTGTCAGACGCTGCCAAGGTTTGTCGCCATCAGCAGCAAGGCCCGCCGAGATCTCTCTCGCGGGCCGATGCTTGTTGCCAGGAAACCAACCGTCGTGATCAGCGACTGTTGGCAGGGGCAGAGGGTCTCGAACCCCCAACCTTCGGTTTTGGAGACCGACGCTCTGCCAATTGAGCTATGCCCCTGTGGCCTTGAAAAACTTACGCGATGATCGTGGCGACGACGCCCGAGCCGACGGTACGACCACCTTCACGGATGGCGAAGCGCAGGCCGGTTTCCATCGCGATCGGCGCGATCAGCTTCACGGTGATGCCGACGTTGTCGCCGGGCATGACCAT
>NZ_LMDK01000012.1 GCF_001425055.1 Pelomonas sp. Root1237
AAGTGCTCAATCAACTTGAATTGCGCTGCTGTGATCTCCATGCAGACACTGTCACAGCGAACCCGACTCGACGCAATTAGTGTTAACAGGCCCTAGTCAAATCGCGCGCCGGGCGCGAATTCAATCGTGGTGGGTGCCATTACCCGAACAGGGTGGTTGGCGCCATCAACAATGACGACGCGGGCCGGGCTGGCGCTAGGCGGGGCGGTGTTTCCATGCGTCAATCCGCCGCTTCAGCGACATCGGAGATTGGCATGGCCCGTTCAACCGCACTCGTTCTGGCTGCCTGCCTGTTGCTGATTGGGGCTGCCGCGCAAGCGGCGACGCCAAAATTCTCGGCCACGGCTTCGGCGGGCAGCGGCACCATCAATATCCCTGGCCCGACCGACTACCACTTCAACGCGGACACGGTGCCTGTCAGTTTCACGGCCACGTCTTCGCAATTCGAAGCGGCCGGCGGCGGGGCGGCGGTGTCCACGGGGCTGGGCCGTTCCAATGCCTCTGCCTCCGCGGGGCTGGGCGCCTTGCATCTGCTGGCCGAAGCCAGCGCCAACCTGACCAGCACGAACGGCGCCGCGATGTACGCGAATGGCAGCAGTTCGGCCAACGGCAGCATTGACGATGCATTCACGATCAATGCCGTCAATTGCCAGAACCTGAGTCTGTGCGGCCCCGGCGCCTTGGGGCTGCTGACCTTCTCGATCGGCGCCTCGGGGAGCATCGGCGGCAACGGCAACGTGGGTGGCAACTGGTCCGTCATCGGGCAGTGGACGGCCGACGTCACATTGAACGCGGGCTATCTGCCCGGGTCGCCCCTCTCACCCAGCGCCGCCTGGCATGGTGATCATTCGATCTCTCGCAACGGCAACGGCGCCCTGTTCGAGTCCAGCAATGGAGATTTCGGCAGCCAGACGTTCACCGTCAGCTTTGCCTTTGGCACGCCGATCTCGCTGCACTTTGCCGGCACCGTGAGCGCGGCTGCCTCGGTGGGCTATGTGTTCGGCGCCAGCTCGGCCACTGACGCTGCTTTTCGCACCGATTTGTCTCACACCGTGGCCTGGGGTGGCATATCGGGCCTGACGGATGCCAACGGCAATGCCGTCGCCTTTACTGCGCTGAGCGAAGGCAGCGGCGCCGATTTCGCCAAGTCCTTTGCCAGCCCGGTTCCTGAGCCGGGCAGCGTGGGTCTGCTGGCATTCGGGCTGGTCGTGCTGATGCTTCGGGTGCGCCGTTCACAGCGTTGACTTGGCTGGCATGCAATCCGACATCGCACCGTAAAGGGCTGGGTCTTCACCGGCTCGTCGATCGTGGTGGTTCGCATGCTGGCGCAGACCAGAATCAATCTGTCTTCGGTGGGCCCTGCGACGCGGGGCATCTCATGGCGATGTTGGCGCAAAGTTCGAGGACCTCGTCGATGAGAGCAGCGCAGTGAGGCATGGGTGACGACATTCGCAGAGGCCTGTCCACGAACCACATGGGGCCCCTAACCAGTTAAGCTTGTGCGATGCCTTAGTTCTTAAGGAGTCGATGATGAAAGCTGAAACCCGCCGGCTTGTCCCTCGTCTGCCTCTTCTGATGGGCACGCTTTTCGCACTCGCGTTGGCGCCTGCCACGACGCAGGCGGCGGTGGTGATAAACCAACCACAGTCGATGGGCTTCGGTGTGATGTACCCCTTCATGCCCGGGCAAACCTTCACCGCGGTCGGTACGCGCATCGACACCATTGGCGTCGAGTTGCGCAACATGAACAAGTCTCGGCCGGGAAGCCTTGTCTCTCTGAGCTTGTACGAGGGTGAGGGCAGCGGCGGCACATTGCTCGCATCCAGCAGCGTGGATGTGCGGGCCCTTCTTGGTGACGCCGGCGGCGCGGCGCTGGTGGACTTCAACCTTGGAGCCGTCAAGTTGCAGCCAGGGCAAACCTATTCCTTTCAGCTCACTGCATCGGACGAACGCTTCGGGGTGTCCTACTACTCCGTACTCGGCGAAGACGCTTATCCCGGCGGTCACATGTTCAACGCCTTCCAAAGCGAGCCTCTAGGCGACCTGACGTTCAACGTCACCGCAGTTCCGGAGCCGGGCATGGCGGCGCTGCTGCTGATCGGCGGCGGATGGCTTGCTGGTGTGCGGTTGCGCGCGGGGCGGCGCCGCTGATCCGTAATGTTTTAGGCACGCAGCTCCGCCTCGCGACGTTCAAGCCAAGCGTGCATGAGTCGTCCAAGTGTTGGCGTGTCTAGCGCAACTCGGCGAAGTACGCCGGTCTTGGGCCTTAGCGCGGCGTTGTGATCAGCAGTCCAACCCGCGGCGATCTCGGCGCCTCATGAATTGCACGCCGGCCACTGAAGCCAGGCCCAGTAGCAGAAGCTGGTAGGAAGCAAGCTCCGGCACCGTCGAGACACCGAAATAGAGATCCGTCGCCGAAGGCGTGCCGAGCAGGATGGCGCTGCCGCCAGCGTAGTTCCCCTCACTCGACCAGTAGACGCCGTACCGCGCGGACGCCGCAGTGACTTCAAAGCTGTACGGCTGGCCACTCTGCACCGCGACGTTGCCGACGTTGAACTCGACGAGCCCTACCCAGCCTTGCAACGTGCCGATGCGCGAGTCGACGTTGACCGTTGAACTCCCCAGCACGGGGCCGTTGAAACCTTCTCCGGCATACAGATTCAAGGTCAGCGTCTTGTCCTGCGCCAGCTGGGAGTCAATGTTCATGTTGATCACCCACAGCGAGATGGTTCCGACGCTCGGCAGCGTGGGCGTAAACGACTGGCCGAACGGCTGGAAAGCCGCGATCTGGATCTGCCCCACCAAGGAATTCGGCGGGAGCAGCGGGATGGAGACATCTCTCTCGGCATACGCCGGAGCCATGACTGCCACCGTCGAAACGGCAAGGAGGAATTTCTTCAAGGCGGCCATGTCAATCTCCGAATTAAAGGCGAACCGGCAGAAGCCGCCGGCGCGACAGCAAGGCCCGTGCGCCCAGCGTGCCGAGCAGCCAGGGGTCGGCTCAGGGATGGGGTAACCGTCAGCTCGAACGTGACCTTATTGCCGTGCAAAGGATAGTGGCCGCCAAGATTGACGCCCTCCCTAATGTGGCGCGCGTGTGGCCGCTTGGCTGGCCCTTTGTCTCAGTGGCAACTCTCGCGGCACCTGTGCCAGTTCGTGGGCGTTTGGCTGGCGGTCGGCGCCTGCGAGAGGACAGGCTTGCGCGAGGGCTGACATCGACGCCAAGAAAAAGCCCCATCCGCTTGCACGAATGAGGCTTGATTTGGCTCCCCGACCTGGGCTCGAACCAGGGACCTACGGATTAACAGGTGTATCTCCGATCCGTGAGCCCGCATGTCGGTCAGCGCGGGATGCTCACACCTTCTTCACGAACTCCGACTTCAGGCCCATGGCGCCGATCCCGTCGATCTTGCAGTCGATGTCGTGATCGCCGTCCGTCAGCCGGATGTTCTTGACCTTGGTGCCGACCTTGACGACCAGGGACGAACCCTTGATCTTGAGGTCCTTGATGACCGTCACGGTGTCGCCGTCCTGCAGCACATTGCCCACCGCGTCGCGGATCACACGCACTTCGTCGGCGGCCGGAGCAGCTGCCTCGACCGACCACTCATGGCCGCATTCGGGGCAGACCAACTGCGCGCCGTCCTCGTAGGTGTAGGCGGATTGGCACTTGGGGCAGGCGGGCAGGGCGGACATGCAGGGGTTCGATGGGAAATGAATGGGAAGTCGGCATTGTCATGGGAGGGATTTGCTCTGCCCTTGAGGCATCGCATGAACCGCCTCACATGCTTTAGCGTGTTCCCTTGTGATTGGCTTCCCTTGAAAACCCGCGACGAAGCGCCCTTCAAGCAGTGAGGGCTTGCCGGTATTCGCTCGAAGGTTTGTTCAGGCGCGAGCGCGCGCGGGGATGACGCTGGAGCAGGTGGCCATTGCGGCCGAGATCGACGATGCCGCCAGCGTGCGGATGAGCCAGTACCAGCGGGGTGTCCACACCCCGAGGTTCAACATTGCGCAGAACCTAGCGAAGGCGCTGGACGTGCCTGTGGAGTACTTCTACTCGCCGGACGACCAAACGGCCGAGCTATTGCTGCGATGGCATGCGCTCCCAAAGGCGAAGAGGGGCCAACTGCTCAAGTCGCTTGACGAGTCGCTATAGGCCTCCCGGCCAAAAGCGAATGAACTTGCGAACCTCGAGGTGGGAGAAGCCTCGACCCTGTTTTGAGTAGTTCGGCAATGCCCATCTATTCGTCAAACCAGCGATCCGCCTTTGCAATCTGCGCGACGGCTCGTATGTCTTTTT
This sequence comes from Pelomonas sp. Root1237, assembly GCF_001425055.1. Classification (GTDB taxonomy): domain Bacteria; phylum Pseudomonadota; class Gammaproteobacteria; order Burkholderiales; family Burkholderiaceae_C; genus Pelomonas. The sequence continues at coordinate 4,301 of NZ_LMDK01000012.1, forward strand.
GGGCCTCTTCCGCTCTTCTAGCAAGTGCTAGTTCGCTCAGGCCTGCAGGGTATTCGAATGGATTGTCAAGAATTTTCTTTACCACCGAGATCGGAAGCGAATTCTTTCCATTGTGGAGCTCAATCGGGAAATGAGTGTGGCTATCTCCTCGCAAATAAGTTGCGCTAATTAACGCCAAGGCACGATCCCAATCTAGTTTTCCCATCGTGGCGTTATGAAAAGCCGAGTTTTGAATTAGTTCGGCTGCTCCGGGGAACACATCCGCATCGCAGGAAAAATCGCTTAGAAAAACTTTGTGATAATAGGAGTGATCTTTCTGTGCGAGCAAATATGCAAATCGCTTACAAGAGTTTGTAGAAATCTCGGGCGATCCAGCCTTCTGACTGTTTTTTCTAGCGAATGCGTGCACGAAACGAAGTATGGAGCGCAGCTCATCCCATTTTGTTGAATCTAGAGCATCGAGTCGCCCGGCGACCTTTAGCGCTAGTTCGCTTGTAACTACATTTGATGCCCAAGTCCAAAAAGCAACGTTCCAAAAAATGATCTGCTCATTGCCATTTGCAGCTTCCAGTGAGTTAAGCCACCAATCCTTCTCATTTGACTGAGATTTTGCATATCTCAATCGACAAAAAATAGACTGATTGCTATCGTAGAAATCCGCTTTTTTTGCCCGCCCGCCCGCGCCTCGGGTCAAATGCAAGACGTTATTGGCAACGGCGATGGACAGCGGGCATACTCCATAGACACGCTCAATTGCTTCTGCAATCGGCTCCCAGAACACTTGGGTATCCTGCTTGATTCCATGCTGATGGCGCTGAATCAGAAGCTCACTTAGTGCAATGGCGTCCTGTTCTATAGAATTTGGCGGTAAAAGTGGTGAGTTTGACTGGGTTTCTGAATATTGTTCGAGGTAGTTTGTGGATTCGAACGGCGTTCGGTATCGTCCACCTCCGGCAGCATAAATCAACTCATTGAATATAAACGGCATCAACCTTAACGCAGTGCCACCCTCGTCTGGGGACCATTGAAGCTGCGTACGCATCCATTCCCGAACCTGGTCTATTTGCATTGACGAGCCAAAGGTGGCTTCAGTTAAACCTTCGGACCAAAGCACCGAAATCGTTGCTGAATCCATGGTTTCAGGTGTGATATAAGTAGCGAGATCGCGAGTGCCGATTTGCGATAATGCTCCGATATCTCTGCCTAGCGTTAGCCAACGGGCCAAGCCCTTAATGCTTTTCCGACTGTTCCTCCACTTTTCGACCAAGGCGGCTGTTGAGGAATTCGTCTCAATGAAAGCGCCAAGTTGTCTCCGAACGTCGCCTCGGATGTTTGGCTCTTGTATCCATTCCCACGCCGCGGTAAGTAGGATATCTTCTCCGCAGCCGGTAGGTATCCGGACGCCCTCATCGGGACGATACTGAGTCAGCTGAGGAAGCAGCTTTATAAGCGATTCTCTCTTCGAGAGCTTAGTGGAAACCTGTATTAGAGCGCGTGGTGACTGAGTAAATACCCAATCGCTCAGCAGCATGGCGGCAAGTCTGTGGGGATGCTTTATGCGGCGTTGCACAGGATCATCTAATAGATCGTTCAACCGGTCCGCCAAATCCAGTAGTTCGCCTTTGCTAAAGCAGCCGCAAAAAAATCGAGTTACGTTGAGCCAGTAGAAATTCCGAGCTATTGCATCGAAGCGGTCCGGTTTGGTGCCGGCTCGTTCCCCGCCCGGCGGTGAATAAGAAGCGGTATCGTACAAATACCTAGCGGCAAAATATTCGCGAAGAGGTTGAACTTCAAATTCATACGTACCTTCTATACGAGACACAATCATCACGACGCGTTCCAACATTGCGTTGAAGATATCGTCGATCACTTCTGTCTTTTGATTTTCCCTCTCCAAATATGTGCGCAGTATTGATTTTAGTTCATCTGAAGTAACTCTGCCCGCCGAAGTACTTTTTCCAACCTCGGCGGCCGAATGAAGTTTCCAAGCTAGATAGCGATGAATGTCCTTCAACAGCTCTAGATGTTGTCTGACCGCAGAATTTTTTGTTGACTCGCGACTAAAGAACAGATCTACATATTGATCATATAAGGTTGTCCTCTTGTCCGGAAGCGCAGGCCCCTTTGTATGTATGAGGCTAAGTAGGATAGTTAGCTGCATTGGATTTCTTGCCAAATCTCGAAGATGCGGCTGATCCATTTTCTCTTCTAAGATTTGCTCGAAATCCTGTCGTTCGCCCTGCGACAGGTTCCTCGCATCCAGCCACTTGGATGCGTATGTGCTTATTTGACTTCGCTTGACTGATCCCAGTTGTATATACGGAAAAGACTCGGCATCAAAGCCAGGGGACTTTGCAAAAGCAGCCGGCCGGGACGTTACGATCAAGCGCAGGTTCTGGCAGTTTTCGCGAAGACGAATGGCGGCTTTGTTTATCGCCGAAACTACGTCGCTCCGCCTTTTGATATCGGCGACTTCATCTAATCCATCCAAAGCGATGAAAAGAGGGGACGCCCTTGAGAGCTCAATAAGGTCGTTTGCTTGAAATTGCAAACCACCACTTCGATGCGTTACCAAGTGCGCTATAAAAGTTTCCAGCGTCCGCGCTTCGCCTTCTGCAGTTAGCGCCCCTCTTTTCGCTGCGAAAGGATCGACGCCATTTAACCACTCTGATAGATCGCGAAGATCAACCTTGAAAGGGATGTGCAATGGAGCCGATTGATGGGCGGGAGGTAATTTTTTAAGATCGGAAGATTTCCCAAGAATTCTTATTCGGTGGACTTGGCACAAATATTGTGCCAGCGTGGATTTTCCCTGACCCGGCGCCCCCTCTATAACCGCTTGCTCTAATACAGATCCCAAGTAATCTCCTAGCAGCAAGGTTGCCGTCCCGGAGTTCTTGTCGTCACTCGGGTCTTCTTCAAGCAGCAGGTCACCATTCGTATGTGTTCTTATCCTGAATGGAATGATCGCACCGTCTGCAATAGCCTGACCTGTACTTCGCTTTAGTTGGAGTAAGAACGGTAGATCGACGAAGAGATCAAGTAGCTTATTTTGAAGTTCTACCTGCTTGAATTTTACCTCTTCGTCTTCTCTATACTGGTGTGCAAGAAATGCGCGAATTGCATTCTCTCTCTTTCTCAAGAGCTCGCTTTTTTGGGTGTCGATGAATAGTCTGAGAAAATCTTGACCGATTAAAGTTTCCGGATAGCGGAGTTTTATGTCCCAGTTGCCATCTAATCTTCTATTTAGATCGTCCCTCCACAAACAGGTGGTTGGCAGGCCAAATAGAGTGCTCAACGCATCGTGCGTTTTGTCAATGGAGCCTGTTTTAAAATGGGCCGTTCCTGCGACGTTGGTGATGAAGTAATAGTGCGTCGCGCCATGTTCCCGAAGACGCTGCACTTTTTCTAGTTCCCGTTTTGCTGCGTCCAGGACCCATTCGATAATGTTTTCCGGAACGTCGCGCGCAAACTTTACTTGGAAGACAATTCCTTTGGTGTTTTCTTCATTTGAGAACCGTTGCGGGCGAACCATCGCGTCCCGTCCCCCATCCGGCTGACCTACAGGAAAGCAGGTTATTCCAGGGAACTCTTTGACAAGTAGGGACTGACACAGATATTGAAATCGTTCTGGGTCAAGATTCTCAAATGGATGATCCACGCTATTTCTCCCTGATTTGCGCGACTAGTGTGTTTGCGCTTTCAGGAGATGATAGGCACGATCAGATTGATAGGGCTTGTTGTGGGGGGGGTGAAAATACCGATGCGCTGGAGGCGCGTTCGGATGGGCGATCCAAACCTAGCTGCGTCCTAATGCTTTGCGGACGAGAAGGCGCCCGGTTAACGGACTAGACTTGCCGGCTACCGGGGGAGCGGGGCGCAAGGAAGCTGTTTTCTTTCTAGACAGCAAGTGCGGCGCACGGTCTGTTTTCGCATTTCGACGCCTGCGGGCGACCAAAAAAAGCCCCACAGGCTTCCGCGCGTGAGGCTTGAGGCCCCCAAGTTCGGGCATGCATGCTGAAGTGGTGACTAGGGCGGCGTCCGGTCTGACGCAAGCGACCGACGATTGCCGCCCAAGTGCTGGTCAAAGCATCACCCAGGCCAGCATGGCAGGTTGCAGGTCACGCCGCCCTCATCGAGGGCACTCCGCAACAGCAGTGCCGCGACGCCGTTTCGTCGCCAAGAAAAAGCCCCACAGGCTTTCGCATGTGAGGCTTCTGATTTGGCTCCCCGACCTGGGCTCGAACCAGGGACCTACGGATTAACAGTCCGGCGCTCTACCGACTGAGCTATCGAGGAATTGATCGGTATTTTTGCTTGCCGTGCGGTTGCGGCTCGCTGTTGTTGCAAAGGCTGGCGATGGGCCAGCCTTTGCGGGTTTTCTGTGGCTCCCCGACCTGGGCTCGAACCAGGGACCTACGGATTAACAGTCCGGCGCTCTACCGACTGAGCTATCGAGGAACAGAGCCCGTGACTATAGCAGTTCTTTCGGGGGCCTCAGAGCCGGACCTCGAGACTCGTGCGGAAAGTCCGCGGTGCGAGCGGGTAGAGGTAGCTGTGCTCGAACTGCCACGGCGACTCGCGCCAGGCGCGGCGGTTGGTCAGGTTGTCGACGGCCACGCGCCAGATCCAGGTCTGGTTGCCCACGCCCTGCATGTAGCGCAGGCCCGCGTCGGCCACAGTCCACGCCGGCACGGCGATGCTGTTGTCGGGCGTCGCGAAGCGGCTGCCCTCATGGCGGATGCCGAGCTGGGCCTGCAGTCCGGGCAGCAGGTCCTGGCGCACATGGGCCTTGAGCGTGGTCTCCGGCACGTTGGGCGGCTGCAGGCCGTTGAGGCTGGCGTCGGCGCTGCCTTGGCGGCGCGCCTGCAAGCGCATGGCGCTGGCGAACAGGCCGCCGCCGCTCCACTTCAGGTCGGCGCTGGCTTCCACGCCGCGATGGCGGGCATAGCCGTCGGCGCGGCGCTCGCAGCTGTTGTCGGCGCTGCATTCCGTGAAGCCGGGCAGCACGGTGTCGCGCCACGCGGGGCGGCGGATGTCGAAGACGGTCAGCGAGCCTTCGACGCGCTGGGTGCCGGTTTTCAGGCCGATCTCCGTCTGGCGGCTCTTCAGCGCGGGCAGCGCCTGGCCGGCATTGACGAAGCGCTTGCGGTTGGGCGCCACTTCGCTTTCGATGCCCTGGCCCCAACTGGCGTAGACCAGCCAGTCGCTGGCGATCGCATGGCTGAGCGCGATCCAGGGCGTGGTGACGCCCTGTGAGTAATCCGTTGCACGCGAGCCGTCCGTGCGCACGCTCTCGCGGTGCAGGCGGGTGTGGCGCAGGCCCAGCCAGGCGCTGGTGTCGGCGCTCAGCGCCACGCGGTCGCGCAGGTAGAGCTCGTTGCTGCGCTCGTCGCGGTTGGTGTTCTCGTCGGTCAAGTCGGGCGCGGCGGGCGTCACGGCGCTGCCGTCGACGTTGCCGGTGCCCGCGTAGTTGTAGGCCTGGCGCTGGAAGCGGCTCTTGAACTGGCTGCTCAGTCCACCGACGGTGACGTCATGGCGCAGGCCGGCGAGCTGGACGGGGCCGCTGGCGGAGACGTCCAGCGCCGTCGTGTCGCGGTGCTCGTTCTCGCTGCGGAAGTCGTAGAGGTCGTAGCTGCCGTCCGGGCAGAAGCGGTCGGCGTAGTAGTCGCCATTGGCGTCGCTGCAGCCGTAGGCATAGGCCAGGCGGTCGTCGGTGCGCAGGCGTTGGATGCCCAGCGCCGCCTGGGCGCGCCATTCACCGGCCAGCTTCTGCTGCACGCGCAGCGAGGCGTGCGTGTTGTCGAAGACGACGGGCAGGCTCCAGGGCTGGTTGTTCAGGTTCAGGTTGGGGTCGACGCTCTTGGCGTCGGGCAGGCGGTTGCCGAGCAGGCTGAAGCCCTGCTGGCTGGGCTGGCTCTGGCGGTTGAACTCGACCTCCGCCTCGACGAGGGTGTCGGGGCCGATGCGCCAGTCGGTGGCCAGCGCGGCGGTGTGCGAGCGGCCCTTGCTGTCACGCAGCGTCGGGTCCAGGTGGGCCGCGGCGAGGTTGACGCGCACGCCGAACTCGCGGTTGGCGCCGAAGCGTTGCGAGTGGTCGACGCTCGCCTGCACCGAACCGCCCTGGATGGCTTCGAGCATCAGTGCCGTGCCGTCCTCGGCGAGCGGGCGCTTGACGACGAAGTTGACGATGCCGGCCGGCGAACTGGTGCCGGCCTGCATGCCGGAACTGCCCTTCAGCACCTCGATGCCCGACTTGTTGACCAGCGACAGCGCGGTCTCGCCCGTGATGGGCAGGCCGTCGCGGCGCAGGTTGAAGCGGTTGTCGAGGTCGAAGCCGCGGATCTTGAGCTGCGACCAGTAGCCGACGGCGTTGTAGGCATCGGAGACGGACGCGTCGAGCTTGGTGATGCCCGAGAGCTGGCTGATGCCAAGCTCGCCCAGCCGTTCGGCCGACAGGCTCAGCGCCTGCATCGGCAGCTTGGCCGGCGGGTCGTTGAAGCCGGAGAGGCTGGGCACGGCCTCGGTGGCTTTGCCCGAGACGCTGACTTGGGGCAGGGTCTGGGCCGAAGCGAGGCTGGCGGCGAGCAGCGCGGAGGCGGCGCCGAGAACGGAAAGGGAAAAGAGTCGTGCCATCGGAATGCAAAGCGATGGCAGGTCGGCAAACGACAGGGCCCAGGGGCGGGAGACGAAGATTCGGCCTGGGCTTTCAGCGTGCTTCCCTGCGCGAGGATTACCTCAATCAGGTTCAAAGGGACTGTCTCAGTCGATGGCGCCAGGCCATCAACACCCCTAGCGAAGACGCGCCACACGGAGCGGCGCGCGGGTCGGATTCTATGGGTTACGGAGCGTTCCGGCCTTCGCGCTTGGCGACTTGGCCCGGCTCGCTGCAGATCTGCAGTGGTGATTCATGCAAGTCATGGCTTGCAAAGTTCTGATATTTATAGAAAATGCAAGCTATGACTGCCAATATTCGACTTCCCGCCGAACTTGGCGAACTGCTGCAGCAGCGGCGCGAAGCCCTGGGCCTGAGCAAGAAGGCCGTGGCCGAGCGGGCGGGGCGGGTGCGTGAAGTGATCTACCGCCTGGAGGGCGGCGAGGAAGCCTCCGTGTCGTCGCTGTTCGACGTGCTGCGCTCTTTGAATCTGGCCATGCGTCTGGAGCCGGTGGGCCTGCCGACGATGGAGGAAGTGGCCGCGGCCTTCAACAAGGACGACGATGCTGCCTGAGCGCATCGCGCAGCTCGATGTGTCCATCGGGTCGCGCGTGGGTGCGGGCCAATTGCTCAAGGCGTCGACTTACGAGTTCCGGTACCTGGAGGCGTCTGCCGAGCAGCCGTCCGTCGCGCTGCTGATGCCGGCGGCGGTCAGGCTCACGTGGACGGACGGCGACCTCTTTCCGCCCATGGACCAGAACCTGCCCGAGGGCGATCTGTTCATGCGCATCCGGGCGTTGTTCCCGAAGCAGCAGACCACAGCCATGCACCTGCTCGCCCTCATCGGCGACAACGGCATTGGTCGCCTCGGCTATCGCATCCCGGGTGCTGACGCGCCGCAGCCAGCGGTGCCGCTGAGCAAGGAGAGCCTGCTTGGCATGGCCTACTCGCCCCAGGTGTTCAACGACCTGGTGGCGGCCTATCTGAGCACCGGCGCGGGCATTGCCGGCATGCAGCCCAAGATCATGGTGCCCGAGGTGCGGATCGCTGTTCCCATTCCCACGCTCATCGTGAAGGCGGCGAGCGAGGCCTATCCCGGCCTGGCGGCCAACGAATACCTGTGCCTGCGCGCAGCCAACCTGGCCGGCATCTCTACGCCGGTGTTTGACCTGTCGCATGACGGCCAGATGCTGGTGCTGGAGCGCTTCGACACCGTTCTGAAGCCGGATGGGACGGTGGAGCGCCTGGGCTTCGAAGACATCGCAGCGCTATCTGGTCAGCGTGTGCGCGACACGCTTTCAGACCGTAAATACCACGGCAGCTACGAGCGCATCGCGGGGCTGCTGAAGCAGCTGCAACTGCCCCAGGCCGACCTCGCCCGCTTCTTCGAGCAGGTCGCCTTCTCCGTCATGGTCCGCAATGGCGACGCGCATCTGAAGAACTTCGGGCTGCTGTACCGCTCGCCAAGCGACATCTGGCTGGCGCCGATGTTCGATGTCGTCACCACGGCCATCTACCGCTACACACAGTACGCCGGTGGCCCCGAGCTTGAGGACCGAACGCTGGCGCTCAAGCTCTTTGCTGGCAAGCACACGAGCAAGGCCTATCCGACGACTCAGGAACTGCTCGCCTTTGGCGCCAAGGTTTGCAATGTGAAGGCGCCGGCCACCGTGCTTCAACGCCTGGCGCAGGGCATGCAGCAGGCGCTGCAGGAAGCGAAGTCCGATGAACGCATCCCGCGTGAGCTGCTGTCGCGCATGCGGGAGGTCTGGGAGTCAGGGCTGGCCTATGGCGATGCCGAAACGGCAAAGCCGCGCAGGCCGCATTGAGGCTCTCGCCAGGCTTGCGCAATGGCGTCGCAGCAAGGCGCAAAGGTGAAGACAGTAGCAGCGCTACGGCTAGCCTTTGCAACGCCGCTGTGGCGTCATTTCGCAGGTCCGATGCCTTCAGTCGAAGACCGGTGACTCCACGCCCAATACCTTGTGCAGCTTGGGGCTCGTCGTCGTGTATTGCAGGTGGATGCGCTTGTCCGGAAACACATACGGCGCCGCGCCGAATGCCGCCAGCGCGGTCTCGTGGAAGCCGCTCAGGATGAGCTTTTTCTTGCCCGGGTAGGTGTTGACGTCGCCGACGGCAAAGATGCCCGGCACGCTGGTCTCGAACTTCTCGGTGTCGACGACGATCTGCTTGCGCTCCAGCGCCAGGCCCCACTCGGCGATGGGGCCGAGCTTCGGTGACAGGCCAAAGAAGGCCAGGACCTGGTCGCAGGGCACGACGCGCGTGATGCCGTCGTTGCCGGTGATCTTGACGCCGGTCAATTGCCCGTTCGCTTCGTCAATGCCGGTGGCCTGGCCGACGATGAACTGCATCTCCATTGCGTCGCAGAGTTCGCGCATCCTGGCCACGCTGGCTGGCGCGGCGCGGAAATCGTCGCGACGGTGCACGAGGATGACGCTCTCAGCCTTGTGCGGGTTGCCGTCGGGATTGGCGGCGCAGAAGTTCAGCGCCCAATCCAGGGCCGAATCGCCGCCGCCGATGATGAGCAGGTTCTTGCCGGCGAACTGGTTCGGTGCCTTGACGCGGTAGTGGACCTGCGTGCCCTCGTAGGGCTCGACGCCGTCGACCTTCAGCGTGCGCGGCTGAAAGCTTCCGACGCCGCCAGCGATGAAGACGGCCTTGGCCAGCAGCTGCGTGCCTTTGCTGGTCTCGATCAGAAAGCGGCCATCGTCCTGCTTTTGCACAACGGTGACTTCCTGGCCCAGGTGGAAGGTCGCGCCGAAGGGCTGGATCTGCCTGAGCAGGTTATCGGTCAGTTCCTTGCCGGTGCACACGGGCACGGCCGGGATGTCGTAGATGGGCTTGTCGGGATAGAGCTCGATGCACTGGCCGCCGGGATAGGCCAGGCTGTCGATGATGTGCGCCTTGATCTCCAGCAGGCCGAGTTCGAAGACCTGGAACAGGCCTACCGGCCCGGCGCCGACGATGACGGCGTCCGTCTGAATCGCATCGGGCCTGATCTGTACTGCTGCCTGCATGAGGAGAGAAGAAAGCTCAGCGGATCAGCTCGGGCAGCTTGCCCGTCTTGTCTTTCCACTCGTCGGCGTCCGGCAGCGCGGGCTTGCGCTTGGTGATGCTGGGCCAGCCCTTGGCGAGGTCGGCGTTGATCTTGATCATGTGGATCTGATCGCCGGGCACGTCCTCCTCGGGCAGGATCGCGTTGACGGGGCATTCGGGAATGCAGACCGCGCAATCGATGCACTCATCGGGGTCGATGGTGAGGAAGTTCGGGCCTTCGCGGAAGCAGTCGACCGGGCAGACGTCGACGCAGTCGGTGTATTTGCAGCGGATGCAGGCTTCGGTGACGACGTGGGTCATGAGCGGCTCTGGGAAGTAAGGGGCGCCCCGATGGGCAATGATTCGGGCGAAACGACGATTTTAAGGTCGGCGTGGTTTTGATCCTGCGCGTGGACGCGGCTGGCTCCTGTCCCGACCGTGACGACCGTGGGGCGGCCGCGGTGCAGCAGGGCCGCGTGGGCGAGGTCAGCCAGCGCGTGCTCGCTGGTGATGGCATCGGCACAGCCGGCACGGCTGACGACCAGCGTCGGCGTGTCCGGCGCCCAGCCGGCGGCCAGCAACTGGCGGCCAAGCGCGGCCAACTGGCGGCCGGCCATGTAGAAGACCTCGGTGTCGGCGCTTTGCGCGGCATGCAGTTCGCCGGCCTCGGTCATCGCCGTCGTCAGCGACACGCTGCGGCCGCGGCCGCGACGCGTCAGCGGGCGTTGCGCCTGGGCGGCGGCGGCAAGAGCCGCGGTCACGCCAGGGACGACTTCGCTGGCAATGCCCGCCTCGGCCAACGCGATGAGTTCTTCCTCCAGGCGGCCGAAGACGCTGGCGTCGCCGCCCTTGAGCCGCACGACGAGGCCATGTTCTTGCGCGGCCTTGACGAGCAGCGCATTGATCTCGGTCTGCTTGGCCGAATGCTCAAAGCCGCGCTTTCCGACCGAGATCCACTTGGCTTGCGGCGCCAGGTCGCGCAGCGCCGGGTCGGCCAGCGCATCGGCCAGCACGACGTCGGCCTGCGACAGCGCACGGGCACCGCGCAACGTGATCAGGTCGGCGGCGCCGGGGCCGGCACTGACGAAGATCACACGTCCTAACATCACCAGGCCTCTTCCGCCGGGGCGGCTTGCACGTCCACCAGCAGCGCGCCGCTGGTGCGGTGGCTGGCGGGGTCGACAACGATCAGTGCGCCGCCGACGCGGTTGTCCACGAAGGGCTCGACGGGCAGCTCATGCTGCACCTCCATCTGCACGCGGCCGATGGTGTTGACGGGCAGTTCGTGGGCGTCCTGCGGCGTCAGCGTGTTGATGTCCAGCACCGAGTCGATGGCCGAGATGCGCGCCTGCACCCAACGGTTGCCGTGGCGCACCCAGTACTTGCGGCCAGGCTTGGCGGCCTCGGTGTCCAGCCAGGCCAGCGTTGCAGAGAAGTTCTTGGTGACCGCAGCGCTGCCCGGCGTGACGATCCAGTCGCCGCGGCTGACGTCGAGCTGGCGGTCCAGCACGAGGCCGGCCGAGTCGCCGGCTTCGGCGCTGGGCACGGTCTCGCCGGCCAGGCGAACCTCGGAAACGACAGCCGTCTGCTTCGACGGCAACACCTCGATGGTGTCGCCGGCCTTCACGGCGCCATGGGCGATGCGGCCCCACAGCACGCGCGGCTGGAAGCCGGTGCCTGCCGATTGATAGGCGTCCTTCTGCACGTACTGCACGGGCAGAGACAGCGGTGCGTCGGCGCGCTCGCTCAGCGTCGGCAGGCGCTCCAGCACCTGCAGCAGCGACTCGCCATTCCACCAGGGCGCGTCCAGCGGCTGGGTGACGTTGTCGCCACGCAGTGCGCTCACCGGCACGGTGGCGGCGACGTTCAGGCCGGCGGCGGCGGCGAACTTGTCGAGCGCCGTCTTGACCTTGGCAAAGCCCGCGCCGGCGTCATCGAGCGCGTCGATCTTGTTGATGGCGAAGACGATGCTCGGCACGCGCAGCAACTGGGCCAGCAGCGAGTGGCGGCGTGTCTGCGGCAGCAGCGTCACTTCGGCTTCAGTCAGGTCGAGCTTGGTGATGTCCACCAGCACGACGGCGGCGTCGGAGCCGGCGGCGGCCGTGACCATGTTGCGCGTGTACTGCTCATGGCCGGGGGCGTCGGCAATGATGAACTTGCGCGTCTTGGTCGCGAAGTAGCGGTAGGCCACGTCGATGGTGATGCCTTGCTCGCGCTCGGCCTCCAGGCCGTCGGTCAGCAGGCTCAGGTCGATTGGGCGGCCGGCGGCGCGGCGCTCGAGCGTGTCGAGCTGGTCGGCCAGGATGGCCTGGCCATCGAACAGCAGGCGGCCGATCAGCGTGGACTTGCCGTCGTCAACGGAACCGGCCGTTAGGAATCGCAAAGCCTTCATCAGAAGTAGCCCTCTTTCTTGCGCTTCTCCATCGAAGCTTCACTGGTGCGGTCGTCCATGCGCGTGGCGCCGCGTTCGCTGACGGTCACGGTCAGCGTCTCGGCCACCACCTCGCTCGCGTTGGCGGCGGGGCTCTCGACCGGGCAGGTGCAGGTCATGTCGCCGACGGTGCGGAAACGTACGGTCGCGGTCTCGACGGTCTCGCCTTCTTCCGGCGGCGTCACGTCGGTCAGCGGCACCAGCAGGCCCTTGCGGCGGATGACCTGGCGCTCATGCGCGAAGTACATCTGCGGCAGCGGGATGTTCTCGCGGGCGATGTAGAGCCAGACGTCCAGCTCGGTCCAGTTGCTGATGGGGAAGCAGCGGAAATGCTCACCCGGGCGGATGCGCGTGTTGAACAGCGTCCACAGCTCGGGGCGCTGCTCCTTGGGCTGCCATTGGCCGAAGGAATCGCGGTGGCTGAAGATGCGCTCCTTGGCGCGCGCCTTCTCCTCGTCGCGGCGGGCGCCGCCGATCAGGCAGTCGAACTTGTGCTCCTCGATGGTCTCCAGCAGCGTGACCGTCTGGTGGCCGTTGCGGCTTTCCAGCGGGTGGGAGAGCCGAATCGTGCCTTTGGCCATCGAGTCTTCGAGGTGACCAACAACCAGGCGCTCGCCCATGTCGGCGACGCGCTGGTCACGGAAGGTGATGACTTCGGGGAAGTTGTGGCCGGTGTCGATGTGCACCAGCGGGAAGGGCAGGCTGCCCGAGTAGCCACTCGGGTGAGCCGCGTTCTTCATCTTGAAGGCCTTCTCGGCCAGGCGCAGCACGACGCAGCTGTCTTTGCCGCCCGAGAAGAGCAGGGCAGGGCGCTCGAAGCTCGCGGCCACCTCGCGCAGGATGAAGATGGCTTCCTCTTCCAGCGCATCCAGATGGGCGTGGTCGACGTCGGCGATGAGTTGTTCGGGTTTCACAGCAGCATTCATGATTTGGCGTGCAGGCCGCATTCCTTGGTGGAGTCTTCCCACCACCAGCGGCCCGCTCTGAAGTCTTCACCGACCGCAATGGCGCGCGTGCAGGGTGCGCAGCCGATCGAGGGCATGAAGTGGTCATGCAGCGGGTTGTACGGAACCTCGTATTTTTGAACATACGCCCAGACCTCGGCCCAGGTCCAGTCGGCGATGGGGCTGATCTTGCGGCGGTTGTTGCCGTCGTCCTCGTCAAAGGCCACGTCACCGCGGGCACCGCTCTGCTCGCGGCGCAGGCCGGTGATCCAGGCCGAACGGCCCTTCAGCATGCGGCCCAGCGGCTCCATCTTGCGCAGGCCGCAGCAGGCTTTGCGCAGCTCGATGCTCTTGTACATCGCCTCCTCGCCCTCCTTGCGGACGAACTGGATGACGGCGTCGGCCGCCGGCTTGAAGACCTCGACCTCGCGGCCGTAGCGCTCGGCGATGCGCGGGATCAGTGCCAGCGTCTCGGGGTGCAATTTGCCGGTGTCCAGCGTCGCGATGGCGATGGGCAGCTGGGTGCGGGCGATCAGGTCGGTGATGACCATGTCTTCCACGCCCAGGCTGCTGCTCTGCACCAGGCCGTCGCCATGCTCGATGCTGGCTTCGCGCAGGCGCTGCAGCGCGGCTTCGATCTTGGCGTCCAGCGCGGGCGTCCATTTGGCGTAGAGGCCGATGGCCTGTCCTGCCGATGACGCGGCCGCGGGCGCAGCGGCCCAAGGCAGGCTGCTCACTTCGTCGCTCACGCCGCGCTCCGCTGGAACCAAGGGCGGGTCTCGCTGACGTCGCCTTGATAGAAGCCGACGGGCGCAAACAGGTCCAGCGCCTTCTGCGCTGCAGCCTGCGACTGGTCGCCGCGCATGACGGCCTCGTCGAAGCCGGTGCGGGCCAGCAGCTGCATCATGTCGACGAGCACCTCGCCCCGGGCGCGGATGGCGCCCTTGAACTTGAAGCGGCTGCGCAGGATGTGGGCCTGGCTGTAGGCGCGGCCGTCGGTCCACTTCGGGAAGTCGAGCACGACAACGGCGATGCGGTCCAGGTCGGGAGCGAGCTGGTTGATGTCGGCATCGTTCGGGAACTCGATGGCGACCGGCGTGTTCGCGGGCCAGCGGGTCTTCACGGCATGCCATTGCTCCAGAGAGAGCAGGCGGTTGGGCGCCGGATCGGGATCGGGCTTGGGGCCGTCTTCGCCGATGGCGTGCTTCCATTGGCAGGTGGTGGCGTTGATGAATTTCATGCTCAGTGAGTGCTGGGCCGCCCCGAACTCACTGGCGCCCCCTTGGGGGGCAGTGAGCGAAGCGAGCGTGGGGGCGTTCATACTTTTGCGGTCGAGACGCGAACGGCGTTGGCCGCCGTCTTGAAGGGGTCGAGGCCCAGGCGCTTCACCGCGTGGATGAAGTGTTCGCCGGCCAAGCGCTCGCGCTTGAAGGTGTCGATGACGGCATCGATGGCGTCGGCGATCTCGTCGGCCGCAAAGCTCGGGCCGATGACCTTGCCGGCCACCGTCGTGCCCGACAGCACGGTGCCGTCGCTGCCGCCCAGCGTCAACTGATACCACTCGGTGCCGTCCTTGTCGACGCCGAGGATGCCGATGTGGCCGCTGTGGTGGTGGCCGCAGCTGTTGATGCAGCCGCTGATGTGCAGGTCGATCTCGCCGAGGTCCTCGAGTTCGTCCTGGTCTTGATAACGCTCGGCGATCTCTGCCGCCAGCGGCAGCGAGCGGGCGTTGGCCAGCGCGCAGAAGTCGCCGCCGGGGCAGGCGATCTGGTCGGTCAGCAGGCGGGCGTTGGGTGTGGCGAAGCCGGCGGCGCGGGCGGCCTGGAAGAGCTCGGGCAGGTCAGACGCCTTCACCCAGGGCAGCACGAGGTTCTGGCGGTGGGTGACGCGCAGTTCGCCATGGCTGAACTGGTCGGCCAGGGCGGCGGCGGTGTCCATCACGTCGGCGCTCGTGTCGCCGGGGGCGATGCCGACGCGCTTGAGGCTGAGCGTGACGGCGCGGTAGCCGGCGACGCGGTGGCCGTCGACATTGCGCGCCAGCCAGCGTGCGAAAGCCGGGTCGCTGGTGTCGAGCACGGGCTCGGCGGCGGGAGCCACACCTTCCGGGTCAACGAAGCAGGCCGCCACGCGGTCCAGCTCGGCTTGCGGAATGATGTGCTCGTGGCCGCCGTTGTCGTCGGCCAGGATACGGCGGTATTCCTCGTTGACCGCGTCGAAGAACTTCTGGCCTTCGGCCTTGACGAGGATCTTGATGCGGGCCTTGTAGAGGTTGTCGCGGCGGCCGGCCAGGTTGTAGCAACGCACGATGGCCTCGATGTAGACGAGGATCTGCTGCCAGGGCACGAAGGCGTTGATCTCGACGCCCGGAATCGGCGTGCGGCCCATGCCGCCGCCGACGAAGACCTGGAAACCGACCTCGCCGGCCTCGTTCTTCTTCAGCTGCAGGCCGATGTCATGCCAGCCGATGGCCGCGCGATCTTCCTTGGCGCCCGAGACGGCGATCTTGAACTTGCGCGGCAGGTGGGCGAACTCGGGGTGCAGGGTGCTCCACTGGCGCAGAATCTCGCAGTAGGGGCGGGCATCGACGATGTCGTCCGGCGCGATGCCGACGAAGGCGTCGCTGGTGATGTTGCGGATGCAATTGCCGCTGGTCTGGATGCCGTGCATGTCGACCTCGGCCAGCAGCTCCATCACCGTGGCGCTGTCCACCAGCGGGATCCAGTTGTATTGCAGATTCTGGCGCGTCGTGAAGTGGCCGTAACCGCCCTGGCCGGCAAAGGGGCCGTCGGGCTGGCGGTCGTACTCGCGGGCGATGCGGGCGAGTTGGCGCAGCTGGCGCGAGGACAGCTCGCCATAGGGCACGGCCACGCGCAGCATGGGCGCATGGCGCTGGATGTACCAGCCGTTTTGCAGGCGCAGCGCGCGGAACTCATCGGTGCCGAGGGTGCCGGCGAGGTGGCGCTCGAGCTGGTCGCGGTATTGCGCGGCGCGGGCGTGGACGAAGCGGCGGTCGAAGTCGGTGTAGCGATACATGATTAGTGGATGACCTTCCAGCCGGCCATCAGAAGAGAAACGCAGAGCAGGCTGCGCACGACGCCATCGGGCAGCCGACGGGTCAATTGGGCGCCCAGCCAGATGCCAGGTAAAGAGCCAATGAGCAGCGGCACCAGCAGCGTCCAGTTGACGTTGCCCAGCGTGGCGTGGCCGATGCCAGCGACCAGCGTCAACGGCACGGCATGGGCAATATCGGTGCCGACGATGTCGCGGGCCTGCATGCGCGGGTAGATCAGCAGGATCAGCGTCGCGCCGATGGCGCCGGCGCCAATGGAAGACAGTGATACCAGCACGCCCAGCACAGCGCCGCTGAGGATGGTCAGCGCCGGCTTGCGGGCTTCGGGAATCCAGCGTTCCAGCCGAAGGCCCAGCGCCAGCCAGCTCTTCTTGAAGGCGACGACGACGGCCGTCAGCAACAGCGCGATGCCCAGCGAAAAGGTCAGCGCCGAGGCCCAGCCCTTGGTGACGCCAGTCAGGTGCATCAACGCCACGGTGGCCAAGGACGCAGGGATGGAGCCGGTCAGCAGGCGGCGGGTGATGGCCCAATGCACATGACCATGCCGGGCGTGGGCCACGGAGCCGCTCATCTTGGTCAGTGCGGCAAACCACAGGTCCGTGCCGATGGCAACCGCCGGGTTGAGCTTGAAGACGGACAGCAGCAACGGCGTCATCAGCGAGCCGCCGCCCACGCCGGTGATCCCGACGATGAGGCCGACTCCCAATCCACTTGCAATCGCAATCCAGTCCAGCACGCTGTCCCCTGAGGCGACCCATGCCACCCGAGGGCGCGACTCTAAGTAATGTTGCGGTGCGGAAGAACTACAGAATTTTTGGGGCTATATGCCTATGCCGAATAAGCAACTTCAATTTGTGGCGAGAAGCCGCAGTGCGGCGACCTGCTCCAGGATGCGCGGCGGCACGGTTTCGCGGCCCTCCAACATGGCGCGGATGAGGGCGGCGTTCTCGGCTGGCGTGCAGGCTGGCGACAGCGGCCAGTCCAGATCCGCCGTGTCGGCCGGATGCAAGGGCGCGGTGTCGCCGTCCTGGAAACCGATCAGATGGGCCTTGCGGCGCAGATGGGCATAGGCCTCGCCCTCGCTGGCGCGCATCAACAGCGCCCGGCCACCGCCGGCGGTCAGTGTGGGCAGGGCGTGGCTCATGCTGTCGAGGTATTCCGGATGCGTCACCGCGACGACACGCACACCGCGGCCGACCGGGAAGGGGTCGAGCAGCTTGGCCAGGCTGTGCGAGCTGTTGCGAACACCCAGGCGCGGGCGCAGGGCCATCAAGCTGTTCAACCCAGGGTTGAGCATCTGCAAAGGCAGGACGGCCAATCTGTCGCGCGCCAGCCGCGCCTGGGCATCGGCCAGCGAGAGGCTGGTGGGCAGCCCCAGTTCGCCCAGCAGCTCGAAGGGGCTGTGGCGGCTGTCGAAGTCGTGCCGCCCGAAGATCAGCACCGGCACGCCCTCGCGGGCCAGCAGCAGCGCGACCAGGGGCATCAGATTGGCCTGCTTGCGGGCACCGTTGAAGCTGGGCAGCAGCACGGTGCGTGGGCCGTCGGAGGCGGCCAGGCGGGCCGTTCGTGCCTGCATTGCGGCCAGGAACCCAGCCACCTCGTCGGCGCTCTCGCCCTTCACGCGCAGTGCGATCAGCATGGCGCCCAGCTCCATGTCGGGCACCTTGCCGTCGAGCATCTCACCGAAGAGCGCTTCAGCCTGCTCGCGATTCAGATCGCGCGCACCTCGGGCGCCGCGGCCCATTTCCTTGATCAATGAGGCGTAGTCCATGGCCGCAGTGTAGGAAGAGCCATGAGAAAGGGCCGCACGAGGCGGCCCTTCGAGTGGGATGCGTTCTCGATCAGAACGCGAAGATCGCGCCCAGGGAAACCAGGCGCAGCGTGCCCTTTTCGCCAGCGAATTGGGCCTGGGTCGAATCGACGCCCAGCTCCAGCTTGACGCTCTGGGTAATGGCATAGGTCAGGCCCAGCCCGGCGTAGACCTTGGCCTTGCTCTCGGAGTCGGAGCCGCTCAACGTGCCGAGGGTGGCGCTGGCTTGTGTCTTCACCTGGGCGACGCCCAGGCGGACGTTCATGCCCCAGTCGGTGCTCAGCGGCAGCGCGAAAGCAGCGCCCAGCATGAGCGCGGTCGGCTTGATGGCGACGGACATCGTGGCGTCCGCAGCCTTGAACTTGCCAAAGGCGATGTAGCCGGCTTCCAGGCTGAAGCCGTTGCCGAAGTTGTAGCCGCCCACCAGCTTGGCGCCGGTGTCGCTCGTGTCGCAGCTGGTGGAGCCCGTGCAGTCCAGATTGGCGTGCGAGACGCCACCGGCGGTGCCGATGTAACCGTGGGCCTGCGATTCGGCGTGGGCAGCGGTGGCGGCCAGCAGTGCGGCCAGGACGATGGTTTGTTTTTTCATGAGAACACTCCCTTTTTCTCTTGATGGATGGGCCGACCGGCGTGGCCGGCCTCGGCGCCTTTCTGAGGCGGCGCGCATGCTATTCGCGGCGCCTGTACGCCCTTGATGACGTTGTCGCGCGGATGAGACGGCAATGCCCCCGGCTCGGGGGCGATGTGAAAAAAACCGCCTGACCGCGCTTTAAGCGGCCAGGCGGCTCGGGTGGTCTCGCAGCGGCGTGTTTGGGCCGTCAGAACGCCATGCGGGCGCCCAGCGACACCATGCGCACGTTCTGGCGCTCACCCTGGATCTGGGCCCGCGTTGCGTCCACGCCCAGCTCGACGCGGGTCGACGGCGTCAGCGCGTAGTTGACGGCGAGGCCAGCGATGGGCTGGGTCTTGCTCTCGCTGCTTGAGCCGGTCAGCGCGCCGACCTCTGCGTTCACCTTGGTGCGCACGCGGGCCACGCCCAGGCGGCCGACCAGACCCCAGTCAGGGCTCAAGTTGGCCGTGTAGGCGCCGCTCAACGACAGGGCTTCGGGTCGTCCGCTCAGCCCCACGGTGCCCTGCGACGCGCGGAATTTGCCGAAATTGGTGTAGCCGCCTTCGACTGCAAAGCCATTGCCAAAGGCATGGCCGAACATGGCCTTGCCACCGAATGCGTTCCTGTCGCAGGTCTGCACGCCGGTGCAGTCGACGTTGAGATGGCCCTGACCCAGGGACAACAGGCCGTAGTTGTGCGCGGCATTGCTGCCGGGGCTGTTGGACTGAGCCTGGGCGCTGGCGGCCAGGGCGAGGGCGGCAAGGCTGATTGCGATCTTTTTCATGGGGAACTTCTCTCCTACTTCATCCATCGGAGCGCAGGGGCCGGGTGGGGCCTGCGGCGATATGCGACCGGTCGTCGCCAAGCCATCCTCATTGACGCTGGGGGCTCGACTTGTAGGACTTGGGCACTCTTGCCGGCTGGTCTGGTAACCGCAGGCAAAGTGCTGGCGGCACGGGGATACTGCTGCAACGCTGCTGCCCGTCAGGTTCCATGCCGCATCTCAAGCCCAAGACGCTTTACATCACGCTGAGCTTGTTGATGGTGGGCCTGGTCGCCCTGGTGTACAGCGTGCTGCTGCTGTACGAGCGCTCACGCAGCGATGCACTGATGCTGCAGCAGGCTGGCGCGGCGGCCAGGCGCATCGGCCGCGAGGCCGCGGCGGCCGTCGAGACCGAGCTGCGACCGGCGCGGGTCAGCGTGGCCCTGCTGGCGACCGGCGCCCTGGGCCGGGCCAGCAACGAGGCCGAGCGCCTGACTGCGCTGCCGCAGATGGCGGCGGCCCTGCGCGCCAATGCTTCGGTGTCGGCCGTCTATGTCGGCACCTCGGGCGGATCCTTCGTGCTGTTGCGCCGCCTTGTCGATGCGGCAACACGCAAGCGCATGGATGCGCCGGCCGAGGCTGCATTCGGCCTGCAGAGCGTGAGCCGAGATGGCGGCGCGGCCCCGCGTGGCGCCTACCGCTTCTACGACGCAGCGCTGCACGAGCTGCAGCGCCGTGATCGGCCCGACTACGACTTCGACCCGCGCACCCGGCCCTGGTTCGCGCTGGCGAGTGAGGCCGGCGAAGGCAGGCTCGTGCAGTCGGCGCCCTATCTGTTCTTCACGACGGGCGAGCCCGGCGTGACGTTGGCCCAGGCTCATGGTGGCGCCGTCGTGGGCGCCGACGTCAGCCTGCAGGCTCTCAGCGAGATGCTGACGCGGCCGCAGATCAGCCGTTCGGCCGAACTGCTCATCGCCACCCAAGGCGGCGAGATGCTGGCCGAGGCCCGGCGCGAGGGCGGCACGCCGCCGAAGGACGGCCAGGCCCTGCCGCGCGTGGCCGAGCGTGCGTCGGCGCTGATGCGCGCGCTGTGGCAGCGCCGCGATGGCGAGGGTCATCTCACACCCGTGCAGGTGGTCGACGGGCGCGAATGGGTCAGCCACGCCTTGCCGCTGCAGGGTGCCGTGGAGGCCGGCGCGCCGCTGGTGCTGCTGATGGCCGCGCCGCGCGAGGAGCTGCAGGCCTTCCAGATCGAGAGCCGCCGCCAGAGCTTCTACATCTCGCTGGGATTGATGCTGCTGTTGCTGCCCCTGGTTCACCTGCTGGCCGATCGCGTGTCGCGGCCGCTGCGCAATCTGGCCCGCCAGGCCGAGGCGATCGAGCGTTTCGAGTTCGACGGGCCCGATCCCCAACGCAGCCTGATCCGCGAGGTCGACCGCCTGGCCATCGCGATGACGGCGATGAAGCATTCGCTGCGGCGCTTTCTCGACATCAGCAACGCGCTGAGTGCCGAGCGAGATTTCGACACCCTGCTCGACCTCATCCTGCGCGAGACTATCGCCGTGGCCGGCGCCAGTGGCGGCTCGGTCCACCTGCTGTCGGCCGATGGCCAGACGCTGGAGCCCGCGGCTTCGCGCGTGCGTGGCGAGACCGCGTCGCGCCGCGGGCTGACATGGCAGGTGAACGTGCCCGACAGCGTCGCCGCGCCGGTGCGTGCCCTGCAGACGAACGCACCGGTCGAGATCGATCTGAGCTGGGACAACCCGACCCACCTGGCCGCCTACCAGCGGCTGTTCGCCGCCCTGGGCGTCGCGAGGATGCGCCTGCTGGCCCTGCCGCTGAAGAACAGCCAGCACGAGACCATCGGCACGCTGACGCTGACCTTCCCGCTGTCGGCCGATGGGCCGTCCGCACCACTGGGCGCCGCACGCGTGGCCTTTGTCAGTGCGCTGTCGGGCACGGCCGCCGTGGCCATCGACAACCAGCTGCTGCTGCGCGCGCGCAAGGAGCTGCTGGAGAGTTTCATCCAGCTCGTTGCAGGCGCCATCGACGCCAAGAGCCCCTATACCGGCGGTCATTGCCAGCGCGTGCCCGAACTGACCAAGATGCTGGCCCAGGCCGCCTGCGAGGCGACCGAGGGGCCGTACGCCGGTTTCACGATGGACGCTGACCAGTGGGAGGCACTGCACATCGCCGCCTGGTTGCACGACTGCGGCAAGGTCACCACGCCGGAGTACGTCGTCGACAAGGCCACCAAGCTGGAGACGATCTACAACCGCGTCCATGAGGTCCGCACGCGCTTCGAGGTGCTCAAGCGCGACGCGCTGATCGAGAAGCTGGAGGCCGAGCTGGGCGAAGCGGGCGCGCAGCGTGCCCGTGCCGCAGCGGCGCCGGTCCAGGGCGAACTGGATGCCGACTACGCCTTCGTCGCGACCAGCAATGTGGGTGGCGAAACGCTGGACCCCGAAGCCGTTGCCCGGCTGCGCCGCATCGGCGAGAGGCGCTGGTTGCGCACGCTCGACGACACGCTCGGCCTGTCCATCGAGGAGCTGCGCCGCCAGCCCAAACCGCGCCCGCCGCTGCCTGCTCCTGAGCGCCTGCTGCAGGACCGGCCCGAGCACATCCTGTCGCGCCCCGCCACCGACCAACTGGGCGGTGACAACCGCTGGGGCTTCAAACTCAAGCAGCCCGAACACCTCTACCACCGCGGCGAGCTGCACAACCTCACGATCTCCCGTGGCACGCTGACGGAGGAGGAGCGCTACAAGATCAACGACCACATCGTGCAGACGCTGAAGATGCTGCACGAGCTGCCTTTCCCCAAGCATCTGCGCGAGGTGCCCGAGATCGCGGGTGGCCATCATGAGCGCATGGACGGCAAGGGCTACCCGCGCGGCCTGACCGGCGCACAGATGAGCCCGCAGGCCCGCATGATGGCCATTGCGGATGTCTTCGAGGCACTGACGGCCGATGACCGGCCCTACAAGCCGGGCAAGCGCCTGTCCGAGGCGCTGGCCATCATGCGGCGCATGGTGGCCGAGGGCCATCTCGACCCGGGCCTGTTTGAACTTTTCCTGCGTTCGGGCGTGTGCCTGACCTATGCGCGGCGCTTCATGGCGGCAGCGCTGATCGACGTGGAGGACGTTGGCGCCTACCTGTCGTGACGGGTGACGCTGAACTTCAGCGGCGCGGCCTTGAGCAGGAACTCTCCAGCGCCGTCGTGCAGGCTGACAACCGCCTCGTACTCGCCCAGGGGCAGGTCGACGATGGCCTCGGTGCGGCCGTCGACGAGGTTCTGGCGCACCGCATTGCCGCCGCCCTTGGGCGCAAAGCTGAGGCGGAAATGCCCCGTGTCCTTGATGGCGGTGCCGGCCGGCGCCACGCCCAGGCCGGCGCCAAGCACGCCCAGGGACAGCGTGAAGGGGCTCGACACCGCCTCTTCATCGCGCAGGTTCTTCACATAGACCTCGCGGCCGGCTGAGGCGCGTGGCGCGGCGCGCAAGTCCTCGTACCAGGCCTCGCAGCTGTCGCGGTCGCCCGCAACGACCTTGGGCGCTGGGGCGTCGGCGCGCTTGCCCACGACCTCGATGGCAATCTCGTTGCTGAAGACGAAGTAGGGCTTGTGGGCGTGGTCGGCGAACAGCAGCCGCATGGTGTGCCGGCCCGGCGGCAGGTCGATCTCGGTGCCGGTCTGCGCCTTGCCGAAATGCTTGTGCGTATTAGAGAAGGGGATGGGTGCGGTGTGGTCGCGCGGCAGCGGCGTGTCGATGAGGATGTGGTGGTGGCCGGCCTTCTCGTTGGCATTGCCGGCCGGAATGACGCCCATGCCGCGGATGCCGAACTCCACCCAGAGGGGCGAGCGCACGCGATAGCCGGTCTTGACGTTGCTGAAGTGCACCGAGACTGGCTCACGCAGATCGAGGGCCGTGCGCTGGGCCGTGTGTGACAGCCAGCACTGGCGCTCCAGCGGATCGGTAGGCAGTGGCTCGGCCGCGGCCAGCGCGGGCAGCAGACCCAGTGGCCAAAAGTGGCGGGTCAGTCGAGCGGCAGATCCCATGCGAGCCCTCCGGCAGCGTGCGCCACCGATTCTGGGGCGCGCGCTAGCGAAGAGGCGTCGTGAAAGTTACGGACGCCAGGGCCTGTTCACGCTACGGGGATCGGATGCGTTGCCACCCAAAAGCCTGCGAGCAAGGCGCAAAGTCGAAGCTGGGGTCGGCCCCAGCGAGGCTTCGCAACGCCGCGCGCGGGCTTTTGGGTGGCAACCCTTCGGGAGAGGGCCTGCGCGGGCGCATGGCGTTGTTGCGCGCCTGGCCTGGGCACGAGCCCAGGCGGCGCCGCACGCCTAGCCCTGCACCCGCGCAGACCCTCTCGCACCGATTCCCGTAGCGTGAACAGGCCCTAAGCCACCTGAAGCTGGTGGGTCAGATGCAGTTCGCCGAACAAATCCTTGGGGTCGGTCATCTGCGGGATCAGGTCCAGCGGCGCGCCCAGGCCAAGCTGATTGCTCACGTCGCGCAGCAGGCGCAGCGCGGAGAAGTCCTCCAGCGCGAAACCGACCGAGTCGAACACTGTGACCTGGCTGGTCGACTCGCGGCCCGGGGCCTGGCCGGCGAGCACGCGCCAGAACTCGGTGACGGGGAAATCGGCCGGCATCTGCTGCATGTCGCCTTCGATGCGGCTCTGTGGCTCGAACTCGCAGACCACGCGGGCCGTCTCCAGCACGCCGCGGTGCAGCTCGGTCTTGCCCGGGCAGTCGCCGCCGACGCCATTGATGTGCATGCCGGGCTCGATCATGTCCGGCGTCAGGATGGTGGCGTTGGTCTTGTCCGCGGTCACGGTGGTGACGATGTCGGCGCCCTTGACCGCCTCCGCAGTGGAGGCGCACACGGTCAGCGTGAGGCCGGGCGTTTGCTGAAGGTGGCGCACCAGCTTGGCCGTGGCGGCCGGGTCGATGTCGTAGAGGCGCAGCTCGCGGATGCCGAGCAGGTGGTGGAAGGCCAGGGCCTGGAACTCGCTCTGGGCGCCGTTGCCGATCAGGGCCATCACGCGGCTGTCGGGGCGGGCCAGGCGCTTGGCCACCATGACCGAGGTGGCGGCGGTGCGCATGGCGGTGGTCAGGGTCAGCTCGGAGAGCAGGGCGGGGGCGCCGGTCGCCACGTCGGCGAGCACGCCGAAAGCCATCACGGTCGGCAGGCCGAAGCGGTGGTTTTTGGGGTGGCCGTTGACGTATTTGAAGCTGTAGAGGCTGGCGTCGGCGATGGGCATCAGCTCGATGACGCCGTCTTGTGAATGGGCGGCGACACGGGGCGTCTTGTCGAATTCGGCCCATCGCAGGTAGTCGGATTCGAGGTAGCTGACAAGGCGGCGAAGTAAATCGGGAAGTCCGACACGTTGGACAAGGCGGGCGACGTCTTGGGTGGTGAGGACGGTGGTCATGGCAGTCTCGCGGAATGTGTTGAGGCGATTCTTCCGGGGCCATGTGCCAAACAGAAGCTCAACTCTTGCCACGTAATGCATCACGATTTGGCAAAATGGCAATACAAATTGCCGAATTGCTCAAAATGGACGCCCTTGACCAGCAACTCCTCGCCCTGCTGCGCACCGATGCCCGGGCCAGCGTCGCCACGCTCGCGGCCAAGCTCAAGGTCTCGCGCGGCACCGTCACCAACCGCATCGCACGGCTGGAAGACAGCGGCGTCATCACCGGCTACACGGTGCGCCTGCGGCCCGACTCGGTGCCCGACCAGATCACGGCATGGATGAGCATCACGGTTGAAGGCAACCGCACGCGCGAGGTGGTGGCCATGCTGCTCGGCGAGCCCGGCATCACGGGACTCTTCGACACCAACGGCCGCTGGGACCTGCTGGCCGAGATCCGCAGCTCCAGCTTGCAGGAGCTGGCCGACGTGCTGGAGCGGGTGCGCCTCATCAAGGGCATCGCCGGCACCGAGACCTCCATCCATCTGCAAAGCTACAAGCTGGCCTGATCGGCCTCGGTTATCGTGCGCCGCGCTCCCTCTGCCTTGAAATGAATCCTGTCCTGATCCGCCGTGCCTGGCTCGCGGCCTCCCTTGTCGCGCTGGCCGGTTGCTCCATGCTGCCCAGCCAGCCACCCCAGCCGCCGGTCGTCGTCGTCCCGACGCCGCCGCCTGAGCCGCCACCCGTCATCAAGCCAGCCCCGAAACCGCCACGCATCGGCCTGGCCCTGGGCGGCGGCGCCGCGCGCGGCTTTGCCCACATTGGCGTCATCCAGGTGTTCGAAGAGAACGGCATCAAGGTCGACCTGGTCGCCGGCACCTCGGCCGGCAGCCTCGTCGCTTCGCTCTATGCCTCGGGCAAGACCGGCAAGGAGATGCAGACGCTGGCCGAGACCATGGACGAGGGCGCGATCACCGACTGGTCCTTCCCGCTGCGCGGGCTGATCCGCGGTGAGGCGCTGGCGCGCTTCATCCGCGACAAGACCGGCGGCAAGAACATTGAGCAGATGGTGGTGCCGCTGGGCATCGTCGCCACTGACCTGTCCGACGGCTCTTCCATCCTGTTCCGCAGCGGCGACACCGGCACGGCTGTCCGTGCCTCCAGCGCGGTACCGGCCGTGTTCCAGCCGGTGCGCATCGGCCAGCGCGAATTTGTCGACGGCGGCTTGGTGTCACCGGTGCCGGTGCGCTTTGCCAGGGAAATGGGCGCGCAGCTCGTCGTCGCGGTGGACATCACCTCGCCGCCCGAGAAGGACCCGCCGGGCGACGCCTTTCGCATGCTGATGCAGACCTTTTCCATCATGGGGCGCAGCATCAACATGTTCGAGCTCCGCGAGGCGGATGTCGTCATCCGGCCCAGGCTCGATGGCGTGGGCAGCGCCGACTTCACGGCGCGGCGCCGTGCGGTGCAGGCCGGTCGCGAGGCAGCGCAGGCGATCCTGCCGATCCTGCGCCAGCGCATCGCCGAGAAGACCCGCTGAAAATGAAACCCCTCGTCCAAGGAGTACCTTGGCCGGTCCCCCGAGGGGACGGCGATGCTTGCCGGCGTGACCGGCAAGCACATCGCCAGAGCGGGCCGGCTAGGGAGCGGCCCGGCGCTCGGCCCGCTGGCTCCTGTCTCGGATTGGGCAGCTGAGGCCATGAATACGACCGAGACACCGCTGTTCCCGCTGCGCTCGGTGTTCTTTCCCGGCGGCCATCTGGCGCTGCGCATCTTCGAGCCGCGTTACCTGGACATGGTGCAGCGCTGCCATGCGCGCGGCGAGCCCTTTGGCATCGTGGCGTTGACTTCGGGCGAGGAGGTGCGCCGGCGCGAGGGCGAGGGCTTTCGGGCCGAGGCTTTTCACGACGTCGGCACGCTGGCCCGCATCGAGGATTTCGAGCACGCGCAGGCCGGCCTCATCAACATCCGCATCTGCGGCACACAGCGCTTTCGCGTGCAGGGCTCGCGCAACCTCAGCCATGGCCTGTGGGTCGGCCGGCTTGAGCTGTTGGCCGGCGACGTCGCGGTGCCGGTGCCAGACGATCTGCGCCAGGCC
This sequence comes from Pelomonas sp. Root1237, assembly GCF_001425055.1. GTDB lineage: Bacteria > Pseudomonadota > Gammaproteobacteria > Burkholderiales > Burkholderiaceae_C > Pelomonas. Next base: position 31,154 of record NZ_LMDK01000012.1, read on the forward strand.
GCTCAGCAACTGCAGGACCTGCTCTCCGGCTGGAAGGCCCGCGGCGCCGCGGACGACCTGCCCGTGCAGCCGCCCTACCAGTGGGACGACGCGGGCTGGCTGGCCAACCGCTGGGCCGAGCTGCTGCCCATGCCGGTCGAGGCGCGCCAGCGGCTGATGGTGATGGACAACCCGCTGCTGAGATTGGAGCTCATCGTCGACCGGCTTGACGCGCTTACGCGTTCAGCCAATCGGTAAGCGTCTTCAGCACCTCGGCCTTCTCGGGCTCGTTGAAGATCTCGTGGAAGAGGTCGGGCCAGGGCTTGGTGGCGACGACATTGGCGGGTGCGCCAGACGCAAAGGCCTCGCTGCCGCGCGGTGACACGCAGCGGTCCGCGCCGGCCCACATCAGCAGCGTGCGCAGCTTCCAGCGCGGTGCGTCGCCAATGGCACGGGCGCCGCTGTCGACGATGAAGCGCGTCAGCCGCGCCGTGATGCGGTCATGCACCAGCGGGTCGGTCGCGTAGGCCTTGACGACGGCGGTGTCGCGGCTGATCCATTCGGGCTTGAGGCCGTTGCTGACGGCCAGGCCCGGGGCGAGCGATCCCGCCGCGGCAAGCAGCAGCTTCTGAAAACCGGACAGGCCCGCATCCAGCGCGGGGGAAGACAGCACCAGGCCATCCAGCGGCCGGCTCCAGGCCGCGGGCTTGCCTGTCAGCGCCTCCGCTGCAAAGCGCGCGGCGATCAGCCCGCCCATGCTGTGGCCGAGCAGCACGAAACGCTTGCCCGGCTGGCGCACGGCGTCGATGACGCGTGCCGTGTCGCGCAGCAGCGCGTCGTGCGCGGGGATGTCGCCCTTGCGCCCATCGCTGCGCCCGTGGCCGCGGTGGTCCCAGCCGTGCACATCCCAACCGGCCGCGTTCAGTGCCGCGGCGACATGGGCATAGCGCTCGATGTGTTCGCCCAGGCCATGGCAGATGAGCAACTGGCCGCGTGCGGGAGCCGCGCTGGTGGGCCAGTGGCGCAGGTGGAGCTTGAGGCCGTCGTCGGTGGTGGTGGTCGTCATCGCGTCGCGGGCTGGGAATCGGTGCGCAAGTTTGCACGAGCTTCTTCCGTTTCCCGTCGCGAACCCAACACTCTTGCGTAGGCCCAGGTGAACTCGGCGCCGATCAACAGGATCTGCGCCGAGAAGTACACCCACACCAGCAGGGCCACCACCGAGGCCGCGGCGCCAAAGCCCGAGGCGACGCCGCTGCGCTGCAGATAGGCGCCGATGCCATAGCGGCCCAGGGCAAACAGGCCCGCCGTGACGAAGGCGCCGAGCAGCACGTCGCGCCAGGCGACGTGAACGCGTGGCATCCACTTGAAGATCAGCGCGAACACGGCCACCACCAGGCCCTGGCTGAACACCGTGTTGGCCAGAGCAGCGACGCGCAGCCAGTCGCCAAACCAGGGCTGCCACCAGGTCTGGGCAGCCGACATGACGGCGTCCAGCAGCAGCGACACCAGCAGCAGAAAGCTCAGGCCAAAGATGAGGCCGAAGCTCAGCAGGCGCGCGCGCAGCCAGTTCAGCCAGCCTTGCACCGGGCGGGCCGGCACGCGCCAGATGGTGTCCAGCGCATCCTGGAGCTCGGCGAACATCGTCGTCGCACCGACCAGCATCAGCCCCAGCCCGACAACCGTACTGAGCCAGCCGCCGGCCGGCCAGGAGACCGACTTCAGCATGCTTTCGACTGTCGAGGCGGCCGTCGCGCCGAGCAGCGCGGCGAGCTGGTCGAAGAGCTCGCCGCGCACCGCCTCGCCGCCCCAGACCAGGCCGGCCACCGACACGACGATGAGCAGCAGCGGTGCCAGCGAGAACAGCGTGTAGTAGGCGAGTGCCGCGCCCATGCGCGGGCCGCGGTCGTCGAGGAAGCCGTCGAAGGTCAGCTTCAGCACGCGTCCCAGCGGTCGGATCTGATCAAGCCAGCTCATGCGCGAAGTCTCGCGGCATGCGCTGGCCGCCGCTGTAGGACGCGACCGGCGTCAGAACGTCATGCGGGCGCCCACGCGGTACTGGCGGCCCAGCACGTCGAACAGCGAGGGATTCACGCCATAGCCGGTGTTGGTGCCCGGGGCGTTGGGCGGCGCGACGTCGGTGACGTTGTCGATCTTGAAGTAGGCGGTGATGTTTTTGTTGATCTTGTAGTTGCCGGCGAGATCCCAATAGAAAGCGCCCTTCATGTGGTTGTTGTCGATGGTCTGGTGCATGGCGGTGGAGACTGGGCAGGTGGTCTGGCACTCGATGAACTCGTTGCTGTAGACGCCATTGCTGACCCAGCGCTGGCCCACCGTGAAGCTGGCCTTTTCGCCTTCCCAGGATTGCGAGAACTGGGCCTTCCACGTCGGCGTGTCGCCGAGGTTGACGCCTGCGCGCTCGGCCGGGATGGTGCCCACGATGCCCGATGTGACCAGGAAGCTGTTGGTGTGCGTTGCCAGGCCACGCAGCGTGAGCTTGCCGGGCAGATTGACGCTGGCCAGGTTGAATCGGTAGAGAGCTTCCATGTCGAAGCCCTTGCTGCGCATCCTGGCCAGATTGAAGGCCTGCAGCGTCACGTACTTCACGGGGCTGACAAGATCCATCGCGGCGCAGATCTCTTGGTTGCCGGCAGCGCAGAGGTCCACTTCCTGCTGGGCTCCGAGGGTGGAGATCACGTCCTTCAACTTGATGTCGAAGTAGTCGATCGACGCACTGAAGCCTGGCGCCCACTTGGGCTGCGACAACACCAGGCCGAGGATGCGGTTGTTGGCCAGCTCGGGGCGAAGGTTGACGTTGCCGATGGTGCGCTGCTGCACGTTGTAGGTGTTGCCCTGGAAGTTGACGGCCTGGTTGATGACCACCGGCGCGGCAAACAGCTCGGAGAGATTCGGCGCACGCACATCACGCGAGGCGACGTAGCGAACGCGCAGGCCATCGACCCCGGTCTTCCAGGTCGAGCCGATCTTCCAACTGTTGATGCCGCCGGCGGTGCTGTAGAGCGTGCGACGCACGGCCGCGTTGAGGTTGGCCTCGCCCAGGCTGTCGGACTTGAACATCGGAGCGTTCACTTCGACGAAAGCTTCTTTCACGTTGTAGGCGCCCGCCGCAGCGTGGTAGTTGCCGGCGAACCAGTTGTTGCCCACAGTGGTGTTGAGGAGCGGGTCAGCCGGGTAGTCGGCCGTATTGGGCGTTGCGGGGTAGACGCCATTGCCGTAGGGGTCGCCCGTCACCCAGTAACCTTCCTTGCGAGCTTCAGCCCCGAAGGCAACGGCCACCGGTCCTGCCCAGTTCGAGAACGGCTGGCCGTTGAGGTTGAAGCTGGCCACCGTCTGACGCTGCACCGACAACTGATGCGGACCGACGGCCGGGAACACATAGGCCAGCGCGGCCGGATCCTGCTGCACATCGCCGATGATGTTCAGCGGCGCGCAGCCCGCGGCCACGGCGGTGGCGTTTCGGCAGACGATCTGGCCGGACGAATTGCGCACGGCGTCGATGGCGGCGTTGAAGCGCGGGTTCAGCATGATGTTGCTGACCTTCAGATCGATGCTGTTTTCGCCGTGCTCGAAGTAGCCGTCATACGACCAAGTCTGGCCTAGCGCGCTAGCCTTGCCGGTCGCACCCAGCACGAACCGCTTCTGTTCGCGGATCGGGTTGACCTCGATGTCCTTGGGCTGGTTGCCGTAGGCCGTGCCGAACTTGAAGCTGGTGATGCCCTTGTCCACGCAGGCCTGCTTGATGGAGGCCGGCACGTAGGGGTTCTCGCACTGGATGGTCAAGTTGTCCAGCTTGGGCGAACCGGGGTTTGGCGTGTTGCGAGCGTTGGTCCTGGCCAGGTTGACCGTGAAGTAGACCTCGTTGTCATCGTCCAGCTCATAGCTACCACGGGTGTAGAAGACCTGACGCTGCAGGTTCATGCCCATGGTGGTGCCGCCGCCGATGGTGCCGGAGAGGTCGCCGCCCACGCAGAAGGGGGTGATGCAGCCTGTCACTGCACCCGTGCCTGTGGGCACGCCGTTGGAGCCGTAGTCGAACTTGTAGGGCACGCCGTCCTTGCCGAAGGCGGTACCCTGCAGCGGGCCCTGGGTGATCAAGCCGTACTTGGAGTACTGGAACTGTTGGGCGTTGCGGATGTCGAACAGCTGCGGCCTGCCGTCCGTGGTCTGGCCGGTAGGGCGCTGTTGCCAGGCCGGGTTGTTGAACCAGGTGCGGCCGTTGGCGCCCTGGCCACCAAAGCGGGGTGAGGGCACGCCCTTTTCACGGACGAGTTCCACGCTCACGGCAACGTGCACACGGTCGTTGAGGAAGCTCCGGCCCCAGGCGGCTTGCAGTGCGCCGTTCTTGTCGTCGCCGTAGTTGGTCTGGCCAGCTTCGATGTTGGCCTTGAAGCCCTTGAAGCGCTTGTCGGTGATGAAGTTCACCACGCCGCCGACGGCGTCGGAGCCGTAAGAGGCGCCGGCACCGCCGGTCACCACGTCGACTTGTGTGACGAGGAGCTGTGGGAACTGGCTGATGTCAGCCACGCCGGTCACGTTGGCCGGCACCACGCGTTGGCCATCGAGCAGGGTCAGCGTGCGGATCGGGGTCAGGCCGCGCAGGCTCAGGGAACTGAGGCCCTGCAAGCCGCTGCTGGTGCTGTTGGTGAAGGTGGTGCGACCCGTGCTGCCCTGGAGCGCAGGCAACTCAACGAGGCTCTGGAAAATGTTCGGGTGAGCCGCCTTCTCGAGGTCCGAGGCGGTGAGGCGCGTGGTCGGCGTCGGTTGCGTGAAGCCGCGCGCCGAGATGCGCGAGCCCGTAATGACCACGGTGCTCAGCACGCTGGCGCCGGGATTGACCTCTGGCGCGGCGTCAGGCGTTGTGGCCGGTGTCTCAGCGCTTTGGGCCAGGGCGGGAAGCGCCAGCACGGCGCAAGCCGTGAGGGCCGCCAGATGGATCAGGGTCTTGGAACCGGGATTTCGCATGGGAGGTCTCCTGAGGTGGCACGGTGGGCCGCTGCCTTGTGGTCGTTGAGCCGGTATTCGGTAAACAAACTTGGTTATTGGATAGCGCTGTCCGGGTAGCTTAAAAAAACCGGATGGCTTAGGTTGAAACTCGCCCGAACACGCGATCCCCAAGGTTTGAACAGCTGCGCCGAGGGCTATCGCGTTTCGGGATTGCGCTATCCTAGGCATCGAATTCCCCCTCCGATATGGGGGATACCATGTAGAAATGCCGAGCAGCAAGACGACATCAGCCGCCTCCCCCAGACGCACCAGGGCCACCGGCCGGGTGACGCTGGCGGACGTGGCGCAGGCCGCCGGCGTCAGCCCCATCACCGTGTCGCGGGCCCTGCGTGGCGAGCGGGCGGTGGCGCAGGAGCTGTGCGAGCGCGTCCAGGCCGCCGCCACTGCGCTGGGCTACGTGCCCGATCCGGCCGCCCGCGCGCTGGCCTCCAGCCGCAGCTCCCATGTCGCGGTGCTGATCCCCAAGCTGAGCAATACCTTGTTCGTCGAGCTGCTCGACGCGGTGCAGACCACGCTCGTGCCGGCTGGCTACCAGACGCTGATCGGCGTCACCCATTACGACGCCAGCGAAGAGGAGGCCGTGCTGCGCAGCTTTCTGGCACACCGGCCGGCCGGTCTCATCGTCACCGGCCGCGATCGCAGCCCGGCGGCGGCCGCTCTGATCGAGGGCAGCGGCGTTCCCTGCGTGCATGTGATGGAGGTGGAGCCGGGCAGCCACAGCGTGGGCTTCTCGCAACGCGATGCCGGGCGGGCCATCACGCAGCATCTGCTCGATTCGGGTCGGCGCCGCGTCGTCTACGTTGCCGCCCAGCTCGACCCACGCACCTTGGAACGCGGTGAGGGCTACAAGGAGGCGCTGGTGCAAGCCGGCCTGGGCGAGAGCGTGAACAAGGTGCTGATCGCCGAGCCCTCGTCCATGGCGCTCGGTGGCGCGATGCTGGAGCGTGTGCTGCGCGAGACGCCTGAGACCGACGCCATCTTCTTCTGCAACGACGACCTTGCGCAGGGCGCGCTGCTGGCGGCCTTGCGCCTGGGGGTGGCCGTGCCTGGCCGCGTGGCGGTGGCCGGCTTCAACGACCTGCCGGGCAGCGACCAGATGGTGCCGCCACTCACCACCGTGGCCACGCCGCGCCGTCAGATCGGCGAGCAGGCGGCGCAGATGTTGATGAAGCTGATGCGCGGCCAGCCGGTGGAGCAGCCGAACGTGGACCTGGGCTTCCAGGTCGTGCGGCGGGCGTCAACCTAGCTCGACGTCCAGCCGGTAGCTGCGGCCGGGCTCGATGTCGCGCACCAGGCCATCTGGCAATGGCTGGCCATCCAGAAGTACGCGGTTTTGGCCGGTGCGGCGAACCTGCAGGTGGAAACGCGCACCGCGGAACTCGCGTTCAGCGCTGAGCTCGTCCCAGCCCGAGGGCAGTTGCGGCTTCACTCGCAGGCCTTTCGCATCGCCGCGCAGGCCGCAAAGGCCTTCGATGACGCAGCGATAGGCCCAGGCCGCGGTGCCGGTGTTGAAGAGCTGGCTGGAGCGGCCGGCCGTACGCGGGAACTGCTGGTGCGCGCCGCGGTAGTAGTTGGGAATGAAGACCGGCAACTGGCCGCGCTGCAGATAGTCGGCCTCGTCAGGCCCCGGAATCATGCGGCGCAGTGCGCTGTAGGCGCGGTCGCTCTCGCCTGCGTCGTACAGCGCATGAACGTAAAAGCTGGCAGCGTGGTTGTAGACGGCGCCGTTCTCGGCCGAGCCGGGATGCTTCTGCGTCACGCGGCCGACGTCGTCGCGCATGCCGGAGTAGGGCGGGTTGAACATCGCCATGCCGTGCGGCGTGTCGAGTTGGGCATCGATGGCGGCGAGCATCTTCACGCGCTGCTCGCCGCTCGCGGCACCGCTGAGCATGGCCCAGGACTGCGGGTTGAGATAGATGCGGCCTTCGGTGTCGGCGCTGACGCCGAAGATCACATCGTCATCAGTAATGCCGCGTGCGAACCAGGCGCCATCCCACAGATGGCGGTTGGCGGCGGCATTCAGGTCCTCGACCGCAGCCTGCCAGCGCGCGGCTTGGTCGGAGCGGCCGGCGCTGGCGCAGATACCGCCCCACAGCCGCATCGCATAGGCGGCCGCAACAGTGAGCCAGCCCGACACGCCGCGGCCCTTGTAGCCCACCATGTTCATCGGGTCGCACCAGTCGCCCTGGGCGATGAAACTCAGGCCGCGGGCGTCGCGGTCCTGCTGCAGCCAGGCCATGGCGGCGTCCAGCCGTTCGGCGACGGTGAGGTCGTTCACCACTACATCCAACAGCGCGAAGTCGCCCGTCTCGTCGAGGTAGGCCTGCAGGCACACGGGCAGCCAAACGCAGTGGTCGGTGTGCGGCACCTGGTTGATGTACTTCAGCTCGGCGCCTTCGATGAGCAGGATGCCGTCCGGCATGGAGCCGTTGGCGGCCTGTTGGCCCAGCGCATGCAACAGTGCGCCGCGCGTGACGCTCGGCGCGATATAGGCCATGCCGAGGTTGTCCTGCAAGTAGTTGCGCGTCTGCGGGTCGGTGCTGAGCCGGTTCACGTCGCCGTGATAGAAAACCTGGCGCGGCAGCCAGTGGTTCACGAAGCGGTCGAAGTCGGCATCGGGCGTCGTGATGCGCAGGCAGCCTCGGCCGCCGTCGACGTAGTCGGCATAGGCAGCGTGGGCGCGGGCGAAGCCGGCTTCGCTGAGGTAGGTCTCGCGCACGCTGGCGATCTCGGCGTCGTCCAGCGCAGGGCCGAAGAGGAAGCGCCAGGTCTGGCCCTCGTTGGGCTGCAGCGTCAGCCGGTACTGCGCGCAGGCGGCGGGCGTTTCGTAGCGGGCGTCGCCGCCGACCAGTTGTTCTGCCTGCAGCGCGCTCGGGTTGCGCAGGCCGCCTTCGCCCTCGAACGCTAGCTGGCTCGCCTCCCAGGCATCAGGTGCGCACTCGCAGAGGAAATAGGTCTTGTCCTTGAGCTGCAGGTTCTTGAAGTAGTCCGCCACCTTCTGGTAGGGCGTGACGCTGCTGGCCACGATGCCGCCCAGGTCGGCGCGCCACTCGGCCGACTGGTTCATCCACGACATGTAGCCGATGGGAAAGTAGGGCACGACGCTGATGCGTCTCGGTTGGCCCGAGAGATTGGTGACGCGAACCTCCCAAAGCTCGACGACATCGTCGGTCGGCAGGCCTAACGTCAGCTCCACGCGCAGGCCGAGGTGCTCCACCGTCCAGCTCAGGTCGTGCCGGCCGACGACGAAGCTGAAGCTGTCGACCGGCGCGCGCACCGGCTCATACGGCGCCGAGAACAGCTCGCCCGTGTCCTCGTCCTTCACGTAGACGAAGCGGCCGGGGTGGTGGGCGTAGTAGGCCTGCTCCGGCTGCATGAAGGTCTTGGCCTCCAGGTTGGGCGCATGGGCGTACTTGGCCGGCTCGGGCTGCATGAACTGCGCGGTGGCGTAGCCGCGGCAGGTCACCTGGATCATCATGCGGCGGTTCCACAGGAAGCCGGCGGCCTGGGGCAGGGCGGTGGGGCTGGTGAGCTCGCAGCGCTCGCCGTCATCGAGGTGTCGCAGCATGGGCGTCAGACCGGTGAAGTGGAGAACTTGCGCGCGGCCAGGTCGGCCTGGATGCGCGCCATGGTGGGGTTGTCCAGCGTGTAGAAGACCATGATGACGGCGGCCAGCAGCGTGAAGCCGGCCGGGATCACGGACATCAGCCAGACGATGCCGGCCTGGGAGTCGGCCGATTGCACCGCGTTGGGCACATAGCCCAGCGCCGTGAACAGCGTGCCGATGACGCCGACGGCGACAGCCGTGCCGAGCTTCTGCGCGAACGAGCTGGCCGCGAAGGTCATGCCCGTCGCGCGGCGGCCGTTGCGCCATTCGTTGAAGTCGGCCGAATCGGCCAGCATCGAAAAGGACAGCGGCGATTTCGGGCCGAGGACGAGACCGAGCGCGATCTGCAGCGCATACATCAGCGCGATCTGATCGGCGTCGACGAACAGGAAGGCCATCGACAGCACGGTGGAAGCGAGCATCAACCCGATCAGCAGCTTGCGCTTGTCGATGAAGCGAGTGAGGAAGGGCGTGCACGCCGTGCCGGCCGCCGCGGCCAGCAGGTAGGCCGGCATGAAGGTGGCCAGAAGCTCGGGCCGGTTGACCACGTACTTGAAGTAGTAGGCCGCGCTGGTCATGCGCAGCGTGATGCTGAGCATGATGATCAGCGCCAGGAAGAACAGCAGGATCCAGGGCAGGTTGCTGCGCAGGTCGGCCAGGTCCTGGCGCACGCTGGAGGGCTCGGCCTGTACCGGCTGGACGCGCTCGGTCGTCGCGCTGAAGGTGAAGGCGAAGATCAGCGCGGCGGCAACGCCCCAGAACACCATGGTCAGCGTCCAGCCCAGGGCTGGGTCGCCACCACCGAACCAACCCACCAGCCGGGGCGACACGGCCGTGACGAGGGTGCCGCCCGCGAAGCCGCAGACGAAACGGGACGCGTTGACAGCATTGCGCTCCCGCGCGTCGCCCGAGATCACCCCCGACAAGGCGCTGTAGGGCAGGTTGACGCTGGTGTAGACCGTCATCAAGAGCAGGTAGGTCACGTAGGCCCACACCAGCTTGCCCGTGGGGCCGAAGTCGGGCGTGGAATAGGTCAGCACACCGATCACCGCCAGCGGCAGCGGCATGAAGAGCAGATAGGGCCGGAACTTGCCCCAGCGCGTCTGTGTGCGGTCGGCGAAGGCGCCGATCATGGGGTCGGTGAAGGCGTTGAAGATCTTGATGACGAACAACATCGTCGCGGCGGCGGCTGCGGTGATGCCGAACACATCGGTATAGAAGATCAGCAGGAAGGTCGAGATGTTGGTCCAGTAGAAGTTGAACCCCATGTCGCCCAGGCCGTAGCCGACGATCTCGCGCCGAGTGAGCGGGCGCGCGCTCATGCTGTGCTCTGCAACCAGGCGAACACCTGCGCCTGCAACTGGTCCAGCGGGGCGAGTGCATCCAGGTGCAGCACGCCCGGCTCGCCGACGGGCGACTCCAGCGTCTCGAACTGACTGTCGACCAGGCTGACGGAGAAGAAATGGCCGCCGCGTGCCTCGATGCGACGGCGGGCCTCGGCCCGGTCGACATCCAGGAAGGCGAAGCGCAGGCCCGGTGAGGCTTGGCGGAGCTGGTCACGGTAGCGGCGCTTGAGCGCTGAGCATGCGGCCATGGCGCCTAGCGGGTGGCAACGCAGTTGCTCGCACAGCGCGGCGAGCCACCCGGCGCGGTCATCGTCGGTCAGCGGCTGGCCCTGGGCCATCTTGCGGCGGTTGGCCTCGCTGTGGAAGTCGTCGCCCTCCAGCCAGACACGGCCGGCTCTTTGGGCGACGGCAGCGCCCAGCGCGGATTTACCGCTGCCGGCGACGCCCATGAAGACGAGGGATTCGGGCGCAAGGTGGGTCATGGGGCGCGAGCGAGAGCGGATCTGAGGGCTTTGGATAGCGCTATCCTAATGTCAATGCCGCCTATGACGCTCCGTGTTTTCCCGCCGCAGCCTTCGCGCCGAGCGTCAGAGTACCGCGCGCAGCCTGTCGTAGCCGCTGCGGCTGACGGGAATGCGCTTGCCATTCCTCATGCGCGCGACGTGGGCGTCGCTGTCCGTCTTCTCCAGAGCCTGCAGCGCCGTGAGGTTGATGATGAAGGAGCGGTGTACGCGCACGAAGCGGCTGGGGTCGAGCTGGGCTTCCAGGTCCGAGATGCGCTGGGCTTTCAGGTGGTCACGGCCGGCGCTGTGGAAGGCGACGTTGTCGGCCTGAGCCTCGATGTAGTCGATGGCGTCGACCGCCAGCACCTGCATGCCCCCGCTGCGCTCGGCGTCGCGTACGAGCACACGGCTCAGCGCCTGGGGCGAGACGAGTTTGTCCAGTCCGGGCTGAGCCTGACCAAGCAGGCGGCGCGCGCGTGTCAGCGCGGTGTCGAAGCGGGGCTGGTTGAAGGGCTTGAGCAAATAGTCCACCGCATGCAGCTCGAAGGCGCGCATGGCGTGCTGGTCATGTGCCGTCGTGAAGATGACGCCGTCGCGCCGGCCTGTCAGCTCCAGCACTTCGAGGCCCGTCAGGCGCGGCATCTGGATGTCGAGAAAGACGAGGTCGGGCTTGAGCTCGGTGATGGCGCGGGCGGCGTCCAGGCCGTTTTCGGCCTCGGCGGCTATGGCGATGTCGGCGTGGGCCTTCAGGAACTCGCGCAGCAGGCGGCGGGCCAGGGGTTCGTCGTCGGCAATGAGGGCTTGCAGCGTCATGGCGTCTCGTTCTCGAATGGAATGCTGATCTCGACCGCGAAGCCCTCGCGCGTCGCGCCCCAGCTCACACGGGCACGGTCGCGGTACTGCGCGGCCAGCCGCTCGCGCAGATGGCGCAGGCCTTGGCCCATGCCGGGTTCTCGCGATGGTTCTGCGGGCACGGGATTGCGCACGGCCAGGTGCAACCAGCCGTCGCGCACCAGGGCGTGGATCTGCACGAGGCCGCCCTCGTCCAGCGCGCGCAGGCCGTGCTTGAGGGCGTTTTCGACCAGGGGCTGCAGCGTCAGCGGCGGCAGCAGGCCGGCCAGGGTCTCGGGCGGCGCATCAATGGCGCTGCGCAGCTTGTCGCCCAGGCGTTGGCGCTCGATGGCGAGGTAATGGCCGATGAGGTCGAGCTCGTCCTCCAGGCGGATGCGCTCGCGGCCGGCCAGCGCCAGGGTCTGCCGGAAGAACTGGGCCAGGTCGATGCTCATCTGCCGCGCGCCAGCGGGGTCGAAGCTGGTCAGCGCGCTGATGGAGTTCAGGCTGTTGAAGAGGAAATGCGGGTCGATCTGCAGGCGCAGCAGCTGCAGCTCCATGTCGCGGGCCAGCAGCCGCGCCTCGGCCTCGCGGGTGGCGGAGGCTTGCGCGGATTCGACGGCCAGCAGCAGGTCGTGGGCCAGCACCGACAGCGTCAGCAAGATGAGGTTGGCCAGCAGCAAGAGGCCCCAGGTCGCCGGCGTCATCGTGACCAGGCCGGCCGGGCGGCCGAGGGCGAGGCCCGCTGCATTCCAGCCTGCCGCGAGTGCGAGCGCCGCGCCGCCGAGCAGCAGCACGGCCGCAATCCGTGCAGCCAGTGCCCGCGGCCAGCGGCCGGCACCGAAGGGCTGGCTGCGGCAGAGGTGATACAGCGACAGTGCGACAAAGCTCAGCACTGTGCTCAACGGCAGCGCCCAGGCCAAGGCCCAGGCGAAGTCGACCGGGCCTTGCCTGCCCAGCAGCGCGGCCAGCGCCGTGCCGGCCAACGCGGCGGCCAGCAGGCAGGCGGCCAGGCCGCGCCGGTGCACCAGCAGGGGGTGCACTTCAGTTCTTGACTTCGACGCCGCCGAACATCGCGTCGCCCCGCAGCACGAGGCGTTGCGTCGGGTTCATGGGCGGCACCGTACGGTCCTCCACGCCGCCCAGCGTTGGCGCGATGTCGACAATGACTTGCCAGTCGCGCGGCACGCGCAGCTCGACACCGCTGAAGCGGGCCGAGATCTCGAGCACGGCCTCAGGGCCCTCGATCGCGGCCTGGCGCAGGTCCAGCTCGACGCCGCCGAAGGTCACGTCGATGCGGCCGCCCTTGAAGGCGCGCGAATCGTTCTGCTGGCGGATGGCGCTGAAGCTTGCGTCGATGGCAATGCGGTCGCCGTGCTCGAGCGTCGACGGCGTGTCGGCGCAAGCCCCTGCTCCGCGGTAGCGCGGGAACATGCCACGCGCCAGGATGGACAGGCCAGCCAGGATGATGAAGACGGGCCACCAGTCGCGCAGCCGGATGCTGACGAGGTCCAGGTTCTGTGCGGTCATCACGGCGCCGACGATGACCAGGGCGATGCCGAACAGCCAGTTGCCCGCGTGGCGTGGCCAGACGATGCGACTCAGCCCGAACAGCACCAGGGCCAGCGGCCAGAAGGTGCGCAGCAGCGGCATGCCGAAGACGTGAAGGTTGTCCAGCAGGGCCAGCGTGCCGATGCCGATGACGCCCAGCCCGAAAACGACGCGGTGGGCCGGGTGGTAGGACGTGCGGTGGCGGATGCGGTTGGATCTCATGGGTGCGGTCTCGTCTTGCGATGGCGTGAGTAGACATGCTCGTCGCAGGCGGCATGGCGGCAAATCGGCGAATCGCCGCCAATCGCCGATGAATCGACAGGCGCTTTCGCCAACGGCGGGCCGAAGCCCTGCAGTCGGCAGGGGCAAGCTCCCGGTGGCTTGCGGCGTCTATTTCACGAAACTAACATAGTTACATGAAAAGAGACGGCAAGCTATCCGGCGTCCTGCATGTGCTGCTGCACATGGCCGAGATGAAGGAACCCGCCACGTCCGAGACGTTGGCGCGGGCCATGAACACCAACCCCGTCGTCGTGCGGCGCTTGATGGCGGGCTTGCGCAAGGCCGGTTTCGTCGCCTCGGCCAAGGGGCATGGCGGCGGTTGGGTGCTGGGCTGCCCGCTGTCGGCCATGACGCTGGGCGACGTGCATGCGGCGCTGGGAGCGCCGCCATTCTTGGCTGCAGGGTTGCGCGATGAGCAATCGAGCTGCCTCGTCGAGCAGGCTGTCAATACGGCACTTGGGACAGCCTATGCCGAGGCTGAAGCCCTGCTCGTGTCGCGGCTGCACGGCGTGAAGCTGTCCGTGTTGGCCGAGGACTTCCAGCAACGCATGCAGGCCCGCGGCCTGTCTTTCAAGGACCTTCACCATGATGTTTGACGCGCTCATCGTCGGCGGCAGCTTTGCCGGCCTGTCCGCTGCATTGCAGCTTGCCCGAGCGCGGCGGCGCATCGCTGTCGTCGACGCAGGCCAGCGACGCAATCGTTTTGTCGATGCCTCCCACGGCTTTCTCGGCCAGGATGGGCGGCCGCCGGGTGACATCGTGGCCGCGGCGAAGGCGCAGCTGCTGGCCTATCCGAACGTGAGCTGGCGTGACGGCTTGGCAGCAGCCGCGCGCAAGCAGGGAGAGGACTTCGAGGTCGAAGTGGGTGGCGACACGCTGCGAGCGCACCGCCTGGTGCTGGCGACCGGCGTCGTCGATGAACTGCCGGCTGTCGAAGGCCTGGCCGAGCGTTGGGGCAGAACGGTCTTCCACTGCCCCTATTGCCACGGCTACGAGCTGGCGCAGGGCGCCATCGGCGTGCTGGCCAGCAGCGCGCTGTCCATGCACCACGCGTTGATGCTGCCCGACTGGGGACCGACGACCTTCTTCCTCAACGCCGCCTTCGAGCCGGATGCCGAGCAGGCGAGCGCCTTGGTGGCGCGTGGCGTGGCGGTCGAGTCCGTGCCGATCGCGCGCATCACCGGGGCGATGACCGTGGAACTGGTGGATGGCCGCCGCCTGCCACTGGCGGGACTGTTCACGGCGACGCGCACGCGCATGGCCAGCCCACTGGCCGAGCAACTGGGCTGCGAGTTCGAGCAGGGGGCAGCCGGGCCCTTTCTGCGTCGCTCGATGTTTGAAACTTCGGTGCGCGGCGTGTTCGCCTGCGGGGATGCGGCTTCGCCCTTCGGCAATGTGGCGACGGCAGTTGGAGACGGTGCGATGTCGGGCGCCGCCGCCCACCGTTCCTTGATTTCTGGCCTCTAGGGGCTAGGGGCACTGTCTACTTCTGCGATGCCGACAGCCGCCGCCTCAGCATACGCATCAGGGCACCCAGTACCGGCAGCTTGGCGTACAGCTCCTCGGCAGCATCCCAATAGTCCCGGTGCAGGACCACTAGGCCGGCGCCCGAGTAGCGCAGATGGCTGGCGCCGCGGATGGTCATGGGACTGCCGCCCGACTGGCGCAGGAAGTGCAGCTCCCAGGTCAGGAAGGCCTCGTCGCCTTCGGTCGCTGCATGCAGCACGTCGAAGCGCGGCTCGCGCAGCTGCTCGAACATGTCGCTGAAGATGTGCGTGACGGCCGCGCGGCCGATGACGTCGTTGAAGGGGTCCTTGAAGGTGGCGTGCTCGTCGTACAGCGCCATCAGCGCGGCGAGCCTGTCGCGGGTCAAGTTGACATAGGCGTCGATCAGGGCGCTGGTGCGTGCGTCGCAGGAATGGGCGGGCATGGTCATCAGGCTCTCGTGGCGCGGCGCACGGCTGCGAAATACCAGGCATCAGGCAGGCAGCGCAGCAGGCGTATCCAGGCCGTGAAGCGGCGTGGGAAGTTCATCTCGAAGCGGCCGCACGCCCAACCCTTGATCATGTGCTCGGCCGCCTCTTCCGGCGAGATCAGGGCCGGCATGTGGAAGCGGTTCTGGGCCGTCAGCGGCGTCTGGACAAAGCCGGGGTTGACGATGGACACGCCCAGGCCCAGCGGGTGCAGGTCCAGGTAGAGGTTCTCGGCCAGGTTGTTCAGCGCCGCCTTGGTGGGGCCGTAGGCCAGGGACAGCGGCAGCCCGCGATAGCCCGCCACACTGCCGACGAGGCAGAGGTGGCCGCTGCGCGCCGCGAGCATCAGCGGCAGCACGGCCTCCAGCAGATGCAGCACGCCGCCGTAGTTGACGGCCAGATGCCTCTCCATCTCCTGCCGGTCGAACTGCGTGGCCTGCTGGGCCTTGTAATGGCCGGCGCAGTACAGCACCAGGGCCGGCGCCCCCTGGGCATGGGCCTGGACCGACCGGGCAACAGCCTGGAACTCCTCCGGTCGCGTCACGTCCACCGGCAGGGCCACGCTGCCCGGGTGCTCGCCCACAAAGGCCTGCAGCGACTCGGCCTGGCGGGCCGACACGATGACCCTGGCCCCGCGCCCGCTCAGGGCGGCAGCGGCCGCGCGGCCGATGCCCGACGACGCGCCGATGACCCAGACCCAGCGGCCTTGCCAGTCTGCCAGCGGAGGGTTCAGCGGCATGCCTCAGTCCTTGGTGATGACCAGGATCACGTCGCCCAGGTGCAGGCCGAACTTGCTCAGGGCCGAGCGGTTGAGGATGGTGTGCGCGTCGATGAGGAACATCCAGTCGTCCAGGGCGACGTGCCAGACACGGCCGTCCACCGGCAAGGCCAGGGTGTAGTTCCAGCGCAAGGCATTGCCGGCGCTCTCGCCGCCGGCGTCGCCGACGACGTCGTCCGCCGTGCCGCTGAAGCGCCCCTGGCCGAGGGCACGCAGCCGCCAGACGCGGCGCTGCGTGCTGCCATCGCTGTACTGGAAATGTTCATCGAGGACGCCGGTGTCGCCGTCCCAGCGCGCGTCCATCCTGACGGTGAAGCGCTTGACGACCCGACCGGAGCGGTCGGTGAACATGCCCTTGGCGCTGAGCGAGCCGTTGAAGAAGCTGCGCAGGTCCAGCTTGGGTGCTTCCTGGGCGTAGTCCTGAACTTGCGGCGAGGCGCAGCCTGTCAGTGCGATGGCGACGCCGGCGCCCAGCAGGGCGCGGCGGTGCAGCGTTTTCATGCGCGGTCCTTCCAGTTCGGATTGAGACGCTCGGCGCGCAGCAGCGCGGCGGCGGCCAGCAGCTTCAGCAGGCAGGGCATCCCGCCATAGGTCCAGCCCAGGGCTTGCAGGCCCGCGGGATTGCCGCCGCCGCTCTGGTAGCCGGCCAGTGCCAGCAGCGGCAGGGCCAGGCCCGCGGCCAGGGCGAGGTTGAGCTTGGCGGCGCAGGCCCACCAGCCGAGGTAGGCGCCCTCGTCGCGGCCGCCCGCGCCGCCGTGGTGGATGACGCCCGTCAGCAGCGCGCCGGGCAGGGCCAGGTCGGCGCCCAGCGCCAGGCCGCTGCACAGGCAGACGAGAGCGAAGGCCGCGCCGTCTCCCGCCGACAGCCACGGCGTGGCGGCGAAGGCCAATACGCTGGCCATCATGCCCAGCCGCCAGGCCGGAGACACGCCCCAGCGCGCGGCGGCGCGCACCCACAGCGGCAGGCCCAGCACCGCGGCGCCAAAGTAGCCCAGCAGCAGCGGCGCCTGCCAGTGCGGCAGCTGCAGGCGGTCGGCGATGAAGAAGGGCAGCAGCGTCGCCGGGATGGCGCTGGCGATGCCGTTCAGCATGAAGACGGCCAGGAGCTGGCGGAAGGTTGCTTGCCGCCACGGCGAGGGGCCCGAACGCGCATGTGACTCGGGCCGCGGTGAGGCTGTGGCGGGCAGGCGGCTCAGGCCGACCAGGCCGGCAGCCAGCAGGGCGGCGAGGGCGAGACTGGTGGCAGTCCAACCTGCCAGCGCGGGCAGGGCGCTGGCCAGCAGCACGCCGACCAGGGTGCCGGCCTCGCGCCAGCCAGTGACTCGGGTGCGCAGCGCCGGCCCGCCACCCCAGCGCGTGCCCCAGCTCTGGTGCAGGATGCTGACGCCGCTGTAGGCCACGGTGCACAACAGCAGCGCCGCCGCGAGCCATGCTGTCACCCCGCTGGATGGTGGCCGCCACAGGGCCGCGAAGGCCACGGCCAGCACCGCGCTGCCAAGGGCCGCGGCCCACCGCGCAGTGTTGGCGCCGCGCCGGAACAAGGCGTCGGCGACGCGCCCCAGGGCCGGGTCGACGACGGCGTCGAACAAGCGCACGGCCAGCATCACCGCCCCCAGCACCGACAGCGGCAGGCCGAGCACCGAGGCGTAGTGGAAGGGCAGGTTGACGTAAAGGGGCAGGGAGACGAAGGCCAGCGGCACGCTCAGGCTCGCATAGGCCAGGCCGCGTTGCCAGCCGAAGGCGATGGACGGGGCGCCGAGGACGGGCGTGGACATCGCTTGAGCGGTCAGCGCGCCAGGCCGAGCAGGGCGTCGCGCAGGGCCGGCGCCGAGGATGGGCGGGCGAGCCAGATGCCGAAGAACAGGCGGGCGTAGTCGGCATCCACCAGCTGTGCGGTGAGCTTGCCGTTATGGAAAAAGCTCACGTCGCCCTGGCCGTCGTGCAGGCCGAGCAGGCGGTCGGTGGCGGCCACGTCGGGAAAGGCCTTGGTCATCAGGGCCAGCCAGCGCTTGGCCTGGGCCTCGTCGAAGCTGCCGACGCGCCGCATCTCCGCCACCGAGCGCTCGGCGATGGCCTGGCCCTCGAGGCGGCGGTCGTAAACCAGCTCGAGCGCGAAGGGCTGGCGGGCGTAGTCCTCGGCCACGAAGCCTGGGGCCGTCCACAGCCGGGCCTCGTAGACGCGCAGGCCGAAGAAGCGCAGCACGCCCGTGCCCTGCAGGCGTGCCTGCGGCAGGCTGCTGTGAATTTCGGCGGGAACGGGGATGTCGACGGCGATGGCTGGGAGCATGGTGAAGGAAGTCAGGGTGGCGGCCGCAAGAACCCAAAGGCGGCGCCGGATCATGGGCCGGGTTTCCTCAGCGTGAACTGGATGACGTCGGTGTTGCCGGTGTCGAAGGCAGCCTCGCAGTAGGCCAGATAGAAGGCCCAGATGCGCTGGAAGCGGCTGTCGAAGCCCTGGCGCTTCACGGCGTCGAGGTTCGCCACGAAGGCGTCGCGCCAGCGCCGCAGGGTCTCGGCGTAGTCGCGTCCGAAGGCCAGCCGGTTCTCGACGACGAAGCCGGCGCGGTGTGCTTCGGCCTCGAAGGCCGGCGGGCTGGGCAGCAGGCCGCCAGGGAAGATGTATTGCTGGATGAAGTCCGTCGAGCGCAGATAGCGCGGGAACAGGTCGTCGCGGAGGGTGATGGACTGGATGCAGGCGCGGCCGCCGGGCTTCAGGCAGGCGTTCAGCGTCTTGAAGTAGCCGGACCAGTATTCGTGGCCGACGGCCTCGAACATCTCGATGGAGACGATGGCGTCGAAAGGCTCGTGGCCATGGCGCGCTGGCAGGTCGCGGTAGTCGAGGTAGAGCAGCTCGGCTTGCGCTTCGAGCCCGGCGTCCTGCATGCGCTGCTCGGCCCAGCGCCATTGCTCGGCCGACAGCGTGACGCCGGTCAGCTTCGCGCCGAACTCGCGCACCGCGATTTCCGCCAGGCCGCCCCAGCCGCAACCGATCTCCAGCACGCGCTGGCCCGGCTCGACCCGCGCCTCGCGCAGCGTGCGACGGTACTTTGCGTGCTGGGCGGTGAGCAGGTCCACACCTTGGGGATCGCGGCCTTCGAACCAGGCTGCGCTGTAGCTCATGCTCGGGTCCAGCCAGAGCCGGTAGAAGTCGTTGCCCAGGTCGTAGTGGGCATGGATGTTCTTGGCGCTGCCAGAGCGGGAATTGCGCCGCAGCAGATGGCGCAGACGGTAGGCCAGGCGGCCCCACCAACTGCCATAGATCAGGCCCTCGACATGGTCGCGGTTGGCCATGCACAGGCGCAGCAGTTCGCTCAAGTCGGGGCTGCTCCAGTCGCCATCGATGAAGCTCTCGGCGAAGCCGATGTCGCCGGACTTCAGCGTGCGCTCGAACACCGCCCAGTTGCGCAACTGCAGCACGCCGCGCGGGCCGGGCGCCGCGGGTGGATTGGGCAACTGCAGCACCTCCCCGCCATCGGGCAGGCGCAGTTCCAACTGGCCAACGGGCAGGCCCTGCAGCAGCCGGAGCAGGCGGCGCGCGGCCAGGGGCGGCTGGGTGGGGCGGGTGGTGGTCGCGAGGGCGGTCGGGATGCTCATGCTTATCGGCTCACGAAGTTCTGTGGCGCGGTGGGCTTGGTGAAGTAGGGCACGCGTTTGATCCACAGGCGGGCGGCCTGCCAATGGATGCGCAGGACGACGCCCAGGGTCATGAAGGGCATGCCGAACAGGGCGCGGCGCACATTGGCCGGCGTCAGCGCGGCCAACGCGCCGCCGACACTGGTCTGCAGCAGCGGCCCGAGGGTGTCATGCAGGTCGACGCGCGCGACCATGTGCGCAGGTTGGCCCTCGGCCGTGGTCAGGCGCTCGAAGCGGAAGCGGTATTCGCCGCTGACCCCGCAGAAGGGCGAGACATGGAAGACCTTGCGGGCCTGGCTGGGCCGGCCCCAGCCCAGCTCGGGCCCTGCGAGCAGATAGACATGGCGCTCGCCGAAGGTGTTGTTGACCTCGGCAACCACGGCGGCCAGCGCGCCGTCGGCGCGGTGGGCGTACCAGAAGCTCACGGGCTTGAAGACATGGCCGAACACGCGCGGGAAGGTCTGCAGCCAGACCTCGCCGTCGGCGTCGCCGATGCCTTCGCCCAGCAGCAGTTGGTCGAACCAGGCCAGGGCGTCGTCGCCCCCATCGCCGTGGTCTCGGTCCTGGAAGCTCAGCGGACCCCAGCGGTTGCGGTTCAGCGCGGCGCAGGGCTGCTGGCGCAGGCTGCGCAGCGGCAGCAGCAGGAAATAGCTGCGGTAGCGAAAGGCATGTTCCACCGGGCGCAGGCGCCGATGCCAGACGGCGCCGAAGCCGATCCAGGGCGACGCCACAGCGCTCACGCCGCGCTCCTTTCTTGCCGCGGCGCCCAGGCGCTCAGGGCGTGCAGGACACCATCGGCCGCCTGCAACCCCGCGCGCAGACCGTCCTCATGGAAGCCATAGCCGCACCAGGCACCCGCGAACCAGGTGCGCCGCTGGCCCTGCAGCTCGGCCACGCGCCCCTGCGCCTGCAGCGCGGCGAGGTCGAACACCGGATGGCTGTATTCGATGCGGCGGTGCACGAGGTGGTCCGCAATCGGCCGCACTGGGTTCAGGGACACGATGACCGGCTGCTGCCATGGCAGGGGCTGCAGGCGGTTGATGAGGTAGTGCAAGCAGACCTGACCCTGCTCGCGAGCTGTGTCGCCAGCGCGCTCGTAGTTCCATGAGGCCCAGGCCGCGCGGCGCTGCGGCAGCACGGCCACGTCGCCATGCAGCACCGCCGTGTTGGGCTGGTAGCGGATGGCGCCGAGCACGGCGCGCTCGTCGGGGCGGGCACCTTCGCCCAGCAGCGCCAAGGCCTGGTCGCTGTGGCAGGCCAGCACGACGGCGTCGAAGGACTCGCTGCCTTGACGGGTCTGCAGGCGCACCTGGTGGCCGGATCGCTGGATGCCCAGCACAGGGGTGTGCAGTCGGGCGTCGCTGAGGCGGGCCACCAAGCGGCGCACGTATTCGCGGGAGCCGCCGCGCACCGTGTACCACTGCGGCCGGTCGCGGACCTGGAGCAGGCCATGGTTGTGGCAGAAGCGGATCAGGGTGGCGAGCGGGAACTTCAGCACCTGGTCGGTCGGGCAGGACCAGATGCAGCCGATCATCGGCAGCAGATAGTGCTCGCGGAAGGTCGCGGTGAAGCCTTGGGCGTCCAGGTAGTCGCCGATGGCGCCCTGCAGCGTCGCATCGGGCGCGGTTTGGGCCAGGGCAGTCGCCAGGCGGTTGAAGCGCAGGATCTCCGTCAGCATGCGCAAGAAGCGCGGCTTCAGCAGATTGCGCCGCTGGGCGAAGACGCTGCGCAACGAGCTGCCGCTCCACTCCAGGCCGGCACGGCCGTCCTCGCGCGGCACTTGCACCGAAAAGGACATGTCCGATTCGGCTGGCGTGATGCCGAGGTCGGCAAAGAGCTGGATCAGCAGTGGATAGGTGCGGCGGTTGAACACCAGGAAGCCGGTGTCCACGCCATGCACCACGCCTTCCAGCTCAAGGTCGACGGTGTTGGCATGGCCGCCGAAATGGCCGCCGGCCTCAAACAGGGTGACGCGATGGCCACCCGGTGTCGTGGCGATGCGGTGGGCGGCGGCCAAGCCGGCAATGCCGGATCCAACGACGGCGATGCGATGCATGGCAGGCTCCGAATGAACTTTATAGGTCATGATATAAACTCGTCAGTTCACACAATAACTCATCAGTATGAAAATTGCACCATAGGGTTATTTCGATAGCCTTGTCGGTCTAGAATGCGGTCATGAACACCCGTCCGTCCATCAAAGACCAGCTCCAGCGTGTGCGGCAGGACGCCATCGTGGGTGCGGTCAACCGTCTGCTGGCCACAAAGGGCTATGACGCGATGACGGTGGACGAAGTGGCCGCGGAGGCAGGGCTGGCCAAGGCCAGCCTGTACAAGCTCTTCCCGTCGAAGGAAGAGCTGGCGGGGGCCGCCATGGTGGGGGCCCTTGATCGCGCGTTGACCTTCGTGGACGCCTTGCGCGGCCGGGCCGAGGTGGTCGCCGAGAGCAGTGCGCCCGTGCCGGCCATCGAGCAGCTCAAGGCCGTGGCGCGCTGGGCGATGGCGACACAACTGGAAGGCGAGATGCCTTCGCTGCCGGCGCATAACTCCAGCCTGAGTGCTTCGCTGCAGTCCAACGAGGCCTATATGGACAGGCTGCTCGCCCTGAGCAACCGCCTCAGCATCTGGATCACCGAGGCCCAGACCAGCGGCCAGCTCAATCCGCAACTGCCGCCCGAACTCGTGCTCTACACGCTGTTCGCGCGCGCCTGCGATCCGGTCGTGGCGCTGCTGAAAGAATCGGGCCAGTACACCCACGAGCAGATTCTCGACTGGGTCACGTCCACGACCTTTGACGGTCTGGCTTGCCGATAGCAGGCGCAAAAAAAGCCCGGTGCGGGTGCACCGGGCTTTCGGGAGGCGAGAGCCTGAGGATCAGGCGGCGCGCTTGCTGGCGCGGGTCGCGGTCTGCGTGGCCTTGACGGCTTGGCTGGTCGCGGCCTGGAAGTTGGACTCGGCCACTTCAACGGCTTGCTTGGTGGCCTTCTGGACCGACTCGAAAGCGTTGTTGGCGGCAGCGACAGCCGACTTCACCAGGGCGACGGCGTTCTCGGTGCCGGCCGGGGCGTTCTTGGCGGCGTTGTCGACAACAGCGGTGAAGCTCTTCTGCACGTCGGCGAACTTGGCTTCAGCAGCCTTGGCGACTTCGGCGCCGGTGGCGGAGGCGATGTCGTAGATGTGGCGGCTGTAGGAGGCGGCCTTCTCGGCGGTCGGCTGCAGCAGGGCGGCTTGCAGGGACAGCAGCTCTTGTGCGTCCTTGACGGACAGGGCGGCGGCGGTGGTGTCAGCGGCTTCGCTCAGCGCGGTGCGAGCGACTTGCAGGTTCAGCTCGACGAGCTTTTCGACGCCTTCGAAAGCCTTGTTCGTCAGGCCGAAGAGGGTTTCGACATTGGCCTTGTGGGCGGCGAGGACTTGTTCAGCGGTCAGCATGGTGAGACTCCGATTTCAGGTGGTTGAACCGTTTGCTGTGCTTCTTTTGCTGCACTGCAACATGAACTGAATGATAGGGGCCGGGCGCCAGATTGCAAGAACTATTTTGTGCAGTGCAGCAAACTAGGGGTGTCGGGGTGTGACAAAGGTCCACGGCTATCGTGGCGGCCATGCAGGCCTTCCATTCCGATGCCCACAGCCTGGCCCTGCCGCCGGGGCACCGCTTCCCGCAATCTAAGTACCGCTTGTTACGGGAGCATTTCGAGCGCGAGCCGGGGTTGCTGCGCATGCAGCCGGCGCCGGCCGCTAGCGAGGGTGAACTGGCCCTGGCCCATACGCCGGACTATGTGGATGCGGTCCTGCTCGGTCACCTCAGCGCCGCCCAGCAGCGCGAGATCGGCTTCCCGTGGAGCCCGTCCATGGCCGAGCGTTCGCGGCGCTCGGTGGGCGCCAGCATCGCGGCCGCCCGGGCGGCCCTGGCCGAGGGTGTGGCGGCGAATATGGCGGGTGGCACCCACCATGCCTATGCCGACAAGGGCTCCGGCTATTGCGTCTTCAATGACGTCGCCGTCGCTGCGCGCTTGATGCAAGCCGAGTGGGCAAGAAGCCACCGCAGCCTGTTGCGCGTCCTCGTCATCGACCTGGACGTGCACCAGGGCAATGGCACTGCCGCCATCTTCCGCGACGACGACACGGTGTTCACCTTCTCCATGCACGGCGCGCGCAACTTCCCGTTTCGCAAGGAGGCGAGCGATCTGGACGTGGATCTGGCCGACGGCTGTGGCGATGCGGACTACCTGGCTGCGCTGGACGCGGCACTCGGCGAGGTCTGGCGTCGCATTGATCCGGGCCTGGTGTTCTATCTTGCTGGCGCCGATCCCCACGAAGGCGACCGCCTGGGCCGGTTGAAGTTGACCTATGAAGGTTTGGCCGAACGCGATCGGCGCGTACTGGCGGCGCTGCGCGAACGCCGCATCCCCGTGGCGCTGAGCATGGCCGGCGGCTACGGTCACGACCTGGCAACGACGGTCGCCGTGCAGATCAACACGCTGAATCTGGCCGCCCAGTCCTGGGCCGTCTGGGCCGCTATCGCACGCGGAACTGGCTGACCACCTGGGCCAGGCGCTGCGCCTGCTCGCGCAGCGACTCGGCGGCCGCGGCGCTTTCCTCGACGAGGGCGGCGTTCTGCTGCGTCATGTCATCGACCTTGGTGACGGCGCTGGTGACATCGTCGATGCCGCGGCTCTGGGCGGCGGCGCTGGTGCTGATCTCGCCAATGATGTCGGTCACGCGCTGCACGGCGCCGACGATGTCGGTCATCGTCGAGCCGGCGTCCTGCACCAGGCGGGCGCCGGATTGCACGCGCTCGACGCTGGCGCCGATCAGGGTCTTGATTTCCTTGGCCGCCGCGGCGCTGCGCCCCGCGAGGCTGCGGACCTCACCGGCTACGACGGCAAAGCCGCGGCCCTGCTCGCCGGCGCGGGCGGCTTCCACCGCCGCGTTCAGCGCCAGGATGTTGGTCTGGAAGGCGATGTCGTCGATGACGCCGATGATGTCGGCGATGCGCTTGCTGGACGCGGTGATGTCATTCATCGTGTCCACCACCTGCTGTACGACGCTGCCGCCGCGGTGGGCCACGGTGGCGGCGCTGGTGGCGAGCTGGTTGGCCGTCTGCGCGCTGTCGGCGCTCTGGCGCACGATGCCGGTCAGCTGCGCCATGGACGAGCTGGTGATCTCCAGGCTCGAGGCCGTCTGCTCGGTACGCTGGCTCAGGTCCTGATTGCCCGAGGCAATCTCGGACGACGCGGTGCGGATGGAGTCGGCCACCGTCATGACTTCGCCCACCGTCTGGCCGAGTTGCTCGCACATCTGGTTCAGCGCCCGCATCAGGCCGGCCAGTTCGTCCTGCCCCTGCGGGTTGGCGCGCTGGGTCAGATCACCCGCGGCGACCGATTCGGCCAGCGACAGCGAGGCGTTGACGTCGGCTGCGATCTTGCGCTGGTTGGCGAGCAGCAGGCCCATGCCGGCGCCAGCGGTCAGCAGAGAGATCAGGGCGAAGACCCAGGCGCGCTGGCGGGCCGTGGCCTGCTGGGATTCCGACGCGGCTTGCTGATCGGCCCCCATGCTCTGCACGATCTTGCCCATCAGCGTCGCGACTTCCTTGTAGCGGGCCTCGGCGTCCTGCATCGCGGCAACGCCGGTGTTGGGGTCGACCGAGGCCAGGTCGATGGCGGCGTCGGCCTTGGCCAGGTAGGCTTTCAGCAGCGGCAGGGTCGCGTTGATGTGGGCGTCGGTCTCGGCGGGCGTGGCCTCCATCTCGGCCAACGTGGTCAGCGTGCGCGTGAGGCCCTCAACCTGGGTCTTCAACTGCCCCCGCAGGGCCTTTACCTTGGCGTCGTCCAGCGAGCCGATCAAAGCGATGGTGCGATAGACGCCGCCATGCATCTCGCCCACCTGGGTCTGCACGGACACCGTGGTCATGAAGACCTCGTTGCGCTGCTGGCCGGCCTCGTTGGAGGCGACAACCCCACGCAGGGACAGCATGCTGTTGCCCAGGCCGATGGCCAGCACGACGGCCAGTGCCACCATCGGCGGCAGCAACATCTTTGAAGCCAGCTTCATCGGCAACCTTCAAGATTAGCAACCGGCGCGAGCCGGCGGCAGGGCAGGGGACGGCCAGCCATCCGCGCTTTACTTGTAGATGCCGCCGCAGACGATGGTGTCGTCCAGTCGCTCGCAGTACATCTGCTTGGGTTCGATCTTCTTGCTCGCCGGGTTGGTGAACTTGTAGTCCTGCCAGAAGCCCTTGGGGCTGGACTTGCCCAGTTCGACGCGCTCGCGGATGAAGGGCTTGCCATCGATGTCCTTGAGGTCGATCAGGTCGCGGCCGACCTGCTTCTCGTTGGCGCCGTGGGCCAGGCATTTGCCGTCCATGCCGTAGACGACGATGTAGAGGTCGGCCTTGACGAACTGCGGGTCCTTGGCCGTGATCGTGGCATAGGCCTTGTCCTTGCCGTTGGCCTTGATGAAGGTCACAGCCTTCTTGACGGTGGCGACCGCGTCATCCTTGGTCGCGTTGTCGGCCAGTGCGGCCTGGGCGCCGAAGACGGCCGCCAGTGCAAATGCAAAACTCACTACTCGGGATCGGTTCATGCGAGCTCCTTGCCAGCCGTTGTGAAATCGTTGTCTGCGGCCCAGTGTCGCTCCGGAAAAACAGATCGTGCAAGTGCATAAGCCGCAATCAGCCCCGTAAAGCGGGCTCGGCGGACGTGCATGGAAGAATGCCGCCATGACGACCCGCCCCCAGCCCGATGGCCGCGAGACATACCCCCGCTTCGTGCCGCTGACGACGCGGTGGATGGACAACGACGCCTACGGCCACTTGAACAACGTCGTCTACTACAGCCTCTTCGACACGGCCGTGAACAGCCTGCTCATCGAGGCCGGCGCGCTGGACATCCATGGCGGCGAGGTCATTGGCCTGGTTGTCGAGACGCATTGCAACTTCTTTGAGTCACTCGCCTTTCCGCAGCGCATTGAGGCCGGCGTGCGCGTGGCCCAGCAAGGACGCTCCAGCGTGCGCTACGAGATCGGCCTGTTCGCTGAAGGCGCCGCCGCGTGCGCAGCGCGGGGTCATTTCGTGCATGTCTACGTCGACCGCGTCAGCCGCCGCCCGGTGGCCGAGCTGCCGGCCTCCTATCTCCAAGCCTTGAAGACCCTGACGCCATGAGCCGTTTCGCCACGCCCACGCCCGAGCAGACCGCCGCGGTCGATGCCGCCATCAAGACCCGGCACTCGCTGCGCGCCTTCCTGCCGAAACCGGTGCCGCGCGCGACCATCGAGGACATTCTTGAGGTCGCCTCCTGGGCGCCCTCTGGCACCAACACCCAGCCGTGGCAGGTGCATGTGATGACGGGTGCGGCGTTGACGCGCGTGGCCGGCCGCATCCAGGCCGCCTACCTCGACCCCGAGCAGAACGCCGGCCACAAGGAGGAATACGCCTACTACCCCACCGAATGGCGCAGCCCCTACATCGACCGCCGCCGCAAGGTGGGCTGGGATCTCTACGGGCTGCTGGGCATCGCCAAGACCGACAAGTCGCGCATGCAGCACCAGCATGGCCGCAATTTCATCTTCTTCGACGCGCCGGTCGGCCTGATGTTCACCATCGACCGCGTCATGCAGCAGGGCTCCTGGCTGGACTACGGCATGTTCCTGCAGAACATCATGGTGGCGGCCCGTGCGCGCGGCCTGCACACCTGCCCGCAGGCCGCGTTCACCCAGTTTCATCGTGTCATCGCAGAGGAGTTGCAGTTGAGCAGTGAACAGATGGTGGTCTGCGGCATGTCCATGGGCTATGCCGACCCGGATGCCATCGAGAACAGCCTCGTCACCGAGCGCGCGCCGGTGGCCGAGTTCACGCGCTTCATCGAATGAGTTTCTCCGGCGCCGAACTCGGCCTGACCTGGGCCGCGCCGTTCGCGGGCCTGCTGTTGTCGATCGCCGTCATGCCGTTGGCCGCGCCGGCCTTCTGGCACCACCACTTCGGCAAGATCGCCGCGGGCTGGACGCTGGCCTTGCTGATCCCGTTTGCGCTCGCATTCGGGGCGGCAGAGACCGGCGGCGTGCTGGTGCACACGCTGGTCGAGGAATACCTGCCTTTCACCATCCTGCTCGGCGCGCTGTACACGACGGCCGGTGGCATCTTCATCCGCGGCAATCTGCATGGCAGCCCGGCGCTCAACTCGGGCTTGATGCTGCTGGGCGCCGGACTGGCCAGCTTCATGGGCACGACGGGCGCCTCCATGCTGCTGATCCGCCCGCTGATCCGCGCCAACGACAACCGCCGCCACAACGCCCATGTCGTCGTCTTCTTCATCTTCATCGTCAGCAACGTCGGCGGGTCGCTGACGCCGCTGGGCGACCCGCCGCTCTTTCTCGGCTTCCTGCAGGGCGTCAGCTTCTTCTGGACGGCCGGGCACCTGTGGCAGGAAACGCTGTTCCTGCTCGCCGCGCTGCTCGCCGTGTTCTGGGGCATCGACGCCTGGCTCTACCGCAAGGAAGGCATCACGCCCGCTGACCCGACACCCGACGCGCCCCGGCTTGGTCTGGAAGGCGTCATCAACCTGCTGCCGCTCGTCGTGGCCATCGGCCTGGTGCTGATGAGCGGCACCTGGAAGCCGGGCATCGGCTTCGACCTCTGGGGCACGCCACTGCCGCTGCAGGCCCTGGTGCGCGACGTGGGCCTCGTCGTCGTGACGTTCGCGTCGCTGTGGCTGACACCGGCCGGTGTGCGCGAGAAGAACCAGTTCAGCTGGGCGCCGATGCAGGAAGTGGCCAAGCTCTTCATCGCCATCTTCCTGACCATGGTGCCCGTCATCGCCATGCTCAAGGCCGGCCCGGCTGGCGTGTTCGCGCCGCTGGCCGCCATGCTCGATTCGCCGATGGCCTATTTCTGGTTGACGGGCGGCCTGTCCTCCGTGCTGGACAACGCGCCGACCTATCTCGCCTTCTTCAACCTCGCCGGCGGCAATGCGGCCCAGTTGATGAATGAAGGTGCATCGGTGCTGGCGGCCATCTCGGGTGGCGCCGTCTTCATGGGTGCAATGACCTATATCGGCAATGCGCCCAATTTCATGGTCAAGGCCATTGCCGAGGAGCGGGGTGTCAAGATGCCGAGCTTTGGTGGCTATCTGCTCTGGTCTTGCGCGGTGCTGCTGCCGCTTCTCTTCGTGATGGGCTGGATATGGATGCGATGAAGAAAGTCCTGATCGCGCGCAGGGCGCCAGCGGCCGTCGTTGAAAAACTCGCGGCCCAATTCGACGTGGACTTCCATCAGGGCGAGGCGCCGCTGACTCCCGACGAGTTACGTGCCCGTCTGCAAGGCAAGGCCGGCGCCTACATCACCGGCACCGAGCGCATCACCGCCGAGTTGCTCGACGCCTGCCCCGATCTGCGCGCCGTCTGCACGATGAGCGTGGGCTACAACCACATCGACCTGGGCGCCTGCACGGCGCGCCGCATCCTCGTCACCAACACGCCCGATGTGCTGACCGAATCGACGGCCGACTTCGGCTTTGCGCTGCTGATGGCCACGGCCCGGCGCATGAGCGAGGGCGAGCGCCTGCTGCGAGACGGGCGCTGGAAGAGCTGGGCCTGGGACTTCCTGGCCGGCTCCGACGTCCATGGCGCCACGCTGGGCATCCTCGGCATGGGCCGCATCGGCCAGGCCATTGCGCGGCGTGGCCGCTTCGGCTTCGGCATGAAGGTGATCTATCACAACCGTTCGCGGCTGCCGGCCGACATCGAGGCTGAACTTGGCGCAAGCTATCTGACCAAGGAAACGCTGCTGCGCCAGGCCGATCACCTCATCCTCGTGCTGCCTTATTCGGTCGAGTCCCACCACTGCATCGCCGCGCCCGAGCTGGCGCTGATGAAGCCGACGGCGACTCTCGTCAACATCGCCCGCGGCGGCATCGTCGACGAAGATGCGCTGGCCGCGGCACTGCGCGAGAACCGCATCGCCGCTGCCGGCCTCGATGTCTTCGAAGGCGAACCGCGTGTGAATCCAGCGTTGCTGACGCTGCCCAACGTCGTCCTCACGCCGCACATCGCCAGCGCCACCATGCCCACCCGCCAGGCCATGGGAGACCTGGCTGCCGACAACCTCGTCGCCGCGCTGACCGGTGCCAAGCCCCTCACGCCGCTGAACCCTGAAGTCATTCCCGCATGAACCGCCGCCTGATCTGCCTGCTTTCCTTGCTGCCCGCGCTGGCTTTCGGCCAGTCCGTCAAGAACAAGGGCGCGCCGCCACCGCCCGCGCCCGTCGTCGAGGACAAGACGCCGCGAGACCCCAACAAGTTCGCAGTCCTGTCCCTGCTGGGCGACAACGTGCAGCTCATCTCCTTGAGCCCGGCGCGTGGCGACACCGTGCAGTCCGGCGACTGGACGTCCACGCCCGCCGGGGGCCTGGACAACGCGGTGCTGCAAGCCTTGAACGGTGCCATCACGGCCTCGGCCAAAGGTCGCGAGGTCAAGCTCTACACCTCGACCACGCGCAGCCTGTTCGGCGACCCGGCTCACCTGTTCGTTGACGGCAGGCTCAGCCTGCCTGGCAAGCTCGGCGAAGCGGTGCGCCAGAGCGGCGCGGCCCAACTGCTGCTGGTCACGCGCAGCCGCCAGGAGCCGGCCCTTGCCGCAGCCTTGCCGGGCCGCATCCTTGCGACGCTGGAAGGCCCGGGCTTTGTGCTGGACCAGCGCCCCAGCGGCCAGATCAGCTTTGATGGCCAGGGCGCCCTGCCGGTGTTCGCGTCCTATGTGTCCATCCGCGTCGCGCTGATCGACCTCAGCGATCTCAAGCTCAGGCGCGAGCAGTCGCTCGCCGTGGCGGCACGCCTGCCGGTGGACCGCGAGGCCGCTGCCAACCCCTGGGCCGCCACGACGGCCGAGCAGCGCGTGAAGGCGCTGGAGGCCCTCATCGAGGCCGAACTCCCGAGGGCCGTGGCCGGTCTCGTCGCCCCCTGACTGCAGGCCCTGCCACCGCGGGCGACAATGGCCCGCATGAGCCTGATCGACGTGTTGCTGCTGGGCCTGCTGGCCCTGATCCTTGTCCTGCTGGTCTTGATCTGGGCTCGCCAGAAACCTCAAACCGGCGTGGCGCCGGAGCTGCTGCTGAGCAACGAGAGGCTGGAGCGCGAACTGCGCGACGAGCTGGGCCGCAGCGCCAGCGGCACGCGCCAGGAGTTGGTGCAGGGCCTGGCCCAGTTCCAGCAGGTGCTGGCGCAGGGGCTGCAGGGCAACAACAACTCGTTGGCTCAACAAGCGCTCGCCGCCCGTGAGGCGCAGGATGCCGCCGCGCTGCGCAGCGCACAGGGCCAGGCCGAGTCCATGCAGCGCCTGGCCGACGGCATGCGCGATCAGCTGCAGGCCATGTCCCTGGGCAACGAGCAACGCTTTGCCGAGCTGCGCCATACCGTTGAGTTGCGCCTGACCAGCATCCAGCAGGACAACGAGAAGAAGCTCGAGCAGATGCGGGCAACGGTGGACGAGAAGCTGCACGCCACGCTGGAACAGCGCCTGGGCGAGAGCTTCAAGCAGGTGGCCGAACGCCTGGAGCAGGTGCACAAGGGCCTGGGCGAGATGCAGAACCTGGCGCGCGACGTGGGCTCGCTCAACCGCGTGCTGACCAACGTGAAGACGCGCGGCATCTTTGGCGAAGTGCAACTGGCGGGCCTGCTGGAGCAGGTTTTCACGCCGGAACAGTACGCAGCCAACGTGGCGACGCTGCCCGGCTCGTCCGAACGCGTGGAGTTTGCGATCAAGCTGCCCGGCCAGCGCGACGATGGCCAGCCACTCTGGCTTCCCATCGACGCCAAGTTCCCGCGCGAGGACTACGAGCGCCTGCTCGACGCCCAGGAAAAGGGCGACCCCGTGGCCGCCGAAGCCTCGGCCAAGGCCATCGAAATGCGCCTGCGGATGGAGGCGCGCACCATCCGCGAGAAATACATCGCACCGCCGCATACAACCGACTTCGGCATCCTCTTCGTGCCCACCGAGGGCC
Source organism: Pelomonas sp. Root1237 (assembly GCF_001425055.1). Lineage (GTDB taxonomy): Bacteria > Pseudomonadota > Gammaproteobacteria > Burkholderiales > Burkholderiaceae_C > Pelomonas. Next base: position 62,648 of record NZ_LMDK01000012.1, read on the forward strand.
TGTACGCCGAGGCCCTGCGCCGCCCGGGTCTGATGGAGAGCCTGCAGCGCGAACACAAGGTCATGCTCTGCGGCCCCACCACCTTGCTGGCCACGCTGACCAGCTTGCAGATGGGCTTTCGCACGCTGGCGCTGGAGAAACGCTCGGCTGAGGTCTGGGAAGTGCTGGGAGCGGTCAAGACCGAGTTCGGCAAGTTCGGCGAGGTGCTGGCCAAGACGAAGAAGAAGCTCGAAGAGGCCAGCAACACCATCGATCTGGCCGAGACCCGCACGCGCCAGATGACGCGCAAGCTCAAGAGCGTCGAGGCGCTGCCCGACGACGCAGCCCAGCGCATGTTGCAGCTCGACAAGCTCGTTGAGCTCGGCGAGGACGCCGAGTGACCGACTCCGCCCCAGCGGGGAAGAAGGCCAATCTGCGCCACGCCTTCGTGTGGCTGATCGCCACGATGATCTGCGTGCATGCCTGCATGGCCACCACGCGCGTGACCGCCAGCCTGTGGGTGCTCAACCGCGGCTATGGCGAGGCCTCGGTGGGCCTGCTGCTCAGCCTCTTCGCCGTCGCGCCCATCGTGCTGTCGCTGTGGGCCGGGCGGCTGGCGGACCGGCACGGCTTTCATCGGCCCGTGGGTGTGGGTGTGCTGATGGCCGGCTGCGGCGCGCTGCTGGCGTTGGCCGTGCAGCAGCTCTGGGCCATCGCCGTCGGCTGCCTGCTGTGTGGCGGTGCGGTCGCCGTCGCGGCCGTGGCGCTGCAGCGCGAGGCCGGGTTGATGGCCGACGAGCCGGGCGAGCTCAAGCGCATCTTCAGCTGGATGGCCCTGGGCCCGGCCCTGTCCAACGCGCTGGCGCCGGTGATTGCCGGGATTCTCATCGATCAGTTCGGCATGACGGCTGCCTTCGGCTTCGCGACGCTGCTGCCGCTGCTGGCCTGGGGTTTTGCGCAGAAGGTACCGCGCCATCAGCCCGAGCCACTGACCAAGAGCTTTCGCGAGCGCGCCGCCTGGCAGTTGTTCCGGCTGCCGGCCTTTCGCCGCCTCATCCTCGTCAACCTGGTGCTGTCGGCCTGCTGGGATGCGCACAGCTTCGTCGTGCCCGTGGTGGGCCATGCGCGCGGCCTGTCGGCAGTCAGCATCGGCATCGTGCTGGGCAGCTTCGCTGCCGCGGCCACCTGCGTGCGTCTGGCCATCGTGCGCTTCGCCGACGAACTGGACGAGGTCAAGGCCCTGCGCACGGCCATGGTGGTCGCAATGCTGACCTTCATGGCCTATGCCTGGCTGCCGGGCACCGTTGGTCTGATGTGCGGCTCCGCTTTGCTGGGCGTGGCGCTGGGCTCGGTGCAGCCCATGATCATGGCCATGCTGCACCACGTGACGCCGCCCGGTCGCCATGGCCAGGCGCTGGGCCTGCGCATGTTGACGGTCAACGGTGCGACGGTGGCCATGCCCGCCGGCTTCGGCATCCTCGCCGCGGCCACTGCCCTGGTAGCGCCGATGTGGCTGATGGCCTCGCTGTTGCTTGTGGCCCAGCTGCCGGCCAGACATCTGCGTCAGCAATAGCTCTCTGGCGCCGGTTGGCGCAAGCCCCCTAGCATCCGGCACTGGAGGTGGGGCGATGAGGATTCAGATCTGGTTTGCCGGCCTGCTGTTGGCCGCGTCCGCGGTCGTGGCTCAGGTGGAAGAAGACGACAGCGAGCCCCCCGTCGTCATGGCCGAGGCCGAGGCGCAAGCCCTGCTCGCTGAACCGCTGCCCGTCGAGCCCGCAGCCCGCTACGCGCTGCTGCAGCGCCAGGCCCGCGCGGCGCAGGCGCTGGAACAGCGCGGCAAATATGTGGAGCTGCTGCGCGAGCTGGCCACCTTTGGCCGCAGCCAGCCCGGCGGCGAGATCTGGATCCGCCAGTACCTCAGCGCCGAATTCATCTGGGGCAGCTCGGGCAAGTCCATGGCTGCGGCCGATGCCTTTGCCAGCGACGCGACGCTGAGCCTGCCCACGCGGGCGGCGGCCGCGCTGCGCCACGTCTACGCGCTGGCCCAGGCGCGCGACCGCGCGGTCATGGAGCGCATGTGGTCGCGTGCGCAGGGCCTGGTCAGGCAGGCGCAGGAGTCGCTCGGCGACCGCGACCCAGCGGCGACGCTGCGGCTGCGCGTCGACCACCTGCAGGTGCGCTCCGAGATCGAGCGATGGGAAGGGCGGCTGGGCGACGCGGTGGCAACGCTGCGGGAGGCTGTGCGCCTGGCGCAGAAGGGCGTGGAGGACGCGCGCAGACTCCCCGGTGGAGGCCAGCGGCCGCTGCGCGACCCCGCCGTGCAGGACGCCTATGGCTGGTACGACGGCTCGCAAGGCATGCTGGTCTATGCCCTGGTGCGACACGGCCGCGCACCCGAGGCCATCCAGATTGCCCAGGGCAATCTGGCGCTGTGGCGGGCCGGCCAACTGAGTGATGCGTTGGGTGCGCGCTGGAGCTACCGCCTTGGCCAGGCTCAGGTGGCTGCGCGGCAATATGCCGCCGCGCTGGAGAACGCCCAGCGCGCCGACGACATGCTGCAGCGCTCGGGCGCCAGTGCCGCCAGCCACACCCGCTGGCTGGCGCGCCAGGAGCAGGTGAGGGCGCTGATCGGCCTGCGCCGCTGGCCCGAGGCCGATGCCTTCTACCGCGACTTCCTGGCCAGCCTGCCCGCCGACAGCCTGGCCAAGGACCGCGCCAGCGACTGGCGGCTGCGCGCGTTGCTGGCCGCCAAGAACGGCCGCTTCGACGAGGCCTTGGACGCCGTCGAGCGCGTATTGCGCTATCGCCAGCGCCTTTACGGCGAGACCCATCCGCAGACGCAGGAGGCCAGCGGCGTGCGCGCCCTGGTGCGCATGCTCAAGGGCGATATGGCCGGCGCCTGGAGCGACTACCAGCCGCTGTTCACGGCCCTGCTGGACAACCCTGGCGGCTGGCAGGACCTGGACCTCAACGGCGCGCGTGGCTTCGTGCTGGGCCTGGCGTTTGACGAGTTCCTGCGCGAGATCGGCGCGCGAGCCCTGCGCGGCGAGGCGTTGGAGCCGGCCTGGACCGACCGCGCCATGCAGGTGGCCGACCGCCTGCAGGCCGGCGCCGCCCATCGCGCGCTGACCGACGCCACGGCACGCCTGCTGGCCGCGACGCCAGCCCTGCGCGCGCTGCTGGAGGACGAGGCCAACCTGCGCGCCGCCGCCAGCTCGCGCAACGGTGCACTTGCCACCCAGCTGGGTGAGGAGGACCGCCTGCGCCGGCGCAATAGCAGCGAGGAGACCAAGGCCGAGCTCAAGGCCCTGCCCGACGCCGAACGCAAGAAGAGGCAGAAGGCCCTGGCCGATGAACTCGCCGCCGTGCGCGAGCAGGTGCGCCAGGGCCGGGAGCAGGCCCAGGCCGCGCGTGAGGTCTTGAACGCCCAGCGCGAACGCGTCGCCAAGGCCTACCCGGCCTATGCTGACCTCGTCACGCCTGCACTTCCGCCGCCCGCAGCGCTGCAAAAGCTGATGTCGCCCGGCGAGGCCCTGCTCGTCGTGCAGCCGCTGGAGGGGGCGACGCTGGCCTGGTGGGTCACGCCCGGCGCGCCGACGCGCTTTGCCGCGTCCAGCATCGGCGCGGCCGGCTGGGCCGACAAGGTGGTGCAGATCCGCACGGCGCTGGACCTGAGCACCGGCCGCCCGCCGACGCTGCCGACGGCCGCCCTGCATGAAGTCTGGCGCGAACTCATCGCGCCGCTGCAGCCCGGTGCCGATGTGAAGAGCCTGCTTGTCGCCGCCGACGGTGCGCTGGCGGCCCTGCCGTTTGCGGCCGTGCTGACCACACCCGAGCCCAGCGCCTTCGTTGCCCGCCGCATGGCCGTCACCCAACTGCCCTCGGCCGGCGCACTGTTCGCGCTGCGCCGCGCTGCCGCGCCGGCGCTGGCAACCAAGCCGCTGTTCGGCGTCGGTGACCCGCAGTTCAAGTCCAACGCAAAAACCACGATCCCTGCCGGCCGCGCCGCGTTGAACAGCAGCGCCACCAGGTACGACGCCGCCTGGGGTTTCAGCTATGGCGACATCCCGCCGCTGCCCGAAACCCGCACCGAGCTGACGGCGCTGGCCAAGGCCCTGGGCGCCAACCCGCACACCGATCTGCTGCTCGGCGCCGCCGCCACGCGCGAGGCGGTGCTGGCCGCGCCCCTGCAGGACCGCCGCGTCGTTGCCTTCGCCACGCATGGGCTGATGCCCGGCGAGCTGCCAGGCGTGTCCAAGCCCGCGCTCGCATTGGCGCCTGGCCCCGACGCCACGGCCTCGCCGCTGCTCGAACTCGACGACGTGTTGACCTTGCGCCTGAACGCCCAGGCCGTGCTGCTGTCGGCCTGCAACACGGCTGCGGGCGAGCAGGGCGGGGCGGCCATGTCGGGCCTGGTGCGCGGCTTCTTCTTCGCCGGCAGCCGCTCGGTGCTGGCCACGCATTGGGCGGTAGAGACCTCATCCGCCGCGGTGCTGACGGCCGCCACCTTCTCGGCCAAGGCGCCGCGGGCCGAGGCACTGCGCCTGGCTCAAGTGGGGATGATCGAGGGAACTCTCGGTGGCGGGCGCTGGACGCATCCGTTCTACTGGGCCGGATATGCATTGTTTGGTGATCCATCGAAATAGGAGCAGGGACGTGATCAAGCCGATGAACACAGCCACAGAGGCACAGAGACACAGAGGTCTGCGGCGGGTTTTCAGGCTTTTCTCTGTGCCTCTGTGGCTCAGTGGCTGTGTTTTGTTGGGGTTCAGTTCAGCCGCCTTGGCCCAGCAGGCCTGCGAGGTCATGGCCGTCAGCGGCGAGGCCCAGCGCGTCGATGGCAAGGCGCTGGCGGTGGGCGACAAGCTCGACGTCGGCACGGCGCTGCGAACCGGCGCGGCCGGCCGCGTGCGGCTGAAGTTCGTCGACGGTTCCGTCGTTGTGCTGGCCGACAAGAGCCAGCTGCGCATCGAGGCCTTCAGCGTGGCGCCTGCCCAACCGCGGGCCGCCGAGTTGCTGTTGGAAACGGGCCTGATCGGCCAGCGCGTGACACCGTCGGGCGGCGGCAGCTGGCGCGTGCGCACGCCCACCGCCGTGACCGCCGTGCGCGGCACCGAGTTCAGCGTCGAGGTCGGCGACGACCGCGCCACCGCCGTGCTGGTGAAGACCGGCGAGGTCGACGTCGAGCCTGCCGGCCCGCAGACCCGCGGCATCAAGCCACGCTACCCGGTGCGCCTGCAGAAGAAGCTCAACGGCACGCATTGCGATGGCAGCCAGTGCGTGGCGGCCATGGCTTGGGCGGCCGACAAGGTGGCTCGCGTCGAACAGCGGCTGGGGTCGCTGGATTGAGATCCCGTATCGGCTATGTGCTGATCGGCCTGGCGGCGGCCCTGCTGGGCCTGGCGATGCTGGCCTGGCGTGCCGACGTGCCTGTGCTGGAACGCCCCGACCAATGGGCGTTGGACTGGCAGACGCGCTGGCGCGGTGAACTGGCGCCGGGCACCGAATTGCCGTTGCTGCTGGTGCGCGTGGACGACGCCGCGCTGGAAGCCCTGGGCGGGCGCGTGCCCGACCGTGCCGAGATGGCGCGTGCCGTGCAGGCCCTGCAGGCGGGCGGCGCGCGCGCCATCGCGCTGGACATCCTGCTGCTGCCCGGCGGCGGCACGCCCGAAGGCAGCGCCGCCCTGGCCGCGGCGATGAAAGCCTGCACTTGCGCCCTCATTCCCTTCTCCCTGCCCGATGATGGCAAGGCCGACGCCGCCGCGGCGCCTGCGCCCGTGCTGGCTCAGGCCCTGCTGCGCTATGACGACGAAGCGGCCTTGGCGCGCAGCGAGGGCTACTACCGGCCGCGCCGCCTCGTCGCCCCGGAGGCCGTCCTGGCCGAGGCCGCCGCAGCCCTGGGCCACATCAGCGTGCGGCCGGAACCCGACGGCAGCATGCGCCGCGACCTGCCGCTGCTGCGCCTGAACGGCGAGGTCTATCCCTCCCTGCCGCTGCGCCTGGCCGCCTTCGCGCGCGGTGTCGACTGGCCTGCAGCCCGAGCCCGCTTCGGCGCGGAATTCACCGCCGGCAAGGGGCTGCAGTTCCGCCTGGACGAGCTGTCGCGCCTCGGGGTGAACTACTACGGCCCCGGCGGCCCGGCCAGCAGTTTTGACAGCGTGGGTTTTGCCGACCTGCTGGCCGGCCGCGTCGAGCCGGCGCGGCTGCAAGGCCGCGTGGTGGTCCTGGGCGTGTCGGCCCTGGCCGCCGGCGACCACGTGCCCACGCCCTTCGACGCCCGCCTGCCGGGCATGGAGAGGATCGCCACCGTCACCGACAACCTGCTGACGGGCCGCAGCCTGGTGCGTCCGGCCTGGGGCGGCGCGGCCGAACTGGCCGCCGTCTTCCTGCTGCCCTTTGCCGCCGTGGCGCTGCTCGCCCGCCGCTCCCTGGGTGTCGCCTTGGCCGCCGTCGTGCTGGGCACGCTGGCCCTGCTGGCCGGCGTGCAGTGGGCCTTCGAGAGCCACTACTTCGTCTTCGCAGTGGCGCCGCCGCTGCTGGCCCTGGCCATCGCGACGCTGGGCGGCAGCGCACTGCGTGCCGGCATCGAGCAGGGCCGGCGCCGGGTGGCCGCGCGCCAGCTCGCCGCGAGCGAGCAGCGCTATGCCTTGGCGGCCCAGGGCGCCAACGACGGCCTGTGGGACTGGGACCTGACGACGGGCGAGGTCTATTACTCACCGCGCTGGCTGGCGCTGATGGGCCTGTCTGCCGCCGAGGCCGGCCATGCCATCCAGGCGTGGACGCAGCCCCTGGAGCCTGCCATGCGCCACGCCTTCGAGGCCGAGCTGCAGGCGCATCTGGACGGGCAGAGCCTGCAGTTCCACCAGGTGCTGCATTTCCATCAAGGCGGCCAGGAGCGCTGGCTGCTGGCGCGCGGCCTGGCCGTGCGCGAGGGTGAAGGTAAGAGCGCCAGGCCGGTGCGCATGGCCGGCTCGCTGACGGACATCTCCGAGAGCCAGCGCCTGCAGCAGCAGATCAGCTTCGACGCCTTGCACGACCGCCTCACCGGGCTGGCCAACCGCGTGCTGTTCCGCGAGCAGCTGACGCAGCTGCTGTCCGGCGTGCTGGCGCCCGAGACCGGCCTGCTGCTGCTCGGCCTGGATGGCTTTCGGGCCCTGAACGAGACCCATGGGCCCGTCGTCGGCGATACCGTGCTGACCGAGCTGGCCAGCCGCCTCAAATCGAATTTCGGAGCGCGTCATCTCGTGGCGCGCATGGGCCCCGACCAGTTCGCACTGCTGCTGGCCGGTGGCGACAGCGCGGCCGACTTGGGCCGCCGCGTGCAGGCCCTGCTGCAGTCTCCCTTCAATGTCGCGACACCCATGCTGCAGCTCACCGCCGGCATCGCCTGGGCCCAGCGTCGCCATGGCCCGGCCACGGCCGACGAGCTGCTGACGGCGGCTGAAGGGGCGCTCGCTCGCGCCAAGGCTGGCGGCCCTGGCCAGACGCATGAGTTCGATCCGGCCGAGCAGCTCGTCGAACAATCGCGCCGCTGGCTGCGCGACGCCATCGACGCAGCCCTGGCCAGCGGCACGCAGTTCGAGCTGCACTACCAGCCCTTTGTGCGGCTGTCGGACCGCGCCCTGCTCGGCTTCGAAGCGCTGATCCGCTGGCGCCATCCCGAGCGCGGGCTGATCATGCCGGGCGACTTCATCCCCGTGGCCGAGGCCAGCGGCCAGATCTGCGCCATCGGCCGCTGGGCCCTGCTGGAGGCCGCGGGCCAGCTGCGACGCTGGCAGCCGCTGGGCTTCACCGGCGAGGTGGCCGTCAACCTGTCCGGCGTGCAGCTGGAGCGCGACCTGGAACTGCTGGCCGACGCCCGCGCCACGCTCGCGGCGCTGGGCGACGTGCCCACGCACCGACTCAAGCTCGAAGTCACCGAGAGCATGGCCATGGCCAACCCGCAGCGCAGCGCCGAGGTTCTGCAGGAGCTGGCGCGCATGGGCTTCAAGCTCAGCATTGACGACTTCGGCACCGGCTACTCATCACTGGCCTATCTGCATCGCTTCCCCTTCGACACGCTGAAGGTCGACCGCAGCTTCGTCATCCGCCTGGCCGCCGGCCGCGAGGCGCAAGAGATCGTCCGCACCATCGTCGGCCTGGCTTTAGCGCTGGGCAAGCAGACGCTGGCCGAAGGCGTCGAGGACGAAAAGCAGGCCGCGCTGCTTGAGCAGCTGGGTGTGCAGGTGGGGCAGGGTTGGTTGTTTGCCAAGGCGCTGCCGCAGGCGCAGGCGACGGAGGCGATCAGGAGCGCGCCGTGGCGGCGGTAGTGGCAGGTGGGCCTATGACTGGAGGTCGCCGCTCTGATCGGAAATTTGATGACTGTTTAGCTCCGGCAGATTTGGGAGAAGACTTCAATGAATCAAGCGCTTGCACCTTTCAAATCGCGTCGATCTAGGGTGCAGCCTGCATGCCTAAGAGGCGCTGACGGTCTGTCGAGAATGCACTAGCCGCTCATGAGCGGTAGCACTTGGCAGTTCTGTGCTTCAGTCGACAGTTCGCGCGCGAGCACGCTTCACTCCTACCTCAGCTTCGATGCCGTTGTCGGGCTCCTCGAATCGGCAATGGTCGAAGGTTTCTGCTGGGAGAAATTCTCTGGGCAAGCCATCCGCGGCTGTCATCGGGCCTCCTTCCTGATCCGCGTTTCCGACACAAGCGAAGGTGTGGATCCGCGAGACCGAAGTTGAAGCACAACTCGGCAGTACCTTGTCGGCGATCACGTACGCCCCGTGGGAGCAAGCATCTGAAAGTGGCGTCGGCCTGCTCGCTCCCGTCGGTTCGCTGTTGGAGGTCAAAGGGGGTTGGGTCGCGCCAAGTGGTGAGGAACGGTTCAACCCAGGTAAGTCAGGCCGCAGCGCAGACATTCATCAAACAGGCTTTTCGTAGCTAAAAACGTTGAGCGACTGCATCGAACAGATCAGTCTGTATGCGGCTGAAATTGGCGCCCCCGTATGTGCCGACGAAGTCGCGAGTGACGGCGGTGATGCCATCGCGCACTCCTCCTCTCAAACTTGTAAGTCAGCGTCGCCCATTACGAACGGCAAGGTCGCGGTCGATGGACAGAATCGGCGCCTGTCTTGAAGCCGGGAATGATTGGAATGCGTGTGAAACATCTGCTCGCCGGCCTGCTGGCACTCTGCTGCGCGGCCAGCGCCGTCGCCGCCGACCCGCATTGGGTGACTGGCTGGGCGGCCGCACCGGACTCGCCCGGCCCGTCGCTGCAGCCGCAGACGATACGCCAGGTCGTGCGCAGCAGCGTCGCCGGTACGCAGGTGCGCATACGCCTGTCCAATCTGTTCGGCAGCGCGCCGCTGAACCTCGGACCGGTCCATCTGGCGCTGCACGCCGCCGGCTCGGCCATCCAACCGGGCAGCGATCGGGCACTCAGCTTCCAAAAGCTGCCGACGGTGACGATCGCCCCCGGCGACAGCGTCCTGAGCGATCCGGTTGAGCTGCGCGTGGCCGCGCTGCAGCAGCTGGCGCTGAGCCTGTATCTGCCGCAGGAGACCGGACCATCGACGCTGCATGGCGCGGCGCTGCAGACCGCCTGGCTGTGGCCGGGCGAGGACGCCGGCGCGGCGACGCTGTTCCCGGCCGGCGCGACCACCGACGACAGCCGCTACTTCGTCACCGATCTGGAGGTGAGCGCCGCCGCCCCGGCACGCACCTTGGTGGTGGTAGGTGACTCCATCACCGATGGTGTCGGCTCGGCCGACGACCGCAATGCGCGCTGGCCGGATTTCCTGGCCGCGCGTCTGCAGGGCGACCCGCAGCTGGCGACTATCGGCGTGGCCAATGCGGGCATCGCCGGCAACCGCATCCTCAACGACGGGCGCGCTCCCTTCGTCGGCCCGAGCGTGCTGGCGCGCTTCGAGCGCGATGCGCTGAGCAAGCCGGGCGTGCGCTGGATCGTGCTGATGCAGGGCATCAATGACATCACCGCGGCGAAGGCGCCGGCAACACCGCAGGACGACGTCAGCGCGCAGCAGATCATCGCCGGCATGCGCGACCTGATTGCAAAAGCGCATGCGAGCGGCCTGAAGATCTGGGGCGCGACGCTGCTGCCCTGCGGCGAGGCCAAGGGGTTGTTGCGCCCGACGCCGCAGAGCGAGGCCAAGCGCCAGGCGGTCAACCGCTGGATCAGAACCGCCGGCGCCTTCGATGCGCTGCTCGACTTCGACCGCCTGCTGCGCGACCCGGCCCGGCCCGACCAGCTGCTGCCGGCCTTCGACAGCGGCGATCATCTGCATCCCAACGAAGTCGGCTACCAGGCGATGGCCGCTGCCGTCGATCTGCGCTGGTTGAAGTGATCAGCCGGCGAGAGCGCTGCTGATCGCCATGCGGGCGCGCCCGCCCTGTTTGGCCTGGTACCGCGCGCATCGCCAAATTCTTCCCCAAACTCAGGCAACTCGTTGCCATCGGGCGGCACCCTCAGGGTGCGGGGCTACAGAGGTAAGGTCACGGATTCAGGAAACTGCCTTCCTCGGCGACACCGGCAGCAGTACAGCGCCGCTGTCAGCGACCGCCTGGAATCTGCAGATGCTTCAGGTGTCCGTGCGCCGCCGCACCGACACCAGCGCTCCCAATGTCTAAAAGCAAGACCTTGCGACGCGCTGTGTCGCCCATCAACGAAAGATCCCATGTCCAAAGGTCAACGCGGCAACAAGGAACAGAAGAAAGCGAAGAAGGCCCATGCGCCAGCGCCTGTGATTCCCGCCACCTCGGCTGAGAAGGCTGCGGAGGCGATTTCGGTCGCTCCGCGCAAGAAATAGGCTTGGCAACTGGCCGGCCGTCCGCACCGGGCAGGAGAACCTGCAGGTGATGATGGCCTTCGGCCGCCAGCTGACGGGCTTTGCGGGCATCGTCCTTGTCAGCAATCCGCGACGCAGGTGATGACCGAGGCTGGGTTTGAAACGCACCGTTGGTGCGGCAGCGCACGGAACGCCGCTGGGGCTTCGGGAATGCTTGAGCCGTCGATATAGCGGCTGCTCACCATGAACTCGCAACACCCTCCATTCGGCATGACGGTCGCGCCCCAGGGCGCGGCGATCCTGACCGGCACGCACGGCTCGTTTGGCTCGCACATCGGTTGGCGGGATGTGACCGGTGATCCGGGGCCCGACCCCCACGCGCAGGCCTCCGAGCTGTGGCAGCAAGCCGTCCATGACCTGCGCGGCAAGCTCAGCGTGGTCACGGCGGTCACTGCGCTGTTGCAGAAGCCGCGCAGCGACTTGCGCCGTTTGGAACTGATGGCCGTGCTGGATCGCAACGTTGCCGGCCTGCGGGAGCTGCTGAACGGCGTGGCCGACCTGGCTCGGCTCGACACCCAGCAGGAACGACCTGTCATTCGCACGGTGGACGTCGCCATGGCGCTTGACGACATGTGCAACAACCTGCGCGTCGTGGCGAATTCGCGCGGGCTGAGCCTGGAGATCAGCGGCCCGGCCAGCCTCGTCGCGGAGAGCGACCCGCTGATGGTGGCGCGCATTGCGCAGAACCTGATGCTTAACGCGATCCAGTACACGCGCGCCGCTGGCGTGGTGCTGACCTACGGCCACTGTGGCGCTGGGGAGGCTGGCCACTGGTACTTCGATGTCGGAGACGCCGGCCGCGAGCTGTGCAGCGGTGGACCCGTCGGGCTCATCCGAACAGCGGGCGCGTCCGCAATCGCGGCTTCGGGCGAGGGCATCGGCCTGTCCATCGTCGCCCGCCTGTGCAGGCTGCTGGGCGGAACGATGGAGATCACGAGTGCTGTCGGGGCCGGCCGCGTCACCCGCATCAAGTTGCCCCGGCGCTACGTTGGTGCGCTGCAAGACCTGATGATCGCTACCGTCGCGCGCAGTGGCGCCCCGGCCGCAGGCCTATGGGCTCCCGCGGCATTGCAGGCCGGCCAGCCGCAGCAGCTTCCCTTGCTGCCCGCGGTTCCTGCAAAGCCCGCGCGCTTCGCCGCATGCAATGTTTCGACATTGCCTCAGTCACGCTCAAATCATCTGGATCTCAGCAACGCCGTCGCGCCGCACTCAGTGCCATACAGCGTCGGCTGACTCGCGTCGAACTCAAGCGCGCACCGTAGCCGCGCCAGGCCGCGGGCGCGGCGGTTCCGGTTTGGTGTCAGGTGCAGGTCTTTGGCTGGGCCGGCAGGATCAGCAGTCCACGGATTCGACCCCGGCGCGCGCCCGTGGCGTCGTTTTGCACCGAGCCAAAGATGACGACCTGTTCACCGCTGCTGCGCTGTTCAAGCACCAGCACGATGTCGGAATCCTGTGCGTAACCGGCGGAGACCCAGGCTTGCCGGAGTTCCGTCAGTTGGCCGTCCGCGCGGTATCGATCCAGGGTGCCGAGCCGACCTACCCAGGCGGGCGCCAGTTCCTCCGGGTTTGCGGCGAACAGCTTGACGAACTCGAGTGCGAACGCCCGGCCTGGGAGCCGCTCGAAGGATCGAGTCATCAGTGCCGGCTGGCCGAGGTTGGACGGAAGGACGAATCTGTCGGACCAGGTGTCAGACTGGTAAAGCGCCTCCTGCACGACCGTGGGCGCCGCGTCGAGATTGAACTCGCTGGCCCTCAGCCTGGCCAGTGTTTGCAGCATGGCCTGGCCATCGGGCGTGTTGACCTCGCTGCTCGGATAGGTCTTGGGAATTGCGTCGCCTGCGCAGGACAGGAAGTAGCGCTTCAGATAGCGGTGCGGCGTGTCCTGCAGCGACACCGGCTTGACCATGCTGCTGTGGTCGAACTGCTCCAGCACATCGACGCCGTCAGGTCGACGCTGGCATAGCGCGGTCGCACTGTCTTTGGGCACCACCAGCACCCCGCCGCCCAGAGCGGAGGCAAAGGAAAAGAAGCCCATCTTCTGCCCCTCCGCCAGGCAGTACCAGTGAAACGGCCAGGCGACTTTCTGCCACTGGTCGATCAGGGCCTGCTGGTGGCCGTCGGGCCTCATGCCGGCGAACTGGAGGCTGTCAGAGACGTAGCTCGCCACGTTGGCAATGTCGGCGCCCGTCGCCGGCGTGCCGAAGAAACTGACGAGCTTGATGCGGCGGAGCTTGTCGCGCATGTCCTCCTTGGCATGCATGCGTAGCAGCATCTGGGCCGTGACCAGGCCGCCCATGCTGTGCGCCACGATCGTGATGTGGGCGTGGTCCAGCACGCCGTCGTTCTGCAGGTCCTTGCGCAGCTGCTCGGCGACCTTGTCGACTTCGGGGCTGCTGCCCAGCAGTTGGGTGTCGTAGCGGTAGAGGTAGATGTTGCTGTTGTCGAAGGCAGGTTCGGCCCTCAGCAGGCAGGGCCAGGACTGATCTTCCTTGCCGCTCCAGGCGGTCCTGGCGCTGCTGAGCACACCGTGGACAAACACCACGACCGAGGTCCGGCTCGGGTCCTTGCCGCCCAGGAATGCCGGCCCTTCGATGGGCAGGCAGGGCGCAGGCGCCGCTGCCTGTGCTAACGCCGGGACGGCGCAGCCAAGGCAAGCCACGACAGCAAGCACCAGCCCGCGGACTGTGGAATAGAAAACAAGGCGTTGAATGGTGCGCATTTCGAGTCCTCCGCATGCCAGCAGGCTCAGCCCACAGGACGGCCCTGGGTCACCTGCGCGCGTGCCATGCACTGTGATGCGATGGCGTCGGCTCGACATCCTCAGTACAGAGGACTGTTGCGACAGAAGCAGAAGTTCAGGTGGCGGGAACCGCCGTGGCTAGCGTGGGTGCGACGCGGTCCGCTTGATGCGGTACATGGCCTCGTCCGCCTTGCGCATCAGCACGCCGGGCGACTCGCCGTCGTCGGGGAAGACGCTGTAACCGATGCTGGCCGAGATGGACATGGGGTGGCCGGCGAGCATGCAGGGCTCGGCCAGTGCGCGAGCGATCTTGTCGGCCACTTGTGTGGCGTCCTCGCGCCGGGCCGCGGCGACCAGCACGACGAACTCGTCGCCGCCCATGCGGCAGACCGTGTCGCTGTCGCGAACCGTGGCCTGCAGCACGCGCGCCGCACGCTGCAGCAGCAGGTCACCGACGGCGTGGCCGAACTCGTCGTTGACCTGCTTGAAGCCGTCGATATCGAGGAAATAGATGATCAGGCGTTCACCATGCCGGCGCGCGAGGGCGATGTCGTGGCTCAGCCGGTCCCACAGCACCTCGCGATTCTTCAGCCCGGTCAGCGAGTCGGTCTGCGATGCCTTGACGGCAACTTCCAGCGCCGCATGGGCGGTCTCCACTTCCTGCGTCGCCAACTGGTTTTCCGCCTGCAGGCGCTTGTTCTCCAGGCGGGCGTCGTGAGCGGCCGACAGGCCTCGTTCGCTGCGGGCTTCGAGGATGGCGGCCTGCAGTTCCAGCAGCGTCGCCTCGGCGGCGGCGATCTGCCGCTCCAGCGCAACGAGCCGGCTTTGCGCGCCGTCGCTCCCTGAGCTCAAGGCGAGGCCTTTGCGGCCGGCTCGGGTTTGGATGGGGGTTCGCGGCGCGGCGAGGGGTCGGTCAGGGTCGCGAGGATGTCGGGATACCAGGCCGCATTCAGGCCCAGCGACTCGTCGGCCTCGAGGTCGCGGTTGCCGATGTCGAAGCGCGTCGAATGGATGCCCACCAGCAGCCAGGGCAGGGGCTTGCGGCCCGGCGCCCGCATGACGACTGGCGCGCCGCTGATACCGCGATGAGTGCGCGCATCGGTCAGGAACCAGCCCTGGCCCTGGAAGCGCCAGCCATAGGGCGAAGCGATGGCGCCTTGGCGCACGACCGGGAGATGGTGCAGGTCATCGTGAAAGCCGAGCGGAAAGCCGGTGATCAGGATGGGCTGGCCCAGCGGCACGTCGTCGTCCGCGCCGGGCAGGCTCTCAAGCGTGAAGGCAGTGAGCTGGACCGTCTCGGGCAGGGCGCCCGCGTCGATCTCCAGCACCGCCACGTCGATGCCACCGGCGTCGTCCCGGCCCTGGCGCCAATTGGCGCGGCCGTCACGGTAGAGCAGCACCGACAGCACGATGGCATCGGTCAGGTTGTCGGCGTCGGCATGCAGTTCGAGTTCGACGCGGTCGGGGTGGTGGTCGGCCTCTTCGTCGATGAAGACGTGCCGGCTGGTGACCAGGTAGAGGCGGGCGTCGCGCCGGAAGAAGAAGCCGCTGGCGCCGGTCAGCGCGCGCTTGCCGTCGAAGGTGCCGATGCGCGCAATGGCCAGCAGCAGGGGATCGGGTGCCGACATCGTGGGGCCGGGTGGGCGCCGCGCGTCAGTACGCCGGGCGCGGGGTGATGCGGTCCAGCTGCGAAGTCAGGTGCCGGCACATGTTCTCGCCCGTCGTCGTCAGGCGCAGTGAGCCGCCATGCCACTCGAGCCAGTGAAGGGCGACGTACTCCTCGATGGTTTTTTCGGCGATCTCGGCGGCGCGGCGGCGCTTGAGCAGGTCGACGGTGGCGAGCAATCCATCGCGGAGCGCGTCACGTTTGGTATCGGGTGCAAGGGGGACCGGCTTCATCAGCATCTCCAGGGCGTGGGCATCGGGCGCCGACGGTGCGAGCGGCGGCCCTGTCACGCAGGTCGTCAATGGGGGCGGGGCCGCGTTTGGCGCGCTCCGGGAAGGGGCGGGCCGCGGTGCCGGGAGGGGCGCCTCGAAGAGTCTTCGAGGAGTGGAAGTGGGGCTCGCCGCTGCAAGCAGATGACAACCAAAGCCGACGGCGGGAGCCGGCGAGCATGGGAACGCAGAAGTGATGCGTGGCGCCCGGTCTGCTGGGGGCCGCCGCGGCAGTGAGCAGACGCGCGACAGCCGGGACAGTGTACGCCTGGGCACGATGTCCCTGACCTCCAGTTCGCACGCGCAAACCCGACCCGGACCCGACCCGAACCCGGCCATTTGGCGGACATACACTGGCTGTCACCTGTGCATGGCGGCCTGGCATGAGGCCGCATTTCCTGACTGGAGATTGGCGATGACTGGGAACAGATCGCGTTCCGCAAGCGGCGTGCCCGGCCTGGATGAAGTCCTGCATGGCGGGCTGATTGCCGGGCAGCTCTATTTGGTCGACGGCGAACCCGGCGCCGGCAAGACGACGCTGGCGCTGCAGTACCTGATGCAGGGCGTCCGCGAGGGCGAGCCCTGCCTGTACGTGACGCTGGGCGAGACGGCGGCCGAGTTGCGCGCCGGGGCGGCGTCGCATGGGTGGACGCTCGACGGCATCGAGGTCGTCGAACTGGTGGCTGGTGAAAGCGACCTGTTCGGCGACGCCGAGTTGACCATGTACCACCCGTCGGAGGTGGAGTTGAGCGAGACGACCAAGCGCGTGCTGGAGGCCGTCGAGCGCTGCAAGCCGCGCCGCATGGTGCTGGATTCGCTGTCGGAACTGCGCCTGCTGGCCCAGTCGTCGCTGCGTTACCGGCGCCAGATCCTGGCGCTGAAGCAGTTCTTCGTCGGCCGCGGCTGCACCGTGCTCTTCCTGGACGACCGTTCGAGCGACAGCGTCGACACCCAGTTGCACAGCATCGCGCACGGCGTCATTGCGCTGGAGCGCCATGTGCCCCCCTACGGGCCGGCACAGCGCCAGCTGCGCATCACCAAGTTCCGCGGCAGCGACTTCATCAGCGGCCAGCAGGACATCGTCATCCGGCAGGGCGGCCTGGAGGTGTTCCCGCGCCTGAAGCCCAGCCAGCATGGCTCGCCTTACCAGCGCGAAGTCGTGCCCAGCGGTATCGCGGCGCTGGACGAACTGCTTGGCGGCGGCACCGATCGCGGCACGGCGACGCTGCTGGTCGGCCCGGCGGGCTCGGGCAAGTCCACCATCGCCTCGCAATATGCCGTCATGGCGGCCAAGCGCGGCGGCCATGCCGTCATTTTCACCTTCGAGGAGGGCCGCACGCTGCTGCTGGACCGTCTGGCCAACTTGGGGTTGAGCGTCGAGGAGGGTGTTGGCCCCGGCAAGCTCCATGTGCGCCAGCTCGACGCCGCCGAGGTGCTGCCCAGCCAGTTCGCCAACCTCGTGCGCCGTTCCGTCGAAATCGATGGGGCCCGCGTCGTGGTCATCGACAGCCTGAACGGCTACCTGAACGCCATGCCCGAGGAGCGTGCGCTGGTCGTGCAGCTGCACGAGCTGCTGACCTACCTGAACAACCACGGCGTGGCGACCTTCGTCGTGGCGACACAGTCCGGCCTGATGGGCCCCAACATGCGCAGCCCGGTCGACATGAGCTATCTGGCCGATGCCGTCGTGCTGTTCAGGATGTACGAGCATGCCGGCGCGGTGCGCAAGGCCATCTCGGTCATCAAGAAGCGCAGCGGCCGGCATGAGGACACCATCCGCCAGCTGTGGTTCGACGGCCAGGGCGTGCACCTGGGGCCGCCGCTGGTGCATCTGCGCGGCGTGCTGGCGGGCATTCCCGTCGAGTTGCCGTTGTACGTGGGTGAGTCTGGCGATGATCGAACGGGACGACGCTGACCGCTCCTGCAGCGAGCGCGTCATCGTGCTGGCGCCGACGGCACGTGACGGCGACGTCACGCGCAGGCTGCTGGCCGAGGCGGGCATCGATGTCGCCGTCTGCCAGGGCTGGCGCCATGCCGAGGAGCTGATGCACGAGGGCGCCGGTGCGTTGATGGTCACCGATGCCGCCTTTGCCGACGCGGGCTTCGCAGTGCTGCTGAACGTGCTGGAGCGCCAGCCCGCGTGGTCCAACCTGCCCGTGGTGGCCCTGTGCCGCCACGGCCTGGAGGCGCCGGGGCTGCGCGAGGCAAGGCTGCGCAACCTCACGGTGCTGGACCGGCCGACGTCGACGCGCGTCATGGTCAGCGCGGTGCGAACGGCCCTGCGCGGGCGGCGCTGGCAGTACCAGATCCGCGACCAGATCGACTCGTTGCTGCGCGCGGACCACTCGCTGCGTCAGGCCGATCAGCGCAAGGACGAGTTCCTGGCCACGCTGGCCCACGAGCTGCGCAACCCGCTGGCACCCATCCGGACTGGCCTGCAGCTGCTGGGCGCCAACCCGCCGCAGGACGAGGCCCAGTACAAGGGTGTCACGGACATGATGGACCGGCAGATGAGCCATTTGCTGCGCCTCATCGACGACCTGCTCGAGGTGTCGCGCATCTCGACCGGCAAGCTCATCCTGCAGCGCGAGTCGCTGGACATGCGCCGCGTCGTTGAGATGGCGCTGGAGTCCTGCCAGCCGCTGATCGAAAGGGGGGGCCATCAGCTCAGCGTCACGCTGCCGGACGAAGAGCTTTGGGTGGACGGCGACCTGACGCGGCTGGCGCAGTCGCTGAGCAACCTGGTGAACAACGCGGCCAAGTACACGCCCGATGGCGGCCGCATCTGGGTCACGCTGGCTCGCGCCGGCGCGCAGGCCGTGCTGACCGTGCGCGACAGCGGCGTGGGCGTGCCGCAGGACATGATCGGGCGCGTCTTCGACATGTTTGCCCAGGTGAACCGGTCGCTGGAGCGCGCCCAGGGCGGGCTGGGCATCGGCCTGGCCCTGGTCAGGAGCCTGGTGACGCTGCATGGTGGCCAGGTCTGCGCGGTGAGCGCCGGGCCGGGCCAGGGCAGCACCTTCACCATAGAGCTTCCGCTGGCGGCCGAGGATTCCGCGCCGGCGCCACTGCCAGCCGCCGAGCCCGAGCCGGCCCCGCCGGCGCGCATCCTGGTGGTGGACGACAACGACGATGCGGCCACGTCGCTGGCCATGCTGTTGTCGCTGTCGGGCCACGAGGTAGAGGTCGCGAACAGCGGCCCGGCCGCGTTGCAGACGGCAGCCAGCTTCCTGCCTCAGGCCGTCTTATGCCCGGCATGGATGGCCACGAGTTCGCGACCCGATTGCGCCAGGACCCGCGCTTTGCGTCCACGCTGCTGGTGGCGCTGACGGGCTGGGGCTCGGAGGAAGACAAGAAGCGCTCGCGCGCCGCCGGCTTTGACGAGCACCTGACCAAACCGGCCAGCGTGGATGCGGTTTCCGCCCTGTTGGCCCGTTTGCAGGCCGGTTGACGTGTTGTTGGGGAAGCGAGCGCGGACGCTCGGCCGGGGGGCGTCACGTCTGCATTGGAATCTGACGAACCCTGACCGATGGCCGGGCCTGTAAAACCGCGCAGAATCCCCGCCAAGCCGAAGATGCGGCTGCCTGGAGAGAGACAGATGATGAGAGTGCTGGATGGGTGGATGCCGCGAGCCCTGGGCGTCGCCCTGATGAGCCTGGCCCTGGGGGCGGCGCAGGCCCAGCCTCAGCCGGTGCCCAAGGCCAAGCCCGCCGTGGCGGCGCATGCGGCCAGCGTTGCAACACCCGAAAAGGTGCGCGAGCTGGGCGGCATTGAGGAATACCGCCTGCCCAACGGCCTGCAGCTGCTGCTCTTCCCCGACGCGACGCAGACCACCACCACCGTCAACATCACCTACCGCGTCGGCAGCCGCCATGAGGCGCCCGGTGAATACGGCATGGCCCACCTGCTGGAGCACATGCTGTTCAAGGGCACCGAGAGGCAGAAGGACATCCCCGGCGCGATGGCGCTGCGCGGCGTCAAGTTCAACGGCACGACGACGGTGGACCGCACCAACTACTTCGCGAGCTTCAACGCGAATGCCGACACCCTGGCCTTCCTGCTCGACCTGGAAGCTGATCGCATGGTGAACAGCCGCGTCGCCAAGGTCGACCTGGACACCGAGATGAGCGTGGTGCGCAATGAGTTCGAGCGCGGCGAGAACCAGCCGTTTGCCGTGCTGAACCAGCGTGTCAATGCGGCAGCGTTTGCCTGGCATCCCTATGGCCACGCCACCATCGGCCCCAAGAGCGACATCGAGAATGTGCCGATCGAGAAGCTGCAGGCTTTCTACAAGCGCTATTACCGGCCCGACAACGCGACGCTGCTGATCGCCGGCCAGTTCGACAAGGCCGCGACGCTGGCGCTGATCGCCAAGCACTTCGGTGCTACGCCCAAGCCCGCCGCGCCCATCCCGCAGCCCTACACGGTCGAGCCCGCCCAGGACGGCGAGCGCACCGTCGTCGTGCGCCGTGTCGGCGGCCAGCCCATCCTGCTGGCGGCCTATCACGTGCCGGCCATCACCCACCCCGACACGCCGGCGCTGGTCGTTTACGGCCTGTTGATGAGCCTGCAGCCCAGCGGCCAGCTCTACAAGCAACTGGTCGAGCCCAAGCTGGCGGTCGCCGCGGGTATTGGCGGCGCGGGCGGAGCGGAGCCAGGCACCGTGGGCGCATACGCGGTGCTGCCGCCGGGAGCCGATGTCGACAAGATCGAAACCCTGCTGCTGGACCTTGCCGAGGGCCGCGCGGCCAAGCCCTTCGAGGAGAGCGAACTCGGGCGCGTGCGCGACATCGCCGTCAACAGCTACCGCCAGCAGATGAAGAACCCCGAGGCGCTGATCCAGCAGATCTCCGGGTTGATCGCTGCAGGCGACTGGCGGCTGCTCTTCCAGCTGATGGAAGACATTCCCAAGGTCACGCTGGCGGACGTCGAGCGCGTGCGCTCCGCCTATTTCAAGCCGGCCAATCGCACGCTGGGCCGTTACCTGCCGGTCAACGCCGTCGAGCGCGTGGACATCCCCGCCGCGCCGTCGCTGGCGCAGCGCCTGGCCGAACTGAAGGGCCCGCCCAAGGTGGAGGAGGGCGAACAGCTCGAGCCTGTGCCAGCGGTGCTGGAGACGCGCATGTCGCGCACGGCCTTGCCCAGCGGCATCGCACTGCACACGCTGAAGAAGCAGACGCGCGGCAACACCGTCGTGCTGCAGATGCAGCTGCGCTGGGGCGAACGCGACGCGACCTTCGCGCGCAACGGCACCGGCATGGTCGGCGCACTGATGGACGAGGGCAGTGCCGGCTACACCAAGCAGCAGTTGCAGGACGCGCTGATCAAGCTGCGCGCCAACCTCAACATCACCAGCTATGACCAGGGCGCGAGCATCTTCATCAGCGCCGAGCGCGACACGCTGCTGCCGGCCCTGCGCGTGGCAGCCGATGCGCTGCGCAAGCCGCTGTTCCCTCAGGATGCCTTCGACCGCGACATCAAGGCCAACATTGCCGGCATCGAGGCTTCGCGCCAGGAGCCCAGCGTGCTGCGCCAGGAAGCCACGCGTGGCCACTACAACAAGGCCCGCGGCGTCACACTGGGCCACCCCGACTATGTGATGGGCGTCGACGAGCGCATCGCCAACCTGAAGGCGACGACATTGGACGAGGTGAAGCGCTTCTATGCCGACTACTGGAGCACCAACGACGCCCAGGTCAGCGTCGTGGGTGCGCTGCCGGATGGCCTGGGTGCCGAGATCGACAAGCTCTTCGGCGACTGGAAGAAGCCTGCCGCGCCCAAGTTCGTGCGTCACATCCCCCAGCATCTGGCCGTGCCGCCGGCACGCTTCGACGCCATTGCGCGTGACAAGGCCAATGCCATCGTGCGCCTGCACCAGACCCTGCCGCTGAACGCCGAGGAGCCCGACTATCCGGCGCTGGAACTGGCCGTGCACATCTTCGGCGGCGGCGGGCTGGAGAGCCGGCTGTCCGAGCGCGTGCGCCAGAAGGAAGGGCTGACGTATGGCATCGGCGCCTCCTTGAACGCGGGCTACTGGGGCAATGCCGGGAGCTTCGCCATCCAGGCCAGCTATGCGCCGGACAAGCGCGAGCGCGTCATTGCCGTCGTGCAGGAGGAAGTGGCCCGCATGGCCAGGGATGGCGTCACGGCGGCCGAGCTGGAGCGCGCCAAAAAGGACATCCTGGAAGGCCGCAAGCAGGGCCGCGCCGATCCCGGCGCCCTGGCCGGTGGCTTGACCAGCCTGGCCGAACGCGGCGAGACCTGGGCGGCGGCGCAAAAGCGCGACGAAGCGCTGGCGGCCGTCAGCGTCGAGCAGGCCAATGCGGCCTGGCGTAAACACATCAAGGCCGAGAGTTTCATCATTTCGACAGCTGGCGACTTCAAAAATCCCTAGAGTTGCCTGACTGACCGTCACCGGAGACTGCGATGAAGATCGACCCCTACCTGTTCTTCAACGGCCGCTGCGAAGAAGCCATCGAGTTCTACAAGAAGGCCCTGGGCGCCAAGGTGGAGTTCCTGATGCGCAACTCCGAGAGCCCCGAGCCGCCGCCGCCGGGCACGCTGCCGGCTGGCTCGGAGAACAAGATCATGCATGCCTCGGTCCATATCGGCGGGGCCCTGGTCATGATGTCCGACGGCATGTGCGACGGCGACACGGCCTTCAAGGGCTTCTCGTTGTCGCTGGACTGCCCCGACGCCGATGCCGCGCGGGAGGCGTTTGCGGCTCTCGCCGAAGGTGGCCAGGTCAAGATGCCGCTGGCCAAGACCTTCTGGGCGCCGCTGTTCGGCATGGTCGATGACCGCTTCGGCGTGGGCTGGATGGTGGGCGTGTCGGACAATGCGGCGTAGTGACCACGCCAGTACAGCTCCCCGCACATCTCAAGGCCGACTGCTCGGCCTGCGTAGCGCTGTGCTGCGTGATTCCACCCTTCGATGCGAGCCAGGGCTTTGGCTTCGACAAGCCGGCCGAGACACCCTGCCACCACCTTTGCGCTGACCACCGCTGTGGCATCCACGATGAACTGGTGCCGCGCGGCTTTGAGGGCTGCGTGGCCTTTGACTGCCTGGGCGCGGGCCAGCGGCTGACGGCCTTGGCCACCGAACGCTTCGGCAGCGCCGACTGGCGCGCGCGGCCCGAGGTGGCGCGCTGGCTGTTCCAGGCCTATCCGCGCGTGCGCCAGACCCAGGAGTGGCTGGCGCGGCTGAGCCTGGCCGCGCTGCTGACCCAGCATGTGGCGCTGCAGGCCCTGGCCACCGAGCTGGAGGCCGACGCGCAGCGCTGGCCGGACTGGACGGCGGCCGAGCAAGCCGGCTGGCAAGGCCGCGTACAGGCGGCGCTGGCGCCGTTGGCCGAAAATCGGCGTTCAAGGAGCTGATGCAATGTTTGGATTGATGGGCGGCTTTGGGGCTGCCGAAGGCCGGCTGCTGACTGAAACCGGTGCGACGAGTGACCATGCTTTCTGATTGGGTGGAGCCGCAGTGGCGCCGGCGCCGTGGCGTTCGCACCGTTCAAGTCGTGGCCGTGCTGGCTGCGTTGCTGGCGGTCTTGAGCCTGCTCGGCATGTTCAACCAGTTCGGCGCTTCCGACGGCGACGTGATCAAGACAGAACGGCAGTTGGTCGCGTCCGTCGACTTGCGTGTCGGCAATCCCGCCGGCGCGGTGGAGCGCGGTGAGGCCAAGGCACGTGCGGACATCAAGGCAGGCCTTCTGCAACTGCAGATATTCGGGCCCCCGAAGACCAAAGCTGAAGCGGCCAAGGCCCAGCGGCTGGAGAAACGCTACGGCGTCGACTGGGTCTACAAGGGCGAGGAGGGCTCGCTGCTCGCACTTGCCTTCGCTGACGGCTACAACGGCGTGATGCGAGCCGAGATTGAACGCCGTCACGGCGGCGAAGCCCTGGAGCAGCTGATGCGCGAGCATGGCATTGAATCTCCGAAGCAGAAGGAAGGCCCATGAAGCTCATCGGCATGCTGGACTCCCCCTATGTGCGCCGCGTCGCGATCTCGATGCGGCTGCTCGGCCTGCCCTTCGAGCACGCGGCCATCTCAGTGTTCCGCGGTTTTGATGCCTTCCGGCAGATCAACCCGGTCGTCAAGGCGCCGACGCTGATCTGCGATGACGACGTTGGCGGCAGCCTGCTGATGGATTCGACGCTGATGCTCGAGTACGTTCAGGCCCTGGCCGGCCGCAGCCTGCAATCGAGCGAGCCGGCCGAGCTGCTGCGCGAACTGCGCCTCACCGGCCTGGCGCTGGCGGCCTGCGAGAAGACGGCCCAGATCGTCTATGAGCGCGGCCTGCGCCCGGCCGAGAAGCGGCATGAGCCCTGGATCGAGCGCGTCACTGGCCAGCTGCTGGCAGCCTATGGCGAGCTGGAGAAGGAACTGAGCCACCAGCCGCTGGATGCCAGCGAAGGCGGCATCCGCCAGGCGGGCATCACGGTCGGCGTCGCCTGGACCTTCACGCAGTTCCTGCTGCCCGAGGTGGTGGCAGCGGATGGTTTCCCACATCTCGTCGCGCATGCAGCGGCGACCGAGGCGCTGCCGGTCTTTCGCGCCATTCCCTGCGACGACGCGGTACAACTCAGCTGATGGCTAAGCGCCCCTCGCAAACCGTCTACGTCTTCCAGGGTGGCGGCGCCCTGGGTGCCTACCAGGCCGGCTTCGTCGAGGCGCTGGAGGACGCCAGCCTGCCGCCTGACTGGTTGGTCGGTACCTCCATCGGCGCCATCAACGCGGCGCTGATCGCCGGCAACGCGCCGGCTGAGCGCCTGAAGGCGCTGCGCAGCTTCTGGGACCGCGTGACGCGGCCCGGCTTTGCGCCACATCTGCCGGCCAGCCCCTTCACGGCGATCTGGCAGCAAGGGCTGCAGACCTGGCAGACGCTGACGAGCGGCATCCCGGGCTTCTTCAAGCCGCGCGGCCCGCAGGCCTGGGACATGAACCGGCGTGCGCCGCTGACCGAGCTGGGCTTTTATGACACCGCGCCACTGGAGGAGACGCTGCGCGAGCTGGTGGACTTCGAGCGCATCGCCGCGGCCGAGACGCGCCTGACGTTGTGCGCCGTCAATGTGCGCACCGGCGGCCTGGCGCTGTTCGACAACCGTGACGGCCGCACCCGCATTGCGCCCGAGCATGTGATGGCCAGCGGCGCACTGCCGCCGGGCTTCGCACCGGTGCAGATCGGCAAGGACGCCTACTGGGACGGCGGCATCTACTCCAACACGCCGTTGGATGTCGTGCTCGACGACAGCGAGCGCCGCGACACCCTGTGCTTCATGGTCGATCTGTGGGACGCCAGCGAGGCGGCGCCCAGCACCATGGCCGGTGCACTGACGCGCTACAAGGACATCCAGTACGCCAGCCGCATCTTCGAACACCTGGACGACCACGAGCGCTTGCAGAACCTGCGCCGCGCGCTGCGCCTGGTGGGCCGCAAACTCGACGCCAAGACGGCGGCAGACCCGGCCATCAAGGAACTGTTGGCCCTGGGCTGCGACTCGCGCATCGACGTTGTCCACCTCGTCATGCAGGCCCTGCCCGGCGAGGACTCCTGGCGCGACATCGACTTCAGCGACGAGCGCCTGCGCGCGCGCTGGTCAGCTGGCCTGAAGGACGGGCGGCGCGTGCTGCAGCGCGCGGCCTGGCGCGAACCCATACGGGACCGTGTCGGCATGCGGGTGCACACGCTGGACGGTGGGGCCTGAGCTGCCGCGTCTGGCATGACGGCGGGCCTGCAGCGGTGCTGAGGCTTCGGGTAATTGCCTGTCGATCTTTTTGACAATGAGCGAGGCGGCCGCCGCTAGCAGTTCCTCGCCCCTGCCGCTGTAGCCTTGTTTACAGAGCAAGGCGGCGCGCTGGTATGGATCCTGCTGCGTTGGACTGTTCATAACTATGGGAGGTCGGACATGCGAATCAGCAAGACTCTGGTTGCCAAGGCAGCAACCGCGCTGGGGGCTTTGGTGTTGGCATCGACGGGGGCTCATGCAGCACCCGTGGTTGACCAGGCCAATGACGTGATTGGTACGGTCAGCTTCAACGGCGGCGCCCCGACCTTGACCTGGCAGCAAGGCGTGGTGGCGGGGCAGACGGGCCAGTTGACGGCGATCGAGGTGTATTTCAATGCAGCCAATCTGGGCGCGGGTATCCAGTTCTTCGTCAACCAGGGTGCGGGTTGGCAAAGCGATGCGAACGACTTCGACGCGGTGCTGAATGGCCTGGTTGCCGGATGGAATCTGATCGACGTGTCGTCTGCCGGTATTTCGCTGAGCGCTGGTGACCAGTTGGTCTTTGGCTTCAAGGGGCAGAGCCCCGGCAATTTCAGCCCGTCGTTCACGGGGACGAGCGGCGATGTCTATAGCCAAGGCCAGCTGTTCCTGAACGGTGCGGTGTATGCCGTCCCTGACTACGACGTCAACTTCCGCACCTATGTCGAAGCAGGGCGCCTGCCCGAGCCGGGTTCGGCTGCCCTGGTGGTGATCGCCTGTCTGGCCACTGGCCTGGCGCGGCGTCGCGCTCGCGCCTGACGAGCGCTTGTCTGGTCGCGCTGGCCGGCGATCAGCCGTTCGCCAGCGCGTTCAGCTTCTCGACCGTCGCCCAGTTGCGAGTCGTGCAGTCTTCGCCGAGATTTTTCAGCAGCGCAACGGCGGCCTTGCTTTCCAGGATGCCGTGGGCGCACCACAGATAGGCTGCGTGCTCGGTGACGACGAAGCGCTCGGCGCCCTGCGCTGTGATGGCAGCTGCGGCCTGCAGCGCGGCCGCATCGGTTGTCATCGCGACGAGCAGGCGGCTGGGGTCGTCTGCCTCGTCAATGCCATGCCCCGCCGCGATGGCGGCCCATTCGGCCGCCGTCTTCAGGATGACGGCGGCATCGACGCCCAGCTGCTCCCGCACGGCGGTGCGGATCTTGTCGGCGCTGAGCTTCTTCTTGACGTCGAAGACGGCATTGCCGCTGTTCAGCAGCGTCGAGACCTTGGTCGCGCCCAGCTCGGTGAGCAGGGCCTTGAGGTCGGCCATCGCGAGGCGCTTGGCCTTACCGACGTTGATGCCGCGCCACAGCGCCACGTAACGCATCAGAAGCCTTTCAGCTCATGCCCTGGTGACGCAGCAGCGCGTCGATCTTGGGCTCGCGGCCGCGGAAGGCCTTGAAGTTGTCGATGGCATCGCGCGCTCCGCCTTGCTCCAGCACTTCATTCAGGAAGCGCTTGCCGGTGGCGGCGTTGAACACGCCTTCCTCTTCGAACGCACTCCAGGCGTCGGCGCTGAGCAGCTCGGCCCACTTGTAGCTGTAATAGCCCGCCGCATAGCCGCCTGCGAAGACGTGGGAGAAGCTGTGCTGGAAGCGGTTGAAGGCCGGCGGGATCAGCACGGCGACCTCGGCGCGCACCTCGTCCAGCACCTTCTGCACGTCGGCCTCAGCGCCCGGCTCGCCATGCAGGCGCATGTCGAACAGCGCGAACTCGATCTGGCGCAGCGTCATCAGCCCGCTCTGGAAGTTCTTGGCCGCGGTCATCTTGTCGAAGAGATCGCGCGGCAACGGCTCGCCGCTGTCGACGTGGCCGCTGAGCTGTTGCAGCACGTCCCATTCCCAGCAGAAGTTCTCCATGAACTGGCTGGGCAGTTCGACGGCGTCCCATTCGACACCGGAGATGCCGGAGACGCCGAGGTCGTTCACCTGCGTCAGCATGTGATGCAGGCCGTGGCCGAATTCGTGGAAGAGGGTGATGACGTCGTCGTGGGTCAGCAGCGCCGGCTTGTCGCCGACGGGGCTGGCGAAGTTGCAGGTCAGCAGCGCCACTGGCGTCTGCTGCTCACCCGTGGGCTTGAGCCAGCGGCTGCGCACCTCGTCCATCCAGGCGCCGGGGCGCTTGCCGTTGCGCGCGTAAAGGTCGAGATAGAACTGGGCGATGAGTTGGCCACCGCGGCGCATCTCGTAGAACTTGACGGTCTCGTGCCAGACCGACGCCGTGGCCTCGCTGATGGACACGTCGAACAGGCGCTCGATGATGGAGAACAGGCCCGGCACGACCTTGGTGGCCGTGAAGTACTGCTTCACCGTCTGGTCGCTGAAGGCGTAGCGGGCTTCCTTGAGCTTCTCGCTCCAGTAGGAGACGTCCCAGGATTCCAGCGGTTGCCCCTTGGAAAACTCGCGCAGCTCGGCCAGGTCCCTTTCGGCGAAGGGCCGGGCGCGCTTGGCGAGGTCGCGCAGGAAGGTCTTCACCTCCTCCGGCGTCGAGGCCATCTTGGGCGCCAGCGACACCTCGGCGAAGTTGGCATAGCCGAGCAACTGGGCCTCTTCCTGGCGCAGGGCCACGATCTCGCGCATGGCGGCGGTGTTGTCCCATTCCGGCTTGCCCGTCTCGCTGGCGCGGGTCACGTAGGCGCGGTAGAGCTTCTCGCGCAACTCGCGACTTTCCGCGTATTGCATGACGGGCAGGTAGACCGGGAAATGCAGCGTGAGCTTGTGGCCGCCGTCGTCGAGCTTGGTGGCATCCAGCACATCCTGCGGCACGCCGGCCAGTTCCTCGGCGATGGCGATGTAGCTCCAGCCGTCGGTCGCGTCCAGCACATGCTCGCTGAACTGCTGCTGCAGTTCGGCGCTGCGCTCCTGGATCGCGGCATAGCGCTCGCGGGCCGCGCCCTGCAGTTCGGCGCCGGACAGCACGAAGTTGCGGATGGCGTGCTTGAGCACCTGCTGGCGCGGTGCGCTCAGCGTTGAACCTTGAGCGGCGACCACGGCCTTGTACTTGGCGAACAGCGCCTCGTTGGCGCCCATGGCCGTGCTGAACTCGGTGACGGCCGGCAGCATCGCGTTGTAGGCCTCGCGCAGTGCCGGCGTATCGGCGACGGCGTTCAGATGGCCCACGGCACCCCAGGCGGCGCCCAGGTGCTCGGTGCTGGTATCGAGGATGCGCGACAGCGCGTCGTAGTCGCCCGGCGTCTCGGGCTTGGTGGCCTCGTCCAGTGCAACCTGCGCGGCGGCCAGCAGTTGCTGGATGGCCGGCTGCACATGCTCGGGATGGATGGCCGCGAAGTCGGGCAGGGCGGCAGTGGAGAGCAGAGGATTTGTCATATCAAGCAGACTTGGCGACGCGTTCCGCAGATTCAAGCGTGTTGACCAGCAACATGGCAATGGTCATAGGACCCACGCCGCCGGGCACGGGCGTGATAAAGCCAGCCACTTCCTTGACGCCGTCGAAGTCCACGTCGCCGCAGAGCTTGCCCTCGTCGTTGCGGTTGATGCCCACGTCGATGACGACTGCACCCGGCTTGACCATGTCGGCGGTCAGCATGTTGCGCCGGCCGACCGCGGCGACGACGACGTCGGCCTGGCGGGTATGGTGGCCAATGTCCGGCGTGGCGCTGTGGCAGACGGTGACCGTGGCATTGGCCTGCAGCAGCAGCAGGGCCATGGGCTTGCCCACGGTGTTGCTGCGGCCGATGACGACGGCATGCTTGCCGCGCAGGTTGAAGCCGGTGCTCTCGATGAGCTTCATGCAGCCATAGGGCGTGCAGGGCCGAAAACCCGGCAGCTGGGTCATCAGCTCGCCGGCGCTCAGCGTCGAGTAACCGTCCACATCCTTGCTCGTCGCGATGGCTTCGATGACCTTGTGCGGGTCGATGTGCTTGGGCAGGGGCATCTGCACCAGGATGCCGTGGATGCTGGGGTCGTTGTTGAGCGCATCGATGCGGGCTAGCAGTTCGGCTTCGCTGAACGTCGCTTCGTACTTCTCCAGCACCGAATGCAGGCCGGCGTCGGCACAGGCCTTGACTTTGTTGCGCACGTAGACGTGGCTGGCCGGATCGTCGCCGACGATGACGACGGCCAGGCCGGGCTGCACACCCTTGGCGGTCAGCGCCGCCGCGCGGGTCGCGACTTCGGCGCGGATGGATTTGGAGAGGGCGAGGCCGTCGATCAGTTGGGCGGTCATGGCAGTGTGGGTCCGTTCAAAAACTGCAAAACAAAGCCACAGAGGCACAGAGACACAGAGAGAAACCTTGAATTTCTCTGTGTCTCTGTGCCTCTGTGGGCGTGTTCAAATTTAGAAAGCAAAAAGCCGCTGAGAGTTCAGCGGCCTTCCGGTAGTCAGTGGAGGTCAGGCCTTCGCCGTGGCACCCAATGCGATCTTCAGCAGATCGGCCACGGTGTTGGCGTTGAGCTTTTCCATGATGTTGGCGCGGTGCGCCTCGACCGTCTTGATGCTGATGCCGAGGTCGTCGGCGATCTGCTTGTTCAGGCGGCCGGCGACGATGCGCTCCAGCACCTGCGCTTCGCGCGTCGTCAGGCGCGCCAGCAGGGCGTCGCGGCTGGCGGCTTCCTGGTGGCTGGAGAAGGCTTCGCGGGCCTGGTCGAGCATGCGCTCCACCAGGGCCAGCAGCTCTTCTTCCTTGAAGGGCTTCTCGATGAAGTCCATCGCGCCCTTCTTCATGGTCTGCACCGCCATGGGCACGTCGCCGTGGCCGGTGATGAAGACGATGGGCAGGGGGCTCTTGCGTTCGATGAGGCGGTCCTGGAGTTCCAGGCCGGTCATGCCATCCATGCGGATGTCGGCAATCAGGCAGGCGACCTCGCGGGGGTCGTAGCGGGCGAGGAAGGATTCAGCGGAATCAAAGCACTTGACCCGGTAATCCTTGCCTTCGAGAAGCCACTGCAGGGAGTCGCGGACCGCTTCGTCGTCATCGACAACGTAGACGTTGCCCTTCTTGGGGATCAAGCTCATGGTGCTGTGGGTTCTGTTCTCTGAGCGCTGCCGGGAGTGCCTGGGGAGGCTTCCTGACGCAGGTGTTCTGAGGTGATGGTGACCGGAATCGTGAATGCAAATCGGCAGCCGACGACCAAGGAGCCATTGTAGAGGTTCTCGGCTTTTATCCGGCCCTGGTGGGACTCGACGATAGACCGGCATAACCCTAAGCCGATGCCCAGGCCATCGGCCTTGGTCGAGAAGAAGGCCTCGTACATGCGCGACAGAACTTCATCGGGCAAACCCGGCCCCATGTCGGTGACCGAGAACTCGATCTGGCCGCCCAGCTCGGCGCTGTGCTTGGGGATGACGCGCAGCTCGATGTGGCGGCGCGACGTCGGGAGCGAGGCGTTGTCGATCGCTTCGGCGGCATTCTTCAGCAGGTTCATCAGCACCTGCTCGACGAGGATGGGGTCCACCATCAGCTGCGGCAGGCGCTGGGCGACATAGGTGTGGATGGCCACGTTGCGCCGGCGCAGCTCAATGCCGGCGAGCTCGACCGCGTCTTCGACGATGTCTGCGGCGTTGGCGGGCTGGCGTTGCGGCTCGCTGCGCTTCACGAAGTTGCGGATGCGGTGAATGATCTGGCCGGCGCGCTCGGCCTGCTTGGCCGTCTTGGTCAGTGCCGCCATCAGCGCATCCTTGTCGATGCTGTCGTTTCGCACACGGCTGACCATGCCGTTGCAGTAGTTGGTGATGGCGGTCAGCGGCTGGTTCAGCTCGTGGGCGACGCTGGAGGCCATCTCGCCCATGGTCATCAGCCGGCTCGTCACTTGGGCCTTGTCGGCCTGCAGCGCGGCCTGGGCCTCGGCGTGGCGGCGCATCGTGATGTCGGTGGCGATCAGCATCTGCGCCAGGCGGCCGTCGGTCCATTGCAGGTAGCGCGCGCGCACGTCAAACCACATGGCCAGGGACTCGACATAGACCTCGCGCGGGTCGGAGCCGGTTTCGGTCAGCGCCTCGGCGGGCAGGCCGGAATAGTCATCGACTTCGTCAGTGCCGTCGTCCAGGCCGCCGCGGCGGCTGGTCGTGCCCAGCAGATGGCCGCCGGCCAGCAGTGCGTGCCCGGCCGGGTCTGCGCCGAACCACAGGCGGTAGCTGCGGTTGGCGAACAGCAGCTCGGGCGGCTGCACAGACAGCACGGACACGGCGGCGTCCAGCCCTTCCAGCACGGTGGTGAAGCGTTCGTGCGAGGCCGAGAGCTGGTCGCGCACGCGCTTGGCCTCGGTGATGTTGGTCATCGAGGTCATCCAGCCGGTCTGCTTGCCCTTGGTGTCCACCAGCGGCGACACATAGACGCGGGCATCGAACTGGCTGGCGTCCTTGCGCTGGATCTTGACCTCCACCCCACCCGACGGGCTGCGGCCCTGCAGCTCTTGCTGCAGCAGGCGGGCGTTCTCCTCGCGGCGGTCCACGGGCCAGAACGGGTAGGGTGGTGTGCGGCCGACGAGGTCGGCCTCCGAGAAACCGGTCATCGCGCAGAAGGCCGGGTTCACGTAGGTGATGCGCGTGTCCATGTCCATGGCGCGCATGCCGGTCAGCATGGAGTTCTCCATGGCGCGGCGGAAGTTGGTTTCCAGCGTCAGCGCGTTCTGGATCTGCGTGCGCCGGCGCATGTGGCGCCAGGTGCCCAGCAGCATCCACACCGTCATGCCCGCCAGCGCCAGCACCAGCCAGAACAGTGCGTTGTTGATGAGGCCGATGGAAGTGCGCCAGCCCTGGCCGCGCAGCACCAGGCCATTGAGTGCCGGCGCCAGCGGCACGTCGTGCAGCAGCGAGGCGCGGCGCAGCACCTGGCCCGGCATGGGCGTGACGGTACTGCTGACGACCTGGTCGCGCGAATCCAGCACGGCGATGCTGTGGCGGGTGGCGACTTCGCTGGGCACGTAATAGCGCAGCAGCGATTCGACGGTGTACTCGGCGATCAGCACGCCGGCGAAGCCGCCGCGGTCGATCAGCGGGATGTGCAGCTGGAAGACGGTGACGCCGTTGGCATCGGCGAAGGGCGGCGAATAGACCGGCTGGCGGCGATCCTTGGCCGCTTCGAAAGCGATGGCCGCAGCGTTGGACTGGTTGGCCATGGGCATGGACGGGTCGCCGCCGTCGGCCGACATCAGCCCGTCGGCCTGGAAGCCCGCCGCGCCGACGCTGCTGCGACGCTCGCGCTTGGCGCTCAGCCAGGTCACATGCGTCAGCTCGGGCCGCTCGCGCGCAAAAGCCTGGGCCTGGGCCGAAAACTCGTGCGCGTCGATCTGCCGCGTGACGACCTCGCGCGCGATGCGCACGAGCTGCTCCTGATTCTCGATCAGGCGCAGGCGGATCTGCTGCTGGGCGATCTCGGTGTCGCGCTTGACCGACTCGGTCTCGCGTTCGATTTCTTCGTTGCGCAGGTACCAGAAGGCCGAAATGATGGCCGCCAGGAAGAGCAGCACGGAGATCAGCGGGCCCAGCGTGGCCAGGCGGTCCTGGCGTGACGGCGACTGCTTGAACCACCAGGTGGCGACCAGGCGGCGCGTCGTGGCGAGCCAGCGTTGGCTGCGGTTGGGCGAGGCGGAGACAGGGGGCATGCGCAATTATCCGGGCCGATGCCGATCTCGTTGATTTCACAATAAGAAATCACCTCGCACCATTTGGGAAAGTGCTCGAGCCTGTGAGACACTCCGCCCCGCTCGCGGGCCTGGGTCCGCACCTCGCACCTGTTAGAACTGCCACTTTCGCCCGCAGAGGCGGATTTATTAGGAGACACGGCCATGTCAGCCCAGCCGCAAGACTTTCTCGGCGCCGCCGCGAACGACCAAGACCCACAGGAAACCCGTGAGTGGCTGGATGCCCTTTCGGCCGTCATCGGCGAAGAAGGTGGCGACCGCGCCCACTTCCTGCTCGAGACCCTGATCGACCACGCCCGCCAGGCCGGCATCGAAGTGCCGTTCTCGGCCAACACGGCCTACGTCAACACCATCCCGCCCGACCAGGAAGAGCGCTTCCCGGGCAATATCGAGATCGAAGAGCGCCTGCGCGCGTACATGCGCTGGAACGCGATGGCGATGGTCGTGCGCGCCAACAAGCACAACCCCGAAGACGGCGGCGACCTGGGCGGCCACATCAGCTCCTTTGCGTCGCTGGCCACCATGCTGGGCTGCGGCTTCAACCACTTCTGGCATGCCGACGACGGCGTGCACGGCGGCGACCTGCTCTACATCCAGGGCCACAGCGCCCCCGGCATTTATGCCCGCGCCTTCATGGAAGGCCGCATCACCGAAGAACAGCTGATCAACTTCCGCCAGGAAGTCGACGGCAAGGGCCTGTCCAGCTACCCGCATCCGAAGTTGATGCCGAACTTCTGGCAGTTTCCGACCGTCTCGATGGGCCTGGGCCCCTTGATGGCCATCTACCAGGCCCGCTTCCTGAAATACCTGCACGCCCGCGGCATTGCCGACACGAGCAAGCGCAAGGTCTGGGTGTTCCTGGGCGACGGCGAGATGGACGAGCCGGAATCGCTGGGCGCCATCGGCCTGGCCGCGCGCGAGAAGCTCGACAACCTGATCTTCGTCGTCAACTGCAACCTGCAGCGCCTGGACGGCCCGGTGCGCGGCAACGGCAAGATCATCCAGGAGCTCGAAGGCGAGTTCCGCGGCGCGGGCTGGAACGTCATCAAGCTGATCTGGGGCGGCTACTGGGACCCGCTGCTGGCGCGCGACAAGGACGAGCTGCTGCGCAAGGTCATGATGGACACCGTCGACGGTGACTACCAGGCCATGAAGGCCAATGACGGCGCCTTCGTGCGCAAGAACTTCTTCGGCAAGCACCCCAAGCTGCTGGAACTCGTCTCCAAGATGAGCGACGAGGACATCTGGCGCCTGCAGCGCGGCGGCCACGACCCGCAGAAGGTCTACGCGGCCTATCACAAGGCCGTCAACACCGTCGGCCAGCCCACCGTGCTGCTCGTGAAGACCGTCAAGGGCTTCGGCATGGGCAAGATCGGTGAAGGCAAGAACACCGCCCACCAGACCAAGAAGCTGCAGGACGACGACATCCGCGCGATGCGCGACCGCTTCAACATCCCGGTGTCGGACGAAGACCTGCCCAAGATCCCGTTCTACCAACCGGCCGAAGGCTCGCAGGAACTGAAGTACCTGCACGAGCGCCGCAACGCGCTGGGCGGCTACCTGCCCAAGCGTCGCGCCAAAACCGACGAAAAACTGAACGTGCCCGACCTGGCCACCTTCCAGGCCGTGCTGGACCCGACGGCCGAAGGCCGCGAGATCTCGACGACCCAGGCCTATGTGCGCTTCCTGACGACGCTGCTGCGCGACAAGGAACTAGGCCCGCGCACGGTGCCCATCCTCGTTGACGAGGCACGTACCTTTGGCATGGAAGGCCTGTTCCGCCAGATCGGCATCTACAACCCCGCGGGCCAGCAGTACACGCCGGTCGACCGCGACCAGGTCATGTACTACCGCGAGGACAAGGCCGGCCAGGTGCTGCAGGAAGGCATCAACGAGGCCGGCGGCATGGCTTCGTGGATCGCCGCGGCGACGTCGTACTCGACGAACAACCGCGTGATGATCCCGTTCTATGTCTACTACTCGATGTTCGGCTTCCAGCGCATCGGTGACCTGGCCTGGGCCGCCGGCGACATGCAGGCGCGCGGTTTCCTGCTGGGTGGCACGTCCGGCCGCACGACGCTGAACGGCGAAGGCCTGCAGCACGAGGACGGCCACAGCCACATCCTGGCCGGCACCATCCCGAACTGCGTGTCCTATGACCCGACCTTCGCCCACGAAGTCGCCGTCATCATGCAGCGTGGCTTGAAGCGCATGGTGGAAGACCAGGAAAACGTCTATTACTACATCACCCTACTGAACGAGAACTACCCGATGCCAGGGCTCAAGGCGGGCACCGAGGAGCAGATCCTCAAGGGCATGTACCTGCTGGAAGAGGCGGATGCTTCCAAGCCGGTCAGCGTGAACCTGCTGGGTTCGGGCACCATCCTGCGCGAAAGCCAGGTCGCCAAGATGCTGCTGGAAGAGGAGTGGGGCGTGGGCGCCAATGTGTGGAGCTGCCCGAGCTTCAACGAGCTGGCCCGCGACGGCCAGAACGCCGAGCGCTGGAACCTGCTGCACCCCACCGAGCTGGCCTGCGTACCTTTCGTGACCCAGCAGCTGGGTCACACCAAGGGCCCGGTCATCGCGTCGACCGACTACATGAAGAACTACGCCGAGCAGATCCGCGCCTTCATCCCCAAGGGCCGCTCTTACAAGGTGCTGGGCACGGACGGCTTCGGCCGCAGCGACTTCCGCTCCAAGCTGCGCGCGCATTTCGAGGTCAACCGCCACTACATCGTCGTCGCTGCGCTGAAGGCACTGGCCGATGACGGTGCGATCCCGGTCGAGCGCGTGGCCGAGGCGATTGCCAAGTACGGCATCGACGCCAACAAGATCAACCCGCTGTATGCATAGCCCACCCCCGAGGCGCTGACGCGCCTCCCCCTCGAGGGGGGCGCACCCAGTGGCCTGGCAAAGCCAGTTCCACGGGTGCCGCTTGGGAAGGCACTACATCCGCAAACATTGGAGATATGGGTTATGGCATTGGTTGAAGTCAAGGTTCCCGACATCGGCGATTTCGATGAAGTCGGCGTCATCGAGGTGCTCGTCAAGGTCGGCGACACCGTCAAGGTCGAGCAGAGCCTGATCACCGTCGAAAGCGACAAGGCGTCGATGGAGATCCCGTCGTCGCAGGCCGGCGTGGTCAAGGAGATCAAGGTCGCCGTGGGCGACAAGGTCAAGGAAGGCAGCGTGCTGGTGATGGTTGAAGCCGAGGGTGCTGCCGCGCCTGCGGCCGCTGCGCCGGCGCCTGCCGCTGCAGCCCCCGCCCCGGCGGCCGAGCCTGCCGCAGCACCCGCGCCGGCACCGGCGGCCCCTGCGCAAAGCAGCGGCCCGGTCACCATCGAAGTGCCGGACATCGGCGACTTCGACGAGGTGGCCGTCATCGAGCTGCTGGTGAAGGTCGGCGACACCGTCAAGGTCGAGCAGAGCCTCGTCACCGTCGAGAGCGACAAGGCATCGATGGAGATCCCGTCGTCGCATGCCGGTGTCGTCGAGGAACTGCTCGTCAAGGTCGGCGACAAGGTCAAGAAGGGCTCGCCGCTGGCACGCGTGGCCGCCACCGGGGGGGCGCCTGCGCCTGCGCCGGCCGCAGCAGCGCCCGTGGCCGCGTCGGCGCCTGCCGCAGCAGCCCCAGCTGCCGCACCGGCTGAGACCAAGACCGTACCGACGGCGGCGTTGCCGCCGCACGAGCCTGTTGCTCCGACTGGCAAGCTGCCCCACGCCTCGCCCAGCATCCGCAAGCTCGCCCGTGAGCTGGGCGTGCCGCTGGCCGAAGTGAAGGGCACGGGCGCCAAGGGCCGCATCGTCGAGAGCGACGTGCAGGGCTTCGTCAAGGCAGTCATGTCCGGGCAGCTCCAGACTGCCGCGCAGAAGGCCGCCGCGCCCGCCGGCGGTGGTGGCAGCGGTTCCGGCCTGAACGTGCTCGCCTGGCCCAAGGTGGACTTCGAGAAGTTCGGCCCCGTCGAGCGCAAGGAACTGTCCCGCATCAAGAAGATCTCGGGCGCCAACCTGCACCGCAACTGGGTCGTCATCCCCCACGTCACCAACCATGACGACGCGGACATCACCGACCTCGAAGCCTTCCGCGTCCAGCTGAACAAGGAGAACGAGAAGGCCGGCATCAAGGTCACGATGCTCGCCTTCATGATCAAGGCGGCCGTGGCGGCGCTGAAGAAGTTCCCCGAGTTCAACAGCTCGCTGGATGGCGACACGCTCGTCCTGAAGAACTACTTCCACATCGGCTTCGCGGCGGACACGCCCAACGGCCTGGTCGTGCCCGTCATCAAGGACGCCGACAAGAAGGGCATCTTCCAGATCACCCAGGAAATGGGCGATCTGGCCAAGAAGGCCCGCGACGGCAAGCTGGGCCCGGCCGACATGAGCGGCGGCTGCTTCTCGATTTCGTCGCTCGGCGGCATCGGCGGCAAGTACTTCACGCCCATCATCAACGCGCCCGAGGTGTCCATCATGGGCGTCTGCAAGAGCTCGATCGAGCCCGTGTGGGACGGCAAGGCTTTCGTGCCGCGCCTGATCCTGCCGCTGTCGCTGAGCTGGGACCACCGCGTCATCGACGGCGCCGCGGCTGCGCGCTTCAACGTCTACTTTGCTTCGCTGCTCTCCGACTTCCGTCGGATCGCGCTCTAAGTCGGGAGCTGAACACATGGCAATCGTGGAAGTTCAAGTTCCGGACATTGGCGACTTCGACGAAGTCGGCGTCATCGAGGTGCTGGTCAAGGCCGGCGACACCGTCAAGGTCGAGCAAAGCCTCATCACCGTCGAGAGCGACAAGGCGTCGATGGAGATCCCGTCATCCGCCGCTGGCGTGGTGAAGGAGCTGCGCGTCAAGATCGGCGACAAGGTCAAGAAGGGCTCGGTCGTGCTAACGCTGGAGTCGGCTGAAGCCGCTGCTCCCGCGCCGGCTCCCGCTGCGCCTGCACCAGCACCCGTGGCTGCGGCACCGGCACCGGTCGCCGCGACCTACTCGGGCAGCGCCGACCAGGCCTTCGACCTCGTCGTCCTCGGCGGTGGCCCCGGCGGCTACTCGGCCGCCTTCCGCGCCGCCGACCTGGGCCTCAAGGTCGCCCTCGTCGAGCGTTACGCGACGCTGGGCGGCGTCTGCCTGAATGTCGGCTGCATCCCGTCCAAGGCGCTGCTGCACGTCGCGGCGGTCATGGACGAAGTCAGCCACATGGCCGACCTCGGCGTGGCCTTCGGTGAGCCGGAAGTCGACATCGACAAGCTCCGCGCCCACAAGAACAAGGTGACGGGCAAGCTGACAGGCGGCCTCGCGGCCATGGCCAAGATGCGCAAGGTGACCGTGCTGCGCGGCGTCGGCTCGCTGATCGACGCGCAACACCTCAAGGTCGAAGCGACCGAAGGCGCCGTGGGCCAGGCCAAGACCGGCGCGGTGCAGACCGTGGCCTTCAAGCGCCTCGTCATCGCAGCCGGGTCGCAGGCCGTGCGCCTGCCCTTCCTGCCGAACGATCCGCGCATCGTCGACTCGACCGGCGCGCTGGAGATGCAGGTCGAGGCCGAGAAGATGCTCATCGTCGGCGGCGGCATCATCGGCCTGGAAATGGGCACGGTGTACTCCACGCTGGGCTCACGCCTGGACGTCGTCGAAATGCTGCCCACGCTGATGACCGGCGCCGACCGCGACCTCGTCAAGGTCTGGCAGAAGTTCAACGCGCACCGCTTCGACAACATCATGTTGAACACGAAGACGGTCGGTGCCGAGGCCAAGGCCGATGGCATCTGGGTCACCTTCGAAGGCGAGGGTGCCCCGAAAGAGCCGCAGCGCTACGACCTGGTATTGCAGGCCGTGGGCCGCACGCCCAACGGCAAGAAGATCGGCGCCGAGAACGCGGGCGTCATCGTCGGTGACCGTGGCTTCATCCCGGTCGACGTGCAGATGCGCACCAACGTCCCGAGCGTCTTCGCCATCGGCGACATCGTCGGCCAGCCCATGCTGGCCCACAAGGCGGTGCACGAGGGCCATGTCGCGGCGGAAGTCATCGCTGGTGAGTTGCTGGGCGACGAGAAGCTCAAGAAGAGCCAGTTCGACGCCCGCGTGATCCCGAGCGTGGCCTACACCGACCCCGAGGTGGCCTGGGTGGGCATCACCGAGGACGAGGCGAAAGCCAAGGGCATCAAGGTCACCAAGGGCCTGTTCCCGTGGACGGCCTCGGGCCGCGCCATCGCCAATGGCCGCGACGAAGGCTTCACCAAGCTGCTCTTCGACGAGGAAAGCCACCGCATCATCGGTGGCGGCATCGTCGGCACGCATGCCGGCGACATGATCGGCGAGATCGCGCTGGCCATCGAGATGGGCGCGGACGCGGTGGACATCGGCAAGACCATCCACCCGCACCCGACGCTGGGCGAGAGCCTGGGCATGGCCGCGGAAGTGGCGCACGGCTCCTGCACGGACGTGCCGCCGGTGCGCAAGAAGTAAGCAGCGATGCGTCGTCTGTTGCTGGGGGCGGCGTTGCTGCTGGCGCTCTCGGCACAGGCCGAAGAACGTTCACTGCGGGTCGCGCCGCAGGCCACCGATGCGCGGCTCAAGGCCGATGAGTCGCCGCATTGGGTGGTCTACGACCCGGCGGTGACCGAGCCCCTGCTTGTCTGGTTGCCAGGTACCAACGGTCATCCCGCCAGCGGGCCGAAGGGCCTTTTCCAGGCGGTGCGATCCGCCGGCTTCCGGTTGGTCGGCCTGTCCTATCTGGACGATGTGGCCGTATCGCAGGTCTGCAAGGGACCGCGGCTGCAGGCCCATCCGACCTGCGCCGCGGCCTTCCGCCAACAACGCGTCTGGGGCGATGCGACCGCGGCGCCCATTGACGACCGGCCCGAGGATGCCATCGTGCCGCGGCTCACCCGGCTGCTGCGCCATCTGGCCGAGCAGGATCCGGCTGGCCAATGGGTCGGCTACGTTGATGGCGATGAGCCACGCTGGAGCCGTATCGTGCTGGCTGGCCAGTCCCAAGGCGGCGGCATGGCCGCCTTCATCGCCAAGACGCGCGCGGTGGCCGGCGTGCTGGACTTCTCCGGCGGTTGGGACCGCGAGGCCGGCGGCGAACTGGCCCGCTGGTATCGCCGTGCCAGCGTCACGCCGCCCGAACGCTGGCATGCGACCTACCACGTGCAGGAGACGGCCGCCGACCTGCTGGCGCAAAGCTATCGCCTGTTGGGGATCCCGCCGGCCCAGGTTCATGCGTTGGACCTGCCGTTGCGCCCGGGCGGCCAGCCGCATGGCGAAGGCATTGCCAACGCGGCCTATGCG
This sequence comes from Pelomonas sp. Root1237, assembly GCF_001425055.1. Classification (GTDB taxonomy): domain Bacteria; phylum Pseudomonadota; class Gammaproteobacteria; order Burkholderiales; family Burkholderiaceae_C; genus Pelomonas. The sequence continues at coordinate 102,778 of NZ_LMDK01000012.1, forward strand.
CCGCTGTGGCAGCAGATGCTGAGGACGGTGAGACCCGAGCCCTAGCGCGCGGCCTCCCGCACCAGCTCTTCATGCCGCCGCATCGCGGCGGCCAGTTGATGGCCGCCGTAGCGGGACAGGCCGGCGTAGGCGTCGGCCCGCGCGTCGGCCGGGTCGCCCTGGCCCAGCTTGAACTGGGCGCGGGTCTCCAGGATGCGGGCACTGAAGGGCACGATGTACTGCGCCAGTTGCTTCAGCCGCGGCCCCATCTCGGCCGGCCGCCAAGCATTGGGGTAGGGTGCTTCGACATGGGCGCTCAGCAGCTCCAGCGCACGCAGCAGCTGTTCCGGGCTGTCCTCGATGCTGACGTCCAGTTCGAACTGGACGAACTCGTAGTTCCAGGTCGGTGCGTAGCGGCGGTTGCTCATCCAGCTGCTGGCGATGTAGCCCTGCGCACCGGTGAAGGTGGCCAGGGCGCGCGGTTGGCGCTGCAGCAGGGCGAACTGCGGGTTGCGACGCGACAGATGGCCGATCAGCCGCGCTTCGCCGCTGGCCGCATCGCGCTCCAGGATCAACGGCAGCGGCGTGGCCAGCATCCGGCCCTCGTCGGCGCTGACGAGGGTGGCCAGCGGGAAGTCGGCCACCACGCGGTCGATCTCGCCACGGTTGGCGGGCTGGAAGGGAAGCTGTTCGTACATCGACATGGCGTGGTTTCTTGTTGTGCTGGGAAGGCCTGCAGTCTAGGAACGCGCTGAGCCTCCTTCGTGTGCGAATTTGCAATTTGTCATTGCAAAATTGCTGGTCATGACAGCGCCCATCATCAACGACCTGAACTGGGACGACCTGCGCCTGCTGCAACTGATCGCCCAGCATGGCGGCCTGGCCAAGGCGGCCGGCGCGGGCGGCTTGAGCCATGCGACGCTGTTTCGGCGGCTGCGGGCGTTGGAGCAGAAGCTGGACCTGCGGCTGTTCGAGCGCCTGCGTGGTGGCTATGTGGCCACGCGCGCCGGCGCCGAGCTGGTCGAGTTGTCGCGCCGCATGGGGCGTGAGCTGCATGTCGTGACCGAGAGCCTGCGGGGGCGGCAGGCTTGGCCTGGCGGCCTGCTGAGGTTCAGCGCGGCCGATACCTGGATGCAGGCCCTGCTGCCGCCGCTGCTGGCCAGCTACCAGGCCCGGCATCAGGTCCAGCTGCAGGTGCGCAGCGGCAACGCGCTGCTGGACGTGCAGCAGGGCGAAACCGATGTCGCGCTGCGCTCCGGCGGCCCGCCGCCGGAGTCGCTGGTGGGGCACCGCCTGGCGCGTGTCGAGGCGACGGTCTATGCGTCCCGCAAGCTGGGCGGCGTCAGCGCCGAAACCCTGGACCTGCAACCCTGGGTGGGTGTCGACGAGGACCTGGCCCATCTGGCATCAGCCCGCTGGCTGGAGGACCAGGGCCTGGGCCGCCAGGTGGCGGTGCGCACCAACAGCCTGACCCATGTTCGCCAGCTGGTGCGCGCCGGCATGGGCCTGGGTGCCTTGCCCTGCTATCTCGGCGATGCCGACCCCGAGCTGAAGCGCGTGTTCGATCCGCCGCGCGACTGGCGCAGCGAGCTGTGGCTGCTGACCCGCGTGGAGCTGCGCCAGGTGCCCCGCGTCAAGAAGCTGTTCGAGCATCTGTACGAAGGTACGCGAGCGCTGCTGCCGCTGATCGAAGGGCGCAGCCCGCAGCCGGACACGCCTGAGCAGGAAGCGGAGATCCTGAAGCGCTGGAAGGCGGCCAAGGCCGGCTAGATGTTGGACGGATACATCGCCGGGCAGTTCGCCGTGCCGAAGCGGTCCACCGGGATCCGAAAGCGCATGCCCACGCGCAGCTGCTGCCAGCGCTCGGCGTCGACGCGGCAGACCCAGGCATGGTCCTCGCGGTCGCGCAGCTCGATCTCGAAATAGGCTTCGCGCTTGCTCAGGCGCTCGCTGCCGGGCTGGCCGGGCGGGGCCATGCGCAGCGGCGGGCGCGGCCAGTCGGGGCGCTCGCCGGGGCCGCCCTCGTTCTTGACGATCCAGCTGCGGCGCCAGGCCAGGACGTTGTAGCGGCAATGCTCGCCCGGCTCGGCGCGCTTGCCGGTGGGATCGGCGATGGTGCGGCGGCTGATGTCGAAAGCGCCCTCGGGAAGCTCGTCGCACCAGTCCGAGCCGGACTCGGAACGCAGCCGCTCGACGATGATCTCCATGCGCCAGCTGCGTTTGGTCAACTCGACGGCGACGCCGGACGGGCCGAACGCCCACCAGCCGACGATAGCCAGTGCCGCCACCACCATGGCGACCAGCACGATGACACGCAGGCGCGGGAACCTAAGCCGCATCGAACTGCGCGCTGATGGCTTCTTCCCACTGGGCCAGCTCTTCCCAGTCGATGTGCAGCCAGGCCATCGCAGCCTGGTGGTGGCCGGCCCAGTCGGCGTCCTCGGGCAGGCCTTCGTGGCGGCGCATCAGATGCTCGGCGATCAGGCCGGCGGCGATCAGCGTGTGGATCTCAGGCTCAATGCCGTCGTGGCCGAGGGCCGCGAAGTCGTGGTGCAGGCGGATGGCCGACATCAGCGGCGCCGGCAGGTTCCAAACGCGCACGACCAGCGCGCCGACGACGGCATGGTCGGTCTTGTGGTTGGCGTTTTCCGTGGCGATATAGGGGCGGTCGATGCGAGCGCCGGCCTCCACCATGGTGGCTGCATAGCCGCGCACGCTCTGCATCAGCACCGGCATGCCAACGTGCAGGAAGAGACCAAAGCTGTGCGCCAGGTCGGGCGACAGGCCCGGCAACTGCTGGGCAATGATGGCCATCGCGATGGCGCGCTTGGTGCTGCGCTCCCAGAAGCGCGCCAGCTGTGGCGCGTTGACGGGGATGGCGTGTTGGGCCAGGAAGCCCGTCATGACGGCCACGCTCTCGCGCAGGCCGATGCGCGTCATCGCCTGGCCGACGGTGGTGCAGGGCAGGCCGACGGGCTTGAACAGCGGGCCGTTGGCAATGCGCAGCAGCGTGGCGGCCATGGCCACGTCGCTGGAGGCGATGCGGGCGACGAGGTTGAGGTCAGGCTCGGGCTGGCTCATGGCCTGCTGCAGCTGAGCCAGCAGCTCGGGGCAGGGCGGGATCTGGATCTGCTGCAGGGGGCCGCGGCGGCGCGACTGGTCGATGTCGTCGCGGATCTGCTGCGCACGAGTGCGCAGGTCGTGGGAAGGTGCCGGGTTCTGCATCATCCAAAAATCTTATGGCGCTTCGGACATGTGCCGGCCGGGTACAGTGAATTCAACTGCAGCCCGCCGTCAATCTTGCCCACTTCCCCGCCTCGCGTCGCTTTCGCCCTTCGTCGGCATCGGTGGTGGTTGGCCGTCCTGGTGGCCGGGCCGGTGCTGGCGCTGGCGGCTTATGACGCGGCGCGTGTGCTGGAAGCTGCCGCAGCCCGCGGTCCCCGCGTCGTCGAGCAGGCCCAGGCCCTGGTGCAGCAGATCGAGCGCAGCGGCGTGAGCGAGGAGCTGCAGCGGCTCAAGGACATCAACGATTTCTTCAACCGCCGCCTGGCCTTCAAGGACGACGCCGTCACCTGGAACCTGCCGGACTACTGGGCCTCGCCGCTGGAAAGCCTGGAAAAGCGCGCCGGCGACTGCGAGGACTACGCCATCGCCAAATATTTCGGCCTGGCGGCCACGGGCGTGCCGACGGCCAAGTTGAGGATGGTCTATGTGCGGGCGCGGCTGCAGGGCCAGTCGCTCGCCCACATGGTGCTGGCCTACTATGCCCAGCCGGGCGCCGAGCCGCTGATCCTGGACAACCTGCGCCCCGAGGTGCTGCCCGCGTCGCAGCGCAGCGACCTGACGCCGGTGTTCAGCTTCAACACCGAGGGCCTGTGGCAGGGCGTGGGCCAGGTGACGGCGGGTGACCCGCTGGCGCGCCTGTCGCTGTGGCGCGAGCTGGTGGCCAAGGTCAGGGCAGAAGGGTTTCTGTGATGGGGAGTGAGACATGTCGTTGATGCGGCAGATCGCCTGGCTGGTGCTTGGCGTGGTGCTGGCCGCGCTGGTGGGCGCGGTCGGCCTGTCCATGGTCTCCGCGCGGCAGTTGATGCACACCCAGCTGGAGCTGAAGAACGCCGACAACGCACAGGCCCTGGCTCTCGCCCTGTCGCAGCAGCAGGGCGACCGTGAGCTCATCAAGTTGCTGGTGTCGGCCCAGTTCGATACCGGCGCCTACGAATTCGTGCGTTGGCGTGGCGCCAATGGTGAGACCTTGTTCGAGCGTGCCGAGGCGCCGCGCCCGGGCCAGGCGCCGGCCTGGTTCCGCGCCATGCTGCCCATCGAAGCCGCGTCCGGTGTGGCCCAGCTGTCCAACGGTTGGAACGCCATCGGTGCGGTCGAACTGAAGAGCCATTCCAGCTACGCCCATGACGCGTTGTGGCTGACCTCGCGGCGCCTGCTGGCCTGGCTGCTCATCGTCGGCATCGTCGCGGCCGTGCTGGCCTGGGCGGGCCTGAGGCGCATCCGCCGCCCGCTGGACGCCGCCGTGGCCCAGGCCGAGGGCGTGTTGGCCGGCAGCTATGGCCAGGTCGTCGAGCCGCGCGTGCCGGAGCTGCAGCGCCTCACCCGCGCCATGAACGCGATGGTGCAGCGCGTGCGCGACCTCTTCGAGGCCCAGGCCGGCCAGCTGCTGGTGCTGCGCGAGCAGGTGCACCACGACCCGCTGACCGGCGTCTCCACCCGCAAGCATTTCCTGGCCGAGCTGGACGCAGCCCTGCGCCGCGACGACGGCCCGGCGGTGGCTGGCCTGGTGCTGGTACGCCTGCGTGACCTGTCCGGCCTGAATGCCCGCCTGGGCCGGGGCGCTGTCGACGATGTATTGCTGACCGTCGTCTCGGCCCTGCAGGCTTATCCCGAGTCGGTGGCCGGTTGCCGCGTCGGCCGCCTGAACGGCGGCGACTTCGCGCTGTGGCTGCCGGCCGAGGGCGTGGCCGCCGAGACGGCCCATGCGCTGGCCGATGCGCTGCGTGCCAGCCTGCCGGCCTTCGGGCCCGGTGTGCAGGTGGCGCTCGGCGCCGTCGAGCTGCCACGCGAGCGGCCGAGCAACGTCTGGCTGGGCGAGGCCGATGCCGCGCTGGCCCGGGCCGAGCACCAGAGCGAGGCGCGTGGTGGCTTTGTCGTCGAAATCGTGGCCGACCCCGGCATTGGCCGCGAGCAGGGCGAGGGCCTGTGGCGTGCCCAGCTGCAGGAGGCCGTCAGCCAGCAGCGTGGCCGCCTGGTCGAGTTCCCGGTGCGTGACCGCGCCGGCCGCGTGCTGCATCTGGAGTGCCCGCTGCAGCTGCGCCTCGATGAAGATTTCCAGCCTGCCACGGCCTGGCTGCCGCTGGCCGTGCGGGCGCGCATGACGGCGCATGTCGACCTGCTCGCCGTCGGTCTGGCCCTGCAGGCCATCGCTGCTGATGGCAAGGCGCGCTGCATCAATGTGGCGCCGGTGTCGCTGGCCGACGCGGCCTTCCTGCCGCAACTGCGCGAGCTGCTGGCGCAATGGCCGCAGCCGGCGCGCTCGTTGTTGCTGGACCTGGCCGAGGCTGCCGCAACCGAGCATTTCGAGCGTCTGCTGGAGTTCGGCCGCCAGCTGCGGCCACTTGGGGTCAAGTTGGGCCTGGAGCATGCCGGCGCTGGGCTGGCGCAGGTCGAGAAGCTCTACCAAGCTGGGCTGGACTACGTGAAGCTCGATGCTTCTGTGCTGCTAGGCGTGGCCGGGGAAGCGGGGCGTGCGGCGTTTGTGCGGGGCATGGTCATCATGCTGCGCAGCCTGGCGCTGAAGGTCTACGGCGAGGGTGTCGTCGATGAGATGGATGCGCAAGCGCTGTGGGATTGCGAGCTCGACGGCCTCACGGGGCCTTGGGTGACGACCAGCCAGCGTGCCGGCTGACGATGTGCGCGCCCAGGCTGGGCCAGGGCCTGCACCTGCGCGGCGCCCAGCGCGCTGCCGTAGATGCGGGAATCCTGCAGCCAGCCGTTGAAGTGCGGGTCCTGGCCGTACTGCGTGCGGCCGAGCCATTTCTGTATCGCGCGGCCGCCAGCGTCACGTGGCCGACTCCCGGCAGGCAGGCAGCCGCCCAATGCCGTGCCGAGGTTCGCCAGGCGAAAACCTGCGAGCAGAGTGACAGGATCGCCAATGCGCAGCATCAACAGATCTCGTGCTTGATGGGGGGGTGTTGCGGCGAGAAATGACTGATCCGTGGCATTGTTTGCACCTCATGGCTGTCAAATAAATCAGATATCAGGTCTCTCGGGTAACTTTCGGCATCGCCTTGGCCAACCCGAAGAGCCACCATGAACGTCTCCTCTTTGACCGTCCGCGCAAGACTCATCCTCGCCTTCGGTGCCGTGGTGGCGCTGCTGCTGCTGATCGCGGGGCTCGCCTGGCGGGCCCTCCAAACCGAGGCGGAGGCCTTCGAGGGCTACGTCACAGGCATTGACGCGCGCATGCGCGTCGCCAACGCGGTACGGCTGGCCGTGGACGAGCGCGCCATCGCGGCGCGCAACCTTGTGCTGGTCACGCAGCCGCAGGATCTGGATGTCGAGAGGGCCCGGGTGGAAAAGGCGCACGCCACGGCCTCCGAGCAACTCGGCCGGCTCCAACACATGGCCGAGGCCGCCGATGTGTCGGCCAAGGCGAAGGCGCTGATCGCCGACATCGTCCGCGTCGAGCAGAAATACGCGCCGGTGGCCCTGGGCATCGTCAAGCTGGCGCTGGAGCAAAAGCGCGACGAGGCCGTGCTGCGCATGAACGAGCAGTGCCGTCCCCTGCTGGCCGAACTGGTGCAGGCGTCGAACGCCTATTCGGACTACACCGCGCAGCGCGCCGAAGAGCTGATTGAACAGGCGCAAGCGCGGGTCAGCAGCCAGCGCAACGGCTTCCTGGCTGTCGTCACCTGCGCCCTGGTGCTTGCCGCCGTCAGTGGCGCCCTCATCGTGCGCAGCCTGTCACGGGCACTCGGGGCCGAGCCGGCCGAATTGAGCGCGGCCGCGACCAAGGTTGCCGACGGCGACCTGAGCCCCGTGGCCGGTAGCGAGCGCGCACCGGTCGGCAGCGTACTGGCATCGCTGGGGGCCATGCGCGACAGCCTGGCCGGCATCGTGCAGCAAGTGCGCGAGGCGTCGGAATCCATCGCCACCGGCTCAACGCAGATCGCGTCGGGCAACGCCAACCTGAGCCAGCGTACCGAAGAGCAGGCCAGTGCCCTGCAGCAGACGGCGGCCACGATGGAGGAACTGGGTACCACCGTGCGCCATAACGCCGACCATGCCGAACAGGCCAGCGAACTGGCCAAGACGGCGACGGGCGTCGCGGCCCGGGGCGGCGCCGTGGTGAGCGACGTCATCGCCACCATGCGCGACATCGATGCCGGCTCCCGAAAGATGGCCGACATCATTGGCACCATCGATGGCATCGCCTTCCAGACCAACATCCTCGCGCTGAACGCGGCCGTGGAAGCCGCCCGCGCCGGGGAGCAGGGCCGGGGCTTTGCCGTGGTGGCCGGAGAAGTGCGCACGCTGGCGCAGCGCAGCGCGGTCGCGGCCAAGGAAATCAAGGGCCTCATCGACTCCAGCGTGACCCACGTCAGCAAGGGCTCGGCGCTGGTCGACCGGGCCGGGGAGACCATGCGCGACGTCGTCGAAGCCATCGGGCGGGTCAGTGGCATCGTGGCCGAAATCAGCGTGGCGAGCCGCGAGCAGAGCACCGGCGTCGGTCAGGTGGGTGACGCCGTTTCGCAGATGGACCAGGTCACCCAGCAGAACGCCGCGCTGGTGGAAGAGAGCGCCGCAGCGGCTGAGAGCCTGAAGGAGCAGGCCGGGCGCCTGGTCACTGCCGTCAGCGCGTTTTCGCTCACGCGCTAGCCGTCTCGGCTCAGATCTTCATCTCCCAGCGCAGCTGCCACTGCACGTAGCTTGGCCCGCCGCTGCGCGACGTGATGACTTGATCGCCCGTGGCGATGACCGAGCCCGTGAAGTAGTCCATCGCCGACAGATTCGTCGCCGACAGGCGCAGCGACTGTTCGGTGTTGATGGCCCACAGCGCGAACGCGTCGACCACGGCCTTGCGGCTGGCCGTGGTCTCGGTGATCAGCGTCTGCTGGATGGTGGTCGACGGCGTCCAGTTCAGCGAGGCGCCCAGCGTCAGCGGGACTGAGCGCAGCCGGTAGTCGGCGCCGAGGTTGGCCGTGCCCTTGGGCTGGCCGTCGATGTGGTTGTTCGGCCCCGGGATGCCGTCGACCTTGGACGTGAAGACGCTGAAGTTGCTGCGCACATTGATGGGCAGTGCACCCTCGAAATACTCATCGAGGCGAAAGCGCGCCTCCAACTCGACACCAGCGGTCGACGCCTTGCCGATGTTCTGCGGGCGAGCCACCCAGCGCTGCGTCGCGGCCCAGGGCACCGTCTCCAACGCCGTCACGGTGCGCATCAGGTTCGTGATGCGGCGCGCGAAGAAGTTGGCACTGAGCAGGCCGCCCTTGGTCAGGTAGTGCTCGTAGCCAATCTCGAAGCCGGTCGCCAGCTCGGGCTTGAGGTCGGGGTTGCCGGCGCGGTCGGGCGTGTTGGCCTGGTGAGGCACCTGGCTGTTGATGGTCGGCCGCGCGATCAGGTCTTGCAGCTGCGGGCTGCGGTAGCTGCGCGTCAGGCTGGCGCGGATCATGTCGCGGCCCTTGTCGTCGAGCTTGTAGCGGGCATGCGCCAGCGGCGTGAAGACGCTGGACTTGTTGCGCGCGTCGTAAGTTGCGGCGCTGGACTTGGTGGTGATGCCCTCCCAGCGCAGGCCGGCGTAGAAGTCCCATTGCTTGCCAACGTTCCACTCGTCCTGCGCATAGGCCGCCACGCGCACCGAGGACGCATCCAGGTCGTCGCCAAAGTCGTCCAGCCCCGGCTGGGGCGCGCCGTTGACCAGGGTCACGCGGTTGGTGTGCCGTGTTGTCCCTTCGCCCTCGACGCCGCTGACAAGGGAATGCTCACCGCCCAGGTTGTGAGACAGCTTGGCCAGTGCGCTCCAGTTGTTGTCGCGGCTGGTGTTGTTGTCGTCCTGCAGCCGCGTGGCCGCACCGGCCAGGCGTTCCTGGCGCACGCTGTGGCTCTCGCCACGGGCGCGGCCGATGCCGCCGCGGGCCTCGACCCGGGTGTCGCTGCTCAGCTTGCTCTGCCACTGCGCGTTCAGGCGCGCCATCGTGAAGCGGTTGTCGCCGTCGGTGTCGGCCTGGTCGAAGAAGCCGGGGGGCAGGGGATTGGGCTGGGGCGTCGTCGTCTGCAGCAGCTGGGTGTTGCTGCTGGACTTGGTCGACACGATGAAGGGCTGGATGGCCAGGCTGTCCGTCGCGTTGAGCTTGAACTGCACGCGGCCGGTCAGGTTCAGCGCGCTGCGCTGGTCTTCGGTGCGGCCGCGCGAGGTCAGCAGGCTGTCACTGTTGCTCGCGACGGTATGGGTCAGCGTGTCATTGATGATGTCGTCGATACGCTCACCGCGCATCGCGTTGACGGTCAGGTTGTAGGCATGGCCCTCGCCGAAGTTGTCGTTGCGCGTCCAGCTGATGCCGGGGCTGATCTGGCCGCGCTCGGTCGCGAAGCCGGCGCGGAACTCGTTGAGCTTCTTCTTCAGCGCCTCGCGCAGCACGATGTTGATGGTGCCGGCCACGGCACGCGTGCCGTACTCGGCCGTGGGTGCGCGCAGCACCTCGATACGCTCGACCTGCTCGGGCGGCAGCTGGTCCAGCGAGAAGCCGGGCGGCATGCGCTCGCCGTTGACGAGGATCTGCGTGTAGCCGCCGCCCATGCCGCGCATGCGGATGTCGCCGCCGCGGCCCGGGCGGCCGCCGGTGGTCACGCCGGGCAGGCGCTTGATCATCTCGCCCAGCGTCGAGTCGCCGAACTTCTCGATCTCTTCGCGCGTGATGACGATCTTGCTGGCCGTGGAGGCCTTGCGGATGGATTCGTCAGTGGCCGTGCCCGTGACTTCGACGCGCTTGAGCTGCTCGGACTTGGCGTCGGCGGGCTTGGGCGTCGGGCGAGCCGGCGCGGAGGCCGCCGCATCGGGTGCGGCGGGGAACTGCGCAAGGGCAGGCAAGCTGCCGCAGGCCGCCAGCAGGGCGGCCGCGGATACACGGGTGAGTTGCATGGCTGGCAGTGTGCCGCGCGGGCCCGGCCGCCTTGTGGCGCCGCGGTTAACGAAAGAATTCTTTACCGACGTTGCTGCGTTTCAGTCACCGTGGTGACGATTTCGCGGTGCATCGGTGCCAGCCTGGCCAGCATGCCGTTCTGCGCGCTGAAGGGAATGCCCTTGGCATCCATGGCCTGCTGCAGGATCTCCACCAGCGCATTGAAGTCACGCCGGCCGATGTCCAGGTCCTGGTGCACCAGCTTCATCGGTGGGCCCTGGTAGGCGCAGGGGCCGCCGGCCTCCTGGCAGAGCTGATCGGTCAACTGGGTCGCCAGGTTTTCGCGATTGGTGTTCTTGAAGAAGGGCGCCGTGCGTGGGTCGGTCAACAGGCGCGGCACGAAGTCGTCCATGACCGCGCGGATGCCGGCCTTGCCGCCCCAGGCCTGGTAGACGCTGTCGTTGGCGGGGGGCGTCTGCGCGAACGCGCCAGCGCAGGTGAGCAGCAGGCAGGCAAGAACGGCGCGGGCCATGGGGAACTCCGGGTCAGAGCGCGAACTGCGCGGACAGATAGCTGCCGGTCTGGCGCTTGGGTTGCACGGCCGGCGCGATGCGGCCGAGGTCCACCCAAGCGGCGGTCAGCGAGACATGCTTGTTCGGCGCCCAGGCGATGAAGATGTCTTTCCAGTCGTCTTCCTTCAGCGCGCCCGCGCCCAGCACCGACTGGTTCAGGTTGTCCGGCTTGGCGCGGAACTCGAAGCCGATGGCCAGGTTCTTGGCCAGCAGCTTGGCGAGCGAGAACTCGGGTTGCAGCCGGTAGCCCTTGCCCTGGGCCCCGCCGAAGCCCAGCAGCCCATTCTGGTTGGCCTTGGTGGCGCGCAGCGTCAGGTTGACGAGCACGCCGTCGGCCAGGAAGAGCTTGGTGGCGCTGGCGTAGAAGTCCGTGCCCGAATCCCTGGCGCCGAGTGGCCCGAACAGCGTCGGGCCGAGGTTGCCGGCGTGGGTCTTCTTGTGCTCCAGGCCGATGGCGATCTGGGGCATCAGCGTGTCGCTGTCCAGCACGGCGTCGCCAATGAGGCGAACTTTCACGCCCAGGATGTCCTGCTTCAGGTGCAGGCCGTCCAGGCCGAGGGGAGCGAGGTTGCTCTCGGTGTCGAAGTCCTGCCTGGCCAGCGAGACCTCGATGCGGTCGTGGAAGGCGATGGCCGCACCATAGGTCAGCAGGCCGTAGTTGCCGGTCTTGGCGCGGGTGACGAAGGCGGTGGCGCCGACTTCGCCGGCCGTGGCATAGCTGCCGGTCACGGCCCAGGGCGTCAGCCCACCGCCGGCGGCGCCGTCGATGCTGGACACGCCGCCGGTCAACAGCAGCTTGCCGGACTGGGCAAGGGCCGAGGTTCCCAGCAGGGCGGCGGCAAGCAAGACAACAGGTCGGCGCATGAAATCTCCGGCGGCAATGCGGGGCCGCCTCACTCTACGCACAAAGCCCGCCGACTGGATGCAGACCGCTTGCGGGCTAGACTGTTCGCCCCGTTTGCCGTGAACTGTTCCCTGCCATGACCGCGATCTCCGATGTCCAGCTGCAACCCCTGCTGCAAGCCGTGGTGGACCCCGGCAGCGGCCGCCCGCTGGGTGAAGCCAAGGCGGTCAGGTCGATCAAGGTGGATGGCGCGGATGTCGCCGTCGACATCGAACTGGGTTACCCGGCTGCCAGCCAGCACGCGGCCCTGCGCGCGGCTGTCATCGCCGCGGCCAAGGGACTGGCGGGCGTCGGCAATGTCAGCGTCGCCATCACCACCCAGGTCGTCGCTCACGCGGTGCAGCGCGGCGTGCAGCTGCTGCCGGGCGTGAAGAACATCATCGCCGTCGCCTCCGGCAAGGGCGGCGTGGGCAAGAGCACGACGGCCGCCAACCTGGCCCTGGCCCTGCATGCCGAAGGCGCCCGCGTGGGCGTACTGGACGCCGACGTTTACGGCCCCAGCCAGCCGCTGATGCTGGGCGCCAGCGGCCGGCCCGAGTCGCTGGACGGCCAGAACATGGAGCCCCACATCGCGCACGGGCTGCAGGTCAACTCCATCGGCTTTCTCGTCGAGGACGACCAGGCCATGATCTGGCGCGGCCCCATGGCCACGCAGGCGCTGGAGCAACTGCTGCGCCAGACGCGCTGGCAGGAGCTGGACTACCTCGTCATCGACCTGCCGCCGGGCACCGGCGACATCCAGCTGACCCTGTCGCAGCGCGTGCCCGTCACCGGCGCCGTCATCGTCACGACGCCGCAGGACATCGCGCTGATCGACGCCAAGAAGGGCCTGAAGATGTTCGAGAAGGTGGGCATCCCCATCCTGGGCATCGTCGAGAACATGGCCGTGCATATCTGCTCCAACTGCGGCCATGCCGAACATATCTTCGGCGCCGACGGCGGCCAGAAGATGGCGGCCCAGTACGGCACCGAGCTGCTGGCCTCGCTGCCGCTGGCCATGAGCATCCGCGCCCAGGCCGACTCCGGCACGCCCACCGTCGCCGCCGAGCCGGACGGCGAGGTGGCCGGTCTTTACAAAGCACTGGCCCGCAAGGTCGCGGCCAAGATCGCCGCCCAAGGCAAGGACTACTCGGCCAAGTTCCCGAGCATCTCGATTTCCAAGTCGACCTGATACCCGACTGATCCAGTCCCCCAGGGTTGCCCTGCCTGGACAAGGGCCCTCCTTTGTGAAGAAATCACAGTGCGGTGGCCAACGATGGCTGCTGGCGTGATTCGTTCCTGCACAAGAGCGGGCCCTGCCCGCAGGAGACAGCCGAATGGACATGAACCGGAGGGCTTTCTTCCGGGTGAGCGGCGCGGGGCTGGCAGCGTCCAGCCTGGTGGCCCTGGGGTTCTCGCCAACGGCCGCCCTGGCCGAGGCGCGCAACTTCAAGCTTGCCCGGGCAACCGAGACCCGCAACACCTGCCCCTACTGCTCGGTGGGCTGCGGCGTCATCATGTACTCGTTGGGCGACAAGGCGAAGAACGTCACGTCGTCCATCATCCACATCGAGGGCGACCCCGACCACCCGGTCAACCGTGGCACGCTGTGCCCCAAGGGCGCCGGCCTGCTGGACTTCGTGCACAGCCCCAACCGGCTCAAGCACCCCGAGATCCGCGAACCGGGCAGCAAGGAATGGAAGCGCGTTGGCTGGGATGAGGCCATGGACCGCCTTGTCAAGCTGATGAAGGCCGACCGCGACGCGAACTTCGTCGCCCAGAACGCCGACGGCAAGACGGTGAACCGCTGGCTGACCACCGGCATGCTCTGCGCCTCCGCATCCTCCAACGAAGCGGGCTACATCACCCACAAGGCGATGCGCTCGATGGGGATGCTCGCATTCGACAACCAGGCACGTGTTTGACACGGCCCGACGGTGGCCAGTCTGGCCCCGACGTTTGGCCGCGGCGCGATGACCAACCACTGGGTGGACATCAAGAACGCAGACCTGGTACTCATCATGGGCGGCAATGCCGCCGAGGCCCACCCGTGTGGTTTCAAGTGGGTCATCGAGGCCAAGCACCACAACAAGGCCAAGCTCATCGTCGTGGACCCGCGCTTCACGCGCTCGGCCGCCATGAGCGACTACTACGCGCCCATCCGCGCGGGCTCTGACATCGCCTTCCTGGGCGGCGTCATCAACTACCTGCTGACCAACAACAAGATCCAGACCGAGTACGTCAAGGCCTACACCAACGCCAGCTTCATCGTCGGTGAGGACTACAAGTTCGAAGCCGGCATCTTCAGCGGCTACGACGAAGCCAAGCGCCGCTACGACAACAAGAGCTGGGGCTACGAGCTCGACGACAAGGGCTTCGCCAAGGTCGACCCGACGCTGGAGCACCCGCGCTGCGTGCTCAACATCATGAAGGCGCACTACTCGCGCTACTCGCCCGAGCAGGTCAGCAAGATCACCGGCACGCCCAAGGACAAGTTCCTGAAGGTCTGCGAAATGATCGCGGAGACCTCCAGGCCCAACAAGGTCATGACCATCATGTACGCCCTGGGCTGGACACAGCACAGCCAGGGCTCGCAGATGATCCGCACCGGCGCCATCATGCAGCTGCTGCTGGGCAACATCGGCCTGCCCGGCGGCGGCATGAATGCGCTGCGCGGCCACTCCAACATCCAGGGGCTGACCGACCTGGGCCTGCTGTCCACGTCGCTGACGGGCTATATGAGCCTGGCCCGCGACAGCGAGCAGGACCTGGAGACCTACTACAAGACCCGCGCACTCAAACCACTGCGCCCCGGCCAGATGAGCTTCTGGCAGAACTATCCCAAGTTCTTCGTCAGCCAGCAAAAGGCCTGGTGGGGCAAGGCCGCCACCGCCGAGAACGACTGGGCCTTCCACTACCTGCCCAAGTGGGACAAGGGCTATGACGTGCTGCAGACCTTCGAGCTGATGGGCCAGGGCAAGCTCAACGGCTACATCTGCCAGGGCTTCAACCCGGTCGGCAGCTTCCCCAACAAGAAGAAGATCATCGGCGGCCTGTCCAAGCTGAAGTTCCTCGTCGTCATCGACCCGCTCAACACCGAGACCGCCGAGTTCTGGAAGAACCACGGCGAGCACAACGACGTGAAGAGCGAGGACATCCAGACGACGGTGTTCCGCTTCCCCAGCACCTGCTTCGCGGAGGAGGACGGGTCCCTCACCAATTCCGGCCGTTGGCTGCAATGGCACTGGAAGGGCGCCGAGCCCCCCGGTGAAGCCAAGGGGGACCCCGAGATCATTGCGCAGCTGTTCATGCGCATGAAGGCGGCCTATGTGAAGGAGGGCGGCGCCTTCCCCGACCCCATCGTCAACCTGAGCTGGCCCTATCTGCAGCCCACCAACCCCTCGGCCGAGGAGCTGGCCAAGGAGTACAACGGCAAGGCCCTGGCCGACGTGACCGACCCCAAGGACGCGACCAAGGTGCTGGCCAAGGCAGGCGAGCAGCTCAGCGGCTTCGGCCTGCTGCGCGACGACGGCAGCACATCCAGCGGTTGCTGGATCTATGCCGGTGCCTGGACGCAGGCCGGCAACCAGATGGCCCGGCGCGACAACGCCGACCCCTATGGCATCGGCCAGACGCTGGCCTGGGCCTGGGCCTGGCCGGCCAACCGGCGCGTGCTCTACAACGCGGCGTCCTGCGACCCGACCGGCAAGCCCTGGAACCCCAAGCGCCGGCTGATGGCCTGGAACGGCGAACGCTGGGGCGGCTCCGACGTGCCCGACATCCGGCCCGACGCCAACCCGACCGATGCCGACGCGGTGCGGCCTTTCATCATGACTGCCGAGGGCGTGGCGCGGCTGTTTGCACCGACCGGCCTGGTCGACGGCCCGCTGCCCGAGCACTACGAGCCCTTCGAGACGCCGCTGGCCAACAACCCCATGCATCCGCAAAACGCCAAGGCCAAGTCCAACCCGGCCGCGCGCGTCTTCAAGGGCGACATGGAGGCCTTCGGCACGCCCAAGGACTTCCCGTACGTGGCCACCAGCTACCGGCTCACCGAGCACTTCCACTACTGGACCAAGAACGTGCTGACCTCGGCCGTGCTGCAGCCACAGCAGTTCGTCGAGATCGGCGAGGAGCTGGCCAAGGAGAAGGGCGTCGCCAACGGCGACTGGGTCAAGGTGACGAGCAACCGCGGCTTCATCAAGGCCGTGGCCGTTGTCACCAAGCGTATCCCTTCGCTGGACGTGGACGGCAAGCGCATCCACACCGTGGGCCTGCCCAACCACTGGGGCTTTGTCGGCGTGGCCAAGCCCGGTTATCTGGTCAACACGCTGACCCCCTTCGTGGGCGACGCGAACACGCAGACGCCGGAGTTCAAGAGCTTCACCGTGAACCTTGAGAAAGCCTGAGGGAACACGTCATGTCTTCACTCCAATCCCTGGACATCGCCAAGCGCTCGGCCACCACGACGCCGTCCACCCAGGCCCGGCACCATGTCGCTGAAGTTGCCAAGCTCATCGACGTGTCCTCCTGCATCGGCTGCAAGGCCTGCCAGGTGGCCTGCATGCAGTGGAACGACCTGCGTGACGACGTCGGCGACAACCACGGCACCTACGACAACCCACGCGACCTGACGCCGCAAAGCTGGACGGTCATGCGCTTCTCGGAAGTGGAGGTCGAGAAAGACAAGCTGGAATGGCTGATCCGCAAGGACGGCTGCATGCACTGCGAGGACCCGGGCTGCCTGAAGAGCTGCCCGGCGCCCGGCGCCATCGTCAAGTACACCAACGGCATCGTCGACTTCATCTCCGAGCACTGCATCGGCTGCGGCAACTGTGTGACGGGCTGCCCCTTCGACGTGCCGCGCATCAGCAAGGTCGACAGCAAGGCCTACAAGTGCAGCCTGTGTTCCGACCGCGTCGGCGTCGGCCTGGAGCCGGCCTGCGCCAAGGCCTGCCCGACCGGCGCCATCCGCTTCGGCACCAAGGAGGACATGCTGGACTACGGCGCCGAACGCGTCGTCGACCTGAAGGAGCGCGGCTACGCGAACGCGGGCGTGTACGACCCGCCGGGCGTGGGCGGCACCCACGTTGTCTATGTGCTGCAGCATGCCGACCAGCCCGAGCTCTACAGCGGCCTGCCCAAGGACCCGAAGATCAGCCCGCTGGTGTGGCTGTGGAAGGGGGCGGCCAAGCCGCTGGCTGTTGCGGCCATGATCGGCGCGGTCATCGCGGGCTTCTTCCACTACACGCGCGTGGGCCCCATCGAGGACCCGGACGACCCCGAAGCGGATCGCAACGTCGCCCGTGACGATGCCGACCACCCCACCGCCTGACAGGAGCGCACCATGGCAACCCGCCTTCTGCAGCGCTACAGCGCTGGCGACCGCACCAACCACTGGTTGATCGTGCTGTTCTTCCTCGGCGCCGGCCTCTCGGGCCTGGCCTTCTTCCACCCCGCCTTCTACTTCCTGACAGCGCTGTTCGGCGGCGGCACCTGGGCGCGCATCCTGCATCCCTTCATGGGAGTGGTGATGGCGCTGTGCTTCATCGTCATGTTCATGAAGCTGTGGCGGCACAACCGCATGACTGAGGCGGACAAGGAATGGATGAGGCACAGCGGCGACATGCTGCGCGGCGACAAGAGCCACATGCCGCCCGTGGGCCGCTACAACGGGGGGCAGAAGGTGGTGTTCTGGCTCATGGCTGCCAGCCTGCTCGTGCTGGTGCTGACCGGCTTCATCTTCTGGCAGCCCTGGTTCGCCGACAGCTTCCCCATCCTGGCGCGGCGCATCGCCGTCGTGCTGCATGCGCTGTCGGCCACGGTGCTGATCCTGACCGTCATCGTGCACGTCTACGCGGCCATCTGGGTCAGGGGCTCGCTGCGCGCCATGACGCGCGGCACGGTGACCGAGGGCTGGGCGCGCCAGAATCACGCGCTATGGCATCGCGAAATGACCAATGACCGTCGGTAACCCGCAGAAGATCCTCAGCCCGGAAGAGATCGCCGTTCGCGCCGGCGAGCAACTGAGCTTTCTGCACCTGCCCGAGCCCGGCGTGTTTGCCGATCGCGCGCTGCGCCTGCGCGCGCTGGCCGACGGGCATGCCATGGGCGACTTCCTGCGCTTCGTCGCCGAGCTGGCCGACGCCCAGCACCGCGCGCTGTCGGCCCAGGTTGCCGTGCCGCTGCCCACACCGGACGACATCGACGCCGCCGCCCGTGCCGGCGCGCCGCTGCTGCTGGCCGAAACCTGGCCGCGCGAGCCCATCTGGCGCGACTCGCTGCGTGCCCTGCTGACCGACCTGGCCTGCCGCCTGCCCGACGGTCCCGCCAAGGCTGCCGCGCTGCAACTCGCCGCCGCCAGCGACGAGCAACTGGAGACCCAGGCCGGCCGCCTGCTGTCCGGCGTCATGCTGGGGCTGGACCTGGCCGGCGCACCGCTGATCGCCGCTGGCCTGCAACTGCATTTCACGCGCCTCGTGCGGCAGACCTATGCCGCGCATGTCGACGCGCCCGTGCCGCCCTTCGGCCGCACCGACGACCCCACGCTGTGCCCCTGCTGTGGCTCCCGCCCGGTCGCCTCGCTGGAGCGCCTGGGGGCCGAGGGCGCGCGTTATCTCGCCTGCGGCCTGTGCGCCACGCAATGGCATTACGTGCGCATCAAGTGCACGCACTGCCAGAGCACCAAGGGCATCTCGCTGCAAAGCCTGGTCGCGGCCGATGGCGCCTCGACCACCACCGGCGCCGTCGTGCAGGCCGAGTGCTGCAGCGAGTGCGGCCACTACCTGAAGCTGATGCACCCGGCCCGCGACAACGGCGTCGAGCCGCTGGCCGACGACCTCGCCAGCCTGACACTGGACCTGCTGGTCGGCGAAGCCGGCTTGCATCCGCATGGCGTCAACCTGTTGCTGCTGCTCGGCGAGCCGGACGAGGCACCGCCGCCAGGACGAGAGCACTGATGGCTGCGCCCGACGAATCCGTGGTCCACGGTTCCAAGGCAAGTCCAAAAGACCTCCCGGCCCTGGACAGATTGCTGCGCGAAGCCGCGCCGCTGGTGGCCGAGCATGGCCACACGCTGGTCGCCAAGGAGGCGAGGGCGCTGCTGGACGCGCTGCGCACCCAGGCCCTGGCCGGCGAGCTGACCCGTTCGGACCTGGACGGCCTGCCCGCCGCGCTCGCCGCCCGCGTGCAGGCGCGCATGCGGCCCGCCATGCGCGCCGTGCTCAACCTGACCGGCACCGTCATCCATACCAACCTCGGCCGCTCCCTGCTGGCCGACGCCGCGCTGCAGCAGGTGCTGGCGCTGATGGGTTCGCCCAACAACCTCGAGTTCGACCTTGCCGCGGGTGGCCGCGGCGACCGCGACGAACTGATCGAAGCCCTGCTGTGCGAGCTGACCGGCGCGGAGGCCGCCACCGTCGTCAACAACAACGCCGCCGCCGTGCTGCTGGGGATCGCGGCGCTGGCCGGTGGCAAGGAAGCCATCGTGTCGCGCGGCGAGCTGGTCGAGATCGGTGGCGCCTTCCGCATGCCCGACGTGATGGCCGCGGCCGGCGCGACGCTGGTGGAGGTGGGCACCACCAATCGCACCCACCCGCGCGACTACGAGCAGGCCATCACGCCGCGCACCGGTCTCATCGTCAAGGTGCACACCAGCAACTACCAGGTGCAGGGCTTCACGGCGGCGGTGGACGAGGCGACGCTGGCGCCCATCGCGCATGCCGCCGGTCTGCCCCTGATGACCGACCTCGGCAGCGGCGCGCTGGTGGATCTGGCCGCCTACGGCCTGCCCGCCGAGCCGCTGCCCCAGGCCATGCTCGCGGCCGGCTGCGACGTCGTCACCTTCAGCGGTGACAAGCTGCTGGGCGGCCCGCAGGCCGGCCTCATCGTCGGCAGCAAGGCCGCGGTGGGCCGAATCCGCAAGTACCCGATGAAGCGCGCGCTGCGCCTGTCCAAACTGCCCCTCGCGGCGCTGGAGGCCACGCTGCGGCTCTATCTGCGGCCCGAAAGGCTGGCGCGGGACCTGCCGACACTGCGCCTGTTGACGAGGCCTCAGGACCAGATCGCCGCGCTGGCCCAACGCCTGCTGCTCGAGATCGCCGCCGCTGTCGCGCCGCGCTTCACCGTCGAGACGGTGGCACTGCAGAGCCAGATCGGCTCTGGCTCACTCCCTGTCGAGCGGCTGCCGTCTGCCGGCCTGGCAATCAGCGCGGTCGACGGCC
Source organism: Pelomonas sp. Root1237 (assembly GCF_001425055.1). Lineage (GTDB taxonomy): Bacteria > Pseudomonadota > Gammaproteobacteria > Burkholderiales > Burkholderiaceae_C > Pelomonas. The sequence continues at coordinate 122,564 of NZ_LMDK01000012.1, forward strand.
GCGGCCGCACGCTTGAAGCGCTGGCCACCGCGCTGCGCGAGCTGCCACGACCCGTCATCGGCCGCGTGCAGGACAACCGGCTGCTGCTGGACCTGCGCTGCCTCGAAGAGCCCGCGCTGCTGACCTCTCAGCTCGCCTTGTTGAAGGAGGCCCTGGCGTGATCGTGGGAACCGCCGGCCACATCGACCACGGCAAGACCACGCTCGTGCGTGCGCTGACGGGTGTGGACACCGACCGCCTGCCCGAAGAGAAGGCGCGTGGCATCAGCATCGAGCTGGGCTATGCCTATCTCGATGTCTCTGATCGCGATGAACGGATCGGCTTCATCGACGTCCCCGGCCACGAGAAGCTGGTGCACACCATGCTGGCCGGTGCCAGCGGCATCGACTTCGCATTGCTGCTGGTTGCGGCCGACGACGGCGTCATGCCGCAGACGCGCGAACACCTGGCGGTGCTCAGCCTGCTGGGCCTGACGCGCGGTGCCGTCGTCATCACCAAGGCTGATCGCGCCGAGCCCGGCCGCGTTGCCGCGCTGCAGGAGGAGGTGAGGGCGCTGCTCGCCGGGACGGGCCTGGATGCCGCGCCCATCCTGGCCGTGTCCGCGCCCACGGGCGATGGCCTGGGTGAACTGCGCGAACTGCTGTTCGCCGCCGCCCGCCAACTGCCGGCCCGCGCCTCGCCGCATCTCGCCGCCCGCCTTGCCGTGGACCGCGCCTTCAGCCTCGACGGCGTCGGCACCGTCGTCACCGGCACGCTGCACGCCGGCGAGATCGCCGTCGGCGACGAGCTCGTCATTCAAGGCCACCGCGCCCGCGTGCGCAGCCTGCATGCGCAGAACCGCGCCGTCGAGCACGCCCAGGCCGGCCAGCGCTGCGCCGTCGCGCTTGCCGGCCTCGCCAAGGAGCAGGCGCCGCGCGGCCAGTGGCTGACCGCGCCGGCCGTGGCGCTAGCGACCGAACGCCTCGATGCGCGGCTCACGCTATGGCCCGGCGAGGCCAGGCCGCTGCGCTCGGGCACGCGTGTTCACCTGCACCTCGGCGCCCAAGCCGTCATGGCCAGTGTGGCGGTGCTGGACGGCGACGCCATCGAGCCCGGCGGCACGGCCCGCGTGCAGCTCGTCTGCCACGCGCCCGTCGGTGCCTGGCGCGGCGATCGCCTCGTGCTGCGCGATGCCGGCGCCAGCCGCACCATCGCCGGCGGCACCGTGCTCGATCCCTTTGCGCCTGCGCGCTATCGCCGTGCCCCCGAGCGGCTTGCCGAACTCACGGCCTGCGAGCTGCCCACCGCCGAGCAACGTCGCGAGCGGCTGATGGCGCTGTCGTCGCTGGGGCTGGACCTGGCCCGCTTTGCGCAGGCCGAGGGCCTCGCCGAGGCGCTGGACGGCTGGTCCCTGGGCACCGAGGCCCGTGCGGCGCTGACGACCAAGCTGCTCACCACGCTGGCCGACTTTCATGCGAAGTCGCCTGACGAACTCGGCCCCGATGCCGCGCGGCTGCGCCGCCTCGTCGCACCCCGCATCGCCGAGGCCTTGTGGCGCCATCTGCTGGCTGAGCTGCGTGCCGCGGGTCACATCGCCCAGCGTGGCGCCTGCATGCACCTGCCCGAGCACGGCGTGCAGCTGTCGGCCGCCGAGCAGCGCATCGCCGAGAAGATCGCGCCCCGGCTGGCCGCTGCGGGTGCAGAAGGCGCCTGGGCCCGCGACCTCGCCAAGGACTGCGCCGAGCCCGAGCCGCTGATGCGCGCCACGCTGGCGCGGCTGGCCCGGCAGGGCGAGCTGCACCAGGTGGTGAAGGACTTGTATTGCGACACCGCGACGATGACGCGGCTCGCCGGCATCGCGCGCCGCATCGGCGCCGAGCAGGGCACGGTCACCGCTGCGGCTTTCCGCGACGCGACCGGCCTGGGCCGCAAGCGGGCCATCCAGCACCTGGAACATTTCGACCGCGTTGGGCTGCTGCGCCGCGTGGGCGACGAACATCGGCTTCGGGCGGACAGCGCGCTGTTCGCCGAAAGCATCACGTCATGAGGGAAGGGGAACGACACCGGTGTGTCGGCCGGGCTTCAAACCCGGTGGGTGGCGCCACGCGCTGCTGGGTGGGTTCGACTCCCACGCCCTTCCGCCGTTGGACATTCATTCGGCTACTGCGCGACCCGATCTTGCGCCTGCGATGCTCGCCGTACCCGAGTACGGCTGCGCTTCTCGACGCAACCTCGGGCCGCTCGCGACGCCGACTGAACGCCCAACGCTTTTGTTTGATCCGGGCGCTGGCATGCTGACGATCGCCGGCACCGAGATGCCCGAGGCGCTCTGGTACTGGGCAGCAGACCAGACCTGGGCCGAGCCCCTGCTCGGCGGCCACTTCCGCGTCGGCATCACGGCGCTGGGCCTCAAGGCCTCGGGCGACGTCTATATGTGCCGCCCCAAGCCGGTCGGCAGCGAGGTGGAGCAGGGCCGCTCCATCGCCGTCGTCGAGCTGGCGAAGTCCATCGTGTCGGTCAAGTCACCGCTGTCCGGCGTCGTCACCCGCGTGAATGAGGCGCTGGATGAGCACCCCGAGCTCGTCCACCAATCGCCCTATGACCAGGGCTGGTTGATCGAACTGGCACCCTCCAAACTGAGCGAGGAGAAGGCCCGCCTTGCCATCGGCAGCGACGCCATTCGCGCGGCCCTACAGCACTGGGCCTGGCTCAACAAGCTGGACACGGGCTCATGAACCGCGCTGGCCTGGCCATCCTGCTCTGGGCCGCCGACCCCGACGACCCGGTGCGCCTGGCCACCCCCTTTGCCCATGCTGCCGCGGCGGCCGCGCTGGAGCTGCAGGTGGAGGTCTACTTCTCGGCGCGGGCGGTGCTGCTGCTCAAGCCCGGTGTGGCCGAGCAGTTGCGCGCCTCGGATCGTTTCGACAAGACCATTGCCGACTGGATGACGGACGCACTGGACCACGGCGCCCGCTTTTTTGCCTGCACCGATGCGCTCGCGGCCCAGGGCCTGACGCATGAAGATCTGATCCCCGCCGGCCGGCGTCACGGCGGTGCTGTCCAATACGCCTCCCGCGCCGCCCACTCGGCGTGGGCCACCCTCGTGTTCTAACCCCCTCAGGAGATTCAAATGGCCCTCTCTCGTGTCGTCGCCAGTCTGGCGCGCGGTGTGGTGATGTCGCTGGCGCTGGCCGGTGCGGCGGCCCAGGCTCAGCAGGTGCTGCGCGTGACCGCCATCCCCGACGAGTCGCCCACCGAACTGGCGCGCAAGTTCGCGCCGCTGGGCCAGTACCTGGAGAACAAGCTCGGCATGAAGGTCGAATGGACGCCGGTGACCGACTACGCCGCCGCCGTCGAGACGGTGGTCAACAAGAAGATCGACCTGGCCTGGTTTGGCGGCTTCACCTTTGTTCAGGCCAATGTGCGCTCGGGCGGCAAGATCGTCCCGCTGGTGCAGCGCGAGGAGGACGAGAAGTTCCGCTCCGTCTTCATCACCGACAAGGCCAGCGGCATCGCCAAGCTGGAAGACCTCAAGGGCAAGACGCTGAGCTTCGGCTCGCAGAGCAGCACCTCGGGCCACCTGATGCCGCGCAGCTTCCTGCTGGCCGCCAAGATCAACCCCGATGTGGACCTGAAGCGCGTGGCCTTCAGCGGCGCGCATGACGCGACCATCGCCGCCGTCGCCAGCGGCAAGGTGGACGCCGGTGCGCTGAACATCTCGGTCTGGGAGAAGTTCGTGGCCGACAAGAAGGTCGACCCGAACGAGGTCAAGGTCTTCTACACGACGCCGCCTTACTACGACTACAACTGGTCGGTCCACGCCGACATGCCGCAGGCCCTGCAGGACAAGATCAAGGCCGCCTTCCTGGCACTGGACCCGAACACGGCGCAGGGCAAGGAGATCCTCGGCCTGCAGCGTGCGACCAAGTTCATCGCCACCAAGCCTGAGAACTACGTCGGCATCAAGGCCGCTGCCGAGAACGCTGGTCTGTTGAAATGATTGAACTGAATGGCGTCGACGCCGCCGCGCTGGGCGGTGTGACGCCGGTGCTGCGCGGCATCACTCTCGGGCTGGCCGCCGGCGAGCAGGTGGCCGTCATCGGCGCCTCGGGCGCGGGCAAGACGACGCTGCTGAACCTGCTCGCGCTGATGCAATGCCCGCTGGCCGGCCGCTTCACGTTGCTGGGCCGCGAGCCCTGGTCGCTGGCGCGCGCCGAGCGCCGCCGGCTGCGCGCCGGCATTGCGCTGGCGCCCCAGCATCCGCCGCTGCCACCACGCCAGCGCGTGGCCGTGGCCGTGCTGGCCGCGCGGCTGCCGCGCATGTCTTTCGGCCGCGCACTGCGCACCTTGTGGAGCCCGCCGGACGCCGCACTCGCGCAGGACGCGCTCGAAAAGCTCGGCCTGCCCGACAAGCTCTGGCTGCGTGTGGACCGCCTCTCCGGCGGCGAGCGCCAGCGTGTGGGCCTGGCGCGGCTGCTGGTGTCCGACACCCAACTGTGGCTGGCCGACGAGCCTCTCGCCGCGCTGGACCCGACGCGCGCCGGGCAATCCCTGGCGGCGCTGCAGGACGGCGCCCGCGCCGCTGGCGCCGCGCTCGTCTGCAGCCTGCACCAGGTGGACCTGGCGCTGGCGCGTTTTCCGCGCGTGATTGCGCTGCGCGCCGGGCAGCTGGTGTTCGACGGTGCGCCGTCGGGCCTGGGCGGCGACCTGCTGGACGAGCTCTACCGCAGCCAGCTGGAGCCGCCGCCCGAGATCGCGCCGCTGCCGCAGCCGGTGCCTCTGCCGCAGGCGATGTGCCGTTGATGAATTCCGCCCTGCGCGACCCAGCGCTGAGCCGCCGCTGGCTGGCCTTGCTGATCGGCCTGGTGCTGCTGTGGCCGCTGCTGGTGCTGTCCGAGTTCAAGCCCTGGACGCTGCTGGACGAGCGCGGCCTGCGCGCCACCGGGCGCTATCTCGCGCAGTTCATCCACATGCGCAGCGACGCCGAGTTCCTGCAGATGCTGGCACAGGACACCTGGCGCACGGTGGCCATTGCGACCGCGGGCCTCACGCTGGCGCTGGTGCTGGCCGTGCCGCTGTCGCTGCTGGCCACGGCGCGCTTGTCCGCCAGCACGCTGGAGGGCCGCCCCGGCCCGGCACGTTGGCTGCGCCGCGCGGTGCGGGCGCTGCTGGTGGCGCTGCGCTCCATTCCCGAGCTGATCTGGGCGCTGGTGTTCGTGCGTGTCGTCGGCCTGGGCGCCACGGCCGGCGTGCTGGCCATCGCCATCGCCTACGGCGGCATGCTGGGCAAGGTCTACGCCGAGATCCTGGAAAGCGCCGACGCCGCGCCCACGCACGCCCTACTGAGCGCCGGCGCCACGCGCTGGCAGGCGCTGTGCTTCGGCGCGCTGCCGAGCTGCCTGCCCGAGCTGCTGAGCTATACCGTCTACCGCTGGGAATGCGCGGTGCGATCGTCGGTCGTGCTGGGCTTTGTCGGCGCGGGCGGGCTGGGCCAGCAGCTGGACAACGCGTCCAAGATGTTCGCGGGCAACGAGGTCAGCGCCATCCTGCTGGTCTTCATCCTGTTGGTGATGGCCAGTGACGCCTTCAGTCGCTGGCTGCGCGGGCGCCTGGCATGAAGCGCGAACCCGTGCGAGCGTCGACCTGGGCCGTGCTGGCCGGCCTGGCGGTGCTGGTCGCCGCGAGCTTCTGGTCATTGAACCTGCAGTGGTCGGCCTTCCTCGGCGTGGATGCGCTGGCCAGCATGGGCCGTTTCGGGATGAGCTTCTTCCCACCGCAGCTCGCGCCGGCATTCCTGGCCAAGACCGGCTGGGCGCTGCTGGAGACCTTGGCCATGTCGGCTCTCGGTACAGCACTGGCGGTCGTTGGCGGCCTGCTGCTGGCGCTGCCGGCCTCCGGGCAGGGCGTGGGCCGGGCGGTGGCGCGCATGGTGCTGAACCTGCTACGCAGCGTGCCCGAACTGGTCTGGGCCACGCAGCTGCTGATCCTCGCAGGCCTGGGCCCCTTGCCCGGCACGCTGGCGCTGGCGCTGCACACCAGTGGCGTGCTGGGGCGGCTGTTTGCAGAGAGCTTCGAGAACGCGCCGGTGGCCGGTGCGCTCGCGCTGCGCCAGCGCGGCCTGGGCGAGGGCCGCGTGTGGCTGTTCGCCACGCTGCCGCAGACGCTGCCGCAGCTCGTCAGCTACACGCTGTACCGCTGGGAAAACAACATCCGCGCGGCCAGCGTGATGGGCGTCGTCGGCGCTGGCGGCCTGGGCCAGATGCTGAGCTACCACCTGGGCCTGTTCCAGATGGCCGAGACGTGCACGGTGCTGGCCGGCATGATTGCGCTGGTCGGCCTCGTGGACGCGCTGTCCTGGGTCGCCCGCAAAAGCCTCACGCGATGAATCCTGAACCCCTGCAAGCCCTGCTGACCCGCTATTCGGTCGGCCCCAAGCATCTTGTCGAGCCCGGCCCCAGCGACGAGCAGCTCGCGCTGATGGCCCAGGCTGCGCTGCGCGCACCCGACCACGCCGAGTTGGTGCCATATCGGTTCAAGCTGGTGCGCGGCGCCGCAAAACAAGGCATGGCCGCCCTGTTTGCCGACGCGGCCCGTGCGGCCGGCAAGGACGAGGAGGGTGCGGCCCTGGATGCCGAGCGTGCGTTGAAGCCGCCGATGACGGTCGCCGTCGTCGCCCGCATCGACCTGGGCCACCCGCAGGTGCCGGCCCACGAGCAATGGGCGGCCGTGGGCGGCGCCATCGCCAACTTTCTGACGGCGGCACATGCGCTGGGCTTTGGCGGCAAGATGCTCAGCGGCGCCAAGGTGCGCAACCCGGCCATCGCCGCGGCCTTCTGCGAGCCGGGCGAGACGCTGGTCGGATGGATTGCGCTGGGCACGCCCGCGCGCCGCCCCACCGGGCCGGCGCGCAAGCCAGCCGCGGATCAGGTGCTGGTGGAGTGGACCGGGGCCTGTTGACACTGCGGTAACGGGCCGCGTTGTGGCCAGAAAGGCCGCGAGCAAGGCGCAAACCGCAGCCGGGTTGGACACCCGGGGAGGATTTGCAACGCCGCGCGCGGCCTTTCTGGCCACAACCCTTCGGGAAGGCCCGCCGCCAGGGGCCACTCGGCGTTGCGCCACTTGCCCGCACGTCAGTGCGAGCGGCGTGCCGCGCCTTGATTGGCCCCTGGCGGCGGGCCTTCGCGACCCATTACCGTAGCGTCAACAGGCCCTAAACCAGACCGGTGAACTTCAGCACGTTCCAGAAGCTGATCTCGTTGCCGATCATCGGCACCCAGCCCGCCGGCGCGGCATGGCGGAAGGAGCGCGGGTCGGCGTCGACGACGCCGTTGAACACCTCCATCAGGATGCGCCCGCCCACCGGGCCGAGCTGGGAAATCGAGCACGGGCCGGTGACGTAATCTTCATCGTTCAGGTCGCGCTTTCCCGCCTCGCGCCAGTAGTCCAGCACCGGCTTCTGCGCCTCGGCCAGGATGTAGAACCACAGCGGCGTCTCGGTCAGGAAGCGCTTGTCGGCGCTCTCGATACTCTTGTAGGTGAAGCCGTTGAGCCCTTCCTCGCGCACCATCAGATCGTCCGGGTCCAGCGGCTTCTCGTGCAGCTTGGCGGCAAAGGCCTGGCCGGTGGCGATGGCGTAGCTGGGCAGGTTGCCGCGCTTGAGATTGAGCGCCGCCAGCGACGCGCCATTGCCTACGCTGGGTGGCAGGGCGGCCAACGGGTCCACCAGCGAGGGGTCGATCTTGTAGGCCCACTGCAGGCGCACGGCGGGGTTGTTCTCCACCGGCTCGGGCCCGTTCTTGACGGGGATGGCAAAGCTGGGCGTGAAGAAGCGGCCCCAGTCGTCGATGACATGCGCCTCGGGCAGCGGCTGGAAGCCGATCAGGCTGTCATCGTTGAGGTCGCCGCCGTCGAAGATGAGCTTCTTGGTCGCGCTGTTGAGCCGGTAGCCGCGCCTGACCATCGAGTGCCCGTAGCGGTAGGCCGCGCCGACGAACTCCTTGGGCAGCTGGGTGCGCAGCGTCGGCACGTAGAGGTCGTAGGCCGCGTCGCCCAGCGCTGCACGGCGCTGCGTGAAGAAGTCGTAGGTGTGGGTGTTGACGATGCGCAGCAGATAGTCCTCCAGCACGACGCGCTGGTAGGTCCAGGTGACCTCGGCGCGGGCGCGCTCGAAAAGGTTGCCGGTGTCACCGCTGGCGGCGAGCTTGGCGACGACGGCGTTGTGGAACTTGATCATCGCCAGCTGGATCTGGCAGACGATGGAGTTCTCGTCGTTGCGCTTGTCGCCAATGATGGCGCGGCCATTGGCCGGCTGGCGCATCAGGTCCTTGCCGCTCGGGTCGATCAGCAGCGTGGCGCCGTCGGCGGCGTACATATAGGGCTGGTCCTGTGGGCCGGCGCCGTAGACGCAGTCCAGGTCCAAGGCCGGGTTGCGCAGGTTGGACGCGGCGTCCGTGGGTCGGGAGAAGGACGAGGTGATGTCCAGCGTCAGGTCATGGTCGATGAACTGGCCGAAGTAGGTGTAGCCGGCCGGCACCTTGAGGTTCTCCTCGGCGTCGGCGCCGTCGTTGAGTTCGTCGTCCGGCACGATCATCAGCGCGGCCAGTGCGTCGAGGCTGGCGTCGCTGAAGGGCTTGTGGTTCTCGGGCAGCAGGCGGGTGAACTTCTGTTCGCGGGTGCCGAGCAGGCCGTGGCCGTTGTTGGGGGTGGTCATGGCGGTCTCCTGAAAAAAACGAGGGCAGAACGGCATGCTGAGCCGGTGGTGAGGACATTGAATCCTCAGCCCTGTGGAGAAAGCATCTCTGGCATGCTTCAAGCTAGGGGTTAGGTAGCCCCGATTGCCCTCAAGCTGTCGCGAAGCCAACATGGAGCTGCCTCCCCATGCTTGGCCACCAAGCTGACCAACAAGTGAAGAGAGATGGAACTCACTCCGAGAGAGAAAGACAAGCTGCTGCTCTTCACCGCAGCGCTGCTCGCCGAACGCCGCCGCGCGCGTGGGCTCAAGCTCAACTACCCTGAGGCCGTGGCCTTCATCAGTGCCGCCATCCTCGAAGGTGCGCGTGACGGCAAGACGGTCGCGCAGCTGATGAGCGAGGGCCGCGAGATCCTGACCCGGGCCGACGTCATGGACGGCATCGCCGAGATGATCCCGGAGATCCAGGTCGAGGCCACCTTTCCCGACGGCACCAAGCTCGTGACCGTTCATCAACCCATTGCCTGAGCCCTTCCCATGCGCAAAATGATTTTGCTGCTGCCGTTGATCGGCGCTACCGCCTTGGCCCACGACGGCCACGGCGCACCGGGTGTTCATCTGCACGGTTGGGATGGCGTCGGCATGACGGCCCTCGTCGCCGCCGCCGGCTTCGCGATCTGGTGGTTCGCCAAGGGCCGCAAGTGATGGTGCCGGGCGAATTGATCACCGCCGAGGGTGAACACGAACTCAACCCGGGCCGCCGCACGCTGACGCTGAAGGTCGCCAACACCGGCGAGCGGCCCATCCAGATTGGCTCCCACTACCACTTCGCCGAGACCAACGCGGCGCTGGGCTTCGATCGCGAGGCCGCACGCGGCATGCGCCTGAACATCTGCAGCGGCACTGCCGTGCGTTTCGAGCCCGGGCAGACGCGCACCGTCGAGCTGGTGGACTTGGCCGGCGACCGGACGGTCTACGGCTTCCGTGGCCTCGTGCAGGGCAAGCTATGAAGATTTCCCGCAGGGCTTACGCCGAGATGCTCGGCCCCACCGTCGGCGACAAGCTGCGCCTGGCCGACACCGCCCTCATCATCGAGATCGAGCAGGACCTGACGCTGCGTGCCGGCGGCTACGGCGAAGAGGTCAAGTTCGGTGGCGGCAAGACCGTGCGCGACGGCATGGGCCAGTCGCAGCGCGTGAACGGGCCAGGCCCGGGTGACGCGGTCGACACCGTCATCACCAACGTCGTCATCCTCGACCACTGGGGCATCGTCAAGGCCGACATCGGCCTGCGCGGCTGCCGCATCGCGGCCATCGGCAAGGCCGGCAACCCCGACGTGCAGCCCGGTGTGGACATCGTCATCGGCCCCGGCACCGAGATCATTGCGGGCGAGGGCTTCATCGTCACGCCCGGCGCCATCGACACCCACATCCACTTCATCTGCCCGCAGCAGATCGAAGAGGCGCTGATGAGCGGCGTGACCACCATGATCGGCGGCGGCACCGGCCCCGCCACCGGCACCCTGGCCACCACCTGCACGCCCGGGCCCCATCACATCGCCACGATGCTGAAGGCGGCCGAGGCCTTCCCGATGAACCTCGGCTTCATGGGCAAGGGCAACGCCAGCCGCCCTGAGGCGCTGATGCAGCAGATCGATGCTGGCGCCATCGGCCTCAAGCTGCACGAGGACTGGGGCACCACGCCCGCGGCCATCGACAACTGCCTGAACGTGGCCGAGCTGACCGACACGCAGGTCGCCATCCACACCGACACGCTCAACGAGAGCGGCTTTGTCGAGGACACGATTGCCGCCTTCAAGGGCCGCACCATCCACAGCTTCCACACCGAAGGCGCGGGCGGCGGCCACGCGCCGGACATCATGCGCGTGGTGGGCGAGGCCAACGTGCTGCCCAGCTCCACCAACCCGACGCGGCCGTTCACCGTCAACACGCTGGACGAGCACCTCGACATGCTGATGGTCTGCCATCACCTGGACGCCGGCATCGCCGAAGACCTGGCCTTCGCCGAGAGCCGCATCCGCCGCGAGACCATCGCCGCCGAAGACATCCTGCACGACCTCGGCGCCATCAGCATGTTCTCGTCCGACTCCCAGGCCATGGGCCGTGTGGGCGAGGTCTCCTTACGCTGCTGGCAGACCGCGCACAAGATGAAGGTGCAGCGCGGTGCCTTGCCAGGGGACGGCGCCGACAACGACAACGCCCGCGTGAAGCGCTACCTCGCCAAGCTCGCCATCAACCCCGCGCTGGCCCACGGCATCAGCCACGAGGTGGGCAGCATTGAAGTCGGCAAGTGGGCCGACCTCGTGCTGTGGAAGCCCGCCTTCTTCGGCGTGAAGCCCTCACTGATCCTGAAAGGCGGCTTCATCGCCGCCGCCGCGATGGGCGACGCCAACGCGTCCATCCCGACGCCGCAGCCGGTGCACTACCGGCCGATGTTCGGCTCGTTCGGCGCGGCGCTGCAGCAGGGCTCGCTGACCTTCGTCAGCCAGGCGGGGCAGGGCAATGTTGAGAAGCTGGGCCTCGCCAAGATGCTGGTGCCGGTGAAGGGCTGCCGCTCGGTCAAGAAGGCCGACATGCTGCTCAACAACTACCTGCCGGTCATGGAGATCGACGCGCAGACCTACGAGGTGCGGGCCGACGGTGTGCTGCTGACCTGCGAGCCGGCGAAGGAGTTGCCGATGGCGCAGAGGTATTTCTTGTTTTGAACTGCGACTGACCACTGCTCGCGCTATTGATTCACCAACGGAAGTTGGGTCGAATTCAGCACACCTATACAGCCGGACTAGGTAGCTTGAACTTTGGGTTCATGAAGATGATTTGGTCCAAATCAGAAAAGAACGACATCAAGTTGTAGAGCGTGATCGGCGCATTGCCGGGATGAGCCCCATGGCAGCGCATATCGAAGCAACTGCCCAGTCGAGTGTGCTCGTTCGTGTCGATCATTCCCATCCCCTCAATCACCCAGAGTAGCGGGCGATCAAAGACCTCTTGAAGTTCAGCAATGCTATTGACCGAGTCGATTTTCTTGAACCTCTTGTACCGACCGTTTGTGGCTGCAGCCATTTGCTGAGCCATGTTATTGAACTTGTCCAGACCTCCGTGTTCAAGCACACGTTGAATGCGGTCAATAGCCGCGCTCCACCCGAGGACGACGGCCGCTCGCAGATGCCCGTTTTTCGCGCACGCAAGGGCTTCCGCAAGATAGTCGCTTTCATCTGCGTTGGAGAGTCCAGCAAAGAAAGCATCAAATGACGATGACCCCTGACCGCCAAGCGCCCCTTGCTGCGACGGAATGAGGAGGTCATCGTTGAACGGCTTGATAACCAACTCAAGGGCTGCAAGGTAGCTGGCGACTCGATTGTTTGGTCCACTAAGCTTGATCAGGCGCGTGAACTGAGCGCCGTACTTCTCAAGCGTTTCCTGCGTCAATGAATGCTTCAGCTTCGGCGCAAGGTCTTTGTGCCACTCTCCGCCCAGTGCTTTCGCTTCTGAACGCAGTGCAGTTTTCCCGACAGTCGGTACTTGCTCTGCCTTGAGTGATTTCCGTAGCGCCTTGGCGCGCGCCAAGAACGCTTCAAGCGTTTCGTGACCAACGCTCACGACAGCTTCTTCACTACTTCGGCCAAGGCCTTCCTGCCTTCATCAGAGAGCCGCAAATCGGTGACGTCTTTTGACCATTCGCCGAAGTCGAAGATCGACGCATTGTTCTTAAAGTTTTTCGTGAAGTTTGGGGCGTCAAGACATTTCCGCATCCTGCATTCTTCGCGTACAGCCTCGACGGTGGTAGTGAACTCTCCATCCAATAGTGCCTGGTGTAGCGCCTGAAACATTGCGATCCGCATCTGGCCGTCAGACATGCTCGTCGCCCCGAAATCGGTGATCAGCAGCTCGAAGTTGTCACCCTCTTTGTAGAACACGTTATTTATGTGTTCCAGAGTCACTCCGCCGGTCGCCATGAAGCGCTTGGTCTTCATGTGAAGGTCCGACATGTTGATGTCTGAGCCACCCCCAACCTTCGGCTGCGCGCCGAGAGAACGGGAGGCGCCGAGGTCAATTGCCTCTGCCAACTTCTCCTCAGCGTCAGCGGCCTTAGCTACCTTTGATTCCTGCTTTTGGTCGGTATGTGCGGGCGGCGGAGGCTTTGGTGGGGATTCGCGCTTTGAGAGAGCGTTTTTCAAGAGCATTTCGAAGCACATCACCTTCAACGGCTCAGGGACGAGCGCCACGATCTCAACGATCTCCTTGATTTCCTCTTTGAGGTCCGCCATGGTCCGCACCTAACTGAAAAGTGATGCTGAATGTTACTGGGTTCAGCGTGGCGCCATCAGCGCGCTTGTCCGACCACCTGCACCAGCCGATGACATTGCCGCGCGACGACGCGACGTCGCCACGTCATGCTCATCAAGCTCCTAGGTCGGGGTGAGCGTGCGAACCCCGACATCTCGGGCGGCGGAATGAGTTAGGGTTCACTCCGCTCACCCCAACTACGAAAAGCCCGATGCGCTACCGCCGCGCCGACACCCCGGGCGCTACCTACTTCTTCACGTTGAACGCGGCCGACCGAAGCGGGGAACGTAAGCTCGTTGCTCGTTGCTCGTTGCTCGTTGCTCGTAGCTCGTAGCTCGTAGCTCGTTGCTCGTAGGTTGGGGTGAGCCTGCGAACCCCAACATCTCGGCCGGCAGAATGCGTTGGGTGCAATCCGTTCACCCAACCAACTCAACTGCCGAACCAAACGGCGCCTCAAAGCGTGAACACCAAAGATGTACCGGCCCCCATTTGGGCCATCGCCATCACATGCTGGACATTCACCTTCGTGACAACGGCTCATCTGTGGATGGGCAGTTCCGCTGAAGCGATAGGTGCGCCGGGAGGAGGCGTTGGCCTGCTGTTGAAGACGGCCTTGGCTTCGGGGCCTGGTGCGCTCGGCTACTGGCTCATCAAGGGTCGGCGATGGGTGCGGTGGTTGTTCCCACTCCTTGTTTTGGCAGCCTTGCTGGTGGTAATGGGTCAAGTTCTTTGCCCGGGCCTTGGGCCGGATGCTGACGAAGCCAACTGCAGTCACAGTGTTTGGCCGGCTGTCTATCTCTTGGCCACTTTGGTGATGACCATCGCAGTGTTCATCTACACCTGGAAGCCAGCGTATCCATCCGATTGATGGGGTGGGCCGGCAGCTCGTAGGTTGGAGTGAACTTGCGAACTCCAACGTTCGGGCCGACAGAATTCGTTGGGGGTTACTCCGTTCACTCCAACCTGCCGAACTTTATAGTCGGGCATGCGCTTCAATATTGCGTCCTTTGCGCTACTCGCGGCTCATGCGTTCATCGCATCACCGTGTGCAGCGGAAGAGTCCGACACAGGCTCGACTGTGCGTCCCGCCAGACCTTCCGCTGCAGCCTTGATCGCCACACCGGAGTCAGGTGCGGCGTTTTCGGGGCGTCCGCTAGACCTGAGCGTCCGACGCTCGATGTTTTCTGCTCAGGCGCCGCATGCTGCCGCGCAGGGCGAGGACAGTCGCCTGGGCAAGGCGATTGCAGCGACAGCAATCCGGCCTTGCATCTCGCCGGCCAATCGTGAGGTCTACCAACTCCCGACCGTGCCGCCGCCGCAGGAGCCGACCTCGGTGATCGACGCTACCGGAAACACCGCCTTCGCTGCTACTTCCGCTGTCTGGCTGGTGACACAGGCTGTCAGCGGTGCCTGCAGAAAGTAAATTCAGCTAGTAGGTTGGGGTGAGCCTGCGAACCCCAACATCTCGGCCGGTCGAAGTAAGCGTGCAGGAAAGTCAGATGACGTCGGGCGAGGCGCCAGATCGACGATCCTGCGCTACTTGGATGAGGGCGAGGCTGACGAACCGGGTGCAGAGGGCGGGCTCATCACAACGGCAGCTTTGGCTAGGCCCTCTTCCTGTGCGATCTGCATAGCCGGCAAGACGTACTTGTATTCCACCTTCGAACTGCCCGTGACATGAAGGTCGATCGGCCTGCCACTGGATTTGAGCTCGCGCAGTTGCACTCGCAGATTCGCGAGAGCAACGGGCTTGCCTGAGAGGATGTATTGACCGGTGTCAGTCACCACGAGACGTACATGGCGTGGCTCGGCAGACTCTCCCGATGTGACAGTGGTACTCATGGTTAGGGCGAGAGCGGCAACCATTAGCCTGGCGTCCAAAGAGAAGAGCCTCTTGCTTTCGTTCCTTGTCGACATTGCATCCACTTCCGGCTACTCAACTCGGCATATGTTCTCTTAGGGAAGGCTACTAGAAACCGGCCTACCTTGAGCGGCCGCTCTTGGCCGAACTCGGAGGTTCTCACAGCCCGTAGGTTGGGGTGAGCCTGCGAACCCCAACATCTCGGCCGGCAGAATCCGTTGGGGTTCACTCTGTTCACCCCAACCTACGAAAAGCCCGATGCGCTACCGCCGCGCCGACACCCCGGGCGCTACCTACTTCTTCACGTTGAACGCGGCGGACCGCAGCGGGCAACTGCTGACTGACCACATCGATGCCCTGCGGGACAGCTTTCGCACCGTTCGCAGGTCACGCCCGTTCGTGCTGGACGCAGTCTGTGTGCTGCCCGATCACCTGCACCTGCTGATGACATTGCCGCGCGACGACGCCGACTTCGCCACGCGCATCATGCTCGTCAAGCAGGGCTTTTCGCGGCGGATACCGGCGGGCGAGCGCATCAGCGCCAGCCGCGCGGCCAAAGGGGAACGTGGGCTCTGGCAGCGGCGGTATTGGGAACACCTGATCCGTGACGATGCCGATTTCGAACGGCATGTGGACTACATCCATTTCAATCCGGTCAAGCACGGCCGGGCCGAACGGGCGGCGGACTGGCCGCACTCCAGCATTCATCGCTTCATTCGCGAAGGCGTTGTCGATGCTGGGTGGGCAAGCGTGAGTGGCGCGGAGATGGATGCGGGCGAATAGAGCGTTGGGGTTCGCTGTGCTCACCCAAACCTGCGGGTGCAAGGTGCCGTTGCCGCCCAGCCCGCCAGGAACTGCACCAGCAACCCACCGGCCTGCCCGTGGCGATGCTGTCGGCGGCGCTGCCGGAGGCCGTGCCGGCGAAATGTCCAGGTGGGCCTACGGCGGGCCTTCGGTGAAGCGCGACGGGAAGGCGCGGCGCTGCCGTGCGTGTGAGTTCGGATTTCTCCGCGCCCCTGAGTCGATCCCAGTGAAGTGCGGCCTACCAGCCGATGTCCTTCAGCAGCGCGAAGGTCAGGTCCTGGGGCAGAGTGACTGCGTGCAGCAGATCGCCGTTGATTGCCGGCTCCATCAGCAGGTTCGGGAAGGCGATGGTGTCGAAGTGCGATACCGACGACCCGCTCTGGAACGGATTCGGCGCGAACAGGCGGGCTCGGCCGAAAATGTCAGCACCGGCGTACTGCGAGGCATTCACGCTCATCAGCGCGGTGACGCCCGAGGAAGTGCGCGTCCGCTTGGACAGTGCGGTCTTCAATAGATTCCCGTCGGCCAGGGACACGCTGATCACTGGGATCGTCACTGTCGGGTCGGCACCGCCCAGGGCGGGCGCGCTTCCTGCGACGTTGTTCACGACGATCGCACCGATGGCGCCCGCGTTCTGCACGTTCTTGGCCTTGATGGCGAAGGTGCAGGTGCCGCGGTCCACCAAGGCGATGCGGCCATTCACGGCCAGCGCGTTGGCGGCGCTCAATGGGTTGCAGGCCAGACCCGTCGAGGTGCCGGTATCAACCACCGGCATCAGCGTGCTGGTCACGGCGGACGACGACAGCGGCGCGCCGAAGGAGGCCGTGCTGATGTTGTACGGCCCCGCCGCGGAACCGGCCGCGGGCCCGCCAATCGTGAGCGAGGGCGTGCCCAGGCTCAGCACCGTGGGCAGGCTGGTCAGCACCCCGGCTCCGCTCCAGGTCAGCTTGCCGGTGTTCAACGCCGACTCCGCACGTTGCGAGTTGGTCATGTCCACCCACAGCAGCTTGGCCGTGTCGTCATAGATGTAGTGATCCCAGATCGACGGACGGTTGTCGAACTGTGCACCGCTGCTGCCGCTGGTGAAGGTCTGGAAGCCCAGGCCATGAGCGAACTCGTGCAGCAGCACGGTGACGAGGTCGACGTTCGGACCGTGGTTGTTGTCGAGTCCGAGGTAGAAGGGCGAGCCTGGCAGGCAATCTGCAAACAAGCCGAGGCGCGAGTTGAAGCGCGCGCGGATGTCCTGGCCATCGACCGGGTCGCCAGCGCTCAGGTTCACACCGGCAAGCTTGTTGGCGAGCGCCTGGGGATACCAGGTGTTGACCTTGGCCGCGCCCGCAAAGTCACGCCATATGTTCCATGCGCCGGCGCTGCCCAGAACGGCGGAGGTTGCAGTGCAGGTCAGCGGCTCGAAGCTGGCACGGATGACGATGGTCTGCGAGCTGGTGAGCGTCGCACCCCAAACGTTGGCCGCGGTCTGGAAGGCAATCAAGCGCTGCTGGCCGAGTGTCGTGCCGGCGTTGCCACCCACGGGAGCTGCAGGCGTCGGGTCGTTGAACCCTTCGCCCGCGGCGTTCAAGTTCTGGATGACGATGGTGGCTGCGGCCTGCGCCTGCAGGACAGAGGCGGCCAGCAGGACGCCCGCCAGTGCGCCCAGGAACTCACTTTTCTTCATGGCTGTGCTTCCCGCGAGATTGATCAACGGTGGAGACGGCGGCCTTGGGGTCGCGGACCAGCTTCTCTGCGGTTTCCTTCCCGGTCACGCACTGCATGTCCAGCGAACCGTCCGCCTTGCGGGTGACCACCGAATATGACAAGAAGGCATCGTTGACGCGGTAGCGCACGCCGTTGGTCGTACGGATTTCAACCGGATCGCGGGTGTCGGGATTGGTTCCCGGTGCGGCAGCGGCCGCATCAGCGCGGGCCTTGGCGGCGGCCTCGTCCATCGCCTTCGCTTCGTCGGCCGTGGGCGGGCGCAGCTGGCCCGTCACCGGGTCGCGCACGATGCGCATTCCCACCGCATCGGCCGCAAATACCGGGGCCGACCCGACGAGCACCGACATGACGGCAATCAGACCCGCAGCCTTGAACTTGATTTGAGCCATGGTGATCATCCTCTCGTGTCAGACCGACCTGCGGCGCGCCTGCACCAATGCAGCCAAGCCCAGTGCCACTAGCGCAAGGGTCTGGGGTTCGGGCGCGGCATTTGATTCGGCCGCGGCCACCATCACGGTGTCGATGCCGATGTAGTTGGATGTGTCGGCGTCGCCGAAGTACTCAAAGGCGAAGCGGCCTATCGCGCCCGCGCCCAACCCGGGCAGCATCACGGTGTACGCGGTCCAGTCATCAACCAATGCCACCGTCGGCGACAGGCTCTCGGTGACGACTTCACTGCCACCCTGGGCGGTGGCGCCGGCCAGCACGGCAAAGGTGTCGGAGAAGCCCGCACCCGCGGAACCGTCGCCGCGGACATAGAACGTCAGGGTCACATCGGACTCCAGGGAGAAGTACGGTGTGATCAGGAAGTTGTCGATGAACCCGCCGGGAGGAGCGGCCAGGTAGTTGGAAGCGATGTAAGCGTTGGCAGCGCCCGCCTGCGCGGTAAACGCCGTGGTGTTGTCGCCCTGGAACCAGTCGGTGCCGGAGCTGGGTGAACTGACGTTGGCCAGGACCCAGCCCTTGCCGGCCAGGGTCGCCACGTCGTCGAAGCTCTCGCTCAGGAGGACACCCGCTTGCGAAAGCGTAGCCAATCCCGCCAATACGAAGGCTGCGCCAAGTCTTGTGATCTTCATGAACACTCCGAATTAACCGCATTTGGGTTGGAGGCGCAGGCCGTCTCGGAGCAACCACTCTTTCCGGCCGCAACCTCGCCGGCCTGGGCAGTTGGCGAGAAGTGCCTGTCCAGTAGCCCTCGCGACAAGACCAGTCAGTCACTGCATCCGTCCGATTGGCGAGGCTAGGTTCGTGGTTGCCTCGTGGCAAGCCCTCTTGTTGGGGGGAAGCTGGCAACGTACTAATGAAGCCGCTTGAACATGCGCATCAGCCGACCGTGCCGGCGCTACCTACAGCACCAAGCAGGCGGCATCCGCGCTGGCGTGGACATGCTGCTGCCGGCCCCGCCGCTGCCTTCACATCCTCTACCCAACTTCGCTCAGACCTTGTGCGCGTTCCCGGCGCCTGCACGCTTGCGCAGCAGGTGAAGCAGCGGCAGTCCGCCCGCCAGCAGAGCCCAGGTGGTCGGCTCGGGCACAGCGCTGATGGTCAGGCTGGCTGCGGGGCCAGGCAGCCAGTTCCAGGCCGCTGGCGCGTTCGCGTCGCCCCGGATGCCCAGGTGGGTGGTGATCAAACCGCCTTCGGGATCGCGGGCGTTGCCCAGCCCGAGTGCGCCGAGAAAGCCATTGGCCTCGTTGTTCTTCTCCGAACCCGCGTCGTAGCCGTACAGGTTGATCGTGACGGTGCCGGTGATGGTCGACAGGTCCAGGCCACTGACGCCGATGAAGCCGTCATTCGTCCAGCCCAGCATGCTGGCAAACGACAGCAGGTGGTGGGAGGCATTGGCATTCACCATGACCGTCACGGAGTCCTGTTGAGGCAGGGGCGCAGACAGCGGCGCCGCAACGCTGAGCACGCTCGTGCCGACAAGGGCGTTGACTTCATTGAGCAGGAAGCTGCGATTGCCGCCTTCGGCAATGCGCCAGATCGTCTCTGGCGCAGCTTGGCCAACGGTGTAAGCCGTGTAGTCAGCGCTGTGCGTGATGAACACCGGTGGCGAAAGCCGCTGGCCGGTCTGTGCCGTCGCCGCCCCCGTGGCCGCGGCATTGCTCGTCAGGTTCTTGAACGTGATCTGGTATGCCGGTGCTTGTGCGGCGGCCCCTTGAGGAAGCAAGAGGGCAGCCGCAAGCGCCACTCCGAGGGCGCCCAGCCGATGGGGCGTGATGGCTGTGCGGTGGGGGGCAGGGGCGGCGTGATGTGCGTTGTTCATTCGAGAGATCTCCTGTTGGTTGGCACGCAGGGCAACACCCTGCGTGCTGCAGTCGCCGCCGGGGCACAGGCATTACTCCCTAGCTTCATACGAGCCACTCAGATGGGGGTGTTCGTGTAAGGAGCAGGACTGCAGGTCGACCAAAGCGCCCGCGGAAAAGCCGAAAACCGGGGTCCCAGCCCGTTCGTTGGCAAGACACCGCAAACACCAACATTTCGGCGGCCCCCGAACACGACACCTTCGGTGTGCAGACGTATTTCCAGCACGCCAGGGATCAGCCGGATTTAGGGACTGACGGCGCCTGGGTAGACGCATAGCCTTCGGCCACTACACAAGGAGCCCGACATGCGCCTCTGCCTCAAAGTGCTGCCCCTCGCGCTGGCAAGCTTGCCCACCTTCGCGGCCGAACTGAGCCAACAGAATCTCGGCGCCACGGGCGCTCTCGTATCGAGTTGCGCCGGCCTGGCCACCGGCGCCTTCCCGACTGAAGGTAACTTGTTCGACTGGCAGCCGGGCCTGTCCAACTGCAACGCCGCCTCGACCACCACGCCGGGACAGCAGCTGGCGACCAGCGGCACCTACAACCAGGCAACGCCTGCCATTCAGGCGGACTCGCATGGCAGCGCTACCTACGGCTCGGTCGGGATGTACGCACATTTCCGCGCCAATGCCAGCGCCGGCTTCGCAGCGGCCGAAAGCACGGCAGGATGGACCGACACGTGGACGCTGATGCCGGCCAACCCGGCCCAGGTCGGCCAGAACGCCGTGGTGAACTTCAGCGTCCATCTCGACGGCGTGCTCGATGGCCTGCCCATCGGCAACAGCTACACCCGGATCGGTAGCCAGGTCTGGCTCAACAACGCGCCGGTTGGCGGGCAGAGCTTTCGCGCACAAGGCCAGGGGCAGGGCGGCTTTCCGTTTCACCAGGTGATTGACCAGGACGTCAACTTCAGCGTCACGGTCAAGCTGGGCACGCCGTTCGAGTTGGGTGTCTTCTCGCGAGCGTCTGCTGGCACGGCCGGCGCCGGGCCGAACTGGTTCAGCGAGGCCACGAGCGACTTCGCCAGCACGCTGACATGGCAAGGCGTCAGCGGCGTCACGGTGGCCGGCAGTGCCATCGGCTACACGCTGAGCAGCCAGAGCGGCATCGACTGGAACGTGCCCTATGCGCCGGTTCCCGAGCCCTCGGTGGCGCTGCTGCTGGGTGGCGGCCTGCTGGCGCTGGTGCTTCGTCGGCGCGGCTGAACAGGCCTGTGCGAATGGCGACTTCAATCGATCTCGGATCGCGAAGCCCGACGCCTTTCTGAGATTCGCCGAAGGAAGCGCGCCGGTTTGCGTCAGCGGCAATCGAGCGAGGCGCGCCCCTGATTCGCGCCTGGCGCGAAGCCGTACGGCACAGAATCCCGGCATGCAAGTGCCCCACCGAAGACTTCTCGCCCTTACGCGCCGCCACCCGTCGGCCATTTTGCTGATCGTGCAGCTGGTGGGCCTGCTGCTCTACCCGATCCTCGAATCGACGCGCGCCGGCCCCATCGCCTTGAGCGCCTTCGGCATCACGGTGCTGATCTTCACGACCGGCATGGTGCGCCGCACGCCGGGCCTGACGTGGCTGAGCGTGTGCCTGGCCTTGCCGGCCATCGCCATGCTGGTGCTGCAGGCCGTGCGGGAGATGCACTGGCTGCAGCCTTGGTCCGCCGCACTGGAAGCGCTGTTCTACTTTTATGCCGCCGGCAGCCTCGTCGCCTACATGATGAGCGACATGCATGCGACGACCGACGAGCTGTATGCGGCCGGCGCGACCTTCACACTGCTGGCCTGGGGCTTTGCCTACAGCTTCGTGGTGCTGCAGGCGGTGCAACCAGGCAGCTTCTCGGCCGCCGTCAACGCCGAACAGCCCCGCACCTGGTCCGAGCTGATGTTCCTGAGCTTCGCGCTGCTGTCCAGCACGGGCATCGGCGACGTCATCCCGGTGCGACCGCTGGCTCGGGCTGCGACCAGCCTGGAGATGTTCGTTGGCGTGGGCTACCTGGCGGCCGTGGTGTCCAGGCTGATCGGGCTGACGCTGCTGCGCCGGGGGTCTGCGTGACCGCAGTGCCCGGAACTGCGCAGAAGACAACTCGAGGGCCTTCCATGTCCTGGCGCCTGTGTTTGCTTTTGAGCTTTGCCTGCCTGCTGTCCGCCTGCGGCGGTGGCGGGTCGAGCAGCGACGCGACGCCGGCCGTCACGCCGCCGCCGGTGGTGATCACGACCAACTACGTCTACGTGGGCACGCTGGAGCGCGACAAGTCCATCACGTCCAGGATCACCGGCATCAACTACCCGTATCACGTCTACCTGCCGGAGAACTACGCGACCTCGGGCAAGAGTTATGCGGTGATGTACGCGACCGACGGGCAGTGGAGCTTCAATGCGTTCTCGCAGCTGCTGGACAAACGCCGTAAGCCGATGATCCTGGTGAACATCGAGCAGGGCCCGGGTGACCGCCGGGCCATCGACTACACCGTCAACGGCGCGCCGGCCTATGCCCGTTTCCTGAAGGAGGAACTGGCGCCGCTGATCGAGGCCAACTACCGCACGACCGGCGTGCGCAGCTTCTCGGGCACGTCCTACGGCGGGCTGCTGGGCTCCATCCTGCTGAGCACCGAAGCCGTGGGCACGCCCTTCTTCAGGAACTACCTGCTGTTCGACGGCTCCTTCTGGGCGTTGACGGCCAGGAACATCCAGGACGAACAGGCGCGCTTCGCGGCCAACCCCCGTCTGCCAGTGCACCTGATCCTGACCAGTGCGAATGCGCCGGGCAACGTGAACGACGTGATCGCCTACGAAGCGCGCTACAAGGGCCGCGCCTATGTGGACCTGCTGATCCAGCGCAAGGACTTCAACATCGCGCACAACGACGTGGGCGACCCGTCGTTCGATTGGGCGATCGATCAGATCGACTAAGGTACGGACATGTCAGGCATCGAGTCCCTGGCCAACCTCGGCCCCAAGTCCGCCGCGATGCTGGCAAGCGTCGGCGTCACGACGCTTGAAGAGCTGCGCGCGCTGGGCGCCGTCGCCACCTACGCCAGGGCCAAGCGGGCCGGGCACAACAAGGTGTCGCTGAACCTGCTTTGGGCCCTGGAGGGTGCACTGATCGGCATGCACTGGCGGGACGTGGCGCGCGAGCACCGCACCCGGCTGCTGATGGCGCTGGAGGATTGCGGGTAGCGCCTTGCGGTGACACCTGCATCCGAGCCACCCCGTCCATCACGCCGCTCATGTCCTGCTCGCTCAGCCTGCGCCACTACGGCCCCTCGCGCGGCAGCCACGAACACGACCACGCCCAGGTGCTGTGGACGCTGGACGGTGCGCTGGAGCTGGAGGTGGACGGCCGCGGCCAGCGGCTGGCCGCAGGGCAGGGCTTGTTGATCCCGCCCGGCGCTCTGCATGACTTCGAGGCGCCGCAGGGCAGCCATTGCCTGGTGCTGGACACGGCCGACCCGGTCTGGCTCGACCGTGCGCTCAGCCCCGGGCACAGCCAGCCCGTGGACCATCTGGCGCGTTTCCTGGCCGCGTCACTGCAGCAGGGCCTGCCGGTGTCGCAGGCTCTGGGGGCGCAGCTGCTGGCCCAGGCCTGGGGGCCGGGAGAGGTGCGCGCCGTGCTGTGCAGTGGCCGCCCCATCGACTGGGCCGGCCTGCAGCGCTGGCTGCAGACGCGTCTGGCCGCGCCGCTGACCGTGGCCGACCTGGCGGCCCGCGCGGGCCTGGCCGAGAGCCAGTTCCGCGCCCGCTGCCTGGCCGCCACCGGCCTCACGCCCATGCAGTGGCTGCGCGCCCGGCGCCTTGCGCGCGCCCGGGTGCTGCGCGCCGCCGGCCTGCCCGTTGCCCTGGTGGCGCAGCGCGTGGGCTACGACTCGCCCTCGGCGCTGACGGCCGCACTGCGGCGCGAGGCGGCTTCGCCGGACCGCTGACGCGCGACGACTGCCCGGCGTTGCGCGACGACGCCGGCCCGAGACTGGCCGGCATGTTGACCAAAGCCGCCAAAGCTGACGCCCTCGCCCTTGCGGCCATCGCGCTCTGGGCCTCGCTCGCGGCCCTGGGCGTGTCGCTAGCCCATGTGCCGCCCTTTCTGTTGACGGGCCTGGGCCTGCTGGTGGGCAGCGTGCTGGCGCTGCCGCTGTCCCGATTCAAGCTGAGCGCCTGGGCGGTGCCATGGCGCACGCTGGCCATGGGTGTCTACGGCCTGTTCGGCTTTCACCTGCTGCTCTTCATTGCACTGCGCACGGCGCCGGCGCTGAAAGCCAATCTCATCAACTACCTGTGGCCGCTGGGCATGGTGGTGCTGGCGCCGCTGCTGCTGCCGGGTCTGCGCTGGCGCGCGGCGCAGGTCGGTGCGGCTTTGCTGGGCTTTGCGGGGGCGGCGGTGGTCATCCTCGGGCGGTCGGGGTGGGCTCTGGACGGCGGCTGGCACCTGGGCTATGCGCTGGCCCTGGGCTCGGCCCTGGTGTGGAGCACATATTCGCTGGCCACGCGCCGCCTGCCAGCCTTCCCGACCAGCGCGGTAGGCAGCTTCGCAGCGGTGTCGGGCCTGCTGTCCCTGGCCTGCCATGCGCTGTGGGAGCCCTCTGCCAACTTGAGCGCGCGCGACCTGGTGCTCATCGCCGCGCTGGGCCTGGGGCCGCTGGGCGGCGCCTTCTTTTTGTGGGATGCAGCGCTGAAGGCGGGCGATCCGCGGCGCATCGGCCTGCTGGCCTTCCTGACGCCGCTTCTGTCCACCGCCGTGGTGATCGTTGTGACGGGCCAGCCGTTGTCGGCCTCGCTGGCCGTGGGCGGGCTGATGATCGTCGGCGCGGCGTTCTGGGGCAGCCGGGCGCCTTAGCCGCCGATCGCCCGCCTCAGCCCCGCTCCCGGCGCTGCGTCGTCGAACTGCACCGCCCCGCCGTCCGGCCGCTGCACCACGCCCAGCTCGCGCCAGATCGCATCAAGGTCGACCGGCATGGGCTGGTCCTTCATCTCGGTGTAGAGGTCGCTCAGGCTGGTCTGCTTCACGGCGGCATCGGCCACGCCGAGGAATTTGGCGGTGCTCCAGTCTTCGCCGTAGTTGCCACCGGCTGAGAGAACGCCTTGCAAGGCCTGCTGCAGGCCGAGGCGGCCCTGGCTGGCGTGGCGGATCTTGAGGTCGGCGAGCAGGCAGAAGATGGCGCCGCCCCAGTAGGTTCGGCCCCAGGTGTGCGTGCGGTCCAGGCCACGGTCGCCGGCTTGGGGCAGGCCCTGGGGCATGCCACGCGAGAGTTCGCGCCAGAGCTGTTCGGCTGAAGTGATGCCGGCACGGGCGCGGGCCACGGTCTCGACATAGGTGGCCAGGCCCTCATGCAGCCAGTCCTGAGCGCGCGGCAGCCGCGGCACGGCAACGTGAACCATCTCGTGCACCAGCACCCAGTCGTCGAGGAACTCGGTGGCGCCGGTCTCACGGCCGACACGGGCGCCGACGAAGAGGGCGGGGTCGCGGTCGGTCACGCCGCCACGAACGCCGCGGCCTGGCGCAGCCGTCAGGCGCAGCTCGAAGCGGGGCGCGGGCAGGCGGCCGAAGTAGCGCGCGATGGCGTCGGCGCTGCGCGTGATCCAGAGGTGCATTTCCTTGCGCGTGGCGACGGTGAAGTCGCCTGAGAGCTGCAGCGCGATCTCGCCACCGCCGATGCGCAGCGGCGAGCCGGAGGGATCGGCGCTGGCGAGCAGGCTGGCGCCACCCACGAGTGGCAGCAGACTCAGGCGGCAAAGCTCTCGGCGCTTCATGGCCCCGCCAGTGCAGCACATTTCGGCCCCGGCTGCCGAAAGCTTTTGCCTGTGCGGCCCTCCGTGTCGAAGGTCTGGGCGGTGGTCGACATGGGGTGGGCTGCCTGATTGGGCGCTGGCGCGGCGGTGACTGGCCGTTAGGATGAACGCTTGGATCTGCAACCACGCACCGAGCCACACTTCCAGAAGGAACAGCCAATGCGCAAGGGACCCTGGGCAAACACACTCGCCGCCTTCTGTCTGCTGTCGGCCTGCGCCGCCGGCGCCCAGCAAACCCGCCCGGCAAACTTGGAGCGCGTGGAGGTGGCCGGCAAGAAGGACGACCTCTCCGCGTGGGTCCGGGCCGAAAGCCAGCGCTTCGTCGTGTACTCCGACGCCAATCAGGAAGACGTCACTCAATTGCTGGACAACCTGGAAAAGCTCGACCATGTGCTGCGCCTGTACACCCGGCCTAATCATCAAACCAAGGGCAAGGCCGAGCAGCAGGAACCGAAGCTGACGCTGTACTACCACAGCCGAGTCTCGGCCTTGCGTGAGGTCGACGCCAGCGTGCCGGCTGATGCCGTGGGCCTGTACAGCAGTTGCGCTTCCGGCGTCCAGGGGTTCGGGGTGCATCTGGAACGCGTCCCCAGCCTCGCCGACGAGCAACTCGACCGGTCACCGCTGGACGACACCCTGTCCTATGTCTTCGAGGCGTATGCGCGGCACTTCCTTTATCGCCACACGGACATCCGCATCCCGACGTCGTTCGTCGACGGCTTCGCGCAGTACTTCTCCGCCGCGCGATTCTCGGAAAAGCAGATGGTGGTGGGCCGGGTGCCGAAGGACATCGGCGGCTACCTGCGACTTGTCAGAGACAACCGGGTATCCAGCCTGGAATATGGCGACGTCCTGGAGGAGAAGCTCGCCAACGCCCACAACGATGCCGGACCGGGCGGGGCGCGACTGGAGTTCGAGGCGAAGTCGTGGCTGTTGACGCACTACATGCTGTCGTCGGACGACAGGCGCCAGCGCCTGAACCGCTATCTCGGTCTCGTCGACCGCGGCGCCTCCCCGACGACAGCCTTCGAGCGGGCCTACGGCCTGAAGGCATCCGAGATCGACCAGGTGATGTGGCGGTATAGCCTTCGGGGCACGGATGCCCTGCGTGTGGCGCTCCCATCGCTGCCCGCCAGCCGGGTGAGGTTTCATGCGCTGCCCCGTGCGGCAGGCGAATTCGTGCTGGCGGATGCCGCCTTGAAGGCGTGCCCGAGCCGGCCAGCCGGGGAGGCGCTGTTGAAGAAGGTCGCAGGGCTGGCGGCGCAGTTCCCGAACGACGACCTGGCCCGCCTCACCTTGAGCCGGGCGCAGATCGACTGGGGGAACCCGCAGGAGGCCCTGCCTGCGCTGAATGCCGTGCTGCAAGGGGAGGACGCCAATTTCGAGGCCCGGTATCTGCTGGGCATGGCGAACCTGCGCCTGGCCGAGCGCAACGAGGGCGATGCCAGGCGCGCCTATCTCCAGGCTGCTCAGGGCCACCTGCAGCGCGCCCGCGGCTTGAACCCGCAATCGCCGGAAGCTGCCTTGGCCGCCTTCAAAACCGAGGTGGCCGCCACGGATGCCCCGGACAGCGCAGCGCTGGAGGGTGTCATCTCGGCCTGGCAGACCGCACGCGAAGTCGACGCGCTCGCGCGCTCCGCTGCGCTGGCCTACGCCTATGCCGGCAATGCGGATGAGGCCCACCATACGCTCGTTTCGCTGGCGCAGAACGTGCGCGACGCGCCTTCGGCCCAATGGGCCAAGCAGTGGCAGGGCCGCCTCCAAGCAGGTGTGACCCGCGGCGACATCCTTGCGGAGATGCGTCGCAACCCGGCGCCCGACGCGCCGTTCAAGGAGTGGACCATCGACAAAAAGGATGTGTTGCAAAGCGTGGAGTTCATCTCCAACGCGGAAGCCTCGGCAGCCTTCCTCGAGACCATGGCGCTTCGTGCTGGAAAAATCGAGCAGCAGATGCAACTGATTGCTGCCGCGCAGGGGCTGCGCATGGAAGCCATGAGGCGGCGCAAGCTCGCGCCGGACAGCACGAAAAGGAATTAGCCATGGGATTCAGCGCGGCGCGAGGGACGCCGGATGGCCAACGCACGCGGGCGGGCCCGCCCGTCCTGGCCAAAGCCGCCTTCTCAGTCCTTCAGGTTCCAGGTGATGGGCGTGATGCCGCGCAGCGGCACGGGCTTGCCATTCACCGTGCCGGGCGTGCCCTTGCAGGACAGCACGAAGGTGACGGCCAGTCTGTCGAGCACCTTGTGCCTGCGTGACGGGCCGCTGGACTCGACCACGCGCGCTTCAGAGATGGCGCCGGAGATGTCCATCGTGAAGACGACCATCGTCGTGCCTTGCACGTCGATGTCGGGATAGGCCGGTGAGCCGCACTTGCTGAAGTCCAGTTGCAGCGGTGTGCGCACCAGCGCGCCTCCCGGCTGGCCCCGGCCTGGTTGTGGTGCCGCTTCAGTGCCCGCGCCAGGCGAAGGCTGGGGGATGGCTGCGGCGGCGACGGTCGTCTCCGGCGGCTGCGTCACCTGCACTTCGGGCGGCGGTATGAAGCGCGGCGGTGGGGGAGACAAGGTGGGCAGTGGCAGCAAGGCCATCTTCGGCGATGGCGGCGGCGGTGTTTCTGGTTGGATGAGCTTGATCTCCACAGGGGCCTGCCGGGCCACCTGGACGATGTGGTGCGCCAGGCCGCTGACCAAGACCCAACCCAGCACGAGATGCAGCAGCACCACGACGCCGATGCCGGTGAAGCGCCTGCCCGGGCGGTGCTGCCGTTGAGCGAAATCCACGCGGTCTCCCTGGCTGAACGAATCCGGTCGGCGGCCCGTCACGGCGCGCTTTTGTCGACGCACGAATTGTTGCCTGATCGGGTGCTGGAATGAACATCTGCGATGACGAGCCGCGTCGCAATGGCGAAGCTCTTCGCGACGCGCTCAGATCCGCCTGAACACGAGCATGTGCCAGCGCGTGCCGGCGCTGGCCAGCACCGCGTCGTTGACGCTGCTGCTCTCCAGCATCAGTCCCAACTCGGTGAGCTGCCGCTGCACCGTGGCCGGGGCGTGGTTGTGGAACCGACGGCCATCGGCGTCGCGGTCACCACTCAACTGGCCGGGGTTCATTTCCGGCAGGGCAATCAGCAGTGCGGGCCGGCAGCGGGCCACGTCGCCTGCGGCGAGAGGGCGAAGCTGCCGAGCGAGCGAAGCCAGTGCGCCGGGCAGGTCGGCGGGGGCGATGTGCATCAGCACGGCACTGCACGCCACGGCGTCGAAGCCCTGGGGGCAGCAGTCCGAGAAGGGCGTGCCCAGTTGGGGAAGGCTGGCGTCGCGCAGCCGTCCGGCAAGGCCGGGCCGCAGCCGCAGCGCGGTTTCGCGCATGGTGGCGTTGGGCTCCACGCCGAAGGCCTCGAACCCGGCCTGCTGCAGCGCCGCCACGTCCCGGCCCGAGCCCGCGCCGACATCCAGCACCCAGGCGCCCGGCGGCAAAGCAGCTTCGAGAAGGGGCAGCATCGCGCTGCGACTGGCCTCGGTGGCGGCCAACTGGGTGGCGTAGCCGTCGTAGAACGTGGCTGTGCCGGCGTCCGCTGCGTTCGCGCTCAATTGCGGAACGAGGGCACCGCGCCCTTGCCGGCCATCATGGCCTTGGTCAGGTCCTCGCTCATCAACATCGCGGCGTTCCAAGTCGCGATGTAGTTGAGGCCGTCGGCCACCGAGTGGTCGCGGGCGTAGTTCAGCTGCTCCTTGGTGCCGCGGATGGACAGCGGCGACTTGGACGCAATCGTTGCGGCGATCTCGCGCACGCCAACCCCAAGCGCCTCGCGGCTGTCGAACACGCGATTGACGAGGCCGATCTCGCGCGCCTCGGCCGCCTCCACGCGCCGGCCCGTGTAGGCCAGCTCGCGCACCAGGCCCTGCGAGCCGATCAGCTTGGGCAGGCGTTGCAGCGTGCCGACATCGGCAACCATGCCGATGTCGATCTCCTTGATGGAGAAGTAGGCGTCAGCGCTGCAGTAGCGCATGTCGGCGGCGCAGATCAGGTCGATGCCGCCGCCCACGCAGGCACCGTGGATGGCCGCGAGCACGGGCTTGCGGCAGCGCTCCAGGCTGGTGAGCGTGTCCTGCATGTCCAGGATGACGCGGCGCAGGCCCTCGCGGGTGCGGCCGTCGCAGGGGTCTTCGATCTGCGGGGCGATGCCCATCATCATCTGCAGGTCGATGCCGGCGGTGAAATGCCTGCCTTCGCCTTCCAGCACCGCGACGCGGGCTTCCGGCTGCGCGTCCACCCAGTCGAAGGCGCGGCGGATGTCCTGCCACATCGCCGCGTTCATCGCATTGGCCTTGTCCGGCCGGTTCAGGCGGACGGTGGCGATGTGGTCCTGGACGGAGACGGTGAGGGTTTCGAGTGTGGGCGCGGTCATTGGGGAGTCAAGGTGGTGGAACGGAGTCGGGTCGCGGCTCGGTCGTTGCAGCATTGGCCCGCGTAAGCAGGATGCCAGTGGGCGTCTTGGTCAGCTGCAGGGTGTCACCTGCTGCGAGATTCAGGCGTGCCAGCACGGCGTCGGGAAGCACAAAGCCGAGAGAGTCTTGCGCCTCTACCAGTTGAACGATGTCCATGCTTGCCGCTCCTGAGGTGACCGCGTCGACAATACTAACCAGTTGCCCTCCGAAACCATCATGCACACCTTCTCCAAACGTCTCCCTCAAGGCGGTGGCCTTGCCGCCGTGCTGCTCAAGCGCTCGCCCGCTCTCGAGCTTGATTGGGACACCCGCAGCAAGAGCCGATTCGGCGCGACTGACAGTTCCGGTCGCGAAGTGGCCGTGGTGCTGCCCCGCGGCACGGCGCTGCGCGGCGGCGACGTGCTTGTGGGTGAAGACGGTTCCCTGCTGCGCGTCATCGCCGCCCCCCAGCCCGTGCTGCAGGTGCGTTTCTGCGCAGAGCACGGCTCCGCATTTGATTTGCTGCGCGCCGCCTACCACCTCGGCAACCGCCATGTGCCACTAGAGCTGCAGGCCGAGCTGCTGCAGTTCGAGCCCGACCCCGTGCTGGCCGACATGCTGCGCCGCCAGCACCTCATCGTGACCGAAGCGCAGGCCGCCTTCGAGCCCGAGGCTGGGGCGTATGGCGAGGGGGCTGGGCATGGCCATCATCACCATGGGCATGACGACCATGCCCATGGCCACGCGCACGACCATGCAACGGCGTCGGCACCGGCGCGCAAGCCGCTGCCCATTCCGGTCCACGTGCGCGGCCCCGACTGCAAGCACGACCACGACAACGGGCACGGGCACGGGCACGGGCACTGACGCCCGCGCGCGTCAGCCGTCGCGGTCGTCCGGCGGCGTGATGCCGCGCAATGCCTGGGTCATGTGGTGGACGCTGGCTTCAGGGCCCAGCAAGGCTCGCCCGCGTGCCAGCACCTGCTCGGCCTCGGCGTCGCGCCGTTCCTTGCCGAGCACCAGCACCACGCGGGCCAGCTGCACGTCGATGACGCGCTGCTGAGAGCGCAGCATCTCGGCCCGCTCGCTGGCCGAGAGCTTGCTCGGCGGATGTTCCTGGATGAGCTTGTAGAGGCTTTCCACACGGCCCACGACGGCGTCGACGCGCAGATGCTGGCTCGCGAGCTCGAACTCGTTCAGCTGGATCAGCGCGGGCAGCGCGTCGAGCACGTCGCGCTCGGCCAGCACCGGGTCGCGGTCGGCGAGGCGCTTGAAGGCGTCGCGGGTGGACTCGCTCTGGCCGCCGAGGTAGTTGTTGATGTGGATGACCTCGCCCAGCGCCTGTTGGCCCGGGCGGCCGCCGGCATCGATCCGTGCCAAGGCCTGGTCGCGCACGGCCAGCAGCTGGGTCATGGCGGGTGCGTGGCGGTGCGCCAACGAGGCCCAGGCGGACAGCGCAAAGGACATGCGCACCCCCGACATCGCCGGATCGCGTTCCAGCACATGCTCGTGGAACCACAGATGCTTCTCGGCGGCCACGGCGAAGCGGCCCTCGTCGGCATCCTTGCGAGCGCCGATCAGGATCTCGTGGGCGCTGGCCCCGGCTGGTGGTTCCCAGGCCTGGGCGCAAGGCGTGGCGCTGACCAGCACCGCGGCGAACAGCCCGGCCAGGGCGGGACGTCTGACGGCCGCTGTCTTGTCTCGCATGCTTGAGCCTCCTTGAAGTGCGGCGCAGTGTAGGCACGGCGCCGGTGTGAGCGGTAGCAGGTAGGTCGGCAATTTTCCCGTTGCGGCCTAGATGCCGCCGATGGCTGCAGCACGGCACAACTCGCGACTAGCATGCCGCCCGCCGCAGGCCGTCGCCCCCAGTGGCCACCGACTGGACGCGGCCTGACCTGCAAGGCTGGGGCAGCAACGACCCCCAAGCAGACTCTCTCGGCGCGCTTCTACGGCGCGGGCGTCGCATTCCACTTCTGATGGCGAAGGTTGGGTGCGTCTGGCGGGGCCAGAATCGCCCCATGCCGACCCCCGCTGCCCCCACCTCGCTGCTGCACCTGCTCTGGCTGGCCTCGCCGGCCTTGCCGGTCGGCGGCTTCAGCTATTCCGAGGGCCTGGAGGCCGCGGTCGACGCCGGCGTCGTGCATGACGAGACCAGTGCCGGCGACTGGCTGCTGAACCAGCTCGAACTCGTGCAGGCGCGCGCCGAGCTGCCGATCGCGGCGGCGGCGCACGCGGCGACGCTGGCGCTTGATGGCGCGCGGCTGGCAGAACTCAATGCCTGGGTGCTGCAGACGCGCGAAACCAGCGAGAGCCTGCAGCAGGCCCAGCAGATGGGCCGCAGCCTCGTGGTTTGGATGCAGGGCCTGATGCCCGATGCCGCGGTGCTGCCCCTGCTGCAAAAGCTCAAACCGGCGCCGACCTGGCCCGTCGTCATGGGTGCAGTCGCGGCGTCCCGCGGTGCTGCGTTGGAGCCGGCGCTGCAGGCCATCGCCTTCGGTTGGGCGGAGAACCTGATGCAGGCCGCGGTGCGTTGCGTGCCCCTGGGCCAGACCTCGGGGCAGCGCCTGTTGGCACGCCTCGTGCAAGTCATCCCGCAAGCCGTGGCGACCGCGTTGGCAGCGCCCGAGCCCATGGCCTTCGCGCCGCTGCTCGGCATCCATGGCGCCCGCCACGAAAATCAATATTCACGACTGTTCCGCTCATGACAAAAAAACGCCGGACCGCTCCAAGTTTTTTTATCCCCCTCGGGGGGCCTGACGCTCAGCGGCAGGTTGGGGGGCTCACATGACTCCCTTGCACGCAATTCCCAACCGCACCAAGAAGCTACCGCCTTTGCGTGTCGGTGTCGGTGGCCCCGTGGGCTCTGGCAAGACCACCCTCGTCGAGATGCTGTGCAAGGCCATGCGCGAGCGCTGGGACCTGGTTGTCGTCACCAACGACATCTACACCAAGGAAGACCAGCGCCTGTTGACAGTGGCCGGCGCGCTGGAGCCCGAACGCATCATGGGTGTGGAGACCGGCGGCTGCCCGCACACCGCCATCCGCGAGGACTGCTCCATCAACCTCGAGGCCGTGGACCGCATGCTGGAGAAGTTCCCCGACGCCGACATCGTTTTCGTCGAGAGCGGCGGTGACAACCTCGCGGCCACCTTCAGCCCCGAGCTGTCTGACCTGACCATCTACGTCATCGACGTGGCCGCCGGCGAGAAGATCCCGCGCAAGGGCGGCCCCGGCATCACCAAGAGCGACCTCTTCGTCATCAACAAGACCGACCTGGCGCCTCATGTCGGCGCCGACCTGAACGTCATGCGCAGTGACACCGCCCGCATGCGGCCCGTCAAGCCCTGGGTCATGACCAACCTGAAGACGCGCGACGGCCTGGACGAGGTGGTGCGCTTCATCGAGACCAAGGGCCTGCTTGTCGGTTGATCCCATCCGCTGGCCGGCGCGCCTGACGCTGAGCGCGGCGCGCGATGGCGGCAACGCCACCCGCGTGCATGCCCGCCACGACGGCCCGCTGCGCCTGCTGAAGACCCTCTACCCCGAGGGCGCCGGCATTGCGCACGCAGTGCTCGTGCATCCGCCCGGCGGCCTGGTCGGCGGGGACCGCCTCGACATCCACATCGATGTGCAGGCCGGCGCTCATCTACTCGTCACCACACCGGCCGCAACGCGCTTCTACCGATCCAACGCGGGTCAGGCCGCCCAGGTCGTGCAGGCCACGGTGGGCCAGGGCGCGCGGCTGGAATGGCTGC
Organism: Pelomonas sp. Root1237; assembly: GCF_001425055.1. Taxonomy (GTDB): domain Bacteria; phylum Pseudomonadota; class Gammaproteobacteria; order Burkholderiales; family Burkholderiaceae_C; genus Pelomonas. The sequence continues at coordinate 156,176 of NZ_LMDK01000012.1, forward strand.
CGCAGGAGACGCTGGCCTATCCGGATTGCATCGCCCGCAACGAAGTGAAGCTCAGCCTCGCGCCGGGCGCCAGCCTGTTCGCGACCGAGGTGCTGGGCCTGGGCTTGCCCGCCGCGGCGCAACCCTTCGTGACCGGCCGGATGCTGCAGCATCTGGAGATCACCGGTCAATGGCTGGACCGTGGCTGGCTGGATGCGACGGACGCGGCGCTGATGGACGGCCCCTGTGGCCTGGCCGGCCATCGGGTGCTCGGCACGCTGGTCTATGCGCAGACCGGCACACTGGCTGATGTGGACGCGCTGCTGACCCACAGCCGCGCCTTGCTGGACGACGTGGCACGCAGCGGCGTCACGCATCTGGCCAGCCCGCGCGGCGCAATGCTGCTTGCCCGCGTCGTCGGCGACGAAGTCGAGACGGTAACGCTGGCGCTGCGGCGGGTGAGGGCGCTTTGGCGCCAGCGGCTGTGGGCGTTGTCGAGCACAGACCCGCGCATCTGGGCCACCTGATCAGCGCTGCTCCAGCGCCCGCCATGTCGGAATGCAATGCCGCGCCAGCGCGGTGACCCAGTCGGGCTCCTCTGGCACGAAGGCGATGCCCAGGGTCGGGCTGACGAGAAAGCCGGCCCGCTCGAAGGCGTCGGCATCCTGCGCGAGCACGAAGCCGCCCAGCGCGGCAAAGGGGATGACGACCGTGTCCAGTTGCAGCACCGGCGCGCGGCGGGTGATCTCCTCAAGGCGGCCGCTGTCCTGGAAGCGCAGCACGGTGTGGCCGTAGTCGTACTCGTCCAGCGCGGCCGCGTTGCGGGAATGTTGGTTGGGCGGCCCCAGCCTTGCGACCAGCTCCTCGACGCTCAGGCTGAAGGGCAGGTCGTCGAAGGCCTCGAACGGCTGCAGGCGCAGCGCCATCACCGGCGCCTGCGCATGTCGGCGCAGGCTGTCTCGATCAGTGCCCGCAGGGCGGGCTCGTCGACGGGCTCGGCGGGCCGGAGTTTGACATGGCGCATGGCCTTGCCCGTGCCCTGCAGCAGGCCGGCCGGGTCGGCCAGCTCGGCGCCCTTGAAAAAGCCGACATTGACGTGGGCCGTGAAGGCATTGACGTAACCGAAGGCCGCGTCGCCGACGCAGGCGGTCGGGTGGCCGTCATGCAGCAGTTCGCGCACGTCGGCGCCGCAGCGGCGCATGGCGTCGAACCAGTGCCGGGCAATGTCGCCCAGCGCGCCCGTATGGGCCTGCATCCAGGCCTCAATGTCCGGATCGTGCGGGACCGCGGTCGGGAAACGCATCAGCTTTTCCATGACCGCGGATCATCGCTTCAATCGCCCGAACTGCCAGGGATCTGCTGGCGCAGCTTGACCTTGCTGGCCGACTTGCGGCGCATCTTGATGTTCATCATCTCCACACCCAGCGAGAAGGCCATCGCGAAGTAGATATAGCCCTTGGGCACGTGGTGGCCGAAGCCCTCGGCGACCAGCACCACGCCGACGACGACCAGGAAGCTCAGGGCCAGCATCTTGATGGTCGGGTGGTTGGACACGAAACGGCCGATGGGGCCGGCGAACAGCATCATCAGACCGACCGAGGCGATGACGGCGCCAATCATGATGCGCACGTCGTCCACCATGCCGACGGCGGTGATGATGGAGTCCAGCGAGAACACCAGGTCGATGACCATGATCTGCAGGATGACGGCGCCAAAGGCCGCCTTGGCCTTGCCGCCGGCGCTGGTGTCTTCGTCCTCGCCTTCGAGCGAGCCGTGGATTTCACCGGTGCTCTTCCAGATCAGGAAGAGGCCGCCGCCGATGAGGATGAGGTCGCGCCCCGAGATGCCCCGTTCGACGCCGGGCACGTTGAACAGCGGCTCGACCATGCCGACGATCCACGCCAGCACCATCAGCAGGCCGATGCGCATGAACATCGCTGCGAACAGGCCCGCACGCCGCGCGGTTTCCTGCTGGGCCTTGGGCAACTTGTCCACCAGGATGCTGATGAAGATGATGTTGTCGATGCCCAGTACCAGCTCCAGCGCGGTCAGCGTGGCGAGGGCGATCCAGGTCTGCGGGTCGGAAAGCAGTTCGAGCATGGCGGGCGGTCCGTGGTGAGCCGGGCATTGTCGCCAGCGCCCTGCCGGCCGCGGACAGCCTCAGGCTGAACGAAGCTTCGGTTTTGCTTTGGGTGTGGGCCTGCGGCCTATTTCAGGATCAGTTCCTGCAGCTGCATATTGCCGATCAGCTTGCGCATGGCGCCGCGCTCGCCGGCGGCGACGTCCTGCTTGCGCGTGTCGGTCGCCAGCATGGCTTCGATCTTCTTCTGGAAGGCCAGTTGCTGGGCGTTGTTCTGGTAGTCCTTGATCTCGACGGCCAGCACCAGGTCGGGCTCACCATGGCGCTGGGCGTTCACGGCCAGCACGTGGTACGAGACGATGATGCCTTCCTTCTTGCCCAGCTCCTGCACCTTCTTCCAGTTGGTGCCGAGGTAGTCCATGTATTTCTCGAAATGACCCGGCTCGATCTGGATGTTGGAGAAGAACCAGACCGAGCCCGGCGTGTAGCTGGAATCCTCGGCCAGGGCCGGCAGCGACAGGCACAGGGAAAAGGCCGCGGCGGCGGCGCACAGGGTGGCTTTGAAGTTCATGGCTTGCTCCTTGGGGTTGATGCACGTCAGCGTGAGGCTGCGGGCGGCGGCAGTGTGTGAAACGGGGCGGCCGCGAGGACAGCGATGCGACCGGGGCGGCAAATCGGCCACCGAGTTCGGCGCGATTGCGACGGGTTGCACGGACAGCTTGGGGACGGCTCGAACTAGGGGATGCGCTTCGTCACGCCTGTCTCGGGGGTGACTGTCGCGTCCACGCATTGCACCAATGGCGGCGGGCCGGGAATTGGCCTACAACCCGGCCATGCTGCCCACCGCCGCCGTCAGCGCCGACCAGCCCCTGCAAGGGGCCGAGGTCGATGCCGCGCTGAGCAACTCGCGCCTCGTCGCCGTCTGTGAGACCAGCAACCCCGACGAGGCCCAGGCCGTGCTCAGTGGCGTCTATGGCCCGCATGCCCTGCGCATCGGCGACGAGAACGGCCTGGCGCTGAAGCTGCGCGGCGCCGAGTTCGCCCGCCTGCACCTGGGCGAGGTGCGCTATGGCACGTCCACCCGCATGGCCATGCCGCGCGCCCATGGGCATTGGGTGTTTTCCTATCTTCGCCAGGGGGAAGTCTGGCGTGGCGGCCGGCGCGACCTGTACGGCGCTGGTGATGCCGGTGTCATCGCGCCCGACGAGGTGCAGGGGCTGGAGATGTCGGGTGACATGGAACTGCTGAACCTGCGCGTGGCGGACGCCGACATGGGCAGCGCCTGCCGCGCGCTGCTGGGCTCGGACATGGCCCATGCGCTGCGCTTCGAGGGCCGCGCCCAGGCCGGCGGCGCGCCGGTGGCGGCCCTGCTGCGTGTGCTCGGCCACCTGGCCGCCACGCCGGCCTACCCGCATGCGGCCGCCGCGCGGCTGGAGGACGGCCTGCGCGACGCGGCCCTGTTCGAGCTGCTGCTGGCCTGGCCCAACAACTACACCCGCGGGTTGGATGCTCCGGCCGCACTGCCTGCCTCCACGCGGCGGGCACGCGACTACATCCACGCCCACGCGTCCGAGGCGCCGTCGGTGGCCGAGATCGCCCGCGCTGCCGGCGTCGGCGTGCGCGCGCTGGCAAGCGGCTTCGAGCGCCATTTCGGCGTGTCGCCACAGCGCTATTTGCAGCAGTACCGGCTGGACCGGGCGCGCGAGGAGCTGCGCTCCGCCGCACCGGGCGTCACGGTGACCTCTGTCGCCGCGCAATGGGGCTTCTGGCAGCTTGGCAGCTTCGCGGCGCGCTACCGCGAGCGCTTTGGCGAATCACCGAGTGAGACGCTGAAGGGCTGAGAAGTTCCGATTCGGCACATCGCGCTGCCGATTCGCCATAGCCGGCTCCCAGCGGGCTCGCGACCATGCTCTTACGCCGCCACACAGACGCGGCGACCGGAGACAGAGCATGAGACTCAGCCCTATTGCGCTTGCCGTGGCGTCCACGCTGGCGGCGGCCCAGACCGCTCCTGAAACCAACCAGATCGAGCGCGTCGTCATCACGGCCGAACGCCGCGTGACGGTGCTGGACACCACGCCCACCGCCATCACCGCGCTGAACGGCGCCCGCCTGGCCGAGCGTGGCGACACCGGCCTGGCCGACCTCGTCATGCTCAGCCCCAACACCTCGTTCACCAACGGACAGGGCGCAACCCAACTCTTCGTGCGCGGCATCGGCAATGTCTTCATCCTGGCAGGCGGGGACCCCGGCGTGGCCCTGTATGCCGACGGCGCCTATGTGTCGGACCAGACCAGCTCCAACACCGCCCTGTTCGACACCCAGCGCGTCGAGATCCTGCGCGGGCCCCAGGGCGCCCTCTACGGCCGCAATGCCACCGGCGGCGCGGTCAACATCATCTCGGCGCTGCCGACCTCCACGCTGCAGGCGCGCGTCGGCCTGCTGTTCGGCAGCGACAACCGGCATGAGAGCGAGGGCTTTGTCTCCGGGCCTTTGAGCGATGGGCTGGAAGGGCGGCTGTCGTATCAGATCAAGGAGGCCGACGGCTACACCCGCAACCCGCTGGCCGAGGGGCCGCGGCGCCTGGACGACCAGTCCAGCCGCGCACTGCGCGCCCAGCTGCAATCCAGCCTCGGCGGCCATGGCACGCTGCGCTTTGTGGCCGGCCACTACCGCGAGCGCGACGCCGGCATGAGCGTGCCGGTGCTGCCCGATCCGGTGTCCATTCCGGTGCTGCTCCATGGCGTCACGCAAAGCAGCGACCCGCGCGTCGTCAAGAGCCAGGGCTCGAGCAACCGCGTCGAGGTCAACACGGCGCAGGCGCTGCTGGAATTGCCTATTGGCACGAACACTCTGAGCGCGTCCCTGAGCTGGCGGCGCAGCAAGGTCGACCGGCTCTGGGACAGCGACACCACCGAGGCCGCGGTCACGAGCTCGGGCTTCCTGACCGGCAGCACCGACAAGAGCCTGGACATCCATCTGGCCTCCGACGATGGCAGCCCGTTGCAATGGCTGGTCGGCGTCACGGCCCTGCAGTTCGACCAGAGCCAGGACATCACCATCCTCACCCAGGTGCCGCTGGGTTTCCTCGTGCCGGGTGCGCCGCTGACCGTGCCCTTCCCGGGCGGCGTCGGCTTCCTGCTGGGCGGGAGCGTGCACACGCGCTCCAGCGCCGCCTACGCCGACCTGCGCTACATGCTGAATCCGCAGTGGTCGCTGCTGGCCGGCCTGCGCGTCAACCACGACAGCAAGCGTGCCGACGAATACCAGAACATCGCCGCCTTCGGTCTGGCCGGCACCGGCCACCCGAGCGACGGCTGGACCAGCACGCCGGGCAGCGTCGGCGTCGAATACAAGCCGGCCGCCGGCACGCTGGCCTATGCGCGCTGGGCGCATGGCTTCAAGTCGGGCGCGGTCAACCTCGGCGCGCTGCAGCCGAATCTCGTCAAGCCGGAGAAGGTCAGCAGCATCGAACTCGGCTTCAAGACCGAGTTCCTGGAGCGCCGCGGCGTGCTCAGCGCCGCCGTCTTCAGCAGCCGCTACAAGGACATGCAGGTCTCGCAGGTTGGCCAGGCGACGACCCTCCTGGCCAACGCGTCGGCGGCGCGCATCGATGGTGTCGAGATCGAGGCCGCGGTCAAGCCCATCGCGCCGTTGACGCTGTCGGTCGGCCTCGGCCTGATGACGCCGAAGTACACGGACTTCACCAATGTCGACCTGCGCAACGCACCGACGACGCCGGTCAATGTGCGCGGCCGGCAGCTCGCCCAGGCGTCCAAGCAGCAAGTCACCCTCGGCGCCGAATGGGCTGCCAGCCTCGGTGAGCTGCGCACCACGCTGCGCGCCGACTACAGCTGGCGCGGTCGCTTCTATTTCACCGAGTTCAACACGCCGGATGCGATGCAGGGCGCCTACGGCCTCCTGAACCTCACCGCCACATTGCGGCCGGCTGCCGGCCACTGGAAGCTCTGGGCCAATGTGCGCAACGTGGCCGACACGACGGCCTACACCAGCATGAGCATCGCCTCGCCGTTGCTGGGCGCCGCCCGCCAGGTCACCTACACGCCGCCGCGCCAGTTTGCCATCGGCGCGAGCTACGACTTCTGAGGAGACCGCTATGAAGCATCTGCTGGGCCACCACCAGCTCCGCTGGGAACCGCTCGCCCATGCCTTCGACGCGCTGTTCGAGCGCGGCGACGACCTGGGCGCTTCGCTGGCGCTGACCATCGAGGGCGAGCTGGTGCTCGACCATTGGGGCGGCTGGCGCGACGAGGCGCAGCAGCAGCCCTGGGACCGGAACACGCTGACCCATGTCTGGTCCACCACCAAGACCATGACCTCGCTGTGCGCCCTGCTGCTGGCCGACCGCGGCGAGCTGGACCTGGACGCGCCCGTGGTCGCCTACTGGCCCGAGTTCGCCGCCAACGGCAAGAGCGGCATCCTGGTGCGCGACGTGCTGGGCCACACCTCGGGCGTCAGCGGCTGGGAGCAGCCCATGGGCATGGGCGACCTGTGCGATTGGGAGCGCAGCACGGCGCTGCTGGCGGCGCAGTCGCCCTGGTGGACGCCGGGCAGCGCTTCGGGCTATCACGCGCTGAACTACGGCCATCTGGTCGGCGAGCTGATCCGCCGCATCACCGGGCAGAGGACCGGCGCCTTTCTGGCGAGCGAGCTGGCCGGGCCGCTGGGCGCCGACTTCCACATCGGCCTGCCGCCCGAGCACGATGCGCGCGTGGCCCGCGTTGTGCCGCCACCGCCCATGCCGGTCGACTTCTCGGCCATCCCGCCCGACAGCCCCATGCTGCGCACCCTGGGCAACCCGGCCCCCGACGCGGCCTACAGCCATCGCGAGGACTGGTGCCGGGCCGACATCGGCGCCGCTAACGGCCATGGCAATGCGCGCTCGGTGGCGCGGCTGCAGTCCATCGTTGCCTGCGAGGGCACGTTGGCCGGCCGGCGCTGGCTCAAGCCGCAGACCGTAGATCGCATCTTCGACGTGCAGGCCCGCGGCATCGACCTCGTGCTCGGCGTGCCGCTGTGCATGGGCATCGGCTACGGCCTGCCCGAACCGGCCACGCTGCCCTTCATCCCCGAGCAGCGCATCTGCTTCTGGGGCGGCTGGGGCGGGTCGCTGGTGCTGGTGGACGTGCAGAGGCGGCTCTGCCTCGCCTACATGATGAACCGCATGGCGCCGGGTGTTGTTGGCGGGCCTAACGCGGCGATGCTGGTGCAGGCGCTTTATGCCTGTTGCGCCTAGAAAAAGAAAAAACCCGCCAGCGGCGGGTGGGGTGACTGACGGCAGCGTGGGGCTCAGACGATCCAGACCGGCGTCTGGGCGGCGGCTACCGCGGTCACGTCACGACGGCCTTCGATGACGACGCGCGGCAGCTGGGCCACCACCGGCGCTTCGGCACGCTTGCCAACGATGACCACGCGTTCCAGCTTCACGATCTCGGTGGCCGGAGCCGCCGTGCGGTTGGCCAGGCTCACACCGGCAGCGGCTGCGGCGGCGACGGAAGCGATGGCGACGATGAAGGTCTTGGCGGCGGTGTTCATGGTGGGCTCCGGTGGGTGGTTCGCTGTGTCAGTGATTGCAGTTTCGTCACTGACCCCGGGCGCCGCGAGTGCCGGGCGACGGATCGCCGGCGCGGGCGGATGAACTGCAATTGCGCGGGACGAACCGGCGCCACCCAGGCCCTGCGTTAGCGCCTGGCGCTGGATGGCGTGCCCGGCCAGCCGACCGCGGCCCAGGCGCGGCGCAGTTGCAGCTCGGAGTTGAAACCGGCCGCCTCGCTGGCCGCGCTGACGCTGGCGCCGGCCTCCAGCGAACGCTTGGCGACGGCCAGGCGCACGCCGCGCAGATAGGCCTGGGGGCTGGTGCCGGCGTATTGGGCGAACAGGCGGCTCAGCGTGCGCGGCGTGGTCGCGGCGAGGTCGGCCATGCGCTCCAGCGGCCAGTCCTCGGCCGGTGCCACGCTCAGCGCGTCCTGCACGCGGTGCAGGCGCGCATTCAGGTGCTGGCGGTGGGCCAGCAGAGGCGACAGCTCGGGGTCGCCCGGGCCACGGCGCAGCGCCACGGCCATCTGCTCGGCGACGCGCGCGGCGACCAGCTCGCCGGCATGCGCGGCGATCAGATGCAGGGCCAGGTCGATGCCGGCCGTCACGCCGGCGCTGGTGAACACCTCGCCGTCCTGCACGAAGACGCGGTCCTGCAGCACGGTGCAGCGGGGCGCGAGGCGGGCAAGGTCGCCAAGATGCTGGTGGTGCGTGGTCGCCCGGCGGCCGTCGAGCAGGCCGGCATGGGCCGCGAGCAGGGCGCCGGAGCAGACGGTGACCAGGCGCAGCCCAGGGCGGCCAGGTGCCAGGCGAGACAGCCAGGCGATGAGTTCGCGCCGGGCCGCTTGCGACTTCGCCTCCGCGGCCGAGGTGCGGCCGACCAGCACGATCCAGCTGCCATCGGGCAGATCTTCCGGCAGCGGCTCCAGCGCCTGCAGCTGGATGCCCACCGAGCCTGTGGATTCGCTGCGCGTGCCGGCGAAGCGCAGGGCAAAGGGCGCGACATCCAGCTTCAGCGCGGCGATCTCCAGGCTGGCCAGGCGCAGGGCCTCGGCGGGCCCGGCCCAGTCGAGAACGAGGCTGTCGTCCTGCAGGACGAACAAGACCTGCTTGGGTTCAGGCAATCGCGGCGTCCTTTTGGGTGACGGCCCGTAGCGCGCCTTCGGCATTCATGATCCGGGCGAAGCGGCCGTCCAGCACGGCGGCCGTGCGGGCGCGGAGCTGGGCGGGTGTCAGGGGCGAGCCGTCGGGGTGCTGCATCGTGAACGTGAGTGTCGCCTCGGGCACGTAGATGACCTCCCAGCCGAGGTCGGACGCATGGCGTGTCGTCGTCTCGCAGCATTGCTCGGTGCGGATGCCGCTGATGACGAGCTGGCGGATGCCTTGCTGCGTCAGCCAGACGTCCAGGCCGCTGCCGACGAGGGCGCTGTGGCGGGTCTTGTGCACGGTCAGGTCGGCCTTGAAGTCGCGCAGGCCTTCGAGCGGGCGCACATGGCCGCTTTCCAGGCTGAAGGGGTCGGCGCCGGTCGCATCGGGCTGCACGTGGAAGACGCGCACGATGGGCAGGCCGGCGGCCTCGAAGCCCTCGATGAGGCGGTTTTGCGCGGCCAGGTAGGCGGCAAGGCCGTCGGTTTCGAAGCTGGGGCGCTGGGTGAAGGAGTGCTGGACGTCGATGACGATGAGGGCAGTGGTCATGGTGGGCCTCGTTGTTGGTTGAGGCCTTCAGTGTTCCGCCATCATGCATCCGCCGCCACGCGCTGGCAGACGGAGATGGATCAATTCAGGACAAACCTAGAGCGCTCAGCAGCTCGGCCGGCGTGTAGGGCCGGCGGCGCTTGGGCCAGGACTCGACGAGGTTCAGCATGCGCGCACTCAGCGGTGCGCTGCGTCCCTGGCTGCGCGCCAGGCGGACGATCTCGCCGCACAGCGCGTCGATCTCGGTCGTGCGGCCCTGCGTCAGGTCGTCGGCCATGCTGGAGCGGGCCTTGGCATCGATGCGCAGCATGCGCGCGGCGGCCAGGCGGAAGATGAAGGTCGGCATGCGCAGCAGCGTGATCAGCCGGCGCGGTGGCAGCGGCGTGAGCTGGGCGACCGGGCGCTGCGCGGCGTTCAGCAGGTTGAGGGCTTCCTCCTGCAGCGCCGCCAACACGCGGCGGTAGCCGCGCTCCAGCAACTCGTCGCGCAGCGGCCGGCCGGACAAAGCATTGACGGGGTTGTTCAGGTTCAGCAGCAGCTTGCCCCATTGCACCGGCGCCAGGTCCGCATACAGCTCCAACCCCATACCCATGCGGGCCAGGGCCGTCTGCCAGGCGGCCAGGGCCAGATCCTCGGCCGAGCCCTCGGCCGCGAGCGACCCACCGGTGCCACGGTGGTAGCGGCCGGGTCCGATCTCGGCGATGTTGTAGGGCACCATGCCCGCATGCCAGTGCAGCTGTGGGGCGGCGGCGCGGGCGGCGTCGGCATTGGCGATGCCGTTCTGCAGGCTGACGACGGGCGTGCCCAGCGGCAGCGTCAGGTCCAGGGCCGTGGCGGCTTCGGCGGTGGCGCCAGACTTCACGCACAGCAGCACCAGGTCGGGCTTGAGGCCGGCGGGCGGTTCCTCGTGCAGGCGCAGGTCGAGTGCTGGGATGTGGCGGTCCAGGCCGTCCTGGTCGGTCAGGCGCAGGCCGTGCTTGCGCAGGTTGGCCAGTACGCGCGGGCGGCCGACGAAGTGGACCGGCACGCCGGCCAGCTGGGTCAGGCCACCGACAAAGCAGCCAACGGAGCCGGCGCCCATCACAAGAACGCCGGTCATGGGTTCAGCGGATCAGACGGGGTGAGCCAGGTCGCGCAGATGCGTCGGCCCCACGCGGCGTTCGATCTCGGCCAACAGCGCACGGCCCCAGCCCAGCATGAACATGCCCTCGCCGACGACGAACATCGGGCCGACGAGGAGGCCGACGAGGTCGTCGACAAAGGCTGGCTTCTTGCCTTCGTAATAGTGGCCAATGAACTGGAACACCCAGCCGACCACGAAGCTGCCGACACCGATGACCAGCCAGCTCGTCATCGAACCCTGGGCCGCGATCATCGCCAGTGCCGTCAGCATGCCGTTGACGACCGTGGTGGCCACGCCGAGCGCCAGGTTGCCGCGCGTCAAGTACCAGAGCGCGCTGAGGGCCCACAGCACGATGGCCGCATTCATCGGCGCGTCGCCCACTGAGAACTCGGCGCGCGCCAGCAGCACGCTGATGGCGAAGACGATGAGGGGAATACCGACGAAATGGGTCGCGATGTTGCGGCGGTCGCGGTGATAGGCGGCGTATTGCGCCATCAGGTCGAGGGCGGGGCGGAACAGGCTGGCCATGGGCAGGCTCCGTTGAGGAGGATGGTGGCTATGCTAGTCCAGCATGGCGCAGCATCGTTGTGCGCCGGCTTACAAAATCCCTCGGAGAACCCCTGAGTTGAGTGTGCAAACGACACCGAAGCGCCGTCTGTTACTGATGGCGACGCTGGCCGCGCTGGCCGGTTGCGCCAGCCCGCCGCCCGCCCGCGTGACGGCGGAGGCCACCGGAAACGAGCTGCGCATCCTCGTCTTTCGCGGCGGCACGGCGGCGCGCCTGGGCCACAACCACGTGCTGCGAACCGGTGACTTGCGCGTGGACTGGCCGGCGGCCGGACCGATGCTGAGCTTCCGGCTGGACGCGCTGGAGATTGACCCGCAGGCCTTGCGTGAACGCCTGGGGCCGGCCTTTGCCAGCACCGTTGACAACGAGGCGCGCGCCGGCACGCGCGCCAATCTGCTGAAGGCGCTGGATGCGGCGGCCCACCCGGAGGTCGTCGTGCGCACGCTGCAGCTGCTCGGCGAGGGCGGCCAGCGCGTCGTCGAGGCGGAGATCACCCTGCATGGCGCGACGCGCAGGCAGTGGTTCGTCGTCGAGATCGCAGCCAAGCGTGCGCGCGGCGAGGTGGTCATCCGGCAGAGCGACTTCGGCATCCAGCCGTTCACCGTGCTGGGCGGGCTGCTGGCGGTGCAGGACGCGCTGGTGGTGCAGTTCGAGCTAGTCGAGCCGTAAAACCATCAAGTCCTTGGCCAGCCTGCGCCCGTCGGGCAGGCGTATCGCGTCCGGCAAACATCCATAGCGCACGAAGCCCTGGCTCTCGTAGAGACCGATGGCACCGCGGTTGGTGGACGTCACGCTCAGCGTGACCTGGGCCAGGCCGGGCGTGGCCTTGAGCTTGGCGATGGCCGCGATGAGCAGGGTCCGACCGATGCCGCGACCGCGATGGGTGTCGGACACCATCATGCCGATCAGGTGGGCGATGTGCTGCACCTTCACACGCGGTTCGCGTTCGCAGGTCAGCGCGCCGACGAGGCGGGCGTCGTCCAGCGCCACCAGCGTGAACAACGTGCCGCCCTTGCTGCCGCCGGCCAGGCGGTTGCGGTAGCTGGACAGGTCGCGCTGGCCTTCGGTCTCGGCGTCTGACGTGAAGGCCTCGGGGTGGCCGGCCAGCATGGCGTCGCGCAGCGCTTTGTAGGCGAGCAGGTCGGGCTCGAGCATGGGACGGATATGGGCCTCAGTCATGCAGATCGGTGAGGTGGTTCAAGTTGGCGAAGGCGGTTTCGTCGTCGAAGTGTGCGATGCCATGGGGCCGGCCGCTCATCCAGCCGAGCACGGCCCGACCAGCGGCGTCGAGATGGGCTCTCAACGGTTCGCGCAGTCGGGCATGCAGCAGCGCATGGGTCGGGTGTTCGCGCCCGGCCTGGGCGAAGGCGAGGCCATGGGGCTTCGCGACGGCCAGCAGGCGCCGGGCCAGATCCAGCGGCAGGTGAGGGCAGTCGCAAGGCGCGGTCAGCAGCCAGGCGTCGTCGGGGAGGGCGTCGAGGCCGGCCAACATGCCGGCCAGCGGGCCGGCGAACTCAAGCCCAGGCGGGTCAGGCAGCACTTCGTGGCCCAAGGCGCGGTAGCTGTCCAGGTTGCGGTTGGCGCTGATCAGCACATGGCGCGCCTGCGGTGCCAGGCGCTCGATGACGTGACTGACGAGCGGGCGGCCGTGCAACAGCTGCAAGCCCTTGTCCGCACCGCCCATGCGCGAGCCGCGCCCGCCGGCCAGAACGAGGGCGTGAAGCTCATCCACCGATGTAATGCATCTCGACGCGGCGTTCGCCATCAGGCGTCGGATCGCCCTGGCCGCGCAGCTGCGAATAGCGGTCCGCGCGGCCGCTCCAGACACCGGCGATGGCACTGGCGAGTTGCCCGTCGGTGACCGATTCCTCACCACGCAGCAGGCCGCGCAAATCATGCCCGCGATGGGCGAACAGGCAGGTGTAGAGCCGCCCCTCGGTCGACAGCCGGGCGCGGTTGCAGTCGCCGCAGAAGGCCTGGGTCACGCTGGAGATGAAGCCAATCTCACCGGCGCCGTCGGCATAGGCCCAGCGCTCGGCCGTCTCGCCTGGAGCGCTGTGCGACAGCGGCGTGATGGGGAACTCCGCCGCGATGCGCCGCTGCACCTCGCTACTCGGCAGCACCTGGTCCATGCGCCAGCCGTTGGTGGCGCCGACGTCCATGTATTCGATGAAGCGCAGCACGATGCCGCTATGCCTGAAGTGGCGCGCCATCGCCAGGATCTGGTCGTCGTTGACGCCGTGCTGCACGACCATGTTGACCTTGATCGGCCCCAGGCCCACGGCCTGCGCCGCGTGGATGCCGGCCAGCACGTCCGCCACGGGAAAGCCGACGTCGTTCATGCGTTGGAAGACGGCGTCGTCCAGCCCGTCCAGGCTGACGGTCAGGCGCTTCAGCCCGGCGGCCCGCAAACTGGCCGCCTTTTTCACCAGCGTCGAGCCGTTGGTGGTCAGCGTCAGGTCCAGCTCGCGGCCATCGGGCGTGCGCAGCTGGGCCAGCATCCCGATCAGGGTTTCGAGGTGGCGGCGCAGCGTCGGTTCGCCGCCGGTGATGCGCAGTTTTTCGACGCCCAGGCCGACGAAGACCCGGGCCAGCCGCTCGATCTCCTCAAAACTGAGGAGATCGGCATGGGGCAGGAATTCATGGTGTTTGTCAAAAACCTGCTTCGGCATGCAGTAGCCGCAGCGGAAATTGCAGCGGTCCGTGACCGAGATGCGCAGGTCACGCAGCGGCCGGCCTAGCACGTCGGCCAGTGGGAGACCGGTCTGGCTGGCCAAGGCCGGCGGCTCGACGCGTAGCGAGCGAGCGTCGTGCAGGGGAATCACGCGGGCGGTCATGCCGGGATTGTGTCAGCGGGCGAATCTCCTGGCACTTGCGGCGGTTGCCCGGGCGCGTTTGAATCGGCACGAATGGCCGAGATCCTTCACCCCGACCTGCCGCAGTTCATTGCGTTTGGCGAAGCGCTGACCGATCTGATCCGCATCGGGCCGGACCGCTGGCGCAGCGCCTGCGGCGGTTCGCCCTGGAATGTGGCGGTCGCGATGTCGACGCTGGGCCAGCTGAGTGCCTTTGCCGGTGCCATCAGCCAGGACCCTTTCGGTGCCGAGATCTGGCAGTGCAGCCAGGAGGCCAACCTGGACATGCGCTTCATTCAGCAGTTGGCACGGCCGCCGCTGCTGGCTGTGGTGCACGAGGTCGACCCGCCGCGCTATTTCTTCATCGGCCACGACAGCGCCGACCTGCATTTCCGCCCCGAAGGCCTGCCCATGGGCTGGACGCGTGGGCTGCGCTGGGCCCATTTCGGCAGCCTGGGCCTGGTGCGCCAGCCGCTGGCGGGGCGGCTGCTGTCACTGGCTGAGGCGCTGAAGAGCGAGGGTCGTCTCATCAGCTACGACCCCAACTTCCGCGCGCCGCCGATGGACGCGAGCTACGACGACACGCTGGAGCAGATGTGCCGGCTGGCCGATGTCATCAAGGTGTCCGACGAGGACCTGCGCGGGTTGTTCCGCGTGCCTGACTACCGCTCAGGCCTGGCCCAAATCGCCGCTTGGAACCCTGGTGCCTGGCTGCTGCTGACGCGCGGCGAGGTGGGGGCGACGCTGTATCACGGTGTCGAGGAGGCCACGGGCCGGCCGCCGCGAGTGGACGTGGTGGACACCGTTGGCGCCGGCGATTCGGCCCTGGCCGGCCTGCTGGACAGCCTGATGCGCAATGCCGGTGCGCCAGCCGGGCATCACCTGCGGTGGGCTCTGGCAGCCGGGGCTGCCGCCTGCACGGTGGCCGGTTTTGCGCCGCCGCGGCCAGCCCTGGTCACTGCGCTCGCGGACCGCGTTGAGATCGCCAAAGACTAGGGTTTTCCCTGGCACTACTTGATCCCAATCCCGTAGGCTCCTACGATTAACCGACCGGTCGGTAGAGAAATTCCATGTCCGAACACCTGATCCAGATCGAACAGCATGGTGGCGTGCGCCTGCTGCGCCTGAACCGCCCCGAGGCGCTCAATGCCTTCACTGCGGCCATGCTGGGCCAGCTCCGCCAGGCACTGGAAGCGGCGGCCGAGGACAGCGCCACGCGCTGCGTGCTGATCACCGGCGCCGGCCGCGCCTTCAGCGCCGGCCAGGATCTGGCCGATCCGCATGTGGCGCCCAGCCGCGAGCCCGGTGCGGCTCCGAAGGACATCGGCCACATGCTGGATCACTACTACATCCCGCTGGCGCTGCGGCTGCGCAGCATGCCGGTGCCGGTGCTGGCCGCCGTCAACGGCGTGGCGGCCGGCGCTGGCGCCAACATGGCCTTCGGCTGCGACCTCGTGCTGGCGGGCGAGAGTGCCAGCTTCCTGCAGGCCTTCTCCAAGATCGGCCTGCTGCCGGACTGCGGCGGTACCTGGCTGCTGCCGCGGCTGGTGGGCCGTGCCAAGGCGCTGGAGCTGGCGTTGCTGGGCGACAAGCTCAAGGCGGTGGAGGCTGAGCGGCTGGGTTTGATCTCGCGCGTGGTGCCCGACGCCGAATTGCAGGACACCGCCATGGCCATCGCGCAGAAGCTGGCCGGCATGCCCACGCGTGCGCTGGTCGAGACGCGCCGCGCGCTGGACGAGGCACTGAAGCTCGACTTCGAGCCCGCCCTCAAGCTCGAGGCGGCCTTGCAGAGCCAACTCGGCTTTTCGCATGACTATCTCGAAGGCGTGGCGGCGTTCATGGACAAGCGCAAGCCCGAGTTCAAGGACCGCTGATGGATGCGCAAGCCGTTGCCGAAAAGGTCCGCGACGTCATGCTCACCGACGATGCGGCGAGCAAGATGTTGGGCATGCAGATCGCCGAGGTCGGCCCCGGCCGCGCGGTTGCGGCGATGACGGTGCGGGCCGACATGCTGAACGGCTTTGCCATCTGCCACGGCGGCCTGATCGCGACGCTCGCAGACTCCGCCTTTGCCTTTGCCTGCAACAGCCGCAATGCGCTGACGGTGGCCTCCGGCTTTGGCATCGATATCCTGAAGTCGGCCAGGCTCGGCGATGTGCTGACCGCCACCGCCGAGGAAACATCGCTGGCCGGCCGCACGGGGCTTTACGACATCACGGTGAAGAACCAGAACGGTGATCTCATCGCCGTGTTCCGTGGCCGCTCATACCGGTTGGGCGACAGAAAGGTGTTCGAAGCATGACGGTCAAAGGTCCGCGCCCCGGAGAGCTCGAAGCCATCGAAACCGCCAGCCGTGACGAGCTGCAGGCCCTGCAGCTCGAACGCCTGCGCTGGAGCCTGCAGCACGCCTACGACAACGTGCCGCACTACAAGGCCAAGTTCGACGAAGCCGGCGTGCATCCGGGCGACCTGAAGACGCTCGCCGACCTGGCGAAGTTCCCGTTCACGACCAAGCACGACCTGCGCGCCAACTACCCGTTCGGCATGTTCGCGATGCCGCGTCAGCAACTGGCGCGCATCCACGCGTCGTCCGGCACGACGGGCAAGCCCACGGTGGTCGGCTACACGCTGAAGGACATCGACCACTGGGCCAACCTCGTGGCGCGCTCCATCCGCGCCGCCGGCGGCCGCGCGGGCGACCTGGTGCATGTGGCCTATGGCTACGGCCTCTTCACCGGCGGACTGGGCGCGCATTACGGCGCCGAGCGCCTGGGCTGCACCGTCATCCCGATGAGCGGCGGCCAGACCGAGAAGCAGGTGCAGCTGATCACCGATTTCAAGCCCGACATCATCATGGTGACGCCCAGCTATATGCAGGTGCTGGTGGAGGAGTTCACCCGCCAGGGGCTCGATGCGCGCGAGTCGTCGCTGAAGGTCGGCATCTTCGGCGCCGAACCCTGGACCGAGGCGATGCGCCGCGACATCGAGGCCAGCGCCGGTATCGACGCGGTGGACATCTACGGCCTGTCCGAAGTGATGGGCCCGGGTGTGGCCAGCGAGTGCGTCGAGAGCAAGGACGGCCCGGTCATCTGGGAAGATCATTTCTACCCCGAGATCATCGACCCCGAGACGGGCGAGGTGCTGCCCGACGGGTCCGAAGGCGAGCTGGTCTTCACGTCGCTCTCCAAGGAAGCGATGCCCGTCATCCGCTATCGCACCCGCGACCTGACGCGCCTGCTGCCGCCCACGTCCCGCAGCATGCGCCGCATGGGCAAGATCGTCGGCCGCAGTGACGACATGCTGATCATCCGCGGCGTCAACCTGTTCCCAACCCAGGTCGAGGAGCTGGTGCTGCAGGAGAAGGGCCTGGGCGGGCAATACCAGCTCGTGGTCAGCCGCAACGGGCCGCTGGATGAGTTGTTGATCCGCTGCGAGCTGGCGCTGGGCGCCACCGACGACGGCATTGGACGTAGGCTGTCGGAGCGCATCAAGAACCTGATCGGCGTGACGGCGACCATCCAGGTCGAGCCGAACAATTCCATCGAACGCACGCTGGTGGGCAAGGCCCGCCGCGTCGTCGATCAACGCAAGAAGTGATGAATGCAAAACACAGCCACAGAGGCACAGAGACACGGAGGAATTCAGAAGCCTCTTCTCTCTGTCTCAGTGCCTCTGTGGCTTTGTTCGTGTTTTTGAATCGAGGAGCTTGATATGTACACGCAAGCAATGGACCTGATGGCTCGCGAGGCCAAGCCCAAGGTCGTCAAAAGCGCCGAGGAGCTGGCCCGCGAGGAAGCGTTTGAAGCTCGCATCGACGCTGGCGAATTCATCGAAGCCAAGGACTGGATGCCCGAGCACTACCGCAAGACGTTGGTGCGCCAGATCAGCCAGCACGCGCACAGCGAGATCGTCGGCATGCTGCCCGAGGGCAACTGGATCACGCGCGCGCCGACGCTCAAGCGAAAGGCGATTCTTCTGGCCAAGGTGCAGGACGAGGGCGGCCATGGTCTCTACCTCTACGCCGCCGCCGAGACCCTGGGCACCAGCCGCGACGAGATGACCGAGGCGCTGCTGTCGGGCAAGGCCAAGTACAGCTCCATCTTCAACTACCCGACGCTGACCTGGGCCGACATCGGCGTCATCGGCTGGTTGGTGGATGGTGCCGCCATCATGAACCAGGTGCCGCTGTGCCGCTGCTCCTATGCGCCGTATGCGCGGGCCATGATCCGCGTCTGCCGCGAGGAGAGTTTTCATCAGCGCCAGGGCTACGAGAGCCTGCTGACGATGATGCAAAAGGGCACGGACCAACAAAAGGCCATGGTGCAGGACGCGGTGAACCGCTGGTGGTGGCCGTCGCTGATGATGTTCGGCCCGGCCGACAAGGACTCGCCCAACTCCGAGCAGAGCATGCGCTGGGGCATCAAGCGCGTCACCAACGACCAGCTGCGCCAGAAGTTCGTCGACGCGACCATCCCACAGGCCGACATCCTCGGCGTGACCGTGCCGGACCCGGCGCTCAAGTGGAATGCCGAGCGCGACAGCTATGACTTCGGCGAGATCGACTGGAGCGAGTTCTGGCGCGTGGTGGGCGGCGAAGGCCCTTGCAACCGCGAGCGCCTGGCCGCCCGCAACAAGGCCTGGGACGACGGCGCCTGGGTGCGCGACGCGGCCCTGGCGCATGCCCGCAAGCAAGCCGTTAAACAAGAGGCAGCGTGATGAGCAATCCGAAGAACGACCCAACGCTGGGCCGCCCCGAGTCGGGTGGCACCCCCTCGGGGGGTGTGGCCGGCGTACCCGCCGGTCCGGGGGCAAGGGAATGGCCTTTGTGGGAAGTATTTGTCCGCAGCAAGGCGGGCCTGGACCACAAGCATTGCGGCAGCCTGCACGCGGCCGATGCGCCCATGGCCATCCAGATGGCGCGCGACGTGTACACGCGCCGCCAGGAAGGCACCAGCATCTGGGTCGTGCGCTCCGAGCAGATCGTCGCCAGCGACCCGGCCGAGAAGGGCAGCCTGTTCGACCCGGCCGACGACAAGGTCTACCGCCACCCCACGTTCTATGAGCTCCCCGATGAGCTCAACCACATGTGATGGACGCCAAGACCACTTACGTGCTCCGCCTGGCGGACACCTGTCTCATCCACAGCCAGAGGCTGTCCGAATGGGCCGGCCACGCGCCGGTGCTGGAGGAAGACCTGGCGCTGCCCAATATCGCGCTGGACCTGCTGGGCCAGGCGCGTGCGCTGCTGACGCATGCCGGTCAACTTGAAGGCGCCGGCCGCGATGAAGACCAGCTCGCCTTCCTGCGCGAGGAGCGCGACTACCGCAACATCATCCTCGTCGAACTGCCCAATGCGGCGGCCAGCCCGAGCGATGGCGGTGGCGGACGCGACTTCGCGCTGACGGTGCTGCGCAACACGGCCATGGCGATCTGGCTGGAGCTGCTGTACGAGCGCCTGCAGACCAGCCTCGACACCGAGCTGGCGGGCATTGCCGCCAAGTCGATCAAGGAAGTGCGCTACCACCGCCAGCACTCAGGCGACTGGGTGGTGCGCCTGGGCGACGGCACGGAGGATTCCAAGGCGCGCATGCAGGCGGCGCTGAACGTGCTGTGGCCGTACTTCAACGAGCTGTTCGCCGCCGATGGTGTCGACGGCGTCGGCCCCGCATGGAACGAGCTGGAGCCTGAATGGCGCGCCCGCTGGGCCACGCTGATGGCCGAAGCCACGCTCACGCTGCCGCGCGAAAGCGCGATGCAGCCGCGTGGCATTGACGGCATCCACTGCGAACACATGGGCCACATGCTGGCGACGATGCAGCACCTGCAGCGCATGTATCCCGGAGGCGTGTGGTGAATCAAGGAGCCTGGAAGGCGGCGTCCACGGCCCGCGCTGCGTATCCGCAGCCCTCCGGGGTGGGCCTGCAAGAGGCCGTTGGCGGCGTTGCGCCGCTTGCCCGGGCTGACGGCCCGGGCTGCGCATCGCGCCTTGCCATCGACCCCTTGCCGGCCCACCGCGTGCCATGCCCGCCACCTTCCAGGCTCCTGGCCGCCCGCGCCAAGCTCAACGCCGTGCCCGACCCCGAGATCCCGGCGGTCAGCCTGGTGGAGCTGGGCATCGTGCGCGAGCTGCGCGAGACGGCGTCGGGCGTCGAGGTTGTGCTGACGCCGACCTACAGCGGCTGCCCGGCGACCGAACTGATCGCCGACGACGTGCGTGCGGCGCTGGCTGAGTTTGGCGACGTGACCGTCACGATGCAGCGTGCGCCGGCGTGGAGCACCGACTGGATCACGCCCGAGGGCCGCGAGAAGCTGCAGCAGTACGGCATCGTGCCGCCGCAGTGCAGTGGCGAGCAAGCCATCCGCATCGTGCCGCGCCTGCGCTGCCCGCGTTGCGACAGCGGCCGCACGGAACAACTCTCCCGCTTCGGCTCCACCGCATGCAAGTCCACGTGGCGCTGCATCGAGTGCCTCGAACCCTTCGAATACTTCAAGCCGATCTAGAACATGACGCCCCCACGTTCACTTCGTTCACTGCCCCCCGAGGGGGCGCCAGTGCCCTTCGGGCGGCCGGGCGGGCACTGAGATGGCCCTCCATTTCCACCCCCTGCGCGTGACCTCCGTCGAGCGCGACACCGATGACGCGATGGTCGTCGGCTTCGAAGCGCCCGCTGACGGCTTCGGTTTCGAGCCCGGCCAGTACCTGACGCTGCGCGCCAGCGTCGGCGGCCAGGAGCTGCGCCGCAGTTACTCCATCTGCTCCGACCGCCGCCTGCAGGTCGGTATCCGCCGCGTCGATGGCGGCGCCTTCTCCAGCTGGGTGCATGAGCAGCTCAAGGCCGGCGACGTCATCGAGTCCTACCCGCCGCAAGGGCGCTTCTTGATGCCCGCAGCACAGGCCGAGGGGCGCCATGTGCTCTTCATCGCCGGCGGCTCGGGCATCACGCCCATCATCGCCATCCTGACGGCGCTGCTGGAGCGCGAGCCGAATGCCCGCGCGACGCTGATCTATTCGAACCGCCGCACCGCGTCGACGATGTTCAAGGAAGAACTCGAAGACCTGAAGAACCGCTTCATGACGCGGCTGTCCCTGCACCTGGTCTTTAGCCGCGAGGCCGTCGACGCGCCGCTGTACGGCGGCCGCCTGGATGCGGGCAAGCTCAGCGTCTTCCTGGCCGGCCCGGTGCCGGCGGCGAGCATTGACGAAGTCTTCGTCTGCGGCCCCTTCGAGATGAACGACCAGGCCGAGGCTGCGCTGCTCGGCTCGGGCATCCCGGCCGAGCGCATCCACATCGAGCGCTTCGGCACGCCGGAGACGCTATCCGGCAAACCCGTGCCCCACGAGGTCAAGCCTGGCGACGCGCCCCAGGCCCGCGTGACCGTCATCCGCGACGGCCTGTCGCGCGAGATCGAGTTCCATTCCAGCGACCCCAGCCTGCTCGACGCCGCTGCGCGCGAAGGCATGGATGTGCCGTTCTCGTGCAAGAGCGGCGTCTGCTCCACCTGCCGCTGCAAGCTCATCGAGGGCGAGGTGCGCATGGACAAGAACTTCGCCCTGGACAAGGCCGAGGTCGCCGCCGGCTTCATCCTGAGCTGCCAGGCCCATCCGTTGACGGAGCGGGTCGTGATTTCCTTCGACGAACGCTGATGGCACGCAAACGCGCCCCCGGCTTCGAGGCCCAACGCGAGGACATCCTCGCCGCCGCCGCCCGCCTGTTTGCCGAGCAGGGCTTCAGCGCCACGTCCATGAACCAGGTCGCCGAGGCCTGCGGCGTCGCCAAGCCGACCCTGTACCACTACTTCCAGGACAAGCAGGAGCTGCTGGCCCAGATCTGCGACAGCCATGTGCATGCGCTGCTGGCCCTGGTCGAAGAGGTCAAGTCCCGGCAGCTGACGCCCGACGCGCAGCTGCGCGCCCTCATCGAGCGTTTCACGCGCTCCTATGCCGACGCCCAGGCCCAGCACCGCGTGCTGACCAGCGAGATCAAGTTCCTGGCCGATGCCGAGCGCGAACGCCTGCTGGACGTTGAGCGCCGCGTCGTCAGCGAGTTCGCGGCGGCCGTCTGCCAGGTGCGGCCAGAACTGCGCGACGCCAACCTGCACAAGCCGCTGACCATGCTGCTTTTTGGCATGATCAACTGGACCTTCACCTGGCTGCGGCCCGACGGCGAGCTCTCGCACGAGGCGCTCGCCACCCTGGTCAGTGACCTGTTCTTTGGTGGGCTCGGCGCGGTGCAACTGCGCCAGCCCGCCCTCATTCCATAACCCCGATGACATCCCGAGGAGACGACCCCATGAAGCGATTCAAGCAACTCGCCCTGGCCCTGGCGGCCACGCTGAGCCTGGCGGCCCAGGCTGACATCACCGTCGGCGTCACGTTGTCGGCCACCGGCCCGGCGGCCTCGCTCGGGATCCCGGAGAAGAACACCGTCGCCCTGATGCCGACCACCATCGGCGGCCAGAAGGTCCACTACATCGTGCTGGACGACGCCTCCGACACGACGACGGCCGTCGCCAACACGCGCAAGCTCATCACCGACAGCAAGGTCGACATCGTCATCGGTTCCACCGTCACGCCCAATTCGCTGGCGATGATCGATGCGGTGTCAGAAGCGCAGACGCCGATGATCTCGATGGCCGCTTCGGCACGCATCGTCGAGCCTGTCGACGCGAAAAAGCGCTGGGTCTTCAAGACGCCGCAGAACGACATCATGATGGCCCTGGCCATCGTGACCCACATGGTCGACAACGGCATCAAGACGGCCGGCTTCATCGGCTTTGCCGACGCCTATGGTGAAGGCTGGTGGGGAGAGTTCAACAAGATCGCCGCGACGAAGAAGCTCAACGTCGTCGCGAGCGAACGCTACAACCGCACGGACACGTCGGTCACCGGCCAGGTGCTCAAGCTGGTAGCCGCCAAGCCCGACGCCATTCTCATTGCCGGCTCGGGCACGCCCGCAGCGCTGCCGCAGAAGGCGCTCAGGGAGCGCGGCTATGCCGGCAAGATCTATCAGACCCATGGCATCGCCAACAACGACTTCCTGCGGGTCGGCGGCAAGGATGTCGAAGGCACGCTGCTGCCCGCTGGCCCGGTGCTCGTCGCGGCCCAGCTGCCGGCCGACCACCCGGTGAAGAAGAGCGCCCAGGACTACATCGCCAAGTACGAGGCCGCCCACGGCAAGGGCTCGGTCTCGACCTTCGGTGGCCATGCCTGGGACGCCGGCTTGCTGCTCGCCGCCGCCGCGCCCGAGGCGCTGAAGAAGGCCCAGCCCGGCACGCCGGCCTTCCGCGCCGCGCTGCGCGATGCGCTGGAAAACGTGAAGAACCTGGCCGGCGCGCATGGCGTCTACAACATGTCGTCAGGTGACCACCTGGGCCTGGACCAGCGCGCTCGCGTGATGGTGCAGATCGAAAACGGCGCTTGGAAACTCATCAAGTGAGTACGCTTCAAAGTTACATCGCCGGCCGCTGGGTCGGTGAACGAGCGGCCAAGCCACTGGCCAGCGCGATCAACGGCCGCGTGGTTGCGCATACGCATGAAGAGGGCCTGGACTTCGCCGAGGCCATGGCCTTCGCGCGTGGCACGGCGCTGCCCAGCCTGCTGCGCACCCATTTCCAGGACCGCGCCCGCGTGCTGAAGGCGCTGGCCGCCTACCTGATGGAACGCAAGGAAGAGCTGTACGCCATCAGCGCCCACACCGGCGCGACGCGCAGCGACTCCTGGATCGACATCGAGGGCGGCATCGGCACCTTGTTTGCCTACGCCTCCATCGGCGGCAAGGACCTGCCGAGCAGCAATGTGCTGCACGAGGGCCCGGCCATGCGGCTGGGCGCCAACAACCACTTCATCGGCAGCCATGTGATGGTGCCCAAGCGGGGCGTGGCCCTGCACATCAACGCCTTCAATTTCCCGATGTGGGGGATGCTGGAGAAGTTTGCGCCGAGCTTCCTGGCCGGCATGCCTTGCCTGATCAAGCCTGCCACGGCCACCAGCTATGTGGCCGAGGCCTGCGTGCGCCTCATCGTCGAGTCGGGCCTGGTGCCGGCCGGCGCGCTGCAGCTCATCATTGGCGGCACGGGTGATCTGTTCGAGCGCCTGGACGAGGCCGACGTCGTCACCTTCACCGGCAGCGCCGACACCGCGCTGATGCTGAAGGCCCACCCGAACCTGCTGAAGAAGAGCATCCCCTTCAACGCCGAGGCCGACAGCCTGAACTGCGCCATCCTCGCGCCCGACGTGACGCCGGATGACCCGGAGTTCGACCTCTTCATCAAGGAGGTGGCGCGCGAGATGACGGCCAAGGCCGGCCAGAAGTGCACGGCCATCCGCCGCACCATCGTGCCCGCCAGCCGCATCGATGCGGTGGCCACTGCACTGAAGGCGCGCTTGTCCAAGACGGTGGTGGGTGACCCGGCTGTCGAAGGCGTGCGCATGGGCGCGCTAGCCAGCAAGGCGCAGCAGGCCGACGTGGCCGAACGCGTGGCCCAACTGGCCAAGAACTGCGAGTTGCTGCTGTCCGGGCGCGACGGTTTTGCGCCCAAGGGCGAAGGTGTCAGCGACGGCGCCTTCTTCGCCCCGACGCTGCTGCTGGCCCGCGACTCAGCTGCGAGCGACGCCCACCACCTGGAAGCCTTCGGCCCGGTGACGACGCTGCTGCCCTATGGCGATTTCGAGGAGGCCCTGCACCTGGCGACGCTGGGCCGCGGCAGCCTGGTCGGCACCATCTGCACGAAGACACCGGCCCTGGCCGCCCAAGCTGTGCCGACCTTCGCCGCCTGGCATGGCCGCATGCTGGTGCTGGACCGCGAAGCCGCGCTGGAGAACACCGGCCATGGTTCGCCGCTGCCCAAGCTCAAGCACGGCGGCCCCGGCCGCGCGGGCGGGGGCGAGGAACTGGGTGGCCTGCGCGCCGTGAAGCACTATCTGCAGCGCTGCGCCGTGCAGGGCTCGCCGACGATGATCTCGGCTATCACTGGTGAGTACCAGCGCGGCGGCGCAGTCACCGAGAGCGATATCCATCCCTTCCGTCGCTACTTCGAGGACGTCGAGGTGGGTATGAGCCTGCTGACGCATCGCCGCACGGTGGGCGAGGCCGACATCGTCGCCTTTGGTGGCCTGTCGGGTGACTACTTCTACATGCACTTCGACGAAGTGGCGGCCAAGGAATCGCCCTTCGGCAAGCGCATCGCCCATGGCTACTTCGTGCTGTCGGCCGCAGCCGGCCTGTTCGTCAGCCCGGCGCCTGGCCCGGTGCTCGCGAACTACGGCTTGGAGAATCTGCGCTTCGTCACGCCCGTGGCGATCGGCGACACCATCCAGGCACGCCTGACCGCCAAGCGCAAGATCGACCGCCCGCCGCGCGACGACCAGCCCGCGCAAGGCGTCATCGGCTGGGACGTGGCCGTTACCAACCAGCGTGACGAGCTCTGCGCGAGCTACGAAATCCTGACCTTGGTGGCCAAGCGCATCGCGGGATGAACGCAGCGCAGGCCCGAGCACTCGCCTTGGGCCTGCCCGGTGCGGTCGAAACGCCGCATCACGAACTGACGTCCTTCCGGCTGCCAGGCGCGAAGGGCAAGATCTTCGCGACGATGACGCCCGACGGCGCGGAGTTGCGCGTCTTCATCAAGGACGAGGATTCGCGCGATGCGTGGATCGATCGTGAGGCAGGGGTCGTAGAGCCGCTGTTCTGGGGCGCCAGGCGCTGCGGCGTGAAGCTGCTGCTCGCGAAAGCCAAGCTGGGCTGCGTCAAGGAGTTGCTCTCGCAGTCCTGGCGCGACAACGGCGGAGTCAGCGCGTGACCGGGCCTTCGCCAGCTGCCGCCTTCAGGTCAGCGCGGCGTGCGCCCGTGAAGCGCTTGGCCCAGTAGGAATCGCGCATGTCTTCCACCCGCACGGCGCTGCCGGTGCGCGGGGCGTGGATGAACTTGCCTTCGCCGACATAGATGCCCACGTGGCTGAAGGTGCGCTTCATCGTGTTGAAGAACACCAGGTCGCCAGGCTTGAGTTCGTTCTGGTGGATAGGCAGCAGGCTGCTGTCCTTGGCCTGTTCGTCGGCGCGGCGCGGCAGCACCAGGCCCACGCTCATCTCGAAGATGTGGCGGGTGAAGCCGCTGCAGTCAAAGCCGTTCTCGACCGAATTGCCACCGCGCGTGTAACGCACGCCAAGGAAGTTCATGGCCGACAGCACCAGGTCGGACGCGGTGTCGCGCACGCTGGCCAGCAGGCGAGATGACCCGCCCGATTCAGCGCTGGCCAGCAGGCCGCGTTCGCTGAGGAAGCGGCTGACGGCATCCTGGGCCGTTGCGGGCTTGGTGGCGCCTGCCGGCTGGGTGTTGGCCTTGTCCGTGGCGGCCTGCTGCTGCAGGCTCTGGCCGTAGGCTCCCGTCATCGTGCCTGGTGGCGGCGTGACTGTCGCGGCCTGGGCCACGCCTTGCGCATGCGCAGCAAAGCTGGCAGCCAGGAGGCCGGCAACAGCGATGCGGTTCAGCAGGGCAGAGGACAAGGGCATTCGGGAGAGAGAGAAACCGGGGCGGACCGCGGGCGGTCGCGATAGCGGAGTGGGACAGCGGCGCGGAGGTTAGGGGGGCACCCTGGCACCGTCAATCGAAGCGGACGTAAAGCGCGCGATTTTCAGGGCAAACCCCGGCTTGGCCGACGGTGAACCCCGTAAAAACCCTGCAATTCATCACGCCAAGGTGTTGCGAAAGGTCAGATTGCCGTCAGTGCCTCGGATTCACACTCCCCGCATGACCAAGTCCTATGCCGAATTCCACAGACGCTCGTTGAGCGAGCGCGACGCCTTCTGGGCCGAGCAGGCCAGGCGCATTGATTGGCAGACCCCACCGCAGCAAATCTGTGATGCAAGCAACCCACCGTTCGCACGTTGGTTCGTCGGTGGCACGACCAATCTCTGCCACAACGCGGTGGATCGGCATGCCGCCACGCGGTCCGACGACCGCGCGCTGATCTGGGTGTCGACCGAAGTCGGGCAGGAAAAGGTCTACAGCTTTGCCGAACTGCAGGCTGAGGTCGAGGTGATGGCCGCCATGCTGGTCGCGCAGGGCGTGGGCTCTGGGGACCGCGTGCTGATCTACATGCCCATGATTCCGGAGGCCGCGTTCGCGATGCTGGCCTGCGCGCGCATCGGCGCCATCCATTCGGTCGTGTTCGGGGGCTTCGCATCGGTCAGCCTGGCCAGCCGCATCGAGGACGCGACGCCGAAACTCATCATCAGCGCCGACGCGGGCAGCCGCGCCGGCAAGACGCTGCCCTACAAGCCGCTGCTCGACGAGGCCATTCAGTTGTCCGCGCACAAGCCGGCCGCGGTGCTGATGGTGGACCGCGGCCTGGTGCCCTTTGAGCGTGTGGCTGGTCGCGACCTGGACTACGCCGCGTTGCGCCGCCAACATGCCGACGCCTGCGTGCCCTGCGTCTGGCTCGAGTCCAACAGCCCAAGCTATACCCTCTACACCAGCGGCACGACAGGCAGGCCCAAGGGCGTGCAGCGGGACGTCGGCGGCCATGCGGTCGCGCTGGCCACCAGCATGGACTGGATCTTCGGCGGCAAGCCGGGCGAGACCTATTTCTCCACCAGCGACATCGGCTGGGTCGTGGGCCACAGCTATATCGTCTACGGGCCACTGATCGCCGGCATGGCGACGCTGATGTACGAGGGCACGCCGGTCAACCCTGACGCAGCCGTGCTGTGGAGCCTGGTCGAGAAATACAAGGTGACCGTCATGTTCAGCGCGCCGACGGCGGTGCGCGTGCTGAAGAAGCATGACGCCGCGCTGCTCAAGCGCCACGACCTCTCGTCGCTGCGTGCGCTCTTCCTGGCCGGTGAACCGCTGGACGAGCCCACGGCAAGCTGGATCGCCGACGGTCTTGGCGTCCCGATCATCGACAACTACTGGCAGACCGAGACCGGCTGGCCGCTGCTGACGGTGGCCCACCACATCCCCGGTGTCGAAGCCGTGCCGATGCGCCTGGGCTCGCCCGGCGTGGCGATGTATGGCTATGACGTGAAGCTGCTCGACGAGAACACCGGCGCCGAGCTCACCGAGCCCAACCAGAAGGGCGTGCTCGTCATCGAGCATCCGCTGCCGCCGGGCACGTTGCAGACGGTCTGGGGCGACGACGCGCGCTTCGTCAACACCTATTGGAAGAGCGTGCCGGGCCGCGAGGTGTACTCCACCTTCGACTGGGGCCTGCGCGATGCCGACGGCTACACCTTCATCCTCGGCCGCACGGACGACGTCATCAATGTGGCCGGCCACCGCCTGGGCACGCGTGAGATCGAGGAATGCATTTCGGGCCACAAGGCGGTGGCCGAGGTCGCCGTCGTCGGCGTGGCTGATCAACTCAAGGGCCAGGTCGCCATCGCCTTCGTGGTGTTGCGCGATCCCGGCCAAGCCTCGCTCGCGCTGGAGGGCGAGGTCATGAAGCATGTCGACGCCCAGCTGGGCGCGGTGGCGCGGCCGGCGCGCGTCTACTTCGTGACGCTGCTGCCCAAGACGCGATCGGGCAAGCTGCTGCGCCGCGCGCTGCAGGCCGTGGCCGAGGGGCGTGATCCGGGCGACCTGACGACGCTGGACGATCCGAGTGCATTGATCCAAGTGAGCAGGCTGTTGCGCGCCGACTCCTGACGCCGGGATCGGCGCGGAAGCCAGGCCCTTGCGCGTCTGGTGTTCGCGCGCAACAGCCGTAAAAACCCTGCTGCAGAAATAGGGGAGTGCCGAACGGCTGACGCCGATCCGGCCGAGAGAATCGCGCCCTTCCCACAAGGAGACGCGATGAAACCCGTCCTGACCACGCTCGCCACCCTGGCGCTGATCGCCGCCGCGCAGGCTCAACCCAAGCTGCCGGCCCCCAATTTCCCGACCTTCGGCAACGTTGCCGGTGTGCAGACTCGCTGCGATACCGGCCTCAAGGGCGCCAGACAGCGCGTTGCGCAGCTGGAGAAGCGCAAGGTCGACGCCGGCTGGCTGGCCGCCTATGACGACCTGACCGTCTATCTGGAGGACAACCAAGGCCCCAATGACTTCGTCCTCAATGTCCATCCGGACAAAGCCGTGCGGGACGCCGCCCAGGCCTGCTCGCTGCGCTGGGCCGACTTCGGTTCCAGCTTCGGCCAGAACGAGAAGGTCTATCGCGCGCTGCAGAAGGCGCCCAAGAAGGACGCCGTCGATGCCGAGCTGGTGCGCCTGGCCTCGGGCCAGTTCGAGGACAGCGGCGTGGCCCTGCCCAAGGCCAAGCGCGAGCGCGCCAAGCAGATCCTGGACAAGCTGACCGAGCTGGACCAGCAGTTCAACAAGAAGATCCGCGACGCCGGCACGCGCATGGCCTTCACCGAGGCCGAACTCAAGGGTGTGCCGGCCAGCGTCTGGGAAAAGGCCAAGCGCGACGAGCAGGGCCGCATCCTGCTGGGTGTGGACTACCCGAGCTACGTGCCGGTCATGCGCAGCGCCGAGAGCGGCGAGGCGCGCCAGCGCATGTGGCTGGCCAAGGTCAACGAGGGCGGCCAGGGCAACCTTGACCTGCTGGCGCAGATCGTCACGCTGCGCGGCGAGTACGCCAAGCTGTTCGGCTTCGACAACTATGTCGACTTCAACCTACGCCGCCAGATGGCCAAGGATGGCGCGACGGCGACGCGCTTCCTCGACTCCGTGACCGGTGCCGTCAACGCCCGTGAGAACACGGAGCTGCAGGAGCTGCGTGCCGACAAGGCCAAGCACCTGGGCACGCCGCTGGAGCAGACCAAGGTCGAGCGCTGGGACGCGACCTTCTACAGCGAGCGCGTCAAGCTGCAGAAGTTCAGCGTCGATCAGAACGCCTTCCGCCCCTACTTCCCGCCCCAGGCCAGCCTGGAGTTCTCGATGCACATCATCGAGAAATTGATGGGCGTGAAGTACCAGCGCATCGACAACAAGCTCTGGCAGGACGAGGCCCAGACCTATGTCGTCAGCGACGCCGCTTCGGGCAAGCCCATCGCGCAGCTCTACGTCGACCTCTACCCGCGCGACGGCAAGTACAACCACGCGGCCGTCTGGCCGCTGCGCGGCAGCGCGACGCGCATTGGCCGCACGCCGGTGGCGGCGCTCGTCGTCAACTTCGACCGCAACGGCCTGACGCTGGACGAGGTCGAGACCCTGCTGCACGAGCTGGGCCATGCGGTGCATGTGAACCTGTCCAGCACGCGCTATGCGGCTACCGCGGGCACCAGCGTCATGCATGACTTCGTCGAGGCGCCGTCGCAGATGCTGGAGGACTGGGTCTATGACAAGAAGGTGCTGAAGCTGATGCAGGAGGTCTGCCCGACCTGCAAGCCTGTGCCGGACGTGATGGTGGACCAGGCCGAGGCCGCCAAGCACTACGGCAAGGGTGGCCAGTTCGGCCGCCAGCATCTGTATGCCAGCTACGACATCACGCTGCACCAGAGCGCCAAGCCCGAGCCGATGCCGCTGTGGGCCAAGATGGAAGGCGCCACGCCGCTGGGCCATGTGCAGGGCACGATGTTCCCGGCCGGCTTTGCCCATATCGCCGGCAGCTATGGCGCCGGGTACTACGGCTATTTGTGGAGCCTGGTCGTCGCCATGGACCTGCGCACGGCGTTTGCGGCCGACAAGCTCAGCCCCGAAGTCGGCAAGCGGTACCGTGACCTGGTGCTGGGCCAGGGCGCACAGAAGCCGGCGCCCGAGCTGGTCAAGGACTTCCTGGGCCGCGAGAGCAACTCACAGGCGTTCTTCGAGTACCTGAAGAAGTAGTCAGGCGCAGCTACCGCCCGAACCACAGCTGTGGCTCGCGGCGGTTTCTGCCGCCAGTTCGCGGCATTCGCCCGTCACCGGGTCGAAGCCGCGCTGCTCCATCGTGAACACCAGGGCCGCGTCCATCATCTCGGCGTGCTGCGGAAACCAGCCGGCCAGCTCCGTGCGCAGGATGTTCAGCGGTTCGCGGTCGTTCAGCTCATTGGCATAGCGCAGCGCCTCGCGCATCACGTTCAGCACCATGGCGTGCTGGCTGGCATGGCAGTTCTGCGCCTCGAAGCCGCAGCGCGCCATCCAGTCCTCCTCCATCGCGAAGTGAGCCTCGGTGTGAGCCAACAGCGCGTGGTAGGCGGGCAGGGCGTCGATGCCGGCGTCCAGTGCGGCGCCGAAGGCGTTCAGCAGGCCGACGAACTCTTCGTGGGTCGTGTCCAGCGTAGGCTGGTTCAGGACCAGTTTGTCGGTCCAGGCAAGCGTAGTCATGCGGGGATGCTAGTGAGGCTCGACAAGGGCGTGTTGAGCCAGCTCAAACCAGCCGCGCGCGGTGGCGGGCCACCTGGGCGCGCACCTGGGCCGGCGCGGTGCCACCGAGCACATTGCGCGCGTTCAGCGAACCTTCCAGCGACAGCACCTCGAACACATCGGCTTCGATGCGCGCGTCGAAGGCCTTCAGCTCGTCCAGCGACAGCGCGGCCAGGTCCACGCCCTTGGCCGTCGCCGTCTTGACGGCATGGGCGACCACCTCGTGCGCATCGCGGAAGGCCACGCCCTTCTTGACGAGGTAGTCGGCCAGGTCGGTCGCGGTCGCATGGCCCTTCAGCGCCGCGGCGCGCATGGCTTCGGGCTTGACGGTCAGGCCGGCCAGCATGTCGGCAAAGATGCGCAGCGTGTCCTTCAGCGTGTCCACCGTGTCGAACAAGGGCTCCTTGTCTTCCTGGTTGTCCTTGTTGTAGGCCAGGGGCTGGCCCTTCATCAGCGTGACGAGGCCGACGAGGTGGCCGACAACGCGGCCCGTCTTGCCGCGCGCCAGTTCCGGCACGTCGGGGTTCTTCTTCTGCGGCATGATCGACGAGCCGGTGCAGAAGGCGTCGGGCAGGGCGATGAAGCCGAAGTTCTGGCTCATCCACAGGATCAGCTCCTCGGACAGCCGCGAGATGTGCAGCATCACCAGCGTGGCGGCCGACGAGAACTCGATCGCGAAGTCACGGTCGCTCACCGCATCCAGGCTGTTCTGGCACACGCCCTCCATGCCCAGCGTCTTCGCGACGCGCTCGCGGTCCAGTGGATAGCTGGTGCCGGCCAGCGCGGCCGCGCCCAGCGGCAGGCGGTTGACGCGCTTGCGCGTGTCCCCCATACGCTCGGCATCGCGGGCAAACATCTCCACATAGGCCAGCAGGTGGTGGCCGAAGCTGACCGGCTGCGCCACCTGGAGGTGCGTGAAGCCGGGCAGGATCACATCGGCATGCTCGCTGGCCTTTTCCACCATCACGGTCTGCAGAGCCTTGAGCAGGCCGCTGATCTCGTCGATCTCGCCGCGCAGCCACAGGCGCACGTCGGTCGCGACCTGGTCGTTGCGGCTGCGGCCGGTGTGCAGTCGCTTGCCGGCAATGCCGACGCGCTCGGTCAGCCGCGCCTCGATGTTGAGGTGCACGTCCTCCAGGTCCAGCTTCCACTCGAACTGGCCGGCCTCGATCTCGGCGGCAATCTCGCCCAGGCCTCGCTGGATGGCCGCATGGTCCTCAGCATTGAGGATGCCTTGCGCCGCCAGCATCTCGGCATGAGCGAGGCTGCCGGCGATGTCGGCCCGCCACAGGCGCTGGTCGAAGCCGACGCTGGCCGTGTAGCGCTTGACCAGATCGCTCATCGGCTCTGAGAAGAGGGCGGACCAGGCTTGGGACTTATTCGCGAGTTGGTTGTCTGACATGACTGAGATGAGGCGGGCGGCGGAATTCAGCGCGCAAAATGCAGGCGCAGCCCGGGATTATCGAACGCCAACAAATCCGAGCCCCACATGCCCTTCTTCAAGCGTCGCGCGCCAGCGCACCACAGCGTCTGGCACGAGTCCATGCAGCTCAGCCAATGGCTGGGCTTCGCGGCCACCGAGCTGCCTGAACTGCCCGAGCTCAACAAGGCGCCGCTGCTGGACCCGACGCGCGCCTTCGATGTCTGCCACGTTGGCCTGGTGCTGCGCGCCGTGCTTGGCGTGCAGCTGTTGCTGGCCCTGGGGGTAGCCGTCGTCGCGCGCGATGCCGGCCAATGGCTGACGCTGACGGCCAACGGCACGGTCGTGACGATGTTCGCCGTGCTGTCCTGGCTGCTCGTCGTCTGCGCGGCCAAGCGGCTGTGGCCGCGCCTGCCCGAGCCGGTGCAGTGGGGCGCGCTGATGCTGCTCGGCGCCGTCGGTGCCTTGATGGGCTTTGGCCTTCTGAGCCTGACGAGCGAAGACCCGGCCGGCGCCTGGCGCATCGCCAGCATCGCCGTCTGCGGCGCCAGCGGCGCGGCCCTGCTGCTGGCCTGGCTCAAGATGCGCGAGCACACCCAGCGCCCGGCCGACGCCCTGGCCCAGCTTGTCGAGCTGCAGTCGCGCATCCGGCCGCATTTCCTGTTCAACACGCTGAACAGCGCCATCGCTCTCGTGCAGATCGACCCGGCGCGCGCCGAGAGCGTGCTGGAGGATCTTGCCGAGCTTTTCCGCGTGGCCCTGGCCGACGCCAGCGCCTCGGTCACGCTGGCCGAGGAGGTCGAGCTGGCGCGCCGTTATCTCGCCATCGAGCAGATCCGCTTCGGCAAGCGGCTGCGCATCGTCTGGCACCTCGACCCCGAGGCGAACAGCGTGCGCGTACCGCCGCTGCTGCTGCAGCCGCTGGTGGAGAACGCCGTGCGCCATGGCGTGGAGCCCAATGACGAGGGCGGCGAGCTGGAGGTCACCACGATGCGCCGCGGCGCCGAGGTCGAGATCCGCATCGTCAACACCGTCGGCGGGCCGACGCGAACGGCCGGCCATGGCCTGGCCCTGCGCAATGTGCGCCAGCGGCTGAAGCTGATGCACGATGTCGCGGCGCGCTTCGAGATCGAATCCACCGAGCAGCGCTTTTCCTTGCGTATCCTGGTGCCGTTATGACCACAGCCCTGCGCGTCCTTCTCGTCGACGACGAACCCCTGGCCCGGCTGCGCCTGCGCGGCCTGGTCGACGCCATCCAGGAACCGCGCTGCGAGGTCGTCGCCGAGGCGGCCACCGGTTCCCAGGCCGCGGCCTGGCTGCGCGAACATGGCTGCGACATCGTGCTGCTGGACGTGCAGATGCCCGGCGCCGACGGCCTGCAGCTCGCCGACAGCCTGGCCCAGCGTCAGGCGGATCAGCCCGGCCTGCCGGCGCCGCTGATCATTTTCGTCACGGCCCATGCCATGCATGCGCTGCGCGCCTTCGAACTCGACGCGCTGGACTATCTGACCAAGCCCGTGCGCCGCGAGCGCTTGCAGGCCGCCCTGGCCCGCGCCGCGCAGCGTCTGTCCGAGCGGGGTGCCGCCCAGGCCCAGCAGCCGCTGGACACGTCCGGCGCGCCCGGCGCTCCTGATACGGCCGACTTCGTCACGCTGACCGACCGGGGCCGCCTGCTGCGCGTGCCGATCGCGGAGGTGCTGTATTTCAAGGCCGAACTGAAATACCTGACGCTGCGCACCGCCAGCGAAAGCCATGTGATGGACGGGGCCCTGTCCGACCTGGAGCAGCGCTTCGGCGAGCGCTTCCTGCGCGTGCACCGCAACGCGCTGGTGGCGCGCTGGGCCGTGCGCGAACTGGAGCGCCACGCGCCGACATCCTTCGGTGAGCTGGATGGCGGTGACTCCGCCGAGGTGGCCGACAGCTGGGCGGTGCGCGTCGTCCATGTCGACGAATGGCTGGCCGTGTCACGCCGCCAGGTGGCGGCCGTGCGCGAGGCACTGGCGGGGCAGGCGCGTTGAGGCGAGGCAGGAGGTGGCTGGCGTTGGGCCTGCTGATGCTGGCGACTGCCGGCGGCCTGGCCGGGTGGCGGGTGTGGCGGCCACCGCAGCCCAGCTCGGCGGCGCCAGTCGCCGCGCCATCGGTCGCGGCCAGCTCGACGCCGGTGCCAGCGCTGGCGACTGCGGCCGCGCGGTCCATCGCGGCCTCCGTGGTGCAGCCACAGGCCAGCGGGCCGGCGGGCGCCGAGTCGAAGGAATTCGTCGAGGTCTGCGGCTTCGGCCGGGTGAAGCGTGCCGACATGGATGGCAAGAGCGAGGAGCCGCCGCCTTGGGCGCAGGTCTGGGAGCGGCAGGCCGAGGAGGGCAGGGCCAGCCTGCTCAGGCGTTTGGAGGCGGGTAGCCCGGGGCAGCGTATCTCCGCCGCCGTGCTGCGTGACGACGTGCAGGCGGCCGCCGCGCTCGCGGCCACGACCACCGACGCGGCAGCCTATCGCCTGGCACTGAGTGCCTGCCGCAACGATGCAGCCCGCCGAGTTGCTGCCGCCAGGCCGCCTTTACCGCCGGCGTCGAATCCCAGTGGCGTGTTCCTGACAGAACCGCAGGCCCCCGGTCCTCTGCCGACGGCCTGTGCCGCACTGACCCTGGAAAGGCTGGAGCTGCTCAACCCTGGCGACGCCTGGCCCTGGCAAGCCCGCATGCAGGACAGCCAGCAGCGTGGCGACGCAGCGGGTGTTTCCCAGGCCCTCTATCAATTCGCCCAGCGTGCCCGCACGGCCCCGCCATTCAGGCCGCTATCCATCGCCATGGCCGAAGTCGCGGCGGCCGAGCCGACGCCGGAGGAGGCCATGGCTCTGATGATGGTGCTTGGGAAAGACATGGCCATCATGCAAAGCCCGCACTTCGAGATCTCGCGCGCCTGCCGCCCCGAAACGCTCGGTGATGCCAACAGGCGCCAGCTTTGCGAGCAAGCCGTGCGACGCCTGCCCGAGATGACGACGGAGCTCATCGAAGCCAGCCTGCTGTACAGGCTGGAGGAGCGCGTCGGCCTGGTGCACAGCGCCAAGGCTCTGCAGCGCGATGAGGGCAACCGGGTCCTTGAGGCGATGGCGGCAGACTCGATGCGGTGGTTGAAAGAGCCCAACTGTGGCGGCCTCAGCCGCATGGGGCGACAGCTCGCCCTGCTGGCTCGCCAGGGCGAGCTGGCCTATGCCCGCACGGTGATGAAGGACAGGCCGGCATCCGCGCCACCCTGAGGCGGCCGGCCTTGCCTATGTTGACGGCATGACTGCACGGACGCATCGCTGGTTTGGGATCGTGGCAGCCGGGGTGACGGCCTACCGGCGGCGTCGAGTGCCGGTTCGGCCGTCCTGGCGCGCATCATGGCCACGCCGCGCCAGCCAGCTTCTGCCAGCAAGGGTTGAGTCAACCTGCTGGTACCCGCTGCATCGCCCTCAGGCTCTCCAGGATCAGCGCATTGACCCGCCCCGCCTCGGCAATCGGCGCCATGTGGCCCGCGCCTTCCAGCATCTGCAGCTTCACCAGCGGCAGGCGCACTGACAGGCTCTGCGCCACGCGGCGGGCACTGGCGCGGGTGGCGCTGCCGCAGATCAGTTGCACCGGCATGCGCAGCAGGTCCAGCAGGCTGTCGCTCCATTGCGCGGCGAACAGGGCCTCGAAATGGCGGCGCACCGTCGGCATGGCTTCGGCGATGCGCAGCTGCGCGGCGATGTCCATCTCGGGCCAGACGTCGCGGCCCTGCCAATAGGCGCAGAAACCGCGCGCGGCGCCGAAATCGTCGCTGCGGTCCAGGGCGGCACCCAGCGTGGCGGCGACCGTTCTGATTTCCTCCCACTCCGGCTCGTTCGGACCCAGGGCTGGCAGCACGCCGAAGGCCACGGGTTCGTACAAGGTCAGCGACAGCACGCGCTGCGGCTGCTGCAGGGCCATCTGCAGGGCGACGGCGCCTCCATAGCTGTGGCCGACGAGATGAAAGCCCTGGTTGGGTGCGAACGGCAAGCCGGCCAGCACGCCGTTGGCTTCGACCGACAGCTGGCTGGGCATCAGCTCCGGCCAGTCGGGTCGGCCGCCATGGCCGTAGAGATCGGGCGTGTGCCACTGCCAGGCGTCACCACCCCGGGCAACGAGGCGGCGCCATTGCTTGCCGCTGGCGGCGCTGGAGTGCAGGCAGACGACGGGGGTGGCGTGGGGCTCGGTCATGGCGATCTCCGGTGTGTGGCGGCATCCTCCGGTGCCCGTGTTTCAAGCGGGCTGCGGAGGGCCGGACGTTTGTTTCATTCGTTTCAGGCCGCCGCGCCGGAGCTCGACGCAGGGGATCACGAACCCACTCGCATGTAGGTATGGGCCTACCCGTGAGCAGGCCGCAGGCCGATGTTTGCTGCACTGCGGTGGCGCCTAGGCTGGGGCTCCCCAATCAACAGGAGCGCGCAATGAAGCACGCCAAGCATTTCTCGGCAACGGCCCTGGCCTGCGCGCTGGTGGCCGGTACCCCCTTCCTGGCCGAGCCGGCCCAGGCGCAGCAGCGCAGCAGCCAGATGGCGATGCTGCGCGTGACGGGCTTTGACGTCGAACAGGTCGACCGCCTCGAGCCGGGCGCCGAGCTGAACTTCACGGTCTGGGGCACGCCGGGGGCAAACGTGCTGCTGCAGATCGACGGCAGCCGGCGCACGGTGCGCCTGGACGAGACCAGCGCGGGCCGCTATCAGGGCAGCTACATCATCGGCCGCTCGGACCGCATCGGGCCGGATTCGCGGGTGCATGCCAATCTGCGCCGTGACAACCGCGTCACGACGGCGCTGCTGGGCGAAGCGCTGCAGGCGGGCTGGCCGGTGCCGGGCGAGACGGCCCTGCGGCCGGAGATCCAGTCCATGGATGTTGTGCGCGAACGCGGCCGTGGCCGCGCCGAGGCGCTGCGCTACACCTTGCGTGGCACACCAGGTGGCCAGGCCTCCGTGCTGCTGCAGGGCAGCGAGACGCGCAACATCGTCCTCGAGGAGATTCGCCCCGGCGAATATGCCGGCACCTATGTGCTGCCGCGCGGTGCCTGGGTGGATACCGAACGGCCTCTGACGGCCCAGTTGCGCCTGGGGGACCGCAGCGTGCGCAGCAGCGCGCCCAATGCGTATGCCAGTGTGAACCTGCCGCCGCGCCGCGCCGAGGCCTCGTGCTATGACTGCGCGACCGTGCAGGCCGTGAATGCCGTGCAGGTCGACGGCGAGGGCCGCGTGCTCGGCACGGTGGCCGGCGGCGTGCTGGGCGCGGTGGTGGGCAGCCAGTTCGGCAAGGGCGATGGCCGCACGGCCGCGGGCGTGGCCGGAGCGGTGGGCGGCGCGCTGCTGGGCCGCGAGATCCAGAAGCGCAACAGCGAGCGCACGCAGTACGAAGTGGTGGTGCGCACGAACGACGGCCTGCAGCGCACGGTCGTCTATGCCGACCCGCCGTCTTTCCGCGTGGGCGACACGGTGCGCGTCGTTGGCGACACGCTGGCGGCCTACCAGCGCTAGCGTCCAGGCGACGCGGTCGGGGGCGTGCGCTTCAACCGGTGTTGCGCAGCCCCGCCGCAATGCCGTTGATGGACAGATGGATGCCGCGCTGCACGCGCTCCATGGCCGGGTCGTCGGCCTGGGTGCGGCGGTAGCGGCGCATCAGCTCGACCTGCAGGTGGTTGAGCGGATCGATGTAGGGGAAGCGGTGCTCGATGGAGCGGGCCAGCGACGGGTTGGCCGCAAGGCGCTTGTCGTCGCCGGTGATGAGGCTCAGCGCCGCTTGTGTAAGGTCGAACTCGGCGCGGATGGCCGTGAAGATGCGCTTGCCGAGCTTCTTGTCTTCCACCAGCTCCACATAGCGCTCGGCCAGGGCCAGGTCGGTCTTGGCCAGCACCATGTCGAGGTTGGACAGCAGCGCGCGGAAGAAGGGCCAGCCCTTGAGCATGCGCTTGAGCAGGGCCAGGTTCTTGGCGCGCTGTGCCGGCTCTTCGCCGAGGAAGGCCTCCACGCCGGAGCCGAAGCCGCACCAGCCGGGCAGGGCGACGCGGGCCTGGCCCCAGGAGAAGCCCCAGGGGATGGCGCGCAGGTCTTCGATGGCGCGCGTAGCCTTGCGTGAGGCCGGGCGTGAGCCGATGTTCAGCTCGGCGATCTCGCGGATCGGCGTGCTGGCGAAGAAGTAGTCGGCAAAGCCGGGCGTGTCGTAGACGAGACCGCGGTAGGCGTCGAAGCTTGCGTCCGACAGCGCCTGTGCAGCCTGCAAAAAGCCCTTGGGTGCACTTTGCGTCGGATGCAGCAGCGTGGCCTCCAGCGTGGCGGCCACCAGCGTTTCCAGGTTGCGCCGGCCGATCTCCGGGTGGGCGTACTTGGAGGCGATGACCTCGCCCTGCTCGGTCAGGCGGATCTGGCCGTTCACGGTGCCGGGAGGCTGGGCCAGGATGGCCTGATAGCTCGGGCCGCCGCCGCGGCCGACGGTGCCGCCACGGCCGTGGAAGAGGCGTAGCGTGATGGGGCCGACGCGCTTCAATTCGTCGAACAGCTCGACCAGCGCGATCTCGGCGCGGTAGAGCTCCCAGGACGAGGTGAACATGCCCCCGTCCTTGTTGCTGTCCGAGTAGCCCAGCATGATGTCCTGCTCGCCGCTCGAACGGTCCACCAGGCCGCGAACGCCGGGCAGGGCGTAGAACTCGCGCATGATGTCCGGCGCGACGCGCAGGTCGCCAATGGTCTCGAACAGCGGCACGATGATGAGGTCGCTGACCGCATACTCGGTCAGCACGCCGCGCAGCAGGCCGGTTTCCTTCAGCAGCAGGGCCACTTCCAGCAGGTCGGACACCGACTCGGTGTGCGAAATGATGTAGTGGCGCAGCGCCTCGCGGCCGAAGCGGGCCAGGGCCTCGCGGGCGGCTTCGAAGGTGGCGAGTTCGAACAGCGTCTTGTCGGTATAGCTCGCGCCGATGACGCGCAGCGGGCGGGCGTCGTTCAGCAGCTTCAGCAGCAGTTCGCGCTTGGCGGCTTCATCGAGCGCCGGGTAGTCGGCCTCGATCCGGGCCGTGGCCAGCAGCTCCGCCAGCACCAGCTCGTGCTGGTCGCTGCTCTGGCGCAGGTCCAGCGTGGCGAGGTGGAAACCGAACACCTGCACGGCGCGGACCAGCGGGCTCAACCGCGGTGCGATCAGCGCTTCGGCATGGTGGCTCTTCAGCGAGGCCTCGATGATGCGCAGGTCGGCCAGCAGCTCATCGGGTGTGCGATAGGGGTCTTGCGGCGCGACGGCATGGCGCAGCGCCTCGGTGCCGGTCAGCGCATGCAGGGTGGCGGCCAGGCGGGCATACATGCCCGTCAGCGCACGGCGGTAAGGCTCGTCCATGCGATGGACGTTCTGGTCGGGGCTGCGCTCGGCGAGCTTCTGCATGTCGGCAGAGACGCCCGTCAGGTGCAGCGAGATGGACAGCTCCGCGCCCAACTCGTGCAGCTCGGTCAGGTAGTGGCGCAGCGCCACCTCACTCTGGCGCTGCATGGCGCGCTTGAGCGTCACGGCGCCGACGTTGGGGTTGCCGTCGCGGTCGCCGCCGATCCAGTTGCCCATGCGCAGGAAGCTGGGCAGTTGCTCGCCGGGCAGGTGCTCCTCCAGCTCGGCATAGAGCTTGGGAATCTGGCGCAGGAAGGTGGACTGGTAGTAGGAGAGCGCGTTCTCGATCTCGTCGGCCACCGTCAGCTTGGAGTAGCGCAGCATGCGCGTCTGCCAGAGTTGGGTGATGCGGGCGCGCAGCAGGCCCTCGGTGTCGCGCAGCTCACGCTCCGTGCCGGCGCGGTCGCGAGCTTCCAACAGGCCGGCCACGGCGCGCTCGGCGTCCAGGATGCTCTTGCGCTGCACCTCGGTCGGGTGGGCCGTCAGCACCGGCGAGATGAAGCCGCGCTTGAGCACCTCGGCGATCTCGGTCGGGCGGATGCCGGCCTCGTGCAGATGCTCCAGGCAATAGGCCAGCGAGCCGGGCTGCAGGCTGCCGGCTCGCTCGTGCACGTCGCGGCGGCGGATGTGGTGACGATCCTCGGCGATGTTGGCCAGATGCGAGAAATAGCTGAAAGCGCGGATGACGCTGACGGCCTGCTCGCCGGACAGGCTCTTCAGCAGCTTGTCGAAGCGCTTGCCGGCTTCCTTGTCGTGCTTGTGGCGATAGGCCACCGACAGCTGGCGGATGCGCTCGACGAGCTCGTAGGCCTCGCGCCCCTCCTGTTCGCGGATGACGTCGCCAAGGATGCGCCCGAGCAGCCGGATGTCGGCCACCAGCGGTTCATTCTTGTCGGCCTTTTTGTCGATCTCTTGGCGGGCAGGAGCGGCTCGTGAGGGCATGGCAGGTCGTCCGAGAAGGAATTGCTATAGGAGAAGTAACCAAGTTACCTCTCCGTGACTCTAGCAGTTTCTTCTCTGGAACGGGCCCCTTCACTGTGCTGCCGGCGCTGTCGTGAAACCGTCGCTGAGCGTGCGCAGGAAGGCGACAACGTCGGTCACGTCCTGGGCGGTCAGGGCCGGCGGCTGGCCGGCGCGCCGGAAGGGTGCGCCTTGCTGGACATTGCCGTGGTAAAGGGCGGGCAGGTCGTTATAGACCAGGGCCTGTCCGTTGACGGTCGGGTACCAGCGCGCCGGATCGAGGTCACGCGTGGCGTAGAAGGCGACGGCGTCTTCGAGTGCGGCGAAGCGGGCGTTGTGGAAGTACGGTCCCGTCAAGGCGACGTTGCGCAGCGTCGGCGTGCGGAACATGCCGCACAGGTCGGCGCGGCCAGCGAGGTCGCTGCGGGCGCACAGGCCGAGATCGAAGAAGGCCGGATTGGCGGTGGCCTGGCTCTGGTTGCGCGGCACGCCGAGGGCGTGATAGCTGAAGTTGGTGAACAGGGCGCGGTTCAGGCCTGGCTGGATTTGAACAGGCCGGCTGTCATGGCAACTGGCGCAGTTGCCGCGCTGCGGGTCGTTGAACAGATTGAGGCCGCGCTGCTCCTGGGCGGTGAAGGTGGTGCGGCCGTCCTGGACCGCGTCGAACTTGCTTGTGAACGGATGGAACCTGGCGTCATCGGCCTGGTAGCGGGCGAGTGCGGTGACGGCGGCGTCGACCCACTGGTTGTCAGTCGCGGCGGCCGGCAGATTGGCTGCGGCACGCAGGTCGGCCGAATAGGGCAGGGCGCGCAACCGGGTTGCCAGCGCGGCGACGTCGGCATTGGCCATCTCGTCAGCATTGAACAGTGGCCCGCGCGCCTGCTCGCTGCGGTTGTTGGCGCGGCCATCCCAGAACAGCCCGCCGCGCGGCCGGCCCTGGGCGTCAAACCCAAAGGCGCCGGCCTGATCGAGGTAACGAGCGCTGGGCGAACTGCGCAGGCCCTGGTGGGTGCCGTCGGCACCACCCAGGGGCAGGAAGCTGCCGGTTGCATCCGAATGGCCGCGCGCCTCGACGTGGCAGCTGGCGCAAGCCAGCTTGCCGCTGGCGGAGAGGCTGACCTCCTCGAACAACCGGTCGCCGACCTGGGCCAGCGTCGGCACGGGAACGGGCGCTGGCAAAGGCGTGCGGGGTGGGCGCTGGGCGGCGGCATCGGCGCTGGCGTCGGCAGCGGCGCCGCCAGCGCCGCCGCCGCAGCCAGCGAGCAGGCAGAGCAGCATTGCGGGCAGCAGGATGTGGCGGGCGGGCATGGCGGTCTCCTTCGTTGGCATGCCGCGAGCTTCCCGGCCGAGCGTGGGCCCAGCATGGAGAAACTGTGGAGGCCGGCTCCACAGTTGCCCGGCAAGATGCGCGCATGCGTCTTGTCCACCAGTTGTCTCTGCTTCTCATCACCATCGCGCTGGCGGCCGTCGCGGCCGTGGCCGGTCAAGTGGTCTGGAATCTGCGCGCCGGCTTCAGTGACTATCTGCAGGCTCAGGACGGCGAGCACCTGACGCGACTGATGGAAGCC
Source organism: Pelomonas sp. Root1237 (assembly GCF_001425055.1). Lineage (GTDB taxonomy): Bacteria > Pseudomonadota > Gammaproteobacteria > Burkholderiales > Burkholderiaceae_C > Pelomonas. The sequence goes on from NZ_LMDK01000012.1 coordinate 198,668, forward strand.
GCCGAGCGAGACCTGGCCCGGCGCGGCGGGGCGCCGCAGGACTGGCGCCCGGCGCTGCGTGACTGGCTGGACACCGTGCGCGTGTCGACGGGGCATGGCGGCCCTGCTGAAGGACCACCGCCGGGCGGCCGGTCCGACGATCCGCCGCCACCGGAGCGTGGCGATCCCGAGGGCCGCCGTCCGCCGCCTGACCCGCGCCGCGACCCACCACCGCCGCGCCGCGATCCTTCCAATTTCGGCCCACGCGTCGTTGTGCTGGCTGCCGATGGCATCACCCCGCTGGCGGGCCGCCGCGAGACGCTGGGCCGCCCCGGCCAGACCCGCGCCATCAAGCTCAATGGCCAGACGCTGGCCGTGCTGCGGCTGGCGGAACGTGCCGGGCCGGCCGAGGGGGTGGACGCCAGTTTCCTGCGACGGCAGTACATCGGCTTGGGCGTTGTGGTCGGGGGTGTCCTCATCGTGGCCTTGGTGCTGGCACGGCTGCTCGCCGTGCGCTGGGCGCGGCCATTGGCCGAGGCCCAGGTTGCGGCACGGCGGATCGCGGCGGGCGAGTTCGACGTGCGCCTGCCCGCGCCCCGCGATGGCGGCGGTGCCAGCGAGATCACAGGCCTGCACGCGGACATCAACGGCATGGCCGAGGCGCTGCAGCGACTGGAGAGCAGCCGCCAGCGCTGGATCGCCGAGCTGTCCCACGAGTTGCGCACGCCGCTGGCCGTGCTGCGTGGCGAGGTCGAGGCGCTGGTGGACGGCATACGGCCGCTGGACAGCACGGCGCTCACCTCGCTGCAGGAAGAGATCAAGCGCCTTTCCCGCCTGGTTGAAGACTTCCATCTGCTGGCCACGTCGGAGCTGCGGTCCCTGCCTTGCCAGTTCGAGCCCGTGGCGCCGGTTGCGCTGCTGCAGGCGGCCCTTGAGCGCGTCGCGCCGCGTGCCAGGGCGCGGGGCCTGGTCATCGAGGCGCCCTTGCCGCAGGTGCTGCCGGCCGCGTGCTGGGATGCGGTGCGAGTCTCTCAACTGCTGGCCAATCTGCTTGAGAACAGCCTGCGCTACACCGAGGCTCCCGGCCTGCTGCAGGTGTCGGCGCGCTCGCTGGGCACGGCCATCGAGATCCGCATCGAAGACACACCGCCCGGCGTGGCGGAGGCCGAGCTGGACCGCCTGTTCGACCCGCTCTACCGTGTCGACCCCTCGCGCAGTCGCGCCTTTGGGGGCTCGGGCCTGGGCTTGGCCATCGCCCGTGCCATCGCGCTGGCCCATGGCGGTCGCCTGCACGCCGAGGCCTCGACGCTGGGCGGCCTGGCCATGGTGCTGACACTGCCGCTCAAACCCGAGGGAAATGGCCTATGAGCGATCTCATCCTGATCGTCGAGGACGAGCCCAAGCTGGCGGCCCTGGTGCGGGACTATCTGCAGGCCGCCGGCTACCGCAGCGAATGGCTGGCCGATGGCCGCCAGGCGCTGGAGAGGCTCAAGACCGGCCCGATGCCGGCGGCGGTGCTGCTGGACGTCATGCTGCCCGGGCTGGACGGCCTGGAGGTCTGCCGCGCCGTGCGCATGTTCAGCGACGTGCCCATCCTCATCAACAGCGCCCGTGTCGAGGAACTGGACCGGCTGCTTGGCCTGGAACTCGGCGCGGACGACTACGTCTGCAAGCCCTTCAGCCCGCGCGAACTCGTGGCCCGCGTGAAGGCCCTGCTGCGCCGCGCCCAGGGACGGCTGGCGCCGGCCACACTGGTGCCGGCGGGTGGCGGCTTTGCGGTGGATGAGGCGGGCCAGCGCATCGTCTGGCAGGAGCAGGCGCTGTCGTTGACGCCGGTGGAGTTCCGCCTGTTGCGCCAGCTGCTGCAACAGCCGGGGCGCGTTTTCGAACGGTCCCAACTGCTGGATCTCATCCACGAGGACTTCCGCGACGTGTCCGACCGGGTTGTCGACAGCCATATCAAGAACATCCGCCGCAAGCTGGCGGCGCTGGAGCCAGCCCAGGAATGCATCGCTTCGGTGTACGGCGTGGGCTACCGGCTGGACCTGGCCTGAGCCTGCTTTCTCCACTGCGTTGCTTTTGGACAACTCATCACGGGCGCCGTACCTGCACTGAAACCAGAGGCACTCCTCTGGTGCCCAAGTGACCCATCATGGGCTTTCTGTCCCCATTCCGGGAAAACCAGACTGCGCCTGCAATTGAATCCTCCGCCACATTGGGATATTGTTGACAGCGTTGTCTATTTGAATTGACCCGCAGATCGATGTGCTCTTGGCAAGGATGCTGAGATCGCTACCAAAGCTCATCCCCGATGGTTGCGCGCAAGCGCACGATTCGCTGTCCGGCCACCCCGGAAAGAGCTGCTTTCGCAGGTGTTGTTGATTGCGCACACGGCAAGATCAACTCGCGTAAACCCCAGGAGTCATGGGGAGGCCAAAACGTACAGTACGCAGGCGCCTGCAACGGGCACTCTCTTTTTTGAGGAGTGCTGGTAACGCTACCAAGTGCTGGCATCAGTGGGCCATAGAGTCGTCATCAATCGGCGCTACAGCCGCTTAAAGCAAGTAAGGAGACAAATGAAACACCCTCAGATTTCCAAAGTTCGGCGTGGTCCCGTGCGGTCCATCCGGCTCAAGCCCGTTGCGTGGGCCTCGTCGATCGCGTTGCTCACGGGTGCCGCGGCCGTGCATGCCCAGCAGGCTGGCGCTGCGGCACCTGCATCTGCGGCGTCGGCTGCTGCCAACTCCCTGGAGACCGTGGTCATCACGGGTATTCGCCGGTCCCTTGACAGCGCTGTCACCCTGAAGCGCGATTCACGCGGCTTGGTCGATGGCATCGTGGCCGAAGACATCGGCAAGTTCCCGGACACCAACCTCGCCGAGTCGATGCAGCGCATCGCCGGCGTGTCCATCGACCGGAACATGAGCGGTGAAGGCTCGCAAGTCACCGTTCGCGGTGTCGGCCCCGCATTCAACATGGTGCTGCTGAACGGCCGGCAGATGCCGACCTCCAATCCCTCCGGTAATGCCGGCCGCGCCTTCGACTTTGCCAACCTGTCCTCCGACGCAGTTTCCGCGCTGGAGGTGTACAAGACCGCGCGAGCCTCGTCGCCGACGGGCGGTATCGGCGCCACCATCAACGTCAAGACGGCCCGCCCGCTGGATGTGCGCGAAACCATCGCCAGCATCGGCATCAAGGCCAACTATGACGAGTCGATCGGCCGCCTGCCGGGCGAGATTGCGGGCTCGAAGGTCACGCCAGAAATCTCCGGCATCTACAGCACGTCCTTCGGGGACCGCACGCTCGGCATCTCGATCAGCGGCAACTACTCGAAGCGCAATTCGGGCTCCAACAACGCCTTCACTGGCAACGGTTGGCAAACTCAGCCGATTACGAACGGTGCCGCCGGTACGGCGTATGACGGTGTTCCGGCCGGCAACCTGAAGAACTTCCCGACCAGCGGCTATGTGACGCACACGAATGACGTGCGTTACCGCGTGACCGATCTGGAGCGCGAGCGCATCAACGGTCAGGCCGTTCTGCAGTTCGCCCCGACGAAGGAACTGAAGTTCACGCTGGACCACACGATTGCCATCAACGCGACCAAGCAGAACGCCATTGAGAACTCCTCCTGGTTCGGCCCCTCGTATTCGGGCCCGTTGAATGGCCAGCCGCCCACGACCTTCACCGCCACGGGTCAGGTCTACGACCCGATCATCCAGACGGCCACCTGGGACGGCACGCACGACTTCGCGATGTACGCTGCCCAGCAGGCGGTCAAGACCAAGCTGAACTCCACCGGGTTCAATGCGGCATGGAAGGTCAGCGAGAAGCTGAACATCGATCTCGACGCTCACCATTCGACGTCCCGGACCAATCCGGACAGCCCTTATGGCGACACCAACGTCATTGACCTGGCAATGTTCAACCAGGGCAACACGACGATGTACTACGACCAGAAGTTCCCGGTCATGCAGTCGCCCGGCTTGAAGTACGACTCCAGCAAGACCACCGTCACGGGCTCGCAGTTCACCAACAACATTTCCTATCAGGACGTCGATCAGGTCCAGGCCAGCGGCACCTACAAGCTCAGCGCCGACGACAAGCTGCTCGCCGGCCTCGGTTTCACCAAGCTGAAGAATCGTTCCGCCGGCTCGAACAACTTCCACGGCGACTGGGGTGGCATCGGCCCGCAAGGCTCGTTCAAGGACATGACCGTCGCCCAGTACAACATCGCCAGCTTCTACGGCCGGATTCCTGGCAGCAGCGACGCGCGCCAGTTCCCGACGTTCTTCGTGCCGAACTTCGACCAACTGCGTGCGCAGGCCGTCAAGAACGCGCAGTCGTATCGTCCGACGTCGCTCCCGCCGGGCAATCCGCTGAGCGCGGCGGAGGCAGATGCCTACTTCAAGCCGTATACCGACTTCACCAACGGCAACGATTGGCGCACCACCGAGAAGTCGACCGCGGCCTACGGTCAGTGGGACCACTCGTTCGACACGTCCATCCCGATGAACCTGTCGGTCGGTCTGCGCTATGAGCAGACGAAGATCACGTCCTCGTCACAAGTCACCTCCTACAACGCCACCACCTGGTATGCGGAAAACGAGGTGAGGCTCGATGGCGCAACCACGACCTTCGGTACCAAGGACGGCAAGTACAGCTATTGGCTGCCCAGCATCGACTGGGATGCCGACCTGACGTCCGATATCAAGGTGCGCGCGAGCTACGGTGTCAACATCGGTCGCCCGAACTTCGGCGACATGCTGGGCGGTGTCGCTCTGAACGCGAACTCGGGCCGCTACAACATCCACGGCGCCGGTTCGACCGGTGACCCGGCACTGAAGCCGCTGAAGTCCAAGAACTTGGACCTGTCTGCTGAGTACTACTACGCCAAGTCGTCGTATGTGGCAGCGGGCGCCTTCTACAAGAAGGTATCCGACTTCTTCACCACGAAAACGGTTCAGCAAACGTTCGCCGGCCTGAACCAGCCTGCCAGTGGCACGTATTTCGACGCTGCCCGGGCGTCGGGTATTCCTGCTGACAGTCCCAAGCTGCTGCGCAACTACATCTTCAAGAACTACAACGGCCAGCCGGGCGTCACGGTCACCGATGCCAGTGACCCGAACTTCCTGAAGGGCAACATTGCGGGCACGGTCCCCGGCGCCCAGCCGCTGATCTTCGACATCACGACGCCGTCCAATGCCGGTGGCGACAACATCAAGGGCCTGGAGTTCAACTTCCAGCACATGTTCAGCACCAGTGGCTTCGGCGTCTCGGGCAACTACACGCTGGTCCGCAGTGGCCTGAAGTACCGCAACGACGCGTCAAGCACCGATGTGCAGTCCCCTCTGGTGGGTGTCAGCGATTCCGCCAACGTGGTGGGCTTCTACGAAAACGACCAGTGGTCGATTCGTGCCGCCTACAACTGGCGCGATTCGTTCCTCTTGGGTAACGACAACGGCAACAACCCGCGGTACACCGAGGCCTATGGTCAGGTGGACGCGTCCATCGGCTACAAGATTGGCAAGAACCTGACCCTGCAGGCCGACTTGCTGAACTTGAACGATGGCTACATCCGCACCCATGGCCGCAGCAAGAACGAGATCATCTCCGCGATCCAGACGGGCCGCCGTTACCTGGTCGGTGCTCGCTATCGCTTCTGAGCGATGAGCACCGCCGCCCGGTAAACGCCCCTCGGGGCCGTTCGCCGGGCGACCCAGATTGGCCGAGGCGGGCGCGCAACGCCCACCTCGGCCAAATTTCCTTTCAGAATTCCTCGGCCTTTGCGGCGTGCCCGGCACCCGCACGGCCATACTTTGCGGGATGAGTTCCGAGGTGACGACAGCCGTTCGACGTATCGTGGTGCTGGGGGGAGGCTCGGCCGGTTGGTTGACGGCTGCGACCCTGGCGGCGGAACTGGGCGGTGACGGCCCCGACGCGCTGCAGATCACGCTCATCGAATCCCCCGACGTGCCCTCCATCGGCGTGGGCGAGGGCACCTGGCCGACGATGCGCGCCACGCTGCATCGCATCGGCCTCAGTGAAGTCGACCTGATCCGCGAATGCGACGCAGCCTTCAAGCAGGGCTCCTGCTTCGACGGCTGGCTGTACGGCGGTGCCGGTGATCGCTACTACCACCCCTTCACGTTGCCTCACGGCCATGGCGAGGCCGACCTGGCAGGCGCATGGCTGCAGGCGGGCGGCGAGCACGCGTTTGCCGAAAGCGTGGGTGCGCAGCCGCATGTGTGCGACGCACGCCTGGCGCCCAAGCAGACGACGACGCCGGACTTCGCCGGCGTCCTCAACTACGGCTACCACTTCGACGCTGTCAAGCTCGGCCATCTGCTGCGCCGTCATGCGACGACGGTGCTCGGCGTTCGCCACATCGTCGATCACTTCGTCGCCGTGCGTTCGCACGAGAACGGCGACATCGCGGCGCTTGCGACCCGCGAGCACGGCGATCTCGAAGGCGATCTCTTCATCGACTGCTCCGGCATGGCCAGTTTGCTGCTGGGCCAGCACTACGGCGTCGGCCTCCGATGCCAAAAGGGCGTCCTCTTCAACGACAGCGCACTGGCCGTGCAGGTGCCGCATGCCGATGCCAAGGCGCCGCTCGCATCGGCCACCATCTCCACAGCCCATGCCGAGGGCTGGACGTGGGACATCGGCCTGCCCACGCGGCGCGGCATCGGCTTGGTGTTTTCAAGCGGCCATACCGACGATGCCGCCGCCGAGCGCGCGCTGCTGGGCCATCTGCAGCGCAACGGGCTGTCGCTGGGCGACGCAACGCCACGCCGGCTCAGCTTCAGCCCCGGCTACCGCGAGCATTTCTGGCATCGCAACTGCGTCGCCGTTGGGCTGTCTGCCGGCTTCATCGAGCCGCTGGAGGCGTCCGCGCTGGCGCTGGTCGAACTGTCGGCCGCGATGATCCGCGACGAGATGCCTGCCAATCGCGCCGACATGGACCTCGTCGCCAAACGCTTCAACGAGGCCTTCGCCTACCGCTGGTCGCGCATCATCGATTTCCTGAAGCTGCACTATGTGCTGAGCCGCCGCGACGACGCGGACTACTGGCGCGAGCACCGCAGCGCAGCGACGCAACCCGAGTCGCTGCGCGAACTGCTGCAGCTCTGGGCTCACCGCGCGCCGTCGCGCAACGACTTCTATCGCAACGAAGAGGTCTTCCCCGCCGCGAGCTACCAGTACGTGCTCTATGGCATGCATTTCAAGCCCGCGCTGCGGGCCCCGCGTGCCGACCAGCGGACCCAAGCCGAAACCGGCCTCAAGGACGTGACGACAATCACCCGGCGGTTGCTGGGCGGCCTGCCCCGCCACCGCGATCTCATCCAACACATCCGCGAGCACGGCATGCCGCCGGCCGCTTGATTCCCAGAGCCCATCCATGCCGCAACTGCTCAACAACATCCAGCACAAGGACCTGCGCGTCATCACCCAGCGCGGCGCGAAGTGGGGGGACGACATCATGTCGGCGCCCGTCACGGTGGACGAGTTCCGCAAGCTCCAGGCGCATTACCCCATCGTCTTCCAGACTGACGGCAAGGGCGGCTTCGCGCCGGCGGCGCTGTTCGGCCTGCAGGAGGGGGAGAACCTGTTCCTGAACGAGCAGGGCTGGGATGCCGACTACCTGCCGCTGTCCGTGCAGCGCCTGCCGTTCTCCATCGGCATCGCCGATGACGAGCTGCGCATGATGGTCGACATGGACAGCAAGCGCGTCAGCCCGGGCGCCGAGGGTGAGGCCGTGTTCCTGCCGCATGGCGGCACGACCGACTTCACCGAGAACGCGAACTCCGTGCTGCGCACGCTGCACGAGGGCCTGCAGACGACGACCGACTTCGTGCAGACGCTGACGCAGCACGAGCTGCTGGAGTCCTTCGTGCTCGACGTCGAGCGCCCGGACGGCTCGCGCGGCCAGCTGGTGGGCTACTACATCATCCACGAGGAGCGCCTCGCCGCGTTGGACGCCAGCACCGTCGGCCTGCTGCACCAGGCCGACTACCTGCAGCCTATCTACATGGCCATCGCGTCGCTGTCCAACTTCACCAAGCTGATCAAGCGCCACCTCGCACGGGAGGTCTGAGCAGGATGTTGGAGCGCAGTGATGTGAGCGCCGAAGCGATCCCGGCAGACGTGCTCCAGTCCACCCAGCCCGTGCTGATGCGCGGCTTGGTCGGGCGCTGGCCGCTGGTGCAGGCCGCGCAGCGGTCCGACGCCGATTTTTGCGACTACCTGCGCGGCTTCGGCGCCGACACGCGCCTGGCCCTCTGGCGCGGCGCACCGGAGATCGGCGGGCGCTTCTTCTACAACGCCGACTTCACCGGCTTCAACTTCCGGCACGAGACCCACACCTTCGGCGCGCTGCTGGACGAGCTGCTGGCCGGCACGCCGGACGCCCTCTACCTCGGCTCCACCGGCATCGACCACTGCTTTCCCGGCCTGCGCCCGCCCAACGACCTGCCTGCGCTGGCGCCCTTCAACCCGCATGCGAGCATCTGGCTGGGCAACCGCATGCAGGTGGCCGCGCATTTCGACCTGCCCGACAACATCGCCTGCGTCGTCGCGGGCCGGCGCCGCTTCACGCTGTTCCCGCCCGATCAGGTCGCCAACATCTACATCGGCCCGCTGGACCTGACCCCCGCCGGCCAGCCGATCAGCCTCGTCGACCACGCGCGGCCCGACCTCGTGCGTTTCCCGCGATACGCGCAGGCGCTGGAGCATGCGCAAACCTTCGAGTTGCTGCCAGGCGATGCGCTCTTCATCCCCAGCCAGTGGTGGCATGGCGTGGAGTCGCTGGAGCCCATCAGTGCGCTCGTCAACTTCTGGTGGCGGCAGTCCCCGGCCTTCATGGACGAGCCGATCAACACGCTGTTGATGGCCCTGCTATCACTGCGCGACCTGCCACCGGCCCAGCGCGATACCTGGCGCGCGCTGTTCAACCACTACGTCTTCGACGCCGATGAACAGACGGCGGCCCACATCCCGCCCGCCGCGCGCGGCATCCTCGCGCCGATGACCGACAACAGCGCCCGCCAGCTGCGCTCGATGCTGCAGAACCGACTCAAACGATGAGCTCATCCACGACCATGACCACCGCTCCCAAACCCATCCGTCGCGTCGTCATCGCCGGTGGCGGCACCGCCGGCTGGATGGTGGCCGCGGGCCTGTCGAAGTGCCTGGGCAAGCACTACGACATCCGCCTCGTCGAGTCCGAGGAGATCGGCACCGTTGGCGTTGGCGAGGCGACGATCCCGACGCTGCACATCCTGCACGAGATCCTGGACCTGGACGAGCGCGAGTTCATCCAGGCCACGCAGGCCACGTTCAAACTCGGCATCAGCTTCGAGAACTGGCGCAACGTCGGCGAGAACTACTTCCACTCCTTCGGCAAGACCGGCAAGGGTCACTGGACGGCCGGCTTCCACCATTTCTGGCTGGAAGGCCGCAAGCGCGGTCTGGCGAGCGACTATGGCGACTACTGCCTGGAGCTGCGCGCCGGGCTGGACAACCGCTTCGCGACGCTGCCCGACAACGGCATCAACTACGCCTATCACTTCGATGCGACGCTCTACGGCCAGTACCTGCGCCGCTTCTCCGAAGCGCTGGGCGTGCAGCGCATCGAAGGCAAGATCGCCAAGGTCCACACCGATGCCGCCAGCGGCGACATCACCGGCCTGCAACTCGATGGCGGCGCGCTGGTCGAAGGCGACTTCTTCATCGACTGCACCGGCATGCGCGCATTGCTCATCGGCGAGACGCTGGGCGTGCCCTACGAGAGCTGGTCGCACTGGCTGCCCTGCGATAGCGCCCTGGCCGTGCAGACCACGCTGGTCGGCGAGCCCGTGCCCTACACCCGCGCCATCGCCCACCCCTGGGGCTGGCAGTGGCGCATCCCGCTGCAGCACCGGGTCGGCAACGGCGTCGTGTTCAGCAGCAAGCACATCAGCGACGACGACGCGAAAGCGGCGCTGCTCGCCAACATCGAGGGCGAGGTGCTGCGCCAGCCGCGTGTCATCAAGTTCACGCCCGGCCAGCGCGAGCAGGTCTGGAAGAAGAACTGCGTCGCCATCGGCCTGGCCAGCGGCTTCCTGGAGCCGATTGAATCCACCAGCATCCACCTGATCCAGAAGGGCCTGACCCGGCTGATCGAGCTGTTCCCGACCGACGGCGTGCGCCAGAGCGACATCGACGAGTACAACCGGCAGACGCAGGAGGCGATCGAGGTCGTGCGCGACTTCATCATCCTGCACTACCACGTCAACAACCGCACGGACTCGGCCTTCTGGCGTGACTGCTGCGAGATGGATGTGCCGCCGCTGCTCAAGCACCGCATCCAGCATTTCCGCGACACCGCCCGCATCATGCTGAACCAGGGCGAGCTGTTCGCCGAGAACTCCTGGGTGCAGGTCATGATGGGGCAGGGCATCACGCCTGCCAGCCACCACCCCATCACGCGCAACATGGACAACCGCAACCTCGCGGAGTTCCTCGGCGACATCCGCAAGGACGTGGCGCGCACGCTGATGAAGCTGCCAAAGCACCAGCAGTTCATCGACGGCTTCTGCCCCGCACCCAAGCTCGACCTGGTCACGAACAAGCCTGTCGTCGGCCCCGAGCTGCGCATCAACCCCAACGCTCGTCTGGAGACGGTGCAGCTGTCCAACGGCGCGACGGTCTACGTGGTCGACGACTTCGCGCAAGACCCCGAGGCCCTCCTGGCGCTCGCCCAGGCCCAGGCCGGCCAGTTCGAGGCGCCCGCGGGCCATCCCTATCCCGGCCCGCAGCTGGCACTGCCGGACGGCATCGCCGGCGCACTGGGGGGCTATTTCGAACAGCACCTGCGCCCCCGGCTGGGTGCCGGCCCGGGGCTGGGCATGTTCGGCCGCTTCTCGCGTGTCACCCAGGACGCCACGACGCTGGACCCGCGCCAGCGTATCTGCCACCGCGACGACTCCGCCATCGGGCCGGGCGAGGTGATCTCGGCATCCGTGCACTACCTGTTCAAGGACGAGCAACTGGGGGGCACCGTGTTCTTCCGTTCGCTGATGTCCGACGCCGAGACGCGCCAGTTCATGCGCGACTCCAACACGCTGAACGGCAGCGCCTTCAGCGACAAGTACGGCATCGCGCCTGGCTACATGACCGAGAGCAACCGTTACTTCGAGGTCATCGGCCGGGTGCCGGCCAAGTGGAACCGTGCCATCTTCTACAGCGGCAGCATCTTCCATACCGGCGACATCAACTGGCCCGCTGCCAAGGCCGGCTACCAGACCGGCATGGGCCGCCTCACCATCAACGCCTTCTTCAAGAGCCGCCGGCCTGCCTAGCCGCCAGCTCGGCATCCAGCGCCAGAGCGCGCTGCGCGGCAGGGTACAGAACACAGCCGCGCTGCCGAGGCTCCCACTGCCGTCTAGGCAAGCCGCCCCAGGCCTACCGCAGCCCGCCTCGATAATCAGCGGATGACCACTTCCATCACCATCGCCACGCGCGAAAGCCGCTTGGCGCTGTGGCAGGCCGAGCATGTGCAGGCCCGCCTCGCCGAGGAACTCGGCATTACCGCGACGCTGCTGGGCATGACGACGCGCGGCGACCAGATCCTGGACCGCACGCTGTCCAAGATCGGCGGCAAGGGCCTGTTCGTGAAGGAGCTGGAGACGGCGCTGGCCGAAGGCCGCGCCCAGCTCGCCGTGCATTCGCTGAAGGATGTGCCGATGGAGCTGCCCGAGGGCTTCGTTCTTGCGGCCGTGCTGGAGCGCGAAGACCCGCGCGATGCTTTCGTTTCCAACGACTACGCCTCGCTGGCCGAACTGCCCGAGGGCGCGGTGGTGGGCAGCTCCAGCCTGCGCCGCGTGACCCAGCTGCTCAGCCTGCGGCCCGACCTGCGCGTCGAGCCGCTGCGTGGCAATCTCGACACGCGGCTGCGCAAGCTCGACGAGGGTGGCTATCACGCCATCGTGCTGGCGGCGGCCGGCCTCAAGCGCCTGGGGCTCGCCAACCGCATACGTGCCCTGTTTGATATCGGCCAGATGCTGCCGTGCGCGGGGCAGGGCGCCCTGGGCCTGGAGATCCGCGCCGATGACGGTGCCTTGGCCGAAGCCCTGGCCAAACTCATCCATCAGCCGACGCTGTTGGCCTGCGAGGCCGAGCGCGCCGTGTCGCGTGCGCTCGGCGGCAGCTGCAGCCTGCCGCTGGCGGCCCACGCCCGCTGGCAGGGCGCGACGCTGTGCCTGGACGCCGCCCTGGGCCATGCCGAGGCCCACACCTCGCCGCTGCTGCGTACCAGCGTCACGGGTAACGTGGTGGCGACCGATGCGGCCCGGGCCCTGGGCCAGCAGGCCGCTGCGCGCCTGCGCGAACTGGGCGCCGGCTGCTACCTGCCTGGATGACGACCCTCATCGTCACGCGCCCACGGCCGCAGTGCGCGGCCTGGCTGGCGCGCCTGGCCGAACTCGGCGTCGAGGCGGTGGCGCTGCCCCTCATCGAGATCCTGCCGGCCCGCGATCCGGCAGCGGTTGTCGCGGCCTGGGCCAGCCTGCCCGATATGGACCTGGCCGTCTTCGTCAGTCCCAATGCCGTCGAGCAGTTCTTCCGCCACGCCGACCGCCCGTGGCCAGCCCACACGCTGGCCGCCTGCGTCGGGCCGGGCAGCGCCCAGGCGTTGATCGAACGCGGCGTGCCCGCGGGCCAGATCGTCCAGCCCGCAGCGGACTCAGCCAGCCTGGACTCAGAACACCTCTGGCAACAACTGTCACCCCGTCGTGCCTGGGCCGGCGCCCGGGTGCTGCTGCTGCGCGGCGATGGCGGACGCGAATGGCTGGCCGAGCAACTGACGGCCGCTGGCGCGCGCGTTGAAACCGTGACGACCTATCACCGTGCCGGCCCCCGCTTCGAAATGGCCGAGCAGGCATTGCTGGACGCCATTCGCGCAGAGCCCACAGCCTTTGTATGGCTGTTCAGCAGTGCCGAGGCCGTCGGCCACCTGCAAGGCATGGACATGAACCAGCAGCGCGCCATCGCCACCCATGCCCGCATTGCCGAAGCTGCCCGGGCGGCCGGCTTCGATCCTGTGGTTTTGGCGCGACCGGCCCCTGAAGCGGTGACTCAGGCCCTGAAAGGCCTCTGACAGAATCCATCGCACTGTGAGTGAGCCTGCGCTGAATCCCCCTGCTGTCGCCGCGGCCGAGCCCGCCGCGCCGCCACCGTCCCCTTTCGCCCCCGCGCTGCCGGTCTGGCTGCCCTGGCTGCTGGCCCTGCTGGGCGCCGCCGTGCTGCTTTGCGTCGTGCTGGCCTGGCAGAGCCTGTCGCGCCAGCAGTCTCTGGAGCAGGAGCTGGTGCGCCGCCAGGAGGCCAGCCAGGCGCAGGCCACCGAGGCGCGGCTGGCTGCCAAGCAATCCGCTGAGCTGGTGCGCGACACGGCCGCCAAGGTCTCGCTGCTGGACGCCCGTCTGGCCGAGGTCGCCCTGCAGCGCGGCCAGTTGGAGGAGCTGATCCAGTCCATGTCCCGTTCGCGGGACGAGAACGTCGTCGGCGACATCGAGGCTGCCATCCGCGTGGCCCTTCAGCAGACGCAAATCACCGGCAGCGCCGAACCCCTGGTGGCCACGCTCAAGCAGGCCGACGAGCGCCTGCTGCGCTACAAGCAACCGCGCATGGAAGGCATACGCCGCGCCGTCGCGCGCGACCTGGACCGCGTCAAGGCGGTTGCCGTCGTCGACGTGTCCACGCTGACCATCAAGCTCGACGAAGTCGTGCGCATGGCCGACGAACTGCCGCTGGTCTCGGGCAACGAGGCCGCGCCCAAGCAGCGCGACGAGCGCAACGGCGATGCCGCCAAGGAGCGCGAGCGTGCACTGAAGCTGCAACGCGAGCAGGCCGCCGCAGCGGCGGACGGCAAGGTCTCGTTGTGGTGGTGGCAGGCCACGCAGCAACTCTCCAGCTGGACCGGTGTGGTCTGGGGCGAAGCCCGCACGCTGCTGCGCGTGACCCGCATCGACCATCCCGAGGCGGCACTGGTCTCGCCCGATCAGAGCTTTTTCCTGCGCGAGAACCTGAAGCTGCGCCTGCTGAACGCCCGCCTGGCGCTGCTGAGCCGCCAGTTCGACACCGCTCAGTCCGACCTTCGTGACAGCCAGGAAATGCTGAACCGCTACTTCGACACCCGTTCGCGCAAGGTGGCCAGCGTGGCCGAGCTGCTGCGCCAGGTGTCAGGCCAGGCGCGCCAGGTCAGCGTGCCGCGGCCGGATGACACGCTGGCTGCGCTGACCGCCGCCGCGGCCGGTCGATGAAAGGACGCTGATCATGCGTCTCGTCATCTGGCTGGTCCTGCTCTTCGTCGTCGCCGTCGTCGCGGCACTGACCCTGGGCAGCAACGACGGTCTTGCCAGCTTCTACTGGGCCGGTTGGCGGGTCGACATCTCGCTCAATCTCTTCCTGCTGCTGCTGGTCGCCAGCTGCTTCGCCCTCGTCACGGCCATCCAGGCCATCGAGGCGCTGACGACCCTGCCCAAGCGCGCCCGCGAGTGGCGGCTGGCGCAGCGTGAACGCAGTGCCCAGCTCGCCCTGCGCGAGGCTCTGGTCGAGCTCTTCGGCGCCCGCTTCAGCCGCGCCCAGAAAGCGGCGCAGAAGGCCCTCAACATCCAGTCCGCCACGCCCGAACTGGCGGCCGACCAGTCCTTCATGGCCCTGGCCCACTTGCTCGCCGCGGCCAGTGCCCACCGCTTGCAGGACCGCCGCCACCGTGACGAACAGCTCGCGCGCGCCCTCGATCTGGCGCATCGCACCAGTGGCGCACGCGCGCAGGAAGACGGCGCTCGGCTGCTCGCCGCCGAATGGGCGCTGGACGACCGCGACGCCACGCGCGCACTGAGCGTGCTCGGCGAACTGGCCCCCGGTGTCGCGCGCCGCACCCAGGCCCTGCGCCTGCGGCTGCAGGCGTCGCGCCTGGCTCGCCAGCCGCTGGATGCGCTGCGCACCGCGCGCCTGCTCGCCAAGCATCAGGCCTTCTCCAAGGTGGCGGCCCAGGGACTGTTGCGGTCGCTGGCCTTCGAAGCGCTGGACGGCGCGCGTGATGTCGACCAGCTGCGCTCGATCTGGCAACAGCTCGATCCAGCCGATCGCCGTGATCCCCTCGTCGCCGCGCGTGCCGCGCAATGTGCCGGCCAACTCGGTGCGCCGGACGACGGTCGCGGCTGGCTGCGGCCATTCTTCGATGATCTGGCCGAATTGCAGTCTGACGACCGTGCGGCGCTTGCCAATGCGCTCGTGCCGGTGCTGGCTGGCTGCGGGCCTGACTGGCTGCAGCGCCTCGAGTCCGCGCAGTCGCGTTTCCCACGCGAGCGCGCTCTGGCCTATGCGCTGGGCCATGCTCTTGCGGAGCGCCAGCTCTGGGGCAAGGCGCGACTGATGCTTGAGACGGCAGCCGACGACGTGACGATGCCCGGCCCGGCCCGCCGTCGCAGCTGGCTGGCACTGGCGGCGCTGGCCGAGCAGGAAGGCGACGAAAGTCGCCGCGCGCGCTGCTTCGAGGCCGCCGCGCGCCTGCCTTGATGGCGGCTGCCCCAACTATTTCTAAAAAAGCGCCAAAGTCTTGTCGGGCCCCTGAAAATCTGGCTATACTGTGAGGCTTCAGCGGCTGTAGCTCAGTTGGATAGAGTACTTGGCTACGAACCAAGGGGTCGTGGGTTCGAATCCTGCCAGCCGCACCAAAACAAGAAGAAATGGAAACACCTCAGAGGTTCAAGCCTCTGGGGTGTTTTTCTTTGTGGCGCCGAATCAGCGGCTGCGCGAAAAGCGTGGTGCAGCGGCTGGTTGCCAATGGCCGCTCTCGGTCTGCGTGAAGCTGCCGCGCGCCAGGGCATGCGGATGCAGCGGCGCTTCGGCCAGGGTCAGCACCGGCGCGAAGCAGACGTTGCTGCCCTCCAACTGGGCAGACCATTCATCACGCGTCTTCTCGCGCAGGCGCGAAGCCACGCGCTCGCGCAGCGCTGGCCACTGGCTGCGATCGTGTTGGGCGGCGGGATCGACGTCATCCAGCCCCAGGCGCTGCAGCAACTCGGCATAGAACTGCGGCTCCAGCGCGCCGATCGACACGAAGCTCCCGTCGGCGCATTCGAAGCAGTCGTAGAAGGGCGAGCTGTGCAGGAAGAAGTTCTGTTCGGGCTTGTCGCTCCAGCGGCCCGCGGCGCGCAGCGAATGCAGCAGGCTGGACAGCAGGCCCACGCCATCCACCATGGCCGCATCCACCACTTGGCCCCGGCCGCTGCGCTGAGCCTCCCACAGCGCGGCCATCAAGCCGAAGGCCAGGAACATCGCGCCGCCGCCCATGTCGCCGATCAGTGTGGCCGGGATGCTCGGAGCGACGCCTGCACGCGTGGCCGCGGACAGTACGCCCGTCACCGCGACGTAGTTGATGTCATGGCCGGCGGCCTGGGCCAGCGGCCCTGTCTGGCCCCAGCCCGTGAGGCGGCCGTAGACGAGGCGCGGGTGGCTGGCCTGGAAGACCTCAGGCCCGAGGCCCAGGCGCTCCATGACGCCGGGACGAAAGCCTTCGATCAGCGCATCCGCGCCCTCGACCAGCGCACGCGCCTCGGCCAGGCCGTCCGTCGTTTTCAAGTCCAGGCAGGTGCGTCGTTTGCCCCGATCCAGACCCGTGCCGGTATCCAGCACTCGGCCACCGGGGCGCTCGATGACCAGGACATCGGCGCCATGGTCGGCCAGCAGCATGCCGGCCAGCGGGCAGGGGCCGATGCCGGCCATTTCGACGACGGTGAGTCCGGTCAGCGGCCCGGCAGGCGAGGGGGTATGCATCGGACAATGTTGTCATGAACAAGGCCTTCACCAAGGAATCCGACACGGCCGACGATGACGATGGCGACGGCCCCTCGCTGCCGGCGCTCCCAGCTGGCACGCGCAACTATCTGACGCCGGCTGGCTATGCGCGGCTGCGTGCCGAGTTCATGGAGCTGCTGGACGTGGAGCGGCCGCGCGTCGTGGAGGTCGTGTCCTGGGCGGCAAAGAACGGCGACCGCTCGGAGAACGGCGACTACCTCTATGGCAAGAAGCGGCTGCGCGAAATCGACCGCCGGCTGCGCTTCCTGACCAAGCGGCTGGACATCGCCGAGGTCGCCGACCCGAGCGTCCATTACGGCAGCGAACAGATCTTCTTCGGCGCGACGGTGACCTATGCCAACGCCAAGGGCGAGGAGAAGACGATCACGATCAAGGGCATCGACGAGTCCGACAGCCTGGCCGGCGAGGTCAGCTGGATCTCGCCCATCGCGCGCACGCTGCTGAAGGCACGCGTTGGCGACGAACTCAATCTCGTGACGCCGGTGGGCGTCGAGAAGATCGAGGTCGTCGAGGTCGTCTATCCGACGCCGGCAGGCGGCTGATCAGGATTTCTTCGCCGGCGGTTTCAGCATCGCGTCGGCGCGGGCCTTTTCGTCCGGACTCAACCGCGCGGCGATGCTGGGCAGGGCCACGGCGGCCTGCTCGTGGCCCATGGATTTGCTGAGGCTGCACCAGGCGTAGGCGGCAGCCATGTCCTTGTCGCCGCCCTGGCCCTGCGCCAGCATGACGGCGAGGTTGAACATCGCATCCGGCTGGCGGCGCTGGGCGGCGGCCTGGAAGAACTGGCGGGCTGTGGCGAAGTTCTGCGGCACGACCTCGCCGCGGTAGAAGAACGTGGCCAGCGCGTTTTGCGCATCGGCATGGCCTTTCAGCGCGGCGTCCTTGTAGAGCACGACCGCGCGTTCGGGCGCGGGTGCCGGCAGGCCTTCGCCGAGGTCCATCATGCGTGCGGCGGCGTAGGTGCCCTCCAGGTGGCCAGCCTTAGCGGCGGCGGCGAAGTAGGCACCGGCGCGCTGCAGGTCCAGCGGCACGCCGTCGGGCTGGCCGGGCAGTTGGTGGTGGTACAGCTGTCCCAACATGTACAGGGCGGTCACGTCACCTGCCTCGCCGGCGGCCTGCAGGTAGGCCAGCGCGGGCTTGGCGTCGGGCTTGGTGCCGATGCCGCTGAGGTGGGCCTGGGCCAGCAGCGTGCCGGCGGGCTCGAAGCCGTAGTCCAGCGCCTTGCTCCACCACTTGTAGGCCTGCACCGGGTCTCGCTTGGTGCCCTGGCCGGTGAGGTAGATGCGCGCCAGCAGCAGCGAAGCCTCGACGCGGGTATTGATGTTGTCGGGCTTCTTGGGATCGAACTTCAGGCGGTCCGCGGCCGGGTTGTAGGACGCGTCGACCACTTCGTGCAGCCACTCGATGGCCTTGGGTGTGCTGCGCGGCGTGCCCAGGCCCATCAGGTGGATGCGGCCCAGCATCATGGCCGCTTCTTCATAGCCCAGCTTCTTCCAGCCCTCTTCAAACCTGGCGCGGGCCTCGGTGTAGTTGCCCGCTTCGTAAGCTTCGAAGGCCTGGGTGAGCGACTTGTCCTTGCGGGCGATCCAGTTGCGGCCGGCGGCGGCGCGGCGGTCGCCGGGACCGCACCCGGTGGAGGGCGCCATCAAGTCTGGCGCCGTGTCGACGGCGGGTTCCAGCGAGCTGCCAGCGCTGGCGGTCTTGGCATTGCCTTCGGGGCTGAGGTCGCTGAAGCGCTCGGCCTCGTTGGACGGGCTGTCCGACAGCTTGAAGTCACGCATGTAGGCCAGCGTGACGGGGTCATCGGCAGCCGAGTAGCTGCTCATGAAGGCGCAGGACCGCGCGTATTCGCGTGACAGCACCTTGTTCTTGGCGGCGTCGATCATGGACGGATCGACGCTCTTGTCGCGCTGGCCTGTCACCTTGACGGCGTCCAGGGTGTTGGGCGCCCCGGCAGGCGCACTGGCGGCCGCCAACTGCGCCTGGCTGGCCGGGCAGGCCAGCGCGAGGCACAGCGCCACGCCGACGAGCCCCAGGTATTCGGGCCGAGCGCCGGGCCGCTCCCAAGCCGGCCCGCCATGGCGATGTGCTCGCGGCTCGATGCCGCGAGCATCGCCGTCCCCCCGGGGGACCGACCGGGCTTGCCCGCGTTCAGCGGGGCAAGACTGGGCGAGGGGTTTCATTTCAACGCGGGCTGCGCAGCGTCATGCCCACCATGTAGCGGCGGCCGTTGTAGCCATCGCCATAGATGCTGGGAATGCCGTCGGCATAGTCTTGATAGCCGCCCGTCGTGGTCTGCGTGCGCTCCCCGGTGAGGTTGCGGACGTCCGCGAACAGCTCCAGGCCGTTCTTGAACCGATAGGAGACCTTGGCGTCAATGAAGGCGGTGCGGCTGCCGAAGATGGGGGCGCCCGGGTTGTAGCTCGTCGGTGCGCCGCGGAAGCTGGTGCCGATGGACGGGAAGTTGTTAACGCCCACGCTGGTTCCGGTGTTCGGCGTGAACACGAAATAGCGCGCGGCCACCACCTGCATCGCCACGCGGGCCTGGAAGCCGCCGTCGTCGTACCACAGCGAGGCATTCCACGAATACTTCGGCTCGTTGACGACCGGCAGGATTTCGCCGCTGATGAGGTCCAGCGTCGGCGCGCCCTGGGTCGAACGCACGCGGCTGTAATTGGCGTCCACGCCGGTGTAGCGCAGGATGGACGGCAGGAAGGTGAAGGCGGTCCTCACGCCAAGCTCCAGGCCGCGGCGGGTCGACGCCGGGGCGTTGTCCCACTGGGCGAACGAGAAGTCGATGTCCTTCAGCGGGGTGCCGGTGATCGGGTCGACCGCATTGCTGGTGGCGAACACCTTGTTGTTGTTGCGGAAGACGCCGATGGTGGGCGCTCCGATCAGGCCCTTCTGGCGGAAGACGCCGACCGACACGCTGGTGTCGCGATTGGCATACCACTCCAGCGACAGGTTCTGGTTGACGTTGGTCTGCGGCTTCAGCGCCGGGTTGCCGAGCGTGCCCGAGCAGCCCTGGTCGGGGGCACTGTCGTCCGGATCGGCTGATTCCTCCACGATCTGGCTGTTGGAGCAGACGACGTTGGTGCCGCCCGAGGGCAGCAGCTTGGACACCGGCGGGCGGGCGATCGTCTTGCCGAGGGAGTAGCGCAGCGCGACTTTGTCGACGACGGGCCACAGCACCAGGTTCAGCGAGGGCATCACGTCGGTCGACTTGGCCTCGACCGATGCGTTCTGCGAGAAGGTGTTCGACACGAAGCCGGCGGGGGCCGTCGGGTTGTTGATATCGAAAGCGGCGGTTTTGCGCACCGAGCGGAAGGTCAGGTAGCCGGTGCCGGTCACGTCGGTCTGCACCACGCGCACGCCGAAGTTGCCTGCCAGTTCCATACCGAAGGGCAGGGCCCAGTTCGTGAACGGCACGCGGTCGATCTCGAAGTCCGTCATCAGATAGGCGGCCTTGGACTTCTCGGTGAACTTGGTCATCGGCATGTCGTAGACCTTGCCGTCGCTGGCCGTGCAGGTGCGGAAGCAGTCCAGACGCACCGGGATGCCGGCAAGCTGGAACATCTTGTCGACGTCGAGCTGGTTCCAGCCGTCGATCAGCGTCGCCGGGCGGTCCTTGGAGCCGCCGTAGAACTGGCCGGCCGGGGCCATGGTCAGCGTCTGGCGGATCAGTTCTTCGTACTGCGCCTTGGTGAACGTGTTGGTGCCCGCCACCACGCTGCCGGTGCCGTTGTTGAGCTGGTTGTTGGGGATGTAGCCGTAAGCGCAGGGCTGGCCGTTCGCGGCCACGGAGCCGGCGGTGTTCTCGCAGCCGATGACGTTCCAGCGCGTGTTGACGCCGGGCATGTACACGCCCGGCACGAAGCCGGCCGTGCCGAAGGTGCCGACCGGGTCCTTGATCGTGCCGCCGGCGCCGCTCCAGGTGGTGCCGCCGGTGTCTCGGTAGTTGAGGCCGCCCTTCAGCGAGGTCAGGAAGGGCACCTTGTCGACCAGGTTGTAGGCCAGGTCGACCTTGCCGGTCTTTTCGGTGCTCTCGGTGTCGAAGGAGCGGATGACCAGCAACTGCGTGTTGTTGGTGTACTGCGCGCGCTGGGCGGCCGTGTAGGCCGGCACCGAGACCGGGTTGGTCGCCGAGGCCGGGAAGGCGGCCAATGGCGCGGCCGGGTTCAGCGTGGAATAGAGCGGGAAGTTGAGTTGCTCGTTGTTGTTGCCATTGGGCAGCGTGAACGACCAGATGCCATTGGGCTGCAGCGCGAAGTTGCCGATGCCGTACACATAGCTGACGGAGGCGCGGCGGTCATAGCGCATCGCGGTGGACTTGGTCGAGCCGCCCATCGCCTGCACGCTGAGGCGGTCGCTCTTGTATTCGCCGCCCAGGATCAGCGTCTTCGAATCGGTGTCGATGCTGCTGAAGATGGTGTCCGTGCCAAAGGAGCCGTTGTTGGTCGAATAGCTCGTCAGGTGATGCGAGGAATCGACCGTGTAGCCCGGCAGCACGTTGGTCGTCGTGCCGAGCACCAGCGGCGCATTGTTGGCGCGGAAGGAGTACGAGTTGGGCAGCAGCGAGGCAACGGCGCTCTGGCCCGCCGTCAACGAGCGGACGTTGGTGGTCGTGTTGTCGGTGAAGGTGCCAGCGGGATTGAAGGCCGTGTTGCTGCCCACGCCGAGGAAGCCGACGATGTCGTCGACATGGCGCTTGTTGAGGCTGAGCTTGCTGTAGACGGTCAGCTGATCGTTGACCTTGAAGTCCAGCCGCACGTCGCCGCCGGTGCGCTTGTCGTCCTGGCTCTTGAAGTTGTAGCGAAAGCCCGCCGTTTGCGAGGGCGAGTAGTCATTCCACTGGTTCAGGCAGGTGATCTGCTCGTTCTGGCGCTGCGTGTAGGCCGCAGTGCGGCCAGCGGCGACCATGAGGTTGGTCTGGGCCGTCGTCAGATTGGGGAAGGTGGTGAAGCAGTCGGCCTTGGTCTGCGCTGCGGCTGACTTGGTCAACAGCTCCAGCGGCGTGGAGGCGTTGAAGTTCCCGCCGGCGATCAGCGGCGTGATCTGCATCGGCGTGTTGATGGTGTCGCCGTTGGCCGTCGCCGGGTTGAAGGTGAAGGTCTTCTCTGGCGAGCCGTCGAAGTCGCCCAGGCGCACCAGGCCCTGCTGGTTGTTGCTGCCGCCCTGCGTGACGCCGTGCTGCTCGCTCTTGTAACGCGACTTGTTCAGGTTGACGATTACCCCCAAGCGCTTGTCCAGAAACTTGTCGGCCAGCACCAGGTTGAAGTTGGGCGTGTTCTGCTTGTTCAGGTCGCTCTGCGTGGCGGCGGCGCGGAACGAGTAGAAGGGCTTGTCGAAGTCCAGGCCGGTGCGGGTCGTGATGATGATGCCGCCGCCGAGCGAACCTTCCGTCATCGCGGCCGTGGAGCCCTTGATGACGTCGACGCTCTTGATGAGGTCGGAAGACAGCTCGCGGAACTCGGTGCCGCGGCCGTCGCCGCCGCCCAGCAGGTCGGTGCCGGCGCCCGAACGCACGGCCATGCCGTCCATTTCGACGCGGGTCAGCTCGGGGCCGTTGCCGCGGATGGACACGTTCACACCTTCGCCGAAGTCGCCGCGGTCCAGCGCCACGCCGGCGATGCGCGAGATGGCCTCGCCGATGTTGCGGTCAGGAAAGGCGCCAACGTCCTCGGCCACGATGGAGTCCTGGGCCGTGGCCGCATGCTTCTTGCGGTTGATGCTGGACTGCTGCGACTGGCGCGTGCCGACCACCAGCACGGTTTCAAGTTCCTGCACCGGGGCGCCTGGCTTGCGCGCCGCCGGCTTGGCGTCTTCGGGCTTGGCGCCGTCGCCGCTTTGCTGGGCGAGGGCGGATTGCTGGGCCATCAGGGCCAGGGCCATGGAAACGGCGGTTGCCACCGCAGGCTTGCTGAACTTGTTCACGTGTCTTCTCCGCGCTCCGGTGGGGTCCCGGGCTTGTTGTGGGTCGGTCGCTGCGGGCCGGAAAGAGGGGCTTTTGCACCGCCTTCCCGGGCCGCGGCGCGACCTTAAGCAGCCGCCGTAACTCGGAGAAATTCGTTTTGTCTCGTTTGCTATCCCGAAAAGAAATACCGGGCCCAGAAACACTGGTTAACCCGAGGAAGCGAATAGAAACAGTCACGGCCGTGATTGGCCGCAGCGCCCTCGGCGCGTTTCCTACGGCTTGACGCGCCAGACCCGCTGCACGGGCGCGGTGCGGCGCAGCACGCGCAGCACGTCGGCCAGGTGCAGACGGTCGCGTACGGCGATGAGCAGCGTCATCTCGGCCGTTTCGCGCAATTGCGCCTCGTCGCTCATCGAGATGTGGGTGATGTCGGCCTCGGCCTGGGCCACCGCCTGGGCCACCTGGGCGAGCACGCCCTTGCCGTTGGCCATCAGCAGCGCGATGCCGGCCTCGAAGCTGCGGCCCAGCTCCTCGGCCCATTCGACCTGGATCCAGTGCTCGCTGTCGCGCTGGAAGAGGCGGCGGCCGATGGCGCATTCGCAGGTGTGCACGATAAGTCCTTCGCCGCGCCCGAGGTAGCCACGTACCTCGTCGCCGGGGATGGGGCGGCAGCAGCTGGCCAGCTGCACGGAAGCGCCCTCGTTGCCGTCGATGGTCACGCTGCCCTGGTTGGACGGCGCCTCAGCGAAGCGGCCGAGCGTCAGCGCCAGCGCATCGGGCTTTTGCCCCTGCTCGGCCATCAGTCGGGCCAGCTTCTTGGCAATGATGGTGGCAATCTTGCGGCCCGCGCCAATGTCGACGAGGAGCTGCTCGGTGTTTGCACTACCGGCCCAGCCGGCCAGCTCATGCCAGATTGGCGCAGCCGCGTCGTCCAGTTCCAGGCTGGGCAGCCCGAGGCCTTCCACGCGCATCGCCTGCGCCAGCATCTTCTCGCCCAGCTCGCGTGACTCTTCCTGCTCCAGGTCCTTCAGGTAGTGGCGGATCTTGGAGCGGGCCCGGCCGGTACGCACAAAGCTCAGCCAGGCCGGGTTGGGGCTGGCGCCTGGCGCGGTGATGATCTCGACGATGTCGCCGCTGCGCAGCTCGGCGCGCAGCGGCACGGCCTCGCCATTGACCTGGGCCGCGACGCAATGGTCGCCGACGTCGGAGTGGATGGCGTAGGCGAAGTCCACCGGCGTCGCGCCCTTCGGTAACGCCATGATCTTGGACTTGGGCGTGAAGACGTAGATCGCGTCCGGGAAGAGGTCGATCTTGACGTGCTCGAGGAACTCGTTGGCGTCACGCGTCTCATCCTGGATGTCGATGAGGCTTTGCAGCCAGCGCGCATTGGCCTGCTGGGCCACCAGCGCCGACGCCTGTTTGCCGCGGCTCTTGTAGATCCAGTGCGCCGCCACGCCCTGCTCGGCGATCTGGTGCATGCCCTCGGTGCGCAGCTGGAATTCCAACGGCGTGGCCAGCGGCCCCATCAGCGTCGTGTGCAGGGACTGGTAGCCGTTGTCCTTGGGCGTGGCGATGTAGTCCTTGAAACGACCGGCTTGCGGCTTGTAGAGCTGGTGCAGCACGCCCAGGGCCGTGTAGCACTGCAGCGGCTCCTCGGTCAGGATGCGAAAGCCAAAAATATCGCTCACCTGGGCAAAGGACAGGCCGCCCTTTTCGCGCATCTTCTTGTAGATGGAGTGGACGGTCTTCTCGCGCCCCTGCACCTCCACGCGCAGGCTGGCCTTGGCAAAGGCGGCGCGGATCTCGCCCTCGATGCGCGACACCAGGTCGCGCCGGTTGCCGCGCGCCTTGCCCACCGCCTTGCTGAGCGCGGCATAGCGCCAGGGGTGGAAATACTGGAATGACAGATCCTGCAGCTCGCGGAAGGTCTGGTTCAGGCCGAGGCGGTGGGCGATGGGCGCATAGATGTCGAAGGTCTCGCGCGCGATGCGGCGGGCCTTGTGCGGCGCCATCGCGCCCATGGTGCGCATGTTGTGCAGGCGGTCGGCCAGCTTGATGAGGATGACGCGCAGGTCGCGCGCCATCGCCAGCAGCATCTTGCGGAAGGACTCGGCCTGCGACTCCTCCTTGGTGGAGAACTGCAGCTTGTCCAGCTTGGTCAGGCCGTCGACCAGATCGGCCGTCGTGGCGTCGAACTTCTCGATCAGCTCGGCCTTGGAAACGCCGCAGTCTTCGACCACGTCATGCATCAGCGCCGCCATCAGCGCCTGGGCATCGAGTCGCCATTCGGCACAGATGCCGGCGACGGCGATCGGGTGGGTGATGTAGGGCTCGCCGGTGGCCCGCTTCTGGCCCAGGTGGGCCTCGTCGGCGAACTTGTAGGCCTCACGCACGCGCTTGACCTCGGCCTTGCTCAGGTAGCCGAGCTTGGGAGCGAGGGCATCAAAGGAAGCAGCTTCCGCCTGCGTGGGCGGCGCCGCCTGGCGCAATCCAGGCAGCGTGAACCAGGCGGTGAGGGAGCGTTGGGCCATATGGTCCCGAATTTAGCCGATGAAAACTGTTGGCCCCTCGTCCAGGGAATACCTGGCCGGTCCCCCGCGGGGACGGCGATGCTTGTAGCGTTGAGCCACAAGCACATCGCCATGGCGGGCCGGCTTGGGAGCGGCCCGTCGCTCGGCCCAAACTCCGAAATGCAAACGGGCGCCCGAGGGCGCCCGTGTGGCAGCAGGGGACGGTGCTTAGACCGGAACCTTGCGCAGCATCTCGATGCCGACTTCGCCGGCGGCAATTTCACGCAGGGCGGTCACGCCGGGCTTGTTCTTGCTCTCGATGCGCGGGCTGTGGCCCTGGCTCAGCATGCGGGCGCGATAGGTGGCGGCCAGCACCAGCTGGAAGCGGTTCGGGATCTTGATCAGGCAGTCTTCGACGGTGATGCGGGCCATGGTGTTCCTTGGAGAAAAGCGGATCAGGGCAGATCGAGCGCCTGAAAGACGGCAGAGCGGTTGCGCCGCTGAGCCAGGTATTTTAGCCGCTGCGCGTGGACGATGGATTTGAGGTCGAAAACGGCGGTGTCGAACACCGCATTCACGACGACAAAATCGAAGTTCTGCGCCTGCGCCACCTCGAGGCGCGCATTGGCCATGCGCTTGGCGATGACCTCGGGTTCGGTGTCGCCACGGCGGTTCAGGCGTGACTGCAATTCGTCCCAGCTCGGCGGCAGGATGAAAATCAGCACGGCATAGGGGAAGAGCTGCTTGATCTGCAGCGCACCCTGGAAATCGATTTCGAGCACGACGTCGTCGCCATGCTGCATGCGCGCCTCGATGGCGGCACGTGAAGTGCCGTAGAGATTGCCGTGGACCTCGGCCCATTCAAAGAAATCACCGCGCTCTGCCATCGCGCGGAATTCCTCGGGCGTGATGAACCAGTATTCGCGGCCATGCTGCTCCTGGCCGCGCGGTGCGCGCGAGGTGTGGGAGATGGACACGGCCAGCTTGGCATCCAGCTCCAGCAGCGCCTTCACAAGGCTGGATTTGCCCGCGCCGCTCGGTGCGGCGACGACGAAAAGATTGCCGGGATATTCCATGGAGAAGTGGGCTTGGCGTGCCGGGCCGGCTTGGGGCTGAAGGCTAAGTGCCTGTCAGCCCTGCGGATTTCTCGCGCCGCCCGGTGGGTGATGGGTGCGAACTTTAGCTCGGACGCCGCCCGGCGCCGCCTGCACGGAGCGGCGATGTCTGCCCTATTTGGCAATGCAGGCCCGATTGCGAGTGCCCGACGACCCCGTGCGTCGTCAAGTCTTGACCTCCGGCAGCGCCACAGCGGCTTGTCCGACGCGGGCGTCGGGTGGCTTTTCTTATCGTCGTGGCGTGTCCATGTGACATCACGAGGTCCCACGATGCGCCGCTTTCTTCGCCACGAGGTCCATCCCGACAACCCGCAAGCGCGCCTGCTCCAGGCGACTGCGGACAGGCTGCGCGCCGGCGCGATCGCCGCCCTGCCGACGGCGGCCGGGTATCTGATGGCCTGCCGGCTCGACGACAAGGCGGCCGCGGCCCGGTTGCTGCGCGTGGTGGACGAGCGCCAACCCGTCATGCTGTTGTGCCGCGACCTCGCCCAGGCGGCCACTTATCTGCGCATCGACGACCGCGCCTTCCGCGCGGTCAGGGATGCCGAGGCGGGTGCCGCTGCCTTCCTGCTGCGCTGCACCCACCGCGTGCCGCGCCGCCTTGCTGCGGCGGCTGGCGGCGCAGGCTTGCTGTATTTTGGCGCCCATCCGGTCTGCCAGGGCCTGTTGGGCCTGCTCGACGAAGCGCTGCTCGTCACGCCGCCGCTTTGGGGGCAAGGCGCAGAAGACCTCGACCTGCTCCCGATTGATGCCCAGGCGGTGCTGGACGTCGCCCTCGACGTCGGCTCGCTCGAACCCCAGGATCTGGCGTGGGTGGAGCTGTTCCAGCCGTCCCGGCCGAGCCTGGCGCGTTGGCCCGTTGGCGTGGCGCAGTCCGAGGTGCGGATGGCCGCCTGAATGACCTGCCCAAAACCTATTCGATGTTTTGCACCTGTTCGCGCATCTGCTCGATGGCGACTTTCATTTCGACGGAAATATTGGTCAATTCCAGCGCGGCGGATTTGGAGCCCAAAGTATTCGCTTCGCGATGTAATTCCTGAATCAGAAAATCCAGGCGTTTGCCGAGTTCGCCGCCCTTTTTCAGCAGGCGGGTCAGCTCTTCCAGATGCGCCCGCAGACGTCCCAATTCCTCGGCCACGTCGATGCGGATAGCAAACGCCGCGGCCTCGTTCAGCGCGCGCTCCTGCAAAGCTTCCTGCGGCACGCTGCTGCCAGCGCCGGTGGTGGCCAGCGCCTCCTGCCAGCGCTCCAGGAAGCGCTGCTGCTGGCGCGCCACGACGGCGGGCAGCAGCGGCTCGGCCTCATCGGCCAGCACGCGCAGCCGTGCAATGCGCTCGTTCAGGATGGCCACCAGCTTCTCGCCCTCGCGTTCGCGGGCCTCGGCCAGGCCCTGCACGCAGGCCTGTGCGGCCTCGAGCGTCGTAGCGTCCAACTGGGCTGGTGCCGCCGCGCCGCTCTTGCACCAGTTCAAGGCCTCATGGACAGACAGCGGCGCCGCCTGCGGCAGCCAGGTGAGTACCTTGGCTTCCAGGCTGGCGAGGCGGTTGAGCTGCTCGGGCTGGGGTTGCGGCCAGGCGCCATCGGTGTCGCGCTGGGTGTTGATGCGCAACTCGATCTTGCCGCGCTTGCAACGTGCCGCGATCAGCTCGCGCAACTGGGGTTCAAGGCCGCGCATCTCCTCGGGCATGCGCATGGACAGGTCCAGGAACCGGCCGTTGACCGACCGCAATTCGACGCTGACCGACGCTTGCGCTGAACTGTTGCCGTCCTCGGCTTTAGGGGGTTGTGCCAGGGAATTGGCGTACCCGGTCATGCTGTAGACTGGCATTTCGCATCTCGCAAAACAGACAAAACGCGATTATGTCCAAGCCGAAGCCGGCGCCCTTGCCCGCAGGCACGGTGGTTGGGGGCTATCAGATCATCAAGCGGCTGGCGGCGGGCGGTTTCGGCGTGGTGTATCTCGCCGAGGATCCCGACCACCATCTGGTCGCATTGAAGGAATATCTGCCCTCGTCGCTGGCCGAACGTTCGCCCGGCGAACTGACCCCTCGCGTCAAGCCCGAGAAGCAACCGCTATACCGACTCGGCCTGAAGAGCTTCTTCGAAGAGGGCCGTTCGCTCGCGCAGATCTCGCACCCCAGCGTCGTCTCGGTGCTGAATTTCCTGCGCGAGAACGAAACTGTCTACATGGTCATGAACTACCTGCAGGGCGACACCCTGCAGGACTTCATCGTGACCGCGCGCGATATGAAGCGCGACAAGGTCTTCCGCGAGTCAACCATCCGCAGCCTCTTCGACGAGATCCTGCGCGGCCTGCGCATCGTCCACCAGCACAAGATGCTGCACCTGGACATCAAGCCGGCCAATATCTTCATCACCAATGACAACAAGGCCGTGCTGCTGGACTTCGGCGCCGCGCGCGAAGTGCTGAGCAAGGAAGGCAACTTCATCCGCCCGATGTACACGCCGGGCTTTGCGGCGCCCGAGATGTACCGCCGCGACGGTAGCTTGGGCCCCTGGACCGACATCTACGCCATTGGCGCGTGCATCTATGCCTGCATGCAGGGCTACCCGCCGAACGACGCGCCGCAGCGCCTGGAGAAGGACCGCCTGTCCTTGAGCCTCTCGCGCCTGCGCAATGTCTACTCGGACAACCTGCTCGAAGTGACCGAGTGGTGCATGTCGCTGGACGCACTGTCGCGCCCGCAGAGCGTGTTCGCGCTGCAGAAGGAACTCGCTCGTGAGACCGAAAGGCGCTACACCAAGCTCAGCTTCAGTGAACGCCTCAAACTCCAGCTTGAAAACCTGAAGTCCGGAGCGAAAGCCTGATGCGATTCAATGTCTTCCAGGTCAGCCGTCGCGGTGGCCGTGAGACCAACGAAGACCGCATGGGCTATTGCTTCACGCGGGAGGCGGGACTGTTCGCGCTGGCTGACGGCATGGGCGGCCACCCGGAAGGTGAAGTCGCGGCCCAGATCGCGCTGCAGACGTTGGCCGCGCTGTTCCAGCAGGACGCCCGCCCGGTCATCGAAGACCCACAGCGCTTCCTGCAGGAAACCATCGTCATTGCCCATCAGCAGCTGCTGCGCTATGCCGAGAGCAAGGGCCTGCACGACACGCCGCGCACGACGGTCGTCGCCTGCATCCTGCAGGGCAACCAGGCCTGGTGGGCGCATTGCGGCGATTCGCGCCTGTATCTCGTGCGCGCCGGCAAGCTGATTGCCCGCACCCGCGACCATTCCTATTCCGAGTTGCAGGAAGCCCTGGGCCGCGTGTCCCGCGGCGGCGAGCCTTTCAATCGCAACGTGCTCTTCACCTGCCTGGGCAGCCCCGGCAAGCCCATGGTGGACTGCCAGGGGCCGCTCATCATGGAGGCCTCGGACCGCATCCTGCTGTGCTCCGACGGCCTGTGGGGCAGCGTGGAGGACGGCGAGATCGTTCAGCACATGGCTGACCAGGCCATTACCGAAGCTGTACCCGAACTGGTCGAGCAGGCCTTGCGCCGCGGCGGTGCGCGCAGTGACAACGTCACCGTGCTGGCCGTCGAATGGGAAGGCGAGGGCGAGCCCAGTGGCGAGACCACGCAGAATCTCGGCAATTCCGGCTTTGCGTCCACCATCCAGGGTGCCCTGGACGCCGACCTTGTCGCCGGCATGGACGACGAGGAGATCGAGCGTTCGATACGCGAGATCAACGAAGTCATCCGCCAATCGGGCCGCGGCGCCAATCGCCGCTAACTCTCCTTTTCTCATGACCAAGACCTTCACGCGCAGCGCAGGCCGCGCTGCCAATCAATTGCGCCCGGTGCGCATCACCCGCGGTTTCACCGTGCATGCCGAGGGCTCGGTGCTGATCGAGTTCGGTGGCACCCGCGTGCTGTGCACGGCCTCGGTCGAGGAGCGCGTACCGCCGCACAAGCGCGGCTCGGGTGAAGGCTGGGTGACGGCCGAGTACGGCATGCTGCCGCGCGCCACCCACACCCGCGGCGACCGCGAGGCCGCCCGCGGCAAGCAGAGCGGCCGCACGCAGGAGATCCAGCGACTCATCGGCCGCTCACTGCGCGCGGTGTTCGACCTGAGCGCCCTCGGCGAGCGCACGATCACGCTGGACTGCGACGTGCTGCAGGCCGACGGCGGCACGCGCACGGCGGCCATCACCGGCGCCTTCGTCGCGGCCCAGGACGCCGTCAACAGGCTGCTGGCCGACAGCAAGCTGTCGCGCTCGCCGATCAAGGACACGGTGGCCGCCATCTCGGTCGGCATCGTCGACGGCGTGCCGCTGCTGGACCTTGAATACATCGAGGACGTGGCCTGCGACACCGACATGAACGTCGTCATGACGGGCTCGGGTGGCTTTGTCGAGCTGCAGGGCACGGCCGAGGGCGTGGTGTTCACGCGTGACGAGATGAATGCGCTGCTCGACCTGGCCGACAAGGGCATCCGCGAGCTGATCGAGGCCCAACAAGCCGCGCTGAAGTGAAGCTGGTTCTTGCCTCCAACAACGCCAAGAAGCTCGTCGAGCTGCAGGCGTTGTTCGCGCCGCTCGGTATCGAACTGGTGAATCAGGGCAGCCTGGGCATCCCGGAGGCCGAGGAGCCCTTTGAAACCTTTGCCGAGAACGCGCTGACCAAAGCCCGCCACGCCGCCAAGCTCAGCGGCCTGCCAGCGCTGGCCGACGATTCAGGCTTGAGCGTTGACGCTCTCGGCGGCGCGCCCGGCGTGCGTTCGGCACGTTACGCGCTGGATGCCGGCGGCGAGAAAAGCGACGCAGCCAACAATGAACGGTTGCTGCGCGAGATGGCCGGCATCGAGGATCGCCGGGCGCGCTTTGTCTGCGCCCTGGTGGCGGTGCGCAGCGCCGACGACCCCGAGCCACTGATCGCCATGGGCCGCTGGAGCGGCGAGATCCTGAAGGCGCCGAGCGGCGAGGGCGGCTTTGGCTACGACCCGCTGATGCACATCCCCGAGCTCGGCCAGACCGTGGCCAGCCTCGGCGCCACGGTCAAGAACCAGCACAGCCACCGGGCGCTGGCCGCCGTGCACCTGATCCAGCAATTCCGCGAGGTCTGGCGGCTTGGCTGAGATCGTCCATCTGATGCGGCCGGGTACGCTGCAGTTGCCCGCGCTGCCCCCGCTCGCCCTCTATGTGCACCTGCCCTGGTGCCTGCGCAAATGCCCCTACTGCGACTTCAACTCGCATGAGGTCAAGGATGGCGCGTTGGCGGTCGACACGGCCGAGGCCTATCTCGCTGCGCTGCGAGCCGACCTCGAAGCGGCGCTGCCGCTGATCTGGGGCCGGCCTGTCATCAGCATCTTCATCGGCGGCGGCACGCCCAGCCTGTTCAACCCCGAGCAGATCGCGCAGCTCATCTCGGACATCCGTGCACGCCTGCCGCTGGAGCCGGGCTGCGAGATCACGCTGGAGGCCAACCCCGGCACCTTCGAGCGCGAGCGCTTCAAGGGCTTTCGCCAGGCTGGCGTCACGCGCCTGTCAGTGGGCGTACAGAGCTTCGATGACGCGCAGCTGAAGACGCTCGGCCGCGTGCACAGCGCGACCCAGGCGCGTGAGGCGCTCACCGAGGCGGCCGGCGCCTTCGAGACCTTCAATCTCGACCTGATGTATGCGCTGCCCGGCCAGACGCTGGACGACCTGTCGCGCGAGCTCGACGAGGCGTTGAGCTTCAATCCGCCGCACCTGTCCATCTATCACCTGACCATCGAGCCCAACACGGTGTTCGCCACGCGCACGCCCGAGCATCTGCCCGACCCCGACCTGGCCAGCGACATGCTGGACCTGATCACTGCGAGGACCGGCGCCACGGGGCTGTCGCGTTACGAGGTCTCGGCCTATGCCCGCGACGGCCACCGCTGCCTGCACAACCTGAACTATTGGCAGTTCGGTGACTACCTGGGCATCGGCGCTGGCGCGCACAGCAAGCTGAGCTTCCCCAACCGCGTGCTGCGCCAGGTGCGCTGGCGCGAGCCGGCGGCCTTCATGGCGCAGGCGAACAAGGTCAGCAACGAACACGAGGTGGCGCGCAAGGACCTGCCCTTCGAGTTCATGCTGAATGCGCTGCGGCTGAAGGAAGGCGTCACGCTGACGCAGTTCCTCGAGCGCACCGGGCTGCCTGTGTCGGCGATTGCGAAAGGCTTGGAGGTGGCCCGTGGCCGTGGCTTGCTGACCAGTGATGCGGCTCGCATCCAGCCAACCGAGCGAGGCTTCGACTTCCTCAGCGATCTGCAGCAGCTGTTTCTTTGAGTCGCTGCTGCAGCGCCGCGACCTCGGCGTGCAGCCAGTCGCAGAAGATGCGCACGGCCGGGTCGTCGCGCAGGGCCTCGGGGTAGACGACCTGGTAGTCACGCGTGGCGTCGTCATCTACGGCGTGAGTCGACAGCCGCACGAGCCGCCCGTCCAGCAGCGCGTCGGCGGCAAACAGCTCGCGCGTCAGGGCCACACCCATCCCTTGCTCGGCCGCCTGGCCCAGCATCGCGGCGTCATTGAAGGTGGCCACAGGCGTTGGCACCGTGCCGGAATGGCCGACCTCGGCAAACCACTGTCGCCACAAATCGGCGTCGCCCATCAGCGGCTGCTGCGTCAAGAGTTCCGGCGTTGCATCCACCAGGCGCTGCGCGAGCAGCGGCGCGGCAACGACGATGTGCGGCGAGTGAAAGAGTGGCTCACAGATCAGCCCGGGCCAGCCGCCACGGCCGATGCGCAGGCCGATGTGAAATCCCTCGCGTTCCAGGTCCACCACCTGCTGGGATGAATGCAGGTCCAGCGTGATGCAGGGCTGCAGGGCTTGCCAGCGCGGCAGGCGGGGCAGCAGCCAACGCTGGGCGAACGAGGGCAGGGCGGTCACTCGCAGCGTCTGCGCGGCGCTCCCATGCGCTTGCGCCGCCGCCAGCAGGCCCGCCTGCAAGGCAGCGAACACCTGTGTCACGCCGCGCTGCAGCGCCTGCCCAGCCGGGTTCAGCGTCAGCCGCCGGCCCTGGCGAGTGAACAGCTCAAAGCCGAGCTGGGCCTCCAGTCCGCGGATCTGCTGGCTGACCGCGCTGTGCGTCAGGTGCAGGCTCTCGGCCGCGGCGCGCAGGTTCTCGGTCTGGGCCGCGGCACGAAAGGCAGCCAGGTAATGAAGGGGAAAACGGTCGAGTGAGGCCATCTGGTAAGCCAATCCAACCAATCAGTGAAGAAATAAGCGCTTTGTGGCGAGGCTCTGGATGCATAGCATAACCAGCACTTGAAGGAGACCCGCCATGATCACTCTGCCCCGCTGGATTGCTTTTGCCTCATTTGCCGCTGTCCTCGTGCTCGCCACGACCGGCGCCCGGGCGTTCACGGATTCGAATGCCGAATTGAAGGAAGCGGCCGCGGAGCGCTCCAACCGCGTCATCGTGACCGGCAAGGCCGAACGGCCCGTGCAGACGGCCTGGGTGCCGACCGCCCCGAAGTCGCTGGACGGTTTCAAGCCGGTTTTCCCGGCTGACCCCGTGGTCGTCGCGCGTCACCGTCCGATGCTGCTGGCCAAGGCCGATGCGCCCGCCAGTGCTGGTAAACGTTGAAGCCCCTCGTCCAAGGATTACCTTGGCCGGGACCGCGCTGCGGCCAGTGGCGCAGCGCTTCGGCAGGCACATCGCGCCCACTGGGCGCAATGTGTCCGGCCTCAGCCCCCAAGGGGACGGCGATGCTTGCCGGATTCGCCGACAAGCACATCGCCCAAGGCGGGCCGGCTAGGGAGCGGCCCGGCGCTCGGCCCGCAAAACGCCTGAAATGAATCGTCAGACGCGGTTGAGCGAGATGCCCGAAGTGGCGCGCAGCCGCTCCAGCACTTTGGTCGCAATCTGGTTCAGCGGCAGCACCTCGTCCGCCGCGCCGGCCGCGATGGCCTCGCGCGGCATGCCGAAGACGACGCAACTGGCCTCGTCCTGGCAGTAGTTGTAGGCGCCAGCGTCCTTCATGACCTTCATGGCCCTGGCGCCATCCGCGCCCATGCCGGTCAGCATGATGCCGATGGCGTTCGGGCCGACCACCTTGGCAGCCGACAGGAACAGCGCCTCGACCGAGGGCTTGTGGCGGTTGATGGGTTCGCCGTCCTGCACGCGGGCGATGTAGTTCGCGCCGCTGCGTTCCACGCTCAGATGCATGCCGCCCGGCGCGATATAGCCGTGGCCGGGCAGGATGCGCTCGCCGTCCTGGGCTTCCTTGACGCGGATCTTGCACAGGCCGTCCAGCCGCGCGGCATAGCTCTTGGTGAAGCCGGGCGGCATGTGCTGGGTGATGACAACGGCCGGGCTGTCGGCCGGCAGGTTGATCAACACGTCCTTGGTGGCTTCGGTGCCCCCGGTGGAGGCGCCGATGAAGATGATCTTTTCGGTCGAGGCCCTGCCGAGGCTGGCCATCGTGACGGCCTTGACCGGGGCTGGCGCGGCTGCACCCGGTGCGGGCGGCGGTGGCGCGCGGCGGATGTGGGCCTTGGACGCGATGCGGATTTTGTCCGTGATGTCCTGGGCCAGTTGGCGGATGCCGTCGGCCACGCCGATCTTGGGTTTGGCGACGAAGTCGATGGCGCCCAGTTCCAGCGCCTTCAGCGTGACCTCGGCACCGCGCTCAGTCAGCGTGGACACCATCACCACTGGCATCGGCCGCAGTCGCATCAGCCGCGAAAGGAAATCGAGGCCATCCATGCGCGGCATCTCGACGTCCAGCGTGATGACGTCGGGGTTGAGGTTGCGGATCATCTCGCGCGCGACCAGCGGGTCGGCGGCCGCGCCGATGCATTCCATGTCGGACTGCCGGTTGATGATCTCGGTGAGGATGGAGCGCACCAGCGCTGAGTCGTCCACCACCACGACTTTGGTCTTGGCCATCGGTGGCCTCCTAGAACAAATCGATGGAGCCGCCGCTGCTGGCGACCGGCTGCACCTTTTGAATGGCTGCCCTGTCCTGCTGGATCAGCGCGTCGTTATTCGTCGGTGCCAGGCGCTTCACCATCGCCTTGCCACTGGCCGGCAGGAAGCAGACCTTGCGGGGGTAGACGTCCATCACGTCCTTGGACACGATGGGGATGCGCTCGAGCTTCAGGAAGTCGATGACGAAGTTGGTGTTGCGCTCGCCGACGTTGAGCGAGTTCATGCCCGAGATGACGGCACCGCCGCCGAAGATCTTTGCTTCCATGCGTGCCTTGCTGGCACCGCGCTTCATCATCTCGTTGATGAGCAGTTCCATGGCGAACGAGCCGTAGCGGCCTGAGTCGCCATTGCCCTCGGGCAGCATGAAGTGGTTCATGCCGCCAACCTTGGCGACGCGGTCCCACAGGCAGGCGGCGATGCAGGAGCCCAGCGTCGTCATGACGAGCAGGTCTTCCTGGTCGACGAAGTACTCGCCCGGCAGGATCTTGACGGCCGCGTTCTTGAAATGCGCGTCGTAGAAGAAGAACGAGGCTTCACCCTGCTTGCGCGGCTGGGCCTTGAGGTGGTTGACCTTGGCCACCGCGACCGGGTTGCCGAGGCCGACCGTGGGTGGCGAGGCGAATGGGGTGCTCATGGTCAGACCCGTTCGTAAATGGTTTTGCCGCGCAGCTTGAACAAGTCGCGGGCTTCGGTGAAGTTCTCCGAATGCCCGACGAAAAGCAGCCCTCCCGGCCGCATGACGCGGTGGATGCGCTCCAGCACCTTGCGCTGGGTTGGCGCATCGAAATAGATCATCACGTTGCGGCAGAACACCATGTGAAAGGGGTCGCCCAGCTGCCACTGCGCGTCCATCAGATTCAGCGAGCGGAACTCGACCCAGCGCTGCAGTTCAGGCTTGACGCGGATCTTGCCGGAGTTGGCGCCGGTGCCGCGCATGAAAAAGGTCTTCAGCCGCGTCGCGTCAAGGCCGCGGGCGTCGGCGTTGTAGACGCCGCGCTTGGCCGTGGCCAGCACGTTGGTGTCGATATCGCTGGACACGAGCTGCACCGAGGCGCTGGCGCCCAAGGCCTCGCTGCAGGTCATCAGGATGGAATAGGGCTCTTCACCGGTGGAAGCGGCGCAGCACCAGATGCGGACCTGCTTGCCGGCCGAACCGTTTGCAAAAGGCTTGAGGTCGTCCTTCAGCGCGTGGAAGTGATGCTCCTCGCGGAAGAAGGAGGTCAGGTTGGTCGTCAGGCAGTTGACGAACTCCTGCCATTCCGCGGCGCCGGACGGGCCGGTCGAGGCCTCCAGCCACTGCAGATAGCTGCCGAAGCTCTTGTGCCCGGTCTCGCGCAGGCGCCGAGACAGCCGGCTGTAGACCATCGCATGTTTGCCGTCATGCAGGCTGATGCCGGCGTGCTTGTAGATCAGTTCACGCACACGGTCGAAGTCGGCCTTGCTGAAGCTGAATTCGTGGTCGAGGGAGTCCGTGCCGGAGGCGAGGTCGGGTGCGGGCATGTCGAAATTCAGATTTGTTGGTGCTCGCAGCAGTTCTGGCGTGGCGCGCCGATTCTGCACCGCAGGGCCTTTTTAAGGCCCCTGGGCCGGTCCAGCATAGTGCAAACAGCCTCCAGGAACGTGCCTGTTTCACGACCTGGGCGCGCAGACGCCGCTGCTAGACTGCCCCGAAACCACAATCCACCCATCCGCCCCCACAGCCACAACCCTTTGGAACAACGCCTGCCCGCCACCCACCTGATCGACGCCGAAGCGCTCGTTCTGGATCAGGCCCTGCAATTGCTGCAGCAGGCCGGCGCATTGCTTCCAGACGAGGCGCCGATGAGTGCTGCCTGGTTGCAGGCCGTGCTGGATGCGCTGTGCGACCTCTCCAGCCGGGATGCGCTGACCGGTCTCGTCAACCGCCGCAGCTTCGAGATGGCGCTGGCCCGCGAGGTCGACCGCGTCGCGCGCTCGGGTGAGGGGGCCCTGCTGCTGATGCTGGACATCGACCACTTCAAGGCTGTCAACGACACCCACGGCCATGGCGCCGGCGACCAGGTCATCCGTGCCGTGGCCTGCGCCGTCGAGCAGACCGTGAGGCCCATGGATCTCGTCGCCCGCGTGGGCGGCGAGGAGTTCGCCATCATCCTGCCCAACTGCGCCTCGCATGTGGGCTTGGCCGTGGCTGAGCGCGTGCGCGAGCGCGTGTCCGAGCTCGCCATCGAGGTCGGCCCGGGCCAGATGCTCAGCGTCACCGTCAGCCTGGGCGGCGCCTTCGCGCCACAGTGGGTGCGCTCATCACCGTTGCTTTGGACGGAGCGGGCCGACCGCCAGCTCTACCGCGCCAAGGCCGAGGGCCGCAACCGCGCCTGCCTCGAACCTCAGATCGACTCCCTGGTCAGCGCCGAAGAAAAGGGCATGTTGTTCGCCTCCCTGAATCTCGAAACGCAACAGGACACCGCATGAGCACGACCTCTGATCCTGCTGCTCCCGCCGCATCTCCTGCTCAGCCGCCGCGCCCGGCGCGCGGCGGTGCGCGCACCCTCGCCGTCACCAGCGGCAAGGGCGGCGTCGGCAAGACCTTCGTCACCGCCAATCTCGCTGCAGCCCTGGCCGCGCGCGGCCAGAAGGTGCTGGTGCTGGACGCCGACCTCGGCCTGGCCAACCTCGACGTGGTGCTGAACCTGCACCCCAAACTGACGCTGCACGACGTCTTCACCGAAAAGGCCACGCTGGAGCAGGCCATCCTGCCCGCGCCGGGCGGCTTCTCCGTGTTGCTGGCCGGCTCGGGCATGGTCGAGTATTCGCGCCTGACTCCCGAAGTGCGCGACAAGCTGCTGCACATCATCGACCTGGTCAAGCCGCGCTTCGACTGGGTGCTGCTGGACACCGGCGCGGGCATCTCCGACGTCGTGCTGTTCGCGATCTCGCTGGCCACCGACGTCCTCGTCGTGGCCACGCCCGAGCCCACGTCGCTGACCGATGCCTACGCCACCATCAAGGTGCTGGCCACCCAGCAAGACCGCCGCCACGTGGGCCTGCTCGTCAACCAGGCCAACCGTGTCGGCGAGGGCAAGCTGATTTGTGGCCAGTTGCAGCAGGTGCTGCAGCGCTTCGTCGGCCCGACGCCGGGTCAGAGCTTCCGGCTTGAGCTCTACGGCGAGGTCAAGGCCGACGTGGCCGTCAAGCAGGCTGTGCTCAAGCGCCAGCTGATGCTGGAGCACTATCCCGGCTGCGACGCGGCCCAGGCCATCAAGGCGCTCGCCTCCAAACTCCTTGGCTGAATCGACTCCCACCACTGCCTTCGAATGGGCAGGCGGCGAGGCGCGGGTGCGCGGGCTCGTGGACCGCTTCTACGACCTGATGGACCTGGAGCCGGCCTACGCGCGGCTGCGCGCGGCGCATGGCGATTCGCTGGACAGCGCGCGCGACAAGCTGTTCTGGTTTTTGTGCGGGTGGCTCGGCGGTCCGGACCACTACATCAGCCGCTTCGGCCACCCGCGGCTGAAGGCGCGGCACATGCCGTTTCGCATCGGCATTGCCGAGCGTGATGAGTGGCTGGCCTGCATGGGCCAGGCCATGCAGGAGACCGGAGTGGACCCGGCCCTGCAGGCCCGGCTGGCCGAGTCCTTTGCGGGCACGGCCGACTGGATGAGAAACGTTTAATCCAGCCTGAAAGCGAAATCCTGCTGGAAGGTCGCATCGCCCTGGCACTGGTAGCCGGAGAGGGCGGATTCCACCGAGCGTTGCAGCGAGCGCTTGGTCTTGCCGTCCAGGGCGCCTTGCATCACGCGGAAATCGCTGCCGACCACGCGGCCGCCGCGCACCGTGGCAACCACTTGCAGCACGGCTTCACCGCTCCAGTTGACGGCGGGGACTTCGGGGCGCGGCATGACCGAGCAGACGGCGC
The DNA here is from genome assembly GCF_001425055.1 of Pelomonas sp. Root1237. Taxonomy (GTDB): domain Bacteria; phylum Pseudomonadota; class Gammaproteobacteria; order Burkholderiales; family Burkholderiaceae_C; genus Pelomonas. The sequence goes on from NZ_LMDK01000012.1 coordinate 237,850, forward strand.
CGGCCGCTCTGAGCCCCGCGTCCTGTTTCACCACAGGGGGCGTTACTGGCGGCGTGCCGGTGCCTGTCGAGCCGCCCGCCGAAACCGTGGGTTCTCCGGTCCGCTGTTCGACGACAACGACATGCGGTGTCTCCTCTGTCCATGTGGGTGGAGGCAACACGTCCGGCTTGGGAACATTGATCAGCGTGGGCTGTTCGGCCTTCTTGATCTCTCGCACAGGTTCCCTTTCGGGCTGCTTGTCCGGGATGGGTGGCAACAGGATGGTGGCTTCCTTGACCCTGGGCGGAGACTTGATCAGCCCGGCGCTCAGCGCGTAGATCCCGGCCAGATGCAGGGCGACAACCAGACCGATGCCCAGATAGCTCTTGGGCTGGGGCGCACGATCGGAAAAGGTAAGGGACATGGGCTCTCCTCGTTGGGGCTGGGAAACCGGATGTCGCGCTGATGGCGGCTTGAGCCCAGACTACTCCGGGCTAACGGCGTCGGTCAATGGCGTTGCACCTCGTGTCGGCCGCGCGACGTGACAGCCCGGTGTTATTCACCGTCAGCGGCGCGTCAGGCCGTTCCGCTGAGCAGCACGATCAGCGCCCCCGCCCCGCCGTCACTGGCGCGCGCCTGCACGAAGGCCAGCACCTCGTTCTTCTGCACCAGCCAGCGCCGCACGCGGCCCTTGAGAACGGGCTCGCGGCCCGGTGAGCCATGCCCCTTGCCATGCACGACGCGCACGCAGCGCAGGCCGCGCCGCGCGCTGTCGTGGATGAACAGCCCCAAGGCCTCGCGGGCCGCATCACGGCGCAGCCCGTGCAGGTCGAGCTGGGCCTGCAGCGCCCAGTGGCCGCGGCGCAGTTTGCGCACCGCCTCGAGGCTGATGCCTTCGCGGCGAAAGCTCAATGTCTCGTCGGTGTCCAGCAGCGTGTCGACGTCGATCTCGTCGGACAGGGCCTGCAGCAGCACCGCGCGCTCGTCCGCTTCGCGCTGGCGCGGCTCGGGTGGCGGTTGCTCGAGGTCGTGGATGAAGCGGTCCATGCTGCGCAGCGGTGTCACCGGGCCGACGGTCAGCTCGAAGACCCGCCTTTCCTGCTCCGCCAGGCGCACGGCCGCGGCGACACGCTCCCGTTCGAGCTCGGCTGCCAGCCTTGCCGCGGCCAACTCGCGGGCCAGCGGTTTCAGGTCGGCCAGGCTGCGCATCGTCTTGACGGTCACAGCAGCCCCCGCTCCGCAAATGACACGACCTCGCCCGCACCGACGACGAAATGGTCGACAACACGCACATCCACCAGGGCCAGCGCCTGGCTGAGATGCTTGGTCAGCAGTTCATCGGCGCGCGAGGGCTCGGCCACGCCGCTGGGGTGGTTGTGGGCGAGGATGGCAGCGCCGGCGCCCAGGGCGAGAGCACGTTTGACGACCTCGCGCGGATGCACGGTCGTGTGGGTCAGCGAGCCCTGGAAGAGCGTCTCCATTGCAATCAGGCGCAACTGCGCGTCGAGGAACAGCACTGCGAAGACTTCGTGGCCCAGCGCGCCCAGATGCAGGCGCAGATAAGTCTTGACCGTGTCCACGTCGTTCAGCGCTGGCTTCTCGGTCAGCTGCTGGTTCAGCGAGCGCCGCGCAATCTCCAGCACGGCGGCGATCTCGGCACGCTTTGCGGGGCCCAGGCCCTTGATTTTGCCGAGGTCCTGCACGCTGGCCGCCAGCAGCCCCGCCCAGCCGCCAAATCGATCCAGCAGGCTCTGTGCCAGTTGCAGCACGGGCAGGCCCTGGATGCCGGTGCGCAGCAGCAGGGCGAGCAGTTCGGCATCCGCCAACGCCTGCGGGCCGCGGGCAAGCAATTTCTCGCGCGGGCGGGCTTCAGGGGGCAGATGGGTCAACGACATAAAATCGGCCGCAGTCTAGCCAAGCGTTCCCTTTTCTTTTCCCTTCTCGCATGAACCCCATCCAGGCCGGGTCCTTCCTGACCTTGCATTACCGGCTCTCGGGCCCGGACGGCGCCGACATCGTCAACACCTTTGACGACAAGCCCGCCACGCTGTCGCTCGGTGCCGGCCAGCTGTCGCCCGCCATCGAGGCGCGCCTCATCGGCCTGCCCGAGGGCGCGCATGAGCGCTTCGAGCTGAAGCCCGGCGAAGCGTTCGGCGAGCGCAACCCCGAGCTGTTGCAGCGCGTGAAGCTGTCACTGCTGCGGCAGCTGGGCGACCCGGACGAGGTCTACAACGTCGGTGACGTCGTGCAATTCCCCGGCCCGGACGGGCAGGGCGGCTATGCCGGCGTCGTTCGCGAACTTGGCGACGAAGCCCTGCTGTTCGACTTCAACCACCCGCTTGCTGGCCAGCCGGTCAGCTTTGAAGTCCAAGTGATCGGGGTGCTTTGATGAACGCTGTTTTGCATCCCCAGGAAGTGGTGCTGGCCGAACCGCGCGGCTTTTGCGCCGGCGTGGACCGCGCCATCGAGATCGTCGAGCGCGCGCTGTTGAAGTTCGGCTCGCCGATCTACGTGCGCCACGAGATCGTCCACAACACCTACGTCGTCAACGACCTGAAGTCGCGCGGCGCCATCTTCATCGAGGACCTGGCCGAGGTGCCGCCCGGCGCGACGCTGGTGTTCAGCGCCCATGGCGTCAGCCAGGAGGTGCGCCGCGAGGCCGCCGCACGGGGCTTCCAGGTGTTCGACGCGACCTGCCCGCTGGTGACCAAGGTCCACGTCGAGGTGGCCAAGCTGCACCGCGAAGGCTATGAATTCATCATGATCGGCCACAAGGGTCATCCCGAGGTCGAGGGCACGATGGGCCAGCTGTCTGAAGGCATCTTCCTTGTCGAAGAGGTCGAGGATGTGGCCAAGGTGCAGGTGCGTGATCAGGGCAAGCTCGCCGTCGTCACGCAGACCACGTTGAGCGTGGACGACGCGGCGGAGATCCTGGCCGAGGTGAAGCGCGTCTTCCCCCAGGTGCGCGAACCCAAGCAGCAGGACATCTGCTACGCCACGCAGAACCGCCAGGACGCCGTCAAGGTGCTTGCGCCCCAGGTGGACGTCGTCATCGTTGTTGGCAGCCCCACCAGTTCCAACAGCAACCGTCTGCGCGAACTGGCCGAACGCCTGGGCACGCCGGGCTATATGGTCGACTCCGCCGAAGACCTGAAGGCCGAGTGGCTGGAGGGCCGGGCCCGTGTGGGTCTGACGGCCGGCGCCTCGGCGCCCGATGTGCTGGTGCAGGCCGTCATCGACCGCCTGCGCGCGCTGGGCGCCACCACGGTGCGTAGCCTGCCGGGCGTGGAGGAGCATGTTCGCTTCCCGTTGCCGATGGGGCTGGGCGACAAGTCCATGGCCGAGGTCAGTTCCTCGCGATCTTGACGCCGGTGCTTCCAGCTTCCGGCGGCGCCTCACATTGGCGCCGCTTGTCTATTCGAATCCTGAAGGTATTCCCATGCTCGACATCACCCAGCTGCGCAAGGACCTCGATGCTGTCATCGAGCGCCTGAACGCGCGCAAGACCCCCCAGACCTTCCTCGACGTGGAGCGCTTCAAGTCGCTCGAAGGCGAGCGCCGCTCGGTGCAGGTGCGCACCGAGGAACTGCAGGCCCGCCGCAATGCGCTGTCCAAGCAGATCGGCATGGCCAAGGGCAAGGGCGAAGATGCATCTGCGCTGATGGCAGAAGTCGGCAGCATTGCCGACGAGCTGAAAGCCGGCGCCGAACGCCTGGACGCCATCCAGGTCGAGCTGAACCAGATGCTGATGGGCGTGCCCAATCTGCCCGACGCCAGCGTACCTGCGGGCGTGGACGAAGCCGGCAATGTCGAAGTGCGCCGCTGGGGTACGCCCCGCACATTCGACTTCGAGGTCAAGGACCACGTCGACCTGGGCGCGCCGCTGGGCCTGGATTTCGAGATGGGCGCCAAGCTCTCCGGCTCGCGCTTCGCCTTCCTGAAGGGCCCGGCCGCTCGCCTGCACCGCGCGCTTGCCCAGTTCATGCTCGACGTGCAGACGACCGAGCACGGCTACACCGAGTGCTACACGCCTTACATCGTCAACCGCGAGATCCTGGAGGGCACGGGCCAGTTGCCCAAGTTCAAGGAAGACATGTTCTGGGTGCTGCGTGGCGGCGATGAGGAACAGGTCGAGCAGTACCTGATCTCGACCTCGGAGATCTCACTGACCAACACCGTGCGCGAGAGCGTGCTCAAGCCTGAAGACCTGCCCGTCAAGCTGACGGCCCACAGCCCCTGCTTCCGCTCGGAAGCAGGCTCCGCCGGCCGCGACACGCGTGGCCTGATCCGCCAGCACCAGTTCGACAAGGTCGAGATGGTGCGCATCGAGCTGCCCGAGAACAGCATGGCCGCGCTGGAAGAGATGACGGGCCACGCCGAAGCTGTGCTGCAAAAGCTCGGTCTGCCCTACCGCACGGTGCTGCTGTGCAGCGGCGACATGGGCTTTGGCTCGACCAAGACCTATGACCTCGAGGTCTGGCTGCCGGCGCAGAACACCTTCCGCGAGATCAGCTCCTGCTCGAACATGGGCGCCTTCCAGGCCCGCCGCATGCAGGCGCGCTTCAAGAACGCGCAGGGCAAGAACGAGTTCGTACACACGTTGAATGGCTCAGGCCTGGCGGTCGGCCGGACGTTGGTTGCGGTTCTCGAGAATTACCAGAACGCGGATGGCAGCATCACTGTGCCTGAGGCGCTGCGGCCCTATCTGGGCGGCGCTGACACGTTGCGAGGTTGAGCTCAAAAAGCCTGGCTATAATGCTGGGCTCAGCTCGCACCAGATTCGGAGAGGTGGCAGAGTGGTTGAATGTACCTGACTCGAAATCAGGCGGACGGTAACGTCTCGGGGGTTCGAATCCCCCCCTCTCCTCCAGCACAAGGCCAGTCCACCAGGACTGGCCTTTTTGCTTTGTGCGGGGCGTCAATCAGGGCAGGTTGGGTGCGCGTGGCTGCAACTGCCCCGGTGTGAGCCCCAGAATCCTGCGCAGCGAATGCGTGAGATGGGCCTGGTCGGTGTAGCCCAGTTCGGCCGCCACATCGGCGGGGCGCTGACCTTGTTGCAGCAGGCCTGCGGCGGCGTCTGCCCGCAGGATCTGCTGCAGCTTCTTCGGGCTCATGCCGGTCACATGGCTGCTGTGGCGCTGCAGGCTGCGGTCGTCCACGCGCTCCCAGCCGCCGGCAGCAGCGCGCTGCACCAGCAGGTCCACCTCGATGAGGCCGCGCCGCGCAAGTTGCATGACGAGCTGCTCGGCGTTCTCGAAGCTGGGCAGTTCCAGGCGCTCGTCGCCGATCAGGAAGTCACGCCGCCCCGCGAACCCATGCACATGGCCCTGGTTCATCATGCGCTGGCCTGGTCGGGCGGGCATGTAGATCTCGGGTCGGAAAGCGATGCTGAGATAGCTGTCGCCGGCCTCGCTGCCCAGTTTCACGACGCGGTCGGTCTGGCCGGTCTGCAGCACCATCAGGCCGCTCCGGGTCTGCCGGAAGACGAGGTCCCAGCTGCCATCCGGCCGTACCAGATCCTGCGTCGCTGCCGTGTAGCTCACCCGGTCGATGTGCGTGATGAAACGCGCGGCCGATGGCGAATCGGCCGCGCGCGTTTCACGCTGGATGCCTGGGTTGTGGCCCGTCACGCCACGTGCATGCGAGGAGAAGGCATGCACGCATGGTAGCGACGACTTACTGCAACTGGGCGAAGAAGCGGCGTATGTCCCGCACCAGCAGCTCGGGCGCGTCCGTCGCCGCGAAATGCCCGCCATGCGGCATTTCGGTCCACTGCATGATGTTGCTGTGCGAGCGCTCGGCAAAGGCACGCACCGAGCGGAAGTCGTTCGGGAAGGAGGCCACGGCCGTGGGCACCGGGTTGGGCAGTTCACGGTAGCCGGCGCCGGTCTGGGCGGTCTCGAAATAGAACTCTGCCGCCTGACCGCCGGTGGCGGTGAACCAGTACAGCGAGACATGGGTCAGGAAGCGCTCGCGGTCCATGGTCTGGGCGGCCTCGCCCTCGAAGCCGAAGAAGAGTTCGGCATTCCAGGCCAGCTGCGCCACCGGCGAATCCACCAGGCCGAAGCCCAGCGTGGCCGGCCGCTTGGACTGGATCTCGGCATAGCCGTTGTACTTCTGGAAGCGCTCGAGGTTGGCGAACCCGGCCCTCTCGAACGGGGACAGCTTCTCCATCTCGCCCGGCGCGCCGCTCGGGAAGGCGAAGATCTGCTGCAGGTGGACGCCGATCAGGCCCCGCGGATTCAGGATGCCCAGCTCGCGGCCGACGAGCGCGCCGCCGTCGCCCCCCTGGGCGCCATAGCGCTCGTAGCCCAGGCGCTTCATCAGCGTGTCCCAGGCGGCGGCAGTGTGCGTGGCCTCCCAGCCTGGGCCGGCCAGCGGCGACGAGAAGGCAAAGCCGGGCAGAGACGGGATGACGAGGTGAAAGGCCATCGCCGGGTCCAGCCCATGGGCGCGCGGGTTGCTCAAGGGGCCGATCACATCGAGGAACTCGGCCACCGTGCTGGGCCAGCCGTGCGTGAGGATCAGTGGCAGCGCATGCGGCTCGGGCGAGCGCACGTGCAGGAAGTGGATGGTCTGGCCGTCGATCTCGGTCAGGAACTGCGGATGGCGGTTCAGCTCGGCTTCATGCGGGCGCCAGTCGTAGCCATCCACCCATTGCTCCGCCAGTTCGCGAATGAAACCGGTGGCCTGGCCGCGGCTCCAATCCTGCACGGTGGTCTGGGGCCAGCGGGTCTGGCGCAGGCGCTGCTTCAGGTCGTCGATCTGGGCTTGCGGGATGTCGATGCGGAAGGGGCGGATGGTGGTGCTCATGACAGGCTCCTGGGTGGGGTGGATCGATGGAGTCAGTGTCTCGATCTGCCCCGCCGAGAGCTTGTAAAAACCCGCCAATGCGGCCCGCCGTCAATGTTGGTGGTGCCCTCCGGGCTTGCGCACCTGCACCTGGGCATCCTGGGGAGCCGCACCGGGCGCCGTGGCCGCTGGCGGCGCGTCACCCACTTCGCGCGCCAGCGTGCCGGCGGGGTGCGGGAACCAGCCCGGGTCGCTGTAGTCGCCCCGCTTCAGTCCGCGCCTGACCTTGAGCACGCTGAACATGCCACCCATCGCTATCGATCCGAAAGGCCCGTCCCCGGCCATCATGGGCGCGGTGTTCTCCGGCCCCGGCATGCTCATCTCCGTCATCTCGTGCATGCCGCTGTGGCCCATGGCCATATAGCCCGGCACCAGCTTGCGGATCTTGGCCTCCAGGTCGCTCGCATCCACACCCAGCATGGTTGGCACGTCATGTCCCATCGCGTTCATCGTGTGGTGAGCCTTGTGGCAGTGGAAGGCCCAGTCGCCTTCCTCGTCGGCGATGAACTCGATCTGGCGCATCTGGCCGACCGCGATGTCGGTTGTCACTTCGGGCCAGCGCGCCGTGCGTGGCACCGGGCCGCCGTCGGTGCCGGTGACCTCGAACTCATGGCCATGGATGTGCATGGGATGGTTGGTCATCGTCAAGTTGCCGATGCGGATGCGCACGCGGTCGCCCTGGCGCGCTACCAGCGGCGCGATACCCGGAAAGATGCGGCTGTTCCAGCTCCACAGGTTGAAGTCCAGCATGGTCATGACCTTGGGCGTGGCGCTGCCGGGCTCGATGTCATAGGCATTGAGCAGGAAGGCGTAGTCGCGGTCCACGTCGTCGATCTGCGGGTGCTTCGCCTTGGGATGCGTGATCCACAGGCCCATCATGCCCATGGCCATCTGCACCATCTCGTCGGCATGCGGGTGGTACATGAAGGTGCCGGGGCGGCGGGCGATGAACTCGTAGACCCAGGTCTTGCCGGGTGGGATGGGAGGCTGCGTGAGGCCCGTGACACCGTCCATGCCGTTGGGCAGGCGCTGGCCGTGCCAGTGCATGCTGGTGGCCTCGGGCAGGCGGTTGGTCACGTAGATGCGCACGCGGTCGCCCTCGACGACCTCGATGGTCGGGCCGGGGCTCTGGCCGTTGTAGCCCCACAGGCGTGCGGTGAAGCCCGGCGCCATCTCGCGCACGACGGGTTCGGCGACGAGATGGAATTCCTTGACGCCGGCGTTCATGCGCCATGGCGCCGTCCAGCCGTTCAGCGTGACGACGGGGTTGTAGGGGCGGCCATTGCGTGGAACCAGCGGCGCTTGCGTGTCGGGCGAGGTCTGGATGACGGGTTCTGGCAGGGCCGCGAGCGCCACGGTGGACACCGCGGCCAGCGAGGTGCCAGCGAGCAGGGAGCGTCGATTGAGCATGGGATCCTCGGGATTCAGTGGGTTGCCGCGGTGGGGGCGGCGGCAGCGGCCTGGGGCAGCGCTGGCGCGACACGACCGACAAGGGCCTGGTCGAGGTCGGCCTGGGCGACCCAGAAATCGCGCAGCGCCTCCTGCGTGGCGCTGACGGCGGCGACCTGGGCGCGGGCATCGGCCAGCAGCTCGAAGACGCCGATCAGCATGGCGTTGTAGCGCAGCAGCTGTTCGCTGGAGACGCGCTGGGCCAGCGGCAGCAGTTCGTCCCGGTGCTGGCGGGCGACATCGAAAGCGCTGCGGTAGAGGCCGTACGCCTCGCGGGCTTCGGAGCGGGCCTGGATGGCTGTATCCGCGGCCACATGTGCGGCTTCGCGGGCCAGCGCCTCGGCCTTCGGTTGGGGGCCGGGGCCGAAGAGCGGCAGCTCCAGCGCCACCTCCCAGCCGCGTTGGGTAGGCTGTTCGTTGGACGAGTTGCGTACCGTGCCCAGCTCCAGCATCGACACCCAGCGCGTCATTCGAGCAAGGTCAAGCTGGCGCGCGGATTGCTCCAGAGTCAGCCGCGCCGCCTGCACGTCCAGGCGCTGGGCCAGGGCTTGCGCTTCGATGCCGGCTTGCTCTCGCGGCGTGGTTGGTAGGTCGGGCAGGCGCTCCGGCAGGCGCAGTGCGCTGCCGTCCTCCAGGCTCAGCAGGCGCACGAGGCGTTCGCGTGCGGCGAGCCGCTGGGCCTCGGTGCGTGCCAAGGCGAGTCGGGCGTCGGCCTCGAAGCCTTGTTCGCGGGCCCGCGCCAAAGCATTGAAGTTGCCGGCGACCTGCATGCGGCGTGCGAGTTCCGCGCCGGCCTCGGCGGCTTCCCGCACCTGGCGGCGGTAGGCCAGGGCCTCCTCGGCCGCGACGGCGCGTACCCAGGCGCGGCGCGTGTCGGCGGCCAGGGCCAGCGTGTCGGCGGCGGCCTGCTGCTGCTCAGCCTGCAGGCGGCGCTGCTCGGCGGCGCGCACCAGCGGCAGGGTCAGCAGACGCGCAAGGTCGATATGCCAGCCGCGCTCCAGCTCCACCTCGCTGCCACGCGTCAGGCGGCTGAAGCGAAAGCCTGGGTTGAGCAGACGGCCGGCCGCATCGACGTCGGCAGCAGTGACACCAAGGCGCGCCAGCCGGGCCTGCAAACCGCGATTGTTCTGCAGCGCGAGCTGCACGGCGGCATCCGCCGTCAGCGGTTCTCGCAGTCGCTCGGCAATCTGGTCAGCAGAGGGCAGGGTGGCCGACAGTGGCTGGGCGGTGTGTGGCTCGGTCAGCCTGGAGACGGGGGCGATGCTGTCGGGGGGCGCGGTGGTGCAGCCAGTCAGCGCGGTCAGTAGCGCGAGCCCGCAGGTGCGGGCGAAGGGAAGGGGATGCATGCAGGGCCTCTCGGGGCGGTGCGAAGACGCCCGCCGCGTTTTGCAGCGGCGGGAACAGCGGCAGTAACAGCGGCGAAGAGAAGCTCAGCCCCTGGGAGGCGGGTCGGGCAATGGAGGTACGACGCCAGCCCAACGCTCGGCCGGTGCCTGAGCCACGCGCAGGGCCGGTGCGGCAGGCGGCGTGTCCAGCGTCAGCACGGGTGGCGGCGCGGCGGCCAGGCAACAGGGCGCGCAGAGCTTGCAGGGCTTGGCCGCGTGGTTGTGGGGATCGCCATGCATGCTCTGGTGGTCATGGCCGGCGTGTTGCTCTTGCATAGGCACCGGTACCGGCTCACAGCCCAGTTGGCCGGCCGCGAGCAGGCTGCGCAGGGGCAGCAGCACGAGCAGCAGGCAGAGCAGGACGAAGCGACCGACGCGATGCATCTGCGGCACTTTACTACCCGTGCTGCTGAAGCCAGGCCCGCGGCGACATGCCCGCATGCCGCTGCGCGAACAGCCGGCTCAGGGCCGAGGCATTCGCATAGCCCAGCTCGGCCGCCAGCGTCTTCAAGGACTTGCCGGCGCGCAGTTCGGCGCGGACGATGGCCAGGCGCCAGTCGGCGAGATAGCCGGCGGGCGTCTGGCCCAGGGCGTCGCGAAACGCCTCGGCAAAGCGGCTGCGCGACATGCCAGCCTCGGTCGCCATGGCTGCCAGGCTCCAGGCCTCGCCCGGCCGGGCATGCAGGGCCGTTAGCGCCCGGGCCAGGCGCGCGTCCGCCAGGCCGCGCATCAGGCCCAAGGGCAGGGCCGCGTCGCGCTGGTCCAGCATCCAGCGCAGCAGTTGCAGCAGCAGCACCTCGAACAACCGGTCTGCCAGCAAGCGCTGGCCACAGCGCACGCGCTCGGCTTCGCCGAACAGCAGGGAGAGCGTGGCGTCAATGCCGTCCACCTGCGCCAGCGGCAGCACCACCAGCGGCGGCAGCGCCTGCACGAGCGGGTGGCCGGCCTCGAAGTCCAGGGTTGCGCAGACGAAGTCCGAGCCCTCGGTCGGCGCGTTGTGGAAGTCGTGCGCCAGCGGGCGCGGGTAGAAGACCAGGCTGGGTTCGCGCACCCACAGGCGTTCGATGAGGCCGGTCGCACGGGCATGCCTCACCTCCATCTCGCCATTGCGCATCACATGCAGGAAACCGCGGTCGGGCCGGGCATCGAAGTGGGTCACGCCGCACAGCGGCCCGGCGTGGAAAAGGCTGGCGCGCACGCGAAAGCGCTCGAACAGCGGGCTCAGGCGGTCCAGTGGCGGGCTATCAGTCACGGTACGAATGGGTTGAATTGTTGGATGAAATGATACCTATCGCTCCTGCCTGGCAACGACAGTGGAGGCCTTCATCCACTGCCATCGAAAGGCGACACCATGACCTCCCGCGTTCCCCTTGTCTCTGCCACCGACACCCCCGCCGCAGCCCGCGCGACGCTGGACGCGATCCACGGCGCCTTTGGCGCGACGCCGAACATGTTCCGCGCGGCGGCGAATTCGCCTGCGGCGCTGCAGGCCATGTGGTCCTTCTTTGGCGCTCTTGGTGGCGGGGCCATCCCGGCCAAGCTTGGTGAGCAGATCGCTGTCGCCGTGGCCGACCGCAATGCCTGCGAGTACTGCCTGGCCGCGCATACCGCCCTGGGCCGCAAGGCCGGCGCGACGCCTGCCGAGATGAACGCGGCCCAGGCTGGTGAGTCGGCCGACCCGGCGACGGCGGTGGCGCTGCGCTTCGCGCTCCAACTCGTCGAGCAGCGCGGCCAGGTGGGTGATGCCGATGTGGCAGCCGTGCGCGCGGCGGGGTTTGGCGACGGCCAGATCGTCGAGATCCTGGCTCACGTGGCGCTGAACCTGTTCACCAACTACGTGAACGTCGCGTTTGCGGTGCCGGTGGATTTCCCGAGCGTGAAGCTGCGCTCGGCTGTCTGATCGAGAGGCGATGATGGCGCAGATGAAAACCGCCCTGGCCCTGCGCCATCTCGCCTTCGAGGACCTCGGTCTCATCGAGCCCGTGCTGCTTTCACGCGGTTTCGATGTCCGCTATCACGAGGCCGGCGTCGACGACTTCGCTGCCGTTGATCTTGATGCAATCGATCTGCTCGTCGTGCTTGGCGGGCCGATCAGCGTGGAAGACGAGGAACGTTTCCCCTGGCTGGTCGACGAGGTCGGGCTGATCCGCCAACGACTGGACTCACGCCTGCCGCTGCTCGGCATCTGCCTGGGCGCGCAGCTGATGGCCCGAGCCCTGGGCGCGCGCGTGAAGCCCATGGGCGTCAAGGAGATCGGCTTTGCGCCGCTGACCATGACGGCGGCGGGGCAGGGCACGGCGTTGGTCGAGCTGGGCGATCAACCCATGTTGCACTGGCACGGCGATCAGTTCGAGTTGCCGGCCGGGATGGTGTCACTGGCGGCGACGACCGTCTGCCCTCACCAGGCGTTCGCGCCGCACAACCGGGCCCTGGGCCTGCAGTTCCACCCCGAGGTCGCGCCCGAGCGCTTCGAGCAATGGCTGATCGGCCATATCGACGAACTGGCGCAGGCCGGCATCACGCCGAATGAACTTCGCGCCGCGATGTCGCGCGAATCTGAAGGATTGCGAGCCGCCCTGAAGCGGCTGATGGACCGCTGGTTAGACCAGGCCCTGCTTTGACGCCAGCACCGCCGCTTCCGCACGGCTGGACACGTTGAGCTTCTTGTAGATGCTCTTGATGTGGTCGTTGACGGTGAACCACTTGATGCCCATCAGGTTCGCGATCTCCTTGATCGTGAAGCCCTTGCTCAGATAGGTCAGCACTTCGCTCTCGCGCGGCGTCAGGCGTTCCCATTCGGGCGGCGGGTCCAGGGCGACGCTGCGGCTGTTGGAAAAGCCCGCGTGCGAGGACGACAGTGAGCCGAAGCCCGAGTTCAGCGGCATGGTGCCGCTGTCACTGGAGCCGGGGCGGAAGTGAGACAGCAGGCGGCGCGCGATGGCGGGTGACAGCGGCGGCTGGCCGCGCACGATGCGCTGCAGCTCCTCCACCAGCACCTCGAAGCGGTCTTCCTTCAGCAGATAGCCGTCGGCACCGCACTGCAAGGCCGGAAAGAGGTGGTCGTCGTCCGAATACAGCGTCGTGACGATCTTGATAGCCGGAGATCCCGCCAACTCGGTCAGGAACTCCATGCCGTTGCCGTCGGGCAGTTCCAGGTCGACGAGGATGAGCTTGAAGCTGATCTCCGGGTTGCCACCTGAAAGCTTGGCAACCTGGCGGCGGGCGTTCTCAAGGTCACCGACTTCGGTGAGCTCCATCGCGTCGCTGAAGCTCTCTCGCACCACGCGGCACAGGAAACTGCGGGCAACGGGGTTGTCTTCGATGATGAGAACTTTGACGGTCATGGCGCGTGGCGGGCAGCGGCTGTCGATTCGACCGTCGAGAATGTAGCGCACCGCCCCCTAGAAGCTCCGGTGGATCGCCCTAGTCCAAGCCCCCGGTTCAGGCTTCACGAATTGGTAAGAACTAACTTGCCGACCACCTCGCGGGCCGCCATGCGCGCGAAGGCGGCAGGCAACTCCTCCATCGGCAGCACCCGGTCCAGCACCGGCTTGATCTTGCCCGCGGCATACCAGGCCGCCAACTCTCCCAGCATCGTGGCGTTATGCCCGGGCTCGCGTTTGGCGAATTCGCCCCAGAACACGCCGACCAGGGACGCGCCCTTGAGCAGCGCCAGGTTCAGCGGCAGCGCCGGAATCTGGCCCTGCGCAAAACCGATGACGAGGTAGCGGCCGCGCCAGGCGATGGAGCGGAAGGCCGCTTCGGCCAGGTCGCCGCCAACGGGGTCGTAGATGACGTCGGGCCCCTTGCCTTCGGTCAGGGCCTTCAATTCATCACGCAGGTTCTGCGTCGCGTAGTTGATGGTCGCGTCGGCGCCAAGGGCCTTGCAGGCCAGGCATTTGGCATCGCTGCCCGCCGCGGCGATGACCCGCGCCCCGGCGGCCTTGGCGATCTGGATGGCGGCCGTGCCGACGCCACCCGCCGCGCCCAGGATGAGCACGGTCTCGCCGGGCTTCAGAGCTGCGCGGTCCACCAGCGCGTGGTGGCTCGTGGCATAGGTACAGATGAAGGCCGCGGCGTCCTCGAAACTGAAAGCTTCGGGCAGCGGCATGGCCAGCACGGCCGGGATGCAGACCTCGGTGGCAAAGCCACCCAGGCCGCCAAAGGCCGCGACGCGCTGGCCCACGGCAAAGCCCTTGACGCCTTCGCCCACCTCGGTGACCACGCCCGAGAACTCCGTGCCTGGCACAAAGGGCAGGGGCGGCTTCATCTGGTACTTGTTCTGCACGATGAGCAGGTCAGGAAAATTCAGGCTGGCGGCGCGGATAGCCACGCGCAGGTGCCCAGCGGGCATGGCCGGGGCCGGCATTTCGCGCCATTGCAGCGCCTCGACGCCCACCGGGTTCTCGCAGAGCCATGCCTTCATCGTCGTCTCCTCTTTGGTGAAGCGATGATGATAGAAATCCGCTGGGTTACACCCGGTCTCGCAGGTGACGCTCTCCCTACAATTGGCCCCATGCGCATCCTGATTTCCAACGACGACGGTTACCTCGCACCGGGCCTCGCGGCCCTGGTAAAAGCCTGCGAAGGCCTGGGCGAGATCGAAGTCATCGCCCCTGAGCAGAACGCCAGCGGCACCTCCAACTCGCTGACGCTGAACCGGCCGCTGAATGTCCACCGCGCCGCCAACGGGTTCCGTTATGTCAGCGGCACGCCATCCGACGGTGTCCATCTCGCCCTGACCGGCCTGCTGGGCTATCGGCCCGACCTGGTGCTCTCGGGCATCAACAACGGCGCCAACATGGGCGACGACACGCTGTATTCCGGCACCGTCGCCGCCGCCACCGAGGGCTATCTGTTCGGCATCCCGTCCATCGCCTTCTCGCAGGCCGAGAAGGGCTGGGTTGAACTGGAGGCCGCGGCCCGCGTGGCGCGCAGCGTCGTCGAGCAGGTCATTGCCGGGGGCTTAAGCCAGGGCTTCCTGCTCAACGTCAACATCCCCAACCGGGCCGATGCCGACACCCTGCCGCGCAAGATCACGCGCCTGGGCCGGCGCCATGCCAGCGAAGGCATCATCGAGCAGATCAACCCGCGCGGCGAGACCATCTACTGGATCGGCCCGGCCGGGGACGCCCGGGACGCCGGCGAGGGCACGGACTTCCACGCCACCGCCAACGGCCAGGTGTCGATCACGCCGCTGCAGGTGGACCTGACCGAACATTCGTCTCTCGGTGCCTGGGCGCAGCGCCTCGGTCTCTGAATGTCTACACCCAAGCGCTTCCCGGCCAGCCTGAAGTCGGCCACGTCACCGCAGCGTGAGCTGCTGATGCCGCAGCGCCATCTGCATCAGGCCACGCGGGACGCGGCCCGGCTGGCGCGCCCCAGCGGCACCGGGCTGGACAGCGGCGCCGTGCGCCAGCGCATGGTGGACCGGCTGCGCGCCGAGGGGAAGTTCGACGAGCATGTGCTCGCCGCGATGGCCACCGTGCCGCGCCATGAATTCGTCGACAGCGCCTTGGCTGCCCAGGCCTATGAAGATACGGCCCTGCCCATCGGCCACGGCCAGACCATTTCCAAGCCCTCGGTGGTCGCCCACATGCTGGGCCTGCTGATGGCCGGCGCTGGTGCGCGTCAGCGCGGGTCGCTGGGCCGTGTGCTGGAAATCGGCACGGGTTGCGGCTACCAAGCAGCCGTCATCGCGCTGCTGGCGCGACAGCTCACCTCCATCGAGCGCCTGCAGGGCCTGCACGACAAGGCCAAGCTCAATCTGCAGCGTGTGGGGCTGCCGCGCGTGCCGCGCCTCATCTGGGGCGATGGCCGCCTGGGCCACGCAGCCAGCGGGCCTTTCGACTGCATCATCGCTGCGGCGGGCGGCGAGGACATTCCCGCCGCCTGGACCGAGCAACTCGCCCCTGGCGGGCGTCTCATCGCCCCGACGGCGGCCGGCGGCCGCGGCCAGGTGCTGGTGGTGCTCGACCATGTCGTCGAGGCGGGCGTCAGCCGCTGGGTGCGCAACGAGCATGAAGCCGTGCTGTTCGTCCCCTTAAAATCCGGCGTCCTCTGACGGGGCCGTCGGCGCACCGCGCCACACAATCGGGTCGGCCTTCCAACGTGCTCTAGCCACACGATGCCCTCAAGCCTGCGCCTTTTATTCACTGCCATCACCACCTCGCTGCTGCTCAGCGCCTGCGGCACGTCGTTGCATCGTGCCGCACCGGTCGAGGACCGCAACCCGCAGCCCGCCACGGCCGCGGTGGTGCCGGCGCCCGCCGCGTCGGCGGCTTCCGCGCCCGATGCCAAGCCGCCGCTGCCGGGTGCTGAGAACGCCGGCAAAGCCGGTTACTACACCGTCAAGCCGGGTGACGCGCTGATCCGCATCGCGCTGGACAATGGCCAGAGCTGGCGTGACGTGGCCAAATGGAACAGCCTGGAGAACCCCAACCGCATCGAGGTGGGGCAGGTGCTGCGCGTCGTGCCCCCAGGTGTCGACCCCAGCGCCGTGACAGCCAAGCCCATCGCCAGCACGGCCAAGGTCGAGTCGCGGCCGCTTGACGCCAAGCCGCCGGTCGCTGCCGCAAGTGCGCCGACGGCTTCGTCCACCAATACGTCCACACCGGCCGCATCGGAAGACGACAGCATGGCCTGGGGTTGGCCGGTCGCCCAATCCATCAGCGCCGGCTTCGACGAGCAGCGCAACAAGGGTCTGGACTTTGCAGGCAAGCCGGGTGACCCGGTGCTGGCTGTCGCCGATGGACGCGTTGTTTACGCTGGTTCGGGGTTGCGCGGCTACGGCAACTTGGTCATCATCAAGCACAACAGCACCTACCTGACAGCGTATGCCCACAACCGGGCCATGCTGGTCGAGCAGGACCAAACCGTACGCAAGGGTCAGAGGATTGCCGAGATGGGTTCCACCGAGAGCGATACCGTCAAGTTGCACTTTGAAGTGCGCAAGCTCGGCAAGCCTGTCGATCCGGCCAAGCTGCTGCCGCCGCGCTGAGAAGCCGGCCAGCCAACAGTCATGCATCGGGCCAGCGATCACGTCATGAAACGCGCTGCGCCCAAGCTCAACGGACATGGTGGCAATGGCAGCGAGCCGGCTGTCATCTTGTCGGCGCTGAACGGGGGCAGCGGTGATGCCGAGCCGGTTTCAGACGTCAGCGAAGAAGACGGCCGGGCGCTGCGCAATGGCGGCGACGAGGTCGAGCTCGGCAACGCGCTGCAGGCCTATCTGCGCGACATCCGCCGCACGCCGCTGCTGACGCCTCAGCAGGAATTCGACACGGCCGTTGCGGCGCGCGCGGGTGATTTCGATGCGCGCCAGGCCATGATCGAGCACAACCTGCGCCTGGTCGTCAGCATCGCCAAGAACTACCTGGGCCGTGGCCTGCCGATGAGCGATCTCATCGAGGAGGGCAATCTCGGCCTGATGCACGCCATCGGCAAATTCGAGCCCGAGCGCGGGTTCCGTTTCTCCACCTACTCGAGCTGGTGGATACGCCAGAGCATCGAGCGTGCGCTGATGCACCAGGCCCGCTTGGTGCGGCTGCCAGTGCACATCGTGCGCGAGCTCAATCAGGTGCTGAAGGCGCGCCGCGCACTGGAAGCACTGCAGAGTGCCAACGGCTCCGAGGGCCGCGTGCGTGCCGAGGATGTGGCTCAAGCGCTGGGCCGGCCGGTCGACGAGGTGGCCGAGCTGTTGGCCTATGCTGAGCTGCCGAGTTCGCTGGATTCGCCGGTGGACCGCAACGGCGAGGGCGGCGAGTCCATGCTGGATCTCGTGGCCGACGACCAGGCCATCGACCCGATGGGCCTGCGCCTGTCGCACGAGGTCGAGGAGCTGCTGCAGCACGGGCTGGCGAGCCTCAACGACCGTGAGCGCGAGGTGCTGTCGGGCCGCTACGGCCTGTCGGACCGCGAACCGGAGACGCTGGACGTGCTGGCCATCCGCCTCAAGCTGACGCGCGAGCGCATCCGCCAGATCCAGATCGAGGCGCTGGCCAAGCTCAAGCGCAACATGATGCGCCACGGCGTGGATCGGGACTCGATCTTCTAGAGCCCTCGACGGCACCTCGGATAATCCGGGGATGAATCAGACGACGGAATGGCTCAAGGTCGAAAGTATCGAACTTGAGGCGCAGGGCGTGGCGCACAACGCCGAGGGCAAGGTGGTCTTCATCGACGGTGCCTTGCCGGGTGAGATCGTGAAGGCGCAGATCTCGCGCCGCAAGAACAACTGGGAGCAAGGCCAGCTCACCGAAATCAAGAAGGAAAGCTCGCTGCGCGTGACGCCGGGCTGCCCGCACTTCGGCCTGCACGCCGGCGCCTGCGGCGGCTGCAAGATGCAGCATCTGCAGGCCGGCGCCCAGGTGGCGGTGAAACAGCGCGTGGTGGAGGACCAGCTCTGGCATCTCGGCAAGGTCAAGGCCGAGGTGCTGCTGCGGCCCATCGAGGGCCCGACCTGGGGCTATCGCTACCGCGCGCGATTCTCGGTGCGCTATGTGCAGAAGAAGGGCGTCGTGCTGATCGGCTTTCACGAGCGCAAGAGCCGCTATGTGGCCGACATGCAGGTCTGCAAGGTCGTGCCCAAGGTCGTCAGCGACCTGCTGATGCCGATGCGCGAGCTGATCATGGCGATGGCCGAGCGCGACCGCCTACCCCAGATCGAACTGGCCATGGGCGACGAGGTCATTGCGCTGGTGCTGCGCCACCTGAACCCGCTGCCGGACGGCGACATCGCGCTGCTGCGCGAGTTCGCCGCCAAACACGGCGTGCAGTGGTGGCTGCAGCCCAAAGGGCCGGACACGGTCAAGTTGCTCGACGAAGGCGGGCCGCAACTGGCCTACCGCCTGCCCGAGTTCGGCGTGACCATGCCGTTCAAGCCGACCGACTTCACGCAAGTCAACCCGCACATCAACGCCACCCTGGTCGGCCGTGCGCTGCGCCTGCTGGCTGTCGAGCCGGATGACCGGGTCATCGACTGGTTCTGCGGCCTGGGCAATTTCACGCTGCCGCTGGCCACCAAGGCGCGCGAGGTGCTGGGCATCGAGGGCAGCGAGACCCTGGTGCAGCGCTCGCGCGAGAACGCGGCGCTGAACGGCCTGGCGCACAAGGCGAGCTTCGTTGCGCGCAACCTGTTCGAGATGACGCCTGAACTGCTGGCATTGGATGGTGCAGCGGACCGCTGGCTCATCGACCCGCCGCGCGAAGGCGCCTTTGCGCTGGCCAAGGCGGTGGCGGACATCGCCCAGGACCCGTCGCTGGCGCCGGGCTGGATGGCACCGAAGCGCATCGTCTACGTCAGCTGCAACCCGGCAACGCTGGCGCGCGATGCCGGCTTGCTCGTCAATGTGGCGGGCTATCGCTGCACGGCGGCCAGCGCGGTCAACATGTTCCCGCACACGGCGCACGTCGAAAGCATTGCGGTCTTCGACCGCGGTGCTTCAGAGTAGGCTCATATCGCTTCGGCGATGTGATGCCGGAACTAATCGATCGCAGTCTTCGATCGCTGAAGCGCACGTTGCTCAAGTAAATCCCGGCTCGCCCATTGCGACGACCGGGATTTTTTGCTTTTCGGCCTACGTGTTAGTCCGGACTCGGTCCCGGTGCGAAGTAGACAAAATGAATAAACAACATTGTTTAGTTGTTTTGCCGAGCATCGGGTCCACCCGGCCGGCGTCATGACTTCCACAGGAGACAAGCCAGCATGCCCATTCGAAATCTGTTGCCCCGAGTCCTGGGCACTGCCTGCCTGGCCCTCGGGCTCGCATCGTCCGCGCTTGCGCAAACCACCCTGGCCCTGCCGCAACCGGCCCTCAAACGCGGCGTGAACGCGCTGGGCTATGACCCGCTCTGGAGCGAGCCGGCCAAGGCGCGCTTCCAGCTGCGCCATATGCAGGCCATCCGCGATGGTGGCTTCGACCATGTGCGCCTGAACCTGCATGCCTTCGAGCACATGGACGCCGAAGGCCGCTTGTCGACGGCTTGGCTGAAGACGCTGGACGAGATGACAGCCGCGGCGCTGAGCGCGGGCCTGCAGGTCATCCTGGACCAGCACAACTTCAACGACTGCGCCAAGGAGATCGACAAGTGCCGGACGCGACTCAAGGCCTTCTGGCGCCAAATCGCCCCGCGCTACAAGGACGCGCCCGACGCGGTGCTGTTCGAGATCCTGAACGAGCCCAACGGCGCGGCCGACGCGGTATGGAACGACATGCTGGCCGAGAACCTGGCCATCATCCGCGAGACCAACCCGAAGCGCCGCGTCGTCGTCGGGCCGAAGTTCTGGAACTCGCTGGATCAGCTCGACACCCTGAAGCTGCCCGAGTCCGACCGCAACCTGGTCGTGACCTTCCATTACTACACGCCCATGGAGTTCACCCACCAGGGCGCGTCATGGACGCCGCAGTTCCAGAAGCTGTCCGGCGTGACCTGGGGCACGGCCGCCGAGCTGGACAAGCTCAAGCAGGACTTTGACCGCGTCAAGGCCTGGAGCCAGCGCACCGGCCGGCCGATTCTGCTGGGCGAGTTCGGTGCCCTGGAGACGGCGGGCATGGCGCAGCGCGTGGCCTGGACTGCGGCGGTCGCCCGAGCTGCCGAGGCGCGCAGCTTCGGTTGGAGTTATTGGCAGTTCGACTCAGACTTCGTCGTCTGGGACATGCAGGCAGACGGCTGGGTCCGACCCATTCTGGGTGCCCTCGTGCCGGCACCCGGCGCGTCGACACCCCAGGTGGCGCGCGGCGGTGACCCCGCGTTGGATCACCTGATCAATTCAGCCAAGGTCAGTGCCTGGTCGGTCTATGGCGAGGGCCAATCCACACAGCAGGTGGCTTGCGAGGCCTCGGGCAAGACCTGCCTGCGCGTCGACCTGCAGGGCAAGCGCGCCAACGTCTGGGACAACGGCGTGATCACGCCCATCACCGGCGAGATCCGCAAGGGCGACAAGCTGCAGGTGCTCATGTGGATGCGGCTGGATACGGACGACGCCAAGGCCAAGGTCAGCGTGCCCATCTCGCTGCAACTGAATGCAGCGCCCTACACGGCCCTGCTGTCCAGTGTGGCCACGCTGACCAACAAGCTGGAGCCCGTGGTGCTGAACGGCACAGTCCAAGAAAACCAAGCTGCAGGCACGGTGATGCTGTCGGCGCACGTCGGGCAGGTGGGCCAGCCGATCATTGTGAGCGCACCCTTTGTGTTGAAGAACTTCAAGCCGGGCGCCCAATAAAAAAGGAGCCGCGTCAGCAGGCTCCTTCATCAGGCGGCCGCCGTGGAACCGGCTTTGCCGGGCCACTGGCGGCTGCCAAGGCCTGAGGCCTTGTCCTTCGCCAGGCACAAACAGTCCTCAGGACTGTTTCTGTCCGGGCTCAGCCCCCTTGAGGGGGAGGCGCAAAGCGCCTCCGGGGGTGAGTCAATCAGTCGCGCTCGCCGCCGAAGATGCCGAGCAGCGACAGCAGGCTCTGGAACACGTTGTAGAGGTCCAGGTAGATGGCCAGCGTGGCGGAGATGTAGTTGGTCTCGCCGCCGTCAATGACGCGCTTGATGTCATACAGCAGGAAGGCCGAGAACACGCCCAGCATCAGCACCAGGATGGTCAGCATCAGCGCTGACGACTGCAGGAAGATGTTGGCGATGCCGGCGACCATCAGCACGATCGCGCCAACGACCAGGAATTTGCCCATGGACGACAGGTCGCGCTTGATGATGGTGGACAGGCTGGCCATCGCGAAGAAGATCGCTGCCGTGCCGCCGAAGGCCGTCATGATCAAGCTGGAACCGTTGCGGTAGCCCAGCACCTGTGCAATCAGCCGCGACAGCATCAGGCCCATGAAGAAGGTGAAGCCCAGCAGGGCTGCGACGCCCATGCTGCTGTTCTTGGTCTTTTCGACGACGAACATCAGGCCGAAGGCGCCGATGAAGAAGACCAGCGTGCTGATGCCGAAGCCCATCTTGGCCATGAAGCCGGTGGATACGCCGATCCAGGCACCCAGCACCGTAGGCACCAGCGACAGGGCGAGCAGCCAATAGGTGTTGCGCAGTACGCGCTGCCGGTCAACAGCCAGGCCGTTGCCGGCATGGCCGTAAGAGGTTTGCAGACTGTCGTTCATGACGATGCTCCGGAGGCAAAAGGACCGAGGGAATTCTAGGCTCCCGCTGGGCCGCTACATTGGGGTCTATCCCCCGGAAAGCAAGACCATGAAACAGCAATCTCAACTCGAACTCGCAGACGTCAAGCGCATCGCCGCCGCAGCGGAGGCCCATGCAGTCAGCAAGGGCTGGGCGGTGTCCATCGCCATCGTCGACGCCGGCGGCCACCTGCTGTGGCTGCAACGCCTGGATGGCGCCGCGCCCAGCTCGGCGATGTTTGCGCCGGCCAAGGCGCACACGTCGGCCTTGGGCCGGCGCGAATCCAAGATTTACGAGGACATGATCAACGGCGGGCGGCAGTCCTTCCTCAGCGTGCCCGGCATGCACGGCCTGCTGGAGGGCGGCGTGCCCATCCTCGTTGACGGGCAGTGCGTGGGCGCCGTCGGCGTCAGCGGTGTGAAGTCCAGCGAGGATGCCGAGATCGCCAAGGCTGGTATTTCGGCACTCTGAAGCGGCACTTCGAGGCGCCACGAAGCCGTCGCAAGGCGGTCGCGAAGCCTCCGTACTAACCCCAGTCGGCTATACTCGATGGGTTTACCTGAACCCACTTGCTGCCCGGCGAAAACCTTGTTGGTTTCCTCAAATTGACCCGTCTTCGGCCGGGTTGATGCTGGGCACGCGCCCCATTTGCGGAGACCCTTGTGCTGACCGACCTGCTTCATCCCCCTCAAGCAATTCTGGCTCTGGCGGATGGGACGGTGTTCCGAGGCCAATCCATCGGCGCAACGGGCCAGACGGTCGGCGAAGTGGTGTTCAACACCGCGCTGTCCGGCTACCAGGAAATCCTCACCGACCCCAGCTACTGCAAGCAGATCGTCACGCTGACGTATCCGCACATCGGCAGCTACGGCGTCAGCGATGAAGACGTCGAGGCCGCCAAGGTGCATGCCGCCGGCCTCGTCATCAAGGACCTGCCGCTGCGCGCCTCCAACTTCCGCTCGGGCCGCACGCTTGACCAGTACCTGCGCGACGAAGGTACCGTGGCCATTGCCGGCCTTGACACCCGCCGCCTGACCCGCGTGCTGCGCACCAACGGCGCACAGAACGGCTGCATCCTGGCATTGGCCGCCGGTGAAGCGCTGACGCAAGCGCATATCGACTCCGCGGTGGCCGCCGCCAAGGCCGCACCGTCGATGTCCGGCCTGGACCTGGCCAAGGTCGTCAGCCGCACCGAGAACGAAACCTGGACGCAGACCGAGTGGAAGCTCGGCAGCGGCTACGGCACGCAGACCGCACCGAAGTTTCACGTCGTCGCCTACGACTTCGGCGTCAAGCTCAACATCCTGCGCATGCTGGCCGAGCGCGGCTGCAAGGTCACCGTCGTGCCGGCTCAGACGCCCGCCAGCGCCGTATTCGACCTGGAGCCGGACGGCGTCTTCCTGTCCAACGGCCCTGGCGACCCGGAGCCTTGCGACTACGCGATCAAGGCCACGGCGCAGCTGATCGAATCCGGCATCCCCGTCTTCGGCATCTGCCTGGGCCACCAGATCCTGGCGCTGGCCAGCGGTGCCAAGACCTTCAAGATGAAGTTCGGCCACCACGGCGCCAACCACCCGGTCAAGGACCTGGACAGCGGCCGCGTCGGCATCACCAGCCAGAACCACGGTTTCGCGGTCGACCCCGACACGCTGCCGGCCAATCTGCGCGCCACGCACGTGAGCCTGTTCGATGGCACGCTGCAGGGCATCGCCCGCATCGACAAGCCGGCCTTCAGCTTCCAGGGCCACCCTGAAGCCAGCCCCGGCCCGCACGACATCGCCTATCTGTTCGACCGTTTCATTGGCTTGATGAACAAAGCCTGAGGAGCCCCCCATGTTCGGCATCACCGACCTCGGCACCTTCCTCGCGGCGGCGACCTTCATCATCCTGCTGCCCGGGCCCAACTCGATCTACGTGCTGTCCGTTGCTGCTCAGCGCGGCGTGCGTACCGGCTATGGGGCGGCCTGCGGTGTGTTCGTTGGCGACACGCTGCTGATGACTGCGGCTGCCGCTGGCGGCGCGTCGCTGCTGATGGCCAGCCCGCAGATCTTCTTTGTCGTGAAGATGGTCGGCGCGATCTACCTCGGCTGGATCGGCATTCAGCTGCTGCGCGGCGCGATGCGCACGTGGCGCGGTGAGGCCAGCACGGACGAGGCGCCGCGCCTCGTCGACGCGAGCCAGCCGTTCAAGAAGGCCCTGGTCGTCAGCCTGCTGAACCCCAAGGCCATCGCCTTCCTGCTGTCCTTCTTCATCCAGTTCGTCGACCCGGCCTATCCGCATCCGGCGCTGACCTTCCTGATCCTGGGAAGCATCATCCAGGTGCTGAGTTTCATCTATCTCTCGACGCTGATCTTTGCCGGCGCCCGCCTGGCCGCCGCCTTCCGCGCGCGCCGCCGGCTGTCCAGCACTGCCAACGCCAGCGTCGGCGCACTTTTCGTTGGGTTCGGGGCCAAGCTGGCCACGGCCACTCTCTAAGCAGACCGCCATGCCGAAACGTACAGACCTAAAAACCATCCTCATCATCGGCGCGGGTCCGATCATCATTGGCCAGGCCTGCGAGTTCGACTACTCGGGCGCCCAGGCCTGCAAGGCGCTGCGCGAGGAGGGCTACAAGGTCGTCCTGGTCAACAGCAACCCCGCGACGATCATGACGGACCCGGACACGGCGGACGTCACCTACATCGAGCCCATCACCTGGCAGGTGGTCGAGAAGATCATCGCCAAGGAGCGGCCGGATGCCGTGCTGCCGACCATGGGCGGCCAGACGGCGCTGAACTGCGCGCTGGACCTGCACAAGCACGGCGTGCTGGCCAAGTACAACGTCGAGATGATCGGCGCCAACGAGCATGCCATCGAGAAGGCCGAGGACCGCCTCAAGTTCAAGGACGCGATGACCAAGATCGGCCTGGGCTCGGCCCGGTCCGGCATCGCGCACTCGCTGGAAGAAGCCTGGGCCGTGCAGAAGCGCATCCACGCCGAGATCGGTGGCGCGGGTTTCCCGATGGTCATCCGCCCCAGCTTCACGCTCGGCGGCTCGGGCGGCGGCATCGCCTACAACCCGGAAGAGTTCGAGACCATCTGCAAGCGTGGCCTGGACCTCTCGCCGACCAACGAACTGCTCATCGAAGAGAGCCTGATCGGCTGGAAGGAGTACGAGATGGAGGTCGTCCGCGACAAGGCGGACAACTGCATCATCGTCTGCTCCATCGAGAACCTCGACCCGATGGGCATCCACACCGGCGACTCCATCACCGTGGCGCCGAGCCAGACGCTGTCGGACAAGGAATACCAGCTGCTGCGCAACGCCAGCATCGCCATCCTGCGCGAGATTGGCGTGGACACCGGCGGCTCCAACGTGCAGTTCTCCATCAACCCGAAGGACGGCCGCATGGTCGTCATCGAGATGAACCCGCGCGTGTCGCGCTCCTCGGCGCTGGCCTCCAAGGCAACGGGTTTCCCCATCGCCAAGATCGCCGCCAAGCTGGCAGTCGGCTACACGCTGGACGAGCTGAAAAACGACATCACCGGCGGCATCACGCCGGCGTCGTTCGAGCCCAGCATCGATTACGTCGTCGCCAAGATCCCGCGCTTCGCCTTCGAAAAGTTCCCGATGGCCGACTCGCGGCTGACGACGCAGATGAAGTCCGTCGGCGAAGTGATGGCCATGGGCCGAACCTTCCAGGAATCCTTCCAGAAGGCGCTGCGCGGCCTGGAGACCGGCATCGACGGCCTGACCGAGCGCTCGGCCGATCGTGAAGAGATCGTGCAGGAGATCGGCGAAGCCGGCCCCGAGCGCATCCTGTTCTTGGCCGACGCCTTCCGCATCGGCATGACGCTGGACGAGATCTATGAAGAGACTGCGGTGGACCCGTGGTTCCTCGCGCAGATCGAGCAACTCGTGCAGATCGAAGGCGAGCTGAAGGGCCGGGCGATCGAGTCCATCACAGAGGCAGAGCTGCGCCTGCTCAAGAGCAAGGGCTTCTCGGACAAGCGCCTGGCCAAGTTGCTGGGCACGCACCAGCACGCCGTGCGCGAACGCCGCCACGCGCTGAAGGTGCGCCCGGTCTACAAGCGTGTGGACACCTGCGCGGCCGAGTTCGCCACGCAGACGGCGTACATGTACTCGACCTACGAAGGCGCCGACGCCGAGTGCGAGGCCAACCCGACGGACAAGAAGAAGATCATGGTGCTGGGCGGTGGCCCGAACCGCATCGGCCAGGGCATCGAGTTCGACTACTGCTGCGTTCACGCCGCGCTCGCGATGCGCGAGGACGGCTACGAGACCATCATGGTCAACTGCAATCCCGAGACCGTCTCGACCGACTACGACACGTCGGATCGCCTCTATTTCGAGTCGGTCACGCTGGAAGACGTGCTGGAGATCGTCGACAAGGAAAAGCCGGTCGGCGTCATCGTGCAGTACGGCGGCCAGACGCCGCTGAAGCTCGCACTTGATCTGGAGCGTGCCGGCGTGCCCATCATTGGCACGACGCCCGATTCCATCGACATCGCCGAGGATCGCGAGCGCTTCCAGAAGCTGCTGCACGAGCTGGGCCTGCGCCAGCCACCCAACCGCACTGCACGCAATGAAGATCAGGCCGTGGCGCTGGCCAACGAGATCGGCTACCCGCTGGTCGTGCGCCCGAGCTATGTGCTGGGCGGCCGTGCGATGGAGATCGTGCACGGCGACAAGGACCTGGAGCGCTATATGCGCGAAGCCGTGCGCGTGTCCGAGAAGTCGCCCGTGCTGCTGGACCGCTTCCTGGAAGACGCCGTCGAGGTTGACGTCGATTGCATCGCCGACGCTGCGGGCGACGTGATGATCGGCGGCATCATGGAGCACATCGAGGCGGCCGGCATCCACAGCGGCGACTCGGCCTGCTCGCTGCCGCCGTACACGCTGGCTGCAGACCTGCAGGATGAGCTGCGCCGCCAGACGGCTGCGATGGCCAAGGCGCTGAAGGTCATCGGCCTGATGAACGTGCAGTTCGCCATCCAGGGCGACGTGACCGCAGGCCTCGCCGCCTGCACGGTCTACGTGCTGGAAGTGAACCCGCGCGCCTCGCGCACCGTGCCCTACGTGTCCAAGGCCACCGGTCAGCAGCTCGCCAAGATCGCTGCGCGCTGCATGGCCGGCCAGAAGCTTGTCGACCAGCGCGACCGCAAGGGTCGCGTGCCGGCCGAGGTCATCCCGCCTTACTTCAGCGTCAAGGAAGCCGTCTTCCCGTTCAACAAATTCCCGGGCGTGGACCCCATCCTCAGCCCCGAGATGCGTTCGACCGGCGAAGTGATGGGCGCAGCCAAGACTTTCGGGGAGGCGATGCTGAAGAGCCAGATCGGCGCCGGCTCGCGCCTGCCGCGCCAGGGCAACGTGCTGATCACGGTCAAGAACAGCGACAAGGCCCGCGCCATCGCCATCGCCAAGGATTTGCATGCGCTGGGCTTCGGCATCGTCGCGACGCGCGGCACGGCGGCTGCGATCACCGAGGCCGGCGTGCCGGTCAAGCTGATCAACAAGATCAAGGACGGCCGCCCGCACATCGTCGACGCGCTCAAGGGAGGCGACATCCAGCTCGTCTTCACGACGGTCGACGAGACCCGCACGGCGATCGCTGACAGCCGCTACATCCGCCAGGCGGCTCTGGCCAACCGCGTGACCTATTACACGACCATGGCCGGTTGTGAAGCCGCGGTCGAAGGCATGAAACACCGTGACGGCCTGACCGTGCAATCCCTGCAGGAACTGCACGCCGAGCTGGCTTAAACTACAGCCCATCGATTCCGCCGCAGCAGCCCGACCGGGCCGCAGCGGCGGAACTCTTTTTGCCCATTGAGTTTTTGCCATGACGACCATTCCCCTGACCAAGCGCGGCGCCGAGTCGCTCAAAGCCGAGCTGCACCGACTCAAGACCGTCGAACGTCATGCCGTCGTCCAGGCAATTGCCGAAGCGCGTGCCCAGGGTGACCTGAGCGAGAACGCCGAGTACGACGCAGCCAAGGACAAGCAGGGCTTCATCGAAGGCCGCATCCTCGAGATCGAAGGCAAACTCGCGGCGGCGCAGATCATCGATCCCTCGACGCTGGACGCTGGCGGTCGCGTGGTGTTCGGCGCAACGGTGGACCTGGAAGAAGAAGCCAGCGGCACCGAAGTGACCTACCAGATCACAGGTGACGACGAGGCCGACATCAAGCATGGCCGCATCTCGGTCGGCTCGCCGATCGCCCGCGCCCTGATCGGCAAGGAGGCCGGTGATGTCGCCGAAGTGCAGGCCCCCGGCGGCATCAAGCGCTACGAAATCGTCGAAGTGCGCTACGAGTGATGTTCGCTCGGCTCCAAGCCCTGCTGGCCGCCCTCTGGGGCGGCTTTTTGCTGTGTGTGGCCTTCGCTGCGGCGCCCAGCGCCTTCGCGGTGTTGGAGCGCGCCCAGGCCGGTGCTTTCGTCGCACGCGTGTTTGCGATCGAGGCGCAGGTCAGCCTGGCGTTGGGGCTGGTGCTGATGATGATCGAGCGACGCATCGCCCGTGACACCTTGGAGGGCGGGGGCGTCAGCCAACAGTTTTCAGCCCGGCTCTTGCTGCCGGTCGTGGCCCTGTTCTGCACGATTGCCGGCTACTACGGCCTGCAACCGCTGATGGCAGACGCGAAGGCCGGCGCCGGGGTCGCATCCTTCGCGGCGCTGCATGGTGCTTCGCTCGCGTTCTTCGGCGTGAAGGGCCTGGCGGTGCTGGCCCTGGCCTGGATCAGTCCGCGACGTTCTTCTTGACGCTGGTCATGCGGCGCTTGGCGCGCTTGAGTTCGCCACCCTGGGCGACGCGCTGGTTGCCCAGCACCTTGAGTTTGGTGACCTGGGGCCGACCATTGCCGCTCTTGGAGAATTTGACGATCTTGACCACGCGCGGGCCGGGCCGGGCGTCGGTGCGCTCGGCGGCTGCCTTCTCCGGAATCGGCCGCCACAGCACCAGCAGCTTGCCGATGTGCTGGATGGGCGCGGCGTTCAGCTCGTCGCAGAGCTGGGCGAACATGGCTTCGCGCGCAGCGCGGTCGTCGCCCAGCACCCGCACCTTGATCAGGCCATGAGCCTTCAGCGCCAGGTCCACTTCCTTCACGACGGCGGGGGTCAGGCCATCGCCGCCGATCATCACGACCGGGTCGAGATGGTGGGCGTCGGAGCGTTTGTCCTTGCGCTGGGCAGGGGTCAGGATGATTTGAGGCATCCCCGTATTATCCCGTAGGCATGAAAACTCAAACCAAAAGCAAGAAGCTCAACAAGGCGTGGTTGAACAACCATGTCTCGGATCCCTATGTGCAGCAGGCGCAGAAGGACGGCTACCGCTCGCGCGCGGCCTACAAGCTCAAGGAAATCGACGAGGAACTGAAGCTGATCCGCCCGGGCCAGATCGTCGTCGACCTGGGTGCCACGCCCGGTGCCTGGAGCCAATATCTGCGCCGCCGGTTCGCGCCCACGGAGGCGGGGCGGGGCGGGGCGGCGGTGGGGCAGCTCAACGGCAGCATCATTGCGCTGGACGTGCTGGAGTTCGAACCCATCGAGGGCGTGCAGTTCATTCAGGGCGATTTTCAGGAGGACGCGGTGCTGGCAGAGCTGGAGGCGGCTCTGGCCGGCCGTCCGGTGGACGTCGTCGTGTCGGACATGGCGCCCAATATGTCGGGTATTGCGTCCACCGATGCCGCCCGCATCTCCGGCCTGGTCGAGCTGGCCGTCGATTTCGCCAGCAGCCACCTCAAGCCCGAGGGCGCGCTGGTGGCCAAGGTCTTCCATGGCAGCGGCTACGACGAGCTCGTGAACCTCTTCAAAACACATTTCAAGGTCTTCAAGGTCGTGAAGCCCAAAGCCTCCCGCATCCGCTCTTCCGAGACATTCTTGGTGGGCATGGGACTGAAAAACCGCTGATTACAGGGGTAGGCCCCTTGCCGCCCCTAAAATCGCCCCCACTGTCCTGAAACCCGCGCTGGGCCATCAGGGCCAAGGAGTCGCAGTGAACAATCAATGGTTTTCGAAGTTCGCCGTCTGGATCGTGATCGCGCTGGTGCTGTTCACGGTCGTCAAGCAGTTCGGCGGCACCACGGCACCCGGTAAGCAGGTGACCTATTCCGAGTTCCTGGATCTCGTCCAGGCGCGCCGGATCAAATCCGCGACGCTGCCCGACGGCATCACCGGTGACATCTACGCCGAAGACACCGAAGGCAACAAGCTGCGCACGCTGGCCACCTACCAGGATCGTGGCCTGGTCGGCGACCTGCGCAACAACGGCGTCAAGTTCGACATCAAGCCGCGTGAAGAGCAGAGCTTCCTGGTCAGCATGCTGATCAACTGGACGCCGATGCTGCTGCTGATCGGTGTCTGGGTCTACTTCATGCGCCAGATGCAGGGTGGCGGCAAGGGCGGGGCATTCAGCTTCGGCAAATCCAAGGCCCGCATGCTGGACGAGGCCAACAACACCGTCACCTTCGCCGACGTCGCTGGTTGCGATGAAGCCAAGGAAGAGGTCAAGGAACTGGTCGACTTCCTGAAGGATCCGCAGAAATTCCAGAAGCTCGGTGGCCGTATCCCGCGTGGTGTGTTGCTGGTCGGCCCTCCGGGTACCGGCAAGACGCTGCTGGCCAAGTCCATCGCCGGTGAAGCCAAGGTGCCCTTCTTCACGATCTCGGGCTCCGACTTCGTCGAGATGTTCGTCGGCGTTGGCGCGGCCCGCGTGCGAGACATGTTCGAGCAGGCCAAGAAGAGCGCGCCCTGCATCATCTTCATCGACGAAATCGACGCCGTCGGCCGCCATCGCGGCGCAGGCCTGGGCGGTGGCAATGATGAGCGCGAGCAGACGCTGAACCAGATGCTGGTCGAGATGGATGGCTTTGAGACCAATCTCGGCGTCATCGTCATCGCCGCCACCAACCGACCCGACATCCTCGACCCCGCGCTGCTGCGCCCCGGCCGCTTCGACCGCCAGGTCTATGTCACGCTGCCGGACATCCGCGGCCGCGAGCAGATCCTGAACGTGCACATGCGCAAGGTGCCTATCGGCCAGGACGTCAACGCGTCCATCCTCGCCCGCGGCACGCCTGGCATGAGCGGTGCCGACCTGGCCAACCTCGTCAACGAGGCTGCCCTGTTCGCCGCGCGCCGCAATGGTCGCCTGGTGGAAATGATCGACTTCGAGCGCGCCAAGGACAAGCTCTACATGGGCCCCGAGCGCAAGAGCATGGTCATGACCGAGGACGAGAAGCGCGCCACGGCGTACCACGAGTCTGGTCACGCCGTCGTCGCCGAGTTGCTGCCCGGCACAGACCCGGTTCACAAGGTCACCATCATGCCGCGCGGGCGCGCCCTGGGCGTGACCTGGCAGCTGCCTGAGCGTGACCAGCACAGCCTGTACTTCAAGCAGATGCTCAACAGCATCAGCATCATGTTCGGCGGCCGCATTGCCGAGGACCTGTTCGTCCACGACATCTCGACCGGTGCATCCAACGACTACGAACGCGCCACCCGCATGGCCCGCGACATGGTGACGCGCTACGGCATGAGCGAGGTGCTCGGCCCGATGGTCTATGCCGAGAACGAGGGCGAAGTCTTCCTCGGCCGCAGCATGACCAAGACGGCCAACATCAGCGAGAGCACGCAGCAGAAGGTCGACGGCGAGATCCGCCGCATCCTCGACCAGCAGTACGCCGTCGCGCAGAAGATCCTCGAGGACAACCGCGACAAGGTCGAGACCATGACCGAGGCGCTGATGAAGTGGGAAACCATCGACCGCGACCAGATCCTGGACATCATGGCCGGCCGCCCCCCGCGCGCGCCTGACGACAAGCCGACCCCGAGCGGCCCGACCGGTGGTGGCACGCCGCCGGTCAGCACCGACGGCGCCCCCGCCGCGGCCTGATCCCCACCCCAACGACGGGCCCGGCTTCCACCGGGCCCGTTTTCCATTCCGAGCCGCCCATGCATTGGCAGACCCGCCGCTTCCGCCTTGATTTGAGCCACCCGCGCGTGATGGGCATCGTCAACGTGACGCCGGATTCCTTTTCCGACGGTGGCCGGCATGACGACACCCGGACCGCCATCGCGCACTGCGAGCGCCTGGTGGCAGAAGGCGCCGACATCCTGGACATCGGTGGCGAGTCCACCCGCCCCGGCGCGCCGCGCGTCGATGCCGGCAGCGAATGGGCGCGTATCGACAAGGTGCTGGCCGCGGCGGTCACGTTAGGCGTTCCCGTTTCGGTCGACACCTACAAGCCAGACGTGATGCGCCGCGCGCTGGATGCCGGTGCGGACATCGTCAACGACGTGCAGGCCCTGCAACTGCCCGGCGCGCTGGCGGCTGTGGCCGGCAGCGGTGCGGGTGTCTGCCTGATGCACATGCGCGGCGAGCCGGCGTCGATGATGGAGCTGGCGGTCTACGGCGATGTGGTGGCCGAGGTCGGCGCCTTTCTCGCCCAACGCGCGCAAGCTGCGCGAGATTCGGGCATCCCGGCTGATGCCGTCGCGCTGGATCCGGGTTATGGCTTTGCCAAGAGCGCCGAGCACAACCTCCAGCTGCTGGCCGGGCAGCAACGCCTGGCCGGGCTGGGCTATCCGCTGCTGGTGGGCTGGTCGCGCAAGCGCACACTGGGCGACATCACCGGTCGGCCGGTGGACCAGCGCCTGCCGGCCAGCCTGGCCGCCGCGCTGCGGGCCGTCAGCGCAGGCGCGAACGTGATTCGTGTGCACGATGTCGCCGCCACCGTGGACGCGCTCAAGGTCTGGGCCGCGGTCGATGCGGCGACAATCCCTGCCACGAAATAAGAAGGAAGAGCTCGATGGCCCGCAAGTATTTTGGAACCGACGGCATTCGGGGCACGGTGGGCCAGGACCCGATCACGCCGGACTTCATGCTGCGCCTGGGCCATGCCGTCGGTCGCGTGCTGCGCAAGACGGACGAGCGGCCCACGGTGCTGATCGGCAAGGACACGCGCATCTCGGGCTACATGATCGAGTCCGCACTGGAGGCCGGCTTTGCCTCGGCCGGCGTGAATGTGCTGCTGACCGGCCCGCTGCCGACCCCGGGTGTGGCCTACCTGACGCGCGCACTGCGCCTGGATCTCGGCGTCGTCATCAGCGCCTCGCACAACCCGTTTGCCGACAACGGCATCAAGTTCTTCTCGGCCAAGGGCGAGAAGCTGCCCGATGCCTGGGAGCTGGCCGTCGAAGCCTCGCTGGAAGAGGCGCCGCAGTGGGTGGATTCGGCCAACCTCGGTCGTGCCAAGCGCCTGGAAGATGCGCGCGGTCGCTACATCGAGTTCTGCAAGAACAGTTTCGGCTCGGACCTGACGCTCAAGGGGCTGAAGATCGTCGTCGACGCGGCCCACGGCGCGGCCTATCACGTCGCGCCCGATGTCTTCCATGAGCTGGGCGCAGAGGTCATCTCGATCGGCTGCAAGCCCGACGGCTTCAACATCAATGCCGGCTTCGGCGCGACAGCGCCCGGGGCCCTTGTCGAGGCTGTCAAGGCCAACGGCGCTCATTACGGCGTGGCGCTGGACGGCGACGCCGACCGGCTGCAGCTGGTGGACGCCAACGGTCGCCTCTACAACGGTGACGAACTGCTCTACGTGATGGTGGCCGACCGCCTCGCCCAAGGGCTGCGCGTGCCGGGCGCCGTCGGTACGCTGATGACCAATATGGCCGTCGAGCTGGCGCTGCGTTCGCGCGACGTCGAGTTCGTGCGCGCCAAGGTCGGCGACCGCTATGTACTGGAAGAGTTGGCCGCGCGCGGCTGGCAGCTGGGCGGCGAGGGCTCTGGCCACCTGCTGGCGCTGGACAAGCACACCACGGGCGACGGCATCGTCAGCGCGCTGCTGGTGCTGCAGGCCGTCTGCCGCAGCGGACGCGGCCTGGCGGAGCAGTTGCAAGGCGTGGACCTGTTCCCGCAGACCTTGATCAACGTGCGCCTGGCCGCCGGCCAGGACTGGAAGAGCAGCACGCGCCTGGCCGACGAGCAGGCGGCGGTGATGGCCGAGCTGGGCAACAAGGGTCGCATCCTGATCCGCGCCTCGGGCACCGAGCCTTTGCTGCGCGTCATGGTCGAGGCCTCGGATGCCACAATCGCCCAGCGCTGTGCCCAGCGCCTGGTGGATGCTGTCTCGTCTTGAAACGGAGCCCCTCGTCCAGTCTCGCGCTGCTGAACGCATGCGTGCCTGACCGGTCCCCCAAGGGGACGGCGATGCTTGCCGGATCGACCGGCAAGCACATCGCCAGATGCGGGCCGGCTCGGGAGCGGCCCAGCGCTCGGCCCACAAAAAGGCCGCCCTGTGGCGGCCTTCTGCTTGCTGGAGCCTGATTTACTTCTTCGGCGGCATCAGCACGCGGTCGACCACGTGGGCCACGCCATTGGTCGCGACGATGTCGGCCTGCTGCACGACGGCATCGTCCACCGTGACGAAGCTGCCAGCCTTGGCCAGGGCCAGCGTGGCGCCTTGGTGGGTCTTGGCGGTGCCCGGCTTCACATCGGCGGCCGCAACACGGCCATCGATGACGTGATAGCCCAGCACGGCCTTGAGCTGGGCCGGGTCAGCGGCCAGCGCTTCCATCGTCTTGGCCGGCACAGCCTTGAAGGCGTCGTCGCTGGGCGCGAAGACGGTCAGCGGACCGGCGGCACGCAGTTCGTCGGCGAGGCCGGCCTGGGCGACCAGGCGGTTGAAGGTGCTGAGCTGAGGGTCGCGGGCCAGCATCTCGGCCAGCGGCGCCGGCGCGGGGGTGGTGGCGCAGGCGACCAGCCATGCGCTGGCGGTCAACGCGATCAGGGATGTGCGACGGGTCATTTCGGAAGCTCCGTTTGTGTCTGGAAACGATAGGCCGGCACTCTAGAAGCGCTATATGACGCTCGCGTGAATCGAAAATGACAGTGTCACAAAGCGGTTCAGGCGGCTTCCCAGCCGGGCTTTGACGCGCTCCAATGGCCGGATCGATGACTGGGCAGTCACTCAATCGTCACATTCGATCCCTAGGATGCCGGTCATCGTCAAACCCGCCCTGCGGAAGGTGTCTCAGATGAAATTTGTCCAGGTCAGCAAGTCGCTCGCGATCGTCGTGAGTTTGTTCGGTGCCCAGGCGGCCCTTGCCCAGGACGTGACCGGCGCCGGCGCCACCTTTCCGGCGCCCATCTATGCCAAGTGGGCCGATGCCTACAACAAGGCCAGCGGCGCCCGCATCAACTACCAGTCGGTCGGCTCGGGTGCCGGCATCCGCCAGATCAAGGCCAAGACGGTCGACTTCGGCGCTTCCGACATGCCGCTGAAGGACGAGGAACTGGCCAAGGACGGCCTGCTGCAATTCCCCATGGTCATTGGTGGCGTCGTTCCCGTCGTCAACATCAAGGGCATCGCCCCGGGCCAGATCAAGCTGACCGGCGCCGTGCTGGCTGACATCTACCTCGGCAAAATCACCAAGTGGAACGACGCGGCCTTGACCGCGCTGAACCCAGGTGTCGCCTTGCCGGACGCCACCATCGCCCCCGTGGCGCGCGCCGACGGTTCGGGCACGACCTTCATCTTCACCAACTACCTGTCCAAGGTCAGCGAGGACTGGAAGAGCAAGGTCGGCGAAGGCACGACGGTCAAATGGCTGGCCGGTACGGCCGGCAAGGGCAACGAGGGCGTCGCCGCCTTCGTGCAGCGCCTGCCCAACTCCATCGGCTACGTCGAGTACGCCTATGTGAAGCAGAACAAGATGACCTACGTCCAGCTGAAGAACAAGGACGGCCAGTGGGTCAACCCGAGCGACGACGCCTTCAAGGCCGCCGCGGCCGGCGCCGACTGGAACAAGACCTTCTACCAGATCACGACCGACCAACCGGGCAAGACTGCCTGGCCGCTGACCAACCCGACCTACATCCTGATGTTCAAGTCGCAGGACAAGGCGGCGCAAGCCGGTGCCGCGCTGAAGTTCTTCGAATGGGCCTATGGCAACGGCGACAAGATGGCCGACGACCTCGACTACGTGCCGCTGCCTGCCGCCGTGAAGGATCTGGTGCGCAAGCAGTGGGGCGAGATCAAGGACACGTCCGGCAAGGCGGTGGCCTACAAGTGATGCCCAGGCGCTGAACCTGGCCCGGCCTCGCCGGGCTTCGTTACATCAGGCGCCTTTTCTCTCTCAGACCCCAGGAGGTTCCTTGGCAGCCATCCTTCCAGCCGGCAACGCAGGCGCTGATCGAAGCGAACGTCGCTCGCATACTTCACCGATGGAACCCAAACCCCAGCGCCGCCGCGTCGCTCCCTGGGCTGACGCGCTGTTCGCGGCCCTGTCGCAGGGTGCAGCGTGGCTGACGCTGCTGTTGATGGTCGGCATCATCGGTTCCCTCATCGTTACAGCGGCACCGGCCCTCAAGGCCTTCGGACTAGGCTTCCTGACCAGCACGGAATGGGACCCGGTGCAGGAGAAGTTCGGCGGCCTGGTCATGATCTACGGCACGCTGGCCACATCGTTCATCGCCCTCGTCATCGCCGTGCCGGTCAGCTTTGGCATCGCCATCTTCCTGACCGAGCTGTCGCCCAGCTGGTTGAAGCGCCCCCTGGGCATCGCCATTGAGCTGCTGGCCGCCGTACCCTCCATCGTCTACGGCATGTGGGGCCTGCTGGTGTTTGGCCCCATCCTCGCCACCTTCGTACAGGAGCCGCTGCAGGCAGTGTTCGCCGGTGTGCCCTTCATCGGCTCGTTGTTCACGGGCCCGCCGGTGGGCATTGGCATCCTGTCGGCCGGCATCATCCTGGCGATCATGATCATTCCCTTCATCGCCTCGGTGATGCGCGACGTCTTCGAGGTCACGCCGCCGATGTTGAAGGAAAGCGCCTACGGCCTGGGCGCGACGACCTGGGAGGTCGTCTCCCGCGTCGTGCTGCCGTACACCAAGACCGGGGTCGTCGGCGGCGTCATGCTGGGTCTCGGGCGTGCGCTCGGCGAGACGATGGCCGTCACCTTCGTCATCGGCAACATGACCCAGCTGAAATCGCTGTCGGTCTTCGAGGCAGCCAGCAGCATCACGTCGACGCTGGCCAACGAGTTCGCCGAAGCCGGCGAGGGCCTGCATCAGGCTTCTCTGATGTACCTCGGCCTTGTCCTCTTCCTGATCACGTTCGTTGTGTTGTCCATCTCCAAGCTGCTGTTGATGCGACTGAAAAAGAGTGAAGGGACACGCACATGAGCTCTACTCTTGACGCCCGCCGCCGGGCGATGCACCACAAACGCAAACGCACCAATGTCATCGCACTGGCGCTGTCCCTCAGCGCCATGGCTTTCGGCGTGTTCTGGCTGATCTGGATTCTGTTCGAGACCATCTATCTCGGCATCGGCGGCCTCAGCTGGGCGACCTTTTCGCAAATGACGCCGCCGCCGCAGGGCGAGGGCGGCGGCCTTGCGAATGCGCTGTTCGGATCCGTAATCATGGTTTCACTTGCCACGGCGATCGGTACGCCCGTCGGCATCCTGGCCGGCGTCTACCTCGCCGAATACGGCCAGAAGACCTGGCTAGGCAGTGCCGTGCGCTTCATCAACGACATCTTGCTCTCGGCTCCTTCAATCGTGGTCGGCCTGTTCGTCTACGCGATTGTGGTGATCCGCTTCAAGTCCTTCTCCGGCTGGGCGGGTGTCTGTGCCTTGGCCATACTCGTCGTCCCGGTTGTGATCCGCACGACTGAGAACATGCTCAGCCTTGTGCCCAACGCGCTGCGCGAGGCTGCCTATGCGCTTGGCACGCCGAAATGGAAGGTGATCCTGTCGATCACGCTGAAGGCTGCACAGGCAGGCGTGATCACTGGCGTGTTGCTCGCGTTGGCTCGAGTGTCGGGTGAGACCGCGCCCCTGCTCTTTACTGCACTCAACAATCAGTTCTGGTCCACGGACTTGACGCGGCCGATGGCGAATCTGCCGAAGACGATTTACGACTTCGCAATGAACCCCGATCAGAACCGTCAACAGCTGGCCTGGGCCGGCGTCTTCCTGATCACCGTGGGCGTGCTGCTGCTGAACATCCTGGCCCGCGTGCTCTTCAAGAACAAACACTAAGGATCCGATCTCATGGACGCCAAGATCGAAACGCCTGTGGGTGAGCGCGCCAAGCTCTCCGTACGCAACCTGAACTTCTTCTACGGCAGCTTCCATGCGCTGAAGAACATCAACCTCGACATCCCCGAGAAGAAGGTCACCGCCTTCATCGGCCCGTCGGGCTGCGGCAAGAGCACGCTGCTGCGCACGCTGAACCGCATGTTCCAGCTCTACCCCGAGCAACGTGCCGAAGGCCAGATCCTGCTCGACGGCGACGACATCCTGTCCAGCAAGGACGACGTCTCGCTGATCCGCGCCAAGATTGGCATGGTCTTCCAGAAGCCCACGCCCTTCCCGATGTCCATCTACGACAACATCGCCTTCGGCGTGAAGCTGTTCGAGACGCTGCCGCGCGTGGAGATGGACGAGCGCGTGGAGTGGGCGCTGAAGAAGGCCGCCCTCTGGGGTGAGGTGAAGGACAAGCTCAACCAGAGCGGCTCCGGCCTGTCCGGCGGCCAGCAGCAACGCCTGTGCATCGCACGCGGCATTGCCATCAAGCCCGAGGTGCTGCTGCTCGACGAGCCCTGCTCGGCGCTGGACCCGATCTCCACCGGCAAGATCGAGGAGCTCATCCACGAGCTCAAGGCCGACTACACGGTGGCCATCGTGACTCACAACATGCAGCAGGCCGCGCGCTGCTCGGACTACACGGCCTATATGTACCTGGGCGACCTGATCGAATTCGGACCGACCGCTGAGCTCTTCATGAAGCCCAAGCGCAAGGACACCGAGGACTACATCACCGGCCGCTTCGGCTGATCAAGGAGGACGGTATGGTGGACAAACATCTCTCGACCCAGTTCGATGCCGAGCTCAGCGGCATCTCGACCCGCGTGCTCGAAATGGGCGGCCTCGTGGAGGCCCAGGTGGCCCAGGCCGTGCAGGCGCTGGTGGACTTCAGCGCCGCATCGGCCGATGAAGTGCTGACCAAGGAAAGCCGCGTCAACACGATGGAAATCGAGATCGACCGCGATCTCTCGACCATCATCGCGCGCCGCCAGCCGACGGCCCGCGACCTGCGCCTGCTGATCGCCATCAGCAAGAGCATTGCCAACCTCGAGCGCGTCGGCGACGAGGCCGCGCGCATCGCGCGCACCGTGCAGCGCCTGGTGGCCAGCGGCGTGTCGAGCCGCATGCGCTTGCCGATGTCCGACCTGAGCTTCGAAGCCGAGCTCGCCACCACCCAGTTGCGCAAGTCGCTCGACGCCTTTGCGCGCCTGGACGTGGAGCGGGCGCTGGACGTGCTCAAGCACGACGACGAGATCGACAAGGAATTCGACGGCCTGCTGCGCAAGCTCATCACCTACATGATGGAAGACCCGCGCACCATCTCCTCGTCCATCGACCTTGTCTTCGTCGCCAAGGCGATCGAGCGCGTCGGTGACCATGCCAAGAACCTGGCCGAGGTCGTCATCTACGTCGTCAAGGGCCAGGACGTGCGACACAACTCGCCCGAGGCGGTTGAAACGATGGTGCGCTGATCATGAGCCGAGTCCTTGTTGTTGAAGACGAATCGGCGATTGCTGAGCTGATTTCCATCAACCTGCGCCATGCCGGTTTCGAGGTGACGATCGCCGGCAGTGCCACGCAGGCTCAGTACGAAGTGGACCGCGTGCTGCCCGATCTGGTGGTGCTGGACTGGATGCTGCCCGGCCAGAGCGGCGTGGCCCTGGCTCGCCAGTGGCGCGGCGTGGCCCGCACCAAGGAGCTGCCCGTCATCATGCTGACGGCGCGCGCCGAGGAGGGCGACAAGATCGCCGGCCTCGACGCGGGTGCCGACGACTACATCACCAAGCCCTTCTCAACGAATGAGCTGCTGGCGCGCATCCGTGCAGTGCTGCGCCGCAAGGCGCCCGAGGCGCTGGACAGCGCGGTCGAGGTTGGCCCGCTGCTGCTGGACCCGGGCACGCGCCGCGTCAGCCGTGAGGGCAATGAGGTCAAGCTCGGCCCCACTGAATTCCGCCTGCTGCACTTCCTGATGACCCATCCGGAACGTGTGCACAGCCGCTCGCAGCTGCTGGACCGCGTCTGGGGCGACCATGTCTTCATCGAGGAACGCACCATCGACGTCCACGTCAAGCGCCTGCGCGAAGCATTGGAGCGCGTGCAATGCGCGCGCATGATCGAGACCGTCCGCGGTGCCGGTTACCGACTGACCCAACAGAGCAGCGCGCTGTCAGCATGAGCCTCTCGTCCAAGGCATACCTTGGCCGGTCCCCCGAGGGGACGGCGATGCTTGCCGGATTGACCGGCAAGCACATCGCCAGCGCGGGCCGGCTAGGGAGCGGCCCGGCGCTCGGCCCGCAAGCAACTGAGATGTACCTCGCTACATGACCTGGTTATTGCCCCGACTGCTGATGGCCCTCGTGGCCGCATTGATCGGGTTTGTCATTGGCGTGGTGGTTCGTACGACGACTGGCATCGACAGCCTGGGCCTTGGCATCGGTGTCGTCAGCGGCGTCGTGCTGACCCTGCTGGTCGACGCGGTGCGGGGCCATCGCCTGCTGAGCTGGCTGCGCGGCAACCAGCTCGAGAATGCGCCGCGCGACACCGGTTTGTGGGGCGAGGTCGGCTACCGCATCGAGCGCGCCGTGCGCGACCGCGATCGCAGCGTGGCGCGCGCCCGGCTGGAACTGGAGCAGTTCCTGTCCGCCATCGAGGCTTCGCCCAATGGCGTGCTGATGCTGGACCCGCAGGAGCAGATCGTCTGGTGCAACCGCGTTGCGGCCGACCATTTCTCGCTGGACCCGCAGCGCGACCTGCGCCAGCGCATTACCAATCTCGTGCGTGCGCCGGCCTTCGTCGCCTACCTGCAGGCCGGCAACTTTGCCGAATCCCTGGTGCTGGGCAATGGCCGCGGGCCGGGCACGCTGTCCATCATCGTGCGCGAATACGGCGAGGGCATGCGCCTGGTGTTGTCGCTGGACGTCACCGAACGCGTGCGCTCCGAAGCCATGCGGCGCGACTTCGTCGCCAATGTGTCGCACGAGATCCGCACGCCGCTGACCGTGCTGTCCGGTTTCATCGAGACCATGCACTCGCTGCCGCTGACGGCTGTCGAGCGCGAACGCGTGCTGGTGCTGATGAACCAGCAGACCCAGCGCATGCAGACCCTCGTGGCCGACCTGCTGACGCTGGCCCAGCTCGAAGGCAGTCCGCGCCCCGCGCCGGACCGCTGGGTGGGCCTGGATGGCCTGCTGCTGCGCATTGCCGCGGATGCCGAGGTGCTGTCGGCCGGGCGGCATCAATTGCACCTGAGGCCGGAGACCAACGTTGAGCTGGCCGGCATCGAGAGCGAGCTGCTCAGCGCCATCGCCAACCTCGTGACCAACGCCGTGCGCTACACGCCGGACAGCGGCGAGGTCGAGGTGGCCTGGCGGCTGCTCGAAGGCGGCAACGGCGAGCTGACCGTCATCGACACCGGCCTGGGTATTTCGCGCGAGCACATTCCGCGCCTGACCGAGCGCTTCTACCGCGTCGACGGCAGCCGCTCGCGCGAGACCGGTGGCACGGGCCTGGGCCTGTCCATCGTCAAGCATGTCATGCAGCGCCACGGCGGCGAGCTGATGATCCAGAGCGACGTTGGCAAGGGCTCGCGCTTTCGTCTCGTCTTCCCGGCCGCGCGCGTGCGCCAGGCCAGCGATTCGGCGCTGGGCGATGAGGCGGCTTTCAACGCAGCAGCCCTGTCAGATCATTGACGCTTCAAGAGGACCAGGCCGGCGCTGCCGCTGCGGTCCGTCGGTCGCTTCACCTGCGCAACGACCTGCCAGCCCTTGGGCGTCGGCTGGCCCGCGCTGATCACGGCGTGACTGCATCCTGATGCATTCAGGGGCCCGCGGCCTTTCACCTGCCAGCCGCCATGCCATTCCAGTGCCGCCAGCGTGGCGAGGTTCTGGCCCGTTGCGGCCAGGCAATTGGCATCGGCGGGCATGCGCGTCTTCAGCCGAGCCACCAGCGGCGCCAGGCTGCGCGCGTAGTCCAGCGGCGGCAGCAGCAGGCTCATGACGAGCAGCCAGCCCAGCGCCACGCCGCCGGCCGGCAGGGCCAGGCTCTTCCATAGCGCATGGCGATGGCGGGCTGTGCGCCAGCGCACCAGGGCCAG
This sequence comes from Pelomonas sp. Root1237, assembly GCF_001425055.1. GTDB lineage: Bacteria > Pseudomonadota > Gammaproteobacteria > Burkholderiales > Burkholderiaceae_C > Pelomonas. The sequence continues at coordinate 279,827 of NZ_LMDK01000012.1, forward strand.
CCAGGACAGCGTCGCGGCGATGGCAAACAGCAGGGCCAGCGGGCTGAAGTGCGGCTCGAAGCCCTCGGCCAGCCGACGCAGATTGGCCATGGGCCGTGCCGGCCAACCGGTGTGCATGGACACGTAGTACAGCCAGCCGAACAGCGCCACCGCCGAAAAGATGAACACGCAGAACCAGTCCACTGCTGCCGAGACGCTGCGGCGCAGTGTGGGCAGCGCGAAGGCGGCCAGGATGGCCAGCGACGGCAAAGCCAGCAGCAGCGCCCGCTCGGAAGCGTCCATCAGAATGCAAGTGATCAGCGGCACCAGCAGTGCAATGGCGGGCACCGTGATGTGGCGGCGCAGGCCGTGGCGGCGCCAGCGCCACAGCGTCCACAAGGCCAGGGGCCCCGACGGCCAGCAGAACCAGGCCAGCAGGCTCAGCAACGAGGCGAACTGGATGCCGGGCAGGACACGCCAGGCCCAGCCATTGAAGACCCAGGCCGCCAGGACCGCCAGCGTCAGCGAGGCCAGCAGCCAGACCCGTTGGGCCTTGGCCTCGTCATGGCTGGAGCGGTGGTTCAGCAGCAGGCCGAGCAGGCCGAGGGCGCAAGCCACGGCGGGGGCACCGCTGGCGGCCAGCACGGGCAGGGCGAGCAGGATGGCGACCCGCGCACGGCCTCGCTTGAATGGTGCCGCGGCCAGGCCGTAAAGGTAGACCGAGACAGCCAGCAATTGCATCAGCTCGGGCGTCGTCTCATGGCCGAGCTGCAGCAGGCCGAGCGACGCCATCAGGGCAAGCAGGGCACCATCGGCCAAGGCCCGGGCGTAGTCGACGGCCTGTGCTTCGCCGCCGAAGGCAAAGGCCACCGGTTGGGCAGCCTCCGTGCGGGCGAGATGAAAGCAGGTGTACCAGACCGCCACCAACACGCCGACCAGCACAAAGGCATAAGGCAGGCGGGCGGCGACCGGTGCGTCCAGGAAGGGCAGGGCCTTGATGGCCAGCGCGCCCAGCCAGTAGGGCAAGGGGCCGCCCTCGGCCGGAATGCCGGCGATCGCCGGCTGCCACCAGGGCGCGTGGCCCTGGGCGATGCTGGCCATGAAACCGAAGCTGCTCAAGTCGGCATTGCGCCAGGGGTCGCGGCCGAACAGGCCGGGCAGCACATAGGCCGCGCACAGCAGCAGCAGGGCCAGGCGCGGCAGGCGCTCGACGCCGCGCTCGGCGACGATGGCGGGGGTGGGGAGATTCACGCGCTTAAGTTCGATGAAACCGGCCGGCATGATGCCGTCAAACGGCGGTCAAAAATGAAAAATGGCAGCCCATGCTGCCAAATGAGAAAAGGGCAGCGCGAATGCCGCGGCAAAACAAAAGGGCAGCCTGAGCTGCCCTTTGGTCGTTGGCGCGGCGAAACGCCGCCAAACCGATTACTTCTTGAGGTGCGAGAACTTGTTGCGGAACTTCTCGACGCGGCCGCCGAGGTTGTCGATGCTCTTTTGCGTACCCGTGTAGAAGGGGTGCGACTCGCTGGTGGTTTCCAGCTTCACCAGCGGCAGCTTCTTGCCGTCCAGCTCGATCATTTCCTTGGTCTGGACGGTGGAACGCGTCACGAACTGGAAACCGTTGGACTGGTCGACGAACACGACGTCGCGGTAGTTGGGGTGAATGCCGTCTTTCATGGGAACCTCTTGGCTAGGTCGGGAGCCACGCCGACGATGTCAATCGCTGGTCGGCGCACTTTCCGGGGGTGTCTGGGCGGAAAACCCGCGATTGTAGCGGGCTTCCCTGCGGTTTGGCTAGTTCGGGCTGAAAGTGCCCGCGCATGCGAGACATGCGCGGGCGTTTGACGGGCGTCGGACAGGACGCAGGTCCTGTCCTCGGTCCCGTCTCACTACCCGCCGCGCCGCATCATGTCGAAGAAGTCATGATTGTTCTTCGACGCCTTCATCTTCTCGAGGATGAACTCCATCGCCTCGATCTCGTCCATGTTGTAGAGCAGCTTGCGCAGGATCCAGCTCTTTTGCAGGATCTCGGGCTTGAGCAGCAATTCCTCGCGGCGCGTGCCGGACTTGTTGATCAGCAGCGAAGGGTAGACGCGCTTCTCGGCCATGCGGCGATCCAGGTGGATTTCGCAGTTGCCGGTGCCCTTGAACTCTTCGTAGATCACCTCGTCCATCTTGGAGCCGGTGTCGATCAGCGCGGTACCGATGATGGTCAGCGAGCCGCCTTCCTCGATGTTGCGCGCTGCGCCGAAGAAGCGCTTGGGGCGCTGCAGAGCATTGGCGTCCACGCCGCCGGTCAGCACCTTGCCGGAGCTGGGCAGCACGTTGTTGTAGGCACGGGCCAGGCGGGTGATCGAGTCCAGCAGGATGATCACGTCCTTCTTGAGCTCCACCAGGCGCTTGGCGCGCTCGATGACCATCTCGGCCACCTGCACGTGGCGGGCGGCCGGTTCGTCGAAGGTGGAGCTGATGACCTCGCCGCGCACGGTGCGGATCATCTCGGTCACTTCCTCGGGGCGCTCGTCGACGAGCAGCACGATGAGGTGGCAGTCCGGATGGTTGGCCACCAGCGCATGCGCCAGGCTCTTCATCATCTCGGTCTTGCCCGTCTTGGGCTGGGACACGATGAGGGCGCGCTGGCCTTTGCCGATGGGCGCCACCAGGTCGATGATGCGACCGGTGATGTTCTCTTCGCCCTTGAAGGCTTCACGCTCGAGCTTGAACTGCTCCTTGGGGAACAAGGGAGTCAGGTTCTCGAACATGATCTTGTTCTTGCTCTCCTCCGGCGTCTGGTTGTTGACGCGGTCAACCTTGACCAGAGCAAAGTAGCGTTCGCCATCCTTGGGCACGCGCACTTCGCCTTCCACCAGGTCACCGGTGTGCAGGTTGAAGCGGCGGATCTGGCTGGGCGACAGGTAGATGTCGTCCGTGGAGGCCATGTAGCTGGCCTCGATCGAGCGCAGGAAGCCGAAGCCGTCGGGGAGCACTTCGAGCACGCCATCGCCGAAGACCTGCTCGCCAGCCTTGGCGCGCTTCTTCATGATGGCGAACATCAGCTCCTGCTTGCGCAGGCGCGTGACGTTGTCGATCTCCAGCGCCTCGCCCATCTCGATGAGGGCGGAAACGTGGAGCGCTTTGAGTTCGGAAAGATGCATGGGTGAATACCCGTCAGGGGCCGCAGCGCCAGCCAAGGCGCAACGGCGATTCCACGGCCGCCCCAGAAAAGGATCGAATGGCTATCGCTCAAACGGCGAGCGACGCAGATTCGACAACTGACTCAGTGGTGGGAGGGGGAGCCGAGTCCACGCTGGCTGGGTGCTGAATTCGTATCCAGGAACCCGGGGCGTGTTGGCTTTGGCTGCTGCAGTGACCGCGCGGAGAGCGCCGGCAACACTGCAGCAGTTGGACGTGATTATAGGTTCGCGTCGAGGAAGGCCGTCAACTGGGCCTTGGAGAGGGCGCCGACCTTGGTCGCGGCGAGCTGGCCGTCCTTGAAAAGCATCAGTGTCGGAATGCCGCGGATGCCAAACTTGGCCGGCACTTCGCGGTTCTCGTCGACGTTCATCTTGGCGATCTGCAGCTTGTCACCGTAGCCGGTGGCGACCTCGTCCAGGATGGGCGCGATCATCTTGCAGGGGCCGCACCACTCGGCCCAATAGTCCACCAGCACGGGCTTGCCCGACTGGATGACGTCGGCGTCGAAGGACGCGTCGGAAACATGCTTGATCAATTCGCTGCTCATGGGAGGGTTCCTTGGCCTCAAAGGGTTGGCGGTCGCCGCAGTGGGCGCCGTCCGAATAGGCAAAATGATTGTGACATAGCCACTTTTGTCCGGACGGTCGCGAGGGTGACCGAAACGGTGGCAAACATGCGGGCGGGAGGCCTGCTTTACAAGTGCAACAAGCTTTGAATCTGGGCCTGGCGCCTGGCGAGGACAACGAAGCCTTCTGGCGCCGCGTCGCGGCTGTCAGTGCCGACTGGCTGGAAGGGCGAGGCGCGGCCGTGCGCGATGCCGTGCTGTTGCTGCCCTTTGCCCAGCAGATCGCGCCGGCGCGCCGCGCCTGGCTCGCCCACGGCGGCTGGCAGCCTCGCATCACGACCAGCCGCAGCCTGGCTTCGGCGCTGGGCCCCACGGCATTGGCCGCGCCTGACCAGCTCTCCGGCGACGCCGCCATCGACGCCTTCACCGCCGACCGGCTGCTGGCCGAGCAGAGCTGGGTCCAGCCCCTCAAGCGCAGCAGCCCGCGCGACTACCGTGTGGCGCTCGCCCGGCTCGTCGACACCGCCCACGCGCTGGCCCGCGCGGCCGCCCAGGTGCCGCCGATTGAGCGCCTTGCGTTCATGGACACCGCCCGGCAACGGCTTGCAGCCCTGGACGCCGGCCCCGGCCTGCTGGAGCGCGCACTGGCTCAGGTCGCGCTGGCCTGGGTGGCCTCCGACGAGCGCCGCCCGCCCACCGACACGCTGTTCGCGCTGCGCCCCAGCGCCTGGATCTGGCTGCGCGCCGGCGGGCCCGACCCGCTGGCCCAGGCGCTGCTGGCGGGCGACGTGCCGGCGCTGTGCCTGAACGCCGACCTGGACCTCGACCAAGCCTGGGCCGGTTTCACGCCTGCCGCGCGGGTGGAGGAGGCTGTCGCGCCGGATTTCGAGACGCTGGCCCAGCAGACCGCCACGGCCGTCGTCCAGCACCTCAACGCGGGCCGGCGGCCGGTGGCCTTGCTTGCGCAAGACCGCGTCGTCATTCGCCGCGTGCGGGCGCTGCTGGCGCGCCAGGGCGTGCCGATGCATGACGAGACCGGTTGGACGCTCGCGACCACGCCCGCCGCCGCCGCATTGATGGCCCTGCTGCGCGCCGCCCTGGCTGGTGGCGCAGTGGACGACTGGCTGGCCTGGCTGAAGTCCGCGCTGGCCACGGGTTGGGATGCCGAAGGACTGGCCGGCCTCGAATCCCGCTGCCGGCGCTTCGGCTGGCGCCAGGCAGCCCAGCTCGATGCAGCGACGCTGCCGCCGGCCGGCGGTGCGGCCTGGCAGCGGGCTCGGCGCCAACTGGAGCCGCTGGCCGGCGGCGCGCGCACGCTGGGTGGCTGGCTCGCTGCAATGAGCCAGGCGCTGAGCGGGCTGACGCCGCTGGCCGAGGTCGAGGGCGGCGAGGCCCTGCTGGAAACGCTGTGGATTTCGCGCAACCCCTGGGCCGGCAGCGCCCACGAGGCGGCTCTGGCGCAGACGCGGCTGCGGCCCGACGAGTTCCTGGCCTGGGTGGACGACACCCTGGAGGCGGCGCAGTTCGAGCCGACCGAAGAAGCGGGTGCGGTCGAGGTTGTCATCACGCCGTTGGCGCGGGCCATGCTTCGGCCCTTCGGCGCCGTCGTGCTGCCTGGCGCGGACGCCGCCACACTGGGGCCGGTGAACCCGCAAGCGGGTCTGCTGGCCGATGCCGACGCGGCGGCCCTGGGCTTGCCCAGCCTGGCCGAACGCCGCGAGGCCGAGGGCTTCAGTTTCGCGCAGCTGCTGCGCGCGCCGGTGCTGACGCTGCTGCGCTGCGCCTTCGCAGGCGCCGAGCCGTTGCCCGCCAGCCCGCTGCTGGAGCGGCTGGCCGGCGCGGCAGCGCGCAGCGGTCAGGGCCTGCATGAATGGCGCGACGGGCGTGAGCTTCTGACGCCGCCGGGCCAGCCCCAACACCGCGCTGCCGCTGATGCCGATGGCCGCTTGCCGGCGGCCCTGAGCGCCAGCGCCATCGACGCGCTGCGCAACTGCCCCTACCAGTTCTTCAGCCGCGTGCTGCTGGGCCTGCGCGAGGCCGACGAACTGGAGCAGGAGCCTGACAAACGCGACTACGGCACCTGGCTGCACGCGGTGCTGAAGCGCTTCCACGAGGCGCGCGGGGGGGGCGATGACGACGCCGCATTGCGCGCCGCGGCCGAGGCCGAGCTGGCGTGGCTGGACGCGGCGGACTTCCTGCCTTTCTCGGCCGCCTTCGAGCGGCTGCGCCCGCTGTATCTCGCCTGGCTGGTCGAGGCCGAGGCGGGTGGCCAGCGCTTCGCCGCCGGCGAGGTGGACCGCGACTGCCAACCATTCGATGCGCCACTGGACGCGCTGACGCTGCGCGGCCGCATCGACCGCATCGACGACGCTGCAGGCAAGACTTGGCTGCTTGACTACAAGACCGGCGATGCCAAGGGGTTGAAGGAAAAGCTGGCTGCGCCGCTGGAGGACACCCAGCTTGCCACCTACGCGTTGCTGATGGGCGCCGAGCCGGGGCTGCAGGCGGCCTATCTGGTGCTCGACGACGGCAAGGGCATTGCGCTGCTGCCGCATGCCGACGTCAGCAACACCGCGCTGGCACTGCGCGGCGGCCTGCAGGCCGACCTGATGGCCGTGCGCGATGGCGCGCCGCTGCCGGCGCTGGGCGAGGGCAAGGTCTGCGACTACTGCGAAGCTCGCGGCCTGTGCCGAAAGGATGATTGGGTATGAGCGCAGAACTCGCCTACTGGGCCGACGGCCTGCGCGTGCCGCGCGAGCACTTCTACGCGCTGGCCTGCGATCCTTCGCGCAGCATCGTCGTGGAGGCCTGTGCTGGCGCCGGCAAGACCTGGATGCTGGTGTCGCGCATCCTGCGTGCGCTACTGGCCGGCGCCGAACCGCAGCAGATCGTCGCCATCACCTTCACCCGCAAGGCCGCCGGCGAAATGCGCCAGCGCCTGGCCGAGTGGTTGGCCGAGTTTGCGCAGGCGCCCGATGCCAAGCAACTGGCTGCGCTTCGCCAACGCGGCGTGGCCGAGGCCGACGCGCCGATGCTGCGCCCGCGTCTGGCGGCCCTGCAGGCCGAACTGCTGCGCGGCGGCCGGGCTGTCGAGGTGCGCACCTTCCATGGCTGGTTCTCGCAGCTGCTGCGGGCCGCGCCGCTGGCCTTCCTGCAGGCCCAGGGCATTGCGCCCGAGCTGCAGCTCATCGAGGACGAAGAGGAGCTGATGCCGACGCTGTGGCGGCGCTTCCACGTCGCGGTGCTGGCAGACGAGGCGTTGCGCGCCGACTTCCAGGCGCTGACCCAGTCGCGCGGCCGCTTCAACCTGCGCGAGTGGTTGCTGGGCGCGTTCGCCAAGCGTGTGGAGTTGCGGCTGGCCGAGATGGCTGGCGTGCTGGAGGCCAGCCTGCCCGGTGCAGCGGATGTGCTGGGCACCACGCCGGAGCAGTTCTTCGAGCATCTGCGTGAACCGCTGAAGGCACTCGCCCGGCTGCTCGGCGCAGCCAAAGGCAAGAAGGCGCAGGAAGCGGCCGCGTCAATCGAACAGGCCGCCGATTTCGACGGCTGCTTCGCGGCGCTGTTCACCCTGAAGGGCGAACCGCGCAAGCTGGGCGTCGACCACCCGGACCTGGACGAGCTGTGCGATGAATTGCTGCATTTGCGCGCGGCAATAGCCCAGCAGCGCGCCGCCGACGAACACGCCGCGATGCGCCGCCTGGCCCTGGTGCTGGTGGACGCCTTCGAGGCCATCAAGCGCGAGCGCGGCCTGGTCGACATGAACGACCTGGAGCGCGGCGCGCTGGCCCTGCTGGCTGATGCGCAGACCGCTGGCTGGGTGCAGCAGCGCCTGGACGCCCAGGTGCGCCACCTGCTCATCGACGAGTTCCAGGACACCAGCCCGCTGCAATGGCAGGCGCTGCATGGCTGGCTCTCGGCCTATGCCGGCGCGGGCGCGGGCTCGCCGCTGTCCGTCTTCATCGTCGGCGACCCCAAGCAGAGCATCTACCGCTTCCGACGTGCCGACCCGCGCGTGTTCGCAGCGGCGCAGGGCTTCGTCTGCGACGGCCTCGCCGGCGTGCGCCTGGCCTGCGACCACACGCGGCGCAACGCGCCCGAGGTGCTGGCCGCCGTGAACGCCACTTTCGACAGCGCCCAGCGCGCCGGCACCTACCAGGGCTTTCGCGTGCACACGACCGAGGTGGCCGAAGTGGACGACCTGGCCGGCTTGTGGGCCCTCGACGCCGAGGTCATGGCGTCGCCCGCCCAGGCGGACGTTGACCCGCTGCGCTGGCGCCCCAGCCTGACCGAGCCCCGCCGCGAGGCCGAGATCAGCCGCCGCGCGCCCGAGTGTGAGCGGGTCTGCGGGGCAATAGTCGGGCTGCTGCAGGCCCGGCCTGAACTCAAGCCGGGCGACCTCTTCGTGCTGGCACGCAAGCGCGACCCGCTGCGCCAGCTCAGCGAGGCGCTGACGGCTGCCGGTGTGCCGCACGCAGCGCCCGAGGAGCAGCCGCTGGCCGGGCTGCCCGACGTGGCCGACCTGCTGGCGTTGTTGGACGTGCTGGCCTCGCCAGGGCACGACCTGTCGCTGGCCCGCGCGCTGCGTAGCCCGCTGTTCGGCGTCGATGAGGCCGACCTGCTGACGCTGGCCGAAGCCGCTGGTACAGCGCAGTGGCTGGGCCGTGCACCCGCCGAGCGGCGCTCCTGGTGGGCCGCGTTGCAAGGCCTGGCCGCGCCTAGCGCGGCGTTGGTGCGCGCTCGGCTTTTGCTGCGCGGCTGGGCCGAGCAGGCGCGCCAGCGCACGCCGCACGAGCTGCTGGACCGCATCGTCCACGAGGGCGAGCTGCTCATGCGCATCGCGGCGGCTGTGCCCGCAGCAGATGCAGCCGTGCGCCTGCAAAGCGTGCAGGCGCTGCTGCGTGCCGCGCTCGACCTGGATGGCGGCCGCTATGCCCAGCTCTACGGCTTCGTGCGCGCGCTGAAGAGCCGGCCCATCAAGTTCGTGCCGGCTGCTGCGCCGGACGCGGTGCAACTGCTGACCATCCATGGTGCCAAGGGCCTGGAGGCCGAGGTCGTCTTTTTGCTCGATGCCGACGCCGCGCCACCCAAGGCGGAGACGCTGGGCCTGCTGCTGGACTGGCCGGTGGGCCAGCCGGCGCCGCGGCGCGCGGCCTTCCTCGCCTCCGAAGCCAGGCCGCCGCCGTCATTGCAGGCATTGGTTGACGAGGAGCGTGCCGAGCGCGAACGCGAAGAGCTGAACGGCCTGTACGTTGCCCTGACGCGGGCGCGGCGTGCGGTGGTGCTCAGCCACACGCCGAGCCGCAGCCAGGCCACCAGCTGGTGGGACCGGCTGCAACCGCTGGCCCGCCGCTGGCCTCTTGCGATGACACCGGGCGGCCGGGCCAACACCGCGCCGCCAGCCATTGCGCCGCTGCCAAGCTGGCAACCTCCAGCAGCCGTGGCTGCACGTGATGGCACGGCCCGTGACGACCGCCTGGCCCGCGTGGGCGAGGCCTTGCACCGCGTGCTGGAGTGGGCCTCGGCAAGCGGCCAGACGCAGCCGCTGGTGGCGTTGATGGCCTCAGCCTCGCAGGCCTTCGGCCTGGACGCCAAGTCACGCGAGCAACTTGCCCAGGCGGCCCAGGCCATCCTGTCCAGCCCCGACTGCCGGCCCTTCTTCGACCCGGCCGAGCTGATCTGGGCCGGCAACGAGGTGGCCGTGGGGCAGGGCACGGAGGGTGAGAAGGACCAGCGCATCGACCGCCTCGTGCAGCGCCGCGATGGCTGCTGGTGGGTGCTGGACTACAAGCTCGGCGCCACGCCGGAGCGCGAGCCGGCCTATCTGGAGCAGATGCGCGGCTATGTCGCGGCAGTGCAAATGCTGCAGCCGGGCGAGCCCGTTAGAGCCGCTTTGATCAGCGGAACGGGGCGCTTCGTTCCTGTGAGCTAGAATGGCAGGCTTGTTCGGGGCGTAGCGCAGCCTGGTAGCGCATCTGCTTTGGGAGCAGAGGGTCGCGAGTTCGAATCCCGCCGCCCCGACCATCTACAACGGAGTGATTCCCTCAAGGAATCTTGTGAAAGGCCCGCCTCGTGAGAGGCGGGCCTTTTCCATTCCTGCTCGACTCGGCCTATTTGCGCGACCGCAGCGCCGTGCGCGCCTGCACAAAGTTGAACGCATACGACACCGCCTCGACGATCGCGTTGTCGATCTCCAGCCGTTCGTGCTCGGTCAGGTAGAAGCTGAAGTCCACCTCATGGCGGATGTAGCGCGGGGGCAGGCGGTTCAGTGCCACGCAGCAGACATCGCAGAGCAGGTCGTTGCTGGCCGCGATGTCGGGGTAGTCGGTGGACGAGTCCATGACCGCGCCGAAGACCTCGCGCTCATGGTGGTTGTAGAGGGAGCTGAAGTCGGCATTCATGGCGGGCCTCGTCAAGGACGGTGAATGCCGATTTATAGCCCCATCAGGCGGCGCCGATACCCGGGGTCATACCGGCAGCGGCAGTCTTTCTCGCCGAGACGAAATCCAGCATGCGGTTGATGCAGCCCTGCGCCTTCACGCGGATGGCTTCATCGACGTGGATCTGCGGCTCGCCGCTCTCCAGGCAGTCGACCAGGTTGGCCAGGCCGTTCATCGCCATCCAGGGGCAGTGGGCGCAGCTCTTGCACGTGGCGCTGTTGCCGGCCGTGGGCGCCTCAATCAGCAGCTTGCCCGGCGCCAGCTGGCGCATGCGGTGCAGGATGCCGTTGTCGGTGGCGACGATATAGGCGGGCGCCGTGCCTTCGACGACGGCCCTGATCAGCGCCGAGGTGGAGCCGACGACGTCGGCCTGCTCGACGACGCTCTTGGGTGATTCGGGGTGGACCAGGATCAGTGCACCCGGGTGCTGCTCGCGCAGCAGTTCCAGCTCCAGCCCCTTGAACTCGTCGTGGACGATGCAAGCGCCGTTCCACATCAGCATGTCGGCGCCGGTCTCTTCCTGGATGTAGCGGCCCAGATGCCGGTCCGGCGCCCAGAGGATCTTCTGGCCCCTGGCATGCAGGTCGGCCACGATCTCCAGCGCGCAGGAGCTGGTCACCATCCAGTCGGCACGGGCCTTCACGGCGGCGCTGGTGTTGGCGTAGACGACGACCTGGCGGTCCGGGTGGGCGTCGCAGAAGGCGGCGAATTCGTCCTCGGGGCAGCCCAGGTCCAGCGAGCAGGTGGCGTCCAGGTCGGGCATCAGCACACGCTTCTCGGGGCTGAGGATCTTGGCCGTCTCACCCATGAAGCGCACGCCGGCCACGACCAGGGTTTGTGCAGCGTGGTCGCGGCCGAAACGGGCCATCTCCAGCGAGTCGGACACGATGCCGCCGGTCTCCAGCGCCAGGTCCTGCAGCGCGCCGTCGACGTAGTAGTGGGCAACGAGGACGGCGTTGTGTTTTTGAAGCAGGGCCTTGGCGCGCTCGGTCAGCGCGCTGCGCTCGGGCGCTGTCAGCGGTGTGGGCACCTTGGCCCAGGCGTGGGCCGTCGAGCAGCTGCCGGTGGCATCCTGCTTGGTGAAATCGAACAAGACTTGATCCATGCCGAATCGTAGCCCGCCCGGGTTTACCCCTCCAGCCACTGGCGAAAAGCCGCGGCGCGCTCCTGGCTGATCAGCAGCTCGCCGTCCAGGGCCGGGCTGAGGGCGAGCTTCAGCCTTCCCTTGCCGGCGGGCGCAAAGCGTTGCACGGCGCCCGCGGCCACCAACAGCTGGCGGTTGGCGCGAAAGAAGCGCTGCGGCCCGAGCTCCTCCTCCAGCTCGCCCAAGGTGGGCTCGACCAGATAGCGCTCGCCGGCCTGGGTGACGGCGAAGCTGAGTTTGTCCACCGAGACGAAATAGGCGATGTCGGCCAGCTCCAGCGCGTGGAACTGCTGGCCGCCCTTGCGGCCGACGATGCGCTGGCGGCCGGCCGGGGGGCTCAGGCGCTGCAGCAGGCCGTCGAGCTGATGGTTCCAGCGCTCCTTGGCCTGGAGGTCGAAATGACTGCGCCATTGTTCGGCCTTGGCCAGGGCTTGGGCCAGCGCGGTGTCGGAGACGGGCTTGAGCAGATAGTCCACCGCCAGCGCCTGGAAGGCCTGCAGCGCGAACTGGTCATAGGCGGTCGTGAAGACCGTGGGCAGGGCCAGGCGGCGGTCGCGGAACAGCTCCAGCGACAGGCCGTCGGCGAGCTGAATGTCGAGCAGCAGCAGGTCGGGTGCGGGGTGGTCAGCGAGCCAGGCCAGCGTGCCTTGCACCGTGTCGCTGTGGCCCAGCACGCGGGCCTCAGGCGCGACGCGGGCCAGCGTGGCGGTCAGGCGCTCGCGCGCCGGGGGCTCGTCTTCGGCAATGAAGATCTTCATGGGCGGGCCAGCAGCGGAATGGAGACTTCGAACACGCCAGCCTCGGCGCGGCGTTCCAGCGCGCGGCCGGCCAGCAGGCGGCAGCGCTCGTCGAGGTTGGCCAGGCCCAGGCCTGAGGAGGGCAGGGCGCTGCGGCGCGGCTGCAGCGCGTTGCGGGCGTGCACGCGGTCGCCGTCCAGCGTGAAGCTGACGGTCAGCGACTGCGCGGCGCTGGCCTCGTTGTGCTTGATGGCGTTCTCCAGCAGCGTCTGCAGCGCCAGCGGCGGGATCAGCCACGAGCCGGTTTGCAAGGCCGGGTCCAGCTCCAGTGGCATGGCGGCGCCAAAGCGCAGGGCCAGCAGGCGGTGGTAGTGGCGCAGGAAGGCGAGCTCCTCGTCCAGCGGCACGAGGTCGCGCTGGCGGCTGTCCAGCACATAGCGGTAGATCTCGGCCAGGGTGTCGCTGAACTCGCGGGCGCTCTTCGCGTCGCTCTCGATCAGATGGCCCAGGGTGTTCAGGCTGTTGAACAGGAAATGCGGGTCGACCTGAGCCTTCAGCGCGCCAAGCTCGGCCTGCGTGCGGGCGCGCTCCAGGCGCTCCACACGCAGCATGTCCGACTCGCGCTCGCGGATCAGAAACATGGTCTCGTAGGCATGCGTCACGAACAGCACGCAGATGACGTTGGTGGCCACCACCAGCTTCAGCGCATTGGCGTCGACCGGCTGCCCAGCGACATGGAACCAGGCCCAGATGGCGGCCAGCGTCAGCGGTGCGGTGTAGAGCACATTGGCGCTGACCAGCATCAGGAGCTTGCGCAGCGGGTGGGCGAACCAGTTCAGGTGCTCGCGCTGCTTGAACAGCAGCCAGCGGTTGCCTGCCCAGATGGCAAAGGCCAGCGCGATGAAGCCGGCAAAGCCGACCCAGAAGCGCGCGTCGCCGGGGCCCAGTGGCCCATAGAGCCCAGTCAGCCAGGGGATGGCCAGCCCGAAGGCGAGCGAACCGCCGGCCATCAGCAGCCGGTCATCCAGGCGCGCCTGCATCGGCGGGTTCGGCGGCGATTTGAGCGGCAGTTTGTCGGCTTTGGGCGTGCTCATCTTCGACTTCGGCGCGCGACCGCTGTTGCCGGGGACGGGAGCGCCTCAGCATCGCCGCACCAACAACTTCAAGAGGGGTCTGCGATGGACGCAGTGCAATTCAACTTCCCGGCGGTCATTGTGGCGGCCTTGTCGAGCTTCCTGATCGGCGGGCTCTGGTACTCGCCCATCCTGTTCGCCAAGGCCTGGATGGCCGAGGCGGGCCTGAGCGAGGCCCAGGCCAAGCAGGCCAGCCCGGCCAAGGTCTTCGGCCTGTCGGCGCTGGCCTCGCTGGTGATGGCCTTCAACCTGGCGGCCTTCCTCGGCGCCAAGGCGAGCCTGAGCTTCGGCCTGTTCGCCGGCTTGGCCACCGGCCTGGGCTGGGTGGCCATGAGCCTGGGCGTGATCTACCTGTTCGAGCAGCGCTCGCTCAAGCTCTGGCTCATCAACAGCGGCTACCAGGTGGTGGCCTACACGGTGATGGGCGCCATCCTCGGCGCCTGGCATTGAAGCCGGATCGCTTGCGCCTTCCTAGGGCAGCCGCAGCCGGTCGCCTTCACCAACCCGCACCGTGTTCGGCGGCTCGCTGCCGAAGCGATAGGTCACGCTGAGCAGCTTGCGGCGGCCGGGCGCGGGGTCGAAGCCGAACAGCTCGTTGCGCACCTCGGTCTCGAAGCGGTCGCCGCGGACTTGGCCGCGCAGGGCCTGGGTCACGTCGGTCCAGCGGCCGTCGGCGCCGTAGCTGGCGCTGTCGATGACGAGTCGGCCGCTGCCGGGCCGCACCGGGCCCTGGTCGCCGCCGCCGCGGTGGTCGCGGCCCCAGTCGCCGCGGCCCCAGCCGACGAACTGGTTGCCGTCGATGGTGCCGTACTCGCGGTACTCGAAGACGCGCTCCTGGCCGCCACGGTCGCGGGCAAAGATGCGCAGGATCTTGGTCTTTCCGGGAAACGGGTCAACACCGAAGAGTTCATTGGTCAACCGCACGCGTTGGTCGCGCCGCGCCAGTTCGCGCAGGCGGTCGGTGACGTCCACGTCGCGGCCATCGGCGCCATAGGTGGCGTAGAGGATGGTGAACTCGCCGTCGTCGTGGCGGTCGCCGCCCGGGCTGTTGCCGCCCCCTTGCCAACCGCCCGACCCGCCGGACTCGCCCCAGTTGCCGCGGCCCCAGCCGATGAACCTGTTGCCGTCGACCCAGTCGCGTTCACGGAATTCGAAGGTGCGTTCACGCCCCTGGCGGTCGCGGGCAAAGATGCGCAGCGTCTTGGTGCGCCCAGGCTCGGGGTCGACGCCGAAGAGGTCGTTGCTCAAGCGAAAGCGCCGGTCCTGGCGGGCCAGCTCGCGCAGGCGGCCGGTCACGTCCACGTGGTTGTGCTCGGTGCCGTAGCGGGCATGCAGGATGACGAACTCGCCGTCATCGTCGGCCCAGGCGGGCCCGGTGATGGCAGTGGCCAGGGCTGCACCCAGGCCCAGTGTCCATTGGCCCAATTGGCGGCGTTTCATGGCGATCCCCTCGTTGTTGGTCTTGGCCGGGCATGGTCGCACGGCCAAGGGTTCAACGCGAGGACGGCCCGGCGCGAGGACGCCGGGCTTCGCCGGTTGTAAGGGCGGGTAAACCGCGCGATCAGCGGCCCCAGTCGCCGCGGCGCCAACCAGTGAACTGGCTGCCATCCACCCAGCTGCCCTCGGCGTACGCGAAGCTGCGCTGCTGGCCATTGGGGTCGCGCGCAATGATGATCAACCGCTTGTCGCGGCCCGGGTCGGGGTCGACGCCGAAGGTGTCGTTGCCCATGCGGAAGCGCTCGTCGCGGCGTGCCAGTTCGCGCAGCCGCCCGGTCACGTCCACCTCGCGGCCGGGGGTGCCGTAGTTGGCGTGCAGGATGGTGTAGCTGCCGTCATCGTGGCGGTCGCGATAGGGGTTGCCGGCCCAGCCACCGTTGTAGTTCGGTTCGCCCCAGCGGCCCGCGCCCCAGGCGGTGAATTGCCCGCCGTCAATCCATGCGCGCTCGGGGTAGTCAAAGCGGCGTTCGCGGCCTTGGCTGTCGCGGGCGTAGATGCGCAGGTATTTGTCGCGGCCGGGGTCGGGGTCCACGCCGAACAGGTCGTTGGTCAGCCGCACGCGGCGGTCACGGCGGGCCAGCTGGCGCAGCTGGTCGGTCACATCGACATGGTTGCGGTCCGTGCCGTAGCGAGCTTGCAGGATGACGAACTCGCCGTCGTCATCGCCGCGCTGTGCCAGAGCGGGCAACGAGAGCCCGGCCAGCAAGGTGGCCGCGCCGAGAACGTAGTGGCGTCGAATCATGGTGTCTGTCTCCGAAGTTATGGAGGCAACCATGCTTGCACTGCCACTGCGGCGCTCAAGTCGGATAGGAGGAAGTCCCGCTGCGGGCGGCCACCGTCAGACGCCGGCCGGTTTCCCGCCCAACAGGTACTCCCGCGCCAGTGCCCGGGCGCGATGCAACCGGCTCTTCACGTTCGGCCGCGTGAGGCCGGTGCGGGCGGCGATTTCCTCGATGGTCAGCTCCTCAAGGTCGCGCAGCAGCATGACCTCGAGGTAGTGGGACGGCAGCGACTCCAGCGCCGCCACCAGTTCCCGCCGCAGGCCCACTTCGTCGCGCACGACCAGCCACTGCTCCAGCTTTTCCTCGTCATACGGGTCATAGCGCAGCGTGAGCCGGCCCAGGCGCCGGCATTCGCGCTGCACCAGGCGGATCAACCAGCCCGAGAAAGCCGCCAGCACGCGCAGCGACGGCAGCTTGCGGCTGACGATGAGCAGGGCCTCCTGCACCGCGTCATCGACGTCGCTGAGCAGGCAGTGCTGCTGGGCATAACGGCGGACGTCGGGCCGGGAGATCTTCAGCAATTGCTCCAGTGCCCGCGGATCGCCGCCGTGCGCGGCCGCGAGCAGGGGCTGGTGTTGTGGGGCCAGGGCCATGTCAGTGCTGCCCGGCTGCTACTTCAACTTGCGGCCAATCATGGCGCAAGCCGGGCAGAAACCGAACAGCCCGGATGCCACCAACCCGGCCGCCCCGCCAGCCACCAGCCAGCCGCCCATGCCGCCCAACAGCAGCAGCCCCAGGGCCGCGGCCACCAGGCCCGCCGCCACGCGCACGGCGCGCTCGCCGTTCGGAACGTTTTTCACATAGATCATGGTTCGACTCTCAAGTGTTCGAGGACAGCCCTCGGTCACTAAGAGGGAGCCAGGTCGCGATCGGATTCGCGGCCGGTCAAAAATATTTTGTCCTGGCGGACCCTGACAGATGCTCGCGCAGCGCTGGCCGCTAGCGCAGGAAGTCCATGGCACCGTACTCCCAGCCCCATGGCACGCCGGTCTCGCCGAGGATGAAGCGCACGAGCTGCGGAAAGGCCCGCTCGGCGCGCACGTCGTTGGCCAGGATGACGACGCAGCGCCTGCTCGGTTTCACGCAGACCCAGGTGTTGCCGGTGCTGTCGTCATGGCCGCCCTTGTAGAAGCCCGGCCCCTGCGGGCCTTCAAAGACGATGACGCCCAGACCTGCGGTGAGGTCGGCTCGGCGCCTGGCCGGTGGCAGTTCGGGTTGCAATGTCGGGAACTGGGTGGCCGTCGTGATGGGCAACTGGGGCGCCGTCAGCGCGGCGGCACTCTCGGCCGACAGGCCGACGCCGCGGACGTAGCCGGACGCCATGCGGGCCATGTCGGCAATGGTCGTGTCCATGGAACCGGCCACGCGCACCTTGCTGCGTTCGGCGTGCGGCACCACGCGGCCGTCGGCCGTCCAGCCGTCGGCCAGGTTGGGCCTGAAGTCGGCGCGCCACTTCAGGCTGGTGCGTGTCATGCTAAACGGCGTGAACACGCGGCGCTGCACCTCGGCGCCCACGTCCAGACCCAGGCCGCGCTCCAGCACGAACTGCAGCAGGATGAGCCCTTCGCCGGAGTACGCGTAGCGTGAGCCGGGGTCGAAGTGAATGCGCAGCCGGCGGTCGGGCTCCAGGAAGGCGAAGTTGGCGAAGCCGCTGCTGTGCGTCAGCAGCATGCGAGCGGTCAGCTGGCGCCAGCGGTTGTCGCCCGCCAAGTGCTGCCACGAATAGGGCGTCAAGAAGCCGGCGTACTCCGGCAGCGGCCGGTCCAGGTAGCCTGCCAGTGGCCGGTCCAAATCGAGTTTTCCCTCCTCGACCAGCTGCATGGCCCAGTAGGCGAACACCGCCTTGGTCAACGAGGCGCCGTACATGACGGTGTCGGTCAGCAGCGGCTCGCCCGCCGCATTGCGCTTGCCGTAGGCGCCGACATGCACGACCTGGCCGTCGTCGATGACGGCCACGGCCAGGCCCTGGGCCTGGCTGGTGGCCATCAGCCGCGCGGCCTCGGCGTCGATGGCGTCGCTGCGCGGTATCCCGGGCGGGGCGGCCGCGGCCAGCAGGGGCAGGGCGATCAGCAAAGCGGCAAGACGGGCAGAGCGCATGGTTCCTCCTGGGCGCCAGCCTAACGGCACCCGCGGGCGCGTGGCGAGGCCGCCGCCGCTGCTGTTGTAATCGGTGCGCCATCTTTGCTGCCGCCCATGAACCTGCTCGAACTGATTGCCCCCACCCCCGACGTCGCCGACGAGCTGCTGCGCTTCGAAACGGACAACCGCGCCTTCTTCGAGACCCGCATCAACTCACGGCCGCCCGGCTTCTACTCACACGAGGGCGTTGGTGCCGCCATTGCGCTGGCCGAGCGCGAGGCTGCCGAGGACAAGGGCTACCAGTTCCTCGTGCGTACCGTGGCCGGCGAGCTGGTGGGCCGCGTGAACCTGATCGGCGTGAAGCGTGCTCATTTTCAGATGGCTGAGCTGGGCTATCGCATGGCCGAGTCGGCCTGCGGCCGGGGCTATGCCAGCGAGGCCGTCCGGCTGGTGCTGGCCAAGGCCTTTGGCGAGCTGGGCTTGATGCGCGTGGAGGCCAACGCACGCGTCGGCAACGGCGGCTCGGTGAAGGTGCTGCTGCGCAATGGCTTTCGCCAGTTCGGCCATTCGCTGCGCAGCTTCGAGCTCGGCGGCGTCTGGCACGACCGGCTTCACTTCGAGCGGCACGCCGACTAAGGCAGGCGGCGTAGCGTCTTCTGCAGCGGCACCAAAAGCCGTTCGCGCTGGGCGGCGTCGGTGACGTCCAGCACGCCGGCCAGCAGCGGCCACAGGAACTCCCGCAGATTGTGCAGATCGATCAGCGCGGTCTCGTCCCAGGCTTTGGCTGCCTTCAACGGCTGCAGCAGCCGGTCCAGCCAGGCCTGCACGGCGGCTTCGTCGGGTTGGAGCCTGAGCTGCAATTGCAACGCGGCGCGCGCCAGGCGCTGGCCCTCGCCGAAGCGGTAGGCATGCCCGTGGTCGGCCAGCACCTGGCTGCTGACGGCGTCCAGAAGTTGTTGGCGCTGCGCCGCGCTCAGCGCCTCGTTCATGCCGAGCTGCAGGGCCAAATCGGCACCGTGGGCCACGCCGTGGCGCCAGCCCTCGCCGGGGGTGAAGCCGCGGTAGTCGCGCACGCTGCTGAGGAAGCGTGCGGCATGCACGACGAGCTCGCCGCGCTGCTCGGTGGTCATGAAGGGCTTGAGGCGGTCGGCCCGTGCCACTTCGGCGAGAGTCAGCACCGCAAAGGGCTGGTGCACGCCGGCGCCATCGGGCTTGGCGTCCAGCACGGCGACGAGGTCGGTGCGCATGCGCTGCAGTGTGGCGGCTTCCAGCTTGCCGCCGCGCGCCCATGCGGAGAGCTGCTCGAAGGCAATGTCGTCGCGCAGCTGGAAGTCGGGATGTCCCAGGCAGGGTAGCAGAGCGATGGCCTGCTGCTGGATGCGCGCTGGGTCGGTTTCGGTCTTCAAGTCGACGGGCGGCGCGCAGGTCTGGGCGGCGACGCCCACGCTCAGCGTGGACAGCAACAGGCAGATGCGGACGGACGCGGTCTTCATGGAGGCACAGTAGCGCACGATGTGGCCCGCGGGCGAAAAGTCACCGCTGCTGACGACAATGCCCCGCATGGAAGATGACTTGGTGGATACGCTGCGGCGTCTGGAAGTCGAACTGCATCACCCCGGCGTGCGCCTGGACGAAGCGCGGTTGCAAGCCCTGCTGCACGCGGATTTTCACGAGGTCGGCCGTTCCGGCCGGGCCTATGACCGACCTACCATCCTGCGTTTCCTGGCCGAGCAGGGCCGCAGAGACGAGGGTCCGCCGAGTGTCGAGCCCGATCAATTCGCCGTGCGGCCCCTCGGCCCTTCGGCGGCGCTGCTGACCTATCGTGCTGCGCACCGCCAGCCGGACGGATCGCTCACGCGGCACACGCTGCGCTCCTCGGTCTGGGTGCGCGAGGGCGAGGCCTGGCAGATGCTCTACCACCAGGGCACCGCGGCCGAGACTTCCTGGTAAGACTCAGGCCGTCGGGTAGGTGCCCGGCACCAGGATGTCGCGCGTCACGTTGGTGAGCTGCGTGTGGCCGCAGAAGGCCATGGTCACGTCCAGCTCCTTGTGCAGGATGGCCAGCGCCTTGGCCACGCCTTCCTCGCCCATCGCACCCAGGCCATAAGCCATGGCGCGGCCGATCATCGTGCCGCGGGCGCCCAGGGCCCAGGCCTTGAGCACGTCCTGGCCGGAGCGGATACCGCCGTCCATCCACACTTCCGTCTGCGAACCCACCTCGGCCGCGATGGCGGGCAGCGCGTGGATGCTGCTGGGCGCGCCATCGAGCTGGCGGCCACCGTGGTTGCTGACGACGATGGCGTCGGCCCCCGCCAGCACGGCGAGCTTGGCGTCTTCCACGTCCATGATGCCCTTGAGGATGAGCTTGCCACCCCATTGCTCCTTGACCCAGGCGATGTCGGCCCAGCTCAGGCGCGGGTCGAACTGCTCGTTGGTCCAGGCCGAGAGGGACCGCATGTCGCTGACGCCCTTCACATGACCCACGAGGTTGCGGAAGGTGTGGCGCTTCGTGCCGGCCATGCCCAGGCACCAGCGTGGCTTGGTCATCAGGTTGATGATGTTGGCCAGCGTCGGCCGCGGCGGCGCGGTGAGGCCGTTCTTCAGGTCCTTGTGGCGCTGGCCGATGACCTGCAGGTCCAGCGTCAGCACCAGGGCCGAGCACTTGGCGGCCTTGCAGCGGTCGATCATGCGGGCCATGGCCTCGCGGTCGCGCATCATGTAGAGCTGGAACCAGAACGGCGCCGAGGTGTTCTCGGCGATGTCCTCGATGGAGCAGATGCTCATCGTGCTGAGCGTGAACGGGATGCCGAACTTCTCGGCCGCGCGCGCCGCGTGGATCTCGCCGTCGGCGTGCTGCATGCCCGTCAGCCCCACGGGGGCGATGGCCACGGGCATCTTGGCCTGCTGGCCCACCATCTTCACGGCCGTGCTGCGGCCTTCCATGTTGACGGCCACGCGCTGGCGCAGCTTGATGGCCTGGAAGTCGCTCTCGTTAGCGCGGTAGGTCGTCTCCGTCCAGGAGCCGGAATCGGCGTAGTCGTAGAACATGCGCGGCACTCGCTTCTCGGCGAGTTGGCGCAGGTCTTCGATGCAGGTGATGACGGGCATGGCGGACTGGTCGGAGTGAGGCCGCGATGCTAGGCCCGCACCGCACCGGTCGCCCCGGAAAAAAACTCAGCCGGGTCGAGAGGAGTTTTCCGCTTCGAGCGCGCGGCAATGCGCATGCAGCCACTCGGCGAAGGCCTCGGATGCCGGGCTGGCGCGGTGGCGAATGAGGCCGTAGTGGCGCTCGGCCGGCACGGTCAGCGCAAACGGCTGGACGAGGCGGCCTTCGGCCAGCTCGTGGCGGGCGAGGCTGAGCCGGGCCAGTGCCACGCCCTGGCCGGCCAGGGCCGCGGCCAGCGTCAGGCCCAGGTCGACGAAGCGCGGGCCTTCGTCCGGCTCGGGCACGTCGCCCAGGCCGGCGGCGCGCAGCCAGGGCGCCCAGGGCTGCAGCGGCGTGCGCAGCAGCGGCAGGGCGAGCAGGTCGGCCGGCTCGCGCAGCGGTTCGTGGCGGGCCAGCAGGGCGGGTGCGGCCAGCGGCGTGAGGCGGTCGCGCAGCAGCACCTGGGCGGGCGCGATGTCGTCCGGCACGGCGCCGTGGCGGATCTCCAGGTCCGCCCCCGCGTCGCCCTCGGCCAGCAGCGGGACTGACAGCGTCAGCTCCAACTCCACCTCGGGGTGGGCGGCCGTGAAGCCGGGTAGCGCGGGCACCAGCAACTGGCGTGCAAAGGTGGGCGTGGACGTCACGCGCAGACGCTCGCGCTGCTGGCTGGCGCGCTGGTGCAGCGGCATGGCCTGCAGCAGGGCCAGGGCCTGGCGTACCTGGGGCAGGTACTCGTGGCCGGCGGAGGTCAGGGTCAGGCCCTTGGCGGGTTGACGCAGGAACAGGGGCTGGCCCAGCCGCTCCTCCAGCCCGGCCACGCGCTTGGCGACGGCGCTGGCCGTCAGCGCGAGTTCGGCGGCGGCGGCCTCGAAGCCGCCCGTGCGGACCACGGCCTCGAAGGCGAGCAGAGCGTCGAGCGAGGGCAGGCGGATGGCGCGCGAGGACATGGGGTCATCCTACCCAGCCACCCCCGGAGCAGGCGAGGGGATGCGGTGCGTCAGAAGTTGATCGTCGTCGGCCCGGCGTCGCGCGACGGCCGGCGCAGGTATTGGCCCAAGGTGCCGGCCATCGCCGCCACGACACCCGCGGCCAGCCGCAGGGCTTGGGGCCTCGCAGCATTTGCGTGACCAAGCCTGGGTGTATCGCCAGGCTGCGCGATGGCGTGCACCAGCGCCAACTCCTGCTGGCGCTCCTGCACGAGGAAGAACATGCGGTTCGGGTCGGCAAAGCGCTGCGCCAGCGCGCGAACCGCCTTCAGCTCGTGGCTGCGTACCCGCACACCTTGCGGGCTCAAGGTGCAGCCCAGGGCACGGCTGCGCAGGTAGAGCGACTTGGCCGCCAGCCGGTCGGGCAGGCAGCCCACGCCGGCGTACAGGCAGTTGGCGAGGTTGAAGGTGGCCTCGGCGTGGCCCATGGCCGCCGCCGTCACGTAGGCCGACAGGCCCGCCGTCTCGTCGACCGGCCCGCCCCGGCCGGTCATCAGCGCCCGCCCGAGCTGGAAGCGCCCGATGGCGCTGCGCCGGGACGCGGACTGCTCCAGCACCCGCCGCGCCTGCGCCGGGTCCGCGGCCATGCCCAGCCCTTCCAGCTGGCACAGCCCCAGCATGGCGAGCCCGTCCTTGTCGCCGCTGTCTGCCGCGGCACGGAACCAGCCCACCGCGCGCTCATAGTCCGGCGGGTTGGCATGGAACAGGGCCATGCCGTGCTGGAGTGGGTCTACGGGCTGCGCGTTGAGGGCCATGGGCGGGGTCGGCCCCAGGTTGAGGATATTCATGCAGCAGGCGGGCGTTGGAGGTCGATATTGCGACCTGGTTTGGGCGGCCCGAGCGGTGCTCAGGCGCCCGGCAAGGCGTATCCCTGAATTGTTGGTGGGCCGGGCAGCAGGGCAGGGCTGCGCGGCGTGCAGTAATGCTGCAAATTGCCGCAAACCGAGGCGCTCGGCGAGAATTTCAAGGCTTCAGCGGCGGGCCGGCCACCCTGCGCCGGCCGCCACCACAACGCGAACTCCGCCCGACACCATGAGCTTTTCAGTCCTCGCCAAATACGCCATGGAACTGCCTGGCGCCACGCAGGACATCAAATGGGGCGCCGACTGGGTGGCCAGCGTCGGCGGCAAGATGTTCTTCGTCGGCGGGCCACACCCCGGCAAGTGGACGCATTGCAGCTTCAAGGTCGACGAGCACCGCTTCCTGGAGCTGACCGGTGTGCCCGGCATCGCGCCCGCACCTTACGCGGCGCGGTATCACTGGGTGGCGGTGGAGGATGCGAAGGCGCTGCCCTTGTCGGAACTCAAGGCACTGGTGAAGCGCTCGCATGAGCTGGTGGCTGCCAAGCTGCCGAAGAAGCTGCAGCTGAGCCTCGGCCTGGCCGAGTAGGTCCGGGCCGAGAGCGTGCACCGCGTGACTCGCGCATTGGGCGCCAGCGAAACGCTCAGCTGGATTGGGCGCGCCACACCAGAACGGGCACTTCGGTGTGTGCAAGCACGCGCTGGGTCTCGCTACCGAGCAGCAGCCCGGTCAAGCCCTTGCGGCCATGCGAAGCCATCACGATCAGGTCGCACTGCAGGCGCTTGGCGACACTGCAGATGGCGTCATGGGGATGGTCGTTCTGTTCCATCAAGGTCTCGCAGGGCACCTTCGCTTCGTTCGCCACGCCGCTGACAAACTTGAGGTAAAGGTCCGCGTGGGCCCGCACGTCTGTCGCGAACTGATCGCGCGAACCCTCCAACTCAGACGCTCGATAGGTCAGCACATGAAAGGCAGGCGTGGCGTAGAACGCCGTCACCCGCGCGCCGGAAAGCCTTGCCAACTCGACGCCATGAAAGACCGCTTGCTCGGAGAACCGAGACCCATCGGTCGGAAGCAGGATGTGCTTGAACATGATGCACCTCTGGCTAGAAGCCGGGCACTCGCACGTCAGAGCAGGCCTAGCATCACCTGCCCAGGTGACCCGACCGGACCCGGCTTGCGGGCAGGTCGTCTGCGACGATAGTACGCCGCGGCGGGCAACTTGGGTGGGCTCTTCGGTATCTTGGCTGACCCTTTGCGGTGGGTCGTGATCACGTGCTGTCCCGCACTACGCGCTCTTGGACCGCTCCCGCGCCTCGTGCAGCGTCGCCAGCGTGATCTTGCGCACCTCGGCCTTGCTCTGTTCGACATGGCTGCGCAGCAGCAACTGGGCCTGCTCGACCTTGCGCTGCATGACTGCGCGCAGGATCTTGGCGTGCTCAGCGTAGGTCGCCTCGATGCGGTGGCCGCGCGTGAAATCCAGGTGCCGGATGATGCGGATCTGCTCCGTCACGTCCCAGTGCACACGGGCTATCTCGGCGTTGCCTGCCGCTCTCACCAGCGTGGCGTGGAAGGCCTCGTCCAGCATGCCCACCTCGCGGGCATCACTCAGTCGCTCGGCGGCGGGGACCAGCCAGATGTCCTTCAACGATTCCAGCTCCGGCGGCGGCGTGCCGGTGTGCGTGCACAGCCGCGCCACGGCGGCCAGCTCCAGGACGACGCGCAGGTCGTAGAGCTGCTCCAACCTGCCGAAATCGATCGGCCGCACGGACCATCCCGACTTGGCCTCGACGTCGAGAAAGCCCTCGTTGCGCAGCTTGAAAAGCGCCTCGCGCACCGGCGTGCGGCTAACGCCCAGGCGCTGGCCCAGTTCCGCCTCCGAGAAGCGGTCGCCCGGTACGAGCTGGAAGTCGTTCAGCTCGGCCTTGAGCCGGGCGTAGACCTGCTCGGCCAGATTGGGACGGCCGGCACGCGGGGCGCTGGCAGAAGAGTCGACGATGGCCCGCATGCCGGCGATCTTAGCCAGCGGGCGGGGTGAGCAAGCTCTTCTGCTCAGCGAGCATGTTCAACGGCGCACCTCGCGCTGGAAGATCTCCAGGCTCTGCTTCTTGGCCGTGATGAAGCTCGGCTCCGACAAAGTGGCCACCGTGCGCGGCCGCGGGTCCTCGTACTTCAGGATCTCGGCCACCCGGGTCGGCCGCTTGGTCAGCAGCAGCACCTCGTCGGCGAGGTACACGGCCTCCTCCAAGTCGTGCGATACCAGCATCATGGTCGTGCCCGTCTGCATGAAGACCTCCTGGAGCTTCTCGCGGATGAACAGCGTCATCTCGAAGTCCAGCGCCGAGAAAGGCTCGTCGAGGAAGAGCACCTCGGGGCCGGGTGCCAGCGCACGCATGATGGAGGCCGTCTGCTGCTGCCCGCCCGAGAGTTCGTAGGGGTAGCGGTTCAGGTCGAACTTGACGTCGAAGCTCTCCACCAGCTCGGCCATGCGGCGGTCCACCTCGGCCTTGCTGCGGCCTTCCATCTTCAGCGGGTAGGCGATGTTGTCGATGGTGCGCATCCACGGGAACATCGCCTCGCGGTAGTTCTGGAACACGTAGCCGATCTTGGTGTCCTTCAGGCTCTTGCCGTCGAACAGGATCTGACCCGAGTCGATGGGAATCAGCCCGGCGATCATGTTGATCAGCGTGCTCTTGCCGCAGCCGTTGGGGCCGAAGACGGACACGATCTTGTGCTTGGGGATGTCGAGGTTGAAGTCCTCGTACAGCGGCCAGCCTGCGAAGTATTTCGTCAGCCCGCGGATGGTGATGTGGGTGCCGGCGGGACCGGGCTGGAAGGCGCGCACGGGCACATCGGGCACGACCGGGGCGTTGATGACGGCGGACATGGCGATTACCTCCCACTCCAATGGACGATCTTGCGTTCCAGCACCAGGAACAGGATGTTGAGCACATAGCCCAGGATGCCCGCAGCCAGGATGGCGGCGTACATGGTCTTCACGTTCAGCACTTGCTGCGCGTCGATGATGCGGTGGCCCAGGCCGTTGTCCGAGCCGATGAACATCTCGGCCACGACGACGATCACCAGCGCCATCGACACCGCCGAGCGCAGGCCGACAAAGCTGGGCTGCAGGCTCTCCCACACCAGCACGTCCTTGAAGATCTGCCAGCGCGAGGCGCCCATCACCTTGGCCGCCATCACCCGCTGCTTGCGCGCATTGATGACGCCGTAGGCGCTGTTGAACACCACGATCAGCAGCGCGCCGAAGGCGGCGATGGCGATCTTGTTGATGTCCGATACGCCGAAGATCAGCAGGAACAGCGGGATGAGTGCCGACGACGGCGTGGAACGGAAGAAGTCGATCAAGAACTCGACGCTGCGGTAGGCACGCTCGTTGCTGCCGAGCAGCACACCCAGCGGCACGCCGACGACGGCGGCGATCAAAAAGGCCTGCACCGTGCGCCACACCGTGGTGGCGAAGTCCAGCAGCAGCGGCCCGCCGGCCAGGCCCACCACCAGCGTCTGCAGCGTGGCCAGCGGCGGCGGCAGCAGGATGGGGCGGATGAGGCCGAAGCGCACCACCAGGTCCCAGATGATGAAGAGGATCAGCGGGCCGATGAAGGGCAGCAGCTTGGCGACGTTGAAGCGCGGCAGGCGCACGGCGGGTTGGCCATCGGCGGCTTTTTGCCAGGGCGGCGTGGCGGCAGGAGCTTGTTCCATGGCTTCAGGCCTTGTAAAGGAGTGAAGCCACGTCGAGCTTCTTCTCGAACACGCCCTTCTCGGTGAAGAGGTCGAAGAACTTCTGGAAGGCCGCCACGTCGCTCGGTGTGAACTCGTTGTAGAGCATGTAGGAGGCCAGCGGCACCTCGCCGGTGAGCGGGCCTTCGATGGCCGTGTAGCCCTTCAGGAAGTTGCGCGCCTGGGCCGGGTCCTTGCGCACGAGCTCGATGCCGCGGGCATAGGCGGCGATGTACTTCTTGGTCTCGGCCGGTTGCTTCTTGATGAACTCGGTTGTCAGCGTGGCCGAGCCGCCATGCCACGGGGCCAGCGGGTCGCCGAGGATGTACTTGGCGATGACGCCGGCCTCCAGGACGCGCGTCGTGCCGTTGAGCCGGCCCACGGTGCCGGTGGGCTCCAGCGTGTAGACGGCGTCCACCTGGCCGGCGGCGAGCGCGGCCACGTGCTGGCCGATGGGCAGCTCGGTCACCGTCGTGCCTGCGGCGCCGGCGCGCTCCAGCACGGCCATCGCCAGCGTCTTGTTCTGGATGCCGGGCCCGCTGGCTACGCGCTTGCCCTTGAGCTCGGCCAGCGTCTTGACGGGGCTGTCCTTGGGCACGAGGAACTGGTCGAGCACGTACTTCTGGTTGCTCGGGTTGGTGGCGATGATCTTGAAGAGGCCGGGCGAAGCAATCTCGCCCACGCCCAGGTTGCCCGAGCCGGTGCCGTTGGAGCTGCCGTCGCAGCGGCCGGCCAGCATGGCCTCCATCACCTGCTGGGCGCCGGCGAACTTGAGCGCCTCGACCTCCAGCCCCGCTTCCTTGAAGTAACCCTTCTCCACCGCGGCATAGAACGGCAGCCCGGCCGCCACCGGCCAGTAGCCGATGCGGATCTTGGGTGTCTGGGCACGCACCAGTGCGGGCGCGCCCAGCGTGGCCACGGCGGCCGCCGCGCCCAGCAGGGTGCGGCGCTGGGGTTTGAACGAATCGGTCATGGTCGGCTCCTTGGGTGATTGAGAGGGGGAGGCAAGAAGGGGTGAGGCTTCAGGCGGGGTGCAGTTCGGCCATGCGGGCCCGCCAGCCTTCGCCGAGCATGGCCGGGTCGTGCGGGCCGATGAGGCCGGCATGCGCGCCCAGCCACTCACGGGACGGCGCGCCGTCCAGATAGGCCTGGTGCCAGTCTCCAAGGGTCAGAAGGCTTCGCTCGGTCATGGTGCACATGCTGGTATACCAATCGGTACGCCAGCATCAAGCGTGCCAGTTTGCGGCGCGCCTGCCTCTGCGCAGGTTCTGCATGTGGTGTACCGGGCGTCGCTCGGTCTGCCGCTTTCTGGCAGTCCTCCTTCAAGCCTTCGCGGCTGAGATCGCGTGCCTCGCCGTGGGGCGTTGATGCACCAGTCGGCGGTGCGGGGCGCCCTTGACACGTTTCGATGATTAGCTAATCATCAAGCCATGAACAAGGTCTTCAAAGCCCTTTCCGACCCCACCCGTCGCCAGGTGCTGCAGCTCCTGAGGCAGGGCCCCTTGAGCGCCGGTGAGCTGAGTGACCAGTTCCATGTCTCCAAGCCCACGATGTCGGCGCACTTCACCGTGCTGAAGGAGGCCGACCTCGTACACGCCGAGAAGGCGGGCAAGTCCGTCCTGTATCACCTGAAGCTGTCCGTGCTCGAAGAAGCGCTGCTGGGCTTCGTCCATTCGTTCAGCCCGAGCGCCGACGCGCCGGAACCCAAGAAGGAGATTGCGCGATGAAAGCTGACCTGATTGAAGGCCTTGCGTGGGGCGGCGGCATCGTCGCCGTGGCGTTGGGCATGACCTGGGCGCGCAAGCTGGGCTATGCGGACGGCGAAAACGTCACCCGGGTGGTCATCGCCATGAACGGGCTCATGATTGCCTGGTATGGCAACCGCATGCCCAAGCGCTTCTTCCCGAGCGAACTGGCCCGCAAGGTCAACCGGCTTGGGGGCTGGTCCATCACGATCAGCGGGCTTGTCTATGTGGCGCTGTGGGCCTTCGCTCCGATCCCCGTGGCAGTCGCCGCGGGTTCCGCCTCAGTCCTGGCGGGGGTGGCTGTGCCGCTGGTCTATTGCCTGTCGCAGCGGGACAAGTTCAAGAGCGCGACGTGAGCGGGGTGATCTGCCTGCAAGCGCACTCGAACCCACGCCTCAGCCCACCGTCCGATGGCTCACCTCCACCAGGACCCCGCCGGGCGCGTGGCAATAGAACATCAGGCTGCCGCGCATCACGCGCGGAGGCTGCGCGAGTTCGATGCCTGCATCCAGCATCCGTGCGTGCGCGCTCATGACGGCCTGCTCGGAAGCGAGCAGAAAACCGATGTGAAAGGTCTTCGGATACATCGGCTCGGTGGCATCTTTCGCCCGGGTGAGGACGAGCACGAAGCCGCCTTCACCATCGAGGATCGCCATGCCGTCGTTGCCTTTGATCTGGCGCAACGTGAAGCCGAAGGCGGCCTCGAAAAAGGCGGTGGCTGCGGTCACATCAGGCACTGAGAGATCGAGGTGGTTGAGTTGCATTGATTTGTCCTTTGAGTCAAATGGACTCGACCGGATCACAACGCGAAGCACCGTCGGCACCCGCTTTGCCACACAGACGAGCCCGCAGCGCGAAAGGCGCTGAGGTTCGTCGTGGGTTCTCATGCAATGCATGGAGCAGAGCTCTCGTCAGAGAGGGGTCGGGCTTACCGAAAAACCGACCCTGCCTTTTTCGACATCGCCAGCGTAGCCATAGGCTCTTGGCATGGCGCGACGGTTTCGTCAGCCACCCTCAGTGGCCGTAGCGCGTCAGCCCCGGCTCCAACGGCTGGGGATCGCCCAGAAGATCAGCAGCCCTATCAGCGATACGGCCGCCAGCACATGCGGCGTATCGAGCGGCCGGTTCCCATCAGCAAGCAACGCAGCGGCACCGCAGGCCGCGATGCTGATCGCCACCCATTGCGCCCGCCTGACCCAACGCGCCCAGCGGCGCTGCTGCGATGAAACTCCTTTGGGCGCCAGCGCCGCCATCACCCGCAGGCTGAAGCCAGCGTCATCGGGCTCGGTGCCGTTCTGCATCTGCTCCCGCAGCACGTCATCAAAAGAAGCGTCGTTGTCGTGGTTCGTGGAAATCGTCATGGCGTGGGCTCCCATGCTTGCAGTTGCGCGCGCAGCTTGGCCTTTGCGCGCAGCACTTGTGTCTTGACCGTGCCGAGCGGCCAGCCCAGCACCAGCGCCGCTTCGGCGTGGCTGAGGTCGGCGCCGTAGCAGAGCAGGAGCGCGTGGCGCTGGGGCTCGCTGAGATCGGCCATGGCGCGGTCGAGGTCGATGCGCCAGTCGGCGCCGTGGGCGAAGTCGCTGTGTGCGCCCAGCTCCGGCGGTGCGTCGTCCACCAAAGGCAAAGCCGGCCGTTCGGCCGACAGCGCGGAATAGGCCAGCCGCGTGAGCCAGGTGCGAAAGCGCGCCTCGCCGCGGAACTTGGGCAGGGCGCGCCAGGCACGCACGAAGGCTTCCTGGGCCAGGTCGTCGGCACGGCCTTGGTCGCCGCGGCAGACGCGGCCGAGCAGCTTGCGCAGATAGCCCTGGTGGGCTTGCACGAGGGCGGCGAAGGCCGCGCGGTCACCGGCGGCGGCACGGGCCACCAGGCGATCCTCTTGCAGGACCGCTTCGGTCGGCGCGGCGGGGACGCCGGAGGTCACGGTTGCGGGGATTGCGGCGGTTGCTGCTTGCGTTCGACGGCCCAGTACACCGCCAGGCCCAGCCCCAGGAACAGCGGAATCAGGCCGATGCTCCAGAGCCAGGCGCCCGGCATCATGGCGTTGAACATGCCCATCAGGCCGAGGCCGACGCCGATGTTGATGACCGCAGGCACGAGGATGCGGTTGGGGTTGGCCTGGTCGCGCTTGGCGCGGTGCCAGTCGCTGTCCTGCACGTCGCCCAGCAGCTCGGGCGGGATGGGCTGGCCGGCGCGGGCCAACTCGCGGATGGTCTCGTGGCGCTGGCGCTCGGTGTGAGCCTTGCCCAGGTAGTGGGCCACGATGGCGACGATGGGAATCAGCAGCGACAGGATCGGGATCATCAGTGGGCTGATTTCCTGAAAGCGGTCGAAGAACATGGGCGGGCTCCAGGGAAACGGGTGGATGGTGCTTCCTTGGAGCGCCCGGCCGTGGCGTTTGGATTCAGCGAGCGAAAGAAAAAGCACTGTCGCACCCCCCTCAAGTTGAGGGTTTTTGAATGTCAAAGAAATTTACACCCCTAGATCAAACTAGGGATATGAGCTCGCTAAGCTATTGATTTTTAAGAAATACTGCTGCCTGGCACGGCCGTTGCATTGTGGGGATCATTGAAATTTCTTGAGGAGATCCGCCATGAAGTTGGCTTCTTTCGCAGCTGCAATCCTGACGGCTTCCCTTTGCAGCCTGGCCAACGCGGGCATCGTCTTCACGTTCACCGAATCCGGCGCTAACGTGGTGATGAACTCCTCCGGCACCATTGACACCAGCAAGCTGGTGCTTCAGCAGGGCGTGTCTGGCTGGGGCGGCACCGGTATCGAGGAGAACGGCAACCACGACATCATGGGCGGCACGGCCGTCGGCGGCGTGAACATGTCCTTCGGTTTCCACGCCGGCACCGCTTTCTCGGCCTGGTCCGCTGCGAGCGGTCCCTGGGCCCAATCCAGCTTCAACACGACGGTCGACGCTGGTCACAAGGGCTTCACCACCTACGTTCGCCCCGTCAGCACCCAGCTTCCGGGCATCGGTATCGAGCGCGAAGACCTGGAAGGCACGTTCTGGTCGCCCGATCAAGCCTGGACTTTCCACAACGCCTCGTTCGCCTCCCTGCAGATGTTTGCCGGCACCTACACCGTGACCGACGCGCAGACCGGTGAGTTCATCACCTTCCAGATCGGCGCCGCCGGCAATCAGTTGCCCGAGCCCGACGCGGCGGCCCTGGTCGGCCTCGCCCTGCTGGGCGCATACGCTGCCCGTCGCGCCAAGGCAAAGAAGGCCTGACCCCTCGGTTCGGTCAACGAGCCACGAAGGCGAGTCGCAATGACTCGCCTTCGTGGCTTTTTTCGTTGTTGGTTGACCGACTCGACGATCCGGCCCCGCGAGTCCGGAACCTATCGCGGCGTGCCGAAGTCCTGCGTCCAGTAGCTGCGGTAGGCGGTGCTGGCGTTGCCCGCCACGCAGGCCACGCCGATGTCGCGGAAGGTCGCGTTCATCAGGTTGGCGCAATGGCCATCGCTCTTCATCCAGCCGTCCACCACCTCGGCCACGCTGGCCTGGCCGGCGGCGATGTTCTCGCCCAAGCTGCTCCAAACATAGCCGGCGGCGGTCGCGCGGGTGCCGAGGGTGCTGCCGTCGCTGCCGGTGTGGCTGAAGAAGTTGTGCGTGACCATGTCGTCGCTATGCGCCACGGCGGCCTGGGTCAGCGCGGCGTTCCAGGTCAGATCAGGTGCCGGGCCGAAGGCGCCCTGAGCGCCGCAGGTGGCGCCACTGCGGCGCCGGGCGTTGACGGCCGCCAGCATGTCGGCCTGGAAGTTGGCGAGATCGCAGGTGATGCGCGTTCCGGCGGTCGGTGGTGCCGGCGCTGGAGCCGGTGCAGGGGCAGGGGGCGTTGTCGGCGTGGTGGTGGCTGAGTCGGAGCCGCCACCGCCGCAGCCGGCCAGCGAAACCAGGGTCGCCACGGCGAGAGGCGCCAGGCGGGACGCTCTCGCGCGGGTGGGTGAGGGTGGCGCGGGGAAGTGGCTCATAGGCCCGCAGCGTGGCACGCCCTGGCCTGGCGCCGGTTACCGGGTGCAGCCCACGAGAGCCGGCTCGCAACATCCCTACACAAAGACGGCGATATCAGGCCTTGGGAGCGTGGCAGACCGCTTCGATGTTGTGGCCGTCCGGGTCGATGACGAAGGCGGCGTAGTAGTTCGCGTGGTACTTCGGACGCAGGCCCGGTGCGCCGTTGTCGGCGGCGCCGGCGTCCAGCGCCGCGCGGTAGAACGCATCGACCTGCTGGCGTGTCTGCGCCATGAAGGCGAGGTGCAGATGGGCCGGCTTCTCCTGGGTCTCGAACAGGCACAGGCTGGTCACCTGGCCCTCGATGACGAGCTCGATGCCGTAGCTCGGCTCGCCTTCCGCGCCCGCCGTGACGCCGAGCGGCGCCAGCGCCTTCAGATAGAAGGCCTTGCTCGCGGCGAAGTCGCTGACGCCGAACTTGACGTGGTCAAACATGAGTTCTCCTTTGATCGCGCAATCTGACCAGGCTGCGGCTACAGCTGCCACCAGCCCGGCAACAAGGCCCGCACCTCGGGTCGGGCATAGCGCTTGTCCAGCAGCCACACCCAGCCGCGGTCGTCCACGGAGCGCAGCACGCGGCCGGCGGCCTGCACGACCTTTTGCATACCGGGCACAAGGTCGGCATAGCCGTGGTCGGCGCCGAACAGGGTGTCCAGGCGCTCGCGCACCTGGTCCTGCAGCGGTGACACCGGCGGCAGGCCGAGGGTGGCGATGAAGGCGCCGATCAGCCGCGTGCCGGGCAGGTCCACGCCCTCGGCGAAGGCGCCGCCCAGCACGGCGAAGCCGATGCCGCGGCCGCCCTCCACGAAGCGGTCCAGGAAGGCGCGCCGTGCCGCGTCGCCCATGGCGCGCGACTGGTTCCACAGCGTGACCTGCGGGTGCCGCTGCGCCAGCCGCGCCGAGGCCTTGTCGAGGTAGTCGAAGCTGCTGAAGAAGGCGAGGTAGTTGCCGGGGTGCTCGGTGAACTGCTGGGCGAGCAGGTCCACCAGCGCGTCCAGCGATGCATTGCGATGTTCGTAGCGCGTGGACAGGCGGTGGGCCACCTGCACGGTCAGGTGCTCGGGCGGGAAGGGCGCGGGCACGTCGATCCAGGCGGTGTCCTCGGGCATGCCAAGCAGCTGGCGTTGGTAGTCGGGCGGCCCGAGCGTGGCCGAGAACAGCGTGACGCTGCTGAGCCCCTCGAAGCGCTCCTTCAGGAAGTGCCCTGGCACGACGTTGCGCACCGACAGCAGCACGTCGCGACCGTCGTTGGGATCGTCCTCGTCGTCGTCTTCCAGCAGCGAGAGGTTCCGTGGCGCGTCCAGCGCCGGCTTGGGGTCCCCCGGAGCGGCGCTGCGCTGCAGGTCGCAAATCGAATGGGCATCGAAGCGGTCCAGCAGGCGCTGCAGGCCCAGCACCTCGAAATAGAACTGCAGCATGGCCCCGACGTCGAGCGGGTGGTTCTGCACGTGCTCGCCCAGGGCGATGTTGACGCGTTGCAGGGCCTCGGCGAGGGCGT
The DNA here is from genome assembly GCF_001425055.1 of Pelomonas sp. Root1237. Taxonomy (GTDB): domain Bacteria; phylum Pseudomonadota; class Gammaproteobacteria; order Burkholderiales; family Burkholderiaceae_C; genus Pelomonas. Next base: position 313,303 of record NZ_LMDK01000012.1, read on the forward strand.
CGGGCACCGTGTCCAGCGCCTGGTAGTCGCCTTGCTGGCGGCGGCTCAGCGTGGCCAGTTCCTTGGCCAGCCGGCGCAGCGGCGGGCGCAGGCTGGCCGGCGCTTCGGCAATGACCTCGCGCACGCGCGCCAGGCTGAGGCTGACGCTGTACATGTCGCGGGCGCGGTCGATGAGGTTGTGGGCCTCGTCCACCAGCAGGGCGAGCTTCCAGCCCTGAGCCTGGGAGAGGCCGTAGAGCTGGCCATAGGGGTCGAAGGCGTGGTGTACGTCGCCGACGACGACGTCGGCCCAGCGCAGCAGCTCCTGGCCGAGGTAGTAGGGGCAGACGTCATGCTGCAGTGCGATGCGGCGCTGGGCAGTGGGGTCCAGCCAGGCCGTCTGCACGGCCTCGGCGCGGGCGGCGGGCAGCTTGTCGTAGAAGCCGTTGGCCAGCGGGCAGGCGTCGCCATGGCAGGCCTTGGTGGGGTGCTCGCAGGCCTGCTCCTTGGCCACCAGCGTCAGCACGCGCAGCGATTTCGTCGGCGTGTGTTCTCGCAGCGCATGCAGGGCCTCCAGCGCGGTGATGCGGCCGGTGCCCTTGCAGGTCATGTAGCCGATCTTGTCGAGCTGCTGCAGCGGCATGGCGCGCAGCAGCGGGTACAGCGTGCCCAGGGTCTTGCCGATGCCGGTGGGCGCCTGGGCCAGGAGGCAGCGGCCGTTGGCGGCCACGCGGTAGACGGCCTCGGCGAGCAGGCGCTGACCGGGGCGCAGTTCGCCCTTGGGGAAGGGCAGGGCGCTCAGGTCGGCGTCGCGTGCTTTGCGGTGCTCCGCCTCCTGTCGTGCCCAGGCCTCGAACTGCCGGCAGCGCAACTCGAAGGCGGCTTGCAGCTCGCTGGCCGTCACCTTCTCGCGCAGCACGGTCTCGTTTTGCGTGTCGGCATCGACGTAGACGAGGGCCAGCTCCAGCTCGCTCAGGCCACGGTCGGCGGCAATCAGCGCGCCATAGGTCTGCAGCTGGGCCCAGTGCAGGGCGCGGCGGTTGTCGGGAATGGCCTCGACCGGACCGCGGATGGTCTTGATCTCCTCCAGCCGGTTCACGTCGGCCTCGTAGCCGTCGGCCCGCCCGCGCACGCGCAGGTTGCCGTGGACGGCCTCCAGCGGCAGCTCGGTCTCGTAGCCCGGCGAACGGCGCGCCAGCACGGCCATCTGGCCGGCCTGGCCCTCCAGCGCCGTGGCCGAGGGCGTGAAGCGGCGGTCCAGGCTGCCGCGCTTGGCAGTGAACTCGCACAGGCTGCGTACTGAGACGCTGTAGCTCCAGTCGCTCAAAACAAGCTCAGGTTGTCGAGCGTGGGCAGGGGCTCTGCTCGCGCTGGCGCCGGGGGCGGCACCTCGCTCGCATGCACGAGGTTGCCGATGCGCACGCCCATCAGCCGCAGACGCTTGTCGAACGTGACGCGCTTGAGGCACAGGCCCACGGCATGGCGGATGTCGGCGGCACTGGTGATGGCGGCCTTCAGCGTCTGGTCGCGCGTGACGGTGACGAAGCCCTCGAAGCGCAGCTTGATGCCCACCGTCTTGCCAGCGTAGTGCTTGCGGGCGAGATCGCGCGACAGGCTTTCGCACAGCTCGTCCATGATGCCGCCGAGCAGGGCGCGGTCGTGCACGGCGTGCAGGTCGCGCTCGAAGGTGGTCTCGCGGCTGATGGACACGGGCTCACTGTGCGTGACGACGGGACGCGAATCGCGGCCATGCGAGGCGGCGTGCAGCCACTGGCCGTAGCTTTCGCCGAACTGCTCGACCAGCCAGGCCGGGTCGGCGGCGGCAATGTCGCCCACCGTCTCCAACCCCAACCTGACGAGCTTTTCCCCCGCCTTGGGGCCGATGCCATTGATCTTGCGCACGCCCAGGGGCCAGACGCGTGTGGGGATGTCGTCCAGCGTCAGTACGCTGATGCCGTCGGGCTTGTCCAGCTCACTGGCGATCTTGGACAGCAGCTTGTTGGGTGTGACGCCGATGGAGCAGGTCAGGCCGGTGGCGCGACCCACCGAGTTCTTGATCTCGCGGGCCACCGCCTTCACGCCGCCCAGCGGGTCGTGGCCGACGGCGTCGCGCACGCCAGGCACGTCGCTCAGGTCGATGTAGATCTCGTCGATGCCACGGTCCTCGATGACCGGTGCGACTTCGGCGACGGCGGCCTTGAAGAGGCGCGAGTACTTGCGGTAGCTGTCGAAGTCGGCCGGCAGCAGGATGGCGTCGGGCGCGCGCAGGGCGGCTTTCATCAGGCCCATGGCCGAGAACACGCCGAGGTCCCGCGCGGCGTAGGTGGACGTCGTGACGACGCCGCGGCCGGTGTAGTCGCGCAGCTTGGAGTAGCGCCAGCTGCCGTCTTCCAGCTGCTGCGGCGCATCCGCCCGCCGGCCACCGATGACGACCGCCTGGCCCTTGAGCTGCGGATAGCGCAGCAGCTCGACGGACGCATAGAAGGCGTCCATGTCGAGGTGGGCGATCCAGCGGTCGGGCTGTTGCATGGCCTGGATTGTCACTGGGAAAAAAGACAGGGTCTGGCAGCATCGGCAGAATGCCCCGACCTTGATGGAAAGACGCTCCATGCGCGCCCTGCTGCTGCTTTGCACCTGCCTGCTGCTGGCCGCCTGCGCCAGTGCCCCGATGAACCCGCCGCGCAACAAGCCGGTGGCCGTGCAGACCGTGCAGCGCGCACCCATGCCGCTGGATGCCGATACCGTCGTCGCGCTGAGTTTCTCGGGTGGTGGCCTGCGTGCGGCGGCGTTTTCCTACGGCGTGCTGGAGGGACTGCGCGAGCAGGCGTCGACGCCAGGGCGCACGCTGCTGGATGAGGTCAGCTTCATCACCAGCGTATCGGGTGGCTCGCTGACGTCGGCCTACTTCGGCCTGCACGGCGCCGAGGGCCTGCGTGAGTTCCGCGACAAGGTGCTGCTGCGCGACGGCGAAGCCAACCTGCGCTTCAGCCTGCTCAACCCCAACAACCTGCGGCGTCTGTTTGCCGGTGGCCTGAACGATCGCAGCGACTTCAACGACTGGCTGGAGAACGATGTCTTCAAGGGCGCGACATTCGCCGACATGTTCAAGCGCTCGCGGCCCGTGGTGTGGATCAGCGCCAGCAATGTGCAGTACCGGCTGGCCTTTCCCTTCCATGAGCGTGCCTTCGATGCGCTGTGCAGTGACCTTGCGAGTTATCCGGTCTCCGAGGCGGTGGCGGCGTCGATGGCGGTGCCGCTGCTCTTCGCGCCTGTGGTGCTGGAGCGCTTTCCCGATGCCTGCCAGGTGCAAATGCCGCCGGGCCTGGCGGTGCGCCGGGACGAGCGCGACGACCAGTACCGGCTGCGGCTGGCGCTAGCGCGGTTGTTCCGCGACAACGCCGACCCCAAGGCGGGCCGCTATCTGAAGCTCGTCGACGGTGGACTGACCGACAACCTCGGCCTGGTGGCCATCCTGCAAAGCCGCGTGCTGCTGAACACGCCCTATGGCCCCATCCCCGAGCAGGACGCGGCGACGATGCGCCGCCTGCTTTTCATCGTCGTCGATGCTGGCCAGGGCCCGAGCGCGGACTGGGCCCGCGAGGTGGCCGGCCCCTCGGGCATGGAGATCGCATCCGGCGCCGTCGACACGGCCATCGAGAGCACCATGCGCATGAGCTACGCGAGCTTTGTGCCCATGGTGCGCAATTGGGAGCGCGACCTGGTGACCTATCGCTGCAGTCTCAGCGACGAACGCAAGGCCGCGCTGCGGGCGCTGAACCCGGAATGGCATTGCGAGGACATCAAGTTCAGCGTCACCCAGATCAGCTTTGCTGATTTGCCCGAGACCGAGGAGCAGGCACTGAACGCGATTCCGACGCGGCTCAAGCTGCCCGCGGAGCAGATCGACAGGCTGATCAATGCTGGACGCCAGGCGACGGCCCAGGATGCCGGCGTGAAACGATTCTCGAAAGCCGTTCAGCGCGGCGACTGATCGTTAACCGGATATCTGATCGGCATTGGGTGGCAATCTCCTGACGGGTCATTTCAGCGCAATGGCCTAACCCTAGGGTTTGCCGCATGTCGAGGGAATTTCCACCTTCAACCGTGGGGGCATTTCAAGGTTGCCTGCGGTGCTCGTCCTACTGGACCGTCCTACAAGCGGCGAGGTGTTGGCATGGTTGATGCGCTAGGGATTGTGCGTCGCCCCAAAGCGTGTCGTTGCGTCAACAGGGCCTGCAAAACATTGCCCACACTGGAGACAAACAGATGATCAAGAAGATGCTTGCCACGGCGGCTTTCGCCGGCCTGGCCCCGCTCTCGGCGCATGCCGCCTTGACGATGTTGACGGCGGCGGATGGTTGGCCGCCTGCGGGCAGCAGCGGCCTGGAGACCGTGCAGTTCGCCGCTGTGGCGGCCAGCGGTGTGAAGGTCGCCGTCGGCGCCCATGCGTACAAGAACAGCGCCTTTCTGGCCAATGACGGCGTGCGTAACTTCCAGGCGCAAGGTGGCGTCTACCTGCCAGACGGCAAGAACTACGCGAACTGGAGCTTCGACTTCGCCTACGACATTCGGGGCTGCCAGGGCTGCAAGATCTGGCTGGGCATCGACACCGACAGCAGCGCCGCCGTCAGCTACACCGACATCGACCTGCTGACCGCGGGCCTGCCGACGTTTTTGGGCGAGTCGTGGAACCTGGAGATGTCCTTCCTGACGACACCGGGCTTCAACTTCAACCCGTATGCGGCCAGCTCGACGGACTTCCGCCTCTTCGTCACCGATGCGGCCGGCGCCACCCTTGCGACCACCGACATCACCGTCAATGTGCCCGAGCCGGCGTCGATGGCCCTGGTGGGCATCGCACTGGCAGGCTTGGCGGCAGGTCGCCGTCGCCGTGTCTGATCTCTCGCAGGGAAAACGAAGCAGCGGCCCTCGGGCCGCTTTTTTTCATGTGACGTGAAAGCGGCTCACCACAGGCCGTGCACCTGCGGTGCAATGCGGCGCTGGTAGAGGTCGGCCAGCGACTGCATCAGCGGCGCAGGCAGGGCATCGAGGTCGGCGGCGCTGACGTTCTCATCCACCTGCGCGGGCGTGCGGCCGCCGGGGATGGCGGTCGTGATGGCTTCGTTCATCAGGATCCATCGCAACGCGAGGCGGGCCATGCTGATGCCAGGCGGCAGCAGCGCACGCAGCTCTTCGACGGCGGCCAGGCCCTGTTCATAGTCGACGCCCGAGAAGGTCTCGCCCTTGTCGAAGGCCTCGCCCTGGCGGTTGAAGCCACGGTGGTCGTCTGCACCGAAGCGGCTGTCGCGCGTGAACTTGCCGCTCAGCATGCCGCTGGACAGTGGCAGCCGCGCCAGCACGCCAACCTGCGCTGCCTGGGCCGCAGGCAGGAAGGCTTCGGCGGGCCGCTGGCGGAACAGGTTGTAGATGATCTGCACCGACTGCACGCCAGGGAACTTGAGCGCCGCGAGGGCCTCGTCGATGCGCTCGACGCTGACGCCGTAGTGCCGTAGCTTGCCCTCGCGCACCAGGTCGTCGAGCGCGCCGAAGACCTCGGGCATGGCGTAGACGGCGCTGGGCGGGCAGTGCAGCTGCAGCAGGTCCAGGCTGTCGGTCCCGAGGTTCTGCAGGCTGCGCTCGATGAAGGGCCGCAGATCGCGGTAGCCCTCGGCGATGTGCGGGTTCAGGCGCCGACCGGCCTTGGTGGCGATGTAGAAGGCTTCACCGGGGCGCTCGCGCTTGAGGCGGGCCAGCAGGCGCTCGCTGTGGCCATCGCCGTAGACGTCGGCGGTGTCGAAGAAGTTCACACCGCGGTCCAGCGCCCGATGCAGGGCCGCCATCGCGGCGCTGTCGTCCGTATGGCCCCAGGTGCCGCCGATGGCCCAGGCGCCGAAGCCGATGGCAGAGATGTTCCAGCCAGTGCGGCCGAGGGAGCGGTAGATCATGGGAATGCCAGACAGTGGATGCGAAATGGTATCGCAACCATTTGATGGGAAAGAAACGGCCCCACGAAGGGGCCGCATCGGTTCAAAGAACTTCGGAAGCGAAATCCGCCAACCGCGAGCGCTCGCCGCGGGCCAGCGTCACGTGGCCGCTGTGGGCCCAGCCCTTGAAGCGGTCGACCGCAAACGTCAGGCCTGAGCTGCCTTCGGTCAGGTAGGGCGTGTCGATCTGCGCCAGGTTGCCCAGGCAGACGATTTTGGTGCCCGGTCCGGCGCGCGTGATCAAGGTCTTCATCTGTTTGGGCGTCAGGTTCTGGGCCTCGTCGATGATGACGAACTTGTTCAAGAAGGTGCGCCCACGCATGAAGTTCAGGCTTTTGATCTTGATCTTGCTGCGCACCAGGTCATTGGTGGCGGCACGGCCCCATTCGCCGGCGGTGGAGCCACCCTTGGCCAGCACCTCGAGGTTGTCGTCCAGGGCGCCCATCCAGGGGCCCATCTTTTCTTCCTCGGTGCCCGGCAGGAAGCCGATGTCCTCGCCCACGGGCACGGTCACGCGGGTGACGATGATCTCGCTGTAGCGGCGGTCATCGAAAACCTGGGCGAGCGCGGCGGCCAGCGTCATCAGCGTCTTGCCGGTGCCGGCGGTGCCGGTCAGCGTGATGAAGTCGCATTCCGGGTCCATCAGCAGGTTCAGCGCGAAGTTCTGCTCGCGGTTGCGCGACGTCACGCCCCAGACGGCGTGCTTCTGATTGCCGTAGTCCTTCAGCGTGCGCAGCACGGCCGTCTTGCCGGTGATCTCGGTGACCTTGGCGTACAGGGGCGTCTCGCCGGGCGCCTCCAGGTAGACCAGCTCGTTGATCAGCAGCGTGGGCACGAGCGGGCCGCTGATGCGGTAGTAGGTCGTGCCGCCCTGCTGCCAGCTCTCCATGGTCTTGCCATGGCGGTCCCAGAAATCCGAGGGCAGCGCCTGGACGCCGGTGTAGAGCAGGTCGGAGTCTTCCAGCGTCTTGTCGTTGCGGTAGTCCTCCGCCGGCAGGCCCAGGGCGCGGGCCTTGATGCGCATGTTGATGTCCTTGGACACCAGCACCACTTCCCGGCCTGGGTGCAGGCCTTTCAGCGCCTGGACGACGCCCAGGATCTGGTTGTCCGCCTTGCCCTGGGGCAGGCCTTGCGGCAGCGGCGCATCGATCAGCTCGGTCTGGAAGAAGAGCTTGCCTTCGGCTTCGCGGTGGCCCGTGCCGGCCAGGGCCAGGCCCTTGGCCATCTCCTCGATGCCGCTGGTCTTCAGGCTGGCGGCGAGCTGGTCCAGTTCGCGGCTGACCTGGCGCACGTTGCGGGCGACCTCGGTCATGCCCTTCTTGTGGCCGTCCAGCTCCTCGAGCGTGATCATGGGCAGGAAGACGTCGTGCTCCTCGAAGCGGAACAGCGACATCGGGTCGTGCATCAGCACATTGGTGTCGAGCACGAAGAGCTTGGCGGCGCCGGCGGGTTTTCGCGTGCGTTTGGGCGCGGCGGCTCTGGCCGGCGCCTTGCTGGCTGTTTTTATGGGCAGTCCCGGCCTGGCGGCAGCGGGGCTGGAGGTGGGGGTGGGAAGCCGCAGCACTTCGGCTGTCGGCACCGCGACCGGAGCGGCGGCGGGCGCGACGACGACGGGAGGCGTCGCGCGAGGTTTGCTGGGGGTCAGAGTGGCCGAATAAGCAGAGGCATCGAGGCGGCTGGCGCGTTGTGCAGGAGGCTTAGGCAGTGGCATTTACGGCGGATGGGCGACAAGTGAACCCCACGCGATCCAGGCTCCAGAAAGCAAAAAGCCGCACAGGATGAGTGCGGCTTTGCAGTCTGTGACAAGGATTCGACCCGGGGCATGAGCTGATTATGCACATACCGCGGGGGCCCGCGATGTCAGCAAACAACGCGTTTTTCGCGCGTCATGTGGCGCCTTGTGCGGCTTAGGCGGCTTCCTTCTTGAGGCCCTTCACGGCCTTCAGCACCTCGTCGACGTGGCCGGCGACCTTGATGCCGCGCCATTCGCCCACCAGGATGCCGTTCGGGGCGATCAGGAAGGTCGAGCGCTCGATGCCCTTGACCTTCTTGCCGTACATGATCTTGTTCTTGACCACGCCGAACATGTGGCAGAGCTTTTCTTCCGTGTCGGCGATCAGCTCGAAGGGCAGCTCCAGGGCCTGCTTGAACTTCTCGTGCGAGGCCATGTTGTCGCGCGAAACACCGAGCACCACCGCGCCGGCCTTCACGAAGTCCTTGTGGCGGTCGCGGAATTGCATCGCCTCGGTGGTACAACCGGGCGTGTTGTCCTTCGGGTAGAAATACAGCACGACCGACTTGCCCAGGAAGGCATTGGCAGTGAACTTCACGCCGCCGGTGGCTTGAGCCTCAATTTCCGGCAGGGGTTTGTTGAGCGCAGGCGTCATTGGGGGGTGCAGCAGGAGTTGTGCTCACGGGGTCCCCGGTTCGTGATCGCTCTGTGAAGCCTTTCACAAAAACAATCTACGCGGGCGCCCGCAAGCAATAGCCCGTGATTATAAAGCCTCCCCGGTCTCCCGACCGGCGGAGGTCATCCCTCAATGAGCAATGCTGCCAGAACGTTGCGGCCTTCACTGGCAAGCACGTTGTAAGTGCGGCAAGCGGCTGCGTTGTCCATGACTTCGAAGCCGATGCGCGCTTCAACCAGCCCACGCCACAGGGCCGGGCTCGGGAAACGCAACCGGGCGCCGCTGCCGAAGACGACCAGTTCGGGGTTCAAGGCCTTGATCGCTTCGAAATGTGCAGGCTGAAGTTCCTCGAAGCGCGAAGGCGCCCAGGCAGCCACGTCGCCTTTCCAGGGGACCAGGACACTCGCCGTGTGCGGCCGGCCGTTGACCCAGACCCCCTGGGCGTCATGGCGCGAAATGCTGTTGCCGCCTTGCGGCTCGTCAAGCTGGAACTTCATCGGGAAAAGGTGCGAAAAGCCGGGCGCGAGTGTCGCGCAGAACGGCAGGCCGCATGCCCGGGCCTTGCTTAAACTCCAAGATCCCCCTTTTTGCACCTTCTTGCACTGCAGCATTGCTGCGCCGGAGCCCCTTTTGAAGCCCATCGCCAAGTCCAGCAAGCTCGCCAGCGTCAGCTATGACATCCGCGGCCCCGTGCTGGACAAGGCGCGCCAGATGGAGGAAGAGGGCCAGAAGATCATCAAGCTGAACATCGGCAACACGGCGGTGTTCGGCCTGACGCCGCCGGACGAGATCGTGCAGGACATGATCCGCAACCTCGGCGACGCCGGCGGCTACACCGACAGCAAGGGCCTGTTCGCGCCGCGCAAGGCGGTGGTGCACTACACGCAGCAGCAGGGCGTCAAGGGCGTGACGGTGGACGATGTCTACCTGGGCAACGGCGCCTCCGAGCTGATCCAGATGGCGATCAACGCCCTGGTCAACGATGGTGACGAGATCCTGATCCCGGCGCCCGATTTCCCGCTCTACACCGCCGTCGTCGGCTTGTCGGGCGGCAGGCCGGTGCACTACCGCTGTGACGAGGGCGCCGGCTGGCTGCCCGACCTGGCCGACATCGAGGCCAAGATCAGCCCGCGCACCCGCGGCATCATGGTCTGCAACCCGAACAATCCGACCGGCGCGCTGTACCCGGACGACCTGCTGCTGGGCATCATCGAACTGGCCCGCAAGTACCAACTCGTCATCTTTGCCGACGAGATCTACGACAAGACGCTGTACGACGGCAACACCCATACCGCCATGGCGTCCCTGGCCGACGACGTGCTCTTCATCACCTTCAACGGCCTGTCCAAGAACTACCGTGCCTGCGGCTACCGTGCCGGCTGGATGATCGTCAGCGGCGAGAAGCGCCATGCCCGCGACTACATCGAGGGCCTGAACATGCTGGCGTCCCTCCGCCTGTGCTCCAACACGCCGGGTCAATTGGCGATCCAGACGGCCCTGGGCGGCTACCAAAGCATCAAGGACCTGGTCGCGCCGACCGGGCGCCTGTGCCACCAGCGCGACCTGGCCTATGAGCTGCTGACGCAGATCCCGGGCGTCAGCGTCGTCAAGCCCAAAGCGGCCCTCTACATGTTCCCGAGGCTGGACCCCAAGGTCTATCCAATAGCCGACGACCAGCAGTTCGCCTACGAGCTGCTCGCCGAGGAGAAGGTGCTGATCGTCCAGGGCACCGGTTTCAATTGGCCCGAGCATGACCACTTCCGCCTCGTCTTTTTGCCCAATGTGGATGATCTGCGTGAGGCCATTGGCCGCATCGACCGTTTCCTGGCCGGCTACCGCCGCCGCCACACTTCCTGATTTCCTGTCCTGAGAGCCCTGCGATGAAAGCGATTCAAGTTGGCCTGATCGGCCTCGGCACCGTCGGTGCCGGCACCTTCCACGTCTTGCAGCGCAACCAGGCCGAGATTCGCGGCCGCGCCGGCCGGGGCATCGAGATCGCGATGGTGTCCGCCCGCAACGCCGAGCGCGCCAAGGCCTATCAGGCCATCGTCGGTGACGGCGTGCCCTGCGTCGGCGACGCGCAGCAGCTCGTCAACAACCCGGCCATCGACATCGTCGTCGAGCTGATCGGCGGCATCGAGCCGGCCCGCAGCCTCGTGCTGCAGGCGATTGCCAACGGCAAGCATGTCGTCACCGCCAACAAGGCCCTGCTGGCCGTGCACGGCACGGAGATCTTCGAAGCGGCGCGCGAGAAGGGCGTCGTCGTCGCCTTCGAGGCGGCCGTGGCCGGCGGCATCCCCATCATCAAGGCGCTGCGCGAAGGCCTGACGGCCAACCGCATCGAGTGGATCGCCGGCATCATCAACGGCACCACCAACTTCATCCTGTCGGAGATGCGCGGCAAGGGCCTGGACTTCGCCACCGTGCTGAAGGAAGCGCAACGCCTGGGCTATGCCGAGAGCGACCCGACCTTCGACATCGAAGGCGTGGATGCGGCCCACAAGCTGACCCTGATGAGCGCCATCGCCTTCGGCGTGCCGGTGCAGTTTGACAAGGCCCACGTCGAGGGCATCAGCAGCCTGCAGGCCACCGACATCAAGTACGCCGAGCAGCTCGGCTACCGCATCAAGCTGCTGGGCATCACGCGCCGCCGCATGGATGGAAATGGGGTCCCTGCCGGGACCAGCGGCATCGAACTGCGCGTGCATCCCACGCTGATCCCGTCCAGCCGCCTGATCGCCAATGTCGAAGGCGCGATGAATGCCGTCGTCGTGCAGGCCGATGCCGTCGGCACGACGCTGTACTACGGCAAGGGTGCCGGCGCGGAGCCGACCGCGTCGGCCGTCGTCGCGGACCTGGTGGACGTGACCCGCCTGCACACGGCCGACCCCGATCACCGCGTGCCCCATCTCGCCTTCCAGCCCGACGCGATGAGCGACACGCCCATCCTCGAGATGGCCGACGTGCACACCGCCTTCTACCTGCGCCTCGTGGTGGCCGACCAGCCCGGCGTGCTGTCGCGCATCACCACCATCCTGGCCGAGCACGACATCTCCATCGATGCCGTGCTGCAGCGCGAGTCGGGCGAAGGCGAGCGCCAAACCGACCTCATCATCCTGACGCACGACACCGTGGAAGGCCGCATGAACGAGGCCCTGGCCAAGATGCAGGGCCTGCCCACCGTGCTTGCCCCCATCGTCCGCATCCGCAAGGAAGAGCTCGCCTGAGCCTGAACTGACATGAAGTACATCTCCACCCGCGGCGACCAGACCGAGCGCGGCTTCTCCGACATCCTGCTCGAAGGCCTCGCTCCCGACGGCGGCCTTTACCTGCCCAAGGTCTACCCGAAAGTCGACGCCGCCACGCTCGCGCGCTGGCGCGGCCTGGCCTATGCGGACCTCGCCTTCGAGATCCTGTCGCTCTACATCGACGACATCCCGGCCGACGACCTGCATGCCATCACGCGCCGCGTCTACACGGCCGAGGTCTTCGGCACCGAGGCCATCACGCCCCTGACCTGGCTGGGCGACCACATCGCGCTGCAAGGCCTGTCCAACGGCCCGACGCTGGCCTTCAAGGACATGGCCATGCAACTGCTGGGTGCGCTGTTCGAGTACGAACTCGGCCGTCGCGGCGAGACGCTCAACATCCTGGGCGCGACCTCGGGCGACACCGGCAGCGCCGCCGAGTACGCCATGCGCGGCAAAAAGGGCGTCAATGTCTTCATGCTCAGCCCCAACGGCCGCATGAGCCCCTTCCAGCAGGCGCAGATGTTCAGCCTGCAAGACGAGAACATCCACAACATCGCCATCGATGGCGTATTCGACGACTGCCAGGACATCGTCAAGGCCGTGTCCAACGACCTCGCCTTCAAGCGCGAGCACCGCATTGGCACGGTCAACTCCATCAACTGGGCGCGCCTGCTGGCCCAGGTCGTCTACTACTTCGCCGGCTATTTCCAGGCGACGAAGAGCAACGCCGACAAGATCAGTTTCACGGTGCCGAGCGGCAACTTCGGCAACGTCTGTGCCGGCCACGTGGCGCGCATGATGGGCCTGCCCATCAAGCAGCTGGTCGTCGCGACCAACGAGAACGATGTGCTGGACGAATTCTTCCGCACCGGCGCCTACCGCCCGCGCAGCACGGCCGACACGCACGAGACGTCCAGCCCGTCGATGGACATCTCCAAGGCGAGCAATTTCGAGCGCTTCGTCTTCGACCTGCTCGGCCGCGACGGTGGTCGCGTGAAGCAGCACTTCGGCGCCAGCCAGTTCGAGCTGGGCGGCGGCGAGCATGCCGACATCGCCGGCTTCGGCTTCGTGTCCGGCCGCAGCACGCATGCCGACCGTGTGGCAACCATCCGCCGCTGCCATGCCGAGCACGGCGTCATCATCGACCCGCACACCGCCGACGGCCTCAAGGTGGCGCTGGAGAAGCGCGATCCCAACGTCACGATGCTGGTGCTGGAGACGGCCCTGCCGGCCAAGTTCGCGGCAACCATCCACGAGGCCCTGGCCATCGAGCCGCCGCGGCCCGCCGGGCTGGAAGGCATCGAAGAACTCCCCAAACGCGTGAAGGTCATGCCGGCCGATGTAGGCCAGGTGAAGGCCTACATTCACGCCAATGTCTGAAGCCCCCAGGAAGCCGTTGATCCCGCTGGACGAGGCGCTGGCCGCGCTGCTGGCGCAGATCCAGCCGCTGGCCGGGCGCGAGACGCTGGCCACCAGCGCCGCGGTTGGCCGTGTGTTGGCCGCGGACCTGATCTCGCCGGTGGACGTGCCACCGGCCGACAACTCGGCGATGGACGGCTATGCGCTGCGCGCCGCCGATGCGGGCCAGGCATTGCCTGTCACGCAGCGCATTCCCGCTGGCAGCGTGCCCGCACCGCTGCCACCCGGCGAGGCGGCGCGCATCTTCACGGGCGCCCATGTGCCACCGGGTGCGGACACCGTCGTCATGCAGGAGTTCACCGAGCTGGTGGGCGACAAGGTCAGCATGACCCAGCCCATCACCGCTGGCGCCAACGTGCGCCTGCGTGGCGAGGACGTGCGCGCCGGTTCGGTCGTGCTGCCGGCCGGCACGCGGCTGGATGCGGTCTCCGTCGGGCTGGCCGCGACCGCTGGCGCCGCCGAGCTGACCGTCACCCGCCGACCGCGTGTCGCACTGTTCTCCACCGGCGACGAACTCGTCATGCCCGGCGAGCCGCTGCCGCCCGGTGCCATCTACAACTCCAACCGCTTCACGCTGCGGACCCTGCTCGAAAGCCTGGGCTGCGAGGTCATCGACCTTGGCATCGTGCCCGACCGCCTCGATGCAACCCGCGCCGCGCTGCGCGAAGCGGCGTCCCAGGCCGACGTCATCCTCACCTCGGGGGGCGTGTCCGTCGGCGAGGAAGATCATCTGCGCCCCGCCGTGCAGGCTGAGGGCCAGCTCGACCTGTGGGCCATCGCGATCAAGCCCGGCAAGCCGTTCGCGTATGGCCGCGTCGGCGCTGCCCACTTCATCGGTCTGCCCGGCAACCCGGTTTCCAGCCTGGTGACCTTCCTCGTCCTCGTGCGGCCCTTCCTGCTGAAGTTGCAAGGCGCTGCGCGCCTGACGCCGCGGGGCTATCGGCTGGCGGCCGGCTTCGACTGGCCCAAGCCCGACAAACGCCGCGAGTTTCTGCGGGTGCGTCTGGACGAAGAGGGCGGCCTGGCGATGTTCTCCAACCAGAGCAGCGGCGTCTTGACCTCGGCGTTTTGGGCCGACGGCCTGCTCGATAACCCGCCCGGCCAGGCCTTCAAGGCGGGCGACGCGGTGCGCTTCATTCCGTTCGCGGAGCTGCTGGCGTGAGCATCACGGTCCGACTGCGGTTCTTTGCGTCGCTGCGCGAGAAGCTGGGCGAGGGCGAAGCGATCACCTTGCCTGAGGGCAGCACCGTCGCCGTGGCGCGCGAGTCGCTGCAGGCACGTGGTGGCATCCATGCTGAGGCTCTGGCATGTGGTCGCGCAGTGCGCGCGGCGTTGAACCAGAAGATGTGCGCCGAATCTGCCGTACTGTCGGACGGCGACGAGCTGGCCTTCTTTCCTCCCGTCACTGGAGGCTGACGTGCAGGGCCTGCATCTGACGGCCGACCTGCACGGCGTCGACCCGGCGCTGGCGGTCATGCGCGACGCCGACGCGCTCGCCGCGCTGTGCCGCGACGCAGTGACCCGTTCAGGGCTCACCGGCGTCGCCGAACTCTTCCACCGTTTCGCACCCAAGGACGAGCAGAGCGGCGTCACCGGCGTCGTGTTGCTGGCCGAATCCCACCTGGCCGTGCACACCTGGCCGGAACTGGGCGGCGTGACGCTGGACGTCTATGTCTGCAACTACGGCGCCGACAACAGCGCCAAGGCCGAGGCCCTGCTCGATGCCTTGCTGAAGGCGTTCGCGCCGCGCGAGACGGCAGTTCAGAGGCTGAGCCGCGCGGCCGCCTCGACGCCGGCCGTGTAGGCCTCCTCGAAGACCGAGTACCCCGCCAGGTCGCTGTGTGCGAACACGACGCGGCCGCGCTGGGCGTTCAGCGCGGCCAGCTCGGCCGAGCCGCGCAGGCCAGGTGCGGGGATGCTCATCGCATGGCCGAAGCGGCAGAGGTCGATGCGCTCGAGCTTGGCCGGCAGGTCCGGGTGGGTCTGGGCCAGCTCCTGGGTGACGATCCCGGCCCAGTGCTGCCAGGGCTGCTTCAGCAGCTCGCCACGCTGGCTTTCGGGCAGGGCGAGGTAGGCCGTCAGCACCGGCGGGCGCGGCGTCGGATCGCGCGACTGGTGACGCGCGTCGACATAGCCCAGGGCCGCGCTGCCATAGCGCACGTTGTCCCAGGAGGGTGGCGCGCCGGGGCGTTGCAGCAGCGGCTCGCGAAGCGCGATGCTGGCCGTCAGCCAGGGGGCGTGGGCCTGCTTCAGCGAACGCAGCGCATCGGGCGGCGCGTCTAGCAGCCGGGCCGACACGAACAGCGGCGTGGCCATGACGATGGCGCGGGCGGTCCAGCGTTCGGGCGCGCCGGTCGCCTCGTTCCAGGCCAGCAGTTCGACGCCCTGGCGCTGCTCGGTCACGCGCAACACCGTGCGGCCCAGGTTGATGCGCTCGCGCAGCGGCGCGGCGACGTGGGTGCTGAGCCAGCCATTGCCTTCGGCCCATGTCAGCACCGGCTCGCGCTCGGCCGCCTCGTCACCGGGCGCATGGAAGCCATGGCGGCTGGCGAAATAGTGCAGACCGGCCCAGGCCGAGACGGTGCTGTCCCCGGCGCCGAAGTCGTCGCGGCAGCAGTAGTCGAGATACCAGCGAAGCCGGGTGTCATTCAGGCCGGCGGTGTCCAGCCAGGTGGCGAAGGTCTGGGCGTCGAGCGTGGCATGGCCGGCGGTCCAGCGGGCGCGGTGGCTGGGCATGGCAAAGCCGAGCTCGCGTTGCGCCTGGGTGACCAGCACCGAGAAGCGCCTGTACTGCGCCAGCGACGCGGCGCCCTCCGGCGGCGGCAGCAGGCCCTCGCGCCATTCGCCGTCGATAAAGAGGCGCTCCTGTGGGCTGTGGCAGAGGTGGCGCTCGTCCCAGACTGTGCGGCCGAGTTGCTCGCGGGCCAGGCCCAGCTCGTGCAGCAGCTCATTGACTTCACGCGCCTGGGCGCCGGGCAGTGGCAGGTAGTGAGCGCCGAGGGGGCAGGGCGCGCCGGCCAGCACGTGGCCACGGCTGTTGCCGCCGGCCTGGTCTTCGAGGTCGAGCAGGGCGAAGTCGTCGATGCCGCGCCGGGCCAGCGCACGCGCGCAGGCCAGGCCGGCGACGCCAGCGCCGACGATGAGCACGCCCGTGGTCTTCAGCGGCCCGTCGGCCTTCGGTCTTTCGCCCCGCAGCCGATGGCCGCGCTCGGGATGGGTGCCGACCCAGCCGCCCTGCAGGGCCGGCGCGTCGGGCGTGCAGCCGCCGGCCAGCAGGCCGAGCAACAGCGCCCGGCGGGAGGGGCCGGTGGTTTCGACGCGGGAAAAAGAGGGCTGGGGCGGGCGCAAGGGCGGCAGGGTAGCAGCCTGCGCCGTCGCCTCGCCCGTCAGCTCGCCACGGGCTTCACATCGTCGCCATCACTGTTTGAGCGCCATTCGCGCAGCTCTTCGGCCAATACCGGGTGGTGGTCGGCCGCGGCGCGCTGCATCAGCGCTTCGACATTGGCTTCGGTCACATGCTCGTGGCCGACGCCGTGGACGAGGTTGTCATAGATGCTGTCAATATTCCTGGCATCGGTGCCGGGCGGCGTCGAGGGCAGGTCGACCTGGGCCAGGGCTTCGGGCTTCAGGGTGGCAGTCTGCATGGGTGGCTCCTGCGCCAGCGTCTTTTGCCGGCGAGCCGATCTTCCGGCAAAAGGCGCGCCTAGTGAACCTGGCCCCACTCGGTTTCAAACTCTTGCACCAGCACCTGGTTGCTGAGGCGATTCACCTCGGTCGGTACGCGCGCCATGTCGGGCGGAAAGTCGAGGAGAGCGGGCAGGCTCTGCGGGCTGAGGAAGCGCAGGCCGGGCGGGAAGGCCGCTGGCTGCCGGAAGGGCCGCCGCGAGGCCAGCACAAAGCCCCATTCGCCAAAGCTCGGCACATGCGCGTGGTAGGGCGTGGCGGTAAGTCCGACCGATTCCAGTGTCGTGACGACGGTCCAGAAACTGCGCCGCGCGATCAGCGGCGAGGTGGTCTGCACGACGGCGTAACCGGCGGCGCTGAGGTGCTGGTCGACGAGCTCGTAGAAGCTGGCCGTGTAGAGCTTGCCGAGGGCGAAATTGGACGGGTCGGGGAAGTCGATGACGATGACGTCGAAAACCTCGGCGTGCTGTTCCAGCCAGCCGAAGGCATCGGCATTGACGATGCGCAGCTTGGGCGACGACAGCGAATGGCCGTTGAGCGCCGCGAGCTTGGGGTTGGTCGTGAACAGGCCGGTCATCAATGGGTCCAGCTCCACCAGCGTCACCTGCTCGACGCTCGAGTACTTCAGGATCTCGCGCACGGCCATGCCGTCGCCGCCGCCGAGCACCAGCACGCGCTTCGGGGCCCCCTGGGCCGCCATGGCGGGATGCACGAGGGCCTCGTGATAGCGGTACTCGTCGCGCGAGTGGAATTGCAGGTTGCCGTTGAGGAAGAGCCGCGTGCCGCCGCCGCCATCGGTGACGACGATGCGCTGGTAGGCGCTGCTCTGCTTGAAGACGATGTGCTCGCCGTAGAAGCGTTCCTCGGACCAGCGCGTCAGCGCATCGGCGCCGAGCAGGGCGGCCAGCAGCAGCACGGCCGACAGCCCGCAGGCGATGGCCTGGCTGCGGCGCGCGCGCAGCTCGGCGCGAAAGATCCACAGTGCCCAGACCGCGACGGCCACGTTCAGCAGGCCGAAGGCGATGCCCGTGCGCACCAGGCCGAGCTGAGGCACCAGCACCAGCGGGAAAGCCAGCGCGACCAGCAGGGCGCCAAGGTAGTCGAAGGTCAGCACCTGCGAGACCAGGTCTTTCAGGCCATAGCGAGCGCTGAAGTGGCGCTTCAGGATGCGCATGACGAGCGGGATCTCCAGCCCGACCAGGGCGCCGACGAGCAGCACCAGCGCGTAGAGCAGGGTCTTGAAGGCCGCACCTTCGCCCGGCGGCAGCAGGCTGTGCACGGCGAACAGGCCCGCCGGCATCAGGCCGCCGATGACGCCAACGAGCAGCTCCACCTGCAGGAAGACGCCGACGAGCTGGCGCTCCACGAAGCGCGACAGCCAGGAGCCCAGGCCCATGGCGAAGAGATAGACGCCGATGACGGTGGAGAACTGCAGCACCGAGTCGCCAAGCAGATAGCTGGCCAGCGCGCCGGCCGCCAGCTCGTAGACCAGGCCGCAGGCGGCGATGACGAAGACGCTGGCGAGCAGCAGCAGCTCGGCCAGTGAAGCGCGAGCGGTGGACTGCTGCTCGGTCACGGCTTGAGCAGCACCGAGAAGGCCAGCCGCTTGCCGTCCGGGCTGGCGGCGATGTTGCGGATGGCGCCGCCCAGGTCGGCGAGTTCGGCAAAGGCCTGGAAGCTGCCGCCCAGCTTGCCATCCCAGCGCAGCAGCAGATTGCCGCGCGCCATCAGCATCGAGCCATCGGGCAGGGCCACGAAGTACTGGCTGCGGTTGGCGTCTTTTTCGCCCTCCGGGCCGACGGGCGTCTCCACCAGCACCTGCGGCGCCTTGTCAGCTGCGCCCATCGCACAGATGCGCCAGTGGGCCGGGTCGGTCTGGTCGACGAAGAGGGCGCGCTTGCCGTCGGCCGTGCGGCCCAGCGACCGGCCGGGCTTGGCGGTCAGCAGCGTCTGCTGGCCGGTGGTGCGGCTGATGAGCACAGCCCGGTGGTTGTTGCGCTCCGGCACGTCGTCGACGATGAAGGCGGCCAACTGGTCGGGGTTGACCCAGGCGTGGTAGCCGATGCGCTTGGTCGGTACCACGGGTGCGACGGGCTTGCCGTCCCAGCCGAACAGCCACAGGGACGGCTCGTTGACCTCGATGCCGTAGGCCGGATCGGCGGTGACGACGCGGATGGCCGAGAAGCCGTTGCCGTCGACCAGCGGCGTCGGCGAGTAGAGGTTCTCGGTCGTCGCGGTGACGGCCACGGTCGTGCCCTTGGCAAGGTCGTGGCGGTAGATGTTGTTTGAACCGGTGCGGCCCGAGGTGTAGACGACGGCCGAGCCGTCGTGGGTGAAGGCCGGCTGGAAGTTGTTGCCCTTGCCGGGCGTGATGTTGCGGGTGTCGCTGACCTTGCCCGTGGCGACGTCGAGCCGTGCGACGAAGATGGCCACGTCGGGTGGTGCATCGGCGGCCGAAACGGGCAGGGCGATGGCGAGGAACATGGCCGTGGCGAGGTGGCGGACGGAGAGTTTCATGGCTGGCCTGTGCGGTCGTTCGGCGGGCCGCGAGTTTCGCCCATCCATCGCGCTAGAAAGAAACCGGCTGAGGCAGGGCCTTGCTCCAGTAATAGATGTCCCAGCCGGCGCGCAGGCCGCCGGTGGTGAAGGGGTCGGTCGCGATCAGCGCCTCGACGGCGGCCTTGTCCGGTGCACGCACCACCCACAGGCCGCCAACTGGTGTTGCCTCAGGTGATTCGCGCAGTGAGCCGGCTGCACGCACCTGGGCGGCGTTCGCGGCTACCCATTCCAGATGAGCCTGCAGCAGTTGGCGCCGCAATTCGCCGGCGCCTGGCTTGTCGTGAAAGCGGATGGCGAACAGCGTCCAGTCCTCGAGGGCGTTGGCGGTCAGTGCGGCGAAGTCATGGGTCGATGGCATTGCAGTTGTCTTTGTATTGAGGCCATCCGACTCCAGTTCATCTGGCCGGCCCGCGCTGGCGATGTGCTTGCGGTTCAATACCGCAAGCATCGCCGTCCCCTCGGGAGACCGGCCAAGGTACTCCTTGGACGAGGGCTTCACGTCACGGCGTGCCCATCGCTTCGCGGTAGCGCATCGCATCCAGGATGCGGTTGCGCGTGGTCGGGTGGTGGAAGAACACGAACTCCTCCAGCGCACCGGCGTCGGCCTTGCGGTACTCCACCAGTCGCAGCTGCGCCTCGGCAAAGCCGTGCGGCTCGCGCGACAGGTTCAGGCCGAAGCGGTCGGCCTCGATCTCCTGGACGCGGGTGATGGTGTGGTTGATGGGCATGGCGAGCGTGAAGAAGATCGAGAACACGGCCACCAGCATCGGCAGGCCGGCCACGTCGTCGATGCGACTCACGCCGGTGGCGGTGGCAAAGCGCGCCAGCAGGCGCTTCATGGCCCAGGCCGCGACGGCGAAGCCGACGAAGAGCAGCGGCGTCAGCATCGCGATGTTCTTGGCCATGTGGTTCATCACATAGTGGCCCAGCTCATGGCTCATGACGGCGCGGATCTCGGCCTCGGAGGTGCGGCGCAGCAGGTTGTCGTTCAGTCGCACGGCGGCCGAGCCCAGCATGCCGGACACATTGGCGCTGATGCGCGTCGTCTGCCGGGAGGCGTCGAAGACGTAGACGTTGTCCACCGGCACGCCGTTGGCGTGGGCCATCTGCAGCACGGCCGTCTTGACGGGGCCGTCCTCGACCGGCTTGTAGGTGTTGAAGAGCGGCTGGATGAGGACGGGCGAGATGGCGATCAGCACGATGAGGGCGGCAATGCCAGCGGCTGTGCCCCAGATCCACCAGCGCTCGCCGGCACGACGGATCACGGCGTACAGCCCGGCGACAACGATGCCCATCATCAGCATGTCGAGGCCTTGTGAGAGAGCCGCCTCGCCCAGCCAGGCCAGCAGGGTCTGCGTCGACATGCCATAGGCCTGTTCGCGCCACCAGCCGCTGTAGAGGGCCAGTGGCAGGGTGATGACGGCCGAGGCGAGCACATAGGTCGCGCCGAACAGCATGTCGCGCCGCACCGGCCCGCCGCCGACGCGCAGGGCCCGGTCGCGCAGGCGCGCCGCGCGGCGCCCGCTCATCAGGATGGCCGCAACGACGAGGCCGAACAGCATCTCCCAGAGCTGCAGCCAGTAGCCGCCGGTGTAGTAGGCATCGGACTTGGCGACCACGTCGGCGGGCAGCCGGTCCATATAGGCCTGGGTGGCGGCCTCGGCATCGCGCGGCAGGGCGGCGCGCCAGGCATCGTCGACGGGGCGGATCTTGAAGCCCGAGGCCTGGGCGGTGGCATCGGCCTTCTGAGCTTGAGCTTGGGCCTGCGCGGCATCGTCTGCGGCGTGGGCCAGCGTGAGGCTGAGCGCCAGGGTGGCTGCGGTCAACCATGTCTTCATCAAGGCCTCCTGATTTGAAGCGGCGCGCGATTGTGGCGACGCTCACCGCACCCGGAGGCGCCGTGCGACAGGCTGCGTGCAGGGCAGGATGGACGGCTTCAGCCGTGGATGGCCGCCGCGACGATGTTGCCGATGGAAATGCACATCGCGCCAACGACGATGGCCAGCGCGATGTTCTTGTGCTCGACGATCTCTTCCCACAGCTTGTAGGGCGTGATCTTGTCGACGATGACGAAGGAGACCCAGAAGATGACGACGCCGATGATGGCGTACATCATGGAGCCGAGGACGATTTCGGGCTTGAGCCAGTCGAGGGTCATGGTGCTCTCCAATGAGTTGAGTTCATTTGTGGCCGCCGCCACCGCTGCTGTAGCCGCCGTAGCTGCCGCCGCTGTTGCCGATATAGGCGCCGCTGCCGCGCGAACTGGCGCGGCACTGGCGGTACTCATTGCTGTTCTCGCCGAAGCTGTTCTTGTACTGCTGGCAGTCGTCGCTGGAGCAGGCGCGCATCAGCGCGAACAACAGCACGATGACGAACAGGGCGATGATGATGTTGCGCAGCAGGTTGCCGCCGCTCTTGAAGGCGGAAGTGTCACGTGCGAACTGGACGGCCGGTGCCACCAGGTTGAAGGCCGTCTTCACGGTGTCGGCCGGCACCGGGCTGCCGCCGCTCCAGGTGATCTCGGGGCCCTGCTGCTCGCGGCTCAGCAGGAATTGGCCGTCGCGGGTGATGTAGTCGGTGACCTGGACGCGGTCTTCCAGCCGCACGGGCCAGTAGAACTCGCCCAGTACATGGGTCGTCTTGGCGCCGTAAACCCAGCGCTGCGCATAGTCGCGCCCCTGCCAGCTGACGCCGCCGCGGCCCGAGGTGGGCGCGCCGGTGAGGGTGCGCACCAGGCTCCAGCCCTCGCGGGTGTCGACTAGGAAGGCAAAGCCCGCCAGCCGGTTGTAGAGCAGGTATTCGCGCCAGAAGCTCTGCTCGTCGTCGGCGTCCTCGGGGATGTCGCAGCGCTCCTGGTAGCCCACGACCTGCCAGGCTTCGGGCTTGCCGCCGTCAACGGCCAGCGTGCCGGTGCGGCCCAGCGGAATCAGCGGCGGCAGGCCGCGATCCTGCGGGGTGAAGCCCAGGGCCTTGGATTCGCCCTCCGGCAAGTCGACGACGGCATTGCACTGGGCGCAGACCATGCTCTTGGTCTGCGTGAGCTTGGGCTCCAGTGGTGCGCCGCAGCTCGGGCAGGCGATGGCCCGGCCCTTGAACTTGGCTTCCGCGACCGACTCGCCCTCGGCCGTGGTGCGCAGGCCCTGCAAGGCCATGTCGGCGAGAAGCACATTGCGGCCAACGGACCAGACCGGTGGCTGGCCGTCGCGGTATTCCAGGCTGCCGACCTCGCCCTTGTCGTTGCGCAGCTCGATGACGCGGCCCGGCTTGGGCGGCCGTGGCAGCTCGCCTTCGGCCGCACGCAGCGCCGCCTCGACGATGGCGGCCACCTGCCAGCGCTGGCCGGCCAGCGTCAGCGGCTGGCCGAGGGCGGGGGCTTCGGGCGGAGCTTCAGCGAGTGGCGCTTCCAGGCTGAGGACGAACTGGCCGTTGTCCTCGCTGAGCCAGGCCACGCGGGGTGCGTCGGCACCGGTGTCGAAGAACAGATGCCATTCGTTCCAGTTGCCCAGCTCCGAGCCACGCTGCACGCGGCCGACGACGGCAAAGCTGCGGCCCATCCAGCGGCCGGTCGTGCCGAGCTGCAGCGGCGAATAGTCTTCGAAGATCTCGGCGCTCTGGCCGATCTGGCTCAGCGCCTCACCGTCGCGCAGCAAGGTGCTGCGGCAGAAGCCGCAGACGGCACTCGCAGAAGCCGCGCTCGCGAACTCGACCGGCGCGCCGCAGTTGGGGCAGGCGGCGCGCCAGCGACGCTGGGCGGCTGGCGCCTGAGGGCCTGTGGACACTACGGAAGTAGGCCGCGAAGGCCATCCGCCCGGGGCCAATCAAGGCGTACCGCGCCGCCCGCACTGATGTGCGGGCAAGCGGTGCAACGCGGAGTGGCCCCGGGCGGATGGCCTTCCCTGCGGGTTGCGGCCAGAAAACCCGCGCGCGGCGTTGCGAAGCCTCGCTTGGGGCCTACCCAAGCCTCGTTTCGCGCCTTGCTCGCGGGCTTTCTGGCCACAACGCGGTCTGCTGCCGTAGTGTTCACAGGCCCTAGCCAAGTTTCTTCAGCAGATCGGCCTTCTTGGCGGCGAATTCCTCGTCGGTCAGGATGCCCTTGGCCTTGAGGTCGCCGAGCTTTTCCAGCAGCGAGACGATGTCTTCGGGCTTGCTGGCCGCCGGTGCGGGCGCTGCGGTGCCGACGCCGGCCAGGCCCTGGCCCAGCGTCTGCGCCAGCGTCTGGCCCAGGGCCACGCCGGCGCCCAGGCCCACGGCCTGGCCGGCGATGCCACCGCCGTCGCCACCGCCCTTGGCCATCTCGGGCAGGGCTTGCGCGGCCTGGTACTGCATGAACTGGCCCATGTTCTGGCCAATGATGCCCATGCCGATGCGCTGGTCGAGGATCTTCTGCAGCTCCTCGGGCAGGGACACGTTCTGCATCGTCACCGAGATCAGCTCCAGACCGATGGCCGAGAAGGACTCGGCAGTTGCGTTCTTCAGCGCGGCAGCGAACTCGACCTGGTTGGCGGCCAGGTCCAGGAAGGGCGTGCCGCTGCTGGCGACGGCGTCGCTGATGTGCTGCAGCATCAGGCCACGCAGCTGGCCGTCCAGGTCCTGCACCGTGTAGCGCTCGCGCGTGCCGGAGATCTGGCTGTGGAAGACCTTGGGGTCCAGGATGCGGTAGGCATAGTTGCCGAAGGCGCGCAGGCGCACGGCGCCGAAGTCCTTGTCGCGGATGGCGACCGGCTGGCTGGTGCCCCAGCGCTGGTCGATCTGCTGGCGCGTGCTGAAGAAGTAGACGTCGCTCTTGAAGGGCGACTCGAAGAGCTTGTCCCAGTTTTTGAGGTAGGTCAGCACCGGCAGGGTCTGGGTCGTCAGCTTGTGGGTGCCGGGGCCAAAGACGTCGGCCACTTGACCCTCGTTGACGAAGACCGCGACCTGGGATTCCCGCACGACGAGCTGGCCGCCGTTCTGGATTTCCATGCCGGACATCGGGAAGCGCCAGGCCAGCACGCCATCGCCGTCCTCCGTCCACTGGATGACGTCTATGAACTGTTTCTTGATGAAATCCATCAGGGCCATGTCGATTCCTGGCTGCGTGAGAAGAAATGAGGGGCAAGTATCCGGCGGCGGGCTCAGACTTCAACGGCCAAACATGTGAATCTCACCGCGCGCCAGGGTGAGAATCTCTGTCATGCCCAGAGTTTGCATCCAGTCCGGGGACTTTGACGTCGGCGCCGAAACCTCCGCCCTGCGGATGGGGGATGGCGGCGTCGGTGCCGTCGTCGCCTTCGTCGGCACCGTGCGCGAGCACAGCAGCGGCGCGGCAGTGTCGGCGATGGAGCTGGAACACTACCCGGGCATGACGGAGGCGGCCATCGAAGCCATGGTCGACGCGGCCATGGCCCGCTTCGACATCCGTGCCGCCAAGGTCATCCACCGCGTCGGCACCCTGCAGGCCCGCGACCAGATCGTGCTGGTGCTCGTCACCAGCGCCCACCGAGGGCAGGCCTTCCAGGCCTGCGAATTCCTGATGGACTATTTGAAGACCCAGGCGCCGTTCTGGAAGAAGGAGCACACGCCGGACGGCGCGCACTGGGTGGATGCCCGGGTGGCGGACGACGAGGCGCTGGCGCGTTGGGGGATTGCCGGGGGGAATGCCCTGTGAATGCGTTGGCAGTTTCGATAGGCGCCGCCTTGGGCGCGCTGACTCGCTGGCAGGCCGGCCTGCTGTTCAACACCCGTTGGGCCGGTTTCCCGCTCGGTACGCTGCTGGTCAACCTCGTGGGGGGCCTGTTGATCGGCGTTGCGCTGGAGTGGCTGGGCCGCCATCCGAACGAATTGCTGAAACTTTTGCTGGTGACGGGCTTCCTCGGCGGGCTGACGACGTTTTCAGCCTTTTCGGGCGAGTCGCTGGCGTTGTTGCGGCATGGCGAGCTGGGCATGGCTGCTGCCCATACGCTGGCCCACGTGCTGGGAGCGCTTTTTGCCGCGTGGCTGGGGATGCGTCTCGTGCAGGCCTTGATCTAGCTCAACTTGAAAAGCGCCGGCTGGCGCCCACTTGGCTTGGCAACCGGAGGATTCCCACCATGCGTGCCGACAAGTTCACCACCCGCTTCCAGGAGGCCCTGGGTGAGGCCCAGAGCCTGGCCCTGGCCCGCGACAACCCCTATATCGAGCCCGTCCACGTGCTGGCGGCCATGCTGGCCCAGGATGAAGGCCCGCGCGCTTTGATGGAACGCGCCGGCGTCAATGCCGGCGGCCTGCGCACGGCGCTGGACGGCTTGATGGCTGGCCTGCCCCAGGTCAGCGGCTCGGGCCAGACCGTGCAGGCCGGGCGCGATCTCGTTTCCCTGCTGCAGGCGGCCGAGAAGGAAGCCACCAAGCGCGGTGACCAGTTCATTGCCAGCGAGATGTTCCTGCTGGCGCTGACCGAGGCCAAGACCGACCTGGCCGGCGTCGTGCGCGGCCATGGGCTGACGCGCCGGTCGCTGGAGTCCGCCATCGAGGCGGTTCGCGGCGGCCAGAAGGTCGAGTCGGCCGAGGCCGAGGGCCAGCGCGAGGCGCTGAAGAAATACACGCTGGACCTGACCGAGCGCGCCCGCATGGGCAAGCTCGACCCCGTCATCGGCCGCGACGAGGAGATCCGTCGCACGATCCAGGTGCTGCAGCGCCGCAGCAAGAACAACCCCGTGCTGATCGGCGAGCCGGGCGTGGGCAAGACGGCCATCGTCGAGGGCCTGGCCCAGCGCATCATCAACGGCGAGGTGCCCGATTCGCTGAAGGGCAAGCGCGTGCTGGTGCTGGACATGGCCCTGCTGCTGGCCGGCGCCAAGTACCGCGGCGACTTCGAGGAGCGCCTCAAGGGCGTGCTGAAGGAGGTCAGCCAGGACGCCGGCCAGACCATCCTCTTCATCGACGAGATCCACACCATGGTGGGCGCCGGGAAGTCGGAGGGCTCCATCGATGCCGGCAACATGCTCAAGCCCGCTCTTGCGCGTGGCGAGTTGCACTGCATCGGCGCGACGACGCTGGACGAATACCGCAAATACGTCGAGAAGGACGCGGCCCTGGAGCGCCGTTTCCAGAAGGTGCTGGTCGACGAGCCGACGGTGGAGGCCACCATCGCCATCCTGCGCGGCCTGCAGGAGAAGTACGAGGTCCACCACGGCGTGGAGATCACCGACCCGGCCATCATTGCCGCGGCCGAGCTGAGCCACCGCTACATCACCGACCGCTTCCTGCCCGACAAGGCCATCGACCTCATCGACGAGGCCGCGGCCAAGATCAAGATCGAGATCGACTCCAAGCCCGAGCCGATGGACCGGCTGGACCGCCGCATGATCCAGCTCAAGATCGAGCGCGAGGCGGTCAAGAAGGAAAAGGACGAAGGCTCCATCAAGCGCCTCGGCCTCATCGAGGACGAGCTGCTGAAGCTGCAGCGCGAGTACAACGACCTGGAAGAGATCTGGACGGCCGAGAAGGCCCAGGCCCAGGGCTCGGCCCACGTCAAGGAAGAGATCGATCGCGCCCGCCAGCACATCGAGGAATGGAAGCGCAAGGGCGACTTCAACAAGGTTGCCGAGTTGCAGTACGGCAAGCTCCCCGAGCTGGAGAAGCAGCTCAAGGAGGCCCAGGCCAAGGAGGCCGGCAAGGCCGGCACCAACAGGCCGCAACTGCTGCGCACGCTGGTGGGTGCCGAGGAGATCGCCGAGGTCGTGGCGCGCTCTACCGGCATTCCGGTCTCCAAGCTGATGCAGGGCGAGCGCGAGAAGCTGCTGCAGATGGAAGCCAAGCTGCACGATCGCGTCATCGGCCAGGACGAGGCCATCCAGGCCGTGTCCGACGCCATCCGCCGCTCACGCGCCGGCCTGAGCGACCCGAACCGGCCGCTGGGCAGCTTCCTGTTCCTCGGCCCCACCGGCGTTGGCAAGACCGAGCTGTGCAAGGCCCTGGCCGGCTTCCTGTTCGACAGCGACGACCACATGGTGCGCATCGACATGAGCGAGTTCATGGAGAAGCATTCGGTGAGCCGCCTCATTGGCGCGCCCCCCGGCTATGTCGGCTACGAGGAAGGCGGCACGTTGACCGAGGCCGTGCGCCGCAAGCCCTATTCAGTGCTGCTGCTTGACGAGGTCGAGAAGGCCCACCCGGACGTGTTCAATGTGCTCTTGCAAGTGCTGGACGACGGCCGCCTGACCGACGGCCAAGGCCGCACGGTGGACTTCAAGAACACCGTCATCGTGATGACATCCAACCTCGGCTCCCAGCACATCATGGCGTTGTCGGGTGAGAAGGACGAGGTCATCCGCGAGGCCGTGTGGGGCGAGGTCAAGGCCCACTTCCGGCCCGAGTTCCTGAACCGCATCGACGAGACGGTCATCTTCCACGCGCTGGGCGCCGACCACATCAAGTCCATCGCCCGCATCCAGCTGCGGCTGCTCGAGGCGCGCCTGGAAAAGATGGAGATGAAGCTGGACATCAGCGAGGCGGCGCTGAACGAACTGGCCAAGGTCGGCTTCGACCCCGTCTTCGGCGCCCGGCCGCTGAAGCGCGCCATCCAGCAGCGCGTCGAGAATCCGCTGTCCAAGCTCATCCTCCAGGGGCGCTTCGGCCCGAAGGATGTCATCCCGGTGCAGGTCGAGGGCGGCGAGTTCTCGTTCGGGCGCGTCGTGCACTGAGCGGCGTGCGCGGCGCCCGCCACGCTCAGAGCGTGGTGACGGCGTCGTGCGTGGTGTCGAGTTCGACGCGGTTGCGACCGGCGGCCTTGGCGCGGTAGAGGGCCGCGTCGGCCCGCTTGAAGGCGCGGTGGGTCGACGCCCCGGGCGGTGCCAGCGCAACGCCGAAACTCGCCGTGATGCCGAAACGGCCCTTGGCGTCGAAGTTGCCGCGTTGCACGGCATCGCGCAGCTTCTCCGCCAGCCGCACCGCGTCGTCGGCATGGCGGCCCTGGCAGGCGACGAGGAACTCCTCGCCGCCCCAGCGACCGATGACGTCACTCGTGCGCAGATTGGCCGACACGATGGCGGCCATGCGGCGCAGCACCTCATCGCCGACGGGGTGGCCCCAGCGGTCGTTG
Organism: Pelomonas sp. Root1237; assembly: GCF_001425055.1. Taxonomy (GTDB): domain Bacteria; phylum Pseudomonadota; class Gammaproteobacteria; order Burkholderiales; family Burkholderiaceae_C; genus Pelomonas. Next base: position 341,642 of record NZ_LMDK01000012.1, read on the forward strand.
ATGTGCTTGAAGTGGTCGATGTCGAGCAGCACGAGCGCCACGCCGGCCGATTCGGCCTCGAAGTCCTCCAGCGCTGACTCCAGCCCGCGCCGGTTGAGCACCCCGGTCAACTCGTCGATGGTGGCCAGGCGGCGCAGCTTGTCCTGCTCGACGCGCAGCAGGCGGGTGCGTGCCGTCAACGCGTCGATCTCGCGCTGCTGGCGCAGATGGCTGCGCCGCAGCGCGCGCCAGTGCCGGCCCACCACGGTGCCGGCCGCCAGCAGCCAGGCGCAGAGCAGGCCGAGGTAGAGGGTGTCGCGGGCGATCCACGGCCCCTTGAGCGTGAGATGGCGCAGCTCCAGCTCGTGGTTCTGGCCGGCGAGGCCGTCCGCCACGTCGATGGACAGGCTCGTCACGTTCTCGACACTGGGCCGGTTGAACTCGCGCGGCAGGTCGAACTGCGTGATCCACCACTCGGGCACGGTCAGCTCGGAAAGTTCAAGGGTGACCGGCCCGGTGACATCGCGCCCCCTCAGGTTGATCGACTGCATGCGGGAGCTGTTGCCGTCGGTCAGCTTGGAGAAGCGCGGGTCGAAATTGCGCAGGGCCACGCGCAGATGAGCGGCACTGCCCTGGTAGGCCAGGTCCATCTCCAGGTTGTCGAATCCGCTCAGGTTCCTGCCGCGGGCCGGGTCGTCGCCGCTCAGCACGAGGGTGATGCCACACGATTGCGAAGGGCTGTTCGCGGGATAGCGGCAAACCCAGCGGCGGCGTTCGAAATCGACCCACTGCACGGGGGGCTCGCCCGGTGCGTCGCCCGCGGTGATCAGGAACAGGTTGCTCACCGCACCGGGGGCCGCGAGGTCGATGCTGCGCTCGGGCAGCCAGGCCTGCGCCAGCACCAGTGCCACGGTCAGCGCAATGCCGGCCGCGAGGTTGCGTGTGGGTGTGGTGGCGTGGGGCACGTGGGGGGGCGACTGGAGATGCGCCATGACTGTATCGACCCGCCCCGGTCTTTGAACCGACCTGCCGAGCCCGAGCGTGACGTATCACCAGCGGGAGCGGTGGTCCTCGGTCACGCCCAGCAGGCCGTCGATGCGGCGCGCCGGTGCGCCGGCACCGGCCCGCACCGTGCCGGCGAAGCAGCCGATGGGCTGAACGTAGTGGCTGGCGGCGACGAGGAGGTCACGGTCCTCGGCACGTGCGCCTTCAGGCGTGAAGACCAGGTCAAGCAGGCCGTCGTCGGTGTGCACCCGCCACGGCCGCAACGGCTGGGTGGGGTCGAAGTCGAAATGCGCGTCGGCCAGCGCGATCGGCATGCCGTCCAGCCACAGCACGTTCTCCTGCCCGCCGAAATAGCCCTGCTGCAGATTGAAGCCGGCGTCGGCGCGGTGGGCGCTGGCCCAGCGCCAGGCGGTGTTGCGGGCGAGCAGGCCATTGGACGCGTCGACCGCCGCCCAGGCGCCATCCAGGCCGAAATGATGGCCCTCGGCCTCGGCCCAGCCTTGCACGGGCAGGGCGGTGGTCTTTTGCGTCGCATGGACGATGCCGCCGTCGACCGAGCCGATGGCCAGCAGCGGGGGCGCCATGAGGCCGAGGTCCAGGCGAGCCTGGATGCGCAGCGCGCGCGTGGCGACCGTGAGGCGCAGGCTGTCGTCCGGCTCGTGGCAGAGCGTCAGACGCGCGCCTGGGCCGCGGAACCAGGTGCGGGCGCCGGCGAGCGGCGCGTCGGATACACCGGCCTGCAATCCCGGCAGGCCGTCCTGGCGCCAGTTGGCCAGCAAGGTGCGGCGACGGCGGTCGAAGAGGTAGGCGAAAGCCGTGCAGGTCCAGCCGAGGTGGACGATGGCGACGCCGATGAAGAGCTGCTCATTGCCCAGGCCAACGTAATGCCAGCGCTTGTGATGCAGCTTGTGCCAGAGCCAGGAGCGGCGCTCACGCATGGGTGACCAATCGATGCGCGATATGCGGCCGGCATAGCGGCCCATGGCCGGCGCGCCATGGGTGACGACGGTTTGGGGAGCCGGGTTCATCGTGAATGCTGTCTGCGCCACTGCAGCGGCGCCTGGCCTGTCCACTGCCGGAAGGCGCGCGTAAAGGCGCTTTGCTCGGAATAGCCGAGCAGCAGAGCCACTTCGGCCAACTCGACGCCGGGGTCGCGCAGATAGGCCTCGGCCAGTTGCTGGCGAGTCTGCGACAGCAGGGCCTGGAAGCTCTGGCCCTGTTCGGCCAGCCGCCGCTGCAGGCTGCGCGGGCTCATCTGCAGGCTGAGCGCCAGATCGGGCAGCTGGGTGCGGCCACTGCGGATCAGGCCGACCAGGGCCTGGCGCCAGACGCCGACCGGCTCGCTGATGGCAGCCACCTCCTGCAGCAGGCGTTCGGCTTGATCGTCGAGCAGCGCCAGCAGGGCCGCGTCGGCGCCGCGCAAGGGCAGGGCGAGGTCGCGCAACGCCAGCACAAGGCGTGTGCTGGGCTGATCGAAGCGCACCGGGCCGCCGAAGAAGTCCTCGTAGGGCCGCACGTCGGCCGGGTGGCGGTTGACGAAATCCACCGCCAGTGCGCGCACCGGCCTGCCCGTGAACTCACGCGTCAGCTGCACCAGGGCCGCGATGGCGGTCTCGTCGACCAGGGCGCCGGGGCGGCCGCGCTCCACGCCCCATTCGATGCAGATGCCCTCGGGGCAGGGGTGGACCTGGGCGATGTTCACGTCATAGACCGAGCGGTGATAGCGCTCCAGCCGCAACAGGGCCTCGCCCAAGGTACCGCAGGCCAGCGCCGCGAAGCCGACGACGCCGAAGTGCCGCGGCGCGATGCCGCGGGCCAGGCGCAGCGGGAAGGTCGACTTCGGGCCGGGGTCGAGGTCGCGTGCCCGTTCGAGCAGCGCCTGCCAGCGGCGCAGCGCGACAAAGGTCTCGGCCGGCGCCGGCGGTGTGCCAAGGGCTTCGGCACAGCCGAGCGCGCCCATGTGCTCGAAGAGCAACTGGACATAACTGGCGGCGACACGGGTCTCATCCACGGCCGGTCGATGATGCAGCAGTGCCGGCCACCGTCCTCTGCGTGATCTCCCCAGGCGTGGCGTGATCCGTCAAAAACCCGGGTTTTGCCGTCAAGAAAGCCTGGCCGTTTCGGATCAACATGGCGGCATGGACTGGCTGCTCGACCTCTACCACCGCCACGGCGACTGGCGCGACCTGACGCTGGTCATGTTGTCACCCGTCTTCGGCGTCTTCATCGCGATGGAGGCCTGGCGCTTCCGCAGGACCGGCGTCTTCGACCTCTGGGACACCTTTGACAGCATGAACAGCGGCGGCAGCTACCTGGTTGCCGACCTGGTGCTGCTCGTCGTGCTGGTGTTGCCGGCCATGGGCTGGGTCCATGACCACCGCCTCTTCACCGTGGACGTGACCGTCTGGCGCTTCATCGGCCTGTTCCTGCTCGTCGAGTTCCTTTATTACTGGTTCCACCGCGGCAGCCACCGCATCCGCTGGTTCTGGTGTGCCCATGTCGTGCATCACGGCTCGGAGAAGATGAACTTCGGCACCGCGCTGCGCCAGAGCTGGTTCTATCCGATTGCGGGCAACTGGCTGTTCTACCTGCCGGCCGTGTGGCTGGGCTTCGAGCCTCGCTGGGTGCTGTTCGCGCTGTCGCTCAACCTGGGCTACCAGTTCTTCGTGCACACCGGCTGGGTCGGCAAGATGTCGGCCTGGTTCGAGTTCATCTTCAACACGCCGTCCCACCACCGCGCCCACCACGGCCGCAACCCGCAATACATCGACAAGAACTTCGGCGGCACGCTGATCGTCTTCGACCGCCTCTTTGGCACTTTCGTGCCCGAAGAGGCGGCGGTCGACTACGGCCTGGAGCACCCCTTTTACACACACAACCTGTTCTGGCTCAATGCGCACGAGTGGCGGGCGATGTTCCACGACATGGCCCAGGAGAAGACCTGGGGCATGCGCCTGGCCCACCTATGGAGGCCGCCGGAGTGGCGGCGGCATTACAACGGGTTCAAGGGCTAGTCGGGCCCAGGTATTTGGCCAGGAAAGCCTCCATGCGCTCGGCGAAATCGACGCGATTCTTGAGCACCGCAAAGCCATGGCCTTCGCCGGGGTAGGTCACCCAGGCCGGCTCGTTGCCGGCCTCGCGCATGGCCTTGCGCAGGCGCTCACCGTGGGCCAGCGGCACGCGCAGGTCGGCTTCGCCGAAGGCCAGCAGCACGGGCGCCTTGATGCGCGCCGCCTGCTTGACGGGTGAATGGGCGGCGATGAGGGCGGCGTCCTTCTCCGGGTCGCCCACCATGTCGCGCAGCTGGAACTGGCGGCCCCACTCGGGGATGTCATCGCGGACCCACCAGGACCCCGCCACATACAGATCCAGGTCGGTCACGGCCACCCAGGCCACGCCGCAGCGGTAGAGCTCGGGGTCCTTGATCAGGCCCATCAGCGTGCTGTAGCCGCCGTAGCTGGCGCCGGCGATGCAGGCCTTGTCGCTGGCGATCTTCTGTTCCTGCGCCCAGCGCAGAGCGTCCGCCACGTCGTCCTGCATGGCCTGGCCGAACTGGCGGAAGCCGGCGCGGAAATGGTCTCGGCCGTAGCCGGTGCTGCCGCGGAACTCCGGCTCGATCACGGCGTAGCCTCGCGAGGCCAGGAATTGCGCATAGGCATGCCAACCCCAGGCATTGCCGCGCACCCAGGGTCCACCGTGTACGAGAACGACGGCCGGCAGCGGACCTGTGGCCTCGGCGTTCTTCGTGACCCAGACAGGCAAATCGCGGCCATCGCGTGCCTTGATGCGGTGCAGGTCCATCTGTGCCATCTCGGACGGCTCGATCGCGTTGCGCATGCGGCCCACGGGGCGCCAGACTGATTCGCCCGCGGGCGGCTGGGCCTGGTAGAGCCACAACTGGCCGGGCTCGCGGTCGCTGTAGGAGCGCACCAGCGCCACGACATCGGCCTGGCCACAGCGTCGGCAACTGATGCTGTTGACGCGGCCCGGCATGCGCTCGTCCGCCGCCTTTTGCAGCGCCTGCATGGCGGCGTTCTGCCAGACCGTCGTCTCGGCGTCGGTCGTGACACGCACGCCCAGGGCAGTGCCCGCGGCGTCATTGAGCACACGACCGTTGAAGTCGAAACCCGGTGTCACGACCAGGGGCTTGGGGTCTGGCGCGTGACGTTCGAAGTCGTACAGGCTCAGCACCGTTTCGCTGCCGCGCTGGGTGTGCGTCACATAGAGCCGGCCGGCATCGTCGACGGCGTTGATGCCGAAGGGCGCGTTCAGCAGATCGCTCTCGTACAAGGGCTGCCAGTCCTGGCGGCCCGGGCCGCGCCACAGGGCGCCTCGCCGGCCGTCGCGGCGCGTCAGCGCGACGCGCAGCTCGCCGCGGCTGTCGGTCACCCAGCCCACGGTGTCGGGTGGGGCGTTCACGCCGGTCAGCCGCGTGCGGCCGGTGCGGGTGTTGAGCCACAACGGCGTTTCCAGGTGGCGCTCGTCGGGCGTGAACTCGGCCAGCAACACCTCTTCGTTGACCTCGTTCGGTTGTGGCCGCGGCACGGCCAGCAGGCGGTGGTTCCAGTCCAGCAGACGATCCTGCCGGCTGCCGTCAGTGAAGAATGGCCGCCCCATGCGCCGCACCAACTGTCGGATCTGGTTGCCGTCGGGGTTGATTGCAAACAAGCCAGGCGCGCCATTGGGGCGGCCGCTGCCATCGGACAGGTCCGTGACGCTGAAGACCAGGCGGTCATCGTTGACCCAGTAGGCCTGCGAGATGTCACCATCATTGAACTGCGCGGTGCGCATCGGCTTGCCGCCAGGGTTGAGGTCGAAGACCCCGAGGCCGACGCGCGGCCCGCCGAAGGTGCTCCTCACGGCGAGCTTGCGGCCCGACGGCGACAGCACGGCCTCGACGATGGTGGGGTCCTTGAAGAAGGCCTCGACTGGCGGCGGCGCGGCCAGGACCGGGTTCGCCGAGGCGAGCGCGGCCAGCAGGATCAGTGGAGCGAGCAGGCGCTGCTTCATGGCTGGTCCAAATGCTTGGCGAGAAAGGTCTCCACCCTGCGGGCGAAGTCCAATCGGTTCTCGGGCTTGCCGAAGCCATGGCCTTCTTCGGGGTAGCTGACCCATTCCGGCGGATTGCCGGCCGCCTTCAGGGCGTCGCGCATGCGCTTGCCATGCACGATGGGCACGCGCAGGTCTGCCTCGCCGTAGGCCAGCAGCACCGGCGCCTTGATGCGCGAGGCCAGCTTCACCGGTGAGTTGGCGGCCAGCATGGCGGCATCCTGCTTGGGGTCGCCGACCATTTCGGGAAGGGTCAGCTTGCGGGCGATGCTGCTGTCATCGCTCACCCACCACGACCCCTGAACCATCAGCTCCAGGTCCGTCACGGCCACCCATGCCACGCCGCAGCGGTAGAGGTCGGGTTCCCTGGCCAGGCCCATCAGCGTGCTGTAGCCGCCGTAGCTGGCGCCGATGATGCAGGCCTTCTCGTTGGCCAACCCTTCCTTCTGCGCCCAGCGCAGCGCGTCGGTCACGTCGTCCTGCATGGCCTGGCCCCATTGCTTGAAGCCGGCGCGCAGGTGCTCCTCGCCGTAGCCGGCGCTGCCGCGGAACTCCGGCTCGATGACGACGTAGCCGCGCGAGGCCAGGAACTGCCCCCATTTGTCCCATTCCCAGACATGGCCCCGCACCCAAGGCCCGCCGTGCACCAGCACAACGGCCGGGCGCGGCCCCTTGGCATCGTCGGCGCGCGTGATCCACACCGGCAGTTCGCGTCCGTCACGGGCCTTGATGGTCTTGAAATCCATCGTCGCCATCTGCTCGGGGGTGACCGCCTCGCGCACCCGGCCGATGGAGCGCCAGTGCGGTTCTCCGTCGGGCGGTTTACCCAGGTAGAGCCAGACCTTGCCGGGGTCGTGATCGCCGTAGGACTTGATGATGGCCACCATGTCCTGCTGGCCGCAGCGAAGGCAGCTGATGCGGTTGATGAAGCCCGGCAGGCGCTTGTCGGCCTGCTGCTGGAACTTGGCCATGCGTTCATCCAGCCAGACCGTCGCCTCGCTGTCCACCAGCGCCCGCACGCCCAGCACGGTGCCGCCTTCGGTGATCAGGTGGCCGGCGAAATCGAAGCCAGGCGTTGCCACGATGGCGGCCTGAACGGGCGCTTTCGTTTGGACGTCATAGCGCGCCAACACGCCTTGCGGTCTTCCTTTGGGCACGTGCGTGACGTAGAGCGTGCCTTTGCTGTCGACGTCCTGGAGCCTGAAGGGCTGCTTCAGCACCGTCGTGTCGTAGAGCTGCTCCCATTGCGTGCTGCCCGGCTTGAGCCAGTAGGCCTGCAGACGGTCGTTCGTGAAGCTCACTGCGGCGCGGGGCGCGCCGCTGGCGTCGACCAGCCACTGCTGGATGTTGTCGGCCGGTGCCTGAACGGCGACATCGCGCGTCATGCCCGTGCGAGTGTTCAGCCACAACAGCGCCTGGGTGCGGCGCGAGTAGGAGGTCACCAGCACTTCTTCATTGGGTTCACCGGGCCGTGGCTCGGGCACCAGGCGCAGGCTGTGGCTCCAGTCCAGCAAGCTGTAGTCAGGCTCCCCCTTGTTGATCCCGAAGCGGTTGTCGCGCTCGATGAGCTTTCGCAGCCCGGTGCCGTCCGCGTTCACGGCGAACAGGCCCGGCGGCCGCCAGTTTTCGCCACTGAGGTCCGTGAGGCTGAAGACGAGCCGCTCATCGTTGACCCAATGGACGTGGGTGACGTCCTCCTTGCCGAATTGCACGGCTCGCGTCAGCTTGCCACCGGCGGCCAGTTCCAGGACGACGAGGCCGACGCGCTTGGCGCCTTTGGCGGTCGTGATGGCCAGCCGCTTGCCCGAGGGCGACAGCGCGATTTCGCCGATGTCGGCATCGCCGAAGAACACCTCGGCGGGCGGTGAAGCCGCCTGCGCGGCGCTGACGGACAGCAAAAGGCCGGCAACGACGCCGGCCCAGCACTTCAAAATCTCCATATCGCTCCCTGCACTGCTTCGTTGACAGCGGCGCGCAGCATAGGGGAGGGCGTGGCGTAGGCAGCCTGCGTGTGATGGCAATCCTCACCATGGCGCGGGAGTGCCGGCACTGCATGACAATGCCCGGCCATGACTGCTGCCCCCCCGGACGACGCCCCCGTCGTCATCATTGGCGCCGGCCTGGCCGGCCTCACCGTGGCCCTGCATCTCGCCGACAGCGTGCCCGTCGTCATCCTCGCCAAGCGCGAGCTGACCGAGGCGGCCACCGCGTGGGCCCAGGGCGGCATCGTCGGCGTGCTGGGCAGCGACGATTCCATCGAAAGCCATGTGCGCGACACCCAGGACGCTGGCGCAGGCCTCGTCGACGAAGCCGCCGCCCGCTTCATCGCCGAGCGCAGCGCTGCAGCCGTAGGCTGGCTGGTGGACCAGGGCGTGCCCTTCACGACCGACGACACCGGCCCGATGGGCCTGCACCTGACGCGTGAGGGCGGGCACGCTGTGCGTCGCATTGCCCACGCAGCCGACGCCACCGGCAAGGCCATCCACGACCAGCTGCTGGAGCTGGCCCGCAAGCACCCCAACATCACGCTGCGCGAGCGCTGGATGGCGCTGGACCTGATCACGTCACGCCACGTGCAGCGCGACGAACCGCCCCGCGTCTATGGCACCTACGCGCTGGACATCGACACCCAGCGTGTGGAGACGCTGGCGGCACGCGCCGTCGTGCTGGCCACTGGCGGCGCCGGCAAGGTTTACCGCTACACCACCAACCCCGACACCTCGACCGGCGATGGCATCGCCATGGCCTGGCGCGCGGGCTGCCGGGTCGCGAACATGGAGTTCATCCAGTTCCACCCGACCTGCCTGTACCACCCGCAGGAGCGCAGCTTCCTCATCACCGAGGCCTTGCGCGGCGAGGGTGGGCATCTGAAGTTGCCGGATGGCACCCGCTTCATGGCGGCGCATGACGAGCGCATGGAGCTGGCACCGCGCGACATCGTCGCCCGCGCCATCGACTTCGAGATGAAAAAGCACGGCCTGGACCATGTGTGGCTGGACGCCACGCATCTCGGCGAAGCCTTCCTCATCGAGCATTTCCCGACCATCCATGCCCGCTGCCTCAAGCTCGGCATCGACATCGCCCGGCAGCCCATCCCCGTCGTGCCGGCCGTGCACTTCACCTGCGGCGGTGCTGTGACCGACCTGCTCGGCCGCTGCGACCTGCCGGGCCTGTATGCCGTGGGCGAAACCGGCTACACCGGCCTGCACGGCGCCAACCGCCTGGCCAGCAACTCGCTGCTGGAATGCGTGGTGCTGGGCCAGACCTGTGCGGCCGACATCCTGTCGCACCCGCTCCCCGACGGGGCTCCCATCCCGGCCTGGGACGAGAGCCAGGTCGAGAACGCCGACGAGCAGGTCGTCATCGCCCACAACTGGGACGAACTGCGCCTGTTGATGTGGAACTACGTCGGCATCGTGCGTACCACCAAGCGCCTGGAGCGCGCGCTGCATCGCATCAAGCTGCTGCGCGGCGAGATTGATGACTACTACGGGAGCTTCCGAGTCACGCGCGACCTGCTGGAACTGCGCAACCTCGTCGAATGCGCCGAGCTGATCGTGCGCTCGGCCCTGATGCGCCACGAGAGCCGCGGCCTGCACTTCAGCCGCGACTACCCGCGCACGCTGCCGGTGAGCTTCCCGACGGTGTTGATCAGCAAACGGCGCCGACGCTAGCACCGAGCGCGGATATGCCGGGCCTCAGCTCTTCACCATACAAGCTCGCCGTCGTGCCAGGCTGCTCGTTCCGACTCAAGTTCTGATCAGGCCTGCCGATACATGCGAGATGGACATCGCCAACTCCGCCAGCGTCAACATCGCGTCGAGCAATACCCAAGGGGCAGCCGATGCGGTCGGCCTCCTGGTGCTGCGCAAGGCGATCGACATTCAGGCGGCGGGCGCCATGGCCCTGCTCAGCGCGCTGCCGCAGCAGCCTGCACTGGCGACCGAAGGCACGCTGGGGCGCAACGTGAACGTTTACGCCTGAGTAAGACCGGGGCGCGGTTCAGGCGCCCAGAATCCCCCGACCACCGCGCATCGCCCCTCTGCCCCAACGCGAGACCCGGCGCCGGCATAGGGCATCGTGACAGGCGTGGGCGAATTGAAGGCGGCAGCCAATCGGGCGCCGAAGAGCGGGCCGGTGGCGATGGCCATCACCAGGTTCCCGTCGCCATCGCGGGCGCTGATCCTGCCGGCGGCGCTGTCGAAGGCCCAATGGCTGACGCCGGCCTCGGCGCCAAGATGGCGGTTCGCATCAAGCAATCCCATGATCGTCTCCTGCTCTGGCGGCGAACTCGGCGACGGTGTCTTGCCACTCGTTCCAGCCGCCTTCCTTCACCTCGATGGCGCACAGAAATTCCATCTCGAAGCGCTTGGCCTGAGCCTCACGCCTGAGCCTGGCTCGCTCTTCGACCCGCTTGGCCCGGGCCGCGAAACGCCGCGGCATCTTCTCGAGCAGCGCGGCGAAGCCGACAGGTTTGTTGATCGTCAAAGCACCGTCCTCCGCGGGTCCAGTTCGGTGCCTTCCCAGGCCTCTTCATCGGTCGCTGGCTGCGCGGCGAGGTGCGGCGCGTATTCGGCTTCCCACGCGCGCAACTGGCTGATGGTGATGCGCAGCAGCGAGGCGCTGGCCCAGAGCGCGTCATCCGGGGCAAGTGGGGTGGATTGAGATTGCATGGCGGCTCCTGTTTTCGATGGAGCCAGTCTCGGAGCCCGCCGGCCGCGGGGGTATCGCCCTTTGGGGGTGCCGAGGGGGGATGGGCGGGCGGGCATCCCCCGTCGTATCCCTCCAAAGGGGGATGGCGGTCGACTCGAAAGCCACGACCTCAGATGCGAGAAAGGCGCCTAGGCTGTTGATTTCGCTAGGGATTCGTGGGCCTACGGCACCGGAGCCTGCGTCTGCGCCCGGGAAGGTGTCTCAGCCAGGGTTCAGTGCCGTCGCGGGCGGGCAGAAAGTCCTGGGCAGCACCGAGCGCCCGCTGAGTCTGACGCAGTTCGGCTGCAGGCCCTGCCAGGCCCGGCTGCCGAAGTTGGCTGTCACGGCCCTGCCGTCTGCGTAGCTGACCTGCTGCACGCTGTGGTCGTCCGTGAGCCACGCGAAGGCCGTGAGCGCCACGGGTGCCGACACGCCGTGCACGGCCTGGAAGTCGTCATGCGCCGCCTTCAGCCAGGCGGCGGCACTGGCGAGGTCGCGCCGGTCAAGGTTCCACAGAGTCGGCACGCCATACAGCAACGAACGCGCGTAGCGGCGCGCTTCCTGGCCCACCACCTTGGTCAGGCTGAGCTCCCAACGATCCACGGTCACCAACGCGTCGTGGTAGACCGCATCGAACAGGGGCAGGCGATCAGCGGGTTCGAACAGAGCGCGTGCTTCGTCAGCCGTGGGCGTGAAACGGCCGAAATAGATCGGAGGGCGCTCCGGTGGCCAATAGCCGCTGAAGCGCTTGTCGCTGAGCAGGGGCCAGAACGCCGCCACGTGGGCCTGCCCGGTGCCGTGCGAGTAATGCGTGACGTCGGCGCTCCAGGCGGTCACGTTCTCCGAGCCCAGCACCAGGCCGAACTTGCGCATGCCCAGTTTCAGGCGGGCCAGGACGTTGCGGCGATCCTGCGCCTTGGTCATGCGGTGCTCGGGGCTGAAGTCGTCGTAGAAGTTGCCGAAGCCGTCCACGTCGATGAAGACCTGGCTTGCGCCGTCACGGATGTGCCCCTCGTAGCGCTGCGCCGGGACAAAGCCTGCCGGGTGCCGTGCGATGGCTTCGCTGGACATCTGGCAGCCTCTGCTGGCGAAGCCCGGCACGACGGCGCCCTGCTTGTCGCGCAGGCAGCCCGACGGATAGAGCTCAGGCCCCCAGATCGCGGCGGGCATGTCGGCCGTGTCGTCGGGTTGGCCATTGTCGAAGGCGTCGTAGGGCCCCGCCAGGTAGCCCAGGCCATGGGCCTTCTTCAGGTAGGCCGGCCGGACCAGGTGCTTGTGCGTCTTCGGGTCCTGGTCGTAGCTGATCACGAGCCTGGCAATACCCAGCGCCTTCAAGTCGTCCAGGAAAGCGAGATCGCGGCCATCGCCCCATACGTACAGATGCGGGGCGCCAAACAGGCGGTCCAGTTCAGGCACCTGCTTGTCGGCAAAGGATCGCAACCGACCCTGCTGTCGCAGGTGGCTTCTGTAGAACAGCGCCGGTGCGAGCGGGTTGGGTGTGCCGAGCTCGATCATCAGATCCAGCGTGCTGGCACCGTCGGCGAAGTCATGTCTCAGGCTGGCCTGCAGCCCGTTCGAGTTCTGCAGGCAAAGCTCGGACTGAAAGCCGTCGTCCAGCGCGTAGGTGATGGCCCGCGTGCCTGTGAGGTGGGTCCACGCCGGGAAGGACAACAGGGTGGTGCCGCCGAAGCACTGCGGGCGGTTGAAGACAGAGCGCCAGTAGGCATCGTTGACGCCGAAGGCCATGCCCTGCCCATCCGGCACGATCCAGGTTCCTGACGAGACTTCTGGCATGGACGCCTGCCAGCGCGTGCCGTGCTGCCCGGTGACCGACACCTTGAGCGCCCGGCCTTGTGTACTGAGGCGCACCTGCTGGCCTTCGCCGGTTGTCCAGGCCCAGGCCCCCGGGCTTGTGGTGACCGGGCTGTCATGCGCTTGCACCTGGGGCTTGAGCAGGGGGATCGGTGCGGCATCGCCGTCGCGGGCTTCGATACGCAAGGTGGCGCTGTCGACGAGGTAGGTGACCGAGCCGGCGTGGACCTCGATCACGGCCGCCTGCGCGATGGTCGACAGGATGGCCAGCAGCAGACCGCCGAGGCCCAAGGCGCGGGACGTCATGGATTCAGATGGCTTTGTGCAGTGCGGGCGATTGTCGTAGCCACCGCCGCGTACGGAGCGGTTCGGACTTCCGCTTGTCGATTTCTGCCGTCTCGGATCGTCGTGAGGTTGTGGCGGCAGAAACCGCAGCGACTCCCGGGCCGATGCCCCTGGCCATCAACGAAGGAATCCTTATGCGCAACGGTCTTGTTCCCGTGTCGTCGTGCCGGTGGGTCCATCTTCATGTCGCGATCGTCGTGTGTGCCGTGATCGCAGCGACGATCCAGTCAATCTGCGCCGTGGCCCCCATGGAAATGCAGGGTGCAACGGCTTCGACCCCTTCTAGAGACGCGCCGCAGCGCAGCGACACCTGAGTGTCGGCCGAACTGGGCACGGTGCGCAGGCAAGCCGTTGAATCATTCGGTCAGAGGACAGTTCCATGAGAAGGATCGTGTCGGTCGCTGACGGCATCGCCGGGCGCGGTGGGCGAGCGATAGCCCTGCAGGCCGAGCTCGGCGATATAGCGTCCATCCAGCGCCTGTTCGACGCAGCACAGCAGGCGTTCGGGGCGCCTGACATCGTGGTCGTCAACGCGGGCGTGGTGGTCATCAAGCCGGCGCGCCCATTCAACCCCCTTCGGCATCGAGATCAAGGAGGTCATTGACCGCCGCGTCCTGCGCATCGGCACTGCTCTTCAAGTCCAAGGCTGATTGACGCTTGTCGAGTAGCGAGACTGCGCCCGAAACGATCAGCGCCAGCATCGCAACTCCGAAGGAGAAACATCCACCGATGAAAAGCAGCACGGCGTGCGATTCAAGGTGGCGGAAATTCGCGCCGGCGTAGTACGCCGCATAGCCTGCGGCCAGTGCCATGCTGGCTAGACCGCTTCCGGTCATGACAATGGCCACGAGAAGCAGGAACCAGCAGACAAGCATTCCGGCGAGGGGAACCCGCCGCGCGCTGTGGATATCGACAACCTTCTCAGAGAACGTGATTGATGCGACGAGGATGGCGACCAGAATTGTCAAAAAACTCTTTGCCAAGTCCTTCGACTCCGCGTAGTCCTTTTCCAGAAACAACTTCGCGTTGCGCTCGATGCACTCAGCGAACTTGGCATCCGTCGACTGCAAGACCTGGTTCGAGCCATCCACGCAGATGGTCAAGGAGCCGGGCGCTTGGAACCACGGGAGGGTCAATTGCCTGGCAGCGAAGATCGCTAAGGCAGCAATACCAACGACTAAGAACCAGCGAATTGATTTGGTCATGACTCCGTGTACAGGCGCAGGGCATTGGATCGCCCTCAAGCAGTCGCACGTTCGCACGCAGGTCCAACCGAGCGAATCATCAGATGTGAGGAGGAAGATCGTTCGCATATCGGACTGTCACGCTTTTCCGTTCGACAGCTTCGCCCAAGGCGCGACGCCGAGCCGGCCGGTGCATCGAAGCCGACGGCGAATTGCATCAGATGGCCGCCGGCATACTTAAAGAAGCGACGGGACGGCGAGGATAAAAGCGACTCAATGGGTCGAGGTCAGCGCGCTTGCCGTGGCCCGCCGCTGCCAAAAGCGGACATGCTCCGTCTCTCGCGGTCCGGTCCGCGATGCCATTAGTCCCGTGCCACTCGGTCAACCGCCACCTGACACGAAAAAAGCGCCTAAGCCCTTGAGGAACTTAGGCGCCTGATCGGCAGTGAGTTCTCGTGAACTCTTGATTTGGCCTGCCCGGAGGGACTCGAACCCCCGACCTGCTGCTTAGAAGGCAGCTGCTCTATCCAGTTGAGCTACGGGCAGACAGAACAGGTGATTATCAGATCAGCACGCCGATGATCGCGTCGCCGATGCCCATCAGGGCGGCGCCGGAGATCAGCCCGGCGCAGATGGGCTCCATGCCTTCGACCCAGATGCGGTGGCCGCGGGAGTCGGCGGGGGCGTTCTTGTACTTCTTGGCCATGTACCAGAACATCAGCGCGCCGACGAACATCATGAAGGTGGCTTGCGGCGGCAGCGTGACGCCCAGGCCGATGGCTACGGCCGACAGGCCCGATTTGCCCTTGGTGACGATGCGAGCCACTTCGATGGCGACGGCCGCCAGGGCGGCAACGGCCATGGAGATCAGCGCCGAGGTGGGCAGGCTCTTCAATCCCTTGGCGATGATGTCGGCCACGCCCTTCCACTGCAGCGCGGCAGGGAAGCCGAACTGGTCGGACACCATGTTCGCCGCGCTGGCAGCGCCGTTGGCATCAGGCTTGATGAACAGCAGGAAGAACAGCGGCACGCAGACCAGCACGCCGGCCAGGTTGCCGATGATGTGGCCGATGGCCTGGTGGCGCGGCTTGCCGCCGAGCATGTAGCCGGGCTTGATGTCGGACAGCAGGTTGGCCGCGTTGGAGGCGATCTCGGCCGTCATGCCCGCAGGCAGCAGGTTGGAACCGGGGTTGGTGCGGTCCAGCGCGCCCATCGTGAACTGCGTGATCTTGGACAGGGACCCGGTCGGCGTCCACGACGTCAGCGCCATGGAGTTGGTGCAGATCACGGTCAGCACGAAGATCAGCGGCAGCGACACGATGGCCAGCCACAGCGGCACGCCGAAGAAGGCGTGCGTGGCGTAGCAGCCCATCAGGCTGACGACGGGCACGCCAATCCAGCTGATCCACAGCGGCACCTCGATGTCCTTGAGCAGGTCACTCTTGGGTTCCGCCTTGGCCGCGATCTGCGCCGGCGTCTTGCGCTTGAACGCACTCGTGAAGATCTCGGGCTTGGCCAGCAGCGACACCAGCGCGCCCACGACCATCATCGTCACGCCCCACCACAGCGACCACTGGTTGACGATCTCCACGCGGTTCAGCGGGATCAGCACGCCATTGGCGCCCAGGCGCGGCGCGATGTCACCGGCCTGGATCATCAGCGGTGCCAGGAACACGAAGTTGACGATGACGCCAACGAAGCAGCTCGTCGCGACGGCGAGGCCCATCAGGCCCCCGGTGCCGATCAACGCGGCGTCCACCACCAGGCGCAAGCCCAGGGTGCGGAAGTCCGTTCCCAGGATGCTGGGAATGAAGCCGTGCGCCTTGACGGCCCAGGCGTAGTAGTAGTCGTCGATGCGCTCGTGCAGATGCCAGGGCTCCGTCATGCCGGCCCACTTGTCCATGGCCAGCAGCTTGAACTGGATCAACTTCATCCAGCCTTCGCCGCAGATGCCCTGTAGCAGCGCCGCGCCGCCCGCCACCCAGCCCAGCAGCTTGGCCTTGAACATGCCCTCGCTGCCCTTGCCGTGGTACAGCGAGTCGAGCACCACGCCGCAGGCACGGCCTTCCGGGAAGGGCGCCTGGTCTTCATTGATGAAGCGGCGCTTCAGCGGGAAGGCCAGCAGCACGCCCACCAGCGACACCAGGAACATCCAGATGGCGATCTGCCACCACAGCGGCACATGGCCCGTCACCAGCATGTAGGCCGGCAGGCTGGAGATCAGCGCCGTGGTCACATAGCCCGACGCTGTGGCGATGGACTGGGTGCAGTTGTTCTCGAGGATGGTGTAGTCCTGAGCCAGGCCGGCCGCGTGCAGCGCGCGGAACAGTGCAAAGGCCAGGATGACCGAAGTGAGGCCAACGCCGAGGGAAATGCCCGTCTTGGCACCGATGTACAGGCCGGTGGAGGAGAGCACACCGCCGAGCAGGAAACCGGTGATACCGGAGCGCAGCGAAAGCTGGGCCATGTCGCCGCGGAAGACGTTCTTGAACCACCACTCGTCCTTTTGGGCGCGTGTCATGGTGGCGATCTGCTCGTCGGTCAGGTGTTGGAGTGCCATGAGATCAGGGCGGCGCTTGTGACGCGGCCTGGTTAAAGCAAAGCTGGCGATTGTCCCGGCCGACCGCTCGGTCGGACTTTGGGATATGCCCTGGGTCGAAGCCCCTGGATGCGGGGGCTCAAAAAAATACCGCCACGGCAAGGCCAGCGGCGGCGCATCGGTCAGAAGCGGGCGCATTTTGCCAGCTTTCCCGAACCGGGCCGCGCCACAATGCGGCGGCTCCAGGCATTGGCATGACAGCTCCCATTTCTCCCCTGATCCACGCACTGCGCCTGCTCAAGGCCGAACTGGCGCAGGCGCGCCATTCGCCGTCGCAACGCCAGGCAACGGCCGGGGCCTCGGCTGGCTTGGTCAATCGGGCCGCGCCACCCGCGGCCGTGACGGCATTGCAGGGGCTGACCGCCAAGCTCAAGGCCGCCCGAGCTCAAGGCGGTGCCATCCCCCGTGCCAAGGCCTTGCGCCTGTTCGTCGAGGCTGCGTTGCTCGATGAACTCGGCGGCGAGTTGCAACTGGATCCGGCGCTGGAAGGCCTGGTGGAGCGCACCTGCCGGGCCATCGAGCAGGATGCCGGCAGCGCGGCCTTGTTGGACGAAGCCTTGCAGGAGCTTCAGGCCCTGGTTGACTGAGCCTCACCGGCTGGGCCGCAGGGCCTATTGCTATTCCTGGATGGCCTCGATGCCGAGTTCGCGCATCCGCTGCACATGCGCCAGCATGGTTTGCATGCTGCTCGGGGGAGTGGCCCTGCCATTGCATGACTTCGCCCGTCACCCGCAGCCCCGCCTTGCAGCGGTAGGACTTGGTTGGATTGCCGGGGAACTTGCGGTCAGTCAGGTTGGGGTCGTCTTCGATGGGGCCGGTGGGCTCCACGATGTAGATGCGGCCGCGGTCCTCGCCCACGGCCAGCTCAGCGCCCCAGATCGCGGCTTCCAGCGTCGCGGACAGATAGACGTAGTTCGCCTTCTTGCGCTGGCCGTAGTTGGACACGTAGCCAGGCTGGATCAGGTCACCGGCCTGCAGGTCGGCCTTGGTGCCGTGGTAATACGGTGGAGGGCTTGGAGCGTCGGTGCTTGTCATCGGGCCGTTAGGGGCGAGGGCGCGACAGTGTCCATGACAGAGGCAATCTCGTGAAGCCCCGTCACGCCTGGGCCGGCACCGCCGCCGTCCTGCGGCTCAGGCCCAGCCCCACCAGGCCCGCCGACGCAATGCCCATCATCAACGCCGCCGCCGAGCCCGCGAACACGCCGCGCGGCATGCCCTGGTCCAGGATGGCCCCGAACACGGGTGCGGCAATCGCAAAGCCGATGTCGAGGCCCGAATACACGGTGCCATAGACCCGGCCGGTCGCTCCCGGCGGCGAGGCGCGCTTGATCAGCATGTCGCGCGACGGGCCGGCCAGGCCGGTACCAAAACCCGCCAGCGCGGCCACGATGGCCGCCAGCCCGCCGGGCAGCCAGCCGGTCGCCGTCAGCAGCAGCAATGCGGCGGCAAAGGCCATGGCAAACGCAATCGTGCGCTCCAGCCGCTCGGCCTTGGCGACCAGGAAGCCGCCGCAGACCATGCCCGCCGCGCCGGCCAGCATGTAGCCGGTGACGACATAGGCCGTCAGTGCCAGCGGCAGGCCGTAGATCTGGTGCAGGGCCGGGCTGGCAAAGCTCTGGATGGCCGACAGCGCCGCCGTGCTCCAGAAGAAGAAGGAAAAGCACAGCCACACCGAGGGCAGCTTCAAGAAAGCCATGGGGTGCTCCGCCTTGACGCCGGCCGCCGGCTTCGCGTGTCCCCACGACCCTTGGCGGTCGTCTATTGCCGAGCGCTGCCAGAACAGCAGGGCCATCACCGAAAGCGCGACGAGGGCTGTGCCGACATAGGCGAAACGCCAGTTGCCCGTCGCCTCGGCAATGCCGATGGAGAACACCGGCGCGAAGGCCCAGCCGAGGTTGCCGCTGATGCCATGCACCGAGAAGGCGTGGCCCAGGCGTGGTTGCGACACACGCTTGTTCAGGATGGTGAAGTCGGCCGGGTGGAAGGGGGCGTTGCCGACGCCGGCGAGTGCTGCCGCCAGCATCAGCCCGCCAAAGCCCTGGGCCAGGCCCGCAGCGATGGAGGCGAGAAAGAAGCTCGCCATCGCCGCGAACAGTACCGGCCGGGCACCGATGCGGTCGACGATGAAGCCCGACAGCGCCTGCCCGGCGCCCGAGATGACGAAAAAGGTCGTCACCAGCAAACCCAGTTCCGAATAGCTCAGGCCAAAAGCCTGGATGAAGGCCGGGAACAGCGGCGGCAGCAGCATGTGGAAGAAGTGCGACGTGCCGTGGGCGACACCGATGGTCGAGATCGTCGTGACGTCACGCCGGCGCTGCAGGCCGGCGTCGAGGGAAGAGGCGAGGGCGGTATCCATGCCCTCAATGTAGGCAGGGCAGCGTCGGCGTTGTTACGATGGTTCGTCAACTTCTGTCGAAATTCAGCCATGGCCAGCCGTCGCAGCTTTCCTGCCTTCTCGCCCGAGCTCTTCGCGCCGACGCCCGAGCGGCCGCTGCGCGCCAAATCGCGGCTGCTGGAGCACCTGGCCGACATCCAGCCGCACCGGCACGACTGGGCCCAGCTCGTGTTCTCGATGACGGGCGCCGTGCGCGTGAACACCGAGGCGTCGACCTACATCGTGCCGCCGTCGCGGGCGGTGTGGATTCCGCCTGGCGTCGTCCACGCGGTCACGGCCATCGAGCAGTGCGACCTGCGCACCCTCTACCTCGGCCCCGAGCTGCTGGCGGGCGAGGCCTGGCAGGTGGGGCGGGTGCTGGAGGTGTCGCCGCTGCTGCGCGAGCTGGTGCTGGCCCTGCCCGCCATGCCCGATCCCGCACCCCCGGAGAGCCGCGACGACGCCGAGCGACGCGGCGCCATGGAGCGGCTGGTGCTCAGTGAACTCCAGCGCGCCCGCCCGTTGGCGCTGGGCGTTGCCCTGCCTCAGGACGCGCGGCTGCGCAAGCTCTGCGAGGCCATGCTGCGCGAGCCCGGTCGCCATGCCGGCCTGGACGAATGGGCCGCCGAGGCGGGCGCCAGCCCGCGCACGCTGAGCCGGCTGTTCCGCGAGCAGCTCGGCACCAGCTTCGCGCAATGGCGCTCGCAACTGCTGCTGGCCCACGCGCTGACCCTGGCGGCGCGCGGCCGGCCGATGAGCCATATCGCCAGCGAGCTCGGCTATGCCAGTGCCAGCGCCTTCACGGCCATGGTGACGCGCACGGTGGGCATGCCACCAAGCCGGTTCTTTGCAGAGGCGTGATCAGGCGTTCCGCCCGCACCCCACCCGTCGCAGCGCCGGCCGGAATGCATCTTTGAGTCGATAGAGTTGCGCCGGCCTGGAGGCACACAACAACAGGACACGCCCATGAAGACGCATCTGCTGCTGATCGACCCTCAGAACGATTTCTGCGACCTGCCGGTGGACTGGCTGCCGCGCTCGCCCGTGACGGGAGAACTCATCCAGCCCGCGCTGCCGGTGGCCGGTGCTCACGCCGACCTGCAGCGCGCCGCTGGCCTGGTGGAGCGCCTGCGCGGCCAGATCGACGCCATCACCGTGACGCTGGATTCGCATCACCGCATCGACATCGCCCACCCTGGCTTTTGGCTGGAAACGGCCAGCGGCCGCCACCCCGGGCCGTTCACGCCCATCACGGCCGCCCAGGTCCGATGCGGCGAGTACCTGCCGCGCGACCCCGCCCACCTCGACCGCGCGCTGGCCTATCTGGATGCGCTGGAGGCCGCCGGCCGCTACACGCTGATGGTCTGGCCGGTGCACTGCCAGATGGGCAACTGGGGCCATGGCGTGCACGCCGGCCTGCAGGCTGCGCTGGACGCCTGGGCGGACAGGGAAGGGCGCTCGGTGGCCGTCGTCACCAAGGGCGAGAACCCCTGGACCGAGCACTACAGCGCGCTTCAGGCCGAGGTGCCCGACCCCTCCGACGAAAGCACCGCGCTGAACCAGGCCCTGCTGGCCGAGCTGGATCGCTTCGACCGCGTGCTGATCGCCGGCGAGGCCGGCAGCCATTGCGTGAGAGCCACCGTCGAACACCTGGCCGACCATCTGCCGTCGCGGCAGTTGGCCAAACTGGTGCTGCTGACCGATTGCATCAGCCCCGTGGCGGGCTTCGAGGCCCAGCAGGCCGGCTTCCTGGCCGCGATGCGGGCACGCAGTTTGCAGTTGTCCACCAGCACGGAGATCCAGGCATGAGCACCCCCGTCATCACCAGCCTGCTGGACACCGACCTCTACAAGTTCACGATGTGGCAGGCGCTGCTGCATCGCCACCCGCAGACGCAGGCCGAGTACCGCTTCGTCTGCCGCAACCAGCCCGGCTACCCGCTGGCCGAGCTGAAGGCCGACGTCGAGCGCGAGCTGCAGGCGCTATGTTCCCTGAGCTTTCGCGCCGATGAGCTGGCCTATGTGAAGGGCCTGCGCTTCATCAAGAGCGACTTTGTCGACTTCCTGCGCATCTTCCGGTTCCAGCGCGATTTCGTCGAAGTGACGACGGACGGCGCGCAGCTCAACATCGTCGCGCGCGGCCCGCAGGTGCATGTGATGGGTTTCGAGATTCCGATACTGGCCATCGTCAACGAGCTCTATTTCCGCCGGCTGGATACGCCCGAGGTTCGTGCCGAAGGCCAACGCCGGCTGAACGCCAAGATCGCCACGCTGCAGGCCTTTGCCGCCGAGCCCCTGCCGCAGCGCCACCCCTTCGATCTGTTCGACTTCGGTCTGCGCCGCCGTTTCTCCGGCGCCTGGCAGCGCGAGGTGGTGACCCGGCTGCGCGACGCCTTGCCCCAGCATTTCAAGGGCAGCTCCAACGTGCTGCTGGCCAAGGAGCTGGGCCTGGTGCCCATCGGCACCATGGCGCACGAATACCTGCAAACCTACCAGGCCCTGGGCACCGTGCGCTTGCGCGACCACCAGAAGGCGGCGCTGGAGGACTGGGTGCAGGAATACCGCGGCGACCTCGGCACGGCGCTGACCGACGTCGTCGGCATGGACGCCTTCCTGGCCGACTTCGATCTCTATTTCGCCAAGCTCTTCGACGGCCTGCGCCATGACAGCGGCGACCCGGTCGCCTGGGGCGAGAAGGCCCTGGCCCACTACGCCAGGCTGCGCATCGACCCGCACACCAAGCGCCTGGTGTTCAGCGACGGCCTGACCGTGACCAAGGCCATCGAGCTGTACCGCCACTTCGCCGACCGCGTGCAGCTCGGCTTTGGCATCGGCACCCACCTCAGCAACGACCTGGGGCCCACGCCGCTGAACATCGTCATGAAACTGACCCACGCCAACGGCCAGCCCGTGGCCAAGCTCAGCGACAGCCCCGGCAAGACGCTCTGCGACGACGAGACCTTCCTCGCCTATCTGCGACAAGTGTTTGGCATCAAGCCATGATCAAGCTCATCCTCGTCCCGGTGCTGGACGGACTGCTCAAGCCGCTCATTGAACGCGTCGCCCGCATGGTCCAGCGCCGCGGATACAAGCGCCGCCAGGCGCCGCCGCTGATCCGGCTGCATGCCCGCGCTTTTGGCCAGGGGCGGCAGGTGCCCATTGCGGCGGTTTTTCCCGGAGTGCTGTCATGACCTCTGCCGCCGTCGTCATCGGCCGCTTCCAACCGGTTCACAACGGCCACGTCAGCTTGTTGCGCGCGGCGCTGGCCGAGGCGCCCCGCGTCATCGTGCTGCTCGGCTCGGCCCACCAGGCGCGTTCACCGCGCCATGCCTTCAGCTGGACCGAGCGCGCCGAGATGCTGCGCCTGGCCCTGACCGACGCCGAGCGTGAATGCGTGGAGATCGTGGCGCTGCGCGACCTCTATGACGAGGCGCGCTGGGTGCAGGCCGTGCGTGCGGCCGTGCAGGAGCGCGTGGGCGACGCCGACGTCACGCTGGTCGGCCACTTCAAGGATGCCACCAGCGACTACCTGCGCCGCTTCTCGCCCTGGCGCCTGCTGAGCCTGCCGCGCCAGCACCGCGTGGACGCCACCGACCTGCGCGCCGCACTGTTCGAGGCCGGGCCCGAGGCCCTGGACGGCGTGCTGGCCAGCTGGGTCGATCAGGTGCCGCCGGGTACGCGCAGCTTCGTGCAGGCCTGGGCGCATCTGCCCTACCTGGCGGCGCTGCGGCGCGAATGGGCCATGCTCAAGGCCTACCGACAGGCCTGGGCGGCGGCGCCGTATGCGCCGGTCTTCGTCACCGTGGACCTGGTGCTGCGCTGCGCCGACCATGTGCTGCTGATCCAGCGCGCCAAGGACCCCGGCCAAGGGTTGTGGGCCCTGCCGGGCGGCTTCGTCGAGCCGCGCGACACGCTCCACCAGTCCGCCGTGCGCGAACTCGAAGAGGAAACCGGCCTGCGCCTGCTGCCCGAGACGCTGGCGGGCGCGCTGCAGGGCGTGGCCGTCTTCGACCACCCCGACCGCAGCCAGCGCGGTCGCACGATCTCGCACGCCCACCACTTCGATCTGGGGGATCGCGAGTTGCCCGAGGTGCTGGGCGCAGATGACGCGGCCCAGGCACGCTGGGTGCCGGTGGCTGAACTGGTGGCGATGGAAGAGCAGTTCTTCGACGACCACTTCCACATGCTGGACCGCTTCCTGAGCTTGCTGCCGGCATGACGATTGCCGGAGGCTGCTCACAGCCAAGGAACAGCCATGAACAACCCTTTGCGCCACGTGGGGCAGACGGCGCGCCCGGAGGATCCGCAGGCGCCTGCCGCTCAGCCCGGCGATGCCGCCGCCCAGTCGCTTCCGCAGCATCCGACGGAGAAATCGGACCCGGCTGATGCGCAGCTGCCGACGCCCGCCGGGAAGAAGGACATCCCCGACCTCAAGCCCGGCGAGCCGCCACCGGAATCCAGCGCGGGGTCGTAAGTCCTCAGGACAGCCGGGCCAGCATCATGGCTTCGGTGGCTTCGTCCCAGGCCAGCGGGTAGAGGCTGCGCGCCGAGGCCAGGGAGTCCGGGTGGCCGCCCCACAGCGAAATCTGCTCGCGGATGTCGGCGAAGGCAATGCTCATCAGCACGGCCGGCGCGTCAACACGCGGATTGTGGCGTTCCGCGGTGTAGGGCACGAGGCCCAGGCAACGCCGGTAGAAGCCCACGTGGCGCGGGTTGACCTCGATGACGAGGCGCGCGCAGCGGGCACGACGGTGGGCGTGCAGATAGCCCAGGTGGAAGATCTGTGCCAGCACGCGCTTGGGGTCATGGGAATGCCTGTCAACGGCCAGGCCGCCGAACTCGCAGAGCTTGTCGCCCGCGGCGCGCCATTCGTCCAACTCTTGCTTGAACAACAGATCGGCGTGAAGGCCGCCGCTGCCGTCGAAGCGCACGGACAGGGTGCCGACGATCTGATCGCCGTCGCGCGCGGTGCAGACGATGTCGCCATCCTGGTTGCGGCTGCTGTAGCGCTCGCGTGAGATGACCAGCCCGCGGTCGCCATAGCGGCGCTCGACAAGGCCCAGGGCCTCGCCATCGAGCGCGCCGAAGTCGCTGTTCAAAGCCAGTGCGGCAGCGCCCGAGAAACTGGGCGACGACGCACTGTGCCGCGTTTGCATGGCAGGGGTCATGGACTGCATCCTTCTTTCCGCGCCGAACGCGCGAGCGGCGCAGTCTAGGAAGGACACCCCCCAAATGGGGGGAGTCTCACAGACCGATACACCGGTCGCATTCAGCCCATGAGATTTCTCACGGCCTACCAGTTGCAAGCCGTGCCCTTTGTTAGCGTATGTTTCCCGCTGGTGCGGCGTCGTCCTACAGCGAGGGCGCCGTGCTGGGGCTAACGTTGCGCCCGTCTGCTTCTCCCTCCCTGAGCAGACCGCTGGCAGCCTCGCAGGCGTGCAAGTGATTGCCCCGGCCACTGGCCGGGGCATTTTTTTGGGTGCTACGTGTTTGGGTCCCTGTTGGCACCGGCCGCCTGACGGCCCTGCGTAGCGCTCGTCCTGGCCGACTGACCGAGAGAAACGCCCTTATGCGGCGCTAACGCCGCCCCGCACACAGTGGAGGCCTCTTCACCACTCGTGCTCCTCATGGACGCCCTGTTCACCCTGTTCGCCCATCCCCTGCTGACGGCCGCCGGCCTGCTTGGCATCGTGGCGCTGGTCTTCTACAAGCGCACGCTGCGCCTGTTCGGCTTCGTCATCGTGCCCGACGACTCCATCGGCACGGTGACCAAAAACTTCGTTCTGTTCGGCCGCCACCGCGAGCTGCCGCCCGGCCGCATCGTCGCCCTCTACGGTGAAGCCGGCCTGCAGGCCGACACGCTCGCCCCGGGCCTGCACCTGGGCCTGTGGCCCTGGCAGTACGAGATCGAGCTGGTCAAGTTCACCGTCATTCCCGATGACGCCGTCGGCATCGTCGAGGCCTGCGATGGCCTGCCCATGCCCGACGGCCGCGTGCTGGCCCGCCATGTCGACTGCGACCACTTCCAGGACGCCCGCACCTTCCTCGCCGCTGGCGAGCGCGGCCTGCAGATGACCGTCGTGCCCCCGGGCGCCTGGCGCATCAACACGCTGCTGTTCACCGTGCACCTGGAGCGCATGACCGTCATCGAGCCCGGCAAGATCGGCATCGTCGAGGCCCGCGACGGCAAGCCGCTGGCCGGCGGCCGCGTCATCGGCCGCACGGTGGCCTGCGACAGCTTCCAGGACGCCCGCGCCTTCATGGCCGGCGGCGGCGAGCGTGGCCCGCAGATGACCGTCATCCCGCAAGGCAAGTACCGCATCAACCCGCGCTTCTTCAAGGTCGTGCAGGTGCCCGTCACCGACGTGCCCGACAACAAGGTCGGCATCGTGACGACCCGCGAGGGCACGTCCCTGACCACCGGCGAGATCGCCGGACCGGAAGTGCCCGGCCACAACCTGTTCCAGGAGCCGCATGCCTTCGTCAACGCCGGTGGCACCAAGGGCCTGCAGGAGCAGGTGCTGCTGGCCGGCCGCTACTTCATCAACCCGATGTTCGCCACCGTCGAGATCATCGACATGACCGAGGTGCCCATTGCCTCGGTGGGCGTCGTCGTGGCCTTCGTCGGCAAGCCCGGCGTGGACGTGACGGGCGAGGGCTTCCGCCATGCCAACATGGTCCGCCGTGGCGAGAAGGGCGTGTGGGTGGATGTGCTCGACCCCGGCAAGTACGCCATCAACACCTACACCCACAAGGTGCGGGTCGTGCCCACGGCCAATGTGGTGCTGAACTGGGCCACCGGCAAGACCGAGGCCCACCGCCTGGACGCCAACCTGTCAACCATCACCGTGCGCTCCGCCGACGGCTTCACCTTCAACCTCGACGTCAGCCAGATCATCCACATCCCGCGCAACGACGCGCCCAAGGTCATCGCCCGCTTCGGCAGCATGGAGGCCCTGGTCACGCAGGTGCTGGAGCCCACCATCGGCAACTACTTCCGCAACGCCGCGCAGAACTCGGACGTCATCGACTTCCTGAAGAAGCGCAGCGAGCGCCAGGCCGAGGCCAAGGCCGCCATTGCCGTGGCGTTGAAGGCCTATGACGTCGGTGCGGTGGAGACGCTGATCGGCGACATCGTGCCGCCGGCCGAACTGATGAAGACGCTGACCGACCGCAAGCTCGCCGAGCAGGAGAAGGTCACCTTCACGACGCAGATGGAAGCCCAGGGCGTGCGCCAGCAGCTCGAGCAGGCCACAGCCCTGGCCCGCACCCAGGCCCAGGTGGTGGATGCCGAGCGCAAGGTCGCCATCGCCGAGTTCAGCGCGCAGGCGGCGGTGAAGACGGCCGATGGCGCGGCGCGCTCGAAGAAAATCACGGCGGAAGCCGATGCCGAGGTCACGCGCGTGACCGGCCAGGCCGAGGCCGGCCGCACGCTGGCCATCGGCGAGGCCGAGGCCGAGGTCATCCGCCAGAAGATCGGCTCCATGGAATCGGGCAACTACGCCATCGTGCAGGTCGCCCAGGCCCTGGCTGGCGCCGGCGTGCAGCTGGTGCCCGAGGTCGTGGTGGGTGGTGGTCAGGGCGCGGGGCAGGGCGGCACCCTGGTGGACGTGCTGCTGGCTGGCCTGGTGAAAGATCGCCTCGACAAGCCGGTGCGGCCGCAGGTCGAGGTGGTGGAGGCCTCCTAAACTCCGCCGCCTCATGATCCCTCGTCCCGTTGTCCAATTCCTGCCCTGGATCGCCGTCGGCTCGCTGATGGGCCTGGCCTGGGCGGGCTGGCGGCTGCGCCTGGCCTGGCAGGGCCTGCAGGCTGCCCAGCGCGCCGCTCAGCTCGAGCGCGCGCTGCGCGAGTTCGGCGACCTGATGCGTGACGCCGACCTTCCCGAGGCCCATGTCCACGAACTGTTGCAGGCGCTGGCCGGCAACACCGGCCTGGCCACGGCGGCACTGCTGCGGCCGTCGCCCGGCGCGCAGGACATCGTCGTCGGCGAGCCGGATGCGAATGCGCTGGCCGGCCTGCAGCTGTGCGCCGATGGCGGCCGGGCGCTGGGCCCCGGCACCGACCATCACGCCGAGGAGCCTGACCTCTATCTGCCGCTGCGCGGCCGCGATACGGCCCTGGGCGCCGTCACGCTGCGCGGGCTGGGCACCGAGGCCTTGGCCGTGGACCAGCTTGCGCACGCCCAGGCCCTGTGCGACCAGATGGGCCTGGCCCTGCAGCGCCGCCGTGTGCAGGATGAGGCCCGGCAATCGGCCGAACTGGCCGAGACCCAGTCCACCCGCAACGCCATGCTGGCCGCGATCTCGCACGACTACCGCACACCGCTGGC
Organism: Pelomonas sp. Root1237; assembly: GCF_001425055.1. GTDB lineage: Bacteria > Pseudomonadota > Gammaproteobacteria > Burkholderiales > Burkholderiaceae_C > Pelomonas. Next base: position 369,010 of record NZ_LMDK01000012.1, read on the forward strand.
GACCATCATGGGTTCGGCTTCTGCCCTGCAGACCCAGGGGGATCGGTTGACGACGGCGCAACGCAGCGAGTTGGCCAGCCGCATCGTCGACGAGACCGCCCGCCTGGTGCGACTGACCGACAACACGCTGCAGCTCGCTCGCCTGGGCGCGCCCGGCGTGGCGCTGCGCTGCGACTGGGAGTCGGCCGAGGAGATCGTCGGCGCGGCCCTGCGCCGCGTGCGCCGCCGCCCGGACGGCGAGCGCGTGAAGGCGCGAATCGAGCCGGAGCTGCCGCTGCTGTGGTGTGATGCGGCCCTGATGTCGCAGCTGCTGGACAACCTCATCGACAACGCATTGAAGTACAGCCCGGCCGAAGCCGTCGTCGAGCTGGTCGTGCGCCGCCTTGGCAGCGAAGTGATGTTTGCCGTGCGCGACCGCGGCCCCGGCATCGACCCGGCCTGGCGCGAGCGCGTCTTCGACGCCTTCCAGCGCGGCGACCTGGCCGCCTTTTCTCAGCGCCCACCGGGCTCGGGCGTGGGCCTGGCCTTGTGCCGCGCGATTGCCGAGGCCCACGACGGCGCCCTGAGCCTGCGCCCGCGCGGCCATGGCGGTTGCAGCTTCGAGCTGCGCCTGCCGTTGCGCGACGCGCCTGAGCTGCCGGAGGCCGCGACGTGAAACTGCTGCTTGTCGAAGACGACCGTGAATTGCGCGTGACCTTGCGCGAGGCCCTGGTCGTCGAAGGCTACGAGGTGCTGACCGCCGCTAGCCTGGCCGATGCCATGGCCCAGCTCGCTCACGCCGGCCATCTCGATGCCGTGCTGCTGGATCTGGGCCTGCCCGACGGCGATGGTGAGGAACTGCTGCAGGCCCTGCGCCGAGAGCGCTCGACGCCGCTGATCGTCATTTCGGCCCGCCAGGTCGAAGGCCAGAAGATTCGCCTGCTCGATGCTGGCGCCGACGACTACCTCGTCAAGCCCTTCGGCATCGGCGAGCTGCTGGCGCGGCTGCGCGTGGCACTGCGCCATCGCGGCACCGTTGCCCAGCCAGCCATCACCATGTACCGCCGCGCCGGCCTGGAAGTCGACCTGGCCGCCCACCGCGTACGTCGCGATGGCGCCGACGTGCGCCTGACGCCCACCGAGTTCAAGCTGCTCGCCCGCCTGGTGCGCCAGGCCGGCCAGGTCGTCACCCACCGCCGCCTGCTGGCCGACGTCTGGGGCGCGGACGCGACCGAGCAGACCCACTATCTGCGCCTGTACATGGGCCAGTTGCGCGCCAAGCTCGAGGTCGAGCCGGCCGAGCCCTGCGTGCTGCTGACCGAGCCGGGCGTGGGCTATCGCATCGCCGAACCGAACTGATCCCGCTCATGCAAGTCACCCACTGGATTCCCGTTGACGGCGCCGAGCTGGCCGTCGAATACCGCCCCCACGACGATGGCCGCGCACCGCTCGTGTTCCTGCACGCCGGCGTCACCGACAGCCGGTTGTGGGACGGCGCCATGGCCGCGGCTGCCGGGCAGCGCTCAGCTCTGCGCATCGACCGCCGCGGCTTTGGTCAGACGCGCGTGGCCGCCGCTCGCCCGCATGCCTGGGTCAGCGACCTGCGCGCCGTGCTGGACGTGCTGCGGCTGGACCGCGTGGAGCTGGTGGGCTGCTCGTTGGGCGGCCGCATCGCCATCGATTTCGCGCTGGCCTCGCCCGAGCGCGTGGCCGGCCTGACGCTGGTGGCGCCTGCCGTCACCGGCGCCCCCGACCCCACGCCCGAGCTGGATGCCGCCAGCCGTGAGTTGAACGACGCCACGCAGGCCGCCCGCGCCGCGGGCCAGCTCGACGAGGTCAACCGCCTGCAGGCCCGCCTGTGGCTGGACGGCCCCGGCCAGCCCGAAGGCCGGGTCGGCGGCGCCGCGCGCGAGCTGTTCCTGGCGATGAACCGCATCGCGCTGCACGCGCCGGCCATCGGCGAGTTGCAGCCCGCGCCCGACGCCTGGCCGCGGCTGGAGCAACTGGCCATGCCCACGTGCGTGGTGTGCGGCGACCTGGACCTGCCTTACCTGGTGCAGCGCTGCCGGCAGATGGCCGCGCGCATCCCTGGCGCGCGCCACGTGGCGCTGCCGGGGATGGCCCACCTGCCGTCGCTGGAAGCGCCGGAGGCCTTCACCCGCGTGATGCAGGACGCCGGGCTGCTGGACCGCTGAGGGCTCAGCGCGGCGGCTTCACGCTGGCCAGGTGCATGCCGCTGTCCAGCATCAGCAGCTCACCGGTCACCGTGCGGGCGCCGTCCACCAGCCAGACGATGGCTTCCGCCACGTCCTCGGGGGAGCAGGCGCGCTGCAGCGGCACGCCGGCTTCATAGGCCTTCAGGCCAGCCTCGTAGCCCTGTTGCCCCACGCCCTGCACGAACCAGCGTGACGTGATGAGGCCAGGGCACACGGCGTTCACGCGCACGGCGGGTGCCAGGGACCGGGCCAGGTGCAGCGTCATCGCGTTGATGGCGCCCTTGGACGCGATGTAGGGCATGGACGAGCCCACGCCCAAAGCGCCGGCCACCGACGATACGTTGACGATGCAGCCCTGCGCGGCTTTCAGCGCGTCGACGCAAGCCCGCACCATCTGGAAGCTGCCCAGCGCATTGACGGCCAGGATGCGCTGGAAGGTGTCGGCGTCCAGCGCGTCCCAGTCGGCCGCGGCGCCGAACACCGACACGCCGGCGTTGTTCACCAGTGCGTCGATGCGGCCCCAGCGGTCCAGCGCGGCCTGCGCCAGCGCGCGGCAGTCGCCGTCCTGCGCCACGTCGCCCTGCTTCACGAACACGTCGGACCCGGCCGCACGGCAGGCCGCGGCGCAGGCTGCGGCCTCGTCCGCGCTGCGCGAGTAGTTGATCAGCAGGTCGTAACCCCTGCCGGCCAGCATCAGCGCCGTGGCGGCGCCCACACCCGTGCCGCCGCCGGTGATCAGCGCGACCTTGCCTGCCGTAGCCATGCGTCTTCTCCAGTGGAATTGCGGCGGGTCAGTCCAGGACCCGCCGCCGCCTCAGGCCTTCTTCGCCGTCAGCTGGTCCTTCAACGGCAACTGCCGGATGCGCTTGCCCGTGGCAGCGAAGATCGCGTTCATCAGCGCCGGTGCGATGGGGCCGATGGCCGGCTCGCCGACGCCGCCCAGCGGTTGGTCGTAGCTCTTGGCCGGCATGATGTGCACGGCGATGGTCTTGGGCGCGACGTTGAGCCGCGCGATCTCGTAGTCGTGGTAGTTGCTCTGCTCGACGCGGCCGTCCTTGAACGTGATCTCGCTGTACAGCGCCTGGCTCAGGCCCATGATGCAGGCGCCCTCGATCTGGGAGCGGATGCGGTCCGGGTTGATGGCTGGGCCGCAGTCCACGGCCACATCGATGCGCGGGATGCTGAGCTCGCCCTTGGCGCTGACGCGCACCTCGACGACCACGGCCATATAGGTCACGAAGCTGTAGTTGGCTGCCAGGCCCAGCCCTTGGCCGCGCGGCAGTTTGCGGCCCCAGTGCGCCTCCTTCGTCACGCGCTCGATGACGCCGCGCAGCCGCCCGGTGTCGACCGGGTAGAGCTGGGGCGACTCGCCGTGGTTCCAACCGTCACTCAGCTGCGGCGGCGGGATCTGGGCCGCCGGGCCGAGCAGCTCGAACAGGAAGTCGCGGTGGTCGCGCTTGGCCGCGTGGGCCAGTTCGGCCACGAAGGACTGGGCCGCAAACTGGTGCTGGATGTTGTTGACGGAGCGCAGCCAGCCGATGCGGGCGTGCGCCGTCGCGGCCGGGTTCTCGATGCGGATGTTCGGGATCGCGTAGGGCAGGTTGATCAGGCCCAGGCCCAGCTCGAAGGGGGCCAGCTGCTTGGGGTCGGGCATGAAGATGGACAGGATGGTGGGCTCGGCCGCGCGCTGCAGCCAGGCGGTGACGCGGCCCCTGGCGTCCAGCCCGGCTTCCAGATGCTGGGCGGTGACGGTGTGCAGATAGTCGTGGTGCAGGTCGTCTTCGCGCGTCCAGGTCAGCTTGACCGGCGCGCCCTGCATCTGTTGTGAAGCCAGTGCCGCCTCGATGACGAAGTCGGGCTTGGACTTGCGGCCGAAGCCGCCGCCCAGCAGGGTCACGTTGACCGTCACCTTGTCCACGCCCAGCCCCAGCCGCGCAGCCACGCGCTCGCGCGCGGCCTGGGGCGACTGCACGCAGGCCCAGACCTCGCAGCGCCCGTCGACGATGCGCGCCGTCGCGGCCGGTGGCTCCATCGTGGCGTGGGCCAGGTGCGGTGCGTAGTAGTCGGCCGCCACGCGTTTGGCGGCCTTGCTCAGCGCGGCAGGCGCGTCGCCATCGTCGCGCACGACCTTGCCGCCCGGCTTGGCCACCGCCGCCTCCAACTCCTTGCGGAAGGCGACCGAGTCGTAGCTGGCGTGCGCGCCGTCGTCCCAGACGATCTTCAGCGCCTCGCGGCCCTTCATCGCGGCCCAGGTGTCCTTGGCGACGACGACGACCCCGCCCAGCGGTTGGAACTCCGCTGGCGCCGGCGTGCCCGCCAGCTCGAAGACCTTGACGACACCCGGCACCTTCAGCGCCGCGCTGCTGTCGACGGACTTGAGCTTGCCGCCAAACACCGGTGGCCGTGCGATGACGGCGTAGAGCATCCCTGGCAGCCGTGTGTCGATGCCGTACTGCGAGCGACCCGTGACGATGGCCTCGGCGTCCACGAGGTGGCTGTCCTGCTTGCCGATGTAGCGGAAAGCCTCGGGGCTCTTGAGCTTGATCGCCTCGCGCTTGGGCACCTCCAGCTTGGCGGCGGCCTCGGTCAGGGCGCCATAGCCCAGGGATCGGCCGCTGGCCTTGTGCGCCACCACGTGGTTGCTGGCCTGCACCTCGGCCACCGGCACGCCCCATTGCAGCGCGGCGGCCTGCTCCAGCATCTGACGGGCCGCGGCACCGCAGCGGCGCATGGGCATGAACCAGTGGCGCATGCTGCGCGAGCCATCGGTGTCCTGGTTGCCGTACTTCTCTTCGTCGCCGGGCGCCTGCACGACCTTGACCTTGGCCCAGTCGGCCTCCAGCTCGTCCGCCAGCACCTTGGGCAGGCTGGTGCGCACACCCTGGCCCATCTCGGAGCGGTTGACGACGATGCTGACCGTGCCGTCGGGCGCAATGGCCACAAAGGTGCGCGGGCTGTCCTGGATGCCGTGGGGCATGGCGTCGCCGCCGTACTTCTTGGGCTCGTCGGCGCCGGCAATGCCGGGCAGGCCGACACCAAGAACAAGGCCGGTCAACGGCAAGGCACGCAGGAGGGTGCGGCGGTTGACGCCGGTGCCTCGCAGCAGACGCTGCGGAATGAATGCGTTCATGCGGCACCGCCTTCCAGGCCGGCGGCCGACTTGATGGCGCTGCGGATGCGCGTGTAGGTGCCGCAGCGGCAGAGGTTGCCGCTCATGGCCGCGTCGATGTCGGCGTCGGTGGGCTTGGGCTTTTGCTGCAGCAGGGCTGTCGCGCTCATGATTTGACCCGCCTGGCAGTAGCCGCACTGCGGCACGCCGAGCTTGACCCAGGCGTGCTGCACGGCCTGTCCGGTCTTGGTCGCGCCAACGCCTTCGATGGTCACGACGCGCTTGCCCGCCGCGGCGGACAGCGGCGTCTGGCAGGCGCGCACCGGCTGGCCATCGAGGTGCACCGTGCAGGCGCCGCACAAGGCGAGGCCGCAACCGAACTTGGTGCCCGTCATGCCGAGATGGTCGCGCAGCACCCACAGCAGCGGGGTCTCGTCGCTGGCCTCTACCGTCATCGATTGGCCATTGATCTGCAATGTCGTCATCGAAGTCTCCACGGGTCGGAAACGTGCGCGGAACCGGCGCATTCGGCTACAGCAGCCGCGAACGCTACACGTTTCCGGCCAAACGCGCTGGCGGCTCAGTGCGATTGCTCGTCCAGCATCTGCGCCAGCGCCTGCGCGAAGGCGTGGGCGTCGCCCGGCCAGCGCGCGCTGAGGTAGTGGCCGTCGCGGACCGTGAAACCGCGGCCGAGGTGCTGGGGCGTGTCGCGCAGCAGGGGTGGCGGGCCGGCGTCGAAGTCCCGCGGGCTGGCCAGCAATGACTGCACTTCGGTCTGCAGCGGTGTGGGATAGGTGCGGTAGTAGCTGCCCAGCCAGGCGGCCGTCATCAGCCAGGCCGTCATTTCCTGCTGCTTTGTCAGGCCGGTGGTTCGCCGGCCGTGCAGCACGGACTTGCCGTCGGCGCGCTTCGAGCGGGCCGCCAGCAGCACGCCGTGGCAGATGGCGGCGACCGGCTTGTCGGCCGCGAACTGCGCCGCCACCACCGCCTGCAGCCGAGGCGATTCGAGATAGACCTTCATGCCCGGCGCATGGCCACCGGGCAGCAGCAGGGCGTCGACGCTGCCGGCGTCGATGTCGTCATAGGGAACAGGTTGCCGGAACGCCTCGCTCTGCACCATCGCCGCATGCGCCTCGCGGGCCGTGGCATCGGCCCTGAGCACGGATTTCCAAGGTCCCAAGCCTTTGCCATCCAGCATGCGCGGATCAGCCTGGGCGGGGCGGCCGTCGGGCGTCGCGAAGCGGATGGTGTGGCCCCGTGCCGTCAGCAGCTTCCAAGGGATGCCTGCCTCGGAGGGGTCGTAGTCCTGGGCGGGCAGGGGGATGAGGATGCGGGCCATGTTGAGCATCCTAAAGACAGAAAGGTGCCGATGCTGCTAGGCTGCCCCGCGCCCGCCAGCGGTGGCGGAACGGGAGCGAGGCATGGCGGAGTTGACGGTCAACGGCAAGCGGGTGCAGTTCGAGGCGGAGGCCGACACGCCGCTGCTGTGGGTGCTGCGTGAGCAGCTCAGCCTCACGGGCACCAAGTACGGCTGCGGCGTCGCCCAGTGCGGCGCCTGCACGGTGCACATCGACGGCGCGCCGGTGCGCAGCTGCGTGATGCCGGCTTCGGCGCTGACGACGGCGCAGAAGATCACCACCATCGAGGGCTTGGCGCCGAATGCAAGCCATCCGCTGCAGAAGGCCTGGGACGCGCTGGACGTGCCGCAATGCGGCTTCTGCCAGAGCGGCATGCTGATGGCCGCCGCGGCGCTGCTGAAGGCCAAGCCCAAGCCGACCGATGCCGACATTGACGCGGCCATGACCAACATCTGCCGCTGTGGCACCTACAACCGTGTGCGCGCCGCCATCCACCTGGCCGCGGGCCAGGTGCAGCGCAAGCAGATCCCCATCGTCATCGAAGGGGGCCAGGCATGAGTCCCGCACGGCCGCCCGAAGGGGCTCAACTCCCGCTTGGCGGGACAGCGCGCAGCGCGAAGGGTGCACCAATGAGCGCGGTTCTTTCCCGTCGAAGCTTTTTGCACACCACGAGCGCCGCCGCCGGCGGGCTGATGGTGGGCTTCCACGTGCCAGGCCTTGCCGAGGGTGAAGCCACGCCCGAGCTGAACGCCTGGGTGCAGATCCTGCCGGACGAGAGCGTCGTCATCCGCATCGCGCGCTCGGAGATGGGGCAGGGCACGCTGACCGGCCTGGCCCAGCTCGTGGCCGAGGAGCTGGAGTGCGACTGGGCCAAGGTGAAGACCGAATACCCGACGCCGGGCCAGAACCTGGCGCGCAACCGCGCCTGGGGCAGCATGAGCACGGGCGGCAGCCGTGGCGTGCGCGAGTCGCACGAGTACGTGCGCAAGGGCGGGGCGCTGGCGCGGGCGCTGTTGATCCAGGCGGCGGCCAACCAATGGCAGGTGTCGGTGGTGGAGTGCACGACCTCGGCGGGTTGGGTGGTGCATGCCGGCAAGCGCTTGAGTTACGGCCAGCTCGCCGCCGAGGCCGCCAAGCTGGCCGCGCCGGCCGACATCCAGCTCAAGCCGGCCAAGGAATGGACGTTGGCGGGCAAGCCGATGAAGCGGCTGGATACCCGCCCCAAGCTCGACGGCTCGCAGGTCTACGGCATGGACCTGCAGCTGCCCGGCATGCTGAATGCGGCGATCAAGGACTGCCCGGTCTTCGGCGGCAAGCTCAAGAGCTTCGACGCGGCGGCCATCGAGGGCCGGCCGGGCGTGAAGAAGGTGGTGAAGGTGGGCGACTCGGCCGTGGCCGTCGTGGCCGACACCTGGTGGCGGGCCAAGACGGCGCTGGACGCGCTGCCCATCGTCTGGGACGAGGGCGCGAACGTCAACCAGAGCAGTGCCGACACGGCCGCCACGCTGAAGGCCGGCCTGGACGCCGCCGAGGCCGCGGTGGGCAGCAGCCAGGGCGATGTGAAGGCCGCGCTGGCGGCTGCCGCGAAGAAGGTCGAGGCTGTCTACAGCTACCCGCACCAGAACCACGCGACGATGGAGGTCATGAACGCGACGGCCAGGTGGACACCCGAGCGTTGCGAGGTCTGGACGCCGACGCAGAACGGCGAGGCCGCGCTGGCCGCCGCTGCTGAATCGTCTGGCCTGCCGCCCTCGGCCTGCGAGGTCTACAAGCTGCATCTGGGCGGTGGCTTCGGCCGGCGCGGCGCCGTGCATGACTGGGTGCGCCAGGCCGTGGCCATTGCCAGGGAGCTGCCGGGCACGCCGGTCAAGCTGATCTGGAGCCGCGAGGAGGACATGACCCACGGCCGCTACCACCCGGTCACGCAGTGCAAGCTGATGGCAGGCCTGGACGCGGCGGGCAAGCTGACGGCCCTGCACATGCGCATCTCGGGCCAGAGCATCATCGCGGGCATCTTTCCGCAGAACATCAAGGACGGGAAGGACCCGGTCGTCTTCCAGGGGCTGAGCGCCGGTGGCGCGGAAGGGGCGCTCGGCTACGCGGTGCCGAACCTGCTCGTCGACCACGCGATGCGCAACCCGACGGTGCCGCCGGGGTTCTGGCGCGGCGTCAACCTGAACCAGAACGCGGTCTATCTGGAGTGCTTCATCGACGAGGTGGCCCACGCCGCCAAGCGCGATCCGCTGGAGCTGCGCCGCGAGCTGCTCGCCAACTCGCCCAAGCACCTGGCCGTATTGAATGCCGTGGCGGCGAAGGCCGGCTGGGGCAAGCCACGAGCGAAGGGAAGATATCTGGGCCTGGCGCAGATCATGGGCTTTGGCAGCTATGTGGCGGCCTGCGCCGAGGTGTCGGTGAGCAAGAAGGGTGAGCTCAAGATCCACCGCATCGTCGCCGCCACCGACCCCGGCCATGCGGTCAACCCGCAGCAGATCGCGGCCCAGGTCGAGGGCAGCTTCGTCTATGGCCTGTCGGCGGCGCTGTTCGGCGAGATCACCGTCAAGGATGGGCGCGTCGAGCAGCAGAACTTCGACACCTACCCGGTGCTGAAGATGGAGCACATGCCGGCCGTCGAGACCATCGTCATGCCCTCGGGCGGCTTCTGGGGCGGCGTGGGTGAGCCCACCATCGCGGTGGCGGCCCCGGCCGTGCTGAATGCGATCTTCGCGGCGACCGGCAAGCGCATCAGGGACCTGCCGCTCAGCAAGAACAAGCTCGCGTGATGCGTGCGCTGCTGGCACTCGTGCTGACCGCCAGCGCGCATGCCGGCGACGTCGAGCGTGGCCGGGCGCTGGTGGCCGACCGCACGCAGAGCCTGTGCCTGCTGTGCCATGCGCTGACGGCCTCAGGAGATGCCAACCAGGGCAATCTAGCGCCGCCGCTGGATGCAGTGGCGACGCGTTTGAATGCGCAGGGCCTGCGCGATCGCATCGCCGACATGCGGCGCTTCAACCCGTCCACGGTCATGCCGCCCTTCCGCTCGACGGAGGGGCTGCGCGATGTGGCGCCCGCCTGGGCGGGCCGGGCGGCGCTGACCGAGCAGCAGCTCGACGACATCGTGGCCTATCTCGGCACGCTCGCGAAATGAAGCGGCGCGAGTTCACGCTGGCCGCCGCGGCGCTTGCGCTGCTGCCGGAGGCTCGCGCGTCCGACGAAGTCATGCGTGCAGCCATCCGTGCCTGGGCCGGTCGCGACCCCGAGCCCGGCGTGCTGAAGATCGAGATGGCCGAGCTGGTGGAGAACGGCAATGCGGTGCCGGTGCGTGTGGCCGCCAGCGAGGCTGTCGTGGGCCTGGCGCTGTTCACGCCGCTCAACCCCGAGCCCGAGGTCGTGCATGTCGCCTTTGGCGCCAACAGCGACAGGCCCGAGTTCAGCACCCGCATGCGCCTGGCGCGCAGCCAGCGCATCGTCGCCGTCGCCAAGGCAGCCGATGGGCGCTGCTGGCAGAGCGGAGTCGATGTCATCGTGACCTTGGCCGCCTGCGTGGAGCCCTGATGGCGACGCGCGCTGTCATCACCCTGCCTGCTGCCATCAAGGCCGGTGAGCCTTTCGAGGTGCGCGTGACCGTCGCCCATGCGATGGAGACCGGCTACCGCAGCAGCGATGAGGGTGCTCGCTTGCCGCGCGACCTCGTGCGCCGTTTTGAATGCCGGCTCGACGGCGAATTGGTCTTCGCCGCCGAGTTGTTCGCTGCTGTCTCGGCCAATCCCTATCTCGCCTTCTGGCTGCGTGCTGGCAAGCCCGGCGAGCTGAGCTTTGTCTGGCGTGGCGACAACGACTTCGAGCACCGCGAGACGCGGCCGCTGACCCTCACGTGAGAACGGTCTGGCTGCTGCTCTGCATCGCGCTCACGGCCCACGCCGACGAGCGCCGCTCCGGCCGCGACACCATGAGCCCGGCCCTGCGCACGCTGCAGGCCGACGACGCGCAGCATCCCGCCCAGCTCGCGCTGGCGCTTGGCAAGGAGCTTTGGAGCCAAGGCCCCAAGTCCTGCACGAGCTGCCATGGCGAGCCCGAGAAGCTGCGCGGCGTTGCGACGCGCTATCCCGCCTGGGACCAAGGCATGCTCGACCTGCCCGGGCGCATCCAGCGCTGCCGCGTGCGCCAGCAGCAGCAGCCGGCTTGGCCACCAGAGGCCGAGCCCCTGCTGGCGCTGGCGGCCCTCGTCGCTCAGCAGTCGCGCGGCATGCCGCTGGTGCCTCAGCGTGGCCCTGAAATGGAGAAGGCAGCGCAGCAAGGCCAGCGCTTTTACTCAACCCGCATTGGCGCGCTCAATCTCTCCTGCGCCCAATGCCATGACGAGCGCGCCGGCCTGCGCCTGGGCGGCAGCCTGATTCCCCAGGCCCATGTCGACGACTACCCGGTCTACCGCCTCGAATGGCAGTCCCTGGGCAGCCTGCAGCGCCGCCTGCGTGGCTGCCTGAGCGGCGTGCGCGCGACAGTGTGGGACTGGGACAGCGCCGAACTGCTGGCGCTGGAGGTGTATCTGTCGCGCCGCTCGGCTGGCATGGCGATGCAGCCGCCGGGTGTGCGCCCCTAACAAGCAGGGTGACTGTTACACCGCGTCCTTCCTAGTATGGGGCCATGGCAGTCACGACAACAAGGCGCGAACCGACACTGGAGCGTCTGCGGCTGTCGGTGGGCGAAGCGCTGGTTTTCATCGACCTGGCCAGTGGCGACCTCATCACGACGGGTCTGCGCTGCAGCCTGGTGCAGCGTGGCGGTGGCCGGCTGCTCGGTCGTTCGGTCGTCACGCCGTCGGGCCTGCATGTGTGGCCGGACCTGCCCGAGCGCTGGCGCCAACCGCAGGAGGGCGTCTGTGCCGACGTGCTGGTGCGCGATGAACTGCAGCGTTTCCAGCCCCTGAACCTGCCCTGGCCGCTGCCGGTCCGACCGGTGGGCCAGATCCTCAGTGACCGGGTGCTGGGAGGCATGCGCATGATGCGGGTGGGCTTGCTCAGCGCACCGACACGCAGGCCGCCGCCGGGTGTCTGCAGCGTCTACGGTCTGCTCACCTGGCAGGGCGACGGCGAGCCGGCGGCCTGGGCCCGCGTGTGCCTGATCGATGGCGAAGGCCGTGTGCACGAAGGCGCGAGCGATGCTGAGGGCAGGCTGGCCTTGCATCTGCCGCCGCCTCGCCCGGGCGGCGTCGGAGCGACAGTGCTGCAGGTCTTCGCCGATCCGGCGCTGGGCTTGGCTTCAATGGGCTTGGGCGCGCCCGATGTGATGGCCTTCGCCGACCAGCCGGCGGTGGTCGCGCTGGCCGACGTCGAAGGGCAGGCGGCTTTTGTGCCGGGCGTCGTGGCGGCGCACGAGCCCCTCATCCTCGCCAGTCATGGCCTGCCGCCCGCGCATCGCGAGCTGCGCCTGGTGCCTGTCTGACGCCGCGCTTCAGCGCTGTTCCAGCTGGCGCTTGCCGAACAGCACCTCGCGCGCCTTGTCGTCGGTCAGCGGCTTGCGCGCACCGGCCAGCACCTCCACGCCACGCTGCACGGCCGGGCGCTTGGCGATCTCGTCGAACCAGCCTTTCAGATGCGGGTAGTCGCCCATCTCCACGCCCTGGTTCTTCCAGGAGCGCAGCCACGGGAAGACGGCGATGTCGGCAATGCTGTAGTCCGGCCCACCGAGATAGGTGGCATGGGCCAGGCGCTTGTTGATGACGCTGTACAGGCGCTTGGCCTCGTTGGTGTAGCGATCGATGGCGTAGTCGATCTTCTCGGGCGCGTAGATGCGGAAGTGATGCGCCTGGCCCAGCATGGGCCCGACGCCGCCCATCTGGAACATCAGCCACTGCAGCACCTCGTATTTGCCACGCACGTCGGCGGGCAGGAACTTGCCCGTCTTGCCAGCCAGGTAGAGCAGGATGGCACCGCTCTCGAACAGCGAGATGGGCTGGCCGCCGGGGCCGTCGGGGTCGGTGATCGCGGGGATTTTGTTGTTGGGACTGATGGCGAGGAAGTCGGGTGCGAACTGCTCACCGGCGCCGATGTCCACGGGATGCACCCGGTAGGCGAGGCGGCACTCCTCCAGCATGATGTGCACCTTGTGGCCGTTGGGCGTGGGCCATGAATACACTTCAATCATTCGTCGCCTCCATGCGGTGTGCCTAGCAAGCAGGCCCCATTCTCAGACTTCCTCACGACTCATGGTGGTAAAGCAAGTCAAGCACTGGCTCGTGACGCGCGCCAACGCGTCGCGCTGGCGTCCGATCGAGGACTGGGCCGAGGCACGCGGGGCCGGATTCACGCAGACGCGGGACGGGTTGGGCTTCCTCGTCGAGCAGCCCAAGGCGTCGCCGGGGCCGCTGCGCATCGAATGGGGTGTGTCGCAGCGCAGCTATCTGCCTGGCTTTGAGCTGCGCATGCGCTGTGAGATGGGCCTGCACCATGACCTGCAGATGATGGTGCTGTGCCGGGCGCTGATGGAGAACCTTGAGCGTGCTGTCTTCGAGGCCTACACCGACACGCTCAAGACCCGCGTCGATACCGACACGCCGGAAGAGATGCGCTGGCTGGTGATGTTCCCCAAGTTCAACAACGCCGCTTCGCAGATGCTGCGCCAACGCTATGGGATCGTCGGCGTGACCAAGGATCTGACCGGCGCGTGGATCGAGGGCGAACTCAGCGAAGCCCTGGTTCAGGCCAGCCAGGACCTGCTGCCCGAAGGCCATCCCTTCGTGCTGATGGCGATGCGCGGCAACCTCTACCTGCGCACCGAGATGAGCGAGGCCGACCTGCCCAGGCTGCAGGCCCTGGTGAAGCTGCTGGAAGTCGCAGCGCGTGAGGCGCAGCGCGTGAACGGGCGGCTGTCGGACAGCGGGGCCTGGCCGACGACGACGTCCATCGCCTGGACGCCCTCGACGCGCCCGGGGGATGTGACCTGATGCGCACGAGTTGCGGGTCGAGCGCTGGGCCGCTCCCGAGCCGGCCCGCCATGGCGATGTGCTTGCCGGTCAATCCGGCGAGCATCGCCGTCCCCTCGGGGGCTGAGGCCGGACACATGGCGCCCAGTGGGCGGCATGCGCCTGCCGAAGAGCTGCGGCACTGCCGCAGCGCGGTCTGCAAGACCGACCAGGTTCGCGCGCGTTCAGCGTTGCGAAACTGGGCGAGGGGCTCACGCTTTCACCGCGAAGCTCCAAGCTAGATCCGCTAGCGGTCGGGCGCTTTTGGCCGTCTCCCTGGCCTGGTCGCTGGAGGCCGTGCCGTCCACCACGCGTTTGGCAATGCCCTGCACGATGGCCGCGATGCGGAACATGTTGTAGGCCATGTAGAAGTTCCAGTCGGCCATCACGGTGCCGGCGTCCCCACGGCCGGTGCGCTCGAAGTAACGCTGTACATACTCGCGCTCGCTCGGGATGCCCAGTTCCACGAGGTTCTTGCCGCCCAGGCCGCGCGCGGCGCCCGAGGTCTGGATGTGCCAGCTCATGCAGTGGTAGCTGAAGTCGGCCAGCGGATGGCCGAGCGTCGAAAGCTCCCAGTCCAGCACGGCGATGATGCGAGGCTCGCTGGGGTGGAAGACGACGTTGTCCATGCGGTAGTCGCCATGGACGATGGCCACCTCGCTCTCGTCGCGGGCCGAGGCCGGGATGTGGGCCGGCAGCCAGGCCAGCAGCGAATCCATCGCCGGGTTGGGCTCGGTGACGGAGGCCAGGTATTGCTTGCTCCAGCGGCCGATCTGACGCTCGAAGTAAATCCCCGGCTTGCCGTAGGCCGCGAGGCCCACGGCCTTGAAGTCGACCTGGTGCAGGGCCGCGATGACCCGGTTCATCTCGTCGTAATGGGCGGCGCGCTCGGCATTGGTCATGCCGGGCAGGCTCTGGTCCCACAGCACGCGGCCGGGCATGAAGGACATGACGTAGAAGGCGCGGCCGATGACGGCCTCGTCCTCGCACAGCGCGTACATGGCGGGCACTGGCACGTCGGTGCCGGCAAGAGCCCCCATGACCTGGAATTCACGCTCGATGGCATGGGCCGACGGCAGCAGCTTGGCCACGGGGGCGGGCTTGCTGCGCATCACGTATTGCGCCCCCGGCGTCTTCAGCAGATAGGTCGGGTTGGACTGGCCGCCCTTGAACTGCTCGATGGTGAGCGGCCCGACAAAGCCGTCGACGTGCGCGGCCAGCCAGGCTTCGAGAGCCGTGGTGTCCAGGGCTTGGGCAAGGGGACGGGTGCCGGTGAATGCTTCCATGGATGTCTGGGTAGAGAACGCCAACTGTCCATTCTGCGAGTCGAGGCCCGGCTGCCGTGTCTCCTCGGCGCCAGCCTTATCGGGATGCGGCTGCTAGCAGCTTCTCGCGGCTGAGCACGACCAGGCGGGTCGGCTCGACGCGCACCGCGCCTTCGCGTTCGAAAGCCTTGAGCTCCTGGTTGACGCGCTGGCGCGAGGCGCCGAGCAACTGGGCGAGGTCTTCCTGGGCCAGTTGCAAACCGATGCGGATCTCGTCGCCCTCCTGCACGCCATAGGAGCGCGCCAGCAGCAGTACCTGCTTGGCCAGGCGGGCGGCCAGTGGGCGCGTGTTGAGGTCCTCGATCATGTCGAACATCAGCCGCAGCCGGCGGCAGTTCAGCCGCAGCAAGGCGTCATAGAGCTCGGAGTGGGCCTGCAACAGCGCGCGGAAATCGGACTTGCGCACGCACAGCAGCGTCGTCTCGCCGTGCGCATAGGCGTCGTGGGTGCGGGGCAGGCCGTCGAAGAGGGCGATATCGCCGAACCACGTGCCTGGCTCGACATAGGTCAGCGAGATCTGCTTGCCGGCCAGGGACACCGAGCTGACGCGCACGGCGCCCTTGGCCACGGCCGACCACTCCTCGGCAGGCTCGCCGCGGTGGGACAGCATGGTCTCGTCGGGCAGGCGGCGCACGAAGGCGCGCTGCAGGATGTCGTTGCGCAGGGTCTCGGAGAGCTTGGAGAACCAGGCGCCCTGATCGATCTGCTGGCGTTCGGCGGGGGTGAGGCTGAGTGCGTTCATGGTCTGGGGGCATTGTGCCGCCCGCGGTTCCCTGGGAATGGGGCCGTTGGCGAGGTGGCCCCATGCTAGAGTGATCCGCGCCGTCTTCACCCCCTCGTTCAACCGATAGCTAGCCGCCCGCAGTCAATGCCCTTCACGGCCTTGCGCCCGACCTTGCTGGGTGCTCTCACACCCACTTTGGCACTGCTGCTTGGCCTGGCGCCAGACGCCCAGGCTCTGGGCCTGGGACGGCCGCAAATTCATTCTGCCCTCGGCAAACCGCTGGACGCCAGCATTCCGCTGACGCTGGCGGATGGTGAACGACTGACCGATTCCTGCGTGCGCGCCGAGGTCTCCGCTGGCGATGCGCGGGTGCCGGCTGGGCTGTTGCAAATGCGTGTCGAGGGTGAGCCCGGCCAGCAACGTATTCGCCTGCAGAGCCTGGCGCGCATCGACGAGCCGGCCTTGCGCATCACGCTGGCCTTGGGCTGCCCGCTGCGGCTGACGCGCGAGTTCAATGCTTTCGTCGACCCTGCGGCCGATGCCGCCACAGTGCCGGCACCGCCCGCACCTGCGGCGCCGCCGGTGGTCGCCCCGCCGACGAGCGTGATGGCCGAGGCATCGCCCGCACCGGCGCCAGGCCCGGTGGCACGGCAAAAAGCCCGCTCCAAGCCGCGCGCCAGTGGCCCACGCCTGGTGCTGGAACGGCCTGAGGTGCTGGTGGCCGAAGCGCCGCGGCCCGTCCAGCCTGCCGCCAGCGCGCCCGAGATGGAGCTCACGCCCGAGCTGGAAGCCCAGATCGCTCAGCTTGAGCAGACCGTGGCCCAGCTGCGCGCCGACCTGGAGGCACGGCTGCTGGCCGAAGCCGCCGCGGCCTCGGCGGTGGCCATACCGCCGGCCTCCGCACCGGCCGTGGCACCGCCGCCCGTGGCGGTGCGCAGCGCACATGCCTCGCCCTATCGCGACCCCATGACCTGGGTGCTGACGTTGGGGCTGAGCCTGCTGGCGGGCTCGGCGGCTTTCTATTTCAGCCGCTGGCGCGATCAACGGGCCCGCCGCGAGCTTGCCTATTGGCGTGCCCTGCATGCCGCCGAAGGGGCCGGCCTGCCGGCGGTGCTGCCACAACACTCGCCGGGCATGGCGCCGCCTGTCGTCGGCCAAGCCGCGGCGCTGCCGGACGAAGGCCAGCACCAGGTCACGCGGCCACAGCCTCGACCGATGGCGTGGCCGCCGGCGCCCATTGCATCACCGCCACCACCCGCTGTCGCACCGCCCGCGATGGACATGCAGGCGACCATGCGTCTGCCGGTCCAGGCCGCGGCCGCGCCGGTGCTGTCCAACGAGCTGACCGTGGCGGACGAGCTGCTGGACCTGCAGCAACAGGTCGATTTCCTGCAGCTGCTCGGCCAGCAAGAAGCGGCGGCCGACCTGCTGGCCACGCGGTTGGCGCGTGGCAATGCCGGCGCCATGCCCTATCTGATGCTGATGGAGCTCTGCCAGCAGCGCGGTGAGCCCGAGGTATTCGCTGAGCTCGTCAAGCAGTTCGAGCAGCGTTTCCGGGTGCTGGCGCCGCAGTGGTCGCAGAGCCTGGCGCGTGGCCGCAGCCTGGATGCCAGCCCCAGCGTCATCGCTCATCTGCAGGTCGTCTGGCCTGAACCGGGCACCGCTTTGCAGATGCTGCAGGACCTGCTCGCCCGCGGCGGCGGACCGGGCGTGCCGAGCTTCGAGCTGCCCGCCTACCGCGATCTGCTGACCCTCTACAGCGTGGCGCGCGATCTCTTCGAGGCCGGCCTGCGCGGTGAGGAGGTGGACCTGATGCTGCCGATCGACTCCAGCTTCGGCCGCCAGTCCTGAGGCCTGAGGCCTGCCAGCTTGCATGCTGGCAGTCCTTCATTGGGCGTCAAACAGGCCGCAGGGCCTGTTCTCGGTCCCAACTCAGATCCCGAAGTCGGTCGAGTCGCCGTTCATGGCCTTCTCGATGAGCTTGCGTGACAGTCGTTCGGACAGCAGTTCGGCAAAGGCGTACACGTAGTTGCGCAGATAGGCGCCGCGTTTGAAGGCGATGCGCGTCACGTTGCTGCCCAGCAGCGTGCCCAGTGGCCGCGCGACCAGGTCGCTGTTGGCAGGCTCCTCGCGCATGGCCATTTCGGCCACGATGCCCACGCCCATGCCCAGGCGCACATAAGTCTTGATGACGTCGGAGTCGATGGCCTCCAGCACCACATTGGGCGTCAGATGACGCGAGGCGAAGGCCTTGTCGACGCGGGTGCGGCCCGTGAAGCTGGGGTGGTAGGACACCAGCGGCTCGCCAGCGAGCTGTTCCAGGCTGACGCGCTCGACGCTGGCCAGTGGATGGTCGCGCGGCACGACCATGACGTGCTGCCACTCATAGCAGGGCAGGGTGACAAGCTCCGGGTACTGGGCCAGGGACTCGGTGGCCAGTCCCAGGTCGGCGGTCTCGTCGAGCAGCATTTTGGCGACCTGGTCCGGGCTGCCCTGGTGCAGGCTGATGCGCAGCTGTGGCAGGTTCTTGCGCAGCTGGGCCACCGGCGCGGGCAGCACATAGCGGGCCTGGGTGTGGGTCGTCGCGATGGAGAAGGTGCCGCTGTCCTGGCGCGAATACTCCTCGCCGATGCGCTTCAGATTGCCGACTTCGCGCAGGATGATCTCGATGCAGGCCAGCACCTGCTGGCCCGGTTCGGTGATGCGGCGCAGCCGCTTGCCGTGGCGCGAGAAGATGTCCACGCCCAATTCCTCCTCGAGCTCGAGGATGGCCTTGGACACGCCCGGCTGGGAGGTGAACAGCGCCTTGGCTGTCTCGGTCAGGTTGAGGTTGCGGCGGGCCGCTTCCTGGACGAAGCGGAATTGATGCAGGTTCATTCGAGTATTGCCAGGCAGGCCAGGCTGATGGCGTTGAGCACGGCTTCCTGTTCACCCAGCGGCGCATGGAGCAGCCATTGAATGGCGTCGCCATGGCGCTCGCGCAGGCGGTCGAGCAGGGGCGGGATGTCACGGCGCACATGGCCACCGGTGCCGAGGAAGAGCGGCAGCACATGGACGCGTGTGCAGCCGGCCGCGGCCAGCTGCTCGGCCGCTTCCTCGATGCCGGGCGACATGAACTCAAGGTAAGCCATCGCCAACGGCGTGCCGGGACGCGCGGCGCGCAGCCGTTCGGCAATGGTCTCGAAGGGCCGCGCCCAGGCCGGATCGCGGGCGCCATGGGCGAAGAGCAGCAGGCCTTCCATCAGCGTCCGCACGGCCGCCCGAAGGACGCTGGCGCCCCCTCGGGGGGCAGGGCACGAAGTGACCGTGGGGGCTTCATCAGCGGTATCTGACGAGCCAGGTGAAGGCCGCCATCGACAACCCGAGGTAGAGCAGGCTGGGCGTTGCCGCGACGACCCAGGGTGTCCAGTTCTTCAGCAGGCCCAGATGGCCGGTCACGTTGTTCAGCAGCACGAAGCTGATACCCAGCATGATGCCGCCGAAGACCTTGATGCTGATGCCGCCCGAGCGCCCATGCAGGTAGGCGAATGGCAGGGCCAGGGCCACCATGACGAAGCAGGCAAACGGATAGAAGGCCTTGCGCCAGAACTGGATGTTGTGCGCCTGGGCCGACTGCTCCTGGGCCGACAGATGCTTGGTGTAGCGGTAGAGCTCCAGCGTCGACATGGACATGGCCGGCAGCACGGCCGCGGCGATGACGCCGGCGTGCAGGGAACTCTGCCAGTCGAGCTTATCGAGCTGCTGCTCGCTGATGACGACGTCGCCGACGCTGCCGCTGGCCGTGGCCGTGCCGGGGTTCCAGACCGTGCGCTTGACCGCCTGCAGATGCCACATGCCCTGAGCGTCGACGTCGACCTTTTCCGCTTCGGTGCGCGACATCAGCCGGCCTTCGGCGTCGAACTCGAAGATGCGCACGTCCTCCAGTTCACCGCCGCCGCCAACGCGGCCCACCTTGACTGAATAGCTGCGCTCCCGACCATCGATAGTCTGGTGGTCCTTCAGCCAGGCGCCGCGCTTGGCCGGGTTGCTGTCGTGCACGAAGCGGGCGCGCATCTCGTCCCCCTCGCGTTCGAAGCGCGGCGCCACGTAGTCGCCGACGAAGAAGGTGAGCGCCGCGAACGCGGCGGCCAGGCCGGCCAGCAGGGCCAGGGCCCGCGCGGGACCGAGGCCACCAGTGCGCAGGATGGTGAACTCGCTGCTCTGCGCCAGTCGGGCCAGGGCGACGATGGCGCCGATCAGCACGGCGATGGGGAATAGCTCGTAGAAGTGGCCAGGCAGCTCCATCGCTGCGAGCACGGCGGCCTTGCCCGCACCCGCGCCGACGCGGGTCATGCGCTCGATCTCGTCGACGAAGTCGATAAAGAAGAACAGCGACAGGAAGGCCAGCGCGACCATCAGCACCGAACCGGCGATGTCCTTGTAGAGCAGGGCGCGGACGGTCCTCATGCCATCGCCTCTTTGCTTACGCGGCGGCGCAGGCAGAAGCGGTTGGCGTTGTCGCGCAGCCAGATGACGGCCAGGGCCAGGAACAGGGCACCGCCATGCACGGTCAGCAGGCCGCGGGGCAGGCTGGTGCGACCGTTGCCTACCCAGGACTGCGACAGGTTGATGAGATTGAAGTAGATGACGAAGGCCAGCAGCGCAAACAGCAGATTCCAGTTGCTGGCGCGGCGCGGGTTGGATGCCGACAGGCCGACGCCGAGCAGGGCCATGTTGAAGCCGGCGAGGATCATGCCGAAGCGCCAGGCCAGCTCGCCCTGGTTCTTGGGCGTGGGCAGGCGCAGCAGGTCCAACGTCGCCATGGCCTTGGGCGGCAGCTGGTTGGCATTGGCCAGCACCTGCGGGTCGGTCATCACCTTGTACTGCTCGAAGCGTGCCAGGCTTTTCTCGCCGGTCTTGAGCTGGCTCTCGTTGCGCTGGCCGTGATCCAGCACGAGGAAGCGGTCATCGCCTTCCATCTCGAGATGGCCGCGGGCCGAGGTCGTCACCGACTCGCGTTCGTTCTGGTTGGCGAGGATGAAGACATTGCGGCCGGTGGCGGCGTTGTCGCCGTCGCGTTCGATGAAGAAGACCCGGCTGCCGTCGCGCGAGGTCTGGAACTGGCCCGGCGCCACGCGCGAGAGGTCGCCGCGCTTCTGATAACGGTCCCGCAATTCGGCGCTGTTCTGATTGCCCCAGGGCCAGACCAGCAGCTCGAGCACGATGACGCCGAGCAGCACCGGCCAAGCCATGCGCAGCACCGGGCGCACGAAGCGCGACAGCGGCACGCCGCTGGCAAACCAGATCGTCATTTCCGACTCGCGATAGGAGCGGCTGAGCGTGATGACGACGGCAACGAACAGCGACAGGATGAGCATGGTCGCGAGGTGGGCGATGGTCGCGTAGCCCATCAACAGCACGACGTCCTGAGGCGCCACATTGCCCCCCGCGGCCTGGCCCAGCGTGCGGATCAGCGTCGACGTCAACATGATGGTCAGGATGACCACCAGCGTGACGCCGAAGCTCTTGGCCAGCTCGGATCGCGTGGATGAATCGAATAACATCAAAAGTACTTCTACCTACTTCTGGTCATTATGGACTTCAAGATTCAAACCGCTGAGCTCGATGGGCTCGCGGGCGCCGGTGCCGACGCCCTGGTCGTCGTGCTCGGCGGTGAGGCGCTGCCCAAGGGCCTGGATGCAGTGGTTGCCCGTCATGCGCAGGCGGCCATCAAGCTCGGCGACTTCGCGCTGAAAGGTGGCCAGGCACTCACGCTGACCCACGCCGAAGGGGTCAAGGCGCCTCGCCTTGTCCTCGTCGCCAGCGGCAAGACGACGTTGGCTGCCGCGCGCGCCGCATTGGCTGCAGGCCTGGCGCAGATCAAATCCCGTGGCGTGGTCAGCGCGGCTGTCGCGTTTGTGGGTTTCGATGCCGGCAACGTCGAATCGCTGGCCGAACAGACCGCCCTCGCGGCCACGGATACGGTCTATGTCTACCGACACACCAAGCCCAGTGCGCCAGCAGCCCCCAAGCTGGCCAGGCTTGCCCTGCTGGTCGGCAAGGCTGACATCAAGACGGCCAAGGCCGGTCTGGCTCGTGGCGAAGCCATTGCCGCCGGCGTTGAACTGGCGCGGGAATGCGCCAACCGCCCGGCCAACTTCGCAACGCCGACCTATCTCGGTGAGGTCGTGCAGGGCCTGGGCAAGGCCCATGGCCTGAAGGTCGAGGTGCTGGACAAGAAGGCCGTCGAGAAACTCGGCATGGGCAGCTTCCTGTCGGTGGCCCAAGGCTCGGACGAGCCGCTGCGCTTCATCGTTGCCCGCTATGAAGGCGCGGCCAAGACGGTGGCGCCCGTCGTGCTGGTGGGCAAGGGCATCACCTTCGACACCGGCGGCATCTCGCTCAAGCCCGGTGCCGAGATGGACGAGATGAAGTTCGACATGGGCGGCGCGGCCAGCGTCATCGGCACGCTGCGCGCCATCGCCGAACTCAAGCCCAAGCTCAATCTGGTCATGATCGTCGCTGCCTGCGAGAACATGCCCAGCGGCCGCGCGATCAAGCCGGGCGACGTCGTCACGTCGATGTCCGGCCAGACCATCGAGATCCTGAACACCGACGCCGAAGGCCGACTCATCCTGTGCGATGCGCTGACCTATGCGGAGCGCTTCAAGCCCGCGGTCGTCGTCGACGTGGCGACGCTGACGGGCGCCTGCGTCATCGCGCTGGGCGGCGTGCGCAGCGGCATGTACGCCAGCGACGACGAACTCGCCGCTTCGTTGACCGCAGCGGGCGACGCGGCCCTCGACCCTTGCTGGCGCATGCCGCTGGACGACGAGTACGCCGAAGGCCTGAAGAGCAACTTCGCCGACGTGCCCAATATCGCCGGTCGCGCGGGCGGCTCGATCACGGCGGCCAAGTTCCTGCAGCGTTTCACCAGCAAGTACCGCTGGGGCCATCTCGACATCGCCGGCACGGCATGGAAGGGCGGCGCTGCCAAGGGCTCGACCGGCCGGCCGGTGGGCCTGTTGACGCACTTCGTGTTGAGTCACGCGAAGTAAGTGACCCTGCAGGTCAGTTTCTACAGCGACGCGGCGGACCCGCTGCACTTCGCCTGCCGCTTGATCCGTCGCGCCCTCGCGTCGGGCAAGCCGGTGGGTGTCTGCGTGGGGGCGGCGCAGGCAACTCGTCTAGACGAGTTGCTGTGGAGCTTCGACGCGGCGGATTTCATCCCGCATCGGCGTTGGGACGGCGCCACGGCGCCCGCGCCGGGCGAGGTCCTCTTGGTTGATGACGCGGCGCGTCTGCCACACCGCGGATTGCTGTTGAACCTGCGCGACGGCATGCCTTCGGATGCGCTTGCATTTGAACGCGTGCTGGAGGTCATCGGACAGGCCCCCGAGCGCGTTCAAGCTGGGCGTGCGCGCTATCGCGTCTACCAGCAGTCGGGAGCCAAGCTGGACCACTTTTCCGCGGCGGGTTGACAACGCTGCGTCCACGCTTTCCCGAATGAGAGCCCCCCGGATTTGGGGTATGTTCAATTGGTTGAAAAATCAACGGTTCTCTGTTTGTTCCTCTCTCTTTCAAACTGGAGTTGATCCATGCAAATCAAGTTGAATATCGTGGTGGGTGCAGTCGCAGCACTGCTCAGCGGCGCTGCCATGTCGCAGGACCTGGTCGTCAAGATCGGCCACGTCGCACCGACCAGTGGCGCGATTGCCCACCTGGGCAAGGACAACGAACTGGGTGCCCGCCTCGCCATCGAGGACCTGAACGCCAAGGGCGTCATGATCGGCGGCAAGAAGGCCAAGTTCGAGTTGCTGGCTGAAGACGACGCCGGCGATCCGAAGCAAGGCACCGCTGCTGCGCAAAAGCTGGTCGACTCCAAGGTCAACGGCGTCGTGGGTCACTTGAACTCGGGCACTTCCATCCCGGCCTCCAAGGTCTACAGCGACGCCGGCATTCCGCAGATCTCGCCGTCGGCCACCAACCCCAAGTTCACCCGCAACGGCTACAAGACGACCTTCCGCGTCGTGGCTGACGACGTGCACCTGGGTGGCACGCTGGGCCGCTACGCCGCCAAGGACCTGAAGGGCAAGTCCATTGCCGTCATCGATGACCGCACGGCCTATGGCCAGGGCGTTGCCGACGAGTTCGAAAAGGGTGTCAAGGGCGCGGGCGGGAAGATCGTCGGCCGCGAATTCACCAACGACAAGGCCACGGACTTCACCGCCATCCTGACCTCCCTGAAGGGCAAGAAGCCCGACGTCGTCTTCTTCGGCGGCATGGACGCCGTGGCCGGCCCGATGCTGCGCCAGATGAAGCAGCTTGGCATCGAAGCCAAGTTCATGGGCGGCGACGGCATCTGCTCGGGCGAACTGCCCAAGCTGGCCGCTGGCACGATGGCCGATGGCCAGGTCGTCTGCGCCGAAGCCGGTGGTGTCGAGGGCGAAGCCAAGAAGTCGATGGACGACTTCAAGGCCAAGTTCAAGGCCAAGTTCAACGTCGATGTGCAGATCTACGCGCCGTACGTCTATGACGCCGTCAATGTGATGGCGGCTGCCATGGTCAAGGCCGGTTCGGCTGACCCGGCCAAGTACCTGCCTGTGCTGGCCAAGACGGCCGGCTACAAGGGTGTGACCGGCACCATCGCCTTCGACGAGAAGGGCGACATCAAGAACGGCGCCCTGACGCTGTTCACCTACAAGGGCGGCGCCCGCGAGCAGATCGCGGTCGTGCGCTGATTCGGATTCGCGTCCAGAACGCCCGCCTCGGCGGGCGTTTTTCATGACGAACCCGCCCTTGGCGGGTTCGTCGCTTTGAGGAACTCCGAAATGGGATCGATCAGATTCAAGGACGACAAAGGAGTGCTCGTTGCGACAAGCCTTACGGCCGATCGTGAATACTGCCCAGAAAATAAGCAGGGCAATATTTGATTTGCTCGAAAACCGGACCTCGCCGCCGCAAGAGCGCATGAATCGGGTTTCGTCGGATTTCAATGTGACGCCTGTGCGTTTCGCACGTTTTGCAGCGGCTGGCGCCATCCCTGTCATGGTGTTGTCGCCCGCTTTCGGTTCTACTGCGGCCCGTTGTGAAAATGACCGCGGCGGAGACCTCGCGGGCTGCGGCACGACGCGGATTCAAGGGGCAAGCACCCTCTAAACGGGGGGCTTTCAAGCCAGGGGGCCAGAGGCATGATGCCGGCGCGATCAAGGGTTGGTCGGATATGTCCGTTGCGGCGTGTGGCCGAAACGGGCATTCAGAGCCGGCCGGGCGGTCTCCGAGGAGGTCTGCGCAGTCGAGGTTGTCATCGAGGTGGCGATACGGCAGGCGGTCTCCGCGCTAGGGTGAATGGAATATCGATATTGATTCGAATTCCATTGATCGGATTGCAGATGCGGGAACGCCAGTAGTAATGATCGGGGAATGCAAATGATTCGAATATTCAACCATTACCTGCATAAGCAGACCTTGCTTCAGGTCTTCTTCGATCTCGGCCTGATAGTTTTCGCCGTCATTGCGGTCGTGCTCAGCCAAGGTGAGTCGGCGCAGATGGTGCTGCCGTTCGCGGCGTCGCACGGCCTGTCACTGGCCGGTTGCATGTTCGTGATCAATTCGGCTACGGGCTTCTACCAGCATGTGCACAACCGCTCGATCACGGAGTCCTGCGCCCGGGCCCTGTTCGGGCTGCTGTTTGGCCTGCCGCTGGCCTATGCCATCTTCAGCCTGGTGCCTTCGAACACCAGCCACCGCGACATGCTGACCCTGGTTGCCATGAGCGCTGTCGCCGCAGTCATGGTGCATCGTGTCTATGCGGCCCATTCGGGTACTCAGGCACGCATGCGCAGCCGCATCCTGATCTTCGGCACCGGCATTGCGGCGCGCTCCGTCGGCAATACCTTGCGCGCCTCCGATCCGCATGCGCAGATCGTCGGTTTCTACGCCGGCCCCAACGAGGACCAGCCCGAAGTGCCGCGCGCCGAGATCATCAATGACGGCGCCAACCTGACCGAAGCTGCGCTCAAGCACAACGTCGACGAGATCGTCGTGGCCCTCAGCGAGCGCCGCGGCGGCAGCATGCCGTTGCGGCAACTGCTGGATTGCAAGCTGTCCGGCGTGCGCGTGGTGGATATCGCCACCCACTTCGAGAAGACACTGGCCCAGATCAACATCAAGCATGTCAATGCCGGTTGGCTGGTGTTTGGCGACGGCTTCAGCCAGGGCATGCTGCGCGCCGCGATCAAGCGCGTGTGCGACATCGTCTTCGCCGCGCTGATTCTGGCGGTGACCTGGCCCATCATGCTGATCACGGCCCTGGCCATCCGCTTCGAATCGCGTGGGCCGATGCTCTACCGTCAGGAGCGGGTGGGGCTGAATGGTGTGCCCTTCAACGTCATCAAGTTCCGCAGCATGCGCACCGATGCTGAAAAGGACGGCAAGCCGCGTTGGGCCACCAAGAACGACGACCGCGTGACGCGTATTGGTCGCTTCATCCGCAAGGTTCGCATCGACGAACTGCCCCAGCTCTTCAATGTGCTGTGGGGCGAGATGAGCATGGTCGGCCCGCGCCCGGAGCGCCAGTTCTTCGTCGACGAACTCATCAGCAAGATCCCCTATTACGCTGTGCGCCACAGCGTGAAGCCGGGCGTCACGGGTTGGGCCCAGGTGCGCTATGAGTACGGCTCGACCATCGAAGACTCGGTCGAGAAGCTGCAGTACGACCTGTACTACGTCAAGAACCACTCCCTCTTCCTTGATCTGCTGATCATGCTGGAGACGGTGGCCGTGGTGCTGACTGGCAAGGGCGCTCGCTGAGCGCGGCGGCGCTTCGGCGTAAGCGCCGATGCCCGAACGCCAGGGGCATGCTTGAATGATGCATGTCTCTTGTCGCCGATTTGGACTCTGCCCCGGGCGCCATGATTGAGGCGCTGGCTCCCTTCCTCTCCTTGAGCAGCCTTGGCGATCTGATCTGCTGTGCGGCCTACGGGCTGTTCGCGCTCTACTTCGCGCAGCGGCTGCTGCGGGGCAGCATGCCCGTCTCCGTGCTCGCCATGGTGTTCCTGGCGGCGCTGACAGCCAGTTCGATCTGGGCCGGCCTGGCGCTGATGGATGAACTGAGGCATTGGTCCGACCGCTTGCCGACCTGGGTCGTTCCGGGCCTTGACCTGCTGCGCATCAGCTTCTGGTTTGCCTTCATGCTGATGCTGCTCCCGCCACCGCGGCGGGGCGGTGGCCTGGGTTGGTTGCGTCCGCTCGCGGTCGTCGCGGTGCTGGCGCGCCTGGTGTTGCTCCTGGTCGGCGAGAGCGTACCGGCGGAGAGCCTGGCTCGTCCCCAGGCCTTCGCCGCCTTGGGCTTGGCAGTGCTGGGCCTTGTGATGGTCGAGCAGATGCTGCGCAATGCGACCGGCGACGCGCGATGGAATGCCAAGCCGGTCTGCCTGGGGCTGGGTGCCATCTTTGTCTTCGACCTCTTCATCGGGTCGCAGGCCGCGCTGTTCCAGCGTTTTGACGGTGACGCGATCAGCGTTCGCTCGCTGGTCCATGCCGCGGCGGTGCCGCTGCTCTATGTGGCGTCCCGCCGCTATGCCGACTGGCTCGGCAGGCTGCATGTGTCGCGGGCGGCGGTCTTCCATTCGGCGACGCTGCTACTGGTCGGCGTCTACCTGCTGATGGTGGCCGGCGTGGGCTACTACGTGCGCTACACCGGCGGCGAGTGGGGGCGGGCGCTGTCCGTAGCCCTGGTTTTCGTCGCGCTGGTGGCACTGACGCTGCTGATGGCCTCCGGGTCGATGCGTTCGCGCCTGCGTGTCTACATCAGCAAGAACTTCTTCAGCTATCGCTACGACTACCGCGAGGAGTGGCTGCGGTTCACCCAGCTCTTGTCCGGCAGCGCAGAACCCCAGCACACGGCCGAAACCGTGGTGCGCGCCCTCGCCAACCTGGTCGAAAGCCCGAGCGGCATGCTGTGGTTGCCGCGTGCCGCGGGTGGCGACTTCGTGCAGGCCGCCCGCTGGAACCTGCCCGCCGAACTGGGCAGCGAGGCGCACGATGGCCCGCTGGCGACGTTCTGGCGCGAGCGCGCCTGGATCGTCGACGTGGATGAGTGTCGTGAACGCCCTGAGGCCTACCCCGGCCTCGAATTGCCGGCCTGGCTGGCCGAGGAGCCACGTTGCTGGCTGCTGGTGCCCCTGCTGGTGCGCGAAGCCTTGATCGGTTTTGCGGTATTGGGGCGGCCGCGTGTGGTCGTCGAGGTGAACTGGGAGGTGCGCGACCTGCTGCGCACGGCCGCCAGCCAGGCGTCAGGCTATCTGGACCAGGCCCAGGCCACGGAGGCGTTGCTGGAGGCGCGCAAATTCGATGCCTTCAACCGCATGTCGGCTTTCGTCGTGCACGACCTGAAGAACATCGTCACCCAGCTCTCGCTGATGATGAAGAACGCCAAGCGCCTGCGCGACAACCCTGAATTCCAGCAGGACATGCTCGATACGGTGGAGAACTCGCTGGAGAAGATGCGCCAGTTGATGCTCCAGTTGCGCGAGGGCGACAAGCCGCATGGCGTGACCAGCGGTGTCGACCTGGAGCAGATCGCCAAGCGCCTTGCGGCTGCGGCTTCCAGCAAGGGCAGGGTACTGGAATTGACGCTGCAGGGCGGTGTCAGCACGCGTGGGCATGCGGAGCGCGTGGAGCGCGTGCTTGGCCATGTCGTGCAGAACGCCTTCGATGCAACGCCCGCGAGCGGCCGGGTCTGCCTGACCCTGGATGCCCAGGGCAGCCAGGCGCGCGTTCGCGTGGAGGACAGCGGCTGCGGCATGAGCGAGGATTTCATTCAGAATCGCCTCTTCAAGCCGTTCCAGACCACCAAGGCCAGCGGCATGGGCATAGGCGCCCACGAGAGCTATCAATACATACAGGAACTGGGAGGCAAGATCAGCGTGCAGAGTGAATTGAACCGGGGCACCACCGTGACCCTGCTACTCCCGCTGTTCCATGCGCAGGCGGACGCACCCTTGACGGCGCTGGACGTTCAATGAGCGCCGCGCCGGGCCGTCTCAAGCAAGCTCGCTCCCGCCTGGCGGGAGTGAGCCCGGACACGGGATGCCCTGTGGGCATCCCGTGCCTGGCGAACGCCTGGCCGCGCTGTCGGTCAGGCAAGGCCGCAGGCCGAAGGGTGCACCTATGAACACGCCTCGCCATGCGCCGCTGTTGATCGTCGAAGACGATCTGGCCCTGCAGAAGCAGCTCAAGTGGTCGCTGGACCGCTTCGAATCGGTCACGGCCGATGACGTCCCCAGCGCGGTGCTGCAGTTCCGCCGTCACAACCCGGCGGTGGTCACGATGGATCTCGGCCTGCCGCCCGATCGGGACTCGGTGTCCGAGGGCTTCAGATGCCTGGAGAAGCTGCTGGAGCTCGACCCCGGCGTGAAGGTCATCGTGCTGACCGGACAGAACGACCAAGGCAACGCGCTGCGCGCCATCCGCATGGGTGCCTACGACTTCCTCGCCAAGCCCGTTGATCCCGACGTGCTCAGCCTGACCGTCGAGCGCGCCTACCGGCTCTATGAGCTGCAGCAGGAGAACCGCCGCCTGCAGACGCAGCAAAGCAGCGACGTCTTCTCGGGCCTCATCACGCGCGACCCCGGCATGCAGCGCGTCTGCCGCATGATCGAGAAGGTGGCCCCCAGCGACGCCACCGTGCTGCTGCTTGGCGAAAGCGGCACCGGCAAGGAAGTGCTCGCCCAGGGCCTGCATGACGCCTCCAAGCGCAAGGGCCGCTTCGTCGCCATCAACTGTGCGGCCATCCCCGAGACGCTGCTGGAGAGCGAACTCTTCGGCTACGAGAAGGGGGCCTTCACCGGCGCCAACAAGTCGACGCTGGGCAAGATCGAGACCGCCAACGGCGGCACGCTGATGCTCGACGAGATCGGCGACCTGCCCATGCCCTTGCAGGCCAAGCTGCTGCGCTTCCTGCAGGAGCGGGTCATCGAGCGTGTCGGCGGCCGCCAGGAGATTCCGATCGACGTGCGCGTCGTCGGCGCGACCCACCAGGATCTCAAGGCCCGGATCGTCGACGGTCGCTTTCGTGAAGACCTGTACTACCGCCTGGCAGAGATCGTCGTCGAGATACCGCCGCTGCGTGACCGTGTGGGCGACCCGGTGCTGCTTTCGCATGCCTTTGCGCGACGCTTCGCGACCGAAATGCGCCGCCCGGTACCCACACTGGCCGACGATGCCGTGCGAGCGCTGGAAGCGCATCGCTGGCCGGGCAATGTGCGCGAACTGCAGAACATGCTCAAGCGTGCCGTCATCATGGCCGAGGAGGACCGCATCGCGGCGGTGGACCTCGGTCTGCGGCCGGCGTCGGCACCGGCCGATGACAACGTGACGCTGGACCTGCGCACCGTGCGCGAAAACGCCGAACGCCAGGCCCTCATCACGGCGCTCGCCCGCACCGATGGCAACATCGTCCGTGCGTCCGAACTGTTAGGCATCAGCCGCCCAACCCTCTACGACATGATGAACCGGTTGCAGATCAAATGAACAACAAGATGCATTCCACACCCGCGCGGTTCGCCGGTGCCGTGCTCGTGGCCTCGGTGCTGCTGACCGGTTGCTGGGGTCCGTCGGCGCCGCAGATGGTCGAGTCGGGCAAGGCCCGCATGCAGAAGGCTGAATACAAGGCGGCCGTCATCGAGTTCAAGAACGCGTTGCAGAAGGATGCGTCGCTCGTCGATGCCCGCTTCTGGCTTGGCAAGGCCCTGCTGGAGACCGGCGATGCGAACGGCGCCTGGGTCGAGTTGTCGAAGGCGCGCGAAGGTGGCTACAGCAAGGACGAGCTCGTGCCTTTGATGGCCGCAGCGATGATCCTGCGCGGCGAGTCCACCAAGTTCATCGCCGAATATGCGGATGTCCAGCTCACCGACCCCAAGCGCCAGGCGGAGCTGAAGGCCGCGTTGGCCACGGCCTATGGCTCCAAGGGCAAGTATGTGCAGGCGCGCGCCGCGGCAGACGCCGCCCTGCAGGCTGATCCCAACAACATCGTCGCGCAACTCGCCGTTTCCCAGCTGATGTTCGTCGCCGGCGACCGGGTCGGTGCGATGGAGCAAGTGGAAAAGTCGCTCAAGGCCCATCCTGAATCGGCGCGGCCGTGGGTGTCCAAGGCCGAGCTGCTGCAAAGCAACGGTGCCGACCCCGCCCAGGTGATGCTGGCCTATCGCGAAGCGCTCAAGCGCAACGGTGACGAGCTGCAGGCCCACGTCGGCGTGATGCGGTTGCTGATGGCGCAGCGTGACTTCGATGGCGTCGACAAGCAGTTGGCCGCACTGCGCAAGGTGCAGCCGAACAATCCCCTGGTGCTGTATTACTCGGCCACGCTGGCCTTCGAGAAGCGTGACCTGAAGAAGGCCGCCGAGTTGTCCCAGCAACTGCTGAAGATGGCGCCGCAGAACCCGTCCTTCCTGTACCTGGCTGGCACGATCGAATACGAGCGAGGCGGCTACCTCCAGGCCGTGGCCCACCTCGGCAAGGCGCTGCCGAATTCGCCGGCGCCAGGCCCCGTGCGCGTCCTGATGGCGCGTGCGCAGCTCCGCGCCGGCGATGCGCGAAAGGCGCTGGGGTTCGTGCTGCCGCTGCTCGATGACGAGAAGCTGGCCAGCTCCGAAGCCTATTCGGTGGCCGCCGATGCCCATCTGCAGATGGGGAACGGTGAGGCGGCCAAGCGCATGTACGCCCAGGCCGTCAAGCTCAATCCTGGCAACACGCGCGGCCGTACTGCCCTGGCCGTGGCTGAAATGACGGCGGGCCAGACCGAGCAGGCCATGGAAGAGCTCAAGTCCGTCGCCGCCAAGGATCCCGGTGTCGAGGCCGAAGTGGCGATGGCGATGTCGCTGTACCGCCGCAATCGCCTGGACGACGTCGCTGCGATCATCGATGCAGTGGAAAAGAAGCAGCCCGGCACGCCGGTGGCACCCTTGTTGCGGGGGCGTACCGAGCAGTTGCGCGGCAATCGCGACAAGGCTCGCGCACATTACGAAGAGGCTTTGCGGCGCTTGCCGTCCTATATGGCTGCCGCCACCGTGCTGGCGGCCATGGACTACGAGGATGGCAAGCCGGCAGCCGCGGTCGGCCGCTTCGAAAAGGTCGTCGCGGCAGATCCGCAGTCAATTGACGGCACCGTCGCATTGATCTCGGCGAAGACCCGGGCTGGAGCACGCGCGGAAGACATCCGCAGCCAGCTGGACGCTGCCATCAGGCGCTTCCCGGACCATCAGTTGCCCCGCCTCGCGCTGGTCTCTTATCTGATGGAAATTGGAGAGAACAAGCTGGCGAGCCAGATCGCCAATGAGACCGCCAGCCGTTTCACCGACAGCCCCAAGGTCTACGAGGCGGTGGGCCTGGCCGAGATGGCAGTCGGTAACCTGAATCAGGCCGCCCAGGCGTTCAACAAGATGACGACGCTGCAGCCGAACTCGGTGCTGCCCATGATGCGTATGGTCGACCTGTACGACGCGCGCAAGGATGCGCCAGCGGCGATGAGCCAGCTGCGCAAGGTGCTGGCCATCAAGCCCGACCATCTGCAAGCGCAGATGCGGCTGATCACGCTGCTGGGGCGCGCCGGCAAGATGGATGAGGCCCTCGCCATCGCCAAGTCCGTGCAGGCCCAGGCGCCCAACGAGCCGCAGGGCTGGTCTTTTGAAGGCGATGTGCAGGCCGCGAAGCGCAACTGGCCGGCGGCGGTGGTGGCATTCCGTACCAGCCTGTCCAAGCGTCCGCTGGAAGAGACGGTCATCAAGCTTTATCTGGCACAGGCCAGCGCGGGAGCGCAGGCGGAGGCCGACAAGCTGGCTGCCGACTGGCTGACCAAGTACCCGGATTCGCCGGCGCTCGACTACCTGCTGGGCGACCAGGCGCTGGCACGTGCTGAGTTCGACCGGGCTGAACGGCATTTCCGAAGGGTGATTGCCGTGCGGCCCAACAATGCGGTGGCGCTGAACAATCTGGCCTGGTTGCTGCATCGTGCTGGCCGGCCCGGCGCACTGGAAATGATCGAGAAGGCGCTCAGCCTGGCGCCGAATTCACCTTCCCTCACCGACACTGCGGCGGAAATCCAGGCGGGTGCGGGTCACGTGGACAAGGCCCTGGTGCTGCAAAGGCGTGCGGTTCAGCTGGATCCCGAGCAGCCCTTGCACCGCCTTCATCTCGCCGAATACCTGATCAAGAGCAACCAGAAGGCCGAAGCCAAGATCGAGTTGCAGAAGCTGAACGAACTGGGCAAGAGTTTTGCCAGGACTGCGGATGTGCAGAAGTTGCTGGCGGAGCTGTAATCTGTTGCTCACCTAACCCTCGGATCGACCGGGCAGCGTCATGAAGATCAAACAAGCCAGCTTCAGAAAGCGCTTGCACCAGTTGATGCGGCGGGGCTTCGGCCGACTGCCGCGCGACACACGGCATGCCATCTATCGCGGCATGATCGACTGCGACCCGGCGCCGGATCCAAGGCTGGAGCTCAAGGTCGCCGAGACCCGCGAGGAGCTCGAGGACTGCTTCCGCATCCTGCATGATGCTTACGTGGCCAGCGGTTTCATGAAGCCGTCGCCCTCAGGCCTGCGCGTCACCATGTATCACGCGCTGCCGACGACAACCACGCTGTGCGCCAAATACGACGGCCGCGTTGTCGGTACCATGTCCATGATCCGCGAGGGCGTGTTCGGCTTTCCGCTGCAGTCGGTCTTCGACCTCAGCGAGGTGCGCGCCAAGCAGGGCCAGATCGCCGAGATTTCAGCGTTGGCCGTGCATCCGGACTTCCGCCAGACGGGTGGTGCCATCCTGTTCCCGCTGATGAAGTTCATGTACGAGTACTGCACCAAGTACTTCGACACGCGCCACCTCGTCATCGCGGTCAATCCGGACAAGATCGAGCTCTACGAGTCGCTGCTGTTTTTTGAGCGGCTGCAGGAAAACGTCGTTGCCAACTACGACTTCGCCAATGGCGCACCCGCCGTCGGCGCCACGCTGGACCTGCCGGTAGCGAAAGAGATATTCCGGCGCGTCTACGGCAAGCGCAAGGAACGCAAGAACCTCTATAACTACTTCGTCCAGCTGAGCCTGCCCAACATCAAGCTGCCCAAGCGCCGCTATTTCACGACCAATGATCCGGTGCTGACGCCGGACATCCTCGACCACTTCTTCAATCAGCGCAGCCCGGTCTTCGCGGAACTGGACGACCGCCGCAAGGCGCTGTTGTGGTCCATCTACGACCAGCCCGAGTTCCGGGCCGTTCTGCCGATGATGAGTGGATCGGACACGGGCTTTCATCCGATGCGCCGGCATCAGCGCTTCTCGCTGCGCTGCCCGGCCGAGCTGCGTGTGCGGCTCGACGGCGATGAGCGCTCCATCGTGATGACCGTCATCGAAATTTCCCTGTCGGGCTTCCAGGCCCAGTCCAAGCTCGACATACCGATCGGGGCTGACGGCGCGGTCCGGGTGGAATTGGGCGTGCAGGACAAGGCCACGCTGGACGTGAAGGTGATGCGACACCACCATACCGACACCGGCGAGTTCTATGGCTTTCGCGTGGATGAGCCCGACGATGTCTGGCGCCGCGCCGTCAGTGCGCTGGAAACCGAGTACGTTGCAGGCGAGCTGTGAACAACCCCGGCCGTCGTCGCCTGCTGGCCCTTGCGGCTGGACTGGCATGCATCGGCACCGCAGCCGGTGCGGAAACTCTGCCGGAACTGATTGCGCGGGCCAAGCGCTCGGTCGTTGTCGTGGGCAGCTGGGGGTTGATGGACAACCCCCGCTTCGGGTTCAAGGCCGCAGGCTTTGTTGTCGCGGACGGCCTGCACGTGCTGACCAATGCGCACGTGGTGCCGACGGAAACGCCCGATCGAGTCGATCGCAGCATCGCGGTCAAGATCTGGACGCCCGACGCGCAGTGGGTGATGCGAAGCGCCAAGCTCATCAGCCTGGATCGTGCGCATGACCTTGCATTGCTGCAGATGGACGGACCACCCGCGCCCGCGCTGCGCCTAGCCGCCAGGGAGGCGCCGGAGGGCACCTCCATCGCCCTGATCGGATTCCCGATCGGCAATGCGCTGGGCTATGACGTGCACGTGACGCACAGAGGCATCGTGTCGGCGCGCACGGCCATCGTGCCGCCCGCCGCCGCGCCCTCGGGCCTGACCGAACGTGCGGTGCGGCAACTGCGTGCCGGTGCCTTCGAGGTGTTGCAGCTGGATGTCCTGGCCTTCCCGGGCAACAGTGGCGGGCCGGTGCTGGACATCGAGACCGGCGAAGTGATCGGCGTCCTGCAGGGCGGGGCCATCAAGGGAACCCGGGAGGCCGCGCTCAGCGCCCCCACGGGCATCAGCTACGCCGTGCTGATCCGTGATGCAGCGCCCATGCTGAAGTACATCGACCACTGACCAGCGTCGACGGGCGACTGTCCGTCCAGCGAGACAAATCGCGCGGCCAATAAAAAACCCCGCCGTGGCGGGGTTCTCTGAGTGCGGAGCAGCGACGACTGGCGTCGCTGTTCACATCACTTGGCTTGACGGCGGCGGCCGGCGAAGCCCAGGCCAGCGAGAGCCAGACCCACCAGACCCACCGTGGCGGGCTCAGGCAGCTTGGTGGCTTCGATGGTGGCAGACCAGTCGTTCTGATCCAGGGTGCCGCCACCCAGGATGATGGCAACCAGGGCTGCAGTCGAGGTGTTCGTGTACTGCGCCGAGAAGATGCCCGTCCACTTGGTTTCGTCTTCGCCGATGTCGCAGCTCTTGTTGCCGTTGGTGTCATCACACGCACGGCCCAGGATGCTCATCGTGACCGACGTATTGCCGGCGTTGTCGGTGAAGATGAAGGGCGAACCGAACTGGCCGGGAGCCAGGTAGGTTTCGCTGAACAGCCAGTTCGGCTTGGCATCGAAGTGCAGGAAGTTGGGGATCGGCGTGCCGTTCACGCCGATAGGCACATTGTTCGGACCCGCGCCTTGGGTCATGTCTTGCACCCAGCCAGCGGTCGGAGCGAAGATCGTGCCGAAGGCGGGATCATTGAAGGAACCGGTGCCGCCCAGTTGCTTGGTGGCGAACTGGCCGTAGGTCTTGCCAGCGGTCTGGTAAGCATCGGGAGCGGGATCCGGAACCCAGTTGACGGTGCCGAAGGACACGATCACTTGGCCCAGGCTGACACTCGTCTTGCCGACGATGGGGGTGGCGGATGCGGCAGTGGCCACTGCGAGGGCCGCTGCAGCAACCAGCGTCTTCAGGGTCTTGCTCATTTGAATCTCCTTGATTCACTTGCTAGAAGTTGGGGCGCGGCCCCGGACGCTGGGTAATAAGCAGGTCGCGTGCCAGCTTTGAAGGTGTCGCCTGCTTTCCCTTTTAAAACAACGAGTTGCCGTGCTCTTGGATGACGTATTGCCGGTGTTTTGAGGGCTGGTTGATGGTCGCTGTAAAGTCCTCCGACACCCGTCTCAGGCAGGCGGGCAGGGAGATGGTGTGGACGGACTGTCAGGCGAGCATGGAGTGACGCGGCGGAACTCTGGCAATGTGACCGGCTGGGACCGCGGGGAGCTGGACTGCTGGCGGGCCACGACTGTCGATGAGGTGAGGGCTTGCGTGGACGAGGCGCGCCGCCGGGGGATTTCGCTCTACCCGCTATCGACCGGGTTGAACTGGGGATACGGCTCGGCTGCGCCGCCCCAGGCAGGCGCCGTGCTGCTGGATCTGAGCGGCATGAACCGCATACGCAATGCGGCAGAGATCTCGCAAGCGAATCCTGTCGCGGTCATCGAACCTGGGGTGACGCAGCGGCAGTTGCACGAATTCCTGAGCGAGTCCTGCCCGGGCCTGAGCTTCAACGTGACGGGTTCGTCGGTGGACACCAGCATCCTCGGCAATGCGCTGGACCGGGGCGTGGGATATCTGGGGCCGCGCCGCGAGGATGTTTTCGGGCTTGAGGTGGTGACCGGCCGAGGGGAGTTGCTGCGGACCGGGTTTCGCCGCCTGGGCGAGGATTCGCCGCTTGCGCATGCCCACCCTTATGGCCTCGGGCCGATGCTGGATGGCCTGTTCTTCCAGGGCAATTACGGCATCGTCACGAGTGCCTGCCTGAAACTGCTGCCGCGGCCGGCCCGCTCGGTTGCCGTGTCGCTGGCCCTGCGCGATGTCTCGAAGTTAGGGGAATTCCTGGATGGCCTGGCGCTGCTGAAGCGGCTGGGCGTCATGGCTGGCGTGACCCATGTCGGCAATCAGGCGCGCACGCGGGCCAGCATGATGTCGGGCATCAGTGAATACCTGCGTATTTCCTGCGGTGTTGCGGAGCGCGACCTGGCGGCCGAGGCGGATCGGGCGCTGGCGACGGTGGCGCCCTATGAATGGACCAGCCTGGGCGGCGTCGCCGGCAGCGCCGCCCAGGTGAAGGCCGCGATTGCCGAGGTCAGGCGGGTCCTGGGCGGCATGGCCAAGTTGACCGTGGTGGACGATGCCAAGCTGGCGGCCGGTTTTCGGTTGCTGAATCCCTTGCGAAACCTGTGGCCCTGGGCGCGCGCCAATGCCGCCGCGATTTCAGCCATCCGGCCCTTGCAGGGTTTGGCGGACGGCCGGCCGACGGATGCCGCCATCACCAACCTTTTATGGCGATATGGCCAGCCGCAGCTGCCGGCGCGGGATTTGGATGCCTCTGGTTGTGGCCTGATCTTCATCAACCCGGCGCTGCCCATGGCGGGCGGGGCGGTGGCGAAGGTCGTCGATGCCATGAAAGCGGTTGCCGCCGGATTCGGCCATGAGCTCTATGTGACGCTGAATATCGAGACGACCACCTCGCTGGTGGCGGTGGCCAATCTGTTGTTTGACCGCGGCGACGCGGCTGCGGTTGCAAACGCCCGAGCCTGCGCGCGGGCGCTGTGGGAATATTTACGCAGTTGCGGCCTGGAGGTGTACCGGGCGCGGGCGGACATGATGGAGGACGTGGTCGACCCCCAGGATTCGTTCTGGCGCACTGCCTGGGCGCTGAAATCCGTGTTCGACCCGGACAATCTGATTGCTCCGGGGCGTTACAACCTGGCTCGGGCACCCGACGCCTGAGCGGATTTCGCGGTCGCCGCGCGCGTGTGAAAGTCCGCGTTGCCCGGGGGAAGCCCCCGATTTAGGTTGCCAGACATGGGGTGGGGCTATGGCATCATTCCAAGGCTTTGGCCCTGGGTGACGGCAGGTTTTGCCGTTCCCTCTCGACTGCAACGGTTTGCGGGGGCCTTCGATGAACAGACCCACAGAGGACTCGCCTTGAACGCTTCCAACAACCGTGATGCGCAAATGACGTCGGCAAGAGGCTCGCAGAGGGCGGCAAAGGCAGCCGGCGCGTGGTGGGGCCGGGCCCTGGCAATGCTTGCCATCGGCGTGCTGGCCGGCTGCGCCAGCACCAGCTTCCCGCCAGCGCCGGCGGCAGTGGCCAACGATGACTACAGCTACATCATCGGCGCGGGTGACAACCTCAATATCCAGGTCTGGCGCAATCCGGAGCTGTCGATGTCGGTGCCGGTTCGCCCGGACGGCAAGATCGCCGCCCCGCTGGTGGACGAGATGGTCGTGCAGGGCAAGACCTCGGTGCAGGTGGCCCGTGAAGTCGAGAAGCAGCTCGGCAAATATGTGCGCGACCCGGTCGTCACTGTCATCGTCACGAGCTTCATTGGCCCCTACAGCGAGCAGATCCGCGTCGTCGGCGAGGCGGCCAAGCCGCAATTCCTGCCCTACAAGCAGAAGATGACGGTGCTGGACGTGATGATCGCCGTCGGCGGCCTGACGGACTTTGCATCCGGCAACAGCGCCACCATCCTGCGCACGGCCGAGGGCAACAAGCAGTACTCGGTGCGCCTGAAGGACCTGATCAAGCGCGGTGACGTGTCGGCCAATGTCGAAATGCGGCCGGGCGACATCCTCATCATTCCGCAGAGCCTGTTCTGAATTGAAGGGAGAGGACCTGCGTTCGCTGCCGGCCTCTCCTAGCCATAGCTTTAACCGAGACTGTTCCCCATGGAATTGCTGATTGGTCAGCTTCTGATCATCGTCCGGCGGATGTGGAAATACCGCTGGGTCGGCCTGGTCGTGGCCTGGGTGGCCGGGCTGGTCGGCGCCGTGGTGG
This sequence comes from Pelomonas sp. Root1237, assembly GCF_001425055.1. Lineage (GTDB taxonomy): Bacteria > Pseudomonadota > Gammaproteobacteria > Burkholderiales > Burkholderiaceae_C > Pelomonas. The sequence continues at coordinate 407,788 of NZ_LMDK01000012.1, forward strand.
TGTTCGTGCTGCCTGACCGCTACGAGGCCAGCGCCCGCATCTACGTGGACACCCAGTCCATCCTGAAGCCACTGATGTCCGGCCTGGCCGTGCAGCCCAATGTCGAGCAGCAGGTGATGATGCTGAGCCGCACGCTGATCAGCCGGCCCAATGTCGAAAAGCTGGTCCGCATGGCCGACCTGGACTTGAAGAACCAGTCCAAGGCCCAGCAGGAATCCACCATCGAGACGGTGACGAGCAATCTGTCCATCCAGAGCAGCGGGCGGGACAACCTCTACATCCTCGGCTACCGCGACAGCGATCCGGAAACGGCCAAGCGTGTCGTGCAGGCGCTGGTGTCGATCTTTGTCGAATCCAGCCTGGGCCAGACGCGCGTGGGCACCTCGACGGCAACGACCTTCATCAACGAGCAGATCAAGTCCTATGAGGCCAAGCTGGAAGAGGCCGAAACACGGCTCAAGGAATTCCGGCTCAAGAACCTGTCCAATATGTCGGGTGACGGGAAGGACTCCGCGGCTCATATCGCGGAGTTGAGTGGCCAGCTGGAGCGCGCCCGCCTGGAGTTCCGCGAGGCTGTCAATGCGCGCGATGCCGCCAAGGCCCAGCTGGAGGCCGAGAAGGCCCGCGGCGGCGCCCAGACGACGGCCCAGAGCCTGATTCAGGAATCCAACGCCAACGTCAGCACGCCTGAACTCGACGCCCGCCTGGCGGAGCATCGCCGCAGCCTCGACGCCTTGCTGCAGCGCTACACCGACCAGCACCCCGACATCATCGCCACGCGCAAGCTCATCAAGGATCTCGAGGAGCAGAGAAAGCGCGAGCTCGCCGAGCTGCGCAAGGCCGCCATGAATGTCCCGACGGCTTCCGTGGGCCAGAACAGCGGCAGCCTGGCCACGCAGGAACTGGTGCGCGTCCTGGTGACGACCGAAGTCCAGGTCGCGGCCCTGCGCGCCCGCGTCGACGAATACTCGGGGCGCTACTCGCAGGCCCTGGTGGCGCTGAAGACGGCGCCTCAGGTTGAGGCCGAGGCTGCCCAGCTGAACCGCGACTACGCGATTCACAAGAAGAACTACGAGGATCTGGTGCAGCGCCGCGAACAGGCGTCGATCTCCGGCGAGCTTGATGTGGCGTCCGGCGTGGCGGACTTCCGCGTCATCGACCCGCCGCGCGCCAATCCCAAGCCGGTCGCGCCGAACCGCCTGCTGCTGCTCGCCGGTGCAATGGCGGCGGCCCTGGGCGTCGGCCTGTTCACGACCTTTGCCGCCAGCCAGCTGCGCCCCGTCTTCCATGACGCGAACGACCTGCGCACCCGCGTGGAATTGCCCATCCTGGGTGTCGTGACGCGGCTTGTGACGGATGCTGATCGTGCCCGCCAGCGCGTCGACCTGATTCGTTTCTCCGCGGGGGCCGGAGGGCTGCTGGCGATGTTCGCCGTCGCATTGACGGTCTTGGCTGTGCAACTGAGCCGGCAGGTGGTTTGACATGACGAGCCTGATTGAACAAGCCGCCAAGCGGCTCGAGCAACTGCGCCAGGCCGGCGTTGTGCTGCCCGGCGACGAGCAGGCGCAGCCAGCGGCGGCGCAGCCGCCGGTCGTCGCGCCCTTGGCCGCGCCCGCCGCCGCTTTGCCTGCGCAGCCGCAGGCAGAGCCTCGGCCCCATGTGGGCATCTCGGTCCTGGACGATGGGCTCCATCCGTCGTCCAAACGCGTGGAGCTGGACGTCGTGGCGCTGGCCGCGCAGGGCTTCCTGATGCCCCACACGCCGCGTTCGCAAACGGGCGACCAGTACCGGGTCATCAAGCGCCCCTTGATCAAGAACGCGATGGGCAAGGGCGCCGCGACGATCAACCACGCCAACCTGATGATGGTGACCAGTGCGTTGGCCGGTGAAGGCAAGAGCTTCACGTCCATCAACCTCGCGCTGAGCATCGCGGCCGAACTGGACAACACGGTCATGCTGGTCGACGCCGACGTGGCCCGCCCGTCGGTGTTGCGCATGCTGGGCCTGCCGCAAGGCCCCGGCCTGCTTGACGTGCTGGAAGAGCGTGTCGAGATGTCCGAGGTGCTGCTGCGCACCAATGTCGAGAAGCTGACCATCCTGCCCAGCGGCACGCCCCACCCGCGTGCGACCGAACTGCTGGCCAGCGACGCCATGCGCCATCTGCTGGACAACATGGCCAAGCGCTATCCCGACCGCATCATCATTTTCGATTCGCCGCCGCTGCTGCTGACGACGGAGTCACGCGTACTGGCTTCGCACATGGGCCAGATCGTCATCGTCGTCCATGCCGAGAAGACGGCGCAGAGCGCCGTCCAGCAGGCCCTCGCCGCCATCGAAACCTGCCCGGTCAAGATGATGCTGCTCAACCAGGCCAGCCCCAACGCTGCCGGTGGTTACGGCTACGGGTATGGCTACGGGTATGGCTACGGCTACGGATACGGCTATGGCAGCAATGACTCGGCCCAGACCTGAGCCGCGCCATCTGCCTCTGGCCCTCGCCCTTTGTGCGATCGCGGCTCACGCCCAGCAGGGAGACGCTGCTGCTGGTGCCGGCGGTGGCGCCATCCAGCCTCGCATTGGCGTGTCACTGAGCTGGACCGACAACCTGCGCCTCGACGATCAAGAAAAGGATGCGGCGGTGATTGCGACGGTATCCCCCGGCGTCAGCATCGTGCGCAATACGGGTGCGCTGCGCGGCAGCCTGGACTACTCGCTGAACGGCGTCACTTACCTGAAGACGACCTACAAGTCCCAGCTGCAGAACGCGCTGACGGCAAACGCCCAGGCCGAGATCATTCCTCGTACCTTCCTTGTCGATGCGCAGGCCAGCATCGGGCAGCAGAACGCGACGGCCTTCGGCTCACAGGCGGCACCCACGCTGGGCTCGCAAGGCTCGGTGTCCGCTTTGGACAACCCCAATCGGCGCGAGACGGGCACCTTGAACGTCTCACCGTTGCTGCACGGCCAGCTGGGTGGATTGGCCAGCGTGGATCTGCGTGGCAATCTTTCGGTCACCGAGGTGCGCGGTAGCGCCCTGGGCGACAGTCACGGCAGCGGTGGTTCCATGCGCATCGCACAGCTCAGCGCCGGCGTGCTGAGTTGGTTCCTTCAGGCGAACACACAGCAGATACGGCCCAAGGCTGCGTTCTCCAACCGCACCAGCTCGGCGACGGCGGGCCTGAACTACCACCCCAACCCCGACTGGCTCTTCAGCGTCAATGCGGGCCAGGAGCGCAATGATTACCTCAGCCGCAGCGGCGGCGAGCAGACCGGGCTCACGGGCGGCCTGACCGCCGATTGGACGCCCACGCCGCGTACGCGCGTCAATGGCAACTGGCAGCGTCACAGCTATGGCAACAGCCACGGCCTGAGCTTCGAACACCGCATGCGCAACTCGGTCTGGCGCTTCTCGGACTCCCGCAACGTCACGCTGGGCAACGCTGGCGCCACGGGCGGCGTGCGGACCAACTACGACCTGTACTTCCTGTTGTTCGCATCGCTGGAGCCGGACCCGATCAAGCGCGACACCCTGGTGCGTGCCTATCTGCTGTCACAGGGCTTGTCGCCCGATGCGCAGGCCGCGGTGGGCTTCCTGTCCACCGGGCCGAGCCAGCTGCGCAACCAGATGCTCAGCTTTGCCCTCCAGGGCGTGCGCAGCAACGTGACGGCCACGGTCAGCCGTTCCGTCACCAGCCGCCTGGGGGACAATCTGAACCAGGGCGATCTGGCCAACAACTCGCGCATCGACCAGCGCTCCTATTCGCTGTCGGGCAGCTACCAGCTCACGCCGGTGTCGGGGGTGTCGTTGACGGCTTCGCGCCAGGAGACCATCGGCGACTCCAGCAATCGCCGCACCCAGCTGACCAGCCTGATGGCCAACTGGAACAGCCGCCTGGGTTCGCGCATCAGCATTCAGCTTGGTGCGCGCCACAGCCGCTTCGAAGGTGTCAGGCCCTATTCCGAGAATGCGGCCTACGCCAACCTGACGCAACAGTTCTGACATGTACGAAGCCTTCTATGGCCTGAGCAGCAAGCCTTTCCAGCTCAGCCCGGACCCGAACTTCTACTACGGCAGCAAGCAGCATCGCCGGGCCAAGGCGTACCTGGACTATGGCGTGCTGCGCAATGACGGCTTCATCGTCATCACCGGCGAGATCGGTGCCGGCAAGACCACGCTGCTGCGCGGCCTGCTGGACAGCCTGAACCGCAGCAACGTCGTCATCGGCAATGTCGTGACCACCCAGCTCGACGCCGAGGACACACTGCGCATGGTGGGCGCGGCCTTCGGCGTGCGCGTCAAGGATGCGCCCAAGTCCGAGCTGCTGATGACGCTGGAAGCCTTCTTCGTCAACCAGGTCACCCAGGGCAAGCGCTGCCTGCTCATCGTCGACGAGGCGCAGAACCTGACGGCCCGCGCGGTCGAGGAGTTGCGCATGCTGTCCAACTTCCAGTTTGCCAACCAGTCGCTGCTGCAGACCTTTCTCGTCGGCCAGCCCGAGTTCCGCGGCATCCTGCAGAAGCCCGAGATGGAACAGTTCCGCCAGCGCGTCGCGGCGACCTGCCACATCGGCCCGCTGGACGAAGACGAGACCCAGCGCTACATGGAGCACCGCCTGAAGTGCGCGGGCTCCGCCGGCAAGCCGACCTTCGACCACGACGCCTTCCCGGCCATCCACAAGGCCAGCAACGGCATCCCACGCCGCATCAATCGCCTGTGCGACCGCCTGCTGCTGCTGGGCTTCATGCAGGGCCGCAGCCATCTGACGCTGGCGGACGTGAAGGAAGTGCTGCGCGACATCGCCCAGGAGAGCGAGATCCCGCGCCACAGCGACGTCAGCCCGCTGGACAGCACGCCGGCCAAACTGCCCGACAGCCGCCCCGGTGCGCTGGACAGTGCACCAGGCGCACTGGACGTGTCCAGGCTGAAGTTGAGCGTCGCCGAGGTCGATGGCCTGTCCAGCGAGATCGCGGCCCTCAGCGCCGATCACCACACCGACCGCCTGCAGCGCCTGGAGCGCAGCATGATGCGGCTGGAGCGCATCAATCTCCAGACGCTGGCGCTGCTGCAGAAGCTGGTGGACGCCGTGAAGCAGCACTGATGGAGTCCCGATCATGCTGATGCCCACCAAGACTCCGGCCCTGCGCAATGCGATGAGCATTGACGTGGAAGACTACTTCCAGGTCTCTGCCTTCGCGCCCTACATCAAGCGCGAGGACTGGAACGGCCTGGAATGCCGCGTCGAGCGCAACATCGAGCGCATCCTCGCGCTGCTGGCCGCCAAGCAGGTCAAGGCCACCTTCTTCACGCTGGGCTGGATCGCCGAGCGCTACCCGCAGGTGGTGAAGGCCATCGTGGCCGGCGGGCACGAACTGGCCAGCCATGGCTATGGCCACGAGCGTGCCAGCGACCTCAGCCCGACGGCCTTCCTGGACGACATCAGCCGCGCCAAGAAAATGCTCGAGGACCTGGGCGGCGTGCCCGTCATCGGCTACCGTGCGCCGAGCTTCTCCATCGGCAAGGCCAACCTCTGGGCCTTCGACGTGCTGCGCGATGCCGGCTACCGCTACTCCAGCAGCGTCTACCCCATCGCCCACGACCACTACGGCATGCCCGACTCGCCCCGCTTCGCCTACCCGGTGCGTGAGGGCCTGCTCGAGATCCCGGTGACCACCCTGCGCATGGGCTCGCGCAACCTGCCCAGCAGCGGCGGTGGCTATTTCCGGCTGCTGCCCTATGCGCTGTCACGCTGGATGATCCGCCGCGTCAACGAGATTGACGGCGAGCCAGCGGTCTTCTACTTCCATCCGTGGGAGATCGACAGCGAGCAGCCGCGCATCCCCGGCATCAACGCCAAGACGCGCTTCCGCCATTACGTCAACATCCCGCGCACCCACGACCGGATCGCGCGGCTGCTCGGCGATTTCCGCTGGGGCCGGATGGACGAGATCTTCCTCGGCCGTGAGGCCAGCCCGCGCGCTCCGGCGCCCTCGCTGAGCCCGGCCTGAATGAACTCCCCCCTTCGCATTGCGCGCCTGGCCGCGCAAGACAAAGCCTTGTCCGCGCGCTGGGACGCCTTCGTCTTCGCCCACCCGCAAGCGACCTTCTTCCACCGCAGCGGCTGGCTGCGCATCATCCAGTCGGTGTTTGGCCACAAGGGATTCTTCCTCTACGCCGAGCGAGACGGTGTCATCGAGGGCGTGCTGCCGCTGGCCGAGGTCAAGAGCCGGCTGTTCGGCCACTCGGTCACGAGCCTGCCGTTCGGCGTCTATGGCGGCGTGGCCGCGTTGAACGACGAGGCCACCGCAGCGCTGGAGGCCGAGGCCGAGAAGATCGCGCGAGGGCAGGGCGCCGAGCACCTCGAATACCGCAACCTCGGCCCCACGCGCCACGCCGACTGGCCGCGCCAGGATCTCTACGTGACCTTCCGCAAGGAGATCCTTGCGGAGGAGGAGGCCAACATGCTGGCCATCCCTCGCAAGCAACGAGCGATGGTGCGCAAGGGCATCAAGAACGAGCTCAAGGCCGAGATCGACGCGAATGTCGACCGCTTCTTCGACCTCTACGCCGACAACGTGCACCGCCACGGCACGCCGGCCATGCCCAAGAAGTATTTCCAGGCCTTGCTGGCCGAGTTCGGGCCCGACGCCGAGGTGCTGACCGTCACGGCCCCCAACGGCAAGCCGCTGTCGACGGTGCTCACCTTCTACTTCCGCGATGAATGCATGCCTTACTACGCGGGCGATGACGAAGCGGCACGCGACCTGGCGGCGAACGATTTCAAGTATTGGGAGCTGATGCGCCGGGCCTGCGCCCGGGGCCTCAAGGTCTTCGATTACGGCCGCAGCAAGCAGGGCACCGGCCCCTATGCGTTCAAGAAGAACTGGGGCTTCGAGCCGCAGCCGCTGAGCTACGAGTACCGGCTGTTCAAGCGCGACGCGATTCCCCAGAACAACCCGAACAACCCCAAGTACCAGCTGATGATCAAGGCCTGGCGCAAGCTGCCCATCGGCTTTGCGAACTGGCTCGGGCCCTTCATCGTGAAGAACCTCGGGTGAACGTCGGATCATGAAGATCCTCTACCTCGTCCACCGCCTGCCTTACCCGCCCAACAAGGGCGACAAGGTGCGCTCCTACCATCTGCTCAAGCACCTGGCGGCGCGGCACGAGGTCCATCTCGGCACCTTCCTCGACGACCCCGATGACGAGCAGCACCTGCCGCGCGTGCGCGCGCTGTGCAAGAACGTGCATGTGGCGCGCCTGAACCCGCGCTCGGCCAAGCTGCTGAGCCTGCGCGGCCTGCTCAGCGGCGAGGCGCTGAGCCTGCCGTACTACCGCGACGCCGGCCTGCAGGCCTGGGTGGACGACGCCGCGGCCCGTGTCGGCTTCGATGCCGTCGTCGTCTTCAGCGGCGTGATGGCGCAATACACGCACGGCCTGAAGGGCGTGAAGACGCTGGTGGACTTCGTCGACGTCGACTCCGCCAAGTGGCGCGATTACGCACCCGAGCATGCCTGGCCGATGTCCTGGCTCTACCGCCGCGAGTTCGCCAAGCTGCTTGGCTTCGAGCAGCGCGTGGCAGAAGGCGCCGCCTGCAGCTTCTTCGTCACCGACAACGAAGTCGCGCTGTTCCGCGCGTTGAGCCCCGGCCATGAGCTACGCCTCGCGGCCCTGGGCAACGGCGTCGATGCCGATTTCTTCACGCCGGACGCGGCGCGCACCAACCCGTTTGCGTCCGGCGAGCTGCCGCTGGTGTTCACTGGCGCCATGGACTATTGGCCCAACGTCGACGCGGTGACCTGGTTCGCCAGCGACATCCTGCCCGCGCTGCGCGAGCGCTTTCCCGCACTGCGCTTTCACATCGTCGGTCGCAGCCCGGCGCCCGCCGTGCAGGCGCTCGCTGGCGACACCATCAACGTGACCGGCACTGTGCCCGACGTGCGACCGTATCTGCAATACGCGGCCGCGGTTGTGGCGCCGCTGCGGCTGGCGCGTGGCATTCAGAACAAGGTGCTGGAGGCGATGGCCATGGCACGTCCGGTTGTCGCAGCCAGTACCTGCGTGCGTGCGATCGCGGCGGGTGTGCAGCCTGGGCTGCAGCCGGCCGATACCGAAGCGGACTACGCCGAACGCCTCGGCGCGCTGCTTTCCAATCACGAGGCTGCCAATGCGGCCGGCCGTACGGCGCGCGACTTCGTGCTCGGCGCCTACAGCTGGGACGCCCATCTGGCTGGCCTGGACCGCTACCTGGAGGTTGCTTGATCACCCTGCCCAAGCCCTGGCGACTGCCCCTGCTCGGCCTGGCCCTGGCCTGGGGGCTGCTCGCGATCCTGTATTTCGCGACCGGCGCCGCCATGGTCGAGATCTGGAACCGTTCCGAGACCTTTGCCCATGCCTGGGTGGTGCCGCCAATCTCGGCCTGGCTGGTCTGGCGTCGGCGCGCCGAGCTGGCGTCGATCACGCCGCGGCCAGCGCCCTGGTGGTTGCTGGCCTTGCTGCCCCTGGGCCTGCTGTGGCTGATCGGTGACCTTGCCGCCGCCAATGCCGCAACTCAATTCGCGTTGCTCGGCATGGCCGTGGCCCTGGTGCCTGCGCTGATCGGCACGCAGGCCGCCGGGCGCATTGCCTTCCCGTTGGGCTTCCTGTTCTTCGCCGTGCCTTTCGGCGACTTCCTGACGCCTTGGCTGATGGAGCGCACGGCCGACTTCACCATCGTTGCCCTGCGCGCCACCGGCATCCCGGTGTTCCGCGAGGCGCTGCAGTTCGTCATTCCGTCGGGCTCGTGGTCCGTGGTGCAAGCCTGCAGCGGCATCCGCTACCTGATGGCTTCGGTCATGGTGGGCACGCTGTTCGCCTACTTGAATTACCGCACGACCGGCAAGCGGTGGGCCTTTGTGGGCGTGGCCATTGTTACGCCGCTGGTGGCCAACTGGTTGCGCGCCTACATGATCGTCATGCTGGGCCATCTTTCGGGCAACAAGCTCGCCGTGGGCGTAGACCACATCATCTACGGCTGGGTCTTCTTCGGACTCATCATGCTGGCGATGTTCATGATCGGGGCGCGCTGGTCGGACCCCGACCCCGAGCCCGTGCTGGCCTCGCCGGATGCGGCCGGACTGGGGCTGTCGCCTGCGCGCTTCGCGACGGTCCTGGTGGCGGCGCTGCTGCTGGCGGCCCTGCCTTCGGGCATGCGGGCCCAGGCCGCGCACTCGGGTGCCCATGGCGAGCCCAGCCTTGCAGCGCCTCAACTGGCGGGCTGGACCTGGTCGCCCGAAGCCCTGACCAACTGGAACCCCCATTTCAAGAACCCCAGAGCGGTCCTGCGTGGCCGGTTCGCGCCCGCCACCGGCGACGCGCCGGTGGGGGTCTATGTCGGCTATTACCGCGACCAGCGTTATGGTCGCCAGCTCGTCACCTCAGTCAACGACCTCGTCAATGACGAGGACGACAAGGAATGGTCGCGCACGGGCGCCGGCCAGGCACAGCTGGACGGCCTGACCTGGCGCACCGGGGAGCTGCGCGGCCAGGCCCTGAACCAGGTCAGCGGCGGCGGCAACATGGCGCCGCGGCTGCGCGTCTGGCAGATCTACTGGATCAACGGCCGGCCCTTCACCAGCGACTGGCAGGCCAAGCTTTATGGCGCCTGGCAGAGTCTGCTGGGCCACGGCGACGATGCGGCGGTCATCCTGGTCTATGCCGACAAGACCGTCGCCGGCGCTGATGACGCCCTGCTGCGCGAATTCCTGCACGCGCACTGGGGCAGTCTGGACACCGCTTTGCGCGGGGTGCGCGACCGCGACGCCGCGCGCCAGCAGTGACAATCACGCGCCTTCAAAAATCACAGCAACGAGAAACGATCCATGAATACGCTCGCAGTCATCGGCCTGGGCTACGTGGGCCTGCCCCTGGTGGTGGAGTTCGGCAAGCAGGTGCGCACCATCGGCTTCGATATCGCCAAGAACAAGGTGGAAGCCTGCCAACGCGGCACCGACCCGAGCCGCGAGCTGACGGACGAGGAAGTCCAGGCGGCCAAGCACGCCGTCTACACCGACGATCCCAAGATGCTGGCCGAGGCCGACGTCATCATCGTCGCCGTGCCCACGCCGGTTGACGAGGCCCACATCCCCGATTTCCGCCCGCTGATCGGCTCCTCCACCAGCGTCGGCCGCCACATGAAGAAGGGCGCCATCGTCGTCTACGAGAGCACGGTCTACCCCGGCGCCACCGAGGAGGTCTGCATCCCCGTGCTAGAGCGCGAATCGGGCCTGAAATGGAAGCAGGACTTCTTCGTCGGCTACAGCCCCGAGCGCATCAACCCGGGCGACAAGGAGCACACGCTCACCAAGATCCTGAAGATCGTGTCCGGCGACACACCCGAGACCCTCGACACGGTCGCCAAGGTCTACGAGATGATCGTCGAGCCCGGCGTGCACCGCGCGTCCAGCATCAAGGCCGCCGAGGCCGCCAAGGTCATCGAGAACACGCAGCGCGACCTCAACATCGCGCTGATGAACGAGTTGTCCATCATCTTCGACAAGCTCGGCATCGACACCTCCGAGGTGCTGGAGGCGGCCGGCACGAAGTGGAACTTCCTGAAGTTCAAGCCGGGCCTGGTGGGCGGCCACTGCATCGGCGTCGATCCCTACTACCTGACGCACAAGGCCGACATGCTGGGCTACCACCCGCAGGTCATCCTGGCTGGCCGTCGCATCAACGACGGCATGGGCAAGTTCATCGCCGAGCAGACCATCAAGCAGATGATCGCCAGCGGCAGCCCGGTGAAAGGCGCGCGCATCAACGTGCTGGGCCTGACCTTCAAGGAGAACTGCGGCGACCTGCGCAACTCCAAGGTCATCGACATCATCAACGAGCTCAAGACCTACGGCGTCGAGATCTTCGTCACCGATGCGCAGGCCGAGGCTGAGGAGGCCATGCACGAGTACGGTGTGCGGCTGATGAAGTTCGAGGACCTGCCGCAGGCCGATGCCATCGTGGCCGCCGTGTCGCACCGCGAGTACGCCGGCCTCAGCGCCGCGGACATTGGCAAGAAGCTCGTCAAGGGCGGCGCCTTCATCGACGTGAAGGCCGCCTTCGACGCCAAGGCGCTGGTGGACGCGGGCTTCCGCCTCTGGCGCCTGTAAGGATGGAGCCCCCACGCGTGCTTCGCACGCTGCCCCCCGAGGGGGCGCGTCAGCGCCTACGGGCGGCCGGGCGGCGCTGACCTGTGCAAGCGGACCTGCGACCCCTGGTCGTGCACCTACTGCACCGCTTCGACACCGGCGGGCTGGAGAACGGCGTCGTCAACGTCATCAACCACCTGCCGGCGTTCCGGCACGCGGTGGTGGCGGTGACCGAGATCACTGCGTTCAAGGAGCGGGTGAAAGCGCCCGGCACGCAGTTCATCGCATTGAACAAGCCGCCAGGGCAGGGCTTCTGGCTCTATCCGCGTGTCTACCGGCTGCTGCGCGAGCTGCGCCCCGCCGTCGTGCACACGCGCAACCTCGGCGCGATGGAGTTTCAGCTGCCGGCCTGGGCCGCCCGTGTGCCGCTGCGGGTTCACAGCGAGCACGGCTGGGACGTCAACGATCTCGGCGGCGTCAGCCGCACCAACCAGCGCCTGCGCCGTGTCTACGGTTCTGGCGTGCATCGCTTCGTGGCCTTGTCCAAGGCCATCGAAACCTATCTGACCGGCCCGGTCGGCTTTGCGGCCGAGCGCGTGCAGCGCATCTGCAACGGCGTGGATACGCAGCGGTTCATGCCCGCGGCCGTCCCGCCCGAGGCCTGGCCCTATCGCCGCGGCGAGCATCTTGTCATCGGCGCGGTGGGACGGATGCAGGCCGTGAAGGACCCGCTCAACCTCGTCAACGCCTTCCTGAGCCTGCGCGAGCTTTGCCCGGCCGACTGGCCGCGCTTGCGCCTGGTGATGCTCGGCGGCGGCCCACTGTTCGACGCGGCGCGCGCGCGGCTGGCCGAACGGAGCGCAGCCGATCAGGCCTGGCTGCCCGGCGACCGCAGCGATGTCGCGGCCCTGCTGCCGAACTTCGACATCTTTGCGCTGCCGTCGCAGGCCGAAGGCATCAGCAATACGCTGCTGGAGGCCATGGCCTGCGGCTGCGCGCCGGTCGCGACGGACGTGGGGGGCAACCCCGAACTGGTGGAGAACGACGCGAACGGCCTGCTCGTGCCGGTGCAGGACAGCGCTGCGCTCGCCGCGGCGCTGGCCCGGCTCGTCAACGATGCGGCGCTGCGCCAGCGTCTGGCCGAGGCGTCGCTGGCCCGCGTACGGGCGCAGTTCAGCCTGGACGGCATGATCGCCGCCTATGGGGCCTTGTACGCGTCGGCGGCGCGCGGCCGAAGCTCGTAGGCGGGGAACCCGCCGGCATCAACCGGGCCGCTGATCGCATAGCGCGCCGCCAGGTGTTCGCGCAGCTTGGCGCGCGGCAAGCCGGCCAGCGCCACCTGCATGACCGGGCCGCGCCAGTCCTGCTCGTCCAGCGCACGGAACACCAGCACGCGACCGCCGCGTGCCAGCGCGGCATCGACCTGCGCATCCAGGCGTGCCAGCAGCGCCGCCGTATCGGCCTTGGTGTCGTTCATCTGCACGAGGTCGATGTTGAAGCGCTCGACGCCCGGCGTGTCGAAGAGGCTGCTGTCCGGCTCACCCGGGTAGGCGGCAAAACCCACGTACAAGCCCTGCGGCCCCAGCGCCGCCTGCAGCGCCTGCTGGCGCTCAGCCAGCGCGAAGCGCGCCTTGGGGATGCCGTAGCCGATGAGGTTGACGACCAGCAGCGCCGGCATCGCGACGCCCAGCAGCCACACGTCCAGCCAACGCCGGCGCAACTGCAGCGCCAGCACCGCGACCGGCATCGTGAACTGGAACCAGTGCTCCGGGTCGTTGAGGTTGTAGTAGTACGAGAAGGCCGCCGCGCCCAGCACAAAGGCCCAGGGTGACAGCAGGCCGGGCTCGGCGCTGCGCAGCGCCTGGCGGGCACCCACGACGGCGATGGCTGCCAGCAGCAGCCCCACCAGCGCCGCCAGCAAAGCCTGGCCCAGCAACGATGGCAGCACCGCATGCACATCGGGCAGCCAGCCCCACATATAGGCCCGGCCCAGCGTACCGAGGGACGGCAGGAAGGCGAAGTTGTTGATGAGGCTGAAGGCGAAGCGCACCGGCATCTCCTTCCAGGAGACCAGCCAGTTCTGCAAGGCCTGCTTCTCCTTCAGGCCACCCAGCGTGAAGCCCAGCAGGTCCTGCGCCTGCGTCGTGCCGGTCTGGCGTGCCATCACATAGGCGGCCAGCAGCAGCGCAAAGCCCACGACGGCCAGCGTGATCGCATAAGGCAGGGTCTGGCGAAGTGCCACCATGAAGCCCCGGCGGCGTGCGCCGCGGATCAGCATGAAGAGGGCCAGCAGCAGGGCCTGGGGCAGTACGCTGACGAGCAGGTTCACGCCCACGCCCGACCAGGCCGCGCTTGCGATCATGTCGCGCGTGCCGGGCTGGCCGGCGGCCTCGGCGCGTTCCCAGCGCAGCGCATGGTGCAGGGCCAGCGCCAGCGGCGGGAACACCATCAGCTTGATGTGCGCCGTGGGGCCGAGGGTCAGGAGATTGAAGCTGACCGCGACAAAGACGACGGCGGCGACGCTCTTCAGCATCGAATGGCCGGCCTCCCGCAGCGTCGCGAAAAAGACCGCGCAGCCCCAGGCCACCGAGAGGACATTGATCGCCTCCAGGCTGTGGTTCACACCCAGCACGCCGCCGGTGGCGCGATACAGCAGCATCGCCAGCGGCTGCATCCACAGGTGGCCCAGGTCCCAGAAGAAGCTGTTGGCACCCAGTTCGTGCCAGTAGCGGTCGACGTCATCGACCTTCAGCGCCGAGCACAGCCAGGCGTAGGCCAGCGCGACCGCCAGGCCGACGCCCAGCAGCTGTAGCGGGCGGGCGCGTTGCGCCGTGCCGCTCACTTCTGGCCCCAGTGGCCCGTGATGGCCTCCACATGGAAGCGCGGGCGCTGCTTGCTGGCCTCGTAGACCTTGGCGAGGTACTCGCCGATGACGCCCAGGCTGAGCAACTGGATGCCGCCGAGCAGATACATCGGGATTACCGTGGACGCCCAGCCGGGCAGGGCGACCTCGGTGAACAGCCTGATGAACAACGCCCAAAGACCGAAGGCCACGCTGACGAGTGACACCATGGCGCCCAGGCCCGTGATGGCCCGCAGTGGTGCGGCGGAGAACGATGTGACGCCCCGCCAGGCCAGGCTGAGCATCTTGGATAACGGGTATTTGGATTCGCCGGCAAAGCGCTCGGCGCGGTCGAAACTGACGACGCTGCTGGGGTAGCCGAGTTGGGGAATCATGCCGCGCAGGAAGAGGTGGGTTTCCTCATAGTTGCGCAGCGCCTCCAGCGGGCGGCGACCCATCAGCCGGTAGTCGGCGTGGTTGAAGACGACCTCGACGCCCATCATGGCCAGGACCTTGTAGTAGCCCTCCGCCGTGAAACGCTTGAAGAAGGTGTCGGTGTCGCGGCGGCGGCGCACGGCGTAGACCAGTTCGTCGCCATTGCGGAAGGCGCGGATCATGTCCGGGATGATGGACAGGTCGTCCTGCAGGTCGGCGTCAAGGCTGATCAGTGCGTCGCCGCTCACCGTCATCAGCCCGCACAGCAGCGCGTTCTGGTGGCCGCGGTTGCGGCTGAGCTTGATGCCACAGGCGTCATCGCGCTCGCGGCCCAGCGTCTCGATGAGGGCCCAGGTGCCGTCGCGGCTGCCGTCGTCGATGTAGTAGGCCGAGCTGGCCGCGGCGATCAGGCCTTCGGCTTTGAGCTCGTTCAGCAAAAGCCCCAAGCGGCTGGCCGTCTCGCGCAACACGGCCTCTTCGTTGTAGCAGGGCAGCACGAAGTTGACGACCGGCGCTTGGGCGCCGGCCCAGCTGGCACGGTGGAATTGGGCGGGGTCGATCAGTTCCATGGCGGGATGGCAGTCAAGGTTTGCGGAACACCCAGAGGCGGCTGAGCGTGAAATTGCTGGCCAGCACGCCGGCGGTGGCGATGAGCTGGCTCAAGACGGGGTGCAGGCCCAGCGACACGGCGACGCGCAGCAGGCCGGCATTCAGCGCGCAGCCCAGGGCCACCATGGCGATGAAGCGCAACTGCTGGGGGCGATTGCGCGCAGCGCTGCCCTGGGCGGCGAAGGTCAGGCGTGCATTGGCCCAGTAATTGAACGTCGCGCTGACCAGGAAACCCACGGTGGATGCCGGCACCAGCGGCAGCCAGCCCGCCAGCACGAGGCCGGCCGTCAGCACGTACTGCAGGCCCGTGGCGAGCACGCCGACGGACAGGAAGGAGAACAGCTGGGCGATCAAGATGGCCGGCGCTTTGGGAGCAGGGCGGTGGAGGGCGCCGAAGTATCGGCGTTGCCGGCAGGCCGCAGCCCCCGTTGCCCGCGGGTCAAGCATCCCCCGGACAGGGGGATAACCCGTGCCTGACATCACACCAGGGACAGCGAACGCCCGGCGCGGTCACCAAGCTCGGTAAGAATCCGCCTTTCCCCGTGCCTTGCCGTTTCGGCAGGCGCGGCTTTACCCAATGATTGGCTGAACCAGGTCCAACCCATGTGCGGCATCACCGGTCTGTTCGATACCCGCGGCCAGCGCCTCCCCGAGCGCGAGCGTCTGCACCGGATGAACGAGTCCCAGCATCACCGCGGGCCGGATGAAGGCGACCTGCACATCGAGCCCGGCGTGGGCTTCGGCCACCGGCGCCTGTCGGTCATCGACATCGCGACCGGCCAGCAGCCCATCTTCAACGACGACAAGACGGTGGCCCTGGTCTTCAACGGCGAGGTCTACAACTACCTGGAGTTGATGGACGAGCTGCGCGGCCACGGCTATGTGTTCCGCACCAAGAGCGACTCCGAAGCCATCGTGCGCGCCTGGGAGCACTGGGGCGAGGACTGCGTGCACCACCTGCGCGGCATGTTCGCCTTCATGATCCACGACCGAAAGCGCGACTGCCTCTTCATGGCCCGCGACCGCCTGGGCGTGAAGCCGCTGCACTACGCGATGACCGAGGACGGCTGGCTGCTGTTCGGCTCCGAGCTGAAGAGCCTGATGGCCCACGGCGGCCTGCGCCAGGAGATCGACCCGCGCGCCGTCGAGGCCTATTTCGCGCTGGGCTATGTGCCCGACCCCTGGACCATCTACCGCCACGCGCAGAAGCTCGCCCCCGGCCACCGCCTGCTCGTCAAGCGCGGCCAGCCCATCGGCACGCCGCAGCGCTATTGGGACGTCAAGTTCACGCTCGACGCCAAGATCGGTGAGGAAGAGGCCGCCGAGGAACTGCGCCGGCGCCTGTCCGAGTCGGTCAAGCTGCGCTTGAAGGCCGAGGTGCCGCTGGGCGCCTTCCTGTCCGGTGGCGTGGACTCCAGCGCCGTCGTCGCGGCCATGGCCCAGCTGGACGACCAACCCGTCAACACCTGCTCCATCGGCTTCGACGACCCCAAGTTCAACGAGACCGAGTTCGCCCAGCAGGTGGCGGACCGCTATCGCACCAACCACCGCGTCGAGGTCGTCAGCAGCGACGACTTCGGCCTCGTCGACCTGCTGGCCCACCTCTACGACGAGCCCTATGCTGACTCGTCGGCCATTCCCACTTACCGCGTCTGTGAGCTGGCGCGCAAGCACGTCACGGTGGCGCTGTCGGGCGACGGCGGCGACGAGAGCCTGGGCGGCTACCGCCGCTACAAGATGCACATGATGGAAGAGCGCATGCGCAGCGCCTTCCCGCTGGCCCTGCGCAAGGGCGTGTTCGGCCCGCTGGCCAAGCTCTACCCGAAAGCCGACTGGGCACCGCGCGTCTTCCGTGCCAAAACCACCTTCCAGGCCATCGCCCGCAACTCGGTCGATGCCTACTTCAACACCATGGGCCTGGTGCGCGACCCGCTGCGCCAGGAGCTGTTCAGCGACGCCTTCAAGCGCGACCTGCAGGGCTGGCATGCCAGCGAGGTCTTCCACCATCACGCCCAGCGCGCCAACACCGACGACCCGCTGGCGCTGATCCAGTACCTGGACATCCACACCTATCTGCCGGGCGACATCAACACCAAGGTCGACCGCGCCAGCATGGCCCACAGCCTGGAGGTGCGCGAGCCGCTGATGGACCACCAACTCGTCGAGTGGGTGGCGACGCTGCCCTCAGACCTGAAGCTGCGCGGTCAGGAGGGCAAGTACATCTTCAAGAAGGCGCTGGAGCCCATGCTGCCGAACGATGTGCTCTACCGGCCCAAGATGGGCTTCGCCGTGCCGCTGGCGCGCTGGCTGCGTGGCCCGCTGCGCGAGCAGACCCGCCAGGCGCTGCAACAGGGCGCGCTGGCCCAGACGGGCTGGTTCAACCCGACCGTCATCGGCCGCCTGCTGGACCAGCATGAGCGCGGCGTGATGGACCACGCCCAGCCGCTGTGGGTGCTGCTGATGTTCGATGCCTTCCTGCGCAATGCAGGCCTGGGCGCCGCAACCGCGCGCGCCGCGGCCTGAACGATTTCAAGAGATAAAGGGACGACATGAAGGTTTCGGTTTTCGGTCTCGGCTACGTCGGTGCGGTCTCCTGCGCCTGCCTGCCCGAACTCGGCCACGAAGTGGTGGGCGTGGACATCAACCCGCTCAAGGTCGAGCTGATCGCTTCCGGGCAGTCGCCGGTCGTCGAGGAAGGCATCGAGGAGCTGATTGGCGCCGCCGTGAAGGCCGGCAAGTTGACGGCCACGCGCGATGTGGCCGCCGCGGTGCGCGACACCGAGATCTCGCTGATTTCGGTGGCCACGCCCTCACTGCCTAACTACATGCCCGACCTGACCGCGCTGGACGCCGTCGTCGGCCAGATCGGCGCCGAGATCGCCAAGAAGGACGGCCAGCACACACTGGTGATCCGCAGCACGGTCGCCCCGGGCACCACGCGCGCCCGCATCGCGCCGCTGCTGGAGAAGGCCGCCGGCCGCAAGATCGGTGATCGGCTGTCGCTGGTCTTCAACCCCGAGTTTCTGCGCGAAGGCTCGTCGGTCTCCGACTTCCACAACCCGCCGCAGACCATCGTCGGCAGCCTGGATGACGCTGGCGTGGAGGTCATGAAGCGCCTGTATGCCGGCGTGCCGGGCAACTTCGTCGCGGCCGACGTGGGCGTGGCCGAGTCGGTCAAATACCTGTGCAACGTCTTCCACGCGCTGAAGATCGTCTTCGCCAACGAAGCCGGCGCCGTGCTGAAGGAAACCGGCCTGGACTCGCGCGACGTGCTCGAGCTGTTCTGCCGCGACACCCAGCTCAACATCTCCAAGGCCTATCTGCGCCCCGGTTTCGCCTTCGGCGGCTCCTGCCTGCCCAAGGAGGTCAAGGGCTTCCTGACCATCGCCCGCGAGCGCGGCGTCGACATCCCCGTGCTGGGCTCGCTGCTGGACAGCAATGACGCCCACATCGGCCGCGCCTATGAACTGATCGCCGCGAACGGCCGCAAGCCGGTGGCCCTGTTCGGCCTGGCCTTCAAGCCCGGTACCGACGACCTGCGCGACTCGCCGCTGGTGGTGCTCGCCGAGAAGCTGCTGGGCAAGGGCTTCGACCTGACGATCTACGACAAGTTCGTCAAGATCGCGCGCCTGCTCGGCAAGAACAAGGAATACATCGACCGCGAGATTCCCCACCTCGACAAGCTGCTGCAGGAGACGCCCGACGCCGTGCTGGCGCGCGCCGAGATCATCGTCGTCGGCCATGCCGACGCCGAGACCCGCCAGCGCATCATCGCGCTGGGCAAGCGCGCGCGCGTTGTCGACCTGAACGGCTACGCCGACCTGCGCGACGCTGGATTCGCACAGTACGAGGGCATCTGCTGGTGAACCGACTTCGGGTCGCGTTCGTCTCGCCGGTCTTCCTGTTCCCGGCCGATGCCGGGGGCAAGATCCGCACGGGCAACATCCTGCGCGGGCTCAAGGAGAGCGGCCGGTTCGACGTCACGCTGCTGTCGCCGGCCACGCCTGAGCAGCAGCGCGAATGGCAGGGCGAACTCGACCGTCTGTGCGAAAGCTTCATCGGCTGGCAGCCGAGCGAGGCACGCCCCCGCTGGCAGCGCGCACCTGACCTGCTGTCTTCGCTACCGATCAACGTGGTCAACGACCGCACGCCGGCCGCGGTTGCTGCGGTCGAGAAGGCGCTGGCTGCCGAGCACTTCGACGTCGTTGTCTTCGACTTCGTCCACGCCGCCGTGCTGCGTCCCGACCACCTCAAGGGCGCGACGGTCTGCTTCACGCACAACGTCGAGGCCGAGATCTTCGAGCGCCATGCCAAGACGGCGGCGAGCGCGCCGCTGCGCTGGCTGTGGGCCTCGCAGGCGGCCAAGATGCGCCGCTTCGAATGCGAGGCACTGGCCCGCTTCACGCGCGTCGTCGCCGTGTCCGAGCGCGACGCAAAAATGTTCGAGAAGAACGACGGCCTGAAGACCGCCCGCGCCATTCCCACCGGCGTGGACCTGGACTTCTTCTCCTGGCAGGCACCGGCTAACGGCAGCCCAACCGTCGTCTTCACCGGTTCGATGGACTGGGAAGCCAATGTCGACGGCATCCGCTTCTACATCGAAGAGGTGTGGCCGCGTGTGCGCGCCCAGGTACCGAACGCACAGCTGCGCGTCGTCGGCAAGAATCCGCCGGCGTCGTTGGTGCAGCGCAATGTCCCCGGCGTCAGCTTCACGGGTTTCGTCGACGACGTGCGTGACCATGCCCGTGATGCCCAGGCCTTCGTCATCCCGCTGCGTGTCGGCGGCGGCACCCGCATCAAGGCCTTCGAGGCCATGGCCATGGGCCTGCCGGTGGTGTCCACCAGCATCGGCATCGAGGGCCTGGACGTTGACGACGGCACCCACTTTCTGCGCGCCGACGGCGCCGAGGCGCTGGCCGAGGCGACGCTCAGGCTCATCCATGACGGCGCCCTGCGCCTGCAGCTGTCGCAGGCGGCGCGTCGGTTGGTCGAGGCCCAATTCGGTCACCGCGTGGCCGCCGACGTCTTCGGCCGCATCCTGATCGAAGCCGTGGAGGCCGTCGCGTGAGAAAGCTGAAGGTCCTCACCTTCTCGACGCTGTTCCCGAGCAGTGTTCGGCCCAGCCACGGCATCTTCGTGGAGACGCGGCTGCGCGAGCTGATGAAGAGCGGCGAGGTCGAATCTCGCGTCGTGGCCCCCGTGCCCTGGTTCCCGTCTACCAGCCCTCGCTGGGGCGACTACGCCAGGTTCGCCGCCACGCCGGCGCGTGAGCAGCGCAATGGCCTGGATGTGCTGCACCCGCGCTATCTGTTGCTGCCCAAAGTGGGCATGACGTTGGCGCCGCTGACGCTGGCTTTGGGCGCGCGTGGCGCGGTGCAGAAACTGATCGACGAGGGCTTCGATTTCGACCTCATCGACGCCCATTACTACTATCCCGACGGCGTTGCCGCCGCGCTGCTGTCCAAGTGGTTCAACAAGCCGCTGACCATCACCGCGCGCGGCACCGACCTGAACCTCATTCCCCAGTACGCCCTGCCCAAACGCATGATCGAGTGGGCGGCCGGGCGCGCATCAGGCTCCATCGGCGTCTGCGCCGCCTTGATGGACGTGCTGCGCGGCTGGGGCCATGACCCGGCGAAGCTGAATACCTTGCGCAATGGCGTAGACCTGGAGCGCTTCCGCCCCCTGCCGCAGGCCGACATGCGCGCGGAGCTCGGTGTGTCCGGCGAGCCGCTGCTGCTGTCCGTGGGGCACCTGATCGAACGCAAGGGCCACCACATCGCTATCGAGGCGCTGGCAGAGCTGGCGAAGCAACGACCCGGAGCCCGCCTCGTCGTCATCGGCGAGGGCGAGGAGAGGGCGGCACTGACGGCGCTGGCAGCGCGTCTGGGCGTCGCCGACAAGGTGCGCCTGACGGGCTCGCTGCCCAACACCGAGTTGCTGAAGTGGTACAGCGCCGCCGACGTGCTGCTGCTGTGTTCCAGCCGCGAGGGCTGGGCCAATGTGCTGCTTGAGTCCATGGCCTGTGGCACGCCGGTCGCCGCCACCGATATCTGGGGCACGCCCGAGGTTGTTGCCGCACCCGAGGCGGGTGGGCTGGTGAGCGAACGCACGGGCAGCGCGTTCGCCGCGGCCATCGGGGCGTTGCTGGCCAAGGGTATAGACCGCGCGGCCACGCGCCGCTATGCCGAAAGCTTCAGCTGGCAGGCCACGACGGACGGTCAGATCGCTTTGTTCAAGTCCATCGCCGGAGTGGCCGCGCATGCGTGATCTGACATTGCTGGTGATCCTGGGCTGGATCTTCTTGCAGGCGTTCAGGCGGCCTTGGATTGGCATCCTCGGCTGGACTTGGCTCAGCATCATGAATCCCCACCAGCTGTCCTGGGCGCTGAAGACAATGCCCTTCGCCGCCGCCATCGGCGGAGCGACGCTGATCGGCCTCTTCATCACGAAGGACAGACGTGACTATTCGTTGAACCGCGAGAACGTCACGCTGATGGTCTTCATGCTGTGGATGTGCATCACCTTGCCGTTCTCGATGATCTTTGATCAGAGCTTCGAGTTGTGGAGCCGGGTCATGAAGATCGATCTGATGATCCTGGTCACCATGGTGTTGCTGCACAGCAAGCGCCACATGATGCTGCTGACCTGGGTGCTGGTCGCCTCCATCGGTTTCTTCGGTGTCAAGGGGGGCGCCTTCACGGTCCTGACCGGCGGCAGCTACAAAGTCTGGGGGCCCGAGAACACCTATATCGAGGGCAACAACGAGATCGCGCTGGCCATCGTCATCGTCATCCCGCTGATGCGCTTCCTGCAGATGCAGATGAAGGCCAAATGGGCCAAGACGACGATGACCATCTGCATGGTGCTGATGGCGATGGCGGCCCTGGGCAGCCATTCGCGCGGCGCTTTGCTGGCCATTGCCGCGATGGCGCTGGTGCTGTGGTGGCGCGGCAAGAACAAGATGGTGGGTGCGGTCACGATGGTCGTCGTCGCGGTGGCCCTGCTGTCGCTGATGCCGGCTGAATGGTGGGAACGCATGAACACCATCAAGACCTACCAGCAGGACGAGTCGGCCATGGGCCGCATCAATGCCTGGGGCATGGCCTGGAATCTGGCGAAATCCAACTTCTTCGGTGGCGGCTTCATGATCTGGACGGGGGTCATCTTTGCCGTCTATGGCCCGGACCCCAACGACGTGCATGCGGCCCACAGCATCTATTTCATGGTGCTGGGCGAACAGGGCTTCGTCGGCCTGTTCATCTTCCTGGCGCTGTTCACCATGGGCTGGTTCACGGCCGGCACCTTGCGCACGAAGGCGCGCGGCAAGCCCGAGACGCAATGGCTGTCGGACCTCGGCGGCATGCTGCAGGTGAGCCTGGCCGGCTATGCCGTGGGCGGCGCCTTCCTGAGCCTGAGCTACTGGGACCTGCCGTACAACGTGCTGGTGCTGGCCGTCGTCGGCCGGCGCTGGCTGGAGCGCAAGGAGTGGCTGCGGGAGAAGGAGGAGCCGGTCATCTACTGGCCCGAGTTCCTGAAGAAGCGCTTCGAGAAGAAGAAAAGCATCCCCCTGCCATGAAGCCCCTGTTCAGCCTGCTGTCCCCGGCCGGCGCGCGTGCGCGCCTGACCGTGTTGATCTTCCACCGCGTGCTGCGCGAGCCCGACCCGCTGTTCCCCGACGAGGTCGACGCGGCCCGCTTCGATGAGCTGCTGGGTTGGGCCAAGGCCTGGTTCAACGTGCTGCCGCTGGACACGGCGATCCGGCAGCTGCACGAAGGCAGCCTGCCGGCACGCGCCGCGGCGCTGAGCTTCGACGACGGCTATGCCGACAATCATGACGTCGCCCTGCCGCTGCTGCAGAAGCACGGCCTGCCGTGCAGCTTCTTTGTCGCCACCGGCTTTCTGGATGGCGGCCGCATGTGGAACGACACGCTGATCGAATCGGTGCGGCTCAGCGCCAAGGCCATGCTGGACCTGCGCGGCCTGCAGGACGGTCGCGGCGAGGACCTGGGGCAACTGGCACTGGGCGATACCGCTGGCCGCCGCGCGATGCTGGGCAAGCTCATCGAACGCGTGAAATACCTGCCTCCCGAGCCGCGGCTGGCCTGCGTCAATGCCATCGCGGCGCGCGCCGAGGTCAACCCGCCGGACGACCTGATGATGAGCAGCGAGCAGGTGCGCAGCCTTCGTCGTGCCGGCATGCAGATCGGTGCTCACACGGTCAGCCATCCCATCCTGGCCACGCTCGACGCCAGCCAGGCCGCCGACGAGATCGGCCGCAGCCGCGATGTGCTGCAGCAGCTGCTGGGCGAGAAGGTCGGCCTGTTCGCCTATCCCAACGGCAAGCCGGGGACGGATTACCTGCCCGAGGTGCATCCCGCCCTCGTGCGCGAACTCGGCTTCGATGCGGCCGTGTCCACGCGCTGGGCCGCGGCGCGGCGCGGCGACGACGTGTTCCAGATCCCGCGCTTCACGCCCTGGGATCGCGACCGGCTGAAGTTCGGCCTGCGGCTGGCGCGCAACCTGCTCAGCTGATGCGCCGCGTCCTCTTCATCGCCTATCTGTTCCCGCCGATCACCAACTCCGGCACGCGGCGCAGCCTCGCTTTCGCCAACCATCTGCCCGATCTGGGCTGGGAGCCGCTGGTGCTGAGCCTGGAGCCCGACCCGCGCTCCCACGTCGACTCGGAGCTGCTGAGTGAGGTCAGGCCTGGCACGCGGGTCGAGCGCGTGCCGCTGCAGAGCCGCGTGCTGGCCCGCCGCTGGGCGGGCTGGCTGCCCGGGCGCCTGCGTGAGCGCGCCGTCGCGGCGCTGGCCTGGCGGCTGCGTGCGCGGTCCGAAGTGCCCGACCAGGCCGCGGGCTGGCTCAAGCCCGCCGTCGAGCGGGCCCTGTCCCTGCGCGACAGCGTGGGTTTTGACGCCATCTACGCCAGCGGCTGGCCCTGGACCGGTTTCCTCATCGCCCGCGAGGTGTCGCGCCGCACCGGCAAACCCTATGTGCTCGACTATCGCGACCAGTGGACGCCCAGCGGCGACATGGCCTGGGAGCAGGTGTCGGCCGAGCAGGCTCGCGAGAACCCGGCGCTGGAGCGGCTGGCGGCGCGCGACGCGGCGGCCGTCGTCACCGTGACCCACGCACTGGTGGACAGCATCGGCCGCGACTGCGGCCGCGGCGACCTGCACCTGATCACCAACGGCTTCGAGCCGGCCGACTTCGCTGGCGAGGCCTCGCCCGTCGCTGATGGCCTGCTGCGCATCGCCTACACCGGCGTCTGGCGCCCTGGCTACGGTTTGCAGGACCTGTATGCGGCCATCGCCTTGCTTCAGGCCCAAGGCTGCCCGGAGCTTTCGCGGCTGCGCGTGCAGGCCGCTGGCTTCAAACCAGGCCCGGCGGCTGAGGCTGGAGTCACCGCATGGGTGACGGAGCTGGGCCCCGTGCCGCACGGCCAGGCCGTCACGCTGATGAAGCAGGCCGACCTGCTCTATCTGCCGGTGCCGACGGGCTACTACGCCACCGCGTCGCTGCCGGGCAAGCTGTTCGAATACCTGGGCTGCGGCCGCCCCATCCTGGCCGTCGTGCCCGAGGCCAGCGAGGTGGCTCAGGTGCTCAACGGCACCGGCGGCGGCGTGCGCGTCGAGCCGGGTGACGTGGCGGGTCTGGCCCAGACGCTGCAGCGCTGGCTGCGTGGCGAGGCCAGCGTGGACACGCCGCGCGATATCGAGCGCTACAGCCGCGCGGCGACAGCACGGCGTCTGGCCGGCGTGCTGGACGCGGCCGCCGACGGCCGGCGCCTGGAGCCACTGAGATGAGCGGCGTACGCAGTGCGCTGCTGTTCTCCTTCGCGGAGCGGTATGCGCTGATCGTCATCAACCTGGCGAGCAACCTGATCATTGCCCGGCTGCTGACGCCGGACCAGATTGGCGTCTACTCGGTGACGCTGGCTGTCATGAGCATCGCCCAGGTGCTGCGCGACTTTGGCGTCGCCAGCTACCTGATCCAGGAGAAGGACCTCACCGACGATCACATCCGCACAGCGCTGGGGGTCACGCTGATCATCGGCATCGGTCTTGGCTTCATCGTCTTTGCCGTGGCGCCCTGGGTGGCCGACTTCTACCGCGAGCCGCGCATGCGCGACCTGCTGTGGCTGGCCTCCATGAACTTTCTGCTGCTGCCGTTCTCGACGATCTCGCTGGCGCTGCTGCGCCGCCGCCTCGCCTTCAAGGCCCTGGCCGTCGCGAACCTGGTTGCGACGCTGGCCGGTGCCATCACCAGCGTCAGCCTGTCCTGGGCCGGCTGGGGGCCCATCGGCCTCGTGGCCGGCACGCTGGTCGTCAGTGCGACCACGGGCTTCGCCGCCTGGTGGGCCCAGGGCGAGCGGCGGTTGCTGCGGCCGGGGCTGTCGCAATGGCGCAGCCTGTTCAAGTTCGGCGCCCAGAGCTCGGTCGTGGGCGTCGTCACGTCGGTGTCCATGGACATCAACGACCTGGCCGTGGGCAAGCTGATGGGCTTCACGCCCGTCGCGCTGCTGAGCCGCGCCCAGGGCCTGATGAACCTCTTCCATCGCGACCTGATGGGCGCCGTGCGCAACGTGGCCTATCCCGCTTTCGCAAAGGCCGTGCGCGAGCAGCAGGCCATGGAGCCGCTCTACATCGCCAGCGTCACCTATGTCTGCGTGGTGGCCTGGCCCTTCTACGGCTTCGTCGCCCTCTACGGGCTGGAGACCTTGCGGCTGCTGTTCGGCCCGCAGTGGGACGCGGCGGCGCCGCTGGTGCCCATCTTCTGCCTGGCCGGCGCGCTGGCCGCGGCGATCAGCCTGATCGGCAACCTGATGGTGGCCATGGGCCGCATGGACCTGCTGACGCGCATGGAGGTGGTCTTCCAGCCGGCGCGAGCGGCGCTCATCGTCGCGGCGGCGGCGTATTGGCGCGAGCCCTGGGCCTGCGCGGCCGGGCTGGCGCTGGCCATGCTGCTGCAGCTGCCGCTGGTCTATGTCGTGAAGGGCAAGTTCCTGCCCAACGACTGGCGCGTGCTGCGTGGCCAGCTCGTGCGCAGCATGGCCGTGGCGCTGATCGCGCTGGCGCCGCCCGCGCTGCTGCTGGTGCTTCACCCGCGCGAGCCTGGCCAGACCATGCCTATCCTCTGGTTCGTGCTGGCCATCCTCAGCTGCTGCGTTTCGTGGCTGCTGGCGCTGGGCTGGTGCCGCCACCCGCTGGCCGCCGATCCGGCCTTTGCAAGACTGACGCGGTTCTGGCGGCGAGCTGCCGACAATGCCGCCTAGACCGACAAGACAGACCGAACCCTCACAGGTGAACCCTATGCAACAGTCCCGCCCTCCCGTCATCGGCCGCCTGGTCCGTTTCGCGCTGATCGGCTGCGGCCGCATCGCCCAGAACCATATGGAGGCGATCAAGAAGCACGCCGAGCGCGCCGAGCTCGTGGCGGTGTGCGACACCGACCCCGCGGCCTTGGCGGCCGCCGTCGCCAAGACGGGGGGCCGCGGCTTTGCGTCGTTGACCGAGCTGCTGGCTGCCAAGGCCGAACTCGGCATCGACTGCGTCGTGCTGACCACGCCCAGCGGCCTGCATCCCCGCCAGGCCATCGAGGTGGCCCGCGCGGGCATCGACGTGATGACCGAGAAGCCCATGGCCACGCGCTGGCAGGACGGCCTGGCCATGGTCAAGGCCTGCGACGACGCCGGCGTGCGCCTCTTCGTCGTCAAGCAGAACCGCCGCAACCCCACGCTGCAACTGCTCAAGCGCGCGATGAGCGAGGGCCGCTTCGGGCGGCTCTACAACGTCGCCGTCAACGTCTTCTGGACCCGCCCCCAGGCCTATTACGACAGCGCCGAGTGGCGCGGCACGTGGGAGTTCGACGGCGGCGCGTTCATGAACCAGGCCAGCCATTACATCGACCTGCTCGACTGGGTCTGCGGCCCCGTGGAGAGTGTCATGGCCTACACCGGCACGCTGGCCCGCAACATCGAGGTCGAGGACAGCGGCGCGGCGGCGCTGAAGTGGCGCAGCGGCGCCATGGGCACTGTCAACGTCAGCATGCTGACCTATCCCAAGAACCTCGAAGGCTCCATCACCCTGCTGGGCGAGAAGGGCTCGGTGCGCGTCGGCGGCCTGGCGGTCAACGAGATCCAGCATTGGGAATTCGATGCCCCCCATGAGATGGACGCGCTGATCAAGGACGCGAGCTACCAGACCACCTCGGTCTACGGCTTCGGCCACCCGCTCTACTACGACAACGTCATCCAGACGCTGCGCGGCGAGGCCCACCCCGAGACCGACGGTCGCGAAGGCCTGAAGTCGCTGGAGCTGCTGATCGCGCTGTACATGAGCTCCCGCGACGGCAAGCGCATCAACCTGCCGCTGGCCTACTGAAATGGCCACCACCATCCACCCAAGCGCCATCGTCGACGAAGGCGCCCAGCTGGGCGCCGATTGCCGCGTCTGGCACTTCGTGCACATCAGCGCCGGCGCCCGCATCGGAGCCAAGTGCTCCTTCGGCCAGAACGTCTATGTCGGCAACGACGTGGCCATCGGCGACAACGTCAAGATCCAGAACAACGTCTCCGTCTACGACGCCGTGACGCTGGAGGACGATGTCTTCTGCGGCCCCAGCATGGTGTTCACCAACGTCTACAACCCGCGCTCGGCAGTCACGCGCAAGGACGAATACCGCCGCACCCTCGTGAAGCAGGGTGCGACGCTGGGCGCCAACAGCACGATCGTCTGCGGCACCACCATCGGCCGCTTCGCCTTCATCGGCGCCGGCGCCGTCATCAACCGTGACGTGCCCGATTTCGCGTTGATGGTGGGCGTGCCCGCCAAGCAGATCGGCTGGATGAGCCGCTTCGGCGAGCGCCTGGAATTGCCCGTCGCGAGCGAACAGCCCGTCGACGCCACCTGCCCCCACACCGGCGACCGCTACCGTCTGAGCGGCAACCGCCTGGAGATCATCTGATGGACTTCATCGACCTCAAGAGCCAGTACGCGGCCCTGCGCGACAACATCAACGCCCGCATCCAGAAGGTGCTGGACCACGGCCAGTACATCCTGGGCCCCGAGGTCAAGGAGATGGAGCAGGCCCTCGTCACCTACACCGGCGCCAAGCACTGCATTAGCGTCGCCAGCGGCACCGAGGCGCTGCTGATCTGCCTGATGGCCCTGGACCTGCAGCCCGGCGATGAAGTCATCACCAGCCCCTTCACCTTCGCGGCCACGGCCGAGATGATCGTGCTGGCCGGCGGCGTGCCGGTCTTCGTCGACATCGAGCCCGGTACGGCCAATATCGACGCCAAGCTCATCGAAGCCGCGATCACGTCGAAGACCAAGGCCATCATGCCGGTCAGCCTGTACGGCCAGGTGGCCGACATGGACGAGATCAACGCCATTGCCGGCAAGCATGGCCTGGCCGTCATCGAGGACGCCGCGCAGAGTTTCGGCGCGTCGTACAACGGCAAGAAGAGCTGCAACACCTCCACCTTCGGCTGCACCAGCTTCTTCCCGAGCAAGCCGCTGGGCTGCTATGGCGACGGTGGTGCCATCTTCACCAACGACGACGCGCTGGCCCAGGCCTGCCGCGAGATCCGCATCCATGGCCAGAGCCAGCGCTATCTGCACACCCGCGTCGGCGTGGGTGGCCGCATGGACACGCTGCAATGCGCGGTCGTGCTGGGCAAGCTGGATCGCTTCGAGTGGGAGGTCCGCCGCCGGCTCGAGCTCGGCGAGGCCTACCGCGCCAAGCTGCAGGCGGCCATCCCGAGCCTGCAGCTGCTGGAAGTCCGACCCGACCGCGACTGCGTCTGGGCGCAATACACCGTCTTCGTGGACGACCGCGAGGCCGTGCAGGCCAAGCTCAAGGCCGCCGGCGTGCCGACCGCCGTGCATTACCCGCGCCCGCTGCATCACCAGCCGGCCTATGCCAAATACGGCCAGCCGGACGCCTGCCCGCACAGCATCGCCGCGGCGGCTCGCGTCATGAGCCTGCCCATGAGCGCCGACCTCACCGAGGAGCAGCAAGACCAGGTCGTCGCGGCTTTGGCCGCGGCACTGGCCTGACCATTCGCGGATGAAATTCCGGCCCGACATCGAGGGACTTCGGGCCCTGGCCATCGTGCCCGTCGTGGTCTTCCACGCCTGGCCCGCGGCCATGCCCGGCGGCTTTGTCGGGGTGGACATCTTCTTCGTGATCTCGGGCTATCTGATCACGACCCTGCTGCTGCAGCGCCTGGCCGCTGGCAGCTACAGCATCGCCTCCTTCTATGCGGCGCGCATCCGGCGCATCTTCCCGGCGCTGTTCGCGATGCTGGCCCTGGTCGCGCCGGCCTGCCTGCTGCTGCTGGAGCCGCAGGCGCTGCGCGAGTTTGCGCGACTGCTGGGGGCCACGGGGCTGTTCGTCTCCAACATCGAGCTGTACCGGACGACCGGGTATTTCGAAGGAGCCGCCGAGCTCAAGCCCCTGCTGCACACCTGGTCGCTGGCCGTCGAGGAGCAGTACTACATCGTCTTTCCGCCGCTGCTGGCCCTGTTGTGGCGCTTCGCGCGCCGGCATATCGGCATCGTGCTGCTGGGCGTGGGCCTCGTGTCGCTGGCCTGGTGCCTGCGGTTGATGCCTTATGACGCCGAGCTGGCCTTCTACGCGGCACCAGCGCGCACCTTCGAGCTGATGATCGGCTCGGGCCTGGCCTGGTGGTCCAGCCGCACTGATTCACCGTCCGCGCGCCCGGCCTGGGTGGACTCGGGGCTGGGCTGGACGGCGCTCGCGGCCCTCGTCGCCTCGCTGTTGCTGATGCGGGCCGATCACGCTTTCCCGGGGCCGCTGGCGCTGTGGCCCTGCCTCGCGACGGCGGCGTTGATCTGGGTCGGTGCCACGCAACGGGCGGTCGCGACGCGCTGGCTGTCGGCCGCGCCGCTGCGCTGGATCGGCGCGCATTCGTTTTCGCTCTACCTCTGGCACTGGCCGGTGCTGGTGCTGACGCGGCATCTGGTGCTGGACCAGCCCTCGCCGGTGCAGGCCGCGCTGGCCGTGGCCTTGTCCGTCGCGCTGGCCTGGGCCTCGCTGCGCTGGGTGGAGGCACCGGTGCGGCGCTCCAAGGTGGCGCAGCCGGTCATGCTCGTGGCGGGGGCGTCCACCATCGTGGCCAGCCTGGCCGCGGCCTGGGCGCTGACGGCCGTGTCCGACCAGCGTGCCGCCCAGCCGGGCCGCGATGCGGTGCTGCGTGCCGGCGCGAGCGACTTCAGCCTCGATCGCAAGCGCTGCCACTCCAGCGGCAACCGCTGGCTGAACTATGGCGCGCGCTGCCTGTTCGGGCCGGGCTCGGCCACGAAGACGCTTGCGGTCTGGGGTGACAGCCATGGCGTCGAGATCGCCCGTGCGTTGGGCGACCAGGCGACGGACCGGCGTGTGGCTCAGCTGACGGGCTCGACCTGCCCGCCGGCGTTGGGCTTCGAGCCCCCCGGCCGGCCACGCTGTGCGGCCGTCAACAGCGCGCTGCTGGAAAGGCTGGTGGCTGACACCAGCGTCGACAGCGTGCTGCTGGTGGCGCGCTACGAGTTCTATCTGGACGGCCCCGGCGCGACGGCCTTCGAGGCGGGCCTGGTGCAAAGCATCCAGCGCCTGCACGCTGCCGGCAAGCAGGTGTTGCTGCTGGACCCGGTGCCCACCTACCACTACCCGGTGCCGGCGGCTCTCGCCATGCGCTGGCGACGCGGAGACGAGCTGGCCGCGCAGGGCCAGATGGCGGCCGACTACCGCATCCGGCAGGCCGCGTCGCTGGCCCTGGTGCAGCGGCTGACCGCTGATGGGCAAGCCGAACGCGTCGGGCTGGACCAGCTGCTGTGCGGCGGCCCGCGTTGTAAGGTGTTGGAGGGGGATGCCAGCCTGTACTTCGACGACAACCACCTCAGCATGACTGGCGCCGCAATAGTCGCCCCCGCCGTGCTGCGGTTGCTGGAGGTCAAGACGACCGCAACTGCGGCTGGGCCTGGTCTTCTCCGATGACGGTGTGCAGGCCAAGGTCAGGCGGCGAGTGTGCCGACGGCGATGCGCAACACGTGCCTGCTGCACCCCCGAGCCGAGGGTTTGGGTTGCGGAATGTCGACGCCAGTGTCCATGTGTGATGTAAAAGTGGTCATTTGATGACGAGGCGAGTCCGCTATGCGCGCTCGCAAGGGAAGAGGGCTCCGTGAACCTCCGCTTCACGTTGAGGTATTGATGGATTCTTTACACATCTCGATTTCGGTTCCTATGCGCGTCCTTCTCAACCGGCTCCTCGCGGTCTTGCTCGGCGCTTGCATCTGTTCCTTGGGACTTGCGGCGAACGACGCGCGCGCTGCGGAATTTATTGCTACATGGCGTCAGATTTCCACGACCAATGCGCCCCCATGGCGCGAGTGGAGCGCCATGACGTGGGTGGACTCGCTCAATCAGGCGGTTTTTTGGGGAGGGGCCGGCGGCGGAGCCTATCTCAACGATGTTTGGGCTTTTGATCCTCTTGCCAAGTCATGGACGCTGCTCGATCCCAATAACAGCTGCGCGGGCAATACTTCGTTCAATAAACCCAATGGCTCAGACGAAAGCGGCGTGGTATTTGATCCCATAAATAACTATTTCTGGCTTTGGAATGGTGGCAGTGGCTACAGATGTGCCAGCCAGCAGGGTTTTACGCGGTCTGCTGGTGCCGGTACGACGGGCACGAAGTTGGTAGATCCGACGCTGCCAGCCACGACGAATGACTTCTACAAGGATTGGCTCGTGCAAAACGGCGGTAGCCCGACTGCCGTGGTCCTGTCCTATGATGCGGCGCTCAAGACGCTGACGTTGGACCGCGATATCGGGATCGGCGCCGGTGCGGCCTATTCCGTATACGCGGACTTCGGAAGCGGTGCTTGGGCATACTCCCTGAGTACTGGGCAATACATCAGGCTGATGGAGCGTCACTGGGGCTATACCGGATTGGCGCCCACAGAGCGTCATAGCCCAGGGTTCGCTGGAGATGGCGCCAATGCCTATATGTTCGGAAGTGCCAGCAATGATAATTCATTGTATAAACTGAATTTTTCGACCAGAGAATTTACGCTTGCGATCCCTGCTGGCCAAGGGACTTCGCCTGAGCCCCGCGGCCAGATAGAGAACCAGTTTGTCTACGACTCCTTCAGTCGCCAATTCGTGCTGTTTGGAGGGGTATGCTTTGATCGACAGTCGGTGCGGTGCATCAACAATGCCTATTTAAACGACACGTGGCTGTACGACCCTGCAACCAACAGTTGGAGGGAAGTAACCGGAGCCGTTGGCCCGAGCGAACGCAGCTACGCGCAGATGTATTTCGACTCGAAAAATGGAGTTGTCGTTCTGTTTGGTGGCGTTTCGCCTTCCGGTTCGGCATTGGACGATCTGTGGACTTTCGACACGAGAACCCTCTTGTGGACCGAGGTGCACGTGCCGACAACAAACCCGGGGAACGTGTCTCTTGCGCTGACTACGTTTGCACCTTCCACGGGGTGTGGCTACTCGGTGTACGGCCACTCCAGGGGCTCGGCGCTGTTCGGCATCTGGGAGCTTTGCCTTCAGCCGAACACGCCCCCCGTGGCGGTCATTTCCGTGCCCTCGGTTAATTTGCAGGCCGGAATCTTCACCACCTTTTCCGGTTCTGCGAGTACAGATGCTGAAGCCAACATTGCAAGTTATGGGTGGGACTTCGGCGACGGCACGACCGCGGTTGGAGTTTCAGCTAGGAAGGTTTATGCAAACGCTGGAACCTACACCGTCCAGTTGACGGTTACCGACTCCGTGGGTGCGACATCTACTGCTACGCAGCAAGTTGTGGTTTCACAAGGGGCTTACCCGCCGCCAAGCGCGAATTTTGAAATACAGCCAGGTGTTGGAACTGCAGGGGCGGTTGCGCAGTTTTCCGCTGCGTTGAGCAGCGCCCCTGGTGGTTCCATTGCTTCTTATGTTTGGGATTTCGGCGATGGCACGACCGGAGTCGGAGTCGGCGTCGCCAAGACATACCAGTACATCGGCACGTATAAAGTCGCCTTGACGGTGGTGGATAATCATGGATTGAGTTCTGTGAAGACCGCTTTGTTTTCGGTTGGAGCGCCTCCAGGTATTGCCACGAATGTGGCGTTGGCTGCCAATGGCGGTATTGCATCTGCCTCCAGCGTGTATGACGGCCATTACCCGGTTAAATCGATCAATGACGGTGATAGAAAGGGTTTGAATTGGGGTGCCGGAGGGGGGTGGAACGATGCCACGTCGCGTGTCTATCCCGACTGGGTGCAGGTCGACTTCAACGGCATGCAGACGATCAGCGAAATTGACGTATTCACACTGCAGGATGATAAGGAATCGCCGTCGGCGCCTACGCTGGCGATGACCTTCGCAAAATATGGAATCACTCAGTACGACGTCCAGTATTGGGATGGCGGCGGATGGGTGACTGTAGAAGGCGGCAATGTCACCGGAAATGACAAGGTGTGGCGGCAATTTGTATTTGCACCGGTTAGTACGACCAGTATTCGAGTCCTGATAGCAGGTGCGATGAACAACTTCTCGCGCATYGTCGARGTGGAGGCSTGGACGCCGGGMRGCATGGCCAACCAGGCGCCGGYGGCCAACATCAGCGGCCCGACGAGTGGGCAGGTGGGCGCGAACCTGAGCTTCTCCGGCGCSGGCAGCACSGATGCGGAAGGCCCSATCGCCAGCTACGCGTGGACGTTCGGGGACGGCACGAGCGCCAGCGGSGTGTCGGYCACGAAGAGCTACRGCGCGGCAGGCAGCTACACGGTGACGYTGACGGTGACCGACGCTGGAGGCCTGACCAACAGCAAGACGCAGGCGGTGGTGATCACGGCGCYGGCCAACCAGGCGCCGGTGGCCAACATCAGCGGCCCGACGAGTGGGCAGGTGGGCGCGAGCCTGAGCTTCTCCGGTGCCGGCAGCACCGATGCGGAAGGCCCCATCGCCAACTACGCGTGGACGTTCGGCGACGGCACCAGCGCCAGCGGGGTGTCGGTCACGAAGAGCTACAGCGCTGCAGGCAGCTAYACGGTGACGTTGACGGTGACCGACGCTGGAGGCCTGACCCACAGCAAGACGCAGGCKGTGGTGATCACGGCGGCAACRGGRGGACAGGCGGTCAATGTTGCTGCAGCCGCCAACGGCGGCGTCGCCACAGCGTCCAGCACTTTTGACTCCAGATTTCCCGCCAGCGCGGTCATCGACGGCGATCGGCTGGGGCTGAACTGGGGAGCKGGCGGYGCGTGGGCKGATGGCACTTCGGGCGTCTACCCGGACTGGGTGCAGATCGACTTCAACGGCATGCAGACGATCAGCGAAATCGATGTGTTCACGCTGCAGGACAACGCCTACTCGCCCTCAGTGCCGACGCTGGCGATGACGTTCAGCAACTTCGGTATCCTGCACTTCGAAGTCCAGTACTGGAACGGTGCCGGGTGGGTGGRTGTGCCGGGCGGCAGCGTCATCAACAACAACAAGGTGTGGCGGCAGTTCGTCTTCGCGCCCATCACCACACAGCGCATCCGCGTGCTGGTGAACAGCTCGGCCTACTATCTCTCKCGCATTGYCGARGTGGAGGCSTGGACCGCATCTCAATAGTCAGGATGGCCGGGCCGTTGCAGGTGATGGGATGGATGCCCCGACCCGAAGAGGGCACCCAACCGTCAAAGTGGATAGGTCAGCAACCGCTTGATCGGCAGGAGGGCTTGCAGCCCGTCGTTCAGGCGAGCCGGTAGTCTGGCGCGTGCCGGCGCAGCCACTGCTCCAGCATCATCAGGATCCAGACCATCTCGCCGTAGTAGCCGGCATGCTCCTTGAGCCGCTGGGTCAGCAGGCTTTCGACGAACTCGGTGCGCACGATGCCGCGTGCCGCCACGCCGCGCAGTGATTCCGCGGCCAGTGCGTTCAGCGCCGCGTCCTTGACGGCCCAGGGGCCGAAGGGCAGGCCGAAGCCATGCTTCTTCTTGGTCAGGATCTCGTCGGGCAGGAAGCCGCGCAGCGCCTCCTTGAAGAACCAGCGCAGCTTCAGGCCCTTGAGCTTGTAGCTGGTCGGCAGCTTCAGCGAGAAATCCAGCAGCCGCGTGTCCAGCAGCGGGAAGCCGACGTCCACACCAGCCAGGGCTGTCGTGCCGACGACCTTGGGCAGGTCGTTCTCGGCCAGCGTGTAGCGCCAGTCGAAGGCCAGCATCTGGTTGACGAGGCTGGCCTCGTGCGGGCCGGCGGCCCAGGTGGCGCGCTGGTGGTCGCGCGGTGCGCCGGTGTCCACGGCGGCCAGGAAGGCCGGTGTCAGCACCTCGCTCATGCCCAGTCGGTCCAGCAGGTTGTAGCTCTGCATGCGGTCGGGCATGGGCACGCGGGCCTGGCGGATGTAGCTGGTGCCCTTCTTGAGCAGCGGGATGTTGCCGGTGACCGGGTTGACGAACAGCGGGTTCAGCACGCCGGTGCGCAGCGGCGACGGAATCTGGCTGTAGACATGGAAGACGCGCTCCTTGGCATAGCGGGTGTTGCCGCCAAAGAGCTCGTCGCCGCCGTCGCCGGCCAGCATGCGGGTGTAGCCGTCGTCATGCGCCTTGCGCGCGCAGTAGAAGGCGGGCACTGCGGAGGAATTGCCGAACGGCTGGTCGTAATGGGCGGCGACGTCGGGGATGGCCGCCACCAGATCGGCCGGCGTCACGTAGTACTCGTGATGGTCGGCGCCAAAAGCCTTGGCGGCGATGCGCGCGTATTCCATCTCGTCATAGCCCTCGGCCTCGAAGCCGATGGAATAGCTGGCCGGCGCCTGGCCCGTGGCCTCGCGCAGCAGGCCGGCGACTGTGGAGCTGTCGGTGCCGCCGCTCAGGAAGCAGGCGGTCTTGCCGTCGGCGCTCAGCCTGTCCTTGACCGCCGCGCGCAGGATGCCGTGGAACTCCTCCTTCAGCGCGTCGAAGCTGGGCCGGGCCTGCTCGTCGAAGCGCGCGACCCAGTAGGGTGCGACGGTCAGCTGGCCGTTCTCGAACAGCGCGTAGTGGGCCGGCGGCAGGCGGTGGATGCCGGCGTAGATGGTGCGCGGGGACGGGATGCAGTGATGGAAGAGGTAGTTGAAGAGGGCCTGGGTATCCAGCTCGCGGATGCCGAGCTGGCGGGCCAGTTCGTCGGCCCGCGTCGCGAAGTGCAGGCGGCCGTCCCGCACGGCGTAGCACAGGCTGTGCACGGCGAAGCGATCGATGGCGAGGTAGCTGCCCCCACCGGGGAGGTCGAGCGCGACGGCGAATTCGCCGCCCACGTCGGCCGCGCAGGCGGCGCCGCGCGCGGCATAGGCTTGGCGCCAAGCGGCCAACGCATCTCCGGCGCGCGCGCTGAAGCGGGGGGAGCCGGAGGCGAACGGCGTGTCGGGCGGCAGGGCTTGGGCTTGCATGCGGGTCTTGGGGTCAGGACGCGGGATTGTCGTTGGGATGGGCAGTGCTTCGCAGTGCGTGCAGGCGCCGCCAGGCATTGCCGACGGTCTGGCGCACCAGGCCGACCAGGCCGCGCAGCGTCAAGGGGTCGTAGGCGACCAGCCCGAGGCGTTCGCGGCGCTGGCTCATCCATTCGGCCTTGTACGGGGCGTCGCCGATCAGATAGTCCACCTCCTGGACGCGCTCCAGGTCGAGCGCCTGCTCCATCAGCAGGGCGGTCAGCAGCGTGCCCGGAGCCAGCGCCTTGTAAGCCTGGTCGTAGGCCAACTTGTAGATGTTGGCACGGCCGTTGGCGATGATCCAGATCTGGGCCGCCACCGGTTTGTCGTGAAGCCAGGCCAGGCCCAGGCGCAGCCAGCCGCGGCGCGCGCACAGGCGGATCAGGCCTGGCATGAAGTCGGGGTAGGGCTCGGGCACCTTCCAGCTGTGGGCGTAGACATCGCGATAGGCGGCCAGTGCGCCTTCGAGCGCGTCGCCGTCGCGCACGACCTCCAGCCGACCGCCTTCACTCGCGAACTTCTTGCCCATGCGCTTGATCGTGCTGCGCAACTGGCCGCTGCGACCCTTTAGATAGTCGGCCCAGTTCTGGCGCACCGGCTCATACCAGTTGCCAAACGAGAAGTAGGCATGCGTGCTGAGGCCGGCAAGAGTCAAAGCCCTCTTGAGCAGCGCGAACTCCCGCGAATCCGGGTCCATCGGCGAGAAACGATAGGCGGCCGCGCCGCCGCCCGTCCGTCGCAAGGCGCGTGTCAGCGGCAGCAGATCCTCGGCCTCGACGTCGTCTTCCATCGCCAGCGCATAGATGGCTGTGTAGAAGTTGGACAGCGCGCTGATTTCACGGCCCAGTGCCCCGCTCTGCGCGACGGCGGGCAGCACGGCCAGCACGCGCCCCTGGCGGCGCAGCACGTGGATGCGCACCTGAGCCTGCGGTTCGCTGGCATAGACGGTGTCGATCAGGTTGGCGTACCAGTCTGCACCCAGCTCGACATGGCGCTGCTCGGCCTTGTGCATCAGGGCAAGTGCATCCGCCGGCAGCTCGCGCACGTGGACGTAGGTGTCGACGCTGGCGCCGCTGCGGCTCACCATGATGTCGGTGTCCACCGGTTGGCTGGCACGACCGTGCCAGCCGCGGCTGCCGCGCCTGAGCAGGCCATAGAGGGCCGGCAGGCCGCGGTGGCGATAGACGCTCACATGGTTGATCCAGCGCTGCGACGTGGACCATGCCAGCAGGTCGGATTCGGCGTTCGTGTAGAACTCGACGCCGCCGCCTGGTGCACGCGTGAACAAGTCCTCCAGCGTGCGCAGCAGCAGGATGCGGCCGGGCGCAAAGCGCTCGAACTGCTCGTGGAAGGCCGTCTTCAGCATGACGGCCATGCCACCGCTCAGCAGCAGCATGCGCGAGGCCAGCAGTTCTTCGCCCAACCAGAGTTCGTAGACCAGCGCCTCGCCGCGGGCGGCGAACTCGCGCATGACTTCGGCGTAGAAGGGCCCCTGCGGGTTGTCGCTGCTGACGGCCGTGCCTTCGCGGCCTTTCCAGCCGCTGGACTCCAGCCCCGCATAGCGTTGCACCGCCGCCTCGATCGACTCGGGTGCGCTGGTGACGGTCAACCGTTCGCCACCTGGCTCGGATTGCAGCCGGCGCAGGTAGCGGCGCATGTTCTGGATGAGCTTGCGCGGTCGTTGGGCCCAATAGTCATCGAAGCTGCCCTTCAGGCTGACGCTCATCGTCAGCGCATGCGGCTGGCTCTGCACGGGAAGCCTGGGCAGCTCGCGCAGGTCGCCGAAGTGCGGGTCGTTGCACAACAGGTCCAGCTCGCTCGCATAGCCGGGCAGCGCAACGAGCAGGCCGCGCAGCTCCAACCCGGCCGGGATCAGGCTGGGGCCGATCTGCGTCTGCGAGGGCAGGAAGCTGGACCAGACACCCAGGCCGCGC
The DNA here is from genome assembly GCF_001425055.1 of Pelomonas sp. Root1237. GTDB lineage: Bacteria > Pseudomonadota > Gammaproteobacteria > Burkholderiales > Burkholderiaceae_C > Pelomonas. The sequence continues at coordinate 446,186 of NZ_LMDK01000012.1, forward strand.
GTCTGGGGGTTGATGAGCAGCATGGCGACGGCCTCGCCTTCGCGGCTGGCGATGGCGAGCAGCACGCCTTGCGCCGCGAAATGGCGCAGCAGGGCATCGACGAACAAGCCATCGAGCATGCCGTGGCCGCCCATGAGCTGCCCGTTGAGGCGATCCCAGGCCTCCCGGTGGGGGCCGAGGCCTTGCACCGGGGTCAGCGTGTGGAGTTGCCAGTCCAGGCCGGGGTTCATGGGGTGTCGAGATCCAGGAAATGTGCGCCCGTCCTGGCGCAGAGACGGGCATGGTGGCGGATGCGGCCCAGCTCCGCCAGCACACGCAGGCTGGCCAGCAGGCTGCCGAGGAAGGCCTTCAGGTCGTGGTTGGCAAGCAGCTCGGCCAGCGGCTGCACGACGCCGGCGGCCAGCAGCCGCAGCAACTGGCCGGGCAGGCTGCCGCCGGGGCGCTTGAAGTCCAGCAACAGCTCCGAGCGCTTGCGCTCACCGCGGCTGGTGACCTGGCTGCCCCAGCTCTGCGGCGGCCGGGCTGCCTTGGCGCGCAGATGCACGATGCGCGCGGCCGGCAGCAGCGCTGTGTGCAGGCCGTGATGGGCGAAGCGCTCGATGAGGTCGTCGTCTTCGCCGTACATGAAGAACAGCGGGTCGAAACCGCCGACACGGCTGAACACCCCGGCGCGCAGCATCCAGGCCGCCGCATTGATGCCGCGGGTGGGGTAGTGCGGCTGCACGCGGCCGAGGCAAGCGTCGGACAGATAGCCCGGCGCATGGCGCTGTAGATAGGCGCTCTGGGTGTTGGGGTCGACGCGGCCCAGGTCGGGGCTGCAGTGCAGGGGGCTGACGATGTCGAAGCCCGGCTCGGCCTCCAGGAAGGCCACGAGCTGGGCTATGGCTTCGGGCGTGACGTAGGCGTCCTGGTTCAGCAGGAAGATCGCGTCGGCGCCGGCGCGCAGGGCGTGGGCGATGCCCAGGTTGTTGCCGCGGCCGAAGCCGAGGTTGGTGGCGCTTTCGATGAGGACGGCTTCGGGGAAGTCCCGGCGCACCAGGTCGCGAGTTGCATCGGTGGACGCGTTGTCGACGACGACGGCCGTGCCGGGATGGCTGCTGTCGCGCAGGGACTGCAGCGCGCCGGCAATCCATGCGGCGCCGTTGAAGGTGACGATGACGACGAAGACCTTCATGAGGCGGCTGCCGCAGCGCGACGTCGATCGAGGAAAGCGCGGATTTCCGCGTACAGCGGATGGCCAAGCAGTTTCAGTCCGACCAGCCAGATCAGCACGGTCAGGCCGGCGCAGGCCAGCAAGGCGTGGAAGGCGAGCGGTTGGCCGGCCGGGCGCAGCCAGGCCGCCACCAGGGCGGCGGGCAGCAGGCAGGCCAGGGCCAGCAGCGCATTGCGCGCCAGCTCGCGTGCAATGGCGCCGAAGTCGCTGGGCAGGCAGCGTTGCTTGAAGGCATAGAAATAGGGCACGGCCACCACGGCCATCGCCAGCACGCCCAGCGCCAGCGGCTCCAGCGCCCGCCAATGCCAGATGACGGCGATCAGCAGCAGGGCCTTGACCGGCTGGATGATGAGGTCAGCCAGCGCCACCAGCTTTGAATGGCCAGCGGCCAACATCAGCGTCGGGATCAGGCTGTTCAGCACGCTGACCGCGCCGGCGGCGCAATAGATGGGCACCAGGGGCGCCGACGCATCCCATTGCGAGCCGAACATCAGCCGCAGCACCTCGAGCGCGAACAGGCCGACGAAGCCGTAAAACGGCCAGGCGACGGCGCTGACAGCCCCAAGGCTCTGCACGAAGCGCTGCTCCAGCCGCTCATCGTCGCGGTGGGCCTGAGCGAAGGCCGGGTAGGCGACCGAACGCACCGTGCCCATGATGTCGCGGTGGAAGAGGTTCATCAGGCCTTGCGCGCGGCTCGCGATGGCTACCTGGCCGAAGTCCAGCAGCTTGCCCACGGCCAGGTCGTTGATGTCCATGGACACCGAGGTGACGACATTGGCTGCCGTGACCGGGCCGCCGAAGCGCAGGATCTCGCGCCAGCGGTGCAGCTGTGGCCGGGCGAGCCGCCCCCAGGCGCCGGCCAGGCTGACACCCAGCGCGGTGATGAGGCTGGCCCCGACGTCGCCCCAGGCCAGGCTGGCCGCGCCCACGCCGGCCCAGGCCAGGCCCAGCGTCGTGAAGGTGCCGACGACGGCGGCGGCGACGTTGACGCGCATCAGCACGTCGAAACGCATGTCGCGCCGCAGCAGCGCGATCGAGATCGAGTTGAAGGGCAGGATCAGGAAGTTGATGGAGATGATGCGCACGATGTGCGTCAGGCTCGCGTCGCCATAGAACTCGCCGATCCACGGCGCCACGGCGTGGATGCCGGCAAACAGGCCGCCGCCGAGCAGCAGCGAGGTGCCTAGCGCGCTGCCGACATCCTCCGGGCCCAAGTCCTTGCGCTGGATCAGGTAGTTGGCAAGGCCGAAGTCGCGCACGACCTGGGCCATGCTGATCAGCGCCATCGACACCGAGTACAGGCCGATCTGTTGCGGCGTCAGCAGGCGTGCCAGCAGCGTGAACGACAGCAGCTGCAGGCCGATCAGCAGATAGCGTTCCAGGAAGGCGAAGCCGAGCGAGCGGCGGACCGTGTTCATCAATACAGGCCCTGCTTCTTCTGCGAGTGGCGTTCCACCCAGGCAGAGTAGGTCGCCGGAGACCAGTGCGACCGCCAGCGGCTGTCCACGCGACCCCAGCAGCGCAGCAGGCGCAGTTCGCGCGCAAAACGCTCGGCCACGGGTTCGCGCCGCAACGGCCCGAGCAGCCAGCCCAGGCCATCCTGCAGCAGCTGCAGGTATTGCCACAGCGGCACACCGGCGAACTCGTGGCTGCCGGGCGGCCACCAGGACGACAGACCCGCCTTGAAGGCCCAGCGGCGGAAATAGCGGCGCGTCAGCACGGCCGCGTCGACGGGCGCAGTGATGCACAGGGACGGCTCATAGGTCACCGCCTCGCCGCGCGCCTGGCAGCGCTGGCCGAATTCGAGGTCCATGTGCCGGAAGTGCAGTTCGGAGAACAGGCCGACGCGATCGAACAGCGCTGCGCGCGCCACCAGGTTGGCGCCGGCGGGCGCGTAGTCCGGCGTGGTCGGCGCGATGCGCTCAGGCCCGAGGTCGGCGCCGCCGACCACCGCGGCCATGCTGTCGTGATACCAGGCGGGCCGGCCACCGGGGGGCCATTGCAACTCGGTGCGTCCGCCGGCCAGGGCCGGGCCGCCGGCGCCGAAGACGGCGGCGATGTTCTCCAGCCAGTCCACGGGGAAGAGGATGTCGTCGTCGGTGAAGGCCAGCACATCGCAGCCCAGTTCGCGGGCGCGGCGGATGCCGGCGTTCAGCGCGAACTGCTTGCCCTGGCGGGGCTCGAACAGCACATGCAGGCGGCCCAGCGGCCAGCCCGGTTGCAGGGCCTGGAGTCGCGCCTGCGTGTCGTCGGTCGAGTTGTTGTCCACCACCAGCACTTCGACGGCCGTGTCGGCCGGCGCGTGCATGGCGCCGAGCGAGGCCAGCGTGGTCGCGAGCAGGGCGGCCCGGTTCCAGGTGCAGACGATGACGGCCAGCCGCTTCATCGCTGGGCGGCCACGCGGCGGTAAACCTCCAGATGACGGCGCCAGCTCTCGCCCCAGCGAAAGCCCTGGGCCCAGGCGGCGGCACGGGCCGCCTTGTCGGCACGTGCCTCGGGAGGCAGCGTCGCGGCGTCGTTCAGCGCGGCGGCCCAGGCCGCCAGGTCCTCGGCCGGCACCAGCGTCGTCAACGGCCCGACCAGTTCGGCCAGGCTGCCCAGCGGGCTGAAGATGACGGGCGTGCCGGCGGCCTGGGCCTCGACGGCCGGGAAGCCGAAGCCCTCGTAGAGCGTTGGGTAGAGCACGGCGACGGCGTCGCGGTAGAGGGCCTGCAGTTCGGCGTCGGACAGGAACTCGGCAAATACGACCCGGCCCTGCAGCTCGTGGGGCAGGGCCTTGCGCGCGGCCTCGCGAGCGTCGGCGCCAAAGCCGCAGGCGACGAGTTTCAGCGTCGCATCGGGCTGGGCGGCCAGCGTCTGCAGGGCCCAGTCGAAGCGCTTGCGTTGCATCGGCCCACCGAGATAGACGGCGAAGCGCGCGCCGGCCAGGGCCGCCGTCAGCGTGGCCGGCAACGTGCTGATGGGGGGCTCGAAATAGGCCTCTTCAATGCCGTGCGGGATGACGGTCAGCTTGGCCTCGAGCTCGGGCCAGCGCGCCAGGATGTCGCGCTTGGACGACTCGCTGATCGTCACGACGGCCGCGCATCGCCGGAAGGCCGCCGGCATCAGCCGGTGCCAATACCAGTGCTGCCAGCGCGTGTCGGTCTCCATCTCCCAGGGGATGGTGTCGTGGATGGTGACGACGGCCGGGCAGGGCTGCCACCAGGCCATGGTGTTCTCGGCCCAGTGCAGCACGTCCAGGTGGTGCTGACCCGTGCGGCGCGGCATGCCGACCTGCTCCCACAGCGAGAAGCGGTCGCCGGGGAAGTCGAAGATGTCGGCCTGCACCTGTTGCTCGCGCGGCAGGTGCATGGGGCGGCGCGCGTCCTGCGCGAACAGCGTCCAGGCCACGCCGTCCTCGGGCCGGGCCTGGCTGCACATCTCGAGCAGGTATTTGCCCATGCCGCGCAGATGCGCGGTGTTGAGGCTGGTAGCGCTGATGCCGACCCGCAGGCGTTCAGTCATTCGGCACCCAGCGGCGGAACAGCGATTTGCCCATCTTGGTCAGCGTGTGGCCGCGATCGGGGCCGCTGCGCAGCAGGCCGGCAAAGGTCTTCAGGCCCAGCGACAGATCGCCCTTGGCGGTGTGCGCGTCGGCGAAATTGCACCAGCCCTTGTGCTGGAAGCGCCGCAGCGCGACGGGGTCCACGTCGTGCCCGGCTGGCGAACTCATGCCGAAGCGCCGGATCAGCTCGGCGCGCATCAGCTCGGTGGTGTTGGTGGCCGGGATGCGGCGCGACAGCGAGACGGGATGCTGGCGGTACAGCACGTAGGACTCGGCCAGGCGTATGAAGCGGTGCTGGGTGCTGGCGCGCACCAGGTATTCCCAGTCGTCAGTCTGCTGGTTGTCCGTCAGGAAGCCGCCCATGCGATCCCAGGCGCTGCGCCGCCAGATGACCGAGGAGGGCAGGGCGTAGTTGTCGAGCACCAGCACGGGGTAGATCCAGCCGGACCGCGACTCATCGATGGTGCCCTGCCGGGTTTGCCTGAAATAGTCGGGCCGGGGCTCGCCATGCCAGACGTCGAATGCCGAATAGCAGAAGTCGTGATCCGGCCTGGCCTGCAAGGCCTGCAGCTGCAGGCGCAGCTTTTCCGGGTGCCAGAGGTCGTCGGCATCCAGCAGCGCGACGAATTCCGAATCCGTTTCGGCCATGCCGCGATTGCGCGAGCGCGACATGCCGCGGTTTTCCTGCGAGATGACGCGCACGCGGGCGTCGTCCAGGGCGGCATTCGCGGCCGTTGCATCCTTGGAGCCGTCGTCGATGACGGTCACCTGCAGATCGGGGAAGGTCTGGCCCAGTGCCGAGCGGACGGTGTCGGCAATGAAGGCCTCGGCGTTGTAGGCAGGGATGACGATGTTGACGCGCGGCATGAGGCTCAGCGGGAGGTCTGCGAGGGAGTCGAGGCGGCCTGAGTGGCAGACGCAGCGGACGCGGCGGCGTCGGGGCCCTCGGTCGGCTCGGGATCCTTCCAGCGGCCGACCGAATTCAGTCGGTCGCGCAGCTCCGGCCTTGTCATGCCCATGGCCATGGCGCGGTGCGCCTGGGCCAATGCCTTGTCGTAGTCCTTCATGTCGAAATACAGCAAGCCCGCGTTGAATTGCGTCAGCGGGTTGTCGCCGGCCTGCTCCACCACGTAATCGAGAGACTTGCGCGCGTCGTCCATGCGATTGCGCCGGATCAGATAGCTCACGTAGAACATCCGGAACACCAGGTCGTTCGGTACGAAAGCCATGCCGCGGGCGTAATAGCACTCGACGGTCATGTCGGTGCCTTTGGCGGGATCCGATTTCTCCTTTTCCGCCAGGCGTTCGACGGACTGGATGGCGCGTGGATGGTTGGGAAATACCGCCAGCGTGTATCCGATGTCGTTGCCGAATGGGCCGGTAGCACCTCGGGTCAACGTCTCGACGCCATGCGTGAAATGCGCAATCTCGACGATGTAGCGCTGCGACTGGTGGGCCGTGCGGTAATCGAAGGGTCCATAGGTGTTGTGCGTTTCGCCACAGCCAGGCGGCGCCAGCGCCGGGCGCTGCATCTGCGCGGAAACCGGCAGCGTGGCCAGCGCAACGGTCAGGGCCAGCAGTGCTCGGCCGGCGCAGTTCATGGGGTTCAGATTGCTAGGCATCGCGTCCTCAACCAGTCCAAACAGATGCGACATTGGGAGTCCTGGTCCTGTATCGCCGAAAACGTGTGATCGGCCGTGGGCATGTCGTGCAGATCCAGCGTCGGGCGCACGAGCAGACCCTGCCAAGCCGCCGAGGACCGGGCAAAACCAACGAACTCCCGGGCAGTGTAGTCATCGCCACTGAGGATCAGCAGCACCGGTCCGTTGAAAGCGCGCAGGCCGGCGGCCATGCGATCCTGGAAGCTGCGCGAGTCGGTCTTGGCCTTGCCGGCGCCGCGGGCCAGGCGCAGGTTGCCGCCCAGGGTGCGCAACGCCGTCAGGCCCACGCCACCGCGCAGCAGCTTGAGCCAGAAGCCCTTCTCGCGCAGCCGGCGCCAGTAGTAGTGCTTGACATGGGTCTGCGCCAGCGTCGCGGCGGAGCGGGCCCAGGGATTGAGCAGGGCCACGCCGGCGACGCGCGGGTCGCCGGTCGATTCCAGGTAGAGCAGGGAGGCTGAGGCCGCGTCGCACAGGCCCCAGAGCACCACACGCTTGAGGGCCGGGCGGGCCGCCAGCAGCGCGGCGATGGCCGCGGCGATGTCGGCGTCGACGCTCAGGAAGTCGCGCGTCTCCCCGGGGCTGTCCCCCATGCTGCGGTAGTCGAAGCGCAGAGCGGCAACGCCGTGGTTCGCCAGATGCCGGGCCAGCAGCGTGAACTGGCGATGGCTTCCGACGCGGTACTGGGGGCCGCCGACGACGATGACCACGCCCACCTCGGCGGGTGCGGTGTTCGCCGGTTCGGCCAGGATGCCGATGAGGCGCTCGCCCTCGCAGTCGAAGTTCAGCACCGATTCCTTCATGACAAGGCCTCCGCGGTGCGGGCAATCAACTCGGGCGCCAGCTCGATTTCACTGGTGGCCCAGAAGCCCGGTCCCTGCACGATCTGCGGGCGTACCGCCCAGCCGGCATCCTGCCAGGCCTTGATGGCCTGCTCACTGACCGGCGTCAGCACGGCGTCCTCGCGGGTGCTGAGCTCCAGCCACTCGACCCGGCCGGGCGTGCCGGCGGGCGCGAGCTTGGCGGCTTCCAGCCCGAGGGCGAGTGGCGCGCCCAGCCGGTAGCCGGCGACCTCGACCGGGCGGCCCGCGGCCAGTTCGGTTTTCATCTGCTCCATCTGGCCCTTGTTCGCACCGTTGGCCATCTCGGCGGCCAGCCTCAGGCGCAGGAACTGCTGCAGTGCCAGCTTGCCGTTCGTCATCGGCTGCCAGAACAGGTAGTTCACCGGCCGGCCCCAGTCGGCGGCGGCAAGCAGGCAGCCGGCGCGCAGGCCCCAGATCCACAGCGGTGCCTGAACCGAGTCAGGCACGCGGGCATCCAGGCATTCCAGGCCCAGACGCACATCGGCCTGCCAATCGGCCCAGCCCGCATCGCCAAAGTCGGCGGAGGAGTCGCCGCAGCCGCGCAGGTCGATCTGCAAGACCGCGTGGCCTGCCTGGGCCAGCGCGCGGCAGGCCAGGGTGGCCATGCGGCGCGACTTGTTCATCTCCTCGGCGAAGGGATGCAGATAGAGCACCCGGCTGCGTGGTGTACCTGCCGGCGCATGGAACAGGCACAGCCGCTGCTCGCCGCCGGCTGGCAGGAAGAAGGCGTCGATTGAGGCTTTCAAGCTGCGCGGGTCTTGCTGCGGTTGAGCCAGTCCTGCAGCGCCTTGAGCCAGGCCCACCGGTAGGCGGTCAGGTGGAAAAGCTGGCGGCTGTTGTCGGTCCAGCGCGTATGCCACTCCATCACGCGGCCAAAGAACTCGATGCGCTTGAAGCGGCCTTCGTCGAAAAGAGCTTTGAACTCCTCGGCGCGCATCAGCGTCGACGGGGACACCGCCTGGTGGGCCTGCTGATAGGCTGTCTTCAGGATCACCAGGCAGTCGTCCTGGTGCACGCACAAGTCCATCGCGACGACTTCGTCGCCGAACCAGTAGCGGTAGATCCGGGCCCGCCCGGCTGCTGCTGCGCTTTCCAACGCCTGGCGGTAGAAGTGCCCCTGGATGCCGTCCACGGAAATGGCGGTGCCGAGCTCGGCCTTCCAGCCGCTGCTTTCCAGCGTGCCGTACTGTTCGATGGCCAACGCGACCGGTCCGGGCGTGTCGATCATCTCCAGCCGCGGCGTCACACCGGTGGCCTCGACCTTCTTCAGCTGCTTGCGGGTGTTCTGGCGCAGGTTCTTGCCGCGGCCCTCCCAGTAGGCCTCGAAACCGGTCGCGACGTCGACCCAGGCCGTGTCGATGTAGTGCTGGTGGCGCAGCCGCGCGCTATTGAAAGGCCCGACGTGGGCCAGCGAGTCCAGTTGCGTCAGCCCGACGGTCAAGGCCAGGCCGGGCAGCGCCCGCAGCAGGGACTGCACAGACGCCTCGATGCTTTCGTCCTCCGGCAGCAGCACGGGTCCCAGCGGCAGTTGGGACGGCTGGAAGCTGTTCCAGCGACCCTGGCCCTGGGGCTGGATCAGCAGCGCCGCCGTCCAGCCCGTGCCGTCCTCGCGATAGGCGAGCAGCTCTCTACCCTGGCCGAACTGGTCCAGCAAGCACAGCAGGAAATCGCTGCGCAGGAAGGCATGCGGCAACGCCTTCGCCTGCAGTGCATCCCACTGTGTGGCCAGGGCGGCCAATTGCTTTGCCGGAACGAGTTTCCAGTCCATCTTTGAAGTTGTTTTCAAGGCAATCAACTCTTGCGGTAGGTGAGGAGAGAGTCGATCACCCAGTGTCGGTCCTGGTCGCTCATGTCTTGATGGCAATGCAACTGCAGTACGTGGCGGGACCAGATCTTTCCTTGATCACCGGCCAGATCCGGCACCCCGGGCCACAGCCAGTCCCAGCGCGATACGGGCACGCCGCGCGCCCTCAGTGCCTGGTAGACGGCATCCGGCTCGTCCACCCACAACGGGAAGACGTAGGGTGCGCTGCCCTCGGGCAAGGCCGGGAACAGGGGATGCATGCCCGCCTGGTTGGCCAGCGCCTGGGCCAGCGCGCGGTAGTGCTGCTGCCGCCTGGCGACGACGCGACCGCGGGACGTCAACAACGCCGCGCGCCTGGCAGCGCGCGTCGGTGCGCGATGGCACAGCGCCACGTCGATGCGTGCATAGTCGCCCGCTGGATCAAATTGGGCAGCTTGAGGCGCTGCACTGGGCGCCGGCGCGCTGCCACCGCGCAGCAACTGCTTGAGAGCCAGCAGCGGGCTCGCCCAGAGGCGCCAGTGCCCCAGGCGGCCATGGCGCGCACTGATTTCCAGATCGTCCAGCGACGCCTTCAGCTGGCCCTTCAGGCCCACGGGCGTCAGCGGCGCCACCGGCCGGGCCGGCTGCCGGACCAGCAGCAGGCCGCCGTCCTGCGCGGCGAAGAACTTGGGCAGGCTGGCAATGACCACATCGCCCAGCGCGCCCACGGCGCCTCCTTCACCCTGGCCGAACATGGCGTGCGCGCAGTCCTCCAGCATCAGCACGCCGCGGCGCTGGCACCAGGCGCGCGCATCGCGCAGATCCAGCGGCAGGCCGAAGAAATGGGCAACGCACAGCACGCGCGTATCGGCGGGTGCATGCTGCTCCAGCCAGTCCAGGCTGGGGCGGCCATCGGCGTCAATGGGATAGAAACCCAGCTGATGCCCCAGCGTCAGCACCGGCGACACCATGGTGGGGCAGTGGTAGCTGGGCACCAGCACGCGCTGCTCCGGCGTGAGCGCCAGGCTCTCCAGGCCAAGCAGGATGGCTGCACGGCCGCTGCTGGTCAGCAGCGCTCCCGGCCGGTCAAGCAGGCAGGGCAGCGTCTGGGCCTCTGCGTCGACCTGCCTGTTGTGCGGCCCCGGCACCGGGTGCCGGGGCGCCAAGCGAGGCGTGAGGTCGACGTTCATTCGCGAGTTTGATTCGGTCAGAGCCGGGCGGCGACGAAGTCCGCCAGCGAGCCCACGGTGGCAAAGGTGTCGCCGTCGATGTCGTCATCGTCGACGGCGAGACCGAGTTGCTCCTCCAGTGCGGTGATCAGGCTGACCACGGCCATCGAGTCCAGCTCGGGCAGGGCGCCGAGCAGGGCGGTGTCGCGGGTGAAGGTCTGGGCGCGGCCGTTCAGGCTCAGCACCTCGTCGAGAAGTCTCAGCACATGGCTGAGAACCTGATCTTTGTCCATTGGGAGCTTCCAAAAAGCAGCCGCGCAGTTTAGCCGTCCTCCCCCCCTTGCTCCCGGGGCGCTCACCCCTTGGCTCAAGGGTCGCGTGAGATACTTTTTTCATGCCCGAATCGACCCTGTTGCACGAGTTGGTGGCCGTTGCCGCCGAGCGCACGCCCGACGCCCCGGCCCTGACCTATGGTGCGGCGACGCTGAGCTATGGCGAGCTGGATGCCGCCGTGCGCGGCTTTGCCAGCGGCCTGATGCAACTGGGCCTGGCCCGTGGCGAACGGGTCGCCATCTACCTGGAAAAGCGCTTCGAGACCGTCGTCGCCAGCTTTGGCGCGCCCGCTGCCGGTGGCGTTTTCGTACCGCTGAACCCTTTGCTCAAGCCCGATCAGGTCGGTTTCATCCTGCAAGACTGTGATGTACGGGTGCTCGTCACATCGCCCGAGCGCCTGGCGCAACTGGGTGACGTGCTGACGCAATGCCCATCGCTGCGCCATGTCGTGCTGACCAGCGGTGCGGGCTCGGCCCCAGTGCCGGTGCATGACTGGGCTGCGCTGCTGCAAAGCCCAGCGCATGCCGGCCATCGCGTCATCGACACCGACATGACGGCCATCCTCTACACCTCGGGCTCCACCGGGCGGCCCAAGGGCGTCGTGCTGTCCCACCGCAACATGGTGGCGGGCGGCAAGAGCGTGGCGAGCTACCTGGAAAACCGTGCCAGTGACACCCTGCTGGCCGCGCTGCCGCTGTCCTTCGACGCCGGTTTCAGCCAGCTGACCACGGCCTTCCACAGCGGCGCCCGCGTCGTGCTGCTGAACTACCTGCTGCCCAAGGACGTGCTCAAGGCCATGGAGCGCGAGAAGGTCACGGGCCTGACCGCCGTGCCGCCGCTGTACATCCAGCTGACCCAGCTCGAATGGCCGGCCGCCATCGACGCCAACCTGCGCTATTTCGCCAACACCGGCGGCCGCATGCCGCGGGCGACGCTGGACCTGCTGCGCGCCAAGGCGCCATCCGCCCAGCCCTTCCTGATGTACGGCCTGACCGAGGCCTTCCGCTCGACCTATCTGCCGCCGGGCGAGGTGGACCGCCGGCCGGACTCCATCGGCAAGGCCATCCCCAACGCCGAGATCCTGGTGCTGCGCGAGGATGGCAGTGAATGCGCGCCAGACGAGCCGGGCGAGCTGGTGCACCGCGGTGCGCTCGTCGGCCTGGGCTATTGGAACGATGCCGAGAAGACGGCCGAGCGCTACAAGCCGCTCCCGGTCGGCGTGGGCGGGCGCGAAGGCGGCCTGCAGTTGCCGGAGTTCGCAGTGTTCTCCGGCGACACAGTCAAGCGCGACGCCGAAGGCTTCCTGTACTTCGTCGGCCGCCGTGACGAGATGATGAAGACTTCAGGCTATCGCGTCAGCCCGACCGAGGTCGAGGAAGTGTTGTACGCCACCGGCCTGGTGGGTGAATGCGTGGCTTTCGGCGTCTATCACGACACCCTCGGCCAGGCCATCCAGGTCATCGCAACACCGCCGGAAGGCGCTTCCGAGCTGGATCTGGCTGCGCTGACTGCCGCTTGCAAGGCGCGCATGCCCGCCTACATGGTGCCGCACGGTGTCGATGTCCGTTCGGGCCCGCTGCCGCGCAACCCCAACGGCAAGATCGATCGCAAAACTCTCTCGACCGACTGGCTTGAACAGCACGCTGCATGAGCGATCCCATCCCCCAGAAGCGCGCCCTTGAGCACGCGCCCGTGCTCTTCCCCCGCGATGCCAACGGCGAACTGCTGGTCGGCGGCCAGCGCCTGTCCGTGCTCGCCGAGCGAGTCGGCCAGACGCCGTTCTACGCCTACGACCGCGGGCTGCTGAAAGCCCGCGTCGCCGAGTTGCGCGCGGCTCTGCCCTTGGGGCTAGAACTGCACTATGCGATGAAGGCCAACCCGATGCCGGCGCTGGTGCAGCTGATGGCCGGCTTGGTGGACGGTATCGACGTGGCCTCGGCGGGCGAACTGCAGGTGGCGCTGAACGCCGGTGCCGACCCGCACGAGGTCAGCTTTGCCGGCCCCGGCAAGCGCGACATCGAGCTGGGCCAGGCCGTCGCGGCCGGCGTGCTCGTCAATGTCGAGTCGGTGCGCGAACTGGTGCCGCTGGCCCGTGCCTCGCAGCGCCTGGGCCTGCCAGCCCGCGTCGCGCTGCGCGTGAACCCCGACTTCGAGCTCAAGGGCTCGGGCATGCGCATGAGCGGCGGCCCCAAGCAGTTCGGTATCGACGCTGAGGCTCTGCCCGAGGTGCTGGCTGAGGTGGGCCGGCTGAGCAGTGATGGCCTGGCCTTCGAGGGCTTTCACCTGTTCGCCGGGTCGCAGAACCTCAAGGCTGAGGCCATCTGCGAGGCCCAGCTCAAGAGCTACGAACTGGCCCTGCGCCTGGCCGAGGCCGCGCCGTCACCTGTCAAGTTCCTGAACCTGGGCGGTGGTTTCGGCATCCCGTATTTCCCAGGCGAATCGCGGCTCGATCTGGCACCCATCGCCGACAACCTTGCCGGGCTGCAGGCCCGCGCCAAGGCCGACCTGCCGCAGGCCAAGCTCGTCATCGAGCTGGGTCGTTACTTCGTCGGCGAGGCAGGCGTCTATGTCAGCCGCATCGTTGACCGCAAGGTCTCGCGCGGCCAGGTCTTCCTGGTGGCGGATGGCGGCCTGCACCACCACCTGTCGGCGTCCGGCAATTTCGGCCAGGTGCTGCGCAAGAACTACCCGGCGTCCGTCGAACCCCAGGGCCGCAACGAATCAGCGACCGAGCCGGCCAGCGTCGTCGGCCCGTTGTGCACGCCGCTGGACCTGCTGGCCGATCGCATGGACATGGCCAAGGGCGAGATTGGCGACCTGGCGGTCGTCTATCAGAGCGGCGCCTATGGCCGCAGCGCCAGCCCCGAAGGCTTCCTGGGCCACCCGGCCTGCGTGGAAGTGCTCGTCTGAACGTGCAGCCCAGGCCCTGGCCCATCGTGCGTGGTCGCCAATCGGGTCAATGCCCCGCGGGTCTGTCGGCATCCGGCTGCAACGCCGGAGTCGCCAGCCGGAACGCGTCAAGCCCGGCGCAGGCTTGGTCGATGCCTGCCAGGCGCGGCCAGCGATTGATGTCGACCTTGAAGCGCCGCGCACTTTCAATCTGCGGCACCAAGTAGACGTCAGCCAGCGTCGGCGTGTCACCGTAGGAAAACGGTCCACTGCGGCCGTGCGACGCCACCAGTGCATCGAACGCGTCGAATCCCGCTGCAATCCAGGTGCCACACCACTCGTTCACCGCCGCATCGTTGGCACCAAAGCTGCGGCGCAGTGTTTCCAGAATTCGCCGGTTGTTGACCGGGTGGATATCGCAGCCAACGACGGCCGCGAGCGCTCGAACCGTCGTTCGCGCCTGGGCGTCTTCGGGCAGAAATGCTGGCTTGGGAAAGCACTCCTCCAGCCACTCGATGATGGCCGGCGTCTGCGTCATCAGGGCATCACCCGTGTCGAGGGTGGGCACCAGTTGCTGCGGGTTGATGGCCTTGTATTCGGCGGTCAGGTGGCGCTCAGTGCGCAGATCGATGGGCACCTGTTCGTAGGCGATGCCCTTGAGGTTCAAGGCGATGCGCAGGCGGTGCGAGGTGCCGCTGCGGAAGAAACCGTAGAGCTTCATGCTCAGACTCCCAGATACTGGTGGATCAGGTGCGGCTGACTGCGGATGGCGTCGGAATCTCCGCTCCAGACGACGCGGCCCTTCTCGACGACGTAGTGGCGGTCCGCCAGGTCCAGCAGTCGGTTGATGTTCTTGTCGATGATGATCAGGGCGAGGCCTTCCGCCTTCAGCTGCCGGATGGTTCGCCAGATCTCGTCGCGGATGACCGGTGCCAGGCCTTCGGTGGCCTCGTCCAGCACCACCAGGCGCGGGTTGGTCATCAGCGCCCGACCAATGGCCAGCATCTGTTGCTCGCCGCCCGAAAGCTGCGAGCCAAGGTTGGTGCGGCGCTCCTTCAGCCGAGGGAACAGCGCGTAGATGCCGTCCAGCGTCCATGCCTTCGCCGGCCCTGAGGCCGCAGGCCCTCGGGCGGTCGCCACGAGGTTCTCCTCGACCGACAGTTCCGTGAAGATCTGCCGGCCCTCGGGCACCAGTGCCAGGCCTTGCCGGGCGATGCGATGGGGCGCCCGGCCATTGGCCCGCTCGCCGGCCACGGTGATGTCTCCGGCGAGGCAGGGCAGCATGCCGAACAGGCATTTGACGGTGGTGGACCTGCCCATGCCATTGCGACCCAGCAAGGTGACGACCTCGCCCGGCCGGACGTCGAAGGACATGTCGAAGAGCACCTGGGCACGGCCGTAGCCCGCCTGCAGGCCGCGAACGGACAGATACGGCTTGCGTTCATTCATACCGTCTCCTCGCCCAGGTACACGGCGCGCACCTCGGGGTGATTGCGGATCTCGTCCGGCGTCCCGGTGAACATCACGCGCCCGTAGACCAGCACGGTGATGCGGTCCGCCAGCGAGAACACGGCGTTCATGTCGTGCTCGACCAGGACGATGGTGTAGCGACCTTTCAGCTGCTGCAGCAGTGCCATGACGGCGATGGACTCCTGCGCGCTCATGCCGGCCATCGGTTCGTCCAGCAGCAGCAGGGAGGGCTGGGCCGCCAAGGCCATTGCCAGCTCCAGCTGGCGGCGCTGGCCGTAGGCGAGCTCGCCGGCCGGCGAGCCGTGCTGAGCCGACAGCCCAGACAGGCCGATGGCCTCCTCGGCAGCGGTGCGCGCGGCCACGTCATCGAGCAGTGGACGCCAGAAGCGCCAGGGCTGGCGCGCAACGGCCATTGCCGCCAGCGTCGCGTTCTCCAGCACCGTGAACTCCTCGAAGATCGACGTGATCTGGTAGGAGCGCAGCAGCCCGGCACGCGCCCGGCGGTCCATGCTGTGCCCGGTGACGTCGCGCCCGTCGAAATGCACGCGGCCTTCAAGCGGGCGCAACTCGCCACTGAGCTGGTTGATCAGCGTCGTCTTGCCGGCGCCATTGGGCCCGATGACGGCGTGCAACTCGCCGGGCCGGATGTCCAGCGACACGCTGTCCGTCACCAGCAGCGAGCCGTAGCGCATCACCAGGCGGTCTGTTCTGAGTGCGGAGGCGGCCATCACGCATGCCCCTTCTGAATGGCCTGAACGACAGGGCCGGCAGCGGCCGGCTTGTGCAGGCGCTGCAGCAGGCCGGTGAGCCCTCCACGCCCCAGCAAGGCCATCAGCACGATGAGCGGGCCGAAGACGATCATCCAGTGCTCGGTATAGCCCTTGAGCAACTCCTCCACGCCCAGGAAGACCACCGCGCCCAGCACGGGGCCGAACACCGTGCCCATGCCGCCCAGCACCACCATGACGATCAGGTCGCCGGAGACCGTCCAGGCCATCGTGCTCGGCGAGGCATAGGCGTTCATGTTCGCCAGCAGCAGGCCGGCGAGCCCGCAGATGGCGCCCGACAGCACGAAGGCGGCCAGCTGCACGCGGCGCGGCGCCAGGCCGATGGCCTGCACCCGGCGTGCGTTCTGGCGCGCACCACGCAAGGCCATGCCGAAGGGCGACAGGCGCAGCCTGGCCACCCACAGGGTCAACAGCGCCAGCAGCACCCAGGCCGTGCCGTAGAGCACCGGCGAAGCACCGAGATCGATGCCGGCGCCGAAGCGGCTGGTCGTCGCGATGGCCAGGCCATCGTCGCCGCCGTACTGCTTCAGGCTGACCAGCAGAAAGTAGCCCATCTGCGCGAAGGCCAGCGTGATCATGATGAAGGACATGCCCGAGGTCCTCAGGCTGATGGCCCCGACCGCCAGCGCGACGAGGCTGCACACGCCCAGGCTGATCAACAGATGCACCCAGCCGCTGTCGATGCCATGCGCCGCGGGCAACGCCACGGCATAGCTGCCCAGGCCGAGGAATAGCGCATGGCCGAAGCTGACCAGCCCGCCGAAACCCAGCGCCACGTTGAGCGCCGAGGCGGCGATGGCGTAGATGAGGATGCGTGTGAAAAAGGAGGTCCAGAACGGCTGGCCCGTTGCCTGGGCAACGAAAGGCACGGCCAGCAGACCCGCGAACAGAAGCAGCGGAACCAGCGTGGCCGGCCGCGAATAGGCAGTGGACATCGTCACTCTCCGATCAGGCGCGTCGAGCCGGGAACAGCCCCTGCGGCTTCAACGCCAGCACCAGGGCCATCAACAGGTAAACGCTCATCGATGCCAGCGCCGGGCCGGCCGCATCGGCGATGGAACGTTCGGCGATCTGGCGCAGCAGCAAGGGCAGCAGCACGCGACCAAAGGTGTCGACCACGCCGACGATCATGGCCGCGTAGAGGGCGCCCTTCACCGAGCCGATGCCGCCGATGACGATGACGACCAGGGTGGTGATGAGCACGGGCTCGCCCATGCCCGACTGCACCGAAAGCACCGGCCCTGCCATGGCACCCGCTAACCCGGCCAACGCGGCGCCCAGCCCGAACAGCACCGCGTTGAGCAAGCCGATGTTGACGCCGAGCGCGGACACCAGCTGCGGGTACTGCGCGCCGGCGCGTATCAGCATGCCCAGGCGCGTCTTGTGGATCACCAGGTGCGACCCCACCGCCACGGCCAACCCGACCGCGATGATCGCGAAACGGTAGGCGGGATAGGTGAAGCCGAACAGGTTCACGGTGCCGTCAAGCACCTGCGGCACCTGGACGAAGAGCGGCTGCGGCCCCCAGACCATGCGCACCAGCTCGTTGAAGAACATCACGAGGCCGAAGGTCGCCAGCACGTGGTCGAGGTGGTCGCGTCGGTACAGGCGCGAGACGATCACCACCTCAAGCGCAATGCCGACCACCAGCGCCCCACCGGCCGCCGCCAGCAGCGCCAGCGCGAACGAATCGGTGGCGCCATAGGCCAGCGCCCCGGCATAGGCCCCGAGCATGTAGAGCGAACCATGCGCCAGGTTGACGAAGCTCATGATGCCGAACACCAGCGTCAGGCCGGCAGCGAGCAGGAAGAGCAGCACCCCGTATTGCAGCCCGTTGAGCAGCTGCGCCAGCAGCAGCGTGGCATTCATGCCCGGCCCCTCAAGGCAGCGGGCATTGCTGCCCGTACGGGTCGGCGTGAGCGCTCAGCGGCGTGCCGACCAGGCGCGTCGCGATCTTGCCCGCGTCGCGCCAGGTCTCGAAGGCGTAGTAGTTCTGCACCGGCATGTTGTTCTTGCCGAAGCGGAACGGGCCGCGCACCGACTTGAACTCGCTGCCCGCCGCCTTGACCGCCGCGGCCAGCTTCTTGGGGTCGCCGCCTGACTTGCGCAGGGCTGCATCGAGCAGCTGGGCCGCGTCATAGCCGGTGGCGGCATACAGGCTGGGCGTGCGCTTGTACTTGGCCTGGAAGGCGGCGACGAAGGCCTTGTTCTCGGGGCTGTCCAGCGACGCGTCATACATGGCGCCGCTGATGGCGCCGACCGCCGCGTCGCGCAGCGAAGGCAGGGTGGTGCCGTCCACGGTGAACACCGAGTACAGCGGCAGCTTGCCCATCAGGCCGGCCTGGCTCATCTGCTTGACGAAGTTGATGCCCATGCCGCCGGGGTAGAAGACGAACACCGCGTCCGGCGCCGCCGCCTGCAGCTGCGCGATCTCGGCCGAGTAGTCGGGCTGGTTGACCTGGGTGAACACCTCGTCGACCACCTGGCCCTTGTAGTAGCGCTTGAAGCCGGCCAGCATGTCCTTGCCGGCCTGGTAGTTGGGGGCCATCAGGTAGACCCGCTTGATGCCCTTGTCCTGGGCGAACTTGCCCATGGCCTCTGCGGAGCCGTCGTTCTGCCAGGCCATCGAGAAGATGTTGGCCTTGCACTGCGCGCCGGCCAGCGGCGAGGGGCCGGCGTTGGTGGCAATGGCCACCACGCCCGACTCGACCAGCCTGGGCAGGCTGCCCATCAACACGTTGGAGAAGGACAGGCCAACGATGGCATCGACCTTGTCCTTGTCGATCAGCTTGCGAACGGCCTGCTGGCCGATCTCGGGCTTGAGCTGGTCGTCTTCCTTCAGCAGCGTGAGCGGCTGGCCGCCGAGCTTGCCGCCGAGCTGCTCGACAGCGAGATTGAAGCCGTCGACCTGGTCCTGCCCGACGAGGGCCTGCGGCCCGGAAAGCGGCGCCACCAGGCCGATGACGGCCGCTTGCGCTGCGCCAGCAACGGCCAGCGCAGTGGCGCCCAGGATGATCATCTTGGATGTCGTGCTCATGCTTGTCTCCTTGTAGTAGTGGGTCAGTCGATCTGCAGATAAACGCGCTGGCCGTCGATCTTCACGGGGTAGCTGCGCAGGGCCTCGGTGACCGGCTCGCACATCGGGCGCCCGTCGCGAACGTCGAACTTGCCCTGGTGCAGCGGGCACTCGATCTCGTGGCCGTCCAGGAAGCCGTCGCACAGCCGCGCATGGCCATGCGTGCAGATGTTGTCGGTGGCGTACACCTCGTCGCCGACGGTGTAGACGGCGATGTCGCGGCCCGCGACCGCGACGCCGATCACGTCGTCGGCAGGCAGCTGATCGCGACCCAGGGCGTCGATCCAGTTGTCATGGCTCATGGGCGTCGCTTTCAGATGGGATAGATGATGGAGTTCGGGATCATTTCGCTGTCGTAGATGCACTCGCGCGACGCGAACTTGAAGCCGCCCGGCGTGCGCACGACCACGTCGATATAGCGCCCGACGTTGAACACGGTGCTGGCCTCGGACAGCTTGGTGCGCAGCACCGCGTAGTTCGCTTCGGACTCGATGCAGTCGGCTTCAGCGCGGCGCACCACGGGCGCACCGACGATGTGGCGCTGGTAGTAGGGGTCGTGGAACAGCGTCTCCTTGATGCCGTAGACCCTGTCCTTGAGCATGCCCTTGCTGGTGAAGGCCAGCGTGGCCAGCGGGAAGCCGCGCTCATGGTTTTCGCGTGGCTGCAGGCGGTAGACGCAGTCGTCGACGAAGAACTCGGGCCAGAGGTCCCAGTTGCCGGAGTCGACGGCGGCGGCGTAGTCGGCGTACAGCTGGCTGAGTGCCAGCCAGTCCTCGAAGTTGATGGATGCGGCCATGGCTCAGTCCTCCATCACCTGGCGCCAGTAGCGGTACATGCCGCGTATCAGCGTCTCGGTGACCATGTGCTCCGTGTCCTCGACCTCGCGCCCGCCCAGCTCGGCCAGCGTGCGGTGGAAGGGCTTGCTCTCGAACGCCTGCTGCGAGAACTCGATCACCTCGCCGTCATCGGCCGAGACGAAGCCAGCCGGGCCGAACAGGTTGGATTGGCGCAGGCGCCGCTGGGTCATCTCCTCGGTGTCGTCCTCGTAGCCGAAATGGGTCCAGACGAAGTCGAAGCTGCCGTGGCCGCTGGGCTGGATGTGGCGGGTCGACACGCTGTTGACCTGCTGCTGCAGGATGACGCTCGGGAAGATCGTCGTCATCACCGCAGTCGGCCCGCCCCACCAGGGCTCCGGGACGATGTCCAGGAAGCTCGGGTCGTGCAGCTGCATGGTCTCCTTGAAGCTGGAGACCTGGGTCACCTGCTCCGACTTGCCGGCGCTGCCGCGCGTCGAGATCATGGACGCATGGCGATGGTGGTCGTCCATGCGGAGTTGCGACTTGTTGTCGGCGCGCCAGAGCCCGAAGGTGACGAACCAGGTGTGCAGCAGGCCCGGGTGATACGGGTCCTTGATGTTCTCCTGCATCAGCTTCCAGTTGCCCGGGATGCGCTGGCGGTTGTAGCCGAGGATCTTGAGCTTGCGGCCGTTGAACATGCGGTCGAAGTAGCCCAGGATGGTCGGGCCCATGAAGTCCTCGAAGGACTCGACGTCAGGATCGAACGAGGCGAACACCACGCCGCCGCGCACGGCAACCTTGAGCTTGGTCAGCGCATGGTCGCTGGTCTTGAAGTCCGCCGGCATGCCGCCGTGCACCTGGCCGTCCTGCTTGATGCCGCGCCGGAACGGCACGCCCTGCAGGTCGCCCTTGAGCGTGTAGCTCCACTGGTGGTAGGGGCAGACGAACTCCTTGCGGTTGCCGTGCCGCTCGCGGCAAAAGCGCATGCCGCGATGCGCGCAGACGTTCTCGATCACGTTGATCGCGCCGTCGTTGTCGCGCGCCATGATGACCGATCGCTCACCGATGACGGTGCGCTTGAAGTCGCCCACGTTGGGCACCTCGGCCTCCAGGCCGACGTAGCACCAGTGGCCCTTGTAGAAGAAGCGCTCCAGCTCGCGTTGGTAGAGCTGCTCACTGGTGTAGGCCAGGAAGGGGATGCGGGAGCTCCCCTCGCCTTCCCACCGGGCCTCGGTCGGGAAGATGGTGGACGTGTCGGCCATGCCTGTCTCCTTGTTGTTCTGGGCGCTCAGCCTTCAGGCCGTGACGCGCACTTCGATCTGCCCGAGGCCGGAGATCGCACCGAGCATCACGTCACCCGCCACCACGGCGTTCACGCCCTCCGGCGTGCCGGTCATCAGCACGTCACCGGGCTGCAGCTCCTCGAACTCGGACAGCACGGCAATCGACTCGGCCACGGACCAGATCAGCTTCGCGATGTCGGATGACTGGCGTGCCTGGCCGTTGACGGTCAGGCTGATGGCGGCTTCGGCGGGATGCCCGATGTCTGCGGCCCGATGGACCGCACCGATGGGCGCCGATTGGGAGAAGGACTTGCCGAACTCCCAGGGCCGGCCCTTGTCGCGGGCTTCGAGCTGCAGGTTGCGGCGCGTCATGTCCAGGCCGACGGCATAGCCGTAGACATGGTCGAGCGCCTGTGCGGCCGGGATGTTGCGCCCGCCCTTGCCCAGCACCACGACGAGTTCGATCTCGTGGTGGTAGTTCTTGGTCTGCGGCGGATAGGGCACGCTCACCGGCGCGGCCGCGTCGACGACGGCGCTTGCCGGCTTCATGAAGAAGAACGGCGCTTCGCGGTCCGGGTCCTTGCCCATCTCGCGGGCATGCGCGGCGTAGTTGCGGCCGACGCAGAAGACGCGATTCACGGCAACGCGCTCGTCGCTGTTGGCGATGGCGAGGGTGTGCAGCGGTGGGGCTTGGAGGGCGAGCTTCATGTGGGAGTCCTTGGGTCAGGGGTTCATTGGCGCTGTTCGCGAAACAGGCCTAGCGCCTGTTGCACGGGGCGGTCAGAAAAGCTGAACAGCAGGCTGTCGCGGTCCGCACGAAGCTGCAATGCGTGCCAGGACGGCACGACGAAGACGTCGTTCTCCTGCATGCGCAGCGTCAGGTCGCCGATGCGCGCCTCGCCGCCGCCTTCCAGGCAGACGTAGACGGTGCTGTCGGTGCTGCGATAGGTATGGGTTTCGAAGCCGGCCGGCAGCCATTGCGCAAAGGCGCCGATGGTGGGCATGGGCGAGGCCCCCGTCGCCGGGTTCACGTAGCGCAGCTTGTGGCCCAGGTGCGCATCGATGTCGCCGCGCGAAACGCCTTGAAGCGCGGCGCGGGTGCGCTCGAACGGGTAGACGAAAACACGGGTGGGCTCCGCCAGCCGCGGCTGGTAGTCCACCGGCAGCATGTTGGCGCCATAGCGGGCCAAGGCATCGCCTTCAGGGCGGCGCAGCTGCTGGCTCGCGTTCTCGCTCTTCTCGGAGAAGCCGGCGTCAAGAAAGCGGACGATGGGGATGTCCAGCCCGTCCAGCCACACGACCGGATCGGTGCCGAGGTTGCCGTGGTCGTGGAAGGTCCAGGCCGGGGTGATGATGAAGTCGCCGCGGCGCATCGTCGTGCGCTCGCCGTCGACCGCGGTGTAGGCGCCTTCGCCATCGAGCACGAGGCGCAATGCCGACTGGGTGTGCCGATGCGCGGGTGCGACCTCGCCAGGAAGGATCAGCTGCAGGCCCGCGTACAGCGACTGCGTGATCGACGAATGGCCCCGTAGCGCCGGGTTCTCCAGGATCAGCACGCGGCGCTCGGCTTCCTCGGCGGTGATGAGCCGGCCAGCCTCCATCACCTGCTCGCGCAGCTCCGCATAGCGCCACAGCGCTGCCTGCAAAGGCGAGCGGGGCTGCGGCGGCACCAGCGCGCCGAGTACCTCCCACAGCGGCGTCATGTTCTGGGTGCCGATTCGTTCGTAGAAGGTCGCGCGCGCGGCCCGCTGCTCGGCGCTCAAGGCGGCAGCATGCATAAGGGGTCTCCTCAGGTTCCTTGGGTGTAGAAGGCGTCGGCATGGATGCGCTCGGGCTCGATGCCCTTGCGGCGCACCATCAGCGAGGCCGCTTCCACCATCGGTGGTGAGCCGCACAGGTAAGCGCGCCAACCGCGCAGGTCGCCGAGGTCTTGATCGATGACATCGGTGACCAGGCCACAGCGGTGCAGCTTGGGATCGCCGCCCGAGGCGACGACGACGTTGAGCTTCAGGCCGGCGTGATCGCGGGCCAGTTCCTGCAGCCAGGACAGGCCATAGACGTCCCGTGGCGAGCGCACCCCGAAGTACAAATGGATGGGGTTGCGCATGCCTTCGGCAACCGCACCGCGCAGGATGGACAGCACCGGTGCCAGACCCGTGCCTCCCGCGATGCAGAGCATCGGCCCGTCGTGCTTGCGGCGCAGGTAGGCCGACCCCAGCGGCCCGCTGACGCGCACGGCGTCGCCAACCTTCAACTGACGGGCGATGTAGCCGCTGACGCGCCCGTCGGGCACGACGCGCACATGGAACTCAAGATCGCCGCCCTCGAGCGGAATGCCTGCCATTGAATAGGGCCTGGCATGTTCCGGCGTGAACTGCAGTTGAGCGTATTGCCCTGGCGAGAACGCCAACGGCTTGGCCGGCTTCAGGACCACGCGCTTGATGTCATGCGTCATGTCCTCGACTGCCGTGACCGTGGCTTTCAGGATGCGCGCCGGGTGCACCACGATCTCGTCCGGCTCCGGGATCTCGATCACACAGGGCTCGGTCAGATAGGTCCGGCACGCCAGCACGTAGCTGTCTGCGCCGTCCAAGGGGCGCTGCTGCTCCTTGCCTCCCTCCAGCACCTCGCCCTCGAGCAGCTTGCAGCGGCAGGTGCCGCAACGGCCGGCCATGCAGGAGTAGGACATCGGCACCTGGGCCGCCTGCAATGCCTCCAGCAGATTCGCGCCCGGCTCGACATGGATGACGCGATTCAGTGGTTGGATGAGGACTTCCATGCAGCTTGCCGGCCAAGTCGTTTGCGATTGGCGGCATGTTGTCCACTTCGGTGACCTCAGCCAATAGAATCTGATGAATAGATCACATCACCAGGAATGATGTGACGGCGGAGACGACGCATGGAGCTCGGAGACATCGATCTCAACCAACTCGTGCTGTTCCACCACTTGATGGCGGAACGCCGGGTGTCCAGGGTGGCGGAGCTGATGGAGCTCACGCAGCCGGCCGTCAGCAACACGCTGGCCAAGCTGCGCAAGCAGTTCGGTGACGAGCTTTTCGTGCGAACGCCCAAGGGCATGATGCCCACGCCGTTTGCCGAGCAGCTGGCGGAGCCCATCGGCTACGCGCTCTCGATGATTCACAGCGGCATCAACCAGCGCGTGGAGTTCGACCCCGCCCAGGTGCAGCGCGCCATGACCATCGGCATGACCGACATCGGCGAGATCGTCTTTCTGCCTCGCCTGATGGAGCGCCTCAGCCGGGAAGCCCCCGGCATCACCTTGAACACGGTTCGCAACACCGCCGTGAACCTCCGGGACGACATGGAGGCCGGCCGCGTCGACCTCGCCATCGGCCTGCTGCCCATGCTCAAGGCCGGCTTCTTCCAGCGGCGCCTCTTCAGCCAGCGCTACGTCTGCCTGTTCCGGCGTGGGCACGCGGTGGAGAAACGCAAGCTCACGCTCAACGACTTCCGCAACGCCGAGCACCTCGTCATCGTCTCGGCCGGCACGGGCCATGGCAAGGTCGACGAACTGATACGCCGGGCGGGCATCAACCGCACGGTGCGGCTCTCTGTGCCGCACTTCGTCAGCGTCGGGCACATCCTGCAGGATTCCGATCTCGTGGCCACCGTGCCGGAGCGGTTGGCGCAGCAATTGGCCGGCCCTTTCAACCTCAGCTACCTGCCGCATCCAGTCAAGCTGCCGGACATTGCGATCAACGTCTTCTGGCATGCCCAAGCCCATCGTGCGCCGGCCAACCAATGGCTCCGTGGCGTGATCTGCGAGATGTTCGGCGGCGACTGAAGCTTGGCGCCGCATGGCGCGGGCAAGACAAAGCAGTGAGCCGCCACCATCGTCACGTCTGAAATCTGTGGGTAATCACGTCGACTTGGACAGCGACCTGCTTGCGATTCGGGCCGCTGCCTGGGCCAGGAGCCGCACCTGCGAAATCAGCCTAGGACTTCCCGACGCTGCAGGTCATTGTTTTGGTTCGCAAACGGCATCCTCCCAGACGCCGTTTTTGAGGATCTGGTGCGGCCTGAATCCGGCCTTGTAGGCCATCTTGGGGCTCTCCTCGATCCAGTAGCCCAGGTAGAGGTGGCTGAGCTTGAGCTCCTTGGCCTGCTGGATCTGCCACAGCACGCCATAGGTGCCGAAGCTGCCCGGCACGTCCGGGTCGTAGAAGGTGTAGACCGCCGACAGGCCGTCGTTGAGGATGTCCAGGATGGACACCATGCGCAGCGGCGTGCTGCCGTCAGGCATGGTTTCGCGGAACTCTACGAGGCGGGAGTTGATGCGCGACTGCAGCAGGAACTGGGTGTACTGGTCAACGCTGTCATGGTCCATGCCGCCGCCAGAGTGCCGGCCGGCCTGGTAGCGCAGGTACAGCGCGTAGTGCTCGGGCGAATAGCCCAGGCGCATGACCTTGGCCTGCAGGTGGCGATGCGCCTTCCAGGCCCGCTTCTGGCTGCGGGTGGCCTCGAAGCTGGCGACCGGCACGCGCAGCGCGATGCAGGCGCGGCACTGGTCGCAGTAGGGGCGGTAGGTGAAGAGCCCGCTGCGGCGAAAACCCGCGGCAACCAGGTTGGAATAGGCGTCGGCGTGGATCAGGTGGCTGGGCGTGGCGACCTGGGAACGCGCCTGGCGGCCCGCCACATAGCTGCACGGGTAGGCGGCCGTGGCATAGAACTGGATCTGCGCGAGCGGCAGTTCTTTGGGATGGGTCACGTCGAGGTCAGAAGCCTGTGCCAGTAGTCCGGATGATAGGTCCAGGGGCCGGGCGTAGGTCCACCCACGTGGGTGGCGAGGTGGTCCTCGAAGGCTGCCCGTGGGACTTCTGCCGCACCCAGCGAGGCCAGGTGGGGGGTGTTCTGCTGGCAGTCGATCCAGGGGATGCCGAACTGGCGGCACAGGCAGATCAGGGCGCAAAGGGCGATCTTGGAGGCGTCGGTGCGGCGCATGAACATGGATTCGCCATAGAACATGCGCCCCAGGTTGACGCCGTACAGGCCGCCGGCGAGTTCGCCCTCCATCCAGGTCTCGATGCTGTGCATGGCCGGCCAGGCGAGATAGGCAGCCTGCAGTTCGGGCACGATCCAGGTGCCTGACTGACCCTCGCGCGGCGCGCTGGCGCAGGCACGCAGCACGGTGGCGCGATCAAAGTCGACGCGGATCTCACAGCCGGGCGTGGAGGCAAAGCGTGCCACCGTCTTGCGCAGCGAGCGCGAAAGCTTGAAGTCGGCCGTCTTCAGCACCATGCGCGGGTCGGGCGCCCACCACAGCGGCGGCTGGCCGGGGCCGTACCAGGGGAAGATGCCGCGCCGGTAGGCCGCTTCCAGGCGCTCGGGGTCCAGGGTGCCGCCGGCGGCAAGCAGGCCGGGGGCATCGGTGCCAGGGCCCAGCGCCCGCGAGCTGGGTGGAAAGTCGAGGGAAGCTTCGTCAAGCCAGTCGATCATGGAGCCATGGTAAGTTGGCGCCCATGATCACCGTCTATGGCATTCCCAACTGCGACACCGTCAAGAAGGCGCGCTCCTGGCTGGCCGAACAAGGCCTGGAAGTCGCTTTTCATGACTTCAAGAAACAGGGCGTACCGGCCGAGCTGCTGCCGACCTGGATCAAGGCCTTTGGCCGCGACAGGATCGTCAACCGCGCCGGTAACACCTGGCGCAAGCTGGACGACGCCGCGAAGGCCGCCGTCACTGACGACGCGTCGGCCATGGCGCTGATGCTGACCGAGCCCAGCGTCATCAAGCGGCCCGTCGTGCGCTGGCCGGACGGCCACTGGACGCTCGGATTTGGTGCGGAATCGTTCGAGAAGAGTGCATTGAATGCACCAAAGAAGAGCTGAACGATTGCCTGCGCTGCTCTCTGGCCGCAAATTTACGCCTTAAAAGCGGGCATTGAATTTGCAATTTCGGTGCGGTTTGGTTCGGATTGGTGCATGTCGCCCAAGTCTGGAGCCGCCGGCCGGAGGCAGCGTTGGAGTCATCGATCAAGCAGGGCGCAGACGCGCTCTTCATCCTACTGGGCGCCATCATGGTGCTCGCCATGCATGCGGGCTTTGCCTTCCTCGAACTGGGCACCGTGCGCAAGAAGAACCAGGTCAATGCCCTGGTCAAGATCCTGGTGGACTTCGCGGTGTCCACGCTGGCCTATTTCCTGGTCGGCTACCTGGTCGCCTACGGCAGCCACTTCTTCGCCGGCGCCGAGCAGTTGGCGCAGAAGAACGGCTATGAGCTGGTCAAGTTCTTCTTCCTGCTGACTTTCGCGGCGGCCATTCCCGCCATCGTGTCGGGCGGCATTGCCGAGCGGGCCCGCTTCGGCCCGCAACTGGCCGCCACCTGCGTCATCGTTGGCTTCATCTACCCGGTGTTCGAAGGCGTGGCCTGGAACCAGGCCTTCGGCATCCAGGCCTGGCTGAAGGCCGCCACGGGCGCCGAGTTCCATGACTTCGCCGGCAGCGTCGTTGTGCATGCCGTGGGCGGCTGGATAGGTCTCGCCGCCGTGCAGCTGCTCGGCCCGCGCCTGAACCGCTACCGCAAGGACGGCGCGATGAGCGCCCACCCGCCGTCAAGCATCCCTTTCCTGGCCCTGGGCGCCTGGGTGCTGACGGTGGGCTGGTTCGGCTTCAACGTGATGAGCGCGCAGACGCTGGACAAGCTTTCCGGCCTGGTCGCCGTCAATTCGTTGATGGCCATGGCCGGCGGCACGTTGGTAGCCGTGCTGCTGGGCCGCAATGACCCCGGCTTTGCCTACAACGGCCCGCTGGCCGGCCTGGTGGCCGTCTGCGCCGGCTCGGACGTCATGCATCCGCTCGGCGCCCTGGTCACCGGCGGCATTGCCGGCTGGGTGTTCGTGCAGTTCTTCACCCTGACGCAGAACCGCTGGAAGATCGACGACGTGCTGGGCGTCTGGCCGCTGCACGGCCTGTGCGGCGCCTGGGGCGGCATCGCTTGCGGCGTCTTTGGGCAGAAGGCGCTGGGCGGCATCGGCGGCGTGTCCTTCAGCGCTCAGTTGATCGGCACGCTGGGTGGCGTGACCTGGGCGCTGGCCGGCGGTTTCGTTGTCTATGGCGCCATCAAACGCATCACCGGCCTGCGGCTGGATGCGGAACAGGAGTTCGAAGGCGCCGACCAATCCATCCACAAGATCGGCTCGACGCCGGACCGTGAGGTCAGCTGGTAAGCTGGCCCGAACGCTGTTCAAAAAGGCCTCCCTGGAGGCCTGTTTTCCATGTTCACAGGCATTGTCCAGGGCGTCGCCCGCGTCGAATCCATCGAGGCCCGTGAGGGCCTGCACACCCTGCATCTGAAGTTCCCGCAGGGCTTCGACGCTGAGCTGGCCATTGGCGCCAGCGTCTCCTGCGACGGCGTCTGCCTGACCGTCACCGAGCGGCCAGCACCCGGTGTGGCCAGCTTTGACGTGATGGCGCAGACGCTCAGCCTCACCACGCTGGGCGGCCTGATGGTGGGCTCTGGCCTGAACGTCGAGCGCGCGGCCCGGGAAGGCGTCGAGATCGGCGGCCATCCGCTGTCCGGCCACGTGGACGTCTCCGCCCGCATTGCCGAGATCCGCAAGCCCGACAACAACCACGTCATCCGCTTCGCGCTGCCCGCGCCGTGGATGCGTTATGTCTTTGCCAAGGGCTATATCGGCGTCAACGGCTGCAGCCTGACCGTCGCCGAGGCCCGGCGCGAGCGCGACGGGTCGGGCTGGTTCGAGGTGTGGCTCATTCCCGAGACGCTGCGCATGACGACCTTTGGCGACAAGGGTGTGGGCGACGCCATCCACATCGAGATCGAGCGAAGCACGCAGGTGGTCGTCGACACGGTGCGCGACGCGCTGGACGAGAAGCTGGGCCCGCTGCTGCCTGTGCTGGAGGCGATTGCGCGGGAGCGCGGCATCGACATCACTCAGCTCGCGATAAGCAAATCTTGATGCTTTCTTGATACCCCCCGCCTCGATCTTGGCGAGGCTTTGAGGGCGCAATTTCCAGAATCACTTCCATCGTTATGGAGGTGTCATGGACATCATGTTTCTGGTTCTGGGCGCGGCTCTCGCGCTGTTGACCGGGCTCGCGGCCTGGGGCTGCGAAAAATTGGCGAGGAGGAAGTCATGAGTGGCTTCGAACTCGCCGCCGCCATCCTCGTCGTCGGGCTTGTCGGCTATCTGTTCTGGGCGCTGCTGTTCCCGGAGGACTTGTCATGAGTACCTCGGCCTGGGTCCAGCTCATCGTCTTTCTTGTCGTGCTGCTCGTGCTGGCCTGGCCACTGGCACGCTGGATTCACGCGGCCATGGAAGGCCGCGTCGGGTGGCTGCGCCGCGTCGAGCGCGGCCTGCTCAAGCTGGCCGGCGTGGATGCCGACGCCGAGCAAGGCTGGCTGCGCTATGCCCTCGGCCTGCTCGTCTTCAATGCCCTCGGCATCGCTGCCGTCTATGCGCTGCAGCGCCTGCAGCATCTGCTGCCGCTGAACCCGCAGGGCTTGGCCGCGGTGTCGCCAGACTCGGCCTTCAACACTGCCATCAGCTTCGTGACCAACACGAACTGGCAGGGCTATGGCGGTGAGTCGACCATGAGCTACCTCACGCAGATGCTCGCGCTGACGGTGCAGAACTTCCTGTCCGCCGCCACCGGCATCGCGGTCGTCGTGGCCTTCGTGCGTGGCTTTGCGCGCCATAGTGCCCAGGCCATCGGCAACGTCTGGGCCGACCTGACCCGCGCCACGCTGTGGGTGCTGCTGCCGCTGTCCTTCGTCTTCGCCGTCGTTCTCTCCGGCATGGGCGTCGTGCAGACGCTCAAGCCTTATCAGGACGTGACGACCATCGAAGCCCAGAGCTGGCAGGAGCCCAAGCTTGACGCCGCCGGCCAGCCGCTGAAGGGCACCGACGGCCAGCCGGTCATGGAGGACAAGAACGGCCAGAGCCAGAGCATTGCCCTCGGCCCGGTGGCGTCGCAGCTCGCCATCAAGATGCTGGGTACCAATGGCGGTGGCTTTTTCAACGCCAACTCGGCCCACCCCTTCGAGAACCCGACCGCGGCGACCAATGCGCTGCAGATGCTGTCCATCTTCCTGATCCCGGCGGCGCTGTGCTTCGTGCTGGGCCGCCAGGTGGGCGACATGCGCCAGGGCTGGGCGCTGCTGGGGGCGATGACGGCGATGTTCGTTGTCGCCGTCGTCATCGCCACGTCGGCCGAGCAGGCCGGCAACCCGCATCTCGCCGCGCTGGGTGTCGACTCGGCCCAGACGGCCACGCAGTCGGGCGGCAACATGGAGGGCAAGGAAGTGCGCTTCGGCATCGACGCCTCCTCGCTGTTCGCCGTCATCACGACGGCGGCCAGCTGCGGCGCCGTCAACGCGATGCACGACAGCTTCACGCCGCTGGGCGGGGCCGTGCCCATGGTACTGATGCAGCTCGGCGAGGTCGTCTTCGGCGGCGTCGGCGCGGGTCTGTACGGCATGCTGGTGTTCGCCATCCTGGCCGTCTTCGTCGCCGGGTTGATGATTGGCCGCACGCCTGAATACCTCGGCAAGAAGATCGAGGCGCACGAGATGAAGATGGTCTCGCTGGCCATCCTGCTGACGCCATTGGCGGTGCTCATCGGCACGGCCGTCGCCGTGATCGTGGAGCCCGGCAAGGCCGGCATCGCGGCGCCTGGCGCGCATGGCTTCAGCGAGGTGCTGTACGCGCTCTCGTCCGCCGGCAACAACAACGGCAGCGCCTTCGCCGGCCTGTCGGCCAACACGCCCTTCTACAACGGGCTGCTGGCCCTGGTGATGTGGATAGGCCGCTTCGGCGTCATCGTGCCGGTGCTGGCCATGGCCGGCTCGCTGGCGGGCAAGAAGCGGCTGGCGGCGGGCGAGGGCACCCTGCCCACGCATGGCCCCCTCTTCGTCGTGCTGCTGATCGGCGCCGTGCTGCTGGTCGGTCTTCTGAACTATGTGCCGGCGCTGGCCCTGGGCCCCGTCGTCGAGCACCTCATCCTCTGGAGCAAATCATGAGTGCCCCCGAACCTGTCGCTGTGCGCCAGGCCCCCCGAGGGGGGCAAGAGAGCTCGGGAGCGGCCCGTCGCTCTCTTGAGACTCGCGCTGGTTTTTCCCTCCTCGACCCGGCGCTGACTCGTGCCGCCCTGGTCGACGCCTTCCGCAAGCTGGACCCGCGCACGCAATTGCGCAACCCGGTGATGTTCGTGGTCTATCTCGGCAGCCTGTTGACGACGGCGCTGTCCGTCGCGCAACCGAACGGCTTCGTTGTCGCGGTAACGGTCTGGTTGTGGTTCACCGTGCTGTTCGCCAACTTCGCCGAGGCTCTGGCCGAGGGCCGCAGCAAGGCGCAAGCGGCGTCGCTGCGCGGGTTGAAAAAGGAAACCTGGGCCAAGTTGACCGACGACTGGAAGCCCGGTGCGCCACGTGACACGATCAAGTGGCACCCCCGCGAGGCCGGCACGCTGCGCAAGGGCGAAGTCGTGCTGATCGAGGCCGGCGATGTCGTGCCGGCCGATGCCGAGGTCATCGACGGCGTCGCCTCGGTGGACGAGAGCGCCATCACCGGCGAGTCCGCACCCGTCATCCGCGAGAGCGGCGGCGACTTCTCGGCGCTGACTGGCGGCACCCGCGTGCTGTCCGACTGGGTCGTGGCCCGCGTGGCCGTGAACCCCGGCGAGACCTTTGTCGACCGCATGATCGCCATGGTCGAGAACGCCAAGCGCAAGAAGACGCCCAACGAGATCGCGCTGACCATCCTGCTGGTCGCGCTGACGCTGGTCTTCCTGGGTGTCTGCACCACGCTGCTGCCGTTCTCGCAGTTCAGCGTGGCGGTGGCCGGCGCGGGCGAGCCGGTCAGCCTCGTCGTGCTGGTGGCGCTGTTGGTCTGCCTGATTCCGACCACCATCGCCGGCCTGCTGTCGGCCGTCGGTGTGGCCGGCATGAGCCGCATGCTGCAGGCCAATGTCATCGCCACCTCGGGCCGCGCTGTTGAAGCCGCGGGCGACGTCGACGTGTTGCTGCTGGACAAAACCGGCACCATCACGCTGGGCAACCGCCAGGCCGATGCGTTCTGGCCGGTAGAAGGCGCCAGCGAGGCTCAGCTCGCCGAGGTGGCGCGCCTGGCGTCGCTGGCCGACGAGACGCCCGAGGGCCGCAGCATCGTGGCGCTGGCCGACCGCAAGTTCGGCGCGGCCACGGCCATGGAACGGGGCGAGTTCGTGCCCTTCACGGCGCAGACGCGCATGAGCGGCGTGGATCTCGGCGCCCGCCGGATCCGCAAGGGTGCTGGCAGCGCGGTGCGCGCTCACGTTGAAGCCCTGGGCGGCCGCTGGCCGGCCAGCGTGCAGGCCAGCGTCGACGAGGCCGCCCGCCGAGGCAGCACGCCGCTGGTTGTCGTCGATGACGTGCGGGTGCTCGGCGTCGTCGAACTCAAGGACATCGTCAAGCCCGGCATCAAGGAGCGCTTTGCGCAGATGCGCCGCATGGGCATCAAGACGGTCATGGTCACCGGCGACAACCGGCTGACGGCCGCAGCCATTGCCGCCGAGGCCGGCGTGGACGACTTCCTCGCCGAGGCCACGCCCGAGGCCAAGCTGGCGCTGATCCGCGAGCACCAGGCCCAGGGCAGGCAGGTGGCTATGACCGGCGACGGCACCAATGACGCCCCGGCGCTGGCCCAGGCCGACGTGGCCGTCGCCATGAACAGCGGCACCCAAGCGGCCAAGGAGGCTGGCAACATGGTCGACCTGGACAGCAACCCGACCAAGCTCATCGAGATCGTCGAGACGGGCAAGCAGATGCTGATGACGCGTGGGTCGCTGACGACCTTCAGCATCGCCAACGACCTGGCCAAGTATTTCGCGGTGCTGCCGGCGGCCTTCGTGTCGACCTATCCGCAGCTCGGCGCGCTGAACGTCATGCGCCTGGCCAGTCCCAACTCGGCCATCCTGTCCGCGGTCATCTTCAACGCGTTGATCATCGTCGTGCTGATCCCATTGGCGCTCAAGGGCGTGCGCTACCGCGCCATCGGCGCCGCCGCGCTGCTGCGCCGCAACCTGCTCGTCTACGGCCTGGGCGGCGTCATCGTCCCCTTCATCGGCATCAAGGCCATCGACCTGCTGCTCGTGGCCCTTCACCTTGCTTGAATCATGAACACCCAACTCCGCCCCGCATTGACCCTGTTCGTGCTGCTCAGCCTCGTCACTGGCCTGGCCTACCCGCTGGCCGTCACCGGCCTGGCGCAGGCGCTCTTTCCCCATGCGGCCAATGGCAGCCTCGTCATCCAGGACGGCAGGCCGATCGGCTCCGAGCTGATCGGCCAGGCCTTCACCGACCCCGGGCATTTCTGGAGCCGTCCCTCGGCCACTGCGCCCGCGCCCTACAACGCGGCCAACTCCGGGGGCTCCAATCTCGCGCCGACGGCGCCGGCCCTGGTCGATGCGGTCAAGGCGCGCATCGACGCCTTGCGCGCGGCCGACCCGGGCAACCTGGCGCCGGTGCCGGTCGACCTCGTCACCGCCTCCGCTAGCGGCCTGGACCCCCACATCAGCCGTGCCGCCGCCGACTACCAGCTCCCCCGCGTCGCCCGGGCACGTGGGCTGCCACCGGAGCAGGTGAGGGCGCTGGTCGAGCAGCACACCGAGGGCCGCCGGCTCGGCTTCCTCGGCGAGCCGCGCGTCAACGTGCTGGCCCTGAACCTCGCGCTGGAGCGTGCGACGATCACCGCAAGATGACTCCAGGCAGACCGCCATGCTGATCAACAGCGCCGTGTACGAGGATGGCCGCATCGTGGCCGAGCCCAGCCTGGAGGGGGTGTCCGAGGCGCTGGAGAGAACGAGCGGCTTTGTCTGGATCGCGCTGCGCGACCCGAGCGATGAGGAGCTCAACCTGCTGCAGCACGAGCTGGACTTGCCGCCATTGGCCGTCGAGGATGCCCGCAAGGGCCATCAGCGGCCCAAGGTGGAAGAGTACGGCGACATGCTGTTCGCTGCGATGCATCTGTTGGAGACCGGCGCCGACGGCTTGGAGGTGGGCGAGGTGCACGTCTTCGTCGGCGCGCGCTTCATCGTCTCGGTACGCCACCGCAGCAGCCAGGGTTTCCTGGGCGTGCGCGGGCGTGCGGAGCGCGAGCCGCATCTGCTGCGCCAGGGGCCAGGTTTCGTCTTCTACGCACTGATGGACGCCGTCGTGGACCGCTACTTCCCGCTCATCGACGCCATCGAGGCCGAATTGGAGCAACTGGAAGCGACCATGTTCCAGCCCCATCAGGATCGCCAGTCCGTCGTGCAGCGTCTGTTCGCGCTGAAGCAGCGCCTGGCCACGCTGCGCCATGCCGTCACGCCGCTGCTGGAGGTGACGGCCAAGCTGCACGGTGGCCGCGTGCCCGTCGTCTGCAAGGCCCTGCAGGACTACTTCCGCGACGTCTACGACCACCTGCTGCGCATCCAGGCCAGCATCGACGCCGCGCGTGAAACCATCATCGCGGCGACCCAGGTCAACCTCACCCTGGTCACGCTGGACGAGTCCCTCGTCACCAAGCGCCTGGCCGCCTGGGCCGCCATCTTTGCGGCGTCCACGGCCCTGGCGGGCATCTGGGGGATGAACTTCGAGCACATGCCCGAGCTGAAATGGACCTTGGGCTACCCGATGGCGCTGGGCGTGATCGTCCTCGTCAGCGGGGCGCTGTACTGGCGCTTCAAGCGCCTCGGATGGTTGTGACCGACACCCGCCCCGACCCCGACGCGCTGCTGGCCCAGTTGCAGCGCGACGAAGCCGCCGCCCAGCGCGGCCGGCTGAAGATCTTCTTCGGCGCCAACGCGGGTGTTGGAAAAACCTTCGCCATGCTGGCCGCCGCGCATGCGGCTCGCGCCCAAGGCCGGGTGGTGCGCATCGGCGTCGTCGAGACCCACGGCCGCGCCGACACCGAGGCCATCGCGCGCGATCTGCCGCGCCTGGCGCTGAAGGACATCGTCCACCGCGGCCAGACCCTGCGCGAGTTCGACCTCGATGCCGCGCTGGCCTGGGGCCGCGAGCAAGCGGGCGGCGTGCTGCTGCTGGATGAGCTGGCCCACAGCAACGCGCCGGGCTCGCGCCACGCCAAGCGCTGGCAGGACGCGCAGGAGCTGTGCGAGGCCGGCATCGAGGTCTGGACGACGCTGAACGTGCAGCACCTGGAGAGCCTGAACGACGTCGTTGGCGGCATCACCGGCATCCGTGTCTGGGAAACCCTGCCCGACAAGGTCTTCGATGCGGCCGACGAGGTGGTCGTCGTCGACCTGCCGCCCGACGAGCTGCTGCAGCGGCTCAAGGAAGGCAAGGTCTATTTGCCGAACCAGGCCGAGCGCGCCGCCAAAAATTTCTTCCGCAAGGGCAATTTGCTGGCCCTGCGCGAGCTGGCCCTGCGCCGCACGGCCGACCGCGTGGACGACCAGATGCAGGCCTACCGGCGCGAGCACAGCGCCGGGACGGTGTGGCCCAACCGCGAGTCGCTGCTGGCCTGCATCGGCCCGGCGGCGGCGAGCGAAAAGGTCGTGCGCAGCGCCGCCCGGCTGGCGCAGCAGCTCGGGCTGGACTGGCATGCCGTGCACGTGCAGACGGCCCAGGGCCTGAGCGACGCCGCCCGCCAGCGCGTGCAGCGCACGCTGGAGCTGGCGCAGTCGCTCGGTGCCCGCACGGCCGAACTGTCGGCGCCCGAGGTCGCCGCGGCCCTGGTGGGCTATGCGCGCGAGCACAACCTGGCCCGCCTCGTGGTGGGCCGGCGCGAGCAGGCCTGGCGCTGGCCTGGCCGGCCGTCCCTGGCCGAGGCGTTGAGCCGCCTGGCCGACGAGATGGACGTGTTGCAGGTGGCGCTGCCCACCGGTGCGCGCGAGCAGCCCGCGGCGGCGACGCGTGGTGCCCTGATTCCTCTGCAGGCCTGGCGCGGCCATGCGGCGGCGCTGGCGGGCGTCGCGCTGACGACGGCCCTGGCCCACGTGTTGCTGGGTTTCATGGCGCCGACCAATATCGCCATGCTCTATCTGCTCAACGTTGTTGGCGTTGCGCTGCGCTTTGGCCGCGGGCCGGCGGCGCTGGCGGCGCTGCTCGGCGTGGCTGCCTTCGACTTCGCCTTCGTCGAGCCGAGAGGGTCGTTTGCCGTCGGCGATGCGCAATATCTCGTCACCTTCGCCGTGCTGCTGCTCGTCGGCCTCGTCATCGGCCAGCTCGCGGCCGGGCTGCAGGCCCAGGCCCGCGCGGCCCAGGAGCGTGAGCGGCGCGTGCGCGGCCTGTACACGATGTCGCGCGACCTCGGTGCCGCGCTGGTGGTGGAACAGGTTGCCGAGATCGCGACGCGCTTCCTGCGCGCCGAGTTCGGCGCCGCCTCGGCCGTGCTGGCGCCGCCGCCAGGGGCCACGCCCGGCCGCGAGATGCTGGTGGCGCTGCCGGGCGCAGGCGTGCAGCCGGACCTGGGTGTCGCCCAATGGGCCTTCGACCATGGCCAGCCGGCAGGGCAGGGCACCGACACGCTGCCGGCCAGCCCCTGCCTGATGCTGCCGCTGACCGCGCCGATGCGGCTGCGTGGCGTGCTGGCCGTCCAAGGGCAGGGCCGCCGCTGGTCGCCCGAGGAGCGCGAGCTGCTGGACACCTGTGCAGCGCTGCTGGCCATTTCGCTGGAGCGCATCCACTACATCGAGGTGGCCCAGCAGAGCACGTTGCAGATCGAGTCCGAGCGGCTGCGAAATTCGCTGCTGACGGCCGTGTCCCACGATCTGCGCACGCCGCTGGCCGCGCTGGTGGGGCTGGCGGATGCGCTCAAGCTCACGCCGCTGAACACGCCTCAGGCCGAGGTGGCCGACGCGATGCGTCGCTCGGCGCTGCGCATGACTGCGCTGGTCGGCAACCTGCTCGACATGGCGCGGCTTCAATCCGGCACGGTGCAGCTGAACCGGCATTGGCTGCCGCTGCAAGAGGTCGTCGGCAGCGCACTGGCCAGCCTGGAAGAAGCCTTGATCGACCGCGAGGTTGTCGTGGATCTGCCGGCGGACCTGCCCCTGGTCGAGCTGGACGCCGTGCTGATCGAGCGCGTGCTCGTCAACCTGCTGGAGAACGCGGCCAAGTACGCGGCCGGCGCCATCCGCATCCGGGCGCGCACGGCGGGGCGGCATGTCGAGATCGACGTCAGCGACGCCGGCCCTGGGTTTCCCGCGGGCCTCGAGGACAAGCTCTTCGACAAGTTCGAGCGCGGCGACCGCGAGAGCGCCACGCCCGGTGTCGGCCTGGGCCTGGCCATCTGCAAGGCCATCGTGGAGGCGCATGACGGCCGTATCAGCGCCCACAATGTCGCGACCGGCGGTGCCTGTGTGCGAGTGGAACTGCCGCTCGGCCAGCCGCCGGCGGAGAAACCAGAGTGAGCGCTGCACGCGTGTTGATGATCGAGGACGAACCGGAGATCCGGCGCTTCGTGCGCATGGCGCTGGAGAGCGAAGGCCTGGAGGTCTTCGAGGCGGCGACGTTGCAACGCGGGTTGATCGACTCGGCCACGCGCCGTCCCGAGCTGGTTGTGCTGGACCTGGGCCTGCCCGATGGCGATGGCCTGGACTTCATCCGCGAGTTCCGCGGCTGGTCGCAGGCGCCCGTCCTGGTGCTGTCGGCCCGTGAGGGCGAGGACCGCAAGGTGCAGGCCCTGGACGCCGGTGCCGACGACTACCTCGTCAAGCCCTTCGGCGTGGCCGAGTTGCTGGCCCGCGTGCGCGTGCAACTGCGCAGGCACGGCGGCGGCGGCAACGACGCCGACCCGGTGCTGCGCTTTGGTGACGTCGCCATGGACCGCGCGTTACGCACGGTCACCAAAGCCGGCGAAGAGCTGCACCTGACGCCCATCGAATACCGGCTGCTGCAGGAGCTTGCCAACGCTCCGGGACGCGTGTTGACCCACCAGCACCTGCTCAAGGCGGTCTGGGGCCCGGGCCATGCCGAGGACGTGCATTACGTGCGCGTGCACATGGCCAATCTGCGCAAGAAGCTCGAGGCCGATCCCAACCGGCCGCAGTGGCTGGTGACTGAGGCGGGCGTGGGCTACCGGCTCAAGACATGAGGGGCGAGCCGGGTGCACCCGGGCGGATACACGAAATCCTGCGTTCGAATCGGGCGCTGCGCGTGGTGTTGCTGACCGACTTCCTGGTCCGCCTTGCCGAGTTGGGTGCGATGGTCGTGTTGCCGTGGTGGATCACCAGCAGCGGTGGCGCCCACGCGATCGCGGCGTTCGGGGTGGCGTTGGCCGTCACGACCTTCATTGCCGCACCGGCTGTCTCGCCCTTTGGCGACAGGATTTGCAAGCGCCGGCAGATCACCTGGGGGCTGGCCTGCCTCAGCCTCGTCGCCGCAATGCAGCTGGCGCTGTCACTGGCCAGCGCCTTCAATCTGGCAGCCCTCATGATGCTGGCGGTCGTGCAGGTGCTGGCGACATCGTTCGTGGACCCGGCGCGCGATGCCGTGTTGACCGAATTGCTGCCGCCGGAGCAGTTGCCCGAGGCGATCCGTTTGCGCAAGACGGCACAGGCGGTCAGCGGCGTGCTCGGGCCGCTTCTGGCAGGCGCGGCGATCAGTTCGGCGGGCGTCACCGGTGGGCTGTGCTGCTATGGCGGCTTGATGTGCATCGCGATGCTCGCTGCATCGCGCCTCCCACGTACTCCCGTCCTCGAACTGCCGGTCCGCGGGTTGGCCCTGTGGTGGCGCGATCTGCGCGCAGGGCTGGCCGCCAAGTGGCTGATGCCGATGGAGCGCGGCTGGACCCTCGTGAATTTCGCGGTCTGGATCTTCCAGGGTCCCGCCGTCGGCCTGCTGATCCCGCTCAAGGTGCATTCACTGGGCCTGCAAGGCAGCTGGCTCGGCGTCAGCTTGGGGGCTCTCTCGTTTGGTGTTCTGCTCGGCAGTGCCGTTGGCTCGCAGCGGCTGGTGAACCACTTGGGCCGGTATCGCGTTCGCGTGGGGCTGGGGCTCGCCGAGGGCCTCGCATTGGCCGTGGTCGGGTTTGTCACCTCGCCCGCGCTGATGCTGGTCGGTCTGGCGGCTGCGGGCTTTTGCAATGCGTCGATGGGCCTGGTGGGAGCGACGCATCGCGCCCTGGCGGTGCCCAAGGCCTACCGTGTGCGCATCTTTGCGGCCGGCTCAATGACCACGCAGGTCGCCGGTGCCATCGGCCCGGCGCTCGTCGGCGTGGCGCTGGCGAGCTACAGCGTGAAATGGGTCTATACGGCCTGGGGTTTGCTCATGGCCACCTGCGTTCTGGGCCTTCTCGCCGTGCCGCGCCTCAAGGAGTTCCTGACGCTCGGCCATGACGAGATCGCGGATTGGTATCGCCTCCAATACCCGACCGTCTTCAAGTAGCTGCAGGCCGGCTGAGCCATCGGTCAGCCCTCGACACCATCAAGGCAAACTGCGCCGATGAACCCGGAAGATCTCCTCAAGCTCGTCACGACCGAGATGCCCTTCGGCAAACACAAGGGCACGCTGATCGCGGACTTGTCCGGCAACTACCTGGGCTGGTTTGCGCGCGAGGGATTTCCGAAGGGCGAGATCGGACGGCTACTGGCCTTGATGTACGAGATGGATCACAACGACCTGCGGGGCCTGCTCAAGCCGCTGCGGGGGCGTGGCCGATGAAGCGGCTGCTGCTGGCGTTGGTGCTGGGGTCTGCGCTGGTGGTGGCCAGCCTGGCTGCCCGCGCTGAAGGCGATGGCCGCTTCACTGTCGTGCGCGTGGACCTCGCTACGCAGAAGCTGCGTCTGTTCTGGCAGGATGACCGGGGCCGGCCGCTGCGTCGGCTGGACAAGTTGTCGGCCTGGTTGAGAGGACAGGGCAAGACGCTGGCTTTCGGCATGAACGCCGGCATGTACCACGCGGACGCGAGCCCCGTCGGGCTGCTGGTCATCGACGGGCGCGAGCTCGCGCCGCTCAATCTGTTGAGTGGAGAAGGCAACTTCTTTCTGAAGCCCAACGGTGTTTTCCTGCTGACGGCTCACGGAGCTCAGGTCGTCGACGCGGTGGACTACCCGGCGCTGCGCGAGGGTGTCCTGTTCGCCACCCAGTCCGGGCCGCTGCTGCTCAGGGACGGCCAGATCCATCCGGCCTTCAGCGCCAATTCGGCGTCGCGCTATATCCGCAACGGCGTCTGTGTGCTGGGTTCACAAGCCCTGTTCGTCATCACCGAGCAGCCCGTCACGCTGCACGAGTTCGCCAGCTTCTTTCGCGACGATTTGCACTGCAGGGAGGCGCTGTATCTTGACGGCGCCGTGTCCAGCCTCTACGCGCTCAGGCTCGGGCGCAACGACCATTGGAGCGAGCTCGGGCCGCTGTTTGGCGTCGTCGATTGACGCCGGCCCAGGCCGCGCTTTCGCCGGCCTGAACCGCGCGGTGAGCGGTCTGTCGCAAGCGCGTTGGAGGCTGGCCTCTGGATCCCTAGGCTGCGCTCATTCACAAGATGAGGAGTGGCCATGCTGCAGATCCAGAACGTCTCCAAGAGCTTCGGAAAACTCAATGCCGTCGACGGCGTGTCACTGGAATTGAAGCCCGGTGTCGTCGGCCTGATCGGCCACAACGGCGCGGGCAAGAGCACGCTGATGCAGATGCTGGCCACGCTCACGCGGCCCACCAGCGGGCGCATCCTGCTGGACGGTGAGGACATCGTCGCCAAGCCCGAACTGATGCGCCGGCGCCTGGGCTATCTGCCGCAGGACTTCGGCGTCTACCCGCATCTGACGGCACTCGAATTCCTGCAGTACTTCGCGGCGCTGAAGGGCGTGCGCGACCGGCAGCGGCTGCATGACCTGCTGGAGCTGGTGAACCTGCACGAGCAGGCCCACCGCCCGGCCATCGGCTTCTCGGGCGGCATGCGCCAGCGCCTGGGCATCGCGCAGGCCCTGCTGAACGACCCCGACGTGCTCATCGTCGACGAACCCACGGCTGGTCTCGACCCCGAGGAGCGCCTGCGCTTTCGTCACCTGCTGGGCGACCTCGGGCGCAAGCGCCTGGTCATCGTGTCGACCCACATCGTGTCGGACGTCGAGAACATGGCCTCGCACCTGGCCGTCATGCGTCAGGGCCGCCTTGTCGCCTTCGAAACCCCTGATGCCGTGATCGCTCGCGCCGTGGGCAAGGTCTGGACGGCCCAGCTCGCGCCAGCCGATTACGAAGCGCTGAAGGGCCATGTGCAGGTGCTGCAGGCCCAGCCTCAGGGCAGCCGCATTCAAGTGCGCATGGCGCATCCGTCGCGCCCCTTTGCCGAGGCCGAGCCGGCGAACGCCAGCCTGGAAGAGGCGCTGATGGCCCAACGCTATGCCGATGCGCGGGAGGCCGCATGAACACCAGTCTCTACAAGACCCTGGTGCTGAACGAATGGCGCTTGCGCAGCCGCCGGCTCAGCAGTCTCGTCATCCTGCTGGCCGTGGTGGCCGTGAGCTGGTTGATGGTGCTGGACCCGAAAAGTGGCATGGCCATGATGGTCGTGAACAAGCAGCGCATCGCCTACGAGAGCCAGGCCCTCGCCTTTGCGAGCAACCTGATCGCCTCGCTGCTGTTCGGCCTGGCGGGCTTCTACCTGGCGCGCGGCCGCACGCAGGAAGACCTGCGCTGCGGCACCGCTTCTGTGCTGGCCGCCACACCGGTCAGCAATGCGCAGCTGCTGGGCGCGCGCTGGCTGGGCGCCTTCGGTTTCCTGCTCTCGCTGGGCACGGTCGTGATGCTGACGGTCTGGGTGTTGCAACTCGTGCGCGGCGAAGGCCCGTTGCAGCCCTTGCCCTATCTGCAGATGCTGGTGTTCGGGCTGGCGCCCGGCCTGATGCTGTGCGCCAGCCTGGCCGTGCTGGCCGACGCCTGGGCGCCGCTGATGGGCAAGCGTGGCGACGCGCTCTACTGGGTCTTCTGGATGGTGCAGTTCGCCTTCATCCCGGCCACGCTGGGGCAGGGCGCCGTGCGGCTGACCGGCTGGCAGGTGTTCGACATCAATGGCATGTCGCCGTTGCTGGTCGGCGTGAGCCAGTTGATGGACGTGACCCACATCAGCGTCGGTGGCAGCCCCTTCGACGCGACGCTGCCCCGCCTGCACATGCCCGCTGGCCTGTGGAGCGCTGAGTTGATCGCTTTGCGCCTGGGCTCGATGGCGCTGGCCCTGCTGCCGCTGCTGCCCGCCGTGATGTTCTTCCATCGCTATGCACCAGACCGCGTGAAGCTGCGCAACCCCGCCGGTCGCTGGCGCATCGTGCAGTTGCTGCAATGGCTGCTGCGCCCGCTGCTGCGGCCTTTCACCGCCGCCCTTGGCCTGTTGCTGCGCGCCAGCGCCCGCCTGCCAGGCCTGCCCGGCCGCTGGCTGGCGGACGTGAGCCTGGTGTTGCTCAGCCAGCCGCTGTTGGCCCTGGCGATGGGGGCCGGCACGGTGGCCTGCGCGGTGGTGTCGACGGACCTCGTTCCCGCGCTGCTGGCCGCAACGTTGTGCGCCTGGGGCATGGCGGTGGCGGACGTGAGTTCGCGTGATCTGCAGAGCGGCACATGGGCTCTGGCCAGCGCAGTACCCGGCGGCGCATGGGAGCGCGGCTGGCGCCAGGTGCTGGCGGCCTTGGGGCTGGGGCTGCTGCTGGCCTTGCCGGCCTTGCTGCGGATCTCAACGGTGCAAGCCTTGGCCTGCGTGGCCGGCCTGCTCTTCTTGAGCGCAGCCGCCACGCTGCTGGGCCGGCTGACCCAGGGCTCGCGCACCTTCCTCGCGTTGTTTCTGTTCGCGCTCTACCTCAACCTGCAAAAGACCGGCGTGGCGGCGCTGGACCTGTTGGGTGTGGACGGCGCGGCCAACGCAGCCAGCGTGGCCGGCTATGCGCTGGCGGGCGGGCTGGGGCTGGTAGCACTGCTGGCCTGGCCGCGGCTGCGTCGGACCTGAGCCGCCGGTACTGGCCTACAGCGCCCCTGCGAAGAATGGCGCAAGATTGCCAGGCCATGACTGCACGCTTCGCCGTCCTTCTGCTCGCCGCCACCTTTTGCGGGATGGTCGGCGCTGCTCAGGCCGAGGAGCTGCCCAGATCAGCGGCCTGCCGCATCGCGCTGAATGCGCTGGACGAAGCGGAGGAGGCCATCGCGGCGGCCGCTGCCGCTTCATCGACCAGCTTGTCCGATCAGCAGCGCCAGCACTCGGTGGCCGTGCGTCTGCAGCCGCTGCGCAAGCGCGTGGCGGATGCCTGCCTTGGCGGGCTCACCACCTCGCCGCCGCCCTCGCAGCACAGCTGGGTGGTGCCGACCGCGCCCGCACGGCCTGGCGTGGTGGCGCCCCGGGTGCCCATGCCAACCGTGCCGCCCGTGGCCTTGCCGCGTCCGCAAGCGCCGGTCACCGTGACCCAGTGCAATGCCGCCACCTGCCTGGCCAGCGATGGCTCGACGCTGACGCGGGTCGGCCCCACCCTTGTCGGACCGCGCGGTTCATGCACCGTGCAGGGCGTCTTCCTGCGCTGCCCGTGATCAGCGCCGCGACTTGCTGGCCAGCACCAGCGCAATGCCGCCGAGGATGGCCGCCGAGGCCAGCAGCAGGCGCGGGGTGACGGCCTCCGACAGCAGCGCCACGCCGCCGAATGCGGCAATCAGCGGCACCGACAGCTGCACGGTCGCGGCCCGCAGCGCGGACAGCCCGCGCAGCGCGGCGTACCAGATGACATAGCCGATGCCGGACGTGACGGCGCCCGAGGCGACGGCCAGGGCGATACCGGTGGTGCTGGCGCGCGCCTGGGCTGCGAACAGCAGGCTCACCAGCAGAGCGAGTGGCGTGGCGCGCAGGAAGTTGCCCGCTGTTGCCGCCAACGGGTCGCTCACGCCGCGGCCGCGCAGCGAGTACAGGCCCCAGGCCAGGCCCGCTGCCGCCATCATGGCCGCGCCGAGGACCGGTGGCGCCGCCACGCCGGGTGACACCAGATAGACCAGCCCCGCCACGGCCAGAGCGAGGCCGAACCAGGCCAGGGGCCGGAACCTCTCGCCCGAGCGCAGCCCGGCGCTGAACATCGTCACCTGGACCGCGCCGAACAGGATCAGGGCGCCCGTGCCCGCTGACAGGCTGAGGTAGGCGAAGGAGAAGAAGGCGACGTAGGCGAACAGCATGGCCGCGGCGAGCCAGTCGGAATGCGTGGCGGCGGCCTGGCCGGGCCTGAGCCGCACGATGGCCGCGAGCGTGACCGCCCCGGCGGCCAGCCTGATGCTGCCGAAGCTGGCCGCATCGATGAGATCCTGCCGCAGGGCGAGCCGGCAAAGCAGCGAATTCGCCGCGAAGGCCAGCATCGCCGTCGTGGTCAGGGCCAAGGTCTTCAGCAGGGGCAGGCCGGCGCGCGACTCAGACATG
Organism: Pelomonas sp. Root1237; assembly: GCF_001425055.1. Classification (GTDB taxonomy): domain Bacteria; phylum Pseudomonadota; class Gammaproteobacteria; order Burkholderiales; family Burkholderiaceae_C; genus Pelomonas. Next base: position 490,378 of record NZ_LMDK01000012.1, read on the forward strand.
GACCCCCACCAGGACCGCGGCCCAGCCCAGCAGCGCGACGCCCAGCGGCGTGCTCAGCCGGTGGCCCCAACGGACATTCTTCTCAACCGCCATGACCGCGGCCAGCAACAGCATCCAGCCGAGGCTGCCGGTGCCGAGCGCAAACATCAGCAGCATCAATGCCCAGCAGCAGCCGACACAGAACAGGCCGTGGTGGGCGCCCAGCATGAACGCGTGCCGCGCCTCGGCGTGGCCGCGCCAATGCTGCATGACGAAGCTCAAGGGGGTGCGGCACTTCTCCAGGCAGCGGTGCTTGAGGCTGCTGAACTGGAAGACCCCGGCCAAGGCGATGATGGCCGTGCCGATCAGCCAGCCATGCCAGGCCAGCAGGGGCACGCCGTTGACGAGCGCCAGCAGCCCCGCGTGCAGCACATGGGCCACGAGCCCGAAGCCGCCCCACACCGCCATATAGCCCAGGCCCAGCAGCAGGAGCAGCCGGCGGTGGTCCGCCCGCCGCGCCGTCAACCGGTCGAAGGCATTGAACAGGGGCAGGGTGGTCGGCAGCATCATGGCCGTGGTCATCAGGATCCACGCGGCGCTGTAGAGCAGCGCGGGCACGATGACGTCGCCGCCGGGGATCGCCCGGCAGACGAAGGCGGCCGGGCCGGAGGCCGTCCAGTCGCCGTGTTCGAGGTAGCGCCCATAAGGGCTGCCCGCCCAGGCCCACAGCGCCAGCCAGGCGAGGCCGGCCAGCGCACTCAGCACGACGAGGAACACGCGGCGATGACGGGAATCGCCGGCTGGCGGATCCGCCGCTACGGCGCCGCCAGCGGCGCTCAATGGTGCACCCTTCGGCCTGCGGCCTTGCCTGGCCGACAGCGCGGCCAGGCGTTCGCCAGGCATGGGATGCCCACAGGGCATCCCATGTCCGGGCTCACGAGCTTGCTTGGGACGGCCCGGCGCGGCGCTCATGCGTCGAAGACGAAGGTGCTCTGCAGCGCGTTGTGGTTCTTGAGATCGAGATCGATGCCCAGCGCCGGGTTCTTGGAGCGATAGGTAGGCGCCTTGCCGACGAACACCGGCGCACCCGGCACCGTCGAGAACACGGTGTCTGACAAGGTCGTCAGCCCACCCATCGCACCGCGATAGGGCTCGAGTTCGGCGTAGTAATTCGTGCCGATCTCGAGGATGCCCTTACCGTCTTCCACGGTGAACTTGATGGGGGCCCGCTCGACCGACACCACCGTGCCAATGAGGGCAGCGAGATCGGCGACCGGCCCGCCGGCCTGGCCCGTGTAGACCTTGAGCAGGGCCGCCTCCTGCGCCGCCGAGGCCTTGTCGTCGACAAAGATTGCGGCGGTCCAGTTGCCTTTGAGGATGTTGCCGGGGACATGGGCCACGGCCGCGATGGTGTTGCCGCCGACGTCCACGCCGTCGATCACGCCCTTGTCGATGCGCCAGGCGACGATGGTGTCGCAGGTGCCGTTGTCTGGATCCTCGCCGATCCAGCAGGGACACAGCACGTTGCAGTTGCAAACCTCCAGCAGACGACCTTCCAAGTGATAGCCCATATGACTCTCCGTCAAAGCCAAACACAATGAACTTGTCGCCGTGGCTCGGCCGGCAAGGCAAAAATCATCCTACGCCGCGGTGCCGGGTCGAGTCCAGGTTCGTTGAAGACGGCATCCTCAATCGATCACCCCTACTTCGTCGCATCTACTCCGTCGCATCGGCATTCGCCGCCCGCAGCGGGTCCGACACCTCCAGCCAGTCGAGATCGTTCTCCAGCGTGTGGAAGGCGTCGTCGCCGATGTCGCCGGCGTCGCGCATGGCCAGCAGCACCTGCCGGGCCGCCTGCAGCGCGGCGCGGTAGCTGTTGTCGTACTCGGCACCGAATGAAGCGAATGGGCTGCCGCTTTCATGCAGCGGCCGGCCCAGGTGCATCTTCAGGTTCTTGCGCACCAGGCTCACGGCGGGGGAGCCGTCTGCGGGAAGTTGCTCAAAGGCGGCCTCCAGCATGCGCTGGCGCGCGGCATGCTCTTCGTGCGCCACCGGGTCGCCGTCCTTCAGATTGAGCGCGCGCAGCAAAGGCTTCAGTGTCAGCCCCTGGATCAGCAGCGTGCCCAGCACCACGAGAAAGGCCGTCAGCACGATCAGGTTGCGGGCCGGAAAGCCTTCGGGCAGCGCCAGCGCCGCTGCCAGCGTGACGATGCCGCGCATGCCCGCCCAGGAGATCACCAGCCCGCTGCCCACGCTGGGCCTCAGCATGGGCCGCGGCGGATTGAAGCCGTGGCGGTGGTCACGCCAGCGGATCGCGGCGTTGAAGGACATGTGCCAGGCGACGCGCACGACGATGACGGTAACCAGCACGGCGGCGGCCACCAGCAGGTATTGCGTTCGCGCCGACGGCTCCAGCGCCATCAGGATGGGGCGGATCTGCAACCCGATGAAGATGAACGCAAAAATGTTCAGCGCGAACACCACCGTGGCCCAGACCGCGTTGGTGGGGATGCGAACACGGGCAGGGATGCGCGCCGGTGCCATGCGCGCCAGCGTCATGGCGAAGCAGACCGTGGTCAGCACGCCCGACAGCCCGACATGCTCCGCCAACTGCCACACGCTGATGGTGCCAATGAACTGCAGGATGATGGCCGTGGGAATGTGCTGCACATGCTCGAACATGCGCTGCACCAGCCAGCCCAGCGCAGGCCCCGCGATCAGGCTGCCCAGCACGGCCAGCAGGAAGGTCGGCGCCACCGCCTGCACCGAGAAGCCGCCGGCCGCCACTGCACCGACGGCCAGGCGGTAGATCAGCAGGGCGCTGGCGTCGTTGAGCAGGCTCTCGCCTTCGAGGATGCCCAGGATGCGCTGCGGCGGGCGCAGCGGCCGCAGCACCGCAGTGGCCGCCACCGCATCGGGCGGCGCGACGATGGCGCCCAGCGCCACGGCCGCGGCCCATGGCAGGCCCGGCACGAGGGCGTGAGCCACCATGGCCACTGCGGCCGTCGTCAGGCCCACCGCGAAGATCACGAGGCTGACCAGAGGCGCCCAGTTGTCTCTGAGGTCCCGCAATGACGCGTCGTAACCAGCGTCAACGAGAACCGGCGCGACGAACAGGGCCAGCACCAGTTCGGGCGGCAGGCTGGGGCTGGGTGCACCCGGCACCAGGGCCAGCAGCGCGCCGCCAATGGCCAGGAACACCGGGTAGGGCGCGCCCGCACGCCGCGCGGCGGCAGCCAGTGCCACGGCGGCGATGAAGATGATCAGGATTTGTTCAAGTTCCTGCACCGGCCGGAGTATGGCGACCTCGCCCTGGCAAAGGAAGGCGGGACCGGCAGGCCTACGGTCGTAGCATCGCTTCCCAACACCCAGTCCCCAGGCCGCGCCATGAAGGCGCGCCGGTTGCTTACCGAAAGCAAGTCATGACCGGCATCTCCGAGCGTCTGCTCACCGCCTTTGAAACGCACGACGTTGAAGACATCCGGGCCGTCCTCGATGCCGGCTTCGATGCGAGTTCAAGCATCGGCGGCAAGACGGTGGTCAACCATCTGATCGAGATGTACTTTCGTTCGGACCGGTTTGCCACCTGCCTTCGGTTGCTGCTGGAACGTGGCGCCGTGCTGGACGACCCGCACCTGACGCCCGTGCTGCTCAACGACGCCGACGCGCTGGCCACCGCCGCGGCGACCAATCCAGCGTTGCTGCGGCACCGCACGCAGATGCCCTGCACCTTCACGCCGCTTGACGGCGCCACGCTGCTGCACGTGGCGGCGGAGTACGGCCACGCGGCCGTCGCCGAGCGGCTGTTGGCACTGGGCGCAGACCCGAACGCCGCGGCCGATGTCGACGCCGACGGGCTGAACGGCCAGACGCCGCTCTTCCACGCCGTGAACTCGAATGCCAACCGTTCGGCGCCCGTCATGCGCCTGCTGCTGACGGCTGGCGCGCGGGCTGATGTGCGAGTGCGAGGCATCACCTGGGGCCGCGGCTTCGACTGGGAGACGGTCTGCTACGACGTGACGCCGCTGTCCTACGCCCAACTCGGCCTGCTGCCGCAGATGCAGCGCACCGAGGCCGATACCTACGCCAACATCGTCGAACTGCTCGCGGCCCTGGGGCGGCCCGCGCCGCGGCTGGGCAATCTGCCGAACCGGTATCTGCGCTAGCGCTCCCGCAGCCGATCCAGCACCGGCTTGACATCGATGATCGGCGTGCCGTCGAACGCTTCGAGATGGAGTGCCTGGTAGCGAAGCGGGCCGTCTTTCTCGACCAGCGTGACGCGGTGCAGCCCCACCGGGTTGGGCCGGTCCTGCGAGCGGGTGCTGAACACGCCGCGCAGCGGGGCGTTCAGGTCGTCGCGTGGATGCACGCTCAAGGTCTCGCGCTGGCCGCGGTCCAGCCAGGTCAGCAGCAGGATGTCGTCACCGACCTGCAGGTCGCGCAGGCCCGCCTCGAAAGCGGGCAGGAACTCCAGCCACGCCGTGGGGGCGCCTTCATCGCCTTGCTTGGGCGCCTGCTCCCGGCTCGTCAGCGGTGAGCGCACATGGCCGATGGGTTGGAGGACGAACATCTGTTCTGCGCGACGGCGCGGCGCCAAGCCTCAACGCTGACGCCACGGCGGCGGCGTTTCGTTGGTGATGTCCGTCGCCCGCGCCCGCTCGGCGTCGAGGGGGCGGATCTCCAGCGTCAGACCGAAGGCCAGGCAGGGGTTCTGCGCGGCGAGTTCGGCCGCTTCCTCCAGGCTCGTGGCGACGATGAACCAGTAGCCGCCGACGATCTCCTTGGTCTCCGCGAAGGGGCCGTCGGTGACCAGCCCATGGGCAACGAGCTTGCCTTCGGGCGCCAACCGGCTGCCGGGCATCATCCGCCCCGCCGCGAGATGGCCCTCGTACCAGGCGTAGAACTGATCGATGGCGCGCTGGACGTCCTCGCGAGACGCTTTTTCGTCCCACTGGCCGCGCGACACAACGAGGTATTCGTGCTGCGGTTGGTTCATGGGTGGATGGTAAATGCAGGTGGTCCGTGGAGCGTTCTGTGGAGGCCGAGTTGAGGAGCCAGACCTCCCGCGCCACGGCCTTTGCATCGACCGCTGAAGCCTCCGATAGGCAGCTTCAGGCTGGCTGCCGTCATTCAATTTTGGTGGCCCGATGGCCGTTGCCGTCGTGAGCGGTCGTCCCGGGACGGGTGTTGCACCGCAGGAAAACGGTAGCCAGGGAGTTTGAACGGATCGCAGGCTGATGGTCGTTGGCCGGTTGCCTCGGGTCTGAGAGCCATTCGAGGTGCATCTTGGTGCGACTCCGGCCCTCAAGCGTGCATGCGCGCCCCAACTCCGCGCCTTTGCACCTTCCGGAAGCAATGCTGCCTCGGCTTTCCTGGCATCGACCTTGCGGAAGCTGTGGAAGGAGCAACTGGAGTGTGCGGTGGTCGTCAGCGATATTGACGTTCGGCTTCTCAGAGTATTTCGCGCTGTGGTTGAGGCCGGCGGGTTTGCGAACGCCCAGGCCATTCTCAACGTGGGCGCCTCAACGATCAGCGCGCAGATGTCGCAATTGGAGACACGGCTGTGCTACGTCGTGTGTCATCGCGGCCGCGGGGGATTCAAACTCACGGAGAAAGGCGAAGCCCTTTACCGTCTAGTTATCGAACTCTTCCAGTCGGTTCAAAGCTTTGAGATGCAAGCTAGCGAGCTTCGCGGCGGCATGAACGGACAACTGCGGATCGGCTTTATAGACAACATCATCTCGGACCCCGGATCACCGTTTAGGCCGGCTGTCGATCACTTCCGTAGACAGCCACGCAACCATGCAAGGCTCCTGTTCGAGGTGCTTTCGCCGCAAGAGCTCGAGCGCGGCTTGCAGGACCACCGCATCGACGTCGCCGTCGGAGTGTTCTACAGCCGGCTGCCGGGCTTGGCGTACGAGCCGTTGTATCTGCAGCGCGACGTGCTGGTCTGCCACCGCGACCACCACCTGGCACGCATCGAAGATCAGGCGGAGCTCGCCAACGCGATACCGTCTTGCCACAAGGTGCTGCGCTCGTTCTTAGGCACGAACGAGTTCCCTTACGCGAGCCCTGGCGGAGAGACGATGGTGTCGAGCTTCAGCCACATCGAGGCTGCGGCTCTGATGATCCTCACCGGCGGGTGCATCGGTTTTCTGCCATTGCACTACGTGAAGCCATGGATAGATTCCGGCGAGCTGGTGGTGCTTCTGGCGAACGAGCTGTATCGCGATACGCATTTCTCAATAGCAACGCGCGCTGACCAAGTCCGGCCACCACCGGCACTGCACACTTTCTTGAGCTGCCTGCGCGCCGCGAAGGTGCAGGATGTGGGCACCGCTGAGGTGCATCAGCCGTTCACTTCGATCGCTGCGTAAGTTACTTCGATTCGCGACGATTTTCCCGAACCGAAGGCGTCCATAGAGTCCATTCCATGACGCGTCCCGAGCAATTCGCGAGGGGCGTCTGGCACAGAAGGACTCAAGATGAAGACGTACGTCGTCACGGTTTGCGCGGCTGCGCTTGCAATCTCAGGCGCCGCTATGGCGGCCGACAAGCCCCTGACCAAAGTCAAGGCCGGCCACCTCGTCGCCATCGACTTGGCGCCACTGTTTGTCGCCAAGGAAAGCGGGTGTTTCGCACAGCAGGGACTTGATGTCGAGACTGTGTTCTTCGCCAACCCGGGCGACAACAATGCTGCGCTCGCGGGTGGCGCCATCGACTTCAGCACGAACCCCTTCACGCTGCCATTCTTCGCGGCCAACAGCGGCGTGCCAATTCGCGTCATCTCCGCCGCCGGTGGCTGGGGTGCGGTCGAGGTAGTGGCTCAAGGCAAGCTCGGCTTCAAAACCATCGATGACATCAAGGCGTACACGAAGTCGGGCAAGCCGAAGCTCAAGATCGCAACGCTCCAAGGAGACACCCTCGAGTTGATCCTCAAGCGTGATTTCGCACGCCTGTCGATTTCTGAGAAGGACGTCGAGCTGGTGTACTTCAACGACCTGATGGCGATGGTCGAGACCTTCCGAAGCGGCCAAGTCGATCTCTTGAGTCACATCAAGCCCTACACAACCGACATGGTTGTGAGCAAGGGCGCGGTGGTGCTGACCTCGAACGCCAAGACGTACTCGACCACGACGCCGAACTCGGTGGTCAGCGTCCTCGAGAAGACGCTCAAGGACCGGCCGCAGGTGGTTCAGGCCTATCTACAGGGCTTGATCTGTGGCGCGGCGACTATCAACAAGCAGCCCGAAAAGGCAGCTGACTACCTCGCCAAGGGCAACTACTACCGCGTAGATCCCAAGGTCCTGCTGCAAGCGCTGAAGACCGCGCCAGCGCCTGTGTCCTTCACTCCCGATGTCGCCGTGATCCAGAGCGTCGTCGACGAACTGACCAAGCTGGGCTACGTCAAGGGGACAACCAAAGCCGCAGACATCTTCCGCCTCGACACGATCAAGGCGCTTGAGAAGCAATGAGCGACGCTGATATGCCTACCGACGAAATCACAACGTTCGAGAGCTTGCCGCCGCTGGCGCGTGCCGCCGTACCAACGTACTCAACGACTTTCAAACCCGACCTGACTCTGTGGCGTGAACGCATGCCCGGCGGCATGCACTGGTCTGGCCTGCTGCGACGCGGCAACAGCCTTCGAATCACGACGCTCGCAGCAGGCGCCAACGTGTCCGCGCTCTTCTACAACTATGAAGACCGTGGTGAACGCTACAACATGCCCGACACGCTGAAGGAACAGAGCACGGCTTTCCTTCGCCAAGGCCTTGTCTGCTATTCAGACATGGGACGCGTGTTGTGCTCGCTCACCGAGTCGAACTGCGACTGGCACGACACCATCGGCGGGATGTCGGACGCTGCAGTAGTTGAGCAGCGCTACGGGACCAAGCGCTATCAGGAGCACCGCAATGCCATGCATCGCAACGCACGGGATGGCGTCCTGACGCAACTCGGCAAGTGGGGCATGGGCAAACGCGACGTCGTGCCCAACGTCAACTTCTTCAGCCGGGTCGTCGTGAACGACAACGGCGACATGCGTTTTGTCGATGGGCATAGCGGCAAAGGCGACTTCGTCGACTTGCGCTTCGAGATGAACACCCTTGTCGTGCTGTCAACCTGCCAGCACCGCCTCGATCTGAACCCTCGCTATGAACCAGCAGCGGTTGAGATGGTGTGCTGGCGTTCAGGCACTGCTGGCAGGGACGACCCATGCCGACTGTCGATGCCCGAGAACGGGCGCGGGTTCATCAATACCGAACGCTATTACCTCTGAACGGGCCGACCATCATGAACGCACAGATCGTTACGAGCGACCTTGACCCGGCCGACGCCATCTTTGATTTTGAGCATCCTCCCGGCACGCCCTGGACTCACGAAATCAAGAGGGGCCAGTTCTTCCGCATCGTCGACCTTGAAGGCAATCAGGCCGTCGACACGCTCTTCTACAACGCCCGCGATATCCAGGAGCGCTACAGCTTGCTCCACACCATGCTGGCACAGGAGAACCTCTACCTGGGCGTGGGTACGAAGATCATGTCCAGCGAGGGTCGGCCCATGTTGACCATCGTGGCCGACACCTGCGGCCGCCATGACACCGTCGGCGGCGGGGCCTGCTCCTCCGAGAGCAACACGATCCGCTACTCGCTTGAGAAGCGCTTCATGCACAGCTGCCGCGACAACTTCATGCTCGCCATTGCCGACCACCCGTCCGGGCTGACGAAGCGCGACATCGTCTCCAACATCAACTTCTTCATGAACGTCCCGATGACCCCGGCGGGACGGCTTACCTATGAGGATGGAATATCCGGGCCGGGCAAGTACATCGAGCTTCGCGCGGAGATGGACATCCTGGTCCTGATCTCAAACTGCCCTCAGTTGAACAATCCGGCGAACGGCTACAACCCCACGCCCGTTCGCTACCTCGTTTGGGATGCCACCGCAAATACTGTGGGTGCCGCATGATGGCGAGCAAGTCGTTGCGGGCTGCCGCACCTGCCGTCGTCGGTCTCGCGTCAGTCGCTGCGGTGCTAGGCGCATGGGAAGCCGCTGGCGCAGGTGGCGGCGCACTGGCCAGCGTCTTGCCGCCGCCTTCCCAGTTCCTGCGCAGCATCGCCGAGAGCAACTTCCGCATCGGGCTGGGGTCGCAGGCGGCGACGGTCACGCAGTCGCTGATGGCGACGTTCTTGCGAGTCTTCGTCGGCATGGGGATCGCCTTTGCTGCCGCCATCCTGACCGGAGCCTTGTTGAGCCTGTCCCGAGTGGCAACTTGGAGCCTGTCCCCGATCTTGCAGTTGCTCGCACCTATCGCGCCCATCGCGTGGATTCCAACGGCCATCGTGGTCTTCGGCATCGGGGACATCACGGCCATCTTCATCGTCTTCATGGGCGTCTACTTCATCTTGACCCTGGCGACGCTGGCAGAGATTCGGCGCATACCTCCCGAGTTCCAGACGGTTGCAGGCAACCTCGGCGCGACGCCGCTTCAATGCTGGCTCTGGGTGACGCTCCCGGCCATCCTTCCCGGGGTCTTCATGCTGCTGCGTACCAACTTCATCGCCGCATGGATGGCGGTTCTGGTTGCGGAGATGGTCGGCCTTCGAGACGGCCTGGGCGCCATCATCATGATGGGACGCAACCTCTTCAACAACGAGCTGGTGATGTTCGGAATGGTCGTGATCGGCCTCACCGGCTTCATCGTCGACAGACTGCTGCAGTTCATCGGCCAGCGGGTGCTGTGGTGGAGGGTATGAGCGTGCTCAAGAGAACCGAACCTGCCGTCGCTTTCCAAGTCGAGCGATTGACAGTTGACTTTGGCACGGACAAGACCGGTCCCCTGCAAGACTTCTCACTGAACATCCGCCAGGGAGAGATTACGTGCCTGCTCGGTCCATCGGGCTGCGGCAAGACGACGCTGCTGAAGTCGTTGGGTGGCTTCGTCGTCGGGCGAGACAGCGGTGGCGTGCTGTTTGAGTCGAGGTATCTCAACGGCCCTACGCCCGAAATCGTGATGATCTTCCAGGAGAACAACCTGTTCCCATGGCTGTCCGCGCGCGGGAATGTTGAGTTCGGCCTGAAGTTCAAGGCAGCCAAACGTGACGGCAAGCAGGTGGTGGACGAGATGCTCCGCATCGTCGGTCTCACCGAGGCTGCCGACCGGTTTCCGAATCAGCTCTCAGGCGGTATGCGGCAGCGCACCGCCATCGCTCGGGCCCTCGTTTCAGATCCGCATGTGCTCCTGCTCGATGAGCCCTTCAGCGCACTGGACATCAGTCTTCGCCGACGGATGCACACCCTGATGCTCGATCTGTGGAGCAAGACGGGCAAGACGATGGTGATGGTCACCCACAGCATCGAAGAAGCGCTTCAAGTTGGCCACCGGGTCATCGTTCTTGGCGACCGCCCAGCACGAGTCTTGATCGACGCCGACACCAGTGCCGACGCAATGAAGGACCGCTACTCGCCGGAGTTCCTGGAAATGCAGCGGCGGATCGAGGCCGTCATCTACTGAGCCCGACGCCAACAAACAACTTCTGCAGCATCAAGCCAACCATGCACCAATCTCTTGAGCCAAGCATCCGTTCTCTCGTCCAGAAGGCCGTCACGGGGGATCTTCATCCGCTGACCATCGTCGACGAAGTCCTGCATCGCCTCAACATTCATCGGGACAACCCGATCTTCATCTCAACGACGCCAGCAGATGCGCTCCGTCAACGGGCGGCCGAACTGGCAGAGCTGCCCGCCGCGACCCGATCTGCACTGCCTTTGTACGGCGTACCTTTTGCCGTGAAGGACAACATCGACGTCGCCGGCACGCCGACGACGGCCGGCTGCCCCGAGTTCGCATACGTTCCTGCCAAGAACGCATTCCTCGTCGACCGGTTGCTTGCTGCAGGCGCCATGCTGATCGGCAAGTGCAATCTGGACCAGTTCGCGACCGGGTTGACTGGCATGCGCTCTGTCTACGGCAGTCCCATCAATCCGTACAGCCCGGACCACGTCACCGGTGGCTCCAGCTCTGGATCGGCAGTCGCCGTCTCCTCCGGGATCGTGCAGTTCTCCCTGGGAACGGACACGGCCGGCTCTGGGCGCATCCCTGCCGGCTTCAACAACATCGTGGGCTACCGCCCCTCTAGCGGCCTGCTCAGCGCCTCCGGTGTCGTGCCGTGCGCGCGCTCACTCGACACGGTGTCCGTGTTCGGCAACTGTGCAGATGACGTTCGGCGCGTCTTGACTGTCGCCGCGGCGTTCGATCCAGCCGACCCCTACTCGGTCGACCTCGCACCGCGAGCTCTCCCCCTCGCGGCGCCGGTCTTCGGAATTCTGGACTCGCAAGACGACTTTTTCCTCGGTGACCAACAGGCCCGGGCGGCATACGAGCAAGGCATTGCAAAGCTCCAATCTCTCGGTTCCGCCACAGTCGTCATCGACTACGCGCCGTTCAAGGAAATTTCAGACATGACCTACTTCGGTCCATCAATGGCGGAACGCACTGCGGTCCTTGGCGACTTCATCTCGAGCCATCCGGACGCGTCTTACACGCCGGTCGTTCGCGACGCTCTGGTCAAAGCAGCCTCGTTTACCGCCGTGGATGCCTTCAAGATGCTTCATCGACTCAAAGCGCTAGAGCGCCAGATCGAGCTCCAGACTTGGTCCCAGGTAGACATGCTCTGCATCCCAACAGCACCGACCATTCACACTCGCGCCGACGTTGAACGCGACCCGGCCTACGGGTCAACAAGCCTTGGTGCGTATACCAACTTCGCGCCTTTCTTGGGTTTGCCTGCAGTGTCCGTGCAAAACGGCTTCCGACCAGACGGGTTGCCTAGCGGGATCATGTTCGTCGGCCAGCGGGCTGATGACATGAGACTGCTTCAGGTTGCAGAGGTGTTTGCAACCTGAGCGCAGCAGAACGCGCATCGCCGCGAGTCGTGAGCTCGTCCGTCCCCGTCGGGAGGGCAGGTTAGGCTCTATCGGACAGCAGATGAGCGCCGCCCGCTGCCTTCACCGCTAATGTCTGCATGACGGCATGTACCAGTCCTAGGCGCATGGTTGTTGAACGACGGCAACCGCTGCAAAACGGAATTTCCGCGCTCTCCGTTCGACAAATCGCCTAGCGCCGACAGCCACCTGAATGCCGAACCCGCGCCGGCAAGCATGAGTGACCCTCAGTAGTCGATCCCCACCCGAATCCCGTAGGTCCGCGGGTCGTTCCAGTAGGCGCGCACGAAGCCGCCGCCGTCCTGCACCGCGTTCTTCGTCATCTTGTTGGTCGCGTTCAGCACATAGAGCTCGGCGCGCCAGTACTTGGGCGCCTGCAGCTTGAGGCTGGCGTCGATCTTGGTGAAGGCCTTCTGGCCGTCGGAGATGTGCGGGTTGTCCAGGTTGAGCAGGGTGAAGTACATCTTGTCCTGCCACTTCAGGTTGACCCAGGGCGTCAGCTCCCAGCCCTTGCCGAACATGAAGCTCTGTGAGAAGTTGATGCCGAAGCTGTACTTGGGCGACAGGGGCAGGTGGTTGCCGGTGATGTCCAGGATCTGGCGGCCGGCGAACTCGCGGACGGGGCCGCTGTAGGGCTCGGGGCAGTGCGGTGCGCCCATCTCCTCGCGCACACCGCAGTTCCAGGTGTCGCTGTAGGACGGGTAGTCCTTCATCTTGCTGTTGATGTAGCTGAAGAAGGCCCCCAGGCGGGCGCCGGGCCAGGGCTTGTAGTCGACCTCCAGCTCGATGCCCGGGATGCTGACGACGCCGACGTTGACGGTTTGCCACTTGGTGACGATGTCGCAGGTCGGGTTGTCTTCGGGGCAGGGCTCGGTGCGCTTGATGCGCGAGGCGAAGTTGTCGCCCGTGACCTGCATGTCCTTGTAGCGGCTGAAGAAGAGGGTGGCCGACAGGCTCAGGCGCTTGTTCAGCAGCAGGCCCTTGTAGCCGATCTCGAAGTTGGTGACGGTCTCGGGCTTGTAGGGGAAGAAGGTGTATTGCGGGCCGGCGGGGCCGTCCACGCAGTCGTGGCCGCCGCAGCGGTCGTCCTTGTCGCCGAAGCCGCCGGCCTTGTAGCCGGTGGACAGCGACGTGTAGACCATGTCCAGCGGCGTGAGCTGCTTCTGCAGGCCCAGGCGGTAGGTGACCTTCTTCCAGCTCTGGGCGTTGTCGTTGCCGGCCGGTGGGCCCCATTCGGCATAGGCGCCGGTGCCGGCGAAGGGCCCCATCTTCTCGGTCAGGTCACGGCCGTTGTGGGCGCGAAAGCCCGGCTCGCCGGGCGTGCCGGGATGGAACAAGCCGTTGTAGTAGGCCGGCGTGGAGCCGTCCCAGCCACCGAAGACCTGGCCGTTCTTGTCGGTCTTCTTGTCATGGCTGTAGCGGGCGCCGAGGGTGGCGGTCCAGGTCGGCGTGAACTTCCAGTCGGCCTGGGCGAAGACGGCCTTGGCGTCGATCTGGCGGTCGGGCTGGTGATAGAACTGACTGGTCGGAAAGCCATAGGGGGCTGTGACGAGCTGCTCCTGCGCATAGTCGATGGCGTTCTTCTCGTGCATCCAGAACAGGCCGGTGACGAGCTGCAGCGTGTCGGTGTGGTGCTTGAACTGCAGTTCGTGCACGCTGGACTTGTAGGTCGAGCCGAGCGTGAACGAGGTCATGTCGCTGACGGGCCAGGTGCCCCAGTCGCCGTCGGGGCCGACGGGCAGGCTGGCCGTCACCTGGCTGGCGATGGGGTGGTAGCCGCCGTCATCGTCGGACTGCTGCGTGCGCTTCTGGTTGGCGAAGGCAAAGCCGTATTCGATGCTGCTGCTGGGGCTGAGGTTCCACACCAGGTTGGAGCGCAGCGTGTCGATGGACATGTCGGTCTTGCCCGGCACGTTGATCTTGACGTCCCATTTGCCGCCGGTGCAGGCGAAGGCGGTGCTGGCTGCCATGTCGCAGTCCTTCATCGCGACGTCGCCGGCGCCATTGTTCTGGAACTTCTCGTAGGCCACCAACCACTCGATGTTGTCGGTCAGCTTGAGCCGGCCGGCGATGCGGGCCGCCCATTCGTCGCGGTTGTAGTAGTACTTGCTTTTGGAGACCAGGGTGTTGCGGCGCTGGTCCACGTCAGGGATGCCATCGGCGACGAAGCCATGCGCCGGCAGGTTGACGTCGTAGAAGTCCTGCTGCTGGTTGATCCAGCCGTCGCGCGTGACCTTGCTGACGGTGGCGCGCAGCGCGAACTTGTCGTTGACGGCGATGTTCTGGATCAGGTTGACCTGGCGCTTGCGGTAGTTGCCGAAGTCCGCTTCGACATTGCCGTAGGTGGAGCCGAACTCGGGCTTGGCCGGGATGATGTTGACGCTGCCGCCGGTGGAGTTGCGGCCGAACAGCGTGCCCTGCGGGCCGCGCAGCACTTCCACCTGCTCCAGGTCGAACATCAGCGCGAGCGCCCCTTGCGGCCGCGGCGAGTACAGGCCGCCGACATGCAGGCCGACCGCGGGGTCACCGATCTCGGTGAAGTTGGTGGAGCCCACGCCGCGGATGTTGATCTGGATGCCGGAGTCGGCGCCCGAGGAGATCTGCAGATTGGGCACGGTGCCGGACAGTCCGCGCACGTCGTGGATGCCTTCGCGGCTCAGCGCCTCCTGGGTGATGGCGGTGACGGCGACCGGCGTCTTCAGCAGGTTGGAGTTGACGCGCGTCGCGCTGACGGTGACGGTGGGCAGCTCGTTCCTGGCGTTGCCCTTGTCCGTCGTGGCGGTCGTCGTCTCTTGGGCAAAGGCCGCGCCGGCCAGCAGGCTCACGGCGGCTGCGGTGACGGTCTTGGCGTATCCAGCTCGGTTCGTTCTCATCGCTCTCGGCTCCTTGTGTCTGTGTATGGGCGGCCGCCGTCCTGGCCCGAAAGCCACGGCGTGTTTGAGTCGGGAAGTCAGGCCCCGGGTCTGGGCTTTGGTTTAGTGCCGGACAACAACTGCGCCAGCGAGATGGTCTCGTTGCGCACGAGTGGCCTCGCCCAGGCGCTGACGCTCAGGATGTAGGCCAGGGTCAGGAAGACGGTGGTCATGGCGGCGCGCAGGCCGATGGCGTCGCCGAGCACGCCCACCAGCAGCGGCACGACGGCGCCGCCGAGGATGCCGGTGCACAGCACGCCCGAGAAGGCGCCGTGGTGGCGGGGTACGGAGTTCAGGCCCAGCGAGAAGACGATGGAGAACATCACCGACAGGCAAAAGCCCGAGGCCGGGAAGGCCCACAGCGAGGCGGCCGCCGGGCCGAACAGCGCGATGCCGACGCAGCCCATGGCCAGCACGGTGAAGCCGGCCAGCACGACGCGTGAGTCCAGCAGCTTGAGCAGCACCAGGCCGAGCAGGCAGCCGACGGACATCAGGCCCCAGAAGCGGGCGACGGCGTCCGCCCCCTCGGCCGCGGCCGAGAAGCCGTGATAGGTGGCCAGGAACTGCGACATCCAGTTGGCCAGCACCTGCTCGGTGCCGACATAGGCCAGGATGCCCAGGAAGAAGAGGCGCACATCACGCCGCGCCAGCAGCTCCTTGTAGGCCGCCCAGCCGCCGGCGCGCTCGTCGTCCTTGAGCTCGACCCGGGGCAGGGGCAGGGTCTGATTGGCGAGGATGAGGGCGACGAAGCCGGCCGTGAAGATCCAGTAGAAGGCGACCCACACCAGGGAACTGCCGGCCGCGCCGGGCCTCTCCATCAGCAGCTGGAAGGCCCAGGGGCTCAGGAAGGACGCCAGCCCGAAGACGAGTTGCCCCATCACCGAGAAGAAGGCGAAATGGGCCTCACCGCCGGCCGTGCGCAGCAGCGGATTGATGACGACCTGCAGCAGGGCCATGCCCAGGCCGATGACGAAGAGACCGGCGATGGCCGTGCCGTAGCTGGGCCACATCGCGATGGCCAGCGACCCGGCGAGGTTGAGCAGGAAGGCGATCAGGATGGTGAAGCGCGGTCCGCGCGCCTCGACCAGCATGCCGCCGGGCACCGAGACCAGGCCGTAGGCGAGGAAGAAGGAGAAGGGCAGGAAACCCGCGAGCGCCAGGCTGAGCTTGAAGTCCTGGATGATGATCGGCATCAGTGGGCCGATCAGGTTGGTGACGAAGGAGATCACGAACCAGATCAGCAGGATGTAGCCGACGATCAGCGCGCGGTGCTTCATGGTGTTCAGGCGGCGACGCAGTCGGCGAATTCGCCGGCGCGGATGGTCTTGCGGGGGAAGCGCGCGAGGATGGCGCGGGCGGTGCGGCATCCGGCGGCGAGGGCTTCGGCGAGGTCGCCACCGCGCAACCGCGCAGAGAGGTAGCCGGCGTTGAAGGCGTCACCCGCGCCGATGGTGTCGAAGATGTCGGCCGGCTCGGTGTCATGGGCGACACGCCGTCCTGCTTCGAGCCCCAAGGCCCCGCGGGCGCCGACCTTGACGACGAGGCTGGCCCCTGGCTTCAGCGCCTTGGCGATCAACGTCAGCGCATCGTCCAGATCCTTGGTGCCGGCGATGCTGCGCGCCTCGAGCTCGTTGATGAGCAGGTGGTCGCAGTGCGGCAGCCAGCCCAGCACCTCGTCGCGGTCCCAGCCCTCGGGTGGCCAGCCGGTGTCCAGGGCGATGCGGTAGCCGCGCGAGGCCGCTTCGGCCAGCAGGTCGGCATAGCGGATGCGCAGATGGGGCAGCAGGAAGGGCGCCGTAAAGAGGGCGATGGACGGCACCGGCGTGGCGTGCAGGTGCTTGAGCACATGCTGTACCGACAGCTGCTGCAGATGGCCGTGGGTGGTGAAGAAGTTGCGCTCGCCGCAGCTGTGCATCAGGCCGACCGAGATGGTGGTCTCGCGGTCGCAGACTTCCAGGTGGGTGCGAATGCCGGTGAACTGCTCGGCCAGCCAGTGGCCGAAGTGGTCGTTGCCGACGGCCGAGATGAGGTGGGTGGCCTGGCCGATGTGGCGGGCGGCCAGCGCCGCGTTGGCGCCCGAGCCGCCGGCACGCAGCTCGCTGCGCGGCATCAGCAGCTCGGTGCCGATGCTGGGCCAGCCCTCGAGCGAGCCGAGAACCAGGTCGACGCCAACGTCGCCGACGACGCTGAGCTGAGGGGTGAAAAGGGCGCGATCCGTGTCCATGGGCGCCGACTATAGGAGCCCGCCGGAAGTCGTGTCAATAATTAAATCCAATGGATTGAAATATTTATCCGCTTCGCTTGGTGACGGGGCGATGGCCCAGCAATTCGCCCACGTCGAGGTCGCCGCGGCGGTCCTGCTGCAGCACTTCCAGGCGCGGCGACAGCATCTCGTAGATGGGCAGCACGGCGGCGCCGAGGATGGAGGAGTCGTCCTGGCGGTCGGACAGCACGATGCGGGTCTCGGGCGCCGCCATGCCGCCACGCACCGAGCGGTGCCAGGGCAGGGCCAGCGCCACGAGATGCTCCACCAGCACCTTGGGCGCGGAGCCGCCGATGACGATGGAGCGCGGGTCCAGCATGTTCTCGATCATGCAGACGGCGTCGCGCAGGCGGTCGGCGGCCTGGCGGCACCAGCGGTGCAGGGCCTCGTCGCCGGGCTGCTGCAGGCGTGCACTGAGGTCCAGGGTCCAGACATCGTGGTCGCTCACGCCCAGGGCCTCGGCCAGGGAGTGCATGGAGACATAGCGCTCCAGGCAGCCGCGGTTGCCGCAATAGCACGGGGTGCCGCCGGGCACGATGGGCACATGGCCGATCTCGGTGGCATTGCCGTCGGCGCCGGGGTAGGCCGAGCGGCCGATGACCAGGGCCCCACCCAGGCCCAGGCCCAGGTGCAGGTAGAAGAAGTCGTCCAGGTGCCTGGCGACGCCGAACAGCGTCTCGCCCAGGGCGCCGGCAACGCTGTCGACGCGGTAGAAAAGAGGCAGGCCGGTGGTCTCGCGCAGTTCGTCCAGCACGGACAGGTCGTTCCAGCCTTCCAGTGCCGTCGGGCCGACAAAGCTGATGTCGGTATGGCCGAGCGGGCCGGGCAGGGCGACGCCGATGCCCCAGAGGCGCTCGGTCGATTCGCGGCGCAGGCGCGCGACGAGCTGCAGCATGGAGGCCAGCATCTGCTGGCGGTCGCTGGTGTCCAGCTCGACCTCGCAGCGGCTGCGGATCTCGCCGACCAGGTTGACGAGGGCGGCCGAGGCCCGGCCCGGCTCCAGGCTGATGCCGATGGCGTTGCCGGCCTGCGGGTTCAGCTCGAAGGCGATGGGCGGCTGGCCGCGGGATTTGTCGACCTTCTGGCGCCGCGACACGATGAGGCCGATGGCCTCCAGGTCGTTGGTGATGTTGGCCACCGTCTGCGGGCTCAGGGACACCATGTCGGCGATGTCCTTGCGCGAGGCGGCGCCTTGCTGGCGGATGAAGTCCAGCACCACGCGGCGGTTGAAGGGGGCGCTGGACTGTTGGGTGGCTCCTCGGCCGGTGGTTCTCATGCGTGCTGACGGCGCTTTCGTTGTGCCCATGATAGGTGGGGCCTGTGCCCGGGCCGCGATTCTGTCCGAGGCGGCGGTTCCGGCGTCGATCACGTTTGAAATAAATTCATACAACCATTGGATTTAAATATTTACGATGCCGGCTTGGCGGCCCTACATTCGCCGCCCATGAGACGTGAAGTCCCGTTGGAGGGACGAGGTCTGGCCCGGCGCATCCAGCAGTGAAGTTGCGCTCCTCGCCGGCAGTGCGCGCGCTGCTCGTGGGCATCCACAACCCCGTGGCTCTTCCATCGCCACAAGACTTCGTTGAGGCAAACATGCAATCACTCCGGATCGGCTCGTGTGCGGCCCTCGCCCTGTTGAGCCTGTCTTCGCTGGCAATTGGGGCTGGCAATGCGGCCGGCAGCAATGCCGCCAAGAGCACGGCCTATGTGCAGGACGGCTGGCTCTATACCAAGACCGAGACCGCCAGCGGCCAGGCCTTGGTGACGGCCGTGCAGCCAGCGGCAGCCAGCGGCGTCATCCCGGTGGGGGACTCTCGCGTCTGGGGCAACGTCTTCGACAAGAACCGCAAGCTGACCGTCGCCCAATGGCAGGCCGTGCTCAGCATGGACGCCTACCCGGAGAACGGCACCACCAACTACCAGGACGTCGGCCCCTGGCGCTATTGCGAGGTGGACTACGAGGCCAGCGTCGGCATCTCCGACTACCGGGGCAACACCTTCGGCCCGGTCGGTGTGACGACGGTGGGCGATTTCCCGGATTACTTCAAGAACGCCTTCGCGCCCTATGTGCTGGGCAAGACCGGCGCGACCAACACCGACATGAAGAACTGGGGCGTGCAGGTCACCGGCGTGTCGGCCGCCAACTTCAAGGCGGATGATTCGCGGCTCGACCCCTATCCCAACCTCAGCCGCTCCAACTCCACCAAGCGCGCGGCCCTGACCAAGATCTGCAAGGCCCTGCAGTCGGCCTTCGACAACCAGCAGGACAAGTATGTGATGAGCCATTACGCGCACATCAACAACGACAAGCTGCTGCCGGTCCTGAGCGCCCTGAAGGGCATCGGCTTCACGGCCTTCGACAAACACAACCTCGTCGGCATGGCCTTCCAGGTGCAGGTCAACACCGGCTCGATTGGCAGCGTCTCGGCCTTCACCTCGGTCAAGAACGCTGGCAATTGCGGCAGCCTGAGCGCCGAGACCTGCTTCGCCACCTACCTGACCGACCAGTACATCCGCTGGCTCAAGTCCAGCAGCCTCGGCGACGATGCGGGCAACTGCTGGCGCGCCAGCATGGCCCTGGACATCTACAAGAAGAATCCGGCCATGAACAGCGTCAGCACGGTCAATTCGGTCATCAACAGCAGCTACCCCGACAACAGCGGCAAATGCCCGACCTCGGGCATCAAGTGGTCCAAGAACATGGCGTGGGAATGAAGCGAATCCTGATTGCAGCGGCCCTGGCGGCCGCCATGCCGCTGGCCGTTGCCGCCGAGGCGGCTGCGCCGGTGACGACGGTGTCGGTCAAGTTGCCGACCGATCCGCTGCTGGTGCAGATCAACCAGGTGGCGCTGGAACGCGTCGGCCCCAAAAGGGCTGTCGTCGAGTCCACGGGCCCGGCCCAGGCTGGGCGCTACCGTGTGCTGGCCGGTGGCAAGGTCGTCGCCCAGGGCGAACTGAAGGCCTTGCCCGAGTTCTCCGCCTGGGGGGCGGGCAAGCGCTACTTCGAGGTCGACTTCTCGGCCATCGAGAAGGCGGGCGCCTATCGCGTCGAGGCCACGCTGGGCAACAAGCGCGCGCTGTCGGCGCCGGTCCCGGTGCGGGACCAGGCCCTGTTCACGACGATTGCCGACAAGACGCTGGACTACTTCCACCGCAGCCGCCACACGGGCAAGGGTGACAGCCGCATCCGCATCTTCGAGACGGATAGGTTCGTCGACGTGCACGGCGGCTGGAAGGATGCCGGCGGCGACACGGGCAAGTATTTGTCCCACCTCGGCTACGCCAACTTCTTCAACCCGCAGCAGACGTCGATGGCGGCCTGGGTGCTGGCCTATACATCCCACACCTCGGCCGACCTCTACCGCCGCGCGGGCCTGCTCAAGCGCGCCGAGAACGAGGCCTTCTGGGGTGCCGACTATCTGCACCGCATCCTCGACGCAGAGGGCTATTTCTACACGACGGTGTTTGACAAATGGGGCGACGAGAAGGCCGAGCGCATGGTCGTCGGCTACGAGGGCGAGGACGGCAAATACACCCAGCTCTACCGCTCGGCCTATCGCGCGGGGGGCGGCATGGCCATCGCGGCGTTGGCGCGGGCCTCGCTGCTGGCGAAGCAATCGGGTCGGCAGGGCGAGTTCAACGGTGCGACCTATCTGGCCGACGCGGTCAAGGCCTTCGACCATCTGCAGCAGTTCAATGCGCAGTACACGGCCAATGGCGTCGAAAACATCATCGACGACTACACGGCGTTGATGGCAGCCGTCGAGCTGTTCAACGCGACACGCGAGCCGCGCTTCCTCGACGCCGCCCGGCTGCGCGCCGAAAGTCTGATGGGCCGCCAGACCGCTGCCGGCGGCTTCATCAGCGATGGCGGCTCGCGGCCCTACTACCACGCGGTCGAAGCCGGCCTGCCGGTGCTGAGCCTCACTCACTATCTAGCCATCGAGACCCAGGAGGCGCGTCGCGGCCGCGCGACCGCTGCCATCGCGTCGGCACTGAAGCATGAGATCGCCATCACCCAGCGCGTGTCCAACCCCTATGGCTATGCACGCCAGTCCTTCCAGCTCGCGCCGAACGGCAAGGCAGAAGGCTCCGTGATGGAGGGCTTCTTCATCCCGCACAAGAACGAGACCGGCTATTGGTGGCAGGGCGAGAGTGCGCGCCTGGCCTCGTTGACCACGGCCATGGCGGTTGCCAGCCGCCAGCTCGGCACCGGCATGCCCGAGGGCTGGGCCGGCTATGCGCAAAGCCAGCTCGACTGGACGCTGGGCCGCAACCCCTACGGCATCTCCATGCTCTACGGCTTTGGCAAGCGCAACCCGCCGGCCGTACCGTCCAGCGCGGGCGACATGTTTGCCGGCGGCATCTCCAATGGCATCACGGGCGCCGTCGGCAGCGATACGGGCGAGGATATTGCGTTCGGACCAGGGCCCGACGGCGAGCAGTGGCGCTGGGTGGAGCAGTGGCTGCCGCACTCGGCCTGGATGCTGCTGGCGGCGGTGGAGATCGCGCGCTGATGTCACAAACGTGGGGGCTGTCCCGTCAGGAGGGAGTTGAACCGCGAAACTCCCGCCATGACCGACGACCTCTCGCCCACCGCCCGCGCCCTGCGCTTTGACCGTGACCATGCGCGCCGCCTGCGCGCGCTGGCCTACCGCATGCTCGGCTCGCGTGCCGAGGCCGAGGACATCGTGCAGGAGGCCTGGCTGCGCTGGGCCGAGGTGGATGCGGCCCCCATCCAGCACGAGGGCGCCTTCCTGTCGCGGCTGGTGACCAATCTCTGCCTGGACAAGCTGCGCTCCGCCGCCGTGCAGCGCGAGCAATACGTGGGCGTCTGGCTGCCCGAGCCCATGCTGGAGGACGAAGCCTTGTTCGGCTGGGCCCCCGGCCCCGAGAAGCAGGCCGAGTTCGCCCAGGACGTGTCCATCGCCTTCATGCTGGCCCTGGAGCGCCTGTCGCCGCTGGAGCGCGCCGCCTTTTTGCTGCACGACGTGTTCGACCTGGACTACGACGAGATCGGCCGCCACCTGGACCGCAGCGAGGCCGCCTGCCGCCAGCTCATCAGCCGCGCGCGCAAGAACATCAAGGCCGACTATGCGCGGCGCGAGGTGGCCAAGGAGGAGGCTGATCGGCTTGTGGCCGCCTTCATGGATGCCGTGCGCAGCCAGGACGTCTCGGCTCTGGCGCAGTTGCTCAGCGAGGACGCCGTGCTGATGGCCGACGGCGGCGGCAAGGTCAGCGCGGTGCCCAAGCCCCTGCATGGCGGTGCGCAGATCGCGCGCACCTTCATCGGCTTCGCGCAACTGCCCACCAGCCGGTCCTGGCGCCTGTTGCCGGCGGTCGTCAACGGCCTGCCGGGCCTGCTCATCCTCGACGACAGCAACGGCGGTCGACTCGTGCAGACCATTGCGCTGGCACCGTCGGCTGAGTCGGGCCAGGTGGGTGCCGTCTATATCCAGCGCAACCCCGACAAGCTCAGCGGGATCCGGATGCGTGTCACAAACGCCGCGGCTGATCCGTCTTGAGTGTGAGGCCGGCGATTTTGTCGGCCCACAACATCCAAGGACATTGCCATGAGCACGCACCAAGCCCGCCTCGACTATTTCCGCCAGTCCGCTGACCTGTCCAAGAAGTACCTGGACTTCAGCATGGCCTTCCGCATGGACAAGACCCTGGCCGTGCTGATCGACATCCGCGCCTCGCAGCTCAATGGCTGCGCCTTCTGCCTGGACATGCACGTCAAGCAGGCCAAGATGCACGGCGAGCGCGAGCTGCGCCTGCACCACGTCGCCATCTGGCGCGAGTCGACGCTGTTCACGCCCAAGGAGCGCGCCGCCCTGGCCTGGACCGAGCTGTTGACGCGCATCCCGGCCGAGGGCGTCTCCGACGCCGCCTACGCTGAAGTCAGCGAGTATTTCCCGCCCGAGGAACTGTCCGATCTGACCTGGCGCGTTGCCGCCATCAATGGCTGGAACCGCATGAATGTGGCGGTGCGCAATGTGCCGGGCTCGGCGGACAAGATGTTCGGCCTGGACAAGGCGGGCCTGAACTGATCTGGCGCAAAGCGGCCGCCGGCCTCGCGTCCTACCCTGCAACGGCGCTCCCACCCTGCACCTGGGCAAGGCCTCGGAGTAGGGTGGCCTGACGTCATGGAACCTTCCAGGCGCGTAGCGCCTTTTGGAGGATTTCCCATGGCCATGATGAAAGCCGCTGTCTTCGTCGAGCCCGGTCGCATCGTGCTCGATGACAAGCCCATGCCCGATGTCGGCCCGCAGGACGCGCTGATCCGCGTCACCACGACGACCATCTGCGGCACCGACATCCACATCCTCAAGGGCGAGTACCCGGTCGAGCGCGGCCTGACCATCGGCCACGAGCCCGTGGGCATCATCGAGAAGCTCGGCTCGGGTGTGCGCGGCTACCGCGAGGGCCAGCGCGTCATCGCTGGTGCCATCACGCCCAGCGGCTGGAGCACGGCCTGCTTGTGCGGCTGCGGCTCGCAGGACGGCGCCGGCACATCGCATGGCTGGAAGGCCATGGGTGGCTGGAAATTCGGCAACACCATCGACGGCTGCCAGGCCGAGTACGTGCTGGTGCCCGACGCCATGGCCAACCTGGCGCCGGTGCCCGACTCGCTGACCGACGAGCAGGTGCTGATGTGCCCCGACATCATGTCGACCGGCTTCAGTGGCGCCGAGAGCGCCGGCGTGCGCATCGGCGACACGGTGGCGGTGTTTGCGCAGGGTCCCATCGGCCTGTGCGCCACCGCCGGCGCCAAGCTCAGCGGCGCGTCCATGGTCATCGGCGTCGACCGCCTGGCCAACCGCCTGGCCATCGCCAGGCAGATGGGCGCCGACCATGTCATCGACGCCAGCAAGGTCGACCCCGTGGAAGAAATCATGCGCCTGACCGACGGCCGCGGCGTCGACGTCGCCATCGAGGCCCTGGGCACGCAGCAGACCTTCGAGGCCTGCCTGCGCGTGCTGCGGCCGGGTGGCACGCTGTCCAGCCTGGGCGTCTACTCCACCGACCTGACCATCCCGCTCGGCGCCTTTGCAGCAGGCCTGGGCGACCACAAGATCGTCACCACCCTCTGCCCCGGCGGCAAGGAGCGCATGCGCCGGCTGATGTCCGTCATCGCCGCGCGGCGCGTCAACCTGGAGGCCATGGTGACGCACCGCTTCAAGCTCGATGACATCGAGGCGGCCTACGAGCTGTTCGGCCACCAGCGCGACGGTGTGCTCAAGGTGGCGATTACCCCCTGACATCCGCATGAGCATCCGCCACCTCGACCAGCTTCTGTCACCGCGCTCGGTCGTGGTGGTCGGCGCCTCCAACCGCCCCGGCAGCGTCGGGGCGACCGTCTGGCGCAACCTGCGCGCCGGCACGTTCGCGGGCGCCGTCTTCGGCGTCAACCCGAAGCACGCCGAGCTGGATGGTGTGGCGCTTGCCAGCCGCGTCGGCGACCTCACCGAGGCGCCCGACCTGGCCGTGCTGTGCACGCCGCCCGACACGGTGCCCGGCCTCATTGCCGAGCTGGGCCAGCTGGGCACGCGCGCCGCCATCGTCATGACCGCCGGCCTGAACGCTGTTCAGAAGCAGGCCGCGCTGGACGCCGCCCGGCCGCATCTGCTGCGCCTGCTCGGCCCCAACTGCCTGGGCCTGCTGTCGCCGTGCATCGGCCTGAACGCCAGCTTTGCCCATGTCGACGCCTTGCCGGGCGAGATTGCCTTCGTCTCGCAGTCGGGTGCGCTGGTGACGGCCGTGCTCGACTGGGCGCGGTCGCGGCGCATCGGCTTCTCGCACATGGTCTCGCTGGGCGAGCGGGCCGACGTCGACTTTGGCGACCTGCTGGACCACTTCGCCAGCGACCCGCACACGCGGGCCATCCTGCTCTACATCGAGTCCATCGAGTCGCCGCGCAAGTTCATGTCGGCGGCCCGTGCGGCGGCGCGCAACAAGCCGGTCATCGTCGTCAAGGCCGGCCGCGCGGGCAAGGGCCTGCAGGCCGCCGCGTCGCACACCGGCGCGCTGGCCGGGTCGGACGTGGTCATCGACGCCGCAATCCGCCGCGCCGGCATGCTGCGCGTGGATACGCTGCAAGACCTGTTCATGGCGGCCGAAACGCTGGCGCATTTCCGCGGCAGCCCACAGCGCGGCCTGACGCTGATGACCAACGGCGGTGGCGCCGGCGTCATGGCGGCCGATGCCGCCGCGCTGGCCGGCGTCGACCTGCCACCGCTGAGTGACGCGCTTCGCGCCAAGCTGGACGCCGTGCTGCCGCCCACCTGGTCGCACGGCAACCCCGTCGACATCATTGGCGACGCGCCGGTCGAGCGCTACACCGCCACGCTGCGCGCGCTGCTCGACGACCCCGACACCGGCACGGTGCTCTTCATGCACGCACCGACGGCCATCGTGCGCAGCGAGGACATCGCCCTTGCCTGCGCACCACTGGCGCGCGAGGCGGCGGGCCGCCTGATGAGCTGCTGGCTGGGCGACGCCGGCGTGGCCGAGGCGCGGCGCACCTTTGAAGGCGCGGGCGTGGCCGGCTACGACACGCCCGAGGAAGCTGTGCGAGCGTTCGCCATGCTGGCCCGCTACGCCAGCAACCAGGCGCTGCTCACCGAGGCGCCCACCGCCAGCGAGGCCGGGCCGGCGGACCGCGCGGCGGCGCGCGCCGTCGTCGAGGCGGCGCTTGCCGATGGCCGCGAGATGCTCGACGAGCTGGAGGCCAAGGCCGTGCTGCAGGCCTATGGCATCCCGGTCGTGCCGACGGTCGCGGTGGGTCCCACCGCTGACGAAGCGGTGACAGCCGCAGTCGCCATCGGCTACCCGGTCGCGCTGAAGATCCTGTCGCCCGACATCAGCCACAAGTCGGACATGGGCGGCGTGGTGCTGGGCCTGAGCGACGACGCGGCCTTGCGGCTGGCCGCCCGGCAGATGCTGGCGCGGGTGCGCTCGATCAAGCCGCTAGCACGCATTGCCGGCTTCACGGTGCAGGCCATGGTGAGCCGGCCGCATGCGCAGGAGCTGATCGTCGGCGCCAGCGTGGACCCGGTGTTCGGCCCGGTCATCCTGTTCGGCCAGGGCGGCACGGCGGTGGAGGTGATGGCCGACCGCGCCATCGGCCTGCCGCCGCTGAACCGCGTGCTGGCCCGCGAGCTGGTGGCCGGCACACGCGTGGCCCGGCTGCTTGCCGGCTACCGCGACCATGCACCCGCGCGCATGGACGCCATCTGCGACGTGCTGGTGACCGTCTCGCAAATGCTGGCCGACCTGCCCGAGCTGGCCGAGCTGGACATCAACCCGCTGCTGGCCGACGGCGACGGCGTCATCGCGCTGGACGCTCGCCTGCGCGTCACCCCTGCGGCCAGCGCCGGCACTTCGCGCTTCGCCATCCAGCCATATCCGGCCGAACTCGCCGAGACGTGGCAGTGGCAGGGCCGCCAGCTGCTGGTGCGGCCCATTCGCCCCGAGGACGAGGCGCGGCATCTCGCCTTCGCCGGGCAGCTCGCGCCCGAGGACATCCGCCTGCGCTTCTTCAGCACGCGCCGCGAGTTGCCGCGCAGCGAGTTGGCCCGCTTGGTGCAGATCGACTACGACCGCGAGATGGCCTTCGTCGTGCTCGAAGCGCAAGCCGACGGCACGCAGCGCACGCTGGGCGTCGTGCGCGCCGTGGCCGATCCCGACAACGTCGAGGCCGAGTTCGCCATCATCCTGGCCACCGAGCTGCAAGGGGAGGGCCTGGGCCAGCGACTGCTCGACAAGATGGTGGCCTACCTGCGCGGCCACGGCACGCAGCGGCTGGTGGCGCTGGTGCTGCGCGAGAACGCGGGCATGCGCGAGCTGGCGGCGAACGGCGGCTTCGCGCTCGACGAGGCGGGGTCGGATCGCGATGTTTATCGCTACGTGCTGGATCTGACGACAAGCGCAGCGCTCGCCACGCCGGCCGAATGAGCGCGCCATTGACGCCCGCATGCTGTGGGGCGTGGTGTGGGCGGGCCTGACGATGGCACCGGCGACGTTGGCAACGATTGACCTCTACCTGCCCGTCGGCCTGATCGCCGGCCTGAGCGCAGAAGAGGGCGACCTCACCACCGCCCGCACGGCCGGCTTCACGGTACTGGTGCTGGCGCAGCAGTTCAACTGCTTCAACGCCCGCTCAGAGACGGCCAGCGCGTTTCGCCGTCTGTTCGTCAACCGCTGGCTGTGGCGCTCGATGGGGCTGTCGGCGCTGCTGCAAGTGGCGGTGGTTCACTTCCCGCCGCTGAACCTTGTGTTTGGCACGGCGCCGCTGAGCTTGCAGCAGCGGGCGGTGTGCGTGGGGATAGCGAGCAGCGTGCTGTGGGTGGGGGAGGTGCGGAAGGCGGTGATGAGAGCGGCCGGGCGTGGGGCGATTACGTCGTGACTGTCTCAATAACTCTGGAGCGAGCGTCGATTGGCTGGGTGCTGTCGCTGTTAGTTGGCGTCCGAAGTCAACAACGTGCCAATACCTGTCACTGGGGATCGGCACTGGTATTCCACTTGCCTGGACTGCCGCCCAGGCTGTCAAGCTTGTCTTGTATTTCCCGCACGATGCCGGGAGTTCGCCCGGCCTCTTGAACGCGACTGCCCCCTCGTTAGAGCCCTGCCGATCCGCGCGGATGCTCTTGCCTTGGGTCGAATCTCAATGGGGTTTGTTTGATTGCAAGATCCGAATCTATGGATTCGACCTTATGGCTTCGATTTCCGGCGACGGATCGATACGAAACAATGCACTTCGAAATAGGTATGCAGGGAATGTCATTTAGGAACTGGAACTTCTTGACGAGGCAAAGCAGCAAAAGCTGCGCTCGTACCGTAAAGAAGACTCGAACCGAAAACTACCGATGCCTTTCAAGGAGTAGTTGTAAGCCATTAAACTTGAACTGCGCAGGATTGCCGACTCGTCCCGCGATAGATTCATTCAGTGGCGTATTCGTAAGCACACAGGCCAAGCCAGCACACAGCCAGGAAATACTTTCGGCTACGTCTTTCGGGTTGTCAATATCCGCTGAAGTTTGCTGGAGCTCCCGGGAGAGAATTATGTTGTTTCGGTCGGTACATAGCCCCAACCAAGCGCAGGCGGCACGGGCGCGATACAGCGCTGAGTGTTGGAATTGCTTATATTGCTCTGCAAAAACTCTGGTGAGCCCGGCCAATGCTAGGGTTCCATGTTCAAGCGTGGGCGGATTTGTACTTAAATCATCGGAAATAGAATATGCGTTTAGCGCTGCATTGGATACATAGTCATCCGATCTTCCGCAAGCTACCCCCCATTCCAGCCAGAAGGCGCGATGGTCTCTAGACGGTGTAGCTGCCTCGAGTAACCGGATCGCCCCCGGCACATCATTGGACTCGCGTTTGAGTCGCGCAAGATTTACCACGTAATGGGTGTTATCTGGAACGATTTTCAGCATCTCCTCAGAAATCCGGATGGCGAGCTCCTTCCGATTGGTTTCAAAGAAGTGCTTGGTTAGCGAGTACTCCCAATTCCACACGGCGTCTAACCATCCCCCCTTGATCCGCACCAGCTCGATGGCCCCCTTTACCAACGACAAATAGAGGCGGTCCACGTCCTCATCATCGTCTCTGCATACTTCAAGCGTAGCCAAGGCTATACGCCGATGCCGGGTTCGCAGATACGCATTGCCGCCTGCGGCTGCTTCGGCAGTCATCGGGCGTAATACGTCACGTTTTAATGCTGTCTGGTCACAATTCATGCTTTCCTGAAGTACCTGGCTAGAAAGGAATTCCAAGCCTTCGGCATGCATGGATGCAATCAGGCGAAACGCGTCACCAACGGTTCCGCCTGTCGATAAGCTCATTCCGTCAAACTTTTGCATTAACGCTCGCACGTGACCATGCAAGTCTCTGCCGTGGCGCAATGTTAGTAGCGCCCCAAAGAGCGCGCCATCGTTGGTCCCGTCGTCCTTCGCGGCTTCACGTAGTTTTTCCGCCAGGTGGGTGGGCGTCAGGCTTTGCCATGCCGATTCACAGGCATTAGACCCAAAGTGCAGCCAAGTGGTCGCAAGTGCTATCGCATCTTCTTTAGAAAGTCCCGAAAGGCGGGCCTCCTCAAAACGGGCGAAGGAATTCCAAGGTACCGTATCCCCTTTGGCAATCTTCCAATCCGAATCATGAGCCGCCATAACGAATTGGACGTTGCTCTGACCGGCGCGCTTTAGCGACTGCATCAGGTTGACCAAATTCTTGCCCAGCAAGTTACCGTAATCAGTCGCTATCAACCAGCGATGGTCTGTCGTCAGGAGTTCTTCAAATTTTTTAATATTGATGCCAACAGTTTCGTCTTGATGCCAAAGCACCCTCAGATCAGGATTGGCGCGCACCGCGTGCGCCACGATTTGCCGTAGCACCATTGACTTGCCCTCAGCCGTTGGGCCGAGAACCAAGACAACTTGCGGACGGTCTTCTCCCTTGAAATTCATAACACGGTCAAGTAATCCCTTGGCCTGCGCGCGCACCGGAAAATTGGGCGACATAGCTAGCGCCCAATCTGGCTCAGCGCCATCGAAGAAGCGCTGTGCGTCCGGTGGCGTGATTTCGCGTGCGAAGGATTCGAGCGTTGCGGAGTCAAGTGACTGCCAGCCTGCTAGTGGATCAGGGCGATGCTGAGCTTGCATGCCCGGTACAGGAAAGCGCCACCAGTCAGTAGCCTCAATCCTGCGCTTTAAAGTGATCGAATCTACATCTGGCCGCCATTCGCGATTCACCCAGCGCCACGGTGAGATTTTCACTTCAGCGGCTACCGGGTCCAGCTCGCCCCATGAAAAACCGTTGGCCCATATGTCATCTTCGCGTGCCTGGAATGCTGAGCCGGCTTGCAATACGAGGAACTGGTCTACGCCACCCTCTTCAAATCGCCCTTCTGTTTTGTGCTTATGCCCATGCAAATAGATGACGTTGAATTCAGAAAACAGGCTCCGTATGTTCCTTTCCTCAGTATCGGCCCACCATGTCAGGGGATGATGCCCCAACACGATTTTGATCGGACATGCCTTTATCTTCTTGAGTGCAGCTTCAACAATGCGATAGCCTGGGGATAACCAGTCTTTATCAAGATCACCCTTGCAAAGCCACGCTGTATTTAGTCCTACGACACCAACCTGCACGCCTGACAAAGTTCTGATGTGGACGGCGGCGCCGTCGTTCGAAGCCAACCAGTCGGGTGACATTCCGCTTGCGGCCATCAATTTCTTGTAATGTTTGAACCTAGGTAGAACTTGGTCGCGCGCTGTTTTTCCTTCTTTGCTTGCATCAAAGAACTTGCTGGGTGATTTGAAGGCCGCTGAGTGATCCAACATGTCTGGACTTGGGCGTTCTATATCATGGTTGCCTGGGATTGGGATAACCACGGTATCGGCATTGAACTTTTCCTGGAGTGGAACAAGAAATTCCTTCCGAAATGCTTCGTACTCCCTCTTTAGGCCTCTGTTTGCGATATCGCCGGTGATAAATACATAGTTTGGAACGAAGTTTTTTTGAGTCTTCCAACGTTCAATCTCTAACAGAATTTCGGCGAAAAGTCGCTTTTGCTCATAGAGATCCTTTCCAACATGAAAGTCAGAAAGATGAAGCCAACGTATATTGGGTGCCATTGCTAACTTTGTTTTGGTTGAAAATCTGATGGCGCGCACTCTGAGGGCATTTCACAGATGGAAAATTCAACCGCTCCACGGCAACTAGGACGCCCCTGGAACGGTTGGCCCGTCCAAATTTCCCTTTGGCAAGGCCACCTCCATCTGGTTAAGACTCTGGCGCGCCACCGGAATCGCCTGCGCGCGCTAATTTACATCGAGTCTTGATGTGGTCGGCTATTCATAGCGCACCCATTCTCGGCGTCGCCCATGGCGAACACTTGACCGACCGACAGTTACCAGGGAAATGCGCTGATCGAACTGATCATCAGGGGTGATGTGCTCTCCGGAATCTCAGCGTGGTTCTCGCCTGCTAGCCGCGTCGGATTGCGGGGCATTACAGTCCTCCCGTTGTGACGGAACGCGCGCCGGTGTGATGCGCGGGGCTTCAGACTCGGCCGGTGTGCACCAGTATTTTGCGGACCGCAGGAGCATCAGCGATAATTGCGATAAGAATCATTTGGCCTCCGCACTGAGGACCCAGCAGCGGGAAAACCTCGTAGATCCGCGCGATCAACGCCGCCCACACGTAGCGCGCCGCTGAGGCTCTCTCGGGTGCAACTTGTTTTGTTTGGCTGGCTTGTGCTGGGCTCCCGCCCCCCGTCTATGACTGGCGCAGCAGCAACCGTTTCGTCGGCCGGCAGTTGCGCCTGAGCCATAGCCGTCACCGCCGCTCGGAGCATTGAGTTTGGTGCCGGCACGCCGTAGTAGCGATGCCGATGGATGCGCAGCGGCGGTATCGGCCGCTTAGAAAGGGATGACGGCAGCCAGCCTTACAGCGTCGGGCGATCTCGCGCGATCGGCGACAGCTATAGACGCATTGCTGACAGCGCGCACAGCAAAGTGAAGGACGGCACCCGCTGCAAAGCTGTCCCAGCCGGACGCCCCACCTGCGTCACCGGCTCAGCCTGGCGCCGCCGCCGCACTCCCAACGCCGCTAGCATCGCCCGCTCACTTGCGAGGAGCTTTGCCATGCTTGAGGTCGCAGTCGTCCGAACCCTATCCGTCGAGACAGATGCTGCTCTGGGCCACCTCAGTGCAGCCAGCGGCTTGGTTCAGGTGGGGCAGCGGCTGTTTGTCGTTGCCGATGACGAGCACATGCTGGCCCTGTTTGACTTGTCGGGCGCGCGCCGGCCGGCAGCATCGGCTCTTCGACGGCGAACTGCCTGACAAGCCCAAGGCCCGCAAGGCCGCCAAGCCCGACTGGTGCTGGCGCAGCTATTCAACCTAGATCCGGCAGTTGACCGCTCACTACTCATCGAAAGTCTCGATGCATCAACACCTTGCGGGTTCGGCGACGCTCACCACTTCGGTGAGCAGCGCTTCACGCCCGCTGGTCTGGCGCTTCGAGCCGCTGGCCGCGTTGCTTCTCCTCGTGGGCAGGAGCCCACTTCGTCGGCGCGCCTTGCCAACGGCCCGCCTCGCCAGCCCCTCGGGCGCGCCCAACTACCGGATCTAGGTTCAACTGCTTCAACGCCCGATCAGAGACGGCCAGCGCCTTCCGCAATCTCTTCGTCAACCACTGGCTGTGGGGCGCGATCTTGGTATCGGCGCTGCTGCAGGTGGCGGTGGTTCACTTCCCGCCGCTGAACCTGGCCTTCGGCACCGCGCCGCTGAGCCCGCAGCAGTGGGCCGTCTGCGTGGCCATGGCCAGCAGCGTGCTGTGGGTGGGCGAGCTGCGCAAGGCGGTGATGCGGATTACAACGGGCCCGCCTCCAGCGCATCGGCGGCATCGCTGAACTGCAGGTTATCGATGTGCTGACGCACCAGGTCGAACGCGCCCTTGCTCAAGAGCCGTTGGAGCTGTGGGGAGAGGCCATTGAAACGCTCGATCGCTGACATGCTCTGCTGGCGCAGCAGGCCGACGAAATCGGCCAGGACCTGCGGCTCGAGGCTGTCGCCGCTGATGGCCGCAGAAGGATCCTCGGCCGGGGCCGGCGCTGTCACGAGCAACGGCGCCACACATTCCCCCAGCCGGTGCAGCTTGATGGCAAGTCGCGTCGCGAGATCGCCGAATCTCTCGACCTTTCCTGCGGCACAAGCCGTCTCCGCCTCGCCCGCCAGTTGATGGATCTCTCTGGCTCCGAGGGTACCCGCGCTGCCTCTCAGCTTGTGCATGCGACTGGCATGAATGGCGAGGTCGATCGGGGCTTGCGCTGCGATCGGAATTGAGACCTCCGGGAACTCGTCGAGCAGCCGCTTGAGCATCAATTTGAACAAGCCGAAGTCATTGCTCAGGCGTTCGCGCACGTCCAACCCGTCGATCCCCTCGATCTCCGGCCACGGCTGCGGCAGCGATTCCGGCGCCGACGAGTCGGGTGAGCCAGCAACCGGTTGCACGGGTCGGCCGTTCACAGGCGCAACGCGGCGCAGGATGCTGGCCACCAGGGACCGCGGGTCGAACGGTTTGACAAGATAGTCGTCCATTCCGGCCGCCGTGGCGCGTTGTCGCTCGCTGCTCAGCGCACCGGCAGTCAGGGCGATGATCGGCAAGTCCGCCAGATGCAGTTCCAGGCGGATTCGCCGGGTGGCGTCGTGGCCGTCGAGTACCGGCATCTGCACATCCATCAGCACCACGTCGATGGCGTGGGGCTGGGCTTCAAGAAGATCGAAGGCTTCCTGTCCATTGTTTGCGAGCAAGACCTTCGCGCCCTCGAGTTCGAGGATGCGCTTCGTCACATCCAGGTTGATGTCGCTGTCGTCAACGACCAGCACACGGATGTCCAGCAGCGCGCGTTCACCGGCTGCTGCGGGAGGTGCCTCCAACCGCGCCACCGCATCCGGCGAGGCGAGCGCAAAGTCCAGCACGACGCTGAACACGCTGCCGACGCCGGGCGTGCTCTCCAGACTCACGTGCCCGCCCATCAGGTTTGCCAATCGCTTGACGATCGACAACCCCAGCCCGGTGCCACCGAAGCGCCGTGTGATCGACGCATCCGCCTGGGCAAACGGCGCGAACAACTGCTTCTGAACTTCGGGCGCAATGCCGATGCCGGTGTCTTGCACGGCAAACGACAGCGTCGCATGCTGGGCCGTGGCGGCAAGCATCCGCACGTGCAGCTCGACACTGCCTTGCTCGGTGAACTTGATCGCGTTGGACAGCAGGTTGGTCAGGATCTGGCTCAGGCGCGTCGCATCGCCCTCCAGCACCACCGGCAGCTCGTCCTCGACGACGATCTCGAACGCGACGCCCTTGGCCTCGGCTTGCACCGCCATCACCTCGCTCAGCTCTTTCAGCAGGCTGCGCAGGCCGAACGCGGTGCTCTCGACGATCAACTCGCCGGCTTCGATCTTCGACAGATCGAGCACGTTGTTCAGCACCACGAGCAGCGACTTGCTCGCGAGCTTGACCTTCGCCAGAAAGGCCAGCTGCTCCTCGTCCAGCGAGGTCTCCCCGAGCAAATAGGTCAGGCCGATGACCGCGTTCATTGGGGTGCGGATCTCATGGCTCATGTTGGCGAGAAACTCGCTCTTGGCACGATTGGCCTGTTCGGCCTTTTGCGTTGCGTGACGCAGCGATTCCTCGTACTGCTTGCGCTCCGTGATGTCGCGCGCCGCCGCGAAGACGCCTTGCAGCTGCCGGTCGCGGTCATGAAAGGTGGTGGCGTTGTACGACACCACGGTGAGCTTGCCGTCCCTGGCGCGCACGGTGAGTTCGTAGTTGGTGACCTTGCCCTCGGCCAGCACGCGCTTGATGCCTGCTTCCGCCCGGTGTGGCGCGGTGAAGTAGTTCTTGAACGGCGCGCCGATCAGCTCGTCGCGCGTGCAGCCGGTCAGGGCCTCCGTCTGCTTGTTGACGTCGGTGATGATGCCGCGCGGGTCTGTCGTCATCAGCGCGTCGATGTTGGATTCGATCAGCGAGCGCGTGTAGAAGTGCTGGTCGCGTAAGCGCTGGTCGAGCTTCTGGCGCTCCTCTTCGACCTGCTGGCGGGCGGTGTTGTCGGTGCCGATCAAGAGGTAGCCAATGATGGCGTCTTGCGCGTCGCGCAGCGCCGTCACCGACACCACCGCTCCGAAGCGGCTGCCGTCCTTGCGGATATAGGTCAGCTCGTAGATGTCCTCGATGCCGCGCGAGGCCTTGAACACCAGCGCCTCGAAGCCGGGGGCGATCGGGGTTTCGAGTTCGACGCTCAGCGCCTTGGCCCGCTCAATCAATTCCGGCGGGTCGGAGATGTCTGCCGGCGTGATCTTGTTCACCACGTCAGCGGCCGTGTAGCCCAGCATGCGCTCGGCGCCGACGTTGAAGATCTGGATCACTCCCTTCGCGTCGGTGGCGATGCTCGAGAAGTTGGCACTGTTGAAGATCGCGTTCTGCAAGGCACCGGCCTTCAGCAGCGCTTCCTCGGCGCGTTTGCGCGCGGTGTTGTCGGTGCCGATCAGCAGGTAACCAATGATGGCGTTCTGGGCGTCGCGCAGCGCAGTGACCGACACGACGGCCGGCAAGCGGCTGCCGTCCTTGCGGATGTAGGTCAGCTCGTAGATGTCCTCGATGCCGCGCGAGGCCTTGAATACCAACGCTTCGAAACCCGGCGCAATGGTGGTCTCGAGTTCGACGCTGAGCGCCAAGGCGCGCGCGATCACCTCCTGTGGGTCGGAGATGTCGGCCGGCGTGATCTTGTTCATCACGTCGGCGGCCGCGTAACCCAACATGCGTTCGGCGCCGACGTTGAAGATCTGGATCACACCTTTCGCGTCGGTGGCGATGCTGGAAAAATTGGCGCTGTTGAAGATCGCGGATTGCAGGGCACCGGCCTTGAGCAGCGCCTCTTCCGCCTGCTTGCGGGCCGTGTTGTCGGTGCCGATCAGCAGGTAGCCGATGATTCGATCTTCGACATCGCGCAACGCCGTGACTGACACGACCGCCGGGAAGCGGCTGCCGTCCTTGCGGATGTAGGTCAGCTCGTACATGTCCTCGATGCCGCGCGAGGCCTTGAACACGAGGGCTTCGAAGCCCGGCGCGATCGAGGTGTCGAGTTCGACGCTGAGCGCTTCGGCGCGCGCGACCAATTCCTGCGGGTCGGAGATGTCGGCCGGCGTGATCTTGTTCATCACGTCGTTGGCCGAATAGCCCAGCATGCGCTCGGCGCCGACGTTGAAGATCTGGATCACGCCCTTCGCGTCGGTCGCGATGCTTGAGAAGTTGGCGCTGTTGAAGATTGCACTCTGCAGTGCGCCCGTCTTGAGCAATGCCTCCTGGCGCCGGACCTCGTTGAGGTACTCCACAGTGCCGTCGACGGGATTGGGAAGGGTGGGGGTATCGCCGGCGATTCTGGGCATGGGTAACTTCGTTGAGCGCGTGATCGATCAGTCAGACGGGGACAAGGCGCGGAGGCCGGCGCGCGTCGCGCACCCCCTGCGGCGCATCCACATCGCAGATGTCCAGCAACATGGCCCGGGCCCGGCCGGCGCGCTTGGCGCAGTACATGGCCTTGTCGGCAGCACGCACCAGATCAAGCGGGGAGTGGCCCCTGCCAAGACCAGCGGCGCGAGAGTCGGCCGAGGGCTCTGCCCAGCACTCGCTCGCGTCGTCGTAGCAGGCGACGCCCACGCTGACGGTGACGTGGCATGCGGCCGACGAGGCGTCGTGACGGATGGTCAGCGCTTGAACGGCAGCCAGGATGCTGTGTGCCACGTGCTCGGCGCCCAGGCGCGGCGTCTGCGGCAGCAGCACGACGAATTCCTCCCCGCCGTAGCGCGCAACCAGATCCGCCGGGCGCAGGCTGGTGCTCGCCAGGGCCTGCGCGACGGCCCGCAGGCACACATCGCCCGCCGGATGACCATAGTGATCATTGAATGACTTGAAGTGGTCGACATCGATCATCAGCACGGCCAGCGGGTCACCGGCCCGCCGGGCGCGGCGCCATTCATGCGCCAGCGCGTCGTCGAAACCACGCCGATTGGTGACACCGGTCAGCACGTCGATCGTCGCGATCCGGCGCAGCTCGTCGGCGATGCGCTTGACACGCAGCTGGGTCTTGACCCGCGCCACGACCAACGGTGCGCTCACGGGCTTGGCGATGAAGTCGGCCGCGCCAAGTTCGAACCCGGACAGTTCGAATTCGGGCTCGCTGTGGCTGGTCACGAAAATCACCGGCACGTCCTCGAGTCCCGGGTCTGCCTTGAGCGCTTCGAGAATCTGGAACCCGCTCATGCCGGGCATTTCTGCATCGAGCAGTACCAGATCGGGCGCCGACTCTCTCGCAAGTCGCAGCGCATCCTCCCCGCTGGTCGCGAAGCGCAAGTTGCCCACGTCCGCCAGCATATGACTCAGCAGACGAATTGCGGATGGGTCGTCGTCGACCAGCAGGATGTTGTCGCTCATGGACCGTCGTTGACGTCGTGCGAAACGGCGTCACCCGCTCGAAGAGCGGCGTTTGATGATGCGTGGTTGATGGTGTCTTCACCGGGGTCGGGCGCACCGGGCAGCGAGATGGTGAAGCAGCTTCCCTGACCCGGCTCGCTCTCGACGCGCAACTGACCGTTCATCGCCTCCACGAACTGACGCGTGATCATCAGCCCAAGGCCTGCGCCGGGCGTCGAGCCCAGCTGTCTGCCGAGGCGGTTGAAGGGTTCGAACAGGTGCTGGCGCTGCAACGCGTCCATGCCGAAGCCGTTGTCGCTCACGGCAATCGCGACCGCTTGCGAATCGCCGGTCACCGCTATCCTTGCCCAACCGCCGGGCCGGTTGTATTTGATGGCGTTCGTCAGCAGGTTCAACAGGCACTGGTGCAGCCGTCCGACGTCGGCGGCGCAGCGGGCGGGTGCCGACGGGAGCGGGCATGTCAGCGTCACGCCGGCCCGCTGCGCCAGCGCCGAGACCGCCTCTGCGGCGTCTTGCGCGCACCGGGCGGCGTTCACTGGGCGCAACTCGACCGTCAGCTTGCCGGTCTCCAAGCGGCCGAGGTCCATCACGTCGCGCATCAGGACTTCCAAGTGCTTGCCGCTGGCCAGGATCTGCGTCAGGCGCTGGGCCTGGACCGCAGACATCGGGTGCTTCTCATCGGCCGCCATCAGCTGGGCGAAACCGAGCATGCCATTCAAGGGGTTGCCCATCTCGTGGGCGATGTAGGACAGCATCAGCGTCTTGGTGCGGCTGGCCGTTTCGGCTTCGATGCGCGAGCGTGATTCGGCCTCGAGCCGATCACGGTCGCTGATGTCGCGCAGCATCACGGTGGTCAGGCGGTCCGGACCTTCGCCAACCCGCGACACCGACATCTCGGTCGGGAAGCATTCACCGCTCGCACGCGTGACCGTGGTGCGGACCGGGGCGTTCTGAGCTTGGTTGTCAATCAACGCAGCCTCGCCCAACAGCGCTTGCATCGGCGACCCGATGGCCTGCTGGTGCTCGACGGCGAACATGCGGCAAGCCGCAGCGTTGATCAACACCACCTTGTCGTCGGCATTGCAGGTGACGATGGCGTCCGATGCGGCGCCGACGATGTCTGCGACGCGCGCATCACCCACGCGCTGCAGGTGTTCGCGCACCGACTCCAGCTCGGCATCGGTGCGTCGCTTCAGGTCGAGCAGGTTGCGCACACGTGCCTGCAGAACAGCCCGGGTGTAGGGCTTGGCGATGAAATCTGCCGCACCGAGATCGAGCGCACGCATCTCGCTGCGCGGATCGGAGAACCGGGTGATGAAAGCGATCGGCACGTGCCTGAAGGCGGCTTCCGCCTTGAGCGTCCTGCACACGTCGAATCCGTCGATACCCGGCATGTGCGCGTCGAGCAGGATCAGGTCCGGCAGCAGGCGACGCGCGAGGTCCAAGGCTTCCTCGCCGTTCTTGGCAAAGTAAAAATCGCCCATTGCGGCCAGCGTCTTGCGCAGCACGTAGATCGATGCAACGTCATCGTCAACGACCAGCAGTCGCGGAGTCTGCGTGCCTGGCGGCGGCGGCGCGGCACCCGATGCGAGGCTGTCGCGTTGCAGATCCTCGATCAGCAGTTTGGTGCGCAGGTGCGCACGCACGCGGGCTGTCAACTGGACCGCGATCAGCGGCTTGGTGACGAAATCGGACCCGCCCTTGCGGAAGGCCGTGACTTGCAGCAGGGTCGTGGGGTCGTGGCTGGTCGCGAAGATGACAGGGACATCAGCCAAGACCGGGTCGGCCTTCAGCGCCTCACACACGTCGAGCCCGGTCATGCCAGGCATGTCGACATCCAGCACGATGAGATCAGGGGTCAGCTCACGTGCCAGCCGCAGTGCGGCTTGGCCTGATGTGGCGAAGCGCTGATCGGGGTACTCCGACAACATCCGCGCCATGACCTGGATCGCGGACGGGTCGTCGTCGACCAAAAGCAATCGAACCTCACGCGGTGCCATCAGAGCCTTTCAGGTTCGTGTGCGGTTCGCCGCTCAGTATGGGGTTTAGCGATCGATCCGATCACCCGTACTGCCGACCATTCATCGGCTGGTGCTAGAGATTTCGTGACGAAATGTGCACATCGAGCCCTTCATCTGGAACACAGGACTGGTGTCGGGACGCGTGTGGAGGTAGGCGGTGGACGTCATCGAGCTGATGCACACCCTTCCAAACGCGCCCCAGCTGGCGTCCCCACCTCAGCCTGGCGTCGATGCTGCTCTCCGGGCACGACTAGCATCGCCGGCACGCTTGCCGGAGTTTTGCCATGCTGGAGGTCCGAGTCATCCGAACACTGTCCGTCGAGACGGACGCCGCTCTGGGCCACCTCAGCGCAGCCAGCGGGTTGGTTCAGGTGGGGCAGCGGCTGTTTGTCGTTGCCGATGACGAGCACACGCTGGCCGTCTTTGGCTTGTCTGGCGACCGCCCCGGCCGGCTGCACAGGCTCTTCGACGGCGAACTGCCTGACAAGCCCAAGGCCCGCAAGGCCGCCAAGCCCGACCTGGAGGCGCTGGCCCGCTTGCCGCCCTGGGCGGGCTGCCCGCAAGGTGCGCTGCTGGCCTTGGGTTCCGGGTCCCGGCCCCAACGCCAACGCGCGGCGCTGCTGGCGTGCAACGCGGCGGGTGAGCTCCATGGCGCTGTCCGCGAGATCGACCTCTCGCCCTTGTACGAGCCGCTGCACGCCCGGCACGAGCAGCTGAACATCGAGGGCGCCTTTGTCGCTGCAGGCCGCTTCTGCCTGCTGCAGCGGGGCAACCAGGCCAGCCCGGTCAATGTGCTGATCAGCTACGACTGGCTGGTGATCCAGGCTTGGCTGGACGGCGCGGGGCAGGCGCCCGAGCGGGTGTCGAGCACGCCGTACGAACTGGGTGACATCGACGGCGTGCCGCTGTGCTTCACCGATGGCGCGGCGCTGCCAGGTGGGGGCTGGGTGTTCTGCGCGGCGGCGGAGGCCACGGATGACAGCTATCTGGACGGCCCGTGCCGAGGGTCGGCCGTCGGGGTCGTGGCGGCGGATGGGCGCTTGGTCGGCATGTGGCCGCTGTCCTTGCGCTGCAAGGCCGAGGGCATCGCCGTGACCGTCGAGAACGGCGCGCTGCAACTGTTGCTTGTGACCGACCCGGATGACCGCGCCACGCCCGCCTTGCTGCTGTCGGCGAGCCTGGGGCTGCCGGCCTAGGATGCGTGCCTGCCCGACTCAACTTCGCCAGCCATGTCCTTCAAGACCGCCACCGTCGCCGCCGCACTGATCGCTGCCACCGGCCTGGCCCAGGCGCAAGCCGCCGATGCGGCCGATCCCGTCGCCACCCTGGTCAAGCACCTGGAGCTCGAGAAGTACAAGGCCACCATCAAGGGTCTGACCCAGTTCGGTGACCGTCGCCAGGGCACCGCGCGCAACCGGGCGGCGCTGGACTGGATCGAGGCGCAGCTCAAGAGTTACGGCTGCACCAACACCGAGCGCCTGCAATACCAGTTCACCGAACCTGCCAAGCGCACACCGGCCGCGCCGCGCGGCCCGCTGGCCGGTGGCCCGGCGGGGCAGGGCGGCAGCACGCTGTTCGGCAAGCGCGCGCCCATCGGCGTGAACACCGACCCGCTGGCCCAACCCGACGAGCGCCTGCGCAAGCTCGATGCCGAGCCGACGCCCGAGGGCACTTCGCTGCGCGAAAACGTCTACTGCACCAAGATCGGCACCACGCGGCCGGACGAGATGTACATCGTTGGCGCGCACATGGACGGCATCGGCTGGGGCGAAGCGGCCAACGACAACGGCTCAGGCACGGCGCTGGTCATGGAGCTGGCGCGCATCTTCAGCCTGCCCGGCGTGACGACGGAGCGCTCCATCCGCTTTGTGCTGTGGAACAACGAGGAGACGGGCCTGAACGGCGCCTATGCCTATGTCGAGCAGCGCAAGGGCTTGCAGGGCATCGAGTCGCCCAAGGGCTCAGGGCTTTACCCGGAGCCGAAGTGGCTGGGCATGATCCAGCACGACATGATGATGTTCGACCACGGCATGCCCGTGCCCAAGCTGGACGCGGCGGGCAAGCCGGTGCTGGATGCCAAAGGCCAGCCGGTCTACGCGCCGCCGAAGGAGCAGCGTGCCGAGGCCGACGTGAACATCGAGTATCAGTCCACGTCCAAGCATGCGGACGGCGCGGCCAAGCTGGCCTGGCACTTCCGCGCTGCGAACGACAAGTACGCGACGAACTACCCGGCGGCCGTGGGCTTTCACATGACCAACACCGACTCCACACCCTTCATGGACGAGGTGCCGGCCATCTCGCTGCGCGAGAACGAGCGCGGCCAGCAGATCGGCGCAGGCTGGAACCCGCATTGGCATCAGCCGACCGACCTGTTCGTGAACTACTCGGACAAGGATTTCCTGCTCGGCCTCAACGCGGCGCAGACAACACTCGCAGCTGTCGCGCAACTTACAGGAGTGAAGGTCAAGCCCTGACCCTGTGATGTCCTGCCGCCCGCATTCGCGGGGATGTAGTTTTGTTGCATATGGATACAGTTGCGGTCATTGCGCGGTTGCGGAAACGTATTCACGTGCTGGCATAGATGTCGCAGGGCCAGGTGTAGTCAGCACCGGCGCCCCAAGCGCACGTAGGGAGGAGCGAGGTTGTCCGAATGGTTTCGGACGACCGTTCTGGGTTCATCGATGGTGGACTCATCCTTCCCGATGTCGTGCCGACAAGCAGGTGCATGGCGCTCTTCGCAGCGCCATGCGGCCTTCCGGTGCGGTGTCTATCGACTGCTGCAACGTGGAATCAAATACTGCTCTCGCCCCGTTCTATACCGAGGCGTCCCATCCGGCGTCGGATGGGGCGCGCGAACCTGCCGTGCGCGACGCCGCCGATTTGCTGGTCGATGCATTGGCCGCGCTGGGCGTCGAATATGTGTTCGGCGTCCCGGGCGGCGCCATCGAACCGCTCTACAACGCCCTGGCGCGCAGCGCTCGCCGCGGTGGCCCACAGGCCGTCGTGGCCCGCAACGAACAAGGTGCGGCTTACATGGCCGACGGCTATGCCCGCGAGACCGGCCGCATCGGCGTGTGCATCGCTACCTCGGGGCCGGGTGCCACCAACCTGATCACCGGCGTGGCCTGCGCCTATGACAACAACGTGCCCATGCTGGTCATCACCGGCCAGCCGCCGATCAAGAACTTCGGCAAGGGCGCGCTGCAGGAATCGAGCTGCACCGGCATCAACACAATGGCGATGTTCCGCCCCTGCACGCGCTACAACTCGCTGGTCTCGCACGCCGAGCAACTGCCCACCAAGCTCTTCAACGCGCTGATGCAGGCGCAGCGGGCCCCCAGCGGCCCCAGTCACCTGTCCATCCCGGTGGACATCCTGCGCGAGCCTCTGCCCGACGGCATGGAAACGCCGGACTTCGCCGGCCTGCTGCGCCGCGCGCCGGCCATGGTTGACCTGCCCTCCGTGCGCCAGCTCGCGCGCCTGCTGTTCTCGGCCCGCCAGCCCGTGTGGCTGATTGGTGATGGATGTGGCGATGCCGCCAACGAATTGATGCAGCTGGTGCAGCTGACCGACGGCAGCTTCATCACGACGCCCGACGGCAAGGGCTTCATCAACCCGCGTCACCCGCGTTTTCGCGGTGTGTTCGGCTTTGGCGGCCACGCCAGCGCGGCCGAGCTGCTGTCGAGCGAGCCCGATCTGGTCATCGCCCTGGGCACGGGCTTCGGTGAGTTCAACAGCGGGGGCTGGTCGGCCGCGCTGCTGAACAGCCGCCTCGTCCATGTGGACGACAGCGACGAGAACCTGATGCGCTCGCAGATGGCGCGGCTGCATGTGCGCGGCCACATCAAGTCGGTGTGCGAGCAGCTGATGACGCTGCTGGCCCCGTCGCAGAACGGTCCGGAAGGGCAACTGCTGCCCTTCATGCATCCGCAGGTGGCGCGCCAGGCCTACGAGGCCATGGTCGACAACCCGCAAGCCATCCAAAGCGACAGCGCGCCGGTGAAGCCGCAGCGCCTGCTGGCCACCCTGAGCGAGCGTTGCCCGCCGCAGACCCGTTTCGTCGCCGACGCCGGCAACAGCGCCGCCTGGGCGGTGCACTATCTGGCGCCGCACGACCAGCGCGCCCGCATGCCGGGTGGTGCCTATCTGCCGGCCGGCAAGGAAAGGCGCTCGCGCAGCTCCAGCTGGCTGCGCGTGACGATGGACTTCGCGCCCATGGGTTGGGCCATTGGTTCGGCGGTGGGCATTGCGATGGCCAACCGGCGCTGCCCGGTCGTCTGCCTGACGGGCGACGGCAGCTATCTGATGAACGGCCAGGAGATCACGGTGGCCGCCGAGCTGGGTCTGCCTGTGCTCTATGTCGTGCTCAACGACGGCGCGCTGGGCATGGTCAAGCATGGCCAGCGCCTGGCGGGCGCGGAGCCCATCGGCTTCCAGCTGCCCAAGGTCGATTTCGCGATGATGGCCGCCGCCATGGGCATCCCGGGGCACGTGATCCGCTCGCCAAAGGACCTGGACGCGTTGGACTTCGACGCGCTGCTGTCGCGCCAGGGCCCGACGCTGCTGGACATCCGCATCGACGGCGAGGAAGTGCCGCCGATGAATCTGCGCATGAAGACGCTGGGTACGGCGCGATGACAGCGCTGCAACGAGTGCACACGCGCATCTGGCTGGAGGAGCCCGAGCCCGGCAACGCCTTCGCCACGCGCGCCGCCTACTGCCACGGTTATGACGTCTATGGCGAGATGCTGGGGCGTGCGCGTTGGGTCGAGATGCTCTTCCTGCTGTTCCGCGGTGAAGCGCCCGAGCCCGCGCAGGCTGCGTTGCTGGAAGACCTGGCACTTGCGCTGGCCAATCCGGGGCCGCGCGACCCGTCGGTGCATGCGGCGATGTGCGCCGGCACCGGTGGCTCGACCGCCGCCGCCAGCCTGATGGCCGCGCTGGCGGTGGGCGCCGGCCAGCAAGGCGGTGCGCGCGAGGTCTTCCATGCGATGCAACTCTGGCAGCGCTGCGGCACCGACCTCGCGCCGTGGACGCAGGCACTCCGCCAGACCGACGCTGGCGTGGCCAGCATCTGGCCCGAATGCGATCACCTGCCTGGCTTCGACGCGCACGCCGAGCGCATGGCGCCCCTCGCCCAG
The DNA here is from genome assembly GCF_001425055.1 of Pelomonas sp. Root1237. Lineage (GTDB taxonomy): Bacteria > Pseudomonadota > Gammaproteobacteria > Burkholderiales > Burkholderiaceae_C > Pelomonas. The sequence goes on from NZ_LMDK01000012.1 coordinate 534,641, forward strand.
CAACTGCTGGCCCACCTGGCGCGCAATACCAGGAGCCTGCGCGGCGCCTGGCTGGCAAGCCAGCAGCCGGCGCTGGAAGCCGTGGCGGGCATGCCGCTGGCCATGACGGGCGTGGCCGCCGCCGCCTTGACCGACCTGGGCTTCACGGCAGAGCAGGGCGAGATGCTCTACCTGCTGCTGCGTCTGCCCGGTGCCGCCGCGCATGCACTGGAGCAGCGCGGCATCGGCCCCAAACAGTTCCCGTTCTTCGAGCTGGACCTGCTGAACGACCCTGCCGAACAGGTGGCCGCATGAAGCCGTTGGCAACACGCGCCGGCAAGGCCTTTGTCGGCACCCGTGCGGTCTTCCTTGGCCATGACCTGCACGAAGACCTGCGGCACGCAGACTGGGTCGAGCTCTACATGCTGTCGATCACCGGCCGGCGCTTCGACGAACCGGCGCTGAAGCTTCTGCACGCGATGTGGGTCTGCACCAGCTACCCCGATGCGCGCCTGTGGAACAACCGCGTCGCGGCGCTGGCAGGCAGTGCGCGCAGCACGCCGGCGCTGGGCATGTCGGCCGCGCTGGGCATGTCGGAGGCGACCGTCTACGGTGGCCATCCCTGCGTGCGGGCGATCGACTTTCTCATCAAGGCGCAGCGCGGCGTCAGCGCGGGTGAACCGCTGGCGGACATCGTGCAGCAGGAGCTGGCGCAGCGGCGCATCTTTGGCTACGGCCGACCCATCCACTCGACCGATGAGCGCCTGCCCTGGCTGCTGGGCATTGCCCGCGAGCTGGGGCTGGCCGGCGGACCCCATCTCGCCCTGGCGCACGAGGTTGAGCGCTTGCTGGTCGCACGCGATGCGCGGCTGAAGATGAACTATGCGGCTTTCACCGCGGGACTGGCGGCGGACCTGGGTCTGTCGGTCACCGAATTCCACCACTTCCAGGTGCCGATGCTGCTGGCGGGCATGACGCCCTGCTATATCGAGGCCGCCGAGCGCCCCGCGGGCGCGCTGTTCCCGCTGTCCTGTGATCACATGGCCTATGAGGGCGCGCCCAAGAGGCGCTGGCCTGGAACTCAGAACTTGTAGCTGGCTTGAGCTGTCAGCGAGCGCCCCGCCATGGGCAGGTCGTTGGCAATGCCGGTGCTGGGCAGGCTGGGTTCGCGCACATCGGCGTTGAGGGCGTTCAGCAGCGCGAAGGACAGCTCCCAGCCCGTCTTGGCAAGTGCGGTCCTGAGGCTCAGGTCCAGCGTCGTGTAGCCGGGCAGGTTGGGGCGGGCATCGCCGTAGACGCGCACGCGGTCGCCCACGCGGTTGACCCGTCCGCTGAGGGTGGAATCACCCGCGAATGACCAGTCGAGCCGTGCATTCAGGTGGTGGTGCGGGGCATAGCCGGCGTCGGTCCGGTTCAACTCGTCGATGGAGCGTTGGTAGGCATAGTTGCCGGTGAAGCGCAGATCGCGCCGCGCATCCCACACCCACTCGACCTCGGCGCCGGTGCCATGCTGGGAGCCGGCATTGCGGAAGGTCGCGCCGGGTGCGGGCGCCGGGTTGGAGGTGGTCTTGATGATGTCCCCCATGGCATAGCGGAAGACGTTGAAGTTCAGCTGCAGCTCCCGGCTGGCATGCCACTGCAGCGCGGCTTCGACCGTGCGCATGGTCTCGGGCCGGATGGCCGCATTGCCGCTGGCCACCGGGTTGACGCCGTATTGCTCGTTGAACGACGGCGCCCGGAACGCGCTGCCGTAGAGCAGCTTGGCGGTGAGGTCCAGGCTGGCGTCCCACACCAGCGCGACGCGCGGGTTGGTGGTGCGGCCGAAATCGGAATAGCGGTCCTGCCGCACGCCGGCCGTCAATGTCCAGTCCCTGGCGAAGCTCCATTCGTCCTGGATGTAGGCGTAGTCGACACGGCGCTGGTGAGGCGCCAGGAAGGAGTCGTTCACCGGCGCCTCGATGAGCTGGCCGCCGGGTGTGGGAACCGGCACGCCGGTGAGAGGCCCCGACGTGATGACGTTGAAGTTCCTCAACTCCCGGGTGCGGTAGAGATTCAGGTCGTCGTGACCGAGACCGATGCGCCAATGATGGCCGGCCCAGCCGCTGTAGGTGAGGGCGGTGGACAGGCGCGCCTGCCGCTCCCAGGTGTTGGGTGAGCCGAACACGCCGTTCGGGAATGAGCCGCCAAAAGCCCCGGGCGGGAACAGTTGGACGGGCACGGAGAGCTTTTGCGTGTAGTGCAGATAGCTGGCGTTCACGCTCAGCCGCCACCCCGACGACAGGTCGACATCACTGAGACCCGTATCGAGTTCGGCGCGTTGCGATCCCATTCGCCCCACGGGATCGAGGGCGCCGGCGATGCCCGCGCCTGTGCCCACGTCGCGGCGGTCCTTGTAGCCGGCGTGCAGCCGCCACTTGCCGTAACCCAGCTCCAGGCCGCCATCGACGGCGTGATAGCCCGTGCTGACGGGGCCCGGCGCCAGGCTGGCGTGGGTGCCGAACACGGCGTCCAGGCCGGTCTGGGCGTCCGACTCGACGATGCGCCTGAAACCATCGCTGCGCCCGACGCGCAGGAAGGCGGCCAGGTCAAGGGCGCCCAGTTTGCCGCCATGCTGCAGCCAGGCGTCCCGGGTGCTGAAGGAGCCGGCGCGCAGGCCCAGCTCGGTGCCTTGGATGTCCTGTGCGCTCTTGGTGATGATGTTGATGACGCCCGAATAGGCGTCGGCGCCATACAGCGCCGAGCCTGGGCCGCGGATGATCTCGATGCGCGCGATGTTCTGCAGCGGCAGGCCGCCCCAGATGACGCCACGGCTGCCGACATACAGCGTGGTCATGGGCACGCCGTTCTGCAGCATCAGCACCTGCGGATTGAAATCGCTGGCCACGCCGCGGATCAGGTACTGCGGCGAATAGGCCCCGGTGCTGCGGCTCACGTGCAGGCCCGGCACGGTCTCCAGCACCTCGTCCAGGTCGGCGGCGCCCATGACGGCAATGTCCTGGGCCGTGATGACGGTCGCCACGGCAGGCGCGCGGCGCAGGGTCTGGGCCGTACCGGTGGCGATGCTGATGGTGGTCTTGTCGCCGTAGACCTGGGCCAGTTCTTCCTCTTCGCTGGGCCCCTGCGCGAGGGCAGGTGACGACGCGGCCGTCAGGCAGACGCCGCCGAGGATCACCAAGCCAAAGAAAGGTCTCATTGCCAGCGTCTCCGAGGTGGAGGGTGAATGGGCGCGTATTGTGCTGTTACCCAGGGGCGGTCCGGCTAGTCGCGTCAGAGACTGTGGCGCGATCGTGAACTCCTCCCGGAGCGGAGCGCATGAGGCCTGTGGCCGTCTGCATAATGCCCCACCTTGCGCCCGGCGTCGGAACGCTCAGAGCCCCATTGATTGCCTCCGGTTGCCTATCGAAAGCCCCTTGCCATGCGCCGTTGCGACGGGCTTTCGGCGTCGTTGCGGTGGCGTTTGCCGCTGTGCATCCGCCTCGGCATCTGCAGCCTGTTCATGCCTGAACCGCTGCTGCGCAACGGCATGTCGAGGACGACGCTGTTCCTCGGCGCGCGCCGCTGTTCCGGCTCTGTACCGCCATGGCGTCCGGGCCTTTGCATAATGCCGCCCACCTGTCCCGACCCTGCCACACAGCGTTCTTCTTTTGACTGAGCCCGGTTGCCTTCGCCCCGCCACGCGCCGCGCCTTGTTGCAGCAGGCCCTGGGCGGTGCCGTGGTGCTGACCGGTGGTCCGGCCGCGGCGGCCGAGCTCGGGCGCTCGCTGGTGGTTGTCTATCCCGAACTCGGCGAACCCTTTCGCCAGGTCTTCACCACCATCATCGAAGGCATCGAGGACAGGCTCGGCGGCTCGGTCACGAGCTTCGCGTTGGCCAGCAACGCCAATCCGGCGCAGGTCGCCGACGAGGTGCGCAAGCGAGAAGTCAAGGTATTGATCGGCCTGGGGCGCGGCGGCATGCGCGTCGCGGCGGCGCTGGCCGACGAGCTGGCCGTGATGGTCGGCTGCGTCGTGTCGGTGCAGGAGTCCGAGGCCCGCAACTTTCCCATCCACACGCTGGCGCCCGACCCGGCCTTGCTGCTCGCGCGACTCCGGCGCCTGAAGTCGTCCACGCGTCGTGTGCACCTGGTCTACGACCCCAAGCTGAACACCTGGCTGGTGAAGCTGGCGCGCGAGGCGGCCCGGGCCGAAGGCCTGGAGCTGCTGGCCCAGGAAGCCGCCGATCAGGCCGAGGCTCTGCGCGCCTACGCCCAGCTGCTGGCCTCGGCCGACCCGGCCCGCGACGCCGTCTGGCTGCCGCAGGACCCGACGACCGTGGACGACAACGTCGTGCTCACGCTGGTACTCAAGGAAGGCTGGAACCGCAACATCGCCGTGTTCTCCAGCCACCTGGCGCATGTGAAGCGCGGCGCACTGTTTTCGCTCTACCCGGACAACCATGAACTCGGGCGCTCACTGGCCGTGTCGGCCCAACGCCTCGCGTCCAACCCTAAAGCGGGCGCGGCCGGCGTGCTGCCGTTGCGCCAGGCACGCGCCGCCATCAACATCCGCACCGCCGCGCACCTGGGACTTGACGTCGCCACCGTGCAGTCGGGATTCGATCTGGTCTATCCCTCCAGCTGAGGTTCGAGAGTGACGCCACCCGTTCCACTGGACAGCCAGCCGCCCCTCATCCTTCGGGATGAAAGCGTGCCTGTGGCCGCGCCGCCGCAGCGGTCGTGGCCGCTGCGCGTCTACGCGCGCTGGTTGCGCGAGACCTCGTTCCGCCGCCATCTCAGCGTCGCCGTCGCGCTGGGCACGCTCTGCCTGGCCTTGCTGATGGCGGTCGTCAACGCCTGGCAAGGTGGCCGCCAGGTGCGGGCCATGCTGATGGAGCAGGGGGGGCGCGTGGCAGCCAACCTGGCGTCCAACAGCTCGCTGGCCCTGCTGTACGCCGCTGCCGACAACGCCGAGGAGGCGGTGCGCGCCTCGCTGGCCTTCCCGGACGTGATGGGCATCGAGATCCGCGACACCAAGGGCCGGCTGCTGCTGGCGCTGGGCCCCGAGCGGGACCGCCTGCCCACAACCACGTCACCGGCCGTGCCCGACCCGGCGGCCAGCGAGCCCTGGCTCGACCAGGAGACGGAAGACAGCTGGGCCTTCGCCGCACCGGTCTGGACCCGCCCCGAGGCCTCACCCTTTGACGTGACGCTGCGCCCCGCGCAACTGCTCGGCCATGTGCGCATCGTGCTGAGCAAGGCGACGCTGCACCGCACCCAGGCCTCGCTCTTCCTCGCCAACTTCGGCGTGGCCGTGCTGTTTGCAACCATCTTCCTGCTGGCGGTGCGCTTCCTGATCCTGCGCCTGACGCGGCCGCTGGGTGTCTTGTCCGAGGCCATGGAGAGGGTCGAGCTGGGCGACAACGATGCCCGTGCGCCGGCCGGCGGCCCGCGGGACATCGCGGCGATGGCCGAGACCTTCAACCGCATGATCACTGCGCTGCAGGAGCGCGAGACCGAACTTGGCGCCCACCGTGACCACCTTGAGGACCTGGTGACCGAGCGCACGCTGGAACTCAGCGATGCCAAGGAGCGTGCCGAGATCGCCAGCCGTGCCAAGAGCCAGTTCCTGGCGCGCATGAGCCACGAGCTGCGCACGCCGCTGAACGCCGTCATGGGCTATGCGCAGATCCTGAAGATGGACGACGGCCTGACGCCGAAGCAGCGCAACGGCCTGGACATCATCCACAGCAGCGGCCAGCACCTGCTGACGTTGATCGTCGACATCCTCGACCTGTCGCGCATCGAGGCCGGCAAGGCCGAGCTGCGCATCGGCCCCGTCGAACTGGTCCCGCGCCTGCAGGCCGTGATCGACATCGTGCGCGTGATGGCCGAGGGCAAGCACATCACGCTCGATCTGCAGCTCGACCCGCAGCTGCCCGCTGTCGTGCTGGCCGACGAGAAGCGGCTCAACCAGATCCTGCTGAACCTGCTGGGCAACGCGGTCAAGTTCACCCATGTCGGCGGCGTGCTGCTGATGGCGCGCGCGCTGCCGCCGCTGGCCGACGCCGAGCCGGGCCATGTGCGGCTGTGCTTCGAGGTGCAGGACACTGGCGTGGGCATCGCCGACGACCAGGTCTACCGCCTGTTCGAGCCCTTCGAGCAGGCCGGCAATGCCGAGCAGCGTGTCGGTGGCACGGGCCTGGGCCTGGCCATCAGCCGACAGCTGGTGCGCATGATGGGCGGCGAGATCAAGCTGGAGAGCCGGCTGGCGCAAGGCAGCCGGTTCTGGTTCGAGATCAGCGTGCCGGTGCAGGCCTAGGATTTCTTGGCTCGCCCCTTGGGCTTGGTCGCGCCGACGTAGTCCGCCAGATGCTCGCCCGTCAGAGTGGAGGGCTTGGCAATCAGATCGGCCGGTGTGCCCTCGAAGACGACCCGGCCACCGTCATGGCCCGCGCCTGGGCCGAGGTCGATGATCCAGTCCGCATGCGCCATGACGGCCTGGTGGTGCTCGATGACGATGACGGACTTGCCGGCGTCCACGAGGCGGTCCAGCAGGCCGAGCAGTTGTTCGACGTCGGCCAGGTGCAGGCCGGCTGTCGGCTCGTCCAGCACATAGACGTCGCCCTTCTCGGCCATCTGCGTCGCCAGCTTGAGACGTTGGCGCTCGCCACCGGACAAGGTGGTCAGCGGCTGGCCGAGGCTGACATAGCCCAGGCCGACGTCGGCCAGCCTTTCCAGGATGGCATGCGCCGCCGGCGTCTTGGCCGCGCCGCCGCCGAAGAAGGTGGTGGCCTCGGCGACCGACATCGCCAGCACCTCGCTGATGTCGCGCCCCGCCAGCTTGTACTCGAGCACCGCGGCCTGGAAGCGCTTGCCGCCGCAGTCCTCGCAGACGGTGGACACCGTGGCCATCGGGCCGAGGTCGGTGAAGATCAGGCCGTTGCCGTTGCAGGTCGGGCAGGCGCCCTCGGAGTTGGCGCTGAAGAGGGCGGGCTTGACGCCGTTGGCCTTGGCAAAGGCGCTGCGGATGGGGTCGAGCAGGCCGGTGTAGGTGGCCGGGTTGCTGCGCCGCGAACCGCGGATGGCGGCCTGGTCGATGGCGACGACGCCATCCAGCTTGGACACCGAGCCGTGGATCAGCGAGCTCTTGCCCGAGCCGGCCACGCCGGTGACGACGCAGAGCACGCCGAGCGGGATGTCAACGTTGACCTTCTGCAGGTTGTGCGTGCTGGCGCCGCGAATCTTCAGCGCGCCAGCGGGCTTGCGCAGCTTGTCCTTCAGCGCGGCGCGGTCGTCGAGGTGTCGGCCCGTCAGCGTGCCGCTCTTGCGCAGGCCGGCGACGCTGCCTTCATAGACGACCTCGCCGCCGGCCGCACCGGCACCGGGACCGAGGTCGACGACATGGTCGGCAATCGCGATGACCTCGGGCTTGTGCTCGACGACGAGGACGGTGTTGCCCTTGTCGCGCAGGCGGCCCAGCAGCTCGTTCATGCGCTGGATGTCGTGCGGGTGCAGGCCGGTGGTCGGCTCGTCGAAGACATAGCTGACATCGGTCAGCGACGAGCCGAGGTGGCGGATCATCTTCACGCGCTGGGCCTCGCCACCGGACAGCGTGCCGGTTGGCCGGTCCAGCGACAGATAGCCCAGGCCGATCTCGGCAAAGGCATCGAGCAGATGGCTCAGGGCCTTCAGCAGCGGTGCGACCTCGGCGCCCTTCAAGCCGCGCACCCAGTCGGCCAGGTCGCTGATCTGCATTGAGCAGGCGTCGGCGATGCTGTGCTTGCCGATCTTGCAGCTGCGGGCCGCTTCGCTGAGCCGCGTGCCATGGCATTCGGGGCAGGTCTGGAAGGTGATGACGCGGTCGACAAAGGCACGGATGTGCGGCTGCAGCGCATCGACGTCCTTCGACAGAAAGGACTTCTGGATCGAGGGGATGAGGCCGGCATACGTCAGGTTGATGCCGTCGACCTTGATCTTGGTCGCCTCCTTGTGCAGCAGGTCATGCAACTCGCGCTTGGTGAACTTGGCAATGGGCTTGTCGGGGTCGAAGAAGCCGCAGCCGCGGAAGATGCGGCCGTACCAACCTTCCATGCTGTAGCCGGGGATGTTGATGGCGCCGCCGTTGAGGGACTTGCTCGAGTCGTAGAGCTGGTCGAGGTCGAAGTCCGACACCGATCCCATGCCCTCGCAGCGCGGGCACATACCGCCGGTGCGCGAGAAGGTCTGCTTGACGGCCTTGCTGGCGCCGCCCTTGTCGACGGTGATGACGCCAGTGGCCTGCACCGACGGCACATTGAAGGCAAAGGCGCTGGGCGGGCCGATGTGGGGTTTGCCGACGCGGCTGAACAGGATGCGCAGCATGGCGTTGGCGTCGGTGGCCGTGCCGACCGTGGAGCGGGCATTGGCGCCCATGCGCTCCTGGTCGACGATGATGGCCGTGGTGATGCCCTCCAGCACATCCACCTCGGGCCGCGTCAGCGTGGGCATGAAGCCCTGCACGAAGGCGCTGTAGGTCTCGTTGATGAGGCGCTGCGACTCGGCTGCGATGGTGCCGAAGACCAGCGAGCTCTTGCCCGAGCCGGACACGCCGGTGAACACGGTCAGCCGCCGCTTGGGGATGTCGACGCTGACGTCCTTGAGGTTGTTTTCCCGCGCACCCTGCACGCGGATGCGGTCGTGGTTGTCTGCTATGGTCATTTCAGTTTCCTGCGGGGCGAGCGACGGGCCGCTCCCTAGCCGGCCCGCGCTGGCGATGTGCTTGCGGCTCAATGCCGCAAGCATCGCCGTCCCCTCGGGGGACCGGCCAAGGTAATCCTTGGACGAGGGGCTTCAGTTTCTTTCCTGGATGCGCAGCAGATTGCCGGCGGGGTCGCGGACGGCGCAGTCGCGCACGCCATAGGGTTGCATGGTCGGCTCCTCGACGATCTCGGCGTCCTCGGCCTGCAGCTTGGCAAAGGTCTTGTCCAGGTCAGCGGTGGCCAGGATCAGCATGCCGAAGGTGCCCTTGGCCATCATCTCGGTGATGGTGCGGCGCTCGTCCTCGGTGACGCCCGGCGTGACCGCCGGCGGGTGCAGCACGATGGAGGTGCCCGGCTGGCCGACCGGGCCGACCGTGATCCAGCGCAGGCCGTTGTAGCCGACGTCGTTGCGCACCTCGAAGCCGAGGGTGTCGCGGTAGAAGGCCAGCGAAGCTTCCGGGTCGGATTGGGGCAGGAAGCTGGAGTGAATGCTGATGTCCATTTGGGTGTCTCCGTGAAGGGGTTAGGGCACGGAAAGAAGTCTAGGTTTCGCTTTCTTGCGGCGCTTCTCGATTCCTGATCGGTTTCGTCACCTGGCGCGCGACGCACGACGGCATGCCCGCCGTCGCCTGTGCCTGGTCGCGCTTGTAGGCGCTTGGCGACCGGCCCACCAGTTCGCTGAAGCGCGTGCTGAAGGTGCCGAGCGACGAGCAGCCGACGGTGAAGCAGACCTCGGTGACGCTCAGGTCGCCACGCCGCAGCAGGGCCATGGCGCGTTCGATGCGCCGCGTCATCAGATAGCTGTAGACCGACTCGCCGTAGGCCAGCCGGAACTGCCGGCTGAGGTGGCCGCCCGACATGTGCACGCCGCGCGCCAGGGCCTCGACGTCCAGGGGCTGGGCGTACTCGCGGTCGATGCGGTCGCGCACGCGGCGCAGCCGGGCGAGGTCGCGCAGGTGGAGTTCGGAGCCGGGTTGGATCGTCATGCCGGCATGCTGCCAGCTTCGACGGCTCGCGGCGAGCGGGCCAGGCGGTCGCGCAGTTGCAAGCCCGGCTTTTCGACGAGATAGTGCAGGGCGGCGCCAACGGCCAGGATGACGACGGCATAAACCGGGAACAGCGCCGGTCCCTGCAGCGGCAGCGCCGGTGCGATCCAGACATGCACGACGTGCATCGCGATCTTGTGGCTCAGGTAAAGGCTGTAGGAGATGGCTGCCAGCCAGCCCGTGCCGGGCACGGCCCAGGCCCGCGGCGTGCTGGCCGCCAGTACGAGCAGGCCGAAGCCGAAAGAAAGCAGCGGCCAGCCAACCGCGTTGGCAACCAGGCCGGTGCGGTCGCGGAACAGCCAGAAGGCGAGGGCGGTCATGGCCAACCCGGTGAACCAGAGCGCCGTCGAGCGCGCCTGCAGCCGCGTCCACAGCTGCGGCCGGTAGACGCGTAGCGCGGCCAGCATGATGCCCATCAGCAGTCCGTCCAGCCGCGTCCAGGTCGGGTAGTAGATGTCCTCGATGAACCAGGGTCGCTGCGGCTGGATGGCGTCGTTGTGCAGCCAGATGCCGGCGCGCAGCGCAATGCCGCCCAGCACCAGGGCGGCGCACAGGCCGGCGAAGCGTGCAGAGGAGGGACGACGTGTGATCCACCAGGCCAAGAGCGGGAAGAGCAGATAGAAATGCTCCTCCACGCACAGCGACCAGGCATGCGAGAAGGCCTGGTTGTGGCCGTAGTCGATCAGCAGGTTGAGCGTGAAGCTGGCGAACTGCCACCAGGCTTCCAGGTTCGGCTCCTCGCGCAGCACCGGGAAGGTCACGTAGACGGCCAGCACGACGGCAAAGGCCGGCAGGATGCGCCAGGCCCGGCGCCAGTAGAAGTCGCTCAAGCGCAGCGCTTCGCCCCGCTGCAGCTTGCGCAGCAGTTGCGAGCCGATCAGGAAGCCGCTGAGCACGAAGAATATGTCCACGCCCGCCCAACCGAAGCGGGTCAGCCAGGTCCAGTCCGGCCCCAGGCCACCGATGAGGAAGGTGTGGAAGCACATCACCCAGACGATGGCGATGCTGCGCAGGAGGTCGAGGCCGGGAAGGCGGTGCATGGAGGGCGGGGGGGAGCGAAAGGGCGGCAGCGTAACGCCGCTGTCGGCGGCAGTCGTTCGTCAGGTGAGGCCGTCAGCGGTTCAGCGTGACTTCGCCGCAGTCCTGGTCCAGACCGCGGTGTTGAGCGCGCGGCCGTGGCGGCGTGCCGCGGAGCATCATGTCGTGCCAATGCCAGTGGGCCTGCAATCGCAGGGTGCCGTTGGGAGGCACCGTGAAGGCTTCGTTCAAGACGAGTTCAACGCTCAGGCTCTCGCCTGCGGCCAGGTGCAGATAGTCCTGGGCCGACGGATCGCCGCGTTTGCGCATCGCGCCCTGGAAAGTCAGTTTCCCCTGTGGCGTGCTGGCCTGCACAAAGGGCCCGAACCAGGCGCCCTCGAAGGGGCTGCCCCAGCGCAGCAGGTGCAGAGCGCGCTTGCCGTTGTTGCTCAGCTTGAACTGCAGCAACACCTGGCCGTCGGGCTTGGGTGTGGCCTGGAACTGGCAGCTCAGCTCGGCATGCTGCAGGGGCGTTACGGCAAGGGCCATGGGCGAAAGGCAGGCTGTGAACAAGGCGGCGGTTGCGAGATATAGGCGGTGAAGACGCATGGTTGCGAGCCTAGCCCAGGGCCGCACGATCGGCAGCCCCCAACAAAAAGCGCCGCCCGAAGGCGGCGCGTCAAACGCGAGGGAACTCAGTTCTGGAAGGGGCTGTTCTCAGCGAAGTATTCGTGGTTGTCCGAGTTGTCCAGCGCCTTGGTGGGGCTGGACTTGGCCAGGCTCTTGGCCGCGCTCTGGCCATAGGCCCAGTCGTCGGTGCCGGCAATGACGTTGAAATGCATCATCTCGTGCACCAGGGTGCCGCCCTTGCTGTCGGTGCCCGTCATCGGCGCGCTCCAGAAGGCGCCGCAGACGTAGATCTTGTACGGCTGCGTCGGGTAGACATAGGCGTAGGTGCCGCTGTCCTTGCAGCTGCAGTCCAGCGTCAGGGCGGCGGTCTGGAAGGCGTTGCGGGCCTTGGTGAAGTGATCCTTGGCCGTGTTCCAGCGTGACGAGGTGTAGGCGCCGAACCAGCTCGTGTAGCGCGGCGTGCCCGACGGCGTGCCGTTGAGGTAGGTGGTCGAGCTGGACGCGTAGTTGGTGGCTGCCGTGACGGCTGAGGCCAGCGAGGACTTCTGGCTGCTGGTGCAGGAGCCGGTGTAGGAGATGCTGGCGGCTGCCGCGGTGGCGTTGGCGCGCATCGTGGTGGCCGCCTCGTCGTCGGCGCTGGCAGCGTCCAGCTTCTCGTTGCGGCCCTGCGCCCACAGGTAGGTGGTCGTCGCGCTGTGCATGGACTGGGCGCCCGAGCCGTGGGTGCCGCGGTCGCTGTGGAACTCGATGGCGTAGCGGCCGTTCTTGCTGAAGTCGTAGTGGCCGGTCAGTTCGACCTTGTAGTTCAGCGTGGCGCCAGCGGCGATCTCCACATAGTCCTTGGCCTGGGGCGCCGCGCGCTTGATGACGGCGCCGGTGTAGCGAACCGGGCGGTCGTCGCGCGTCACGGTGAACAGCGAGCCGCTCATGGTGTCGCTGGGTAGCTGCCAGCGCAGCACCTGCACGGCGGTGCGGCACTGGTTGGTCACGGCGACGTCCACGTGGACGTCCACATCGCCGTTCACGACGGGCGAGGCGTTGCTCACGCGCACATCCAGGCACTCGGTGCTGGCGGCATGGCTGCTGCTCATGGCAGCAACGGCAAGGGCAGCGGCGGTCAGCTTGAACCAGGTCTTCATGCAAGCTCCTGTCGGCCCCGGGTCGGGGCACTGGGTTGAAGAAGCCGCGGATTCTGGTGAGGTGGATGGCGTGCGTGTCGTGGGACAAACCTGTCCCATAAACCTGCTGCGTACTTGTCTAGACAGGGGGAGGACTTGCGGGTCGAGCGCCGGGCCGCTCCCTAGCCGGCCCGCGTTGGGCGATGTGCTTGCCGGTCAATCCGGCAAGCATCGCCGTCTCCTCGGGAGACCGACCAAGGTACTCCTTGGGCGAGAGGTCTCAGGCCGCGAGCAACTGTCTCAACACGAACGGCAGGATGCCGCCGTGGTAGTAGTAGTCCACCTCGATGGCCGTGTCGATGCGCAGCGTCAGCGGTACCTGCCTGACCGATCCGTCGGCGTAGGTGATCGTCATCGCCGCGTCGCCTTGCGGCTTGATCACCTCGGCCAGGCCGATGTCTATCGTCTCCGCGCCGGTCAGGCCCAGCGACTCCCAGCTCGTGCCGGCCTTGAACTGCAGCGGCAGCACACCCATGCCGATCAGGTTGCTGCGGTGGATGCGCTCGAAACTCTTGGCGATGACGGCCTTGATGCCCAGCAGTTGAGTTCCCTTCGCGGCCCAATCTCGACTCGACCCGGTGCCGTATTCCTCGCCCGCGAAGATGACGGTGGGCGTGCCTTCCTGGATATAGGCCATGGCGGCGTCGTAGATGGTGGTCTGCTGGCCGCCCTTCAGCGTGTAGCCGCCTTCCTCGCGCGAGCCGTCGGGCCGGGCGGGCAGCATCAGGTTCTTCACGCGCACATTGGCGAAGGTGCCGCGCATCATCACGTCATGGTTGCCGCGGCGCGCGCCGTAGGAATTGAAGTCGGCCTTGGCCACGCCGTTGGCCGTCAGGAACTGGCCGGCCGGCGTCGTCTCCTTGAAGGAGCCGGCCGGGCTGATGTGGTCGGTGGTGATCGAATCGCCGAACAGCGCCATGACCTTGGCGCCCTTGACGCCAGACACCAGCGCCGGTGGGATCATCGTGAAGCCTTCGAAGAAAGGCGGCTGGGCGATGTAGGTGCTCTTGGGCCAGTTGTAGACCTGGCCCTTGACGCCCTTGATGGCGTCCCACAGCTTGCCGGGCTTGGTGGCGACCTGGTCGTAGTTGGCCTTGAAGGCAACGGGGTCCATCGCATGCTTCATCAGCGCGTAGATCTCGTCGCTGCTGGGCCAGATGTCGCCCAGGAAGACGGGATGGCCCTTGCTGTTGTAGCCCACGGGCTGCGTCATCAGGTCGCGGGTCACGGTACCAGCGATGGCATAGGCCACGACCAGCGGCGGGCTGGCCAGGAAGTTGGCCTTGAGGTTGGGGTGGATGCGGGCCTCGAAGTTGCGATTGCCCGACAGCACGGCCGCGCAGACCAGGTCGTTGTCCTGGATGAGCTTGTTCAGCTCGGGCGTCAGGTCGCCGGCGTTGCCGATGCAGGTCGTGCAGCCATAGGCGGCGACGTTGAAGCCGAGCTTTTCCAGATAGGGCAGCAGGCCGGCCTTCTCCAGGTACTCGGTGACGATGCGCGAGCCGGGCGCGAGGGACGTCTTGATGTGCGGGGCGACCGTGAGGCCGGCTTCCACCGCCTTCTTGGCCAGCAGGCCGGCGGCCAGCAGCACGCTGGGGTTGCTGGTGTTGGTGCAGGAGGTGATGGCAGCGATCAGCACGTCGCCGTTCTTCACCGGCAGGCCCGATTCGGTGACGAAGTTCTGCGCCAGCTTGTCCGCGGGCTGGTTGAAACCGTTCTCGGCGGTGGGCTTGCTGAAGAGCTGCGCGAAGGTGGAGGCGAGATTCGTGATCTCGATGCGGTCCTGCGGGCGCTTGGGGCCGGCCAGGCTGGGCGCCACGGTGCCCAGGTCCAGCGAGACCACCGAGGTGAAGTCGATGTCGCCCGCCTTGGGCACGCCGAACATGCCTTGAGCCCGCCAATAGGCCTCGAAGGCCTCGATCTCGGCGGCGGTGCGGCCCGTGCCCTTGAAGTAGTCGACGGTCTTCTCGTCGACCGGGAAGAAGCCCATGGTGGCGCCGTACTCGGGCGCCATGTTGGCAATCGTCGCGCGGTCGGGCAGGGCCAGCGTGCGGGTGCCTTCGCCGAAGAACTCGACGAACTTGCCGACGACCTTGTGCTTGCGCAGGATCTCGGTGACGGTGAGCACCAGGTCGGTGGCCGTCACGCCCTCGCGCAGTTGGCCCGTCAGCTCGAAGCCGACCACGTCAGGCGTCAGGAAATAGACCGGCTGGCCCAGCATGCCGGCCTCGGCCTCGATGCCGCCCACGCCCCAGCCGACGACGCCGATGCCGTTGATCATGGTCGTGTGGCTGTCGGTGCCGACGAGGCTGTCCGGGTAGAAGACGCCGTCCTTGCCCTTGTGCACGCCGCGCGCCAGGTACTCGAGGTTGACCTGGTGGACGATGCCGAAGCCGGGCGGTACGACGCCGAAGGTGTCGAAGGCCTGCATGCCCCACTTCATGAACTCGTAGCGCTCGCGGTTGCGCTCGAACTCCAGCTTCATGTTCAGGTCCAGCGCCTTCTTGGTGCCGTAGTAGTCGATCATGACCGAGTGGTCGACGACGAGGTCCACCGGCACCAGCGGTTCGATGGCTTTGGGGTTCTTGCCCATCGCGGCGGCCACGTTGCGCATGGCGGCCAGGTCGGCCAGCAAGGGCACGCCGGTGAAGTCCTGCAGCACCACGCGAGCGACGACGAAGGGGATCTCATCGACGCGGGCGGCATTGGGCTTCCAGTTGGCCAGTTGCTCGACATGCTCGGCCGTCACTTTCTTGCCGTCGCAGTTGCGCAGCACGCTTTCCAGCACGATGCGCATCGAGATCGGCATGCGCGCCACGTTCGGGTAGGCCTCGGCCAGCTTGGGCAGGGAGAAAAACTGCCCGGACTTGCCTGCGGCGAGCTTGAACTTGGCCTGGGTGTTTGCAAACGCGTGGGCCGCGGGTTTCGGCATGGTTACTCCTATAGGATGACTGGGGTCTATTGGCCTGTGAGTCGTCCCCGCGTGAGGTCCCGCTCAGGGCCAAATCTAGGCGCAAGGCGCAGTCGGGTTGGTGACCCGGCGAGCACTTGCAACAACGAGTTGGCCCTGAGCGGGACCTCACCCTTCGGGCTGGGGTGGCCAAGGGCGCAGCGCGTTGTTGCAGCCCTTGCCCAGGCGGCCAGCCTGGGCGGCGGACTGCGCCTAGCTCTGCACCCTTGGCCACCCCAGCGCGGGGACGATTCACAGGTCAATAGACCCTAACCATTCTGGCGAGCTTGTCGTGACTTGTGTGAATCCCGTCGTTAAGACCCGGTAATGACCGCCTTGTCCGCTCGTCCCCGTCTGTTTGCGCTGACCTGGCCGATGCTGCTGGAGCTGCTGCTGGGCATCGGCATCGGCATCATCGGCACCGGCCTGGCTGCCCGGCTGTCCGACAACAGCGGCGCCGCCTTCGGCTTGGCCAACCAGGTGTTCGCCGCAGTCTTTGTATTGTTCCGTGTCATCGGTGCCGGTGTCAGCGTGGCTGTCACCCAGGCCCTGGGTGCCGGCCGGCGCGACCAGGCCGATGCGGTGGCCCGCGCCGTGGTCGGCGCCAGCACCTGGCTGGGCGTGGGCGGGGCTGTGGTGGCGCTGCTCGCGGCCGGCCCGCTGCTGACGCTGGTGAATGCACCGCCCGAGGTGGCGCCGCTGGCCAAGACGCTGCTGCAGGCGCTGGCGCCGGCCCTGCTGCTGGACGCCTGGAACGCCAACATGTCCAGCGTCATGCGTTCGCACCTGCGCAGCCGCGAGGCGCTGGCCGTCGTCGTGCTCATCCAGGTCGTCACGCTGGTGGTGGCCCTGCTGGCCATGCCGCGCCTGGGCCTGGTGGGCTATGCGCTGGCCTGCACCTGCGGGCGCGGCATGGGCCTGATGCTGCATATCCTGCTGTGGCGTTCGCGCCTGGACCTGCGGCTGCGCGCGGCCGACTGGTGGCGGCTGGTACGTGCGCCGTTGAGAACGGTGCTGCACATCGGCATCCCCGGCGCGGCGGAGAACATCTCCTGGCGCCTGGCCTTCATGACCAGCCTGGCCGCCGTGGCCCAGCTTGGCGCCCATGCGCTGGCCACGCACGCCTATACGACGCAGTTCCTGCACGTGATCCTGATGTTCAGCCTGGCCATCAGCTTTGCGGTGGAGATCATGGTCGGCCACATGATCGGCGCGGGCAAGTTGCGTCGGGCTGACCGGCTGGTGCGGCGTTCCCTGGCGCTGGGCATTGCGCTGGCGCTGGTCGTCTCGACGGCTTTTGCGCTGGCAGGGCCCTGGCTGCTGACCCGCTTCACCTCCGACCCGGCCATCATTGCGCTGGGTTGCACGCTGCTGTGGTGGACGGTGCTCGTCGAGCCTGGGCGCAGCTTCAACCTCGTCGTCATCAACGCGCTGCGGGCCGCCGGAGACGCACGCTACCCGGTGATGGTCGGCTCGGCCTCCATGGCCATCGTGCTAGCGGGCGGCAGCTGGTTTCTCGGGGTTTACCTGGGGTGGGGCCTGGTTGGCGTGTGGATTGCTTATGCCGCTGATGAATGGATTCGCGGCCTTTTGATGTGGCGGCGTTGGGCGACACTCGGCTGGCTGCCCCATGCCCGTGCGGCTCACCGGCGGCTGCGCCACAGCCGGGCCCATTGATTCGCGTGAATCGGTATTTTCCTATCCAGTAAAACTTGAGGGATGTTTTCTACAATGCGCCCCTTCCGCCTTGCTCACCCCATGCCCATGACGACCTCTCTGCCCCGTCTTGCTGCCTTGACCCTGCTGGTCGCATCGGCCATGGCCCAGGCCCAGCAGCCCGCGGTGATCTTCGACATGGGCGGCAAGTTCGACAAATCCTTCAACCAGGCCGGCTACCAGGGCGCCGAGCAGTGGAAGAAGGAAACCGGCAAGACCTATCTCGAGTTCGAGATCAGCAACGACACCCAGCGCGTGCAGGCCATCCGCCGCATGGCCGAGCGGGGTGCCAGCCCCATCATCAGCATCGGCTTCGCCCAGGCGTCGGCCCTGCAGCAGGTGGCCAAGGACTTCCCCAAGACCCAGTTCGCCATCATCGACGCCAAGGTTGACCTGCCCAATGTGCAGTCGCTGCTGTTCAAGGAGCACGAGGGCAGCTACCTCGTCGGCGCCATGGCGGCCCTGGTCACCAAGACCAACAAGGTCGGCTTTGTCGGCGGCATGGACATCCCGCTGATCCGAAAGTTCCAGTGCGGGTACGAGCAGGGCGCCAAGGCGACGAACCCCAAGATCGAGGTGTTCGCCAACATGACGGGCACCACATCGACTGCCTGGAACGACCCGACCCGCGGCGGTGAGCTGGCCAAGAGCCAGTTCGCCAAGGGTTCGGACGTCGTCTTTGCCGCCGCCGGCGGCACAGGCGTCGGTGTATATCAAGCCGCCAAGGACGCCGGCAAGCTCGCCATCGGCGTGGACAGCAACCAGAACCACATCCAGCCCGGCACCATGCTGACCTCCATGGTCAAGCATGTGGACGTGGCCGTCTACAACGTGCTGAAGGCCTGGAAGCCCGGCGTCAGTGTGCTGGGCCTGAAGGAAGGCGGCGTCGACTATGCGCTGGACGACAACAACGCCAAGCTCATCACGCCACCGCTGAAGGCCAAGGTCGAAGCCATCAAGGCCGACATCATTGCCGGCAAGGTGAAGGTGGCCGACTACATGGCGGACAACGCTTGTAAGTTCTGAGCGGCGCGATGACGCCCGCCGTCCGCCTCCGGGCGATTTCCAAGCGCTTTGGCGCGGTCCAGGCCAACCGCGAGGTGTCCTTCGACATCGCCGCGGGCAGCGTGCATGGCCTCGTCGGCGAGAACGGCGCGGGCAAGAGCACGCTGATGGCCATCCTGTATGGCTACTACCACGCCGATTCAGGCCATATCGAGGTCAACGGCCAGCAGGTCCACATCGCCAACTCCCAGCAGGCCATTGCCCTGGGCATCGGCATGGTGCACCAGCACTTCATGCTGGTCGACACGTTGACCTGCCTGGAAAACATCATGCTGGGCGCCGAAGGGCGCTTCTTCCTGGCGCCGGCCAAGGCCGAGGTGCGCAAGAAGCTGCAGGCGCTGATGCAGGAGACCGGCCTCACCGTGCAGCTCGACGCCGTGGTGGCCGACCTGCCCGTGGGCGAGTTGCAGCGCCTGGAAATCCTGAAGGCGCTGTACCGCGGCGCCAAGATCCTGATCCTGGACGAGCCGACGGCCGTGCTGACGCCGCAGGAGACCGACCAGCTTTTCGTCACGCTGCGCCGTCTCAAGGAGCGCGGCACGACGCTGATCCTCATCACGCACAAGCTGCGGGAGGTCATGAGCCTGTGCAGCGCCGTCACGGTGATGCGGGCGGGGCAGGTGGTCGAGACGCGACCGATCGCTGAGTGGAGCGAGGAGTCGCTGGCCGAGTCCATGGTGGGCCGCAAGGTCACGCTGGGTCGCCCTGAAGGCATGGAAGTGCATGCCGGCGAAGTGCGCTTGCAAGCCTCCGGCCTGAGCCTCAAGCACGCCAACGGCGTACCCGCGCTGAAGGACGTCAGCCTGACACTGAAGGCCGGCGAGATCGTCGGCGTGGCTGGCGTGTCGGGCAATGGCCAGAGCGAGCTGCTGGAAGTGCTGTCCGGCCTGCGGTCGCCCGAGGGTGGTCGCCTGGAGCTCGGCGGCGCGAGCTTCACGCCCGAGGCCTGGTTGGACACGGCCCGCGCCCGTCCGCTGCGCCTGGCGCATGTGCCGGAGGATCGCCACGCCGTCGGCCTCGTCATGAGCTTCCCAGCCTGGGAGTCGGCCGTGCTGGGCTACCAGAACCTGCCCAAGTACCGCAAAGGCGCGGCGATGAACCACGCCGCGATGCGCGACGCAACGCGCGTGATGCAGGAGCGCTTCGACGTGCGCCCGCGTGATGAGAACCTGGGCTCCAGCAAGTTCTCCGGCGGCAACCAGCAGAAGCTCATCCTGGCGCGTGAGATCGGCGAGCAGCCGACCGTGCTGCTCGTGGGCCAGCCCACGCGCGGAGTCGACATCGGTGCCATCGAATTCATCCACGGCCAGCTGCGCGCGCTGCGTGACGCCGGCTGCGCGGTGCTGCTGGTCAGCAGCGAGCTGGACGAGATCCTGGCGCTGGCGGACCGCGTCGTCGTCATGAACTGCGGCCGCATCACCGGTGAACTCGCCATTGAAGATTGCGACGAGAAGCGACTTGGTCTGCTGATGGCTGCACAAGAAGAACGAGTGGCTGCATGAGCCAACCCCTGACTCTCCCCCGCTGGATCGACATCGGCCTGCTGCCGCTGTGGAACCTGGCCATCGCCCTGGTCGTGGCCGGCCTCGTGGTCATGGTCATCGGCCACAGCCCCTGGCAGGCGCTGACGGTGCTGCTCAACGGCGCCCTGGGCAGCGTGCGCGGCCTGGGCTACTCGCTCTATTACGCGACGACTTTCATCTTCACCGGCCTCGCCGTTGCGGTCGCCATCCATGCCGGCCTGTTCAACATCGGTGGCGAAGGCCAGGCGACGCTGGGCGGCGTGGGCGTGGCCCTGGTTGCGCTGTGGCTGGGCGCCAAGCTGCCGGCCGTCGTCATGCTGCCGCTGCTTGTCATCGCCGCGGCCTTCTTCGGCATGCTGTGGGCGGCGCTGCCCGCGTATCTGCAGGCCTGGCGCGGCAGCCACATCGTCATCACGACGATCATGTTCAACTTTCTCGCTGCGGCGCTGAACGGTTATCTGCTGGTGAACTGGCTGCGCCCGGCCGGCAGCATGTCGGTCGAGTCGGCCGAGTTCAGCGAATCCGCCCGCATGCCGGCTCTGCACCAGATGGCTGCCGCGCTGGGCTATGAGTTGCCGTCGTCGCCGCTCAACCTCAGCCTTGTCATCGCGCTGATCGCCTGCGTCTTCGTCGGCTGGTTCCTGTGGAAAAGCGCCGCCGGCTACGCGGTCCGCTCAGTCGGCAGCGCGCCGCGCGCGGCCCACTACGCTGGCATCCGCCCGCGCGCCCAGGTCTTGATCGCCATGGCGATTTCCGGTGCGCTGGCCGGCATGGTTGGCATCAACGAGATTTCGGGCGTGCAGGGCAAGCTGACGCTGGACTTCGTCGCCGGCGCCGGCTTCACCGGCATCGCCGTGTCGCTGATGGGCCGCAACCATCCGGTCGGCATCGTGCTGGCCTCGCTGCTGTTCGGCGTGCTCTACCAGGGCGGCGTCGAGGTCTCGTTCGAGCTGCAAGGCTTCAGCCGCGAGATGGTGGTCACGGCGCAAGGCCTGATCGTGCTGTTCTCGGGCGCGATGGCCACGGTCAGCGCGCCGCTGTTTGCGCGCCTCTACGGCATGGTGAAGGGAGGCCGCTGATGGATGAAGTCCTGATTGCCTCGGTGCTGGCGTCCACGCTGCGCGTCAGCGCGCCGCTGCTGCTGTGCGCGATGGCGGGCGTGCTGTCCGAGCGCGCCGGCGTCGTCGACCTGGGCCTGGAAGGCAAGATGCTGTTCGCCGCCTTCGCGGCGGCTGCGGCTGCCTCGGTTACGCACTCCACGGCCTATGGCGTGATGGCGGCCATTGCCGTCGCCTGTATTGCCTCGCTGTTGCATGGCTTTGCCTGCGTGACCAACCGCGGCGACCAGGTCGTCTCCGGCGTCGCGCTGAACATGATCGCCGCGGGCCTTACGGTCGTGCTCGGCATCGCCTGGTTCCAGCAGGGCGGGCAGACGCCGCCCATCGACCCCGACGTGCGCCTGACAGCCCTCGCCAAGGGCTTTGCCGAGCCGCAGCCGGGCAACTGGTTCGCCTCCGTCTTCGGCCATGGGCTGCTGAGCCATAACGTGCTGGTCTACCTGGCCTTCCTGATGGTCGCGGCCGTCTGGTTCTTCCTGGAGCGCACCCGCCCGGGCCTGCGCCTGCGTGCCGTGGGCGAGAACCCGGCCATGGTCGAAGCGGCCGGCATGTCGGTGCAAGGCCTGCGGTACCAGGCGCTGCTGATGAATGGCGTGCTCTGCGGCCTGGCCGGCTCCTACCTGACGCTGGCGCAGAACGCGTCCTTCTCGCCCAACATGACCGCCGGCCGCGGCTTCATCGCGCTGGCCGCGATGATCTTTGGCAAGTGGAAGCCGCTGCCGACCATGGCTGCCTGCCTGCTGTTCGGCTTCCTGGACGCCGTCGCCATTCGCATGCAGGGCGTGCAAATCCCTGGTGTCGGCGAGGTGCCTGTGCAGCTGATTCAGGCTCTGCCCTATATCCTGACCGTCGTGCTGCTCGCCGGCTTTATCGGCTCGGCGATCGCACCCAAGGCGCTGGGCAAGCCCTACGTGAAGGAGCGCTGAAATGGAACTGACCCAAGACCTGCTGAACCGCCTGCTCGCCGAGTCGCTGCGTGCCCGCGAGTTCTCGCATTCGCCGTATTCGAAATACAAGGTCGGCGCGGCCATCCTCGACGAGCAAGGCCGCATCCACATCGGCGCCAACATGGAGAACGCGTCCTACCCCCAGGGCTGGTGCGCGGAACCTTCGGCGCTGACGGCCATGATCATGGCCGGCGGCAAGCAGGCCCGGGCCGTCCTCGTGACCGGCCCCGGCCCCGATGTCATCACCCCCTGCGGTGGCTGCCGCCAGAAGCTGCGGGAGTTCTCCGTTCCCGAAGAGCTCATCGTCATTGCCGGCGATCCTGGCGGCATCCGCCAACGCTGGACCCTGGCCGAATTGCTGCCCCACAGCTTCGGACCCAGTCACTTGCACATCTGAGGTTTTCCCATGATCGACAACAAAACCCTCGACGTCGCCATCTCCGCGAGCGTCGAGAAGCTGCAATCCCTGTTTGGCGACGCCCCTGAAGTCGCCGTCGTGCTCGGCTCCGGCTGGGCCGGCGCGGTCAGCCATGTGCAGGATGCCAAGAACCTGCCCTATACCGAGCTGCCGGCCTTCCCGCAGCCCAAGGTCGAGGGCCATGTCAACGAGATCGTCGTCGGCAATATCGGCAAGCAGCGCGTCATCTTCCTGCGCGGCCGCGCCCACACCTATGAGAGCGGCGACTGCACGGGCATGGCGGGCGCGTTGCGCACCCTCAAGCGCTGGGGCGTGAAGCTGCTGGTGCAGACCAATGCCTCCGGCTCGCTGCGCGGCCACATGCCGCCCGGCAGCCTGATGCTGATTGCCGATCACATCAACGCACCGCAGCGCAGCCCGCTGGTGGGCGAGCAGGGCAGCCATCGCTTTGTCGACATGGTCAATGCCTACGACGCCGACCTGCGCAAGCACGCGCTGGCCCTGGCCAAGCGCGAGAACCTGATGCTGGGCGAGGGCACGTACTGCTGGGCCCTGGGCCCACAGTTCGAGACGGCCGCCGAGATCCGCATGTTTGCGGCCTGGGGTGCTGACGCAGTGGGCATGAGCACCGTGCCTGAGACCATCCTGGCCCGCCACGCCGGCCTCAAGGTGATGGGCATCGCGCTGATGACCAACATGGCGGCTGGCCTGTCCGCTGAGGCGCTGACGCATGATCTGACGCTGAAGCAGGCGCAGCTCTCTGGCGAACGCGCCGCGAGCTTTCTGGCGGCCCTCATTGCGAGCTTTGCCGAGCTGACGCTATGACGGCCGATCTGAAGGCCGCGGCCCGTACGGCGCTGGCCTGCCTGGATCTGACCAGCCTGAACGACGCCGACACGGCTGCCGACATCGATGCGCTGTGCCGCCGTGCGCAATCGCCGCATGGCCCCGTGGCTGCTGTCTGCGTCTGGCCGCGTTTCGTTGCCCAAGCGCGCGCCGCCTTGCCGGCATCCATCAAGGTCGCGGCGGTTGCAAACTTTCCCGATGGCGCTTTGGACCAGGCTCGCGCGCTGGCTGATGTCACGGAGATTGCGCAGGCGGGCGGAGATGAGGTCGACGTCGTGCTGCCCTGGCGCGCGCTGATTGCCGGTGACAGCACCGAGGTGAGCGAGTTTCTTTCCGAGGTCCGCTTCGCCAGCCGGCCGCTGACGCTCAAGGTCATCATCGAATCCGGCGAACTGGCCACGCCCGAGCGCATCGCCCAGGCCACGCGCCTGGCGCTGGCGGCCGGTGCCGACTTCGTCAAGACGAGCACCGGCAAGACCCCAGTCGGCGCCACGCCGGCCGCGGCGGCCGTGATGCTGAAGGAGATCGCCGCGAGCGGCCTGTCCGCCGCCGGCTTCAAGGCCTCGGGCGGCGTGCGCTCGGTGGCCGACGCCGCGGGCTATATCGCCCAGGCCGAAGCCGCCCTGGGCGCTGCCGCTCTCAACCCGCAACGCCTGCGCTTTGGCGCCAGCGGCCTGCTCACCGACATCGAAGCCGTGCTCTCCGGCGCTCAATCCGCCGCTGTCACCGCGGCCTACTGACCATGCTTGCTCAAGAAATCATCCGCGCCAAGCGCGACGGCCAGGCGCTCAACGAAGCGCAGATCAACCATTTCGTCCGCGGCCTCGTCGACAACTCCTGGAGCGAAGGCCAGGTGGCCGCCCTCGGCATGGCCGTGTTCCTCAAGGGCATGGGCCGCGACGAAGCCGTGCTGCTGACCCGCGCGATGATGAACTCCGGCCGCGTCATGCGCTGGCCCGACATGCCCGGCCCCGTGCTGGACAAGCACAGCAGCGGCGGCGTGGGCGACAAGGTCAGCCTGATGCTGGCGCCCATGGTGGCGGCCTGCGGCGGCTATGTGCCGATGATTGCTGGCCGGGGCCTGGGCCACACCGGCGGCACGGTCGACAAGCTGGAGGCCATTCCCGGCTACACGACGACACCCGACCCGGCCCGGTTCGACCAGATCGTGCGCTCGCTGGGTTGCGCCATCATTGGCCAGACGGCCGACCTCGCCCCCGCCGACAAGCGCTTCTACGCGACGCGCGACGTGACGGCCACCGTCGAGAGCGTGCCGCTCATCACTGCCAGCATCCTGTCCAAGAAGCTGGCCGCCGGCCTCGAAGGCCTGGCCATGGACATCAAATGCGGCAACGGCGCCTTCGCCTCCACGCCCGAGTTCGCCAAGGAACTGGCCGAAAGCATCGTCGCGGTCGCCGGCGGCGCAGGCCTGAAGACGCGCGCGCTGATCACCGACATGAACCAGATCCTGGGCACGGATGTCGGCAATTCGCTCGAAGTGATCGAGACCATCCGCTACCTGAAGGGCGAGGCCCGCGAACCTCGTCTGCATGAAGTCACGTTGGCGCTGTGCGCCGAGATGCTGGTGCTGGGCGGCCTGGCTGCCAACACCGCTGGCGCTCGCGTCAAGCTGCAGGCTGCGCTGGACTCCGGCGCCGCTGCCGAGAAGTTCGCCAAGATGGTGGTTGCCCTGGGCGGCCCAGCGGACCTGATGGAGCGGCCCGAGGCTTATCTGACCGCCGCGCCCGTCGTGAAGCCTGTCCGCGCACTGCGCGCCGGCGTCATCACGACGATGTCGACCCGCGACCTCGGCGTGGCCATCGTCGAGCTCGGCGGCGGTCGCCGCAAGGCCGGTGACGCCATCGACATGCGTGTCGGCTTCTCGGAAGTGAGGCCGCTGGGCACGCGCGTCGCCGCGGGCGAGCCGCTGGCGCTTATCCACGCCGCGGACGACGCGGCGGCTGAGCGTGCCATCGCGTCCTATCTGGCCGCATGCACGCTGGGCGACACCGACGTAGCCGCCACGCCCATGGTCATGGCTGAGGTCGGCTGATGGAAGAGAAAGAGGATCCGCCTCGCCGCGCGATCAAGAGTTTCGTCACGCGCGCCGGCCGCATGGGCACGGGTCAGATCAAGGCCCTGGCCGAACTGGGCCCGAAGTTCGTCCTGCCCTACAAGCCCGAGCGCCTGGACGCTGCAGCCACCTTCGGCCGTAAGGCACCTCTGGTGCTGGAGATCGGCTTCGGCATGGGCGGCGCCACCGCCGACATCGCCGCGACGCTGCCCGACCATGACTTCATCGGCTGCGAGGTGCATGAGCCGGGCGTCGGCGCGCTGCTCAAGCTCATCGACGAGAAGCAGCTGACCAACATCCGCATCGTCCAGCACGATGCCGTGGAGGTGCTGCGCGACATGATCGGCCCCGACTTGCTGGCCGGCGTGCACATCTTCTTCCCCGACCCCTGGCACAAGAAGCGCCACAACAAGCGCCGCCTGATCCAGCCTGAGTTCATCGCCAAGCTCGTGCAGCACATCGCGCCCGGCGGCTATCTGCATTGCGCGACCGACTGGCAGCCCTATGCCGAGCAGATGCTTGCAGTGCTGACGGTCGAGCCCCATCTCCTGAACACAGCGGCCGGCTATGCTGACAAGCCCGCCTACCGACCCCTCACCAAGTTCGAGGCGCGCGGCCTGAAGCTGGGCCACGGGGTCTGGGATCTGGTGTTCAGGAAGCGTTGATGACATCACCACTGCAAGGCAAGCACGTCCTGCTCGCCATGACCGGCGGCATCGCCGGCTACAAGATCGCGGAGCTGACGCGCCTGTTCGTGAAGGGCGGCGCGACGGTGCAGGTCATGATGACCGAGGCCGCCGAGCAGTTCATCACCGCGGTGACCATGCAGGCCCTGTCCGGCCGGCCGGCCTACACCAGCCAGTGGGATGCGCGTCCCGACAACAACATGGCCCACATCAACCTCAGCCGCGAGGCCGATGTGATGCTGGTGGCGCCTGCGAGTGCCGATGCCATCGCCGCGCTGGCGCAGGGCAGGGCGGACGATCTCGTCAGCCTGACGGCGCTGGCCCGCCGCATCGCTGAGTGCCCGCTGCTGGTCGTGCCGGCGATGAACCGAGAGATGTGGGCTCATCCCGCCACGCAGCGCAATGTCGCGCAGCTCAAGGCCGACGGCGCGACCGTCATCGGCCCCGCCAACGGCGACCAGGCCTGCGGCGAGATCGGCGACGGCCGCATGCTGGAGGCGCAGGAGATCTTCGACGACGTCGAGGCCTTCCTCGCGCCCAAGACGCTGCTGGGCAAGAAGCTGCTGATCACGGCCGGCCCGACCTTCGAGCCCATCGACCCGGTGCGCGGCATCACCAACCACAGCAGCGGCAAGATGGGTTTCGCCATCGCCCGCGCTGCGGCCGAGGCCGGCGCCGAGGTCACGCTGGTGGCGGGCCCAGTGCACCTGGCGACACCGCGCGGCGTGCAGCGCATCGACGTACAGAGTGCGCAGCAGATGTTCGACGCCGTGCTGCCGCTAGCCACCCACCAGCATGCATTCATCGCGACGGCAGCGGTGGCTGACTGGCGCCCCGCCCAGGCGCACGAACACAAGCTGAAGAAAGCCGAGGGCGGTGCGACCGCGCCGACCATCGCGATGGCCGAGAACCCGGACATCCTCGCCGCGGTTGCCAAGCTGCACATGCCCCCTTACTGCGTCGGCTTTGCTGCCGAAAGCGAGAAGCTCGCAGAACACGCCGACGCCAAGCGCCGCCGCAAAGGCATCCCCCTCATCGTCGCCAACCTCGGCCCGGCCACCTTCGGCCGTGACGACAACGCGCTGCTGCTCATCGACGAGCAGGGCCAGCGCGAACTGCCCCGGGCCGACAAGCTCAGCCTGGCGCGCGAGCTGATGACCGAACTTTCCAAAAGACTCTGATGACCCCGATTGATTTGCAAGTGCTCGACGCCCGCATGGCCGAGCAGATCCCCGCTTACGCCACGCCCGGCAGCGCCGGCCTCGACCTTCGCGCCTGCCTGAGTGAGCCCATCAC
The DNA here is from genome assembly GCF_001425055.1 of Pelomonas sp. Root1237. Taxonomy (GTDB): domain Bacteria; phylum Pseudomonadota; class Gammaproteobacteria; order Burkholderiales; family Burkholderiaceae_C; genus Pelomonas. The sequence continues at coordinate 561,845 of NZ_LMDK01000012.1, forward strand.
GCTCGCTCCCGGCCAGACGACGCTGATCCCTACGGGTCTGGCCATCCATATCGCCGACCCGGGCCTGGCGGCCATCATCCTGCCGCGCTCGGGTCTGGGCCACAAACATGGCATCGTGCTCGGCAATCTCGTCGGACTGATCGACAGCGACTACCAGGGCCAGCTGATGGTGAGTTGCTGGAACCGCGGTCAGACCGAGTTCGTCATCCAGCCGTTTGAGCGCATCGCGCAGCTCGTCATCGTGCCGGTCGTGCAGGCGACCTTCCGTCGCGTCGACAGCTTCGACTCGTCCGAACGCGGAGCAGGCGGCTTCGGCTCCACCGGCAAGGCATAAGCAGGGCGCCAAGACGCGCGCACTGATCCGTATTTCGGGCCGAGCGCCGGGCCGCTCCCTAGCCGGCCCGCAAGGCGATGTGCGTGCGGCTCGATGCCGCAAGCATCGCCGTCCCCGCGGGGGACCGACCAGACTCGCCCGCGTTCAGCGGCGCGAGGCTGGTCGAGGGGCCTCAATGCAGTTGCTCGTCCGGCGGCGCGCCGGTCTGCACCATGAAGATAGGCTCGCCAACTGAACCGGCCTCGACCTCCTGCTCGGTGGCCGCGCGCACGTCCAGCAGCGTCAGGTGCATGCGCAGGCCGATGCCGGCCAGCGGGTGATTGCCGTCGAGCACGACATGCTGAGGGTAGACCTCGGTGACGGTGTAGACCACGTCCTCGGGCATGCCTTCGGTAGCGGCGCCTTCGGGCAGGCCCTCGATCTGCAGCCCGGGCTCGACGCCGTCCGGGAACAGCCCGCGGGCTTCGAAGCAGACGAGGCCGGAGTCGTAGTCGCCGAAGGCCTCCTCGGGTTGCAGTGCGAGGCTGGTCTCGAAGCCGACCTCCTGGCCCTCAAGCGCTTCCTCGACCTTGGCAAACAGGTCGTCACCCCCCAGCAGGAATTCCATGGGCTCGGCCAGCTCGTCGATGAGCTGGCCTTGGGCATCTTCGAGTCTCCAGCGCAGGGAGACAACACAGGGGCGGGTCGCTTGCATGGGAGAGATTTTCCCACACCACCCTCGGCACAATAAGGCATGCAGATTGCCTTACCCACAGCGATGCTCGCCGGCCTGAGCCCGGAGCAGTTCATGCACAAGCACTGGCAGAAGAAGCCGCTGCTCGTGCGCCAGGCCTTCGATCCTGCGCCGTCGCCGGCTTCGCTGAAGGAGCTGGCCGCGCTGGCGGCGCGCGACGATGTCGAGTCCCGCCTCGTCACTGCCTTTGATGGCGAGTGGAAGCTCAAGCAAGGCCCCATCGCGCGCCTGCCGGCGATGAGCAAACCCGGTTGGACCCTGCTGGTGCAAGGCCTGGATCAGCATTTGGCGGAAGGGCGCGCGCTGCTCGACCTTTTTCGCTTTGTGCCCGAAGCGCGGCTGGACGACCTGATGCTGTCCGTGGCCAGCGACGGCGGAGGCGTCGGTCCGCATTTTGATTCCTACGACGTCTTCCTGATCCAACTCGCCGGACAGCGCCGCTGGCGCATCGCCGCCCAGCGCGATGCCGTGCTGCGTGACGACGTGCCTCTGAAGATCATTGCCAATTTCAAGGCCGAAGAGGAATTCGTGCTGCAGCCGGGCGACATGCTCTACCTGCCGCCAGGCTGGGCGCATGACGGCGTCGCGGTCGGCTCCGGCTGCATCACCGGCTCGGTTGGCTTTCGAGCGTCGAGCGTTGAGGGTCTGGCGGCTGAGCTGCTGCCGCGACTGCTGGACGACGTCGACAGCGCCAGCAAGCTCTACGCCGACCCACGCCAGGAGGCCACCGCCGAGCCTGCCCGAGTGCCGCCTGCGTTGCTGGATTTCGCCCGCCGCGCCGTCGAAGCCGCCGTGCAGCGGCCGCAGGCGCTGGAGCGGGCTCTGGGCGAGGCGCTGACCGAGCCCAAGGCAACCGTCTGGTTCGAGCCCGGCGAACCCCTGGCGCCGGGCCGCGATGCGGTGCTCGACCGCCGCAGCCGCATGCTCTACGACGCTGCCCATGTCTTCCTGAACGGCGAGAGCTTTCGGGCTGGCGGCCGCGACGCAGCGCTGATGCGCAGCCTGGCCGACAACCGGGTGCTGGGCGCCGCCGAGGTCGCGCGCCTGTCTCCCGACGCGCGCGAGCTTCTGGACCAATGGACCGAGGATGGCTGGGTTCAGCCACAGACGCCATGAACGCACAAACTTTTGCCGGCCGGGCCGATTTCCAGCGCCTGCTCGTAGAAGCGCTGGCCTGGGCTGATGCGCAAGGTTGCCGTGAGCTACACGCCTGGGATGCAGACTTCGTCGACTGGCCGCTGTCCGAAGCGGCGGCCCTCGCCGCCCTGACCGCCTGGGCCCGCAACGGCCGCCAGTTACACCTGCTGGCCCTGCAGTACGACGACGTTGTGCGCCGACACCCTCGCTTCGTCCGCTGGCGCCGTGACTTCGCGCATTGCGTGACGGCCCGGGCCGTCGAGCCGGAACTCAGACTCGAAGCAGCGCCGGCGAGCTTGCTGCTGGCTGTCGGGGCCGAGTCGACCTTGAGCCTGCGGCTTTTCGACCATCATCTATGGCGCGGCGAATTGAGCCTGGATCCGGCCGAGCGCCTGCGCGGCCTTGAATGGTTTGATGCCCTCGCACAACGCTCCAGCGACTCATTTGCGCCCACGACTTTGGGGCTCTGAGTGTTTGTGACGTGCAAACCCCTATAATCACGGGCTAGGCGAGGGAAGCGCTCGAGGTTTTCCGCGTCTTGTTCTGTCGGGGTCGGCCGTTAGTGTGCAAAAAGCACTGGCGCACGACCCCAAAATTATGGTGTGCACCGTCGTTTAAACGTTTGAGGACAAGTATGAATAAGTCGATCCTGTTGGCTTCCCTGCTGGCTGCTGCTGCTCTGACCGCTTGCAGCAAGAAGGAAGAACCCAAGGTTGAGGCCCCCGCGGTCGTGACCCCGGCTCCCGCCGCTTCTGAAGCTGCCTCGGCTGTTGCCGAAGCTGCCTCGGCTGCTGCCAGCGCTGTTGTCGACGCTGCTGCGTCCGCTGCTTCGAAGTAATCGCTTCGTCCCCACGGAAAGAGCCGTCGCTGCGCAAGCAGCGGCGGCTCTTTTCTTTTTCGCGACGCTTTGGCGGGTGTTGCGAGCGCGATTACAAAACTTTGCCTGATGCGGTCGCGCCGCCCGGCTCAGTTCAGCACCACCCAGTCCAAACCCAGGGTTGGATGGGCAATGCGAATATCTGATTCCACCTCGCCGAGAATTTCGGCCAACGCGGCGCGCGCCAGTTCGGGCGTGTTGTTGTGTTCGCTGAGATGGGCTGCGGCCACAGTCTTCAAACCGGTATGCAGGCAGCGAGCCAGCAGATCGGCCGCCGCGGCGTTCGACAGATGGCCGTGGCTGCCCAGAATGCGCTTTTTCAACGCCGGGTGATACGGCCCGGTGCGCAGCATGCCCTCGTCGTGGTTGCATTCCAGCAGCAGCGCCTGGCAGCCAGCCAGCGCTTCGGCCACGCTTGCTGGTGCGCAGCCCAGGTCGGTGACCAGTCCCAAGCGCAGCGCGCCGTCGTTCAGCACCAGTTGCAGCGGCTCATTGGCGTCATGGGGCACCGTGAACGGCCGCAACGCCATATCGCCCAGTTCCATGGCCTCGCCGCCCCTGGCGATGCGCAGCAAAGCGGGATCGAAGTCGGCGCTGCCAACCGCCCGCCAGGTGCCACGGCTCATGACCAGCGGGATGCGGTAGCGCATCGCGAAGGCGAGTGCGCAACCGATGTGGTCGCCGTGCTCGTGAGTGATGAAGACGGCGTCGACATCCTCGGGCGCGCTGCCGGCGCGGGCGAGGCGTTTGACGAGTTCGCGGACGCTGAAGCCGGCATCGACGAGCAACCGCGTGCTCGTGATGCCCTGGCTGGCCTCAATCAGGGTTGAGTTGCCTCCGCTGCCGCTGCCGAGGCTGCAAAAGCGCATCACGCGAACGCTCCTGTGAGCATTGCAGCGGGAAACGGGCGGTTCATCGAGGCAACCTGATCTTCACCGAGTGGCTCCAGCAGATCCGGCTTTGCCGGGCTGCTTGGAGCGCCCCTTGGAGGGGCCGGCGAAGCCGGTAGGGGTGGTCTTATTTCAGGTCGTCCATCAGCAACGACAGAATGCGCTTGGCGTTGTCGTCGGAAATGGCCTGACCGCGGTCGTCCAGCACACGCACCGTGCTCTTGACACCGTCTGCCTTGACCGAAACGCGATAGCGCATCGGCGCGGCAGCCTTGGCGCCGAACAGGCGCTGGAAGAAGTTGGGTTCGTCCTTGCCAGCCTGCTCGGGGTCGGCGTAGCGCAGATAGAAGAGGCCAGCAGCGCGGTCACGGTCCTCGATGGTGAAGCCATGACGGTCCAGCGACAGGCCGACACGGCGCCAGGCGCGGTCGAATCCGTCATTGACGGCAAGGCTGTCAGGCACTTCGGACAGCGGGCGGCGGGCGCGTGGGGCGTCGCCGCCGACCTTGATCGTGCTCGGCGTCGTGGCTGCGGCGGGCGAGCCCGCTTCGGCGACGATGGCCTTGGCAGCGTCTTCCTTGCCGCCGAGCTTGAGCATCAGGCGCGACAGCATCTCGGCTTCGAGATACGGGTCGGCCGGGCGGTTCTGCCAGGCGGTCGAATCACGGCCTTGGGAGGTGTAGATCTCCTGCATGCCGCGGTGGCTGATGAAGATGTCGGTGCCGCTTGTGCCTCGTTCGACACGGGTGCGGTACATGTCGCGCTCGCCGGTGGAGTACAGGCCGTCGAAGACCTTGCCGATGGTGGAGCGGATGAAGTCCTGCGGCAGCTTGGCGCGGTTCTCGCCCCAGTTGGTCTCCATGACACCGACCTCGGGCTGCTCCTTGACGACTTCAAGGCCGCGTTCCTGCCAGAAGGTGCGGATCTGCGGCCAGAGCTGCTCGGGCGAAGCCGAGGTGTGCAGCCAGCGCTCGGCGCCACTGCGCTCGAGGCGAACATCGCCAACCGCATTGGCGGCGACGCTGCCGGAGACCAGCGACTGGGCGTTGGTCGAATTCGCCGGCTTGACCGCCGACAACGCCGAGGCGGTGATGGAGCCGCCCTGCACTTGAGCGCGGTTGTCCTTGGCCAACTGGGTCAGGTCGGGCGGGACGTCCAGACCCTGGGTCTGGCGCGAAGCGGCGCGGTAGTCGACCTTGTCCGTCGAGAACATGCTGTCGATGGTGCTGCAGCCGGCGAGGGACAGGACAAAGGCCGTGCAGGCCAGACGGGTCGCCGACGGGCGAAGCGAGCAAATCGGGGAAAGGGACGTCACGCTGGAGATCTCCGAGGGAACTGGTTGCCCGCTTGAAACGGGCAGCCGCGCATTAGACCAGAGGCTCAGAGCAGTCCGGCTTCAACCATTGCCTGGCCGACGCTGGCCTGGCCGGCAGCCGTCAGCGGCGTGATTGGCAGGCGCAGCGCACCGCCGCAGCGGCCCAGGCGCGACAGCGCCCACTTCGCCGGGCCGGGGCTGGGCTCGCAGAACAGCTGCTTGTGCAGACCGAGCAGCTTGAAATGGATCTTGCGCGCCTCGACGGCGTTGCCGTCGATGGCCAGGCGGCAAAGTTCAGCCATCAACTCCGGCGCGACATTGGCCGTCACGCTGACGTTGCCGTGGCCGCCGAGCAGCATCAGCGCGACCGCCGTGCCGTCGTCGCCCGAGTAGACGTGGAAGCCCGCCGGGGCGTGCTTGATCAGATAGGCCGCGCGCTCAATATTGCCGGAGGCTTCCTTGACGCCGAAGACGCCGGGCAGGCTGGCGCAACGCAGCGTCGTCTCAGGGGCCATATCGGCCACCGTCCGGCCAGGCACGTTGTAGAGCATCATGGGGATGTCCACGGCCTCGGCGATGGCCTTGAAGTGCTGGTAGATGCCTTCCTGCGAGGGCTTGTTGTAGTAGGGCACGACCGACAGCGTGCAGTCCGCGCCGACCTCCTTGGCATATCGGCTCAGCTCGATGGCTTCGGCGGTGGAATTGGCGCCGGTGCCAGCCAGGATGGGGATGCGGCCCTTGGCATGCTCGACCGCGACGCGAATGATTTCGCGGTTCTCTTCCATGCTGACCGTGGGCGACTCACCGGTCGTGCCGACGACGCCGACGCAGGAGGTGCCGGACTCGACATGCCAGTCGATCAGGCGGCGCAGGGCGGGGTAGTCAATGCTGCCGTCCTCGTTCATCGGGGTGACGAGGGCGACGATGCTGCCGAGGATGGGCTTCATGGTGGGAATTTCTTAAGGAATCTGGCGATTTTAGGCTGCCGGCGACGGCCGCATGGCCGCAACGCGCTGGACGAAGCGCGGCGAGGTTTCGAGATCAGCCCCGTCCTCGAACAGGTCTTCGTAAGCCACGATGCGCCACCCCTCGCAGACGCGCAGCAACTCGCCCCGCTGCAGCAGGAAGTCGGGCCGGGAGGGCCTGCCGAGGGTCTGCTGGCCGTCGGCGAAGGTTTCCCAGATCAGCCAGCCACCGGGCCTGACCGCAGCGCGGATGTCATCGAACAGCGGCCGCCAGAGGTAATTGCAGACGACGACCAGGTCGAATTCGCGATCCGCCAGCGGCCAGGGGCCGTTCTCGATGTCGGCGTTGATGATCTCGGCCAGGTCTTGCAATGGCGCAGTGGCGGCCGCGTCACGGTCGATGCCCGTGACCTGCCAGCCGGCGTCCACCAGCCAATGCAGGTTGCGTCCAGACCCGCAGGCCACGTCCAGGGCCGCACCGGGCGGCGTCGGCGCCAGGCGCTGCAACCAGGCAGAGGGCCGGCCACTCATCCGAAGCAGGCCCAGATCTGCTCGCTGAGCTGGACCATGACGGCCGGGTGGCGGTAGGCCAGGACGGTGAGCGCCAGCACGGCGACGGCCAGCGTCGGCCAGAGCCAGCGGCCGGGCTTCATGCCGGCTGAGCCCTCAGGATGGGCGTCTCACGCACTGGCAAGTTGGCCAGCATGGCCATGACACCGAGCCCGATGGCGAGATACCAGACGACGTCGTAGCTGCCGGTCGCGTCGTAGAGCTTGCCGCCCAGCCAGACGCCCAGGAAGCTGCCAATCTGGTGGCTGAAGAACACGAAGCCGCCCAGCATGGACAGGTGCTGGGCGCCGAAGATCTGCGCGACGACGGCGTTCGTCGGTGGCACGGTCGACAGCCACAGGAAGCCGATGACCGCGGCGAAGATGTAGACGCTCAGCGGCGTCAGTGGCACCGAGATGAAGGTCACGATGGCCACGGCGCGCAGTCCGTAAATGGCTGACAGCAGATAGCGTTTGGGAAAGCGCTGGCCCAGCATGCCGGCCGCATACGTGCCGAAGATATTGAACAGGCCGATCAGCATCAGTGCGCCGGTGGACACGCCGATGCCCAGGCCGTGGTCCTTCAGGTAACTCGGCAGATGCACGCCGATGAAGACGACCTGGAAGCCGCAGACGAAGTAGCCCAGCATCAGCAGCTGGAAGCTGCGGTAGCCGAAGGCTTCGCGCAGCGCCTGGCCAATGCTCTGGTGGGCGCCGCTGAAGGCCGCCACGCTGCGCTCGCGCACGCCAAGCGCGAGCGGCACGATCAACAGGGCCGCGCCGGCCAGCAGCCACAAGGCGCCCTGCCAGCCGAGATGGCTGATCAGCCAGGTCTCGACGGGGATCATGACGAACTGGCCGAAGGAGCCTGCCGCGGCCGCGACGCCGAAGGCCCAGGAGCGCTTTTCCGGCGACACCGTGCGGCCCAGCACGCCGTAAATGACGGCGTAGGTGGAGCCCGATTGCGCGATGCCGATCAGCACGCCGGCACCGAGGGTGAAGCTCAGTGGGTGGCTGGTGACGGCCATCAGCAGCAGGCCGCAGGCATACGTCAGGCCACCGGCGATCAGTACCTTCCAGGCGCCGAAGCGGTCGGCCAGCATGCCGGCAATCGGCCCGGCTATGCCCCAGGAGAGGTTCTGCACGGCCATCGCGAAAGAGAAGGTCTCGCGCGTCCAGCCGCGCTCCGTGATGATGGGCTGCAGCCAGAAGCCGAAGCCGTGGCGGATGCCCATCGACAGCGTGACGATCATGGCACCGCACAGCAGCACCTGTTGGACGGACAAACCGGTGGAAGCGGGGCGGGGGGTGTTCATGCGGCGACTGTAATCAGCGCTGTTTGGCCTTGCTGGGCGTCTTGGCTTTGCCGCCTTTTTTCTTCGCGGCAGCCTTCTTCGGCGGGTCGGCGGTCGAGGTGCTGGCTTGGGAGCTGGCCGCCGCCACGTCGGCCAGTCGGGTCAGCAGCCTGCCTTGCTTGACGCGCAACAGCGGCATGTCAATGGTGGCCAGGTCGGTCAGCGGGTCGGCGCCCAGCACCAGGAAGCTGGCCTCGCAGCCGGGGTCGAAGCAGCCGAGCTTGCGGCCCGGGAAAAGCGCCAGCGGCGTGTCGCGCGTGGCCAGCCGCAACAGCGTCGCACGGTCCAGGCCGAGGTCGTCCAGCGCGTGCAGCTCGGCCCGGCCGGTGCCGACGAAGACGTCGGAGCCGATGAGCAACTGCACGCCGGCCGCCTGCAATCTTGCGAGGTTGGCGCGCTGCACGTCCCTCAGCGCGGCCAGGGTTGCGGCGTCGAGCTTGAAGAGAGCGGTGGCGGCCGTCGTCGTGATGACGGCGGTGTGCTGACGCGCGGCCTGGGCGGCGGCGGCCTCGCTGATGGCGAAACGCTCGGGCGCCTCGTCCAATGTGTTGGCATAACCGGGCAGGTGGGCGATGGCGTCGACACCAGCGGCCAGTGCGGCATCAAAGTCGGCTGCAGTTTCCACATGGGCGACGACGCGGCGGCCGTCCGCGCGCGCCAGCCGGGTCAGCGCGTTGGCGGTCTCGGGCGTCAGGCCCAGGCGGCCAAACATCTCCGGTCGGCCGCGCAGCTCGGGGCGCTCGCTGTGCGCCAGCACGATGCGCAGCCAGTTGCCGCCGCGGGCCTTGATGGCCGGCCACTGCGCCAGCGCCAGCTCGGGGCTGTCGACGAGGACGATCTGCTTCTGCGCCGCGGCCGCCTCGGCGCTGGGTTCGGGCAGCACGGCCGCCAGCGGGTAGCCGTCGCTGGACGTGATGCAGGCGGTCACGAAGCTGACGTCCGGTGCCGCGGGCGTGGCGGTCAGCGGCTTGACCTCGGCGACGCCGGCCGGGTCGCCACACAGCATGGCGGCGTAGAACACGCCTTCGTCCAGATACGTCTGCGCGTACTGGCCCCAGCCCCAAGCAGTCTGCAGATTGTGGTTGTGCGCCTCGGCCAGCGGGTTGATCAGGACTTGCTGGCCGTGGATGTCCATCTTGCGGTTGACCTTGGCCGGTTTCCTGGCGACGAAGACGCCGTTTTCGACGTAAAGGCTGCCGCGCTGGATCTTCTGACCGTCGAACCAGCGCGCGTTCTTCAGTTCCCAGGACAGCGGGGCGCTGGCTTGGTAGGGCGGTTGGGAGGGGCCTTGCGCCTGCGCGAGTCCACAGGCCAGCAGCAAAAAGGCAGTCAGGAATCTCAAGCTCGAACACTCGCTCTTCGGGGGCCGCGAATCCTAGCCCGAGCGCGTCCATAGAATCCCGCCCCTATGTCGAGCCGTCCGTCTTCCTCTCCCGCCGCTGCACCTGCCGCTTATGGCGAAGCTTCCATCCGCGTTCTCAAGGGCCTGGAACCCGTCAAGCAGCGGCCGGGCATGTACACCCGCACCGAAAACCCGCTGCACTGCATCCAGGAAGTCATCGACAACGCCGCCGACGAGGCCCTGGGCGGTTTTGGCAAGCGCATCGACGTGACCTTGCATGCCGATGGCTCGGTGTCAGTCGCCGACGACGGCCGGGGCATTCCCTTCGGCCTGCACCCGGAAGAAGGCGTGCCCGTCGTCGAGATCGTCTTCACGCGGCTGCATGCCGGCGGCAAGTTCGACAAGGGCTCGGGCGGCGCCTACAGCTTCTCCGGCGGCCTGCACGGCGTGGGCGTGTCGGTGACCAATGCGTTGGCCAAGCGGCTGGAAGTGGCCGTGTGGCGCGACAAACAGGTGGCTGGCATCGCCTTCGAGCACGGCGACGTGAAGCAGCAGGTCGTCACCCGCCCCGCTGCCAGCGGTGACCGCAAGCAGGGCACGACGGTGCGCGTCTGGCCCGAGGCCAAGTACTTCGAGAGCGCCGAGCTGCCCAAGCACGAATTGGTGCACTTGCTGCGCTCCAAGGCCGTGCTGATGCCCGGCGTGACCGTCACACTGAAGATCGAGAAGACCGGCGAGACGACCACCTGGCTCTACAAGGCCGGCCTGCGCGACTATCTCGCGCAGTCGCTCAACAGCGACCCGTTGATCCCGCTGTTCGAGGGCGAGGGCTTTGCCACCGCCGGCGAGAGCGAGAACTTTGCCGAAGGCGAGGGCGCCGCCTGGTGCGTGGCCTTTACCGAGGACGGCGCACCACTGCGCGAGAGCTATGTGAACCTGATCCCGACGGTCGCCGGCGGTACGCACGAGTCGGGCCTGAAGGACGGCCTGTTCGGCGCGGTCAAGGGCTTCATCGAGATGCACTCGCTGCTGCCCAAGGGCGTCAAGCTGATGCCTGACGACGTGTTCTCGCGCGCCAGCTTCGTGCTGTCCGCCAAGGTGCTGGACCCGCAGTTTCAGGGCCAGACCAAGGAGCGCCTGAACTCGCGTGACGCGCTGCGCCTGGTGTCGGCGTACGTGAAGCCGGCCCTGGAGCTGTGGCTGAACCACCATGTGGACCATGGCAAGAAGCTGGCCGAGCTGGTCATCAAGCAGGCACAAACTCGGCAACGCGCCAGTCAGAAAGTTGAAAAACGAAAAGGCTCCGGCGTGGCCGTGCTGCCCGGCAAGCTGACCGACTGCGAAAGCCGCGACCTGCTGCACAACGAGGTCTTCCTCGTCGAGGGCGACTCTGCCGGCGGCAGCGCCAAGATGGGCCGCGACAAGGAGACGCAGGCCATCCTGCCGCTGCGCGGCAAGGTGCTGAACTCCTGGGAGGTCGAGCGCGACCTGCTGTTCAAGAACAACGAGATCCACGACATCTCGGTCGCGCTGGGCGTGGACCCGCACGGCCCCAACGACACGCCGGACCTGAGCGGCCTGCGCTACGGCAAGGTCTGCATCCTGTCGGACGCCGACGTCGACGGCTCCCACATCCAGGTGCTGCTGCTGACGCTGTTCTTCCGCCACTTCCCCAAGCTGGTCGAGACCGGACACGTGTTCGTTGCCCGTCCGCCGCTGTACCGCGTCGATGCGCCAGCGCGGGGCAAGAAGCCGGCCGCCAAGCTCTACGCGCTGGATGATGGCGAGCTGACCGCGACGCTGGACAAGCTGCGCAAGGAAGGCGCCCGCGAGGGCTCGTGGAGCATCAGCCGCTTCAAGGGCCTGGGCGAGATGAACGCCGAGCAACTGTGGGACACGACGCTGAATCCCGAGACCCGCCGCCTGTCGCGCGTGGAATACGGGCAGCTCGACTTCGGCGCGACGGTGGACGCCTTCAACAAGCTGATGGGCAAGGGCGAGGCCGCCTCGCGCCGCGAGCTGATGGAGCTGCACGGCGACACGGTCGAGATTGACGTCTGAGCCCCCCAAGCTAGGGGGCGGGGTGACTCTCTGTTGACGCGGGTGATGGGCGGCGAAGAATGGCGCCCACCCTATTCAAAGGAGCTGCCATGCGTCAGCACAAGTTTGCGATCCGCGCCGTCGTTCTCTGCCTCGGTGCCGCCGCCATGTCGGCGGCCCTCGCCGCGCCCAAGGACGAAGTCGAGCTCATCGTTGGCCATAAGGTCAACGGCGGTGGCGCTGTGCGCGCCGAGGTCGGTCGCGGTGGCGGTCGCGTCGTCGAGGACTTGTCCGAGATCGACGCTCTCGTCGTCAGCATGCCGCGCGGCGCCGCCAAGGCACTGGCCCGCCACGCCCAGGTCGATTTCGTCGATGAACCGGTCGAGCGTCACATCCTCGGCAATCGCAGCATCCGCGTCGCCGGCTCGCAGGCCCAGGTCGCGCCCTACGGCATTGCGATGGTGCAGGCCGATCAGCTTTCCGACGCCCAGGCCGGCAACCGGCGTGTGTGCATCGTCGACTCGGGCATCAATGGCACCCACGAGGATTTGGCCGGCATCCCGATGACGGGCCAGAACTTCACCAAGTCCGGCGCCTGGAACACGGACGAAAACTCTCACGGCACCCATGTGGCCGGCACGATCGCGGCGCTGAACAACGCGGTCGGGGTCGTCGGCGTGGCGCCGTCGGGCCGCCTGAACCTGCATATCGCCAAGGTCTTCGACGCCAGCGGCAGCGCCAGCGACGCGGTGATCTCGCGTGCCATGTTGGGTTGCGGGCGCGCCGGCGCCAACGTCATCAGCATGTCGCTGGGTGGCGCCACCGGCAGCCGCACCGAGGCGCGCACCGTGGCCAAGCTGGCCAGCCAGGGCATCCTGCTGGTCGCGGCAGCCGGCAACGAAGGTGACAACACGCTGTCCTACCCGGCCGCCTTCGCCGAGGTCGTGTCGATTGCAGCTGTCGACGCCAACAAGCTCGTTGCCAGCTTCTCGCAGTTCAACGCTGACGTCGAGCTCGCCGCCCCCGGTGTGGCCGTGCTGTCGACCGTGCCGGCCTACAGCCAGACAGGCGCCTCGTTGACCGTCGCTGGCGGCAGCTTCACCGTGCAGTCCATGGACGGTTCACCCCGCAGCAGCGCCAGCGGTTCACTGGCCGACTTCGGCCTTGGCAGCGCCGCCACGCCGGGCAGCATGAACGGCAAGGTCTGCCTGATCCAGCGCGGCACCATCGCCTTCGCCGACAAGGTGCTGAACTGCCAGAGCAGCGGCGGCGTCGGTGCGGTCATCTACAACAACACGACGGGCGACCTGCTCGGCACATTGGGTGAGACCGTGACGACCATCCCGTCCGTCGGGGCCACCCAGGCAGACGGCGCGACCCTGCTGGGCCAGCTCGGCCAGTCGGCCAGCGTCGCCGTCTTCGGCCTGCCCGACCTGTACGCCAGCTACAGCGGCACGTCGATGGCGACGCCCCATGCATCCGCCGTTGCGGCCCTGGTGTGGAGCCTGCATGCCGGTTGCACGGCCACGCAATTGCGTGCGTCGCTGAACAAGAGCGCGCTGGACCTTGGCGCCCCCGGCCGTGACGACTACTACGGTAACGGCCTCGTGCAGGCCAAGGCAGCGCACGACCGCATCGCCGCGCTGGGCTGCGGCAACTGAGCAGGCGCCCCGGCGCCGGGGACAGAGTCAAAGCGCGGCACAATCCCGCGCCGTGATGACCGCCCCCGCCCCCGCCATTTGCCAATGCCCCGCGACGCTGCCCGCCGGGTGGAGCCGCGCTCAGCCGAGCGGATCGGGGGCCTGATGCAGACGGTCTTCAACGCCGGGCACGCGCTGCACGCGGCCACGCACGAGTTCTTCCGCGGCCGGCTGGTGCCGGCCTTCGAGGTCCCGGCGCGCGCCGACTACATCCTGCAGGCGGTGAGGGCTGCGGGCCTGGGTGAGGTGCTCGCGCCGGTCGACCACGGCCGCGCGCCGCTGGAGCGTGTGCATTCAGCGCGCTACCTGGATTTCATCGAGGGCGCGCACGCCGAGTGGCTCTCCACCGGTGGCGAGGGCGATGCCTTCCCGGCCGTGTGGCCGGTGCGTTCGTTGCGCAGTGACCTCGAGCCGATAAGTTTCGCGGCCCGCATGGGCCTGTATTCGATGGACAGTGGCACGCCGCTGACGGCCGGCAGCTGGGCTGCGGCCCATGCCGGCGCGCAGGCGTCGCTGACCGCACTCGATTTGGTGTTGGCCGGTGAGCGCTCGGCCTATGTGCTGACGCGCCCTCCTGGCCATCACGCCGGCGCCGACTTCTTCGGCGGCTACTGCTTCATCAACAACGCCGCCGTTGCCGCGCAGGCTGCACGCGACGCGGGCCTGGCTCGTGTGGCCATCCTGGACGTGGATTACCACCACGGCAACGGCACCCAGGCCATCTTCTACGACCGCGCCGACGTGTTCTTCGCCAGCCTCCACGGTGACCCGCGCACCGAGTACCCGTTCTTCCTCGGTCATGCCGACGAGACCGGCGCAGGCGAGGGCGTCGGCTTCAATGCCAACTTCCCGCTGCCGGTGGGCGTGGACAACGACGACTGGTTCGCTGCACTGGACGCGGCGCTTGCACGGTTGACCGCCTATCAACCTGATCTGCTCATCGTGTCCCTCGGCGTGGACACCTACGGCGGCGACCCGATCTCGCACTTCAAGCTGGACGAGCCCGAGTTCCGCCGCATGGGCGAACGCATTGCCCGCTTCGGCGCGCCGACGCTGTTCCTGCAGGAAGGCGGCTACGCGACCGAGGCCATCGGCCGCAACGTCGTCGCCGTGCTGGCTGGGTTCGAGACTGAATGACGACCCCCACGTTCGCTCCGCTCACGGCCCCCCGAGGGGGCTGGACCTCCCTTGGGGCGGCCCGGCGGGAGGTCCCATGAGCCTGCGCCTGCGCCCGACCATGCTGTCCGATCTTGACTGGGTCGTCTCGGTCGAGCGCGACGGTACCAACCTGCCCTTCATCACGCCCTGGGAGCGCCCGCAGCACGAAGGCGCCATCCGCTTTCCCGACTCACGCCACTTCATCCTTGAAGAGGGCGACGCTCTGGAGCGCATCGGCTTTGTCATCCTGCAGGGCTGCCGCAACCCGAACGGCTCGGTCGAGCTGAAGCGCCTGGTGCTGCAGGCCAAGGGCCGCGGCCTGGGGCGCTCGGCCGTACGCCAGCTCAAGGCCATGGCTTTCACGCAGCTGAAATCCCATCGCTTCTGGCTGGACGTGACGGCGCTGAACACGCGCGCCCTCGAGCTGTATCGCAGCGAAGGCTTTGTCGAGGAAGGCCGGCTGCGTGAGAGCGTGCGCGTGACAACCGACGGCGCTGACGGCTATGACTCGCTGATCGTCATGTCGCTGCTGGACCGCGAATTCCAGGCGCGCGTGGCCCTCGGGCTGGAGGCCGCATGAAGCCATGGCTGTTCCTGCTGCTGGCCGGCCTGGCACTGCCGGTGCATGCCGAGCTGTGGGGCTATGTCGACTCAGCCGGCATGGCCCACTTCGCGCCGCGCCAACTCGACGCGCGCTATGTCCCCGTGCTCGGCAGCGTCGGCATGAAGCGCGTGCCGGGCAAGACGGACGCGGGCCTGGCGCTGCTGAACTGGCTGGACATCGCTCCCGAAGTGAAGGCCGTCCAGCCTTGGGTGCGCGAGGCCGCCGCCCAGCACGGCGTGGACGCCGACCTGCTGAAGGCCATCATTGCGGTCGAGTCCGGCTACCAGCGCAACGCCGTGTCCCCGCGCGGCGCAACGGGCCTGATGCAGATCACGCCCGAAACGGCCAGCCGCTACGCCTCGCCTGCCGAGGCGGCGCGCTTGATCGAGCCCCGTATCAACATTCACACCGGCGCCCGCATGCTGGCCGATCTGATGCGCCGCTTTGGCCGCATCGACGCAGCCTTGGCGGCCTGGAATGCCGGCGAAGGCGCCGTGCGCCGGGCCGGCAACCGCGTGCCCGACATCGATGAAACCCAGGCCCACGTGCATCTCGTCCTCGAGTTGTACTGGGCCCTGCTGCAGCAGAGCCAACCGGCCCGCGCGCAGCGTTTGACCTTGCATCCATGAGTTCCCAGACCCCCATCGACTTCAACCCGCCCACCGACGACGGTGGCGACAACACGCTGACGCTGGGCGCTTACGCCCAGCAGGCGTATCTCGAATACGCGCTCAGCGTCGTCAAGGGACGCGCGCTGCCGTCCTATGCCGACGGGCAAAAGCCCGTGCAACGCCGCATCCTCTACGCGATGCAGCGCCTGGGCCTGGGCTGGAGCGGCAACTCCGGTGCCAAGCCCGTCAAGGGCGCCAAGGTCGTCGGCGACGTGCTCGGCAACTTCCACCCGCATGGCGACCAGTCGGTCTATGACGCGCTGGTGCGCATGGCGCAGGACTTTTCGCTGCGCTACCCGCTGATCGACGGCCACGGCAACTTCGGCAGCCGCGACGGCGACGGCGCTGCGGCGATGCGCTACACGGAAGCGCGCCTGGCGCCCATCGCCCGCCTGGTGCTGGACGAGATCGACGAAGGCACGGTGGACTTCCGCGCCAACTACGACGGCACCACACAGGAACCGGTCGAGCTGCCGGCGCGCCTGCCCTTCGTGCTGCTGAACGGTGCCAGCGGTATCGCCGTGGGCCTGGCTACCGAGATTCCCAGCCACAACCTGCGTGAGGTGGCCGCTGCGGCCGTGGCGCTGCTGAAGGACGACAAGCTCTCCGACGAAGCGCTGTTCGACCTGATCCCCGGCCCGGACTTCCCTGGCGGCGGCCAGCTGATCAGCGCGCCTGAGGACATCCGCGCGGCCTACACCTCGGGCAGGGGCAGCCTGAAGGTGCGTGCCCGCTGGAAGATCGAGGATCTGGCGCGCGGCCAGTGGCAGCTCGTCGTCACCGAACTGCCGCATGGCACCAGTGCGCAGAAGGTGCTGGAAGAGATCGAGGAGCTGTCCAACCCCAAGGTCAAGGCGGGCAAGAAGACACTGTCGGCCGACCAGTTGCAGCTCAAGGCCAGTCTGCTTGCGGTGCTGGACGGCGTGCGCGACGAGTCCAGCAAGGACGCGGCCGTGCGCATCGTCTTCGAGCCCAAGAGCCGCACCGTCGAGCAGCAGGACCTGATCAACACGCTGCTGGCCCACACCAGCCTGGAGAGCAGCGCGCCCGTCAACATGACGATGATCGGCGCCGACGGCCGGCCGACACAGAAGAGCCTGCGCCAGGTGTTGGCCGAGTGGGTGGGCTTCCGCCAGACGACGGTGCGCCGCCGCACCGAGCATCGCCTGGCCCACGTCAACGACCGCATCCATGTGCTCGAAGGCCGGCAGCTGGTGCTGCTGAACATCGACGAGGTCATTCGCATCATTCGCGAGTCCGACGAGCCCAAGGCCGCGCTGATCGAGCATTTCAAGCTCAGCGACCGTCAGGCGGAAGACATCCTTGAAATCCGCCTGCGTCAATTGGCACGGCTGGAGGCCATCAAGATCGAGCAGGAGCTGTCCAAGCTGCGCGATGAGCGCACGAAGCTGGAAGACATCCTCGGCTCCACCTCGGCGCTGCGCCGCACCGTCATCAAGGAGATCGAGGCTGACGCCAAGCAGTTCGGCGACGACCGCCGCACGCTGATCCAGGCCGACAAGCGCGTCGTTGCCGAAGTGAAGATCGTCGACGAGCCGGTCACCGTCATCGTCAGCCAGAAGGGCTGGGTGAGGGCGCTCAAGGGCCACGAGGTCGACATCGCCGCCCAGACCTTCAAGGCCGGCGACACGCTGTGGGGGGCTTTCCGCTGCCGCAGCGTCGATCCCCTCATCGTGGTCGGCAGCAACGGCAGGGTCTACTCCGTCCCCATCTCGACCTTGCCCGGTGGCCGTGGCGACGGCCAGCCCATCACGACCATGATCGAGCTGGAGACGGGCAGCCAGATCGCCCATTACGTTGCCGGTGCACCGAACCAGCGCCTGGTGTTTGCCGGTTCGACCGGCTATGGCCTGATCGCCCAGATCGGCGACCTGGTCGGGCGCCAGAAGGCCGGCAAGACCTTCCTTGCGCTTGACGACGGCGAGCTGCCGCTCCTGACCGCAGTGCCTAACGACGCAGTCGCTCTCCAGCTCGGCGTGCTGAGCGCCCAGGGGCGTCTTTTGAGCTTCCCGCTGGATGAACTCAAGCACCAGCCCAAGGGCGGCAAGGGCCTGATGCTGATGGATTTGGAGGCCAAGGACACCGTCGCCTCCATCGCCTGCTTCACGACCCAGTTGCGGGTGCTCGGCAGCGGCCGCGGCGGCAAGCCGCGCGAGGAATTGCTGAAGAACCAGTCCTTGGCTGCCCACGCTGGCAAACGCGCCCGCAAGGGCAAAGCGGTGGACGGCCTGCAGAAGGTCGCGCGCCTGACGGCCGAATAAGGTGCATGCGCTCAGAAAAGGTGACAGCCGGCCGTGACTTGGTGCACATCTGACAAAGCTTAGGGCGGCGTTTACAAGTTGCTACAAACCCGGCCCGTGATGTCCCTAGTGCAAGGGGTATGCAGGCGATTCAACAGTCTTCGCTGCACTGCACAATGGTTTCCGGCGGTTGTGCTTGACCGTCCAAAGTCAGGAGCTACGCAATGAAATTGAAAAACCTCGCCGCCGCATCCGTGGTGGCTCTAACCGCGCTCAGCAGCCAAGCTGCTTCCTTCAACTGGGGGGCGCATGATGCGTTTGAAGTCGGTGGCAACACCGTCTCTGGCGCCGTGTTCGACACCTTTTCGTTCTCGCTTGGTACCAGCAGCACGCTGACCAGCAGCGTGATCGCCAATCCCGGCAGCTTCTTGGGTTCGGCTTACACGCTGTACTCCTCAGGAGCTGACCACATGGTTGGTGGCGGTGACGATTCCTTTGTGGGCGCTTGGGGATTTAACACCGCAAACACCGTGGCGCTGGGTTCGGGCAGCTACTACTACTCCGTCCTGGGTGGCGCTACCGGCTCGTCCACATACGCCATCAGCTCTGTCGCGGCTGCGGTGCCGGAACCCGAAACCTACGCCCTTCTGGGTGCAGGCCTGGGCGTCATCGGCTTCCTCGCCTCGCGTCGCCGCCGCGATTCCTGATCGCGGTTGAACTGCCTGCGCGCTCCCAACGGCGCGCAGGCAGCTCACGACCCGTACAGCCCTGGTCATCCTGATCCAGGGCTTTTTCATGGGCGTCTCAAACTCGATCGACTAAGGGGTGGCCGCTGCGGCGCCGATGTGGCGCTCCAGGAAGCGCTCCACGCGGCCCCAGAAGTCCACGCTCGTCTCCAACGAGCGCCAGCCATGGCCCTCGTTGGGGTACACCACCCATTCCAGGCTTCGATGGCCTGCGGCTTCCAGGGCCTTTTTCATGTCGACGCCCTGCTGGACCTCAACGCGGCGGTCCTCGGCGCCATAGGCCATCAGCAGCGGCTGCTTGATCTTGGCGGCGAGCTTGACGGGCGCATTGGTGGCGAGCATCTCCGCGTCGTTCACCGGGTCGCCGACCAGCAGCTTGAGGTCGTGTTCGGCCCACATGCTCTGAATGTCGGTGTGGCTGCGGCTGAACAGCGAGGCCGGGTCGGTAACCCCCGCCCACTCGAAGCCGCAGCGGAAGAGCTCCGGGTTGCGCACCAAGCCCATGAGCGTGGCGTAGCCGCCGTAGCTGGCACCGGCGACGCAGATGCGCTTGGGGTCGGCGAGCCCTTTGTCGACGGCCCATTGGGCGGCGTCGGCGAGGTCGGCCTGCATGGCCTGGCCCCATTGCTTGCGGCCAAGGTTTTCATGGTGCTCTCCGTAACCCTCGCTGCCCCGGAATTCCGGCTCGATGACGAGGTAACCGCGGTTGGCGAGGAATTGCGCCATGTCGTTCCAGTACCAGTGATTGCCCCGCACCCAGGGGCCGCCGTGCACGAGCACGACCGCTGGACGCGAGGCGGCCGCACCGAGCGGCTTGGTCAGTTGCACGGGCATGGCCAGGCCGTCGCGGGTCTTCACGCGCAGAACCTCGCGCTCCGCCATGTCGGCGGCACGTACGGACGGACGCGACCGGAACAGCATCTTCAGCTGGCGGCTGTCGCGGTCATAGGCGTAAATGATTTCAGGCTGGCGGTCGGATGCGGCGTGGATCAGCACGCGCTTGTCCTTCAGGCAGTCGCGGCAGCTGATGGCGTTGACGGTGGCGGGTAGCAGCTTGTCGATCTCGGCCTGCAGGGCCTTCATGTCCTTGTCGAACCAGGCGGTGTCAGCGGCATCGGCCTCGTAGCGCAGGCCGATCAACCGGCCGCTGTCGCGGTCCAGCACCGGGTGGCCGGTCCAGTCGTAGCCACGGATGGAGAGCAGGGTCTGGCGGCTGTCGCCCATCGCGCTGAGGCGCTGCACGATGCGGATGTCGCCCTTGGACTCGGCCGCGTCATGGCCGGCCACGAGCAGGTCACCGCCCGGCAGGCGCGCCAGCGGCATCGGCATGGGGTCGATGTTGCGGCGGCCGGAACGCCAGAGCTTCCAGGACCGGGTCTCGGCGTCGAAGAGATGCACGCCGAAGCCCGCGCCCTCCATCGTGATGCAGGCCTGCGGCTGGCCCTTGCCGTCCACCAGCCACTCGGCCACGCGGTTGGGCACGTTGTCGGTAACCAGCGTCAGCTTGCCCGTGCGCGTGTTGAGCCGGCCCAGCACCTCGTGGCTGAACTCGCCGTTCTCGTCCCAGGTGTAGCGCTGCACCATGACGTCGTCGCTGTCGTCGTCCAGCGCGCGCAGCAACCGCCAGTTCCAGGGCAGCAGTTTGTCAACGGCTTCCTTGATGCGCGTGCCGGTCTGGGCCTGGCCGGGGTTGATGTTGAAGCGCGTGGAGATCAGCTGCGTCACCTCGCCGCTGCGCACGTCCAGCACCCAGAGGCCCGTGGAGACTGGCGTGTCGCGCAGTTCGTGGCGCTGCCAGGCCTGAAAGACCAGCCGGTTGGGATTGAGCCAGTGGACGCTGGCGACGTCGAGCCGGTCCACGGCTGCGACGACGTCGGTGGGGCTGTCGTCGTCTACCCGAGCCAGCGCGAGCTTGGTGCGCTCGCCAGGGCGGTTGACGAGGACGGCGACGCGGCTCTGGTCAGGCGACAGCACGGCGCGCTCGAAAGCCGGCGGCCTGAAGAAGGCCTCGATGGGTAGCTTGGGCGCCTGGGCGCCGGCGAGTGCAGACGACAACAGGGCCAGCGTGACGCTGGCCTGCGCGATGATTCTCATGACTTCTCCCTGAAAACGGGGCCGAAGCCTACTCGACCCGCAACGGTAATGTGCCCTTGCGGGCGTCAATCATCGAAGCCTGGGAAGAGCCGACTCGGGAACACCATGCTCTGCGTCGTGCGAACGACGGCGCCGTCCTTGAAGTGGACGTTGAAGCGCAGGCCATAGCCCGCCTGGTCGGGCTCGATGGTCCAGTCCCAGACGTCTTCGCCGCTGAGGCGGAAGAACACGCGCGTGCGCTCGCGGCCGAGGATGCGGCTGACTTGTTCGGGCGTCATGCCCGGCACGATGCGGGCGCGGCCGGCAGGGGAAAGGCCGTCCTCGATGCGGACCAGCCGGCCATCGACGGCCAGGCGAACCATGTAGCTGTGCCGGCCCATAGGCTGGCTCGAATATTCGAGCGTCCGGCCGCCGTCAGCCTCGGGCCAGGTGCGCACCGGCTGGCCATAGAGTGCGATGACGTCCATCTCGCCGCTGACGCCGGGCTTCAGCCGCGCATCGCGATCCGGCGTCGCGCAGCCGGTGAGCAGTGCGGCGCAGAGAGCGAGGGCGGCGAGTCGCATGGCGATATTCAACGCTGGGCCAGGGCCCTCGCGCAGTCGCTGACGAGGCCCGGGCCCTTGTAGATGAGGCCGGTGTAGACCTGCACAAGGTCGGCACCGGCGGTGATTTTGGCGCGCGCGTCGGCACCGCTCATGACGCCGCCCACACCGATGATGGGATAGCCCGCCGGCAGGGCGGCGCGCAGCAGGCGAATGACGCGGTTGCTGGCCTCGAAGACCGGGGCGCCCGACAGGCCACCCATCTCGTTCGCATAGGGCAGGCCCTTGACGGCGTCGCGCGCGATCGTCGTGTTCGTGGCGATGACGCCGTCGATGCCGTTGGCCTTCAGCGTCTGGGCGATGACGGCAACCTGGTCTTCCTCCAGATCTGGCGCGATCTTGACGAACATCGGCACGCGCCGACCGCTCTGGCTGTCGAGCTGTTGCTTGCGCTGCTGCAGCGTGCCCAGCAAGGCACCCAGTGCTTCGTCGCTCTGCAGCGCGCGCAGGTTCTTGGTGTTGGGGCTGGAGATGTTGACGGTGATGTAGTCGGCATGCGGATGCACGCCCTCCAGGCCGAGCAGGTAGTCGTCCGCAGCGTTCTCGATGGGCGTCGCGGCGTTCTTGCCGATGTTCAGGCCGAGGATGCCGCCGGCCTTGCGGAAGCTGTGGGCGCGCTTCACGTTGGCGATGAAGCTTGCGAGCCCCTCGTTGTTGAAGCCCAGGCGGTTGATCAGCGCGTGGGCTTCGGGCAGGCGGAACATGCGCGGCTTGTCGTTGCCCGGCTGGCCTTTGGGCGTCACGGTGCCGACCTCGATGAAACCGAAGCCCATCGCGCCCAGGCCGTCGATGCAGCGGCCGTTCTTGTCCAGGCCGGCGGCCAGGCCGATGCGGTTCGGGAAGCGCAGGCCGGCGATGGTGACCGGATCGCTGATGCGTTCGCCGCACCAGAGCAGTTGCGCGGGCGTGTTCTGCAGCTTCGCGATGCTGTTCAGCGTCAGCTCGTGGGCGTGCTCGGGGTCCAGGCCGAACAGGAAGGGGCGGGTAAGGGCGTAGGGGATCAACGGCATAGCCCTTGATTCTCTCAGTCGCGATCCCACGGGGGCACGTCGCCCATCTTCTCCAGCATGAAGTCGATCAGCGCCCGCACCTTGGGCGCCGGGTGGCGGCTGGGCAGGTAGACGGCGTAGAGGGTGTCGGCGTCGGCCAGGCCGCCGACCGGCTGCCAGTCGGGCAGCACGGCCTTGAGCCGCCCCGCGCGCAGGTCTGCGCCGACGGCATAGGTGGGCAGCACGGCCAGGCCCAGACCGGCCAGGGCGGCCACGCGCAGGGATTCGCTGCTGTTGGCCGTCAGCCCGCTTTCGAAGCGAAGCGCGCCGCGGGTCTCGACCTCGGCTTCGCCCAGTTCGCCGTGGCGGAAGCGCCAGCGGTCGGGCGATTGCAGATAGCCAAAGCGCAGGCAGCGGTGCCCGGAGATGTCGGCTACCGCCAGGGGTTCGCCATGAGTCTCGAGGTAGGCCGGCGCGGCGCAAAGCACGAAGCGGATCGTTGCCAGCCGCCGCGCCACCAACCCGTCCGACGGCTTGTGCGTCAGCCGCAGCACGACATCGAAGCCTTCCTCGGCCAGGTCGACATAGCGGTCGTTCAGCCCCAGCACGATGTCGATCTGCGGGTACCGCGCGCAGAACGCCGCCATCAGCGCCGTGAACTGCAGGTTGCCGAAGGCGGTGGACACCGACAGCCGGAGCACGCCGCGCGGCTCGTCGCGGCGGCCGGCCAACTCAGTCTCCAGCGCCAGCGACTCGTCCAGCAGCCGCAACGCGCGCTCGTAGACGGCCCGGCCCTCGGCCGTTGGGCTCACGCTGCGCGTCGTGCGGTGCAGTAGCCGCGTGCTGAGCTGGCCCTCCAGCCTCACCACCTGCTTGCTGACGGCCGACTTGGTCGTGCCCAGCAGGCGTGCGGCGCCCGAAAAGCCCTTGGCGTCGACGACGCGGGCGAAGGCTTGCAAGTCTTCAAGGCGGCCCATGGTAACTGTGCTCCGTTTGGAAACTCTGAATCTAATATTGGATGGATTGTGTCCTTAATCATTGATTCCTAGAGTGCAGCCATCCCTTCAAGGAGCTGCCATGTCCACCACATCGTTGTCGCCCTGCATGGCCCGGTCCTTCCGGCCCGGCCCGATCGATCGGCTGCTGAGCGCTGTCGTCGCGTCCAGCCTGCCGTTGCTCTTCATCCTGCTATGGAGCAGCGGCTATGTCGCCGGCAAGCTGGCCCTGCCGCACACCGGGCCGCTGACCTTGCTGACCCTGCGCTTCGGCCTCGCCGCTGTCGTGCTGCTCGCTGTAGCCATGGCCACCGGCGCGCCCTGGCCGCACCGGGCGCGCGGTTGGGCGCATCTGGCCGTCGTCGGCCTGCTGATGCAGGTGCTGCACTTCTCTTGCATCTACTTCGCCTTGCAATGGGGCCTGAGCGCCGGCGTGGCCGGGCTACTGATCGGGCTGATGCCGCTGGCGACGGCGCTGGGCGCACACCTGTGGCTGGCCGAGCGCATTGGCCGGCGCCAGTTGCTCGCTCTGCTCGGTGGGCTGGCCGGCGTGGCCCTGGTCATCGCCGACAAGCCGCTGAACGGCGCCTGGACCGCCTACGCCGTGGCCGGCCTGGGCCTGCTCGGCCTCGTCGCCGGCACGCTCTACCAGAAGCGCTTCTGCGCCCACATGGACCTGCGCAGCGGTGCCGGCGTGCAGATGGCCGTGTCGGCCCTGGCCGTCGCCGCGGTGGCTGGCCCGACGGAGGGCTTTGCCATCGACTGGGCGCCCGAGCTGATCGGGTCGTGGTTGTGGCTGGGCCTCGTCAACTCCATCGGCGCCTTCAGCCTGATGTTCATCATGATCCGCCGCGGCCAGGCGGGGCAGGTGGCGCGGCTGTTCTTCCTGATCCCGGGCGTGTCGGCGCTGATGGGCTTCGTGCTGCTGGGCGAGCGCCTGGAGCTGCTGGCGCTGGCCGGTTTTGGCCTCTCTGCGCTGGCGGTGTGCTTTGCCGCCGCCAAGCGGTGAAAATGCGGGGCTTGCCTGGAGCCCTGCAATGAAACCTTTAGACGATCCCCACCACGACCGCGAAGCGGGCTCCCGCGACGAGACGCGCGACACCACGCGTACCGATGACACCCGCATCGGTGCCGTCCGCGCGCTGATCAGCCCGGCCCTGCTGCTCGAGGAGCTTCCCATCCCCGACGCGACGTTGGAGCTGGTCGAGCAGGCCCGTCAGCAGATCAGTGACGTGCTGCATGGCCGCGACGACCGCCTGCTTGTCATCGTCGGCCCCTGTTCCATCCACGACCACGACCAGGCGATGGACTACGCCCGCCTGTTGAAGACGGCGCGCGAGGAACTGAGCAGCGACCTGCTGATCGTCATGCGCGTCTACTTCGAGAAGCCGCGCACGACGGTGGGCTGGAAAGGCTACATCAACGACCCGCGCCTGGACGGCAGCTTCCACATGAACGAGGGCCTTCGCCTGGCGCGCCAACTGCTGCTCGACGTGAACGCGCTGGGCCTGCCGGCCGGCACCGAGTTCCTGGACCTGCTGTCGCCGCAGTACATCTCCGACCTGATCGCCTGGGGCGCCATCGGCGCGCGCACCACCGAGAGCCAGAGCCACCGCCAGCTCGCCTCGGGCCTGAGCTGCCCGGTCGGCTTCAAGAACGGCACCGACGGCGGTATCAAGGTCGCCAGCGACGCCGTGCTGGCCGCCAGCAGCGCGCATGCCTTCATGGGCATGACCAAGATGGGTACGGCCGCCATCTTCGAGACCCGCGGCAACGAGGACTGCCACGTCATCCTGCGCGGCGGCAAGGCGCCCAACTACGACGCGGCGTCCGTCAACGCTGCCTGCGATGCGCTCAAGACCTCGGGCCTGCGCGAGCAGGTCATGATCGACTTCTCGCACGCCAACTCCAGCAAGAAGTACGAGCGCCAGGTCGATGTCGGCCATGACGTCGCGGGTCAGATCGCAGGGGGCGACCAGCGCATCACCGGCGTCATGATCGAAAGCCATCTGCAGCCCGGCCGCCAGGATCTGGCCGAGGGCCAGACCAAGGCTGACCTGAAGCCCGGCGTGTCCATCACCGACGCCTGCCTGGGCTGGGCCCAGACCGAGCCGTTGCTGCGCGAGCTCGCGATGGCCGTCCGCACAAGGCGCGGCTAAATCCGTTCGCGCCGCCCGGCGCCCACCCGTCGCAGCGCGCTCGCGCCGCGGCGGGGCGATCTCCAACATTCAGCCATCCCACTGCTGAACCCTGGAGATCGCGATGAAACACCAAGCCCTTGCCTCCGCCCTGTTTGCCCTGCTGCCGCTGTGCAGCCAGGCGGCAGACGTCACCCTCGAAGTCGAGGGCCTGGACACGAGCCGCCTGCAGGGCGCCACCCTGATGGTGGCCGTCTTCACGGAGCCGGCCAACTGGCTGCGCCAGCCGCAGACCGGCCTGCGCTTCGTTCTCGGCCCCGAGGCCACTGGCGGCAAGTTCAGCGTCGTGCTCAAGGACCTGCCCGAAGGCCCGCTGGCGCTCAGCCTCTTCCAGGACGCCAATGCCAACGGCCGCCTGGACATGAACGCCATGGGCATTCCGGTCGAGCCCTACGGCTTCTCCAACAACGCTGCTGGCACCTTCGGCCCACCGAAGTTCGAGCAGGCCGTCGTGACACCGGTGACCGGTGCGTCGGTCAAGGTCAAGCTGAACTGAGCGGGGACGGCCATGAGCACGACCCGTCGTTCACTGCTGACCGCGCTGCTGGCCGGCGGCCTCAGCCCCGAACTGCTGGCCCTGGGCCTGCCGATCGATACCTTCGCTGCCGATGCGCCGGAACTCTTGCCGCTGCGTGGCTTGAATGGCGAGAACCTGGACGCCAGCGCCGTCGTTGAAGGGCGCCTGCCCGCCGCGCTGCGCGGCCGCTACTTCCGCAATGGTCCTGGCCTGATGCAACGCGCCGGCCAGCGCTACCACCACTGGTTCGACGGCGATGGCCTGGTTCAGTCCTGGACACTGCAGGACGGCCGCGCCAGCCACCGCGCCCGCTTCGTGCAAACGACCAAGTTCCGCGCCGAGCAAGAGGCCGGCCGCTTCCTGCTGCCCGCTTTCGGTACGGCCATCAAGGCCGAACTGCCGGTGCGCGGGCCCGACAGCGTCAACGTGGCCAACACCAGCGTGCTGCTGCAAGGCGAGCACCTCTACGCCTTGTGGGAGGGCGGCAGCGCCTATGAGCTGGACCCGGCGACGCTCGCGACGCGCGGCGTCAAGACCTGGGCGCCTGAGCTGCGTGGCATGCCCTTCTCGGCCCATCCCAAGGTCGAGCCCGACGGCACGGTGTGGAACTTCGGCACGGCCAACGGTCGGCTGGCCGTCTACCAGCTCGATGCCGCCGGTACCGTGCGCCGCCATGCGCTGCTGGATGTTCAGGCTCCGGCCATGCTCCATGACTTCGCGGTGTCGCAGCGCCACCTCGTCTTCCTGCTGGCGCCCATCACCATGGACATGGCGGCCGTGCGCGCTGGGGCCTCCATGGTCGACGCGATGCGCTGGGCCGGAGAGCAACCGACGCGCGTGCTCGTCGTCGACAAGGCCGACTTCTCGAAGCAGCGCAGCTTCGAGATGCCGGCCGTCCAGGTCTTTCACTTCGGCAATGCCTGGGACGACGGCCGCATGCTGCGCCTGGACTATGTGCAGAGCACGCCGCTGCCGGAGTTCAACGCCGGCGCCCGGCAGATCATGCGCGGCGAGCGCACGGCGCGCGACGTGTCGACGCCGCGGGTGCTGCAGATCGACCTGGCTAGCGGGCGGCTGAACATCGCTGCGCGAGACGAGGCCGTCGAGTTCCCCGTCGTCGACCCGCGAGTCGTCGCCCGGCGCCACCGCTTCGTCTGGTACCCGACCGCCATCGATATCGGCGCGCGCTGGGGCTTCAACGGCCTGATGCGGTTGGACATCGACAGCGGCGCGCGCGAGCGCTTCAGCTTCGGCAACGACACCGTCGTCGAGGAGCATGTGCTGGTGCCCAAGCCCGGCAGCACGCGGGAGGGGGAGGGCTGGCTGGTCGGCATGGGCTACGACGTGAAGCGCCGCCGCAGCTTCCTCACCGTCTTCGACGCGATGCGCCTGGCCGACGGCCCGCTGGCCCGTGCCTGGCTGCCCTACGCCGTGCCCTACGGCTTCCACGGCAAGTTCTACGCCGCTTGACCCTCAAGCCCCCCTGCTTCGAGAACGGGGCAGGGGACTCCGCATTGACAGGCTTTTGCAAGCCACCTATGGTCGCGCCGTTTGTTGAAAGCGCTTTCAGAAAGCGCTTTCACTTTCGGCGATCGGCAGCAGTTCGTCGTCGCCTCGTTTCGGGATTCCTTCCCCAGTCAACACCATGGAGACGACAACATGCTGAATCTGAAGACCTGCGTGGCGATGGCCACCCTCTTGCTGGCCGGCACCGCCGGCGCGGCCACCACCAACGCCTTCGCCAATGGCAGCTTTGAAGCCGCGGGCGGCCCGGGCCAACTCGCCGCGGGCTGGCTGACTGCCGCCACCAGCAGCCCGGCCACGCTGTCCAGTGACGCTCACTCCGGCAGCTTTGCCCTGTTGCTGAGCGCGCCCAACGGCTTTGATGCCTCCATCGCGCTCCAGGACTCCGTCGGCCACGGCGGCATGTCGGCGCTGGGTGCTGCCAATGTCGGCGACACGCCCTGGCTGAGCTTCTGGGCCAAGGGCGACGCCAGCACCACCGGCAACGCTTTCGTCACGCTGCGCTACATGGGCGCCAACGGCATCATCAGCACGGCCCTCAACCAGCAGTTCCAGGGCCAGTTGAGCACCAGCAGCTGGACGCAGGTCAGCTTCCAGGCGGTGGCCATCCCGGTCGGCACGACCTCGGTCTTCATCGAGATCGGCACCGCCGTCGGCCCGATCCTGGAGAACCGCGCCAACGCCGTCCTCGTCGACGACCTGCAGTTCGCCCTGAACGTCGCCGCCGTGCCCGAGCCGGGCAGCTACGCGCTGCTGCTGGCGGGCCTGGTCACCGTCGGCGCCATCGTCCGCCGCCGCCGCGCCTGAACCCGAGGAGACAAGCCATGCAAGCCAAGATTCACACCCTCTCCAGGATCGGCGCGTCGCTGCTGCTCTGCGGCCTGGCCGCCCACGCCAGCGCCGCCGGCACCGTCGTCATCAACACCTATGGCCCCGGCGATGACGTCAGCGGCTGGGCCTCACTGCTGGGCCAGGGCCAGGACCTCGCCGTCGCCTTCGATATCAGCAGCGCCACCACCATCCAGTCCATCCTCACGTCCATCGACGGCGTGGGCGGCATCACCGTCGGCATCATGGCCCGCCAGGGCGCCGTGCCCGCCGGCAACAGCTGGCTCTACAGCACGCACTTGACCGATCCCTGGGCCAACACGGCGTTGGCGCCCAGCGGCTGGAACCTGGCCGCCGGCAGCTACTGGCTGGTGACCCAGGCCGACGCCGGCTTCGCCGGCCAATGGCAGAGCGGCACCGATTCGCCCAGCGCCGCCTGGGCCTTCTCCTCGTCCGGCAGTTGGCAGGCGGTCAACACGGGCTTCACCGGCGCGCCGGCCACCCGCATCACCGTCACCAGCGCCGTGCCCGAGCCCTCGACCTACGGCTTGATGGCCCTGGGCGCCCTCGTCGTCGGGGCCCGCCTGCGTCGCAACCGCCAGCAAGGATGAATGCCATGAATCGCCAAACCCTCATCGGCGGCCTGCTGCTGGCCGCCAGTGCCATCGCTTCCGCCAGCGTCACCAGCCCCGTCATCGGCAAGCTGCTCTGGTCCGAGGAATTCAACGGCGCCAGCCTCGACAGCGCGCTCTGGTCGACCTATGACGGCAACGGCTGCCAGATCGGCCTGTGCGGCTACGGCAACCAGGAGCTGGAGTACTACCGCCCCAACAACCTCAGCATCGTCAACGTGCCTTTCGAGCCCGCCACGCGGGCCCTGGCCATCACGGCCAAGCGCGAGGTGATGGGCGCCAACCAGTTCACCTCCGGCAAGCTGGACTCGGCGGGCAAGGTGCAGGTCAAGTACGGGATGATCGAAATCCGCGCGGCCACGCCGTCGGTCGGCGTCGGCCTGTGGCCGGCCCTGTGGCTGCTGGGCACCAGTCCGCAGGCCTGGCCGCGCAAGGGCGAGATCGACATCATGGAGCAGGGCGGCCGCCAGCCCGCGGGCCTGCCCGCCGTGTCGCCGGACCAGTTCGTCGGTTCCAACGTCATCACCTTCAACCAGGCCGCCTGCGTGCCCGGCAACGAAAGCTGCGCCGCGTCAACTGCCTGGCAGACCAAGAACTGGGTCACGCCCACGCGCTCGTTGGCCAACCGCTTCGTGCTGTATCGCCTGTATTGGACTGACACGCAGATCCGCTTCACGCTGGTGGACAACGGCCGTGAACTTGACATGTACAAGGCGCCCATCTCCACGGTGGGTTCGCCAGCGCTGCAGGAGCCGTTCTATCTGCTGATGAACATGGCTGTCGGCGGCAACTTCACGCCGGCCGCCACGCCTGCGCAGATCACCGCGCCGTTGCCCGCGACGATGTACGTGGACTATGTGCGTGTCTATGAGCTGGACGGCAAGGGCGAGGTGAAGCTGGGCGTCGGCATCACGCCCGAGGCCGGCAAGTTCGGGGTCTTCACCGACAACACGCCGGTCACCAACGGCCAGGCGCTCGGCGCGTCGGCGGACTTCTTCATCTGGAACACCGGTTCCATGAGCGGCGGCAACATCCCGCCGTTTGAGGGCTCCAACGTGCTGGCCCTGAACTACTTCGCGCCGGGGCAGTGGTTCGGCGGCGCCGTCCAGTCGCGCCAGACGCACGACATGAGCGGTTTCCGTGGCGGCAACATCAAGCTGAAGATCAAGGCGCCCGCCAACGTCGCGTTCAAGATCGGCATCCTGGACAACTACACCAACCACAGCTGGGTGACCTTCCCTGCCAACACCACGGCCTACGGCCTGGTGCGCAACGGTGAATGGGGCACGGCGACGATTCCCGTGGCTGAGATCGCCGGGCCGCTGGTGGCGCTGCAGTCCATGAACTCGCTGTTCGAGTTCCTCAGCGTGGACGGCTCCAATCCGGCCGCGTCCTTCCAGATGGCCTTCGACGACATCATCTGGGACTCGGGCGTGGCGGCTGTGAACGCCGTGGCCGTGACGGCGCCGGCGCTTGCCAAGACGGCCGCCGTGCCGACGGCCTCGACGCAGACCGGTGCGACCACCCTCGAACTCGCCGCCAACGCGACGGGCTGGGTGGACGCGCACTACACGGTCAACGGCGGCGAGACCCGGACCGTGCGCATGCGCCAGGACGGCGCTGCCAGCCGGTACACGCTGGGAGGGCTGAAGAAGGGTGACGTCGTGGAATACCGATTCACGTCCTGGGATAGCAGGAGCCAACTGGCCACCGATTCGGCGGTCAGGAGCGTGGTGATGAAGTGAGCCGGACCGGGATCGGCGTTGTTCACCGCGCCGATCCCGGACAATCCGGGCCCATGAATCAAGACCAGCTCAAGCAACTCGTCGGCCGTGCGGCTCTGGACTATGTTCCCGCCGGTCAGATCCTCGGCGTCGGCACCGGCTCCACGGTGGACTGTTTCATTGATGCGCTCGCGGCCAGCGGTATCGCCATCCCCGGTGCGGTGTCGAGCTCGGAGCGCTCGACGCAGCGCCTCATCAAGCATGGAATCCCCGTGCTGAATGCGACAGAGGTGGAGCGGCTGGCCGTCTACATCGACGGCGCCGACGAGATCGATGGCCAGGGTTTCATGGTCAAGGGCGGCGGTGCCGCGCTGACGCGCGAGAAGATCGTGGCGGATCTGGCCGACCAGTTCGTCTGCATCGCCGACGAATCCAAGCTCGTGCAGACCCTGGGCAAGTTTCCGCTGCCTGTCGAGATCGTCCCGATGGCCGCCGCCCAGCTGGCGCGCCGTTTTGCCAAGCTCGGCGGCGAGGCCAGGCTGCGGGCCGGCGTCGTCACCGACAACGGCGGCCACATCCTCGACGTGACGGGCCTGTCCATCACCGACCCGCTGGCTTTCGAGGCCGAGGTCAGCCAGTGGCCGGGCGTCGTCACCGTCGGCGTGTTCGCCCGCCACAAGGCCAGCGTCTGTCTGCTCGGCGGTGCCGACGGCGTGAAGACCCTGAAGTTCTGACCGCATGCCGCGCGAGCCCCTCGGCTTCGATGCGGCATCGCACGAGAGGCACCATTGGTGGCGCAGCCTGCTGTTCAAGCTGGCCGTGTGCGGCGCCGCAACGGCGCTGCTGTGGTGGGCGAGCGGCTGGGCCGGCATGCTGGTGGCGCTGATGCTGTGGGGCCGTGCCTTCGCGTCCGATCTTGTTGCCCTGGGCGAAACGGTCGGGCGGGGCCTGAAGGCACTGGCCTTCCGGCCCGTGCAGGGGCGCTACTACGCGTTCAAGGGCCACCGCATTCGTGTGCTGGACGATGACATCGAGCGCCACCGCTGGATCGCGCTGGAGGATTTGTCGACGGCCCTGGGTGCGCCGATGCCGGCCGCATCGCTGCGGCGTCGCCATCCACAGTCGGTGCGCGAGCAACGCGACGGTAGCTATGTGCTCGATGAGGTCGTCCTGGCCTGGCTGCGCGAGCAGCGAGGTGATCGCGCCGGGCGGCTGGCGCACTGGGTAGAGCGCGAGGTCTGGTACCCGGCACGCGGCCGCAAGGCGAGCTACGCCCAGAAAAAAGGGGCGTCCGAAGACGCCCCCGATTGAGCCCGCTCGGCTCAGTTCCTGCCGACCGCGCTCCAGGCAGAGGCCACGGCATTCGCCTCGGCGCTGCCAGTCCCGTAGAGCTCATTGGCGGCGGCGATGGTGCCACTGCGTGCGCCGGCGTAGTTGGTGGACGAAGTGAATTTCGTCGTCAGCGCCCGGTACCAGATCTTGGCGGCCTTGTCCCGGCCGATGCCCGTCAGCGAGCCCGCGCCGGTGGCGACGCGGGTGTTGCCGGCCACGCAGGTCGGGCTGTTGCCGTAGGCACTGTTGGTGCCTTCGGCGAGCAGGAAGAAGAAGTGGTTGGTCACGCCCGAGCTGTAGTGCACGTTGAGATTGCCCACGCCCGAGTACCAGCAGTCCGCCGATGCACCGTCGGCGCTGGGCTTGACCATGCTGCGCAAGGACCCGCCGCCCACCATGATCTTCTCGCCGATCAGGTAGTCGCCCGGGTCGCTGGCATTGGCGGCATAGAACTCGACCATGGTGCCGAAGATGTCGGAGTTGCCCTCGTTGAGGCCGCCCGACTCGCCGGAATAGGTCAGGTTGGCCGTGCGGCTGGTGACGCCGTGGCTCATCTCGTGGCCGGCCACGTCCAGGGACACCAGCGGCTTGATGCTGGTGCCGTCGCCGTCGCCATAGGTCATGCAGAAGCAGGAGTCCGACCAGTAGGCATTGGCGTAGTTGCGGCTGTAGTGGACGCGGTTGTAGGCACCCTTGCCGTCATTGGCGATGCCGTTGCGGCCATGCACGTTCTTGTAGTAGTCCCAGGTCATGGCCGTGCCGTACTGTGCATCGGCGCCAGCGCTGGCGGCGTCGCTGGTCGCGTTGTTGCCCCAGCTGTTGTCGGCGTCGGTCATGACGCTGCCACCGTTCTTGCGACCGCCCATGCTGATCGTGTAGGTGCCGCCGCGGCTCGGGTCGCGCAGCTCGTAGCCGCCGCTGATGCTGTTGGTCGTCAGCGCCACGTTGCCGCTGTACAGCGTCTTGCCCGTGCCGTTGGCGGCCGCGGTGTGGATGTCGTCCCAGGCGTCGAGCTGGCGGGCATCCAAGGCGTCGACGATCACATGCTTCTCGAACGGCGTGCCATCGGCGCTTTCTCCGGAGACGGGCACGTCCCAGGCCAGGGCGGGCGCCTGGTCGCGGGCATAGATGACGAGTTCGGGTTTGCCGGCATCGCCGTCCATCGTGCGCAGCACGGCCATGGTGGCGCGATTGGCGTTCAGGGCCGGCTTGGTGGCGATGCCGTCCAGGCGCCAGCGCAGGTTGTGGTGCATGGCGCGCAGGGTGCCGAAGCGGTCGGTCTGCACGATGAGGTCGCCGCCGATGACGCGCAGGCCCGCGACGCTGCGGTCCAGGCGCACATGGCTGCCGCCGTCGCTGTCGATGACGATGTCGCGCACGCTGTAGCTGTGCTCGCTGCCGTGCAGGCTGAGGCCGGGAAACTGGCGCACATGGCCTTCGGCGCGGCTCTTCAGTGCGTTGGCGTCGGCGCGATTGGACTGGGCCTGGGCCAACGAGGCCGTGAGTGCCACGCTCAGCAGCGCGAGGCGAAAGATCGGGCGAAACATCGGAAGCTCCTGGTTTGTTGGAAAACGCGGCGGGTCTGCCGCAGGGGGCGCCGGTGCGGCGCTGGCATGACTTTGCTCACCCATGCCGCCGCGCGAGCTGGGAACATCCCGGGTGTGGCGCTGGGGCGCAACAAGCCGGGCGACCTTTGGCGTATCAGCCTGTAAGGGCGGTTCCCACCACGCTGGGCACCGGCGACCTTGCCCCTGAACGAGGGACGGGCCGTCCCTGATTCCCAAAAGCAAAGAGCCGGGCATTGCCCGGCTCCCGTTCAATGGCGCTGCGTGGCGCGGCTCAGAAGGTCTCCCAATCGCCGTCGTCCTTCGCCGGCGCTGGCGCAGGCCGCGGCGCGGCTGCGGGCGCCGACCTGGCCATGGGCGCGGCGGCCGGCCTGGCGTTGGCGGCTGGCCTGGGTGCCGGGGCCTTGGCCGCCGGCTTGGCCGGCGCGGGCCGGTGTGCGGCCGGTGCCCTGGGCGCTGCCGGTCGGTGGGCCGCGCCGCCGCTGAGCTTGAACACACCGATGGCCTCGGCCATGCGGGCCGATTGCTCGCGCAGGCTTTCGGCCGCGGCGGCGGATTCCTCCACCAGGGCGGCGTTCTGCTGCGTCATCTGGTCGAGCTGCACGACGGAGCCATTGACGACGCCGATGCCCTCGCTCTGCTCACGCGCCGCGGCGCTGATCTCGCCAATGATGTCGGTCACGCGCTGCACGCTGGCGACGATCTCGGTCATCGTCGCGCCGGCGTCCTGCACCTGCTGGGTACCGGAGTCCACACGCTCGACGCTGGCACTGATGAGGCTCTTGATCTCCTTCGCGGCCTCGGCGCTGCGCTGGGCCAGCAGCCGCACCTCGCCGGCCACGACGGCGAAGCCACGGCCCTGCTCGCCGGCGCGGGCCGCTTCCACGGCGGCGTTTAGCGCCAGGATGTTGGTCTGGAAGGCGATGCCGTCGATGGTGCCGATGATCTCGTTGATCTTGCGCGAGCTGTGGCTGATCTGATCCATGGTCGCGACGACTTGCGACACGGCCTCGCCGCCGCGCCGGGCGACGCTGGCGGCGGAGCTGGCAAGCTGGTTGGCAGTCATGGCTGCGTCGGCCGTCTGCTTGACGGTGCCGGTCAGCTCGGACATGGAGGACGCGGTGTTCTGCAGATTGCTCGCCGTCTGCTCCGTGCGCTGGCTGAGGTCCAGGTTGCCGGTGGCGATTTCGGCGCTGGCCGTGCCAATGCTGTCGGCTGCTTCGCGCACCTTGGCGATGAGTTTTTGCAGCCCTTGCTGGGTGTCGTCCAGCGCGCCGAGCAGGCGGCCGACGTCACCACTGCTGCCGCGCGGAATGGGGTGGGTCAGGTCAAAGCGAGCCAGCGCCTCGGCGGCCTCGGTGGCCGCATGCAGGCTGCCGCCCGAGCCGCCACTGGCCAGCAGGCCGAACAGGCCGGCCACCCAGGTGAGCGCCAGGACGGCATACAACCAACCCTTGGCGGCGCCGGCGTTGTCGCCCAGGCCGGACAGCGCCATGCCGGCGCCCACGGTGACCACGCCGAGCACAACGCCCAGAGCCAACTTCAACCGCTGCGAACCGCTCATGCCGTCGTCTCCATCAGAAAAGGAAAAAGACACCGGCCAGGCCGGGTCAACAGCGCAGTGTGCCGCCGGCTCTGGTGGGGCGGAATAGCGATATGGGGGAGGAAGCGGCAATAGTTGCCCGAACCAGGGCCAAACAGGCCGGCTCAGCCGCCCGGCCTGCGTCGCTGGCGCAACGCGAAGCGCAGCGGGTCGACAGCGTCCAGCAGCTCGGCCTCGAGCGGCCGTGGCGAGCCCAGGGCCAGCGCCGCGACCAGGCGCCCGGCCAGGGCCGCCCAGGTGATGCCTCGCGAGGCAAAACCGGTGCAGGCGATGAGCCCCGGCTGGCGTGGCTGCAGGCGCAGTTGCTCGGCCGCCTCACCGGGAGCCGCCAGACCGCCGATCAGCGGCAGGCGGTCCG
Organism: Pelomonas sp. Root1237; assembly: GCF_001425055.1. Taxonomy (GTDB): domain Bacteria; phylum Pseudomonadota; class Gammaproteobacteria; order Burkholderiales; family Burkholderiaceae_C; genus Pelomonas. Next base: position 597,482 of record NZ_LMDK01000012.1, read on the forward strand.
GCGCGATGAGGCGCCAGGCCACGCGGCCGGAGAGCGGCGCCTGCGGCGGGGTGGCCAGGCCGGCCAAGCGCGCGTAGCGGGCGAGGTTGTCGGCCTGATCAACCTCGCGCAGCGCCGGGTCGAGATCACCGTCCTGGGTCGTCGCACCGCACCACAGGCCGCCCTGGCCGTCGGCAATGGCATAACCTTCGCCAGCGATGGGCACGGCCGGGCACCAGGGTGCACCGGGCAGATGGGTCAGCTGCCCGCGTTGCACCGTCAGGCCAGCGGCCAGCTCACCCAGCAGCGGCAGCTGGCCATGGCCGCCGGCCAGCACGACGAGGGGCGCCTCACTGATGAGATGGCGCCACTCGTCCAGCAGACGCCAGCCGTCGGCGGTGGCTTCCAGGGCTGCGACATGCCTGCCCAGCTGCAGGGCAGCACCGCTGGCGGCCAGCATGGCCCGGGTGTAGGCGCCGGGGTCCAGGGCGCCACCACCGGGATAGAACCAGGCCGGGTGGGCGAGGCCCGTGCCGACCAGCGTCGAGGCGCCTTCGGCGGACAGGGCCTCGACATAGCCGGGCGCGCCGTGCATGGCGGCCAGCGGCAGTCGCGTCTCCATCCTCAGCAGGCCGCGCTGATGAGGCAGGGCGAGCTCCGTCAGCAAAGCCTGCGTGGCCAGCGCCGCGGCGCGGTTGAAGCGCGCGTGCGGGCCGTCGTCCGGGTTGAGGGTGCCGTGGAAGAGGCCGGCCGGGTTGCCCGAGCTGGCCTGGGCCGGGCCTGGCAACGCATCGACGACGGTGCAGGCCACGCCCGCCCGCGAGAGCGCCAGCGCGCAGGCGGCACCCGCCAAGCCGGCGCCGACGATGACGGCCTGCTTCGCGCCGGGCGCCAGCGGCTCGCGGCCGGCCGGCCGCTGCGTGTGCCGAGGCGCGAACCGGGCGACGGTCATCTCGGGCTTGTTGGCAAAACCTGGCGCCAGGCTCACTTCGAAGCCCAGCGCGGTGAGCGCCCTGCGCATGGGCCGCGAGATGCTCCACGTGGCCGCCGTCGTGCCGGGCACGGCGTGCCGGGACAGGCTCTTCAGCAGCCATTCGTCCCACAGCTCCGGGTTGCGCTGTGGCGCGAAGCCGTCGAGGTAGAGAGCATCGGCGTTCAGCACCAGTTCGCGCAGCAACTCGCGCGCATCGCCCAGGCCCAGCAGCAGCTCGACGCGACCGTCCTCGAAGCTCAGCGTGTGCAGGCCGGCGGTCAGCGGCGGCCAGCGTTCGACCAGTTGGGCCGCCAGGTCGGGCAAGGGGCTGGCCGCATGGACGCGGGCCAGATCGTCGCGCTTCAGTGGGTGCTTCTCCACGCTGACGAAGACGAGGCGCTCGCAGCGTGCCGGGTCTTGCCGCCATGCATCCCAGGTGGCGAGGAAGTTGTTGCCCAGGCCAAAGCCGGTCTCCAGCACGACGAAGCGCTCGCGGCCCTGCCAGCGGCCGGGCAGGCCGTTGCCGGCGACGAACACGTGGCGGGCCTGGGGCAGGGCGCCGGCGCGCGAGTGGTAGACGTCGCCGAAGGTGGGGGAAGCCGGGGCATCGGGGTCGGAAAAGTCGACCTCGGTGGGCTCGATCGCCGGGGACTTCATTGGCCCATGCGTTGCATTTCGCCGGACTCGATGATGCGCACGGCCGGGCCGGGGGCTTCGAGGGCCAGGCGCATGGCCCGTGCAATGCGCTGCGGCGAGATGGGGCGCCAAGTGCCGGGAATCAGCCCGGCCAGCGGCCGTACCAGCCTCAGCGTCCAGGCCTCCGCCGTGCGGCGTGGTTGGTCGAGCTGCTCACGCTCGCCGTCCAGCAGGGAAGGCCGAGCGATGACGAGGCGCTCGAAGCCGAGTGCGATCAGCGCGTCCTCGGCCTCACCCTTGACCTGGTTGTAGAAGACCGGCGAACGCGCGTTCGCACCGAGCGCCGACACCAGGCCGCAATGCGTGGCGCCCGCCTCGCGCGCCGCGCGGGCGACGGTGACGGCGGCATCGAAGTCCGCCGCGCGAAAGGCCTCGCGCGAGCCGGCCTGGGCCATCGTCGTTCCGAGCGCAATCAGCACGCAGCCAGGGATGGGCAATGCGGTGAACGAGGCAGGCCGCGTGTAGTCCACCGTCGTCATGCCCGGCCGCGGCTTGCGCGCCAGCGCGATGGCGTCGGGCCATTCGGCGCACAGTGCGCGGCCGACGAGGCCGGTCGCGCCGGCTATCCAGGTGCTTGTCATCTAGTCCTCGAGCAGAGCGGCCAGCGCCTGCGCGTCCAGCGGCGAAGCCTGTTCATGGCCCTCGAGCATGCCCTCGGCCAGGCCGCGCTTGTCGCGGTGCAGCTCGATGATGCGCTCCTCCACCGAGCCGGCCGTCACCAGCCGGTAGACGGTGACCGGGCGCTGCTGGCCCATGCGGTGGGCGCGGCCGCTGGCCTGGTCTTCGGCGGCGGGGTTCCACCAGGGGTCGACGATGAGGACATAGTCGGCCATCGTCAGGTTCAAACCGAACCCGCCGGCCTTCAGGCTGATGAGGAACACATCGCCCTCGCCACGCTGGAAGGCCGCCACGCGCTTGGTGCGCTCGGCTTGCGGCGTGCTGCCGTCCAGGCGCTGGAAGGGCAGGCCCATCTGCGTGAGGCGCTCGCCCAGCAGGTCGAGGTAGTCGGTGAACTGGCTGAAGACGAGGGCCTTGTGGCCGCCCGCCACCAGCTCGCGCACGATGTGCTCGAACTCGGCCATCTTGGCTCCCACCAGGCCCAGCTCGGGTGACACGAGGCGCGGGTCGCAGGCGGCGCGGCGCAGGCGCATCAGCTCGGCCAGCACCTGCATGGGTGCGGCGCGCTCGCCGCTGGCCGCTGCCGCGGCCACCGCCGCTTGCGCGTCGCGGCGCAGGGCTTCGAGGAAGTGGCGTTCCTGCTCGCTGGGCTCCACGCGGTGGACGATCTCGGTGCGTGGGGGCAGGTCTTGCAGCACTTGCGCCTTGGTCCGGCGCAGCAGGAAGGGCGCGACGATGCGGCGCAGCCGGGCGCGGGCCGTCGCGTCCTGCTGGCGCTCGATGGGGCCCGCAAAGCGCTCATTGAACTGCTGCGGTGTGCCCAGCAGGCCGGGGTTGATGAGGTTCATGATGGACCACAGGTCCGCCAGCCGGTTCTCGACCGGCGTGCCGGACAGGGCCAGGCGGAAGTCGGCATCGAACTCGGCGACCGACTTGGCGCGCTTGGTGGCGGCGTTCTTCAGCGCCTGGGCTTCGTCCAGCACCAGCGTGGCCCAGCGGCGCGCGGCAAAGCCCTCGGCGTCGATCTGCGCCAGCGCGTAGCTGGCGACGATGACATCACCCGGGCCGGCGGCTTGCAGCAGCGCGCTGCGGTCGGCGGCTTCGGCGTAGACCTGCACATTCAGCCCCGGCGAAAACGCGGCGCACTCGGCCGCCCAATTGCCGCAGACCGACGTGGGCGCCAGCACCAGGGCCGGGCCCAGCGCGCTGCGCTCGATCAGCAGGGCCAGCGTCTGCACCGTCTTGCCCAGGCCCATGTCGTCGGCCAGGCAGGCGCCAAAGCCGGCGGCGGCCAGGCGGCTCATCCACGCAAAGCCCTCGGCCTGGTAGGCACGCAGCTCGGCACGCAGGGATTTAGGCGGCTGGGGCTGCAGCGCGGCGGCGGCCGTGAGCTGCTCCACCCGCGCCCGCCAGGCCTTGTCGCCGCCCAAGCGCACGCCGGCCAGGCCCTGGTCCAGCCAGGCGGCGCTGGCATTGGGCAGTTGCAGCTCGCCCTTCTTGGTCTGGGCCAGTGAATCGAGGTCGCGCAGCTGCTGGCGCAGTTGCTCGGACAGCGCCAGGTAATGCCCCTCGGCCATGCGCACGAAGCGGCTCTTGCTGGCGCGGCTCAGGGACAGCAGCTCCTGCAGGCCGACGACGCGGCCTTCCTCGACCTGCACCTCACCGGTCACGCCCAGCCAATCGCGCCCGCTGCTGACCTCGATCTGCACCGCGGCGCCGTCCACCGGCAGTACGCGCATCGGCTTACCCTTGGGCCAGGCCAGCGCGGCGATTGCCGCCAGGCCGGGCAGGCGCTCCACGGCGGCCAGCGCCTCCTCGGCATCGGCCAGCAGCCAGGGCTGGTCGGGCGGCTGCTCGGGGTCGAGAAAGGGCAGGGCTTCGATGACGGCGGCGCGGTGCTGGGTCTCGGCACCCAGGTCACGCTCCGTGGCCAGGCTCAGGCCCTCGTGCAGGCACATCAGTCGCGCGCGGCCCAGGCCCGGCGTGACGGCGGGGCCGAAGTCGCCAAAGGGTTGGGCCACGAGCAGCAGCGACAGGCCCTCGCCCTGTGGCGTGAGGCGGGCATGCAGGCGGCTGTCGCCGGCCACGCGCTGGCCGGCGTCGGCGTCGGAATGGAGCTGGAAATGGCCGGTCAACACCTGCAGCGCAGCGCCGAGTTCGGCCGTGGCATTGGCCGGTACCTTCCAGCCCTGGGCGACCAGCTCAGCCACGCGGCGCTGGGTGGGCGTGATGCGGATCAGCCGCGCCCGGCTCGGCCCCTCGCGCAGCACGCGCTGGGTGTTGCGGCGCTCGCGTTCGGCCTCAGCCTGGGCGCCGTGCAGCATGCCGGCATGCGGCGACTCGGCAGCGACCAGCGGAGGGTGGAGGTGGAACTCGAAGGCGGCATTGGCGTCCTGGCCAACCCGCCGAATCTCCAGCTCCGGCAGCCCCTCGCTGAGCTCCACCCACTGCCCCGGCGCGTCGGCAAACATCAGGTGCGGATGGCCGATCAGTGCGACCAGGGCTTGGCTCACGTCCAGACGCAGATCATGCACACCGGCCCAGGCGTCGCGCTCGATGTGGCGCAGCACCAGGTTGTCGCGGCTGCGCTGGGCGCCTTGCTTCTTGAGCTTGGCCAGCGTCACGGCCTTGAACTTGAGGCCGCCGCGTGCGCCGTGGTTCATCTCCAGCGGCTCCAGCGTGTGCACGCGGCCGGCGTTGTCGAGCTTGAGCTGCCAGGCCAGCTCAGGCTTGGTGGCGCTGCCGGCGGGCTTGCCATCCTCACTGAGGGCGGCGATGGCCGCGAGGGCGTCCTGCCAGGCCTGGCGCGGCTGGCCGAGGAAGTTGGCAACGCGGGCCGGCCCGGTGCCGCCCAGTTCCAGGCGCTGCAGGGCTGCGCTCAGATAGTCGGCCAGCAAGGCTTCTTCTGGGCCGAGGCCGGCGAGCACGGCCTGTGCGAGCTGGGGCGTCCAGCCGGGTGCTGGCTTACCCAGCCAGGCGGTGAGCAGCAGGCGGTCCACCGGCGCGGCATCGCCCGGCGCGCGGGGCGTGAAGGCGGCTTCCAGAAAACTGTCCTCGCCCAGCCGCACGCCGATGCCGTGGGCCCACAGGCCCCAGGCCTCGTAGGCGGTGGGGCTGCGGCTGCCGGATTCGGCGATGGCGTATTTGCGCGCCTGCGCCCAGGCCTTGGGGTCGTCCTGGGCCAGCAGGCTGAGCAGGTACAGGCGCGCGGTGTCCAGCGACAGCGCGTTGCGACGGCTGCGGCTGGCGGTGTGGATGGCCTTGATGGCGGCCTCGAAGCCGGCGCTGGCCTCGGCCCAGCGGCCATCGACGAGGGCGCGGGTGGCGGCCAGCAGCGTGACGCCCGGGCCGGCCAGGCCGCGCAGATGCTGCTCGGCGCTGTCCAGTTGCAGGGCCAGCATGTCGGCCTCGGCCAGGCGGGCGTGCATGGGAATGCTGAGCGTGCCGGTACCGGCCTGCAGCCAGGTGCGCAGCTCGGCACGCACCGGGTGGCCGGCGGGCAGGACGTCCAGCAACTGGCCCAGCAAGGTATCTCGAAGATCCGGGTCGATCTGCGCCAGCAGCCCGGGGCACCAGGGCTCGATCAGGGCCTGTAGGGCCAGCATCGGCGGGCTCAGTTCCGGCAATCGGGTGGCGAGCAGTTCATGGAATTCGGCGGCGGGCATGCCCGAGAAGATCATCAGCCGCAGCACCGTGCGCATGTCCTCGGGGCTGCGGAAGTTGACCCAGGCGATGGGGTCCTGCCAGTCGCCCCGGCCCGAGCCCAGCAGCCACAGGCGCTGGCGCCAGTAGCGCTCGTGGCCGGGGGCGGCAAGCAAGGTCTGCAGACGCTCGACGTGATCGATCAATGAGACGCGCGTGCCCTTGCCGTACAGCCCCTCGGCACGGCGCTGGGCGACCAGGGCCTGCAGGCCATCGCGCGTGGCGTAGTGGTCGAAGGTCTCGCCGTTGGCGCGCTCACGGCCGGTCAGCGACAGCCATTGCATGACGGCGTTGATGCTGGCGGTGCCGCCCAGCAGCAGCAGGGCGTCGAGCAAGGTCTGCAGGTCGGCCTCGGGCAGGGCGCCGGGGGCGGCGAGTTGCTCGGTCCGCTGGGCCGCTTTGGCTTCCTGGATCTTGCGCAGCATCTCCTGGGCGGTGACGACCGTGCCATCGGGCAGGTTGAACTTGAGCGAGTTGTCGAGCGGGGGGCGTGCCATGGGTGGAATTAGATCAGCCCCTCATGGGAATCCGGGGTCGGCGGCGCCTGTGTTTCAACGGGTTCGGCAAGCGGCACCCGCCTGTAGCAATTGAAACCATTGCACGCCTGCGGGAAGCGGCATTGATACCGCCGATCCAGACACTGATTTGCATCGCGACACGTCGTCGTGAACCTTTTCAAACCCCACAGGGAGATCACCATGTCTTTGCGTCACATCCTCATCGGCGCGGTCGCGCTGGCCTGCAGCGCCGCGGCTCAGGCGGGCCTCGTCAACTACAGCTTCGTGGCCAAAGGCCTGGACGCGGCGACCGGCGGAACGCTGTCGGGCAGCTTGGTGGTGGACATGGATGCCGTCGACTCGGATGCGGGGCCCACGCGCGGCCTCTATGACAGCGGCGCCAAGATGTCGGGCGGTGTTTCAGGTGGCGTGCAGGACGGCATGGCATACACGAATGAGAGCAAGCGGATCTTCGTCGACGCGGATATGGACAGCTTCTTCAGCTTCATTGACCTAAACGATCCGTGGCCCGTCTTCCAGCTGTTCTTGGAGGGGACAACGGGCGTGGATGCGCTGACGACCGGCGCCATGCCCTACCTGTATCTGGAGGACTTCCAGTCCCGTCATGAAATCCGCTTCCAGATGCCCAACGAGAAGCAGTACCGCTACGAGATCACCGCGTTGACCAGTACGGACGTGCCACCCCGCGATGGCGCGCATGAGCTGCCGCTGCCCGGTACGGCGCCGCTGGTCCTGGCGGCTCTGCTGGGCCTCGGCTGGGCCAGGCGCCGGGCCGCCACGCAGCTGCCTTGAGGGGCCAGCTGCCGATGCACGAGCCGTGAGCCGCAGAGGTTGCAGCAGCGGTCGCCCAGCAAAAACGGCCTGCCCCGTGAGGGACAGGCCGCGCAGGCGATGCCTTGGACTCAGCGCTTGGGCTGCGTCAGGCGCGGGCCGTTGTTGTGGCGCGGGGCGCCGCCGGCGTTGCCGCGGGCTGGTTGGGCGCCGGCTGCGCGAGGGGCGTGCTCGGCATGGGGCTTAGGCGCGGTCTTGGCGCCGCCCACGCCGGTGTGGCCGGCGGGCTTGCCGCCACGACCGCCACCGCCACCGCCACCGCCGCCTGCGCTGGGCCGGCCGCCGTCACGCGAGCCGCCGCGGCTGTCGCCGCCACGGCCACCGCCGCCGCCACCAGGTCGGCCACCGCGGCCATTGGCGCCAGCCGGCGGGTTGGGGTTGCGGCCCCGGCTGCCGTTGGGGTTCAGCACGGTGCGGCCCAGCACGATGGGCTCGGCGCGCTCGTTGGGGTCGGGCGCGAAGCCCGGCACGATTTCCCGGGGGATCTCGCGCTTGATGAGGCGCTCGATTTCCTTCAGAAAGCCGTTCTCGTCGACACAGACCAGGCTGACCGCCTCACCGGTGGCGCCGGCGCGGCCGGTGCGGCCGATGCGGTGCACATAGTCTTCGGCCACGTTGGGCAGCTCGAAGTTGACGACGTGGGGCAACTGGTCGATGTCGATGCCGCGGGCGGCGATGTCGGTCGCCACCAGGCAGGTCAGGTCGCCAGTCTTGAAGTCGGCCAGCGCCTTGGTGCGCGCACCCTGGCTCTTGTTGCCGTGAATGGCCATGGCGCTGATGCCCTGGTCGTTCAGGTAGTCGGTCAGGCGGTTGGCGCCGTGCTTCATGCGCGTGAAGATCAGCACCTGCTGCCAGGGCTCACCGCTCACGCCGCCCTTGATCAGGTGAACCAGCAGCTCCTTCTTGCGCTCGCGGCCGACCGGATGGACCTTCTGCACGATGGCTTCGGCGGTCTGGTTGCGGCGGGCCACCTCGATCAGCGCCGGGGCGTTGAGCAGGCGGTCGGCGAGGTTCTTGATCTCGTCGCTGAAGGTCGCGCTGAACAGCAGCGACTGCTTCTTGGCCGGCAGCAGGGCCAGCACCTTCTTGATGTCGTGCACGAAGCCCATGTCGAGCATGCGGTCGGCTTCGTCCAGCACCAGGATCTGCACCTGCGACAGGTCCAGCGTGCCTTGCTGCGCGTGGTCGAGCAGGCGGCCGGGCGTGGCGACGAGGATGTCGACGCCGTCGCGCAGCTTGTTGATCTGCGGTTGCATGCCGACGCCGCCGAACATGACCATGCTCTTCAGCGGCAGGTATTTGCCGTAGGTCTGCACGCTTTCCTCGACCTGGGCAGCCAGTTCGCGGGTGGGCGTCAGCACGAGGGCGCGGATGGCGATCTTGCCGCGCTTGTTGAGCAGCTTTTCGCCGGTGGACAGGCGGTGCAGCAGCGGCAGCGTGAAGCCGGCGGTCTTGCCGGTGCCGGTCTGGGCGCCTGCCAGCAGGTCGCCACCGTTCAAGACGGCGGGAATGGCCTGGGCCTGGATGGGGGTGGGGGTGGTGTAGCCAGCGTCAGCAATGGCCTTGAGCAGCGGCGCTGCCAGGCCGAGAGAATCGAAACTCATTCGGTAGGGGAGTGAGCACGCCTGGTCGCATCGCCTGCCGCGCCGCGGAGAGCGGCGCCAGTCTTCGGGCAGGGCGGGCGGCGTGCAGGGGCTGAAAAGAGAACGCCGCGCAAGACTGAGAAGCGCGGCGGTTGGGGCCATTCTAGCGGCTGAACTATTTACGGACCGTGACCCAATCCATGCTGGCCCAGTTATTGGGCGAATGCGGGATGCTGACCTCCTTGCGCATGGCCCAGGGGATGACCTGGCGGTGCAGCGGAATGATGTTGACCTGGTCGCGGTAGGACTGCAGCGCGGACTTCACCAACGCTTCGCGCTTCTTCGGGTCGGTCTCGATGGTGGACGAGGCGGCCAGCGCGTCGGCCTCGTTGTTGACGATGCCGCCGTAGTTGGCCACACCGACGCCCTGCTCGCCCCGGTTGCGCAGCACCGGGGTCAGCATGATGTCGGCATCGGTCGAGCCCCCGCCCCAGCCGGTCAGGAAGAGGCTGGTGTCGAATTTCTCGACCTTGGGAAAGTACATCGTGCGCGGCATGGCGTTGACCTTGACCCTGACCTTGACCTGGGCCCACATGGTGGCCAGCGCGACACAGATGCGCTCGTCGTTGACGTAGCGGTTGTTGGGACAGTCCAGCGTGATGTCGAAGCCGTCCGGATAACCGGCCTCGGCCAGCAGCTTCTTCGCGGTCGCGACGTCATAGGGCAGGCGGGTTTCCAGCTTGGGGTCGCCATAGGCGCCGCGCGGCGATGAGGTCAGGCCACCGGTGGGCGTCGAATAGCCGCTCATCAGCTTGGTCTTGATGGCCTCGATGTCGATGGCGTGATACAGGGCCCTTCTCACGCGCAAATCCTTCAACGGGTTCTTGTCGCCAGGGGCCTGACCGTAGAGCAGCTTGTCGCGAGTCTGGTCCATGCCGATATAGACGATGCGGTTCTCCTGGCCGTCGACGACCTTGAGGTCGGGCAGGGTACGCAGCCGGGCCACGTCGCGCGGCGGCGGGTCGAGGACGAAATCGACCTCGCCGGTGATGAGGGCCGCCGTGCGTGTCGCGTCGTTGCCGATGGGCACATAGATGAATTCCTGCAGATTGCCCTCGAACTTGTTCCACCAGTTGGGGTTGCGCTTGAAGACCGTCTTTACGCCTGGCTGGCGGCTGACCAGCATGAAGGGACCGGTGCCGTTGGCGTTCTGGCTGGCATAGGACTCCTCCTGCTGCTTGAAGTTCAGCGGTTTCGTCACGCGATGCTGCTCGCACCAGCGCTGGCTCATGATGAACAGGTTGGCCATCAGCTCCGGCACGATGGGATTGGGCTTGTCCAGCGCGAAGACGACGGTCAGCGGATCCACGGCCTTCGGGATGCCGACGGCATTCGCATAGACGCGCTGCGGCGCATTCGGGTCGCGCAGGCGCTGCATCGAGAACACGACGTCGTCGGCAGTGAAGGGCGTGCCGTCATGGAACTTGACGCCCGGGCGCAGCCTGAAGCGCCAGATCAGCGGCGTGACCTGGGTCCATTCGGTGGCCAGCGCCGGGCCGATGCTCATGTCCTTGCCGCGCCGGGTCAGGGACTCATAGACCTGGTTGTTCAGGCTGTTGGTCATGACCTCGTTCTGCGAATGCGGATCGGTGGTCTGCATGTCGCCCTGGCTGGACCAGCGCAGGGTCTGGGCTTGGACGAGGCCGGTGGCGAGAACGATCAGGGCGGCGGCAAGACGGAGCATCTGACTTCCTGGAAACGCGGGCTCGGCGACAATACCAGGCAATGCAGGCCCTCTTCCGGGGCCTGCCGCTGTTTCAGCCTCACAGGATTTGCCCATGGCCCAGTACGTCTTTTCAATGAACCGCGTCAACAAGACGGTTCCTCCCAAGCGCCACATCCTGAAGGACATCTCGCTGTCCTTCTTCCCCGGCGCCAAGATCGGCGTGCTGGGCGTGAACGGTTCGGGCAAGTCGACCATCCTGAAGATCATGGCGGGCGTCGACAAGGAGTACGAGGGCGAAGCCACGCCGATGCCGGGCATCAAGATCGGCTACCTGGAGCAGGAGCCGCGCCTGAACCCCGACCAGACCGTGCGCGAGGCCGTGGAAGAGGGCATCGGCGGCGTGCTTGCCGCGAAGAAGCGTCTGGACGAGGTCTATGCCGCCTATGCCGAGGAAGATGCCGACTTCGACGCGCTGGCTGCAGAGCAGGGCGAGCTGGAATCCATCATTGCCGCCGCCGGCTCCGAGAACACCGACCTGCAGCTGGAACTGGCCGCCGACGCGCTGAACCTGCCGCCCTGGGACGCCGTCATCGGTGTGCTGTCCGGCGGCGAAAAGCGCCGCGTCGCGCTGTGCCGCCTGCTGCTGAGCAAGCCCGACATGCTGCTGCTGGACGAACCCACCAACCACTTGGACGCCGAGTCGGTCGAGTGGCTGGAGCAGTTCCTGCAGCGTTTCCCCGGCACCGTGGTGGCCATCACCCATGATCGCTACTTCCTGGACAACGCGGCCGAATGGATTCTTGAACTCGACCGTGGCCACGGCATCCCGTGGAAGGGCAACTACTCCGACTGGCTGGACCAGAAGGAAAAGCGCCTGGAGACCGAGCAGAAGAGCGAAGACGCGCGCATGAAGGCGATGAAGGAGGAACTGAAGTGGGTTCGCTCCAACGCCAAGGGCCGCCAGGCCAAGAGCAAGGCGCGCCTGGCCCGCTTCGAGGAGCTGTCGGACGTCGAATACCAGCAGCGCAACGTCACGAACGAAATCTTCATCCCCGTGGCTGAGCGCCTGGGCAATGAAGTCATCGAGTTCGAGAACGTCAGCAAGAGCTTCGGCGACCGCGTGCTGATCGACAACCTGTCGTTCAAGGTACCGGCCGGCGCCATCGTCGGCATCATCGGCCCCAACGGCGCCGGCAAGTCGACGCTGTTCCGCATGCTGCAGGGCGTGGAGCAGCCGGACTCGGGCACGGTCAAGATCGGCAAAACGGCCAAGATGGCCTTCGTCGACCAGAGCCGTGAGGCCATGGAAGCCGACAAGACCGTCTGGCAGGACGTCTCCGGCGGCCTGGACAACATCATCGTCGGCAAGTTCGTCATGCCCAGCCGTGCCTATCTGGGCCGCTTCAACTTCAAGGGCAATGACCAGCAGAAGCTCGTCGGCGCCCTCTCCGGCGGTGAGCGCGGCCGCCTGCACCTGGCCAAGACCTTGGCCCAGGGCGGCAACGTGCTGATGCTGGACGAACCGTCCAACGACCTGGACGTCGAAACCCTGCGCGCGCTGGAAGAAGCGCTGCTGGAGTTCGCCGGCTCGGCCATGGTCATCAGCCATGACCGCTGGTTCCTGGACCGCATCTGCACCCACATCCTGGCTTGCGAAGGCAATTCGCAGTGGTTCTTCTACGACGGCAACTTCCACGAGTACGAGGCCGACAAGAAGAAGCGCCTGGGCGAAGAAGGCGCGCGCCCGAAGCGCATGCGCTTCAAGCCGATCAAGTAAGCCTTGATCGAAGGGGAGGCCGGTTCACCGCAAGTAAAACTGGCCCTGTTTGTCGACACAGTTCTTTACCCCACCCCCAAAGATCCCACACAGGCCGCCTGGAAGATGACCTCACTCACTCTTCTTCCAGGAGACCTTTGATGAAGTCCTTCCCGATCCAGAACCTGTTGCGCGTCGGTGCGGTGGCTGCGGCCTTGGCCTTCGGCGGTGTTGCTGCCCAAGCCCAGCCTGCCCACGGGGGTCACCACGGCGGCCCGGCCATGATGGCGCCCGGCGGTCTGTTCGGTGGTCACATCGAGCACATGCTCGACGTGGTCAGCGCGACCGAATCCCAGCGCAGCCAGATCGAAGCCATCTTCAAGGCGGCCCGACAGGACCTGTCGGGCCAGCGCGAAGCCGGCATGAAGCTGCACCAGCAGATGGCCACGCTCTACACGGCCACCAACATCGACGCCGCCGCAATCGAGGCCGTGCGCGTGCAGATGAGCGCCCAGCACGAGGCCGCCTCCAAGCGCCTGAGCCAGGCCAGCATCGACGCCGCCCGCGTGCTGACGCCCGAACAGCGCGCCAAGATTGCCGAGGTGATGAAGAAGCGCCAGGCCCGCATGGCTTCCCGTCACGCCGGCTGATTGGCCCTTGACCAGGAGTTCTGCGATGCTTGAGCCCCGTTCCACCGGCGCCGAGGCGCGCCGGATTCCTTTCTCTTCCCTTGCCCCGGTGATGAGTAGCGCCCGACTGTTGTTGATCGATGACGATGCCCGCCTGACCGGCATGGTGGGCGACTATCTGCGCGCCGCCGGCTTCGAGGTCAACACGGCCGGCAGCCTGGCCCAGGCCCGTGAGGCCTTGGCCCACAGCCGCTTCGAGTTGCTGGTGCTGGACTTGATGCTGCCCGACGGCGACGGCCTGGACTTCTGCCGCTGGCTGCGCGGCGACCCGCGCTGGCGCCACCAGCCGGTGCTGATGCTGTCGGCCCGCGGCGAGCCCATGGACCGCATCCTGGGCCTCGAACTGGGCGCCGACGACTACCTCGCCAAGCCCTTCGAGCCGCGCGAACTGCAAGCCCGTATCAAGGCCCTGTTGCGCCGACTGGAGCCCAAGCTGGATGGCGACGAGGTGCTGCGCTTCGGCCGCCTGGATATCGACCTGGCCGCTCGCGTGGCGCGCCTGGACGGCAAGATCTGCGACCTGACCAGCCACCAGTTCGACCTGCTCGTCGTGCTGGCGCAAAGCCCCGGCCGGGTGCTGAGCCGCGACCAGATCATGGATGCGCTGAAGGGCCACCCGCTGGAAGCCTTCGACCGCTCCATCGACGTGCACATCTCGCGCATCCGGGCCGTCATCGAAGACGATCCCAAGAACCCGCGCCGCGTGCTGACCGTGCGTGGAGCCGGCTATGTCTTTGCCCGCAAGCAGGACGCCGACGCCGACGCTGCTTGAGTGTGAGCCCCTCGTCCAGTCTCGCCACGCTGAACGCGGGCGCGCCCAGCCGGTCCCCCGAGGGGACGGCGATGCTTGCGGCATTGAGCCACAAGCACATCGCCCTACGCGGGCCGGCTAGGGGCGGCCCGGCGCTCGGCCCGCAAAACTCCACGCGCCCCTGATTTGAAAAGCCTCTACGTCCGCATCTACCTGACGCTGGTGGCGCTTCTGCTGGCGTTTGCCTTCGGCTCGGCATGGCTGTTCCAGCGCCACATCGAGCAGGAGCGCGGCAACGTCGAACTGGCGGCTGGAGAGCGGCTGAACGCGATGGCCGGGCTGCTCAAGCTCGCGCTGCCGCCGGCCGACGCGCCGCGTGCCGAGCAGGCTGCCGTCTTTGCCGACTGGGGGTTGCGCCTGCGCATGCCGATCGCGTTGGAGGATACCGACGGCAAGCGCATCGCGACGACGCAGATGTTCCAGCGCCGTGCCGACGACCCCGGCGCCATCATCGTCAGCGCCAACCTGGGCGATGGCCGCAGTCTGGAGATGGTGCGTACCGTGCGTCCGCCAGGCCCTCAGGGCGCCGCTTCAGGCGCCTCGGGTCCTGGAGGCCCCGGCGCGCGGCCGCCCCGGCTGGATGAAGGCCCCTGGACCGGCCCCTGGCTGCATCGCCCCGTGTCGCCAGGCGCGCCGGCGGTGTCGACCTTGGCCGTCGTGCTGGTGCTGCTCTTCATCGGTGTGGCGGTCGGCGCCTATCCCGTCGTGCGCCGGCTGACGCGGCGGCTCGAAGCGCTCAAGCGTGGCGTCGAGAAGTTCGGCTCCGGCCAACTGGGCCATCGCGTCGACGACAGTGGTCGCGATGAGGTGGCCGCCCTGGCCACCAGCTTCAATCAGGCGGCCGACCGCATCGAGACACTGTTGCGTTCTCACCAGACCCTGCTGGCCAATGCCAGCCACGAGCTGCGTTCGCCCCTGGCACGGCTGAAGATGGCTTTCGCGATGCTGGACGACGCTGCGCCCGCACAGCGCCAGCGCCTGGCGAAGGAGATCGACGTCAACATCGCCGAGTTGGACGCGCTCGTCGAGGAAGTGCTGCTGGCCAGCCGGCTGGAGGCCGGCAGCGCGGTTGGCGAAACCCATGCCGTCGAATTGCTCGCGCTAGGCGCCGAGGAGGCGGCTCACGCGGAAGCCGCCTTTGAGCCCGAGACCGATTCCGCTCGCATCGACGGTCAGGAGCGCCTCCTGCGCCGCGCGCTGCGCAATCTGCTCGACAACGCGCGCCGCTACGGCGGCCCCGACGTGGAACTGGCGCTGCGGCCGGTCGCCGGAGGCTATGAATTCATCGTTGCCGACCGAGGCCCGGGCGTGCCCGCCGATCTGCGCGAGCGCATCTTCGAACCCTTCTACCGGTTGCCCGGCCATGCCGAGATGGCGGGCGGCGTCGGGCTGGGCCTGAGCCTCGTCAAGCAGATCGCCGAGCGCCACGGCGGCAGCGTGCGCTGCCTGGCACGCGACGGTGGCGGCAGCCGCTTCGTGATCTTCCTGCCCACGGCGGGACGCTGATCAGCGGTTCTCGTTGAAGACCCGCCTGAGCAGCAGGCTGAGAAGCAAGGCGGCGGTGATCAGGCCGGCGGTGGCCGCTTGCCAGAAGCCGACCGCGCCGACGCCGTTCTGGCCAAAGGCGAGGAAATAGCCGCCACCGATGCCCAGGCCCCAGAGCGCCAGGACGTAGATGATCATCGGCAGCGTGGCGACCTGGTAGGCGCGCAGCACATAGGCCGCCACCGTCTGCAGGGCGTCGCCGAGGTGGAAGAACCAGACCCAGACCAGCAGCGGCAGTGCGGCGGCGGCTGTCGCCGCATTCGAGGTGTAGAGGGCGACGATGGGCTCGCGCGCGAAGGCGACAACGGCGCCGACGCCCGCGGCGGTCAGCGTGGCCAGCGTCATCGCATGCCTGCCGACGGTGCGCGCTTCGTGCTTTTCGTCGGCCCCCAGATGCTGTGCGACCAGCGTGCCGGCGGCGGTGGCCATTGCGAGCGCGATCATGAACATCATCGCGACGAGGTTGACGGCGATCTGGTGGCCGGCGACCGGTGTTGCGCCAAGACGGGCGATGAAAAAGGCCATGAAGGTGAAGCCCGTCACCTCGACGAGGATGGAGCCGCCCATCGGCAGGCCCAGCTTCACCAGCGCTGCGAGTTCGCCCCAATGCGGTCGGGTCTGCCACAGGTGCGGGATCCTGAACGGCCGGTAGAAGGCGTCGCGCCTGAGCAGCAGCATCGCAACGGCGGCTTGGCCGATCAGCGCGATGGCCGTCGCGACGCCGCATCCAGCGACGCCCATCGCAGGAATCGGACCCCAGCCGAAGACGAGCACGGCGTTCAAAGGCACCTTGGCCGCCAGGCCGGTGAGCTGCATCGCCATGACGGCCTTGGGGCGGCTGACGGCGGTCGAGAAACCACGGAAGGCAGTGAAGAGCAGGGCGGCGGGCAGTGCAAAAGCCTCGGGCCGCGTGTAGGCGCGCACCTTGTCGGCCTGGGCTGCGTCGAGGTGGGCCAGTGCCGTGAAAGGATCCGGAAACCACAGCGCCAGGCAGCCCGGAATGCAGAGCAGCACCGACAGCCACTGCGCCTGCACGAAGCTGCTGCCGGCACCGGGTAGATCCTGGGCACCGAACTGCCGGCCAGCGATGGGCCCGACCGCGAGGATGACGCCCATCAGGCCGACAAAGATGGTCACGTAGGCGGCCGAACCGACAGCGAATGCAGCCAGGTCCTCGGGGCTGACGCGGCCCATCATCAGCGTGTCGATGGTGCTGAACATCATCACGGCGATCTGGCCGACAAGGACGGGCCAGGCCAGCGGCACGAGGCGGCGAACGCTGTCGATGAAGCGGATGCGGGTCATCGGGTCACGCGCTCCGCGTAGCGGTTGAAACGCCAGGCCGTGCCTTCGTGGGTGATGCGGTGCCAGACGACACGCTTCTCGAAGGGGTCGAGCGCCGGCCAATGCTGCACTTCGTCGAAGGTGCGGCCGCAGCCTTTGCAGATGGCGTCGCCCTGGGCCGTGGAGCAGATCGCAATGCAGGGTGAGTCAGGCGTCGTCGCGTACCAGGCCAGCCAGGCATCCAGGGCCATGGGCTTCAGCGTGGCAGGGTCAAGCTCGGTCGCGCGGCTCAGCGCGAGCAGCGCATAGGCCTCGGCCAGCGCACGCACCTCGGGTGCGGCGCTGATGCCGTCAGGCGAGGGTGAACGTTCGCGCCACCAGTTGATGGCGGCCTCGAGGTCAGTCACGTGGATCAGAGAATGAGGCCCCTCGACAGGCGGGTACGCCGGTCGATCCCCCGAGGGAATGTCGGGCCGGCTTGGGGCGGCCCTACGCTCGTCCCCGCTCAAGCCACCAACCCCATGGCGCCGCGCACCTCGCGCAGCGTCTTGCGCGCGACGGCGCGGGCGCGCTCGGTGCCAACCTCCAGCGTCCACTGCACCTGCTGCGGGTCCAGGGCCGCAGCGCGTTCGCGCCAGGGCGCCTGCTCGCGCTGGATGGACTCGATCAACGGCTGCTTGCAGTCCAGGCAGCCGATGCTGGCCGTGCGGCAGCCGCTGTCGCAGGCGGCGCGGGTCGCGTCGTCGCTGTAGATCTGGTGCAGCGGCCAGACCGGGCAGCGCGCCGGGTCGCCGGCGTCGGTGCGGCGCACGCGCTGCGGGTCGGTCGGCATGGTGCGGATCTTGGCGGCGACAGCCTCGGGCTCGTCGCGCATCGCGATCGCGTTGTCCAGGCTCTTGCTCATCTTCTGGCCGTCCAGCCCGGGCACGCGGGCGGTCTCGGTCAGCAGGGCCTGGGGCTCGACAAAGATGGGCGCGGCCTCGGCATAGAGCCGGTTGAAGCGTCGTGCCACTTCGCGGGTCACTTCGACGTGGGCGGTCTGGTCTTCGCCCACCGGCACACCGGCAGGCTTGTAGAGCAGGATGTCGGCCGCCTGCAGCAGCGGGTAGCCCAGAAAGCCGTACGTCGCCAGTTCGGGGTCGGCGGCGACCTGATCCTTGTAGCTGGGCATGCGCGCCAGCCATGAGGACGGCGTACACATGGCCAGCAGCGTGAATAGCTCGGCGTGCTCGGGCATGCGGCTTTGCAGGAACAAGGTACAGCGCTCGGGGTCCAGTCCGGCGGCCAGCCAGTCGGTGACCATCTCGTAGACGTGGCGGGTCAGCGTCTCGCCACTCGGGCGCTGGGTGGTGAGCGCATGCCAGTCGGCGACGAAGAAGAAGCAGTCATGCGTGTCCTGCAGCCGCACCCAGTTCTTGATAGCGCCGTGGTAGTGGCCGAGGTGCAGGGCGCCGGTCGGACGCATGCCGGAAAGCACGCGAGGGCGGCTTGGCTTGAGGTTCAGGGTGGGGTTCGACATGGGGCGCGGATTGTCGTTCAAGGGGCGATCGGTCAGCCGCCCCCTAAACTGCCGCCCCATGAAGAGGTTGGTGATTCTGATTTCGGGGCGCGGCTCCAACATGGAGGCCATCGTGAAGGCCTGCCAAGCCGAGGGCTGGCCCGCCGAGGTGGCCGCCGTCATCAGCAACCGGCCCGATGCGGGCGGCCTGCAGTTCGCGGTTGAGCATGGCGTTGCTACCGCCGTCGTCGATCACAAGACCTATGCCAGCCGTGAGGACTTCGATGCCGAGCTGGCCCGCGTCATCGACAGCTTCGCACCTGACCTCGTCGTCCTCGCCGGCTTCATGCGTATCCTGACGCCCGGCTTCACGGCGCGCTACGCCCGCCGCATGCTCAACATCCACCCGTCGCTGCTGCCGGCCTTCACCGGGCTGCACACCCATGAGCGAGCGCTGGAGATGGGCTGCAAGGTCGCCGGCGTGACGGTGCATTTCGTCACCGCCGAGCTGGACCATGGCGCCATCGTCATGCAGGCGGTCGTGCCGGTGCTGCCTGGCGACGACGCGAAGACGCTGTCGGCCCGCGTGCTGACGGCCGAGCACCGCATCTATCCGCAGTCGGTGCGCTGGTTTGTCGAAGATGCGCTGGCGTGGGATGGTGAGCGCGTCACTCACCGCGACGGTGCGGCTCAGCAGTTGCTGCTCAGCTGATCAGCCCGGCGAGGATATTGACGGTCAACGCCAGCACGCCGGTGTTGAAGACGAAGGCCAGCAGGCCTTGAACCAGCACGAGGCGGCGCATGGCGCGCGAGCTGACGCTGACGTCCGAGGTCTGCGACGTGGCCGCCACGGTGATCGAGAAGTACAGGAAGTCGCCGTAGTCGGGCGGTCCTTCGTCGTCGCCCGGGAACTCCAACCCGTGCGCGGCCTTGCCCCCGCCGTGGTACAGGCTCGCGTAGGCGATGCCGAATTCCACCGGCAGCAGCAGCCAGGAGCTGCAGACCGTGGCAATGGCGAAGGCGAGCGTCAAACCGTTGGCGGTATGGGCTTGCTTGGCCGAACCCAGTTCCAGCGCAATGGCGCCAAAGCTGGCCAGCGCCCCGCCAACGGCCAGCAGCAGCATGACGGGCAGGCCTTCGGTCAGCTGGCTGGCGCGCTGCTGCACATTCACCGAGCCCGCGCGGCCCAGCATCATCCAAAGCGCCAGCGGCAGATAGATCCACAGCGTGAAGTCCCACCCCAGCAGCAGGCGCGTGGTCAGCGGCACAGCGCCTGGCCACAACGCAGCCAGCGTGCTGCCGATCAGGATGGACAACAGCAGCCGGGGGCGCAGGCGCAGCTGGGTCCAGAGATTCATGCGGCAAGGAGCAGGGCGCTTGGGATAATGGGGCGATGCATCCTAATGCCCTCCTGGAGTTGAGCGCCGAGCTGATCGCGGTCGTCAACCAGCTCGAAGCGCCGGCCGACTCCACCGTCTCCGCCTTCTTTCGTCAACACAAGAACCTCGGCCAGCGCGAGCGCGCCTGCCTCGCCGAGACGGTCTACGCGCTGTTGCGCGAGCGAATCAAGTTCCAGAACCTGGCCCAGAGCGGCAGCGGCTCCATGCACCGCCGCCTGGCCATGTTGGCCTGGCGCGGCAATGCCGCTTTCCTGCGTGGGGCCCTCAGCCCGCAGGAGCAGCATTGGCTGGAGCAGGTCCAGGCCATCGACCCGATGAGCCTGGCGTCCAAGATGCGCCACAACATGCCCGAATGGCTGGCCGAGCCGCTGCTGGCCCGGCTGGGCGAGGAAGAGTTCTGGAAGCTCGCCACCTCACTGAACGAGGCTGCGCCGCTGGACCTGCGGGTCAACGCTCTCAAGTTCAAGCGCGAGGAGGCCCAGGAGCAACTCAAGGCCGCCGGCATTGACGCCGTGCCCACGCCGTATTCACCGCTGGGCCTGCGCATCGATGGCAAGCCGGCGCTGCAAAAGCTGGAGCTGTTCACCAGCGGTGGCATCGAGGTACAGGACGAAGGCAGCCAGTTGCTGGCCCTGCTGCTGGCGCCCAAGCGTGGCGAGATGGTGGTGGACTTCTGCGCCGGCGCCGGCGGCAAGACCCTGGCCCTGGGCGCAGCCATGCGCAACACAGGTCGGCTCTATGCCTTCGACACCTCCGGCCACCGGTTGACGGCGATGAAGCCGCGCCTGGCGCGCAGCGGCCTGTCCAACGTCTATCCGGCCCAGATTGCCCATGAGCGCGACGACCGCATCAAGCGCCTGGCCGGCAAGATCGACCGCGTGCTGGTCGACGCGCCCTGTTCCGGCCTGGGCACGCTGCGCCGCAACCCCGACCTGAAATGGCGCCAGTCGCCCCAGGGGGTGGCTGAACTGCAGGCCAAGCAGCGCGCCATCCTGGCCAGCGCCGCCCGTCTGGTGAAGCCGGGAGGCCGGCTGGTTTATGCGACCTGCAGCCTGCTGGATGCCGAGAACGAGGTCATCGCGGCCGAGTTTGCCGCCGCCCATCCCGACTTCAAGCCGCTCGCCGCGGGAGAGGCGCTTGCCAAGGCCCAGGTTGAACGCTCCGATGAAGTCGTGGAAAACGGCGCACTCCGGTTGTGGCCTCACCGACACGCCACAGACGGGTTTTTTGCTGTCGCATGGGAAAGGTCGGCCTGACGCAGGTCAAAGAACGCGTCGATTCGCACGTCACCGCCTGAATACGGTGCAGCAAACCCCTTGAATTTGGGGGCTCTCCTCTACAATTGACATTCCTTTGCATGGCCGCTGTGGCCGAGGTCTTGGACGCATGAACGACATCCTGAACGCGCTGATGAACTGGCTGGCCGATGGCCTGTTGGGTTTCAGTGCTTGGCAATTAGTGATCTTTACGCTGGTTGTGACCCATATCACGATCGCTTCGGTCACGATCTTCCTGCATCGCGCACAGGCTCACCGCTCGCTGGATCTCGGTCCCATCCCCTCGCATTTCTTCCGCTTCTGGCTCTGGCTGACGACGGGCATGGTCACCCGCGAATGGGTTGCCATCCACCGCAAGCACCACGCCAAGTGCGAAACCGAGGAAGACCCGCACAGCCCGCAGACCCGCGGCCTGAAGAAGGTGCTGGCCGAAGGCGCTGAGCTGTACCGCACCGAGGCCAAGAATGCCGAGACGATTGCCAAGTACAGCCGCGGCACGCCCGAGGACTGGATCGAGCGCAACCTGTACACCAAGTACAGCTGGCAGGGCGTCGCGCTGCTGCTGATCGTCAACATGGCGCTGTTCGGTGCCATTGGCGCCACCATTTGGGCCATCCAGATGATCTGGATTCCAATATGGGCTGCCGGCGTCATCAATGGCATCGGCCACTACTGGGGTTATCGCAATTTCGAAGCACCCGACGCGTCGACCAATCTGACGCCTTGGACGCTGATCGTTGGCGGCGAAGAACTGCACAACAATCACCACACCTACCCGACGTCCGCCAAGTTCTCGGTCAAGCCCTACGAGTTCGACATTGGCTGGATGTATATCCGTGGCCTGGAAATGCTGGGCATGGCCAAGGTCCGCAAGACGGCACCCAAGTTGAGCCTGGGTGAAATCAAGCCGGCCGACGCGCGCACGCTCGAGGCACTGATCGCCAATCGCTACGAAGTCATGGCCAGCTATGCCCGTGACATGAAAGCGGCCTGCGCCGCCGAATTGGCCAAGATCAAGGCCGAGGGCGGCAAGCACAGCGCGCGGTTTGAGGAGTTCAAGCAGGCCCAACGCTGGCTGCACCGCGACCAGGAGCGCATCCCGGTCGCCGTGCACGGCGACCTCGCGAATGCCCGCGCTGCTAGCCCGGTCATCGACAAGCTGGTGACCATGCGGGAGGAACTGCGCCAGATGTGGACGCGCACGAATGTGTCGGCCGAGCAACTGGTCGCCGACTTGCAGGCCTGGTGCCGCCGCGCCGAGGAGAGTGGTATTGCCGAACTGCAGGCCTTCTCGATGCGCTTGCGCGCTGCTCACACCTGAGCTTTGGTTTCCTGAAGTAAAGGGCGCCCCGTCGGGCGCCCTTTTTCTTGGGCTGGCCTAGACTTGACGTATGCAGTCGCTGATTTGCTTAGGAGGCTTGCCATGAAATACCGCTGGATTGCCGTTGCCCTGTTCGCCCTGGCCGCCACCGCGCGCGCCGATGTGCAGGTGAATTTCATCGGTTCCGAGAAGTTCTCGGACATCAAGGACAACAACGGCTTCCGCCAGCCCGAGGTGCTGAAGGACATCGAAGCCTATCTTGTCGAGCAGGTCGGCAAGCGCCTTCCGGGCCGGGATGTGCGGATCAACGTGACCGACGTGGATCTGGCCGGCGAGGTCGAGCCGTTCGGCCGCCGCATGCAATGGCTGCGCGTCATGCGCACCGTCACACTGCCGTCCATCGCCTTCAACTACGAAGTACGAGAGGGCGAAAAGGTCGTCCGGCAGGGCGAGGTCAAGCTGCGTGACATGAACTACCAGGACGGCTTCAATGGCTATTCAAGTGGGGACACGCTGCGCTATGAGAAGCGCATGCTTGATCGCTGGTTCAAGCAGGAGTTTGGCGCCACAGTGACCGCGGCGCGCTGAAGCTGCCCGGTCAGAGGACGCAAAAAACCCGCCAGCGTTGCCGCTTGGCGGGTTTTGTTTTGCTTGCTTGCGTGCGTTGGCGGCTCGCGCCGCCATTCATCACTTCAGCTTGATTTCCTTGTACAGGACGTGCTTGCGCGCCTTGGGGTCGAATTTCATGAATTCGAGCTTTTCGGGCGTGGTCTTCTTGTTCTTGTTCGTCGTGTAAAAGTGGCCGGTGCCCGCAGTGGACTCCAGCTTGATCTTTTCGCGGCCGCCTTTGGATGCCATGGTCGTATTCCTTCAGTAGGTCAGTGAGCGACGATCAGAGCGCGCCCTTGGCGCGCAGATCGGCGACGACTTGGTCAATGCCGACCTTGTCGATCAAACGCAGAGCGGCATTCGTGATGCGCAGGCGAATCCAGCGATTTTCCGATTCCACCCAGAAACGGCGGTATTGCAGGTTCGGCAGGAACCGACGCTTGGTTTTGTTGTTGGCGTGGGAAACGTTGTTCCCGACCATGGGCTTCTTGCCCGTGACTTGACAGACGCGTGCCATGACGCTTCTCCGGTTTGACTTCTTTGACCAGCCGCCCGAACTTTTCGAGCGGCCCTTTGACCGCATATGCCTGCTAATCCTCAGGCGAAATTCTTTCGAATCAACGCTTTGGATGCGGTCCATCCAGCAGGCAAGCCGGCGAGTGTAGCGGAAAACCCGCGGACCAGGAAGGCCGTGCTACGCCTTCCGGGCCGAGCGCTGGGCCGCTCCCGAGCCGGCCCGTCGGGCGATGTGCTCGCGGCTCGATGCCGAGAGCATCGCAGTCCCCTCGGGGGACCGGCTGGACCCGCCCGCGTTCAGTGGGGCGAGACCGGACGAGGGGTCAACCGTTTTCCTGGTCCAGGAAGCGCTGGGCGTCCAAGGCCGCCATGCAACCCGTGCCGGCGCTGGTGATGGCCTGGCGGTAGATGTGGTCCTGCACGTCGCCGGCCGCGAAGACGCCCGGCACGCTGGTCATCGTCGCAAAGCCGTTCAGGCCGCTCTTGGTGATGATGTAGCCGTCTTTCATCTCCAGCTGGCCCTTGAAGATGTCGGTGTTGGGCTGGTGGCCGATGGCGATGAAGCAGCCGTGCAGCTTGATTTCCGATTTGCTGTCGTCCAGCGTGCTGCGGATGCGCACACCGGTCACGCCCGAGGCATCGCCCAGCACCTCGTCGAGCTGCTGGAAGAAATGCAGCACGATCTTGCCGGCGTCGGCCTTCTCCTTGAGCTTGTCGATGAGGATGGGTTCGGCGCGGAACTTGTCGCGGCGATGGATCAGGTGCACCGTGCTGGCGATGTTCGACAGATACAGCGCCTCTTCGACGGCCGTGTTGCCGCCGCCGACGACGCAGACTTCCTGGCCGCGGTAGAAAAAGCCGTCGCAGGTCGCGCAACCACTGACCCCGCGGCCCATGAAGGCCTGTTCGGAGTCCAAGCCGAGGTATTTTGCAGAGGCGCCGGTCGCGATGATCAGCGCGTCGCAGGTGTAGGTGCCGCTGTCGCCAGTCAGCGTGAAGGGGCGCTTGGAGAAGTCGACCGCATTGATGTGGTCAAAGACGATCTGGGTCTGGAAGCGCTCGGCATGCTGCTGGAAGCGCTGCATCAGCTCGGGGCCCTGCACGCCCATCACGTCGGCCGGCCAGTTGTCGACCTCCGTCGTGGTCATGAGTTGACCCCCTTGGGCCATGCCCGTGATCAGCGTAGGCTTGAGATTAGCGCGTGCAGCGTAGATGGCGGCGGTGTAGCCGGCGGGGCCGGAACCGAGGATAAGCAGGCCGTGGTGTTGGGTCGTAGCGGTCATGGCAGGGAAGGTGAGGGCGGGTTAACGGCTCGCAAGGTAGTCTTAGGGGTGAAAACCCCGGCCTTACCCGATGCGGAGAAGCCCGCCGCGTGTGCACAATGCACGCCATTTTAGGCAGGCGCATTTCTTGCCGCTTGCCTGGGGCCCAAACCTGGAGACTGCATATGGCGATGATTTCCAACCTCGACCTGATCCGCCGTGTTCCGCTGTTCTCGATGCTGACCACCGATCAGGCCCAATCCATCGCCGACAGCGTCGTCAAGCGCCGCTTCAAGCGCGGCGAACTGATCGTCGAGCAGGGCACCAAGTCCAACGCCCTCTTCATCCTGCTCAACGGCCGTGCCCGCGTGCTGACGGCCGACCACCGCGGCCGCGAGGTCATTCTGGCCGTGCTGCAGTCGGGCGACTACGTGGGCGAGATGAGCCTCATCGACAACGAGCCCCACTCGGCCACGGTGCGCGCCGAGGTGCAGACCGACATGCTGGTGCTCGGCCGCCTGGAGTTCGCGCGCTGCCTGCCCGAGAGCAGCAGCCTCTCCTACGGCATCCTGCGCGGGCTGGTGGCGCGCTTGCGCAATGCCGACCGGCA
The DNA here is from genome assembly GCF_001425055.1 of Pelomonas sp. Root1237. GTDB lineage: Bacteria > Pseudomonadota > Gammaproteobacteria > Burkholderiales > Burkholderiaceae_C > Pelomonas. Next base: position 622,686 of record NZ_LMDK01000012.1, read on the forward strand.
GATCGAGTCGCTCGCGCTGCTTGACGTCTATGGCCGCGTGGCGCGCACGCTGCTGGACATGTCCGAGGACGAGAAGGGCATCAAGCTGATCCGCGGCAAGGTTTCGCGCCAGGACATGGCCAAGGTCGTGGGTGCCTCGCGCGAGATGGTCAGCCGGGTCATGAAGGATCTGGAAGAGCGCGGCGTCATTGAAACGCTTGAGAACGGTTCGGTGGTCATCAAGGAACGGCTGACCCACGATTGACAGCGACAATGCGGGGATGAGTTTTCCCCTCGGTTCCCTGCTGGGCGGTGACGATGCCGCCGGCGAACCCGCCGCTCCCGCCAAACCCACCCGCCGCCAGACGCCCAAGCGCGAAGTGGCCCCGCCGTCAGCCGCCTCGCGGCTGCTGCGCACGCCCCTGTGGCTGGCGCTGACGGCCCTGCTGCTCGCGCTGCTCGTGCTGGCGATGGCGACGCACGACCTGCGCGACGCTGCCTTCAGCACCAGCGGCCAGCGAGACCTCGTCGGCAACCGCGTTGGCAGCTTTGGCGCCTGGTTATCGGACGGCCTGCTGTTCCTGTTCGGCTTTTCCGCCTGGTGGTTGCCGCTGCTGGCCCTGCGCGGCTGGCTGCGCAGCCTGGCCGGGCTGTTGCGCCATGACGTGGACCCCGTGCTGCGCTGGAGCCAGCGCGCGCGGTTCTGGGCTGGCATCGTGCTGCTCATCGGCGCGAGTTGCGCGCTGGAGTGGAGCCGCCTCTATGCCCTCGAGGCGCGCCTGCCCGGCCATGCCGGCGGCCTGGTCGGCTATGCGCTCGGGCCCCTGGGTATGAGGGGCCTGGGCTTTGCCGGCTCCGGCGTTGTCTGGATCGTGCTGCTGCTGACCGGCATGGCCTGGGCATTCCGCTTCTCCTGGGGGCATCTGGCGGAGCGCATCGGTGAGCGTATCGAGCAGTTGCGCGAGAAGCGCATCGAGCAGCGCGAGATGAAGGCCGATCAGAAGGCCGGTGAGCAGGCGGTGAAGGAGCGCGAGCAGGAGGTCGAGGTCGAGCGCCAGATCGAGCGCCAGGTCGAAGCCGACCATGCGCCGCTGGTCATCGAGGCGCCGGTCGTCGAGGTGCCCCAGTCCACGCGGGTGGCCAAGGAGCGCCAGCAGACGTTGTTCGTCGACGCCGGCGACGCCAAGCTCCCGCAAGTTGACTTGCTGGACGCCGCACCCGGCCGCCAGGAGACGGTCACGCCTGAATCGCTGGAAATGACCAGCCGCCTCATCGAGAAGAAGCTGCGCGACTTCGGCGTCGAGGTGCATGTGGTCGCCGCATCCCCCGGCCCGGTCATCACGCGCTATGAGATCGAACCGGCCACCGGTGTGAAGGGCTCGCAGATCGTCGGCCTCGCCAAGGACCTGGCGCGCTCCTTGAGCCTCGTGTCCATCCGCGTCGTCGAGACCATCCCGGGCAAGAACTACATGGCGCTGGAGCTGCCCAACGCGCGCCGCCAGACCATCCGCCTGTCCGAAATCCTCGGCTCGCAGGTCTACGCGGACGCGTCGTCCCAGCTGACCATGGGCCTGGGCAAGGACATCGTCGGCCTGCCCATCGTCGCCGACCTTGCCAAGATGCCGCATTGCCTCGTGGCCGGCACGACCGGTTCGGGCAAGTCAGTGGGCATCAACGCGATGATCCTCAGCCTGCTCTACAAGGCCGAGGCCCGTGATGTGCGCCTCATCCTCATCGACCCCAAGATGCTGGAGATGAGCGTCTACGAAGGCATCCCGCATCTGCTGGCACCGGTCGTGACGGACATGAAGCAGGCCAGCAATGCGCTGAACTGGTGCGTTGGCGAGATGGAGCGGCGCTACAAGCTCATGTCCAAGATGGGCGTGCGCAACCTCGCCGGCTACAACAAGAAGATCGACGAGGCCAAGGCCAACGGCATCAGCATTCCGAATCCGTTCGCGCTGAACAACGAAGAACCCGAACCGCTGGAGCGCCTGCCGTTCATCGTCGTCGTCATCGACGAACTGGCCGACCTGATGATGGTCGTCGGCAAGAAGATCGAGGAACTGATCGCTCGCCTGGCGCAGAAGGCGCGCGCGGCCGGCATCCACCTGATCCTGGCCACGCAGCGGCCGTCGGTGGACGTCATCACCGGTCTCATCAAGGCCAACATCCCGACCCGCCTGTCCTTCCAGGTCAGCTCCAAGATCGACAGCCGCACCATCCTCGACCAGATGGGCGCCGAGGCGCTGCTTGGCATGGGCGACATGCTCTACATGCCCTCGGGCACCGGCCTGCCCATCCGCGTGCATGGCGCCTTTGTCAGCGACGACGAGGTGCACCGCGTTGTGGAGTACATCAAGTCCCAGGGTGAACCCAATTACATCGAAGGCATTCTCGAAGGTGGCGTGCTCGACGGCATCGACGGCGAGGCGCCGGCGCCGGGCGAGGCCGGCGGTGAGCAAGACCCCATGTACGACCAGGCCGTGGCTATCGTCCTACAACATCGCAAGGCTTCCATCTCGCTGGTGCAACGCCATCTGCGCATAGGCTACAACCGCGCCGCGCGGCTGCTGGAGCAGATGGAAAACTCCGGCCTCGTTGGCGCGCTGGCATCCAACGGCAGCCGTGAACTGATCATTCCTAAACGAGACGAATGAAGAAACTCCTGCTCTCCCTGACGCTGCTCATTGCTGGCATCGCCCACGCCGATGCGGTCGATGCGCTGCGCGACTTCGGCCGCGACGTGAAGAGCGGCAAGGCCAATTTCACGCAAACGGTGACGTCGCCCGACGGCAAGCGCAAGAAGGTCTCTTCAGGCAGCTTCGAGTTCGAGCGGCCCAACCGCTTTCGCTTTGCCTATGCCAAGCCCTTCGAGCAAGTCATCGTCGCCGATGGCCACAAGGTCTGGATCTATGACGCCGACCTCAACCAGGCCAGCTCGCGCAAGTTGGCGGACGCGTTGGGCGCCACGCCGGCGGCGCTGCTCGCCGGCAGCAATCTTGAACGCGACTTCACGCTGAAGTCTCAAGCGAGCGACGGCGGCCTGGATTGGGTGCAGGCGGCGCCCAAGCAGGCCGAATCCACCATCCAATCGCTCAAGCTCGGCTTCAAGGGCAAGGAGCTGGCGGCGATGGAGATCGTCGACAGCTTCGGCCAGCGCTCGCGGCTGGACTTCAGCGCCGTGCAGGCCAATGTGCCGGTCGCGGCCGAGCGCTTCCAGTTCAAGCTGCCGGCCGGGGCCGATCTGATCGAGCAGTGAGCATCGGTTCGCTCTTCGACGCCGACCCGCCCGCGCCGCCGCTGGCCGAACGGCTGCGCCCGAAGACGCTGGACGAGGTCATCGGCCAGCGCCATCTGCTCGGCCCAGGCATGCCGCTGCGTGCGGCCTTCGAGGCGGGGCGGCTGCAGAGCATGATCCTGTGGGGCCCGCCCGGTGTCGGCAAGACGACGCTGGCGCGCCTGGTGGCCGGTGCCTTCGACGCGCAGTTCATCGCCATCTCGGCCGTGCTGGGTGGCGTGAAGGACATCCGCGAAGCGGTGGACCGTGCCCAGATTGCAGCCCAGCAGGGCCGGCGTACGGTGGTCTTCGTTGACGAGGTGCACCGCTTCAACAAGGCCCAGCAGGACGCCTTCCTGCCGCATGTCGAGTCCGGCCTGTTCACCTTCATCGGCGCGACGACCGAGAACCCCAGCTTCGAAGTCAACTCGGCGCTGCTGTCGCGCGCCCAGGTGCAGGTGCTGAAGAGCCTGGACGCGAGCGAGCTGCAGGAGCTGATCGAACGTGGCGCCAGGGAGCTCGATGTCGAGGCGCCGACGAAGGAAGCCGCCGACCGACTGATTGGCTACGCTGACGGCGATGCGCGCCGGCTGCTGAACGCCCTGGAGTCCGCCGCGTCGCTCGCCAATGGCGCCCGCATCGACGAAGCACTGCTGGAGCGGACCCTCGGCGAACAGCTGCGCCGCTACGACAAGGGTGGCGACCAGTTCTACGACGTCATCAGCGCCCTGCACAAGTCGGTTCGTGGCAGCAATCCCGATGCGGCGCTGTACTGGTTCGTGCGCATGGTGGATGGCGGCGTCGACGCCCGCTACATCGCGCGCAGGCTGATCCGCATGGCCAGCGAGGACATCGGCCTGGCCGATCCGCGCGCGCTGCGCATCACGCTGGACGCGGCCGACACCTACGAGCGCCTGGGCACGCCCGAGGGCGAGCTGGCCTTGGCCGAGGCGGTCGTCTACCTCGCCATCGCGCCCAAATCCAATGCCGTCTACAAGGCCTTCAACGCGGTGAAGGCCTTCATCAAGCAGGACCAGACGCGGCCGGTGCCCGAGCATCTGCGCAATGCGCCGACGCGGCTGATGAAGGATCTGGGCTATGGCAAGGCCTATCGCTATGCCCACGACGAGCCCAATGGCTATGCGGCCGGCGAGCAATACCTGCCAGACGGGCTGGAAGGCCAGCGCTGGTACGAACCCGTGCCGCGCGGGCTGGAACTGCGCATTGCCGACAAGCTGGCCGAGCTGCGCCGCCTGGATGATGAAGCGACTTAGCGCGGCCCTGCTCGCGCTGTGCGCCTTGGCTGCACACGCGGCCGACGGCCCGACGCTCACGCGGGTGCGCGACACCGGCGTCATCGTCATCGGCTACCGGCCGGCATCCCTGCCTTTCTCCTATCTCGACGCCCAGTTGCGCCCCACCGGCTACACGGTCGAGCTCTGCGACCGCATCGTCGCTGCGGTGCGGACCAAGCTGCAGTTGCCCGACCTCGAAGTACGTCGCGTCGAAGTCGCTTCGGCCACCCGCATGCCGCTGGTCATCAACGGCACGCTGGACCTGGAATGCGGCATCACGACGCACACCGCCGAGCGGGCGCGCCAGCAGGCCTTCTCGCTGACCATCTTCATCGCCGAGACTCGGCTGATGACGCGTGCCGCCGAGCGCGTGCAGGGCCTGACCGACCTGCGCGGCTTGGCCGTAGCGTCCACCATCGGCACGACCAGCATCCAGCATCTGGCCAAGGCCAACGACCAGCAGGGCTTGGGCATCCGCATCCTCGGCGGACTGGACGACCCTGAAGGCTTCCAGCTGCTGCGCAGCGGCCGCGCCTCGGCCTTCCTGATGGACGACGTGCTGCTGCGCGCGCTGCTTGCCCAGCAGGGCCCTGGCGCGGACGACTACCGCATCTCCGACCAGGCCCTGACCGTGGAGCCTTATGCCATCGGCCTGCGCAAGAATGATCCGCAGTTCAAGGCGTTGGTGGATGAGGTGCTGGCCGACCTCTACCGCAGCGGCGAGATCCACGCGATCTATCGCCGCTGGTTCGAGTCGCCGCTGCCGTCGCAGGGGCTGAACCTGAAGCTGCCGATGAGTGCAGCCTTCCGCCGCGTCATTGCGAACCCGACCGACTCGCCGGATCCCGAGAAGTATCGCTAGCGGAAGTCGTCCAGCACGATGCCGTGCCGGTTCAGCTTGTCGTACAGCGTCTTGCGCGGCGTGCCCAGCAGCTCCATCGCGGCGGGCACCTTGCCGTGGCAGCGGCGCAAGGCCTGCTCGATCAGCGTCTTCTCGACCAGGTCCATCTGGCGCGCCAGGTTGAGCGCCGGCACGGCCTGCAGCGCGGCCTGGGGGTCAAGGTCGTCAAGCGCAAGCACGAAGCGGTCGGCCGCGTTGCGGATCTCGCGCACATTGCCCGGCCAGTCGTGGGCCATCAGCTCGCGCAGCTTCTCGGGCGTCAACTCGGGCGCGGCACGCTCGTAGCGCGCACAGGCTTGCACGACAAAGTGCTGGAACAGCAGCGGGACGTCCTCGCGGCGCTCGCGCAGCGGCGGCAGCGTCAACGTGGCGATGTTGAGTCGGTAATAAAGGTCGCTGCGAAACTCGTTCTTGGCGGCCTGCTCGCGCAGGTCCGACTTGCTGGCGGCGATGAAGCGCACGTTGATCGGCAGCTCCTCGTTGGAGCCCAGGCGCTCGATGCGTCGCTCCTGCAGCACGCGCAGCAGCTTGATCTGCAGCGCGATCGGCATGGTCTCGATCTCGTCCAGCAGCAGTGTGCCGCCGTTGGCATGCTCGATCTTGCCAATGCGGCGCTTGGCGGCTGACGTGAACGAGCCCGGCTCGTGGCCGAACAATTCGCTCTCGAACAGCGCCTCGGGCAGGCCGCCGCAGTTGATGGCAACGAAATGGCGGTCGCGGCGCGCGCTCTGGTCGTGCAGGCAGCGCGCCACCAGCTCCTTGCCGGTGCCGGTCTCGCCGACGATCAGCACATCTGCCGAGGTGCCGGCCAGATTCAGCACCTGGCGGCGCAGCTGCTGCATGGCCGGAGACTGTCCCAGCAGCGCGGCCTCGATGCCGCTGGCGCGCTGCAGCTGCGTGCGCAGCTCGTCGGCCGAGTGGCGCAGCGTGCGCAGGTCCAGGGCGCGGCGGGCCACGTCCAGCAGGCGCTCGGGCGCGAAGGGCTTCTCGATGAAGTCGTAGGCGCCGGCGCGCATGGACTGCACGGCCATGGTCACGTCGCCGTGGGCCGTGATGAGGATGGTGGGAATGCTGGCGTCGGTGGCCTGCACATGGGCCAGCAGCGCGCGGCCGTCCATGCCGGGCAGGCGCACATCGGTGATGACGATGATGGGCGCGCCGGGCTGGATGTGGGGCAGGGCCTCCTCGGCGGTGCGGCAGGGCTGCACAGTGAAACCCTCCAGTTCCAGCGTCTGCGTGAGGCTGACCCGCACCGGCAGGTCGTCCTCGACGAACACGACCTTGTAGCCTTCAAACATCTTTCGTCTCCGGTACTGCCGCCCAGGTTTCGACGGCAAGGTCGAACTCGAAACTCATGCCGTGCTCCAGGCGTTGGGCACGCAGCGTGCCGCCGAACTCATGCACGATCTTGGCTGAAATCACCAGGCCCAGCCCCAGGCCTTCGCCAGCGGGCTTGGTGGTGAAGAAGGGCTCGAACAGGCGCTGCAGGTCTGCCTCGCCGACACCGGCACCGCTGTCCTGCACGCGCATCAGGGCGCGGCGCCCGCCATCCTGTGCGATGACCTGCACGCGGAGTTGGCGCTCGGCCTCGTTCTGCATCGCGTCAATGGCGTTGCCGAACAGGTTGACCAGCACCTGCTCCAGCCGGTTGGCCTCTGCCCGCACGCGCAGGCCGGCGGGCACCTCGATCTCGGCCTGCACATCCAGCGCGCGGCTGCGGTGCTCCAGCAGCAGCAGGGCGTTGCGCACGCAGTCCAGCAACGATACGGCGCCCGTGACCTGCTCGTCGGCCTTGCGGGCAAAACTCTTCAGCTGGCGCGTGATCTGACTCATGCGCTCGACCATGTCGTCCATCAGCTGCAGATTGGTCGCCACCGCGTCCTGGCGGCCGGCTTCCAGCAAGCGGATCGAGTTGCGCGCCAGCGCGCGCAAGGCGGTCAGCGGCTGGTTGACTTCGTGCGACAGCCCGGCCGACATCTGACCCAGCACGGCAAGCTTGCTGGCCTGCAGCAACTCGCCTTCGGTCTGCAGGCGCTGGGCGATCTGGGTCTTCAGCGCGTCGTTGGTCTGGCGCAGCTCGGCGGTGCGGCTGTCCACCAGTTGTTCGAGCAGGGCGTGGGCCTGCTGCAGCTCCGTTTGCGCTTTGGTGAGCTGGCGCAGCGCGCGCCGGCGCGATGACAGATAGAGCACGAGCAGGCCGATGCTGGCGCCAAACGCTGCACCGCCCCAGGCCGCGAGCTGGGCGCGCTGGCGCACCTCGGTCAGGTCCGACAGAGCCACCAGGCGCAGGCCCAGCGGCACGATCTGGCGCTGCTGGGCCAGCATGGGCTTGGCACCGGGCAAAGGCAGGCTGACCTGCTGGCCCTGGTGCACCTCCAGCGAGGCCGGCAGGTCCAGGTTGGGGCCGATGGCCTGCGGGTAGCGCGCACTGGCCTGCAGGGCCTGGCGGCGCGACGGGTCGGCGTGGCCCAGCACGGCGTACTTCCAGGCCTGCACGGAGCTCATGATGACGACGTCCTGATCGTCGGCGATGAGGATGCGTTCGTTCTGCGAGCGCAGGCCGAGGTCGATCCACGTCGCTTCCAGTGGCGCGAGGTTGAAGCGCACGACGATGACGCCCCGGAGCGGGATCTCTCCCGCTCCCGCCGATGACACCTGGCTGGCCCCGCGCAGCGGGTGCAGCAGGTAGAAGTCGGTGCTGCCCGTCGTCGGGTCGGCGGCGAAGAAGTGGGTGCGACCCTGCGCCAGCGCTTCGGTGAGTCGAGAGGGCGGCGTCAACGCCTCGCTGGCTGACAAGACCTGGCCCCTGGCGTCGGCGACGAAGATCTGGTGAGTGCCGGCGCGCACATTGACGCGGGCCAGCATCTGGCTGGCGGCGCGGCGGGCGTTCGCATCTTCGGGCGCCTGCATCAGCGCCTGCAGCGTGGGCGCGATGGCCAGCAGGCTGGGCAGGGAAGCGTGTCGGCCCAGCTCGGCAGCGAGGTTGGAGGCGTAGAGCTCCAGCCGCTCGGTGCTGAGTGCCGACAACTGCTCGCGGCCGCTGCGTTCACTGATGCGGTGCGCGAGCACGAAGCCGAGCACCATCAGCAAGCCTGTCAGGAAGAGATGGAAGCCCGGCCGGCTCAGCAGGCGGAGGAGGCGCAGCGCGCGCGGGCGAAGAGAGGCAGTCACAACCATGGCAGGGCCGTGTAGTTTGCCCATGCGATGGCGCGCACGACAGCGCCTGCAGCAGTTTTTTCGACGCTGGCGGAGAACCGCTCGCAGTCGCTGCGGTTTGTGCGGATTTCCGCCCAGTTTTTGCTGGTCGACACTCGTGAAATCTGACCAGGGTCACCCTCTGGGGACGGATCAAACGGTCGAGGGTTTCATACCGTCGGTGAATACCCTTGAAACGTCTTGATTGGCACGAGGGTTGCGATTTATCCCGGGTCGCTTGGCGCATGCTGCGCCCCAACAATTATTCCTGGAGCCCTCATGGAGACTCTGATTCAACAGATCATCAACGGCCTGGTGCTGGGGAGCATGTATGCCCTCGTCGCCCTGGGCTACACGATGGTCTACGGCATCATCAACCTCATCAATTTCGCCCACGGCGAGATCCTGATGGTGGGCGCCATGGTCAGCTGGACGCTGGTCACGCTGCTGGCGGATTCCGGCATTCCCGGCTGGCTGCTGATGCTGATCGGCCTGGCCGCCGCCATCGTCGTCTGCGCGACGCTGAACTACGCAGTCGAGAAGATCGCCTACCGGCCGCTGCGCAACGCCCCGCGACTGGCCCCGCTGATCACCGCCATGGGCATGTCGCTGCTGCTGCAGGTGCTGGCGATGATCATCTGGAAGCCGAACCCCAAGCCCTTCCCGTTGCTGCTGCCCACCACGCCGTTCGACCTGGGTGGCCCCGTCATCACCGTCACGCAATGCCTGATCCTGGGCCTGACGGTCTGCATCCTGGCCGGCCTGATGTACCTGGTGAACTACACCAAGCTGGGCCGCGCGATGCGCGCCACCGCCGAGAACCCGCGCGTGGCCGGCCTGATGGGCGTCAAGCCCGACTTCATCATCTCCACCACCTTCGTCATCGGCGCCGCGCTCGCCGCAGTGGCCGGCCTGATGTGGGCGGCCAACTACGGCACCGTGCAGCACACCATGGGCTTCATGCCCGGGCTGAAGGCCTTCACGGCCGCGGTGCTGGGCGGCATCGGCAACCTGGCCGGCGCGGTGGTGGGCGGCGTGCTGCTCGGCCTCATCGAGGCCATCGGCGCGGGCTACCTGGGCGACCTGACCGGTGGCGTGCTGGGCAGCCACTACGCCGACATCTTCGCCTTCGTCGCCCTCATCCTCGTGCTGACGCTGCGCCCCTCGGGCCTGCTCGGCGAGCGTGTGGCCGATCGCGCCTGAAGGGAGACAAGACATGGACACCAAGAAAATCTTCACCTTCCTCGCGGCCGCCATCGGCCTGCTCGTTGTGCCGTTGTTCGCACAGCAGCTCGGCAATGGTCCGGTCCGCATCATCGACCTGGCGCTGCTCTACGTGCTGCTGGCGCTGGGGCTGAACATCGTCGTTGGCTATGCCGGCCTGCTGGACCTGGGCTACGTCGCTTTCTACGCGGTCGGCGCCTACATGTTCGCGCTGATGTCCAGCCCGCACCTGAGCGAGAACTTCGAGGCCATCCAGGCCGCGTTCCCGACGGGCCTGCATTCGCCGCTGTGGCTGGTCATCCCGGCCGGAGCGGCGCTGGCAGCCTTCTTCGGCGTGATGCTGGGGGCGCCAACGCTGAAGCTGCGCGGCGACTATCTCGCCATCGTCACGCTGGGCTTCGGCGAAATCATCCGCGTCTTCCTGAACAACCTGGAGTACCCGGTCAACATCACCAACGGCCCGCGCGGCATCGGCCAGATCGACTCCTTCCACGTCTTCGGCGTGGACCTGGGCAAGTCCTGGGAGGTGTTCGGCTTCACGCTGCCGTCGGTGACGCTGTACTACTACCTCTTCCTGGCCCTCGTGGTGGGGGGCGTGGTGGTCTGCTATCGGCTGGAGAACTCCCGCATCGGCCGCGCCTGGATGGCCATCCGCGAGGACGAGATCGCCGCCAAGGCCATGGGCATCAACACCCGCAACCTGAAGCTGCTGGCCTTCGGCATGGGCGCCACCTTCGGCGGCGTGTCGGGCGCGATGTTCGCGAGCTTCCAGGGCTTCGTGTCGCCCGAGTCCTTCAGCCTGCAGGAGTCGGTCATGATCGTCGCGATGGTTGTGCTCGGCGGCATCGGCCACATCCCCGGCGTCATCCTCGGCGCGCTGATGCTGTCGGCCCTGCCCGAGGTGCTGCGCTACGTCGCCGGCCCGCTGCAGCAGATGACTGACGGTCGCCTCGACGCCTCCATCCTGCGGCAGCTGCTGGTGGCCCTGGCCATGATCGGCATCATGCTGGCCCGTCCGCGCGGCCTGTGGCCGGCGCCCGAGCACGGCAAGGTCGCCCCGCCTGCCGCGAAGTGAGGGAGGACACCAACATGAGCAAACACGACAACATCGTTCTCAACGTCAGCGGCGCATCCAAGCGCTTCGGCGGCGTGCAGGCCCTGTCCGACGTCGGCATCCAGATCCAACGCGGCCAGGTGTACGGCCTCATCGGCCCCAACGGCGCCGGCAAGACGACCTTCTTCAACGTCATCACGGGCCTGTACGTGCCGGACGGCGGCAGCTTCTCGCTCGGCGGCACGCCCTACACGCCGCAGGCCGTGCACCAGGTCGCCAAGGCCGGCATCGCGCGCACCTTCCAGAACATCCGCCTCTTCGCCGACATGACGGCGATCGAGAACGTGATGGTTGGCCGCCACATCCGCACCAAGTCCGGCCTGATCGGCGCGGTGTTCCGCACGCCCAAGTTCAAGGCCGAGGAGGCCGCCATCAAGGCGCGCGCCCAGGAGCTGCTGGACTATGTCGGCATCGGCAAGTACGCGGACTACAAGGCCCGCACGCTGAGCTATGGCGACCAGCGCCGTCTGGAGATCGCCCGAGCCCTGGCCACCGACCCGCAGCTGATCGCGCTGGACGAACCCGCCGCGGGCATGAACGCGACCGAGAAGGTCGTGCTGCGCGAGCTGATCGACCGCATCCGCAACGACGGCCGCACCATCCTGCTCATCGAGCACGACGTGAAGCTGGTCATGGGCCTGTGCGACCGCGTGACGGTGCTGGACTACGGCAAGCAGATCGCCGAAGGCACGCCCTACGACGTGCAGCGCAACGAAAAGGTGATCGAGGCCTACCTCGGCGCCGGCCACAAGAACCACTAAGGATGACCCACCCCCGTAGCGCTTCGCGCTCCCCCTCAAGGGGGCGCACCCAGTGGCCTGGCAAAGCCAGTTCCACGGGTGCCGCTTGGTCAACGCACGATTTGGAGTGATAGGTATGGCAGCAACCCTGCTCAAGGTTTCTGGCTTGAAGGTCGCCTACGGCGGCATCCAGGCCGTCAAGGGCGTCAGCTTCGAGGTGCGCGAGGGCGAACTGGTGTCGCTGATCGGCGCCAACGGCGCCGGCAAGACGACGACGCTGAAGGCCATCACCGGCCTGCAGCCGGTGGCCGCTGGCAGCGTCGAATACCTCGGCAAGCCCATCAAGGGTCAAGGCGCCTGGGACCTGGCCAAGCAGGGCCTGGTCATGGTGCCGGAGGGCCGTGGCACCTTCACGCGCATGACCATCACCGAGAACCTGCAGATGGGCGCCTACAACCGCAAGGATGGCGAGGTGCAGGCGGACATGGACAAGGTCTTCGGCCTGTTCCCGCGCCTGAAGGAGCGCGCCAAGCAGCTGGCCGGCACGATGTCCGGCGGCGAGCAGCAGATGCTGGCCATGGGCCGCGCGCTGATGGCCCGCCCCAAGGTGCTGCTGCTGGACGAGCCGTCCATGGGCCTGTCGCCCATCATGGTGGACAAGATCTTCGAGGTCGTGAACGACATCCACCAGCAGGGCGTCACCATCCTGCTCGTCGAGCAGAACGCCAGCCGCGCGCTGCAACTGGCCAACCGCGGCTATGTGATGGAGTCGGGCGAGGTGACGATGGAGGGCGAGGGCCAAGCGTTGCTGAACGATCCGAAGGTGCGCGCCGCCTACCTGGGCGAATAAGCGGTTCCGAACCGCTCTAGAAAAAACGCCCGGCACTGCCGGGCGTTTTTTTAGTCGAGGAATCTGGCCGCATGCTCAGGCTGCGGGCGGATGCAGAGGGCCGAGCGCCCGAACAGCCGGTAGCGGTTCCTGGCGACCAGGCGGTACAACGGATCTCGGACGATGGACGGGATCAGCCATGCGATCCAGGCCAGGCGCCAGGGCCAGCCCAGCGCATGCAGCACGCGAAATATGGCTGCCGTGTGCTGCCACGCGCGAGGGCCATCGACGAGCAGAAATGTCTGCAGGCCTTCGGGCACCAGCCCCTCTGCGGCCAGCAGACGCCGCCCCGCGGCGCCCTGGATGGAAGCAAAGCGCAAGCGGGCCTTGCTGTCATGCCGCAGGATGAACTGCACCCAGCCGTTGCAGAGCAGGCACTGGGCATCGAACACGATGATCATGAAGTGGCCTGCGCCGGACCGAGTTCGAGATGGCCGTCATAGGCCGCGACGGTGCCCAGCAGCGGCAGGCCGGCGGCGACGCGGAAGTGCAGCTGATCGTCCTTGCCGGTTTCCTCGGCCACCACCTGCGGCATCAGCCATCGCGGGCACGGTAGGCCCATGAAACGCAGGCCTTCAAGCTCCATCCTCAGCCGGCCATCGGCAACGCTCAAGCCAAAAGTCAGCCGGGCAGCCCCGAGCTTCTCCTGGATCTTGCCGGCCACCAGCCGCATTCGTGATGTCATGGTCCGCGTCGGGAAGTGGCGCGTCCAACGTTCGGCCTCCGCGCTGGCGTCGAGCTCGAAGCTGAGCGGGCCGCTGCTGGCACGGCGTGGCGTCCCAAGGCAGAAGGCCAGCAGCCGGGCCGGCAGCGAACTCGGCGCCTGTGTCTGCACCCAGCCGTTCAAGACGGTGTGCCCCGCGAGCCGATGGAAGCGCTGCACCGCCATTGGCAGTTGTGAATAGCTGGCGCCCAGCACGCGTTCGTAGAGGCTCAGGGCGTCGATGCTGGGCGATTCGTTCATGTCGATGCGCAGGCCTTCGGATTCTCGTGCGAAGTCCTGCAGCGACAGCAGGCCCACACAGGGCTGGGCGCCTGCGAGCGATGCGTCGCCGTGCTGCAGTTTGCGGATCAGCGCCGCAGCGGCCAGCGTCGGGACGAAGGGGCCATCGCCGTGAGTAGCAACCAAATGCCAGGTGCGACTGCGCCTGATGCCTTCAGCAGTTTCCCCGCTGACACAGACATGCATGGCGCCCGCGTTCGACCCCAGGCCGCTGAACCGGTCGCCGAGCCACTTCAGGGCCACCGCATGAGCCGACCAGTCCTTGACGATGCCGACCCGGGCCAGCAGCGCCAGGGCGTTCATGCCTCGGTGCAGGAGCGGTAATTCGAGGCCGGCGCCGAAGCTGATCGTCGGGCAGCCGGCATGGCGCTTGGGCAGCAGCGCGAGGTCAGGCACGTCACAAGGCGACAGCAGCCGGTTCCCGACCGGCACGGGATAAAGGTGACGCCGGCTCCCACTCCAGCCAAAGCTGGGACGGTGGTCCACGGCCGGCAGGGCCTTGCCGCAGTAGCTCAGGATGGCGCGCACCGTGGCCAGGCCTCGTTCGGTACGGTTGCCCGGGCTGATGCCGATGTCGATGTGGTCGACGCGGGTGAGTCCCTGCGCCAGATGGCGAGCTGCTGCATCGGACAGGGCAGGCACGGAACTCGCGCCGCTGATGATGCTCAGGCCACGGTCCAGCGCGGCCTGGTTCAGGCTGCTGATGCCGACCACGAAATCCCGGCCGTCAGCCAGATCGATGTAGTGCGCGCCAGCGGCCATGCAGGCTTGAGCGACGTGATACCGCTGGCCCTGGAACGGGCCCGAGGTGTGCACGGTGATGTCAGGCGCCAGCGCTTTGAGGTCGTCGGCGAAAGCCGGTGCATCCGCATCGAGCGTGGCGCAGCTCAGTTGCGCGCGCGCCGCCCCGCGCAGCGCATCCACCAGGGCCAGGCCTTGTGCGGCGGACCGACCCGCCACGATGAGGTGCAGGCCGGGGCTGCGGGCCAGCCGTTCAACGAGACGGCGCCCGAAGAAGCCGTAGCCGCCGATGACCAGAACGCGGTAGAGAGGCATGCGGGAGTCTAAGCACGCCTCACAGGTGCCCATCTGCGTGGCGCGGCAAAGGAAAACGCCCGGCATTGCCGGGCGTTCTGATTCGTGCGGACGGCCGCGTCAGAGTCCGGCCATCACGGCCACATCCGTCACGCCAGCGGCGACGCGAACCGTCCTGACGGCGGCCACCGGCGACGCCGGCGCCGTGCCGCCGACCTGGCGTGCCATCTTCTTGAACGTGCAGATCAACTCGGTCTTGCTGAGTGACACGACGGCATAGCCCTGGGCGTCGCTGTCGACATGCTTGATCCAGGGGTTGTTGACAGGCGGCGCAACGGCCGTCGTCGGGTCTGCAAACGGGTTCAGGCGCTTGACGATCTCGGACGCCGGCACGAAGTTGGCCGGGATGCCCAGGGCCGCGGCCAGCTTCTGCTGGATCAGGCCGTAGAGCGTCATCGCCGCGACCGACTTGCCGGCGGCTGCCAGGCCCGCGATCGTGCCCGCGATGATGGTGCCCATGGTGCCAGCCTGCGTTTCGTCGAAGGTGACGATGACGGCCTTGGACAGCGACGCTGTCGGCGCGAAGGCTGCGGCAGGCACCAGCCCAGCCAGGACGGCACCCTGCACGGCAGCCTGGATGGCCGCCGTGTTGGTCAGGTCGGTCACGCCCGCCGCGATGGCGATGGCCGCGCTCAGGATCTGGATGGCGATGCCTTCAGACTCGGCCTCGCTCGTGGCCACCAGCGGCTTCAGCGCGGCAAAGGTCGGCTTGCTGGCTTCGGTGTAGAAATAGCTGAAGTTGGAATTGCTGGACACGCCTGCCGTGACGAGGTCGACCATCGCCGGCACCTGCGTGGCGGCGTCGTAGTCGGCCATCACGACGCCGGCATAAAAGGCGTGGATGTCGCCGGTGACGGCCACGACGTTCTTCACGCCCTTGCTCAGCAGTTGGCCCATCAGGTATTTGCGCTCGGCGTTGAAGCCGTCCCACTGGTCGGCATTCAGCACGAACTTGGCCTTGAAGGCTGCCGGCGCACTGGGGATCTTGTTGCCGTCCATGCCCATACGCAGCAGCGAAACCTCGTTGCCCCAGATCTTCCACAGCGCGGTGGACGCCGCCATCGTCTGCACCCACCACTGGCGCTGCGCGCCGCCCAGCATGCTGACGAGGGCCAGCGGGTCGGGCAGCGACGCGCCAGCGGCCAGCTTGGCGGCCTCGACGCCGGCGAGCGTCGCCTGCGGCACCATGTAGCGCGCGCCGATGCTGCCGACGGCCTGGCCGGTCAGCGGGCTGGGCGCGGCCTCGGGGATCAGGTGGTCGGCGCGGTACAGGCGCTGGTCGGTCATGATCAGGTGCATCAGCTTGCCGAACTTCAGGTCGCGGTAGATGCGGATGCCGGTGATGCCCTGGCCCGGGTCCAGCGTGAAGCTGATGTCGGCCGGCATGTTCTCGAACCAGGCTTGGTTGGCCGCGAGGCGGCGCGAGGTCTGGGCCGTGTTGTCGCCGACTTGCGTCGTCGCGTTGAACGTGCCGTTGTCGTAGGTCTCGCGGTCCTGCCAGCAGTCGTCGCTGAACTCGTGGTCATCCCAGACGGCCACGAAGGCGAAGCGCTCGTGCAGGTTCTGCAGGCGGCGGTCGGTGCGGTAGCGCTTGTAGAGGTAGCGGTAGTCGCCCAGCGTCGTCGCGTACTTGCCTCCGGTGGGCAGGGCTGTGCCGTTGGGCAGGGTCAGCGCGGCGTGCGCGCTCTCGACGCCACCGGCCTGGTAGTCGGCGCCGACGGTCTCGTAGATGTAGTCGCCCAGGTGGACGATGAAATCGATGTTTTCCGTGGCCAGCATGTCCATGCCGGCCCAGTGGTTCACGTTCCAGTCCTGGCAGGACACGAAGGCGAAGTTCAGCGCGCTGATATCGGTGTCAGCCGCGGGCGCCGTCTTGAAGCGGCCGATGCGCGACACGCTGCTGCCGGCCGTGAACTGGTAGTAGTAGACGGTGGCCGGCTGCAGGCCGCTGATGCGGTGGCGCAGCGTGTGGTCGTAGAACTCGTAGACCGGCACGTCGGCGGTAGCGTCGGCCGTGCCCGCCAGTGTCGAGGTCGTGCCGAGCAGGGCGGCATTGCCGGCGGCGCTGCTGATCTTCAGTGTCACGCTGTAGCTGCCGGCGCCAGTGGCGCTGGTCACGTCATCGGCCGTGCTCGGCACGACGCGGGCCCACAGCACGGCGCCGTCGGGCTTGGGGTCGCCCGAGGCCACCGATTGCGGGAACTTGAACGTGCCACTCGCGGCGGCCGTCGTCGGCAGCGGTGTGCTGCTGCCTGGGAAGGTGGCGGGCAAGGGCTCGATGGGCGCGCCCGCATCGCCACCGCCGCCGCAGCCGACGAGGCTGGACAGGGCGGTGGAGGCGGTGATCAGGGCGCCGGCTTGCGCGGCGCTGCGGCGGAGAAAACTGCGGCGATCCATGATGCGCGCCTCCTCAGAACTTGTAGTTGAACTGGACACCGAAGATGGTGGCCTTGGAGGCGTAGTTGCCGCGTGCGGTCGAGTAGGCGCAGTTGCAGGGCTGCTCGCCGTCGCCATCGTCGGTCGCGTTCATCGCCGCGTCCTTGAGCTTCACATGGCCGAAGGAGAAATCGATGCTGGCGTTGTCCATCAGCGCCAGATTGGCGCCGAGGGCGAGCCAGGTGCGGTGGGCATCGGGCAGGGCCGGGCTGCGCGTCGCCGAGGGCACGGGCGACAGATCCTTGCTGTAGCCGGCCCGCAGCAGCAGCGCAGGCAGGGCCTGCCATTGGGCGCCGACCGAGACCTTGGTGCTGTCCTTCCAGTGCTCGGCGGTGGTGGAGTCGGCCGTGCTGTTCGCGAAATCGATGCGCAGCTGCTTCAAGCGGGAGTCGCGCGTGAAAGTGAAGTCGCCCATCACGGCGATGGTCGGCGTCAGCTGCTGGAAGCCGTGGATGGACAGCGACTCGGGCGTGCGCACCGAGAGGCTGACGTCGGAGTCGCTGTGGTCCAGGGCCGAGACGCCGTTGTAGGGTTTGGCGGTGATAGCGGCCAGCACTTCGGCGGGCAGGTTGGTGGGCTGGGTCCAGTCGGCGCTGCCCTTGAGCTTGTGGCTGACGCTGCTGCGGTAGCTCAGGCCCATGCGCGTGCCGGCAGCGGGCTCCCACAGCAGGGCGAGGTTGAAGCCCAGGCCCCAGTCCTTGCCCTCGACGGCGATGGAGCCGTCATAGGCCGGGTTGCCGAAGACCGTGGCGGCCTGCTGCTGCAGTTGCAGCGCGAGGCCGGGCGCGCCAGCGGCGGCGGCCTGGTGGGCGGCGTTGAGCAGGCCGGCGGCGTAGACGGAGGCATAGGGCACGGCGCGGCGCAGCTTGCCTTCCATGTACTGGATGTTCAGGCCGGCCGCGAGCGACAGCTCGGGCGAGGTCTTCCAGGCGACGTTGGGGTTGATCGAGATGGACTTCAGCTCGACCTTCTGCAGGTTGTAGCGGCCACCCCAGTCAGCTCGGTAGTCGAGCTTGGTGCCCCAGGGCACGAAGACGCCGAGGCCGTAGGCCAGCGTGTCGGAGGCCTTGTAGGCGGCATAGAGATGGGGCACGACCGCGGCCTTGGCAAAGCTCATCGTGTCGCCGACGGTGCCCGTCGAGCGCGGCGCCAGACCGGAGCCGGGCAGGGAGATATAGGAGCCCTGGTCGGTGAAGCGGGTCTTGGGGTCGACGTAGTCCACGACGCCGGACAAGTTCCAGCCCGTCAGGCGTGTGAGGCCGGCGGGGTTGGCGAACAGCGTGCTGGCGTCGGTGGCCTCAGCCGCGTTCGCGTTGGCGGTGCCTTCGGCGGCGGCGCTCTGGGTGCCGAAGCGGTAGCCGGCTGAATGGGCCGTCAGGGCCAGGGGCAGCAGGGCGATACCTGCCAGCAAGGGGCGCAGCGCGCGGGTTGGACGTGTAGTGCGTCGCATAGGGTTTGCCTCCGGTAATCGTACGTAACCGACGCAGATTGTGCGCAGCCGCCGTGTCGCCATGAGGACAAACCGGTCGAGACAAACCCTGGACTTGAGAGGGCTCTCTAAATGTTGGCCGGGCGCCACCGCCCGGCCATTGCAGGGATGGACTTAGGGCAGGCGGACGAGCTTGGAACGGGCCCAGTCATCGGCGACGCGAGCGGGCGTCGAGTCGGCTGTCTGCACGCGCTGCAGCAGCTCTTCGACACGCTCGGCGATCTTGCTCACCTCGGCCATCACGGCCGTCTCTTCACCCTCACCGCGGTACTCGCGAGCCACGCTGATGATGCCGCCGGCATTCACCAGGTAATCGGGCAGGTAGCAGATGCCGTGGCGCTGCAGTGCGTCACCGTCATCGGGCGTGGCGAGCTGGTTGTTGGCCGCGCCGGCGATCAGCTTGGCACGCAGCGTCGGCACCGTCTTCTCGTTCAGGGAAGCGCCGAGCGCACAGGGCGCCAGCACGTCGACGTCGGCGGCCAGGATGTCCGCCACGCTGGCGGCGGTGGCGCCGAACTGCGCGACGGCGCGCTCGACCTTGGCGGCGTCCACGTCAGCCACGACCAGCTTGGCGCCAGCCTTGTGCAGGAACTCGGCCAGGTGCCAGCCGACAGCGCCCAGGCCCTGCAGCGCGACACGCACGCCTTCCAGCGACGAGCGACCCAGCACCAGGCGGGCGCCGGCCTGGATGGAGACGAACACGCCCCAGGCCGTCTTGGGGCTGGGGTCGCCACCGAAGGCGCCTTCGCGCGGGATGCCGCTGACAAAGGACGTTTGGGCTTGCATGCCGCGCATGTCGGCGGTCGTCGTGCCGACGTCCTCGGCGGTGATGTAGGCGCCGGCCAGCGACTGCACGGCGCGGCCGAAGGCGGCGAACAGGGCAGGGCGGTCGAAGGCGCCTTCAGGCTTCAGGATGACGGCCTTGCCGCCGCCGAATGGCAGGTCGGCCAGCGCGTTCTTCAGGCTCATGCCCTGGGACAGGCGCAGCGCGTCGTTCAGCGCGGCGGCTTCGGATTCGTAGTGCCACAGGCGGCAGCCCCCGAAGGCGGGCCCGCGAGCGGTGCTGTGCACGGCCAGGATGGCCTTGAGGCCGGTGGCCGGGTCGGTGGCGAGCAGCACGCGCTCGTGCGGGGACTGCTCGGGCAGGCCGAAGAGGGAGGTCGGGTTCATGACGGTCGGCGCTTTTGGCGCGGCAGTAGGTAGAAGAACGGCCACGCTTTTGGCGTGGCCGCTCGGGATTCTACGGACCCTGGAATCCGCCGCCTCTTAATGTGATGACGAGGGTGTCGCGCCAGCCGCGTTCGCCCGCCACAACGGGCTGGATGGGGGTGGTTTCGTGGATCACGCGGGCGTCGTCCAGCAGCAGCGTCGTCCAGGGCTGGGTCATCGTGAAGCGCTGGCCCGCCGGGCCGGCGGCGTCGAAGACCCGCGATTCGCCGCCCTTGACGCCTTGGCGGCCGACGAAGAGCACGGCTACGAGGTCGACGCCGTCGCGGTGGGCGCCCTCGGGCGTCGGGCGGCCGATGCCATCGCTGGTGTCGATGCGGAAAGGGTGGGCCTCGATGAACCAGGGCTGCTCGCCCTTCAGTGCCGACGCCGTTTTCGCCAACCCCAGCAGCAGCGCCGTCCAGGCAGGTGAATTGACCATCTCCTGCGCCAGCGGCACGAACCAGCGCTGGATGCCGCCGTGCAGCGCGTTGTAGTCCAGCGGCTGCCAGTGGGCGCGGTGGGGCTGAAGAGTCAGCGTGTCGCCGTCGGCGACGAAGCAGCCGTGGCGTCGGAAGCGGTAGCGGCCGCCGTCGCGCAGGTAGCCATCGGGCGGCAGGTCGTCCCAGCAGGGCTTGAGGGTGTCGAGGTCGTCGGCAGAGGCGCCCAGCACGCCAAGCGAACTTGGCGCCAGCACGGCCTCGCCATCGCGCTTCAGCGCGTCGACCAGTTCAGCAGCGGGTGTCCACGGCGGCTCGAACATCTCAGTGCTTGTCCGCTTCGGACGTGAACGCGTCCGCGTAGAACTCTTCCGCCGGCAGGTTGCACTGCGCGACGAAGTCCCGCTGCGCCGACTCGACCACGATAGGCGCGCCGCAGGCGTAGACCTGATGGCCCGTCATGTCGGCCAAGTCTTCCATGACGGCGCGGTGGACGAACCCCGTGCGGCCTGTCCAGCCCTCGTCGGGCTCGGACAGTACCGGCACATAGGTCAGCTGCGGCCATTCCGAGGCGATCAGCGCCGCCCAGTCGTTCAGATACAGGTCGGCCTGCTTGCGCGCACCCCAGTACAAAACCATGGGCCGGCTCGACTCGATGTGGCGGGCCCGTTCGATGATGGCCTTGATGGGTGCAAAGCCGGTGCCGCTGGCCAGCAGCACGATGGGCTTGTCGCTGTCCTCGCGCAGGAAGAAGCTGCCGAAGGGCCCTTCCATGCGCAGGATGTCCTTCTCCTTGAGCGCGCCGAAGACATGGTCGGTGAACTTGCCGCCGGGCATGTGGCGGATGTGCAGCTCGATCTGGCCCGGCAGGCTATGCGGCGCATTGGCCATCGAGTAGCTGCGGCGCGAGCCGTCACGCAGGATGAACTCGACGTACTGGCCGGCGCGGAACTGGAAGTTCTGGTTGGCCGCCAGCTGCATCGTCAGCACCGCCACGTCGGGCGCCGGGCGCAGTATGGCGATGACGCGGCTGGGCAGCTTCAGCACCGGGAACTCGCCGGCGCCAGGCACCGTGCGGGCCTCGACGGTGCAGTCGGTCTGCGGCCGGGCGCAGCAGGTCAGCACATAACCGGCGGCCTCTTCCTCGGCGGTCAGCGCCTTGGGCTGGTGGTTGCCGTGGATGACGGCACCTTCAAGCAGCTTGCTCTTGCAGGAGCCGCAGGCGCCGTCCTTGCAGCCATAAGGCAGGCCTACGCCATTGCGGATGGCGGCGGCAAGCAGGGTGTCATCGCCCTCGGTCTGATAGACGCGGCCGGCGGGCTGGATGGTGATCTGATGGGACATGGCTTCCAAAAAGCAGCGGCCCCGCAGACATTTCCGGGGCCGTAGACTGCCCGCCATTTTGCCCGAGGCCGGTTTGACCCCACGACTCCTCATCATTGGCTGCGGCGACGTCGGCCTGCGCGTCCTGAAGCTGCTCGCGGGCCGCTGGCGGGTTCTTGCACTGACGTCCAGCGCAAGCCGTGCAGCGGAGCTCAGGGCCGCAGGAGCCGTCCCGCTGGTTGGCAATCTCGATGACGCGGCGACGCTGGCGCGCCTGGCAGGACTGGCCGAGCTCGTGCTGCATCTCGCGCCACCGGCCCGTGACGGCGAGGCGGATCTGCGCACCCGCCATCTGCTCGCTGCCCTCGCGTGCAAGCCGCCCGCGGCGCTGGTTTACGCGAGCACGACCGGCGTCTATGGCGACTGCGGTGGTGCCTTCATCGACGAGACGCGGGCACTGAACCCGGCGACCGACCGTGCCCGCCGACGTGTCGATGCAGAGGCCCAGCTGCGCGCCTTTGGTCGCCGTCACGGCACGCGTGTCAGCCTGCTGCGCATTCCCGGCATCTATGCACGCGACCGCGAAGGGGGCCACCCGCGCGAGCGCCTGGCGCGGGGCACGCCGGTGTTGAGACGGGAGGAGGATGTCTACACCAACCACATCCATGCCGATGATCTGGCGCAGGCCTGCCTGCTGGCGCTGCTGCGCGGCCTGCCGCAGCGCGCCGTCAATGTCTGCGACGACAGCCAGTTGCTGATGGGCGACTACTTCGACCTGGCCGCCGACCTCGGTGGTCTGCCGCGGCCCGTGCGCATCACGCGTGCTGAAGCAGCCCAAACCATGAGTGCCATGCAGCTGAGTTTCTGGAGCGAATCACGCCGGTTGAGCAATGCCCGTCTCAGGCGCGAGCTGCGATTGGCGCTGCGCTACCCGACCCCGAAAGAAGGCCTCTAGCCGCGCCGCCGCGGCGAGCGCCAGTGGCGGATCAACAGCCACGCGCCCAGCATGCCGCCCAGGTGGGCGAAGTGGGCGATGCCGCTGCTGCCGCTGAAACCCAGGATCAGTTCCAGGCCGCCGAAGATGGCGACGAAGTATTTCGCCTTCATCGGGATCGGCGGGATCAGCGGCACGATGATGCGGTTGGGGAACAGCATGCCGAAGGACAGCAGCAGGCCGAAGATCGCGCCGGAGGCCCCGACGGTGGGGGACTGGGCACCGATGACCCAGGTGAATATCAGTTGCACGACGGCGGCGCTCAGCGCGCTGGCCACCAGCATCTGCGTGTAGCGCCGCGCGCCCCAGACGCGCTCCAGCTCGCCGCCGAACATCCACAGGCCCAGCATGTTGAACAGCAGATGCTCGAAGCTGCCATGCAGGAAGGCATAGCTCAGCAGCTGCCAGGGCATGAAGAAGCCCGAGTTCAGCGGCCACAGCTGGAACCAATAGGCCAATCCCGGGAAGAGGTAGAAAAAGCAGAAGGCACCGACACAGGCCAGGATGAAGGCCTTGGTGACTGAAGGCAGTGGGGGCATGGATCGCGCGGCTTGCGCCCGGGGAGGGCGCCTGCACCGGGAGGGCCGGTGCTTGTCGTTTTGAGTATGCCAGCACAAGCCGGCTGCTGTTTCGCCTGGTGCCCGGGGCCGG
Source organism: Pelomonas sp. Root1237 (assembly GCF_001425055.1). Lineage (GTDB taxonomy): Bacteria > Pseudomonadota > Gammaproteobacteria > Burkholderiales > Burkholderiaceae_C > Pelomonas. The sequence goes on from NZ_LMDK01000012.1 coordinate 645,940, forward strand.
ACTCGAACCGGCACACCTTGCGGCGGGGGATTTTGAGTCCCCTGCGTCTACCGATTTCGCCACCCGGGCCCGTCGGAAACAGCATCGCGCTTTGCACGCGAGGGGCAGATTATGCACTCGACAAGGCTCGACTTTGTTCCCGCTGCCACAATCGTCGCCCATGAGCTACCCGACCCTCGAAGACGTCATCGGCGCAACCCCCCTCGTGCGCCTGCAGCGACTGCTCGGCGACGATGCACGCGGCAATGTGATCCTGGCCAAGCTGGAGGGCAACAACCCGGCCGGCTCCGTGAAGGACCGGCCCGCCATCAGCATGATCAAGCGCGCCGAGGAGCGCGGCGAGATCAAGCCAGGCGACACGCTGATCGAGGCGACCTCGGGCAACACCGGCATCGCGCTGGCGATGGCCGCGGCCATCCGCGGCTACCGCATGGTGCTGATCATGCCGGAGGACCTGTCCATCGAGCGCGCCCAGACGATGAAGGCCTTCGGCGCCGAGCTGATCCTGACGCCCAAGACCGGTGGCATGGAGTACGCCCGTGACCTGGCCGAGCAGATGGCCGGCGAAGGCAAGGGCCGCGTGCTGGACCAGTTCGCCAATGCCGACAACCCGCGCGCCCATTACGAGACCACTGGCCCCGAGCTGTGGAAGGACACCGGCGGGCGCATCACCCATTTCGTCAGCGCCATGGGCACGACGGGCACCATCACCGGCGTGTCGCGCTTTCTGAAGGAAAAGAACCCCGCCGTGCGCATCGTCGGCGCCCAGCCGGCCGAAGGGTCGCGCATCCCCGGCATCCGCAAGTGGCCCGAGGCCTACATGCCCAGGATCTATGACCCGAGCGGCGTGGACGAACTGGTGCTGGTCAGCCAGAGCGACGCCGAGGACATGGCGCGCCGCCTGGCCCGTGAGGAGGGCCTGTTCGCCGGTATCTCGTCAGCCGGCGCCTGCTGGGTGGCGCTGCAGATCGCGCGCCGCGTCGAGAACGCGACCATCGCCTTCATCGTCTGCGACCGCGGCGACCGTTATCTGTCGACGGGCGTGTTTCCTGCATGACGGACTACAAGTTCTGTCCCGTCTGCGCGACGCAGCTGGGTTGGATCACGCAGGCCGAGGACGGTGGCGACAAGGAACGCCTGCGCTGCCCGGCCTGTGGCTTCACGCACTGGAACAATCCGACGCCGGTGCTGGCCGCCGTCATCGAATGCACGGACCGCGACGGCCAGGTGCTGCTCGCCCGCAACGCGGCCTGGCCGGGGCGCTTCTTTGGCCTGATCACGGGCTTCATGGAGTCTGGCGAGACGCCGGAGGAGGGCATCCGTCGCGAGATCGCCGAGGAGACCTCGCTGGAGGTGGACAGCCTGAATCTGCTGGGCGTCTGGGACTTCCAGCGCATGAACCAGATCATCATTGCCTACCATGCGGCGGCGCGTGGCGAGATCCGCTTGTCGCCTGAGTTGGCGGAGTACAAGCTGATTGCACCCGAGAACGTGCGCTGTTGGCCGCAGGGCACCGGCCAGGCGCTGGCGACCTGGCTGCGCAGCAAAGGCATCGAACCCCAATGGCTCGACCTGAAGCGAGAATGAGGCCATGGACGTCCAACGCGAGATCGACACGCGGGGCCTGAACTGCCCCTTGCCCATCCTGAAAGCCAAGAAGGCCTTGGCCGAAATGCTCAGCGGCGAGTTGCTGCGCGTCGTGGCGACCGACCCGGGTTCGATGCGCGACTTCCAGGCCTTTGCGCGCCAGACGGGCAACGAACTGGTGGAACAGAACTCGTCGGGCGACGAGTTCATCCACGTGCTGCGCAGGCGCTGAGCAGGCCCTGGTCAGTTAGGGGCAGAGCTACTCGCTGCGCTCGGGCGGTCTGTCCCGCAAAGCCAATCCTGAGTCAGTTGGGGACAGAGCTACTCGCTACGCTCGGGCGGTCTGTCCCGCAAAGCTTAGAGATTCAGGCCCTGCAGGAATTCCTTGAAGCCCGGGCCGAGCTGCGGGTGGGCCAGGGCCAGTTCCACGTTGGCCTGCAGGAAACCTTCCTTGCTGCCGCAGTCATAGCGCTTGCCGTCATAGCGGTAGGCAAACACCTTCTCGCGGCGCAGCAGGCCGGCAATGCCGTCGGTCAGCTGGATCTCGCCGCCCACGCCGCGCGGCTGGTTGGCAATCTCGTGGAAGACGCCCGGCGTCAGGATGTAGCGGCCGGCCACGCCCAGGCGTGAGGGTGCGTCTTCGGGCGCGGGCTTCTCGACGATGCGGTTCACGTCCATCAGGTGGTCGTTGACCTGGGTGCCGGCGACGATGCCATAGCGGCGGGTGTGTTCGGGCGGCACTTCCTGCACGGCGAGGATGGAGGCGCGCCAGTCGGCGAACTGCTCGACCATCTGCCTGAGGATGGGGGTTTCGCCCACCATCAGGTCGTCGGCCAGCAGCACGGCGAAGGGCTCGTTGCCCACCAGGCGCTGACCGCACAGCACGGCGTGGCCGAGGCCGAGGGCCTGGGCCTGGCGCACATAGATGCATTCCATGTCGTCGGGCTTGACCGAGCGCACCACGTCCAGCAGGTCCTGCTTGCCGGACTTTTCCAGCGCCACTTCGAGCTCGAAGGTCATGTCGAAGTGATCTTCGATGGGGCGCTTGTGGCGGCCCGTCACGAAGATCATCTCGCGCACGCCGGCGGCATAGGCCTCTTCCACCGCGTACTGGATCAGCGGTTTGTCGACAACCGGCAGCATCTCCTTGGGTTGGGCCTTGGTGGCCGGCAGGAAGCGGGTGCCGAGCCCGGCCACCGGGAAGATGGCCTTGGTGATCGGCGATTTGGACGAAGAAGCCATGGGCATACACTGGGTTGACAGGGTCGCAACGATTGTGTCACGGGGGTTGTGACGGTCTGACCCCTGAGTCGGGCACATACAAACAATGACAGTCCTGATCCTTGAACCGTTGGAAGCCGAGGTGGTGCAATGGCTGGCCGAGCGCCACGATGCCCGCTTTGCGCCTGAACTCGTGGGTGACCCGGAGGGCCTGGTAGAGGCACTGCAGAACTCCCGTGCCCTGGTGGCGCCCCCCGAAGTGCGCATCGATGCCGAACTGCTGCGCGGCGCGCCGGGACTGCGTGCGATCGGCCGTGCCAGCGGCGGCGCGGAGAACATCGACATCGAGGCCTGCCGCAAGGCGGGCGTGGAGGTCGTGCGCTCCCAGGCTTCCACGGCCAGCGCCGAGGCGGAATTCGCTGTCGGTGCCCTGCTCAGCCTGCTCAGGCGGGTGCCCATCGAGGGCAGCGACGGCCTCAAGGTGGGGCGGGAGCTGGGCTGTTCGACGATTGGCGTGCTGGGCCTGACACCGACGGCGCAGGTGTTGACCCAGCTGCTGCATGCCTTCGGTACACGGGTCATCGGCTATGACCCGGCCCTGCATCCGAGCGACGCGACCTGGGCACGCTGGGGCATCGATTCGGTTTCCTTGAGCGAGCTGGTCGAGCACAGCGACGGCCTGGTGCTGCTGCTGCCTTATTTCCCGCGCTTTCGCGGCCTCCTCGGCGACCGTCAGCTGGAGAACGTGCGCGCAGGCCAGGTCCTGGTCGGCCTGAGCCAGTCCGGCGTCGTCGACGAGGCGGCCCTGGGCCGGGCTCTGCGCAACGGCAAGCTGCGAGCCGCGTGGTTCGACAGCCTGGAACCGGGTTGGCTGGAGGCAGGGCGGCCCTTGCACGGCATCGCCACGCTGCAGGTGACGCCGCGGCTGGCGGGCACGACGCGGGAGTCGCGCGTGCGCGCCGCCTGGGCGGTGGCGCGCGGCCTGGACGAACTGCTGGGTGCCCCAGCCAAGGGCAAGAAGAAGGCCACATCCAAGGTGGCCATCGACTATTACTGAGGCGGCAGGCGCTTGAGCTGTTCGTGCAGGCGCGCCACCGTCTCCTTGAAGCCCACCACGCGGGCACGCTCCTGCTCGACGACGGCAGCCGGCGCGCGGGCGACGAAGCCCTCATTGCTCAGCTTGGCCTCGGCCTTGACGATTTCGCCTTCCAGGCGAGTCGCTTCCTTGGTCAAGCGGGCGCGCTCGGCGGCCACGTCGATCTCGACCTTCAGGGCCAGCTTCGCGGCGCCATGCAGCAGCACCGGTGACGTCGCGCTCTGCTTGGCGAACTCGGCCTCGTCGGCGATCAGCTCCACGGCCGCCAGCTTGGCCAGCATCTTCAGCACGGCCGCGGCCTCGCTGAGGAAGGACAAGTCACCACCCACCAGCAGCGGCACGCGGTCGCTGGGGCTGAGGTTCATCTCGCTGCGCAGGCTGCGGGTCGTGCCGACCACTTCCTTGAGCTGGGCCATCCAGGCGTCGGCGGCCGGGTCAATGCGCTCGGGCTGGGCGACAGGGTAGGGCGCCTGGCCGATGAAGTCGGTCGCCTTGCGGCCGGCGACAGGGGCGACGGTCTGCCACAGCTCCTCGGTGATGAAAGGCGCGACGGGGTGCAGCAGGCGCAGCGTCGTCTCCAGCACGCGGATCAGTGTGCGGCGCGTGGCGCGCTGCTGGGCCTCGTCACCCGTCTGGATCTGCACCTTGGCGATTTCCAGATACCAGTCGCAGTACTCGTCCCAGACGAAGCTGTAGACGGCGTTGGCGACGTTGTCGAGGCGGTACTCGGCAAAGCCCTGGGCCACGGCCGCTTCGACGCGCTGCAGTTCGCTCGTGATCCAGCGGTCGGCCTGGCTGAACTTGTTGTAGCCAGGCGGGCAGGCGCCTTGGTCGTGCGCGAGGCCGCAGTCCTGGCCTTCGGTGTTCATCAGCACGAAGCGGGTTGCGTTCCAGAGCTTGTTGCAGAAGTTGCGATAGCCCTCGCAGCGCTTGGTGTCGAAGTTGATGTTGCGGCCCAGGCTCGCGTAGCTGGCCATCGTGAAGCGCAGTGCATCGGCGCCATAGGCCGGCATGCCTTCGGGGAACTCCTTCTTCACGCGGGCTGCGACCTTGGGCGCCGTCTCGGGCTTGCGCAGGCCGGTGGTGGACTTCTGGATCAGCGTGTCGAGGTCGACACCCTGGATCAGGTCCACCGGGTCCAGCACATTGCCCTCGCTCTTGCTCATCTTCTGGCCCTGCGAGTCGCGCACCAGGCCGTGGATGTAGACGTCCTTGAAGGGCACCTGGCCGGTGAAGTGCGTCGTCATCATGATCATCCGGGCGACCCAGAAGAAGATGATGTCGTAGCCGGTGACGAGCACGGAGGAAGGCAGGAAGAGTTCCTGCTCCAGCGTCTTCTGCGGCCAGCCCAGCGTCGAGAAGGGCACCAGGGCCGACGAGTACCAGGTGTCCAGCACGTCGGGGTCGCGGGTCAGCTCGCCCAGATAGCCGGCGGCCTTGGCGCGGGCCTGCGCCTCATCCTCGCTGCGCGCGACGAAGAGCTCGCCGCCCGTGCCGTACCAGGCCGGGATCTGGTGGCCCCACCACAGCTGGCGCGAGATGCACCAGTCCTGCAGATTGCCCATCCAGTGGTTGTAGGTGTTGACCCACTGCTCGGGGTAGAACTTGACCGCGCCGGTCTCGACGGCGGCAATCGCCTTGTCGGCAATGCTCTTGCCGTCGGCGCTGGGCTTGGTGACCGCAACGAACCACTGATCGGTCAGCATCGGCTCGATGACCTGGCCGGTGCGCTCGCAACGCGGCACCTGCAGCTTGTGCTTCTTGACCTCGACGAGCAGGCCTTGCGCCTCCAGGTCGGCGACGACGCGTTTGCGGGCGACGAAGCGGTCCAGGCCGCGGTAGGTCTCGGGGGCGTTGTCGTTGATCCTGGCCTGCAGGTCCAGCACCGCGATCATCGGCAGGTTGTGACGCTGGCCGACGGCGTAGTCGTTGGTGTCATGCGCCGGCGTGACCTTGACGACGCCGGTGCCGAACTCGCGGTCCACGTAGTCGTCGGCGATGACAGGGATCTCGCGGTCGGTCAGCGGCAGCTTCACGAGCTTGCCGATCAGGGCGGCATAGCGCTCGTCCTCTGGGTGGACCATGACGGCCACGTCACCCAGCATGGTCTCAGGTCGCGTGGTGGCCACCACGACCGAACCCGAACCGTCTGCCAGCGGATAGCGGATATGCCACAGCGAGCCGTCTTCCTCTTCGGAGTTCACCTCCAGATCGGACACGGCGGACTGCAGCACCGGATCCCAGCTCACCAAGCGAGTGCCGCGGTAGATCAGGCCTTCCTCGTAAAGCCGCACGAAGGTCTCGACGACGACGGTCGAGAGCTTTTCATCCATCGTGAAGTACTCATGGCCCCAGCTCACCGAGTCCCCAAGCCGGCGCATCTGGCCGGTGATGGTGTCACCGGATTGCTGTTTCCATTCCCACACGCGGGCGACGAAATTCTTGCGACCGAGTTCCTTGCGGCTGGTGCCGGCAGCCTGCAGCTGTCGCTCGACGACGATCTGCGTCGCGATGCCGGCGTGATCGGTGCCCGGCACCCATAGCGTGTTGTCGCCCTTCATGCGGTGGTAGCGCGTCAGCGAGTCCATCACCGTCTGGTTGAAGGCATGGCCCATGTGCAGCGTGCCCGTCACGTTGGGCGGCGGCAGCTGGATGCTGAACGAGGGCTTGGCCGGGTCCAGCGTCGGCTCATACAGGCCGGCGGCTTCCCACTTGGGGCCCCAATGGGCTTCCAGGGCGGCGGGTTCGAAGGACTTGGCAAGTTCGGTCATCGCGGCGTCGCCCGCTGTGAAGCTGGGGCGAAAAGAGGGCTTTTCGGGGGTCTGCGATTGTAGGGGGCCGCACTCGCGCGGCCTCCGCGCCGATCAGCGCGTCTGCAGCTTCAGCTGTGACAAGGGCGCACAGCCTCCCCGGCCCCGGGCGAAACAAAACGATACCCGGCGATACCGCGTCGAGATGCTCTGGCGCGGGCTAACCGCAAACATGAGCGCCATCCCAACCACGGGCCTCGAGCGCCCCACGGAGCAGCACCATGAACTTTTTTCGTCGCTGGCACGCCCACCACAAGTTCCACCACCACTTTGGCCACGGCCATCACGGCCATCATTTCGGCCGCCATGCTGATGGCTTCGCCCACCTCCTTCTCAACCGAGTCGGCGCCAAGCTGGACCTGGACGCCGAGCAGCACCGCAAGCTCGGCGCCTGGCTTGAGCAGCTCCAGCACCAGCGCGACACGATGAGGGGCTTGGCCCGCGGCCCCGAGGTGGCGGGCCTGTTCGCCGGTGAGCAATTCGCCCGCGAGCCGGCGCAGCAACTGCTGGACGCCAAGCTGGATGCGCTGCGCGCCGCCGGCCCCGGCCTTGTCACGGCCTTTGCCGACTTCTTCGATTCGCTGGACAACGAGCAGCGTCAGGTGCTGCGCTTCATGATGCGGCGCTTCGGCCGGCATGAGCGGCGAGACGCGGCGTGATGGATGTCCACTGCGGCAAGCAGCCCCGCGGCCGCTTTGTGCCGCACATCGACCGCAACCGCTGCGAGGGCAAGGGCGAATGCGTCGCTGTCTGCCCCTTCAACGTGTTCACCTTGGGCAAGCTGGCACCCGAGCAGCGCCAGTCCCTGAGCCTGTTCGGCAAGCTCCGGGGCATGGCCCACGGCTGGGAGCAGGCCTTCACGCCCAATGCCGCCGCCTGCGAAGCCTGCGGCCATTGCGTCAGCACCTGTCCCGAGCGAGCCATCACCCTGGTGCGGGCCGAATAATCGCGACATGCACAGACTGCTGCTGATCGACGACGACGAGGCCCTGGCCGGGCCGCTGACGCAATACCTTGCCCGCTTCGACCTCCAGCTCGAGGCTGTCACGCGGCCCAGCATCGCGCTGACGCGGCTGGCGGCCGAGCGCTTCGACGCGTTGATCCTCGACGGCATGCTGCCCGAGATGGACGGCTTCGAGTTCTGCAAACAGCTGCGTGCCAGCAGCGAGGCCTGGCGCGACATGCCGGTGCTGATGCTGACCGCGCGCGGCGATCTGACCGACCGGGTCGTCGGGCTGGAGCTGGGCGCCGACGACTACCTGCCCAAGCCCTTCGAGCCCCGCGAACTGGCGGCACGGCTGCAGACCATCCTGCGCCGCACGCGCTTTGTATCGGCGGCTGCCCCGAGCGTGGTTCAGCCTTCCGCCAAGCTGTGCTTCGAGGGCCTCGAGATCGACACCACGCGCCGCGAGGTGCTGTGCGCGAGTGGCTTGGTCGAGCTGACCGGCACCGAATACGAGCTGCTCGTGATGCTGGCCCGCGAGCCGGGCAAGGTCTTCTCGCGCGACGACATCCTGAACCGGCTGCGTGGCCAGGAAGCCGAGCTGTTCACCCGGGCCGTCGACATCCTGGTGAGCCGCCTGCGCCGCAAGCTTGAGCCGCTGGTGGCCCTGAAGACCCTGCGCAACGCCGGCTATTGCTTCGCATTGCCAGGCAAACCATGAAACCCCACGCCTACGACCACCGCTGGCGCGAGCGCTGGGAACGCAAGCGGGCCAAGCGCGCCCGGCGCATGAACCGCGACTGGGAATACCGCTGGCGTGTGCGCCATCGCTGGCACCAGCGCTGGCATCACCAGCACAAGCGCTTCAAGCATTCGCTCGGTGCGCGGCTGATCGCCATCTTCATCCTGCTAGCCTGCATCAGCAGCACCATTCTGTGGATGTCGATGGGCAGCGCCTACGGCCTGCTTTGGGCCGTGCCGGCGCTATTCGTGGTCACGGGCCTGGCCTTCGGCATGATCCGCCACATGGTCTGGCCGCTGCATGCGCTGGCCATCGGCGCCGAGGCCTTCCGCCGCGGTGAGTTCTCGCACCGTGTGCCCGTGATCCACAGCGACGAGATCGGTGACCTGGCACTGCGTTTCAACCAGATGGCCGCCGACATCCAGGCCATGCTGGACGGCAAGCGCGCCTTGCTGCTGGCCATGAGCCACGAGCTGCGCAGCCCGCTGACGCGCGCGCGCCTGCACGCCGAGATGGTGGGCGAGGGCGAGTCACGCGACGCGCTGCTGGGCGAGCTGGCGCAGATGCGCGATCTCATCACGGCCTTGCTGGAGAGCGAGCGCCTGGGCAGCGGGCACAGCGCGCTGCAGCTGTCGGACTGCGACCTCGGCGCGTTGGCGCAGGAGCATGCCCAGCCCGGCGTGGAGTTGCATGTCGAGCCCGATCTGCCGCCGTTGAGGCTGGATCGCCTGCGTGTGCAGCTGTGCCTGCGCAATCTCGTCCAGAACGCGTTGCGCCACAACGATGCCAGCCGCGGTGCCGTGCAGCTCAGGCTGGCTCGCGAAGGCACGGGCGTGCGCTTGACGGTGCGTGACTTCGGCGCCGGCGTGCCGCCCGAGTCCCTGCCTCAGCTGGGCCAGCCCTTCTACCGGCCGGACGCCGCGCGCACGCGGCATGTGGGTGGTGTGGGCCTGGGCCTGTGCCTGTGCCGGTTGGTGGCTGAAGCGCATGACGGCCGGCTGGAGCTGCGCAATGCCGAGCCGGGGTTCGAGGCCTCGGTGCGCTTCAGCTAGGCACCCGGTCGAACCAGGGCTGGGTGGCTTCCAGTTCCGCGGCCAGTTGCAGCAGCAGCCCGTCTTCGCCCGGCGCTGCAACGAACTGCACGCCCAGCGGCAGGCCGTCGGCCGTCCAGTGCAGCGGCAGTGAGATCGCCGGCGTGCCCGTCAGGTTGGCGAGCTGGGTGAAGGGGACATGGCGCAGGCTGTCGGTGGCCATCTGCTGCACGACGCCATCGAGCAGGCCGGCGTGCTTGAGCAGGCCCAGCAGCCCCGAGGCGCGCAGCGCGCCCAGCACGGCAATCTGCAGCGGCGGCGGGTCGCCGGTGCCATGCAGCACCGGTGGCGAGGCCAGCGTCGGCGTCAGGTAGAGGTCGTAGCGCGCGTGCAGGGCGGCCAAGCTGCGGGCGTAGTCGTTCCAGCGCAGCAGCTCCAGCGTCAGCCGTTCGGCGCTGGTGGCGCGGCCGAGCGTGGCGATGAGACGGGTCAACGGCTCAAAGTCGGCTTCGCGGCCACCCAGGGCGACCGCGCGGCTCAGCGTGGCCGGCACCTGACCGAAGTAAATATGCAGGAAGCTGTTGGCCAGCGTGCGGCCATCGATGTCGGGGCGGGCCGGCTCGACGACATGGCCGAGGCCTTTCAGTAGCGACACGCTTCGCTCCACGGCGAGCCGGGCCTCGTCGTGCACCGGCTCGCCAATCGGCGAATCGGCGCACCAGGCGATGCGCAGCCGGCGCAGCGGTGAGCGCAGCTGATGGACAAAGGGCGTGGCCGGCGCGGGCAGGGCGACGGCGTCGCCGGGCTCGGGGCCGCTGAGAATGTCCAGTGCCAGGGCGGTGTCGCGCACGCTGCGCGAGATGACGCCCTCGCTGCAGGCGCCGAACCAGACTTCGCCGGAGCCCGGGCCCACAGACACGCGGCCGCGAGAAGGTTTGAGGCCCACGAGCCCGCAGCACGCGGCCGGAATGCGTATCGAGCCGCCGCCATCGTTGCCGGCGGCCATGGGTACGACACCGGACGCGACCGCTGCTGCCGATCCGCCGCTGCTGCCGCCCGGTGTGCGTTTCACGTCCCACGGATTGCTGCTGCGGCCGAAGGCCAGCGGGTCGGTGACGCCCTTGAGCCCCAGTTCGGGCGCGTTGGTCTTGCCGAAGATGACGAGTCCGGCGTCGAGCAAGCGCCGCACGACATGCGCGTGCTCGCGCGGCGGCGGCAGTGCGGCCAGCGCCCGGCTGCCCCAACTGGTCGGCACGCCGGCGTAGTCCTCGGCCACATCCTTGATGAGGCAGGGCACACCGGCCAGTGGGCCGGTGCCGACGCCACGCGCCAACTGAGTTCTGGCCTCGGCCTCCATCAGCCGGCAGACAGGGTTGAGCCGGGGTTGGACTTCGGCCAGCCTTGCGAGCGCCAGGTCGAGCAGGCTTTCTGCGCTGACCCGACCAGCCGCCACCTCAGAGGCCAGCGAGGTTGCGTCGTGGCGGCGGTAGCTTGCAAAGTCCATGGCGCTCACATGAACAAGTGCTCGCCGGCGTTTTGGCTGCGCCGGAATGCGGACCTCACGCTGCGCGCGAGGTGCTCCCCCGCGTTCCGCAGGTGATCACATGAACAAATGTTCGCCCGCATTCTCTCCGCCAAGAATGACGTAATTCACCTTGCGCAGGTCCGACAACTGCGTGCCGCCCGCATACGAGATCGAGCTCTGCAGGTCTTCCTGCATCTCGCGCAGCGTGTCGGCGAACTTGCCCTTGACGGGTTCCAGGATGCGCTTGCCCTCGACGTGGCGGTACTCGCCCTTGTTGAAGTCCGACGCCGAGCCGTAGTACTCCTTGTAGAGCTTGCCGTCGACCTCGACGGTCGTGCCTGGCGACTCTTCATGGCCGGCGAACAGCGAGCCGATCATGACCATGCTGGCGCCGAAGCGCACGCTCTTGGCGATGTCGCCATGGTGGCGGATGCCGCCGTCGGCCACGATGGGCTTGGTGGCTACGCGCGAGCACCATTTCAGCGCCGACAACTGCCAGCCGCCGGTGCCAAAACCCGTCTTCAGCCGCGTGATGCAGACCTTGCCCGGGCCGACGCCGACCTTGGTCGCGTCGGCACCCCAGTTCTCCAGGTCGATGACGCCTTCGGGCGTGCCAACATTGCCGGCGATGACGAAGGTCTCGGGCAGCTTTTGCTTGATGTGGCCGATCATGCGCTGCACGCTCTCGGCATGGCCGTGGGCGATGTCGATGGTCAGGTAGTCGGCGCCGACGCCTTCAGCCGCCAGCTTGTCCACCAGTTCGAAGTCGGCCGGCTTCACGCCGACGCTCAGCGACACCAGCAGGCCCTTGTCCCGCATGTCCTTGGCATAGGCCAGGCTGTCGAGGTCGAAGCGGTGCATCACGTAGAAGTAGCCCTCGCGGGCCAGCAGCTCGGTGATGGGCTCGTCCACGACCGTCTTCATGTTGGCCGGCACGACCGGCAGCTTGAAGCGGTGTGGGCCGAACTGCACCGAGGTGTCGCAGTCCGAGCGGCTTTCAACGCGGCAGCGGCGCGGCAGCAGCAGGATGTTGTCGTAGTCGAAGATTTCCATGATTCAAGTTCACAGTTGCGGCGCGCGTTTGGCAGTGCGCGACCTGGGCTGCGAGCGCTTGACTTGGCTCTGCCGGCTTTGCTGCCCGCTTTTGCAGCGGGCAAAAAAAACCGGACGCCAAAATTTGGGCCCGGTGATTGATTCTACGCGGGCCTGGTTGGTATTGAAGCGAGGCCGTAGTGCACGGGCATTGCGCAGGCCAAAGCGGCCTTGATCATGGCGTCGGCGCCGGCCGAATCACCGCCGATGCGCAGCAGCAGGTCACATCGCTCCAGCAGGGCCTGGGCGTTGGGGTGGAAGTAGCGGTCCCAGACCGCATCGCCGCGCCGGCCGCCAGCGGCCGCGATGAGCGGCAGGGCGACCCACTCGCCGAGCACCGGCACGTGGCCCAGGGCTGCGACTTGCAGGGCGGCATCCTGCATGGCCTGCACGTTGGCGGCGATCGCGTCCTCCCGGTCGCCCGTGCCGCTTCGATACGGCCCGGCGATGAAGACCAGCAACGGGCCCTTGCGGGGCGGCGGCCCGAAGACGTGGCGCTCGGCCCAGCGCAGCAGCATGATCGTTTTCGCATCGACGATCTCGCCGGCCTCGACCTGGCGCATGGCTGCGTCGAAGTCCAGCTCGAAGCGCGCGATGTCCTCGCCCTCCTCAACGAGGCCGCCACCCGCGCCAACCAAGTCGCCATCCTCGTACTCGGCCGCAAAGAAATGCAGCTTCTCGGTCACCGAGCCGGGGCTCATATAGGCCTCGAACAGCGGCTGCACCTCGCGCAGCTTCACGCCGGCTTCCTGCTCGGCCTCGGCGCGGACGCAGCTGAGCGGATCGGCCTCGTCCAGCAGCCCGGCCACGGCTTCGACCATCAACTGCTGCCAGCCATTGACGAACGCCGGGTAGCGGAACTGCCGTGTCAGCAGCACACGGCGGCGCGTGCGCTGGTAGAGCAGGATGGTGGCGCCATTGCCGCGGTCATAGGTCTCGCGGTCCTGGGTCTGCCACTGGCCATCGCTGCGCAGGAAGTCGAAGCGGGTGGTCTTCAGCGTGTACCAGTTGTTGGACAGCAGCCTCTCCTGCTGGACGCGCACGCGTTCGGACAGGGGCAGGTCGGCAATGCGCGAATCGGTCTTGGTTTGCATGTTGTTTCCTGAATTTAAGGAAAATCATGCAAAATAACGCAAAACCATGCAATCCCACAGATGCTGACCGAACAACGCCACTTGGCCATCCTGGAAGAACTTCATTCCACGGGCCGCGTGCTGGCCCGCGAACTGGCCGAGCGCCTGCAGGTGTCGGAGGACACCATCCGGCGCGACCTGCGCGAGCTGTCCACGCGGGGCGCGCTGCAGCGTGTGCATGGCGGCGCGCTGCCGGTGTCACCGGCCCTGGCCAACCTGGCGCGACGCAGCGCCATTGCCGTCGACGAGAAGCAGGCGCTGGGCCGCCATGCGGCGTCTCTCATCGCCGATGGCCAGCTTGTCTTCGTCGACGGCGGCACGAGCACGCTGGCCATGGTCCAGCAGCTGCCGGCCACGCTGCGCGCCACGGTCGCCACACACAGCCCCGTCATCGCCGCGGCGCTGATCGAGCACCCCACTGTCGAAGTGCTGATGCTGGGTGGGCGCCTGTTCAAGCACTCCGGCGTGGCCGTCGGCGCGGGTGTAGCACAGGCCATCCAGGCGCTGCGGGCGGACTGCTATTTCCTCGGCGTAACCGGTGTGGAGGCCGGCTTCGGTCTGTCCACCGGCGACGCCGAGGAGGCCCAGGTCAAGGCGCTGCTGATGGCGAGCGCTGCGGAAACGGTGCTGATGGCCAGCAGCGACAAGCTCGGCAAGGTCTCGCCCTACCGCGTCGCGCCGCTGTCGGCCTTGTCGACGCTGATCGTCACGCCTCAGGCCGGGCCGGCCGCGCTGCAGGCGCTGCGCCTGCCGGGCCTGGAGATCCTGGTCAGTGGTGGTTGAAGATCTTGCGGTGGATGCGCCTTGTCGTCTGCCAGACGGCCAGCAGCACGAAGGGAATGGCCGCCCCCGCCGCCAGCTCGGGCTGTACTGGCAGCCAGCCCTCGGCCTTCAGCGCCTTGAAGAAGTACAGCAGCAGGCTGACGACGTAATAGGTAATGGCCGCGAGCGACAGCCCCTCGACGGTGGCCTGCATGCGCAGCTGCGTGCGCTGGCCTTCGCCGAGCTGGGCCAGCAGCTGCTGGTTCTGCGCCTCGGTGGCGATGTCGACCCGCGTGCGCAGCAGGGCGCTTGCGCGTGAGATGCGTTGTGACAGGCCGGCCAGCCGCTGCGCCGTCGCATTGACCGTCGCGATGGCCGGTGAGAGCCGGCGCTGCATGAACTCGCCCAGCGACTGCCTGCCGGCCACCTTGCCCTCGTGCAACTCGGCCAGACGCTGCTCGACGATGGCCTGGTAGGCCTGGGTGGCGGCAAAGCGGTACTGGTGCGAGGCGGTGGCGTGCTCGATGCGCGCTGCCGTCGAGATCAGGTCGTCCAGCAGTTCGGCCTCCGACGCGCCGCGCTTCTCCAGCCGCGCGGTGATGCTGGCCAGCGTGGCCTCCACCTCGGCCAGCGTCGAGCCGAGCGACTTGGCGGCGGGCAGGCCGCGCAGGGCCATCAGGCGGTAGGTCTCCAGCTCCAACAGGCGCTGGCAGATGCGGCCGGCGCGGGTCTCGGGCGTGCCGGGCTCAGCCAGCACGACGATGTGCTCGAAGCCGGTCGCGCGCAGGCAGAAGTCGGTGACAACCAGGGAATGGCCGCCGCCCATCGTCGACGCGACCGTTGCATGCGCGCCGAACCAGGCCTGGGCCTCGGTCAAGGCGCTGGGCGCGAAAGTCAGCTGCCGCTCGATCATGACGAGCTTGATGGCCGCAAAGGTGCGCCCCGGGATGCGCCCCAGCCAATCCGGTGCGACGCGCAGCGCCAGCGCATCCAGCGTCTGCGCGCTGGCCTCGGCGTCGGCGGGCAGGGGCTGCACGACCGAGTAGCGCGTGAACTCGGCATGGCGCTCCCACTTCAGCGAGAACTCGCCGCAGCGCAGGCGCAGAAAGTTTGCGTTCAGCGCCTCCTCGGCCAGTTCGTGCTGGCCGGGCAGCTGGCGCAGGTGGGCATGCTCCTGCGCCCGGCTGATGCCGTCGTTGAGCACGGCGATGTGGACGATGACGGCCGGCAGGCGGATGCGCGCCGGCGGCCGGGCATGCACCTCGTTGTGTAAGGCCAGGCGCAGGGCGTCGTCGGGTGGGAGCAGGCTGTCTTCGTGCATGTTTTGTCCAGGGCCCCAGGCTAGTGCCTAGAGAAGGCAGCAAACCGGATCGATAAGATTTCAGCCTTCGTACATCAGCAGCGGCGGCTTCCGTCTTCAATATGCAAGCTTCATTCCCGGCCGTGGTCATCAGCGGCACCGGCCTGTACCGCCCGCCCCATGTCATCACCAATGCCGAGCTGGTCGAGGCCTTCAACGCCTACGCCGACCTGCAGAACGCCGAGCACGCGACGGCGATCGCCGCTGGCGAGCGCTCCGCCTTGACACACTCCAGCGTCGAATTCATCGAGAAAGCCTCGGGCATCAAGCAGCGCTACGTCGTCGACAAGGCCGGCGTGCTGGACCCGACCCGCATGTACCCGCGCTTCACGCCGCGCGGCGACAACGAGGTCTCGCTGATGGCCGAGATCGCCGCCGATGCTGCCCGCAAGGCGCTTGAACAGGCCGGCAAAACCGGCGCGGATGTCGACGCCGTGCTCTGCTCCAGTGCCAATATGCAACGCGCCTACCCGGCCATGGCGGTAGAGATCCAGCAGGCGCTGGGCGCCGGCGGCTACGGCTTCGACATGAACGTGGCCTGCTCCTCGGCCACCTTCGCGCTGGAACAGGCCTTCAACGCGGTGCGTTCGGGCGCCAGCAAATGCGTGCTGGTCGTGAACCCCGAGATCACCTCGGCCCACCTGGAATGGCGCGACCGCGACTGCCACTTCATCTTCGGCGACGTCTGCACGGCCCTCATCGTCGAGCGCGCGGAAGACGCCACCGGCGCCGACCAGTGGGAAATCCTCGGCACGCAGCTCGCCACACAGTTCAGCAGCAATATCCGCAACAACTTCGGCTTCATGAACCGCGCCGAGGACCGCGACCCGAGCGACCGCGACCTGACCTTCTATCAGGAAGGCCGAAAGGTGTTCAAGGAAGTCGTGCCCATGGCCGCGGCCCATATCGAGGCCCACCTGGGCAAGCTGGGCCTGGAGCCAACGCAGATGCGCCGCTACTGGCTGCACCAGGCCAACCAGGGCATGAACCAGCTCGTCATCAAGAAGCTGGTGGGTGCGGATGCCGGCAGCGAGATCGCGCCGCTGATCCTGGACGAATACGCCAACACCGCGTCGGCCGGCTCCATCATTGCCTTCCACCATCACCGGGGTGACCTGAAGGCTGGCGACGCCGGCGTGATCTGCTCCTTCGGCGCGGGCTATTCCATCGGCAGCGTGGTCGTCAAGAAGCGCTAAAAACGCAGCGAGAGGCCGATCGTCCACGCCCAGTCGGGCGTGTTGTGGTTCAGGCCGCGGAAGACGGCCGTGTCGAGCTGAGCGTCGCTTGTGAGCTGCCAGGCCAGCCCCGTGCCGGCCGTGACGACATTGCCGCCATTGCGGGCCGACGCGATCTGCTGGCCGGCGATCTCGGCAAAGCCGTGCAGCTTCTCGCCCAGCGGGATACCCAGGCTCGCCGACAGCAGGGCACCCGTGTAGCGCTGGTCGTTGTCGTTGCGATCGATGAAGACGCCAGCCATCGTGCCGAGCGAGTAGCCGGCCGGCAGCTCCCACTGGGCCAGAAAGTTCAGGCCGGGCCGCAAGCCATGGCCTTTGAACGGCCCGCTGCCTGTCGGTGTCTGCACTTCGAACAGCCAGCCCAGGCCAGGCTTGGCCTCGTCGCCGTCCTGCATCTGCCATTTGAAGCCGACTGCCAGATCTCCTCGGCCGCTGGCGCTCGGGTTGCGCTGGCGCAGCGCGCCGTCGGTCTCCAGCCGCAACTCCAGGTCATGGTCGACGCCCAGGCGCAGCAGCGTCGGCGTCGATCGCAGCCGTGTCGCGGCGTCGCGCTGCCAGGCGCCGCTGGTCTCGACCTGGAAGCGGCCTGCGGCCATCACATCGGGGCCGTTGGTGAAGTCGGGCCGGTCGGGGGAGATCGCGTCGTCGGCGTGTGCCGCGGCGCAAACGGCCAGGAGCAGCAGGGCAAGTCTCATGCGAGCCACTCTATCGGCTGAGCTATCGTGGCGGCCATGTCTTCCCTTTCATTTTTCTGGCACGACTACGAGACCTTCGGCCGCGTGCCACGCCGGGACCGCCCGGCCCAGTTCGCCGGCCTGCGCACCGATGCGGAGCTCAACGAGATCGGCGAGCCGCTGATGCTGTACTGCCAGCCGGCCCCGGACTACTTGCCCGACCCCGAGTCCTGCCTGCTGACCGGCATCCTGCCCCAGCACTGCCTGCAGCAGGGTGTGCCCGAGCATGAGTTCGCCGCCGCCATCGAGACGGTGCTGGCCACGCCCAACACCATTGGCGTGGGCTACAACAGCATCCGCTTCGATGACGAGGTGACGCGTCATCTGTTCTGGCGCAACCTTATCGACCCCTATGGCCGCGAATGGCAGAACGGCTGCGGCCGCTGGGACCTGCTGGACGTGGTGCGCTGTGCCTATGCGCTCCGGCCCGAAGGCTTCGAGTGGCCCAAGCATGAGGACGGCCGCCCCAGCTTCAAGCTCGAGCACCTGACCATCGCCAACGGCGTCGCGCACGAGGCGGCGCATGATGCACTGTCCGACGTGCGCGCCACCGTGGCGTTGGCGCGCAAGCTGCGCCAGGCCCAGCCCAAGCTATGGGACTTCTGCGTCAAGTTGCGCAGCAAGCAGGCGGTGTGGGACGAGATCGGCATCGGCAAGCCCTTCCTGCACATCTCCGGCATGTACGGCCCCGAGCGCGGCTGCATCGCCGTGGTCTGGCCGCTGGCGCCGCACCCGACCAACAAGAACGAGCTGATCGTCTGGGACTGCTCGGTGGACCCGGGCGAGCTGCTGACGCTGAACGCCGAAGCCATCCGCGCGCGCATGTTCATCAAGCAGGAGCTGCTGCCCGAGGGCGTCACGCGGCTGCCCATCAAGACCATCCACGTCAACAAAAGCCCCATCGTCATCAGCAACCTGAAGACGCTCAGCCCGGCGATGGCCGAGCGCTGGAACCACGACGTCGAGGTTCAGCTCGCCAGCGCCCGGTTGCTGGCCGAGAAGGGCCGGCTGCTGGACGGCCTGTGGGCCGACGTCTTCCAGCGTGAGCCCTTCGCGCCGGCCGATGTGGACGAAGACCTCTACGGCGGCTTCATCGGCAACGAGGACCGCCGGGCGTTGAACAAGGTGCGCACGATGGCGCCCGCGCAGCTCGCCGAGCGCGCGGCGCAAGGCAAGCTGGCCTTCCAGGACGGGCGGCTGGATGAGCTTGTCTTCCGCTGGCGTGCGCGCAACTTCCCGTCCAGCCTGTCGGCAGAAGAGGCGGAGCGCTGGCAGGGCCACCTGGCTGCGCGGCTGCATGAGGGCGAGGGCGGCGCGCAGACGCTGGCGGCCTTCATGGAGCGTATCGATGTTCTCGGTGAAACAGCCGACGAGCGAGGTGAGCAGATCCTGTCGGCCTTGTACGACTACGCGGAGCAGATCGCCCCCTGAGGCGGCGTCTCCTCAGTCTTGGTGAAGCGGTGAGGGCCGCCTCGGAGGCACCATGCGTGGACTTCCCGTGAGGAGAGTTCCCCATGACGGTTGCATCCACCTCCGAGCAGCAGACAGCCACGGCCGCATCCATTTCGGACGCCAGCCAGGGCCGCCCGCCGATGGACAAGATCGTCGTGGCCATCCACGGCATTGGCAGCCAGCTGCGCAGCGACACGATACGGTCGGTGGCGCGGCGCTTTGGCGACAGGGCTTCGCCGCCACTGCCGGTCATGCCGCTGGGTTACTTCAACCTTGGCTCGGCGGCGGCAGTGCGCATCAGCCGCCTGGACGCCAAGCCTGCAGACGCCTTGTCGCGCATCGGCTTCGCCGAGATCTACTGGGCCGACATTCCGGGGCAGGTCGTCAAGGCCAATGACACGCTGGAGGAGACCAAGGCCTGGGGACACACGGTGGTCAGCCGCGCCGAGTCGCAGTACCGCAGGGAGGTGCCCAACGGCAATCTGAAGGCCGAGGACTTCCAGCTCGGTACCGGCGTCGTCGACGAAATCGTCGAGACCGTGGGTGTGCTGGAGAGCCTGCTGGCGGTGCTCGCCCGCATGGGCATCTTCAAGTTCGAACTGGCGCCGCTGCTGCGTGACTACGTCGGCGACGTCCAGCTCGTCACCGACTTCCCCTACTACCGCGACAAGATCCTGCACCGCTTCCACAGCGCGCTCGCGCAGGTCGTGGCGACATTCCAGGAGGCCTGCCCGGGGGGCCATCCGGAGATCTACATCGTGGCGCACAGCGAGGGCACGGTCATCAGCTTCCTCGGCCTGCTCGAAGCGCTGTCGGGCCGCCCCATCGTCGACCCGGACAACCGATCCAGTGCGCCGGTTGACGACGGCTGGATCCGTTATGTGCGCGGCTATATGACGATAGGCTCGCCGATCGACAAGCACATCGTGCTGTGGCCGGCGCTCTGGCAGGGCCTCAAGCTGAAATCCAGCTGCTCCGGCCAGCAGGTGCTCTTTGGCGACAGCGAGGCGCCGCGGCTGACGCTGGCCCAGCAGATCAAGTGGCGCAACTACTACGACTTCGGGGACCCCATCGGGTTCAAGCTCGATTCCGCCATGGGCTTCCTGAAGGACAGCGGCTGCGAGGCCTTCGAGTTCGGCAGCAAGCATGACCATGGCTTCAGCCGCTACTGGTTGCCCGGCAAGGCACACAACGACTACTGGAACGACGCTGAGGTGTTCGGCCATTTCATCGACGACGTGGTGCTGCCGGACCCGACAGTCCAGCCGAAAGTTCCGGCCAGCAACGGGCTTGTCGACCGGGTGAGCCTGGCCATCCCCTATGTGGCGAGCCTGCTCTTGCACGTGGCCGCGGTCTTCCTGCTCTACAAGGGCGTCACGCCGACGGGCGCGACCTTCGATCGGCTGCCGCTGCAGATCCTGTTGATGAGCGGCCTGATGATGGGCATCACCGCCGCCGCCCGGCTGCCGCGGCTGGTGCATACCGGTGGCCTGCGCTGGCATCTCGCGGCCACGCTCGTCTTCCTGATTGGCGCCTGGCCGTTTTACCTGTGGCTGCCGGACGGGCCGGCTGACTTCCTCGGCAGTCCGTTCACGAGCAGCGCCGCTCCCGCCCACGTGGCGGAACTCGCCGGCCGGCTCGCTCCGATCGCCGCTGCCGCGCTGATTGCCCTCAGCGGCTGGCTGCTGCCGCGCAAGCCCAACTGGGGGCGACGCTGCCTGGTCGGCGTCGGCACCCTCGTCATCGCCTTCATCGTGCTGTCGCGGCTGCTGGGCGCCGACGGCCCGACGGCGCCACCGCCACCCGCCGCCTGGCCCGTGCTGCTCGCCGGCGCTGCCTTCCTCTATCTGTGGTGGCTGGCCATCCTGATCTTCGACCTCAGCTTCATCTGGCATCGCTACATCCGCCGCTCGGTGGCGGTCGACACCATGCGGCAGTGGAAGCGCGGCCACGACGCGCGGCCAAATGCGCAGATGGGCCTGGGCGCGCCGGCCGCGCCCACTTCGCCGGCAGCCACGCCGCCGGCCAAGACGGCCGGCTAGTTGCGCTTCAGATACTTGTCGCGCAGCGCCGTCTGCCGGTCGCTGAGCTCCACCTCGCGGCCCTGGATGAACACCCGCTCGATGCGCGTGCTGGGCTCGAGGGGGTCACCATCGGCCACGAAGAGGTTGGCCAGCTTGCCGACCTCGATGGAGCCCAGCCTGTCGGCAATGCCGAGGATCTGCGCGGGGTAAAGGGTCACGGCTTTCAGCGCCTCGTCGTCGGACAGGCCGAAGGCGCGGGCGCTCGCGGCCTCGAAGGGCAGGTTGCGCGCATTGGTCGAGTCGCGGCCGCCATCGGCGATGCAGTAGCGCACGCCGGCCGCGGCGAGTTGGGCGGGCAGGGCGAAAAGGGCGTCTGGCGGGTCGTCGCGGCGCATCGGCAGGCGCAGCAGGCCGTCGATGATGACGGGCACCTGACGTTCGCGCAGCGTGTCGGCCAGGCGCCAGGCATCGGCGCCGCCGCTGATGATGAGCTTGAGGCCATGGCGGGCCGCGAAGTCCAGCGCAAAGCGGATCTGCGCAAGGTCATCGGCATGCATGACGACGGGTCGGGCCGGCGCCGCACCGGCTGTAGCGGGCAGCACGGGGCGCATCGCTTCCCAGCGCGTGTCGATGGGCGTGCTCGGGTCGGCAGCGCGCGCCAGCGCATAGGCCCGGGCCGATTCGAAGGCGTCGTCGAGCAGCTTGAGCCTGGCCTCGGTCGAGCGGCGCATCTCGGCCAGGCGGGCTTCGGGCTGGTTGGGGAAGAGGGCGCTGTTCAGGCGCAGCCGCGGCACGGCGATGTGCAGGCCGACCTCGGGCAGCAGGGCCATGTCCTGCCAGTTCCAGCCCTCCAGCTGCAGCAGCGCCGACGTACCGGCGATGAGGCCGGTGCGGCCGGCCTCGGGCACGGACAGCGCGGCCAGCACGCCGCCGCCGCGCGTGATGGGCAGCAGCTCGCTGTCGGCATTGAAGGCGACCAGGGCGCGGGCATTCGGGTTCAGCGGCCCGGTCTCGACGCTGTCCATCGAGGCGTTGACCGAGCGGATCTCCGCCAGGCCCAGGCTGGTGTTGGCCGCCACCATGCCGGGGTAGAGATGCCGGCCGCCCAGATCGACGGTCTTGGCGCCAGCGGGCGCGGCCAGCTCGGTGCCACCGATCGCGCGGATCTTGCCGGCCTCGATGAGCAGGCTGCCGTTGGCGATGACCGGGCCGCTGACCGGGTGGATGACGGCATTGCGCAGCAGCAGCGGTTCGCGCTGTGGCGGGGGTGGCGTGTTGGGCGTGGCTTGGGCGGTGAAGGCGGCAGCCAGCAGGGCCGTGATGAGTGCGAGCTTCATGTCAGTACGCGTCCACGGTGCATTCATGCCAGGCGTCACCGCCGAAATAGCTTTGGCGATCACGGTTTGCCTCGTGCAGCCAGCGTTGCAGTTCGAGCTGGTCCAGCGCTGCGGCCAGCGGTGTGGCCGGCCGCCCCTCGGGCGGCGCGGCGGCTTTGGCGCGCTCGGGTATCGCTAGCGCCACGAGGCGGGCGCGCTCGGCGCTATCACGCTCGCGCAGCTGCGTGTCCTCGCCGCGGTCGAAGTAGCGCCGCCCGTCGATCCAGGTCTGCTCGGCGCGTGCCGCGCTCGACAGCGGGCTTGCGCTCCAGATGACGAAGTCGGCGTCCTTGCCCACTTCCAGCGAGCCGACGCGCCTGTCGATGCGCAACTGCTTGGCCGAGTTGATGGTCACGAACTTCAGCGCCTCGGCCTCGCTCATCCCCCAGGCCTTGCCGCCATAGCGCAGCGCCTTGGCCGCCTCGGTGTTGAGGCGGCGCGCCAGCTCGTCGCTGTCGGAGTTGAAGCTGGTCAGCACACCCGCCTTCTGCGTCATCGCGCCGCTGTAGGGAATGGCGTCCTGCACCTCGACCTTGTAGCCCCACCAGTCCGAGAAGCCGGAGGCGCCGGCGCCCAGCGCCGCGATCTCGGGCGCGACCTTGTAGGCCTCCAGCACATGCTGGAAGGTGGCGACCTCCAGGCCGAAGTCCTTGGCCAGGGCCACGAACATCAGGATCTCGTCGGCGCGGTAGCTGTGGATGTGGATGACGCGCTTGCGTTCCAGCAACTCGACCAGCGTGTCCATCTGCAGGTCGCGGCGCGTGTTCGGGTCGGCCTTGCGCCGCTCGCGGTAGGCCTGCGCAGCCAGGAAGGCATCGCGCATGACCTGCTCGACACCCATGCGCGTCGTCGGATAGCGCGGGTCGCCGTCGTTGGGGGGAAAGTTGGCGCGCTTGACGTTCTCGCCGAGCGCGAACTTGATGCCGGGGCGCGCGCCTTCGAACTTCAGGCCTTCCGCGTCCAGCCCCCAGCGCAGCTTGATGACCTGATTCTGGCCGCCGATGGCATTGGCCGAGCCGTGCAGCAAGTTGGCGCTGGTCACGCCGCCGGCAAGCTGACGGTAGAGGCTGATGTCGGTGGCGTCGACCACATCGCCAACGCGCACCTCAGCCGTCACCGAATGCGCGAACTCGTTGGTGCCGCGGTTGATGGCCGTGTGCGAGTGGGCATCGATGAGGCCGGGCGTCAGGTGCTTGCCTGCAGCGTCGATGACGACGGCGCCAGCAGGCGCTGCCAGACCCTTGCCGATGGCGGCGATGCGGCCGTCGCGCACCAGCAGATCGGTGGCTTCGAGATTGCCGGCAGCGGCACTGGTCCAGACCGTGGCGTTGCGCACCAGCACGACGGCCGGGCGCTCGGGTGGCGCCGTACGGCCGAAGACGCCCGCCGGGAACGTGGCGGGCGACAGGGGTGGTGGGGCGACAACCTGGGCCACAGGCGGCTGGTAGGGCACGATGCGCGTGGCCGTCCAGGGCTGGGTGCGGCCATCGGCCAGCGTCATCGCGCCGGCCATTGACGGGCCACGGCCCTCCAGGCGCAGGCTTTCCTTCGCGCCGACCTCGCAGGGCCAGCGCAACAGCAGTTCGCGGCCGCGTTGCTGCAGCTCGCAGGTCTTGCCATCGACCTGCAGCGTGGGTTTGGCCCGCGTGCCGGCGATCTGCCAGGTTTGCTCGGCTCCACCAGCGGCCTTCACCGTCCAGCGGCCGCGCGCGTCGAAGCGCTCCCAGGCTTCGGTCGGCAGCGGCTGGCCGTCGACGAAGGCGATCTCGACCTCGGCCTGCTCGTTGATGAAAAGATCACCGCTGGCGACGATGACGTGGGCCAGCTGGCCCGGTGCGAGGCGCCCCAGCCGCGGTTGGCTCAGCAGCTTGGCCGGCGTGGTCGTCAGTGCTGCCAGGGCGGCTTCGGGCGTGAGACCGTGCTGCACGGCCTGGCGCAGCCGTGGCCAGAATTCCTTCCTGACGTCCTTCAGCCCTTGCGTCGAGATCGCGAACTCGACGCCCGCCGCCTGCAGGGCGGCAGCGTTGCCGGGCGCACGCTCCCAGTGCTGCAACTGGTGCAGGGGCACGTCCAGCGCGCTCTCGGGCTGCTCGACTTCGGGTGCCGCGGGAAAGGCCAGCGGCAGCAAGAGGGGCAGGCCCAGGGCCTTGAGCTGGGCCGCCTTGCGGTATTCATGGCCGGTGCCTTGGGCGATCAGCTTGAGCCCGAACTCGTCGCGCAGCCTGGCGACGCGCAGCAGGTCTTCTTCGTCCAGCACCTCATGGACGATGGGCTGCTTGCCGCTCAGGGCCGGGGCGAGGGCGCCGAGGCTGGCGTTGAATTCGCGCCGCTCGCCGGCGGGCGCCGGCCCGGCAGCCCAGCGGGCGTTCAGCAGCGTCTGGCGTTCCAGCGCGATGCTGCCCATCAGCGAGGTCGGGTAGCTCAAGTTGCCCGGGCGGGCGCCGCTCTCGAAGTCGAAGGTTGTGTACTCATGGGCCAGGTGCTGGGCCACCTCGGCCGCCAGCACGAGGCTGCGTGCATCCGTGCCGTCGCGCAGGCTGATCAGCGCGCTCTGGCCGCGGAAGACGGCGCCCACGGGCGGCAGGGACAGGGCCGTCGTGAAGCCCTGCTCGCGCGCAGCTCGCACGTCCTCGGGCTTGATCTCCAGCGCCGTGGCCTGGTGGAATTCGCTGCGCACCCAGCGCTGTCCCGGCGTCAGGCCCTTGGCCTTGGAAGCTTCGATGCGCCCCTGGCCGACGCTGCTGGCAGCGTCGATGAAGCCGGCATAGACGGTGCGGCCCTGCAGCGCCCAGACCCGGGCGCCGGCCGGCGGCTTCACGTTGGCACCGACGGCGACGATGACGCCGTCCTTCATGACCAGGGTGCCGTTCTCGACGATCTGGCCCGGCGCCAGCACCAGCCGCGCGCCCGTCAAGGCGTGCCAGCGTGGCGTTGCATCGCGCAGACCCTGAGGGATTTCACTGGGCTGCTGGGCCTGGGTCAGGCCGGTCAGCAGGGCGAGCAGGGAGACCGGAAGCAAGCGCATCGTCTCGTCTTGTGATGGCGCCGTGGTACGGCAAGGACGCGGACTCTAACGCCGTGATCTGCGTCATGGCCGAAAGCCTTCAGTCCTGCGATAGTCGGGCCTAGAAGATCGACTCGGAGACCCCCATGAGCAGCGCTACTTCCGGCACGCCCGCTTCCGCCGAGGACCCCATCGCCGCCCGCCTGCGAGCCTTGCTGGTACGCGCGCCAACGGCCGTCGCCTTCGTTTCCGGCCAGCGCTTCGAAGTCGTCAGCGAGGAGTTCAACCACCTGTTCGGTTTCAACGACGACGGTGAACTGGCCGGACAGCCTACGCGCCTCGTCCACACCACCGACATGGCCCACACAGCGCTGCAGGAACGCGCCGCCGCCGCCTTCGCCGCGGGTCGACCGCTGGACGAGGAGATCGAATACGTCAAGCGCGACGGTCACCGGTTCTGGGGCCGCCTGCAGGCCACGCCGGTGCACTGGGAAGCGCCCGCTGGCGAGTCGCTGTGGATCGTCGAAGACGTCAGCGCCGCCCGCGCGCTGCGCCTGCAGCCCACCTGGACGGCCAAGCACGACGCCGTCACCGAGCTGGCCAACCGTCGCGAGTTCGAGCGCCGCCTGGGCGAGCATGTCGGCAGCCGGCGCAACGAGCCGGTGTCGGTGCTGTGGGTTGACGTGGACCGTTTCGGCGAGGTCATCAAGGACATGGGCGCCGAGGTGGGTGACCATTTCCTCTACGGCCTGGGGCAGATGCTGATCAGCAAGGTGCGGGCTTCCGACCTGGTCGCGCGCCTGGAGGAAGATCATTTCGCCATCCTGCTGCCCGACTGCGACCAGCATTACGCCCAGATCATCGCGGAGAAGGTGCGCTCGTCCATCGCCAGCTACCGCCTGCGCTGGGGCCTGCACCGCACCCGCGTGAAAGCCTCGCTGGGCGTCGTGCAGATCCAGCCGACGCTGGTAACGGTGGACGCCGTGCTCGGCGGCGCGGCGCTGGCCTGCACGGAGGCCAAGGCAGCCGGGGGCGACAGCGTGCGGGTCTTCGTTTCGGCTGGCGGCTACGAAGAGCTTGCGGGCTGATTTCACGTTTGACGCCAGGGCGAACCCCGGAAATGCGGGGTTTTTCGCCAAATGTTCTAAAGTTCACCTACAACGCGGTCGATGTAGCGGCCAGCGCGCCTGAGAACTGAATCCCGATGAACGTCCCCTTGTCCACCGCCATGTCCGGCATCTCGTCAGCGAACGAGCGGCTGCGCGCGTCGGCGGCCAATATCGCCAATCTGGCGAGCAGCAACCAGGCTCGTCCGAGCGTGGAGCCGACGAACGTCGACAAGGTGCCCGAGCGCGAGATCAACCCGGCCAACGAGATCGTCGAACAGCAGTCCGCGGCCTACTCTTTCGTCGCCAACCTGAAGGTGCTGCAGACGCAGATCAACACCACTGGTGCACTGCTGGACATCAAGGCCTGAGCGGCCTTCCTCCTGCGACAGAAGCGGCCTCGGGCCGCTTTTTCTTTGGCCGGCCGGCTTTTTCACCCCGTTTACCGAGCGGCTCCGTACAAGCAAAGGTCCCATCCCTGCGAAGGATCCGCCATGAGTTCCCTGCTTCCGCTGCGCCGCCGCACCGCCTTGCTCCAGTTAGCCGCTTTGACGGGTCTGGCCGGGCTGCACGCCAGTTGTGCCGCCGTCGTGTCGCCGCCCCTGCTCGACATGCAGCTGATCGACCGCGACAGCGGCGCCTCGCTGGCCCAGTACGCCAGCCGTGGTCGCCGCTTCAGCCCGGGCACGCCCGGCTCGCGCTACGCCATCCGGCTCAGCAACCGCAGCGCCGAGCGGGTGCTGGTGGTGCTGTCGGTGGATGGCGTCAACGCCATCACCGGCGACACCGCGGGTTTCAGCCAGTCGGGCTATGTGCTGAGCCCGGGCGAGAGCCATGACATCACGGGCTGGCGCAAGAGCGATGAGCACATCGCGGCCTTCGAGTTCACCTCGCTGGGCGATTCCTATGCGGCGCGCACCGGGCGGCCGGCCAATGTCGGCGTGATCGGCGCGGCGGTGTTCCGCGAGGTCTACGTGCCGCCGCCGGTCTACGACGCGCCGCTCGTGTCGCCTGCTGCGCCAGTGGCGCCCAGCCCATTGAGCCGACTCAACAGTGGGACAGCGGACGCTGCAGCCCAGGCAGCTCCAGTGCGCGAAAGCGCGGGGCGGGTTGAGGAGGAGCGCTCGGTGCGGGCCAAGCTCGGCACGGGCCATGGCGCCTCCGAATGGTCTCCCATTGCCCACACCGCCTTCCAGCGCCGCAGCAGCCAGCCCGAGCAGTTGCTGGAGATCCACTACGACAGCCAGGCCAATCTGATGGCGGCGGGCATCATGCCCCGACCCATGGCGCAGTTGCCGCGGTCCTTCCCCAACAGCAGCGGCGGCTATGTGCCCGATCCGCCGCCGCGCTGGTGAGGCCTCGCCCGATGCCGCAAACCCACCTCTGGCCGGCGTAGCATCCGCGCCGCATGCCTGCGAGTGAACCCGCTGATGAAGAGCTCATCGCCAGCTATCTGCGCGGCGACATGGGGGCGTTCGACCGGCTCTACCGCCGCCATGACCGCAAGACCTTTGCCTTCGTTCGCCAGATGCTGCACCCCACGGACCGCGCCACGGTGGAGGACCTGCACCAGGAAGGCTGGCTGGCCGTTGCAGCCAAGGCCGCCAGCTTCGCGCCCGCAAAAGCCAGGTTTTCGACCTGGCTCTACACCGTGCTGCGCAACCGCGTGCTGGACCATGTTCGGGCGCGTCCGCCGCAGGGAGACGAGGCCGACCCGGATCAACTGGCCTCGGCCGCCGCCGGGCCGGAGCAGCTGCTGGTGTCCAAGCGCCTGGTCGAGGCCGTTGAAGGCGCCTTGCTGCGCCTGTCCGTCGAGCAGCGGGAGGCATTCTTGCTCTTCACCGTGGTCGAGCTCAGCCTCGCCGAGATTGCCGACGTGACCCAGGCCCATCCCGAAACCGCCAAGACCCGGCTGCGCTATGCGCGCGAGGCGCTGCGGCATCGTTTGAGCGAGTGGCGCGATGGCTGAGTTCGACCCCATTCCACCGAACGACGCGGCCGAGGCTGCGTATGCCCAAGCCTTGCTGGGTGACGACGCGGGCCGCGAGCAGCGCCGCGCGCGACTGATGGCGGCACTACCTCGACCCGAAGCGCCTGCTGCCGTGCCCGTCGCCGAGAACGCCTTGGCCTGGCGCTGGCAACCCTATGCGCTGGGCCTGCTCATGATGGGGCTGCTGGTGGCGGCAGCACTGGTCTTGAAAGGACGAAACACCGAGCCGCGACCGGAAGCCGATCCGCGGCTGGCCGCGGCCGCGCCCGCATCGACGGCGGCCGTGGTGGTGGCCCAAGCCAGCCCGGCCGTCGAGCCCCAGCCCGCGCCTGCCGCTGAAGCGCCCCGCACAATGGCCAAGGCCAGCCTTGCCAAGCCGCGTGCCGAACGGTCTGCTCCTGCCATGATGGCGGATGCGACGCCGCCGCGGTTGCAAAGGCAGGCGGAGGTGAGTGCGGGCACGGCCCAACCGGAGCCACCTGTGATGCAGTCGCCACCGGCCGAGCCGGTGATGGCTGCCGCGCCACCACCCGCTGCACCGGCGGTAGCTGCCGCGCCGTTGCCGCCCCGAGCTGTGGCCGATGCGTCCAGCCAGGCCGAGATGCTGGCGCGGTCGGAAGCAGTTTCAAGCGGGGTCGCGGCCAGGTTTCGAGCGGCGCCGCAGATGGCCCAAAGCCTGGCCGCCTCCGACGTCGCCGAATCGGCGAAAGCCACCATGCCGGCCAATGCCTTCCTGTTGGCGGCTGCCGATCACGCTGACCTGGCGACGGCACGCTCGGCGCTGAAGGCCGGCGCTTCGGTCCACCTGCGTGACAACCAGGGCCGCACGGTCCTCATGCTGGCCGCGCGCACCGGGTCGCGCGAGATGGTGAACCTGTTGCTCGCTGCCGGCGCCCGCAAGGCAGACCGCGATCCCCAAGGCTGGACGGCCGCAGACCATGCCGACGCTCAAGGGCATGGCGATCTGATGCACGTCCTGCGCTAGGTGCCCCACAGGGCGCAAAAAAGCCCGCCGGGCTTGCGCGCGGCGGGCTGGCTTTTGAAGCCTTCAGGCTCAGGCCGCCACGGCCTTGGCCGTGTCCGCGTACTCCTCGATCTGGTCGAAGTTCAGGTACTTGTAGATCGAGGCGCCGTCCTTGTTCACGACGCCCATCGCCTCGTGGTACTCCTGCACCGAGGGGATGTGGCCCAGCTTCGAGGCGATCGCTGCCAGCTCGGCCGAAGCCAGGAACACGTTGGTGTTCTTGCCCAGGCGGTTGGGGAAGTTGCGGGTCGACGTGGATACGACGGTCGCGCCTTCGCGCACCTGGGCCTGGTTGCCCATGCACAGCGAACAGCCCGGCATCTCGGTGCGGGCGCCGGCCGTGCCGAAGGCGGCGTAGTGGCCTTCCTTGATCAGCTCGCTCTGGTCCATCTTGGTGGGTGGGGCCACCCACAGCTTGACCGGGATGTCGCGCTGGCCACCCAGCAGCTTGGCCGCGGCGCGGAAGTGGCCGATGTTGGTCATGCACGAGCCGATGAAGGCCTCGTCGATCTTGGTGCCGGCGACTTCGGACAGGAACTTGGCGTCGTCCGGGTCGTTGGGGCAGCAGAGGATGGGCTCCTTGATGTCGGCCAGGTCGATCTCGATGACGTGGGCGTACTCGGCATCCTTGTCGGCTTCCAGCAGTTCGGGGTTGGCCAGCCAGGCTTCGACCTTCTCGATGCGGCGCTGCAGCGTCTTCGCGTCGGCATAGCCGTCGGCGATCATGTTCTTCATCAGCACGACGTTGCTGGTGAGGTACTCCTTGATCGGCGCCGGGTTCAGTTTGATCGTGCAGCCGGCGGCCGAGCGCTCGGCGGAGGCGTCGCTCAACTCGAAGGCTTGCTCGACCTTCAGGTCAGGCAGGCCTTCGATTTCCAGGATGCGGCCCGAGAAGGCGTTTTTCTTGCCGGCCTTGGCAACCGTCAGAAGGCCGGCCTTGATGCCGTACAGCGGGATGGCATGCACGAGGTCGCGCAGCGTCACGCCGGGCTGCATCTCGCCCTTGAAGCGCACCAGCACCGACTCGGGCATGTCCAGCGGCATGACGCCGGTGGCGGCGCCGAAGGCCACGAGGCCGGAGCCGGCGGGGAAGGAGATGCCGATCGGGAAACGGGTGTGCGAATCGCCGCCAGTGCCGACCGTGTCGGGCAGCAGCAGGCGGTTCAGCCAGCTGTGGATGACGCCGTCACCCGGGCGCAGCGACACGCCGCCGCGGTTGCTCATGAAGGCGGGCAGCTCGCGGTGGGTCTTGACGTCTACGGGCTTGGGGTAGGCCGCGGTGTGACAGAAGGACTGCATGACCAGGTCGGCTGAGAAGCCCAGACAGGCCAAGTCCTTCAGCTCGTCGCGGGTCATCGGGCCGGTGGTGTCCTGCGAACCCACGGTCGTCATCTTCGGTTCGCAGTAGGTGCCCGGGCGCACGCCTTGGCCCTCGGGCAGGCCCACGGCACGGCCGACCATCTTCTGCGCCAGCGTGAAGCCGGCCTTGGTCGCCACGGGCGGCGAGGGCAGGCGGAACAGCGTGGACGCGGGCAGGCCCAGGAACTCGCGCGCCTTGGCCGTCAGCGAGCGGCCGATGATGAGGTTGATGCGGCCGCCGGCGCGCACTTCGTCGAACAGCACGTCGCTCTTGAGCTTGAACTCGACCAGCGTCTCGCCGTTCTTCACCAGCTTGCCGTCATAGGGC
The DNA here is from genome assembly GCF_001425055.1 of Pelomonas sp. Root1237. GTDB lineage: Bacteria > Pseudomonadota > Gammaproteobacteria > Burkholderiales > Burkholderiaceae_C > Pelomonas. Next base: position 676,874 of record NZ_LMDK01000012.1, read on the forward strand.
AGCACGTCGATGACGTCGCCCATCTCGAGCTTGGACACGTCCACTTCGATGGGCAACGAGCCGGAGTCTTCCTGCGTGTTGAAGAAGATCGGCGCGATCTTGCCGCCCAGCGTGACGCCGCCGAAGCGCTTGTTCGGCACGAAGGGGATGTCCTGGCCGGTGGCCCAGATGACGCTGTTGGTGGCGGACTTGCGCGAGGAGCCGGTGCCGACGACGTCGCCCACGTAGGCGACCAAGTTGCCCTTCTTCTTCAGGTCCTCGATGAACTGCATCGGGCCGCGCTTGCCGTCTTCCTCGGGCTTGAAGGCCGCACCGCCAGCAGAACCAAAGTCCCCGCGGGTGTTCTTCAGCATCGCCAGGTAGTGCAGCGGGATGTCGGGGCGGCTCCAGGCATCGGGCGCCGGCGACAGGTCGTCGGTGTTGGTCTCGCCGGGCACCTTGAAGACGGTGACGGTGATCTTCTTCTCGACCTCGGGGCGGCTGGTGAACCACTCGGCATCGGCCCAGCTCTTCATCACCTCCTGCGCCTTGGCATTGCCGGCCTTGGCCTTGGTGGCCACGTCGTTGAAGAAGTCGAACATCAGCAGGGTCTTCTTCAGGCCTTCAGCGGCCACACCGGCGACTTCGGCGTCGTCCAGCAGCTCGATCAGCGGATGCACGTTGTAGCCGCCCACCATGGTGCCGAGCAGCTCGGTGGCCTTGGCCTTGGAGATCAGGCCGACCTTGATGTCGCCGTGCGCGACAGCGGCCAGGAAGCTGGCCTTGACCTTGGCGGCGTCGTCCACGCCCGGGGGCACGCGGTGGGTCAGCAGGTCCAGCAGGAAGGCGTCTTCACCGGCGGGCGGAGCCTTGATCAGCTCGATCAGCTCGGCGACCTGCTTGGCATCCAGGGCGAGGGGCGGGATGCCGAGGGCGGCACGTTCGGCGGCGTGTTGGCGGTAGGCGGACAGCATGGGGGAACTCCTGGCGGAACGGGGATGGAAAAGGAATCAGGCGGCTCCAGGCACGATGACCTTGAGACCCTTGAAGTAGTCGCGGAAGAAACCTTGATCGCGGCTGATCAGTGCCTGGCATTGCAGCAGGGCGTGGGCGCCGATCAGGAAGTCGGGAACGGTGCGCGGACCGGTGGGTGCCTGGCCGGAGGCCTTGCGGCGCTCCTTGTAGCGGCGCTGCATTTCGCCGGCACGAACGGCCGCGCGGGATTCGATGGGAGAGTAGACGATGCCGACGCCTTCCAGCGCATCCAGCAGCTCGGCGCCAAAGCCGAGGCCGGAGACGACTTCGCTGAGCACGACGTCGCAGGCGACGACCGGCCCGCGCGCCAGCGCCTGGCGAAGACAGTCTTCAGCGGATTCGGCGCCCACGTCACCGCCCAGCAGGTCGATGAGAACGGAGGAATCGATGGCGATCACGGCTCGACCGGATCGCCGGGGGCGCGGCCACGCAGCTCGCGCATGACGTCGTCGGTGGTGACGCCTTCAGGCAGTTTGAACCGCCCGCGCAGCTTGGCCAGCGCGTCGTCGACGTTCTTGCGCAGGATGATGCGCCCGCCATCGAGCTCGACCTTGAGCGTCGTGCCCTTGGTCAGACCGAGGGCATCTCGGACGGCTTTGGGCAGGGTGATCTGCCCGCGTTCGGCAACGGTGGCTTCCATGGCGCCTCCAGCGGCTGAGCGCCGCGGAGGCGGTGGCTCAGGTATGCATCGAAAAGTATGTATTCATTCTACATACCCAAGCCACGGGTTTCAACAGCAATGACTCACTTGGCCTTGGCCGGCTTGGCCGGTTTCGCAGCCACCGGGGGCGCTGCGGGTGTTTCGGCCGCAGTGGGCGTGATGCCCAGGCCGCTGCGTGCTGCCTCGGCGGCTTCGGCCTCGGGGTCGTTGATCTTGGCGGCCTTGGCGGCTTCGATCAGCTTGATCTGCTCGGGGTGGACGCAATCGTCGATGAGGCGCTGGCCGATCTTGGTGTCCAGCAGCATGGACTTGTTGGCGATCTGGATCATCAGCGTGCGGCCGGTCACGTCTTCCAGGCGCAGGGCGCCGGTTGACGACAGCACGGGCTTCATCGTGAAGACCTGCTTCTTCCAGGCTACGTTGATGTAGCCGGCCACCTTGGGATGCTTCTCGATCTGCACGGTCTCCTTGAACTCGCAGGCGTAGTCGCCCAGGTAGGCGCGCTCCGCAGCGGCAAGCTGGGCCTCATCGGCATCGACCAACACCGGCTCGGGCGGCGGCGGCGGTGCCTTCTTGGCGGGCGCGGGCTTGGCGGCGGCCTTGGTTTTTGCGACGGGCTTGGCCGGAGCGGTCTGGGCCAGGGCGGGCAAGGCGGCGCAGAGGATCAGGGCGGCGGCACTGGCACGGAGCGAAGTCATCGGCATCTGGAATCGGGGTGGGAAAGGAGGGTGGAAAAAGCTGGCGAATCATGGCTGCAATGCGGCCGCGCAGCGGTGAAAAGATGTAGGCATTGTCCGCGTGACGGACTGCACGCCGGTTCGTGCCTCACTCGGCGATTACCCCGATGGCTACGGGGAAAAACGCCGATCGCGCTGCGTCGGGCAAGGCGCGCCCGGTGCGCTCGGCGCGCTCCAGCACAGTCCAGAAGTAGCGGTAGCTGGCGCGGTCGTGCAGGCGGTCGTGGAAGGAGATGGGAGCCCATTGCGCGGCTCGTGCGGCAAGCAGCAGCTCGGCCGCTTCGGCCACTTCGTCGGCGGCCGGCGCGAACGCCTCGACGATGGGACGGATCTGGTCGGGATGGATGCTCCACATGCGCGTGTAGCCGAACTCGCGCGCGGCGCGCCGCGCGGCCGCCGCGAGCCGTTCGGCATCGCGGAACTCGGTGACCACGCAGTGCGAAGGCGTCTTGCCAAAGGCATGGGCCGCGGCGGCAATCTCGAGCTTGGCGCGCACGACCAGCGGATGCTCGAACTGGCCGGGCAGCTCCATCGCCGTCTTGGGGATGGCGCCGCCATGGGCCGAGACAAAGTCCATCAGCCCGAAGGACAGCGACTCGATGCGCGGATGGGCGGCGATGCGAAAGACCTCGCGCAGCGCGCCGTGCGTTTCGATCAGCACCTGCAGCGGTAGCCTGGGCTGGGCGTGGCGCTCGCAGGCGGCATCGATGGCGGCCACAGCGCGCTCGACGTCCTCGGCGCTCTCTGGTTTGGGGATCATCAGATAGGCCAGCCTGTCGCCGGCCTTGGCGATCAAGGTGTCGACGTCGGCTTCGAAGGCGGCGTGGCAGAAAGGGTGCACGCGGGCGCCGACGCGGCCGAAGCGGTTGGCCGGGCTCGTTGCCAGTTCGGCGATCAGCAGCGCATGCTCGGCCTCGCCGCCGACCGGGGCGCCGTCCTCGGCGTCCAGCGTGATGTCGAAGACGGGGCCGAGCTCGGCCTGCAGGGCCAGGCTCTTGCGCATGCGGGCCTCGACGCCGCAGTAGTGGTCGACGACGGGCAGCGCGGGCCGAACGGCTTCGTGGCCGAACAGGGCCTGGCGGGGGTGCAGGAGTGCGCTCATCGCGCCACTGTACCCAGGCCGGCGGCGGCGCCAGATGTGACGCCGGTCGCGAAATCGCGACGTTTGCGGGAACAAGAGGGTGCTTACGCACTGTCATATCTGACCCAGGCGTGACAGCATCTGCGCACAACGATCTCCGGAGACAAAGCCATGCTCAAGCTCGAGTCGCTCAGAGTTTCCCGCCGCTTGGCCCTGCAGACCTTCGGCGCTGTTCTTGGCGTGCTGCTGGTTGCGGCCATCCTGCTGTTCTCGGAGCGGGAATTGATCCTGAACGAGCGCCAGCAGGCGGTGCGCCAGGCGGTCGAGGCGGCGCATGGCGTCGTCTCGCATTTCCACGCCCAGGTTGCGACAGGCAAGCTGTCCGACGAGGACGCCAAGAAGTCGGCCCTCGCCGCCCTGCGGGGACTGCGCTACAGCGGCAACGAGTACTTCTGGGTCAACGACATGAGCCCGATCATGGTCATGCATCCCATGAAGCCGGAGCTGGAGGGCAAGACGCTGAACAACAGCAAGGACCCGACCGGCAAGCCGCTCTTCGTCGCGATGGTCGACATCGTCAAGGCCAGTGGCGCAGGCTTCCTGCCCTACATGTGGCCCAAGCCGGGCAGCGAGCAGCCGGTGCCCAAGGTGTCCTACGTCAAGGGCTTCACGCCCTGGAGCTGGATCATCGGCTCGGGCGTCTATGTGGACACGGTCGACGCGGCCATCTGGCAGCGCGTCTGGAAGGTGGGCCTGGGGGTGGGGGTGCTGGCCGGCGTGCTGCTGGTGCTGGGCCTGGCCATCACGCGCAGCATCACGCGCCAGTTGGGTGGCGAGCCCGCGCGCGTCAATGAGATCACGCGCCAACTGGCCGAAGGCGACCTCAGCGTTGACATCGACCTGCAGGGCAGCAGCCATGAGAGCGTCATGCAGGGCGTGAAAGCCATGCGCGACAGCATGGCAAGCATCGTGCAGCAGGTGCGTGACGGCTCGGAGTCGGTGGCCAATGCGAGCTCTGAGATCGCCTCTGGCAACCAGGACCTGAGCGCCCGGACGGAAAGCCAGGCCAGCGCGCTGCAGCAGACGGCGGCCTCCATGGACGAACTCGGCGCCACCGTGCGCAACAACGTCGACAACGCCCAGCAGGCCAACCAGCTGGCGCAGAACGCTTCGCACGTCGCTGCGGAAGGCGGCCAGGTCGTCAAGCAGGTCGTCGACACGATGAAGGGCATCAACGACAGCTCGCGCCGCATCGGCGACATCATCTCCGTCATCGACGGCATCGCCTTCCAGACCAACATCCTGGCGCTGAACGCCGCCGTGGAAGCGGCACGCGCCGGCGAGCAGGGCCGCGGCTTCGCAGTCGTCGCCGGCGAGGTGCGGCTGCTGGCCGGCCGCAGCGCGGAAGCCGCCCGGGAGATCAAGACGCTGATCTCGCAGAGCCTGGAGCGCGTCGACCGCGGCAACACGCTGGTCGATCAGGCGGGCGCGACGATGGACAGGGTGGTCAGCAGCATCCAGCGTGTGACCGACATCATGGGCGAGATCAGCTCGTCCAGTGCCGAGCAGAGTTCGGGCGTGAGCCAGGTTGGCGCGGCCGTCACGCAGATGGACCAAGCCACGCAGCAGAACGCCGCGATGGTGGAGCAAATGGCCGCCGCGGCCGACGGCCTCAAGGTGCAGGCCCAGCAGCTGGTGGAGACGGTGTCGACCTTCCGGCTGCCGGCCACGCGCTGACGCCGTGGTGGGCGTGGCCCAGTTTCGGTTCAGAGCCAAACCCAGGCCGAGGTGCCACACACCAGGCAGATCGCCACACTCGCGATGGCCATCTCCCGGCGCACCGTGCCGCGCGCGACAAGCAGCACCATCGCGATCTTCACCACCGTGTTGGCAAGCAGGGCCGCCAGCAGCGCCCACGCGGTCCCGGCCGTCGTCAGCGAGCCGTCCTTCTGGCCGCTGAGAGAAAGCACGATCGCGTCAACGTCTGCCGCGCCAGCGAGCGCCGAGATCGCAAGCAGGCCGCCGCTCGGGAATTGCTGCTGGGCCAGCTTCGTCACGACGAGGACGACGGCGAACAGGATGCCGAACCGGATCGCCGCGCCCAGGCTGAATGGGTTCTTCAGAGGTGTGGCTGCCTGGGCGGGGCTGGTTGCGGCGGCCGCTCCGGCGAGATAGTGCCGCAATGCCAGCGCGCCAGTGGCCAGGGTCATGGCCAACAGCGGGGGCCACAAGGCGCCCAGCAGCTGCCGATTGAGGATGGCGACGATCGTCGTCACGCGCAGGAACATGACGAACCAGGCACACAGGATGCCGGCGGCCGCCGCGCTGGCGTTGGCGGAGCTTTCGGCCTTCCGGCTGTCACGTGCGAAATTCAGCGTGGTGGCCGTCGAAGAGACCAGGCCTCCGGCAAGGCCGGTGATGGCAGCGCCTCGCGCCGGCCCCAGCCAGCGCATGCCGATGTAGCCGGCCAGGGAGAGTGCGGAGATCAGCACCACCAGCAGCCACAGCTGGTAGGGGTTCAGTGCGTGCCAGGGGTCCACCGTCTCATTCGGCACGAGGGGCAGCACGATGACCGACGCAATCAGCAGCTTGATGCCTGCAAGGATGTCATCGAGGCCGACCCGCTCCACCAGGGCGTGCAGGGGCTGCTTGAAGGCGAGGACTGCCGACAACGCCACGGCCAGGGCCACGGCCAGCGCCTGATTGCCGGTCGCCGCCATGCCGCCCAGAAGCACGACGAGCAAGGCGGCGATCTCGCTGGTCATGCTGGGAGGTGCATCCTTGCCATCCCGGCGCCACAGCGCGTGGCTGGCAATTGCCATTGCGCTCGCGCACACGAGCACTGCCACGAAGAGCCACTGAAGCTGCAACTGCTGCCCGAGCCAGGCCGACGCCGCGCCGGACAAGGCCAGCAGGGCATGGGTGCGGATGCCGCCGATCGTGTGGGAAGGCGCGGCCGGCCGCTTCTTCTCCCGTTCGATGCCGACCAGGATGCCGATGAGGAGGGCGACGAAGAAGCGGCCGGCGAGATCAGGCGTCATGCCCGCTGCCTTTGGCGCCGCCCGGCCGGCCTTGCGAGGCTGAATTCATTGGCATGCGTGTCCCTCGATTGGCGGCTGCCTCGCAGCCCTGACGACGAGTCAATCTATGCGGCCAGTGCAGCGCCGGCGTTGATCCCAGTCAATGCGCAACGTGCGGCGATCGATGCAGCGACCAGGTCGGGGCTTCAGTCGTCCGGCTTGATCCAGCGCAATCCATTTGCCGGTGGGCTGCCTAGCATGGCCCTTCGCCGACCAAGGATTGCCCAAGATGGAAACTCAGACTCAAGCGCACCTGCCCATGCTGCGCCAACTGCTGCTGTACCGCCAGACCGAGCTGCGAGCCGAGGTTCATGCGGCGCAGCTGGCACGTCAAGCGGTGCAGACGCAGTCCCAGGAGGTGCGGGATCTCAAGGACGACGCTGAACTCATGCAGCGCCAGCAGACCGAGGACTTCCAGGCCGCCCGGGACTTGCGGGAGCTGCAGGACGTTGACGACGCGCTGGGTCGCCTGGCCGCGGGAAGCTATGGCGACTGCGCCAACTGCGGCGAGGCTATTCCCGTGGCGCGCCTCACGGCCCTGCCGTCCGTGCGGCTGTGCGCAGGCTGCCAGGCGGTCCGGGAGCATCTGTCATGAATGCGAACGGCGTGGGGCGGTACCGTCTGGCCCTCGCGTCACTCGCCGCGGCCGCACTGGCCACCGGTTGCGCCCTGGAGGTGCAGAACGCCAAACCCGCCCGGGAGCTGGCGCGCCGCGCCTTGCCGGAAGGCGAGGTCTATATCGGCTGGCGGGTGTTTCAGCAGAAGTGCGCGACCTGCCACGGCCCAGCGGCGACCGGTACGGCGGCCGGCCCCGACCTGCTGCCCAGACTCCGCGAGATGGGCTCGCACCAGTTCGTGAGCCTGGTGCTCAGGCGCTATGACTGGATCCTCGCGGCGGCGGAGTCCGACCCGCAAGGCGCCTCGCAGAGCGCCCTGGTCGAAAAGGTTCTGCAGGGCCGGGAAGCGGCGCTGGTGATGCCTGCCTGGCAGGGCGACCCCACCGTGACGGCCCACATCATCGACCTCTACGCCTATCTGTCGGCCCGGGCCGATGGTGTGCAGGACGCGGGCCGCCCTTCGCGGCCGCGGGCGCCCGACTGAGGGCCGCTTTCAGGTCCTTCGCGGCAGGGGAATGTCATGCTTCAAGAAAATGTCGCCCTGATGACGGGCGGCACCTCGGGGATCGGTCTTCCAGCCTTCGATGGTGGCCGCCTTGCACGCTGAGAGCGAGGCGCCGACCGGCGCAGGCATCTCCGCGTCACCGCCACAGGCAACCCAGTCCACGCCCACGCTGCCTCGAGGACTGAGCGACGCGCAGGCCCGCCAGCGCTTGTCGCTCCATGGCCCCAACGAGGTGGGCGACACGCAAAAGCGGGGCCTGGCACGCACGCTTCGCGGTGTGTTCAGCGAGCCCATGTTCCTGCTGCTGCTGGCTGCTGCGGCCATCTACCTGCTGCTGGGTGATCTGGGCGAGGGCCTGCTCCTGGCTTTCTTCGCTGTTGTCACGGTGGGCCTCGTCGTCATGCAGGAGCGGCGCAGCGAGCATGCGCTGGCTGCCTTGCGCACGCTGTCCGCACCGCAGGTGCGCGTCGTGCGTGACGGGCGCATGGCACGCATCCCGGCGCGTGAGCTGGTGCCTGGCGACATCTTCCTGGTCGGGGAGGGCGAGCGGGTCGCGGCCGACGGTATCGTTCGCGAGGCGGTCGGGCTGCAGGTCGACGAGTCGCTGCTGACCGGGGAATCGGTGCCGGTGGACAAACGGGTGTGGCAGGTGCAAGACGGCCTGGCCATGGCGTCGCCCGAGCGCAATGCCAGTGCTTTCGTGTACGCGAGCACCCTGGCCATCACGGGCCACGCCGTCATCGAGTCGGTGGCCACCGGCGCAGGCACGCAGGTCGGTCGCATCGGCGCATCGCTGGCCGCCATTGAAACGGCACCAACGCCCCTGGAGCAGCATCTGCGCCGACTGGTGCGTGTCTTTGGCCTGGCTGCCGCCGCCATTTGCGCAGTGATCGTGGTGGTTTACGGCCTGGTGCACGGCGACTGGATGCAGGGGCTGCTGTCGGCCGTCGCCATCGGCATGGCGATGCTGCCCGAAGAGTTCCCGATGGCGCTTGCCGTCTTCCTTTCGCTGGGCGCCTGGCGGCTGGCTCGCATCAAGGTGCTGGCGCGTCGTCCCGCGGTCATCGAGGCGCTGGGTGCAGCCACGGTGTTGTGCGTGGACAAGACAGGGACCCTTACCGAAAACAGGATGCAGCTGTCCCGCCTGGTGACCGACGAGATGGAGGTCGGGATCGAGGCTGGCAAGGACCTGCCCGAGGCGGTGCATCGGCTGCTCGAGTTCGGCATGCTGGCTTCGCGGCGTGATGGCAGCGACCCGATGGACCGTGCGCTGCTCGCGCGAGGCGATGCCTTGCTGGCAGGCACTGCACACCTGCACCCCGACTGGACGTTGACGCGCGAGTTTCCGCTCAGCCCCGAATTGCTGGCGATGTCGCATGAATGGACGGACGCAGCCGGCCGGCTTCGCGTCGCCGCCAAGGGTGCGCCGGAGGCGGTGTTCGATCTGTGCCACCTCGACCCGCAACGCAGTGCCGATCTCTTGGCCCGTGTGAAGCGCCTGGCCGCACAGGGACTTCGCGTGCTGGCCGTGGCCGAGGCGTGCCCGCCGCGTGGTGAAACGGTGGCGCATCAGCATGACCACGACTTCACGTTACTGGGCCTGGCAGCCTTCGAGGATCCGCTGCGCGACAGCGTGCCGGATGCGGTCGCGCAGGCGCGGGAAGCCGGCATCACGGTGGTGATGGTCACCGGCGATCATGCGGCCACGGCACTGGCCATTGCCGAGCAGGCCGGCCTCGACGTGCGTGGGGGCGTCCTGACCGGGGCCGACATCGCCGGTTTCGGAGAGGCCGAGCTCGCCCGGGCTGTGCGGCATGTGCGCGTCTTCGCCCGCGTGATGCCGGAGCACAAGCTCAGGCTGGTGCTGGCGCTGCGGCGCAACGGCGAGACCGTGGCCATGACGGGCGACGGCGTCAATGACGCACCGGCGCTGAAGGCGGCTCACGTCGGCATCGCGATGGGGATACGTGGGACGGACGTCGCGCGCGAGGCCGCCGGCCTGGTGCTGCTGGACGAAGATTTCGGGCGCATCGTCGGCGGTGTTCGCATGGGCCGGCGCATCTTCGACAACCTCCGCAAGGTCATGACCTACATCACCGCCATCCATGTCCCGGTGGCCGGACTGGCGCTGCTGCCCCTGCTGCTCGGGCTGCCGCCGCTGATGCTGCCGGTCCATGTGGTGCTGACCGAGATGGTGATCGATCCGGTGTGCTCGCTGGCCTTCGAAGGTGCCGCCGAAGCGCCGGGGCTGATGCGGCGGCCGCCGCGGCGCACGGACGACGGCATCGTGGGCTGGTCGATGTTGTGGCAGGGCTTGGCGCAGGGAAGCTGCCTGCTCGCGGCGACCCTTGGCGTTTACATGCTGGCGTTGCAGGCCGGGCGTGACACCGACGTGGCCCGCACGCTGGCGGTGGTCGGCCTGACGTTCGGAAACCTGATGCTGGTGGCGGCCAACATGGCAATCGGCAACGGGCTTCGCGCCTTGTCCGGTCGCAGCGCCCGGGCCTTCTGGGCAGTCGCCGCCGTGGCGGCGTCGGCGCTGGCGACCGCCGTGCTGGTGCCAGGCCCGAGGCGCCTGCTGCATTTTGGCGTTCCGGCGGCCGAGGACCTCGTGCTGGCCTTGGTGACGGTGGCGCTGGCAGTGGGTGCCGGGATCACATGGAGCGGGCGGCTGCGCAGTGCCTCGGCATCGAGGCCGCCAAGCTGAACTCGGCGGTTGTTGGCATGGGGCGCCCTGGGCATCCGAAGGCGGCTCAGTCGGCGCTCGCGCCGATCTGGCGCATCCGCTTGAGCCACTTCGCCACGCCGGCTTCGCCCAGGGACTCGACCCCGCCCACCAGCGTTTCGTGAACCGGAGCGAAGCCGACGAAGCCCAGGATGTTGCGTTCCAGTGATTTCAGGCTGTGGGCACGGAAATACCAGCGGTAGACGAGTGCGGGCATGCCCATGGTCACGACCACCCTCGCGGAACGGCCCTTGAGCAGCTTGCCGCCGGCCGCCCCATCGCCCGCCTTGCCCAGCGCAAAGCCGGGGCGTGCCACCTGTTCGAGAAAGGCCTTCAGCAAAGCCGGCATGTCGCCTAGCCACAGCGGGAAGAACAGCACCACGTGGCTGGCCCAACGGATGTGCTCCTGTGCGGGCAGCAGCGAAGCGGGCAGGGCGCCGTGGTCCCATTCGTCTTTGCTGCGAAGCAGCGGGAAATCCAGCGTCGCCACGTCCATGAGTCGCACGTCATGGCCCGCTGACCGCGCGCCCTCGGCATAGGCATCCGCCAGCGCGTGGCAGAGGTGGCCTCGGGTGGCGTCAGGGTGCCCGAGGATGAGGAGAACGCGTCGCGCATGGGTATTCATCACCCAAGGCTAGCGAGGTGGAGCTTGCGCCGCGTTGCGCGGGATCAATAGGCTCAGCTTCCAGGGCGTCACCGACTGAAGAACGGAAGCCCGACCCGGCGGCAGCGAGAAACCCCTGCTTTCATTGACCGGGGTCAACCACGTCGCCGCCGCGGTCGAGAAACATCTGGCGCACGCAACGGCGCCACGGCGTCAATGGAGAAACAGCATGGGAATCAAGAGCATCCTCGTTCACCTCGACAGTGGAGTGAACGTCCAGGGCCGCGTGGACGCTGCCGCGGCGCTGGCCCTGCGGTACGAGGCTCATCTCATCGGCCTTGCGCCGGCCGGGTGGTACGCCCTGCCGCCCGAAGGCGCCGGAGGCGGGGGGCTTGCCGCCTATCAGCAGGCGGCGATGAATGAACTGCGCAGCCGGGCACTCGACTGCGCGCGCCTCTTCCAGGAACGGGTCTCGCTCCTGGGTGTGACCTCCTATGAAGGCCGCGTCGAGATGGGCTATGCAGGTGAAGTGATGACGCTTGCAGCGCGCTACTGCGACCTGGCCGTGGTCTCCCAGCTGAATCCCGACGACGCGTGCAACGGCCAGTCGGCGCAGATGGCGCAGGAAATGCTGCTGCGCTCGGGCCGGCCGCTGCTGGTGCTGCCGTTCGCGGGCGAGTGCGAGGTGCCGGCCGCGTCACGGGTGCTGGTCGGGTGGGACGGCAGCCGCGAAGCCGCACGGGCCATGCGTGATGCGCTTCCCCTGCTGAGGCAGGCGGCGAGTGTCGAGGTGGCCGTGTTCGAGACGCCTGAAGACGTGGGGCGCAATCACGGCCAGATGCCGGGCGCCGACATCGGGCTCTGGCTTGCGCGTCATGGGCTGAAGGTGAAGGTCAACTATGTGCCCATCAAGGTGGCGGCGGGCGAAGCGCTGTTGTCGCACGCGGCGGACATGGGTGCCCAGCTGATCGTCGCCGGTGGCTACGGCCATTCGCGCCTGCGCGAGGCTGTGCTCGGCGGCGTGACGCGCACGTTGATGGCCAGTTCGCCCGTGCCGGTGTTGCTTTCGCACTGAGCATGCTGGGCGGCATTGCGGCCGCTCAGTGCTGCTGTCAGGCCGTGACCGGCAGTAGGACGCCGGCGGCACCTTCGCCGACTAGCGAACCAGCAGCACGGGCGCCTTGGTATGGGCCAGCAGGCGCGCGGACACCGAGCCCAGCACGGCACCGGCGAAAGCCCCGTGACCATGCGAGCCCATGACCAGCAGGTCCGGAGCCTCTTCATTGACGATCTCGGCCAATACCTCGGCGGGATGGCCGACCGCGTGGTGCTCACGCAGGCTCCAGCCCTGCATGGCAGCGAACTCGCGCACCGGCTTGAGCACCTTCTCGCCTTCGTCGGCGTAGTACGTCTGCAAGGTGTCGTGCGGCAGGAAGCGGGCCGCATGCGGCGGCACCTGGGCCGTCACATTCAGGGCGACGAATTCGTGGTGTTTGCCCACGAGTTCGTCGTGGGCGGCGAGGTAGCTGAGCATTCGCTTGGTGTACGCGCTGCCGTCGACTGCAAGAACGATCTTCATGGCGGCTCCTGGGTGAATCCGGGGCAGGGCAGATCCTGCGCGCCCGGGCCGGGGGCCGACTTGCGCTTTGTCAATCGATCCGGCTGACCCGGCCGCGCTTTTTGGGCGGCGCGGGGCTGTCGCAGCGAGCGAAAGCAAAAAAAAGACACCCTCGCAAGGGTGTCTCGCAGCTGGCTGACGGGCGAGCCCGCCGTCGATGCCGCCTCAGAGCAGGTGCTTGACGCCGTCCTGCTCGTCCGTCAGTTCCTTCAGCGTCTTGTTGATGCACTCTTGCGAGAACTCGTCGATGCTGATGCCCTGCACGATCTTGTACTCGCCGCCTTCGCAGGTGACGGGGTAGCCGAACATGACTTCCTTGGGGATGCCGTATTCGCCGCCCGAGGGGATGCCCATCGTCACCCACTTGCCGTTGGTGCCCAGCGCCCAGTCGCGCATGTGGTCGATGGCGGCATTGGCGGCCGAAGCGGCCGACGACAGGCCGCGAGCGGCAATGATGGCCGCGCCGCGCTTGCCGACGGTCGGCAGGAAGGTGTTGCGGTTCCAGTCTTCGTCGTTGATCAGCGCCTTGACCGACTGGCCGTCGATGGTGGCGTTGCGGTAGTCGGCGTACATCGTGGGCGAGTGGTTGCCCCAGACGGCCAGCTTCTCGATCGAGCCGACCGGCTTGCCGGTCTTGGAGGCGATTTGCGAGGCAGCGCGGTTGTGGTCCAGGCGCAGCATGGCGGTGAAGTTCTTGGCCGGCAGGTCCGGGGCCGACTTCATGGCGATGTAGGCATTGGTGTTGGCGGGGTTGCCGACCACCAGCACGCGCACGTTGCGCGAGGCGACGGCGTTCAGGGCCTTGCCCTGCACCGTGAAGATCTGGGCGTTCGCGGCCAGCAGGTCGGCGCGTTCCATGCCGGGGCCGCGCGGGCGGGCGCCGACGAGCAGGGCGTAGTCGGTGTCCTTGAAGGCGGTCATCGGGTCGCTGTGGGCCTCGATGCCGGCCAGCAGCGGGAAGGCGCAGTCTTCGAGTTCCATGATCACGCCCTTCAGCGCGTTCTGAGCCTTCTCGTCGGGAATCTCCAGCAGCTGCAGGATGACGGGCTGGTCCTTGCCCAGCATTTCGCCGGAGGCGATGCGGAACAGCAGGGCGTAGCCAATCTGGCCAGCTGCGCCGGTGACGGCGACGCGAACGGGTTTCTTGCTCATGGAGATCTCCGGGGACAGTTGATGAAGCTGGTGTCTAGGCGGCGCCGCGCGCATCGCCTGAAGGCGGGGAAGTGTACGGGCATACCCTGTGCTGCAATGCGCGCATGCCCCCAATGAAGCCAAGGCCGCCCGCCCCCCTGTACGAGCAAATCCGCCAGTTGATCGTTGCGGCGCTGGCAGCGGGCGAGTGGCGGCCGGGCGACGCCCTGCCCAGCGAGGCCGCGCTGGCCGAGCGCTTCCATGCCAGTTCGGGCACCGTCAGAAAGGCGATGGACGAGCTGGCAGCGGCCCATGTCGTCGAGCGCCGCCAGGGCGCCGGCACCTTTGTGTCGACGCATACCGCGCCGCGCGACGCCTACCGCTTCCTGCGCCTGGTGGCCGACGATGGCACCACCGGCCTCACGCGCGAGCTGCTGCATTGCCGGCGGGCGCGGGCGACAGCCGAGACGGCGCGGGCCCTGCATCTGCGCACGTCCGAGCCCGTCCTCGAGGTCAGGCGGCTTCTGTTGCGGCGCGGCCGCGCTGTCGTGCTCGACGACCTCTGGCTGCCGGAACGGCACTTCCGCGGGCTCAGCAGCGAAGTCATCAACGCCTACCCCGGCACGTTGTACGCGCTGTTCGAGGAGCGCTTCCAGGTGCACATGGTGCGCGCCGAGGAGAAGCTGCGTGCAGTGGCGGCCACCGCCGAGGCCGCCGAACTGCTGGGTGTTGCCGACGGCGCACCCCTGCTCAGTGTCGAGCGCGTGGCGTTCACCTATGGCGACCGACCGGTCGAATTGCGTCGCGGGCTTTACCACACCGAAGCAGACCACTACCTCAATGAGTTGAACTGAATCTGACAATGCCGCAGTGCAGCAAGTGCGAAGGTTGACGGGGATCTAGGCCCTAGAATCTTTCGGTTTCACATTGATTACGCAGGCTCGACCATGACGGACAGTGTCAAGAAAAGACCGGTCTATACCAATATTCACGTCACACAGATCGTCAGCTACCGCCTCCCGCCTGCCGGCATCGTCTCCATCCTGCATCGCATCAGCGGCTTTCTGATGTTCCTGCTGCTGCCCTTCGTGGTCTGGATGCTGGACAGCAGCCTGAGCACGGAAATCTCCTTCGAGACCTTCACGAACGTGTTCGTGGCCGGCTTCGCAGGCATCCCGGGCTGGTTCGTCAAGCTGGTGGCGCTGGGCCTGATCTGGGGCTATCTGTTCCATTTCATCGCCGGCGTGCGCCACCTGTGGATGGACGCGACGCACAGCGTCAGCAAGGCCCAGGGCCACAACTCGGCAATGGTCACACTGGTCCTCAGCACGCTGCTGACGTTGCTGCTGGGCGCCAAGCTGTTCGGTCTGTACTGAGCCCTCGAGGACAACAACAATGAGTACTTTCGGCTCCAAGCGCATCGTCGTCGGTGCGCATTACGGCCTGCGTGACTGGCTCGCGCAACGCGTCACCGCCGTGCTGATGGCCCTGTTTACCGTCGTGCTGCTGGTGCAGGTGCTGATGCCCGGCGCCCTCGGCTATGACCGCTGGGCGGCGATCTTTTCCCAGCAGTGGATGAAGGTCATCACCTTCGTGACCATCCTGTCCCTGGCCTATCACGCCTGGGTCGGCATGCGTGACATCTGGATGGATTACGTGAAGCCTGTCGGCGTGCGCCTGGCACTGCAGGTGTTCACGCTCGTTTGGCTTGTGGGTTGCGCTGGTTGGGCGATCCAGGTTCTGTGGAGACTCTGATGGCGCAGCTTGCGACCCGTAAGTTTGATGTGGTGATCGTCGGGGCCGGTGGCTCCGGTATGCGCGCCTCGCTGCAACTGGCATTGGCCGGCCTGAACGTGGCCGTGCTGTCCAAGGTCTTCCCGACCCGCTCGCACACCGTCGCCGCGCAGGGTGGCATCGGCGCATCCCTGGGCAATATGTCCGAGGACAACTGGCACTACCACTTCTTCGACACCGTCAAGGGGTCGGACTGGCTGGGCGACCAGGACGCCATCGAGTTCATGTGCCGCGAGGCGCCCAAGGTCGTCTACGAGCTCGAGCACTTCGGCATGCCGTTCGACCGCAATGCCGACGGCACCATCTACCAGCGTCCCTTTGGTGGCCACACCGCCAACTACGGCGAGAAGCCCGTGCAGCGCGCCTGCGCCGCGGCTGACCGCACCGGCCACGCGCTGCTGCACACGCTCTATCAGCAGAACGTCAAGGCGCGCACCCAGTTCTTCGTCGAGTGGATGGCGCTGGACATCATCCGCGACGCCGAGGGCGATGCCGTCGGCGTGACGGCGCTGGAGATGGAGACCGGCGAGGTCCACATCCTGCACGCCAAGACCGTGCTGCTGGCCACCGGCGGCGCCGGGCGCATCTTTGCGGCCTCCACCAACGCCTTCATCAACACCGGTGACGGCCTGGGCATGGCGGCGCGCGCCGGCATTCCGCTGGAAGACATGGAGTTCTGGCAGTTCCACCCCACCGGCGTGGCCGGCGCGGGCGTGCTGCTGACCGAAGGCTGCCGCGGCGAAGGTGCGATCCTGCGCAACAGCAACGGCGAGCGCTTCATGGAGCGCTATGCCCCGACGCTGAAGGATCTGGCGCCGCGCGACTTCGTGTCACGCTCGATGGACCAGGAGATCAAGGAAGGTCGCGGCTGCGGTCCCAACAAGGACTATGTGCTGCTCGACATGACCCACCTGGGCGCCGAGACGATTGCCAAGCGCCTGCCCTCGGTGCTGGAGATTGGCCACAACTTCGCCAACGTCGACATCACCAAGGAACCGATTCCTGTCGTGCCGACCATCCACTACCAGATGGGTGGCATCCCGACGAATGTGCACGGCCAGGTCGTCATCCCGAAGAACGGCAAGCCCAACGACATCATCAACGGCCTGTATGCCGTCGGTGAATGCTCCTGCGTGTCGGTGCACGGCGCCAACCGCCTGGGTACCAACTCGCTGCTGGACCTGCTCGTGTTCGGCCGTGCGGCCGGCAACCACATCGTCGACTTCAACCTGAAGACCAAGTCCCACAAGGACCTGCCCAAGGACGCCGCCGACAAGACGCTGGCCCGCCTGGCGCGCCTGGACTCGGCCGCCAACGGTGAATACTCGCAGGACGTTGCCAACGACATCCGCGCCGCCATGCAGCTGCACGCCGGCGTGTTCCGCACGCAGGCGTCGATGGACGAAGGCGTGGGCAAGATCAAGGAAATCGCCAAGCGTGTTGGCAGCATCGGCCTGAAGGACAAGTCCAAGGTCTTCAACACGGCCCGCGTCGAGGCGCTGGAAGTCGAGAACCTCATCGAAGCGGCGCAGGCCACGATGATCTCGGCCGCCGCCCGCCCCGAGAGCCGCGGCGCCCATGCGCACAACGACTACCCGAACCGCGACGACGCGAACTGGATGAAGCACACGCTGTGGTACTCCGAAGGCAATCGCCTGGACTACAAGCCGGTGAACCTGACGCCGTTGACCGTTGAATCCGTGCCCCCGAAGGTTCGTACCTTCTAAGTGAGCCAGACATGAAGCGCACCTTCCAGATCTACCGCTACGACCCCGACAAGGACGCCAAGCCCTACATGCAGACCCTCGAGGTCGAGCTGGACGGCCATGAGCGCATGCTGCTGGACGCCCTGGTCAAGCTGAAGGCGGTTGATCCCAGCCTGTCCTTCCGCCGCTCCTGCCGCGAAGGCGTTTGCGGCTCGGATGCAATGAACATCAACGGCAAGAACGGTCTGGCCTGCCTGACCAATATGCTGACGCTGCCGGGCACCATCGTGCTCAAGCCGCTGCCGGGCCTGCCCGTCGTGCGCGACCTCATCGTCGACATGACGCAGTTCTTCAAGCAATACCACTCGATCAAGCCCTACCTCGTCAACGACAACCCGCCGCCCGACAAGGAGCGGCTGCAGTCGCCCGTCGAGCGCGAGGAACTGGACGGCCTGTACGAGTGCATCCTGTGCGCGAGCTGCTCGACGAGCTGCCCGAGCTTCTGGTGGAACCCCGACAAGTTCGTCGGCCCGGCCGGCCTGCTGCAGGCCTACCGCTTCATCGCCGACAGCCGCGACGAAGCGACCGCCGAGCGCCTGGACAACCTCGAAGACCCGTACCGCCTGTTCCGCTGCCACACCATCATGAACTGCGTGGACGTCTGCCCCAAGGGCCTGAACCCCACGAAGGCCATCGGCAAGATCAAGGAATTGATGGTCCGCCGCGCGGTCTGACGATGGCTGAAGTGATCGGTGAACGGGAACTCTCCAAGCTGCGCTGGCGCTGCCGTCGGGGCCTGCTGGAGAACGACATCTTCATCGAGCGCTTCTTCAACCGTCATCCCGAGGGTATCAGCCTCAGCCATGCCGAAGGCCTGACCGCCCTGATGGACCTGGCCGACAACGACCTTTTGGATCTGTTACTGCGCCGCAAGGAACCCAGTGGTGAAATCGACACCATTGCCGTGCGAGGCGTGCTCGCCGATCTGCGCACCTGACTCCAGTTTTTCAAAGCCTCAAAGGACTGCACCATGACCCCGTCCGACGTGAAAGCCACCCTGTCGTTCTCCGACGGCAGCCCCTCGATGGACCTGCCCCTGTACAAGGGCAGCATCGGCCCGGATGTCATCGACATCCGCAAGCTCTACGCGCAGAC
Source organism: Pelomonas sp. Root1237 (assembly GCF_001425055.1). Lineage (GTDB taxonomy): Bacteria > Pseudomonadota > Gammaproteobacteria > Burkholderiales > Burkholderiaceae_C > Pelomonas. The sequence continues at coordinate 695,302 of NZ_LMDK01000012.1, forward strand.
CGGCAAGTTCACCTACGACCCCGGCTTCCTGTCGACGGCGTCGTGCAACTCGACCATCACCTACATCGACGGCGACAAGGGTGAGCTGCTCTACCGCGGCTACCCCATCGAGCAGCTCGCGGTGAACTGCGACTACCTCGAGACCTGCTACCTGCTGCTTTACGGAGAGCTGCCGAACGCGGCCGAGAAGGCCAACTTCGAAGACCGTGTGATGCACCACACCATGGTCAATGAGCAGATGCAGTTCTTCCTGCGGGGTTTTCGCCGTGACGCCCACCCGATGGCCGTCATGACGGGCCTGGTGGGTGCGATGTCCTCGTTCTATCACGACAGCACCGACATCAATAACCCCGAGCACCGCGAGATCTCGGCCATCCGCCTGATCGCCAAGATGCCCACGCTCGTGGCCATGGCCTACAAGTACACCGTCGGCCAGCCCTACATCTACCCGAAGAACGACCTCAGCTACGCCGGCAACTTCATGCGCATGATGTTTGCCACGCCCTGCGAGGACTACAGCCCCAACCCGGTGCTGGTGCGCGCCATGGACCGCATCTTCACGCTGCATGCCGACCATGAGCAGAACGCGTCGACCTCCACTGTGCGGCTCTGCGGTAGTTCTGGCACCAACCCGTTCGCGGCCATCGCGGCCGGCGTGGCCTGCCTGTGGGGCCCCGCGCACGGTGGCGCCAACGAGGCCTGCCTGAACATGCTGGGCGACATCCAGAAGCAGGGCGGCGTTGCCCGCATCGGCGAGTTCGTCAACAAGGTCAAGGACAAGAACTCCGGCGTCAAGCTGATGGGCTTCGGTCACCGGGTCTACAAGAACTACGACCCGCGCGCCAAGCTGATGCGCGAGACCTGCCACGAAGTGCTGAGCGAGCTGGGCCTGGAAAACGACCCGCTGTTCGAGTTGGCCATGAAGCTGGAGAAGATCGCGCTGGAAGACGAGTACTTCGTCGCCCGCAAGCTCTACCCGAACGTCGACTTCTACTCGGGCATCGTGCAGCGCGCCATCGGCATCCCCGTGCCGCTGTTCACCGCCATCTTCGCGCTGGCCCGCACGGTCGGCTGGATCGCCCAGCTCAATGAGATGATCGGCGACCCCGAGTACAAGATCGGCCGCCCGCGCCAGCTCTTCGTCGGCGCCACGCCGCGCGACGTCAAGCCCATCGCCCAGCGCTGATCGCTGAACGACACTGAGCGCCTCATGCGAACCCCTCGGTCTTCCCGAGGGGTTCTTTCGTTTTGGGAACCCTGATGACCCGTCCTGAGATCCTCGTCCTCGGCAGCGTCAACCGCGACCTCATCGTGCATGCGCCGCGGCTGCCGCTGCCGGGCGAGACGCTGCGCGGCCAGCGCTTCGGCTCCTGCCTGGGCGGCAAGGGCGCCAACCAGGCCGTGGCCGCGGCGCGCCTAGGTGCCCGCGTGGCACTGGCTGCACGGGTGGGCCTGCTGGAGAACGGCGCGGCCATGGTGACCCAACTGATCGCGGAAGGCGTCGACACGCGCGCGATTGCCCAGCCAGCCGACGAGGTGCCCGGCGTGGCGCTCATCGTCGTCGGTGCCGAGGACGCAGAGAACCAGATCGTCACCGTCGCCGGCTCCAACGGCACGCTGCCGCTGGAGCAGGTCGAAGCCCTGGACATGGCGGGTCTGCGCTGGCTGGTCGCCCAGCAGGAGCTACCGCTGCAGAGCGTCGCCCGAGCCTTCGAGCGCGCCCGCGCGGCCGGTGTGAAGACCGTGCTGAACGCCGCACCTTTTCGCGCCGGTTGTGAGGCTTTGTTGCCGCTGGTCGACCTGCTCGTCGTCAATGCGCTGGAAGCCCAGGCCCTGATCACGACGCTGGGCGGTGGCGCCGCCGAACCCGAGACGCTGGCCCGGGCCTTGCGCGCCAAGGGGCCGGCAGCGGTTCTCGTGTCGCTGGGCGCCGAAGGCCTGTGCTGGATCGACGCGGAAGGTGTCCGCCGCGTGCCCGCCCGTGTCGTGAAGGCCGTCGACACCGTCGGCGCTGGCGATACCCTCGTTGGGGCCCTCATCACCGCGTTGGCCGAGGGCCAGCCCATCGAGAACGCGCTCGCCTTCGCCCAGGCCGCAGCGGCCCTGGCCGTGTCCCGCGCCGGCGTGCAGGACGCGATGCCGCGCCGCGCCGAAGTCGAGCAACTGCTCGCCGAATCGAACTGAATCCCACAAGGAGAACAAGATGTCCCAGACCCTGCTGCTGCCCCGCTGGATCCTGACCATGAAGGCCGGCGAAGACACGCTGGAAAACCACGCGCTGCTGATCGACGGCGAGCGCATCGCGGCCGTCGGCCCGCGCGAGACGCTGCTGGCCCGGTACCCCCAGGCCGAGCGCGTCGAGCTGCCCGAGCAGATCCTCATTCCCGGCCTCATCAACGCCCATGCCCACTCGGCCATGACGCTGCTGCGCGGCGTCGCCGATGACGTGCCGCTGATGGATTGGCTGCAGAACCACATCTGGCCGCTGGAGAAGAAGTGGGTCAGCGAGGAGTGGACGTATCTGGGCTCCAAGCTCGCGGCCGCCGAAGGCTTGCGCAGCGGCACGACCTATATCAACGACATGTACTTCTTCCCGACCGCGATGGCCCGCGCCGCCGTGGACTCGGGCGTGCGCGCTGCCGTGTCGATGAACGTCATCGACTTCCCGACCGGCTATGCCAGCGGCCCCGACGACTACATCGCCAAGGGCATCGCCGCCTACGAACAGTACAAGGGCGAGAAGCTGCTGGACTGGACGAGTGCGCCGCACGCGCCCTACACGGTGTCCGACGAGACCTTCATCAAGCTGCGCGACCTGGCCGAGAAGCTCGACATCCAGATGCACTGCCACATCCATGAGACGGCGGGCGAGGTGGAAGACGGTTTGAAACAGTTCGGCGTGCGGCCGCTGGAACGGCTGACTAAGCTGGGACTGATAAACGAACGCATGATCGCGGTCCACATGGTCCACCTGAATAACGCCGAGATCGAGCTGATGGCCAGGAACGGCGTGCACCTGGTGCACAACCCCAATTCCAACCTCAAGCTGGCTTCGGGCGTCATGCCGCTGAAGGCGCTGGAGGCCGCTGGCGTCAATACGGTGCTTGGCACCGACGGCGCAGCGTCCAACAATCGTCTCGACATGTTCGGTGAGATCCGCTCAGCAGCGCTGTTAGCCAAGGGCATCACTGGCGACCCGACCGTGGCCACGGCGCGCACCGCTTTGGAGATGGCGACCATCCGTGCCGCCAAGGCCATGGGCCGCGCCGACGACCTCGGTTCGCTGGAGGTCGGCAAGCTGGCCGACTGCGTCGCCGTGTCGCTGGACAGCGTCGAATGCCAGCCCGTGTACAACGCCGCGGCGCAGCTTGTCTATGTTGCCGGCCGCGAGCACGTCAGCAATGTCTGGATCGGCGGCCGCCAGGTGCTGCGTGAGCGCCAACCGGTCACGATCGATGTGCCGGCACTGATGGCCGAGGTGCGCGACGTCGTCGGCCGAATGAAAGCGCCATGACCAGAGCGTGGAGCCAGCACGGCCGCTTCAGCCTCAATTGGCGTGGCGATGTGCTGGTTCTGCGCCTTGAAGGTACCTGGAACGAGGTGGCCGCCACGCGGCTGCGCCAAGAGGGCGGCCGCCTGGCTCGTGAGCGTGCCGGCCGTCCCTGGGGCCTGCTGAGCGACACCGCCGCCTGGGAAGGCGCCACGCCCGAGGCACTGGATGGCATCTGGGCCTTCTTCGAAGACGCCCTGGCCCATGGCCTCGCCGCGGCGGCGACGGTCATCCCGGACAGTTTCCAGGCCCTCATCATCCAGCCGATGGCGGCCCGCGCCGCCACGCTGACCAACTTCCACGGGTGCGCCAGCGTCGCCGAGGCCGAGGCCTGGTTGCGCAGTCGCGGTCTCAGTCTGGGCGTGTAGCCGGCGCGGCGCTTGCGGCCGCCTAGAATGCTGGTTTCCCCTTACGCCGGCCGCGCGGCCCCGCCTCCCGACGCCATGACCCGCACCCTGCATCTGCAATGTTTCGAGGGCGGCAACGCCTTGTCCGCCTTCCGTGCCCAAGCCCTGCTGGGCCGGCTGCAACAGGTCAATGAGCGCATCAGCGCCGTCAGCGCCCGCGCGGTGCACTGGGTCTGGACCGACACGGCGATGGCCGGTGATGCGCATCAGCGCTTCGAGGCGCTGCTGACCTATGGCGAACCGGTTGCAGTAGCAGCCACCGGCGACCTCGTCGTCGTTGCGCCGCGCTTCGGTACGGTCAGCCCCTGGGCGTCCAAGGCCACCGACATTGCACGCAACTGCGGCCTGGCGCTCAAGCGTGTCGAGCGCGTCGTTGAATACCGCGTCTCGCTGAAGCCCGGCCTGCTCGGTGGTGCCAAGGCGCTGAGCGAAGCCGACCTGCAGGCCTGCGCCGAACTGCTGCATGACCGCATGACCGAGTCGGTCTGCTTCACCCGCGAGGCCACCGCCCATCTGTTCGACGAGCGCACCGCCGAGCCGCTGGCCCATGTGGACGTGCTGGGCGAGGGGCGTGCCGCGCTGGAGAAGGCGAATGTTGAATTCGGCCTGGCGCTGTCGGCCGACGAGATCGACTACCTCGACACCAACTTCAAGAAGCTCGGCCGCAACCCCAGCGACGTCGAGCTGATGATGTTCGCCCAGGCCAACAGCGAACACTGCCGTCACAAGATCTTCAACGCAAGCTTCATCGTCGATGGCGAGGCCCAGCCGCTGAGCCTGTTCGGCATGATCCGCAACACCGAGAAGCTGAACCCGCAGCACACGGTCGTCGCCTACTCGGACAACGCCGCCATCATGGAAGGCCACGCCATCCAGCGCTGGATGGCCGCCGACGCGCCGGGCTCGGCCTACACGGCCCGCCCCGAGCAGGCCGAGGTGCTGATGAAGGTGGAGACGCACAACCACCCGACGGCCATCTCGCCCTTCCCGGGTGCGTCCACGGGCGCTGGCGGCGAGATCCGCGATGAAGGCGCCACCGGCCGCGGTTCCAAGCCCAAAGCGGGCCTGACCGGCTTTTCGGTGTCCAACCTGCATCTGCCGGGTTTGAACGAGCCCTGGGAGCAGAACCCCGTGGGCAAGCCGGCGCATATCGCGTCGGCGCTGCAGATCATGATCGAGGGCCCGCTCGGTGGCGCGGCCTTCAACAACGAGTTCGGCCGGCCGAATCTGGCGGGTTATTTCCGCGTCTACGAGCAGACCGTGGACGGCGTGCGCCGCGGCTATCACAAGCCCATCATGATTGCCGGCGGCCTGGGCACCATCCGCTCGGACCTGACCCGGAAGATCGAGTTCCCGGCCGGCAGCCTGCTGATCCAGTTGGGCGGCCCGGGCATGCGCATCGGCATGGGCGGCAGCGCGGCTTCGTCGATGGCGGCGGGCACCAACACGGCCGACCTGGATTTCGATTCCGTGCAGCGCGGCAACCCCGAGATCGAACGGCGCGCGCAGGAGGTCATCAACCATTGCTGGGGCCTGGGGGCTGAGAACCCGGTGCTGGCCATCCATGACGTCGGCGCCGGTGGCATCTCGAATGCCTTCCCCGAGCTCGTCAACGACGCCGGCCGCGGCGCGCGCTTCGATCTGCGCAAGGTGCCGCTGGAAGAGTCGGGCCTCGCCCCGAAGGAAATCTGGTGCAACGAGAGCCAGGAGCGCTATGTGCTGGCCATCGCGCCCGGCAGCCTGGATCGTTTTGCGGCGATGTGCGCGCGTGAGCGCTGCCCCTTCGCCGTCGTCGGCGTCGTCACCGAAGAGCGCGACCTGAAGCTGGTGGACGGCGACGCGGAAGTCACCGATCACCCCATCGACATGCCGATGGACGTGCTGCTGGGCAAGCCGCCCAAGATGCAGCGCGACGTGACACGTGTGGTCCGCAGCGGCGGCGCGCTGGACCTGTCCGGCGTCAAGCTGGAGCAGGCGGCGTTTGACGTGCTGCGCCACCCGACCGTTGCAGCCAAGCGCTTCCTGGTCACCATCGGCGACCGCACCGTGGGCGGCCTGAACCACCGCGACCAGATGGTCGGCCCCTGGCAGGTGCCGGTGGCGGACTGCGCCGTCACGCTGGCCGATTTCAACGGTTTTGCCGGCGAAGCCATGAGCATGGGCGAGCGCACGCCGCTGGCGTCCGTCAACGCGCCGGCTTCCGGCCGCATGGCCGTGGCCGAGGCCATCACCAACCTGCTGGCCGCGCCCTTCGAACTGCCGCGCGTGAAGCTCAGCGCCAACTGGATGGCGGCCTGCGGCGAGGCTGGTGAAGACGCGGCGCTGTTCGACACGGTCAAGGCCGTCGGCATGGAGCTGTGCCCGGCGCTGGGCATCTCGATCCCGGTCGGCAAGGACTCCTTGTCGATGCGCACCAAGTGGGATGGCCAACAGGTCACCGCGCCGGTGTCGCTGATCGTCACGGCCTTTGCCAGCATCGCCGACGTTCGCGGCACGCTGACGCCGGAATGGCAGCGCGAGGACTCGTGCGCCATCCTCATCGACCTCGGCCAGGGCCAGCACCGCATGGCCGGATCGATCCTGGCGCAGACGCTGAACCAGTTCGGCGCCGATGTGCCCGACCTGGACGAGCCCAAGCTGCTGGTTTCGCTGGTCAATGCCATCAACGAACTGCGCACCGAGAGCAAGCTGCTGGCCTATCACGACCGTTCGGACGGCGGCCTGTGGGCGGCTGCCTGCGAAATGGCCTTTGCTGGCCAGACCGGCCTTAGCCTGAACGTGGACATGCTGGTCACCGAAGGGGACGGCATCAGCGACAGCCGCGCCGACATGGGCGACTCCAAGAACTGGGCCGCCCAGGTCAGCGCCCGTCGCGAGGAGCTGACGCTGCGCGCGCTGTTCAGCGAGGAACTGGGCGCGTTGATCCAGGTGCGCGCGGCCGACCGCGACGCCGTCATGCAGGTGCTGCGCGCGCATGGCCTGTCCAAGCATTCGCATGTCGTGGCCAAGCCGAATGCGGCGCGACAGATGGAAGTCTGGCGCGATGCGAAGAAGGTCTTTGCTGCTGACCTCACGGCGCTGCAGCAGACCTGGGATGAGGTGAGCTGGCGGATCGCCAAACTGCGCGACAACCCGGCCGGCGCCGATGCTGAACACGCGGCGGCTGGCAAGGCGGATGACCCTGGTCTGCACGTGCACCTGACGTTCACGCCGGAAGCACCGTTCGTCTCAACGGGTGCCCGCCCCAAGGTCGCCATCTTGCGCGAGCAAGGCGTGAACTCGCATGTCGAGATGGCCTATGCGATGTCGCTGGGCGGCTTCGACAGCTTCGACGTGCACATGAGCGACCTGCAGTCAGGCGCGGTCAAGCTGGACGGCTTTGCAGCCTTCGTCGCTTGCGGCGGCTTCAGCTATGGCGACACCCTGGGCGCCGGCGAAGGCTGGGCGCGCAGCATCATGTTCAACCCGGTGCTGACCGAGCAGTTCCGTGCCTTCTTCTCCCGCTCCGACACCCTGGCCCTGGGCGTCTGCAACGGCTGCCAGATGCTGGCCGCACTCGCGCCCATCATCCCGGGCGCCGACGCCTGGCCGCGCTTCACGCGCAACCAGAGCGAGCAGTACGAGGCCCGCCTCGCGTTGGTCGAGGTGCTGGATTCGCCCAGCGTCTTCTTCAAGGGCATGGCCGGCAGCCGCGCGCCCATCGCCGTCGCTCACGGCGAGGGCTTTGCGAACTTCGCGCGCCAGGGCGATGCGAGCAAGGTCATCCAGGCCATGCGCTTTGTCGACAACCACGGCCAGGCGACCGAGGCCTATCCGTTCAACCCGAATGGCAGCCCGGGCGGCCTGACTTCGGTGACGACGGCCGACGGCCGCTTCACCGCGCTGATGCCTCACCCCGAGCGTGTCTTCCGCAACGTGCAGATGAGCTGGACCAGCGGCGACCGCGCGCTGCACAGCCCTTGGTTGCGGATGTTCCAGAACGCTCGGAAAGCTCTCGGCTAAGCCGCGTCCACCTCGAGCAGCAGCCGATCCAGGCCTTCCTCGGTGCCGCGCCGGCGCTGTTCCAGGTCCTGGTGCCCGTCGAGATAGGCGAGCTGCTCGGTCAGCTTCAACGTCGAGCCAGCCGGGCTGTTGGAGAACTCCACGGTGACCAGTGAGGCCGACAGCGCGCGACCGTCCGCCGCCATCGAGTAGGCAAAGACGATGCGCGCCTGCGGCACGATGTCCAGGAACACCTTGTCGACGGCCAACTGGGTACCGTCGGGCAGGGCGCTGCGGTAGATCTCCTGCCCGCCGGGGCGGAAGTCCATGCTGAACTCCGTGGCGTTCATCTCGGCATGGCAGTCGGACCAGCGCTGCTTGGTGGCCGGGTCGGCCCAGGCGGCGAACACGCGGGTGGCCGAGGCCTTGAAGCGGCGCTCCAGCACAAAGCTGGTGTGGGCGGCGGGAGTCGTCGTCACGGTGGGTTGTCCTGTTCTTCGAGAAGGGCTTCAAGGGCATCGAACTGGCGGTGCCACATCGCCTTGCGCTCGGCGACCCAGGCTTCCAGGCCGCCAAAGGCATCCGGCGCGATGCGGTAAGTGCGCACGCGACCGGCCTTGTCCGATTGCACAAGGCCGCCCGCTTCCAGAGCCGCCAGGTGCTTCAACGCCGAGGGCAGGGCGATGTCCAAGGGCTTGGCGAGGTCCGACACCGAGGCCGGCCCGCGGCTGAGCTGATCGACCATCGCGCGCCGGTTGCCGTCCGCCAACGCCGCGAAAAGGCGGTCCAGGCGCGCGTCAGTCGGCGAGGAAGCGAGCGGGGAGGGCATGGCGCAGAGGGTAGTACTGGAAGACGGGGCGAGCTTCGACGATGCAGCGCCAGACCGAAGGTCGGGCGAGCAGGCGCTCGAAATAGGCGCTGAGCTTCTTGTGTTCGGGCGAGAAGGGCCGCACGATGGCGGCATAGAACAGAGCCGGTGCAGCCGCGCAATCGGCCATCGTGAAGGCCTCGCCTGCTGCCCACTCGCGGTCGCCGAGGCGGCTTTCGATGAGGTCGTAGGCCAGCCCCAAGTCGTTGACCGCGCCGGTCAGCGTGACCGCGTCGCGCTCGGCCTCGGGGCGCAGCTGTTGGGCGATGAAGCGCTGCATGGGCGTCATCACATGCAGGTCGAAGACGCGGTCCCACAAACGTACTTCCAGCTGCGCCTCGAAATCCTCGGGCAGCAACTGCACGTGGCCGGGGTGGCGGCGGTCAAGGTATTCAATCTGGATGGAGGTCTCGGGCACGACGCGGCCCCCGTCGACCAGCAACGGGATCTTGGCCGTGGGCCAGAGCGCTGCATAGGCCGTGCGTGCCGCCGGGTCGCCGAGATTGACATTGCGGGCTTCGAAGGGCGCACCGTTCTCGTACAGCGCGATCAAGACCTTCCAGCAATAGGAGGACAGCGGGTGGTAGTGCAGGGTCAGGGACATGGCGGCTCTAAAGTTTCCGTGATGGCTAAGTGTATGGAAACTTTCAGATAAAGGAAACTGTCGCGCCAAAATAAAGGCGGGCCAGAGCCCGCCTTTGCCGGAGCGCGGGTCCTTAGTCTTGAACCACGCCCGCAGCCTGCAGCCGCTTGTTCACCCGCAGCGCCACCAGCGTGCAAACCACGCCCGACAGCAGGTAGAGGCTGAGCGACACCAAGCCGAAGCGCGAGGACAGGAAGAGGGCCACGACGGGCGCAAAGGCCGCGCCCAGCAGCCAAGCCATGTCGGCCGTCAGCGCCGCGCCGGTGTAGCGGAAGTGCGGCAGGAAGTTGGACGTCACCGAGCCTGCGGACTGGCCGTAGGACAGGCCCAGCAACACGAAGCCGATCAGGATGAAGGCGGCCTGGCCGGGTTTGCCGCCGCCCAGCATGAAGGGGGCGAACAGCGCGAACACGCCGATGGCCAGGGCCATGGTGCCGAGGTAGCTGCGCCGGCCGATCTTGTCGGCGATCAGCCCGGACATGGGCATGGCCACGGCAGCGAAGGCCGCACCGAGCAACTCCATCTTCATGAAGTCCTCGATCCCCTCGGTGCCGTACAGCGCCACCCAGGACAGCGGGAACACGCTCACCAGGTGAAAGAGGGCATAGCTGGCCAGGGCGGCAAAGGCGCCGATGACGATGTGGTGGCCCTGGGCCGGCAGCAGCTCGCGCAGATAGGCGGGGTCGAGTTCCTGCTCTTCCATGCGCTTCTCGTACTCGTGCGTGACGACCAGGCGCAGCCGGGCGAACAGCGCGACGACGTTGATCGCGAAGGCCGTGAAGAAGGGGAAACGCCAGCCCCAGGAAAGGAAATCCTTGGCGTCCAGGCTGCCGAACACGTACAGGAACACGCCCGAGGCGACGAAGAAGCCCAGTGGCGCGCCGAGCTGGCCCAGCATGGCGTACCAGCCGCGGCGGTCGGGCGGCGCGTTCAGCGCCAGCAGCGAGGGCAGGCCGTCCCAGGAGCCGCCCAAGGCCAGGCCCTGGCCGACGCGGGCCAGCGCCAGCAGCCAGATGGCCGCGCTACCGGCTTCGGCATATCCGGGCAGCAAGCCCATGCCGACCGTGGAGCAGCCGAGCAGGAAGAGGGCGGCGGTCAGCTTGGCGGAGCGGCCGAAATGGCGCTGGATGGACATGCCAATCAGCGTGCCGACCGGTCGGACGACGAATGCCAGCGCAAAGACCAGGAAGGCGTAAAGCGTGCCGGTCAGGCGGTCGGCAAAGGGGAAGAAGACCTGCGGGAAGACCAGCACCGAGGCGATGCCGAAGACGAAGAAGTCGAAATACTCCGACGCGCGGCCGATGATGACGCCGACTGCGATATCGCCGGGGGCGAGATCCTCGTCCGTCCGCGTGGTCACGGGACCGGAATTGGGGTGATGGAAAGTACTACCTGCAACTGCCATTTCGGGCTTGTCTCCGTCTGTGCCTTGGACAAAATGTCCAATCGTTGATTTACCTCAATCAACTTACATTCCATCGCTGCGAGCAAGATCGTTAACCCTTGCGCGCGCCTCAGGATGTACCCCAACAAGTCTCTCCTCAACAGCGCCCTGGTCTTGTCAGCCAGCTTCGCTTTGTCTGGCTGCGATTGGATCGTGATGAAGCCGCATGGCGACATCGCGCAACAGCAGGCCCAGCTCATCGTCACATCCACGCTGCTGATGCTGCTGATCATCGTCCCGGTGATCGCGTTGACGCTGCTCTTTGCATACCGTTACCGCCAGTCCAATGAGGAGGCGACGTACGCGCCGGACTGGGACCATTCCACGCGCCTGGAACTCGTCATCTGGGGCGCGCCGCTGCTGATCATCATCGCGTTGGGCGCCATCACCTGGATCAGCACCCACAAGCTCGACCCCTTCCGCCCGCTGGACCGCATCGCCGAGGGCAGGCCCGTCGCCGCCGACGTGAAGCCGCTGGAGGTATATGCGGTGTCCATGGACTGGAAGTGGCTGTTCATCTACCCCGAGCAGGGCATCGCGACCGTCAACGAACTGGCCGCGCCGGTGGACCGCCCCATCCACTTCCGCTTCACGTCGACCTCGGTGATGAACACCTTCTACGTGCCCGCCCTGGCCGGCATGATCTACGCGATGCCGGGCATGGAGACCCAACTGCACGCCGTCATCAACAAGGCCGGCGTCTATGACGGCCTGTCGGCCCAGTACAGCGGTGCCGGCTTCTCGGACATGCGCTTCAAATTCCACGGCCTGACGGACGAAGAATTCGCGCGCTGGGTCGACGGCAACAAGGCCGGCGGCAACACGCTGACCCGTGCCGACTACCTCAAGCTCGAGCAGCCCAGCACCAAGGAACCCATTCGCCGCTTCGCTAGCGTCGAGGCTGGCCTTTGGAGCGCCATCGTCGACCGCTGCGTCGACGGCAAGAAGATGTGCGCCAGCCAGATGATGGCCATCGACGCGGCCGGCGGTGCCGGCAAGGGCGGCGTGGCCAGCACGATGCGCAGCCCCTGGCGCGATGCCGAAGGGAACAGGCGCGACCGCATGGTGGTGGCCGCGCTGTGCACGCCGACCAACCTGCTGGGCCTGCCTGTCGAAGCCCCCGAGGCTTCACCCGTCGCGCTGAAGAACTGAGACCGACCGATGTCCAATCCCGTCGTTGCCCAACACCAGACGCTCGATCAGCTGCATCCCATCCTCGGCCGCCTCGGCTGGGACTCGCTGCCGCTGCACGAGCCCATCCTCATCGCCACCTTCATCGCCGTGGTGCTGGGCGGCGCGCTGGTGTTCGCGCTGATCACCAAGTTCCGCCTCTGGGGCCATCTGTGGACCGACTGGATCACCAGCATCGACCACAAGAAGATCGGCATCATGTACATCATCCTCGGCGTGGTGATGCTGCTGCGCGGCTTCGCGGACGCGCTGATGATGCGGGCCCACCAGGCCATGGCCTTTGCCGACAACGCCGGCTTCCTGCCGCCGCACCACTACGACCAGGTCTTCACGGCCCACGGCGTCATCATGATCTTCTTCGTCGCGATGCCCTTCGTGACCGGGTTCATGAACTATGTCGTGCCGTTGCAGATCGGCGCACGCGACGTCGCCTTCCCCTTCCTGAACAACTTCAGCTTCTGGATGACGGCCGGTGGCGCTGTGCTGGTCATGATCTCGCTGTTCATCGGCGAGTTCGCCAAGACCGGCTGGCTGGCCTATCCGCCGCTGTCGGGCATCCTGGCCAGCCCCGACGTGGGGGTGGACTACTACCTGTGGTCCCTGCAGATCGCGGGCGTGGGCACGACGCTGTCGGGCATCAACCTGATCGCCACCATCATCAAGATGCGCGCGCCGGGCATGACGATGATGAAGATGCCCGTCTTCACGTGGACGTCGCTGTGCACCAACGTGCTCATCGTCGCGACCTTCCCCGTGCTGGCCGCAACGCTGGCGCTGCTGACGGCCGACCGCTACCTCGGCACCAACTTCTTCACCAACGACCTTGGCGGCAACGCCATGCTCTACGTGAACCTGATCTGGATCTGGGGCCACCCCGAGGTCTACATCCTGGTGCTGCCGGTGTTTGGCATCTTCTCGGAGGTGGTGTCCACCTTCAGCCGCAAGAAGCTGTTCGGCTACGCGTCCATGGTCTACGCGACGGTCGTCATCACCATCCTGTCCTACCTCGTCTGGCTGCACCACTTCTTCACGATGGGTTCGGGCGCCAGCGTGAACAGCTTCTTCGGCATCACGACGATGATCATCTCGATCCCGACGGGCGCCAAGATCTTCAACTGGCTGTTCACGATGTACCGTGGCCGCATCAAGTTCGAGGTGCCGATGCTGTGGACGGTGGGCTTCATGATCACCTTCACCATCGGCGGCATGACCGGCGTGCTGCTCGCCGTGCCGGCGGCCGACTTCGTGCTGCACAACAGCCTGTTCCTGATCGCCCACTTCCACAACGTCATCATTGGCGGCGTGGTGTTCGGCGCCTTCGCCGGCATCAACTACTGGTTCCCCAAGGCCTTCGGCTTCCGCCTGGACGCCTTCTGGGGCAAGGTGTCGTTCTGGTGCTGGTTCATCGGCTTCTGGGTCGCGTTCACGCCGCTGTACGTGCTGGGCCTGATGGGCATCACGCGCCGTGTCAGCCACTTCGATGACGTGACGCTGCAACCCTATTTCGTCGTCGCCGCCATCGGTGCGGGCATCGTGGCCTGCGGTATCGGTGCCTTCCTGGTGCAGATCGCCGTCAGCATCTGGCGCCGCAAGGAACTGGCCGACACGACGGGCGACATCTGGGGTGGCCGCACGCTGGAATGGTCCACGTCTTCGCCGCCGCCGGACTACAACTTCGCCTTCACGCCCATCGCCCATGAGATGGACGCCTGGCACGACATGAAGCAGCGCAATGCCGAGCGCCCTCGCCAAGGCTTCGTGGCCATCCACATGCCCAGGAACACCGGCGCCGGATTCATCATCGCCATGCTGGCCACGGCCATGGGCTTCGCGCTGATCTGGCATATGTACTGGATCGCCGCGGCGACCTTTGCCGCCACCGTCATCGCGTCCATCGTCCACACCTTCAACTACGACCGTGACTTCCACATCCCGGCCGATGCGGTGACCCGCACCGAGGACGAGCGCACCCGCGCGCTTGCATCCGCCGCCTGACCGGGAGACCGCTGACATGACTGCAACTGTGACCTCTCACGTCAACGGCGCCGCGCCCGTCTTCTACGACACGGGCGACCACCACCCGCAGCCCAGCACCATGCTGGGCTTCTGGCTCTACCTGATGAGCGACTGCCTCATCTTCGCGGTGCTGTTCGCCGTCTACGCCGTGCTGGGCCGCAACTACGCGGCGGGTCCGTCGGGCGCCGACCTGTTCGACCTGCCGCTGGTGGCCGTCAACACGGGCCTGCTGCTGTTCTCGTCCATCACCTATGGCTTCGCGATGATCGCGATGCAGGCCAAGCGCAAGAACCAGATGCTGGCCTGGCTGGCCGTCACCGGCCTGTTCGGCCTGGGGTTCCTGGGCATCGAGCTGTTCGAGTTCCACCACCTCATCCACGAGGGCGCCGGCCCGGGCCGCAGCGCCTTCCTGTCCAGCTTCTTCACGCTGGTCGGCACCCACGGCCTGCACGTCACCTTCGGCTGCATCTGGCTGGTCACGCTGATGGTGCAGGTGCAAAAGCTCGGCCTGACGCCCGCCAACCGCCGCCGCCTGATGTGCCTGTCGATGTTCTGGCACTTTCTGGACGTCGTCTGGATCGGCGTCTTCACCTTCGTCTACCTGATGGGAGTGCTGTGATGGCCGACCATGCCCACGATCACCACGACGACCATCACGACGGTGAAGGCGACTTCCACGTCAGCTTCAAGGGCTACGCCGTCGGCTTCATCCTTTCGGTCATCCTGACGGCGATTCCCTTCTGGCTCGTCATGGGCAAGGTGTTGCCCACACCCAAGCTGACCGGCCTGGTCATCCTCGGCTTCGCGGCCGTGCAGATGGTCGTGCACATGATCTATTTCCTGCACATGAACGCCAAGGTCGAGCAGGGCTGGTCCCTGCTGGCGCTGCTGTTCACCGGCGCCCTGGTCGTCATCATGCTGTCCGGCTCGGTCTGGGTCATGTATCACATGAACGCCAACATGATGCCGACGCCCGATCCCGCCGCGATGCGCAACATGCCGTGATCCGCGCGGCGCGCCTGGCACTGATCGTCGCCACGGCGCTGGCCAGCGTGGGCTTCCTCGCGCTGGCCGTTTGGCAGTTCCAGCGCCTCGGCTGGAAAGAAGACCTCATTGCCCGCGTCGAGCGCCAGGTTCATGCGGAGCCGGTGTCTCCGCCAGCCGCATCGGTTTCAGTATCGAAGGCCGACGAATACCGCCGCCTGCGCCTGCGCGGCCGCTTCGAGCCGCGCGAGGTGCTGGTGCAGGCCACGACCGAACTGGGCGGTGGCCACTGGGTGCTGGCGCCGCTGCGCCTGGACGACGGCACGGCCGTCCTCATCAACCGCGGCTTCGTGCCGCCCGAGCAGCGCGCGCCCGAACAGCATTCCGCGCCTGCCGGCCCCGTCGAGCTGACGGGCTTGCTGCGCCTGACCGAAACCGGTGGCGGCCCGCTGCGCAAGAACGTGCCTGCAGAAGGGCGCTGGTACTCGCGCGATGTTGCTGGCATTGCGACCGAACTTGGCCTGACGGGTCCCGTCGCTCCTTTCTTTGTCGACGAGTCCGCCGACCCTGCCCAACCCCGGCGCTGGCCTCGCCCGGGCCTGACGGTGATCCGCTTCGCCAACAATCACGCCGTCTACGCCATCACCTGGCTGGCGCTCGCGGCCATGTCTGCGGCTGCCGCCATCTATCTGCTCCGCGAAGAGCGCCGCCGCTCCCTGCCTTGAACCCCACGCCGCTGCTCCCCACCGCCGAACCTGCTGAGCCAGTCATCGTCGCGCCCGAGCGTCGCGCTGGCCGCGCCAACCTGCGCCAGCTCATCGAGCTGCGCTGGCTGGCCGTCGTCGGCCAGCTCGCCACCGTGCTCGTCGTGCATGTCGGCCTGGCGATCACGCTGCCCTGGGCCGAGATGCTGAGCCTGCTCGGCATCCTGGTCGTCTTCAACCTGTTCAGCATCTGGCGCAACAAGCTCACGCAGCCGGTGTCGCAGATCGAGCTCTGCATCGCGCTGCTGGTCGACGTTGGCGTGCTGACCGGCCAGCTCTATCTGGCCGGCGGCAGCGACAACCCCTTCATCTACCTGTATCTGCTGCAGGTCGCCGTGGCCTCGGTGCTGCTGCGGCCGGCCTATCTGATGGCCGTCATGCTGAGCGCGGTGTCGGGCTTCGTGCTGCTGACGCAATGGCACCGCCCGCTGCTGCTGGATGCCTCATCGCCGACGACGCTGTCGCCCAACTACCTGGGCGGCCTGCTGCTGTGCTTCGTGCTCAATGTCGGCCTGCTCAGCGTCTTCATCGTGCGCATCAACCGCAACCTGCGCCAGCGCGATGCCGAGCTGGCCGAGCTGCAGCAGCGCGCGGCCGAGGAGGTGCACATCGTGCGCATGGGCCTGCTCGCCAGCGGCGCCGCGCATGAGCTGGGCACGCCGCTGGCCACGCTCAGCGTCATCCTGGGCGACTGGGCCCATATGGCCCCGTTTGCGGGCGAGCCCGAGCTGCGCGAGGAAATCGAGGAGATGCAGCGCCAGATCCTGCGCTGCAAGGCCATCGTCACGGGCATCCTGATGTCGGCCGGCGAGATGCGCGGCGAGGCACCGCGGCTGACGACGCTGCAGGCCTTCACCGACAGCCTGGCCAAGGACTGGCGGTCCGCCCACGCAGGCGCCGATCTGGCCCTTCGCAACAAGGACCTGCCCGAGGTCGAGATCATCTCGGACAGCGCATTGCAGCAGGTCGTCGCCAACCTGCTCGACAACGCGCTCGAGGCAGCGCCAGGCATGCCGCTGACCCTCGTCGCCACCTGCCCGGACGAAGCCACGCTGCACTTGAGCGTGCGCGACAACGGCCCCGGCTTCGACGCCGACCGTCTCAAGCATTTCGGCGAGCCCTACCAGAGCAGCAAGGGCCAGCCGGGCCGTGGCATGGGCCTCTTCCTGTCGGTCAACGTCGCGCGCACCCTGGGCGGGCGGCTGGAGGCTCGCAACCGCGAGGGCGGTGGCGCAGAGGTCGTGCTGACGCTGCCTCTGGCTTCGCTGCTGCCGCGACAATCCGCCACTCATGCCCGCTGAAGCAGACCGTTTGCTGCTCATCGTCGAGGACGACGACAGCTTCGCCCACACGCTGACGCGCTCCTTCGAGCGCCGCGGCTGGCGTTGCCTGCGAGCCACCGGCCTGGACGACATGAAGGCCCTGCTCGACGAGCTGCCCGAGGACGAGGAACTCGGCCATGCCGTCGTCGACCTCAAACTGGCTGGCGGCGCTTCGGGCCTGTCCTGCGTACAGGCCTTGCATGGCTGGGACCCGGAGGTGCTGATCGTCGTGCTGACCGGCTATGCCAGCATCGCGACGGCCGTCGAGGCCATCAAGCTCGGGGCCTGCCATTACCTCGCCAAGCCGGCCAACACAGACGACATCGAAGCCGCCTTCGCGCGCAAGCAGGGCGATGCCGACGTGGAAGTGACCGAGCGCCAGACCGCGTCCATCAAGACGCTGGAATGGGAGCGTATCCACGAGGTGTTGGCCGAGACCGACTTCAACATCAGCGAGACGGCGCGGCGCCTGGGCATGCACCGGCGCACGCTGGCGCGCAAGCTCGAGAAGCAGCGCATCAAGTGATCAGCCGGGCAGCCTCTCCTTGAGCGCGTCGCGAAGCTCGGCCCAGCTGTAGGTGGCCTGGGCCGCCAGCAGACCCGCCTGGCCGAAGACCGGCGTCAATCCGTAGCGCCGCAAGGCGGCGGGCAGGTCCGCGCGGCCGCTGATGGCGTCCGCCAACCATTCGCCGGCCACCGTCGTCGGCGCCACGCCATGGCCGCCAAAGGCCTGAGCGAACCACAGGCCCGGCGCCAGCTGGCCGATCTGCGGCATCTTGTGCCGGGCATAGCTCATGAGCCCACCCCAGGCATGCGAGACGCGCACCGCGGCGAGCTGCGGATAGACCTTGAGCAGGTCCGCCTGCAGCATCTGCGCAATGCGCGCGGGGTCGCGCTCCTGGATGGAGATGCGGCCGCCCCACAGCAACCGGTGATCGGCGAGCGCTCGGTAGTAGTCGAAGGCGAAGCGGTTGTCGTAGAGGGCGGCGGGCGTGCGGATCGGTCGCAGGTTGGGCGGCAACGGTTCGGTCGCGATGACATAGGTTGCGATGGGCAGGCGCGCGCCGGTCAGGGCTGGCAGCATGGCCTTCAGATAGGCACCACCGGCCACGACGACCTGGGCCGCGCGGATCGAGGCGTCATGTGAGGTGCGCAGCACGAAGCCACCGGCGGCAAGGCGCTCGATGCTCATCACGGCACTGTGCTCGTGCACCCTGCCACCGGCATGCTCGATGACGCGAGCCAGCCCCAACGCGTACTTGAGCGGATGGAAATGGAAGGCATCGCGCTCCAGCAGAGCGCCGCCATAACGCTGTGTGTCCAGCCACTGCCGGACCTGGGCAGGCTCGATTTCGTCCCAGGTGACGCCGAAGTTCTCGCGCAGCCAGCGCGCCTGATCGCGCAACTGGCGCTCGGCGCGTGCGCTGTGCCTGAACCAGTTGAGCAGCAGAGCGCCGCCCTCTTGCCGGTCGCAGTCGATGGCGTGGGCCTCGATGCGCGAGCGGATCAGTGCGATGGCTTCGCGGCTATGAGCGTAGAACTCACGCGCCGCTGCCAGGCCCAGGTCGCTCACCAAGTCCGCCGCGTCGCGGCTGTAGCCGCCGAACACGAAACCGCCATTGCGCCCTGACGCGCCATGGCCGATGGTCTGCGCCTCCAGCACCGCCACGCTGGTGATGCCGCGCTCCTGCAGCCCGCGCGCCGCGGCCAGGCCCGCAAAACCGCCGCCGAGCACGGCCACTTCCACGTCAGTGGACGAGTCGGCCAGCGGCTGGAAGGTCAGGCGCGGGGCGGTGACGGCGTAGTAGGTCTGGGTTTGCATGCGCTCGCATCGGGCTCAGATCTGCCGCACCCACTGCGTCTCAGCTATCGGCTGTCGGAACTGCAACTCCGTGCGTTGGCCGGTTGGGGGGGCAGCGCTGATGGCCTAGCCGGGCTTGGGCTTGGGCTTGGGCTTGAAGATATGCACCGTTTCGCCGCGGGCGAGCATGTCCACCAGTTGCGCGATGCGCCTGGCACGCGTCTCGGGCTTGACGGCGGTCTGGATGCGCCAGAGCACGGCGTAGCGGTTGCTCGCGTTGACGGTGGCGAAGAAGGCCTTGGCCGGCGGATTCGCATCCAACGCTACCGCCAGGTCGTCGGGCACGGTGGACGTCTTCGCGCCGTCGTAGGCCTGGGCCCAACGGCCGTCGGCCTTGGCGGCCTCGACCTGCGCCTGGCCGGGTGGCTGCATGCGGCCCGCCTTGATCAGCGCGGCCACTTTTTCGACGTTGATCTTGGACCAGACGCTGCGCGCACGCCGCGGCGTGAAGCGCTGCAGGAAGTGCTGGTCGTCCAGCCCCTTCTTCTGGCCGTCGATCCAACCCCAGCACAGCGCGATCTCCACCGCCTCGGGGTAGGTGACGCTGGGCTCGGCCGCGCCGCGCTTGGCGATCATCAGCCACAGGCCGTCGGACTTCGCGTGGTTCTTCTTCAGCCAGGCCTCGAAGGCCCTGGCGTTCTTGAACAGCGTCGGGGCGACCTCGGCCGGGGCGGCGGGCTGGGCGGCGGGCATGCGCGCAGTGTGCCGCAAGCCCGGATGGCGTCGACGGGGCAGGGCCGCTTCAGGCGACGCGTCCCTATGAGATTCCAGACTGGCTGGACGCCGAGGCACTTATTCACGGTGACTCGGACAGCGCGCGCAACTCAGAGCCGCGCCAGCAGCTCGTACGAACGCCTGCGCAGTGCATGGTCATGCACTGCGCAGGCGACGATGAATTCATCCGCCTGCGTGCGCTCGCTCGTTTCCGCCAGCCCGGCGCGCACGGTCTCCGGCGAACCGACGATGGATTCACTCAGCATGCGCTCCACCTGCATGCGCTCAGCCGGTGACCACAGCGCATCCATGCTCGGCACCGGCTCGGGCAGCTTGCCGCGCCGGCCGCGCACCATGCCCAGGAAGCGCTGCTGAGCCGACGTGAACAGGTACTGCGCCTCGTCGTCGGTTGGCGCCACGATGATGTTCAGGCCCACCATCGCGTGCGGCTTGGGGTGGCGAGCGCTGGGCTTGTAGGTGGAACGGTAGATCTGCAGCGCCTGCATCAGCATCTCGGGCGCGAAGTGCGACGCGAATGCGAAGGGCAGGCCGAGGTGGGCGGCGAGCTGGGCCGAGTACAGGCTCGAGCCCAGCAACCAGATCGGCACCTCGGTGCCCTGGCCCGGCACGGCACGCACTTGCGCCTGCGCGGCCAGTGGCGCGAGGTAGCTCTGCAGCTCCAGCACATCGTTGGGGAAACCGTCCTCGCCGCTGCTCTCCAGGCTGCGCCGCAGCGCGCGCATCGTCGGCCGGTCGGTGCCGGGCGCGCGGCCCAGGCCGAGGTCGATGCGGCCGGGGAAGAGTTCGGCCAGGGTGCCGAACTGCTCGGCGATGGTCAGCGGCGCATGGTTGGGCAGCATGATGCCGCCGGCGCCGACGCGGATGCGCTGGCTCGCCGCGGCCAGTTGGCCGATCAGCACCGCAGTGGCCGAGCTGGCCACGCCTTCCATGTTGTGGTGCTCGGCCACCCAGTAGCGCGTATAGCCCAGCGTGTCGGCCAGGCGCACGAGGTCCAGGCTGTTCAGCAGGGCTTCACGCGTCGTGGCCCCTTCGACGACGGGCGCCAGGTCAAGGATGGAGAGCGGGGGCAGGGTAGACATGCAGGCATCTTGCCGGCGCCGGCTTGGCCCTGTCAGCCACCGGCTTTGCGCAAATGTGATTGCAACCAAGGCAGCAGGCGACCGCGGTAGGCCGAGGCGTCGAAGTCGTGCAGGTCCTCATGGCCGGCACCCGGCACCGGCCAGAGCGCCTTGGGCTCGGTCGCCGCGGCGAAAAGCTGCTCCGTCTCGACCCAGCGCGTTGAGCGATCCGCGGTGCCCGACGCGACCAGCAGCGGCGCGTGAACAGCCTTGATGGCCTCGATGGGACGCAGCTCATGCACGCCCAGACCCAGGCGCAGCGGGATCTGCAGCAGCAACAGCGGTGCGGCCCAGGCGCCGGCCGGGCCGAGGCGCGCCACCAGGCGGTCTTGCACGGCATCGGTGATGGTGGGGTAGACGGACTCCAGCACCATCGCATCCAGCTCGGGTTGGCGCTCGGCGAACAGCAGCGAAGCGCCGCCCAGCGACACGCCGATGCCGCCCAGCTTTTCGCCCGGCAGGCGGGCGCGCAGCCAGCCCAGTGCCGCCTGCACGCCCAACGCCTCGCGGCGCCCGAAGCTGATGCGGTCACCGCTGCTTTCGCCATGCGAGGGCAGGTCGATCAGCAGGCTGCCAATGCCCTCGCGCTGCAGCCAGCGGGCGCGTTCCAGCATCTGCAACCGGTTGCCACGCACGCCGTGCAGCAACAGCACCGCGCCTTCACCCGGGCGGCCGGGCAGGAACCAGCCGCTGACCTGCTGGCTGCCGCCGTAGGGGAGGCGCAGCGCCTCGGCCCGCAAATCGGGCGGTGGTGGGCCGATGGAGTCGCGGGCCGGGCGGGTCAGCCATTCGCCGGCGGCCAGGCTGACCACGACAACACCCAGAGCCAGCAGCAGCGTGATGAGGAGCAAACGGTTCATGCGACGGAGGCTGCCTGCTCAAGCGCCACGGCGTTGTCGGCGCACAGCATGCGAAACGGTAGGCTGATGCGCTCATCCGCCGCGGCGGCCTGCCAGAACCCGCGTGCGCGGGGCAGCACACGCAGCCAGCGATCCCGCTCCACCGGCAGCGGCAGGGTGGGTGTGAGCGGCGGGGACAGCACTTCGCCACCGGCCAGCGGTGCGTAGCGCATGGGGAGCTGGTCGTAGCTGGGCGCCAGGCTCAGACCCGCGGCGTCGTGGAAGAAGCACAGATTGCCGCCATGCATGTCGCTGTTGGCGATGAGTTGGCCGAAGAGCTGGCGCTCGGCGACCCGCTCGGCATCCGCCGTGCTCAGCAGGCCGTGGGCGGCCAGTGCAGCGGCCACCCGGGTCCAATCGTTCGTGGCCTCACCGACGAGGCCGGCATTGACGCTTTCGAGGCTGACGACCCCTCGCCGCCCGTGCGGGCCGATGCGGTCGAAGCGTTCGCTTTCCAGGAAGTGGCGCCCCTCATGTGCCAGCAGCCGGGTGTGCGCCGCCTCCAGCCCCAAGGCCGCCGCCGCCAGCTGCTCGCAGACCAGCAGGTCGCGCCAGCGCTGCACCGTTGCGGACTCGTCGGCGCCCGAGAACTTGACGACGCAATGCGGTGTCGCCATGCCTGCCAGTTCGCGTGCCACCGTGAACTTGGGAAATTCGCCGCCCGCCGATGAGCCGGGCAGTGCGCCTTCCATGGCCTGGGCTGCCAGTTCGGCGTAGCGGGCTGGCAGTCCTGCCTCATGCAGCGGCGCCGGCGACGCCAGCCTGGCATCGAGAAAACGGCGCAGGACGGCGTCTCCCACCAGCAACTCGCCCGGCAGGTCGTCGCCGAGACTGCTCAGGGCCAATAGCAGGGCATCGTCGTCCCAACTGCGTGGGTCGGGGGACAGGCCCAGGCCGGCGGCATGCCGGCGCGCGAAGTTGCGGCCCAGGAAGCCCTGCGGCCGCAGGTCATAGAGCGGATAGGGCAGGCCCTCGTACCAGCCGTCGCGTGCGGCGTCGGGCGCCGGCCAGGCGGCGGCCAGGGTGTCGAGATGGCAGCCTTGCGGCCAGATCGGGCGCAATTGGGCCAGGGCCTGAGGGCGGCCATCGGCAGCGATGCGGTAGAGCTGGGCCTCAACGCGTTGGCCACGGAAATCACGTCGCCAAGCGACGCGCCGACGCCGGGTCTGACCCGCCGCCACGACGGCGACACCGGCCGCTGCAACCAATCGCTGGGCGGTCTTGGTCGAGCAGCCCAGGGCCGCGGCGATGTCCGCCAGCCCCAGAGGGCCGCGTGGCCGCAGGAGTTGTTCGAGGCTGGTGAGGTCGGCGGACATGGTTCAGGAAGCGTGTCCTGAATTTTGTCCTCAATTTATTACGAAAATCAAATGAAAATCAATGAGTTGCTGAATTTGTTCGTCACTGAGTGTCCTTAGTTCAGGCATCAATCACCGGATCATTTGTGCAGAGCACCGCGCGCACCAGTTGTGCGCCGTCTGGATGGGCCGTCAAGCGGGCGCCTTGGTCGCGCATCAGCGCCAGCATGCGGCGGTTGTCGGCCAATATGTCGCCATGCAGACGCTGCACGCCGTGTTGTCGTGCATGGGCGGCCAAATGAGCGATGAGGCGCCGGCCCAGGCCGCGGCCCTGCCACTCGTCGGCGACGGCCAGCGCGAACTCGGCGCGCTCGGGGCGGTCTTCGTCATGCACATAGCGCGCGTCGGCAATGACGGGATGGCCGGAGGCTTGGGCTTCGACCACCCAGGCGACGTGCTGGCTCTGGTCAACTTCGGTCAGCAGCTTCAGCAATGCGGGGCTGAGTTCGCGCAGGCCGATATGGAAGCGCTTGTGGCGCGAGTCCAGCGACAGTGCGCTGAAGAAGGCCTGCTCGGCAGCGGCATCCGCGGCGGCAATGGGGCGCAGGCGGACCTGGTGCCCGCCGGCCAGCATCCAATGCTCGGGCGCCTCGGTGGCGACGGGCGCTGGCGCCAGCAGCGTGTTCACTGCCGCGCTCCGGTCGCCGCCGGCCTCAGGTCCAGCACCGCCGGGCCGCTCAGCGCGCTGACGGTGACCGCCTCATCGGTCTGCACGACAAAGCACTGGCCGGGTTCCAGCACGATGTCGCGCGAATCGTGGTCGATGGTGATCCACAGCGTGCCGGACGCGCTGCACAGATGGGTGGCGCGGGCCTCGGGCAGGCGCGAGATCTGGCCGCGTTGCAGCAACAGCCGGGTGCGGGGGACGTCGATCAGCATGGTGTGCTCCTGGGGCGGCGGACTGGCATGCCGGGTTGGCATGCTTGCGTTGCGGCCGTCTGACGCGGATAGTGCCGCTTGGCCACCTTGCCGACAAACGATCATTCGGAAGGCTTCGCATTCCACCAGCGCATGCCAACAAAGCCCGTTGACCACCTCCCACCGCTGCAGTTGCTGGCCGCCTTCGAGGCGGCGGCGCGGCATTTGAGCTTCACCCAGGCTGCCGAAGAGCGCTTCATCACGCAGTCGGCCATGAGCCGGCAGATCCGCGCGCTGGAGGACGAACTCGGCGTGACGCTGTTCGAGCGCCGCCACCGTGCGCTTGCATTGACCGAGGATGGCCAGCGCCTGCACGCCGCCTGCTCGACGGCCTTGAACACCTTGCGTGTGGCCGTGCGTGCGGTGCGTGAGCCGCACCAGCGCCAGATGCTGGCGTTGACGACGACGCCGGGCTTCGCGTCGCTGTGGCTGATCCCACGCCTGACCGGCTTCACCCGTGCCCACCCGGGCATCGACGTGCGCCTGGATGCCGGCCTGGGCAACCGCAACCTGGCCAGCGAGGGCTTTGACCTCGCCATCCGCTACAGCCCGGTCGGCGCGGCTCAGGGCCAACAGCTGTTTGCCGAATCGATGGTGCCGGTCTGCAGCCCACGGCTGGTGGGCGAGCTGGGCCTGCCGCTGCGCGAGCCGCCCGACCTGGCCCGGCACACGCTGCTGCATCTGGCCATGGATGGCGACAGCGCCGGCATGCCGGCCGAATGGGAGCCCTGGCTGAGTGCCTGGGGCCTGGTCGATCTGCGGCCGGCGGCGCGCTTGAGTTTCTCGAGCTATTCCGAGGCCATCGCCGCCGCCATTGCGGGGCAGGGCGTGGCGCTGGGCCGGCGGCCGCTGGTGGATGCGCTGCTGGCCAGCGGCCAGCTCGTCACGCCGTTTGATGCCGGCATCGCGTCGGCGCGGGCCTATCGCCTCATCGTCGACCCGGCGGCCAAGTCACGCCCGGCGGTCAAGGCCTTCGAGCAGTGGTTGCTGGCGCAGTGTGACGTGGGATCAAGCGCCGCCCCTCAACCTCTCTGACTTACGTCATCGGTCAGAAGCTGCCGCACGATGACGGGTTGCGCCAAGGTTCGACACCTCAACTCACCCACGCTCCGTCCTGAACAGCCTATGAAATTTGGAAGAGAGACCCTCGTCATCCTGACGGCGGCATTGCTGTTGGCACTGCCTGGCCTCGGCCGCGCCGCTGATGCCATCGAAACCTCGAACGATCAGACGCGCCGCCTGATTCAACAGACGATGAAGGAACAGCGCATACCGGGGCTGCAGGTTGCCGTCGTCAAGGACGGCCGGATCGTGCTGTGCGAAAGCTATGGCTGGGCCAACGTCGAAAACCGTGTGCCCGCAACGGCCAAGACATTGTTCCCGCTCAACTCCGGCACCAAGCCGCTCACAGGCGTTGCGTTGATGCAGTTGGCCGAGGCCGGCCTCGTGAATCTTGAGGCACCGGTATCCCGCTATCTCGATGACCTGCCGAGCGCTTGGCAGCCCATCCGCGTGCGGCAGTTGCTGGCGCACACCTCGGGGCTGCCTGATATCGTCGATCAACCCGGCCCCGTCACTGGCAGCACTGAAGCGGCCATGTGGAAGGCGGTCAAACAGCAACCCATGGAAGCGCCGCCCGGTGAGAAGTTTGCCTACAACCAGACCAACTACGGCCTGCTGGCTCAGATCATCGTCAAGCAGGCCAAGATGCCCTACGAGCGCTACATGAAAGAGCGGCAGTTCGCGCTGGCCGACATGCCGCTGACGACGTTCGGCGACAGCTATGACCTCGTGGCGAACGCTGCAACGATCTACAGCCGCTTTCCCCGCAGAACGCTCGCGCCGGACGATGCCGATCGCCTGTCTCACTGGGTCTACGAGATGCCCTACAGCCTCCATGCGGGAGGCGGCATCCAGACGACGGCCACCGAGCTGGCGAACTGGATCGTCGCGCTGTCCAATGGCCGGTTCATCAGCGCGGCCAGCGCGCAGCGCATGTGGACACCCGAGAAGCTGAGCAGTGGTGCTGAAGGCAGCTGGGCGGCCGGCTGGCCTGTGCTCGCCTCAAGCCCGAAAAGGCAGGTCGCCGGCATCGGCGGCAACCGCGCGGCCTTCATCGTTTATCCGGACGAGGGCTTGGCCGTCGTCGTCTTGACGAATCTGGTCGGCGGCAATCCGGAGAGATTCATCCCCCAGATCGCTGCGTTCTACAAGTGATGGGTCGCTGGCGCAGCCACATGGCTTGAGATGCCGGGGTCGGCGGACACAGCGCGCAGCGTCCATTCCCGCGCTTGCGTGGCGTCGACGCTTGCGTCGCGTGCCTCACGCAGCAGCGCCGCGGCGAGGCGGGCCCGCCAGCGCTCGGCCGCAGCCAGCGCCCAAGTCTGCTCGCTGAGCGTCAGGCAGGGGCCACGGTAGAGCTTGAGGGCGGCGTCCAGGGCCCCGGCGGCGGCAGAGCTGCCAGCAGGTGAGTGCTCGTGCTCAGTCAGGCGGTCGTTCAGGGCCTGCACGTCGACCCAGACGCAGTCCGCGTTCAGGCGCACGCCATGGTCCTGCACCAGCAAGGCGGCGTCGTGGGCCAGCAGGCGGCGCAGCCTCGCGACGGTGACCTCGAAGGCCTTTTGCCGCCCCTCACGGCCGTCACCGGGCCACAGCTCGCGGGCCACGGCCTCGGTTGAGGCGGCCTCGGTGCCGCGGCAAGCCAGATAGCGCAGCAGTTCGAGCGGCTTGCTGGCGGCCTTGCGCCCTTCCGCTGAACGCACGGCGCCGGCGTCGTTGCACATCTCAAAGCCACCCAGGGCACGGACCTTCACCGACCAGGGCCAGGTCTCCGGCGCGCCGGGCGGCGCCGCGAGCCGGCGTGTGCGGATGGCCGAGCGCACCCAGTCCGTCTCGGCGCCTTGAACCAGGGCCTGGCAGAAGATCTCGCCGATGTGCAGCGGCAGCAGCGGCAGCACGCCGGGCCACTCCAGTTCGCGCAGCGTGCGCATGGCGCGGGCCAGGGCGGCGTCCGGCAGGGCGCCCCAGCCATTGCGCTGGCCGATGGCGATCAGTGCGGTCAAGTCTGCCAGGCAGCGCAGGCGTGCCGCCAGATAGCGCGGCAACTGCATCTCGCCCAAGCCTTGAAAGCGCGCTGCAGCATCCTCGGCATTGCCGCAGCCAATCAGTGCATAGCCCTCCTGCACGAGGTAGGTGACCTGGTAGCCGGGCCAGGCGCCACTCATCTGCAGATGGCCCAGAGCCCGCCGCGCATGGCCCAGGGCCGCATGGAAGTCGCCCTCAAGCAGGGCCACGCGGCAGCGCACATCGGCCTGGTCGGCCCACCACAGCGGCGTGCTGGCTGCATCGCCCGCGGCGGCGGCCTGGGCTGCCAGGGCCAGCGCGGCTGCTGGGTCGCTGCTGCACTCCACCAGGCGTGCGCGCTGCAGTGCCGCGACGGCGGCCAGCCCCGGTAGATGGTGTTCGGCGGCCAGCTGCTGCGCCAGCACCAGCCGCTCACGCGCTTCGTCGACCTTGGAGAAGGCATACAGATGCCAGGCTGCAACGATGGCCCAGTGGCCGCGCCAGAAGGGAGAGGCATCTGGCTGCTGCTCAACAGAGGCGACCTGCGCGAACAGCAGCTCGAACTCCGCGTCTTCGCCATGGCGCTCGCAAAGCTCACCCAGCGCGCAGGCCAGCGCCAGCGAGACGTCGTTCGGTGCACCTCGGGCGCGCTCCATCAACAGCGCCACATTGGCGGGCGGCCACGCGGGCAGCACGCCGTAGTCATGGGCAATCGAGGCCCCGGCCCAGGCCAGCAGGCCTTCGATGCCGGTGCCGGCTGCGTCCGGGCCGACTGCGGTCAGTACGCCCAGCATGGCCATGGCGTGGCGGTAGAGGCAGGCCTGCAGGTGCTCCACCAGCACCACCAAACCGGCTGCTCCCGCGGCGAGCGCCACCTGTCCGTCGGCCTGAGCCCGCAGCGCCAACGCCGCCGCGCTATCCAGCGCGCCAGGGGCCTGCACCGACAGCGCCCGCAAGACGTCCAGCAACTCGCCCGACCGCTGCGCGGCTGCCGCTTCAGGCTGCGATGGGTTCATCGCCGAATGCTAGGGCAGGCCCAGGTGCTGTGGGTCATCTGTGGGTGGTGCAGGGTGGCTGCGCCTTCCATCATCGAACTGCAGCCTGCGCACCGCCGGCGGCGCAAACGGGAGCTTGCAATGCACAACGATCTTTCACCGGCCCGGCGCTTCATGGCCGTCGCCTGCCTGGCCACAGCCTGCAGCAGCGCCACTTGGGCGCTTCCGCTAGCCCCAGGGGTCACCCGCGAAATCAACTTCGTTTCCGACCACTCGACGTGCACCGGCCTGCTGCCGCTGGGCGGCGACTCCGTGTCGTGCACGCTGACGAATGGCGCGGACCTGACGGCTTCGTTTGCCGACTACTACGGCAGCCCTTCGAGCGGAAGCGCCCATGTTTTCGTCAATGGGATGGACATGCACTTGTCCGTCAAGTCGACACCCTCCACGGTGCCGACCTCCGTCATCGATGCCGTCCAGTTCGACCAGTTCATGATCACGGGGCCCACGCCCACGGTGCAGGTCGGCGTCACGGTCACCCTCGATGGCACCACGGCTCGAAGCGCTTCCGGCTTTGTGCTGACCAGCTACACCTTCATCAGCGGCAAACGTTCGCTGACGCCGAGCGCCTCGGCGAACGCGGTCGCAGATCGGATTGCCAATGACCCGTCACGTGACGTGCTCGCCTTCGGCCGCACCGCAACCTTCAGTGGCGGCGTCACTCAACCCACCCTCCATCGCGTCGATTCAGCCTCGTTCACCGCAGTGGTCGGCACGCCGTTTGAGCGCGGCTTCGAGTTCGCGCTGTCCAGCCTGAACTCATCCCTGAGCTTCAGCGCGCGCGTGGAGTATTCGCTGCCGGAGGGCTACACCCTGACGTCGGCCCGGGGGCTGTTGGTGAACGCCGTGCCGGAAAACCGCAGCTGGGCGCTGATGCTTGCCGGGCTGGTCAGTCTGGGCGGCATGCGCCTGGCACGGCGCACCAGGTGAGTCAGCCCGCCAGCCCGGCGTACACGTGCTGCACGTCGTCGTTGGCGTCCAGCGCGGCGAGAAAGCTCTCCACCTCGTCCAACTGCTCGGCGTTCAGGCTTGCCGGGTCGATGGGGTTCTTGGGTCGATAGCCCAGCTTGGCGCTGAGCACCTTGAAGCCCTGCTCGGGCAGGGCGCGGCTGACGAGGTCGAGGTCGGTCGGTTCAGTCAGGAAGACGGTGACGCCTTCTTCGTCGGGCGGCAGCAGGTCCTGCGCGCCGGCTTCGATGGCGGCGGTGTCGGCGTCGGCGCCTGGCGTGGCAGGCTCGGCTTCGATCATGCCGACGTGGTCGAAGTCCCAACCCACCGAACCGGCCGTGCCGAGCTGGCCCTTGCGGAACAGCACGCGCATGTCCGACGCGGCGCGGTTCACGTTGTCCGTCAGCACCTCCACCATCACCGGCACGCGGTGCGGCGCAAAGCCTTCGTAGATGGCCTGCTCGAAGTGGACGACCTCACCGGTCAACCCGGCGCCTTTCTTGATGGCGCGGTCCAGCGTCTCCTTGGGCATGGACACCTTGCGCGCCTGCTCCACCACCAGCCTCAGCCGCGCGTTGTCCTTCGGATCAGCGCCGTGGCGCGCGGCAATCATGATGTCCTTGGACAACTTGCCGAAGAGCCGGCCCTTGGCATTGGCGGCGATGTCTTTGTGTTTGGCTTTCCATTGCGCGCCCATGGGGTGTCCTGTCGTTTGTCTAGTAAGCCCAAGTCGCGTGACTTGTCGGGCGGGTCGCTACTTTACGGGGTGGCTCTTGCCGATCTCGCCCCTGTCGTCGCGCTATTGAGGTGCGAAATCGTCGTAAGACCTTGGTAAATAACCCCAGATACGTACGACGTCGCCACGCTGCTCGAAGTCGAAGCCAATCTTTTCCAAGATTGGCAGGATTTCGTTTCGATGGTCAATGCTCTCTCTAGGAAGCAGCTTTCCTATGAATGGCCCCTCCTCGGACAGGCCGATGTCAAACCATTCGACAGCTTCAAACGGAAAGGGCAGGTGATAAAACCATTCGACATCCCAATTCGAGACGGTGCCATCAACTGATTTCGAGCGATAAGAAGGACGCCAGCCATCAAGAGCGCGGATGTGAGTGATCAGCTCGTTCCATCGTGTGTTGTTAGACGCACTGGCTAAGTTCCTTGTGGTGACCGCGGCACGAGTCCGCTTTCGCGCTTGATCATCATTTCGCGCATCAGCCATAGGTAAATCGTTCAAAGCCTTCCCCTCGTTCTAGTCTGAGCTACCCAGCGTTGCCGTGACCTTCCGCGTTTGCCCCGCCCGCCACACCGTCAACGTCACCTTCTCCCCGATCTGCCGCGTCTCCAGCAGCGACAGCATGTCGTCCAAGTCAGCCACCGCCACGCCGTCGACAGCCGTGATGACGTCCCCCTGCACGATGCGCCCGCTGCGATCCCTGCCGAAGGGTTTCAAGCCCGCCGCCGCAGCCGGGCTGGCGTCCGCCACGTTGACCAGCAGCACACCCTTGGGCGCCCCCAGCGCCTTGGCCAGGTTCTCCGGCCCGGCTGTCACGCCCAGCGCGGGCCGGATGAAGCGCCCATCTCGAATCAATCGCGGCACGATGCGATTCACCTCGTCCACCGGAATCGCAAACCCGATCCCTGCACTCGCCCCGCTCGGGCTGTAGATGGCCGTGTTGACGCCGATCAGCCGCCCCGCCGAATCCAGCAGCGGCCCGCCCGAATTGCCAGGGTTGATGGCCGCATCGGTCTGGATGGCGCCCTTGATCGTGCGTCGCGTGACCGATTCGATTTCGCGGTTCAGCGCCGAGACGATGCCGGTGGTCAGCGTCTGGTCCAGGCCGAAGGGGTTGCCGATGGCGTAGACCTTCTGGCCCACCTGCAGATCGCGGCTGGCACCGACCGCGATTGCCGGCAGCTTCTCGTGGGGCGCTTCGATGCGCAGCACGGCAATGTCGCGGTCCGGGTAGGCGCCGACGAGCTTGGCTGGAAAGCTGCTCTGGTCGTTCAGCGTGACGGTGGCGCGGTCGCCGCCCTGGATGACGTGGAAATTGGTGACGACGTGGCCGGCGTCGTCCCAGATGAAACCGGTGCCGGTGCCGCTGGGCTGCTCGCTGGTGCGCAGCGAGAAGAAGTCGCGCTGCACGCTCAGCGTGGTGATGTGCACCACCGACGGCGACACGCGTTTGAAGACGCCGATGTTGTTCAACTCCTCGGCGTCCAGCGCGCCGCGGGCGTTGACGGCGCGAGGCTGGGCTTGAGCCTTGGCGAAAGCGGGAGCGCAGCCGAGGAAGAGCAGCGCGACGGCGAGAGTGAGGCGGCGGGGCAGGGTGGGC
Source organism: Pelomonas sp. Root1237 (assembly GCF_001425055.1). Classification (GTDB taxonomy): domain Bacteria; phylum Pseudomonadota; class Gammaproteobacteria; order Burkholderiales; family Burkholderiaceae_C; genus Pelomonas. Next base: position 726,757 of record NZ_LMDK01000012.1, read on the forward strand.
ACGGGGCGTCGGCGGGAGTGGCGTCGATCCGCATTTTGGGCACAACTCCGGGCTCCCGAGGCCCGCCGCTTCACGCCGCCCGTGCTGCCCTCCCGGGCGTGCGCTCAAGCCCGGGGCCGCTTCACCCGGCGAGAACTCAGGCCCGCCACGAGCGCCGCCAGAGTCAGCGCCAGGCTGGCGGGCTCGGGCAGCCGGCTGTAGAAGGTGTGGTCTGTCACGCCGAAACCTCTGCCCGAGTAGTTGCTGCCCTGGTAGCCGGTGCTCTCGTCAAAGGTGAAGGCGGTGGTGCTGAAGTAAAGGCCGTCGATGCCCGCGATGCGGCCATTGAGGATGTCCACCGCCTGGCCCGGCAGGAAGCGGGAGCGCAGCGCCGCGAGCGAGTCGGCACCGCTGTGCGTGTACTCGCCGATGTCGTAGAGCGCGTACATGTGATCGTTTGCGTCGATGCGGCCATCGCCGCTGGTGTCGAACCAGAAGTCGAGGAAAGGAATTTCCTCGCCGCCGTAAGCCAGGGCCAGGAAATGGAAGATGCTCTGCTGAACGTATTTGCCGGTGGCCGGGTCCTTGTAGAGCACCTCGAACTTCTGATCGTGCTCGGCGCCGCTCCAGATGTCGTCCGGCCCACCGGCCCCACCGCCTGGGCCGCCAGGGTTGCCAACGGCGCGGGTGTGGTTGACGACGTCGCAGAGCGTCAGTTTCTTCGCGGCGTCGGGAATTTCGCGCTTGCCGCTTTGCCCGCCCGCCGCGATTTCTCCGACGTGATCCGAGGCGACGATGGTGCCGCCGTTTCGGCGATCCGTGTAGTTGATGGTGAAGTCCAGCGCCGTGCGGGTGTAGTTGTGCTCGATCACATAGGCGTTGCGCTGGCTGCAGTCATTGCTGTTGGCCTCGGGGCCGGTGTCGGCCAGCGCGGGCAGCGCAAGAGCCAGAAGCGGCAAGGCAACCCACCGATGGCTGCTGCGGGTGTGAGGACAGGGCATGGTGTGTCTCCTTGGAGGTAGGCACCGATCGCAACGCCTATATTGGCTGTTGTCAGAAGGCGTGCCCTTGCCGGCTGATTCCTCCGGTAGCGAGCATCGAACGTGCCAGTTGCCGACTCCAGACGGAAGCGTCAGAAGGCATGTCGCACGCCGGCGGCCATGCCCGGGAGGTATTTCATGACCCAACTGCCCGACGCGGCGCTCGATGCGCTGCGGCAGATGTTGCGAATCGGATCCGATCGATCGGCCCAGGAGCAGGCGCTGCACCGTCTGCATTGCGTTTGCCTGGTGGCCTGCGGGCGCAGCTGCTCGGAGGTTGCGGCATGGTTTGGCGACAGCCCCCGCAGCCTGCAGCGCTGGGTTCGGCATTTTCACGGAGTCACCGTCATGCTGGTGGCAGAGCGTGCGCCGGGACGGCCGCCGCGGCTGACCGGTGTGAAGTCGCTGGAAGTGGCTGCAGAGCTCCGTACGTCGCCCAGTGGCTGCGGTTACGCCAAAGGGCGATGGGATGGGAAGCTGCTGCAACAGCATCTGCGGGAGCATCACGGCGTCTGCCTGAGCTTGCGCCAGTGCCAGCGCACCTTGCACGATGTCTTGGCAAAGCCAGCGCCCCCGAGCGCCTGACATTGCGTCAATGTTCTGTCGTGTCCGGCGCCCACCGGGAGGTCGTGGCCTTGGCGCTCGACTTCGACTGTAAAGAACATCGACAGGGCAGCGCGTCGCATCCAGCGCCTGGCCTGTCGGCGCATGGTCCGGTGATGCGTTATGCGAGGATCGAATTCAAAGGGATGGTTTGAGATGCGGCGAGTGAGTTCGTGCTTGGGGTTGGCGATTGGCCTTGCGCTGCTGCCTTTTGGCGCTGGCGCGCAGCAGGTCTGGAAGTGCGAGCTGAACGGTCAGGTGCGCTTCAGCGACAAGCCCTGCCCGGGCAGCGGCCAGCCGGTAGCCGAGCGCAGCCTGCAGCCCAATGTCGTCGAGAGCCTCAAGCCGGAGTTGATCCGCGCCACCATGGGAGCAGCGTCCGCGGCTTCGGCGCCCATCGCGACGGCGGGCAATGCCTGCCCCGGTGACGGCGAGATTCGTGGCATGGAAGTCCGCGCCAATTCGACGACGCTGGGCGATGCGGAACGCCAGTTCCTGCAGGACGAGGTGCGCCGCGTGCGCCAGTGCCGTGCAGGGCAGGGGCGCTATCGCGAGGCCGACTGGGCCATCAGCCGCGAGGCCCAGGCGGCGCAGACGCAGCTGAGCGATCGCGCCCGCTATGACGCGCGCCTTCGCGCCGAGGCGATGCACAGTGCGGCCGACCCCGACGAGGGTGACCGCATCAACCGCCGCCGCATCGCCGAGGAGAAGATGCAGCGTCGCCAGCAGCAGCGACTGCAAAGAATTCAAAACCCCGCCTCCGCGCCGGCTTCCTAGCGCTCACCCGTGGGGGCACGGCGTTTGCCGATGGTCTGCGCGCAGTCGGCGCGCTGCCGGGGCTGCGTGGAGATCCACGATGAAGCGCTTGGCTGCAGGGTTGGGAATGTGTCTGGCAATGTGGCTGACATGCGGCGGTGCTTGGGCGCAGCAGGTCTGGCGGTGTGAAGTGGACGGGCAGGTGCGCTACACCGACCAGCCCTGCGAGAAGAGTGGTGTGCCCCTGCCGGCGCGCAACCTGCAACCGAATGGGGTGGAGATCCCCAGCCCCGCCGCCTCGGCAGCGTCCGACGTGCCGGCTTCGGCGCGCCCCGCCGAAAACGCCGCCAGCCAGCCACCGCTGGCGCCGCCGCCTCGCCGTGTTGCTAGGGCGCGTGGCGCGCGCGGGCCGCAGTTCGCGATGCAGGGGCTGATGCAGACCGATTTCGTGCAGCGGGGCTATGTGCCGAGGCGTCAGAATCCGGCGTCCTCGCCGACTCCCTAGCCCTGCATGCCCACGGCCGCCGCCGACCCATCGCCCCCCCGTTCCGATCGCCTCGACGCCCTGCGCGGCCTGGCCATCGTCTGGATGGCCGCGTTCCACTTCGGTTTCGACCTGAACCACTTCGGCTGGATCCGCCAGGACTACTACCGCGACCCGGTCTGGACCTGGCAGCGCATCTGCATCGTCAGCCTCTTCCTGTTCTGCGCCGGCGGCGGCCAGGCCCTTGCGGTGCTGGCGGGGCAGGGCGCTGGCCGCTTCTGGAAGCGTTGGAGCCAGGTAGCTGGCTGCGCGGCGTTGGTCTCGCTGGGCTCGTGGTTCATGTTCCCCAACAGCTGGATCAGCTTTGGCGTGCTGCATGGCATCGCGGTGATGTTGCTGCTGCTGCGGATGGGCCTGAGCCGGTTGCCGAACGCGGTGCTGCTGGTGCTGGCCGCGCTGGCCGTTGCGGCGCCACGGCTGGTGCAACTGCCCTTTTTCGACACGCGCTGGACCAACTGGGTCGGCCTCGTCACCCACAAGCCCATCACCGAGGACTATGTGCCGGTGCTGCCGTGGCTGGGCGTCATGCTGCTCGGCTTTGTCGTCACGCGTGCCTGGCCCGGCCTCTGGACCGGCAGCGCGCCGCGGCCGCTGGCTGTGCTGGGGCGCTGGTCGTTGAGTTTTTATATGGTCCATCAGCCGATGTTGATCGGCGTGCTGATGGTTGTTCAAGTGCTGAAAGGATCGTGATGCGGGCACTGCTTCTGGCCGCCGCTGGCCTGCTGATGAGCTGGACAGTCCAGGCGGCGCCCTTCGTGTGGCCGAACGGCGCGCAGGCGGCCGTCAGCCTGGGCTATGACGACGCGCTGGACAGCCAGCTCGATCATGTCGTGCCGGCGCTGAACAAGCGCGGCCTGAGGGCGAGTTTCTACATTCCCATCAACGGGCCGACGCTGCCCGGCCGGCAGAACGAATGGAAGGCCGCCGCCGCGGCGGGCCACGAGCTCGGCAACCACAGCCTCTTTCACGGCTGCTCGGCCAAAGGCCCCGGCCGCGAGTGGGTGCAGCCGCAGCGCGACCTGGAGCGCCAGATGCCGGCCCAGGTGCAGGAGCAGGTCATCGCCGCCAACACCTGGCTGCAAGCGCTGGACGGCAAGGCCCGCCGCACGTTCACGCCCCCGTGCCTGGACATGCAGGCCGGCGGCCAGGATTTCGTCGCGGCACTGAAGCCGCATTTCGTCGCCTACCGGGCTGCCGGCCCGGCCATGGCTACCGATGCTGCCGCGCTCGACCCCTATGCCATGCCGGTCTATTTCGTCGAGGGCTGGAGCGGCGAGCAACTGATCGCCCTGGTCGAAAAGGCGGCGGCCCAGCATGCGCTGGTGTCGCTGCTCTTTCACGGCGTGGGTGCAGAACACCTGAGCGTCACGCGTCAAGCGCATGACCAGTTGCTGGACCATCTGGCCAAGAACAAGGCGCGCTTCTGGACTGACAGCTTTGTGAACGTCATGGAGAACGCGAGGAAGCAGGCCGGCCGCTGAACCGACAATGCGGCCATGAGCTCCCCCAAGTCCGTCCTGTTCGGCTTCCACGCCGTCACCGTCCGCCTCAAGACCCATCCGGCCTCGGTCGCCGAGGTCCATTTCGACCCGTCCCGGCGCGACCAGCGCATGCGCGCCTTCGTCGAGCGTGCCAAGGAGGCCGGCGCCAAGCTGGTGGAGAGCAACGACGAGCGTCTGAGCCAGATCGCCGGCAGCCCGCGCCACCAGGGCGTCGTGGCCCGGGTGCAGGCGCTGGCCCAGCTCCATTCGTTGGACGATGTGCTGGACGCGGTGGAAGGCCCGCCGCTGGTGCTGGTGCTGGACGGCGTGACCGACCCGCACAACCTCGGTGCCTGCCTGCGCGTGGCCGATGGCGCTGGCGCCCATGCCGTCGTCGCCCCCAAGGACCGCGCCGTAGGCCTGAACGCCACGGTGGCCAAGGTGGCCAGCGGCGCGGCCGAGACCGTGCCCTATCTGATGGTCACCAACCTGGCACGGACCTTGAATGAGCTGAAGGAACGCGACATCTGGGTGGTCGGCACGTCTGACCAGGCCGAGCGCTCCATCTACGACCTGGACCTGAAGCGCCCGGTGGCCTTCGTGCTGGGCGCCGAGGGCGAGGGTATGCGCCAGCTGACGGCCAAGACCTGCGACGAACTGGTGCGCATCCCGATGGCCGGCGCCGTCGAAAGCCTGAACGTGTCGGTAGCGTCCGGGGTTTGCCTCTACGAGGCTCTGCGTCAACGTCGATAATTCTGACTATTCAGAAAAAATAGGAAGCCCGCCATGGCCGTCATCGAAGTCAAGCACCCCCTCGTCAAGCACAAGATCGGCCTGATGCGCGAGGTCGACATCTCGACGAAGAAGTTCCGCGAGCTGACCGGCGAGGTGGCGCGGCTGCTCTGCTACGAGGCGACGGCCGACTTCCCGCTGGAGAAGACGACGATCAACTGCTGGAGCGGCCCCGCCGAGATCGACCAGATCGCGGGCCGCAAGGTCACCGTCGTGCCCATCCTGCGCGCCGGCCTGGGCATGCTGGACGGTGTGCTGGACATCCTGCCCAACGCCAAGGTCTCGGTCGTGGGCCTGGCGCGCGATCACGAGACGCTCAAGCCGGTGAACTATTTCGACAAGTTCGTGGGCAACCTCGACGCCCGCACGGCGCTGATCATCGACCCCATGCTGGCCACGGCCGGCAGCATGATCGCCACCGTCGACCTGCTGAAGGCCCGCGGCTGCAAGGACGTGCGCGCCCTGGTGCTGGTGGCCGCCCCCGAGGGCGTGAAGGCCCTGCAAGCGGCCCATCCCGATGTGCGGTGCTGGACGGCGGCCATCGACAGTCACCTGAACGATGTCGGATACATCATCCCGGGCCTGGGCGACGCGGGCGACAAGATCTTCGGGACCACGCAGGGCTGAACCTCAACCCAGCACCTCGCGCAGCGCCCGGCGCAGCAGCGCCAGCCCCTCGTCCATCTCGGCCGCGCTGATGTTCAGCGCCGGCATCAGTCGAATGAGGTGAGGGCGGGGCGCATTGAGCAGCAGCCCTACCGGCTCCAGCGCCTGGGCGGCCGCCACCACCTCGCCCGCGACGTCTGACGGCAGCACCAGAGCCCGCAGCAGGCCGAGGCCCCGTTCGCCCACCAGGCCGTGATCGTGCGCGACGGCCTGCAGCCCGGCGGACAACTGCGCCGCACGCTCGCGCACACCGGCCAGGAACTCCTCGCGGCAGACCTCGTTGACCACGGCAAGCCCCACCGCCGCCATCAGCGGGTTGCCGCAGAAGGTGCCGCCCTGGTCGCCGGGCAGGAAGCAGTTGAACGCCTCCTTGCACAGCAATGCCGCCAGCGGCACGCCGCCACCCAGGCCCTTGGCCAGCGTCATCACGTCGGGCTCGATGCCGAAGTGCTCGTAGGCGAAGGCATGCCCGCAGCGACCGATGCCGGTCTGCACCTCGTCGGCGATCAGCAGCACGCCGCGTTCGGCCGTCAGCGCGCGCAGCTCGCGCACGAAGCCCGGGTCGGCCACGACGACGCCCGCCTCGCCCTGCACGAATTCGATCATCACGGCCGCCGTGAGTGGCGTTATTGCGCGCTCCACCGAAGCGATGTCGTTGAGCCGCGCCTTCACGAAGCCGCCGGGCATGGGCGGGTAGATCTCGCCCCAGCCCGGCTTGCCCGAAGCGCTCATCATCGCCAGCGTGCGGCCGTGGAAAGCCTGCTCGAAGCCGATGATCTCGTTGGCGCCGCTGCGCATGCTGCTGCCCCAGCGCCGCGCGAGCTTCACCGCGCCCTCGTTGGCCTCGGCGCCCGAGCTGGCGAGGAAGACACGGTCGAAGCAGCTTGAATCCACGAGGCGCCCGGCCAGGTCCAGCAGCGGGCGGTTGTAGTAGGCGGGGCTCGGGTTCAGCAGCCGCTGCGACTGCGCCAGCAGGGCCTGCGTGATGAGAGCCGGGCTGTGGCCCAGGCTGTTGACGGCCCAGCCCTGCACGAGGTCGAGGTGGCGCTTGCCGCCCTCGTCGGTCAGCCAGGCGCCCTGGCCCGAGACGAAAACCGTGTCGGGGCGGCGGGTGATGGTGATGAGGTCGTGTCCGGGGTCGGTCATGGTGGGTGCTTCGTGGTCCATGGCCACAGTTTGTGTGGGTTGGCCCATGGCCGCCATGACGCAGTTCCCACCTTTCCTGCCATCATGTCGGCATGACCTGCCGCATCGCCTTCGTGCTCTTCCCGGGCTTCCAGCAGTTCGACCTGGCCGGGCCTATGGCGGTGTTCGAGCTCGCCCGCCTGACGCGGCCGGGCAGCTACGACTGGCGGCTGGTGGCGAGTGCGCCGCCTGCCGTGCACAGTTCGGCCGGCGTGGCCTGGCCGGTGCAGGGGCTGCCGCGCCATCTGGGAGATCTCGACCTGGTCATGGTGATCGGCGGCGATGGCGTGGACGCCGCCTGCCGCGACGGCCGCCTCATTGCCTGGCTGCGCAGGGCCAGCAAATCGGGCGCGCGCGTCGCCAGCATCTGCAGCGGCAGCCTCGTGCTGGCCGCCGCCGGCCTGCTGGATGAGCGCACGGCCACGACGCATTGGTCACGCAGCCGGCAGTTCGCCACAGACTTTCCCGCCGTGCGCCTGCAGCCCGACCGCATCTACGTCCGCGAGCCCGCAGTCCGCCAGCTTGGCTTGCCGGAACTCTGGACGAGCGCCGGCATGACCGCCGGCATCGACCTCTGCCTGGCACTGCTGGCCCACGATCATGGCGAAGACCTCGCGCGGGAGGCCGCACGCCAGCTCGTCGTGGAGCGGCGGCGGCCCGGCGGGCAGTCGCAGTTCTCGCCGCTGCTGGACCTGCAGCGCCCCGACGGCCGTTTCGGCGCGCTGCTGGACGAGGTGCGGCGCGACCTGAAGCGCGATCACCGCGTGGACGAGTTGGCCGCCAGGGCCTGCATGAGCCCACGGCATTTCGCGCGCTGTTTTCACGCCGAGACGGGCGCCACGCCCGCGCAGGCGGTCGAGCAACTGCGCGTGGAAGCGGCGCGCGCGGCGTTGGAGGGCGGATCGACGTCGGTGCTGCGGGTGGCGCTGGAATGCGGCTTCGGCAGTACCGAGCGCATGCGGCGCGCCTTCCTGCGGCTGCTGGGCCGCCCGCCGGCGGCGTTTCGGCCGGGTGGCGTCGGCGCAGGGTGAACTTTCACCAACGCGGGGTTGATCCCCGCGGTCGCTGCCTTGCGTCAGTACAGGCAGGCAAGCCATCTCGGCGAGCCATCGACCTGATCCAACGGACTCAAGGAGCCCATCATGGCCACGCTTTCCACCCCCACCATCACCCTCGGCGCCGTCAATGGCAGCAAGCGCGACGTGACCGTCGCCGGCACGATGACCTTCGACGCGAGCGATGTCGGCCGCACTTATCGGCTGGAGATCGAGCTTTTTGGCGAAGACCTCGCCGGCGACCATCTGCCCTCCGGCGACGGCGGTGCCGACGACCTGATCAGCACCTTCACCTGGCTGGCCGGCGGCCTGCTGCTGCGCCCCTACAAGGCCGTCTCGGTGCTGGCCGCGGGCAGCGTCAACTACTCCGAGAAGCGCGCCATCGACACCGCCAAGCTCGACGAGGACGCCGGCACCGAGATCGTCGGCTGGGCCGACATCCACACGCCCATCATCATGCCGCGCTCCGACGAGGTCTATGCGCAGGTGACGCTGGGCATGTCCCCCGTCAGCAAGCGCTCCGTGACCACGCAGGCGGGCCTGGGCGTCTGAGAACTCAGACGAGACCCAGCGCGCCCAGCACGCCACCGCCGAGCACCATCCAGACGAGGCCCAGCCTCGTCCTCAGCGTCAGCAGCACGGTGACGGCAATCATCGCCAGCGTGCTCCAGCGGTGCTCGTCGGCGCGCAGGAAAGGCAGGGCCAGCAGCCAGCCCGTGGCGATGATCAGCCCCAGCGTCAGCGGCATCATGCCGGCCGAGAAGGCGCGCAGCACGATGTGCTCGCGGTTGGCGCGCGCCCAGCGCGTGGCCGTCACGGTCAGCACGCTGGACGGCAGCATGATGCCGGCCATCGCAGCCGCCGCGCCCGTCAGGCCGGCCACGTTGTAGCCCAGCACCGCGACGAACAGGATGTTGGGACCTGGCGCCGCCTGTGCCAGGGCGATGGACGACGTGAAGTCGGTATCGCTGAGCCAGCCGGTCTTGTCGACCAGGTAGCGGTGCATTTCGGGCACCGTCGTGATGGCGCCGCCGATGGACAGCAGCGACAGCGTCAGGAAATGCAGGAAGAGGCCGAGAAGATCGACGGGCGTTGTCATGGCCGTGTTCTCCACCAGGCCAGGAACATGCCGCTGCCGCCTAGCAGGGCCAGCACATTGACCAGCGGCCAACGCAGCAGACCGATCAGCACGAAAGCCGTCAAGGCCAGGCCCAGGGCGAGCGGCCGGCCCAGCGGGCTCTTCTTGAGTGCCGGCAGCAGCTTGATGCCGGTGGCCAGGATCAGTCCGGCCGACACCGCGCCCATGCCACGCAGCGCGTTGATGGCCATGGGGTGGCGGGCCAACTGGTCAAAGGCGGCAGCCAGGGCCAGCACGATGATCGCGGGCGCCACCAGCATGCCGGCCAGCGCCACGACGGCGCCTCGCAGGCCGAAGAAGCGGTCGCCGATCATCATGGACAGGTTGACCACATTGGGCCCGGGTAGCACCTGGGCGATGGCCAGGGTCTCGACGAACTCCTCCTTGCTCATCCAGTGATGGTGCTCGACCAGTTCGCGCTGGGCTATCGCCAGCACGCCGCCAAAGCCCTGCAGGGCCAGCCTTGAGAACGCCAGGAAGAGTTCCGTCAGGGATTCGGGACGGTTCAAGGCCGCTTCCTCAGCGCTGGACTTCAGCGCAGGACCTTCAGTGCGTCCGGGTTGACGATATTCGTCGGCTGCTGATTGATGAAGTTCAGCACGTTGTCGAAAGCCGCGTCGAAATAGAGCTCGTAGCTATCCTGCTCCACGTAGCCGATGTGCGGCGTGCAGACGGCGTTCTCCAGCCGCAGCAGTGGGTGGCCCTGCAGGATGGGTTCGCTCTCGAAGACGTCGATGGCGGCCATGCCGGGCCGGCCGCGGTTCAGTGCCGACACCAGCGCGCCCTCGACGGCCAGTTCGGCTCGTGAGGTGTTGACGAACAGCGCCGTCGGTTTCATCCGGGCCAGGTCTTCGGATGTGACGATGCCGCGCGTGGCGTCGCACAGGCGCAGGTGCACGGACAGCACGTCGGCCTCGGCGAAGAAGGCCTCGCGGCTGGGGGCGGCCTGGTAGCCATCGGCCTCGGCGCGCAGGCGCGAGGCCTCGCTGCCCCAGACCATGACCTTCATGCCGAAGGCGCGTCCATAGCCGGCCACGAGCTGGCCGATCTTGCCGTAGCCCCAGATGCCCAGCGTCTTGCCGCGCAGCACCATGCCGACCCCGAAATTGGCCGGCATGGACGCAGCCTTCAGCCCGGCCTGCTGCCAGGCGCCATGTTTCAGGTTGCCGATGTATTGCGGCAACCGTCTCATGGAGGCCATGATCAGCGCCCAGGTCAGCTCGGCCGGCGCCACCGGACTGCCGACGCCCTCGGCCACGGCAATTCCTAAGCGCGTGCAGGCCTCGACGTCGATGTGGCTGCCAACCCGGCCGGTCTGGGAGATCAGCTTGAGTTTTGGGAGCTTCTCGAGCAACTGGCGCGGGAAGGTGGTGCGCTCGCGGACCAGGACCAGCACCTCGGCATCGCGCAGCCGCACGGACAGCTGGCCGATGCCCTTGACCGTGTTGGTGAAGACCTTGGCGTTGAGGGGCTCCAACTTCGCCGCGCAGCGCAGCTTGCGCACGGCGTCTTGGTAGTCGTCCAGGATGATCACGTTCATAGCTGCAGGGGATTGTGCACGGTGCTCAGCAGGGGTCAGGGTTGCATGGCTACCATCGCTTTCCCTCAAGGAGACACCCGATGACCCCGATTTCCATGCACGCCGCCAGCGCGCCGGCATTCGCCAAGATGCTGGGCAATATGCTGACCTGGCTGGAGGCCGCCAAGGCCCATGCCGAAACCAGGAAGTTCTCGACCGACGTCTACCTGACGTTGCGCCTGGCGCCCGACATGCTGCCGTTTGCCAAGCAGATCCAGATCGCCAGCGATGCTGCCAAGGGCTGCGTGGCCCGCCTGGGCGGCCAGGAGATCCCCAAGTACGAGGACAACGAAGCCACGCTGGACGAGCTGGCCGAGCGCATCAAGAAGACCCGCGACTTTGTGCTGTCCGTGCCCGCCGAGGCCTTCGCCGACAGCGAGGAGCGCGAGATCGTCATCCCGCGCCGCAGCGGTGACCCGCTGAAGTTCGATGGCTCGACCTATCTGCGGCATTTCGCCCTGCCCAACTTCTATTTCCACGCGACAACCACTTACGCGCTGTTGCGCCATGCCGGCGTGCCGCTGGGCAAGTCGGACTATTTGGGTGGCTGAGCGGGGACCGAAGACAGGCCACTACGGCCTGTCTGACGCCTCGCGAAGGCCCTGCCGCCTGCCCGCGGCGGGGCATGATTCCCCAGTTTGAGGTGCCCGGGGCGGGAAATGCTGCGCAATCCGCAGCCTATTCCCCGCGCCCAACCTGGCGGCGCGGCTTGAAAATCGGCGGAACATCCGATCACACCGCCCGCCGCATGGACATGTCGACGCCTCCCGCTGCCCCGCCCCAAGGTATTGCCCTTCTCGAGCAATGGCTTGGCTTGGCCCGCAGCGGCCAATGGCCTTTGCCCCAGGTCATGGAGGCCGCCTCGCGCCTGCAGGCGGCCGGCGCCCTGGACGCGGCCGCGCTGCTCTACCAGAACTGGGTCGGCGCCACCGCGTCGCCGCTGCGTCATGTGGCCTGTTTCAACTGGGGTGCCGTCCTGGGCGAACTGCGCCGCCATGAAGAGGCGGAGACCGTCTACCGCATGGCGCTCGAACAGGCACCGGCCTTCGCCCAGGCGCGCCTGAACCTCGGCCACCAGTTGGAGCACCAGGGGCGCATGGAAGAGGCGCTGGCCGAATGGCGCACCGTCTATGACAACGAGGCGCCCGACGCCCTGGGCACTGACCCGCTGAGCCTGCGCCTGCACGCCTTCAACAACGCCGCCCGCCTGCTGGAGCAGGAAAAGCGCTATGACGAGTCCGAGGCGCTGATGCGCCGCTCGCTGGAGCTGGACCCGCGCCAGAGCGACGTGGCCCAGCATTACGTGCACATCCGCCAGAAGCAATGCGCCTGGCCGGTCTACCAGACCTTTGGCGACGTCACGCACAACCACCTCTTGATGAGCACCTCGCTGCTCGGCATGCTGGACGAGAGCGATGACCCGGCCCTGCAACTGCTGACCGCCCAGCGCTTCGTGCTGGAAAAGGTCACCAAGGTCACCGAGCCACCGCTGCACAAGGGCCGCAAGCGCGAAGGCAAGATCAAGATCGGCTATCTGTCCGGCGATCTGCACATGCATGCCGTCGGCCTGTTGACGGCCGAGCTGTACGAACTGCACGACAAAGCCAAGTTCGAGATCCACGCCTTCAGCTGGAGCCGCGAGGACGGCACGCCGCTGCGCGCCCGCATCAAGGGGGCGATGGACAGCTACACGCCGCTGCACGGCGTGCCCGACCGCCGCGCCGCAGAGATGATTGCTGAGGCTGGCATCGACGTGCTCGTCGACCTGCAGGGGCTGACCAGCGGCGCGCGCCCCGGCATCCTGGCCTATCGCGGCGCGCCCATCCAGGTCAGCTACCTGGGCCTGCCGGCCACCTCGGCCCTGCCGGGTGTGGACTGGATCCTGGCCGACCGCTTCGTGATGCCGCCGGAGTCGCTGCCGTATCACACCGAAAAACCCATCTACCTGCCGCACTGCTACCAGGTCAGCGACCGCACGCGCGCCGCCAACCCGGCGCCCAGCCGTGCCGAGATGGGGCTGCCGGAGGACGGTTTCGTCTTCTGCGCCTTCAACAACAACCACAAGATGAGCGAGCAGGTCTGGCGCTGCTGGATGCGCGTGCTGCGCCAGGTGCCGAACAGTGTGCTGTGGCTGCTGGCCGACAACCCGTTTGCCAAGGCCAACCTGCAGCGCGTTGCGGTGGAAGAGGGCATCGCCCCCGAACGCCTCGTCTTCGCCGGGCGCGCCCAGCCGGCCGACTACCTGGCCCGCTTCACGCTGGCCGACCTGTTCCTGGACACCTTTCCCTACAACGCCGGCACGACGGCCAGCGACTGCCTGTGGATGGGCACGCCCATCCTGACCCGCTCGGGCCGTACCTACATCTCGCGCATGGCCGGCAGCCTGCTGACGGCCGTCGGCCTGCCCGACCTGATCACGACGACGATCGAGGAATACGAGCAGCGTGCCGTACAGATCGGCAACCAGCCGGCCCGCGCAGCTTCTTACAAGCGTTACCTGGCGGAGCACGGCCGCAGCTCGCCGCTGTTTGACATCCCGGCCATCGTGCGCGATATAGAGCAAGAGTTCGAGCGGCTTGCGCTCGATGCGAGGCAGAAGGCCTAAATGCCGCGTCAGCACGACCCCTTCTTTGACGGCCAGCCGCAGGCGCCGGGCTTGCGCCTGGCCGCCAATGGCGAGCCGGCGCCGCCGCCGGACCCGCTGGAGAACCTGAGCAACCAGCCCGCCGGCGACCCGCTGCTGCAGGCCCTGGCCTGGCTGACGCGCCACCATGGCAAGCCGCGCTCGCCCGAGTCACTGCGCGCCGGCGCGCCGGTGGAAGGTGCCCTGGCGCCCGACGGTGCCATCCGCGTCATGCGCGAAGCGGGCTACAACGCCGGCCTGCTGCGCAAGAGCATCGACGACATCCATGCCCTGCTGCTGCCTGCGGTGCTGCTGCTCAACGGCGGCGACGCCTGCGTGCTGGTGCGCCGCCTGGACGATCCGGCCGCGGTGGCCGCCGGTGCTTGCCGCTACGAAGTGGTGTTCCCCGGCCCCGAAGCCGCCGCCGTGCCGGCCACGACCGCCGAACTGGAGCCCGAGTACAGCGGCTTCATGCTGGCCGTGTCGCCGCAGGAGACCGCCTCGGCCCCGCGCTCGGAGGCGCCGCTGCTGAAGCTGGCCGACAAGGGCCTGGAATCGCATTGGCTGTGGGGCACGCTGAAGCGCTTCACGCCCTATTACCGCGCTTCCATGCTGGCGGCCCTGCTGTCCAACGTGCTGATGCTGGTGTCGGGCCTGGTGACCTCGGTCATCTATGACAAGGTCATTCCCCATCAAGCCATGGTCACGCTGTGGACTCTGGCCGTGGGCGCCTCGGTGGCCCTGGTCTTCGACCTGTTCGCGCGCCAGCTGCGCTCCCACCTCATCGACCTGGCCGGCCGCAAGGCCGACCTCGTCATCGGCGCCAAGCTCTACCGCCAGACCCTCGGGGTGCGCATGGAGCACAAGCCGGCTTCCGCCGGCGCCTATGCCGCCCATCTGGCCCAGGTGGAAATGGTGCGGGAGTTCTTCACCGGCGCCACGCTGTCGGCCCTGTCGGACCTGCCCTTCCTGGTCATCTTCATCGGCATGACCTTCGTCATCGGCGGGCCGCTGGGCTGGGTGCTGGTGCTGGCCGTGCCGCTCATCATGGGCCTGTCCTGGGCCATCCAGGGGGCGCTGCGCAAGGCCATGAGCACCAATATGCAGGAGACTGCCGACCTGCACGGCACCCTGGTCGAGTCCCTCGAGGGCCTGGAAGACCTGAAGACCTCGGGTGCCGAGGGCCGCTTCGTGCGCCGCTACGAGCGCACGACGGCCATCGTCGCCGACACGGCCCTGACCTCGCGCGCGCTGTCGAGCTGGAGCATGAATCTGTCCAGCACACTGCAGCAGGCGGTCAACCTCATCATCCTCATCTGGGGCGTTTACCTGATCCATGACGGCGTCATCTCGGCCGGCGCGCTGATCGGCTCGGTGATGTTCGCCAGCCGCGCCATCGCGCCGCTGGGCAGCCTCGTCAGCCTGGCCACGCGCTACCAGGGTGCTCGCGCCGCCATGATGGCGCTCAACCAGATGATGAATGCGCCGGTCGAGCGCGACAGCAGCCGCAACTACGTGCCGCTGTCCCAGGTCACCGGCAAGGTCGGCCTGCACGACGTCGGCTTCAGCTACCCGCCCCAACCGCAGCACGGCCAGCAGCAGGCGGCCAGCGAGTCGGCGGCGCCCAAGGTGCTGCGCAACGTCACCATGCGCCTGGAGGCCGGCGAGCGCGTCGCCATCCTCGGCCGCATCGGCAGCGGCAAGTCCACCATCCTGCGCATGCTCGGCGGCCTCTACCAGCCGACCGAAGGCATGGTCGAGGTCGATGGCATCGATTTGCGCCAGGTCGACCCGGCAGAGTACCGGGCCCGGGTCGGCTTCGTCAGCCAGGAGCCGCGCCTGTTCGTCGGCACATTGCGCGACAACGTGCTGATGGGCCGCGCCCACCTGGACGCGGGCCGCCTCGTCGAGGTGGCCAAGCTGACCGGCCTGGACCGCGTCGTCTCCGGCCATCCGATGGGCTGGGACCTGCCGGTCGGCGAAATGGGCCAGCTGCTGTCCGGCGGCCAGCGTCAGCTCGTTGCGCTGGCCCGGGCGCTGGTCACCAAGCCGCAGATCCTGCTGATGGACGAGCCCACCAGCTCGATGGACGCGCAAAGCGAGATGGCTTTCCTGCGCCAGCTGCGTGACGCAGCCGGCACGGCCACGCTCGTCGTCGTGACCCACCGCCCGGCCGTGCTGGAGCTGGTGCAGCGCATCGCCGTCGTCGATGGCGGCCGTGTCGTCATGGACGGCCCGCGCGACCAGGTGCTGGCGGCGCTGTCCGGCGTGCGCCCGGCTGCGCCCGCCCAGGGCGGCGAGGGCGTACACATGCATCCGTCGGCCCAACCCGTACAACGCAGCGCGAGCGTATGAAGCCCCCACGTTCGTTTCACTCACTGCCCCCCGAGGGGGTGGCAATGCCCTTCGGGCGGCCGAGCGGGCATAGCGTATGAGCGCCAAAGCCCTGAGCAAGGAAGAAGGCCTGTTCGTCAGTGCCCTTCATGCCGCCCAGATCGACGAGCCCCTGCCGCGCGCGACCTGGGCCCTGTATCTGCTGTGCGCCGTCGTCACGGTGGCCATCACCTGGTCGGCCCTGGCCAAGGTGGACGAGATCACCCGCAGCGATGGCCGCATCGTGCCCGATGGGCGCGAGCAGGTCATCGCCAGCCTGGACGCCGGCATCCTGCGCGAACTCAAGGTGCGCGAAGGCCAGGAAGTGCAGGCCGGCGAGGACCTGGCCTTCCTCGACCCGACCCGTGTCGAAGCCCAGCAGAACGAGGGCCAGGCCAAGCTGCTGGCCCTGAAAGCCGCGGCGGCGCGCCTGGATGCCGAGGCCAATGGCCGCGTCAGCATCCACTGGCCGCGCGATGTCGACCCCAAGGCCCGCTATGCCCAGGGCGAGGCCGAATCCTTCGACGCCCGCAAGCGCCTGCTGGACGAGGCGGTCGGCGCCATCAACCGCAGCCTCGGGCTGATCTCCAAGGAGCTCAAGCTCGCCCAGGACATGTCCCGCAGCGGCCTGATGAGCGACGTGGAGGTCATGCGGCTGAACCGCCAGGTCAACGAGATCCAGCAGCAGCGCACCGAGCGCCTGTCGCGCTACCGCCAGGAAGCCAGCCAGGAACTGGTGCGCGTGCAAAGCGAAATGGCCCAGATGGACGAGCAGATGGTGGTGCGCCAGGACGCGCTGACGCGCACGGTGCTGAAGTCGCCCGTGCATGGGGTCGTCAAAAGCATCAAGTCCGGCACCGTCGGTGGCGTCATTGCCAGCGGCGCACCCATCCTGGAAATCTCGCCCATCGGTCCCAAGGTGCTGGTGGAGGCGCGCATCAAGCCCAAGGACATCGGCTTCATCCGCCTGGGCCAGACGGCCGAGGTCAAGCTGGCCGGCTATGACTTCAACACCTATGGCGGCCTGGAAGGCAAGGTCACCTACATGAGCCCCGACGCCGTCACCGAGGGCGACAAGAGCGGCGAGGGCCATTACCGCGTCATCGTTACGTCCGAGCGCAACAACCTCAAGTACAAGGGCGAGAAGCTGCCCGTCATACCGGGCATGACGTCGCAGGTGGAGATCAAGACCGGCGAGCGTTCGGTGCTGAGCTACCTGCTGCGGCCGATGATGAAGTCGCAGGAAGCGCTGCGCGAGCGGTAAAGCTGCCCCTCGCCCAGTCTCGCCTGCTGAACGCGGCGAGCTTGGTCGGTCCCCCGGGGGGACGGCGATGCTTGCCGGATCAACCGGCAAGCACATCGCCAAGAGGGCCGGCTTGGGAGCGGCCCGGCGCTCGGCCCGCAAGACAACGTAGCTAGCGCTGAACAAGGGCAGGTGCGGGCCCGCTTTTCCGGGCTTCAGGGGAGGGGGGCGGATGGTCTAGTGACGGGGCCATGCTGTACCCGCTCCGTCCCCTCATCGTCCTCGGCTTCGCCGCTTTCGGTTCACTCGCGCTGGCGCAGACGCGCCCGCCCAAGACTGTTGCGCCGCCGCCGGCGGTCGAGGTGCCTGCGTCCCAAGGCCGCTGCAACGAGGACGACGCCGGCCTGTCGCGCCTGGGCCGCGACATGAGCGCCCTCGAAACCCAGACCGGCGACCCGCGCGCCGCGCTGCAAACACTGATCAACGCAACGCTGTCGCGCAGCAAGGCCCTGGGCGCCGTGCGCCTGCTGGCCGATGCCGCCCGATCGGACGTCGAAGAGACGCGTGCACTGGGCCTCCCGACGGCCAACCTCACCATCAGCACCAACGGCGTGTACCAGAACGTCGGCGGCGTGACCGTCGGCCGGGGTGGCCAAGCCGGTGCGACGCTCTCGGCCGGCATGCCGGTCTGGGACTCCGGCCGCGTCGCCAAGCTGACCGATTGGCGCAAGGAGCTAGCCGAAGTCGCAGCCCAAGGCCAGCGCAGCGCCGAGGAGCAGCTGTCGCTGAACGTCGTCACGCTGGCGCTGGACCGCAGCCGCTACGTGCTGCAGGGCCAGGTCTACACCCAATACGTGCGCAAGATGGCCTGCCTGGTCGACGCGCTGGAGATCATCACCAAGGCCGACCGCGGCCGCGCCAGCGAGCTGGTGCAGGCGCAGAAGAGCCTGCAGCAGGCCGACCTGTCGCTGGAGCAGACCATGTCGGCCCTGCGCCAGACGGAGGTGCGCATGAAGCGCCTGGTGGGCGAGCCCCTGCCGCCCAGCATCGGCATGACGGCCCAGCTGTCCGTGATGCCCGACCTGGAGCAGATGCAGAGCGACATCCTGCTCGGCGCCGACGTCGCCCAGGCCGAGGCCCAGGCGCGCTCGCAGCGCAGCTTTGCCGAGTCCGTCATTGCGGGCCAGAAACCGACGGTCAACCTGACCGGCAGCGCCAGCGCGATGTTCCGCAGCGGCCCCGGCGAGTCGCGCTCCAACGACGTTGGCGCCGGCGTGTCCGTCACCATCCCCATCCTCCAGCCCGGCGCCCACGCCCAGGCCAGTGCCGCTGTGCAGCGCTACCGGGCCACCGTGCTGCAGCGCGACGAGGCCATCGAGGCCAAGCGCTACCGCCTCTTGGAGATGAACGAGGTCGGCACTTCCACGCTGGATCGCGCCCGGCGCATCGTCGAGATCCTGCGCAACAGCGACCGCGTGCGCGCGTCGACGCTGCAGCAGTGGCAGCAGCTCGGCCGCCGCTCGCTGTTCGACGTGATGGCCGCCGAGGGCGACTACTACTCGATGCGGGTCGCCCATGTGAACGCGATGTTCGACGCGCAGCAGATCGTCGCGCTGATCTGGAGCATGGGCCGCGGCGTGGCGGCGCCCTTGCGCTGACGCGGCCGAGGGATACTGAACAGTCCAAGCATGGGAGATCAATCGATGATGGATGGCAGCGGCGCTTTTGTGCACTCGCACGCCCTGGTCGAGTCCACGCAGATCGGGCCGCGTACGCGCGTCTGGGCCTTCGCCCATATCCTGCCCGGCGCCCGCATCGGCGCCGATTGCAACGTCTGCGACCACGTCTTCATCGAGAACGAGGTGGCGGTTGGCGACCGGGTGACCGTCAAGTGCGGGGTCTATCTGTGGGATGGCATCACGCTGGAGGATGACGTCTTCGTCGGCGCCAACGCTGCCTTCAGCAACGACCCCGCGCCGCGCAGCCGCAGGAAGCCCACGGAGTTCCTCAAGACCCGCGTTCGCGCGGGTGCCAGCATCGGCGCCAATGCCACCATCCAGGCCGGCCTGACCATCGGCCCGGGGGCGCTGGTGACGGACGGTGCCGTCGTCACCCGCGACGTGCCGCCGCGAGCCATCGTCGCCGGCAACCCGGCCCACATCGTCGGCTACCTCGACACGCCCGAGGTCCAGGTCAGCGGCCCTGCCATCTCGGCGCATCGGCTCGGCGACGCATTGCCCGCCCTGCAGGCGCGCGGTGCACGGTTGCATGCGCTGCCCAAGATCGTCGACCTGCGCGGTGCGCTGAGCTTCGGCGAGATCGACGCCCATCTGCCGTTCACGCCGCGGCGCTTCTTCATCGTCTACGACGTGCCCAATGAGGAGGTGCGCGGCGAGCACGCCCACCGGGCCTGCCATCAGTTCCTCATCTGCGTGAAAGGCAGCTGCACCATCGTGCTGGACGATGGCGAGCACCGCGACGAGCTGCGCCTGGACAGCCCCAAGGTCGGGCTGCACATCCCGCCCATGGTCTGGGGCATCCAGTACCGCTTCTCGCCCGATGCCGTGCTGCTGGTGCTGGCCTCGGACACCTACGACGCGGGCGACTACATCCGCGACTACGACGACTTCCTTGCCGCCGTCGGCAACGCGCCCGCATGAAGCTGCCCTTTCTGGACCTGCAACCCACCTATGCCGCCTCGCGCGCGGCCATTGACGCGGCGCTCAGCCGCGTGGCCGGCAGCGGCTGGTTCATCCTCGGCCGCGAGCTGGAAGCCTTCGAGTCACAGTGGGCGGCCTATTGCGGCGCGGCCCATGCCGTGGGCCTGGGCAACGGCCTGGACGCCCTGCACCTGGGCCTGCTGGCGCTCGGCGTGGGGGAGGGCGACGAGGTCATCGTGCCGGCCAACACCTACATCGCCACCTGGCTGGCCGTCAGCCAGTGCGGCGCCACGCCCGTGCCCGTCGAACCCGACCTGCGCACCTACAACATCGACCCGGCACGCATCGAGGCGGCCATCACGCCGCGCACCCGCGCCATCCTGCCCGTGCACCTCTACGGCCAGCCGGCCGACATGGACGCCATCAACGCCATCGCCAGCAAGCACGGCCTGCGCGTGCTGGACGACTGCGCCCAGGCCCACGGCGCGCGCTGGGGCGGCCGCGTCGTCGGCAGCCAGGCTGATGCCTCGGCCTGGAGCTTCTACCCCGGCAAGAACCTCGGTGCCATGGGCGACGGCGGCGGCCTCACGACCAACGACCCCGCCGTGGCCGACCGCGTTCGCGTGCTGCGCAACTATGGCTCTCGGGTCAAGTACCACAACGAGGTCAAGGGCCTGAATTCGCGCCTGGACGAGATGCAGGCCGCCGTACTGGCGGCCAAGCTGCCCGACCTGGACGCGCTCACCCAGCAGCGCCGGCATATCGCCGCGAGGCTGCTGGACGGCCTCGCTGGCGCCAACCTTGTGCTGCCCTTCGTGCCCGAGCCGGCCGAGCCAGCCTGGCACCTGTTCGTCATCCGGCATCCCGAGCGCGATCGCCTGCAGCAGGCCCTGGCCGAGCGCGGCATCGGCACGCTGATCCACTATCCCGTGCCACCGCATCTGCAGCCGGCCTATGCCGAACTGGGCATGGCCGTCGGCAGCCTGCCGCTGACCGAGCAGATCCACCGAGAAGTGCTGAGCCTGCCCCTGTGGCCCGGCATGTCCGACGCCCAGGTGGACCAGCTGATCGGCACCGTGCGGGCGCTGACCTGAGCAAAGGAGCCGCCATGCCGATCACTTTGGTCAAGCCCGCCCGCGTGCTGGGCAAGAGCATCGTCCTGCGTGACGCCACGGTGGATGATGCCGAGTTCATCGTCGGCCTGCGTACCGATCCGGTCAAAGGCCAGTACCTCTCCAAGACCTCGTCCGACGTGGCCGCGCAGCGCGCCTGGCTGCAGGCCTATGCCGCTGACGACAGCCAGGTCTACTTCCTCATCGAGGACCACGCCGGCACCCGCCACGGCACCGTGCGGCTGTACGACCCGCAGGGCGACTCCTTTTCCTGGGGCTCCTGGATCCTGGCCGACGACCGCCCCAGCGGTTTCGCGGTGGAGTCGGCGCTGATGGTCTACCGCTATGCCCTGAGCCTGGGCTTCACCGCCTCGCACTTCAGCGTGAGGGTGGGCAACGAGTCGGTCTGGAAATTCCACGAGCGCTTCGGCGCCGTGCGCACGCGGGAGGAGGGCGAGGACTACTTCTACGCCATCTCCCGCGAGGCCATGGAGGCCTCATTCGAGAAGTACAGGAAATACCTGCCCGACGGCATCTCCGTCATCGCGCGCTGACCCACCGGTCCTTCAATGACTCAATACCTGAACCTGGTGCAGCGCCTGGATGGCCTGCAGGCCGCGGGCGACTGGCCGGCGATGCTGATGGAACTCAGCAACACCGTCATCGCGCTGCTGAATGACCCGCGGGCCAAGGGCCTGGTCTTCGGCTCCGCCGAGATGGACCGCTTCTGCCTGGCAGCGGGCGCCCTGGCCGCGCGCCAGCTCAACCTGGCAACCCCCGAGGGCTATCACGACCACCTCGCCGTGCACGTGGCCACCGAGCTGTACGACGGCCAGGGCGGCCACTCGCTCGCGCTGAAGGACGTCATCCGCGCCCGGCCCGACCTCACCCATGTCGTGGTGGTGACCAATCTGCATGAGCGCGAGTTGCCCCTGCAGAACTTCCTGGCCGACCTGCCGCCCACGGTGCAGATGCTGCTGGCGCCGCCCATGCAGCTGCGCGACAAGCTCCAGTGGCTGCACCTGCAGCTCGCCACGCTCAAGCCCGGGCTGTTGACGCTGTTCCATCATCACTACGACGTGGCCGCGGTCGGGGCCGCGCAGCCGGGCGTGGCGCGCGAGATCGCCTATTTCCACCATGCCGACCACGACATGGCCCTGGGCGTCTACCTGCCGCATGCGCTGCATGTGGACTGCACCAACCTGTCCTTCCACAAATGCCAGCACTTTCTGGGCGTGCACCACGCGGTCTACTGGCCGCTGACCGCGCCTGACCAGGGCGCTCGCGCGGGGCATGCCTTCATGGCCGGTGGCGAGTTGCGCACCTGCTCACACGGCTCGGCGGGCAAGTTCATCGCCCCGGCGCGCTACGACTACCTGGACGTCATCCTGCGCCGCCTGGCCGAGGTGGGGGGCACGCATCTGCACATCGGCATGCTGCCCGGCCCCGTCATCGACGCTTTTAGGGACCGTCTGGCTGGCGCCGGCGTTGACCCGGCGCGCTTCCAATACCAGCCGCCGGTGCGCAGCCTCTGGAACCATCTGCGCGACGGCGATGTCGACCTGTGCATCTCGTCCTTTCCCTTCCAGGGGGCCAAAGGCCTGGTCGAAACCCAGGGCGCGGGCCTGCCGGTGCTGATCCAGCAGAGCACGCTGTCCAAGCACCACTCCACGCGCGACCTCATCTACGAGGAAGCACTGTGGTGGGAAACGCCGGACGACTTAATCCGCGTGCTGGCCGCGCAGACGCCTGAGTCCCTGGCCGAGCAGTCCCGGGCCTCGCGCCGCTTCTACGAGCAATGGCACCACCCGCGCGAGCTGGCCTATGCGCTCAACAACGCCCGCCGCACGGCTCCCTGCCCACCGGTGCGCAACCCGCCTTGCGACACGCTGGCCCTCTACCTTCGCTAGCCCTCGTGATCGACCTCGTCTGCGCCACCCGCTGCACGCCCGATGAGTTCTGGGGCAAGTCCGCCCTGGGCCTGTCGCTGCGCCGCATGGCCCATGACGACCGCCTGCTGCCGCGCGTCTATTTCGAGAACAGCCGCGGCCTGCCCATCCTCTACAACGAGCGCATCGCTGCCGCCGACGCGGCGCCGGTGCTGGCCTTCATCCACGACGACGTCTGGCTGGACGACTACTTCTTCTACGAGCATGTGATGGCGGCCCTGCACGCCTTCGATGTCATCGGCGTCGCCGGCAACAAGCGCCGCGCGCCGATGCAGCCGTCCTGGGCCTTCCCGACCACCAAGTTCGAATGGGACGACCGCGCCAACCTCAGTGGCATCGTCTCCCACGGTACCGGCCCCTTCGGCCAGATCTCGGCCTTCGGGCCTGTGCCGGCGGAATGCGAACTGCTGGATGGCGTGCTGCTTGCCGCCAGGCGCGACACGCTGCGTGCCAGGCAGGTGGGCTTTGACGAGCGCTTTGACTTCCACTTCTACGACATGGACTTCTGCCGCAGCGCCCGCACCGCCGGCCTGCGCCTGGCCACCTGGCCGATCGCCATCACCCACCAGAGCGAGGGTGGCTTCGGCTCGAACGGCTGGATCGAGAACTACAAGAAGTACATCGGCAAGTGGGGCGAGTAGGCCCGCTCAGGCTTCGAGAGAGATCTCTCGACAGCCCGTGCCCCTGAGTCTGCGCGGCGAGCAGCCGAATTCGCGACGGAAGGCCTTGTTGAAATTTGACAGGTCGGCCCAGCCGGTGTCGTAGGCCACATCCGTCACCGGCCGGCGGGTGTCGCGCAGCAGGCTCAACGCATGCATCAGCCTCGTGCGCATCAGGTACTGGTGCGGCGTCACGCCGATGGACTGGCGAAACACGCGCAGCAGATGGAAAGGGCTGAGGCCGGCGACCTGGGCCACCTCATCAAGGGTCAGCGCCTCGGCGCTGCGTGTCTCGATGCAATGCGCTGCCGCGCGGGCACGCTCATCCTGTCGTGGCAAGGCGGCCGGGGCTTCGCCATCGATCAGGGCGCGATGCACCTGCGACACGATGGCCAGGGTGGCTTCCTCCAGCGCGAAACCCTCGTCGCCGCCGGTGTCCAGCCCCTGGAAGAGGGCGGCGACCCGCGGCAGCGGCGGCAGGCAGGCCCGTGAGAAGCGATTCGCCGCCTTGGCGACACCGAGGGCGCCCAGCGTTTGCTCGAGCAGGTCTGGCGACAGTGACAGCACCGTGCAGTCGTCACCCGAGCCATCACTGTCCTCGTGCGAGCAGGCATAGCCCTCGCCGACATTGCCCAGCATCAACCAGCCGGCGTTGAGCAGGGCGCCACCGGCCCGCGTGCGATAGGTGAACTGGCCGCGGTCCACCAGCGTGATCGAGAAGGCCGGATGCTCCTCGTCGACCGCCCGCTCGCCCCGGCCGGCGCGGCACTGGCAATGCATCAGCCGCAGCCCGGCACCGCGCTGCAGCGGGCGGTAGCGGCGCTCGGCCTCGGCCGGGGAGTGCGGGGGCAGGGACATCGGCGCATCGTAGGAGGGCGGATGTGCAGAAGCTGTCAGCAGGCATCGCAGTTTTTGCCAAGTTTTCTGCGGCGGCCTTCCCTAGGCTGCGTGCCATGAAAAACCTCCTCACCCTCCTCTCTCGCTCCGTCTGGCTGGCCGCACTCGCCACGGCACCCGCCTTCGCCGCCGACCACCTCGACACGCCCACCGTCATCGCCGACCCGGCTGCGGACATTGGCGATCTCTTCGCCTGGACCTCGGCTGACGGCAAGCGGCTCAATCTCGTCATGGACATCGTCGGCAAACGCTTTTCCGACCAGGTCCAGTATGTTTTCCACGTCGACAGCGGCCAGGCCCTGGGCCGCACCTCGGCCACCACCCGCCTGGTCTGCCAGTTCGACGCCGCGGGCGCCGCCAGTTGCTGGGCCGGCCGCGCCGATCGCCTGCAGGGCGACGTCAGCAGCCCACAGGGCCTGGCAGGTCGGGGCGGGCGCTTTCGCGTCTTCGCCGGCCTGCGCGACGCCCCCTACTTCAACAACGTGCGCGGCACGCGCAGCGCCTTGAATGCCGCTGGTGCTGCCATCCAGGCTGGCCAGGCACCGCAGGACGCCAGCGGCTTTCGCCGCTTCGATGCCGAGACGCTCAAACGCCTTCCCCAGCTCTGGGGCCAAACTCAGGGCGGCCCGGCGCGCAACTTCCTGGCGGGGTGGACGACCTCGGCCATCGTTGTCTCGGTTGACCTCGACCTCGTCAAAACCGGCGGCCCGCTGCTGGCCGTGTGGGGCCGCAGCGAGCGCCGCCAGCTCGCGCCGGCCAATGAACCACCGCCGCCCGGCGCACCCATCGACCGCATGGGCCGCGCGCTGACCGGCAACGCCCTGCTGGCCACCGTCGGCGAGGAAGACATCGCCAACCTGCTGAAGGAGGCCTACAACCGCGCCGACCCCGCCGGCTGGCCAGGCTTTGCCACCGAGATCGGCCGCAACCTGGCGCTGTATGACAGCTTCGATGGCGTGGCCGGCAACCAGTGGCTGGCCGATGCGCAGGACGCGACGCCCGGTCGCTACAAGCGCTTGGCCGAGCTGCTGGCCGACGACCGCCTCTGGGTCGACAGCCGGCAGACGCGCTGCCTGCATTACCTCGCCGTCGAGCGCAGCGCCTTGGGGGCGCCGCCACTGGCGGACTGCGGTGGTCGCACGCCGCTGCAGAACGTCAATGCCGTGTTCCGCTCGCTGCTGATCCGCGGCACGCCAGATGTCGCCGACGACGGTGTCACGCAGGACGACCACGAGCACTCCACCACAGCTTTCCCCTTCCTGTCCGCGCCATGAACCGCAACACGCTTGTCGCCCTGGCCATTGCCGTTCTCTCAGGGTGCGCCGCGCCGCCAGCCACCACCACCCTGGGCAGCATCGCGCTGATCAATCTTGACGACCAGCTGCGGCGCCAAGCCGACGATCCAGCAGCGCTCGACCTGTGGCTGCTGCGCCTGCAGTTCCTGGCGGACTACCGTGTGCTGGACCGCGCCGCCGATTTGACCGAGGTGAGGGCCGGCAGTGCCGCAGACCACCTGCAGCGGGCCCGGGCCCGCATGGCCGCCCACCGCTTTGCCGACGCGCAAGCGGACCTCGACGCCGCTGGCGCCACGCCTGCCCAGCGTGCTGCGTTGCTGGTGGCCACTGGCCGTGCCGCAGAAGCCTTACCCGCGTTGCACGCTGAGGCCGAGCGCCGGCCGGGCTTTCCCAGCCACTGCGCGCTGGCCCGCGGCGTGGCCGCCGTCGGTCGCCTGGAGGACGCCGACCGGCTTTATGCCCGGGCCCTGCGCGAGCTGGACACCACCTTGCCCTTTCCGGCCGCCGCCGTTGCCTTCGCTCGCGGCCTGATGTGGGCCGAGCAGGGCGGCGACCCGGCGCGGGGTGCGGCCTTCTACGCCGAGGCCCTGCGGCTGCTGCCCGACTACGCGGCGGCCGGCATCCACCTCGCCGAGATCGAGCTGGCGCGCGGCAATGAGGCCGCGGCAGAGGCCCGGCTGCTGCATGTCGTCATTCACACCGATGAGCCCGAGGCCATGGCACTGCTGGGAGCGCTGCATGCGCGCCAGGGCGAGGTGGCACGCGGCCAGGACGAGATCGATGGGGCGCGCCGCCGTTTTGAGGCTCTGCTGGCCCGCCATCCAACCGCCTTCGCCGACCATGCGGCCGAGTTCTACCTCGGCGCGGGCCGCGACCCGCAGCGCGCCTGGATCTGGGCCCAGGCCAATCTGCGCGAACGCCCGACGCGGCGCGCCTACGAGCTGGCCATCCGCGCGGCCGAAGCGACGGGGCGTGTGGGCGAGGCGCTTGCCCTGCGTCAGCAAATGAACGCCCGTCACGCACCGCGGGCCGCCTAGGCTCGAATGTCAACGAAGGAATCCACATGCTCAGGCTCTATGGCTTTTCCAAGGTCAACGCCGGCGCGCGGGGCCATACCCGCGACCTGCGTGTGCTGTGGGCACTCGAAGAGATGCAACTGCCCTTCGAGATCGCCGGCATGGACCACCCGGCACATGACCTGAACACCGATGCCTATCGCCGGCTCAGCCCCTTCGAGCAGATCCCCGCCATCGACGACGACGGGCTGATGCTGTCCGAATCTGCCGCCATCCTTGTTCACCTGGCAAAGAAGTCAGGCCGGCTGATCCCCGGTGATCGCGCTGGTGAGGCCCAGGTGCTGCGCTGGTGTTTTGCGGCGATGAACACGGTCGAGATGCCGCTGCTCGCCCTGATGGTGCTCGACTGGACGGCGGACGGCAGCTGCGGCAAGCACCGCGAGTTCCTGGTGGGCTGGGTACACCGGGTGTTGACGAACCTCGAACGCTGGCTCGCCGGCCGCGAGTTCGTCGCGACCGAGGCATTCACCATCGCCGACATCCTGATGGCGCATGTGCTCGTTTCGGGCATCAAGGACCAGGCATTGATGGCACCCTATGCGGGCCTCGCGGCCTATCGGGACCGCTGCCTGGCCCGGCCTGCCTGGAAACGGACCCAGGAGGCCTACTTCGCGCGGGTTGAGGCGGGGTAGAACCGCCGCCGGCAGCGCTTGGGACCCGGCAACCTCGCTTGCGCCGGCATGATGGCTGACACTCCGCTTGAACCCGCTCGCCCAGGCGTGCGGCTCGGCCTCAACGCCAGATATCAACAAGAGACATCCACTTGCGCCTCCAGTCTGTGCCTCTCCATGCCCGTGCCATTGCACTCACCGCGTCCATGCTGGCAAGCAGCGCCCTGGCGCAAACGCCCGCGGCGCATGGCACCACGCAGAAGAACGACCCCTTCGTCGCCCAGGCCGAAGCTGCCTATGTGAGCCATTTGGCGGCCGAAAAGGCGGGTGACGTGGCTCTCTACAAGCAGACCCGGGCCAAGGGCGCCATCGATGAAACGGTGGCCAACCTGCGCCAGCGCGGGGCCTCCGAAAAGGACTTGTCCGCCGCCCTGAAGCGCGGGGCGCCGTACTCCACGTCGCTGGACGGCTACCGCTTCCTCAAGGCCGACGGCGTGGGTGGCGCGGGGCGGCTGTTCTATCGCAAGGATTGGAAGAACGGCGACATGGAGATGGTGGACTTCCTGGGCTACGTCACCCGCTGGGAGGACGGTCGCTGGAAGGTGGACTGCGTCATCAACGCCACCGGTACCAAGCTGGGCATGGGCTCGGCCGGCAAGCTGCAGGAGCGCACGGTGGACGAGGTGACCGAGCATCGGTGCCTGGCGTTGAAGTGAGGCTGGGTCAGTCGGTGGCACTTCCGCTCCTGGCCGGTCCGTGAGTTGACGTCGCCGCCCGGAAGCCGCCTGTCGTAGCGCGGGAGAGAATCGCAGTCTGGACTGCCCCTGGTCGGCTGGACAGCCAATCCCTATCCACAGCTGTGCCGTCAGACCGCTCATGACCGACGCTCAATACACGATCTTGCCGCAGTGGCCCAACGCTTATCCGGCCAGCGGCGCCAGCGCCACCCTGAAACTCCTCAACGAGGATTTCATCGTGACCGAACTGCCGCTGCAGCTGCCCTGCGGTGAGGGCGAACACATCTGGCTGGACATCGAAAAGAACGGTGCCAACACCGCCTTCGTCGCCCAGCAGCTGGCCGAGGCCGCTGGCGTTCAAGAAAGGGATGTGGGCTATGCCGGCCTCAAGGACCGCTACGCCATCACCCGTCAGTGGTTCAGCATCTACTTGCCGAAGGGTGAGACGCCCGACCTGACCCTGCTTCAGCACCCGGAATTCAAGGTGCTGAGTCAGAGCCGCCACGTGAAAAAGCTGCGCCGCGGTGATCTGCAGGGCAACCGATTCCGCATCGTGCTGCGTGACGTGGCCGGCGACCGCGACGCCATGGAGGCCAATCTCAAGGCCGTTGCGTCACATGGCGCGCCCAACTACTTCGGCGCTCAGCGTTTCGGCCATGACGGCGGCAACGTCGAACAGGGCCGGGCCATGCTGGCGCGGGAAATCCGCGTGCGCAACCCGAAGAAGAAGGGCATCTACCTGTCGGCGGTGCGCTCCTTCGTCTTCAATGAAGCGCTGGCGCTGCGAATTCAGCAGGGACTCTGGGGCAAGACCCTGCCCGGTGACGTGATGGACGAGGCGGGCCGGCCCACCGGACCGCTCTGGGGACGGGGCCGCGTGATCACCACCGATCAAGCGCAGGCCCTGGAGAACGGCGTGGCTGAACGTCACGCCACCTTGTGCGACGGCATGGAACACGCCGGTCTGGATCAGGAGCGCCGCGCCCTGGTGGCCAGGCCGGTGGAAATGTCATGGGAATGGCCGCAAGCCAACCAACTGGTGCTCACGTTCTCTTTGCCCGCCGGGAATTACGCCACTTCCGTTCTGAACGAAATCCTCCGCACCACGGAGCCTGACCGGCACACAGAGAACGAGTCTGCGGCTGTCGAATGACGGTGTCCTCACCTCGGGCCGTCACGGGGTTGCCGTTCACGAGTACGGGCCGGTGCTGATCGTCAGCGAGCAGCAGCCCGATCACACCCACTGGTGCACCGGCACATGCGAGATGACGCGATCCACCAGTTGCGCCGCGCCATCGGGCGCCCGCCAGGACCGCCGGCCGATGGCTTGCCCGGTGCGGTGAGCCCCATGGTCCAGAACAAAGACTCGCCGAACCGCGCGGGCTTGCTTTTCGACTTCAGCCGCCCCGCGATGCCCTCCGTTCAGACCTCGAACGCCTCCGCATACGTCAGCCTCTCCTCCACCACCAGCTTGCGCCAGGTCGCGTTGCGCGGGTCGGGGACGGTCTTGTCGGTGTAGAAGCGCTCGAACTCGCGCAGCAGCACGCGGTAGCGCCAGCCGCTGGCCAGGGTCGGCAGGGACCCTGTGTGGGACCAGATGGGAGGATCGAAGAGCGGGCCGATCGGGCCGATGGGACCAATCGGTCCGATTGGGCCAACAGGGCCGACGACGACGTCCCTCACCAGGCCGGGGACGGGCTTGAGCTGCTCCAGGCGGTCGAAACGCAGCGTCTCGCCGCCGCGGGTGGTACGCACGACGGTCTCTGCGGCGCGCTTGGGCGCTGGCGCCTCCAGGGCCTTGAGGGCCAGGGAGCGCGACGCAGCGTCGCCGCCGACGAGTTGGCCGCCCAGCACCTGCACGTCCTGCCAGCCGATGTCGCCATCGAAGTCGAGGGACTGGCGCTGCAGCACGGCCTCCATGCGGTTGCGCCCGTCTTCGAGGTGGGTGCCGGTGAAGTCGGAGATGACCGAGGCATTGGCGAGCGGGGACTCGGCCTGGCCACCGGTGTTGAGCCGGCGCATCGGCCCGCGCTTGGCGGCCGAACCGTAGACGTCGAGCTGCACAGTGTTGCGCTCGCGCTTGATGATCGCGACGCGGCGCGGCAGCACCTGGGCGAAGTCGCACAGCACCGTACGGGAGACCTTGGCCTCGGCCAGGGCATGGGGCTGGAAGCGCACCAGTGACAGCCGCACGAAGGGCATGTAGCTGAAGCCGGTGTTGAGCTCGATGTCGCAGTACCAGAGCTTGCGCTGCTTGTCGAAGTAGACGCGGTGGCCCGCGACGGTGGCCGGCTGGCCGTCCTCCAGCAGCAGCACCTGCTCGGTGCGCACGGCCGCGCCGAAGGCATCGGCGTTGGCCACGTCACCGGCGTTTGCCGAATCCCACAGCGGGTCGCGCCCCCACTGGGTCAGGTAGGGGATGCGCTCGGCGGGCAGGTCGGCGAACTTGCCGTCGTTGGGCTGCAGCACCACGCCCAGCAGCTCGCCGTTGCCGGACGAGAACCAGGGCCGCTCGAGATACACGCGCAGGCCGTTGCCCAGCCGCGTGCTGCGGTCGCGCACGCTGCGGTCCCAGCGGAAGGTGGGCACGACGTAGAGCACCTGGGGGATGTCGGGTGGGCTGGTCGAGCGGATGACGGTGCCGACCGTGCCGCCGGTGCCCACGTCGGCGATGGGCGCGCCGGCGTCCTTGGCCTCGCCCAGCAGGGTGTGGGCCTGGATCTGCACGCGGTCGGTCTCGACGATGGGGCCGTCGCGCGTGATGCGCTCGGTTTTAGCGAACAGGGAGGGCGGCAGATATTCGCGGAAGCGTGTGGTGGCGCGCAGGCGGTAGCGCACGAAGCGGAACTTGGTGTCGCCGAACTCGTGGCGGTTGCCCGGCACGGCGGGGTGCTTGGCCAGGTCGGCCGGCGTCAGCTGGCCGCCCACCGGCGTGAAGGCCGTCTGCTCGGCCACCGCCTGCTCCAGCGTGAAGCGGTTGCCGTGCATCTCCGCGAGGCGGATCTCGCTCAGCACGGCCTCGTGAGGCACGCGCTTGGGGCCGGGGTCGGCCGGGTCGTCGGCCAGCGGATCGTCGACCCACTCCTCCCACTCGCCGACGATCTCGAACTTGCCGGTGCTCGGGCCATGCAGGAGGACGGCGCGGGCCTGCAGGTCGGCGTGCTGCCAGCCGGCCTGACGGTCCACGCTGGCTTTCTCGACGCGCGGCTCGCACACCGGTTGCTGCGTGGCGTGCACGAAGGTCAGGTCGCGCCAGGGCGTGAGCATCCAGTTGACGCCGGCCAGGGCCTGGGCCTGCAGCCGCTGCACGCCCGCCGTGCTGGGCTGCCAGAACGGCAGCGCGAGGTGGCCCACCAGCTCGTCGTGCACGAAGCTGGCGTAGCGCAGCCGGGCGACGTGGCCCTTGGGCAGGAAGAGGCGCAGGAGGCCCTTGTTGAAGTCCCACTTGGGCGCGTCGGGCACGGTGAAGTCGTCGCCGCAGGGCGGCGTGGCCACCTCGCCGGGCTGCTCGTGCAACTGCAGGCGCAGGCTGCGGGTGTCGTCGGGCCAACTCTTGGCCAGGGCGCCGTTGGAAGGGTCGCGATCGAAGTCGAGCAGCAGGATGAGGCGGTCCTTGTGGTCGTCCAGGAACACCGCGCGGGCGCCCTTGTCGAGCACATAGCCGTGCAGGCCCGGCGCCAACTGCACCAGGGGTTTGCCCACGATCCAGGCGCTCAACCCGGGCACACCTTCGATGGCGACGCCGCCGCTGGCCGGGTCGGGCAGGTAGGGCACGGGCACGATGGCCTCGCGGTGCACCAGGTACTGGCCTGCCGCGAAGCGGTCCTTGGTGTCGTCAGCCTGCTCGGGCGGCGCAATCGGCCCGCCCTGCACGGTCGCCGCCAGGGCGGCCTTGGCGGGCGTCACGAGCTCGATGGTGGCGCCCGGCACGGGGTGCAGCAGGCTGCCGTTCTCGCGTGCCGCGACCGCGTAGCCGGCCTTGATGCGCGCTGGCGTGGCGCCGCTGGCACTGCCTATTGCCGAGTCGAACATGCCATGCAGCTCGCACTGCTGCTGCGAACTCTTGGGCGGCACGATGTGGCGGTCGCTGCTGTTGCCGTATTCGAAGTCGGGGTTGTCGTAGAAGCCGGACAGCTCCCCCTGGATCTGCGCCACATAGCCCGCGGCATCCTTGTCGTAGTTGGTGCGCAGCACCTGCCGCTCCAGCGACTCGCCTTCGCTGACCTTGGCCGCCAGCACCAGGGCCGGCGGGTCCACCGGTTCGAAGCGGCCATAGGCCAGCGGTTCGCTGGCCTGCTCGTCGGCGCCCGGTTCGTCCAGCGCCAGGCTGTTGCCGGCAAGGTCCACCAGGCGGGCCCGCATGCGATAGCGCCGGCCGAAGCGCAGCCGCGGCAGGCTGCCCTTCACGGGCACAACAGCCACGGCCATGCCGTTGCCGTGCGTGGCCGTGTCGGTGGGCGTGTCCACGACCTCCTCGGTCTGCAGGTGCGTGCCGGGCGTCGTCACGCTGCGTAGCGTGCGCCCCGGGCGCGGCGCGGCCAGGCTCCAGCCGGTCCAGCGGAACAGGGTCTCGTGCAGATACTGGTCGTCCGGCGCCCCGGGCGAGGCGGTGGCGGAAGCACCCTTCACATGCCCCTCGTCGGCCGGCAGGTCCACCGCCCGCTCGGGCAGCGCGCCACGGGCCAGCGCGCGAAAAGCGCCCTGGCGCTGCACCAGGCTGCGCCACCTGGGGTCGGCGGCGTCCCAGGCATCGATGCGGTAGCCGCGCAGCACGTCCTCGGCGAACAGCGTCACCGCGGCCGCGGCCGCGCCGCCGGCCTTGATGGCGGCGTTGTTGAGCGCCGCAGTGGCGGCATTGATGCCCACACTGCCCGCGCGGCCGTGGCGTGACACGCCGATGCCGCCGGAGCGCAGGTTGGCCACCGGCTGGCGGTCGCCGGTCGTGTAGGTGACGGCACCGTGCGCGCCCATCTCCAGGTGCTTGGCGACGAGGTTCTGCGCCGTCAGCAGGAAGTTGACGGTCTTCAGCGACGCGCCGTCGGGGTCGACCTGGTAGATGTCGAAGGGGCTACGCGCCTGCAGGTAGTTGTCGTTGGCGCCGACGAGGCGCAGCAGGCCGTCGGCATGATCAGCCGTGCGCTCGCGCACGACGAAGCGCTTGCGCGTGGCCGTGAAGGCCGTCCACGGGCGCTGGCTGTCGCCGATGGTTCCGCGGACGATGCGCAGCTGCATGAAGCCCGCGGCGGCCGACGCACCGGCCGCGGTGACGAGGGCATCCAGCAGGTCGTTCTTCTCCAGCACGAAGTCGATCACCAACCCCAGGCGGCGCATCAGGTGGGGGTGGTCGCCATAGCTGGCGATGCGTTGGTGGAAGTCGTAGTCCGGCTCGACCGGCGAGGCCTCCACGCCGGTGAAGCCGGGGCGGCGCATGGCCTTCTGCGCGGCGGTCGGCACGCGGCGGTTGTAGTAGCGGTCGCTCTGCCACAGCGCGTACTCGCCGGGGCCGCTGAACTGCTCCATCAGCTGGGCGCGCTTCTCTCGGTCGGCCGGGTCAGTGGCGATGCTGCCGTTGCGGATCAGCGCGGGGTCTTCCCACTGCGGCGGCAGCGCGCGCAGGCGGAAGGTGGTGGTGCCGCCCTTTTGCCCCGGCAGCCGGGCCGGCGCGGGGATGCAGCTGTTGGCGTTGAAGACGCCGCCGTCGATGGCGCGGTCATGGACCCGCGAGTTGCCCTTCAGCGCATGGAAGCGCCCGAAGCCGGGGAAGGGGACCTCGATGGTGCGATTGCCGAAGTCCTGCTTCAGCGTGCGCGTGCCGAGGTCGGTGAGCAGGCCCTTGAGGGCTGGGTCGGCTGCGCGCCAGGGCAGCAGCACGGGGTGGTCGCCATCGCCCGCCGTCTGCGCGAGCGCGGTGTAGTGCTGGCGCAGCAGGCCCAGCACGCTGCGCACCGGGTAGGAGCGCAGGTTCTTGGCCGAGATGTCCATGAAGGTGAAGGGCGCCACCGGCAGGTCGGCCGGGAAGAGCTGCTTCCACAGCGCGCTGTCGGGCTTGAGCTCGGGCGCCGCGACAAAGGGCTGCAGCGGCACGGCGCCGTTGGGCAGCACCAGTTCCAGTTTCAGCCCAGCCGCCGTGCTGGGCCAGTCGGCCCAGGGCTGCCAGGCGGGGTTGCCCAGCAGGCGCTCCGCCGTGCTGCCGGGCTCCAGCCGGGGCGAGATGACGACGGAGACGCACCAGCGTCCGCCGCGTTGGCCGTTGGGAAGCACCGTCCAAAGAAGCGTTTGTTTTGCCATGTTGTCGCTCCTTCAGGCGAAGGCCTCGCAGTAGTCACGCCAGCCGTAGCGCGTGCTGTCGTCGATGGCAGCCAGCTCGGCGGCCAGCGCGAGCGTCGGGTCGGCCGACAGGCCCAGCAACTGCCGCAGCGTCGGGTCGCCGTTGCTGCCGGCGAACTTCTTCTCGCAGCTGATCGTCACGCTGCCCGAGAAGATGAACACCTCGATCTCGATGGTCAGCGTCGCCTTGCCCACCGCCTTGCCGGTCTCGAACTCGTAGCGCAGCTCGAGGTAGAGCTCCAGCGACGCGGTGATCAGGCCCAGCACGTCCACATGGCCTTCGAGGCGGAAATAGCCCGTCAGGCTCGCCGCATCGGCCTCCATGCGGAAGTAGATGCCGGCCATGACCGACACGCCGCCCGAGGCGACGCCGAAATCGATGCTGATGGCGGCGCCGAACTCGAAGGCCGCCTCCAGGATCTGCACGCCCTTGGGGTCCAGCGTGATGCCGAAGAAGCCACCGCCGCCGAACACATAGACCGTCAGGTGGAAGGGCTGCTCGCGGGTGCAGAAGTTGAAGCGCACCGACAGCGGCTGGCCGATGAAGGGCACCGTGAAGCCTGCGCCGAGGCTGACGTTGCTGAGGTTGAGCACGCCGCAGGTGATGGCGGGCAGGGCCACGTCGAAGCCGGCGTCGATGCCTTGGGCCGTGATGTCCAGGTAAGGCGGGTCGGAGAAGCCGTCGAGCGGGATCAGGTCGCGCAGCGTCTCGACAAAGGACAGCGGGCCGACGAACTTGATGCCCGACAGCATCACGTCGACGTTCATCTTGGCGCTGCTGTCGACGCTGAACTCGATCTTCTCGAAGTTCAGCTCGATGAAGCTGGCCGGTGCGATCAGCACCAGGTCGAAGTGGTGCAGGCCGCACAGCACCTGGATCTTCGGCGCGCCGCCGCTCTTCTTCATGCGCGCCTCGACGGCAACGATGAAGGCGTGCTTGTCGTGCACGACGAAGAGCGGTGAGGCCGGGTCGAAGCCCCAGCTCTTGATCTCGGGCTTCCAGTCGAAGCGCACGACGAGTTCCTCGCCGAGCAGGTTCTCCAGCATCTGCAGCAAGGGGCCTACCGCGCCCAGGCCGTCTTCCACCACGCCCAGGATGTCGAGCAGGGTTTTGCGCGGCGGCCCTTCGAGCAGCGGGAAGGCGGCGACGTCGCCCTTCACCGCGCCCAGCGCGTTCTTGACGGCCTCCACCTTGGGTGCCAGCTCGGCGGGCTTGGTGATCAGCTCGCCCAGGGACTGGCCTGCGGCCGGGTTGTCCAGCAGGTTCTTCAGCGCATCGAACAGCGTCTTGCCGTGGCCGACGAGGCCGGCGATGAGCTTGATGGAGTCCAGCACCGTGAGGGCCTGGGCCACCACGGCGTTGACCTGCTGGCGATAGCCCGCGGGGATGACCGTCGAAGCCTGGACGGTGTTCTTCAGGTCGACCAGCTTGGCGCGCAGCGCGCCATTGCCCTGGGGCGCGTCGAGGGCGTCGGCGAGGTTGATGCCGGCCAGCGGGTTGGCGGCGTCCAGGCTCTTGCTGCCCAGGTTGTCCAGCTGCGCCTTGACGCTGTCCAGCGTGGCGAGCAGCGTGTTGACCTTGGCGGTGATGGGCGCCAGCTGCGCCGCGCCGAAGGCGGCCGCCTGCTGCAGCAGGTCGTTGATGGTGCCCTTGACGACGTCGAGCGCCGCGCTGCCCAGCGTGCCGGGCTGGGAAGCGAGGCTGCTGATGAACTGGTACAGCCGCATCAGGTCGTTGAAGAAGGCCTCGACCTTGGTGCCGGCCTCGGAGGCGAACTTGGGCGCCTTGTCGATGTTGTCGAAGAGCTGGGTGATGTCGTGGATCACCGCGCTCAGCGGGATGCAGCCGAACAGCAGCGGCAGCGGCAGGTCGCCCGCGCCGCCGGGCGGGAAGAAGTTGGTCGCCTTGATCTGGCCGCCCACCACGTCGGCGACATTGCCGGCCGCCGGCCCGAGCGAGCGCGACAACGCCGACGGGCTGAGGTTGGGCATGACGAAGCCGCCGCTGCGGTCACCCTGCTTGGAGAAGTCCAGCCGCCCCATGCCGGCGCGCTCCACCACCTCGGCAAACACCTCGCCCTTGTTGACGCCCGGGTCGAAGCCGCTTTGCAGATAGGTCGTGTTCCAGCGCAGTCGGTTGAAGCCGTCGGAGCCGGTCAGCTGGGCCATTGCGCCGATGCGCGCCTTCAGCCGCGACACGCGCGGGTAGAACATGGGCTTGAGCAGGTCCGGCGTGAAGGACTTGAAGGCCTTGAACGAGGTGCTCGTGGCGACCGTGGACGGCACATGGGCGTCGAAGGTCAGGTGGGCCACCTCCACCGCCGTGTCGCCGGGCTTGCTGCTCAGCGCGAGCGTGACGCGCTGGCGCTTGAGCTGGGCGGTGGCGCGCTCGGTGCCCTGCGGGTCGTCCACCGCATCGGCGATCTGAAACTTGCGCCAGCCGGTGAGTGCGCGGTTGGCCGTGTCCGCCGCGCCGCCGGTGCCTGAATGCTTGGGCACGAGCTTGTTGCCGACCTTGTCCCGGGGGCTGGCCATGGTGTTGGACATGAAGATCAGCGGCAGCTCGAACTGCACCTCGCGCCCGTCCAGGTCGGTACCGGCCATGCGGAAGGGGAAGGGCGTCGGCGAGTCGCCCGGGCCCGTGGCGGGCCAGAAGAGCAACTGGCCCAGGCCCGGCTCGACCTGGGTCTTGATGGGCTGCGCGAGGTCGGGCGTCACCGTCGTCAGCATGCGCACCGAGGTGAAGGGCAGCTCGTGCTCGACGGTGGCGTCCCCGGCGCCGAAGGGGCGCAACGTGGACGCGTCGTCGTAGTGCTTGATCTTCTCGCGCACGATCATGAACATGCGCTGGCGCAGATAGGCCGGGTTGCCCGGCAGCTTGTGGAACTTGCGCTCGCTGACCTTGATGAGCACCGCGCGGTGGCCGAAGGGGAAGAGCACGCCGCGGTAGACGACGCGCACATAGTGGTCGCGCCCCTGCGTGGCCTGGTGCACCCAGCTCTCCACATCCAGCCCCGGCGGCTCCCAGTCGCCGCGGCTGTCGAGCCAGGCGCCCTGGCTGGACAGCATCAGCAGCCGCGTGTCGATGGGCTGGGGCTCGTAGTTCGTCATCGAGAAGTTCGACGACAGGTGGGTGATCTGGTAGCGGTCGTAGTCCGACAGCGCCGTCTCGCTGGTGACGAAGGGGTTGCCCGCGTCGGGCCCCGGCAGCTCCGTGAAGCCGGATGGGAAGGCCGACTGCATCGCCTTCTGGCCCCAGCCCGTGGTGGCCCAGACGGCGCGCACCGTGCGCCCCGCATCAGGGGCCGGCGAGTCCACACCCGCGGGGCCGAGCAGCCGCGTGTGCCACAGCTCGGTGTGGCCGGAGTAGGGCGACGTGGCCGCCTTGGTGGCATGCCGCCAATGCTCGCCGTCGTGCGGCGAGATGATGAGCCGCCAGGGCAGTTCGATCGCCGTCTGGGTGCTGGTGGGCAGCGCGGGTTTGGGCAGCACGCGCCTGACCGGCGGGACCTCCACGATCACCGCGTCGGGCAGCGTGGCCTGGCTGCCGATCACATCGCCCAGGCGCCGGCGCAGCGTCGCCTGGGCGGCCTCACCGCCGCGGCGAGCGATCTGCGTCTGGCGCAGGCTGAAGGCGTTGAGTGCCGGCCCGGTGAGGCCGACCATGGCTTGCACCGGCAGAAGGGTGGTCGCCGTGATGCTGGTCGCCTTGGCTTTGGTCTTGGTGGTCACCACCACCCCTGCGGCCCGCTGCCAGCGCGGCCACAGTTCCAGCACGCGGCGCTGCGCCGGGCGCGGCAGCGCGCCGGGTGGCACGCGCATGTCCAGCGTGCGGATGGCGCCCAGCAGCCCGTCCAGCGTGTAGGGGCACTCGAAGCCGGCGGGCCACTCGAACACGACGCGCGACTCGTTGGCCGCGCGGGCGCGGATGGGCGGCGGATCGACGTCGTTGTCCGGCACCACCGCCGAGGGCGCGGGCTTGCCGTCGAGCGGCGGCGGCATGTCCGGCGTTCCGGTGCCCGCGGCCTGCTGCTCGAAGAACACCTCCTCGGCAATGGACTGCGGCGGATGGTGGACGATCAGCGAGGCGGCGCCGCTGCCGCTGGCGGCGAGCACGGGCGGTTTGCTGCCCGGCTTGCGGGTGACGTTGACAAGCTCGATGCGCAGCGCGACGAGGTCGTCAGGCCGCACCACCGCATCGCCGGGGCGGCTGCCGCTGAACAGGTTGCCGACGTACTCGATGGCGTGGGGGATGGGCCCCGGCGTGATGATGATGGGCGGTGGGGTCGGGCCGACCACGATGGGCGGCGCGACCGGGCCGACCACGACCTCGCCGATCCTGGCCGCCGCACGGGGCCCGATGGCACGGCCCTTCACCGGCTTCGTGACCGGCTTCCTGGCCTGCTTCTTCGCCTGCTTCTCCGCCATGGCAGCGCTCCAGCGACCGCGCAATGCCGCGGCGCGGCGCGACTATAGGACCGGGATTTCCAAGCCGTACCCCTAGAACCACTCCACCGGCAACGCCAGTCCCACGCCCTTGAGCAGCCCCGCCCGCGCGGCCTTCAGCTCAGCCGTCGGTGCCGACCAGCGCCGGTAGACATGCAGGAAATCCAGCACAACGGTGGTGTTGTTGGAAGCCTCCTGCTGGCCGCGGCGGGCGCCAGGGTTCACATAGTCCTTGTGCATGACGGCGCCACCGCCCGCAACGTGCACCGGCATTGCGCGCGAGCAGACGCCTAGCAACCAGTCCCAGTCCTCCTGCGAGGCGAGATGCGCGTCGAAACTCAGGCCCTGCAGCAGGCTGCGGCGGTAGGCCAGGCAATGTAGGGGGATGAAGTTCTTGACCCACAGCGTGTTGACATCCGCCCCCGCGAGCGGCGTGGTCTGCCGGCCCAGCTCGGGAATGCCGGGCTGCTGGCGGTCCTCGGTGACGACGGTGATGTCGGTGAACAGGACTTGCGCATCCGCGCGCTCGCAGTACGGCTTCAGCGTGGCCAGATGCTGGGGCTCGAACGTGTCGTCGTCGTCCAGAAAGATGACCCATTCGCCGCGCGCCAGGGCCAGGCCCTGGTTGCGGCTCTCGGCCGGGCCGTTGGCGCCGGTGCGCTTGAGGAAGCTGTCGGCCGGGCCCAGATCGCGGGCGACGACGGCGGCGGTCTCGGCGTCCAGCGCATCGGCGACCAGCAGGATCTCGAAGTCCGCGCAGGTCTGGGCGCGCAGCGAGCGAATAGCCCGCGCCAGCGTGGCCGGCCGGTTGTGCGTGGCCATGACGATCGAGAAGAAGGGCTGCATCGCGATGCTTCAGGCCTTGCGCCGGGCGATGGCCAGCAGCGAGATGTTGTTGAAGAACCAGATGCCCTGCAGGTCCAGCGTCGTGTACTTGTGGATGACGTTGGCCAGCGTGTAGGGCGTGTACCAGCAGTTGTGGTCAGGGTGCACGACCTCGACGAAGGTCTCGGCCTCGGTCTGGTAGTCGAAATGCCGCGCGAAGCAGCTGTAGGCGTCGGGCACCGTGATGACGTATTCCTTGGCGCCGACGCGGTCCAGTTGCTCCAGGAAGCCCTTCACGTCGGGCACATGCTCCAGCACCTCGGGCACCAGCACGAGGTCATAGGGGTCCTTAATGTCGTCCCAGGACGAGAACAGCCGGCCTTTCAGGTGCGGCAGCATGTGCGGGAAGGCCTCGTCGTGGATGTCGAAGCCGTCGAGCTGGCAGACCTTGTCGAGCTGCAGGTGCAGCGAGCGGTTCAGGTCGGTGATGGGCCAGTCGACGCAGCCCACGTGCAGCACGCGCTTGCCGCGGCACATCTCCTGCAGCACCGCCACGCGGGGGTGGCCCATCAGGTTGCGGCTGACCGGGATGCGGTGCACGAAATAGGGCGAGTGGGCGCGCTCCAGCGCCGACACCGGCGGCAGGCCCTCGGGCTGGCACAGGGCCGGCTTGGGGCCGCGGTCCGTGTCGGTGGAAATCGTCGTCTCGCTCATGCCAGGCTCCG
Organism: Pelomonas sp. Root1237; assembly: GCF_001425055.1. GTDB lineage: Bacteria > Pseudomonadota > Gammaproteobacteria > Burkholderiales > Burkholderiaceae_C > Pelomonas. Next base: position 767,133 of record NZ_LMDK01000012.1, read on the forward strand.
TGTATGCAGCTCGTCGTAGTTCTTGCGTGTGCTGCCCCATTCCTGGTCGGCGAAGACCGGGCCCTTGCCGCTGTAGCGGATGCCGGAGTAGTGCTGCGGGATGAAGAAGTGGCTGGGCCAGATCGTCAAGTTGATGTAGTTGTAGCGGCGGTGCGCCTCGGTCAGGAACAGCGGACCGACACTTTGCCAGGCCATGCGGTCGATGACGGTCGCCTTTTCCTTCACGTCCAGGATGAGCTGGCGGAAGAAGGGGTTCTGCGGTTCGGAGGCAACATAGCCCGCGGCGATCAGGCCGGGGCGGATGATCTCGTTCTCCCAGCAGGCGCAGGCCTCGCAGTCGAACAGCCAGGGCTCCAGCGGGCGGCGGCAGATGCTGTCGGCGTCAACGACGAAGCCGCCTTCGCGGAACAGGATCTCCCAGCGCATGATGTCGGCCACGCCGTTGAGCTCGCGGCCAGACATGGCGCGGATGTGGTCGGCGTTGTACCAGCCGTAAGACATCAGGTCGGCGTTGCCCCAGACCTTGAGCTGCCAGTCGGGGTTGTGAACCCGCCAGGTGTCTATGCAGTTGTCCGGTCGCTTGGATTCGTCGCCCACCCAGATGATGTGCAGGGTCTTCGGGATCATGGTGCTCTCCTGAGCTTATCCGTTGCAGTATCCGACCGACGCCCGGCGTCGTGAGGGGGAAACTGAGGCCCATTCCTTGCCCTTTTGCCCCCTGGGCAAGCGCCGCGCCTCCCCTATGCTCGGCCCCAAGCATCATGACCCCACGGCTTTTCGTTGCCATCGGCAGCTCGCATCTCTTCGGCCTGATCGACCGCTATATCGGGCCGGTGTCGTCGGCCAAGTACCGCTCGGTCTGGTCGACCGGCGTGCCGTTCCGTGAGCCCATCGAGCTGGATGCGCCGCCCGGCTGGCGCGGCGAACAGGTGCTCTACAACACCCCCGTGGCCGGGCCACCGCCCATGCTCAAGGACGGGGTGCTGTACATCCCGGATGTGCTGACGGGCGTGCTCGGTCACATCCCTCAGGAAGCCGAAGTCATCTTCTCGCTGCTGCGCGGCCAGGAATTCGCCATCGCGGCCCTCGTTGATGACCCCTCGCACGCCGACTTCCTGGGCGACGACGGGCAGATGGAGCCCGACCGGCGCTGGATGTCGCGCACCGATGCGCTGGCCTGGGTGCGCCAGATCGCCGAGCCGCTGTGGACGACGCATCTGGCCCTGCGCCAGCAGTTCCCGCGCGCACGCATCGTGCATGTGCCGGCGCCGCCGCCGGTGGAGTCGCATGAGCACATCGCTGCCAATCCCGAAGCCTTCGGACAGCTGTTTGCCGTGCATGGCATCAAGCCGTTCGCGATGCGCCAGCGCATTTACCGGCTGATGTACGGCGACCTGAACCAGCGCCTGGCGCAGATGGGCGTCGTGAGCTTGGCGCCACCGGCCGGCGCGCTCACCGAGAACGGCGGCCTGAAGGCCGATTTCGCGCGCGGCTGCCTGCACGGCAATGAGCTTTACGCCGAGCTGCTGGCGCGACAGATACGGGAGGTACTCGCCGATGTCCCACCCCTATGAGCAGATGCCGGCCCAGGCCTTCTGGCGCAAGACCGTCAGCGCCCAGGCCTGGGGCCAGCTCGACTTCAAGCCGAACACCAAGTTCAAGCTGACCCCGTCGCTGAAGATCGCGACGGCTGGTTCCTGCTTTGCCCAGCACATGGCCAGGCGGCTGGAAAGTTTCGGCCTCAGCCACTGGGTGGTGGAGCAGGCGCCCGCGGGCCTCACGCCCGAGCGGGCGCGTGAGCTGCAGTACGGCGTGTTCTCGGCCCGCTATGCCAATGTCTACACGGTGCGCCAACTGCGCCAGCTCCTCGAGTTCGCCTTCGGGTTGCGCGAGGGCGACCCGCCGGTGCTGACCGAAAAGGGCCGCATCTTCGACGCCCTGCGCCCGCGCGTCCAGGCTGGCGGCTATGACTCGCTGGCCGACCTGCGCGCCGACCGCGCCTGGCATCTGGCCCAGGTGCGGCGTCTTTTCAGCGAGTGCGATGTCTTCGTCTTCACGCTCGGCCTGACCGAGGCCTGGGTGGAGCAGGGCAGCGGTGTCGTCTTCCCGGTCTGCCCGGGCACGGCGGCGGGCGAGTTCGATGCCGAGCGGCATGGCTTCGTCAACTTCGAGTACCCGGAGATCCTGGCCGACCTGGAATGGGTGCGCGGGTTCATCGCCGGCGTGAATCCGGGCATGCGCTGGATCGTCACGGTGTCGCCGGTGCCGCTGGTGGCCACGGCGACGGCGCATCCGGTCATCGTTGCGTCCAGCTATTCCAAGGCGGTGCTGCGCGCGGTCGCCGGGCGGTTTGCGGACGCGCATGACGAGGTCGACTATTTCCCCTCCTTCGAGATCATCTCGTCGGCGCAGAGCTTTGGGCAGTACCTCGAGGGCGATTTGCGCGAGGTGTCGCCGCGTGGCGTGGACCATGTCATGCGCCAGTTCTCGGCCGCCTTTGTCGAAGCCGGCGAACGCGCTGCCGTGGCGGCACCCAGCCTGGCGGCCCAGGCCGCAGCGGCGGCTCAGGTCGAGTGCGAAGAGCTCCTGAACGACAGACCCTGAAGGGCTCACGTCTGTTTTCTGCACGGCCCTGCGGGGCCGTTTTCTTTGGCCCGTCATAAAAACAGGCCCTGGGATTGCTCCACAGGGCCTGCATGGGCCGGCACCCCGTGCCGGCGTCAGGAGATCAGGCTCAGATCCAGTTGCCGCCGTTGTTGCGACGGTGCTCGTCGTCCTCGGCCAGCTTGCGGTCGATGGCGGCGAGGTGGGCGTCGGCGCTCGGCAGGGCAGCCTTGGCCAGGTCCACGGATGGCGCCCCCAGCAGGGCGTCGGCCGGCGCGGTCAGCAGGTCGCTCAGGCTGACCGTCGCATCCTTGCCGTCGTCGGCCTTTTGCGGCTGCACGTCCTTGGCGAACCAGACGTCGGCCACGTCATGCTTGCCGCCGTCGGTCGTCGTGTAGCTGGAGACCAGGCCGATGAGGTTGCCGTGGTCGCTGCCCGAACCCTTGGCGGCGTTCAGGTCGATGGAGGCGACACCCACCTCGTCCAGCGTCTTCAGTTCGCCGGCGTCGGTCTTGCCATCGTGGTTGGCGTCGACCCAGACCTGCAGCTGCTTCCAGTTGGCGTCGTGTGCATCGAGCTTGCCGTCATGGTTGCTGTCCTGCTCGGCCATGGCGGCATAGCCGTCCTTGGCGTGCTTGCCATTGGCCAGGATGGTGCCCATGCCGAAGAGCTCGCTGCCGTTGTTGATGATGCCGTCGAGGTTGCGGTCCATGACGAGCAGGCCATCGCCACCGGCAATCCAGCCGACCTTGTCCACATGGCCGGAGCCGATCAGGTCGAAGTTGACGCCCTGGGCGGCGGCCAGCGTGTTGATGCCGTGGCCGTCCAGGTCGAGCACGATCGGCGTCTTGGAGAAGTAGGCGTCGAGCTGGGCGCCGTTCATCTCGCCGACGGCCGCGTTGGTCAACGCGTCCAGCTGGGCCATGCTCATGGCGGCGATGTCGCGGGTCTCCAGGCCGGCGACCTGGTCGGTCGTGATGGCATGGACCTGGTCGGTCGTCAGCGCGGCGGCCTGGTCCGTCGTCAGCGCGGTGATCTGGGTCACCTTCAGCGTCGTGAACTGGGCCGTGGTGATCGCGTCGATCTGCGCATTGCTCAGGGCCGCGAAGTTGGCCGTGGTCAGGGCGCGCAGGTCGTCGGTCTCCAGCGCCTTCATCTGGTCGGTGCTGAAGGACTGGACCTGGCTCGAGGTCATGACGCCGAACTGCGAGGCCGTGAACGAGTTCAGATCGTCCGTGGACAGGTGGTTGATCTGGCTGGTCGTCAGCACATTGACGCGGCCAGCCAGGCCGGTCAGCTGGTCGGTCGTCAGGGCTGCCAGCTGGGTGTCGGTCAGGGCACGCAGCGAGGCCGTGGACAGCTTGGCCAGGTCGGTGGCGTCGATGGCCACGATCTGGTCAGTCGACAGCGAGGCCACCTGTTCCGTCGTCAGCACCGAGACCTGCGTCGAACTCATCGCCGTCATGTCGGCCGCCGAGAAGCCGTCGAGCTGAGCAGTTGTCAGCGACAGCACCTGGGCGGTGCTCAGCGCGACGACGTGGTCGGTCGACAGGGCCGCGAACTGGTCGGAATCCAGGCCGGCCAGGGCGGCCGTCGTGACGGCGCGCAGGTCGGCGGTTTCCAGCTTGGCGAGCTGGCTGGTGGTCAGCGCACCGAACTGGTCGGAGTCCAGCGCGGCGAACTGCGCCGTGCCCAGGGCATTGAGGTTGTCGGTGACCAGGTGGCCGAGCTGGCTGGTGGTGAGTGCCTCGGCCTGGGCGGACGACAGGTTGCTGAACTGGCTGGTGGTCAGGCTGTTCAGGTCGGCCGTGCCCAGGGTGTTGATCTGCGCCGTCGTCAGGTTGTTGATCTGCGTGCTGCTCAGGGCGCGTAGCTGGTCGCTGGTGAAGGCGTCGAGCTGGTCGGACGACAGGTTGCGCAGGGCTGCCGTGGACAGCGACTTGATGTCGGCCGTCTCGATGGCGGCGACCTGGGCCGTGGACAACACGTCGGCTTGCGTCGAGCTGATCGCGGCGATCTGCGTCGACGTCAGGGCCACCATGTCGGCCGTGCTCAGGCCCTGGATCTGGGTCGTGCCCAGTGCACCCACCTGTGCCGCGGTCAGCGAGCCGACGGCGTCACTGGCCAGTGCCGCGACCTGGTCGGAGCTCAGCGCGTTCAGCGCGGCGGTGGACACCGCGCGCAGGTCGGCCGTCTCCAGCTTGCCCAGCTGGCTGGTGGTCAGCGCGCCGAACTGGCTGGAACCCAGCGCAGCGAACTGCGCGGTGCCCAAGGCGTTGAGGTTGTCGGTCGCCAGGTTGGCGAGCTGGGCGTTGGTCAGGGCCTGGACCTGGGCCGAGGACAAGTTCGCGAACTGGCCGCTGGTCAGGCTGTTCAGGTCGGCCGTGCCCAGGGTGTTGATCTGGGCCGTGGTCAGGCTGTTGACCTGGCCGCTGCTCAGTGCGCGCAGCTGGTCGCTGGTGAAGGCGTCGAGCTGGTCGGAGGACAGGTTGCGCAGGGCTGCCGTGGACAGCGACTTGATGTCGGCCGTCTCGATGGCCGCCAACTGGGCGGTGGACAGGGTGCCGGCCTGGGCGGAGTTCAAGGCCGCGACCTGGGTCGAGGTGAGCGCGACCATGTCGGCCGTGCTGAGACCCTTGATCTGGGCGGTGCCCAGCGACCCGACCTGCGCCGTGGTCAGTGTGCCGACGGCATCACTGGCCAGCGCGCCGATCTGGTCGGAGCTCAGCGCATTGAGGGCCGCGGTCGTCACGCCGCGCAGGTCGGCGGTTTCGAGCTTGCCGAGCTGGCTGGTGGTCAGCGCGCCGAACTGGCTGGACGACAGGGCCGCGAACTGTGCCGAACCCATCGCGTTGAGGCTGTCCGTCGCCAGGTTGGCGAGCTGGACGCTGGTCAGCGCCTGGACCTGGGCCGTGGACAGGTTGGCGACCTGGGCGGTGGTCAGCGCGTTCAGGTCTGCGGTACCCAGGTTGGTGAACTGCGGGCTGGTGCTCAGTGCATTGAGCTGGGCCGAGGACAGCGCGCGCAGTTGGTCGCTGGTCAGGGCGTCGAGCTGGTCGGTGGACAGGTTGCGCAGGGCGGCCGTGGACAGCGACTTGATGTCGGCCGTCTCGATGGCCGCGATCTGGGCCGTGGACAGGCTGGCCGCCTGGGCGGAGTTCAGCGCCGCGATCTGGCCCGAGGTCAGGGCCACCATGTCGGCCGTGCTCAGGCCCTGGATCTGGGCCGTGCCGAGGCCGGCGATCTGGGCCGTGGTCATGGCGCCGACGGCGTCGCTGGCCAGGGCACCGATCTGGTCGGACGACAGACCGTTGAGGGCTGCCGTCGAGACCGAACGCAGGTCGCCGGTTTCGAGCTTGGCCAACTGGCTGGTGGTCAGGGCGCCGAGCTGGCTGGACGACAGAGCCGCGAACTGCGAGCTGCCCAGGGCGTTCAGGCTGTCGGTCTTCAGGTTGCCGATCTGGGTGTTGGTCAGCGCCTGGACCTGGGCCGTGGACAGGTTGGCGAACTGGCCGCTGCTCAGGCTGTTGAGGTCCGCCGTGCCCAGGGTGTTGATCTGGGCCGTGGTCAGGCTGTTGACCTGGCCGCTGCTCAGGGCACGCAGCTGGTCGCTGGTGAAGGCGTCGAGCTGGTCGGAGGACAGATTGCGCAGGGCACCGGTGGTCAGCGACTTGATGTCGGCCGTCTCGATGGCGGCGACCTGGGCGGTGGACAGCGAGCCGGCCTGGGCAGAGTTCAAGGCAGCGACCTGGGCCGAGGTCAGGGCGACCATGTCACCCGTGGTCAAGCCCTGGATCTGGGCAGTGCCCAGCGAGGCCACCTGGGCGGTGGTCATGGCGCCGACGGCGTCGCTCGCCAGGGCACCGATCTGGTCGGAACTCAGCGCATTGAGGGCGGCCGTGGTCACCGCACGCAGGTCGGCGGTTTCGAGCTTGCCGAGCTGGCTGGTGGTCAGCGCGCCGAACTGGCTGGAACCCAGTGCCGCGAACTGCGCCGTGCCCAGGGCGTTGAGGCTGTCGGTGGTGAGGTTGGCCAGCTGGGTGCTGGTCAGCGCCTGGACCTGGGCCGTGGACAGGGTGGCGATCTGGCCGGTGGTCAGCGCGTTCAGGTCGGCGGTGCCCAGGTTGGCGAACTGCGGGCTGGTGCTCAGCGCATTGAGCTGGGCCGAGGACAGCGCGCGCAGCTGGTCGCTGGTCAGGGCGTCCAGTTGATCGGTCGAGAAGTTGCGCAGGGCAGCCGTCGACAGGGCCTTGATGTCGGCCGTCTCGATGGCCGCAATCTGGGCGGTGGACAGGCCGGCCACCTGGGCCGAGTTGATGGCGGCGACCTGGGCCGACGTCAGGGCGACCATGTCGCCGGTGGTCAGGCCCTTGATCTGGTTGGTGCCCAGCGAAGCGACTTGCGCCGTGGACAGGGCACCGACGGCGTCGCTGGCCAGGGCACCGATCTGGTCGGAGCTCAGGGCATTGAGGGCGGCCGTCGTGACGGCGCGCAGGTCAGCGGTTTCGAGCTTGGCCAACTGGCTGGTGCTCAGGCCGCCGAACTGGCCCGAAGTGAGGGCTGCGAACTGGGCCGTGCCCAGGGCGTTCAGGTTGTCGCTGGCGAGGTTGGCGAGCTGGGTGCTCGTCAGCGCCTGGACTTGGCCCGAGGACAGATTGGAGAACTGGCCGCTGGTGAGGCTGTTCAGGTCGGCCGTGCCCAGGGCGTTGATCTGCGCCGTGGTCAGGCTGTTGACCTGGCCGCTGCTCAGCGCGCGCAGCTGGTCGCTGGTGAAGGCGTCGAGCTGGTCGGAGGACAGGTTGCGCAGGGCGCCGGTGGACAGCGACTTGATGTCGGCCGTCTCGATGGCGGCGATTTGGGCCGTGGTCAGGCTGCCGGCCTGCGTGGAGTTCAGCGAGGCGATCTGGCCCGAGGTCAGGGCGACCATGTCGCCGGTGGTCAGACCCTTGATCTGGCTGCTGCCCAGCGAGGCGACCTGCGCCGTGGACAGCGAGCCGACGGCGTCGCTGGCCAGGGCGCCGACCTGGTCGGAGGACAGGCCGTTGAGCGCGGCGGTCGTGACGGCGCGCAGGTCGGCCGTCTCGATCTTGGCCAGCTGGCTGGTGCTCAGTGCGCCGAACTGGCTGGACGACAGCGCCGCGAACTGGGCGGTGCCCAGGGCGTTGAGGTTGTCCGTGCTCAGATGGCCGAGCTGATCGGTGGTCAGCGCGCGGACCTGGGCCGTCGACAGATTGGCCATCTGGCCGGTCGTCAGCGAGTTCAGGTCGGACGTCGACAGGTTGGCGAGCTGCGGGCTGGTGGTCAGCGCATTGAGCTGGGTGGAGGACAGGGCGCGCAGCTGGTCGCTCGTAAGGGCATCCAACTGGTCCGTGGACAGGTTGCGCAGCGCAGCCGTGGACAGCGACTTGATGTCAGCGGTCTCGATGGCGGCAATCTGGGCGGTAGACAGCACACCGGCCTGTGCGGAGTTGAGGGCGGCGACCTGGGCCGAGGTCAAGGCGACCATGTCACCCGTGGTCAGGCCCTTGATCTGGTCGGTGCCGAGCGCGGCGATCTGGGCGGTGGTCAGCGAGCCGACGGCGTCGCTGGCCAGCGCACCGACCTGGTCTGAGGACAGGCCATTGAGGGCGGCGGTCGTGACGGCGCGCAGGTCCGCCGTTTCGAGCTTGCCCAATTGGCTGGTACTCAGCGCACCGAACTGGCTGGAACTCAGCGCCGCGAATTGAGCGGTGCCCAGGGCGTTGAGGTTGTCGGTGCTCAGATGGCCGAGCTGATCGGTGGTCAGCGCGCGGACCTGGGCCGTTGACAGATTGGCGATCTGGCCGGTGGTCAGCACATTCAGATCGGCGGTCGACAGGTTGTTGACCTGCGGGGCGGTCGTCAGCGCATTGAGCTGCGTCGAGCTCAGGGCACGCAGTTGGTCGCTCGTGAGGGCGTCGAGTTGGTCCGTCGACAGGTTGCGCAGCGCGCCGGTGGAGATGGCCTTGACGTCGGCTGTCTCGATGGCGGCGATCTGGGCGGTGGAAAGCACGCCTGCCTGGGTCGAGTTCAGCGAGGCGACCTGGGCCGAGGTCAGGGCGACCATGTCGCCGTGGGGTCTCGATGGCGGCGATCTGGGCGGTGGAAAGCACGCCTGCCTGGGTCGAGTTCAGCGAGGCGACCTGGGCCGAGGTCAGGGCGACCATGTCGCCCGTGGTCAGGCCCTTGATCTGGGCAGTGCCCAGCGAGCCAACCTGTGCGGTGGTCAGCGAGCCCACGGCGTCGCTGGCCAGGGCGCCGACCTGGTCGGAGGACAGGCCGTTGAGCGCAGCCGTCGTGACGGCACGCAGGTCAGCGGTCTCGAGCTTGCCGAGTGGCCGGTCGTCAGGCACGACGTCCAGCTGGAACTGCGTGNGCCCGTGGTCAGGCCCTTGATCTGGGCGGGTACCCAGCGAGCCAACCTGTGCGGTGGTCAGCGAGCCCACGGCGTCGCTGGCCAGGGCGCCGACCTGGTCGGAGGACAGGCCGTTGAGCGCAGCCGTCGTGACGGCACGCAGGTCAGCGGTCTCGAGCTTGCCGAGCTGGGCGGTGGTCAGCGAGCCGAACTGGCCGGAGTTCAGGGAAGCGAACTGGCCGGTGCCCAGCGCGTTCAGGTTGTCGGTGGCGAGGTTGCTGAGCTGCGTGCTGGTCAGCGCCTGGACTTGGGTCGACGAAAGGTTGCCGAACTGGCCGCTGGTCAGGCTGTTCAGGTCGGCCGTGCCCAGCGTGTTGACCTGGGATGTGGTCAAGCTGTTGACCTGGCCGCTGCTGAGAGCGCGGAGCTGGTCGCTGGTGAAAGCGTCGAGCTGGTCGGACGACAGATTGCGCAGGGCGCCGGTCGTCAGCGACTTGACGTCGCCGGTTTCGATGGCGGCAATCTGGGCGGTGGACAGGCTACCGGCTTGCGTGGAGTTCAGTGCAGCGACCTGACCCGAGGTCAAAGCGACCATGTCACCCGTGGTCAGGCCCTTGATCTGGGCGGTGCCCAGCGAGGCGACTTGCGCCGTGGTCAGCGAGCCGACTGCATCGCTGGCGAGGGCGCCGACCTGATCGGAAGACAAGCCGTTGAGGGCCGCGGTCGTGACGGCGCGCAGGTCGGCCGTCTCGATCTTGGCCAGCTGGCTGGTGCTCAGTGCGCCGAACTGGCTGGACGACAGGGCCGCGAACTGGGCCGTGCCCAGGGCGTTGAGGTTGTCGGTCGACAGGTTGCCGAGCTGGTCGGTCGTCAGCGAACGGATCTGAGCCGTCGACAGGTTGGCCATCTGGCCAGTCGTCAGCACATTCAGGTCGCCCGTGGAGATGTTGACGAGCTGCGGGCTGGTGGTCAGCGCGTTCAGCTGGGTGGAGGTCAGCGCACGCAACTGGTCGCTGGTCAGCGCATCCAGCTGGTCGGTCGACAGATTGCGCAGCGCGCCGGTGGAGATGGACTTGACGTCGCCGGTCTCGATGGCGGCGATCTGGGCGGTGGAAAGCACGCCTGCCTGGGTCGAGTTCAGCGAGGCGACCTGGGCCGAGGTCAGGGCGACCATGTCGCCCGTGCCGTCGCTGGCCAGGGCGCCGACCTGGTCGGAGGACAGGCCGTTGAGCGCAGCCGTCGTGACGGCACGCAGGTCAGCGGTCTCGAGCTTGCCGAGCTGGCCGGTCGTCAGCGAACCGAACTGGCTGGAGTTCAGGGAAGCGAACTGGCTGGTGCCCAGCGCGTTCAGGTTGTCGGTGGCGAGGTTGCTGAGCTGCGTGCTGGTCAGCGCCTGGACCTGGCCCGAGGACAGGTTGCCGAACTGGCCGCTGGTCAGGCTGTTCAGGTCTGCCGTGCCCAGCGTATTGACCTGGCTCGTGGTCAGGCTGTTGACCTGGCCGCTGCTGAGGGCGCGGAGCTGGTCGCTGGTGAAGGCGTCGAGCTGGTCGGAAGACAGGTTGCGCAGCGAACCGGTGGTCAGCGACTTGACGTCGCCCGTTTCGATGGCGGCAATCTGGGCGGTAGACAGGCTACCGGCCTGGGTCGAATTGATGGCAGCGACCTGGGCCGAGGTCAGGGCGACCATGTCACCCGTGGTCAGGCCCTGGATCTGGGCGGTGCCCAGTGAGGCCACTTGAGCGGTCGTCAGCGAGCCGACGGCATCGCTGGCCAGGGCACCGACCTGATCGGAAGACAGGCCGTTGAGGGCTGCGGTCGTGACGGCGCGCAGATCGGCCGTCTCGAGCTTGCCCAATTGGCCAGTGGTCAGCGCACCGAACTGGCTGGACGACAGGGCTGCGAATTGGGCGGTGCCCAGCGCGTTCAGGTTGTCGGTCGCGAGGTTGCTGAGCTGGGTGTTGGTCAGCGCCTGAACCTGGCCAGAGGACAGGTTGGCGAACTGGCCGCTGGTCAAGCTGTTCAGGTCAGCCGTACCCAGCGTATTGATCTGGCTGGTGGTCAGCGAATTGACCTGGCCGCTGCTGAGTGCACGCAGTTGGTCGCTGGTGAAGGCGTCGAGCTGGTCGGAGGACAGGTTGCGCAGGGCGCCGGTGGTCAGCGACTTGATGTCGGCCGTCTCGATCGCAGCGATCTGCGCCGGTTGCGCAGGGCGCCGGTGGTCAGCGACTTGATGTCGGCCGTCTCGATCGCAGCGATCTGCGCCGTGGACAGACCGGTCACCTGGGTCGAGTTCAGTGCAGCGACCTGGCCCGAAGTCAGGGCGACCATATCGCCGGTGGTCAGCCCCTTGATCTGGGCCGTGCCCAGAGAGGCGACTTGGGTTGTCGTCAGCGAGCCAACAGCGTCACTGGCCAGCGCGCCGACCTGGTCCGAGGACAGGCCGTTGAGCGAGGCGGTCGTGACAGCACGCAGGTCGGCCGTCTCGAGCTTGCCCAACTGGCTGGTGGTCAGAGCGCCGAACTGGCTGGAGCTCATCGCCGCGAACTGCGCGGTGCCCAGGGCGTTGAGGTTGTCGGTGGCGAGGTTGCTGAGCTGGGTGTTGGTCAGTGCTTGAACCTGGCCGGAGGACAGATTGGCGAACTGGCCACTGGTGAGGCTGTTCAGGTCGGCCGTGCCCAGGGTGTTGACTTGGGCAGTCGTCAGCGAGTTGATCTGGCCGCTGCTGAGCGCGCGCAGTTGGTCGCTGGTGAAGGCGTCGAGCTGGTCAGACGACAGGTTGCGCAGGGCGCCGGTCGTCAACGACTTGACGTCAGCCGTCTCAATAGCCGCCAGTTGGGCGGTGGAGAGGCTGCCGGCCTGGGTAGAGTTCAGCGCCGCGACCTGGCCCGAGGTCAGGGCGACCATGTCACCCGTGGTCAGGCCCTTGATCTGGGCGGTGCCCAGCGAGGCGACCTGTGCCGTGGTCAGCGAGCCGACGGCATCGCTGGCCAGGGAGCCGACCTGGTCGGAAGACAGGCCGTTGAGCGCGGCGGTCGTGACGGCGCGCAGGTCGGCCGTTTCGAGTTTGCCCAACTGGCCGGTGGTCAGCGCACCGAACTGGCTGGAGCTCAGCGAGGCGAACTGGCTCGTGCCCAGGGCATTGAGGTTGTCGGTCGCCAGGTTGGCGAGCTGGGTGTTGGTCAGCGCCTGGACCTGGCCCGAGGACAGGTTGGCGAACTGGCCGCTGGTCAGGCTGTTCAGGTCAGCCGTGCCCAGCGTATTGATCTGGCTCGTGGTCAGCGAATTGACCTGGCCGCTGCTGAGTGCACGCAACTGGTCGCTGGTGAAGGCGTCGAGCTGGTCGGACGACAGGTTGCGCAGGGCGCCGGTCGTCAGCGACTTGACATCGCCCGTTTCGAGGGCGGCAATCTGGGCGGTGGACAAGCTGCCGGCCTGGGTCGAATTGATGGCAGCGACCTGGGCCGAGGTCAGGGCGACCATGTCGCCCGTGGTCAAGCCCTTGATCTGGGCGGTGCCGAGGGAGGCGACCTGCCCGGTGGTCAGCGAGCCCACGGCATCGCTGGCCAGAGCACCGACCTGATCGGAAGACAAGCCGTTGAGGGCTGCGGTCGTGACGGCGCGCAGATCGGCCGTCTCGAGCTTGCCCAATTGGCCAGTGGTCAGCGCACCGAACTGGCTGGACGACAGGGCTGCGAATTGGGCGGTGCCCAGCGCGTTCAGGTTGTCGGTCCGAGNCAGTGCCGCAGTCCGTGACGGCGCGCAGATCGGCCGTCTCGAGCTTGCCCAATTGGCCAGTGGTCAGCGCACCGAACTGGCTGGACGACAGGGCTGCGAATTGGGCGGTGCCCAGCGCGTTCAGGTTGTCGGTCGCGAGATTGGCGAGCTGGGTGTTGGTCAGCGCCTGGACTTGGGCCGAGGACAGGTTGGCGAACTGGTTGCTGGTCAGGCTGTTCAGGTCGGCCGTGCCCAGCGTATTGATCTGGCTGGTCGTCAGCGAGTTGATCTGGCCGCTGCTCAGCGCACTCAGTTGATCGCTGGTGAAGGCGTCGAGCTGGTCGGAGGACAGGTTGCGCAGGGCGCCGGTGGTCAGCGACTTGATGTCGGCCGTCTCGATCGCAGCGATCTGCGCCGTGGACAGACCGGTCACCTGGGTCGAACAGGTTGCGCAGGGCGCCGGTGGTCAGCGACTTGATGTCGGCCGTCTCGATCGCAGCGATCTGCGCCGTGGACAGACCGGTCACCTGGGTCGAGTTCAGTGAAGCGACCTGGCCCGAAGTCAGAGCGACCATGTCGCCGGTGGTCAGGCCCTTGATCTGGGCCGTGCCGAGCGAGGCGACCTGGGCCGTGGTCAATGATCCGACGGCGTCACTGGCCAGCGCGCCGATCTGGTCGGAAGACAGGCCGTTGAGCGCGACGGTCGTGACGGCGCGCAGGTCGGCGGTTTCGAGCTTGCCGAGCTGGCTGGTCGTCAAGGCACCGAACTGGCTGGAGTTCAGCGCCGCGAACTGGGCGGTGCCCAGCGCGTTCAGGTTGTCGGTCGCAAGATTGGCGAGCTGGGTGTTGGTCAGTGCCTGGACTTGGGCCGAGGACAGGTTGGCGAACTGGCTGCTGGTCAGGCTGTTCAAGTCGGCCGTGCCGAGCGTATTGACCTGGCTCGTGGTGAGGCTGTTGATCTGACCACTGCTGAGCGCGCGGAGCTGGTCACTGGTGAAGGCGTCGAGTTGGTCGGAGGACAGGTTGCGCAGGGCGCCCGTGGTCAGCGACTTGACGTCCGCGGTCTCAATCGCGGCCAGTTGCGCGGTAGACAGGCTGCCTGCCTGCGTGGAGTTCAGCGNGACAGGGTTGCGCAGGGCGCCCGTGGTCAGCGACTTGACGTCCGCGGTCTCAATCGCGGCCAGTTGCGCGGTAGACAGGCTGCCTGCCTGCGTGGAGTTCAGCGAGGCGACCTGGGCCGAGGTCAGCGCGACCATGTCGCCCGTGGTCAAGCCCTTGATCTGGGCAGTGCCGAAAGAGGCGACTTGCGCCGTGGTCAGTGAGCCGACGGCGTCGCTGGCCAGGGCGCCGATTTGGTCTGAGGAGAGGCCGTTGAGGGCAGCGGTCGTGACCGCACGCAGGTCAGCGGTTTCGAGCTTGCCGAGCTGGCTGGTCGTCAGTGCACCGAACTGGCTGGAGGACAGGGCCGCGAACTGGGCGCTGCCCAGGGCGTTGAGGTTGTCGGTCGACAGGTTGCCGAGCTGGTCGGTCGTCAGCGAACGGATCTGGGCTGTCGACAGGTTGGCCATCTGGGCCGTCGTCAGCACGTTCAGGTCGCCCGTGGAGATGTTGACGAGCTGCGGGCTGGTGGTCAGCGCGTTCAGCTGCGTCGAACTCAGTGCGCGCAGCTGGTCGCTGGTCAGGGCGTCCAGTTGATCCGATGACAGGTTGCGCAGTGCGCCGGTGGAGATGGCCTTGACGTCGGCCGTCTCGATGGCGGCGATCTGGGCGGTGGAGAGCGCACCCGCCTGGGTCGAGTTCAGCGAGGCGACCTGGGCCGAGGTCAGGGCGACCATGTCGCCCGTGGTCAGGCCCTTGACCTGGGCAGTGCCCAGAGAGGCTACCTGAGCGGTCGACAGCGAGCCGACGGCGTCGCTGGCCAGTGAGCCGATCTGGTCGGAAGAAAGGCCGTTGAGGGCAGTCGTCGTGACGGCGCGCAGGTCAGCGGTCTCGAGCTTGCCAAGCTGGCCGGTGGTCAGCGCCGCGAACTGGCTGGACGACAGCGCCGCGAACTGGGCGGTGCCCAGGGCATTGAGGTTGTCGCTGGCGAGGTTGGCGAGCTGGGTGTTCGTCAGTGCCTGGACTTGGGCCGAGGACAGGTTGGCGAACTGGCTGCTGGTGAGGCTGTTCAGATCCGCCGTACCCAGCGTGTTGATCTGGCCGGTGGTGAGGCTGTTGATCTGGCCACTGCTCAGCGCGCGCAGCTGGTCACTGGTGAAGGCGTCGAGTTGGTCTGAGGACAGGTTGCGCAGGGCGCCCGTGGTCAGCGACTTGACGTCCGCGGTCTCAATCGCGGCCAGTTGCGCGGTAGACAGGCTGCCTGCCTGCGTGGAGTTCGCGCNGTTGCGCAAGGGCGCCCGTGGTCAGCGACTTGACGTCCGCGGTCTCAATCGCGGCCAGTTGCGCGGTAGACAGGCTGCCTGCCTGCGTGGAGTTCAGCGCCGCGACCTGGCCCGAGGTCAGGGCGACCATGTCACCCGTGGTCAGGCCCTTGATCTGGGCGGTGCCCAGCGAGGCGACTTGCGCCGTGGTCAACGAGCCGACGGCATCGCTGGCCAGGGAGCCGACCTGGTCGGAAGACAGGCCATTGAGGGCTGCCGTCGTGACGGCGCGCAGGTCGGCCGTTTCCAGCTTGCCCAGCTGGCCGGTGGTCAGTGCACCGAACTGGCTGGAGTTCAGCGCCGCGAACTGGGCGGTGCCCAGCGCGTTGAGGTTGTCGGTCGCGAGATTGGCGAGCTGGGTGTTGGTCAGTGCCTGGACTTGGGCCGAGGACAGGTTGGCGAACTGGCCACTGGTGAGGCTGTTCAGGTCGGCCGTGCCCAGGGTGTTGATCTGGCTCGTGGTCAGCGAGTTGATCTGGCCGCTGCTGAGTGCACGCAACTGGTCGCTGGTGAAAGCGTCGAGCTGGTCGGACGACAGGTTGCGCAGGGCACCCGTCGTCAGCGACTTGACGTCGGCGGTCTCGATCGCAGCGATTTGCGCGGTGGACAGGCTGCCCGCCTGCGTGGAGTTCAGCGCCGCGACCTGACCCGAGGTCAGGGCGACCATGTCACCCGTGGTCAGGCCCTTGATCTGGGCGGTGCCCAGCGAGGCCACTTGTGCCGTGGTCAGCGAGCCGACGGCGTCGCTGGCCAGGGCACCGACCTGGTCGGAAGACAGGTTGTTGAGTGCAGCGGTGGTGACGGCGCGCAGGTCGGCCGTTTCGAGCTTGCCAAGTTGGCCGGTGGTCAGTGCACCGAACTGGCTGGAGCTCATCGCCGCGAACTGGGCGGTGCCCAGCGCGTTGAGGTTGTCGGTCGCGAGATTGGCGAGCTGGGTGTTGGTCAGTGCCTGGACTTGGGCCGAGGACAGATTGGCGAACTGGCCACTGGTGAGGCTGTTCAGGTCGGCCGTGCCCAGGGTGTTGACTTGGGCAGTCGTCAGCGAGTTGATCTGGCCGCTGCTGAGCGCGCGCAGTTGGTCGCTGGTGAAGGCGTCGAGCTGGTCGGCCGGTGCCCAGGGTGTTGACTTGGGCAGTCGTCAGCGAGTTGATCTGGCCGCTGCTGAGCGCGCGCAGTTGGTCGCTGGTGAAGGCGTCGAGCTGGTCGGACGACAGGTTGCGCAGGGCGCCGGTGGTCAGCGACTTGATGTCGCCAGTCTCGATAGCCGCGAGCTGGGCGGTGGACAGCGTGCCGGCCTGGGCCGAATTGATGGCAGCGACCTGAGCCGAAGTCAGGGCGACCATGTCACCCGTGGTCAGGCCTTTGATCTGGGCGGTGCCGAGCGAAGCAACTTGGGCCGTGCTCAGCGAGCCGACGGCGTCGCTGGCCAGGGCACCGACCTGGTCGGAAGACAGGCCGTTGAGGGCCGCGGTGGTGACGGCGCGCAGATCGGCCGTCTCGAGCTTGCCCAACTGGCCGGTGGTCAGCGCACCGAACTGGCTGGACGACAGGGCCGCGAATTGGGCGGTGCCCAACGCGTTCAAGTTGTCGGTGGCGAGGTTGCCGAGCTGGGTGTTGGTCAGCGCCTGGGCTTGGGCCGTGGACAGGTTGGCGAACTGGCCGCTGGTCAGGCTGTTCAGGTCAGCCGTGCCCAGGGTATTGATCTGGCTGGTTGTCAGCGAGTTGATCTGGCCGCTGCTCAGCGAACGCAATTGGTCGCTGGTGAAGGCGTCGAGCTGGTCAGACGACAGATTGCGCAGGGCGCCGGTCGTCAGCGACTTGATGTCAGCCGTCTCGATGGCGGCAATCTGGGCCGTGGAAAGGCTGCCGGCCTGGGTCGAGGTCAGCGAGGCGACCTGGGCCGAGGTCAGGGCGACCATGTCGCCCGTGGTCAGGCCCTTGATCTGGGCGGTGCCTCGATCTGGCCCGGCGTCGCGTCAGCGGCAATCTGGGCCGTGGAAAGGCTGCCGGCCTGGGTCGAGGTCAGCGAGGCGACCTGGGCCGAGGTCAGGGCGACCATGTCGCCCGTGGTCAGGCCCTTGATCTGGGCGGTGCCCAGCGAGGCGACTTGTGCCGTGGTCATCGAGCCGACGGCGTCGCTGGCGAGGGCGCCGACCTGGTCGGAGGACAGACCATTGAGGGCTGCCGTCGTGACGGCGCGCAGGTCAGCGGTTTCGAGCTTGCCGAGCTGGCCGGTGGTCAGCGCACCGAACTGGCTGGACGACAGGGCCGCGAATTGGGCGGTGCCCAGGGCGTTGAGGTTGTCCGTCGCCAGATTGGCAAGCTGGGTGTTGGTCAGCGCCTGGACCTGGCCCGAGGACAGATTGGAGAACTGGCTGCTGGTCAGGCTGTTCAGGTCGGCCGTGCCCAGGGTGTTGATCTGGCCGGTTGTCAGCGAATTGACCTGACCGCTGCTCAGCGCGCGCAGCTGATCGCTGGTGAAGGCATCGAGCTGGTCGGAGGACAGATTGCGCAGGGCGCCGGTCGTCAGCGACTTGATGTCAGCCGTCTCGATGGCGGCAATCTGGGCCGTGGAAAGGCTGCCGGCCTGGGTCGAGGTCAGCGAGGCGACCTGGGCCGAGGTCAGGGCGACCATGTCGCCCGTGGTCAGGCCCTTGATCTGGGCGGTACCCAGCGAGCCGACCTGTGCGGTGGTCAGCGAGCCCACGGCGTCGCTGGCCAGCGCACCGACCTGGTCGGAGGACAGGCCGTTGAGCGCAGCCGTCGTGACGGCGCGCAGGTCGGCCGTTTCCAGCTTGCTCAGCTGACCGGTCGTCAGCCCGCCGAACTGGGTCGACGACAGCACGGCGAAATGGCCCGTGCCCAGCGCGTTCAGGTTGTCGGTGGCCAGGTTGCCGAGCTGGGTGGCGGTCAGGGCCTGGGCCTGGGCTGTGGAGAGGTTGGCGAACTGGCTGCTGCTCAGGCTGTTCAGGTCAGCCGTACCGAGCGTATTGACCTGACTCGTCGTCAATGAATTGACCTGGCCACTGGAAAGGGCGCGGAGCTGGTCGCTGGTGAAGGCGTCCAGCTGGGTGGACGACAGGTTGCGCAGCGCAGCGGTGGTGATCGACTTGATGTCGACCGTCTCGATGGCGGCGATCTGGGCCGTGGAGAGGTTGCCCAGCTGGGCGGACGTCAACGCGCCGATCTGCCCGGAGGTCAGCGCCACCATGTCGGCGCTGCTCAGGCCCTGGATCTGGGCCGTCGACAGGACGGCGATCTGCGAGGTGCTCAGGGCCTGGACCTGGTCGGTCTTGAGGGCCTGGATCTGGTCAGAGCTGAAGCCGGCCAGGGCGCTGGTCGCGATGGCCCGCAGGTCTTCGGTCTGGAAGGCCCGGATCTGGTCGCTCTTCAGGACCGCCAGGCTGCTGGAAAGGATGACCGAGGCCTGCGCGGTGGTGAACGCGATCAGCTGGTCGGTGCTGAGGGCGGCGTAGTCTTCCGTCGTCCAATTGCGGATCGTCGTCGTGCTGAGGTTCGGGATGACAGATGGCGAAATGCCGGGGATGACGGTTGACATGTTTTCTCACCTGTACTGATGGCCGCCTTGCCTTGCGGCGTGGCGGCGTTGGACCATCGCTGGCCCACCCCCGAAACTGGAGGCGTTGTTCTGAGCGGAGCCTGTGCCCCGGCGCGTCGAGCAGCCAAGACGTGCCAGAGATACAAAAAAATTGAAACCCGAACCCAACCCAATGCGGCCGCAGGCGGGATGCGATCCCGCCTGGAGCGCCGCGATGAGGTGGGCTCGTGTTGTCATGCTAGGGACGAGTCCTCGGAACCAATCGGCAAAAAGACCGGGTTTCTCGACCCAAGGTCGACCGTTCGGCAGCTGCGCCGAATGGGCTTGAACGAATTCACGGACTTCACACCCAGTTGCCGCCGTTGTTGCGCCGGTGCTCGTCGTCCTCGGCCAGCTTGCGGTCGATGGCCGCAAGGTGGGCGTCGGCCGACGGGTGCGGCACGGCCGCCTTGGCCAGGTCGACGTGCTCGGCACCGAGCAGCGGGGCGGTCGGCGGTGCCAGAACGTCGTGCAGGCTGACCGTCGCGTCCTTGCCGTCATCGGCCTTCTGCGGCTGCACGTCCTTGGCGAACCAGACGTCGGCCACGTCGTGCTTGCTGCCGTCGGTCGTCGTGTAGCTGGACACCAGGCCGATGAGGTTGCCGCTGTCTGACCCGGAGCCCTTGGTGGCGTTCAGGTCGAGCGAGGTGATGCCCAGCTGGTCCAGCGTCTTCAGCTCGCCGGCGTCGGTCTTGCCGTCGTGGTTAGCGTCGACCCAGACCTGCAGCTGCTTCCAGTTGGCGTCGTGGCTGTCGAGCTTGCCGTCATGGTTGCTGTCCTGTTCGGCCATGGCGGCGTAGCCATCCTTGGCATGCTTGCCGTTGGCCAGCACGGTGCCCATGCCGAAGAGTTCACCGCCGCTGTTGATGAGGCCGTCATGGTTGCGGTCCATCACCAGCAGGCCATCGCCGCCAGCCACCCAGCCCACCTTGTTGGCCTGGCCGGTGCCAAGCAGGTCGAAGTTGACGCCCTGGGCGGCGGCCAGCGTGTTGACGCCGTGGCCATCCAGGTCGAGCACGATGGGCGTGACGTTGAAGTAGGCGTTCATCTGCGCCGCGCTCATTTCGCCGAAGGTCGTGCCTTGCAGCGCGTCGAGCTGAGCCATGCTCATGGCGGTGATGTCGCGGGTTTCCAGGCCGCTGATCTGATCGGTCGTGAGGCTGTGGATCTGATCCGTGGTCAAGGCCGCTGCCTGCGCCGTGGTCAGCGCCGTGATCTGCGTCGCCTTCAGCGTGCTGAACTGGTCGCTGGTGATGGCCTGGATTTGCGCATTGCTCATCGCGGCGACGTGGGCCGTGGTCAGTGCGCGCAGGTCGTCGGTTTCCAGCGCCGCGATCTGCGAGTTCGTGAAGGCCTTGACCTGGGTGGAGGTCAAGGACGCGAACTGCGCCGTCGTGAAGGTGTTCAGGTCGTCGGTGGCCAGGTTGTTGATCTGGCTGGTCGTCAGCACCGACACGCGGGTGCCCAGGCCGGTCAGCTGATCGGTGGTCAGCGCACCCAGCTGGGTGTTGGTGATGGCCTGCAGCGATGCCGAAGTCAGCTTGGCCAGGTCATCGGAGTCGATGGCCACGATCTGGTCGGTGGACAGCGAGTTCACCTGGGCCGTGGTCAGCACCGAGATCTGCGCCGAGCCCATGGCCGTCAGGTCGGCTGCGGCCAGGCCCTGGATCTGTGCGGTGGACAGCGACAACACCTGGGCCGTGCTGAGCGCGGCGATGTGCTCGGTCTGCAGCGAGGCGATCTGATCCGAGTTCAGGCTCGACAGCGCCGCCGTCGTCACCGCGCGCAGGTCGGCCGTCTGCAGATTCGGCAGCTGGTCGGTTGTCAGCGAACCGAACTGGGTCGCGTTCATCACCGCGTAGTGCTGTGTTCCCAGGGCCGTCAGATCGTCCGTCGTCAGGTGCGACAGCTGGCCGGCCGTCAACGCCTGGACCTGGCCCGTGCTCATGCGAGCGAACTGGTCGGTCGTGAACGCGTTCAGGTCGTCGCTATTCATCGTCGACAGCTGGGCCGTCGTCAGCGAGTTCACCTGCGCCGAGGTCAGCGATTGCAGCTGGTCGCTGGTCAGGCCATCCAGCTGGGTGCTGGTCAGGGCGCGCAGCGCGGTCGTGGTCAGGAAGCGGATGTCGCCGGTCTCGATGGCGGACAGCTGATCGGTGCTCAGCGCAAACGCCTGGGCGGAGTTCAGCACGGCCACCTGGGCGGTGCCCAGGGCCGTCATGTCGGCGGCCGTCAGGCCCTGGACCTGGGACGTCGTGAGCGAGCCGATCTGGGCGGTGCTGAGGCTGGAGACCTCGTCGGAGCTCAGTGTCAGGATCTGATCCGAAGACAGGCCACGCAGCGCTGCCGTGGTGACGGCGCGCAGGTCGGCCGTCTCCAGCTTGGGCAACTGGTCGGAGGTCAGCGAACCGAACTGACTGGAGTTCAGCGTCGCGAACTGGGCCGTCCCCATGGCGTTGAGGTTGTCGCTGGCCAAGCTGCTCAGCTGGGCCGTCGTCAGTACGGCGACCTGGGCGGTGGAGAGCTTGTTGAACTGGTCGGACGTGAGGCTGTTGAGGTCGTCCGTGTTCAACGTGCGGACCTGGTCGGTCGTCAGCGAGTTGATCTGAGCACTTGTCAGGGCGCGCAGTTGGTCGCTGGTCAGGCCGTCCAGCTGTGCGCTGCCGAGGGCCCGAAGGGCCGCCGTCGTCAGCGACTTCATGTCAGCCGCATCGATGGCCGAGAGTTGGTCGGTCGACAGGTTCTGGGCCTGCGCCGAGCTCAGCGCCGCGACCTGAGCGGTGGACAGGGCGGTCATATCGGCCGCGGTGAGGCCCTTGACCTGGGCGGTCGTGAAGGCCGCCACCTGGCCCGTGGACAGGCTGGACACCTCGTCGGAGGTCAGCGACTGGACCTGGTCGGAACTCAGGCCTTGACCTGGGCGGTCGTGAAGGCCGCCACCTGGCCCGTGGACAGGCTGGACACCTCGTCGGAGGTCAGCGACTGGACCTGGTCGGAACTCAGGCCGCGCAGCGCATTGGTCGTGACGGCACGCAGGTCGGCCGTTTCCAGCTTGGACAGCTGGTCGGTCGTCAGCGAGCCGAACTGGCTGGACGACAGCGTCGCGAACTGGGCCGAGCCCATCGCGTTGAGGCTGTCGGTGACCAGGTTGCTCAGCTGCGAGGTCGTCAGCGCCTGGATCTGCGAGGTCGACAGGCGGGCGATCTGGTCCGTCGTCAGCACGTTCAGGTCATCGGTGTTGAGGCCGATGATCTGCGGGTTGGTGGTCAGCGCATTGAGCTGTGTGCTGCTGAGGCCGCGCAGCTGATCGCTGGTCAAGCCATCGATCTGGGTGCTGGACAGGGCTCGCAACGCGGCCGTCGTCAACGACTTCATGTCGGACGCGTCGATGGCTGCCAGCTGGTCGGTGGACAGCGACTGGACCTGGGCCGAGCTCAGCACAGCAACCTGGGCCGTGGACAGGGCCGTCATGTCGGCGGCCGTCAATCCCTGGACCTGCGACGTCGTCAGCGAGCCGATCTGGGCGGTGCTGAGGCTGGAGACTTCATCGGAACTCAGCGTCAGGATCTGGTCCGAACTCAGGCCGCGCAGCGCGGCGGTCGTGACCGCACGCAGGTCGGCTGTCTCGAGCTTGGGCAACTGGTCGGAGGTCAGCGAACCGAACTGGGTGGATGACAGCGAGGCGAACTGGGCCGAACCCATCGCATTCAGGTTGTCTGTCGTCAGGTTGCTGAGCTGCGTGGTGGTCAGCACCTGGACCTGGGCGGTGGAGAGCTTGTTGAACTGGTCGGACGACAGGCTGTTGAGGTCGTCCGTGTTCAGCGTGCGGACCTGGTCGGTGGTCAGGGCATTGATCTGGCTGGAAGACAGGGCCCGCAACTGATCCGAGGTCAGGCCGTCGAGTTGGGTGCTGCTGAGGGCGCGCAGGGCGGCCGTTGTCAGCGACTTCATGTCAGCCGCGTCGATGGCGGACAGTTGATCCGTGTTCAGTGCGGCCGCCTGGGCCGAGCTCAGCACGGCCACCTGGGCGGTGCCCAGGGCCGTCATGTCAGCGGCCGTCAGGCCCTGGACCTGGGACGTCGTGAGCGAACCGATCTGGGCGGTGCTCAGGCTGGAGACCTCATCGGAGCTCAGCGTCAGGATCTGGTCCGAGCTCAGGCCGCGCAGTGCGGCGGTCGTGACGGCGCGCAGGTCGGCCGTCTCCAGCTTGGGCAGCTGGTCGGACGTCAGCGAACCGAACTGGGTGGACGACAGCGTGGCGAACTGGGCCGAGCCCATTGCATTGAGGTTGTCCGTCGTCAGGTTGCTCAGCTGAGCGGTCGTCAGCACTTGCACCTGGGCGGTGGAGAGCTTGTTGAACTGGTCGGACGTGAGGCTGTTGAGGTCGTCCGTGTTCAGCGTGCGGACCTGGTCGGTGGTCAGCGAGTTGATCTGGCTGGAGCTCAGCGCGCGCAGCTGGTCCGAGGTCAGGCCGTCGAGCTGGGTGCTGGACAGCGAGCGCAGAGCCGCCGTCGTCAGCGACTTCATGTCGGCGGCTTCGATGGCGGACAGCTGGTCGGTCGACAGGTTCTGGGCCTGGGCCGAGCTCAGCGCGGCCACCTGGGCGGTACCGAGCGCCGTCATGTCGCCGGCCGTCAGGCCCTTGACCTGGGCCGTCGTCAACGTGGCGATCTGGGCCGTCGTCATCGAACCGACTTCGTCGGACGTCAGCGACTGGACCTGATCGGAGCTCAGGCCGCGCAGCGCATTGGTCGTGACCGCGCGCAGATCGGCCGTCTCCATCTTGGAGAGCTGATCGGTGCCCAGGGCGCCGAACTGGTTGGAAGACAGCGTGGCGAACTGGGCCGAGCCCATCGCGTTGAGGCTGTCGGTGACCAGGTTGCTCAGCTGGGTCGTCGTCAGCGCCTGGATCTGCGAGGTCGACAGGCGGGCGATCTGATCCGTCGTCAGCACGTTGAGGTCATCCGTGCTGAGGCTGATGATCTGCGGACTGGTGGTCAGCGCGTTGAGCTGGGCACTTGTCAGCGCCCGCAGCTGATCGCTGGTCAGGCCATCGATCTGGGCGCTGGACAGCGCACGCAGGGAGGCCGTCGTCAGTGACTTCATGTCGGCCGCATCGATGGCCGAGAGCTGGTCCGTGTTCAGCGCAGCGGCCTGGGCCGAGTTCAGCGCCGCGACCTGGGCGGTGCCGAGCGCCGTCATGTCGGCGGCGGTGAGACCCTTGACCTGGGCGGTCGTGAAGGCCGCCACCTGAACTCAGGCCGCGCAGCGCATTGGTCGTGACGGCACGCAGGTCGGCCGTTTCCAGCTTGGACAGCTGGTCGGTCGTCAGCGAGCCGAACTGGCTGGAGGACAGTGTCGCGAACTGGGCCGAGCCCATCGCGTTGAGGCTGTCCGTGGCCAGGTTGGACAGCTGCGTCGTCGTCAGCGCCTGGATCTGCGAGGTCGACAGGCGGGAGATCTGATCCGTCGTCAGGACGTTGAGGTCGTCAGTGTTGAGGCTGACGATCTGCGGGCTGGTCGTCAGCGCGTTGAGCTGGGTGCTGGTCAGGCCACGCAGCTGGTCGCTGGTCAGGCCGTCGAGCTGGGTGCTGCTCAGGGCGCGCAGGGCGGCCGTCGTCAACGACTTCATGTCGGCCGCGTCGATGGCCGACAGCTGGTCGGTGGACAGCGACTGCGCCTGGGCCGAACTCAGCACGGCCACCTGGGCGGTGCCCAGGGCCGTCATGTCGGCAGCCGTCAGGCCTTGGATCTGGCTGGTGGTCAGCGAGCCGATCTGGGCGGTCGTGAGGCTGGACACCTCATCGGAGCTCAGCGTCAGCACCTGATCCGAGGACGCAGGTCGGCGGTTTCCAGCTTGGGCAACTGGTCAGACGTCAGTGAACCGAATTGCGTGGAATTCAGCGATGCGAACTGGGCCGTGCCCAGGGCGTTGAGGTTGTCCGTCGTCAGGTTGCTGAGCTGAGTGGTCGTCAGCACCTGGATCTGGGCAGTGGAAAGCTTGTTGAACTGGTCGGACGACAGGCTGTTGAGATCGTCCGTGTTCAGCGTGCGGACCTGGTCGGTGGTCAGCGAGTTGATCTGGCTGGAGCTCAGCGCGCGCAACTGGTCCGAGGTCAGGCCGTCCAACTGGGTGCTGGACAGGGCGCGCAGGGCGGCCGTCGTCAGCGACTTCATGTCGGCCGCCTCGATGGCTGACAGCTGATCCGTGCTCAATGCGGCCGCTTGGCTAGAGCTCAGCACGCCAACTTGGGCCGTGGACAGGGCCGTCATGTCACCGGCCGTCAGGCCCTTGACTTGCGTGGCGGACAGCGAAGCAATCTGTCCCGTGGACAGGCCCGCCACCTCGTCGGAGGTCAACGTCAGGATCTGGTCGGAGCTCAGGCCCGCCAGTGCCGCAGTCGTGACGGCGCGCAGATCGGCCGTCTCCATCTTGGGCAACTGGTCCGACGTCAGCGAACCCAGTTGCGACGAATTCAGCGTGGCGAACTGGGCCGAGCCCATCGCATTGAGGTTGTCCGTCGTCAGGTTGCTCAGCTGAGCGGTCGTCAGCACTTGCACCTGGGCGGTGGAGAGCTTGTTGAACTGGTCGGACGTGAGGCTGTTGAGGTCGTCCGTGTTCAGCGTGCGGACCTGGTCGGTGGTCAGCGAGTTGATCTGGCTGGAGCTCAGCGCGCGCAGTTGATCCGAGGTCAGGCCGTCGAGCTGGGTGCTGGACAGGGCACGCAGGGCGGCCGTCGTCAGCGACTTCATGTCGGCGGCTTCGATGGCGGAGAGCTGATCGGTCGACAGGTTCTGGGCCTGGGCCGAACTCAGTGCGGCCACCTGGGCGGTGCCGAGCGCCGTCATGTCGCCGGCGGTCAGGCCCTTGACCTGGGCCGTCGTCAGTGCGGCCACCTGGGCAGTGGTCAACGAACTCACTTCGTCCGAGCTCAGCGACTGGACCTGATCGGAACTCAGGCCGCGCAGTGCAGCGGTCGTGACCGCGCGCAGGTCGGCCGTCTCCATCTTGGAGAGCTGGTCGGTCGTCAGCGAGCCGAACTGGTTGGAAGACAGCGTGGCGAACTGGGCCGAGCCCATCGCATTCAGGCTGTCGGTGACCAGGTTGCTCAGCTGCGTGGTCGTCAGCGCCTGGATCTGCGCGGTCGACAGTCGGGCAATTTGGTCCGTCGTCAGGACATTGAGGTCATCGGTATTGAGGCCGACGATCTGCGGGCTGGTGGTCAGCGCGTTGAGCTGGGCGCTGGTGAGGGCGCGCAACTGGTCGCTGGTCAGGCCATCGATCTGGGTGCTCGACAGGGCGCGCAGGGCGGCCGTCGTCATCGACTTCATGTCGGCCGCATCGATGGCGGACAGTTGGTCGGTATTCAGCGCGGCGGCTTGAACCGAACTCAGGGCGGCCACCTGGGCGCTGCTCAGCGCCGTCATGTCGCCGGCCGTCAGGCCCTTGACCTGGCTGGCCGACAGCGAGGCGATCTGGCCGGTCGACAGGCCGGCCACCTCGTCGGAGGTCAGCGTCAGGATCTGGTCGGAGGTCAGGCCGGCCAGGGCCGCGGTCGTGACGGCGCGCAGGTCGGCCGTCTCCAGCTTGGGCAACTGGTCGCTGGTCAGCGAACCGAACTGGGCCGAGCTCAGCGTCGCGAACTGCGATGAGCCCATCGCATTGAGGCTGTCGGTGGCCAGATGGCTGAGCTGGGTGGTCGTCAGCGACTGGACCTGGGCGGTGGACAGCTTGTTGAACTGGTCGGACGTGAAGCTGTTCAGGTCGTCGGTGTTCAACGTGCTGACCTGGGCAGTGGTCAGCGAGTTGATCTGGCTGGAGGAGAGGGCGCGCAGTTGGTCGGAGGTGAGGCCATCCAGCTGTGTGCTGGTCAGGGCGCGCAGGGCGGCCGTGGACAGGAAGCGGACGTCGCCGGTCTCGATGGCGGCCAACTGGTCGGTGTTCAGCGCCTGGGCCTGGGTCGAGCTCAGCACGCCGATCTGGGCGGTGCCCAGGGCGGTCATGTCGCCGGCCGTCAGGCCCTGCACTTGAGAGGTGCTGAGTGAGCCGATCTGGGCGGTCGTGAGGCTGGACACCTCGTCGGAGCTCAGCGTCAGGATCTGGTCGGAAGAGAGGCCGCGCAACGCGGCGGTCGTGACCGAGCGCAGGTCGGCCGTCTCCATCTTGGGCAACTGGTCCGACGTCAGCGAACCGAACTGGCTGGAGTTCAGCGTCGCGAACTGGGCCGAACCCATCGCGTTGAGGTTGTCGGTGGCCAGGCTGCTCAGCTGAGCCGTCGTCAGCACGGCGACCTGGGCGGTGGAAAGCTTGTTGAACTGGTCGGACGTGAGGCTGTTGAGGTCGTCCGTATTCAGCGTGCGGACCTGGTCGGTGGTCAGCGCGTTGATCTGGCTGGAGGTCAGGGCACGCAGCTGGTCGCTGGTGAGGCCGTCCAGCTGGGTGCTGGTCAGGCCACGCAGGGCGGCCGTGCTCAGCGATTTCATGTCAGCCGCCTCGATGGCGGACAACTGGTCAGTGTTCAGGGCCGACACCTGGGCCGAGCCCAGGGCGGCGATCTGGGCGGTGCCCAGGGCCGTCATGTCGCCGGCCGTCAGGCCTTGCACTTGGGCCGTGGTCAGCGCAGCGATCTGGCCCGTGGTCAGGACGCCCACCTCGTCGGAGGTCAGCGTCTGGATCTGGTCGGAGGAGAGGCCGCGCAGTGCCGCGGTCGTGACGGCGCGCAGGTCGGCCGTCTCCATCGTCGGCAGCTGGTCAGAGGTCAGCGAGCCGAACTGCGTGGAGTTCAGCGTCGCGAACTGGGCCGAGCCCATGGCGTTGAGGCTGTCCGTCGTCAGGTGGCTCAGCTGCGCCGTCGTCAGCGCGGCGACCTGGGCGGTGGAGAGCTTGTTGAACTGGTCGGACGCCAGGCTGTTGAGGTCGTCCGTGTTCAGCGTGCGGATCTGGTCGGTCGTCAGCGCGTTGATCTGGCCAGAGGTCAGGGCACGCAGTTGATCGCTGGTCAGGCCATCCAGCTGGGTGCTGGTCAGGCCACGCAAGGCGGCCGTGCTCAGCGACTTCATGTCGGCGGCCTCGATGGCCGACAGCTGGTCGGTGTTCAGGGCCGACACCTGGGCCGAGCCCAGGGCGGCGATCTGGGCGGTGCCCAGGGCCGTCATGTCGCCGGCCGTCAGGCCCTTGACCTGGGCCGTCGTCAACGTGGCGATCTGGGCCGTCGTCAGGGCGCCCACCTCGTCGGAGGTCAGGGTCTGGATCTGGTCGGAGGAGAGGCCGCGCAGCGCGGCGGTGGTGACGGCGCGCAGGTCGGCCGTCTCCATCGTCGGCAGCTGGTCGGACGTCAGCGCGCTGAACTGGGCCGAGTTCAGAGCGGCGAACTGGGTCGAGCCCATCGCGTTGAGGCTGTCCGTCGTCAGGTGGCTCAACTGGGCCGTCGTCAGCACGGCGACCTGGGCGGTGGAGAGCTTGTTGAACTGGTCGGACGACAAGCTGTTCAGGTCGTCCGTGTTCAGCGTGCGGACCTGGTCGGTGGTCAGGGCATTGATCTGGCCCGAGCTCAGGGCACGCAACTGGTCGCTGGTCAGGCCGTCCAGCTGGGTGCTGGTGAGCGCCCGCAGGGCGACCGTCGTCAGTGACTTCATGTCGGCCGCATCGATGGCGGACAACTGATCAGTGTTCAGCTGGGCGACCTGGGCCGAGCTCAGCACGGCCACCTGGGCAGTGTCCAGGGCCGTCATGTCACCAGCCGTCAGGCCTCGCACCTGGGCCGTGGTCAGCGCGGCGATCTGGCCGGTCGTCAAAGCGCCCACCTCGTCGGAGGTGAGGGTCTGGATCTGATCGGAACTCAGGCCGCGCAGCGCCACCGTCGTGATGGCGCGCAGATCGGCGCTCTCCATCTTGGGCAGTTGGTCGGAGGTCAGCGAACCGACCTGCAGGGAGGACAGAGCGGCGAACTGGGCCGAGCCCATCGCGTTCAGGCCATCCGTCGTCAGGTGGCTGAGCTGGCTGGTCGTCAGCGACTGCACCTGGGCCGTGCTGAACTTGTTGAACTGGTCCGACGTCAGGGTGTTGAGGTCGTCGGTGTTCAAGGTGCTGACCTGGGCGGTGGTCAGCGCGAGGATCTGGCTGGAAGACAGGGCGCGCAGCTGGTCGCTGGTGAGACCGTCCAGCTGGGTGCTGGTCAGGGCGCGCAGCGCGGCCGTGGACAGGAACTTGATGTCCGTCGCTTCCAGGGCCGACAGCTGGTCCGTGGAGAAACCCTTGGCCTGCGTCGAAGTCAGGGCGCCGACCTGGGCGGTGGTCAGCGCCACCATGTCGGCGGCATTGAAGCCCTGCAACTGCGCGGTGCTCAGCTGCAGGATCTGGCCGGTGCTCAGGGCCTGCAGCTGGTCGGTCGTCAGGACGCCGATCTGGTCGGAATTGAAGCCGCCGATGGAGGCGGTCGAAATGGCGCGCAGGTCCTCGGTCTGGAAAGCGCGCAGTTGGTCGCTGCTCAAGACAGAAAGGCCGCTGGAGGTGATCACAGCGGCCTGTACGGTGGTCAGCGCAATCAGCTGGTCGGTGCTGAAGGCGGCCCAGTCTTCGGTCGTGAAATCCCGGATCGACGTGGTCGTGAGGCCAGGGATCTTGGAGACCGGAATGAAGGGGACGATGCTTGCCATGGTTGTACCTGCTGTGCTGACGGCCACGCCCTCATGGAGGTGGCGGCTTGCAACCCGGGGCAGCCGGCCAATGCCGTGGCACGGCCGTATCCCTAGATTTCAAGTGCTTCGATCGGTTATCGGGCCGGCCCCGCTTGACTTGAGGAACAAAGTCTCAAATCGGCCGGAATCAACCCGAACCGAGGCCGCCGCCCACGGCCCGAACACCCGGACCGGGGGTGGTTTTCCCAGTAATTGCCATGCTAGTAAGGACTTAGCGAAGCCACACGCCGATAAGCGCGGGCTTTCGGTGGCAGTTCACGCACCGCCCGTCTGCCTTCACAAAGCTGTCTGGGTGGCGCTCAGTCCGTTACAAAAATGGGCCGTGACAAGCTGCCTGCAGGCTTGCGCATCGCGCGCAAGCAGCGCTTGGACGATGGCGCGGTGTTCCTCCAGCGACTCCGCCAGCCGTCCCTCCCGGAACAGCGAATGGTGGCGATTGAGCTTCATCAGCCGCCGCAAGTCACCGACGATCTGCAGCCGCCAGCGGTTGCCGTCGATCTCCAGCACACGCAGGTGGAAGCGTTCGTTGGCGGCGAAGAAGGCATCCCGGTCGGGCAACGCCTCCTCCAGCGCGCGATGCAGTTCGCCGAGTTCGTTCAACTCGGCATCCGTCGCCCGGACACAGATTTCGGCGGCGGCGTCACTTTCTAGAAGGGAGAGCAGTTGGTAGGCTTCCCTGACGTCCCGCTCGCTCATCTCCGTCACATAGGCGCCGCGCCGAAGCTTCATCGTCACCAGGCCCTCGGAGGCCAGCACCTTCAGCGCCTCGCGCATGGGCGTGCGGCTGATACCCAGCTCGGCGCAGAGCTTGAGCTCGTCGATCCACGACCCCGGCTCCAGCTCCCGCGCCAGGATCTGCTGGCGAAGGCGGTCGGCCACCTGCTCATACAGAGCCGAGGCGGCGAGGGGGGCGTGGTCGAGGTAACCGGGCATGGCGGCCGAGTGTAGCGATTCTGAATTCATAATTATGAATAATCAGTCGGCTAAGATGCCGGCCCAGTTACAGGAGAGTTTCGATGTCGGACGACAGCCGCGCCGGGGACGCCCCGGAGTTCAAGACTGCCACGCTGGAGCAATGGACCAAGGCCGCCGCCAAGTCCGCCCCGGGCGGTGACGTGGCGGCACTGACCTGGGTGACGCCCGAGGGGTTGACGGTCAAGCCGCTCTACACCGCGGCCGATGTGGCCGACCTGCCGCACGCTGACACGCTGCCCGGCTTCGAGCCCTTCCTGCGCGGCCCGCAGGCGACGATGTACGCCGCCCGGCCCTGGACGATCCGCCAGTACGCTGGCTTCTCCACCGCCGAGGAGAGCAATGCCTTTTATAGAAAGGCACTCGCCGCCGGCGGCCAGGGCGTGTCGGTGGCCTTTGACCTGGCGACCCACCGCGGCTACGACAGCGACCATCCCAGAGTGACCGGCGACGTTGGCAAGGCCGGCGTGGCCATCGACTCGGTGGAGGACATGAAGATCCTGTTCGACGGCATCCCGCTGGACAAGGTGTCGGTCTCGATGACCATGAATGGGGCCGTGCTGCCGGTGCTGGCCGGCTATGTGGTGGCGGCGGAAGAGCAGGGCGTGTCGCAGGACAAGCTGGCCGGGACCATCCAGAACGACATCCTCAAGGAGTTCATGGTCCGCAACACCTATATCTACCCGCCGGAGCCGTCGATGCGAATCGTCGGCGACATCATTGAGTACACGGCGCGGGAGATGCCCAAGTTCAACTCCATCTCCATCTCGGGCTATCACATGCAGGAGGCGGGCGCCAACCAGGCGCTGGAGCTGGCCTTCACGCTGGCCGACGGCCAGGAGTATGTGAAGACGGCCATGGCCAAGGGCCTGAGCGTCGACGACTTCGCGCCGCGCCTGAGCTTCTTCTGGGCCATCGGGATGAACTTCTATCTCGAGATCGCCAAGATGCGTGCGGCGCGGCTGCTGTGGACGCGCATCATGAAGAGCTTCGGCGCGACCGCGCCTAAGAGCCTGATGCTGCGCACCCACTGCCAGACCTCGGGATGGAGCCTGACCGCCCAGGACCCGTACAACAACGTGGTGCGCACCACCATCGAAGCCATGGCTGCCGTGTTCGGCGGCACGCAGAGCCTGCACACCAACTCGCTGGACGAGGCCATTGCCCTGCCCACCGAGTTCAGCAGCCGCATCGCGCGCAACACCCAGCTCATCATCCAGGAAGAGACCCACATCACCAGCGTCGTCGACCCCTGGGCCGGCAGCTACATGATGGAAAAGCTCACCCAGGACATGGCCGACAAGGCCTGGGAGATCATCGAGGAGGTCAATGCCCAGGGCGGCATGATCAAGTCGGTGGACTCAGGCTGGGCCAAGCTGAAGATCGAGGCGAGTGCAGCCGAGAAGCAGGCGCGCATCGACTCCGGCCAGGACGTCATCGTCGGCGTCAACAAGTACAAGCTGGCCAAGGAAGACCCCATCGACATCCTGGACGTGGACAACGTCAAGGTGCGCGACGGCCAGATAGAGCGCCTGAACCGCATCAAGGCGACGCGCGACACGGCCGCCGTGCAGGCCGCGCTGGCCGCGCTGACGCAGGCCGCGGAAACGGGCGAAGGCAACCTGCTGGACCTGTCCATCAAGGCCGTGCGCCTTCGCGCGACGGTGGGCGAGGTGTCCGACGCGCTGGAGGCCGTATTCGGCCGCCACCGTGCCGACACGCACAAGGTCAGCGGTGTCTACGCGGCCGCCTACGACTCGGCAGAGGGCTGGGCCAAGCTGCAGGAGGAGATCGCGGCCTTTGGTGACGAGCAAGGCCGCCGCCCGCGCGTGATGATCGCCAAGCTCGGCCAGGACGGCCACGACCGTGGCGCCAAGGTCGTGGCCACCGCCTTTGCCGACCTGGGCTTTGACGTCGACATCGGCCCGCTGTTCCAGACGCCCGAGGAATGCGCCCGCCAGGCCATAGAGAACGACGTGCACGCGGTGGGCATCTCGACGCTGGCGGCCGGGCACAAGACGCTGGTGCCGGCCATCATTGCCGAGCTGAAGAAGCAGGGCGCGGACGACATCATCGTGTTCGTGGGCGGCGTCATTCCGGCCCAGGACTACGACATGCTGTACGCGGCGGGCGTGAAGGGCATCTACGGCCCCGGCACGCCCATCCCGGCGAGTGCCAAGGACGTGCTGGAGCAGATCCGCGCACAGGTGGCCGCCTGATGACGCCCACGCTGGCGCCCGTCGCCGACGCGGATTTCGAGGCGATGCTGGCCCTGCGCATCGAGGCGCTGCGCGACAGCCTGGAGCGGCTCGGCCGCTTCAACCCCGATGTCGCGCGGGCACGGCTGCAGAGCCAGTTCCGGCCCGCGTGGATGCAGCACCTCGTCGTGGACGGCGAGCGCGTCGGCTACTTCACCGTGGAGCCGCGCGAGGGCGAACTGCGCCTGCATCACCTCTACCTGCGGCCAGCAGCCCAAGGGCAGGGCGTGGGCGCGTGGGTGCTTGACCAGATCAAGTCGCAAGGCCTGCCCATCACGCTGGCCGCGCTGCGCGAGAGCCGCGCGAACGACTTCTATCGCCGCCACGGCTTCCGCGTCGTTGAAGAACAGGAGTTCGACACCGAATACCGCTGGGAGGCCGAGTGAGCCTTGCGGCACCCTTGCAAGCCGGCGACCGCCGTGCGCTGGCCAAGGCCATCACGCTGATCGAGTCCACCCGGGCCGATCACCGCGAACAGGCCGACGCGCTGCTGACGGCGCTGATGCCCGCCACCGGCGGCGCGCTGCGCCTGGGCATCTCCGGCGTTCCGGGCGTGGGCAAGAGCACCTTCATCGAAGCCTTCGGCATGTTCCTGCTGGAACGTGGCCACCGCGTGGCGGTGCTGACGGTGGACCCGTCGAGCACGCTGTCCGGCGGTGCCATCCTGGGCGACAAGACGCGCATGGAAAGGCTTTCCATGGACCAGCGCGCCTTCATCCGCCCCAGTCCCAGCAGTGGCACGCTGGGCGGCGTGGCCGAGAAGACGCGCGAGGCCATGCTGCTGTGCGAGGCGGCGGGCTATGACGTCGTCATCGTCGAGACGGTCGGCGTCGGCCAGAGCGAGACGGCCGTGGCCGGCATGACCGACCTATACCTGCTGCTGCAACTGCCCAACGCGGGCGACGATTTGCAGGCCATCAAGAAGGGCGTCATGGAACTGGCCGACTTGGTCGTCATCAACAAGGCCGACCTGGACGACGTGGCCGCCACGCGTGCCCAGGCCCAGATCACGTCGGCGCTGCGCCTGCTGCCCACCCATGCGCACGCCACGCAGCGCGTCATGAAGATCAGCGCGCTGAAGGCCGATGGCATAGCGCCCGTGTGGGACGCGCTGACTGCACTGCGCACAGCGAGTGAAGGCAGCGGCGGCTGGGCGGCCAAGCGCCGCGAGCAGTCGCTGGCGTGGATGTGGGCGCGCATCCAGTCGGGGTTGAAGCTGGCCTTCGTCACGCATCCCGGCGTACAAGCTCAACTCGACGCCGCCACCGCGGCCGTGCGCGAAGGCCGCACGCCGGCATCCACCGCGGCACGCCAGTTGCTGGCGACCTTCAGGAGCAACCCATGATCACCGGCCTGCATCACATCAATCTGCGCGCACCCGCCGAGCTGCTCGCAGTGCTGCGCGATTTCTACCGCGACGTGCTCGGCCTCGAGCAAGGGCCGCGGCCGGACTTCGACAGCCCAGGCTACTGGCTCTATGCCAGCGGCCACCCGGTCGTCCACCTGTCCACGCAGCGGGCCAATGAAGCGGTGCGCGGCCCGGTGAACCCCGCCGCCCCGACGACCTACGACCACACGGCCTTCTTCGGCACTGACCCGGTGGGCACCGCGGCGCATCTGCGCGCGCTGGGCGTGAGCTTCCACGAGTCCCGCTCGCCCGTCACCGGCCAGCACCAGTTCTTCTTCCAAGACCCCGCCGGTAATGGCGTGGAGATCAATTTCCCGTTCGAGGGTTGAACCCATATGCAAGACATCCTGCAAGCACTCGAAGCCAAGCGCGCCCGTGCGCGGCTCGGCGGTGGCGAGAAGCGCATTGCCGCCCAGCACGCCAAGGGCAAGTTGACGGCGCGCGAACGGCTGGAGCTGCTGTTCGACGAAGGCAGCTTCGAGGAATGGGACATGTTCGTCGAGCACCGCTGCGTGGACTTCGGCATGCAGGACAACAAGATCCCCGGCGACGGCGTCGTGACCGGCTACGGCATGATCAACGGGCGCCTGGCCTTCGCCTTCAGCCAGGACTTCACGGTCTTCGGCGGCGCGCTCTCCGAAGCCCATGCCGAGAAGATCTGCAAGGTGATGGACCAGGCCATGAAGGTCGGTGCCCCGGTCATCGGCCTGAACGATTCGGGCGGCGCGCGCATCCAGGAAGGTGTCGCGTCCCTGGGCGGTTATGCCGACGTGTTCCAGCGCAATGTGATGGCCTCCGGCGTCGTGCCGCAGATCAGCATGATCATGGGCCCCTGCGCCGGCGGCGCGGTCTACTCGCCGGCGATGACCGACTTCATCTTCATGGTGCGGGACAGCAGCTACATGTTCGTCACCGGCCCCGAGGTCGTGAAGACCGTGACGCACGAGGAAGTGACCGCCGAGGAACTGGGCGGCGCCACCACGCACAACAGCCGCAGCGGCGTGGCTGATCTGTCGTTCGAGAACGATGTCGAGGCGCTGTTGATGCTGCGCCGCTTCTTCAACTACCTGCCGCTGTCCAACCGCGAGAAGGCGCCATGCCGCCCGAGCGGCGACCCGGCCAATCGGCTGGACATGTCGCTGGACACGCTGGTGCCCGAGAACCCGAACAAGCCCTACGACATCAAGGAACTGATCCTCAAGGTCGTCGACGACGGTGACTTCTTCGAGCTGCAGCCCGACTACGCGAAGAACATCGTCACCGGCTTTGCGCGCATGGAAGGCCAGACGGTGGGCATCGTCGCCAACCAGCCGCTGGTGCTGGCCGGCTGCCTGGACATCAAGAGCAGCATCAAGGCCGCGCGCTTCGTGCGCTTCTGCGACGCGTTCAACATCCCGGTCGTCACTTTCGTCGACGTGCCCGGCTTCATGCCTGGCACCTCACAGGAGTACGGCGGCATCATCAAGCATGGTGCCAAGCTGCTGTATGCGTACGCCGAGTGCACGGTGCCCAAGATCACCGTCATCACCCGCAAGGCCTACGGCGGCGCCTACGACGTGATGGCCTCCAAGCACCTGCGCGGCGACGTCAACTTCGCCTGGCCCAACGCCGAGATCGCCGTGATGGGCGCCAAGGGCGCGGTGGAGATCATCTTCCGCGAGGACAAGGGCGACCCTGCCAAGCTGGCGGCCCGCGAGGCCGAATACAAGGCCCGCTTCGCCAACCCCTTCATCGCCGGCAGCCGCGGCTTCATCGACGACGTCATCCAGCCGCACGAGACGCGCAAACGCATCTGCCGCAGCCTGTCGATGCTGAAGGACAAGAAGCTGGAGAACCCGTGGCGCAAGCACGGGAACATTCCGCTGTGAAGCACGCTTGGTTCTTGGCGTTGGGGCTGGGTCTGCTGGCCTCCCATGCGCAGGCTGCGCAGCACAAGGACGCGGCCAGCGGCTGCGTGGTGTCCGCGCCGGCCTATCTGGCCAGCAACGACTATGCGTTCAGCTACCAGGGCGCCTGCCGCGACGGCCTCGCCGAAGGCCAGGGCAAGGCCATCTGGACACTGCGCAATTCGCCCCAGCACCGCGAGGAATGGGCAGGGCGTTTCAGCGCCGGCGTCTACCTGCCCGAGCCGTCGCAAGGCCTCAAGGCGCGCGCGCTGCGGGGCGACAACGTGCTGTTCGATCTCGGCCCCCTGCCCAAGCTGGAGGGCATGAGCCCGCGCCTGGCGGTGGAGGCCACCAGCGAGCTGACCAAGTATCCCGACCCCTGCAAGCCCGACACGCTCTTCGTGCTGCAGGCCGACGGCCCGGCGCTGGTGTCTGACGACGTGGCCAAGCAGATGCTGCGCTCGGCGCTGGACAAGCTCAAGCTCCGCTGTGGCGATGACCGCCTGCGCGAGCGCGGCCGACCAGGTGGTGAGCGCACCCATATCCGTATCCGGATGGCGCCGCAGCCCGATCTGGAGGTGGATCAATACGGCAATCCCAAGGGCATCGTTGTCGAGGCGTCGCTGCCGCTGGACCCGGGCAAGGACTTCACCCAGTACAGCAACAGCGTGGCCAGCCAGCAGCGCCAACGCCAGGCGCGTGAAGAGCGCGACGCACAGAAGCAAGCCAATGCGCAGCGCCTGCAGACTTTTGCCAAGCCATTGGGTGCCGGCATCTGGGTCGGCCTGAATGCACTGGCGCAGAACCCCTTCCGCTACCAGGACCAGGTCGTGCTGACGGCCGTGAAGCTCAACGATGTGGTCGCGCCGACGCGTGCCCGCGTCATGGCTGTTGGCGGCGGCTACCAGAGCAGCTTTGCCTTGATCGAAGGCGAAGGGCTTGCCAAGTGGGAACCCGGTGCGCGCGTCCTCGCCGTCAAGGTGCTGGGGCGCTTGCCCAACACCGATGCCGATCTTCCCGCCGGCTTGCATCTGCAACTGGTGGGCCAGTTGCCCTGCGCGCAGGGAGATTGCGGTGATCGCCTGTCCCTGCCCAACCCGCTGCGTGATGGCGAGGCACCCTGATGGCCAAGGCACGTTGCGCCGCCGAGGCGCTCAAGCTCACCGACATCCCCAACATCGGCAAGGCCGTGGCCGCCGATCTCGTCCAACTGGGCCTGCCCACGCCTGCGCACGTGAAGGCCATGGACCCCTTCAAGACCTACGACCGCCTGCGCGACCCGATGGGCCAGCGCCATGACCCCTGCGTGCTCGACACCTTCATGGCCGCCCACGATTTCATGAACGGCGGGCCTGCCCAGCCGTGGTGGCACTTCACCGAGCAGCGCAAGAAGCTGCTCGCGAAAACGAAATAACGAGGCACCTCATGTTTACCAAGATCCTGATTGCCAACCGGGGTGAGATCGCCTGCCGGGTCATCGCCACGGCAAGGAAGATGGGCATCGCTACTGTCGCCGTCTATTCCGAAGCCGACAAGGACGCCCGCCACGTCGAGCTGGCCGATGAAGCCGTGCTGCTTGGCCCGGCGCCGTCGCGCGAGAGCTATCTCGTCGCCGACAAGATCATTGCCGCTGCCAAGCAGACCGGTGCCCAGGCCATCCACCCCGGCTATGGCTTCCTCAGCGAGAACGAGGCGTTCGCGCGTCGCGTCGAGGAAGAGGGCCTGGTCTTCATCGGCCCCAAGCACGGCTCCATCGCCGCAATGGGCGACAAGATCGCGTCCAAGAAACTGGCGACCGCGGCCGGTGTCAACACCATCCCCGGCCACAACGAGCCCATCCTGTCGGCCGAGGAGGCCGTCGGCATTGCGGCCAGGATTGGCTATCCCGTCATGATCAAGGCCAGCGCCGGCGGCGGTGGCAAGGGCCTGCGCGTAGCCTTCAACGACAAGGAAGCCTTCGAGGGCTTCACGTCCTGCCGCAACGAGGCGCGCAACAGCTTTGGCGACGACCGCGTCTTCATCGAGAAGTTCGTCGAGGAACCGCGCCACATCGAGATCCAGGTGCTGGGCGATTCACAGGGCAGCGTCGTCTACCTGTGGGAGCGCGAATGCTCCATCCAGCGCCGCCACCAGAAGGTCATCGAGGAGGCGCCGTCGCCCTTTATCAGCGAGGCCACGCGCCGCGCGATGGGAGAGCAGGCGGTGCAACTGGCAAAGGCGGTGAACTACCAGAGCGCCGGCACGGTGGAGTTCGTCGTCGGCAAGGACCAGGGCTTCTACTTCCTGGAGATGAACACGCGGCTGCAGGTGGAGCACCCGGTCACCGAGTGCATCACCGGGCTGGACCTTGTCGAGCAGATGATTCGCGTCGCCGCCGGCGAACCGCTGTCATTCACGCAGGAGCAGATCAAGCGCGAAGGTTGGGCCATCGAATGCCGCATCAATGCGGAAGACCCCTTCCGCAACTTCTTGCCCAGCACCGGCCGCCTGGTGCGCTACCAGCCGCCCGAGACGACGATGAAGCAGGCCGAGCCGCAGCGCTTTGGCGTGCGCGTGGACACCGGCGTCTACGAGGGCGGCGAGATCCCGATGTTCTACGACTCGATGATCGCCAAGCTCATCGTGCATGGCCGCGACCGGGCCGAAGCCATCGCCAAGATGCGCGAGGCGCTGAACGGCTTCGTCATCCGCGGCGTGTCCAGCAACATCCCCTTCCAGGCGGCGCTGCTGGCCCACCCGGACTTTGCGAGCGGCGACTTCAACACCGGCTTCATCGCCCAGCACTACGCCGGCGGCTTCAAGGCCGAGGATGTGCCGCATGACGACCCGCTCTTCCTTGTCGCGCTGGCCGGCTTCATCCGCCGCAAGGCACGTGAGCGCGAGGCAGGCATCAGCGGCCAGTTGCGCGGCCACGAGGTGCAGATCGAGCACGACTACGTTGCCGTCGTCAATCTCGGCGCTGGCCACAGCGAGCGCCATGCGCTGCACATCAGCGAATACGCGGGCGCGCTGGGCGAGGCACGCGTGCAGGTGGGCGGCAAGGACTACCGCATCGTTTCCAGCTCCCGCCTGAACGACGTGCGCATCACCGGCACCGTCAATGGCCTGGCCTTTACCGCCCAGGCTGAGCGCGGCACGGCGAAGAACCCGCTGGCCTATCGCATCCACCATGGCGGCCTGTTGATCGAGCTGACCGTGCTGAGCCCGCGTGCGGCCGAATTGCAGACGTTGATGCCCTACAAGGCACCGCCGGACACCTCCAAACTGCTGCTGTCGCCCATGCCCGGGCTGCTCGTGCACCTGGCTGCGCAGGTCGGCCAGACGGTTCAGGCCGGTGAGCGGCTGGCGGTCATCGAGGCGATGAAGATGGAGAACATCCTGACCGCCGCGCAGGACGTGACCGTCGCCGAGGTGTTGGCCAAGCCGGGCGAGAGCCTGTCGGTAGACCAGCCCATCCTGCGCTTTGCCTGAATCCGTCGCCATCGTCGGCGCCGGTGTCGCCGGCGCGGCCGCAGCGATTCGTCTGGCCGAGCGCGGCGTCGCTGTTGATCTGTACGAGGCCGTGCCCGAGCCCAAACCCATCGGTGCGGGCCTGCTGCTTCAGCCCACCGGCCAGCGCGTGCTCACGGCCATGGGGCTGCTGGACGAGGCGCTGGCGCTGGGTACGCGGGTAGACCGCTTGTTCGGCGACACGCCCTCGGGCCGCGCGGTGCTGGACATGAGCTACCGGCGCTTCCATCCTGAGGCCTATGGCCTGGGCATCCAGCGCGGCGCGTTGATGGGCATGCTGTGGAAGCGCGTGCGCGAGCTCGGCGTCCGCTGGCATTGCGGCGCGCTGGTTGAAGGCTTCGAGCAGGACGAGGCCGGCGTCACCTTGCGTTTGTCCGGCGGAGCCAAGGCTCGCCATGCCGCGCTGATCCTCGCCAACGGCAGCTTCTCCAGGCTGCGCGAAGGCATGAAGGTCAGCCAGCATGCGCGCGCCTTCCCCTGGGGCGCCGTCTGGACCGTGCTGCCGGCGCCGCCTGGTTTCCCTCAGATCGAGCTGCGCCAGCGCTTCCGGTCGGCGTCGCAGATGATCGGCCTGATGCCGGTCGGCAGGGCCGATCACGCCGATGGCGCACGAGGCATCAACCTGTTCTGGAGTCTGCCCGTCGCCGAACTTGAAGGTTGGCGCGAGCGCGTTGGGCTAGATCGCATCAAGCAGCAGATGGCCGAGCTCTTTCCCGACGTCTTGCCGCTGCTGGCCGGCCTGCGCGATGCCGGGCAGTTGCGTGAAGCCCGCTACGCCGATGTCCACATGGCGCGCTGGCATGACGGCCGCGTGCTGGCCATTGGTGACTGCGCCCATGGCATGAGCCCGCAGCTAGGGCAGGGCGCCAACATGGCGCTGATCGATGCGCACGAGCTGGCGAGCGAGGTCGGTGGCGACTGGCCCGGCGTGTTCGAGCGCTACGGCCGCCGCCGCCGCGCCCACCTGCGCTTCTACGGTCAGGCCAGCAAGGGCCTGACGCCGATGTTCCAGTCCCACGCCGTTGTCGCGCCCTGGTTGCGCGACCGCTTCTTCGGTTGGGGCGGGCGACTGCCCTATGTCCACCAGCAGTCCATCGCGGTGCTGGCCGGCTACAAGACCGGCTGGCTCTGGGGGCGGCTCAAGCTGGCCGGCTGCTGATGCGCTTCGGCCTGTTCGCCCATCTGCGTGTGCTGCGGGCCGCGCTGGCGCCGCTGCGCCAGCGCGGCTTCGGCAAGGCCCAGGCGCTGCTGTGGCAGTTGCCGGCGGCCGTGCTGCTGCGCGCCTGGCGCGCACTTGCCCAGCCCTGCAATGCGGCGCTGCTGAGCGGCACTGCCGGCGCGCGGCGCTGCGCCGAGTTCCAGCAGCGGCTGCCGCAAGACGGCCGGCCGCGGCTTTACGTCATCGTGATGCCGCAGACGCTGCATTTCCTGCAGCCCTGCCTGAGCCTGCTCGTGGACAGCGCACAGCTGGTGCTGCTGGCGAACGGCGCCCGGCGCTGGGAACGGCAATGGCTGGCGCGGCGCTTCCCGACGCTGCCCCTGCATGTGCTGCCGACGCTGCCGGCGTCCAGCGCACCGCATGGCGCGGTCGTCAGCCTGCTGCTGCGCACCGAGGGCGCCAGCTTTGGCATCCTCGACCATGACGCCTACGTCTTTGACGGCGGCCTGCTGCCGCGCTTGCTGCCCACGGGGCGGGACAGCATGGTCAGCTGCTTCGAGGCCCGCAGCGAGGAGACCGGCCTGGCCTATCCGCTGACGCATCTGCTCTTCCTCAACGCCCCGGTGCTGCGCGAGCTGATGGAGCGCTGGCAGGTCGACGCGCGCTTGTACCGTCGCGCACCGGCCTCGGTGGCCGAGCCTTTTGCACAACTGCATCTCGGGCCGCGCAGCTACCTGAAGCCCTACCAGGGCTTCTTCGACACCCTGCACGTGCTGCTGATCGTGGCCCAGGCAGAGGGCTGGACGCCGCGCTTCGTGCCCATGGCCAGCGAGGCGCCGGTCTGGCATGTCGGTGGCACCAGCATCGGCAGCCACCACACCAAACCGCTGTTCGCCCTCTACCTGCACCTGCGCTTCCTGGAACTGGTGGGCGACGAGACGCTGAGCCGCCGCTACGCTTTCATGGCGGCACCGCTGACCCACTCCGATGAGGCGCTGCAGCGCTGTATGCCCGGCGATGCCGGCTGGCAAGGATTGCCCATCGCCTTGGCCCTTCTGGACAGGCTGCAGCAGCGCCTCCAGCCCCCCACAACCTGACGCGAGTCACGCCATGACCCAAGCCACGCCCCGTCCCTTCCAAGTCCTCGGCCTGCAGCAGATCGCCATCGGCGGCCTGGACAAGGACAAGCTGCGCCGCCTGTGGGTGGACCTGCTGGGCGTGCCGGTGACCGGCAATTTCAAGAGCGAGCGCGAGAACGTCGATGAGGACATCTGCACGCTGGGGCAGGGCGTGCATGCCGTCGAGGTGGACCTGATGCAGCCGCTGGACCCGGAGAAGAAACCGGCCGTGCATGCCACGCCGTTGAACCACATCGGCCTGTGGGTGGACGACCTGCCAGCGGCCGTGGCTGCCATGACGGCGCAGGGCGTTCGCTTTGCGCCCGGCGGCATCCGCAAGGGCGCGGCCGGTTACGACATCTGCTTCATCCACCCGAAGAGCAACGATGAGTTCCCCATCGGCGGAGAGGGCGTGCTGATCGAGCTGGTGCAAGCACCGCCCGAGGTGATTGCAGCACTGGGTTGAAAGGCGGCTGCGCTCAGCCGGGCTGGCGCGCTGTGGTGGCGAGCTTGTTGAGG
This sequence comes from Pelomonas sp. Root1237, assembly GCF_001425055.1. Taxonomy (GTDB): domain Bacteria; phylum Pseudomonadota; class Gammaproteobacteria; order Burkholderiales; family Burkholderiaceae_C; genus Pelomonas. Next base: position 809,370 of record NZ_LMDK01000012.1, read on the forward strand.
TCGACGCCGCTGATGACGCCGCGCAGCTGGTCGATGCCGACCTGCTCGCCCTTGGCCTCGACGATGACGCCGTTGGGCAGCAGCACCGACATCTCGGCGTGCGAGCCATCCTTGCGATAGTCCTCGCGCACCGTGCGGTCGCCCTGCTTGAACACGCGCTCGATGCGGCCATCGGCCTCCTTGTCGAGCGTCATGTTGGCCCAGCCGGCGAGGTTGGCCATGCCGGCGAGGCTGCCCATGTCGGTGATGTCCAGGCTGATGGACTTGTCGCCATTGCCATAGCGGGCCCGGGCGGATGACGAGTTGATGCCGATCGCACCGCCGCTCTGGGCCTCGACACTGGTGCGCTTGAAGTCGCCGAGAGTCTCAGGCAGCAGCGCCTTGAGGTCCGCGGCCGGCATCGGCTTGGCCCCCCCGGTCGCACCCGTCACAGCGCCCATCATCTCGCTCAGCGCCTTGCCCGCTGCAGCGCTGTCTCCCTTGGCCTGAGCCTCCTCCATGCGTTTGCCCAGCGCCTCCATGCGCTTGGCGGCCGCGTCCATCTTGCTGGTGTCGAGGGTGACGTCGCCGCCCGGGCCCTTGAGCGTCACCGAGCCGCTACCCTGATGCCCGCCGCCCCAGCTGCCCATGCCGAGTACTGCGCTGCTCACCGCGCCCACCACCAACCCGGCCACGATGCCCGCCACCACGACCACGGCGGTGTAGCCGGCGGACTTCTCCGGCGGGTTGCGCATCAGCACTGGCAGCCCGAGGTAGATGAGGTAGATCGAATAGAGCCCGCACAGCAGGCCCAGCACGCTCAGCGAGGGCAGGAGCTGGAACACCCCGCCCACGAAGCCAGCCGTGCAGCCATACGCCACCAGCTTGAGCGCGGCCAGGGGGTCGGGCGTGCCGCCGAAGGTGGGCGCCAGCGCGTTCACCAGCAGCGAAAGCAGGTAGACCATGCCCAGCGACAGCACATAGCCCACCACCATATGCACCAGGCCGCTCACGAAAGGCACGCGGAAGCTGATGCCGAAGCCACCCATTCCGATCACCGACATGCCGATGAAGCCCGCCACCGCCGGTATCGCCGCCAGGATGAGCAGCCATTCCTTGTACAGGGACTGCACCGTGGCGGTCTCCTGGGCGATCTGCGGCCAGGTGTCCTTGGGCTTGAGCAGGATGTCTTGGATGCGCTGAACCAGAATCATGGCGATCTCCGCAGGGGTGCCGCATCGTAGAAGCCGGCACCTGCGTGGCACATGGGGCTTTCATGAAGCCGCTCGCGGCGCTGACGTCTTTGGCGTTGGCGAAGCCGTGCTTCCCGAATCGCCGCTTCTGCGAAACCGTACCCGCCCGTAATCTGCAAGCAGCAAAACTTGCGCGTGCCGCGCTGGGCTCACCGGCCCGTGGCACACCGGAAGGCGAGGGGGCCACAAGCCGTTTCGCGAGTTCGGTCGCAAGGCTTTGCTCAGCACGGGCCAGAATGCGCGGCTTCTCATGCCGCTGCCGCCGATGCGCCCCCTCCACGTCCTGTTCGCCCTGCTGTTGCCGACCCTCGCGCAGGCCTGGGGCAACCACACCCCCATGTGCTACCGCGCCTTCGAGCGCATGCCCGAGGTTGCGAACGTTGCGGTCGTGAAGGCCGAACCTCTCGTCGACTTCCTTCGCGACCAGGAAGTGGCCATCGCCGCTCGGCTCGACGCTCAGGAGGCTTTGCTGCGCGAGCGCCTGAAGGGGCATGCCCCCCGGCCCGACGCGTTGCGCTTTGTGGCCGATGCCAAACGCAGCGACGCCGAGCGACGCGCCGCCTTCCTGCGCGCGCTGCGCCTGTCGCCCCAGGCCAGGCTGGCCCTCTATCTGCAGATCGACCCGCGCAACCCCGACGCCAGCCGCCCTGCACTGGATGTCGGCGTGGTCAGTGCCGCCACCCCGGGCAAGGGCGCGACCCAGCGCTTCGTCACACTGCAGCCCGGCGAGACCGTCGCGCCGCTGGCCGTGCTGGCCTCGGCCTGCGACGAGCCCGACTACGGCCACGACCTCAATCTCTTTGACGACAACCCGGGCAGCCCGGCCGACCCGGCTTACGGTTTCGGCAAGCAGCCTTTCGGGAACGCGGCCGTTGCCATCGGCTCGCAGGCTCCTTTTCACATGGGCTTCTTCCACCAGGGCGCCGTCTTCAACACGCTGGCGCCCAGCTTTGCGCGCACCTTCACCGAGTTGCGCGTGCAGCAGTACAGCGCATTGGCCGCGTTGGCCTGGCAGAGCGGCCATGCCTATTGGGGTTGGCGCTTTGCGGGCATGGCCCTGCACCATGTCGAGGACCTGACGCAGCCTTATCACTCCAGCGCAGCGCCGGGCGCGACGCTGGGCCACATGATGTGGGTCAACCTCAAGGCCCAGCTGGGCGCGCCAGCGGATCGCCAGGGATTGGTCGTGCTGCAGAGCAACCGTCATTTCGTGCTGGAGCAGTTCCAGACGCGCTGGATCATCGACAACGCGCAGCAGCGTCGCGATGGCCCGCTGGAGCTCGCGCTGCGCGACGCCACCCGCGACGGCCGCTATCCGGCCTGGGGTTTCGACTATGTACGCGACGTCGTCGCGGCCGAGGCGTTCAAGGCCGGGCCGGCGACGGATGCAGCCGTCGTGGTCGGCGCGCCGGCGAAATTCGTCACTGACCCCAATTTGGACTTTGCTGCCAACGAAGCCCGGTTCGGCCCCGAGCTGGCGCGCGACCTGCAGGGTCAACGCGATGCCTTGCACCGGGCCATCGCTGAGCTGCTGGGCCATTTCGGTGCGCACAGCCGCAACGCGCTGCGTGGGATGTTGAAGCAGGCCAGCGCGCCGCATTGATCTTCGCAAACCACGAAACGCCAGTCGTTTTCTGGCGCAGAATCTCTATCTTCACGAAGGCTATGCTGGAGTTGGACGATCAACATGCGCCACGACCTCACCACTCTCAATCTCGTGCTCGCCATCGAGCAGACCCGCTCGATCACGCGCGGCGCCGCCCAGGAACACCTGGCGCTGGCAGCCGCCAGCAAGCGCCTGTCTGACCTGGAAAGCCGCCTTGGCGTGCAGCTCTTTGAGCGGCGCGCGAGGGGGGTCGAACCTACCGAGGCCGGCCGCGCCTTGGTGCGCCATATCCGTTCGCTGCACGCGTCGCTCTACGCCCTCGAGACCGAGGTCATGGAGTTCTCGCGGGGCATCAAGGGCCATCTGCGCATCGCCGCCAACAGCAGTGCCATCACCGAGGCGCTGCCGCCGCATCTGGTGGGTTTCTCGCAGGCGCACAGCCAGATCCGCATCAGCCTGGAAGACCTGACCAGCGCCGAGGCCCAGGCCGCGGTGGCGGAAGGGCGTGCCGACATCGGTGTGTTCTCGCCGCCTCTGCTGGACAACCGGCTGCAGACGTGGACGTTTGCGCATGGTCGCCTCGCGGCGCTCGTGCCCTTGAAGCACCCGCTGGCCCAGCGCGAGGAAGTCACCTTCGACGACCTGCTGGCTTATGACCTCATCGGCCTGCATGCCGGTGCCAGCGCCCAGGAGTTGATGCGTGAACAGGCTGCCGCGCGTGGCAAGACGCTGAACGCGCGCTGGCAGGTGCGTGGCTTTGATGCCATCGCCCAGCTCGTCGAGGCTGGCCTGGGCGTGGCCGTGCTGCCCGAGCAACCGGCCGAGCGCTTCACGCGCGTCTTCGGCGTGCGCTGCCTGCGGCTTGAAGAGCCGTGGGCCGAGCGCGAATATGTATTGGGTGTGCTGCGCCAGCAGCGTCTGCCCACCGTGGTGCAACGCTTCGTGGACACCCTGATTCCTCGAGAGAAGCAATGACTTCAAGAACCCTCTACGACAAGCTCTGGGATGAGCATGTCGTGCACTCCGAGCCGGATGGCACGGCACTGCTCTACATCGACCGCCACCTCGTCCATGAGGTGACCAGCCCGCAGGCCTTCGAAGGCCTGGACCTGGCCGGCCGCAAGGTCTGGCGTCTGAGCGCGAACCTCGCTGTCAGCGACCACAACGTGCCGACGACAGACCGCAGCCAGGGCATCGCGGACCCGATCTCGCGACTGCAGGTCGACACGCTGGACGCCAACTGCGACCGCGTCGGCATCACGCAGTTCAAGATGAACGACAAGCGCCAGGGCATCGTGCACGTCATCGGCCCCGAGCAGGGCGCGACGCTGCCGGGCATGACCGTCGTCTGCGGCGACAGCCACACCTCCACGCACGGCGCCTTCGGCGCGCTGGCGCATGGCATCGGCACCAGCGAGGTCGAGCATGTGCTGGCCACGCAGACGCTGTCGGCCAAGAAGGCCAAGAACCTGCTCGTCAAGGTCGAAGGCCAATGCCCCAAGGGCGTCGGCGCGAAGGACATCGTGCTGGCCATCATCGGCAGGATCGGCACGGCTGGCGGCAATGGCTACACCATCGAGTTTGCGGGCGCGGCTATCCGCTTACTCTCGATGGAAGGTCGCATGACCGTCTGCAACATGGCCATCGAGGCCGGTGCGCGCGCCGGGCTCATCGGCGTGGACGAAACGACCATTGCCTACGTGAAAGGCCGCCCCTTCTCCCCGCAGGGCGTGGAGTGGGACCAGGCCGTCGCCTACTGGCGCACGCTGCATTCGGATCCCGGCGCCCATTTCGACAAGGTCGTCGAGCTCGACGCCGCGCAGATCCGCCCGCAAGTCAGCTGGGGCACCTCGCCCGAGATGGTGCTGGCCATCGACGACCGCGTGCCCGACCCCGACAAGGAAAAGGACGCCGTCAAGCGCGGCGCCATCGAGCGCGCGCTGACCTACATGGCGCTGGAACCCAACAAGGCCATCAGCGACATCCATGTCGACAAGGTCTTCATCGGCTCCTGCACCAACAGCCGCATCGAGGACATGCGCGAGGCCGCCGCCGTGGTGCGCCGCGTGGGTGGGCGCCTCGCCAAGAACATCAAGCTGGCCCTGGTCGTGCCGGGCTCCGGCCTCGTCAAGGCGCAAGCCGAAGCCGAAGGCCTGGACCAGGTCTTCAAGGCCGCCGGCTTTGAATGGCGCGAGCCGGGTTGTTCGATGTGCCTGGCGATGAACGCCGACCGGTTGGAGCCGGGTGAGCGCTGCGCGTCCACGAGCAATCGCAACTTCGAAGGCCGCCAGGGTGCCGGTGGCCGTACCCACCTCGTCAGCCCTGCCATGGCTGCTGCGGCCGCGATGACCGGCCATTTCGTTGACGTCCGCACGCTGAGCTGACTATGGACAAGTTCACCATCCACAAGGGCCTCGTCGCGCCCATGGACCGCGACAACGTCGACACCGACGCCATCATCCCCAAGCAGTTCCTGAAGTCGATCAAGCGCAGCGGCTTCGGCCCCAACCTGTTCGACGAGTGGCGCTACCTGGATCACGGCGAGCCCGGGCAAGACCCAGCCAGCCGCAAGCCCAACCCCGACTTCGTGCTGAACCAGCCGCGCTACCAGGGCGCCAGCGTGCTGATCGCGCGCAGCAATTTCGGCTGTGGTTCCAGCCGCGAGCACGCGCCCTGGGCGTTGCAGCAGTACGGCTTCCGCGCCATCCTGGCGCCGAGCTTTGCGGACATCTTCTTCAACAACTGCTTCAAGAATGGCCTGCTGCCCATCGTCCTGCCGGAAAGCGCCATTGCGCGCCTGTTCGACGAGGTCTATGCCTTTCCCGGCTACCAGTTGGTCGTCGACCTGCCGCGCCAAGTGGTGGTGAAGCCCGACGGCGCCGAGCTGCCCTTCGACATCGAGCCCTTCCGCAAGGAGTGCCTGATCGGCGGCCTGGATGAGATCGGCCTGACGCTGCAGCACACCGACAAGATCCGTGCGTTTGAATCCGCCCGCATCGCCAGCAAGCCCTGGCTGAACAACCGAGTGATTTGAGATGAAGAAGATTGCAGTACTGCCGGGCGACGGTATCGGCCCAGAAATCATGGCCGAGGCCGTCAAGGTGCTGAAGGCGCTGGACCTGCCTTTGCAGCTCGACTGGGCCGACGTTGGCGGCAAGGCCTATGAGACCAGCGGCCATCCGCTGCCCCCGGCCACGCTGAAGCTGGCCCAGGAAGCCGACGCCGTACTGTTCGGCGCCGTGGGCGACTGGAAATACGACAAGCTGGAGCGCTCGCTGCGCCCCGAGCAGGCCATCCTCGGCCTGCGCAAGGCTCTCGGCCTGTTTGCAAACTTTCGACCGGCCATCTGCTACGAGCAGCTCACGCACGCCTCGTCGCTGAAGCCTGAGCTGGTGGCGGGCCTCGACATCCTGCTGATTCGCGAACTGACCGGCGACATCTACTTCGGCCAGCCGCGCGGCCGCCGCACGGCCGTGGACGGCCACTTCCCCGGCGCCGACGAAGCCTTCGACACGATGCGCTATTCGCGCCCCGAGATCGAGCGCATCGCCCACGTTGCCTTCCAGGCCGCCCGCAAGCGCGGCAAGCGCCTGACCAGCGTCGACAAGGCCAATGTGCTGGAGACCTCGCAGTTCTGGAAGGACATCGTCATCGAAGTCCACGCCCAGTACCCCGACGTCGAGCTGGACCATATGTACGTGGACAACGCAGCCATGCAGCTCGTCAAGGCGCCGAAGAAGTTCGACGTCGTCGTGACCGGCAACATGTTCGGCGACATCCTGTCCGATGAAGCCGCGATGCTGACCGGGTCCATCGGCATGCTGCCGTCGGCCTCGTTGGACGCCAACAACAAGGGCCTCTACGAACCCAGCCACGGCAGCGCGCCGGACATCGCAGGCAAGGGCATCGCCAATCCTCTGGCTACAATCCTGTCCGCTGCCATGATGCTCAAGTTCTCCCTCAACCAAGCCGACGCTGCCGCTCGTATCGAGCAGGCCGTGCAATCGGTGCTGGCCCAGGGCTTGCGCACTGCCGACATCTGGTCCGAAGGCACCTCGAAGGTCACGACCATCGAGATGGGCGACGCAGTCGTCAAAGCCATTACGACCACGAAAACCATCAAGAGCTAAAGCTCCGTCTCGTCTCGCCCCACCAAACCCGGCGAACGAGCCGGGGCCCAAAGTGGATGGGGTTTGGTGAAGCAAAGGAATGATGATGACGACCTTGGTAGGCCTCGTAGGCTGGCGCGGCATGGTGGGCTCGGTGCTCATGGAGCGCATGACCACTGAACGCGATTTCGACCTGATCGAGCCGCTGTTCTTCTCGACGTCCAACGCCGGCGGCGCTGCCCCGGCCCAGGCCAAGAACGAGAAGTCGCTGCAGAACGCCTTCGACATCGAACAGCTCAAGCGCTGCGACATCATCATCACCGCCCAGGGCGGCGACTACACGACCGAGGTCTACCCCAAGCTGCGTGCCGCAGGTTGGGCCGGCCACTGGATCGACGCCGCCTCGACCCTGCGCATGGCCGATGACGCCGTCATCATCCTGGACCCCGTCAACCGCCCGGTCATCGACCAGGCGCTGAGCAACGGCGGCAAGAACTGGATCGGCGGCAACTGCACCGTCAGCTGCATGCTGATGGGCGTGGGCGCGCTGTACAAGGCTGGCCTCGTTGAGTGGATGTCCACCCAGACCTACCAGGCCGCTTCCGGCGGCGGTGCCCAGCACATGCGCGAACTGCTGACCCAGTACGGCACGCTGAACGCTTCGGTCAAGCCGCTGCTGGACGACCCCAAGAGCGCCATCCTCGACATCGACCGCCTACTGGCCGAGAAGCAGCGCACGCTGTCGCCCGACGAGGTGGCCAACTTTGGCGTGCCGCTGGGCGGCTCCTTGATCCCCTGGATCGACAAGGACCTCGGCAACGGCATGTCCAAGGAAGAGTGGAAGGGCATGGCCGAGACCAACAAGATCCTCGGCTCGGGCGCCATTCCCGTCGACGGCTTCTGCGTCCGCGTCGGCGCAATGCGCTGCCACAGCCAGGCCCTGACCTTCAAGCTGAAGAAGGACGTGCCCCTGGCCGACATCGAGGCCATGATCGCCGCCGATAACGCCTGGGTGAAGGTCGTGCCGAACACGCGCGAAGCCACCATCCGCGACCTGACGCCCGTGGCCGTCACTGGCACGATGACCATCCCCGTCGGCCGCCTGCGCAAGCTGGCCATGGGCCCCGAGTACCTGGGTGCCTTCACCATCGGTGACCAGCTGCTGTGGGGCGCCGCCGAGCCGCTGCGCCGCATGCTGCGCATCCTGCTCGAGCGTTGATAGACCGAACATGCCTTGCGCCCCGCGTGGCGCAAGGCATGATTTGCTTACGGTCTTTTACGGTTTGACCTAGGGTTCACCCGGGCGTCGATATTGGAACGAAGCGACACATCAGGTACCCCTTGAGCATTTCAGCGTATATGCTTGATGCCGTTGTGTTTTTTATTCCAGACTCGACACAGGCTATAACGTGCAGCCCAGCGTGCAAACCAGCGTGCAGACCAGGCTCGTGCCGCGCGTTCTGAAGATCGAGACAGGCGGGGCTTTGTGCCCCGCCTTGTTGCTTTGGGGAATGCCTTGAAAGATTACATCCGCGACGCATTCGAGGGAGTTCGACCCATGGGATTTGCTCGCCATCATCTGGCGCTTGCTGCTGCGCTGCTCGTAGCCGGCGGTGGTGCGCAAGCGCTTGGCCTGGGCAAGCTGAATGTGCAGTCGGCCCTGGGCGAGACCATGCGCGCCGAGATCGACGTCACCAGCCTGACACCCGAGGAGGCGTCGACGCTGAAGGTGCGCGTCGCGCCCCCCGAGTCCTACCGCGCCACTGGCGTGGAATACAACCCGGTGCTGACGTCGACCCAGGTTCAGATCGTGCGCAGCAACGGCCGCACCCTGCTGCGCGTCAGCAGTGATCGCTCGGTCCAGGAGCCGTTTGTCGACGTCATCCTCGAATTGAGCTGGTCCAGTGGCCGCCTGGTGCGCGAATACACGCTGCTGTTCGACCCGCCAAGCCTGCCCAAGCCCGCGCCGATCATTACGGCACCGCCGGCCGTGGCCGCCGCGCCTGCGCCGGCCACCGCTGCGTCGAGCGAGGCTGTTCCCGCACCGGCGCCGGCTGTGACTTCAGCCTTGCCGCGCAACGGTTCCGCATCGGCGCCAGCGCCGGTGGCCGCGGCCCGCCCGCCTGCTGCCGCACCCGCTCCCGTTCGACCACCGGCCACGGCGGCCTCCGAGTACGCCGTGCGCCCTGGCGACTCGCTGTCCAAGATTGCCACGCGCACCCAGGTCAGCGGCATCTCGCTGGACCAGATGCTGGTCGGCCTGTTCCGAAACAATCCCGACGCCTTCATCGACGGCAACATGAACCTGCTGAAGTCGGGTGCCGTGTTGCAGGTCCCGTCCAGCGACTCGCTGGCCGCGGTGCCGGCGCCCGAAGCGCGTCGTGTCATCCTGGCCCAGAGCGCCGATTTCTCGGCCTACCGCCAGCGCCTGGCCTCCGCCGCGCCGACGCTGCAAAACAGCGGGAGCGAGCGCCAGTCCAAAGGACAGGTGCAGGCCGCCGTCGAGGACCGCAAGCCCGCCGCTGCGCCGACGCCCGACAAGCTCACCCTCAGCAAGGCTGGCAGCACCGCCGCCAGCGCCGCCGAGGCCAAGCTGTCCAAGGACACCGAGAAGAAGGACGCCGCCGCCCGCGTGGCCGAGCTGACCCGCAATGTCGAGGAGCTGAAGAAGCTCTCCAGTGCGGCCAAGCCAGCGGCGCCGGCGCCCACCACAGCGTCTGCGCCCGCGCCCGCAACGCCGGTGCTGCCCGCGCCGATCGTGGCGACTGCCGAGCCCGCATCCGCTGCTGCGTCGGCACCGGTTGCGGCTGCGGCAAGTGCGGCCGCGTCCCGTCCTGCGCCGCGCGCCAGTGCACCGCTGGCACCGCCGCCCGCTGCCGAGCCACCGGGCTTCATCGAGCAATTGCTCGACAGCCCCATCGTGCTGCCCCTGGCCGGTGTCCTCGTCGCCGTGCTGGGCGGCCTGGGCCTGTACCGCCTGCGCTCGCGCCGCCCGGCCCATGCAGCCGAGACCGGCTTCCACGAAAGCCGCCTGCAGCCCGATTCCTTCTTCGGCGGCACCGGTGGCCAGCGCGTCGACACGCGCGACGCGCAGAACAGCGGCCAGTCGTCGATGAGCTATTCGCTCAGCCAGCTCGACGCGATTGGTGACGTCGATCCGGTCGCGGAAGCCGACGTCTACCTGGCCTATGGCCGCGACCTGCAGGCCGAGGAAATCCTCAAGGAAGCGCTGCGCGCCAACCCCACGCGCCTGGCCATCCGCCTGAAGCTGCTGGAGGTCTACGCCAAGCGCCGTGACACCAAGGGCTTCGAGCAACTGGCCGTGCAGCTTTACGCCGAGACCAAGGGTTCGGGCGAGGACTGGGGCAAGGCCCAGGAGCTGGGGCGCGGCATCGACCCGGACAACCCGCTCTATCAGCCTGGCGGCGCGCCCGCTCATGTCGAGGATGGCCCCGAGCTGCGCCCCGAGCCGATGAATGCCAGCACGCTGCCCCAGACTGCGTTGCCGAGCGGCGCGTCGGCCGCTGCTGCGGCGGCTGCGGCTCATATGGCGACCGATGCGATGCGCGGCGGTCCCGACACCGGGCCGGTCAGCGGCTTCGACCTGGCGCTTGATCTGGATCTGGATGCGCCCGAGCCGGTTTCGCCGAATGCGATGGCGGCCACCCAGGCCATGCCCGCGTCGATTGAGCAGGTGCCGATGACGATGGACTTCGACATCTCCAGTCGCGGCACCCGCACGGCACCCCCCGCGCCGGACCTGAACTTCGATCTCAGCAGCATGGGTGGGCTGCCGCCGTCGCCTGCGGTCCCTGCATCGGCGTCCACCGACCTGGATTTCGACTTCGGCGAGCCCACGCTGCCTGGCGAGACGAATCCCGAGGTGCTGGGGGCGGCTCTCGAAGGGCTGGGTGATGACGAAGGCGACCCGCTGCTGCGTCAGCTCGAGCTGGCCGACGAATTCCGTCAGATCGGTGACACCGAAGGCGCCCGCGAAGTGCTCCAGGAGCTGATCCAGCGTGCCAGCGGCCCGTTGCGTGACAAGGCGCAGGCCATGCTGAACGAGCTGCGCTAAGGCTCAGCCGCGATACTTCAACGCCCGGCTTGCCGGGCGTTTTTACTTGGAGCCCATGAGAGTCGCACTAGGAGTCAGCTACCGCGGTGGCGGCTACAACGGCTGGCAGAGCCAGCCGGACGGCCGCACCGTGCAGGATGCGCTTGAAAAAGGCCTGTCCGCGTTCGCTGCACAGCCCATCCGTACGGTCTGCGCCGGCCGCACCGATGCGGGCGTGCATGGCATAAACCAGGTCATCCATTTCGACACCGAGGTCGAGCGCGAGCTGTTTTCCTGGGTGCGCGGCAGCAACCGCTACTTGCCGCCCGACATCGCCATCCAGTGGTGCCGCTTTCCGGGCGACACCTTTCATGCCCGCAATTCCGCGCGTGGCAGGCGGTACGCCTATCTGCTGCTGGAATCGGCCGTGCGGCCGGCCATCGAATCCGGGCAGTGTGGCTGGGTGTTCCGCCCGCTCGACCAAGCTGCCCTCGAAGCCGCCGCGGAACGGCTGATCGGCGAGCATGACTTCTCGTCCTTTCGCTCCTCGGAATGCCAGGCCGCTTCGCCGGTGAAGACGCTGCGCGAGATCCGCGTGCAACGGCGCGGCGCCTACTGGCGCTTCGAATTCGAGGCCAGTGCCTTCCTGCATCACATGGTGCGCAACCTGATGGGCTGCATCCTCGCCGTCGGCAGCGGTACGCGCTCGGCGGATTGGGTGTCGGACGTGCTCGCCGCGCGGGACCGCAAAGTGGCGGCTCCGACCTTTGCCCCTGATGGGCTCTACTTTCTCGGCCCGACCTACGATGTCGAACTCGACATCCCGCGCGAGGTCGCGGCTCTGAATTGGCTTCCATGACTCGAATCAAGATCTGTGGCCTGACTCGTGAAGCCGACGTGGAGGCGGCCGTCGAAGCCGGCGCCGACGCTATCGGCTTCGTCTTCTACGCCAAGAGCCCGCGCGCCGTGACGCCCGAGCGGGCTAGGGCGCTGGCCAAGCTGTTACCGCCCTTCGTCACGCCGGTCGGCCTGTTCGTCAACGCGACGGGCGCCGAGTTGCAGGCCGGGCTGGACGCGCTGCCCAATATGCTCGTCCAGTTCCATGGCGACGAGACCCCCGCCGACTGCGACCGGATCAAACGGCCCTACCTGCGCGCTGCCCGCATGGCGCCCGGGGTCGATTTGCTAAACTTCGCCACTCAATTTCCCAACGCCCAGGCCCTGCTGCTCGACGCCCACGTCGACGGTTATGGCGGTGGCGGCAAGGTCTTCGATTGGTCACTCATTCCTCCAAGCGTCAGCTCTCGCCTCGTTTTGTCTGGTGGGTTGAATGCAGCAAACGTCGCCGATGGCATCGCGACGGTACGGCCCTGGGCCGTTGATGTGAGTTCCGGCGTCGAGCCCGCGGGGTTTCCCAAGGGCATCAAGAGCGCCGACCTGATCCATGAGTTCTGTCGCGCTGTTCGTCTCGCTGACAGCCGCGCCGACGCAGAACTGACCCGATAGAGGAAGACCATGTTCCAGTACGACCAGCCCGACGCGACCGGGCATTTCCGCCATGCGGGCACCGCGACCTTCGGCGGCAGCTTCGTCTCCGAGACCCTCGTCCACGCGCTGGACCAGCTCAAGGACGCCTACGCCCACTACCGCAATGACGCCGAGTTCATCGCCGAGTACAAGAAGGAGCTCAAGCACTTCGTCGGCCGCCCGAGCCCGATCTATCACGCCGACCGCCTGAGCCGCGAACTCGGCGGCGCGCAGGTCTACCTGAAGCGCGAGGACCTCAACCACACCGGCGCACACAAGATCAACAACGTCATCGGCCAGGCCCTGCTGGCCAAGCGCATGGGCAAGCCGCGCGTCATCGCCGAGACCGGCGCCGGCCAGCACGGCGTGGCCACGGCGACCATCTGCGCGCGCTACGGCCTGGAGTGCGTCGTCTACATGGGCAGCGAGGATGTGAAGCGCCAGTCTCCCAATGTCTACCGCATGAAGCTGCTCGGTGCGACCGTCGTGCCGGTGGAGAGCGGCAGCAAGACGCTGAAGGACGCCCTCAACGAGGCGATGCGCGACTGGGTCACCAACGTCGAGAACACCTTCTACATCATCGGCACCGTGGCCGGCCCTCATCCCTATCCGATGATGGTGCGCGACTTCCAGCGCGTCATCGGGCTGGAGTGCCTGGAGCAGATGCCCGAGCTGGCCGGCCGCCAGCCGGACGCCGTCATCGCCTGCGTGGGCGGTGGCTCGAACGCCATCGGCATCTTCCACCCCTACATCCCGCACGAGGCAGTCCGGCTCATCGGCGTCGAAGCAGAAGGGCAGGGCATCGCCAGTGGCAAGCATGCCGCGACGCTGACCGCTGGCAGCCCCGGCGTGCTGCACGGCAACCGTACCTACCTGCTGCAGGACGAGGATGGCCAGATCATCGAGACGCATTCCATCTCGGCCGGCCTGGACTACCCCGGTGTCGGCCCCGAGCACGCTCACTTGAAGGACATCGGCCGTGCCGAATACGTCGGCGTCACCGACGCCGAGGCACTGTCGGCCTTCCACCGGCTGTGCCGCACCGAAGGCATCATCCCGGCGCTGGAATCCAGCCACGCCGTCGCGCATGCGATCAAGCTCGCCCCGACGCTTGGGCAGGACAAGGTGCTGCTGGTCAACCTCAGCGGCCGGGGCGACAAGGACATCGGCACCGTGGCCGACCTGTCTGGTGCTGCCTATTTCGACCGACCTTCGCAAGCGGGCGAGATGGTCAAGGGAGGTGCGCAATGAGCCGCATCGCCACCACTTTCGACCAGCTCAAGGCCGCCGGCCGCAAGGCGCTGATCCCCTTCGTCACCGCGGGTGATCCGTACCCGAGTGCAACAGTCGATCTGCTGCTGGCCATGGCCGAGGCCGGCGCCGACGTCATCGAGCTGGGCGTGCCGTTTTCCGACCCGATGGCCGATGGCCCCGTCATCCAGCGCGCCGGTGAACGCGCCTTGAAGAACGGTATCGGCCTGCGCAAGGTGCTTGGCTTCGTGCGCGAGTTTCGTGCTCGTAACAACAAGACACCGCTGGTGCTGATGGGCTATGCCAACCCAGTCGAACGCTACGGCCTGGACGCCTTCGTGGCCGACGCCAAGGACGCCGGCGTGGACGGCGTGCTGATCGTCGACTACCCGCCCGAGGAATGCGAGGAGTTCGCTGCCAAGCTGCGCGCTGCCGACATGGATGCGATCTTCCTGCTCGCCCCAACGTCCACCGAGGCGCGCATGGCCCAGGTCGGCAAGCTGGCCAGCGGCTACGTGTATTACGTGTCGCTCAAGGGTGTGACCGGCGCCGGCCACCTGAACACAGCGGCCGTGGCCGAGGCTGTGCCGCGCATCCGCCAGCACGTCAGCGTGCCGGTGGGCGTTGGTTTTGGCATCCGCGACGGCGCGACGGCACGGGCCGTTGCCGACGTTTCCGACGCGGTCGTCATCGGCTCCAAGCTGGTCGAGCTGCTGGAGCGCCAGCCAGCCGATAATGTCGCCCTGACCGGCGCGGCGTTCATCCAAGACATCCGTGCCGCACTCGACAAGAGGAACTGACATGAGTTGGATCGACAAACTGCTCCCGCCCAAGATCCAGCAGGGCGACCTCGCCGACCGGCGCACGGTGCCTGAGGGCCTGTGGATCAAGTGCCCGAGCTGCGAGACGGTGCTCTACAAGACCGACCTCGAGCAGAACATCAACGTCTGCCCCAAGTGCTCGCACCACCATCGCATCGGCGCCCGTGCGCGCCTGGACGCCTTCCTCGACGGTGAAGGCCGCTACGAGATCGGCCAGGAAGTGCTGCCGGTCGACGCGCTGAAGTTCAAGGACAGCAAGAAGTACCCCGACCGCCTGAAGGAAGCGCTGGAGAACACCGGCGAGACTGACGCGCTGATCGTCATGGGCGGCGCCATCATGAGCGTGCCGGTCGTGACCGCCTGCTTCGAGTTCGACTTCATGGGCGGCTCCATGGGCTCGGTGGTCGGCGAGCGCTTCGTGCGTGGCGTCGAGACCGCCATCGAGCAGAAGACGCCCTTCATCTGCTTCACCGCCACCGGCGGCGCACGCATGCAGGAGGGTCTGCTGAGCCTGATGCAGATGGCCAAGACCAACGCCTCGCTGACGCGACTGGCCAAGGCCAAGTTGCCCTATATCAGCGTGCTGACCGACCCGACCATGGGCGGCGTGTCGGCCAGCTTCGCCTTCGTCGGCGACATCGTGCTGGCCGAGCCCAAGGCGCTGATCGGCTTTGCCGGCCCGCGCGTCATCGAGAACACCGTGCGTGAGAAGCTGCCTGCCGGCTTCCAGCGCGCCGAGTTCCTGATGGAGAAGGGTGCCATCGACATGATCGTGGACCGCCGCCAGCTGCGCGAGACGATTGCGCGCCAACTGGCCATGCTGCAACGCCAGAGCGCGGACGCCGTCGCCTGAACGCCGCCCGCAGGGTCCCAAGCCAGGCCCCGTGCCTGGCTTTTGTTTTTTGTTTCGCCATGACGCTTGACCATGACGCTCGATGAATGGCTCGCTCACTGCGAGCGCCTGCACCCCAAGTCCATCGACATGACGCTGGACCGCGTCGCGACCGTGCGCGAGCGGCTGGGCATTGCCTTCGACTGCCCGACCATCGTCGTGGCCGGCACCAACGGCAAGGGCTCGACCTGCGCGATGCTGGAGTCCATCGCGCTGCACGCCGGCTACCGCGTCGGCCTCTACATCAAGCCCCATCTCGTGCACTTCCAGGAGCGCTGCCGTGTGGGTGGCGCACCGGTGGCGGCCGAGTCGCTGGAGCCGCACTTCGAGGCCGTCGAGGCCGCCCGAGGCAACATCACGCTGACCTATTTTGAGTTCACGACGCTGGCCATCATGCGGCGTCTGCAGCATGAGCCGCTGGACCTGGTACTCCTCGAAGTCGGCCTGGGCGGGCGGCTGGATGCGGTCAACGTCATCGACGCCGACTGCGCCGTCATCACGAGCATCGACCTGGACCACACCGAATTCCTCGGCAACGACCGTGACAGCGTGGGCCGCGAGAAGGCCGGCATCATGCGCACAGGCCGCCCCGTCGTCGTCAGTGATCCGGTGCCGCCGGCCTCGCTGGCGGAGCGGGCCCTGGAGATCGGCGCGGATCTGCGTCAGCTGGGCCGCGACTTCACCTTCAACGGTGACCGCACGCAATGGCAATGGGCCGGGCGCAACAAGCGTTTCTCGGGTATGGCCTACCCGGCGCTGCGCGGCGTCAACCAGCTGCTGAACGCTTCCGGCGTGCTGGCCGCCTTCGAGGCGCTGGCCGACCGGCTGCCCGTCAGCGCCCAAGCTGTGCGCACCGGCTTGGCCTTGGTCGAGCTGCCCGGTCGCTTCCAGGTGTTGGCCGGCCAGCCGGCCGTCGTGCTCGACGTCGCCCACAATCCGCACGCCGTCGCGGCGCTGGCCCAGAACCTCGACCAGATGGGCTTTTTCCCGCGCACCCATGCCGTTTTTGGGGCGATGGCGGACAAGGACCTGGCGGGCATCCTGGCCAGGATCGCGCCGCTGGTGGACGTCTGGCATTTCACCGACCTGGCCATTCCCCGCGCCGCCAAGGCCGAGCAGCTCGAAGCGGCCTTTCTCGCTGCCGGGCTGAAGACGCCGCCCGATGTCGCGACGCACACCCATGCCAACCCGCTGGACGCCCTGCATGCAGCGGCGGCCGGGGCGACCACGGCCGATAGAATCCTCGTCTTCGGTTCCTTCTACACCGTGGGCGGGGTGCTTCAACAGGGCCTGCCGCGCGTGACGGCTGGTGCTACCGCACCCCAGCCCCCCACCTTCCACTGACGCCAGACGCTGCCGATGGGCCTGTTTTCCTTTCTCAAGCGCGATGACACCGCCGCCGCGGTGCCGCCCAAAAAGTCGGCCAAGTCCGGCGCCAAGGCGGCCGACGACGTGCAGCAGCTGCGCTTGCGCGCCCGCCGCCGCCTTATCGGCGCGGCCGTGCTGGTGGCGGCCGGTGTGGTCGGCTTCCCTCTGATCTTCGAAACCCAGCCGCGGCCGATTCCCGTCGACTTGCCTATCGACATCCCCCGCAAGGACACCGCGCCGCCGCTGGCCGTGCCGACTCGCGAGCCGCTGACCCAGGCCGATACGGCTGCCGCGCCCGAAATCACGCCCCCGCCCGCCGTGGCCCCTGCTGTCGTGCCTACGGAAGCCAAGCCGGCCGAAAAGCCCGCTGAGAAGCCGCCGGTCAGACTTGCCGAAAAGCCTGCTGAAAAACCGGCCGAGAAGCCCGCAGATAAGCCGGCCGACAAGCCCAAGGCCCATGGCGGCGACGGTGCGCGTGCCCAGGCCTTGCTGGAAGGCAAGGAGGCCTCGGCCAGCATGCCAACTGCGTCTGCCGCGCGCTTCATCGTGCAGGTAGGTGCCTACGGTGAGAACAAGACCGCGCAGGACGTACGCAGCAAGGTCGAGAAGCTCGGCCTCAAGACCTATGCCCAGGCCGTGGACACGGCCGATGGTCGCCGCGTGCGCGTGCGCCTGGGGCCGTTTGCCAGCCGCGACGAGGCCGAGCGCGCCGCGTCCAAGCTCAAGGGCGCGGGCCTGCCCGGCGCCATCCTGACGCTGTAGCCCGCCATGGACGTCGCGCTCAGCTGGGTCGACCTCGCGTTCGCGGCAGTGCTGCTGATCTCGATCGGCATCGGCCTGTGGCGCGGCCTGATCTTCGAGGTCATGTCACTCGCCGGCTGGGTGGTTGCCTATTTCGCCGCGTCGCCGCTGGCGCCTGTCGTCGAGGACCTGCTGCCTGCCTCCATGACCAGCAAGTTCGGCCCTGCCGCCCTGCATGTTGTCGCGCTGGCGATCGCCTTCTTTTTCGTGCTGATCGTCTGGAGCCTGGCCTCGCGCCTGGTCAAGACGCTGATTCACGCCACGCCGCTGTCCATCGTGGACCGCCTGGGTGGCGCCGGTTTTGGTGCGCTGCGTGGTGTCTTCATCGCACTGTTGCTTGTGCTCGTCATTGGCGCTTCGCCCCTGGCGGAGTCAAGCACCTGGCGGGCCTCGCGTGCCGCACCCGTGCTCAGTGATGTACTGCTCGACGTGGCGCCCTTGCTGCCCGAACCACTTGCCCGATTTGTTTCCCGCTCGATGACCCCATCTGAAGCGGAATCGACTGACTAAGGATCTCCGCCATGTGTGGCATCGTCGGCGCTCTTGCTGCCTCCCCCGTCAACCAGCTCCTGTATGACGCGCTGCTGCTGCTGCAGCACCGCGGCCAGGACGCCGCCGGCATCGTCACCATGCAGGGCAACAAGTGCTTCATGCACAAGGCGCGCGGCATGGTGCGTGATGTCTTCCGCACCCGCAACATGCGCGCGCTGCCGGGCAGCATCGGCCTGGGCCAGGTGCGCTACCCGACAGCCGGCAATGCCTACAGCGAGGAAGAGGCGCAGCCCTTCTACGTGAACGCGCCTTTCGGCATCGTGCTGGTGCACAACGGCAACCTGACCAATGCGCATGCGCTGAAAGACGAGCTCTTCGACATCGACCGTCGCCACATCAACACCGAGAGCGACACCGAGGTGCTGATCAACGTGCTGGCACACGAGCTGGAGCTGGCCGCGCGCGACCTGCCACTGACGCCCAAGGAGATCTTCTCCGCCGTGCGTGCGGTGCAGAAGCGCATCAAGGGCAGTTATGCCGTCATCGCACTGATCGCGGGCCAGGGCCTGCTGGCTTTCCGCGACCCCTTCGGCATCCGCCCGCTGTGCTTCGGCCGCTCGGCCAACGGCGAGGTCATGGTGGCCAGCGAAAGCGTCGCGCTGGAAGGCACCGGCCACCAGTTGGAGCGCGACGTGGCGCCCGGCGAGGCCCTCTTCATCGACATGACCGGCAAGCTGCACACCGAGCAGTGCAATGACAACCCGACGCTGAACCCCTGCATGTTCGAGTTCGTCTACCTGGCCCGCCCGGACTCAGTGATGGACGGCATCTCGGTCTACCAGGCGCGGCTGAACATGGGCGAGACGCTGGCCCAGCGGGTCATTTCCACCATGCCGCCCAACGAGATCGACGTCGTCATCCCGATTCCGGAAAGCAGCCGCCCGTCGGCCATGCAGTTGGCTCACCGCATCGGTAAGCCCTATCGCGAAGGCTTCGTGAAGAACCGCTACGTCGGCCGCACCTTCATCATGCCGGGGCAGGGCGCGCGCAAGAAGTCGGTGCGCCAGAAGCTCAATGCCATCGGCGTCGAGTTCAAGGACCGCAATGTGCTGCTGGTGGATGACTCCATCGTGCGCGGCACCACGTCCAAGGAGATCGTGCAGATGGCCCGCGAGGCCGGTGCGCGCAAGGTCTACCTGGCCTCCGCCGCGCCGCCGGTGCGCTATCCCAACGTCTACGGCATCGACATGCCGACGACCGAGGAACTGATCGCACACAACCGCTCCGTCGAGGAGATCCGCCAATACATCGGCGCCGATGCGCTGATCTACCAGGACGTGGATGCTATGAAGCGCGTCGTCGCCGCGCTGCGCCCGGGCCTCGCCGGCTTCGAGGCAAGCTGCTTCGACGGCCACTACGTGACCGGTGACGTGAGTCTCGAAGACTTCGCCACGCTGCGCGCGCAACGCACCAGCCAGCCCAGCGAGGAAGACGCCGACGCACGTGGCCGCCTGGCGCTGCAAAGCGACAGTGAGCAATAGGGGCTGAACGCATGAGCGACCCCGCTCGCCGCACCTTGCCCGAGGGCCTGCGCCCGGAGACGCTGGCCGTGCGCACGGCGCTGGCGCCTAGCCAGCATGGCGAGAACTCCGAAGCGCTGTTCCTGACCACGGCCTACGTCCAGCCCGACGCGGAAACCTCGGCGCGCAAGTTCTCCAACTCCGAGGACTTCACCTACTCGCGCACCAGCAACCCGACCGTGCGCAGCCTGGAGGCGCGCCTGGCTGCGCTGGAGGGTACCGAGGCGGCGATCGCTACGTCCACTGGCATGAGCGCCATCCTGCTGCTCGGCATGGGCGTGTTGAAGGCCGGCGATCACGTCGTCTGCTCGCGCTCCGTGTTCGGCTCGACCATCAACCTGTTCGCCAAGGAATTCGCGAAGTTCGGTGTCGAGACCAGCTTTGTCTCGCAGACTGACCTCGCCGAATGGCGTGCAGCCGTCAAGGCGGCAACGAAACTGCTCTTCGCCGAGACGCCGACCAACCCGCTGACCGAGGTCTGCGACATCCGCGCCTTGGCGGACATTGCCCACGGAGCCGGCGCCATCCTGGCGGTCGACAACACCTACTCGACGCCAGCGCTGCAGCGCCCCACCGAGATGGGTGCCGACATCGTCATGCATTCGGCCACCAAGTACATGGATGGCCAGGGTCGCGTGATGGCCGGCGCGCTGTGTGGCTCCAGCAAGTTGATCCGCGATGTCTTCGGCCCGGTGCTGCGTACCGTCGGCATGACGCTGGCGCCTTTCAACGCCTGGGTCGTGCTCAAGGGCTTGGAGACGCTGTCGCTGCGCATGAAGGCCCAGAGCGAGCAGGCCCTGGCCGTTGCGCGCTGGCTGGAGGCGCAGCCGGAGGTGGACCATGTCTACTACCCATCGCTCGCATCCCATCCTCAGCATGACCTGGCCATGCGCCAGCAAAGCGGGCAGGGCGGGGCGGTGCTGTCCTTCGACCTGCGCGCCGATACCTCTGAAGCTGCACGTGCAGCAGCTTTCCACGTCATTGACAGCACGCGCGTGCTGTCCATCGCCACCAATCTCGGCGATACGAAATCCATCATCACTCACCCCGCGACGACCTCGCACGGCCGCCTGACCGAGGACCAGCGTCAAGCCGCCGGCATCGGGCAGGGGCTGATCCGCCTGGCCGTTGGCCTCGAGCATGTAGACGACATCACTGACGATCTGCTGCGTGGCCTTTCCACTTTGAAAATCCGATGAGCTCCACTTTCGACAAGGTCCGCACGCGCATCGCACCGTCGCCGACCGGCTTTCTGCACCTGGGCACGGCCCGCACCGCCCTTTTTTCCTGGGCCTATGCCCGGCACCACGGCGGCGAGTTCGTGCTGCGCATCGAGGACACGGATGTGGCCCGCTCCACGCAGGACTCGGTCGACCAGATCATTGCGGCGATGAACTGGCTCGGCCTGAACTACGACGAGGGTCCGATCTACCAGATGCAGCGCCTGGACCGCTATCAGGCCGTCGTCGAACAGTTGATCAGCGAGGGCAAGGCCTACCGCTGCTATGCGACGCCCGAGGAACTGGACGCGATGAAGGAGGCTCAGCAGGCCCGCGGCGAGAAGAAGCTCTACGACCGCCGCTGGCGCCCCGAGCCGGGCAAGGTGCTGCCCGCCCCGCCGGAGGGTGTGAAGCCCGTCATCCGCTTCGCCAACCCCGTCGACGGCGACGTGACCTGGGACGACCTGGTCAAGGGCACGATCACGATCAACAACCGCGAGATCGACGACCTCATCATCGTGCGCACCGACGGTGTGCCGACCTACAACTTCGCCGTCGTTGTCGATGACTGGGACATGCGCATCAGCCACGTCTTTCGCGGCGACGAGCACATCAACAACACGCCCTGGCAAATCAACATCTTCAATGCGCTGGGCGCACCGCTGCCGCAGTTTGGACACCTGCCCATCATCCTGGGTGACGATGGCCAGAAGTTGTCCAAGCGCCGCGGCGCTGTAAGCGTGACGGCCTATGCCGACGGTGGCTATCTGCCCGAGGCCATGCTGAATTACCTGGCCCGCCTGGGCTGGAGCCATGGCGACGATGAGTTGTTCACGGCCGAGCAGATGGTGGCGTGGTTCGATGGCTCGCATCTGTCCAAGAGCCCCGCGCAGTGGGACCCGGCCAAGCTGGACTGGGTCAACGGCCATTACCTGAAGCAGATCGATGAGGGCCGGCTGGCTGATCTTGTCGTCACGCAACTCAAGGCCAAGGGTATTCAAGCCACGGCAGAGCAGGTCCAGCCCAAGGTCGGTCTGTTCAAGGATCGCTGCGCGACGGCCGCCGCACTGGCCGATTGGCTCGCGATGTATTTCGCGCCCGTCATGCCATCGGTCGAGGATCTTGCGGCTTACATCACCGATGCCGTGCGCCCGGCACTGGCTGTGCTGGCAGAACGACTGTCGGCCATGACCGACTGGAACAAGGCCGGCATCCAGCAGGCCTTGAAGGAAACCCTTGCGGCCACCGGACTGAAGATGCCGCAGTTGGCGGTACCGGTGCGCGTGCTGGTGTGCGGGCGTTCTCAGACCCCGAGTGTGGATGCCGTGCTGGAGCACTTCGACAAGAAAAAAGTCCTCGAACGCTTGCATTCCATTTGAATTTCGTCATATACTCTTGGTCTCGCTTGAACAGCGCTGTTAACGAAGAGACTGACAACAGTCAACTCGAAAACACGGGGGTATAGCTCAGCTGGGAGAGCGCTTGCATGGCATGCAAGAGGTCAGCGGTTCGATCCCGCTTACCTCCACCAAAAAGGCCTTGGCTTATTGGATGGCGCGCGGTTCAAGTTGCGAAGGTTTCGTCCCCTTCGTCTAGAGGCCTAGGACACCACCCTTTCACGGTGATTACAGGGGTTCGAATCCCCTAGGGGACGCCAAGTTTGATGAGCTTGGATATTGTCGAAGGACGGTATCGGTATCGAATTCATCCCACGCGGAGTGGTAGTTCAGTTGGTTAGAATACCGGCCTGTCACGCCGGGGGTCGCGGGTTCGAGCCCCGTCCACTCCGCCAAGGATTCCATCGGGTCCACCCGATAAAAGAACGGCCAATTTATTGGCCGTTTGCTTTTTGCGACCGGTTTATACCGGGGGTATAGCTCAGCTGGGAGAGCGCTTGCATGGCATGCAAGAGGTCAGCGGTTCGATCCCGCTTACCTCCACCAAATACTCTTGTGGTTTTTGTGTGGCACGCAGTTTGTTTAAAAAGTTCTGTCCCCTTCGTCTAGAGGCCTAGGACACCACCCTTTCACGGTGATTACAGGGGTTCGAATCCCCTAGGGGACGCCAATATTGGCAATCTCGTCGTATGATGGGAATGCGATTGGCAATCCCGTCGCAAGACGGGCAAGTTTGATGAGCTTGGATATTGGTATCGAATTCATCCCACGCGGAGTGGTAGTTCAGTTGGTTAGAATACCGGCCTGTCACGCCGGGGGTCGCGGGTTCGAGCCCCGTCCACTCCGCCAAAAACAGCAATGCCCCGAAACCATAGGTTTCGGGGCATTTTTACTTGGCTGCTTAGGAGACGAGGCCGCGGGCCGGGGCGGGCGCTGTGCCAGCGTCGTCATTCCCGCCGGTGCCATGAATCTGTGGGCTGGCTGGGCCGGCAGGGCGCTGTTCAGCCGGCGCGGCCCGTGGGGCTTCGGCGGGACCGCGCTTGCCACTGACAACGAGGCGAGCGAGCTTGACAACCTCACTGGCTTTTGCCGGCATGCCGCCGATCAGCAATCCGAGCGTCAAGCTCAAGCACCACCATCCCTGTTTCACTCTTGGCATCTCCGGCTCCAGCCTTGCTCATCGGCAGGGCGCAGACTGAAGTGTTGAGCAAGGTCGGACAGCGGGCCACCTTGACGCGACGAACTGCGCTTTCTGTGGGCTGAACTGCGACTGAATGTCGATCAGTCATGAGCCAGAAAAGCAAAACGGGCCCAGTGGGCCCGTTCATACTTTGGCGGAGAGGGCGGGATTCGAACCCGCGGTGGGTATTAGCCCACACACGCTTTCCAGGCGTGCGACTTAAACCGCTCATCCACCTCTCCTGCAAGCCAACAATCATAACCTATTGCGTGCTCACGAAGGCGACATTCCGTCAGTTGCTGCTGCGCCAGTCCAGGGCGCCGCGCCAGTCGAGCTGGTGCACGACATTGTTGAGGTGCAGCATGCGCCGCGAACGCGCCAGCTCATGCCCGTGGCCGTCAATCAGCGCGACGTTGCACAAGATGTTCATCGGGTCGAACAGCGCCACGACGTCAGGCTGGATCTCCGTCCATTCCCATGCAATCTGGATGGCTTCGCCATCGGCCAGTGCAGCCCACACTTCCTGGCCACATCGCAGCCCGGAACGTGCATCGTGCACTCTGACACTGCTTCCGATTTGACGCAGGTCGTCTGTCACTTTTTCAAACTCGTTTACAGTCTTGACGACCGTCTCGCAGGCCATCAGTTGCCAGGCTGCCATCTGCATTCGGATCTCCCGTCATTTGGATGGTTTGCAGTTTGCGTTCGTCGAGGCCGCACTGCGCCTACCAACCCTAGTAGCGCATGAACCTCCAGCGGTACGAACAAGTCAGTCAAGCAGCAGATCTCACGTCTTTTCGACAGGGGCTGATCGCCTTCGCGAATGACCTAGATTTCGGTCTGGTCGTTGGCGTGCTGGCCATCGAGCACCGTGGGCCGGGTGCGAAGACTGAGTACGTCGCCGTAGGCAACACGCCTGAGGCTTTCTTGGAGATTTCCAGGGACAACAGCTACGCGCAACGCGACCCCGTGCATCAACGTTTGGCGAGCCTGACCAAACCGCTGATTTACGACCAGGCTTTCTACGTGGACGCCGGTGCAGGCGAGTTGTGGGAGATGTATGCACCGTTCGGCTACCGGACCGGTGTTGCCGTAGGTGTCCAAATGCCTGGCTACCGCCGGTTGCTTCTCGGGCTCGATCGGGACGCACCCTTGCCCAAAGATCCGATCAAGCTGAATCGGATGATCGCGGACTTGCAATTGCTCGCCGTTCATGCACAGGACGCTGCAGGGCGGCTGCTTGTGTCCAAGAGATCGGCACAACCTGCGGTGCAGCTTCCGTCACGACAGCTTGAGATCCTGAAGCTGACGATGGAGGGCAAGAGCGCCTGGGTTGTCGGGAGCCTGCTAGGCATCAGCGAGAACACGGTGAACTACCACATGAAGCAACTGTTCAAGCTGCTCGACGTGTCCACCAAGCACCAAGCCGTGCTGAAGGCGATGGAGCTGGGGCTGCTCTGACCGGCTACCGGCCCTACCAGGGTTTGTAGTTCTCTGTTGTCTGCCCGTCCTACACACTGCGCGCCATCTCAACGCTGCTAGCCGGACGGTGCAAATGGAAAAAGTTTCTTTCTGGGAAGTTCTCGCAGAACTGCTCGGCTTCCCGATTACGGGTAATTGATCCCGATCCTCTGAGCAGATCTTAGGAAAAGCGACACCTCCATCGCTTTCGTTCGGCGCCCCCCGAACGTCTTGCGCCCGCGACTGCCCTTGTTCAGGGCCCTCGCGGGCTTTTTTGTTCTGGGCCTCAGGCCTTTGCGCCGCCTTTGAACA
This sequence comes from Pelomonas sp. Root1237, assembly GCF_001425055.1. Classification (GTDB taxonomy): domain Bacteria; phylum Pseudomonadota; class Gammaproteobacteria; order Burkholderiales; family Burkholderiaceae_C; genus Pelomonas. Next base: position 834,673 of record NZ_LMDK01000012.1, read on the forward strand.
ACGCCATGGCGGTGCCGATCAAACCAGCGACTTCCGTCATATTGCCCGGCACGATCATCGTGTTGTTCTTCTGAGCGAGCTGGGCATAGGCGTCGACAGCCTTCTCGGCGACCTTCAGCTGCACAGCCTGATCACCGCCCGGCTGCTGGATGGCCGCTGCGATCTTGCGGATGGCGTCCGAAGTCGCGTCCGCCACAGCGGTGATCGCTGCGGCCTGGCCCTGTGCCTGGTTGATCTCGGCCTGCTTCTCACCCTCCGAGCGTGCAATGGCCGCCTCACGTTCGCCGGTCGCGATATTGATCTGCTCCTGGCGCCGGCCTTCTGACGCCGCAATCAGCGCGCGTTTCTCGCGCTCCGCCGTGATCTGAGCCTGCATGGAATGCAGGATGGCTGGCGGCGGCGTCAGGTCCTTGATCTCGTAGCGCAGCACTTTGACGCCCCAGTTCAAGGCCGCCTCGTCCAGGGCCTCGACGACGGACGTGTTGATGACGGCGCGCTCCTCGAAGGTGCGGTCCAGCTCCATGCGGCCGATGACTGAGCGCAGCGTCGTTTGCGCCAATTGCGTGATGGCGACAACATAGTTGCTCGCGCCGTAGCTCGCCCGCATGGGGTCGGTGACCTGGAAGTAGAGGATGCCGTCAACCGTCAACTGGGTGTTGTCCTTGGTGATGCAGACCTGGCTGGGCACATCGAGCGCGATCTCCTTCAGTGAGTGCTTGTAGGCCAGCCGGTCGACGAAGGGCACGAGGAAGTTGAGCCCCGGTGTGAGCGTCCCGTGGTATTTGCCCAGGCGCTCCACCACCCAGGCGTTCTGCTGCGGGACGACCTTGATGGAGCGCGCCACGAAGATGGCCGCGATGACGAGGATGACGAGTGCGATTTGGAACCCCATGAGGCCTCCCGGTGTTGTTGGTTTGCAGGCTCAGCGATCGAGGAGCAGACAACTGCCTTCGACCGCGCGAATCACATGCCGGCCACTTTGGGCCGGCGGACTGCCGATAAAGCGTGCCTGCCAGGCAGCGCCGCGGTATTGCACCTTGGCCCGGCCGTCGGTTGACCAGGTCTCGACCTGGACGGATTGACCGATGTCGAGGTTGACATCTGGGTTGCTTGCAGCGGGAGCGGCTGCGGGCATGCGGCTGCGCCGCAGGTGCCAGCCCACGACCGCTGCGCCGCCCGTGACGGCGGCGGTCAGCACTTGTGCGGTCAAGCTCGCGCCGAGATGAGCCGCCAGCGCACCGGCGATGGCGCCCACGGCCAGCATCAGCAGATAGAAGGTGCCGCTGGCCAATTCGGCCGCGACGAGCGCTCCTGCAGCGATCCACCAGACGGTGGCCCAGTTCCATTCCATCTTGTCTCCCCAGGTAAGTGTTGTCGGGTCAGTTTATAGACTGCGCTGACGCGAGTGGGACATGCTGCGGCCCTACACTTCGCCGCTTCGTTTTTTGATGCCCGCCCGCTGGAGGCCGCCGATGATCCGTTTTCACTTTCCCATCGTCATCATCGATGAGGATTACCGCTCCGAGAACACCTCGGGCCTGGGCATCCGCGCGTTGGCCGAGGCCATCCAGAAGGAGGGCATGGAAGTCCTGGGCGTGACGAGCTACGGCGATCTGTCGCAGTTCGCCCAGCAGCAAAGCCGCGCCTCGGCATTCATCCTGTCCATTGACGACGAGGAATTCACCGCGGGGCCCGAGATGGACCCTGTCGTGCTGAATCTGCGCAAGTTCATCCAGGAGATCCGCAACCGCAACCCGGACATCCCCATCTACGTCTATGGCGAGACGCGCACCAGCCAGCATCTGCCTAACGACGTGTTGCGCGAACTGCATGGCTTCATCCACATGTTCGAGGACACGCCGGAGTTCGTAGCCCGCCACATCATCCGTGAGGCCAAGAGCTATCTCGATGGCCTGGCACCGCCGTTCTTCAAGGCGCTGATGGACTACGCCCAGGACGGCTCCTACTCCTGGCATTGCCCAGGCCACTCGGGCGGCGTCGCCTTCCTGAAGAGCCCGGTGGGGCAGATGTTTCACCAGTTCTTCGGCGAGAACATGCTGCGCGCTGACGTGTGCAACGCCGTTGAAGAGCTCGGCCAACTGCTGGATCACACCGGTCCGGTCGCGGCCAGCGAGAAGAACGCGGCGCGCATCTTCAACGCCGATCACTGCTTCTTCGTCACCAACGGTACGTCCACGTCCAACAAGATGGTCTGGCACCACACGGTGGCGCCCGGCGACGTCGTCGTCATCGACCGCAACTGCCACAAGAGCAATCTGCACGCCATCATCATGTGTGGCGCCATCCCCGTCTTCCTGACGCCGACGCGCAACCACTACGGCATCATCGGGCCCATTCCCGAGAGCGAGTTCAGTCCGGAGACCATCCGCGCCAAGATCGCCGCCAACCCGCTGCTGGCGCACATCGACGCTGCCACGGTCAAGCCCTCCATCGTCACGCTGACGCAGAGCACCTATGACGGCGTGCTCTACAACACCGAAACCATCAAGAAGAAGCTCGACGGCTACATCCCGACGCTGCACTTCGATGAGGCCTGGCTGCCGCATGCGGCCTTTCACGATTTCTACGGGCAGTTCCACGCGATGGGCAAGAACCGTCCGCGCCCGAAGGAAGCCATGGTCTACGCGACGCAATCCACGCACAAGCTGCTGGCTGGCATCTCGCAGGCCTCGCAGGTGCTCGTGCAGGATTCGCAAAGCGTCAAGCTGGACAAGCATCTCTTCAACGAGGCCTACCTGATGCATACGTCGACCTCGCCGCAATACTCGATCATCGCGAGCTGCGACGTGGCTGCGGCGATGATGGAGCCGCCCGGCGGTACGGCGCTCGTGGAGGAAAGCATCCGCGAGTCGCTGGACTTCCGCCGTGCCATGCGCAAGGTCGAGTCGGACTATGGCGACGACTGGTGGTTCAAGGTCTGGGGGCCGGACTTCCTGCGCGCGCAGGATGACCAGGGCAGCGAGCCCGTGTCGGCGGACTGGATGCTGCACGCCGACGAGGACTGGCATGGCTTCGGCGCGCTCGCCGAGGGCTTCAACATGCTGGACCCGATCAAGTCCACCATCATCACGCCCGGGCTGGACATGGAAGGGCGCTTTGCCACCACGGGCATCCCGGCCTCGGTCGTCACCAAGTTCCTCGTCGAGCATGGTGTCGTCGTCGAGAAGACGGGGCTGTATTCCTTCTTCATCATGTTCACCATCGGCATCACCAAGGGCCGCTGGAACACGCTGTTGACTGCGTTGCAGCAGTTCAAGGACGACTACGACAAGAACGCGCCGCTGTGGCGCATCCTGCCGGAGTTCTGCGCGAAGTTCCCGAAGTACGAGCGCATGGGCCTGCGCGACCTCTGCCAGTCCATTCACAGGGCCTATGCCGAAGGCGACATTGCACGCCTGACGACGGACATGTATCTGTCCAATCTGCAGCCGCTGATGACGCCGACGGAAGCCTATGCCCATATCGCACAGCGCAAGACCGAACGCGTCGGCATCGACGACCTGGAGGGGCGCATCACGACCTCGCTGCTGACGCCCTATCCGCCCGGCATCCCGCTGCTGATTCCTGGCGAGGGCTTCAACAAGAAGATCGTCGATTACCTGAAGTTCACGCGCAGCTTCAATGCGAAGTTTCCGGGCTTCGCGACCGACGTCCACGGCCTTGTCCATGAAGTGGACGAAGAGACCGGTCGCGGCCGGTATTACGTGGACTGCGTGAAGGCCTGATCAGGCCGCTGCGCCCATCCGCCGGCGCGGTTTCTCGTGGTACGCCAGGTCGCGACGCACGCCATGCCGCGACCTCACTTGATCACTCGCCGCCGGCGAGTGCGACATGGCTGAAGCCGCCATCGACATACATGATCTCGGCGCTGACGCCGGCGGCCAGGTCGGACAGCAGGAAGGCAGCGGCGTTGCCGACGTCCTCGATGGTCACGTTGCGCCGGATCGGCGCCGAGGCGGCGAACTGGCTCAGCAACTTGCCGAAGTCCTTGATGCCGGAGGCTGCCAGCGTCTTGATTGGGCCGGCAGAGATGCCGTTGACTCGCACGCCCTTGGCGCCGAGGTCGTGGGCCAGGTAGCGCACGCTGGCCTCCAGCGCCGCCTTGGCCATGCCCATGGTGTTGTAGTTGGGCACGTAGCGCTCGGCGCCCAGGTAGCTCAGTGTGAGCAGGGCGGCGCCGGGGCGCAGGCGCGGGGCGGCCAGCTTGGCCATGGCGGGGAAGCTGTAGGCCGAAATGTCGTGGGCGATGCGGAAGTTCTCGCGCGTCATGCCGTCCAGGAAATTGCCGGCAATCGCCTCGCGAGGCGCAAAGCCGATGGAATGGACGAAACCGTCGAACTCCGGCCAGACCTCGCCGAGCTGGTTGAACAACGCCTCCATCTGCTCGTCGCTGGTCACGTCACAGTCGTAAATGAGTTTGGAGCCGAATTCGGCAGCGAACTCGCTGATGCGGTCCTTGAAACGTTCGCCCTGATAGCTGAACGCCAACTCGGCACCTTCGCGGTGGCAGGCCCGGGCAATGCCGTAGGCGATGGAGCGGTTGGACAGCACGCCCGTGATCAGCAGCCGCTTGCCGGCGAGAAAGCCCATTCTTGTCTCCTGTGAGGTCTCAAACAGCCTCAGATTCTGGCACGCGCAGGGCGTAGCGGCTTGCCGGCATGGGACTTGCACAGTACAATCCGAGCTTCACCAGAAATGAGAGAACTCTGCAAAGAGTCTTTCAACGAGCCCCGGACGACATCCCCCGGGGCGCGATATCAGGTGAACGAGTGGGCGGATTCATCCAGCCCATTTTTTTTGCTTTTTCGATTTTCTTTCGACCGAAGACCGCACACCCCGAATGAGTTGGCAAACCGCTGTGGAAACGACCGTGACCGGACTCGGTTACGAACTCGTGGACTGCGAACGCAGTGCCAGTGGTGGAACGCTGCGCGTGACGATTGACAGGCTGAACGCCGGGGCGGATGCCGGCGAGCTGATCGATGTGGATGACTGCGAAAAGGTCACCCGACAGCTGCAGTATGTGCTCGAGGTCGAGGGTTTGGAATATTCCCGGCTCGAAGTGTCTTCACCGGGTCTGGATCGGCCGTTAAAAAAGGCCGCGCATTACGCGCGCTTTGCCGGCCAGGAAATCGATATCACGCTCAAAGCACCTTTCCAGGGCCGCAAGAAGTACCGCGGCGTGGTCAGCGCGCAGCCGGATGCGGCGGATGACCAGGCCTGGCGCCTGGTGTTCGACGACGGCGAGGCCGATCAGGCGCTTGATTTCACGCTCGACGAGGTGCGCGAGGCACGCCTCGTGCCGTCGTTCAGCTTCAAGGGTCGTGGCGGCGAACCGGCGCCTGACCGCAAGCCCGGCCAGCGTGGTGTCATCAAGCCGAAAAAAGCAGCACTCAAGAAACAAGCGGGCGCGCCCAGTGATGCGGCGCCCGGCCAAGACAAGGTTGACGGAGGTCTCAAGCAATGAACCGCGAAATGTTGATGCTGGTGGACGCGATCTCGCGCGAGAAGAGCGTGGAGCGCGATGTCGTGTTCGGTGCGGTGGAAGCCGCGCTGGCCTCGGCCACCAAGAAGATTTACGGCGCTGAGGCCGACATCCGCGTCAGTGTGGATCGCGAATCGGGTGAGTACGAGACCTTCCGCCGCTGGCATGTCGTGCCCAACGAGGCCGGTCTGCAGAACGCCGACGCCGAAATCCTGCTGTTTGAAGCCCAGGAACAGATCTCCGACATCGAGGTGGACGACCACATCGAAGAACCCGTCGAGTCCCTGCCCATCGGCCGCATCGGCGCACAGGCCGCCAAGCAGGTCATCCTGCAGAAGATCCGTGACGCCGAGCGCGAGCAATTGCTCAACGACTTCATGTCGCGCGGCGAGAAGATCTTCGTCGGCACCGTCAAGCGCCTGGACAAGGGCGACATCATTGTCGAAAGCGGTCGCGTCGAAGGGCGCCTGAAGCGCAGCGAAATGATCTCGAAAGAGAACCTGCGCACCGGTGACCGCGTGCGCGCCGTCATCCTCGGTGTGGACCCGACCCAGCGCGGCCCGCAAATCATGCTTTCGCGCTCCAGCCCTGAGTTCATGAAGGAACTCTTCGCCCAGGAAGTGCCGGAAATCGAACAAGGCCTGCTGGAGATCAAGAGCTGCGCCCGCGACAGCGGTTCGCGCGCCAAGATCGCCGTTCTCAGCCATGACCGCCGTGTCGACCCCATCGGCACCTGCGTCGGTGTGCGCGGTTCGCGCGTCAACGGCGTGACGACCGAACTTGCTGGCGAGCGCGTTGACATCGTGCTGTGGAGCGAAGACCCGGCCCAGTTCGTCATCGGCGCGCTGGCCCCGGCCAATGTGCAATCCATCGTCGTGGATGAAGAGCGCCACGCGATGGACGTCGTCGTTGACGAGGAAAACCTCGCCATCGCCATCGGCCGTGGCGGCCAGAACGTGCGCCTGGCGTCCGAGCTGACCGGCTGGCGCATCAACATCATGTCGGCTGAGGAATCTGCCGCCAAGCATGAGGTCGAGGCTGAAAGCGTTCGCAAGCTCTTCGTCGAGAAGCTCGACGTCGACGCCGAAGTCGCCGACATCCTGATCGCCGAAGGCTTCACCAGCCTGGAAGAAGTCGCCTACGTGCCGATGCAGGAAATGCTGGAGATCGAGGCCTTCGACGAGGACACCGTCAACGAGCTGCGCACCCGTGCCAAGGATGCCCTGCTGACGATGGAAATCGCCCGCGAAGAGAAGGTCGAAGAGGTCTCGCAGGACTTGCGCGATCTCGAAGGCGTGACCCCTGAACTGTTGAGCAAGCTGGCCGAAGGCGGCATCAACACCCGTGACGATCTGGCCGACCTGGCTGTCGACGAACTGGTTGAGCTGACCAGCCAAGACGAGGCCGCTGCGCGCGCGCTGATCATGAAGGCCCGCGAACACTGGTTCAACGCCTGATCAACACACGCCGCGCCGCACCGAAAGTAATTTGAAGGATCCCCACATGGCCGTGACTACCGTCGCCCAATTCGCCGCCGAGCTGAGCAAGCCGGCGGGCACGCTGCTGGAGCAGCTGCATGCCGCGGGCGTCAAGAAGTCTTCCGTCGACGACTCGCTGAGCGAGAACGACAAGGAACGCCTGCTCGACCACCTGCGCTCTTCCCACGGCACTGCCGGTGCGGATCGCAAGAAGATCACGCTCGTCAAGAAGTCGACCACCGAGATCAAGCAAGCCGATGCCAGTGGCAAGGCCCGCACGATCCAGGTCCAGGTCAAGAAGACCCGCACCTTCGTCAAGCGTGACGATGAGGTCGCCGCTGGCCCTGACGACGCCGAACTGGTGCGCCGCGAGGAAGAAGCCCAGGCCCAAGCCACCGCGCTGCGTGCCCAGGAAGAGGAACTCGCCGCCAAGGTGAAGGCTCGCGAGGACGCCGAGCGCGCCGCGCGTGAAGCTGCCGAGGCGCGCCGCGCCGAGGAGCAGGCTGCCGCCGAAGCCGCCGCCAAGGCCGCTGCCGAAGCTGCCGCTGCAGCTGCCGCCGCCAAGCCGGAGGTCACGCCCGTCGAGCAGGCCGAGGCCCGCCAGCGCAATGCCGCTGCTGCCGCCGCCGAAGCTGCCGCGATCAACAAGGCCGCCTCCAAGCGCGGTGCCAAGGCCGCCGCGCCTGCGCCCGAGCCTGAAGTCGTTGCGCCGCCGCCGCCCGCACCTGCGCCTGAAGTCGTCGCCCCGCCACCGCCCGCGCCCGAAGTGGCCAAGCCGGCGCTGCGCGTCGTCAAGGCCGTCGATGCCGCTGCCGAAGAGAAGCAGAAGCAGGACGACCTGGCCCGCCGCCGCAAGGCCGCCGAGGACGAGGCCGCCAAGATCCGCGCGATGATGAATGCACCCAAAAAGGTGCTGGTCGCGAAGAAGCCCGAAGAGCCCAAGCCGGCCGAAGCCGCCGCGGGCATCAAGGGCACCATCCACAAGAAGGCCGGCACGCCGGGCGCAGCACCTGCTGCAGCCGGCGCAGGCGCCGGCAAGCCGGGCGACAAGAAGTCGGTCAAGTCCGAGAAGCTGTCATCCAGCTGGGCCGATGACGCCGCCAAGAAGCGTGGCCTCAAGACCATCGGCGCCGGCCCCGCCGGCGCGAACCGCCCGGGTGGCGGCGGCAACTGGCGTGCTCCGGCGCGCGGTGGTGCCGGTGGCCGTCGTGGCGGCAATGACCGTGGTGGCAATGGCCAAGGCAACTTCCAGGCACCTGCAGAGATGCAGATCCAAGAGGTGCACGTCCCCGAGACGATCTCGGTGGCCGACCTCGCCCACAAGATGTCGGTCAAGGCCGCCGAGGTCATCAAGCAATTGATGAAGCTGGGCCAGATGGTCACCATCAACCAGCAGCTGGACCAAGAGACGGCCATGATCCTGGTCGAGGAAATGGGTCACAAGGCCTTCCCCGCCAAGCTGGACGATCCGGACGCCTTCCTGGAAGAAGAGGGCACCGCCGAGCAGGAGCACGAGTCGCTGTCGCGCGCCCCGGTCGTCACCGTCATGGGCCACGTCGACCACGGCAAGACCTCGCTGCTGGACTACATCCGCCGTGCCCGCGTCGCCGCAGGCGAGGCTGGTGGCATCACGCAGCACATCGGTGCTTATCACGTCGATACGCCGCGCGGCATGATCACCTTCCTGGACACCCCGGGTCACGCGGCCTTCACGGCGATGCGTGCCCGCGGTGCCAAGGCAACCGACATCGTCATCCTCGTTTGCGCGGCCGACGACGGCGTCATGCCCCAGACCAAGGAAGCCATCCACCACGCGAAGGCGGCTGGCGTGCCGATCGTGGTCGCGATGACCAAGATCGACAAGCCCGACGCCAACGTCGAGCGCGTGAAGAGCGAGCTCGTGGCCGAACAGGTCGTGCCGGAAGAATTCGGTGGCGAGTCGCCCTTCATCGGCGTGTCGTCCAAGACCGGCCAGGGCATTGACGACCTGCTGGAGCAGGTGCTGCTGCAGGCCGAAGTGCTGGAACTGAAGGCGCCGGTGGCCTCGATGGCCAAGGGCCTGGTCATCGAAGCCAAGCTGGACAAGGGCCGCGGCCCGGTTGCGACGGTGCTGGTGCAGAGCGGCACGCTCAAGCGCGGCGACGTCGTGCTGGCTGGCTCCACGTTCGGCCGCGTTCGCGCCATGCTGGACGAAGACGGCAAGGCCTGTACCGAGGCTGGCCCGTCCATCCCGGTCGAAATCCAGGGCCTGACCGAAGTGCCGCAAGCTGGCGATGAGTTCATGGTGCTGGGCGACGAACGCCGCGCCCGCGAGGTCGCGACCTTCCGTTCGGGCAAGTACCGCGACGTGAAACTGGCCAAGCAGCAGGCTGCCAAGCTGGAGAACATGTTCAGCGAGATGGGCGCCGGCGACGTGCAGACGCTGCCGCTGATCATCAAGAGCGACGTGCAGGGCTCGCAGGAAGCGCTGGCCGCTTCGCTGCTCAAGCTCAGCAACGCCGAGGTCAAGGTGCAGATCGTCCACGCGGCGGTCGGCGGCATCAGTGAGAGCGACATCAACCTCGCCATCGCCTCCAAGGCCGTCATCATCGGCTTCAACGTGCGGGCCGATGCCGGTGCGCGCAAGCTGGCCGAAGGCAACGCGGTCGATCTGCGTTACTACAGCATCATTTACGACGCTGTGGATGACGTGACCAAGGCGATGTCCGGCATGCTGGCGCCCGAGCAGCGCGAAGAAGCGCTGGGTACCGCCGAGATCCGCGTTGTGTTCGTCGCTTCCAAGATCGGCACGGTGGCCGGCTCCATGGTTACCAGCGGTTTGGTTCGCCGTGGCGCTCGCTTCCGACTGCTGCGCGAGAACACCGTCGTCTACACGGGCGAGGTGGACTCGGTGCGTCGCGAGAAGGACGACGTCCGCGAAGTCAAGGAAGGCTTCGAGTGCGGTATCAAGCTCAAGAACTACAGCGACATCAAGGAAGGTGATCAGCTCGAATTCTTCGAGATCAAGGAAGTGGCCCGCACGCTCTGACCTCCAATCCCGAGGGTTAACCCCGCCCCTCGGGGCGGGGTTTGTTCTTTGTTGGCTGTCCGCGCGTGAACCGCGCAAACAGCCTGATCAGGAAACCTGCCATGAGACACAAACGCGCCATCCCCAACCGAGCTTTCCGAGTCGCCGACCAGATCCAGCGTGATCTGGCGGAGCTGATCCGCGAGCTCAAGGATCCGCGCATCGGCATGGCGACGATCAATGCGATCGAGGTCACGCCCGACTACGCCCATGCCAAGGTGTTCTTCTCGGTACTGGTCGGTGACCCGAAGGAAACGCAGGAAGCGCTGAACGAGGCCGCGGGTTTCCTGCGCAACGGCCTGTTCAAGCGCCTGCAGATCCACACGGTGCCGACGCTGCACTTTCAGTTCGACCGCACCATCGAGCGTGCGGCCGAGATGAGTGCCCTGATCAACAAGGCCAATGCGACTCGCGCTTTGGAAGACGAGGAGCCGAATGACTGAGGCTGTCGTCACTGCGAGGCCTGCTCGGGTACGCATCCAGCGTCGCCCGCTGCATGGCGTGTTGTTGCTCGACAAGCCGCTGGGCTTGTCGAGCAACGACGCGTTGCAGAAAGCCAAGTGGCTGCTGCGCGCCGAGAAGGCCGGCCACACCGGCACGCTGGACCCGCTGGCCACCGGCCTGCTGCCGCTGTGCTTTGGCGCCGCGACCAAGTTCAGCCAGGTCAGCCTCGACGCCGACAAGCGCTATCTCGCAACCCTGGCGCTGGGCATCCGCACGACCACCGGCGACGCCGAAGGCGAGGTGCTGGAGCGCCGTGACGCCGACGGCATCACGCAAGCGCAGATCGCTGCCGCCTGCGCCGCCTTCACCGGCGAGATCGACCAGATGCCGCCGATGTACTCGGCGCTCAAGCACGAGGGCAAGGCGCTGTACGAATACGCCCGCGCCGGCATCGAGATCGAGCGCAAGAGCCGTCGCGTGACGATTCATGCCATCGACATCGTCAGCGTGCAGGCTGGCACCGTGACCCTCGACGTCCGTTGCACCAAAGGCACCTACATCCGCACGCTGGCCGAAGACATTGGCACTGCACTCGGTTGTGGCGCTTCGCTGGCCGCACTGCGCCGCACCGGCTCCGGCAGCCTGACGCTGGACGGCAGCATCACGCTCAGCGGCCTGGAAGCCCTGCCCGAAGAACAACGCGCCGCGCTGCTGACCTCGCCCGACCGCCTGCTGGCCGAAGCCCCCGAGCTTCGTCTGCCTGCCGACGAGGCCGCACGCTTCCTGTCTGGGCTGCGCCGCCGCGTGACCGCAGCCGACGCCGAGCGCGTGCGTGTCTACGGCCCCGAACCCCGCGCCTTCCTCGGCAGCGCCCACATCTCCTCTGGCGAACTGATCGCCGACCGCCTGTTGACCCCGCCGGAGGTCCAGGCTCTGCTTTCCGCCTGACCCGGTTTTCTTCCAAGCATCACCATGACCACCCCGATCCGCAACATTGCCATCATTGCCCACGTCGACCACGGCAAAACCACCATGGTCGACCAGCTCCTGCGCCAGAGCGGTACCTTCGCCGACCACGAAAAGGTCGTCGACACCGTCATGGACAGCAACGCCATCGAACGCGAGCGTGGCATCACCATCCTGGCCAAGAACTGCGCGGTGTCGTGGGGCGGCACGCACATCAACATCGTCGACACGCCCGGACACGCGGACTTCGGCGGTGAAGTCGAGCGCGCACTGTCCATGGTCGACGGCGTCGTGCTGCTGATCGACGCCCAGGAAGGCCCGATGCCGCAGACGCGCTTCGTGACCAAGAAGGCGCTGGCACTGGGTCTCAAGCCCATCGTCGTGGTCAACAAGGTCGACAAGCCGGGCGCCAAGCCCGACGCCGTCATCAATGCCGCTTTCGACCTGTTCGACAAGCTGGGCGCCACCGACGAGCAGCTCGACTTCCCGGTCGTCTACGCCTCCGGCATCAACGGCTGGACCTCGCTGACCGAAGGCGCGCCTGGCGAGCAATGGGGCCCCGATATGTCGGCCCTGTTCGACACCGTGCTGAAGCACGTGCCCGCCCAGTCGGGTGATCCCGCTGCTCCGCTGCAGCTGCAGATCTCGGCGCTGGACTTCTCCACCTTCGTCGGCCGCATCGGCGTGGGCCGCATCAGCCAGGGCACCATCAAGACCGGCATGCAGGTCGTCGTGATGGAAGGTCCGGACGGCAAGGCTGTCAACGGCCGCATCAACCAGGTGTTGACCTTCCACGGCCTGGACCGCGTGCAGGTCACCGACGCCGGCCCGGGCAACATCGTGCTGATCAACGGCATCGAGGACATCGGCATCGGCGTGACCGTGACCGACCCGGCCAACCCGTCGCCGCTGCCCATGCTGAAGGTCGACGAGCCGACGCTGACGATGAACTTCTGCGTCAACACCAGCCCGCTGGCCGGCCGCGAAGGCAAGTTCGTCACCAGCCGCCAGATCTGGGACCGCCTGCAGAAGGAACTGCAGCACAACGTGGCCCTGCGCGTGAAGGAGACCGACGAAGACGGCATCTTCGAGGTCTGCGGCCGCGGTGAACTGCACCTGACCATCCTGCTGGAAAACATGCGCCGTGAAGGCTATGAGCTGGCCGTCTCCAAGCCGCGCGTGATGTTCAAGGACGTCGACGGCGAGAAGCAGGAGCCGATGGAGCTGGTGACAGCCGACGTGGAAGAAATCCACCAGGGCGGCGTCATGCAGGCGCTGGGCCTGCGCAAGGGCGAAATGCTCAACATGGAGCCGGACGGCCATGGCCGCGTGCGCCTGGAGTACCGCATCCCGGCCCGTGGCCTGATCGGCTTCAGCAACGAGTTCATGAACCTGACCCGCGGCTCGGGCCTGATCTCGTCGATCTTCGACGGCTACGAGGCCCACAAGGGTGACATCGGCGGCCGCAAGAACGGCGTACTGATCTCCATGGACGACGGCGAAATCTTCACCTACGCCCTGGGCAAGCTGGACGATCGCGGCCGCATGTTCGTCAAGCCCAACGACCCGGTCTACGAAGGCATGATCGTTGGCATCCACAACCGCGACAACGACCTGGTCGTCAACGCGACCCGCACCAAGCAGCTGACCAACTTCCGCGTCTCCGGCAAGGAAGATGCGATCAAGGTCACGCCGCCGATCGAGCTGACGCTGGAGTACGGCGTCGACTTCATCGACGACGACGAACTGGTCGAGATCACGCCCAAGAGCGTGCGGGTTCGCAAACGCTTCTTGTCCGAGAACGAGCGAAAGCGTGCTCAGCGGAGCTGACACGCTTTCGCTGGCGCGGCGCCTTGAGCTCCCCCCAGCCCCCCTTCAGGAGGGGGTTCTAGTCAGTTGATTGCCCGCGCCCCGAAAGGGGCGCTCTTCGTTGATGAGCCACCGGTCTGCTGTTTTGCTGATGCTGCTGGTCACGCTGATGTGGAGTTCGGCGGGCGTGGTCACGCGGCATCTGGATGCGGCGCGGGGCTTCGAGATCACGTTCTGGCGCAGTGCGTTCAATGCGCTGGCGCTGGTGCTCATCCTTGGCGTGATGCGGGGCAGGGCGCTGTTCGGCAGCCTGAAGGGCCGCGCGGTCTGGGCCTCAGGCCTGTGCTGGGCTGTCATGTTCACGGCCTTCATGGTCGCGCTGTCGCTGACGACGGTGGCCAATGTGCTGGTCACGATGTCGCTGTCACCGCTGTTCACGGCGATATTTGCGCGGCTCTTTTTGCATCAGCCGATTCCGGTCCGCACCTGGTGGGCGATTGCGCTGGCCGGCGCGGGCATCGCCTGGATGTTCGGTGGCCAACTGGGCGGGCCGTTGCTGGGCTTCTTCGTTGCGCTGGGCGTCCCATTGGCTGCGGCGTCCAACTGGTGTCTGCTGCAGAAGGAAGGACGGGGCGACACCGACATGCTGCCCGCCGTGCTGATCGGTGCGCTGATCTCCATGGCCGCCACGCTGCCGCTGGCCTGGCCGTTGCAGGCCGGTGCGCACGACCTGTCCCTGCTGGGTTTTCTGGGCGTCTTCCAGCTTGCCGTTCCCTGTCTGCTGGCCGTGCGCCTGGCGCGCGAGCTGCCGGGCCACGAGCTGGCCCTACTCGGCCAGGCGGAAACCCTGCTCGGCGTGCTGTGGGCCTGGGCTTTTGCGGGCGAACACCCAGGCAGCGCGGCCCTGATCGGCGGTAGCCTCGTGCTTGCGGCGCTGATCGCCAACGAAGCGCTGGCGCCTCCTACTGTCAAACCCGCCTCCTTGAATAACGCATGAGTGACCTGATCCCGACCCTGGTGTCTGACGGCCATATCCTGGCCGACGTCAACGGCTGTCTCGGCCTCATCACGCTGAATCGCCCGCAAGCGCTGAATGCGCTGTCGCTGGCCATGATCCGCGACATGACGGCGCTGCTGCGCCACTGGGCATCTCGACCGGAGATCCAGGCCGTCGCAGTGCTCGGCGCGGGCCGCGAAGGCAAGGCGCCGGCCTTCTGCGCGGGCGGCGACATCCGCTTCTTCCACCAGGCCGCTCATGCCGGTGACCCGGCGCTGGAAGACTTCTTCACTGAGGAATACCGCCTCAACCACCTGATCCACCACTACCCCAAGCCCTATATCGCGCTGATGGATGGCATCGTCATGGGCGGCGGCATGGGTATCAGCCAGGGCGCCAAGCTGCGCGTGCTGTCCGAGCGCTCCAAGCTGGCGATGCCCGAGACCGGCATCGGCCTCTTTCCCGATGTCGGTGGTGGCTACTTCCTCGCCCAATGCCCCGGCCACGTCGGCGAATGGTTGGCACTGACCGGCCAGGCCATTGCGGCCGGCGACGCCATCGAATGGGGCCTGGGCGACGTCTATGTGCCGGCGGCGCAATGGGCCGACCTTGTCGAAGCGCTGAGGGCCAGCCCCCAGCCCAGCGCCGAGCACGTCATCGCGACCGTCATGGAGTGTGCCGATCTCGCCCCCACCGCCGACCCCAAGGCCGCCGCCGAACGCATCGACCGCCATTTTGGCGAGCCGACACTGGCCGGCATCCTGGCATCCCTGGCCGCGGCCGATGACGACTGGGCGCACCAGACCCGCGAGACGCTGTTGACCCGCTCGCCAACCATGATGGCGGTGACGCTGGAGCTTGTGCGCCGCGGCCGCAAGCTCGGCCTGGCCGACGATCTGCGCCTGGAGCGTGATCTGGTGCACCACGCCTTCCATTTGCGCGGCGCGGCCCGCAGCGAGACCGTCGAAGGCATTCGCGCGCTGGCGGTCGACAAGGATCACGCACCGCGCTGGAGCCCAGCCTCGGTCGCCGATCTGGACGCGGGTGAGGTGGCCGCCTTCTTCGTCAGTCCCTGGTCTGCGAACGAGCATCCGTTGCGGGACCTGAGCTGAAGCTGTCGCCCCCCCGAATGGGGGTTGGCCCGGCAGGGACATCTCCAGACACTCGCGAAAATTTTTCACGTTCTGACGGAGACATCGATGCGCAAAGTGCTCATGACCGCCCTGCTGGCCAGCGGCCTGTTCGGCCAGGCTGCCAACGCAGCGCCCGTGCTGTGGGACTCCGCCTCCGGCGGCAATGACCACTACTACGAGTTCTTCGACGCCAACGTCAGCTGGGACGATGCCTTCACGGCGGCCCAGAGCGCGAGCTATCTGGGCATGACCGGCTACCTGGCCACCATCACCAGCGCCGGCGAAAACCGCTTCGCTTCCGTCACCGTGGCCGGTGGCATCCTGGCATGGCTGGGCGCTTCGGACGCCGGCAATGAAGGCACTTTCACCTGGCGTGATGGTCCCGAGAACGGCCAGGCCTTGACCTACACCAGCTGGAATCCGGGCGAGCCGAACAACTGCTGCGGTGGCGAGAACTACCTGCAGACCAACTTCGGCGCCGTCATGGGCTGGAACGACCACGGCGGCCCGGGCAATGCTGGCCAGATCAACGGCTATCTGGTCGAGTTCAGCGCCGCCCCCGGCACCGTGCCCGAGCCGGCCAGCCTGGCCCTGGTGATGGCGGCCGCCCTGGCGGGCGTTGGCGTGTCCCGCCGCCGCAACCGCTAAGCCCTCACGGTTCAGCATTTCTCAA
The DNA here is from genome assembly GCF_001425055.1 of Pelomonas sp. Root1237. Lineage (GTDB taxonomy): Bacteria > Pseudomonadota > Gammaproteobacteria > Burkholderiales > Burkholderiaceae_C > Pelomonas. Next base: position 850,746 of record NZ_LMDK01000012.1, read on the forward strand.
CGCCCGCGTCAGCCCGACGCGGGCGTTGCCATTTGCGGGCCGGGATAATCCGCTGCGTGACTGCTTTTTCTCCCTGGCGCCTGTCCGTCGCGCCGATGATGGACTGGACCGATCGCCATTGCCGCCATTTCCATCGGCTCATCACCCGCCATGCGCTGCTCTACACCGAGATGGTGACGACCGGCGCCTTGCTGCATGGCGACCAGCCGCGCCATCTCGACTTCAACGACACCGAACACCCGGTCGCGCTGCAGCTGGGTGGCAGCGATCCCGCCGACTTGGCCGCCTGCGCCAGGCTTGCCGAGCGCTGGGGCTATGACGAGGTCAACCTGAACTGCGGCTGCCCCAGCGAGCGAGTGCAGAAGGGCGCCTTCGGGGCCTGCCTGATGGCCGAACCCCAGCTGGTGGCCGACTGCGTCAAGGCCATGCGCGATGCCACCTCGCTGCCGGTCACCGTCAAGCACCGCATCGGCATCGACAAGATTGAGAGCTACGACTTCGTCCGCGACTTCGTCGCCACCGTTGCCGAGGCCGGCTGCGAAGTCTTCATCGTGCATGCCCGCAATGCCTGGCTGCAGGGCCTTTCTCCGAAGGAAAACCGCGAGATCCCACCGCTGCGCTACGAGCTGGTGGAGCAGCTCAAGCGCGAATTCCCGCAGCTGACCATCGCCATCAACGGCGGCCTGAAGACGCCGGACCAGATCGCCGAGCAGCTGGCCGTGCTGGACGGCGTCATGATCGGCCGCGAGGCCTATCACGAGCCCTGGAGCATGGCGCAGTGGGACTCGCGCTTCTTCGGCCAGCCTGACCCGGCGGCGTCGCGCGAGCAGGTCGAAGACGCCTGGCTGGATTACCTGGATCGCGTGCATGCCGCTGGCCGCTCCTGGTCCCATGCGATGCGCCACGCGCTCGGCCTGTGGAACGGCACGCCCGGCGCACGCCGCTGGCGCCAGGTCTGGAGCGACCATCGCCTGAAGACCCTGCCGCCGCGTGAGGTGGCCGAGCGCGCCAACGCGGCGCGTGTGCAAGGCACGTCGGTCGCGGCATGACGACCGGCCGCGGCGCGGCCCTCGGCGAGCATGTGAGCATGCATCCTTCCATGACCCGAACCGCCGCCCTGGCGCTGTGCCTCGCCGTGGCGGGCAGTGCCCATGCCGCACCCTGCAAAGAACAGCCGGGCGCTGCCGCCCGCCGGCAAGCCGTCGAGCAGGGCCTGCTGCCTGCGGTGGTGTTCGACGGCGAAGAGCAGCCGCGGACGCTGGCCGCTCGCATGGCCGAGCACGGCGTGCCCGGCCTGGCCGTGGCGGTGCTGCGCGGCGGTGAGGTGGACTGGGTGGCCGTGTACGGCCGCCGTGCGATGCAGGCGCCGGCTGTCAGTTGCGCCACGCTGTTCCAGGCCGGCTCACTGGCCAAGCCCGTCACGGTGCTTGCCGCGCTGCGCCTGCAGGACGCTGGCCGGCTGGACTGGGACCGCGACGTCAACGGCCTGCTCACGTCGCTGCGCCTGCCTGCGGGCCGGCAGACGCCCGATCACCCCGTCACGTTGCGCGGGCTGCTCGCGCACACCGCGGGCATCACGCCGGGGGGCTACCCCGGCTACGCCCAGGCCGGCCCCGTGCCGACAGTGTTGGAGGTGGCGACCGCGGCACCGGGCACGAACACGCCGCGGCCCGAGGTCGTGCTGCCGCCCGGCGAGCAGCTGCGCTATTCCGGCGGCGGCTACACGCTGGCCCAGATCGCCATGCAGGACAGCCAGAAGCTGGCCTTCGAGCCGCTGATGCAGCGCTGGCTGTTCCAGCCGCTTGGCCTGCGCCATGCCACGTTCGCACTGCAGCGCCAAAGCGCCGGTGGCGATGTGGCGGCCGGCCACCAGGGCGACGCCGCGCCGGTACCGGGCGGCTGGCTGCACCTGCCCGAAAGCGCCGCGGCCGGCCTGTGGTCCGACGCGGGCGACCTCGCCACGCTGCTGACGGAACTGCGCAAGGGCTGGCAGGGCCGCAGCCAGGTGTTCCGCAAGTCCAGCATGCGCGCGCTGCTGGACACGCCCGTCGAGGGGCACCTCTATGGATTCAGGCTTATCGGCGAAGGGGAACAGCAGGTCCTCGTCCACTACGGCGGCACGACGGGCTACAACGCCGGCATGGCCATCAACCTGCACACGGGTGATGGTGTCGTCTACCTGGCTAACGCCGATGCGGGCCGGGCGCTGAGCGCTGAACTGCTGGCGGCCGTGTCACGCGCCTATGGCTGGACGCAGTTCCGCGAGACGCGCGTGCGCCGGGCTGCCGTGGACGAGGCGGCTCTGCAAGGCCTCGCTGGGCGCTACCTGTTCGCCGCCATGGGGGTGCGCGTGCAGATTGAACAGGCCAAGGCGCAGCTGACCCTGGTGTTTCCCAACGGTGACCGTCTGGCGCTGACGCCCATCGCCGCCGATGGCGTGCCGCTGCAGTTCATCCATCCCACCGGCGTGCGCGTTGGCTTCCAGCGCGGTGAGGCCGGCGCGGTGACGATGCAGCTCTATGGTGACCAGGGTGTGCGCGAGAACTCGCCATGACGAAACTGCGGCGCGCGTGGGCCGCCGTGCTGTGCCTGGCCGCCGCGGCGGCGGTGACGGCGCAGCCGCTCGCGCTCGGCGTCGTCCTGGTGCCCGGTGGTTTCGAGGCTGGCCGCCAGCCCGACGGCAACAGCCTGCTGCTGCAGGGCGATCAGGGCTGGCTGCTGATCGACAGCGGCCGCCACCGCGCTCATGCCGAAGCGGCGCTCGCGGCGGCGGGCGGGCAGGTGAGGGCGGTGCTGAACACGCATTGGCACCTCGACCACCTCGGCGGCAACGCCTGGTTGCGTTCGCAAAGGCCTGGGCTTGAAGCCTGGGCGTCGCCCGCGGTAGCGAAGGCGCTGGCGGCCGATGGCTGGCTGGACCGCTACCGCCGCCAGCTGATGGAGGCCATTCCCACGGCACCGGCCGATCAGGCGGCCGTCATGCGCGTTGACCTCGAACTGCTGAACCAGGCTGCGGCCCTGCGCCCCGATCGTGAGATTGGGACAGCCTCGGCCCGGACCATCGCCGGCCGCCGCCTGCAGATCGGCATCGAAACCGCCGTCAGCGGTGGCGACTTGTGGGTGTTGGACGCGGCCACCGGCACACTGGCCGCTGGCGACCTTGTCACGCTGCCGGTGCCCTTCATGGACACCGCCTGCCCACCCGCCTGGCGCGAGGCGCTGGCACGCCTCTCCGCCCAGCCTTTCCAGCGCCTGGTACCCGGCCACGGTCCGGTCATGAGTCGCGCGGACTTCGAACGTTGGCGCGGCGGCTTCGAGGCCCTGCTGGACTGCGCCGACCAGGGCCTGCATCCCGGAGCCTGCGCCGCCGTCTGGCGTTCACGTGTCGACACGTGGCTGGACGATGCCGGCCGAGCCCGCGTCAATGGCATGCTTGGCTACTATTTCAAGACCCTGCTGCAAGCACCGACCGAACAACGTGAGCGATTTTGTCGACGACCCTGACATCGGCCCGGTCCTGCCTCTGGACGAGGCCTTGTGGAGCCACAGTTTTGACACGGCACTGGGCCGCTGCGGCGTTGTCTGGAGCGAGCGCGGCATCGTCGCTTCTCTGCTGCCTGATGCCAGCCCGGCGCGACTGAAGCGCCGACATCCCACCGCCGAACTGACGACGGAGCTGCCCGCCCACATCGCCCATGCCGTCGATGGCATTCGCGCACTGCTGGCCGGCGAGGCGCGTGACCTGAGTGACATCGCCCTCGACGAGCGCGGCATCCCCGAGTTCCGCCGCCAGGTGCATGCGCTGACCCGCGCCATCCCGCCCGGGCAGACCCGCACCTACGGCGAGATCGCCACGGCCCTCGGCCAGCCCGGTGCGGCGCGCGCGGTCGGCCGCGCCGAGGGCGACAACCCGTTTCCGCCCATCGTGCCCTGCCACCGCGTGATGGGCGCAGGCGGCGAGCCCACGGGATTCTCGGCGCCGGGCGGCGTGGAGACCAAGCGGCGCATGCTGCTCATCGAGGCCCGCGCCGTCGGCCAACTCGCGGGCGATCAGCAGAAGTTGTTCTGACCGCGACAATCGCGCATGTCCTTTTCTTCCCTGGGCCTCTCGCCCGCTCTGCTACGCGCTGTGCGCGAACAGGGCTATCACGCGCCGACCGCCGTGCAGTCAGCTGCGTTGCCTCCCATCCTGGCCGGTGCCGACGTGCTCGCGCTGGCGCAGACCGGCTCCGGCAAGACCGCTGCCTTTGTGCTGCCGCTGCTGCAACGCCTGGTCGCCGCGCCGCCTCGCCCAGGCCCGCGTGCGTTGGTGCTGGCGCCGACGCGTGAGCTGGCCGCCCAGACGGCCGAGCTGATGCGCAACGTCGCCGCGCTGCTGATGCACCGGCCCAAGGTGGCGCTGGCCTTTGGCGGCGTGTCCATCAACCCTCAGCTGATGGCGCTGCGCGGCGGCTGCGACGTGATGGTGGCCACGCCGGGCCGCCTGCTGGACTTGATCGACCACAACGGCCTCACGCTGGCCGGCGTGGAATGCCTGGTGCTGGACGAAGCCGACCGGCTGCTCAACGCCGGCTTTGCCGACGAGTTGCAGCGCGTGCTGGCGCTGGTGCCCGCACGGCGCCAGACCCTGCTGTTCTCCGCCACCTGCCCGCCTGCCGTGCAGGGGCTGGCCGAGCAGTTGCTGCGCGAGCCGGTGCGAATAGCCATCCAGGAAGCGCCGCCGCAGATCACGCAGCGTGCCATCCAGCTCGACCGCGCCCAGCGCCTGCCCGCACTGCGGCAACTGCTCAAGGATGAGGCCTGGGATCGCGCGCTGGTCTTCGTCGCCAGCCGCTACACGGCCGAGCTCGTATCGGACAAGCTTTTCGCCCATGGCTTCAAGGCCGGCGCCTTGCATGGCGAGCTGAGCCAGGGTGCACGCAGCGACGTGCTGGCGGCGCTGAAGAACGGCAGCGTCAAGGTGCTTGTCGCGACCGACGTCGCCGCCCGCGGCCTGCACGTCGATGCGCTGGACGCGGTCGTCAACTACGAGCTGCCGCGCTCGGCCGCCGACTACACCCACCGCATCGGCCGCACCGGTCGCGCCGGCGCCACCGGGGTGGCAGTCAGCTTCATCTGCGCAGACAGCGCCGAGAACGCCGAGAGCCACTTCCGCCTCATCGAGAAGCGCCAGGGCCAGCGCGTGCCACGCGAGCGGCTGGAGGGCTTCGAGCCCGGGGCAGTCGCCACCGAAGCCCAGGCCATCGGCGGCATCAAGAGCACGACGCGCAAGAGCAAGAAGGACAAGCTGCGCGAGGCCGCGGCGCGTGGGGAATGAGCGATGGGCATTGAGATCGAACGCAAGTTCCTCGTCACCGGCGACGGCTGGCGCCAGCCGGCCGCGGCGCAGACCCGCTTCAGCCAGGGCTATCTGAGCCGTGACCCGGCCCGCACGGTGCGCGTGCGCATCGCCGGTGAACAGGCCTTCCTGACCATCAAGGGTGCGACCCAGGGGGCCACGCGGGCCGAGTTCGAGTACGAGATTCCGCTCACTGACGCCCGACAGCTGCTGGCGCTGTGCGATGGCCCGCTCGTCGAGAAGATCCGCCACCTGTGCCCGCATGAGGGCATGACCTGGGAGGTTGACGAATTCCTGGGAGCCAACGCCGGCCTCGTGGTCGCGGAGATCGAACTGGCAGCCGAGGGCCAGGTCTTTGCCCGGCCTGACTGGCTGGGTGCCGAAGTGACCGGCGACGGCCGTTACGTCAATGCCAACCTGGCGGTGAACCCGTTCACGCGCTGGGGCGCGGTCGACAGCTAAGGAGCGGCTGGCGACGCCAGGCAACGGCGTGGCTTGAGGCGGGCGCGATGGCCCCGCCATCCTGGTGTGGCGGTCCGACTCTCGCGTGCCTACACTGCAAGAGTTCGGCGATACATCTGGAGACAACGTGAAACACGCTCCAACGCTCCGCCCGAGGCTCCCGCAGACAGTAGTCGCGCTAGCCACTCTAGCGATGGTCGTCGCCGCACACGCGCAGGACACGCCCTTGAGCGCTGGACCTGCCGCCAGCGCCCCCTCGTCCGCAGCGACAGCCCCGTCGACGCCCCAGGCTGCCAACCGCCTGAGCCTGGATCGGATGGTGGTCACCGGCACGGGTGTGGCCCGCCGCAAGTTCGACACGTCTTACGCCGTTTCGAGCCTGTCATCTTCGGACATCGACAAGCTCGGGCCGCTGAACACGGCGGATCTCCTCGGCCAGGTGCCGGGTGTGCAGGCCGAAGCCACCGGCGGCGAGGCCCAGAACATTTATCGCGTGCGCGGCATTCCGAACGAGTCGAACTTCTTCACGTTCCAGGAAGACGGCATGCTCATCTACGGGGAGAACGACGGGTACTTCTTCAAGGGCGACGTCATGGTGCGCCCGGACCTGATGACCCAGAACGTCGAAGTCGTCCGTGGCGGGCCAGCGCCGATATTTGCGGACAACGCGGCCGCCATCCTCAACCTGATCACGCGCCAGGGCGGTGAAGTGGCGGAGCACGGCGCCCGGCTCACGCTGGGCGACACCGGCCTGTATCGCTTCGACGGCTTCGCCTCCGGCAAGCTGGCCGACCGGACCTACTACGCCTTCGGCGGCTTCTACCGCAAGCACCGGGGCTACCGTGACAACGGCTTTCCCAGCGACACCGGCGGCCAGTTGCGGCTGAACATCCGGCACAGGCTGGACAACGGTGAGGCCAGGTTTTTTGCCAAAGTCTTCGACGACAGCAATGTGTTCCTGCTGCCTATTCCCGTGGCAGACCCGCGCGATCCGTCCAAGTCGCTGAACCCCTACATCGACTACTTCAAGGGCACGCTGAATTCGCCGTATCTGCGCAACGTCAAATTCATCTACCCGACCGTGGGCGGCGCGGGCAGTGCCACCGAATCGCGTGACCTGTCCAACGGCCGGCACCTGCGCTACTTCAACACCGGCGTGGATCTCAACCTCAATCTGGGTGGATGGCAGCTCAGCGAGAAGCTGAGGCTGACGAAAGGCAAACTCGACTTCGATGCCTTGTACTCGACCGTCAACCCGGCGGACGCCAACACCTTTGCCGCCAGCTTCCTGACTGCCTCACGCGCGGCGTTCGGTGCCGGCGTCAATCGCCTGGGCTACACCTACGCCGGCCAGTCCGCGGCCTACGACCCGTACGGCGCATCGGGTCTGGTCGCGCAGGCGGGCTACCGCTCGATCCAGAACGACTTCAACACCATCGCCAACGACCTGCGCGTGACCCGTGACTTTGAACTTGCAGGCCGGCACAGCCTGACTGGCGGCCTGCTGCTGTCGCGCTACAAGTCCACGATGAACCTGCGCTTCCAGGACTTGCTGCTGGAGTTGGCCGGCAAGCCCCGGCCGCTGGACCTGGTCGCCTATGACGCCGGCGGCGCCGTGCTGGGCCGCGTCACCGACAACGGCGTGCTGCGCTACTCGTCCACGCTGATCGGCGGCGAGTCCACGGTCACCCAGACATCGGTCTACCTTGCCGACACCTGGAAGCCGGCGCCGCAGACTGCGCTGGATTTCGGTGTCCGGCGCAGCGGCTACAAGGGTGACGGCTACAGCAAGAACACGGCCCGGTACGACCTGGGCAACGCCGCCACCCTGGCCGACAACTCGACGCTGGGTTACACCGGCGTCAACGCCCCGCGCCCGATTGACGGCCACCCGACTTCCTGGACCGTCGGTGTCAATCAGGAGCTCACGCGAGCCATGGGCGTGTATGCGCGCGCCTCCGTGGCCTACCGTCTGCCGGGCGAAATCAACGTCTACACATTCGCTGCGCCGACGACGACCAAGGCCAAGCAGTACGAGGCCGGCTTGAAGTACTCGACCGAGCCGTTCTCGGCTTTCGCCACCGTCTTCCTGAGCCAGTTCAAGCCCTTTGCGACGACGGTGGCCGAAATCAACCCCGCCACTGGAACCATCACGAATCAGGTCTTCATCGGCGACGTGAAGAGCCCTGGCGTGGAGTTCGAATTCTCGTGGCGCCTCATTTCAAGTTTCACGTTGGACGGCGCTGCGACCTACAGCCCGGCCAAGTCCGGCAACATGGTCAGCGCTGCAGGCAACCAGTCACTGACGACCGAAGGCAAGTTGCCCATTCGCCAGCCCAAGGCCTGGGGCAATATCCGTCCCACTGTCCACTTCGCCGTGGCGGACTGGCAGGCCAGCGCCTACGCCCGCTTCAACTTCACCGGAAGGCGCTACGTCGATCTGCAGAACACGACGGCGCTGCCGGCCTACCAGACCCTGGCGCTGGGCACGTCGGCCAGCAGGGGCGGCACCACCGTGCAGTTGATGGTGGACAACGCCACCAACGCCAAGGGCCTGACCGAAGGCAACCCGCGCGCCGATGCGGTGGCCGGGCAGGGTTCGGCCGATGCCATCTATGGCCGACCGCTGTTTGGCCGCAATGTTCGCCTGACGCTGACCCAGGATTGGTGACTCGAGCGGCACAGGGGCCGGTACGGCCAAACACCAATCCGCGGACTGGAGATGTGGAATAGAGTGGGATCGAGGTTGGTGAGCACGGCTTGGCCCGATTCGGTGGATTGCGCAAGGCCCTCGGATGTCGACGCACCCCCGGCCTCATGGAGGCGACATGACTCTGAGCAGGCTCATGGGTGCATGCCTGGTGCTGTTGACCGGCTGGATCCCGCTGGCACAGGCCGCTGACGGCCCGGAGGCCAACGCGCCCGTCAGGCCCGAGAGCACCACCGTCACGGTTGGCCAGGCCAACGATGTCCCCGTGCCGCGTGTGCTGCCAGCCTGCGCGCCGGGTACGTGCCTGTTTGCGGGTCAGAAGGTGACGGTGATCGCCACCAAGAGCGCGATCAGCGTGGCGCTGCTCGAAGTGAAGCAGGAGTTCGAGGCGGCCACCGGTGCTCAACTCGACATCGTGCGCTTGGCCGGTGTGGAGCACTACCCGACCATCATCTCGGACATGACCAACCACACCGGCAAGTACGACGCGTCGATCGCCGCTGCCTGGTGGGTCGGCGACATGGTGGCTGGCGGGCACCTGCTGTCGTATGAGAAGTTCTACAACGACCCGCGATTTCCGAAGTGGGACATCGACGACGTACTGCCCGGCCCGCGCACCCTGCTGTCCTACGGCGGCAAGAAGTACATGGTCGCCTACGACCACGACGGTCAGGTGCTGTACTACCGGCGCGACCTGCTGAATCACCCGCGGCACCAGGCGGCGTTCAGGCAGAAGTACGGCTACCCGCTGGCGGTGCCGCAGACCTGGGCGCAGTTGCGCGACGAGGTCGAGTACTTCAACGGCCAGGACATGAATGGCGATGGCACGCCGGATCACGGCATCGTGCTGGCGCTGCAGCCGGGCAGTCAGGGCATGTTCAATTACATGACGCTGTCGGCCTCCTTCGTCATCGGCCCCACCAATGCGCGGCTGTACTGGTTCGACCCGCAGACGATGGAGCCGCTGATCAAGAGCCCCGGCCACGTGCGCGCCCTCGAGTTGTTCGTTGAACTGGTGAAGTTCGGCCCGCGCGAAATGCTGACCTGGAACCATGGCCGTGGCTGGGACCATTTCCTGGCGGGCCGCGCGGCGTTTGCGCTCACCTGGGGCGACCTCGGCGCGCTGGCTCAACAACAGGGCAGCAAGGTCAGGGGCAAGACTGGCGCTGCGCCGGCGCCCGGAACGCACGCGTACTACGACATAGCGCGGGGCAAATGGACCAGCACCGCAGGCGTCAACCAGGTCGGTAATACCAGCGGCGCTTCCTGGGCCGGCGTGATTTCCAAGTATTCGAAGGTGCCCGAGGCCGCGTACTTCCTGCTGGCGCTGCTGGCGGCGAAGGAGAAGTCGCAGGTCTATGCGGCGCGGGGCTGGGACGGCGTCGATCCGGGGCGCAAATCCCAGATGCTGCCGCCTGAAGGCACGGGCAGCCTGGCGCCGTATCTGCGAGCGAACTGGGACCCGGCCGACGTCCGCGACTATCTCAGCGCGTTCGAACGCACTTTCAGCAACAAGCAGCAGATCCCCTACCTGCGAATCCCTGGAACCTACAGCTATGTGCTGGCGCTGGATCTGCGCCTCATGCAGGCGGCGGCCGGTCAATTGAGTCCGGCAGAAGCGCTCGAGGCCGCTGCCGTCGATTTCGAAGAGATCACGATCCGGCTCGGCCGCGAGCGGCAACGAGAGGCGTATCGAACTTCACTGGGCTATTGATCACGGGCATGCGCTGGAATTTCCGGGTAGCGTCACTGGGCATCGGCACCAAGCTGACCGTCGGCGTCGGGGTCCTCGTCGGGCTGACGCTGCTGGTGGTGGCACTCGCCATCCTGGCGGGCCGCAACGCCAGCCGGGACATCGAAATCAGCGAAGGCCTGCGGGCGCCGGCCTCGCGGGCGTCGGCCCAGGCGCAGGAGGCGCTGCTGAGCATGCAGCTGCACCTGCGCGGCTTCCTGGTGCTCTCTGACCGCGAAGACATCGGGCACTACCACGCGGCACGCGGGGCGTTCGAGAGTGCGCTGACATCACTGGAGGAATTGGCCGACGGCTGGGAGGAGGGCGAGCGCAAGCAGGTGCAGGCCTTGAACGAGCGTTACGCGCGCTGGAAACGCCTGCCGCCACAGCTGTTCGAGCTGCACGAGGACACCTTGCGCAACCGGCCGGCGCTGCGACTGTCGAGCATGGACGTGCAGGCGCAGCGGGTGCGTGTGCTGGCCGAGACCGAGGCCATGATCAAGTTGCAGAATTCGCGCCCTGCCGACGCGGTGAACCGCGAAGTGCTGGCGGAGATGCTCACCTTCCAGAGTTCGTTCGATGTGCTGGCCACCAACGTGATGGCGTTCGGCGCCTCGGGCGAAGGCAACTTCAGGCTGACGTACAGCTCGCAGCTGGTCACCAATGCGGCCTTGTGGGACGGGCTCTACGCCCGTCGCCCCTTGCTCACGGCTGCGCAGCGCGCTCACCTGGACCGCATCGCAGCGGCGCGGGCCGCGCTGACCGAGCTGACCCTGCGCATCCGCACGATCCAGGACAGCGCGCGTGCCTACGAGGACCTCTACCTGTATCGGACCGAGGTCGTGCCGCAGGCGCAAGGGCTTCTCGACCTGCTGCACCAGATCACCGCCGAGCAGCAGGCGCAACTGCAGACCGAGCTGTCGCGGGCTCGGGACAGCCTGGCCCGCTCGCGTGCCCAGACGGCTGTCGGTGGCCTGGCTGCGCTGGCATTCGGTGCAGCCTTGGCGTTCCTGCTTCGGCGCAGCATCGTCGGGCCGGTGCAGCGCCTGACCCAGGTGGCGGCACGGATCGCCGCCGGAGACCTCACCGCCCAGGCGCCCGTCGAAGCGCGCGACGAGACCGGCATGCTGGCCACCAGCTTCAATTCGATGACGGCCCGCCTGGCCCACACGATTGCCGACCTCGAAGCCGCGTACAGCGAAGCGCAGCAGGCCAAGAACGTCGCCGAGCTTGCCAACCAGGCCAAGAGCAGCTTCCTGGCCAACATGAGCCATGAAATCCGCACGCCGATGAACGCGATCCTGGGCATGTCGCACCTGGCGCTGCAAAGCGGCCTCAACCCGCAGCAGCACAACTACATCCAGAAGGCGCATGCGGCGGCGGAATCGCTGCTGGTCATCATCAACGACATCCTCGACTTCTCCAAGATCGAAGCCGGCAAGCTCGACATCGAGACGATCCCGTTCAGCCTTGGCGACGTGCTGGACAACCTGAGCAATGTGGTGGGCCTGAAGGCCGACGAGAAGGGCCTGGAGCTGCTGCTGGACTTGCCGCTCGCGGTCCCCCGGGCACTGGTGGGCGACCCATCGCGCCTGGGCCAGGTGTTGCTCAACCTGGGCAACAACGCCGTCAAGTTCAGCGACAGTGGCGAGGTCATCGTCGCCGTGAAGATGGTGGAACGGGACGGCGAATCGGCCCGGCTGCGCTTCACCGTGGGTGATTCCGGCATCGGCATGAGCCCTGAACAACTGCAACGCCTGTTCCAGCCCTTCACGCAGGCCGATGCCTCGACCAGCCGGCGCTATGGCGGCACCGGCCTCGGGCTGGCGATCAGCCGCCACCTGGTGAAACTGATGGGCGGCGAGCTCACCGTCGAGAGCGAGCTGGGCCGCGGCAGCCGTCTGCACTTCGAGCTGCATTTCGGGTTGCAGCCCGGCGCTGCGGACGCAGCCATGGACACCAGCCTGCGCGGCACGCGTGTGCTGGTCGTCGACGACAACGCCGCCGCGCGCGAGCTGCTCGCGACGATGTGCGGCACGCTGGGCCTGCAGGTCGATACCGCCGCTGGCGGCGAAGAAGCGTTGCACCGGGTGATGCAGGCCGACGCGGGCGACGCACCCTTCCAATTGCTGCTGCTCGACTGGAAGATGCCGGGCATGGACGGCGTGGCCTGTGCGCAGGCGCTGGCCGAGCAGACCGAGCTGCGCCACCCGGCACCGCTGGTGATGCTGGCCACGGCCTTCAGCCGCGAAGAGGTGAGGCAGCGCCTGGCCGAGCACAAGCTGCGGGCCGGCGCGCTGCTGACCAAGCCGGTCACGCCCTCGACCTTGCTGGATGCCTGCGCTGCCGCACTCGGACGCTCGCTTGCCGTCCCCACGCGCAATGCGCGGCGCGAAGAAGCCCAACTCGACCATCGAAAGGCGCTGGCCGGTGCCCATGTGCTGCTGGTCGAGGACAACGCGATCAACCAGGAACTCGCCGTCGACCTGCTCAGCCGCGCCGGTATCGTCGTCAGCGTCGCCGGCAATGGCGAGGAAGCGCTGCGCAAGCTGGCCAGCGAGCGTTTTGATGCGGTGCTCATGGACTGCCAGATGCCCGTCATGGACGGTTATGCAGCGACGCGGGCGTTGCGCCAGCAGCCGGCGCTGCAGGCGCTGCCCGTGATCGCCATGACCGCCAATGCGATGGTCGGCGATCGTGAAGCCGTCATCGCGGCGGGCATGAACGACCACATCGCCAAACCGATCAAGGTCGATGAGATGTTCGCCACCCTCGCGAAATGGGTCAAGCCGAGCGGTTTGGTGGTGGTGGGCAACGACAGCAGCGCCGACGCGTTGCAGGCACTGAACGGCATCGACGCGCATTGCGGCTTGGCCAATGTCGGCGGCAACGGCGTGCTGTACCGCCGTGTGCTGAGCATGTTCCGCGACCGCGAGGCCGACTTCGCGCAGCGTTTCAACGCCGCACGCCGTGCGGGCGACGCCGACGCCGCCATGCGTGCCGCGCATGACCTCAAGGGCCTGTCCGGAACGCTCGGCATGCATGCGGTGCAGGCCGCTGCCGCTGCGTTGGAGCGGGGGTGCCTGCATGGCGCGCGCGACGCCGAGGTGGACGCCATGGTGCATGACGTGGCGAGCCACCTCGACAAGGTCGTCGACGAGCTCCGGGCCGTCGAGAGTGAGACCGCGCAGGCCGCGTGATCGTCATTGCCAGGCTGCGGCGACGCCTTCAGTGAATCCGGCCACCGATGGCCCACGTAGGACAAGCAAGCGAATGTCATACGCGGGAAATGCTGGTGCCCGAAGATGCGTCGCCTGGCCTGCGTCCGCCTCGGTCCCTTCGTCATCACGCCCGTGCCATCCACCCTGTCATCGCTGCTCCATCGAACGCGTGCTGCCGTCCTGGTGCTGCTGCTCGTCGTGTTGCCGCTCCAGGGTATGGTGCAACTCGTTGCGGGCCTCCAAGGTCACAGGCATGTGCATATCGGCACGGCGACTCGGCATGACGCCGTGCTGGCGGGCCTGACCCAGCCACTGCGCGCCCTGCTGGACCATCTGCACGCCGCACAGGACCCGCGGCTGCAGGGCTCCAAGCGCTCTCAGGTGCTGAGCAATGGGCATGGTGCGGAAATGCACGAGCATGGGGGCGTCTTTCACAATCACTCCCAGCACGACGCCGACGTGCTCGAGGTCGGCGATCCGGCTGACGACACCGCCCAGAGCGCTGTGACGGCCTTCCTCGCCTGGCTGCCGGCAGGCTTGACCTTGCCGATGGGCGAGGGCGGCGATCACCCTGCCGCGACCCACCTCGATTGGCGCGACCGTGTCGTCGCGCCGCCGTTGACCCCTCCTCGCGGCTGATCGACAGGCGCCTTCGCGTGCCATGGCGCTTGCTGCGCCAATCCGATCCCCTGACTTCCGCCCGTCCTGACCGGACCCAGCGGTGCCTGCGTGCGCACAGGCTTGCCGAGAACTCCCATGTCCAAACATTGCCGCTGCCAGCCGACGCTGCTGGCCGTCGCCTGCCTGCTCGCCGCCTCCGCAGCCCGGGCCGAACCCTCAGCCGTGCTTGAAAAGGTCGAGATCACCGGCCGCCATTACGACAACGCCATCGGCAGCACCGATGCCGCGTCGCAGGGCACCATCCGCGCCGAGCTGCTGAAGAGCCGCCCCGCATTGCGACCGGGCGAGGTGCTGGAGTTCGTGCCCGGCCTCATCGTCACGCAGCACTCGGGCGACGGCAAGGCCAACCAGTACTTCCTGCGCGGCTTCAACCTTGACCATGGCACCGACTTCGCCACCACCGTCAACGGCCTGCCGGTCAACATGCCGTCCCACGGCCACGGCCAGGGCTATTCGGACCTGAACTTCCTGATTCCCGAACTGGTGGACCGCATCGAGTACCGCAAGGGCCCGTACTTTGCGAAGAACGGCGACTTCGCCGCCGCCGGCTCGGCCGACATCGCCTACCGCAACACGCTGGACGAAAGCTTCGCCGCATTGACGCTGGGCCAGCGCCAGTTCCAGCGCTTTGTCGGCGCCGGCTTCACGCACCTGGGCGACATGCATCTGCTGGGCGCCATCGAGGTGCAGCACAACGACGGGCCGTGGCAGTTGCCCGAACACCTGCGCAAGACAAACGGTGTGCTGATTCTTTCGGGTGGCACGCGCGCCGAGGGCTGGAGCACGAGCCTGATGACCTATGACGCCCGGTGGACCTCGACCGACCATGTGCCCGAGCGTCTCATCACAGCCGGCAGCTTCAACGGCCAGCCCTTCGGCCGCTTCGATGCCATCGACAAGAGCGACGGCGGCGAGACGCGCCGCAGCAGCCTGTCCGGTGAATGGCATCGCAATACCGGCACAGAGGCCACCAACGTCGCGGCCTATGCGATGAACTACCGGCTCAAGCTCTTCTCCAACTTCACCTACGCGCTGGAGCGCCCCGATGACGGCGACCAGTTCCTGCAGCAGGACAAGCGCAGCGTCTACGGCGTGAACGCCAGCCACGCCGTCGACCACCGCCTGGGCGACCTGCCGGCCCGCAGCGAGATCGGCCTGCAGCTGCGCCATGACCGCATCCGCGTCGGCCTCCACGACACCGTAGAGCGCCGCATCACCGCAACGACGCGCGACGACGAGGTACGCGAGACCGAGCTTGGCGTCTACGGCCAGACCTCGGCCGAGCTGACGCCCTGGCTGCGCGGCGTCGTCGGCCTGCGCGCGGACGAGGCGCGCTTCAAGGTGCATAGCTACAGCAACGCCCCCAACTCCGGCAGCGCCTCGGCCCACCTGCTGTCGCCCAAGTTCTCGCTGATCGCCGGGCCGTGGGCCAAGACTGAGTTCTTCTTCAACGCGGGCCGCGGTTTTCACAGCAATGACGCGCGTGGCACGACGGCCACCATCGACCCCAAGACCGGAGACGCGGTCGACAAGGTGCCGGGTCTTGTCGCGGCGCGCGGCCTGGAGCTGGGTGCACGGACCGAATGGGTGCCGGGCCTGCAGAGTTCGGTCGCGATCTGGAAGCTGGACTTCGACTCCGAACTCGTCTATGTGGGCGACGCGGGCGCGACCGAGGCCACCCGGCCCAGCAAACGTCATGGGCTTGAGTGGAACAACCGCTATGTGCCTGTGCCCTGGTTGCTCATCGACGCCGACCTGGCCTGGACGCGTGCCCGTTTTGCCGATTTCGACCCCGCGGGCAACCGCATTCCCAATGCCGTCGACAAGGTCGGATCGATCGCCGTCACGCTGCGCGACCTTGGTCCCTGGTCGGCCAGCCTGCAGTGGCGTTACCTCGGCTCGGGCTCGCTGGTCGAGGACAACAGCGTGCGCTCGCGCTCGTCGCTGACGACGAATCTGCGCGTCAGCCGCAAGCTGTGGGACAAGGCCGAGCTGACGGTGGACGTGTTCAACCTGATGGACCGCAAGCTCAACGACATCGAGTACTTCTACGAGTCGCAACTGCCCGGCGAGGCGGCGTCGGTGGCCGACCGTCACGTCCACCCGGCCGAGCCGCGCACGGTGCGGGTGACGCTGAAGATGGGGTTCTGAAGAGACGACGATGCGCGCGTTGCTGCCCCGCTGCTGATCCGGGCTCTTGAAGCGCTTTTGCACGCGGCCCGGCCGGGCAATGCACTGGAGTCATGCGCCTTCCGAAAGCACGAATGCCGGATCGGTATTCATGCTGACCCGTTTCTCGCATCTACTCGCGCTGGTTTCTTTACAACCAGAGGAGAACCCTGCATGCAACCCATGACCTTCGGCCTGCGCGCCGCCTGCGCCGCGCTGCTGGCGGCCAGCGCCTTCGCCGGCTTGCCGGCGCTGGCCCAGACTGCCAAACCCACCGTGGTGATCGTCGCCACCGGCGGCACCATCGCCGGTGCTGGCGCCTCGGCGTTGAACAGCGCCACCTACCAGGCTGCCAAGGTGCCGGTGGACAAGCTGATCGCCGGTGTGCCCGAACTGGCCAGCGTGGCCAACGTGCGCGGCGAGCAAGCCTTCCAGATCGCTTCCGAGAGCTTCACCAACGACAAGCTGGTGACGCTGGGCAAGCGCGTTTCCGCGCTGCTGAAGGACCCGGAAGTGGGCGGTGTGGTCGTCACCCACGGCACCGACACGCTGGAAGAGACCGCCTTCTTCCTGAACCTGGTGGTCAAGAGCGACAAGCCCATCGTGGTGGTCGGTTCGATGCGGCCGGGCAGCGCGATGTCGGCCGACGGCATGCTGAACCTGTACAACGCGGTGGTGGTGGCGGCTTCGCCCAGCGCCAAGGGCAAGGGCGTGCTGATCACCATGGCCGACGACATCCTGTCCGGCCGTGACACAGCCAAGCGCGTGAACATCAAGACCAGCGCCTTTGGCAGCCAATGGGGTTCGCTGGGCATGGTGGTCGAGGGCAAGACCTTCTGGTTCCGCAGCCTGGCCAAGCGCCACACCGTCAACTCCGAGTTCGACATCGACACCATCGACGCGCTGCCGGACGTGTCCATCGTCTACGGCTCGGGCAGCATGAACATGGCGCTGTACGACGCCGCGGCCACGCCGGGCGTCAAGGCCATCATCAACGCCGGCACGGGCAATGGCTCGGTGCCCAACTACGCGGTGGACAAGCTCAAGTCCATCCGCGACAAGGGCGTGCTGGTCATCCGCTCCAGCCGCGTGGCTGACGGCATCGTGCTGCGCAACGCCGAACAGCCCGACGACAAGTACGACTGGGTGGTGGCCCACGACCTGAACCCCCAGAAGGCGAAGATCCTGGCCGCCGTGGCCCTGACCAAGCCACAGACCACCGCTGAGCTGCAGCGGATTTTCTGGGAATATTGATCTGGAGCGTGGGCGGCTGACGGCACCGTTGTGGCGTGCCTGCCGGTGCGCGCCAAGCTACCCAAGCGATCCGACGCCTGGGGTGTCACCAGGGCGGTGACTCACTGAGTGCGTCCTCAGGCACATTCGCCGGCAGAGAGGCGATGGCGGGCGCGGGCGCTGAGGCGGGCGCACCTGCCGCGGCGAAGTCATGCTCGCCGCCCAGGCCTTCGATGAGCGCCGGGATCAGCCGGCCCAGTTCGCCGGTCGCCAGGGCCGCGTCGGCGTCGAAGGCCTCGTCGCCGCTGGCTTCGGGCCGGCCTTCAAAAGCCAGGTCCAGGAAGCTGATCTTCTTGATCGCGAAGCCCTCGGTCAACGTGAAGGCAACGCGGTCGTTCCAGCTCAGGGCCAGGCGGGTCGGCATCTTGCCGCTGGTCAGGTGGGCGCGGACCTCGTCGATGTCCAGCGGGTGGCGGGCATAGCGCACGACGGGCTTCTCGTCATCGCTGCCTTTGAGTTCGCATTCGCGCTCGATCTGGAAGCCCTCGGGCGTGACGCCGTCCAGCAGCCACGCGGCCATGCAGGCGGCGGGGCTTTCGGCCGTCTGCACCAGCTGCAACGACAGGCCCTCGGCCGCCTGGATCAGCAGCGTGACGACCTCGTCGGCGCGGCTGGCGGAGCCGGCATCGACGAACAGCAGGCGCTGCTCCGGCGCGATCCAGACGCGCGTGGCCGAGGTCTTGGTGAAGGCGCGCGGCAGCAGCTCGTGCGTGGCCTGCTCCTTCATGTCCTTCTTGGCCTTCTTGCCGGGTTTGCGGCCGGTCTGGGCCTCGATCTGCTCGGCGAGCTCGTCGATGCGCTCCTGCACGACGGAGGAGGGCAGCAGGCGCTGCTCGCGCTTGAGCTTGAGCAACCAGTGGCCGTCGATGACTTCGACCAGGGGTGCGTGCTCGACGTCCCGCGGCGGGGCCCAGCCGACGGCCAGGGGCTGCGTCGGGGCGCAGGACAGGAAGGGTTCCTTGGCCAGCTTGTCGGCCAGTTGGGTGGCGTCGGGCTGCCAGCCCTCGCCGATGCGGTAGACGATGAGGTTCTTGAACATGGGCTCGATACAAACAAGAAACCCGCCAGCGGCGGGCTTCGCAAATAGGCAGCGATCAGGCCGCGATTGTCTCAGGTCGCGCGGCGGCGCCGGCGAGGGGTGGGTCAGGCCAGGTGCGGTTCGTCCATGACCTGGCGCAGCAGCTTCTCGAACACCTCGACCGATTGGCCGCCCTGGATCAGGTGGCGCTGGTTGACGATGACGGCCGGCACGGCATGGATGCCCTGGGCGTGCACCTCGGCCTCGGCGGCAGCCACCTCTTCGGCGTAGCGCGTGCCCGCCAGCAGTTCGCGCGCCTCGGCCTCGGGCAGGCCGGCGGCGGTGGCCAGGCTCAGCAGCACTTCGTGATTGGATACATCACGGCCATCGGTGAAATAGGCCTTCAGCATCGCCACCTTCAGCGTGCGCTGCACGGCGCCGCCAAAGGCTTCGTCCGCCCAGTGCAGCAGGCGGTGGGCGTCGCGCGTGTTGTAGATGCGGCTGCGCGCGCCGGGTCGGAACTCGAAGCCCAGCGCCGCACCGCGCTCACGGATGGCCTGGCGCGTGCCGGCCAGCGCCGCGGGGCTGGCACCGTATTTCTCGGCCAGATGCTCCTCGATGTCCTGGCCTTCGGGTTTCATGCCGGGGTTGAGCTCGAAGGGATGGAAGTGCAGGTCCAGTTCCAGCCCGGGGATGCGGGCCGCCGCCGCTTCCAGCGAATACAGGCCGATGGCACACCAGGGGCAGACGATGTCGGAAATGAAGTCGATACGCATGAATGGCATTTTCGCGGGCATCGAGATGCCCCTCAGGTTTGCAGGCTTGACCGAGGTGTGACCGGCTTTTGCGCTAGCGTTGCCGGGTTTGCATCCTGGAACGCCTGCATGACCGATCCAACAACGACCGACTACATCCCGCCCCAGGTCTGGACCTGGAACAAGGCCAGCGGCGGCCAGTTCGCCAGCATCAATCGCCCCATCGCCGGCGCCACCCATGACAAGGCGCTGCCCGTTGGCCGCCATCCGCTGCAGCTGTATTCCCTGGGCACGCCCAATGGCGTCAAGGTCACCGTGATGCTGGAGGAACTGCTGGCGCTGGGCCTCACCGGCGCCGAGTACGACGCCTGGCTGGTGCGCATCAACGAGGGCGAACAGTTCGGCAGCGGCTTTGTCGAGGCCAATCCCAATTCCAAGATTCCGGCCCTGGTGGACCACAGCGGGCCAGAACCGGTGCGGGTGTTCGAGTCGGGTGCCATCCTTGTCTACCTGTCGGAAAAGTTCGGTGGCGCCTTCTTGCCCGAAGGTGGCGCGGCGCGCGCCGAGGCGCTGAGCTGGCTGTTCTGGCAGATGGGCAGCGCGCCCTTCCTGGGCGGCGGCTTCGGGCACTTCTACGCCTATGCGCCCACCAAGCAGGAGTACCCCATCGACCGCTATGCCATGGAGGTCAAGCGCCAGCTCGATGTGCTGAACCGCCGGCTGGCTGAAGCGCCGTATCTGGCGGGCGAGGCCTACAGCATTGCCGACATGGCCATCTGGCCCTGGTATGGCGCGCTCGCCAAGGGGCAGCTCTACGGCGCGGGTGAGTTCCTGTCGGTGCACGAGTACACCCACGTCATCCGCTGGGCTGACGAGGTCGCCCAGCGCCCGGCCGTCAAGCGCGGCCGCAAGGTCAACCGCACCTGGGGCGAACCCGGCAGCCAACTGCACGAGCGCCACGAGGCCAGCGACTTCGACACCAAGACGCAAGACAAGCTGGCGGCGCCATGATCACGCTCTACGACTGCGCCACCGCGCCCAGCCCGCGCCGCGCGCGCATCCTGTTGGCCGAGAAGGGGGCGCCGCACGAAACGGTGCAGGTCGACCTGCGCAATGGCGAGCAGATGGGCGAGGCGTTCCGGCGCATCAACCCGCAGTGCACGGTGCCGGCGCTGGTGACGGAGGAGGGCGCCGTGCTGACCGACAACGCCGCGATTGCGGCCTACATCGAGGCGCGTTTCCCCGAGCCGCCGCTGCTCGGCCGCAGCCCGCTCGACAAGGCCGAGATCGCGGGCTGGCAGTGGCGCGTCGAGTTCGAGGGCCTGCTGGCGATTGCCGAGGCATTCCGCAACAGCAGCCCGGCCATGGTCAACCGCGCGCTGGCGGGGCCGCTGGACTACGCGCAGATCCCGGCGCTGGCCGAGCGCGGGCAGGCGCGGGTGCAGGCCTTCTTTGCGATGCTGAACGCGCATCTGGCGGAGCGCGACTTCATCGCCGCTGGCCAGTTCAGCATTGCCGACATCACGGCCGTTGTGGCGGTGGACTTTGCGCGGGTCGTGAAGGTCAAGCCCGGTGACGAGCATCCCCATCTGCGGCGCTGGCGAGCGGCGATGGAGATGAGAGGCACGATGGCGTAGGCCATCGATCACCGTCAGACATTGAAAGGCAGCACCATGGGAGCGGACGCATTCATCGCCTTCTACGGCATCAAGTTCGGGCTTGACCCTGACGACGAGGAGGGGCTTGACGCCTGCGATACGGGCAGCGATGTCCGTTGCCAGAAGGCGAGGTCGGTCGGGCTGGAAACCTACACGGGACGCATGACGGACGGTGAAGACTACTTCCTGTACATCGGCACAAGGCTGGCCTCACTGGGCATCGAGCATGATCAGTACGTGACGCAATCCGTCGAGCAGCTCTCTTCTCTCGCCGCTAACGTCATGGCCAAGCTGAGGGCGGCGGAGTTTCCGCAGTCGCCCGAGCTTCACTTCCAGTTCGTCGGTCAGTACTAGCCACGCGGGGGGGGGGTACCATCCGTCAGTCCGCATTGCGGCAACTGATGGGGTCGTGCATGTCAACTGGACCGCAACGCATCGAAGCGGTCCTGGCACGTCAGCTCGCAGAGGGCGCCAGTGCGGCGGTGATTGCCGACGCATCCTGTGAGGTCTGGCGCCGGATCGACGCCGCCTTGTCACCCATCGTCGGGCGCCATGGCGTCTCAGCGCTGCTCAAGCGCAGCCTGCACCTCACGCGAACCGCTCATCCTGCGCTGGCCGCCGCTGCAAATGCGGATGCCCGCCCCGGCGATTTCCGTGCATTGCGCGCGGTCCTGGCGGGTCAGGCCAGCGCCGAAGCCGCCGCGCTGAATGCCGCGTTGCTGGGTACCTTCTACGACCTCCTGTCCAGCCTGATCGGCGCCACGCTCACGGAGCGGCTGCTGGATCCCGTATGGGCACCCCCTTCCACCGACGCGCCCGCACAGGACTCCCAGACATGACCACCGCCAAAGCAACCATCAACCGCCTGGCCACAGGCGTGCAGGGCTTGGACCAGGTGCTGGGCGGTGGCCTGCCGGAGTTCTCCTTCAACATCATTGCCGGCCCGCCGGGCTGCGGGAAGACAACGTTGGCGCACCAGATGATGTTCGCGCTTGCCACGCCCGAACGACCGGCGCTGTACTTCACCGTGCTTGGCGAACCGCCGCTGAAGATGCTGCGCTATATGCAGCAGTTCGAGTTTTTCGACAGCGACGAGGTCAACCGTTCGATCTACTTCATCAACCTGGCCGACGACACCGCCGCCGGGGATCTGGACAAGGTGCTCGAAAAGATCGTTGCCGCCGTCGAGCAACATCGCCCCGGCCTGGTCTTCGTCGACTCCTTCCGATCGGTCATGCTGGCCAGCCAGGGCAACGGCAACAGCTACATCACCTTGCAGCATTTCGTGCAACAGCTCGGCATGTTGATGACCAGCTGGCAGGCAACCACCTTCCTGATCGGCGAGTACTTCACCGACGCCGATCCCAACCCCGTCTTCACTGTCGCCGACGGCCTGATCTGGCTGCGCCAGAGCACCAAGCGCAACTCCGTCGTGCGCAATATGGAAGTCATGAAGTTGCGCGGTCAGGCGACTTCGCCCGGCCTGCACACCTTCCGCATCGGTTCTGACGGCATCACTGTCTTTCCGCCCGTGCTGCAGTCGTTTCCGCCCGTCAATGCGGGCGCTGAAACAGGCGAGCGGCTCAGCATCGGCGTGCCGGACCTTGACGCCTTGATGGGCGGCGGCCTGCCACGCGGCTACTCACTGCTGGTGGCGGGGCCCTCAGGTTCGGGCAAGACCATCCTGGCCTCGGCCTTCCTTGCAGAAGGCGCAGGGCGCGGCGAGACGGGCGTCATCGCCTCCTTCGAGCAGCGCCCAAATCTCTCGCGCACGCCGGCGGTGGCCGAGCTGATCGGGAGCGGCCGCGTCGGGCTTGTGGACACGCAGGCGGCCGGCATGTCGGTCGACGAACTGTCGATTTTGCTGATCGCGGAGATCCAACGCCTGGGCGCGAGCCGCGTGGTCATCGACTCGCTGTCGGGCTTCGAGCTCGCGCTCGCGCCAACCTTCCGCGAGGATTTCCGCGAGTCGCTCGCGCGCATGGTCACCGCACTGGCCAGCACCGGCGCCACGCTGTTGATGACGTCGGAGCTGGAAGACCGCTATGACGACCTGCGCTTCAGTCCCTATGGCACGGCCTTCCTGACCGACGCCATCATCGTGCAGCGGTATATCGAGGTGGACAGCCGCCTGCAACGCGTGCTGGCCGTCGTCAAGGTCCGCGCCAGCGCGCACTCCAACGAGCTGCGCCTGTTCCACGTCAACGACGAGGGCATCCAGATCGGCGCAATGCTGGAGGGCTATGAAGGCCAGCTGGCCGGCCGGCCAACCCGCCAGGCAGGGGCTCCGGCGCCTCCTGCGTCATTTCGAGCACCGAAGCCGCCGTGAGCGACGACGCCCATCCGCCGCGGGCGCCACCTGCCCAAGCACAGCAGCCTGACGAAGACGTCGGTGCCATCCGTGCGGAACTCCTGCGCCTGCGGCAAGACCTCGAAGAAGTGCAGCAGCAGTTCAGCGCCACGCAGACAGCGCAACTGCGGGACGCGAACGAGCAACTGGTGCTGGCGGTGATGCAAGCCGAGGCGATTGCCGAGGCGGCGACGGACAAGTTGATGGCGATGACGCGCATCACCCAGCGCGATGCCCTGACCGACACGCCCAATCGCGCGCTGATGCTGGACCGGCTGCAGACAGCGTTGTCGATGGCCAAGCGCCGGCACACTCGCAGTGCGGTGCTGTTTGTCGACATCGATCGTTTCAAGCACATCAACGACAACTTCGGCCATCTGATCGGCGACGAGGCACTGAAGCTGGTCGCCCTGAATCTTGGGATGGCCGTGCGCGATTCGGACACCGTCAGTCGCCACAGCGGTGACGAGTTCCTGGTGCTCCTCGCCGAGATATCGAAAGCCGGTGACGCCGCCCAGATTGCGCTGAAGATGCTGCACGGGATTGCTGCCATCCGCATCGACAGCCTGCCCGCGTTCAGGGTCAGTGCCAGCGTCGGCATCGCGATCTACCCCGATGACGGTCGTACGGCCATGCAGCTCATCGACAAGGCCGATTCGGCCATGTACCGCGCCAAGAAGATGGGCGGTGCCATGTTCCAGTTCCACGGCGCAGAGGACGTGCCTGACAGCGGGCACGTGCCGGACTTCGGCGACACGCACGGTCTCGGGACGCAGCCTGTGCCGCTGGATGCAACGCCCAGCCCGGATCTCCACCGTCATGCTTTGCGTGACGCCAACGAGCAATTGCTCCTGTCAGCGCTCGCATCCAGGGTATCGGAGGAGCGGGCCATGGGCGCGCATCAGCAGCATGTCATCCATTTGGCGATGGTCGCGCACGAATTGCGCAGCCCACTCGCACCACTGAGCAATGCCGCGGAGTTGCTGAGTCGAGCCCGCGGTGATGAAAGCCGGCATGCGTGGCTGCAGGAGGTCATCAAGCGGCAGGTCGCGCACATGACCCGCATCGTCAATGACTTGCTGGATGGATCTCGCGCCGAGACAGGCAAGTTCCATCTGGTTTGCGGCAATGTTGACTTGGTGGAGATCCTTGGCGAGGTGGCCCAGTCCTGCCAACCGGCGATGGACGAGAAGCATCAGCGCCTGCGCGTTTCTCTTCCACAAGGCCCGCTGAACGTGCATGGCGATCCCGTGCGGCTCGAGCAAGTTTTTCGGAATCTGCTCGACAACGCGGTCAAGTACACGCGTGACCGGGGCCACATCGCCCTCACGGCTGCCGTGATCGATCGCGTGATCTCGGTCACCGTGTCGGACAACGGCATCGGCATCGTGGCCGAGGCGCTGCCGCATGTATTCGACTTGTTCGTGCAAAACGAGCATGCGATGGCCATGCACCACGGCGGCCTGGGCATTGGCTTGGCGGTGGTGCGCGAGCTCGTAGAGGCCCATGGCGGCACAGTCGTGGCCGTCAGCGCGGGCCATGACAAGGGCAGCGAGTTCATCGTCAAGCTGCCCCTGGCCGCGCTTGCCACGCCTTGAGTGGGGACGCAAGGCCGGCATACAGCAGGCGGCCTCGATGGCGGAGCTGCCCCGCGTTCAACCGAGTTTGCGGTCGCTGGGCCGCGCCAGGTAGAACCACTCGGTTCCCGGCGCGGACTTGGTGTTCGGGAACACGATGCGCCCCTCGCTCGGTGCCAGCACGGCCTCGCCGCTGGCGCGGGTGCCGATGCGCTGGCCCTTCGCGATGGCGTCGAAGCTGGCCCAGCTCTGCTCGAACTGGTCGCCCTCGGCTTCGCGGTCGATGACGTCGTAGAGCTGCAGCAGCTCAGGTGCCTGTGTGGGGCGGTGCGCCCCGACGGCACTCTCGTCCAGCATGCCGAGGAACACCAGCGAGCGCAGGATGGCCAGGCGGGCAACCTCGGGGCCGTTCGGGTCCAGGTGCTGGCCGCACTCCAGCGTGATGGCCCAGCCGCCGGTGGAGCGCATGTACTCGGTGGTGCCGACGCCGTAGTGCGGGTCGGAGATCAGCGAGGCGCGGCGCGAGCCGTCGTGCTCGCGCTGCTGGCGGCGCTGCAGTCCCAGGGCATAGGTCGACAGCCAACCCTCGACGATGCGGCCCACGCCCAGGCGCGCGGCCAGCGCCGATTCGGTCGCCTCCTGAGAGAAGGGCTCCAGCTCGCCGCTGTTGTTGCGCGGGCCGATCATCGCGAACGCCGGGCCCTGGCCCTGGAAGCTGTGCAGGTCCAGGATGCCGTCGTGCTGCGCGATCAAGGCACAGAGCTGGCGGGCGATGCGGTCCTCGAAATCATGCGCGATGACCGGCGGGCGCAGGTTGCGGTTGAGGTTGCGGTCGCCTTCGCGGCGGTTCAGCTGGTGGGCCAGCGGGTTGACGATGGGCACCAGGGTCAGCGTGCCGCGCAGCAGCGTCAGCTCGCCGGCATCGAGCTGGCGAACGATCTCGGCCATGGCTTTGGTGCCATGGATTTCGTTGCCATGCACAGCGCCGGTGACGAGGAAACGCGGGCCAGGTTGCAGGCCGGCGAACTGGTGGACACGGATGTGGGTGGGCTGGTTCATGACTGGAGCAGGGCGGAAGACAGGGCCTTGTCGGCGGAGAAGACGCGGCGCGGCAGTTCGGCGGCGGGCTGGCCGGCGCGGTAGGCAACGAGGCGATAGAGGGTGGCGAATGCGAAGTCGGGCGGCTCCTCGCCGGCGCCCAGCACCAGCTCGCCACCGCGGCGCACGGCGTCGGCCAGGAAGGCGGGCAGGCGCAGGTGATAGGGGTTGCGCTCGATCTCGCCGGTGTGGCGCTCCAGCGCGGCGATGAGGCGGGCGGTGTCGGCGATATTGGTCTGCACCAGCGCATTGGGTGCCGACTGCGTGGACCAGAACTCGGTGTGGGCCAGCACCGCGTCCAGGCGTGCGGCGGCCAGCGCTTCGGCGACGAGGCGGTAGACGCCGCGGTGGCTGGGGTTGTCGTCCAGCGCATGCGGTGCCAGCACAAGGGCCGGGCGATGCCGGGCCAGCAGCGCGGCGATGGTGTCGACATGGACCTGCCACAGCTGCGGCTCGCGTTCGGCCGTGTCGGCGCGCACGTCCGACAGGCCGTCCTCGCCAACGCGGATGCAGTCGAAGCCCAGCACGCCGCAGGCGTCCTGCAACTCGACCCAGCGCGACTCGCGGCGTTCGGGGTTGCTGCCCAGGGTCACGGCGACATTGCCGACCCGCCAGCCGGCCTCCTGCTGAAGCCGCAGCGGCAGGGCGCCGACGATGCA
The DNA here is from genome assembly GCF_001425055.1 of Pelomonas sp. Root1237. Classification (GTDB taxonomy): domain Bacteria; phylum Pseudomonadota; class Gammaproteobacteria; order Burkholderiales; family Burkholderiaceae_C; genus Pelomonas. The sequence continues at coordinate 877,467 of NZ_LMDK01000012.1, forward strand.
TTCATCGTCGGGGTGGGGCGCGAAGATCAGGCAATGGCCGGGGCTTGGCTCGCGGCCGGGCGCGGTCACGCGGTCGGGCGGGTTGCCCAGCAGCTCGGCAAAGCGGGAAAGGTGCTCGCGCCAGCGCGCGAGATCGGCATCCAGGGACATGCCGGCATCCTACAGAGAGTAGGAGCCAGCGAGGCCGTGAGCGTGGCCCGCGTTGGGTCTGGCGTGGGGGCAGGCAAGGCGCGAGGAGGCCGCGGGCTCGCGCCCACAACGACGAGCAACGCCGCATGCGCCCACGCCAGACCCAACCCGGAGGGCCGGGGCGATTTGCGGCACCCGGCGGCGTTGCCGGCTCCTTGCGTGGCGCCCGCCACGCCGCGTCACCTGCGCCTTGCCGGCCACCGCAACTCGCCCCGGCGCGGGCCGCGCTCACGGCCTCGCTGGCTCCTTGGCCGGCCATGTCGCCAGCAGCACACCCAATAAGGCCAGGCCATAGGCCAGGGCCTGAAGGGCGGAGATGGATTCACCGAGAGCCAGGCCGATCAGCGCCGTGCTGATCGGCAGAAAGACCATGAAGACCCCCGCCTTGGCCGCCGGCAACCCCTTCAGGCCAGCCATCCACAGCCAGACGGTGATGACGCTGGCCGTGGCGGCGTAGTAGCCCAGCAGCGCCCAGTCCAGCACGCGCGGCGCGCCGAAATCGAAGCTCAGGGCCTGCCAGATGGCCAGTGGCGCGACGAGCACCAGGCCCCAGAGGTTGATCAGGGCGCTGATGCGCTTCGGGCCCAGGCCGGCGGTCAGCTTCTTGCCGATGACGACATAGCAGCCCTCGCAGAACACGGCCGCGAGCAGCAGCAGCGCGCCCACCGGCGTCGTCTCAGCGCCGCCACCCTGTTTGCCGCTGGCCACCAGCGCAATGCCGCCGACCGCGCAGGCGATGCCGGCCAGCACGCGGCCGCCGAGGCGCTCACGCAGGAAGGCCCAGCTCAGCAGCGCCACCGCCGCCGGGATGCCGGCCATGATGACGCCGGCGACGACGGCCGAACTCTGCCGCAGCCCGAACAGCATGCAGATGGAGAACAGGAAGTTGCCGAGGAAGGATTCGAGGAAGAGCAACCAGCGCGAACGCGCATCCAGCGGCGCTTCGTGGGCAGGCTTCTTCAGCCAGGGCAGCATCAGCACGGCCGCGAAGCCGAAGCGCAGGCCGGCGAGCAGGAAGATGGGAAAGGCAGCCACCAGCAGCTTGGACAGGCCGACATAGCTGCCGACCAGGCTGGTGCTAGCTGCCAGCAGCGCGTAGGCGCGCCAGGGGACGGGATGCATTTGCTATTGGCTTTCGGGCCGAGCGCCGGGCCGCTCCCTAGCCGGCCCGCTTTGGCGATGTGCTTGCGGCTCAATGCCGCAAGCATCGCCGTCCCCGCGGGGGACCGACCAGGCCTGCCGGCGTTCAGCCGGCGCAAGACTGGGCGAGGGGCTCATTCAACCGTGAAGGCCAGGAACTGCGTGAACTGCGCGGGATTGAAGTTGTTGTCGGACACCAGGATCAGCGTGCGCTTGCCTTCCAGCATCGGACCGAACGTGATGCCTTCGATGTTGTCCAGGGCCAGCACGCTGCCGTCGTCGTTCTTCAGCGACGACAGGTCCAGCAGCATGGTGCGCTTGACGGGCACGACCTCGTGGCCCTTGATGCTGGACCAACCCGACACATCGGTCGCGCCGCGTGTGTCGATCAGGTAGAGCTTGATGGTGTTGCTGGTGGGCTGCTTGGTCAGCGCCGCGATGCCCGGCGTCACGGCGCCGACGGCGAAGGCGCGCTCGATGACGATGAACTCATGGGCCGACAGGGCCAGCATGTCGGGCACGCCGTTGGTGGCGAAATCGCCCTGGCGCGCCGGCGGGAAGGGCACCGGGCCGACGTCGTAGATGTATTCGGCGCCGGCCTTGCCGCTGTCCAGGTCGAAGGACAGCATGCGCGCGCGGCTGCCGCGGCCCACGGCCGTGGGCAGGCTGTCCTGGGCCAGGCCGTTCTCGCTCATCGTCCACAGCGTCTTGCCGTCGGGCGTGATGGCGATACTCTCGAAGGCGAGGTTGTTGTAGACGCCCACGTCGCCGGGCGTGATGCCGCCGGCGCTGCCCAGCGGGTTGTAGTAGCCCGGTACCGGGAATTCGCCGGCCGGCTTGCCGTCGGGGCTCATGCGGCGCACGGTCGGGTTCTGCAAGGAGCTGGAGACGCGCTGGCCCTCGTTGGCCCAGTAGATGAGGTTGCGCTTGGCGTCCAGGCGCAGGCTCTCGGGGTCGACCTGGTTGCGGCCAAAGGGCTGGCCGTCGAGGTCGAGAATGGTGGTCATGCTGACCCAGGCCACGCCGGCCTCACCGGGGTTGGCGCTGCGGCGGAACTTGGACAGGTCCAGGCTCAGCTCGTAGTAGCGCGCCGGCGCGCGGTCGCTGCGGTCATCGCAGATGGCCAGGTAGCGGCCGGTGGCGGGCACATAGTCGATGCTGGACAGGCCACCGACCGGCACCCCGCGGAAGCTCGCACTCGTCGGCACGATCTGCTGGCCGATGTAGTTCAGGGTCTGTGCGTGGGCGGACCCTGCAAGCAGCAGGGCGAGTAGCCATTTCATTGGGAAAACTCCAGGGCGGGGCCGCGGCGCCGGTACTGCCGCCACGGGGCGCGGATTATGCGGCGCGACGCAGGGCGCCTCTGAGCGTGTCGACGATGCGTTCGATGTGGCCACTCTCGATGATGAGCGGCGGCGACAGCGCCACGGTGTCACCGGTCGTGCGGATCAGCAGGCCCTTGTCCCAGCAGTCCAGGAAGACGTTGAAGGCGCGCTTGGCCGGCTGGCCGTCCAGCGGCTTCAACTCGATGCCGCCGACCAGGCCGATATTGCGCACGTCGATGACATTGGGCTCCTCGCGTAGCGAGTGCAGCGCCTTGGCGAACTCGCCTTCCATGCGCGCGGCGCGGGTCAGCAGGTCGTCGTCGGCGTAGGTGTCCAGCGTGGCGATGCCGGCGGCGCAGGCCAGCGGGTGGGCCGAGTAGGTGTAGCCGTGGAAGAACTCGATCAGGTGCTCGGGCCCGGTCATGAAGGCATCGTGGATCTTCTGCTGCGCGAACACCGCGCCCATGGGCACGCAGCCGTTGGTGATGCCCTTGGCCACCGTCATCAGGTCGGGCGTGACGCCAAAGGTCTGGGCAGCAAACGGCTTGCCGGTGCGGCCGAAGCCGGTGATGACCTCGTCGAAGATCAGCAGGATGCCGTGCTTGTCGCAGATCTCGCGCAGGCGCTGCAGATAGCCCTGGGGCGGCAGCAGCACACCGGTGGAGCCAGCCACCGGCTCGACGATGACGGCGGCAATCGTCGACGCGTCATGCAGGGCGACCAGGCGCTCCAGGTCCTCGGCGAACTCGGCGCCATGCGGCGGGATGCCGACCGAGAAGGCGTTGCGCGCCGGGTCGTGGGTGTGGCGGATGTGGTCGACGCCGGCCAGCAGGCTGCCGAACATCTTGCGGTTGGCCACCATGCCGCCCACCGAGATGCCTCCGAAGTTGACGCCGTGATAGCCGCGCTCGCGGCCGATCAGGCGGGTGCGGGCGCCTTCGCCGCGCACGCGGTGGTAGGCGATGGCCATCTTCAGCGCGGTGTCCACCGACTCGGAGCCCGAGTTGGTGAAGAACACGCGGTTCATGCCGGTGGGGGCGATGGCCGCCAGCCGCTCGGCCAGCTCGAAGGCCTTGGGGTGGCCCATCTGGAAGGGCGGCGCGAAGTCCAGCTCGGCGGCCTGCTCCTGGATGGCCTTGACGATCTTGGCGCGGTTGTGGCCCGCATTGACGCACCACAGGCCCGCGATGCCGTCGAGGATCTCGCGGCCCTTGTCGTCGCGGAAATACATGCCATCGGCTTGCGTCAGCAGACGCGGCGCCTGCTTGAACTGCCGGTTGGCAGTGAAGGGCATCCAATAGGCGTCAAGCTTGGAAACGTCAGCGCTCATGCGGGGCTCCTCGACAAAGGAGCCCAAAGTCTAGAGTCAATTTGACGGGTTGGTCAGAATTTGCCGTTGCCTCAGGGTTCTCACCAGCGGCGTCAGCTGCACGAGCAGGATGCAGGCGAGCATCAGGCCGCAGCCGATCAGCCCGGCGGTGTTGAGCCGCTCGCCGAGCAGCGCATAGCCGAAGGCGGCGGCGAACAGGGTCTCGGCCGACAGGATGATGGCCGCGTCCGCCGCATGGGCGTAGCGCTGGGCCACCACCTGGGCCGTGAAGGCGATGCCGACCGAGACGATGCCGGTGTAGGCAATGGGCCAGGCGGCAGCGACCAGGCCGCTCCAGTGCACCGGCTCCATGCCGAAGGCCGCGATCAGCGACAGCACGCCGCAGACAGCGAACTGGCCACTGGCTACAAGAAAGGGAGCGCCCATGCGGTCGGCCCAGCGGCCCACCATCAGCACATGCACCGCCCAGGGAATGGCCGAGCCGGCCACCCACAGGTCACCCAGGCCGATGCGCAGCTCATGCGCGCCCGACAGCAGGAAGGCGCCCACCAGGCAACCCGCAGCCGCCGGCCAGACCGACCAGTGCGCCACCTGGCGCAGCAGCAGCCAGGCCAGTACCGGCACGAGAGGCACGTAGACCGCGGTCAGGAAGCCGGCATTGGTCACGCTGGTGTACTGGATGCCGACCTGCTGCATGACGGCGCCCAGCGTCATCAAGAGGCCCAGGCCGGCAATGTGCAGGCCGTCCAGCTTCACCAGCGGCCGGCCTTCGCGGCCCAGGCGGCGCCACTCCAGCAGGGCAAAAGGCAGCACGACGAGGGCGCCGATCAGGAAGCGCACGCCGGTGAAGAGCAGGGGGCCGACGTTGGCCATGCCGCGGTTCTGCGCGACGAAGGCCGAGCCCCAGATCAGCGCGACGAAGGTGAGCAGCAGATTGGCATGGAACCGCGTCATGGGCGAGCCAGCGCGGCGAGTTCCGCTTCGTCGAAGCCGGCCGCGCGGCGGGCTTCGAGATTGAAGGGCGCGCGCAGCTTGGGCGCCTGATGAAGGGTGGCGAGTTCGGCGTAGGTCGCGATCGGGTCCAGCCCGCGTTGCTCGCACAGGAAGCGGTACCAGCGGTTGCCGGCCAGCACATGGCCGATCTCGTCGTGCAGGATGACGTCGAGGATCTCGCCGGCTTTTTTGTCACCGGCACCGACGAGCTTGCGCTTGACGGCGGGCGAGGCGTCCAGCCCGCGTGCTTCCAGCGTGCGCGGCACGAGGGCAATGCGAGCGAGCAAATCGTGTTTCGTCCGCTCGGCCATGTCCCACAGCGCGTTGTGGGCGTCGAAGTCGCCGTAGTCGAAGCCCAGCGTCAGCAGATGCTCGCGCAGCAGCGTGAAGTGCTTGGCTTCTTCCTGGGCGATGCGCAGCCAGTCGCGGTAGAAGGCCTCGGGCATGCCGGGGAAGCGCCAGCAGATGTCCAGGGCCAGGTCGATGGCATTCAGCTCGATGTGGGCGATGGCGTGCACCAGGGCCGCGATGCCGGCCGGCGTGCGCAGCGACGGACCTTTGAGCGTGATGTGCTCGACCAGGCGCGGGCGTGCGGGCCGCCCCGGAATGCCGCCGGGCTCGGGAATCAGCGCGCCGGTATCGACCGGCAGGGCGGCGTCAAGCGTCAGCGTGGCGGCGGCCTTGGCGGGCGCATCGGCAATCAGGAGGGGGCCGAGCGTGGCCAGGCGGAGGTCGGACATTGCCCGGGATTCTAAAATCCGCCCTTTTGCGCGTTTTGCGCGAGGCCGCGATGGCGATTTACCAGCTCGACGAGCACCTCCCCGACGTGGCTGATTCCGCCTGGGTGGCCGACAGCGCCGAGGTCATCGGTCGCGTGACGCTGGGGGAGGGCGTCAGCATCTGGTTCAACGCCGTGCTGCGCGGCGACAGCGACACGCTGACGATTGGCGCGGGCAGCAACGTCCAGGACGGCTCGGTGCTGCATGCCGACCATGGCTTCCCGCTCGTCCTCGGTCAGAACGTCACCGTGGGCCACCAGGTCATGCTGCATGGCTGCACGGTCGGCGACGAAAGCCTCATCGGCATCGGCGCGGTGGTCTTGAATGGCGCGCGCATCGGCCGCAATTGCATCGTCGGTGCCGGCGCGCTGGTGACCGAAGGCAAGGAGTTTCCGGACGGCTCTCTGATCGTTGGCGCGCCGGCCAAGGTCGTGCGTGAACTCAGCGAAGCCCAGATTGCCGGGCTCAAGGCCAGCGCCACCCACTATGTCAACAACGGCCGCCGTTATGCGGCCGGCCTGAAAAGAATCCGATGAGTGAACTGCACAAATTCCTGTTCGACGGCCTGCCCGTGCGCGGCATGCTCGTGCGCCTGACCGAGGGCTGGCGCGAGCTGCTGAGCCGCCGCGAGCCCGGTCAGGAATACCCGCCCGAACTGCGCGACCTGCTCGGCCAGATGAGCGCCGCGGCCGTGCTGATGCAGGCCAACATCAAGTTCAACGGCGCGCTGGTGCTGCAGATCTTTGGCGACGGCCCGGTCAAGCTCGCCGTGGCCGAGGCTCAACCCGACCTGAGCTTTCGCGCGACGGCCAAGTGCGTCGGCGAACTCGCGCCCGGCGCCGACCTGCCCGCCATGCTCAATGTGCACGGCCAGGGCCGCTGCGCGATCACGCTGGACCCCAAAGACAAATTCCCCGGCCAGCAGCCCTACCAGGGCGTCGTGCCCCTGCACGGCGACCACCGCGAGCCCCTGTACAAGCTCTCCGAGGTGCTGGAGCACTACATGCTGCAGTCCGAGCAGCTCGACACCCGGCTGGTGCTGGCCGCCAATGGCGACATCGCCGCCGGCCTGTTGATCCAGCGGCTGCCGGTCGAAGGCGAGGGCAACCTCGAAGGAAAACGCAACGAGGATGACATCGGGCTGTCCGAGGGCTTCAACCGCGTCGCCATCCTCGCGGGCACGCTGACCGCCGAAGAGCTGCTGACGCTGGACGCCGACACCATCCTGCGCCGCCTGTTCTGGGAGGAGACGGTGACCCGTTTCGAGCCCCAGGCGCCGCATTTCGCCTGCACTTGCTCGCGGGAGCGTGTGAGCCAGATGCTGCGCGGCCTGGGCCGCGACGAGGCCGACAGCGTGCTGGCCGAGCGCGGCGAGATCGAGATCGGCTGCGACTTCTGCGGCCGGCACTACCGCTTCGACGCGGTGGATGTCGGCGCGCTGTTCACGCCCGCCGGACGCCAGCCGGACGGCGCCGAAGGCACGCTTCAATAGTTCTGAGGTCGTTCAGCGTTTCCATTGCGCAACGGGCCTCATGCCTTCTGAGGATGCCCGGCAGCCTAGTGATTGACGCCACTGCCCCGAGCTGAGACTTTCGCCTTTTGGCCCCTTCTTGAAAGGGCCAGGAGGCGACAGTGGCCGACAAGGGCGGATTTGGCAGCTTCCCGTGGGCAAGTGCCGCGGTGCTGGTGGCCTTCGTGGCCAGCACCCAGCTCGTGCCCCATGCCTTCGAACCGCTGCGGCCCGCCGAGAAGGCCCGCGCCCAGGCGCCGCTGGACCCGGATCTGGACGTCAACGCCCGCCTCTGGGAAGACCCGTTCACTGCGCTGCGCCGCTACGAGACGGAACGGGCGGAGCGCTGCGAGCGCGTGCGCAAGCAAACCTCGCAAACCCTGGACATCGACTGCCGCGACCGCGTGGCCGAGGTGCGTGACCCGCAGCGCATGCTGGCCAAGCTGGACCGCGACCACGACCAGCGCCTGGACGACACCCTCATCATCATGGGCCTGCTGCCCGGCGCCGATTTCGTGGGTGCCGAGGAGGCGCGGCGGCGTGTGCGCTACGCGACGCTGGCCGGCCTGCTGGCCCAGGACTATGTGCCCGACAACGCGGAGCGGCTCAGCCTGCTGGAGTTCAACCTGCTGGAGGCGGCCGCTCCGGCCGAGGCGGCGTCAGTGGCTTCAGCAGCATCGGCGGCCTCCCGGCCCGCTGCCGCCGACAAGCAGGCGCGCGCGGCCAAGGACAACTTCGTCGTGCCCTACGAGCTGTTGTCGGCGCGCTCGGAGCACCGCCGCAAGCCCGACGGCGAGGGCGATGCCAAGGCCGACAAGCCGCGCCGCTATGGCCAGATCGCCTTGCTGTGGGTGGACGAGAATTCCCTGCCCAACCGCAAGCTGGATGCCCTGGCCCGGCTGACCCAGCAGCTGATGGGCAGGCCGGCCCGCGACCTTGCGGCACCGGGTGGATCAGACGGGCAGCGCCTGCCCAGCCTGGCCGTCATCGGCCCTTCGTCGACCGACGCGCTACGCGCCGCACTGATGGACCTGCGCTGCGCGGCCGACCGCAAGAACGCCGCCGCCGATGCCCTCAGCCCTGCGGCCAGCGCGGCGGCCGCACGCTGCAGCTCGGGCGTGGCGGGTGCCGTGCGGGGCCTCGCGCCCGACCTGCAGGAGGGCTACGAGCTGCTGTCGCGTGCCGAGTTCTACAACTCGGCCTCGACGGCACCCAACAGCATGATCGCGGAGCTCAGCGACCAGAAGCTCGAGTCCTTCGTCACCGACCAGTTCAACCGCATCACCGGCGTCAACCCGGTGCGGCCGGTGCAGATGGTGCGCACCATCGGTACCGACGCCGAGCTCATCAAGCGCATCGTCGCCGAGCTCGGCCTGCGCCTGCCGCATGAGGGCCGGCGCGTCGTCATCGTTGCCGAGCGGGATTCCCTCTATGCCCAGTCCCTGGTCAGCGAGCTGCGCTACCGCCTGCCCGAGGGGCGGCCGCAGAGCCAGCCGCTGAAGATCGAGGTCATCTATTTCTTCCGTGGCATCGACGGCATCACGACGCGCGAGGCCGGCACCGCCGCCGCAGCCGGGCCGGCGGCCAAGAGCGCGCCGCTGGAATGGCCCGAGAGCCGTGACCAGCTCGACTATCTGCGCCGCCTCGGGGCCGGGCTCAAGCGCAGCGAGGCCGACTCAAGCCGCCTGCCCATCGGTGCCATCGGCATCTTTGCCAACGACGTGCACGACAAGCTGCTCGTTCTGCAGGCCCTGCACGAGGATTTCTCCGACCGCATGTTCTTCACGACGGACATGGACGCGCGCTATCTGCACCCCCGCACCCAGGCTTTCACGCGCAACCTGGTTGTTGCCAGCAGCCTGCCCCTGGCCTTCTACCCGCCCGCGGCAGGGGCACCGCACGGCGCCGTCGACCTGCAGGCCGGCACGCCGCCGCTGCGCGACATCTACCAGGCCAGCACCTATGCCGCCGCCCGCCGGGCCGGCTGCCGCAGCGAGAGCTGCAAGCGCGACGAGAGGCTGTCGCTGGAGCCGGCCCTGCAGAAGCCCTCGCTGTACGAGGTGGGCCGTTCCAGCGCAGTGCCGCTGGCTGGCTATGCGCTGGAGGCCCAGCCGACGCCACCGAGCGCGGGGCGCCACGGCCTGGCCGTGCTGATGGTGGTCGTGATGAGTTGCGCGCTGCTTGTCTGGCCGTCCACGCCGGCGATCCGGCAGGCGCGCCGTGTCTTCCTGCGCGAGCCGACGATGGACAACCAGCCGCAGATGGACATGACGTCCATCGTGCTGGTGGCCCTGCATGCCGGCGTGTTCGCCTACGTGCTGGCCAGCCTCATCGAATTCCTGCTGCCCAGCCAGCTCGGTTTCGTTCATGCCCTGCTGCTGGCCAGCCTGGCTGCTTTCGGGGCACTGCTGGCCGTGCTGCCGGCTTTGCTGCTGGCGCGGCGCGAGCAGCCAGCGCCGCCCGACCAGCGCGCTGGCGTCGACCGCCTGCATCTCGTCGTCGTGCTGCTGGTGGTGGGGGTCTGGCTGTGGCTGGCCTGGCCGGCCGGCGGATGGAACCAGGCCGGCGTCTGCGACAGCTGCGAGCCGGTGGCCTGGCTGGAAGGCGTCAGCGCCTGGCCTTCGCATCTCATCCACCTGCTGGCGCTGTTCGCCATCCTGTGGACGCTGGACTGGGCCTGGGCCGACTCGCTCAACCAGCTCCGCCACGACTCCGACTGGCTGCGGCTGCCGCGGCCCGTGCCCAAGCCCGTCGTGCGCAGCGACATGCGCCAGCTGTTGCGCGGCTGGTTCGAGCATGTCAGCGTGTTGTTCTGGAAGCCCGGCGTCGGCTACAGCTGCGACTTTGACGAGCTCTGGCAGGAGTACGGCGAGCGCGGCGAGGCCCGCCCGCGCGCCGCACGCACCCTGGTCTGGTACGGGCTCACGCTGAGCTGCGTCGGGCTGCTCTTCCTGTGCCTGTCCGAAGGGCAGATTCCCGAGGTGCCCGTGCGCGGCGACGAGCACCGCCAGATGGTGAGTGCCACGCTCTACGCCATCCTGCTGCTGCTGCCGCTGCTCATCGTCGCGGTGGCCGACGCGACGGTGCTGCTGGTGCGCTTCGTGCATCACATGAATGCCGGGCGCACTTTCTATCCCGAAAGCACTATCGAGATGTTTGCCAAGTCCCTGGGCGAGGAGCACAGGGCCTTGTGGGCGCAGCGCTTCAGCGCCCGGCCCGAGGACCGCAGCAAGGACGGCGGCGGCTTCGCGGTGCACACGCTGCTCGACGACTGGATCGACATCCAGGTCGTGGCTCGGCGCAGCACGCCGGTGGCCCGCCTCGTCATCGGCCCCTTCGTCGTGCTGGCCCTGCTGGTCGTCGCGCGCAGCCGGCTGTTCGACAACTGGTCGCTGACGCCGGCCATCGCCGTCGGCGTCAGCTTCTACATCGCCGCGCTCATCGGCCTGACGCTGCTGCTCAAGCGCGCCGCCGAGACGACGCGCCGCCGGGCGCTGGCGTCCATGCAGGCCGATCTGCGCTGGCTGGCGGGCAGCGGCAAACCGCTGTCCGACCTCGTCGAGCCCTACAAGCGGCTGATCGTGTCGGTCGAGAACGAGCAGTGCGGTGCGTTCGCCTCCTTCTTCGACCAGCCCCTGCTCAAGGCCATCCTCGTGCCCCTGGGGGGAGCGGGCGGTACGCAGCTGTTCGACTACCTGCTGCTCGGCCGCTAGAACAGCGGCGCTGATGCGATCTGGCAATTTCAAGCCCTAGAACCGCGGGCCGACCGGTCTGCACTTCCCCCCTCCATACGATGGTGTTTGCTGTCAGGGCGACTAGCCTGTTAGAGCGGCCGCCCCGATTCGAGGCCCCCGTCGGGCGCTCCCGGCATCGCCGTTCCATGCCGGTCACTGGAGTGAAGCATGACATCCGATCAACGACTGCTGGCCCTGATCGGCCGCCGGCTACCGGCCATCTTCGACGTCATCCCACGCGGGCCCCAGGGCCTGTCCGTGCATGATCGCGTCAGCGCCGTGGCATTGAATCCCCAGCCGCTGCCGCCCGAGCACATAGGCGCGGCGCTGGCGCAGGAGTTCGCCCACATGGCCTGGGTGAGCGACCGACTGGGCCTGAACTGGAAGACCATGGGCCAGGATCTGGACGACTGGTGCCCCACGCAACCGCGCAAGATCAAGTTCCCCGTTGGTTGGCCGCCCGTGCCCGAGCCCGATCCGCATCCGAACTGGCTGGCCGAGCTGCACCTGGGCTTTGCGGCCAAGCTGTCGGCGATCTCCGCCGAAAATGCCGGCACGCCACTGGCCGCCACGCTGGACCGCGCCGTCAATCGATCCATCGACGCGCTGTCGCAGTTGCAGGCGAAGTGAAGCTCAGCGGGCCGGTGCGCCCACGGCCTGCGCGGCCTGAGCGAGACGGCTCGCTTCGTCGCCGCAGATGTCGACCCAGGGCAGGCCCTGGGCCGACAGTGCTGCGCGCAACCGGCCGTCGAAACGCGACCGCACCTCGGGGCCGTCGCGCTGGATGCCGTCGGCCAGCCAGGGGAGGTCAGGCGCGCACAGCAGCGTCAGCGCGCAGCGGCGCTGGAAGGCCAGCGCGGGGACGAGCAGGCTGTCGTCGCCGAAGTAGTGCTGGCTGCACAGTGCCGTGATCAGCGGCGTGGTGTCGCAGAAGACCAGTTCATGCGCCCGCGCCGCGGCCTCGATGCGCGCGGCCTGCTCGGCAGCGATGTGGGCCTGCTCGTGCTGCAGCGGTGTGCGGCCATGGGCGTCGCACCATTCGCGCAGGTATTCGCTGACGAGCCCGGCATTGAAGCGGGCCGCCAGCGCCTCGGCCAGCGTGGACTTGCCGGTGCATTCGGCACCCAACAAGGCAATCATCCTTGCCATGAAGGCTCCGCAAATTGTGCGTGGCCAAGTTCGCCGTGTGGTGGCTGGCCAAGCGACTGCCGTGGAACCGGCTTTGCCGGGCCACTGGCAGTGCCCCCTCGAAGGGGGCGCGCGCAGCGCGTAGGGGGTGAGCTCATTTTCTCCAGGCGCGCCAGCCGAACACGCTCATCGGGATGAAGCCCGCGTAGAGGATCACGGTCAGCCAGTAGCCCTTGAGGCCAAAGAGCACGACGCTGACCACGTTGACGACGATCCAGGTCGGCCAGTTCTCTTCGTACTTGCGCGCCAGCAGCCATTGGCCAAGCAGGCTGGCGACGGTGGGGAAAGCATCCCAGTAGGGAAGGGGGCTGTCGGTGTTCTTCGCGAGAAAGACGCCGAGCAAGGGCCAGGCGGCCAGCGTCAGCAGCGCGGGCTTGACGAGGCCTTGCAGGCCGAGGCGGCGTACCTTCAGCGCCTCGCCGTCGCGCGTGCGGCCAAAGCGCCATTGCCACCAACCCCACAGCGCCAGTGCTGCGAACACCAGCTGCAGCCCGGCCTCGCCGTAGAGCTTGCCGTCCAGAAACAGCGCGAAATACATCAGCGAGCTGATGAGGGCCAGCGGCCAGGCCAGCAGGTGGACGCGCATATTGCAGACCACCATCCAGACGGCCAGCACGAAGGCCACCAGCTCCAGCCAGGAGATGGGGCTGCCGAATGCTGAGAAGGCCGGCGCAAGAAGCGCCGTCCAGATGGTGGCGGGCATCAGCGCTTGATGGAAGACGCTGCAGCCGGCGCCAGCGGCACGAAGACTTCGTCGGACTTGATCATGCCCAGCTCGAAGCGGGCCTTCTCCTCGACCATCTCCAGGCCTTCGCGCAGATCACGCAGCTCGGCCTGCAACTGGGCGTTGCGGGCTCGGGCCTTGTCGTTGTCGGCCTGGGCCTGGCTCAGCTCCTCCCGGAGCTGAGCGACGTGCGGAATGCTGCCCCGGCCCACCCAGAGCTGGGCTTGGATGGCGATCAGGAAGATCGCCAGGACCGCGGCAAGCGCCTTCAAGCTTTACTTGAGGTTGTAGAAGGCGGCGCGGCCGGGATAGAAGGCGACGTCACCCAGGTCTTCTTCGATGCGCAGCAGCTGGTTGTACTTGGCCATGCGGTCCGAGCGCGACAGCGAACCGGTCTTGATCTGGCCGGCATTCAGGCCGACGGCGATGTCGGAGATGGTGCTGTCTTCGGTCTCGCCCGAACGGTGCGAGATGACGGCGGTGTAGCCCGCGCGCTTGGCCATCTCGATGGCGGCGAAGGTCTCGGTCAGCGTGCCGATCTGGTTGATCTTGATCAGGATCGAGTTGGCGATGCCCTTGGAAATGCCTTCCTGCAGGATCTTGGTGTTGGTGACGAACAGGTCGTCACCAACGATCTGCACGTTCTTGCCCAGGCGGTCGGTCAGGATCTTCCAGCCGTCCCAGTCGCCTTCGGCCATGCCGTCTTCGATGGAGATGATGGGGTATTTGTCGACCCAGGTGGCCAGCATGTCGGTCCACTCCTGCGCGGTCAGCTGGATGCCGCCTTCGCCTTCGAGCACGTACTTGCCGTCCTTGTAGAACTCGCTCGCGGCGCAGTCCAGGGCGATGGCGATCTGGTCGCCAGCGCGATAGCCGGCCTTGTCGATGGCCTGCAGGATCAGCTGGATGGCTGCCTCATGGCTCTCGACGCTGGGCGCGAAGCCGCCTTCGTCGCCCACTGCGGTGGAGATGCCCTTGTCGTGCAGGATCTTCTTCAGCGCGTGGAAGACCTCGGCACCCCAGCGCAGCGCTTCACGGAAGCTCGGCGCGCCCACGGGGACGATCATCAGCTCCTGCAGGTCCAGCGAATTGTTGGCGTGGGCGCCGCCGTTGATGACGTTCATCATCGGCACCGGCAGCTGGCAGCCGTTCATGCCGCCGAAGTAGCGGTACAGCGGCAGGCCGGACTCTTCGGCCGCGGCGCGGGCCACGGCCATTGACACGGCCAGCATGGCGTTGGCGCCCAGGCGGCTCTTGTTCTCGGTGCCGTCCAGGTCGATCAGCGTCTTGTCCAGGAAGGCCTGCTCGGAGGCGTCCAGGCCCAGCACGGCCTCGGAGATCTCGGTGTTGATGTGCTCGACGGCCTTCAGCACGCCTTTGCCCAGGTAGCGGCTCTTGTCGCCGTCGCGCAGCTCGATGGCCTCGCGTGAACCGGTGGACGCACCCGACGGCACGGCCGCGCGGCCCATGACGCCGGACTCCAGCAGCACGTCGCATTCGACGGTGGGATTGCCGCGGCTGTCGAGGATTTCTCGACCGACGATGTCAACGATTGCGCTCATGGGGTTGTCTCCAGGAAGTGAAAAATTCGGGCGGGCGCAAGTGTGCCAAGCGGGCGTTACCGTGTCACAACAAGCGGCCGGTGCGTTGGGGCTGGAGTTTAAGTGCTGGGCTGCGTCGGTCCCTGGCGCCATAGCCGCCAGGTGACGGCCGCGAGCAGCACGACGCCCACGCCCAGCACGGCCCACAGCAGCAGGCGGCGCGGGGGTAGAGCGGGTTCCGCGGCTGGCATGGCCTGGGGTGTGAAGGCGCCGAGCTGGGCTCGGCCCAGGCGGGCCTGCTCACGCTGCCAGTCGGGCACCACTTCGGCCAGCGAGTGCGGGCCGGTCTCTGGCGCTGCGGCGCCCACCTGCAGGCTGAAAGGCGGTTCGCCCTGGGCAGCCCACACGAGGCGGGTGACGCGCACGGCCCAGTCCAGGCGCAGGCTGTCGGCGGGCGGCAATGCGGTGCCGCGCGGCGGCAGCAGACGCAGCTCGCTCGCTCCCACGTTCAGCGGCAGTGCCGGTGCGGCGTCGGCCGGGGCATCGCCGCGGTCCACGCGGTAGAACACGCTGCGGGCCACGGTCTGCCACGGTGCTTTCGCGCTTGAGCGCGTCTGCACCTGCACGGGCAGGATCCAAGTGCCCTGCGTGCCGGCCAGCGTCAGGCTCAGCAGGGGCTGTGGGCCGCCGAGCGGGATGACCCAGCCGCCATCGGCATCTTGCGCGGGCAAGGGCGAGCTGCGAACCAGCTGCTGCGGCGCTGCGCCA
This sequence comes from Pelomonas sp. Root1237, assembly GCF_001425055.1. Taxonomy (GTDB): domain Bacteria; phylum Pseudomonadota; class Gammaproteobacteria; order Burkholderiales; family Burkholderiaceae_C; genus Pelomonas. The sequence continues at coordinate 892,688 of NZ_LMDK01000012.1, forward strand.
GCGGGTTGGGCCAGCAGGGTGGCGGCCTCGGGCTGCACGGCGCGCGTGGCGTCGTCCCACACCAGGCGCAGATAGCGTTGCGGACGGCCCGGCAGGGTGACCAGCGGCTGGGCCAGCGGCGCGCCGTCGGTCGTGCGCAGGCCCAGCAACTGACCGGTTCCCAGCACTTGCCAGGCTTGCAGGTCGGGGCTGGTCTCCAGCCGGTAGCCGGCCTGGAAAGCTGCGGCGTCGGTGGGCCAGCGCAGCCGCAGTTGGCGGGGCTCGGCCGGCCATTGGGCCGGCTCGCCCAGGTCCAGCAGCCAGCCGGCGGGAAGCCGATGACGCGGTGCCGACGCGGCGACCGGCGCCGGCGGCAGCGCGGCCAGCTTCAGCTCGCGCTCGGGCATGGTCAGCAGCTCGTCCGGCAGCAGCGCGAAGGGCACGCGGCGGCCCTGGGCGTCGAGCAGCTGCCAGTCGCGCAGGTCGCTGCCCAGGCTGTGCTGCCAGGCTTCGGCCGTGGCATCCAGCGTCAGGAAGGGCGCGGGTTGGGTGATCTGCACCGGCGCGCGGTGCGGGCTGGCTGTGGCCGATGTGGCGGCCAGCAGCACCAACAGCTCAAGAAGGCTTTTTCTCATCTTGTGTAGAGCCCGGCAAAGGCGCGATATAGCCGATGACCAGCATCAACACACCCACGCCGATGAAGGAAACGATGCGCAGCACGGTGCCGCTGCCCTGCAGGTCGAACAGCATCAGCTTCAGCACGACGGCACCCAGCAGCACGGCGCCGGCCAGCCAGGGCGCGCGCTGGTGGCGGCGCGTGCCCAGCAGCATCAGCACCAGAGCCAGGGCGCTCCACAGCAGTGCCAGGCCGGTCTGCACGCCGCGGGACTCGAGCCAGCCGTCGACGTGATAGGGCACATCGCCCCAGTGATGGAAGCAGCGGATCAGCATGCCGTTGAGCCAAAGGAAGGCCAGGGCTGCCGGCACAGCCAGCGAGGAAGGCGGCAGCTTGAGCGCGGCAGCAGCCGGGCTGCGCAGCCAAGCGACGACGGCCAGCAGCGCCGCGGCGATGCCGAGATCGAGTGGATTCAGCACCGGGATGTAGGGCAGAGGCTGGGCAGTGCCGGGGCTGGCCCAGTTGGCGATCAGCACCCAGGCCGAAAGTGCCAGGCTCAGCACGGCAGCGCCCACCTGGGCATAGGCCGCAGGCGCCAGGCGCAGTGGCCAGGCCTGTTGATCGGCAGGGCGACGCTGCTGGCGCAGCACGGCAGCCAGCAGCAGCGCCGGCACCAGCAGCCAGCCCAGCCAACCCCAGGCGCTGCCGGGGTCGCCGAGGTCGGCCGTCCAGTGGCGGCCTTGCAGAGCGCCGAGCAGCGCAAATGCCAGCAAGCTGCCGGCATGCGTGGCGTTGCGCAGCAGCGCGGGCCAGTGCGACGCCGTGCGTTGCAGCACGAGTGCCTGCGCAACCCAGGCCAGCGGCAGTGCCCACACGCCGCCTGCCGACAGCGGCGCGCCGTGCAGCACCGTGCCCAAGATACCGAGCAGGCCCCAAGCCGGCAGCAGCAGCGCGGTCGGCCACGCGGCCGTGGGCCAGCGCCACAGTGCCTGTAGGCCCAGCAGCAAGAAGCCGATGGCGGCGATCAGCGCGACGCTGACGGCCCACTCGTGCGGTGCCGCCACCCACTGGTCAAGGACGATGCCCGCCGCGACGGCGAGCCACACCGTGCCCCAGCCGACCAGAGCGAACGCGACGCCGGCATGCCACGGCCGGCTGTCATCGCGGCCGAGGAATCGGGCAGCACCCAGCCCTGCCGCGGCGATCAGCAGCGCATTCAGCAACTGCGATGCCGCATGAAGGCCGTCCAGGTCATCGCGAGACATCGACATCACCAGCGTGGCGCCACCCAGCGCCATCAACGCCAGGCCGCTCGCTAGCACGCGCAGGCGTCGCTGGCGCAGGCTCAGCCATACCGCACCGACACCTTCCAGCGCCCAGGCACCGGCGGTGGCCTCGGCGCTGAGCGCGAATGGAATGACCAGCGTGCCGAACACGGCGCCGAGCGCGATGAAAGCCTCGAACACCAGGGCATGGGCTGGGCGGCGCCGCACCCAGGCGGCCAGGCCCGCGTAGGCCGCGCCAATCAGCAGCGCAGCAAAGGCGATGGCCATCGAGTCGGGCTTGAGCAGCGCGTACTGCATCGCCGAAGCGAAAACAGGCACGCCGAACAACAGCGTGGCTTGCAGCCAGACCTCGGGTGCTTGTGCGCGGCGGCCCGGCATCAGCAGCACGGCGGTGAACAGCAGCCAGAAGGTGACGAGGAAGCCCTGGGCGACGGCGTAGTCGGCGGGCGTATAGGCCGTCAGTCCCCAGGCACTCGCGATGAGGGCGGTGAAGCTGAAGGCGATCAGGTTCAGGCGCGGCCAGTGCTTGAACCAGGCGACGAGCGCCACGCCCAGACCGAGCACGAGGTAGTAACCCAACAGCATGGCGATGGCGCCGCCGCCGGTGGACAGCAGCAGCGGCGTGGCATAGCCGCCCAGGGCGGCGACGACGGCCAGCGCCTGTGCGTCCTGCTTGACGGCCAGCAGTGCCGCCAGCAGCGAGACGGCCAGCATCAGCGCGAACACGAGTGCGAGCGGCTCCAGGCCGGCCAGCTTCACGGCGGCAAACAGCGTCAGGTAGACCACGGACACGCCGCCGCCCTGCAGCAGCAGCCCGTAGCCGCGCGAGCGCAGCCTCAAGCGCCAGCCAATGACCAGCAGCGCAATACCGGTGGCACCGATGCCGGCCAGGCGCACTTCCAGTGGCACCGTGACGTTCTCTGCCGCGAAACGCGCGAGGAAGACGAGGCCGAGGAAGAGCATCGCCAGCCCCACCTTGACGATGGTGTTGGCCGCGGCAAGGCGCTGGGCCCAGGCGGGCATGGGGATGGGACGGCGCGGGACGGGCGCCGGGGCCGGTGGTTGGGGTGCCGGCCTGGGCGGCGGCGGTGCAGCAACCGGCGTCGCGACGGTAGGTGGCAACGGCGCGACAACCGCTTCGGTCCGCTGAGGCACGGCCACAGGGGGCGTTGAAGCGGGTGGTTGAGCGGGCAGCGGCGCCGGCGCCGGTCCGCGGGCTGTGAGCTGCTTTTCCAGGCCGGCGATGCGCCGCCCCTGTTGCATCTGCTGCCAGCCCAGCCAGCCCACCGCGGCGCCGAGAAACGCGCCGATCAGACTCTCCGAGGCGAAGCCGCCGAACAGCGCGCCCAGCAGCAATGCAACGACGGCCACGGGGCTCAAACGCCTTCGATCAACACCATGCGCATGACGGCGATGCCCTCGCGGGCCTCACGCGCCACACCGTACTCGGGCGAGTCATAGAAAGCCTGTGCGGCTTCCGGCGTGGGGAACTTCAGCAGCACGACACGCTCGGGTGTCCAGTCGCCTTCGAGCACCGTGGTCTTGCCGCCGCGCACCAGCACCTCGGCGCCATGCTGCTTCATGGCCAGCGTCGAGAGCCGCCGGTAGTCCTCGTATTGCGCTGGGTTGGTGACCTTGACGTTGGCGAGGATGTAGGCAGCCATTTATCTCTCAGCAGCTGAAATCATTTTGACGAAGGTGCAAGTCAACGCATGCCAGTTCGTCGAATGATCTCCCCTTAGCAGGAGAAATCATTCTCCAAAAGAGGCTGCTTCTTGACGACGCGATCCAGCGCCACCAGTTGCTCCAGCAGCGTCTTCATGTGCTTGAGCGGCACGGCGTTGGGGCCGTCGCTGAAGGCCTCGGCGGGGTTCGGGTGCGTCTCCATGAACAGGCCCGCCACGCCCACGCCCACGCCGGCCCGGGCCAGCACGGGCACCATCTCGCGGGCACCGCCGCTGGAGCCGCCGAGGCCACCGGGCTTCTGCACCGAGTGGGTGACGTCGAAGACCACCGGCGCGCCGGTGTTGCGCATTTCGGCCAGGCTGGTCATGTCGGCGACCAGGTTGTTGTAGCCAAAACTGACGCCACGCTCGCAGGCAAGGAAGAGGTCTTCGGACAGGCCCACCTCGCGCGCGGCGGCGCGGGCCTTGTCGATGACGTTCTTCATGTCCCAGGGCGCGAGGAACTGGCCCTTCTTGATGTTGACCGGCTTGCCACTTTGCGCGACCGCGCGGATGAAATCCGTCTGGCGGCACAGGAAGGCCGGGGTCTGCAGCACGTCCACGACGCTGGCGACCTCGGCCACCTGCGAGGCATCGTGCACGTCGGTCAGCACCGGCAGGCCGGTCTGGCGGCGCACCTCGTCGAGGATCTTCAAGCCGGCTTCCATGCCGACACCGCGCTTGGTGGTGCCGGACGACCGGTTGGCCTTGTCGAACGAGCCCTTGTAGATCAGCGGAATGCCGAGGGCTGTGCACGCTTCCTTCAGCAGGCCGGCGACGTCGAGCGACATCTGCAGCCCCTCGATCGAGCAGGTCCCGGCGATCAGGAAGAAGGGCTTGTCGATGCCGACATCGAATCCACAGAGCTTCATAGATCAGGCCTTCTGATGGTGTTCCAGCGCAGCCTTGATGAAGGCCGTGAACAGCGGATGGCCGCCCCAGGGCGTGGACTTGAATTCGGGGTGGAACTGCACGCCCACGAACCAGGGGTGCACCTCGCGCGGCAGCTCGACCATCTCGGTCAGCTTCTCGCGCTGGGTGATGGCCGAGATGACGAGGCCGGCCTTCTGCAGGCGGTCGAGGTAGTGCTCGTTGGCCTCGTAGCGATGGCGGTGGCGCTCGGTGACGATCGGGCCGTAGATGTCACGGGCCAGCGTGCCGTCCTTGACGTCGGAGCTCTGGGCGCCCAGGCGCATCGTGCCGCCGAGGTCGCTCTTCTCGTCACGCTTCTGGATGCTGCCGTCGGCGTCCTGCCACTCGTCGATCAGCGCGATGACGGGGTGGGGCGTGTCGGGATCGAACTCGGTGGAGTTGGCGTTCTCGAGGCCGGCCATGTGGCGGGCGTACTCGATGGTCGCGACCTGCATGCCCAGGCAGATGCCCAGGTAAGGCAGCTTGTGCTCACGGGCGTACTGGGCGGCCAGGATCTTGCCTTCCACGCCGCGCTTGCCGAAGCCGCCGGGCACAAGGATGGCGTCGAACTTGGCCAGCGTGTCGACCGTCTCGGGCGTCAGCGTCTCGCTGTCGACGTACTCGATCTTGACGCCGGCATGGTTGTGGATGCCGGCGTGGCGCAGCGCCTCGTTGAGCGACTTGTACGAGTCCGACAGGTCGGTGTACTTGCCGCACATGGCGATGGTGATCTCGGTCTTGGGGTTTTCGACCTCGTAGACCAGGGTGTCCCAGCGCCTCAGGTCCGTGCTCTTGGTGTTGAGCTGGAGCTTGGTGCAGATGAGCTGGTCCAGGCCCTGCTCATGCAGCATGCGCGGCACCTTGTAGATGGTGTTCACGTCCCACATCGAGATCACGCCGTACTCGGCGACGTTGGTGAACAGCGAGATCTTCTCGCGCTCGTCGTCGGGGATGCGGCGGTCGGCGCGGCACAGCAGCGCGTCGGGCTGGATGCCGATCTCGCGCAGCTTCTGCACCGTGTGCTGGGTCGGCTTGGTCTTCAGCTCGCCGGCGGCGGCGATCCAGGGCACATAGGTCAGGTGCACATAGGCCGTGTTGGTCGGGCCGGCGCGCAGGCTCATCTGGCGCACGGCTTCGAGGAAGGGCAGGGACTCGATGTCGCCCACCGTGCCGCCGATCTCGACGATGGCCACGTCAACGCCCTCGGCGCCGCGCTTGATGTATTCCTGGATCTCGTTGGTGATGTGCGGGATCACCTGCACCGTCTTGCCGAGGTAGTCGCCGCGGCGTTCCTTCTCGAGCACGGTCTTGTAGATCTGGCCGGTCGTGAAGTTGTTGGCCTTCTTCATCCGCGTGGTGATGAAGCGCTCGTAGTGGCCGAGGTCGAGGTCGGTTTCGGCGCCGTCGTCGGTGACGAAGACTTCACCGTGCTGGAAGGGCGACATCGTGCCGGGGTCGACGTTGATGTAGGGGTCCAGCTTGATCAGGGTGACTTTGAGGCCGCGCGATTCGAGGATGGCAGCCAGGGAGGCCGACGCGATGCCCTTGCCCAGGGAGGACACCACACCGCCGGTGACGAAGACGAATTTGGTCATGTCTTGCAGCACGCAGAACAGCATGCTGAGGTGGGAAATTGCGATTGTACGAGACCCGTCAATTGGGCCCCAGCAACTCCAGCACCAAGTCGGCCGTTTCCTCAGGTTTCTCGAAAGGGAACAGGTGCGAGCCCTCCATCCAGCGCCAGTTCTCCCCAGCCAGTTTCCTGGACGCCGCGGCACCCGCCTGGCGCAGCTCGGCCGAGCGCGTACCGCCGACGAAAGCCACCGGGCACTGTGGCGGGCGCAGGCGCAGCAGCAGGGGCAGGTGGTGGGGCAAGGTACGGTAGATGTGGGCCTCGACCTCGCGCGTGAAACGCAGCCTGACCTGGCCGTCTTCCGACTCTTCGAAACCGGCGTCGATGTAGTCGGCCAGCACCCGTGGGTCCCAACGGGCGAAAAGCTTCTTGGCTGAGAAATGCTTGTAAACGGCCTCGCGATCCGGCCAGACATGGCGACGCTCGCGGGCGATCTTGGACGGGCCGTAGCGGTGGATGAGTCCCGTCGTCTTGGCCATCGCAACGACCGCGGCCTTCATGCCCGACACGACGGGTGAGTCCAGCATGACAAGGCGGCTGACGAGATCGGGTCGGCGGCAGGTGGCCATCAAACTCAGCATGCCGCCCAGCGAGTGGCCGACAAGGGCGACCTGGCCTTGCGGGCGCACTTCATGCTCGATGAAATGCAGCAGCTGGTCACGCAGGCGGCGCCAGTCGCCAGTCACGGGGAAGCGCGGGTCGTGGCCAAAGCGGTCCAGCGCCTCGACGCGCCAGCCGGCGGCGCGCCAACGCTCGAACAGCACGCGGTAGCAGCCGGCGGGATAGCTGTTGGCGTGAGAGAAGACCAGCGTGCGAGTTGTCATGGGCGCGCAGTTTGCCTGCGTCGGGCGACCTGTTCAGCGTCAGTTCTGGAGTGCCGAGTCCAGACGTGGCCGTCAGTCGGGCGGCAGCTCAAGCTCCAGCACGCGGCGCCTGCCGGCGTGGATCTCATCAAGACTGCGCCTGAAGCTGGGAATGCTGCGGAACAGGCGGTCGAAGCTGCCGTCGGCCAGGGCCGCGCGCAGGCCGCGCTCGATGCGGTCGGCCAGGGCGGGGTTGTCGCGGCTGGTGAAAAAGTAGAAGGGCACGCCGTAGTGCAGGAACAGGGTCTGCTCGATGGCCAGGCCGCTGTGCTGTTGCTGCTCGTACCAGGCCTCATAAACGCCGCGCGGCATGTAGTCGAAGCGCCTGGCGCCCAGCATCGCGAAGAGCTGTTCGTAATTGACGGACGTGACCACGGGCAGGCCGTTGGCGCGCAGTACGTCGGTCGATGGCCAGCCCTCGCCGGCCCCGGCCGTGAAGCGGCTCAGGTCGGTCAGCGTGCGCACGGCCCGGAAACGCGCCTGGTCACCCCTGCGGATCAGGAAGACGCGGTAGTCGTTGAGTTCGCGCAGCAGCGAGAAGCGCACAGGAAGGAGCTCGGCCTCGCGCCTGGTGTTGCTGCCATCCCAGATGACGTTGATGGCGCCATTGTTCTTCAGCTCGACGAACTGGCGCTGGCCGCTCATCGGCTGCTCGTAGTGCTGGATCTCGAAGGCCCCGTCGCTGGCCTGCGTCTTCTCCAACGCCAGGCGCAGCAGTTGCGGGAAATAGCTTGCGTGCTCCTGCGAGCTGGGCGACAACTGCGGGATGGTGACGCGCAGGGGCTCCGCAGCCAGGGCGGCGGAGGGGCCTATCGTGGACAACAGCGCCAATGCGGCGCGGCGCCGGTTCATGGCGTTCAGCTGGCCGCCAGGCGCTTGAGTTGGTACAGCGCTTCCAGTGCCTCGCGCGGCGACAGCGCGTCGGGGTCGACCTTGGCCAGCGCCTGCAGCAGCTCGCTGGGCTCGGGCAGGGGCGGCGGCGCGGGCGGGGCGGCGAAGAGGTCGAACTGGTCGTCGGCCGCGTTCTGGCGGGCCTCCAGGGCCTCCAGCGTCGCGCGGGCCTGGCGCACGAGGCTGGCGGGCATGCCGGCCAGCTTGGCGACCTGCACGCCATAGCTGCGGCTGGCCGGGCCGGGCTGCAGCTCGTGCAGGAAGACGATGTCCTCACCGCTCTCCACGGCCGACACGTGCCAGTTCTGCGCCTGCGCATGCTTGGCAGGGAACTCGGTCAGCTCGAAGTAGTGCGTGGCGAACAAGGTGAACGCGCGGGTCTTGTCGTGCAGGTGGCTGGCGATGGCCGACGCCAGTGCCAGGCCGTCGAAGGTGGAAGTCCCCCGCCCGATCTCGTCCATCAACACGAGGGATTGGTCGGTGGCCGAATGCAGGATGGCCGCACCTTCGGTCATCTCCAGCATGAAGGTGGATTGAGCGTTGGCGAGGTCGTCCGCCGCGCCGATGCGAGTGTGGATGGCGTCCATCGGCCCAAGGCGACAGCTCGTCGCCGGCACATAGCTGCCTATTGATCCCAGCAACGCGATCAGCGCCACCTGGCGCATGAAGGTGCTCTTGCCGCCCATGTTCGGGCCGGTGATGACGAGCAGCTTGGTACGCGCATCGAGCTTGCAGTCGTTGGGCATGAACTCCGTGCCGCCAGTCTCGTGCAGGCGGGCCTGCACGACGGGGTGGCGGCCGGCTTCGATCTCCAGGCAGGGCTGGGTGACGAACTCCGGCCGGCACCAGTTCAGCGTGACGGCGCGTTCGGCCAGCGCCGCCAGCGCGTCCAGACCGGCCAGCGTGCGGCCCAGCGCCGTCAGCGGCTCCAGGCGGCTGATCAGGGCGTCGATGACCTGCTCGTACAGCAGCTTCTCGCGCGCCAGCGCCCGCTCGTTGGCGGACAGGGCCTTGTCCTCAAAGGCCTTCAGCTCCGGCGTGATGTAGCGCTCGGCGTTCTTCAGCGTCTGGCGGCGCTGGTAGTCCATCGGCACCTTGTCGACCTGGCCCTGCGTCACCTCGATGTAGAAGCCATGCACGCGGTTGAACTGCACGCGCAGGTTGGCGATGCCGGTGCGGGCGCGCTCTCGGGTTTCGAGGTCGAGAAGGAAGCCGTCGCAGTTCTGCTGGATGCCGCGCAGCTCGTCCAGGTCGGCGTCGAAGCCGTCGGCGATGACGCCGCCATCGCGCGTCAGGATGGCCGGCTCCAGCGCGATGGCGCGCTCCAGCAGCTCCTGGATGTCGGCCGGCGGGTTCAGGCTGGCGTCGCGCAACGCGGCGGGTGTCACAGCGCGCAGTTGCGGCAGCACCTGAAGCGTCGCGCGCAAGCCGGTCAGCTCGCGCGGGCGCACCTGGCGCAAGGCGATGCGGGCGGAGATGCGTTCCACGTCGCTGACCGATTTCAGCGCTTCGCGCAGGGGCTCGAAGCCTTCGTCGTGCAGGGCGGCGATGGCGTCGTGGCGCGAGACGGCTTCCGCCCGGTCACGCTTGGGATGCAGCAGCCACTGGCGCAGCGTGCGGCTGCCCATGCCGCTCTTGCAGGTGTCCAGCAGCGAGAAGAGGGTGGGACTCGGCTCGCCGCGCAGCGTCTGCGTCAACTCCAGGTTGCGCTGGGTGGCGGGCGGCAGGTCCAGCAGCTCGCCGCTGCGCTGCACGCGCAGGGAGCGCACGTGGGCGAGAGCCCGGCCCTGGGTGTGTTCGGCAAACGCCAGCAAGGCACTGCCGGCCGCGTGAGCCAGCGTCAGCTCATGCGCGTTGAAGCCCTGCAGGCCGGCCACGGCCAGTTGTTCGCACAGCTTGCGCTGGCCCAAAGCGGCGTCGAACTGCCAGCTCGGCCGGTTCGTGACCGGGAAGCGCGCCTTCATGACGCCCGATGGCTGCTGCTCGCGATTCACCAGCACCTCGGCTGGCGACAGGCGGGCCAGCCAGGCGGGCAGTTCCACGTCGCTGCATTCGGCCAGGCCGATCTCGCCCTGGGTCAGGGACAGCCATGCCAGCCCATGGCGGCGACCGTGGCCGGAGACGGCCAGCAGCACGGCGTCCTGCTTGTCGGCCAGCAGTTCGGTGTCGGTGATGGTGCCCGGCGTGACGACGCGCACCACCTTGCGCTCCACAGGCCCCTTACTCGCGCCGACCTCGCCCACCTGCTCGGCGATCGCCACCGCCTCGCCCAGCTTGATGAGCTTGGCGAGATAACTCTCCAGCGCGTGCACCGGCACGCCGGCCATGACGACGGGCTGCCCCGCGCTCTGGCCGCGCTGCGTCAGCGTGATGTCCAGCAGCGCGTTGCACTTGCGCGCGTCATCAAAGAAGACTTCGTAGAAATCGCCCATCCGGTACAGCAGCAGCGTGTCCGGGAAGTCGGCTTTCAGGCCCAGGTACTGGGCCATCATGGGCGTGTGGGCGCTGAAGTCAGCGGGCTGGGTCATCGGCGTCGAGCAAATAACAAAGCCCCCCGGCGGAGGGCTTCAGAATGGGCGACAGTTTACGCGGCGGCCAAGTAGGCTGGCCCGTCGGTTGAGCGGCCGACGGCCACGGAGCCTTCGCTGTGCTCCTGGCTTGCCGACGAGGCGCGCCGGCTGCCAACCTCCGTCTGGACAAGGGCGAACCGCTGGAGCGCTGGAATCGGCCTTCGCGACGGACAAAGCGCCATCAGTCACCCACGGAACGAGCGCTGGCGAACGATGCCTACCGATATGTTTTATGTTGCTGTGGCGGTGTATTTGGTGCTATGAATACCCGTCCCACCAGGGTGGGCCCCGGATCCTGCACAACAACACATGGAGACCGCCATGAAGACAGGACGTTGGAGGGTGGGCTTTGTGGCCCTGGCCACTGCGGCTGTGGGCGTGCAGGCGCAGCAGGCGGGGAGCGTGCAGCTCTTTGGCCTGATGGACATCGGCGTACAGCAGCTCAAGGCCGACGGCGTCGGCAAGCGCCACCTGGTCACCAGCGACGGCAACGCCTCCAGCCGCTTGGGCGTGCGCGGTAGCGAGGATCTGGGCGGCGGGCTCAAGGTTGGCTTCTGGCTGGAGTCGGCCCTGTTGGTGGACGACGGCAGCAGCGGTGCGACCAGCACCAACAACAAGGACTCCATCAGCGGCGGTCTGACCTGGGCGCGCCGTGCGACGGTGCAGTTGTCCGGTGACTGGGGCGAACTGCGCCTGGGCCGCGACTATGTGCCGTCCTTCATCAACCTGACGATGACCATGCATCCCTTCGGCCCCAATGGCGTCGCCAGTTCGGGGCTGTTGTTCTATCCCGCGCCCGCCAATGGCACGACGCCGCGCACCAATGCGCGGGCGTCCAACTCCATCGGCTACTTCCTGCCGCCGGGCCTGGGTGGTGTCTATGCCCACGTGATGCTGGCCTTGGGCGAGCAGGGCGATGGCCCGACGCACAGGGACGGCCAGTTGCAGGGCATGCGCATCGGCTGGCGCAACGAGGCCTTCAACGCCGCGGTCGCGATTACGCGCACCCGCTACGCGACGGGCGACTACAAGCAGAGCAATGTCGGTGCGGCCTGGCAGTTGGGCCCGGTCAAGCTGATGGGACTGTGGGGCGAGAACAAGGTCGGCACGACGAAGACGACGGCGCGCATGGTGGGCACGCGGTGGCAGGTGGGCCCGCAGGGGGAGGTCCGCTTTGCCTACACGACCTTGAGCGCCAAGGGCGTGGCCAGCGACGCGAGTCATATCGCGCTCGGCTATGTGCACGATCTGTCCAAGCGCACCGCGCTGTATGGCAACGCCGCCCGCGCCGACAACAAGGGCACTGGCGTGCGCTTCAACGTGGGCATGGCGACGACGGTGCCGGGCGGCAACTGCAGCGGTGCCGAACTCGGCGTTCGCCACAGCTTCTGAGCGGCGCAAGAAACACCCATAAAGAGCAAGGCCCGCAACGCGGGCCTTGTTGATTCAGCGAAGCGCTTGGCTAGCGAAGCGTCTAATTAATCTTCCGACTTGAACACCAGCTTGACTTCGTGGGTCTGGGCGGCGCCGGTGCCTTCGAACTTCCACTGGCTCAGGGCTTCGGTGGCGGCACGGTCGAACACGCGCTTGGGTTCGGCTTCGACGATGGCGACATCCGAGACCTTGCCGTCGCCGGCAATGGTCATCTTGGCGCGCACGCTGCCGGCGCTGATGTTCTTCTTGACGGCCTCATTGGGGTACTCGGGAGCGACCTTCTTCAGAACCTTGGCATCGGCGTGGGCCAGGGAGGCAGCGGCGACGAGGGCGAGAGCGACAGCGGAGCGGGCAAACATCAGTAGCGTCTTTCGGGCGGTTTGATTGGGGGAACAGAGCGGCTCTGGCCGCGTTGCAGCACGCATTCTGGCGAGCCCGCCCCCCACGGGTAAGGGGTGCGGCCGTGCAGAAGTCACGCACGCATGACCGGGTTAGCCCTTGGTCACCGCTGCTGCCAATTCCTTCACAGCCAGAAAATGAGAAAGCCCTCGCGAGGAGGGCTTCGAAGGGGACGGGTGGCGCTGATCAGGGCGCTGCGTCGCCGCTTTCATCCTTCTTGATACGCACGGCGCCACGCTTCTTCGGCTCGGCCGGCGCAAGCGCTGCATCACCATTGAGCATGGGAGCTGCGGCCTCTTCTTCCTTGATGACGCGGGTGTAGGGTGCCAGCATCGTCACCAACTGCGCGTAGATCTTGGGGTTGCCGGCCACCACTTCACGCTGGTGCAGGAAGTCGGCCTCGCCCGTGAAGTTGCCGATCAGGCCACCGGCTTCCGTGATGATGAGCGAGCCCGCCGCCACGTCCCAGGGCTGCAGGCCGGTCTCGAAGAAGGCGTCGTAATAGCCGGCTGCGACGTAGCAGAGGTCCAGCGCTGCAGCGCCCGGGCGGCGCAGGCCGGCGCAGTGCTGCATGACCTCCTCGAACATCTTCACGTAGCGCTTGAAATTGTCGCCACGGCGGAAGGGGAAGCCGGTGCCGATCAGCGCGTCGCTCATGCGGGTGCGCTTGGACACGCGCAGGCGGCGGTCGTTGCAGAAGGCGCCGCGGCCCTTGCTGGCGTAGAAGAGGTCGTTGCGGGTCGGGTCGTAGACGACGGCCTGCTGCACGACGCCGCGGTGCGCCAGCGCGATGGACACGCAGTACATCGGCAGGCCGTGGATGAAGTTGGTGGTGCCGTCCAGCGGATCGATGATCCAGACGAACTCGGAATGCTTGGCGCCGTGGGTGCGGCCCGACTCTTCGGCGAGGATGCCGTGGTCCGGGTAGGCGCCCAGCAGCGTCTCGATGATCACCCCTTCTGCGGCGTGGTCGACCTCGGTGACGAAGTCGTTCGGGCTCTTGGTGTTGATGCGCAGAGCTTCGAGGTCCAGCGAGGCGCGGTTGATGATGGCGCCAGCCGCACGCGCCGCCTTGATGGCGACATTGAGCATGGGATGGTGAGACGTTTGCAGCATGCGTGGCACTCGCTGGGAAGAAGGGGCTGACGGGAGGAAAGAGCGGCGGGACCCATGGAGGCGGCCCGGATAATCGCGCGATTCTAGCCGCAGCCTCCGTACAAACCCGTGGAATCCACACGCTTCGTTCTCATCAACACCAGCCACGCCGGCAACGTGGGCGCGACGGCGCGGGCGATGAAGGTGATGGGTTTCCAGGACCTGGTGCTGGTGGCGCCGCGCTTTGCCGACGTGCTCTGCCACGAAGAGGCGGTGGCCATGGCCAGCGGCGCGGCCGACATCCTGGCACGCGCCCGCGTCGTGCCCACGCTGGCCGAGGCGCTGGACGACGTGGACTTCGCCTGCGCCACCGCGATGACGCCGCGCGACTTTGGCCCGCCGACGCGTGAGCCACGTGCACTGTTCGGCGAGCTGGCCGCGCGTGAGGCCGCGCCCCGCCTGGCGCTGGTGTTCGGCTCCGAGCGCTACGGCATGAGCAACGAGGACGTCTACCGCTGTCATGCGGTGCTGAGCATCCCGACCCATCCGGACTACGGCTCGCTCAACCTTGCCCAGGCCGTGCAGTTGCTGGCCTACGACCTGCGCCAGGCCCTCGGCGGCTTCGGCGTGCAGGCGCGCACGCCTGACCCGCAACTGGCCGACGCGCGTGCCGTGCAGGGCCTGCTGGATCATCTACAGGCAGCGCTGGTGCACATCGACTACCTCGACCCCGCGGCGCCCAAGAAGCTGATGCCCCGCCTGAACCAGCTCTTCAACCGCGCCGGGCTCACGAACGAGGAAATCCACATCCTGCGCGGCATTGCGCGACAGATGCAGAAGACCGTAGTGCCAGCAGGCTCAAAGTAGCCCCACCTAAACTGGCCTGCCTTTCTCCCCTGGCTGCACCATGTTCCAGCGCCTGCGCGAAGACATCGCCCTGATCCTCGAACGCGACCCGGCCGCCCGGTCGGCGTGGGAGGTGCTGACCTGTTACCCGGGCCTGCATGCGCTGATGTTCCACCGCCGTGCTCACTGGTTCTGGCAGCGTGGCTTCAAGTGGCTGGCGCGCTGGGTCTCGCACTGGAGCCGCTTTCTGACGGGCATCGAGATCCACCCCGGCGCGCGCATCGGCCGCAAGGTCTTCATCGACCATGGCATGGGCATCGTCATTGGCGAGATGGCCGAGATCGGCGAGGGCTGCACCATCTACCAGGGCGTCACGCTCGGCGGCACCTCGCTCGTGAAAGGCGCCAAACGCCATCCGACCCTGGGCCCGGGCGTCATCGTCGGCGCCAATGCCAGCGTGCTGGGCGGCTTCACGGTCGGCGCCGGTGCGCGCATCGGCTCAGGTGCCGTCGTCACCAAGCCGGTGCCGGCAGGTGCGACAGCCGTGGGCAACCCGGCGCGCATCATCGAGGCCGCCAGCGAACAGGCCCGCGAGGAGGCGGCCGCCAAGATGGGTTTCTCGGCCTATGGCGTGACCCAGGGTGACGACCCGGTCGCGATGGCCATGCGCGGCCTCATCGACAGCGCCTCGGGCCACGAGCACCAGATCGCGCTGCTTTGGAGCGCGGTCTGCAAGTTGTCGACCCAGGCCGGCCGGCCGATCGGTGACTGCGTGCCCGATGACGCCCAGCGCGACGAGGCCTTCGATGCGGCGCAGATGAACCGGCTGGTCAAGTAGCGGCCGCGCCGGCGAAATAGACCGTCAGCCGGCCACGTCTTTGCCGCCGGCCGGCCCGGCGTGAATGAGAATCGCCGGTTCCGGGCCGCGATGGCCCGCCCTGTGTCGGCCTGCTGTGTTCCTGCGCGAGTTACGACTGCGGCTTTCCACTGGCTGGCGCATGGCGCTGTGCCTGATCATGGCCCTCTGCCTGGCTGAGGCAACTGCGGCACCGGCGCCCAAGCGCTGGTCCAGCCTCGCCGACATCAGCTTCCAGCATCTCAGCCAGGAGCAGGGCTTGCCCAATGCCATCGCGACGGCCGTGGCCGAAGATGGCCAGGGTTTTCTGTGGGTGGGCACGCTCGGCGGTCTGGCGCGCTGGGACGGCTACCACTTCAAGGTCTACAAGGCCGATGCGCAGCGCCCCGGCGCCCTGCCGGACAACTATGTGCAGTCCTTGCATGGCGATGCCAAGGGGCGGCTCTGGGTGGGCACGAGCGCGGCAGGGCTGCTTCGGCATGACCCGACGACGGACCGTTTCGTCGCCATCCCGGTCGGTGGCGCCGCGGGCCTGAGCCATGTCAGCGTGCGGCAGATTGCCGACGACGGCGCGGGTGGGCTGTGGGTCGTGACCGACGGCGGCCTGGACCACCTGGATCCCGACAGCGGGCGCATCGAGCGTGCCAGCACCGTGGGCGGCTGGGCGGCCGGTGCCGGCACCCAGGTCTGGACCCTGCTGCTTGATCGCCGCGGCCAGCTCTGGATCGGTAGCGCCGCGGGCCTGTTCCGCCGCGCGGCCGCGGGCGCGCGGCTGCAAGCCGTGCCACTGGCGGTGGGCCGCGTCGTCCAGCCCCAGGCCCTGGCCCAGGACAGCGCCGGGCGCATCTGGGCCGGCGGCAAGCACGATGGCGTCTTCGTGCTCGCCGACAACGGCGAGGCGCCAGCCGTCGAAATGCGGGAGGCCGGCGTCGCCGCGAACGAGGACCTGCTGGGCAACAGCCAGATCACCAGCCTGCTCGAGACGCAGCCGGGGGAGATGTGGGTGGCGACCCTGGGGCAGGGTGTCGTTGCCGTCGACTTCGAGCAGCGCGACAGCCGGCGCATCCGCCACGTGCCGGCCTGGCCGGTCAGCCTGGCGGACAACGCGCTGCGCACCCTCTACCGCGACCGGTCCGGGCTGATCTGGGCTGCATCGAACCGCGGCCTGAGTCGCCACGACCCCCGCCAGGGCGGGGTGCTGACCCGCCTGGGCGCCAGCGCCGAGGTTGGCGATGCACTTGACTCCCGTTTCATCAGCGCCGAGATCAGCTGGATCCTGCCGATGCCCGAGGGCCGCCTGTGGCTGGCCACGCACAAGAGCGGCATCGACATCCTCGACGCCACCGGTGCCCGCGCCGGTGCACTGCGGCCCGACGCGAGCCGGCCCGAGGCCGCGCTGCCGCCCGACATCGTGCTGGGCATGGTGCGCGTGGCGGATGGCAGCGTCTTCGTCGCCACCAAGCGCGGTCTTTATCGCTGCGATGCGAATGGGCGCCATTTGCGTCGCGTGAGCCTGGCGGGCCGCAACCCTGCCGCATCCACCTGGGCCCTGCTGGTCGATGGCGGCACGCTGTGGATAGGCGGCCAGTTCGACGGCCTGTGGCGGTTGGACATTGCCAGCGGCAGCGCCGCGCCCGTCACCCTCCCGGCACCGGGCTTGACCGACCAGCGCATCATGGTGCTGGCCCGCGGCGCGGCGGGTGAGCTGTGGGTCGGAACGCGCAACGGCCTCAACCGGGTCGATCCCCTGAGCGGTGGTGTCGTGCAATACCCGGCCGGCCCGACGCTGGCGCGCGGCCTGTCGGCCGGCTTCGTCACGGCGCTGATGCTGGATGCCGAAGGCCGGCTCTGGGTGGGCAGCTATGGCGGCGGCATCGATGTGCTGCCTGCGCCGGGCCAGGGTGAAGCCATCCTGCGCGTGGGCGTTGCCCAGGGCCTGCCGGACGGCACTGTCAACGCGCTGCTGCCGGACCTGCAGGGCCAGGTCTGGGCCAGCACCGACAACGGTCTGGCGCGTATCGACCCGGCCCGCATGACGGCGCGCGCGCTGCGCCGGGCCGAGGGCGTGGTCTTCCCGACCTACTGGACGGGCTCGGCAGCGCGCACCGAGCGCGGCGAGCTGCTGTTCGGCGGTGCCGGCGGCATGACCGTGGTGCTGCCCGAGAAGCTGCAGGCCTGGACCTACCGGCCCGACGTGCTGGTGGCGGACGTGCAGATCGGCGGGCGCTCTGTGGCGCTGCCCCCGGGTGGTACGGCGCTGCTGGACGTGCCGGCCGACGGCAACAGCCTGGCCGTGGAGTTCGCGTCCACCGACTTCTCGGCGCCGGAACGCAATCGCTATGCCTACAAGCTCGAAGGCTTCGATGCCAGCTGGATGGCGGCCGACGCGGCGCGCCGGGTGGCCGCCTATACCAACCTGCCACCGGGTGACTACCGGCTGCGCCTGCGCGCCTCCAACCGCGACGGCCAATGGGGCGAGCGCGAACTGGCCCTGGCGGTGACGGTGAGGCCTGCCTGGCACCAGACCTGGTGGTTCCGCGCTGCCCTGGTGTTTGCGCTATGCCTGCTCGTGCTCGCGGCGGTGGCCGGGCGCACGCGGCTGCTGCGCCACCGTCAGCTCGAGCTGGAGCACAAGGTGCGCGAGCGCACGGTCGAGTTGCGGGCGATGCACCACGCTTTGCAAGAGAAATCAGAGCAGCTTCAGTTGAGCAGCGTGACCGACCCGCTGACGGGCCTGCACAACCGCCGCTTCCTGAGTGACCACATCGAGCAGGACCTGGCAGCCAGCCTGCGCCGATCACAGGAGACGCTTGCCGCCGGGGGCCAGCCGCTGGATACGGACAACGTCTTCCTGCTGCTCGACATCGATGCCTTCAAGCGCATCAACGACCGGCACGGCCATGCCGCGGGCGACGCGGTGCTGGTGCAGTTCGGCGCCCGGCTGCGTTCGGTGATGCGCGAGTCCGATTACCTGGTGCGCTGGGGTGGCGAGGAATTCCTGGCCGTGGCGCGCGACACCGATCGCCTGCGCGCTGAGGAGCTGGCCGAGCGCATGCGCGCCGTCATCGCCGCCACGCCGTTTGAGCTCGACGACGGCGGCCGCCTCGATGTCAGCTGTTCCGTCGGCTTTGCCTGCGTGCCCTTCGAGCCGGAGCGGCCACAGGCACGCAGCTGGCAGCAGGTCGTCAACCTGGCCGACCTGGGGCTCTATGCCGCCAAGCGCGCCGGCCGCAATGCCTGGGTTGGTGTGCACACCGCCAAGGGGCGCGGCGCCACCGGTCAGCGCGTCGTGGGCGGGTTCGGCCTCAGCAGCAATCGCAGCCTGGATGACGTGGCTGCGGCGCTGGCCGAGCCAGGAACGGTCGAAGGCTAGACGGGGCGTTGTGCGCTCTTGGGTCTGAAAGCCTTGCAGACCTCGTCGCGGGTCTCGAGGTAGGGCCCGCCGATCAGGTCGATGCAATAGGGTACGGCGGCGAAGATGCCGCTGGCCTTCTCGTGGCCAGCCAGAGTTTCGGCGATGGCCTTGGGCTGGCCGGGCAGGTTGATGATCAGACTCTTGCCGCGGATGACGGCGACCTGGCGCGACAGGATGGCCGTGGGCACGAAATGCAGCGAGATCTGGCGCATCTGCTCGCCAAAGCCCGGCATCACGCGGTCAGCCACGGCCAGCGTCGCCTCGGGCGTGACGTCACGCGGTGCGGGGCCGGTGCCGCCGGTCGTCAGCACCAGGTCGCAGCGTTCGGTGTCGACCAGCTCGGTCAACGCCGCCGAGATGTCGGCCTGCTCGTCAGGAATCAGGCGGGACACGAACTCGATGGGGTTGTGCAGCGCGCCCGTCAGCCAGTCCTTGAGGGCAGGCAGGCCCTTGTCTTCGTAGACACCGGCTGATGCCCGGTCGCTGATGGACACGACACCGATGCGGACCTGCTCACTCATCTTCGGCCGCGGCTTCGGAAGCCTTGATGAACTGGAACAGCTCGCGGAAGGCGCGGCCGCTGCGTTTCTCCGGCTCATTGGCCGCGTCCTTGCGTGCCGCGCGCACGAGGCTGCGCAGTTGCTGGATGTCGACGTCGGCGTGCTCGGCGAGGAACTCCTGCAGCGCTTCGTCGCTGGCCAGCAGGCGTTCGCGCCAGCGCTCGGACTGATGCAGCTTGAGGCTGTCCTGCGCATGGCCGAGCTTGAAAGCGGCCACCGCTTCCCGGATCGGCTCGGGATCGATCTTGCGCATCAGCTTGCCGATGTACTGGATCTGTCGGCGCTTGCCCTCGAAATTGGTGATCTTCTTGGCGTGGCGCAGCGCGTCGTAAAGGATCTCGGGCAGCGCCAGCGGCTCCCAACGGCTCTCGGGCAAGGCGAGCAATTCTTCGCCGAGCTTCTGCAGCGCGGTCATGTCGCGCTTGAGCTGGCTCTTGCTTGGGCCGTCGAAGTCGTCGTCGTCTTCGAATTCAGGGTTGGGATCGTGCATCGCGGTGCGGGGGGAGGGCGGAGTCTTATCATTGTCCCCCACCCCATTGACACCGGCGCCGGCATCGCCCGGCGCTTTGCTTTCATGCCTCAGCCCCAGAACGGTTTTGCCTACAGTCCCGAGCAGTTCCAGCAATGGATCGAGGATGCGCTCGGCGAAGCGAAAAAGATCGGCGCGACCGATGCCGGTGCAGAAGTGTCTGAGGGCTGCGGCCTGTCGGTATCGGCGCGCCTGGGCCAATTGGAGAACGTCGAGCGCAACCGTGACAAGTCGCTCGGCATCTCGGTCTACCTCGGCCAGCGCCGCGGCAATGCCAGCACGTCGGACTTCTCGCCACAGGCCATCCGCGACACAGTGCGTGCGGCTTACGATATTGCCCGCTTCACGGCCGAGGACGAGTTCGCCGGGTTGCCCGATGCGGCCGACCTGGCGTTGGATGCGACCCAGCGGCCCGAGCT
Source organism: Pelomonas sp. Root1237 (assembly GCF_001425055.1). GTDB lineage: Bacteria > Pseudomonadota > Gammaproteobacteria > Burkholderiales > Burkholderiaceae_C > Pelomonas. The sequence goes on from NZ_LMDK01000012.1 coordinate 912,715, forward strand.
GGATCTCTTCCATCCCTGGGCCGTCGACGCCGCTGCAGCCGCCGAGATTGCGCTGCGCTGCGAGGCCGCTGCCCTTTCCGTGGACAAGCGCATCACCAACAGCGAAGGCGCGGCCGTGTCGGCCCAGCAGTCGCATTTCTGGATGGGCAACACGCGCGGCTTCCGGGGCGGCTATGCCAGCTCGCGGCATTCGCTGTCGGTTGCGCCCATCGCTGGCCGCGGCGCGGGCATGCAGCGCGACGCCTGGTACAGCTCCATGCGCGACGCGGCAGATCTGGCCTCGCCCGAGGCGGTGGGCCGTTACGCGTCGGAGCGTGCTTTGTCGCGGCTGAAGGCACGCAAGGTGGCAACCGCCGAGATCCCGGTGCTGTTCGAGAGCACGGTGGCCATCGGCCTGCTCGGTGCGCTCGTGCAGGCGACCAGTGGCGGCGCGCTCTACCGCCGCACCACCTTCTTGCTCGACAGCCTGGGCAAGCCGGTCATGGCGCCGCATATCGACATCTCCGAAGACCCGCATGTGAAGAAGGGCAAGGGCAGCTCGCCTTTCGACGACGAAGGTGTCGTCACGCGTGCGCGCTCAGTTGTCGAGGGTGGCGTGCTGCAGGGCTACTTCCTGTCCAGCTACTCGGCGCGCAAGCTGGGCATGAAGACGACCGGCCATGCCGGCGGTTCGCACAACCTGCGCATGACCAGCCGTGCCACCGCGCCTGGCGACGACCTGCCGACGATGATCCGCCGCCTCGGCCGCGGCCTGCTCGTCACCGAGCTGATGGGGCAGGGCGTGAACTACGTGACCGGCGACTATTCGCGGGGCGCCAGCGGCTACTGGGTTGAGAACGGCGAGATCGCCTACCCGGTTCATGAGGTCACCATCGCCGGCAACCTCAAGGACATGCTGCACAACATCGTCGGCATTGGCGCCGACGAGTACACGATGGGCACCAAGACCATCGGTTCGGTGCTCGTCACGGGCATGAAACTCGCCGGCAACTGACGCGCATCTGGCGCGTCAGCGCCGGGGTAAATCCGGGCCGGCTGGCGATGCGGTCTTCCTAGAATCGCTCGGCACTTTTTCTCTTCGCAAATCCGAAAACAGGAGACTTCAATGACCATGGAACGTCGTTCCTTCGTGCGCCACGCCGGCCTGGCTGGCGTGCTGGCGGCAGGTGCCGCCCCGGCCGTCGTACATGCCCAGGCGCAGGTGCGCTGGCGCCTCGCATCGAGCTTCCCGAAGTCGCTGGACACCATCTTTGGCGCCGCAGACGTGTTCGCGAAAAAGGTCTCCGAGATGACCGGCGGCAAGTTCCAGATCTCCGTGCATGCCGGCGGCGAGATCGTGCCGGCGCTGCAGGTGGTTGACGCGGTGCAGAACGCTACCGTCGAGATCGCGCACACGGCGCCCTACTACTTCTTCGGCAAGGACGAGACCTTCGCGCTGGGCTGCGCCATCCCCTTCGGCCTGAACAGCCGCCAGATGACGGCCTGGATGGTGGAGGGCAACGGCCTGAAGCTGATGCGCGAGTTCTATCGCAACTACAACATCATCAACTTCCTCGGCGGCAATACCGGCGCGCAGATGGGCGGCTGGTATCGCAAGGAGATCAAGAGCGTCGCCGACATCAAGGGCCTGAAGATCCGCATCGGCGGCTTCGCTGGCCGCGTGATGGAGCGCATGGGCGCCGTGCCGCAGCAGATCGCCGGTGGCGAGATCTACTCGGCGCTGGAGAAGGGAACGATCGATGCGGCCGAGTGGGTCGGCCCCTATGACGACCAGAAGCTGGGCTTCAACAAGGTCGCGCCCAACTACTACTACCCCGGCTGGTGGGAAGGCGGCCCGCAGCTCGATTTCTTTATCAACACCAAGGCGTACGAGGGTTTGTCGGCCGAATACAAGGCCGTGGTCGAAGCAGCGTCTGCCATGGCGCATATCGACATGCAGGCCAAGTACGACGCCAAGAACCCCGGCGCGCTGAAGCAGTTGGTGGGCTCGGGCACCAAGCTGTTCCGCTTCCCCAAGGACGTGATGGACGCCGCATTCAAGGAATCCATGGGCATCTACGCCGAGCTGTCGGCCAAGAACCCGAACTGGAAGAAGGTCTACGAGGATTTTTCCAACTTCCGTCGCGACCAGAACCTCTGGTTCCGCTTCTCGGAAGCCGGCTTTGACGACTTCATGCAGGCGCAGAAGCTGTAAGCCTCGCGCCGTAGCAAAAGCAAAGCCCCGCGATGCGGGGCTTTTTCGTTGGCGGCCCGGAGTGCCTCCCGGAGTGCCTACTTCTTCGCCGCGTCCTCCAGGGCACGCCGCACGGCGTCGTCGTCATCCGCGGGCGCGCTGGCGCCTGACGCCGCTGGTTCAGGGGCGAACAGCTTGCTCGCATCGTCCGAGCTCATGTCAGCGGGCTTGTCGTGGCCGCCCATCTGCTGCAACAGCTCCGACGCCTGGTTCAGGTCCACTGCCTTCTCCTTGTCGAGAAAGACGGTCACGGTCTGCGGGAAGAAGATGACGATGGCGACGAGGATGAGCTGCATGAACACCCAGGGGATGGAGCCCATGTAGATGTCGCTGGACAGCACCTTCTTCGGGATCGAGCCGTTCTTGAACAGCGTGTCCGAGATGCCGCGCAGATAGAACAGCGCAAAGCCGAACGGCGGGTGCATGAAGCTGGTCTGCATGTTCACGCACAGCATGACGCCGAACCAGACGAGGTCGATGCCCATCTTCTCGGCCACCGGCCCGAGCAGCGGCAGGATGATGAAGGCGATCTCGAAGAAGTCGAGGAAGAAGGCCAGGAAGAAGATGAACAGGTTGACGACGATCAGGAAGCCGATCTGGCCGCCCGGCAGGTCGCTCAACATGTGCTCGATCCAGCGCCCGCCCTCGACACCCTGGAACACCAGCGAGAAGGTGCGCGAGCCGATCAGGATGAAGACCACCATGGCCGTGATGCGCATGGTGCCGAGCATGGTGTCCTTGATCAGCGGCCAGTTCAGGCGCTTGTGCAGGCCGGCCAGGATGAAGGCGCCGACCGCACCCATCGCACCGGCCTCGGTCGGCGTGCAGATGGCCGTGTTGATGCCGGGCAGGCCGCCCATGGAGCCGAGCACGGCAAAGATCAGCACGGCCGACGGAACGATGCCGCGCAAACACTTCTTCCACAGTGCCCAGCCTTGCAGCGTGCGCGCTTCCTTGGGAACACCGGGTACGTGGTCCGGCTTCACACGGCTCAGCACGAAGGTGTAGAGCGCAAAGATCAGCACCTGCAGGATGGACGGGCCCCAGGCGCCCTTGTACATGTCGCCCACGGAGCGGCCGAGTTGGTCCGCCAGCACGACCAGTACCAGCGACGGCGGCACCAGCTGCGTGATCGTGCCCGACGCGGCCAGCACGCCGGTCGCGTAGCGCATGTTGTAGCCGTAGCGCATCATGACCGGCAGCGAGATCATCGCCATCGCGATGACTTGGCCCGCGACGGTGCCGGTGATGGCACCCAGGATGAAGCCGACGATGATGACCGAGTAGCCCAGGCCGCCGCGCACCGGGCCGAACAGCTGGCCCATGGAGTCGAGCATGTCCTCCGCGAGGCCGCATTTCTCCAGCAGCGAGCCCATCAGCGTGAAGAAGGGAATGGCCAGCAGCAGGTCGTTGGACAGGATGCCGAAGACGTTCTGCGGCAGCGCGCTCATGAACTCCGGCGGGAACCAGCCCTGGCTCACCGCGAAGAAACCGCAGGCCAGGCCGAGTGCTGCCAGCGAGAACGCGACGGGGAAGCCGATCAGCATGATCACGATCAGCCCCGCGAACATCAGCGGCGGGAAGCTCTCCATCGAGATCATTGCAGGGGCCTCTCGTAGTGGATGTCCATGTCGAACTTGTGCGCGAGCCAGGCCACGCGCTTGATGATTTCGGCCACGCCCTGCAGCGCAACGAGCGCGAAGCCCAGGGGCAGCACCAGCACGGCCGGCCAGCGGATCAGGCCGCCGGCATTGCTCGACACCTCGCCCGAGGTCAGCAGCTTGGTGACATAGCCCATGAGGCCGAGGCTGGCGACCGAGTCACTGGCGCTCATGCCGGTGCTGAGCTTGACGACGAACAGGCCCCAGGACAGCCAGGCCATGTAGCAGATGACCGGCATCAGGAAGACGACGAGGCCGAACAGGTCGACATAAACCTTGCCGTGGCCGGTCAGCCGGCTGTAGACCAGGTCCACACGCACATGCTCGTTGAGTCGGAGCACCTGAGCCGCGCCCAGCATGACGCAGGTGGCGAACAGATACCACTGGATCTCGAGGAAGGAGTTGGAGCTGTAGTCCAGCCCGTAGCGGACGACGGCGTTGGCGGCGCTGATGAAGCAGGACAGCAGCACGGCCCAGGCGGCAATCTTGCCGAAGCGGTCGTTCAGGCTGTCGATGCGCCGCGCAAGGGAGAGCAGGGCGTTCATGGGCTGGGCAGGAGAAAAGCGAAGCGGCCGCCAATGTAGCGACCGCTTGGGGGGCGTCGGCTTCATTCAGCCGTCGTTCAGGGTAAGCCCCGAGGGGGTTCAGCCCAGTTGCTGGGCCTGCATGAACAGGCGAGTCGATCGGGCACCGGAGCGGCAGAAGACCAGCAGCGGCCGCGGTAGTTCGGCCAGCAGATCGGCGAAGGCCGCAATCTCCTCGGGCGACTGGTAGCCGCCGGCCACCGGCAGGTGGCGATACGCCAGGCCTGCAGCTTCAGCGGCAGCTTGAATGGCTGCCGAGGTCGGCTGGTCGGGGCCGTGCTCGAAATCGGGCCGGTTGTTGACGACGCTCTTGAAGCCCATCGCCGCCGCTTCGGCCATGGCTTCGGGCGTCAGCTGAGGGGCGGCGCAGATGTCGGGGGCGATGGCTTGCATCAGCAGGCTCATGGCGGCTCCTTACTTGGCCAACGCGGCCTTGACCGCGCTTGAGACCGTGCTCATTTCGGCTACGCCGCTGAGTGCGGCCTTGGCGGCCGCCATGACCTTACCCATGTCGCCCGGGCCGCTCGCGCCCAGTTCGGCCACGATGGCGGCCACCTTTTCGGCCACAGCCTCGGCCGACAGGCGCTCAGGCAGATAGGCCTGCAGCACCGCCAGCTCGGCGGTTTCCTTGGCAACGAGGTCGTCGCGGCCGGCGGCGGCGAACTGACTGATCGAGTCCTTGCGCTGCTTGATCAGCTTGTCGACGATGGCCACCAGGGCCGTGTCGTCCACAACGACGCGCTCGTCCACTTCCTTCTGCTTCACGGCGGCCAGCAGGCCACGGATGGTCAACAGACGATCGGCTTCCTTGGCGCGCATCGCGGCCTTCATGTCTTCGGTGATGCGGTCTTTGAGGCTCATGGCGTAGAGGGTATGAAAAAAACAAAAACCCGCGACAGCGTCCTGTGGCGGGTTTTGGTGTCAACCGGAGCTGTTATGGAAACAGGCTCCGGGTCGCGTCAGCCGATCAGAACAGCTTCTTGGGCAGCTGCATGCTGCGCACACGCTTGTAATGGCGCTTGACGGCGGCTGCCTTCTTGCGCTTGCGCTCGGCAGTGGGCTTCTCGTAGAACTCGCGGGCGCGAAGTTCGGTCAGCAGACCCAGCTTTTCGATGGTGCGCTTGAAGCGACGCAGGGCGACGTCGAACGGCTCGTTTTCCTTGACGCGGATGGTGGTCATTTATTTCCTTCAGATTGCGCTCGGTGTTCGCGGCTGGGATCAGCAGCAGGTTCCGGATTACTGCTTCTCTTGAGTCTTCTTCGAGAAGTGCAGCGAATCGACGCGCAGGTTTGCCAGCAAAGCCGGGGATTGTAGCCAGAAAATCAACGACTTGCCAAGATTCGCTCAAGCTGTTGTGGCGGTGTCCGCCATGGCCCGGGCGCAGGCAGCTGCACTGGCCCACGCCCATTGAAAGTTGTAGCCGCCCAGCCAGCCGGTCACGTCCACGACTTCACCGATGAAATACAGGCCCGGGACGCGCTTGCTCTCGAGCGTTTGCGAACTCAGTTCCTTGGTGCTGACGCCACCGCGCATGACTTCGGCCTTGCGCCAACCCTCGTCGCCGCTGGGCATCAACTGCCACTCATGCACGCTGCGGCCCAGGCGCTGCAGGTCGGCGTCGCGGCAGTCGGGCAGCGGTTTGGTGGCGTCCAGGTTTGCGCGCTCCAGCCAGGCGGCCGCCAGGCGCTGCGGCAGGCGGGACGCAAATTCGTTGCCGAGTTGGCGGCGTGAGGTGGCCTTGGCCTGGACAAGTTCCTTCTCCAGTTGGAGGTCGGGCGCCAGATTGAGCTGCAGCGCCTGATCATCGGCGCGGTAGCTTGAGATCTGCAGGATGGCCGGGCCGCTGAGACCACGATGTGTGAACAGCAGGTCTTCAAGGAACCGCATGCGCGCTTTGCCACTGCCAACGCTGACTTCCACTGGCAACGACAACCCGGCCAGGGCGGCGAAGGGTGCCCAGGCGTCCGCATCGAAGGTCAGAGGCACCAGCGCTGGGCGCGGCTCCACGATGGCGTGCTCGAAGCGCTTGGCCAGTCGCAGGCCCCAGTCGCTGGCGCCGATCTTGGGCACAGGCAGCCCGCCGGTCGCGACGACGACGCGCGGCGCCAGCACCGGACCCTGGCTGGTGTCCAACTCGAAGCCACCTTCGGGCAGCCTGCGCACGTCCGCCACCGTGCAGGGCTGCCAGCGCGTCACGCCACCCGCCTCGCATTCCTTGACCAACATCTGGATGATCTGCTCAGCGGAGTCGTCGCAGAACAACTGGCCCTTGTGCTTCTCGTGGAAGGCGATGCCGTAGCCCTGCACGAGCTTGATGAAGTCCTGCGGGGTGTAGCGGGCCAGGGCTGAGCGGCAGAAGGCGGGGTTTTCGGACAGGAAATTGGCCGGCCCGGCCTCACGATTCGTGAAATTGCACCGGCCGCCGCCCGAGATACGAATTTTTTCGGCCAGCTTGGGCGAGTGGTCGATCAGCAGCACCTTGAGACCCCGCTGGCCCGCCAGGCCAGCACAGAACAGCCCTGCCGCCCCCGCGCCCACCACCACCGCATCGAATCCCCGCATAGACCTCCCGTGAATGGGGCGGCATTGTCGTGGGTGGGCGCATCGAAACTCGTTAGGATTCACGCCGGGTAGCAAAAGGGTCTTCTAGGGGGGAGGCCCGATTCATGGGGTGGCACGGCCTTGCTGGTGCTGCTTTGGCCCCACTACAGTCCCCCGACACCTTTGGTATTCGCGGCATTGCGCCGCGAATACACGATGGCATCACAACGATCTCATGGACATGACCGCTGACCAGACCGCGATGCAGCCGCCGCCCGGCAGCTTGGCGCATTGGCTGGCAGGCCACGGAGAACTGGGCGGCGAGACACTGGCCGGCCTCATCTCGTTGATCGAGCCCCTGGGCAGCCAGGCGGCGATCAAGGCGATGTCCACCGGCCGATACGTATTTGCGAGCACGGGCCTGGCGCAGATGTTCGAGCGTGAAGCGGTGGTCGGCCACACGGACGCCGAGTTGCTCAAGGCCGACGAGACGACGGCCTTGCGTCGTGTCGAGCAGACGGTCATGGCCCAGCGTCACCCGGTCGTCAGCGAGCACAAGCTGGAAATCAACAGCCGTCGCCGCGAGTTCAGCGTCACCCGGCTGGCCCTGAGTGCCGACTTCCTGCTCTCGGTATGGCATGAGCGCACCGAGGAGCGCCACCGAGAGGCCCATCTGCAGCGCGCCCTGGCCCAGATCGAGCAGCAGCAGTCCTCCATCGAGCAGATCCGCCGCGAGCTGCAGCAGGGTTCGGGCCGCGACGATGTTTCGGGCCTTTACATGCGCGCCCAGTTCGACGACCAGCTGCTGCGCGAGATCGACCTTTCTTCGCGCGAGCATCGTGAGTTCGCCCTTGTCATCATTGCGCTGGATGCCTCGCCGGCCATCACCGGCCTGGGTGATGACGCCCAGCAGCGCCTGCTCGAGGGCATCGGTCGCATGCTGCGCGCCAACACGCGGGCAATGGACTCGGCCTGCCGCATCGGGCCGCAACGCTTTGCGGTGCTGCTGTCCGGCGTGGGCCTGGCGACGGCCCATGCACGCATGGAGCAGCTGCGCCGCCAGTGCGCGGCCCAGATCGTCGTGTTGAATGGCCAGGACCTGGGCTTGTCCATCTCGATGGGCGTGTCCAGCTTCCCGCATACCGCCTCGCGCCAGGACGAGCTGATGGCCGCCAGCGAAGCAGCTGTGCACGAGGCGCAGCGCCGCGGTGGCAACCAGGTCGTGCTGGCGTCCATTGCCTTCGGCTAAAGCTCCGACAGCCCCTTGTAGAGCATGTAGGCCGCGAGCGAGAACAACAGCATCGCGAAGACCCTTTTCAGCTGAGCCACGTCCATGGCATGGGCTGCGCGTGCGCCGAGCGGTGCCATCGTCACGCTGGCCACGGCAATCAACGCCAGCGCTGGCAAATAGAGGTAGCCCACCGATCCCGGCAGGGCCGGCGTCAGCCCCCAACCGCCAATGACGTAGCCGAGCGTGTTCGCGACCGCGATCGGGAAGCCCAGGGCGGCGCTTGTCGCGACGGCGAGGTGCACCGGCACATTGCACCAGACCATGAAGGGCACGCTGACAAAGCCACCACCAGCCCCCACCATGCCCGAAAGCAGGCCGATTCCCGCGCCCGCACTGAACTGGCCGGTCGTGCCAGGCATCTGCCGGCTGGGCGCCGGGCGCTTGTTGCGCAGCATCTGCCAACCCGAAAAGCTGACGAATGCGGCGAAGACCAAGGCCAGCCAGGCGCCTTTGAGAAGGGCGAACAGGCCGGCACCCGCCAGCAGGCCGCCGATGAGGATGCCGGGCGCCAAGCCCTTGACGAGATCCCAGCGCACCGCGCCGCGCTGGTGATGGGCGCGCACGCTGGACAGCGACGTGAACATGATGGTGGCCATGGACGTCGCGATGGCCATCTTGACCGCCAGGCCCGGCTCGACGCCGCGCTGGCTCAGGATGAAGGTCAGGATGGGCACCATCAGCATGCCGCCGCCGATGCCGAGCAATCCCGCGAGGAAGCCAGCCGCGAGGCCGAGTGCGAGCAGTTCCGCGGCGAGGGTGGCTGTCATTTGCCGTGCAGGTGCTTCAACACGGCTTGCCATTCGGCCGGCGTGACCGGCGTGATCGACAGCCGGCTGCCGCGCTCCAGCACGCGCATCGACGCGAGCTCCGGCGCCTCGCGCATTTCCTTCAGGCTCAGCAACCGCGTCGTCTCGCGCCAGCGCACGTCAACATGGACCCAGCGCGGTGCCTCGGGCTTGGACTTGGAGTCGTAGTAATGGCTGCCCGCGTCGAACTGCGTCGCATCCGGATAGGCCGCGCTGCTGACCTCGGCGAGGCCGGCGATGCCCGGCTCGGGGCAGGAGGAGTGATAGAAGAGCACGCCATCGCCCACCTGCATGTCGTCGCGCATGAAGTTGCGCGCCTGGTAGTTGCGGACGCCCGTCCATGGCAAAGTGCCGGCGCGTTGCAGGTCGACGATCGAAGCCTCGTCGGGCTCTGATTTCATCAGCCAGTAGTTCATCAGCTGATGCTAAGCGGGAAGAAGGTGTCCACCGCAATCCGGGGGGCCGAGATCCTGAACACCCAGGGGTAATCAGGTGGGCGAGGTCAGCCGGACTTCGGGTTCATCTGACGCGAGACGATCACGCCCGTCCGGCATGTTCCAAGCCCTTGCTCATAGAGCATCGGATGAAGGAAATAAAGCCCCGGGGAAAGCGGTGGACGACGTGAATTCTAAGTCTTAGAGCAGCTGCCCGTCGTGACCGAGTGCTTCATCCAGGCGCTTGACGAGGGTATCGATTTCGGGCGTTGACACCGGCGTCTCACGCGAGGTGTCGGCGAGCTGGTAGGCCAGGTTCAGCGCGGCCAATACGGCGATGCGTTCGCGTGCCTTGACCTTGCCGGCGTCGCGGATGGCGCTCATCTCGCGGTCCACCTGGGCCACGGCGGAGCTCAATGCAGCTTCGCCGCCTTCGGGGCAGCCGAGCAGATAGCTCTGGCCCATGATGGTCACTTCCATCTGCTTCATACGTCTTCCTTGGGCGTCTCGACGGGCAGGCGCTCCAGCAGCGCATCGACGCGCGCTCGCGCCGCATTCAGCCGTGAGCGCAGGCTGTCACGCTCTTGCGTGAGGGCCGCCACCTGCTCGAGCAGCAGGGTGTTGGTTCGGGTCAACTCGTCGTGGCGCAGCAGCAGGCGTTCGACGCGTTCGGTGAGGTCGCTGAGTTGGGCCATGGCGTGTGAGGGTTCAGGCGGCGGATTTTAGGTTCCGGCCGTAGTCGCATTCGTTGATGACCGCGCAAACATTGCACAGCGGCTTGCGTGCCTGGCAGACATAGCGGCCGTGCAGGATCAGCCAGTGATGGGCGTCAACCAGATAGTCGGTTGGCACGCGGTCCAGCAAGCCCAGCTCGACGGCCAGCGGCGTCTTGCCTGGTGCGAGGCCGGTGCGGTTGCTGACGCGGAAGATGTGCGTGTCAACCGCCATCGTCGGCTCGCCAAAAGCAACGTTGAGCACGACGTTGGCCGTCTTGCGGCCGACACCAGGCAAGGCTTCGAGATCGGGGCGTGAGCGTGGCACTTCGCCGCCATGCAGGTCGATCAGCATGCGGCAGGTCTGCAGCAGATGCCTGGCCTTGCTGCGGTACAGGCCGATGGTTTTGATGTACGACTCGAGGCCTTCCTGGCCAAGGGCGAGGATCTGCGCGGGTGTGTTGGCAACCGCGAACAGTCGCCTGGTGGCCTTGTTGACACCCACGTCGGTGGCCTGGGCGGACAGCAGCACGGCGGTCAGCAACTCGAAGACGCTGGTGAACTCCAGTTCGGTCTGGGGCGCCGGGTTGGCAGCCTTGAGGATGGCGAAGAAGCGTTCGACTTGGCTCGCGTTCATGCCGCGATTGTCATGTCCGTTTGGCCCTGGCGCGGGCAAGCGCGGCTTCAATGGCCGCGCGCTTGCGGTCGAGCTGCGCGGGGTCGGTGATCGCAGATGCCGCCGGCAGGTCCGCCAGCTTGGCTTCGGCCTTGACAACCAGGCGCGCTGCGTTCTCTTCGGCTTCGCGATGGCGGCGGAACTGGCGAAAGGCGTAGCGCTCGCGCGCCTCGTCGGCCTGCGGCGGGCTCCAGGCCGCCCAGCCGGTGGCAGTGGTGACCTCGGGCATGGAGATGCAGTCGACCGGGCAGGCCGGTACGCACAGTTCGCAGCCGGTGCACTGAGCAGTGACGATCAGGTGCATGGCCTTGGGTGCCCCGACGATGCAGTCGGCCGGGCAGGCCTTGATGCAGAGGGTGCAGCCGATGCACCAGGCTTCGTCGATGACGGCGACGCCACGCGTGGCTTCAATGCCGTTGACGGGATTCAATGGCAGGGCAGGGCGCCCGGTGATCGCGGCGAGTCGCGCAATGCCCTCTGCACCGCCAGGAGGGCATTGGTTGATCTCGGCCTCACCCGCGGTGATGGCGTCGGCGTAGCGGCGGCAGTCCGGGTAGCCGCAGCGAGTGCATTGGGTCTGCGGCAGTGCGGCGTCGATCAGCTCCGCGAGGTTCACGCTGGATTCAAGCCTTTCGCTTGCGGGCCGCCGGCTTGGCTGTGGTCTTGGTCACCGTCACCTTGGCCGTCTTCTTTAGCGGCGCAGCTTCGTATTTGGCGATGAAGTCGCGCACTTCGGGATAGACCTTCTCGCGCCAGCGGCGGCCCGAGAAGATGCCGTAATGGCCGGCGCCAATGGCGTCGTAGTGGTACTGGTGCTGCTTGGCAACACCCGAGCAGATGTCGTGTGCCGCCTTGGTCTGACCGGCGCCGGAGATGTCGTCCAGCTCGCCCTCGACAGTCAGCAGTGCGGTGGTCTTGATGTCCTGCGGGCGCACGAAGTGGCCGTCAACTGCCCAAGTGCCGTTCACCAGCGCGAAGTCCTGGAAGACGGTCTTGATGGTGTCGAGGTAGTACTCGGCCGGCATGTCCAGCACGGCGTTGTATTCGTCATAGAACTTGCGGTGGGCTTCAGCGCTGTCATCGTCGCCGCGCACGAGGTCCAGGAAGTAGTCGTAGTGCGACGACAGGTGGCGGTCCGGATTCATCGCAACGAAGCCGGTGTGCTGCAGGAAGCCCGGGTAGACCTCGCGGCCGGCGCCCGGGAAGTTGGTCGGTACGCGGTAGATGACGTTGTTCTCGAACCAGCCGTAGCTGCGGTTCATGGCCAGGTTGTTGACGGCCGTCGGGCTCTTGCGGGCGTCGATGGGGCCACCCATCATGGTCATGCTGCGCGGCGTGGCTTCACCGGCGCTGGCCATCAGCGAGATGGCAGCCAGCACAGGCACGGTGGGCTGGCAGACGGAGATCACATGGCTGTCGGCGCCGCCGACGTGGCGGATGAACTCCTGCACGTAGTGGATGTAGTCGTCCAGGTGGAAGGGGCCGACCTCGAGCGGCACCATGCGCGCGTCGGTCCAGTCGGTGATGTAGACCTTGTGATCCTTCAGCAGTTGCTTGACGGTTTCGCGCAGCAGCGTGCTGTGGTGGCCGGACAGCGGCGCCACGACCAGCACCGTGGGCTGGTCCTTCATCTTGGCCAGCACCTTGAGATCGTCGGTGTAACGCTTGAAGCGCAGCAGGCGGCAGAAGGGCTTCTCGAGCGCCACCAGCTCCTGCACCGCGACGTCGACGCCGTCGACCTCCACGGACTTGATGTCGAACTCGGGCTTCTCGTAGTCCTTGGCCAGCCGATGCATCAGGTCCAGGCCGGCAGACAGGCGCTGCGCCATCGGCGTGTGGGTGAACGGTGACAGCGGGTGGCTGTAGAGCTTGGCCGACGCGGCTGCGAACTCAGAGAAGGGACTGAGCAGCGCGCGCTGGGTTTCGAAGAACTGATACAGCATTGGCAAACCTTGAACTAGGGGCCGGGACGCCCCGATGGTGCCAGAAAACGCTTTCGGCCTTGTGCGCTGCAGCATCGGATGGGCGGTCAAACCGCCAATCCTGCGCACTTGGCTGGTGCATTGAAGGGTTTTCAGCCCTTGATGACCGCCGCCATCGCGCTGGCGACGGTGGGCAGATTGCCCTCATTCAGTGCGGCGACACAGATGCGGCCAGAGTCCACGCCATAGACGCCGAACTCGCTGCGCAGACGCTGCATCTGGGTGGCGTTCAAGCCCGAGTAGCTGAACATACCCAGTTGCTCAGTGACGAAGGACAGGTCCTGGGTCACGCCGGCAGCTTTCAGCGCGGCGACCAGCGCGCCGCGCATGGCCTTGATGCGCACACGCATGCCGGCCAGCTCCTCTTCCCAAAGCGCGCGCAGCTTGTCATCGGACAGCACCTGGGCGACGACCTGGGCACCATGCGTGGGCGGGTTGGAGTAGTTGGTGCGGATCATGATCTTCAGCTGCGACAGCACGCGCACGGCTTCCTCGTCGCTGCTGCAGACCACGCTCAACGCGCCGCAGCGTTCGCCGTACAGCGAGAAGCTCTTGGAGAAGCTGGTGGACACGAAGAAACCGACACCGGCGGCCATGAACTGGCGCACCGCTTCGCCATCTTCCTTCAGACCGAAGCCAAAGCCCTGGTAGGCCATGTCCAGGAAGGGCGTCAGGCCCTTGGCCTTGACGGCGGCGACGACCTGGGCCCACTGCTCGGCCGTGATGTCATAGCCGGTTGGGTTGTGACAGCAGGCGTGCAGCACGACGACGGTGCCGGCGGGTGCGGCATTCAGCGCGGCCAACATGCCGTCGAAGTTGATGCCCTTCCTGGCCGCGTCGTAATAGGGGTAGGTCTCGACCGTAAAGCCGGCCTGGGTGAACAGGGCACGGTGGTTCTCCCAACTCGGGTCGGAGATCAGCACCTTGGAGGCGGGGTTGAGCTGCTTCAGGAAGTCGGCGCCGATCTTCAGCGCGCCGGTGCCGCCCAGGGCCTGCACGGTGGCGACGTTCTTCAGTTCGGAGCCGAAGACCAGCTTCTGAACGGCCTTGTCATAAGCGGCAATGCCATCAATGGGGAGGTAGCCACGCGGCTTGGGGGCGGCGGCCATGGCGGCCTCGGCTTCGCGGACGCATTTCAGCAGCGGCAGCTTGCCGGCTTCGTCGTAGTAGACGCCAACGCCGAGATTGACCTTGCCGGGGCGGGTGTCGGCGTTGAACTGCTCGTTCAGGCCGAGGATGGGGTCACGGGGAGCAAGGGCGACATCGGCGAACAAAGACATGGCGGGTTCCTGAAGGGACGTTGGCAGGAGGGAGGCTTGAAGAATCAGGGTCTGCGCTAACCTGACCGCTTCTGCATTGCAGCAATGCAGCGCAGCAATTTTGCCGCCGAACCCAGGGAATTCCCCATGCAAGAAGCCTTGAACGTCATGCCCAGTCCAGAAAGTGACTCGGAGGAACGTAAGGGCGAATTCGTCAGCTTCGAAGGCTCGCCGTTCCAGCTGTTCCAGCCTTTCCCGCCGGCGGGGGACCAGCCGACCGCCATCGCCAAGCTCATCGAAGGCATCAACGACGGCCTCAGCTACCAGACCCTGCTGGGCGTCACCGGTTCGGGTAAGACCTTCACGATGGCCAATGTCATCGCCCGCCTGGGGCGCCCGGCCATCGTCTTTGCTCCCAACAAGACGCTGGCGGCCCAGCTCTACAGCGAGTTCCGAGACTTCTTTCCGAACAACGCCGTCGAGTACTTCGTCAGCTATTACGACTATTACCAGCCCGAGGCTTATGTGCCGCAGCGCGACCTTTTCATCGAGAAGGACAGCGCGATCAACGAGCACATCGAGCAGTTGCGGCTTTCGTGCACCAAGAGCCTGTTGGAGCGGCGCGACGTGATCATCGTGGCGTCCGTATCGGCCATCTACGGCATCGGCAATCCGAGCGACTACCACCAGATGGTGATGACGCTGCGCGTGGGCGACAAGATGGGCCAGCGCGACGTCATCGCCCACCTGATCCGCATGCAGTACACCCGCAACGAAATGGAGTTCGTGCGCGGGCATTTCCGCGTGCGCGGCGACACCATCGATGTATTCCCCGCCGAACACTCGGAGCTGGCCATCCGCATCGAACTCTTCGACGACGAGATCGAGGCGCTGTCGCTGTTTGACCCTCTCACGGGGCAGATCCGCCAGAAGATCCCGCGCTTCACCGTTTACCCGAGCAGCCACTACGTGACGCCGCGCGACCGCGTGCTGGCGGCCACCGACGCGATCAAGGCGGAGTTGCGCGAGCGCGTTGATTTCTTCGTCAAGGAGGGCAAGCTGGTGGAGGCGCAGCGCGTCGAGCAGCGCACGCGCTTCGACCTGGAGATGTTGCAGGAGGTGGGCCACTGCAAAGGCATTGAGAACTACACGCGCCACCTGTCCGGCGCCCAGCCGGGCGACCCGCCGCCGACGCTGGTGGACTACCTGCCCAAGGACGCCCTCATGTTCCTGGACGAGAGCCACGTGCTGATCGGCCAGTTCGGCGGCATGTACAACGGTGACCGGGCGCGCAAGACGACGCTGGTGGAATACGGCTTCCGTTTGCCCTCGGCGTTGGACAACCGGCCGCTGAAGTTTGCCGAGTTCGAACGCAAGATGCGTCAGGCCATCTTTGTGTCGGCCACGCCGGCGCAGTACGAGCAGGACAACGCGGGTCAGGTCGTCGAGCAGGTCGTGCGGCCGACGGGCCTGGTTGACCCCCTCGTCGAGGTCCGGCCGGCCACTCATCAGGTCGACGACGTGCTGCAGGAGATCCGCTTGCGTGTCGAGGTGCATGAGCGCGTGTTGATCACGACGCTGACCAAGCGCATGGCTGAGCAACTGACCGACTACCTCAGCGACAACGGCGTCAAGGTGCGCTATCTGCACTCCGACGTGGACACGGTGGAGCGTGTCGAGATCCTGCGCGACCTGCGACTGGGCGCTTTCGACGTGCTGGTGGGCATCAACCTGCTGCGCGAGGGGCTGGACATCCCCGAGGTGTCGCTTGTCGCCATCCTGGATGCCGACAAGGAAGGCTTCCTGCGCGCCGAGCGCAGCCTGATCCAAACCATCGGCCGGGCCGCGCGCAATCTGAACGGCAAGGCCATCCTGTACGGCGACCGCATCACCGAGTCGATGCGCAAGGCCATTGGCGAGACCGAACGCCGGCGTGCCAGGCAGATCGCCTTCAACGAGGAAAACGGCATCACGCCGCGCAGCGTGCAAAAGCGCATCAAGGATTTGATCGACGGCGTCTATTCGGCCGAATCCGGCCGAGACGATGCCAAATTGCTCGCGGCGGCCAAGGTCGAGGACTTGTCCGAGAAGGATCTGGCCAAACGTATCGCCCAGCTCGAAAAGCAGATGCTGGAACACGCCCGCAACCTGGAGTTCGAACAGGCTGCGCGGATGCGCGATCAACTGGCTCAACTGCGCGAGCAGGCCTTCGGCGCCCGCGTGCACGACAACATCGTGCCCCTGGACAGTGCTCGAAAGGCAGGTCCAGTTCGCTGAAGCTGCTGCGCCGCAGCAAAAAACCTGCCGAAACCTAGGGATACCTGGCGGCCATAGGAAGTGGCCGAGTAGTCGAGTAAAATCATCGGAAATGATTCGCTCGGGTATTGTCTGGGCGTGCCGGGTTAACCCGAAATCATTTGTCCAGGACAAATCCTGGTCGTGCCACTCGCTAAGGAGTTTTTATGCGTCTCACTACCAAAGGCCGGTTTGCAGTCACCGCGATGCTGGACCTGGCGCTGCGCGAGAATACGGGCCCCGTGGCCCTGGCGGCGATCAGCCAACGGCAGCAGATTTCGCTCTCCTACCTGGAGCAGCTCTTCGGCAAGCTGCGTCGCCATGAACTGGTGGAAAGCACCCGTGGCCCGGGTGGCGGTTATTCGCTGGGCCGCAAGGCCGAGAACATCACCGTGGCCGACATCATCGTCGCCGTGGACGAGGCGCTGGACGCCACCGGCTGCGGCGGCAAGGAAAACTGCATGGGCGAGGACAGCGGCCGCTGCATCACCCATGAACTCTGGACCAATCTGAACGCCAAGATGATCGAGTACCTCGATTCCGTCTCCCTGCGCAAGCTCGCCGATGAGCAACTGGCCAAGGGCTTCGAGGTCGAGGCGGCGCCGGTCAAGCGCGCCATCTCCAGCCAGCCGGTGCTCAAGCCCATCCGCGTCACGGCGCCGAACTCGGTCTTTGCCCTGGGTGGCAATCTCGGTGGCGCGTTCAGCAAGTAAGACCAAGAACTCAAAAGAAGTCGTTCCATGGACATGACCCCGCACTTCCCGATCTACCTCGACTACGGCGCGACGACGCCGTGCGATCCCCGCGTGGTGGACGCGATGATTCCCTGGTTGCGCGAGCACTTCGGCAACCCGGCGTCCCGCAGCCACGCCTGGGGCTGGGAAGCGGAAGAGGCGGTCGAAAAGGCGCGCGTGCAGGTGGCCGAGTTGATCGGCGCCGACCCGCGCGAGATCGTTTGGACGTCCGGCGCGACCGAATCCAACAACCTGGCACTCAAGGGCGCCGCGCAGTTCTACAAGACCCGCGGCAAGCACCTGATCACCGTGAAGACCGAGCACAAGGCTGTGCTCGACACGATGCGTGAGCTGGAGCGTCAGGGCTTTGAGGTGACCTACCTCGATGTGCAGGAAAACGGTCTGTTGGATCTGGAAGTGTTCAAGGCGGCATTGCGCCCGGACACCATCCTGGCCTCGGTCATGTACGTCAACAACGAGATCGGCGTCATCCAGGATGTCGTGGCGTTGGGCAACCTGTGCCGCGAGCGCGGCGTCATCTTCCACGTCGACGCGGCGCAGGCCACCGGCAAGGTCGCTATCGATATGGCCAAGCTGCCCATCGACCTGATGAGCTTGGCCTCGCACAAGAGCTACGGCCCCAAGGGCATCGGCGCGCTCTACGTGCGCCGCAAGCCGCGCATCCGCCTGGAAGCGCAGATGCACGGCGGTGGCCACGAGCGCGGCATGCGCTCCGGCACGC
The DNA here is from genome assembly GCF_001425055.1 of Pelomonas sp. Root1237. Lineage (GTDB taxonomy): Bacteria > Pseudomonadota > Gammaproteobacteria > Burkholderiales > Burkholderiaceae_C > Pelomonas. Next base: position 930,667 of record NZ_LMDK01000012.1, read on the forward strand.
TGCCCGTGCACCAGATCGTCGGCATGGGCGAGGCCTTCCGTATCGCCCGCGAGGAAATGGGCGCCGAGAGCGAACGCATCCGCGCACTGCACAACAAGCTGATCAAGGGCCTGTCCGGTATCGAGCAGACCTTCATCAACGGTGACCTCGAGCACCGCGTGCCGCACAACCTGAACATCTCGTTCAATTACGTCGAGGGCGAGTCGCTGATCATGGGCGTCAAGGGCCTGGCGGTGTCGTCGGGCTCGGCTTGCACGTCGGCGAGCCTGGAGCCCAGCTATGTGCTGCGCGCACTGGGCCGCAGCGACGAGCTGGCGCACAGTTCGCTGCGCATGACCATCGGCCGTTTCACGACCGAAGAAGAAATCGACTACGCGATCAGCGTGCTGACCGACCGCGTGGCCAAGCTGCGCGAACTGTCCCCGCTTTGGGACATGTACAAGGACGGCATCGACATCTCGACCATCCAGTGGGCTGCCCACTGACGGACGACAGTCCACTGCGGACTGTCGTCCGCGGTGGGCAGGCCAAGGGGCTTGCAAGCCCCTTGGCAACCTAGAAGGAGAACACCATGGCATACAGCGAAAAGGTCGTTGACCACTACGAGAACCCCCGCAACGTCGGCAAGTTCGACAACGGCGATGACGACATCGGCACCGGCATGGTCGGCGCGCCCGCCTGCGGCGACGTGATGAAGCTGCAGATCAAGGTCAACCCGGCGACCGGCCTCATCGAGGACGCCAAGTTCAAGACCTATGGCTGCGGCTCGGCCATCGCCTCCAGCTCGCTCGTGACCGAATGGGTCAAGGGCAAGACGCTGGACCAGGCGCTGACGATCAAGAACACGCACATCGCCGAAGAGCTGGCGCTGCCGCCGGTCAAGATTCACTGCTCCATCCTGGCTGAAGACGCCATCAAGGCAGCGGTGGACGACTACCGCGCCAAGCACGCCAACTGACATGTCCGTCACGCTGACCGAAGCCGCAGCCCGCCACGTCAAGCGCTACATCGCCAAGCGCGGCAAGGGCGTGGGCGTGCGGCTGGGCGTGAAAACGACCGGCTGCTCGGGCCTGGCCTACAAGCTGGAATACGCCGATGAGGTGGCGCCAGAGGACGTGATCTTCGAGGGCCATGAGGTCAAGATCCTCATCGACCCCAAGAGCCTGCCTTACCTCGACGGCACCGAGCTGGACTTCGTCCGCGAAGGCCTCAACGAAGGCTTCAAGTTCCGCAATCCGCGCGAGAAAGACAAGTGCGGCTGCGGCGAGTCCTTCCGTGTCTGAAACTCGCTGACTCGACGACAGGCGCGGTGTGAACCGCGCCTTTTGCTTTTCCACTCTGCCATGCGCCTGACCGACAACGATTTCCAGCTCTTCGGCCTGCCTGAACAGCAGGCCCAGGTGCGCGCCGACATCGATGCGCGCTGGAAGTCGCTGCAGGCCGAGGTCCACCCGGATCGCTTTGCGTCGGAAGGTGCTGCCGCCCAGCGCCTGGCCATGCAGTGGGCCATGCGTGTCAACGAGGCCCACCAACGTCTGCGCGACCCGCTCAGGCGCGCCGCCTATCTGTGCGAGCTGCGTGGTGCGCCGGTTCAAGCCGAGAACAACACGCAGATGCCCGCGGCCTTCCTGATGCAGCAGATGGAATGGCGCGAATCGCTTGACGACGCCGACGGCGAAGCCGCCCTCCAGGCACTGGACGACGACGCGGCGCAAGCCGAAACCTCTGCGCTTGCCACCGTGCAGCGTCTGCTCGACGAAGCCGGCGACGCGCCGGCTGCCGCATCCCAGGTCCGCGCGCTGATGTTCATCCAGCGCTTCCGTGCCGATATCGACCAGCGCCTCGCCGCGCTGGATGCCTGAACACCATGGCTCTTCTCCAAATCTCCGAACCCGGCGCCTCGCCCGACCCGCACCAGCGCCGCATCGCCGTGGGCATCGACCTCGGCACGACGCATTCCCTCGTCGCCGCCGTTCGCCACGGCGTGGCCGAATGCCTGCCCGACGAACAGGGCAGGGTCATCCTGCCGTCCGCCGTGCGCTACCTGCCAGAAGGCCGCCGCCAGATCGGCGCTGACGCGCTCGCGGCCCAGGCCGAAGACCCCGAGAACACCATCGTCTCGGTCAAGCGCTTCATGGGCCGCGGCCTGGCCGACGTGGCCAACCGCGAGCAGCTGCCCTATCAGTTCGAGGACCGTCCCGGCATGTTGGCCATTGCCACGCGCGACGGCGTGAAGAGCCCGGTCGAGGTGTCCGCCGAGATTCTGGCTACGCTGCGTTTTCGCGCCGAGGACAGCTTTGTCGACGACCTGTTCGGTGCCGTCATCACGGTGCCGGCCTACTTCGATGACGCCCAGCGCCAGGCTACCAAGGACGCCGCCGAGCTGGCCGGCCTCAAGGTATTGCGCCTCATCAACGAGCCGACCGCTGCTGCCATCGCCTACGGCCTGGACAACGCCAGCGAAGGCTTGTACGCGGTCTACGACCTGGGTGGCGGCACCTTCGACATATCGTTGCTGCGCCTGACGCGCGGCGTGTTCGAGGTCGTCGCGACCGGCGGAGATGCGGCTCTGGGCGGCGATGACTTCGACCGCGTGCTGGCCGACTGGGCGCTCGCCGATCGCGTCGTCGAATCTGCGCATGACAAGCGCGCCGTCCTCGTCGCCGCACGTGCGGCCAAGGAGGCGCTGTCTGACGCTGACTCGACCGAATTGGTCGCCGCGCTGGACGCGGGTGAACTGCGCGTGATCGTTTCGCGCGAGCAGTTCGAGCAACTGGCCCAACCGCTGATCGCCAAGACGCTTTCGTCCGTGAAACGCGTGCTGCGCGACGCCAAGGTCAAGGCGGCCGATGTGGCGGGCACCGTCATGGTCGGCGGCTCCACGCGCATGCCCATCGTGCGCAATGCGGTGGGCGCGCTGTTCGGCCGCGAAGTGCTGACCAACCTGAATCCCGACGAGGTCGTCGCGCTGGGTGCCGCCATCCAGGCCAACCAGCTCGCCGGGAACGCGGCCGATGGCGAGATCCTGCTGCTGGACGTGATCCCGCTGTCGCTGGGTCTTGAAACCATGGGCGGCCTGACTGAGCGAGTCATCGAGCGCAACTCGACCATCCCCGTCGCCAAGGCCCAGGACTTCACGACCTTCAAGGACGGCCAGACGGCGCTCGCCATTCACGTTGTGCAGGGCGAGCGCGAGTTGGTCAGCGAATGCCGGTCGCTGGCGCGCTTCGAGCTGCGCGGCATCCCGCCCATGGTGGCCGGCGCGGCGCGCATCCGCGTCAGCTTCCAGGTCGATGCCGACGGATTGCTGAACGTATCGGCTGAGGAGCTGACCTCGGGCGTGCAGGCGGCCATCACCGTGAAGCCCAGCTACGGCCTCGGCGACGACGAGATTGCCAACATGCTGAAGGATGGTTTTGCCAGCGCCGAGGGCGACATGGCGGCGCGCAAGCTGCGCGAGGCCAAGGTCGAGGCCGAGCGCATGGTCCTCGCGACGCGCAGCGCGCTGGCCGCCGATGGCGACCTGCTGCCGGCGGCGGAACGCGACGCTCTGGAGGCGCGGTTGAAGGACCTGGCCAAGATGGACGGCGATGCCGACGCCATCGACGCCGCCGTCAAGGCGCTGGCCGAGGCGACCGAAGGCTTTGCCGCCGAGCGCATGAACCGCTCCATCGCCCGCGCGCTGACCGGCCGTGCCGTCAACCAGATTTGAGAACTGACATGCCCGTCATCAAGATCCTTCCCCACGCCGAGTATTGCCCCGACGGCGCCAGCATCACCGCTACGCCCGGCACGTCGATCTGCGAAGCCCTGCTGGCCAACGACATCCACATCGAGCACGCCTGCGATCAAGTCTGCGCCTGCACGACCTGCCACGTCATCGTGCGCGAAGGCGGCCGTTCGTTGAGCGAGATGGAAGAAGACGAAGAGGACATGCTCGACCGCGCCTGGGGGCTGGAGCCCGACTCGCGCCTGTCCTGCCAGGCGCTGCTGCGCCAGCAGGATGTGACGGTCGAGATTCCCAAGTACTCGATCAACCACGCCAAGGAAGGCAAGTGACCTCCGTGCAGCGCATCCTCGGGTTCGAGTCGTCCTGCGACGAGACCGGGGTTGCGCTTGTCGAGATCGATGGCGATGCGCCGCCGCGGCTGATGGCGCAGGCGCTGCACAGCCAGATCACGATGCACCAGGCCTACGGCGGCGTCGTGCCCGAGTTGGCCTCGCGAGATCATGTGCGCCGCGTGCTGCCGCTGACGCGCGAGGTTCTGTCCCAGGCCGGCTTGGCGCTGCAGGACGTCGATCTGATCGCCTACACGCAGGGCCCCGGCCTCGCGGGGGCGTTGCTGGTGGGCGCCGGCGTGGCGGTGTCGCTGGCCGCTGCGCTCGATGTGCCGGCGCTGCCCATCCATCACCTGGAAGGGCATCTGCTGTCGCCCTTCCTGTCGACAGACCCGCCGGAGTTTCCCTTTGTCGCGCTGCTGGTCAGCGGCGGCCACACGCAACTGATGCGCGTGGACGGCGTGGGCAGCTACGAGATCCTCGGCGAGACCATCGACGACGCGGCCGGCGAGGCCTTCGACAAGAGTGCCAAGCTGCTCGGCCTGCCTTACCCCGGCGGCCCGCACCTGGCACGCATGGCCGAATTCGGTAACCCGGAGGCTTTCGCGCTACCGCGTCCGCTGCTGCACAGCGGCAAGCCGGATTTCAGCTTTGCCGGCCTGAAGACGGCGGTGTTGACGCAAGTCAAGAAGATTGGCGATTCGCCATGTGACCAGACACGCGCCGACTTGGCCGCCTCCACACAGGCGGCCATCGTCGAGGTGCTGGTGAAGAAGTCGCTGCTGGCCTTGAAGATGACCGGGCTCAAGCGCCTCGTCGTCGCCGGTGGTGTTGGCGCCAACGCCAAGCTGCGCGAGCAATTGAACGCCGCTTGCGCCAAACGAGGCGTGCGCGTGCACTACCCCGAGTTGTCTCTGTGCACCGACAACGGCGCCATGATCGCGATGGCCGCCGCGCTGCGGGTGCAGCGCGGCATGGCCAATCCCAGCCACGATGGCGGCTTCGCAGTACGCCCGCGCTGGGACCTGACTGCGGCTTAGTTGACCGTCAGCTGGCCGCCGTTTTCGGCAACGCGCTTGACCAGATTCAGCGTCAGCACGCCGTTCTCGAAGCGGGCTTCGGATTGGCCCTGGTCGATCTCGGCCGGCAGCGAGAAGCTGCGGGCATAGCTGGCGGCGCGGCGCTCGCGGTACAGCACGCGGGAACCGTCAGTCGGCGCAGCCGCTTCTTCGGTGGCGGTCTCGATGTTGACGCGGCGGCCTTCGATGCGGACCTTGACGGCATCCTTGGCCACGCCAGGCATGTCGACCGTCACGCGGTAGGCCTTGTCGTCCTCGCTGACGTCGAGGGCCGGGGTGCGAGTGGCATTGGCCTCCGCATCAAACTGGCGCAGGACGCGGGCGACATGGCGGGGGTGGGTCAGATAGAACATGGTGAAACTCCGTGGCGGTTTGACGCTGCTTCGAAGGGTCGGGAGCAGCACCCGATGACCCAGAGATGTGGCGGTGTGAGAGCGCTTCAAGAGCCTTTCATGCGCTGACGAATAGAAGTCACGCATTTGCAGGGCAGGGCGGTTTTGGCTCTTGAAACCAGCATCCACGTCCACATGTCCGCTCGCTTGACCTGCCGCGGTTTGGGGCTCCCACCGCTTTCGGCTAGAATCCGCAGGTTTTGCGCGTCCAACGTCCTTGTTGGGCTGCAGAACACCAGCACGGCTCGGGGCGGTTTCCCCCTTGTCCGCAAGTCAACCCCGGAAACCGTCTGCGGCAGCGCCAGTAGTTGCGTCTCGCCCGGCCGGACTTCCGAAACCTTTTGGAAAACAAATGTCCATCGCCGAAAAGAAGGCCGAGATCGTCAAGGCCAACGCTCGCAGCGCCAGTGACACCGGCTCGCCGGAAGTCCAGGTCGCCCTGCTGACTGCCCGCATCAACGATCTGACGCCCCACTTCAAGACCCACGCCAAGGACCACCACGGTCGCCGTGGTCTGCTGAAGATGGTCAACACCCGCAAGAGCCTGCTGGCCTACCTGAAGCGCGTTGATTCCAGCCGTTATGTCGCGCTGATCGCCAAGCTGGGCCTGCGCAAGTAATTCGCCCCATCCGACATGGAGCCTGTCTGGTCCTCAAGCCCAGTACAGGCTCTTTGTCCATCTATCTGCCGGAACCGAGCTGACGTGGTGTCGGATCATTCCAAGACGGTTTATTCGAGCCGCCCTGGAATGGCATCTGGACCAAACCCAGTCTCGTTCCCGGTTTCCCCGGGTGCCCCCGCACCCACCACAACCAGGAGATGAGCATGTCCATTTTCAACAAGGTCACGAAGTCCTTCCAATGGGGCCGCCACAACGTCGTGCTGGAAACGGGTGAAGTCGCCCGCCAGTCCACCGGCGCCGTCCTCGTCAACATCGAAGGCACCGTCGTGCTGGCCACCGTGGTCGCCAAGACCGAAGCCAAGGCCGGCCAGGACTTCTTCCCGCTGACCGTCGACTACCTCGAGAAAACCTATGCCGCCGGCAAGATCCCGGGCAGCTTCTTCAAGCGTGAAGGCCGCCCCAGCGAGCATGAGACGCTGACCAGCCGCCTGATCGACCGCCCGATCCGCCCGCTGTTCCCGGAAGGCTTCTTCAATGAAGTCCAGGTCGTCATCCACGTGGTGAGCCTGAACCCCGAAGTCCAGGCCGACATCGCCGCGCTGATCGGCACGTCCGCTGCGCTGGCCATCTCCGGCATCCCCTTCAATGGCCCGATCGGTGCCGCCCGCGTGGGCTACGTCAACGGCGAATACGTGCTGAACCCCAGCAAGTCCGAACTGGCCAACAGCCAGATGGACCTGGTCGTCGCCGGCACGCAAGCCGCCGTGCTGATGGTCGAGTCTGAAGCCTCGGGCCTGTCTGAAGAAATCATGCTCGGCGCCGTGGTCTATGGCCACGAGCAAGGCAATGTCGCCATCGCCGCCATCAATGACCTGGTGCGTGACGCCGGCAAGCCGACCTGGACCTGGACTGCCCCCGCCAAGGACGAGGCCTTCATCGCCAAGGTCAACGGCCTGGCCGAAGGCCCCCTGCGCGAGGCCTACCAGATCCGCTCCAAGCAAGCCCGCACGCAAGCCTGCCGCAGCGTGACGTCCAGCGTCTTCGCCGCGCTCAAGGGCGAGGGCGTCGAGTTCGACAAGGTCGAGGTCGAAGGCCTGCTGTTCGAGATCGAAGCCCGCATCGTGCGCAGCCAGATCCTGGCCGGCGAGCCGCGCATCGACGGTCGCGACACCCGCACCGTGCGCCCCATCGAAATCCGCAACGGTATCCTGCCGCGCACCCACGGCTCGGCGCTGTTCACGCGTGGTGAAACCCAGGCGCTGGTCATCGCCACGCTGGGCACGGACCGTGACGCACAGCGCATCGACGCGTTGGACGGCGAGTTCGAAGACCGCTTCATGATGCACTACAACATGCCCCCCTTCGCCACCGGCGAGACGGGTCGTGTGGGTTCGCCGAAGCGCCGCGAAATCGGCCACGGCCGTCTGGCCAAGCGCGCGCTGATCGCCGCACTGCCGAGCAAGGAAGACTTCCCCTACTCGCTGCGCGTCGTCTCGGAAATCACCGAGTCCAACGGCTCCTCGTCGATGGCTTCGGTCTGCGGCGGCTGCCTTGCACTGATGGACGCCGGCGTGCCGATGAAGGCCCACGTGGCCGGCATCGCCATGGGCCTGATCAAGGACGCCAACCGGTTCGCCGTGCTGACCGACATCCTGGGTGATGAAGATCACCTCGGCGACATGGACTTCAAGGTGGCCGGCACGACGACCGGCATCACCGCCCTGCAGATGGACATCAAGATCCAGGGCATCACCAAGGAAATCATGCAGGTCGCCCTGGCGCAAGCCAAGGAAGCCCGCCTGCACATCCTGGGCAAGATGGTCGAGGCCATGGGCACGGCCAACACCGAGGTGTCGCAATTCGCGCCCCGCCTGTACACGATGAAGATCAACCCGGAGAAGATCCGTGACGTCATCGGCAAGGGCGGCTCCACGATCCGCGCGCTGACCGAAGAGACCGGCACGACCATCGACATCGGCGAAGACGGCACCATCACGATCGCTTCCACGGACGCCGACAAGGCTGAACTGGCCAAGAAGCGCATCCAGGAAATCACGGCGGAAGTCGAAGTCGGCAAGGTCTACGAAGGCCCGATCACCAAGATCCTGGACTTCGGTGCTCTCGTGAACCTGCTGCCTGGCAAGGACGGCCTGCTGCACATCAGCCAGATCGCCCACCAGCGCGTCGAGAAGGTCACCGACTTCCTGAGCGAAGGCCAGATCGTCAAGGTCAAGGTCCTGGAGACGGACGAGAAGGGCCGCATCAAGCTGTCGATGAAGGCACTGCTGGACCGTCCCGAGCGTGAAGCTGCTCCGATGCCGGCCGCTGACCACACGCCGCCCGCCGCAGAGTAATTGCGAGAGCGATGAAAGCCATCGCGATCACCCGCCCCGGCGGACCCGAGGTGCTGGAGCTGGCCGAACGGCCGGATCCAGTCGCGGGCCCGGGTGAGTGCCTGATCCGCGTCGCAGCTTCGGGCATCAACCGCCCGGATGTGCTGCAGCGCAAGGGTGCCTACCCGCCGCCGCCGGGTGCGAGCGATCTGCCGGGGTTGGAAGTTGCGGGCGAGATCGTCGCTGGTGACTCCGAGGCTCTGGCGGCGCATGGCTTCAAGTTGGGCGACAAGGTCTGCGCGCTGGTCAATGGCGGCGGCTATGCCGAGCTGTGCACGGCGCCGATCGGGCAATGCCTGCCGGTGCCCAAGGGTTGGACGCTGGCTCAGGCCGCGACGCTGCCCGAGACCTGCTTTACCGTCTGGGCCAATGTGTTCGACCGCGCTGCATTGCAGCCGGGCGAGACGCTGTTGATCCACGGCGGCAGCAGCGGCATCGGCGTGACCGCCATCCAGATCGCCAAGGCGCTGGGTGCCCGGGTGCTGGTGACGGTCGGCAGCGCCGACAAGGCCCAAGCCTGCCTCGCGCTGGGTGCTGACGTCGTGATCAACTACCGCGAGCAGGATTTCGTCGTTGAAGCCAAGGCCGCCACCGGCGGCCGCGGTGTTGACGTGATCCTGGACATGGTGGCCGGCGACTACATCGGCCGTGGCGTTCAGGCGCTGGCCGAGGATGGTCGCCTGGCATTGATCGCCGTGCAGGGCGGCGTGAAGTCGGAGATCGACGCTGGCCTCGTGCTACGCCGCCGCCTGACGATCACCGGTTCGACACTGCGCCCGCGCTCGGCAGCGTTCAAGGCGGGCCTTGCGCGATCACTGCGCGACAAGGTCTGGCCGCTGATCGAGGCCGGTCGCATCAAGCCCGTCATTGACCGCGAGTTGCCCGCGGCCCAGGCGGCCGAGGCGCACACGCGCATGGAATCCAACCAGCACATCGGCAAGATCGTGCTGACCTGGTCAAGGAGTGAGCCGTGAGAAGAAAACTCGTCGTTGGCAATTGGAAGATGCACGGCAGCCGCGCTGCCAACGCCCAACTGCTGGCCGGCCTCAAGGAGGCAGGCCCCTGGAACGCTGACGTCGCCGTCTGCGTGCCCACCCTCTATATCGCCGAGACGGCGCTTGCGTTGACCGGCACGGCCATCACCTACGGCGCGCAGGACTGCTCCTCGCACGAGCAGGGCGCCTACACCGGTGAGGTCTCGTCGGCCATGCTGGCGGACGTCGGCTGCCGCTACGCCATCGTCGGCCATTCGGAGCGCCGCGCTTATCACGCGGAAAGCGACCAACTGGTCGCCGACAAGGCCAAGGCCGCGCTGGCCCATGGCGTGACGCCCATCGTCTGCGTCGGCGAAACGCGTGCTGAGCGCGAAGCCGGCCAGACCGAAGCCGTCGTCAAGCGGCAACTCGCCGCCGTCATCCACACGCTGGGCCATTGCTGCGGCGAAATGGTCGTTGCCTATGAGCCCGTCTGGGCCATCGGCACCGGCCTGACCGCCTCGCCCGCCGAGGCGCAAGCCGTGCATGCGGTGCTGCGCGCGCAGTTGCACGCCGCGACGGACAAGTCCGGTGTCATGCGCATCCTTTACGGCGGCAGCGTCAAGGCTGACAACGCGGCCGAGTTGTTCTCGCAGCCCGATATCGACGGCGGCCTGATTGGCGGCGCGTCGTTGAAGGTGGCGGATTTCGCCGCCATCTGCCTGGCGGCGACGCACTGAGTTTTTCGGGCGCCTGGCACTGAGGCCGGGCGTCAACAAGTTTTGATGGAGTGTTTGGAATGCAGTTCTTTGCGAATCTGGTGTTGATCGTTCAGTTGCTCTCGGCCCTGGTGATCATCGGTCTGGTGCTTGTGCAGCACGGCAAGGGCGCCGACATGGGCGCGTCCTTCGGCAGCGGTGCCTCGGGCAGCCTGTTCGGTGCCACCGGCAGTGCCAACTTCCTGTCGCGCAGCACGGCCGTCGCCGCCACGCTGTTCTTTGGTTGCACGCTGGGCCTGGCCTTCCTGTCCAACGGCCGCACAGCCGCACCGACTGCCGACAGCGTGCTGGACCGCGCCGCCGTCATCGCCCCCGCCGCGTCGGGCGCTGCCGCCATCCCTGGTGCCGTCGTTGCGCCTGCTGCAACGGCCTCGGCTGCTGCGTCTGCCGCAACCAACTGAAGTCCGACTAAAAACCTCGCTTCCTCACCGGGAGACCCCTAATTCCCGGTATAGAATTCGAGGCTGTCTGGCACGCAAACCCTCACTAGCTGCCAGGCATGTTTGAGTACCTGCCGTCGTGGTGAAATTGGTAGACACGCTATCTTGAGGGGGTAGTGGCGAAAGCTGTGCGAGTTCGAGTCTCGCCGACGGCACCAGAACATCGGCTAGGATTCCCGCGGCACTGATGCGGGAGTCAGCCATAGCGGCCTGTCGCCAAAGTCGCTCAGCCTCAGGCTGGGTTGATTGAGGCTAGGTTCAAGGCGGGCGCGATCCGCGAGCGAGACTTTGGTTTTGCTGGTGACGCGCCCGTTTGCTTTTGTGGCTCGCGTATGCGGGCCACGTTGACGAAGACGTTTAGTCGACCCGAGAAAGCCCAGATGAATCTCGATCAATACCTGCCCGTCATCCTCTTCATTTTGGTCGGCGCAGTGGTCGGGATTGCACCCCAGGTGCTCGGCGCGCTGCTCGGCCCCAATCGGCCCGACGCGGCCAAGAACTCCCCCTACGAATGCGGCTTTGAGGCCTTTGAAGACGCGCGCATGAAATTCGATGTGCGCTACTACCTCGTCGCCATTCTGTTCATTCTTTTCGACCTGGAAATTGCCTTCCTGTTCCCTTGGGCCGTGGCGCTCAAGGAAATCGGTGCGACGGGCTTCTGGGCGATGATGATCTTCCTCGGCATTCTGGTCGTCGGCTTCGCCTACGAGTGGAAAAAAGGCGCCCTCGATTGGGAATAAACGTCCGCCGACACAAGCTGGGAATTCCAAATGGGTATTGAAGGCGTCCTGAAAGAGGGCTTTGTCACCACCTCGGTCGACAAGCTCATCAACTGGTCCAAGACCGGCTCACTCTGGCCGATGACGTTCGGTTTGGCCTGCTGTGCCGTCGAGATGATGCACGCGGGTGCCGCGCGCTACGACATCGACCGCTTCGGCATGCTGTTTCGCCCGAGCCCGCGCCAGTCCGACCTGATGATCGTGGCCGGCACGCTGTGCAACAAGATGGCGCCGGCCCTGCGCAAGGTCTACGACCAGATGGCCGAGCCGCGCTGGGTGCTGTCGATGGGCTCCTGCGCCAATGGCGGCGGCTATTACCACTACAGCTATTCCGTCGTGCGCGGCTGCGACCGCATCGTGCCGGTGGACGTCTACGTGCCCGGCTGCCCGCCGACGGCCGAGGCGCTGCTCTACGGCATCCTGCAACTGCAGGCCAAGATCCGCCGCGAAAACACCATTGCACGCTGAGCGCCAAGGTATGAGCCTGAATCTCGAAACCCTGGCCCAGCAAGTTGGCGCCGTCCTCGGTGAGCGCGTCGTTGCGCTGAAGAACGCCCTGGGCGAACTGACGCTGACCGTGCGCGCGGCCGACTACCTCGAGGTCGCGACGACGCTGCGTGACCACCCCGAGCTGAAGTTTGAGCAGTTGATCGACCTCTGCGGCGTCGACTACAGCAGCTTCGGCGATGGTGCCTACGAAGGCGCCCGCTACGCCGCAGTCAGCCACCTGCTGTCGATCAGCAAGAACTGGCGCCTGCGCCTGAAGGTCTTCGCCACCGACGACGACTTCCCCTGCGTGGCCTCGGTCACCGGCGTGTGGAGTTCGGCCAACTGGTTTGAGCGCGAAGCCTTCGACATGTACGGCGTCATCTTCGACGGCCACGACGACCTGCGCCGCATCCTGACGGACTACGGCTTCATCGGCCACCCGATGCGCAAGGACTTCCCGGTGTCGGGTCATGTCGAGATGCGCTACGACGCCGAGCAGAAGCGAGTCATCTACCAGCCGGTGACCATCGAGCCGCGTGAGATCACGCCTCGGATCATTCGCGAAGACAAGTACGGCGGGCTCTGAACCATGGCCGAAATCAAGAACTACACCCTCAACTTCGGTCCGCAGCATCCGGCCGCCCACGGCGTGCTGCGTCTGGTGCTGGAGCTGGACGGCGAAGTCATCCAGCGTGCCGACCCCCACATCGGCCTGCTGCACCGCGCGACCGAGAAACTTGCCGAGAGCAAGACCTACATCCAGTCGCTGCCCTATATGGACCGTCTCGACTATGTGTCGATGATGGCGAATGAGCAGGCCTACTGCCTGGCCATTGAAAAGATGATGGGCATCGAGGTGCCGATCCGCGCGCAATACATCCGCGTGATGTTTGCCGAGATCACGCGCTTGCTGAACCACCTGATGTGGCTGGGTGCGCACGGCTTGGATTGCGGTGCGATGAACGTGCTCATCTACTGCTTCCGCGAGCGCGAAGACCTGTTCGACATGTACGAGGCGGTATCAGGCGCGCGTATGCACGCGGCCTACTTTCGGCCGGGCGGCGTCTACCGCGACCTGCCGGACACGATGCCGAAGCACCAGGCCAGCAAGATCCGCAATGCCAAGGCCATCGACAGGCTCAACGAGAACCGCCAAGGCTCGCTGCTGGACTTCATCGATGACTTCACCGCGCGCTTCCCGAAGAACGTCGACGACTACGAAACGCTGCTGACCGACAACCGAATCTGGAAACAGCGCACGGTCGGCATCGGCGTCGTGTCGCCCGAGCGCGCGCTGAATCTGGGCTTCACCGGCCCCATGCTGCGTGGCTCCGGCATCGCCTGGGACTTGCGCAAGAAGCAGCCCTACGACGTCTACGACCGCCTGGACTTCGACATCCCCATCGGCACCAACGGCGACACCTACGACCGCTATGTCGTGCGCGTGGAAGAGATGCGCCAGTCCAACCGCATCATCCAGCAGTGCTCGGCCTGGCTGCGTGCCAACCCCGGCCCGGTGATCACCGACAACCACAAGGTGGCGCCGCCTTCGCGCGTGGACATGAAGTCCAACATGGAAGAGCTGATTCACCACTTCAAGCTCTTCACCGAGGGCTTCCACGTGCCCGAGGGCGAGGCCTATGCGGCCGTCGAGCACCCCAAGGGCGAGTTCGGCATCTACATGGTCAGCGACGGCGCCAACAAACCCTACCGCCTGAAGATCCGCCCGCCTGGTTTTGCCCACTTGGCAGCGCTGGACGAGATGGGACGCGGCCACATGATTGCCGACGCCGTCGCCATCATCGGCACCATGGACATCGTGTTCGGCGAGATTGATCGATGAGCTACCAACTCTCTGACGCCACCCGCGCGCGCTTCGACCGCGAGGTCGCCAAGTACCCCTACGAGCTGCGCCAGTCTGCCGTCATGGCCTGCCTGGCCATCGTGCAGCAGGAGGAGGGCTACGTGTCCCGCGCCGCGGAAGACGTGATCGCCGCCCACCTCGGCATGCCGACCATCGCGGTCTACGAGGTGACGACCTTCTACAACATGTTCAACCAGCGTCCGGCGGGCAAGTTCAAGCTGAACGTCTGCGCCAACCTGCCCTGCCAGCTGCGAGACGGCCAGAAGGCGCTGGACCACCTGTGCAGCAAGCTCGACATCGAGCAAGGCGGCACGACGGCCGACGGCCTGTTCACCGTGCAGAAGAGCGAGTGCCTGGGCGCCTGCGCCGACTCGCCGGTGATGCTGGTCAACGACCGCCAGATGTTGAGCTTCATGACGACCGAGCGCCTGGATGAGCTCGTCGACGTGCTGCGGTCTGAAGCAGCGAAGGCCTGAGGACGACGATGCTGGATCTCTCCAAATTCCAAGCCACCGGCACCGAGACCTGTTTCCACGGCCGCCACATCGCTCCGCAGATCTACGCGGACCTGGACGGCAAGAACTGGTCGATCAAGGACTATGAAGCCCGCGGCGGCTATGCGGCCCTGCGCAAGATCCTCGGCAAGGACGGTGGCGAAGGCCTGACAGCCGATCAAGTCATTGCCGAAGTGAAGACCTCGGCCCTGCGCGGCCGTGGCGGCGCAGGCTTCCCGACCGGCCTGAAGTGGAGCTTCATGCCCCGACAGTTCCCGGGCCAGAAATACCTCGTCTGCAATTCCGACGAAGGCGAGCCGGGCACCTGCAAGGACCGCGACCTGCTGATGTTCAACCCGCATCAGGTCATCGAGGGCATGGCCATCGCCGCCTACGCGATGGGCATCAAGGTCGGCTACAACTACATCCACGGCGAGATCTTCGAGGTCTACGAGCGCTTCGAAGCGGCCCTGGAAGAAGCCCGCGCCGCTGGTTACCTCGGCGACAAGATCATGGGCTCGGACTACAGCTTCCAGCTGCACGGCCACCATGGCTTCGGCGCCTATATCTGCGGCGAAGAGACAGCTCTGCTGGAATCGCTGGAAGGCAAGAAGGGCCAGCCGCGCTTCAAGCCGCCGTTCCCGGCCAGCTTCGGCCTGTACGGCAAGCCCACCACCATCAACAACACCGAGACCTTCGCGGCGGTGCCCTGGATCATCCGCAACGGCGGCCAGGCCTATCTCGAGATCGGCAAGCCCAACAACGGCGGCACGAAGCTGTTCTCGGTGTCGGGCGACGTCGAGAAGCCCGGCAACTTCGAGGTTCCGTTGGGCACATCCTTCGAGAAGCTGCTCGAGCTCGCCGGTGGCGTGCGCAAGGGCCGCAAGCTCAAGGCCGTCATTCCTGGCGGCTCGTCCGCGCCGGTGCTGCCGGCCGACGTGATGATGCAGTGCACGATGGACTATGACTCCATCGCCAAGGCCGGCTCCATGCTGGGTTCGGGCGCCGTCATCGTCCTCGACGACTCGCGCTGCATGGTGCAGAGCCTGCTGCGCCTGTCCTATTTCTACGCCCACGAGTCCTGCGGCCAGTGCACGCCCTGCCGCGAAGGCACGGGCTGGATGCACCGCGTGCTGGAACGCATTTACCACGGCGAGGGCAGGGCAGAGGACATCGACCTGCTGAACTCGGTGGCCGACAACATCCAGGGCCGCACGATCTGCGCGCTGGGCGACGCTGCCGCGATGCCTGTGCGCGCCATGATCAAGCACTTCAAGCACGAGTTCGTGCACCTGATTGAACACAAGAAGCCCCTGGTGGCTCCGACCTGAGCGCCTAGAGAAACACCACCATGGTTGAAATCGAACTCGACGGTCAGAAGGTCTCGGTCCTGGAAGGCAGCATGGTCATGCATGCCGCCGAGAAGGCCGGCACCTACATCCCGCACTTCTGCTATCACAAGAAGCTCAGCATCGCGGCCAACTGCCGCATGTGCCTGGTGGACGTGGAGAAGGCGCCCAAGCCCATGCCGGCCTGCGCGACGCCCGTCACGCAGGGCATGATCGTTCGCACCAAGAGCGACAAGGCGATCAAGGCCCAGCAGGGCGTCATGGAATTCCTGCTGATCAACCATCCGCTGGATTGCCCCATCTGCGACCAGGGCGGCGAGTGCCAGCTGCAGGATCTGGCCGTCGGCTACGGTGCTGGCAAGAGCCGCTACACCGAAGAGAAGCGCGTCGTCTTCCACAAGAACGTCGGCCCGCTGATCTCGATGGAAGAGATGAGCCGCTGCATCCATTGCACCCGCTGCGTGCGCTTCGGCCAGGAGATCGCCGGCCAGATGGAACTGGGCATGGCCCACCGCGGCGAGCACAGCGAGATCCAGACCTTCGTCGGCCGCACGGTGGACTCCGAGCTGTCGGGCAACATGATCGACATCTGCCCGGTCGGCGCGCTCACGAGCAAGCCGTTCCGCTACAGCGCCCGCACCTGGGAACTGTCGCGCCGCAAGAGCGTCAGCCCACACGATTCGACCGGTGCCAACCTGATCGTCCAGGTCAAGAACCATCAGGTCCTGCGCGTCGTTCCGCTCGAGAACGAAGACGTCAACGAATGCTGGATCGCCGACCGCGACCGCTTCAGCTATGAAGCGCTGAACAGCGACCAGCGCCTGACCGCGCCCATGATCAAGCAGGGCGGTGCCTGGAAGCAGGTCGATTGGACTACGGCGCTGGAATACATCGCCAACGGCCTCAAGACCATCAAGGCCGACCATGGCGCGGCCGCCATCGGCGCGCTGGGCTCGGCCCACAGCACGGTGGAAGAGCTGCACCTGCTCGCACAGCTTGTGCGCGGCCTGGGCAGCGACAACATCGACCACCGCCTGCGCCACAGCGACTTCGGCAATGTCGCGTCAGCCGGCCAGGCGCACTGGCTGGGCACCAGCATCGCCAGCCTGTCCGAGCTCGACCGCGCCCTCGTCGTCGGCTCCAACCTGCGCAAGGACCATCCGCTGTTCGCCGCCCGCCTGCGCCACGCCGCGCGCCGTGGTGCCGCTGTGCATCGCGTCGGCCTGAGCAGCGATGACTGGCTGATGCCGCTCGCCGGCTCGACCTCCGTTGCGCCCTCGGGCTGGGTGCAAGCCCTGGCCGATGTGGCTGCCGCCATTGGTGCTGGTGCACCACTCGCCGGCACCGCCACCGACGAAGCCAAGGCCATCGCCGCCAGCCTGCAGTCCGGCAAGGCCAAGGCCATCCTGCTGGGCAACGCCGCCGCCGAGCACCCGCAAGCCACCAGCCTACTGGCGCTGGCGCAGTGGATTGGCCAGCAGACCGGCGCGAGCGTCGGCTACCTGACCGCCGCCGCCAACACGGTTGGCGCGCAACTGGTGAAGGCGCAGCCGCAGATCGACGGCCTGAACGCCGGCCAGATGCTGAACGGCACTTCGCTGAAGGCCGCACTGCTGCTGAACACCGACCCGGTGCTGGACTCCGCCAATGCCGCCGCCGCCGCCAAGGCGCTGGACGCGGCCGAGATGGTCGTCGTGCTGAGCCCGTTCAAGAGCGGTCTCGAATACGCCGACGTGCTGCTGCCCATCGCCCCGTTCACCGAGACCTCCGGCAGCTTCGTCAACGCCGAGGGCCGACTGCAGAGCTTCGTCGGCGTCGTGCGCCCGCTGGCCGAGACGCGTCCGGCCTGGAAGGTGCTGCGTGTGCTGGGCAATCTGCTGGGCCTGCCGGGCTTCGACCAGGACAGCTCCGAGCAGGTGCGCGAACAAGCCCTGGGTGGCGACATCGCCGCCCGTCTCAGCAACGCCACCACCTCTGCGCCGCAAGCCGCGGTCAAGGCTGAGGGCGTCGAGCGCTTCGGCAATCTGCCCATCTACGCGACCGATGCGCTGGTGCGCAACTCGACCTCGCTGCAGCTGACCACCGACGGCCGTGAAGCCGCCACGGTCGGCCTGCCCAGCAGCCTGTGGCAACAGCTTGGCTTGGCTGAGGGCGATCAGGTCCGCGTCGTGCAGGACGGCGGTGCCGCCCAACTGCCCGCACGCCTTGAAGCCGGCCTGCCGCAAGGCGTGGCCCGCGTGCCCGCTGGCCTGGCACAAACCGCCGCGTTGGGTGCTGCCTTCGGCACGCTCAACATCAGCAAGGTCTGAGGGAGCTGACAAGAATGATCGACACCCTCTACCAGAACGGCGCCTCGCTGCTGGGGGCCCTGTGGCCCCTGGTGTGGAGCCTGATGAAGATCATCGCGGTCGTTGCACCGCTGATGATCTGCGTCGCCTACCTGACGCTGTGGGAGCGCAAGGCCATCGGCTGGTCGCAGATCCGCCCGGGCCCGAACCGCGTCGGCCCCTACGGCCTGCTGACGCCCATCGCCGATGCGGTCAAGCTGATCTTCAAGGAGATCATCAAGCCCGCAGCCGCGAGCAAGGGCCTGTTCTTCCTCGGCCCCGTCATGACCATCATGCCGGCGCTGGCCGCCTGGGCCGTCGTGCCCTTCGGCCCGGATGCCGCCGCCGCCAACGTCAATGCCGGCCTGCTGTACTTGATGGCCATCACCTCGCTCGAGGTCTACGGCGTCATCATTGCCGGTTGGGCTTCGAACTCGAAGTACGCCTTCCTCGGCGCGCTGCGCGCCTCGGCGCAGATGGTCTCCTACGAGATCGCGATGGGCTTTGCGCTGGTCGTCGTGCTGATGGTGACGGGCAGCCTGAACATGACCGAGGTCGTGCAGGTGCAGGAACGCGGTTGGTTTGCATCCCACGGCGTGCCGCTGCTGTCGTGGAACTGGCTGCCGCTGTTCCCGATCTTCATCGTCTACTTCATCTCGGGCCTGGCCGAAACCAACCGCCATCCGTTCGACGTCGTCGAAGGCGAATCGGAAATCGTTGCCGGCCACATGATCGAGTACTCGGGCATGTCGTTCGCGATGTTCTTCCTGGCCGAGTACGCCAACATGATCCTGGTGTCGGCCCTGGCCGTCCTCATGTTCCTGGGCGGCTGGAGCGCGCCGATCTCCTGGAGCCTGTTCGGCATGGAAACGCCGACCTTCATCCAGCACACGATGGCGTTCTGGAATTGGGCCTGGCTGTTCGGCAAGACCTTCTTCGTCGTCACGACGTTCCTGTGGGTGCGCGCCACGTTCCCGCGCTTCCGCTACGACCAGATCATGCGTCTGGGCTGGAAGATCTTCATTCCCATCACGCTGATCTGGCTGGTCGTTGTCGGTGCCTGGATGCAGACACCGTTCAACATCTGGAAGTGAGGCGGCGCCCATGACTGCAATCACGAATTTCGCGAAGACCTTCTTCCTCTGGGAACTGCTCAAGGGGATGAAGCTTACCGGGAGGCATTTCCTCTCGCGCAACATCACCATCCAGTTCCCGGAAGAGAAGACGCCTCTCTCCCCGCGTTTCCGCGGCCTGCACGCGCTGCGCCGCTACGAGAACGGTGAAGAGCGCTGCATCGCCTGCAAGCTCTGCGAGGCCGTCTGCCCGGCGATGGCCATCACCATCGAGAGCGACGTGCGCGCCGACGGCAGCCGCCGCACGACGCGCTACGACATCGACCTGACCAAGTGCATCTTCTGCGGCTTCTGCGAGGAAAGCTGCCCGGTGGACTCCATCGTCGAGACCAGCATCTTCGAATACCACGGCGAAAAGCGCGGCGACCTGTACTTCACCAAGGACATGCTGCTGGCCGTCGGTGACAAGTACGAAGCCGAAATCGCGGCCCAAAAGGAGGCTGATGCCAAGTACCGCTGATCGCTGACCGGCCTTGCGGCCGCAGCGGTCCAGCTCAGCTGGCCTGGATACGTATGGACATCACGACCATCCTCTTCTACGTCTTCTCCGGCATCCTGCTGGTGAGTTCGTTCCGCGTCATCACGGCGCGCAGCACCGTGCATGCGGCGCTGTTCCTGATCCTGTCCTTCTTCACGGCGTCCTGCATCTGGATGCTGCTGAAGGCCGAGTTCCTGGCCATCGCGCTGGTGCTCGTCTACATCGGCGCCGTCATGGTGCTGTTCTTGTTCGTCGTCATGATGCTGGACCTGAACACCGACAGCCTGCGTGAGGGCTTCTGGAAGCATCTGCCGCTGGCGGCCGTCGTCGGCGCTCTGATCGCCTTCGAGATGGGCATCGTGCTGATGGGCGGCTTCCAACTGTCTGACGTGCCGGTGGCCACCGCCGAGCAGCTGAAGATGGGTAATACCAAGCTGCTCGGCATCGAGATCTACACCGCTTACCTGTACCCGCTGCAGATCGCTGCCGTGCTGCTGCTCGTGGCCATCGTTGCGGCTATCGCGCTGACGCTGCGCCGGCGCAAGGACTCGCGTGCCATGGACGCATCCGAACAGGTCAAGGTCACCAAGGCCCAGCGCCTGAAGATCGTCAAGATGGCGCCCACCGTCGCCACGCCGCCGGCCCCGCCCGCCGCACCCACCGAAGGAGGCCAGGCATGACCGCCATTACTGGACTGAGCGGCTTGACCCTGGGCCACTTCCTGACGCTGGGCGCGATGCTGTTCGCGCTGTCGGTGATCGGCATCTTCCTGAACCGCAAGAACCTGATCGTGCTGCTGATGGCCATCGAGCTGATGCTGCTGGCGGTCAACATGAACTTCGTCGCCTTCTCGCACTACCTGGGCGACATGGGCGGCCAGGTCTTCGTGTTCTTCATCCTGACCGTCGCGGCGGCCGAGTCGGCCATCGGCCTGGCCATCCTGGTCGTGCTGTTCCGCAACCGAGCCAGCATCAACGTCGAAGAACTCGACGCGCTGAAGGGTTGAGAAAAAGATGTCTGCACAACTCTCCCAGAACCTGCTGCTGACGGTGCCGCTGGCACCGCTCGCGGGCGCCATCGTCGCCGGCTTCTTCGGCAAGACGGTGGGCCGCCGCGGCTCGCACATGGTCACCATCCTCGGCGTGCTGATCGCCTTCATCCTGTCGGCGATGACGCTGTACAGCGTGGCCGTCGACGGCGCGCGCTTCAACGCCACCATCTACGAATGGATGAACCTCGGCGCGCTGAAGATGGAAGTCGGCTTCCTCATCGACGGCCTGACGGCCATGATGATGGTGGTCGTGACCTTCGTGTCGCTGATGGTGCACATCTACACCATCGGCTACATGGAAGAGGACGACGGCTACCAGCGCTTCTTCTCCTACATCTCGCTGTTCACCTTCAGCATGCTGATGCTCGTCATGAGCAACAACATGCTGCAGCTGTTCTTCGGCTGGGAAGCGGTGGGCCTGGTGTCGTATCTGCTGATCGGCTTCTGGTACAAGAAACCGACGGCCATCTTCGCCAACATGAAGGCTTTCCTGGTGAACCGGGTCGGCGACTTCGGCTTCATCCTGGGCATCGGCCTGCTGGTGGCCTTCGGGGGTTCGCTGAACTACGCCGAGACCTTCGCCAAGTCCGAGATCCTGTCGCAGATGATCTTCCCCGGCACCGATTGGTCGCTGATGACGGTCACCTGCATCTGCCTCTTCATCGGTGCGATGGGCAAGTCGGCGCAGTTCCCGCTGCACGTCTGGCTGCCGGACTCGATGGAAGGTCCGACGCCCATCTCCGCGCTGATCCATGCCGCCACGATGGTGACGGCCGGCATCTTCATGGTGGCGCGCATGTCGCCGCTGTTCGAGCTGAGCGACACGGCGCTGAACTTCGTCATGGTGATCGGTGCGATCACGGCGTTGTTCATGGGGTTCCTCGGCATCATCCAGAACGACATCAAGCGCGTCGTGGCGTACTCGACGCTGTCCCAGCTGGGTTACATGACCGTCGCCCTGGGCGCCTCGGCCTACTCGGTGGCCGTCTTCCACCTGATGACGCACGCCTTCTTCAAGGCGCTGCTGTTCCTGGGCGCGGGCTCCGTCATCATCGGCATGCACCATGACCAGGACATCCGCAACATGGGCGGCCTGCGCAAGTACATGCCCATCACCTGGATCACGTCGCTGCTGGGTTCGCTCGCGCTGATCGGCACGCCGCTGTTCTCGGGCTTCTACTCCAAGGACTCGATCATTGAGGCCGTGCACGCCAGCCATCTGCCGGGCGCGCACTTCGCCTACTTCGCCGTCATCGTCGGTGTGTTCGTGACGGCCTTCTATTCGTTCCGGATGTACTTCCTCGTCTTCCACGGCAAGGAGAACTTCCACCACAAGCCCTTCCCGCCGGAAGATGACGAGCAGCACGGTCATGACGACCACGGCGACCACCACGCCCACGTGCCGCACGAGTCGCCCTGGGTCGTCACCGCACCGCTGGTGCTGCTGGCCATCCCCTCGGTCGTGATCGGCTTCATGACCATCCAGCCGATGCTGTTCGGCGACTTCTTCAAGGACGCCATCTTCGTCAACCTGCACGCCCACCCGGCGATGGAGGAACTGGCCGAGGAGTTCCATGGCGCCGCCGCGATGGCCCTGCACGGATTGACCTCGCTGCCGTTCTGGCTCGCGCTGGCCGGTGTCGTGACGGCCTACGTGTTCTACATGGTCGCCCCGAGCATTCCGGCCACGCTGGCCAAGGTGCTGCGCCCGCTGATCATCGTCCTGGAGAACAAGTACTTCATGGACTGGATCAACGAGAACATCCTCGCCCGCGCCGCACGCCTCATCGGCATGGGCCTGTGGAAGGGTGGCGATGCCGGGCTGATCGACGGACTCATCATCAATGGCTCGGCGCGTGGCGTCGGTGGCATCGCGGGCCTGGTGCGCCGCCTGCAGAGCGGCTACCTGTACTGGTACGCCCTCGTCATGATCCTTGGCGTCACCGGCCTGATGACCTGGCAGCTCTGGCCCTATATCAAGCCCCAGTTCAGCGCCCTGTTCGGGTTCTGAGCGAGAGGCGGAGAACAAGAATGTTGCTGAGTCTTGCGATTTTTCTGCCCATCGTCTGCGGCGCCTTGCTGCTGGCGCTCGGGCGCGACGAGCAGGCGCACGCCGTGCGCTGGCTGGCCCTGGTCGCTGCCGTGGCGAGCTTTCTCGCCACCATCCCGCTGATCACCGGCTTTGACACATCGACGGCTGCCATGCAGTTCGTCGAGAACCAACCCTGGATCGACCGCTTCAACATCAGCTACCACCTGGGCGTGGACGGCATCTCGATGTGGTTCGTGCCGCTGACGGCCTTCATCACCATCATCGTGG
Organism: Pelomonas sp. Root1237; assembly: GCF_001425055.1. Classification (GTDB taxonomy): domain Bacteria; phylum Pseudomonadota; class Gammaproteobacteria; order Burkholderiales; family Burkholderiaceae_C; genus Pelomonas. Next base: position 953,689 of record NZ_LMDK01000012.1, read on the forward strand.
TGATCTCGGCCTGGGAGGTCATCGAGACCCGCGTCAACCAGTACATGGGCGCCTTCCTGATCCTGTCGGGCCTGATGGTGGGCGTGTTCAGCGCGCTGGACGGCATGCTGTTCTACGTCTTCTTCGAGGCCACACTGATCCCGATGTACATCATCATCGGCGTCTGGGGCGGCCCGAACCGCGTCTATGCGGCTTTCAAGTTCTTCCTCTACACGCTGGCCGGCTCGCTGCTGATGCTGATCGCGCTGCTCTACCTGTACTCCCAGGTTCCCGGCGGCAGCTTCGACATCCAGACCTGGCACAAGTTGCCGCTGACCGGTGGCGCCCAGACCTGGCTGTTCTTCGCCTTCCTGGCCGCCTTCTCGGTCAAGGTGCCGATGTGGCCGGTGCACACCTGGCTGCCCGATGCCCACGTCGAGGCCCCCACCGGCGGCTCCGTCGTGCTGGCGGCCATCATGCTGAAGCTGGGTTGCTATGGCTTCCTGCGTTTCTCGCTGCCGATCGCGCCGGACGCCGCCCGCCACTGGTCCTGGCTGATCATTGCGCTGTCGCTGATCGCCGTCGTCTACATCGGCCTGGTGGCCCTGGTGCAGAAGGACATGAAGAAGCTGGTGGCCTACTCGTCCATCGCCCACATGGGCTTCGTGACGCTGGGCTTCTTCATCTTCAACGAACTGGGCGTCTCTGGCGGCCTGGTACAGATGATCTCGCACGGCTTCGTGTCGGGTGCGATGTTCCTGTGCATCGGCGTGCTCTACGACCGCGTGCACTCGCGTGAGATCGCTTCCTATGGTGGTGTCGTCAACACCATGCCCAAGTTCGCTGCCTTTGCCGTCTTCTTCGGCATGGCCAACTGCGGCCTGCCCGCCACGGCCGGCTTCGTCGGCGAGTGGATGGTCATCCTCGGCACCGTCAAGGCCAACTTCTGGCTGGGCGGCATCGCCGCGACGGCCCTGGTCTTTGGCGCGGCCTACACGCTGTGGATGATCAAGCGCGTCTACTTTGGCGATATTGCCAACGACGACGTGCGCGCGCTGACCGACATCAATACCCGCGAATTCCTCATGCTCGCTCTGCTGGCCGTGGCGACGCTGTACATGGGCCTCTATCCCAAGCCCTTCACCGACGTGATGCACAACTCGGTCACCGAGCTGCTCAGGCATGTCGCGCTCAGCAAGATCCCGGCCTGATTTCGAGCAGAGGCAAGAACAATGAACGACATGAACTGGCTCGCGATCTACCCCGAAATCCTGCTGCTGGCGATGGGCTGCGTGGTTGCCCTGGTGGACCTGTGGGTCACCGACGAGCAGCGCCGCCCGACCTACTGGCTGACCCAGCTGACCCTCATCGTCGTGGGTGGCCTGCACTTCAGCTACTTCAACGCCGGCCTGACCACCTATGCCATGCAGGACATGGTGGTCGCCGACCCCATGGGCCACCTGCTGGCCGGCTTCGCCTGCGTCGCGACGCTGATCACGCTGGTCTATGCGCGCCCCTATGCCGCTTTCCGCGAGATGCTCAAGGGCGAGCTCTTCATCCTCAGCCTGTTCGCGCTGCTGGGCATCAACGTGATGCTGTCGGCCAACAACTTCCTGGTCGTCTACCTCGGCCTGGAGCTGATGAGCCTGTCGCTGTACGCGCTGGTCGCGCTGCGCCGTGACCATGCGGTGTCGACCGAGGCGGCGATGAAGTACTTCGTCCTCGGCGCCCTCGCCAGCGGCTTCCTGCTGTACGGCCTGTCGATGATGTACGGCGCCACCGGTTCGCTGACCATTCCCGAAGTCTTTGGCGTCATCTCCCAGGGCATCCCGAACAAGAGCGTGCTGATCTTCGGCACCGTCTTCGTCGTCGCTGGCCTGGCCTTCAAGCTCGGCGCCGCGCCCTTCCATATGTGGGTGCCTGACGTCTACCAGGGCGCCCCGACGGCTGTCACGCTCCTGATCGGTGGCGCGCCCAAGCTCGCCGCATTCGCGATCACCGTGCGCCTGCTCGTCGAAGGCATGAGCGGCCTGGCCGTGGACTGGCAGCAGATGCTGGTCGTGCTGTCCGTCATGTCGCTGCTGATCGGCAACCTGGCGGCCATCGCCCAGAGCAATCTGAAGCGCATGCTGGCCTACTCGACCATCGCCAACATGGGCTTCATGCTCTTGGGCATGACTGCCGGCGTCGTCAACGACAGCACGACCTGGGGCACCAACGCCTACAGCTCGGCCATGTTCTACGTCGTCACCTATGTGCTGACGACACTGGGTACCTTCGGCATGGTCATCTTGCTGTCGCGCCAGGGCCATGAGGCTGAGGAGATCAAGGACCTGGCGGGCCTGGGCAAGCGCAGCCCTTGGTTCGCCCTGGTCATGACGCTGTTCATGTTCTCGCTGGCCGGCGTGCCGCCCACCGTGGGTTTCTACGCCAAGCTGGCCGTGCTGCAGGCTCTGGTGGCCACGCAGATGCCGTTCTACCTGTGGCTGGCCGGCTTCGCCGTCGTCGTGTCGCTGGTTGGCGCCTTCTATTACCTGCGCATCGTCAAGGTCATGTTCTTCGACGCCCCGACCGATACGGCCCCGCTGGCCGCGCCGGCCGACGTGCGCTTCGTCATGACGCTCAATGGCGCCGCCGTGCTGGTCTTCGGCCTGCTGCCGGGTGGCCTGTTGGAGCTGTGCAAGGTCGCCATCCGCCAGGCGCTGGCGACCTGAACGCTCCATGGACCAGTCCGCCGCCGTCTGGCTGGTCCTCGCCGCGGCCGTCATCGCGGCCAACCTGCCTTACTTCAGCGAGAGGCTACTCCTCGTTGGCCCGCGCCAAGCGCCGAAAGCGGCCTGGTGGCGGCTGCTCGAGCTGGTATTGATGGCCGCGCTGACCTTTGCCCTCGGCTCGGTGCTGGAGGCCCGCATCGGCCAGCGCCATGCGCAAGGCTGGGAGTTCTATGCCGCGGCGACCTGTCTCTTCATCACGCTGGGCTTTCCCGGCTTTGTCTGGAGATATCTGCGCCGTGGCCACCTCTGACAGCGAAGACCCCCATCTCGTCGAGCGCCTGCTCGAAAGCACACAGGTCTTCGCGGGCCACTTCCTCGACGTGCGCCGCGATCGTGTCGCGCTGCCGGACGGCACCGCCGCGCACCGCGAATACATCCGCCACCCCGGCGCCGTCATGGTCGTACCGCTGCTGGACGATGGCCGGTTGTTGATGGAGCGCCAATACCGCTACCCCATGGGCCGCGTGATGCTGGAGTTCCCGGCCGGCAAGCTCGACGCCGGCGAAGACCCGCTGGTCTGCGGTCGCCGCGAGCTGCTGGAGGAGACCGGCTACAGCGCCACCGAATGGGCCTATGCCGGTGTACTACACAACGCCATCGCCTACTCGGATGAAGGCATCCACATCTACTTCGCGCGTGGCCTGAACAAGGGCGAGCAGAAGTTGGACGAGGGCGAGTTTCTCGAGCTTGTCACACACACGGTCGACGATCTCGACCGCCTCGCCGCCCAAGGCGAGCTGACCGATGCCAAGACCCTGATCGGCCTGCTGTGGCTGCAGCGCTGGCAGCAGGGTGCCTGGGCGCTGGACTGGCTAAAGTAGCGCCCCTCGTCCAAGGCATACCTTGGCCGGTTCCAGGGAGACGGCGACGCATGCAGCGTCAAGCCGCATGCACATCGCCAGGCGGGCCGGCCAGGTGAACTGGAGTCGGACACAAGAAGTCCCTGCGGACTGCTTGTGCCTACGGAAGGCCATGGGCCTCTGGCCCACGGCAGGCCCGGCGCTCGGCCCGAAAGTTCTTCCGTTTCGTACATGACCTCTGGCGCCGTGTTGCCAGACCGTTAAGCTCCGGCGTTTGAGCCGTCCGACCTTTGCCCTTTCGAAGAAAGCTTGTCTCCATGACGCGTGCATCGCTGACCCTGACCGCATTGACATTGGCCCTGGCCCTTACCGCTTGCGGCAAGGGTGGCAAGCCCGATGAGGCCAAGGGCGCCGCGGCCAAGACGTCTGCGCCGCTGCTGCTCGCGCCCGAGGATCTGCGTCAGGTTGGCCAGAGCGGCCTGATCGGCGCGCCCGTCATCACGGGCGCCATCCAGCCGGCCCGCCGTGCCGACCTGCGTGCCGAAGTGGCCGCCGTCGTGCTGCAGGTGGCCAAGGACAACGGCGAACGTGTGCGCGCGGGTGATCTCATCATCCGACTGGACCCCACCTCCATCCGCGACGGCCTGACCTCGGCCGATGAGGCGCTGCGCGCCGCCCAACAGAGCTTCGAGCAGACCGAGCGCGTGCTGGCCCGCCAGCGCACGCTGAACCAGCAGGGCATGATTTCCATGCAAGGCCTGGAAGACGCCGAGGTGCGCCGCAACGCCGCCCAGAGCGAGCTGGCCGCAGCCAAGGCGCGCGCCGTCACGGCCCGCCAGCAGGTTTCGCGCACCGAGATCCGCGCGCCGTTCGATGGCGTCGTCAGCGAGCGAAAGATCTCCGTCGGCGACACCGTGCAGATCGGCCGCGAACTCATCAAGGTCATCGACCCGGCGTCGATGCGCTTCGAAGGCCAGGTCTCGGCCGATCGCCTGGGCGAGCTCAAGCTGGGCCAACCGGTGTCCTTCCGCATCAACGGCTTTGGCGACGCGGAGTTCCGCGGCAAGCTGGCCCGCATCGATGCCGCTGCCAATGCGACGACGCGTCAGGTCGAGCTCATCGCTGAATTCAACGATCGCAGCAAGGCCCCTCAGGTCTCCGGCCTCTATGCCGAAGGCCGCGTCGAGAGCGCCGAGCGCAAGGCGCTGGTGCTGGCCGAGGGCTCGGTGCAGCGCCAGGGCGATAGCGCCTATGTCTGGAAGGTCGATGGCAATCAGCTCAAGAAGGTCAACGTGATCTTGGGCGAGCGTGACGACCGCCGCGGCGAGGTCGTCATCGCTTCAGGCCTGGCTTTGGGAGACCAGGTGCTGCGCGCACCCACCGGCAACCTGACCGATGGTGCGCCGCTGCAGCGCGTCACGGCCGGGGCCGGCGCGGCCTCAGCCGTCGCGGGCACGGCGTCACCCGTGCCTGCCGCCAGCAAGTAAGCAGGAGACCTCGATGTTTCTCTCCAACTTCAGCATCAGCAAGCCCGTCGCGACCGTCGTCATGGTCATCGGGCTGATGCTGGTGGGCCTGCTGGCGCTGTCCAAGCTCAAGGTCAACCAGTTCCCCGAGGTCGAGCCGCCGGTGCTCGTCATCAACATTCCCTATCCGGGCGCGTCGCCCGAGACGGTGGAGCGCGAGGTCGTCAACCGCATCGAGAAAGCGCTGCAGAGCATCTCCGGCGTGGACCGCTCCAACTCCACGTCGCGCGAGGGCAGCGCCACCCTCGTGCTGGTCTTCGACTTCTCGAAGAACATGATCGAGGCCGCCGATGAGGTGCGCAACGCCATCGCCTCGGTGCGCTACAAGCTGCCCACTGAAATCCGCGAACCCATCATCACGCGAGCCGACCCCGGCGCTCAGCCCATCCTGCAGCTGTCGCTGTCCAGCACGACGCTGACGCACGCCCAGCTCAGCCGCCTGGCCGAGGACAAGCTCGCCGAGCGCTTTCGCGGCATCTCAGGCGTGTCGACGGTGGGTGTCAACGGTTCGCTCAAGCGCGAGTTGTCCATCCTGCTGCACGCCGAGAAGCTGCGCGAGTTCGGCGTCTCCGTCACCGAGGTGCTGAATGCCGTGCGCGCGCAGAACACCACCGCCCCAGTCGGCAAGGTGCGTGGCGCGCTGGAAGACCAGAGCATCCGCCTGCTCGGTCGCCTCGAGTCGCCGGCCGAGTTCGAGCAGATGATCATCAAGCGCACAGGTGGCACCGGCGGCGGCACCGTCGTGCGCCTGGGCCAGGTGGCCGAGGTGCAGGACGGCTTCGCCGAGATGACCGGCTACTCGCTGCGCAACGGCCGACCCAACGTCGGCATCTCCATCACGCGCTCACGCGATGCCTCCACCGTCAGCGTGGCCAACGGCGCGCGCACGCTGCTGAAGGAAATCGAGAAGGAACTGCCCAAGGGCACGACGCTCGAGATCACCCAGGACGGCGGCAAGGATGCCGAGAACAGCCTGCACAACGTCACCGATGCGCTGGTGTTTGGCGCCGCACTGACCATCTTCGTCGTCTACGCCTTCCTGAACAGCTGGCGCTCGACGCTGATCACCGCGCTGTCCCTGCCCACGTCCGTGCTGGCCGCCTTCATCGCCGTCTGGCTGATGGGCTTCTCGCTGAACTTCATGAGCCTGCTGGGCCTGTCACTGGCCATCGGCGTGCTCATCGACGACGCCATCGTCGTGCGGGAGAACATCGTCCGCCACATGGAGCGCGGCAGCGACCGCGTCACCGCGGCGCGCGAGGGCACCGCCGAGATCGGCCTGGCCGTGGCCGCCACCACCTTCGCCATCGTCGCGGTCTTCGTGCCGGTCGCTTTCATGGGCAACGGCCCCGGCCAATGGTTCAAGCCGTTCGCGCTGACCGTCGTGGCCTCGGTCGTCGTATCGCTCATCATCAGCTTCACGCTCGACCCGATGCTGTCGGCCTATTGGGGCGACCCCGTGGGCTACCACGAGCAGCCCAAGAAGGGGTTCGGCAGGCTGCTGGAGCGCTTCAATCACTGGTTCGACGGCGTGGCCAACGGCTATGGCCATGTCATCGCCTGGGCGTTGCACCACCGCCGCTGGATGACGGCCTTCGCGGTCCTCAGCCTCGTCGGCGCCATCTTCCTGCAGATGACGTTCGGCGGCTCCAGCTTCCTGCCGCAGGCCGATGCCGGCTTCCTGGCCATCGAGGTGCGCAGCCCCGCCTCCAGCAGCCTCGACTATTCCAAGCTCAAGCTCGACGCGGCCGCTGCCCTGGCCTCGACGATGAAGGAAACCAAGGCGACGACCTCCTATCCCAACGCCAGCGGCGGGCGCATCTACGTCGACATTGGCAAGAGCACCGAGCGCCAGCGCTCGGCCGCCGACGTCGCCAAGGAGCTGCGCGAGAAGGTCGCCCGCCTGGTCGGCGCCGAGTACGTCGTGCTTGACGACCTGAACAACGGCGCCCAGAAGCCCGTGCAGATCCGCTTCTACGGCACCGACACGCGCCGACTGCAGCAGATCACGCAGGACTTCCAGAAGACCATGGCGGGCATCAAGGGTGCGGTCGACATCGGCTACTCCGAGCAGGACCCGCAGAACGAGCTGCAGATCGAGCTCGACCGCAGCCTGGCCAACCAGATGGGCATCTCGGTCAACGACGCCGCCCAGGCGCTGCGCGTCGCCTTCGCCGGTGTCGAGGCCGGTGACTGGATCGACCCGACCGGTGAGGCCCGCGACGTGTCCATCCGCCTGCACCCGAGCGACCGCGTCGACGCCGCCAATATCGAGCGCCTGCCGATCGCGGTGACCGGCACCAACCGCATGGTGCCGCTGGACCAGATCGCCACCGTCACCATGGGCAAGGGCCCGGGCCAGATCCAGCACGGCGACGGCAAGCGCACCATCACGGTCAGCGCCAATGCCCAGGGCCGCTCGTCCGGCGAGATCACCGCCGAAGCCAAGAAGCTGGCCGAGAAGATCGACTTCCCGCCCGGCTTCGGCATCGAGCTGGCGGGCGCGGCGCGTGACCAGCAAGTCGTCTTCACGGCCATGATCACCGCGCTGCTGTCCGGCATCGCGCTGATGTACTTCGTGCTCGTCATCCAGTTCAACAGCTTCACGGCGCCGTTCGCCGTCATGCTGTCGCTGCCGCTGAGCCTGATCGGCGTCGTGCTGGCGCTGATCCTGACGCGCGGCACGCTGAACCTGATGAGCCTGATCGGCGTCATCATGCTGATGGGCCTGGTGGCCAAGAACGCCATCCTGCTGCTGGACGCGACGCGCCAGGAGGAGAAGGCTGGCATCGATCGCGAAGAGGCGCTGATGCACGCAGGCCGCAAGCGCTTCCGTCCCATCCTGATGACGACGCTGGCGCTGATCGCCGGCATGATGCCGGTCGCCATCGGCATCGGCGAAGGCGGCGAGTTCTACCGCCCGATGGCCGTGGCCATCATCGGTGGCACCATCACGTCGACGCTGCTGACGCTGCTCATCGTGCCGACCTTCTACGACAGCATCGAGCTGGCCCGTGACCATGCGCTGGCCAAGTTCCATCGCCGCGTGCCGCGGTTCACACTGGTCGGTGCCTTTGTGCTGACGTTGATCGAAGCGGTGCTGGCGCTGGTGATGGTGCGCTTCGTGTTCCGCCTGATCGTCAAGCTGGGCCGTCTGGTGACGGGCCGCCGAGTGATCGTTACACCAGCCGCCCAGGGTTGAGCAGGTCGAGCGGGTCGAGTGCCCGCTTGATCGCCCGCATCAGCGCCAGGGCCGTCGGGTCCTTGCGCTGAGCCAGCTCCTCGCGCTTGAGCCGGCCGATGCCGTGCTCGGCCGAGATCGAACCGCCACGGCGCTGCACGGCGTCGTAGACCTGCTCGTTGATGGCTGACTCATGTGCAGCCAGGAACTCGGCGGCGGCCACACCGGCCGGCGCCTGCACGTTGTAATGCAGATTGCCATCGCCCAGATGGCCGAAGTCGATGACCTCGATGCCGGGCAGATAAGCCGCCAGCACCGCATCCATCTCGGCGACGAAGCCGGGAATGGCGGACACCGGCAGCGAGATGTCATGCTTGATGTTCAGCCCTGCCTGGGCCTGGGCCAAGGGGATGGACTCGCGCAGATACCAGAAAGCCTTGGCCTGCTGGATGTTCTGGGCAATGGCCGCGTCCTGCACGCAGCCGCCTTCGAGCGCGGTTTCAAGCAGACCTTCGAAGACGCTGCGTGCATGCTCGGCGCTTTCGGCGTCGGACAACTCCAGCAGCACGGTCCATGCGGCGGCCGGCAAGGGCTGGGGCAGTTGCGGCAGCTCGCGCGCGACAAGGGCGAGCGAGGCGCGGTTCATCACTTCGAAGCCGGTCAGCGCATCGCCGGCGCGCTCGCGCGCCAGGCCGAGCAAGGCGACGGCATCGTCCAGCGAGGCACAGGCCGCCAGCGCGGTCAGGCGCTCCTTCGGCTGCGGATACAGCTTCATCGTCGCGGCGGTGATGACGCCCAGCGTGCCCTCGCTGCCGATGAAAAGGTCGCGCAGGTCATAGCCGGTGTTGTCCTTGCGCAGCCCCGACAGCCCATGCCAGATCTCGCCGGCCACGGTGACAACCTCGAGGCCGAGGCAGAGTTCGCGCGCATTGCCATAACGCAGCACCTGCGTGCCTCCGGCATTCGTCGCCAGGTTGCCACCGAGCGTGCACGAACCCTCGGCCGCCAGGCTGAGCGGAAAGAGCATTCCGGCCCCAGCCGCGGCGGTTTGGATCTCGGCCAGCACGCAACCGGCCTCGGCCGTCAGGCTGGCGTTGGCGAGGTCGATGCCGCGCACGCGCTTCATGCGCGTCAGGCTCAGCAGGAGTTGTTGGCCGCTGTCGTCCGGCGTCGAGCCGCCCACCAGACCGGTGTTGCCGCCCTGCGGCACGACCGGCACGCGGTGCTCGTGGCATAGGCGCATCACTGCCGCGACTTCCTCGGTCGACGCCGGCCGCGCCACGGCCAGAGCCTTGCCGGCATAGCGCTTGCGCCAGTCGTTCTCATAGGCCGCCAGATCGCCACCCACCAGCAGGCCCGCCTCGCCAAGCTGTTCACGCAGCGCAGCGAGAAAGGCGTTCATGTGGCTTTGGCCGCCGCCAGTCGCTGGCGGATCTGGGCCGTGCAGGCCGTGAAGATGACGACGCCCAGCAGCACTTCACCCAGCGCCAGCCATTGCCCGAGGCCGCCTTCGCTGGTCGAGCGCACCAGGCCCTCCATCACATAGAGCCAGATGGCCAGGGCCAGCCAGCGGTAGGTGTACATGCGGTAGCGCCACAGGCCGACGGGTGCCGCCAGCAGCGGCAGCGCCTTCACGGCCAGCGTGCCGCGGCCGGTCGGCGCCAGCCACAGCTCCCAGGCCAGGCACAGCAGGATGAGGCTTACGGTGGCGCTGAACGCCAGATTGCGCGTCAGCCGTTCGACGGCCGTGGGTTGGGTTCTTTCAAGGGCAGGGGACATAGCTGCGGCATCATAGAAGCCATGTCCTTGACGCCGATTCCGCCGATCCCGCCCGTTCCGCCCGCCGCGCCCGCCAATGCCGACAACCCGGACGCACCGCTGGCCCACAACCCCATCGCCTTCGCCAGCGACTTCATCACCGAGCTGTTGGCCTGGCCCTGGTTGCAGACCCTGCACACCTTCCGCCAGCGTTTCCGCGAGGAGAAGCTCGGCCTGACTGCCGGCAGCCTGACCTTCACGACGCTGATCTCGCTGGTGCCGCTGCTGACCGTGATGCTGGCCATCTTCACGGCCTTCCCGATGTTCTCCAGCTTCCAGTCCGCGCTGGAGCAGTACTTCCTGAAGAGCTTGATCCCGCCCAATATCGCCAAGCCGGTGCTGGCCTCGCTGACGCAGTTCGCCGCCAAGGCCAACAAGCTGGGTGTGGTGGGCCTGATCTTTCTGGGCATCACGGCGCTGGCGTTGATGCTGACCATCGACCGCACGCTGAACGCGATCTGGCGCGTGAAGCGCCCGCGGCCCATGGCGCAGCGCGTGCTGGTCTACTGGGCCGCGTTGACGCTGGGCCCGCTGCTGCTCGGCGGCAGCCTGACGCTGACCAGCTATGCCATCAGCGTCGGCCAGGGTTATCTCACGGCCATGCCGGCGAGCATGTCCACGGTCCTGGGCAGCGCCGACGTGGTGCTGTTCGGCCTGGCGATGGCCGGGCTTTTCCATTACGTGCCCAACACCCATGTGCGCTGGCGCCATGCCCTCATCGGCGGCGCCTTCGTGTCGCTGGGCTTCTCGCTGGCCAAGGGTCTGCTGGCCTGGTATGTGAAGCAGGTGCCGACCTATTCGACGCTGTACGGCGCCTTCGCGACCGTGCCCATCTTCCTGATCTGGATCTACCTGGGCTGGGTCATCGTGCTGCTGGGCGCCATCCTGGCGGCCAACACGCCCAGCCTGACGGGCCGGCTGCATCTGCGCCCCGACTCGCCCGGCCAGCCCATGGCGCTGGCGCTGGAGGTGCTGCGCGAACTCTGGCGCGTGCGCGAGGCCGGCCAGCAGGGCCTGTCCTATCTGGCCCTGGCCAGCGCGCTGCGGGTGGACCCGCTGCAGCTCAGCCCCGTCATCGACAAGCTGCTGGCCCTGGACTGGATCGGCCGGCTGGAAGAAGAGGGCGCCCAGCGGCTGGTGCTGCTGTGCACGCCCGAGAAGGCGCTGGCCGAACCTCTGCTGAGCGCCTTCCTGGCCGAGCGCCAGGGGCTGCTGGCCAATCTGTGGGCGCAGGGTGAATGGTCGAAGTTGACCCTCGACCGCCTGCTGCTCACTGAGGCTGGAAGCCCCCGGCCTTGATGATCTTGGCCCAGGCCGCCGAGTAGGCGCGCTCGCGGGTGGCGAGCTGGGCCGAGCTCATCATGGCCACCGACAGGCCGAGCTCGGTCAATCGCGCCTTCACGACCGGCTGATTGATGACGCCGGCCAGCGCATTCGAGAAGCGCTCGACGACGGCCGGCGCGGTGCCCGCCGGTGCGAACAGGCCGTAATAGGGCAGATCCTCGAAGCCCGCGACGCCCAGTTCCGCAAAGGTCGGCACCTCCGGCAACACGCCCTGGCGCTGCTGGCCCATGACGGCGACGATGCGCAGCTTCTTCTGCTGGTGGTTGGTGATGAGGTCGGGTACCGAGCCGACGCCGGCGCTGATCTGGTTGCCCAGCATGTCGGCAATCATCGGCGCGCTGCCGCGGTAGGGCACGGCCAGCAGGTTCAGGCCATTCTTCTCGCCGAGCAGCTTGACGAGGAACTCCGGCACCGAGGCCGGCGCCGGCACGCCCACGCTGCCCTGGCCGCCCTGCTTCTTCACCCAGGCGAGGTACTCGGGCAGGCTGGCGGCGGGCGTGCCGCCCGACAGGGCCAGGGCATTGGCAAAGGTCGCGAAGCCGGCCACCGGTACGAAATCGTGGGCCGGGTCAAAGCCCGGGTTCTTCAGCACCAGCGGCAGGATGGAGATGGTGTGGTCGTGGCTGACGAAGAAGGTCGTACCGTCGGGTGCCGCGGCCTTCAGCGCCTGGGCCGCGATCTGGCCGCCGGCGCCGGGCTTGTTCTCGACGATGACCGGCGTGCCCAATGACGCCTGCAAGGCCTCACCCAGCAATCGCGCAATCGCGTCGGTGCCGCCGCCGGCCGGAAAGCCGACGAGGAGGCGAATGGGCTTGTCATCGGCGCGGGCGGCAAAGGGCAGGGCGGCCAGCGCGGCCAGGGCGGAACGACGTTGCAGCATCGGCGGGCTCCTTGGTTGAACCCGCCGGAGTCTACGGGTGGAGCACCACCAAAAGTGCGGTCGCCGCCGACTTGCCCACGTTGCGGATGGCATGCGGGCCGTCCACCGCATAACGCGCCGTCTCGCCGGCCTTGAGCTTGTTGGTCATGCCCTGGGCGCTGACCTCCAGGCTGCCCGTCAGCACGCTCAGGTGCTCGCGCGAACCCGGCTCATGGGCCTGGCTGTCCAGCACGCCACCGGGTTGGATGTTCAGCTCGTACCACTCGAACTGCCCGGCCAGCTCGATGGGGCCGAGGATGCGCAGCTTGCAAAGCCCGTCCGGGCTGGTCAGCCCCGGCGTCGCGTGGGCCGGCACGGTCTCGATGGCAGGCGTCGCTGCGCGCTCGCCGCCCAGCAACTCACCCATGTCCACGCCCAGCGCATTGGCCAGCCGCCACACCACGGCCACCGTGGGATTGGCCTGGTTGCGCTCGATTTGCGACAACATCGACTTACTCACGCCGGCCCGCTTGGAGAGATCATCCAGCGACAGGCCACGGCTGCCGCGCAGCGCCTGCAGGGCGGCGCCGACGCGGGGCGGTTCGGTGTTGTCCATGTTCATGCTTGACCTGGATAGATGATTTTCAGATACTGCACAAAAGTTCGATATATCGAACGAGTTCACTAAACCGGATTGTGCATCAGGAGCAGCGCCATGAGCCAGGCCTTCTATCAACACCTGCAGACCGAGCTGGACAGCATCCGCGCCGCCGGGCTGTTCAAGTCCGAACGCATCATCACGACGCCCCAGGGCGCCGTCGTGAAGACGGCCGACGGCCGCGAAGTCATCAACCTTTGCGCCAACAACTACCTGGGCTTGTCGTCGCATCCCAAGGTCATCGAGGCCGCGCATGAAGCCCTGCGCACGCATGGCTTCGGGCTGTCTTCGGTGCGCTTCATTTGCGGCACACAGGATGTGCACAAGGAACTGGAACAACGCATCGCCCGCTTCGTCGGCTGCGAGGACGCCATCCTCTACGCCGCCGCCTTCGACGCCAACGGCGGCCTGTTCGAGCCGCTGCTGGGTGAGCAGGACGCCATCATCAGCGACGCCCTCAACCACGCTTCCATCATCGACGGCATCCGTCTGTGCAAGGCGCAGCGCTACCGCTACGAGCACAACAATCTCGACGACCTCGAGCGCTGCCTGAAGGAAGCAAAAGAGAAGGGCGCCCGTTTCACGCTGGTGTTCACCGACGGTGTGTTCTCGATGGACGGCACCATCGCCCAGCTCGACAAGATCCGCGCCCTCTGCGACCGCTACGACGCGCTGCTGGGCATCGACGAATGCCATGCGTCAGGCTTCATGGGCAAGACCGGCCGTGGCACCGCCGAGCATCGCGGTGTGTTTGGCAAGATCGACATCATCACGGGCACCTTCGGCAAGGCCCTGGGCGGCGCCAGCGGTGGCTTCACGGCCGCGCGCAAGGAAGTCGTCGAGCTGTTGCGCCAGCGCTCGCGCCCCTATCTGTTCAGCAATACGCTGGCCCCCAGCATCGCCGGCGCGTCGCTGGCCGTGCTGGACCTGCTGGAAGGCTCCACGGCGCTGCGCGACAAGCTCGAAGCCAACACCGCCTGGTTCCGCGAGGCGATCCAGGCCGCCGGCTTCGAGATCAAGCCCGGCACCCACCCCATCGTGCCCATCATGGTCTACGACGCGGTGAAGGCGCAGGAGCTCAGCAAGCGCATCCTGGAGCTGGGCATCTATGCCGTCGGCTTCTTCTTCCCCGTCGTGCCCAAGGGCCAGGCGCGCATCCGCGTGCAGGTCTCGGCCGTGCATGAGCGCGAGCACCTGGAGAAGGCCGTTGCCGCCTTCACGCAGGCGGGCCGTGAGCTGGGCCTCGTCAAATGAAGATCCTCATCATTGGAGCGAATGGCCAGATCGGCACCGAGCTGGCGACCGAACTGGCGAAGCTGCATGGCAATGAAGCCGTCGTCACCAGCGACCTCAGCCCCAAGGGCCGCGTGCCCAGCCTCCAGCACGAGGCGCTGGATGTGACCGACGCGGGGGGCCTGGCCACCGTCGTCAAGCGCCACCACATCACGCAGATCTACCACCTGGCCGCGGCGCTGTCGGCCAACGGCGAGAAGCACCCGATGTGGGCCTGGGACCTGAACATGAAGGGCCTGCTCAATGTGCTGGAGCTGGCCCGCCACGAGAAGCTGGACAAGATCTTCTGGCCCAGTTCGATCGCGGCCTTCGGCCCCAACACGCCAGCCATCGACACGCCGCAGACGACCGTCATGGACCCGACGACGGTCTATGGCATCTCCAAGCTCGCCGGCGAACGCTGGTGCGACTGGTACCACGCCAAGCACGGCGTGGACGTGCGCAGCCTGCGCTACCCCGGCCTCATCAGCTGGAAGACGCCGCCCGGCGGCGGCACGACAGACTACGCGGTGGAGATCTTCCATTCGGCGATCAAGGAAGGCCGCTACACCTGCTTCCTGAAAGAGGACCAGGCCCTGCCGATGATGTACATGCCCGATGCGCTGCGCGCCACCATCGAGCTGATGAACGCGCCGGCCGACCAGGTCAGGCAGCGCGGCAGCTACAACCTCGCCGGCGTCAGCTTCACGCCGGCAGGCATCGCCGCCTCCATCCGCCGCCGCCTGCCCGAGTTCACGATGGACTGCGTGCCAGACTTCCGCCAGGCCATTGCAGCCAGTTGGCCACAACGCATCGACGACGCAGCCGCCCAGGCCGATTGGGGCTGGAAGCTGCAGTACGACCTGGATGCCATGGTTGACGACATGCTGACTGAGCTGACACGCGAACTACACGTTGGCTGACAGGCGGTGCCAGGTCTGGCTGGTACGCTAGCCTCTATGAGAGTCGCGTTGACTACCCTCCTGGCTCTGTCCGTGGCGACGTTGGCCCAGGCCGAGCAGCCCGAGGTGGAAAGTCCGTCAGCTCGCTATCTGCTGGGGGCCGCGGTGGCCTCGCAGCCGGAGTACGACGGCGCGAGCAGCCGTGACATCAAGATCAAGCCCTTGTGGGCATTCAAGCTCGGCCGAGTGCGCATCAGCACTTCCGGCGCGGGCAGCCTGATGGGCTTCGGGCGTGAGGAGGCGGCCGGCGGTGCCAGTACCCAGTTCATTGACACAGACAAGCTGCGCGTGGGTGTGTCACTGCGCATGGACAGCGGCCGCAGCAGCGGCGACGCCAGCACCACGCGGGGCCTGCCCGACGTCCGGCGCACGCTGAGGGCGCGCTTCTATACCAACTACAGCCTCACCAAGGACCTGACCATCGGCGCGACGCTGTCGCAGGACCTGCTCGGCCGGCAAGGCGGCACGACGCTGGGCGCGGACCTGGGCTGGCGGTTCTACCGCAGCCCGACGCTGGAGTGGACCAGCGGCTTCGGCATCTCGGCCGCCAGCGCTCGAAACCTGCGCAGCTATTTCGGCGTGCCCGAGTCGGCCGTCGCGGCCAGTGGCAAACCCGCCTACGAACCCGGTGCCGGCCTGCGCGATGTGCACGTGGGTGTCGGCTTCATCCGGCCGCTGACCAAGCATTGGCTCGTCTACGGCAATGCCGGCGCGAGCCGCCTCCTCGGTCCCGTCGCCGACAGCCCGCTGGTCGAGAAACGCACCGGCTCGTCGGTGGGCATCGGCCTGGCCTGGCGCAACTAAAGCTTCACGCGACCGCGCCAGATGTCGGCGTACATGACCCAGTCGCCGATGAAGCTGTAAAGCGGATATTTGAAGGTCGCCGGCCGGTTCTTCTCGAAGAAGAAATGCCCGACCCAGGCGAAGCCATAGCCGCACAGCAGGCCGTAAAGCAGCCACACCAGCGCGCCCGTCCTGAACAGCTGCCACAGGCAGACCAGCACCAGGGTCGAGCCGACGAAGTGCAGCCGGCGGCAGATGGCGTTGCCGTGCTCGCTGAGGTAGAAGGGATAGAAATCGGCGAAGCGAGAGAAGCGTTCGGTGCTCATGGAGGGTCAGTGCTGGCAGGCCCTGATTCAAGCGCGGGTTGCGCCCGAGCGGCAAGCGGGGATGCCCTCGCAATAATGCGCCGATGCGCGCCATGCCCACCGAGTTGGAGGTTGTCATCCTCGGTGCGGGCATGTCCGGGCTGTGCATGGCCATCCAGCTGCAGCGCGCGGGCGTCGATGACTACCTCATCGTCGAGAAGTCTCATGGGCTGGGCGGCACCTGGTGGGACAACCGCTACCCCGGCGCCCAGGTCGATGTGCCGGCACCGGCCTACAGCTTCAGCTTTGCGCCCAACCCTCATTGGACGCACCGCTTCGCCGACGCGCCCGAGATTCACCGCTACCAGCAGCGCCTGGCCGAGCAGCACGGCCTGGCGGCACGCATGCGTCTGGGCGTGGCCATCACCGAGGCGCGCTTCGACGCACAGGCCGGCCGCTGGGAGCTGAGCCTGGACGATGGCAGCGCCTTGAGCGCGCGCTTCTTCGTCTGCAGCACCGGCCCGCTGAGCCGGCCGCGCTGGCCCGACATCCCCGATCTGGCCTCCTTCAAAGGGCAGTTGCTGCACTCGGCGCGTTGGCCGGCCGACGCGGACTTGGGCGGCAAGCGCATCGGCGTCATCGGCACGGGCTCCACGGCGTCTCAGCTTGTGCCGGCGCTGGCACCCACGGCGGCACGGCTCACGCTGTTCCAGCGCACGCCCAACTGGGTGATGCCGCGGCTGGACCGGCGCTATGGCGCACTCGACCGCTGGCTGGCCCGCTTCCCGCCCTATGCCGCGCTGGCCCGCCATGCCTGGGTGCAGTTCCTGGAGCTGGGGCGGCGCGGCTTCGACGAGGGCACGCTGGCCCGGCGCGCCATAGTGGCCACGGCCCGCGGCCATCTGCGGCGCCATGTGCCCGATGCTGTGCTGCGCGAACGACTGACACCCCGCTATCCGCTGGGATGCAAGCGCATCATCTACTCCAACGACTACTTCCATGCGCTGGCGCTGCCGCAGTCGGAGCTGGTCACGGAGGCCATCACCGGCGTGACGGAAAGAGGCGTGCTGACCCTGGACGGCCGGGAGCACCAGTTGGACGCACTGGTCTGTGCCACCGGCTTCGACACGACGCAACTCCTGGCGGAGCTGCCCATCACAGGTCTCGACGGGCGCACGCTGGAAGAGACCTGGCGCGTCAATCCCAGCGCCTACTTCGGCCTGACGGTCCCGGGCTTTCCCAACCTCTTCCTGACGCTCGGCCCCAACACCGGCACAGGCCATACCTCGACGCTGCTTTTCATCGAGCCCCAGGTCCAGCACGCGCTGGCCTGCATGCGCAGAGTCAAGCAATCAGGCAAGCGATGGATAGACGTGCGCCCTGAAGCGTTTGCAGCCCAGGACGCCAACGTCCAGCAAAGGCTCGCCGGCTCGGTCTGGAGCCGGTGCAGTTCCTGGTACCGCAACGACAGCGGCCGCATCATCGCGATCTGGCCGGGCTTCACCGGCGAATACGCCCGGGCCGTGCGGCGGCCCGACGAAGCAGCCTACGAGCTGGGCTGAAGCGCCGCCCTCAGCGCGGCCAGCACGGCGTCCGGTGCTTCGGCCATCAGCGCGTGGCCGGCTGGCACGGTATGGATGCGCGGCTTGAGCAGGCCGCCGAGCACGGCGTTCTGCTTGGGCGACGTCATCTGGTCCAGCGCGCCGAGGATGAAATGCACCGGGCAGGCCACGCGAGCGGCCGCGGCCTCGCCGCCGGCATAGCGGTCGCAGACCTGGAAGTCGTTCTCGAACAGATTGACTTCCGTCTGGCGCCCCTGCAGCCGGCGCATCAGCGCCATCGAGCCGCCGCGCAGCCAGGCGCCCGGGCCCGGGTAGCCCGGCTTGGCGCTGGCCAGCGAATGCGAAAAGGCCGTGACCATGGCCATCGCGGCCTCGGGCTTGTCGCGCGCCGTCGTCAAAAGAGCCTCCGAGACCTTCATCGGGTAGGCCGTGCCGACCATGACGAGAGTGGACGCTCGTTCGGCCGCTTCGAGTGCGATCAGCGAGCCCATGCTGTGGCCGACGAGGGTGGCCTTTTGCACGCCGGCCGCGTCGAGCAGACGGTGCAGCCAGGAGGCGATGTCCTCGACGCTCTTCAAAGGCGTGCCAGCGCTGCGGCCATGGCCCGGCAGGTCGACGGCGAGCACGCCGTAGCCGTGGTGGGCACACCAGCGCGCCAGCAGGGTCCAGACGCTGTGGTCGTTCTGTGCGCCATGGATGAAGACGACGCAGGGCAGGGCGGGGTCTAACGCCTTGCCGCCCGTGTACGCATAGGCCTCTTGGTTGTCGACGATGAACTTCATGCCTTGCCTGCCATCTTGAGCGCGCGCTTCAGGTCGTCGATGAGGTCGGCCGGGTCTTCCAGCCCGACGGACAGGCGGATGGTGCCCGGGCCTATGCCGGCACTCCTGAGCGCCGCGTCATCCATGCGGAAGTGGGTTGTGCTGGCGGGGTGGATGACCAGGGACTTGGCGTCGCCAACGTTGGCCAGGTGGGAGAAGAGCTTGAGCGCCTCGATGAAGGCGCGGCCCTGTTCCCGCGTTCCCTTCAAGTCGAAGGAGAACACCGCGCCAGCGCCGCGTGGCATGAGCTTTCGCGCCAGCGCATGGTCGGGGTGGGAGGCCAGGCCGGGGTAGGCCACCTTCTCGACGAGGTCGTGTGCCTGCAGGAACTCGGCCACCGCCTGCGCATTGGCCACATGCCGGGCCATGCGCAGCGGCAACGTCTCCAGTCCTTGCAGCATCAGCCAGGCCGTGTGCGGGCTCATGCAGGCGCCAAAGTCGCGCAGCCCCTCCCGGCGGGCGCGCAGCAGGAAGGCGCCGACGGTGCTTTCCTCAGCGAACACCATGCCGTGGAAGCCGTCATACGGCTCGCACAAGGTCTCGAATCGCCCGTGGCGATCATGCGCGGCCTGCCAGTCGAAGGAGCCCGCATCCACCAGCACGCCGCCAACCACCGTGCCATGGCCGCAGAGAAACTTGGTGGCCGAGTGGTAGACGAGATCGGCGCCCAGTTCGGCCGGGCGCTGCAGGTAGGGTGTCGTGAAGGTGGCGTCCACCAGCAGAGGCAGGCCGGCCTCGTGCGCCAGTGCCGACACGGCCGGGATGTCCAGCACGTCCAGCCCCGGGTTGCCCAGGCTCTCGCCAAACAACAGCCGCGTCTCGGGCCGGATGGCGGCGCGCCAGGCGTCCAGGTCGCGTGGGTTGACGAAGGTCGTCTCGATGCCGAAACGGCGCAGCGTGTAGTGCAGCAGGTTGTGGCTGCCACCATACAGCGCCGTGCTGGCGACGATGTGCCCACCGGCGCCCATCAGCGTGCAGATGGCCAGGTGCAGGGCCGCCTGGCCGCTGGCCGTGGCGATCGCGCCGATGCCGCCGTCCAGCGCCGCCATGCGCTCCTCGAAAACCGCCGTCGTCGGGTTGGAGAGCCGGCTGTAGACGTGCCCCGAACGCTCCATGTTGAACAGCGACGCCGCGTGCTCGCTGTTCTCGAAGACGAAGGAGGTGCTGAGGTGCAGCGGCGTCGCCCGCGCGCCGGTGCCCGGATCGGGCGTGGCGCCGGCATGCAAAGCTAGGGTGTCGAAGCCCGGCATGGTGTTTTCTATGGGGTGGAGTCGCGGGCATTGTGTGCTATGTTGACTGGCAGTTTTCGCATGGAGGCCCCTATGAAAGTCGTCGATATCCTGCGTGTCAAAGGTGGCACCTTGTTCACTGTCACGCCTGACGAGCCGCTGAAGGATTCGCTGGCCGTCATGGCAGAGCGCGACATCGGTTCGCTGGTCGTCATGGAGCATGGCGACCTGGTCGGCATGCTGACCTTCCGCGAGGTCATCCAGGCCATCGTGAAGAACCAGGGCACGGTGGGCACGACCATCGTCCGCACGGTGATGGACGACGCGCCGCTGACCTGCACGCCCGAGACAGAGATCGACGAGGTGCGCCGCATGATGCTGGGCCGCCACGCGCGCTATATGCCGGTGATGAACGGCAAGACGCTGATGGGCGTCATCTCTTTCTACGACGTGGCCAAGGCGGTGGTGGACAGCCAGGACTTCGAGAACCGCATGCTCAAGGCCTATATCCGCGACTGGCCGGTCGAGGAGCCCATCGAGGACCCTGCCAAGGCCGGCTGAGCCGACTTGGTTCGTTGTCCATGAAGGCGGCCTTTGCAGGCCGCTTTTCATTTGGACGGCTCCTAGAATGGCGGCATGTCCGGTAGCACCCTCGGCGAACTCTTTCGCGTCACCAATTTCGGCGAAAGCCACGGTCCGGCCATCGGCTGCGTCATCGACGGCTGCCCGCCGGGCATGACGCTCAGCGAGGCCGACATCCAGCCCGAGCTGGACCGCCGCCGCCCCGGCACCAGCCGCCACGTGACCCAGCGCAACGAGCCCGATGCGGTCAAGATCCTGTCCGGCGTCTATGAGGGCGTGACGACCGGCACGCCAATCTGCCTGCTGATCGAGAACACCGACCAGCGCAGCAAGGATTACGGCAACATCCTCGACACCTTCCGCCCCGGCCACGCTGACTACACCTATTGGCGCAAATACGGTGTGCGCGACCCGCGCGGCGGCGGCCGCGCGTCGGCGCGGTTGACGGCGCCCATGGTCGGCGCCGGCGCAGTGGCCCGCAAATGGCTGCGGGAGGCTTATGGCACCGAATTCCGCGGCTGCATGACCCAGCTCGGCGAGATCGAGATTCCTTTCGAAGGCTGGCAGCACGTCGGCCAGAACCCCTTCTTTGCCGCCAACGCCAGCAAGATCGCCGCGCTGGAGGACTACATGGACGCCTTGCGCAAGGCCGGCGACTCGGTTGGCGCACGCATCCGCGTGGAAGCCACCGGCGTGCCGGTCGGCCTGGGCGAGCCGCTGTTCGACAAGCTCGACGCCGACATCGCCTACGCGCTGATGGGCATCAACGCCGTCAAGGGCGTCGAGATCGGCGCTGGCTTCGGCGTTGTCGCACAGAAGGGCACCGAGCATGGCGATGAGCTGACACCGCTGGGATTTGCCAGCAACAACTCGGGCGGCATGCTGGGCGGCATCTCCACCGGCCAGGACATCGTCGCCAGCATCGCGATCAAGCCGACCAGCTCGATCCGTTCGCCCAAGGCGAGCATCGACCGCGCGGGCAATCCTTCCGTGGTGGAAACCTTTGGCCGCCACGACCCCTGCGTGGGCATCCGCGCCACGCCCATCGCCGAGGCCATGCTGGCCCTGGTGCTGATGGACCATGCCCTTCGTCACAGGGCGCAGTGTGGAGATGTCGTGCTGCCGGTCGATGCCATCCCGGCACAACGATAGGTTGAGGCGAGCGCGTCGGGCTGACGACGGGCAAAGCCCGCAACGGGCGAGCAATGCCGTGGACTACAGCTGAACTGAGTTGCTAAATCAGGTCAGCGATTCAAGCCCGACAGCGTTCGGGTTTGGGCTGTGCGGCTGGACAACCTTCTTGCGGAAAGCAAGAAACACCGCGAGCGTCCCCAGACCGAAACACAGCAGCCATCCGCTGCTGGGCTCAGGGACTGGAACTGCTGACACCTTCCAGTCGTGAGCAGTATTTCCCAGCGCCGAAAACGCCGTCGTTGTCGATCCATTCGCCAAAGTAATGGACGTAATGCCGGCCCAATAGATTGAATTTCCGAAATTGGCGAACGAATCGACCGAGGAGTTTGATCCCGCCAGCGTATAAGCCGTCGTGTCGATGCCGGCGTCCAGGGCGAACGCCTGACCAAACGTAACGGGAATGCTCAGCTCCCAGAATCCGCGTAGATCCCCGGTGTAGTCGAGGCCATTGACGCGGGTGAATGTATATGTTGGATCGGTGCCCAGATGAGTCAATGCCGCCTGAACATTGAAGCTGAATACAGTGGCGCCACCCGCGCTGAAAACGAAGTCAGCCGCAGCCGTTCCAGCAAAGCTTCCCCCCAAACCAGCCGTGCCGCTGTTGAGAAGGCTGCCTGAGGCGGGATCGACGAAGAAACGAATATTGGCCCAGCCGGTGCCGGACAAGCCTGCGCCAGCCACTGTGACGGAGTCACTCCAGTGTGCGGCGGCATATGCCTTTCCCACCGACGCGAATCCATTGAAAATGTTGCCACGGCTCGCGCTGGCAATGGCTGAAGATTTGAGTACACCGTAGTCTGCGGTAGCGCCGCTCGAGCCGCCCGAGCCTGACCATACGCTGCTGATCTTTTCAGACACCGAGCCATTCACTGAAGAATGAGTGATGGGGCCGACGCCGCCATTGCTGCCATCTTCGGCCGTGTAGTTTGCAAAAACAGTGACCTTGACTTCCGAAGCACTTGCGGAAATCGCCGGCCCCATCGCAGCCAGGCAAATCACGGCATTGAAAATCCACGTGGCGCCCGGGCTTAACATAGACCTTGTGCGGAACATCTGAAGTTGGGACATCGTTCTCACCCCTATTGATTTGAACCCGAATACATCCAACACCCACTGTGTCGGCTGTTCAAACTCGGGGCACTCACCGAGGTGAAGCTCAAAGTGAAATCGACCGAGCCAAGATGCGAGCGAACTGCACTGTAGGCTTCGTGATGTCGGGGCCTGCTGCGCTGATCCCCAGAACGCGGGGAACGTTTTCATTCGAATTGATGTCGAGAGGTGGCAGCGCATTGGACTGGTCGGCGCTGGCAGCAGCAGCGGCGATGGCCGCTCGCCGGCAATTGGTGTCGCTATGACCTCGTCATGACGCTGCGCAGCGGATTTGATGCAGGCCGCCTCTCGTGATCCGCAACTCGTCCGCCGGGATTCCAGCCTGATCGCCGGCCGGTGCAGCTCAGCCCTCGCAAACCGCGTTTCGTCACAAGCCCGCTGCGCGGCTTGCCGCCGGTTTCTAGACTGTAAAGGTCGTGAAATCAGAGAGTGATTGGGGGAGCCATGCGCAAGTCTTGGAAGATCGGTAGCGTCGTCGCAGCCGTGTTGTTGGTGGGCGGTGCCGGGGTGGCCGTCATGGCGAGCAAGGGGGATGGCCCCAACAAGCCGGGTGACGAGAAGGCCAAGGCCGTGCTGGAGTTCGTGCCCAGCGAAGTCGTCAAGCCGACGCTGACCGCCATGCCGGCCCAGATCGAATTCAGCGGCCCGCTGGTGGCGCCGGGCACGGCCATGGTTCGCGCCAAGTCCAACGGCACGCTGCTCAACCTCGCTGTCGGCGAAGGCAGCCGCGTGAAGGCGGGCCAGGCTCTCGGCCAGGTCGACCTGGAAGAGCTTCGCTATCGCATCGCCGAGCGCGGCGCCAGCGTCGAAGCCATGCGGGCCCAGATGGAGCAGGCCGAGCGCAGCTTCAAGGCCAACGAAGGCCTGGCTGCCAAGAACTTCATTGCCCAGACCGCGCTGGACAACTCTCGCGCCGCCTACGAGTCGGCCCGCGCCAACTGGAACGCCGCCAAGGCCCAGCTCGACACCAGCCAGGTGACGATGCGCCAGGCCGCGCTGGTCGCCCCCATCAACGGCGTCGTCTCTAAGCGCCATGTGGTGCCCGGCGAGAAAGTGGCGGCCGAACAGCAGATCCTGACCATCGTCGACCTGTCCAAGCTCGAACTGGCCGGCCTGGTCGGCACCCATGAAGTCAGCCGCCTGAAGCCAGGCATGACGGTGCAGGTGAAGGTGGAGGGCGTGGAAGAGCCGGTCGAGGCCAAGATCGACCGCATCGCGCCGAGCGCCGAGCCGGGCACGCGTTCCATCGGCGTGACCCTGGTGCTGGCCAACCCCAAGGAGGCCTACCGCGCCGGCCAGTACGCCGTTGCCAAGGTGGTGCTGCAGGACGACACCCAGCGCCTGACCGTGCCCATCGCCGCCATCAGCCGCAATGCCGGCCAGGAACAGATCTGGATGATCGAGAGCGGCGCCCTGGTGCGCCGGATCGTGACGACCGGCCGCAGCGACGCCCGCGAAGGCCGCGTGGAGGTGTTGAACGGCCTCAAGCCCGAAGCCCAGGTGCTGGCGGCGCGCTTCGACAACCTGCGCGAAGGTGACAAGGCGAACATCGTCGCCGCCAAGGCCAAGGTGGCCAGCTCGGCCGCGTCGGCCGCCACGGTTCAGTAAGGGGCGTGCCATGTGGATGACCCGCGTTTCCATCCAGAACCCGGTCTTTGCGACCATGGTGATGGTGGCCCTGTGCGTGCTGGGCCTGTTTTCCTACTCCAAGCTGGGCGTCGAGCAGATGCCCGACATTTCCTTCCCCGGCGCGCAGGTGGACGTGCGCTACCCCGGCGCCTCGCCCGAGGCCGTCGAGCGCGAGATCGCCAAACCGCTTGAAGAGGCGCTGAACACGATTGCCGGCGTGGAACGCATCCAGTCGCGCAGCTTCGAGGGCCGTGTGCAGGCCAGCGTCGAGTTCTCGCTGAACGCCGACATGGGCCGCGCGATGCAGGACCTGCGCGACCGCGTCGCCGCCGCGCAGGCCCGATTCCCGCGTGACGCCAAGCCGCCGACGGTGCAGCGCTTCGAGAACGACAACTCGCAGCCCGTCGTCGTCATGGCGCTGCTGAGCCCCACACGCGGCTCGCGCGAGCTGTCCATGATGGCCGACCTGATCGTCTCCAAGCGCCTGGGTCGTGTGGAAGGCGTGGCCAAGGTGGACGTGGGCGGCCTGACCACCCGTGAGGTGCGTATCGACCTCGACCCGATGCGGCTGCGCGCCTACAGCGTGACGCCGGCCGAGATTGCCAAGGCGCTGGCTGAGGCCAACGCCGATCAGCCGGTGGGCCTGCTGTCCGACTCCACCTCCGACGCCATCCTGCGCGTGGAAGGTCGCGTGAAGGACCCCAAGGCTTTCGGCAACATGATCGTCGCCCGCCGCGGCAACCTGGCGCTGACGCTGAACGACCTCGGCACCCTGGTCGAGCGCGAGCGCGAGCAGGACAGCATCGCCCGCATCAACGGCCAGCCGGCCGTCAGCTTCAACATCTTCAAGCAGCAGGACGCCAACATCGTCAAGACCGGCGAGTCCGTGAAGGAAGCAATGGCCGAGCTGCGCAAGACGCTGCCCAAGGACGTCGAGCTGCGCCTCATCTACGCCGCTAGCGACTTCGTCAAGGGCTCGCTGACCGGCCTGCAGCACACGCTGATTGAAGGCGCGCTGCTGACGGTGGCCATCGTCTTCCTGTTCCTGCACAGCTGGCGCTCGACCATCATCACCGGCCTCACGCTGCCCATCGCCGTCATCTCCAGCTTCATCGCCGTGCAGGCCTTCGGCTTCACGCTGAACTTCATGACGATGATGGCCTTGAGCCTGTGCATCGGCCTGCTGATCGACGACGCCATCGTCGTGCGCGAGAACATCGTGCGCCATGTGGCCATGGGCAAGGACCACCGCCAGGCGTCGTTCGACGGCACCAACGAGATCGGCCTGGCCGTCATGGCCACCACCTTCGCCATCTGCGCGGTGTTTGTGCCCGTCGCCTTCATGGGCGGCATCATCGGCAAGTTCTTCTACCCCTTCGGCATCACCGTCGCGGTGGCGGTGCTGGTCAGCCTGTTCGTCAGCTTCACGCTCGATCCGATGCTGTCGTCGGTCTGGCCAGACCCGCCGGGCACGCGCATCAAGCACTGGCCTGTCATCGGTCATCTCATCCGCGCGACCGACTGGAGCATGGACCGCCTGCACGACCTCTATGCCAGGACGATCGACTGGGCCTTCTCCGGCCGTCGCTACCGCGTCTTCGTGCCGCCGATTCCCGCCTATGGCCATCCGTTCAGCGCGGACGGCAAGCGCGACAAGGCCGCGAAGCGCGTGTTCCGCTTCGCGACGCTGACGCCGCGTGGCCTCGTCATGTGGGGTGCCTTCGCCAGCTTCGTCGCCGCACTGGCCCTGGCGCCCATGGTCGGCAGCGAATTCGTGCCCGAGACAGACAACGGCTTCACGCAGGTCAACCTGCGCATGCCGGTGGCCAGCAGCATCGAGCGCGGCAGCGCCAAGGTCGCCCAGATCGAGGAGATCCTCAAGAACTACCCCGAGATCAAGACCGTCTCGACCGTGGTCGGCAGCACCGGCGAAGGCCTGTCCACCGGCCGCAACCAGGCGGCGCTGAATATCACGCTGACCGACCGCAGCGAACGCAAGCGCACGCAAAAGGAGATCGAGGACGCCATCCGCGCCGACATTGCCAAGATCCCCGGCATCGAGGTCAGTGTTGGCTTCAACCGCCCGATCTGGATCACCATCCTGGGCAGCGACCCCGAAGTGCTGACCCAGGCCGCCACCGACCTGGTCGAGAAGATCAAGAAGATCCCCGGCGCCGTCGACGTGGACACGACCGTCAAGCCCGGCCTGCCGGCCTTTGCCGTGCGCCTGAAGGATTCGGCCATCCGCGAACTGGGCCTGACCGCCCCGCAGATCGCCTCCAGCCTGCGTGCCTACGTCAACGGCGAGATCGCCACCTACTGGACGACGCCGGATGGCAACCAGGTCGAGGTGCTGCTGCGCCTGCCGCGCGAACAGCGCGAGCGCATCGAGCAGATGAGCAAGCTGCCGGTGGCCTTCTCCAAGGACGGCGCGCCCATCGCGCTGGACCAGGTCGCGACCATCGAGCCGGTGTTCAACCCCGAGGTGATCCGCCGCGAGAACCTGCAGCGCCGCGAGGCCGTGTTCGCCGGCGTCCAGGGCCGCCCGGGCGGCGACGTGAATGCCGATGTGCAGAAGCTGATCAAGGCCACCCAGCTGCCCCCGGGCACCAGCTTCAAGGTGGACGGCGCCGGCAAGCAGCAGGCCGAGGCCTTCAACGGCCTGCTGGCGGCCATGGCGCTGGCCGGCATCTTCATCTACATCGTGCTGGCCAGCCAGTTCGGCAGCTTCCTGCAGCCCATCGCCATCATGGCTTCACTGCCGCTCGCCCTCATCGGCGTGATGCTGGCCCTGCTGCTGTGGCGCTCGACGCTGAATGTGTTCTCGATGATCGGCCTCGTCATGCTGATGGGCCTGGTGACGAAGAACGCGATTCTTCTCGTCGACTTCGCCAACCATGCCCGCAAGGCAGGTGCGACCGTCGCCGAAGCGTTGCGCGAGGCCGGCCTGATCCGCATGCGCCCCATCATCATGACGACGGCCGCCATGGTCTTTGGCATGCTGCCGATGGCCATCGCGCTGAACGACGGCGGCGAAATCCAGGCGCCCATGGGCCGCGCCATCATCGGCGGCGTCATCACCTCGACGCTGCTGACGCTGGTGGTGGTGCCGGTGCTGTACAGCTATCTGGTGCGGGAGAAGAAGCCCGCCAAGAAGACGGCAGAGCAGGGCGGCGCCTCGTCGATGCCGCTGCATGGCATGCCGGGCGCGATGCCGGCGGACAAGGAATAAGCAAGAGATCCCTCGAGCGCTTCTGCGCTTGGGCCGGTCACGTCAAGTGGTCGGCCCTTTTTGCTTCTGCGAATTACAATCGCGCCGATAGTAAGGAGTTGCCATGTCCGAATCCACCGTCACTGCCAAGGGCCAGACCACCATGCCCGCAGAAATCCGGGCGCTCGTGGATGCCAAGCCTGGTACGCGCCTGGTGTGGTCGGCCATGCCCGATGGCACCCTGATCGTGCGGGTCAAGAGCAAGTCCATCCTCGACATGGCCGGCATGCTCAAGGCCCCCAAGGGCAAGCGCATCGGCATCGATGAAATGAACCCCTGGCGCTGAGGCATGCCCGCGCTCGATACCAACGTCCTGGTGCGCTACCTCGTGCAGGACGACGCCGCGCAGGCCGCCGCGGTGCGGCAGCTGATGGCGCGGCTGACGGGTGAAGGGGCCACGCTCTTCGTGCCCGTCACCGTCGTGCTGGAGCTCGAATGGGTGCTGCGCAAGAGCTATGGCTTCGACAAGGACAGCGTGCTGCACGCCCTGTCATCGCTGTTCTCGGCGGCCGAGCTGAGCATCGAATCGGAGCGCGCGCTGGAGGTGGCGCTGCAGCTTTTCCGCCAAGGCCCGGCGGACTTCGCCGACTGCCTGCACATCGCGCTGGCCGCCCAGGCCGGCGAGCAGCCGCTGTGGACTTTCGATAAAGGCGCTGCCCGGGTGGGCGGCGCGCAACTGCTGGCCAAGGGCTGACGCGGCTCAGCCGGGGGCGCGCGCAAAAGCCTGGCGAGCGCAGCGGCTTGTGCACTCGAGGGCGACTTGCCGTAGATCAGGCCGCGCAGACCTCGCGCACGCAGCCACGCAACCACCGATGCGCCGCATCCCCATCCATCCGAGGATGCCAAAGCAGCGAGACGGTGAACGGCTCCAGTGCCAGCGGCAGATCAATAGCCAGCAAACCGTCGCGCAGATGCCCGGTGTGCCGCTCGGGCACCGTTGCAATCAGGTCCGTGCCGCGCGCCAGCGCCAATGCCTCCGAGAACCCCGCCACCGTGACGACGATGTCGCGACAAAAGCCGAGGGCGGACAAGGCCTCGTCGACAGGCCCTGCCGCCGTGCCGCGCCGGGAGATGGCGACATGCCGGCCCGCCGCGTAGCGCCTCGCCGTCAGCTTACCGCTCGCCAGCCCATGACCTTGGCGCACGACGGCCACAAAACGATCGCGAAACAGCGCCTGCGCGCGCAGCTCCGGCCCACTTGATGCAGTGACGATGCCCGTCTCCAGGTCGACGCTGCCATCACGCAGGGGCGTGCTGTCACGGTCGGGCTTGGGGACGAAGCGCAGCCGCACGCTCGGCGCTTCCGAACTCATGCGCGCTAGCAGGGCTGCGCCGAAGTTCTCGACAAACCCTTCGCGCGTTCGCAACGTGAACTCTCGCTCCAGTTTGTCCAGCCGCAACGCCGCCGCCGGCCTCAACGCGGCCTGCGCCTCCTGCAGCAGCGGTCCGATGCGCTCGCGCAATTCCAGCGCCCTAGGTGACGCCACCAGGCCACGCCCGGCCCGCACGAGCAGCGGGTCGCCCGTCGCCTCGCGCAACCGCGCCAGCGACCGGCTCATCGCCGACGGGCTCAGCCTGAGACGCCTTGCAGCGCCAGCGACGCTGCCCTCGGCCAGCAGGGCGTCCAGCGTCAGCAGCAGGTTCAGATCAGGGTCTGACATGGCGTCTCGCGCATTGATGAAGTGCAGATGATGCGTCTTCCGCCATGCCCAGCAAATGCCTAAGGTCGGGGCATGAATACCTCGACCGTCGCTCAACCCGCCGCAACGCCTGTCACCGGCGTGCTTGTCGGCCTGGCCCTTTGCACCCTGCTGCCTTCGCTGGCCGTCAGCAGCGCCAATGTCGCGCTGCCCACGCTGGCTAGCGCCTTCGGTGCCGGCTTCGCCGAGGCGCAATGGGTCGTGCTGGCCTATCTGCTGGCGATCACGACCCTCATCGTCAGTGCCGGCCGGCTGGGTGACCTGATCGGCCGACGCCGCCTGCTGCTGGCCGGCATCGCGCTGTTCACGGCCGCGTCGACGCTCTGCGCGCTGGCACCCACGCTGCCGCTGCTGATCGCCGCCCGGGCACTGCAAGGCGTGGGCGCTGCCGCCATGATGGCCTTGACGATGGCCATGGTGGGCGCGGCGCTGCCCAAGGCGCGCACGGGCAGCGCGATGGGGCTGCTGGGCACGATGTCGGCAGTCGGCACGGCTCTCGGTCCGTCGCTGGGTGGCGCGCTGATCGGTGCTTTGGGCTGGCAGGCCGTATTCGCCGTCAACCTGCCGCTGGGCTTGCTGGCCATTGCGCTGGCCTGGCGGTATCTGCCGGCTGACCGAGGGCAGGGCGCTGCCGGCTTCGACCTGCCCGGCACGTGGTGGCTGGCGCTGACGCTGGCGGCCTATGCCCTCGCGATGACGTGGCATCTTGGCCTGCTGGCTGCCGCCGCGGTGGGCCTGCTGCTGTTCCTGCGCACCGAGGCGCGCGCTGCGGCGCCTCTCGTGCGGCTGGACCGGCTGCGCGACCCCGCCCTGAGCACAGCCCTGGCGATGAACGCCCTGGTGTCTGCCGTCATGATGGCCACCCTGGTCGTTGGCCCCTTCCACCTCAGCGGCGCGCTCGGCCTTGGCGCTGCCACAGTAGGTGTGCTGATGTCCGTCGGCCCCCTCCTTTCGGCCGGCAGCGGCATTCCGGCCGGCCGGCTGGTGGACCGCTTCGGCACACGGCGCACGAGCCAACTGGGCCTTGCCGTCATGGCGGTTGGCTGCGCGCTGATCGCGCTGCTGCCCGCGTCACTTGGCGCCATCGCCTATGTGGGCCCACTCGCCATCGTCACGCCAGGCTATGCACTCTTCCAGGCCGCCAACAACACAGGGGTCATGGCCGAGGTGCCGGCCGAACAGCGCGGCGTCATCAGCGGCCTGCTGACGCTGTCGCGCAACCTCGGCCTCATCACCGGCGCCTCGGCCATGGGCGCCGTTTTCGCCGCCGGCGGCCTGCGCTTGAGCTTCGTCATCGCGACAGCTTTGGTTGCCGTCGCCCTCGGGCTTGCCAGACGCGCGAATTGACAAGCACAATCGCCCCCGCTCCGGGGTGCCCGGGCCTGGCGAAAGCCGAGCCCAGACGCTGAGATGGTCATCCTGGGCTTGTTAACACGACGGCAATGGGCCGCGAAGGCCATCTGCCAGGGGCCAATCAAGGCGTAGCGCGCCGCCCGCATTGATATGCGGGCAAGCGGTGCAACGCGGAGTGACCCCTGGCAGATGGCCTTCCCTTCGGGTTGTGGCCAGAAAGGCCGCGCGCGGCGTTGCAAATGCTCGCCGGGTGCCCAACCCGGCTCCGCTTTGCGCCTTGCTCGCGGCCTTTCTGGCCACAACGCGGCCCGTTGCCGTCGTGTTAACAAGCCCTGACCAAACCCGTGAACTTGAACCGGCTAATACCGGCGTAAGGAGAGCGCATGCCTCGCGGCGTGCAGGTGTGGCCTTCGGGCCGGACCTCACCCACAGGCGGCCTTGGAGCACCGAACCCACTGCTCCAGGAGACCGCCGCCATGAACGCCCCCGAAAAGAACCTCTCGCTCGATGAGCGCCTGTCGCTGACGCGCGAGCCCTTCCCGGCATCAAGCAAGGTCTACGTGACCGGCAGCCGGCCCGACGTGGCCGTGCCCATGCGAGAAATCGCGCTGACGAATGGCGAGCGGGTCGTCGTGCACGACACCTCCGGCCCCTACACCGACCCCAAGGCGCAGATCGACGTGCGCCGCGGCTTGCCGTCCATCCGCTCCAGCTGGGTTGGTGACCGCGCCGACACCGAGGCCTATACCGGCCGCACGCGCGTGGCGCTGGACGATGGCGGCAAGGAGGACAACGAGCGCATCGCCCAACTGCGCGCCGAGGCCGCCGCGCTGCAGCGCCCCCCGCGTCGCGCCCAGGCCGGCGCCAACGTCAGCCAGATGCACTACGCCCGCCGCGGCATCGTCACGCCGGAGATGGAGTTCGTCGCGCTGCGCGAGAACGGCAAGCGCGAGTGGATGCGCGAATACCTCTCCGACGCCGAGCGCGAGCAGCGCCTGCGTGGCGACTCGCTAGGTGCGGCCATCCCCGAGAGCATCACCCCCGAATTCGTCCGCCAGGAGGTGGCGCGAGGCCGCGCCGTCATCCCGGCCAACATCAACCACACCGAGCTGGAGCCGACCATCATCGGCCGCAACTTCCTCGTCAAGGTCAACGCCAACATCGGCAACTCGGCCGTCACGTCCAGCATCGAGGAAGAGGTCGAGAAGCTGGTCTGGTCCATCCGCTGGGGTGCGGACACGGTGATGGACCTCTCCACCGGCCGCAACATCCACACCACGCGCGACTGGATCGTGCGCAACTCGCCCGTGCCCATCGGCACCGTGCCCATCTACCAGGCGCTGGAGAAGGTGGGCGGCATCGCCGAAGACCTCTCCTGGGCCATCTTCCGCGACACGCTGATCGAGCAGGCCGAGCAGGGCATCGACTACTTCACCATCCACGCCGGCCTGCGCCTGCCGTTCATCCACCTGACGACCAAGCGCCGCACGGGCATCGTGTCGCGCGGCGGCTCCATCCTGGCCAAGTGGTGCATCACGCATCACCGCGAGAACTTCCTGTACACGCACTTCGAAGAGATCTGCGAAATCATGAAGGCCTACGACGTGACCTTCTCGCTGGGCGACGGCCTGCGCCCCGGCAGCGGCGCCGATGCCAACGACGAGGCGCAGTTCGCCGAGCTGAAGACGCTGGGCGAACTGACCAAGGTGGCCTGGAAGCACGACGTGCAGACCATGATCGAGGGCCCCGGCCACGTGCCCATGCATCTCATCCAGGCCAACATGACGGAGCAGCTCAAGCACTGCGACGAGGCGCCGTTCTACACGCTGGGCCCGCTGACCATCGACATCGCGCCGGGTTACGACCACATCGCCAGCGCCATCGGCGCGGCCATGATCGGCTGGATGGGCACGGCCATGCTCTGCTACGTGACGCCCAAGGAGCACCTGGGCCTGCCCGACCGCGACGACGTGAAGCAGGGGCTGATCGCCTACAAGATCGCGGCCCACGCGGCCGACATCGCCAAGGGTCACCCCGGTGCCCGCGCACGTGACGACGCGATGAGCAAGGCGCGCTTCGAGTTCCGCTGGAACGACCAGTTCGCACTCGGCCTTGACCCCGACACGGCGCGGGACTATCACGACGAGACCCTGCCTAAAGACTCGTCCAAGGAGGCGCACTTCTGCTCCATGTGCGGCCCGAAGTTCTGCTCGATGAAGATCACGCAGGACGTGCGCGAGTACGCGGCGGCCAAGGGGCTCGAAGCGGCGGACGTGGTGGCTGACGGCATGGCGCAGAAGTCAGCCGAGTTCCGCAAGGCCGGCGGCGAGCTCTACATCCCCATCAAGCCGCAGGCGTGATTCGCGTTGCAATTGCAGGCGCCGGCGTCATGGGCCGGCTGCTGGCCTGGCAGCTCGCGCGGGCCGGGCATCGCGTGACCGTGGCTGACCCTGCCTCGGGACCGATCGAGCCCGGCGCCGCCGCCTTCACTGCTGCCGGCATGCTGAGCCCGCTGGCCGAGCAGGAGCATGCCGAGCCCGAAGTGGCGGCGCTGGGCTGGCGGTCGCTCGCGCTGTGGCCGGCAATCGCCGCGGCGCTGGGGCAACCCGGCCTGGTGAAGACCGAGGGCAGCCTGCTGCTGGCGCATGGCAGTGACCTGGGCGCGGCGCGGCGAGTGTTGGCCCGCCTGGCGGAAGGCCCCGAACCGCTGGATCGAGTCGCGCTGCAGGCGCTGGAACCCGCGCTTGCGCCCGATCTGAAGGCCTGGCTGCTGCCCGGCGAAGGCCAGTTGCTGCCGCGCGAGTTGCTGGCCGCCCTGGCCGAGCAAGCCGCCGATGTCGACTGGCTCTGGGGCCGCCGCGCCGTCGCTGTCCGGCCCCACATGCTGGAACTCGACGATGGCCGTCGCCTGGATGCCGACCTCGTCATCGACACCCGCGGTCTCGGTGCCAGGCCCGACCTGCCGGACCTGCGCGGCGTTCGCGGCGAGATCCTGTGGCTGCACGCGCCGGGCGTCGTGCTCAACCGCCCCGTTCGGCTGCTGCATCCACGCCACCGCGTCTACCTCGTGCCCCGGCCGGGCGACGTCATCGTCGTTGGTGCGTCCGAGGTCGAGAGCGAGGACCGCTCGCCCGTCAGCCTGCGCAGCGCCGTCGAGCTGATGGCTGCGGCGCACAGCGTGCTGCCGGCGCTGGCCGAGGCACGCATCGTGCACATGGAAACCAACCTGCGCCCAGCGCTGCCGGACCACCGCCCGCGCATTGATCACAAGCCCGGCCTGCTGCGCATCAACGGCCTGTTCCGCCACGGCTGGCTGCTGGCGCCGGCGCTGGCCGAGAAAGCGCTTCAGCATGTCTGAGTTCACCTTGAACCGCGAGCCCCGCCCCTGGCGCGAAGGCCTGAGCGTCGCGGCGATGCTGGCCGAGCAGGACAGGGCGCCCGAAGCCGTCGCCACGGCGTTGAACGGCGCCTTCGTGCCCCGTTCGCTGCGTGAGGTGACGCTGATCCAGCCCGGCGACGAACTGACCCTCATTCAACCCATCACCGGAGGCTGAGCATGTCTTGGACCCTTTACGGCCGCCAGCTCACCAGCCGCTTCCTGCTCGGCACCGCCGGCTACCCCTCGCCCGAGATCCTTCGCCGGGCCGTGCTGGCCAGCGGCGCCCAGGTGTTGACCGTCGGCCTCAAGCGCACGCTCGCGGCGGCCGGCGACAACGGCTTTGTCGCCGCCATCCGCGCGACGCTCGCCGAGACCGGCGGCCACCTGCTGCCCAACACCGCCGGGTGCCGCACCGCGCAGGAGGCCGTCACGCTGGCGCACATGGCGCGCGAGCTTTACGACACGCCGTGGATCAAGCTGGAGGTCGTCGGCGACGAGTACACGCTGCAACCCGACCCCTGGGAGCTGGTCACGGCCGCCGAGCAGCTCGTGAAGGACGGTTTCGAGGTCTTCCCCTACTGCACCGACGACCTCGTCACCTGCCGCCGCCTGCTGGACGCCGGCTGCCAGGTGCTGATGCCCTGGGGCGCACCCAT
Organism: Pelomonas sp. Root1237; assembly: GCF_001425055.1. Lineage (GTDB taxonomy): Bacteria > Pseudomonadota > Gammaproteobacteria > Burkholderiales > Burkholderiaceae_C > Pelomonas. The sequence continues at coordinate 988,436 of NZ_LMDK01000012.1, forward strand.
CGGGTCGGGCCAAGGCCTGCTCAACCCGTTCGCCCTGCGCACGCTCCGCGAGCGCCTGCCCGGCGTGCCGCTGATCGTGGACGCCGGCATCGGTGCGCCCTCGCACGCGGCCCAGGCGATGGAGCTGGGCTTCGACGGCGTGCTGCTCAACTCGGCGATAGCCCAGGCCGGCGACCCCATCCGCATGGCCACCGCCTTTGGCCAGGCCATCGCGGCCGGGCGAACCGGCTTCGAGGCCGGCGTCATGAGCAAGCAGGACATGGCTGTCGCGAGCACACCGGTGGGCGGCAGGCCCTTTCTGATTCCATGAGCAAGCCACCCATCATCTGGAGCATTGCCGGGCTGGACAGCGGTGGCGGTGCCGGCCTGTCGGCCGACCAGCGCGCTGCCGATGCGGCGGGCGTGCACCTTTGCCCCGTGGCGGCCGCATTGACGGCGCAGAACAGCGTCGCCGTCGACGCGGTCTTTCCCGTGCCGCCCGAGCAGCTCGACGCCCAGCTCGCTGCGCTGGCCGATGACCTGCCGCCTGCTGCGATCAAGACGGGCCTGCTCGGTGGTGTTGAGCAATTGCGCGTTGTTGCACGCTGGGTTGACCGGCTGCGCGAGCGCGCTCCCGTCACTCTGGTTGTCGACCCGGTGCTGCGGGCCTCCACCGGCGCCAGCTTTGCCGACGAAGCGCTGTTGCGCGCCTATCGCGAGGAGCTGCTGCCGCGGGCCAGCGCCGTCACACCTAACCAGCGCGAGGCCGTGCGCCTGGTGGGCGAGGGCAGCGTGCCTGCGCAGGCGCGCGCGCTGCTGGCCCTGGGGGCCCGCGCTGTCTGCATCACCGGTGGCGATGCCGGCGGCCCGCTCGCCCTGGATTGGCTGGCGGCCGAGCATGCAACCGGCTGGCTGGCCTTGCCGCGCCGCGCCGCTGGCAACAACCACGGTACTGGCTGCACCTTCGCGACCGCCCTGGCTGCGGCATCGGCCCGCGGTTTCGTCGCTGCCGATGCGGCCGTCATCGCCAAGATGCTGACGACCTCCGGCCTACGTGCCGACCTTCAGTCGCCTGGCGCTGGCGCGGGGCCGGTGCGGCCCGAGTCCGGCTTCATCGGCGATGCCAGCCTGCTGCCCGCGCTGTTCGACGACGAGGCACCACCCGAGGCCTGGCCGGCAGCGCGCCGCGGGGCACCGGCCCTTGAAGAGGTCTACGCCATCACCGACAGCGGCGCCCATGCCGCCAGCCTTTTTGAGGGCGGCCTGCAAGCCGTTCAATTGCGCGTCAAGCGAACCCTGGGCGAGGCCGACTCCGTCTGGGCAGCCCGGCTGCGCGCCGAAATCAAGGCCGCGCGCCGCCCGGGCGCGGTCCTCATCGTCAACGACCATTGGCGCGAAGCGCTGGCCTCGGGAGTCGACTTCATCCATCTGGGCCAGGAAGATCTGCTGGCGCTTTCCGCTGCCGATCGACGTGACCTCGCCGAGGCGCGGGCTCGGGGCCTGCGCCTGGGCCTGAGTTCGCACAGCCTGTGGGAGCTGGCCCGCGCCGTGGCCTGGTCGCCCGACTACATCGCCTGCGGTCCCGTCTGGCCAACGCTGACCAAGGCCATGCCGTGGCGGGCGCAAGGGCTGCACAACCTGGCCTGGTGGGTGGCCATGGCGCCGGCGCCGGTGGTCGGCATTGGCGGCGTGCTGGAGCTGCAGCAACTGGCCGAGATCGCCGCCAGTGGCGCCAGCGCCGGCTGCGTCGTGCGCGGCCTTGCACCCGGGGCGACCCACCTGCCGCAGGCCTGGCAACGGGCGTGGCGCGATGGGCGTGCTGCGCTGCGTTTTCACGCGCCGCACTGGCCGCTTCCCGGCCTGCCCGTCAAGCTCGAATGAGGTGCTTGAGCCCGATTGCGGTGTCGGTGGGCTTTACAGCGCCTGTTACAAAGAATGTGCGCTTCATAGGAGAAACCAGCAATGGCCCGGAGCTTGCTTTGATTTGCTAAATCGCCTGGAGAACAAGATGAATTTCCGTACCGTCCTTGCCGGTGTTGCCCTCGCAGCGTCTGCTTTGGTTGCCCATGCCGCACCCGTCCTGATCATGCAGGGTGTTGGTGGCGTGGATCTGAACAACCTGCTCATCGGGCAAACCTTCCAGGTCGAAGTGATCGTCCAAGGCGGTTCGGCCGGCGAGGTGGATGCCGGTGGTTCCGGCGGCGGTGCGTTCACTGCCGATGGCTCGCCCGCGCTGAACCTGACAAACATCGTCATCGGTACCCTGGGTAATGGTGTGGAGTGGAATCTTGACCCGTCGCTGTTCATCATCGATTACACGGCCGTTGCCGCGGGTTCCGGTTTCATCGCCACCAATTCTCAGTGCCTGAATTCCAACCTTCAGAACTACGGCTGCGGCTTCACCAGCGGCCCGCTGAATTTCACAGTGCGTGACCCGAACCGCCTGCCCGAGCCCGCCAGCCTGGCGCTGACTGGTCTTGCATTGCTCGGCCTGGGCGCCATCCGCCGCCGCGCCCACTGAACGTCGCGGCCTCAGCGCCGCACTTCGCTTCCATCCAGGGCCCCACAGTGGGCCCTGATGCTTTCTGCGAGCCGCCGCAGGGCCGGCGTCAGGCGGTGCCGCCCGACCGCCATCCAGTGAAGCGGCGCGGGCTCGCCGAGCCATTCCGGCAGCAGCGCCACCAGCCGCCCGGCCGCCAGGTCGGCGGCCACGTCGAGGCGGCTCTTGTAGGCGATGCCCAGCCCGGCCACGGCCCATTCGCGCACCAGGCCGCCGTCGTCCACGGTGCGGTCCCCACTGACCTCGACCGCGCAAGCCTCTCCATCGGGTGACGTGAAGCGCCAGCGGCCGTGCAGGCTGTCGCCGAGCACCCAGCGCAGGCAGTTGTGGCCGCGCAGGTCAGCGGGCGTCGCCGGTTGCCCGTGGCGAGCGACATAGGCCGGGCTGGCGCACAGCACGCGACGGTTGTCCGGCGCCAAGGGCAGGGCGATGAGACTGGAGTCCGGCGGCTCGCCGTAGCGCACGGCGTAGTCGACGGGCTCCTGCACAAGATCGGCCACCCGGTCGCTGAGTCGCAACTCCAGTTGCAACGCCGAGCTGCCATCGCTGGCAATGAAATCCTCGATCCAGTGCCAAAGATGCTGGCGCCCGATGTCGCTGGGCAGGCTCACCCGCAGGCGGCCGCTGAGGGGCTGGTCCTCGGCCGTGATGCTCCGCAGCGCGGCTTGGCCACCCTCCCATGCCGCCAACAGCTGCCGTGCATGCGGCAGCCATTGCTCGCCCGCTTCGGTCAGGCGCAGCCGGCGCGTCGAGCGCTCGAACAGCCGCACGCCCAGCTCACGCTCTAGCCTTGCAATGGTGGCGCTGGCCTGCACGGGGCCGAGGTCCAGGCGTCGCGCGGCCGCCGAGAAGCTGCCAGCCTCTGCTGCGCAGACAAAGAGCTGCAGCGGTGAAAAGCGATCCATCTTCATTGTTGTGATGAAACTGATTCTCCGATCCTAGTCTTTCTGATTTGAATGCCGGCCGCCACCATGACGACCATCGTTGATTCGTCTCAGAAAGGACGCCCCATGAAAGCCGTCGGCTATCTGCAATCCCTGCCCATCGATCACCCCGAATCCCTGATCGATCTCGAACTGCCCGCGCCGGCGCCCGGCCCGCTGGACCTGCTGGTTCGCGTCGCGGCCGTGTCGGTCAACCCCGTCGACACCAAGGTGCGACGCAACCGCGCGCCCACGGCATTCCAGCCCGAGGTCCTCGGCTGGGACGCCGTGGGCACCGTGGAGGCGCTGGGCAAGGACGTCGTTGGCTTTGCCATCGGTGACCGCGTCTACTACGCCGGCGCCATCAATCGCCCCGGCTCCAATGCCGAGCTGCAGGTCGTCGACCATCGCATCGCGGCGCTGGCGCCAAAAAGCCTCACCGATGCCGAGGCCGCCGCCCTGCCGCTGACCGCCATCACGGCCTGGGAGCTGTTGTTCGACCGCCTCGGCGTGCCTGAGGGCGGCGGCGCGGGCCAGAGCCTGCTGGTCACCGGCGCGGCCGGAGGCGTCGGTTCCATCCTCGTGCAGCTCGCCCGTGAGCTGACCCAGTTGCGCGTCATCGGCACAGCCAGCCGGCCCGAAACGCAGGACTGGGTGAAGCAACTCGGCGCCCATATCGTCATCGACCACAGCCAGCCATTGCGGCCGCAACTGGTGGCCGCCGGCGTCGCAGAGGTCGAGTTCATCGCCAGCCTCACCCATACCGAGCAGCACTGGGACGCCCTCATCGATGCCGCCGCGCCCCAAGGCCGTCTGGGCCTCATCGACGACCTCTCGGGCCCCATCGATGTGATGACGCTCAAGCGCAAGGCCCTGTCCCTGCACTGGGAAATGATGTTCACGCGACCGATGTTCGGCACGGCGGACGTCGCGGAGCAGGGCCGCCTGCTGGTGCGCATCGCCGCCCTGGTCGACGCGGGTCGTGTGCGCACCACGGTCAGCGAGCAGCTGCGCCCGATCAATGCGGCGAACCTGCGGCGGGCGCATGAACTCGTTGAATCGGGCCGCATGCGCGGCAAGATCGTCCTCAGCGGCTTCTGAGCCGCGTCGGACAGGGGCGGGCCCGCGCTGCGCCCTTGTCTGACGCCCGACCCCTGCCAGCCTGCCTAGGCTGGGGACATTGCGATCTTGACGCGGAACTGGTCGACAGCCCATGTCCACTCGGCGCTTGGACGTCACTGCACCCGTCGTTATCGCCACGGCTGCCTGGTCCATCCCGGCCAAGGTGGCGGCGGCCTTTCCGGCGGAGGGCTCGCAGCTGGAGCGTTATGCCGCCGTCATGAACGGCGTCGAGATCAATTCCTCCTTTTACCGCCCGCATCGGCCGCAGACTTATGAGCGCTGGGCCGCCAGCACACCCGAGCACTTCCGCTTCGCCGTCAAGCTCCCGAAGCAGATCTCGCATGAGGCGCGGCTCGAAGGCGTGCAGGAACTGCTGGTGCGCTTTGCCGGCGAAGCCGGTGCCCTGGGCCAGAAATGGGCCGTGCTGCTCGTGCAGTTGCCGCCATCCCTGCATTTCGACGCCGGCGTGGCCGACCGCTTCTTCAAGCAAGTGCATGCGGTGTTCGGTGGCGGCGTCGTCTGCGAGCCGCGCCATCTGAGCTGGTTCTCACTCGAGGCAGAGAAGTTGCTGCGCGATCACGAGGTGGCGCGTGCTGCGGTCGACCCGGCCAAGTGGCCGGGTTCCCACGAGCCCGGCGGCTGGCCAGGCCTGCACTATTTCCGCTGGCATGGCTCGCCGCGCATCTACTGGTCACCCTATGAAGAGGCCTGGTTGCAGGAGCGCGCCGAGTTGCTGCCGCGAGACGTGCCCTGCTGGTGCGTCTTCGACAACACAGCGTCCGGTGCGGCGCTGCAGGATGCACTGCGGCTTCAGGCCCTGCTGTGAACCCGGCTCACCACTTGCAGCCCTTGCCGCGCGCCGCGTCCACGGCCAGTGGCAGGGCGGCCAGGATGCCGGCGTTCGCGTAGGCCTTGCGACAGTCCTTGTTGGCGGCATCTTCGATGGACTGCTCGAGCTTGGACTTGCGCTCCGGTGGCTGCGGCAGCATGTCGACCAGGCCCGGGCCGCGGCGGGCGGCAATGTCACCGCGCGGCAGTGACAGGTTCAGCGGCGCGCGCGGTGCGCTGGCCGCGGCCGACGGCGGCATGGGCAGGTCGGGGCCCAGGCGTGAGCCGGCATCGGGCGAGCCTGCCGCAGCTTTGGGTGCGGCATAAGGGCTGGCGTTGGGATCGCCTTTCGCCGGGCCGGCCGGGGCGTTGACCTCGCCGGGCACGTTGCCTGACAGCTCGTTCAGCGCCGACGCGCCAGGTGCGGCCGCGGCGGTTCGCGGGGTGGCGGTGCTTTGCAGCGGCGTGACTGCAGCACCGCCATCGGCCGACTCCAGGCGGCGCACCGGTGCCGGCAGGTCCTGGCTGTTCAGCGCCGGCGCCGTGGCCGTGGCGGCTGCCGCTGGTGCGCGCAGTTCGCTGGAGCGCGTCAGCGGCGTGACAGCGCCGCCTTCGGCTGTCGGCGCCTCCAGCCGCTGTACGGCGGAGGGCAGGGCGGTGCTCGGTTCAGGCTGGGCGACGGTGCTCGGCGGCGCGGCACGCAGCTCGGCAGCGCGTGGCGGTGCCCGGCTCACACCCGCCTCGGCTGGCGCCTCGAGGCGGCGCACCGGGGCCGGCAGCTCGACGCTCGGCGTGGCGGTGGTGGCCGGCGCAGGCGCAGCACGCAGCTCAGCCGGCCGGGGCAAGGCGGCCGCAGGGGCGGCGGGTGCAGCCTCCAGGCGGCGCACCGCCGAGGGCAGATCGGCAGGCAGGGTGGGCAGTTCGGTCGGGCGGCTCGGCGCACGCAGGCTGGTGGCGGAGGGCAATGGCGCCACGGCAGCCTCGGGCCTGGCTTCCAGGCGGCCAACGGCGGCGGGCAGTTCCGCCGAGGGCGTTTGCAGCGGCGCGGTGCGCGGCGGTGCACTGAGGTTCTCGCGCTCCACGGGTTTGAAGCCCTCGGGCAGCTCCAGCGTCGCCGCGCTCGGCGGCGCGGGCGAGGGCTCCTCGGTGCGGGCGGCTTCGGGTGGCACTTCCTGCGGGTTCGTGCGGCCCAGCCTGGCGGCGCCAGCTTCGGTAACGGCGGGCGTTGGCCCACGCTGTCCGCCGGAGTCGGCCGTGCTGCTGTCGCTCGGCGGCGCGCCGGCTTGGTTGCCGCTGCGGCCCAGCAGCTTGACGGTCAGGCTGCCCCAGACACCCTGGCCCGGCGCGGCCGTGCCGCTGGCGTTGCCGAAGACGAGCACCAGCCAGACGTGCAGCAGCACCGCCAGCAGCAGGCAGCGCTGCAGCTGCTTGGGGTCGGGCGGCAAACGGCGGGGAAGGGCGACGGCGGCAGTCACTGCGGGCGCATTTTGGCCCGGCGCCGCGCCCGGGTTGTTACCAGCTCCGGCGATCAGAAGATGGTTTGCGCGAAGGTGTCACGCCCGGCGGCCTTGGCGCGGTACAAGGCCCGGTCAGCGCGCTCGAGAAGGTCGTCGGCACCGTCGCCCACGCCGCCCCAGCAGGCCATGCCGACGCTGGTCGTCACGAGGATCTCGCCGCCCCCGGGCAGTGGCATCGGCGGGCGGATGGCATCGACGAGCTTGGCCGCCACGTGCGACGCCTCGGCATCGCTCAGCAGGCCTTCCAGGATGACGACGAACTCGTCGCCGGCCAGACGCGCCGCGGTGTCGGTGCTGCGCACGGCGCCGCGGATGCGCGTGGCAAATTCCTTGAGCACGGCATCACCGGCGGCATGGCCATGGCCGTCGTTGATGCGCTTGAAGTGGTCGATGTCCATGAAGATCAAGGCCAGGGCCTTCTGGCCGCGGCGGGCGCGCGCCAGCGCCAGGGCCAGCCTTTCCTCGAACTCGCGGCGGTTGGGCAGGCGGGTCAGCGGATCGATGCGGGCCAGTTCATGCAACCGGCGCTCGATGTCCTTGGTGGCCGTGATGTCGGTGGACAGGGTGTAGACGCCGGCGACGTTGCCGTCGGCGCGCCGGTCGGGGATGTAGACGGTGTGAAGGTACCGGGTCAGGCCCAGGGCCTGGGACGCGACCTCAAATTCAACGCGTTCGCCGCGCAGCGCCTGCTCCAGGGCCGGCTGGCGCTGGGCATAGAGCTCGGGACCGATCAGCGCCTTCAGGTGGCTGCCGACGGCCAGTTCGGGGGCCACGCCCATCCATTCCTCGAAGGTCTTGTTGACGAAGGTCAGGCGTTGGTTACGGTCGATATAGGAGATCAGCACCGGCAGGTTGTCGGCGATGGCCTTGAGGTGGGCCTGGGCGTCGCCGAGACGCTGGGCGGCGAGCTTGCGGTCGGTGATGTCGAAGGTCACCGCGAAGACGCCGACGACCTGATCGTCGGGGTCGAACTCCGGCACATAGGTCTGCTGGTATTGGCGGGCCTGGCCAACACTGGGGCCGGTCTCTGATTCGAAGACGACGGTCTGGCCCGCCATGGCCTTGGCCAGCCAGGGGTGCACCTGCGCGACGTAGTCCGCGTCACGCACTTCGTCAATGCGCCGGCCGAGCAGTTGCTCGGGATCGAGTTTGAGCAGGGTCTCGAACTGGCGGTTGGCGAACAGATAGCGGCCGTCGGCATCCAGGTGGGAGATCAGGGCCGGCAGGTTGTCCGTGATGGAGCGCAGGCGCCGCTCGCTGCGCTCCTGCTTCAACTGGGCACTGCGCAGGGCCGTGATGTCGAAGGTCATCAGATAGAAGCCGCTGACGGCATCGGTCTGCGCGTCGCGCATCGGCACGAGGTGGATCTGGAAATAGCCAGTGCCATCGCGCCAGGGTAGCGAGCCCTCGAAAGTCTGGCGCTGGCCTTGCAGCACGGCCTTCACATGGGGCTCGTGCAGGGCATAGCTGGCCTCGCCCAGGCCGTCGCGCATGGGCAGGCCGATGGCCTTGTCGCGGTCGACGTTGTGGATCTTGAGCGCCAGGTCATTGGCAAAGATGCAATGCTCCTCGGCATCGAAGACGCCGACGATGGCCGGGATGGCGTTGGTCACGTCGCGCATGCGCTGCTCGCTGGCGGCGAGTTGGCGGGCAGCGGCCTTGCGCTGGCTGACGTCGCGCACGAAGGCATTCGCGGCGTAGCCGTCGCCTGCCGCCATGGCGGCAACGGACAGCTCCACGTCCAGCAGCCGGCCGTCGCGGTGCTGGGCCACGAGCTCGACACGCTGGTTGACGACGCGGCCCTGGCCGGTGTGCCGGAAACGCGCCATGCCGGCCTCGTGGGCGGCGCGTGACTCAGGCGGGATGATGAGTTCGGCAACGCGCTGGCCCCTCGCCTCGGCCTCGGTGTAGCCGAACAGGCGTTCAGCCTGCAGGTTCCAGTCGGTGATGAGGCCTTCGCTGTCCAGGCCGATGAAGGCGTCGCTCGAGTTGTCGAGGATGGCGCGGCAGCGCGCCTGCTCGCCGGCCAACTGCTTCACCAGGGGCCTCACGTGCTGCCTGAGCACCCAGGTGCCTATCAAAGTCAGCACCGTCAGCAGCAGGGCCAGCCAGCCCAGGCGCTGGCGGATGACGGCGAAGACGGCGTCGATGTCGGCCTTGACGACCATGGCTAGGCCGGTGCGCCCGAGCGGCACATAGGCCGCGACGACCGGCACGCCGCGCAGGTCTGGCGTTAGCGTGACGCCCGTCTCGCCGAGCAGGGCGCGGTTGATCGGCAGGTTGACGTTGCCGCTCGCGTCGAACATCGGGATGGTGAAGGCCTTCGGGTAGAGCTTGGACGGCACACAGGACGCGACCTTGTCGATGCGGTTGCAGATCAGCACGTCGGAGGAGGCGTCGGTATCGCGGATGCGCATGACCAGGCGGTCCATCAATGCCAGGCGCTGCTCGCTCTGGAAGCGGCCCACCACCTCGCCCTTGTCCATGACCGGAACGTCGATCGCAAGCAGGAAACCGCTGGTCCAGGCGAGACGACCCGTGGCGGCGTAGTCGGACGCCAGCGCCAGCGACGGCGTGCCGGCCTGGGCCGCGAAGGCGCCTGCCTCGGCCAGCGGCGCGCCGGTGGCGTCGACGAAGCGCGCCGCGGTGACGCCGGCCGTCAGCAGGCTGCGTGTGATGTTGCCCAGGCGCTCGCGCCGGGCGGTGTCGGCCGGGCTGCTGGCCAGCGCCGCGAGTTGCTCGATGACGATGGGGCGGGTGGCGATGGTCTGTGCGAGCCAGACGCCGCCGTCGACGGCGCTGACCAGTGCCTCGGCGGTGAGCACTGCCGTGGAGCGCACATCTTCCTTGCGCGTGTGCTCGAATTCCGATTCCAGCGCTGCGAAGCCGCCCGCACCGGCCGCCACGGCGACCAGGGCCAGCACGGCCAGCGAGCGCCGCGTGATGCGCTGCTCATGCAGGTCGATGCGCTCACGCAGGTCGCTCCAGCTCAGGCGCAATTCCCAGATCGACAGGGCCAGCAGCGCCAGGCCAGCGGCCGTCGGCAGCGTCAGGCGGTTGTATGAACCCCAGTGGTAGAGCTGCTCCAGATTCAGCAGATAGCCCAGGATGCCAAGGAGGGCGATGCAGGCCGCGACGATGATGCCGACCGCGCTCAAACGCCGGGCCAGCGTTCGTGGCGGGCCGGCCAGCAGGCCCAGGCAGGCGAACAGCAGCAGCAGGGCCACGCAGCCATTGGGTGAGATGCGGCCGGGGTGAGGGTTCAGCGCCGTTGGCAGCACGCCGGGGCGGGTGATGTCGATACCCAGGGACAGGCCCCCCACGGCCTCGATGAGCATCAAGGCTGGCAACACGGCCATCAGCAGTGCCATGCCCTGCACGGCGCGCCTGGCAGCAGCGCTTGGCGCTTGCCCGCTGCGCCAGCCGGCCATGACCCAGGCCGTGGCGCCGCCGAGCAGCAGCAGCACCGACGACACGATGCCGATCTCGGCCAGCCCGGGCAGGAAACTGCCGACATCCAGTTGCAGGCACCAGCGCACCGCGACAAAGCCGGCCAGGAGCATGCAGGCCAGCGCGGTCCAACGGGCGGTCGACAGGCGAGGCAAGGGTTTCATCGGGCAGCGAGAAGCGGCAGTGCCCGCCTGTATATCAGCTTGAGCGGCGCCTGGGTCAGGGCCAGCGGCTCAATTCGTGGTGGACGGGCGGGAGCCAGTCACCGCCGGCCGTGATGCTGCGCTCGATGACGTGGGTAGTACCGTTGGCCTCACGGATCAGCACGGTCGCACAACGAGTGCCGTAGACGGCAACGCCGGGCTGCGCGGGGTCGGTCATGCGCACGAAGCGGGGCGACAGCAGGCGCTCCCGGGCCAGGCCGACGCCGGTGTCGGGCAGGGCCGCGTCCGGAGCCGGCGTGGCGTCGGCCAGCGCGGCGAAGAGCCGGCTTGCCAGTTGCTGCACCGAGGTTGAGCTGTCGAGCGCCTCGGCCAGCGCTTCCGACAGGCCCAAGGTCTTGGGCCAGGGCGTGTCAAGCGAGGCATTCGATAGCGCGTGGATGCCGGGCCGCAGTTCAAGCGGCGCGGAGGCACGGTTGCTGATCCAGTGCCAGGCGTTGCGGGCCAGATCGGCAGTGACGAGATTGAAGCCGTTGTAGCCCTGTGCCAGCCCGGCCGCGAAATCGTCAGCGTCGCTGGACGAGCCAAGCCAGTCAACGACCAGGGCGCCGCGCGACGGCGCATCGGCGACTTGCCGACCGGGCTCGCGCACATTGGTCAGCAGCGCCAGCCGGCCGCCGCGCGTCAGGCCGAACCAGGTGCCACCGGCGCTGAGATCGCGGCCGGCGAGGATGTCGGGCAGGTCCGGCCACCAACCCATGGGCGCGGCCTCGCGAGCGAAAAACTCGTCGCGGTTGGCGGCGATGACGAGGGGGAAGCGCGGGTGGGTGTTCAGCGCGAACGCAGCGAGGCACATGGCCGCGTCAACATTCGACGATGTTCACGGCGAGGCCGCCGCGGGCCGTTTCCTTGTACTTGGTCATCATGTCGGCACCGGTGTCGCGCATGGTCTTGATGACCTTGTCGAGGCTGACGAAATGGGTGCCGTCGCCGCGCAACGCCATGCGCGCCGCGTTGATGGCCTTGACCGAGGCGATGGCATTGCGCTCGATGCAGGGGATCTGCACCAGGCCGCCGACCGGATCGCAGGTCAGGCCCAGGTGGTGCTCCATGCCGATCTCGGCCGCGTTCTCGACCTGCTCGGGCGTGCCGCCCATCACCTGGCAGAGGGCCCCTGCAGCCATCGAACAGGCCACGCCGACCTCGCCCTGGCAGCCGACCTCGGCACCGCTGATGGAGGCGTTTTCCTTGTAGAGGATGCCGATGGCCGCGGCCGTCAGCAGGAAGTCGACGACGCCCTTTTGCGTGCTGCCGTGCACGAAGCGCGTGTAGTAGTGCAGCACCGCGGGCACGATGCCAGCTGCGCCGTTGGTGGGCGCCGTGACGACGCGGCCACCGGCAGCGTTCTCCTCGTTGACGGCCAGGGCATAGAGATTGACCCAGTCCATCACCTGCAGTGGGTCGCGCAGCGCGGCCTCGGGGTTGGCTGTCAGGTCGCGGTGCAGCTGGGCCGCGCGGCGCTTGACCTTGAAGCCGCCGGGCAGGATGCCCTCGGTCTTGCAGCCGCGCGTGACGCAGGCCTGCATGACGCCCCAGATCTTCATCAGGCCGGCGTCGATCTCGGCCTCGGTGCGCCAATGGCATTCGTTGCGGCGCATCAGCTCGGCGATGGAGATGCCGTGGCGCTTGGTCAGCTCCAGCAGCTCGTCGCCGGACTTGAAGGGGTAGGGCAGCACGGTGGTGTCTGGCGCGATGACCTTCTGCTTGCTGCCGTCGGCCGCCACCTCGTCGCTGACGACAAAGCCGCCGCCGACGGAGTAGTAGACGCGGTTGGCGATTTCGTTGCCATCCGCGTCGAAGGCGATGCAGCGCATGCCGTTGGCGTGGAAGGGCAGCGTCTCGCGGCGCTTGAAGACCAGGTCCTTGGCTTCGTCGAAAACGACCTTGTGCTGGCCGAGCAGGTTCAAGTCGCCTGCGCGGATGGTGTCCATCAAGGCCGGGATGGCCTCGATGTCCACTGTGTCAGGCTCATGCCCGGCCAGGCCCAGCAGCACCGCCTTGTCGCTGCCGTGGCCCTTGCCGGTGGCGCCCAGGCTGCCGTACAGGATGACCTGCACGCGCGCCACCTTGTCGAGCAGGCCGTCGTGTTGCAGCCGCAGGCCGAAAAGCCGCGCCGCGCGCATCGGCCCGACCGTGTGCGAGCTGCTCGGGCCGATGCCGATCTTGAAGAGGTCGAAGACGGAGACTGCCATGGGAGGCCTTTCGGGCAATGAGTGGAAGCCTTTCAGCGAAGCGGGTGCGGGCGCTGCCTACACTCCCGCCCCATGCTGAAGAGGTGTTTGGGTGGGCGCCGGCAAGCCTGGCGGTGGTGGGTGGCGGGGATGTTGTGGCTGCTGTCGGGCGTCGCCTGGGCGGGTGGTGTCGACCTGCAGGCCCTGCCGGCCGATGGGCTGGCGCTGGGGCCGCACTGGGAGCTGTTGCAGGACCCGGACCGCAAGCTGGATCTGGCGGCCGTAGCGCGCGGCGACTGGCAGCCCAGCACGGCCGGCGGCGAGGCCGTGTCGTTCGGCTACACCGGGGCCGCGGTCTGGCTGCGCCTGCCGCTGCGCAACGGCGGCAGCCAGCCGGTGCAGGCCATGCTGGACATCAGCTATCCGCTGCTGCAATACCTCGACGTGATCCTGCTCGCGCCGGACGGCACCACCGTAAGGCATGAACTCGGCTACCAGCGCCCCTTTGCCCAGCGGCGCTGGCCGGGCGGCAACTTCGCCGTGCCGATCACGCTGGCGCCGGGCGAGACCCGGATGCTGGTGCTGCGGGTGGCGTCCGCCAACTCGCTGATCGTGCCGGCTCGGCTGTGGCGCGCCGATGCCTTTCCGCACTTCGACCAGCGCCGGTTGGCCGTGCAGATGCTGTACTTCGGGCTGGCGCTGGCCGTGGGCCTCTACAACCTGGTGATCTTCCTGCTGCTGCGCGACGCGTCGTTCGGTTGGTACGTGCTGTTCGCCGGCAGCATCGCGGCGTCGCTGGCTTGCTTCACCGGCATCGGCACCAACTTCCTTTGGCCGGATGCCCCCTTCTGGCAGCAGCGCGGCGTGAACGTGCCCGGCTCGGTGGCGGCCATCGCGCTGATGATGTTCTCGCGCCGCATGCTGCGCACGCCGCAGACCATGCCGCGGCTGGACCTCGGGCTGCGTGCGCTGATCGCGCTGAATGTGCTGCTCATCCCGTTGCTGATGGGCTGGTTCGCGCAGACGGCGCCGTTCTGGGCCGTCTGCAGCGCCACGACGGCCGCGCTGCTGCTGGCCTGCGGCATCACCGGCACGTTGCAGCGCCAGCGCAGCGCCTACTTCTTCGTCGTGGCCTTCAGCGTGCTGCTGGTGGCCGTGCTGCTGGGCCACATGCGCAACCTGGGCGTGCTGCCCAGCAACCTGATCACCAGCGCCGGCACCCAGGCCGGCTCGGCGGTCGACCTGCTGCTGCTGTCGCTTGCACTGGCCGACCGCTACGCGCGCATGCGCGCCGACAAGGAGCAGGCCCAGGCGCGCGCGCTGCAGGCCGAGCAAGCCCGCGTGCAGGCACTGACCGACAGCGAACGGGTGTTGGAGGCGCGCGTGCTGGAGCGCACCGCGGCGCTGGAGGCGGCCAACCGGCAGCTCGAATTGATGAGCCAGACCGACGGCCTGACCGGGCTGGCCAACCGGCGGCATTTCGACGCGGTGCTGGCTGCTGAATGGGCGCGCGCCCAGCGGGCCGGCCAGCCGCTCGGGCTGGGGCTGCTCGACGCCGATCTGTTCAAGGCCTACAACGACAGCATGGGTCATGTCGCCGGTGACGACTGCCTGCGCCAGATCGCGGCTGTGCTGACCGAGACCATCGGCCGGCGCAGCGGTGAGCTTGTGGCCCGCTACGGCGGCGAGGAGTTCGCCTTCATCGTGCCCGGTGCCGGCGCCATGCAGATGCAGGCGCTGGGCGAGCGCATCGTCGCCGCGTTGCGAGCGCGGGCGCTGCCGCACCCGGCCAGCTCCACCGGCCACGTCACAGCCAGCATCGGGCTGGCAGCCGAAGTGCCCGGCGCAGATCGTCGCCCCGAGCTGTTGGTGCAGACCGCCGATACGGCCCTCTATGCCGCCAAGGCGGCTGGGCGTGATCGGGTGCAGCTGGCGCACGAGGGCTAGAACCGGTACCGGGATGTCGTCTGTTTTCCGATACCAGCGAACCCGCATGGCCTGAGCCTCAGGCCTCTTCGTACTCGCTCAGCGGCACGCAGCTGCAGAACAGATTGCGGTCGCCCCACACGTTGTCCACGCGGCCCACCGGCGACCAGTACTTCTGGCGGCGCAGCGAGGGCAGTGGGAAGGCGGCGGCTTCGCGGCTGTAGCCGTGGGTCCAGTCGGTGGCGCTGACGACCATCGAGGTGTGCGGCGCGTTGACCAGCGGGTTGTCCTCGCGGCTGACCTTGCCGGACTCGACGTCGGCGATCTCCTGGCGGATCTGGATCATCGCGTCGATGAAACGGTCCAGCTCGGCGCGGGACTCGCTCTCGGTCGGCTCGACCATCAGCGTGCCGGCCACGGGGAAGCTCAGCGTCGGCGCATGGAAGCCGTAGTCGATGAGGCGCTTGGCCACGTCCTCTGCGCTGACGCCGGAGCTGTCCTTCAGCGGACGCAGGTCCAGGATGCACTCGTGGGCCACGCCGCCGCCCTTGACGCCGTCGATGTTGCCGCTGAAGTGGATGTCGTAGTGGTCCGACAGGCGGGCCGCGACGTAGTTGGCGGACAGGATGGCCACCTCGGTGGCCTTCTTCAGCCCCTCGGCGCCCATCATGCGGATGTACATCCACGAGATCGGCAGCACGGCCGCGTTGCCCAGCGGTGCGGCCGAGACAGCGCCGATGTTGGTTTCCTTGCCCAGACCGGCGGTGCGGTGCGCCGGCAGGAAGGGCACGAGGTCATCGACGACGCAGACCGGGCCGACGCCCGGGCCGCCGCCGCCGTGCGGGATGCAGAAGGTCTTGTGCAGGTTCAGGTGGCTCACATCACCGCCGAACTCGCCGGGTGCTGCCACACCCACCAGCGCGTTCATATTGGCGCCGTCCACGTAGACGCGGCCGCCGTGGGTCTTCACCATCGCGCAGATTTCCTTCACGTGCGTGTCGAACACGCCATACGTGGAGGGGTAGGTGATCATGATCGCGGCGAGCTTGGCGGCGTGCTGTTCGCACTTGGCCTTCAGGTCGACGAGATCGATGTTGCCTTCCTTGTCGCACTTGGTGACGACGACCTGCATGCCCACCATCTGCGCCGACGCCGGGTTGGTGCCATGGGCGCTTTCCGGGATCAGGCAGACATTGCGCTGATGGTCGCCACGCGACTCATGCCAGGCCTTGATGGCCAAGAGGCCAGCGTACTCGCCCTGCGAGCCGGCGTTGGGCTGCAGGCTGATGCCGGCATAGCCGGTGCACTCGGTCAGCCAGTTCTGCAGCAGCTGGTCCAGCTCGGTGTAGCCGGCCAGCTGGTCCTGCGGCGCGAAGGGATGCACCCCCGCGAACTCAGGCCAGGTGATGGGGATCATCTCGGCCGTGGCGTTGAGCTTCATCGTGCACGAGCCCAGCGGGATCATGCTGCGGTCCAGCGCCAGGTCCTTGTCCGAGAGGCTGCGGATGTAGCGCAGCATCTCGGTTTCGCTGTGGTGGGTGTTGAAGACCGGGTGGCTCAGGTAGGCGCTGCTGCGGCGCAGTTGCGTCGGGATCAGGCTGTCGACGCCGGCGGCGAACTCGGCGACGGTCGGCACGGCCGCACCGGCGGGTGCAAACCAGCTCCAGACCGCCTCGATGTCGGCGCGCGTCGTCGTCTCGTCCAGCGCGATGCTGACGTGCTTGTCGCTGATCTTGCGCAGGTTGGCTTGCGCGGCCACGGCCTTGGCCATGATCGGGGCGGGATCGCACTCGACCAGCAGCGTGTCGAACACATGCGGCGTGACGACCTTGGCGCCCATGCGCGTCAGGCCGGCGTGCAGGATGGCCGTGTAGCTGGCCACGCGTTCGGCGATGCGCTTGAGGCCTTGCGGGCCGTGATAGACCGCGTACATGCTGGCCACGACGGCCGGCAGCACTTGCGCCGTGCAGATGTTGGAGGTGGCCTTCTCGCGGCGGATGTGTTGCTCGCGGGTCTGCAGCGCCAGGCGCATGGCCGGGTGGCCTTGCGCGTCCTTGCTGACGCCGACCAAGCGACCCGGCATGGAGCGCTTGAATTCGTCCTTGCAAGCCAGGAAGGCGGCGTGCGGGCCGCCGGCGCCCATGGGCATGCCGAAGCGCTGGCTGTTGCCGGCAACGATGTCGGCGCCGAACTCGCCAGGCGAGACCAGCAACGTCAGCGCGAGCAAATCGGTGCAGACGATGAAGGCGGCGCTCTTGGCGTGGGCCTGGTCGGCAAATACCTTCAGGTCATGGATGAGGCCGGTGGTGCTGGGGTATTGGCAGACGACGGCGAAGTAGTCGTTCTCGGCCATCAGCGCGGGCGCCATGCCGACCTTCACGTCGATACCCAACGGCGCGCAACGCGTCTGGATGACTTCGATGGTCTGCGGGTGCACGTCACCAGCAACGATCAGCGTGTTGCTCTTGCTCTTCACGCCGCGCTTGGCCAGCGTGACGGCTTCTGCGGCCGAGGTGGCCTCGTCCAGCATGGAGCCGTTGGCGATGTCCATGCCGGTGAGGTCGGTCACCATCGTCTGGAAGTTCAGGATGGCTTCCATGCGGCCCTGCGAGATCTCGGCCTGGTAGGGCGTGTAGGCCGTGTACCAGGCGGGGTTCTCGAGGATGTTGCGCAGGATGACGCCCGGCGTGTGAGTACCGTAGTAGCCCTGGCCGATGAAGCTCTTGTAGACCTTGTTCTTGCCAGCGATCAACTTCAGCTCGGCCAACGCACCCGCCTCGGTGATGGGCGCGGGCAGCTTCATGCCCTGGGCGCGGCGGATGGACTTGGGCACGACCGCGTCGATCAGCGCGGTGCGGCTGGCCACGCCGACGGCGGCGCACATCAGGGATTCATCGACGGCATCCGGCCCGATGTGGCGGGCGTGGAATTCGGAGGCGTCTTCGAGTTGAGAAAGCGGCGTCGGCATGGCGGGTCTTGCTTCGAGGATTTACAGGGTCTTCAACAGGGCGTCGTAGGCGGTCGAGTCCATCAGGGCATCGAGCTGGCTGGGATTGCTCAGCTTGACCTTGAAGAACCAGCCGGCCTTGAGCGGGTCGGTGTTGGCCAGCGCCGGGTCGTCGCGCAGGGCTTCGTTGACTTCGACGACTTCGCCGTCCACGGGCATGTAGACGTCGGCCGCGGCCTTGACGGACTCGACGACGCCGGCGACTTCCTTCTCGGCGTAGGTCTTGCCCACTTCGGGCAGGTCCACGAAGACCACGTCGCCCAGCGCGTCCTGCGCGTGCACGGTGATGCCGACCGTCGCCGTGCCGTCACCGTGGACGTCAAGCCATTCGTGATCGGGGGTGTACTTGATGCTCATCGTTCAGGCTCCGAGAGGTTTAGCCGCGGTAGTAGCGGTTGGGGGTGAAGGGGGTGGCGGAAACAACCATGGGCGTGCGCTTGTCGCGCACGATGGCGAAGACTTCGGTGCCAGCGGCGGTGTGGGCCTTGTCGAGATAGGCGAGTGCCACCGGTTGGTTGACCGTGGGGCCCAGTGTGCCGCTGGTGACGACGCCGATTTCGGTGCCGTCTGCCGACACGATCTTGGCGCCCTCACGCACGGGCATGCGTTCCTTGCCGACCAGGCCCACGCGCTTGCGGGCAGCGCCGTTGGCCAGTTGCTCGTCGATGACGGCCGCGCCGGGATAGCCACCGGCACGCGCACCGCCGGCGCGGCGCACCTTCTGGATGGCCCAGGTGATGGCCGCTTCGACCGGCGTGGTCGTCTCGTTGATGTCGTGGCCGTAGAGGCACAGGCCGGCTTCCAGGCGCAACGAGTCGCGCGCGCCCAGGCCGATGGGCTTGACCTCGGGTTGCGCCAGCAGCTTGCGGGCGAAGGCGATCGCGTGATCCTGGTGGACCGAGATTTCGAAGCCATCCTCGCCGGTGTAGCCCGAGCGGGTCAGGAAGAAGTCAATGCCGTCGACATAGAAGAAGCCGCCGGTCATGAAGGTCAGCTTTTCGACACCGGGAATCAGGCGGCTGAGCGCGTCGACGGCCAGCGGGCCTTGCAGCGCCAGCAGCGCGCGCTCAGGCACGGGAATGACCTCGCAGCGCGAGCCGATGTGCTTTTGCATGTGAGCAATGTCCTGCTCCTTGCAGCCGGCGTTCACCACCACGAACAGGTCGTCGGGGCGCTTGCAGACCATCAGGTCGTCCAGCAGGCCACCCTGGTCGTTCGTGAAGAGGGCGTAACGCTGCTTGAAGACGCCGAGGTCGACGATATCGACCGGCACCAGGATCTCGAGCGCAGCGGCGGCATCCGAGCCGACCAGGCGCACCTGGCCCATGTGCGACACATCGAACAGGCCGGCGGCCGCTCGCGTGTGCTTGTGCTCGGCCATCACGCCGGCGGGGTATTGCACCGGCATGTCGTAGCCGGCGAAGGGCACCATCTTGGCGCCGAGTTCGACGTGAAGGGCGTGCAGGGGCGTTTGCAGCAAAGAGGACATCAAGTGCTCCGACGAAATTCGGGTTTGGATGTCCTCGCTGTCCGGGGTACCTGAGAGATTGACAAGGCGGTGTGCAGTCCCGCGCAAGCTTGCCCCTTCGGTGAGCCGACTCCAGGGTCGGCTTCTCTCCAGTGAGGAACGTCGGGAGTGTCTGCCACTGGTGGCGCCCACTCAAGACGTTTGTCAGTCCTTTTGCCTGAGCGTTCGGATCGCTAGACCCTGCGCCTTCGGCGGCCCCCAACTTCAGCGGGGCGCTCTCCTGACGAGTGAGGATTCTATGCACATCTAGGGGGCTGTCCGCGCAAGCAGCTAGGGGCAGACTCGCGGCCATCATTTATGAGGAGCCGCCATGTTGCCCATCCGCGCCGCGCTTGCCCTAGCGATTGCCTCCTTGGCGGCCCCCGCCGGAGCCGTCACCAGTGTCACGGTGCAGCTGGGTGTGAACCCGAATTTCTTCGGCGGCACCGGCCCGGTGAATACCTTGCTGACCCAGCCCAGCACCGCTGAATTGAGCAGCGGCCTCGTGACCGGCGGCTTCAATTCCAGCGGCGCCGCCCATGCCTTCGCACAGGCCGGCACCCTGAAGATGGACGGCACCTCGACGGGCAGCCTGAACAGCCTGGCCCGGGCCATCTTCCGCGACGATTTCAAGCTGGATTTGGCCGGGGTTGCCGCGGGCACCCAGGTGGTCGTGCAATTCGATCTGCTGCTGAGTGGCAGCTTCAGTGTCGGCGCGTCCAATGAGGCTGCGGCGAACTGGCAGGTGCGCGCCGACGTGGGTGGTGGCGCCTTCGACCTGGGTGCTGGGGGGCATCTGTACAACAACTCCCCGACGCTGGCCATCCACGGCTATGTGGGTGACCCTGTCGGCACTTTGCACGGCACGGCCACCATCAACACCGGCCAGATGCTGCCCCTGTATGTGGAGCTGGAAGCGTCGGCCCAGACCGCATACAACGGTCAGGGCGGCGCCTTGGCCACGGCGGCTTTCGACCTGGGGCACACGCTGCGCTGGGGCGGCATGACGGTTTCGCTCAACGGTGTGCCGCAGAGCCAGGTGACGCTGACCTCGGGCTCGGGCTTCGACTATCTGCAGGCCGCGCCTGTGCCCGAGCCGGGCACACTGGTGCTGGCACTGTGCGGCGCTTCAGTCCTGCTGGCGAGAAGGATGCGCCGGTCCTGAGATGTTCTGTCCGGCGGGCCGAGCGCCGGGCCGCTCCCTAGCCGGCCCGCACTGGCGATGTGCTTGGCGGTCAATCCGCCAAGCATCGCCGTCCCCTCGGGGGACCGCCCGGGCGGACACGCGTTCAGCGCGGCCGGACCGGGCGAGGGGCGCCATTTCAGTCGCCGAGGTGGCCCGACTCCAGGGCCTCGCTGTCGATGGGCATGGTCTGGCCATCGGCACCTTCGAAGAACAGTGGCTTGCGCGTCTTGGCGACGGGTGCGATCTGGTTCATCGTCATCGCGTCGAAGAGGCGGCCGTTCTGCATCACCTGGGCGATGCGGTCGGTCTGGCGGATGTCGGCCAGCGGATTGCCGTTGATGACGACCAGGTCAGCCAGCTTGCCGGGTTCGATGGAGCCCAGGTCCTTGTCGAAACCGAAGTTGCGTGCCGGGTTGATGGTGGCCGTCCGCAGGGCTTCGTGCGGCGTCATGCCGCCGAGCACGAACATCCACATCTCCCAGTGCGAGCCCAGGCCCTCGCGCTGGCCGTGGGCGCCGATGGAGGTGTTGACGCCGGCGCGTGACAGCTGGGTGGCGGTACGGGCCACGCGGATGACGTTGAAGTCTTCCTCGGGCGCGGTCTCGCGGCGAATCGAGCGCGGCTCGAGCACGGTGCGCGGCACGTAGCGGCTCAGCAGCGGGTGCTTCCAGACGTCGGTGCGGGCATACCAATAGTTCTCGCCGAACAGGCCGCCGTAGCCGACGTTCAGCGTCGGCGTGTAGCCCACGGCGTTCTGGCTCCACAGCTGCTTGACGTCGTCCCAGACCTCGGCCAGCGGCAGCGCATGCTCCACCGTCGTGTGGCCGTCGACGATCATGCTCATGTTCAGCTGAAATAGCGAGCCGCCTTCGGGCACCACCATCATGCCGGTCTGGCGTGCGGCCTCCAGCACCTGCTGGCGCTGGTCGCGGCGCGGCTGCTGGTAGCTCTTGACGCTGATGGCGCCTTCGGCCTTCTGGCGGTTCAGATGGGTCAGCGCGTCGTCCAGGCTGTTGACGTTGGAATAGAAGGGCGTGCGGGCGCCGTAGAGGATGGTGCCGGTCGAGTAGATGCGCGGGCCCAGCACGATGCCGGCGCGCTGCATCTCGCTCTGCGTGAAGATGGCCGAGCTGAGGTTGGACGGGTCGTGCAGCGTCGTCACGCCGAAGGCCAGCGATGCGAGGTTGACCCAGCTCTGCTGCGGGATCAGGCTCGAGTCGTTCATGGAACCATGCCAGTGGGCATCGATGAAGCCGGGCACGATGGTCTTGCCGCTGGCGTCGATGCGCTTGGCGTCAGCCGGGACGGTGACGTCCTTGCCGACGGCCACGATGCGGTTGCCGTCGACCAGGACGGTGCCGCCTTCAATGACCTCGTCGCCCTTCATCGTCACGATGCGGGCGCCCGTCAGCGCGATCTTGCCGCTGGGCTTGTCGCTGGCCTGCTCGAAGCCGATCTTCTGCGCGGTGGCCTTGTCCTTGCCTTCGGCGTTCGCGGTGAAGAGCTCATCACCCAGCGTGAAATGCAGCTTCCTGCTGTCGCCGCTCCAGTGCAGCGCCGAGCCGGCGTTGACGTCGAGCTGGCGCACCGGCAGCGCGTCCATCTTGGCGCCGACGGTGATGGTCTTGCCGGACTGGCCTTGCACGGCTGGCAGCGGCGTCACATAGGCGTGGTAGCGCTCGACGAAGCCCAGCCACTGGCCGTCGGGCGACACACTGTACTCGGCCGCTGCGTCGCTGCGCGCCACCTCGGTCTCGCTGTGATCGCGCAGGTTCAGGCGGGTCAGCGAGAAGCGCTGTTCGACCTCGCTCGTGCTGCTCGTCTTGGTGAAGAAGAGCTCGTCACTCTTCGCACCGAACTGCGCGCCGCTGCCCTCCTTGGCTATCCGCTCGGGCTTGCCCGAGCCATCGGCCGCGGCGAGGTAGAGGCCGGTGTCCAGGCTGTGCCAGGGGCTGGTCAGGCCGCCGCCCTTGACCTTGCGGTAGACGACCTGCTTGCCGTCCGGCGACAGGCGCGGCTCCAGGTACTTGCCCGGCTCCTTGACGAGCAAGGTCTCCTTGCCCGAAGCGATGTCCAGCCGGCGCACGCTGCCCTGGGTGTCGTCGCGCCAAGTGGCGTAGACGACGGACTTGCCGTCGCGCGCCCAGTTCGGCGCGAACTCGAACGACTCGTCCTGCTTCGTCAGCCGGCGCGGTGCGCCGTCGGGAAGGTCCTTCACGTACAGCGACCCAAGCGCCGAGTAGACGACGCGCTTGCCGTCCGGCGACACCTGGGCACCGCGCAACTGGTGCACGGCGAACTTCGCCGGGGCCACGTCCTGCGCAAAGCGCATCGGCTCGCGCAGCTCGCGCGTGTCCTTCACGTGGAAGGGAATGTCGGCAGCCGTGCCCTTGAAGGGGTCGACACGCCAGATCTTGCCCTCGGCCCAGACGACGATCTCCTTGGAGCCAGGCATCCACGCGAAGCTGGGGTAGACGCCCCACATCGCCCAGATCTCCTGCAGGTCGCGTGACAGGCCACTCCAGGCCGGGCGCTCGACACCGGTGCTCAGGTCCTTCAGGAACAGCGTGCTCTGGTTGCGCACGCGGCGCACGAAGGCCAGGTATTTGCCATCCGGCGAGGGCGTGGGCCGCACCGCGCCACCAGGGCCTTGAACGAAGGCCTCGACCGACCCGTCGCCCAGGTCCTGGCGGAAGATCTTGTAGATCTCGCCATTGCTGTCCTTGTTGTATTCGAAGGTCTTTCCGGGTGTCGTGTCCTGCGAGTAGTAGAGGTACTTGCCGTCCGGCGACACGGCCGGCTCGCCGAGGTCCTTCTGCCAGTTGGGCTTCTCGTTGAGCTGCACGCCCTTGTTCTTGGCCGCGTCGCCATCGACGTGGAAGAGCCAGATCTCGCCCGAGCCCGCGCTGCGCGTGCCGGTGTAGTGCTTGCGCGCCAGCAGGTATTTGCCGTTCGGGTGCCAGACAGGGTTGTTCAGCAGGCGGAAGTCTTCCTTGGTGACGGCGCGCGTGCCGCTGCCGTCTACGTTCATGACCCAGATGTTGTCGCCGCCGCCGGCGTCGCTGAGGAAGGCGATCTGCTTGCCGTCCGGCGAGAAGCGGGCTTGGTGTTCCCAGGCGATGGAGTGGGTCAGCGCCTTGGCCTCGCCGCCGCCGATCGGCAGCGTGTACAGGTCACCCAGCAGGTCGAACACGATCGTCTTGCCGTCGGGGCTGACGTCCACGCTCATCCAGGTGCCTGTCTTCACATCGATGCTGGCCGTCCTGGCCACGCCGGGCGGCGTGTTGACATTCCAGACCGCGGACGCGGCCGGCGCGGCAGGCTTGGGCGCTTCTTGCGCGTTCGCGGCCAGGGCTGCGGCCAGCAGCAGGGCGGGGGCGGCGTTCAGACGATGCATGGAGGCGGGTGTTGGGAAGACCAAAACCTTCGATGCTAGCGAAGGGTGGCTTGCCCGCCCGTTCGTCACGCCCCAGCCAAGGCCAGGGCTTCTGCGAGGTTCAGGGTTTGCCCGGAGGCCCAGGCCAGCTTGGCGCCGTCGCGGCTGAGTTGGGCGCCGGCCAGGCGGCGCACACGCGCCAGCGCGCGGGCTTCACGCGAGCCCAGGGCGCCCAGATGGCGCTGCCAGTACTGCTCTGCAAAGGCCGCCAGCTGCAGCGCCTGCTCGGGGTGGCGCAGCCGTGCCAGCGGCCGGGGGAAGAGCTGCAGCGTCAGGGCCCGCGCGTGCAGATGCTGACGCCCATGCGCGATGCGCAAGGCCTGGCGAGCCGCCGCGAGCATGGCCGGCCAGTCGCGGCGGGCTTCGTGGACCATGGCGAGCGAGATGGCCGCGTCGAGTTGGCCCACGCCGTCGCCGTCGGCCTCGGCCAGCCGCTGGCAGGCGGTGATCCAACCCAGCGCGGTGGCGATGTCGCCCAGCTCGATCAGGCACTGGGCGCGGTTGCGCAGCCTTGCGGCGGCCTGGCGCGAGTGGCCGACCGCCTCCCACAGCTCCTGGGCGCGGGCGTACAGCGCCTCGGCCTGCGCGGGCTGGCCACGCGACACGGCGATGGCGGCCAGTTGCTGCCAGGCACGTGCCTCGGTGGCCACGTCGCCGACGCGCCGGGCCAGGCCGATAGCTTCTTCAAGCGGGCGGGTCTGGCCCTGCTCGCGGTTGTCGCCGGCCAGCAGCACCCAGGCACGGCGCACCAGAGCCGGTGCGCGGGCGACGGGGTCGCTGCCGGCCAGTTGCAGCGCACGCTCGGCCTCGGCCAGCGCGAGGGCGCGGTCGCCGTGTGTGAAGGCCAGTTGCGCGCGCAGCTCATGGCCGGCGGAGGAGGGTGCGAGTTGCAGCAGCAGGCCGAGCTGGTCCACCAGCGTGCGGTCCACGCCGTCGCTTTCCCAGCAGGGGCGCATGGCCAGCGCCAGGCGCACACCCGCGGTGGCGTCGCCATCGTCGACGGCACCGGCGATGAGGGCGCGAGCCTGCTCGCGCCGTGGCGCCCACGCCGTGATCGGCGCTTGCAGGCCCAGCGCAAGTGCCCAGTCACACAACGCCGCGCGCAGCGTGCCGCGCGCACCGCGCTGCTCGGCCGCGTCCACGCCTGCGAGCACCCCGCGGCGCAGCAATTCCAGCATGCGGTAGCGCGGCTCGGCATCGCCGCCGGCCTGCAGCAAGGAATGGCTGACCAGCTCATTGAGCACTGCCGGCGTGCCGCCGAGGGCTTCCACATCGGCCCAGGCGAAGGCGCCGGGCAGGGCGGCCAAGCGCTGCAGCAGGGCGCGTGGCTCGGGGCCAAGCAAGGCCAGGCTCCAGTCCAGCAGGCCCGCCACCGAGGCGTGGCGGGGCGCTCGCGTCGGGCTGGCGAGCCAGGCAGGCAGTGGCGCGGCCTGCGTGCCGAGGCCGCGCCACTGCGCCAGCATCTGGGCCGGCGAAAAGCTGCGTACGCGGGCGGCGGCCAGCTCCAGCGCCAGCGGCAGGCCCTCAAGCTCGCGGATCAGTTCGGTCAGCGCGGCCTGGTTGTCGCGGCTGGCGTGGAAGTCGGCCCGCACGGCGCGGGCGCGGTCGATGAAGAGAGCCTGGGCGGTGTCCTGGGCCGAATTTTCAGCACTTGCAAGCGGCGTCACGTCGATGAGGGTTTCGCCGTCCACCTCCAGCGCATGCCGGGACGTGACGAGCAAGCACAGCGTGGGCGCCTGCGCCAGCAGCCGCTGCACGGCCTGGGCGACGACGCCGAGGGCCTGCTCGGCGTTGTCCAGCACCAGCAACCGCAGGCCGCCGGGGTCTTGCAGCGCAGCCTCGATGGCCGGCCAGCCGCCGCCACGCGTGACGGTCAGGGCGCGCTCAAGCGCTGCCACGAGGCCGGCCTCGTCACGCACCTCGGCCAGGGCCGCCATGCCGCAGCTCCAGTGGTGCTCGCTGAACTGCAGCCAGGCCAGCTCCACCGCGAGCCGGGTCTTGCCCACGCCGCCTGGGCCGACGAGCGTCAGCAGGCGCAGCTGGGGCAGCCGCGTGGCCAGCGCTTCGAGCCGGCCCGGCGGCGCGAAATAGCGCGTCAGGTAGCGCGGCAGGCTGGTCGCGAACGAGGGCAGGGCGGGAGCGTGCACGAACTCGAGCACCGGCTGCGGCTGCAGGGGCAGATCGTCGGCCAGCGCCGCCAGCCGATGCCGCTCGGCGACGACCCAGTCGTCGAAATGGCCAGGCAGCAGCTCACCGCCATAGTGGGACGGGTTGCGAGTCGCCTCGAAGTCCTGCACGTCGGACGAGAGCGAACCGGGCAACAGCGAGATCTGCAGACGGTCGGCGTTGAAGAGCGGTGCTTCGTCGGTTTCGAGCAGGGCACGCAGCGTGGACAGGGTCTGGCGCAGCCGGTTGCGGCCGACGTCCAGTTCGACACCCGGCCACAGCAGTTCGACAAGTTCCTCGCGCGGATGCTGGCGCCTGGGCGCCAGCGCGAGGCGGGCCAGCAGCAGCACGCTGGCGCGGCTGGGCAGGCGCGTCAGCTCGACGCGGCCGGCCCGCTCGATCTCAAAACCACCGAGCAGGCGCAGACGGAGCATGGGTTCAGAACAGCCACCAGACGAACAAGCCGCCAAAGATCAGCCACTGCAAGCCGTAGTAGGCGAAGCGGCTCCTGGCCTTGATGCGTTTGCCGAACATGCGCACCTGCTGCACATAGGCAAACAGCCGGTTGATGCCGCCGGTCTTGTCGGTGTCCGAGTTGGGGGCGGCTGCGGCGCGGATCAGCGTGTGGCTGATGAAATGGTTGAACCAGCGCGCCACCGGGTTGTTGAGCGGCCGCTCGACGTCGCAGAACAGGATGATGCGCATCACGTCCGACTGGTTCTCTGCGTAGTGCAGATAGGTCTCGTCGAAGATGACGCCCTGGCCGTCACGCCAGGAATAGCGCTCGCCGTCGACCGAGATATAGCAGCTGTCGGCATTGGGCGTGACGAGACCGAGGTGATAGCGCACCGAGCCGGCGAAGGGATCGCGGTGGGTGACGAGGCGCCCGCCCGGCGGCAAGGCCGCGAACATGGCGGCCTTCACGGTCGGGATGCGCTGCAGCAGCCCGGTCGTCACCGGGCAGAGTTCGCGCGCCGACGGATGCGCGTCGCCATACCACTTCAGGTGAAAGCGCGTCCAGCCGGTCTTGAAAAAGCTGTTGAAGCCCGCGTCGTTGTACTTGTCGCTCTTCTTGATCTCGCCCGCGTCGGCCAGCTTGAAGGCTTCGGCGCGGATGTCCTGCCAATGGTCTTGCAGCAGCTTGAGCTCCGGGAAGCCGGCCACCGGCAGATAGGGCTTGGCCGGCAGCCTGGAGAACAGGTACATCAGGCAGTTGATGGGCGCCATGAAGGTGGAGTGATCCATCAGCTGGCGGAAGAAGCGCAGGCGCACGCGACCGCGGAAATGCACGTACATCGTGCTCGCGATGAAGACCGCCACGATGAGCAGCTTGATATAGGGAATGTCGTGGGTCATTTGGCGTAGAAGTCAGCCTCGCCGGGAGGCCGTGACTTGAAGCGCTTGTGCAGCCAGAAGTATTGGTGCAATTGTCGGCGCGCTTGAGCCTCGATGACGGCATTCATGCGGGTGGCGTCCGCCACGATATCGTCGGTCGGGAAATTTTCCAGCGCCGGCTCGATGACGAGCGTGTAGCCATCCGCCTCGCGGCGCGGGTAGCAGGGCAGCACAGCCGCTTTGGTCACGGCGGCCATGCGCGACAGCCCGCCGATGGTGGCCGCCGGCACGCCAAAGAAGGGCACGAAGACCGAGTCGCGGTGGCCAAAGTCCTGGTCGGGCAGGTAGTAGAGGCGATAGCCTTCCTTCAGCGCCCGCAGCGTCGGCCGCGTGCCCTGCTGGCGCGCAAAGATGATGCCGGTGCCAAAACGCAGCCGCTTGGCGCGAAAGAACGCGTCCAGCCAGGGGTCCTTCTGAACCGAGTAGATGCTGACCAGCGGCGTCTCCAGCGACACCCGCAGGCCGGCCAGGTCCAGGCCGGTGAAGTGGGGCATCATCAAGATGACATTGCGGCCATCCAACGCGCGCAGGTTCTCAAGGCCTTCGATGCGGACCAGGCGCTTCAGGCGCTCGCGCGAAGCGAACCAGCCATAGCCGTACTCCAGCAGCATCTGCACCATGGCGACGAAATTCTGGCGCAGCAGGCGGCGGCGAGCTGCCGGTGTCCAGTCCGGCAGCGCGAGCTTGAGGTTGACTTCACCGATGTGCCGGCGTGACGACGGCATCGATGCGACGAGGTTGCCAATCAGCCAGCCCAGGCCCGTGATGGCGCGAAACGGCAGCCAGCTGAGCAGCCAGACAAAACCGACAAGAAGCCTCAGGCCCACGATGTTTCCTGCCGTTTTTTCAAGGCATTCCTTTTAAAAACAATCACTTAGGGGTGAAGTGCGCCCTGCTGGCGCGCGGCCATTGTCTCAGGCCGCCAGCACCGTGCGCCGCAGGCGCAAGCGCTGCGCCGTCAGCATCAGCAGCGGGATGGCCGCCAGCCAGGCGTAGGCCCAGGCGGATGGATGCATCGACCACGCCGCCGCGACCAGGCCGCATTGCAGCAACATGGCATTGCCGAAGCCCGCGCCGCGACCGCCGGTGTAGCTGGCGATCAGCATCGCCGCCAGCCACAGGCCGAGCAGGATGCGCAGGGCGAGCCAGAGCATGCCGGGCTGGTCGAGGGCCAGCAGGCCGACCAGCGCCGGCCATTGCAGCAGCGCGAAGGTGCAGGGTTCGGAGAGGGCACGGTTCAGCATGGGGTCTCCCGGGCTCATCAGGGTTCGACGGTGTAGTTGCGCCAGCGCGTGGTGATGGTGTTGGCGACGCTGATGTTCAGGTTGGACGTCCGGCGTCCGCTGGCGTTGAGGATCTCGGCTCGGCATGTGATGGTGCTGGGGATGTATTGCTCTTCCTCGACCACACCGCGGACGGCCTCCAGCTCACGGCGCCGGCTGGCGCCGGCCGTGGCGAGCTCGGCGTTGATCTCGTTCAGGGCCGCTCCGCGGTTGCCGCGGCCGTAGTTCATCGTCACATTGAAGTTGCGCGCCGAGCCACCGCCGTCCACCGCAGTCTTCACGTCCGTCTCGAAGGCATGCAGCATCGAGGCGCCGCCGCGGTTGTTGGCGTCCTGCGTGATGGGGCCGAGGTTCTCCCAGATATTGCCGGGGCCGTCGAGGTTGTGGTTGAGCAGGTGGCCCTTGACGTAAAGGTGGTCGCCTGCATTGCCGTCGCTGCGGCGCTTGGCCAGCCGCACCCAGCGCGCCGACGTGACGCTGGGCTCGCCACCGCGCACTGGCCAATGCGAGCGTTGGGCGTTCAGCCGATCGATCTGCGCGGAACGGGCCCATCCCTGCGCGGTGACGGTGCCGAACGCCGGCGGTGTGGAGGCGCCACCGCCGGCCGGCATCAGGCGCCGCGTGACGGTGGCGATCTCGGTGATCAGCGCGACGATGGCGGCGGAAACCACCTGAGGATCGTTGGACGTCATCGGATCGGCCGAACCGCCCGCGGCCGCAGCGCCCGCAGCCGGTGCCGCGCTGCCCAGCGAGCGGGCACGACGGCGCAACTGCTGCAGCCGGCGGTACTTCTGCTGGGCGTCCGTGCGGTCTTCGCTGGCGGGCAGGCCGGCCAGGAAGTCGGGGAAGCGCTGTGGCGTCGAAGCCACCATCAGCTCGCCTTCCTCGCCTTCACCCTCGAGATAGAGCTCGTGCGGCTCGCCGCTCTCCGTCGTGAAGCTGAAGCGCTCGCGCCACCATTGCACGACCGCACCAACGGCACCGCGCACTGCCGCCACGCCGCGGCGCGCCATCGCGATGAAGGCCTGGCCGAGCTCGATGGCACGGTCGATCAGCCAGTCGATGGCCTGGTCGACCAGCGCGCGCACGGTCTCCAGCAGCTCGTGCATGCGCTCGCCGATGCGGCCCAGGCCGAACTGGTTGGCCAGGAAGCCGATGGCCACCGGCATGGCGCGGTCCAGCGCGTCCTCCAGGAAAACCGCCGCGCCGTCGATGGCGCCGTGGGCGATGTCCAGGATGCCGTCCAGCACCTTCGAGACGATCTCCAGCATCTCGCGCAGGTACTGCATGAAGGACTCGATGGCGTTGTAGACGGCCACCAGCGTGTTGATGACCGGCATGATGCCGGTCACGTCCAGCAGGCTCATCAGCCAGCGCGTGGCGCGGCCGATGATGGCGTCGGTGACCCAGCTGATGACGCCGTCCAGCACGCGGTCCCACAGGTTGGACAGCTGGTTCTGGATCTCCACCCACAGCCCCGCCGGCCCCTCGTTGATAAGGATGGACAGGAAGTGCCAGGCGCCGGTGGCCAGGTTCATGATCTGGCGCAGGCGCCGCACGGTGCTGGCGTCGAGCTTGAGCGTCAGCCGCTCGAAGATGTGCTCCACCGTGATGCCCAGCACCTGCAGCACGAAGCCGAAGATGGAGCCGATCGAGAAGTCGGTCGGCGGCGTGATGCCGGCGGACTCGGCCTGGCCGAACAGCCAGCCGCTGACGCCGTTGAGCAAGTGGGTACCGATGTTCTCGAAGAAGCGCCCGAAGCCGGCCTTCACGGCGCCCAGCAGGTTGATGAGGAAGCCGACCGGGTCGGTCAGGATGTCGCCGATGGCCGCGGCGGCCTTGGCCAGCACCTGCACCACCAGCTCGGGCGGCAGGCCCAGCACGCGCAGCACCGACTGGAAGAAGGTCCAGGCGGCGCCGGCCAGGTCGCCGTCGACAAACACCTGGCGCAGGATGCGCAGCGCGGTGGCCTGCACGCGCGGCCACAGCGTCGGGTCGCTGAAGAACTGGCCGAAGACGGGAATGCGCGCCAGGATCTGGTTGAAGACGAAGTTCTTGATGGGCTCGCGGATGCAGCAGGGAATCGCCTCCCAGACGCTGGACAGGATGAGCTGGGGCAGGCGCATCAGGTCGCCCACCACGCCGATGAGCTTGCGCACCACGCCCACCGCGTTCTCGATGAAGGGCGTCAGCGCGTCGAAGCCCTGCAGGATCCAGTCGAACAGGCCGCGCACCTTCTCGTCCGCCCAGCTCACGAGGCGCAGCGCCGCGTCCTCCAGCCAGCCCAGGGCATTGGCCAACATGGCCATCAGGCTGCTGGAGCGCAGGCTGCCCATCAACGAAGACACCGCCGTGCCCAGCGCGCCCACCTTGGTCGACACCCAGCCACCGGCCTCGACGATGACGTTGCGCACGGTGCCGATGACCTGGGTCACCGACGGCAACACCGTGGCCAGCGTGTCGCGGTTCTCGGCCACGCCGTCGCCGCCTTCCATGGCCGTGGCCGAGGCGTTGAGCTGCGTCGACATCTGCTGCATCTGCTGGCCGAAGTTGCGCATCCACGGCGGCGGCAGCATGTCGGCCACCTTCTGAGCGGTGGCGGCGATGGGCTGCCAGACGGGTGCCGTCTGCTCCTTGACCCAGTCCCAGGCTTCCCCGGCCTTGCTCGTGATCCAGCCGACGATGCCGCCGGAGCTGTCGGCGCTGGTCGCATCCTCCGGCCCGAAGAGCTGCTCCTTGACCCAGCCCCAGGCATCGCCGACGGCATTGCGCACCGGCGCGGTCCAGTTCCAGATGTCGGTGCCGAAGGCCTCGATGCGCGCCCACACGGCGCCGGCCTTGCTGCGCAGCCATTCGATGGCCGGCGCGCCATAGCCGTTCCACAGGTCGGTGAAGAAATCGCCGATGGGCTGCAAAAAGGTCGTCAAGCGGTCCCAGGCTTCGCCGGCCACTTCCGTCACGAAGGTCTTCAGCTCGTCGATGGCGTTCAACAGCGGCTGGCAGTCGCCCGAGATCAGCGCGGCGGCAATGCCGGCGGCGCGCTCGACAAGGCCGGTGAACACGCCCAGCATCGTCGTCAGCGTGCCGCTCGGGTCCAGCGCGTTGAGCACCGAGGCCAGGCCGTCCAGCGCCGAGGACACCATCTCGCGCAGCAGGGCCATCGGTCCGCGCTCGATGACGGGCACCAGGCTGGGTGCCACTTCGCGCACCAGGCGCATGGCCACGGCGCCGATGGCTTCGCCGACCGCCTCGACGGCGGAACCGGCTGCATCCACGCCGGCATCCACGACATCGCCGCCGAAATCGGCCACGGCGCCCGCGGCGTTGCCGAGGGTGTCCAGAATGCCTGAGCGCTGCACGCCGGCGGCAGGTGTTTCCTTGGCCGTCAGCGGCGCGCTGCTGGCCACCTTCTTCGCATTGGCCTCGGCCTCGCGTTCGGCCTTGTCGTGGTGGGCGCCACCGTCGGCCGCGCTCGGCTGGGTCGCAGGCACACCCGCACGCTGCTGCTGCACGACGTGGGTGAGCTCGTGCGCGAGCAGGCCGCGGCCCTCTGCGCTTTCCGGCGCGAAGTGGGCGGCGCCGAAAACGATATTGCTGCCGGCCGTGTAGGCCCGCGCACCCATGCCGGCGGCGGACTCGGCGGCGTCGCCGTCGGTGTGCACGCGAACATCGGCCAGCGGCACGCCGAAGCGGCCTTCCATCTCGGTGCGCATCGGCGCCGGCAGCGGCTGGCCGCCGCCGGCCTTGTCCTGCAGATAGCGGGGCAGGCCTGCGGCCGATGTTTTGGCTGCCGCTGCGCGCGGCGGCCCGCGGCTGGCTGCGCCTCGCGGCTTGCGTGCGGTGGCGGTGCGCGCCTGCATGGTCAGGGCCTGCTAACGCTACGGGAATCGGTGCGAGAGGGGCTACGCGGGTGCACGGCTAGGCGTCGCGCTGAAGCCCGGGCTGGGTGCCCGGGCAAGGCGCGCAACAAAGCCATGCGCCCGCGTAGCCCCTCTCCCGAAGGGTTGTCACTCAAAAGCCCGCGCGCGGCGTTGCGAAGCCTCGCTGGGGTCGACCCCAGCTTCGACTTCGCGCCTTGCTCGCGGGCTTTTGAGTGGCAACGCATCCGATCCCCGTAGTGTTAGCAGGCCCTACAGCTCGGACGGCGCGCTACGCCCCAGCTTGCGGTACTCGGCGCGCAGGCCGTCAGCAATGTCCGCATAGGCAATGCGCTCACCGCGGGCGCGGGCCTGGGCGGCGGCAGCGAGCACGGCATTGCGCACATGGCCACCGGCGAAGTCGCCCAGGGCCGCCAGGCGGTTCAGGTCGGCGGCGCTGCAATCGCTGGCCTCGCCCAGGTGGGCCTGCCAGAGGCTGCGCCGCGCGGTAGCGTCGGGCGCGACGAAATCGATGATGAAGTCCAGCCGGCGCGCGAAGGCCGGGTCGAAGCGGGCGCGGCTGTTGCTCGTCAGCACGACGATGCCGCTGTGGGTCTCGATGCGCTGCAGCAGGTAGTTGGTCTGCGCATTGGCGAAGCGGTCGTTGGCGCTGGCCACCTCGGTGCGCTTGCCGAACAGGGTGTCGGCCTCGTCGAAGAGCAGCACCGCGTCGGCATGCTCGGCGCGGGCCAGCAACTCGGCCAGGTTCTTCTCGGTATCGCCTATCCATTTGCTCAGCATGGCCGCCAGGTCCACGCGGTAGACCGGCAGGCCCAGACGGTGGGCCAGCCACTGGCCGGCAAGCGACTTGCCGGTGCCGGAGCCGCCGGTGAACAGCATGCGCACGCCATCGCAGGCGCGCGTGCGTGTCGCCGCGCCCAGGCCGACGTGCAGGGTCTCGCGTTGCATGCAGCGCTGCACGATGCGCTCCAACTCGGAGCGAAATTGCGGGCTGGCGACGAGGGCGGCGTCGGGCACGGATTCGCTCAGCGGTTGGGCCAGCGCGTCGAGGGCGCGGCCCGAGGGTGTCATCAGGGCGGCGCGGTGCAGGCTCTCCGTCGTGGCCTGGCCGGCACCGAGCAGGCGAGCCAGGCGGGCGTGGTCGCTGATCTGGGCGTAGCCGGCGCGGTAGCGGCCAGCGGCTTGCGTGGCCAGGGTCTCATCGGCCAGCGCGTCCCGCCAGAGCGCGGTGCGGGTCGCCGCATCGGGCAGCGGCACGCGCCAATCGGCCATGGGGCCATCGCGACGCACGCCGCCGTCCAGGCCGGTGACGACCAGGGCCGGGCCGTCGTACACGGCCAGGGCTGGCAGCGTGGCCACGGTGCCCGGCGCGCCGTCGATCTCGAAGACGGGAACCCGGCCGGTCAGCACCAGCCAGGCTTCGGCACCGGGCGGCAGGGCGTCCGCGTTGGCAAACCAGGCCGGCTCGGCGTCGAGACGACGCACCAGCTCGGCGGCCAGGCCGCGCGCCTCGTGAGGCGCGGCGCTGCGGATGACGAGGCCGGAGCGTGGCATCGCGGCCAGGTCGCGGGCCCAGTCGGCCAGCGCCGCATCCAGAGCGGGGACGGGCGTCACGGGCCACAGTGCGGGCAGCGGCGCGCCGGGCCAGTCGCAGGCCACGCCGGCCAGCGCGGCGGCGATGGGGGCGGGCACGCGCAGTGCGGTCTCGCACAGTGGGCGTGCACAGTTCGGCTCCTCGGCTTGCAGCAGGCCGTGGCGCATGGCGCGGCCATAGGCCACGGCATGCAGGGTCGCGGCTTCGCTGCGCTGCGGGTCCAAGGCGCTGAAGCTCTCGTGCAGCGGCGCAAAGGCGCGCGCCAGCAGGGCCAGCGTCGGCCGAGGGCTGGGCTGCGGCGCCTGCATCCAGGCGATGACGCGGCAGGCCAGTGGATCATCTTCAACGGCCGCGACCAGGGCGAGCGCCAAGGTTTCGATGGTGCTTAAGCCAAAGGCGTCGCGGGCGCGAGCCAGCGCCGCATCGCTATCGACGCTGGCCAGCGCCTGGGCACGCCAATCGTCCCCGCCGGCGGCAACCAGCGCCTCGCGCAGAAATCGTTCCTCAGGTGCCGCGCTCGGCTCGCTCGGATGAACGAGCAAGGCACCCAGCGCCGCGAGTCCGAAGTCGCGCGGGCGCATCGTCAGCGTCAGTTGGGGCGGCAGGTCGGCGGGGTTCATGAGCGCGTCACGAGGGGTAGTGGAAGTGCACGATGCGGCCCAGCCAGGGCACGAAGCCGGGGTTGATGTCGAAGCCAGCGCGGCGGATGCGCAGGTCCAGCGAGGCCGGCGGGAACTCGACGTCGATGCGCTCGGGCGAGACCCAGACCGCGCCGCGGCGTCGTGCAATGCGCAGCAGGGGCAGGTGGGCGTCGTGGACGGCGGCGAGGCGGGCGGTGCGCAGCCAGTGCGGGTCGTCGACGAGGGGCAAGTCGAGCCCGGCGAGTGCGGTGCGCATGACATCGTCGTCCGGAATGTGCAGGTGCCTGCAGGCGGCCCGCATTGCACCGGCCCAGGCGGCCAGCGGATCGTCGGCGTCGTCCAGGCCGCGGCGCAGCAGCATGGGCAACAGCAGCCAGAGGCCGGACCAGGGGCTGGCGAGGCCGTTGCTGAGGAGGGCGTGCGGCTCTGTTTTGGTGATGGCCTGAGCCGCAGGCGCTTCGATGGTGATGACCTCAGCGCGTCGGGACGCTGCAGGCGCTGGTTCGTCGGGATGCGCTGTCAGCGCATTTGCCTCCGCCTGCAGAGCATTCGGCACGGTTGGCGATGTGACACGCCGCTCGATGAGCGCGTCTTCAACGCAGGCCGACATGGCTGTCATCAGCTCAAGCAGCCGTGCCCGCGGTGTCAACGCAAGCGGCGCAGGCGCCTCGTTGCGAAGCCGCAGATGAGCCAGCTGGGGCGTCTCATCTGCCGCTTCGATCAGGCTCAGGACGGCGAGGGCTTGCACATCGACGATGGCCCGCACGAACTGCACCGCCAGCCTGTGCTCAGCGACCAGCGCCAGCAGCGCACGCACTTGCAGGGCCTGCCGCCGCGCCCCGGCGAGGGTGCCAGGCCCAGGCGCTTCGTCGTCTGCCATCAGCATCAGCGCCACGGCGCGCGCCGGCCATGCGCCGTCCACATGCGGTGAAACCAGCCGCTGCCAGAACCAGGCCTTGGCCTCCTCACCGCGCAGCCATCGCCGCAACAGCGCTTGGCGCGCCACTGCAAGGCTAGGCGCCCACACCGCTTCGGCCGTTTCGCTCGCCTGCTCCATGGGCTGGGCCCGCGTCGCCAGCTGTTGCCAGGCCCGCTCCAGTTGCTGGGCCAAGGCCTGCGCACTCGCTCCCGCCGCCGTGCGCAGGCGCAGTCGGCGCACAAGCACAAAGCGATTCAGCAACGCAGCCGGCTTGGACGAAACGCGCAGCGCGTCCTCCACGTTAGGCAACAGGCCCGGCACCGCTGACCGCGATCTCAGTCGCAGGCGTTGGACGGTGATCTCGGTCGCGGCCATGGCTCATCAACCCAGCAGGAAGTTCACCGTGGACCGCGCGCTCGGCGTGAAGCCGGCCTGCACGGTCTGGGTCACGCTGACATGGGCGATGCCACCCACGATGTCGGCCACCACGGCATGGGCGGCGATACGGGCCACGCCGTGGGAGGCATCCAGCACCGGGTCCATCAGCTGCACCTTCATGCCCACGCGCAGCCGGTCGGGCAGCGAGGGCTGGACCTCGAAGCGCACGCCTGGGTGGATGGGAATCGGTCGCACCAGCCGGCCGGTGAGCAACTGGCCGGCCGGGCTGTGGCTGGCCGCCAGCAGGCAGACGCGCACCAGCGCCGCCATCAGCGCCACGGCGCGCGGCTGGCTCGCGTCCGCGCGGCGGCGCAGCCAGGACGCCAGGTCGCGGATGTCTTCGCGGTCATCGCGGTCCAACTCGGCGAAGTGGGGCAGCGTCGACAGATCGCCCAGGTCGCCCACCGTATCGAACTGGCTGAAGCGCTCGGCCCAGTCGAGGCGGATGCCGGCGCGCACCGTGGACAGGCGGGCGTGCAGGCAGGTGGCCACCTGGGCAATGCGCGCGAGCTCTTCCGTCACGCGGCGGTTCAGCAGATTGCGCTCGGCATTGCTGGCGGCCAGGTCGGCCAGCGATGCACTCCTGGCGATGAGATCGATCTTGCCCACCAGCCCCAGGCTGGCCGACGACAGGGCCACCGCGGCGAAGGGGAGTGCTTCACTGCGGGCCAGGCTCACGCTTTCGGCCTGGGCGCGCACGGCATTGAAGGCGACCTGCTGGCTGGCGCCGCCAGCCAGGCCGTTGAACAGGGTCAGCGCACTGAAGCTGCTGCTGGTGATGGCGGTGGCCGTGAGCGGCAGGGCGGTGAGCACGCGGTCGGCGACGAAGTGAGTGTCGAGCAGCCTCAGGTGGGCACGCATGGCCGGGAACCAGTCGACCGGCGCCTGGCGCACGATGCCGATCATGGCGGCCACGTCGCCGGGCGGGTCGTCGTGGTCGGCCAGGCAGGCGGGCACGGCGTCGGGCTCCAGGGCCGAGTCGAGCAGGCGCGAAGGCAGGGCCACGGTGCGGCTGCCGATGCGGGCGCGCGCAAAGGCGAGGAACTTCACATGCTCGGCAATGATGGCGTCGCGCGAGGCGTTGAGCGCGGCCGCGCGCTGCTGGTCTTCGGCGAGCAGCGCGCGGGCAGTGGCTACGTCCTGGCGCGACTCGGCCAGTTCGCGTTCGACCAGGGCCAGGCGTGAAGCGAGCCCGCCCAGGCTCACGTCGATGGCCGCCAGCGACTTCTGGCAGCGGGCCAGCGCGTCGCGGTATTTGCGCACGATGCCTTCGGCGGCGCGCAGCACAGCGATGGTGTGGTCCGACAGGTCGACGCCGCCGAGGAAGTAGGCCGACTCATCCCGGGCCTTGTCTTCCGGGTCGGGGTCGAAGCTGATGTCGGCAAAGCGCACGCGCAGCGCACTGAGCTTGATCGGCGCGGCACGCAGCGGCTGGCCGCCGGGGTCGAACTCCTTGACCACGCCGTTGACGGTCTGCTTCTGCGCGATGCCGGGCACCTCCAGTTCGTCCAGGTCCAGGCCAAGCGCAGCGAGCTTGCTGATGACTTCGAGCCGCGTGGCCACGGTGAAGTCCTTGGCCTCGATGGCCCGCGGGCGCTCCAGACGCGAGGCGATGGAGGTGGTGCGGATCTCGGCCTTGCCGGTCAGCGCCGAGGAGTCGGTGACCTTGGTGCTGGGCGGCGGCGCTGTGGCCGCGGGGGCCAGCGGCACCAGGCCCGCCAGATTGATGTGCGGGTCGAGCGCGACCTGGCCGCCGATGATGCCGCCAATGCTTCCGCCACCAATGACGCCGCCGATGCGCGGCGCTACGGGCGTAAAGGCCGAGATGGGCGTTTCGATGACCCGGATCGGCGATGGCGCGGGTGTCATGAAGCCGCCGACGCTCCTGCCGATGCCCACATTGCTGGTCACGTTCAGCGCCGCCGCGCTTTCGGTGACGCCCGCGCCCGCCCGGGCGATGCCGCGCGGCATGGGGACCGGCGCAACGCCGCCGGTGCGCGTGCGGATGGGGAAGATCGGCGGCGCGGTCGCACCATCCGGGCGCTTCAGCTGGGCCTCGCTCTTGACCGTGCCATAGAAGTCCGAGAGCTGCTCGCGTGTGGCGCTGGCGTTGTCGAGGTCGGCGATCTGGGTCAGCGCGGGCGAGACGGCGAAGCGGCTGGCCTGGGATTGCTTGAGCACCGTCTGGCGGAGCCGGTACATGTCGGTCTGCACCCGCAGATAGCCCAGGTTGACGGCGTCGTCCGCTTCGTCGATGCGGCCGGATAGATCGGCCACCGTCTGGCGCAGGCCGTTGGCCTGGATCAGGGCAGCCAGGGGCTGGAAGCCGCGCTTGATGGCGTCAGCCTCGGTGGGGTCGAGCTTGCTGTCGTCGCCGGTGATGGGGGCGAGCTTGCGGCCGGCGATCAACGGGTCGGCCAGCAGCGTCGCCAGCTCGGCGGACTCGCGCTCGCCCTTCGCGTTGGCGCTGGTGTCGTAGGCGTTCTCGAAGGCTGTGTCGGCATCGCCCGGGTCGACGAAGTCCCAGGACTCGCCTTCGCCGCGCAAGGTTCCCGAGTCCCGTGTCTTCGGGTCGAGCCAGACGGTCTCCTGGTTATCTCGCAGCACGCCGACAGGCCCGAACAGGGCCTGGCCGTCGTAGAGCGTGAAGGCCACGCCGCTGACGGTGGTGTCTTCCAGCGCCAGCGCCGCGGCAGGAATTTCGAGGCGATGCCAACGGCCCGGCGTGGGCACCATGTGCGGCTGGTCAGTGGACTGCTGCAGGCGCGACGGCGTGCCGTCCAAGCCCCAGCCGATCAGGTTCTCGCCCCAGTAGGCGCGGTGTTCCCAGCTGTTGGCGATCTGCCACTGCAGCATCAGCGTGCGCGGCGGGAACTCGCGGTCCAGCTGCACCCAGGCGAACAGCACATCGCCAGGGCGCACGGCCAGGGTCTCGGTGGCGTGGTCCAGGAAATGCTGGTGCAGGCCGCGCACATTGGCAGAGCGATGCAGCAGGCCAGCCGGCGCCGGCAGCAGGGGCGCCAGGCGTTCGTCCTCGACGCGCAGCGGGTCGTCTTGCGGGTCGGGCACGGTGTCGGTGTTGTCGGGGCCTTCCGCGGCCATGGTCAACGCCTCACGTTGCAGGCGCTGGCGCTGGCGGCGGCGCAGCCAGTCGGCGCGGTCGTCCACATGGCGCTCGATGGCGTCGGCGATCTTGTGATCGGCGTCGGCCACTTCGGTCAGCAGCAGCTTGGGGTCGAACAGGGTCTGCGGCACCGGCACGTAGACGCAGATGCTGTCGCGCACGGCGAGGTCGATGGGCGAGAGGCCGGCTGCCGCTTCCAGCACCGTGTCCAGCTGCTCGATGGGCACGGGCAGGGCAGCCACGTCGAGCGTCGACGGGAAGAAGACCTGCCGGGCGGCGCGGGCGTTGACGGCGTCGCGCGGCAGCAGGCCCGCGGGCGGCAGCGTCAGCATCTGGTCGCCCAGGGCCACCGTGTCATCCCCCGCTGCGGCGGCTTCGGTCAGGTGTTCGGTGAATTGGTCGATGCGCGCCTGCCACAGGAAGCGCGTGCCGGCGCCGAGCCTGGCATTGGCCTCGGCGCGCGGCCGGCCACCCAGGCGAGCGACGGCGGCGCGATCGGCGAACAGCGGCTGCCAGGCGGTGTTGACGGCCACCAGCGCCAGCGGCACGCCGCTGGCATGCCAGGGCATGCTCTGGCTGTTGCCCAGCTGGGCCTCGCGGGCGAAGACGGCATGGGCCAGCGCATTGCGCCAGGTGTTGCCAGGCGCGGGCAGGGGCAGCCATTCGTCGGGCCAGGCATAGAAGACGGGGCGCGTAGCGTCCTGGCGCACCTGATCCTCGAAGGCTTCGGCGTCCAGGTCGCGCTCGCACTGGTCGAAGGGATCGGCGCCTTGAACGACGCGGTGCTCGATGGGTTCCAGCACGACGATGCCCACCTGCGGCAGCGGCCGCCCGGCGGCCAGCAGGGTGCGCAGGCTGCGGCCGGTGGCGCGGGCGAACAGCACGCTGCCGTCGGCGTCTGCCGGCATGGCGGGCGCCGGGTCGGCATTGGACAGCAGCCAGGGCGGTGCGACGACGGGCAGGTCCAGCAGGTCGAAGGAGAAGGCCGCGGGGACGATGACCTCCTCGCCGCCTGCACTGAGCGCCATGCCGGGCTCGATGGTGATGCGGCGCGCGGTGTCGAGATCCAGGCCGGCTGCGGGCGGCGGCGCAGCGGCGGTATCAATCGCTGCGATGGCGTCGTCATCGAAAGCCAGGGCCAGGCCCTCGACCACGCCGGCGCTGAGGGCGCGATTGAGCAGGGCGATGCGGCGCGCCCGCTGGTTCTGCTCGGCCTCCAGCAGCGGCGCGGTCAGGGCACGGCCGGCGAAGGCGTTCATGCGCCGCTCGCCATCGGGCGCGGTGCGGCTGGACAGGCGGGGCTGCACGGCCACGGCGATCTCGCCGGAGCCCAGGGCAAGTCGCTGCCCTTGGCCGGTGCCGGCCGGCGGCGTGACCTTCAGCGCGACGATGCGCGCGCCGTCCAGGGCGGGGGTGCTGCGGTCGCTGGCCATGGTGATGGGCTCCGGTTCAACGCGGCTTGGCAGGCATGAAGCGCGCTGCCAGCACCTTGTCGAGATTGGCCTTGCCGCGCGCCGGCACTTTGATGTCGGCCGACAGGCGCTGCGCCTCCTGGCCGCTGCTGCGCGAAAGCGTGCGGCCCATGTCGAGCAGCTGTTCGCTGCCGGCGAGCTTGTGCAGGGCCTCCTTGTCTTCCAGCAGGTCGGGGCGCTGGGCGGCCAGCTTGGCCAGGCCGTCTGCTACGCCCGGCGTGTTCAGCGCCGTGGCGACTTCGGCCACCGCGGTCTCGTCCATGGTCTTGCGCGCCTCCAGCTGAGCCAGCGCGGCATGGGCCATCAGCGGCTCGGAGAACTTGGCGGCGGACAGCAGCTTCACGGCCTCGGCCCGCGCCAGGGAATCGGAGCGGGCCAGCAGCTTTTCCACGCGTTCCGTTTCACCCAATGCCTTGAAACGCTCGCGGATGATGTTGTCGGGGTTGGGGCCTTCGTTGATGACGGCGACGGCCACGCCTTCCACCTCGGGGCGTAGCGACACATTGCGCCGCCGGGCATACCAGAGGGTGGTCTGGGCGTTGACGAGGCTGGCCCAGGCGGTGTCGACGGGGTCGGTGATGGCCGGCGGCGGGAACAGCCCGGTCTTCACCAGTCGCGTGTTCTCTAGCAGGCGCAGCGACTCCGCCGGTGAACGCCTGAGGGCCAGCCGCGTGGCAGGTACGACCAGGGCGCGCGTGAGTCGCTGCTGCAACTCGCGCGCCCGTTGCGCCAGGGCCTCGCGGGGCACGGGCACGAGGATGCTGACGAAGGTCGAGGCCTGGGCCTGGGCGGCCAGTTGCAGGTCGATGGGCGGCAGGGTCAGCGACTCCTCGACCAGCATGGCGATCTCGTCCTGCGGCACCAACGTCAGCTCAGCATCGATGCCGGCGGGCAGCCAGCTCTGGCTGAAGTCCGCCGTGTTGACGGCCGCGGCTGGCAGGGGTCCCGCGGCCGGCAGGGCGGAGAAGAACTGGGCGGCGCTGGGCCGTCCGCCCAGGGGCCGCTTCATGACGTCGTCCAGCTGCGCCTGGTACTGGGCCAGGTGGGCCTCGCGCAGCAGGCGCGGCGCAAAGCCGAAGCCGAGCACGTCGGCGTGCGACTGGCCGGCGGTGCGGCGGGCGAGGTGGACGTCGATCCAGCGCACCGTGTCGCCGGTCAGTGCCACCAGGGCCAGGGCCAGGGTTTCGGCCGGCAGGCTGGGGCCGGCCTGCTGCACGAAGACCTCGCGCGCAAGCTCGCCGCGCAGCGCGTCGACGCGGTCGCCAGGTGCGTCGGCCACGTAATGCAGCGTCAGCGCGCTGGCCTCGACGATGTCGCCCGGCTCCACGGTGCGCTCGGCATCCAGGCCGGTGGGGTAGCTGGAGACCGGGTTGGCGCTGAACTCCAGCGCGCGCAGGCCCAGCACGAAGATGCCGGTGCGGTTGCGCAGCGGCGGGGTCAGCAGCTTCTTCTTGCCGCTGAGTTGCTGGGCCAGCGTCTGCAGCTGGAAGAGCTGGGCCAGGGACACCCGCACCGGCCCGGTCAGCGCGACCAGCTCGCCGGCCGTCGTGTAGCCAAAGCCCGGGCTGACCTGCAGCTCGGTCGCCACGCTGCCCTGGGACACTTCCAGCCCCTCGACCACGCCCGCGCCGAGCGCCCGCGCGAAGCCGGCCTGGCGGGCCAGGAAATAGGACTGCTCGCGGGTCAGGTCGCGCGCGGCGAGGAATTTGCCGTCGAACCAGCGCGGCCGCACGCGGTGCGACTCCTCCACCATCAGATTGGCCTCGCGCAAGGTGCGTGCGGTGTCGACGCTGACGACGGTGCGCTGGGTGCCGCTGGCGGCGCCGATTGAGACCTGGGGGGCTTTCTGGATGGCCATGGCGGTCTCCAATCAAATACCGAAGACGGCCGCCAGCGCATCGGCGGGATAGGCGAAACGGCGGCTGGTGTTGTCGATGTGGGCGGCGTCCAGCGCCGTGAAGACCGGCGTGGGGCGCGTGCCGGCGGGCACGGCGGCCGGCGCTTCGACGGTGGGGATCAGCAGTCGCGCGAGGAAAAGCGAGGTCGGGTCGGCCAGCGAGTCCGAGCCGTCGGCCGCCGCGCCGTGTTCGGGCAGGGGCGGCAAGGCCTCGCCGTCGGG
This sequence comes from Pelomonas sp. Root1237, assembly GCF_001425055.1. GTDB lineage: Bacteria > Pseudomonadota > Gammaproteobacteria > Burkholderiales > Burkholderiaceae_C > Pelomonas. Next base: position 1,031,298 of record NZ_LMDK01000012.1, read on the forward strand.
ACGGGCGAGGTCGTGGGCGTGCGGGTTGGTGGCGTCGTTCCAGCCGTCGAGCAAGGCCTCGCGCAGCGCGTCGGGCCGGTCGGCCGGGGCCAGCGCCCTCACGGCCTGGAAGCGCGAGCGGGGCAGGAAGTCGGTGGCCGGCGCGTCTTTCGCGTCGGGCCGCAGCACCAGCTCAAGTCGGAAAGCGTCGCGCACGCGGTTGGGCACGAGGGCGTCGGTGGCGTCGAAGGCGCCTTGCGCGAAGCTGGGCGTGCGGCCGCGGGCCTGGGGTGTGAAGCGCAGGAAGAGGTCGGCCACGATGCCTTGGGCGCCATGAGCGGCACGCAGCGCGTCGGCCGATTGCGCCAGGAACCAGGGTTCCAGGCGCACGCACCAGGAGCGCGGTACTTCGATAAGGCGGCCCAGGCGGTCGATGGCCAGGCCGGCGCCGACCTTGAGCTCGTGCTCGGTGCCTGCTTCGTTGGCGACCGCCTCGGCCTTGAGTCCGATCAGCGTGCCGGCACCGGCCAGGTAGGCCAGGGCGCGCGCCAGGCGGGAGCGGTGGTAGGTCTGCTCGTCGCGGAAGTCGTCGCTGCCCAGCAGTACGCCGGTGTCGTAGAAGGGGCGGTCGGGCCGGTCCAGGCGATCGGCGGCTTCCAGGGCATCGACTTCATCGAGGGCGTTCATGGGATCAGTCCTCTGTCAATCGGCGTCACCGGGCGCCGCGGCACGATCAGGCCGGTTTCCACGCTCACGTCCAGCGACACCGGCTCGCTCTCCACGCCCTGGTCGTTGATGACGACGAGGGTGAAGCGGTGCTTGCCGGCCGCGAGCTTGTTCTCGACCAGCAGCACCGGTTTCTCCTGCTCCAGTGGCTTGCCGACAGGCAGCACGGCCATGGTGGGTCTCACCGCACGGGGCCGAGATAGGTGTAGCGGTAGCTCTTGATGACACCGCCGATGTCGAAGGACTTGGAGCCATTGAGCTCGAAGTTCTTGCCGAGGTCGGCGACCTGCGGGCCGGCGATCACGGCGGTCGGGCGCTCGCGGTCGGCCACGATGACGTCGACCACGTCGGGCAGCGAGACATTGCCCGAGTCGTCGATGACCTCCAGCTGGAACTTGTGCCGGCCGCGGGCCAGCGGGCTGCGCGGGTCGACCTCGACGACGACGGTTGGCTGGTCGGTTTCGAAGGGGACGTTGATTTCGAGCTTGGCCATGGTGGCACTCCTTGGGAGGTTGAGGCTGGGTTATTCGGGGGCAGAAAGTCGCGTGAAGCGCCAGCGCGCGATCACGCCGTCGGGCGGGGGTTCGGAGCGGCGGCCGTCGAGCAGCAGATTGCCGCCCGGGCTGCCGATGGCAGCGGCGTCCAGATGGGCGCGTGGTGCTCCGTCAAAGGCGACCAGGCCGGCGCTGTCGTCCAGCCGCCAGTCCAGCGCACCGCCACCGGTGATGCGGTCGCCGCGGCCAACGCCGCTGCGACTGATGCGCGCCACCTCCAGCGGCACCGGCGCGCGCAGATAGCTGTCCACGCCGACGAGGGCAGCGATGCCGACCATGAAGGGCTCGCGAGCGGCCATCACCTTGACGAGGACATGGGCCGGCGCGATCTCTTCGGCGAGGTTGCGAACCATCGCGATCAGGTCGGCGTCCAGCCCTTCGTGCACGAGGATGGTGGCGCGGTGGGCGGTGCGCTCGTAGACGCTGGCGACGGTCTCGCGCTCGGCTTCGGAGTCGATCTCCTCGCCGAACAGCGCCAGGAACTCGCGGCGGGCCTCGGCATCGTCGGCGTCACCCAGGGTTAGCGTGTCACCGACGAAGGAATTGCCGGAGACGACGAGGCCGGGCAGCAGCGGGTCGTCGCTGCGCTCCAGGTCGATGCCCAGCAGCGTGGCCAGGGTGCGGCGCAGGCGGAAGTCCTCCAGCACGATGACGCGGCCGAGGCTCACGGCGCCATCCGTGGCGATGTCCAGGGCCAAGGCCAGGCCGCCGCGCGTGCCACGCAGCCGGCGCAGCAGCGGCGCATTGGCCAGCCAGGCGCGCTTGTGCGTCGTGGGCAGGCGAGAGGGGAAACGTTCGCCGGTCCAGCGGGCCAGCCAGTCCAGCGCATCGGGTGGTGTGCTGGCGGGCGCCGTCAAAACGCGGGCGTCGGCGATCTGGTCTTCCATCGGCGTCAGCACGCTTTCGAACAGGCCGATGAAGCGCTCCAGGAAGTCGTGGCGCGTGGCGTCGCCGCTGGCGGTGCGGTCGAAGACGGGATCGTCCCGGTAGAGCTCGGGCAGATAGCGACGCAGATAGGAGAAGCGGTCGCCCCAGACGCGCACGGCCGCCACATGCGGCGTGGCGCGGCCGTTGCCATAGAGCGTCACACGCAATTGCAGGCGGCGGCCGCGCAGCTCGCGCAGCTGCATGCCGGCGCGCTGCACCAGGGCGCCGAACAGGCCGACGCGGTTCGCCTGCGGCGCGCAGCCGAGCAGGCTGGCGTGATGGGGCAGCTCGCTCGGGCAGGCCAGCCAGGCGGCGCGGGGCGTGCCCGTGGGCAGATCGGCCTGCAGGGCGCTGGCGTCGCCGAACCAATGCGGCCACCAGGTGCCGCTGAACGTGTCTTCGTCGGAGGCGCCCAGCTCCACAAGCACGCCGCAGCCGGGCGGGATGACAGCCTCGACATAGAGGCGGTGCCAGACCAGATCGAGGGATTGCGTGTCCACCGTGCGGCCCTGAGCGGTGCCGCTGGCTGCAAAGCCACGCCAAGACAGGGGCACCAGGGCACGGCTGAACGTCGCGTTTTCCGCGGCCTCGGGTGCATCCTGCGGGCGGACCAGCGGCAGATGCGGCGGCCAGTCCTGTGAGGCGACAAAGCCGCCGGGTGCGGCGTCGGCGCTCGGGTAGCGGCGGCCGAGGGGTTTTTGCGGAGTCGTGGCGTCGGCCGCGTAGACCAGGGCTTCGGCCAGGTCGGACACGCGCAGGGCGATCTCGGTCTCGTCTAGCCAGGCGATGGCGTGGGCGTACTCCGCGCCTTCGAGGATGGCGCTCTTGCGTTCCAAGCCGTCGAACACGCTCAGATGCAGCTCGCCATCCGGTCCCCAGGCGATCACCGCCAGCCGCCCCTGCGGGCTGGCGGCCAGGGCCACCGGGCGAAGCGCAGGATCGAGCAGGGCTTCGGGCAGCAGCTCGAGGCGCGCGTCGTCGGCGTTCTCGGGCTGCGGGCGGAAGGTGCCGGCGTCGCGCACCACGTCGCCCCGCTCGGGGAAGGGCGTGCCTGCGAGCACAGCCAGGCGCCGGTTCGTGCGATCCAGCAGCCAGCGCCCGCCCTGGGCGTCACAGGCGACGGCCTGGGGCGTGAACAGCGGCGGCAGCTCCAGGCGCACGGGCTCGTGGCGATCGCGCAGGTCGAAGAGTTCCACGCGATCAGCGAAGGCGAAGACGATGCGGTCGTCCGCATCGATGGCCATGGCCGTCGGCGCGCCGGGGGCTGAAGTGGCGTAGCGCGGCACCTCGCCGGGGAAGGCGCCAAAGCCCATCAGCGAGCCACCGGGACCCTCGGGCGTGGGCCGTGGGTCCCAGCGGGCGTAGCTGCCGAAGCGGTCACGCAGCAGCGGCAGCATGGCCAGCTGGGTTTCTGCGCTGGCCAGGCGCGAGACGCCGTCAAGCATCGGCGGCACGCCCAGCTCCGAGGCCAGCGACAACACCTCTTCCACGCCGCCGTGGGTCGCGTCGCGCGGCGCGATGGCGCAGCCGTCTTCCACGGCCCAGTCCGCCGGTCGCGACCAGAGCCAGAAGCGTTGCGAGTTGGCGTCCATGATCAGCAGAGATCCACGATGACGGGCACGGCGACGCGAGTGCCACCGCTGCCGGAGGCCGTGTCCGGTGCCAGGCTGGTAGCCGGTGCATTGCCCACTTCCACCAGCACCTGCATCAGCTCCGGCAGCTGCCAAGGCGCGAGGGCGACCTGCTGCAGGCCGTTGGCGTCACGGCCCGCGAGGGCCCAGGCGCCCGGCCCGCCGGTGAAGAGATTGACGCCGGCCACCGTCGCCACGCCTGGCACGCGGGCGGCTTCGACCTCCAGCTCACGGTCGGCCAGGGCGCGGCCCAGCGGCCAGCCATTGCCGTCGAAACCGCCAGGCGACAGCGGCCACAGCAGGCGCCGGATCACCAGGCGCACGGCCGCCAGCGTCTCCTCGCGCGGCGCGCCGTCGCGCAGGCCGATGGCGATGGAGACGGACAGCGGCAGGTATTCGCAGCCGATGACGTTCAGCTCGGTCGCCAGCGGCCGCCGCGGCTCCAGCCAGGCGTGGACAGCCTCGATCAGCGGCCGGTCGGCGCGCGGGTTGGGCGCGGTGCCGACCTCGCCGCTGGCCGTGCCCGGCAGCACCATCACGGCGACGACGCCGGGGATGCCGAAGGCCCGTGTGCGCGGCGCAAAGCGCGGCAGCACTTCCACGCGGCCAATGTCCATGCCGGGCGTCTCGCGGGCCAGGCTGGCGTAGTCGTCGGCCGTCACGGCGCGCTCGCGGTGGCGCAGCATGGCGGGGATGCGCTGCTGGGCGGCGTCGACGTCCTCGGCGTCCTCGCCGCCCTGGGTGGCGACCGGCTGCGAGAGTTTCAGCGTGTTGACCACGGCGCCGGGCAGGCCGCTGGCGTTGATGGTGGTGGCGACGATGTCCTTGAGCAGGCCTGGTGCGAGATTGCCCGCGCGGCCGCCGCCCGAACGGGCTGAGACGATGCGCACCCGCGAGCCGGCCGGCGGCAGGCGGCCGCGCATGCCGTCGCCGAAGCGCACCTGGCCGGACTCGGCGTCCAGCTCGTAGGCGCGGGCGTCCCGGGCCAGCTCAGCGCGGTGCGACACCAGCGCCAGGTCGTCGACGTGCGTCCAGGCCGCGTATTGCATGCCGGGCTCGGCGATCTCGAGCTGCAGGCTGTCGGGCTGCACATTGCGCATCGGCAGGTTGATGACTTCGCCAGGCTGGCCGGAGGTCTGCGCCACCACCAGGCCCTGGGTCGTCACCCCCTGCTCGATCTGCACGGCGTGCAGGCCGACCCAGCTCAGGCGCAGGCGCTGCACACCGGCGGCAGGCTTCATGCGCAGCCAGGCGACGAGGCGCTGGGCGCGGTCGGGGTCGTCCAGGCGCGGCGGCTCGTCGTCGACGCCGGAGACGGCATCGATGCCGCGGGCCGAGTCACCGACGCCGATCAGCTCGGGGCCGGGCATCAGCACGCGCACGACGCCGGCGCGGCGCAGGCCGTCGGTGCTGTCGTTGCCTGTAGGGTCGAGCGTCTGGTAGTCGGTGGCACGGGCACCGCCGACCGAGATCTCCCAGCTGACGCCGATGCGCTCGCGCTCGCCGACGAGTTCCTGGTCGTCGGGCACGGTCAGCGCCGGCACCAGGCCGATGTTGAGCAGGCGCGCCGCACCCGCCGTGTTGCGCGCCAGCTGCTGGACGCAGCGCTGGCGCAGCGTGATGAGGGATTCGCCGCGCGCCGGCTTGGGCGCCAGCAGGGCGATCCACAGGCAGCCGTCGACGCTGTCGGCCACGATGTCCACGCCGGCGTCGACCGCGCCGTCGGCGAACAGCGGCTGGGTCTGGTAGGCGTCGAGCGTGCGGCCGCCGTAGAGGGCACCGAGCTGGGCCAGGGTGTCGGCCAGCTCGGGGTGGTCGTCGGCGGTCACGCGCTGCTTCAGATAGACCTCGCCGGTGACGGGCGCGACGCTGATCTCCTGCGCCGTCTCGAAGGGCACGGGCCGGCTGATGATGGCGCGCTCGCGCAGGTCCAGGGCCTCGCGGGCCTCGTCGGGCAGGCGCAGCGTGACCAGGCCGCGGGCCATGCGGGCGGGCTTGAGGCCCATGCCCAGCAGGTTCAGGAAGACGCGGCGCTGCAGCTCCGGCACCTGGTTGGCGCGGTAGAGCAGGGCGTCGCCGAGGAAGGCGAAGAGCTCGATCAGCGTGCGGCCGGGGTCGCCCACGCGCGGGTCGGTCCACTCCGGCGTGTGGGCGGGGATGCGGGCCAGCAGGTCGGCGACGAGGTCGTCGGCGCGGCGGTCGTCTAAGAGGGGAATGGGCAGCGGCATGGTCGTTACCCCAGGGTCAAGGCCAGCGCCATGCGCTGGGGCTCACCGGTGCGGCGCAGCCGGTAGTGCACGGCGATGTGGACGACGCGCGGGTCTTCGGGGTCCTCGTTCACGTCGATTCGCTCCACCTGGGCGCGCGGCTCCAGGCGGGCGATGGCACCGGTGATGCGCTCGTGCAGCCGGGCGCGCACGGTGAGGTTGTTGGGCTGGTTCAGGAAGTCCTGCACGCCGGCACCGAAGTCCGGGTGCATCAGCAGCTCGCCGGGCCGCGTGGCGAGCACGCAGCGCAGGCCGTCGGCCACGCTGCGCGCCAGGCCCGGCCAGGCCCAGCGGCCGTCGGCGTCGGGCCGGCCGAGCAGCGGGAAGCCGATCGGCGGAGAAAGTTCGGGGGCGAGCTTGCGGGCCATGGCTTGTCTCTATTTCTTCTTGGGCACGGGCAGGCAGATCTTTACCAGCGGCAACCAGAAGAACACGAGGTTGAGCAGGGACAGCACGACGTTGAGCAGGATGAAGGCGCAGATCGTGATGATGGGAATCGAGAACGAGCACAGCCAGCCGATGCCGATCTCGCTGACCGCCTTCGGCTTCTTCATGAAGTCCTCGGGCTTGTTGCGCATCAGCAGGTTGGCCAGTCCGGGCGGCACGTCGAAGGCGACGTTGGGCTTCATGGCGGCCAGCGAAGCACGGTCGAAGGCGGGCAGGGCGATGCGGGCCTGGGGCGTGCCGGTGGAGGCGAACCAGGGCGCCACGCGGTAGAGCGGCGTCATGTCGCTCCACAACAGGCGGGTCGGGCAGCCAGGCTCGCCGTGCACGCGCACGAAGGCGCGGATGGCGTAGAGGGCTTCGGCGTCGTCGAAGCGGCCCTCCAGCGTGCGGGCCTCGGCGGCGCGGCCATCGAGCACGGTCAGTGCCGCGTTGGTGAAGCGGTCCAGCCAGCCAGCGGGCACGGGGCCGAAGTCGTCGGGGATGTCAACGGCGCTGGCGCCCAGGTCCGTGACGACGCGCACGCAGGCTTGCAGGAAGCCGGACGCTCCGGCGGTGATGCGCTCCGTGGTGCCGAAGGTGGTCACGTTGCGGCCGATGAGCAATTCATCGAGCAGCAGCAGCAGGGCCGTGCCGCGGCCGTTGATGTCGAACTCGAAGGCGAGCTGGCGCACGAAGGCGACGAACTGCTCGCGCATGGCGGCGCTGTCACCGCTGTCGGGCTCGCTGGCGTCGACGGGCACATCGCCGTTCAGCCAGGTGGCCTCGAAGGCGCCACGTGCGTTCGGCAAGGGGCGAATGCTGGCTCGGGACAGATAGGGCGACAGATGGGCGATGAAGCTGTCCCGCGCGGTGGAGCTCGGGGCGCGGGCGGCGGCGTAGTCCACCGCGGCGTCGGCCGGCTTGCGTAGCGCCTCGCTGGTGGGCACGACGCCGTAGAGCAGGCTGCGTTTGGCGGCGTCGCAGACCGCGGGCATCAGCGCGTGCAGCGGGTTCACGGCCTCGGCCGGATGCACGGCACGCAGGGCGGCCAGGCGCGCATCGACGCCGGGGTTGCCGGTGCGTGGCGCAGGGCGGCGGGCTGGGTCGGGGTCCGCGTCAAAGGCGGCGGCGTTGGGCAGGGTGCGCCAGCCGTTGGCCTGCCAGGCCTGCCAGTTGTGCGGGTCGGCCAGGGCTTGCGCGTTCAGGTCCTCAGGCCCGGCCCAGCGGCGCACGACGAAGCCGCTGGACTCGATCTTCTTCGGGTCCAGGCGCGGCGAGCCGAAGACTTCGCAGTGCGTGTCGAACAGCACCAGGTTGAAGCGCCGGTGGATGGGCTGGAACAGCGCGCGCGGGGCGCCCTGGTCGGGCAGGCGGGCGATGGGTAGCGAGGCCGGCCAGCCGAAGCGGGGCCAGCCGGTGGACGTGATGGCATCGCTGAGTGCGGCGACGAAATCACCGGCCTCGATGTCGACAAGGACGGCCGGCGCATGTGGGTGCTGGCGCGACGGCCCACCCACGGCGACGGCGTGGTGGGTGTGGGCGTCCATGACAGCTGCCATGTCAGTTCACCAAATATTGCCCGCGCCGGGCGTGTAGCTCGACGACACGACGGCGTTGGTGATCAGCGTGTCGCACTGGACCACGCCGCTGAACTTGGACATGCCGGCGTCCACATTCACCATGCCGGCGCTGACCTTGACCGTCGCCGCATTGACGGTGACGGTGGCCGAAGCGGTGACAGTGATGCCGCTGCTCTCAAGCTTGATGCTGTTGCCGTTGGAGTCGACCAGCTCGCAGGAGCCCGGGCCGTCCTTGAGCGTCAGCTTCTGGCCACCGGGGGTTTCGAGGATGAGCTTTTCCTGGCCGTCCTGGTCGTCGAGGGTGACCTTGACGCCATTGCGCGAGCGCAGCACTTTCAGGTAGTTGTTACCCGAGCCGTCCATGCTTTCGGGCGGTGAAGCGGCGCCGTGCCAGAGGCCACCCAGCACGATGGGCATGCGTGCGTCGCCCTGCACGAAGGCCACGGCCACGAGGTCGCCGACGTCGGGCACCCACCAGGAACCGCGGTTGTTGCCGGCGAAGGGCGCCACCAGCATGGCCCAGATCTCGGCGTCGCCGCTTTGCTCGTCGACGCCATGGACGCGCACCTTGACGCGGCCGCGGTTGTCGGGGTCCTTGATGTCGGTCACGTCGGCCATGAAGACGCCGCCGCCCAGCCAGGCCGGGCCGAGGGCCGGTGGGTTGCCGGCGGGGGCGAAGGTGAAGGGGGCGCGGTCCATGTCAGTTGTCGGCGATGAAGGCCGACTGGGCGACAAACTCGGTCACATAGCCGCTCGTCGGATCGAAGCGGTGGCGCGCCTCGACCACGGCGTAGCAGTTGTCGAAGCGCCGGCCGACGCCGTGCAGGTTCACGCGGCTGCCCACGCGCAGGCCGGCATTGCCCTCGGTGCGGCCGTGCAGACGCACGAACTGGCGGGCGCGCTGGTCAAAGGCGGCGTCGGCGAGGGCCTGGGCTTCGGTGTCGTTGCGGCAGGGCAGGGCGCCGAGGTTCTCACTGCGCTCCATGCCGATATCGGACAACAGCGAGGCGCCCGTGCGGCCGCTTCCCGGACCGGGTTGAGCGCCGGTGCTGGTCTTGGTGAAGTCGCTGCCGGCGGCCGGGTCGAAGCCACGCGCCATGACCTCGGTGACCTGGCTGGACAGGTCGGCGATGACGCGCACCTCCTGCAGCTGGCTGTAGAGCGTGAGGTCCAGCGTGCCCCGGTCCATGTCCGCACTGCTGCGCACCTGCAGCGTGCTGCCGATCACCTGCATCTCGCAATCGCTGCGGCTCAGCACGCGGCGCAGGAATGACAGGTCGCTTTCATTCATCTGCACCCACAGCGCGTTGCCGCTGGGCAGGCCGGTGGCATCGACGGTGAGGCCGTGGCTGCTGGCGATGGTCTGCACAACGTCTTCCACGCTCGACGCCTCGTAGCTCTTGCTGCGCCGACTCATGCGCGCGGCGTACAGCTTGTCCTCGGCCAGCACCAGCAGGCTCGGCGGTGCGCCGACGGAGCCGCTGGCTTCGATGGCGTGGATCTGGCCGTCGAAGATCTCGATGGGGCCGGAGGTCTCGCCGGCGTAGAGCTGCACGCGGGCACCGAGCTTGATGGGTCCGCCGGCGTCGAATACCAGGCCCAGGCTGCCGCCGACCATGCCCCAGTTGCCCATGCCGAGCGACAGGCTGCTCATGCCGCCCTCGGCCTCGGTGACGGAGAAGGTTCGCACGAGATCGTCCAGCGCGGGCAGGGCCTGGCCGTCCACGCGCAGCGTCGGCCGCGCGCTGTAGGCGGTGCGCGAGGAGACCGGGCGTTCGCTGGTTTCGGGAGGCATGGCCGGTGAGTCCTAGTCGGCCAGCAGGCGCGCGCGGCGCTCGAGGGCGACGCTGAGTTGCTGGTCGAGCATGTGGGCGAATTCGGGCGTCCAGGCCGGCGTGGGCGTGGCGTTGGCCGCGCCCTGGGCGTCGCGTGACTGCTGGCCGGCGGTGGTTTCCGGTGGCGGAACGTCGACGACGATTTCATCGATGAAGACGGGCATGGGGGTGTTCCTGTTCAGTCGTCGAAGCGCAGGGCGCGCGGGGCCTGGCCGACGTTGGCGCGCAGGCCGGCCGCACCGGCGGGCAGGGCGCGGCCGTCGATGCTGAAACCGGCGCCGACGTCGGTGGCGAGTTGCTGCGGCACTGGCGGCGGGGCGAGGCGGCCGGCGTCGAAGCGCAGCGATGGAGTAGAGGCGGAGAGGCCAATGCCGGCACCCGCGCCGATTCCTGCGCCAATGCCGCCGACACCCGCACCGCCGGCGAACGACACCGCAGCCTTGAGTTCGACCTTGGCGCCGACAGCCAGCGTCGCGCCGGCCGAGAAGCGCAGGCTGACCTCGCCATTCATGCTGGCGATGGCGCGGGCGGCGCGCAGGTCACCACCCAGGCCGGCGATGCCGGCAGCACCACCCAGCCCGCCCGCCACTTCGAAGGCGCTGCTGCGCGCACGCGAGGCGTTGGCGGCAGACGGGTTGTCGCGCTCCAGAGCGCTGAACTCGTTGGGCTGCTCCTTCAGGGCCAGGGCCACGCTGGAGCGCAGCGGCACGCCCTCGGGTGAGAAGAAGTCCAGCGTCTCGCGATAGCTGTCCGAGATGCCGGTGAAGGTGAAGGTGCCCCACTCGAAGCGCAACGTGGGCGGCGTGAAGGCGGCACTGGACTCGGCGCTCTGGGTGCCGGTGGCGTCCGGCGAGCGCACGGCGGCGCGCAGTCGGCGCGTGATGGTGCGCACGTCTTCGCCGGTGTGGGTGGTGTCGAACAGCAGGTCCAGGCCGAGCTTGGCGCTGGACTGCGTGGCCGTCTGCGTGGTGCTGCCGCTGCCGCTCTGCGGGCTGGTGGAGTTGGTGATCTCGACCTGCAGCGAAACCGGGTTGAAGTGCACCTCGACGGTGTCGATGTCCTGGCCATTCCTTTGCAGAACGATCTTGGCCTTGACGACATTGGGAGCAGTCATGATGTCGAGTGCTCCAGTCCTTCGTGGACGATGTGCAGCTCTTCCACGCCCACGTCGGTGCCGCGCGCATTGAGGTCGGCGGCCTTGAACTTGACGGGCATGGCGCGGCGCAGGGTCCAGCCCATGACACGCTCGCCGGTCGTGCTGCGGATCTCGATCTCGGCCTTGAGGCGGTTCACATAGCCGCCCTGGCCCAGCAGCTCGAACCATTGCCAGAGGTCGCGCGAGCGGGTGATGCCGCGCTTGAGCACGACGGTGGCGAAGTTGACGCCGCCGGGGCGCTGCACGCTGCCCCAGTTGCGGCCGCCTTCGCGGATGCTGCGTGGCTCCATCGTGGCTTCGAGGCCGGTCAGCTCGCTGAAGGCGCCCTGGCAGAGCGTCGCGTCGTCGCCGCCGCTGCCGTCTACCGGGTCGCGGCTGAAGGACACATGAAAATTGAACACGCCGATCGGGGCGCCCCGTGCATCGGCGCTCATGCAGCCTCCGCGGTGTGGGCAAGCGGCTCGGCGTCCTGCCAGTTGACGCTGCCGTCCTCGGCCAGGGCCAGCTCGATGCGGATGTGCTCGATGGCGGCTTGCGGCGCGAACTGCACCAGCACGATGACGCGGCCGGCGTCGAGATCGCTCTGGGTCATCACGCTGCGGTCGCAGCGCACCGTGAAGGCTTCGGACGCGCTGCTACCGCGCAGGGCGCCAGCCTGCCAGTAGCTGGCCAGCATGTCTTCGAAGCGGCTGCGCACGCGAGCCCAGAGAGCTTCGCCGGAGGTCTCGAAGACCAGCGTCGCGCCGACCATGCGGGCGGTGCGCAGCAACTGGCCGAGCAGGCGCACGACGCCGGCGCTGCGCCATTCGCGCACGGCGCTCAGCGAAGGGTCGCTGAGCAGGCGGATGCCGTTGGCCGTAGGGCCGAAGAGGGCGAAGGTCTCGGCCAGCGGCCAGCCGCTGCGGCGGCTATCGAGGTTGGACAGATAGCCGGCGAACTGGCCTCGCGGGGGCGAACGCAGCTCCTGGTCGCTGGGTTGCGGATGGACGGCGAGGACGCCCATGGGCGCCTGGCCGGCGGCTGGGCGCACCGGGCCATTGGCGAGTACCGAGGCGGCGATCAGGCCGGCCAGCGCGCCGTCGGGCGGGATCAGGCCTTCGGGCGTGCGCACCTCGCGCAGTGGCAGCAGCCAGGGCGTGGCGCACTCCACCATGCTGGTCTGCAGCCTGATGGCAGCGCTGAGCTGGCGTGCGGCCTGGGTGTCGCGGGCGGCCAGCGGCGCGGCGACGAGCAGCATCAGGTCGCGGCGCTGTCGCGCGAGCGTGTTGCGCAGCCTCAGCACATTGCTGTTCCAGAGTTCGAAGGCCGCGTCGGACAGCCGCGGCGCCGCAAGTTGCCGCACGCCGTTTGTGGGCGGCGTGGCGAAGGTGGGCGTGCCGCATTCGACAAAGACTTCGGGCACGACGGCAGCCACGCCTGGGTCGCCGGGGATGGGAGGCTGGTTCAGATTCGCGTGCAGCTCGGGCAGGTCGGGCGCCAGCACGAAGCTGACGTCATCCAGCGTCCATGCCTGCTGCATGGCGACATCCAGCGCGTCGAACAGCGTCACGGCGGGTGTCGAGCCCAGCGGCCAGGGCAGGCCCAGGCACAGCACATAAGCCTTGCGCCCGCCGTTGGCAAAGAAGTCGCGCACCGCCAGGCCCAGCCAGTCGTCGGCGAGTTCGCTGCGCCCCTGCACGGCGCGGGCATGCCAGTCGAAAAGGCTGTCGAAGGCGTCCCAGGTGTCGATGGGCGCCGGCATGCCGAGCAGGGTCTCGCGCAGGGCGGCGTCCTTGAAGCCCCGCGCATTCAACCAATCCGACATCGCCCGCGGCAGCGCCACGCTGGCGCGGCGCGTCGTCCAGCCCACGAACAGCGCGATGTCGGCGCGGGCCGGATGCGGGCGCTCGACAGGGCGGGTCGACTCGAAGCTCAGTCCGTACATGGAAGCGGCCCGCTCACGCGGCCTCGATCTCCAGACCTTCGGACGACAGCACCAGCTCTTCCATGGCCACGTCGCCGCCGCCCTTGGCCGCGAGCGTCGGGCCGGTGTACTTGAGCGGGATGGCGTTGCGCAGCAGCCAGACCTGCACCGGGTTGCGGGCCTCGTCGAGCAGGGTGATGGAGATGTTCTTCTGCGCGTTGACGCCGGTGGTGCGGGTCTCCTTCACCCAGTCCCACAGAGACTTGGAGCTGATGATGCCGCGCTTGAGCGTCACGTCGCCGACCTTGTGGACGCCGGGGATCTTGCGCACATGGTTCTCCGCGTCGTTGCCGTAGCGGTACTCGGCCACGGTGATTTCCGAGCCGAGGCCGGAGACGTCGGAGAAGCCGCCGAAGGCTTCCGCGCCGTCGAAGTTGACGAGGAAGTTGAAGGCGCCGTAAGGGACTTTGCGTGCCATGAGCTGCTCCTAATCAGTCGCGGGAATCGGCGGTCTTCTGGCCGATGCGGAAGATCACGAACTCGGCGGGCTTGAGCGCCGCAACGCCGATCTGGCAGACCAGGCGGCCGTTGTCCAGGTCGTTCTGCGTCATCGTCGAGCGGTCGCAGCGCACGAAATAGGCCTCCTCGGCCTTGCCGCCCAGCAGGGCGCCATTGCGCCATTCGTTGTAGAGGAACTGCGCGATGGTTTCGCGGATGTTGGCCCACAGGCGCTCGCCGTTGGGCTCGAACACGGCCCACTGGGTGCTGCGGTCGATGGAGGCTTCCAGGTAGTTGAAATAACGCCGCACGTTGACGTATTTCCATTCGGGGTCGCTGCTGGCCGTGCGCGCGCCCCAGACGCGGTAGCCGCGGCCCGGGAAGTAGCGCAGGCAGTTGACGCCCAGCGGGTTGAGCACCTCCTGCTCGCCAAAGCTGACATCGCGCTCGAAACGCAGCGCGCCGCGCACGACTTCGTTGGCAGGTGCCTTGAACACGCCGCGCTCGATGTCGTTGCGCGCATAGATGCCGCAGACGAAGCCCGACGGCGGCAGGGCGATCTCGCGCGGGATGTCATCGCGGCCCGGCCGGGCATTGGGGTTGGCGATGACGACCCAGGGGTAGTACATCGCGGCGTATTTGCTGTCGATGGTGGCGCGGGCTTCGCGCGCGGCACCGGCGTTGAGGCCGGTGTTGGTGTCGAGCACGGCGATGCGGTACATGCGCCGGCCTTCGGCGTGGGTGATCAGCGAGTTGCGGATGGCGTCGCGCGCGGCATAGGCGCTGGAGCCGGGGGCAGCGACGATGGCGATGTCGTCGAGTTTGGCCAGGGCGGCGAAGGCGCCGATGTAGCTGGCGTCCATGGGCTCGGCGCCGTCGTTGCCGCCGGTCAACGCGAAGGAGCCGCGGCGGCCGGTGGCGTTGGCGGCGGTCGGGAACAAGGCGGCGAGCAGCTGGAAGGCGTTGACGGCGCTGCCGAGGTTGGCGGCGTAGAGGTTCTCGATCTGGTCGACGCGGCGGTTGGGTTGCGGCGGCATCACGGTGCCGAGCCAGCGTGGGTGGCCGCGGTCGTAGCCGAGGTCGTCGATGGCCAGGCTGCCGCCATCGGCGTCGGTCGCAATGACGGCCAGCGTGATCAGCGAGACGGAGGCGAGCAGGGCTGCCGCGGCGTCGCGCTGGGCCTGGTTGCCGGCGGCGGCGATGGCGGCCTGGGCGGCAGCGTCGGGTGCGGTGACGGCACCATCGCCGGCGTCGGTGAGCGCATGCCAGCCATCGGCACGCTTGACGAAGTAGCTGTGGGGCGCGGCCACACCGCTGCGGGCCAGCGAGCCCAGGGGCGTGCTGTCCAGCACGCGCTGCGGGGCGGGCGCGATGATTTCGCGCGTCTGGATGCCGCGCAGCTGGGACTGCTCACGGGTGGGCACGGCGCCGTTGCCACTGGCGCCCGGGAAGCGGGCGACGAAGCGGATGCGGTTGGTGTCGTCCTCCGCCGCCAGTACCGCGGGCGCGACGGCGGCGGGGCGCAGGTCGGCCGTGCTTGCCAGGCCGGAGTCGTTGGCGCCGCGCGCCAGGAACACACGCGCCACATAGAGCCGCGAACCGCCCTCGTTGAAATAGGCCCGCACGGCATGCGCCAGGAAGTTGATCGCGTCGGCCTGCAGGTCGAGATTGGCCGTGCCGCCGTAGATGCGCTCGAAGTCGGCGAAGCTGGTCAGGATCTCGGGCAGCAGCTCGGCCGTGGCGATGGGGCCCTTGCGCGTGGGGCCGGCGAAGGCCGTGGTGCTCGTGCCCACGCCTTCGATGGACTTGGCTCGAAAGCTGGTTTCTTCCACGTACACGCCTGGGGCGAGGTATTCGGGCATGGTGTGCCTCCTTCAATCGGTCAAGCAGGGCTCAGGGGAGCGTCAGGTTCATCACTTCGATGCGGCCGCTGGCGAGGTTGCGCGGCACGATGAGTCGAGAGAGACCGGCGCCCAGGGGGCGGTCGGCCAGCAGGTCGGGGTCGACGAGGGCGCCGGGCGCCAGCGTGGTGTCGGCGCTGACGACGATGTCGACGGCGATCTCGGTCTCGACCACCAGTTCCTCGGCACCCGGCGTGATCTGCGCCACGCCGACGACGGCCACCAACGCCTCGCCGCGCACGTCCGTCATGCCGCGACCGAGCACGGCCTCGCTGCCGCTGCGGTGCACGCGGATGGCCGCCTGCGCCGCGGGCGCGCCGTTGCGCCGCACGCTCAGGCGCAGGGCGGCCCATGTGGGGAGGAGAGCGGTGGCGGTGGTGGGGTCGAGGGTGATGGTGGCGGCTTCGAACAGCGGAGCCGTTTCAGCCGGTGCAGCTGGGAGTGGCGAACGGGGCAATGCCAACGTGAAACGACGCGGCAGATAGCGGCCGGCGGGGTCGCTCACCGTGCCAGGCAGTGACAGTGCCGGGGCGGGCGGGATGGGGTCGAAGGCGTTTTCATAGTCGCGCCGGGCGTCGAAATTGGCGGCATCGTCCAGAGCCGTGACGACGAAGAAACCGCTGCGGTTGCGCTGCAGCCGGGCGCCGGGCAGGTCGACGCGCAGCGGGCTGTCGATGGTGTGGCCCGACATGGCATCGACGAAGCGCAGCGCGCCCCAGACGCGGCGCACGTCGGTCTCGATGCTGTGGAAAACCACGCTCATGCCGGCACGCCTCCATAGTCGAAGCGCCGCGCCACGACGGGCAGGGCGTCCGGCGCCTCGACGTCGAGCTGCACGATGCGGGCCACATACGGCGCGCTCAGCCGGTAGCTGGGCGTGATGGCGTCCCAGATGCGCATCATGTCCTCCACCGTGATCTCGGCAGGGATCAGCTGCACGACCTCCTCGGCCGACCAGCCGCCGTTGCTGGACAGCGTCGACGCATCAAGGATGGGTTCGCGATGCAGCTCGCGCAGCACCCAGGCAAACGCGGCCAGCTCCAGCGCGGTGTTGGCCGACCAGATGGACAGCAGCAGGTGCACATCCAGCGACAGCGGCCGGTTGGACAGGCCCGGTGTGCGGCGTGCATCGCTCGCACTCAGATTGCGCATCTGCTCGTTGACAGTGACGCGATAGGGCCAGACCGATAGCACCGCGCCCTGCACGTTGAGGTCCGCCAGCAGGCCACCGCTGCCGATGGCCTGGAAGCTCATGTCGCCATGCCGCGCGCGCAGTTCGGGCGTCCAGGCGTTGTCCAGCCTTCGGGCCAGCGACTCGGCCAGGGAGAGGAGGGCGGATTCGTTGGCCATGTCAGAACGTGGAGTCCTGCGCGACGATGCCGTTGCCGACCGGGACCACCGGGCCGTACTCCGCCTCGTAGCGCTGCATCGCTTCTGACAGCAACTGCAGCAGGGCCATGGCATAGGACGGCGTCATCACCACGCGGGTGGGTATCCCATGCGTCAGCGCCTCGCCCTCGTAGGCCTGGGCCATGCGCAGCAGCACTTCGCTGCGACTGAAGCCGACCTCGAACTGGTTGGCATAGTGATAGCCGGCCGATGAGGCGGCGACCGGGCAACCCTCGGCGGCCCAGTCACGTCGAACGTCGGTTGGCGACTTCATGCGCTGTATTGCGCAAGTGGCGTGCCATGCTCGGCGGTGGCCGCCGCCCCTTATGAATCAAGGAGTTGCGTGTTCGGCCGTGAACGATGTCACATGAGCGATGTGACGTTGCGCTACGAAAACCTCAGCGGATCAAGCACTTGCGGTGTCACAGCGGCGTGTTACGGCGCACGTGCATTGCGGACCGGCTCCGGCGCGATGTGGAACTGCTTCATCTTGCGATACAGGGTCATGCGGGACCAGTGCAGCATCTCGGCGGCCCGGGTGCGGTTCCATTCGCAACGCTCGAGGGCTTCGATCACGCGGCTCGATTCATCGTTGACCAACGACGCCGCGCCGGACAGTGGCAGTTCATCGGGCTCCAGCGGCCGGCCGTCGAACACCAGCCCGGCGGCCTCGACCAGGTTGCGCAGTTCGCGGGCATTGCCCGGCCAGCCGTGCTGCTGCATCAGCAGCATGGCCGAAGCCGTCACGCGCACCGGGCCTGCGCTGCCGCCGTCATTCAGTTGACCCGCGAAGTGCTCGAACAAGGGCGCCACATCTTCGGGGCGCTGCCTCAGTGGCAGCAACTCGATGCGGGCCACGTTGAGCCGGTAGAACAGGTCCGCCCGGAATGAGCCCCTGCGCACGGCCTGTTCCAGCGCGCAATGCGTCGCCGCGACGATGCGCACGTCCACATGGCGGCTGCGCAGCGCGCCGATGGGGAACACCTCGCGCGTCTCGAGCACGCGCAGCAGCTTGGCCTGGGCATGCAGCGGCATGTCGCCGATCTCGTCGAGGAAGAGCGTGCCGCCGCTGGCCAGCGAAATCTTGCCGGGATAAGCCGCATGGGCGCCGGTGAAGGCGCCGCGCTCATAGCCGAAGAGTTCGCTGTCGAGCAGCGTGTCCGGCAGCGCCGCGCAATTGATGCTGACCATGGGCCCGCTGCGGCGCTCGCCGAGTTCGTGCAGGGCGCGGGCCACGCAGTCCTTGCCCGTGCCCGTTTCGCCGGTGACCAGCACGCTGCATTGGGACCGCGCCAGCATCGGGAGCCGCATGCGCAATGCGCTGAGCGAGGCGCTGGGGCCGACGATGCTGGCCAAGGCGTCCTTCGGTTGCTGCACCGGCCGGCGGTTTTCCGATACCCGAGCAGGCAACTGCTTTGGCACGCTTGCTGGAGTCATGGTTGCGCCTTCCTATGCTGCCCGCCGCCTGGCGATGCTGCGTTGGCTTGCAGATCCGGGCTTGATGCAGCGAAGCAGGTTGTACGGCCTCAACCCAGCAAGGTCATCCTTAACCGCGCGGAAAAGCTGTCCGAAACATCTGCCTGCCCCAGTCGTCAAAAGTTTCGTTTTGGAATCAATGACTTCTGAAGGAGGAGAGGGTGTTTCTTGACGCCACGTGGCGACAACAAATACCGACTCGGCCGGGGCAGGGCGTTCAATACCGTTTGATTGATCAGGAACTTCATAGTCCGCGCTGAGGCGCGGATTCGCAATCTCTCATCGTGGGATGTCTGCCGTAGAGATCCTCAATGGGTATGAGACATATTTGTGGCGATGGGGCGATGAGGAGTGTGCATCCAAGCTCGGTGGGCATGCTCAGCAGCCGATGGAAGGAGGCAACTACCTACCGAGAGGCGCAGATGTCGCCATTTCCTTATGTGCGTTGTCGCACGGAGGCTAACGAACAAACCGAACAGACTGGACTCCCAACGGGAGCCGATGTCATGCCCCTGAACGAACAGGATGTCATGGATTGCTCGCGCAGTGCTGCTTCGGCTGACTCCATCCCGTTCAAATCGACAGGGAGAGACCATGTCAGCAAGACTCTCTTGCGCCCATCTGGGTGACCATGCCGTAGGGTCCTTCATGCAGCGCGCGCGGTGCCATGCGCGTCAGATCTTGATGCGGAAGGCCTTGTGAGAGTCGCGCGAACGGAGGCCGCACCGGGCAAGGCATCGACCGGCGTGGGTGGCTTCGATGACATCACCGGCGGCGGATTGCCGATCGGTCGCACAACCTTGCTGGTCGGTGGGCCTGGCTCAGGCAAAACGATTTTCGCGCTGCAATTCCTTGCGCACGGCGCGCAGGCCTGCAAGGAGTCTGGAATCTTTGTCGCGTTCGAGGAGCACATCGAGCGCATCGTCGCCAACGCGGGCAGCTTCGGCTGGAATCTGCCCGAGCTTCAGCGCAAGCGGCTGTTCTTCATGAATGCCCAACCGCTGCCCGATCTGGTGCAGTCCGGCGACTTCGACCTGAGCGGGATGTTGGCGGTTCTTGGGGCCAAGGCCGACGAAATGAAGGCGCGTCGCATCGTCTTCGATGCCCTCGACATCGTGCTGGCATTGCTGCCCGACGCGGCGGCCAAGCGGCGCGAGATCTACCGGCTGCATGAGTGGCTGCTGGCGCGCCAGTTGACTGGCCTGATCACCGCCAAAGCCGGCGGCGATGACAGCAGTCACAGCAACTCGAGCGGCCCACAACCGTTCGGCCTGATGCAGTTCATGGTCGACTGCGCGGTGATCCTCAATCACGATGTCGTTCAAGGTGTGTCGCAGCGAAATCTGCGGGTGCAGAAGTACCGCGGCTCGCGCTTCGACGAGGACGAATCGCCGTTCGTGATCGGCAATGGCGGCTTCGAGGTCGCCGTCGCGCGGGCGCAGGATCGCGGTGACGTGAAAGTCAGCAGCGAGCGCGTATCCAGCGGCGTCGCGCGTCTGGACACGATGCTGGGCGGCGGCTACTACCGTGGCGCCAGCGTGCTGATCACCGGCTTCTCGGGCACCGCAAAGACGACGCTGAGCGGCGCATTCGCCGAGGCTGCCTGCGGGCGCGGCGAACGCACATTGTTCGTCAGCTTCGATTCGGATGGCTCCGAGGTGGCGCGCAACTTGGCATCGGTGGGCATCCGCCTCGACCGATACAAGAAAAGCGGTCTGCTGCGCATGGTCTCGGCCCGCTCCATCGCTGGCAGCGCGGAGACCTATCTGATGCGCATCAAGACGCTGACGGCCGAACACAAGGCTCGCTGCCTGGTCATCGATCCGGTCTCCACATGGTCGGAATCGGGCAACTACCTGACCGCCCACAGCGTGGCCGAACGGTTGATCGATTGGTCGAAATCTGAAGGCATCACCTTGATCTGCACCCGTTTGCTGGGCGAGATGTCCAGCCTGGCCGAGGGCGGTTCACCGCTGCAGATCTCGGCGGTGGCGGACACCTGGATCCATCTCGACTACCTGGTGCAGGCGGGCGAGCGCAATCGTGGCCTGTCCATCATCAAATCACGCGGCACGGCGCATTCGAACCAGGTGCGCGAGCTGATCCTCAGCGACTCCGGCGTGACCCTGACCGATACCTATACCGCCGGTGGTGAAGTCCTGATGGGCACGCTGCGCTGGGAAAAGGAACGCGCCGAGCGTTCGTCGACCGACGCCGCCGAGGTCGCCCGCAAACTCAAGCGCGTCAGGCTCGATGCCGAAGAGGCCGAGCTGGAGGTGCGAGTGAAATCGCTGCAGACCGAGCTGGTTGCAAAGCAGGTCGAAAAGGCCTTGCTGGCCAGCGCCACCGAAAGCAGCGAGCGCGAACTGTCACGCGGCCACACCCGCATGCGCGAACTCCGCGGTGCCGATGCTGCAAAACCGGCAGCCAAGGCTGTCACGAAAGCGAGCACTCTATGAACCGCCGCAGCTTGTTCAAGTTCCGGCTCTACGTTGCCGGCGATGCGCTGAATTCGGCGCAGGCACTCGACAATCTGTCAGCCCTATGTCGCGTCCATCTGCCGAAGCGGCATGAGATCGAGGTGGTCGACGTGTTCCGAGAGCCCAAGCTGGCGATGGCGGCAGGCGTATTGATGACACCGACGCTGTTCAAGCTCTCGCCTTCACCGACCCGCCGCATCGTCGGCACGCTCAGCCAAGCCCAGCCTTTGCTGCAGGCCCTGGGGTTGCCGGAAGGCGGCAGCCGTGAAGCCGAATGAGCTACCGCCGGCTGACGATGTCAGCGAGGAGATCGCCAGGCTGATCGAATCTTTCCACGTGATCGAACAAAGGCTGGAGGAACTGACCGGGGGCGAGGTGGACACGGTGACTGACCAACTCGGCCGGACCTCCCTGCTGCGCCGCTCCCAGGAGCACTCACGCCACAACGAGGCGGTGAAGCAGGCCGCGATTCTCGATGCGCTGCCCGCCCATATCGCCGTTCTCGATGCACAGGGATCCATCGTTGCGGTGAATGAGGCGTGGCGCTGCTTCGCCACCGCGAACGCGCTGCAGGGGCCACGCTATGCGGTCGGTGTCAATTACCTGAAGGTGTGCGATGACGCGATAGGCGACGGAGGGAGCGAGGGGCCCATCGTCTCAGCGGGCATACGTGCGGTGCTGATGGAAGGAGCGAAGAGCTTTTCGATCGAGTACCCCTGTGACTCGACGACCGAGCAAAGGTGGTTTTTGCTGACAGTGACGCCGTTGGCCCAGCAGCGCCCGAATGGCGTGGTGGTCATGCACCTCAACATCACGGAGCAGAAGATCGGCGAAAACAGGATCAGGCGCCTGAACCGCGTCTATGCGATGTTGAGTGGCATCAATGCGCTGATAGTGCGCGCGCGCGGCTACGACGAGTTGTTCCGCGAGGCCAGCCGGCTGGCAGTCGACCTCGGCGCCTTCAAGATGGCCTGGATCGGTGTCATGGATCCCTTGACCCTGGAATGCAAGGCAGTCGCCTCGCACGGCAGCGAGCCGGGCAATGTCAACCCTATCCCGCCGAGTGCCCGCGTAGACGCACCGAGCAGCGACCGGCCGGCCTGCCGAGCGCTTCGGTCATCGCAGCCAGTGATCTGCAACGATATCGAGAGCGACCTGGCGATGGCGCCATTCCGCGCCGAGCTGCGGGGCGGGGGCTACCGATCATTTGGCTATTTCCCTTTGACGCTGCACGGGCAGCCATGGGCAGTCATGGCGCTGTTTTCGGGTGAGGCCGGCATATTCGATGCGCAGGAAATGCAGCTATTGCAGGAGCTGGCCGGCGATATCTCATTCGCGCTTGACCATATCGAGAAACTGGAGCGGCTGGAGTACCTCGCCTATTTCGACGTGCTGACCGGATTGGCGAACCGCACGCTGTTCCTTGATCGGGTGACATGGCATCTGCTCGCCGCTATCGCCGGCGGCCACCCCATGGCCGTGTTCCTGTTCGATCTCGAACGCTTCAAGAACATCAACGACAGCCTGGGCCAGGTGACCGGCGACGAACTGCTGCGTCAGGTCGCCGCGTGGCTGGTTCAGCAAATGGGCGACGCTGGTCTGGTGGCACGCATCGGTTCGGACCGCTTCGCCGCGGTGCTGCCGCGTGTCACGCGCCTGGGCGGCGTACGGCAGCTGCTGGAGCAGACTTTGATGGCGTTCTTGAACCATTCCTTCCCGCTCAATGAGGCGGTGTTCCGCATCTCCGTCAAGGTGGGTGTCGCGGTGTTCCCGGACGACGGCGCCAGCGCCGAGAGCTTGTTCAAGAACGCCGAGGCGGCCTTGAAAAAGGCCAAATCCAGCGGTGACCGCTACCTGTTCTATACGCCGCAGATGACCGCCTCGGTAGCCAGCAAGCTGGCACTGGAGAACCAGCTGCGACAGGCGCTGGAGAACGAGGAATTCGTACTTCACTACCAACCCAAGGTCGATCTGCGCAGCGGCTTGCTGACTGGCGCCGAGGCCTTGATACGCTGGAATGACCCACGCACGGGTCTGGTACCGCCGACCCAGTTCATTCCGATCCTCGAAGAGACCGGTCTGATCTACGAGGTTGGGCGTTGGGCCCTGCGCAGTGCAGTCAGCGACTATCTGCGCTGGCGCCGCGACGGCTTTTCAGCCGTGCGTATTGCCGTCAATGTGTCGCCGCTGCAGCTGCGCAATCGCGACTTCATCGCCGAGGTTGAGCAAGCCATCAGCATCGACCCGCAGGCAGCGGCCGGCCTGGAGTTGGAGATCACAGAAAGCCTGATCATGGAGGACGTGCTGCATAGCATCAGCAGCCTGCGCGCGATCCGCGCGATGGGCGTTCGCGTCGCCATCGACGACTTTGGTACCGGATTTTCGTCGCTGAGCTATCTGTCCAAATTGCCGGTCGACACACTCAAGATCGACCGTTCCTTCGTCGTCGACATGACCACCAGCTCGGAAGGCCTGGCACTGGTCTCGACCATCATCACGCTCGCGCACTCTCTGAAGCTCAACGTGGTGGCCGAAGGCGTGGAGACCGAGGCGCAGCGGCGCTTGTTGCAGGAGCTGGTCTGCAATGAGATGCAGGGTTATCTGTTCAGCCGGCCACTGCCCTGCGATGCCTTCGAGGCGCTCTATCTTGATCCGCCAGCGGGCGGCGCAGATCGGCTCGATGCATGAATCCGGCACTTCAGACTCGTCATGATGGTTGCATTTCGGGTGAGCGACATGATCTAAGCCCGCTGCGTCGCCGCTGCGTCGCCGCTGTGTCCACAGCGCCACGGCCCGACGCTTTGCTCGCTGATATGAAGGACAGCCTGTTCTGCGCCACGCATCAGGAGCAGGTCCGTGACGCCGCGTCGGCGCTTCGCCGCCGGCAGCGACGAAGCGAAGGCCGTCAGGGGTGCACGGGTTGATGCCGTGGATGATGCTTGGCAATCGCAGCACCGACTGCGCGTTTGAGCTTGTGCACCGCTCCGGCGATGGCCTGGTGCGCGTTGGCGGCGCTGTCGTTCACGACGATGGCCTCTTCGCCGCTGAGCCGTGCATCGAGCATGCAATGAATGTCGTCGGTTCCAGACTTGGCCCGGCTGTTCGCGTCGGACAGATGAACTTCGACGCGCGTGACGCGTTCGCCAAAGCGCCCGAGTGCGGCATTGACGACCGCGTCGAGATGGTCGGTCATCGCCGCGCTGCCGTCGGTGTTGGGGTCCGTGTGGAGCAAGATCTGCATGGGGTCCTTCAAAGTCGTGCGAAGCGTTTGTGCGGCCGGAGCTGTCAGCCCTAGTTTGTGCGGTGCGATCGTCCGGGTCCGTGCGCTGTCGCACGGTCGCGTACCGTGCCCGTCATGCCTGCAGCGGGCAGGGCGGGCGCGATCACAAGCACTACACCGGCAGCTTCGCGGGGACGAGCAATGGGCGTATCGACTTGGCGCCCTCCCGCACGCCGAGGTACGCCTTGACCGACGCGATCACCAGCGGCACGGCCCCGAACACGATGAACACCACGTCGCCCGGCATGCGCATCCATTCGAGCAGCTGCGAACGTTCGCTGGCGATGTAGTCCAGGCTGCGGGCATGCCAGTAGCCGTTGTGCAGGACGTCCCACAGCTGCAGCAGCCCCGCCGGGAACAGGCTCAGGCCCACCATCAGCGCCAAGCCGCCGTTGGTGCCCCAGAACGCGACCCGGACATACCTTTCGATCGCAGGCCAACGTGAGTCATCGCTGGTCTGGCGCAGCACGAAGACCATCAGCGCGATCCCCAGCATGCCGAAGACACCCATCATGGCCGAGTGCCCGTGGGCGGGCGTCAGCAGCGTGCCGACTTCGTAGTAGCTGACGATCGGCAGGTTGATCAGGAAGCCGAGCATCCCCGCACCGACGAAGTTCCAGAAGCCGACCGCCATCAGGAAATGGAAGGCCCACTTGTGCGGGATCTCGATGGCTTTGCCCGTGGCGTCGCGCACGCCGCGCGTGGTGCGCACGAAGTCCCATGCGTCGAGCGTCAGCAAGGTCAACGGAACCACCTCGAGGGCGGAGAACAAGGCCGACAAGGCCATGTTGAAGTTGCTCTGGCCGGTGAAGTACCAGTGATGGCCGGTGCCCATCAGGCCGCCGAGAAAATACAGGATCGCGTCGAGATAGATCACACGCAAGGCCACATTGCGGCGAGCCAGGCCGAGCTGGAAGAACGTGAGCGCCACCACGGTCGTGGCGAAGAACTCGAAGAAGCCTTCGACCCACAGATGGATGATCCAGAAGCGCCAGGTGTCGACCACCGTGTAGTTGGCCTTGGCACCAATGAACAGCGCCGGAATGTAGAACAGCGGAATCGCGATGGCGGCGACCAGGAACATCCTGACGATGGGCCGCACCGTGGGGTTCGCGAGCGCGTTGGGCCGCACCAGGATCCACAGCAGTGCGAACCACGCGAAGAGGCCGGCCACCAGAAGGTATTGCCACACTCTGCCGAGTTCGAGGTATTCCCAGCCCTGGTTGCCGAGCCAGAACCACCAATCGCCAAGCACCTGCGAGATTCCCAGCCATTCCCCGAGCAGGCTGCCGCCAATCACCAGGGCAAAGGCTGCGAAGAGCACGTGCGTCAAGGGTGCGAGCCAGCGCGGCTCGTCTTTGCGCAGTGAACGCCCGAGAAACAGCGCCGCAGCGACATAGGCGGTCGCGATCCAGAAGATCGCCAGCTGCAGGTGCCAGGTTCGCAGCAGATTGCTGGGAAAGATGCGTTCGAGGTCGAAGCCGTAGAAGCTGCCCGGGTCGGCGCGGTAGTGTGCGACACCGCCGCCGACCAGCGTCTGCCCCAGCAAGAGTACGGCGACCACCACGAAGAACTTGACCAGCGCTTTCTGCCCGTCGCTGGACTGGCCCGGCAGCAGCTGCGGCCTGACCTTGTGGCCCCGGGTGACCCAGCCGAGGTAATCGAACTTGCCGAAGGCCAGCAGCACCACGGCGATCCCGGCCAACAGCACCACGAGGCTCAGGGCGCTCCAGAACAGGGCTCCGGCGACCGGCCGGTTGCCAACGTTCGGGTCGTAGGGAAAGTTGTTGGTATAGGAATAGCTTTCGCCCGGCCGCACGGCGACGGAAGCCCACGCGGCCCAGCTGACGAAGGCTGTGAACTGCCTCAGCTCCGCGCGGTCCGTGATCAGGTCGGCCGAGAGCCCCCCATTGAGCGCCGGGTCGTGAAAGTAGCGGGTCCAGTGCTCGATCAGCTCTCGATGAGCCGCCGCTTGCGAGGCGGTCAGCCGCAACACCCCGGTGTCGGGGTCGTAGCGGTTGGTCTTCAGCTCGACCGCCGCCTCGGCGCGCACCGCCGCCTGCTGAGACGGCGTCAGATCCGAAAAGGGTTGCTGGTGACGCGCCAGCGCGATGGACTGGGCCGTGACTTCGCCCATTCGGTGCAAGGCCGCGGCCGCGTAATCTGGCCCAAGGTAGGCGCCGTGGCCCCAGATGCTGCCGTTGGCCATCAGCCCGTATTTCAGGAACACGGCCTGGCCTTCTGCGATGTCGTCGCCGCTGAATTGCAGCGAGCCTGCAAGGTCCGTCGCCTGCGCGGGGATGGGCGGTGCATTGCGGTAGGCGAGCAACGTGACTGCGATGAGGCCGGCAAAGCCGAGCGCCATCACGATCAACACGGTGCGGACCCACCATGGCGACAAGGGGCCGTCGTCCTCGTCGGTCAGAGGCAGCGCAGCTTCATTCATGATGGTTCCCAGCGGGCGGACATTGCCGGCCATCGTGCACGCCCCTCAGCCTGGTGTATGTGCGCCAGCAGACGCACGCGGCCGTTTTACGCGGCTGGCTTGGGCCAGCGAGTGCCCATCACCGTTTAGTAGTGGGAGCGCGCCAGCCCTTCCACAGTGTTGGGGATGCCTTCCTGAGAGAGGCCGAATGAAATCAGGCCCAGGGGAGGGGAGTGCCATGAACGCAATACTGGGAGATCGCGCCGTGGGCAATTTGGAGTTCCGAGCGCTGAAATCGGCGCTCGGTGTTGGCCTTGCGATTGGACTCCCACAGTATCAGCTCCGGCCCGGACAAGGCCTCCGTACCGCCCGAATGGAAAGATGCTTTCGCCCAGCTGGGTGAAGCGCCTGTCGTGAAGCGGCTACGGATGCACCGCGCCTATGACGCCTCCTTCGTGCCGGCCGCGGCCACGGCCAAGAAGCCCAGCTGGTCTCGGAGCTGGGCGTGGCACTCGCGTTCGACTATCACGTGCAGAACGGCGACTCACGCGTGCAGGCGTGGCCGAATTAGCCGCAGCGGCCTGAAAGGCCAGTGTGTGGCGCCGCCGGCGTCGATTCATTGTTGGGAGTGGGAGGGGACATGCCAAAGAGACTCGTGTTGTGCTCGGACGGAACGGGCAACAGTTCCGCCAAGGCGGAAAAGACCAATGTCTGGCGCATCTTCCAGGCACTGGACCAGACCGAGCCCGACCAGCTTGCGCACTATGACGACGGCGTGGGCACGTCGTCCAACAAATACCTGGCCGCCCTGGGCGGCGCGTTCGGCTACGGCCTCAAGCGCAACGTCATCGACCTCTACAAGTTCGTCTGCCGGGTCTGGGAGCCGGGCGACGAGATCTACGGCTTCGGGTTCAGCCGGGGCGCATACACCATTCGCGTGGTGGTCGCACTGATCGAGAGCCAGGGCCTGGTGCAGGGGCGGTCCGAGTCTGAACTGCATGCGCACGCGCTGGCGGCGTACCGCCGCTACCGCAACGAGACCTATCCGTCCTGGAGCCCCATCGTCTGGCTGGGCCGCCGGCTGCGCGACCTGCTGCTGCTGCCCTCGACGCTCGCCGGCAGGCGCCACATTCAGGACTTGCCGCCGGAGCGGCGCAAGGTCCCTATCCGCTTCCTTGGCCTGTGGGACACCGTGGCGGCGTATGGGATGCCAGTGGACGAGCTCAAGTGGGGAATCTCGCTGCTGATCTGGCCCATGGTGTCAAAGGACCATCACTTGAGCGTGCAAGTCCGGCGCGCCTGCCATGCGCTGTCGCTGGATGACGAGCGCCAGACCTTCCATCCCATCCTCTTCGATGAGGCTCACGAGGCTGCGCTGGTCGCCGCGAACAAGGTGCCGCCGGACCGGTTGACGCAGGTGTGGTTCTCCGGCGCCCACTCCAACGTGGGTGGCGGCTACCCGGAGGACCAGCAATCGCTGGTGACGCTGGACTGGATGATCAGCCAGGCCAGTGATGCAGGCCTGCGGCTGGACGCGCGAACCGTGCAGGAGGTGGCCCAGGAAAAGTCGCCCTTTGCCCGGCTGTACGACGCCCGCGCGGGCGCAGGCTCGTACTACCGCTACGCGCCGCGGCGCGTGGACATGGGCATGGACAAGACCACGGGCCAGCCCATCCGCGCCATCGTGCATGGCAGCGTTATCGCGCGCATCGCCTACGGCTCGGATGCCTACGCGCCGATCGCGCTGCCCGCCGAGTTTGATGTGCTGGCGCCGGACGGCTCGCTGCTGCCCATGGTGGGGTTCGAGGACCGGGGCATGAAGCTGTCCAAGTCCACGACGGCGCAGGCCAGCGTGGCGGCATCAAGGACCGAGAAGGTCAGGGTGGCCATCGAAAAGATCGGCGCGCCCTTGCAAGGCATGGTGGAACAGATCCGCGACACCGTCTGGTTGCGCCGGGTCGCGTATTTCGCGTTTTTGTTCGCGACGTTGGCGTTGGTGATTTATCCGTTGGACGCCAAGAAATTCGCCGCGGCGATGTTTGAAACGCTTGGCCGGGCCAACGAACAGCTGGGCGGCCGCGCGGAGGCTACATCGGACGGGATCAACGAGACCTTGAAGGGCATCGTCGAGCCCTGGAGGCCGCAGTTGCGCGAGCTGGCGCCCAATTGGGCCAGAGGCTGGGTCGAGGCCTTCTGCGAGCAGCCGTTCGGGATGCTGGTCGTCATCGCGATGGTGGGGGGCCTGTTCCAGGTCAGCAACTTCCTTCGGCAGCGCGTTCATGACCGTGCCTGGTTTGCCTGGCATGCTGACCGGCGCGAGGACTACGTGACCTGGGTCCGCGACTCGGCGAAGAACTCCACCCTCAAGGCGGCGGCGCTCCTGGGCGTCGTGGTGGTGGTGGTCCTTGCATACACCAAGTGGCAAACATGGGCCGATGTCAGCCCGGTTCTGAAGCTGCTGGTTGTAGCCCTGCTGGCGGTCCTGCTCTGGCGGGTGCGCGTCCAGCGGCGGATCGAGAAGGTCATCGACGGCCACGTGCCCAGCACGCCCACGCTGAAGGTGGCCCGGGTGTTGCGCAACAACCCGTTCCTGATTGGCGCGGCCTGGCTGATTTCCCGGGGCATCGTGCCGCTGATCTTTGCGTTGGCGCTGCTGTACCTGATCGTGGGCGGCGTCAGCCACTTCGTCGCGCGCAGCGCGGACTCGGCGGGAGCGTTCTGCACGCCTTCAAAATCTTTACGGGACGTCGGCGACAGTCCCCTTGCTCCTAACGCGCGTTTCGACACGAGCGAGGTCTGCTGGGCCACGGGCCTTTCCGTCAAGGCGGACCAGTCGTATGAAATCGAGCTGGACACCGGCGCCAGCCCGCCTTGGTACGACAAGGGCGTCGAGGCCAGCGTGGCGGGGCTGAAGGCACGGGGCTGGCCGCACAACCTCTTTGCGCTCATCAAGCGCTCATGGGATGTCGACTACTTTGTTCCCATGATTCGCATCGGCCAGCGCGGCAACGTCGAGCCGGCCTTGAAGATGCAGCCTATTGAAAAGGGCTCTGGCAAGGCGAAGCTGACGTTCACGGCGTCGCGCGACGGTGAGCTGTTCCTGTACCTCAGCGACGCCATCGTGCCGGTCCCCTACATTGCCAACTGGTTCTACAGCAACAACTGCGGCTCGGCGGCCGTGACCGTGGGGCCTTCGCCGTCCGCCTCGGCCGCGAGCACCGCCGAGGCCACCCCGCCGGCGCCGGCTGGCGAAAACTGTCCGCGCAGGCATTGAGCGTGCGATGCCCAGACCGCGTGCCGGCATCGCGCTCCGACGTGCAGCGGCGTCCATTCACCTGTTGCGGCGCGTCGAGCTTGCCGCCTTCTGGTGCATGAGTTTGCCTCGGGGGAATTTGTTGGCGGCCTCATTAACTTTTGGGATGAGCCTTCCCCCAGCGCCGCCGATCATTCACAGGCCTACAGGCTCAAAGGGGAGTGAGACATGAGCGTGCCATTGCGTGCGATTGCGGCCTTGGCCGTCCTGGCGTTGGCAGGCTGCGCCAACTACAAGGCGATCACCAACTTCGCCGTTGAGACCACGAAGATGACGGGTGCCGTTCGACAGGAGATTCAGCAGGTCGCCAAGCTGTGCAATGACGCGGCGGACGTGCGCGTCTTGCTGTCGGAATCAACGCCAACGGGCGATGTAGAAGGTGCCAAGGCGCTCAAGAAGAGCTGTGGGTTGACGGGTGACGCCACCGTTGCGTTCCAGGAGGTCACTGTCGACACCTTGGAGCTCTACGCCAAGACCCTGCTAGCGATGGTTGACGACAAGCAGTTCGAGGTTCGCAGTTCCATTCAGGGAACGGCCAAGAAGTTGAGCGCACTCAAGGACAAGGACGGCGCTTCGATCGTCAATCCAAAGAAGGTCACCGCTGTCGCCAGCGTGTTGTCGCTGCTCGCTGATGTCCTTGTGAAGGCCGAGCGAGAGGACGGCATCCGGCGGCTGGTGGCCGCAGGGCCGGACCTCGTGGCCAACGCGCGCGTCTTGCGAAGCTTTTTTGTCGACGAGGCCCAGCAGTCCAACTACGACGGCTGGCTGACCACGACCGCGCGCGTGACGCGGGGCAGCGAGATCAGTGTGGGCATGGGGAAACCCATGGCCGTAGCGGAGCCCATCCGAACAGCGGAACTGCGCCGGCAGATCGGGGTGACTTCGAAGGCGATCGACTCCCGCCTGGCCAAGGCGGGCAAAGCCGGCGATGTGCCCACCAAGATCGTCGCCGCCATCGACGCCTGGATTGTCTCTGTGCCGGTGTTTCAGCAAGAGGCGCTCAAGTCGGACCCGCGTGCGCTGCTGAACCAGTTGGACGACTTCCGGACCAAGACACTTGAGGCTCGGGATGCCATCGAGGCGGGCTTTTAAGCACAGGAACAGAGCATGAGCACCGAAGCGAACAATGAATCCACAGGCACTTCCGGGCCTGAGCAGCAACTCATCGCGGTAGCCCAGGTCGGGGATCAGCTTGACGAAGCCTCGCTGGCCTCGTTGAGAACGTTCCTGAACGACCAGCTTGATGCGCTCAATGAGGATTTGAAGAAGGCGACCGCGCAGGAGGTCATCGACGCCGTCCTGGCGACACAAGACCGCCTTGCAGCGAAAGCTACCGCTCTCACCGGCTTGAGCATCCTCTTGCAAGCAGGTGAAGCGAAGATTTCAGCTGAGCACATCAAGTCGGCGGTCGACGCGGCACAGCAGGTGATTGCCAAGGTCAAGAGCGTCAAGGCCAAGCTCGCCAAGATTGGCGCCGTCATCGACTTCGCTGCAGCGGTGCTGACGGGCAACGGCAAGACGATCGTGGAAGGTGCGGAGACCTTGAAGGAAGCGCTTAAATAAGTGGAGTAGTCGCTGCGAGGGACCGAGTGCGTCGATTTCTTGGCGCCTTTGTGGGAGGTAGCGCAGGATGAAGCCATTGCTGCGAGCACTTGGGCCGCAGTGCTTGGCGCTGCTATTTGGCAAGCTGAAGTTCCTCATGGGCGCCGCACGCCATTGATTTTACATAATGCACATTGTCGACAAACCAGGTGGTTGACGCGGTGTTGCGATAGAGCGCTTTCGAATTGGGTTCCTACACTTCCGGTACTTGCTGCCTGTTGTGTTCATGCTCCTGATGCTCCCATCAAAAACTTATGTCCTCGTTGATGACCAACTTCTTCCACGCGTCAGCAAAGGTGCGCTTCCAGGGTCAGCCCGACCGGCCCTTGCAGAGAACCTCATGACGAAGTCTCGAAGAATTCGGCACGCCCTGTTGGGGCGGGCAATGCAGCAGCTGTCACTGGCCTTGGCGGTGATGTTGACAGCCATGCCCGTGATGGCGCAGCGTCAACAGCTTCTGCTTGATGGGCCTTGGCGCTTCCAGGCTGGAGACGCCAAGGCGGCGGCCGAGCTGGATGATTCCACCTGGGCGCGGGTCGTCTTGCCGCACAGCTTCAATGCCGTCGACGGCGAAGCGGGCGGCGCCTACTACCGCGGCGCCGCCTGGTACCGGCGCGTCCTGGAGCGCCCAGCCGCAGCCGCGGGCCGGCGCCAGTTCCTGGAGTTTGACGCCGCCACGATGGCCGCCGAGGTCTGGGTCAATGGCCAGCGCGCCGGCCGCCACGACGGCGGCTATGCGCGCTTTCGCTTCGACATCACGAACCTGCTCCGCCCCGGCCGCAACCTGCTTGCCGTGCGCGTAGACAACGGCGCGCTGCCGCAGGTGGCGCCGCTCGGCGGCGACTTCACCGTCTTCGGCGGCCTGGTGCGGCCGGTGCGCCTCATCGAGACCGACGACGCCCACATCGAGCTGCTCGACCACGGCGGCCCTGGCGTCCAGGTCGACACCGAGGCCCTGACCTCCGCGGCAGCACAGCTGAAGGTGCGCGTGCAGCTGCGCAACGACGGCGCCCTGCCCGCCCGGCGCCTGCTGCGCCTGACACTGCGCGACGCCGCGGGCCGCACCGTGCTGCAGCAGAGCCAGGCGGTGGAGCTGCCGGCCGGCGCAGCCGACGACGCAAGCGTGCAGCTGAACGTAGCCAAGCCGCACCTGTGGCAAGGCGTGTTCGACCCTTACCTCTACCGGCTGAGCGCCGAACTGCTCCAGGGCACCAGCGTGCGTGACAGCGTGCAGCTGCCGCTGGGCCTGCGCCAGGTCGCCGTCGACCCGCAGCGCGGCTTCCTGCTCAACGGCAAGCCCTACCCGCTGCATGGCGTCAACTACTTCCACCCCGGCCGCCCCGGCCACGGCGTGGCCGTGGGCGATGCCGAGGTCGACGAGGACTTGCGCATCCTGATGGAGCTTGGCGTCACCGGGCTGCGGCTGGTGCACTACCAGCACCCACCGCGCGTCTACGAACGCGCCGACGAACTTGGCCTGGTGCTGTGGACCGAGATCCCGCTCAACGCGGCGATGAGCGAGGCGCCGGCCTTCCGCGACAACCTGTTCCAGCAGCTGCGCGAGCTGGTGCGCCAGAACCGCCACCACGCATCGGTGGCCGTCTGGGGCGTGGGCAATGAGGTCTACCGCTCCGACGACGCTATCCGCGACCTGCTCGGTGAGCTGCACCGCCTGGCCAAACAGGAGGACCCGGCACGCCTGACCACCTATGCGCACTGCTGCGCGCCGGACGACCATCCCATGGCGCTGCAGACCGACCTGGCCTCCTACAACCGCTATTGGGGTTGGTACGACGGCGAATTCACCGACATCGGCCCCTGGGCGGACCGCCTGCATGCCAAGCTGCCGGCCAAGCCCATCGGCCTGGGCGAATACGGCGCCGGCGCCAGCGTGCTGCAGCAGGAAGACCCGCCGA
Organism: Pelomonas sp. Root1237; assembly: GCF_001425055.1. Lineage (GTDB taxonomy): Bacteria > Pseudomonadota > Gammaproteobacteria > Burkholderiales > Burkholderiaceae_C > Pelomonas. The sequence goes on from NZ_LMDK01000012.1 coordinate 1,064,562, forward strand.
AACGGCCGCAGCCGGGCGCGCGCTGGCACCCCGAGCAGTACCAGGCCCTCTTCCACGAGGCCTATGCCCGCCAGCTCTCGGCGCGCCCCTTCTTGTGGGGTCATTTCGTCTGGCTGGGCTTCGACCATGCCTCGGCAGGCCGCAACGAAGGCGACGCCCCCGGCGTCAACGACAAGGGCCTCGTCACCTACGACCGGCGCTTCCGCAAGGACGCCTTCCTGCTCTGGCAGGCCTGGTGGCAGCGCGAGCCCGTGCTGCACCTGGCCAACCGCCGCGCCAGCCCGCGGCCCGCGGGCACCGTGGCCGTGAAGGCCTACAGCAACGGCCGCCAGGCCAGCCTGGAAGTCAATGGCAAGCCGATGGGCACCGTGCCCGTCGTCGACCGCATCGCCGCCTGGCCTGCGGTGCCACTGGCGCCGGGCCGCACCACCCTGCGCGTGCGCGATGAGCGCGGCGCCACCGACAGCATCGAATGGGACATCCAACCTTGAACGCCATCCCGCGCCGCCCCACCCTCATGATCAAACGCCTGACTTCCCTCTCTGCCGCCGTGCTGGCGCTGAGCCTGTGCGCCCAGGCGGGCGCCGCCGGCCCGGCCGAACGCAAGGTCGACCTCGACATCGCTGCCGCGAAGGCGCCAGTCGATCGCTTCTTCGATCTGGCGGTCGGCTCCGACTATGTCGGCACCACGGGTCGCCCGGAGAACCTCGCACAGCTGAAGACCGCCGTCGACGAACTGGGCTTTCGCTCCGTGCGCTTCCACGACGTCTTCCACGACGTCTACGGCACCGTGAAGAAGGAAGGCGACAAGCTGGTGTTCGACTGGAGCGGCATTGACCGCGTGTACGACGCCTTGCTCGTCCGCGGCATCAAGCCCTTCATCGAACTGGGCTTCTCGCCCAAGGTGATGACGACCTCCAACCTCACCATCTTCCACTGGAAGGGCAACACCTCGCACCCGCAGCCGGGGCCCTGGGCCGAGCTGATCGATGCCTTCGCGCGCCATTTGATCCAGCGCTACGGCGCCGAAGAAGTGCGCAAGTGGCCGTTCGAGGTCTGGAACGAACCCAACCTGGACGGCTTCTGGGAGAAGGCCGACCAGAAGGCCTACTTCGAGCTCTACGCCAACACGGCGCGCACCCTCAAGAAGGTCGACCCGGCGCTGAAGGTGGGCGGCCCGTCCACTGCCGGCGCGGCCTGGGTGCCCGAGCTGCTGGCCTATGCCAAGCAGCAAGGCGTGCCGGTGGACTTCGTCACCACCCACACCTACGGCGTGACCGAGGGCTTCCTCGACGAATACGGCCAATCCGACCGCATCCTGGCCCCCGACGCCAACTCCATCATTGGCGACGTGCGCCGCAACCGCAGCGAGATCGAGGCCTCGGCCTTCCCCGGCATCCCGCTGTACATCACGGAGTGGAGCACCAGCTACAACCCGCGCGACAAGGTGCATGACAGCTACATCAGCGCACCGTGGATCCTGACCAAGCTGCGCGGCACGCGCGGCTACGCGCAGGCGATGAGCTACTGGACCTACAGCGACCTGTTCGAGGAGCCGGGCCCGCCGGACCGCGCCTTCCATGGCGGCTTCGGCCTGATGACGCGCGACAGCGTGCGCAAGCCGGCGTGGTTCGCCTACAAATACCTCAACGCCTTGCGCGGCAAGGAGGTGCCCAGCAAGGACGACAAGGTGCTGGCTGCCGTGGATGGCGGCAAGGCCGCCGTGGTGGTCTGGGACTGGCAGCATCCCGACCAGAAGAAGAACAGCAACGGCGTCTTCTTCGGCAAGCCGGTGCCCAACGGCCCAGCACCCGCCGTCACGCTGAACCTGCGCAACGTCAGCGCCGGCAACTACCGCGTGCTGGTGCGCCGCACCGGCCACAAGGTCAACGACGCCTACACCGCCTACCTCGAAATGGGTGCACCCAAGGACTTGAGCGCCGAACAGCTGGCCCAGCTGCAAAGCCTCACCGAGGACCAGCCCGAGGCGGACCGCATCGTCAAGGTCGGCAAGGACGGCAAGCTGCAGTGGAAGCTGACCATGCGCAGCAACGACATCGCGCTGGTGACGGTGGAGCCCGTCAAGCCATGAGACGGCTGCATTCGACGGTGGCGCGGCGAGTGCTGGGCGCCTTACTGCTCCTCTGCGCGCTCGCCGCCTGCGGCGGTGGCTCGGCGTCCGAGAGTTCCTCGACGCCAACGCCCACGCCACCACCCCCGGCACCAGTCGCCACCGGCAGCGCCGGCTGCGGCATCACGGCCAAGTTCAGCACCGGCCTGCAGTCGATCACGTCGGACAACGTCCAGCGCAGCTACTGGATCGAGATGCCGGCCGGCTACGACCGCAACAAGACCTATCCCGTCGTCATTGGCCTGCACTGGCGTGGCGGGAGTGCCAACGATGTCTATACCTGGGGCGGTTTCTTCGGGCTGAAGCCGCTGTACGGCAACAACGCCATCTTCATCGCCCCGCAAGGCCTGGATGCCGGCTGGGCCAACGACGGCGACCGCGACATCCGCTTCATGCGCAGCATGATCAGCCAGGTCCAGCAAGGCGTGTGCACCGACCCGCAACGGGTGTTCGCCACCGGCTTCAGCTTCGGCGGCATGATGTCCAACGCCATCGGCTGCCAGATGGGTGACGTGGTGCGAGCCATCGCCCCGCTGTCCGGCTCGCTGTGGAGTGGATGCGGCAGTTCGGCGCATCGCGTCGCCGCCATCTTCGACCACGCCATGGATGACAACGTCGTGCCCTACTCCGCCGGCGAGGATGCCCGCAACACCTTCCTGGCCCGCAACAGCTGCAGTGCCACGACCAAGCCCATCGGCACCAACGGCTGCGTGGAGTACCAGAGCTGCAGCGCGGGCAAGCCGGTCGTCTGGTGCGGCCACGCGACCGGCGGGCATTGGCCGCCCGGCTTCTCGGCAGCCGAGACCAAGGCCTTCTTCGACCGCTTCTAGCGCGGCCATCGGGTGCATCCATGGGACGTGACCGCAGGACCTTCCTGTTCACCGCACTGGCCTTGGCAGCGGCCGGCCTGCCACTGCTGACGCGCGCCGCCGAAGCCCCGCGCATCCGAGTGCTCATCATCGAGGGCATCAGCAACCACGACTGGCCACGCCGGCTGGAGCTGGTGCGCGAGATCCTCGCCCGCGACGGCGCGTTCGAGGTGGACGTGTCCATCACGCCACCGGATGCAAGCGACCCCGCCGCCTGGGCGCGCTGGCGGCCCGACTTCACGCGCTACGACGTGGTGCTGTCGGGCTACAACAACCTCGGCGGCAAGCCGGGCTGGCCGGCCGAAGTGCAGCGCGCCTTCGAGGCCTTCGTGCGCGGCGGTGGTGGCTTCTACGTCTACCACGAGGCGAACAATGCCTTCGCCGAGTGGCCCCAGTACAACGAGATGATCGGCCTGGGCTGGCGCGACAAGCACTTCGGCTCGGCGCTGCTGGTGCGCGAGGACGAGACACTGCAGACCGTACCGGCCGGTGACGGCGACGACACCTGGCACGGCGATCGCACCGACACGCTCGTGCACCAACGCGGCCAGCATCCCATCCATGCCGGCCTGCCGCGCAGCTGGCGGGCCGCCGACATGGAGGTCTACCGCTACGCCCGCGGCCCGGCCCGCAACGTCGACGTGATCGCCTATGCACACGACGGCGTGGACGGCCGGCAGTTCCCCGTCGAATGGACCGTGAGGTACGGCCGGGGCCGCGTCTTCGTGTCCGCCTACGGGCATGTCTGGTTCGGCCATGGCGCATCGCCGGGCATGCGCTGCGCCGCCTTCCAGTCCGTCATGCCGCGTGCCTTGAAATGGCTGGCGGGGCGCAACCCCGACACCCAGCTGCCGGCCGACTTCCCCGGGCCAGACGCCACCTCGCTGCGACCCTGACGGCGGGTACCCGTCCTGGACTACGTCCGCGTCGGCAAAGCCGTCGAGTTCATCGACGAACACCGGCGTTTGGCAAACCTTCCTGCGGCGTTCGAGCAAAGACGCACCACGTTGATCTTTGCGGCCAGTGCCGGCGTCACCGGACACAGCATTTGAAAGGCGGCCTTGCAGAAAAGGTTATGACCTCAAAGCTGCCCCTGGCACACGTATTTCAGGTGCATGTAGTCGTCCAGGCCGTGCACCGAGCCCTCGCGCCCATAGCCTGACTCCTTGACGCCACCGAACGGTGCCGCCTCGGCAGCTAGCGCGCCTTCGTTGACGCCCACCAGGCCGGTCTGCAAGGCCTCCGCCATGCGCCAGATGCGCCGCACGTCGGTGGCATAGAAATAGCCCGCCAGACCGAAGGGTGTGTCGTTCGCCGCGCGGATCACGTCGGCTTCGGTCTCGAAGCGAGTGATGGCCACCAGTGGTCCGAAAGTTTCCTCGCAGGCGCAGGCCATGCCGCCGTCGGCGCCGACCAGCAGCGTCGGCGCGAAGTAGTTCGGTCCGAGGGCCGGCAGCCGCGCGCCGCCGACCAGCGTGGCCGCACCGCGCTCAACGGCGTCTTGCACATGGCGCTCGATCTTGTCGACGGCCCTCGCGTTGATCATCGGCCCGATCTGTGAGGCCGGGTCGCTGGCCGGGCCGACCTTGAGCGCCGAGATGCGAGCGGCCAGCTTCTCGACGAAGGCGTCGTGCACGGGCGATTGCACGAACACCCGGTTCGGGCTCACGCAGGTCTGCCCGCCGTTGCGGAACTTGGCCACCATCAGGCCCTCGACGGCGGCATCGAGGTCGGCGTCCTCGAAGACGATGAAAGGCGCGTTGCCACCCAGTTCCAGCGACAGCCGTTTGAGCGTGTCGGCGGCGCGACGCGCCAGATGCTTGCCCACTGGTGTGGAGCCGGTGAAGGTGATCTTGCGCACGCGCGGGTCGTCGAGCCAGACATCGACGACCTCGGGCGTGCGTTCACGCGAAGCTGTCACGATGTTCAGCACCCCCGCGGGGACGCCTGCCTCCTCGGCCAGCTTGACCAGCGCCAGCGAGGTCAGTGGCGTGTCCTCGGCCGGCTTGCAGACCACGGTGCAACCGGCGGCCAGCGCAGGGGCGATCTTGCGCGCGATCATCGCCGCAGGGAAATTCCAGGGCGTGATCGCGGCGACCACGCCGACCGGTTCCTTCAGCGCGAACATGCGCCGGCCGGGCACCGACGCGGGGATCACGTCGCCGTTGGCACGCGTGGCTTCGGCAGCGAACCATTCCACATAACTCGAAGCGTAGGCAACCTCCCCTCGCCCCTCGGCCAGCGGTTTGCCCTGCTCACGCGAGATCAGGCGGCCCAGGTCATCCTGGTGCGCGAGGATCAGTGCGTTCCAGCGATTGAGGATCTGCGCCCTTTGCTTGGCCGGCATCGCACGCCAGATCGGAAAGGCCGCATGGGCCGCCTCAAGCGCCGCAGCAGCGTCGAGAGCACCGCTGTCCGGCACAGTGGCGAACACCGCGTCGGTCGCCGGGTCGGTCACCCCGAAACGTTGGCCCTCCAGCGCCTCGCGCCATTGCCCCGCGATGAAGTTGCGGCCGGGCAGCAAGTTGTCTTGTTGAATCGTCAACGGCATTTCAGAATTCCTTCACTCGATTGGCAATTGCCTGGCCGACGTCTTCGGTATGGGCGTCGCCGCCAAGGTCGGGCGTGCGTGGCCCGCGCAGGATCACGTCCTCGATGGCGCGCACGATGGCGTCGTGCGCTGCGCGGCCGGCGCCCTGCCCTTGCGTCAGGAAGTCGAGCATCAGCGCACCCGACCAGATCATGGCGATGGGGTTGGCGATGCGGCGGCCATAGATGTCGGGCGCCGACCCGTGCACTGGCTCGAACAGCGACGGGAACTGGCGTTCCGGGTTGAGGTTGGCGCTCGGCGCCAGGCCGATGGTGCCGGTGGTTGCCGGGCCTAGGTCGCTGAGGATGTCGCCGAACAGATTGGTCGCGGCGACGACATCGAAGCGCTGCGGCTGCAGCACGAAGCGGGCGCAAAGGATGTCGATGTGCTGCTTGTCGACCTGCACGTCAGGGTACTGGCGCGCCATCTCGTCGGTGCGCGCATCCCACCAGGGCATGCTGATGGCGATGCCGTTGCTCTTGGTGGCCACGGTGAGCGATTTGCGCTGGCGCGAGCGCGCCAGCTCGAAGGCGTAGCGCAGCACGCGATCAGCGCCGTGGCGCGAGAACACCGACTCCTGGATGACGATCTCGCGCTCGGTGCCGGCGAACATCACGCCGCCGAGGTTGGTGTACTCGCCTTCGGTGTTCTCGCGCACGACGACGTAGTCGATGTCGCCGACCTTGCGCCCCGCCAGCGGGCACGGCGCGCCTTCGAACAGCCGCACCGGCCGCAGGTTGATGTACTGGTCGAACTCGCGCCGGAACTTCAGCAGAGAGCCCCACAGCGAGACGTTGTCGGGCACGGTCGCTGGCCAGCCGACGGCGCCGAAATAGACGGCGTCGACGCCGGCCAGTTGCTCCTTCCAGTCGTCCGGCATCATCTGGCCGTGCTGCGCGTACCAGTCGCAGCTGGCCCAGTCGAACTCGCGCAGTTCGAGGGCGAAACCGAAGCGATCGGCTGCGGCCCTCAGCACGCGCAGGCCCTCGGGCATCACTTCCTTGCCGATGCCGTCGCCGGCGATGGCGGCGATTCGGAACGTGTTCATCATGGGTTTTCCTTCGTCGTTGTCAGGCGACCAGCACGGGCCGCGGCGAGTCGAGTTCTTCAAGCCAGCCGCGCCGCAGTTCGGGTACGGCTCGCGCGAGCTGCTCGTAGTAGGGGTGGTGCGGCCCGCGGTCATAGTCGGCCCGCGCCACCTGGGCCAGCTTGCAGCCATGCCGCATGACGACGATCTCGTCGCAGACCGCGCGGACCGTGTGCAGGTCATGGCTGATGAACAGGATGGACAAGCCCAGCTCGCGGCGCAGTTCCGCGATCAGGTCGAGCACGGCGGCGCCGACGACCGTGTCCAGCGCCGAGGTGACCTCGTCGCACAGCAGCAGCTCAGGCTCGGCGGCCAGCGCCCGCGCCAGGTTGACACGCTGCTTCTGGCCGCCCGACAGCCCGCCGGGCAGGCGGCCAGCGACGTTGGCCGGCAGCTTCACCAGGTCCAGCAGCTCGGCGATGCGGCGCTGCAGGGCAGCACCTTTCATGCCGCGGTAGAACTGCAGCGGCCGCGCGAGGATGCTTTCGATGGTCTGCGACGGGTTCAGCGCCGTGTCGGCCGACTGGAAGACGATCTGGATGCGGCGCAGGTCCTCCTTGCTGCGTGCGCCAAGCGTTGGCGCCAGGGGCCGGCCGTCGAAACGGATGGTGCCGGCGCTCGGTCCCAGCAAGCCCGCGACGGCGCGGGCCAGCGTCGTCTTGCCGGAGCCCGATTCGCCGATGACGCCGACGGCCTGGCCGCGCTCCAGCCGCAGGTCGATGTCCTGCAGGATGCACACCCGCGGCCGGCCCTGGGCATCCCGCGCGCCGTAGCCGGCGCTCAGGCCGCTGACCTCCAGCAGCGTCGGCGTGCTGCCGGCGTCATGGCCCGCATCGCGCGCCACCGGCCGTGCGGCGGCCAGCAGTTCGCGGGTGTACTCATGCGCTGGCTGGCCGATCACACGGTCGGTGCCACCCAGCTCCTGCATGCAGCCACCGCGCAGCACCAAGATGTGATCGGCCATCTGGGCCACGACCGCCAGGTCATGACTGACGTAGACCGCCGTGACCTGGCGCTCGCGCACCACCCGCTTGAAGGCGCGCAGCACCTCCACCTGCGTCGTCACGTCCAGCGCCGTGGTCGGCTCGTCGAGGATGACAACATCGGGGTCGGTGATCAGCGCCATCGCCGCCATCAGCCGCTGCAGCTGGCCGCCTGACACCTGGTGCGGGTAGCGCGCGCCAATGCCTTCAGGATCGGGCAGCGCCAGCTCGCGGAACAGCGCAATCGCCTTCAGTTCAGCCGCCGGGCGCGACAGCGTGCCGTGCAGCGTCGCCGGCTCCACGACCTGGTCGAGGATGGTGCGCGACGGGTTGAACGACGCCGCCGCGCTCTGCGCGATGTAGGTGACCTTGCGGCCGCGCAGGCCGCGCAGCTGGCGCGGGTCGAGCTTGAGCACGTCGACATCGCCGATGCGGACCTGCCCCGCCGCGATGCGGCAGCCTTGACGCGCATAGCCCATCAGGGCCAGCGCCGTGGTCGTCTTGCCCGAGCCGGACTCGCCGATCAGCGCCAGCACTTCACCGGGGTGGATCGTGAACGACAGCGCGTCGACCAGCGTCGCGTCGCCGGCTGTGACCGTCAGATTGCTCACTTCAACAAGGCTGCCCATCAGCGTGCTCCCCTCTCGCGGGCCTTGCGACCCGGCAGGTTGTCGATCACCAGATTCACGGCGATGGTCAGGCTGGCTATTGCCCCGGCCGGCGCAATCACCGAGGCGCCACCATCGGCCAGCGCGCCGATGTTCTCGCGCACCAGCGAACCCCAGTCCGCCATCGGCGGCTGCACGCCCAGGCCGAGAAAGCTCAAGGACGCCAGCAGCAGCACGACGTAGACGAAGCGCAGCCCCAGGTCGGCCAGCATCGGGCCGAGGATGTTGGGCAGGATCTCGCGCCGCATCACATACCAGGTGCCCTCGCCGCGCGTGCGGGCCACGGTGACGTAGTCCATCGCATTGATGTTCACGGCCAGCGAGCGGCCGATGCGGTAGGCGCCCGGCACATAGATGACGGCGGCCGTCAGGATCAGCACGGGCACCGACGAACCGAAGCCGGCCACGATCAGCAGCGCGAACATCTTGCTCGGAATGGCCGTCAGCGTGTCCAGCAGGCGGCTCAAGGTCCCGTCGATCCAGCGCCCGCTGGCGGCCGCCAGCAGCGCCAGCAAGGTGCCCGTGCCGCTGGCCAGCAGTGTGGCGACCAGAGCCACGCCGACGGTGTAGCGGGCACCTTCGATGACGCGGGCCAGCATGTCGCGGCCCAGATAGTCGGTGCCCAGCCAGTGGTGAGCGTTGATGGGTGCGAACACGGCACCACCGCCCTGGGCGCCGCTGCGGGCCAGCAGCGCGGGGCCGAACAGTGCGGCCAGGACCCAGAAGGTCAGGACCACGAGGCCGAGCAGACCCGAAGGGCCGAACTGCGCGAGCCGGCGGCGCCAGGCCACCGAGCGCCCGACAGGCAGGGGAATGGAAATGACGGTCATGCCTGTGCTCCGTTCAGCGGTGACGCAGCCGCGGGTTGGCGACGATGCCGCAGATGTCCGCGGCCGTGACGAGGATCAGATAGCCGCTGCAGAACAGCATGGCGCAGGCCTGCACCAGTGGCGTGTCGCGTTGCGCGACGCCGTCGACCATCAGCTTGGCCACGCCGGGATAGTTGAAGATCGTCTCGACGATGATCACGCCGCCCAGCAGGTAGGACAGGCTCAGCGCCACCGCGTTGGCAATCGGGCCGACGGCGTTCGGCAGCGCATGGCACATGACGATGCGCAGCGACGAGGCGCCCTTCAAGCGGACCATCTCGATGTAGGGCGCCTCCAGCTGGTCGATGACCGCCGCACGCGTCATGCGCATCATCTGGGCGACGATCACGCAGGTCAGCGTCAGCACCGGCATCGCGAAGGCCTTCAGCAGCTGACCCATCGATTCGATGTCGTTGACATAGGACAGCGCGGGCAGCCAGCGCAGTTGCACCGCGAACACCAGCACCGCCAGCGTCGCGATCAGGAACTCCGGCACCGAGACGACACCCACCGAGGCCGTGGACGCAGCGCGGTCGAACCACGAGCCCCGCCACACCGCCGACGCGATGCCGGCGGCCAGCGCGATCGGTACCGAGAACAGCGCCGTGATGGCGGCCAGCAGCAGCGAGTTGGGCAGCCGCGAGCCGATCAGCTCGGCCACCGGCTGGTAGGCCGTGACGGACTTGCCGAAGTCGCCGCGCGCCAGGCCGCCCAGCCAGCGCAGGTAGCGCGTAGGGGCCGAGGCGTCCAGGCCCATCTGCGCCCGCAGTGCAGCCAGGGCCTCGGGCGTGGCGTCCTGGCCGAGCTGCTCCTGGGCCGCGTCGCCGGGCAGCACCGCCGTCACGGCGAAGACGATCACCGACACCGCCAGCAGCGACAGCAGCGACAACGCGACGCGCTGCGCGAGCAGCTTGAGGATGATCCCGTTCATAGGATGCCTTGTGCGGTGGGGGTGTCAGGCGGCGAGCCAGACGTTCTCGGCAAAGTTGTAGCCCATCAACCCGCCCAGCGGGATGGGCGACAGGCCCTTGACCTTGGTGCTGTGGCCGTCAAGGCTGGCCAGGAACAGCGGGATGCCGATGCCGGCCTCCTGGTGGATCAGCGTCTGCATGTCGGCATACATCTGGCGGCGCTTGGCGAGGTCGGTCTCACCGCGCGCGGCGACGAGCAGCTGGTCGAACTTCTCGTTCTTCCAGCGCGACTCGTTCCACTGCGCATCCGACTTGAAGAACTGCGTCAGCAGCATGTCGGCGCTGGGCCGGGGGTTGACGTTGCCGAAGCCGACGGCGCTGTTGAGCCAGTGGTTGGACCAGTAGCCATCGGCCGGCATGCGCTTGACGTCGATGTCCAGACCGACCTCCTTGGCCGTCTGCTGCAGCATCAGCGCCATCTCGACCGAGTACAGCGCCGCAGGCGAACACACCACCGGCACCGCGCTCGAGACGCCCGCCTTCTTCAGGTGGAACTTCGCCTTCTCGGGGTCGAAGGCGCGCTGCGGCAGGCCGGCGAAGTGGAAGCGGTTGGTCGGGTCGATCGGCTGGTCGTTGCCGATGACGGCCTGGTCGAGGGCGATGGTCTTCCTCATCTGCTCGCGGTCGAACAGATGCTTCATGCCCAGCACGAAGTCGGGGTTGGCGCCAGGGCCGGTGTCGCGCCGCATGGTCAGGTCGGAGTACTGGCCCGACTGCGTCTTGAACACGGCGAAGCCCGGCGTGCCGGCGATGCGTGCCAGTGAGCGCGGGTTGACGGCACCGACAAGGTCAATGCCACCTGACAGCAGCGCGTTGACGCGGGCGTTCTCGTCGCTGATGCCGACGAACTCGATCTCGTCCAGGTAGGGCTTGCCGGGCTTCCAGTAAGCCTCATTGCGCACGACGACCGAGCGCACGCCGGGCTTGAACTCCTTGAGCTTGTAGGGGCCGGTGCCGATGCCGGTGTTGAAGTCGGTCGTGCCGTCCTTGACGATGTGAAAGTGGAAGGTGCCCAGGATGACCGGCAGGTCGGCGTTCGGCGCGGCGAGCACGATGGTCACCTCGTTCGGGCCGCTGGCCTTGATGCTCTCGATCTGGTCGGTCTGAACCTTGGCCTTGCTGGCCGTGGCGGGGTCCTTGTGGCGCGAGATCGAGTAGACGACGTCGGCCGGGGTCAGCGCCTTGCCGTCATGGAAGGTGACGCCTTTGCGCAGTGTGAACACCCAGGTCTTGGCGTCCTTGGTGTCGAAGCGCTCGGCCAGGGCCGGCTGCGGCGTCAGGCTGCCGTCCAGCGACGTGAGCCCGTTGTAGAGCATGTTGCAGCGCGAGTAGTCGGCCTGGTTGGACTGCTTGGCCGGGTCCAGCGTGTCGCTGGCCGCGGCCGTGGCGCCGGCCACGCGCAGCTTGCCACCGCGCTTGGGCGCCTGCGCATGGGCCGACATCGCGCTGCCCGCGAGCGCACCGGCGAGGCCGGCCTGCATGCCCGCCCCGACGAGCAGGCCGAGGATGTCGCGGCGGCTGGCGCCGCGTTTCAGCGCTTCGAACAAGCGCTGGCTGTCGTGCGGGCCGACAAGGGCTTCGAGGGGTTGGCGATGGCTCATGGTGTGTTTCTCGTTCAGTGTTCTGTGGGGGTGACGAGTTCGGGGCGGGTCTTGGGAGAACCGCCCGCTCCAGGCTAGGCGAGGCGATCCTTCAGCCGGTAGTACAGGCCGACGGCGGGCAGGAACCAGGGCGGGCCGACATGGCCGGGAATGGCCGGCCAGGCACGGTCCGCCCACGGGTTGGCGGCGGTGTCGCCGCCCATCAGCGCGGCCATGCGCTGGCCCATCAGCACCGACATCTGCGTGCCGTGGCCGCTGTAGCCCATCGTGTAGTACAGGCCGTCGCGCTCGCCGGCATGGGGCAGGCGGTCCTGTGTCATGTCGACGAGGCCGCCCCAACAGTAGTCCAGCCGCACGCCGGCCAGTTGCGGAAAGGTCTCCAGCAGGCCGGCGCGCAGGACCTCGCCGCTGGCGGCGTCCTGCTGCGGGCTGCTGATCGCGAAGCGAGCGCGGCCGCCGAAGACGAGCCGGTGGTCGGCCGTCAGTCGGAAGTAGTGGTGGATGTTGGCCACCGTCGTGTAGGTGCGGCGCGCCGCCAGCAGCGCGGCCGCGCGCTCCGCGCCGAGCGGCTCGGTCACGACGATGAAGCTGCCGATGGGCACGATGCGCCGGCGCAGCCAGCCGAAGCTGCGGTAGCCGCCGTGGCGCGAAGCCCCGGTGGCCAGCAGCACCTGGTCGGCCGCCACGGTGCCGCGCGTGGTGTGCAGGCGGTGGGCGTGGCCGTGGGTGCGCTCAATCCGCTGCACGCAGGTGCCGGTGAAGATGCCCGCGCCCTGGCGCTCGGCGGCTTCGGCCAGGCCGTTGGCGAAGCGGCCCATGTGCATCTGGCCGCTGCGCCTGTAGAGCATGCCGCCGTGGAAACGCTCGCTCTGCACCTCGGCACGCACGCTGGCAGCATCGAGGATCTCGGTGTCGGTGTCGACGCCGTCGGCATGCAGGCGCTCCACGCTGCGCCGCAGCGCCTCCAGCTGCGCCGGCCGTGTCGCCAGCTTGAGCTTGCCGGTGCGGCTGAAATCGCAGGCGATGCCTTCCTGCTGAACCAGCTGCGCCACGGTGTCGACGGCGTCGTCGTAGGCGCGGTACCAGGCGGCTGCCCGCTCGCGGCCATGGCGCGCGGCGGCTTCCGCATAGTCGACCGCCAGGCCGTTGTTCACATGGCCGCCATTGCGCCCCGAGGCTTCGGACGCGACGCGCGCACCAGCCTCCAGCACTGCCACCGTGGCACCGCGCTTGGCCAGCGCCAGGGCGGCGGACAGGCCGCTGAAGCCGCCGCCCACGATGGCGACGTCCACGCGCTGCGGCAGCTCGCGTGCTGCCGGCACGAACGCCGGCACGCTGTCGGTCCAGTAGGCATCGAGTTTCATGGCCTGGCCGCTATCGACGTTCAGAGACCGACCACGCCGGCCAGGCCGCCGATGTCGGCGATCTCGGTGTAGCGGTAGCCCGGGCAGCCCGGGCCATGGCCGCGGTTGACGAAGACCTTGTTGACGATGCCGATGTCGTCGGCCGACATCAGGTCGTAGCGCAGGCTGGAGGACACATGCAGCAGGTCCTCGGGGTTGCAGCCGAGCGAATCGATCATGTACTCGAAGGCCTTCAGCCGCGGCTTGTAGGCCTGGGCTTGCTGGGCGGTGTAGACCCGGTGGAAGGGTGCGCCGAGCATGGCGACGTTGGACTGGATCTGGTGGTCCATCGCGTTGGACAGGATCACGAGCGGGATCTCCTTGGCGACCTTGGCCAGGCCCGCGGGCACGTCGTCGTGCGGCCCCCAGGTGGGCACGGCATCGACGTAGCGCTGCGCCTCGGCGTCAAGGTACTGCAGCTTCCACTTGCGGCACAGCCGGCGCACCGCGTTCTTCAGCACCACGTCGTACGGTTGCCAGTCGCCCAGCACTTCGTCGAAACGGTAGGCCGTGAAGTCGGCGATGAACTGCTCCATGCGCTCGGCCGGCACGCGGTCGAAGAAGATATCCCGTGTGATCTCCGCCATGCGGAAGCGGGTCAGGGTGCCGTAGCAATCGAAGGTGATGTACTTGGGTCGGATGCTCATGTTGCGCGTCTCGCTCAGTGGGTTGTCATCAGGGCTTCATTGCAGCATGTGCAGTGAAGTGGTTTGTGGGGAAAACGGGCTGTCGCAGGCGCTGAAACTGCCGTTCGAAGGCGGCTCGGCGGCATGCCCTGCGGCGTGCACTTGGACGGGGACGGGCGCCCTTCAATGGAACCCTGGAGGCACCAGCCGGTGGCGCAAATGCGGGACCGCGAATCGGCCTTGAGCAACCCCGGAGTCCGGGCGGCCATTGGCGAATGCGGCTGGGCGACTTGCATGCGATTGACCTGCGATGTCATGGGTGAATGGGCGCTGATGGTAGGGACGGCGCCGCGAAATTTGTGGTCGCAGACTGGCCCGCCGCAGCATTGAATGCCGTGCGCGGCGGGCCTCACAGCGCAAGCTGCCGAAATGGGTGGCAGGCCGTATTTGGGCTGGCGCGGCACCCGCGAAAGGCTGCAACATCGGCAACCCCTTGCCCTTCAGGAGACCCCGCCACATGGGTGCCCCCGCCACCACGAATGCAGTTCCCGCCGACGACGGCGTGCGGCTGCGCAAGATGAGTGCCGCTGATCTTGCGGCCGCTCACGACCTGTCCGACACGCTGCGCTGGCCCCACCGCCTGGCCGACTGGAAGCAGGTCTTCCACCACGCCGAGGGCGTCGTCGCCGAGCGCGACGGCGAGATCGTCGGCACCGCCCTGCGCTTTCGCTGGGGGGCGCAGGACGCGACCATCGGCCTGGTCATCGTCGCGCCGGCGCAGCAGGGCCGGCGCATCGGCCACCGCCTGATGAGCGCGGTGCTTGATGGCCTGCAGGATTGCCGCGTTCGGCTCAACGCCACGCTCGAAGGGCGCGGCCTCTACGAGCGCCTGGGCTTCGTGCGCGTCGGCGAGCTGCGCCAGCACCAGGGCATCGCGCAACCGGCGCCGCTGGTGGCCCTGGATAGCGGCTGGCGTCTGCGGCCGGCGGGCGCTTCCGATGCGCCGGTGCTGAAGGCGCTCGACGCGCAAGCCTGCGGCATGCCGCGCGACGCGTTGATGGATGAACTGCTGGCCGAGGCAGAGTCCACCGTAGTGCTCGACGACGGCGGCACGGTGCGCGGCTTTGGCCTGCTGCGCCGCTTCGGCCGCGGCCACGCCATCGGGCCGGTCGTCGCGCCGGACGACGAAGGCGCCAAGGCCCTCATTGCCCACCTGGCCGGCACCAACGCCGGCCGCTTCACGCGCATCGACATCGACCTGGACAGCGGCCTGGCCGAATGGCTGGAGGCGATGGGCCTGCTGCGCGTGGACGCGCCGGTGGTCATGCAACGCGGCCCGGCTGCCAAGCCAGCGGCGCCGGGTGCGCCCAAGAGCTACGCCATCGTCACGCAGGCCTTGGGCTAAGAGGGTGAGAGCTTTTCATCCATGCCCGCCTTGCCCGCCAAAACGCCCTCGCCCGTCGTTGCAAATGCTCGCCATAGCCCGCTATGGCTGCGCTTTGCGCCTAGTTCGAGGGCGTTTTGACGCGCCTTTCGGGCACGTCTGAAAAACTCTCACCCTCTGAGGCGCCATGACCACCTTCCTCTACATAGCCGACGCCGAGCGCGGCCGGCGCTGGGGCGAACTGTTCCGCCACGGCGCGCCAACGCTGGACTTCCGGCTCTGGCCGGACGTGGGCGATCCAGCCCAAGTTCAATACCTCGCCACCTGGCAGCAGCCCGAGCAGCTGGCCCAGCGCTTCCCGAACCTGAAGCTGCTGTTCTCGACCGGCGCCGGTGTGGACCAGTTCGACCTCGCCGCGCTGCCACCGACTGTCTCGCTGGTGCGCATGGTCGAGCCCGGCATCGTGCAGGGCATGGTCGAGTACGTGCTGCATGCCGTGCTGGATATGCACCGCGACCGCCCCGCCTACCGGCGCCAGCAGGCCCAGGGGCTGTGGCGGCCTTTGCCGGTGCGTACCGCGGCGCAGTGCCGCGTCGGCGTGCTGGGGCTGGGCTCACTTGGCGAAGCCGTGCTGCAGGCGCTGCGCGGCCTGGGCTTTGACTGCGCCGGCTGGAGCCGCAGCCGGCGCAGCATCGACGGCGTGCGGTGTTTTGCCGGTGAGGGCGAGCGCGCTGCCTTCCTGGGCCGCAGCGACATCCTGGTCTGCCTGCTGCCACTGACCGACGCGACGCGCGGCCTGCTCAACAGCGCGTTGTTCAACGCACTGCCGCGCGGCGCGGCGCTGGTTCACGTCGGCCGCGGCCCGCAGCTGGTGAGCGCAGACCTGTTGCGCGCCCTTGACGACGGCCGCCTCGGCGAAGCCGTGCTCGACGTGACCGATCCCGAGCCCCTGCCGGCGGACGACCCGCTGTGGCGCCATCCGCGCGTGCAGATCACGCCGCACATCGCCAGCATGACGCAGCCTGACACGGCGGCCGCGGTGGTGCTGGACAACCTGCGGCGTTTCGAAGCCGGGCTGCCGCTGGTGGGCCTGGTGGATCGCAGCAAAGGCTATTGAGCGCGAGCGGCAGCTTCTGCCGTGGCGGCCCGCAGTTCAGCGCAAGACGCTGCCGCGAGCGGCCAATGCAGCACCCACCGGCGAGCCCGAACGCCCAAACTGAGCGTCAGCCATCCACTGCAACACGCTGCTCATGACCGCCCTCCCCCTCGCCCAAACCGCCGCCCGAGCCGCCATCACCACCCCGGAACAGCACGCTGCGCTGGCCGGCCTGGACCGCGCGCATCTCATCCACCCCGTGGCACCGTGGCGCCGGCACGAGGAGCGCGGCCCGATGGTGCTGAGCTCAGGCCACGGCGTCTGGCTGCAGGATGCCCAGGGTCGCGAGCTGCTCGACGCCTTCGCGGGCTTGTGGTGCGTCAACGTCGGCTACGGCCAGGAGAGCGTCGTGCAGGCCGCCGTCGAGCAGATGCGCCGCCTGCCCTATGCGACCGGCTACTTCCATTTCGCCAGCGAGCCGGCCATTCGCCTGGCGGCCAAGCTGGTCGAGATCACGCCGGCCTCGCTGACCCGCGCTTACCTGACGCTGGGCGGCTCGGAATCGGTCGACGCCGCCGTGCGCTTCATCGTCCAGTACTACAACAACACCGGCCGGCCCACCAAGAAGCACTTCATCGCGCTGCAGCGGGGCTATCACGGCTCGTCCTCCACCGGCGCGGGGCTGACGGCACTGCCGGTCTTCCACCGCGGCTTCGACCTGCCGCTGGCCACGCAGCACCACATCCCGTCGCCCAACCCCTACCACCATGAAAGCGGCGGTGACGCGCAGGCGCTGATCGCCGCCTCCGTCGCCTCGCTGCGCGCCAAGGTGACCGAGCTGGGGGCGGAGAACGTCGCCGCCTTCTTCTGCGAGCCCATCCAGGGTTCCGGCGGCGTCATCGTGCCGCCGCCCGGTTGGCTGAAGGCGATGGCCGACGCGGCGCGCGAGCTGGACATCCTGTTCGTCGTCGACGAGGTCATCACCGGCTTCGGCCGCACCGGGACGATGTTCGCCTGCGATGCCGAAGGCGTGCAGCCCGACCTGATGACGCTGGCCAAGGGCCTGACGTCGGGCTATGTGCCGATGGGCGCGACGATGATGTCCGAGCAGGTCTACGCCGGCATCGCCGACGGCGCCCCGGCCGGCCAGCCCATCGGCCACGGCGCGACCTACTCGGCGCATCCGGTGTCTGCAGCGGTGGCGCTGGAAGTGATCCGCTTGTACGAAGAGGGCGGCATCCTCGCGAACGCCCAGCGCGTCGCCACGCGCTTTGCCGCCGGGCTGGAGGCCTTGCGCTCGCACCCGCTGGTGGGCGACGTGCGCTACCGCGGCCTGCTCGGCGCGCTGGAACTGGTGAGCGACAAGGCCAGCCGGCGCGGCTTCGACCCGGCATTGGGCCTGGCCGACCGGCTGTTCGCCCTCGGCTACCAGCGCGGCCTGGTGTTCCGCAGCTTCGGCGACCACGTGCTGGGTTTTGCTCCCGCGCTGACCATCACCGAGGTCGAACTCGACGAGTTGTTCACACGCCTGCGCCGCGTGCTGGACGATGCGTTGGCGGCACCCAACGTGCGCGCGGCGATGTCCGGCGGCTGAACACCGGCGCCACACAATCGCGCCATTCGCCAACCTTTGGGCACCCACCATGGCAGAAGCTCTCAAACTCGACCGGTTGGACCTGCGCATCCTGGCCCAGCTGCAGAAGAACGGCCGCATCACCAACGTCGATCTCGCCGATGCGGTCGGACTGTCACCGAGCCCCTGCCTCATCCGCGTCAAGCGCCTGGAGCAGGCCGGCTACATCAGCGGCTACGGCGCCCATCTGCGGCTGGAGAAGCTGGGCGACACGCTGACGGTGTTCACCGAAGTCACGCTGACCGACCACCACCGCGAGGACTTCATCCGCTTCGAGAGCGCCATCCGCGAGGTCGACGAGATCCTCGAGTGCCACCTCGTCAGCGGCGGCTACGACTACCTGCTGCGCTTCATGACGCGCGGCGTGAACCACTACCAGCAGGTCATCGAAGGCCTGCTCGAACGCAATATCGGCATCGAGAAGTACTTCAGCTACATCGTCATCAAGTCGCCGTTCGTGAAGACGCATTGCCCGATCGAGAAGCTGTTCCACGAAACGCGCTGAGCGCCCGCACCGACTGAGCAGGCCCGCACCATGCGGGCCTGCTGCGCATTGGGCCGCCTCCCACTTCATGCCGCTGACACAAGCCACCTGAACCCGCGCCGCCGCGTCGTGATGACGCCGCAGACGCTGCCGGCAACACCCCTCCCAACCGCAGCAATCGTCTGCGCGCCGCGCGGTTTCGGCATCGGCGCAGATCGCGCTGCCCGCGCCTTCCACAACCGCAGTTCGTGCCGCCGCGGGCGGCCACAACGCGACGCCGCGCGAAGCCCCCGGTGCTGGAATGCCCTGGCACCGAGCGGTGCGGCTTCCGGATCGAAGTTGCAGCCCCTCGTCGTCGCCGACAAGCAACCTACAAGAGGGAATCCATGACAGCTTTCACCCGTATCCGCCTTCTCGTCGTCACCGGCGCTGCCTTGTGCGGCAGCGTCGCCAACGCGCAATCCAACGTCACGGTCAGCGGCAGCATCGACGCGGGCGTGTTCCGCGACACAGCCGGCCGCACGAACGTCGGCACCATCCAGCGCAGCCACCTGGAGTTCGCTGGCAACGAGGATCTCGGCGACGGCCTGGCCGCGACCTTCCGCCTGCGCCACCGTTTCGACGCGGACACCGGCGCGTCGGAGGCCGGCACGGGCAGGCCGTTCTGGCACGGCGAGTCGACCGTCGGCATCAAGGGCGGCTTCGGCGCCTTGCGCCTGGGCCGCGCGCTCGACGCCGTCCAGGCGCAGGACTGGGCCTTCGACGCCTGGAGCAACTACGACCGCATCGTGTCGCCCGCCTGGGATTTGTGGCACTGGAACTACTCCGCCGACCCGGCCGGCGGCGGCTCGGGCCGCGTGGCCAACGCGGTCTTCTACGACTCGCCGAAGTTCGCCAACGTCTCGCTTCACGTCAGCGCCTCGCCCGAATCGCCCGCAGGCGCTGTGGCGAAGACGCGCGCCGCCACCCTGCTCTACAACGACGGCAAGCTGCGCATGATGCTGGGCAGCGGCAAGAACAGCGCCGGCGCCACCGAGACCTCGGTCGGCGTGCGCGCCGCCTTCGGCATGCTGTCGTTGATGGGCATGTACAACGCCAGCGAATCCGTCGCCGGCTCCAAGGCCAAGGTGACGACGCTGGGCGCGGTCTATGTGATGGGCGCCACGACGCTGAAGGCAGGCTGGGGCCAGGCCGACGTGGACGGCCTGAAGAAGGAGAAGATGGTCTCGGTGAGCGCCGGCTACAGCCTGTCCAAGCGCACCACGGTGTATGCGGACCTGGCCTCCAAGCGCCTGCTCGGCACCGGTACCAAAGAGGTCTACGGCGCGGGCATGACGCACTCGTTCTGACCGGGCCTCGCTACGACTCCTTCGCGAGATTGAACTGGCCCGGCAAGACCGCCCCGATGCGCTCGCAGCCGGACCGAGCACCCTGCCAGCAAACGGCGCTCCCGACGCCGGCGCCGGGTTGCGCCGACCGGCTCCACGTCGCAGGCTCCGAAACAATTGCAGTCGGGAGCCGGGTCGCTCGGCGTAACCTGCTGGGCCAAGGCGTCTACGCTGAGGGCACCGCGGCGGTTGATCCCACGGGCATGCTGTTTCGGCGCCGCCACAGGGCGCATGTCCTCCAACAGGCAGGCCATGTCGATTTGGGTTCCCGTCGTTCGTCGATGGGAGACGAGGTGCCCTCAGGGGCGCTCCGTCCGGTCAACTTAACAGGAGTGAAGACATGTCATACATCGATGGTTTCGTGATCGCGGTCCCTACCGCCAACAAGCAGAAGTTCATTGAGCACGCGCGCCACTTCGACGCGATGTTCCTTGAGCTGGGCGCGACCCGTGTGATCGAAGGTTGGGGCGACGACGTCCCTGACGGCAAGGTCACCGATTTCCGCCGCGCAGTCCAGGCCACCGCCGAGGAGACGGTCGCCTTTTCGTGGGTCGAATGGCCGGACAAGGCCACGCGCGACGCAGGCATGAAGAAGATGATGGAGGACCCGCGCATGGATCCGTCCACGCCCGGCAACCCGCCCATGCCCTTCGACGGCAAACGCATGATCTTTGGCGGCTTCGAACAGGTGGTCGAAGTGAAGGCTTGAGCGACGACGCGACACCGCCCCTGGTCCGCGCGTCACGATGGGCATCTGGCGCAACCGTCGGTCCGCAGGCGGTGCCTCCGGGACATTGCGCCGGGCACCCCGTCGTTGCGACCCAGTATGTCGGCTCTCGGGACTCTGGATGGCTTCACACTGGCGGCCATGAGCGGTCATCGCCTCTGCTGCTTCGGGCGCCGGCTTCGTGCCCAAAGCGGAAGGTCATGATCGACGACCGAGGACGGGACCGCAGCGCTAGCCGTCATTGATACAGCCAAGTCCGCCGCCCACTTCATGACACCCCTCGGCCGCTCGCGCGGTAAGTGCGATCATGGCGCCGTCGATGTGCCGAGGCTTGGCATTCCAGCGCGAGAGGGTCAGGCGTTGCTCGTGCTAGGGCTTGAAACTTGAGCCCCGACTCTGAGCCTTGCGTGACCCCGAGCGTGCGAGCCTGATCTCTGCGGGGTTCGGCCGCTCATACCTTGGCGAGGAAGGCCGCAGCATCACCCGCTTCACACTTCCAGTCTGCGAAGACCCCGACCAGATTGCATTCCACGCAGCGGCAAGCGATGTAGTACCAGCGCACGTCATGTGTGCCCGCGTACACGGAGACGCCGGACATCAGCTCGAACACCTCGTTCTCGCACACGCACTCGTGCGCCTCGGGCACGGATTCTTCAACGTAGTCCGCGCTGTTGCCCATCAGGTGTTCCTGCCCGCAGTCGGTGCAGGTGCGGATCGCCACGCCGGCTTCTTCATCGGTCTGTAGCGCGAAGGTCCGGCACCCGCAATCGCATTTGGACGCGGCAAACCGGACGGCCTCATGGCGATTCGCAACGCTGTAGCTGCGCAGCTCGGCCTGGGTGTCGCCGGACGTCGTCCCGTACCAGAACTCGCCCTTCTTCGTCAGTGCCATTGACGCTGCTCCATTCTTAAAGGTGGGCTTCCCGGCAGGCCTGACGCCAGGGTCGCCCCGATCATCTGGATTTTGCCTGGGGGCCCGGCCAGTCGTCGTTAAGGGACCGGGTCGGGGTGGCCGCCGACAAGAGCTGGCCGACAAGGTGCCCGCGACTTCGCGACAAGCCTGCATTCCTCGCTGCGCGCGGTGCAGCCCTCAAGCCGCCGTCGGCTCCAGGCTGGTTGCTGCCGTTCACGGCAGGCCAGACGGCAGGCAGCTATCCAAGCTGAGCGGTCACCTCAAGCGCGAAATTCGTCACTCGTTAGCAGAAGCTCACGTTGAAGTTGAGCCGCGGCCTGAGGCTTGCCGAAGAACACTTGCTCGGCCACCCGGTCACACATCCGGCGCCCGTTTCTTTGGGAGCCTGTTGAACTCCCAGAAGCGATCTCTGGTCTCGGGCGTAGGGTCCGCCGTGCTGAAGCACTCAACCTCGTCTTGACGGAGTTGGTCTGAATAGCAGTCATGTTGCACCCTTCCGCTGGAGCCTGGCTCGATACCAGCCACATTGAGCCATACGGCGCCGATCAACTTGGTCCCTCCTCGGCCCTGAACTCCAACGGAGAGGTATGGCAATCGCATGTCCGATCCGTTGTGCACTTCAAATATGGCGTCTCCGTTTGAAGCAAAGCCGGTATGACGCCATACGAACTTCTTCCGTGCAGCGACGATCTTCAGCTGCTTGTCGGTGAAGGGCTTCGACGGTTTGGCAGCAGGCGGCTCGACTCCATCTGTCGACCAATCGCAGTCACATCCGAATATCTGACCTCCACACGAAGGGCAGCGTTCAACATCGCACCCAGGAACATGGAGTTCGCCTTTGATGACGCCACAGTCGTGGCATGCCCGGTCGTTCGCGCCCCAGTCGTCCTCCTCCGCGCCATACCGAACGCGCCCCATCTCCTTGCCGTTCGGGTGACAAGTGAGAAGAAGTTGAGCCTCTTGAATTCTCTCCGGCCACCCTTCTACGACCTCGATGCCTCGGAACTCGACCATCTTCTTCGTCACACTCTTTCTCCGATGGGATGCCTACTCAAGAAAAGTCGGCAGCGAACGACAGCAATGGCCGAATGTTGCCACTCGATTGTCCTGATCGAATTACTGCAACCGCTGCGGTGCCGCCGTCCGCCGTCGGTCTCGAGCTTCAGCTTTGGGCACGTAGCTGTCGTCCAAAGCCGCAGACGCGATGACTGCAACGGGTCGGAACCGCCAGCTGGCCGACTGTGATACCTGCCGTTGATCCGAGAGGTACCTAGATCCTGGGTCGGCGCAGACAAGGCCCACTCTGAAGGGCCGGTCCCGGAGGCGCCGCGGTCACTTCACGAATGCCCGTCGCTCCAGCTTTGCCGACGATCATTCGCCGGGCCGAAGCACGCACTCCACCACCGCACAGAACCACCGCACGCCGAGAGGCAACGCCTCGTCGTTGAAGTCGTAGCAGGGATGGTGCAGCGGCCTTTCGCCGCCCTGCCCCAACCATAGGTAGGCGCCCGGCCGCTCGCGCAGCATGAAGGCGAAGTCTTCGCTGGTGAAGGCGGGCCTGGGTGCTTCGGTGGCCTGCAGACCGGCGTCGGCAGCGGCGGCCAGTGCGAGCGCGGCCTCCGCCGGCGTGTTGATGGTGGACGGGTAGTAGCGGGTGTAGGCCACGTCGACCGCCAGGCCATGGCCCAGCGCCACGCCGGCCGCCGCGTCGCGCAGCGCGGACTCGATGCGGTCCTGCACCGCTGCGTCGAAGCTGCGGACCGTGCCGGTGATGCGGGCTTCGGCCGGCAGCACGTTGTGGCTCTGGCCGCCCTCCAGCTTGGTGACCGACAGCACGGCCGAATCGGCCGGGTCGATGCGGCGCGAGACGATGGTGTTGAGCTGCACGACCAGCTGGCTCGCGGCCAGCAGCGCGTCGGGCGTGTGGTGCGGCTGCGCGGCGTGGCCACCCCGGCCGCGCAGCGTGATGTCGAAGCGGTCGGCCGCCGCCATGATGGGGCCGGGCCGTGTCTGCGCGTGGCCCAGCGGCAGGTCGGGCCAGTTGTGCAGTGCGTAGACCGCGTCGCAGGGGAAGCGTTCGAACAGGCCCTGCTCCACCATCACGCGGGCGCCGCCCTGCCCTTCCTCGGCCGGCTGGAAGATGAAGTGCACCGTGCCGTCGAACAGCCGGGTGCGTGCCAGGTGCCGCGCGGCGCCGAGCAGCATGGCGGTGTGGCCGTCGTGGCCGCAGCCGTGGTGTGCGCCGGCATGGCGGCTGGCATGGCCCAGGCGCGACTGCTCGGCCATCGGCAGTGCGTCCATGTCGGCACGCAGCCCGACCGAGCGGCCGCTCGTGCCGTGGCGCAGCGTGCCGACGACACCGGTGCCACCCAGGCCTTCGTGCACTTCGAGCCCGAGCAGGCGCAACGCCGCCGCGACGATGCCGGCGGTGCGCCGCTCCTGGAAGGCCAGCTCCGGGTGGGCATGCAGGTCGCGGCGCAAGGCGACCAGGTCGGGCATCAGGTCGTCGACCGCAGTGGCGGGGATCTGTTCTTCAAGCATGGCCGAGCTTAGATCCGGGGCAGCGGCCATCCACAGCAGCGCTCGCTGTTCTGCGGGGCCGGCACGACAGATTCTTGCGAAGTCCGGCGCACATCCGGCACGCCCTCAAGCGGCCCTTCATGTCTACTTTCGTTCGCCTTGTCAGGTCCCAAAGGACACACTGAATGAACCCCGTCATCGAGCGTCTCATGAACGCCGGCCACCTGGATCGCGTCTTCATCGGCGGTGAGTGGCGCACTCCGGCGGGTGCGGCCCGCAGCGCCGTCACCAACCCGTCGACGGAGCAGGCCGTCGCGGAGATCGCGCTGGGCAATGCGCAGGACGTCGACGCCGCCGTGGCCGCAGCCCGGCGGGCCTTCACCACCTGGTCCGTCAGTGCGGTCGAAACCCGGGCCGCGCTGCTCGACCGAGTGCACGCCTTGATCCTGGAGCGCGCTGAGCTGTTTGCACAGGCCATCTCGCTGGAGATGGGCGCGGCCATCAGCATGGCGCGCAGCCACCAGGTGCCAGTGGCCGCCGAGCACATCCGCGTGGCGCGGGACGTGCTGCGCGGCTACCCCTTCCTCGTGCATCGCGAGGGCGTCGCCATCCTGCGCGAACCCATCGGCGTGTGCGGGCTGATCACGCCCTGGAACTGGCCGCTTTACCAGATCACCGCCAAGGTCGGCCCCGCGCTGGCGGCGGGGTGCACCGTCGTGCTGAAGCCCAGCGAGCTGTCGCCCTTGAGCGCGCTGCTCTTCGCCGAGGTGATGCGCGATGCCGGCGTCCCTGCCGGCGTGTTCAACCTCGTCAACGGCGAGGGGCCGGAGGTTGGCGCAGCGCTGGCGTCGCACCCGGATGTGGACATGATCTCCATCACCGGCTCGACCCGCGCCGGCGTGCTGGTGGCCCAGGCGGCCGCGCCGACGGTCAAGCGGGTCGCGCAGGAACTGGGCGGCAAGTCGCCCAACATCGTTCTGCCCGACGCGGACCTCCCGCGCGCCATACCTCTGGGCGTGGCCGCGGCCTTCCGCAACGTCGGCCAGTCCTGCAGCGCCCCGACCCGCATGATCGTGCCGCGCGAGCGCCTGGCGGAGGTCGAGCGGCTCGCCGCCGAAGCGGCCGCGGCCCTCGTCGTGGGTGACCCGCGCTTGCCGCAGACGACGCACGGTCCGGTCGCCAATCGCGCCCAGTTCAACCGCGTGCAGGAAATGATCGAGGCCGGCATCTCAGAAGGCGCCCGGCTCGTCTGCGGCGGCCCCGGCCGGCCGCCCGACCTGGAGCGCGGCTTCTACGTCCGCCCGACCATCTTCTCCAGCGTGCAGCCCCGTATGCGCATCGCGCAGGAGGAGATCTTCGGGCCGGTGCTGGCCATCATTCCCTACGACAGCGTGGACGAAGCCGTGGAGATCGCCAACGACACGGTCTACGGCCTGGGTGCCCATGTGCAGAGCCAGGATCTCGGCGCCGCGCGCGCCGTCGCTGCCCGGATCCGTTCCGGACAGGTGCACATCAACCATCCGGCCTGGAACCCACACGCCCCCTTCGGCGGCTACAAGCGGTCGGGCAACGGCCGTGAGTACGGCGTCGAAGGCCTGCAGGAATACCTGGAAACCAAAGCCATTCTTGGCTACATGAACGAGGAGCCAACATGACCGCAGCCCTGCTGCTGCACCGCGCCCACGGCGCCCCCATCTCAACCCCCTTCCGCAAGGCGGCCTTCGGCAAGGACGACCCGTTCGCGCCATGTCGCGAGATCGCCTGGGAAGGACCCGGCGCGATGATCGCCGGCCGGGTCAACTTCACTGGCGATATCGACGTGGCCAGCTTTCCTCATACCGAGACCCTCGTCGTCGTGGCGGGCCAGCTGACGCTGACAGCGGCTGGCGCGGCGCCGCTGGTGCTCGGTCCCGAGGCGGGCGCCGTCATTGCACGGGGGACTGCGGTGCGCATCCAGGCCGGGGTTGGCGTGCGCTTCGTGTGCTGCGCAGCCGCAAGTGATGGCCCATCGGCGCCCGGCATCACGCCCTTGCGCGCCGAGGCCGACCTGAAGCCCTCCAACCCGCCACCGGCGCAAACGCTGCTAGGCCCGAGCCCGGCCTGCCGCAGCGACAACGCCTTCACTGAGGAGCAGACGCAGTACCGCGCCGGCACCTGGGACTCGACGCCCTATCACCGCATCGTCCGCCCGCATCCTCTCAATGAATTCATGCACCTGCTGGCCGGCAACGTGCGATTCGCCAGTCCCAACGGCAGCGTGCTGTCGGCGGGCGCCGGCGATGCGATTTTCGTGCCGCAGGGCGCCCCCATCGGCTGGGAGAGCCACGACCACGTCGCGAAGTTCTACGTGGTGCAAACCGTCCCGGCCTGAAACGACTGTCAAGATCCAATATGTCCCAGCCATTGCGCCTCATCGAGACCTCGCCCAAGCCGCCGGCCAGCGCCGACGTTGTCGTGATCGGCGGCGGCATCATCGGTGTCTTCACCGCCTACTACCTGGCCCGGCGCGGCCTGTCGGTCGCCGTGGTCGAGAAGGGCCTCATCGGCGCCGAGCAGTCGAGCCGCAACTGGGGCTGGTGCCGCCAGCAGAACCGGGACGCCCGCGAACTGCCGATGGCCACCAAGAGCCTTGAACTCTGGGATCAGTTTGCCGCCGACACCGGCGAGGACACCGGCTTCAAGCGCTGCGGCTTGCTCTACCTGAGCGACGACGAAGCGCAGATTTCCGGCTGGGCCAGCTGGCGCGAGCTGGCGAAGACGGCTGGCGTGACCACCCACATGCTCAGTGGCCGCGAGGCGTCGGAACGGGGCCAGGCGACCGGCCGCGCCTGGAAAGGCGGCGTCTTCTCGCCGAGCGACGGTACGGCCGACCCGGCCAAGGCGGCACCTGCCGTGGCAGCCGCGCTCATGAAACTCGGCGGCACCGTCCACCAGAACTGCGCCGCTCGCGGCATCGAGCTGGAAGGCGGGCGTGTCAGCGGCGTCGTGACGGAAGCCGGGACCATCAAGACCCGCACCGCGGTTCTCGCGGGCGGTGCGTGGGCGTCGTCGTTCTGCAACCAGCTTGGTGTGCAGTTTCCGGTCGCCACGGTGCGCCAATCCATCGTGCGCCTGGCACCGGTGGAACAGCGCCTGCCGGACGCCCTGGCGGGCCCGCGCGTCGCAGTCACCCGTCGGCCCGACGGCCACTACGTCCTGGCCATCAGCGGCCGTGGGCGCGTCGACCCCACGCCGCAATTGATGCGCTTCGCGCCACAGTTCATCCCGATGTTCGCCAAGCGCTGGCGCAACGTGTTTCCCGGCGGCTGGGAAGGCATGCGCTGGGGCCACGAGACCCGCACACGCTGGAAGCTGGACGCTCCCACGCCGATGGAACGCGCGCGGATCCTCAACCCGAAGCCCGATCCTGCCGGGGTTCGCGAAACCCACCGCCGTGCCATCGACTTGTTGCCGGCGCTGCGCGACGCCCGCATCGCCAGCACCTGGGCGGGCTACATCGACAGCACGCCCGACGGCGTGCCGGGTATCGGGGAACTGCCTCAGATGCCCGGCTTCATCCTGGCCGCGGGCTTTTCCGGCCACGGGTTCGGCATCGGCCCCGGCGCAGGCCACCTGATCGCCGACCTGGTCACGGGTGCCCGGCCAATCTTCGATCCCGCACCTTTCAACCCCGCACGATTCAACGAATCGTCCTGGGGCAAGGTGGCTGATTTCTAGTGCCAAGCGTGTCACTGCAGGCATGCAGCTGGCTGCGGCCTTCCCCGCATCAATGTGAAAGCCGCAGGCACGACGAAAAGGGACAGCAGCGGCGCCGTCAACATGCCGCCAAGCATGGGCGCGGCAATCCGGCTCATGACCTCGGAGCCGGTGCCCGAGCCGCAGACGATGGGCAGCAGGCCGGCGAGGATCACGGCCACCGTCATTGCCTTGGGCCGCACCCGCAGCACGGCGCCCTCGCGGACGGCGTCGAGCACCACGTCCCGCGTCATGGGCATGCCGGCGCGCACCCGGTCTTCGAGCGCGTGCTTGAGGTACAGCAGCATCACCACCCCGAATTCCGCCGACACCCCCGCCAGCGCGATGAAGCCCACGCCGGTGGCCACGGACAGGTTGTAGCCCAGCAGGTAGAGGAACCACACCCCGCCGGTCAACGCGAGCGGCAGCGTGGCCATGATCAGCGCAGCCTCCTCGGCACGCCGGAACGTCAGGTACAGCAGCACGAAGATGATGAGCAGCGTCGCCGGCACGACGACCTTCAGCCGCTCGTTGGCGCGCTCCATGTACTCGAACTGCCCGGAGTACGCCAGGCTCATGCCCGGCTCCAGGCGCACCTGCTGGGCCACCGCGCGCCGCAAGTCACCAGCGACCGACGCCAGGTCACGGCCGCGCACGTCGACGTAGACCCAGCCGGATGGCCGGGCGTTCTCGCTCTTGAGCATGGGCGGGCCGTCGACAAGCGCGACGGTGGCCAAGCTGCCCAGCGTCACCTGCTGGCCACCGGGTGTGAGCACCGTCAGGTTGCGCAGCTTCTGCGGCGTGTCGCGCAGTTCGCGCGGATAGCGCAGGTTGATCGGGAAACGGGCCAGTCCTTCGACGGTCTCGCCGACGTTCTCGCCTCCGATGGCGCCTGACACCACCGCCTGCACGTCACTCACGTTCATGCCAAACCGCGCCGCTGCCGCCCGGTCGATCTGCACGTCGACGTAGCGGCCGCCAGTCAGTCGCTCGGCCAACGCCGAGCTGACACCGGGCACATTCTTCGCCACCGCCTCGATCTGGGCAGCGACCCGATCAATGGCGGTCAGATCCGTGGCGGAGACCTTCACGCCGATGGGGCTCTTGATGCCAGTGGCCAACATGTCGATGCGGTTGCGGATCGGTGGGATCCAAATGTTGCTCAGGCCAGG
Source organism: Pelomonas sp. Root1237 (assembly GCF_001425055.1). GTDB lineage: Bacteria > Pseudomonadota > Gammaproteobacteria > Burkholderiales > Burkholderiaceae_C > Pelomonas. The sequence continues at coordinate 1,093,412 of NZ_LMDK01000012.1, forward strand.
CACCTTCACCGTGCGGTCCAGTTCCTCCACCAGCTTCTCCGGCGTCATGCCCGGGCGCCACTGGTCGCGCGGCTTGAGCTGGACGGTGGTCTCGAACATCTCCAATGGCGCCGGGTCGGTGGCGGTCTCGGCCCGCCCGGCCTTGCCGAACACCCGTTGCACCTCGGGCACCGTCTTGATCATGCGATCGGTGATCTGCAGCAGCTCGGCGGCCTTTTGGGCCGACAGGCCAGGGAGCGCCGATGGCATGTACAACAGGTCGCCCTCGTCCAGGGGTGGCAGGAACTCACCCCCCAGGCGCATCAGAGGCCATAAGGTTGTCGCGAACGCCGCCACGCCCACCACGATCGTGGCTTTGGGCCAGCGCAGCACGACTTCCAGCGCCGGCCGATACATCGCGATCAGCCCCCGCGTGATCGGATTGCGCCGCTCGTCCGGGATGCGTCCGCGAATCCAGTAGCCCATCAGCACCGGGATCAGCGTGACCGACAGGCCCGCAGCAGCCGCCATGGCATAGGTCTTCGTGTAGGCCAGAGGCCCGAACAGCCGACCCTCCTGCGCCTGCAACGTAAAGACCGGGACAAAGGACAGCGTGATGATCAGCAGCGAGAAGAACAGCGCTGGCCCCACCTCGACGGCGGCGTCAGTGATGACCGCCCAGCGGGCCTCACCCTTCAACTCTTCATCCGGGTACGCGTGCTGCCAAGCCTCCAGCTTCTTGTGCGCGTTCTCGATCATGACGACGGCCGCATCCACCATGGCGCCGACGGCAATGGCGATGCCGCCCAGCGACATGATGTTGGCGTTCAGCCCCTGGTATTGCATGATCAGGAAGGCCGCCATGACGCCCAGCGGTAGCGAGATGATGGCTACCAGCGCGGAGCGCAAGTGCCACAGGAACACCGCACAGACGAGCGCGACCACGATGAATTCCTCGACCAACTTCATCGACAGGTTGTCGATGGCCCGCTGGATCAGCGAGCTGCGGTCATAGGTCGTGACGATCTCGACGCCTTTGGGCAGGCTGGCCTGTAGCTGCTTGAGCTTGTCTTTGACCGCGGCAATGGTGGCCTGGGCGTTCTTGCCGGTGCGCAGGATCACCACGCCGCCCACCGCCTCGCCTTCGCCATCCAGCTCAGTGATGCCGCGGCGCATCTCCGGGCCGATCTGGACGGTGGCGACCTGGCCCAGCAGCACCGGCACGCCATTGCGGTTGGCCAGCACGATGCTGCGGAAATCGTCCAGTGACTTGAGGAAGCCGCTGGCGCGCACCATGTACTCGGCCTCGGCCAGTTCCAGCACCGCGCCACCGGCCTCCTGGTTGCCGTTCATCAGCGCCTCGCGCACCTGGTTGTGCGTGATGCCGTAGGCGACCAGCTTGGCCGGATCCATGACCACCTGATACTGCTTGACCATGCCGCCGACGGTGGCGACCTCGGCGACATTGGCGACGGCCTTCAGCTCGAACTTGAGGAACCAGTCCTGCAGCGCGCGCAGCTGCGACAGATCGTGCTGCCCGCTGCGGTCCACCAGCGCGTACTGGAACACCCAGCCCACGCCGGTCGCGTCGGGCCCAAGCGAAGGCTTGGCCGTTGCCGGCAACCTGCTCTGGACCTGGTTGAGGTACTCCAGCACGCGGGAGCGTGCCCAGTACAGGTCCGTGCCGTCCTCGAAGATCACGTAGACGAAGGAGTCCCCGAAGAACGAGAACGCACGCACGGTCTTGGCGCCCGGCACCGACAGCATGGTCGTCGCCAGCGGGTAGGTGACCTGGTTCTCGACGATCTGCGGCGCCTGGCCGGGGTAGCTGGTGCGGATGATGACCTGCACGTCCGACAGGTCCGGCAGCGCGTCGATGGGCGTGGAGCGCAACGACAGCACGCCGGCGACAGCGAGAAAGAGCGTGGCCAGCAGCACCAGGAAGCGGTTGCCGACCGACCAGCGGATCAGTGCGGCGATCATTGGGCGCCTCCCTTGGGTTCAAGGCGCAGCGCGGCGCTGGCGGCAGGCGCACCGGGGCTCGCCTGCCGCTGCATCACCCCCTGCATGCTGGCCTCGGAATCGATGAGGAACTGGCCCGAAGCGACAACCTGCTGGCCCGGCTGCAAGCCCTGCAGGACCTCCAGCTTGTCGCCCAGCTCGCGGCCCAGGCGAACCTGGACCGGCGTGAAGCGCCCGGGCTGCTCGACGACGTAGACCACCACGCGCTGGCCGGTGCGGATGACCGCCTCGGCGGGGACGACCAGTGCTTCCTCGCTGGACCCGCCCAGCCGCATCGTTGCAAACATGCCGGCCCGCAGGCGCCCCTGGGGGTTGCGCAACTCGACCCTGACGCGCAGCGTGCGCGTCTCGCTGCTGGCCTCCGGCAGCACCGCGCTGATCTTGCCGCGCAGCGTCTCGCCCGGGAAAGCCGTCAGCACCACATCGACCGGTTCGCCCACCCGCGCCATGCCGGCCTGAGCTTCGGGCAACGCAGCCTCGATCCAGACCGTGGACAGCCCGGTGATGCGGGCCAGGCTCATACCTTGGGACACCGTCATGCCCGGACGGACCATCAACTCCTGCACCAGGCCTCCGGTGGGCGCATGCACCGTCGTCAGCGCCTGGACTTGACCCGTTCGCTCGACCTGCTGGATGAGGGAAGCTGGCATGCCCATGAGCACGAGGCGCTGGCGCGCCGCGCTAGCCAGAACTTCGTCGCCGGTACCGCGCACCGCCAGGAACTCCTGCTGGGCGCCGGCCCATTCCGGCACGAGCAGTTCGGCAATGAAGGCGCCGGCGGCCACGACGTCACCGGGTGCCAGGCGGGCGACTCGCTGGACGAAGCCTGCCGTGCGGGCCTGCAGGATCGAGATATCGCGTTCGTTGAGCTGGACGGTGGCTGGGACTTGCAGCGCGGTGCCGATGCGCTGCTTTTCTGCAGTTGCGGTGCGCACACCGAGCATCTGGGCCACACGGGGATCGACGGCCACGCCGCCGGTCGGCGCGTCGTCTGCATATTTCGGAACCAGCTGCATGTCCATGAAGGGCGACTTGCCGGGCTTGTCGAATCTCTGCTGCGGCGACATGGGGTCGTACCAATAGAGCACCTTGCGGTCACCGGTCACCGCGCCGCTGGCGGCGGCTGGCGAGGTTGCGAAATGCCCGACAGGCGATACCCCGGCGCGCCACTGTGCGACGCCATAGCCAAGCCCGGCGCCGAGGGCGACCAGGACCATGGCCGCGGCAGACAACTTGCTGTTGGAGGTCATGGGGTCACTCCGCAATGAGATAGGCCAGGCGGGCCTGCTGCGCGAGCACCTGGGCTTGGAGAGCGAGATCGCGCAACTGCGCCTCGATGGCGTTCTTGCGCGCGGCGAGCACGGCACCGAGGTCGGCACGACCCGACTGGTAGCTGGCCAGCGTCACTTGGGCGCGCTCCTGCGCGAGGGGCAAGGCGACGCTGCGCTGGCGCTGCTGCACGCGCTCCAGGCGCTGCAGCTCGGCCACCTGGCCGTCGACGTCGGCACGGATTCGGCGCAATGCGTCCTCGCGTTCGGCCTGCAGCCGTTCTACCTCCTTCTGGCGCGAGGCGATCACAGGTTCCTGACGGGTGGACTTGGAGACCGGCAGCTCGAACGTCAACTGGAAGGACACCAAATCCCCGAAGGACCGGGCACGGTTGCCGTAGGCCACCTCCCAGCCCCAATCCCCTCGGCGCATGGCCACGGCCTCATCGAGATCAGCACGGGCCATGGCCAGCATCGGGTTGAAGGCGAGAAGCTCGGCGTGCCGATCAAGCCCACCGAGCAATCGGGCGAGATCGAGCCGCAGCACCGGCGCCTCGGAGGCTGTTGCCATGTCCGACTGCTCCCCCGTCCACCGACGCAACAGGGCGCGTGCCTGCTCGACACCGGCCTGAAGCTCGTCCCTGCGGTCGGCCAGGTCCAGCAACTCCTGGCGTGCCATCAGCGCGTCGGCAGGTGTTGTGGCGCCAGAAGCCACGCGCGCGGCCAAGGTGTCCTGCAGGAGTCGGTTCTGCTGCTCAAGGGTGGCAAAGGCGGCGAGCTTGCGCTCGGCGAAGTGCAGATTGAGCCAGGCCAGCGCGGCCTCGCGCCTCACGGCCAGACGTTCGGCCTCCAGCATCGCTCGCTCGCGTTCCGCCCTGGCGCCGGCAGCGGCGCGCCGTGCTGCCCGCTTGGCAGCGTTGGGCACGTCCTGCATGACGCCGACCCGGCGCATCGTCATCGATTCCCGGTTCCAGCTGAAACGCTCCGGTCCCGAAATCGGAAAGTTCTCGACGCCAACCGCCAGCTTCGGATCGGGCAGTTGTCCTGCAGCCGCGCGTGCCTGTTGCGCGCCGTCGGCGGTGGCCTGTCGCGCCGTCAGCGCCGCCGAGCGTTGCTCGGCCAGCAGTTGCGCCTGCTCGAAGTTCAGTGGTGCGGCATGGGCCGCTGGGGCGGCCAGGAAGACGGCAACCACGAAGGCGGCCGCGACGAGAGGACGGGACTGCAATCCCGCCCGTAAAAAGATGGCCATGAAGGCTCTCCACAAAGACCCTGGAAGCGATCGAGCACGATCGCGAGACGTGGTCGCACCGCCGCGAACGCGGCCGCGCGAGCGTCAGGGCTCAATTGCGGAAGACTTGGAGGGCGAGATAGACCGGCAGCGTGCCGTCAGGCGGGCCGGTATGGGCGGTGATCACCGCCGGAAGTGCCTCGGCCGCTTCGGGCGGCAGCCAGAGGGCCAGGCGGGTCAGCAGCGGGTCGAGGATGACCGTGGGCGCCAGATCCGGTGCAGGCACGTTGCTGACCGTCTGCTTGTCGCGGTCGCAGTGCGCCTTGCACAGCTGCGGCTGTTCGGTGTCCATCGCGGACATCTGCTCGCAATCGGTCATGCCGGCCATGCCGGCCATGCCGGCGATCGATGAGCCCGCGGGTGCGGGCGCCGGGCAAGCATAGGCCGCGGTGGCAAGTTGAAGACACACCATGACCGTTGCGAGCAAGCTCGCGATGCAACGCAGGTAGGCCTTCCTCACTTTCATGTCGCGAGTCTAGCGGCGCCGTGAAGCGGCACGAGGGCATGACCTTGCGCCAGCGCAAAGGAAAGCGTCATATCGCCTCCGAGTCAGGTCAAGGGGGCGTTTTTCGCTACGTGGCCACGCGCAGGCGTGCGGCGATCGCCTCCATCTGGTTGATCTCGGCACGTTGTGCCTTGACGATCTTGTCGCACAGCGCGAGGAGCTCTGGGTCGGCGAGCCTCGCCTCCCGACACATGAGGCTCTGGTGGTCACCGCGATGACAGTCAAGGTTCCCACATTGGCAAGGTCAAGAGGTCGTGGCAATCCGTCACTTTCTGAAGAGATTCTTCGCTTGCTGGGCTTGACCTTCCCACTGTGGGAGGCTCGAAAGTCCAGCTGTCATCAACCCAGTCCCAGGAGGACACCATGATCGCCTTCGAAGTCAACGACATGACCTGCGGTCACTGCGTCAGCACCATCACCAAGGCACTGAAGGCCGTGGACCACGCCGCCAAGGTGCAGATCGACTTGGCAACGCATCGCGTGCTGGTCGAGCCCAACTCCGCCGATGCCGATGAGCTGGCCGAGGCCATCAAGGACGCGGGATACAGCCCGACACCCGTCGCGCCGACCAACGTCACGACCGAAAAGACGACAAGTAGTTGCTGCGGCTGCGGTAGTCGCTGAATCAAAGACGGCTTCGGGTGTAGGTGTGCTGGCTGGCAATGGCCGGCTTGGCCGCCTTCCTCGGCTGGCGCATCTCTGCAGGATGAATTGGAGAACACGATGGACCATCGTCACCATGATCACGACACGCATTCCGCAAGCCCTTCGCAACCCGGTGGCGCCACGATCTACACCTGCCCGATGCATCCCGAGATCCGGCAGGACCACCCGGGCAATTGCCCTAAGTGCGGCATGACCCTGGAGCCGCTGATCCCGGAGGCGACAGCGGAAGACGACAACCCGGAGCTGCGGGACTTCTCCCGCCGCTTCTGGTGGACCCTGCCATTGAGCGTGGTGGTCATGACTCTGGCGATGGCCGGGCATCGGTTCAGCCTCATGGACCCCGCTCAGCAAAGCTGGCTTGAGCTGGTCCTGGTTTTGCCGGTCGTGCTGTGGGCCGGCGGGCCCTTTTTTGAGCGGTGCTGGCAGTCCCTGGTTCATCGCAGTCCGAACATGTGGACGTTGATCGGTATTGGCACCGGCGCGGCGTTCGTCTACAGCGTGGTCGCGACGGTCGCGCCTGAACTGTTTCCGCCGAGCTTTGCGGCTCATGGCCGGATTGGCGTCTACTTCGAGGCGGCGGCCGTCATCATCTCGCTGACCCTGTTGGGGCAGATGCTGGAACTCAAGGCGCGGTCGCAGACCTCCGCGGCCATCAAGTCACTGCTCGGGTTGGCGCCCAAGACGGCAAGGCGGATCGAACCGGACGGCAGCGAATCAGATGTCCCGCTCACGCATGTGCACGTCGGCGACCGCCTGCGCATCCGCCCCGGCGAGAAGGTCCCCGTGGACGGCGTCGTCATCGAGGGGACGAGCGCCATCGACGAGGCCATGCTGACCGGCGAGCCGGTCCCCGTGACCAAACGCCCCGGCGACAAGGTCATCGGCGCCACCATCAATACCTCAGGTTCACTGGTGATGCAGTCGGAGCGCGTGGGATCGCAGACCATGCTGTCTCAGATCGTGCAGATGGTCGCCCAGGCTCAACGCTCCAAGGCGCCCATGCAGCGAATGGCCGATCAGGTGGCCGGCTGGTTCGTGCTGGTCGTGATCGGCATCGCGGTGGCGGCCTTCCTCGCCTGGGGCCTGCTCGGCGGTGAGCAGGGCTGGCAGTTTGGGCTCATCAACGCGGTGTCGGTCCTCATCATCGCCTGTCCCTGTGCACTGGGCCTGGCGACACCGATGTCGATCATGGTCGCCACCGGCAAGGCTGCAACCCAGGGCATCCTGTTCCGCGATGCCTCGGCCATCGAGAACTTCCGCCGGCTCGACACGATGATCGTCGACAAGACGGGCACGCTGACCGAAGGCCGGCCGGCCTTCGACCGCGCCGTGGCGGCGCAGGGTGTGACCGAAGACGAGGTGCTGCGACTGGCGGCCAGCCTGGACCAGGGCAGTGAGCATCCGCTCGCGCAGGCCATCGTGGATGCGGCGCGCGCCCGCAAGCTCGCGCTGTCGCCTGCGGTGGACTTCGAGTCCTCCACGGGCATTGGTGTCAGAGGTGTCGTCGAGGGCCAGAAACTTGCATTCGGCAACGCGGCGCTGATGGCGCAGGACGGCGTGGACGTGTCGCTGTTGCGTGCGGCCGGCGAGGACCTTCGCCTGCAAGGCAGCAGCGTGATGTTCCTGGCTCAACAGGGGCGCCTGATGGGCATCCTGGCCGTGTCAGACCCCATCAAGGCGAGCACGCCCGAGGCGGTCCAGAGCCTGCATGACGCGGGGATGCGCGTGGTGATGGCCACCGGCGATGGCCTGACCACCGCGCAGTCCGTCGCAAAGCAGTTGGGCATTGACGAGGTCCATGGCGAGGTCAAGCCGGCCGACAAACTCGCGCTTGTTGAACGGCTGCAGCGCGAGGGCCGCGTCGTGGGCATGGCGGGCGACGGCATCAATGACGCGCCGGCCCTTGCCAAAGCCGATGTCGGCGTGGCCATGGGGACCGGTACCGATGTGGCGATGAACAGCGCCCAGGTGACGCTCGTCAAGGGCGACCTGCGCGGCATTGCCCGGGCGCGAGGCATCTCCCAGGCCACCATCGCCAACATGCGACAGAACCTCGTGTTCGCCTTCGTCTACAACGCACTCGGCGTGCCGCTGGCGGCCGGCGCACTCTATCCGTTCACCGGGTGGCTTCTGTCGCCCATGATTGCGGCGCTCGCGATGAGCCTGTCGTCGGTCAGCGTGGTTTTCAATTCTCTGCGGCTGCGGGGCCCGCAGTGAGCGGCCCCCGGCCTGGGAACTGCTGATTCGGCCAGTCACGATGGGCCAGGCTGAGTGCCGGCCGGCACCGTTGACTTCCCGGATTCGCCGGCACGACCCTATTTACTGCGACCAGGTGAAGCGCGCGCCGTCGCTGTTGTCCGGCATGGGGCCAGGACTGTCGGCGCGGATATCCCCGGTCTTCGGATCGATGCGCAGGAAGCGGTTGGTGGCCAATGACATCAGCACCAGTTCGCCCGTCGGGGTTTCAATCCATTGGAAGCTTTGCGCCGTGCCCGGCTGGCCGGCCACCAGCGTCACCCCACCGTCCTCGCCGACCGTGACATGGCGTCGGCCCGATCGCAGGGCGACACGGCCCAGCTTGCGGTCGACGATCTCGAACCGCGTCGGCGCATCCGAAACCAGGCGCCCACCGCTGGCCGCCAGGCCGGTGCTCGCGTGAAACGACGTCAGCCGGACTGATCGGCCATAGGGAATGGGCCGCATCAGGCCGCGGGTATGCGGCTGATGGACGTCGATGCTGTCGAAATCGGCAAAACCGCCCTCGGCGCCGGTCGTGTTGTAGTTGAACAAGCTATAGCGAACACCTTGGAAGGTGAAGGTCTGATAGAGCAGCACGACCTCGTTGCCGATGGGCGTGAAGGTGTTGCCGTCGACCGAATAGCTGAAGCGCGCCCGTTCGGTGAGGAAGTCGCAGTCGGCCCGCAACCAGATGCGCGTTCCGGTCATCTTCACCCGCACCCGCTGATCCAGGCGCTGGTCGTAAAAGACGACATTGAGTTCGTCGGCAAGTTTCTCGACGCCCAAAGTCGCATAGGGCAGATTGAGCAGCCCAAGGCCTGCGGTGTCGCCCGTCTTGAGGTTCGACACATCGAGCAGGACGGTTGGCGTGGACATTGGCCCGATCGCTCGCTGCGTCAGCGTGTTGCGCGCGTCGTAGAACGAGGTCGCCGGCAGGGCATGCAGCCGCAGGAAACCCGGCCGCTCTGACAACGACCACTTGTCGTCGACCGGGACGTGGTTCCACTGCCACAGGGGTTGGAGCTGCGGCGCCGAAAAATCATCGCTGCGCTGAAAGGGCACACGCACCGGCTGCGGCGTGGCAGTCTTGGGCTTCACCCACGTCCGCGGCGTGCGCGTCAGGTTGCCCGGCAGGCCAAAGTAGGGCCAGCCGTCCTTCCAGGTGATCGGAGACAGGCTGAGCAGGCGACCGACGGAGTTGAAGTCCATCATCGAAAAGCCCCACCACTCGCCCGCAGGCGTCTGGATGATGCCACCCTGGTGCAACGCCAGGCTGTGGTTGGCGGCGGGGTCGGGCCCCCAGGTCTCGAACGGCGGCTGGCGCGTGCCCAGGCGCAAGCTTGAGGCCATGCCGAAGTCCTCATGCAAGCTGATCGCTTGATGGACCTCGTAGGGCCCCAGCACATGATCCGCTCGCGCCGCCGGCATGCGAAAGCCGCCCGCGTAATTGGCGCTGATGATGTAATACTTGCCGTCGATCTTGTAGAAGTGCGCGCCCTCGCCCATGCCGGCGTCCTTGGTGAACAAGACGCGCTCGGTGCCCGGCACGATGTCGGTCAGGTCGTCCGTCAGCTGGGCCAGTCGCATCGTCTGGTGATCCCAGACGACATAGGCCTTGCCGTCGTCGAACAGCACGGACAGGTCGTGGAAGCTGCGCTTCATCGGCGTGCGTGTCCAAGGCCCCTTCGGATCGGTGGCCGTGAACATCTGGGTCACCTGGCCGTTGACGTTGGCAAAGATGTAGAACTTGCCTTCGTGATAGCGGAAGGACGGCGCCCAGATACCCAGGCCATAGATGTGGTTGCCGCCCTCCAGCCGGAAGGCCGGGCCGAGGTCGAGCTTGTCCATCGCGTAGGCAACGAACTCCCAGTTGACCAGGTCTTTCGAGCGCAGGATCGGCACGCCCGGCATGGTGTGCATGGTGGTGCCGGTCAGGTAGAACCAGTCACCGACGCGGATCAGGTCCGGATCTGAAAACTCGTCATAGAACAAGGGATTGGTGAAGGTGCCGTCGCCGTTGTCCGGCGTCCAAGTGGCGGTCGACAAGCCCTTGGACGCGCTCGCCGCTGGCCCCCCGCCCTTCAACGCAGATGCCGGCGCCGCGCAGGGCAACAGCGTCAAGGCGATGCATGACAGCAGCCCGGATATGAAAACTACGGGCGATCTCGACCCATGCCACATGACGCTTCACCTTTCAGATTGCCCAGTTCGAACTGCCGCTGGCGGGCATGCAGCGGGCGATTGTCGACAGACTTTGGTATGACCAAATTGAAGTTTACGCATAAACTGGTCAGACCCTTTTCGGGTTTGGCCTCCCACGTCGTCATCCAAGCCTTCGGCTGTGCCTAGACCGGGTTGGGCGATTCCAGGTCTCTCAAAACCACTCCGGGTAACGCCCGCAACAACCTCTTGAAGGTTCACGCCCAGCCATGCGCCTCGTCAGTCTCCTGCACCGCATCGCCCTTTGCTGCGCCGCCCTCGCCTGCGGGGCCGCGCCGGCTGCCGAACCGGCGCCCGGCGCCAATCCGGTGCTGCGTGACCGCTTCACCGCCGACCCTGCACCGCTGGTCGTGGGCGACACGGTCTATCTCTACGTCGGCCGTGACGAGGCCAAGGGCGACGAGTTCTTCCGCATGAACGAGTGGCTGGCCTATTCCTCCAAGGACCTGCGCCACTGGATCGCCCACGGCGCCTTCATGAAGCCTACCGACTTCAAGTGGGCGGTGGGCGACGCGTGGGCCGCGCAGGTTTCTACTTTTACGCCACCGTGCAGCACAACGACACGCAGCCGGGCAAGGCCATCGGCGTGGCGGTGGCCGACAACCCGCTGGGCCCGTTCAAGGATGCGCGCGGCTCGGCGCTGATCACCGATGCCGCGACGCCGGCCCCCTACGGCTGGAACGACATCGACCCCACCGTCCTCATCGACGACGACGGCACCGCCTGGCTGGCCTGGGGCAACCCGGTGCTCTACCTGGCCAAGCTCAAGTCGAACATGACCGAGCTGGACGGGCCCATCGAGAAGATCGCGTTGCCCAACTACACCGAGGGGCCGTGGCTGTCCAAGCGCAAGGGGATGTACTACATGACCTACGCGTCCATGGCGCACCAGGGGCTCGCCGAGCATCTGTCCTATGCCACCGCGCCCAGCCCGCGCGGGCCCTGGACCTACCAGGGCACGCTGACCGGCACTGCCAAAAACAGCTACACCATCCACGCCGGCGTCATCGACGACTTCAAGGGACAGTCCTACCTGGTCTATCACAACGGCGCGCTGACCCTGCCGGATGGGGAGACCGGCGCCGGCGCCCGCCGCTCCGTCACGATGGAATACCTCTACTACGACGCCGACGGCCGCATGTGGCCCGTGACGCAGACCGAGGCCGGCATCAGTGCGCCGCCCAAGCCGCCCACCGGCAAGGTGCCCGCGCTGGCGGACCCGGGCCGCTCCGACCCCCGCGTGGCCGTCCAGCAGTTCGCCCAGGGCTATCCCGAAACCTGGCCGGGCAGCCCGGCGCTGGCCTCGGTCACCCGGCCTTTCGAGCAGGCCCCTGAACCCGTGGGCTTCCATCGCGACGGCGGCGGCGCCAGCCGCCTGGTGCAGACCTTCGTGCCGCGCGCCGACATCGCACTGGGCCGCCTCAGCCTGTACGCGGGCGACGGCCACGGCACGGATGCCACGCGCAGCTTGCGCCTGTCGCTGCGTGACGTGGAGGCCGGCACCGAACTGCTCGGCGCTGGCGAAGGCCTGGCCATCGCCTACCGGCCGCAAGGAGCAGGGCTGCTGAGCTTCGACTTCAGCGCCCACCCGCCGGTCGTGCTGAAGTCCGGTCACCGCTACGCACTGGCGCTGCAGGGCGAGAAGGACGCGCTGACGATCAATCTGCGCGCCAGCCGCAGCGACGTCTATGCCGACGGCGAGGCCAGCCTCGACGACCGGCCGTTGAAGGACCGTGAGGGCCGACCCATGGACTTCGCGTTCGCGCTCTACGCGCGCTAGCCATGCGGAGCTGGCCCCAGGCCGCTGGGCTCGCCATCGGCGGGTCGGACATAGCAACCGTATCAATATGAAAACTCAGAAGATCACCTGCAAGGTATCGACCGCCGGTGTCGCCCGGGGCGACGGGGTCCCGGCGGATCAACTACGACGGCACCTGCTGCAAGCCATCGCCGTTGCGCCGCTGCTGCTTGGCATGCCAGCCGAGGCCGAAGAGAGAGACAGTGAGGGCGAAACCGCGCAGCCTTTCCCCTTGTCGGATGTGCGGCTGCTCGACGGTCCTTTTCGCAAGTCCCAGAGCCTCAACGCGCTCTACCTCGAGTCGCTCAACTGCGACCGCTTGCTGCACAACTTCCGGAAGAATGCGGGGCTCGCTCCGAAGGCGCCGGTGTACGGCGGATGGGAGGCGGAAGGGCTTTGCCCGGGCCACACCCTGGGCCATTTTTTGAGCGCCTGCTCAATGTTGTGGGCATCCACCGGACGGGAGGCGCTGCGCGCCAGGATCGACTACGTCGTCAGTGAGCTACAGGCCTGCCAGGAAGCGGCGCCCGGCGGCCTGGTGTGCGGCTTCCCCGATGGCGATACGCAACTGCGCAATTGCCTGGCAGGCCGCCCTGTCATTGGGGTGCCCTGGTACACCCTGCACAAGTTGATGGCCGGCCTGCGCGACGCGTATCTGCACCGGGGGAACACCCAGGCGCTCGCGGTCCTGGTGCGTATCGGCGACTGGGTCGACGAGGCCGCGCGGCCGGTCGACGAGCCGCGCTTTCAAAAAATGCTCGATCTGGAGCACGGCGGCATGGCCGAAGTGCTGGCGGACCTGCACGCGCTGACCGGGGAGGCGCGCTACCTGCGCCTGGCTGAGCGCTTCAGCCACCGGGCCCTGCTCACGCCGCTTGCCGAAGGGCGCGACACCCTCGACGGCTTGCACGCCAACACGCAGATTCCCAAGGTGATCGGCTTCGCCCGGCTGCACGGACTCACGGGACAGGCGCATTACCGGCAGGCCGCGCGCTACTTCTGGCGCACGGTAGTCGAGCAGCGCTCGTTTGCGACGGGGGGGCATGGCGACAACGAGCATTTCTTTCCGCCCGCCGAATTCGAGAAGCATCTGGCCTCGGCTTCGACCATGGAAACCTGTTGCACCTACAACATGCTGCGTCTGACGCAAGCCTTGTTCGCCGCGCAACCATCGGCCGCTTACGCCGACTATCACGAACGTGCCTTGTTCAACGGCATCCTCGCCTCCCAGGACCCGGACAGTGGCATGTTCACCTACTTCCAGGCCACCCGGCGCACCTATCCGAAGCTCTACTGCACGCATGAGCATTCGTTCTTCTGCTGCACCGGCACGGGGATGGAAAGTCACGCCAAGCACGGCGATTCCATCTATTTCCACCGTCGGGAAGTGCTGTATGTGAATCAATACATTGCGTCGGATCTGCATTGGGCCGACCAGGGTGTGCATCTGCGCCAGACGACCACGTTTCCCGAGCGCGGCGCCAGCCGCCTGACGCTACGGCTGGAGCGGCCCACAAAGCTTGTCCTCAAGCTGCGCCACCCGGGCTGGTGCCGGCAGCTGAGCGTGCGCCTGAACGGCCGCCAACTCATGGCCAGCGACAAGGCCGGGCGCTACGTGGAGCTCTCGCGCACCTGGCGCAACGGCGACGTCCTGGATATCGACCTGCCGATGCATGTGCATCTGGCACCGTTGCCGAACGCGCCCCAGATTGCGGCGCTCATGTACGGCCCCCTGGTGCTGGCCGCGCGCGTCGCCGGCCCCGCCATGGCGCCCGGTGCCGATCTGGTTGCGTGGAACGTGTCTTATGGCAAGACGTTCACGGAGCCGCTGGAGATCCTCCCGCTGCCCCTGGGTGGCGCCGGTCTCGATGGGGCCATCCGGCGCGATGCGGGCGTGCTGGCATTCCATCTGAGCGGGCCGGGCCTTGGGGAGGGGTACGAACTGCTGCCGTTCCACAGAATCGCGCACGGCTACTACAACTTGTACTGGCGAAGCCCGCAGTGATGACCTCCATAGACAAGAACTTGGACCAACCCTGACAACCTGACCCCACCCCATGAGCCGACCGATTTCTTCCCTCCTGCTGGCCCTCGTCCTTGCCTGCATCACGTCTCAGCCCCTTTCAGCGGCACCGGCCCCTAAGGAGATGCAGGTCGATCCTGCTCATAACCCTCTTATCTGGGCCGACGTCCCGGACATCGCCATCATTCGCGTAGGCAAGACCTACTACATGAGCAGCACGACGATGCACATGAGCCCAGGCCTGCCGATCATGAAGTCGACGGACCTGGTCAACTGGACCATGGCCTCGTACGCCTATCAAACCCTTGCCGACAACGACGCCTTGCGCCTCGAAAACGGCAAGAACGCCTACGGTGAAGGCTCCTGGGCCAGCAGCCTGCGTTACCACGACGGCGTTTTCCATGCCTCGACGTTCGCCGCCAACACGGGTCGCACCCACATCTACACCACGCGCGATCCGGAACGCGGCCCGTGGAAGGAGACGAGCTTCGAGCCCTTGCTGGGTGACCACAGTCTGTTCTTCGACGACGACGGTCGCGTCTACATGGTCTACGGGGGCGGCCGAATCATGCTCACCGAGATGAAACCGGATCTCTCCGGCATCAAGCCCGGCGGCGTGAACAAGGTCATCGTCGAAAACGTCAACGCCCTCTTCGGCGCCGACCAGGGCGGGCTCAAGGGCGAAGGCTCGCAGCTTTTCAAGGCCAACGGCCGCTACTACCTCTTCAACATTGCCTCACCCGGCAGCCGTTGGGCACGCACCGTCACCATCCACCGCGCCGACGCCATCGACGGCCCCTACGAAGGTCGCATCGCCCTCGATGACCGTGGTATCGCCCAGGGCGGCCTCATCGACACCCCGGAAGGCAAGTGGTACGCCTATCTCTTCAAGGACAACGCGGCCGTCGGTCGCATCCCCTACCTCGTGCCGGTGACCTGGAAAGACGGCTGGCCCGTGCTCGGCGAAAACGGCAAGGCACCCATGACGCTCGATATCCCCGCCGGCGCACAGGGCGTCTCGGGAGCCTCCGGCATCGTCGCCTCCGACGAATTCGACCGCCGGCCCGGTGACCCCGCCCTGCCGCTGGCCTGGCAATGGAATCACAACCCGAAGCCCCATGACTGGTCGCTCACCAAGCGGCCGGGCTACCTGAGCCTCACCACCAGCCGGGTCGTTCCCACGCTGCTCGAGGCCCCGAACACGCTCACCCAGCGCACCTTTGGCCCGAGCAGTTCGGCCACCACCCGCATCGACGTGAGCGGCATGAAGGACGGCGACTGGGCCGGCTTGTCCGCCTTTCAACGGCAGTACGGTTTCGTGGGCGTCAAGATGAGCGACGGCGCCAGATCGCTCGTCATGGTGAGCGCCGAAACGGATAAGCCCGAAGAGTTCGCTTCCATTCCCCTCTCTGGCAAGACCGTTCATCTCAGGGTCGACTGCGACTTCGAGCCCGCGCCCGAAATCGCCCGCTTCTCCTACAGCCTCGACGGCAAGACCTGGACCCCCATCGGTCGTCCCTCTCGCCTGAAGTACACCTTCCCGCACTTCATGGGTTATCGCTTCGGCCTCTTCTATTACTCGACCAAGACGGCCGGCGGCCGTGTCGACTTTGACTACTACCGCGTCGGGCAAGGGACGGAAGACCGTCGCTGACAAGGCGCGATCACTTTCCGCCTTCCTCCGCTCGCACCCCACTTGAATAGACAACCCCTGTGAACACCATCAAACACGGCCTGGCCGTTCTCGGCCTGATCGCGGCCCCGGCTTTTGCCGCCAACCAGGTCAGCATCAACATCGACGCCGGCAAACCCGGCCCGGTCATCAGCAAATACGTCTACGGCCAGTTCGCCGAACACCTCGGCACCGGCGTCTACGAAGGCATGTGGGTCGGCACGAAGTCGAACATCCCCAACACCCGGGGCTGGCGCAATGACGTCGTCGGCGCGCTCAAAGAGTTGCATGTGCCGCTGGTGCGCTGGCCGGGCGGCTGCTTCGCCGACACCTACCACTGGCGCGACGGCATTGGCCCGCAGGACAAGCGCCCGAGCAACGTCTGGGGGACCCACGTCGAAGAGATCAACGCCGTCGGCACCCATGAGTTCTTCGACCTGATCGAGATGATGGGCGCCGACGCCTACGTCAACGGCAACGTCGGTACCGGCAGCGTGCAGGAGATGGCCGACTGGGTCCAGTACATGACCGCGGAAGGCGGCTCGCCGCTGGCCAGGCTGCGCGCCCAGAACGGCCGCGAAAAGCCGTTCAAGGTGGCCTTCTTCGGCGTCGGCAATGAGTTGTGGGGCTGCGGCGGCAACATGAAGCCCGAGTACTACGCAAGCCTGTACAGCAATTACGAGCATTTCCTGTGGGCGCCCGAGAAGTCGCGGCCGAAGATGATCGCCAGCGGCGGCAGCGGCTTCGACACCGCCTGGACCCAGGTCCTGAGCAAGGAACTGAAGGGCCGCACGATCGGCATCACCGTCCACCAGTACACCGTCCCGACCGGCAACTGGGACGTCAAGGGCAAGGACCTCGGCTTCAAGGAAGGCGAGTGGATCTCGACCCTGGCCAATACCTTGAAGATGGATCAGCT
>NZ_LMDK01000013.1 GCF_001425055.1 Pelomonas sp. Root1237
AGGAAATTCAGCAGCCCGAAGAAAAGGATTGGTTTCGCCKGGCCCCGTACACCCAAGCCACGGCGCTGGAAGGGGGCTGGGCGTGGCGCATCCCGCTGCAGAACCGCACCGGTCATGGCCACGTCTTCTCAAGCCGCTTCATCGACGCCGACCGTGCCCGCGAACAACTGCTGGCCCGGCTCGACGGCAAGCCGCTCGGCGAGCCGCGGCTGCTGCGCTTCACCACCGGCCACCGCGAGCGCTTCTGGGTGCACAACGTCGTCGCCATCGGCCTGTCCTCGGGCTTCCTGGAGCCGCTGGAGTCCACCAGCATCTACCTGATCCAGGACGGCATCAGCCGCCTCATGACCCTGCTGACGGCCGGCCGGCCGGTGGACGAGAACGACCGGGCCCTGTTCAACGACGGCGCGGCACGCCGCTTCGCGCGCATCCGCGACTTCATCATCCTGCACTACTGCCTGACCCGCCGCCGCGACAGCGAGCTGTGGCGGCACGTGTCATCGATGGAGCTGCCCGAGACCCTGGCCTTCCGGATGGAGCTGTGGCGTCGCTACGGCGTGCTGCACGAATACGACGAAGAGGGGTTCGACGCCACCAGCTGGCTGGCCATCCACGCCGGCATGGAGCACTGGCCGGAGCGCAACGATCCGGTCTTCGCGGAGATTTCGCCGGAGCGCGCCACGCAGGCGCTGGACCAGCGTCGCCCTCCCCACAGGCGCCCGCCAACTTCGGCAAGCTGCGCGANAGAGGGGTTCGACGCCACCAGCTGGCTGGCCATCCACGCCGGCATGGAGCACTGGCCGGAGCGCAACGATCCGGTCTTCGCGGAGATTTCGCCGGAGCGGGCCATGCAGGCGCTGGACCAGCGTCGCAAAGCCATCGAAGCCTCGGTGGCGCGCATGCCGCAGCACCATCGCATGCTGCTCAAGATGCTGGGCTGATCCCTGGCTCGTCTTGAGCTCATGGGGTCCTGCGACCAATGAGTTGGCTCGCAAAAACTACTCCAGAGACAAAACATGAACAAACACCCTGACGGCCTGTGCCGGCCGATTTTTCCCCTCCTGATGGCCCTCCTTCTCTCCGTCGGATCCCACACTGTTCAGGCGGCAGAGGCTGCACAGGCAGCGCCTGCCCACAACCCGCTGATCTGGGCCGACGTCCCGGACATCGCCGTCATCCGTGTGGGCAAGACCTACTACATGAGCAGCACGACGATGCACATGAGCCCGGGCCTGCCGATCATGAAGTCGACCGACCTGGTCAACTGGAGCATGGCCTCCTACGCCCATCAGAACCTTGCCGACAACGAAGCCTTCCGTCTCGAGAACGGCAAGAACGCCTACGGTGCAGGCTCCTGGGCCAGCAGCCTGCGCTACCACGACGGCATGTTCTATGCCTCGACGTTCGCCGCCACCACCGGAGGACGCACCCACGTCTACACCACGCGCGATCCGGAACGCGGCCCGTGGAAGGAGACGAGCTTCGAGCCCTTGATGAATGACCACAGCCTGTTCTTCGACGACGACGGTCGCGTCTACATGGTCTGGGGCTGCAATCGCATCATGCTCACCGAGCTGAAACCCGATCTCACCGGCACCAAGCCGGGCGGCGTGAACAAGGCCATCATCGAACACGTCAACGCCGTCTTCGGCGCCGACCAGGGCGGGCTGTGTGGGGAGGGCTCGCAGATTTCCAAGATCAACGGCCGCTACTACCTCGTCAACATCGCCTCGCCGGGGAGCCGCTGGGCGCGCACCGTCATCGTCAGCCGCGCCGACACCCTCGACGGCCCCTACGAGAGTCGCATCGCCCTCGATGACCGTGGTATCGCCCAGGGCGGCCTCATCGACACGCCGGAAGGCAAGTGGTACGCCTATCTCTTCAAGGACAACGGCGCCGTCGGTCGCATCCCTTACCTCGTGCCAGTGACCTGGAAGGACGGCTGGCCGGTGCTTGGCAAGGACGGCAAGGTGCCGATGACGCTCGACATCCCCGCCGGCGCGCAAGGCGTCTCCGGCGCCTCCGGCATCGTCGCCTCCGACGAATTTGACCGCCAGCCCGGCGACCCCGACCTGCCCCTGGCCTGGCAATGGAATCACAACCCCGAGCCGCGTGACTGGTCGCTCACCAAGCGCCCGGGCCACCTGAGCTTGGCCACCAGCCGGACCGTTCCCACACTGCTTGAGGCACGCAACACCCTCACGCAGCGCACCTTTGGCCCGCGCAGTTCGGCGACCACCAGCATCGATGTGAGCGGCATGAAGGACGGCGACTGGGCCGGCCTGGCCGCATTTCAAAGGCAGTACGGTTTCGTGGGCGTCAAGATGAGCGACGGCGCCCGATCCCTCGTCATGGTGAGCGCCGAAACCGACAAGCCCGAAGAGATCGCTTCCATCCCCCTCTCCGGCAAGACCGTTCACCTCAGGGTCGACTGCGAATTTGAGCCCGGGCCTGAGCTTGCCCGCTTCTCCTACAGCCTGGACGGCAAATCGTGGACTCCCATCGGTCGTCCTTCGCGCCTTGCCTACACCTTCCCGCACTTCATGGGTTACCGCTACGGCCTCTTCTATTACTCGACCAAGATTGCCGGCGGCCGCGTGGACTTTGACTACTACCGGGTCGGGCAAGGGACGCAAGACGGGCGCTAGGACGGCGCAACTTCATTTCTCCGCCTTCTCTCATTTTCCGCCGCTCATGAAAAAAACAGCCTTCTCCGCAGTTGTTCTCTCGTCCGTGCTGGCCTTGCTGCCCGCAACGTCGTTCGCGCGCAACCCGGTCATTCAAACGATGTACACGGCCGATCCGGCCCCCATGGTCCATCAGGGCACGCTCTACCTGTTTTCTAGCCACGACGAAGACGTCGGGGAGGCCAACAACTTCAATATGAAGAATTGGGTGCTCGCCACGACGACGGACATGGTGAACTGGACTCAGCACGGCGCGGTCGCCTCCCTGCGAGATTTTCCTTGGGCCTCCAAGGAGAACTCCGGCTGGGACGGCTATGACAACGGTGCCTGGGCCCCTCAAGTGATTGAGCGCGATGGCAAGTGGTATCTCTATGGCCCGGTGCAAGGCCGTGGCATTGGCGTGCTGGTGGCCGATAACCCCCTGGGCCCCTATATCGACCCGATCAAAAAGCCGCTGATCGCCGGCCACGCCGGCGGCCTGTACGACAGCATCGATCCGACCGTTTTCATCGACGACAAGGGTCAGGCCTATCTCGCCTGGGGCAATCCCAATCTGTGGTCGGTGAAACTGAACAAGGACATGATCTCCTACGACACCAGCGTCGGGGACAAGGGCATCATTGGCCATCCGATGACCGTCAAGGCCTTGGGCGAGCGCAACCCTCCGGACACAGTAGGCGTCACGAAGCCGAAGCCTGCTTTGCGCGGCACATCCTACGAAGAGGGTCCTTGGCTCTATAGGCGCAAGAATCTCAACTACCTGTTTTTTGCCGCCGGTCCCATCCCTGAGCATCTCGGCTACGCCACCGGCCCCACAGCCCAGGGCCCGTGGACCTACGGCGGCGCCGTCATGGCTCCGCAAAGCGCTTTTACCAACCACCCGGGCGTGGTCGATTACAAGGGCAAGACCTACCTTTTCTATCACAACGCCGACCTTCCGGGAGGCGACGGCTTCAAACGTTCCATATGCGTCGATGAGTTGAAGTTCAACCCCGATGGCTCGGTCCCGATGGTGCAGCCAACCAAGGAAGGGCCGGCGCCGGTCGCCACCCTCGATCCCTACAAGCGAGTTGAAGCCGAGACCATTGCCTGGTCTTCCGGCGTCAAGATCGAGCCCAGCAGCGCCGGCGGCCAGAATGTGCGCGACATCCATGACGGCGCCTATATCCAGGTGCGAAATGTCGATTTCGGCGTGACCGGCGCGCGCGCCTTCATGGCCAGCCTCGCCAGCACGGCCGAGGCGAAGGAGCCCAGCGGGGCAAAGATCGAGATTCGTCTGGGCAAGCTCGACGGCCAGTTGGTCGGCACTCTGCCGGTGTCAGGAACCGGCGGCGAATGGAAGCAGCAGTTGGCCCAGATCTCCGGAGCCTCCGGCGTCCAGGATCTCTTCTTCGTATTCCGCGGTGCGGCCGGCGAAGAACTGTTCAAGTTCGATTACTGGCAATTCTCGAAATAACTGAACAAGGCGGTCCGCGCATGGCGCCGCCGAAGAATCAGCGGGATTCATTGCGATCAAACACATGGCGGCTTTGCAGCTGTCTTGAGACCCTATATGAAAACAATCAAACACAGCCTCGCCGTTCTCGGCCTGATCGCGGCCCCGGCTTTTGCCGCCAACGAGGTCAGCATCAACATCGACGCCGGCAGGCCCGGCCCGGTCATCAGCAAGTATGTGTACGGCCAGTTCGCCGAACACCTCGGCACCGGCGTCTATGAAGGCATGTGGGTCGGCACGAAGTCCAACATTCCCAACACCCGTGGCTGGCGCAATGACGTCGTCGGCGCGCTCAAGGACCTGCATGTGCCGCTGGTGCGCTGGCCGGGCGGCTGCTTCGCCGACACCTACCACTGGCGCGACGGCATCGGCCCGCAGGACAAGCGACCGAGCAACGTCTGGGGGACCCACGTCGAAGAGATCAACGCCGTCGGCACCCATGAGTTCTTCGACCTGATCGAGATGCTGGGCGCCGACGCCTACGTCAACGGCAACGTCGGTACCGGCAGCGTGCAGGAGATGGCCGACTGGGTCCAGTACATGACTGCGGAAGGCGGCTCGCCTCTGGCCAGGCTGCGCGCTCAGAACGGGCGCGAGAAGCCGTTCAAGGTCGCTTTCTTCGGTGTCGGCAATGAGTTGTGGGGTTGCGGCGGCAACATGAAGCCCGACTACTACGCGAGCCTGTACAGCAACTACGAGCATTTCCTGTGGGCGCCCGAGAAGTCGCGGCCGAAGATGATCGCCAGCGGCGGCAGCGGCTTCGACACCGCGTGGACCCAGGTCCTGAGCAAGGAACTGAAGGGCCGCACGATCGGCATCACCGTCCACCAGTACACCGTCCCGACCGGCAACTGGGACGTCAAGGGCAAGGACCTCGGCTTCAAGGAAGGCGAGTGGATCTCGACCCTGGCCAATACCTTGAAGATGGATCAGCTCGTCAAGGATCACGTGGCCATCCTGGACAAGAACGATCCCCAGAAGAAGATCGGACTGATGGTCGACGAGTGGGGCACCTGGTATGACGAAGCAGGCGCCCGAAGCGCGCTGTTCCAGCAGAACTCCCTGCGCGACGCGCTGGTGGCGGCACTCAACTTCCACATCTTCCATCAGCATGCGGAGCGGGTCCCCATGACCACCATCGCCCAGATGGTCAACGTCCTGCAGGCGATGATCCTGACGGACAAGGTCTATGTGGCGCGCGATGGCAATTGGCTGAAGATCACGCTTGAAATCGTGCCCGCCGAGGACGATCCCTATGCCTGGCTCAGCGCGCATGACGCCGCTGGCGAGCGGCGACACCTACGACCGCTATGTCGNGGTGGCGGCACTCAACTTCCACATCTTCCATCAGCATGCGGAGCGGGTCCCCATGACCACCATCGCCCAGATGGTCAACGTCCTGCAGGCGATGATCCTGACGGACAAGGAGAAGATGGTCCTGACCCCGACCTACTACGCGTTCCAGATGTATGCGCCGTTCCAGGATGCCAAGTCGCTGCCGCTGGCCATCAAGGACAACACCAGCTACACCCTGGGCGCTGTGACCATTCCGGGCGTGAGCGCTTCGGCGGCACGCGCCAAGGACGGCAAGGTGTACCTGGCGCTGGTCAACACCGATCCGTCCAAGGCGGTCGATGTCGCCGTCAACGTTGCGGGCACGAAGGTCAACGGTGCGGC
>NZ_LMDK01000014.1 GCF_001425055.1 Pelomonas sp. Root1237
CCAGGCGGTCTTCGTGGACTTCGATCGCATAGGCCTCGGCCGCGTAATGTGCGGCCACGCCCGGCTGATGCATCCACTGTCCGTCAGTGAACTTCATGATGAATCAATCTTCCTTGTTGTCTCCGGTCGGCCGGCGGGTGCGCCGGCCCCTCTTGCTTGGTTGGTCTGTCGGGTCTCCTAGGCTGAAGGCGCCTTGACGTGGCGCGCGACGTAGTCGCCGTGTTCGGGCATGCCGCCCACGGTGTGTGTGATGGCCTGGCGCAGGCGCACGAAGTGCTGCAGCAGGGCCTCGGGGTCGATGTGGTCGACGAAGGGGTCGTAGCTCTCGGGCCGCAGGCCCAGGCCGAAGAAGAGCGACACCCACGACGGCTCGGCAAAGCCGTCGGGGTCGAGGATGGCGACACGGCCCGCGCTGCGAAAGAGCTCGATCTGGTGGGCCAGCGTGTCCGGGATCGGCATGGCCGCGCAGTAGCGCCACAGCTCGGCGTCGCGTCGGTCGGTCAGCTTGTAGTGCAGCACGATGAAGTCGCGGATGGACTCGTACTGCAGGGCCATGCGCCGGTTGAACTCGGCCGCCAGGTGGGGCTTGAACTGCCTGTCCGGGAAGAACTGGATGAGGCGACCGACGCCGTCCATGATGAGCTGGATGCTGGTCGACTCCAGCGGTTCCAGAAAGCCTGAAGCCAGGCCGATGGCGACGACGTTCCTGACCCAGCCCTGCTTGCGCCGGCCAGTGGTGAAGCGCAGTTGGCGCGGCGTGTCCAGCGCCTTGCTGTCCAGCCCGGCCAGCAGCGTGCTGGCGGCTTCATCGTCACTGATGAACTGGCTGCAATAGACATGGCCATTGCCGGTGCGGTGCTGCAGCGGAATGCGCCACTGCCAGCCCGCCGCCTTGGCGGTCGACATCGTGTAGGGCGTCAGCGGCTCGACACGTTCGCTCGGCACGGCCTGGGCGCTGTTGCAAGGCAGCAGCGCGCTCCAGTCCTCGAAGGGCGATTGCATCGCGCCGCCGATCAGCAGCGCACGGAAACCCGAGCAGTCGACGAAGAGATCGCCATCAATGCGGCGGCCGTCCTTGAGCTTGACCGCGGCGACGAAACCGTCCTCGGGACGCAGCTCGACATCGACGATCAGCCCTTCAATGCGCTGGGCACCGCGCGCCATCGCGTACTCGCGCAGAAAGGCGGCGTACAGGCCGGCGTCGAAGTGGTAGGCGAAGGAATAGGCATTGGCCGCCGACGGCGCCCCGCCCTCGGGGGGCGTGAAGCGGTTGCGCCTGGCCATGACGGTGGACGTTGACCAGTCCTCGTAGCTGGGCAGCCCGTCGACCTGGCGCTGCAAGCGCAGCCAGTGCTGCCAGGGCGCGCGCGCGTCGATGGCCGGGCCGAAGTCCCCGAAGCCATGGAAGAAGCGGTGGCCGACGTGGCCCCAGTCGCGGAACTCGATGCCGAGCTTGAAGCTGCCCTGGGTGCGCTTGACGAACTCGGCGCCGTCCAGGCCCAAAGTTTGGTTGTAGGCGCGGATGGGCGGCAGCGTGGCCTCGCCGACGCCGATCGTGCCGATGTCGGGCGACTCGATCAGCACGATCTCGCAGGCGCCCTGGCCGGCCTGCGCAAAGCGTTGAGCCAGCGGCGCAGCCGCCATCCAGCCGGCGGTGCCGCCGCCAACGATGACGATCTTGCGGATGGAGGGATCGGACATGGCTGTCTCTGGGCCAGTTTTTATGGAGCCTCACCACAGGACCGGTGGGCGGCGCGATCTTCGGCGAGTCGGGCTGTGTCGCGCTAGGGGCTTTTACCGTATTTACTTCGTACGACGGCCGAACTAATATGGCACCGAGCCCGTCAAAAGCATGGGCAGGACTAGGAGACAAATGCAGGCCGAAGCCGCAAGCAGCCAACAGCTGCTCAAGGTCATCAATCGCATGGCGCTGGTGCGACATCTCTGTGCCAATCCGGGGCTGTCGCGTGCCGACCTGGCCGTGGCCGTCGGCTTGACGAAGTCCACCGTCAGCCTGCTGGTGCGCGAACTGATTCTTGAAGGCTGGCTGGCCGAACGCGAGGTCGTCGCGACCGGCGACCTGGGCCGCCGCCCCACCCCCCTCTTCATCGATCCCGCCCGGCTGGTGCTGCTCGGCGCCGAGGTCGGCATCGAATCCGTGCGCGTCGTCGCCACCTCGCTGACCGGCGAGGTGCTGGCCTGGACCGTCGCCCACTACAGCGCCAACCGCACAGCCAAGGCCTGCATCGCCAGCCTCGCCACGGCGCTGCTCAAGCTGCGCAAGCAGCTGGATGCCGGCCAGCAGATCCTGGGCATCGGCGTGGGCCTGCCCGGTGGCGTCAACGAGGCGCGCGGCGTGCTGCACTTCGCGCCCAATCTGGGCTGGCGCGATATTCCCTTTGGTGCCCTGCTCAGCGAAAAGCTGCAAGACACTTCGCTCGCTGGCGCACCCCTCTTCATACAGAACGAAGCCGATGTGGCGGCCCTGGGCGAAATGGAGTTCAACTCCGCGCCGACGTCGGACCCGCTGCTGTATGTGTCCATCAACCAGGGCCTGGGCGCCGGCGTCATCGTCGGCGACCGTCTGCTGACCGGCAGCCGCGGTTTCGCCGGTGAGGTGGGCCACATGGTGCTGCAGCTCAATGGACCACGCTGCTCCTGCGGCCGACGCGGCTGCGCCGAAGCATTGATCGCGACGCGCGCCATGCTCGGCGGCAGTGAGGATGGCACGACACTGCGCTCGCTGGCCGAAGTACGCGCCCATCTCGTCGACGAGGACGCGCACACGCTGAAGGCTGTGAGTTCCGCCGGCCGCTATCTCGGCGTGCTGCTGCAGAACCTGGCCACCGCCTACGACCCCGCCTGCATCGTGCTGGGCGGTTCGGTCGTCGAACTGGGCGAGCCCTTCCTGAAGCCAGCGCTGGACACGCTGCTCGACTACGCCGCAGCGGCCAGCCTGCCACCGCCGAGCGTGCGCACCTCGTTGTTCGGCGCCAATGCCGTCGCCGTCGGCGCGGCCGCGCTGGCCCGCTACCGCCTGACCCGGCCTACCCTGCCCGGCGCGGTGACGGCTGTGGGCGAGAGCATCAGCGAGGAGTCCGCTTGATGTTCCTCGGCATCGATCTCGGCACCTCCGAAGTCAAGCTGCTGCTGCTTGACGGTGAAGGCCACATCGTCGGCACGGCAGGCAGCGCGCTGACGCTGTCGGCGCCTGAGCCGCTGTGGTCGGAGCAGGCGCCGAGCGATTGGTGGCAGGCCACCGAGGCCGCCGTTGCCAAGCTGCGCGCCGCCCATCCGATGGCCTTTGCCGCCGTGCGCGGCATCGGCCTGTCCGGCCAGATGCACGGCGCGGTGCTGCTGGGCGCTGACGATGCCGTGCTGCGCCCGGCCATCCTGTGGAACGAC
>NZ_LMDK01000015.1:0-340 GCF_001425055.1 Pelomonas sp. Root1237
GTCCCGACCGGCAACTGGGACGTCAAGGGCAAGGACCTCGGCTTCAAGGAAGGCGAGTGGATCTCGACCCTGGCCAATACCTTGAAGATGGATCAGCTGATCAAGGACCACGTGGCCGTGCTGGACAAACACGACCCCGAGAAGAAGATCGGATTGATGATCGACGAGTGGGGCACCTGGTATGACGAAGTGAACCCCAGGGGCGGGCTGTTCCAGCAGAACTCCCTGCGCGACGCGCTSGTGGCGGCACTCAACTTCCACATCTTCCATCAGCATGCGGAGCGGGTCCCCATGACCACCATCGCCCAGATGGTCAACGTCCTGCAGGCGATGATCCTGA
>NZ_LMDK01000015.1:401-2540 GCF_001425055.1 Pelomonas sp. Root1237
AAGGACGGCAAGGTGTACCTGGCGCTGGTCAACACCGATCCGTCCAAGGCGGTCGATGTCGCCGTCAACGTTGCGGGCACGAAGGTCAACGGTGCGGCAGGCAAGGTGCTGACCTCGGCCGCGATGGACGCGCACAACACCTTCCAGGATCCGCAGGTCATCAAGCCGGCGGCGTTCAGCGCGCGTGCCGCGGACGGCAAGCTGTCGATCAAGGTGCCTGCCAAGGCCGTGATGGTGGTCGCGCTGGAGGAGTGAAGGCTTGGCGCGCGGGCTCTGCCTAGAGCCCCTGGGGCAGCACCCACTCGATGCCGATACGGCGCGTGGCCGTTCCGTCGCGCAGTTGCGCCGGGTCGGGGGCAGCAGCGGGAGTGGTGGCCGCGCGAGCCAGGCTCACGGCGTCCAGCTCGCGCTCCAGAGCCAGGGCCGGCACACCGCGCACGCCGGCCGCCATGATTTCGCGGCGCTGCACGAAGCTGCGCACGATCTTGCCGGCAGCATCGAGATCCTGTTCCACGACGACCGTGCCCGCAAGCTCGGCACGGCGTGCGAACAGCGGAAAGCCGTTCGCGTCGGTCGCGCCCGGGCCGCTGCGCGGCACATCGGGCAGCAGATAGCCCGACGAACGCACGGCCATGGCGGTGCGCCAGGCATGCAGCGCACGCGGCGCCGTCATCCGCTGGGTGCGTACCTGCTCCTGGCTCCACCAGCGCAGCAGCTCGCAACGTGAAGCGGGTGATTGCGCGGCATAGGTCCAGCCCGGCGCCTGCAGCGCGTTGCGCACCTCGGGGGCGAGGCTGGAAGCGTTGCCCGGCGGCTTGGGCAGCGCAGCGACCAGCTCATCCTCAAACGCGCGGTCCGGCGAGGGCGGCACCTGCCGCGGGACCTGACCCCATCGAGCCAGGCGCGCCGCCTCGCCCTGCCAGGCGGCGTCGCGCTGCTCTGCGGGCAGCGCCTCGATCAGCTGCGCCACCTGCGCCACGGGCCGCGGCTGGTCGAGCCGCTGGCAAATGGCGGGTGTCTTGAGCGCATCGATCCAGATCGTGTCGCTGGGGTGCGGCGTTGCATCGGCTTGCCACAGCGCCACTTCGTTGAGCACGCGATTGCTCAATCGCTGCGCAGCCACTTCCGCCCGCAGCTCGCCCTTGCCCTGCGCGGTTTCATCGGTCAGCCATGCCGCCCAGCCGGCCTGTGCGCGCTCACGTTGTTGACGCAGCACACCCTCGGCCACGCTTCGGTGCTCCGGAGAAAGGTTCAGGTCGGCAGGCAGCTGGAACATGCCCGCCAGCAAGTCCACCGGCTGGCGCAGCAGTCCCGCATCGCGCTCCAAGCGCTCACGCAGCTTTGCTCGCTGTTCGACCATCAAGCGGCGTGCGGCTTCGTCACGCTGCTGGTCGATCAGCTCCTGCGCCATCTGCTTGTTCTTGGCCGCAGCCGCCGCTTTGTCTGGGCTCTGCCCCTCGGCCGTCACGCCGCCAACGCGACCGGGCTCCATGCCGGGAAAGGTGCCGACCTGAGCCAGCACCGCAGCCGGTGCATGCAGAAGCACCGCCAGCGCAACCAGCCGCAGAGAAAACCGCGGGCCAGAACCCGGCACGACGTCACCGCAACGTCTAACCTGTGATGCTTTCATGAACGCCCCCAGTTCAAGGTTTTGCCTTCAGCCAGCACCGGACTGCGGTGACGGTCCACCTCCAGCGCCCAATCGCGCAGCGCACCCTCGCTGACCTGCGCCGTGTACTGCCCGCCCTTTCGGCTCACCGTGCCACGCGCCGCCATGCTGCCGTCCGCGCCCACGACCGTGAAGGCCGCGCTCTTGCCGTCCTCCAGCTCGAACACGCGCAGCACCGTGCCGCGGGCGTAGTCGTAGGCCGGCTTCTCGGTCTCGGCACCCCAGGCGATGACGCTGTTCGGTGCGGCGTACAGCGGCATGGACAGGAAGCCATGCACCTCGCGGTGCCAGCGGCCGCCTTCGCGCTTCTCGCCGCTCAGCAGATGCGTCCACGTCCCTTCTGGCAGGTAGAAATCCACCTCGCCGCTCTCCGTGAACACCGGCGCCACCAGCAGGCTCTCGCCGAGCTGGTACTGCCGGTCCAGCGTCGCGCAGGCCGGGTCCTGCGGGTGCTCCATCAGCATGGCGCG
>NZ_LMDK01000016.1 GCF_001425055.1 Pelomonas sp. Root1237
CGCCGCATCTTCTCCAGATTCGAGAAGCTCGACGTCATGTTCATCGCCTTCATCTGCTTCGCACTCATCGCAGATGGCCTGCGGTAGTGTTAACAGGCCCTAGATTCCCTCGGCCCGACCGTAACGCCGCAACCGAAGGAATTCATATGCATAGATCCTGGAGACTGCCCTCAATCGCCCTGCTTTTGAGCTTGCAATTCGTGGCGTCCTCAGCAGCGGCAGCGCCCTGCGACGGGTCGAGCGACCCCTGCACCATCGACCTCGGCCGTGCGTCGGCCAATTTCGCAACCGGCGCCGCGTCCTACTACGCCGAAGCAGTGCTGGTGAATGGCACGGATGCCTACTACGGCGTGAACCCGCAGTTCCTGCCAACGCTGCAGGTCACGCACACGGCGGGCAGCGACGGCTTCACATTCCTGCCGCAGATGTACGCCAGCGTGGGTGGCAGTGGTATCCAGGGATTGTTTGAAGTCGCGGCCACGCTGCAGTTCACCGGTCTGTCATTCACTGCGGAACCGGGCTACCAGATCACCGGCCTTCAGGCCGTGGTGAAGGGCAGCTTCTCCCTGGTGGGCAACGGCTATGGGGGGCTGTCCTTGCCCGGCCCGCTCCAGTGGGTCGACCAGAACTTCACCGCCATGGTCCCGCTCGATCCGGCCGCCGCTGACTTCCAGACCGGCTTCACGGTCGCGGCCAGCTACGTCGAGGGAGAGGACGGCACGGCGCTGTCGTACGGGACCGGCAGTGCCAGCATCGACAGCGTGGCTTTCATCGTCAGCATCTCACCCGTGCCCGAGCCCGGCTCGTGGGTCCTGCTCGCGGCCGGCGGAGCACTGCTGCCGTGGCTGGTGAAGCGTCGGTCACGGCGTTCGTGAGGTGGACCATCACTAGCACTTTGCCTCGTCGAAGGGTGGACGCCGGAATCCCGTCCGGCGTCTCCGACCAGCCAAGTAACGGACGACGTGGTCCTCTGGCTACAACAACGTGGGCAGCAAGGCGGGCTGGCCCGCCGAAGTGCAGCGCGCCTTCGAAGCCTTTGCGCGCGGCGGCGGCTTCTCCATCACGAGGCGTTGAACCATTGGTCAACGCGGCGGAACCCACGCCCCCAACGCTCCTCTCCAAATGTCCCGCATGGCGCGACTCAAAACCGACTTGTCATCACCTTGCGGCGCTCCCGCCGACGCGACGGCCCGCTTCTACGATGGTGCGGCGGCTGGCTACGATGCCCTGGTTGATGGCCGAGACGACAACGTGGCGGTGCGGTTGTCGTTCTGTGAGCGCGTGGTGTCCATCGCTGGGCCGGGCGGGGTGATCCTGGATTTCGGTTGCGGCACTGGCACCGATGCGGCGTGGTATGCCGCGCGTGGGCATCGCGTCATCGCCTACGACGTCTCGCCCGGCATGGTGGATGTGCTGAGAGCGCGTTGTATCAACGAGATTGCGGCTGGGCGCATCACGCCGGCGGTGGGCCCGCTGGCCGCAATGGAAACCGCGCTTCAGGGAAGCCCTCCGGTTGCAGCCATTTCCGCCAACTTTGCCGTGCTGAGCCACGTGCGCGAGCTCAAGCCGCTGCTGCAACGGCTCGCGTCGCATGTGAAACCGGAAGGGGCACTGGTGGCGAGTGTCCTCAATCCGTTCTACCGACAAGACATGCGGCACGCCTGGTGGTGGCGAAGCGCATTGCGTTCGGTCCGGACGGGAGCGATCGAGTTGAAGGGAAAGGTCACCTCCTACCGGCATTTCGTCAGCGCCATACGCGAAGCGGCGGAGCCTCATTTCGCCCTTGTGGAGGTTCGCGCAGCCAGTCGTAGCGCGCTGCTAGGGGCGCTCGATTCAAACTTCCTGTTTGTCGTTCTCCGCAGGCGGCCATGAGGCATTTGCTGTCCTTGTTGCGCAGCGGCAAGGGCCTGCGCTACGCGCCTGTGGTGTATGCCGATTCTGCGGAGTTTGCACTTCGAGTGGTGCTGCGAGGGCTGCCCAGCGGGCCCATTGACGTCAGTGGCGACCACTGTCCCGTGTCCATGCGCCCCTTCGTTCTGGGGGTCCGCTTGGCGGCGAAAAATGTCGATCAAGGTGCCCTTGCGCCGTGCCCATGGCTAGAGATCTACCCCCCGAATTCTGAAACCACACCCTTGGCGCGGCTGGCATTGAAATCGGTCGGAATGCTGCCGATGAATCAGGGCGCCCTGTACCTTTTCGAAGTGGCGCGCACGATGAACCGCTGCCTGCCGCGACCCACCTTGTGGCTCCGGTATTTGCTGGCCTGGCAAAACGCCCGGACCGCTGCTCGGCGAGGTGATGCGCTTCGCATGTCTGCGCGAGACCTGCGCGCGCTGAATGCCTACTACATCGTGGCGAGGCCGGTTTTTCTCGTGGGCGTGGGGCACGACAAGCGGGAGGACCTGTTCCCCATGGACCTCGTGGGCGCGCTGTCGTCGGGCGAGTACCTGCTGGCCCTGCGCGCAACGAGTCCGGGCGTTGCGCTCATCGAAGCCTCCAAGCGCATTGCCATGAGCAGCGCGCCCGCCGAGCTGCTTGAGGCCGTCTACGCCCTCGGAAACCGGCATCGCCAGCCCACGCTTGACCTGAACAAGTTGACCGTGCCGATCTCGTCGTCGCCGCTATTCGGGCTTCCCGTGCTGGATCAGGCAGGGCTCGTTCGTGAACTCTCCGTTGAGAGGGTCGAGCGAATCGGCTCGCATGTATTGTTCATGGCTCGCATCGAGCACGAAGCCGGGCTCTCAGGGCGGCAGCTCGCCCACATGAGCGGGACCTACATTGAATGGCTGCGGCGCAGTCAGCGGGGCTGCGAAGTGCTGGCGCCCTTGTAGAGCGCCACAACGGGAAGGAAGTTCGTCACTTTGACGAGCCGGAGATGCATTGCGGCACGTGCTACCCGGCTGGCGAATTGCCGGGCACGGGACCTCGCGCTTGTAACCGCCCGGCGACCATCTCCAATACTTGGTCCGCCTGGGCGATGAGGGCTGGATCGTGGCTGACGATGAACACCACGGGGCGGCCGGGCGCCTGGCGCAGCAGGCTGACGAGGGCCTGTGAACTGGCGCCGTCGAGGTGGTTGGTCGGCTCGTCCAGGATCAGCAGCCGCGGCGCGCGCAGCAGCACCCTGGCCAGGGCCACCCGCTGGCGCTCGCCACCGGACAGCGGGCTGCCGCCCGGGCCCAACCGGGTGTGCAGACCGTCGGCCCACGCGCTCAGCCGCGCGTCCAGACCCAGCGCATGCGCCATGCCTTGCACGGCCTGTGGCGTGACACCGGGCGCCGCATAGGCCATGTTGTCGTAGACAGTGCCGGCGAACAGCACGGCGTTCTGCGGCAGGTAGCCCACGCCGCGCCGGAACGCCGACCGATCAATCTGCGCCCACGGCACGCCATCGACGCGGATCGCGCCGCCGTCGGCTTCGGCCAGACCGAGCAGCAGACGCAACAGCGTCGTCTTGCCCGCGCCGTTGGCGCCGGTCACCACGGTCACGCGCCCGGGCTCCAGGGCAAGATCGACGTCGCGAACCAGCATTCGTTTGCCGGCGCGGTGGCTCACGCCTTCCAGCGTCATGCGCCAGTGCGTCGGCGGCACACGGCCGTGATGCGCCGGCCCAGGCGGCATGGCCAGCAGCTGCTC
The DNA here is from genome assembly GCF_001425055.1 of Pelomonas sp. Root1237. GTDB lineage: Bacteria > Pseudomonadota > Gammaproteobacteria > Burkholderiales > Burkholderiaceae_C > Pelomonas. Next base: position 3,637 of record NZ_LMDK01000016.1, read on the forward strand.
GATGCTGTCCAGCGCCGGCACGCCCTGAGCCATCTCCTGCGACGCGCGCAACAGGCTCTGCAAGGCGCCGCGCAGCGCCAGTAGCAGGAACAGCACCGACGCCAGCTGCGCGCCCGACACTGCGGCACCGCCGGCCATGGTCAACCAGACGACGAGGCCCAGCAGCGCCAGGCCCAGCACCAGCGCGTCGAGCTCGGCTGCAAAGGTCTGCATCCTGGCCAGCGCACGCGTCAACGCATGGGTGCGCGCAACGCTCTGCCGGCAGGCTTGACGCTCGTGATGTTCGTTCGCCTGGCTGACCGCCAGCTCGTGGCGCAGGACGGTGCCGCCCAACTGCTCATACAACTGGTCGATGGCAACGTGCGCGCCAGCCATCTGGCCTGCCAGGCGACGTGAAAGCTGTCGCCGTGTCAGCCCCAGCAGCGCCAGTGCGAGGATCAGCGGCACGGCCAGCGCCGGCAGCATCGCCGCGATGCCGCCCAGGCACAGCAGCACCAGCATGGCTCCGGGCAGCAGGGTGCCGAAACAGGCCCGGGCCATCTGACCGAGCAGCTCGCCATGGCGCGTCATCGCCATCACGAAAGGCTCGACGCCCTGTTGATGCACGATGTCCACCGGCAAGTCCAATTGCCGCTCGACCAGCCGCTCGCGCACATGGGTCAGCCCGTCCTGCACGGCATCGATGACGAGACGCTGCCCGACATAGCCCAGTGCTGCTGCCGCCAGCAAGGCCAGGCAGGCCACCACCGCCCAGACCGCGACTGCGTTGCCGCTGACGGCGCGGCCGATGGCGATCGACACCAGCAGCAGCGTGCCCGCCCGCAGCAAGGTGGCCAAAAGCCCACCACACAAGGCCACCGGTCGCACCGCGAATAGCCGCCACAGCGAGCGGACCACCCGCCCCGGCTGCCAGGCGGGCTGCGGCGCAACCTGCCGGGGGCGGCGAGCCAGCGAGGCGACGTCGGGTGGCGTCGTCGTCTGCGCATTGAAGGAGTGTTCGGACATCAAATCTCGGCCCGAGGCCGGGCTCGGCGATGGCATAGTGGAAACAGCTGGGCGAGGCGGACAAGACAGTGGGATGGCAGGACATGGGCGGCAAAGTGCAGTTGCGTTTCATGCGCCGCCATATCCAGGCCTGCCTCGCCGCTGGCCAATGGCGCAACAAGCCCCGGCCACCCGAACATCCCGATGCCGGACTGCATCAGCGCGGCGCTGAACTGCAAGCGCAGACGCTGGCCCGCTTCAGCCGGGTTCGGGCCGCCTGCGGCGAACGGGTGTTGCTGGTGACGCCGCCATCGCCGGCCGGGTGGGTGTGGTTCGAGGATCTGCGATGCGCGCTGCAACACATCGGTGTGGTGGTGCTGCGCATCGACGATGAACAGAGGCTGACGCCGGCGTTGGCGGCCGACTTCCGGCCGACGCTGCTGCTGGGGCTGGACACCGACCGGCTGCATCAACGCTTTCAGGCCACCGGCATGGACCACCCGTCGCGTTGCACGCGGCTGCTGATTCCCGCGCGCGACGTGGCCGAATCGTGCGCACCGCTGAGTGCGGCCGAGGCGCGGCGGCTTGATCGCACGGCCAGCGGTGCCGGCGCAGACCTGCTGCTGTCGCTGCATGCCGAGCCCTTCATGCAGCGTTCGGCAGTTGCATGGATGCGCCTGGGCAAGCCTTTCGTATGGCTGCCTCAGGCGGCCAGCCCGTTCCGCGACCGGCCACATGCCTGCGAGCGCGTGTTCGACTACGCGCACTTGTCGGTGGCCAATCCACAGCGGGTCCGTGCCGTGTGGCACACGATGCGCCATATCCTCGCGCGGCACCACGGCCTTTTCGGTGAGCTCGAGACGTGGGGGTTCGGCGTGCCGCGGCTGCCGGTCGATGAGCATGCTCGCCACCAAGCGATGGCTCGCGTGTCGCTTGCCCCTTTGGTTGCTCCGCTGCTCGACAGCGCCGCAGACTTGACCCAGCGCGTCTATGCAGCGGCGGCCAGCGCCACCTTCCAGATCACCGAACTCAGTCCCCTGACCCGACAGCATTTCGATGAGGATGAACTCATTGCCGTGCCGCGAGGACCGACGTCGATGCGCGATGCCTTTGATCGCTGGCTGGATGATCGCCCGGCGCGTGAACGCGTCGCCGGTCGCGCGCTGGAGCGGGTGTACCGGGATCACACCAGTCTGCACCGCGCGGTGCAGCTCATCGACGAGGTCCGGGCTAGGCGCTGAGCGATGAAGTCGAGGCTCCATTCGCCCCTCCTGCTGCCAAGGCCGGCCCAGCCGGTCCAAAGCTCCTCGGTTGCCGGCGCATCCACAACACCCCGCCGATCGGCATGATGGCCGCGATCATCCAGGCAATGACGCTGGGATGCGGATCCAGGGTCAAGATGCCCACTTCCGCAAGGTAGAACCAACCCGCCGCCAGCATGCGATGGCCGTGGGCTCGCCAGCGCGGCCCCGGCGCCGTGCGCAGATCATTGACCGCAAGTGCACCTTGCGTCAGTGCAGACCAGGGAAAGGCGATCACGTCGATGAGCCGGTGCGAGTTCAGCAGGCCCCAAGTGCCTGCCAGCACGCCGGCCGCCACCAACAAACCCACCCAGCCGAGTGCGCGCACGACCCAGCGCGAACGAAGGAACTGAGCACCGGCACTCAGGCACAGCACCAGAGGTTGCAACGAGGTCACGGCGCCGAATGGGTTGCGGGCGTCCACGGCAATGCCCACGGCCAACACCATGCTGGCCACGACCAACCCCATGAAGGTGCGGCCGATCAGCCTGTGATGCCGGCGCCAGGCACCGGCATAGGCCGCTAGCGCGGCCAGCCAGCAGAGCATCGCCCCGCATGACAACACCACGTGGATCTGGATGATCAGCCCGCGTGCGCTCACCGGACGTCCTCCAACGCCGGCACCACTTGCAGCATGGCCGCCCATTCCAACCAGCTCCGGCGCCTACCCCGCAATTTCAACTGCAGCCCATGCACCTTGGCCGCCTGGCGAATGCCATCCTCCTGGCAATCTTCTGACAGCACCATCAGCACCTCCGTGTGCGTCAGGTCCAGTGCCGCCAACTGCTCGAACAGCGCATGAAAGTACTCGAACCCCACCCCGCAGAACCAAGCGCGCTCCGGCATCGAGCGCGGTGAGCGTGCGTAGTAGGGTGGGTTGATCACCACGCAATCCAGCGTGGACGTGCGGATGCCTGCCAGCAGGTCGGCCACCACCACCGTCAGCGCCAGCCCGTTGGCCTGCGCATTGGCTGTGGCATTCGCCGCCGCAACGGGATTGATGTCCGACGCGATGACGCGAGCGCCGGCCTGCGCCAGTGCCAGGCCGATGACGCCACTGCCGCATCCCATGTCGAGCACGCGCCGGCCCGGCCATGGGCCAGGACCCTCGTCCGAGAGCAGCCAGCGGACGAAGACGGCCGAGCTGAGCGTCGGCCCCGGTGGGAAGACGCCCGGGTCGATGCGCAGCCGCAAGCGGCCCAGGCGCCAATGCTGCGCGGTGCGACCGGCACGCGCCATGCGGCCCCGCAGCCACGGCGAGACGGCCCGCCGCACCGGGCCGCGCAGCAGGCGTGCCAGCAGGCCATGGGGCGGCAGGCCCCAGCGCGTTTCGGGGCCGCTCACGCGGGTTGCATCCCATTGCGACGATGCCACCACATGCCCAGACGCGAGCGGCACCACGCCACGCGATGGGCCAGTGCGCGGGCGCCGAAGGGGCGCGGCGCGGTGCTCACGGCATGGGTGTGGGTGAGCAGGCGCACGGCATGGCGGTAGTAGTCATCGCTGTAGGTGCGCGGGTAGCGCCGGTCGCGGTCGCTGCCCTGATCGAACGGCGGCGACGTGGTCTGGTCTGCCACCTGGTCGTGGAACAGCGTGCCGCGGATGGGATACGCCAGCGTCACGGTGAACAGGTCCGGCCGCGCATCGCGCAAATAGCGCTCGGTGGCGACGATGTCCGTTTCGGTTTCACCCGGGTAGCCGAGCATCAGGAAGGTGCCGGTCTGCATGCCCGCATCCGAGGCCGCGCGGATCATGGCGGTGACCTGCTCGACGCGGACCTGGCGCTGCATGGCATCCAGGATGCGCTGCGAACCGCTCTCGGCGCCGATCCACACGCGCACGCAGCCAGTGCGCGAGAGCAACTCCACGACGCGCTCGTTCATGCGGTCGGCCCGCGTGATGCATTCGTAGCGGATGCGCAGGCCCGCGGCATCAAGCGCTTCGGCAAACCCGGCAAGCCAGTTGTGGTTGATCGTGAACACGTCGTCGACGAACCAGAACTGATCGGGTGCGTAGCGATCCACCAGCGTGCGCAGCTCGGCCACCACATGCTGCGGCGAACGGCGGCGGTAGCTGGTGCCGTACACGGCCCGGCTGCACCAGGCGCACTTGTAGGGACAGCCGCGCTGGGTGCTGACGTTCAGCGAGGTCTGGCCATGGGCATCGCGCCAAGCCTTGAGGTATGGCCGCAGATCGATGCGATGCCGTGCCGGCTCGGGGAGTTCGTCCAGTTCAGGCACGAAGCGGCGTTCGCCGGTGAACACCGGCTGCCCCTGCGCATCGGCATGGATCAGGCCGGGGATGGCCGCCAGCGCCGCGGCATCCCTGCAGGCGGCTGCAGGCAGCCGTGCTACATCGGCCATCGTCTGCTCGCCCTCGCCGACCACCAGCAGGTGAGCACCATGGCTGAGGTAGTCGGCGGCGTTGTGGCGCACGTCGGGCCCGCCCAGCACGATGACCGGGCTATCTTCTGCGCCGCCCAGCGCCGCGATCAGCCGCAGCACCGAGTGCCGCGTCATCAACGTCACGTAGAAGGCCATCATGCGCGGGCGCAGCGCCCGCACACGCTGGACGAAGGTGTCGGCATCGAGAAACGTGGCGTCGACGACATGGTGGTCGACGCCTTCGCGGTCCAGCCATGCCGAGATGGAAAGCAGGCCCAGCGGCGGATAAGGCCGCATGATGCGCTGCTCAATCGCGTCATCGGCAATGAAATACCCGTGAGTGAGGATCAGGCTCATCGTCACCGCCTGCGCCATTGGATCAATGCATGGTCTGCCAGATGGGCGCCCCAGGCCGCCGTGAGCCAGCGGCGCTCGATCCGTTCCATCAGCGCCAGCCAGCGCGGTGCACGGCGGGCCAGCGGCTCCAGGTAGGACGGCGGCACCGCCAGCCCGACCGGGCGCACCCGTTCTTGCCGGAAGTGCTCACCCAGCGCGCACTGCATGTCGCCCACACCGTGGTACCAGACCGACAGCGGCGGTTGGCCGGCGCCCAGTTGGGCCGGCACCGGCCCGCCGCGCCAACGCCGCATGGCGCGGCGCGGCTGCAGGTGCAACAAGGCCCACGCGGTTTCCCACAGGCACAAGCGCGGCATCACGACGACGATGACCTGCCCCTGTGGCGCCAGGCAGGCAGCCAGCGGCGCGGCCAGCGCCCGCAGCGCCTCGGGCGACACGCAGTTCAGGCCGCCGAAGTTGGAGAACACGAGGTCGAACGGGCCACCCAGGTCCTGCGCCCTCACCTCACCGGACGCCAGCGCTTGCAGGTCCAGCTGCCGCGTCTGCACCAGAAGACCGAGACCACCACGTTCGAGCTTGTCGCGGGCCACTCGCAACATCTCGCCCGACACGTCGGTGGCTACCACGCGATGACCGGCGCGGGCCATGTGCAGAGCGTCCTCGCCCGTGCCGGAGTTCAGCTCAAGCACCGAGCAGGGCCGACCGTGCTGGCGCAGGCAGTCGTCAAGAACCTCCCAGACCATGCGGCGCTGCGCGGCGCCCACCAGGCTGTGGGTGAAATCACGGTCGTAGTCGACCGCCATCACGTCGAAGGCGGCTGCACTCATGGTGCCACCGCCGGTGCAGGTGCCGGCAGACGCTGTTCGCGCCCCATGCCGATTCGGGCGGTCAGCAGCGCGGGCGTGGCGCGCAGCAGCGAGGCCAGCGCACGAAGCCTGCCCCCGCGGCTGGGCGCCGGTAGCCGCCCGCGCAACACTGCCCAGCAACGCCCGATCTGGAAGCGCCGCGACGTGTAGACATGCAAGTGCCGGTAGAACGCCGGAGAAAAGGTCCCGGGGAACATCAGCGCGAGGTCGTTGCTGTGAAGCCAGTGGGTCTTATGTCCCATCTGCGCCTTGACGCGGTCGTGGAAGACGGTGCCTGGTAGCGGGTAGGACACCGAAATGCCGATCTGATCGGGCTGCAGATCGTCCAACATCTGGTGCGTTAGCTGAATGTCGTCGGCCGTCTCGCCGAGGTAGCCAAACTGCAGGAACAACGCGGGCTTCACGCCCTGCTGCTTCAGCGCATGCACAGCGCCGTCGATCTGCGGCCGCTTGATGCCCTTGTCCATCGCATCGAGGATGCGCTGCGAACCGCTCTCGGCGCCGATCCAGGCCGTCTCCAAGCCTGAGCGGGACAATGCCTGGAGGTCGTCGGCATCGCGCAGCACCAGATCGGCGCGGGTCTGGATGGTGTAGCGCATCTTCAGGCGGCGCTCCTGCACCAGCGCGGCGAAGCGCTGCGCCCAGCCCGGCTTCAGCCCGAAGAGATCGTCGGTGATCCAGAAGTGATCGGCACCGTAGCGTCGCACCAGCAGCTCCAGCTCATCAACCACCTGCTCCGGGGAACGGACGGTGTAGCGTTTTCCATAGAGCGGTTTGGCGCACCAGTTGCACGCGTAGGGGCAACCGCGTGTGGTGGCGACGTTCAGCGAGAAGTGGCCATGCCGACGTTCCCAGACCTCCCGGTAAGGCTCCAGATCGGCCAGGTCCCATGCCGGAGGAGGCAGGTGATCGAGGTCGGTGATGGGTGCGCGCACCGGCGATCGCGCCAGACGGTCGTCCTCCAGATAGGCCAGCCCTGGGATGTCGGCCCACGGTCGGCCGTCACGCCAGGCCCCCAGAACGTCAGCCAGCGTGGCCTCGCTTTCGCCGCGCACCACAACGGTCGCGCCGGCGCGCAAATAGGGTTCGGGGAAGTCGGTGGCATCAGAACTGCAAACGACGACCCGTGCCCCAAAGGCACGCGCCAGGCGCACCATCTGCAAGGCCGCTTCGCGCATGCGGTCCAGGCACATCTTGGTCAGATAGTTGAAGCCGTCCTCCTGCAGCACCACGAACTCCGGGCGTTCCTGCTCTAACCGACAGAGGAAGGACAGTTCACTTTCAGCGAGCCCCGCATCGAACACATGCGTCTTGAAGCCCAGACTGCGCACCAGCCCGGCCGCATACAAGGTGCCCAGGGGCGGATACGGCTTGCCCGCCTGCCACTGCTTGGGATCGAGCCGGTAGTAGTAGGCCGAGGCGACCAATACGGTGTCGTCGACGGTGTGGCGCGTGATGGCCCCGCCCGCCTGCCGCTGCAATCGGTCCAGATTCGCCTGATAGCGCTCAAGAATGCGGTACTTCCACTCCGCGGTATGGAGCTTGGCCACATCGCGGCTGAGCTCCATGCTCCGCCGCGCCGTCAGAGATGACAGCTGCGCAATATTGCGACGGAGCCGTCGGTGGATCAGCTTCCACGCGCACCAGTCCAGCAACGCGCCCAGCACCCCTCCCAATGCCATCTCGCTGAAACGGCGACCAGTCGTACGCGCTGGCTCTACCGGCCTCTGCAGCACTGCCCGGTTCGGCAGGTAGTCGTCCACCCAAGAGTTGGCCTTTTGCAGGTGCGTCAGCGAATCACACCCCGCCACGGGATACAGCGTGGCCAGCTCCATCGCCGTGAAGACGTCGCGCCGCTCAAGTGCCAGCTTGTGGCCAGCCAGCAGGTAGTTCGAGCACAGCATCTGCGGTGCGGGCAACTTCTGGCGGTAGAAGCGCAACAAGACGTAGACCAGCCACAACCGCCCCGGCCGCGTGATGATCAAGAAGTCAAAGTCCCCGTCCTCGGCCAGCGACCGCTTGGACAAGGATCCGGAAATGGCCACGCCATCCACGAAGGGCAGGCGCATCAGGCCACGGCCCACTTCCAGCGCTTGAGGCATGGCCGCGTCGGCACGGTCGCGGTTGGCTGACCAGCGCGCAATCGGATCGTCCATCTCGGCGATCCAAAACCATCGGTCATGGCTGGCCACCAGGCCAGCCGTTTGCAACCGCTGCAGCGCACTCGCCACCTCGCTGATCGGCACGCCCGGCGTGTCAAGAAATCGCCAGACCTCATCGGCGGACAGCGGGCTGTTGAACACCTGGCGATATGCCAGTGCCCTCAGCACCGCTTGCTGGGCCGCATCCAGCGATGGTATCTGTGCCGTCACGGCTTCAGTTGGCTTCAGCATAGAACCCCTCCACCTCGGGACGCGTGTATCGGCGCAGGCGCTGCAGCGCCTTCAATTCCAGCGGCCGCCTGTACAGGCCGCTCCAGTACCGCGGCAGTGACGCCAACTGCATCATTCGGCGGCCCCATTCGCCCAGGGTGAAATCCGTGCGCGTCGGGTAGCGGGCGTTGATCACCGTCTCGAAGTCATGGATGTGGCGCACCATTGCGGTCGTCAGCCACGGCGTCAGCGGATTGCGATGCAAGTCGAAGGACTCCCATGACGGGCTGACCCATTCCTCCAGCGTGCTCGGGAAGCGGAATCCCGCGGCCTGGCTGTGCTGCTGCAGCGTGCTGCCCTCGGTGGGCACCGGGCTGTAGATGTAGAGGATGATTTCGGTCGCCGGGCTCTGGTCTTTCAGGCGCCGGATGAAGCTGATGTCGCGGTGGATCTGCGCCCAGACCTCGGCCTCGGTGGGCCGGGGAAAGCCCAGCACGAACGAATACTCGGGAATGATGCCGAACGACAGCAGGCGGGCGGCGAACCGCAGGATCTGCTCGCCTGACTGGCGCCCACCCTTATCGACCATGGCCAGCACTTCGTCGTCGCCGCTTTCGGCGCCGAAGAAGATCATGCGGCAGCCCGCTTCGCGCATCAGCGACAACGTCTCGTCGCTGTAGCGGTCCAGCGTGTCGATGCGACCTTCGCCCCACCAGGTCACGCCCTGCCCACGCATGCGCTCGGCGAAGGCGCGCACGCGTTTCTCGGCAACAAAGAAGTTGTTGTCGGTGAATTCGATGGCATCCACGCCATGCATGTCGCGCATCTGCAGCACGTCGTCGGCGACAAGCTCGGCCGAGCGCGCCACCCAGCGGCCTTGGTAGAGCGGCACCACGGCGCAGAACGCGCACATGAACGGACAGCCCATGCTGGTGTGCATGGCATGGGTCCGGCGGCCAAGGAAGGTGCGCGGCAGGTAGCGTTTGATCGGATGACGCCGGGCCAGCAGTTTCAGCGGCAGTGATGGCTGACTGTCGAGGTTCGGCAGCGGGGCCTTGCCGGTGCGCACCACTTCGCCACTCCGCTGGAAAATCAGCCCGGGGATCTGGTCGGGCGAACGGCCCGCGCACAACGCCGCCAGCAATGCCGGCAGTGAACCCTCGCCGGCCGATTGCACGACGTAGTCCACCCAGCCCGACTGAAGGACGGCCTGCGGATGGTTGGATGGAAAGTAGCCGCCCCAGATCGTGACGACCAGGGGAAAGTGCTCGCTAACCTGGCGAGTGATCGGCACCGCCTGCCGCAACTGCGGTCCAGGCATCACCGTACAGCCGAAAAAACCGAATCGCCCGGAAGCCAGCAGCCTCTCGATCACCACCCAGGGATCTGGCTCGAGGTTGCCGTCGACCAGCTCGACGTCATAGCCGTCGCCCAGCGCCGCCGCAATGTGCAGCAAGCTGTTGGGTACGCGGCCTGTGCGGGTCGCCCAGGGGTTAAACAGCAGAATGGCTGGCTTAGGCCGCAGCGTCGGGACGGCGGCGGAGGCAGCGGCACCCCCAACCGCCGGCGACGAGCCTTTGCGCCTCCCGTAGAAATGCATCGGCACACCCACCGCCGCTTGCACCTCGGGATCGGCACTCACGCCCGCCGTCTTTGGGCCGATGACGCTAGAACATTCCATGCAGTTCGACAAAGCTTTGCCGCCGGTTGTCGATGGCGTTCTGCGGGATGCCACCAAACTTGCGATAGCCCGCGCGCAGCTGCGCGAAGGCGAAGGGCGTGTACTCGTAGACGAGGCTGTAGCGCACCTTGTTGTCGTGGGCCACACGGCGGTCAGGGTCGAGGTACTCGCCGGTGAGCTTGAGGTTGTGGCCCTGCTGCACCAGCCAGTTGGCCTCCAGCAGCGTCGCGTATTGCTTGCGCTTGCCCTCGGGGTAGCCGGCGTCGCTGACCATGTCGATCTCGGCCAGCCAGGCCACCGGCCCGGTCGTCGTGCCGGCAAAGAGGCCGTAAGCCTGGCGGTTGCCTGCCGCCGACTTGACCTGCGCGGCCGCTGCGCCGACGCGGCCCCAGGGCTGCATCCAGATGGCCTGGGCCGTCGTCTGGTGGCCGTTGGAATTGCCCGTGTTGCCAGGGCCGTTGCTGCGCACGAGCTGCAGGGACCAGTCATCGCTCTCGTGCCCCAGCTCCAGGCCCTTGTCGGGCACGGTCATGCTGACCCCGCTGAGCTGGCGAACGAAGGCCAGGCTGTCCTGCAGGCGCCAGCCAAAGGGCAGGTAGAACTGGCCGGCCTTGGCATACCAGCCCAGGCCGGGCGTCTGCAGGCGCACATAGGCCTCCTGGCGCTCGGACTTGCCGGGCGCGACCTGCTGGTCGAGGTAGGCGCCGAGGTAGTCCTTGATGAGCTGCACGTCGGCGTACAGGCGCACCTGCTCGGTACCGCCGACGCTGCGCGTGGGCTGGCCCGAGACGGAGGTGCGCGTCGTCGCTGTGCGCAGGTCGCCACCCAGGCGCAGGCGATCATCCAGCAGCGAGCCGGTCCAGCCCTGCAGTGCGTCGGGCAAAGCGTTGGCCGGGATGACGTTCTGCGCGAAGGTGTTGCCCACCGCATTGCGCAGGCCGCCGCCCGAGGGGTTCACATGGCAGGCCACGCATTTGAGGCCGGCGCGGATGGCGAGATAGGGCTCGGCCTTTACGGCCGAGAACAGCAGCGCGAGGGCCAGGCCGAGAAGCAGTCGTGCGGCCATCATTTCTGGGCTCCGTTGTTGATCCATTGGCGGATGAGCCCGATGGTCTGGGCATCCAGATAAGGGCCGCCAAGCGGCATGCGCGCACCGACGGCCTGGTGGCCTTCGAGCTTGTGGATCAGGTAGCTGTTGTCCGCATCGCCCGGCGCCACGCGCTTGAGCGCCGGCACGCCGCCGCTGGATACACCCACCAGCATCGCGAAGCTGTTGGTCGCGTCCAGCCGCAGGCCGCGGGGCGCGGCCGCGCCGGCGTGGCAGGCCGTGCAGACGGGCGTGAAGACATGCGACTGGATGGAACTGAAGCTGGCCGTCATCGGGCCGCTGGGGTCGTCGCCCTCGCCGAGCGGCCGGCCGTTGGCGTCCAGCCCTTCACCGCTGCCGCCGCCGCAGCCCGCGATCAAAGCGGCTGCAGCGCCCAGCGCAGCCACCCATGGTTTCGAGATCCTCATCACTGCCCTTTCCTGGCTTCACTGCGGCGTGAGTGCCAGCGCCTGCAGCGCAGGTTCAAGGCAAGCTAGGGATTCAGAACGCGGTCGTCAGGCCGAGCACCAGCGCGCGCCGGCGTGTCGCGTCCGTCCAGGTGTAGGGGCCGCCGCGGCCGGCTGCTGTCCAGGCAAGCTGCAGATCGCTGCTCGCGCCGAGTTGCCAGGACGCACCCAGGCGCAGGTCCGCACGCGTCGCGCCATGCGGCTCGGCATAGGGCGAGGCCCGGCCGCCGCGGCCGTGCAGCAGGCCGACATGCCCCAAGGCCGCCACGCCCCGCGCCAATGGCCAGCGCAGGTTGAATTCGGCATAGACGCTGCGCTGGCCGATGCCGTAGTAGTCGGGCGAGACATAGGCGCGCAGGTTCCAACGCTCCCCCAGCAGCCCGGCATAGACCTCCTGGTAGTCGTAGCGCGACACGTTCTCGTAGGCATGCGCGACGATGCCGGCCTCGCCGTCCAGGCCCGGTGCCAGGCCGAAGACCCGGCCGCCATAGAGCTGCAGCGCGGCGCCACGCCGCTGGGAAAAGCGGGCATGCGCCAGCTGTGCCCCGCCATACCAGCCAGCCTCGCCGTCCCAGGCCAGGCCAAGCTGGGCGCTGGGACGGTTGGCGCTGTACGACATGCCGCGCTCCCGCGCATCCGTCTGCAGCGACAGCGTGCCGCCCACGTCGGCCCAGGCTGCGCCCGCGCCGGCCAGCAGCGTGGCGACCAGCGTCGTCAGTCGGGCCAGGTGCGCGGGGGGAAACATCAATCGGCAGTTTGCCCCAGCATCGTGCAGGTTGGGCCGCGAGTGCCGGCGTGGCGGGCCAGCGTCGCGCAGCTGTCGATGCGGCCCTGGGTGGTGTTGACCAGGGCCGTCTTCAGCGCCAGGGTGCCGCGTGTGCCGTCGAGCTCGCGCACCAGGGCGAGCAGGCCGGTCGCATGCGCGGCCGCGAAGGACGATCCCGATACCAACGACCAGCCACCGCCCACGGCCGTGCTGGGCACGTCACGCCCCGGCGCGATCACGGCGCCTGCGGGCAGTGGCGGCGCGAGGCCGACGACGAGCACGCCGGGATGGTTGGCCGGAAAGGGCCCGTTCTCGCTCGGCATCGCCGCGACCACGGTGGCGCCGCGCGCCTGGGCCTGGTCCAGCAGCAGCGCGAGCAACCGGTCGTCCGGCCCGCCGAGGCTCATGTTGATGATGTGGGCACCCTGCTGGATGGCCGCGTACAAGGCCTTGGCCAGGCCCAGGCTCGTGCACAGCGTCTGGGCGCCTGCCGCCTGCCAGCAGGCACGCAGGGCCAGCAACCGGGCCTGGGGCGCGATGCCGGCGATGCCCAGGCCGTTGTCGGCCCGCGCCGCGATGATGCCGGCCACGGCCGTGCCATGGCCCTCGGCCGGCGGTGCCTTGTCGTCGACGAAGTTCTCGTTGAGGGCGACCTGGCCGGCGAGGTCGGGGTGGCCGGCCTCCACGCCACTGTCGACGATGGCCACACGCACGCCGCGGCCGGTGGCCAACTGGTGCAACTCGGCCAGATGCCACTGGCGTGCAGCCGGCTGGGCCTGGTAGAGCGGTTCCTGCTGGCTGCCCTGGGCGCGGTACAGGCTGACCGGCTGGGCCCAGGCGACGCGCCTATCCTCGGCCACAGCCTCGGCGACCTTCGCCGAACTGCGCGTGTCCCCCTCGGGCAGGCGCATGACGAAGCAGTCCACGCCGGCCAGCGGCATGGCCCATTCGCTGCGTATCTCCAGCTTGTGGGCCTGGGCCAGCGACTGGGCGACCTGCTGGCGCGACTGCCGGCCCACGCCCTCGCCATAGGTGCCCGCATAGCTGCCGTCGGGCCGGTAATGAGCCTTGGGCAGCTGCAGCATGACGAGGACCTGGCGCTGGGCGTCCTCGGCCTGGGCATGGGCGCCACCGCCGGTCAGGCAGCAGGCCAGCAGCACCAGCAAGCGCAGCCAGAGTCTCATTGAGCCGGCCCCGGTTGCAGCGGCTCGGCCAGGGCGACGATGGGAGCCGTGCGCAGGGCGGCGAGGCCCCGGGCGTCGACACGCAGCAGCCAGGCGCCGGTCTCGGTGGGCCCGGCGACGACACCGGCGCCCTGGGCCTGCAGCAGTTCCCGCACCGCCTTCTCGGTGGTGCCGGGCTTGAACATCACCAAGGCATCCGCCACGACCGGCACGCCGCCGCTGGCGGACAGGCCCTGGTAGGCCGGCTCGTCGGAGCGCGGCGCCAGCACCAGGGCCAGCAACAACGCGACGGCCGCACCTTGCAGGCCCAGGGCCCAGGGCATCCAACGCGCCGCACGGGCAGGTTTTGGCTTGGCAAGCTGCATCAGCGCATGCATCTTCGCCAGCCCCGCCTCGACGTCACCGCCCTGCAGCGGCGTACCGGCCACGTTCAGCAGCGTCTGCATGGGCTGCTCGGCTGCCAGCTCGTTGCGGCAGGCGGTGCAATGCAGCAGATGGCGTTGCACCTGGCCGGTCTCATCCTCGCCCAGCTGGCCGCGCGCATACCAGGGCAGCAGCGCCTGCACGGCGGCATGCTCGTCATGTTCCATCGGAATCACCACACTCATCACAGTTCTCCTTGCTCCAACCCGGCGAGATCGTCGAGCAGGAGGCGCAGCCGGCGCCGGGCATAAAACATCCGTGTCTTGACGGTCTCGGGCGGGCAGCCGACGACATCGGCGATCTCGGCATAGGCCATGTCATGGAAATAGCACAGCTCCACGACGGCGCGGTGCTCCGGCGACAGCTCGGCCATCGCTGCGCGCAACCGGCCGCGCAGCTGCTCCAGCCCCAGGCGCTGCTCGGGTCCTGGCCCGGGGTCGGTCGGCTCCTCGACGCTGTCGCCGTCCACCGGCAGGTCCTGGCGGCTGAGCGCCTTCAGGGCCTTGCGGTAGGCGATGCCGAAGATCCAGGTCGACAGCTTGCTGCGCCCGTCGAAGCTGTCGGCGCGCTGCCAGACGACCATCAGGGTGTCGTTCAGCACCTCCTCGATGGCTTCCGGCTGGCGCATCAGATGCGACAGAAAGCGCCACAGCCGGGGGTGGTAAACCCGATAGAGGGCGTCGAATTCCGCCCGCTGCCCGCGCTTGATGCCCTCCAGCAAGGCCAGTTCCAGCACCTCGGCCGCCGGCCCGCGGGCAGAAGCAGCCGGGGCCGACGGGGCCGACGGGGCCGACGGGGCGTCATCGCGCTTTTTTCTGATGCTGGGCCACTTCAACATGCTCGCCACACGGGGTTCCATTGCGTATGAGTCCCGGCTCGGTGCCAGGAGGTTCAAAGCGATGGTAGCGAGCCCCCGGCTCAGGGGGCTAGGCCAGGCCGGCCAACGTCATCTCATGCAGCCAGTGCGATTCGGCAAAGCCCTTGGTGTCATAGAGCTTCTTCAGGCGCACGGTGGGCACGGGCAGCTTGCAGGCGGCCGCGGTGAAGTTCTGCTCGCCCTTGCCTTCCTTCCAGGCCGACTGCCAGACCGTCGCCAGCGTGAGGGCGCCGTCGGCCATGCGGTTCATGGTGCGCTCACCCAGTGCGGCCCACATCGCCGCCGACTGGCCACGGCCATGCACCCGGCGGTAGACCTCGAGCACCTCCTCGGGCGGCAACTCCTCGATGGTGCGGCGCATCAGCTGCACGACGGCGTCCGCCGCCGCCATGGGGCCTGTGAACAACGGGCGCTTCACCGCCGCACCCACGCGCTGCTTGACGCCGACCACCACCTCGTCGGCGGCCTGGTTCAGCATGTCGTCCTCGTAGACGGCATGCACCTTGTCGTCGTCGGCGTCGTCCGGCTGGCCATGGTGCAGCTGCGAGACATGCAGGGGCTGGCAGGCGTCGCCAATGTAGTGGGCCAGCACGCCGGCGGCACAGACGTAGGCGTCGAGCTGCTTGGCGGCAGCGGCCTGCACCATGACCTTGTAGAGCTCGGCAACGCGAAACGGCAGCGCGCCACGGTGCGCGGGTTTGCGGGCAGGGTCGATGCTGCTGTAGAACTGGTCCCACACCTGCGGGTCGCGCGACGCCGGGTCCTGCTGCCAGAGCTGGATCAGCGTCCTGCCCTGGAAGGCGGGCCCGCGGCCGGGCTCGTCCATGTCAGCGAAGTGGTTGGCCTTGTCCTTGCCTCGGGTGCTGCGCCAGACCAGGTCGGGCACATCGGCCAGAGCGATGAATTTCGATGTCTGCGTGGCGCCGGGCAGCTTGCCAGCGGTGATGTCCTCGTCGCTGACGCCGATGGCCGTCGCATTGGCCTTGAAGACGGCCTTGGCCTTGGCCGTCTGCAGCGCGAAGCAGGCGGCATAGCCGATGTTGTAGTGGCCGACCTTGCCCCAGTAGCGGCTCTGGCCGCTGCGCCAGTCCTCGACGAGCTCGACATTCAGCGCCTTGCACAGCGAGCTGAAGCCGGTGGCCAGCGCGAATTCGGTGGCGCGGTTCGAATGCAGGGCGCCGAAGCCATGGCCGCCCCATTGCACGGCCAGCGGCCGGAAGTTCACCGGTGGTGCAGCCCCCTGATCCTTGGCGGCGCGGTCGGCCACCTCGTCCCAGAACCACACGGCACCGGAGTCGCCCGGGCGCGTCTGCACGGTCTGACCCGGCCGTCGCGGGCCGATGAGGAATTCCGCCAGCGCATCCACGCCGCCCACGCTGGCATGGCGGTAGAACAGCCCATGCACGCAGCCCTCGGTGCGGATGCCACCCGGCAGCTCCGTGAACAGCGGGCAGCCGATCAGGTTGAGGCTCATCTTGTCGGAGCTCAGGTCGATGACGGGGCCGAAACCACCGACGCCCAGGTACTGGGAATTGGTCGAGCCGATGCTGTCGAGTTTGACGAGGGCGGCGTCCAGCGTCAGCCGGGTATCGCGGCCGGCAAAGCCGGGGTAGATGTCGGCCAGCGGCAGCGCGTCGACGCTGCGCAACGTGATGTGCCCAATGCCGACCTTCTTGCCACGCGGCAGCGCAAAGACTGGCGCGCCAGGCTCGGTGCCCGAGGTCACGTGGCGGCTGACGAGGGCGAAGGCGCAGGCGCCGTCCTCGACGATGGCCGAGGCGACGCCCATGCGCGTCGCGCCCTGGTCGGCCACATGGACCTGGAAATTGGGGCCGAACTTGTCCGCCGCATAGAGAGCCGTGTCGGCCGGCGGCAGGTTGGCCACGCGCCGCTGCACGAGCACGGGGCAGGTGCGCACCTGGCGGCCGTCGGGCAGGTAGAGCACCGGCGGCACCGCCAGCTCGGGGTGGCGGGACAGCGTCTTGCGGTCCAGCCATTCGGTGACGAAGACCAGCACGCAGGGCCAGGACCAGGGCCGGAAATTGCTGTTGTCCAAGGTGCGGGGGCCGAGTTCCTTGCCGGTCTGCTCGGCATGTTCATCGGCGTAGTTGGGGTCGTCCAGCCGGATGCGGTAGCGGCCCATGGCCGTGCCGATGACGGTGGGCAGGTTGGCGATGTGGACGTGGTACTGGTCGCGCGCCTCGAGCAGGTCGCGCACGCTCAGGGTGCGCGGGTCGGCGCGGCGGATGAAGCGGTCCATAGGGTCTTTCGCAGGGCGGATCAACGGCCGGACGCTATCAAGCCCCGGCCCCCGCCGCCTCATCAAGCCTTGGGAGGCGCTATCGTTGCACCATGAGCGAAGCCGGCGCCCTGCCCCTGGACACCCTGACCTCGGCCTGGGCCGGCGGCGCATCCGACGCCGAGCCGCAGTTGCAGTCCGGCGGTGGCGAGACCGGCAGCGGCCGTGAATGGCGGGTCAGCGGTGACTGGACGGTGCTGGCCCTGCGTGAGCGCTATGTGGAGTTCCGCCAGCGCGTGGCCGCCGCCGTCAGCGAGACCCCCGATGCGCTGTGGGACCTGCGTGCCCTGGGGCGGCTGGACACCGCCGGCGCATTGACGCTGTGGCAGGGCTGGGGCCGCAAGCCGCCGCGGCGGCTGCTGTGGCTGCCCGAGCATGTGACGCTGTTCTCGCAGTTCATGCAGCCCGGCGCCTTCCCGAAGCGCAAGCGCAGCCTCGGCCCCGGGCTGGAACTGGCCAGCCTGAAGACCCTGGCCTTCGCCCGCCATGGCGTCGACATCGTCGCCCTCATCGGCCGCCTGCTGCTGGACTTCGTGCAGATGCTGCGCCACCCCTCGCTGATCGGCTGGCGCGAGATCTCGGCCAATGTCTATCGCACCGGTGCCCAGGCGCTGCCGATCACCGCCCTGGTGGGCTTTCTCGTCGGCCTGACGCTGTCCTATCTGATCTCGCGCCAGCTGAAGGCCTATGGCGCCGACATCTTCGTCATCAACATCCTGGGCCTGGCCGTGCTGCGCGAGCTGGGGCCACTGCTGGCGGCCATCATCGTGGCCGGCCGCTCGGGCTCGGCGATGACGGCGCAGATCGGCGTCATGCGGGTCACGCAGGAGCTGGACGCGCTGTCGGTGATGGGCATCTCGCACACCGTGCGTCTGGTGGCCCCCAAGGTCATCGCCCTGGCCATCTCGCTGCCGCTGGTGGCGGTATGGACGAGCGCCCTGATGCTGCTGGGTGGCATGGCGGCAGCCAACGCCCAGCTCAAACTGGACCCGATGCAGTTCGTGCACACCCTGCCCAGCGTCGTCGAGCCGGTCAACCTGTGGCTGGGTTGGGTCAAGTCCATCCTCTTCGGCGGGCTGATCGCGCTGCTGGCCTGCCATTTCGGGCTGCGCGTGAAGCCCAATACCGAAAGCCTGGGCCAGAGCGTCACGCAGTCGGTCGTCACGGCCATCACGCTGGTCATCGTCGTTGACGCGGTGTTCGCGGTTCTCTTCTCCAACCTCGGGGTCTGAAATGAACGATCCGGAACCCATCATCGAAGTCGAGAACGTGACCACGGCCTATGGCGGCCATGTCATCCATCGCAACCTCAACCTGACCGTGCACCGCGGCGAGGTGGTGGCGCTGATCGGCGGCTCGGGCTCGGGCAAGACGACGCTGCTGCGCCTGCTGCTCGGCCTGGAAGTGCCCCAGGCCGGCACGGTGAAGATCTTCGGCCACCCGCTGGGCCGCTGCGCGGTGCGCGACCTGGAGTGCGTGCGCTACCGCTGGGGCGTGCTGTTCCAGGCCGGCGCGCTGTTCTCGGCGCTGAGCGTGTATGACAACGTCGCCCTGCCGCTGCGCGAGCTCAAGAGCGTGCCGGCCGACCTCGTCAAGCCGCTGGTCATGCTGAAACTGGCCCAGGTCGGCCTCAAGCCCGAGGACGCGTTGAAGCGCCCGGCCGAGCTGTCGGGCGGCATGGTCAAGCGCGTGTCGCTGGCGCGGGCGCTGATCCTCGACCCGCAGCTGCTGTTCCTGGACGAACCCACCGCCGGCCTGGACCCCGACAGTGCCAAGCAGTTCGTCAAGCTGCTGCGCCGGCTGCGCCAGGAGCTCGGCCTGACTGTCGTCATGGTCACGCATGACGTCGACACGCTGTTCGCCGTCGTCGACCGCGTCGCCGTGCTGGCCGACCAGCGCATCATCGCCAGCGGTCCGCTGGCCGAGGTCGCGCGCCTGCCGCATTCCTTTGTGCGCAACTTCTTCCTCGGCCATGTCGAGCGCTGCGCCGAGGAGGATGTGCGGCGCTTCCGCCTCAGCCTGGACGACACGAGCGATGAGGGCGGCATTCCCGCCGTCCTTCGCGAAGAACAAACCGCCTGAAAAGCCGCATGGAAAACAAAGCCCACGCCCTGGCCGCCGGCCTCTTTCTGCTGCTGCTCGGCCTCATGCTGGCAGCCAGCGTCGCCTGGTTCCAGGGCGACCGCACCGAGCGCGTGCGCTACACCGTCGTCGCCCGCAGCGGCGTTCCCGGCCTGAATCTGAAGGCACCGGTCAAGCTGCGCGGTGTCGAGGTGGGCTACGTCGAGACCATTGGCTTCGACTCGGCCGACCCGCGCCAGATCCTCGTCGGCATTGCCGTCGATGCGGCCGCGCCCGTGTCGACCCAAACCTATGCCCAGCTCGGCCTGCAGGGCGTGACCGGCCTGTCCTTTGTCGGCCTGGAGGAGGCCGATACCAAGGGACCCCTGCAGCGCGCCGCACCCGGCACCCGCCTCGCGCTACGGCCGACGCTGCTGGATCGCCTGGCCGAGAGCGGCCCGGGCCTGGTGACCGGCTTTGCCGAGACGGCCACCCGGCTCAACGCCCTGCTCAGCGACGACAACCGCATCCAGCTCGGCAAGACGCTCGCCGAGCTGCAACAGGCCGCCGGCGACACCAGCAAGCTGATGGCTGCCCTGCAACCCAGCGCCCGCGAACTGCCGGCGCTGCTGAAAGACTCTGATGCCACCGCCAAGCGCGCCCAGGCCGCGCTGACCCGCATCGAGGCGCTCGCCGCCGATGGCCAGTTGCTCGCCCAGGATCTGAAGGCCCGCGCCAAGGCGCTGGACCAGCTGGAGGCGGCCGCCGCTCAGGTGCAGGCCACCAGCCGCAGCCTCGAACTCGCGCTGGTGGGCGACACGCCGCCGCGCAACCGGCCTGTGCTGGCCGATGTCTCGGCCGCCAGCCGCAGCATCGAGCGTGCCGCCAATGACCTCGGCGACCAGCCGCAGAGCCTGCTGTTCGGCCGCAGCGCGCGGCCGCCCGGGCCTGGCGAGACGGGTTTTGCCGAACGGCTGAAGAAATGAAAACAGCATCGATCCTGCTGGCCGTCGCGCTGGCCTTGAGTGCCTGCTCCCTCGCACCGACGGCGGCACCCCGGGCCGTCTACGACCTCGGCCCCGCGCCTGCGGCGGCCGCCAGTGGTGGTGCGCTGGCCTGGCGCGTGGCCGATGTGACGGCTCCGCCCTGGCTGTCGGGCGACGGCATCGCCTATCGCCTCAGCTTCCAGCAGGCCCAGCGCCTGGAGCACTACCGCGACAGTTTCTGGGCCGCACCGCCCGCGGCCCTGCTGACGCAGCGGCTGCGCGAACAGCTCGTCACGCCACCCGCCTGCGCTGGCCGGCCGGCGGCGCTGCTGGCCATCAACCTGGACGAGTTCGAGCAGGTGTTCGCCAGCCCGGCCAGCAGCCAGGTCGTGCTGCGCCTGCACGCGACGTTGTGGCCCGCCGGCGCCACCAGCCCGCCAGTGCAACGCCACTGGCGCATCGAACGCGCCGCCGCCACACCCGACGCACCCGGCGCCGTGCGCGCCATGGCCCAGGCGGTGGACGAAATGCTGCCCCAACTGGCCGACTGGCTGGCGGCATCCGCCTGCCGCTGAATCCGGCACGGGCGGCGAGTCCAGGCCTTACCGCGCGGTCGATGGGCCAGCGCGGCGGCGCTGCAAGCGGACCAGCACCAGCAGGCCGGCGCCGGCCATCATCCAGCTCGACGGCTCGGGCACGGCCGCCGCCGTCATGAACTGGCCCGAGGCCGAGCTCGTGGTGACGCCGTCGGGCAGGGTCCAGTTGAAGTGCAGGGTGTTGCCGAAGTCGGCGGCGGTGTTGGGGCTGCCGGCATAGGGCAGCGCCACGGCCGAGGTGTGGAGCTCGGCATAGATGAAGACCTTGCTGTTGCCCAGGGGGATGGCCAGCTCATCGCCCAGGACCGTCGTGCCGGATTTCAGCTGCATGGCCGGGGCGTAGTCGTTCAGGTGATCGAAGAAGTCGGCCTTGGGGTCGCCGACATAGAAGCGCGCCCAGGCCTGCGCATATCCGCCGGGTGTCAGCGTGCCGTCGATGCTGACGCTGAGGTTGGCCAGGCCGAGGTTCTGGCCGTTGTGAAAGGCCACCGTGTCCCAGAAACGGGCCAACGATTCGGCGCCCGTCTGGGCACGGCAGCCCGGGCATGGCGTGGCGCTGGAGGCCGCGTGCAGCGTGCCGTCGCTCAAGGCCGCCATGCCCCAGGCATAGGAGTACTTGTAATACGACGGCGTGTTGGCCATGGCAGAGAAGCTGCCCTCGCCACCGCTGCGGGTGCCGCCCGTCGTGCCGGCGTAGCTGCCGTAGTTGGGCGTCGCGGCTTGCGCGGTGAAGGTCAGCAGGGTGGCGCTGGCCAGGGCCAGCGCGAGAGTCATCGAGGTCTTGTTCATGGTGGTCTCAAGTTCAGACATTCAGGGGTTGGGTGTTCATCAGCGCCCGCGCGCGGGCGGCGATGTGTTCGGGCTGGGGCACGGCGGCCCGCTCCAGCGGCCAGCTGGCCAGGGCCGGGGCGTCGGGGCCGGTCAGGCGTTGGGGCGCGGCCTTCAATCCGGCAAAGGCCTCTTCGGCGACGACCGCACACAACTCTGCGGCCAGGCCGCACAGGCCGCTGGCCTCGGTCACGCACAGCAGGCGGCCGGTCTTGCGCACCGAGGCCAGCACGGTGGCCGTGTCCAGCGGCTTGAGACTGCGCAGGTCGATGACCTCGGCCTCCACGCCATCCGCCTGCAAGGCCTGCGCAGCGGTGAGGCAATGGCCGACGGTCTTGCCGTAGCCCACCAGCGTCAGCGCGTCGCCGCGCCGGCGCACCGCGGCGCGCCCGGGCAGCAGCAGTTCGTCGCCATTCACGTCGCCCGGCGCATGGGCCAGGCCGATGTCGCTGAACAGCAGGCTGGGCAGGGGCTGACGCAAGGCACCGGTCAGCAGCCCGGCGCTGTCGCCCGGCGTGCTGGGCATCAACACCTGCAGGCCGGGCACGTGGGCGAACAGCGCCTCCAGGTTGTGGTTGTGCTGGCCGCCGATGGACCAACCGGCACCGGTCTGGGCCAGCACCACCATCGGGAACTCGAACTGCCCCCCGCTCAGCGCCCCGAGCTTGCCGGCGCTGTTGACCAACGCGTCCATGGCGAGCATCAGGAAGGGCGAGAACAGCAGGTCCACGACGGGGCGCAGGCCCATGGCCGCGGCGCCCACGGCACAGCCGACGATGCTGGCCTCGGCCAGCGGCGTGTTGCGCACGCGCTCGGCACCGAAGGCGGCCAGCAGTTCTGGGTTCTTGGTGGCCACGCCCTCGCCGATGAAGATGACGCGCTCGTCGGCCGCCATCGCGCGGCGCAGCGCTGCCATCAGCGCTTGCTGGGAAGTCATTGTTTGCATCTCTCGTGCTCCTTCAGGCCAGTTGGGGCCAGGGGGCCGCAAGCGCGGCGGCATGGGCCTGCTCGATGGCGCCACGCACCCCGGCCTCGCGGCGGGCCAAGTCATCGGCACTCAACATCAGCCGTTCGGCCTGGCGTTGGATGGGGTCGCGCTTGAGCCACTGGGCATGCTCGGTGGCACAGACATAGGCCTGGTCGTCGGGCTCAAAGTGGCCGCGTTGGCGGTAGGTCGTCAGCTCGAGCAGGCGCGGGCGGCCGCTGTCGCGGATGGCGGCCACGGCCTGCACGGCGGCGGCGTGAACGGCCTCGACGTCATTGCCGTCCACCACCTCGGCCACCAGGCCATGGCCCTGCACCCAGTCGGCCACGTGCTCGCCGGGCATGGTCTCGCGGCGGTGCACATAGGCCTGCCACTGGTTGTTCTCGCAGACGAAGAGAATCGGCAGGCGCCAGGTCGCGGCCAGGTTGATGGCCTCGTGGAAGATGCCCTGGCAGGCCGCGCCGTCGCCGAAGAACACGGCTGTGATGCCCTCGGGCTGGGCGCCGAGCTTCTGAGCCAGCGCCACGCCCGGCGCCAGCGACAGCCCACCGCCGACGATGGTGGACGTCAGCACCACACCCAGTGCCTTGACCGAGATGTGCAGCGAGCCCGAGTGGCCACCGCAATAGCCGCTGGCGCGGCCCAGCACCTCGGCGAACAGGCGCTCGGGGTCGGCGCCGCGCGCCAGCAGGTGGCCGGCGCTGCGGTGGTTGGTGAGCAGCTTGTCCTGCGGGCCCAGGGCGGCGACGACGCCGACGGCGCAGGCCTCCTGGCCGACCGAGGTGCAGGTACCGGGGTTGCTGGGCGAGGCGGCAACGATGAGCTGCTGCTCGTAGGCACGGATCTGCAGCATGGCGTCCAGGCGGGAGGACACGGTCGAGGCGGTGGCGGCGTTCCCAACGGGTGCTGCTGGCAGTTCGCGCGGCGTGGGAAGGGTGTTCGTACTCATGTCGGTCTTTCTCAGTTCAGCAATGCGGCAAGGCGCGACAGATCCAGCGCGGCGACGGCGTCGCGCATCGGGGTCGCATAGGCGGGGTTGTTGGGGTGGGTGCTGGCGCAGACGGTCAGCAGCTGGATGCGCGTGCGGTGGCGGGCGTCCCAGGGGAAGCCCGGGTCCAGCTTGACGAGGCGCTTCAGCGGCCGTCCGGCGTCGGCAGGCCCGGGCAGGCGATGGCGGCCGCTGCCCAGGCGGTAGGGCTCGCCGAGCTGGCCGGCATCCATCGCGGCGCGGGTGGTGCGCAGGCTCTCCAGCTCGTCGACCAGGCCCTGGCGGCCACGTGCCAGTTGCGCGTGATAGCTCGCCTCGCCAGCCTTGCGCTGGCGGGCCGCCATCAGCAGCGCGTCGGCGGCCTTGGCGTTCTGCGGTCGGATCTGCTCGGCCCGGCGCTCGGCGGCAGCCAGGTCAAAGGGCTGCAGCGCGCGCTCGTTGCGGTGGTCCCAGTCCTCGATCTTGCGTTGCTGCTCGCGCTCGAAGTGGCCGAGCATCTCGCCGACGGTGACGGGCACCCAGGGCAGGCGACGCTCCGAGCCGATGACGGCGCAGTCGCGGAACACTGGCCAGCCCTGCATGGCCTCGCCGCGCTCGCCTTCGAGGTAGGCGCTGAGCTGCTCGTCATGGGCCCAGCGGTTCAGCGTCGTCAGCGGCGAGTTGATGAAAAGACTGAAGCCGGCGCGCGGGCCGATGCGCTGGGCGGCTTCGGCGTGAATGCCGCAGCCCTTGCCTATCCAGGTCTTGGGGCCGAAGCCCTGGGCATGGACGACAGCCTCGCGCGGGCGGCGGCTGGGCTCGTCGGAGTCCATCACCTGGCGGGTCAGGCGCAGCCTCACTTCGGGCAGGGCCAGCAGGCCGGGGTTGAGCCGGGCCTGCGCCTCGAAGTGATCCATCACCGCATGCAGCGGCTTGAACGACGCATGGCTGATGGGCAGGCCGTCGCTGCTGATCGGCCCGGCCGCATTGGCGGCCCAGCAACCGGCCTGGGCGACGCCAGCGGCGAGCAGCCACCCTGAGACCAGCGCGGCGGCGGCCTGGGCGCTCAGCGAGGGGTCGGAACATGCTTTCATGGATAGCTCTCCTGATTCGGCGGTTTCGGGCAAGGCTGCGCCGCGCCGCTGCCTGGTGGGCTTCGGCCGGTTGATGCCTTGGGGGATGCGTGTCTCGCGCCGGGTCTGTCCGGCATGGGCTGTACTGTGGTCGGCGAGCGCTTTTCGCGCTGCTAGTTCTCCACTAAGGGTTTGTTAAGTCTTTGCTAACAGCGACGCGATGGCCTGCTTGCCTATCATTCCGACCTCGACCCAACCACCGCGCCGCACCTTGCCGCAACTCCCCCCCGACTGGGCCGCTCATCTCGAAAGCGGCGTCTCCCACCGCCTCGGCGGCAGCCATGCCGACGGCCAGCCCGAGATCTGCCGCGGCCTGGCCGCTCAAGCGCTGGCGGACGGCCACGTCGAAGTGCTGCTGGCGGCCGACATCGCCGACCGGCTGCTGGCCGCCGTCCAGGCGAGCGGGCGCATCGCCTACGTCGCGGCGCAGCCGGGCAGCCATCGCACGCTGCACGTGAAAGGGCTGGACGCCGAGGTCTTCACGCCCACGGCCGGCCATGCACCGCTGTTCGAGCGCTGCCGTGAACGATTCATCGCCCAGGTCGAGCCCTACGGCTTCAGCCGCGAAGCCATCATGGCGATCTGGTACGACCTGGGCGTGCAGCGCCTGGCCGGCATCCGCTTCACGCCCTGCGGCGCCTGGGACCAGACGCCCGGCCCAGGTGCCGGCAACCCCGTGGAACTGCTGCGCTGATGGCCCGCCTTCCCGGCATCTGGATCGATCACCTGCAGCAGGGCGTCACGCTGCGCGTGGGCTCGAGCACGCCCGAGGGGCAGCCCGAGCTGGCCTTCGCGCACGGCGCCTGGGCCCTGGCCGACGGTCGCATCGAACTGCTCGCACGCAGCGAGGCGGGCGCCGAGTTGCTCGACGCGATCCGCGCCACCGGCCGCGTCGCTGTCTCCGCTGGCCTGCCCAGCACCTGCCGCGTGCTGCATGTGAAGGGCGTGGACGCCGAGGTGCTGCCCGCCTATGCCGAGCAGGGGCCGAAGTTCGCGCATTGCTTCGAGGCCTGGCTGCGACAGATCGAACTCTTCGGCGCCGACCGCCGGCAGGTCAACGCCGTGCTCGGCGACCTCACCCTGGCCGACCTCAGCTGCGTGCGCTTCACGCCGCTGGCCGCCTGGGACCAGACACCCGGCCCCGGCGCCGGCCAAGCCATCGACCTGTTGCCATGACCGACACCCCCACTCCTCAAACTGAACGTCGTGCGCTCAAGCTGCGCGACGTGCGCCGCCTGCTCGAAGGCGTGATCCCGCCGGCCATGTGCTCGGTGGGCGCCGACGGCATGCCGCACGTCAACTACCTGTCGCACGCCGAGTACATCGACGACGAGCATGTCGCGCTGACCTACCAGTTCCTCAACCGCGCCCGCGTCAACATCCTGGCTACCGGCCGCGTCGCGCTCAGCGTCGAGGACCCGATCACCGGCGTGTCGGTGCTGCTGCAGCTGCGCTACGAGCGCACCGACACCGAAGGCCCTGTGTTTGAGCGCCTGCGCGCCAAGCTCGCCGGCATCGCCGCGCAGACGGGCATGGAGAAGGTCTTCCACCTGCGCGGCGCCGACGTCTACCGCGTCGAATCGCTGCGCAAGCTCGACCCGGTGCACCCGCTGCCGGCGATGGCGCCGCGTTGCGATCTCGCCACCGGTGTGCGGCGCCTGAGCGAGCAACTCGCCGAGGCGCCCGACCTGCGCAGCCTGCTGCAGGCCTTCACCACCGGCCTGCAGCGCGACCTGTGCATCGGCCACGCCATCATCTGGCTGCTGGACGAGCAGCGCCAGGGCCTCTATACGCTGGCCAGCATCGGCTACGAACAGGCCGGCAGCGGCGCCGAGCTGCCGCTGGCGGAAGCCGGCCTCGCCGGCGTCGCGCTGCGCGAGAACGTGCCCATCCGCATTGGCCACATGAGCCAGATGTACAGCTACGGCATGTCCTGGCGAGCCAAGGCCGAGCAGCTTGGCCTGCAGGCCGCCATGGCTGACACCATCCCCATGCCCGGCCTGGCCAGCCCGCGCAGCCAGCTCGCTGTGCCGCTGCGCGCCCGTGGCCGCACGGTCGGCGCGCTGCTGGTGGAAAGCGAGCACGATCAGTTCTTCAGCTATGACGACGAGGACGCGCTGACGGCCGTTGGCGCTCAGCTGGCGCAAGGCCTGGCAGCCTTGCGCACGACGGAGCTCGTGGAAGAGCCCGTGGCGGCGGCCCCCGCGGCCGAACAGGCGGCCGGCGGCACGCCGCTGCGCTTGCGCCACTACCCGCGTGACCACAGCGTCTTCATCAATGACGAGTACCTCATCAAGGGCGTGGCCGGCGCCATCATCGCCAAGCTCGTGCGCGACCAGATCGACAGCGGCCGCGAGGCCTTCAGCACGCGCGAGCTGCGCCTGGCCGGCGGCGACCTGCGCCTGCCCGAGGTGCAGGACAACCTCGGCGTGCGCCTCCTGCTGCTGGAGCGCCGCCTGGCCGAGCGCGACTTCGGCCTGCACATCGAACGCGCCGGCCGCGGCCAGTACCGCCTCATTGCCGACGGCCCGCTGAGCCTGACGACCGAGGGCTGAGTTGCGCGTCGGACGTCGTCACGGCCGCAGTGCCGTAGCGTTGACAGGCCCTAAGACACCATCAACGAAGTGATGCCGGTCTGGCCCGGGTGGTAGAGCCGCAGGCGCACGAAGTAGCGACGACCGGCAAAGAGCTTGTAGACGATGCTGGCATTGCGGTCTTCGCCGCTGTCGTCGTCGGCCGCCAAATTGCGCGGCGTGCCGTTCACGTCCTCGAACAGGCCCAGCAGCGTGTCCGATGCGCCCTTGGTGGCGATGGTGTACCTGCGCGACTCGGTGGGCTTGAACAGATAGTCCACCTGTTGCCCGGCCGCAAGGGGCACGGCCACGGCCTTGAAGGCTTCCAGCGTCGGCGTCTGGGCCGCCTGCGCCGGGTACCACTTCAACAACCAGGCCTTGTCGGCCTTGGACAGCTTGCCGGGCGGCACCAGGCCGTCGACGTCATATTGCTCGGGCTCGTCGATCAGGCCAGGCTCGAACTCGTACTCCATGATGGAGTCGGGGTCCCAACTCGAGCCCTGCACCTGGCTGGGCTCGAGCTTCTCCAGGATGTTGTGGAAGGTCGTCTCGCGCGTCCAGCTGTTGGGCGGCTTGCCCAGCGAGGTGTAGACGGCCTCCTCATGCCACTTGATGCCGGCAAAGGGGTTCTGGTGCTCGTGCTCCATGCCCAGCACATGGCCGAGTTCGTGCAATGCGGTGCCGCGGCCATACTCCGTGGTCAGGTCCCAGCCATAGACGGTGGTCGGTTCGGTCGTCGGCACATGCAGCACGTCGCGCCCGACGGCCGACGCCGAGCTGCCATCCGGCTCGGAGTAGCCGATGCGCACCTCGGCCTCGCTCATCTGCGTGACCTCCTGGAACACCAGGCCGATGCCGACGGCTTTCCATTCGGCGAAGGCGGCGCGCACCGCATCGGCTTGCTTCTTGGCCACGGCGTAGTGGCCGCTCTTGAAGAAGCAATAGTGCAGCACCGTGCCGTTGAGCCACTTGCCTCGGGTATTCAATATGGCACGTGCGCGGCGTGGATCGTTGGCGATGACGGCCGGCAGGCTGGGCTTGATGCGCGGCGGCGTGTTGCACAGCGGCCTGGGTGCCGGCCGCGCCGCCAGTTTTGACTTGTTTGTTTTCGGCTTGCTTGCCATGGATGCCTCCATCGAGCGTCACTGCCCATTGCAGCCCGCTCAGCATGAACCCGGCGCCGCCCGGGACCAATAGCTGACTTGAGGATGACCCCTAAGTCGTCAGGACTCGTCCGCCGCGATGCACTCGATCTCGACACGCGCGCCCAAGGCCAGACCGTTGCAGCCCAGTGCACTGCGCGCCGGCAGCGGCGTGCTGCCGAAGAACTCGCGGTAGACCTCGTTGAAGGCCGGCCAGTCGGCCATGTCGGCCAGCATCACGGTGCAGCGAACCAGGTGCTGCAAGTCCAGCCCCTGGCCGCGCAGCACGGTGCGGATGTTCTCCAGCGTCTGGCGCGCCTCGGCCCGCAGGCCGCCATCGACGAGCTTGAGCTGGCCGGGCACGTTGCCGAGCTGGCCCGACAGATAGAGCATGTTGCCGACGCGCACACCCTCGGGAAAGGGCACGGTGGCGGGCACGACCTGGCCGCTGTTGAATCGTTCGATCTTCATCGTGGCGTCATTCCCATTGCTTGCTCCAGTGCAGCGGGGTCATAGACCTGGCCACCTTTGATGGTGCGCCAGACGCGGCGGATGTCGCTCATGTTGGCGAGCGGATCACCGTCGACCAGGATCATGTCGGCCAGTTTGCCCGGCGTGATGCTGCCGCGCTCCTTCTCGACGCCGAGCACGCGCGCGGGCACCAGCGTGGCGATGCGCAGCACCTCGGCGTTGGCGATGCCGGCCTGCGAGTACAGCTCCAACTCGCGGTGCAGGCTGTAGCCGGCAAAGCCGTCGCTGCCCGGCATGATGGTCACGCCACCGTCGTGCAGGCGCTTGAGCATACGCAGCAGGCCCGGCAGCGCCTGGGCGTAGGCGGCCTCCTTGCCGGCCGGCACGGCGACGGCGCCAGACAACTGACGGCGCTTCACGACCGTGGGAAAGCGCTGCACCACCGGCCGCAGCGCCGGCGCGGCGCGCGCGGGTTCGCCGGAGAACAGGCCCTCCAGTACGACCATGGTCGGGTCCAGGACGGTCTGGTGCTGGCGCAGGAAGGCGACGAAATCCGTGAAGCGGCCGTCATTGAAGTCGAACTGCGCGAGGCGGTCGGCCAGCACCGTGTAGCGGTCCCGCGTGCGCGTGTCCTTCACATCGGGGAAGAAGTTCAGCAGGATGAAGTTCAGGTGCTGGATCTCGTCGGCCCCAGCCTCGACGAAGGCGCGCGCGAAGGTGAAGGCCGGCACATGGCCGCTGACACGCAGGCCACGCTCGTGGGCGCGGTCAGCCACCGTCGCCACCAGCGCCGGGCTGAAGGACGAATAGATCTTGACCTGGGCATAGCCGTGGTCGGCGTACCAGTCGACCGCAGCCCGCGCCTTCTCGGGCGTGTCGACCTTCACGTCAGTCGGGCCGGCCAGCGGACCGATGCCTTCGATGATGCCGGCCAGGGTCACGCGCGGGCCCAGCTCCGTGCCGGCGTCGAAGCGCTTGACGCGGGCCAGCATGGGTTCGTTGTCGTTGGCCATGTCGCGTGCGCTGGTCACGCCGGCGATCAGGTCGAAGACGCCATCGACATTGCTGAAGTGCTGGTGCACATCCCACAGCCCGGGCATCAGGAAGCGGCCATTCGCGGCGATGACCTCGGCACCGAGCGGCACGTCGAGATCGGCATCGGGCTCAACACGCACGATGCGCTCGCCGCGCACGAGGACGCTCATGCCGGGGCGCACGCCGCCCGTGACGGGATCGAACAGGCGTGCACCGCGGATCAGCAGCGCGCCCGGCGGCTTGTGCGTGTGCGCCCGCGCCAGCGCCGCATGCCAGGCCTGGTCGGCGGCCTGCTGGGCGCGTTGCAGTTCCGCCAGCGCCGGCAGCAGCGGGGTCTCCAGCACCTCGAACCAGTCGTCGATGACGCCGGCCGTATCGCCCTTATCGTCCAGCCAGACAGGCACCGGCGTGAACTCGATGCCGCCGATGCGATAGAGCGTCAGCTTGCGCCCCACCACGTCGACGTCGGCACCGCCTTCCAGCCAGGCCTCGCCGGCGGGCAGCAGCTTCAGCCGACGCCCCGGCGCCTTCAGCAGCGCGCGGGTCAGCACGCCCATGAATTCGGGTGGTGGATTGGCCGGCAGGTAGAAACCGGCCGAGCGCGTTTCACCGGTTTCGATGCGGCTCTTCCAGCGCGCCAGGCCGGCCGCATCGCGCTCGAAATGCTCGCTGAACTCGACCTTCCAGTAGTCGTTGCCGCTGGCCTCGTAGCGTATCGGCAGGCCATTGGCGTCGAGCCGCCAACGCGCCTGGATGACATCGCCACGGCCGCGGTCGTTGAAGCGGTAGTCAGCCGCGGTGACGCCGGGCTCAGGCTGGGTCAGCGTCTGCGTGCCGGCCGGGTTGCCGTGGATCTGGACCTGGTCGTCACGTGCGCTGACCGACGCGGCGATGAAGACAAGCGCGACGGCGAACCACTTCATTGCCAGGCCTCGCCCATCAGGCGGCGGAAGTTGCCGCCCAGGATCTTGTCGATGCGGCTCGCCGGGTGTCCACGGGCGGCCAGCAACTGGGCCAGCTCGATGAACTGCATCGGCCCGCAGAGGTCGGGCAGGAAGAGGCTGACATCGGGCGTCTCGCCCGGCGCGCCAATGCCCATGCTGCGCCTGAGCTCGGTCTCGGCGGCGAGCATGGCGCGGTAGGCGTCCAGGTCGTCGATGGCCGTGGTGCCGCCGTCGGTACCGAGGCCGACATGGTCCTCGCCGCAGACGTCGATGGCGTGCTCCAGATGATTGATGAGATCCGATGCCATGGGCTGGCCGGCCAGGCGCAGATAGGGCATGAAGTACAGCCCGACGACGCCGCCCTTGTCGGCCAGCAAGCGCAGCTCGGCATCGCTCTTGTTGCGCGGGTGGTCGGCCACGGCGCGGCAACCGCTGTGGGTGATGGCCAGCGGCCGGCGTGCGACACGCAGCACGTCCAGGCAGGTCTGCTCGCTGCTGTGGCTAAGGTCAATGAGCACGCTCTGCGCCTGCAGCCGCTCGACGACCTCGGCGCCAAAGCCGCTCAGGCCGGTGTCGTCGGGCACCGTCGCACCGCAGCCAACGGCGTTGCGGCCGTTGTAGGTCAGCTGGATGACGCGCACGCCGAGTTTGGCGAACAGCGCGATGCGCTCGGCCTTGTCGCCCAGCATCTCGGTGTTCTGGAAGCCGTAGATGACGCCGATCTGGCCGCCCGCGCGTGCCGCGTCGATGTCTGCCGCCGTATGTACCTTGCGCAGCACCGCAGGCCTGGCGCGGATGAAGGCGTCCCAGCCGGCGATGTCGGCCACCGTCGCCTCGAAGGGTTCGGCGCTGCCGGCCACATGGCCCAACGTGATGTTGACGGCCGTGAGGCCGGCCGCGCGAGCGTCACCCAGCGAGCGCTCGTCGACGCTCTGGCCGGTGCTGGTGTAGGCCATAGCGCTGCGGTCGCCAGCGCTGGGCTGGATGCGGATGTTGGGGTTGTCGAGGACACCCAGGGCGTTGATGACGAGATTCATGAAGACTTCGGCTTTAGAAATGGCAACAGCAGGAGGCAGCTCAGGCCGACGAGGGCGTCCAGGCCGAGCGTCGCGGCATAACCCCAATGCTGGACGGCATAGCCCTGCCAGACGACGCTGTAGGTGATGGAGAGATTGGTCAGCGCCATGTAGGCGGCGAACTGCGTGGCCGCCACGGCGGGCTGGGTGATGCCCATGAAGAGGGCCACCCGCGCGCCGTAGATGAAGCCGAACAGCAGGTGGTAGATGACGACGGTGGCGAAGAAGGTCGTCACCAGCGCAGCGGGTGCGGCCTGGCCCGGCCCCCAGCCGTGGCGCTGCAGCTCGGCCATCAGGTACAGGCCCGGCAGGCTCAGCAGCGCCACGTAGACCGCCATCGCGCGGCGCAGGTTCACTCGGTCGGACAACCAGCCCCCGGCAATGCAGGTCACGGCGGTGGCCGCCTGCGAGACCGTGGCCAGCCAGCCGATGCGCTCGTTGGACAGGCCCAGGTCCACAGCCAGGTTGGCCTGCAGCCCACGCGACAGAGCCATGGCCGCGATGGGCAGCAGGCCGAACAGCAGGCCGGCAAAGGCCAGGCGCGAACCCAGCAGGGCCTGCAGCGCCTCGCGCAGGAAGGTGTGGACCTCGCGGCCCGCCGCGGCCAACGAGCCGCGCGCGGCGGACGCCGGCACCTCCTCGCGCATCGGCCACACCACCAGCGTCATCACCGCCAGGATCGCCAGGGCCAGCAGGACGATACTGGTGTCGAAACCGATGCGCCCGATCAGCAACAAGGCCCCGCCGCCGCCGATCAGCACGCCCAGCGACTGCCCGCCGAACATCATGCCGCTGGCGAAAGCACGCTCATGCTCGGGCAGCGTCGTCACGGCCAGCGCATCGACGGCCACGTCCTGCACGGCGCCAAACAGGTTGTGCACGACCAGCACTGCCGTGAAGAGGCCGAGCTGGGTGGTCAGGTCCAGCCCGGTCAGGGCCAGCAGCGTCAGCACCATCATCAGCTGCGCGCCAAGGATCCAGCCACGGCGCGGGCCCAGGCGCCTGGACGCGATCAGGTCGACGAAGGGGCCATAGGCCCATTTGAAGGCCCAGGGCAGCAGCACGAAGCCGATGAAGGCGCCGATCTCGCCCGCACTGGCGCCCTGGCGGCGCAGCTGGGTCGCAACGGTGGTCGACGCGAAGCCGATGGGCAGGCCCTCGGTCAGGTACATCAGGAAGAACGCCGCGATACGCCCCCGTCGGGACGCCAGCAGATTCGGCAGTTGCATCGCCTGTCATCCTCTTCGCGTGAACGCCGAACGATTCTAGAATATTGTTCTAATGAGCAAGCCCCGTGGTTCCACCAGCCGCCTGAACCAGGTTTTCAAGCTGGCTTCGCCCGGCGAGCGCGGTGCCAGCCGGCGCGCGGTGCTCGCGCACGCCCTGCCCTGTTTCAACGCCCGCGGCATCGAGGCCGCCACCATCGAGGACCTGCGCCAGCGCAGCGGCCAGAGCGTGGGCACGATCTACCACCACTTCGGCAACAAGGAAGGCGTGGCGGCGGCCCTGTTCTTCGCCGGCTTCGATGATCAGAGCCGCGCCATCGCCACACGCACCGAGGCCGTCGCCGATGCACAGGCAGTGGTTGTTGAGCTGGTGACCGCCTACGTGGACTGGGTGACCGCCCTGCCCGAGCTGGCGGCCTTTCTCTTCATGGCCCGCGAGACCGTGGCCCAGGGGCCGCATGGCGATGCCCTGCGCGAGCGGCTGGAGGCGCGCTATGCCCCCATCGATGCCCGCCTGGCCGAGAGTGTGCGCGCCGGCCTCCTCGCCGAGCTGCCGGCCGAGCTGATCCCGGCCCTGGTGCTGGGCGGTGCGGAGTCCTACTGCCGCGGCTGGCTGGCCGGGCGGCGCGAGGCCAAGCCGGCGGCCTATGCGGGGCTGCTGGCCGAGGCGGCCTGGCGGGGTATATCAGCCTAGGGTGTTGCCGCGCTCGCCGAGGCCGGCGCGTCCTCGGCGACGGGCAGGCCCTGCTTGCGGACCTCGTCGTCGATGTGGCGACGCTGTTTGCGCGCCGCCTCGAGGTCGCGCCTGGCGGCGTCCTCGTTGCCCAGGCGGCGTTGCGCCAGCGCGCGGCCGTAGAGGGCCATGGGCAGGGGCTTGATCTCGATGGCCGCATCGAAGGCCTTGAGGGCGCGCGACGCGTCGTCCAGGCGCAGATAGGCCCAGCCCAGGCTGTCGCGGGCCGACACGGCGCCGCCGTCCAGGCTCACGGACTCCTTGCAATCGTCCAGGGCCAGCTTCAGGTCCAGTGCCAGGCGCACGCGCAACCAGCAGCGATTGTTCAACACGCGGGCCATGCCGCTGTCCGAGCGATGGCTGGGCATCCACAGCTCCCACTGGCGCAGGGCCGCGGGCACCAGCTCCAGCCTGGCGTAGACGTCAGCCATGCCGGCACGCAGATGCGAGGACGGCGGCAGTGCCGCGTCCAGAGCCTGCAAGTCGGCCAGCGCGCCGTCGCGTTCGCCCTTGGACACCCGCAGTGCGGCGCGCAGGGCCAGAGCCTCGTCCAGCGCAGGGTGCAGCCGCAGGGCTTCGTCGAGGTCGGCCTGGGCCTTGGCGAACTGGCGCATGGAGAGATGCACCCGCGCCCGCGCCAGGAAGTGAGCCTCGGCAAGGGGCTCGAGTTCGCAGGCGCGGTTCAGGTCCTCCAGCGCGCGCTCATACTCACCGCGGGCCGCCGAAGCCTCGCCGCGCCGCGCCAGGGCGGCCGCGTCGTCGGGCGAGATGTCATCAGGCCGCGCCGCATAGCGCGGGTCGTACTGTCCGGGCGTGGTGCGAGCAAACACCGCGCCGCCATTCCAGGTCGCGTAGAGCTTGCGCTGCAGCTGCGACACATAGATGCGGTGCGACAGGAAATAGTCCAGGCCCAGCAGCATGTCCTGGTCGGCCCCGCTGGCCTCATCGATGACGAACTGGCTGTTGTGGATCTTCTCGCCGCCGAACTCGAAGGTCTCGATCGGCCCGGTCCACGCCTTTGCCTTGCCCGAGCCGGCGCCGCCGACTCGGCCGATTTCCGTGAGGTCGGACTCCTTCACGCCGGCACGCTTGGCCGTGCGCAGCTTCAGCGAGGTGCGCGGCGCGCCGGTGTCCAGCAGCGCCCTCACGTCCCGGTCGTTGACCCGGGCGGTCACCTGGATGGCCGTGTCATGGCCGCGCGAGCCCCCCTCCAGCGGCAGCACGATGATGGGTGCCTCGCCGGCCCAGTAGGCAAAGTTGGTCTTGTCGCAATCGCCCTTGGGGAACATCAGCCTCACGACGCCGTGGGCCAGGTCATATTCAGCATCGGCCATGGACAGGAAATTGCGCCCCAGGACGCCCTGGATGCCCGAACCCAGCTCGTTGCCGCCGACGATGAACTCGACGTTGTTGAGTGTGGTGCCCTGGAAAATCACCTTCTCCACGCGCGTCGCCCGCGCTTCGACGGAGCCGGTATAGCCCCAGATGCGCAGGCCGGCGGGCAGGCTCCTCAGCCGCAGATTGAGCTGGGCCGCCACCGACGGCGTCAGGAAGCTGAAGAAGGCGCCGCTGTCGATCAGCATGGGCACCTCGGTGCCGTTCAGGTTCAGCGTGCCGACCGGGCGATGGTTGACGATGCGGACCGGGATCTCCAGCTGGCTGAGCTTGCAGTCACCCCAGGCCGGCGCGGCGCTCAAGGCTGCGGCCAGCAGCGCCCATGCGGCGCGCACTTGGTTCATCTTCATCTGCTCTCCCTGGCTTCATGATCTGGCACGCCTTAGAGCGCGCGGCGCGCACTCTAAGGCAGGCCGGGCGACCTCAGCGCCAGCCGGGGTAAACCATGTGGCCCGGAATGAACTGGGTAAGCTATCTTTATTGAACCGCTGTTTCATTTTTATCCGTGAACACTTTTTCCTCGCCCGCCTCCCGGCCGGTGTCCATCGCCGCCCTGGGCGAATGCATGCTCGAACTGCAGGGTCAGGCCTTCGGCCAGCTGCGCCAGAACTTTGGCGGCGACACGCTGAATACCGCCGTCTACCTGGCCCGTTGCGGCGGGGCGAACCTGCGCGTGCGCTACGCAACCGCCCTGGGGGATGACTCCCTGAGCGCCGGCCTGCTCGAGCGCTGGGCCGCCGAAGGCGTGCAGACCGGTCTCGTGCAGCGCCTGCCCGGCCGGCTGCCGGGCCTGTACCTGATCGAGCTGGACGAGGGCGGTGAGCGACGCTTCCACTATTGGCGCGGCCAGGCCGCAGCCCGCGCCTATTTCGATACCGCGACGACGGCGCTGGAGGAGCAGGCCGACGGGCTGGACGCCCTCTACCTGTCGGGCATCAGCCTGGCCATCCTGCCGCAGGCCGGACGCGAGCGTGCACTGGCGTTGATGGCACGCATGCGTGCCGCGGGCAAGCTGGTCGCCTTCGACAACAACTTCCGCCCGCGGCTGTGGGATTCGCTGGCCGATGCGCGCTACTGGTACCAACGCGCCTTCGCGGCCGCCAGCGTCGCCCTCATCACTGCCGACGACCACCAGGCCCTGCACGGCCTGGCCGACCTGGACACCGCCGTGGCCGCAGCCCAGGCGCTGCCGGTGGCCGAGATCGCGATCAAGCGCGGCGCACTGTCGACCCGCGTCGGCCTCAACCATGTCTGGCAGGACGTGGCCACCGAAGCGGTGCCGCGCGTCATCGACACCACCGCGGCCGGCGACTCCTTCGCGGCCGGCTACCTGAGCCAGCGCCTGCGCGGTGCCACGCCGGCAGCAGGCGCGGCATTCGGCAACCGAGTGGCGGCCCGTGTCATCCAGCATCCGGGCGCGCTGATCCCGCGCGAGGCGATGCAAGACCTGATGGGATAAAGAAGCGATATGCGAATTCTTTGGACGCTGGCCCTGGCGGCCGGGCTCGGCCATGCGCAGACCAACACGGCACCTCTGCATCCGGCCACCTATGTGCACGCCGGCTGGGCGCAGACCACCGGCGGCCAGGGCGGCAAGATCATCCGCGTGACGACGCTGGCGGCGGAAGGCCCGGGCAGCCTGAAGGCGGCCCTGGATACGCCGGGGCCGCGCATCGTCGTCTTCGAGGTGGGCGGCGTCATCGACCTGGCGGGCAAGAGCTGGAAGCTGCACGAGGGTCGGATCACCATCGCCGGCCAGACGGCGCCCGACCCCGGCATCACGCTGGTCAAGGGCGAACTGGAGGTGTTTGCCAAGGACGTCATCCTGCAGCACATCAGCATCCGCCCCGGCGCCTTCGGGCGGCCGAAACGCAGCGGCAACGACCATGACGGCTTCTCCACCGGCGACGGCGCCGAGCGCGTCATCGTCGACCATTGCAGCTTCTCCTGGGCAACGGACGAAAACCTCTCCGTCGGCGGCCATCGCTTCGAGGGCGCCACCCCCGACGACTGGCGCGCCCACACCTCGCATGCCATCACCTACAGCCACAACCTCATCTACGAGGGGCTGAACGAGGCGGTGCACATCAAGGGCGAGCACAGCAAGGGCTCGCTGATCCACGACAACGCCACGCAGATCCTGCTGCTGGGCAACGTCTATGCGTCCAACCGCGAGCGCAACGCGCTGTTCAAGGGCGGCGTCTGGGGTGCCATGGTCAACAACCTGATCTACAACCCCGGCTGGCGGGCGGTGCACTACAACCTGATCGCCCACGAATGGGTGGGCCGGCCTTACCAGGTCGGCAAGATCACGCTGGCCGGCAACGTCTACCGCGCCGGCCCTGGCACGGCGCTCAACCTGCCCTTCTTCACACTGGGCGGCGTCGGCGACGTGCAGCTCTACGAACAGGACAACCTCGCCGTCGACCGCCAGGGCCAACCCCTGCCGATGACGGGCCGCTACACAACCAGCGCCGAGATCATTCCCGTGCGCCAGCCCTATCTGCCTGCCGGCCTGAACTGGCTGCCACCGCGCGAGCTGGAGAAGCTGCTGCCGCTGTACGTCGGCTCGCGGCCCTGGGCGCGCGATCCGCTGGACTTCAAGCAGCTGTCCGACATCGCCGAGGACCGCGGCCAGCTCATCGACGACGAGACCCAGAACAACCCCGAGGGCCTGCCCAAGCGCAAGCCGACGCAGCGCACCTTTGTCGAGGCCGACTGGAATCTCGCCGACATGGCGCCGAAGGCGGGCTGGCAATCGCTGTTCACGCAGGTCTCGAAGTGAGCCTGGACCGCCGCGGCTTGCTGGCACTGCTGGCGGTCCCACCGGCCTGGGGCGCCGCCGACTGCTCCGACGCGCCCGGCCAGCCCTACCTGCCGCCTTGCCAGCCCTGGCCCAAGGGCATTGAGGGCCAGCGCAAGGCCGACCTGGGTGATGGTCGTTTCCTGAACCCTGTGCTGGCCGGCGACAGGCCCGACCCGACGGTGCTGAAGGACGGCAGCGACTACTACCTGACCCACTCCAGCTTCGAGGCCGTGCCGGGCCTCTTGATCTGGCATTCACGCGACCTGGTCAACTGGCGGCCGGTGGCCAACGCGCTGCACGAGGCGGTGGGCAGCGTCTGGGCGCCGGACCTGTGCAAGCACGGCGATCGCTACTACCTCTATCTGCCCGTCAAGGCCTCGCCCAACGACATCCTCGTCAGCTGGGCCGATCGCATCGAGGGGCCGTGGTCCCAGCCTGTGCCGCTCGGGCTGAGCAAGCACATCGACCCGACGCATGTCGTCGGCGAAGACGGCCGACGCTGGCTCTTTCTCAGTGGTGGCGACCGCGTGCGCCTCAGTGAGGACGGGCTCAAGCTTGCCGGCTCCATCGAGCATGTCTACGACCCCTGGCGCTATCCCGAAGACTGGGACGTCGAAAGCTTCTCGCCCGAGGGGCCCAAGATGCTGCGCCATGGCGGCTGGTGGCACATGCTGCTGGCGGTGGGCGGCACCGCCGGGCCACCGACCGGGCACATGGTCATCGCCGCGCGCAGCCGCACGCTTGACGGCCCCTGGGAGCAGGCGCCGCACAACCCGCTGATGCGCACCCGCTCACCGCGCGAGCGCTGGTGGTCGCGCGGTCATGGCAGCCTGGTCCAAGGCCCCGCGGGCGATTGGTGGATGCTGTATCACGGCTACGAGAACAGCTTCCACACGCTGGGCCGACAGATGCTGCTGGCACCGGCGCGCTTCAGTGCCGATGGCTGGTTCCATGTCGATGCCGACGACGGCGCGCCGCTGCCCAAACCCAAGGGCGGCGACGCCGTACCGCATGGCCTGGCGCTGTCGGACGATTTCTCCGGCACGACGCTGAAAACCCATTGGCAATTCCTCAGCGGCAGCAACCAGGCGCAGCGCGCCCGCGTTGCGGACGGCAAGCTGCGCCTCACCGCCACCGGCAAAGGCCCGGCCGACAGCCCACCGCTGGGCTTCATCCAGGGCGACCCGGCGTTCGAGCTGGAGTTCGATCTCGACTTCGACGAAGGCGTGCAAGCCGGCCTCGTCATGTTCTACAGCCCGCGCCTGTACGCCGGCATGGGCGCCAATGCGAAGAGCTTGCAGTTGCACCGCTACGGCCAGGACATCCGCGCCGTGCCCAAGCCCGCTGGCATCTCGCGGCGCATGCAGTTGAGGTTGCGCTGCGTGCGCCATGTGCTGACGCTGTACTCGCGTGCCGACGCCGGCCAGCCCTGGGCCAAGTTCCCGGTGCAGATGGACGTCAGCGGCTACCACCACAACACAGCGGGCGGCTTCGCCAGCCTGCGCCCGGCGATCTACGCGGCGGGTCAAGGCGAAGCACGCTTCTCGAACTTGCGCTATCGCGCTCTCGACTAAGGAGACCTCATGAAGATCCAAACCACGCTGATCGCTGCGGCGCTGCTCAGCCCCGCAGCCTGGGCCCTGGAGCTGAAGTCCGCCGACGTGCACAACAGCGACGACTACCCCACCGTCGTCGCCGTCAAGCACCTGGGCCAGTTGCTCGCCAAGAGCAGCGGCGGCGCGCTGACGGTCAAGGTCTTCAACAAGGGCGCGCTCGGCAGCGAGAAGGAGACCATCGACCAGGTCAAGCTCGGCGCATTGGCGATGACACGAGTCAACCTCGCGCCGCTGACGGCCATGTGCCCCAAGACGCTGGTGCCTTCCCTGCCCTTCCTGTTCCGCGACACGGCCCACATGCGCCATGCCTTCGACGGCCCGGCCGGCGAGGAGATCCTCAAGGCCTGCGAGCACTCGGGGCTGGTGGGCCTGGCGCTGTACGACTCCGGCGCCCGCTCGGTCTATGCCCGCAAGCCCATCAAGGCACTGGCCGACATGAAGGGCCTGAAGATCCGCGTGCAGCAGACCGACCTGTGGGTGGCCGCCATGACGGCGCTGAGCGCCAACCCCTCGCCCATGCCCATCGGCGAGGTCTACACGGGGCTCAAGACCGGCCTTATCGATGCGGCCGAGAACAACGTGCCGAGCTACGAGGGCTTCCGCCACTTCGAGGCGGCCAAGTTCTACAGCCGCACCGAGCATTCGATGACGCCCGAGGGGCTGTTCATCAGCAAGCGCATCTGGGACAAGCTGACACCCGACCAGCAGAAGCAGCTGCGCGAGGCCGCCAAGGCCTCGGTCGCCGTCGAGCGCGAACGCTGGGACGCGCAGGAAGCCAAGGCCCTGGCCGCCGTGAAGGCCGCCGGCGCGCAGATCGTCGAGCCGGACCGCGAAGCCTTCCGCCAGGCCGTCCAGCCAGTCATCGCCAAGTTCGTCAACACGCCGGAACTCCAAGCCCTCGTCAAAGCGATTCAAGACACCAAATGAACGCCTACACCAAGCTCTGCGCGGCGCTGTCGCGCTGGTCGCTGCGCACCGCCGTGCTGGGCCTCGTCGTCCTCGTCATCTGCGTGCAATGGCAGGTCGTGGGCCGCTACCTGCTGAACGACTCGCCCACCTGGACCGAGCCCTTCGCGCTGCTGCTGGTGCTCTACATCACGGCCTTGGCCGTGGCGGTGGGCGTGCGCGATGCCGGCCACCTGGGCATGGAGTCCATCGTGGTGCTGCTGCCCAAGGGCGCGCAGCGCGTGGCCGAGGCGCTCATCCACCTCTGCGTGATCGTCTTCGCCGTGCTGATGGCCGTCGCGGGCTGGGAGTGGCTGACGCTGAAATGGGCCGAGCCCAAGCCCATGCTCGGCATGTCCGAGGGGCTGGACTATCTGCCGCTGGTCATCTCCGGCGTGCTCATCGTGCTGTTCTGCATCGAGCACTTGATCGCGCTGTGGCGCGACCAGACCATAGAAGAAGCGGGAGTCTGAGGTGGAGGGTCTTGAACTCTGGATCATGTGCGGCAGCTTCGTGCTGCTGCTGCTCTTGGGCGTGCCGGTGGCCTTTGCCATCGGACTGTCGTCCGTGGCGACGGCGCTCGCGGCCGACCTGCCCATGGCCATCGTCTTCCAGAAGATGGTGGGCGGCATGCAGATCTTCTCCTTCCTCGCCATCCCGTTCTTCATCTTTGCCGGCGAGCTGATGCTGCACGGCGGCATCGCCGAGCGCATCGTCAACTTCGCCAACCGGCTGGTGGGCCATGTACGTGGCGGCCTGGGCATGAGCAATGTGCTGGGCTGCACGCTGTTCGGCGGCGTGGCCGGCTCACCGTTGGCCGATGTGTCGGCGATGGGCTCGGTGATGATCCCGCTGATGAAGCGCGAGGGCTATGACGCCGACTACGCGGTCAACGTGACCACGCACGCCGCCCTGGTCGGCGCGCTGATGCCCACCTCGCACAACCTCATCATCTATGTGCTGGCCACGGCCGGCATTGCGGCGGTCAGCGTCTTCAACCTCATCCTCGCCTGCCTGATCCCGGCGGTGCTGCTGACGCTGTCCAATCTGGCCGCGGCCTATGGCGTCGCGGTGAAGCGCGGATACCCGACGCACGGCGCCTTTCCCGGCTGGGGAGCCGTGTTCTCGGCCTTTGTCGCGGCACTGCCGGGCCTGCTGGTCATCGTCATCATCCTGGGCGGCATCCTCAGCGGCGTGTTCACGGCCACCGAGTCGGCCGCCACGGCCGTCTGCTGGGCGCTGATCGTCACTGGGCTGGCCTACAAATCCTTGAGCCGCCGCGGCTTCCTGGAGGCCTGCGCCAAGGCCTGCAAGACGACGGGCGTCGTGCTGCTCTTGATCGGCATCTCGGCCGCGTTCGGCTACTTCATGGCGTTGTACGAGGTGCCGCAGAAGACCGGTGAATGGCTGGAGCAACTCAGCGGCAATCGACCGTGGGCGATCTTCCTGTGGGTGAACGTGCTGCTCTTCGTGCTCGGCACCTTCCTGGACATGGCGGCCACCATCCTGATCTGCACACCCATCTT
Organism: Pelomonas sp. Root1237; assembly: GCF_001425055.1. Taxonomy (GTDB): domain Bacteria; phylum Pseudomonadota; class Gammaproteobacteria; order Burkholderiales; family Burkholderiaceae_C; genus Pelomonas. Next base: position 45,729 of record NZ_LMDK01000016.1, read on the forward strand.
CCTGCCCATCTGCATGAAGGCCGGCATGGACCCGACGCAGTTCGGCGTCGTCATGCTGCTGAACTGCGCGCTGGGCCTGAACACGCCGCCGGTGGGCAGCACGCAGTTCGTCGGCTGCGCGATCGGTGGCGTCAGCGTCGGCCAGGTCATGCGCTCGATCGCGCCCTTTTACGGCGCGCTGCTGGCCACACTGCTGGCCGTCACCTACATCCCCGCGCTGTCGATGGCGCTACCGGCATGGGTGGGTGGCTAGTAGCCTGGATAACGCGCCAGCACCCGGTTCCATTCGGGCTGCTGGCGCGCCCGCTGCAGGCCCAGGTTGAGGCGCTGCATCAGGTCCGGCCGCCGCTCCAGCGTGCGCCGGCTGACGTAGACATGGACCGGGCTCACGGCCAACTCCAGCACCACCTCCACCGCCTCACCGGGCTCACGCGCGGCGCGGTAGAGCAGCGTGGCGGGGTCGTCGATGACGTAGTCCACGCGCCGCCCGCGCAGGGCCGACAGCGTCAGGTCATTGGCATGCAGCGGCACCAGCTGGCCCGCCAGCTCCGGGTCCTCCAGCTCGCGGCGCACGGCCAGCGGAAAGGACACGCCGCGGATCATGCCGATCTTGACCGCGCGGCCCTTCAGGTCGGCCAGCCGGCGCGGCCGATTCGCTGCACCCGCCAAGCCCATCAGCGCCACGCGTTCGTTGCGGTAGGCCAGCGTGAAGTCGCCAAACGCCAGCCGCTCCGGCGTGTGCGTGGCCGAGGACATCAGGTCCAGTTCGCCTTGGGCGATGTCCGGGACCTGCCGCGCCCAGGGCCGGCGCGACCATTGCAGATGCTCGCCGCAAGCCTGGGCCATCAACTCCAGCAGTTCCACGTCCAGGCCCTGCGGGTTGCCGGAAGCGCCCTTGCTCTGGAAGGGCGGGTAGTCGCTCCAGCCGATCCGCAGCGGCGCCCTGTCGTCGGCCCACGCCATCGCATCTGGGAGGGTCAGGAGCAGCAGACAGGCATCGCGGCGGCGCAGGCGCATCGCCCGACTCTCTCACAGCGCCGCCAGCTTGGCAGCCCCTGGCGACCATGAACCTTGCACGTCGCCAACTGTTTGCTGCGCTGGCCACGTGGCCGGTGTTCGCCCGTGCCGAAGCCCTCGACGAGACGCTGGCGGGCCTGCAGCGCCGCTGGCACCCGCGCCTGGCCTGGCGCCCCGGCCCCGGCTGGCGCGCCGAAGCCCTGGCCAACGCCCGTCGGCTGATCCTGCAGCCGGGTGACGTCGGAAACGACTTCGCGACTGAAGTGCTCGGCGAGCAAGACCGCGGCAGCCACACGGCCCAGGCGCTGACGCTGCGCGGCGCACTCGGCGACCGCGTACCGGCGCTCTATCTGCGCCCCAAGGGCGCCGGCCCACATCCCGCCGTCGCCGTCATGCACGACCACGGTGCGCGTTTCGACATCGGCAAGGAAAAGCTGATCCGGCCGCTCCAGCCCAGCCCGTCGGCTGAGGCCTGGGCGCAGCGCTATTACGGCGGCAGCTTCGTCGGCGACACATTGGTTGAAGCCGGCTTTGCCGTGCTGGCCATTGACGCATTGGGCTGGGGCGACCGCAGCCGCCCCGGCCTGGCGCGCGACGACCAGCAGGCTCTGGCCAGCCACCTGATGCAGCTCGGCCACAGCTGGGCCGGCCTCATCGCCAGCGACGACCTGCGCTCGCACCGCTGGCTGCGCGAGCGGCCCGAAGTGGATGGCAAACGCGTCGCGGTGCTGGGCTTCTCGATGGGCGCATTCCGCGCCTGGCAGCTGGCGGCCGTCTGCGAGGAGGTGTCGGCCTGCGTCGCCGCGCACTGGATGTGTACGCGCGAAGGGCTGCTGCGGCCGGGAGAGCACACCCTGGTGGGGCAGTCCGCCTTCAGCATGGCCCATCCGGGGCTGGCGGCGGAGCTGGATCATCCGGATGTGGCAGCGCTGATTGCGCCGAGGCCGTTGATGCTGTTCGGATCGCCGGACGACAAGCTGTTTCCGTGGGATGCGGTGCAGCAGGCTTGGGGACGGTTGGGTCAGGCTTGGGGACGAGGGGCCGGCTTGCAGACGCGCGCCACGCCCGGTGGGCACCTGTTCGACGTCGAGCAGCAGCGGGCGGCGGCGACATGGCTGGCAAGTCAGCGCCATTGACGGACAGCACGGCCCGGGCGCGGCCCGACAAGGCGGAGTTTTCACCTCGGCAACATCCTGCCGACCCTGACTTTGTTGGCATAGTCCTTCCATCACAGCTGCGAGCATTGAATGCGTGCATCCCACAACCTCCAAATCCCGATCGCCGATCAACCCGGCGGCCTGTGGGTCCAGCGCGCTGTCGGTGCCGTGACCCTGCTCCTGGGCATCACGCTCGCGGTGCTCCTCGCCTTCAGCACGTTCACGCTGGCGGCGCGCGGCGGCGCGACGCTGACCCCGGCCTTGATCTTCTGCGCGGTCATCGGAACCCTGTCGGCCTTCTTTGTCTCGGTGGGCGGTCGCATGAGCTTCAATCGGCCCAATCGACACGGCTCGCTGTTGACGCCCGGGCTGTGGTTTGTCATCGCGGCCCTGTTCTTTGCCTGCGCCGTGTTCGTGATGGGCACGCTCGTGGCCACCCGGCAGTTCGCCAAGCTCGAAGTGGCCGGCTACGCCCTTGCATTGGCCGTGCTCGCTGTCATGGCCGGTCGGCGCGCCATGAAGAAGCGCGACAGCGCGTCGTGAGAGTTCTGGCGGTTTGCGGCAGCCTGCGCACCGCCTCCATCAACGCCGCGCTGCTGCGCACGGCCCAGTGCCTGGCGCCGCCAGATGTGGAGGTCAGTGTGTGCACATTGGTGGGTGAGCTTCCGCTCTTCAACCCGGACCTGGAGGCGAACCTGCCGCCCAGCGTCGCCCAGTTGCATGCCCAGGTCGCCGCATCGGATGCGCTGCTGATCGCCAGCCCGGAGTACGCCCACTGCGTCACCGGCGCCATCAAGAACCTGCTGGACTGGCTGGTCAGCTTCGAGCCTTTTGTGGGCAAGCCGGTCGCCGTGCTCAATGCGTCGCCACGGGCGCATCACGCCGACGCGGCGCTGAAGGAAACACTGAGGACGATGTCGGCAGTCATCGTCGAGGCGGCGTCAGTCAGCATTCCCTTGCTCGGATCGGGCATCGCCGAGGCGGCCATGGCCGAGACACCCTGGGTCGCCGAGGCCATCCACGCTTCGCTGGTGGCGCTGCAAGGCGCGCCGCACCCATCAGTGGCGCCGGCGGCCGATCTTTGAAAGCGGATCCACACAAGCGCGATGGCGAATCAGGCGCTGCGGCGCCACACTCCAGCTCAAACCTGTCCTCGGACCTGCCATGAACGAACTGCTCGCCGCCTACCGCTACACGACCAACAACTACGCCCAGATCGAGGCCAGCAAGGTCTGCGGTTGCTGCAACTGTGTCGGCATCTTCAAGCCCGATGACATCGTCGGCTGGACCGGCCTGACGGTGCAGAACATCGACGATCCCAAGGCCATCAGCGAACAGACAGCCATGTGCCCGCATTGCGGCTCCGAAGCCGTGCTGGGTGATGGCTGTGGCTTTCCGATCAATGTGCAATTCCTGGCGCGGATGAACGAAGCATGGTTCCAGCGGACGATGATCCACAGGCCAGCGCAGAAGAAATAGGGGCCGGATCGCCAGTCCTTGAGCCCCCCGACCACGGGGCGCTGCGGCTGCCACCAGGGGACGCGCCGACCGCCCGGCTGCCGGGGCCGCCGCTACATTCGGCCTTCGGGTGGCGGGCGCCAGCCGATCCCTGTCGGCAACCCGAAGGTAACGCCATGACCCACCGCACCCCTCTCGGTCGAGCCCTGCTTGCCCTGATTGGCATCGCTTGCTCGGCCCCTTGCGCCGTTTCGGCGCAGAGCCTGTACTTCACCGAGACCAACGTGAGTGCCAACGCCTTCGGCTTCGCGCCGCCGGTGCAGCCGCCTGCCGCGGGCGCCACCGTCAACTCACCCATGCCGCTGCTGCCGTCCTTCATCACCCAGCAAGCCGACATCGCTGGGCCGCTGGTGCCGGGCAACGTCCAGGGCCGGGCGGTGGCGTACGCGTGGGCGCAGACCGGTGGCCTGCATGTCTCGACGCAGGCGCAGGCATCCGTCAACGCATTCGAGTTCAGCAACCCCAACCCGAACGGCTCGGGCACGTCGTCGGTGGCTTCACTGTTCCGCGACGTGGTCGTCTTCAACGTGCCCGGCGCCGCGCCGGGGACGCTGTTCAATGTGTCGGCCACCATCGACCTTGCGGTGCTGTACGCCGCGCAGGGGCTGCTGCTGAATGCTGCGCCGCCGAGCTTCGTCACGGCAAATGCGTCGTGGCAGGCCGGTTTGCGGCTGTTCAGTGGCGCAGGCACCCATATTCAGTACGCGCGGCAAGGCGCCTGCAGCTGGTCCATGGCCACCAGCCAATCGAACTGCGTCGGCGACCCGACCGGCGCGGCACAGCTGTCCTTCACGATTCCCAGCGGCACCAACCTCGTGTTTGAGATGACGGCCAACGCCGCTTCGTTCGCAGGTGCCTTCGTGCAGGGGCTCGGCGCCGCAACGTCGGACTCGGTGGTCGACATGGGCCACACCCTGGCCTGGGGCGGCATGCAGCAGGTATGGGACGCCGGCGGCACGCCCGTGGCGAACTTCTCAATGATCGGACTGGGCAGCGGCTTCGACTTCCGCAACGCCTATGTGTCGCCCGTGCCGGAACCAACGACCGCAATGCTGCTGCTGGGCGGGCTGACGGGCCTGGCCTGGCGACGCCTGGCCTCGCTGAAGCGGCCCGCTTCAAGCGCGGGGTGAAAGTGCCGGTGAATGGACCTGACCATTGACCGCGAAGCCAGTAGTGATGGCACTCGGCTGAGCGGCGGCTGCCTGTGTGGCGCCGTGCGCTACGGCTCGCCTGGCCCCGCCCTTTTCGCCGTCGTCTGCCACTGCCGCGACTGCCAGCGTGCCTCCGGCAGCGGTGGCGTCCCGATCCTCGGAGTGCCCAAGCCCTCATTCACCTGCCAGGGCCCGGTGAAGCAGTCGCGCATCGCCGGCGGCAGCGGGCTGCCAGCCGTGCGCAATTTCTGTGGCGACTGTGGCAGCCTGCTGTTCGGCACGCCCGAATCGGCGCCCGAGATGGTGACGATCTACGCGGGTAGCTTGGACGACCCGGGCGCATTCGCACCGACGGACGCGTTGTTCGTTGGGCAGCGGCCGCCCTGGGCCAGGTTGACCGGACCGCTCTGCGAGCATGAGGCCCTGCCTGCACCCGTCACCGGACGCTAGCGGACTCCAAGACGGGCACTGGATCGGGTCGATGTCATGGCCCGCCGCCGGGCAACAGCGCTTGCTCCCTGACCTGCCGTGCATCTTCACGTCCTGCCTTCAAAGCCCACCGGCGATTCCTGCCGCATAGTTGCGCCGCAAGCATTTCATGGAGGCCCCTATTGATCACTGCTGCCATCACCAGCCTGCTGCTGGCTGCCACCACCGCCTCGGCGAATTCGTCGACCATCGAACTGCAGGCCATTGCTGGATGCATATCTGCGGGCCCGATCAAGGGCGTGGAGACCAAGCGGTCTATCCCGGCCACGGCGCGATCCATCACCGTCCCCGGAGGAGCGGAACTGCAGGTGTCGGTGCTGGACGGCTACCGCGTGCTGATGGCCACGGCGCAGGGCCAGCTTTTCGTCAACCTGAAGCTCGAACGCTCAGCGCCCGGCAAGGCCGAAGCAGACCGTGACGCAATCCGCCGGCAGATGCAGGGCTTTGTAAGCCAGGCACCGGCCGGCAGCCCACCCCTCAAGCGCGAACAAGGCGGCGGCGTGGAAACCCTGGGGCTGGACCAACCCTCGCTGGACGGCGGGGGTCCCTTGGGCTTCTATACGCTGTTCCTGCCGCATGCCGACATGGTGGTGACGGCCTATCTGCTGAACCAGCCGGCCGCGCAGCGCGACTTCGCCACCTATGCCGACTACGAGCGGCTGAGGGACCAGGCGCTGGCGCAGGTCAAGGCCTGTCTGCCCAAGGCGGACTGACCGGTCGACGCCGCTCGCTCAAGGCGCCAGCGTCCTGGCGCTGGCCAGCTCCGGCTTGAGCTTGATCAGCCCTTCCATCACCTGCTCCGAAAACAGCGCCGCACCCTTGGGGCCCAGGTGGGCGCGATCGAAGCGCGGCGGTGCTTCGGCGAGCGCGTCAGCGGCCGGCTGCCCCATGGCGGCGGCGGCGGCACGAGGCGCATACTCGCTGCCATGGCCATCCCGCACGTCACCCCCGGTCAAGCCATCGACATCCGCCCCAGCGCTGACGACCCCGATGGTGCGCGGACGGTGGCGCTGTTCAAGTCACGCGACCTGGAGGTCATGCGCCTCGTGCTGACCGCCGGCAAGGCGCTGCCGCCGCACAAGGTGGCGCACGAGATCACCATCCAGTGCATCTCTGGCGCATTGGCCGTGACGACCGACGCCGGCCGCCATCAGTTGCAGGCAGGCCAGTTGCTCTACCTGGACCGAGAGGCCGTGCACGACGTGCTGGCGCTCGAGGACGCCATGGCTCTCGTGACCGTCGTGCTGCCCTGACTCACCTCTCGAGCGTGCGCGCCGTGGCCAGCTCCGGCCTGAGTTTCAACAGCCCCTCCATGACCTGCTCCGAGAACAGCGCCGCGCCCTTGGGGCCCAGGTGGGTGCGATCGAAGCGCGGCGGTGCCTCGGCCAGCGTGTCGGCGGCCGGCTGGCCCATGGCGGCGACTGCAGCGTGGCTGATGGCGTTCAGATCGAGCACCGGCACGCCCTGTTCCGCCGCGACCTTGATGACGGCCTCTGCCCAGGGGCGCAAGTCGTTGCCAAGCTCTCCGTCCCTGAAGGTGCGCCGCGTCAGCGGCGTGACGAGCAGCACCTCGGCGCCGGCCGCCTTCACGTCCTTCACATAGCCCGCCATATTGGGTCCGAACTCGGTGGCAAGGTCGGTCGAGCGGCCGGGCTTGCCGGGCTGGTCGTTGTGGCCGAACTGGATCAGCACCAGGGTCTTTTGCTTGCTGGGGCCGCCCTCGTTCAGCAGGGCCAGCACCGTGGACCACAGGCCCTCGGCACGGAAGCTCATGCTGGAGCGGCCGCCGCGCGCGAGGTTGACGCAGGCGACCTGCTGGAAACGCGCGCACAGCGCATTGCCGTAGCCGCTGCGCGGTGCCATCGTCGAGTCGCCGACGAGGATGAGGCGGGGGTCGGTGGCGACATTGGCGGTGGTCTCGCCGCGCGGCGCGGAAGCCGGCGATGAAGCCGGCGTCTGAGCGACGGCGCTGCCGGTCAGCAGCAGGGCAAGGAACAAGGCGGACAGCTTCATGGTTTTGCGAGGGCTGGCCAACCAGCCTTGGGGCTCATGTCGTCGAGGTTCCAGTCCTCGGGCTTGAAGGCGTGGCGCGTTGGCGCGTGGCGCGGGTAGCCGAGGGCGTTCTCGACTTCGGAGTCGATCAGCTTGCCTTTGCCTTGCGCCATGTCCGCCAGCAGCCGCGCATCCAGCGGGTCGCGCGCCCATGGGCGTGCACCCACGAGGGCGGGCAGCTCATGCGCCAGTGCGTTGGCAGCGCGAAGCGGCGGCAGGCCAGGCGGTAGATAGGCTTGGCTGGCCACGATCAGCTTGGCCGTCGTCGTCGCATTGCGGCCGAGCAGCGGCGCCGGCGTGCCCTGCGCGTCGTGGGCGAGGTTGTCGGCCATGTAGAGCTCGAGGTCGCCCTGGCCGAGCAGCATGAAGAAGGCCGTGCCCGCCACCGTGCTCGGGCCGTGGCGCATGGCGTTGCCCACCAGCGTGAGGCGGCCGCTCTGATAAGGCTGGCCCTCCCACTCGTTGGCGAGCAGGTTGTAGTGCACCGCCCGATCACCGGGGTTGAAGATGTAGTTGTTGACCATCGCCCCCTGCGCCCCGCCCTTGAAGAGGGCATTGCGCTGGCGGTTGGACACGTAGACGTTGCCGTAGATCAGCACGCCGCTGGTGTTGTCGTGGATCAAGCTGCCCTTGCTGTGCTCGCCCTTCTCGTGCACCGAATTGCCCAGCCCCTCGTAGATGAGGTTGTGCGTGTAGGTGATGCGGTGGGACGTGGCCTTGCGCCAGTCCTCCAGCGTCTTGCCCTCGAAGCGCGGGCCGCTCGCGGACAGGTTCTCGTCGGTGGCCCAGGAGAAGCTGCAATGGTCGACGATGACGTCGTGTGCGCCGCCCAATGCCGAGATGCCGTCCTGGTCGCCGCCGCCTCTCTTGGGCCGACCGAACTCGCCGGGCCGAAAGCTCAGGTGCTGGATGACGACGTCGTGGGTCGAGATCGTCGTCTCGGCCTTGATGACGGTGACGCCAGGGTCGGGCGCCGTCTGGCCGGCCAGCGTCAGGAAGGGCTGCGTGATCTTGAGCGGCTGGCCGCCCATGTCGATGACGCCGCCGACCTCGAAGACGACGATGCGCGGGCCGCTGGCCTCGATCGCCTCCTTCAGGCTGCCGGGGCCTGCAGGCGCGAGCGTCGTGACTTTGATGACGCGGCCACCGCGGCCGCCCTGGGTCTCGGTCCAGCCGCGGGTGACGATGCCCGCCGAGGCCGGGGCCTGCGCAACGGCCGAAGGCAGCCAAGCCATGAGACCCAGGCCGCCAGCACCGGCCAGCAGGCCGCGACGGCCCGGAGAATGAAGATGCCTCATGCTCAGAAGCTGTAGTCGGCGGTGACCTTGTACGCCCGGCCCAGCACGTCGGCCATGCTGGTGATGTAGCCAACGTAGAGGCTGTTGGCCGTGATCGGCGGCGTCGCGTTGGTGATGTTGTTGACCGCCAGGCTGAGCTTGAGCCCCTTGAAGCCCGAGTAGGCCAGGCTGGCGCCGTACTGGCTGTAGGGGCTGACGCGGTTCACCGTCGAGCCGGCGCGCGGCGTGATGTCGGTCAGCGCGGTGTTGTAGCGCACCGAGACCAGGCCCGACCACGGGCCGTTGCGCAGGCCCACCGAGGCGGTGTGCTTCCAGCGAGGGTTGATCTGGGGCATGCCGGCCAGGCCCGAGTTGACGCCGGCGCCACCGTAGCGCGCGTCGTTGGTGATGATGCCGACATTGCTCAGCACCTCGCCGTTCTTCTCGGCGCTGAAGCGGTAGCTCTCGTAGTAGGTGCCGTCCAGCATGAAGCTGGCCTGGCCGATGGGCGTGGCGACGCGGTACATCATGGACAGGTCCAGCCCGCGGATGCTGGTGTCGCCGCGGTTGGCCTGGCTGGCGATGATGTAGTCGATGGTGCCGTCGGCCTTGCGGATGATGTTGGTCGCGTACTTGGCCGGCTGCTGCTGCACCTCGGCGATGGCCACGGCGCCCAGCATGTCGGTCAGCCTGATGCCCCAGTAGTCCGCCGTCATCAGCAGGCCCTTGGTCGGCTCCAGCGCCAGGCCCAGTGTCCAGCCCTTGGACTTCTCGGGCTTGAGGAAGCTGTTGTCCGGGGACTTGGTCCAGTAGCTCATGGTCTGGTTGCAGACCTGGTCGCGCGTGAAGCCGTTGACCGGGCTGCCGGTGTTGGTGATGGTGGGCGTCGCGCTCGGGCACAGCACCGGGTCGTCCATCATCTGCGTGCGAACCTCGGGCGTCGGGTTCTGGATGTCCATGATGGACGGTGCGCGGAAGCCCGTGTTGGCCGAGGCGCGCAGCACCAGCTCGTCCAGTGCCTGGTAGCGGGCCGACAGCTTGGGGTTGACCGTCGTCGTCTTCAGGTCGCTGTAGGTGTCGGAGCGCACCGCGGCGTTGAAGCTCAGCCGCCTGGTGACGGGAGCGTCTACTTCGATGACCGCCGACTTGATGTTGCGGCCGAGGTCGCGTGCCACACCCGTGGGCGTCTCGCCGACGAGGTCGTGCTTGCTGACGTTGCCGAAGGCATCGATCGCATAGCTGCCGTTGGCGTTCTTGGCCACGTAGTCCAGCGGTGCAGCCTCGACCTTGGCCGAATCGCGGCGCACTTCGCCGGTCACGGCCAGCATCAGCGGGCCACCGGCCAGGTCCATCAGCGAGCGCGTCAGCGTCACGTCCACGCTGCGGTTGTAGGCGCGGTTGACGCGGTAGCTGTAGTCGCTCGCCTCGATGCTGCGCAAGTATTCGAGGCCGGTTTCGTCCTGCAGGCCGAAGGGATTCAGGATGCCCTTGGTGAAGCCCTCCTGCGCCTTGGAGTAGAGGATGTAGCCGGCGCCGGCGCGGGTGTCGCGCAGCGACCGGCCGTAGTTCAGGCCCACGCGGTAGTCAAAGCCAGCCACCGTGCCCTCGGCGCTGAGCACCAGGCGATCGTTGGTCTGCTCGTCGTTGCGGTAGGCCGAGCCGAGCTCTGCCGGGCCCCAGACGAAGTAGATCGTCCGGTTGTTCATGTTCAGGTCGGTGACCGTGCCGGGCGTCTTGCTGGCGTCGATGAACATCGCCGGCGAGTTGGCACCGGTGTTGCTGCCCACCACCTTGACGGCCGACGTGATGCCCTTGCCAGGGTAGAAGCGGCTCGTGGCCGGCATGCTGTAGGTGGTGGCCGGGGCCGTGCCGGCGGGCACCTGCATGCCGCGGTACTTCTGCACATTGAACCTGGAGTGCAGGCCTTCCAGCGCCAGCGAGTGGTCGTTGTTGATCTTCCAGCTCAGCTTGCCGAAGACGTTGGTGATCTCGCTGCCATCGGTGACAGCGTCGTAGTAGTTGGGGTTGCGGTAGCAACCGGCGTTCGAGTAAGTGGCCGGCGTGGCGACGCTGCCGGCGCCGAGAGTCGGCAGCGAGTACGGCGCCGCGCAGCCGGTCGCAAAGGCTGGGTTGTAGTTGGAATTGGCGCCGGTTGCGAAGCCGAAGTTGGCGATCGGGCTGGGGTTCTTGTTGTCGGGCAGCAGGCCCAGGCCCATGGCCGACAGCACCGAGTAGTCATACAGCTCGGGCCGGTCGATCTTGAACAGCGCCGACTTGCGCTGATGGTCCAGCGACAAGTAGGCGTTCCAGCCATCGGCGTTGAGGTCGCCCGCGCCGACGATGGCGCCGATGGCCTTGGTCTCGCCGCCGCCGGAGTGCTCGGGCTGGTTCCACTCGGCCTTCACCCGCGCACCCTTGAAGCTGTTGAAGGTGTAGAAGTTCTGCACGCCGCCGATGGCGTCGGAGCCGTAGATGGACGAGGCACCGTCACGCAGCGTCTCGGCGCGGTCCAGGGCCATGCGCGGGATGACGTTGACGGAGACGTACTGGTCCTGCAGCGGCTCGTTGGCCATGCGGCGGCCGTTCAGCAGGGTCAGCGTGCGCATCGGCCCCAGGCCGCGCAGATTGAGCATCGGGCCTGCGGCACCGCTGTTGGTGCCCAGGGACAGCGACTGCGGCATCTCCAGCACCAGGTCCTTCAGCTCGGTGTGGCCGCGGGCTTCGAGCTCCTCGGACTTGATCACCGAGACCGGCAGTGCCGTCTCGCCGGCCAGGCGCTTGATGGAGGAGCCGGTGATCTGGATGCGCTCCAGCGTCGCGGGAGCATCGGTGGTCTGCGCGTGGGCCGTGGCCATCAGGCTCAACACGGCGCTGGCGCACAGGGTCAGGCGAGCGTGCGGGTTCTTCATGTTCATCGTGTCTCCGTGGTGCTTTTTGCTGGATGGGTCTAGGGGGCTGGCACCCAGCCGCCGGGCGCGCCGGTGGCGATGGTCGAGTTCTGGAAGATCTCGGCGCGGGTCGTCAGGCCCGTGGCCGAGCCGAGCGGCTTGGCCAGCACGACATTGGTCGGCACATTGGCGACCTTGACCGAGGCCACGCCGAGCCGCGCGCTGACGTCCAGCGGCGCACCGTTGAGGTCCATGCTGCCGAACTCGCGCCAGCCCACCGTGTCGGTGGTGCCGCCGTCGGCCGTGCCGGCCCAGGACGGTGGGTTGCTGCCGCAATTGCCCGTGCCCACGCCCGTCTTGCTGGTGCCTGTACCCACACACCAGCCGGCGGGCAGGATGTGCGAGCCCATCCTGGTGCTCACGAAGGCGATGTGATCGATATAGGTCGTCGCCGCCGTGCCGCCGCTGCGGGCGAGATAGGCCTGACTCACCGCGGGCTCGGCCGTCAGCCGGCTGTTCAGGAAGACAAAGCCCTTGTCGCCGGCGGTGGCGCGCGACTGCAGGATGAAGCCCGCCGAGCCGCTGGACGTGTCGGCCACGGAGCGGATCTCGCAGTCCTCGAACAGGCTGGCCATCACGCTGCCCCAGATGAAGTCGACGTTGCCGGCGACCAGGGACTGGTAGATCCAGTTGTAGCCCTTGAGCTGCAGCGTGTCCTGCTGGCTCAGGAAGTTCATCTGCTTGGCCACGAAGCGCGCGGCCGCAGCCGTCGTGCTGGTGTTGAAGTAGATGGCCTCGGCCTGGTTGTCCCAGCTCGTGCTGCGCACATGCGGGTTCTGCAGCGTGAAGTTCTGCAGCGTCAGCAGGTCTGACGTCTCGACGAGCAGCGACGCACGCCCGCCGCCGAGCACGCGGTGGCCCAGGGTCTTGCCTGAGGTGCTCAGCGCCGTGCCCGCTGTGGCGGAACTCGCGCCACTGCCCGAGTTCAGCGACTCGAAGTTGACGTCGCCCACCACCACACCATCACGGCTCTCGCCGACGATGCTGAGGTTGGACACCTTGCGCAGGATGTTGAGTTCGGGGTAGCTGCCGTTGGCCAGGTGGATGGTCTTGGGCGTGGCAACGGTGTTGCAGCCATTGGCGGCCGGGCTGTTGGTCGAGCAGTTCTTCATGACCCAGTTCAGCGCGCCCTGCAGCGTGCGGAAGTCGGCCGTCGTGCCGCCGTCGTCGACGTTCAGGTTCGTGAAGCTCGCCGGCGCAGCGCGCGTCGTGAACTTCCAGTTGTCGGCCTTGGCTATCCCGGCGAAGGCAGCGCCCTTGATGGTGCCGGACAGCACCGAAGCGTCCATCGTCACGTAGTAGGTCGTGGCGAAATCCAGCTTGTTGCTGTGCAGCTTGACCGAGGCCTTGGCGCCGCTGACGCTGACGGGCCGGTACCAGACATAGCGCGCGAACGTGGCGCCATCAGGCATGGCGCCCAGGCCCAGCGCGTCGATCTCCAGGTTGTTGCGGGCCAGCACCGTCTGCGTGTCGCTGGCCGAGGGCGCGCTGCTCAGGTCGATGCTATCCACCAGCACGTCGTCGCTCGTGCGGTAGACATTGACCTTGCCCGCCGTGCCGATGGCGGGCGGCGCATCGAAGGACAGGGACAGGCGGGTGTCGGTGTGGACGTTGGTCTCGTTCGCGGCAGGCGCCTTCGTGCCGCCCACCTCGCTGACGTTGCCGCTGCCGCTGATCTGCGTCGAGATCTTCCAGGCGCCCGCCAGGGCCAGGTTGTTGGCCTTGACCAGGACCGCGGGCCGCGGCTTGTAGGCATAGCCGGGCACGAAGGCAGCGCCGGCCTGGACGCTGCAGGCGCCTAAAGCGGCACCGTTGATGGTGGAGCCGCTGTCCTGGAACACGCCCGTGTGGTCGGAGCTGGCGTAGACGACGACGCTGTCACAGCCGGTCGCGCCGTCGATGGCGAACACATTGCCGTGCGACAGGATGTTGCTCGCCTTGCCCACGCCGACGCTGTAGCTGTGCGGATAGGGATTGGCCGTCTTGCTGCCGACAAAGTAGTTGTTGAAGACGTGGACCTGGCCGAAGCGCACGCGTGGCACGCGCTGCACCACGCCGTTGAAGACGTTGTTGGCGATGGTGACGCGCAGCTTGCCGGCGTCGCTGGTCAGGCTGTCGGAGCCGCCGATCAGCATGCTCTTGTCATGCGCCGTGACGAGGTTGTAGGAGACCGTGATCAGGTCGGCGCCCTTGGTGATGTCGATGGCGCCGTCGTGGCACTGCTTGGTCTTGCCGTTCTCGACGGGCAAGGTGTCGTCGGTGACGGGCGCGTCGGTGATGGTGTTGCGGTCGATCCAGACCTGCGTGGCCGTGACGATGCCAATGGCGTCGTAGGCGGAGTTCCAGTTGCCCAGCGCGCCGTCGGTGGGGTCCCAGATCGGGCCGACGTCACAGGGCGCCACCAGGTGCAGGTTGCGCACGATGACCTGACTGACGCTGGTGATGTCGATCCAGGCATTGACGAAGCCGGCGCCCGGGCCTTCGCCAATCAGCGTGGTGTTGCTGGTCAGGCGCACCCGCGCCCTCACCTTCTGGTCGGCGGTGCTGGCGAAGGGCGTGCCCTCGGTCATGTCGATGGTGCCGGCCACCTTGATGATCTTGGCCGCGTTGCCGCCATTGGCCAGCGCGTTCAGCAGCTCGGCGCGGTTGTGCACGGTGTAGATGTGCTCTGGTGTGGCGGCGCTGCCGCCGACGGTGCCGGCTCCCCAACCATCGCTGGGTGCGGTCTGTTGCGCGGCATCAACGGCATGGGCCGGCAGGCTCAGGGCCAGCAGCGCGGCAATGCCCAGGTGCTTGAGGGCTTTCATGCGACGACCCTCCTGCGCAGGGCCACGACACCGAGGCCTGCGGCCAGCAGCGCCAGGCTGCCAGGCTCCGGCACGGCGCTGACGGCGATCTGTGTCGTGAAGCTGCCGAACTCGCTCGCGAAGCTGACGTTGTTCAGCGTCAGGCTGACGGTGTGCTCATCCACCAATTGCAGGCTGACGGTGCCGCCGGCAACACCCGTCATGTCCAGCGGCGTGAAGCCGGTGATGGGCGCGCTCAAGCCCGCGAAGCTGAAGGTGAAGCTGTAGCTGCCGGTCAGGCCGGTGGCGCCGGTGTTGTTCCAGACCTGCACATGGCCGTCGCTGAAGAAGTCAATACCCACCGCCGCGTCGCCAGTCAGGAACTCGAGGTCGGTGGCAGCCAGCGCCGTGATGTTGCTGCCCGCCTCCTCGGTGAAGCCGTGGTCCAGGCCCAGCACCATCGTGCTGGCGCCACTGACCTGGCCGGTGATGAGGGTGCCGGCGGGCAGGCTGTTGGCGGCCTGGGCGACGGTGGCGATCAGCCATGCAGCGGCTGCGACCACCAGGGTCCTGTGGGTCTTCATGATTTGTCTCCGTGTGGTCGGGCTCGCCGCGGGGCGATCGACACGTCTTCGGGATCAGGAGACCTGCAGGGTCCCGCAAGCGAAAAAGGGCACAGACGTAGGTCTGCGCCCTTTGCTTTCTCTAGGCCATGTCCGCCTTAGAACTTGTAGCGGCCACCGACGATGAACTCGCGGCCGGTGTAGTTGTTGACGACGACGTTGTTCATCGCGCGGGAGATGAACTGGTCGTTGGGCTGGTTGGTCAGGTTGGTCGCTTCAAACGTCAGCTGCAGCTGCTTGTTGAACTGATAGCCCATCGACAGGTCGACGTTGAAGGTCTTGTTCTTGCCTGCCACGTCCTGGTTGTTGCCGGCCGGGATGGTGGTCAGGAAGGCCGAGCGGGCCGAGGTCGACACGCGGCCGCTGAAGGTGCCGTCGTCGTAGTAGACGGACAGGTTCCAGGAGCGCGGCGACAGGTTGACCAGGTCTTCCGAGACGGTGGCCGCCCCGACCGAGGCGGAGAGCACATAGTCCATCTTGGACTTGACCTGCGTGTAGTTGGCCAGCACGCCGAAGTTCTTGCCCCAGCCCGGCAGGAAAGTGAAGGGCTGCTGCACGTTGATCTCGAAGCCGGTGAGCTTGCCGCCCGGGCTGTTGACCGGCGCGCTGACCAGGAAGAGTTCGTCGCCGGTGAAGTTGCTCGGCAGCAGCGACATCGGCAGGCCGGTGTCCTTGTACGCCACGTTGCGACCCACCGTCAGCACATAGCTCTTGATGTCCTTCTGGAACACACCCAGGCCGATGAAACCGTTCTTGGAGTGGTACCACTCGCCGCTGAGGTCGAAGGTCGTGGCGCGGAAGGGCTCCAGCGCCGGATTGCCGCCGGTGTAGCTCAGCGTGCCTGTCGTGCTCAGCGTGCCGCCCGGGTTCAGGTTCTGCAGCGGCGGGCGCGACATGACCTTGGCGGCCGCGGCGCGCAGGATCAGGTCCTTGGTCAAGTTGACCGCGATGTTGGCTGAGGGCAGCCAGTCCGTGTAATCGCGGGTGGCGGTGACGGGGCTGCCGCCGCCCGTGGCCAGGTAGCCGCTGGCGACGATGGCCGTCTTGACGTAGCGCGTGCCGAGATTGCCGCGCACGGCCATGCCGCCCAGGCGGGTCTCGAAATCGGCCATGAACCAGGTGCCGGTGTCGGTCTCCGAGATGGCCCGGTTGCCGCCACGGGCGCTGCCGTTGGTGATAGAGGTCAGCGTGTAGTCGCCCGGGCCGCCGGCGGGGCCGGTCTTCAGGCAGTTGCAATAGATGTCATAGGCCTGGGCGATGGCGTCCAGGTTGGGGATGACCCAGGAGGTGATCGAGCCATTGGGCAGGTTCTGGCCCTTGCCAAAGCCCGTCAGCGTCGTCACGAGGCTGGCCGGGATCACGTTGGCCGGCAGCGTGTTCATCGTCTCGACGGTGCGGCGGATGTCGTAGCTGGTGAACTTGAACTGCTTGTAGCTGGCGCCGCCCTTGAGCGTCAGCACGTCGGGAATGACTTCCCAGGCCACGTCCGCGGTCAGCACGTCCTGGCGGTTGGTCACGCCGTTGGGGCGGATGCGGATTTCGCTGGGCGTGAAGTTGGCGATGCTGGTCGAGCCGACGGGCACGCCGTAGATCTTCAGGCCACCGTTGGCGTCGCTGGGGTTGAGGTTGCCGTAGCCGAGCAGCGGCGCGCGGTCGTCGCCACGGGCGTCGAACACATAGCCGTTCACATTGGGCGCATCCAACGTCGTCGTGGTCTGGATGGGGTTACGGAAGCGGGACGTGGCACGGCCGCCGCGCAGGGTCAGCTTGAGGGTGTCGGTGATGTCCTGCTCGACGGTCAGCGAGGGCTGCGTGAATTCGGTGCTGAGCTTGTCGAAGCGCGACTCGGCGCGCACGTCGACGCCGTTGAACTTGCCGTAGAGCATCTGGCCGCTGGGCGCGTACTGCGCCTCGACGACGCTGGTCTGCTGCTTGCCGCCGGCCGACAGCGCGCGGCTGAAGGAGATGGCCTCCAGGAAGTCTTCCTGGCGGGTTGCCTCCAACTTGCTGTACAGCATGTCGAAGGTGATCAACATGCTGTCGGCCGGGCGCAGCTGGATGGCGCCGGTCATGCCCAGACGCTCCTGGTCGTGCGTGAGGCGGCCGTAGCGCGGCAGGCGCGGGTGGAAACTGGTCGCCTTGCTGGCCTCGTTGTAGGCGGCGAGGTTCTCCGGCGTGTTGGGCAGGCGGGCCACGCCCTGGGCGGCGGGGCCGCAGGTGGTGGCGGTGGAGCCGGTCGGCAGGTTGGCCGTCACGCCCTGGGGCGGGCACCAGCCGCTGAAGGCGTTGCCGCTGGACGGGCCGTTGTCCCAGCGCACGGTGCTGAAACCCTCTTCATAGACCTTGCGCTTGGAATAGGCGCCCGACAGCAGCACGCCGATCTTCTTGTCGGCAAAGGTGTTGGAAATCAGGAAGGAGGCCTTGGGCGTGGCCTTGCCGGACAGATCGTTGTAGGTGCCCTTGACGGACACGGCGGCCGCGAACTTGTTCAGGTCGAAGGGGCGGGCCGTCTGCAGGTCGATGGTGGCGCCAAGTGACCCTTCATCCACGTCGGCCGAGCTGCTCTTGCGCACGGTCAGCGAGTTGAAGAGGTCGGCGGCGAAGACGTTGAAGTCGAAGGCGCGGGTGCGGTTGGCGCCGCCGGAGCTGTCGGTGCCGCCGGTGGTGGCCAGGGCCTCGATGCCGTTGATGCGGGTGCGGGCGAAGTCGCCGCCCAGGCCGCGCACGGTGATGTTGCGGCCTTCGCCGGCGTCACGGTCGATGACGACGCCCGGGATGCGCTGCAGCGATTCGGCCAGGTTGGTGTCCGGGAACTTGCCCATGTCCTCGGCCTTGATGACATCGACGATGCCCTTGTCCTGGCGCTTGGCGTTCAGCGCGCTCTCCAGCGAGGCGCGGATGCCGGTGACGGTGACCGTCTCCAGTTGCGCAGAGGCGGCCGGCGCGGTCTGGGCCCAGACGGGCGCGGCGATGAAAGTGACGGCCAGGGCCACCGGGCGCAAGGCCAGGCGCTGGGACGGACGGCGGAAAGGGCGAACGGCGGGCATGTGGTGTCTCCTGGTGCAGGCCGCCTGGGCGCTGTGTCGCGCCGGCGGCTCTCGGGTTATGCAAGGCTGGGAACCCGGGCGCACGCAGGGCACCCGTTGATTTCCTAAGCCGGCGACGCTGTAGTGCGAGCGCCGGTTCTTTCGTCGTGACGACAGATCGTTGTCGCGGCGAGGGAAAAACTTGTCGGTCAGCGCGGGCCCGTCATGGGTAAACAGGGGCTCATTGCTGGGGTCTTCGAAGTTCGTTGTGGACGATGATAGGGGGAAGATGCAAAAATCGGAACATCGGTTCACTAATTAGAAACCATGATTCCGCAACACTTGCGCGCTGCCTAAAGTCGTGGCATCGGAAAAAGTGGAACTGCGTTTCAACAAGCTGAACCACCTTGGCCACGACCTCGCGCTGAACGGACGCAACAAAACATGGTGCTCAACAACTTCAACCTGGCCGGCAAGACGGCCATCGTCACCGGCTGCAATACCGGCCTGGGCCAGGGCATGGCGCTGGCGCTCGCGCAAGCCGGCGCCGACATCGTCGGCGTCAACGTCTCCGACCCGGATGAGACCAAGGCAGGCGTGGAAAAGCTCGGGCGCCGCTTTCTGGACATGCGTGCCAACCTGTCCGACGTGAGCGCCATTTCCGACCTGGTCGCCCAGGCCAGGACCTTCACGGGCGCGGTGCACATCCTGGTCAACAACGCCGGCATCATTCGCCGCGAAGACGCCATCAAGTTCTCGGAGGCTGACTGGGACGACGTGATGGACTTGAACCTGAAGTCCGTGTTCTTCCTGTCGCAGGCTGTGGCCAAGATCTACCTGGCCCAGGGCAGCGGCGGCAAGATCATCAACATCGCGTCGATGCTGAGCTTCCAGGGCGGCGTGCGCGTGCCCTCCTACACGGCCAGCAAGAGTGGCGTCATGGGCATTACGCGGTTGATGGCCAACGAATGGGCCTCGCATGGCATCAACGTGAACGCCATCGCCCCGGGCTATATGGCCACCAACAACACCGCCGCGCTGCGCGCCGACGAGCAGCGCAACAGCGCCATCCTCGACCGCATCCCGGCCGGCCGCTGGGGCAAGCCGGAGGATCTGGCTGGCCCGGTCGTGTTCCTGGCTTCGCAGGCTTCGGACTATGTCAACGGCTACACCATTGCTGTCGACGGTGGCTGGCTGGCGAGATAAAACGCCCCTCGCCCAACCTCGCATCGCTGGACGCGAGCGCGGCTGGTCGGCCCCCCGAGGGGGCGGCGATGCTTGCCGGATCGACCGGCAAGCACATCGCCAAAGGGGCCGGCTCGGGAGCGGCCCAGCGCTCGGCCCAAAAAAGGATCACGCCATGAAATCCACCGAACGCAAGTTTGAATTCCTCACCCGCGAGGACCCCGACACCGGTGCGCGCGTCACGCGGCTGACGCCGCCCGACGTCACCTGCCATCGCAACTACTTCTATCAGAAGTGCTTCACGAACGACGGCCGCAAACTGATCTTCGGCGGCGAGTTCGGCCCCAACCCGAGTCCGAACTGGAACTACCACCTGCTGGACCTCGACTCCCAGCGCTGCGTCCAGCTCACCGACGGCGTGGGCGAGAACACCTTCGGCGGCTTTTTGAGCCCGGATGACAAGCACCTCTACTTCGTGCGTGACAAGCGCCAGTTCATCCGCCTGGATCTCGCCACGTTGGAAGAGGCGGTCCTGTACGTCGTGCCTGAAGCCTGGGTGGGCTATGGCACCTGGGTCAGCAACAGTGCCTGCACCAAAATCGTCGGCATCGAAATCTCGGCCGACGACTGGTTCCCGTTGAACACCTGGCAGAAGTTCAACGAGATGTTCCACAAGCGGCCACTGTGCCGGCTGTTCAGCGTCGACCTGGCGACCGGTAAACGCACCGTCATCCTTGAGCAGCGCGGCTGGCTAGGCCACCCGCAATACCGCCCGTTCGATGACAACACCGTCGCCTACTGCCACGAAGGCCCGCATGACCTGATCGACGCGCGCATGTGGTTCATCGACGAGGACGGCACGAACCGACGCTGCGGCAAGGAACATCTCGACGGCGAGAGCTGCACGCATGAGTTCTGGGTGCCGGACGGCAGCGCCATGATCTACGTCAGCTACAACGAGAAGTCGCCCGAGCGCTGGATCTACAGCCTGGACCCGGTCACGCTGGAGAACAAGCTGCTGACGGCGATGCCTCAGTGCTCGCACCTGATGAGCAACCACGACGGCACCCTCATTGTCGGCGACGGCGTGGGCAAGGTCAGCCATGACAGCACGGCCAGCAACGCGATGCTGGTGGGCGACCCTTACCTGCACCTGTTCGACCTGAAGGCCGGCACGACCCGCGCCATCGCCCGCCATGACAGCGGCTGGGACGTCTACAAGGACGACCGCCAGGTCACGCACCCGCACCCGAGCTTCACGCCAGACAACAAGCAGGTGCTGTTCAGCTGCGACAAAGAGCGCGCGAACGGCGTCGAACCGGCCCTTTATCTCGCCGACCTGTGAAGCTCGCGCTAGTCCTGGCCGCTTCGCTTGCAGTAACGGCAGCTCAGGGGCAAGCACGCCCGCAGCTGCCGGCCGAGCAGGCCGCCGCGCACACCGCGGCGGCCTACCTCGGCGACTGGCAACCGGGGCCACTGGCCGACCTCTCCGCGACGGCGCCTGACTTCGTCGTCAAGCCGGGTGAGTCGGTGCAAGCCGCGATCGACAAGGTGCCCGACCAAGGCAAGAACGGCAGCAAGCGCTGGGTCATCCAGATCCAGCCGGGCACGTATCGCGGTCCCGTTTGCGTCAAGGACAAGGCACCGTTGGCCTTGATCGGCTCGGCGCTGGACGCCAGCGCCGTGGTGCTGGTGGACAGCCGCTTCTCCGGCAAGCCCAAGGGCGAGAACGAGCCCGCCCACCCCTGCTGGCCCGAACTCGGCAAGGCCACCATCGGCACCAGCGGCAGCACCAGCATGCTGGTGCAGAGCAACGACGTGCAGCTGATCGCGCTGACCATCGCCAACGACGCGATGGACGGCGTGCGCCGTGGCGAGGCCTACCCGCCGGGCGTGGGCGAAAGCGGCGGCGCGCAGGCCGTGGCATTGACGCTGATGGGCGACCGCATCCAGCTCGAAGGCGTGCGCCTGCTCGGCCACCAGGACACCCTCTACGCCAAGCGCGCGAAGGCCGACCAGACCGCCCGCCAGTTGATCCGCCACAGCCTGATCGCTGGCGACGTGGACTTCATCTTCGGCAACGCGGTGCTCGTCATCGAACACAGCACCATCCTGACCCGCGCCAACCGCCGCACGCCAGGGCACGGCGGCATCGTGCTGGCGCCCAGCACCGCACCCGACGTGGCCCAGGGATTTCTGATCACGCACAGCCGCTTGGTCGGCGAGCCCGGCATCGCGCCCGGCGCCACATCCATCGGCCGAGCATGGGATGCCGGCGTCAAGGCGGGCACCTGGGTGGCCGGCAGCAGCCCCAACGGCGTCGCCATCGTGCGTGACAGCGAGATCGGCGCCCATATCGGCCCCTGGTCGGCCAGCACCTCGCGCCGAGCTTTCGACGCTGCCAGCAACCGCCTGTTCGAGTTCAACAACCGCCCATGACCCTGCTCCGTCGCCATCTGCTCGCCCTCGCCGGTCTCTCGGCACTCGGCGGTTGCGCCAGCGCGCCCCATGCACTGGTTGAAGCGCCCGAAACCCCGCTAGGCTGGGCCAGCGTCGGCAGTACGACCGGCGGCGCCAGGGCCATCCCCGAACATGTCTTCGACGTGCACGACCGCGCCGGCCTGGATGCCGCGCTGCGCCTGGGCGACAAGCCCAAGATCATCCGCATCCACAAGTTCATCGATCTTTGCCCCGGCGGCGTCGAAGCCTTCCGCGACCCCGAGTTCAGCTTCGACGCCTTCGACCGCGCGTTCGACCCCGCCACCTGGGGCCGCGACGACCCCAAGGGCCCGCTGGAAGATGCCCGCAAGCGCTCTGAGAAGCGCCAGGCCGAAGTCTCCGTCGTGCGCCTGCCGTCCAACACGACGGTGCTGGGTGTCGCGCCCGGCGCCGGCTTCCAGCACGGCATGGTGCTGCTGGACAAGGTCAGCAACATCGTCATCCGTGATCTGCGCTTTTCCGACGCCTACGACCACTTCCCCGAATGGCAGCCACGTGACAACGGGCATGGCGAGTGGAACTCGGAGTACGACGCGCTGTCGCTGCGCGGTGCCGACCGCGTGTGGGTGGACCACTGCCATTTCGACGACGGCCAGCACCCCGACAAGCTCGAGCCCATCCGCCTGGGGCAGCGGGTGCAGCACCACGACGGCCTGCTGGACATCACCAACGGCAGCGACCTCGTCACCGTGTCCTGGTGCCGCTTCCAGGCCCATGACAAGACCATGCTGATCGGCAGCAGCGACAGCCGCAGCAGCGACGAGGGCCATCTGCGCGTGACACTGCATCACAACCATTTCCACGCCTGCAAGGAACGCACGCCACGGGTGCGCTTTGGCCGCGTGCATGTCGTGGCCAACCTCTTCAGCGCCGAGCGCGCCGAAGATTTCGGCTACTCCCTGGGCATCGGCGCCAACTCGCGGCTGTACAGCGAACACAACCGCTGGGAGCTGCCAGCCGGCATCACCGCTGACCGCCTGATCCGCCGCCTCAAGGGCAGCGCCTTCACCGACCGCGACAGCCGGCTGAACGGCCAAGCGGTCGACATCCTGGCCGCCTGGGCGGCCGCGCACCCCGGCGAGTCCCTGTCCGCCGACGTCGGCTGGCGCCCCGACGAGTCCTACGACACAGCAGCCTTGCGCCCGGCCCGTCCCGATCAATTGGTTGAGCAAATCCGCGCAGGCGTCGGGCCGCGCCGCGCCTGAGTCAGAATCCGACTACTGAAACACGCACCCGAAAGAATCGAAACGATGGACGACGACATTGCTGATTCCAAGCAGCCGGAGTCGGTTGCCGCGGTACTCAAGGTGTTCGCGATCCTGAACGCCCTGGGTGAGCGCAGTGACATCGGTATCACCGACCTGTCGGTGCGCTTGGCCATGCCCAAGGCGACGGTCTACCGTTTCCTGCAGACGATGAAGGGCCTGGGCTATGTGCGCCAGGAAGCCGACAGCGAGCGCTACGGCCTGGCCATGCGAATGTTCGAGATCGGCGCCAAGGCCCTGCCCTCGCCCGAACTGGTCGACCTGTCAAAGCACCACATGCAGATGCTGGCCGACGCCACCGGCGAGACCGTCCACCTGGGCAGCCTCATCGACAGCGAGATCATCTACATCCACAAGGTCGACTCGCGCCACATGCTGGGCATGTACTCGCGCATCGGCCGCCGCGCGCCGCTGCATTGCACGGCCATCGGCAAGGTGCTGATGGCCTGGGAACACCCCGAGCGCCGCGACCGCATCCTCGACGGCGCAGAGTTCAAGCGCTTTCGTGACAAGACCATCACGGAACGCCCGGCCTTCCTGGCCGAGCTCGAGCAGGTCAAACGCCAAGGTTTCGGCGAAGACCGCGAAGAGTTCGACGACCACATCCGCTGCCTGGGCGTGCCCATCTTCGACCGTCTGGGCCAGCCCATCGCCGGCATGAGCGTGTCCTTCCCGACCTTCCGCTTCGACGTCGAGAAGGCGCCGGAGGTGGTCCGGATGCTGCAGACGGCCAGCAAGGACATCTCCGAGAAGCTCGGCTGCACGGCATACCCGATCGCGATCGGCGCTTGAGTCTGGCGCTCTAGAACGTTGTCGCCCCTGGGACGCAGGGGCTTGCGCCACGATGCTTCAATGGTGGCTGCTACTTGAACAGACAGCCCCATGAGCCCAATCAACCGCCAGATCGTCCTCGCCTCGCGCCCCAAGGGCGAGGTGACGCCCGCCAACTTCCGCCTGGTCGAGGCGCCGCTCGCCGCGCTGGCCGAAGGCCAGGTGCGCGTGCGCAACCATTTCTTGAGCCTCGATCCCTACATGCGCGGGCGCATGAACGAGAGCAAGAGCTATGCGGCCTCGCAGCCGCTGGACGAGGTCATGATCGGCGGCACGGTCGGTGAAGTGGTCGAGTCGAAGAACGCCAATTTCGCCGTCGGTGACAAGGTCGTCGGCATGGGCGGCTGGCAGGAATTCCAGACCGTCGACGCCACCCAGCGCGGCGTGCTGAACAAGGTCGACACCACCCACATCCCGCTGTCGGCCTACCTCGGCTCGGTCGGCATGCCCGGCGTCACGGCCTGGTATGGCCTGATGAAGATCATCAACGTCAAGGCCGGCGAGACCGTGGTCGTCAGCGCTGCCAGCGGCGCCGTCGGCAGCGTCGTCGGCCAGCTCGCCAAGGCGCGAGGTGCCCGTGCCGTGGGCCTGGCCGGTGGCGCGGACAAGTGCCGCTACGTCGTCGAGGAACTGGGCTTCGATGCCTGCATCGACTACAAGCAGCACCCCGATGTGAAGTCGCTGTCCGCCGCGCTGAAGGCCGAGTGCCCGAACGGCATCGACGGCTATTTCGAGAACGTCGGCGGCATGATCCTGGACGCCGTGCTGCTGCGCGCCAATGCCTTCAGCCGCATCGCCATGTGCGGCATGATTTCCGGCTACAACGGCCAGCCCATCCCGATGGCCGCCCCCCAGCTCATCCT
Source organism: Pelomonas sp. Root1237 (assembly GCF_001425055.1). Taxonomy (GTDB): domain Bacteria; phylum Pseudomonadota; class Gammaproteobacteria; order Burkholderiales; family Burkholderiaceae_C; genus Pelomonas. Next base: position 70,416 of record NZ_LMDK01000016.1, read on the forward strand.
CGTCAACCGCATGAAGGTCGAGGGCTTCATCGTGTCCGAGCACATGGACGTCTGGCCCGAGGCGCTCAAGGAGCTGGGCACCATGGTCGCCACCGGCAAGCTCAAGTTCCGCGAGTCCATCGCCGAAGGCATCGCCGCGGCGCCCGAGGCCTTCATCGGCCTGCTCAAGGGCAGGAACTTCGGCAAGCAGCTCGTCAAGTTGATCTGATGCGCTGGAACTGCCTGCGCTTTGACGAGCTGAGCGTGCAGCAGCTCTACAGTGTGCTGGCCCTGCGCTCCGAGGTCTTTGTCGTCGAGCAGAACTGCGTGTTCCTCGACATCGACGGTCTCGATCCGCAAACCTGGCATCTGCTGGGGTCAGGCGACGACGGCAAGCTCAAGGCCTATGCGCGCTTGATCCCGCCCGGGCTGAAGGCGCCCGAAGCCCTCATCGGCCGCGTCGTCACGTCGCCCGCCGCACGCAGCGGTGGCGTGGGCCGCGCGCTGATGGCCGAGGCCCTCGTTCACTGCGCGCGTCTGTGGCCCGCCCACGCGATCACGCTGCACGCCCAGGCCCACCTGGAGCGCTTTTACGCCAGCTTTGGTTTCGTATCGGTGGGTGAGCAATACATCGAAGACGGCATCCCCCATGTGGAGATGCGCAAGGAGACCCCATGAAAAAGACTGCTGTCATCACCGGCGCCGGGTCCGGCTTTGGCCTGGAAACCGCCCGCCTCGCCGCCCAGCGCGGCATGAACCTCGTCCTCGTCGACGTGCAGGCCGATGCCCTGGACAAGGCGCAAGCTGAGTTCAGGGAGTTCAAGGACGTCGAGGTGCTGGCCCGCGTCGTCGACGTCGCCAAGGCCGATCAGATGGAAGGGCTGGCTGCCGCGGTGCAAGAGCGCTTCGGCGCGCCGCACTTCGTCTTCAACAACGCCGGCGTCGGCTCGGGCGGGCTGATCTGGGAGAACTCCCTGGCCGACTGGGAATGGGTGATGGGCGTCAACGTGATGGGCGTCGTGCATGGCGTGCGCCTGTTCACGCCCATGATGCTGGCCGCCGCCAAGGCCGACCCCGGCTATTCGGGCCACATCGTCAACACCGCCTCGATGGCCGGCATGTTGAACCCGCCCAACATGGGCGTCTACAACGTGTCCAAGCATGCGGTGGTGTCGCTGTCGGAGACGCTCTACCAGGACCTGTCCCTGGTGACCGACCAGATCCACGCCTCGGTGCTTTGCCCCTTCTTCGTGCCCACCGGCATCAGCCAGAGCCACCGCAACCGCCCGGCCGACCTGGCTGCGGCCAAGCCGACCAAGAGCCAGATGATTTCCCAGGCGCAGTCCGACAAGGCCGTGTCCTCGGGCAAGCTGACAGCGGCCGACGTCGCCGCTATGGTCTTCGACGCCATCGACCACAACAAGTTCTACATCTTCAGCCACCCGCAGGCGCTGGCAGGCGTGCAGACGCGTCTGGAAGACGTCATGCTGCTGCGCAACCCGACCGACGCCTTTGCCGACCGACCCGAGATCGGCGCCGGCCTGCGCGCCAAGCTGCGCACCGATTGAGCGCGCTCGCGGCGCGGCCTGACCCTTCGCCACAACGCGCGGGTCCGAGGTCGACCAGCCGGCAGCCCGTCTGACACCGGCTGGATGCTCATCCCTGACTGACGCGACTTGCTGGCGCTCTTGAGCGCCGGCAAGCACCGCCAATGTAGAGGCTGCCCAGGGTTCACGGCAGGTTCCAAAGCGGTCCGAAATGGGATACTTGCGTCACGGAACGACAGGCCACAAAAAATGAAACTGTCTTCCATTTCAACGCGAGTCAGCACTTCATGAGCAGAACCATCTCAATGCGGCACACGCTGAGCTACGGCAGTGCCAACCTGCTGGGCAGCGGCGCCCTGGCCATCGCGGCGGCATGGCTGCTCTATTTCTATACGACCTTCTGCGGGCTGACGGTCGTCGAGGCAGCCACCATCTTCTCCGTGGCCAGCATCCTGGACGCCATCAGCAACCCCGTGATGGGGTATATCAGCGACAACTTCTACAACACGCGATTGGGCCGCAAATTCGGGCGCCGGCGATTTTTCATATTGGTCGGCATCCCGGCGGTGCTGCTGTATCCGCTGATGTGGATCGAGGGTTTCGGGTTCTGGTACTACCTGAGCATGTACGCCCTCTTCGAGCTGGTCTACACCATGATCATGGTGCCCTATGAAACCCTGGCGACGGAGATGACCACGGATTTCGCGGTTCGCTCCAAGCTCACCGGCTCCAAGGCGATGTTTGGCAAGGGCGCCAACTTCCTGGCCGCCTTCATCCCGGCCCAACTCTTCTTGGTCTACAGCAAGGAGTCGGCCACGCCCTTCCTGCTGACGGGCATCATCTACGCCCTCATCATGTGCGCCGCGATGGCGGCCCTCTACTTCTCCTCTTGGGAGCGGCCCGTGCACGAGGTAGTGCAGGAGCGCGCGGGCAGCCTGGGCAAGGCGCTCAAGAAACTCGCCTCGGACATGCTGTCGACCTTCCACTTGAAGATCTTTCGCAAACACCTCGGCATGTATCTGCTGGGTTTTGGGGCGGAATGGCTGTTCGCTTCGATATTCACTTATTTCATCGTCTTCGGCATGGGCCAGGACAAATCCGTTGTCGGCTATCTGAACAGTTTCAGTTCGGTGATGCAGTTGATATCGACCATGTTGTTCATCGGCCTGTGCATCAAATTCGGCTTTGCGCGTCCCTACCGCATCGCCCTGCTCATCGTCTGCGGCAGTGTGCTGGCCTATACCGCGCTGTTCTACCTCGGCTGGTCCAAGCAGACCACGACCATCGCCCTCTTTGCCGTCACGGCGGTGTTCGGCCTGGGCACCGGCGGCGTCTACTACATCCCCTGGACGGTCTACACCTTCCTGGCCGACGTCGACGAGGTGCTGACGGGGCGGCGGCGTGAAGGAATCTATGCCGGCGCCATGACCTTCGCCGGCAAGATCACCCGCTCGGCCGTTGTCTTCGTCATGGGCTGGACGCTGGGCCAGTTCGGCTTCCTGTCCGGCCAGGCCACCCAGCCCGAGATCGCGGTCAACGCCATCGTCGGCATCTTCACGCTGGGCGTCATCGCCTTGGCACTGGGTGGCATCTACTACACCACCCAGATGAAGCTCGATCGCAAGAACCACGCCGTCCTGCTCGAAGAAATCGCGCGCATCAAGGCAGGCGGCCGCATCGGCGACGCCCCTGCTGAGGCCCGCGCCGTGGCCGAGGAACTGACCGGCTGGAAGTACGAACAGTGCTGGGGCAACAACGCCCTGGCGCCGACGGGAGCGACACCGGTCGTGCGGGCCTGAGGGACGGCGAGCGCCGCCTGCGGCGCAGCCCAACCAGGTCACGGCCAGCCCGGTTCCTAGAATCGGGCATGCAACCCAAAGATCCCACGGCCGATATCGCCATCATCGGCGGCGGCCCCGCCGGCCTGATGGCGGCCGAAGTGCTGGCCGCAGTCGGCCACACCGTCACCGTCTTCGACGCCAAGCCCAGCGTCGGCCGCAAATTCCTGCTCGCCGGCAAGGGCGGGCTCAACCTGACCCATTCGGAGCCCTTCGAGCCCTTTATCGAGCGCTTCGGTGCGCGGGCGGCGCACATCGAGCCGCTGCTGCGCGGTTTTGACGGCGATGCGCTGCGTGACTGGGCCGCGCGCCTGGGCATCGAGACCTTTGTCGGCACTTCGGGCCGTGTGTTCCCCAAGGACCTGAAGGCCGCGCCGTTGCTGCGTGCCTGGCTGCACCGGTTGCGCGCGACTGGCGTGAGGTTCGCGATGCGGCATCGCTGGGCCGGCTGGGCCGACGATGGCGCCCTGCGCTTCGACACCCCCGACGGTGAACGCCTGGTGACACCGCGCGCCACGCTGCTCGCGCTGGGTGGCGCCTCCTGGCCCCAACTCGGCTCGGACGGTGCCTGGGTCGAGCGGCTCGCCGCGCGGGGCGTCGACATCGCACCGCTGCGTCCCGCCAATTGCGGCTTCGATGTTGGGCCCACCGCGGCCCACGCCGGCGGCCCCGGCTGGAGCGAACGCTTTGCCACCGAGTTCGCCGGCCAACCGATCAAGCCGGTCGCACTCGAGACCGAAGGCTTCGCGAATCGCGCCGGCGAGTTCGTCTTCACGGCCACAGGCATCGAAGGCTCGCTGGTGTACGCAGCGAGCAGCAGCTTGCGCGAGCAGATTGCGCGTGACGGCGTCGCCACGCTGCACCTGGACCTGCTGCCCCAGCTGACAGCCGAGCGCGTTCTCGCAGAGGTCAGGCACCCGCGCGGCAGCCGGTCCCTGTCCTCGCACCTGAAAAGCCGCCTGCACCTGAACCCGCTCAAGCTCGGCTTGCTGCACGAATTGCTTACCCGCGAGCAGATGCTTGATGCCGCCACGCTGGCCGCTGCGATGAAGCATCTACCGCTGACGCTGCGCGCGCCCCGCCCAGTGGCCGAAGCCATCAGTACGGCCGGCGGCGTGCGCTTCGAGGCGCTGACCCAGAGCCTGATGCTGAAGGCCCTGCCCGGCGTTTTTGTCGCCGGCGAAATGCTGGACTGGGAAGCGCCCACCGGCGGCTATCTGCTGACAGCCAGCATGGCCAGCGGGCGCGCCGCAGCCGCGGGGCTTGCGGCTTGGCTGGCGTCCTGACAGTCACAGTTGGTTGCAACCCGAACGGGCAGGCATCCCTAGCCCTTGGGTGCCGCGGGGATGGGGTGAGCCGAAGCGGCTCCTAGACTCCGCCGTCCCTGCTAACGACACATCTCATGACGTCCCTGCGCCTCGCCACCCTGGCCCTGAGCTTGACCGCCGCGTTCGCCCACCTCCCGGCATCGGCCGACGCGACCTTGCCGCCCATTTCCCTGGGCATGCCCAATGCGTCCAACCTGTACGGGCTGGAACTGAACCAGTGGTTTGTCGCCACCAACGAGGCCACGGCCGGCACGATCATCGACGGCACGCTCAGCCAGGACGGCGCCTGGTTGAACTTTCCGTCCGCTGCCCAGCTGAGCCGCAGCGCGACTGACTCGCAAGCCGTCAATGACAAGCTGGCCTCGGCCTTCGCCCGCGTCGGACCGACCAGCCTCGGTGCGTCGGCCTCCGCGCTGGCGCCGTTGAATCCGACCGCCATCAGCAGCGTTGCAGTCGGCCATTCCTTCATGGGCTACTGGGCCATGCTGGACCAGGACACGACCGTTCAGTTTGACCTGAAGCTTGATGGCCATCTGGCGACGACGGGTGACCGCGCCCTGGGCGCCGACCGCTCGGGCGCTGCCGTCACCGCCTTCGTCGTCGGCTCGCAAGCCAACTTCACGGCCGAAAGCCAGTACGCCTTGTTCAAGACTGCGGGGCTCGATGCCTTCGAAGTCGGGGGCGATCCCCTGCTGCAGCAACTCATTGCCGCCCACCCCAGCACGCAGACCCATCTCGACGTGTTCGGTGTGCAAAGCGACACCATGAGCCGCTCGCTGGACGTCGACACCACCCTCCACGTGAGCGCCAATGGCACGCGGATCGACTGCCAGACCCCCATCTCGCCCGCCTGCGGCCGCTACTTCTACATGGTGGGCGCCTTCCTGTTCACGGGTGCGCAGAACGGCGCCGCGGCCGACTTCTCGCACACGCTCGACGTCACGAGCATCCGCATCGGCAACGACGCGGCACAGCCCTTCAACGCCGTCTCGGCCGTGCCCGAGCCGGCATCGGCTGCGATGCTTGTGGCCGGCCTCATCGGCCTGGGTCTTACCACGCGCCGCCGCCTGCGCTGCTGACACTCAGGGCCCGCCGGTCCGCGGCAGCGGGCGGGCCCTGCGCGACGGAAAACCTGGAGAAGTCGCGCGACGGGTTTCAGGTATCCCGTTGCAGGAAACCCGTGTGGGAAAATCGCAGGCTTTTCGCCCGATTTCCAGAGCCCGTTTTGGACAACAAGCTGATCGTTTCCCAGATTGCCGCCGAGCTGAAGGTGAGGCCCGCCCAGGTGCAGGCTGCCGTCGAGCTGCTGGATGGTGGGGCCACCGTGCCCTTTATCGCCCGCTACCGCAAGGAGGCCACCGACGGTCTCGACGACATCCAGCTGCGTGAGCTCGACGCCCGCCTGGCGTACTTGCGTGAACTGGCCGAGCGCCGCGAGGCGGTGCTCAAGTCCATCGCCGAGCAGGGCAAGCTGACGCCCGAGCTCGAAGCCGCCATCCGCACGGCGCCGACCAAGCAGGAGCTGGAAGACCTTTACCTGCCCTACAAGGTCAAGCGTCGCACCAAGGGCCTGATCGCCCGCGAGGCGGGGCTGGAGCCGTTGGCGGACAAGCTCTTCGCAGACCCATCACTGACGCCGCTCGATGAAGCCGCGAGCTTCATCAACGCCGAGGCCGGTTTTGCCGATGCCCACGCGGTGCTGGATGGCGTGCGCGATCTGCTTGCCGAGCGCTGGGCCGAGGATGCCGTGCTGGTGGGCAAGCTGCGCGAATGGCTCTGGGATGTCGGTCTCTTCCAGTCCAGGCTGATGGACGGCAAGAGCCCGGACACGCCGGACAACGCCAAGTTCCGCGACTACTTCGACTACGCCGAAACCATCAAGACGGTGCCGTCGCACCGCGCGCTCGCTGTCTTTCGCGGGCGCACGCTAGAACTGTTGGATGCCAAGCTGGTGCTGGACGAAGAAGTCGTCGCCGGCCAGCCCACCCTCGCTGAAGGCCGCATCGCGAGCCACCTCGGCTGGCGCCATGCCAACCGCCCCGGTGACGCGCTGATCCGCAAGACCGTGGGCTGGACCTGGAAGGTCAAGCTGTCGCTGAGCCTGGAGCGCGACCTGTTCGCCCGACTGCGCGAGGCGGCGGAAGCGACCGCCATCAAGGTCTTCGCCGAGAACCTGCGCGACCTGCTGCTGGCCGCACCCGCCGGCAAGCGCGTCGTCATGGGACTGGACCCGGGCATCCGCACCGGCGTGAAGGTCGCCGTCGTTTCCGACACCGGCCGTGTTTTGGACACGTCCACCGTCTACCCGCACGAACCACGCCGCGATTGGGATGGCAGCCTGCACACGCTGGCCAAGCTTTGCGCCACGCATGGCGTCAACCTGATCGCCATCGGCAATGGCACGGCCAGCCGCGAGACCGACAAGCTGGCCGGCGAGCTGATCAAGAAGCTACAGGCGCTGGACGCCTCGGTGCAGATCGAGCGCGTCGTCGTCAGCGAGGCGGGCGCTTCGGTCTACTCGGCGTCGGAGTTCGCTTCCAAGGAGCTGCCCGACCTGGACGTGAGCCTGCGCGGCGCCGTATCCATCGCGCGCCGCCTGCAGGACCCGCTGGCCGAACTGGTCAAGATCGACCCCAAGAGCATCGGCGTCGGTCAGTACCAGCACGACGTGAACCAGAGCGAGATGGCGCGCACGCTGGACGCCGTCGTCGAGGACTGCGTGAACAAGGTCGGTGTGGACCTGAACACCGCCTCGCAGGCCCTGCTGGCCCGCGTGTCGGGCCTGTCGGCGTCGGTCGCCAGCAGCATCGTGCGCTGGCGCGACGCGAATGGCGCCTTCAAGAGCCGCCAGCAATTGCTGGACGTCAGCGGCCTGGGCCCCAAGACTTTCGAGCAGGCCGCAGGCTTTTTGCGTATCCGCGGCGGCGACAACCCATTGGACTTCAGCGGCGTCCACCCCGAGACCTATCCGCTGGTCGAGAAGGCGCTCAGCATCCTCAAGCGCCCGGCCGCCGACGTCGTCGGCCGCAGCGAGGTGCTGCGCACGCTCAAGCCCGAACTGCTGGCCGACGAGAAGTTCGGCCTCATCACCGTCAAGGACGTGCTGGCCGAGCTGGAAAAGCCCGGCCGCGACCCGCGCCCCGACTTCAAGGTGGCGCGCTTCAATGACGGCGTCGAAGACGTGAAGGACCTGCAGCCGGGCATGCTGCTTGAAGGTACGGTCAGCAACGTTGCGCAGTTCGGCGCCTTCGTCGACCTGGGCGTGCACCAGGACGGGCTCATCCACGTCAGCCAGCTGTCCAACAAGTTCGTCAGCGACGCGCGAGAGGTGGTCAAGACCGGCGACATCGTCAAGGTCAAGGTGCTGGAAGTGGACCTGGCGCGCCAACGCATTTCCCTGACGATGAAGCTGGACGCCCAGGCACCGCGAGGCCCGAAGCCGGACAACAACTTCCGCCCCGCGGCGCGCAACGAACGTGGCCCGCGCCAGTCTCAGGACTCCCAGGCCCCTGCCGGCGGTGCGATGGCCGCGGCCTTTGCCAAGCTCAAGCGCTGACCTTCGTCATTGCCACAGCGAGCTGCCATGATCGCGGCCCGCGCCGCGGGGCGTCGATTGGTGCCCCTGAACCCGCAACTGGTCGCAGCACCGCCGCGCCATGACAGCGCTGCCGCTATGGTGCGCGCCGCGCGCTGAATCGCATCTCTCGGAGTCCGTCTTGAAAACCCCCGCCCTCGCCTTGCTGCTTCTGCTCAGCCCAGCCCTGGTCCTGGCCCAGCAGGAGGTCGACCGCGCCTCGAACAACTCACCCACGCCCAGCAACAACCAACTCGAACGCGTCTCGGTGACGCGCCAGCAGACCGACACCGACCTGCGCCGCCGCGAGCCCGTGGCCAAGCAGCTCTATGGCCGCGACGAGCTGGACAAATACGGCGACACCCAGCTCAGCGATGTGCTCAAGCGCCTGCCGGGCATCAACGTCTCCGGCGGCCAGCTGCGCATGCGCGGCCTGGGCGGCGCCTACACGCAGATCCTCGTCAACGGCGAGCCGGCGCCCCCGGGCTTCAGCCTGGACAACCTGAACCCCGCCCAGGTCGAGCGACTGGAGGTCAGCAAGGCCCCGACGGCCGACCAGAGCGCCCAGGCCATTGCCGGCACGCTCAACATCATCCTGAAGGACGCCCCGCGCGTCGTGCAGAAGGACTTGCGGCTGGGAATGGCCTATGCGTCGGAAAAGCCCGTCATCAACGCCGGCTTCACCTATGGCGACCGCGTCATCGGCGGCCTGGGTTTCGTGCTGCCGATCAATGTCCAACAGTGGAATTTCGTCAACGAGAACGAGGGCGACCGCGTGCGTGACCGCGGCCTCACCGGCCTGCGCAACAGCGGGCGCGACCGCTCGTTCGGCCAGGGCTTCAACATGGCGCCGCGCCTGAACTGGAAGCTCGGCGACGACGAGACGCTGAGCGTGCAAGGGTTCTTCATCCAGAACCGCTTCCGCAGCGAAGGCAGCAACACCACCGAGGTGCTGTTCGCAGACCCGGCCACGCCGAGCAAGAGCGTGCTGCCGCCCAGCCTGCTCGACACCACCCGCAACCGTGGCACCTTCTCGGCCCAGCGGGTCAATCTGCAATACAACAACCGCTTCGGCGAGGACCGCCGCATCGAGCTGCGCGCTGGCGCGGGCAGTGGCGGCGCGGACTTCAACTCCGGCTTCTTCGGCCGCAACAAGGACGGCACGCCGGCGATCGACCGCCTCACCACCGGCGAAAACCGCAATCGCAACACGACGCTGTCGGGCAAATACAGCCAGTACGCTGGCGATGCCCACACCGTGACCGCCGGCGCCGAACTGGAACGTCGCACGCGTGACGAAAGCCGTCGCACCCAGCAGTTCGACTACCGCAAGGCCGACCCCAAATGGGAGGACCTGCTGACCGGCGTCGAAGGCCAGCCCTTCAACGCGACGATCACGCGCTCGGCCCTGTACGCGCAGGACGAATGGGAGATCAACCCGCAATGGTCGGCCTATGCCGGCGTTCGCCACGAGCAGATCAAGATGGCCAGCGAAGGCGCAAGCAGCCAGTTCGCCAGCACCAGCAAGGTCACCACGCCATTGCTGCACCTGAACTTCAAGCCCGACCCCAAGGGCCGCGACCTGGTGCGCGCCAGCCTCACGCGCAGCTACAAGGCTGCCGACGTCCAGCAGCTCATCGCCCGGCCGACCGTCAACACCGATTACGAGGTGCGCGGCCCCAATGCCCGCATCAACACCGAGCTTGGTCCCGACCGCATCGGCAACCCGCAGCTCAAGCCTGAACTGGCCACGGGGCTGGACGTGGCCTACGAGAAGTACCTTCCGGCCGGGGGGCTGATCTCCGTTGGCGTTTTCCATCGCCGCATCACCAACCTGATCCGCACCGACCGCCCGCGGTTGATGACCGTCGACTATGCCGACACGCAGCGCTACGTCATCACCCAGATCAATCTCAGCAAGGCCACGACCCAGGGCTTGGAGCTGGAGGTCAAGGGCCGTGCCGGCGAACTCTTCCCCAGCCTCTTCGAGCCCAGCACCAACCTCAATCTGCGTGCGTCGCTGAACCTGTACCGGTCCACGGTCGCCGACATCCCCGGCCCCGACAACCGTTTGGAAGGCCAGCAGCCATGGCAATTCAACTTCGGTGCGGACTATCGGTTCAAGAGTCTGCCCATCAACATGGGATTCAGCGCACAGATCGCACCGGAGTTCGACGTACGCCAAAGCGTGCTGCAGAGCCAGACTTCGCTGGCCTCGCGCTCGCTGGACGCCTTTGCGGCGATGCAAGTCAGCAAGCAGGACAGCGTGCGCGTCAGCGTCAACGGCCTGTTCCAGCCCCAACAGGGCACGCGGGTCGTCATCATCGGCACGCCCGACTACAACCTGAACCGTCGCGATCCGGTGCCATGGTGGGCAGTGAACTGGGAACACAAGTTCTGATCCGGGCTATCTTCAGCGCATGAGCTCGGGCACCCTGCAGGTCTTTGCCGGCCCGGCCGCGAAAGCGCAGCTGGCCGAGCGCGGCCTGCGCGCCGAGGACATTGGCTTGATTCCCGCTGCCGCCGGCGGTCCCAAGGGGCTGATCCTCAACGGGCTGGACCGTTTCGTCTTCGGTGAATGGCTGCCGCAAAGCCAGCATCCGGTGCATCTCGTCGGCGCCAGCATCGGTGCCTGGCGCATGGCCACGGCTGCGCTGGCGCACCGCGACGTGCCGGATGCGTTCAACACCATGGCCGAGGCCTATGTGACACAGGAGTACGACGTGTTGCCCGGCGAGAAGCGCCCGCGGCCCGAGGGTGTCAGCAAGCGCTTCGGCGAGATCCTGGGCGATATCTTCGAGGGCCGCGAGGCCGAAGTGCTGGCCCACCCGCGGCTGCGCCTGCACGTGGTCACGTCGCGAGGCCGCGCTGGCTTGCTGGCGCGAGAAGGCAAGCTGCGCACGCCTCTGGGCTACCTCGGCGCGTTCGCGGCGAACGCCATGTCACGCCCGCTGCTGGGCCGCTTCCTGGAGCGCGTCGTCTTCTCCGACCCGCGCGACCGCCTGCCGCTGAAGCTCAACGACTTCACGAGCCGCGAGGTGCATCTGTCGCGCGCCAACCTGCGCGGCGCGCTGCTGGCAAGCTGCTCCATCCCCTTCTGGCTGCAGGCCCAGCACGACCTGCCCGGCGCGCCGCGCGGCGCCTACTGGGACGGGGGCATCACCGACTACCACCTGCACCTGGACTACCGCGCACTGCAGTCGTCCACCGCGCCGCTGGTGCTTTACCCGCATTTCCAGCGCCAGGTGGTGCCCGGCTGGCTGGACAAGGCGTTGAAACACCGCCACCGCTCGACGGACTTCCTCGACAACGTCGTGCTGCTGTGCCCGTCGCCCGATTTCATCGCCAGGCTGCCCGGCGCCAAGCTGCCCGACCGCAATGACTTCATGGCGCTGGACGCCGCCGAGCGCCGCCGCCGCTGGCGCGTCGCCGTGACGGAAAGCCAGCGCCTGGCCGATGAATTCGCTGCGTTGGCCCAGCGCGACTCCATTTCCGCCCTGCCGCTTTAGAATCTCGCCTTCCTCCCCTCACAAGAGCGAGAAAGGCACCCTGGTTATGACACCGCGAACTACGTTCCCGTTTACCGGTAGTTAGTCGGCCGCGGCTCGTCACGTCTTCTCGCCTTCGGGCACAAACAAAGCGCGGCAAGTGGCCGCGCTTTTTTGTTTGTCGCCTCTTCGGAGCACCCATGATTTCGATTCAACTCCCCGACGGCTCGCGCCGTGAATACCCCGCCGCGCTGTCGGTCGGCGACGTCGCCGCCAGCATCGGTGCCGGCCTGGCCAAGGCCGCCCTCGGCGGCAAGGTCGACGGCAAGGTCGTCGACCTCAGCCACGTCATCGACCACGACGTGCAGCTCGCCATCGTCACCGAGAAGGACGCCGACGGCCTGGAGCTGATCCGCCACTCGACGGCCCACCTGCTGGCCTACGCGGTCAAGTCGCTCTACCCCGACGCCCAGGTCACCATCGGCCCGGTCATCGAGAACGGCTTCTATTACGACTTTGCCTACAAGCGCCCGTTCACGCCCGACGATCTGGCCGCCATCGAGGCCAAGATGACCGAGCTGGCCAGGAAGGACGAGAAGGTCTCGCGCCGCGTGCTGCCGCGCGACGAGGCGGTGGCGCACTTCAAGGCCATGGGCGAGGCCTACAAGGCTGAGATCATCGAAAGCATCCCGGCCGACCAGGATGTGTCGCTGTATGCCGAAGGTGCCTTCGAAGACCTGTGCCGCGGCCCCCACGTGCCCAGCACGGGCAAGCTCAAGCACTTCAAGCTGATGAAGGTGGCCGGCGCCTACTGGCGTGGCGATCATCGCAACGAGATGCTGCAACGCATCTACGGCACGGCCTGGGCGACCAAGGACGACCTCCAGAAGTACCTGGTGATGCTGGAGGAAGCCGAGAAGCGCGACCACCGCCGCCTCGGCAGGGAGCTGGACCTCTTCCACATCGACGAGCACGCCCCCGGCGTCGTCTTCTGGCATCCCAAGGGCTGGACGGTCTGGCAGGAGGTGGAGCAGTACATGCGCCGCGTCTACCGCGACAACGGCTACCAGGAGGTCAAGGGCCCGCAGCTGCTCGACAAGACGCTGTGGGAGGCCACGGGCCACTGGGACAAGTACCGCGACAACATGTTCACGACGGAGTCGGAGAAGCGCGATTACGCGCTCAAGCCGATGAACTGCCCGGGCCACATCCTGATCTTCAAGCACGGCGTCAAGAGCTACCGCGACCTGCCGCTGCGCTTCGGCGAGTTCGGCCAGTGCCATCGCAACGAGCCCACCGGCGGCCTGCACGGCATCATGCGCGTGCGCGGCTTCACGCAGGACGATGGCCACATCTTCTGCACGGAAGACCAGATCCTGGCCGAGTGCGTGGCCTACACGGCCCTGCTGCAGAAGGTCTACACGGACTTCGGCTTCACGGACATCATCTACAAAGTCGCGACGCGCCCTGACGCCCGCATCGGCTCCGACGAGGTCTGGGACAAGGCCGAGCACGCGCTGATGGAATCGCTGCGTGCCTCGGGCGTGGACTTCATCATCTCCCCCGGAGACGGCGCCTTCTACGGCCCCAAGATCGAGTACACGCTGAAGGACGCCCTCGGCCGCCAATGGCAGTGCGGCACGATGCAGGTCGATTTCTCGATGCCGGGGCGCCTGGGCGCCGAGTTCGTCGACGAGGACGGCCAGCACAAGACACCCGTCATGCTGCACCGCGCAATCGTCGGCAGCCTGGAGCGTTTCATCGGCATCTTGATCGAGCAGCATGCCGGCGCGCTGCCCGTCTGGCTGGCTCCGACGCAGGTGGTGGTGGCCAATATCACCGACGCGCAGGCCGATTACGTGTCTGAAATTGTGAAATCGCTGCAAAAACAAGGGCTTAGGGCCTCAGCAGATTTGCGCAACGAGAAGATCACCTATAAAATCCGCCAGCATTCCATGCAAAAGCTGCCGTACATCCTCGTCGTAGGCGACAAGGAAAAGGCGAATGGCAGCGTTGCGGTACGCGCCCGTGGCAACCAGGACCTCGGCGTGATGCCCCTGCAGGACTTCCTCTCTCGGATCTCCGCAGACATCACCAACAAGGTCTGAAGCCTTTCGGGCGCGATTTGTTTTGTTTGGGCCTCTCGCCTGGGGGCCCGTTGAAAGGTCTACACCATCGCTACGTTTGCTGACCGTCGTGCGATTCCGGAGCGCAAGCACCGGTTGAACCGCGAAATCATGGCTCCCGAAGTCCGTCTGAACGGCCCCGAGAACGAACCCATCGGCGTCGTCAGCATCCAGGAAGCCCTGCGTATGGCGGGCGACATGGATGTGGATCTGGTCGAGATCTCTGCCACCGCCAATCCGCCGGTCTGCCGGCTGATGGACTACGGCAAGTTCAAGTACCAGGAGCAAAAGCGCGCTGCCGAAGCCAAGTCCAAGCAGAAGATCATCGAAATCAAGGAAGTCAAATTCCGTCCGGGCACGGACGAAGGCGACTACCAGATCAAGATGCGCAATCTGCGCCGCTTCATTGCCGAAGACGGTGACAAGGGCAAGGTCACGCTGCGCTACCGGGGCCGTGAAATCACCCACCAGGACATCGGTATGCGCCTGCTGGAGCGGATTCGCGACGAACTGGCCGACGTGGCGATCGTTGAGAACATGCCGAAGCTCGAAGGTCGGCAGATGATCATGGTCCTGGCGCCCAAAAAGCGCTAAAGCCCGAAGAGTTCAACCCGCCGGTTTGGTCGCCGACGGGTTCATTAGTCTCCTGAGGCCAACAAGTGCGCCGGGCTCACCGGCGCCGCCCCAGGGACGCACTTAGAAGGAGCATCAACATGCCCAAAATGAAGACCAAGAGCAGCGCGAAAAAGCGTTTTCGCGTTCGTCCGGGAGGCACCGTCAAGCGCGGTCAGGCGTTCAAGCGCCACATCCTGACCAAGAAGACCACGAAGAACAAGCGTCAGCTCCGCGGCGCCGTCACCGTGCACGAAACCAACATGGGTCACATCGCTCAGATGCTGCCCTTTGCTGGCCTGTAATTCATCACTGACTCAAGGAGAAACACATGCCTCGCGTCAAACGTGGTGTAACCGCTCGTGCCCGTCACAAGAAGGTCTTGGCTCTGGCCAAGGGCTTCCGGGGTCGTCGTAAGAACGTCTTCCGCATCGCCAAGCAGGCGGTGATGAAGGCGGGCCAATACGCCTACCGTGACCGTCGTACCAAGAAGCGCGTCTTCCGCCAGCTCTGGATTGCCCGTATCAACGCTGCATCGCGTGGTCTGGGTCTGTCCTACAGCAAGTTCGTGGCGGGTCTGAAGAAGGCCCAGATCGAGATCGACCGCAAGGTCCTCGCCGATCTGGCCGTGAACGACCCGGCTGGTTTTGCCAGCATCTTCGCCAAGGTGAAGGCCGCGCTCGCCTGATTGCGATTCGCCCTGGCTCGCGTCGGGGCACGCAAACTTTCAGGGCCGGCCCACCAGGGTCGGCCCTTTTTCATTCCGAATTCCGAATGTCTGATCTCGACGCTCTTCTTGAAGCGGCACGCAGCGACTTTGCCGCCGCGCCCACACCTGCCGAACTGGAAAACGCCAAGGCCCGTTTCCTTGGCAAGTCCGGTCGCGTGACTGAGTTGATGAAGGGCCTGGGCGCCCTCAGCATCGAGGAGAAGAAGACTCGCGGCGCCGAGATCAACCAGCTCAAGGTCGGCATCGAGGCCGCCCTGACCGCCCGCCGCGACGCGCTGGCCGCCGCCGAGCTCGAGAAGCAGCTCAAGGCTGAAGCGCTCGATGTCACCCTGCCCGGCCGCCAGCGCGGCACCGGTGGCCTGCATCCCATCACGCGCGCCATGGAGCGCATCGAGGCCATCTTCGCCTCCATGGGCTTCGACGTGGCCGACGGCCCCGAGATCGAGACCGACTGGTACAGCTTCTCGGCGCTGAACAACCCCGAGAACCACCCGGCCCGCTCCATGCAGGACACGTTCTACGTCGACATGAAGGACGAGAACGGTGCCTGGCTGAACCTGCGTCCGCACACCAGCCCGATGCAGATCCGCTACGCGCAGGCCCACGCCAAGCGCTACGCGGGCCAGGACACCATGCCCGAAATCCGCGTCATCGCGCCGGGCCGCACCTACCGCGTCGACAGCGACGCCACCCACTCGCCCATGTTCCACCAGGTCGAAGGCCTGTGGGTGGGCGAGAACATTTCGTTCAAGGACCTGAAGGCGGTCTACCTCAACTTCATCACCGCCTTCTTCGAGACCGACCAGCTGCAGCTGCGCTTTCGCCCCAGCTACTTCCCCTTCACCGAGCCCAGCGCCGAGATCGACATCATGTTCGAGAGCGGTCCGCTGAAGGGCCGCTGGCTGGAGGTGTCGGGCTCCGGCCAGGTGCACCCGCAGGTGATCCGCAACATGGGCCTGGACCCCGAGCGCTACATCGGCTTCGCGTTCGGTTCCGGCATCGACCGCCTGGCCATGCTGCGCTATGGCGTCAACGACCTGCGCGCCTTCTTCGACGGCGACCTCCGCTTTCTCTCGCAGTTCAAGTAAATCGTTATGCAATTCCCCGAGTCCTGGCTGCGCGAGTTCTGCAATCCGCCGCTGTCCACTGAAAAACTGGCCGAACTGCTGACCATGTCCGGCATGGAGGTTGAAGAGCTGCGCCCCGTGGCGCCGCCTTTCCACGGCATCGTCGTCGCCGAAATCCTCGAAGCCGAACAGCACCCCAACGCCGACAAGCTGCGTGTCTGCAAGGTCAACGCCGGCGGCGCCGAACCGCTGCAGATCGTCTGCGGTGCACCCAACGCCCGTGTCGGCATCAAGGTGCCGCTGGCCACCGTCGGCGCCGAGCTGCCCACCGATGACGCAGCCAAGCCCTTCAAGATCGGTGTCGGCAAGCTGCGCGGCGTCGAGAGCTTCGGCATGCTGTGTTCGGCCCGCGAGCTCAAGCTCAGCGAAGACCACGGCGGCCTGCTGGAACTGCCCGCCGATGCCGTCATTGGCGAAGACATCCGCAAACACCTGAATCTCGACGACACCCTCTTCACGCTGAAGCTCACGCCCAACCTGGGCCATGGGCTGAGCGTCTTCGGTGTGGCCCGTGAGGTGGCTGCGCTGACCGGCGTGCCGCTGCTCAAGGCCGAGTTTCCGCCGGTGAAGCCCGGCATCGACGACAAGCTGCCCATCCGTATCGAGGCGCCCGACCTGTGCGGCCGCTTCTCCGGCCGCATCGTCAAGGGCATCGACACCAAGGCCAAGACGCCTGCCTGGATGGTCCAGCGCCTGGAGCGCTGCGGCCAACGCTCGGTGACTGCCCTTGTCGACATCTCCAACTACGTGATGTTCGAGTACGGCCGCCCGTCGCACATCTTCGACCTCGACAAGATCAGCGGCGAGCTGGTCGTGCGCTGGGGCAAGGCCGGCGAGCAGCTCAAGCTGCTGAATGGCAACACCATCACGGTGGATGAGAAGGTCGGCGTCATCGCCGATGCGCGCGAGGTCGAGTCCCTCGCCGGCATCATGGGCGGCGACCACACCGCAGTCTCCGACGACACTCACAACGTCTACGTCGAAGCCGCGTTCTGGTGGCCCGAGGCCGTCATGGGCCGTGGCCGCCGCTACAACTTCTCCACCGATGCCGGCCACCGCTTCGAGCGCGGCGTCGATGCGTCGCAGACCGTCGAGCACATCGAACGCGTCACGCAGCTCATCATCGACATCTGCGGCACGTCTGGCACCCAGGTCGGCCCGATGGACGACCAGTCGCCCAACGTGCCCACGCGCAAGCCCGTGACGCTGCGTGTGGCGCGCGCTGCCAAGGTCATCGGCATGCCGCTGACGCAAGCCCAGTGCGAAGGCGTGTTCACGCGTCTGGGCCTGCCATTCACGGCCGCTGACGGCGTGATCACGGTGACTCCGCCGAGCTGGCGCTTCGACATCCTGATCGAGGAAGACCTCATCGAGGAAGTCATCCGCGTGCTGGGCTATCCCACGTTGCCATCGACCGCGCCGCTGGCGCCCATCGTGGGCCGCACGGGCTCGGAATCGCGCCAGAGCACACACGCGCTGCGCCGCGCCGTCGCCGCACGCGACTACTTCGAGACGATCAACTTCAGCTTCGTCGAGGAACGCTGGGAGCGCGAGCTGGCCGGTGTCGCCGATCCCATCAAGCTGCTGAATCCCATCGCCGCGCCGCTGTCGGTGATGCGCACCAGCCTGATCGGCAGCCTGGTGCAGGTGCTGCGCCACAACCAGTCCCGCCGCGCGACGCGCGTGCGCGTGTTCGAGCTGGGCCGCGTGTTCAAGCGGGATGCTGGCGTGGCCAACGGGCCGCTGAGCGTGGCCGGCATCGAGCAGCCGCTGCGCCTGGGCGGCCTGGCCTGGGGCTCCGCCGACCAGCAGCAATGGAGCCAGCGCGACCGCGCCGTCGACTTCTTTGACGTCAAGGGCGACCTCGAAGCCCTGTTCGCACCGCAGACGCTGAGCTTCGAAACCGCCGAGCACCCTGCCCTGCACCCCGGCCGCAGCGCAAGCGTCAAGCTGAACGGCGTCGCCATCGGCATCGTCGGCGAACTGCACCCGCGTTGGCGCCAGGCCTATGAGATCAGCGGCAGCGCCCCCGTCGTCTTTGAGCTCAATCTCGACGCCGCGCTGACTCGCACGCTGCCGCAAGGCCAGCCGCTGCCGCGCCAGCAGGCCGTGCAGCGCGACCTGGCCCTGGTCGTCAAGGACAGCACGCCCCACGACGCACTGATGGCCACTATCACGGCCGCTGGCGGCGCGCTGTTGCGTTCAGCCAAGCTCTTCGACGTCTTCAAACCCGCTGCTGGCGCCAGCACGGATCTGCAACCCGACGAGCGCTCCCTGGCCGTGCGCCTGGAACTGCTCGACGACGAAGCCACATTGACCGATGAGCGCATCGATGCGGCCGTGGCCGCCATCGTGGCCGCTGTCGGCGACCAGCTCGGCGGCCGCCTGCGCGGCTGACCCCAGGAACAGGAACACGAATGGACGCGAACGACGCCAAGAAATCCGAATCCGCTGCGGTCGTCATCGGCAGCCTGGAAACGCCCACCCTGACCAAGGCCGAGCTGGCCGAGCTGCTGTTCGACAAGCTCGGGCTGAACAAGCGCGAGTCCAAGGACATGGTCGAGGCCTTCTTCGACATGCTGCACGACAGCCTCGTCAAGGGCCAGGACGTCAAGCTCTCGGGCTTCGGCAACTTCAACATCCGCCGCAAGGCGCCGCGCCCGGGTCGCAACCCGCGCACCGGCGAGTCCATCCCGATCAAGGCCCGCAACGTCGTGACTTTTCACGCCTCCCACAAGCTCAAGGGGTTGGTGCAAGGCGATACGCCCAGCGGCGAAGACTTCGAGTAGAGTCTGACGCCTTGCCTCAGCTTTCGCTCCGAAGCCCTTGATTTCAATGGACAAAGCGCTGCCTTCCATTCCCGCCAAACGCTACTTCACCATTGGTGAGGTCAGCGAGCTGTGCGGTGTGAAGCCGTATGTCCTGCGCTATTGGGAGCAGGAGTTCACCCAGCTCAAGCCCATGAAGCGGCGCGGCAACCGGCGCTATTACCAGCACCACGAGGTGCTGCTGATCCGCCGCATCCGCGACCTGCTCTACGACCAGGGCTTCACCATCAGCGGCGCGCGCAACCAGCTCAGCGAAGGCCTGCCATCGGCGGCCGCGGCGCAGAACTTCCGAGATGAAGCCGAGGCCGCACAGGCGCTCGAAGCCATGGATGGGGAACTCGACGGTGACGACGACGCCAGCGCGCCGGTCGAACTGGCGCATCTGCCCGCCGTCCGGTTGGCATCGCATGCACATGCCCAGCCGCTGAAGGCCTCCGGGGCATCCTTGACACTGCCGGTGCTCGCCGTGGACCCGCTGACCTCTCTGGAGCAGGTTCGAGCCGAACTTCTTGCGATCCGAGCCAGCCTTCTGGGCTGAAAGCGCAATTCCTCGGTTATACTTTTTGGCTCAGTCGGGGCGTAGCGCAGCCTGGTAGCGCACTTGCATGGGGTGCAAGGGGTCGCGAGTTCGAATCCCGCCGTCCCGACCATAAAACAATAAGAGAATCAACGGCCTAGCAGCTTCGGCAGCTAGGCCGTTTTCCTTTGTGGCCTCGGAAGGGGTCCACCGGAAAAAAGCTGCGAGGCCGGGTCCACGGCCAACAGGACGATTCGGCGGGCCGACCCGCATGACAGGCTTTGAGGGGCACCAGCCTGCCGTTTTGCGCTGCCTACCGGGGAAAGAACGGATTTCGCCGCGGCCGTTGGTCAGTGCGGCTTGAAAAACAATGCTTCGGGAATCGCCCGGAAGGGCGCCGTCCAGAGGGGGTTGTCGAGTTCAAAGACTGACGCAGGTAGCCGTCTGCGGCCGTCGAGCAGCGGGCCGATGCGAGCATCCCGAGCCAGGATTTCTCTCGCGCGGCCCGTGACGAAAAGTCTGCTCAGGCCTTCGTTCAAAGCATCAGCCAGCGCCGGTTCGTCTCGACGCACAGCGAAGACGCGCGCGAACCGGTAGTGAACACACCAATCCTCGAGCAGCACTACCGATGGCGCCAGGTGGCCGAACATGTCCAGCAACATGCCAGCCTCATCGGCTCCCAGCGGGAAGGCATCGAATCGACCCGCCTCCAGCATACGGAACAGGTGCAAGAACTCTGCCTCCTGCACCTTGAGCCCAGCGGCTCGCAGAATGCTGGAGTCCACCCAATCAGGCCCCTGACCGAAAACCAATTGCCGAAGATCATCGTGTTCACGCACGGCCCTCAGGCGGTCGAGTCGATCGCGACGTACCAGCATGAGGCGGTAGCCGCTCAGTCCTAGATCCAGTGGAAAGGGGAGGATCCGAGTACGCTCAGCCACCTTTGGCGATGCACCCGTGTCCATGACATTGACACCGCCGCCTTTGAGTTCCAAAAAAGCCCTCATCGACGGCAGCGGCGCCTCGCTCACTCGAAGAGTGTGGGGACGTCCAGAAGCCTCCAACGCGGCTGTCAGCAATTTGAACGGCGTACCGTCGGTGGGCCGTTCGTGCGTACGTGGATACACGACTTCAAGAAGCTGGCCTGCGATGGACGGGGCAGCGAGGGTGGCACCCAAGCCCAGCATCGCGGCACGACGGCTGATCAACCGACGATGAACAATTGAAGGCCCCAGGTCCATCTGAATCATTTTGAGCGCGCCACAGCGGAGTCGCAATCCTGGTCATCGCCCGGCACCAGGCGCTAGAGAAGGTCTGCAAACCTCTCGTCAATCCGACTGGCGCGCGAGGTGAGGTTTCATTGGACGATGTTCACGTCAGGGCCAAATCGCTTCCAGCAGTCGAGCACCCCCGCAGGGTCAGGCAGCGCTCTGCCCTGGCAGAGGCAGGACGAACGTTTGCTAGGCATTCGCCGCAGCTGGGCACATTGATTGCCGCCGCTGTCCATGCAGGCAAAGAGCTCCTCCGTGCTGAAACATCCATCGCCGTCCACCGACTTCATCCGCATCGTCGGTGCCCGAGAGAACAATCTGCGCAACGTCAGCGTCGATATCCCGAAGAAGCACATCACCGTGTTCACAGGAGTCTCGGGCTCGGGCAAGTCTTCACTCGTTTTCGACACCATTGCAGCCGAGTCGCAGCGGCAGCTGAACGACACCTTTTCCACCTTCGTGAGGCACCGCCTGCCGCATCACGCCCAGCCCGATGCCGACGTGCTGGAAAACCTCTGCGCAGCCATCGTCATCGATCAACGTCGTCTGGGCGGCAATGCGCGCTCCACGGTCGGCACGGCCACCGACATCCTCGCGCTGGTCCGCCTGCTGTTCTCGCGGGTAGGGCAGCCCTTCGTCGGCTACTCCAACATCTTCTCGTTCAACCACCCTGACGGCATGTGCCCGCGATGCGAGGGCCTGGGGAAGGTCGACACCATCGACATCGACCGGCTGTTCGACAGGCAGCGCTCGCTCAACCAGGGAGCAATCCGCTTCAGCGCGTTCGCCGTCGGCGGCTACCGCTGGAAGCGCTATGTCCACAGCGGCCTGTTCGACAACGACAAGCCGCTGAAGGACTACACCGACGAGGAGTGGGAGACGCTGCTCCACGCGCAGGACGTACCCATCCTGAACCCCGGGCCAGGCTGGCCACCGACCAGCCGCTACGAGGGCGTGCTGCCGCGCATCCGCCGCAACTTCCTGACCCGCAACATCAGCGAGGTCAAAGGGCTGGACCGCGCCGAATGGGATCGGTTGGTGACGGCCGGCCCTTGCCCGCGGTGCCACGGGGCGCGCCTCAACGAGAAGGTGTTGAGTTGCCGCATTGACGGCAGGAACATCGCCGACTGGTGCGAGATGGAGGTGGGTGAGTTGCTGGCCGTCATCGGCCAGGTCGATGCGCCGCTTGCCGCCAGCATGGTGCCGGCGCTGGCCTACCGGGTCCAGCATCTGGTTGATATCGGCTTGGGCTACCTGAGCCTCGGCCGAGAAACGACGAGCCTGTCGGGCGGGGAATCCCAACGCGTGAAGATGGTTCGCCACCTGGGCAGCGGCCTCAGCGACATGAGCTACATCTTCGACGAACCCAGTGTGGGCTTGCACCCGCGCGACGTTGCGCGCCTGAACAAGCTGTTGCGCCACCTGTGCGACAAGGGCAACACGGTGCTGGTGGTTGAACACGACCCCGACGTCATCGTGGCGGCGGACCACGTCATCGACATTGGCCCGGGCGCTGGGGACGCAGGCGGCACCGTGGTCTTCGAGGGCGATGTGCAGGCCCTGCGGCAGGCCGACACGCCCACGGGGCGCAGCCTGGCTCGCCCGGCGCGCATCAACACCACACCGCGCACTCCATCGGGTTGGCTGCCGATCACACACGCCACTCAGCACAACCTGAAGGACGTGAGCGTTTCGATCCCGATGGGCGTCCTGACGGTCGTGACAGGCGTGGCCGGTTCGGGCAAGAGCAGCCTGATCAACGCCGCCTTCGCCCGCACCTACCCCGAGGTCGTGTGCATCGACCAGGGTGCCATCACAGGTTCGCGTCGCTCGAACACGGCGACCTACACGGGCATCCTCGATCCCATCCGGAGCCTTTTTGCCCAGGCGAACGCGGCCAGCGCGTCGCTGTTCAGCGCCAACTCGGGCGGCGCCTGTCCCGTGTGCAAAGGCCTTGGCACCACGGAGACAGACCTCGCATTCATGGAGCCCATCGTCAGCATCTGTGAGCGCTGCCGAGGGCGCCGGTTCACTGACGAAGCTCTTCAGTACCGCCTGCGCGGCAAGAACATCGCCGAGGCGCTGGCAATGCGCGTCGCCGAAGCGAGCGCATTCTTTGCCGAGCCGAATATCGCGCCTGCGCTGGCCCGCCTCGATGAAGTCGGGCTCGCCTACCTGTCGCTCGGCCAACCTTTGTCCAGCCTGTCGGGCGGGGAACGGCAACGCCTGAAGCTGGCCACGGAGCTGGGCCAGTCGGGCCGAATCTATGTGTTCGACGAACCCACCTCAGGCCTGCATCTTTCGGACATCGATCGATTGTTTCGATTGCTCGACCAACTCATCGAACGCGGCGCCACCGTTGTCGTGATCGAACATCAGCTGGACATGATCGCCCAGGCAGACTGGCTGATCGACATGGGGCCGGAAGCTGGCCGATTCGGCGGTCGCGTGGTGTTCGAGGGCCCCGTGGCGGAGATGGCCGCGACGGGCTCAGGTGAGACGGCCACGCATCTGAGAAGGTATGCAAATTCGCAGGGTTCTGGCAGCGCTCAATGATTTCGAGTAACCATCGAGCGCGACGCCATGTCGGCCCGCCAGCTACTCGGCGACTGCCCCGTCAGCCGCCGGAAGAAGCGCGTGAAGTAGGCCGGGTCTGCAAAGCCCAGGCCATCGGCGATCTGGCGCACCTGCAACGTCGTATAGCTCAGTTCACGCTTGGCCTCCAGCAACAGGCGCTGGTGCAGCATGTCCAGCGGCGAGCAGTTCAGATGCTGGCGGCACAGGCGGGTGAGCTGCGTCGTCGTGATGCCCAGCGGCGCCGCCAGCATGTCCAGCGTCGGGTGGCTGCGGTAGTGGCGCTCGACCTGCTCGCGGTAGCGCGCCAGATGCTGCATGGCCCGGCCTTCGGGCTCGGCAGTTTCCGCCGCTTCCGCAGCAAGCGGAGGCAGCCGGGCTATGAGCGCGGCAGCCATCAGCACAGCGCCGTCAAGCACCTGGGCGCGCCAGGGCGACGTGCCGGCGTAATCGGCACGCAGCACGCGGGCAATCGCAAGTAGCGTCTGCGCGTGGGGTGAGCCGGCTTCCAATGCCACGCCGCGCGAGGCTCCCAGGCCTTCCCAGAGGCCGCGCGAGCCGCCGATCAGGCTCCTGACCCGCGCCTGGTCCAGCGTGATGACGTGCCCCTCAGTTTCCGGCGAGAACGCGAAGCCATGCACCACCAGCATCGGTACCCAGACGACGGCGGGCGCACGTAGCTCCAGCAGCTGCCCGTCGATCTGCACGCGCGCCGTGCCGGACTCGATCAGCAGCAGCTGCACCAGCGCCGCATGCCGGTGCGGCTGGATTTCCCAATTGTGCAATCGGCTGCGGTCGGCGATGGACTCCATGTGGAGACCATCCAGCGCTTCATCCCGCCCCAGCTCGCCATAAAGCTCATACAGAGGTGGTGAGGAACGGGCTTGAGACCTTGACATAGGTTCGAATTGTGCAAGCGCACGTTCCTGTCGTCCATTGTTCCTACACCCCCACCGGCCTACGCTCACAGGTATCTGACAAGAACGGAGCGAGACATGAAGACATTGCGCACCCAGGTGCTCATCGTCGGCGCGGGGCCGTCGGGTTTGCTGCTCGGCCAATTGCTGCACAAGGCCGGCGTGGCCAACCTGATCGTCGAACGCCAGACGGGCGACTATGTGCTCGGCCGCATCCGCGCCGGCGTGCTGGAGCAGACCACCGTCGACCTCCTGGATCAGGCCGGTGTCGGCGCGCGCATGCATGCCGAAGGTCTGGTGCACCACGGCTTCGAGCTGATGTTCGACGGCCAGCGCCATCACATCGACCTGAGCCGGCTGACCGGCGGCAAGTCGGTCATGGTCTATGGCCAGACCGAGGTGACGCACGACCTGATGGAAGCCCGCGCCGCGGTGGGCGAACAGACGCTGTATTCAGCCTCCGATGTGGAGCTGTTCGGCTTCGACGGCGATGCACCGGGTGCGCGCTGCACGGTGAATGGTGAGCGCATTGAGATCCTGTGCGACTACATCGCCGGCTGCGACGGCTATCACGGCGTCAGCCGCGCCAGCGTGCCGGCGGACGCCATCCAGACGCACGAGAAGGTCTACCCCTTTGGCTGGCTGGGCATGCTGAGCGACACACCGCCGGTCTCGCACGAGCTGATCTACGGCCGCCACGAGCGCGGCTTCACGCTGTGCAGCATGCGCTCAAGCACACGCAGCCGCTACTACCTGCAGGTGCCGCTGACCGAGCAGGTGGGCGACTGGAGCGACGAACGCTTCTGGAACGAGCTGCGCGCGCGCATGGACCCTGCGGCGGCGGCGGCCCTCGTCACCGGCCCTTCACTGGAAAAGAGCATCGCGCCGCTGCGCAGCTTCGTTGCCGAGCCGATGCGTTTTGGCCGCCTCTTCCTGGCCGGCGACGCCGCCCACATCGTGCCGCCCACCGGTGCCAAGGGGCTGAACCTGGCGGCATCCGACGTGCGCTATCTGTCCCAGGCGCTGATTGAGCACTACCGCGAGAAGAGCGAAGCCGGCATCGAGCACTACTCCTCCCGCTGCCTGTCGCGCATCTGGAAGGCCGAGCGCTTCTCCTGGTGGTTCACCAGCCTGATGCACAACCTGCCGAACGAGCCCGAGATCGATGCCAAGCTGCATCGCGCCGAACTGGAATACGTCGTCAGCTCCGAGGCCGCGATGGCGTCGATGGCGGAGAACTACGTCGGCCTGCCCTGGTAGGGCTCACGCACCAGCTTCATCAGCAGCGCCGCCGTCCGCTGCGTCAGCGGCGTCGAGCGCTTCAGCGCCGGCGTGACCAGACACAGTGTCGTCTTCACATCGCTGGCCTTGAAGCGGGTGACGGCCAGGCGCTCCGGATGCTCGAAAGCGCGCAGCACGTCCTCGCCCAGCGCCGCATGCCCGAGACCGGCAGCGACCAGGTCGAGGATGGCCGGCACGCTGGACACCTCCCAGTCCACGCGCAACTGCACGCCGGCCATCGCTGCGGCCTCCTCCATGCGCTTGCGGAACACATGGCCCCGCTGCGGCATGATCAACGGCAAGCGCGACAGCTCCTCCAGCGTCAGTGGCCCGCTGGGCGCTGCCTCTGGCGGGCTCAGCAGCAGCAGTGATTCCTCGCGCAGCGGCAGGATCTCCAGCGACGGCAGCGGCTCGGGGTTGTAGACCAGCGCCAGGTCCGCCCGCCCCGACACCAGCCACTCGGTGAGGTGGGTCGAAAAGCCTTCCATGATGACCAGGCGCGCCCGCGGGCAGCTGGCGGTAAAACCCCTGATCAACGGCAGCGTGTGCATGCGCGCCTGTGTCGGCGGCATGGCCACGACGATCTGGCCGACCGGCTCGTTGCGGTGCTCGCTGAGGTCCTCGCGTGCCTGCGTTACCAGGTGCAGGATGCCCTGACCATGCTCCAGCAGCCGGCGCCCGGCTTCGGTCAGCGTCACGCCGCGACCATTGCGCAGGAAGAGGGTTTCGTGCAGCTCCGTCTCCAGCGCCCGCACCTGCCGGCTCAGCGCCGGCTGCGCCACGTTCAACACCAG
Organism: Pelomonas sp. Root1237; assembly: GCF_001425055.1. Classification (GTDB taxonomy): domain Bacteria; phylum Pseudomonadota; class Gammaproteobacteria; order Burkholderiales; family Burkholderiaceae_C; genus Pelomonas. The sequence goes on from NZ_LMDK01000016.1 coordinate 96,947, forward strand.
CGCGGCCTTGCTGAAGCTGCCGTGCTCGGCCACCTGGATGAAGTACTCGATCTGGTTCAACGTCATGTGCGCATCTTGGCAGAGCCCATGCCGGATCGCTATAGCTGATAGCAGCAGCCAGACCTAGCGTGACAGAGCTTCACTGCGAAGAATCGCGCCCCATGAGCACCGCCCTCACCCTGATCTCGTCCATGGCCACGCGCCATCTGCTGACGGCACTCGCGCAAGCGCATGCTCAAACCGGCGCACCGGCCGTCCACCTCGAATCGGTCGGTGGCGTGGACGCCGCGCGTCGCGTGCACGACGGCGAGGCCTTCGACGTGGTTGTGCTGGCCAGCGATGCCATCGCCAAGCTGGAGGCTGCCGGCCGACTGAAGCCCGGCAGCGTGCGGGCCATCGCCGACTCCAGCGTCGCCATTGCCGTGCGTGCCGGTTCGGCCCAACCGGATATCAGCACGGAAACCGCCTTGCGCGCCGCCGTGCTGCAAGCCCGCAGCATCGGCTACTCGACCGGCCCCAGCGGCACGGCCTTGATGCAGCTCTTCGAGCGCTGGGGCCTGGCCGACAGCTTGAAGGCCCGCCTCGTGCAGGCCCGCCCCGGCGTGCCGGTCGGCAGCCTGGTGGCCAGCGGCGAGGTCGAGTTGGGCTTCCAGCAGTACAGCGAGCTGATGGATGTTTCCGGCATCACGCTGCTCGGCGGCATGCCGCCGGGGGGCGACATCGTCAGCCGCTTCAGCGGCGCCATCACGGCCCGTGCGACCCAGCCCGAAGCGGCACTGGCCCTGCTGGACTTCATGGCCAGCCCCGCCACCGAGGCGATCAAACGGCAACACGGCATGCGCGCGACTTCGGACGCGCGCTGACCCCAACGACAACAGGAGACAAGCTTGCAGACCTCACCGATCCCCGCTCCCGGCACGCGTGCCGTGGACGTGCAGCGCCTCATCGACGACCACCCGCTGTCCCGCTGGCAATGGGTGGTCTTCGCGCTGTGCTTCTTCGTCGTGCTGCTGGACGGCTTCGACACCGCGGCCATCGGCTACATCGCGCCGTCGCTGATCAAGGACTGGGGCGTCACCAAGCCCATGCTGGCGCCGGTGCTGAGCGCCGCCCTCTTCGGCCTGGCCGCCGGCGCGCTGTTGTCCGGCCCCATCGCCGACCGGCTGGGCCGCAAGCGTGTGCTGACGGTGACGGTGCTGCTCTTCGGCGTCGCCACGCTGGCCTCGGCCTTCGCCACCAACCTGACGGAACTCAGCGTGCTGCGCTTCATCACCGGCCTGGGCCTGGGCTCGGCCATGCCCAGCGCCGTCACGCTGATGAGCGAGTACTGCCCCACCGCGCGCCGCTCCACGCTGACCAACCTCATGTTCTGCGGCTTCCCGCTGGGTGCGGCCTTCGGCGGCTTCCTGGCCGCGTGGATGATCCCGCAATGGGGCTGGCAGAGCGTGCTGGTGCTGGGTGGCATCGCGCCGCTGCTGCTGACGGTCGGCCTGCTGACGCTGCTGCCCGAATCCGTGCGCTTCATGGTCACGCGCCGCCAACCGGTTGAACGCATCCGCGCTGCGCTGGCCCGCATCGCCGGCCCGCAGGTGCACCAGATCGAGCGCTTCACGCTCAGCGAGACCCGCGTCGTTACCAACGAACGCGGCGGCCTGGCGCAGGTGCTGGCCCGCTCCTACCGCCTCGGCACATTGATGCTTTGGGTGGCCTACTTCATGGGCCTGGTGATCTTCTACGCGCTGATCAACTGGATGCCGCTGCTGTTCAAGGAGGCCGGCATCGAGCCGCGCACCGCCACGCTGATCTCGGCCCTCTTCCCGCTGGGCGGCGTCGGCGCCGTGTTCTTCGGCTGGCTGATGGACCGCGTCGAGCCCAACCGCATCGTTGCCCTGGGCTTTGCGCTGACCTCGGTGGCCATCTGGTCCATTGGCCAGATGACAGGCAACGTGGGCGCGCTGGTCGTCTGCGTCTTCCTGGCCGGCGTGCTGATGAACACCGCGCAGTCCTCGCTGCCGGCGCTGGCGGCGGCCTTCTACCCGACCAATGCGCGCGCCACCGGCGTGTCCTGGATGCTGGGCATCGGCCGCTTCGGCGGCATCCTGGGCTCGCTGCTGGTGGCGCAAATGGCCGCCATGCATGCCAGCATCGGCACCGTCTTCCTGGTGCTGGCCGTGCCCGGCGCCCTCGCCGCCGCGGCGCTGTGGATCAAGCGTGATGCCGATGGCTTTGCCGACGACCGCGATGCCCGCACGGCGCTCGCGCACTGACAACAAGGAGAAGCTCTGATGATCATCGACGTCCACGGCCACTACACGACCGCACCGGCGGCACTGGGCGCCTGGCGCGACCTGCAGATCGCCGGCCTGAAGGACCCGTCCCTCGCGCCCAAGGCCAGCGAGCTGAAGATCAGCGACGACGAACTGCGCGAGAGCATCGAGACCAACCAGCTCAAGCTGATGAAGCAGCGCGGCTCGGACCTGACCATCTTCAGCCCGCGCGCCAGCTTCATGGCCCACCACATCGGTGACTTCAACACGTCCGCCACCTGGGCCGCCATCTGCAACGAGCTCTGCTACCGCGTGGCCCGGCTCTTCCCCGACCACTTCGTGCCGGCGGCCATGCTGCCGCAGTCGCCCGGCGTGGACCCGGCGACCTGCATTCCCGAACTGGTCAAGTGCGTGGAGGAGTACGGCAATGTCGGCATCAACCTGAACCCCGACCCATCCGGCGGCCACTGGACGTCGCCGCCGCTGTCGGACCGGCACTGGTACCCCATCTACGAACAGATGGTGGAGTACGACATCCCGGCCATGGTGCATGTGTCGACCAGCTGCAATGCCTGCTTCCACACCACCGGCGCGCATTACCTGAACGCCGACACGACGGCCTTCATGCAGTGCCTGACCAGCGACCTGTTCAAGGACTTCCCGACGCTGAAGTTCCTGATCCCGCACGGTGGCGGCGCGGTGCCCTACCACTGGGGACGCTTCCGCGGCCTGGCCCAGGAACTGAAGAAACCGCTGCTGAGCGAGCACCTGCTGAACAACATCTTCTTCGACACCTGCGTCTACCACCAGCCAGGCATCGACCTGCTGACCAAGGTGATCCCGGTCAAGAACATCCTGTTCGCCAGCGAGATGATCGGCGCCGTGCGCGGCATCGATCCCGAGACCGGCCACTACTACGACGACACCAAGCGCTACGTCGAGGCCACAGCCAATCTCAGCGACGAGGATCGCCACGCCGTCTACGAGGGCAATGCCCGCCGCGTCTTCCCGCGCCTGGATGCGCAACTGAAAGCCAAGGGTCTTTGATATGTACGAACTCGGCGTCGTCTACCGCAACATCCAACGGGCCGATCGCACGGCCGCCGACGGCCTGGCCGCGCTGGGCTCGGCCACCGTGCACGAGGCCATGGGCCGCGTCGGCCTGCTCAAGCCTTATATGCGGCCCATCTACGCCGGCGTGCAGGTGTCGGGCACGGCCGTGACCGTGCTGCTGCAACCCGGCGATAACTGGATGATGCATGTCGCCGCCGAGCAGATCCAGCCCGGCGACATCGTCGTCGCGGCGGTCACCGCCGACTGCACCGACGGCTATTTCGGTGACCTGCTCGCCACCTCCTTCCAGGCGCGCGGCGCGCGTGCCCTCGTCATCGATGCCGGCGTGCGCGACGTGAAGACACTGCAGCAGATGGGCTTCCCGGTCTGGAGCCGCGCAATCAGCAGCAAGGGCACGATCAAGGCCACGCTGGGCTCGGTCAACATCCCCGTCGTCTGCGCTGGCATGTGGGTCACGCCCGGCGACGTCATCGTGGCGGATGACGACGGTGTCGTCTGCGTGCCGGCCGCGCGTGCGGTCGAGACGCTGGAGGCCGCACTCAAGCGCGAGAGCTTCGAAGGCGAGAAGCGCGCCAAGCTGGCTTCGGGCGTGCTTGGCCTCGACATGTACAAGATGCGTGAGCCGCTGGAAAAAGCCGGCCTGCGCTACATCGACTGAAACCATGGACTTCACCAAGACCCCTGGCTGGCTGGACTGGTACGCCGCTCCTTCCAAACCGCGTTTCCAAGTCCCGGCCGGCGCCGTCGACGCGCACTGCCATGTCTTCGGCCCCGGCGCGCGGTTCCCGTTCGCGCCGGAGCGCAAGTACACGCCCTGCGACGCCAGCAAGGAACAGTTGTTCGCACTGCGCGACCACCTCGGCTTTGCGCGCAACGTCATCGTGCAGGCGACCTGCCATGGCGCCGACAACAGCGCGCTGATCGACGCGCTGCAAAGCTCGGGCGGCAAGGCCCGCGGCGTTGTCACCATCAAGCGCGGCATCAGCGATGCCGAGCTGCAACGCATGCACGAGGCCGGCGTGCGCGGCGTTCGCTTCAACTTCGTCAAGCGGCTGGTGGACTTCACGCCCAAGGATGAGTTGCAGGAGATCGCCACGCGCATCGCCAGGCTGGGCTGGCATGTCGTCATCTACTTCGAGGCGGCCGACCTGCCCGAGCTGTGGGACTTCTTCACCGCCCTGCCCACCACCGTCGTCGTCGACCACATGGGCCGGCCGGATGTCAGCAAACCAGTGGACGGCCCCGAGTTCGAGCTCTTCCTGAAGTTCATGCGCGAGAACGACAACGTGTGGAGCAAGCTCAGCTGCCCCGAGCGCCTGTCCGTCACCGGCCCGCGCGCGCTGGACGGCGAGCAGGCCGCCTACCGTGACGTCGTGCCCTTTGCCCGCCGTGTCATGGACGAGTTCCCTGACCGCGTGCTGTGGGGCACCGACTGGCCCCACCCCAACCTCAAGGACCACATGCCCGACGACGGGCTGCTGGTCGACTTCATCCCCCACATCGCCCCGACGCCTGAGCTACAACGCCGGCTGCTGGTGGACAACCCCATGCGCCTGTACTGGCCGGAGGAAAGCTGATGCCGCTCGACAAGTCCTACACCGACATCCCCGGCACCACCATCTTCGACGCCGAACAATCCCGCAAGGGCTACTGGCTCAACCAGTTCTGCATGTCGCTGATGAAGGCCGACAACCGCGCCCGCTTCAAGGCCGACGAGCGCGCCTATCTCGACGAGTGGCCGATGACCGATGCGCAGAAGGCGGCGGTGCTGGCACGCGACCTGAACGAATGCATCCGCCTGGGCGGCAACATCTATTTCCTGGCCAAGATCGGCGCGACCGACGGCAAGAGCTTCCAGCAGATGGCGGGCAGCATGACGGGCATGACCGAAGAGGAGTACCGCAACATGATGATCTCCGGCGGCCGCTCCGTGGAAGGCAACCGCCGCGTTGGCGAGGACGGCGACGCGCAGGCGCACCGCCAGCCGCAAGGCAAAGCAGGGAACAAATAACCGTGGCCCGCATCACCGCATCCGTCTACACCTCGCACGTGCCCGCAATCGGCGCGGCGCTGGACCTGGGCAAGACCACCGAGCCTTACTGGCAGCCCGTCTTTGCGGGCTATGAACCTTCCAAGCGCTGGTTCGACAACAACCGCCCGGATGTCGTCTTCCTGGTCTACAACGACCACGCGACGGCCTTCAGCCTCGACCTGATTCCCACCTTCGCCATCGGCACCGCGGCCCGCTTCGAGCCGGCCGACGAGGGCTGGGGCCCGCGCCCGGTGCCGACCGTCATCGGCCACCCGGAGCTGGCCGCGCACATCGCGCACAGCGTCATCCAGGACGACTTCGACCTGACCATCGCCAACAAGATGGACGTGGACCACGGCCTGACCGTGCCGCTGTCGTTGATGTGCGGCCAGCCCGACCCGGTGAAAGGCGCCTGGCCCTGCACCGTCATCCCGTTCGCGGTCAATGTCGTGCACTACCCGGTGCCGTCGGGGCGGCGCTGCTTCATGCTGGGCCAGGCCATCCGCCGCGCGGTCGAGTCGTTCGGGCCGGACCTGAATGTGCAGATCTGGGGCACCGGCGGCATGAGCCACCAGTTGCAAGGCCCGCGTGCCGGTCTCATCAACCGCGAGTGGGACACCCGCTTCCTGGACCGCCTGATCGCCGAGCCCGACGCCCTGTCGCGCGTGCCGCATGACGAGTACGTGCGCGAAGCCGGTTCGGAAGGCATCGAGCTCGTCATGTGGCTGATCGCCCGCGGCGCGATGGCCGACGTCAACGGTGGCTCGGCACCGCGCGTCGCGCATCGCTTCTATCACGTGCCTGCCTCGAACACGGCGGTCGGCCATCTGATTCTGGAGAACACATGATTCAACCAATTCGTGTTGCGCTGGCCGGCGCCGGCGCCTTCGGTATCAAGCACCTGGACGGCATTAAGAACATAGCCGGCGTCGAAGTCGTCTCGCTGATCAGCCGTGACCTGGACAAGACCCGCGAGGTCGCGAACAAGTACGGCATCCAGCATGTCACCACCGACCTGGCCGATGCGCTGGCCCTGCCCGAGGTCGACGCCGTCATCCTGTGCACGCCCACGCAGATGCACGCCAGCCAGACGCTCGCCTGCCTGAAGGCCGGCAAGCATGTGCAGGTGGAGATCCCGCTGTGCGACGTGCTGGCCGATGGCGAGGAGGTCATCAGCGTGGCAAAGCAGTCCGGCCTGGTCGCCATGTGCGGCCACACGCGGCGCTTCAACCCCAGCCACCAGTGGGTGCACAAGAAGATCACGGCCGGCGAGTTCAACGTCCAGCAGATGGACGTGCAGACCTACTTCTTCCGCCGCACCAACATGAATGCGCTCGGCCAGGCACGCAGCTGGACCGACCACCTGCTATGGCACCACGCCGCGCACACGGTGGACCTGTTCGCATATCAGGTGCAGAGCCCGGTCGTGCAGGCCCATGCGCTGCAAGGCCCTATCCACCCAACGCTGGGCATTGCGATGGATATGAGCATCCAGCTCAAGGCCGCCAACGGCGCCATCTGCACGCTGAGCCTGTCCTTCAACAACGACGGCCCGCTGGGGACGTTCTTCCGCTACATCGGCGACACCGGCACCTACCTGGCCCGTTACGACGACCTGTTCGATGGCAAGGAGAACAAGATCGACGTGTCGGTGGTGGACGTGTCCATGAACGGCATCGAGCTGCAGGACCGCGAGTTCTTCGCCGCCATCCGCGAGGGCCGCGAGCCCAACAGCAGCGTGGCGCAAGTGCTGCCCTGCTATCGGGTGCTGCACGAGTTGGAGCAGCAATTGAAATGAGAAACCGCCGTATCGGCCCCTTCGAGGTTTCGGCCGTCGGGCTGGGCTGCATGAACCTCAGCCACGCCTATGGCACGCCGCCGCCTCGCGACGTGGCGGCGGCCGTGCTGGACGGCGCCCTCAACGGCGGCATCACCCTGTTCGACACAGCGGCGCTATATGGCTTTGGCGCCAACGAGGAGCTGCTGGGCGGCCTGCTGGCGCCGCACCGCGAACGCATCGTGCTGACGAGCAAATGCGGCATGCAGGGCGTCGACGGCCAGCGCGTCATCGACGGCCGGCCCGACACCATCCGCGCCAGCGTCGAGGCCAGCTTGAAGCGGCTGCGCACCGACGTCATTGACGTGCTCTATCTGCACCGGCTGGACGCCAAGGTGCCGGTGGAAGAGAGCGTCGGCTCGATGGCCGGGCTGGTGAAGGCGGGCAAGGTCCGTGCAATCGGCCTGTCCGAGGTCTCGGCCGCAACGTTGAAGCGCGCGCACGCCGTGCACCCCATCGCCGCGCTGCAGACCGAGTACTCGCTGTGGACGCGCAACCCCGAGATCGCCGTGCTCGACGCATGCCGCGAACTGGGCGTCGCGTTCGTCGCCTTCAGCCCGCTGGCGCGCGGCTTCCTGGGCGGCGAGCTGCGCGACGTGAGCAAGCTCGAGTCCAAGGACATCCGCCGTGCCATGCCGCGCTTTTCGCCCGAGAACTACAGCGCCAACCTGCGCCTGCTGGACGCTTTCGAAGCAGAAGCGGCCCGGCTGCGCTGCGCGCCGGCCACGCTGGCGCTGGCCTGGTTGCTGCACCAGGGTGGCGACATCGTCCCCATCCCCGGCACCTCGCGCCCCGATCACCTGGGCGACCTGCTCGCGGCGCCGCAGCTGGCGCTCGACGCCGCCACACTCGCCCGGCTCGACGCCCTGATCAACCGCCACACGGTCAGCGGCGCGCGCTACAGCGCCGCCACACAGGCCGAGATCGACACCGAAGAGTTTTGACAACCACGGCGGCCAGCAGGCCATGGTTATCCTGCGAACCCATGAGCCCGACCCGCGAGAAGTCCCCTCCCCTCGATCAGTCCCGCCTGGCCCACACGCTGGGCTACGCCATCGCGCGCGCGGCCGTCACGACCAACCAGCTGTTCAGCCAGGGCGTGGGCGAGCCGCTTGGCATGCGGCCCGTCGAGTTCACGCTGCTGCAGCTGATCTTCTCGAACCGCAACACCACGCAGAAGCGCCTGTGCGACCTGCTGCGCGTGCCGGCACCGCAGATGACGCTCATCCTTGACCGCCTGCAGGAGCGCGGCTGGGTCGAGCGCGAACGCGACGCCAACGATCGCCGCGCGCTGCACCTGCGGCTCACGCCCGAAGGCGAGCGCCTGGCCGGGGAAAGCCTCGCGGCGCTGCAGGTCGCCGAGCAGGCGCTGGACCGTGTGCTGTCCAGCGGCGAGCGCCTTCTGCTGCAGGAACTGCTCGCCAAGGTCGCCCGCTGAGATGAAGCCCCTCGTCCAACGAGTACGTTGGCCGGTCCCCCGAGGGGACGGCGATGCTCGCGGGGAAGGCCCCGCTCGCACATCGCCCACCGGGCCGGCTTGGGAGCGGCCCGGCGCTCGGCCCGCGGGGTTCATGCGCCGCAGACTGAACCGTCAGCTCAGCCGGTAAAGCCCGGCGCCATGCGACGGCAGCTGCTGGGCGAACCGGCCCGATGCCGCGTCGAGAGGTTTACGCGCCCACAGGTCACGCACCTGGCGAACGCCGTCCAGCCCCAGGTCCCGCAGCGCGATGCCAACCTCGCGGGCCTTGTCCGTCGGGTTGAACAGCGCGACGTAGCGGCCCTTGCCGTCGGCGGGCCGGGCTGACCAGATGCGCACGAAGTCCTCGACGAAATGCGGCCGGTTGTCGGTGCTCGCCTGGTCCACGGCCAGCACCTCGGGGTTGGTGAGCAACGCGAGCGTCGGCTCGTCCAGGTGGCGCAGGTCGCCGCCCATGATCAGCGGCGAGCGGGTGATGGCCCACAGCGTCATCAGCGTGCGCTGCTCATCGGCGGTGAACTTGGTGTCGCGCTCACCCAGGGCCAGGCGGCCCAGCGGCAGCATGTCCGGGTCAGGCCAGGCGCCCGGGCGGCGCCAGGGGTTCCAGTTCTCCAGCCGCGTGAACTGGGCGTCCAGGGCATGCCAGTCGTCCCAGAAGTCGTCGGAGATGCGCCACATCTGCGCATGCTGGCGTACGTGCTCGGCGCGGCTCACGGGCGTCTCGCCGGGCGACAGGCTGAGCGCCATCGGCCGCTTCGTGCGCTGGATGGCACGGTGGGCGGCCTCGATCTCCGGCGCATGAGCGTCGTAGGGGCGGCTCATGTCGTCCATCTTGATGAAGTCCACGCCCCAGGAGGCGTAGAGCGCGAAGACGCTGTCGTAGTAGGCCTGCGCGCCGGGCTTCTTCATGTCCACGCCGTACATGTCGGGGTTCCAGGTGCAGACGCTGCTGGTGTCGGCGATGTCAGCGGCGCGGTAGGGCGTGCCCAGGATGGGCAGGTTGCGCTTCACGGCCAGGCGCGGGATGCCGCGCATCAGGTGGATGCCGAACTTCAGGCCCATGGCATGGACATCCGCCGCCAGCGGCGCGAAACCGCGGCCTTCGGCACTGGACGGGAACCGGTTCACGGCGGGGATCAGCCGGCCGTGACCGTCCATCGCCGGCTCGGGGTTGGCGCTGTAGCTGTAGCTTGACGCCGTGGGCTCGTACCACTGGATGTCGATGGTGAAGATGTTGTAGCCGGCCGGCAGCAGCTTGTCCGCCATGATGCGGGCCGTCTCGCGGGCCTGGGCTTCGTTGATGGTGGTGGCGAAGCTGTTCCAGCTGTTCCAACCCATCGGCGGCGTGGGGGCCAGCAGGCCTTTGGCCGGCGTTGCAGCGGTGGTGGCGGCCTGGGCGGGCAACGTGGACGCGGCGATGCCGGTGAGGCCGGCGCTGATCAGGCCCCTGCGATTCAATGCCATGGGATGTCTCTTGTCTCGTTTGTCGTGGCTGCCGGGTGTACGGCATTCCACGACAACAATCCAATGGCGATTTCCTCTCAAGCCATGCCAGTTTCGATATGGCTTGGATCACCCCAGCAAGGCCTGCCGCAGCGCACTCGCCACCTGCCCCAGCGCCAGCCGCGCCGCCGGGACGGCGCCGGCCATGCTGATGAAGCCGTGCGCCAGGCCGTGGTACTCGATGACGGTGACGGCATTGCCAGCCGCGCCGAGCGCCTCGCCGTAGGCCATGGCCTCGTCGCGCAGCGCATCGTGGGCCGCCAGCAGCAACAGCGTCGGCGGCAGGCCGGCGAGGCTGGGCGCGAGCAGCGGCGCGCCGCGCCAGTCGGGCGCTTTGCCGGCGGCGCCGTAGTAGTGGCGGTTGAAGTAGTCCATGGTGCGCTTCGTCAGCGTGGGGCCACCGGCATGCCGCTCGCGGGACGGGTAGTCGCCATCGTGAGCACCGGCTGCCGGCGGGTAGACGAGGACCTGCAAGGCGATTGCCGGCCCGCCCGCGTCGCGCGCCAGCAAGGCGGCGGTGGTGGCCAGCGCAGCGCCGGCGCTGTCGCCCACGACGGCCAGGCGGCTCGGGTCGCCGCCAAAGCTGCGGATGGCCTCGGCCACCCAGCCGAGCGCGGCGTAGCTGTCCTCGATGGCCGCCGGATAGGGATGCTCGGGTGCCAACCGGTAGGCGGCGCTGACGATCATCACGCCGCTGTCAGCGCAGAGCTGGCGGCAGACGGCGTCATAGCTTTCGAGATCGCCGAGCACGAAGCCGCCGCCGTGGAAGTACAGCGCCACGGGCAAGGCGCCCGCCGCATCGCGAGGTTTGTAGATGCGCACGCGCACAGCCTGGCCGGCGAAGTGGGTCTCGTGCGGCGTCACGTCGACGTCGGCGGGCGGCATGGTCGCCAACGTGCAGATCTGCCGGTACAGGCCGCGAGAGGCCTCGGGCGGCAGGTCACAGAGGTCGGGGGCGCCGGCCGCCTGGGCCAGCACGTGTTGCAGGTGCAGATCGAGCATGGAATGTCTCCTTTGAGGGACTGGGAAAGTGAAGTTCATCGCCGCAGGCGCCCGTCGCGGCCGCGAAGGCCGATCTCGACGTGCTCGGAGCCGCGGTGCTGGCGGGGGCTGAAGCGCACGCTGAAGCCGCCGAGGTCGAGCGCGCCCAGGTTCTCCAGCGCACTCGCCAGCCCAGGCCCGTCGACACGGTTGCCGGCGCGGCGCAGCGCCTCGACGCAGACGCGCAGATGCAGGTAGGCCGCCAGGCCCTCCAGGCTGATGGCCTCGGGGCCGACGTGGCTTTCCGCATCCCGCTCGAACTCGCGCACCAGCGGCAGCTGCGAGATCTCGGGGTTGGGCACGACGCTGGTGAAGCCGATCAGCCGGTCACGCAGCAGCCGCGTCAGCTGCGTGAGCCCCGGCGACGACAGTGCCGCCACGGTGAGCGGCACCGCGGCGCGCCAGGCGGCCTCGTGGCGGGTCAGCAGGTCCAGCGACTCGGGGCCGAGATTGAGCACCAGGGCCTGCGGCGCAACGGCGGCCAGCTCGCGCAGCGTGGCGGCGGAATCTGCCTGCATCGCCAGCGGGTGGAAGCGGATGCCCGCGGCCTGCAGCGCCGCAGCCAGCGCGCGCTCGCGGGCCGGCTCGTCGCCGTCGCCCAGCAGCACGGCCTGCTCGATACCGATGGCTCGCAATTGCGCAACCAGCGCCTCGGCCTCGCGCCGGTCATCGGGCCGCAGGCTGAACACCATGGGCTGCTGCAGCGCCGCGGCGCCGGAGAAGGGGCCGACTAGCGGCACGTTCAACTCACGCGCCAGCGCGGCGGTCTGCAGGCAGGCGCGCTCGCCCAGGCAATTGACGAATGCCAGGACGTGATGCTCCCGGGCGAGCTTGTGCAGGTTGGCCGCGCGGCGCTGGCTGTCGCCGCTATCGTCCAGGGTCACCAACTCCAGCCGGCGTCCGCCGATGCCGCCGCCGGCATTGACGCGATCCACCAGCGCCTTGGCACCGGCCTGCACGCGATTGCTGATGGGGAAGGCGGCGCCGGTCAGCGGCAGCGACTGGCCCAGCACCAGCGGCGCCTGCTCGGCCGCCGATGCAACCGACAAACAAAATTCCAGCAGGAGGGGTGCCAGCAGCACCACCCAACGCTGGATCCACCGCCGTGCCATCTCAAGCGATCCTGGCGGGCTTGAGCAGCCAGTGCGCGAGCGCCGGCACCAGCACCAGCGCCCCCACCATGTTCCACACGAACATGAAGGCCAGCAGGATGCCCATGTCGGCCTGGAACTTGATCGGCGACAGCGCCCAGGTGCCCACGGCGAGCGCCAGCGTGACGCCGGTCAGCATCACGACGCGGCCGGTGAACTGCAGCGCGTGCAGGTAGGCCGCCGACAGGCTTTCGCCCGCGCGCAGCCGGGCCAGCATGACGCTGAGCACGTAGAGCGCGTAGTCCACGCCGATGCCCACGCCCAGCGCGATGACCGGCAGCGTGGCGACCTTGACGCCCATGCCCAGGCCCACCATCAGTGCCTCGCACAGGATGGAGGTCAGCACCAGCGGCAGCACGGCCACGACGACGGCGCGCCAGGAGCGGAAGGTCACCCAGCACAGCACGACAACGGCGCCGTAGACCCACCACAGCATCTCGTTCATGGCCTGCTTGACGACGATATTGGTCGCCGCCGCAATGCCGGCCGAGCCGGCCGCGAGCATGAAGCGCTCGTCCTTTGTCGAGTTCTCCTTGATGAAGCCCTCGACCGTGCTCACCACCGTGCTCAGCGTCTCGGCCTTGTGGTCCTTCAGGTAGACGTAGAGCGACAGGAAGGAGCAGCCCTGGTTGAACAGCTCGCGCGGCGCACGGGTCTGCACGCCGCCGAGCGCGCTGTCGTTGGGGATCAGCTCGTACCACTTCAGCTGGCCCTCGTTGTAGCCCACCATCGCGAGCTTGGAGAGCGCCGCCATGGAGTTGGTGGACTCGACGCCGGGGAGTTGCTCCAGCTGCCAGGCGAGCTGGTCGACCTTGGCCAGCGTGCCGTAGCGGGTGCACTGGTCTTCGGGCGTGGCAACCATGACGACGAGGATGTCGCTGGACGCGGCGTAGTGCTGGGTGACGTAGTCGTTGTCGCGGTTGTAGCGCGAGTCGGCGCGCAGCTCGGGGGCACCGGGGTCCAGGTCGCCAACGTGCAGCCGCGTGCTGACGGCATAGCCCGCCACGGCCAATGCCGCCGACGCGCCGAGGGCCACCAGCGCCGGGCCGCGCTGCGTGAAGCGGTCGAGCTGGCGCCACATCCAGGAGCTGCCGGCCTTGGGGTTGAACTCGGGGTCGTCACGCAGGCTGCGCTTGGCCGCCGCCGGGCTCACGCCCACGTAAGACAGCAGGATGGGCAGCAGCACGAGGTTGGTGAAAATCAGCACCGCCACGCCGATGCTGGCGACGAGCGCCAGGTCCTGGATGGCCTGGATCTTGATCAAGGCCAGCACGGCAAAGCCGACGGCGTCGCACAGCAGCGCGGTGAGGCCGGCGACGAAGAGGCGGCGGAAGGTGTAGCGCGCGGCCACCACGCGATGCGTGCCGCGGCCCACGTCCTGCATGATGCCGTTCATCTTCTGCGCGCCATGGCTCATGCCGATGGCGAAGACGAGGAAGGGCACGAGCACGGAGTACGGGTCCAGCGCGTAACCGAGCAAGGCCAGCAGGCCGAACTGCCAGACCACGGCGACGAGCGAGCAGGCGACGACGAGCGCGGTGCTGCGCACGCAGCGCGTGTAGCCCCACAGCACGCCGGCGCAGATGACCAGGGCCACGGCGAAGAACACCAGCACCTGCTGCAAGCCCTCGATGAGGTCGCCCATGACCTTGGCGAAGCCGGTCACGTGCAGCGCGACGGCGTCGCTGTCGTACTTGGCGCGCAGCGCCTCGACCTGGCGGCCCAGCTCACCATAGTCCAGCGCCTGGCCGGTCTTGGGGTTCACGTCCAGCAGCGGCACGAAGACGATGCTGGACTTGGCGTCACCGGCGACGATCTGGCCGATCTCGCCGGAGCGCTCGACGTTGGCGCGCACCTCGGCCAGCGCGGCGGGCGAGCCGTCGTAGCTGTCGCCCATGACGGTGTTGCCATCCAGCCCGTCCTCGGTCACGGCGACCCAGCGGGTGTTGGCCGTCCACAGCGACTTCATGAAGGGCCGGTCCACACCCGGCATCAGGTAGATCTCGTCACTGATCTTTTGCAGTGTGTCGAGGTAGTGCTTGTCGTAGATCGTGCCCTTCCTGGCCTCGACGACGATGCGCAGCGCATTGCCCTGGCCGCCCAGGTCGCCCTTGTGCGCCAGGTAGTTGGCGATGTAGGGATGCTGGGTGGGGATGGTCTTCTCGAAACTGGCGTTGAGCGTCAGCTTGAAGGCCTGCTGGCACAGCCACAGCGTGGCCAGCAGGCACAGCAGCATCACCCAGGGCCGGTGGTTGAAGAGCAGCCGCTCGGGCCAGGAGCCGGAGCGGGTGTCGAAGTCGTCGAGCCGGGTGATCACCGGTTGGGCGCCCAGCGTGTCGGTGGCGTGCATCGTCTTGTTTGAAAAGTTCAGGGCTGGGCGCGACGGGTGCCGCGCAGGCTGGCAATGACCCAGGCGTCGTCGGGTGCGGAGGCCAGGCCGGCGGCGGGCAAGGGGCCGGCGGGCGGGGGCTGGCGCTTGAAGGTGCGGCCGTCGTCGGCGCTGACGAAGAGCTCGCCGGTCTGGGCCAGCAGCGTCAGTTCGCCGCGCCGCGCTATGCCGGCTTGCAGGCTCAGCGGCGTGCCGAGGTCGACCTTGTCCCAGCTGTTGCCGGCGTCGGTCGAGCGGTAGACGCTGCCGCGCAGGCCGTAGGCCAGCAGCGCGCCGCTGGGTGAGGCAAGCAGGCCGAAGAAGCTGCCCTTGTAGGGCGAGGCCAGGGCCGTGAAGCTGGCGCCGCCGTCGCTGGAGCGCAGCAGCAGGCCCTGCTCGCCGGCGATGAACCATTGGTCGCCCACGACGCGCACGCCGTAGAGATGCAGGCCGCGCGGGTTGGCGGCGCGCGTGGGCAGCGGCTGCCAAGTGGCGCCGCCGTCACGCGTGACCATGGCCAGGCCGTAGGCGCCGACGGCGATGGCCTGGCGCGCGTCGATGGCGTCGAGGTCGAACCAGGGCTTGTCGGCGCCCTCCTCCACCATGCGCTGGGCGGCGCGGCGGCCGGCGTCGTCGGTGGCGGCGGCAAGCAGGCTGGCAGCGGCCTGCAGGCCGTCGAGCTGTTTGATCCAGGTCTTGCCGCCATCGCTCGTCTTGAGGATGACGCCAAGATGGCCTGCCGCCCAGCCATTGTTGGCATCGACAAAGCGCAAGGCCGTCAGGCCCGCGCGCACCGGCACCGCAGCCTGCTGCCAGGCCTTGCCGCCGTCATCCGACCACAGCACCGTGCCGCGTTCACCGGCTGCGACGAGGCGCTCACCGGCGCGGGCGACGGCCAGCGTCGCCGCGCTGAGCGCCTTGGGGCTGATCAGCGCCGGCTCGGACAACGCGGCCGGCGCCGGTGCGGCGGCCTGGGCGGACACCGCACAGGCCAGCGCGAGGAACGCCAGCCTGCGCATTACCTGGCCCCTTCGTTGGCGAGCTCTTCGGGGCTGAAGAAGCTGCGCGGCAGCGGTGCGACGATCTTGTACTGGCTGGCCAGTTCGTTGCTGGCCATGTTCAGGTAGTAGGCGCCGGTCTGCAGGTCGTAGCCGCCCCAGAACATGCTGCCGATGACGGCCGGGATGTCCGGCGCCAGCAGGGTCAGCGTGTAGTTGGTGCGCCAGAGCTCGCCCTTGGCATCCCAGCCGTCGAACAGGATGATCTGCCAGCTGTCCTCGTCGATGTAGTACTTGCGCTTGGGCACGACGTGGCGCTTGCCCTCGGCCAGCGTGGCCTCGACCTCCCAGACACGGTGCAGTTCCCAGCGCACAACGCTGGGGTTCAGCGTGTTGGGGGTGACGAGATCGGCCACCTTGGCAGACGCTGCGCGGTTGTTGTTGTAGGGGATGAAGAGCTCGCGCTTGCCGACCAGCTTGAGGTTGTGCTTGTCGATGGGGCCGAAGAGCATGAAGGCTTCGTCGAACAGGCCGATGCCCGAGGTCACCGAGTCGGGCGTGTCATAGGCCACCGACGGCGCCTTGCGCACGCGGCGCTGGCCCACCAGGTATTGCCACAGGCCGCGCGGGTTGCCGGCGTTGAGGTTGTCGTGCGCCAGGATGGCCTCGCCCGCCTTGGAGCCCGGCTCGCTGACGACGAACTTGCCCAGGCCGGCATAGCCGTCGAACTTCTCCAGGCTGCCCTCGGGGTCGTAGAACTGCCGGCGAAAGCTCTGCGTGCCGCCGGAGGCCATCGCGCGCTTGCCGTCGGCCGTCACGACCCAGACGCGCACCGGCGCCTGCGCATAGGTGCCGACCCAGGCGAGGCGGTGGTTCTGGAACACCTCGTAGCCGTCCTTGGGGATCGGGAACGGCGTGCCGCCATAGGCGCCTTCGGTGCCCTGGCCGTTGTCGACAAGCTTGGCGCGCGTGGCGTTCTTGAAGGTGTTGTCGTAGACCCATTGCGGCGCGGCGGCCGTGCGGTGGCTGGGGTAGACGTCGATGCGGAAGTCGGGGTACTTCTTCATCAGCGCCTTGACGCCGTCGCTCAGCTTGGCGTCGTACTGCGCCATGTTCTTGGCGTTGATGCTGTACAGCGGCTTCTCGGCGGCGAAGGGGTCGGGCCGGGCGTCGCCGGGCTTGAAGCCGGCGGGTGCCTTGGTCATGCCACCGTCCCAGGCGGGGATGCTGGCGTCCTTGTTGGCGGCGCGCTCGGCGCCCAGCGGGGTCAGCGTGGTCTTGAGCTTGGCGGCTTCATCGGCCGACACGGCGGCGAGGGCCGGGCCGGCCAGCAGCAGGGCGGTGGCCAGCAACGTGGCCTTGAAATGAATGCGGTTCATGTGAAGTGCTCCGTGGGGCTTCAGAAGGTGCGCGAGACGGTGAAGCTGACGTTGGCGCGGTCGCGCAGCGACTGGCCGAAGGTGAGCTGGCGCGGCGAGCCGCTGCCGGCGACGAGGGTCTCGGTGAAGGTCTTGGCGGTGCCGAAGAAGTCGCTGTAGGTCAGCGCGAAGTTCCAGTCGTTCTGGTACTTGCCCTTCAGCCCGATGCTGTAGTCGCCCGCGCTTGCCGCACCGCCGGCGAAGTTGGCGATGGACGAGGACCGGCCACCAAAGTTGTAGCCAAGGCCGATGGGCACGGACAGGTCCAGCCCCGCCAGCACCTGGAAGTACTGCGGCTCGAACAGCATGCGGAAGGCGAAAGCGCCCTTGGTGCTGTTCGGGTCCAGCCCGCCGATACCCATGCTTGCACCCGTCGGGGTCGCGAAGATGTCCTTCGTGATGCTGAGCCGGTGGTTGTAGGCCAGCTCGGCCACCACCGCGCCGCCCTGCCACAGCGCGCCGGGTTGCAGCACATAGATGCCCGAGGCCTGCAGGTGGGCCGTGCGGCCGACGGCGAAGCAGGGGTTGTCGCTGCCGCCGCAGGCCAGCACGGGGCCCAGGCCCAGCACGGCGGGATCGCTCGTCAGCGGCGCGTTCCAGCGCACCGAGCCTTCGACGGCCCAGTTCAGCTGGCCCACCGACGACGTGACGCTGGCGCCGACCGTCTTGATGTCGTCACCGTAGGCGAGGTGCACGTTGCCGTTGACGAAGTCGAACACCGGCACGGCCGGCGTCTTGTCGTGGTACTGCGCCGCGTAGAGGCCGAACTCGTAGTCGCCGCCCGTCGGGCTGAGGCGCAGCTGCACGCCGCCCTGCCCCGAATTGCGCGGCCGCAGGTCCTTGCTCTTGTCGTAGCTCAGCAGGATGGGAGCGCCCTGCGGCGTCAGGCCGAAGTTGACGGTGCCCGTGCCGACGTAGTCCTGGTTGGAGAAGAAGCTGCCAACGCCCGGGATCTTGCTCGGCCGCCACTTGAGCTGGTAGTAAGCGCCCAGCGAGATGCCTTCGGCGATCTGCAGCGAACCCGAGATCTGCTCGACCGGCAGCAGCACTTCCTTGAACTGCCAGCCGGGCACGGACACGATCTTGGCGACGTCGACCGGCCCCTGCGCGTTGGCAATGCCGTTCTGGCCGAAGAACAGGCTTTCGCCCCATTGCAGCGTGTGGCGGCCGATGCGCACGGTGCTCTTCATGCCGCCGACCTCGCCCTTGAGGTAGACGAAGGCGTCGAGGAACTCGCCGCTTTGGCCATGCTGGCGGCGGGTGTCGGGCAGGAAGTCGTTGGAGGCTTGGCCCGTGAAGGTGTTGGAGGTCGGGATCGTCGGGCCGAGGGCGTTGCCGCCGGCGTAGAGCGCGGTGCCGGCATAGCTGTTCTGGCGCAGATAGACCGAGTCGCGCCAGGCGTTACCGCTTACCCGGGCACCCCAGCCGGGGCCGGCGAGGTCGATCTCGGCCAGCAGGTCGAAGCGGTTGGAGATCTGGCCGCGCTTGAAGTTGTGGTCGCCGTCGTCTTCATTGACGGTGCCGGGGTCCTTGGCCACGTCCAGCCGCGTCAGCGCGTCGGACGGGTTCTTCAGCCGCACGACGGTGCTGTACTTGGGCGTCAGGTCTAGGCGCAGCTTGTAGTCGCTGCTGGGCAGCTCGATGCCGAAGGCGTGGGAAGCGGCGGGCAGGGCGAGCGCTGCCGCCACCGCCAGCGCATGGCGGGTATGTCTTGTCATGTTGTCTCCGGTTTTGTAGAAATTTCGGGCTCACCGGCCCGTGCGAGAAATCAGAGTGAGGTCGAGGTCAGCCCGCCCTCCACTGGCAGGCCGCTGCGCTGCTGGCGACAAGGTGCGGTTTCCAGCAGGAACAGCGATGCGATGGCCCCACAGACGAAGCCGCCGAGGGCAACGTGCAGCGTGGCGGGCAGGCCGTGGTGCTGGGCCACATAGCCCGCCAGGACGGGTGCCAGCCCGCCGCCGAAGATCTCGCCCGCGCCCGACACGAAGCCGACCGACGAAGCGATGAGCCCGGCCGGGGCCGCCTCGGTGGCGATGGGCCCCGAGATCAGGCCCAGCAATCCCAAGGCGCACACCGACAGGCCGAACAGCAGGGTGAACAGCATCTGCGGGTTGGCGCCGGTCTGCCCGAAGGCATACAGCAGCACCGCCGAGCCGATGAAGGCACTGATCGCAACGGGCTTGCGGCCGATGCGATCCGACAGGGCCGACAGGCCGAACGAACCGACAAAGCCGCCGAAGCCGATGGCCGACACCACGTAGCCCATCTCCTGCGTGCTGAGCTTGAGCACATGCTCCAGGTAGATCGGCACCATCGCGCTGATGACGAAGATGCCGGCCATGGCGCACAGCACGGCCAGCATGGCCAGCAAGACATTGCGCGAGCGCAGCAGCGTGCTCCAACGCGGCGCCGGGGCGGCGGCGGCCCCGGGTGCGCGTGCCGGCGGCGCATCGCTGCGCAAGTTGCGTGCGATCAACACCGCCACGACCAGCCCCGGCAGCGCCGACACCATGAACACCCAGTGCCATGACGGCAGCACCTGCAGCAGCTGCGTGGCGATGATGGGCGCGAAGCCCAGGCCGAGCAGCGAGAACATGCTCAGTTGCAGCCCCTGGTTGAAGCCGCGGCGCGCGGGCAGCGAGGCCTCGCCCGTGGCGGCGATGCTGGCGGGCGTGAACGCGCCTTCGGCCACGCCCATCACGGCACGGATCAACATCAGGCTGGCGAAGCCGCTGGCCAGGCCCGACAGGCCCGACAGCAGCGAGAACGCCACCATCGTCGTCACAAGGATCCGCTTGCGACCGATGCTGTCCGACAGCCTTCCCATGAGGATGGACCACGCCCCCCAGGTGAGGCTGAGGACGCCGATCAACGTGCCCAGTTGCTGGTAGTCCAGCCCCAGGTCTTTCATGATGTGCGGGAACAGCGGCGCAATCATCCAGCGGTCCAACCCGACCAGGCCGAAGCCCAGTCCCATCAGCACGAGCGTCTTGCGCTCGTAGCCCGTGTCATGCGGGGGGTGTTGCATGTGTGTCTCCTCGGTGCGCGGGAGGGTCAGTAGTAGGTGGAGGCCAGGCCGCCATCCACCGGCAGGTTGACGCCGCTGACCCAGCGCGACTCGTCGGCGCACAGGAAGGCCACCACCGGCGCGACCTCGTCGGCCAGCGCGGGGCGCTTGATGCGGTGCGAGTCCTTCTGCACGCGCTCCTCGCCGAGCATCTGCACGAAGTCGCCGAGGATGGGCGTCAGCACCGGGCCGGGCGCGACGCAGTTCATGCGCACGCCGCTGCCCAGGAACCATTTCTGCGACTGGGTCAGGGTCCAGACGATCAGCGCTTCCTTGAAGTACTGGTAGCAGGTCTCCTGCGGCACCGGCTTCTTCGCGAGGAAGGCCAGGCCGGCCTCGAAGTTCGGCGTCTCGGCCAGCGCCTTGTGCAGGTCCAGCCGCGCCGGCCACTCGGCGCCGAGGATGGAGGCGATGTTGACGATGGCGCCGCCCTGGGGCAGGCGCTCCATCGCGCGGGTGCAGAGGTGGCGCAGGCCGAGGTAGTTGACGCGGGCCACCAGGTCCACCGGCGCGGTGCCGGGCACGCCGGCGATGTTGCACAGCGCGTCGAAGCGCTCGGGCAGCAGCTTGAAGGCGGCGTCGATGGCGGCCTGCTCGGACAGGTCGGCCTTGATGAAGCCGTCCAGCGTCAGCAGCGGCTCGTTGCGGTCCACGCCGATGACGCGGGCGCCCTTGAGGCGCAGGAAGCGCGCGGTCTCGGCGCCGATGCCGGAGCTGACGCCGGTGATGACGATGGTCTTGCCTTGGAAGTTCATGCTTGTCTCCTGTTGGTTTGTTGTCGCGTCAGAACGGGAATTGAGGAGGCGTGTCTTTCACGGTCAGCCACTGCCAGGTGCTGAACTGCTCCCAATCGCCGGGGCCGCCGTGCGAGTTGCCGTTGCCGGCGATGCCGGGGCCGCCGAAGGGGTTGACCGCGTCGTCGTTGACGGTCTGGTCGTTGATGTGGACCATGCCGGCGCGCAGCTGGTTGCCCACCGCCAGGGCGCGACCCACGGACTTGGAGATCACGCCCGCCGCCAGGCCGCCATGGCCGGTGTTGGCCAGCGCCACGGCCTCCTCGTCGGTCTTGAAGGTGACGAGATTGACGACCGGGCCGAAGGTCTCGTCGTCGAAGGCCGGCATGCCGGGCTTCACGCCGGCCAGCACGGTCGGCTTGTAGAAGAGGCGGTCGTAGCTGCCACCGGCCAGCAGCTGGGCGCCGGCCTTGACGCTGGCCTGCACGGCGGCGTGCACGCGGTCGCGCTGGCGCTCGTCGATCAGGGGCCCAAGGGCAACCTGGCCGGTCGCGCCGTCGCCCACGGGCAGGTGCTGGGCCTTGGCCACCAGGCGCTCGGTGATGGCCGGCGCGATGGATTCGTGCACCAGCACGCGGTTGCTGGCCATGCAGATCTGGCCTTGGTGCAGCCAGGCGCCCCAGGCGATGTTGCTGGCGGCGAGGTCGAGGTCGGCGTCATCGAGCACGACGAGCGCATTGCTGCCGCCGAGTTCCAGCGAGACCTTCTTCAGGTGCCGCCCCGCCAGTTCGCCGATGCGCCGGCCCACGCCGGCCGAGCCGGTGAAGGAGATCATCGCAACGGCCGGGTCGGTGACGAGCGCCTCGCCCACATCGGCACCGCCGGGCAGCACGTGCAGCAGGCCGGCGGGCAGGCCGGCGGCCTCGAAGACCTGGGCGATCATGAAACCGCCGCTGACCGGCGTGCGCGGATCGGGCTTGATGATGACGGCGTTGCCTGCGGCCAGCGCCGGGGCGACGACGCGCAGCGTCAGGATGAGCGGGAAGTTGAACGGCGAGATGACGCCCACGACACCCAGCGGCACGCGCCGGGCGATGGACATGCGGCCCGGCGTGCTGGGCAAGACCTGGCCCTGCGACTGCAGCGGCATGGCGGCGGCGATCTGGCAGAAGGCGATGGCCTCGCGCAGCTCGTGCTGGCCCTTGGGCAGGATGGCGCCGCTCTCGCGGGTGACGAAGAGCGCCAGTTCGTCGAAATGCTGCTGGAACAGCTGGGCGGCGCGCAGGAAGACGGCGGCGCGCTCGCGCGGCGGCAGCGCAGCCCAGGCGGCCTGGGCGGTGGTGGCGGCAAGGGTCGCGGGCGGCACGTCGGCGGCCACGGCGCGGCCGGTGCGCACCAGCACGGCGCCCGTCGCGGGCTCGATCAGGTCGGCGGCCTGCGAGGCGGCGCGCCAGCCGCTGCTGTACAGGTGTTCACGCCACAGCGTGGGGTCGAGTAGGGGCTGAGGGGTCATGGCGGGGCTGCTGAGGTGGGTTGCGAAAAGCGCGAACTCGGTGCTCGCTTGCCCACTTGCAGTGCAACGCGTGTGCCACGCCGTGCCAGCGCGCCGCGCCACCGAGGTGCACCACTGCGCCACGACAGATCGTTTTCAGAGTGAAAACATCGACCTCCCTCGGGACTTTCCCTGGCCCCGGAAAAAATGCACCAAACGCGGGTTATCCCCCGACATTGATATTTATCAAATGAAAACAATTCGAGGGAGTGACAAGCCGCCGACCTGCTCAATTCATCACCTCATGACCAAGCTACCTCGCATCTCCCTGGCCGAAGTGGCCCGCCAGACCGGCACCATGCTGAAGCGGGGCGACAGCAAGCACTTCGTCGAGGACCAGGCGCCGACGATGGGCGACCTGACCGAGTCGCTGTTCTTCTCGCCCGGCGATGGCCGCATCTGGCTGAACGACCAGCGCATGCTGTTGCTGCACAGCTCCTCCGTCGGTCACCTGCGCCGCGAGCTGATCGACACCCTCGGCATGGAGCGAGCGCGCGGCCTGCTGACGCGGGCCGGCTATGTGTCCGGCGCCCGCGACGCCCAGCTCGTGCGCGAGCGCTGGCCCAATGCCGACGCGGCCAACGTCTTCATGGCCGGCACGCGGCTGCATGCACTCGAAGGCGTGGTCAAGGTGACGCCGCTCGCCTTCGACTTCGACATCCACCGCGGCACCTACGAGGGCGAGTTCCTGTGGGAGCACTCCAGCGAAGACGATGAGCACATCAGCGCCTACGGTGTCGGCACCGAGGCCGCCTGCTGGTCGCAGGTGGGCTATGCCACCGGCTACGTGACCAGCCTGTTCGGCCAGCTCGTGATCTTTCGCGAGATCGAGTGCCGTTCGATGGGCGCCAGCGCCTGCCGCGTGATCGGCCGCCACGCTGCGGCCTGGGGTGACATCAGCGAAGACCTGCGCTATCTCGAAGCCAAGGAATTCCATCGCCTGAACGCCGCCGAGTCCGCGCCCGCCGAGGCGCCGGCGGCCGCCACTCCCGCAGGCTCGGATGAACGGCCCAGCGCCGAGCGCCACGACATCGTCGGCGCGTCGTCGGCCTTCACGTCCGCCTGCCATCAACTGGCCCGCGTGGCCGGCACGCGCGCCACGGTGCTGTTCACCGGCGAGTCGGGTGTCGGCAAGGAGGCCTTCGCGCACCGGCTGCACCGCATCAGCGCGCGCGCCGCCCAGCCCTTCGTGGCCGTGAACTGCGCCGCCATTCCCGAGACGCTGATCGAGAGCGAGCTCTTCGGCGTCGAGCGCGGCGCGTTCACCGGCGCCAGCCAGTCACGCCCGGGGCGCTTCGAGCGGGCGGACGGCGGCACGCTGTTCCTCGACGAGATCGCCACGCTCAGCCTGGTCAGCCAGGGGAAGCTTTTGCGCGCGCTGCAGGAGGGCGAGGTCGAACGGGTGGGTGGCACGCGCACGTTGCAACTGGACGTGCGCGTCGTCGCCGCAACCAACGTGGACCTGCAGGCCGAGGTGCGCGCCGGGCGCTTCCGCGAGGATCTTTTCTACCGCCTGAACGTCTACCCCATCCACCTGCCGCCGCTGCGCGAGCGGCGCGACGACATCCCGCTGCTGATGACGCATTTCCTGCGTCGCGAAGCGCAACGCCACGGTCGCCACCCGACCGGCTTCACGCCACGCGCCGTGCGGGCCATGCTGCACTACGCCTTCCCGGGCAACATCCGCGAGCTGCAGAACCTGGTGGAGCGCGGCGTCATCTCGGCCGAGGACGACCAGGCCATCGACGTGGCCCACATGTTCCGCCGCGAACAGCTCAGCGATGAGGCCCTGCTGACCATCGGCGCCCATGGCACGCTGCAAAAGGCGGCCGCGCCGCCGCCGCGCCTGCTCGACCTGCTCGGCGAGGCCCTGCAAACCGGCGGGGCCGGCCATGTCGAGCTGGACGCCATCGAGCGCCAGCTGCTGCAGGAAGCCACCGAGGCCGAGAACGGCAACCTGGCTGCGGCTGCCCGTCGGCTGGGCATCACGCGGGCGCAACTGGCCTATCGGCTGCAACGCGCCGCCCAGCCGCCTTCACCTGGTTGAAGTGCGCAGATCAGTTGTTTTAACAAATCAATTGCCAGCACCGCGACGAGTGAAGACTCGGCCCGCCGCGAGCGAACGGCTGCACTTATAAGGTTGATCTCGTCGATTCAAGGATCAAGTTGTCGGTGCAAACCCTAGATGCAGTCCTGATGATTTAGTTAATACTGTTAATCATCAACAGCCTCGAAGCTGGCCTGCGCCAGCCGCACCCATGTCCGACTTCTCCGCCCGATTCGACGACCACTGGCTGCTCGGTGGCGCGCGCACGCCCTGGGTCGATTACTGCGGCGCGCTTGCCGAGATCTCTCCCATCGACCTCGGCATCAAGGCGGCCCGCGCCGCACTGGAGCGCACCGGCGTGGCGGGCAGCGCCATCGACTCGGTGGTCACCGCCTCCATGGCGCAGGCGTCGTTCGATGCCTACATGCTGCCGCGCCACGTCGGCCTGTATGCCGGCGTGCCCATAGCCGTGCCGGCCATCCTCGTGCAGCGCATCTGCGGCAGCGGCTTCGAGATCATTCGCCAGGCGGCCGACCAGATCACCCTCGGCTACGCCAGCCTCGCACTGGTGGTGGGCGCGGAGTCGATGTCGCGCAACCCGATCTGCGCCTACACCCACCGCAGCGGCTTCAAGCTCGGCGCGCCGGTCGACTTCAAGGACTTCCTCTGGGAGGCGCTCGACGACCCCGCCGCCAAGGTCTCGATGATCCAGACGGCCGAGAACCTGGCCAAGAAATACGGCATCACCCGCGCCGAGGTCGATGCCTACGCCGCCGCCTCCTTCGAGCGTGCGCTGAGCGCCCAGGCCGACGGCTTCCTCGCGGGCGAGATCGCGCCGGTGACCAGCGAGCGCTTCGAACTGGCAGGCTACGAGCCGCGCGGCATCAAGCTGCCGCGCAAGGTGGCCGCCGCGGACCGCGACACCCACCCCCGCCCCTCCTCGCCCGAAGCTCTGGCCGCGTTGCGCGCAGTCTATGAAGGCGGCGTGCAGACGGCCGGCAACTCCGCAGCCCTGGTCGATGGCGCGGCGGCCGTCGTCGTGGCCTCGGGCGCGCAGGTGCGTGACCGCGGGCTGACGCCTATCGCCCGGCTTCGCGGCGCGGCAGCGGCAGGCGTGCCGCCCGAGATCATGGGCATAGGCCCGGCGCCGGCCATCCGCGCGCTGTTGCAGCGCTGCGAGCTGAAGCTGTCGGACATCGACCTCTTCGAGATCAACGAGGCCCAGGGCGCCCAGACCCTGGCCTGCGTGAAGGAGCTCGGCCTGGACCTGGACCGGCTCAACGTCAACGGCGGCTCCATCGCCCTTGGCCACCCGCTCGCCGCCACCGGCGTGCGCCTCACCCTCACCGCCGCCCGCGAACTGCAACGCCGTGGCGGTCGCTACGCGGTCGTCTCCGCCTGCGTCGGCGGCGGCCAAGGCATGGCCTTGCTCATCGAGAACACACAAGCATGAAGATCATCACTGCCGACCAGGTCGGCCCCCTCGTCAAGGACGGCGCCACCCTCTTCCTCGGCGGCCTGGCCATGATGGGCCTGGCCGAGGAGGCGTTGCAAGGGCTGGAGCGCCACTTCCTGGCCACCGGCCACCCGCGCCAGCTCACCACCTGGGCCTGCGGTGCCATCGGCAACGCCGGCAGCGGCGGCATGGCGCATCTGGCGCACGCGGGCATGGTCAAGCGCGTCGTCGCCGGGCACTTCGGGCAGACCGGCAAGGCCATGATGGCCATGGTGCATGCCGGCGAGGTGGAGGCCTACAACTTCCCGCAGGGCTCGCTGTCCAGCCTCACGCGCCACATCGCCAGCCGCTCGCCGGGCCTGCTGACCAAGGTGGGCCTGGGCACCTTCGTCGACCCGCGGCTGGAGGGCGGCAAGCTCAACACCGCCGCGCAGGAAGACCTGGTGCGCCTGGTCGAATTCGAGGGCGAGGAATGGCTCTTCCATCCCTCGCCGCGCATCGACGTCGCCTTCATCCGTGCCACCTACGCCGACGAGCGCGGCAACCTCAGCATGGACAAGGAAGGCGTGCTGCTGGAGCAGCTGTCCATCGCCCAGGCCGCGCGCGCCTGCGGCGGCATCGTCATCGCGCAGGTCGAGGCCGTCGTGGCCGCCGGCAGCCTGCATCCCAAGAGCGTCAAGGTGCCCGGCCTGGTGGTGGACTACGTCGTCGTCGCCAAGCCCGAGAACCATCTACAGACCATCACGACGGCCTTCAACCCGGCGTTCAGCGGCGATGTGCGCGTGCCGCTGGGCAGCATGCCGGCCATGCCGCTGGACGAGCGCAAGGTCATCGCCCGCCGTGCCGCCATGGAATTGCAGCCGGGTGCCGTCACAAACCTGGGCATCGGCATCCCGGCAGGCGTCCCGTCGGTGGCCGCCGAGGAGGGCGTGTCCGACCTGCTCAACCTCAGCGTGGAGTGCGGCGTCAACGGCGGCGTGCCGGCCCAAGGCGGCGACTTCGGCATGGCCTACAACCCCGAATCCATCATCGAACAGTCCTCGCAGTTCGACTTCTACGACGGCGGCGGGCTGGACTGCAGCTTCCTGGGCCTGGCCCAGACCGACCGCCACGGCAACGTCAACGTCAGCAAGTTCAACGGCCGGCCCGTCGGCTGCGGCGGCTTCATCAACATCACGGCCTCCACGCCTCGCCTCGTGTTCTGCGGCAGCTTCACTGCCGGTGGCGTAGACCTCGCGGTGGCCGACGGCCAGCTGCACATCCGCCAGGAAGGCCGCGCGCGCAAGTTCGTCGAGCAGGTCGAGCAGATCACCTTCAACGGCCGCGATGCCGCACGGCGCGGCCAGGAGGTGCTGTTCGTCACCGAGCGCGCCGTGTTCGCGCTGCGCCCGGAAGGCCTGGAGCTGACCGAGATCGCACCCGGCATCGACCTCGAACGCGACGTGCTGGCCCACATGGAATTCCGCCCGCTGATGCGCGACGTGAAGACCATGGACGTCGGCCTCTTTAGCGAACACTGGGGCGGCCTGGCCGCCGCTCTCTCCAAGCAGACCCACGCATGAACGCCGCCACCGACTTCCTCCCCGCCAGCGGCCTGCTGGCCCAGCTCGACCTGCTGCGCATCGAGCATGCCGCCGCCGTCACGCACCTGTGCCTGAACCGCCCGGCCAAGCGCAATGCCATCAATGAAGAGTTGATGCGCCAGCTGCACACCGCCCTGCTCAACCTGCCGGCGTCGACCAAGGCCCTGGTCATCAGCGGCGAGGGCAGCCACTTCTGCGCCGGCCTGGACCTGTCGGACCTCAGCGAGCGCAGCGTGGCCGAGGGCGTGCTGCATTCGCGCGGCTGGCATGTCGTCATGGACGCCATCCAGTTCTGCCGCGCGCCGGTCGTGGCTGCGGTGCATGGCGCCGTGGTCGGCGGTGGGCTGGAGCTGGCAGCCGCCGCGCACATCCGCGTGGCCGACGAGACCGCCTACTTCGGCCTGCCCGAAGGCCAGCGCGGCATCTTCGTCGGCGGCGGCGGCTCGGCCCGCATCCCGCGCCTGGCCGGCGTGGCCTGCATGACCGACATGATGCTGACCGGCCGCGTGCTGGACGCCAACGAAGGCGAGCGGCGCGGCCTGGTGCAGTACGTCGTGCCGGCCGGCCAGGCTGTTGCCAAGGCCATCGAACTGGCCGGGCGCATCGCGCAGAACGCGCCGCTGTCCAACTTCGCCGTGACGCAGGCGCTGCCGCGCATTGCCGACCTGTCGCAGGCCGACGGCCTCTTCATGGAGTCGCTGATGGCGGCCATCGCCCAGGGCGACGACGTGGCCAAGCAGCGCCTGCAGGACTTCCTGCAGAAGCGCACGCCCAAGGTCGTCAAGTCATGAAGCCGCGCTACCGCCCGGTCGCCATCGGTGGCTGCCTGGACAACGCCAGCGTCGAGCACCGCGCCGACGGCGGCTTCGTGCTGCGCTCAACCGAGCCGCTGGCGGCCTACCCGGGACATATGGGCGAGCGTCTGTTGCACTGGGCACAGGTGGCGCCGGACCGGCTGCTGGCAGCGCAACGCGAGGCGAACGGCGGCTGGCGCTGCATCAGCTACGCCGAGATGGTCGAGCGGGCACGCTCCCTCGGCCAGGCCTTGCTGGACCGTGGCCTGGGCGTCGAAAAACCCCTGGTCATCCTGTCCGACAACGACCTGGAGCACCTCAGCCTGATGCTGGGCGCCATGTGGGCCGGCATCCCCAGCGTCAGCATCTCGCCGGCCTATTCGCTGGTCTCGACCGACCACGGCCGCCTGCGCCACATCCTCGCCAAGGCCACGCCGGGCGCGGTCTACGCGGCGGACGCGGGCTATGCCCGCGCAATCGAGGCCACGGTCACGGCGGACACCCGCGTCATCCTCGGCGAGGGCCGGCTCGAAGGCCGGGCCACCGAGCGCTTCGCCGACCTGCTGGACACGCCGCCCGGTCCCGCGCTCGACGCCGCCCACGCCCAGATCGGCCCCGACACCATCGCCAAGCTGATGTTCACGTCGGGCTCCACCAAGGCGCCCAAGGGCGTGGTGATGACCCAGCTCATGTGGTGCGCCAACCAGCAGATGACGCTGCAGGCCATGCCCTTCCTGGCCGAGCAGTCGCCCGTGGTGCTGGACTGGCTGCCGTGGAACCACACCTTCGGCGGCAACCACAACCTGGGGCTGGTGCTCTACAACGGCGGCAGCCTCTACATCGACGAGGGTCGGCCCGTGCCGGGGCGCTTCGAGGCCACGCTGCGCAATCTGCGCGAGGTGGCGCCGACGATCTTCTTCAACGTGCCCAAAGGCTTTGACGAACTCATCTCGGCGCTGCAGGCCGACACGGTGCTGCGCGACCACTTCTTCAGCCGGCTGCAGTTGGTCGAATGCGGCGGTGCGGGACTGTCGCCGAAGACGCTGGACGCCTTCAACCAGCTGGCCGAAGCCGCCATCGGCCAGCGCATCCGCATCGCGGCGGGCCTCGGCATGACCGAGACCGCACCCACCTGCACCTTCGCCATTCCCGAGGAGGCGCGCGCCGGCTTCATCGGCTTGCCGATACCCGGCGTGGACGTCAAGCTCGTTCCCATGGGCGACAAGGCCGAGGTGCGCTTTCGCGGCCCCAATGTCATGCCCGGCTACTGGCGCGAGCCCGAGCTGACGCTGGAGGCCTTCGACGACGAGGGCTACTACCGCACCGGCGACGCCGCCCGGCCCTGCGACCCCGCCGACCCCACCCAGGGCCTGATGTTCGACGGCCGCATCGCCGAGGACTTCAAGCTCTCCACCGGCACCTTCGTCAGCGTCGGCCCACTGCGCGCCCGCGTCATCGCCCTGGGCTTCCCGTGCGTGCACGACGCCGTCGTCACCGGCCTGGGGCGCGACGAGATCGGCCTGCTGATCGTGCCGCGCGTGAACGAAGCCCGCCGTCTGGCCGAGCTGCCCGACACCGCCCCCACCGCCGACGTGCTGAACCACTCGACCGTGCGTGCCTTCTTCGAGGCGCTGGCCAACCAGCTCTGGGCCCAAGGCACCGGCAGCGCCACCCGCCCGGCCCGGCTGCTGCTGCTGGCCGAGCCGCCGTCCATCGACGGCGGCGAGATCACCGACAAGGGCTCGATCAACCAGCGCGCTGTGCTGAGCCGCCGCGCGGCTCTGGTCGAGCTGCTGCACGAGGCCCCCGTGGGCCACCCCGACGTCATCACCCCACACCGCTGAACACCATGAACATCTCTGGACAAACCGCCCTCGTCACCGGCGCCGGTTCCGGCCTCGGCGAAGCCGTGGCGCGCGCCCTCGCCGCCCAGGGCGCCCGCGTCGCCCTGCTCGACATCAACGAAGCCGGCGCCCAGCGCGTGGCCGCCGACATCGGCGCCGACCGCGCGCTGGCGCTGCGCTGCGACATCACCGACGCGGCCTCGGTCACCGCCGCGCTGGACGCGGCCGCTGCCGCCTTCGGCCCGGCCCGCATCCTGATGAACATCGCCGGCATCGGTAGTGCCAAGCGCATCGTCCAGCGCGACGGCTCGCCCGCACCGCTGGAGGACTTCGAGCGCGTGGTGCGCATCAACCTCATCGGCACCTACAACGTCACGCGCCTGGCCGCGAGCCGCATCGTGGCGCTGGCGCCGCTGGCCGATGGCGAGCGCGGCGTCATCGTCAACACCGCCTCGGTCGCCGCCTTCGACGGCCAGGTCGGCCAGGAGGCCTACTCGGCCTCCAAGGGCGGCATCGTCGGCATGACGCTGCCGCTGGCACGCGACCTCGCGCAGTTCGGCGTGCGCGTCTGCACCATCGCGCCGGGCCTGTTCGCCACGCCGCTGATGAAGGAGCTGCCGGAAGAAGTGCAGCAGTCGCTCGCCGCGTCCATCCCCTTCCCCAAACGCCTGGGCCTGCCCGAGGAGTTCGCCGCGCTGGCCGCCCACATCGTCGCCAACGGCCACCTGAATGGCGAGGTCATCCGCCTGGACGGCGCTTTGCGCATGGCCCCGCGCTGAAGGAGAACTCATGTTCATCACCAACACCTGGTACGTGGCCGCCCGCAGCGACGAGGTCGGCACCGGCAAGCCCCTGGGCCGTAAGGTCTGCAACCACGCGATGGCCTTCTTCCGCAACAGCGCCGGCCACGTCAGCGCGGTGGAGGACTTCTGCCCCCACCGCGGCGCGCCGCTGTCGCTGGGCAGCGTGCACGGCGACACCCTCGTCTGCGGCTACCACGGCCTGGCCATGGGCGGCGACGGCAAGACCGTCGCCATGCCCTGCCAGCGCGTGCGTGGCTTCCCCGCGATCCGCAGCTTCCCGGTCCATGAGGCCGATGGCTTCATCTGGGTCTGGCCAGGCGATACGGCCCAGGCCGACGTGGCCAAGCTGCCCGCCTTCGAATGGCTGGGCAACCCCGCCTTCGGCTACGGCGGCGGGCTGTACACAATAGCCTGCGGCTACAAGCTGATGGTCGACAACCTGATGGACCTGACGCACGAGACCTATGTGCACGCCAACAGCATCGGCCAGAAGGAGATCGACGAGATCCCCTGCACGACCCGCGTCGACGGCGACCACGTCATCACCGAGCGCCACATGCAAGGCATCGAGGCGCCGCCGTTCTGGAAGATGGCCCTGCGCATGAACGGCCTGCCCGACGACCAGCCGGTGGACCGCTGGCAGATCTGCCACTTCACGCCGCCCAGCCACATCATGATCGAGGTAGGCGTAGCGCTGGCCGGCCAGGGCGGCTATGAGGCACCCGACGCAGTAAAGGCAGCGAGCTGGGTGGTGGACTTCATCACCCCCGAGACCGACACCTCCATCCACTACTTCTGGGGCATGGCGCGCAAGTTCAAGCCGCAGGACGAGGCGCTGACGGCCCAGATCCGCGAGGGCCAGGGCAAGATCTTTGCGGAGGACCAGGAGATGCTGGAGCGCCAGCAGCTCAACCTGCTGGCCTGGCCGCAACGCCAGTTGCTGATGCTCAACATCGACGGTGGCGGCGTGCAGTCGCGCAAGGTCATCGACCGGCTGATGGCGGCGCAAGCATGATCACGGTCCGCATCGAGGCCAAGACGGCGGTCGCGCAGGACATCTGCGCCCTCACCCTGGTGGCCGCCGACGGTGGCGCCCTGCCCGCCTTCACGGCCGGCGCCCACCTTGACGTCCATCTGCCTAGCGGCATCGTGCGCCAATACTCCCTCAGTAACGACCCCGCCGAGACCCATCGTTATGTGCTCGGCGTACTACTCGACACGCAGTCGCGCGGCGGCTCGCGGGCCGTGCACGAGCTGCTGGCGCCGGGCCAGACGCTGCAAGTCAGCGCACCGAAGAATCACTTCCCGCTAGCGGCGCAGGCCCGCCGCAGCCTGCTGATTGCCGGCGGCATCGGCATCACGCCCATCCTGGCGATGGCTCGCCAGCTCGCGGCTGATGGCGCGGACTTCGCACTCCACTACGCGGCGAGCAGCGCCGAGCACATGGCCTTCCGCGCGGAGATCGAGGCGAGCGCCTGGGCTGGCGCTGCGCGTTTTCACGTGGCTGGCGACCGCCTCGACGTGCAAGCACTGCTGGCTACTCGCGATGCCGACACCCACGTCTACGTCTGTGGCCCCAAGCGGCTGATCGATGCGGTAGCCGACGCCGCGAAACGCCACGGCTGGCCAGAGGGTCGGGTCCACCATGAGTTCTTCGCGGGCGCGCCGGCGGCCTCGACCGGTCAGGACGGCCCATTCGAAATCGAACTTGCGCGCAGCGGCCGCGTGATCCTTGTTGGCGCCCATCAGACCGCCGCCCAGGCCCTCATCGCCGCGGGCGCACCCCTGCTGACCTCCTGCGAGCAAGGCGTCTGCGGCACCTGCCTGACGCGGGTGATTGGCGGGGAACCCGAGCATCGCGACCTGTACCTCACGCCCGAGGAGCAGGCCGCAAACGACCAGTTCACGCCTTGCTGCTCACGGGCGCGCAGCAGTCGCCTGGTGCTCGATTTGGGTTGAGCCACCCCGGCGTTGGATTGACGACTTTTTCAGCGCCGGGCGCTGGCCATCCACGTCCAGCCCCCATTCGCGCAACGCCCCCTCGCTGACCTGCGCCGTGATGGCCTGATGGCCCACCCTGCGGCTGGCCGTGCCACGCGCCGCGACACTGTCGTCGGCGCCCACGACCGACCGTGAAGGCCGCACTGGCGCTCGGTCAGCATGGCGCAACCAACGATTGCTTTTTTGCTTTACTTTGTGCGTCGCTCAAATTAATATTTGGTCTGACCGCATTTGATAGAAAATAAAGCCCGGTCCGACCAAGCAAACGGAGGAGACAAACACGTGCTGGCCGAAGCGACGGGGAGCCAACAGCTGCTGAAGACCGATCTCACACCTCTGCTCCTCATTGGCGCAGAGGTTGGCATTGAGTCCGTGCGCACTGTCGCCACTTCGCTGGCGGGCGAGATTCAAGGTTGCGTGACCGCTCGCTACGGGGCCAGTCCGACCGCCGAGGCCTGCGTGGCCAGTCTCGCAAGCGCGCTACAGGACTTGCACAGGCAGGTCCGCCCTGGCCAGCAAGTCCTCGGCATCGGCATCGGGTTGCCGGGTAGCATCGACGAGGCGCAAGGCATCGTGAACTTCGCCCCCCATCTGGGCTGGCGTGACGTGCCCATCGCCGCACTATTGAGTGAGAAGCTTCGCGGCACCTCGCTCGCCGATGCCCCGCTGTTTGTGCAGAACGAAGCCGACATGGCCGCGCTGGGAGAACTGGAGTTCAACCCCACCCCTGACTCGGACCCGCTCTTGTATGTCTCCATCAACCAAGGCATCGCCGCTGGTGTCATCGTGGGAGGTCGTCTGCTGACTGGAAGCCGGGGATACGCAGAGGAGGTAGGTCATATGGTCCTGCAGTTCAATGGGCCTCTGTGTTCCTGCGGGCGGCGCGGTTGCGCTGAAGCCATGATCGCGACACGGGCCGTCCAGCGCGGCAGCGCCGGCACCGCCGTTCGACACTCGCTCGGCGAGGTGCGCGAACACCTTGCCTCAAAGGATCGCGAAACACTGAAAGCGGTCACCTCCGCTGGCCACCATCTGGGCATGCTGCTGCTGAATCTGGCGACCGCCTATGACCCGGGCTGCATCGTCCTTGGCGGCTCCGTCACCGAACTGGGCGCGCCATTCCTGCAGCCGGCGCTGGATGTACTGGACGCTCACAACACTTTCGGCAGTTCCGCCAGTCCGACGGTCCGCACCTCCCGGTTTGGCCTGAATGCCGTTGCCATTGGCGCGGCTGCACTGGTTCGCTACCGCCTGACGCACCCCGCCCTGCCTTCGGCAAACGGCGGCAGTGCCGTCACGGTCTCTTAGAAGGTCACTGATGTATCTCGGCATCGATCTCAGCTGCACCCAATCACCGTGACTGCCCTCTTCTCTCCCGACCCCGAACGCCATGCSCGCCTGGCYCCCCGCCTGGCGCGTTTCCGTGACCTCTACCGCCGCCTGCGCGGTGCCTGACCCCCGAGTTATGACGAGCTATTTCCACGCCATCGCCCCGATCCGYTTCGAGGGCGCCGACAGCCMSAATGACCTGGCCTTCAAGCACTACGACAAGGACCGCATCGTCCTGGGCCAGCGCATGGAGGAYCACCTGCGCTTTGCCGTGTGCTACTGGCACAACTTCGTCTGGACSGGCCTGGACCCGTTCGGCGGCGCCACCTTCGAGCGCCCCTGGTTCCAGGGCGGCWSSCCGATGGAGCTGGCCAAGCTCAAGGCCRACGCSGCCTTCGAGTTCTTYGMSAAGCTSGGCGCGCCCTACTACTGCTTCCATGACCGCGACGTCGCCCCGGAAGGCGCCACGCCGCGCGAGAGCCACGAGAACTTCCTGCGCATGGTCGACGTGCTCGGCGAGAAGCAGCAGGCCACGGGCTTGAAGCTSYTGTGGGGCACGGCCAACCTGTTCAGCCACCGCCGCTTCATGAGCGGTGCGGCCAGCAACCCCAACCCCGAGCTGTTCGCCATGGCCGCGCTGCAGGTGCGCGACGCGATGGACGCGACGCTGAAGCTCGGCGGCGAGAACTACGTGYTGTGGGGCGGCCGCGAGGGCTACGAGACGCTGCTGAAYACGCGCCTGGGCCARGAGCTGGACCAGCTCGGCCGCTTCCTGAACATGGTGGTKGAGTACAAGCACAAGATCGGCTTCAAGGGCGCCATCCTCATCGAGCCCAAGCCGCGCGAGCCGTCCAAGCACCAGTACGACTTCGATACCGCCACCGTNGAGTACAAGCACAAGATCGGCTTCAAGGGCGCCATCCTCATCGAGCCCAAGCCGCGCGAGCCGTCCAAGCACCAGTACGACTTCGATACCGCCACCGTSTACGGCTTCCTSGTCCGYTACGGCCTGGAGAAGGAAGTCAAGGTCAACATCGAGGCCAACCACGCCACGCTGTCGGGCCACAGCTTCGAGCATGAGATCGCCACGGCCGGGGCGCTGGGCATCCTGGGCAGCCTGGACATGAACCGCGGCGACCCGCAGCTGGGCTGGGACACCGACCAGTTCCCCAACAACGTGCCGGAGACGGCGATCGCGCTGTACCACGTCATCCAGGCCGGYGGGCTGGGCTCGGGCGGGTTGAACTTCGACGCCAAGGTGCGCCGCCAGTCCATCGATGCCGAGGACCTGTTCCACGGCCACATCGGCGGCATGGAYGTGTGCGCGCAGGCGCTGCTGATCGCCGAGAAGATGGTCAACGACGGCCGCCTGAAGGCCGCCGTGGACAGCCGCTACGCCGGCTGGGACGCGCCTGCNATCGAGGCCAACCACGCCACGCTGTCGGGCCACAGCTTCGAGCATGAGATCGCCACGGCAGGCGCCTTGGGCATCCTGGGCAGCCTGGACATGAACCGSGGTGATCCGCAGCTGGGCTGGGACACCGACCAGTTCCCCAACAACGTGCCGGAGACGGCCGTGGCGCTGTACCACGTCATCCAGGCCGGTGGGCTGGGCTCGGGCGGGTTGAACTTCGACGCCAAGGTGCGCCGCCAGTCCATCGATGCCGAGGACCTGTTCCACGGCCACATCGGCGGCATGGACGTGTGCGCGCAGGCGCTGCTGATCGCCGAGAAGATGGTCAACGACGGCCGCCTGAAGGCCGCCGTGGACAGCCGCTACGCCGGCTGGGACGCGCCTGCCTCGCCGACCAGGTGCTCGCCGCCAACACCGACGTGGCGCCCGTGTCCGGCCGCCAGGAAGTCTTCGAGAACCTGGTCAACCGCTTCTGCGGCTGACCGGCCTCGTTAAAACAACAGGCCGACGCCCTGCCATGACCCACGCTCTCCCATTGCTGCCCGACTTCGTTCCGGTCGCGCCCGCGACTGCCCGCCACACCGGAAGCGCCCCCTTCATCAAAGGTACCGCCGCGACACCCGGAAGTGCCTTGAGTAGCGAGGCGCGCAACAGCGCGATGCTGACCTACTCCAGCCCCTTCCCCGCCGACTTCGTCTTCGGTGTTGCCGCCGCCGCACCCCAGATCGAGGGCGCCGCCTTCACCGATGGCAAGGGCGAGTCCATCTGGGACCGCTTCTGCCGCACGCCCGGCAAGGTGCATGACGACGACACCCTGGACGTCGCCTGCGATCACTACAACCGCTTCGATGACGACTTCGCGCTGATGGCGTCGTTGGGCGTCAAGAACTACCGCCTGTCGCTGGCCTGGCCGCGCATCTATCCGAACGGCGACGGTGAGCTGAACCAGGCCGGCCTGGACTTCTATCACCACCTCTTCGCCAGCATGAAGAAGCACGGCATCGAGCCCTGGGTGACGCTCTTCCACTGGGACCTGCCGCAGGCGCTGGAAGACCGCGGCGGCTGGACGTCGCGCGTGACGGTCGACGCCTTCGGCCGCTACGCCGACACGGTCGTCAAGGCCTTCGCTGGTGAAGTGAAGCACTGGATCACGATGAACGAGATCCGCTGCTTCACGCAACTGGCCTACGGCTATGGCACCAAGGCACCGGGGCGCAAGGAGAGCGCGGCCGTCGTCAACCAGACCTTCCACCACGCGCTGCTGTGCCACGGCCACGGCGTGCGCGCGGTGCGCGAGTTCGGCGGCGCAGGCGCCGTGGTCGGCCTGACCGACAACTGCGATGTCTGCGTGCCCGTCACCGAGACGCCGGCCGACATCGCCGCGGCCAAGGCCTGGTTCCTGGAGAAGAACGCGCACGTGCTGGGCGCCATGCACGCCGGCCACTACCCGGCCGACTATCTGGCCCGCGTGGGCAGCGATGCCCCGCAGGTGCTGCCCGGTGACTTCGAGCTCATCAGCCTGCCCACCGACCACCTGGGCCTGAACATCTACACCGCCACGTACGTGCGCGCCGGCAAGGATGGCGCCGCCTGGGAGGCCGTGCCGCTGCCGGCCAACTACCCGCGCGCCGACAGCCTCTGGCTCAACCTGGTGCCCCAGGCCATCTATTGGGCCACCCGTTTCTGCCATGAGCTGTACGGCCACGCTTCGCTGTACATCACCGAGAACGGCTGCGGCTACAACGACGAGCCAGTCGTGAACGGCGAGGTGCTGGACCTGCACCGCCGCGACTTCCTGCGCAACCACCTGCGCGAGGCCCACCGCGCGATTGCCGACGGCGTGCCGCTGCACGGCTACTTCCTGTGGAGCTTCATCGACAACTACGAGTGGGAAGACGGCTACCAGCGGCGCTTTGGCATCGTGCACTGCGACTACGCCACGCAGGTGCGCACCCCGAAGCTGTCGGCGCGCTACTACGCCGAAGTCATGCGCGAGCGGTGCATCCTGTGAACGCGAGCACCCTTCACCTGGAGCGCGTCGTGCCGCCGGCGGCGGATCGCCTGCCGATGCGGCAGAAGATCGGCTTTGGCCTCGGGTCCATCCTGGACATGTGGGGCCACTGGCTCTATCCGTCGCTGGCCTACCAGGTCTTCAACATCTTCCTCGGCGTGGCCCCCGGCCTGATCTCGACGGTGCAGATGATCAAGATCTTCGTCGACGCCGGCTCGGACGCCGTCTTCGGCTGGCTGTCGGACAACACGCGCACGCGCTACGGGCGCCGCCGTCCCTTCATCCTGGTGGGCGGCGTGCTTGCCGGCATCGGCCTGCCACTGATGTTCGCTGTCGGCAAGGGGTGGACCCAATCCGAGTACTTCATCTTCATGCTGGTCAGCACGGTGATCTACGTGCCCATCATGAGCTGCTTCAACATGCCCTGGAGCAGCCTTGGTGCGGAGATGACGCCGGACTACCACGAGCGCACGATGGTGATGGCGATCCGCAACGCCATCCAGAAGGGGCCCGAGCTGGCGATGTTCTTCGCCGCCCAGTTCACGACGCTGGCCATCTTCAACCAGGCCAACGGCAAGCCCGACATCCTGCGCGGCGCGCAGACCTATTGCGCCATCCTCGGCGCCATCATGGTGGCTGCTTCCATCGCCATCTTCCTGCTGGTGCGCGAGCGCTACTACGAGAAGCTGGTGTCGCGCACACAGACCCACATCCCGTTTGCCGACACGCTGTGGCGCACGCTGCGCTGCAGGCCCTTCCGCCATGTGCTGGGCATGATGCTGGCCTACGGCACCGGCACGGCCATGGTGGGCACGCTCGGCTACTACGCGACGGTCTACTACGTCTGCGGCGGCAACGTCGTGGAGGGCGCGAAGTGGAACACGGCCATGGGCCTGTCGGGCATGGCCTTCGGCTTCGCGGGCATCCCCTTCTTCGCGTGGATCGCGCGCCGCCAGGGCAAGCGGGTCGGCCTGGCGGCAGTGCTGTTCCTGGCCATCTGCGCCTTCATCGGCGACTGGTGGCTGTACGACCCGGCGCGGCCTTATCTGCAGCTGCTGGCCTGTGGCTTCGTGGCTTTCACAGGTGCAGGGTTCTGGACGCTGTACAACGCCACGCTGGGCGACGTGGTGGACTACGACGAGATGCAGACCGGCCAGCGCCGCGAGGGCTCGTTCTCGGCCTGCCAGTCGTGGATCTCCAAGGTCGGCATCGCGCTGGGCACGGGCGCCTCGGGCTGGATCCTGCAGTTCACCGGCTTTGACGCCAAGCTGGAGGCCCTGCAGACGCCGCACGCCATCTTCATGATGCGCATCCTGCTGTCCACCATCCCCGTCATCGGCCTGGTGCTGGCGCTGGTGTCGCTGCTGCGCTTCGAGCTGACCGAGAAGCGCATGGCCGAGATCCGCGTGCAGCTGGAAGCCACGCGGGGGCAGGTATGACAGCCACCGGAGCGCGTTGATTTCGCCACCCAGGTCGACGCAAAGCACTCCAAAGCGATGATGCAGGAATACAAGAAGAGCCCACGCCCTTCCTGGGCTCGATGGCATCTGCTCGCCCTGACCTTGACCTTGCTCGCGTGGGTGTGCCCATGTCCCGCTGAACCGGCGGTCTTGCGCATCGTGGCGCCGACCAGCCAGTCGATGCCGATGCTCAGGATGGCTGAGCAGCGACCCGTCGCGGGTTTGCTCAAGGACCTGGGCGAGGTGTTCGCCCGGCAACTTGGGCTGAGCCCAGTTTTCCTGCCGCTCCCGAGCAAACGCGCGGCCCTGGCCGTGGAGTCTGGTGCCGCCGATCTGCTGTGCTACGC
This sequence comes from Pelomonas sp. Root1237, assembly GCF_001425055.1. Lineage (GTDB taxonomy): Bacteria > Pseudomonadota > Gammaproteobacteria > Burkholderiales > Burkholderiaceae_C > Pelomonas. Next base: position 136,555 of record NZ_LMDK01000016.1, read on the forward strand.
CAAGCCGGAATGGCTGGAGGCCGATGTGCTCTGGACGCAGCTTTTCCTGTCGGGCACGGGCATCATCGCGGCCGGTCCGGACTCGCCCGCCGTGTCGCAGTTGCAGGATCTGCGCGACGAACCACTTGGCACCGTGCTGGGCTACCGCTACCCGGCAATCGATCAGGTGCTGGCGCGGCCGATCGCCCGAGAGGACGTCGCCGACGCAGAGACGAATCTGCGTCGTCTGGCCCTGGGCAGAGTCCGCTACGCCGTGACGGACCGCGCCGCGTTGGCGCACTACGTCAAGAGCCATCCGACGTCAAACCTGCGCGAAGTGCTCGAGGTCGAGCCCTACCGGCTGGGCTGCGCGCTGTCACCGGCCAAGGCCGACCTCCTTCAGCCTCTGAACCGCGTCATCGATCGCATGCGCGTCGACGGCACGTTGGAGAAGCTGTTGAATCGCTACCGCTGATCGGCAATCCGGCCCGGGTATTCACTGGTCTTACCAAATTTTCCATATGGCAAAGTGGCATGACCAATATTTTGACTATTAAGGAAACCTTGTCGCGATGACCTCGCTCCAGGCCGAGTCCTCCACTTCATCGTTGCTGAGCATGCGCGGCGTCTGCAAGCGTTTCGATAGCGTCACCGCGTTGTCGGGCGTCGAGCTGGACGTTCGTCGCGGCGAGGTCCACGCGATCTGCGGCGAGAACGGCGCCGGCAAGTCGACGCTGATGAAGATCCTGAGCGGCGTCTACACACCCGACGAAGGCGAGATCCGCATCGACGGCCAGCCCGTCCGCGTCGGCGGCCTGCATCACGCGCAGGAACTCGGCATCGTCATGATTCACCAGGAGCTGAACCTGGTGCCCCACCTGACCGTGGCCGAGAACATCTGGCTGGGTCGCGAGCCGCGGCGCGGCTGGTTTGTGGACAGGGCTCAGCAGCGCAAAGGCGCGCTCGCCTGCCTGCAGCGGCTGGGCATGGACATCGACCCGGATACCGAGGTTTCGGCCCTGTCGATCGCGCAGCAGCAAATGGTCGAGATCGCCAAGGCCCTGTCGATGGATGCGCGGCTGCTGATCATGGACGAACCCACGTCATCGCTCGGCGAGGCGGACGCTTCCCGCCTGCTGGCGGTGGTGCAGGAACTCAAGCGCTCCGGCGTGGGCATCGTCTACATCTCGCACCGGCTCGACGAACTGGACCACATCGTCGACCGCGTCACCGTGCTGCGCGACGGCCACTACATCACCACCCGGCACTGGGCCGAGACGTCGATCGACGAGATCGTCAGCCTGATGGTGGGCCGCGAGCTGAACCAGCAGTTCCCGCCGGCCACGCGCCAACCTTCCACCGAAGTGCTGCTGCGGGTGCGCGGCCTGCGGCGCGAGGGTGTCTTCGGGCCGCTGGATTTCGAGCTGCGGCGCGGCGAGATCCTCGGCTTGGCCGGCCTGGTCGGCGCCGGCCGCACCGAGGTCGCACGGGCCATCTTCGGTGCCGATGCTGTCGATGGCGGTGAGATCGAACTGGATGGCCAACGCCTGCAGATCCGCTCGCCGCGCGATGCCATCGCTGCCGGCATCGCCTACGTCTCCGAAGACCGCAAGGCCCACGGCCTGGCGGTGAAGATGAGCGTGGCCCACAACATCACGCTGGCCAACCTGGGCGCGCTGGCCAGCGGCCTGGGCTTCATCGACGCGGCGCGCGAGCGCAGCACGGCCGAGCGCTTCATCAGCCAGCTCGGCATCCGCACGCCGTCGCCGGACCAGATCGCCCGGCTGCTGTCGGGCGGCAATCAGCAAAAGGTGGTGATTGCCAAATGGCTGTTCCGTGAAGCGCGCGTGATCCTGTTCGATGAACCCACCCGAGGCATCGACGTGGGCGCCAAGTACGCCATCTACGAGCTGATGGACCGGCTCGCGGCCGAAGGCGTGGGCGTCGTGCTGATCAGCTCCGAGCTGCCGGAGATCCTGGGCTTGAGCGACCGCGTGGCGGTGTTCCGCCAGGGCCAGCTCGCCACGCTGCTGAACACCCGCACGTGCAGCCAGCACGACATCATGCACCATGCCTCCGTCGGCTCATCCGAGCCGGCCAAGCCCTCCATGGCATCCCTCGAACCGACGACATGAACGACCGCCAGAAAGACCTGATCCAAAAATTTGCCGCGCTGGCGGGCCTGCTCATCCTGGTGCTGGTGTTCTCGCTGACGAGCAACGCCTTCTTCTCGGTCGGCAACGCGATGACGGTGTCGCTGCAGGTGAGCACCATCGTCTACCTGGGCATCGGTGCGACCCTGGTCATCCTGACCGGCGGCATCGACCTGTCGGTGGGCTCGGTGCTGGCGCTATCGGGCGTGGTGGCGGGCATGCTGGTCAAGAACGGCATGCCGGTGCCGCCGGCCATGGCCATCGGCGTCGTCGTCGGCGCGCTGTGCGGTGCCATCAACGGCCTGTGTGTGACCCGCCTGCGCCTGCCGCCTTTCATCGCCACGCTGGGCATGATGCTGGTGGCGCGCGGCGTTGCGCTGCAGCTCACCGACGCGCGGGCCATCTCCGGTCTGGGCGAAGCCTTTGGCGAACTGGGCAACGGCGCGCTGTGGCGCATCGAGAAGATCGACGAGCAGGGCTTCCCCGATATCGTCTTCCCCGGCATCCCCTATCCGGTGCTGCTGATGGTCGTGCTGGCCATCGTCGCCGGCATCCTGCTGCGGCGCACGACGCTGGGGCGGCATCTGCACGCTGTCGGCTCCAACGGCGAGGCAGCGCGGCTGTCGGGTGTCAACGTCGGGCGCGTCGCTATGTTTGCTTACATCGCCTCGGGCGCGCTGGCGGGCCTGTGCGGCTGCGTGCTGATGTCCCGCCTCGTCACCGCGCAGCCCAACGAGGGCGTGATGTACGAGCTCGATGCGATCGCGGCAGCCGTCATCGGCGGCACCTCGCTGCTGGGCGGTGTCGGCACCATCTCCGGCACGCTCATCGGCGCCTTCGTCATCGGCATCCTGCGCAACGGGTTGAACATGAACGGCGTCTCGTCTTTCACACAACAGATCATCATCGGTCTGGTCATCCTCGTCACCGTCTGGATCGACCAACTCCGCAACCGGCGCTGAAGACCGGTTCCATTCCTCAGGAGACATCCCATGCCCCGTCCTTTGATTCACGCGCTCGTGAGCGCCTGCCTGGCCCTGCTCGGCACCGCATCCCAAGCCGGCGAAATCGCCGTCATCGTCAAGACCACGAACTCGACCTATTGGCAGAACGTCAACAAGGGCGCCGAGACCGCCATCAAGGAGATCGCCGGCCACACGCTGACCTTCTCCGGCCCGGCCAGCGAATCAGCCATCGCCGACCAGGTCAACCTCGTCGAGAACGCCATCAACCGCAAGGTAGCCGGCATCGTGCTCGGCCCGTCGGACCCCGACGCGCTGGTGCCGGTCATCAAGAAGGCCTGGGAAGCGCGCATCCCCGTCGTGTTGATCGACTCGCACGTGTCCGAGGCCGGCAAGCCCTACTACCAGTCCTTTCTGACGACGGACAACCGCGCCGCCGGTGAGCTCTGCGCCAAACAGCTGATCGACAAGATCGGCACCACCGGCAAGGTGGCCGTCATGTCCTTCGTTGCCGGGGCCGGCTCCGAGGTCGGGCGCGTCGGCGCCTTCACAAGCTACCTGAAGGCCAACTCCAAGCTCGAGATCGTCGGGCCCTTCTATTCGCAGTCGCAGATGGCCACCGCGATGAACCAGACCACCGACGTACTGGCCGCCCACCGCGACCTCAAGGCGATCTTCGGCGCCAACGAGCCCACCGCCGTCGGCATGGGCCGCGCGCTGGTGCAGAGCGGCCGCGCGGGCAAGCTGGTCGCCATCGGCTTCGACGGCAACCAGGACCTGCAGAAGTTCGTCCAGGACGGCACGCTCACGGGCATCGCGGTGCAAAGCTCCTTCCAGATGGGCTACCTGGGCGTCAAGACCATCTCCGACGTATTGCAGAAGAAGCCCGTGCCCAAGTTCCGCGACACCGGCGTCGTGTGGGTCAACAAGGCCAACCTGCAGTCGCCCGAGGCCAAGGCCGTCCTGTACTGAAGTGGACCCGCGACGAACTTCAATGCCGCGCTTGAACCACCTTCCCAGCCGCCCTCTCACCGGCGCCGGCCTGCAGCTGACGACGCTGGGCCTGGGCGCCGCGGCCCTGGCCGGCCTTTACGAGGCCGTGGATGACGCCACGGCCATCGCGACGCTGCAGGCCGCCTGGGGCGCCGGCGTGCGCTATTTCGACACGGCCCCTTTCTACGGCTACACGCGCAGTGAACGCCGCGTCGGCGAGTTCCTGTCGCGGCAGCCGCGGGACAGCTTCGTGCTGTCCACCAAGGTTGGGCGCCTCATGCATTCCGACCCGAAAGTGGCGGCCGGCAGCGACGGCTGGGCCAATCCCCTGCCCTTCCGCCCGGTGTATGACTACAGCTACAGCGGCGTGATGCGCTCCTTCGAGGACAGCCTGCAGCGACTGGGACTGGCGCGCATCGACATGCTGCTCGTCCACGACATCGGCCGCTTGACCCACGGCGACCAGCACGACCTTCATTGGCACGCGCTGACCACCGGTGGTTTCCGGGCACTGGAGGAACTGCGCAGCCAGGGCGTCGTGCGGGCCATCGGCCTGGGCGTGAACGAATGGGAAGTGGCGCAGGACGCCATCGCCGCCGCACCGCTGGACTGCGTGCTGCTGGCCGGCCGCTACACGCTGCTGGAACAGGGCAGCCTGGGCTTCCTGGACCAATGCGCAACTGCAGGCGTGCGCGTCGTCATTGGCGGCCCCTTCAATTCGGGGCTGCTGGCCGGACAGGCCAAGTACAACTATGGCGGCGTGCCGCCGCAGGTGATGCGCCAGGCGCAGGCCCTGGACGGAACCTGCGCCGAGTTCGGCGTGCCGCTGCAGGCCGCGGCGCTGCAGTTTCCGCTGGCGCATCCGGCCGTGGTCAGCGTGCTGGCGGGCATGCGCTCGCCTGAACAGGTCGCAGCCAACGCCGCCTGGCTGGAGCGCGCCATCCCGCGCGAGCTCTGGCATCGGTTGCGCGGCCGTGGCCTCATTGCCGGCAATGCGCCCCTGCCCGAGCGCGGGCCCCAGGACGACTGATGAAGGTCGACTCACATCAGCACTTCTGGCGCCTGGCCGATCGCGAGGGCCAATGGCCGCCCGCCTCGCTGCAGGCCATCTACCGCGACTTCGGCCCCGAGGATCTCGCACCCCACCTGCAGGCCACCGGCATTGACGCCACCGTGCTCGTGCAGTCCTTGCCGAGCATCGACGACACCCGTTGGATGTTGGCACTTGCCGAGCGCACGCCCTGGGTGCGCGGGGTCGTCGGCTGGGTGGACTTCAAGGCCGCCGATGCGGCAGCGCAGATCGACGCGCTGGCCCACCACCCGCTGCTCAAGGGCCTGCGCCCCATGCTGCAGGACCTGCCCGAAGACAACTGGATCGACGACCCGGCCTGCAGCCCGGCCGCCGAGGCCATGCAGCGCCACGGCTTGGTGTTCGACGCGCTGGTGCTGCCGCGCCAGTTGCCGGCGCTGTGCCGTTTCGCCGCACGCCACCCGCGGTTGAACCTCGTCATCGACCACGCCGCCAAACCCCTGATCGCGCGCGGCGAGCTCGAGCCCTGGCGCAACGACATCGCCGCATTGGCCGCCCTCCCCCAGGTGCACTGCAAGCTCTCGGGCCTGCTGACCGAGGCCGGTGAACGCCGCGATGCGGCAGCCCTGAGCCCTTACGCCCAGGCGCTCTGGACGCTGTTCGGTCCGCGCCGCCTGCTGTGGGGCAGCGACTGGCCCGTGCTGCGTCTGGCTGCCGACTACGCCGACTGGTGGCAGCTCGCCCACCAGTTGGCCCGCCAATTCCACCCGGTTCCCCAACCTGACGACCTGCAGGCGCTTTTCGGGGGCAACGCCGCTCGCCTCTACCGCCTCGCCTCCACCACCTAGAACCATGTTGACTGTTTCCTGCGAATCCCCCGGCGTTCTCGTCGCTCACCAACGCCCTCGCCCCGAGCGCGGCCCCGCGGAGGTGTTGCTGCGCGTGAAGCGCGTGGGCGTGTGTGGCACCGACCTGCACATCTTCACCGGCCACCAGCCCTACCTCAGCTACCCGCGCGTCATGGGGCACGAGCTCTCGGGCATCGTGGAGGACGCCGACGCCGACAGCGGCCTGAAGCCGGGCGACGCGGTCTACGTGATGCCCTACCTGTCCTGCGGCCACTGCATCGCCTGCCGCCAGGGCAAGACCAACTGCTGCGTTCGCATCCAGGTGCTGGGCGTGCATCGCGACGGCGCCTTTGCCGAATATGTCAGCGTGCCGCAGCGCTTCGTCGGCAAGGCCGATGGCATCACGCTGGACCAGGCCGCGATGGTGGAGTTCCTGGCCATCGGCGCACACGCGGTCCGCCGCGGCGAGGTTGCGGCCGGCCAGCGCGTGCTGGTGGTGGGCGCAGGCCCCATCGGCATCGGTGCAATGCTGTTCGCCCGCCTGCGTGGCGCCATCGTCACCGCCCTCGACAGCCGCCAGGACCGCCTCGATTTCGCACTGCGCCATGCCGGCGCCACTGCGGCCGTGGCCCTGGGTGAAGGCGACGAGGCGCAACTGTCGCGGCTCACCGAGGGTGAGTTCTTCGACGTGGTGTTCGACGCCACCGGCAACCCAGGCGCCATGGAGCGCGGCTTTCGCTTCATCGCCCATGGCGGGCGCTATGTGCTGGTGTCCATCGTGCAGGGCGAAATCCGCTTCTCCGACCCGGAGTTCCACAAGCGCGAGGCGACGCTGCTCAGCAGCCGCAACGCCACGACGGAAGACTTCGAGACCGTCATGAAGGCGATGCGCGAGGGTCTGGTGCCCGACGTGGCGCTGGCCACGCACCGGCTGACGCTGGCCGATGTACCCGCCGGCTTTCCGCGCCTGCTGGACCCTGCCGAGGGCGTCATCAAAGCCATCGTCGAATGCTGAGCATGAAGCCCCTCGTCCAAGGAGTACCTTGGCCGGTCCCCCGAGGGGGCGGCGATGCTTGCCGGTTCGACCGGCAAGCACATCGCCCTGGCGGGCCGGCTTGGGAGCGGCCCGGCGCTCGGCCCGCGATGCCTGAATTCGAAACCGCTCGGCACCCATGAACCCAGGCCAGCCCATCCTGCAGTTCGGCACCAGCCGCTTCCTGCAGGCACATGTCGACCTTTTCGTCAGCGAAGCCACCGAGCGCGGCGAGGCGCTGGGCGGCATCACGGTGGTGCAGAGCACCGGCAACCCGGCAAGCACGATGCGCACCCAGGCCATGGCCCGTGCCGAAGGCTTCGACGTCATCGTGCGCGGCCTGGCGCAGGGCCAGCCCGTGGAAGAGCGCAGAACCTGCCGCTCCGTGCGCGAAGCCTTCCATGCCGCGACGGACTGGCCCGCCGTGCGCGGGCGCATGCGGGGGCCTGTGCAGGTGATCGTTTCCAACACCGGCGACGGTGGCTGGGTGCTGGACGCTGCTGACGCCGCCGCCCTGCTGTCCGACGACGCCGCAGCGCCCTCATCCTTCCCCGCCAAGCTGCTCGTGCTGCTGCACGACCGCTGGCAGGCGCAGCCCGACGCCGAGCTGACGCTGCTGCCCTGCGAGCTGGTATCGCGCAACGGCGATGCGCTGCGCGACCTCGTCGTGGCGCTGGCTCGCCAATGGCAGTGCAAGCCGGCCTTCGTCGACTGGCTGCAGGCCCGGCCGGTGTGGGCCAATTCGCTGGTGGACCGCATCGTGTCCGAGGCGCTGGAGCCGGTCGGCGCCGTGGCCGAGCCCTATGCGCTGTGGGCCGTCGAGGCGCAGCCGCGGCTGCAGCTGCCTTGTCGGCATCCCGACGTCGTCCTCACCGACGATCTCGCGCGCTTCGAACGGCTCAAGCTCTTCTTGCTCAATCTTGGCCACACACTGCTCGCTGAGCAATGGCAGAAGGGCCGCCTTGCAGCCGACATGACCGTGCTGCAGGCCATGCAGGACCCGGCGCTGCGCGAGCCGCTCGAAGCCGCCTGGCAGCAGGAGGTGCTGCCGGTGTTCGACGCGCTGGGCCAGGGCGATCAGGCGCGGGACTACCTGGTTGCCCTGCGCGAACGGCTGTTGAACCCCTTCCTGGCCCATCGGCTGGCCGACATCGCGCAGAACCATGAACAGAAAAAATCACGGCGCCTGCGTCCAGTGGTTGAATTAGCACGGCTGCATGTGCCCGGCCTGGTGCAGCCCCGGCTGAACGCCGCGCTGGCCGCGCAATGAACAAGGAACACGCAATGCAACGCATGGGCATGGTGATCGGCATCGAGCCGGACCGTATCGCCGAATACAAGCGCCTGCACGCGGCCGTCTGGCCCGCGGTGCTGGCGCGCCTGGCCGCCTCCAACATCCGCAACTACAGCATCTTCCTGCGCGAGCCGGAGAACCTGCTGTTCGGCTGCTGGGAATACCACGGCAGCGACTACGAGGCCGACATGGCGGCCATCGCCGCCGACGCCGAAACCCGCCGCTGGTGGACCTTCTGCAGCCCCTGCCAGCGTCCGCTGGAAAGCCGCGCGCCTGGCGAGCACTGGGCAGCCATGGAGTGCGTCTTCCATGTCGACTGACGAAGCGCCGCCGCTGATCCTGCTGCACGCCAGCGACAACGTCGCCGTGGCGCGCGTGGCGCTGGCGGAAAACGCAGAAATCGCCGCGCCGGGTGGTGCTGCCTTGCGTGTTCGCGCTGCCATCGACGCGGGCCACAAGATTGCATTGCGCGCCATCGCGCCCGGTGAGGTGGTACTGAAGTACGGCCAGCCCATCGGCGTGGCCAGCACCGCCATCCAGGCCGGCGACCATGTGCACGTGCACAACGTCGACATGGCCAAGGAAGCGCCACCCCAGGCGGCCAGCCGCTCGCCCGCAGCGCCACTGGCCGCTGGCGAGGCGGCCAGTTTCGAGGGATTCGTGCGAAATGACGGCCGTGTCGGCACGCGCAACTACATCGGCGTGCTTTCCAGCGTGAACTGCTCGGCGACCGTCTGCAAGGCCATCGCCCAGGCTTTCAGTGGCGAGGCGCTGGCTGCCTTCCCTGGCGTGGACGGCGTGGTCGCCATCACGCACGGCAGCGGCTGCGGCATGAGCGCCGAAGGCGAAGGCCTGGAGCTGCTGCGCCGCACGCTGCGCGGCTACGCGACCCACCCGAACTTTGCCGGCGTGGTGCTGATCGGCCTGGGCTGCGAAGTGAATCAGGTCGACCCGCTGGTGCAGGGCCTGCCTGCCGCAGCGCGTGAACGCATCCATGTGCTGACGATCCAGCAGGCCGGCGGTACCCGCGAAGCCGTCGAGCAAGGCAAGCAGCTGGTCCGCGAACTGGCCGCGCAAGCCAGCACGGCGCGACGCAGCACGGTCGCGCTGTCCCATCTCGTCATCGGCCTGCAATGTGGTGGCTCGGACGGCTATTCCGGCATCAGCGCCAACCCGGCACTGGGCGCCGCGGTGGACCTGCTGGTGCGCCACGGCGGCACGGCCATCCTGTCGGAGACGCCGGAGATCTACGGCGCCGAACACCTGCTCACCGCGCGCGCCGCATCACCTGAAGTGGCCGAGCGGCTGCTGGCCCGCATCCGGTGGTGGGAGACGTATGCCGCCCTGCACGGCGCGCAGCTGAACAACAACCCGTCGCCCGGCAACAAGGCGGGTGGCATCACCACCATCCTCGAGAAGTCGCTGGGCGCCGTGGCCAAGGGCGGCAGCAGCACGCTCAATGACGTGGTCGAGTACGCGCAGCCCGTTCAGGCGCACGGCCTGGTGTTCATGGACACGCCGGGCTACGACCCCGTGTCAGCCACGGGCCAGGTGGCCGGTGGCGCCAACCTGATCTGCTTCACAACGGGGCGTGGCTCGACCTATGGCTGCAAGCCCACGCCTTCGCTGAAGCTCGCCACCAACAGCCGCCTGTTCGAGCGCATGCCCCTGGACATGGACTTCAATGCCGGCGGCATCGTCGAGGGCTCGCAAACGGTGGCTGAGGCGGGCGAGGCGCTGTTCCGGCTGATCGTGGAGACGGCGTCGGGCCGTCTCACGCTGAGCGAGCAGCATGGCCTGGGTGACAACGAGTTCGTGCCCTGGCAGCTGGGCGCCGTCATGTGAGGCGCGTGGCGCCAGCGCCGCGCTAGACGGCGATGGCGCGCCGCACAGCCGATTCGGACGGTTCGCCGATCCAGCGACCGTGCGAGGCCAGCAGATGGCTGCACATGGCCGCCGCTGCGGCCTGTGGGTTGCGCGCCTCCAGCGCATGCAGGACGGCTTCGTGCTCAGCCATCGCCGCCTGCCAGGTGTGGGTTGACTCGACACGCCCGCTCATGCGCGAGGAGATCGGGCTGTGGCGGCCGTCGAACAGCGTTCCCACCATGCCGACAAGCACCGAATTGCCGCACATCTCGGCAATGCTGAGGTGAAAGCGCCGGTCCGCCTCGACAGGCTTGCGGTCATGGGCGTGATCTTCGCGCATCGCTTCCAACGCGTCCTCGATGCGCCTCAGCCCGGCCTTGGTGACCCGGGCCGCGGCCAGCGTGATGACCGCACTTTCGAGCACGACGCGCGCCTGCATGAGCTCGGCGGGGCTCTCGCCCAACGCGGGTGTCGCCACATTGCCGCGCTCGGTGGCGGCGCAGAGGTACACGCCCGAGCCGCCGCGGATCTCGACGCGGCCGTCAATCTCCAGCGCGATCAGCGCCTCGCGCAACGATGGCCGAGACACACCCAGCTGCAGCGCCAGCTCACGCTCCGCCGGCAGGCGTGATCCGTCGGCGATGCCTTCGGTCTCGATCAACGCTCGAATCCGGTCCGCGACCAGCTGATATTGGCGGCGGGCGTCGCCGCCGCCGCGAGGTTGACTGGCCATGGCTCACTTGAATCAAAAAATTGGACTGACCAAATGCTATCGCGCGCCACGCGAAAGATTCGGCTTCGCAAGGAAAACCCTGGCGAAATCGCTCAAGGATCTGACCGTTTGAGGCGCCATGCCGGCGCGAGGCTGGTCGTTGCCTCAGTCGGCGGCAGCCGCCCCGGCCGGCGGATCGGACGGTTCGCCGATCCATCGGCCGTGCGACGCCAGCAGGTGGCTGCCCATCGCGGCAGCCGCAGCCTGCGGGTTGCGCGCCTCCAGCGCATGGAGGATGGCCTGGTGCTCCGCCAGCGCCACGTGCCAGGCATGCGTTGGCTCGAAGCGCCCGCTCATGCGCGAGGAGATCGGGCTGTGGCGGCCATCGAACAGCGTTCCCACCATGCCGACAAGCACCGAATTGCCGCACATCTCGGCAATGCCCAAGTGAAAACGCCGGTCGGCCTCGACCGGCTTGCGCCCAAAGGCATGGTCTTCACGCATCGCCTGCAAGGCCTCCTCGATACGCTGCAATCCAGCCGGCGTGACCCGGGCTGCCGCCAGCGTGACGACCGCGCTTTCGAGCACGACCCGCGCCTGCATGAGTTCGCCGGGGCTGTCTCCCAGGGCCGACGTTGCCACATCGCCCTGGTCCTGGCCGGCACAGACATACACGCCCGAGCCGCCGCGGATCTCGACGCGGCCGTCGATCTCCAGCGCAATGAGTGCCTCGCGCAACGACGGCCGTGACACGCCGAGCTGCAAGGCGAGGTCACGCTCCGCCGGCAGCCGCGACCCGGCCTCTCGGCCTTCCGTCTCGATCAAGGCTCGAATGCGGTCCGCGACCAACTGGTACTGGCGGCGCGTGTCGCTACCGCGAGGGTGTTGAGCCATGTTTCCCTGGATGTGGCAATTGGACTGACCACATGCTAACGCCCCAAATTGCGAAACTCGCGGCCACGTCACGAAAATCCCACTGAATAGCCCCTTTGTGCAGGATCAATTAGGGTATTCACTGGTCTTACCAAAAAGTCGAAATGGCAAAGTGGCAATACCAAAGTGGTTTGACCGAACGCCGCAGGCCATCGGCCTGAAAGCGCGAACTGCCTTCGCTTCAGGCCGCCGCGACACCCTCCAGGTTCGCTGCACCTATTGATCCCTCTGTCGGCCGGCGCGCAAGTGCTGGCCGGCCCATTCCCGCCGCCATGCCGAATCTTCTTTCGCGCCGTCTCGCCCAAGTGGCGCTGGCGGTTGCCCTGCCCCTCGCCGCCACGGCCACCCTCGCGGCCGACATGCCCCGCCTCGCCCAGCGCGACGGCCGTCACGCGCTGATCGTTGACGGCGCGCCATTCACCATCCTGGGTGCCCAGGTCCACAACTCCAGCAACTACCCAGAGGCGCTGAAGAAGGTCTGGCCCGCCATTGCCTACATCCACGCCAACACCGTGGAGGTGCCGGTGGCCTGGGAGCAGATCGAACCCGTCGAAGGCCGCTTCGACTTCTCCTTCGTCGACACCCTCGTCAAGCAGGCGCGCGAGAACAAGGTGCGCGTGGTGCTGCTGTGGTTCGGCACCTGGAAGAACACCAGCCCGCAGTACACGCCCGCCTGGGTCAAGTTCGACAACCGGCGCTTCCCGCGCATGGTCGAGCCGGACGGCAAGAACAGCTACTGCCTCTCGCCCCTCGGCGAAGAAACACTCAAGGCCGACAGACGAGCCTTCACGGCGCTGATGGCCCACCTGAAGAAGATCGACGAGAACGAGCGCACCGTGCTGATGGTGCAGGTGGAAAACGAGGTCGGCACCTTCGGCCTGGTGCGCGACTTCGGCAAGACAGCACAGGCCGCTTTCGAAGCCGACGTGCCAGCCGCCGTGCTGGCGCGCAAGAAGGCGCCGGTGCCGGGTGCGGCCAAGGGCAACTGGCGCGCCGTCTACGGCGACTATGCCGACGAGTACTTCCACGCCTGGGCCAAGGCCCGCTACATCGGCGAGATCGCCAAGGCCGGCCGCGCCGTCTACGACCTGCCGATGTATGTCAACAACGCGCTGCGCGACCCGCTGGAGCAGCCGCCCAAGCCCTGGAACAAGAACTTCGCCAGCGGCGGCCCGACCTACGACGTCATCGACATCTACAAGGCCGCCGCGCCCGCCATCGACATCGTCGGCCCCGATATCTACAACCCCGAGTCGGCCAAGCTCAACGCCAATCTGGCCAAGTTCAAGCGTCCCGACAACGCCTTGTTCGTGCCCGAGATCGGCAATGCCGAGCTCTATGCCCGCTACCTCTATCAGATCCTGGGCAGCGGCTCCATCGGCGTCTCGCCCTTCGGCATCGACTACTTCGATTACGCCAACTACCCGCTCGGCGCCAAGACCAACGACAAGGCCACGCTGGAGCCTTTCGCCAAGATCTTCGCCGCCTTCCGGCCGATGCAGCGCCAGTGGGCGCAATGGGCCTTCGAGGGCCACACGCACGGCGTGTCCGAGCCCGACGACCATGCCGACCAGTTCGTCACGATGAAGGGCTGGAAGGCCCACGTCACCTTCGGCCAGTGGCAGTTCGGCGAGCGTGAATGGCCGGGCAACCAGAAGGAGGCGCCGGCGCATGCCGCCAAGCTCGTCGGTGGCGTGTCCATCGCGCAGATCGGCGACGACGAATTCCTGCTCGTGGGCCAGCAGGCGCGCGTGCGCATCGACGACGTCGAAGGCAGCGGCCGCACGCTGATCGAGTACGCCGAGGAAGGCCACTTCGACACCAGCGGCAAGTGGGTGATGGAGCGCCGCTGGAACGGCGACCAGGTCGACTGGGGCCTGAACTTCGTCGCGAACCCGCGCGTGCTGAAGGTCAAGATGGGGCGCTACAAGTGAGCGGCGTTCGCACGTCATTCCTCGGCGCGCTGCTCACCACGGCGGCCCTGGGCGCCCTGGCGCAGGCAGCGCCCGACATCACCCTCCTGCCGGCGCCATCGGCCGCCTGGCGCACCGTCGTCGGCCACTGGGAGAACCAGGTCGAGCTGGCAGGCGACGGCGTCGTCGTCCCGGCGCCGACCGCCGACTACGCACGAGCCAGCACGCTGGCCGCCAGCGCACTCACGACCGGCGGCAAACGCGAGGCCGTGCTGCTGGACTGGAAGGATCTCTGGCAGGCCACGCTGCGCATCGAAAGCCGCGAGCCGCTGGACCTGCGCCCCTACCTGGGCGGCACGCTGGAGTTCGACCTCGATGTGGCCGAACTCGCCAAGGGCGGTGTGCGTGCCAAGCTCAGTTGCGGCGACGGCTGCGAGCGCGGCGTCAACCTCATCGAGCCGGCGCGCAGCTGGGCCGGCAAGGGCTGGCAGCACGTCTCCCTGGCCATGAGCTGCTTCACGCGCGAAGGCGCCGACTTCTCCAAGGTCAGGCTGCCATTCGCCATCGACGCGACCGGCACGGGCCGCGTCAGCGTCGCCAACGTGCGCATCACGCGCACGGCCAAGGCCGGGCTGGCCTGCCCCGACTACCGCACCGAGTCCGTCACGCCGGCCATGCTCAACGAGTCCTGGGCCGTCGATTGGTGGCAGCCGCGCCACGAGCAAAAGCTGCAGGAGAAGGCCCGGCTGATCGCCGCCGGCACGCCGCCCGAAGTCGTCTTCATCGGCGACTCCATCACCCAGGGTTGGGAGAAGGACGGCAGCGAGGTCTGGCAGCGCCACTACGCGCCGCTGCACGCACTGGCCCTGGGCTTCGGCGGCGACCGCACCGAGAACGCGCTGTGGCGGCTGCAGCACGGCGAGGTCGACGGCATCGCACCCAAGGTGGCCGTGCTGATGATCGGCACCAACAACACCGGCCACCGCGCCGAGGCGCCGGAGCGGACGGCCGCCGGCATCAAGCGCCTGCTCGACGAGCTGCGCCAGCGCCTGCCCAGGACCCAGGTGCTGCTGCTGGCCATCTTCCCGCGCGGCGACAAACCCGACGACTTCCTGCGTGGCATCAACCAGCGCGTCAACAAGCTCCTCGAAGGTCTGGCCGACGGCCGCAGCGTTCACTTCCTGGATATCAATGCCGCGCTGCTCAATACCGACGGCACGCTTGGCAAGGACGTCATGCCCGACCTGCTGCATCCCAACGCCAAGGGCTACGACATCTGGCAGCGGTCCATGGCGCCGACGCTGCAGAAGCTGCTGAGGTCGACGCCATGACGCTGGCGGCCACCGCTGCCGAGCCGACCCGGATGCCGGGCGGCCTGCCGTGCCGCGCGTGGGCGCACGACCATTTCGTGTCCAAGGCATGAACACGCCGGCCACGCTGCCCCTGGTTCCGCGGCATCCAGCCGTGGTGGCAGCCCTCGGCAGCGCAGGCACGACCCGCCCTACCCAGTCCTGGGGCCGCGGCATCGACGGCCAGCGGCTGGCGGACCTGGGCGACGGAAGCTTTCGCAACCCCGTCGTGGCCGGCGATCATCCCAACCCCGCCATCCTGAAGGACGGCCCCGACTACTACATGACCTTCTCGTCGCGGCAGTCCTGTCCGGGTGCCGTGGTCTGGCATTCGCGCGACCTGGTGAACTGGGTGCCCATCGCCGCGGCGCTGAACCAGCCGCTCGGCACGGGCTCGCCGACGGATCTTGTCCGGCACAACGGCCGCTACTTCCTCTACCTCCCCTTGCTACGGCCTCAGGGGGTCGGCATCCACGTCATGCACGCCGACAGCATCCGCGGGCCCTGGAGCGATCCCGTCGACCTGGAGCTGCAGGGATGCCTGGACCCAGCCCATGTCGTGGGCGAGGACGGCAGGCGCCATCTCTTCGTCAACGGCGACCGGCGCGTCGGCCTCACGGACGACGGGCTGGCCACCGTCGGCGGGCTTGTCCATGCCCAGACGGCCCGCAGCGCCGCACCGGCCGCGATCGCCGGCGCCAAGCTGCTGCGCCGGGGCGACTTCTTCTACCGCGTCCAGGCCCAGGGCGCCAACGCGCTTGACGGCCATGTGGTCAAGGTGGCGCGAGCGCCTTCCATCGCCGGGCCCTGGCAGGACGGCCCGTTCAGCCTGATCGATAGCGCAGCGGACGGGCCGTGGCGCACCAGCGGCCCTGCCAGCCTGGTGGAAGGCCAGGCAGGCGACTGGTGGATGCTGTGCCACGGCCACGAAAGCGGCTACCGTACCCTCGGGCGGCAGGTGCTGCTGGCGCCGATCGAATGGACGCGTGACGGCTGGCCGCGCAGCAATGGCGACCCGCTCGACCGGGCCCAGCGCAAGCCGCGCGGTGGATCGGTGCTGGCAGCGGGTCTCTCGCTCAGCGACGACTTCACGCATGACCGCCTCGGCCTGCAGTGGACCTTCCAGGACGCAACGCCCGAGGACCTGCAGCGCGCCCGCTATGACGGCACCGGTCTGACGCTGCGGGGCAAGGGCACGGGGTTGTCCGACTGCTCACCGCTGACCTGCCTCGCGGGCGATCGCAGCTACACCGCCGAGATCGAATTCGAGCTTGAAGGTGCGGCCCAGGGTGGGCTGGCTCTCTTCCATGACGCGCGCGGCTTCGTCGGCGTGGGCATCGGCGACGGCCAGATGCACACCTACAGCTATGGCCAGCGCCACGGCTGGATGCGGCAGGCCGTGCAAGGGCAGCATCACCGCCTGCGCGTGACGAACCGCCGCCACCTCCTGACCTTCGAGCACGCGATCGGCGACGGTCCCTGGACCTGCAACCCGTGGCTCACGGAGGTTTCAGCCCTGCACCAGACCGCCGTCAGCAGCCTTGCAAGCCTGCGGCCGGCGCTGTTCGCCGCCGGCGATGGCGAGGTGCGCCTGCGCCACTTCAGCTACAACGGCATCGGGCCCGAGCCCTGAGATCCCTCCCAAAGCCCGAGCGCGACGGAGACATTCGCGCCGAGCATTTCCGCCAGAGAAAAGGTTGATCCATGAAGTCCAAGTTATTGAAGGGCCTGTGCCTGTGGTCAGCGCTGCCAGCGCTGGCTCACGCCCAGGGCTGCGGCAGCGGCATGGCTGACACCGGTGCGCCGCGCCTGCCTGACCTGATCAAGGCCCTCGTCGACGCTACAAGGTAAACGTCCCCACCGGCAACCACAGGGCCGGCATCGCAAAACGGGCATGGCGTGCTTCGGCGCGCCATGCCCATCTCCACATCTGACACCGCCATGTCCGCACATCTCCCGACCCGCCGCTCCTTCCTTCAGGCCGCCACCGCTGCCGCTGGCGCCACCGGCCTGCCCGCGGCGCAGGCTGCGCCCGCCCCGTTCAAGCCCACCTGGGACTCCCTCGTCGAGGGCTACCGCACACCGGACTGGTTCCGCGACGCAAAGTTCGGCATCTGGGCGCACTGGAGCGCTCAGTGCGTGCCCGAGATGGGCGACTGGTACGCCCGCCAGATGTACACCCAGGGCAACTGGCAGTACGACCACCACGTGCGCACCTATGGCCACCCGACCAAGGTCGGATTCATGGAGATGCAGAACCGCTGGAAGGCCGAGGCCTGGGAGCCCGAGGCCCTGATGGACCTCTACGCCAAGGCCGGCGCCAAGTATTTCGTCGCGCTGGCCAACCATCACGACAACTTCGACGCCTACGATTCCAAGTACCACGGCTGGAACTCAGTGCGCGTCGGCCCCAAGCGCGACCTCGTCGGCGAATGGGCCAAGGTGGCGCGTGCCAAGGGCCTGCGCTTTGGCGTCAGCAACCATTCGGCGCATGCCTGGCACTGGCTGCAGACGGCCTACGGCTACGACCCCGAAGGCCCGCTGGCCGGCCAGCGCTACGACGCCTACCGCTTGACCAAGGCTGACGGCAAGGGCACCTGGTGGGAAGGCCTGGATCCGCAAGACCTCTACACCGGCCGCAACATGGTCATGCCCGACGGCATCAACACCATCCGCACGGCCAACGAGTGGCATGAGCAGAACGACCGCGTCTGGGACGAGAAGGCGCCGCCGCACAACCCGGCGTTCACCCGCCAGTGGTTCCTGCGCTGCCGCGACCTCATCGACAGCTACCGACCCGACCTCGTCTATTTCGACAACTCCGGCCTGCCCCTGGGCCAGGCCGGGCTGGACATCACGGCGCACTACTACAACGCCAGCATGGCCTGGCACGGCGGCAAGCTGGAGGCCGTTGTCAATGCCAAGGTGCTGCCGCCCGAGCGCCGTGCCGGTGTCGTCGAGGACGTCGAGCGCGGCCAGCGCGAAGGCATCGAGCCGCTGCCCTGGCAGACCGACACCTGCATCGGCGACTGGCACTACAACCGTGGCGTGTTCAACAACCACAGCTACAAGTCGGCCGCCAGCGTGATCCACAGCCTGTGCGACATCGTCTCCAAGAACGGCAACCTGCTGCTGTCCATCCCCGTGCGCGGTGACGGCAGCATCGATGCCGACGAGCGCCGCTTCCTCGAGCAGATGGCCGAGTGGATGGGCCGCAATGGCGAGGCCATCCACGGCACACGGCCCTGGCGCAGCTTCGGCGAAGGCCCGACCCGCGTGGGCGGCGGCATGTTCAGCGAAGGCAAGGCGCACTTCGGCGCCGAGGACATCCGCTTCACGACCAAGGGCGGCGCCCTCTACGCCATCGCACTGGGCTGGCCCAAAGGCGGCCTGCTGCGCATCCAGGCGCTGGCGCAGGACTCGGCGCTGGCGCCCGATGCCATCGAGCGCGTCGAGGTGCTGGGCTCGACGGACAGCCTGGCCTTCACGCGCAGCCGCAAGGGCTTGGAGGTGAAGCTGCCCGAGGGCCTCGCCGGCACGCCGGCCGTGGCGCTGAAGATCCGCGGCGCTGGCCTGGCTTGAAGCTGAACCTGGTCATCGCGGCGGTGCCGCGGTGATCCTGGAATCCTTGCGCTGAAGACGGGTATGCCGTCGTTGTTGTTCACTGAGAAATCCATGAAGACCCTTCTTTCGACGCTTCTGCTGCCCCTCGGGCTGGCCTGCACGTTTGCGGCTTGCGCCGCCGACGGCGCCGGCATGCGCGAACTGACCAGCCTGCAGCTCTCCCGGGAGATGTCGCCCGGCCTGAACCTGGGCAACACGCTCGAGGCCGTACCAAGCGAAACCGCCTGGGGCAACCCACCCGCCAACCAGGTGGTGATGACCGCCTTCAAGGCGGCCGGCTTCAACACCGTGCGCATCCCGGTGGCCTGGAACCAGTACGCCGATGCCAACGGCAACATCAGCCCCGCCTGGATGGCCCGCGTCACGCAGGTGGTGGACTACGCCCGCAAGGCCGGGCTGTACGTGCTGCTCAACACCCATTGGGACGGCGGCTGGGCGGACCACCCCACTTACGCCAAGCAGGCCGAGGTCAATGCCAGGTTGACGAAGTTCTGGACCCAGATCGCCAAGAACTTTGAGGGCTACGACGACCACCTGCTGTTCGCCGGCACGAACGAAGTGCACATCGAGAAGGAATACGGCCGGCCCACGCCCGAAAACTGCACGGTGCAGAACAGCTTCAACCAGACCTTCGTCAACACCGTGCGCGCCACCGGCGGCAATAACGCCAAGCGCCACCTCATCGTGCAGTCCTACAACACGAGTCACATCGATGCACTGGGATGCAACGCCAAGCTGCCCGCCGACACCGTGCCCGCACGGCTGATGATGGAAGTGCACTACTACGACCCCTTCCCCTTCACCATCGACGACAAGAGCAAGATCTGGCAGTGGGGCAAGATCGCCACCGACCCTGCCGCCACCGTGACCTGGGCCAACGAGCCCCAGGTCGATGCCGCCTTCCAGGCGCTGAAGGCCGCCTTCATCGACAAGGGCGTGCCGGTGGTGCTGGGTGAATACGCCGTCGCCATGAAGCGCGCCTACCCAGGCATGGACCGCTACCGCATGTACTGGAACGAGTACATCACCGGCTCGGCCGTGCGCCACGGCATGGTGCCCGTCTACTGGGACACCGGCGGCCTGTTCGACCGCAAGACTGGCGCGCGCAAGGACGCCGTCATCGAACTCATCGTCAACGCTGCCAACGCCGCCGACACCGCCAAGAAGCCATGAACAAGTTCTCCTCCTTCTTCACCTGGCTGCTTGCGCTGACGCTGTGCGCGGGGCCTGCAGCAGCCAATGACAACCCGCGCCAGCGCACCCGCATCGACGACGGCTGGCGCTTCGCGCTCGGCCACGCGCAAGATCCCGCACAGGACTTCGATCACAGCACGCGGGCCTTCTTCTTCGCCAAGGCCGGCTTTGGCGATGGCCCCGCGTCGGCCGAATTCGACGACCGGCCGTGGCGCCGCGTCGACCTGCCGCACGACTGGGCGGTGGAACTGCCCTTCGACGCACGCGGCAGCACGACGCACGGCTCCAAGGCCATCGGCAGGGCCTTTCCGGAGAACAGCGTCGGCTGGTACCGGCGCGAGCTCGCTGTTCCTGCGTCCGCGAAGGGCAAGCGCATCGCGCTGGAGTTCGACGGCGTCTTCCGCGACAGCGTGGTCTGGGTCAACGGCCACTACCTGCGCCACGAGGCCAGCGGCTACTCGAGCTTTCGCGTCGACATCAGCGACTACCTGCACTACGGTGGCCGCAACATCGTCGCCGTGCGCGTGGACGCTACCACGCAGGAAGGCTGGTGGTACGAAGGTGCGGGCATCTACCGCCACGTCTGGCTGACCCAGACCGAGCCACTGCACGTCGACCACTGGGGCACGTTCGTGCGTGCCACGGTGAACGGCAACCGCGCCGACGTGGCCGTCGACGTGACGGTGCGCAACGACGGCAAGGCCGCCGAGTCGTTCAGCCTGGAACACGAGCTGCGCGACCCCGAGGGCCGGGTCGTCGCGCGGGGCAGCGTGCCCGCCCGGCGCGTGGCGGCGGACGCCACCGCCGAGGCCAGCGCCATGCTGCGCGTGACCGCACCGAAGCTGTGGTCGCTTGAAACGCCGCAGCGCTACACGCTGACGACGCAGGTCAAGCGCGGCGGCCAGGTGGTCGACAAATACGACACGCCGTTCGGCATCCGCACCCTCCGCTTCGACGCGAACCAGGGCTTCTTCCTGAACGGCCAGCACGTCAAGCTGCACGGCACCAACAACCACCAGGACCATGCCGGCATCGGCATCGCGCTGCCGGATGCCATGCATGACGCGCGGCTGAAGATGCTCAAGGACATGGGTGTAAACGCCATCCGCTCGGCGCACCACCCGGCCACGCCCGAACTGCTGGACGCCTGCGACCGCCTCGGCATCCTCGTCATCGACGAGCACCGCATGATGGGCACGGCCCCGCAGATCCGCGACGAGATGGAGCGCATGGTGCGGCGCGACCGCAACCACCCGTCCGTCATCCTGTGGTCCGTGGGCAACGAGGAATGGGCGATCGAAAACAGCGAGATCGGCACCCGCCTGGCGCGCGAGATGCAGACCATCGTCAAGCGCATGGACCCGACACGCCCCACCACGCTGGCTGCCTCCAGCTCGGGTGGGCCCGAAGGCACGGCGGCGGGCTCCGAGGTGCTGGGCTTCAACTACAAGGCGCAGCACGACATCGACGCGATGCATAAGCGCTTCCCCGAGCGTGCGTCCGTCGTCACCGAGGAAGGCCTGACCTACGCCACGCGCGGCATCTACGCCGACGACCCGGCGCGGGTGCACGTCGCCGCCTACGACAAGCGTTCCGGCGGCGCGTCGACGGCGTCCATCGAGGAGGCCTGGCGCTTCAACGCCGAGCGCCCCTTTATGGCCGGCATGTTCGTCTGGACCGGTTTCGACTACCGCGGCGAGACCACGCCCTACGGCTGGCCCGCCGTCTCCTCGCAGTTCGGCATGATGGACACGACCGGTGCGTTGAAGGACAGCGGCTACTACCTGAAGGCTGCCTGGACGTCCGAGCCGATGGTGCATGTGCTGCCCCACTGGAACTGGCCCGGCCGAGAAGGCCAGCCCATCGACGTGCGCGTCTACGCCAACACCGACGAAGTGGAACTGCTGCTGAACGGCAGCTCGCTCGGCCGCAAGCCGCTGGCGCGCTACGCCCATCTGCAGTGGAGCGTGCCCTACGCGCCGGGCAGCCTGACGGCGCGCGGCTACCAGGCCGGCAAGCTGGTCGTGACCGAGACCGTGACCACCACCGGCGACGGCAGCGCCGTGCGGCTGACGGCGGACCGCGCACGCATCCGCGCCGATGGCGACGACGTGGCGGTGGTGCGTGTCAGCGTCGTCGACCGTGAAGGCCGCGTCGTTCCCACCGCCAACCAGCGCCTCAGCTTCGAGGTTTCAGGCCCCGCGCGGTTGATCGGCATGGGCAACGGCGACCCGGGTTCTCACGAGGCCGACAAGCCGGCCGAGTTCCATCGCTACGCCGCGCTCGGCCACTGGCGCCTGCAAGGCGTGGCACGTTCGGAAGACGCCGCGGCATTGCTGGCCGGTGCCGGCGAGGCCAAGGGGCGTGACCCCTTCGCCTGGGTGCCCGCCGACGCGCAACCGGCCGACAGCGCCTGGAACGTGGTGCATGCCAGCTTTGCGCGCCCGCCTGCGACGGCAAGACGCGCATCGCTGTTCGTGGGCGACATCGCACCCGGTGTGCAGGTGTACCTGAATGGCCGCCCGGTGACGCCGCGGCCCGAGGAAGGCATGGGCGTGATCGACCTCGACCCGGCGCAGTTGAACGATAGCAACACGCTCAGCCTGGTCTTCGCCACGCCAGCCGGTGGCACGCGCAAGCTCTTCGACGACGCCCAGGGCGGCCGTCGCTGGGCGACGCTGCGCACGTCCACCGCCGCCGGGCCATGGCAGCGCAGCGTGTTCAACGGCCAAGCGCAGGTGATCCTGCAATCCACCGGCGGCCCGGGCCGCGCCACGCTGCGCGCCCGCGGCGACGGCCTGGACCTGGGCAGCCTGACCCTCGACGCCTTCTGAGCCGCGCCATCTGCGACCCCACCGCCCATCTGGAACCGGCAAGCTGAACCCAAAGAGCCCCTCATGACCCAGACCTTCAATCGCATCGTCATCGTGGGCGGGGGCACCGCAGGCTGGATGACCGCCGCCGCCATCGCTACCGGCCTGAAGGGGCGCTGCACGGTGGAGGTGGTGGAGTCCGAGGAGATCGGCATCATCGGCGTCGGCGAGGCGACCTTCCCGTCCATCCGCAACTACAACCGGCTGGTCGGCATCGACGAGGCCGAATTCCTGCGCGCCACGCACGGCACCTACAAGCTGGGGATCGAGTTCCGCGACTGGCGGGTGCAGGGCGAACGCTACTTCCACACCTTCGGCGACTTCGGCGAGATGCAGGGGCCGCACGCGCTGTGGGGCCAGTACCGGCGCCTGGCCGACCCGGCGCTCGGCGGGCTTGGCGAGCAATGCCTGCCCACCGTCATGGCCATGCGGGGCCGCTTCATGCAACCCGACGACGAGGGCCGCGCACCCTACAAGTACGCCTATCACTTCGATGCCACCCTCTATGCCGGCTTCCTGCGCCGCCTGGCCTTCGGCCGTGGCGCGCGCCGCACCGACGGACGCATCGTCGGCGTCACGCGGCGCGCCGACGGCGGCGTTCACAGCCTCAGGCTGGCCGATGGCCGCGAGATCGAAGGCGACCTCTTCATCGACTGCTCCGGCTTCGGCTCGCTGCTGCTGGGCAAAACGCTGGAAGAACCCTTCGTCGACTTCAGCCGCTGGCTGCCGGTGGACAGCGCCTGGGCCTGCCCCTGCGAGCGCACCGGCACGGCGCTGACGCCCTACACCCGCGCGACCGCGCTCGAAGGCGGCTGGGCCTGGCGCATCCCGCTGCAAAGCCGCACCGGGCATGGCCATGTCTTCAGCAGCCGCCATATCGACGCCGACCGCGCCCGCGATCAGCTGCTGCAGCAGCTGGACGGCAAGCCCCTGGCCGAACCGCGGCTGCTGCGCTTCACCACCGGCCACCGCGAGCGCTTCTGGGTCCACAACGTCGTGGCGCTCGGCCTGTCTTCGGGCTTCCTGGAGCCGCTGGAATCGACCAGCATCTTCCTGATCCAGAGTGGCCTGGGCCACCTGATGACCCTGTTGACGTCCGGCCAGCCGATCAGCGAGGGCGTGGTGGCCGGCTACAACGCACGGGCCGTGCGCGAGTTCAACCGCATCCGCGACTTCATCATCCTTCACTACTGCCTCACGGCGCGCCGCGACAGCGCGCTGTGGCGCGACATGGCGACGATGGAGCTGCCCGAAACGCTGGCCTTCAAGATCGACGCCTGGCGCCGCCTGGGCCTGCTGCACCTGCAGGGCGACGAGGGCTTTGACGAGCACAGCTGGCTGGCCATCCATGCCGGCATGCAGCACTGGCCCGAACGCACCGACCCGGTTCTGCAGGAAATGCCGCCCGACGAGGCGCGACAGGCCCTGCAGCAGCGCCGCCACGCCATCGCCGAGTCGGTCGCCCGGCTCCCCTCGCATGAGGCCTTCCTTGGCCAGGTGTTGGCGAGGGGCGGTGCATGAACGGCGCCCCGCCCCGCCGCCGTGCCGCCTGGCGCTGGCGGTGGCAGGCTCCCATCTATGCCCATGAACCCGTTTTAAGTTGCTGAAGTAGAAGACCATGAACCCGATACCACCCGAGGCCGGCAAGCCCACCGAAACCGGACAGCAGCAGCAATGGCGGCGGGGGGTCAACGGCTATGCGCTGACCATTGCGGTGATCGTCCATCTCATCCTGCTGGCGGCGGTGCTGATGTGGCGCACCCGCGTGCCGCCCCCAGAGAAGCCCCGCATCACGGATGTGAGCATCGTTGAGCTCAAGACCCCGCCAAAGCCTCCCGAGCCCCCGCCACCCGCCCCMAAGATGCCCGAYCTGCCGCCCCCGAGCATGCCGCCCATGCCCGAACTCCCGGTGATCGAGGTGCCCAAGGTCGCGCCCGTGCCGCAAGCCGTCGCGCCGGTGGTGGCGGTGGCGCCGGCACCGCCGGCTGTCAGCGTGGCCCCGCCGCCAGCGCCTGCCCCGGCGGCCAGCAGCGCGGCGCCGGCCAAGCTGTTTGAGGAATGCGCGGACTCACCGGACCGGCCGATGGTGGCCGAGGTCTACCGCCTCCGACCGGACRCCAAGTCGGTGAACGAAATGCGCCGGCGCAAACCCATCAAGACCGTTTGCCTGGCCCAGCTCGACATCACGCCGCGCGACCACCGCGAGGGCTTCCCTGGCCTGGACATGAACGAATGGTTCGGGCTGGACATCCGCTTCACCGTCAACATGCCGCAGGACCTCACCATGGACCTCATGCTGCTGTCTGATGAAGGTGGACCAGCTGATCGGNTTCCCTGGCCTGGACATGAACGAATGGTTCGGGCTGGACATCCGCTTCACCGTCAACATGCCGCAGGACCTCACCATGGACCTCATGCTGCTGTCTGAYGAYGGGGCCATCCTCACCATCGATGACGTGGAGGTGATCAACAACGACGGCATCCATGCGGCKTATCCGCTGATGGAAACCGTGAAGCTGGCCAAGGGTTTGCGCAATTTCCGTGTGCGCTACTTCCAGGGGCCTGGCTATGGTCTCGCGCTGATCCTGGGTTGGAAGAAGCCGGACGGCAAGGACTACCAGTACATCCCCCGCCGGCTGCTCGGACGCCCGCCGGCCGCAGCCGCAGCCGCAGCCGCCTCGGCCCCGCAGTAGGCACGGCGACATTCGACGGTCCCAGGGAGAACACAAGATGAAGAAGACACAGAAGGATCAGGCCAGCCACCGAACGCGCAATGCGGTGGGCGCCGCGGTGCTGCTGCTTGCCGGCGGCGCCGCTGCCTGGCTGTACGGTCACAAGCCGGCCGGCGAAGCACCGGTTGCCGTGCAGGCTTCGGCGCCCGTAATGCCCGCAGCGCTCGCAACACCAGCCGAAGCAGCCAGCGCCGCAGCCGTCGCGGTCCAGGCAGTACCGACGCCTGCCGCGAGCAGGCCCGTGCTGCCCGGTCGCGCCAATGTCGCAGCACCGCCCGAAGGCGAATCGCCGACCGAGTCGCTGCGCAAGGTGCAGCTGGGCCTGAACGGCGGGACTGCGGAGGATGCGCTGAAAGCGGCCCAGACGCTTCAGCATTGCTCAATGATGTCCAAGGTCCCGGAAGCCCTCTTCGCCCTCCGCGATCAACCGGACCTGATGCCAGCCAATGTCAAGAAGGCGCTCAAGGACATGGGCGGCGAGGAGGGCGTGAGCAACGAGACGATCACCAACGCCCAGCGCGAGCAGCGTCGCTGCCAGGTCTTTGACGCCGCCACGCTGGCGCGCAGCGGTGAGCTCCTGCAAAAAGCCTATGAGGGCGGTGCTGCAGGAGCGGCGATGGCCTATCTGCAATCGCTGGAGTCGCCCGACGCCAAGGGCAAGGCGGATCCGGCGCTCATTGGCAAGCTGCAGCACGATGTGTTCGTAGCCGCTGCGACCGGCGACCCTGACACGCTGATGTCGCTTGTCATGGCATCCGGCGATATGGCGCGCGACCTGGGCATCACGCCGACACACCGTAGCGGCTACAAAAATGCCTATCTGCAGATCCAGGAAGAGCGTATGCCGGGCATGGCAAAGGTGATGGAAAAAATAATTGATGCGGTATCGCAGATGAACCCGCCAGCGCCCCTCACCGCCACGCAGCAACGCGAGGCCAATCTGCTAACCAAGGCGGTGGTCGACGGCTGGCGCATGGGGCGCAAGAGCTGATCACCCCTGACCCAACCACTCCAAATGCAACACACCAAGACACTGGCCGCCATCGCCCTGTTGGCACTCGCCACCGCCGCCTGGGCGCAAGGCGTCGAGACCGTCACGCCAGACCGGGCGCGCGCCAATTTCGACCGCACGATCACGCTCGCGGCCGACGACGTGCGTGCCTTCCCCGCGCCACCCGCCGGCTTCGCCGACGCCAGGCCCGGCGTGGTGGCCGGCCGCATCGAGGAACTGAGCTACGCCTCGGGCGTGACCGGCACGCAGCGCAAGGCCAGCGTCTATCTGCCGCCGGGCTATTCGGCCGAGCGACGCTACCCCGTGCTCTACCTGCTGCACGGCATCGGCGGCAACGAGCACGAATGGCGCGGCTATGTACGGGCGCCCCAGGTGCTGGACAACCTCATCGCCGACGGCAAGGCGCTGCCGATGATCGTCGTGATGCCCAATGGCCGCGCGTTGCCGGATGACCGCTCGCCGCCCGCAGACCGCGTATTCACGCCGGAGAACGCCGCCGGGTTCGCCAAGTTCGAGCGCGACCTGCTGGAGTTCCTGATCCCGGCCGTCGAAGCGAAGTACTCGGCCTCGGGCGACCGCAAGCAGCGCGCGCTGGCCGGGCTGTCCATGGGCGGCGGCCAGGCGCTGAACTTCGGCCTGGCCCACCTCGACACCTTTGCCTGGGTCGGCGGCTTCTCCTCCGCGCCCAACACCAAGCCCGCCGCCGAATTGCTGCCCGACCCCGCTGCCGCCCGGCGCCAGCTCGCGCTGCTCTACCTGTCCTGCGGCAACAAGGACGGGCTGATCAACGTCTCCCAGGGCGTGCACCGTGCGCTGAAGGCCGGGGACGTCCCGCACCTCTGGAACGTCGACGAATCCGGCCACGACCGCGACAGCTGGGCCGAGAACCTCTTCCATTTCGCGCAGCGCCTGTTCCGCTGAGGCCTCGACCGGTGCTCAGACTCGGCATCACCCTGCTGATCGGCCTGCTCGCCCTGCCGGGCGTCGCCGTGGCCGAACCACCACTCATCAAACCGCGCCTCGTCGTCCTCACCGACATCGAGAACGAGCCGGACGACACCCAGTCCCTGGTGCGGCTGCTGCTCTACGCCAACGACATCGAGCTGCGCGGCCTCGTGGCCACGACCTCGGTGCACATGAAGCAGGGCGTGCATCCCGAGTCGATCAAACGGGTGATCCAGCACTACGCCCAGGTGCTGCCAAGGCTGCGCCAGCACGACCGCGCCTACCCCGATGCCGCGCTGCTGCTGGCCCGCGTCGTGACGGGGCAGCCCGGCTACGGCCTGCAGGCCATCGGTGACGGGCGCGACAGCCCCGGCTCCGAGCTGCTGCTGCGCGAGCTCGAACGCCCCGATCCGCGCCCGCTGTGGGTCAGCGTCTGGGGCGGGGCCAACACGTTGGCGCAGGCCCTGCACAGCCTGAAGCGCACGCGCCCGAAAGCAGCCGTCGACGCGGCCGTCAGCCGCCTGCGCGTCTACACCATCTCCGACCAGGACGACAGCGGCGCCTGGCTGCGCCGCGAGTTCCCGGGCCTCTTCTACATCGTCAGCCCCGGCAGCTATGCGCGCCCCACCTGGGCCGCGATCCACCGCGAGATCGAGGGCATCGACAACCAGCACGTCAGCAACGCCTGGATCGTCCGCAACATCCAGCAGGGCCACGGCCCGCTGGGCGCCGCCTACCCCGACATCGCCTACGGCATGGAAGGCGACACGCCCTCCTTCCTCGGCCTCATCCCCAACGGCCTGAACGCGCCCGAGCACCCGAACTGGGGCGGCTGGGGCGGGCGCTACGAGCTCTACACCCCGC
The DNA here is from genome assembly GCF_001425055.1 of Pelomonas sp. Root1237. GTDB lineage: Bacteria > Pseudomonadota > Gammaproteobacteria > Burkholderiales > Burkholderiaceae_C > Pelomonas. The sequence continues at coordinate 164,864 of NZ_LMDK01000016.1, forward strand.
GCCGCGAGGACACCGACCCGGACGGCTTCACCGGCGGCGTGCCCGTCGAGACCGAGACGCGCCCGATCTGGACCAATGCCGTGGATCGCTTCCGGCCCGTTGTTCCTGCAGCTTACGGCCGCCCCGTCAAGGCCGGGGAGCGTGAGTTCAACGATGCGCTCGTGACGCTGTGGCGCTGGCGCGAGGCCATCCAGAACGACTTCGCCGCCCGCCTGCTGTGGACGACGCGTGCGCCTGCCGAGGCCAACCACGCGCCGGTCGTGCGCCTGGCCCATGCCACCGAGCTGCATGTACGCGGCGGCGACTGGGTCACCCTCGACGCCAGCCCCAGCAGCGACCCCGACGGCGACAGCCTGAGCTTCCTGTGGCTGGCCTACCCCGAGGCCGGCACGCTGAAAGCCCCGCTGCCGCTGGGCACCGAAGTCCAGGCCCGCATCGGCCTGCGCACACCCGAGGTGGACGCGCCGGCCACGGCGCACGTCATCGTGCAGGTCACGGACAAGGGCACGCCCGCCCTCACCCGCTACCAGCGCGTCATCCTGCACATCGAGCCGAAGGCCCCATGACGCGTCGACAACGCCACGCGGCGCGCTGGCTCGCCCTCGCCGCGACCGGCTGGTTGACGGGATGCGTGATCAACGCAGCCAAGCCCTACGACGGCGCGGCGCTGGATCCGCACGGTGAGCGCGCCATCGCCGTGGTCGGCGTCACGGTTGATCGCCCGTGGCGCTTCGAACGGTTCGGGGTGGTCCTGGATCAGTACGACGTGACCCAGCAGAAGATCACGGGCAATTGCTTTTCGTACAACCGGATCGAGGTCAACGCGCCCGGCGTCCCAGGCCCGACTCGTTTCTTCGCCTTTGACGTGCCCCCGGGCCCCTACATCTACAGCGCCTTCAACGGCGGCAGGTTCGCTGCGAAGGACCAGGCATTCCTATTGCCTGCAGGTCGTGCCATGTACATCGGCAACTTTGTCCTCGGTGACAACGACAGCGTCACGCTGCGCCGCGACACCGCGCAGGATCGCGCCGCACTGGCGCAAGCCCTGCCAAAGCTGGTTGCACAAATGGAGACGACCCCCACGGTCGCGGCAACAGCGGCGAAACCGTTCCTGTGCACGCCTTGAGGGCCACCGCCTGGCGCCCCCCTTCTCTGCCGTCGCTAACCAGACCTTCGTACAGACGCGAAGTCGAGTAAAGACAACAGCGACAGTGATTCCGCCGCGCGCTGACGACGAAAATCGGACCCGCGGCGTCTCACTCGCCTCTCACACATCGAAAAGGAATTTCCCATGCGCAACGGACCCTGGGCGAACACGCTCGCTGCCGCCCTCTGTCTGCTGTCGGCCTGCTCCGCTGGCGCCCAGCAATCCGGCCCGACGAATCTGGAACCGCGCGTGGTGGTGGCCGGCAAGAGGGGCGATCTCTCCGCGTGGTTCCGGGCCGAAAGCCAGCGCTTCGTCGTGTACTCCGACGCCAGCCAGGAAGACGTCACCCAGCTGCTGGACAACCTGGAGAAGCTCGACCATCTGCTGCGCATCTACACCCAGCCCCTGCGCCAGGCCGAGCAGCCGGAACCCAAGCTGACGCTGTACTACCACAGCCGCGCCTCGGCCCTGGGTGAGATCGACGCCAGCGTGCCGGCCGATGCCGTGGGCCTGTACAGCAGCTGCACCTCCGGCGTCCAGGGGTTCGGGGTGCATCTGGAACGCGTCCCCAGCCTCCGCGACGAGCAGCTCGACAAGTCCCCGCTGAACGACACGCTGTCCTATGTCTTCGAGGCGTATGCGCGGCACTTTCTCTATCGCCATACGGACATCCGCACCCCGACGTCGTTCATCGATGGCTTCGCGCAGTACTTCTCCGCAGTGCGGTTCTCGGAAAAGCAGATGGTGGTGGGTCGAACACCGAAAGCCATCGCCCGCTACCTGAAGTTCATCGATGACGGCCGAAGGTACAGCCTCGAATACGACGACGTCCTGCAACACAGGCTCGCCAACGCCCACAACTACGCCGGCGACGCTGGCGTGCGCCTGGAGTTCGAGGCGAAGTCCTGGCTGTTGACGCACTACATGCTGTCGTCGGAAGACAGGCGCAAGCGCCTGAACCGGTATCTCGGGCTCGTGGACCGCGGCGCTTCCCCGACGACGGCCTTTGAACGGGCCTACAACGTCAAGGCATCCGAGATCAGCGCGGTGATGTGGCGGTATGGCCTTCGGGGCATGGAGGCCCTGCGGGTGGCACAACCATCCCTTCCGGCTGCACGGCTGAGGTTCCATGCGCTGCCCCGCGCGGCGGGCGAATTCGTGCTGGCGGATGCCGCCTTGAAGGCGTGCCCGAGCCGACCAGCCGGGGAGGCGCTGCTGAAGAAGGTCGCCGGCCTGGCGGTGCAGTTCCCGAACGACGACCTGGCCCGCCTCACCTTGAGCCGGGCGCAGATCGACTGGGGGAACCCGCAGGAAGCCTTGCCGGCGCTGAATGCCGTCCTGCAAGGGGATGACGCCAACTTCGAGGCCCGGTATCTGTTGGGCATGGCTAATCTGCGCCTGGCCGAGCGCAACGAGGGTGATGCCAGGCGCGCCTATCTCCAGGCCGCCCAGGGCCATCTGCAGCGCGCCCGCGGCTTGAATCCGCAATCACCGGAAGCTGCCTTGGCCGTCTTCAAGACCGAAGTGGCCGCCACGGATGCCCCAGACAGTGCTGCGCTGCAGGGTGTCATCTCGGCCTGGCAGACCGCGCGCGAAGTCGACGCGCTCGCGCGTTCCGCAGCGCTGGCCTACGCCTATGCCGGCAATGCAGACGAGGCACACCAGACTCTCGTTTCGCTAGTACAGAACATGCGCGACGAGCCCACGGCTCAATGGGCCAGGCAGTGGCAGGGTCGCCTCAACGCAGGCGTAACCCGTGGCGACATCCTCGCCGAGATGCGCCGCGACTCCGTGCCCGACGCGCCCTTCAAGGAGTGGACGGTCGACAAGGAAAGCGTGATGCAAAAGGTGGAACTCAGCTACGCCCTGGAGATGGCGCAACCCTTCATCAAAGCCACGCAGGAGCAGCAAGGCAAGGCCGGGCAACCGGCAAGTGACCTCAGCGGCGGCAACCGGAAGAAGTAGGGCTGCGAACATGGCGCTGCAGGTACCGGTCGCGCACCTGAGCGGTCGCGGACGGGGCCCGCTTGCCAATCCTCAGTCGTTACGCGCTCACTGCCCAGTTCCAAGCTTGAACACGCCAACCACCTCGGTCAGGCGCCGCGCCTGCTGACTCAGGCTATCCGCGGCAGCCGCCGATTCCTCCACCAGCGCCGCGTTCTGCTGGGTCACCTGATCCAGCTGGTTCACGGCGTTGCTGACCTCTCCGATGCCAACGCTCTGCTGGTCCGCGGCGGTGCCGATCTCTGCAATCAGCGTCGCGACCTGCTGCACGTTGCGCACGATCTCTTCCATCGTCACGCCTGCACCTTCGACGAGCCGCACGCCGGCATCCACCCGCTCCACGCTCTCGCCGATCAATACCTTGATTTCCTTGGCCGCGGTCGCGGCGCGCTGTGCCAACGTGCGCACCTCGCCCGCAACAACCGCGAATCCGCGGCCATGCTCGCCCGCTCGCGCAGCCTCGACGGCGGCGTTCAGGGCCAGGATATTGGTCTGAAAGGCGATGCCGTCGATCACGCCGGTGATGTCGGCAATCTTGCGCGAGCTGGCACTGATGTTCCCCATGGTCGTGACCACCTCCGAGACGACCGCGCCGCCTCGCGTCGCCACCTTGCTGGCGGCACCAGCCAATGCAGCGGCCTCACGCGCGGACGCAGCGCTGCGCTGAACGGTGGCCGTGAGCTCCTCCATCGACGAAGCGGTCTCCTCCAGATTGGAGGCCTGCTCTTCAGTGCGCTGGGACAGGTCCGCGCTGCCGGTGGCGATTTCCTGCGAACCCGTCGCGATCGATTCGCTGCTCAGGCGCACCTGATCCACGATGCGCACCAGGCTCTGATTCATCGAATGCAGCGCCAGCAGCAGTTGGCCCGTTTCGTCCCGGCCATGCGACTTGATCTCCGAGGTCAAGTCACCGGACGCAACGGTCTCGGCGACGTGCAGCGCCTCGGCGATCGGCCTCGTGATTGAACGGCTCAGCAAGACGGCGATCAGGGTTGCAAGGCCCACGGCGACAGCCGACAGCAGGATCATGAGGAACTTCGCTGCAGCGGCGGTTTCCTTGGCCTCGGCGCCAAACTGCTCCATGCTCTCGGTCTGGGACTTGGCGAACTCCTCGACCGCATGCAGATAGACGCCTTGCACCGGCAGGATGCCGGTGATGAGTTCTGTGCGCCCGTCCTCGACCTTTCCGGCCTTGATCATTTCAATCAGAGGCGCCTGGTGTTCCTTGAATTTCGCCCGGCCGTCGACCAGCGCCTGCAAGGCCGCTCGGCCCCGCTCGCTGTGCACGGTAGCCGTCAGCTTCTGGATGGCGTCGTTCACCACGGGCACGGAGGCCTCGATCTTGGCCAGCTCCTTGTCGACAACCCCTTTGTCGGAGGCGATCAATGCCGTCCTGATGGCTCGCAGCTGCGCGTTCACCTCGTTCTCGATGAGGTGAGCCAGCGACACCTTGACGAAACGGTCGTGCAGGATGATTTCGGTGCTGCCATTCACCGCGTTGATCTTCGTCACGCCGATGATGGCCAGCGCGGCCAGCAACGCGATGACCATTGCAAATCCCGCTGTCAGACGGGTCCCAATCTTCCAGTCTGTCGCAGCTTTCATGGCCGCCTCCTGTTGGTATGAGAGAACTGGTCTGCATCGCCAGACCACCGATTTATACGACTACTTGAGCCCCAATGCCCACGCGATGCCGCCCAGCACGTGACTTTGGAAGGCTGGCATGAGCCACACATGCTCGTTGTGGCCCAGCGCTGTGTAGAACACCCGGCCCTTGCCGAAGTTCCGGCACCAGGAAATCGGAAAGTGCCCGGGCGCGTGGGTGTTCGGATGCCGATCCAGCACGAGCAGATCGTGCACGCCAGCGGGGTCATGGTTCTTGAAGACGTAGATCTCCTCAAGCTTGCCATCAAGGGTCCAGGTGGCGGGCAGATGGCGGTTCGCCGGGTGCGAGGCGTCGCGGTTGAGGGCTTCGATGCTCACCTGCTCGCGGTGATAGTCGAACTCGCCGCCCAGCATGTCGATGTAGGGGCGGTAGGCGTGCAGGGTGTCGGTGGCGCTGTGAATGCCGATGAAGGCGCCGCCGTCCCTGATCCACTGGATGAAGGCCTCCTTGTCGGGCAGTGGCAGCTCGCCCGTGGTGCTGGCGAAGACGATGCCGTCGTAGCGCTTCAGCGCCGCAGGATTCAGCTTGCGCTCCAGCATGGTTCTGACCTGCTCGGCGTAGACCGCCGCAGCGGTGCCTTCGACGGGCGTGACGGCCGCCAGCTCCACGTCAAACGAGCCGGACGACTGTCCGAGCGACGCCAGCACGCGTTCCGCCGTCTCGATGGAGCTGTGGCGAAAGCCCATCGTCGTCGTGACGATGAGGAGCTTCTTGGGCGGCGCGGCCAGGGCGTCGGTGACCACCCCGCAAGCCATGGCGGCGAGGCATGTGAGCCAGATAAAGCATTTCATCGGTCAATCTCCAATTGGGTGAGATTCAGAGGCCGCCGTCCCCGCTCTGGCATCGGACGGTCTCAGCTTCGGCTTTCGGCGGCGGCGGCGGGCAGTGTGACCGACGCATCGAATGACAGCGCGGCGAAGGCGAAGGGAATGCGGCGGCGCAGCGTCATCCTGCACACCAGCAGGCCCATCACGAACGAGCAGGCGAGGCGGATGAGCGCCATCCAGAAACATGAGCATTACTCAAGGCCTCACCCGGGCTTCGCCCACGCGGCCTCGTCCGACCTTTGCAGGGCCGTGACGCCGACACGGCCGGCACGGGTGGATTCCTAAGCTCAGCGGCGTGGCACCTGCCTTGTTGAAGGCATGACGCTGCCACCCATCAAGCCAAAGGAGATCCCCATGACGAAGCAAATCCGCACCTCCCGTCTTTTGTGTGCCCTCGCACTGGTCGGCCTCGCCGGCGCGGCTTCGGCCAATCTGACCAAGCCCGTCTATTCGCAAGCCAAGGATGAGGTCAAGGCCATGTTCAAGGCCGAGCGCGACAAATGCGGTTCCCTTGCGGGCAATGCCAAGGACGTGTGCGTCGAGCGCGCCAAGGCTCATGAAAAGGTCGCCCTGGCCAACCTCGAATACCAGTACACCGGCACGGTCAAGGATCACAACGATTACCTGGAGTCTCGCTACGAGGCACGCTACAAGCTGGCCAAGGAAATGTGCGATGACAAGTCCGGCAATGCCAAGGACGTCTGCGTCGCCGAAGCCAAGGCCGAGCATGACAAGGCCAAGGCTGACCTGAAGGCCAACAAGGCGGTCGCGTCCGCGCAGTCAGATGCGCTGGAGACCAAGCTGAAGGCCGACTACAAGGTCGCCAACGAACGCTGCGATTCGCTATCGGGCGACGCCAAGGACAGCTGCCAGGCCAGCGCCAAGGCCCGCTACTTCCAGTGATGAGGCGCCACCGCTGCGATACCGCAGCGGTGGCATGACGAAAAAACGCCGGCTCTCGAGCCGGCGTTCTCGCACCTGGAGAAACGTTCAATGCGCCGCACTGGCCGCGGCGGGCATGCCGTCCGCCACCGCGACCACTCGCCCCGCCTGCGGCAGAGTCAGGCGGTTATCCACGCCACGCACGCCCTGTGGGGCTCCGGCCAGCACCGTGGCGCGCTCCTTGGCGGCCGCATCGGGGGCCGGGCCTTCCAGACGCACGATGCCGCCTGTCGTCGTCACCTCAATCCGCGGCGCGCTGAGGGCCGGGTCGGCAGCAAGCGCCGTCTTGACCTTGAGACTGATGCCCGTGTCATCGATGGCCGTGCCAACGCCGTCCACGGCACTGCGCGAGGCCTCGACGGCCGCGTTCTGAGAATCCGTCACCGTTTGACCGATGCGATGGCCGAAGTTGCGCACGCTCGCAATCGCGTCGTCAAGCTGGGTGCCCGGGGTGCGGGAGTCTTGCAGGGTGGCAACGGTGATCGCCGTGATAGCGGCGCCCAGGCCCAGTGCGAGGAGCCAGGCGCCAGCGCTAGAGCGCCTGCGAGGCCTCTCGTCGTCGCGCAAGCGGCGTACGGGCGGTGCGACGGCAGGATCGGTGGACTCACCATAAGCCGGCAGACGGGCGCGCCAGTCGTCGGCGTGGGGGCTTGTGACGGGTTTCATGGCGATCTCCTGACGGGCCCGGTGGGCCTCACGCTGCAAGTCTGACTGGCGGCCATGGCCCCACCCGTCAGCGAGTGCAGTCGCAGGCTGTAGGACCGCGCGCCACTGCATCGGCGCGTGCATGCGGGCTTCCCGTTGTCCGATAGCTGCTACTGCCGCAGGCCGACACCGCCGACGAAGCTCACCACCCATCATCCGACTCATCAAACCTTGAAGTGCTGCGCCATGAATCTCCGCCTGCTCTTCCCGCTGCTCGGCCTGTCTCTCGCCCAAGGTGTTCATGCCCAGGGTGTGCCAGCCAGTACCGGTATGGGCGCTGGTATCGGTCTGGCCAGCCAAGCGACGCCGCAATATGCATCGGACCCCGAGCTGAATTGGCGCGACCCGCAATGGCTTAGTCGCCAGCGCGAACGCTCGCGCTGGCGCTATCAGCTGGGGCTCGAACAGCAACTTCGCTCACCCGCGCAGCTCGGGCCGCAAGCCGCCGTGCGCGAGGCCCTGTGGGCTGGCGTCAGCTACAACTTCAACACCAGGTTGAGCGGCGGTGTGGAAACACCGGTCTGGCAGCGTGACAGCGGCTGGGCATCGCGCATGGCTTTCGAACGCCCAAAGGGAGAAGGCTTGACTGGCTTGCGCGGTGCGTTCTCGTACCAGCTGAGTTCTCAAAGCCGGCTGACGTTGCGCCCGCAGGCCCGCCGCGTCATGCTCAGCTATTCAGCGACCTGGTGAACAGCAAAGCGGGCGCCTCAGCGCCCACCTGTCATCGACCGTCGGTTGGGTTGACTACGCCAGCTGCGGAGATCGCCCGGCAGCCAGATCGGCGCAATAGTTGATCAGTTCATCGAGCTGGCGGCATTTATCGAACACGCGCTCTGCGCCCAGTGTGGCGCACCGGCGGCGCATGTCCTCGGTCGCGTAATTGGTCAGCACGATGCGGCGCGCCGCCATGCCCAAACGCTGAGCCGCACGCAGCACGCCCAGACCGTTGCCGGAATTCAGGAAGATATCGACGATGACCACATCGGCCTTCTGGGCGGCCTCTCGGCTCATCCAATGCACGGCCGACTCCTCATCGCCGGCGCTGCCGATGACTTCGACGTTGGCCATTTCCTCGAGCGTGCCCGCCAGGTTCTCGCGGATCACCGGGCTGTTCTCGACGAGAAACGCGCGCAACACGGGCATGGATAACTCCAGTTCAGGCACGCGCCATCCAGTCCTTCAACTCGTCGGCGTGCTCTTCCTCGTCAGCCAGGATGTCCTCCAGCAGGCGCCGGGTCGTGGAATCCTTGTCACCGACCAGATGGATCATCTGGCGGTAGCTTTCGACGGCCACGCGCTCCGCGATGAGGTTGGATCTGATCATGGCCTTGAGGTCGTTGACCGGGTCATAGTCCGCGTGGCTACGCTCTGGCAGGCCCACAGGGTTGAAGTCGGGTTCGCCGCCCAGCTGCACGATGCGCTCGGCCAGCCGGTCGGCATGGCCCAGCTCCGCATCGGCATGGACGAGAAATTCCGCAGCAATGCTGGGCGACTCCAGCCCCGTGGCCATGAAGTGGTGCCGGCGGTAGCGCAGCACGCAGATAAGCTCGGTGGCCAAAGCACCGTTGAGGAGGCTGACGATGTCTTCACGCCACGGCCCGTAGGCCGGCGTGACCGCGCCATCATCGAGATGACCGCGCGCCGCCTCCAGGCCGGCCTCATCCAGTTGCAGAGGCCTTTGCTTGTCAACCATTGCGTGCCACCACGAGCTGGTTGTCCACTGAGCGGACGCCGTTCACTGCTGAGGCGAGCGTCGTCGCGCGTGCCTGCGAGCCGGCGTCGGGGGCCGTACCGACCAGCGTGACGCGGCCGTCCTCGGCTCGCACGTCGATCTTGGTGGCCTTGAGCCTGTCATCGGCCATCAGCGCGGCGTTGATCTTGGTGACGATGGTCGCGTCGGTAGCGGCGTCAGCAGCGGCCGCAGTCGCGTCCTTCAGCTTGGTCTCCGCCTTGTCCACGGCTTGGCGGGCATCGGTCTTGGCCTCGTTACCGGCCTGCTTGGCGTCGGCGATTGCGCCGTCGAGCTTTTGCCCGGCAGTGCGTTCGTCGTTCTGCTTGCTGCAGGCGGCCAGAGCGGCGACCAGGGCCAGGGCGGCAATCAGCGGCGTGCGGGGGGTGGGGATGCGGTTCATCATGCGTCCTTTCTTCATCGCTGAAGGTGTTGGGAAAACGATGTGGGCAACTGTGGCGGCTGCGCCTGCGGCGCGGCGGCAGCCACGGCGCCTATCGGGTGTCGGACAACGCCGACTCGTTGCCAGTGGCGCATCTCCTCGCCACGGCGAACGTTCTGTTGAAGGAGGTCGACAAAGGCCGTCAGCAAGGCGGCGCCCAGCGCGGCGCTGAGGGCGATGACCAGCCACAGCGGCGGAAGAAGGCGGGCCAAGGTTTCGGCCAGGGTTTTCATCACTCGCTCCATGGTCTGGAAGACCTGAGCCGACTTTGCAAAAAACCGCTGGCGCCGGCTACCGGCTATATCCGCGTGGCCCCGTAGGACAAGCGGCCGGCCTATACCCCTTGTAGGACAGCGCTGATCGCGCACGCCGTTTGCCCTCGCTACGCTTTACTCGTTATCACAACTGATTCGGAGCGCAACATGATTCGCATTGGCATCGTTGACGACCACGCCATCGTGCGGTCCGGCCTGCGTCAGTTCCTCGGCGAAAACGTCGACCTGCGCGTGACAGGCGAGGCCGGCAACGGCCGCGACGCGCTCGAGCTGGCGCGCACCGGCGAGGTCGATGTCTTGTTGATGGACATCTCCATGCCCGGGCAGAGCGGCGTGGATGCCTTGTCGGCCATCAAGACCCGCTTCCCCGAGTTGCCCATCCTCATCCTCAGCGGCTTCCCCGAGACGCACTACGCCACGGCGCTGCTGCGCCAGGGCGCCAGCGGCTATCTGAACAAGGAGTGCGATCCGGAGGAGATCGCCAACGCCATCCGCACCGTCGCGCGCGGCCGGCGCTACATCAGCCCGGCCGTGGCCGAGCTGCTGGCCGACGGCGTCGCTGGCGGCGGCTCCGACCGGCCGCTGCACGAGTCGCTGTCCGAGCGCGAGCTGCAGGTTTTCCTGCGCCTGGCCAAGGGAGAGACGGTGGGCGACATGGCCAAGGCCATGTTCCTCAGCGTCAAGACCGTCAGCACCTACCGCACCCGGGTGCTGGAGAAGATCAAGCTCGAGACCAACAGCGACCTGACCTACTACGCGCTGAAGAACGGCCTGATCCAGTAAGCGCAGCCCGGAAACGACAACGGCCCCTGACGGGGCCGTTTTTGCGAAGCCGGCTTGGCTCAGCGACCGATGTTCATCGGTGCCATCGACATGGAGGCACGCGATTGGGTTGCAATGCGGCGCTCGAGGTCGGCGTGGTCAATGGCGCTGGACAGATAGCGCTCTTCGACGTCGGAGACGGTGTCAACGGTCAGCGCGGTGCGCAGAGATTGCAGCAAGTTTTGGATCAGGCTCATGGTGGTTTGGGCTCGTGGCCCGCTCGTCGATCTAGGGTAAACCCGATTGTAGGGTAAATACTAGATCCAACACCCACCACTCAATGCCGGCCGAACATGAATTCATGCCGTTTCGAGGGCATGGCCGGCCTGCGCCCAGGCGTCGATGCCGCCTCGCAGCACACGGGCCTGGTGCCCCCTGGCCTTCAGCCACTGCGCGGCGCGCGCGGCGGACACATCGTTGGGACAGGCGCAGTAAGTGATGAACTCCGCCTCCAACGGCCAGCCTGCCAGGGCCGCATCGCCCAGGGCGCCGAGGTCGAGATGGCGCGCGCCGGGAATGCGGCCGCCCAGCGGCACGCCACGCACGTCGACGAAAACGACATTGCTGCCCTGCTGCATCAACGCCAACACCTCGTCGGGGCCGAGGCGCTCAAGACGGCTCAACTCGCGCCGGACGGCGGCGCGCCGCCACAGCCGCCAGCCGAGATAGGCGGCGACGATCGCTGCGCCGAGGGCCAGGGCGGCACCGCCCAGTTGGCTCAGCTCCCGCAGCACGGCATCGATCTGCGCATGGAAGACGCGGCCGGCCGCCAGGCCCGCGGCCGCCCAGAGGGCCGAGCCGAGCAGGTTCCAGGTCAGGAAGCGCCCCGCCGTCATGCCCAGGGCGCCGGCCAGCGGCGGCGCCAGCATGGACAGCCCCGGCACGAACTTGGCAATGAGCAGGGTCAGCACGCCGCGACGGGCGAAGCTGATTTCGTTCTGGCGCACGCAGCTGTCCGGCGAGATGGAAATGCGGCACAGCGCCGCCAGCACACGCCGCCCCAGGCGCCGGCCCGCCCAGAACCAAAGCACATTGGCCACCATCGCCGCCAGCGTGATGGCGGCGAAGGCACGCAACGCGAAGCCCTCGCGTGCCGCTGACTCCGCGCCCAGCAGCAGCAGCAGGGGCGTGGACGGCAGCGGCGCGCCGAGCTGGTGCAGCAGCACGGCGACGGCCACGGCAAGCAGGCCGTAGCGGGCAAAGAGATCGATCAGCAGTTCCATGGCGTTGCTTGACAGCATAGTGCGCCGTGGCCTGTCCACGCTTCGGCCGGCAATTCGTGATGTAGTTGATTACATTACGCCACCATGCCAACCGACCTCTGGAGCCAGTTCGACGCCGCGCCGCTGGCGTTGACGCTGCGCGTGGCCGTCGTCGCAACGGCGCTGGCCCTGGTACTGGGCGTCGCCCTGGGCTGGGTGTTCGCGCGCACCAGGCTCCCGGGCCGAGGCCTGCTGGAGGCCATCTGCATGCTGCCGCTGGTGCTGCCGCCGACCGTGCTGGGCTACGGCATCCTCGTGCTGATGGGTCGGCGCAGCGTGCTCGGTGGCTGGCTGCGCGAACACTTCGACTACACCATCATCTTCAACTGGCACGGCGCCGTCATCGCCTCGGCGCTGGTGGCCCTGCCGCTGGTGCTCAAGGGCGCCAGCAGCGCCTTCTCCCAGGTCGACCGCAACCTTGAAGCCGCCGCGCGCACGCTGCGCCAGTCGGGCTGGAGCACCTTCCTGCGCGTGACGCTGCCGCTGGCCTGGCCCGGCATCCTCGCCGGCACGCTGCTGGCCTTCGCCCGTGCGATGGGCGAGTTCGGCGCCTCGCTGATGGTGGCTGGCTCCATTCCGGGCCAGACCCAGACCGCCTCCATGGCCATCTACGACGCTGTGCAGGCCGGGCGCGACGACCTGGCCCTGACGCTCGCCCTCGTCGTGTCGGCCTTCTCGGTCGCCATCCTCGTGCTGTCCAACCGCTTTCTGCAAAGCTCGCCGTCATGAAGCGCCTGCTGCTCCTGTTGACCGCCATTCCCTTGCTGGCCCATGCCCAGCAACTGACCGTGTCCGCCGCCGCCAGCCTGACCGACGCCTTCAAGGAGATCGCCCCGCGCTTCGAGGCGGCCAAGCCCGGCGCGACGCTGCGCTTCAACTTCGCCGCCTCCGGCGTGCTACTGCAGCAGATCGCCCAGGGCGCACCGGTGGACGTCTTCGTCAGCGCCGACCAGGAGACGATGAACCGCAGTGCCGACCAACAGCTCATTGCCACCGGAACTCGCCGCGACTTCGCGAGCAACACCCTGGTCCTGGTGGCGCCGCCGGACAGCCCCGTCAGGCGTGTGGCCGACCTGACCTTGCCCACCGTAAAGCGCATCGCGGTTGGCAAGGTGGCCTCCGTCCCCGTGGGCCGATACACGCAGCAGGCCCTGGGGGCCGCACAGCTCTGGTCGGCGGTGAGCCCCAAGCTCGTTTTCGCCGACAACGTGCGCCAGGTGCTGGACTACGTCGCTCGCGGCGAGGTGGAGGCCGGTTTCGTCTACCGCACCGACGCCGAGATCGCCAAGGACAAGCTGCGCGTGGTCGCGGCGGTAGGCGGCCACACGCCCATCACCTACCCGGCCGCCGTCGTGGCGGGCAGCCGGCAGGCCGCGTTGGCGCGAGACTTCGTCGCTTTCCTCGGCGGGGCCGAAGCCCAGGGCATCCTGGCCAAGTACGGTTTCGGTAAACCTTGATCGACGTTCGCCTGCAACTCTCAGTCAGCGACGCCCGGCGCCGCTTCGACCTGGACGTCGCCTTTGCCACGGAGGCGCCCTTCGTCGCCCTTTACGGCCCGTCGGGCGCCGGCAAGTCGCTGACGCTGCAGGCCATGGCCGGACTGCTGCCAGTGCGCGCTGGGCATATGAAGCTCAACGGCCTCGCACTGCTGGACACCGCCGCCGGCATCAACCTGCCGCCCGAGGCTCGCGGCGTCGGCTATCTGTTCCAGCACTACGCCCTGTTCCCCCACCTCAGCGTGCGCGACAACATCGCCTTCGGGCTGACGACCTGGCGCAAGCGTCTGAAGGCCGCGGACGCGGCGCGAGTGGACGAGCTGATCGAATCCTTCGGCCTCACGGCAATGGCGCGCAGCAAACCGGCCACGCTCTCCGGCGGCCAGCAGCAACGCGTGGCGCTGGCCCGGGCGCTGGCCTGCAACCCCAAGGTGCTGTTGCTGGACGAACCCTTCGCCGCGCTGCACAGCGCGCTGCGCCGCGAACTGCGCACGGAGTTGCAACGTGTGCTGGCGCAATGGGGCATCCCGGCCGTCATGGTCAGCCACGATGCCGACGACGTTCTAACGCTGGCCGACGAGATCGTGCTGGTCGACGGCGGCCAGGTCAGCCAGCGGCTGCGGGCCGACGACCCCGAGCTGCGCGCCCGACTGCTATGAGCACTCCCGACCACCCGTTGCTGCAGGGCGAGTTGCGCCTGGCCGGCCGGCTCGACGGCCGCTTCTTCGACCTGCTGGCCGCATTGGCGCTGACCGGCTCGCTGCAAAAGGCCGCCAAGGCCGCCGGCTACAGCTACAAGGGCGCCTGGCTGGTGCTGGACGCGGCGGCGGCGTTGACGCGTGCGCCGCTGGTCGACAAGGCCACGGGCGGCGCTGGCGGGGGCGGCACGCGGCTGACGGCCGAGGGCGAGATCCTGCTCGCCGCCTGGCGCGAACTTCAGGCCCGACACACCGCCTTCCTGCACGAACAGGCCGCCTGGCTGGCCACCCAACCGGCGCTCGACGCGCTGCTGAAAAGGATGAGCATGAAGACCACCGCCCGCAACCAGTTCTTCGGCCGCATCTCGGGCGTGAACCCCGGCCCGGCCACGACGACGGTGCGCGTCGCGCTGGACGGCGGCCAGGAAATCACCGCCTCGCTGACGACCGAGGCCGCGCTGGAACTGCAGGTGCAGACGGGCCAGGAGGCGCTGGCCCTCGTGAAGTCCAGCGAGATCGTGCTGGTGACGGATTTCGGCGGCTACAGGCTGTCGGCCCGCAACCAACTGGCCGGCACGGTGTCGCGCGTGGAGCGCGGCGCGGTGTCGTCGCTGATCGGCGTGACGCTGCCGGGCGGCACGGTGGTCACGGCGAGCGTCACCAATGACGCGGTCGACGGCCTCGGCTTGGCCGTGGGCCAACCGGCAACGGCCGTATTCAAGGCGTATGCAGTGATGCTGGCCGTTCGCGCCTAGAGCCCCAGGTCGCTCAGGCTCGGATGCTCATCCGGCCTCCGGCCCAGCGGCCAGAAGAACAGCCGCGCCGATGTCGCAATGGGCAGGTCATTGATGCTGGCAAAGCGCCGCCGCATCAGGCCCTCTGCGGTGAACTCCCAGTTCTCGTTGCCATAGCTGCGGTACCAGTGGCCGGAGTCGTCGTGCCACTCGTACGCAAAGCGCACAGCGATGCGATGGCCGTCATGAGCCCACAGCTCCTTGATGAGCCGGTAGTCCAGCTCGCGCGCCCACTTGCGCACGAGAAAGCCATGCACCTGCTCGCGGCCGACCGGGAACTCGGCGCGGTTGCGCCAGACCGTGTCGTCCGTGTAGACGCCGACGACGCGGTCGGGGTCACGGCTGTTCCAGGCGTCTTCGGCCAGGCGCACTTTCTGCACCGCGGACTCTGGCGTGAAGGGTGGAAGCGGCGGCTTCATGTCAGTAGGTTTTGTAGCCAAGGAACTTGCCGCTCATGACGATGTTGACGCGGTCGCCGGCCGCGTTCGGCTCGCGCTGCAAGTCCATCTTGAAGTCGATGGCGCTCATGATGCCGTCGCCGAACTCCTCGTGGATCAGCTCCTTGAAGGTCGTGCCGTAGACGCTGATCAGCTCGTAGAAGCGGTAGATCAGCGGGTCGGTGGGCACGCTGGTCGGCAGGCTCCCCTTGTAGGGCACGACCTTGAGCCACTGCGTCTCACACTCGGTCAGGTCGAAGACCTTGGCCAGCTTGGTCGCCTGCTCTTCGTTGAAGGTCATCTGGCCCAGGCAGCCGGCGGTGACCCACTCCTTGCTGAGGCCGAGCTCAGTGGCCACGTCGGCCCACTTGATGCCTTTGGCGACCTTGGTGGCGATGATTTTTTCGGTGACGTCGAGGCGGCTCATGCTTGGCTCCTGAGGGTGGTGAGTGAGGGGTCTAGGGGAATGACTTCAGCGGTCTGCGCAAGACCCGGCCGCACCTCAGGCGGGTGCTCGGGCGCCCGGCCGTGCGACAGCGTGGCGCTGCGTTCGACGAGGAAGTCGACGAGGTGATTGCGGATGCGATAGAACTGCGGGTCGTGGTGCAGCGTGGCGCGTTGCCGGTCACGAGGCATCGTGTTGACGACGATCTCGGCCACGCGGGCCTGCGGGCCGTTGGCCATCAGCAGGATGCGGTCGGCCAGCAGGATGGCTTCGTCCACGTCATGCGTGATCATGAAGACGGTCTGGCGCGTGGCGGCGCAGATCTTCAGCAACTCGTCCTGGATGGTGCCGCGTGTCAGCGCGTCGAGCGCGCCGAAGGGCTCGTCCAGCAGCAGCATGCGCGGCTCGATGGCGAAGGCGCGGGCGATGCCCACGCGCTGCTTCATGCCGCCGGACAGCTGGCTGGGCTTCTTGTCCAACGCCGGCGTCAGGCCGACGAGGGCGACGTACTTCTCGACCTGCGCATCGACCTCGGCGCGCTTCCATCCGGGCCACTTGCTGCGTACCGCGAAGGCGATGTTCTGACGCACCGTGAGCCACGGCATCAGCGCATGGCCCTGGAAGACGACACCGCGCTCCAGCCCTGGCGCGTTCACCTCGCGCTTGGCCATGAAGACGTGGCCGTCGCTGGCCTGCTCCAGCCCGGCCATCACGTTGAGGATGGTCGTCTTGCCGCAGCCGCTGTGGCCGATGATGCAGACGAACTCGCCCTCGGTCAGCGTGAAGTTGACGTTATCGAAGACCGTCGCGTTGCCATAGCGCTTGGCCAGGCCTTGCACTTGGACGAGTTCAGTCGACATAGGTCACCGCCTTCTGGGCGCGGGCAAACAGCAGGTCCAGCGCCATGCCCACGAGGCCGATGACGAGGATGGCGAAGATGACGTTGGGCAGGCTGAGGTTGTTCCACTCGTTCCAGACGAAGTAGCCAATGCCCGTGCCACCCACCAGCATCTCGGCCGCGACGATGACCAGCCAGGCGATGCCCATGCTGATGCGCATGCCCGTCAGGATGGTGGGCGCCGCCGCCGGCAGGATGACCTCGAAGGCGCGGCGCAGCGGTGTGACTTCCAACGTGCGCGCCACGTTCAGCCACTCACGCCGCACGCCGGCCACGCCGAAGGCCGTGTTGATCAGCATCGGCCACAGGCTGCAGATGAAGATGACAAAGATGCCGCTCGCGGCCGAGTCCTTGATCGTGTAGAGGGCCAGCGGCATCCAGGCCAGCGGCGAGATGGGCTTCAAGACCTGGATGAACGGGTCGAGCGCGCGGTAGATCAGCGGGCTCATGCCGATGACGAAGCCCAGTGGGATGGCGACCAGCGCCGCGAGCAGATAGCCCAGCCCCACGCGGCCCAGCGAATAGGCCAGCTGCAGGCCGATGCCCTTGTCGTTGGGGCCGCGGTCATAGAAAGGCTCGGACAGGTGATGAACCACCGTGCGGCCCATCTGCGCGAGCGTCGGGAAGCCGCTCTTGGCGGCCACCGGCGTGGCGTCCACCGGCTTGCCCATCAGCTTGGCGTACTCGATCTGCTCGGGCGTCATCGCCGCTGCGGGTGCGGCGCTGGCGCCGCTGCCCAGCGTGGCTAGGTGCCATAGGCCGAGCAGACAGCCAAGCAGCAGCAGAGACAGCAGGCCGGCGCGGAAAGCAAGCGAGGGCTTCATGTGCGTTTGATCGCGAAGCTGTTGACGTAGGCGTCGGGCTTGGCCGGATCGAACTCCTTGCCCATGACCTTGAACTTTGGATAGCCGCCGGCTTTGTCCTCCGGCACGGCTTGATCGAGCGCCTTCATCTGCTTGCGCGCATCGGTCAGCAGGAACACCTTTTCGGCGATCTGTTTGTAGTTCACGTCGCCCTTCAGATAGCCCCAGCGCTTCATCTGCGTGAGCATCCACACGGCCATGCTCTGCCAGGGCATCGGGTCGAAATCGGCACGGTCCGGCACGACCTTCACATTACCCAGCCCGTCGGCGAACTTGCCCGTCAGCACCTGGGCGATGACGGTTTCCGGCTGGTTCAGATAGGCCTGCGGCGCGATGACCTTGGCGATCAGTTCGCGGTTCTTGGCTTCGCGGGCCATCGCCGCGGCGGTCAGCACCGCGCGGTACAGCGCGATGAAGGTGTTGGGGTTCTTCTGAATGAACTCCATGCTCGTGCCGAAGGCGCAGCAGGGGTGGCCGTTCCACAGCTCCTTGGTCAGCAGGTGGATGAAGCCCACCTCCTCGTACACGGCGCGTTGGTTGAACGGGTCCGGGCCCAGGAAGCCGTCGATGTTGCCGGCGCGCAGGTTGGCCACCATCTCGGGCGGCGGCACCACGCGGATCTGGATGTCGCGGTCCGGGTCCAGCCCCGCTTCCGCCACGTAGTAGCGCAGCAGGAAGTTGTGCATCGAATACTCGAAGGGCACTGCGAACTTGAAGCCCTTCCAGCTCGCCGGGTCCCGCTTGTCCTTGTGCTTGACGCTGAGCGTGATGGCCTGGCCGTTGGTGTTCTGGATGGTCGCCACGTTCATCGCCGTGGCCGGCGCGCCCAGGCCCAGGCTGATCGCCAGCGGCATCGGCGACAGGAAGTGCGTGGCGTCGTACTCCTTGTTGATCATCTTGTCGCGGATCAACGCCCAGCCCGCCGTCTTCACCACCTCCACGTTCAGCCCCTGCTTGGCATAGAAGCCGAGCGGGTGCGCCATGATCAGCGGCGTGGCGCAGGTGATGGGGATGAAGCCGATCTTCAGGTCCTTCTTCTCCAGTGCTCCCTGAGTGCCCTGCGCCATCGCCTGCAGCGAGGCGAGGGGCAGCACGCTGCCGATGGCCGCCATCGCCGTGCGGCGGCCCACGGCCTTCAAGAAGCGGCGGCGCAAAGCGTCCTGCGGGAATAGCGCCTTCACGAGCGTGGCTTCGACGAAGCTGGCGGACTCGGTCTCGAAGTCGGCCGTTTTGCTGCGTGCGCGCAGTTCGGCAGCAGCATGGTCAGCAGCGCTGGCGTGCTGGCCGCAGGCGCAATGCATCAGCAAAGGCCGGTCGGCGTCGTAGGGATCGTGGGTCATCGAGTGCTCCTCAGGATGGGAGCGACTCTAGGAACCAGCGCGTCGTCGCGGAATCGTGGGGGGCGGCGAGTTTTTGTAGGGCTGGAACTACCAGGGAAAACCTGGGTCTGCAGCGGTTGGCGGCGGCGGGGCGAGAGCCAGCGCCGCTGGCATCATCAGGCGTCAACGCACGGCAGAGAACTTGTAAGTGCGAGCCGCTTTTGCCGGAAATTTAATGCTGTATGGAATGCAGTGGAACGGGAGACTTTTTGTGTTGATTCAAGCACTTGCCTGCGCTGCAATGCGCCGATCTAGAGCGCAGCGCGCCTGCCTAGGCAGCGCCGCCTGTCTCCACAGAACACGTTGAACCTCAGATGTTTGACTTCTTGCGCCAGCGCAGGTTCGAGGATTCGGAACTTGGCCAGTTCACGCGAGTGCGAACCATGTGGTTTCCCGTGAAGACACAAGACTGTCTTTGCGTCAGCATGGAGGGAGGCAAGGAGCAGCCAAGCTCGGAGGTTGTTGAGGTTGCCCGCCGGCTTCTGCGGGAGCCCAACCACCTTGTTCAAGCAGCTGAATCCTTCGTCAGATCGCACGATGGCGCGCAGGAGTTCATCGCCGGGCACGGGGAACTAGTTTGCGACGGATTTACGGTGTACGAGTCGGGGAAGTTTTCGGTCGAGTTCTCTCTAACCGGCTGGGCCGATGCAATGATTACCGTGCCCTTCGAAGGATCTGAACCATGTGCCGTCTCCCTCGGGGACTGAGGTCCAACCTGTCACTGGAGCGGACCGCCTTCGGCGTCCGCTCACCTGCACGTTAAACCTCATGACGCCCCAACAGAAGAAGCAACTGAGCTACGCCAAGGACCGCCGGAATACATACGGCGAGAACAGCAAGTCTTCGCGGAAGAACATTCCGTTGTCGAAAGCACTGGACATTCGGTCCGAGCGTCGTGCACAAGATTCGGCGCTGGCAAAAGCGGTTGTGGCAACGAACATCGATCAACTGGATGTGGCCGAGAACACTATGCGGGCAACCAAACCGCGGCAATGGCGCAAGTCGCCCGATGAGCCGCTGGGGCAAGTGCTCATTTCGAAGAACAAGCGGTCGGCGAAGAATGAGGTTTAACCTTTTGCTGCAGCGGACGGCTTCGCCGCCCGCTGAGCGCGAACGTTAAGCAAAGGAGTGCACTTGGATTCACTGCTAGCACCAATTGCAGGAGCCCTAAAGGAAAATCTCCTCGAATGGGAAGATCCTGATATAACAGCCTACAAGCTCGGTATCTGCCTTGGCCTTTTTCAGCCAGATGACGGTAGTTATGATCAATTTCGTGAGTACAAGGGTGTGCTCTGTACAGATAATGCAGCAAGTATGTTTCTGTATGAGACCATTGACAGACTTGTTGTGCTTGGACTGCTGGAAGCCGATAAAAAAAAATATAAGTATCGTTGGAATCCAGGCTCAGAGGATCGATTGCTTGCCTAACCGCGCTACAGGGACTTCCCGGTTAATCACGCCTTTGCTGTTTTCCCATCAAGACTTGCATTCGATTTGATGCAGCGCCACAGAGAACAGACTGCACATCATCTACAGGCGGCCTTGTTGCACTCGGGATTCGGTTTGGGCCCAGATACCAACCGCTCAGCAGGGCTCCATTCACTCGCCGCCGTCGCCACAATTGGCGCGGCACCCGGTTAGTCGAGCTTGCCTGCTGCCGGTCTGACCTGTGAATTGCATCTTCGAACGCACGTCTACCGGAAGAACTTGTTCGTCGGGGAATGCGTTCAGGCCTGCGCCAGGACCGGTATCGGCGGCACTTCGCCAGGCTTGACCGACACGTAATTCGGATCGAACTCTCGCCCTTTGGCGAGCAGCGCCCAGACGATGCGCGCGTTCTTGTTGGCCAGCGCCACCACCGCCTTTTGCCAGCCCACGCGGGCGAGCAACTGCACCAGCCACTGCGAGATCTTGTCGCTGCGTTTATGCGCGGTCATCACGGCCGACTTGGCGCCCTGGATCAGCTCGTGGGGTGAGCGTAGTGAACCCCAACACGATCAGCGCCTCCGCGTCTGTTGGGGTTCAGTACCCACACCCGGTGATTGCCGCGACGGCACGCAGTGTGCTTGTGTGCCGGCATGGATCGAACTTCAACAGAACCGCCCGTTCACACCTGGCTTGATGACGGCCATGCACTAATAGCGGGCTCATTGTTCGTCGCCTTGGGCCTCACCATGTTTGCACATGCCGGCCTGCTGACGGGCGGGGTCGCGGGAGTTGCCTTCCTCGCCAGCTACACCAGCGGCCTCAGTCTGGCGCTGTGCTTCTTCGCCTTCAGCCTGCCGTTCTTCCTGCTGTCCTGGCAGCGCCTCGGCAGAGAGTTCACGCTCAAAAGCCTCCTTGCCGTCTCGCTGGTTTCCGCCTGTACGGCGTTGGCACCCAGGGTGGTCCGCTTCGAGTTCCTGAACCCTTGGGTGGCCGCGGTACTTGGTGGCTTTCTCGTCGGATTCGGCCTCCTGGCCCTGCTTCGTCATCAGGCGAGCGTCGGCGGCGTCAATATCGTGGCGCAGTGGCTCCAGCAAACCAAGGGTCTGAGTGCAGGAAAGATTCAGATGTCGGTCGATGTCCTGGTCGTGCTTGCAGCGCTTTTCACCGTGCCGCCCGTTCGGGTTCTGCAGTCAGTCGTTGGCGCCGTGGCCATCGGCGCCATCCTCACACTGAACCACAAACCCGGCAGGTATCTGGGCGTGTAGACAGAGCGCCATCCCCGGCTTCACCGTGTCGACGTACCCGACCGGGACGCCGCCCACCACTGGGCCGCCAAGATCGCCGCCGCTTGCCGCTGCGCGCAGGACGTGCGCGAGTTCATGCCGCTGCCGCCGGAGGTGGCGGCCCGCCTGAGCAAGGCTTGAACGCGCGCGCCCCTCAGGGCGCCGCAATGCCGTCGATTCGGTCCAGGCGGACGACGATGTGGCCGTGCTGCTGGTTGCGCAGTTCCACCCAGCGGCCCGGCTCGATGCGCGTCACGGCGCCCGAGATCGCCTGCCCGTTCACATAGAGCGTGATGCCGCGCTTGTCCTGCAGCGCTGCGTTGAGCGCCTGCTCGATGCCTTGCTCGGCATCCGCCGCATGGGCCAGGCCCGAAGTGAAGGCGAAAGCGACAACGAGTGCGGCAAGCACATGGCGAGCAGAGGATGCTTGGAAAGCTTGTGAAGGCATGACGGTCTCCTGGAACTAAGGCATCGCACTGTGCCTGCCGCCTGTCGCGCGGCGGTTTCAGGCCGGACGGGCGTTTGTTTCGTTTGTTCATGTGCCCACGAGGGCCGTTGACGACCGCGATGCCGGAGGGGCCAGTCGCAATGCTGGACTGACGCTCGCATCCCCCCGCGGCAATCCTCAACCGAGAGGACACCGAGCCATCGCGCCGCCTTCTAGGGGTTGCCGGGCCACCGGGGCGGGCGGAGCCTCGAACCGTCGACTGCAAAGGAGCCGCGATGACACTTGCCGCTTGGAGATGCCTGCTGGCCGCCGTGCTGGCGACTGCCCTGCATTCGGCGCGAGCCGACGTTGTCACGGACTGGAACGTCACGGCGCTCGGCCTCACGGCGTCCAGCACGCCGCAAGTCGAGATGCGTGCCTTGGCTCTCACGCACGTCGCCATGTTCGACGCCGTCAACGCCATCACGCGCACGCACCAGGCCTACATGAGTCCCGCCCCCGCGGCACCGGCCGGCGCATCGGCCGAGGCGGCGGCGGCATCGGCGGCACATGCGGTGCTGGCGTCGATCTACCCGCTGCAAAAGCCTGCACTCGACGCCGCGTTGCAGGCGTCGCTTGCCAAGCTGCCCGATGGCGCCGGCAAGAGCGATGGCAGCGCCCTGGGCCGCCAGGTCGCCGAGCAATGCATCGCCATGCGCAGCAGCGACGGCTGGAACGCCCGCGTCGTCTACACGCCAGCCACCGCCCGAGGCAGTTGGCAGCCGGCGCCGCCCTCGATGGGCGGCTTTGCCTCGATCCACTGGGCCGAGGTCAAGCCCTTCTTCCTCAAATCAGCGGCGGAAGTGACGGCGCCCGGCCCGTTGGCGATTGACAGTGTGCAATACGCCAAGGAACTCGACGAGGTGAGGCGCCTGGGCGGGCGCAACTCCACCGAGCGAACTGCCGACCAGACGGCGGCGGCCATCTTCACGCTGATAAACGGCGGCCAGATGTGGAACGCCGCCGCGCGCGCCGCCGCCACCGCCAAGGGCACGTCGACGCCGGAGAACGCCCGGATCTTCGCCATCATCAACATGGCCGCGCTCGACGCCGTGATCGCCAGCTGGGAGGTCAAGCGCAAGATGGGCACCTGGCGCCCGGTGACGGCCATCCGCGCCGCTTCGAGCAATGCGGACCCGACCTGGGAGCCGTTGATCAACACGCCGCCGCACCCGGACTACCTCTCCGGCCATTCGGCGACGTCAGGCGCCTGGTCCAGGTCGCTCCAACTGCTGTTCGGCAACGACGGCGTGCCCTTCAGCGCCACCTTCAACAACGCGCTGACGCGTCATTTCAGCAGCTTCTCCCAGGCGGCGACGGAGATCGAGAATGCCCGGATCTGGGCAGGCATTCACACCCGCACGGCTGATGAGCACGCCACGGCTCTCGGCCGGAAGGTCGCGGAACTGGCCGTGCAGCGAGGAATGCAGAAGCTGCCGTGAAGCGATCCCCGCGGCTTGAATGAGCGCGATGAGCGCGCACTCGCTTGAGGCGATCAGCACTGTGACCAGGATCAGCGACCCGCGCCCGCCGCACGCGTGATCTGCACCTGCACCTCGCCCACGCCGGCAAACACATGCCGCGACTGCTGGCCGATGCGGATGTCGTGCACGCCGGTGATCATGCCGGTCGAGATGACGTCGCCGGCGCGCAGGATCTCGCCCTGCTGGGCACGCTTGTTCAGCGTGAAGGCCAGCGCGCCGAGAGGCCCTGGCTTGATGGCGACCTTGCCGGTGCCGACCGACTGGCCATCGATGAAGGTCTCCACATCGATGGTTTCCAGCTCGCGCCAGTTGGCGATCTCTGCACCGACGACGACGCCCCAGTTGTTGCCGAAGTCGGAGATGACGGCCCCCGGGCCGATGTCGTTCAGCGTCGCCAGCGGGCTGCTGGCGACTTCCACGCCGATGTGCATGGACTTGACGAGCGGGGCGACGGTGTCGGCCGTCCAGTCGGCCTTGCCTGCCGGCGCGTCGGCCGCGACGACGATGACGACTTCGGCCTCGACCGCCGCAAAGCCGCCTTCGAAGACCGGGCATTGCGCGGCAACACCTTGCGCCACGTGGTGGACGTTGGCGGCAAAGGCGGGCCCGATGAGACGCTCTTCAGGGAACTGCGCCGCGAACGCCGGGTTCACACGGGCGACCTTCCAGCCCTTGACCGCATCGGGCCAGCGCGCGATGGCGGCGGCCTGGATGGCATAGGCCTCGGCCAGCGTCGCGGGCGGCGTGCCGGGGTAGGCTGCGATCGCAAGGCCGGCGGCGCGGGCGGCGGTGAAGGCTTCGGCGATTTGCTGGGTGGCGCTCATGAAGTTCTCTCTGTGCGCCGACCGGCGCGGTGATGCATGCGGTCGGCAATGTACCGCGCAAAACGAAACAGGGTTTCACTTCTCGGGAAGCGGTCCTATCCCGCCTGCTCCATGCGCACCGCGAACAGCGCCAGCTCCACGTCATTGTGCACGCCGATCTTCTCCAGCACCCGGGCGCGGTAGGTGGACACTGTGTTGGGCGAGAGCACCAGCTGTTCGGCGATCTCGCCCACGCTGCGGCCGGCGGCCAGCAGCTTGAAGACCTGATATTCGCGATGCGACAGCAGTTCGTGCAGCGCTTGCGTGTCGTCCGCCTGCCGGCCACCCGGCCCACCCGCGCCGATGGCGCCGGCCAGCTGCTCGGCCACGCTGGGCGTGATGAAGAGCTTGCCGCGGGCGACGCTGCGCACCGCGTCGATCATCTGTTCGCTGTCCGCACTCTTGTTCAGGTAGCCGGCCGCACCGAGCTTCAAGCTGCGCACGGCGTACTGGCGGTCGGGATAGGTGGACAGCATCAGCACCGGCAGCTTCGGGAATTCGGACTTCAGCGCCTTCAGGATGTCCAGGCCGTCGCGCTGGGGCATGGCGATATCCAGCAGCACGACGTCAACCCCACCGATGCGCACGCGCTGGATGGCGTCGGGCCCGTTGGCGGCCTCACCGACCACTTGCAGATCCTCGGCTTCAGCCAGCACCTGCTTGATGCCTTGGCGGACGATGAGGTGGTCGTCGCAGATCAACACACGGATCATTTGTCCTCCACGGGCCGAGCGCCGGGCCGCTCCCAAGCCGGCCCGTCCGGGCGATGTGCTTGCCGGTCAATCCGGCAAGCATCGCCGTCCCCCCGGGGGCTGAGGCCGGACATAACGCGCCCAGTGGGCGCGTTGTGCCTGCCGAAGCGCTGCGGCCACTGGCCGCAGCGCGGTCCCGGCCAAGGTATTCCTTGGACGAGGGGCTTCATGCTTGCTCCAACGGCATGACGAGCCTGACGGTGGTGCCCCGCCCTGGAAAACTCTCGATGCCCACTCGCCCGCCAAAATGTCCCGCCCGCTCGCGCATGCCCAGCACGCCGTAGCTGCGCGCATCGTTGAGCGCCTCGGGCGCGGCGCCCACGCCATCGTCGCGCACCTGCAGGTAGAGCACCGGCCCTGGCGGCGCGTCCACGTCGAGGCGGATGGCTACATGCCGCGCCCGCGCGTGCCGGGCGATGTTGGACAGCACCTCCTGGAAGATGCGGAACACCGCGATGGCCAGGCCCCCTTCCGGCGGCACCACGTCGGCGGCCACGTGCATCTTGAAGTCGACCTGGCGCTCGTCGCTGCCGGTCAGTTCAAACTCCTGGGCCTGCCACTCCAGCGCCGCCCACAGGCCCTGATGGTCCAGGATGCTGGGGCGCAGGTCCGTGATGATGCGGCCGACCGAGTCGACCGCCGTGTCCACCAGGCCGCCCATGCGCTGGCACTTGTCCACCATGGGCTCACGCTGTGTCGCATCGCCGACGCGGCGGGCCAGCCAGTCCAGGTCCATCTTCAACGCGACGAGCAGCGAGCCGAGTTCGTCATGGATCTCGCGGGCGATGCGCTTGCGCTCGGTCTCGCGCACCGCCTCCAGGTGGTGGGCCAGCTCGCGCAGCTCGGCGGTGCGCCCGGCCACGCGCTGCTCCAACTCGTCATGGCTGGCGCGCAGGAGCGCCTCGGCCTGGCGACGCGCCGAGATGTCAACGAAGGTGACGACGGCGCCCTGCACCTCCCCGGCCTCGATGACGGGATAGCTCGAATATTCGGCGGGGAAAGCGCTGCCGTCGGCCCGCCACAGCACCTCGTCGTCAATGCGGCAGGGCTCGCCACGGCGAAAGGCGTTGAAGATGGGGCAGTCGCACTCCGGATAGTGGGCACCACTTTCTCGCGAGTGGTGGATCAGCTCATGCATGTTGCGGCCCAGCACCTGTTCCGTGCGCCAGCCCAGGGCCTCGCAGGCGGCACGGTTGACGAAGGTGCAGCAGCCGGCCATGTCGATGCCGAAGATGCCTTCACCCGTGCTTTCCAGCAGCAGCGAGGCGGTCGAGGGGTGGTCAAGGGCAAACGGCATGCTCATGAGATTAGCAAGCAGCGCGCCACTCAATGCCTTGGAACGAATAAGGAAATAAGAAAACTGTCCTTCCGCGAATAAGAGACTTTGGGCACCCTCTCGGCTTTCGTTCACCCGACGGCCCAGTCATGCCCCCTTTCCTGCCCACCCGCCGTGCCCTGGTCGCGCTGATGGCCGCCACGGCCGCCCTGCCCGCCCTGGCCTCGGACGCGACGCTGCTCAATGTCTCCTACGACGTCGCTCGCGAGCTCTACAAGCAGATCAACCCGGCCTTCGTTGCCGCGCAGAAGGCCAAGGGCCAGGCCGTGACCGTCAACCAGAGCCACGGCGGCTCCAGCAAGCAGATCGGTGCCGTCATCGGCGGCCTGGAGGCCGACGTCGTCACGATGAACCAGGCCACCGACGTGGACCAACTCGCCAGCGCCGGGCTGACGCCGGCCGACTGGCGCAGCCGCTTCCCGAACAACGCGGCGCCCTATTCGTCGACCATGACCTTCCTCGTGCGCAAGGGGAACCCCAAGGGCATCAAGGACTGGAGCGACCTGGCCCGCCCTGGCGTGCAGGTCATCATCCCCAACCCCAAGGTCACCGGCAACGGCCGCTACAGCTATCTGGCCATCTGGGGCAGCGTCATCGCCACCGGCGGCAGCGAGGCCCAGGCCAAGGAGCTGGTGACCAAGGTGCTGACCAATGTGCCGGTGCTGGACGGTGGCGGCCGCGGCGCAACGACGACCTTCACGCAGCGCGGCATCGGTGACGTGCTCGTCACTTTCGAGGCCGAGGTCGAACTGATCGAGAACGAGTTCGGCAAGGGCCAGTTCGAGCAGGTCAACCCCAGCATCTCCATCGAGACCGACGCGCCGGTGGCCATCGTCGACAAGGTCGCGGCCAAGAAAGGCAGCGCGGCACTGGCCAAGGCCTACCTCGACTTCCACTGGAGCCCGGAAGGCCAGGAAATCATCGCCAAGAACAACTTCCGCCCGCGCGACCCGGCCGTCTTCAAGAAGCACGCACAGCGCTTCGCCAACATCAAGCTGTTCACGGTGGACCAGACGCTGGGCGGCTGGGCCAAGGTCAGCAAGACCCACTTTGCCGACGGTGGCTCGTTCGACCAGGTGATGGCGGGGATCAAGCGTTGACATGGAGCCCCTCGCCCAGTCGCGCCGCGCTGAACGCGGGCGTACCTGGTCGATCCCCCGAGGGGATGGCGATGCTTGCGGCATTGAGCCGCAAGCACATCGCCTAAGCGGGCCGGCTAGGGAGCGGCCCGGCGCTCGGCCCGGAATGCAAAACAAATACAACTGACATGGCCCTGTTCCTACGACGACGCGTACTGCCCGGCTTTGCGCCAACGCTCGGCTTCACGCTGTTCTACCTGTCCCTCATCGTGCTGGTGCCGCTGATCGCGGTGTTCCTGAAGTCCTCGGGGCATGGCTTCGACGCCTTCTGGGCCGCCGCCACCGCGCCGCGCGTGATGGCGTCCTACAAGCTCAGCTTCGGCGCCTCGCTGCTGGCCGCCCTCATCAACCTTTTCTTCGGCCTCATCCTGGCCTGGTGCATCGTGCGCTACGAGTTCCCGGGCAAGAAGCTGGTCGACGCGCTGATCGACCTGCCTTTCGCCCTGCCGACCGCCGTGGCCGGCATTGCGCTGACAGCGCTGTATGCGCCCAACGGCTGGGTCGGCTCCCTCTTTGCCAAGTACGACATCAAGATCGCCTTTACCCCGCTGGGCATCCTGCTCGCGCTGATCTTCATCGGCCTGCCCTTCATCGTGCGCACGGTGCAGCCGGTGCTGGAGGACATGGAGACCGAGTTGGAAGAAGCCGCGGCATCACTCGGCGCCCAGCGCTGGACGACCTTCCGCTATGTCGTGTTACCCACGCTGCTGCCCGCCTTGCTGACCGGCTTCGCGCTGGCCTTTGCGCGCGCCGTCGGCGAGTACGGCTCGGTCATCTTCATCGCCGGCAACATCCCCATGGTCAGCGAGATCACGCCGCTGATGATCATTGCCAAGCTGGAGCAGTACGACTACGTGGGCGCCACGGCGATCGCGGCCGTCATGCTGATCGTCAGCTTTGTGCTGCTGCTGGCCATCAACGGCCTGCAGGCCTGGAGTTCGCGCCGGGGAGGAAAGCGATGAGCACGGCTTTGCACCTCGCACCACCGCGTGCCCGCGCCAAGTATCAGGACAACCCGGCCACGCGCGAATCGCCCGCGGTGCGTTTCACGCTGCTGGCGCTGGGCCTGACCTTCTTCGCCGTCTTCCTGCTGCTGCCGCTGGTGGCCGTGTTCACCGAGGCGCTGCGCAAGGGCTGGGAGGTGTACTTCGCGTCCATCGCCGAAGAGGAAACCTTCTCCGCCATCAAACTGACGCTGATCGCCACGGCCATCGCGGTGCCGTTGAACCTGGTGTTCGGCCTGAGCGCGTCGTGGCTGATCGCCAAGCATGAGTTCCGCGGCAAGCAGTTGCTGATCACGTTGATCGACCTGCCCTTCTCGGTCTCACCCGTCGTGGCCGGCCTGATGTATGTGCTGATCTTCGGCGCCCAGGGCTGGTTCGGCCCCTGGCTGCAGGCTCACGACGTGAAGATCATCTTCGCCGTGCCTGGCATCGTGCTGGCGACCGTCTTCGTGACCTTCCCCTTTGTCGCCCGCGAGCTGATCCCGCTGATGCAGGCGCAAGGGCGCGACGAGGAAGAGGCGGCCACTGTGCTCGGCGCCAGCGGCTGGCAGACCTTCCGCCGCGTCACGCTGCCCAACATCAAGTGGGGCCTGCTGTACGGCGTCATCCTGTGCAATGCACGCGCCATGGGCGAGTTCGGCGCGGTGTCGGTCGTCTCTGGCCACATTCGCGGCCTGACCAACACGCTGCCTTTGCACGTCGAGATCCTCTACAACGAATACCAGTTCGCGGCCGCCTTCGCCGTGGCCTCGCTGCTGGCGCTGCTGGCGCTGGTGACGCTGGTGATCAAGCAATTCATCGAGTGGCGCGCCAGCCAGTCGTCGCACGGGAGCGAATGATGGGTATCCAGGTTCAGAACATCCACAAGAGCTTCGGCAACTTCACCGCCTTGGGTGACGTGTCGCTGGAATTCCCGACCGGCGAGCTGGTGGCACTGCTCGGCCCGTCGGGCTGCGGCAAGACGACGCTGCTGCGCATCATTGCTGGTCTGGAGCAGGCCGACCGCGGGCGCGTGCTACTGGACGGCCAGGACGCCTCCGACACGCATGTGCGCGAACGCCAGGTCGGCTTCGTGTTCCAGCATTACGCGCTGTTCCGCCACATGACGGTGTTCGACAACGTCGCGTTCGGCCTGCGCGTGAAGCCCAGGAAGCAGCGCCTGCCCGAGACCGAGATCAGGAAGCGCGTGACCGAGCTGCTCAAGCTCGTGCAGCTGGACTGGCTGGGCGACCGCTTCCCGCCCCAGCTCTCGGGCGGCCAGCGCCAACGCATCGCCTTGGCGCGTGCACTCGCCGTGGAACCGCGCGTGCTGCTGCTGGACGAGCCCTTCGGCGCGCTCGACGCCAAGGTGCGCAAGGAGCTGCGCCGCTGGCTGCGCCGCCTGCACGACGAGCTGCACATCACCAGCATCTTCGTCACGCACGATCAGGATGAAGCCCTGGAAGTCGCCGACCGCATCGTGCTGATGGACCACGGCCGCGTCGAGCAGGTTGGCACGCCGCAGGAGGTCTACGAGCGCCCAGCCACACCCTTCGTCTACGGCTTCCTTGGTGCTGTCAACCGCTTCGTCGGCCACTCACGCGGCGGTGTGCTGCATATGGGCGAGCACCAGTTGCCGCACCAGGGCGCGCATGGTGACGGCGAAGTGCAGGCCTATGCGCGGCCACATGAACTGCAGATCCTGACTGACGAGTCGGCGCACGGCTTGTCGGCCACCGTGGAGCGCGTGCTGTCCTTCGGCGCGAGCGCGCGTGTCGAGCTGATCGGCCCGGATGGCCAGCCGCTGGAGGCAGAGCTGACGCGCGAGGAGGCAGACACGTTGCGGCTGCAAGGCGGTCAGCGCGTGAAGCTGAGCGCGGCACGGTTGAGTCTGTTCGAGGCCGGCGCGGGCATCTAGGGGGTCACCCCCGCCGGCCGTCCGCTTGCTGGTCGGGTTTGCGTCCGTCCAGGCAAGGGTCAGCGTCGACGAAGTCCGCCGGCGGGCCCTGCCAGGAGCCCGCCATGCCCATCCCCGCCCTGCAGCGCCGCCTGATCGGCCTCGCCGCCCTCGCCGTCCTCGGCGTCTACCACCTCACCCGGCCTGCTCACGCCTGTGGGCTCCCACGCCCTGCATCGGCCGTCGTGCCCGAGTCCGCTGCCAGTGCCGCCAAACGCCGAAACGACACGGCGCTGCGGTTCGATCCGCCCGCAGCCGGGAAGCTGCGTCCGACCCGGGCCGATTACGAGGACTGCATCGATCACCCTTCACTCGACGGCCTGGTCACCGATTGCTCAGCGCTGCTGCCCGAAACGCCAGCCAAGCCCGCGCGCCCGGCCAAGGCCCGCTGAGCCGCGCCGCACCCGGCTGGCATATTCGGCCCGCGCATGCGCTGCTGCGCATTGCTTCCTTCCTTGATCGCAGGGCGCTGACCACACTGGGGGTTCCACTGTTCAAGGAACACCCAATGAGCATCACCGCCATCAACGTGCGCAACCAGTTCCGCGGAACGATCAAGGAAATCATCGAAGGCCCGGTCGTCTCCGAGGTCGACGTCCTCACCCGCAACGGCGACATCGTCACTTCGGTCATCACGACACGCTCGGTCAAGGACCTGGGCCTGGAGGTCGGCCGCGAGGTCGTCGCCCTGGTCAAGTCCACCGAAGTGTCGATCGCGACGCTGTAAGCCATGGCCTACCAGCCGCCGCGCGTTCTCATCATCCCGGGCCTGAACGACAGCGGCTCGGCGCATTGGCAAACCTGGCTGCAGGGGCAGTACCGCGACGCCCGCCGCGTCACGCAGCGCGACCCGAGCAAACCCGAGTTGGAGCGCTGGGCCGAGCGCATTCAGCGCACGCTGGAAGTGGCGGGTGAAGGGGAATGGCTGGCCGTGGCCCACAGCTTCGGCTGCCTGGCGCTGGCGCGCCACCTGGCTGACCACCCTGACTCCCCCATTCGCGAGGCCCTTTTCGTTGCCCCGGCCGAGCCTGACAAGTTCGGCATCGCCGAGTCGCTGCCCCACCATCGCCTGCCGCGCCGCTCGCGCCTGATCGCCAGCAGCACCGATCCCTGGATGAGCGCCGCCAGCGCCGCGCGTTGGGCGCACCGTTGGGGAGCGAGTTACAGCAACCTCGGCCCGGTCGGGCACATCAATGCCGAGGCCGGCTTCGGGCCCTTCCCGCTGGCCAAGAGCTGGATCGAAGCGGCCCGGGCGCGCGCCGCTGCCGAGCAGCGGCCGCGCCATGCCGAGTTCCGCGAGTGGGCCTTTGCCATCTGAAGTGGCGGCTCGGCAGCCGAGAGTTCAACAGCCGCGGACGAGGAACTCGACCCGCCGGTCGAGCGCGTCGGACAGGTCGTCGCGGCCGTTGCCGATCAGCGCCTGCCTGGAGCCGACGCCACTGCTGGCCAGTCGCGGCGTCAGCTTGGGTGCCACCCGCTTCAACTCGCCCGCGACCATCTCCGCGCGCATCAGCGAAATCCTTTCGTTCACCGGCTCGGCGCCGCTTGCGCTCGTGTGGCCGACCACGTCCAGGCAACTCGGCCGCGCCGCAGCACGGCGGCCGATCTCGCCCATCCACATCGCATAAGGCAACGCCGTGGTGCCCGGCGGCGACCAGATCGCCGCGGTGCCGGGCTTGAACAGCACCTTCACGCCCAGCCGCTTCTGGTCGAGCCCTTGCTCGACGATGTCACCGAAGGCCTTGGCCGCCGCCGACCGCTGGCCGAGCCGCATCCGCGTGAGGTACAGCCCGGTGTGCACGCGCAACTGGTTGCCGCCGGGGCTGGCCAGCGCCGTCTCGAACAGCGTGGCGGCTTGCGCATAGCGCTTGGCGGCATAGGCCTCGCTGGCCTCAGCGATGGTCGCAGCCGTCACGATGCGGTCGATGTACAGCGGGTGGATGGCGTCGCCGGGCTTGGTGCCTTGACAGGTGCGCACATAGCCGGTGGTGGCATCGTCCGGCGCCCAAGCCGGTGAATCGGCGAACAGCGGCAACGGCGTCGTGTCTACGCCCTCGGGCAGCGCGAAGGCCAGGCCTTTGCTGACCAGCTTGCCGGTCTTCAGGTCCGCCAGGGCCAGGCAGATCCGGAAGGCTTCGCGCCTGCCCTCGCTCTTGCGCTCGGCATTCACGCCGGTGAAGGTCCCGGTCAGGATCAGCGGCCCGCGCACGACGTTGACCGGGTTGAACGGCTTGACGTTGTAGCGCGGGTACTGCTGGCCGATCAGCTTGACCAGTTGCGCGCCCAGCGTCTGCGTGGCATTCGATTGAAGCCCGGTCACACCGTCCACCAGAGGGTCGATCACCAGCTCCCGGGCCTCGGCCGGCTGCGCATCGGCGAGCAAAGCCGTGGCGGCGCGCAGCACGGCGGCATCGAACGGCAGCGTGGGGGGTGGCACCGGCGCCGGCGGCGGTGCAGGCACGGCGGCCGGGACCGGCGCTGCCGCGGGGGCCGTGGCAGGGCCGGGGGCACCGCAAGCGCCCAAAAGGCTCATGAGGCTCACGGCAGCCAACACCGCCAGCCGCCAGCCGGCCCTGGCCGGTCGGACCTGGAAGACAAAACTGCCGCGTCTGATTCGATGCTGTGTCATGGCGCGCTCGCGTCGGGCCTCGGGAGCCGCAAGCGTATCGCGCCTGCGCGCCCTAGCCGAGCGCTGACTTGAATACCGCCAGCGTCCTCTCCCAGGCCAGCTGCGCCGCCGCGGGGTCATAGCGCGGCGTCGTGTCGTTGTTGAAACCGTGCTGGGTGCCGGCGTAGACGAACTGCTCGTAGCGCACGCCCGCCGCCTTCAGCGCGGCTTCATAGGGTGGCCAGCTGGCATTGACGCGCTCGTCGTTGCCGGCGTAGTGCAGCAGCAGCCGCGCCTTGATGCGCGGCACGTCTTCCAGCGCTGGCGCGGCGCCGTAGAAGGGCACGGCCACGGCCAGCTCAGGCACCTGCGTGGCCACATGGTTGGTCAGCGAGCCACCCCAGCAGAAGCCGACCACGCCGACCTTGCCATTGGCATCCGGCAGCGCCAGCAGCCCGCGAGCAGCGGCGACGATGTCTGCACGCGTCTTGCCGGCGTCGAGCTTGCCGAAGAGCTCGCGCGCCTTGTCCTCGTCGCCCGGGTAGCCGCCCAGCGGCGCCAGTGCGTCGGGCGCATAGGCCACGTAGCCGGCGAGCGCGACACGGCGGGCGATGTCCTCGATGTGCGGGTTCAGGCCGCGGTTCTCATGCACGACGAGCACGGCGGGCAGCTTGCCCGCGGCACTTGCCGGCTTGGCCAGATAGCCCTGCACCTTGCCGTTGCCTTGCGGCGAATCGAAGGCCTGGCGGCGCGTCACCAGGCGCGGGTCATCTGGCTTGACTTGCTGGGCCGCGGCGAAATTGGGGCTGAGTGTGGCCAACAGCGCAGCGGCACCAGCCGGGCCACCGGCAAAGCTGGCGGCCTGCTCAAGAAACCCGCGCCGGCTCAGGTCGCCGTGCACGTAGCGATCGAACAAGGCCCAGGCCTGGGTCGGAATGGCTTCCTTATGCATGCATTGACTCCTTGGATGCCGGCCAACTGTAGGCGTACCAAAACCGCCTGACACCACCACGAAGTGCATAACGATATGGCGAATGGTTCGACGACAGAAGTGATCGCTGTTTGCAGAATCGCCTCGCATGAACTTCCAGCAACTCCGTTCCGTCCGCGAAGCCCAGCGCCGCGGCTTCAACCTGACCGAAGTCGCGCAGGCCCTGCACACTTCGCAACCCGGCGTGAGCCGCCAGATCCGCGAGTTGGAAGAGGAGCTCGGCATCGAGCTCTTCGTGCGCGTGGGCAAGCGCCTCACAGGGCTGACCGAGCCGGGCGAGCACGTGCTGCCCGTCATCGAGCGACTGCTGCTGGAAGCCGAGAACCTCAAGCGCGCGGCCGATGACTTCGCCCAGGCGGGCAGCGGCCGCCTGCGCATCGCAGCCACGCACAGCCAGGCGCGCTATGCGCTGCCGCCCGCCGTGCGCGACTTCCGCGCCCATCACCCGGACGTCAGCCTGCATCTGCAGCAGGGCTCGCCCCAGCAGATTGCCCGCCTGCTTCTCGATGGCGAGGCCGACGTGGGCATCGCCACCGAGGCGCTGGCCCAGTACCCTGAACTCGTCGCCCTGCCCTGCTACCGCTGGACGCACTCGGTCGTCGTGCCGCCCGACCACCCGCTGCTCGATGGCCCGCTGACGCTGGCCCGCCTGGCCCAATTTCCTATCGTCACCTACGAGCCCGGCTACACCGGCCGCTCCCACATCGACAAGGCCTTTGCCGCGGCCCAGTTGCAGCCCCACATCGTGCTGAGCGCGATGGATGCCGACGTCATCAAGACCTATGTAGAGCTGGGCCTGGGCGTGGGCATCGTCGCGGCCATCGCCTTCGACGAGGAGCGCGACCGCCATCTGCGTGCCATCGATGCCCGCCATCTGTTCGAGGACAACATGACGCGCCTGGCCGTGCGGCGCAGTGCCTATCTGCGCGACTACATCTACGAGTTCATCCAGACCTTTGCTTCGCCGCTCAAGCGCGAGGTCGTCGATGCGGCCCGCCACGAGCTGCCGACCGTGGCGGCTGAACCCGTGCTGGCCTGGTCGAAAGCCGCATGAGCTTGCGCGCTCTTCTTCTTTGCCCGCTCCTGCCCTGATCCCTAGAGTGAACCGCCTTACCCCTAACTCAAACACCATGCGCCGCCTTCTCACCGCCCTCTCCTTCGCTCTCGCCGCCACCGGCGCCTTTGCGCAGACCTCGCTGCTGAACGTCTCCTACGACCCGACGCGGGAGCTCTACCAGGACTTCAACAAGGCCTTCGCCGCGCAGTGGAAGGCCAAGACCGGCGAGACCGTCAGCGTCAAGGCCTCGCATGGCGGCTCCGGCAAGCAAGCCCGCGCCGTCATCGACGGGCTGGAGGCCGACGTCGTCACGCTGGCGCTGGCCTATGACATCGACGCCATCGCCGACCACAAGCTGCTGCCACTGGACTGGCAGAAGAAGCTGCCCAACAACGCCAGCCCCTACACCTCCACCATCGTCTTCCTGGTGCGCAAGGGCAACCCGAAGAAGATCAGCAACTGGCCCGACCTGGCCCGCAGCGGCGTCGACGTCATCACCCCCAACCCCAAGACCAGCGGCGGGGCGCGCTGGAACTACCTGGCGGCCTGGGGCTATGCGCTGAAGAACGGCGGCACGCCCGACTCGGCCAAGGACTTCGTCAAGCGCATCTACGCCAACACCAAGGTGCTGGACTCGGGCGCACGCGGCTCGACGACGACGTTTGTCGAGCGCGGCATCGGCGACGTGCTGATCGCCTGGGAGAACGAGGCCTACCTGGCCGTCAAGGAGCTCGGCCCGGACAAGTTCGAGATCGTCACGCCCAGCGTGTCCATCCTGGCCGAGCCGCCGGTGGCCATCGTCGACAAGGTCGTCGACAAACGCGGCACGCGCAAGCAGGCCGAGGCCTATCTGAACTACCTCTACAGCCCCGAGGGCCAGGAGATCGCGGCCAAGAACTACTACCGCCCGCGTGACGCCAAGGTCGCTGCCAAGTACGCCAAGCAGTTCGGGCCGGTCAAGCTCTTCACCCTCGACGAGTATTTCGGCAACTGGCGCCAGGCCCAGAAGGCCCACTTCGACGACGGCGGTGTGTTCGACCAGATCTACGCGCCGGGTTCGAAGTAAGCGCACCAAGTCGGTCAGAAGCGCATGTGGTCGACCACCTCCGGCGGGTAGTAGCGCAGATAGGCTCGCCGGAGCGCCCCTTCGGCGACGGCCCGCTCGAACATCTGCACCAGCAGCACCAGGTCGGCGGCGTCGAGATTGCGCCTGGCCAGATAGACACCGTTCTCCATCAGCGGCAGGGTCTCCAGCAGCTCGATGCGAAAAGCCGTCTGCGACAGCGGCATCCGTGGCGCCAGGTCCAGGGCACCCTGGCCGGTCACGTGGGGCAGCAGCGTGAAGTCGGCGCGGCCCGCTCGCAACATGCGGCTGAGCGCCTCGATGTCGGGCACGATGTCGGCACGTTTGTCCGCCAGCAATTGGTCGACGAAATCGCCATAGGCCTGCCCGAAGTAGTAGCCACGCACGAAGATGCCGCGCAGGCTCTTGTCGGCCAACAGCCGACTCAGGTCGGCCGGCACCGGCGCGTGCGTGCGTAGCGTCGCCACGGCCACGCCCTGGCGACTCAAGGGTACGAAGAGATGGGTCTGATCGCGCTCGGGTTTGCGCAATGCCGGCAAATAGAGATCGCCATCCTGCGCCTCGAACACCGTTCGCGCGGCGCGCGCGCGGGGCACGACGCTGAACCGGAACTCGCAGCCAAGCAGCGCGCCGCGCTCGCGCAGCAGTTCCGGCAGCACGCCCTCGACGCGCTCATCTTCGACGAACACCAGCCGTCCCGCTGGCGACACCGGCACGTCAATCGCACGCGAACAACCCGCCTCGGCAGCCGGAGCGAACAACCCGGCTACCGCAAGCACCAGCCCTACCCTGAGCGGAACTCGACGACCGCTTTGCATGCGCAAACAGTAACGGCTGCGTGCGTTGACAGCAAGCCCGGCAAGTCCAGGGCCATGCATCCGCTGCACGCCGGGTGGCCGGTGAGCCGCCCGGCGCTGCCCAACGATGCTCAGCGGCGTCGACGCTGCCAGGTCACCCCGCCCAGTGCGGCCGTGCCGGCCAGCAACAGAGCCGACGGCGTTGGCTCCGGCACGGCCGCGGTCGTCAGCGTCACGTCGTCAATGAAGCTGGCCGCCGCAATGTGGCGGGCACCGGTGTCTGGCATGTCTTCGAAATAGCACCGCCTCGACACAAAGGGCGGCAAGGACGCGGTCCAAGACCACAAACCAGCAACATGACGGCAGCCGACAGACACATTAGGGGGGCGGCGCGTCTGCTAGCCTGCCGGGGTCAACGCCGGGCCGCGACCGACCGTTGGCCCGGACTCAGCCCGAAAGGCCCGCCCGCCATGACAGCCTTGCCCCGTCTCGCGCTTTGCACCGCCGCATTGCTGGCCGGCTGTGCCGCTGCGCCATTCCAGGCGCCCATGGTGGGCAGCCACAGCGCAGCCGCCGACACGCTGTGGTTGGATCGCTTGAGCTGGGGTGCCAGCAGCGCCGATCTCAGCCAGGTCCGCCGCCAGGGCCGCGAGGTCTGGCTGGAAGCCCAGCTCCAGCCTCGCATCCCGGGCCCACTGCCAGAAGCCGCTCAGGCGCAAATCCAGGCTCTCGCCGTCACCCAGCAGCCGTTGTTGCCCCTGGTGCAGCAGATGGAAGCCCAGCGCAAGGCCGCCGATGCACTGACCGACGACATGGCCAAGGCGGAGGCGCAGAAGAACTACCAGCAGGCCCTGACCAAGCTGGCCCGCGAGGCGTCGACGCGCCAGCTGCTGAATGCCCTGTACTCGCCCAACCAGGTCCAGGAGCAGATGACCTGGTTCTGGTTCAACCATTTCAACGTCCACCAGTACAAGAGCAACCTGCGCGTCATGGTGGGCGACTACGAGCAGGGTCTGCGCGAACGCGCGCTCGGGCGCTTTCGCGACCTGCTCGGCTACACGGCCCACCACCCGGCCATGCTGCGCTACCTGGACAACGAGCAGAACGCCGCCAACCGCATCAACGAGAACTACGCCCGCGAGCTGCTGGAACTGCACACCCTGGGCGTGGGCGGTGGCTATAGCCAGAAGGATGTGCAGGAGCTGGCCCGCGTGCTGACCGGGCTGGGCGTGAACCTGACCGACAACAAACCCAAGCTCAAGCCCGCGCAGGAGGCGCAATACCGCCGAGACGGGCTGATGGAGTTCAACCCGGCGCGGCATGACTTTGGCGACAAGCAACTGCTCGGCGTCACCGTCAAGGGCCAGGGCGAGGCCGAACTGGACCAGGTGTTGGACCTGCTGGCCAAACACCCGAGCACGGCCCACTTCGTGTCGCGCAAGCTGGCCCAGTACTTCGTCGCCGACGAGCCGCCGCCGGCGCTGGTGGAGCGCATGGCGGAGCGCTGGCAGCAGAGCGATGGCCGCATCGCCGAGGTGCTGCGTGCCATGGTGGGCTCGCCCGAGTTCGAGGCGTCCCTGGGCCGCAAGTTCAAGGACCCGACGCATTACGTCGTGTCGGCCGTGCGCCTGGCCTATGCCGACAAGGTGGTGCTGAACACCGGTCCGATGATCGGCTGGCTCTACCGCCTCGGCCAGGCGCCCTACAACCGCCAGACGCCCGACGGCTATGCGCTCGACGAGAACGCCTGGGCCGGCCCGGGCCAGATGACGACGCGCTTCGAGATCGCTCGCGCCATCGGCAGCGGCAGCGCCGGCCTCTTCAAGGTCGAGGGCGAGGCCAAGGACAGGCCGGCCTTCCCGCAGATCGCCCACCCGCTGTACTACGAAGGTATCGCGCCGCGGCTGGCCGCCGCCACACAGCAGGCGCTGGGTCAGGCCACGTCGCCACAGGAATGGAACACCTACCTGCTGGCCTCCCCCGACTTCATGAACAGGTGACGCCATGAACCGACGCCTTTTGCTCCAGCTCGGCCTCGCTGGCCTTGGTACGGCCGCCCTGCCCACACAACTGTGGGCCGCGGCGGCCGACACGCCGCGCCTGCTCGTCGTCTTCCTGCGCGGTGCCTATGACGCGGCCAACCTGCTGGTGCCCACCTCATCCAGCTTCTACTACGAGGCCCGGCCCAACATCGCCATCGCCAAGACGGCCGCGCTGCCGCTGGACGCGAGCTGGGGCCTGTCGCCCGCGGTGGCCGACAGCATCCACCCGCTTTGGCTCAAAGGCCAGGCCGCCTTCGTGCCCTTTGCCGGCACCAACGACACGACACGCAGCCATTTCGAAACCCAGGACCACATCGAGTTGGGCCAGGCCGACGAGGGCAGCCGTGACTTCCGCAGCGGCTTCATGAACCGGCTGGCCGGCGTACTGGGTGCGGGCTCGCCCGTCAGTTCGAGGTTGGAAGCCATGGCCTTCACCGACCAGGTGCCGCTGATCCTGCGTGGCAATCTGCCGGTGGCCAACCAGGCATTGCGCGACCTCGGCAAGCCGGCCATCAATGCCGCCCAGGCCCAGGTCATCGCCGGCATGTACGCCGGCACACGCATGGCCAACACGGTCAGCGGCGGCTTCGAGGTGCGCGACGAGGTGTCACGCGAAATGGCCGGTGAAATGGAAGCGGCCAGCCGCGGTGCCATTGCCGCCAAGGGCTTTGCGCTCGAAGCACGGCGCATCGCACGGCTGATGCGCGAACGCGTGACCCTGGGTTTCATCGACGTCGGCGGCTGGGACACCCATGTGGGCCAGGGCGGTGCGACCGGCCAGCTTGCCACCAAGCTCGGTGAGCTCGGCCGCGGCCTCGCGCTGTTTGCCGACGAGATGGGCCCGCAGTGGAACAACACCGTGGTGGTGGTGGTCAGCGAGTTTGGCCGCACCTTCCGCGAGAACGGCAACCGCGGCACCGACCATGGCCACGGCAGCGCCTACTGGGTGCTGGGCGGCGGCGTGAAGGGCGGGCGGGTGATG
Organism: Pelomonas sp. Root1237; assembly: GCF_001425055.1. Taxonomy (GTDB): domain Bacteria; phylum Pseudomonadota; class Gammaproteobacteria; order Burkholderiales; family Burkholderiaceae_C; genus Pelomonas. Next base: position 204,968 of record NZ_LMDK01000016.1, read on the forward strand.
GGCGAGCAGGTGGAGGTCAAGGCCGCCACGCTGTTCCAGAACCGCGACTACCCGGTGCTCAACGAGTACCGGGCGCTATTTGGCGGCCTGTTCAAGCGTATGTACGGCCTGAACGACGCGCAGCTGGCCGCCGTCTTTCCCGGGGCCAGCGCGCGCGATCTGGGCCTGGTTTAAGCCTTGCTCAGTCGGGCGGCAACCGTCTTGATGCGCTCGCCGAAGGCCTTGGCCGTGGCGAAGTCGCCCGCGGCCATTTCGTCCGTGGAGGCGTCGCTGGGCGAGACCGTCATCAGGCCGCCGAAGGACGCGACGTAGTTGATGTCGTCGCGCGTCGAAGCCTTCTTGTTGGCCGGCATCATGCCCGTGCCCACCCACAGCATGGAGTGCTGCTGGCTCAGCGTGAAGAAGTAGTGCAGCGTCGACAGCTTGTCGCCGTTCATGGAGGCGCTGTTCGTGAAGCCGGCGGCCAGCTTGTCCTTCCAGCCCTGGCCGAACCAGACCTTGCTGGATGCGTCGGCAAACTTCTTGAACTGCCAGCTGGCCGCGCCCATGTAGGTGGGCGAACCGAAGACGATGGCGTCGGCCGCGGCCAGCGCTTCCCAGTCTGCGTCCTTCAAATTGCCTTCGGCGTCGATGGCGATGAGCTGGGCGCCCGCGCTCTCGGCAACGGTCTCGGCGATGCGCTTGGTGTGGCCGTAGCCGGAGTGGTAGACGACAACGATCTTGCTCATGGAGGAATTCCTCTGTGGGTGGGGGATAAGAAACTCAGGCTGCCAGGTCGAAGACGAGGACCTCGGCATCATGGCCGGCCGTCAAGGCGAGGCGCGATGTTTCGCGAATCTGCAAGGCATCACCGGTCGTCAGGTCTTGTCCATTCACGCTGAGCGCGCCGCGCACGAGGTGCACATAGGCAAGGCGACCGGGCGCCAGTTCAAGTTCCGCTTGCTCGGCGCCATCGAACAGGCCCGCATACAGCTTGGCATCGGCATGGATGGTCACCGAGCCTTGCGAGCCGTCGTTGGCCGCGACGAGACGCAGCCGGCCGCGCTTGGAGTCGGCGTCGAAGTGCTTCTGCTCATAGCTCGGCGCGATGCCGCGGGCGTCAGGTTGGATCCAGATCTGCAGGAAGTGCGTCGTTTCGTCCTTGGCATGGTTGAACTCGCTGTGCATCACGCCGGTACCGGCGCTCATCCGCTGCACATCGCCGGGGCGGATGACACCAGCGTTCGCACCACCGGCCTCGCCGTTGCCCATGCTGTCCTTGTGCGCCAGTTCGCCGGAGAGCACGTAGCTGATGATCTCCATGTCGCGATGGCCGTGCGTGCCGAAGCCCTTGCCAGCAGCGACCTTGTCCTCGTTGATGACACGCAGCGGCCCGAAGCCCATGCGGGCCGGATCGTAGTAGTCAGCAAAGGAGAAGCTGTGGAAGGACTTCAGCCAGCCGTGGTCGGCGTAGCCGCGGTCACTGGACTTGATCAGTTGCATCACTGGGTTTTGCATGCCGGGCTCCTTGCTTGTTGGCGATGGAGTCAATGTAGGAGCGACCCTCGTATCCGGGAGTCGGCCTGCGTTGAGGACATCATTCAAATAGACTGAACGCATGCCGAATCCCCAGGACAAACGCCGCGCACTGACCCCGGAAGCCCTGTCCATGATGGACACCATCGCCCGCACCGGCAGCTTTGCCGCAGCGGCTCGCGAGATGGGCCGCGTGCCGTCGGCGCTGACCTATTCCGTGCGCCAGCTCGAAGACGCACTCGACGTGCTGCTGTTTGACCGCAGCTCCCGCCAGGCCGTACTGACAGCGGCCGGCCAGGAGCTGCTGCACGAGGGCCGGCGCCTGCTGCAGGAACTGGACGCCGTGGCCAACCGCGTGCGGCGCATTTCCACGGGCTGGGAAAGCGAGTTGACGCTGGCCGTCGATGACGCCGTCGCCCGCCGGGCCCTGTTCGATCTGATGGAAGCTTTCTACGCCGAGAAGATCGACGGCGGCGGCCCACCGCCGACCCGGCTCAAGCTGCGCGTGGAGGTGCTGGCCGGCACCTGGGAGGCCTTGCTGCATGGCCAGGCCGACATAGCAGTCGGTGTACCGGGGCAGCTGCAGAACAGCGGCATTCACTGTGAGTTCGCGGGAGAGCTGGAGTTCGCCTTCTGCATTGCGCCCCACCATCCGCTGGCCAGCCTGCCCGAGCCGCTCAGCGCAAGCCAGATCGCCGAGCACCGCATCGTTGCCGTGGCTGACAGCGCCCGGCTGATGGCGCCGCTCAGCGTCGGTCTGCTGCCAGGCCAGGACGTGCTGACCGTGCCGTCGCTGGCCATCAAGCTGGAGGCCATGATGCGCGGCCTGGGCTGCGGCTCCCTGCCGGTGCCCATCGTGCGCCGTCATATCGAGGCCGGCCGCCTGGTGCGCAAGGCCACCTACGAAGGCCACCGCACCGGCAAGATGCATTACGCCTGGCGCGACACCGGTCCCGCACCGGGCAAGGCGCTGGCATGGTGGCTGGACAAGCTGCGCAGCGAGACGACGCGCAAGGCACTGCTCGAACAGCACGAGGGGCTGCTGCTCTGATGAGCTATCGAGGTCGATTCGCGCCCTCGCCCACCGGCCCGCTGCACGCCGGCTCGCTGGTGGCGGCGCTGGCGAGCTGGCTGGATGCCCGCGCCCACGGCGGCGAGTGGCTGGTGCGCATCGAAGACGTCGATGGCCCGCGCTGCCCGCCGGGCATGGACGAGGTCATCCTCGGCCAGCTCGATGCCCTCGGCCTGCGACCCGACGAGCCGCCCGTCTGGCAGTCGCGCCGCGGCGAGCTGTATCAAGCCGCGCTGGACCGGCTGATTGCCTCCGGCCATGCCTATGGCTGCGCCTGCACCCGCGCCGAGATCGCAGCGGCAGCCGGCCCCAAGCCCAGGCATGGTGAACTGATCTATCCCGGCACCTGCCGAGATGGCACCCACGGCCGGCCGGTGCGGGCATGGCGCTTTCGCGTCGCGGGCCGCATCAACTGGCAGGACCGCCGGCTGGGCGCGCAATCGCAAGACCTCGAAACCGAAGTCGGCGACTTCATCCTCAAGCGCGCCGACGGCCTCTGGGCCTACCAGCTCGCCGTCGTCGCCGACGATGCCGAACAAGGCGTCACCGACATCGTCCGCGGTGAGGACCTGGCCGACAACACGCCGCGCCAGATCGCGCTGCAACGAGCACTTGGCTTTCCGACACCGCGCTATCTGCACACGCCGCTTGTGCTGGCGGTGGACGGGCACAAGCTGTCCAAGCAGAACGGCGCGGCGGCCATCGACCTTGCCGACCCTGCCGGGCGGCTGCGCGATGCCGCGAGTCGGCTGGGGCTGCGCTTGCCGGACGGGATGAACAGCGCCGAGGAAGTACTGACGGGCTCGGTGTCGAAATGGGAAGCGCTGGTGAGGGAATCAGCGGGCGAACGTTCGAGTTGAGACGCACAAGCTGGCGCGCCGAGCAGGAACAGGCTCAACCTTCCGACAACTGGCTCCACACCGGCCTGACCTCAATCGTGGCAACTGCAGCCATCGGGTGTTTGGCTGCGACCTCGACGGCGATGTCCAGACTGGCGCATTGGATGAGTTCATACGCGCACATTTGTTCGCGCGAGCGCGAGAACGGCCCTGCAGAGGGGCTGATCCTTCCATCCCTCACGCGCACGGTGACAGCCTCAGAGGCTGGCCGCAGTGGGTTGCCCTGGACTCGAATACCGCGAGCCTCCATCGACTTGATCCAGTCCATGATCTCCGCAACGAGGCGCTCCGTAGGTGCAAACCCGTCGTCGTGGGCGATGATGAGCAGATAGTTCATGCGTCTCTCTCAGAAGCGGCAGGGCAAAGGCGCCCTTCGACACGACGAACAAAGGGCTGAGCAATCGACACCAAGACCTCCCAGGCGACGAAACAGCCGCCTGGGCCAGGAGGCGACAATCCGGGGCTTTCCCCACAGCAAGGATTTCCCATGAACACCACGCCCACCGGCCTGCAGTTTGACGACACCGTCGAAGGCGATGGCAAGCAGGCAGCGGCCGGCCATGACGTCACCGTCCACTACACCGGCTGGCTCTGGGTCGACGGCGCCAAGACCGACAAGTTCGACTCCAGCAAGGACCGCGGCGACCCCTTCGAGTTCGAACTCGGCGCCGGCATGGTCATCCGCGGCTGGGACGAGGGCGTGCAGGGCATGAAGATCGGTGGCAAGCGCACGCTGATCATCCCGGCCGAGCTGGGTTACGGCGCGCGTGGCGCCGGCGGCGTCATCCCGCCGAATGCGACGCTGTGCTTCGAGGTCGAACTGCTGGGCCTCGCCGGCGGCCCCGAACATGTCGAGCTGAACCTGCACACCACCTCCAGCGGCCTGCAGTACGAGGACCGCGTGGTGGGCGACGGCGCCGAAGCCAGCAAGGGCCAGCGCGTGTCGGTGCACTACACCGGCTGGCTCTACAAGGACGGCATGCGTGGCAAGAAGTTTGATTCCAGCAAGGACCGCGGCCAGCCCTTCAAGTTCCGCCTCGGCGGCGGCGAGGTCATCCAGGGCTGGGACGAAGGCGTGCAGGGCATGAAGGTCGGCGGCACGCGCATGCTGGTGCTGCCGCCGGAGCTGGGCTACGGCGCCCACGGTGCCGGTGGCGTCATCCCGCCGAACGCGACGCTGCTGTTCGAGGTCGACCTGCTTGCGGTCTGACCCGAAGCCATTTCAAGCGACGGCAGGCGACTGACAAGCGCCTGTCATTCGCGGATGCTTTGATCCAGCCCGTTCACGAACCCAGATCACATCATGTCGATTGACCAACGCCGCTTCCCTCGCGTCGAGTTCTTCCTGGTGCCCGACGAGCACGAACAGCTGCCGGTCTGGGTCATCAAGCCCGAGGGCCTGGCCGAGAAGCGCGGCGGTGTCGTCGTCAACCTCAGCGAGGCCGGCCTGCAGATCCTGGCCGCGGCCGAGCCGCCGCTGGATGCCCAGCACTACGAGTTGCGCCTGCTGCTCGGCGAGGACGAGGGCGTGCCCCTCTTCAGCGCCGAGGTGCGCCGCGTCTGGACGCGGCCGCTGAGCCGCATCGTGCAGCTCGGCGGCTTCGAGTTCGAGTCGCCCAACTCCCAGGCCGAGGAGTTCCTGCTCGCGCAGACCGCGCAGATCACGGCGCGCAAATGGGTGCGCTGCGTGCTCGTTGAGCGCATGACAGCCCTGGCCTGAATCCCTTCGCGTCCAGCCCCCTGGCGAGCGGGGCTGGACTGGGTTAGCGTGGTCGCGGGGCAGGTTTGCCCCGCCATTGCCCACGCCATGCTCGAAACCGACCACCTGCTGCGCTACTGGACCGACAGCCAATGGGCGGCCAACGTGCTGATGCTGATGCATCTGCTGGGCGCCATGGTGCTGGGCCTGTTGCTCGGCTATGAGCGGGCCTACCACGGCCGTGCCGCCGGCATGCGCACATACGCGCTGGTCTGCATGGCGTCCTGCGCCGTGACCATCCTCGTCGGCTACCCCGACCAATGGTTCGGCGGCCACATGGCCGGCGGTTCGCTGCCGCAGTTCACCGACCCGACCCGCGTGATTCAGGGTGTGGTGACGGGTATCGGTTTCCTGTGCGCCGGCGTCATCATGCGCGAGGGCATGAACATCTCGGGGCTGACGACGGCGGCCTCGATGTGGGCGGCATCGGCCATCGGCATCGTGCTGGGCATGGGCTTCTATTTCGCCGCCATCGCACTGACGCTGCTGTGCGCCACGCTGATGATGTGGGGCGCCAAGCTGGAAAGCCGCCTGCCCTCCCACCCGGCCATCGCGGTGACGCTGCGCGGCGAATCGGGCCGGCGCTTCACGCAGGCCGAACTGGCCGAGTTCGCCGATGGCCTGGGCTACCGCTTCGCGCCCGGCTCGCTGAGCATCGAGAAGCAGGGCGACCATGAAGAGTGGCGCTTCGTCTGCACGGCCAAGCAGAACTTCAAGGGCCAGACGCTGTGCCGCTTTACCGGCCGCCTGCATGAGCTGCCTGGCGTGGCCGGATACCGCGTGACCCACGCTCGCAACTAGAGCAGGCTCACGGCGGCCAGATTGAGCAGCGAGGTCTCGCGCATCAGCCGCACGAAGTCGGCCAGGAAGGGCTTGGCCGCGAGCCCTTCGGTGCTGACGGCGTAGAGCCGCCCGGTCAGCCCGCCCTCCCCGATGCGTTGGCGCGCCACGTAGCCGCGCGCCAGATAGCCCTCCACCGCCCACAGCGGCAGCGCCGCAATGCCGCGGCCGCTGGCCACCAGCTGCAGCATGGCCACCGTCAGCTCGCTGGTGCGGCGCGGCGGCGTGATGCCGGCGGGCTGCAGCACGCGGCGCACGAGGTCCAGCATCTCGTCGGGCACCGGGTAGGTGATGAGGGTGTGGTCAGCAAAATCGAGCGCTTCGAGCCAGGGCTTGGCCAGCAGCGCATGGCCCTTGGGCAGCAGCGCAATGATCTCGAAGCTGAACAGCGGGTGGACGACGACGCCCGTCTCGTCGGCGTCCACATCCGACACGATGGCCAGCTCTGCGCGATCCTGGTGCAACAGACCCACGGGGTCGGCCTGGAAGCCGGAGACGATGTCCAGCTCCACCTCCGGCCAGCGGCCGCGGAAGGCGTCCATGGCCGGCATCAGCCAGTCGAAGCAGGTGTGGCATTCCACGGCGATGCGCAGTTGGCCGGCCGAGCCGTCCACCAGCCGGCGCACGTCGCGATCAGCCTCATCGACCTGGGTCAGCACGATGTCTGCCAGCTTCAAGAGCCGCTGCCCGACCGCGCCGAACACCAGCGGGTTGCTCTTGCGGGCGAACAGCTCGGCGCCGTAGTGCTCCTCCAGGGCCTTGAGCTGGTGGGACAAGGCCGACTGCGTCAGGTTCAGCAACTGCGCCGCTCGGGACAGATTGCCGGCCTCGCGCAAAGCAACCAGGGTGCGCAGATGGCGCAGTTCGAGCGGCGTTTTCATGAGCGGAACTTGTGATGATTCAGAAAACGTTTCGTTTGAATCATAGTCATGAAGTGCCGATCATCGCGAATCGATTTCAGCATTGTTCGATTCACCATGATCAAGACTCATATCCTCGGCTTCCCGCGCATGGGCGAGCACCGCGAACTGAAGACGGCGCTGGAGCGCCACTGGCGCGGCGAGCTGCCCGCCACCGAGCTGGAAGCCAAGGCCGCCGAGCTGCGCGCCCGCCACTGGAAGCTGCAGCAGGACGCGGGGCTGGACCATGTCACCGTCGGCGACTTCGCGCTTTACGACCATGTCGCCCACCTGATCCAGCTGTTCGGCTGCGAACCGGCTCGCTTCGGCTTCAACGGCCAGGAGACCCCGCTGCAGCGCTATTTCGCGATGGCCCGCGGCATCACGACGACCCATGCGCACACCGAGGCCTGCGGCTGCAGCGGCGCTCACGTCGATGGCGTGCCCGCGCTGGAGATGACCAAGTGGTTCGACACCAACTACCACTACCTCGTGCCCGAGTTCGACAGCGCCACCGAGTTCAACCTGAATGCCGAGCGCCTGCTCGCCGAAGTCGATGAGGCCATCGCCCTGCCGGCCAGCCCCAAGGTCGCGCTGCTGGGGCCGGTCAGCTTCCTCTACCTGGGCAAGAGCAAGCAGGAAGGCTTTGACCGGCTGGTGCTGCTCAAGCGCCTGCTGCCCGCCTATGAGCAGTTGCTGACCCGTCTGGCCGCCCGCGGCGTGACCTGGGTGCAGCTAGACGAACCCATCCTCGGCCTGGACCTCACGCCCGCCTGGCAAGACGCGCTGCGCCTGGCCTATGCACGCCTCGGCGTCGTCGGCCAGCCCTTGCTGCTGGCCACCTATTTCTCACCACTGGGCGACAACCTCGCCCTGGCCTGCGAGCTGCCCGTCGCCGGCCTGCATGTCGACGCCGTGCGCGCCCCCGAGGAGCTGCTGCCGGTGGCCTTGCGCCTGCCGCTGGACCGCGAGCTGTCGGTCGGCATCATCGACGGCCGCAACATCTGGCGCAGCGACCTCGACCAAGCGCTGTCACAGCTGAACAAGGTCCGCGAGCTGCGCGGCGGGCGGCTGTGGGTGGCGCCGTCCTGCTCGCTGCTGCATGTGCCCTTCAGCCTGCGCCACGACGCGGCTCTGGACACCGAGCTGCAGGGCTGGCTGGCCGGCGCCGTCGAGAAGCTGGACGAGTTGCGCGTGCTCAAGCGAGCACTGTGGGGCGACGAAGCGAGCGTGGCCCGTGAACTGGCCGAGTCGCGCATTGCCCGCGCCAACCGCGTCACCAGCCGGCGGGTGCGCAATGGCACCGTCGCGGCCCGTCTCAAGGCCTTGCCGACCGATGCCGATCAGCGCCGCTCACCCTTCCCCACCCGTCAGGCCGCACAACGCCAGCGCCTGCGCCTGCCAGCCTTCCCGACGACGACCATCGGCTCCTTCCCGCAAACGGCCGAGATCCGCGCTGCCCGCGCCGCCTTCAAGCGCGGCACGCTCGCCGAGCCCGCCTACCGCGAAGCCATGCAGCGCGAGATCCAGCTGGCGGTCAGCAAGCAGGAAGCGTTAGGGCTGGACGTGCTCGTGCACGGCGAGGCCGAGCGCAATGACATGGTCGAGTACTTCGGCGAGCAGCTCTCGGGCTTCGCCTTCACCGCCAACGGCTGGGTGCAGAGCTACGGCTCACGCTGCGTGAAGCCGCCGGTGCTGTTCGGCGACGTGTCGCGCGCCAAGGCCATGACGGTGGACTGGACCGTCTTCGCGCAGAGCCTGACGGCCAAGCCCATGAAGGGCATGTTGACCGGCCCCATCACCATCCTGCAATGGTCCTTTGTGCGCGACGACCAGCCGCGCGCCACCACGGCGCTGCAGATCGCGCTGGCCATCCGCGACGAGGTGGCCGACCTGGAAGCCGCCGGCATTGCCGTCATCCAGATCGATGAGCCTGCCATCCGCGAAGGCCTGCCGCTGCGCCGCGCGGCATGGGGCGAATACCTGGACTGGGCCACGCGTGCCTTCCGCGTCTCTGCCAGCGCCGTGCGTGACGACACGCAGATCCACACCCATATGTGCTACTCGGAGTTCAACGACATCCTGCCCGAGATCGCAGCCATGGATGCTGACGTCATCACCATCGAGACCAGCCGCTCCGACATGGAACTGCTGCGCGGCTTTGGCGACTTCCGCTACCCCAACGAGATCGGCCCTGGCGTCTACGACATCCACTCACCGCGCGTGCCCGACGCGGCCGAGATGCTGCGCCTGCTGCGCAAGGCCGCCGAGGTCATCCCGGCTGACCTGCTCTGGGTCAATCCCGACTGCGGGCTGAAAACGCGGGGGTGGCCGGAGACCGAGGCGGCGCTGGCCCACATGGTGGCGGCGGCGCGCGAGCTGCGGGCGGAGGCGACGCCGGCTTGAATGCTCAGTGCTCGGCCTTCTCCTGAGGTTCGGCCAGCATGTCGGCGTGACGGTGGACGATCTTCCATTCGCCGTCTTCGCGACGGAACACCTCGGTGACGCGCAGCGTCATCGACAGCAACTCGTCCTTGCCTTTTATCTGCACCCTGGCGTGCTGCAGGCCGGTCCAGTAGCCAACCTCGTGGTCGGCCGCGCTGTGGAAGATCTCGAAGCGGCTGCTTTGCGTGCCCTCGTCGAAGGCCTCCGCATCCTTGGCCTGGCGCTCCTTCACGGCCACCGCGCCGCGCACATGGCCACCGCCGGGGGGAAAGAAGCTCGCCTTGCCGTGCGCGGCAGCCAGCGCCAGGAAGGCGTCCGGCTGCCCGCGCACGTAGTCGAGCGAGGCGACTTCTCTCGCGTGCAGAAATTGCGTGAAGGATTCGGTCATGACGGCTCCCGAGGCGACGACGCATTCACTGTGCGACCCAGTGCATTCACCCACTGCCGGAGCGGCCTGCATCGCCCCGTAGGCCAAGGCCTACTCGATGGCCGGATAGTCTCCGAGGCCGTCAGGCCACGGCGTCAGGATCTCGAAGCCGTTGGCCGTCACGGTGACCATGTGCTCCCACTGGGCCGACAGCGAGTGGTCGCGCGTCACCACCGTCCAGCCGTCGTTCAGCTCGCGGATGCCGGCGGCGCCCGCGTTGATCATGGGCTCGATCGTGAAGATCATGCCCTCCTGCAGCTTCAGGCCTTCGCCCGGGCGGCCAAAGTGATTGACGTGCGGGTCGTCGTGATAGACGTCGCCGATGCCGTGGCCGCCGTACTCCCGCACGACGCTGAAACCGGCCGCGTGCGCGACCGTCTGGATGGCATGGCCCACATCGCCTAACGTCGCACCCGGGCGCACCTGGCGGATGCCGGCGCGCAGCGCCTCATAGGTCGTGTTGACGAGCCGGCGTGCCAGCACATTGGCCTCGCCAACGATGAACATGCGGCTGCTGTCGCCGAACCAGCCGTCCTTGGTCAGCGTCACGTCCACATTGACGATGTCGCCCTTCTTCAGCCGTTTGTCCTTGGACGGAATGCCGTGGCAGACGACGTGATTCGGCGAGATGCAGGCTGTCTTTGGGTAGCCGTGATAGCCGACGTTGGACGGGATGCACTTCAGCGTGTTGACGATGTAGTCGTGGCAGATGTCGTCCAGCTCCTCGGTCGTCACACCGGGCACGACATGGGGCTTGAGCATGGCCAGCACCTCGGCGATGAGGTGCCCGGCCTCGCGAGCCTTGGCGACCTCGGCGGATGTTCGCAGTTTCAGGCTCTTCATGCCCGGGCCCCCTTGGCCTTGGGTGCCTGAGCCCAGCCGGCCAGGCGCGCCAGGTCCAGCCCGCCCTCCTGCTCGGCGCGGATCAGCAGCTGGCAGATCTCGCTGTGGCTCAGCTGCGGGTGCAGTTCGGCCAGCATGCCGATGCGCATCCAGTGCTCGGCCTGGGCATTGATGGAACGCGACAAGGCCTGGCTCGCAACGCGCAGGCTCTCGTGCATCGGATCGGAGATTTTGACGATTCCCATGCCGCGACTATATACGCTTCGTATACGAAACGTATATCACTCAGGCTTGGGCACCACCACCGTTTCGTAGGCGCTCAGGAACTCGGGCGGCATGCGCCGCGGCTTGCCGCTGCTGATCTCGATGCACACCAGCAACCACCGGCCGCGCACCAGCGTGACGCCGTCACTCGCGCGGCGCAGTTGGAAGCGGCGCTCCATCGTCAGCTTGCCGTCGCTGTCGGTCAGCCATGTGCCGAGCACCAGGGCCTCGCCCTCGAACGAAGGCAGCAGGTAGTCGTAGTGGCCTTCGCGAATGGCCATGGCGCGGTCCTGGCGGCGGTAGTCGTCAAGCGACAGGCCGAGCGCCTCGGAATGCGCCCAGCCGGCCTGCTCGCACCATTGCACATAGACGGCGTTGTTGGTGTGGTCCAACCCGTCGATGTGTTCGGCCGCCGGCGTCAGCGCCAGCGTGAACGGGGACGGGTAGTCCCAGTCATTCATACACGGAGACTTCCGGCCGGCGCGCCAGCACGGCAATCGGCGGCGCCCAACGCTCGCCGCGCGGCTTCTTGCTCGTCACCAGCGTGATCTCGCTGGGCTCAAACACCTCGACGTTGTGCGTGATCGGCGTCGTCAGCAGGTATTGCGCGCGGGTCGAGCGCAGGAAGTGCCCGACGAGCTGGATGTTGCGCACGTCCAGGTGGGCGAAGGGTTCGTCGATGAAGACGAAGCCGCCCGGCGTCTCGTCGTCTTTCATCAGGCCCACGAGCAGGATCAGGCTCTTCAGCACCTGCTGGCCGCCCGACGCCTCGCCGTCGTTCAGCCCCACCTCGCCCTTGCCGTCGAAGTTGAACTTGACCTGCAGGCCGGCCTGGGCGAGCACGGTGTCGTCGTTGTCCAGGTGCGGCAGCACGGCCTCGGCGGTAACGCCGGCCAGTTCGCCCAGCTCGGCGACGTTCTTCTTGTAGCGGCGCACGGTGGCGCGCATCACGTCGATGTAGCGCTCGCGGGCGTTGAAGGCGGCGATGCGGGCCAGCTCGTTGCTGGCGCGGCGATCGCTGAGCTGGGTGTCCTGCTCGTGCACCTGGGCCGACATGCGGGCGTGACGGTCCACGACGCTGGCGTCGACCTCCCAGTGGCCGCCTTGCAGTTCCTGGTCGACGTGGTGGGCGCGGATCTCGGCCTGGCGGGCGTTCTCGAACTCGTCACGCAGCGCGGCCAGCGCGATGGCCGTGACCCAGGATTTGGGGAACTGGGCTTTCTGCGTGCGTGACTGGCGCGATGCCGTGCGCACAGCATCCCGCTTCGCCTCGTGCTCGCGCAGGCGGCCGGCTGCGGAGCCCTCACCGTCCTTCAGCGCGATCTGCGCGCCTTCATAGGCTTGCTCGCTGCGGGTCGAGTCGCGCAGCACGCGGTCGTGCTCGCTGTCGATCTGGCTCATGCGGGTGGACGCTTCGGCGCGCGCTTGGCGCAGCACCGGCAGGCGCGCGCGGGCTTCGGCGAATTCGTCGGAGCGTTCGCTCAATTCCTGCGCAGCCTTATGCCCAACGGCTGCGCGCTGCACGTCCTTGAACTGGCGTTCGACTTCCGCCTGCGCCTTGGCGATGCGGCTCAGCTCACCGTCCCAGCGGGCCAGCTCGGCCTCCAGCGCACCGCGGCGCGAGTCCACGGCCGACGCGCCGAACTGATGGTCGCGCGGCTCGACGAAGACGCTGCGGCCGCCGCGGCCGTCGCGGTAGTAGGCGTCGGTCGTGATCCATTCGCCGCCAGCCTTGGCGCCCTCTTCCGTCGACGTGACGCAGCGGATGCCGCCCAGCTGGCGCACCAGCCAGGTCGGCAGCGGCGCACTGACGTTCAGCGCCGCCAGCAGCGAGCCGGCCGGCGCCTGGCCTGCGGCCTGCGTGTCGGCGACGACGTAGTGACGGTAGCGCTGCTTCGCCGCAATGTCGAAGGCGCGGCCTTCGTCGCTGCGGTGCTTCAGCACGACGACCCAGCGCGATGGGCGCAGCAGGCCTTCGGCGGCGGCGCGCCAGGTTTCGTCGGCGATGTCGACGCTGTCGGCAACGAGGTGGTGGGCGATGCCCGCGTCGTCCAGCGCGCGCTTCATCGGCGCGACCTCGGGCGGCGGCGGGGGCAGGCGCTTGCCGCTCAGCTCGCCCAATGCGGTCTGCGCGCGGGCGGCCTTGTCGCTGGCACGGGTGTAGTCGGCGCGCAGGCGCTCGCGTTCGCCGGCCAGTTCCTGCATGCGCGCCGTCAGCGCGGCGGCATCGGCCTCCACGTCGGCCAGCGCCTTCAGTTCGTCCTCACGCTTGACCAAGGCCTCGGCGGGCCGCTCGGCTTCGCGCGCCGAGTCGAACGCGGCGCGGGCCTCGCGGCGTTCACCGTCCAGCGCCTTCATGCGCTCCTTGGCCGCTTCCTGCGCCGTGAACAGCCCGTGCAGCGCCGCGCGCTTCTCGCTCAGCGCCTTCACATCGCCCGACGCGAACAGGCGTTGGCGGTGCAGCTCGCGCGCATCGCGGGTGACGCGCTCGCGGACCTCGCTCCAGCGCAGCACGGGCAACACCTCGGTGGCCAGGCGCTCGCGCTCCTGGATCTTGAGCTGGTACTGGCGGTGGCTGTTGACACGGTTGGCCAGGTCACTGAGCTGCGCCTGCGTGTGCGCCAGCTCGGCGCCGGCCTGCTCGACTTCCTTGCCCAGGTGCTGCTGGTGGCTGCGCGCCTGCTCGTAGCGGTCCAGCACCTCCTGGTCGCCGAACACCTCGAAGACGAGGCGCAGCAGCTCCTTTGGAGAAAGCTCGCAGAGCCGGTCGGTCTGGCCCTGCTCCAGCGCCAGCACGCGACCGATGGCGCGCGTGAGGCCGGCCGCTTCCAGCCGCTTCTTCCACGCCTCGATGCCCAGCCAGTCGCGGTCACCTTTTTCGGCCAGTTGCTCGATCTCATGCGCACCGTCGAGGATGGTGTAGCGGCGCACCCAGTCGCCACCGTGGCGCTCGATGCGGCAGGCCAGCGTCACTTGGTCGCCGTACAGCAGCGACGAAGCGAATGGCCGGCTGCTGTTCTGGCGCGAGCGCGGGCGGTTGTCCACCAGCGCGCGCAGCCAGGCCGTCTCGGCGTTGGCGTGCCGGGCGTAGGTCTTGTACGTGCGGCCGCCCGAGCACTCCAGGCCCAGCAGCGTGCGCATGGCGTCCAGCAGCGTGGTCTTGCCGGAGCCGTTGGGGCCGGCGATGGTGATGATGGCGCCGTCCAGCGGCAGCGTGACGCGCTGGCAGTAGTCCCAGTGCAGCAGTTCGAGCGATTGCAGGTGGAACATCAGTCGTCGATATGTTGTTGTTCTTCTTCACGCGGCAGCGCGTGGCCGGCGCGCGCGAGCACGTCGCCCATGGCGCCATCGAGGATGCGCGGTGCCAGCAGGTCGTAGTCGATCAGCAGGTCCAGCAGCGGCCCCTCGGCGATGTCCTCGCCGCGCCGCGTGACGAAACCGTGGCGCTCCAGCAGCTTGAGGTTGGTGTCCAGCCGCAGCTTCTTGCCGAGCTGGTCGCCGAAGTCGGCCAGCAGGCTGCGGTAGCTGATCAGCGGCGCGACGCTGGCGGCCTGGGGCAGCGGTTTGTCGGCCGCGAACATCTCGCCCTGTCCGGCATGGATGGCGTCACTGCGCGCCACCTGGCGCTGGCGCTTCGGTAAAACGATCAGCGACCACAGCACGACAAGCAAGGCCACACCGTCGCGCGGCAGGTCGAGGTTGTTGTTGGCGGCCAGGCCCATCTCGCCGAACACGGCGCTTTCGGCCGGTCGCACGAGGGCGACGGCGATGTGGTCGGCGTGCACGTTGTCCACCACCTTGAGCCCGACGGCCCCGAGACGCTGGCCCAGCAGCGTCCACAGCTCGGTGTCGATCAACGCGCGGCGCACCAGCGGGTGGCTGCGCGGCAGCCAGCGCCGGGCCAGCAGTTGCGCCGCCAGTTGGGCGGCGTCGTCGAGAGGTTGGCTCATGAAGAAGATTCAGGTGTGAGGACGCCGCGGCTCATCCATTTGACGAACTCGTCGTCGACGGGGCCTTGTTCGGCGGACCAGCGCACGCTCCACGGCTGGCGGGCCATGTCGCCGGTGGCGCCCTTGAGGTGACGCGCCTGCGCGTCGCCCAGCAGTGGCAGCAGCTGGGCGCGGTAGGCGGCGCGGGCATAGCTGTCACCCAGCACGGCGGGTGACAGGTCGCGTTCGATGGGATCAGTGGCCGCCCAGGCCGTCAGCAACGCCTGCATCTGGTCCATGTCAGGCGGCAACTGCATGACAGCCAGCTCGCCCGTCGGCGCGGCCTGGCCTTGCGGCAGCGCGGCGATCTCGGCAGGCTTGGGGCGGTCGCGCTCGAACTCGGCCTCGGCCGTGTCGACGAGGTCGTGCTGCGACACGAGCACGGGGTGCACCGGCCGCTCCCAGCCATCAGCCAGCAGTTTGGCGAGGTCGCCCTGGCTCTGCAGCCAGCGGCGAACATCGGTCGTCGTGATGCCGGTGGAGCCGAGCGTCACACGCTGGCGGTCGGCTTGCTGCAACGCGCGGTTGAACTGGCTGGCCATCGCCAGCAGCCGCGCCTGCGCCAGGCCCAGCTCGCGGGCCAGGCGCTCCAGACGGGCATCGCCGGCGGCTTCGGCCTGGGCAATGATGGCACCCAGCGCCTCGCCAGCTCGATCCACCAGCGTCAGCGCCTTCTCGAAACGGGTGCGTGCGCGGCGCAGCGCGAACTCGCTGCCGCTGGCGATGGCATCGGCAAACTCGTCGTACAGGCGTGAGAGTTGGGCCAGCAGATGCTGCAGTTGCGCAGGTTGCAAGGTGCCGAGCTGATGGGCGCCGGCCACGCCAGCCAGCAGCGAGGCCAGGTCGCCGTCGGGCGCCTGCTCCTGCGTCAGCGGCTGCAGCAGGCCCACGAGCTGCTGGGCCAGCGGCGTGACGGCATAGGTCTGCGCGGTCGCGTCCCAGGCCAGCAGGTCGGCCTCGCGCAGGCGCTTGAGCACGCTGTCCAGCACCTCGTCGCGCAGCACGTGGAAGGCCTGGTTCAAGGCCTCGCGGGTCAGGCGCGACTCGCGCAAAGCCAGCAGCTCGAAGAACACCCACAGCCGCAGCCGCGTGACGCCCGCCGGGCCCTGGAACAGCGCCCGCAGCGCGACCTGCAAGGCGTCCTGGCGTTCGAGCTGCCACCACAGCAGCGCATCCGCCGGCGCGGCGCCGTCGCGGAAGTAGTCCTCCACGCGATCGGGGCGCGCGGTGTCGTCGGTGTCCAGGGGTGTCGTCAACATGGGGCGCGGATTATCGACGGGCCCTGAAGCCGCCAAATTAGGTGGTGTCGAGGGGTTTGACAGTCGACAGTCGCCGTCGGACAAGCTCATCACCAATTTCAATATCGACATCGGCTCGGCCCTGGGCACCAACGACGCTTTCGTCGGCTTCACGGCCGCGACCGGCTCGGGCTACCAGAACCACGACATCCTGAACTGGCGGCTGGCCAGCGACACCTCCATCACCACCGATCCAGGCCGTCTGCCCGAGCCGGCCGACCTGGCGCTGCTGAGCCTGGCCGGCGTGACGGCCCTCGCAGCCTCCCGGCGTCGCCGCGGCGGCTGACGTTCGGCTTTTGCGAACGCCGGCATCAAGCCGACTGAACCCAGGCCCGCGCAAGCGGGCCTAGTCTTATGGGCATGCAAACCCCTCGCCTGCCCAGCTTCTTCCTCTCCCACGGCGGCGGCCCCTGGCCGTTCATGGACGGCGACTACCGTCGCGCCCACGCCAGGCTTGAGACCTCGCTGCAAGCCCTACCGGCCACATTGCCGGCCAAGCCGAAGGCCATCCTGATGATCTCGGCCCACTGGGAAGAGGCCGCCTTCACTGTCATGACCTCGCCCGCACCGGGCATGCTCTACGACTACGGCGGCTTCCCGGCCCACACCTACGAGGTGGTCTACCCGGCACCGGGCGATCCGGCGCTGGCCGAGCGTGTTGTCGCACTGATCCAGGCCGCCGGCCTGCCCGCCGCCCGCGACGCCCAACGCGGCTTCGACCACGGCGCCTTCTGCACGTTGGTACCGATGTACCCCGACGCCGAAGTGCCCGTCGTGCAGCTGTCGCTCAAGCGCGGCCTGAACCCGGTCGAACACATCGCGCTGGGCCGCGCCCTGGCGCCGCTGCGCGACGAAGGCGTGCTCATCCTCGGCAGCGGCTTCAGCTTCCACAACCTGCGCCTCTACGGCTCGGCCGGCCGTGAGCCGTCCGCCGCCTTTGATGCCTGGCTGCAGTCCACCCTGCCCTCTCCGGCCGGCCGTGCTGAGCGCCTGCAGGCCTGGGCCCAGGCACCCGCTGCCCGCCTGGCCCATCCGCGCGAGGAGCATCTGCTGCCGCTGATGGTGGCCGCCGGCGCGGCCGAGGGCGAGGCCGCCAGCTGCCACTATCACGAGACTGAATTCATGGGCGGCGTGACGGCGTCGAGTTTCCGCTTCGGATGACTCGCCGTGCAGGCCTGATCGCGAGGAGCGCCTGGGTGCTAGATTCGCCCACGCCGCTTCCTCGCCACAGGTCCTTATGAAACCTCCTCACGTCCTTGCCCTGGCTTTTGCGTTCGCCGCCCTCCCCGCGTTCGCGGCGGACGCACCGAAACCCATCCGTGCCCTGCTCATCACCGGCGGCTGCTGCCACGACTACGGTGCGCAAAAGGACCTGCTGAAATCGGGCATTGAGGCGCGCGCGAACATCGTCGTGGATCAAATGCACAGCGACAACACCACCGGCAGCCCCCCGCTGCCCCTCTTCGGCAACCCCGACTACGCGCGTGGCTACGACGTGGTCATCCACGACGAGTGCGCAGCCGACCCGCGCGACCCCAGCTCGTTCAAAAGCGTCTTGAAACCCCATCTGGACGGCATGCCCGGCGTCAATCTGCACTGCGCGATGCACAGCTTTCGCTCTGGCGACTACACCCAGCCGGTAGCCCGCGGTGCGGACAACGCCCAGTGGTACGAATACGTCGGCCTGCAATCGACCGGCCACGGACCGCTCGAGCCCATCGCGATCACCTTCGTCGACAAGGATCACCCGATCACGAGGACGCTCGACGGTTGGACCACCGTCAATGAGGAGCTCTACAACAACGTCCAGAGCCTCGATGGCAAAGCGCTCGCAAAGGGCAGGCAGATCGTCAAGCAAAGCAGGCGGCAGCCCGACGGCAGCGTGACCGAAGAAGCACAGGCCGTCGAAACGGTCGTCGTCTGGACGAACGAATTCGGCCCGAAGAAGACGCGCGTGTTCAGCACCTCGCTCGGTCACACCACGGCCACCGTCGCTGACGCCCGCTATCTGGACCTGGTCACCCAAGGCATTCTCTGGGCCACCGGCAAAGTCGACCAACCCGGCTACGCCAAGAAGAAGTAAGGCCACTCGCTGCTCCACTTCAAGCCATGACGCAAGCCCTGATCGATGCCCTGGTTGCCTGCCACCGTGACGGCAGCCGCTTGAGTGCCGCCGACTGGACCCACGCCGTACGTGACGAGGCCGATGCCTATGCCGTGCAAGACGGCATCGCCCGGGCGCTGGACTGGCGCTTCGACCGCTGGAAGTCCGGCGGCGCCAGCGCCCAGGGTCCGTTCAGCCATTCGCCAGTCAACCCCGTCCCCGGAACGTCACTGCTTGGCGTCGAGGCCGAGGTGGCGCTGCGCATTGACGCGGATGGGAGGGCGCAATCCATGTGCGTCGCTGTTGAACTGGTCGCCTCGCGCTGGCAGGAAGGGCTGGACGCGCCTGCCTTGCTGCGCATGGCCGACCACCAATCCAATGCCGGTCTGCTGCTCGGTGCCTGGCAACCCTATCGCCCGTTGCGGTGGGCTCAGCTCGAATGGCGTCTCAGCCTCGCCAGCCAGCCCGATGTCGTCCGCCGCGGCGGGCATTCCCTGGCCGATCCGGCCGCCGTATTGCCGGCCTGGTTGCGCCATGCCACGCGCCATGGCGCCACCTTGCCAGCCGGCACCATCGTGACGACCGGCGCCTGGGGCGGGTTGCATCCGCTGACGGGTGCGGCCAGCGGCACGCTGGCCTTCGAGGGCCTGGGCGAACTCAGCTTTTCAGTAGCGGCGTGAAGATCGCAGCGAAGGCCGCGATGTTGAGGATCACCGTCAGCCAGTAGATGCGCCGGAACGACGGCTTCACGTTCTTGTGGTGCAGCAGTTGCTGGGCGAGCAACGCGCCCGGCCAGCCGCAGGCCAGCGACAGCCCATGCAGGGTCTTCTCGCCCACGCGCCAAGCTCCCTCCTGCCTGGCGGCCCGCTTGTCGAGCGCATAGACGATGAAGGTCGCCATGCTCATGGCGGAATAGATGCCCCAGAGCCAATTCGGCAAGCCCCAGAGGAGATGGCAGGCCAGCACAAAGCCGGCAAAGGCCGGCACCAGCAGCAGCACACGGCTGCGATCGCGCGGCGCTGCGGGCGGCGGCGGCGCCTTGATAGGCCGCACGGCCAGCGCCCTCGGCTTGCCCTGGGCGTCAGAACCCGCATGGAAGCTCAATCGCTCACCCACCACCGGCCGCTGGGCGCGGGCAGTGAAGGCCTGGATGTGGACAAAGAGGCGGGCCGCGCCGCCATCCGGCGCGATGAAGCCATAGCCCTTGGCGTCGTCCCACTGGATGAGGGTGCCGGTCTGTCTGTCGCTGAAACTGGTCATAAAAAAAGGGCCCGCACAGCGGGCCCTCCATCATCGCCGGGCGGCAGATGCCGCCGCGGGATCAGCGGCCGAAGCCACCCTTGCGCGGGCCGCTCGGCGGGCGGCGGTCGCCGAAGGCCGGCTTGGCGCCGAAGCTGGGCTTGCCGGCCGGCTGGAAGGAGCGCTCGCCGCGCGGCGCGAAGCCACGGTCGTCACGGGGCTGGAAGCCGCGATCATCACGCGGTGCGAAACCACGATCCTCACGCGGAGCAAAGCCGCGGTTATCACCCTGCGGCGCAAAACCGCGATCTTCACGGGGAGCAAAGCCACGGTTGTCGCCTTGCGGGGCGAAGCCACGGTCATCGCGCGGGGCGAAGCCACGGTCCTGGCCGCCAGAACCATGATTGAAAGGCTTGCCACCACCGTGGAAGGGGCGGCTGCCCTCTTCACGACGGAAAGGCTTGTTGCCGAAGCCAGGGCGGCCGCCACCGAAGTGGCCACGTGGGCCGCGGTCGTCGAAGGAACCAGCCGGGCGCGGCGGGAAGATGCGCGGCTCTTGCGTCTTGGGCTCAAGACCGGCGATCTGCTGCACGGGGATCGTCTGCGTCGTGAACTGCTGGATGCGGCGGATCATGGACACGTCGTCACGCAGGCCCAGCGTGATCGCCAGGCCCTGGCGGCCGGCACGGCCGGTGCGGCCGATGCGGTGCACATAGTCCTCGGCCTTCATCGGCAGGCCGTAGTTGATGACGTGGCTGATCGTCGGCACGTCGATGCCGCGGGCCGCGACGTCGGTGGCCACCAGCACGCGCACTTGCTTGCTGCGCAGAGCCTGCAGCACGCGGTTGCGCTTGCCTTGCGGCATCGCGCCGTGCAGCGGTGCCACCGAGTGGCCGATCTCGGCCAGGCGCTCGGCCAGCCAGTCGGCGTCACGCTGGGTGCTGGTGAAGACCACTGCCTGCTCCATCTCCGGCAGGGCCAGGATGGATTCCAGCAGCTGGTCCTTGTGGTGGGGGTTGTCGGCCCAGTGCAGGCGCTGCTCGATGTTCTCGTGCGTGTCGGTGTGGTTGGCGACCTCGATGCGCTGCGGATCCTTCAGCAGGTTCTGCGCGAGGCGGCCGACGTGGCCGGCGAACGTGGCGCTGAACATCACGGTCTGGCGCTCGGCAGGGGTATTGCCGGCGATCATCGTGATGTCGTCGATGAAGCCCATGTCCAGCATGCGGTCGGCTTCGTCCAGCACCAGCATTTCGACATTGCCCAGCACGCACTTGCCGGAGTTGATGTGGTCGATCAGGCGGCCGGGGGTCGCGATCAGGATGTCCAGCGGGCCCATCAGCTGGCGGATCTGCAGCGGGTAGGGCATGCCGCCCAGCACGGTGGCGACCTTCAGGCCCGGGATGAAGCGGCCGTAGGTCTGTGCGGCCTTGGCGACCTGCATAGCCAGCTCACGGGTGGGGGCCAGCACCAGGATCTTGGGGCCATAGACCTTGCCCTTTTCGCGCTTCTTGCTGTCGTCGCCACGTGCGGCCAGGATCTTTTCCAGCGCCGGCAGGATGAAGGCGGCGGTCTTGCCCGAGCCCGTGCGCGCCGAGACCATCAGGTCCTTGTTGGCGATGGCAGCGGGAATGGCGAGCGTCTGCACGTCGGTGGCGTTCTCGTAGCCGGAATCTTTCACGGCCTTCAGGACCACTTCGTTCAGGCCCAGGGTATCGAAACTCATGTCGTTCTTTCAGTCAAAAGCCCGTCCATGCCGCCTGGAAATCAGTGAGGGCGGACACGCGGGCGCTGAACAGACCATGCCGTTCAGCAGTCAAAGTCGCTGGGAGAAAGCTCGTGTCGGGCGGCTCGGGCTGCTGGTTGCAGTCGGGTGCGGCACGGGGGAACAGTCAAAGCGACGGCTTCATCGCCGCCGACCGATCCACGAGGGGTGTTCGAGAAGCCGTATGAACTACGGGCCGAACGAGGTCAGAGGAGACGTACGAAGCTCGGTTGGAACCGAGCGAAGCTGCGACTGTAGCACAGATCAGGGTTTTCACGGAATCCACCCCTGAGGCGCGGGTGTGCGCTCTGGCACACTTGCGGCCCGGGTCGGCAGAACACCCAGGCCTTGCCGCGCGGCATCCGTCGCGAGCTAAACCTGCCACGCATACCGCCTTCGTTCACGTGAACCTCGCGTGCGCCCTGGCTGCAAGTCGGCAAGCCCAGCCTCTTTCGTCGTTGGCGTGCGCATGGAGTGCCATCATGGCCCGTGAATCCCTGCCCCTCGTCGTGGACGACTTGTCCACCTTCACCAAGTCTCTGCGCACGCAGTTGCTGGCGCACCCCGCCACGCCGGGCCACCAGACCCTGCTGAACATGCTGGCCCGCGCAGCCGGGCATCGCAATCTGCAGATGCTGAAGGCGCGTCCGCCGGCCCTGCCGCGGACCACCACCCCTGCCCGCGCGGAGCACAGCGACATCGTTCGCCGCACGCTGCGCCTGTTCGACGATCAGGGCCGGCTGCAGCGCCTGCCCGTCAAGCGATCACTGCAGCTGATGGCCCTGTGGGGCCTGTGGATGCGCTTCGACGCCAAGCGGCCCTACCGCGAGCGCGAGGTCAACCAGATCCTGACGGCCTGGCACTGCTTCGGCGACTACTGCACGCTGCGCCGTGATCTCGTCACCCAAAGCCTGATGGCGCGCACGACGGACAGCTCGGTCTACACCAAGCTGCCGGCGCGGCCGGGCGAGGACGCGATGGCGCTGATGCGGGCCTTACGTCAACTCGGCGGCTAGCCAGCCGCGCAGGCTGTTGAAGAAGGCCAGGCCCTCGGCACGGGCCAGATCCTGCCGGGTCAGCCGTGCTTCCTTGAGACGGCCCAGGGCCAGCAGCTCAGCACGCAGCACGCCGGGCAACACCCCGGCGGCCAGCGGCGGTGTGAGCCACTGGTCGTCAAGCCGCAGGGCAAGGTTGCCGAAGCTGCATTCGGTCAGCTCGCC
Source organism: Pelomonas sp. Root1237 (assembly GCF_001425055.1). Taxonomy (GTDB): domain Bacteria; phylum Pseudomonadota; class Gammaproteobacteria; order Burkholderiales; family Burkholderiaceae_C; genus Pelomonas. The sequence goes on from NZ_LMDK01000016.1 coordinate 227,543, forward strand.
CGCCTCGTTCCAGAGGATGACGTCGAAGGCCTCGGCCGGCTTGTCGACGGCATACAGCTCGCGGCGTGTCGTCTTGTGGGCCAGGAACTCGGCACTGGGCCCGAGCGTGGGCATGGGCTGATCGGCCAGCACCAGCAGAACCGGCTCGGCCATCGGAGTGAAGGCGGCCAGCGTGTGACGCAGGCGCCCTTCGGCGTCGCCGGTCAGGCGCAGGCGCCAGCTGCCTTGCGCGTGGGCCTCAGCCACCGCCTTCAGGTGGGCCCGCGCCTCGGCCAGCGAGAAGCGCAGGCCGAAGTGGCGCGCCGTGCGCTGCATGCGGGCCAGGTGAGCGTCGCCGCGCACCGCCACGCCGCCCTCCAGCCGCAGCGTCTCCAGCGCCTCGACGGGCGCCTCGGCGCGCGCCAGGAAGCGCGACTTGGCCCGCCATTCGGCGATCTCGGCGGCCGGTTCGCTGTCCAGCGTGATGGCACTGCCGATACCGCAGGTCAACGCATCGCCGTGGAACTCGACGGTGCGGATGGGCACATTGAAGGTCGCGACGCCGCCGGGCTGGATCAGGCCCAGCGCGCCGCAGTACCAACCCCGCGCCGTCGGCTCCAGCTCGCGGATGATCTGCATCGCGCGGATCTTGGGCGCGCCGGTCACCGAACCGCAGGGGAAAAGTGCCGCGAAGGCATCGGCCAACGTCAACCCGCCGCGGCTGACGGCCGTCACCGTGGATGTCATCTGCCAGACCGTTGGCAGCGCATGCAGCTCGAACAGACGCGGCACGCGCACGGTGCCGAGCTGAGCGACGCGGCTGAGGTCATTGCGCAGCAGGTCCACGATCATCAGGTTCTCGGCGCGCTCCTTCTCGCTGGTGCGCAGGTGCGCCTGAGCCGCCTCGTCGTCGACACGGTCGCGGCCGCGCGGCGCCGTGCCCTTCATGGGCTGGGCCGCCAACAGCCAGCTCGCCTTGGCACCGGGCACGGGACGCCAGTCGAAGAAGAGTTCGGGTGACACGCTGGCCGCGCCGGCTTCGCGCAAGAACAGGCTGAAGCCGCCGGGCTGGCTGGCGTGCAGGGCGAGGAAGAGCTGCTCGGCGTCCAGCGCGCCGGCCGCCGCGCGCAGCCGGGTGGTCAGATTGACCTGGTAGCAATCGCCGTCACGGATGTAGGTGCGGATGCGCTCGATGGCCGCCGTGCCGTCCGGCTCGGCGTCATTCCAGCCCAGGAAGCCGCTGTAGGCTGGAGGCAGCTCCGGCCAGGGCTCAGGGGGCGACTCGTAGACAGCGAACTCGGCCAGCGGCGCGGTGGCGCCGTGCGTCTTCAGTGCGGCGTCGAAAGCCGCGGCGGCCTCGTAACGCAGCCCCCCAAGCACCCACGCGCCGGCTCGTGCCGCGGCTTCGGCCTCGGCGATGACGCCGCGCACCTCATCCAGCCGCGTCGCCCGCAGCCAGCGCGTCGGCGGCGTGGCCCAGCAGCCGCGCAGCCGCTCGCCGTCCTCGCGGGCCAGCGGGTGGCGGGGGAAGTCGAAAGCGGCGTGCAGCAAGCGCCGTGCGGCCCGGTCAGGCCAGGTTCAGGAAATGAGTGCGGTAGTGGACGAGCTCGTCGATGGACTCGTGGATGTCGGCCATGGCCGTGTGGGCCTGGGCCTTCTTGAAGCCCTCCAGCGCCGCCGGCTTCCAGCGCTTGGCCAGCTCCTTCAGCGTGGACACATCCAGGTTGCGGTAGTGGAAGAAGCTCTCCAGCTCGGGCATGTAGTTGGCGAGGAAGCGGCGGTCCTGGCAGATGCTGTTGCCGGCCATCGGGCTCTTGCCCTTGGGCACGTATTGCTTCAGAAAAGCGATGGTCTGGGCGGCGGCCTCGGCCTCGGAGACGGTGGAGGCCTTGACGCGGTCGATGAGGCCGCTCCTGCCATGCGTGCCCTTGTTCCAGGCGTCCATGGCGTCCAGCGTCGCGTCGCTCTGATGCACGGCGAAGACAGGGCCTTCGACGCGCTTTTCGAGGTTGGCGTCGGTCACGACGACGGCAATCTCGATGATGCGGTCGGTGTCGGGATACAGACCCGTCATTTCGAGGTCGATCCAGATCAGGTTGTTTTCGCTGAGGGCAAGGGTGTCGGACATGCTGGGCTCACTCTGAAGATGCGGAATTCTCGCAGCCTAAACTTGAGGCTTATGTCTCCCCTGCTGTTGTCCCTTGCTTTTGCGGCCGCGCTCGCCGCCTCGACCCTCGTCAAGTTCTGGCTGTCCTCTCGCCAGATCCGCCATGTCGCCGCCCATCGCGGCCAGGTCCCGGCAGCCTTCGCAGGCAGCGTGACGCTGGTGGCTCATCAGAAGGCGGCGGACTACACGGTCGCCCGCTCCCGCTTCGGCCTGCTGGCCCTGGCCTTCAATGCGGCCGTGCTGCTCGGTTGGACGTTGCTGGGCGGCCTGAACGCTCTGAACAGCTGGGCGCTGGAAGCCAGCCGCATGCTGCCCGAAGCTTGGCAAGGCATGGGCTACCAGCTCGGCCTGGTCGCCGTCTTCGTGCTGGCGGGGTCGCTGCTGGACCTGCCCTGGGAGCTGTGGTCCACCTTCCGCATCGAGCAGGCCTTCGGCTTCAACCGCACGACGCTCAAGCTCTTCTTCGCCGACATGGCCAAGGGCCTCGCCGTGGGGGTGCTGATGGGCATGCCCATCGTCGCCTTCATTCTTTGGCTGATGGGCGCGGCCGGCCCGCTCTGGTGGCTGTGGGCCTGGGGCGCGTGGATGGGCTTCAACCTGCTCATCATGGTCATCTACCCGACCGTCATCGCACCGCTGTTCAACAAGTTTGAGCCGCTGACCGATTTGGCGCTGAAGGATCGCGTCGAGAAGCTGATGGCGCGTTGCGGCTTTGCGGCCAAGGGCTTGTTCGTCATGGACGGCAGCCGACGCTCGGCGCACGGCAATGCCTATTTCAGCGGCTTCGGCCCGGCCAAGCGCGTGGTCTTCTTCGACACGCTGCTGACCAAGCTCAACGGCAGCGAGGTGGAGGCCGTGCTGGCCCATGAGTTGGGCCACTTCAAGCACAAGCACATCACCAAGCGCATCGTGTTGATGTTCGCTATGAGCCTGGCCGGCTTTGCGCTGCTGGGCTGGCTGGCGCAACAGCCGGCCTTTTACCTGGGCCTGGGTGCGACGCCGAATCTCGACGCACCCAATGACGCGCTGGCGCTGATCCTCTTCCTGCTCGCCGGCCCGGTGTTCGGCTTCTTCGTGACGCCGCTGGCGAGCCACTTCTCGCGCCGCGACGAGTTCCAGGCCGACGCCTATGCCCGCGCCCAGGCCAGTGGCGCCGACCTGTCCTCGGCCCTACTCAAGCTGCACGAGGACAATGCCGGCACGCTGACGCCGGACCCGGTCTACGCGCGCTTCTACTACTCCCACCCACCGGCCGCTGAGAGGCTTGCAGCGCTTGGGGCCTCTTGAGGGCTCGGAGGTCGGATGCGTTGTCACTCAAAAGCCCGCGAGCAAGGCGCGATGCCGAAGCTGGGGTCGCCCCCAGCGAGGCTTCGCAACGCCGCGCGCGGGTTTTTGAGTGCCAACCCTTCGGGAGAGGGTCTGCGCGGGCGCATGGCGTCGTTGCGCGCCTGGCCTGGGCACGAGCCCAGGCGGCGTCGCACGCCTAGCCCTGCACCCGCGCAGACCCTCTCGCACCGATCTCCGAGCCCTCAAGAGGCCCCTCTCATGAACGATCTGCTGCTTGCCCAATGTGACCCCAAGGCCCCGCTGATGGATGCCGACACGCGCAACCGCGTGCTGGCCGCCCTGCCCGGCTGGCTGCCCGACCCCGAGAACAAGCTGATCGGCCGACGCTTTGGCTTCGCGAACTTTTACCAGACCATGGCCTTCGTCGACGCGGTCGCCGAGATCGCCCATGCGCAGGACCATCACCCCGAGATGCTGGTCGGCTACGACGCCTGCACGGTCAGCTTCACGACGCATTCGCGCGGCGGGCTGACCTTGAATGACGCGATCTGTGCGGCACAAGTGAGCGCCTTGCCCGAAGCGACCGGTACATGAGTAAATTCCAGGCGCTGGACCTGGGACTTGTCGTGCGCGGCCATGGCCGCCACTACATCGTCGAGGACTCGGAGGGCAAGCGTTTCGTCTGCCACCCGCGCGGCAAGAAGAGCGAGGCTGTCGTTGGTGACCAGGTGCGCTTCGCCGATTCCGGCGATGAGGGAGTCATCGAAGCCGTCGAGCCTCGGCGCAATCTGCTGTTCCGCCAGGACGAGTGGAAGACCAAGAGCTTCGCAGCCAACCTGGACCAGCTGCTTGTCCTCGTCGCTGTCGAGCCGGTGTTCAGTGAGAGCCAGCTCACGCGCTCCCTGATCGCCGCCGAGTCCGCCGGCATCAGCATGGCCATCGCGCTGAACAAGACCGACCTGCCGGGCACCGATTCGGCCCGCGAGCGCCTGGCGCCTTATCGCGCCATGGGCCTGAAGATGTTCGAGGTCGCGCTGAAGGCCGACCCCGAAGGCTCCCGCGCGACGCTGGACCCCTGGCTGGCCGGCCAACGCACCTTCGCCCTCGGCCCCAGTGGCACGGGCAAGAGCACGCTGATCAACCTGCTCGTGAAAGACGCCAAGGCCCAGATCGGCGAGATCTCGCAGGCGCTGAACTCCGGCCGCCACACGACGACGACGACGCAGTGGTACTGGACCGACGAGACACGCACGACGGCGCTGATCGACTCGCCCGGCTTCCAGGAATTCGGCTTGCGCCAGATCGACGCCGCCGAGCTGTGGCGCTACATGCCCGACCTGCGCGAGCACGCCAACTGCCGCTTCGCCAACTGCAGCCACATCCACGAGCCCGACTGCGGCGTGCGCGCGGCGGTTCAAGCGGGGCTGATCAGCGCCAGCCGCTATCGCATCTACGGCGAGATCCTCGAAGAGCTGCAGCGCAAGACCTGGTGATGCGCGGCGCACTCGCCTTCAGCGCCCTGGCCTTGCTGGCCGGCTGCGCCACGACCGTCGCCCCGCCTCCAGCCGCCGAAGGCTGGCAGCCGCTGGCCCTGCCCGGCAAGAAGCTCACCCAGTACAGCTGGACGGAGAAGGACGGCCGCCCCGCGCTGGAAGCTGCTTCGGACCGCTCGGCCAGCATCTGGCGCAAGCGGCTGGAGCCGGCGCCGCCCAACGTCGGCGAGGTCAGCTTCTCGTGGTGGGTGCAAAGCCTGATCCCGGGTGCCAATGTCTCGGACATCGACCACGAGGACGCCGTCGCCCGCGTCATCTTCGGCTTCGCCGGCGACATCGACAAACTGCCGCTGCGCACGCGCATGAAGTTCGAACTCGCGCAGGCCCTGACCGGCGAGCTGCCGCCCTATGCGACGCTGATGTATGTCTGGGACAGCAAGCTGCCGGTCGGCACCGTCGTCATCAACCCACGCAGCGACCGCATCCGCAAGATCGTCGTCGACTCCGGCCCGGCCGAGCTGCGCCGCTGGCGCGAGCATCGGCGCGACCTGGCCGCCGACTTCCGCCTGGCCTTCGGCGAGGCGCCGGGCCCGTTGACGTCGATGGCCGTCATGACCGACAGCGATAACAGCCGTGCGTCGGCCCGCACCTGGTACGGACCCGTGGAACTGAAATAGCTCAGCGCTGGTCGGGTGAGCGCAACGATAGTGGCGCGGCGTCGTGCACTTCACGCGCTTCGACGTCCACCACTTCTCCCGCCGGCTGGCGGCGCTGCGCCCACGGGTTCTTGTTGACACGGAACTGCAGATTCGGCTTGCGGCCGGTCAGCAAGCTGACGAGCAGGAAGGCCAGGAAGGCCAGCACGGCGATCAGGAAGAGGCCCAGGCCGATAAAGGCGCCGACGACGAGCATCAGCAGGCGAAGCAGCAAACGGAACAGCGACATGACCCCTATTCTGAACGCTGAGCGCCCGCTGGGGCCGTGACGATCGTCACCCCTCAGCCCCGCCCGACAAACGGCATGCTCGTCGCCATCACCGTCATCGTCTGCACATTGGCCGACAGCGGCAGGCCGGCCATGTAGACGACGGCGCGGGCCACATCCTCGACGTCCATGCGCGGCTCCACTGCAACGGAGCCGTTGGCCTGGGGCACGCCGCGCGTCATCTTCTCGGTCATCTCGGTGGCGGCATTGCCGATGTCGATCTGGCCGGCTGCAATGTCGAAGGCGCGGCCGTCCAGGCTCAGCGACTTGGTCAGGCCGGTGATGGCGTGCTTGGTGGACGTGTAGGGCACCGTGTTCGGCCGCGGCGCGTGGGCCGAGATGGAGCCGTTGTTGATGATGCGGCCGCCGCGCGGCGACTGCGCCTTCATCAGCGCGAAGGCCGCGCGGGCGCAGAGGAAGCTGCCGGTCAGGTTGGTGTCGACGACTGCGCGCCATTGCGCCACCGTCAGCTCATCGATGGGCACGGCCGGCGCGGAGATGCCGGCGTTGTTGAACAGCAGGTCCAGCCGGCCGAAGCGCTCGCGCAGCGTCGCGAAGGCGGCGTCGACCTGGGCCTCGACACAGACATCGGTCTGCAGGGCCAGCGCATCCGGCAGGGTCTCGCGCAGGGCCGCCTCGCGACGACCCATCAACGCCAGCGTCCAGCCCTCGGCGGCCAGAGCGCGGGCCACGGCCCTGCCGATGCCGGAGCCAGCACCGGTGACGAGAGCGACCTTCATCAACGACCGCTCGGCGACACCAGGGTGCGCTGTACCCAGCCGCTGAAGTTGGCGGCGTCGACCTTGACGAAGCCGTCCTTGACCTCGCCGGTGGCAACGAGTTCATCGCTGCGGTTCAGCGTGGCGACGACCTTGCTGTCGCGCGACGGGGCGGCGTAGGCCTTCACGTTGGAGATCTTGGCCACGAGCATCTGGCCCGCCGGAACGGGTGCGCCCGCCTGCGTGGAGGCGCCCGCATTCGCGTCGCCGGCGGCGCTGCCGGTGCGGATCAGGCTCTGCTGGTCGCGGATGCCCAGCACGATCTTGTTGTAGTTGTCGAGCAGGCTGGCAGCGATGAGCTTGCCTTCGGGCGTGCTGGTGTAGCCGCCCGCGGCGCCCAGCGCGCCGCCGCCGTAGCCCCAGCCGCCGATGGAGAAGTCGGTCTTGGTGGCCTTGCCTTCAGCGGCAGCGACCTGGATGCTGGAGCGCACGTCGGCGATCAGCAGGCTGGTGCTGGCCTCCTTGAATTTCAACCCGCCGGCGATGGCGCCAATGCCACCCAGCCGGTTGCCCAGCAGCCCACCAATGGCGCCGCCGACACCGCCGGTGTTGCTGGCAGCCACCAGCACATTGGGCGTCATGACGAAGTCGGCCGCCTGCATCTGGCCCTTGCCGACATTGGATTCCTGGCGCATCTCGCCGGCGGCGGCGAGGTTGCGCTCCTGCTGCAGGTTCTGCATGGCCACGCCGCGCTCGACGACGTCAAAGCAGCCTGACTGCTGCACCATCATGCGCAGCAGCGATGCAGGGGAGCCAAGGCCATAGTGCGACAGGTGGTTCCAGCCGTGCTGGGGCTCGGCCACGGCCAGCACGCCGAGCTTCTTGGGGCACTTCTCGACATTGGAGCCTGCCTCCTGGGCCTGCGCGGCCACCGCGGCAAAAGCCAGAGAAGCCAGCACGGCCCTGCTGAGCGTCTTGTTGTTCATCGTGATCCTCGCTTCGTTATCGGGTGACAGGGATTGTGCCCAGCGGGCGGTTCGGCTGGCGTCCCCATTCCGCGGGAATAGGGTCGCCTGGATCAGGGGCGCAGCACGAGTCGGTGCACGGTCTCGCCGGGCAGGAAAGGCAGGGCCTCGCCGGCCAGCCAGGCGGCATGGTCGCCCCGGTAGAAGGGCGACATCGGGTGGCCGCTCTGGCCACCCGGGATGACGAGGATGCCGCTTTCCTCATGGCCGGGCGACACCACCATGCGCTCGCTCTGGCCATGGCCGTGGTTGTGCACGCGTGGCATGTGGCTGTCGCCGGCCATGCCCTGGGAGGCCTGGTCCAGCCAGCTTGTGAGCGCCGGCACGGCGACGCTCAGCGGGTGGCGCACGCTGGTGGGGTTGTCGGCGCCCCAGGTGGCTGCGGCGAGGCTGCCGTATTTGCTCAGCAGCTCCTTGCGGCTGTCGAGCGCGGCGCGCTGCAGGAGCTCGGGCCAGGTCTTGAAGCTGCCTGGCAGGGTGTCAGGCCGCGCCGCCTGGATCAGCGCCCAGCCGGGCGTCTCGGGCACCAGTTTCAGGTCGGACAGCTTCGCGCCTTGCGCTTCCAGCAAGCCAGCCAGCGGGTCGAAGACGTTTTTCAGCGCCTGCAACCGGAAGGAGCGCACGAGCAGATAACCGACCGCGTCCGGGCGGGCTGCGTCGGCGCCCTTCTCGACCTCGGCGCGATAGTCCGCCAGGCCGTTGTTGGCCACGAAGTCGGGCGTCAGCACCTGCTCCAGCAGCAGCTTGCGCCAGCGCTGATGGAAGAGCGCGCGGTGGTCGAGCTGGATGGCGTGCAGGCCGGCCTCGTCGAACTTGTCCTGGGCGCGCAGGTCATCGCGGATCTGCTGGGCGCGGGCGCCGAGATCCCAGCCACCGTTGCCGAGCAGCTTCATCGCCTCGCCACCGACCATGCGCGAATTGGCCGTCCACAGCCGCCCGTCGGCCGGGTCGACGATGCGCGGCTGCTCGGCCGCGCCAAGATAGCCCTGCCAGCGCGAGCGACCGTCGCTCCAGTCCTGGGGGCGGTCCATATCCTCGGCGCCGACGCGTTTGGGCATCGCGCCGATGACGGTCCAGGCGATGCGCCCGCCGGCGTCGGCCACCAGCAGGTTCTGGGCCGGCATGCCGGCGCCCGCGGCCAGTTGCACGGCCTCGTCGACATTGGCGGCTGTCTCCATGTGCATCAGGCGCAAATTCATGCCCTCGTGGTCATGGGCCACCCAGCGCAGCGCATAGGCCTGCCCGCTCGCTGCCTTTTGAGGCATGACGGGGCCCCATTCGCTTTCCAGCACGACATGGTCGACCGGGGCCTCGCCCGCGATCTCGATGCGCTCGACGGCACGTTGCAGCGGCTTCTCAGCGCCGCCAGCCAGGTAGTGCGTGCCAGCCGCGTTGAGCTTCAACGCGACGACATCGGCCCAGTCGGAGGTCGTGTTCGTGAAACCCCAGGCCACGTGGCCATTGCTGCCGACGACCAGCAGCGGCGCGCCGGGCAGGGTCACCCCAGCCACGTCATGGCTGCCGGCCGCGTCCTTCCACTTCATGCGCGCCTTGAACCAGGTGCCGGGCGAGCGCAGGCCCAGGTGCATGTCGTCGGCCAGGATGGCCCGCCCGCCGGTGCCATGCGCGGCCGCGACGGCGAAGTTGTTGCTGCCGATGTCACGGGCGTCACGCAGGCTGCAGTCGCTGCAGGCCGTCTTGGCAGCGCGCAATGCGGCCGGCAGCGGCCCCGCTGGCAGGGGCACGGCAGTCACGCGGCTGTCGTCCATGGCGGCCTGCCAGTCGGCGCTGTGCTGAGTCAGGAAGGCATACCAGTCGTCCGGCACGGCCTCGCGCAGCAAGCCCGTGGCGACGTCGTCGCGGCCCTGGGCGCCCTGCAGGTCGAGGTACATGCCATAGGCGACGAGGACGGTGTCGGCCGCGACCCAGGGCTGGGGTTGCTGGCGCAGCAGCAGGTATTCGGGCGGGCGTGCGCCGAGGCCGGCCAGGCCAGCGTTGACGCCGCTCACGTAGGCGTCCAGCAGCGCGCGCTCATCTGCGGCCAAGGCCGCGATGCCGGCTTCAGCACGGTGGCGGAAGCGATGCAGGCGGCGCGACTTGTCCAGCGGCAGCGCCTTCGCGCCCACCAGCGCGGACAGCTCGCCAGCCGCGTTGCGGCGCATCAGGTCCATCTGGAAGAAGCGCTCCTGAGCGTGTGCGAAGCCCAGGGCCCGGGCCACGTCCAGGCGGTTCTCGGCCGTGATGGTCAGGTAGCCGCGCGCGTCGCGCTGCAACTCGGCCGGCGCACTCAGGGCGGCGATGGCACGTTCACCGTCGAGCTGGGCCAGGCTGCCACGCAGCGTCAGCCACAGCGCCAGAGCGAGCAGCAGCATGAGGGCCAGCAGGGCAAGGAGGATGCGCTTGAGCCACCTCATCAGAATGTCCCCGGGTAGCCGCCGCCGTCGAGCAAGATGTTCTGGCCCGTCAGGTAGGCGGCTTGGGCGCTGCACAGCATGGCGCAGATGGCGCCGAACTCGGCGGCGTTGCCGAAGCGCCGCGCCGGAATGGCCGCGCGGCGCCTGGCCGCCAGTTCATCCGCGCTGACGCCCGCCTTGGCGGCGCCGGCGGCGAAGCCCTTCTTCAGCCGGTCGGTATCGAAGGCACCCGGCAGCAGGTTGTTGATCGTCACGTTGGCGCCGGCCAGGCGCGGTTGGCGGGCCACGCCGGCGACGAAACCCGTCAGGCCGGAACGCGCGCCGTTGGACAGACCCAGCGTGTCGATGGGCGCTTTAACCGCGCCCGAGGTGATGTTGACGATGCGACCGAAGCCGCGCGCCGCCATCGCGTCCACCGTCGCCTTGATGAGCTCGATGGGTGCCAGCATGTTGGCGTCCAGCGCGGCGATCCACTGCTCGCGGCCCCAGTCGCGGAAATCCCCGGGCGGCGGGCCGCCGGCGTTGTTGATGAGGATGTCCACCCGCGGGCAGGCCGCGAGCGCCGCTGCTCGGCCTTCGGGAGTGGCAATGTCGCCGGCCACCGCGCGCACCTCGGCGTCAGGGTTCAGGGCCCGCAGCGCATCAGCTGTCGCCAGCAGCTCGGCTTCGCCGCGCGCCGTGATGACGACGTTGACGCCCTCACCCACCAACGCCTCGGCACAGCCTCGGCCCAAGCCCTTGCTCGCCGCACAGACCAGCGCCCAGTGGCCTTTCAAACCCAGATCCATGTCAGCTCCTCGATCGCCATGCGCCGCCTTGACAGGCCCGCATCATCGCGCGGTCGAGGGTGCTGCGCGCCGAGTTCAGCGCTTGAACTTGCCGTCCTCGCCCACGATGGACACGTCGGTGTACTCCAGGCCGCTGTGCTCCTTCTCGGAGTAGTGCACCTGCAGACCGCCCAGGTCGATGCGGGCGCCGTCCAGCGCCTTGGCCAGGCTGTCGCGGCTGATCTCCTTGCCCGGTGTGCGCTTGAGGGCTTCGACGATCAGTTTCGCCGCGGCAAAGCCTTCAACATGGGCCGGCGTCAGCTCGTTGCGGCCGGCGGACTTGGCCAGGCTCAGCGCCTCCCGCACCATCAGGTTGGCCGTCGAGCGCTCGTAGGGGAAGAGCTGGGTCACGATGACCCCACGGCTGTCATTGCCCAGCGCCTTCACGAAATCGGCCGAGGCGTTGTTGGACAGCGTGGCCACGTGCGCCGTGGAGCCGGCCGCGCGCAGCGCCTGCACGCCCTCCACAACCGCATAGGCCGGCCCGATCAGCACGACGGCCTCGATGCCGGCCTTGGCGATGGCCTGCATCGTCGGTGCGAGATCGGGCTTGTTGCGGTCAAAGCGCAGGTTGGACATGGCGCGCAGCTTGATGTCGTCCAGGCCCTTGATGGCGCCCTTGCCGGCGTCATTGCCGAAGGGGTCGTTGACCTGCACGATGGTGATGCGCTTGACGCCAATGCCGGCCAGGTGCTTGACCGCGCGTTCGGCCTCCTTCTGGTAGCTGGCGCGCAAGTGGTAGACCCAGGGCTGGACCGGCTCGCGCAGGCTGATGGCGCCAGTGGCGGGCGCGATCAGCGGCAGCTTGTTCTCCTTCAGCACGGGCAGCAGAGCCTCGGTCGGGCCGGTGCCACGGCTCAGCATCAGCGCCAGCACACCCTGGCTGGCCAGGGACTTGGCAGCGGCCACGGCGGTCGCCGGGTCGTATTTGTCGTCCTGCGTGACGAGCTCGATGTTCTGGCCCTTGATGCCGCCCTGCGCATTGACCGAGTCGAAGTACAGCTTCGCCCCCTCGGCGCTCTCCTGCACGATGCCGGCCACGGGCCCTGAAAAGCCCGCCACCATGCCGATGCGCAGGGTGCTTTGCGCGAATGCGCCATTCATACCAATACAGGCAGCGAACAAGGCCGCCAGGCCAACCCAACGCTTCACTGTTTTTCTCCAGGACAAGCGCCACCGGGGCGCGTTTATGGCCGCGGATTGTGGGGCCAGCCCCCCCGCCCCCAGCAGCCCCTCTCCCCCAGGAAAAACCCGCCCTCCACCGGGTCTGAATGCGCATTTGCACCGCTTTTGGCGGGCCTACACTCTGGCCGCCTCGGTGCCGTGTTCGCGCTGCCAGCGCTCGTCTCCGCGCCGCCCATGCCGGAAAGCCCCTTGCCGCCTATCGCCTTGCCCCGCACGCCCGCACCTGCATACGGTTGGCAGCGCAGTTCCCTGACCTTCGCCGTCGTGCTGGCCCTGCTGCTGGGGCTGCTGCTGCCGACAACGGCCGTGTTGCTCTATGACGGCCAGAAGACCCGCGCCACCGCGATGGAGGACTTGAAGCGCGACCTGTCACGCGCCACCGAGGTGATGGCCCTGTCGCTGGCCGAGCCGGTCTGGCAGGTCTCGCCGGACCTGGCTGACCCCATGGTCAAGGCGCAGATGGACGATCCACGCTTCGTGTCGGTGCAGGTCGTCGAGCCGGCGTCATCGGCCCCCTTCCTGTCGCAGCAGCGCGCTGGCGAGCAGGGCGACAGCGATCTGGTGCTGAGCCAGACCCGGCCCATCCAGCGCGACGGCCGCGAGATCGCCAAGCTGACCGTTCGCATGAGCGCCGCGCCGCTGCTGCAGGCCAAGCAGGCCGAGGTCTGGCGCACGGTCTGGCGCAGCATGCTGACGCTGACACTGTCGCTGGCACTGATGCTGTGGGTGCTGCAGCGCTATGTGATGCGGCCCATGACCGAGTTGACCGGCTCAGCCGAGGCGCTGGCGGCCGGGCGGTTGGACCAGCCTTTGCGTGTGGCCGGCGCCGACGAGATCGCACGCGTGGGCGTGGCGATGGAGCGCATGCGCCAGGCCTTGCTGTCGGCCTTCGAGGCGCTGCGCCAGCACAACGTGAACCTGGAAGAGACCGTGGCCCAGCGCACGGCCGAGCTGACGACCAGCAATGCCGAACTGTCCGAGGCGCTGGAAACGCTGCAGAAGGCGCAGCGCGAGCTGGTCGAGTCGGAGAAGCTCGCGTCGCTAGGCCGCCTGGTGGCGGGCGTTGCCCATGAGCTGAACACGCCGCTGGGCAATGCACTGACCGTGGTGTCGGCCCTGGACGACCGCTACAAGCAGCTCGAGGCCATGCTGTCGGGCAGCGTGCAGATGCGCCGCAGCACACTGGAGGAACTGGCGCGCGACACGCGGCGCGGCCAGGACATCCTGCAGCGCAACGTGCAGAAGGCCGCCGACCTGGTGCGCGACTTCAAGCAGGTGGCCATCGACCAGACGGCCGACCTCAGGCGCGACTTCGACCTGGCCAAGGTCGTCGAGGACGTGCTCGTCATGGTCGAGCCCAGCTTCAAGCACACGCCCTTCGTCATCGACACCGAGCTCTGCCATGGCCTGGTGATGAACAGCTATCCCGGCGCGCTCGGCCAGGTGCTGACCAATCTGCTGATGAACGCGCTGCTGCACGGCTTCGACAGCGCGGCACAGGGGCACGTCAAGGTCTATTGCGCGGCGCTGGACGAAGAGCAGGTCGAGCTCAGCGTGACGGACGATGGCCGCGGCATGGACGAGTCCGTGCGGCGGCGCATCTTCGACCCCTTCTTCACCACCAAGCTGGGCACCGGCGGCTCGGGTCTGGGCATGCACATCGTGCACAGCATCGTGACCAATGTGCTGGGCGGCCAGATCGAGGTGCGCTCCTCGCCGGGCGAAGGCACGCAGATGCTGATGCGGCTGCCGCTCAACGCACCGCAACGCGCCAGCGGCGAGCCGGCATAGGCTTACTGCGACGCGCCAGAGGCCGGGGCGGACGCCGCCTCGACCGCAGCGGCGACGGCGGCCGAAGCCGCTGCAGAAGCGGCAGGCTCGTGTCCACCCGTCACGTCATGCTTCTCACCGCTCAGGTCGATGTTGCCGCCGCTCTTGGTCAGGATGAAAAGCGCCAGCGCGGCAAAAGCGATAAAGCCGACGATCAACTTCCACATGCTCGGGTCTCCACAGGTTTGTACTGCGGCGCATTCTGGCGGCCGAGGCTGACGCTCAACTGAAGGCGAAGGTCTCCCGGCGACCGCCCTCGCCGCTGTAGCTCAACTCGTGGGTGAGGTCGCGAAAGTTGACGCGCAGCGCCGCCCACTCGCCGTGCTGCTGCCAGCGCAGGTGCAACTCGTCGTCGCCACTGGGCTCGACGCGGAACTCGCCGCAGAACGCCGGGTGCTGGTTGCGCAGCCTGATCAACTCGATGAGCCGGCGCACCACGGGGCGTTCGCAGTCGCGCGCGATCTCACCTTCGCTGTAGTGATGGCGGTTGATGTCGCGGCCGACCTGCGTGCGTGCCAGCAGGGCCATGTCGTTGTGGCCGGCCAGCAGGCCGACGTAATAGACCTGCGGCACGCCGGGCAGGAAGAACTGGATGGCACGGGCCAGCAGATAGGCCGTCTCGTTGCGGCCCATCGCGTCGAAGAAGCTGCAGTTGACCTGGTAGAGGTCGAGATTGCTGGCCGCGGCCCCGGTGGCGCGCCGACTCTCGCCGCCGCTGGCCGCGTGGATGCGCTCCACCAGCGCGTCCAGCTCCGCGGGTGGCACGAGGCCGGGGTGGGCCGCGCGGTCGCTCGCGTCGGCACCGATGTCGATGATGCCGATGCCGTCGTGGGTGTCGAGCACGGTCAGCGCGTTGGTCGGGCGGATGTCGATCCAGCGCTTCAGCGCGGCGGCGGTGTGGAAGTTGAAGGCGTGCAGCACCAGTGGCGGCAGCGCGAAGTCGTAGACCCAGTCGACCCTGGCAGCGATCTCGATCTGGCGCTGGTGATAGGCGTGGATCTCGACGAGCACCTCGATGCCCAGCGCCCTCGCTTCGCCCGCGAACTCGGCGATGAAGTCGAAGGTCTCGGCCATCATGAAGCAGCTGCCGCCGGCCTTCTTGATGGCGTAGCCGACGGCGTCCAGCCGCACCATGCGAATGCCGTTGCTGGCAAAGGTGCGCAGGATGCCAGCGAGGTAGGCGCGGCCCTGGGGGTGGCGCACGGCGATGTCCACCTGCGCGGCAGTGAAGGTCGTCCACAGGATGCGGCGCTCACCGTTCTTCAGCGTGGCATAGGTAAGCGGCAGGCCGGGGCGGGGGCGGTAGACGGCCAGCAGGTCTCGCTCGCTGGCGCCCTCCGGGAAGACGGCGTCCAGCGTCAGGAACAGGCCCGCGTAGGCCGAGACCTCGCCCTTCTCGGCGTAGTCGAGGAACTGCGGCGACTCGCTGGACATGTGGTTGACGATGACGTCGGCCATCACGTCCAGATCCTTGGTCAGCGCCTTGATGTCATCCCAGTTGCCCAGGCGCGGGTCAACCTGCGTGTGGTCGATGGGGTCGAAGCCGGCGTCGGCGCCATCGATGGCATGGAAGAACGGCAGCAGGTGCACGCCACCGAACACGCCGTGCAGCGGCGAGCCCGGCTCACAGAGCAGCTTGCGCAGCCGTGCCAGGTCGGCGCCGTCGCGCTCGCCGCCGAGGCGGTCGACATAGGTGATGAGCTGGACTTGGTTCTTCATGGGGACTTGGGACTTTTGACCGCCAGCACGCACAGCGCGGCGAGCGCCAGCAGCACGCCGGCGAGGCGGATGACGTTCTCGGGCCGGCCGCCCAGCAGGCTGTCGTAGAACAAGGGCAGGGTCACCGCCTGGATCAGCATGGGGATGACGATGAACATGTTGAAGATGCCCATGTAGACACCGGCGCGCTCGGGCGGGATGCTGCCGGCCAGCAGCACATAGGGGTTGCCCATGATGGAACCCCAGGCGAGGCCAATGCCGACCATGGGCAGGAAGAGCCAGGTCTTGTCATGGATGCCGGGCAGCGCCCACATGCCGGCGGCCGCACAGGCGAGTGCGAAGGCATGGACCCATTTCGCGCCAAGTCGTTTGGTGAACGGCACCATCGCGAAGGCGGCAACGAAGGCGACGGCGTTGTAGAAGCCGCCGACCTGTCCGTTGAGCAACGCCGCGTCGCGAAAGCCGGCGCTGTGCGGGTCGTCCGTGCCGAAGACCGTCGCGGCCAGCGTCGGCACGATGTAGATCCAGTAGCACATCATTCCGTACCACTGGAACAGCGCCATCCACCACAGCCGCCGCATCGTGGCGGGCATGCCGCGCAGCGCGGCCCATATCTCGGTGAGCGTCGCGCCCAGGCCATGGGGCAGCGCACGCAGGCGGGCGATCTCTTCAGCCGGCAATGGCAGCTCCGGCACCCGGCGCACCGACCACCACACCGTCGTGAACGACAGCAGCGCGCCGATGACGAAGGCCAGCGTCGTGACGACCGGGATGCCGTTGGCGCCCAAGGCGTCCTTGTTCATGCCGAAGAAGACCAGCAGGCTGGGCGTCAGATAGGCCAGCGTCTGCGCCAGGCCGGTGAACGAGGCCTGCGTGAGAAAGCCGCTGGCGTGCTGCTCTTCGCGAAGCCGGTCGCTGACGTAGGCGCGGTAGGGCTCCATCGTCACGTTGTTGGCGGCGTCCAGGATCCACAGCAGGCCGGCCGCGAACCACAGCGCAGGGCTGAAGGGCATGGCCAGCAGGCCCAGCGAGCAGATCAGCGCGCCGATGAGGAAATAAGGCGTGCGCCGGCCCAGGCGGTGGGTCGTGCGGTCGCTCATGGCGCCAATGACGGGCTGCACCAGCAGGCCGGTGATAGGGCCTGCCAGCCAGAGGTAGGGCAGGCTCTTGCCGTCAGCGCCCAGCATCTGGTAGATCGGGCTCATGTTGGCCTGCTGCAGGCCGAAGCTGAACTGGATGCCGAGGAAGCCGATGTTCATGTTCACGATCTGCGTGAACGACAAATGCGGCGACAGGTGGGGCTTGTTCATCTCATTCCTCGGCCGGCAGCGCGTGCAAGGCCTCGCGCCAGGGGGCCAGCGCTGCCGGGTCTGGCGGCAGCGGACCGCGCACGCCGCAGATCATCGCGGCGTAACGGTTGGCCAGGTGCAGGGTCGCACCCAGGTCACGACCCAGCGCCAGCCCGGCCAGCAACACCGCCGTGAAGCCGTCGCCGGCGCCGACGCTGTCGACGAAAGCCGGCTGGGCCACGCCCTCGCCTGTCGCCAGCACGCGGCCGTGCTCGCCGTGCAGCACGTAGCCGGCGGCGCCGCGCGTCAGCACCAGGCCTTGCAGCGCAAAGCGGGCCATCAGCGCCGGCAGCGTGGGCTCGAACCAGGTGAGCAGGCAGCCGAGTTCGTCCTCGTTGAGCTTGACCCAGTCGGCCAGCATCAACACTTCAGCGGCCAGTTCGGGCGTGTCGGTGCCGGGGCGCAGATTGAGATCCAGCAGACGCGGGCCGGCCATGCGCTTGACCGTGGCGCGGATGGCTGCACGCGAGACGGCGTGGCGCTGGGCCAGGCTGCCGAAGTAGACGATGCCGGCGTCACCCACGGCCGGCGCTTCGAGGTGGTCCCAGGCCGCGTCGGTATGGATCTCGAAGCGGTGGCCGCCGCCCGCATCCTCATGCACGCTGACGCGTCCAGTCGCACGGGTCGTATCGCGCTGGATGCCGTCGATGGCGAGGCCGTAGCGCGCTGCACTTTCCAGCACGAGGCGGCCGGCCGCATCATCGGCACCGACGCGACTGACGAAGCGCAGCGGCACATCCAACGCGGCCAGCGAGCGCGCCACGTTGAAGGGCGCGCCCCCGGCGACCGGGCCGTCGTGGAACTCGTCCACGAGGGCCTCGCCCAGTACCAGGATGGGACTCATCGCGCTCAGAAGCTGTAGCGCAGCGAGGCCTTCACGGTGCGGCCCGTGTAGGCACGCGCGGCGCCGCGGCCGTCGTTGCTCTCGGTGTAGGCCAGCTCGTTGAAGAGGTTGTTGGCCGCCAGCGAGAGCGTCGCGCGGTCGGTGAGCGCGTAGCTGGCAAACGCGTTGACGACGGTGTAGGCCGGCAGCGTGATGGTCAGCGCACCGGTGGGGCCATCGTCCAGGCTCTTGGACGTGCCGACGATGCTGACGCCGAAGCTCAGTGCATCGTTGAGGTTGACCGTGGGCGTGAGCTGGTAGACGACCTTGGCCTGGCGCTTGGGAGCCCGGCCGTCGGCCTGCTTCGCGTCGGTGTAAGTCAGGCCGCCCAGCACGCTGACGACGCCGAAACGGGCCGAGCCTTCCAGCTCCAGGCCATTGCTGCGGTAGCTGTTGGCCTTGGCAACGATGGGGTTGGTCGTCACGTCGACGTTGACCTCGTCGGTCTTGGCGTGGAAGAGCGTGGCGAACAGGCTCATGCCACCGCCGCGGATCTTCACGCCGGCTTCCGCCTGCTTGACCTTGTTGGTCGGGATGGTCGGGCTCTTGCCGTTGACGAGGTTGGGGTTGTTGAAGAAGGTGATGCGGTCGGCGTTGTAGGCAGCGCCGTCGGAATAGCGGGCGAAGACGGACAGATCCTTGCTCAGCGCATAGTTGCCACCCAGCGAATACGAGGTGTGGCCGAAGTCGTAATCAATGGCGTTGGGCTTGGTCAGGTCGTAGCTGACGCCGGCGTTGGACTGGTAGTAGGCGCCGCTGGCCTTCTGGTTGTCGCGGCGCACACCGATGTCGGCCGACAGCGGGCCGGCCTCGTAGTTCAGCACCACGTAGGGCGCGTTGGTCGTGTACTTGCTGTCCTGTGTGTTGCTGCAGCAGCCGCCAAACCCCGGCGAGCCGTTGACGACGCCAGGCACGTTCAGCACGCGGGCGCCGTCCTGGCTGGCCGACAGCGAGTACTGGTTGAAGTTCCACGTCAGGTCCAGCTTCTGCACCGAGGTGTAGAGCCCTGCCACGGCGCTGAACTTGGTGCCCGCGCCGAGGTCAAAGTCACGCGAGAACTTCAGGTCGTTGGCCATCAGGCCGGCGTTGTCGACCTTGGTGTTGAAGACGACGGCGGTGAACTTGTTGCCCGTGAAGGCCGCGCCGGCATCGGGGCCGGTGGCCAGGGTGGTGCCGGCCGGCGCGGCGGCCACGTCGTCGCCCGGGAAGATGCCGATGAAGCGGCCCGAGTTGCGGCTCCACGAGAACTTGTTCTGCAGGCGGAAGCCCCCGCCAGCGTCGAGGTCCATCTCGGCGCCAAAGGCATCACTCTTGGCCGAAAGGCCATCGCGGATGTTGCTGGTGGCGCGGCTGTTGGTGTTGGTCAGCGTGCTGTCCAGCGGCCAGGCGACGTCGTAGAAGGCGGCGCGGCGCGGGTCCAGGCCGGGAATCTCCTGGATGCTGCCGTTCACGTACTTCACCGGCGTGGGCATGAAGGTCGGGCTGTGGTCGTCCAGGTGCTTGACGCTGAAGCGCACATAGCTCTTGCCCTCCAGTTCGAAGGTGACGTTGGCGCGCACCTGACCGCCGTTCTCGGTGCCGTCGGCACCCTTGCGGCCGCCGTCGCCCACGCGGTAGAAGCCGCCGATGAAAAAGCGCGTTTTGGCCGCCAGGCGACCGCCGTAGCCGAAGTCGACGCGGGTCTGGTCGAAGTCCAGGCCCTTGGTCAGCTGCAGGCTGCCACCGGGCTCCAGGCCGGTCTTGCCGATGAAGTTGATGATGCCGCCGGGCGCACCGGTGGCCAGCAGCGCGGCCGAACCGCCGCGCACGACCTCCAGGCGCTCGAAGCCGGCGTCGGCGCGCATCCAGGTGTCGGGCGTGGCGAAGGCGATGTCGCCGAACTGCAGCACGGGCAGCCCGTCCTCCTGGAACTGGATGTAGCGCGCGCCGCCCGCCGAGACCGGGATGCCGCGCACGGCGACGTTGGCGTTGGACTCACCGCCGCTGGCCTCGGCGCGGATGCCGGGCACGCCGCGCAGCAGGTCCGTCGCACTGGCGGCGGTGACGGCCGCGACGCCTTCGCTCTCGATGGTCGAGATGGCCACGCTGGAGCGCATCTTGGACTTGGCCGTCGAAGTGCCAGTGACGACGACGGCGTCGAGCTTGAGTCCATCGGCCGATTCAGCGGCGGTAGCGGCGACCTGTTGGCCTTGCGCGGCCACGCTCAACAGCGCCAGGGCCACGGCGGCGGACAGGGGTTGCAGAGACGGGCGGCGGCTGGACCGCGCGGCGGTCGGATGGGGGCTGGGCATGGAGTCTCCTGGTGTCGGTGTTTGAGCGCCCTCTGCGGGGCGAAGCGGCTTGGCCGCCCTGTCGAGCGCCGATCCGTGCCGCCATTCTGCGTCGCCGTCGTTTGTTTTGCAATCGATTGCATTTCAGTAGAAACACGTATTCGACAAACATCATTGGTACTGATATTTGACCGAATGAAAACGATAGGCAGCCGTGCTTCGGCCCACAGCTGCGCTGACCGGGCGGCGCGGGCCGCGCGGTCAGGGTGCTGCCGTCAGGCGTGGGGAGCGCTCTCGCGCAGCGTCAGGTAGACCGGCATCGTGCGCGGCCCGGCGCGTTCGCCACGCAGCTGGCCCAGCAGTGCTTCCACCAGCTCAGCACCCGCTTCGGCCACCGGTTGGTGGACGGTGGTCAGCGGCGGGTCGCAGTAGGCGGCCAACGGCATGTCGTCGTAGCCGATGACAGCCACATCGCCCGGCACGCTGCGGCCCACGGCGCGCAAGGCCTGGATGGTCAGCAGCGCCAGCACGTCGCTGCAGCAGACGACGCCGTCGAAGCCACGCTGTGCAGAACAGAACTCGCGCAGCACTTCGGTCGCCACGCCGGGCTCGAAGGGCGCGGCCAGCTCCAGCGCGGGGTCGACGTCCAGGCCCGCCTCACGCAGCGCCTGGGCGTAGCCCTGGCGGCGCAGCCAGACCTCGGGCAGATTGGCGTCGCCCACGAAGGCGATGCGGCGCCGGCCCAGTTGCAGCAGATGACGCGCGGCCAGCGTGCCGCCCAGCACGTTGTCGCCACCCACGCTGCAGTAGAGCTGCTGCGGCATCTCGCCGCCCCAGACGACCAGCGGGAGCTTGCGCGCGGCCATGTCGTTGAGCTGGTCGTGGTGGCGCCATTGGCCGATGAGGACGACGCCAATGGCCTTGCCGGAGTCGAACCAGTGCGAGGCCAGGTCCAGCCGCTCGGCGTCGACGCGCGACAGCAGCACGTCGTAGCCGCGGTCGGTCAGCGCGTCGGCGATGGAGCCGACGATGGACAGGAAGAAGGGGTCGGAGATGTGCTGGCGGGACTTGGCGTCGTAGGGCACGACGACGGCCACCGTCTTGTTCTCCTGCAGGCGCAGGTTGCGCGCGCCGAAGTTGATCGAGTAGTTCAGCGAGCGCGCCAGTTCGGCGACGCGCTGGCGCGTCTCGGCGTTGACGAGCTCGCTGCCGTTCAAGGCCCGTGACACGGTGGACACCGACACGCCGGCCAGGCGGGCGATGTCGACCATCTGCAGCCGGCGTTGCTCACCGGCGCTGCTGTCAGAAGGGTCTTTGGACTTGGGCATCAGCGGCATCGTCGCAGGGCAGACTGCCATCGACAAGCAGGGCTAGCCAGAACGAAAAAGGCCGGCATGAAGCCGGCCTCGTGTAGACATCCCGGGAACTCCCCGGGAAAAACATGATCAGTCGCGGGCGTAGATGTCCACGTCCTTGGTCTCGCGCACGAACAGCACGCCGATGACGAAGGTCGCCGCCGCGATGATGATGGGGTACCAGAGGCCGTGATAGATGTTGCCGTTCTGCGCCACCATCGCGAAGGTGATGGAGGGCAGCATGCCGCCGAACCAGCCGTTGCCGATGTGGTACGGCAGGCTCATCGAGGTGTAGCGGATGCGGGTCGGGAACATCTCCACCAGCATGGCCGCGATCGGGCCGTAGACCATGGTCACGTACAGCACCAGCACGAACAGGATGGCAATGACCATCGGCACATTGGCCTTGGCCATGTCGGCCTTGGCCGGATAGCCGGCAGCCTTCATCGCTTCGCCCAGCTCCTTCTTGAAGCCGGCGATGGCCTTGGTACTGGCTTCGTCGAACTTGTGCTCGGTCAGCTTGGTGGCGGTCGGGACGGCGATTTCCTTTTCGCCGACCTTCACGACCGTTGGTGCACCTGCGGGAGCCTCGATGGTCTCGGAGCTGGCCGACGACTGGGCCAGAGCACGCTTGGCAATGTCGCAGGCGCTGGTGAAGTCCACCTCGCGTGCCAGCGGGCTGCCCTGGAAGGAGCAACTGGCCATGTTGGTGGTCAGCGTGACCTTGGCGGTCTCCTGGGCCTTGGCGAGGTCGGGGTTGGCCGCAGCGGTCAGGGCCTTGAACAGCGGGAAGTAGGTCAGCGCGGCGAGCAGCAGGCCGGCCATGATGATGGGCTTGCGGCCGATCTTGTCCGACAGCGTGCCGAAGATGACGAAGAAGGGCGTGCCCAGCAGCAGCGAGATGGCGATCCAGATGTTGGCCGAGGTGAGGTCCACCTTGAGCACCGACGTCAGGAAGAACAGCGCGTAGAACTGGCCCGAATACCAGACCACGCCCTGGCCGGCCACCAGGCCGAAGAGCGCCAGCAGCACGATCTTCAGGTTCTTCCACTGGCCGAAGGATTCGGACAGCGGTGCCTTGGAGGTCTTGCCCTCCGCCTTCATCTTCTGGAAGGCGGGCGATTCGTTCATCGACAGGCGAATCCACACCGAAACGCCCAGCAGCAGGATCGACACGATGAAGGGAATGCGCCAGCCCCATTCGCCGAAGTCCTTGTCCGACATCGAGTTCTTCACGCCGAGGATGACCATCAGCGACAGGAACAAGCCCAGCGTCGCCGTCGTCTGGATCCACGAGGTGTAGGCGCCACGCTTGCCGTGAGGGGCATGCTCGGCCACGTAGGTGGCGGCACCGCCGTACTCACCGCCGAGGGCCAGGCCCTGCAGCAGACGCAGGCCGACCAGGATGACCGGGGCCGCGGCGCCGATGGTCGCGTAGGTGGGCAACACGCCGACGATGAAGGTCGACAGGCCCATGATCAGGATGGTGACCAGGAAGGTGTACTTGCGGCCGATCATGTCGCCGAGGCGGCCGAACACCAGCGCGCCGAAGGGGCGCACGATGAAGCCGGCGGCAAAGGCCATCAGCGAGGCGATGAAGGCCGCGCTGGGATCCAGGCCGGCAAAGAACTGCTTGGCGATGACGGCCGCCAGCGAACCGTAAAGGTAGAAGTCGTACCACTCGAACACCGTGCCCAGCGAGGAGGCGAAGATGACCTTCTTCTCCTCTTTGGTCATCGGCGTCGCGGCCGTCGAAGTCGCAGTTGCCATTGATATGTCTCCATCAGTTGTCGGGCCGCCCCACAGGCTTCCCTCACCGCGACTATTCACACCGCCTCTGACCGTGTTCTGACGCCAGTCTGAATCGAGGCTGACAAACTCCGCAGGAACCCGCAGTCAGCATTTCTCAATGCGAGATCAGATGACCCTCGCGGGTAAATCCTGAGACGTTTTGAATCATGTCTGCCGGCCTGCATGCAGGCAGTCCTTCGCGAGGCGTCGAACAAGCCGCAGGGCTTGTTCTTGGTCCGCGCTCAGTGTTTCCGGGTGATGCCGGGCCGGGCCTGGGCCGCTGATTCCCAAATGCCGCTGCGAAACCAGGGGTCGCCGTCCAGCGCAGCACGCAGCATCGGCAGCGCATCCTGGCCCCAGAACAGCCGGCCTTCGAACTCGACGGTCGGCACGCCGAAGACGCCCAGGGCCAGTGCCGCCTCGGTCTCGCTGCGCAGGCGCTGCTTGACGGGCTCGCCGGCCGGATCCTGCGCGGGCGCAAGGCGTTCGGTCAGCGCGGCGATGCGGGCGGCGTCACTGGCGTCGGCACCGGCGCCACGCCAGACGTGATGAAACAGCTGCTCGACGACCCAGCGCCCCGGCGTGTCGCCCGGCTGCCCTTGCGGCGCCGTACAGGCCCAGGCCAGCCGCAGCAGCGGCAAGGGGTTGAAGGGATGCTGGGCCGGCGGATCCAGCACGAGGCCGTGGGCATGCGCCAGCCAGGCCACCTGGCGGAAGGTCCAGCGCCGCTTGGCCTCGATCTCGGCCGGGCCCTTCTGGCCCAGGGCCTGCAGCAGCGCCGCGAACAGGATGGGCCGGTAGACGACCTCGACGCTGTGGCCCGCCAGCGCTTCGGGCAGGGCCTCGAAGCCCAGGGCCGCGTAGGGCGAGATGGGGTCGAAATAGAAGGTCAGCTGCTTCATCGGTCCTGTTCCTCGCTGTGGGGCCAGGGCCCCAGCCAAAGGCCGTGGCGATGCATTTCGACGCGCCTCTCGGGCAACTGGTCGAGGATGTGGCGCTGCACGGTCTCGGGCGCTCCGCCCCAGCCGGCAATCTCATTGATGCTGCGCCCGCAGCCGCGGCACCAGCCGCTGGCCGCGTCCATCTGGCAGACGTTCACGCACGGCGACGCGGCGACGGCTTTCATGCCTGGACAACGTCGATGACGGGCGCGCCCGTCAGCTTCTCCAGCTCGCCGGGCGTCAGCTTGAACACGCCGTTCGGGTGGCCGGCCGCGGCCCAGATGATGTCGAAGCGGAACAGCTCGCGGTCGATGAAGAGTTGAGGGGGTGCCGCGCCATCACTGGGTGCGAAGCCGGCCGGTGACACGCCACCGATGGAGAAGCCGGTGCGCGCCTTGACGAAGTCGGCGTCGGCGCGGCCCAGAGCGCCCGTGTGGGGCTTGAGCTTGGCCTCGTCGACACGCCTGTCGCCCGAGGTGATGACGAGAACGGCCGCGTCATCGGCCTTGCGCCGGAAGACGACGGACTTGGCAATCTGGCCCAGGGTCACGCCCAGGGCGTCGGCGGCCTCCTGGGCGGTGCGGGCCGCAACGTCCAGCCACAGCGGCCGGTGGGGATGGGCCAGGGCCGCAAGTGCGGCGCTGACGCGCTGGAAGCCTTCGGGCCGGGGGTCGGTGTCTGCCATGGCCACGATTGTGTCGCGGCCAGCGCCGGCAGTTCGATCAGTCGTGGCCCTTGCCCTTGCCATGCCCCTTGCCGTGGCCCTTGCCTTTGCCGTGATCCCCGCCCTGGTCGTTGTCGTTCTGCGGCCGGGCATAACGCTCCTGGTACCAGTCCTCCTTGACGAAGTAGACCGGCACGCCACAAGCGTTGTACTGGGCGCAATGCTTCTCCCAATGCTTCTGGTGGCCCGGCGGGATGCGCATATAGACGGGCGCGACATGCACGGGTTGGCGCTGCACCCAGACAGGCTGAGCCATCATGACAGGCGGCGGCGCGGTGTTGCCGATGTCGATGCGGCCGTAGAAACCAGGCTGGCCAATCTGCACCGACACACCGACGTCGGTGGCCTGGGCGGCGCCAGCAATCAGCAGCAGGGTGATGAGGGGCAGGATCTTCTTCATGGTGTCTCCTTGCTTCAGGCCAGGTTTCAAGCTTCAGGCAGCGTGAAATCGAAATCGTAGAAATGCTGGTGGCCTTCAACGCGGATGTTCATGCGGCCCACCAGGCCGGCCAGTGCACCGGTGCCGGAGTCTGGCACAACGGTGATGGCGAGGCTGGGCGTGCCGCGCTCCATCAGGCCGTGATGCACGAGGGCGAAGCTACCCTCGCGGCCCTCCAGGCTGCCGGTCACGGTCTCCAGCGCCACATAGGCCGCCGAGCCGGCGATGCTGCCGTGCGTGGCCAGCATCTGGCCGGCGCCACGGGCCTCGAGAGCGCCGCGATATTGCTTGTCCAGCACCATCCGGCCGAGGGCCGGACTTGCCGCCTCGGCAGCCTGGGCCGTCATCCCCACCGTGAACTCACCGCTGACCGTCGCCATCACCACTCTCCTTCGAGCCGGGCCGGCTCGCCAACGCCGATTCGACCACGGGCTGCCCCTCGGCGGCGAGGGGTGTGAACAGTGGCTTGGCGACCCGCACGGGGATGACATCCAGTCGGGCCTGCAGCACCGTGTAGTCCTCGCCGCCGCCGCGGACGGCACTGCGCCAGCCTACGAAGCCGGGGGCACGGCGCAGCCGGAACTCGAAGCCGACGTCGGGCGCCGGATCGTCGGCGTGCGGACGGGCGCGGTAGGCGAGGCCGCCCACCTCGGGCTCGGGGCCGTCCAGCAGCTGCGTCAGCGCGCCGAGGATGCAGCCGTCGCCGAGGATGTCGAGGAAGAACCGGTCGGACTGCAGGCGCGGCTTGAAGTCCGGGGCGCCAGGGTCGATGCGGGGCTCGCGCTGCTTGTGCGGCGCCGGCGTCGTCTCGCCGCTGGCCAGGTCGTGGCAGTCGCCATGGTCGAGATAGGACAGGCGCACGCCCTGCAGGTTGAAGGCCGGCAGCGCGGCGTCGCGTGTCGCGTCGCCGAGGTCGACAAGGACGGCGCCGCTGCCGCCGATGACCTCGAGTTGCCCGCCCTTGATGACGACGGCCGCGTTCTCGTCCACACCGAGGCCCAGGCGGCAGCCCAGGGACTGCAGGGCCGGCAGCATGCGGCCGATACGGCCGCGCTTGAGGAAATGCTGGTCGATCAGCAGGTCGGGGCCGAGGAAGGCCAGGCCCCGGTCGTATTCCAGGCCCGCCCGCCACTGGCCCTTGAGAACGGCCAGGCTGTCCATCGCATCGCGGAACATCATGCGGCTCATGACCGCGGCACCGGCACTGGTGCCAGCGATGACGCCGCCGCGCTCGAAGACCTGGCGGATGGCCGCCAGCATGGCCGTTGGCTCGCCGCCCGGCTGCAGCGTGTCGACGATGAGCTCCTGGGCGCCACCGGAGAAGAAGACGGCGCGGCAGGCAGCGACGCGGGCGATCAGGGCCGTATCGTGCAGCGTTCCCTGCAGATCTCCTGCTTCGAGATTGGGGGCGACGGGAATGATCTCGGCGTGCGCGCCGCAGCGCTCCAGCGCGGCGGCGATCTGGGCCGCAACGCGCTCGGGCTCATAGGCCGCGGTCGGGAAGACGGCGATGGACGCACCGGCGCCCCCGGCCTCGTCGACGATGCGCTGCCAGACGGCGTCGCTGTCAGCTTTGAGCGCGCCGCCGATGACGATGACGGTGCCGACGGGGGAGTGGCTGGGCAAGATGGGTGCCGGGCTGGCGCAGTTCACGAGCCCGACATCTTGGCAGGCTCCCGCGCAATCCGACAGCGGGTCAGGCCCGAGGAAAAGCAACGCTTGTGACCAAGCGCTGCAACCGGCTGCCGATTCACTGGCCCGAGGGCGCCGACGCTGCGGGAACGCTCGTGGCGGGCAGGCTGGCCGCAGGCTTGGGCGGCCCTGACCAGCCGCCATACAGCGGCATCGGCAGGCGCACGGGGCTGATGTCGAGGTAGAGGTTGGTGACCGTGAACTGTTCGCCGCCGAATTCCTCGGTGCTCCAACCCAGCGAGTCCGAGCCCTTGTAGAGGCGGAACAGGAAGCCGAGCTCGGCCAGCGGGTCGTTGGTGCGCGGCAGCACGTCGAAGGCCAGGCCCTTGACCTCCTTGCGCACGCTGTCGATGAGGCGTGTCATCGCGTTGGAGATGGTCGAGTCGCCCATCATGTCGAGGTGGAAGACATCGTCGATGTAGCTCGGCTTGAAGTTAGGCGACTCGGCGTCGTGCAACTCGCCGCGCAGCTTGGGCGCCGACGGCGTCGCCGAGCGCGCGCGCAGGTGGTAGCGGTCGCCGTGCTCGAGGTAGGACAGGCGAGCGCCCTGCACGTTGAAAGCGCCCAGCGAGGGATCGCTCTTGGCCTCGGTGAGGTCCACGACCAGACAGCCGCGGTCGCCGATGACCTCGATCTCGTCACCGCGGATGATGGCGGCGGTGTTCTCGTCCACGCCCAGGCCGAGCTTGTAGCCCTTGGCCATCATCAGCGGGATCATGCGGCCGAAGCGGCCGCGCTTGAGGAAATGCTGGTCGACGAACAGATGAGGGCCGACGAAGCCCAGCCCGCGATCGATCTGCTTGCCATCCGAAAAGCGGCCCTTGAGGATGTTGATGTTGCTGGGCGGGTCACGGAACATCACGGTGCTCATGATGGCCGCACCGGCGGAAGTGCCGGCGATGACGCCGCCCTTGCGGTAGACGTCCCAGATCGCCTCCAGCATGGGCGTGCTCTGGCCACCGGGCTGCAGCACATCGACGATGCGCTCCTGCACGCCGCCCGTGAAGAAAATGCCCTTGGCGGCCTTGACCTTGGCGATCAGGGCCGGGTCGCGCACGACCTTGCTCAGGTCCACCCACAGGAACTTGGGCGCCACCGGCAAGGCCTCGGCCACGGCGCCTCGGCGCTGCAGCAGATCCACGATCTGCTTGGCGCTGGCCTCGGGATCCTCACTGGCTGTGCCGAAAACGACGAAGCGCGCGCCCTTGCCGCCGGCCAGTTGAACGATGCGTTGCCAGACCTCTTCGTTGTCGGCCTTCAGCGCGCCGCCGATAGGCACGGCATAGCCGCGGATGGCGGGCTCGGACTCGGGCAGCGGCTGCAGCGCCCCTGAGGCCTGTGCCGGACCGGCTTGAACGGCCGACGCGGCCTTGGCGGGCGCCGGTGCCGCAGCGCGTGGTGCCGATGCCGATGCCGAGGCCGGCGCCGACGGACGCAGCAGCCTGAAGCCTTGCGGCGCGCTCGCCGCCGGTGCCGTCGCCGGCGGAGCCGCCTGTACGCCCATGGCTGCCGCCATTGCCGCCACACCGGCCCAGATCCATGCCCTCATGCCCACACCCCTCCTTGGTCAGACCGCGCATGATGACAGAGCGCCGATGACCGTTCGCCCCTAATTCGAACGACGAGGGCGTGGCGCGCACGAGACGAATCGCCGGCTTGGAGCCCGGCAGCTAGCGCCGCCGTGCCTAGACTCGCCCGAACCACGGAGAGCCGCCCATGAAAACCCCCTGCCCTTCCCGCATTGCCGTCACTGCTGCTGCAGCGGCCCTGCTTGCGCTGAGCTGCGCTGCCCAGGCCCAGTCGACGCTGGAGCGCGTCGAGATCACCGGCACGGCGATCAAGCGCATCGAGGGCGAGACAGCGCTGCCGGTGCAGGTCATCACGCGGGGCGAAATCGACAAGGCCGGCGTGACGACGGCCGCCGAGCTGATCGCCCGCATCAGCGCCAGCGCCAACAACCTGACCGACGGCGGCAGCGTGGCCTATGGCGGCTTCCGGGACCAGATGGGCTTCAACGCCGCCAACCTGCGCGGCCTGGGCGTGTCGTCCACCCTCGTGCTGCTGAACGGCCGGCGCGTGGCCAACTTCGCCTCGCCCGGCGACGCGGCCGGCGTGGACCTGAACAGCATCCCGGCCGCCGCCATCCAGCGCGTCGAGATCCTGCTCGACGGCGCCTCGTCGCTGTACGGCTCGGACGCCATCGGCGGCGTCATCAACTTCATCACCCGCAAGGACTTCTCCGGCATCGAAATCAACGCATTGGCCGGCAGCACCACCGAAGGCCACGGCGCGGCCAAGCGCTCGGCGACCGTGGCCGGTGGCTTCGGCGACTTCGGTCGCGACGGCTTCAATGTCTTCGGTGTACTGGACGTGCAGAAGACCAGCAGCCTGAACGCGTCCAAGCGCCAGTTCATCAAGGACCTGGACATCCCCGGCCGGCTGCCAGACCTGCTGTCCAGCGCGAGCTTCCCCGGCAATATCCGGCTGTCCAACTACCAGCGCGACACGCTGATCGGCGAGGGCTACAGCAGCAACGGCAGCACGGTCATCGACTCCAAGACCGTCAACCCGGCCGCCGCCGCGGGCTGCAACCCGCCCGCCAGCCTCTACCTGCCTGACGGCATTGGTGGCGCGGACGGTTGCACCTTTGACTACATGCGCGATATCGAGCTGTATCCGAAGTCGAAGAAAAGCAGCATCTTCGGCCGCGGCATCTTCAACCTCGGTGGCGGCCACCAGGCCTTTGCCGAGGTGTCGCTGGCAAGGGCTCGCACCCTCTACACCGGCACGCCCAACCGCGTGGACGCCGACATGGACGTGTCGCGCGTGCCGGCCTTTGCAGGCAGCGCGCTGAACAGTCTGGACGCCGACGACGAGGAACGCATCATCACCGTGCGCACCCGCCTGTCCGAAGCCGGCCTGCGCACCAGCGAGCTGGTGTCGACCACCCAGCGGGTCGTGGCCGGCATGACCGGCCTGGTGAGCGGCTGGGACTATGAGTGGGCACTGAACCACAGCACCAGCAAGGTCTCCGACCGGGACTTCCAGGGCTACCTGAACGAGCAGATGATCCTGGACGGCTTCGCGAATGGCACGCTGAATGCCTTTGGCCCCTCCAGCGCCGCCGGCCTGGCGCTGTATGAGAAGTCGCAGATCCGCGGCGAGGTGCGCCACGCCACCGGCAACATGGACAGCCTGGACTTCAAGGCCTCCAAGGCGCTGACGAAGCTGGCGGGCGGCGACCTGGCCGTGGCCATCGGCGGCGAGTACCGGCGCGAGAAGCAGAACTACCACCAGTCCGACGCGCTCAAGCAGGACCTCATCCTCGGCGAGACCACGCAAGGCCCCGACTCCGACTTCGGCAAGTCGCGCAAGGTCGGTGCCGTGTTCGGCGAGCTCAGCGCGCCCATCACCAAGCAGCTGGAGCTGTCGGCCGCGCTGCGCTATGAGCACTACCAGGTCAGCGGCGGCGCAGCCAGCCCCAAGCTGGGCCTGAAATACGTGCCGATGCCGGAGCTGCTGCTGCGCGCCTCGATCGGCAGGGGCTTCCGCGCGCCCAGCCTGTCGGACCTGTACCGCCCCGTCACCGAAGGCAATTCGGCCACGCTGGTGGACCCGGTCTGCCTGGCAGCCGACCCCACCAATACGCCCACCGACTGCTCGGACATCTGGGTCACGCGCAACTTCAGCAATGCCAAGCTCAAGCCCGAGAAATCGCGCCAGTTCTCGCTGGGCATCGTCTTCGAGCCCCGGCGCGGCGTCAGCCTCAATGCCGACTACTGGAACATCGAGAAGACCAACCTGATCAGCACACTGGGCGTGGACGTCATCCTGGGCAACCTGGCCAAGTACGGCAGCCTGGTCCACCGCGATGAAGACGACGCCATCGAGGCCGTCGACCTCTTCAAGGAGAACCGCGGCAAGCAGCGCATCTCCGGCCTGGACCTTGGCGTGAACCTGAGCGGCCTGAAGACCGACTTCGGGCAGTTCGGCCTGCGCATCAACGGCACGCTGACGCTGAAGTCGCAGCAGCAGACCGGCGACGGCGACCCCTTTGTCAGCAACCTGGGCGTCTTCATCAACGACGGCGTCGTGCAGCGCTGGCGCCACACGGTCAGCCTGGATTGGGAAACTGGCCCCGTGTCTATGACGTTGTCCAACAGCTATCTGCAGGGCTACAACGACCAGCACATCATCGGCAAGCCCGATCGCAAGGTGTCGGCCTATTCGCTGTGGAACATGTCGGCAGGCTGGGAGGCCAGCAAGTCGACGACCCTGCGCGTCGGCGTGCAGAACATGCTCAACAAGGCGCCGCCGTTCTCGCAGCAGGCCTGGTTCTTCCTGTCCGGCTACGACCCGAGCTACACCGACTCGCGCGGGCGCTACATCTACGCCAGCTT
Source organism: Pelomonas sp. Root1237 (assembly GCF_001425055.1). Taxonomy (GTDB): domain Bacteria; phylum Pseudomonadota; class Gammaproteobacteria; order Burkholderiales; family Burkholderiaceae_C; genus Pelomonas. The sequence continues at coordinate 259,016 of NZ_LMDK01000016.1, forward strand.
GAAGTACGCCTTCAGGTGACGAGGTTTCTCACCCAGTCCGGCAGGGCAATGGCCTTGTCGGTCTGGGCGTCGAACCACAGCGTCGTCGCGCCGCCCTCGGCGCAGATGACGCCGGGTTCGTCGGCGCGCTCCAGCGTGATCCAGGTCTCGAAGCTGGTGCGGCCCGCGTCGCTGACGTAGTGCCTGGCCAGCACCTCGCCCGGGCATTTAAGCTGGCGATAGAAGTTGCAGAAGGCGTTGACGATGACCGGCCCCTGCCCGCCCGGATTGGGCGCGGCGCCGATCTGCGTCAGCCAGTCCACACGCGCGATCTCCAGGTAGCGGAAATACAGCGTGTTGTTGATGTGGCCCATCGCATCCATGTCGCCCCAGCGCATGGGAATGCGCACCTCATAGGTGAGCTTCTTGTCGACAGGGACGAGATACCTCACGGCGTGATGCCGAGGTCAGCGGCGATGCGGTTGACGAGGCTGCGCAGCGCGGCGACCTCGGCGCGCAGCAAGGCGATCTCTTCATCGCGAGGTTGACCCACCGCCGCGGCCTGCTCGAACGACGCCACCGGCCCGCACAGCAGATGCGCCCAGCGCGCCTCGCGGGCGCCGGGCGCCTTGGGCAGCTTGACGGCCATCGGCTGCTCGCGCTCAGACAGCTCCTCCAGAAAGCCCTCCACCGACGACACATCGGCAAAGCGGTGCAGCCGCTCGGTGTTCTGCCGCAGTTCCGCCGCCGTCTGCGGGCCGCGCAGCATCAGCTGGGTCAGCAGCGCCATCGCGGCGCCGGGCACGCCCATGCCGCGCGCAAAGTTGTGCTCGTAGCGCACGACGCGGCTGCCGCTGACCGTATTGACGAGGTGCAGCGCCTTCAGCTCTTCCACGGTGGCCAGCACCTCGGCCTCGCTGACGTCCATGACCGGGTCGCGCGCCGTCTTCTGGTTGCAGCCCGCGGTCAACGCATTGGCGGACAGCGGATAGCTGTCCGGCACGGTGCTTTCCTTCTCGACAAGAACGGCGAGGACGCGGGCCTCCAGCGGGGTCAGGTCTCGCTTCAACATCAAACTCCGAAGCCGTCGTCAGCCTGGATCACTGCACCGTTGATGAAATGGCTTTCGGTGGCGCACAACATCAGCAGTGACGTATCCAGATCCTTCGGCTGGCCGACGCGCTTCCTGGGCAGCATGTCGACCAGCTTCTTGCCCTGCTCGGTGCCCCAGTGGTGGTGGTTGATCTCGGTGTCGATATAGCCCGGGCAGATGGCGTTCACGTTGATGCCGTAGCGGCCCCACTCCAGCGCCATCGCTCGCGTCATGTGGATGACCGCGGCCTTGCTCATCGCATAGACGCCAATCTGGCCCAGCACACGCAGGCCGGCCATGGACGCGACGTTGACGATGCGCCCACCGATGAAGGTGCCCGGCGCCGAGCCGCGCGCGCGGGCCAGCATGCGCTTGCCCACCTCCTGCGCGACGAAAAAGGCGCCGCGCGTGTTGGTGTCCATCACGTAGTCGTAGTCGTTCTCGGTGACGTCGGTGAGGCGCTGCGTCGTGGACACGCCGGAGTTGTTGATCAGGATGTCCAGCGTGCCGACTTCGGTCTCGGCGTGGGCCACCGCGCTCTTGATGCTGGCCACGTCGGTCACGTCCAGCTGCACCACATGGGCGTCACCGCCATTGCCCTCGATTTCGGCGCGCAGGTCCTTCAGCCGCTCGACTCGCCGGCCCGCCAGCACGACGCAGGCACCGGCCTGGGACAGGGTCCTGGCGAATTGCGCGCCCAGGCCGCTGGACGCACCGGTGATCAAGGCCACGCGGCCTTCGAGATTGATGGAGTAACTCATGGGACTGCCTTCCGAGTGGGTTGCGTCCATCCTACCGGTCTAGACCGCCCAACCTAAAAAAGCACGATCGTTCGATTCGCAATCCAGCCTCTCTAGAATCGCGCGCAATTCAAAAGCTGACGGAGAACCTGCATGACGTCCGAAGAGATCCTCGCCCAGTTCGGCCCCCGCGAGTCCATGGAATACGACGTGGTCATCGTCGGTGGCGGCCCGGCCGGCCTGGCTACGGCCATCCGCCTGAAGCAGCTCAAGCCCGATGCCAACATCGTCGTGCTGGAGAAGGGCTCTGAGCCTGGCGCCCACATCCTGTCGGGCGCCGTGATGGACCCGCGTGCGATGGAGGAGCTGTTCCCGAACTGGAAGGAACTCGGCGCGCCGCTGAACCAGGCCGTGTCCGGCGACGACGTGCTGTTTCTGTCCGAGACGGGCAGCCAGCGCACGCCCGACTGGCTCGTGCCTCGCAATTTCCACAACCACGGCTGCTACGTCATCAGCCTGTCCGACGTCGTCAAGTGGATGGCGCAGCAGGCGGAAGGCCTGGGCATCGAGATCTTCCCGGGCTTCGCCGCCGCCGAGGTGCTGTACGACGAACAGGGCCGTGTGAAGGGCGTGGCCACCGGCAATATGGGCCTGGGCAAGGACGGCGAGCCGACCGACCACTTCCAGCTCGGCATGGAACTGCTCGGCAAGTACACGGTGTTTGCCGAAGGCGCGCGCGGCCATCTGGGCAAGCAACTGCTTGAGAAGTTCAAGTTGACCGAAGGCAAGGACACGCAGACCTACGCCATCGGCGTGAAGGAGCTGTGGGAGGTTCCGGCGGACAAGGCCCAACCCGGCAAGGTCGTGCACACGGCCGGCTGGCCGATGGAGGGCGACACCTTCGGCGGCGGCTTCCTCTACCACCTGGAAAACAACAAGGTCACGCTGGGCTTCGTCATCGGCCTGGACTACGACAACCCCTTCATGAGCCCGTTTGAAGAGATGCAGCGCTGGAAGGCCCATCCGGCCATCCGCGCCCACATCGAAGGCGGCAAGCGCATCGGCTATGGCGCCCGCGCCATCAACAACGGCACGCCGCAGGCCCTGCCCAAGACGGTGTTCCCGGGCGGCTGCCTGATCGGCTGCGATGCCGGCTACCTGAATGCCGCGCGCATCAAGGGCAGCCACGCAGCCATCAAGAGCGGCATGCTGGCCGCCGAGGCGTTGGCACCCGCGCTGGACGCCGGCCGCGCCCAGGACGAGCTCGCCGCGTACCCCGAAGCCTTCGAGAAGAGCTGGCTGAACGAGGAACTGCAGCAGACGCGCAACTTCAAGCTCTGGTTCAAGAAGGGCAAGACGACCGGCCAGCTGATGACGGGCATCGAGCAGTGGCTGCTGCCCAAGCTCGGCATCAACAACCCACCTTGGACGCTGCACAACCACAAGGGCGATCACCAGTCGCTGCGCCCGGCCGCCGAATGCAAGCCCATCAGCTACCCCAAGCCCGATGGCAAGCTGACCTTCGACCGCCTCTCATCGGTGTTCATCTCCAACACCAACCACGAGGAAAACCAGCCCGCCCACCTGACGCTGAAGAACAACTCGGTACCAGTGCAGGTCAACCTCGCCAAATACGCCGGCCCCGAAAGCCGCTACTGCCCGGCGGGCGTCTACGAGTTCGTGCCCAACGAGGGCGGCAGCGGCGAGCGGCTGCAGATCAACGCGCAGAACTGCGTGCACTGCAAGACCTGCGACATCAAGGACCCGACGCAGAACATCGTCTGGGTCACGCCCGAGGGCGGCGGCGGGCCGAACTACGCGGGCATGTAAGCCCTCTTGCAATGCAAGCACCCTGGCCGATAGACTGTTTTTTCATACAGCCATCAGCCAGGAGTCGGCGTGAGCAACGGAACCATCAGGGTCGGTATCGGCGGCTGGAACTTCGAGCCCTGGCGCGACAACTTCTATCCCAAGGGCTGGCCGCAGGCCCGTGAGCTGGAATATGCGAGCCAACGCCTCACGGCCATCGAGATCAACAGCACCTACTACGGCGCGCAGAAGCCCGCCACCTTCGCCAAGTGGCGCGATACGGCACCCGCCGGCTTCATGTTCTCGCTCAAGGCCATCCGCTTCGCGACCCAGCGCCGCGTGCTGGCCGACGGGGCGGACTCCATCAAGCGCTTCATCGACAGCGGCATCGCCGAGCTCGGCGACAAGCTCGGGCCCATCGTCTGGCAGTTGGCGCCGACGCACCGCTTCGACGCTGGCGATCTGACGGCCTTCCTGGAACTGCTGCCTGCTCAAGTCGATGGCCTGAAGCTGCGCCATGCACTGGACGTGCGCCATGCCAGCTTCCAGTGCCCCGAATACCTCGCGCTGGCCCGCCAGTACAAGGCCGCGACGGTGTTCACCGAGTCCGACGACTACCCGCCGATTGCCGAGCCGACGGGCGACTTCGTCTACACGCGCATCATGCGCACGCACTCGGAAGAGGCGCTGGGCTGCAAGCCCGAGGTCTTCCCGCAACTGGCTGGGTCGGCGCGCATCTGGAGCGAGGGCGGCGAGCCCGAGGGCGTGCCGCGCATCGAACCCGCACCCACGGCGAGCACGGCGCCGCGCGATGTCTTCGTCTACTTCATCAGCGGTGCCAAGGAGCGGGCGCCGCATGCCGCGATGGCGCTGCGCCGGGCGCTGGGCGAAGAGGTCCCTGTCTAGGCCTCCAATCGCGTCATCCATTCAGCCGTAGCGCGTTCTTCGGCCCGCTCGGAGGCCGCGAGCGCCTCGCGAATGCGCTGGCGTTCCACCGCCGCGCGGTTCTGGCTCATCTTGAGCTTGAGCTCCCAGCGCGTCACGCGGATGCGAAAGCCGACGATGGCACCCAGCAGCTTGCGCTGGTAGTCCTCGTTGAGGCCGCGCCACTGCTCGGCGTACTCGGGCTCGAAGCGGCCGATAAGCCGCTTCAGCAGCCCATCCTTGTCGACCTGGCCGTCGATCAACTCGATGTCGCCATAGGCATGCAGGGCCGCATAGTTCCAGGTCGGCACGTTCTGCACCGCGTCATAGTGGCTCGGGCTGATGTAGGCGCTCGGGCCGCTGAAGACGGCCAGCAGGCTCTTCTGCTGTGACAGCCAACCCCAGTGCGGATTGGCGCGTGCCATATGGCCTTCCAGCACAAGGCCGTCCTGCTGCGGCACGACGACCAGCGGCAGATGACTGCCGAAGCTCTCGCCCTGCGCATCCGGCCCGATCAGCAAGGCCAGCGGATGCTCGGCGATCAGGCGCAATGCATGGTCGAGGTCGGCAGACTTGAAATGGGCGGGCAGGTACACGGTGGCTCCAGCAAAACGAGGCTTCTATCATCGCCGCCATGCAAACCGAGGCCGCGCTGCGGACATTGAAACCCCTGAATACGGCGACTGACGAAGAGGTCGCCGCCGAGGTGCCCGTGGCGCTGACGGTCAACGACATCTCGCAGGCCGTCATGCTGGCCACGCCGGCCGATCTGGAGGACTTCGCCCTCGGCTTCGGCCTCGCGGAAGGTTGGTTCACGTCGCGGCGCGAACTGCTGGACGTCGAGATCGAGACCCGGCCCGAAGGCATCGAACTGGCCCTGACGGTGACCGCCGCCTGCGAGCAGCGCCTGAAGGTGCGCCGGCGCACCCTGGCAGGCCGCACCGGCTGCGGCCTGTGCGGCGTCGAAAGCCTGGCCCTGCTTGGCGCGCTGCAACCCGCTGCTGTCAGCGCGCCAACGCTGGCCCCGCAGGCGCTGGACCGGGCGCTGGCCGCCCTGCCCGCCGCCCAGGTGCTGAATGCGCGTTGCGGTGGCCTGCACGGTGCGGCATGGTGCCTGCCCAGCGGTGAACTGCTGCTGGTGCGCGAGGATATCGGCCGCCATAACGCACTCGACAAGCTGACCGGCGCCCTCGCCCGCTGCGATGCCGACGCACGCAAGGGCTTCGTGCTGATGTCCAGCCGAGCCAGCTTCGAGCTCGTGCACAAGACGGCGATGGCCGGCGTCGGCCTGCTGGCCTGCATGTCGGCCCCCAGCAGCCTGGCCATCGCGACGGCGCGCGGCCTGGGGCTGGAGCTCTGGGCCTTCGTGCGCGAGGGCCGCGCGACGCGCTACGCCTGACGGCCGCTCAGCGCCATCGGCTCTGACGTTCGGGTTTCGCCTTCGCCTTCGCCGGCCAGGAAGCAGCGCATGACGACCTGATCGCGCCCACAGCGCTTGGCTTCGTACAAGGCGTCGTCGGCCGCGGCGTACATGGCCTCCGGCGTCAGGTTGGAGCTCGGCGCGGCCCACCAGGCCAGGCCGAAGCTGGCGGTCACAACGCGCTGAGGGCTGCCCTCGTGAGGCAGAGCCAGGGCGTGCAGGGCAGCGCTGAGCTGGCTGACGAAATGCTCGGCCGTCTCGGCCGACGTGGCCGAGAAGATCACGCCGAACTCCTCGCCGCCCAGGCGGAACAGCGCATCGGTCGAGCGCTTGAGGGAGTCCTTGAGCGTCTGCGCCAGGGCCTTGAGGACGGCATCGCCGGCCTGGTGGCCGTAGCGGTCGTTGTAGGCCTTGAAATGATCCACGTCGAGCATGCACAAGGCCACGGCCTGGCCGCGCTGGGCGCCGGCCAGGGCGGCCAGGCAGACATCATTGAAATGACGCCGGTTGAAGGCGCCGGTCAGGGCGTCGACGATGGCCAGGTCGCGCAACTGGCGGTTTGCCGCCTCCAGGGCGCGGGCATCGTCATACAGCCGCTGCTCGTCAGCCTTGCGGCGGGAGATGTCCATGTGCGTGCCGGCCAATCGCAGCGGGCGCCCCTGGGCGTCACGCTCGAAGACGCTGCCGTTGCTCTGCACCCAGACCCAGTGGCCCTCGGCATGGCGCATGCGGAACTCGGCGGTGTAGCGCTCGTCCGCACCGCTGAAATGGCGCTTCATCGCCAGGTTGGACTCGATGAGGTCGCCGGGATGGCAGAGTCTTTCCCAGGTCGTGCTCGTCACAGGTTCGAGTTCGGCGCGGCTGCGACCCAGCATCCGGGCCCAACGCTCGTTGATGTCGAGCCGGCCGGTGTCGATATGCCAGTCCCAGGTGCCGGCCGCCGTGCCGTCCAGCACATTGGCCATGCGCTGGCGATCCTCGGCCAGGTCAGCCTCGGTCCGCTCCAGGCGGCGCCTGACGACGAGGCTGCGCGCCACCGCCAACGCGACGAGCAGGCTTGCCAGGCTGCCTGCGGCCAGGACCAGTAGCGGTGTTCTGTCACCTTCCCCAGCCAGCACGCCGGGCCGGGGCCTGAGCACCAGTTGCCAGGGGCGCCCGCCCACGTCGATGCTCAGCGCCGTGTCGCGCTCGTCGGACTGGAAGGGTTCACTGCCGGCCGATGAATAGATGAGCCGGTGCTTCTCCTCCTGGTCGAAGACGAAGACATCCAGGCCATTGGCGTCGGCCCGCAGCGCCGCCTCGGCCATCAGCGTCGGCAGCTCGATGACGCCGGCCAGGAAACCCGTCAGCTCGCGGCGACGCGCCTCGACGCCCGTCGGCTGCGAGATCCGGTAGACCGGCGCGGACACCGCGAAGCCGCTGATGGCGGCCGCCTGCTGGCCAAGCCGGATCAACGGAAATGTCTCGGACGCGATGGGCACGCCGGCATCGCGGGCGAGCAGCTTGGAGCGCATGCGGCGCGGGTCGAAGGCCATGTCCACACCGACGGCGGAGCCGTTCTCGGGCCAGGAATAGCGCACCGGCACATGCATGTCGCGCTCGCGCGCGGCGATGAGCCCATCGCCCTGGTATTGCGGCGCCGGCTCGACGACGCGATAGCCCGGTTGCTCCAGATTCGCCTGCCTCTCGAACTCAGCCAGCTGCGCATGCGGCACGACGGGCTGCCACTCCAGCAGGGTCAGGGCCGAGGAATCGGTGACCAAGCCGGCGCCATAGCGTGCGAATTGAGCGCGCGTCAGCCCTGGTTGGGCCGACAACATCCGGCTGGCCGCCTGCAGCGTCTCCACCACCCTCACCAATTGCAGATCAAAGGCGCCGACGACGCTCTGCCCCATCGCGTTCAACAGCTCGCGCTGCTGGCCCGCAGCCTTCAGCGCCAGCGAGCGGTAGGCGCCCACGCTACCTGCCAGGCCCATCACCAAGATGAGCACGACCAGCGCCGCGTCCACGATCCAGGGCCAGAGTCGACGGCGCGAGGGACTGCCCAGGCTCATGGCCGGGCCTCCAGCGTCGTCACGAGGCGCTCGTAGAACTGCCCCTGCTGGCGCAAGTACTGCGTCGGGTCCTTGACTGCGTGGATGCGGGCCGACGCGCTCAGCGCTTCGGTGCCGGCCTGCCACTCGGGCTCAGCAGCGACCTTGTCGAGCAGTGCGCGCCAGCGCAGAACGGCCTCGGCCGGCATGCCCGCCGGCCCGAGCAGCGCCGACCAGCCCTGCAACTGCTGCATATCGCGCAGGCCGAGCTCGGCGGCGTTCTGCAGTTGCGGCAGCGACCTCAGCCGCCCGTGGGCCGTCGTCATCAATCCACGCAGGGCGCCCGACTGCACGGCCGGCATGATGCTGCGCGCGGTGTTGCAGCTGAAATCCACCTCGCCGTTGAGCAGGGCCTGGGTGGCCAGTGAGTCCTGGCCGAAATGCACCGGCTTGGCCGCGTCGCCCGGCAGGCCGTTCAATGCCAACAGATAGCGCACGGCCAGGTTTTGCAGGGTGCCGGCACCGCTCGTGCTGTAGCGCAACTGCGCTGGCGTCGCGGCGATGGCTGCCAGCAACTCGCGCATGGACACAATGGGCGTGCCGCTGCGAACGGCGCAGATGAGCGGCGCCTGGTCGAGCACGGCCAACACCGTGAAGTCACTCAATGGCGCGGCCGTGCGTGGCGACAGCGCCGGCAGGATGGCAACGCTGCCCACCCGAGCCAGCAACAGCGTCAGGCCATCGGGCGCGGCTTGCCTGACAGCCCGCCCCGCTGCGGCGCCCGATTCAGCCGTCAGATGGACGATCTCGAAGCCCACGCCGCCAACGCGTGTCGCGCTCTGGACGAAATTGCGCGCCGAGCCGTCGGCCTCACCGCCAGCCATGAAGGGCACGAAAAGCCGGACGGTGGTCGGCGACACCGGCAGAGCATGAGTGATGGGCTGCACGGCGCGCGCGGCCGCAGCGGCCAGCAGCGCCCCGGCAAGCACCAGCAGGGTAGCGAAGCCCTGCCTCACCCGATTTATTGTCTTGACCGCCACGTGGCGATCATAAATAACCGAATCAACGGGAGATTTGGCAAATTTGGACTTGAAACGATCAATTCGTGACGAATCGCCCAAAAGCGCCTGTTGAACGCCGAAAAGACAAAGCCCGTCACGAGGACGGGCTTTGATGTGTTTGGAGGAGACGGAGGGATTCGAACCCTCGATTCGCGTTTTAGCGCAAATACTCCCTTAGCAGGGGAGCACCTTCGGCCACTCGGTCACGTCTCCAGCACAGCCCCGCATTCTATACCAGTGCGGAGCAATCTCAGACAGAAATCAGGCCGCGGTAGCGGCTTCCTGATCGAGGTCGAAGGCCTTGTGCAATGCGCGCACGGCCAGCTCCATGTACTTCTCGTCGATGACGACGCTGGTCTTGATCTCGCTGGTCGAGATCATCTGGATGTTGATGCCCTCTTCACTCAGCGCACGGAACATCTTGCTGGCCACGCCGACATGCGAGCGCATGCCGATACCAACGATGGAGACCTTGCAGATCTTGGGGTCGCCCACGACCTTGCTGGCGTTGGTGGCCGGGCCGACCGTGTTCTGCAGCAGCTCCATCGTGCGCGCGTAGTCGTTGCGGTGCACGGTGAAGGAGAAGTCGGTCTTGCCGTCGTGGGAGACGTTCTGGATGATGACGTCGATGTCGATGTTGGCCTCGGCCACGGGTCCCAGGATCTGGAAGGCGATGCCGGGCTTGTCGGGCACGCCGAGCAGCGTCACCTTGGCCTCGTCACGGTTGAAGGCAATGCCCGAAACGACGGCTTGTTCCATGTTGTCATCCTCTTGTTCGAAAGTGATCAGCGTGCCGGAGGCCGCCTCTTCAGTGATGTCGATGTCCCAGGGTGTGAAGCTGGACAGCACGCGCAGCGGCACGCGGTACTTGCCCGCGAACTCCACGGAGCGGATCTGCAGGATCTTGGAGCCGAGCGAGGCCATCTCCAGCATTTCCTCGAACGTGATGGTGCTCAGGCGCCGCGCCTCGGGCACCACGCGCGGGTCGGTCGTGTAGACGCCGTCCACGTCGGTGTAGATCAGACATTCGGCAGCCTTCATCGCCGCAGCAATCGCCACGGCCGAGGTGTCGGAACCACCGCGGCCCAGCGTCGTGATGTGGCCTTCCGGGTCGATGCCCTGGAAGCCGGTGATGACAACCACCTTCCCAGCGGCCAGATCAGCACGCACGCGGACATCGTCGATGCTCTCGATGCGGGCCTTGGTGAAGGACGAGTCGGTGGCCACCGGCACCTGCCAGCCGGCATAGCTGACCGCTTCCAGCCCTTCGGCCTGCAGCGCAATGGCCAGCAGGCCGACGGAGACCTGCTCGCCGGTGGCGGCGATGGCGTCCATCTCGCGCATCACGGCCGGCGTCATGCTGGCCGGTGACAGTTCCTTGGCCAGACCGAGCAGGCGGTTGGTTTCACCGCTCATCGCCGAGGGCACGACCACCATCTGGTGGCCGGCGCGCACCCATTTGGCGACGCGTTTGGCCACGTTGCGGATGCGATCGGTGGACCCCATCGAGGTGCCGCCGTACTTGTGGACGATCAGAGCCATGTGTTTGAGCGAAGGCTGGAAGAGTGAGCTGCCGGGACGGATGCTCGCAAACCCCCGATTTTATGCGGCAGTCCCGCCCTCGCCTTCGCTCTGCGGCAAGGCTGCGTCCTCCAGCCAGCGCAAGGACAGCTTCGGCTCATCTTGATCGGCGAAGGCACGGGCGTCCATGCCAAGCCCGGCGACGGCAATGAGGCGCTGCTGCGCGTCAAAAAGCAGAGGCCCGCCGCGCCGCCACGGCGGCAGGCCGGCTTCCTGGCAGGCCTTTCTGAGGGCACGCTGCACGGAGGCCGGGGCCCGTTGGAATTGCTCACCGCCGGCGCGAGCGCGCTGGGTCAGTTGGGCGAGTCGCCCCACCGCGATGCCGGGCGAGGCCGGCTCGACGAGCCATGCGCCCTGCCAGGCCGGCTGAGGATGCAGGCCGGGGCGACTCAGGTTCAGCATCGACGCAGGCGGCGGGGCGGCCGATTCGGCGGCCCAGTAAAGGCCGTCGCGATAGGCGTGCACGGCACCACCGGGCGCGGGCCAGGACAGCGTGGCGCCCGAATGCCATTCAGACCGCAGGCGCTCGACCAGGCTGGCCGGCACGCTCGCGTACCGCGACAGCCAGGCGCGTAGCGCGTTGCTTGCGCGGGCGGGCGACAGGCGGAACACGGCGGCCAGATCCAGCCGCTCGGCGGTCGCGAGCTCCGCAAGGTCGGATGCCGCGACTTCCGCAGCCAGTTCCTCAGCCTGCTGCGCCCAGCGCGCCGACTGGGCCAGGCCCGCCTCGGCCGCCGCAAAGGCCGGCCACAGCGTCTGGCGCAGTCGGTTGCGGGCATGGCGCGCATCGGCATTGCTCGGATCTTCTATCCAGCTGAGCCCATGCTGCTCGGCGTAAGCGCGGATGAGGTCGCGCGGCTGATCAAGCCAGGGCCGTGCCCAGCAGACGCCGTCGCGCCATTGCGCCCTGGGCATGCCAGCAAGGCCCGCCGTGCCGGCGCCGCGCAAAGCCTGCAGCACGAAGGTCTCGGCCTGGTCCTGTCGGTGATGGGCCAGCAGCAGCAGGTCGGCCCCCGCCGCAACAGCCATGTCGTGCAGGGCGCGATGCCGGCCCGCATGAGCCCAGGCCTCCACGCTGTCGCCGCGCGCCGGCGATCCGCTCAGCCACGTGCAGACATAGGCCGCTCCGAACTCATGCGCCACGCGCTCGCAATGCGCGACCCAGTCGTCGGCCTGCGGCTGCAGGCCGTGGTGGACATGAAGGGCAACGACCCTGCTGCCTTGCGCCGCGCGAGCGGTCGCATGCAACAGGGCCGTGGAATCCAGGCCGCCGCTGAAGGCGACGGCGACCGCATCACCTGTTCTTGGTGTCGCCGAATCGGCCATAGGCCTGCAGGCGCTCGTAGCGGCGGTCCACCAGTTCACGAGTCTTGAGGTCGCTGACCTGGCGCAGTGCGTCGCTCAGCGCGCGCTTCAGGTTGGACGCCATCTGCTTGGCGTCGCGGTGCGCGCCACCCACCGGCTCGCTGACGATCTTGTCGATCAGGCCGAGCGCTTTCAGGCGGTGAGCCGTGATGCCCAGGGCCTCGGCCGCCTCGGAGGCGCGTTCGCTGCTCTTCCACAGGATGGACGCGCAGCCCTCCGGCGAGATGACGGAATAGGCCGCGAACTGCAGCATCAGCACCTGGTCGGCCACGCCGATGGCCAGCGCACCACCCGAGCCGCCCTCGCCGATGACGGTGGCGATGATGGGCACTTCGAGCTGCGCCATCTCGAGGATGTTGCGGCCGATGGCCTCGCTCTGGCTGCGCTCCTCGGCACCGATGCCAGGATAGGCGCCCATGGTGTCGATGAAGGTGAAGACCGGTAGGCCGAACTTCTCGGCCAGCTTCAGCAGGCGCAGCGCCTTGCGGTAGCCCTCGGGGCGCGGCATGCCGAAGTTGCGCAGCGTGCGCTCCTTGGCGTCGCTGCCGCGCTGGTGGCCGATGACCATGCAGGCCTGGCCGTTGAAGCGCGCGATGCCGCCCACGATGGCTGCGTCGTCGGCGAAGTGACGGTCACCGTGCAGTTCCTGGAACTCGGTGAAAACTTCCGAGCAGTAGTCCAGCGTCTGCGGGCGCTGCGGGTGGCGGGCGATCTGGTAGACCTGCCAGGGCAGGACGTTGGCGTAGACCTCCTTGGTCAGCTGCTGGCTTTTCTTGGAGAGGCGATCGATCTCCTCGGAGATGTCGACCGCAGACTCGCTCTGCACATAGCGCAGTTCTTCGATCTTGGTCTCGAGCTCGGCGATGGGCTGCTCGAATTCCAGAAAATGTTTTTTGCTCAATGGATCCCCTCGTCCGGTGAGTACGCCGGCTGATCCCTTGACGGGTGTCTGTCGGCTTTGGAGCGTCCCGGCGTGCGGCCCGCTCTGGGTGGTTGAACAATGACCTCAATAGTCCACAGGCAGCGGGTCGAGGCTGCGCCAAATGTACCAAACCGCTACCGAACGGTAGGGCGCCCAGGCGTCGCCGACTTCGCGCGCCTCGGCGCGCGAGACAGGTTCGCCCGAAAAGTAATTCTGGCTGATGCCCTTCAACAAGCCGATGTCATCCAGGGGCATCACATTGGGGCGCATCAAGTGAAAAATCAAGAACATCTCGGCCGTCCACCGGCCGATGCCACGAATGGCAACGAGCTCTTCGATGATGGCTTCGTCGTCCATCTGCGCCCATTGGCGCACATGAACCTGGCCAGTGTCGAAATGTTCCGCCAGGTCGCGCAGGTATTCGACCTTGCGGGCGGACAGGCCGGCAGCGCGCTGCTCATCCACACCCAGGCCCAGCACGGCGGTCGGCTGGAATTTGGTCATCAGCGCGATCCAGCGGTTCCAGACCGATTGGGCGGCCTTGACCGAAATCTGCTGGCCGACGATGGAGCGGGCCAGCGTCGCGAAGGCGTCGCCGCGGCTCTGCAACCGCGCCTCGCCGAACTGCGGGATGAGCTTCTTCATGACCCGGTCGCGCTTGACCAGGTGCTTGCAGGCCTCGTCCCAGTAGGCCGGGATCACTTCGGGCGGCATCAGCTCTTCACCCAGGTCGTGCCGTCGGCACCGTCCTTCAGCATGATGCCCTTGGCCGTCAACTCGGCGCGGATCGCGTCGGCACCCGCAAAGTCCTTGGCGGCCTTGGCGGCAGCGCGGGCCGCGATGCGCGCCTCGATCCAGGCCGCGTCGTCAATGCCCGAGCCGCCCTGCAGATAGGCGCGCGGCTCCTGCTGCAAGACGCCGAGCACGCCGGCCAGCGCCTTCAGCAAGCCGGCACGCTGGGGTGAGCGATCACGGTTGACTTCGTTGACGAGGTCAAACAGCACGGCGATGGCACCGGGCGTGCCGAAGTCCTCGTCCATCGCCGTCTTGAAGGCAGCGGCGCTGGGCTCGCTCCAGTCGATGGCGACTTCGGACGGCGGCACGGCGTCCAGCGCCGTGTACAGCCGCGTCAGCGCGGCTCGGGCGTCTTCGAGGTGGGCATCGCTGAAGTTGAACGGCCGGCGATAGTGGGTGCGCAGCATGAAGAAGCGCAGCGTCTCGCCGTCGAACTTCTGCAGCACGTCGCGGATGGTGAAGAAGTTGCCCAGGCTCTTGGACATCTTTTCGCCATCGACGTTCAGGAAGCCGTTGTGCAGCCAGTAGCGCGCGAAGGGGTAGCCCGCACCCTCGCTCTGGGCGATCTCGTTCTCGTGGTGAGGGAACTGCAGATCGGTGCCACCACCGTGGATGTCAAAGCTTTCGCCGAGCAGCGCGCAGCTCATTGCCGAGCACTCGATGTGCCAACCCGGGCGGCCCTCGCCGAAGGGAGCTGCCCACTTGGCGTCCGCCGGCTCCTCGGCCTTGGCGGCCTTCCAGAGCACAAAGTCCAGCGGGTCCAGCTTGCCGTCGTCCACGGCCACGCGCTCGCCGGCGCGCAGGTCATCGATGCTCTTGCCGCTGAGCTTGCCGTAGCCTTCGAACTTGCGCACCGCGTAGTTCACGTCGCCAGTATCAGAACGGTAGGCCAGGCCACGCTCTTCCAGGCGCTCGATCAGCGACAGCATCTGCGGCACGTACTCGGTCGCGCGCGGTTCGTGGTCCGGGCGCAGCAGGCCGACAGCTGCAAAGTCCTCGTGCATCGCCGCGCTCATCTCTTCGGTGAGCTGGCGGATGGTGATGCCGCGCTCGACGGCACGCTTGATGATCTTGTCGTCGATGTCGGTGATGTTGCGCACATAGGTGACGCCGTAACCACTGGCACGCAGCCAGCGGTAGATGACGTCGAACGCCATGTTCATGCGCAGATGCCCCATGTGGCAGAGGTCGTAGACCGTGATGCCGCAAACGTACATGCGCACTTGGCCAGGCACGAGCGGTTGGAAGTCTTCGAGATCTCGGCTGAGGGAGTTGTGAACGCGCAGGGACATGAAAAACGAGGGCAGCAGCCACCAACAAGAAGCCCCGCACCGGGTCCGCCCAGGCGGGGCTCATAGAATGAATTCAGTATAGCGGCCGACCCTGACGCCGCCCCCCGCTACAACCCTCATGCGCCTGCCCTTCCCCACCCTCGCGTTGCCCTGCCTGCTGATCCTGGCGCTGGCAACCACGCCGGTTCGCGCCGACGACCTTGCCAGCGCCCAGCGGCTTTGGCTGGCCGGCCAGAAGAGCCAGGCCGTCGAGCAGGTCGAGCAGGCCCTGACCCGTCAACCTGATGATCTGCAACTGCGCTTCGCACTGGGTGTCATGCGCATGGAACTTGGCGAGCCTGCCAAGGCGACGGCCATCTTCACCCGCCTCACGCAGGACTTCCCCGACCTGGCCGACCCCTACAACAATCTCGCCGTACTGCACGCGGCCGCCGGCGAACTCGACGAAGCCAAGGCCGCGCTGGAGCAGGCCCTGCGCTTGCATCCCGACCATGCCCAGGCCCAGGAAAATCTTGGCGATGTGTTGGTACGCCTGGCTCTGCGCGCCTACCAGCGTGCCCAGAAGTCGGCCCTGATGCCCAGCGACACGCTGGCCGGCAAGATCAACCGCACGCTGGCCCTGACCCGCGAATTGCGCACCCGCTAACCACTCGCCTCCCATGACCAAAATCCTTCCTCTCCTTCTCGCCGGCCTGCTGGCCACGCTGGGCGCCGAGGCCCAAACCGTCAAGCTGCAGACCACCGAAGGCGACATCCGCATCGAACTGAACGCCCAGAAGGCGCCCAAGTCGGTCGCCAACTTCCTGCAATATGTGAAGGCCGGCCACTACAACGGCACGGTCTTCCACCGCGTCATGGCAACCTTCATGATCCAGGGCGGCGGTTACGACGCCAAGCTGAACCAGAAGCCGACCAAGCCGCCCATCCCGCTGGAGTCACACAACGGCCTGCCCAATGTGCGCGGCAGCATCGCCATGGCGCGCACCAACGACCCGAACTCGGCGACCTCGCAGTTCTTCGTCAACGTGGTGGACAACCCCATGCTCGACGGCGAGCCGGACAATCCGGCGTCGGGCTATGCCGTCTTCGGCCAGGTCATTGAGGGCATGGACGTCGTCGACAAGATCCGCGCCGTCGAGGTCACGCCGCACGGCATGCACCAGCATTTCCCGGTCAAGCCCATCTTCATCACCAAGGCTCTCGTTGAGCCCGTCAAAAAATGAGCCAAGTCAAACTCACCACCAACCACGGCGACATCCTCATTGAGCTGGATGCCGAGAAGGCGCCGCTGTCGGTCGCCAACTTCCTGAACTACGTCCGCAAGGGCCACTACGACGGCACGGTGTTCCACCGCGTCATCAAGGGCTTCATGGTCCAGGGCGGCGGCTTTGAGGTCGGCATGAATCAAAAGCCCACCGAGGCGGCCATCCAGAACGAGGCCAACAACGGCCTGAAGAACGCCCACTACACGCTGGCCATGGCGCGCACCAACGCGCCGCACTCGGCCACGGCGCAGTTCTTCATCAACACGACCAACAACGGCTTCCTGGACTTCAAGTCCGAGAGCCCGTCGGGCTGGGGCTATGCCGTCTTCGGCAAGGTCATCGAGGGCAAGGACGTCGTCGACAAGATCGAGAAGTCCAAGACCGCCACGCGTGGCGGCCATGGTGACGTGCCGGTCGAAGACGTCATCATCGAGAAAGCCGTCGAGGTTTGATCCACACGCTGACGGCCCCGGCGCAGTGGCGGCAGATCGATCTGCTGTCGGACTTGCACCTCGGGCCGGACACGCCGGGCACGCTGGCCCGGCTTGAGCAGCACCTTGCGCAGACGCCCGCGCAAGCGGTGCTGCTGCTCGGCGACATCTTCGAGGTCTGGGTCGGCGACGACGCCCGGAACGAGCCCTTCGAGGCCGGTGTCGTACGCCTGCTGCGCGATGCGTCGCGGCGCCTGGATCTCTTCTTCATGCACGGCAACCGCGACTTCCTTGTCGGCGCGGAGTTGCTGGCGGACGCCGGCATGACCGCCCTGCCCGATCCCACGGTGCTCGATGCCTTTGGCCAGCGCTGGCTGCTGGTGCATGGCGATGCGCAATGCCTTGCCGACACCGCCTACCAGGCCTTTCGCCGCCAGGTGCGCTCGCCCGAATGGCAGGCCCAGGTGCTGGCGCAGCCGCTCGAAGCCCGCCAGGCGCTGGGGCGCCAGATGCGCAAAGGTAGCCGCGCGGCGCAAGCCGCGCAACTGATGGCCACCGACCTCGACGCCGAGACTTGCCGCGCGCTGCTGAACGAAGCCGGCGCGACGACGATGATCCATGGTCACACACACCGCCCTGCCGAGCACGATCTGGGCGACGGGCTCAGGCGCGTCGTGCTGTCGGACTGGGATCTCGATGGCACCCCACCGCGCGGCGACGTCATCCGCCTGTCCGCAGCCGGCCTGCAACGCCTTTCCCTGTGATCCTGAAAGCTTTGCGCAACTGGCGTGAGCAACGCGCCGTCGAACGCCATGCGATTCCAGATGCGCTATGGCAGCTGACCCTGCTGCGCTACCCCTTCCTGGCCCAGCGCGGCGAGGACGACCTCGCCGAGCTGCGCCGGCTGTCGAGCCTTTTCCTGTCGACCAAGGAGTTCCACGGTGTCGGCGGCTTCGAGGTGACCGACGAAGTCGCCGTCGCCGTCGCGGCCCAGGCCTGCCTGCCCGTGCTGCGGCTGGGCCTGTCCTGGTATGACGGTTTCGTCGGCATCGTCATGCACGAGGGCGAAGTCGTGGCGCAGCGGCGCTTCGAGGACGAAGACGGCGTCGTCCACGAGTACGACGAGGAGCTGGCCGGCGAAGCCATGGAAGGCGGCCCGCTGATGCTGACCTGGAATGCCATCGCCGTCAGCGACGACCCGGCCGAGTTCGGCGCGGACGCGGTCTTCAACGTCGTCATCCACGAGTTCGCCCACGTCATCGACATGCGAGATGGGCTGGCTGACGGCGCGCCCCCGCTGGACGCCGACGAACGCGAGCGCTGGACCACGGTCATCGACGCCGAATGGGAGAAATTCTGCGCCCGCATCGACGCCGGCGAGGAGACGCTGATCGACCCCTACGGCGGCGAGGCCGTCGAGGAATTCTTCGCCGTCGCCGTCGAGGCCTTCTTCGTCGCCCCGGCCGCTATGCGGGCGGAGGAGCCGGCGATGTACGAACTGCTTGCCGGGTTCTTCAGGCAGAACCCCGGCGGGTTGAGTCGGTGAGCCGGCGCCGTCAGGGCTCCATGTCGAGGTGCACCAGGAACGACTGAGGCGCGTCCTGGCCAGTCGCCGTGGAAAGAATCACCTTGGCGACATAGTGCCCGGGCGCCATACACCGAGGGCCAGACAGCATGCAAAGCTCATTGAGGCCATAGCGCACCTCGGCGGGAAAGAGCAGGTCCGAGGCGTTGTTCGCAGTGTTGACCCTGTTTGGTACCAGCCAGGCCTTGCCCTTCGCATCGTCCAGCCCGCCATTGGAGGCGTCCAAATACTCGACCCTGGCAGAAACATAGAACGGCTCAGCCTGCGGGCTCATCATCTGGAAAATGCCGCCCATTACCTCAACAGAGGTCGAGGATCGCACCAGCCTCCCGCTGGCCGGTGTGTAGACCACTGCGGACTGATCGGGCGCCGTCATTTTGTAGGTGATCGGACGGGTCTCCGACAGCATCACTTTTCGCCCCGTCGACGTCACCGCTTCTGCCTCGACGTAAAGGTCCAGCTCACGCGAGGTCACGTGGACCGGCCGCGCTTGGAGCGTCACCGTGGCCCCTTCCGTCTTGACCTCCGCCGCATCCGACAGGATCTTGAACCCTCTCTTGAAGACTGCGCCGCGGAGATTTGTCGCACCAGCTGGCAAGACGACTACCGTGCTCCAGCTCGGCAGCGGTACGCTGCCGAACTTTGCAGCGAGATTGATGTTGCCCTGCTCCACGAACTTCAAACCCGGCAAGACCTTGACGTGATAGGGCACCTTGAAGGGTGAACCGGCAAATTGCTGCCGGCACGCCGAATCCATGCAGACGTTGACCTTGATCTCGCTGCGGAAATCCCCGGTCTTGGTGTTTGGGCTCCGGGTGAGAAGCATCAGTTGGATGCCGAGGCCGTTGGGGGCCAAGCTCACCGATGGGGCAGCCCCGAAGAGTTGACCAGGGTCTTCGACACCCACGTAGACCGTTCGGTCCTGCAGTTTGGAAAAGTCGCCGGACACATCCGCCGTGATGGTCAGTGCCGGAATGGGGTCGTCGCCTTCGAAGGCCTCATATTCCATGGGCTGGAACTGCACATTGCCGACACTGACCGGCGACGCAGCTGGAGCGGACGCGGAATCGGGATTGCCCGTACTGCCACCTGACCCACCGCCACCGCAGCCGGCCAGAATCACGCAGGCCCATGCCGCGCGAAGACCGCGCATCATTCGTGGTGCCATTTCATCCTCCCTCTGTGGATGTCATTTTTGAGGGGCGGAATATAGCGTCCAGAAAGCAGAAAGGGCGCCGAGGCGCCCTTGTCGGGATGCGCAGCAGGTTCAGGCCGTCGCTGGCTCGGCTTTGGGCTTGTTGTCCTTGGCCGGCTTGGGCGGCGTGGGCTGGATGTCCAGCACCGTCTCGCCCTTGTCGTCCACGTCCACGCTCAGGCGCCCGCCATCGACCAGCTTGCCGAACAGCAGTTCGTCGGCCAGCGCGCGGCGGATGGTGTCCTGGATGAGGCGCTGCATCGGCCGCGCACCCATCAGCGGATCGAACCCCTTCTTGGCCAGATGCTTGCGCAGCGCGTCGGAGAAGCTGACCTCGACCTTCTTCTCCTGCAGCTGGCTTTCCAGTTGCAGCAGGAACTTGTCGACCACACGCAGGATGATTTCCTCGTCCAGCGGGCGGAAGGACACGATGGCGTCCAGGCGGTTGCGGAACTCCGGCGTGAACAGGCGCTTGATGTCGGCCATCTCGTCGCCCTGCTGGCGCGAGTTGGTGAAGCCGATGGTGGCCTTGTTCAGCGCCTCGGCACCCGCGTTGGTCGTCATGATGATGATGACGTTGCGGAAGTCGGCCTTGCGCCCGTTGTTGTCGGTCAGCGTGCCGTGGTCCATGACCTGCAGCAGCACGTTGAAGACATCCGGGTGCGCTTTCTCGATTTCATCGAGCAGCAGCACCGAGTGCGGCTTCTTTGTGACCGCCTCGGTCAGCAGGCCGCCCTGGTCAAAACCGACATAGCCCGGAGGCGCACCGATCAGGCGGCTGACAGCATGGCGCTCCATGTACTCCGACATGTCGAAGCGGATCAACTCGATGCCCAGGATGTAGGCCAACTGCTTGGCGACCTCCGTCTTGCCGACACCCGTGGGGCCGCTGAACAGGAAGGAGCCCACCGGCTTCTCGGGCCGGCCCAGGCCCGAGCGCGCCATCTTGATGGCGGCGGCGAGCGCGTCGACCGCCGGGTCCTGCCCGAACACGACGCTCTTCAGGTCGCGGTCCAGCGTCTTGAGCTTGCTGCGGTCATCGCTGTTGACCGATGCGGGCGGGATGCGCGCGATCTTGGCGACGATGTCCTCGACCTCGACGCGCGTGATGGTCTTCTTCTGCTTGCTCTTGGGCAGGATGCGCTGGGCAGCACCGGCCTCGTCGATGACGTCGATGGCCTTGTCCGGCAGGTGGCGATCATTGATGTACTTGGCCGACAGCTCGGCGGCCGCCTGGAGCGCGCCCAGGGCGTACTTGACCGAGTGATGCTCCTCGAAGCGGCTCTTGAGCCCCTTCAGGATCTCGATGGTCTGCTCGACCGAAGGCTCGGCGACGTCGATCTTCTGGAAACGCCGGCTCAGCGCCGCGTCCTTCTCGAAGATGCCGCGGTACTCGGTGAAGGTGGTCGCGCCGATGCACTTCATCGCGCCGCTGGACAGCGCCGGCTTGAGCAGGTTGCTCGCGTCCAGCGTGCCGCCCGAGGCCGCACCGGCGCCGATCAGCGTGTGGATCTCGTCGATGAAGAGGATGGCGCTGGGTTGGTCCTTCAGCGCCTTCAGAACCGCCTTCAGGCGCTGCTCGAAGTCGCCGCGGTACTTGGTACCCGCCAGCAGCGCGCCCATGTCCAGCGAGTAGACGACGGCGTCGGCGAGGACCTCAGGGACTTCGCCCTCGGTGATCCTCCAGGCCAGGCCTTCAGCGATGGCCGTCTTGCCCACGCCGGCCTCGCCGACCAGCAGCGGGTTGTTCTTGCGCCGGCGGCACAGCACCTGCACGACGCGCTCGACCTCGGACTCGCGACCGATCAGCGGGTCGATCTTGCCGTCCTTGGCCAGCTGGTTCAGGTTCTGCGTGAACTGCTCCAGTGGCGACGCCTTGGCGCTGCCGCCCTCGCCTTCCTCGCGCTCGCCTTCCTGGCTACCGGGGGCCTGGCCCTCGGGGTTCTTGGGCGGCTCGGGGTCGGTCTTCTTGATGCCGTGGGCGATGAAGTTGACGACGTCCAGGCGCGTGACGCCCTGCTGGTGCAGGTAGTAGACGGCGTGCGAATCCTTCTCGCCGAAGATGGCGACGAGCACGTTGGCGCCGGTCACTTCCTTCTTGCCGCTGCCGGTGCTCTGCACGTGCATGATGGCGCGCTGGATGACACGTTGGAAGCCCAGCGTGGGCTGGGTGTCCACCTCGTCGCTGCCGCCCACCATCGGCGTGTTTTCCTTGATGAACTGCGTCAGGCTCTTGCGCAGGTCGTCCAGGTTGGCCGCGCAGGCGCGCAGCACCTCCGCGGCGCTGGGGTTGTCGAGCAAAGCGAGCAGCAGGTGCTCGACGGTGATGAATTCGTGCCGCTGCTGGCGTGCTTCGACGAACGCCATGTGCAAACTGACTTCAAGCTCTTGCGCAATCATGCGGCCTCCATAATGCACTGCAGGGGGTGGCCGGCACGCCGTGAGGCGGCCAGAACCAACTCCACCTTGGTCGCGGCGACGTCCTTGGTGAAGACACCGCAGACCCCGCGACCCTCATGGTGGATTTTGAGCATGATCTGCGTCGCCGTATCGAGGTCATGCCGGAAAAATTCCTGCAGAACCATGACAACAAACTCCATCGGCGTGAAATCGTCGTTCAGCAGCAGGACCTGGTAGAGCCGGGGGGGCTCGGTTTTCTGGGTCTGCCGCTCGACGACGACCGCGCCCTCGCCTTCGTCCTTGCCCGGCTTCAGAGGGGGCGCGGGCGGGGGCGGGGGCGACTGGTTTCGCGGTGAAAAGACGGGGAGCACAGGCATGTCGGGATTCTATCGACGGGGGCTTCCCCTCGCCGACCGCGGGCAGTTGGCGACGCTCCTGGAAATTGCAAGCGCGGGGCGGAAGGTTCTGAGGGTGAACCCGGCCGGGAAGGTCCCGAATTGACGCTTTTTATTGCGCTACCAGAATCTGCCTCCGCCTCCCCAGGAGGTGCCACAAAGAATGGAGACAAGATGATGGCACTGGGCAAAGTCAAGTGGTTCAACGATGCCAAGGGCTTCGGATTCATCGAGCCGGAAGCCGGCGGAGATGATGTCTTCGCCCATTTTTCAGCGATCCAGATGGAAGGCTTTCGGACGCTGAAGCAGGGCAGCCAGGTGCAGTTCGACCTGGTGCAGGGCCCCAAAGGCCAGCTTGCGCAGAACATCACGCCGATGGAAGCCGCTGCACGCGCCGCCGAGCAGCAGCAACAGCCCCAGCTGGCGTCCTGAGCTGAGCTCACAAATCAAAAGCCCCGTGGCCTGACGCCACGGGGCTTTTGCATTGGCGCCGCCGGGCTCGCGCAGCAAGCGCGCGCCCGGCTTGCTAGAGTTACGTGTTGCGCGCCGCCTCCTGGCGCTGTGTGCAGCACGGATTGCCATCTACCGGAACACGCTCATGACCGCCGAAAAGACCCAGATTGTTTACACGTTGACCGACGAAGCCCCCCGCTTGGCCACTGCCTCGCTGCTGCCGGTCGTCAAGGCCTTCGCGGCGTCGGCTGGGATCGACGTCGTCAGCAGCGACATCTCGGTGGCCAGCCGCATCCTGGGCCAGTTCCCGGAACTGCTGACCGAAGAGCAGCGCGTGCCCGACAACCTGGCCGCCCTGGGCAAGCTGACGTTGAAGTCGGAAGCCAACATCATCAAATTGCCCAATATCAGCGCCTCGGTGTCGCAGTTGAAGGCCGCCATCAAGGAACTGCAGGACAAGGGCTACAAGATCCCGGACTACCCCGAAAAGCC
Organism: Pelomonas sp. Root1237; assembly: GCF_001425055.1. Classification (GTDB taxonomy): domain Bacteria; phylum Pseudomonadota; class Gammaproteobacteria; order Burkholderiales; family Burkholderiaceae_C; genus Pelomonas. Next base: position 282,246 of record NZ_LMDK01000016.1, read on the forward strand.
CGAGACGGATGAGCAGAAGGACATCCGCGCGCGCTACAACAAGTGCATCGGCTCGGCCGTGAACCCGGTGCTGCGCGAGGGCAATTCCGACCGCCGCGCGCCCAAGGCGGTGAAGGAATACGCCCGCAAGAACCCGCACCGCATGGACGACTGGAGCCAGGCCTCGCGCTCGCACGTCTCGCACATGCACGACGGCGACTTCTATCACGGTGAAAAGTCGATCACGCTGGACCGCGCACGCGACGTGAAGATGGAGCTCATCACCAAGAGCGGCAAGGCCATTGTGCTCAAGGCCAAGGTCTCGCTGCTGGACCGCGAAGTGGTCGACTCGATGTACATGAGCAAGAAGGCCCTGCTGGCCTTCTATGAAAAGGAGATCGAGGACGCGCGCAAGACCGGCGTGATGTTCTCGCTGCACGTCAAGGCCACCATGATGAAGGTGTCCCATCCCATCGTGTTCGGCCACTGCGTGCGCATCTTCTACCGCGACGCGTTCGAGAAGCACGCCAAGCTGTTCGACGAACTGGGCATCAACGTCAACAACGGCATGGTGGACCTGTACACCAAGATCGCCACGCTGCCCAGCGCCAAGCAGGACGAGATCAAGCGCGACCTGCACGCCTGCCACGAACACCGCCCCGAACTGGCGATGGTGGACTCGGCCAAGGGCATCACCAACTTCCATTCGCCCAACGACGTCATTGTCGACGCCTCCATGCCCGCGATGATCCGCAGCGGCGGCAAGATGTACGGCGCCGATGGCCGCCTGAAGGACGTCAAGGCCGTGATGCCGGAGTCGACCTTTGCCCGCATCTACCAGGAGATCATCAACTTCTGCAAATGGCATGGCGCCTTCGACCCGCGCACCATGGGCACGGTGCCCAACGTGGGCCTGATGGCCCAGCAGGCCGAGGAATACGGCTCGCACGACAAGACCTTCGAGATCCCGGAGGACGGCGTGGCCAACATCACCGATCTCGCCACCGGCGAGGTGCTGATGAGCCAGGACGTCGAGCAGGGCGACATCTGGCGCATGTGCCAGTGCAAGGACGCCGCCGTCCGCGACTGGGTCAAGCTGGCCGTCACGCGCGCCCGCAACTCCGGCATGCCGGTGGTGTTCTGGCTGGACTCCTACCGCCCGCACGAGGCGCAGCTCATCACCAAGGTCAAGATGTACCTGCATGAGCACAATACGACCGGCCTGGACATCCAGATCATGAGCCAGGTGCGCGCGATGCGTTACACGCTGGAGCGCGTCATCCGCGGCCAGGACACCATCAGCGCCACCGGCAACATCCTGCGCGACTACCTGACCGACCTCTTCCCCATCATGGAACTGGGCACCTCGGCCAAGATGCTGTCCATCGTGCCGTTGATGGCTGGCGGCGGCATGTACGAAACCGGCGCCGGTGGCTCGGCGCCCAAGCACGTGCAGCAGCTGGTGGAGGAAAACCACCTGCGCTGGGATTCGCTGGGCGAGTTCCTGGCGCTGGCGGTCAGCCTGGAAGACGTGGGCATGAAGACCAAGAACGCCAAGGCCAAGGTGCTGGCCAAGGCCCTGGATGCCGCCACCGGCAAGCTGCTGGACAACGGCAAGGGCCCCAGCCCCAAGACCGGCGAGCTCGACAACCGCGGCAGCCACTTCTATCTGACGTTGTACTGGGCTCAGGCCCTGGCCGAGCAGACCGAGGACGCCGAACTGGCGGCCCGCTTCAAGCCGCTGGCCGAGATGCTGACCGCCAACGAGGCCAAGATCGCCGAGGAACTGAAGGCCGTCCAAGGCAAGCCGACCGACATCGGCGGCTATTTCCTGCCGGACGTTGCCAAGCTCGACAAGATCATGCGCCCCAGCGCCACGTTCAACGCGGCGCTGCAATCGCTGGCCAGCTGATCGACCGCTGAACGAAGAAACGGGGCGCCATCGGCGCCCCGTTTTGCTTGCAACGCCTCATGACGCGTTGCGATTTCACGTTGGCGGGTATTCCGCAATGAAACAGCAAGCCCAACGACCAAAATATTTACTACAGTCTGATACCAGGCGTTTGCTCCTGCAAAGCCTTCTGACAGGCGACACGTGAAGCACCACGGGTCGCCCCAAACCCCGGCCTCCGCGCCGGGGTTTCTTTTTGTGCACCTGGCAACAAAAGCCGGCGCCCTCAATGCGGCACGGGCTTGCGAAACGGATCCGGCACAGGATTCGGCTTCAACGCGCCACGGACCCGCTCCACGGCGGCAGCGGAATCCTTGTCATCGACCGACACGATCAGCCGCAGCCAGCTGGCCTTGTTGAGGTCCGTCTCACGACGAGTCCAACACCACACCTGTGCACCGCGCTCACCCGAACGGTCAGCCAGATACACCTCGTCGAAGTCCGCCCCCTCGTAGATGAGGAGCTGATTTTCGTCAACGTAGGTGTTGATGTAGTCCGGCATGCCCAAAGTCTAGGCGTTCGGGGCGAAACCGTGTCACTCCATCTGGTCAATCATCACCTGCCCGAACCCGGAGCACGACACCTGCGTCGCGCCGTCCATCAGGCGCGCGAAGTCGTAGGTCACCTTCTTGCTCAGGACGGCCTTTTCCATCGCGCTGATGATGAGGTCTGCGGCGGCTATCCAGCCCATGTGGCGCAGCATCATTTCGGCCGACAGGATCTCGGAGCCGGGGTTCACATAGTCCTTGCCGGCGTACTTGGGCGCCGTGCCATGGGTGGCTTCGAACATCGCGATGGAGTCGCTCATGTTGGCGCCCGGGGCGATGCCGATGCCGCCCACCTGCGCGGCCAGCGCGTCGGAGATGTAGTCGCCGTTCAGGTTCAACGTGGCGATGACGCTGTACTCGGCCGGGCGCAGGATGATCTGCTGCAGGAAGGCGTCAGCGATGCTGTCCTTGATGGTGATGTCCTTGCCCGTCTTGGGGTTCTTGAACTTGCACCACGGGCCGCCATCGATGGGCTGGGCGCCGAACTCCTTCTGAGCCAGCGCATAGGCCCAATCTCGGAAACCGCCCTCCGTGAACTTCATGATGTTGCCCTTGTGCACGATGGTGACGCTGGGCTTGTTGTTGTCGATGGCGTACTGGATGGCCTTGCGCACCAGGCGCTCGGTGCCCTCCCGGCTGACAGGCTTGATGCCGATGCCCGAGGTGTTTGGGAAGCGGATCTTCTTGACGCCCATTTCGTCCTGCAGGAACTTGATGAGCTTCTTGGCCTTGTCGCTCTCGGCCTCGTATTCGATGCCGGCGTAGATGTCCTCCGAGTTCTCGCGGAAGATGACCATGTCGACCTTGTGCGGCTCTTTCACCGGGCTGGGCACGCCGTCGAAATACTGCACCGGGCGCAGGCAGACGTACAGGTCCAGCTCCTGGCGCAGGGCGACGTTCAGCGAGCGGATGCCACCGCCGACGGGCGTGGTCAGCGGCCCCTTGATGGAGACAACGTATTCCTTCACGGCCTGCAGCGTCTCTTCGGGCAGCCACACATCGGGGCCGTATACGCGAGTGCTCTTCTCGCCGGCGTAGACCTCCATCCAGTGGATCTTCTTCGCACCGCCGTAGGCCTTGGCCACCGCCGCGTCCACCACCTTGAGCATGACGGGCGTGATGTCCAGGCCGGTGCCGTCGCCTTCGATGTAGGGAATGATGGGCTGGTCGGGCACGTTCAGCGTGAAGTCGGCGTTGACGGTGATCTTCTGGCCGCCTTCAGGCACCTTGATGTGTTGGGACATGACGTGTGGGCTCCGCGCAAGAGACGAGACTAGGAAACGAAACCCGGCGAGTTTATGGCCGGCTCAGCAGGCCAGCAGGAGCCGCTGCCACACGCCGTGCACCAGCCCCCACGCCGCCCCCGCGGCCAGCATGAGCCCGGCCAGGCGCAGCGCCAGCACCTCACCACCCGCGCCCTGCTTGAGCAGCCGCGCCCGCCATAGCGGCGCGATGACGAGGCCCGGCGTGCTGGCCAGCGCAAAGCCGGCCATTGCCGCAGCGCCGCTCACGGGCGAGCCTGACAGCCCGGCCAGCAGCAGCGCCGCATGCAGCAGCCCACAGGGCATGGCCACCCAGGCGATGCCGGTAGCGAAGGCATGGCGCGGCTGAGGGCGCCAGCGCACGGCGCCCAGCCACGCCGGCACGCGGCCACGCACCAACAGCGTCAGGCCGAACAGCAGCAGTGCCGCCTGCAGCAAGGCCCAGGCGGGCTGCAGCAGCGTCACGCTCTGCGAGACACGTGCGAGCGCCTGGGCGGACGCTGCCGCCACCGCGCCCCCGGCGGCATAACCCAGCAGTCGGCCGGCCAGCAGCCGCACGGGCCGGTGCCCCGCGGCGAGGGCGCAAGGCGCACTGCACATGGCCGCGCAGTGCGGCATGCCTGCCAGCCCCATCAGCGTGGCGGACAGGACCAGGGCCGCATCCATCAGATGATCTTGGAGAAGCGCTCGCGGCTGGCGTCGGCCTGCAGGTAGCGGTCAAAGACCGACGCGACGGCGCGCACGAAATACCAGCCCAGCGGCGTGACCTGCAAGGCGTCGGGTTGCCGCTCGACCAGGCCCTGGTCGGCCAGCCGGGACAAGCGCTCCAGCTCCGGCGCGAAGTAGGTGGCAACGTCGACGAGATAGGACGCCGCGATGGACTCGAACTCCAGCCGGCCCTGGCACATCAGCGCCATGATGACGGCGCGGCGCAACAGGTCGTCGCGGGTCAAAGCCAGGCCGCGCTGCACGGGCAGCTGGTGTTGGTTCAGCGCATCCTCATACTCGGCCAGGGTCTTGGCGTTCTGCGCATACGTTGCGCCGACGCGGCTGATGGCCGAAACGCCCAGGCCGATGAGATCGCAATCAGGCTGCGTCGAATAGCCCTGGAAGTTGCGGTGCAGCAGGCCCTGGCGCTTGGCCACGGCCAGCGGGTCGTCGGGCAGCGCGAAATGGTCCATGCCGATGTAGGCATAGCCCTCGCCCAGCAATGCGCTGATCGCGCCCGACAGCATGGCCAGCTTGTCACCCGCCGGCGGCAGCAACTCGGCGACGATGCGGCGCTGCGGCTTGAAGCGCTGCGGCAGGTGGGCATAGGCATACATCGCGATGCGGTCGGGCCGGAGCTCGGCGACCTGGGCGATGGTGCGCGCGAAGGACGCCGGCGTCTGCAGCGGCAGGCCATAGATCAGGTCGACGCTGATGGAGGCGAAACCCAGCTCACGCGCCCCGCGCATCAGGGCCGCGACAGAGGCCAGCGGCTGCACGCGGTGCACGGCTTTCTGCACGGCCGGGTCGAAGTCCTGCACGCCGAAGGACAGGCGGTTGAACCCGAGCCGGCGCAGGTGCGCCAGGCGCGCCAAATCCACCGTGCGCGGGTCCACCTCGATGGACAACTCGGCGCCGGGCAGCAGTTTGAAGCGCCGGCGCAACGCGTCCATCAGCACGCTCAGTTCAGTGTCCGACAAAAAGGTCGGCGAGCCACCGCCCAGATGCAGTTGCGAGACGGGCGCGTGGCCGCCCAGGGCCTCGGCCACCAGGTCCATCTCCAGGTTCAACGCGGCCAGATAGGGCTGGGCGCGCTCGTGGTGCTTGGTGATGATCTTGTTGCAGGCGCAGTAGTAGCAGAGCTGCTCACAGAACGGGATGTGCACATAGACCGACAGCGGCTGCGCCGCGCCGCGCTGTGCCAGGGCCTGCAGGTGCTGGGGTGCCTGGTAGGCCTCGACGAAGCGGTCGGCCGTCGGGTAGGAGGTGTAGCGCGGGCCGGCCACGTCGTGGCGCCTGATGTTGGCGTCAAGGAGGTCGGGGTCCAGCGGTCTTTCGGTCACAGCAGCCATGCGGCAACTGTGCCGATACCGCGGCTCGCCGGCCTTGATCCAGGTCAAGCGCGCAGTGCCGGCCCGGTCCAAGAATGCCAACCCATGAGTCTTCCCTGCCCCACCGCCGCGCTCGAGCCGCTCAAGGTCGCCTGCGCCAGCTGCAATCTGCGCGAGCTCTGCCTGCCTGTGGGCTTGCGGGCCGCCGACCTGACCCGCCTGGATGGCCTCGTCGCCATGCGACGCAGCGTGCCGCGCGGCGGGTATCTGTTTCGCAACGGTGAGAGCTTTGAAGCGTTGTACGCCGTGCGCACCGGCTTCTTCAAGACCCGCGTCGGCAGCGAGGATGGCCGCGACCAGGTCACCGGCTTCCAGATGGCCGGTGAGCTGCTCGGCCTGGACGGCATCAGCAGCGACCGTCACCACTGCGACGCCGTCGCGCTGGAGGACTCGTCCGTCTGCGTCATCCACTATTCCCAGCTGGAGGAGCTGTCACGCGAATTCAGCGTGCTGCAGCACTCCTTTCACAAGATCATGAGCCGGGAGATCGTGCGCGACCACGGCGTCATGCTGCTGCTCGGCAATATGCGGGCCGAGGAGCGCCTGGCGGCCTTCCTGCTGAACCTGACCCAGCGCCTGCAGGCACGCGGCTTCTCGGCATCCAGCCTCGTGCTGCGCATGACGCGCGAAGAGATCGGCAGCTACCTCGGCCTGAAACTGGAAACCGTCAGCCGCACCTTCTCCAAATTCCAGGAGGACGGGCTGCTGGAGGTCAAGCAGCGCCAGCTGCGCATCCTCGACCAGGCCGGGCTTCAGGTCTTGGTGAACAACAGCCGCTGCTGAAGCCAGACGAAAAAAGGCCCTGCGGGGGCGCGCAGGGCCTCGAGATCGAGGAAACGGCGGTCAGCCGACCTTGATCTCGTTGCGCACTTCCTTCACGCCGGGCACGGCCTGAACCAGCTTGATGGCCTTCTGGGCCAGGTCGGCGCTGGGTGCCGCGCCCTTGAGCACGACCACGCCAGCAGCGCTGCTGCTCACGGTCAGCGGCAGGGCTGCCAGATCCTTGTCCTGCTGCAATACGGCCTGGGCCTGGCTGGCAATCGTCGTGTCGCCGGCGGTTTGCGCCTGAGCAACCTGTTCGGCCGGGGCCGGCGTCGCCGGTGCTTGGTCAGCGGCAAAGGTTGCAGTGGCACTACCAGCCATCAAGGCGGCAGACAGCAGTCGGGCGAAGGTGGATGTTTGTCGCATGCAGATCTCCTGAGGATGCGTGAATCGAAAGCGATACCGGGGGGCACCACGAACAGGTTCAGCGCAAGGCCCGTGCCAGTTTCAGATTTACTCAGCAGATCAATGACTTAGGACAAAACCCGGTGCGACGGGACCCTTCAGCAACCATCAGCACCGGCCATTTTGTCGCCGGGCGGCGACGCCGCATGGCGATGCCGGCCTAAGTGCTTGATTCATCTGACGGTTTTCTGTCGCCCGAATCCGACGCGGCAGCTAGGGGGTCGGCGCGAAAGAGCTGCGGATCCAGCCCGTGCTTCTGCATCAGGCGATAAAACTCGGTGCGGTTGCGGTCGGCCAGGCGCGCGGCCTCGGCCACATGGCCCGAGGTCAGCTTCAGCAATTGATTGAGGTAGTCGCGCTCGAAGCGCTGCTTGGCGTGCTGGTAGCTCAGCACCTCCAGCGACGGCGTCTGCAGCGCGCGCTGCACCTGGGTCAGCGACACCAGCGGCGCCATGGCCAGCACGCAGACCTGTTCGACGACGTTGTAGAGCTGGCGCGCATTACCCGGCCAGGGCGCAGTCACCAACGCCTCCAGCGCATCCGGCGCAAAACCCTTGACCGGCCGGCGGTGCCGCTCGGCCAAGGTCTGCAGGAAGTGCTGGGCCAGCAGTGCGATGTCCTCGCGCCGCTCCGACAGCGGGGGCAGGCGCAGTTGCACGACATTGAGCCGGTAATAGAGGTCGGGGCGGAACTGACCCTCGGCCATGGCGAGCTCCAGGTCGCGGTGGGTGGCGGACAGCACACGCACGTCCACCGCCACCGCCTCGTTGCTGCCCACCGGCCGCACGACACGCTCCTGCAGCACACGCAACAACTTCACCTGCAAGGCCAGCGGCATGTCGCCGATCTCGTCCAGAAAGACCGTGCCGCCCTGCGCCGCGGGGATCAGCCCCTGGCGCTGTGCCTGCGCGCCGGTGAAGGCGCCCTTCACATGGCCGAACAGCTCGGATTCCAGCAGCGCCTCGGGGATGGCGGCGCAGTTCACCGCGATGAAGGGCTTCGCTGCGCGCGGGCTGGCGCGGTGGATGGCGCGCGCCAGCAGCTCCTTGCCGGTGCCGCTGTCGCCCGAGATCAGCACGCTCGCGTCGGTCGCCGCCACCAGCCGCGCCTCGGACAGCACCTCGGCCATGCGCGGGCTGCGGCTGATGATCTCGCTGCGCCACGCAGCATCGCCGTCCAGCGGCGCCGGCCCCGTCACGTTCACCCGCAGCGCCTGGTTGATCTTGTCCAGCAGCCCCTTGCCGTCGAAGGGCTTGGTCAGATAGGCATGGGCACCCCGCGTCGTGGCCTCGACCGCATCGGGGATGTTGCCGTGGGCGGTCAGCAGGATGACCGGCAGCGACGGGTGCCGGGCGCGCACCTCGTCGAACAGGGCCAGGCCGTCCAGCCCCGGCAGGCGCACATCGGTGATGACGAGGGACGGCAGCCGCACGGCGAGGTGGGCGAGCGCAGCTTCGGCGCTGGCCACGGCCTGCACGGCATGGCCGGCAGCGGTCAGCCGCATCGTCATCAGGCGCAGCAGGTCGGCGTCGTCGTCGACGAGGAGGATGGTGGCTTGCGTGGTCATTGCTGCCCCTTTATCGCGGAGCACCGGGCTTGCCCGGCAGGGTCTGCTCGATGGCCTTGAGGGCCTCGAGCTTCTCGTTGAGCTGCTCGTTGCGGCGCTGGCTCTCGCGCAGTTGCTGGTTGAGCTTGTCGATGTTGTCCTGCAGCCGCCGCTGCTCGGCCAGGCGGGTGGCCATCAGCGCGGCCAGCGGCTTGATCGGTTCGGCCGACGCGTCGGTCGCATTGGCGATCAGGTCGATCTGCGCCGCAGCCTGGGCCTGGTCTGCGCTGCTGCGCCCCTGGCTCAGGGCCAGGGCCTTGCGCAGATCCTCGGCATAGCCGACCAGCGCCTTCAGATCGTCGACCTGCGGCGGTGGCGCGGGCAGCTCCGGGCAGACAGGCGCAGGGGGCGGCGGAGCCGGCACGGGCGCTGGCGGGGCCGTCTGGCAGGCGGCCAGCAGCAGCAATGAGCCAATCTCAAGCAGTCTTCGCATGGGGTATCTCAATCCGGAAATGGGCACCGCCATCGCTGGCCAGCAGCCGGCAGCTGCCGCCGTGGGCCTGCACGATCTCGCGCACGATGGACAAGCCGATGCCACTGCCGCGGCGCGCGCCGGGCGCCTGGTTGCGGCCTTGGTAGAAGGGGTCGAAGATGCGCTCGGCATCCTCGGCTGCCACGCCGGGACCGGCGTCGATGCAGTCGATGCAAAACTTGCGGTCGTCCTGTTCCAGGGTCAGCACGATGACGCCCCCGGGCGGGCTGAAGCGCAGTGCGTTGGCCAGCAGATTGGCCAGCACGATGGCCAGCTTGGCGTCGTCGACAAGGGCGTTGCAGGCCGCGGCGTCAATGCGTACCTGCAGGCCCCGGGTCTGCCAGAGCAGGCGCTGTTCATCCACCACACGCGCCAGCAACGCCTTGAGGTCGGTCGCGCGGCGCTGCAGTTGCGCAGAGTTGGAGGCCAGCGTCTGGTAGCGCAGCAGGTCCTCGATCTGGCCCTGCAGGGCGGCGCTGTTGTCGCCGAGGATGCGCACGATCTCGGTCTGATCCGGCGTCAGCGGGCCGGCAACGCCCTCGCGCAGCAGGGCCGCGCCTTCGCGGATGGAGGCCATCGGCGTTTTCAGCTCATGCGAGATGTGGCGCACGAAGCGCGTCTTGTCCGACTCCAGCGTGGCCAGGCGTTGGCGCAGCCACTCCAGCTGGCGCCCGAGCCGGCGCAGGTCGGCCGGGCCGCGCACCTCCACGGGCTCGTCGAAGCGGTTGTCGCCCAACCGGCCGATGGCCGCCTCGACATGGGCCAGAGGCCGCAGCAGCCAGTGTCCAAAGCCCAGCGCCAGCAGCACGGCCAGCGCGATGGCGCCCAGCACCAGGGCGCTGATGAGGCGCCGCTGCTGCTCCAGTTCGGCCAGCACCGCGTCGCTGCGGCGGTCCACGGCGCGCTGGCTCTGCTCGGTCAGGGTCTCGTTGAGGCCGTGCAGGCGCGCGAATACCGGTGTCAGCCGCCGCAGTGCCGTGGACCGAGTGCGGGTCGGGCCTGGGTTCTGCAGCACCTCCCAGGCCGCTTCGGCCTGCCTGCCCCAGTCGGCGAACAGCTGCTTCGATGCCGGCTCGGTCAGCGTGCCGGCCAATGTCGCCTGCGTGGCCTTGGCGTCTGCCCAGGCGGCCTGGAAGCGTTCGCGCAGGCTGGCGTCGTCGAGCACCAGGAACTGCCGCGCACTGCGCTCCATGGCCACGGTGCGTTCGGACAGCCGCTGCACCTGGGCGCTCAGACTGGCGGCGTCCTGCGCGGCTTCGCGGCTCTGCAGGGCGACATGCTCGAGTGCGAACATGGCCTGGGCCGCCGCGCCGCCCAGCAGCGCCGTGATCAGCAAAAAGGCGGCCAGCAGGCACTGGTGGAAGGACAGCCCGCGCAGGCCACCGCCGCGCGGGCGTTGCCAGGTCGGTTCGGGTGCGGAGGAGGCAGCGGCCAGCGTGGCGGAGGACATCTTGGGCGCCGCATCCTAGGTGCGCAAACGGCACGTGATCGGACCTCGCCGGCTGGCTTTGCATCACGATGCAACCAGCCTGCCGCCATTTGAAAAACAGCCATGCTGCGGCGCAACAAACCGAGCGTAGGATGGCTGTCCATGCGTCCTCAAGTCCTGATCATTGGCTGCGGCTTCGGCGGCCTGGAGGCGGCGCGCGCCCTGCGCACCACCGACGTCGACATCACCCTCGTCGACAAGACCAACCACCACCTCTTCCAGCCCCTGCTCTACCAGGTGGCCACGGCGGGCCTGTCGGCGCCGTCGATTGCGGCGCCCATCCGCCACCTCTTCCGCGGCCAGCGCAATGTGACGACGCTGATGGGCGAGATCGTCGCCATCGACGCCACCGCGCGAACCGCCACGCTGAAGGATGGCGCCACGCTGCGCTGGGACCACCTCATCGTCGCCGCTGGCGCCACGCACAGCTATTTCGGCCGCGATGACTGGGCCGAGCACGCGCCGGGGCTGAAGACGCTGAGCGACGCCTTCGAGATTCGCCGCCGCGTGCTGCTGGCCTTCGAGGCCGCCGAACGTGAAGCAAATGGCGAGGACGATCCCGCCCAGCGCGCCGCCCTGCTGCAGTTCGTCGTTGTCGGCGGCGGGCCGACCGGGGTCGAACTGGCCGGCACCTTCGCCGAGATCGCCCGCCACACCCTGCCCGGTGAATTCCGCCGCATCGACCCACGACAGGCGCGCGTGCTGCTGGTGGAGGGCAGCCCGCGTGTGCTGCAGGCCATGCCCGAGAGCTTGAGCGAACGCGCCCGCGAGCAACTGGGCGCGCTCGGCGTGGACGTGCGCCTGAACGCCCGTGTGACCGGTATCGACGCCGAGGGGCTGGACATCACGACGCCAACCGGCCCGGAGCGCCTGCACAGCCGCTGCGTCGTCTGGGCCGCCGGCGTGGCGGCCTCGCCCCTGGGCCGTGCGCTGGCCGATGCAACCGGCTGCACGCTGGACCGCGCCGGCCGTGTGGTCGTCGAGCCCGACCTGAGCGTGAAGGGCCAGGCCAACATCCAGGTCATCGGCGACCTCGCCGCCGCGCAGAGCCACGCACCCGGCCAGCCTCCGAAGCCCGTGCCCGGCGTGTCACCCGGCGCCAAGCAGATGGGCCGGCACGCCGCCGCCAACATCCAGCGCCGGCTGCGCGGCGAGGCGACGCAGGCCTTTCGCTACCGCGACTACGGCAACCTCGCCACCATCGGCCGCCACAGCGCCGTCGTCGACCTGGGCACGCCGGCCGGGTCGCTGCGCTTCTCGGGCCTGCCCGCCTGGCTGTTCTGGCTGTTCGCCCACGTCTATTTCCTGATCGGCTTCCGCAACCGCTTCGTCGTGCTGGTGGACTGGGCCTGGGCCTACTGGACGCATGACCGCAACGCACGCGTGGTGGCAGGCGCCGGGCTCAGCGAGGCCAGCCCGGCGCGTGACGCCCAGGCTTGTCCTCGTCGCCGGGCAGGCTGATCAGCAGCAGCGCCAGGCTGGCGCCAAAGGCGATGACGGCCCAGAAGATCAGGAAGCTGAGGGTGTAGACGGCCTGGGTCGACAACTGCACGGGCGCAGTGCCAAACCAGCGCAGGTCGGCCGGGTCGACGACGGCGAACACCAGGGCCTCCAGCACGCCAGCCGCAAGGAAGGACGACCAGGCCACGGCCATCGCAAAGCGCTTGATGCGCGTGGGGCCGGCGGCGCCGTTCATCTCTTCAGGCCCGCCGTGCCCGTGGCGGCATGGTTGCGGGCGACCAGGGCCGGTACCGCATCACCGGCACGGGCGCGCAGGTCGGCGGGCTCGGTGGCATCGGCAGCCTGGGCGGTGCGGTGCAGCTCCAGCGGCGGGTCGGGGTGGCGGATGGCCAGCGCCAGCGTGAAGAAACTGGCAACGACGACGATCGCCGGGCCCCCGACCACGAGCCAGACCATGGGCTCGCGCCAGGCGGAGGAGGGATTCAGGGCGGACATGGGGTTCTCCTCGCCGTCAGCGCGGCAGCACGAAAGTGGACTTCTCGACGACGGTCTCGGCGGCCGATCCACCGGTGTCATCGCTGATGCGGCTGAAGCGGCTGATGCGCCAGCGCATGGGATGGGCGCCGGCCTTGAGTTGCTGCGCCGTCTCGGGCGGCACGCGCAGGGCCACCGCCACCCAGCGCGCCTCGGCGGGGCCCAGGTCCACGGTGGCGGCCTGGGTCAGCGCCAGGCCGGGGAGGCCCTCGGCTTCGATGCGGTAGCGCTGGGGCGACTCGGTCGCGTTCATGACCTGCAGGCGGTAGACGTTTTCGATCCAGCCGTCCTCGACGAGTCGGGCCATCGAAGCGCGGTCGCGCACGATGTCGACGCGGAAGCTGTGCCGCGACAGCAGGCTCCACATCAGGGCCGTGCAGATGACGAGCAGCACGGCGGTGTAGATCAGCACGCGCGGTCGCAAAACATGCTGCCAGCGCTGCGCGCGCGTCAGGCGCTGCTCCAGGCCGTTCTCGGTGTCGTAGCGGATGAGGCCACGCTCGGTGCCCATCTTGTCCATGACGCCGTTGCAGACGTCGATGCAGGCCGCGCAGCCGATGCATTCGTACTGCAGGCCGTCGCGGATGTCGATGCCGGTCGGGCAGACCTGCACGCACAGGTTGCAGTCGATGCAGTCCCCCACGGGAGCGGCGGCGCTGCGCACCTCGCCCTTCTTGCCGCGCTGCGCGTTCTTGCCGCGCGGCTCGCCGCGCTCCGGGTCATAGCTGACGATCAGCGTGTCGCGGTCGAACATCGCGCTCTGGAAGCGCGCGTACGGGCACATGTACTTGCAGACCTGCTCGCGCATGTAGCCGGCGTTGCCGTAGGTGGCGAAGCCGTAGAACAGCACCCAGAAGGTTTCCCACGGTCCCATGCCGAACGCGAGGACCTCGCGCGCCAGTGTCTGGATGGGCGTGAAGTAGCCAACGAAGGTGAAGCCGGTCCACAGGCCCAGCGCGATCCAGGCGGACTGCTTGCCCGCCTTGCGCCAGAGCTTGGTCCAGGACCACGGCGCCTTTTGCAGCCGCAGCCGCGCGTTGCGGTCGCCCTCGAACCAGCGCTCGATGAGCATGAACAGCTCGGTGTAGACCGTCTGTGGGCAGGCGTAGCCGCACCACAGGCGCCCGGCCACGGCGGTGAACAGGAAGAGCGCGTAGGCCGAGATCATCAGCAAGCCCGTGAGGTACACGAAGTCCTGCGGATACAGCACCAGGCCGAAGATGTAGAAGCGCCGCGAGCCCAGGTCGAAGAGCACGGCCTGCCTCTCGCCCCAACTGAGCCAGGGCAGGCCGTAGAACACGAGTTGGGTCAGCGCGACGATGGCCCAGCGCCAGCGGGCGTAGAAGCCGTCCACCGACCGCGGGTGGATCTTGTCCTCCGACTTGTAGAGGCGGATGACTTGGACGGCATCGCCCGGACCGGGCGCGGAGGGAACAGGCATGGGACTCAGGGGGAAGCGATGACGCCTTGCGACTGCGACAGACCCCAGACATAGGACGCAAGCACGCGGATCTGCTCGGGCGTCAGCCGCTCGCCATGGGCCGGCATCACGTTGTGCTTGCCGTTGTTGACCATGGCCGTGACGGCTTCCTCACCCCAGCCATGCAGCCAGACCTTGTCGCTCAGGTTGGGCGCCCCCAGGGCCGGGTTGCCCTGGCCGCCGGGGCCGTGGCAGGCCGCGCAGGCGGTGAACTTGGGCTTGCCGAGCTGGGCGTAGAGCGCGTTGTGCGGGCTGCCCGACAGCGACAGCACGTAGTGGGCGACGTTGCGCACATCCTCCGCCGCGCCCACTGCCGGGGCCATCACGGGCATGTTGCCCTCGCGGCCCTTGGTGATGGTCTCGGTGATGGTTTCGGGCGAGCCGCCCCACAGCCAGTCGGTGTCGGTCAGGTTGGGGAAGCCCTTGGAACCCTTGGCGTCGGCGCCGTGGCACTGCGCGCAGTTGTTGGCGAACAGCCGCTCGCCAATGGCGTGGGCCTTGGGATCCTTGGCGAGTTGCTCCGGGGTCTTGTCGGCGAAGGCGGCATAGACCGGCGCCATGGTGGCGCGCGCCTGTGCCAGGTCGTTGGCGTGCTCGCCCAGGCTCGTCCAACCCAGCTTGCCGGCCTGGTTGCCCAGCCCTGGATAGAGCGCCAGGTAGATGCCGGAGAAGACGATGGTCAGCACGAACAGGCCCATCCACCAGGCCGGCAGCGGGTTGTTGAGTTCGCGCAGGTCCTCGTCCCAGACGTGGCCCGTCGTGTTGTCCGAGGCCATCACCTGGCGGCGGCTGGCGATGATGAGCAGAATGCCGCAGAAGATGAGGCCGCCAATGGTGCCAATGGCGATGAAGAGGGACCAGCCGCCGTTGAAGAAGTCGCTCATTGCTCATCTCCTTCGAGGGGCAGGCGGGCGGCGTCGTCGAAGCGGCCGCGCCAGGCCCAGGCGATGATGCCGAGGAAGACGGCCAGCGACACGAGAGTCACGGCCACACGGAGTTCGTTGATGCCCATGGTGCGGGCTCCTTACTTGTTCGCGGTGCCAAGCACCTGCAGATAGGCCACCAGCGCGTCGAGCTCGGTCTTGCCCGTCACGTCCTGGGAGGAGGCCTTCACCTCCGCCTCGGTGTAGGGCACGCCCAGCATGCGCATCGCCGCGAGGCGCGCCGGCATGCCGGCTGCGTCCACCGGTGCATTTACCAGCCAGGGGTAGGCCGGCATGTTGGACTCGGGCACCAGGTCGCGTGGGTTGTTCAGGTGGATGCGATGCCAGTCGTCGCTGTACTTGGCGCCGACGCGATGCAGGTCGGGCCCGGTGCGCTTGCTGCCCCACTGGAAGGGGTGGTCGTAGACGAACTCGCCCGCAGTAGAGTACTTGCCATAACGCAGCGTCTCGGCGGCAAGCGGGCGGATCATCTGCGAGTGGCAGTTGTAGCAACCCTCGCGCAGATAGATGTCGCGCCCGGCAAGCTGCAGCGCCGTGTAGGGCTTGAGGCCGGGCGCAGCCTCGGTGGTGGAGCGCTGGAAGAACAGCGGCACGATCTCGACGACGCCGCCAACCAGCACGGTCAGCAGCACCAGCACGATCATCAGCAGGTTGCTGGTCTCGATGCGCTGGTGGCCGGAGACGGATGAAGTTTGTGTGCTCATGTCATTTGCTCCGCCGCGTGTAGCGGCGCTTGAAATTTGCGGGCCGAGCGCCGGGCCGCTCCCAAGCCGGCCCGCGTTGGGCGACGTACCTGCCGGTCGAACCGGCAGGTATCGCCGTCCCCGCGGGGGACCGGCCAACGTACTCGTTGGACGAGGGGCTGCATGTCAGTTCAGGCGTGAGCCAGCGCGGGGACCGGGATGCGCACGGACTGCGAATTGCCGGCCTGCACGGTCTTGATGACGTTCCAGCTCATGATCAGCATGCCGCCGAGGTAGAGCAGGCCACCGCTGAGACGGATCACGTAGAAGGGCCAGGTCGCCTTGACGCTCTCGACGAAGGTGTAGACCAGCGTGCCGTCGGGGTTGACCGCGCGCCACATCAGGCCCTGCATGACGCCGGCGATCCACATCGCGGCGATGTAGAGCACGATGCCCAGCGTCGCGATCCAGAAGTGCAACTCGATGGCACGCTTGGAGTACATCTGCGTGCGGCCGAACATGCGCGGGATCAGGTGGTAGAGCGAGCCCATCGAGATGAGGCCCACCCAGCCCAGCGCCCCGCTGTGCACGTGGCCCACCGTCCAATCGGTGTAGTGCGACAGCGCGTTGACGGTCTTGATGGACATCATCGGCCCCTCGAAGGTCGACATGCCGTAGAACGACAGCGCGACGATGAGGAACTTCAGGATGGGGTCGTCACGCAGCTTGTGCCAGGCACCCGACAACGTCATGACGCCGTTGATCATGCCGCCCCAGCTCGGCGCCAGCAGCACCAGGCTGAAGATCATGCCGACGCTCTGCGCCCAGTCCGGCAGCGCCGTGTAGTGCAGGTGGTGGGGGCCCGCCCACATATAAGTGAAGATCAGCGCCCAGAAGTGGACGATGGACAGGCGGTAGCTGTAGACGGGGCGCTCGGCCTGCTTGGGGATGTAGTAATACATCATCCCGAGGAAGCCCGCGGTCAGGAAGAAGCCCACCGCGTTATGGCCGTACCACCACTGCACCATGGCGTCCTGCACACCGGCGTAGGCCGAATAGCTTTTCCAGAAGCTGACCGGGATCACCGCGCCGTTGACGAGGTGCAGCAGGGCCACAGCGAGGATGAAGGCACCGAAGAACCAGTTGGCCACGTAGATGTGACGGATCTTGCGGCGCCCCACGGTGCCGAAGAACACGATGGCGTAGGACACCCAGGCAATGGTGATCAGCACGCCGATGGGCCATTCCAGCTCGGCATATTCCTTGCCGCGTGTGAAGCCCAGCGGCAGCGTGATGGCCGCAGCCACGATGACCAGCTGCCAGCACCAGAAGTGAAACCACGCCAGGCCCGGCGCGAACAGGCGGGTCTGGCCGGTGCGCTGCACGACGTGGTAGCTGGTCGCCATCAGTGCGCAGCCACCGAACGCGAAGATGACCGCGTTGGTATGCAGGGGCCGCAGCCGCCCGTAGCTCAACCAGGGGATGCCTGCGCCGAGATCGGGCCAGGCCAGTTGCGCCGCAATGATGACGCCCACCAGCATGCCCACCACGCCCCACAGAACGGCGGCCAGCGCAAATGCGCGTACCGGTCCGTCTTCGTATACCGCCCCAGTGGTGGCCAGCGCCTTTTCGTTCGCCATCGCGACTCCTTCAGTCTGATGCAAACGATTCTTCGCGCGGGGGCTCCTAGACGCCTTGATCCTCGTCAAGCAGGATGCGTTCAGCCTCGTGTTCGAAGCCGTCCAGTTGCCCGGAGTGCACAGCCCAGCCGAACACCGCCACGATGAGCAGCACCAGCACGACCGAGAAGGGGATGAGGAGATACAGGATGTCCATCAGCGCGCCAATCTCTGGGCATTGAGCACGACGAACAGCGAACTCGCTGCCATGCCCAGGCCCGCCGCCAGCGGCGGCAGCCAGCCGCTCAGCGCCAGCGGCACGCAGGCCAGGTTGTAGAGCGCCGCCCAGGCGAGGTTCTGACGCAGCACGCGGCGCGTCCTGTGCGCCAGCGCGAGCGCCTGCGGGATGGCCATCAGCTGGTTGGACACCAGCAGCGCATCTGCGGCACCGCGCGCCAGCATGGCGCCCTGCCCCATGGCGATGCGCACGTCCGCCGCGGCCAGCACCGGCGCGTCGTTGATGCCGTCGCCGACCATCAGCACGCGCTCGCCGCGCGCCTGCCAGTCACGCAGAGCAGCAAGCTTGGACTCGGGCGTGGCGCCCGCGCGCCAGTGGGCAATGTCCAGCAACGCCGCCATGCGCGCGACCGCCGCCGGCTGGTCGCCCGATAGCAGGCGCACGCGCCTGCCCTGGGCGCGCAAGGCCTTGATCGTTGCCGCTGCATCGGCGCGTGGTGCCTCGGCAAGGTCCAGCCACAGCACGCAGTCGCCGCAGCCCACGGGGCCAAACGCCAGCCGCGCAGCCGGATCGGGCCGCGCGCTGACCCAGGCCGGCGCACCCAGGCGCCAGACCCGGCCGGTCGCGTCGCGCGCCTCCACGCCGCGGCCGGCGACTTCGCGCACGTCCGCCCAGCTGCCGGCACTTCCGTCGGCCAGCGCCTGCGCCACCGGGTGGCGCGACAGCCCGGCCAGGCTGCGGGCGACGTTCAGCAGCGCGTCGGCATCGGCGCCCTGGGCCCAGTGGCGACGCAGCTGCAGCCGGTCCTCGCTGAGCGTGCCGGTCTTGTCGAAGACGACGGTGTCGATGGTGCACAGCCGTTCCAGCGCCGCCAGGTCCGTCAGCAGCAACCCGCGCCGAGCAAGCGCGCCGCTGGCCGCGAGCCAGGCCGCAGGCGCGGCCAGGGTCAGCGCGCAGGGGCAGGTGACGATCAGCACGGCCACGGCCACTGCGATGGCGCGTGAAGGATCCAGCCACCACCAGCCGACGCCCGCCAGCAGCGCCAGCAGCAGCACGACCGCCGTGAAGCCCGCGGCGACGCGGTCCAACACGCCGTTGACAAAAGGCCGCTGGCTCTGGGCCTGCTGCATCAATCGCACGATGCCCTGCGCCGTCGTGTCTGCACCCACGCGCAGCACGCTGACGATGAGCGAGCCGTCGAGGTTGATGCTGCCCGCCACGACCGCATCGCCCACCGTCTTGGCGACCGGCGCGGATTCGCCCGTCAGCAGGGCCTCGTCGGCCCAGCCCTGGCCGGACAGCACACGGCCGTCGGCCGCGAAGGCCTCGCCGGCCGCGACGCGGATGCGATCACCCACGCGCAGCGCCTCGGGCGCGACGCGTTCACTGCTGCCGTCATCACGCAGCCGCTCGGCCGCCGTTGGCATCGCACCGGCGACCGCTTCCAGCGCATCCGCCGCACGATGCCGCGCCCCCAGTTCGAACCAGCGCGCCAGCAGCAGCAGCGCGACGAACATCGTCAGCGAATCGAAGTAGACCTCGTGGCCCAAAGGCCCGCCGGGGTCGAACAAGGCGCCGGTGCTGGCCACGAAGGTGACGGCGATGCCCAACGCCACCGGCACATCCATGCCCAGCCGGCCTGCCCTCAGTTGCCGCAAGGCGCCAACCATGAAGGGGGCGGCCGAAAAGGCCATGACAGGCAGCGTCAGCACCCAGCTGGCCCAGCGCAGCAGGCGGTCCAGGTCGGCGCTGAGCTCACCCGGGGCGGCAACGTAGGCCGGCGTCGCCATCATCATGACCTGCATCATCAGGAAGGCGGCGACAAAGAGCCGCCACAGGGCCTGGCGCCTTTCCTGCCTGCGCAGCTCGCGCGCCGGCGCTGCGACGTCGGGCGTGGCCCGGTAGCCCGCCACCTGCAGCGCGGCCAGCACGTCGGCGAGCGTGAGCTGTGAAGGCAACCACTGCAAGGCCAGCCGGGCCGACGCCGGATTGACACTGGCACCGCGCACGCCTGGCAGCGTCAGCAGCGCCGCTTCGATCAACCCCGAGCAGGCCGCGCAATGCATGCCCGCCACCTGGAATTGCGACAGCGCCACACCGCCCGGGCCATCGGGCCAGGTCGTGAAGGGGGCGAGGAGGCGGGCGTCGGCATCAGCCGCACACAAGCCGGGAGGGGGTGCACTCACGCCGCCAATCTAGATGGCCCGCCCCGCCGCCCCCATGACCTGGGTCAAGCTTTTGCGGGAACACATATTGCGTGTGCTCCACCGCCTGCAGCACTTCAGGAGGTCACTCATGTCGGATCTGTCGATACCCGTGGACGCCGCCAACGACGCGTCCGCCACACAGTTCTCCCATGTCAAGCCCGGGGACACGCCCTGGCGCCCCGACGGGCTGAGAGATTTCTTCCTCTACCGCGACCTGGGCGTGGCCGAGGCCACGGCGGGCAAGGTCATCGCGCACCTTGTGAAGGCGAACATGGCCCCTGAAAAGGGCACGGGATGGCACCGCCATGAGGCGGAGTTCCAGATCGTGCTGATGACCAAGGGCTGGGCCAAGTTCATGTACGGCGACCAGGTGACGCTCGTCGAGGCCGGCGACTGCGTGCACCAGCGCCCCGGCATCGTGCATTACCTGTTCGACTACTCGCCGGACATGGAGTACCTGGAGATCGTCTCGCCGGCGGACTTCAAGACGGTGGACGCGCCGGCGCCTTGTGAAGTGCCGGCGCCTTCGACCTGGCCCTAGAAATCCATGTCGAGCTGCTCGATCTCGTCCGGCTCCAGCCGGGCCGCGGCCGTCCACTCCTTGAGCTCCGGCATGGCGCTGATGGCCTTGCAATAGGCCATGCAGGCGGGATTCAACGGCACGTCATAGGTCATGAAGCGCGTGACGACCGGCGCAAAGAAGGCGTCGGCCGCACCGCGCTTGGCACCAAACAGATAGGGGCCGCCGTAGCGCGCCAGGCAGTCGGTCCAGATCTCGGTGATGCGCTCAATGTCGGGCTTGGCCCCGGCCCAGATCTTGTGGCGCGGAAAGTGGCCCTTGAGGTTCATGGGCAGCGACGCGCGCAAATTGGCAAAGCCGGAGTTCATCTCGCCGCAGATGGCCCGCGCATGGGCCCGCGCGACGCGGTCCGCGGGCCACAGGCCGGCTTTGGGGAAAAGCTCGTTCAGATACTCGGCAATGGCCATGTTGTTCCAGACCGTCACGCCGTCATGCCGCAGGCAGGGCACGCGGATGGAGGGCGCCAGCAGCAGCAGTTCCTTGCGCGCATCCTCATCGTCGGGCGAGACCATGATCTCATCGAAGGCCAGGCCGGCGAAGCGCGTCAGCAGCCAGCCGCGCAGCGACCACGAGGAGTAGTTCTTGCTGCTCAGCGTCAGCGTGGCCGCGGGTGTCGCGGCCTTGGATTTTCGCGCCGGTGCTGGAGCGGTTTTCACCGCCTTGGCGGCGGGGCGGGTCGGCGTGGCAACAGGCATGGCGTCTCCTTCTCGGTCTGGGCACCCCATCGACGCAAGGCCCATGCCATGCTGGCGCGCTCCTTGCGTCGCTCCTGGCATCACCGGCCTTGCAGGAGCAACCATGTACCCCGCCTACCAGGCCCATACCGATCTGCTGTGGCCGCTGCGCATGGCCACGCGCATGTCGATTCCCTTCCTGCAGCAGCCCGGCATTGCTGACGCCAGCTGGTTGCCAGCGCGCCAGTGGTCGGCGGCAGGCAAGGTCTTCGAGCTGGCTCAGATCACCCACACCCGCCCGCCCTGGCGCATTGGTGAGATCGTCAGCGGCGACGAGCGCTGGCCTGTCACCGAAGAAGCCACGCTGACCACGCCCTTTGCGACGCTGCTGCGCTTTCGCAAGGAAGGCGCGCCTGAGCAACCCAAAGTGATGGTGGTGGCGCCGATGTCGGGCCACTTCGCCACGCTGCTGCGCGAGACGGTGCGCACGCTACTGCAGGACCATGATGTCTACATCACCGACTGGCACAACGTGCGCGACGTGCCGCTGGTGGCCGGCCGCTTCGGGCTGGACGAGTACACCGGCCACTTGATCGACTTCCTGGCCGCCATCGGCCCGCAGGCCCACGTGGTGGCCGTCTGCCAGCCCTGTGTCAGCGCACTGGCGGCCGTGGCGCTGATGGCCGAGGACGACCACCCTGCCACGCCAGCCAGCCTGACGCTGATGGCCGGCCCCATCGATTGCCGCGTCAGCCCCACCGCCGTCAACGAACTTGCCACCAGCAAGCCCATCTCGTGGTTCAAGAAGAACCTGATCAGCCATGTGCCCTGGCAGCACGCGGGCGCGGGGCGGCGCGTCTACCCGGGCTTCGTGCAGCTGTCGGCCTTCATGAGCATGAACAAGGACAGGCACACCAACGCCTTCAAGGACTACTACAAGCACCTCGTCGCCGATGAGTTCGACAAGGCCGAGGTCACGCGCGTGTTCTACGAGGAATACCTGGCCGTGGCCGACCTCGCGGCCGACTTCTACCTGGAAACAGTGGAGCGCGTCTTCCAGACCTACGACCTGCCACGCGGCGAGATGTTCTTCAGGGGCCGGCGTGTGAACCCGGCGGCCATCCGCCGCACCGCTTTGCTGACCGTGGAGGGTGAGCGCGACGACATCTGCGCTGTCGGCCAGACGCTGGCCGCCCAGGACCTCGCCAGCAGCCTGCGCGCCTATATGCGCACCCACTACATCCAGCCCAACGTCGGCCACTACGGCGTGTTCAGCGGGCGGCGCTGGCAGCACCAGGTCTATCCGCTGGTGCGGCACGTCATTCAGGTGTCGCAATAGGCGCCCCTCGCCCAGTTGCGCGTCGCTGAACGCGAGCGCATCTGGTCGGTCCCCCGAGGGGACGGCGATGCTCTCGGCATCGAGCCGAGAGCACATCGCCAACGCGGGCCGGCTCGGGAGCGGCCCAGCGCTCGGCCCGAAAGGCCGAACCAACGAAAAAGGCCGGCATCGGCCGGCCTTTGTTCGGGGCGAATCGCTCAGGCGAAGTTGGCTTCAGCGAACTGCCAGTTCACGAGATTGCTCAGGAAGGTCTCGACGAACTTGGGGCGCAGGTTGCGGTAGTCGATGTAGTAGGCGTGTTCCCACACGTCGACGGTCAGCAGCGCCTTGTCAGCGCCGGTCAGCGGCGTGCCGGCGGCGCCGGTGTTGACGATGTCGACAGAGCCGTCGGCCTTCTTCACCAGCCACGTCCAGCCCGAGCCGAAGTTGCCAACGGCGCTCTTGACGAAGGCTTCCTTGAAGGCGGCATAGCTGCCCCACTTGGCGTTGATGGCGTCGGCCAGCGCGCTGCTGGGCTCGCCGCCACCTTGCGGCTTCATGCAGTTCCAGAAGAAGGTGTGGTTCCAGATCTGGGCGGCGTTGTTGTAGATCGGACCCGGGTTCGGTGCCTTCTTGATGATCTCTTCCAGCGTCAGGGCTTCGTACTCGGTGCCCTTTTGCAGGTTGTTGAGGTTCACGACGTAAGCGTTGTGGTGCTTGCCGTGGTGGAACTCCAGCGTTTCCTTGCTGTAGTGCGGGGCCAGCGAGTCGATCGGGTAAGGCAGCGGGGGCAGCGTGTGTTCCATCGTGGAGTCCTCAGGTGTTGGGGGGAAGGGAAACGCAAAGATTGTAGGGAGAGCCAATCACCCCTGCGGCGAAGGCTGTACCCCCAGAACGCGCAAGTCGAGGCTGCCGTCGGCCAGCACCGCGCGCACCTCGGCGCCGGGCAGCAAGGCATGCACGGACGTCACCGCGCCGCCGGCGCCGTCGTCCAGCCAGGCGTAGCCGCGCGCCAGCACATGCTGCGGGTCCAGGGCCTGCAGCCGGGCCTGCAGCGCGTCCAGCCGGGTGTGCTGGCGCGCCAGGATCTCGTGGTGCGCGCGTTCATGGCGCTGCTCCAGGTGGGTCAGCCGCTGGCCTTGCAACTCGACGCGCCGGCGTGGCGCCGCGCCGGCACGCTGGGCCAGCAGATCCAGCAGGCGCCGTTGGCGGGCCAGCACGTCACTGGGGCGGGACAGGCGCAGCGCGAGTCGATCCAGGCGCTGGGCGAGGGTCTGCAGGCGGTGGTCGATGCGCAGGGTCAGGCTGCGCTCCAGCGCACCGAGGTGCTGCAGCAGGCTGGCGCGCGACGGCGCCGCCAGCTCGGCGGCGGCCGTGGGCGTGGGCGCGCGCAGGTCGGCGGCCAGGTCGCACAGTGTCACGTCGGTCTCGTGGCCGACGCCGCAGACGATGGGCAGGGCCGAATTGGCCACCGCGCGGACGACGCGTTCGTCATTGAAGGCCCACAGGTCCTCCAGCGAGCCGCCGCCGCGCACCAGCAGCAGCACGTCGACCTCGGCCCGCTCGTTGGCGCGCCTCAGCGCTTCGACCAGCGCCGGCGGCGCTTCGACGCCCTGCACCGGACTCGGGTAGACCAGCACCTCGACCTGGGGCGCTCGCCGCGCCAGCGCCGTCAGCACATCGTGCAGGGCTGCACCGGCCGTCGACGTGATGACGCCGATGCGGCGCGGGTGGGTGGGCAGCGCGCGCTTGGTGTCGGCATCGAACAGGCCCTCGGCCGTCAGCCGCGCCCGCAGCGCGAGGAACTGCTCGTACAGCGTGCCGGCACCGGCACGGCGCATGGCCTCGACGACGAACTGCAGCTCGCCGCGCGGCTCGTAGACAGCGACGCGGCCGCGCACCTCGACCAGCACGCCTTCGGCCGGCGCAAAGTCCAGCATGGCGGCGGCGCGGCGGAACATCGCGCAGCGCAGGCTGGCGGCCTGGCCGTCGGCGTCCTTCAGTCCGAAATAGCAGTGGCCGCTGGCGGCGCGCGTGAAGCCAGTGATCTCGCCGCCAACGGCGACGACCGAGAAGCGCTCAGCCAGGCTCTGGCTCACCGCCTCCAGCAAACCAGCCACGCCCCAGACACGACGATTTGAAGCGGCTTCGCGGGGCTCAATCACGCGCAAACCCAATGCCGGCGCGGGCCGGGAAGTCCACAGCCGCGCCAATACTGGGCTGGCGGGCAATTTCGGCTCATTTCGCCCGTCACAGAGCTGTCATGAGCACATAAGGCCTTGTTTTTCAATTCGAATTCCACTGCTCAAACTTGAGGCAACTTGTCCAAGGCCTTGATTTGACGGCCTCTGCAGGCCAGCGCCGCTGCGTTGCCCACAAAGTTATCCACAGTAACGGTGGATTGTGAGAACGCTTTCGCAGTGGCGGAGATCGGCCGAGGCGCGCAAGGCTGGGGCCATAATCCCGCGCACTCATCCGGCCGTCAGCGGCCGTTTTTGTGACCGGCCTGCTGGCCTTTTTATCGACGGGGACGCCCTTGTTTTCGATCATACAAGCCGCCGGTTGGCCGATCTGGCCCTTGCTCCTGTGCTCCGTGGTGGCCCTGGCCCTGATCATCGAAAGGCTGTCCAGCCTGCGCGCCAGCCGCATCCTGCCGCCGCGGCTGCTGGAGGACGTCATGAACGTCAGCGCCCAGCAACTGCCCGCGCCCGACATGGTCGACCGCCTGGCCGAAAACTCGCTGCTCGGCGAGGTGCTGGCTTCCGGCCTGCGCGCCGTCACGGCCGAGCCGCAGATGCCCGAGGGCAAGCTGCGGCTGGTGTTCGAATTTGCCGGCCGACGCGCCGTGCACCAGCTCGAGCGCTACATGAACACCCTGGGCACCATCGCCACGGCCGCGCCGCTGCTGGGGCTGATGGGCACCGTGGTCGGCATGATCGAGATCTTTGGCAGCCAGACACCCGGCGGCGGGAACCCCGCGCAGCTGGCGCACGGCATCTCCATCGCCCTCTACAACACGGCCTTCGGCCTGATGATTGCCATCCCCTCGCTGATGTTCTACCGCTACTTCCGCGGCCGCATCGAGGAATATGTACTGGAGCTTGAAGCCGCTGCAGACCGTCTGCTGGGCCAACTGCGCCGCTACACGGCCTGAAATGGACTGCCCCTCGTCTGGTCTCGCCCCGCTGAACGCGGGCGCGCCCAACCGGTCCCCCGAGGGGACGGCGATGCTTGCGGCATTGAGCCGCAAGCACATCGCCTGCGGGCCGGCTAGGGGCGGCCCGGCGCCGGTCCGCGGCGTGAGGCGCTGCACACAACGGATGAACTGACATCATGAGATTCCGCTCCCCACACCGCGAGCCGCCGGAGATCAACCTCATCCCGTTCATCGACGTGCTGTTGGTGATCCTGATCTTCCTGATGCTGTCAACGACGTACTCCAAGTTCACCGAGCTGCAGATCACCCTGCCCTCGGCCGATGCGGAGAAGTTGAAGGACAGGCCGCAGGAGGTCATCGTCGGCATCGCCGCCGATGGCCGCTTCGTCATCAACCGCCAGCCGGTGGAAGGCCGCTCGGTGGACATCCTGATCGCCGCGCTGCGCCAGGCCTCCGGCGGCAACGCCGACGCGTCGCTGATCATCTCGGCCGACGCCGCCACGCCTCACCAGGCCGTCATCAACGTGATGGACGCCGCGCGCCGTGTCGGCCTGACGCGTGTCACCTTCGCTGCCCAAACCGACGCTCGCTGACCGCCTCCAGCAAGAGTGGCTGACCGGCGGGCCGCTGTCGGTCGCCCTGCTGCCGCTGAGCTGGCTCTACCGCACGCTGCTGGCGCTGCGCCGGTTGGCCTATGCCATTGGTTTCAAGCGCGTCGAAACGCTGCCTGTGCCCGTCATCGTCGTCGGCAACTGGATCGTCGGCGGTGCCGGCAAGACGCCGACGACGCTGGCCCTGCTGGCGATGTTGCGCACGCGCGGCCTGCGCGCTGGCGTCGTCTCGCGTGGCTACGGGCGCGAGAGTGACGGCGTGCGTCTCGTCACTGGTGTATCGACGGCCCGTGAAGTCGGGGATGAGCCCCTGCTCATCCATCTGCGCAGCGGCGTGCCTGTGGCGGTTGGCCGCGACCGCGTCGCCGCGGCGCGCGCCCTGTTGGCTGCCGAGCCCGGGTTGCAGCTGCTGGTCAGCGACGACGGCCTGCAGCATTGGCGGCTGCCGCGCAACCTGAGCTTGCTGGTCTTCGATGAGCGCGGCCTGGGCAATGGCCGCCTGCTGCCCGCGGGCCCCTTGCGCCAGCCGCCTGCGACGCTGGCGGCTGACGAGCTCGTCGTCTACAACGCGCCGCAGCCGAGCACCGCCCTGCCCGGCTTCGTCGCCGGGCGCCGCCTGGCTGGCGCGGTGACGCTGGCCGACTGGTGGGCCGGCAAACCGGCGCAGATGGACACGCTGCTGGCCTTGCGCGAGCGGCCGGGGCTGCTTGCCGTTGCCGGCGTGGCAAGGCCGCAGCGCTTCTTCGACATGCTGGCAGCGCTTGGATTGCGCTTTGACAGCCTGGCCCTGCCCGACCACGCCGACTTCGGGAGCCTGCCTTGGCCCCCCGACGCGGCCGCCGTCCTGCTGACCGAGAAAGACGCCGTGAAGCTGTCGCCCGAGCGCGTCGGCGCCCTGCCCGTCTGGGTCGTGGCGCTAGACTTCTCGCCCGGTGCCGGCTTCGAGGCCGCGCTGGACACCCAACTGCAAAAACTCTTCGCTCTCGCCTGATGGATCAACGCCTCATCGAAATGCTGGTCTGCCCGCTGTGCAAGGGGCCGCTGACGCTGCTGCGTGAAGGTGCCGGACTGGAATTGCCGGCCCTGGCCTGCCGCGCCGACCGCCTGGCCTTCCCCGTTCGCGACGGCATCCCGCTGATGCTGGAGAGCGAGGCCAAGGCCTGGGACCCGGACGCCCCCGCGCCACCGGTCGTACTGGCGCCATGAGCGCCGCGCCGGGCCGCCCCAAGCAAGCTCGCTCCCGCTTGGCGGGAGTGAGCCCGGACATGGGATGCCCTGTGGGCATCCCATGCCTGGCGAACGCCTGGCCGCGCTGTCGGCCAGGCAAGGCCGCAGCGACGCGGCTGCCGAACAAACCGCTGGCCGACATTGCCGGCCTGCCGATGATCGTGCGCGTGGCGCGCCGCGCGGCCGAGTCCGGTGCCAGCCAGATCGTCGTGGCGACCGATGCGCCCGAAGTCGCGGCCGCCTGCGCCACCCACGGTGTGCGCGCGCTGATGACGCGAGCCGACCATCCGTCCGGTAGTGACCGTCTCGCCGAAGCCGTCGAGCAGCTCGGGCTGGCTGACGACGCCGTTGTCGTCAACGTGCAAGGTGACGAACCGCTGATCGCACCGGCCATGATCGACGCCTGCGCACTGATGCTGGCCGCCCAGGCCGACTGCGTGATGGCCACCGTCGCGCATGCGCTGACCGATCCTTCTGAGTTCGCGAACCCGAATGTCGTCAAGCTGGTCACCGACAAGGCCGGCCGTGCGCTGTATTTCTCACGCGCGCCCATCGCCTGGTGGCGCGACGGCGGCGGCCAGCCCAACGGCGCGCTGCGCCATGTCGGCCTGTATGCCTACCGCGCCGGCTTCCTGCGTCGCTTCCCCACGCTGGCCGTCAGCCCCCTGGAGCAGATCGAGTCGCTGGAGCAGTTGCGCGTGCTCTGGCACGGCGAGCGCATCGCCGTGCATGTGAGCGACGAGCGGCCCGGACCAGGCGTGGACACACCCGAGGATCTGGAGCGCGTGAGGCGTCTCATCGAGGGTTGACGCGGGTCTGCGGCGTCAGGCTCAGATAAGGCCGCATGCGATACTTGACCGCTGATTTATGCAGGACTTTTTCACAGTCCTGACGAGACGAGGAGACCCATGCGATTGATCCTTCTGGGCGCGCCAGGCGCCGGCAAAGGCACCCAAGCTGCCTTCATCTGCAAGCAATTCGGCATTCCGCAGATCTCCACCGGTGACATGCTGCGCGCCGCTATCAAGGCCGGCACACAAATGGGCCTGGCCGCCAAGGCCGTCATGGATTCGGGCGCCCTCGTCAGCGACGACATCATCATCGGCCTCGTCAAGGAACGCATCGCCCAGGACGACTGCGCCAAGGGTTTCCTGTTCGACGGCTTCCCGCGCACCATCCCGCAAGCCGACGCGATGAAGGCCGCCGGCGTCAAGCTGGACTACGTGCTCGAGATCGACGTGCCCTTCGACGCCATCATCGAACGCATGAGCGGCCGCCGCGTGCATGTGGCCTCAGGCCGCACCTACCACGTCAAGTTCAACCCACCCAAGGTCGAGGGCAAGGACGACGAGACCGGCGAGCCGCTGGTCCAGCGGGAGGACGACAAGGAAGAGACGGTCAAGAAGCGCCTGGATGTCTATTCGGCCCAGACCCGGCCTCTGGTCGACTACTACTCGCAGTGGGCCGCCACGGGCGATGCCAATGCACCCAAGTACCGCCGCATCGAAGGCGTCGGTTCGGTCGACGACATCATGAAGAAGGCCCTGGCCGCGCTGGCCTGAGCGTTCTCACCCCAAGAACAAGCCGCGGCGCGCATGCCCCGCGGCTTTTTTGTCGTCCACAATTGACGTTTACGTCAACCGTTCCCCATACCCAGGAGATCCTCATCATGGAAATTGCAGGCAAGGTGTTCATCGTCACCGGCGGCGCCTCGGGCCTCGGTGAAGGCACGGCCCGCATGCTGGCGGCCCACGGTGCCAAGGTCGTCATCGCCGATCTGCAGGCCGAACGTGGCCAGGCCGTGGCCGCCGAGCTCGGTGGCCTCTTCGTCAAATGCGACGTCAGCCAGGAGGCTGATGGTCAAGCTGCCGTCGCTGCAGCCACGGGCCTGGGCAAGCTGGTCGGCCTCGTCAACTGCGCCGGCATCGCGCCGGCCATCAAGACAGTCGGCAAGGATGGCGCCCACCCGCTGGCGGCCTTCAGCAAGACCATCACGGTCAACCTGATCGGCAGCTTCAACATGATCCGCCTGGCCGCCGAGGCCATGGCCAGGAACGAGCCGGAACCGACTGGAGAGCGCGGCGTGCTGATCTCGACGGCGTCGGTCGCGGCCTATGACGGCCAGATCGGCCAGGCGGCCTATTCGGCGTCCAAGGGCGGTGTGGTCGGCATGACGCTGCCCATCGCCCGCGACCTGGCTCGCAACGGCATCCGCAACATGACCATCGCCCCAGGTATTTTCGGCACGCCGATGCTGTTCGGCATGCCCCAGGAGGTGCAGGACGCGCTGGCCGCGAGCGTCCCCTTCCCGAGCCGCCTGGGCAAGCCCGAGGACTACGCCAAGCTCGTGCACCAGATCGTCACCAACGACATGCTGAACGGCGAGGTCATCCGCCTGGACGGCGCGATCCGCCTGGCACCGAAATAACGCCCCTCGTCCGGTCTTGCAGACCGCGCTGCGGCTATGCCGCAACTCTTCGGCAGGCACAAGACGCCCACTGGGCGTCTTGTGTCCGGCCTCAGCCCCCGAGGGGACGGCGATGCTTGCGGCATCGAGCCGCAAGCACATCGCCAAGCGGGCCGGCTCGGTGAACTGGAGTCGGACACAAGCAGTCCCTGCGGACTGCTTGTGCCTACGGAAGGCCATGGGCCTCTGGCCCATGGCAGGCCGGGCAGCGGAATGAAAAAGGGCCTGGTTCGCACCAGGCCCTTTTCATTTAGAGATCCCCAACGATCAGCGCTTGGCTGAACGCGACTGGATGACCCACAGGCGCGCGAGGTCAGCGGCGCCTTCATTGCCCTTGACCGATTTCCAGGCCGCCTGTGCCTTGGCGCTTTCGCCAGCCAGCTGGTGGGCCAGGCCGAGGTAGAGCTTGGCGTCTTCGGGGCGCTTCAGATCGCCCTTGGCGATACCTTGTTCGATCTGCTCGATGCCCTTCTTGGCGTTGCCGCCAAAGGCATTGGCCAGCCCCAGCTTGACGAACTCGTTGCCGTCCTTGGCATCCGCGGCAGCCTTCTCGTTGGCCGCTGCAGCGGCCTTGGCTTCGCCGATTTTCTTGACCATCAGGTCGGCCAGGCGCTTGTGGCGGGCGCCTTCGGCTCCCTGACCCAGCACGCCCGCAGCCATGCCCTTGTCGACGACCTGCTTGCCCTCTTCCGGATAGCCGGCCTGAGCGGCCAGCTGGGCCATCTCCATGTAGTCCTCGGCACCGCGCGACATGTTGCCCGTGACCAGGCGCAGGCGATAAAGATCCAGCGCGTAGCGGCTGCTGTCGAAGCTCTTCTTCTGCGGCAGGCCGCCCAGGATCTGGGCCCACAGTTTGGGATCCGGATAGAAGTTCAGCAGCTTCTCGGTCGCCACGGATTCCGCGTTGCCGTCGCCCTTCTTCTGGGCCGCGAACAGCAGCAGGTTGAGCTTGTCCTTGGGTGGCGCACGGCCGGCACGCTCGTCGGCAGCGATTTCGTCCAGCGTGTCCTTGATGGTCGATGTCATGTCGCCGGACAGGAACTGCGCGTTCTGCTGCACCTGCTTCATGGTCGGGCTGTTGCCGCCTTCCTTGAAGTAGCGCTGCGCCCAGGTCAGGGCCTTGCCGTTGTCGCGGTTGCGCAGATAGGTGCCAGCGATGGCCTCCATGTACTGCAGCTGCTGGGCCTGGCCCAGCTTGCCCGCGCCTTTGAGCACGTCAAAGGAGCGCGCCATCGTGTCGGGATCGTTGGCGCCCATCGCGGCGGAGAAACGCACACCTTCGATGGCGTTGGTTTCGCCGGCGGTGCGTCCACCCACGGCTTCGGCATCGCGCAGCTTGCCCAGCGCTTCCTTGTACTTGCCGGCCTTGACCAACTTGCTGGCCTCGGTCAGCGGCGTGCCGACTTCCTTGCGCACGCTGTCCTGGGCGGCCGCCTGGCTGAAGCCGAACTCCGCGCCGGGCGCGCCGTTCAGGGTCAGGGCCAGGGCGCCAACGGCGACGGCCACCATGGTTTTCAGAGTCTTCAACTTGCTCTCCTGCAAAGCAAAAACGCGCCGCCCTTTCGGGCAGCGCGCATCACAGTATCGTGGTCAGCGGTCCCGCAGACGTCACTTGACGAATTGCTCGTTACCAACCATGCCCATCTTCTTGACGCTGTTACGCTGGGCCGAGGCCATTACCGCCGCAACGACGCCGTAGTCCACCAGCTTGTTCGGCTTGATATGGATTTCAGGCTGATCGCTGATCGGCATCGCGCCGATTTCCTGCATCTTGGCGTCGACTGCGTCCTTGCTGTTCGCCAGCGCAGCTTCATCCCAGTAGACAGTGCCGTCGAAGTCGATCATGACGGTGTGCACGACCGGGTCTTGCTGAGGCGGCGTCGTGCTCGGCGGTGGCATGTCCAGGTTGACCGTATGCAGCTGGATGGGGATGGTGATGATGAGCATCACCAGCAGCACCAGCATCACGTCAATCAGCGGCGTCGTGTTGACGTCCATCATGACTTCGGGGTCACCATCTCCCGACGAACTTCCGACATTCATTCCCATGTTTGACTCCTGGGATCAGTTGCGAGCCGGCGGCTCGGTGACGAAGTTGACCTTCATGATGCCGGCACGCTGGCTGGCGAAGATCACGCGACCGACCGACTCGTAGCGCGCCTTGTCGTCGCCGCGAATATGCACCTCGGGCTGCGGGTTCTTGACCGACTCCTTGCCGAGGCGCTTGACCAGCTCCTCCATGTCGGGAATCAGCTTGGTACCCCAGTAGACGTCGCCGTCCTTGCTGACCGAGATTTCGATGTTTTCCGGTTTGGTGACGCGAATCTGGTTGGTCTCCTTGGGGAGATTCACCGCGATCGACTGCGTCACCACCGGCACGGTGATGAGGAAGATGATCAACAGCACCAACATCACGTCCACGAGGGGCGTGGTGTTGATGGTCGAGACCACCTCGTCATCGCCGGAAGAGGATCCGACGTTCATGCCCATGGCATTGGCTCCTTTACGAGCGGCTGCTCAGGGATGAATTAGCGCTTGGCGACCGAGCGGTTGCCCATCAGCACGCCGTGCAGATCGCCGGCGAAGGAACGAACCTGGCTCATGACACCCTTGTTGCGGTTCACCAGCCAGTTGTAGCCCAGCACGGCCGGAACGGCGACGACCAGACCGATAGCGGTCATGATCAGCGCGGCGCCCACGGGGCCGGCGACCTTGTCGATGGAAGCCTGGCCAGCCAGACCGATGGCGGTCAGCGCGTTCAGGATGCCCCACACCGTACCGAACAGGCCGATGAAGGGAGCGGTCGAGCCGACGGTCGCCAGGAAGCCCAGGCCGGCGGAGATCTTGGTGTTGACGTCGGCAACGGCGCGGTCGACGTTCATCGTCACCCAGCTGCTGTGGTCGATGTTCTCGGTCAGGGCGCCCTCATGGTGCTCCGAAGCCTCGATGGCGGTGGTGGCGATGTAGCGGAAGGCGCTTTCTTCCTTCAGGCTGCGGATGCCATCGGCCAGGCTGGCCTTCTTGAAGAAGGTGGCGCGGACTTCCTTGGCTTCGGAGGACAGCTTGCTCGTGTCCCACAGGCGCACGACCAGGATGTACCAGGAACCCATGGACATCATGGCCAGGATGAACAGCACGACCTGGTCGACAACGTTGCCATGGGCAACGATGTTGGCCAGACCATAGGGGTTGTCTTGCGGCTTGGAGGCGGCAGCAGCCGGAGCGGCGGCGGCGTCAACCACGGCGGCCGAGGCGGCGTCGGCCGGCTTCTGATCTTGCGCGTGGGCAGGCGAAACGGCCAGGGTCGCGACCATGGCGATGGCGGCAAGGAAGCCGGTGATGCGAGAAATCATGGAGTCAACTCCTAGGAAAAATTCTGTTTTGATGCGGTTCTGAAAGCGCCGGTCTGGCGCCGGGTTCTAAGCAGGTCTCTTAGTCGATCTTGAACTGGAACTCCTGCTCGAACACGTGATCGCCCGGGCATTCGTAGGTGTCACGCAGAGTAGCTTCGATGGCCTGGATCAGGGCGCGCTGCGCCTTGCGATCCACGCCACCACGCTGCGAGGTGATTTCAACGGCTGTGACACGGCCTGCCTTCACGGTGGCGATAGCCTTGTACAGAGCTTCGCCGCTCCAGTTGACCGACGGCATTTCAGGCTTGCCCATCTTGGTGCAGACCATGGCCGCCTTGACGGGGCCTGTGCGAGCAGGCGGAGGCGGTGCAGCGACCACCGGCGGCGGTGCCGGGCGAATGTCGGCGGCTGGCGGTTGAACCTGCGTGGAAACGATGGCCGGGGCCGGCGGCGCGGGTGCGGTCACCTGGAACTCGGGCGGCGGCACGAAAGGCGGAGGCGGCGCCTTGAGATCCGGCGGCGGAGGCACCACCTTCTCTGGCGGCGGCGGCGGTTTGACCTTCTCTTCGATCACCTTGACGTCGATGGGACCGGTGACCTTCTTGACGATATCGCGAGCCAGACCGCTGGCCAGCGCGTAGATGGCCACGACGTGGATCAGGACGACGATGCCGAAGCCCGTGAACCGGGATGCGCCCTGCTTCTCCTGCGCAAAATTCATGCGCGCTCCTTCTTGCAACTACAAATCACAGTCAATGACTCTTCTCGGACAAGCGGCCACCGCCACGGCGAAAGTTGCGCTCCTGCCGTGAACTGGTTCCCGAAGGGCGTGGATTCTAAATCGCGGAAGCAACGATTCCGCCTCGTCGAAAACACGCAGTGCCGCCGGTGTGTAAAGCCTCTTTACACCTGTTCAAGGCAAAAAAAACGCCCGGTGGCAGTAGAGCCGTCGGGCACGCGTTTCATCGCCACGAACCAGGCGCAGCGAGAGACTACACCACCGGCCAAATCTGGCCATGCCGGCATCTTAGCCGTCGCTTTTGTCACGACTTCCTGGGGCTAACCCGGGCAAGCGAAACAGCGCGATTACATGCATCTGGACACAAAAGGCGGACAAAGCCGGAGGGTTCAGGCGAGGCCACCCTTTCAAGCAGCAATCAACCACCCGGTGATGGCGTTGCGTTGGCCCTGGGCAAACGGCGGCACATAGGAGACGAAGTGGGTTTGCGGCACTGCAAACAGCGAGAGTGAATTGAAATGCGGGAAGAAGCTGTCGCTGACGGTGCCGTCGCGCTCGCTGAAGTTCAGCAGACCGCCCCAGTCCGGTCGCCATTGCCGCGTCAGGTTGATGACATAGGCCAGGCGTCGGTCTTCGATGTCAACGTGATCGTCGTGGGCGAGCAGGAAGCTCCCCGGGGCATACATCGTCGCCTGGGCGTACACGCGGTTGACCTCCCGCACGCCGGTGATGTCGCGCATCACGTTCAGAAAGTTCTCATCGGCCATCCAGCGTATGAAACGTGCCAGTAGCCCGGTTTCGCCGCGATTCAATGAATCCGCGAGGGATTCAGTAAAAAAGGAGAACTGAAATTGGCGGCGAGCGACTTCCATGATGCCGTTGCTCAGATGGTTTCGCTGGTTTTCGCCGAGCCCGCGCAGTTGCTCGCCCGTCAGCCGACGGTCGCCCTCAGCGTCGCGATAGCACAAGCTCCAGTCGATAGCTTCGACGGCGCGAGCCAAGGCATCGGCGACATCCGGCTTGAAGAAGTCGCGGATCAGTAGGCGGCGGTCACGGCCGAACTGTGCAGTGAGCTGGTTCAGGTCGAGAGCCGGATTGATGTAGTCCATGGAAAGGTTGAACGTCAATAAAAAAGCAGGCCCGAAGGCCTGCTGGATTCTGTTCGATCGATGCGGATCAGAACTTGTAGTTGGCTCGCACGTAGAAGCTGCGGCCCTTGACGTCGGCGTAGGTCGGATCGAAGCCCACCTGGAAGTAGTCTTCCTGGACCGTGACCGGCGGCTTCTTGTCGAGCAGGTTCAGAACGCCGGCCGTGAGGGTCAGATTCTTCACGCCCTTGTACTGACCTTGAAGGCTCCAGAGGTCGTACTTCGGCACGTGATGAACTTCGTCGTAGTCGCGGTACCCGCTTTGACGGAAGTAGCGCACACCAGCCGCCCAGGCGTCGGTATCCCAGTCGAGGCTGAAGTTTTGCTTGACGCGAACCACCGGGCCGCCGCGCAGGTACTTGCCGAGGTTGTCCTCGACGTCGCCAGTCACCACATTGGTCTCACTGCTCTTGGTCACGACCGTGGCTTCCCAGTTCGGCGTGAAGTTACCGAAACCGGTACGCATGCGGTACTTGGCAGACAGATCGAAGCCTTGAGCCGTGGCTTGGCCGACGTTTTCGAGAGACGCGTTGACGTAGTCGAGATAGCCCTGCGAATTCTTGATAAGCCGGTTGGCGTAGACCGAAGTGCTGGTCGTCGGGCCAGTCTGGTTCTTGTACCAGTCCTTCAGGATGTCGTCGCCCGACAAAGTCTTGATGCCGTCGGTGATCTTGATGCTGAAGTAGCCGACCTCCATCGACAGATCTTTGATCGGCTCAAAGACGACGCCGATGGTGCCGGTCTTGGACTTTTCAGGCTTGAGGTCGCGGTTGCTGTTGTTCTTCACCGTCAACTGCGTGTCGCAGTAGTTGGTGTTGGGGAATCCAGCGCAACCCTTGAGCGTGTTGTAGTACGGATCGTTGAAGTTGCCGCCCGTGTTGGTTAAGGCAGCTGGGGCGTAAAGGTTGTCCAGCGCCGGTGCACGGAAGCCCTTGCCGAAGGAGGCGCGGACCAGCAGCTCCTTCATTGGCGTCCATCGCATGCCGACCTTGGGGCTGGTGGAGGACAGATTGGGCGAGCTGAACGCGCCGTCGCGCGATTCGCCTTTGGCGCCGGTGTAGCGGTCAGCGCGAACGGCGGCGTTGAATTCCAGGTTCTTGATGACAGGCAGGTTCAGCTCGGCGTAGATGCCCAGCGTCTTGCGCTCACCGCTGACCTTGCCGGCCGTGCCCGAGCCGCCGACGATGTCGCCCGAGCCCGCAATTTCGGAGTAGCCGTCGAGGTATTTCTCCTTGCGCAGATCCAGGCCGGTGGCGATGGCGGCGTTGCCGCCCGCCATCGGGAACAACTCGCGCGACAGCGAGAAGTCGAAGGCGTCCAACGTCGTCTTTGAGGCCCGGTTGTTGCCGTGCAACTCGGCCTCTTTCAGCTTGGCCAGACCGACGGCGTCGTTCGGCCCGAAGGGATTCACGAGGCCGGTCTTGAGCACGCGGACAAGTTCCGTGTCGGAGAAATTGCCGGTCAGGAAGTCTTCAATGGCCTTGGACGACGCGCGCATCAGGCCGGCCTTGTAGTCCCAGCCGGCGAGCGTGCCTTCGGCGCCGACCAGGGCGCGGGTCATGTCGTTGGTGACCTTGGTCAGACGCTGGCCGCCGTCAACCATGCGCCAGGCAATGACGAGGTCGCCGCGGTAGCCCTTGCTGGAAGACGCATCCACAGCAGCGGTGGGGTAGTACTTTCCGCCCGCGGGGTAGAGGTAATCGTCACGGCCCGAGGTGCTGGACGGCGTTTGCGAAGAGCCGAGGATGATCTCGTTGCGCGAGTAGGACAGCTCTGCGAACAGCAGATGGTCGGAACTCAGTTCAGCCGTACCGCGCAGCAACCCGCCCATGCGGTTGGAGGCCGGCACGATGTCGATCTTGCTGGTGTAGTCGTAACGGCAGTTGGAGCCGCCAGGGAAGCTGTCCGGAGGCGCGCAATTCGGGAAGCCGGCGACGCCAGGGATGTAGGCGCCGGTCTCAGCGTTATAGGCGTTGGCAGGGAAGGTGTTACCCGACGACTTGACAACACCCAGGTCCGGCCGGTTGCCGGTCTTGGCGAAGGGGCGGTCGGCTGCACGGATGACGTCGTATTCCTGGAAGCTGAACGTGCCCAGGATGTTGAACTTGTCCTTGGCGAGGTCACCGAAGCCGATGCCGCCCTGCGCCGACGCAATCGTGCCACCGGTGTGCTGAGGCTGCTCGTAGCTGACCGTCACCTCGCCACCGCGGAAGTCCTTGCGGGTGATGAAATTGATGACGCCGCCGATGGCGTCGGAGCCATAGGTGGACGACGCGCCGTCGCGCAGGATTTCAATTCGCTCGATGGCAGCCAGGGGAACAGCGTTCAAGTCGACGCCAGCGCCTGCAAAGGGATAGATGGCCAGGCGGCGGCCGTTCAGCAGCACCAGCGTGCGTTCACGCCCGAGGCCGCGCAGGGAGGCGCCAGACTGGCCGGTGGCAGCCGAGTCGCCGATGGACTCGCCTAGGGAGCGGCCACCACCATTGTTGGAACTCAGGCGGTCCACAAGTTCTTGAACGTTGGACGCGCCGGACTTGTCAATTGACTCTCGGGTCACGATAGTCAAAGGCACCGCGGTTTCAGCATCGATGCGCTTGATGCTAGAGCCGGTGACCTCGATGCGTTCGAGCTTCTGCGCATCCTGGGCCAGCGCGCTCGTTGCGGCCAAGGCCAGGACGGCGCTGGTGATGATGGATTTTTTGAACATTGACACTCCTGAATGGATGGATGCCCGCCTTTGTGGTGAGGCGGTGCTGGCCCTGGGTAGGGCCGATCCTTGGCCTGAGCGATCAGCTCAGATTTGGGGTGCCGGAAGTTTGTGCGGTCGCAGCATCGCCCCCCTCCCCGTACATGCACCTAGGACCGCGCCAATCGGCGGTAAGCCATTGATACGAAACGGTTTCTCGGAGTTACGAGGCCTAGTGTCAAACCCTAGCCGTTGTCTACGCGCGACGTGATCGAGACCAACCGGGGCACCGCCTTCAGTAAAACTTGCGTAAAGCTTGCAGTTGGCTGTCTGAGTACTTCATCACACCTTCCGCGCTCGACGATGCGGCCCGCTTGCATCACGGCGACCTCATCAGCGATGTACTCGACCACGCCAATGTTGTGCGTGATGAAGAGATAGGCCAGGCCCTGCTCGCGCTGCAGTTCGCGCAGCAGATTGAGGATCTGGGCCTGCACGGAGACGTCCAGCGCCGACGTCGGCTCGTCGCAGACGATAAGCCTGGGCTCGACCGCCAGCGCGCGGGCGATGGCGATGCGCTGGCGCTGGCCGCCGGAGAACTCGTGGGGCCAGCGCTGCAGGGCGTCGCGGCGCAGGCCGACCTGGTCGACCAGGGTGTGCAGGCGCTCGCGGCGGGCGGTGGCGTCGAGGTCGGGGCGCAGCGCGATCAAGCCCTCCTCCAGCACGTCGGCGACGCGCATGCGCGGGTTCAGCGACGCGAACGGGTCCTGGAAGATGATCTGGAT
The DNA here is from genome assembly GCF_001425055.1 of Pelomonas sp. Root1237. Taxonomy (GTDB): domain Bacteria; phylum Pseudomonadota; class Gammaproteobacteria; order Burkholderiales; family Burkholderiaceae_C; genus Pelomonas. Next base: position 320,790 of record NZ_LMDK01000016.1, read on the forward strand.
GTAGCGCCGCGCCTGCTGCAGCGCCGGGCCGCCCAGCTTGAACAGGTCCTGGCCTTCGAAGAGAGCCTGGCCGCTGATGCTGGCCTGTCGGCGCAGCAGTTGCACGATGGCCTTGCCCGAGGTCGTCTTGCCGCAACCGGATTCGCCGACCAGGGCCAGCGTGCGGCCGGCATGGAGTTGGAAGCTGATGCCGTCCACCGCGTTGAAATAGCGCGGGCCGCGGTGAAAGAGCGGCGCCTTCAGCGCGAAGCGCACGCACAGGTCGCGCACGTCCAGCAGCGGCTCGCCCTGCCCCGGCGCCGCTGCCATCAACACCCTGGCGACCACAGGCTCTCGCGGCAAGGCCTCGCCCGGCTGGCTGTAGAGCAGGCAGCGCACCTGGTGCTGCGGGCCTTCTTCGGCCAGCGCCGGTGCGGTGGTTGCGCAGTGGCTCATGGCCTTGTCGCAACGCGGCGCAAAGCGGCAACCGGCGAATGCCATCCACAGCGGCGGCACCGTGCCGGCGATGGCCGCCAGCGGCTCGCCGCGCCGGGCAGCACCGGGCAAAGCCTGCAGCAGCAACCGGGCATAGGGGTGCTTGGGCGCCGCGAAGAACTCGGCGGCTGGCGCCACCTCGATGATCTGGCCCGCATACATCAGCGCCACTCGGTGGGCCATGCCGCTGACGACGGCCAGGTCATGGGTGATCAGCAGCACGCCGAGCTGGCGCTCGCGCTGCAGGTCGCGGATCAGGTCGAGGATCTGCGCCTGGATGGTCACGTCCAGCGCCGTCGTCGGCTCGTCGGCGATCAGGTACTCCGGCTCGGCCGCCAGCGCAATGGCGATCATCACGCGCTGCTTCTGGCCGCCCGACAGGCGGAACGGGTAGTCGTCGATGCGGCGCTGCGGCTCGGGAATGCCGACCCGGGCCAGCCAGTCGATGGCCTTGGCACGCGCCGCGGTGCCGCGCAGCGGCGTATGGGCTTCGATAGCCTCGACGATCTGGTCACCCACGCGCATGACCGGGTTCAGGCTGGTCGAGGGTTCCTGGAAGATCATCGACACCCGGCCGCCGCGCACCTCGCGCATGCGGCTCTCGGGCAGAGCCAGCAGGTCCTGCCCGTCCAGGCGCACGGCACCGCCGGCGATGCGGCCGTTCTCGGGCAGCAGGCGCATCAACGCCAGCGCCGTCATGCTCTTGCCGCAGCCGCTTTCGCCGACCAGCGCAAAGGTTTCGCCGCGCGTCAGCGCGAGATGCAGGCCGTCGATGGCACGCACGAGGCCCGCGTCGGCATCCAGCTGGACCCGCAGGTCGTCGATCTCAAGCATCGGCGACCCCCTTGCGCTGGAAGACGCGCGGCCGGGTGGAGCGGGCCTTGGGATCGAAAGCGTCGCGCACGCCATCGGCAAACAGATTGGCCGCCAACACCAGGCCAACCATGAAACCGAAGGCCGCCGCGAAACTCCACCAGACCACCGGGTCGCGCGACATCTCGGCGCGGGCCAGGTTGATCATGCTGCCGAAGCTGTTCATGACCGGGTCGACGCCGACGCCGACATAGGTCAGCACGGCTTCGTACAAGATGAGTTCGGAGAAGCTGAGCACGACCGTGATCAGCACCAGGTGCATGACGTTGGGCACGATGTGGCGGGCCATGATCGCCAAGTCGCCGACGCCAAAGGCCGTCGCCGCCTGCACGTAGTCAAGCTCGCGCAGCTTCAAGGTCTCGGCGCGCACGAGGCGGCACAGGCCGGCCCAGCCGGTCAGGCCGAGGATGAGGCAGAGCATCAGCATCTTCAGGTCCGAGCGCTCGGCGGCCGTCTCGAAGAGCTCGGGGTTCTTGTCCAGAAAGACCTGGACCATCAGCACGCAGGCGGCGATCAGCAGCACATTGGGCACCGAGCTCAGCATCGTGTAGAGGTACTGGATGGCCTCGTCGACCCAGCCCTTGTAGTAGCCGGCCAGCACGCCGAGCAGCAGCGCGATGGGCAGTGTGGCCAGCGTAGCCAGCGCGCCAATGACGAAGGCCGTGCGCACACTCTTGAGGGCTTGCACGAGCACGTCATTGCCGGTGCGGTCGGTGCCGAAGACGTGGTAGTGCGGCATCAGCGCGATGACGGGCCCGGCCAGCAGCGCGATGACGGCCAGCATGATCAGCATGGCACGCAGCGGGTAGTAGGTGCGGTCGGCAGCAAGATCGGCCAGCCCGTGGCGCCAGCCACCGTGATGACGGGCCAGGGCCGCGGCGGTCAGAACGACCATCACCCCGACGGCCAGCAGGCCGCCCGCCAGGCCCAGGCCAGCGCGCGCAACGACGTCGGCCGACCATTGCGTCGCCGGGTCGGTCAGGTGCGCGCCACCGAACTGCAGGCGCGGGTAGTCGCGGCTCACTTGGCCCTGGGCGTCGGTGACGCTTTCCTTGTTGAAGCCACGTGTGCCCAGCGGCAATGAGTAGCTGACCTCACGCATGCCGATCTGGCGCTGCAGGACCAGGTCGAGCAGCGACAGCGTGCGCGTGTCGTAGACGGCGGCCTCACCTTGGCCCGACAGCAGCGCATGCCGAAGGTGGATGCTGTCGGCCAGCGTGAGGAGCAGGAAGAGCGCCATGACAACGCCGGCACACGCGGCGACCGGATCACGCAGCACGCGCCGCCACGTCGCACGCAGATTGGCTTGGCGCCTCACCCGCAACGCGTAAGCGACGACGGCCGCTGCCACCAGCCACAGCGCGATGTCGGTCCAGAGCAGCACCAGTTTCATGTCCGCGCGGCCGTCCGAAGGGCATGAGCGCCCCCTCGGGGGGCAGTAAACGAAGTGAACGTGAGGGCCATCGTCATGAAAGCCTCACCCGCGGATCCACCCAGGTGTAGGCGATGTCGATCAACGCATTGCTGGCGATGTAGAGCAGCGCGCCGAGGAAGACCATGGAACGCACGATGGCGAAATCCTGACCCGTGATGGCCTCGATGACGAAGGCACCCAGGCCCGGTATGCCGAAGAAGCTCTCGAACACCAGGCTGCCGAGGAAAACGTAGGGCAGATAGCTGCCGGCGCTGGTGATGATGGGAATGAGGGCATTGCGCAGCACATGGCGGCTCAGCACCCGGCCCTCGCTCAGGCCCTTGGCGCGTGCGGTGCGCACATAGTCCTTGCCCATCTCCTCCAGGAACATCGCGCGGTACAGCCGCGCCTCGCCACCCAGCCGCGACAGCAGCGACAGCAGGATGGGCAGGGCCAGGAACCTGACCGCATCCAGCCCCGGCGCGAAGCCGTTCATCGGCACCAGCCTGAGCACACGCGCAAACAGGAACTGGCCGACGATGATGTAGAACAGGCTGCTGATGGACAGCATCAGCACGCACAGCACCACGCCCCAGAAGTCGATCTTGCTGTGCCGGAAGAACACCAGCAGCAGCGCGAAGGCGATGCTGACGATGACCTGCAGGATGAACAGAGGCAGTGCCAGCTGCAGGCTGACGCCCATGCGCACCTTGATCTCGTGGCCGATGTTGATGGCCTGGCGCGCATCGCTCTTGCCGAAGTCCAGTGCGAACAGGCTGATGGAACGGTCCCACAGGATGGTGTGCGTAACGCGCTCCGCCCCAGGCTTGCTGGCGTCGAAGTACAGCGGCTTGTCATAGCCGCGCTGGGTCTTCCATTTCTCGATCTGCTCCTGCGTGACGCGCTTGCCGCCGATGTTCAGCCGTGCCATGTCGTCGGGCGTGTTGACCGAGAAGAACAGGAAGAAGGTGAAGAGATTGACACCGACGAGGATGGCCAGGCCATAGCCCAGGCGGCGCAGCATGAAGCCCAGCATCAGGCTTTCCTCTCGGTGGCTTGTTCACGGGCCTGCCAGGCGCGACGCGTCGCGATGAAGACAGCCAGCCCACCGCCTGCCAGCAGCAGCAGCGGCCACCAGACCGGCCGATTCCACTCGGCGATGCTGCGCGTGCGCTCCTGCGCATCCACGCGCAGGTAGCGGGCGCGGTCACGCACGACGACGCCCGGCTTGCCGTTGTGCACCCAGCGCTGGAAAGCCACGCCAGAGTAGCTCCAGAAACCCCAGGCCCATGGCGAGTCCTGGCGGGCGACGTCGTTCATCTGCGCCATGACCCGCGCCTTTTCAGGCCCGTCCTCCAGCGACTGCAGCTTGCGGAACAGGCGGTCGAACTCCGGGTTGGCGTAGTTGGCCGTGTTCTCGCCCTCGTGCAGGCTCTTGCTGTTGGGCCCATAGAGCAGGAACAGGAAGTTCTCGGCATCGGGGTAGTCGGCGAACCAACCCCACCAAAAGATCTGGTGCTTGCCCTTGAGGATCTTTTCCTGGAACTGGTTGAAGTCGGTCGCACGGATGTCGAGCTGGATGCCGAGCTTGGCGAACTGGCGCACCATCCAGTCGTTCTCGGCCTTGAGTTCGGGCGTGATGACGCGCTGGAAGTCGTAGTTCAGCACCAGCGGCTTGCCGGTCTTCACGTCACGGCCGTCGGGGTAGCCGGCTTCGGCCATCAGCTTGAGGGCGTCCTGCAGCGGCCGGCGCACGGGCTTGCCGTTGACGAGTGTGTGCGTCACCGGGTTGAACTCACCGGGCTCGCCCTCCTTCGATCCGAACACACCCGGCGGGATGGGGCCGTGGGCCGCGTCGCCGCCCTTGTCGCGGAAGATGCGGCCATAGCCCTCCTCCCAGTCGATGGCAATCGAGATGGCCTGGCGCAGCGCGCGGTTGCGCTTCTGCTGTTCGGGCGTGTCGCCCTTGCCAACGACCGGGTCCAGCCAGTTGAAGCCGAGGTACCAACTGCTGATGTCGACATCCATCGGCAGCTGGAAGCCACGCTGCTCGAAGAAGGCTCGCACTTCGTCGGAGTCGTCGCGGTCGACCGCGAGGTTCACGCCCCAGTCGGCGCGGTCCATCTCGGGCAGGTCGAGATAGCCCTGCTTGAACAGCTCCTTGATCGGCACCTTCTCCTTCACGTTGATGGCCACGACCTTGTCGACGAAGGGCACGCGCTTGCCGCAATCCGCCAGCCGCCCGGCCTCAGCGTCGCCGGGGCTGCCGTCGCAGGGGTAGGTGTCGGGCCGATAGTTTGGGTTGCGGCTCATCACATGGCGGCGGTCCTGCACATACTCCGTCATCATGAAGGGGCCACTGCCCACCGGCCACTGATTCCAGGTCAGCGAATTGGCGGCCATGCCGGGCTGGGCGTAGAAGGCGTCCACCTCCCAGGGGATGGCGGCCGTGAAGTTGGTGGCCAGCCAGTAGCGCCACTGCGGGTAGCGGCCCTTGAGGCGGATGCGCAGCAGGTGGTCGCCCACGGCCTGAGCACCGGCGAGCGGCCAGCGGCGCAAGTCCAGGAAGGGCTTGTCCGCCAGGCTCTCGGCTTGGCCGGCCAGCTGGCTGGCGCTTTCGCGCTTTATCTGCGCAACATAGTCCTTCAGGCCCAGGACATGCTCGGAGAACACGGCCTGGACCGGGGTCTCGATGCGCGGGTTGGCGTGGCGCTTGAGCGCATAGACGAAATCCTCGGCGACCACCTCGCGCGTGCCCAGCTGCTTGAAATCGAAGGGGCTGCGCTTGTCACCCAGCTCGCCGGGCGTGAGGTGGTGGTAGAGGTAGCCGCCCTTGGCGTCTTTCGCAAAGGCCGGGTGGGGCGACCACTTCAGGCCCGGGCGGATGGGAATGTCGTAGACCGCCTCGGCGATCTGCTCGTCCGGCGCGTCGTCGGGCAGGCGCTGGCCCTTGGCATCGAGGTAGTAGGGCTGCGCCAGTCCGGCGGCCGCGCGTGGGATCAGCGTGTAGGGCCGCTTCAGCGGGTGGTAGCCGTAGGGCGGCTCGCTGATCTCGTAGGTGTAGGTGCTTTCGGGGGCCGTGTACGACGAGGTCGGATCCAGATAGCGCGGCGAGCGCTCGGCAAAGGCCATGTAGAGCGTGTTCTCGCGCTCGGCGCCGAGAGGATGGGGGCTGTTGTTGCAACCGGACAGCAGGCCGAACGCCAACGCGCTCAAGGCTCTCACCGCCCAACCGAAAACTCCCGCCACGCCGACACCCTCAAACGACAAGCGCCCCGGCGGCAGGCCGAGGCGATAGCGGGAATCATAGTCGGGCACTCGTCTATACAACGCTGCCCGCCCCCGAGAAAGCGGCGAGGAAAACCCGGGGTGACTTCAGTGATGGTGATGGTCGTGACCGCAGTCGTCGCCGCAGTCGTCATCGTGGTGATGCGCGCCGTGCGCCAGGCGCGGGTCCGACTGCCAGCCCAGGATGGCCTCGCGCCGCTGCACATAGAGCTCCACCGTGCCACCGACCGGCAGGCAGACCTTGGTGCGCACATGGCCGAAAGGCAGTCCCGTCAGCACCGGCGTCTTGGTGCGGGCGCGCAGCGCGGCGACGGCGTCCTTGATGCCATAACCACGATCCAGCGGCGACTTGGCTGCGCCGCTGAAGTCGCCCAGCAGCACTGCGGCCTGCGCATCGATGACGCCGGCCTGCTGCAGCTGCAGCAGCATGCGCTCGACGCGGTAGGGATGCTCGTTGACGTCTTCGAGGAACAGGATGCCGCCCTTGACCTTGGGCCAGTGCGGCGTGCCCAGCAGCGAGCACAGCACGCTGAGGTTGCCCCCCCAGAGCCGCCCGCGCGCCTCCAGGCCGTCGAAGCCACCGGTCGGCTCGCGGAAGCCTACGGCCTCCAGCGCGCCGCTCATGGCTTCCAGGAAGCAATCGCGGGTGACCTCGTCGACACCGCCATCGGCCTCACTGCGGCCGAAGTCGTCACAAGCCAGCGGCCCGGCCCACATGGACAGCCCCTTGTGGCGGGCGATCAGGCCGTTCTGCAGCGCGGTGAGGTCGCTGTAGCCGACCCAGCGCGTGCCCTGCTCGATGCTGCGCGCGATGCGGCCCCAGTCGAGCTGGTCGAGCAGGCGCGTCAGGCCGTAGCCACCACGCGTGGCCAGTGCCACCGAAGGCGCAGCATCGGCAATGCGATGCAGGGCCGCGAGGCGCGCCGCGTCGTCGCCAGCGAAGCGTTGATGCTTGGCCAGCGCATCGGCGTCGGTGCTGACCTCGAAGCCCAGCTGCGTCAGCCGCCTGGCGGCGCGCTTCAGCGGCTCGGCCTTGGCCAGGACACCCGACGGCGTGAACAACGTGAGTGAGGTCATCAAAGGGCCTGTTGAAGTCAAGGAAATCGGTGCGAGAGGGCTTGCGCGGGTGCAGGGCTAGGCGTGCGACGCCGCCTGGGCTCATGCCCAGGCCAGGCGCACAACAACGCCATGAGCCCGTGCAGGCCCTCTCCCGAAGGGTTGTCACTCAAAAGCCCGCGCGCGGCGTTGCGAAGCCTCGCTGGGATCAACCCCAGCTTCGACTTCGCGCCTTGCTCGCGGGCTTTTGAGTGGCAACGCATCCGACTTCCTTGGCTTCAACAGGCCCTATTCGTCCAGTTCGGTCGCTTCGCCGGTCGGGATCAAGCCCTGACGTTCGGCACGGCGCGCACGTGCGGCCTCGCGGCGTTCGGTGAAGAAGTCGCGCAGCAGCTGCGCCGACGCGTCCGCCAACAGCCCGCCTTCGACGGCGGTGTGGTGATTGAGCTGCGCCTGGCCGAACAAGTCGATGACCGAGCCGGCCACGCCCGTCTTCGGGTCGCGCGCCGCGAACACGACGCGCTTGAAGCGCGCATGCATCAGCGCCATCGCACACATCGCGCAGGGCTCCAGCGTCACGAAGAGCTCGCACTCGGGCAGGCGGTAGTTCTCCAGCAAAGTGGCGGCGTGGCGCAGCGCGACGATCTCGGCATGGGCCGTCGGATCATGCGTCGTGATCGGGCGGTTGTAGCCGGTGGCGATGACCTGATCACCGCGCATGATGACGGCGCCCACCGGGACCTCACCCACCAGCCAGGCGTTCTGCGCCTGGTCCAGTGCGAGCCGCATGGCTTGCTCGTCGGCTGGCGTGAAGATAGGCACTGTCATGAAGGCAGGCAGTTTAGAGCGATGCCGCTGACCGAGACGCCTGGTCGTAAAGCCCCGACAGCAACCGCATCAGCTGCGCGCTGTCGCCGATGTCCTGGTTCTGCTGGCCGCTGTCCGCCAGCGCCTCCATCAGGCAGCGCTCACGCACCTGGCGGTAGGCCTCGCACAGCGCCTGGCCCTGCTCGGTGGTTGAGAAGAAGGCCTCCTTGCCGATTTTCTCGCTGCTCACCAGCCCCATGCCGACCAGCTTGCGCAGCGAGTAGGCGACGACATGGGTGTCCTCCACGTTCAGCACGAAGCAGATGTCGGCCAGCTTCTTCTTGCGGTCGCGGTGGTTGACGTGGTGCAGCAGCGAAATGTCCAGCGCCGCCAGGTCTTTCATGCCGGCGGCGGCCATGCAGCGCACCATCCAGCGGTTGAAGGCATTGCTGACGACGATGAGGCCGAACTCGAACTCCGACAGCTCGGCGCTCTTTTCAGACACCAGATGCGAGGAAGACACGATGCTGCGAACCATGATTGACATGATAAACACGTCTCGAATACAAATCGTATACGTTTTATTGAAATTCAAATGAGTACCGCGCTGCCCGACCTCCTCATTCGCCCCCTGGGCGAAGCGGCGCTGTGCTGCGCGGTCGATGCACCCATCGCGATCGAACACCAGCAGCGCATCTGGCAACTCGGCGCAGGCCTGGCGCAGGCCGAAGGCGTACTCGGCCTGATCCCGGGCATGAACAACCTGACGCTGACCTTCGACCCGCTGCACACCGACGGTCAGGCGCTCGAGCAGGCCGCCCGCGCGCTTTGGGCCAGGCCGCTGCGGCGCCAGCAGGCGGGCCGCCTCGTCGAGATTCCCGTCAACTACGGCGGCGCGCATGGCCCCGACCTGGGCGACGTCGCCACGCACTGCGGCCTCTCGGTCGACGAGGTCGTGCAACGCCACACCGAGGCCGAGTACATCGTCTACTTCATCGGCTTCCAGCCCGGCTTTGCCTACCTCGGCGGGCTGGACGCCTCGTTGCACACGCCGCGCCGCAGCGAGCCCCGCACGGCAGTGCCGGCTGGCAGCGTCGGCATCGGCGGCGCGCAGACCGGCATCTATCCGCTGGCCACGCCGGGAGGTTGGCAGCTCATCGGCCACACCGCCCTGCCCCTGTTTGACCCCAAGGCCGAGCCGCCCACGCTGCTCGCACCGGGTGACCGCGTGCGCTTCGTGGCGGACCTCGCATGATCGAGTTGCTGCGCGCCGGCCCGCTGACCACCGTGCAGGACCTCGGCCGCGAGGCCTGGCGCGACCGCGGCATCAGCCGCTGCGGGGCGCTGGACGACATCGCGCTCGCCTGGGGCAATCTGCTCGTCGGCAACCCCGTCGACGACGCCGGCCTCGAGTTCACCCTCGGCCCCGCCACACTGCGCTTTGGAGCCGACTGCTGCATTGCCGTCACCGGCACCGATGCCGACGCCAGCCTCGACGGCCGCCCGCTGCGCCCCTGGTGGCGGCAGCGCGTGCAGGCCGGCCAGACGCTCAAGCTCGCCGCGCCGCGCGAGCGCATGCGCAGCTATCTGCTGGTTTCCGGCGGCATCGCGCTGCCCGCCGCCCTGGGCTCGCGCAGCACCGACCTCAAGGCCGGCTTCGGCGGGCTCGGTGGTCGCGCGCTGCGCGATGGCGATGTGCTGCCGCTGGCCGCGCCCGAGCGCTTGCCCGCTCGCAGCATCGGCATCCGCGCGCCTGACTGGGGCGCGAGCGTGCGCGTGCTGCCCGGCCCCGAGCACAAGGACTTCTCTGCCACTGCGCGCGAAGCTTTCTGGGCGGCCGACTGGCAGCTCACGCCGCAAAGCAATCGCATGGGTTACCGCTTTGCCGGACCCGCCCTGAAGCGCGAGCGCGGCGCCGAGCTGGCCTCGCACGGCGTGCTGCCTGGCGTCATCCAGGTGCCGCCCTCGGGCCAGCCCATCGTCTTGCTGGCCGATGCGCAGACGACAGGCGGCTATCCCAAGATCGGCGTCGTCATCCGCGCCGACCTGTGGAAGCTCGGCCAGCTGCGCCTCGGCGCCACATTGCGCTTCACCCCCTGCACCACCGACGAGGCCCTCGCCGCACTGCGCGAGCGCCAGGCCACGCTGGCCCAACTGAGGACTGCCCTATGCATGTCGACCTGAACGCCGACCTCGGCGAAGGCGCACCCGACGACGCCGAGCTGCTGGCCCTCGTCAGCTCCGCCAACATCGCCTGCGGCTGGCATGCCGGCGGTGCGCGGCTGATGCAGACGACCGTGGTCGCAGCACTGGAACGCGGCGTGGCCATCGGCGCCCACCCCAGCTACCCCGACCGCGAGAACTTCGGCCGCAGCGAGATGCAGCTCGCACCGGCCGATGTGAAAGCCGACCTGATCTACCAGATCGGTGCCCTCGACGCCCTGGTGCGCGCGGCCGGCGGCCGACTGCATCACGTCAAGCCGCACGGCGCCCTCTACAACCAGGCCGCGCGTGATCCGGCATTGGCCGATGCTGTCGCCGCCGCCGTGCTCGACGTCAACCCAGCACTGGCTCTCTACGGCCTTGCCGGCAGTGAACTGCTGAAAGCGGCCGAGCGCACCGGCCTGCGCGCCGTGGCCGAGGTGTTTGCCGACCGCGGCTACCGCGCCGACGGCAGCCTGGTGCCGCGCAGCCTGCCCGGCGCCTTCGTCGAAGACACCGACGAAGCCGTCGCCCGCACGCTGCGCATGGTGCGCGAAGGTGTCGTGCAGGCCGTCACCGGAGAGATCGTTCCCTTGCAGGCCCAGACCATCTGCCTGCATGGCGACGGCGCCCACGCCCTCGCTTTCGCCCGGGCGCTGAACCAAGCCCTCACCCAAGCCGGCGTGCAACTGCGCCCCTGACCGGAGTCTTTTTCATGACTGCAGACGTTTCCCTGTGGCCGCTGATCGGCGTCGCCGTCGTCATCGTCGGCTTCGTGCTGCGCTTCAACCCCGTCCTCGTCGTCGCGGTGGCCGGCATCGCGACCGGCCTCGCGGCCAAGCTGCCGCCGGACCTCATCCTCGCCAAGCTCGGCACCGGCTTCGTAAAGACGCGCAACCTGCCGCTGACCCTGCTGCTGCCCCTGCCCATCATCGGCCTGCTGGAGCGCCACGGCCTGCGCGAACGTGCCCAGACTTGGATCGCAGGCATACGCTCGGCGACGGCGGGCCGTCTGCTGGTCGTCTACCTCTTCATCCGCGAGACCGCCGCGGCGCTGGGCCTGACGTCGCTGGGCGGCCATGCCCCGATGGTTCGGCCCCTGGTCGCGCCCATGACCGAAGCCGCCGCCGAGAAGACCCACGGCCCCGTGCCGCAGGCCGTGCGCGACAAGTGGAAGGCCATGGCCGCAGCGACCGACAACGTCGGCCTCTTTTTCGGCGAGGACATCTTCGTCGCCTTCGGCTCCATCGTGCTGATGCAGACCTTCCTGGCCGAGAACGGCATCGTCACCGACCCGCTGCACATCGCCCTCTGGGGCATCCCGACCGCCATCGCCGCCTTCGTCATCCACGCCGCGCGGCTGATCCGGATGGACCATCGCCTGCCGCAGGACATCGCCCGCGCCCGTGCTGAAGAGGAAGCCAAGCCATGACCGCCCTCCTCAAGCTCGACCAGCTCTTCCTGCTGACCGGCGCCGCGCTGCTCATCGTCGCCTGGCTGACCTGCCGCGACCACAGCAACCCGCGGCGCTGGAGCAGCGGCCTGCTCTGGGCCTTGTGGGCCGTCATCTACCTGGTCGGCGACAACCTGCCGCCCGTCGTCTGCGGGTTGATCGTCCTCATGCTTGCCGCACTCGGCGGCCTGGGCGGCGTGTCCTTCGGCAAGCATCCGGCACGCGAGCCCGCCGAGCGCCAGGCCAGCGCGGCGCGCCTGGGCAACAAGCTCTTCCTGCCCATCCTGGCCATCACGACACTGGCGCTGGTCGGCACGCTGACCTTGAAGGACGTCCACGTCGGCGGCCTGCTGCTCGTCGAACCCAAGAACGTCACGCTGATCAGCGTCGGCCTCGGCGCACTGGTCGGCCTGGTTGGCGCCTTGTGGATGACGCGCGAACGTCCCATGCAGGCCCTGCGCGAGGCGCGCCGCCTGCTGGAGACCATGGGGCCGGCGGTCCTGCTGCCGCAGCTGCTGGCCACGCTGGGCCTGTTGTTCACCGATGCTGGTGTCGGCAAGGCCGTGGCCCATCTCACCACCAGCTATATCCCCGTCGACAACGCCTTGTTCGCGGTGGCAGCCTACGCCCTGGGCATGGCGCTGTTCACCATGGTCATGGGCAATGCTTTCGCGGCCTTCCCGGTCATGACGGCCGGCATCGGCATCCCCATCCTGCTTGGCATGCACCACGGCAACCCGGCCGTGATGGCCGCCATCGGCATGTTCTGCGGCTACTGCGGCACACTGATGACGCCCATGGCCGCCAACTTCAACATCATCCCCGCCGCCCTGCTCGAGCTGAAGGACAAGAACGCCGTCATCCGCGCGCAATGGCCCACGGCGCTGATGCTGCTGGGCGTCAACATCGTCCTCCTCAAGGTGCTGATGTTCTGATGCAGGACGAGCTGTTCGGCGGCCCGCCCGAGAAGCGGCCGCGCGGTGTGCAACCCGCGCCGCCGGTGCCCGAAGACCTGGCGCTGGCAGCAAGTCTGTCGCCACACATCCATCTCGGCACGTCGACCTGGAGCTACCCCGGCTGGGAGGGGCTGGTCTGGGCTGGCAGGCACAGCGAGGCGACGCTGTCCAAGACCGGCCTCACGGCCTATGCCGCCCACCCGCTGCTGCGCGCCGTGGGCATCGACCGCGGCTTCTACCGGCCGATTGCGGCCAGCGACTTCGAGCGCCACGCGCAGCAGGTGCCCAAGGGCTTTCGATTCACGGTCAAGGCACCCAGCCTCGTCACGGATGCGCTGCTGCGCAGCGAGGACGGACGCGGCCAGGAACTCAACCCGCTGTTCCTGGATCCGACGGCGGCAATGCAGGATTTCATCGAGCCCGCTTTCGAAGGCCTGAGCGCCACGATAGGCGCCCTCGTCTTCCAGCTCAGCCCCTTGCCCGGGCCGCTGCTTGCGCGCATGAGCGAGCAGTTCGACCGGCTGCATGCACTGCTGCTGGCCCTGCCCAAGCCACCCGCCGGCGTCATCGCTGTCGAGGTGCGCGACGCGGCCTGGCTGACTCCGGATCTCGCGGCCCTGCTGCGCGACACGGGCGCGCGCTACTGCGTCGGCCTGCATCCCAAGCTGCCGCCGCTGGCCGAGCAACTGCCGCTGCTGCGCGCGCTGTGGCCGGGGCCGCTGGTGGTGCGATGGAACCTGAACCGCCTGCACGGCCCCTATGGCTACGAAGAGGCCGAGAAGCGCTATGGCGAGTTCAACGAGATGCTGGACCCCGACTCCGAGACGCGCGCCGAATTGGCCCGCATCATCCGCGGCACCGCGGGCGCCGGGCAGGACGCCTTCATCACCATTTCCAACAAGGCCGAAGGCTCGGCGCCGCTGAGCGTTCGGGCACTCGCTCAAGCCATCGTCGACGGCTGACTCAGCGCTTGGCCGGCAGCTGGGGCTCCGGCAGATTGCCGCCCTCTGCTTCCCAGCGACTGACATCTTCGCGATGCTGCTTACCGTCGTGGCGCACGCGGCGTTGGTGATGCTTCTGGCCCAGGTGCTGGACCAGCTTCATGGTCAGGGCCGAGGTGGCGAGGACGGCAAGAACGGGCTTGAGGATCATGGTGGCCTCCGCTGGCAGGGGTTGCTTGATCGTGGTCGATCCGCAACCACGCGCCCGTCGGCCGCCAGCTTCAAGGGCTGTAGGAGCAGACCTCAGCCCTGCAGCGGCCAACGTGCAATGACGTCATGCTGCGTCAGGCCCTGGGGGCTGGAAACGAGGACGAGCTCGCTCGCCGTCCAGCCCGCCAGGTCGACCTCCCAGGCAGGCGCCGGGCGCTTGTCGTAGCGCAGCGTCAGATGGGGCTCATAGTCCTTCACTGCCGGCAGGCCATGGTCGACCAGTCGATCAGCCAGCGCGTCGCGCAGCTCGCGCACCGCCTCCAGGCTCTGGCCGCCGGTCAGGACGAAGGGGTGCTGGCGTGCGCCTTCGCGACCCCAGCTCGCAAAGCGCTCGAAGCCGACGTCGAAGGCCGGCCAGACAAGCTCGGCCGCCGCGCGCATCGCCTGCGCCACGAGCTGCGGGTCAGGCTCACCCTCGAAGCGGCCGAAGTAGTGCAGCGTGATGTGGAAGATGCGGCTCGGCCTGAACCGCGGCACGAGGCCGCGCGCCACATGTTCGGCGGCTGCGGCGCGCGCAATGCGCTCGGCCGCCTGTTCATCCGGCCGCAGCGCGAAGAAGAGCTTGTGGCCGGCCACGGCCTCAATTGGTGGCAGCGGAGGCGGCCTCGGCCGCACGCTTGGCGGCTTCGTCGATGCTGCTCTGCACCTGCTCGCCAACGGCCTTTGGCATGGGCAGGGCGGCACTGGCCGCCGGTGAACCAGGCGGCGGCTTCAAGGCCGAGGCCTGCTTCTTGACCAGCGACAGCACGATGGCCGCGACGATGACGAGGGCGAGAAGGCTGAAGGCTGCGCGCATGAATTGCTCCGTGAAGGCGCGGCAGCTTAACGCTCCGGCCGCGAACCCTGAAGCCCACGTGCCACGCAACGCTGCCGCAACGCCTGGCCACCACAGTCGCTGCATGTCGATGGACGAGAACACCACCCGGCTGCGAGCACTCGCGGCGCCGCGCTGCGGTCTGCTCACCTGGTGGGCACCGGGGCCGGGTGCGTTCAGCGCCCGCGTGGTGCTGGACGATGGCAGCCAGCGCGACTTCGACAGCCCCTTCGAGCTGGCGCGCTTCCTGAGCACCCCTATGTCGAATGCACCGGCCACGTCGAGCGGCCTGCGCTGACCTCGCACAATCCGCGCATGCAAGAACCGTCGGGTGCCGAGCTGGAGTTGCGCGTGTTGGGGCCGGTGCGCCTTTGGCGCGGTGGCCATCCCGTGGCGTTGACGAACCGCAAGACGCAGGCGCTGCTGCTGGTGCTCGCGCTGGACGGCGGCGCCAGCCGCCCGCATTTGTGCGCGCTGCTGTGGCCGGATCTGGACGAACCCAGCGCGCGCCGCAACCTGCGCCGCGAGTTGGCGCGGCTGCGCGAGGCGGGCGTGCCCGAATCCTTTCGGGCCGATGACGACCATCTGCACCCTGGCGATACGCTGCGTTGCGACCTGCTGCTGGCCGAAGCCATGCCCGAGCTGGCGCTTGCGGGCTGGCCGGGCGAGCTGGCGGACGGCCTGCAGCTGGACGACGCGCCGCAGTTCGCGCCGTGGCTGAGCGCCGCGCGCGAGCGGGCACTGCGACTGCGGCTGCGCGCGCTGGAGGCCGCGGCCGCAGCCGCCGAGGTGCGCGCCGACCTGCCCGCCACGCTGGGCTATGTGCAGACCCTGCTGAGCGAGGACGGCCTGCAGGAGCGGCATCACCGCCAGGCCATGCGCCTGCTGGCTGCCACTGGCCAGCGCGAGGCGGCATTGCGCCAGTTTGAGCGCTGCCAGGCCATGCTGGCGGCCGAGCTGGGGCTGGCGCCCATGCCCGAGACCGTGGCGCTGGCGCAGTCGCTGCGCGGCAGCGCGCCGGCTGCCCCGCCCTTGCCCATCCGCCCCCCGCAGGCCTGGCCGGAGCGCCTGCCCTTCGTCGGCCGGGCCACCGAGGTGGCGCGGCTGCAAGGCGCCTGGGCGCGCCGCACCGCAGTCGTCATCGTCGGCGAGGCTGGCGTCGGCAAGACCCGCCTGGCCACCGATTTCGCGGCCTCGCAGGGCGCCTATGCGCTGGTGCGCTGCCGCAGCGGCGACCATGACATCGCCTTCGGTGCCTGTGCCCGCGTGCTGCGCGTGCTGGCTGGCGAGCCGCCCGACCTGCGCGGGCTGGACGACTGGATCGTGGCCGAAGTGACCCGGCTGCTGCCCGAACTGGGCCCGGCACCGGCGCCGCTGCGCACGCAGGCCGAGCGGCTGCGCTTCGACGAGGCCTGCATCCAGGCCTGGCTGGCGCTGTCGCGCGGCGCCTTCGACGCCCTCGTGCTGGATGACTGGCAGCTGGCCGACCCCGCCAGCCGCACGCTGCTGGCCCGCGCCGCCGCACGCCGCCGCGAGGCCGGCTCGGAAGGCACCATCGAGCTGGTTTGCTGGCGCGGCGCCAGCGACGACCCCGAACTGCTGGGCTTCAGCGCGGCACTCGCGGCCGAGACGGTCGCGCTCGGTCCCTTGTCGGCGGAAGCGGTGTACGAGCTGGTGCGCCAATTGTCCGGCGCCGCCGACCCGGTGCGCTTTGCCGAGCGCCTGTGCAGCGCCACCGGCGGCCACCCCTACTTCATCTCGGAGACGCTGCGCGACCTGGCCGAGACTGCGGTGCTGGACGTCGACGAGCAAGGCCGCTGGCGCACTCCGTTCGACGCCGTGACGCAGGACTACCGCGAGCTGCCCATGCCCGCCAGCGTGCGCGAGGCCGTGCTGGCGCGGGTGCGCCGACTGGACGCGCAGACGGCACGCCTGCTCGAAGCGGCCGCGCTGGCCGGTGAGCCTTTCGGTGCCGCCTGGCTGGCCTCGGCCTGCGCGCTGTCGGAACTCGAGACGGTGCAGGCGCTGGAGCAGGCAGCACGCGCCCAGCTCGTGCGGGCCCATGCGGCCGGCGGCTATGCCTGGGCGCACGACCTGGCACGCCAGGCGCTGGACTCGGCCCTGGAGCCGGTGCGGCGGCGCCTGGTGCACCACCGCCTGGCGCTGGGGGCCGAAGCGCTGGGCGCAACCGCCGAGGCCGCGCGCCATTTCGAAGCCTGCGGCGAGCCCCGACGTGCCGTCGCCCACCGGCTGGCCGCTGGCGATGCCGCCCGCGCGCTGGCGGCACTGGGCGAAGCGGCGCGGCACTGGCAACACGGCTTGGCCGACGAGCCGACGCCGCCCCAGGCCGCCATGCTGCTGGCCCGTTTGCTGGAGGCTGAAAACGGCCTGGGCCGCCGCACCGAGGCCGAGGCCTGCCGGCAACGCCTGGAAGACCTGCGCGCAGGCACCGCACTGCCGCCCGATGTCGAGGTGGACGCGGGCCACGCTCTCGCCCGCTATCTCGTGCGCGGCGAGGGCGCCCAGGCCGCACTCGCCCTGCTCGACGCGCTGCCCCTGCCGACCGACGACAGCCAGCGGCTGCGCGGCTTGTCGCTGCGCATGGACGCGCTGCAACGGCACGGCCGCATCGACGAGGCTCGCATGCTGGGCGATGAGGCGCTGGCCCTCGTCCACCCCGCCCACCCCGAGCGCGCGGAGCTGCTGGCATCGCTGGCCATGCTGGAGTTCTCCGCCGCGCATTTCGATGCGGCTGTCACGCGTGCCGACCAGTTCGTCACCGCCAGCCGGCAGCGCGGCGACGGCATGCTAATCGCCCGCAGCCTGCAATTGCGCGGCGCCTTCCAGGCCGAGCGCGGCAACGTGGACGCCGCCGAGGCCGACCTGCGTGAAGCCGCCGCGCTGGCCGGGCGCTTTGGCAACCGGCCCACGCAGCTGTTCTCCCTGTACAACCTGGCGGTCACTTTCCTGCAGCAAACGCGCCCCGGCGACGCGCTGCCGGTGGCCCTGGAAGGCTGGGCCTTGTGCGCCGACCAGAAGGGCAGCGAGGCCAGGACGATGTTCCGCGCGCTGTTCATCGACGCCTATTTCATGCTCGGCGACTGGGGCCGCACCTGGGCCCACATCGAGCCGGCCATCGACGAGATCATCGCCATCGGTCAGCCGATGTCCATCGCCGGCATTGCGATGGCGGTGCTGGAGCCGATGGCGGTGCTGGGCCAGTGGCCACGCGCCGCGGCCCTGCTCGCGGCGCTGGACCACGATGCGCTGGCCCAGTCGCCGCAGGCTGGGCAGCCGGTCTGGCTGGCTTGCGCGGTGGGCGCGCTGCTGCGCGGTGAGGTGAGTGAAGCGCGAAGCTGGTTGCGGCGCCTGGGGCCGCCCGACGAACTCGAGAACCCACGTGTCCGGCAGCGGCTCGCGCTCGTGGACGCCCAACGCTGTTGCTGCGAAGGCGACCTCGCCGGCGCGCTGGCGCGGTTGCCCGACGACGACGCGCCGGGCATGAACGACGAACTGAGGCTGCGCATGCTGGCGGTGCGCTGCCGCGCCGGTGCCGACGCGTCACAGCTGGCTCTGGCCCGGGCGGTGCTCGATGACCCCCGCACCAACGCCACCGCCGCGCTGGAGCTGGCGCAGGCGCTGGGCGGCAAGGTGCTCGCAGCCCGGTTGGAACGCCTGGGCGCCAGCCTGGCCGACTGGCCCGAGATCCAGGCCAGCTTGCGCACCACCTGGCTCTGAACAGGCGCGCCGCAACGGCGCGGCAACGGCCGCGTTCTACCGTGGCGGCACCGCATCTCGGAGCACGCCATGAAACTGATCGCATTCCTGATGGCCGGCCTGCCGGCCGGCAGCGCCCAGACCGACAACGGCATCGACTGGACCGTGGCTGCGGTCGTGCCTGAACCGTGGCTGGTGGGCAGGCTGGCCCGGCGCCGGCTGACAACACGCAGGGCGCCGTTACTGATCAGATGCGCACGACTTGCCGCGGCGGCCTCATTGCTGACCCTGTCGCTTTCAGCGACGGCGGCCGGTGTCTTTGTGGAGGCGCTCCTGCTCACGCAAAGTGCCGACAACGTCATCACGACCGGCTCCTGCACACCCGGCAGCACCGCTTCTTTCGAGTGCGTGGGGTTCGGTCGGTTCATCGGGCTCGGCTCGCCAACGACGGACGCCGGCACTGTGACCCATCTGCGTTCGGTATTCGACGCCGGCAACGTCTCGCAGGTGCCAAACTTCGTGATGAACGCCAGGGCACACGCATTCGCATCCTTCGGCCAACTGCACGCGTCCACCTTCGTCCAGATTCAAGGTGCGGGCGGCAACGACGTCTCCATCGGTGGACGCGCCACGGCGCAATTGACGGATCGCGTGACCATCAACTCGACCGTGCTGCCCGCCGGAACCCCCGTGTCGGTCAAGGTGTTGATGGACGTGAGCGGGCAAGGCGGCGGGCGGCTCTCCTTCGGCATCAACCAGTTCAATCAAAACGTGGACGTGTCGGACGATTTCGGCGGCGACGCGTTGAAGGACTACGAAACGACCTTCTCCGCCAAAGTGGGTGAAAAGGTCAGCGTCACCTATGGGCTCGTGGCCTTTACGCGAATGTTTTCCAACGGCTGGGGGCCAGGCGATGTGCTCAATGGGCGCAACAACAGTGCCGACTACGGCAACTCCGCCTACCTCTACATGGGCGGCCTGGACCCCGCGCTGGGCATCACGCTGCAAAGCGACAGCGGCTTCACCTACGCCGTGCCATCGGCGGTGCCCGAACCTGTCGCGGCATGGCTGCTGCTGATCGGGCTGCCTGTGCTGGCGTGGCGAACTCGCAGGCCGAATCGTCGCGTTTGAAGGGCGTGGCGCGGGGTGCCGGGCCGACAGGCACAAGTCAGGCACCCGTCAGGCACTTCATCCTTCTTCACCCGCTCGATACCAGCCGGCAGCCTGCCCACCGCAGCATCCCTCGGCGGCCCAGCCTTCTTCGGGCCGTCACCAGAAGGGAGGCGTATGCAAAAGTCATTGATAGCGGCGGCTCGCATCGGCGGGGCTGTGGTTCTCGCTCTGCAGCTCTGCGTCGGCGCGTGCGCGGCGCCGCTGGAGGCCGACATCCAGCGCAAAGTGCGCGAGGCGACCTTTGAAGTCGTCCTGCCCAAGCCGGCCCAGGAGTCCGTCACCTACGACAAGCCCTGGCAGGAGCTGATTCCCTACCAGCTGCGCTCCGACAAGTACGTGTCGATAGGGACTGCCTTCGCCATCGGCCCGAACCAGTACGCCACGGCGATGCACGTGCTGATCGCAGCGTTCGGCGACTCGCGCGGCGAGCCGATGTTGCGCGACGCGGACGGCAGGCTCTATCCGATCGCGCAGATCACCAAGGGCTCTATCGACCAGGACTTCGCGGTGTTCACGCTGGCCAAGCAGCCGGATCGTTCCGCCTTCCTGGAACTGAATGACAAGCCTGAGCTCAACGAGACGGTCTACGCCGTCGGCAACGCACTCGGCGAGGGCGTCGTCATGCGGGAAGGGAACTACACGTCGGACACGCCGGAAGACGAGAGCGGGCGCTGGAAGTGGATGCGGTTCTCCGCGCCGATATCGGGCGGCAACAGCGGCGGACCACTGATCGACGTCAAGGGCAGCGTGATCGGTCTCGTGCGCGCCATGCGCACCTCCGAGAACACGCTGAACATTGCCGTTCCCGCCGCACTCGTGAAGAGCGCGCCAGACCACCTGGTGAGCGTGGATTCGCGCGCCGTCGCCGGCTTTGCCGTCTTCGACAAGACGCGGTCGGGACGATTCAAGACGGACATCACTGCGCCAAAGAGCTTCGCCGAGCTGTCGGTGGCCTATATGAAGGCGGCGGACGAGTTCAATACGGCGCAGCTGCGCGGGCTGCTCGCCGACAACGCGAACGAGACTTTCCCCCGCGGCAGCGGCAGCGAACGGCTGCTTCACGGCCTCTACGAGCGCAGCGCGCCCGCCATCGTCGTGCAGAACGGCAACGGCAACTGGATCTTCACTCAGCCGAGCTACACGCGGCTCGATCTTGGCCGCGAGGGCTGGCAGGACTCGGCCAACTTCAAGGGATACCTCGTGTTCCACCGGCACAAGCCGAACAACGTCAATCAGGCGAAGTGGTATTCGGACGCCCAGATGGCCAGGGAGGTGGTGCTCAAGGCGTCCCCGGCCACGATCCACATCAATGCCGAGAATGCCAAGATCGTTTCAATGGGCGCTCCCACCGAGGACACCCTCTTCACCGACTCCTGGGGCCGGGTCTGGCAAGTGCGCGCCTGGCACATCACCACCTGGTTCGGCAGCGACTGGCTGGTCGAATTCGACCTGCCCGTGCCCGACGGTACGGTCGGTTTCGAGAGCAGGGTCTCCACGCTGGGGCGCGATTTCCAGATCGAGCGGATGAAGCTGCTGACCGGCTTCTTCGCGGCGTCCTACGAAGGAAAGCTCTCGCAATGGGACCGCTTCCTGTCACAGCGGCCCCTGCTGCCCAAGCCGCTGGCGGCATCGGTGCTGCATATCGACTTTGGCCGCAGCTTCGCCTTCGACGATCGCCGCTTGGCTTTCAGCTACGGGCCCGAGTTGCAGAAGATCGATCAGGACGGCCGCCTGCGGCTGGACTTCGCATTCACCCGTGACGCCGCGGATGCCCAGTTGGGCATCGCAGGCATCGTGGCCTACAACGCCGACGAGAAGACCGAGATCGACGTCTTCCGCCATGGGACACCCGCAGAGGCCGGGAGCGAGGCTGCGAAGACGGAATGGCGCAAACGGCTGCATCACGCCCACCCCTACGACAGCGTTGCGCTGACCGCGAACGACAGGCAAATGATCAGCACGATCTATGGCGTTGCGGATACCCAGCCGGCCCCGGACGTCCTCTATACCTTCCAGTACCGCGCCGAGACCGGCACGCCGCAGGACCGGATGAAGGCCAAGCTCGACCTGCTGATGCAACAGGCGAAGGTCAACGAGCGCTGATCGCGCGGCGGTACGCTCGCCCGACCGAACCGCGACAGCACGATGGCCGCGAGGATGACGAGGGCGAGAAGGCGGAGGGCCGCTTGCATGGCGGGATGTGGTTGAGTTGATGAGATGCACAGCCCCCTGCTGCCTCGCTTGATCCAGCGCAAGGCCGCACCTACCTGTGCTGCCTAGCATGGCCCGAACCACAACGGAGACCCGCCATGCTGCTGCGCCTGCTTCTGCTCGCCGCGATCACCACGTCCACGCTGGCTCAGGGCGCACCCGCTCTGCCAGTTGTACAGGCTCAGCTGACCAGCCCGCCCTTCGTGCCGCCACCGACCGGGCGCAAGTCGCCGGCCAAGGTGATCGTCGAGCTGGAGGTCGTCGAGAAAGACATGCCCATCTCGGAGGGCGTCAGCTACACCTTCTGGACCTTTGGCGGCACCGTGCCGGGCAGCTTCATCCGCGTGCGCCAGGGCGACACGGTGGAGTTCCACCTGAAGAACCACCCGAGCAGCAAGATGCCCCACAACATCGACCTGCACGGCGTCACCGGCCCCGGCGGCGGTGCGGCATCCAGCTTCACGGCGCCAGGCCATGAATCGCAGTTCACCTTCAAGGCCCTCAACGAAGGCATCTACGTCTACCACTGCGCCACCGCGCCGGTGGGCATGCACGTGGCCAATGGCATGTACGGCCTCATCCTCGTCGAACCGCCGCAGGGCCTGCCCAAGGTGGACCATGAGTTCTACGTCATGCAGGGCGACTTCTACACGACCGGCAAATACCGCGAGAAGGGCCAGCAGCCCTTCGACATGGAGAAGGCCATCGCCGAGCAGCCGACCTATGTGCTGTTCAACGGCGCCGAGGGTGCGCTGACCGGTGACAAGGCGATCAAGGCCAAGGTGGGCGAGAGCGTGCGCCTGTTCGTCGGCAACGGCGGCCCCAACCTGGTGTCGAGCTTCCACGTCATCGGCGCCATCTTCGACAACGTGCGCTTCGAGGGCGGCACGCTGGCGCAGAAGAACGTGCAGACGACGCTGATCCCCGCCGGCGGCGCGGCCATCGTCGACTTCAAGGCCAAGGTGCCAGGCAGCTATGTGATGGTCGACCACTCCATCTTCCGCGCCTTCAACAAGGGCGCGCTGGCCATCCTGAAGATCGACGGTCCCGAGGACAAGAGCATCTATTCCGGCAAGGAGGTCGACTCGGTCTACCTGGGTGACCGCGCCGCTCCCAACCTCGGCGCCGTGACCACCGCCACCGCGGCCGCCGCGGGCGGCACCTTGACGGCCAAGGACCAGATCGCCGCCGGCCAGGCGCTGTTCGCCGGCACCTGCTCGGTCTGCCACCAGGCCAACGGCGCCGGGCTGCCGGGCGTGTTCCCGCCGCTGGCCAAGTCCGACTGGCTGGGGCAGGACGCCAAGCGCGCCGTCGGTGTCGTGCTGCACGGCCTGTCGGGCAAGGTCAAGGTCAACGGCAAGGACTACGACTCGGTCATGCCGCCGATGAACCAGCTCAACGACGACGAGGTCGCCAACATCCTGACCTATGTGCTGAACAGCTGGGGCAATGTGGGCGGCAGCGTCTCGGCCGACGAGGTCAAGAAGCAGCGTGCCGCCAAGCCCGCCACCACCAACCAGGCAGCACACTGATGGCCCTGGCCAGCGCGTTGCTGGGCTTGGCCGGCGCGGCCTATGTGGCCCTGCCGGCCGGCACGCTCAACAGCGTGCTGGCCCGCGACACCGACCGCGAACCGACGCGCGTCGCGGCCTTCCAGATGCGCGAGACGCCCGTCACGCGTAGCGAGTTCGGCCGCTTTCTGTCCACCCACACCGAATGGCAGGCCAGCCGCGCGCCTGAGGCCTTCGCCGGTGCCGGCTATCTGCGCCATTGGGCCGAGACCGGCGGTGATGACACCCCCGTCACCGAGGTCAGCTGGTTCGCCGCCCAGGCCTATTGCGAGTCCGAGGGCGGCCGACTGCCGACCTGGTACGAATGGGAATACGCCGCCGCGGCCGACGCCACGCGCACCGACGCGCGCGGCGATCCGGCCTGGCTGGCGCGCATCCTGGGCTGGTATGCCCGCCCGGCCAACCGCGCGCTGCCAGCAGTAGGGGGCTCGGCGAACGTCTACGGCGTGCGCGACCTGCACGGCGTGGCCTGGGAATGGGTGGACGACTTCAACGCCCTGCTCGTCAACGCTGACAGCCGCAGCGCCAGTGACCCGGACCGGCTGAAGTTCTGTGGCGCCGGCGCCATCGACCTGCAGGACCGCCAGAACTACGCCGTGCTGATGCGCGTGGCGCTGCTTTCTTCTCTCAGCGCGGCCGACAGCACCGGCAGCCTGGGCTTTCGATGTGCTCGCGAGGTAAAGCCATGAAACGATTTCTGATCTGGGCCTGGCTGTTGCTGGCCGGCGCGGCCATGGCCGCCCTGCCCGGCGATTCGGTCTACCAGCTGGATGCCAGGCTGACCAACCAACAGGGCCAGGTGATCCGCCTGGATGGCGGACGCGGCCAGCCGGTGCTGGTCAGCATGTTCTACACCTCCTGCCAGTTCGTCTGCCCGATGCTGATCGACGCGGCGCGCGACACCGAGGCGGCTCTGACCGAGGCCGAGCGCCGGCGCGTGAAGGTGCTGCTGATCAGCTTCGACCCGGCGCGCGACACGCCGGCCAAGCTGGAAGCCATGGCCAAGGAGCGTGGGCTGGACGCCTCGCAATGGACGTTGGCCCGCACCGACCCGGCCACGGTGCGCAAGATCGCCGCGCTGCTGAAGTTCCAGTACCGCGCCCTGCCCGACGGAGAGTTCAATCACAGCGCCGAGCTCATCCTGCTCGACGGCGAAGGCCGCATCACGGCGCGCACCTCCATGCTGGCCGGCGCGGATGCAAACATGGTCAACGCGATCCGCAAGCAGGTGGCGGCGCGCCAGCCCTGACCGTCAACGGCGGCGCGTCGACACCACGAAGCGAACCAGCCGGCGCTGCGCGTCCGCCGTGACGCCAAAGGACAGCGTGCCCCAGTCCCGCTCGTACACCAGATAGACCGGCACGCTGCCGGGGCGAAAGCGCGGC
Source organism: Pelomonas sp. Root1237 (assembly GCF_001425055.1). Lineage (GTDB taxonomy): Bacteria > Pseudomonadota > Gammaproteobacteria > Burkholderiales > Burkholderiaceae_C > Pelomonas. Next base: position 345,395 of record NZ_LMDK01000016.1, read on the forward strand.
GACGGGATCTCAGTCTTGAAGTCGAGCCCGTAGTGCGCGCCGATGGCCGTGCCGTCGATGCCCCCGCCCTCGCGCGGTGTCGCGCTGAGGAAGATCGTGCCGTCGCCTATGTCGGGGTCGGGCATGCGCAGGTCGATGACCTCATACGCCCCGCCCTTGCCTGCAGCCGGCGCCCAGGCCTCGATGGCGGCTGTGTCGGCATCCGGGTCCCGCACCAGGGTGACGCCGAGGAGGCTTGAGACCTTGGCGGGATCCAGCGCTGGCTCGGCCACCAACTGGTCAATCATTGCGAAGAGGGTCAGGTCGCTCATGGGCTGGCGCTCCGAAAGGGATGCGGGCTTCAAAGATCAGGGGAAGAGGGTCACGCCGCTCAGGTCAGCGTAATCGAGCTGCTTGGCCGGATCGGACGCATGGGCACTGTTCCAGGTGTCGATATGGCCGCGGCCATAGTAGGTCTTGTAGTCTTCATGGGTCGTGCTGGTGATGAGGTCGCCAAACTCCTTGGCCATCTCCTGGCGCGCCGTGGCCTCGTCGATGTCGCCTTTTTCCAGCTTGTCGTAGATCGCCATGAATTTGCCGGAGGCGTCGGCCGGCACCTCGCTCACCACGCCCTCGGCCGCATGCTCCTTGGCGGCCCGGCAGGCCACGAGCTGGGCTTCGCCTTCGTCGATGAAGTCCACCTCGGTGGCCTTGCGCACATATTCCAGCCCGTCCGCCACGCTGTTCAGCGTGGGCTTGGGCGGCGGCATGAACAGCGCGTGGCCGGTCTCGTGCGCCAGCCCACCCAGGGCCTCGTCGAGCGGGTCGCTGGGGTCGATGGCGATGGTCTTGTTGACCTTGTCGCAGTAGCTACCCCCGCCCGGCTCGTTGAGCTTGATGACCCATTTGTCCTGCTGCAGCTTGACGATATTGGTCTTGAGCGTGGGCGACTGGGCCAGCTTCTCGTTGATCCCCTTGAGCCCCTTCTTGATGGTCTTGCTGCCCTTGGGCACTTTCTCCAGCGGCGTTTCGGCGAGCTGGTTGGTCTTGTCGACCACGGTCTGGGCCAACTTCTTCAGCTCGCTGTCCGACATCGGCTTGTCGGTCTTGCCGAGCTGGTTCTTCAGCGCCTGGTCGAGGATGCGCTTTTGCTCGTCGTTGAGCTTGGCCGAGCCCTTGAGCTGCTTCAGCTCGGTGCCCGTCGAGCCGAACTTTGCGGTGCCGCTGTCGACATTGGCCTTGCGCGCTACCGCCCTGGCGCAGTCGGCCACGGCAGTCTTGAATTCCGGCAAGGCCTTGATGGCGTCGACATAGGCCGTGATGGTCTTGGGGTCGGCGGGCAGCTTGGCCTTGGCCTGGGTGACCGCATCGAATGCGGCCGTCAATCCGCTCGGTGCCGTGGCCGGCAGGGCCTTGAGCGCCTTGTCGATCTCCGCCTTGGTGTCGTCGTATTTCTTTTTCAGCTGCTGCATGGCCTTGGTCTCGGCCTTGAGGTAGTCAGCCACCTTCCTGCCCAGCACGTCCAGGGCCTTGGCAGCCAGCATGAAGTCCTGCAGGGTCTTGGGGTCAGCCACCAGGCCATTGCGGGCGCTCTGCACGGCGGCATGCGCTGATTCCACGCCGGGCGGCGCCGCACCGGGCACCTTGGCCAGATCGCCCTGCTCGAGCTTGAGCTTGGCGGCGTCGTACTTGCCCTTGGCCGTGGCCACCGGGTCGTTCTTCGTGGGTTTGGCGTCGACCGACTCCAGCACCTCGCGCACGGCGGTCCGGGCGCCTCCTCGCTTGGGCAACTGGTCGGGCGGCGTGGACATGGGGAGCGCTCCTTCGGGGCGTCAAGGCCGCAGGGCCTCCGGCGGGATGGGGCGCGAGGATAGGAGCTCCCCGTGACCACGGTCAAGCCAGGACGCCGGCATCACACAGGAGTTCCAACGGCGATGCCGGGCGTCAGCAGGCGCTCCAGCAACTGCCGCACGCTGGTGATCTGGCTGCCGAAGGGCAGCCCGCCGCGGCCGCGGAAGAACAGACCCTTGTTGACCTCGCCCCGCAATGCCGACCCCAGGCGCTGGTCAATGCAGAACTGGCCCCAGCCCTTGAGGCCGTCGCGCAGGCCGCACTGGCTCAGGCAGTCGAAGGCCATCGTGCAGCGCTGCTTGAGCTGGGCCACGGCCTGCAGCCTTTCCTCGGCCTTCAGGTATTTGCGAAGCCACGGCGTCATCACCGCGCGGGCGGGCAGGCCGGCCACGCTGGTGAACTCGACCAGGTCCTCGTCACGCGCTTCCACCAGCACCTGCTTGAAGTTGGGGTGGGCGTCGCACTCCTCGGTGGCGACGAAGGCCGTGCCGAGCTGGGCCGCGTCGGCGCCCAGGGACTGCAGGCGCTGGATGTCCTCGCAGCAGCGCACGCCGCCGGCGGCGATCAGCGGCACCTGGCCCTCCACGCCAGCGTCGCGGATCAGCTGGCGCACCGCAGGCAGCACGGTCTCGAAGTCGAAGCGCGCGTCGCTCAGGTCGGCCACGCGCGCCGCGCCCAGGTGGCCGGCGGCATGGCCCGGGTGCTCGATGATGATGGCGCTGGGGATGCGTTGGCGGCGCTCCCATTTGCGCCACAGCAGCGCCACGCCGCGCGCGTCGCTGAGGATGGGCACGAGGGCCGTATTGGGGTGATCCTGGGCCAGCTCGGGCAGGTCCAGCGGCAGGCCGGCACCCACCACCAGCGCGTCCACGCCCTCCTGCAGCGCCGTGCGCACCGAGGCCGCGTAGTCGCTCACCGCGCGCATCACGTTGACGGCCAGCAGGCCACGCCCGCCGGCAATCCCGCGGGCCAGGCGGATCTCGCGCGCCAGTGCCTCCTGGTTGGCCTGCTGGATGACGGTCTTCTTGTTTTCGTCGCTGTCGCGCATGCCTTCGCTGCGCGCCATCAGGTCGGGGTGGTGGCGGCGCAGATCCACTGAGGCGATGGTGCCCCAGGCGCCCTGCGCGGCGACGCTGCCGGCCAGCCGATGGGCCGAGATGCCCACGCCCATGCCGCCCTGCACGATGGGCAGCAACTGCCGGCCGCGGATCAGCAGGGGTTTCAGGCTGGCCATGGCCATGCGGTCGAGAAGCGAAGGAGTGGTCATGGCGTAGGCGGATGAAAGGCGGAAGGGGCGATGCTGGGCGCAAGCGCCACGCACCACTTTGATCTGGTGCAAGGTCAGGTGGATTCGTCAACCGCCCAGCACATGCATGTCCGCACGCTCGGGCTGTAGCAGGCGCAGCTTGTCGCGCTGCTCGGAGTAGGCGTCGCCGCGCTGCGCCCAGATGCCGGCCAGGTGCTCCCGCAGCTCCGTCTCGCCGCCCTGGGAAGCGCGCAGCAACGGGCGCAGATCGTGGCCCTGGGGTGCGAACAGGCAGGTGAAGAGGCGGCCGTCCGCCGTCAGCCGGGCGCGCGTGCAGTCGCCGCAGAAGGCATGGCTGACGCTGCTGATGAAGCCGATCTCGCCCGCGCCGTCGGCGTAGCGCCAGCGCTGCGCCGTCTCGCCGCCACGGGTGGCGGGCAGCGGCAGCAGCGGCCAGCGCGCGGCGATGCGCGCACGCAGTTCGTCGCTGGGCAGCACCTCGTCCATCTTCCAGCCGTTGTGGCAACCGGCGTCCATGAACTCGATGAAGCGCAGCACCACGCTCGAGCCAAAGTGCTCGCGGAAGTGCCCGGCCAGCGGCAGCGCTTCGCCGTCGTTGACGCCACGGCGCACCACCATGTTGACCTTGATGCGCTCGAAGCCCGCGCGCTGCGCCGCCTCCAGCCCGCGCAGCACCTCGGCCACGGGGAAGCCGACGTCGTTCATGCGCTGGAAGACGGCGTCATCCAGCGCATCGAGGCTCACTGTGAGGCGGTTCAGGCCGGCGTCGCGCAGCGCAGCGGCCTGGCCGGCCAGCAGGCTGCCGTTGGTCGTCAGCGCCAGGTCGGGCGGCGTGCCGTCCAGCGTGCGCAGCGCGGCCAGCTGGCGCACGAGCGTGGCCAGGTCGCGGCGCAGCAGCGGCTCGCCGCCGGTCAGGCGCAGCGTGCGCACGCCCAGGGCCAGGGCCTGGCGGGCGACTTGGGCGATCTCCTCGAAGTTCAGCAGCTGCGACTGCGGCAGGAAGCGGTGGCCGGGGCCGAAGCGGCTGCGCGGCATGCAGTAGCTGCAGCGGAAATTGCAGCGGTCGGTCAGCGAGATGCGCAGGTCGCGCCAGGGGCGCTGGCGGCGGTCGTGCAGCGTGCCGTCCAGCGGTGCCAGCGAGGCGATCACACGGGGCATCCAAAGCAAAGGGGCTGTCCTTGCGTCCATGCCGGCATTCTGGGCAGCGGCCCCGGCCCGGCCCATCCGGCCGTGGCAGGACGAGGGCACCGGCGACCTACTCCTTTCGGGCGATGGCCGCCTCGTCCGCCCGCCGCGCACGCCGCGGCGGCAGCGCGTTACGGTGTCGACCATGAACATCGAGCATTTCAACGACCTGCTGGCCATGGCCCGTGCCCAGCCCGAGCCGCAACGGCTGCTGATGGTTTTCACCACGGCCGAGTGCGAACCCGACGCGACGCCCGAGCAGCGGGCCGCCCATGCCGCCGGCGAGGGCGGCGTGCTGCGCCCGCTGATGTGCGTGGACAAGGACCCGGCCGAGCTGCAGGACTTTGCGACCCTGGCCGCCGAGGCGCGCCACGCCGGGCCGGCCTGGCAACTGATGTTCACCGCTGCCCTGGCCGGCCGCACGACCACCAGCGAGATCCAGCGCATGCTGGAGCTGTTGACCAAGCGCGTGGAGACCGGTGAGTTCGGCGGGCTGCTGTCGTTCAACCCGACTGGCGAGACCGTGTTTATCGGCTAAACGATGGGGACGCCGCTGGCGTCCATCCCGTCTTCCTCGCTGCTCAGCAGGTAGGGCCCGGTGCCGGCGTTGTCGGCGCGCGAGGCGGGCACGAAGGCGCCAACGGCCACGTCGAAGACGTGCACCTCGCCGTCCTCGATGACGTAGTGCCAGCCGTGCAGCGTCAGCGACCGCGCCTCGACGCGCTCGCGCACCATCGGGTAGTCCATCAGCCGCTCCAGCTGCAGCACGATGGCGCGCTGCTCGGTGCGGCGCATCACCTCGGGGCCGGGCTCGGCCACCGGCAACGCGGCCTCGCGACCCAGGTCCAGCCAGCGGGCGAGGTTCTGCGCGGCCGGCGCCACCTCGCCGTACAGCGCCCGGATGGCGCCGCAATGGCTGTGTCCGCAGACGATGATGCGGTGCACCTGCAGGTTCAGCACCGCGTACTCGATGGCCGCCGCCGTGCCGTGGAAGCCCTGGCTCTGGTCGTACGGCGGCACAAAGGCGCCGACGTTGCGAACGAGAAAAAGCTCGCCCGGGCCGGCGCCGGTCAGCAGATAGGGCACGAGGCGCGAATCCGAGCAGCCGATGAAGAGTGTCAGCGGATGCTGGCCGTCGTCGACGAGATGCCGGAACAGCGAGCGCTGCTGCGGGAAGGCATCGGTCTGGAAGCGGCGCAGGCGTTCGAGCAGCTCGTCGGGCATCACTGCACCAATGGTGAACTCGCTTGCTGAAGCTCGACACCTTCCAGTCGCGCGTCCGCGGCCAGTGTCTGCAGGTACTGGCGCAGCGCGCTGATCTGATGCAGCTGGCGCATGCGCTGGGCCACGGCCTCGCGCACCTGCTCGAAGGCCGGCAGCCGCCCCGGCTCGCGTGCGTCGATGGCGGCGATGTGCAGTCCGAAGCGGCTGTGCAGCAGCTGCGGCAACACGCCGATCTCGCTGCGGCCGAACAGCTCCTTGGCGAACTCGGGCGCGCAGTCGTTCGCCGTCAGCCAGCCCAGCCGCCCGCCCTCGGCGCCACTCGGGCAGTTGGACAGCATCTTCGCCGCTTCGTCAAAAGCGGCCACGTCGCTGGCGCGCAGCTGGATCAGATGCCCTTCCGCGCGCTGGCGCAGCAGGCTCACGTCCACGCCGGGCGTGACGGCGAACAGGATGTGGCGCACCTGCACGCGCTCGCCCTGCGCGTAGTGCCTGGCGTTGGCCTCGTAGTGGCGCAGGCAGGCCGTCTCGTCCGGCTCGGGGCCGGCCAGCTCCCGGGCAATCAGCGCCTCGATGGCCTGGCTGGCCGCCTCGCTCAGCGCTCCCTCGCGCGGCGCGGGGTCGTCGGCTGCGAGCAGGCCCAGCTCGATGGCGCGCTGGCGCAGCAGCTCGGTGCAGGCGCGCTGGCGCAGCGCGGCCTCGTCCAGCGCCTCTTCGACGGCGGCGATCTCGATGTGGTTCACATGAGCCATGGTGGACCTCACTTCGGCAGGTTCAGGCGGCGCGAACGCACGACCTGGTAGGGGCGGAAGACGTAGAACACCGACGCCAGCCCGCTCCACACGTGCACCAGGCGGCTGAACGGGAACAGCAGGAAGATCGTCATGCCCAGCACCATGTGGACCTTGTAGGGCCAGGCCAGGGCCACGAGGCCGCTCGCGTCGGGGTTGAAGGTGACGATGCGCTGCGCCCAGTCGCTCAACACCAGCATGACCGTGCCGTCGGCGTGCGCCAGCGAGAACGGCAGCGTGATGAGGCCCAGGCTGAGCTGCACCCACAGGATCCACAGGATGGCGAGGTCCGTGCGGTGGCTGGTGAGGCGGATGCGCGGATCGGTCATGCGGCGCCAGATCAGCATCGACAGGCCAATGAAGCAGAACGTGCCGGCCACGCCGCCGGCCACGATGGCCAGCATCTGCTTAGTTGCAGGGCTGATGAAGTGCTCGTAGACGGCATGAGGCGTCAGCATGCCTACCGTGTGGCCAACGAACAGAAACAGGATGCCGGCGTGGAAGAGGTTGCTGCCCCATTTCATGCCCCGGCTGCGCAGCAGCTGCGAGCTGTCGCTCTTCCAGGTGTACTGATCACGGTCGAAGCGGGCCAGGCTGCCCATCAGGAAGACGGCCAGGCAGATGTAGGGGTAGACGACGAACAGGAAGTTGTGGACGGCGTTCATGCCTGGGCTCCCGGTTGATGCGCACTGGGCTTGCGCACGATGTGGATGGGCTGCGGCTGCTCGGGCCGCGACTGGCCGGCCGACGAGCAGCCGCCGAAGGCCTCGGGCTCGGCCCAGTCTTCGTCGAGCTCGGGCTCGGGCGGAATCTCGACGCGCTCGGCGCGCTCGCCCGCCAACTCCAGCGCGGCGGCCAGCACGCTGGCATAGGGGCTCTGGCGACGCTTCAACGCGCTGAAGATGGACCGCGTGATGTGAGCGATCTCGGCGAGGAAGTCGTGTGCCTCGCGGGCCGGCTGCGTGCTCGCGTACTCCAGCACCACGGCCAGGTGGTCGGGCAGCTCGCCGGGCGCGAGGTACAGGCCCGCACGCTCGTAGGTCTGCTGCAGGTCGACCATGGCCGGGCCACGCTCGCGCGAGTCGCCGTGGATGTGCTCGAACAGGTGCAGGGCCGTGCCGCGGCCGCGGTCGAAGAGGTCGACGAAATCGGCTTCCACGGCGAAGGGGTCGTCGCGATGAAGATGCTGCAGCAGCGCGCACAGCTCGTCGATGCGAGCCGCCGGCAGCGCGGCCTCGGCGCGCAGCGCCTGCTGCAGCTCGGGCACGGCGGCACGCAAGGCCGCATCCGGGTAGCGCAGCAGCGCGGCGAGCACGCGCAGGCTGTAGGGGGCGTGGGTGGGTTTGGTGAACATGGCGGCCCTCAGATCGTTGCCTTGATGGGGATGGTTCGCTTCTTCTCCGAGCCGAAGAGACTGGTCTCGGTGACGCCCTCGGAGCAGCCGTTGCCGAAGCTGAAGCCGCAGCCACCGCGCACGTTGAAGGCGTTCTCGGCGTACTCGCGGTGCGTCGTCGGAATGACGAAGCGGTCCTCGTAGTTGGCGATGGCCATCACGCGGTACATGTCCTGCACCTGGGCTTCGGAGAGGCCGGCCTGATCGAGCACGGCCAGGTTCTTCACGCCGTCCACGTGCACGCCGCGCTGGTAGGCGCGCATGGCCAGCATGCGCTCCAGCGCGCCGACGACGGGCACGGTGTCGCCCGCGGTCAGCAGGTTGGCGAGGTACTGCACGGGGATGCGCAACTGCTTCACGTCGGGCAGCTCGCCCACCTCGCCCAGCTGGCCGGCGTTGGCCGCCGCGCTGATGGGCGACAGCGGCGGCACGTACCAGACCATGGGCAGCGTGCGGTACTCGGGGTGCAGCGGCAGCGCCACCTTCCAGTCCACGGCCATCTTGTAGACGGGGCTGTTGCGCGCCGCCTCCAGCCAGTTCTCCGGGATGCCGTCAGCCCGCGCCTGCTTGATGACGGCGGGGTCGAAGGGGTCCAGGAAGAGGTCGAGCTGGGCCTGGTAGAGGTCCTTGTCGTTGGGCGTGGCGGCGGCCTCGAGAATGCGGTCGGCGTCGTACAGCAGCACGCCGAGATACCGGATGCGGCCAACGCAGGTTTCGGAGCAGACGGTGGGCTGGCCCGCTTCGATGCGCGGGTAGCAGAAGATGCACTTCTCGGCCTTGCCGCTCTTCCAGTTGTAGTAGATCTTCTTGTAGGGGCAGCCCGACACGCACATGCGCCAGCCGCGGCACTTGTCCTGGTCGATCAGCACGATGCCGTCTTCCTCGCGCTTGTAGATCGAGCCCGACGGGCAGCTCGCCACGCACGCCGGGTTCAGGCAGTGCTCGCACAGCCGCGGCAGGTACATCATGAAGGTGTTCTCGAACTGGCCGTAGATGTCCTTCTGGATGTCGTCGAAGTTCTTGTCCTTGCTGCGCTTGCTGAACTCGCCGCCGAGGATCTCCTCCCAGTTCGGGCCCCACTCGATCTTCTCCATGCGCTGGCCGGTGATGAGGCTGCGCGGGCGGGCCGTGGGCGCATGCTTCATCTCGGGGGCCGACTGCAGGTGGTCGTAGTCGAAGGTGAAGGGTTCGTAGTAGTCGTCGATCTCCGGCAGGTTGGGGTTGGCGAAGATCTTCATCAGCAGCTTCCACTTGCCGCCCTGGCGCGGCTCCAGCTTGCCGTCGGGCTTGCGGATCCAGCCACCGTTCCACTTGTCCTGGTTCTCCCACTCCTTGGGATAGCCGATGCCGGGCTTGGTCTCCACGTTGTTGAACCAGGCGTACTCGACGCCGGGGCGGCTGGTCCAGACGTTCTTGCAGGTCACCGAGCAGGTGTGGCAGCCGATGCACTTGTCCAGGTTCAGGACCATGCCGATCTGTGCGCGAATCTTCATTGCGTGCTCCTCGCGTTTCAGGGGTTTTCGCCTTGCGCCTGGAAGGCGGGGGCGAGGTGGTCGTCGCGGGGCGTGTCGAGCCAGTCCACCTTTTTCATCTTGCGCACCACGACGAACTCGTCGCGGTTGGTGCCGATGGTTCCGTAGTAGTTGAAGCCGTAGCTGTACTGGGCGTAGCCGCCGATCATGTGGGTGGGCTTGGTGACGATGCGTGTCACCGAGTTGTGGATGCCCCCACGCACACCGGTGATCTCGCTGCCGGGCGTGTTGATGATCTTTTCCTGCGCGTGGTACATCAGCGTCATGCCGGGGTTCACGCGCTGGCTCACCACCGCACGGGCCGCGATGGCGCCGTTGATGTTGAACAGCTCCACCCAGTCGTTGTCTTCGATGCCGGCGCTTTTCGCGTCGTCCTCGCTGAGCCAGATGACGGGACCGCCGCGGTTGAGCGTCAGCATCAGCAGGTTGTCGCTGTAGGTGCTGTGGATGCCCCACTTCTGGTGCGGCGTGATGAAGTTCAGCACGATCTCGCGGTTGCCGTTGGGCTTGATGTTCTGGATGCCGGCCGTCGTCTTCAGGTCCACCGGCGGGCGGTAGCTGCTGAAGCCCTCGCCGAAGGCGCGCATCCAGGCGTGGTCCTGGTAGAACTGCTGGCGGCCGGTCAGCGTGCGCCATGGAATCAGTTCATGCACGTTGGTGTAGCCGGCGTTGTAGGAGACCTTCTCGCTCTCCAGCCCGCTCCAGGTCGGTGAGCTGATGATCTTGCGCGGCTGCGCCTGGATGTCGCGGTAGCGGATCTTCTCGTCCTCGCGGTGCAGGGCCAGGTGCACGTGCTCGCGGCCGGTGGCCCGGCCCTGGGCTTCCCAGGCCTTCACGGCGACATGGCCGTTGGTCTCGGGCGCGAGTTGCAGGATGACCTCGCAGGCGTCGATGTCGCTGACGATGCGGGCGCGGCCTTCGGCGTTCACGCCGTTGAGCTCGGCGAGCTGGGCCACCTCCGTCTTGGTGTCCCAGCCGATGCCCTTGCCGCCGTTGCCCAGCTTCTCCATCAGCGGGCCCAGCGCCGTGAAGCGCTCAAACGTGGCCGGGTAGTCGCGCTCGACGACGGCGATGGTGGGCGCCGTCTTGCCGGGGATGAGGTCGCACTCGCCCTTCTTCCAGTCCTTCACGCCGAAGGGCTGGGCGAGCTCGGCCGGCGTGTCGTGCATCAGCGGCGACAGGACGACTTCCTTCTCCACGCCCAGGTGGCCGATGCAGACCTTGCTGAAGGCTTTGGCGAAACCCTTGTAGATCTCCCAGTCACTGCGCGACTGCCAGACCGGGTCCACGGCCGCGGACAGCGGGTGGATGAAGGGGTGCATGTCGCTGGTGTTGAGGTCGTTCTTCTCGTACCAGCTGGCGGTGGGCAGCACGATGTCGCTGTACAGGCAGGTCGTGCTCATGCGGAAGTCCAGCGTCACGAGCAGGTCCAGCTTGCCCTGCGGCGCCTGGGCATGCCAGCGCACTTCGTTGGGCTTGGCGTCGTCCACGCCGAGGTCCTTGCCCTGCACGCCGTTCTCGGTGCCGAGCAGGTGCTTGCAGAAATACTCGTGGCCCTTGCCGCTGGAGCCCAGCAGGTTGGAGCGCCAGACGAACATGTTGCGCGGCCAGTTCTGCGGCGCGTCGGGGTCTTCGCAGCTCATCTGCAGCGAGCCGTCGCGCAGGCCGCGCACGACGTAGTCCTTGGGCTCCATGCCGGCGGCAGCGGCATCCTTCACCACCTGCATCGGGTTGGTCTTGAGCTGCGGCGCGCTGGGCAGCCAGCCCATGCGCTCGGCGCGCACATTGCAGTCGATCAGGCTGCCGGCGAACTCGGCACGCTCGGCCTCGGTCGCCAGTGGTGACAGCACCTCGTCCACGTTCAGCTTCTCGTAGCGCCACTGGTCGGTGTGGGCGTAGAAGAAGCTGGTGCTGTTCATCTGGCGCGGCGGCCTGATCCAGTCCAGCGCGAAGGCCAGCGCCGTCCAGCCGGTCTGCGGGCGCAGCTTCTCCTGGCCGACGTAATGCGCCCAGCCGCCACCGCTCTGGCCGATGCAGCCGCACATCATCAATAGGTTGATGACACCGCGGTAGTTCATGTCGCAGTGGTACCAGTGGTTCATCGCGGCGCCGATGATGATCATCGACTTGCCCTTGGTCTTGTGCGCGTTCTCGGCGAACTCGCGCCCCACGCGGATGACCTGCGCGCGCGGCACCCCGGTGATGGCTTCCTGCCAGGCGGGCGTGTAGGGGGCGTTGTCGTCGTAGCTCGCGGCACCCGAGCCGAAGCCGCGGTCGATGCCGTACTGGGCGGCCTGCAGGTCGAAGACGGTGGCGACAAGCACCTCGCCGTCCTGCGTCTTCAGCGTGGTGGCCGGCACGCGGGCGCAGTGGCTGACGCCATCCTGCTGCGGGTTGGGCGTGAAGTGCGCGCTGGCGCTGCCGGCGAAATAGGGAAAGGCGACATCGACGATCTCGTGCGCCTGCTCGCCGTCCTCGACGAGGGAGAGCTTGAGCTTGACGTCACCGCCGCCCTCGGCCTCCCTGGCCTCCAGGTTCCACTTGCCGGTGTCGTCGCGGCCCTCTGAACCCCAGCGGAAACCGATGGAGCCATGGGGCAGCACCAGGCGGCCGGTGGCGTCATAGGCCAGCGTCTTCCACTCGGGGTTGTTGCTCTGGCCCATCTGGCCGGCCAGGTCGCTGGCGCGCAGGTAGCGGCCGGGCACGCGGGTCTTGCGGCCGTCGGGCAGGGTCTGCTCTTCCAGCATGACGAGCAGCGGCAGGTCGGTGTAGCGGCGCGCGTAGTCGTCGAAATAGGGGCTGCGCTCCTTGAAATAGAACTCGTTGAGCGCGACGTGGCCCATGGCCATGGCCAGTGCCGCGTCGGTTCCCTGCTTGGGGTGCAGCCACAGGTCGGCCAGCTTGGCGACCTCGGAGTAGTCGGGCGTCACCGCCACCGTCTTGGCGCCCTTGTAGCGCACCTCGGTGAAGAAGTGGGCGTCCGGCGTGCGCGTCTGCGGCACGTTGCTGCCCCAGGCAATGATGTAGTTGCTGTTGTACCAATCGGCCGACTCGGGCACGTCGGTCTGCTCGCCCCAGACCTGCGGGCTGGCCGGCGGCAGGTCGCAGTACCAGTCGTAGAAGCTCATGCAGACGCCGCCGATCAGGCTCAGGTAGCGGCTGCCGGCCGCGTAGCTGATCATGGACATCGCCGGGATGGGCGAGAAGCCGATGACGCGGTCCGGGCCGTGCTCCTTGATCGTGTAGACGTTGGCCGCAGCGATCAGCTCGTTGACCTCGTCCCAGGTGGAGCGCACGAAGCCGCCCATGCCGCGCAGCTGCTGGTAGTCACGCCGGGCGCTCTCGTCGCTCTGGATCAGCGCCCAGGCATCGACCGGGCTCTTCGAGACCGCCAGCGCCTCGCGCCAGCGCTTGAGCAGGCGGCCGCGCACCATCGGGTACTTCACGCGGTTGGCGCTGTAGAGATACCAGCTGTAGCTCGCGCCCCGCGCGCAGCCGCGCGGCTCGTGGTTGGGCAGCTCGGGGCGGGTGCGCGGGTAGTCGGTCTGCTGGGTCTCCCAGGTGACGATGCCGCCCTTGACGTAGATCTTCCATGAGCAGGAGCCGGTGCAGTTCACGCCGTGCGTGCTGCGCACGATCTTGTCGTGCGCCCAGCGGTTGCGGTAGGCGTCCTCCCAGGTGCGGTCCTCGCCGGTGCTCACGCCGTGGCCACCGGCGAAGACCTCCTTGGGCAGCTGGAAGGCGGTCAGTCGATCCAGGAAATGGGACATTGATTTCTCCGTTAGCAGGACAGGGGGGCGTGGCGACGGCCGTAGAACCACCAGCAGATGGCCATGCAGCTCAGGTAGAACGCCAGGAAGCAATAGAGCGCGGCCTCGGGGCCGCCGGCCAGCGTGATCGCGCTGCCAAAACTCTTGGGAATGAAGAAGCCGCCGTAGGCACCGACGGCTGAGCACAGGCCGAGTGCCGCGGCGCCCTGGGCCTGCGCTTCGGGCAAGGGGCGCTGGCTCTTCTGCGCCTCGCACACGAAGCCCAGCGGCACCATGCGGAAGGTGCTGCCGTTGGCGATACCGGCGGCGACAAAGAGCAGCAGGAAGCTGGCGCCGAACAGCCAAGCGCCGCCTTCCATGCCGAGGCTGGCCAGCACACCGACGACGCCCAGCGCCAGCCCGCCGAAGCAGGCCAGGCTGATGCGCGCGCCGCCAAAGTTGTCGGCCACCCAGCCGCCCAGCGGCCGCGCCAGCGCGCCGAGCAAGGGGCCCAGCCACACCAGGTGCTGCGCGCCCTCAAAGCCGGGGAACTGGCTGCGCAACAGCAGCGGGCCGGCCGCCGCGAAGCCGATGAAGCTGCCGAAGCTGCCCAGGTAGAGCCAGCTCATCAGCCAGCTGTGGCGGTGCGTGAAGAGCTGGGCCTGCTCGGCCATGCCAACACCGGCCGAGGGCAGGTCGTCCATGCCGAACCAGGCCGCCATGCTGGCAAGCGCGATCAGCGGCAGCCACACCAGGCCGGCATTGGCCAGCCACAGCCCGCCCGATTGAGCGGGCAGGCCGAAGAGGTCCAGCGTAATGACCACCGGCACAGCCCATTGCACGAGGCCCACGCCCAGGTGGGCGAAGCCGGCGCCCAGGCCCAGCGCCCTGCCCTGCTCGCGCGCCGGAAAGCAGGCGCTGATGTGGGCCATGCCGCTAGCGAAGTTGGCGCCGCCCAGGCCGCACAGCAGGGCCAACACCACCATCCATTCATAGGGCGTGGCGGGGTCCTGCACCGCCAGCGCGATACCGCCGGCGGGCAGCAACAGGCTGGCCGTGGACAAGGCCGTCCAGCGTCGCCCGCCGACCCAGCGCACCGCGAAGCCGTAGAAGATGCGCAAAGTGGCGCCGCACAGAGCCGGCAGCGCGCTCAGCCAGAACAGCTGGTTGGTGCTGTAGCGAAAACCCGCCGCCGGCAGGTGCACGACGAGCACCGACCACAGCATCCACACCGCGAACGACAGCGCCAGCGCGGGAACGGCGATCCACAGGTTGCGCAGCGCCACCGCCCGGCCATGGCCGGTCCAGAAATCCGGGTCTTCCGGATTCCAGCGCAGTGGAAGTGAGAGGGTCTTTGGCACGATGGTCATGCTCCGCGGCGGGGGCCCATCTGCCCATCCACCGCAGGTCGGGTAGGACCGGCGCGGAAGGAGGAGGCGGGCAAGTGAAGGCATCGTTCTTTCGGACGAGGCGCGCGCGCCAGGCCTGAAAAGCAAGAAGGCCCGAAGGCGATGCCTCCGGGCCTTTATGAGCGGCCTTTGGCTCGCCTCAGGGGTTCTTGATCTCCGCGCCACGGCGCAGATAGAACCACCAGTTCAACACCAGGCAGACGGCGTAGAAGGCCGCGAAGCCGTAGAAGGCGAACTGCGGCGTGCCGGCCTTGATTTGCTCGCCGATCAGCACCGGCGCGACGAAGGCGCCATAGGCCGCGACGGCCGACGTCCAGCCGAGCACGGGGCCGGCCTGGGTTCGGTCGAAGATGACGCCCACCGAGCGGAAGGTCGAGCCGTTGCCGACGCCGCTGGCCGCGAACAGCAGCACCATCAGGCCCATGAAGGCCGGGAAGAACTGCTCCGGCGTGGCTGAGCCGTAGGCCTGCTGCATCACATAGCCGACCGCGGCGGACGCGAACACCATGACCGCAGAGATGACCTGCGTGACGATGGAGCCGCCGACCTTGTCAGAGATCCAGCCGCCGACGGGCCGCACCGCGGCGCCGACGAAGGGTCCGATCCAGGCGTAGGTCAGCGCAGACGGGGCGTTCGGGTTCTTCAGCGTGTGGGTGAGCACGCCGGCCGCATCAGGGATGTGCTGGAAGCCGAAGATCACCGTGATCGCCAGTGGCAGAGCCATGGAGAAGCCGATGAAGCTGCCGAAAGTGACGACGTACAGCGCCGTCAGGCTCCAGGTGTGCTTGTTGCGGAAGATGGCGAACTGCTTGGCCACGTTCTCCTTCATCGCGCCGAAGGCAGCCAGGCGCATGACGAGCAGCGCCGCGACGATGTCCAGCGGGATGGCCACCCACATGTTCAACAGCCCCAGGCCGGTGGGCGCCGGCAGGTAGAGGTAGAGCATGCCGATGGACGGCACGAAGGCCAGCGAGTACAGGTAGGTGATCTTCAGGAAGGCGACCACCGGATGACCGGCGTTGGGCGTCACCGTCTTCAGGTTGTTCATGCCGAACCAGCACAGCGCGGCCAGCGGCACCAGCGACAGCACCCAGGCGAAGCCGGCGTTCTGGATCCAGGTCTGCGTGCCGGCCGGGATCTTGCCGAAGATCCAGCCGCTGGCCTTCACCAGCGTCATCGGGTCGCCGCTCAGACCGAAAAAGCTGACCGTCATCACCAGCGGGATGACGACCTGCATCGTCGTCACGCCGAAGTTCCCGAGGCCCGCGTTCAGGCCCAGCGCCGTGCCCTGCAGGCGCTTGGGGAAGAAGGTGTTGATGTTGGACATCGAGCTGGCGAAATTGCCGCCGCCCACGCCCGACCACAGCGCCATCAGCTGGAAGGCCCACAGCGGCCAGTCCTTGTGCTGCAACGCGACACCGGTGCCGATGGCCGGCGCCAGCAGCATGGCCGTGGTGAGGAAGATGGTGTTGCGCCCGCCGGCCATGCGGATCAGGAAAGAGGCCGGGATGCGCATCGTCGCGCCCGAAATGCCGGCGATGGCCGTCAGCGTGAAGAGCTCGGCCTGGGTGAAGGGGAAGCCCAGGTTGAGCATCTGCACGGCGATGATGCCCCACATGCCCCAGACGGCGAAGCCGCACAGCAGGGCCGGGATGGAGATCCACAGGTTGCGGTAGGCGATGCGCTTGCCGGTGCTTTCCCAGAAGGCGTCGTCCTCGGGGCGCCAGTCCGCGATGTCGTTCTTGCTCATGATGCGGGTCCTTTCGGCGCTCAGCCGGCGAGGTGGAATTCGGGCGCGTTGCGGCCCATGACTTCGGTGCGGCGCACCTCGGTCCAGTACATCCAGATCAGCGAGATCCAGACGACGCCGTACATCAACATGAAGGCGCTGGAGCGGATGCCGGTCAGGTCCAGCAGCGCGCCGAACAGGATGGGCAGCACGAAGCCGCCCAAGCCGCCGGCCAGGCCGACGATGCCGCTGATCGCGCCGATGTTGCCGGGGTAGTCGTCGCTGATGTACTTGAAGACCGAGGCCTTGCCAAAGGCCCAGGCCACGCCCAGCACGGCCAGCAGCGCGGTGAAGGTGTAGACGTTCAGGCCGATGTGGAAGGTCTTGGCGCCGGCCAGCGTCACGATGGTGAAGTCGGTCTGCGGGTAGCTCAGCAGGAACAGGCAGATCCAGCTCACCCACAGCACCCACCAGGTGACCTTGTGGGCGCCGTACTTGTCCGACAGCAGGCCGCCGACGGCGCGCAGCACGCCGCCGGGCAGGCTGAAGCAGGCCGCCAGCAGCGCGGCCACGCGGATATCCAGGCTGAACTCGCCGACGTAGTACTGCACCATCCACAGCGCCAGCGCCACATAGCCGCCGAAGACGATGCTGTAGTACTGGCAGTACTTCAGCACACGCGGGTCCTTCAGCGCCTTCAGCTGCTCGCGAAAGCTGACGTTGCTGGTGACGAGGTGGGCCGGGTTGCTGTGGCTGAACAGCCAGAACAGCACGACGGTGCCGGCCATGATGGCCGCATAGACCTGGGGCACCATGGCCCAGCCGAAGCCGACCAGCAGCACCGGGGCGATGAACTTGTTGACTGCCGAGCCGGAGTTGCCCGCGCCATAGACGCCCATGGCCATGCCCTGGCGGCTCTTGGGGAACCAGCGCGCGACGTACGGCGTGCCCACCGAGAAGGAGCCGCCCGCCAACCCGACGAAGAGGCCGATGACGAGGAAGTGCCAGTACTGCGTCGCGTAGGCCATCAGCCAGATGGCCGGCACGGTGGCGAGCATCAGTAGCGTGAGCACGATGCGGCCGCCATAACGGTCCGTCCAGATGCCCAGCGGCACGCGCACGAGAGAGCCGGTCAGCACCGGCATGGCCGTCAGCAGGCCGAATTCGGTGGCGTTGAGGCCGAGCTGCTTCTTGATGGGGATGCCGATGACGCCGAACATCATCCAGACCATGAAGCAGACGGTGAAGGCCAAGGTGCTGACGATCAGCACCGACCAGGCCTTGCGGTCGACAGGGGGCGCAGTCATGCGGTTTCCTCCTCAGTGAACATGAGGAGACTGTCCCGCGCAGCCTGCGCGCCGCACATTCACCAGAGGGGCAGCGGGGCACCGCCCGCAGGGAGGACGACGGCCCGGGCGGCCTCGTCCTAAAGAACTACGTGCGTTGCTGCGTGACCAGCACGGCGGCCTGCACGCGCGAGTCCAGGTCCAGCTTGCGCAGCAAGTGCTGCACATGGATCTTCACCGTCGTCTCGGCGATGCCGAGCTCGCGCGCGATGTGCTTGTTGGAATCGCCGCGGGCGATCAGGTCGACGATCTCGCGCTCGCGCGGCGACAGCGTGCCCAGCGGGTCGGGCGGCACGGCGGCGGCGGTGGACGCTGCCTCGGCTTCGTGGCGGAAGGCCGTGGCCAGCTTGCCGGCCATCTCGGCGCTGAAGCTGGACACGCCGCGCACCGCGCGCTCGATGGCCTGGGTCAGCTCGTGGTTGTCCGCCGTCTTCAGCAGATAGCCGCAGGCGCCGGCGCGCAGGGCCGCGCCCAGGTCGGCCTCCGACTCGCTCATCGTCAGCATCAGCACCTGGGCACCCGGCGCGGCCGCCTTCAGCGCCGGCAGGGCCTGCACGCCGGTGACGCCGGGCAGGTGGTTGTCCAGCAGGATGACCTGGGGTTGCAATTCGGCCGCCAGGCGCTCGGCCGCACCGGCGTCGCCGGCCTCGCCAACGACCTGCAACTGCGACTGCGTGGCCAGCAGCGCGATCAGGCCGCGGCGGAACAGCGTGTGGTCGTCAACGACAAGGACGCGGATGGGTTCGGCATTCATGATGTATTGGCCGTCTCGTATTCGGGCAGGGAGACGCGCACCAGCGTGCCGCGCCCGGGTTGGGATTCCAGCGCCACGGCGGCACCCACCTTGGCGGCGCGCTCGCGCATGATGCGCAGCCCGACGTGGCTGTCGTCGGGCGAGTCCAGGGCCATGTCGAATCCACGGCCGTCGTCGCGCACGTCGATCTGCCAGTGCGGCTGGTGCGCCAGCCGCACGTGGACCTGGCTGGCCTGGGCGTGCTTGCGCACATTGGCCAACGCCTCCTGCACCACGTGCAGCAGCTGCACCTGCACGTCGGCCGGCAGCGGTGCGCCGTGGCCGTCCACCTCCAGCTCGGCCTGCAGGCCGCTTTGCAGGCGGAACTTCTGCAGCGTCTGCTGCAGCGCGGGCAGCAGGTCGTCGCCATCGGTGCGGGTGCGGAAATGCATCAGCAGCGCCCGCACGTCGGCAGTGCATTCCTTCAGGCCCAGCTCCAGCTCGTCGATGAGGCGCACGGCTGCATCGGCCTTGCCGCCCCGCTGCGCGTCCTTCAGCAGTTGCAGCTGGATCTTCATGAAAGCCAGGCTTTGTGCGATGGAATCGTGCATCTCGCGGGCCAGCATGCCGCGCTCCTCGGCCACAGCGGCTTCGCGCTGCAACGCCTCGCTGCGCAGGCTGTCCATGGCGCTGGCCAGATGGCTCGCCAGGCTGTCCAGCAACTCGCGGTCCGCCTGGCTGGGCTGGGGCGGGTCGCGAAACAGCAGGTCGACCTCGCCCATCACGCGGCCCTGCACCGTCAACGCCACCGCCGTCACGGCGACGAAGCCGGCCTTGGCGCAGTGCGACCTGTGATCGCTCTCGCGGGTGATCGGAATGACCTTGGCATGAGGCCCGGGGCTGCCGCAATGGCAGGCGCCAGGCGTCACGCAGCGTTCGGCCTCGGCCATCGCGGGCGGCATGCCCTGCGAAGCCAGCAGCACCATGCGCTGCTGGCTCGGGTCCAGCCAGCGCATCGCGACGGCATCGGCGCCGGCCGCGCGGCGCATGCGCTCGGCGAAACCGGCGCCCAGGTCGCGCACGGACGACGCGCCAGCGGCGAAGGACGTGGCCTCGTACAGCGTGGCCAGCCGCTGCTGCTCCAGGCGCAGGTCGGCCGTCTTGGCGCGCACTTCATCGGCCATGCCTTGATAGACGGCTTCGAGACGCTGCGCCATGCGGTTGAAGCCACGCGCCAGGTCGCCGAACTCGTCCTGCGAGTCCTCGGCCACGCGGGCGCCAAGCGCGCCCTGCTCCAGCGCCTGCAGGCCGCGGCGCAGCCGGTCCACCGGCGCGAACACGACGAGGTGCGAGGCGTATAGGAAGATCAGGGCCGCGGCGATGGCCATGCCGACGAGCGCCAGCTGCACGCTGGACAGCAGCGAGCTCCAGCCTGCCATGCGCGCCTCGACGGCGTCGACGAGGACGTCGATGCGCCGAACCTGGACCTCGGCCTGGGCGCCGGTGGGCGCCGGCAGGCCATCGGCCGCGGTCGACTTCAGCTGCTGCCAGCCCTCGTGCACGCCACGCCAGGCCTGCAGG
Organism: Pelomonas sp. Root1237; assembly: GCF_001425055.1. Lineage (GTDB taxonomy): Bacteria > Pseudomonadota > Gammaproteobacteria > Burkholderiales > Burkholderiaceae_C > Pelomonas. The sequence continues at coordinate 365,161 of NZ_LMDK01000016.1, forward strand.
GTGTGTCCGTCGCGCGGCAGGAAGAGGGGGCGCGCGGGGTCGCCGTCCACCAGCAGTTGCAGCGAGGCGTCATACGCCTGGACGAGCAAGCGCCGGGATTCGCTGCCGCCGCCGGCACTCTGGTGGGCGAGGCGCCAGGTCTGCATGCGCAGCCGCCCCGCTTCGTTGACCGCCGCCGCGCCGCCTTCGAGCTGCCAGCCTATCCACAGCGTCAAGCCGATCGAGGCCAGCGCGATGCACAGCAAGGCGGCACCGAGGATGCCGACCTTGGTGGCGAGACGCGCGCGATGCCAGCCTTGGGACATGCAATGGATTCTGGGCAGGCCGTTCCGGGGTGAGCTTGATCTCGCGCAAGGAAGGCGATGAATCACTCCGCTACCGTTCCCGCAGGCCCGGCGGGTTCGGCCGCGGCCACCCTGGCATCCAGGCCCCAGCTCATCCAGTCGTCGCCGAACAGTTCGCTGGGATGCGGCGTTGCCACCGAGCCGTTGCCGCATTGCAGCGACTCGGCCGAGCAGTAGCGGTCGCAGCCCCAGCAGATGCGCCCGGGGTTGGCCGGCCGGATCGGGAACTTCCTGCTCACGCGAACGCCTCTGCGGCCTCCGGCATGTGGGGAAAGCCGGCCGCGCCGCGCAGCCGATGCACCGGCCGGACCATGAACACCGTGCGATCACGCCCGCGTTCCAGCAGCAGCGAGCGCACGCGCGCCTGCCACAGCTCGCCGAGGTCTTTTTCGTCCTGAGGCGTCGCCTTGCCGGAGGCGAGAAGCGCCACCAGCACATCCAGTTCCGCCTGTCCCGGCAGGGAGGTCGTGTCCACGCCCACGTCCACGGCGGCCTGCGTGTCGAGCCGGGTGAAGCGCAGCGCCAGCACCAGGTCGGGCTTGCTGCGGATCAGGCCGGCCCGGCTGAAGCGCCCACCCAGGCCCTTGAAGCCGGACCCACCCGCCGCACCCGTGAGCATCTGCACGACCGTCGCGACGACACCGGTCCCTCCGGAGCGCGCATCGTCGCGGAACTCCACCTTGATGCCGCCGCGCTGCGGCAGGCCGTCCGGGTAGAGCTGCTCCAGCGCCAGCCAGGTCAGCCAGTAGGCCGACGCGACGGCCACGCAGGAATGGCCCGTCAGCCGCACGGCGTCGGCGAAGCCGTAGTCGAGGATGCCGTCCTCGGCGCAGCCCAGCACGCGGGCCAGCGGGTCCTGCATCGTGAGGCGGGGGACTTCGTCAAAGTAGCTGGGTAGTTTCATGTTGGGTCTCGTTGATTTCAGCCGGGTCGGCCGTCGAGGCGCGGGCGGGACAGCACCGGCCAGTAGCGCACCGCGTACAGGCCAAAGCCCGCCGACCACAGCAGCGCCGAGGCCAGGGCCGCGTGGACGATCTGGGCAGGCGCGATCAAAGGCAGAAGCACGCGCACGGCGGCCGCGGCGGCAACCAGCAGATAGCAGGCGACCTCGAAGCGGTCAGCCTTCAAGGGCCGACCGGTGTGGCCACGCGCGGTGCGGGTCATCATGCCGATGACGAGGCCGCCGACGGCGCCCACGGTGAGCGCATGCGTGGCCAGCGACGGCATCAGCCAGCCGGCTTCGGCCAGCGCGCGCAGCAGCAGATGCACCGGCACCCACAGGTAGGCCAGGTGCAGCACCCACACCAGCGGCGCACGCAGCGTGCGCCAGGGCCGCCACAACGCCCAGCGCCACGCATGAGCCGCGCTGACGGTGGTCGTGAGAGCAGCCAGCGGCCAGCCGTGCAAGCCCCCGACATCGGCAGCCAGCAGGGCCAGCACGCCGCCGAGCGCCGCCCTTTCGGCCCATGCGTTGCGGCTCGCGCCAGCACCTGGCACGCCGTTGTTCGTGAACATCGGGATGACGCGCCCGCCCATGACGGCCAGGATGAAGAGCACCACGTCCAGCGCAACCTGGATGCCTAGCCAGCCGGGCACCAAGTCGACGCCGAACTGCGCCAGGTGCACGCAGCCGGCGGCGAGCGCCAGCAGCGCGAGCAGGCCGATGAAGAAGTAGTTGCGCCGGCTGCCAGCCTTCACGAAAGGCAAGGCCAGGCTGATGGCCGCGGCCAGCGGGAAGGCGACGTTGGCAACGGCAGCGGCCAGCGCAAAAGGCGTCAGCACCAGCACGCGGGCGGCGACCCACAGCGCGGCAAGCGCGGCAAGCTTCCAGCCGGTGGGTGTGGGCAGGTTGGTCCAGTTGCGGCCGGCCGTGAACAGAAAGCCGACGATGACGGCCAGCGTGAAGCCGAACAGCATCTCGTGGGCATGCCAGATCGGGCCGGCCAGATAGGCGTGGCCCAGCAGACCCGAGAACTGCAGCGCCCACAGCGGCACGGACAGCGCGGCAAACACGCTGGCCAGCAGGTAGAAGGGCCGAAAGCCCAGCGCGAACAGTGCAAAGCCCGCGGGCGCGGCCGGCGGGGGCTCATCGATTCTCAGCAAGGGCATCATGTGTTGGTTTCCGTTGAGCTCGCCAGGCAATGGCTGCTCCAGCCAGCGTCAGCACGAATGCAGCGATGGCCAGCGCGTTGCCGGTGGCACCTGCGGCCGTCATTCGGGCGTCGAACAAGCCGCCAAAGAGACGCACGGCAAGCGACGCATGCAGCAGCGCCAGCGGCAGATAGAAGGGCCAGCCGAACGCCAGCTTCACGCGGGCGACGGCGGGGAGGATGACCGGGGCATGGCCGAACACCATGCTGAAGACGAAGCCCAGCGCGAGGCCATGCAGGGCGGCGTCGCGCCATGGCAGGCCGAGCGCCGTGCCCGCCCAGGCCAGGCCGGCAACGGCCAGCCAGAAGTAGCCGGTGAGCAGGCACAGGGCCATGTAGCGGCTCAGCCCCGCGGCGCGGACCGTGCGGCGTGCGATGTCGAACACCGCGAGCCAACTGGCGAGCGCTGCCAGAGACAAGCCATACAGCAGGCCGCCCACGTCAGCGACAAGGCCGGACAACACCGCGCCACAGGCCGCCACGGCCAGGATGGCAAGCAAGGCCGGGCCGGCGCCGGCATGGCGGCGCATCAGCCGCGTCATCTCCAGCCGCTCGGCGGCGATGGTGAACACGAGGAAGCAGAACCACAGCGGCACCACGGCGCCGGCCATCAGGCCGAGCGCGTGCAGCAGGCTGCCGGCCGCCCAGGCTACTGCGCCGGCGAGCAACAGCAGCGTGTGCGCGGCCCGCTGCCGCCTGACCACGGCCAGGTTCACGCCGACAAAGGCCAGCGACGCGCCCGCGGCCAGCCATGCGGCCAGGCCTGGCGCGCCGGAGAGCATCACCAGGCCCGCAGCGCCCGAGGCGAGCGGGCCAGCAAAACCCGCCGGATGCTTCAGGGCCACGGCGCGCTCGATGCCGATGACGGTGCCCATGAAGGCGCAGATCATCAGGAAGGCATGGGTAGCGACGGCCGCGCTCGCCACGGGCACGGCGACCCCGGCTCGCACCAGGCCGCCGGCAATGCCGGCCACCAGAGCCACCACCGCGAGGCCCGCGAAGGCCAGTCGCGGCAGCAGACCCGGAGCGCGTCGCATCCCCTGCCCTACCAGCCCATGAAGGCTTTGGCCCGGTCGCTCATGCGATCGGTCGTCCAGGGCGGCTCCCACACCACCTCGACATGGATGCGCTGGTCGACCGGCACGACCTTGTCGAGCTCGGTGCAGGCGTCGTCGACGATGACGTCCACCACCGGGCAGGCGGCCGAGGTCATGGTCAGCAGCACCTTGACGCGCTCGGCCTCGACGGTCACGCCGTAGACCAGGCCGACATCGACGATGGACATCGCCACTTCGGGGTCCACCACGCGGCGCAGCGCCGCCAGGATGGGTTGCCGAAGTTCCTCCGGCCCTTCGTAGGGATAGGCCATGCCCGTCATGGCGCCGACCTCGCCGGCGCCATGAAGTGCAGCAGCTGTACCAACTGCTGACGGTTGGCCGTGATGTCGGCCAGCGTGTAGCGGTCCAGCACGGCGTGAAAGGCCTGCACCGCCTCGCCCAGCACGCCCTTGAGCCGGCAGTGGCTGACGATGGCGCAATGGCTGGCCTCGGCCGAGAAGCACTCGGCCGGCAGGGCCTGGCCCTCGGTGTCACGCACCACCTCGCCGATGCGGATCTGCGCCGCCGGCCGGGCCAGCGTGAGGCCGCCGCCCTTGCCGCGCACGGTGCTCACCCAGCCGCGCTTTGCGAGGTGGTGCACGACCTTGGTGAGGTGGTTGGCCTTCACGTCGAAGGCCGCGCAGATCTCGCCCACCGTGGCCCGCCGGTCGGGCTCGGCGGCCAGGAACATCAGCACGCGCAGGCTGTAGTCGGTGAAGGCGGTGAGCCTCATCTTTCAATCCTTTCAACGCCCACGGGCCGGAGCGGCGCCTGCAGGCAGGCGGTCCGCCGCGGGGCGGCGCAGCAGGTACAGCGCATACACGGCCAGGAAGACGCTGCCGGCGGCGAACACGATGTCACCCGGCACGCGCAGCCACACCAGCGTCTCCATCACCTTGGAGTGGATGACCTCTGGCGAGCGGGCGTACCACAGGCCCTTCGTGATGCTCTGGTAGGCCTGGTAGATGCCAGCCGGCAGCAGCGACAGGAAGACCATCATCGCCAGGCCGATGTTCAGGCTCCAGAAGGCGGGCTTGAGGAATCGGTCGGCATGCAGCGCCCGGTCGTACAGCCCGCGCAGGCAGAACAGCATCAGGCCGATGCCCAGCATGCCGTAGACGCCGAACAGCGCCGCGTGGCCGTGGGCCGCCGTCATGTTCAGGCCCTGCACGTAGTACAGCGAGGCCGGCGGGTTGATGGCGAAGCCCAACAGGCCGGCGCCCACCGTGTTCCAGAAGCCCACGGCGACGAAGGACAGGATGACCCACTTGTAGGCGCCCAGCCAGGCCACGCCCTTGGCGCGGCGATAGGTCTGCAGCGCTTCCAGGCCGATCAGCGTCAGCGGCACCACCTCCAGCGCGGAGAACACTGAGCCGACCGCAATGACCGATGTGGGCGTGCCCGTCCAGTACAGGTGGTGCAACGTGCCCAGGATGCCGCCGAACAGGAAGACGATGGTCTCCGCGACGATGGCGCGGTTGGCAGAAGCGGCGCGCACCAGGCCCAGGTTGGTGAAGATCAGCGCGACGACGGCCGTGGCGAAGACCTCGAAGAAGCCCTCCACCCACAGGTGCACCAGCCACCAGCGCCAGTACTCGACCATCGAGTAGTGGGTGTGCTGGCCCCAGGTCAGCGAGCTCGCGTAGAAGCCGCCGATGCAGGTCGCCGACAGGAAGACCATGGCGATGAGGCCACGGGTTTCCGAAGGCCGCTTGAGCGCCGGCCACAGCGCACGGCCGAGCAGGAAGACCCAGAACAGCAGGCCAACGAAGAGCAGGATCTGCCAGAAGCGGCCCATGCTCGTGAACTCCAGGCCCTGGTTGCCGAACCAGAAGCTGAAATCGAACCCGCGGTGCTGCAGCGTGCCGAGCCAGCCGGTGATCGTCGAGCCGAGCACGACGACGATGAGGGCCCAGAACAGCGCATCGACACCGAGCTTCTGCAGCCTGGGTTCGGCGCCCGATAGCAGCGGCGCGACGTACAGGCCCGTGGCCAGCCAGGCAGTTGCGATCCAGAAAATGCCGATCTGCGTGTGGATGGTGCGGGTGACGGTGTACGGCAGGATCTGCGCCAGCGGGATGCCGAAGAAGGCCTGGCCTTCCACCGCGTAGTGCGCCGTGATGGCGCCCATGCCGATCTGCAGCAGCATCAGGCCGATGACGACGAAGAAGTATTTGCGCGTGGCCTTCATCGACGGCGTGGCCTTGGCGCCGAGCAGCGGGTCGGCCTTGGGCACGACGGCGAGCTCTTCGTCGCCCTGGTGCAGCCACAGCATCGCGGCGATGCCGGCCAGCAGCAGCACGATGCTGACCATCGACCACATCGCGGCCGACGTGCTCATCGTGTTTCCGACCAGCGGTTCGTGCGGCCAGTTGCTGGTGTAGGACAGACCGGCCTCGCCAGGGCGATCCGTCACGGCCGCCCAGGCCGACCAGAAGAAGAAGGCCGCCAGCGCCTTGCGGTGCTCGGCTTCGGGCAAGGCGCCGGCCGTCATCGCGTATTGGTCGCGCAGCTTGTCCAGCGCCGGTTCGGTGCCGAACAGGCCGTCGTAGTGCGAAGCGACTTCACGGATGGCCTGGGCGCGGGCGGCGGTGACGCGCACATCGCCGCTGCTCTCTTCGTAGGTGTTGCGGCGCATTTCCTCGCGCACCAGCTGGTCGACGGCGGCGCGCTGCGCGTCGCTGACCGTCAGGCCGCTTTGCTGCTGTTCCGCCAGGCGCCGGGCCTTCAGGGCCACCGCCTCGCGATGCAGCCAGTCGGCCGACCAGTCCGGCGCGACATAGGCGCCATGCCCCCAGACCGTGCCGAGCTGCTGGCCGCCGGCCGACAGCCAGGCCTGCTGGCCGAGCTGGATCTGCTCGCCGGTGAACAACAGCTCGCCGTCGGCGCTGACCACCCGGTTCGGGATGGGTGGGGCGGAAAGATAGATCTGCCAGCCCAGGTAGCCCAGGGCGCCGAACGACAGCACGAAGATGAGCCCCAGCCAGCGCCAGAGATTGCTACGGGATTTCATGGTGATTTCCTTGGAACGCCAGGAACAGTTGAACGTCAGGCGCCGCCGCAAGCGCCGCAGCACGTGCCGCGCGCAGAGCCAAGCCTTGTGACTCGCGCCCGCCAGAAGTCCGGGCCGCGGTCGACGCTCTGCCAGCTGAACATCCCGGGCCTGTGAACGTTGAGCAGGGCCTCCAGCGAGCCGGGCTCCCCGTCCATCAACAGCTCCAGCGTTTCGTTGGCGGCCAGGACGTCAAGCTTGGCGACGATCGCTGGGGCGCGGTCACTCATTGCGAATCCGCGAGAGTCGAACTGAAGGGAAGGGACTGACATGGGCGCCTCTAAAGATGCATTTTTGATGCATCAAATTCTAGAAACGCCGCCGTGACGCGGTTTGACATAGATCAAATGCCAGCGTCCGGAGCCGGCTATCGGCAGTGACCTGTCGCGAGCCAGCCGCCCAGCAGCTGCCCTGCCGGGCCGGGTACCGGCGCCGGTGAGCACTGCGGGAATGAGGCGCACGCGCACGGCGCGCCGGTGCGCCCCCGCCGACCGCTACTTCGCCAGAGCCGCGATTTCGGCGGCGCTCAAGGCCCCCGCTTCGATGCGGAAGCCCTGGATGCGGCCGTTGAATGACGCATGGCCCCAGTCGCGCCCGAGGAAGGCCACCTGGTCGCCGACCTGGCGCGGCGACAGCATCATGGCGTCGGACCTCGCCACCTCTGTGCCGTCGACATAGAGCCGGCCAGTGGTGCCCTTGAGCGTGACGGCCAGATGGACCCAGCGGCGAATGGGCATGAACCACGGCGCGACCAGGTTCTGCTCGTCGTTGAACCCCGCGCCGGTGATGGCGAACTGCAGCCCCACGCGGCCCTTGGGCACGAGGCGCATGTAGGAAAACCCGTCGTGCCCGGCGAAGAACAGGCAGCTGTCCGTGCGCAGTGAATTGGCATTGGCCCACAGGGACAAGGTGAAGTCGCCCAGGCCGCTGAACAGCCCCTCGGGCAGCTGCAGGCCGGCCGACTTGCCGTCGAAGACGATGGCCTTGTCGTTCAGCCGCCCGTCGCCCCAGGTCGCGCCGTCCAGCAGCTCGCCCGCGACGGCCTTCCACTGGCCGGCGGGAGTCTGCAACGCGCCGATGGTGCCCGTGCCGTTGCTGCCATTCAGCGGCATCGAGAAGCGCCGCTCGCCGGGCACGGCGGCCCGCACCGCGGTGGAGGCGGCGCTGGCGCTGGCGCTGCCCAGGGCGGTGACCTGGTAGAACCAGACGCCCTTGGGCGGCGTGTCCGTGTGGGTGAGGAGTTGGTCGGCGGCGACGGTCGTCAGATGGGTGAAGGGCCCGTTGGCACGGGCGGCCCGCTTGACCACATAGGACGTCGCACCGACGCTGCCCCACCACGACAGCACGACGCGACCGTCGTGCACCGGGGACGTGAGGCCGGAGGGCGCCTTCATCGGCCCGGCATAGGCGGGCCGGCGCTGCGTCAGCGTCGGGTACACCATGTCGTCGCCATTGCCCGACCCGTAATTCGGCTCGCACAGGGGCAGCATGCGCGCAACGTTGGGCGCCGCCAGCCCCATGCGGTTCACGTAGTGGTTGTAGATGGGTTCCCAGGCGTTGCGGTAGTTCTGGAAGGACTGGTTGACCTCCGTCCACCGCGCCGTATGGGGCTGCGAGGGGTTGTGTTCCGGCGCGTACGGCACGGCGTAGACGTTGCCGTTCTCGTCCTTGAGGTTGGAGCGCGCCACGTACTCGGCCGCCGCGAGGAAGCGGTTGTTGTACATGCCGTAGAGGTCGTCACCCTGGTTCCAGGCCATTTCCAGCAGGTCGCCGCCGAGCGACATCCCCAGCGTCGAATGCCCCTGGTCGCGCCCGCTCTCCTCCCACTGCCCGAAATGACCCGGGTGCATGAAGTACACGCTGTGCACGATGGAGCCATTGCCGAACATGGCCAGCTCGCCCTTGTTGTTGCCCGCGTAGTAGTCGCAGGCCTGCCTGTACAACTCGGGCCGGTCGCAAAACACGCCGATGGCCATGGCGCCACACAACGAGGCCATGTCCCAGTTGGCATGCGAGCCGAGGGAGACCTTCTTGAGAAACCCCGAGCAGATGCTGCCGAACACATCCAGCAGCATCTGCTGGAAGCGCGCCAGGCTCGCCGGCGCCCAACCGGGGTAGCTGCGCATCACCTCGCCGATCTGGGCAAACTGGTGGCCTTGCATGCCGGCCATCAAGATGTAGGTGTGATCGTCAGGGGCAGTCGATCCTTCGGCCTTGGTCGCGACCAATTTCAGCGTTTGCGCCCAGGCATCCAGGGTCTCCACCGCCTTGTCGGCATAGCGGGGGTCGTCCGACAGCTTCCAGCGCAGTGCCAGGCACCAGGCACGCTGGATGTCGCGGTACAGCGAGGCCTTGCTTCTGTCCTGGCGGTAGACCGCCGGCAGCGCGCTCGGCCAGGCGTCCAGTGAAGTGAGGCGGTCGGCACACAGCTTGTTCCACCAGCCCGTCCAGGGCTGCTCGCCGGCCGCGATATGACCACGGATGCGCTTGAAGTCGTCCTCCGTGACCAACAGGCCGGCGTGGCGGAAGACGCCGCTGGCCGAGGCGGGCACCGGGCGGGTCTCGGCGAGCGCCGGCGCGCTGCACAGCAGCGGCAGAGCGGGCAGCAGGCCCAGGCCTGCAAGCAGGGAGCGCCGGGCGAGGGCGGGATGCGGGTCGTGCGTAGCGGTCATCAGGTCCTTCAAACTGCGTTGAATGCCGCAGGCCCATGCACCACGGTCAGCGCGCGTTTGTAGGGGCTGCGCCCCGAGAAATCGTGGCAGGAACCCCGCTACGGGGTTCTTTTACGGAACGTTTCAGCTCGGGTGTCTTGAACGTCATTGCCCACCAAGCATCGCATCTGCTGGCCAGCAGATAGCAATTCGCGCCCATCAGTAACGCATTGAAAAATTCTTATCCTGAGCAACATCGTTGGCTCTGGCTCTTGCTAACGTGCAAAGGCACAGTTTTCGGGAGTTAGCGCTGCCTACCCGCGACATCGCCTTCGTTCTTCATGTCGATGACCATCCTGACAGCTTGGTAACAACCAAGCTGATCTTGGATCGGCCAGGCGTTGAGGTTGTATCTGCGCTGTCGGCAGCGGTGGCGTTGGAGTTACTGCGTCAATATGAGTTCGCCTTGGCGTTGATCGACGTCAACATGCCTGGCGTAGATGGTTTCGAGCTCGCCGCGGCAATGCGCGGCGATGAACGCACAAATGAGGTGCCCATCATTTTTTTGACCGGGGCCAGCATCGACACCGAGCGAACGTTTCAGGGCTATGAAACTGGTGCGGTTGACTTTCTGATGAAGCCCGTTCCGCCGCTTGTGATGCAGAGCAAGGTGGCAGCCTTCGTAGCGCTGTACCTGCAGCGCAAGTCGCTGCGCGACGAGAAGGATGACCTCGAGCGGTTGCTACGGGCCAACCAGCGCATGGCAGCCGAACTGGCGCATGCACACGAACTTGCGGTCCAGGCAGCATTTACTGATGAACTGACAGGTGTCCCGAACCGGCGCCATATTTTGAAGCTTGCCGCTAGCGCTCTCGCGGACCCACGCCGGCATTCGCATCCCGTCTGCGTGGCGTTGCTGGATCTGGATCACTTCAAGAAAGTCAACGACACACACGGCCACGCCGGCGGAGATGCAGTGCTGCGTCATTTCTGCGAGCACATTCGCACCCACTTGCGATCCGGCCAATCTCTCGGGCGAGTCGGCGGTGAAGAGTTCTTGCTTCTGCTGCCGGGCACGGAGTTGGCTGACGCCTGCACGGCACTTGAACGCGTGCGCAGCACCATGGGGCCGACCGCGGGCATCTCCTTCACCTTCTCCGCGGGTGTCGCGCAAGCTCGCCCGGATGAGACGTTGGACTGCGTGCTCGAGCGCGCTGATGATGCGCTCTATCTTTCGAAGGAACGCGGTCGGGACTGCACCTCCAGCGAGCTGATGAGCCTTTGAATTAGGTTGGCCTTTGAGCAGCTCGCCTGGCCGAATGACTACCAAGTCGCGCTCCACGCCACCGCCGCGCCGCCCGTGCAGTGGCGCCAGGTGACGTTGGCCTTTGAATCATTCCCACTCGATCGTCGCGGGCGGCTTGCTCGACACGTCGTAGGTCACGCGGTTGATGCCGCGCACCTCGTTGATGATGCGGCCGCTGGTGCGCTTGAGCAGCGCATAAGGCAGCTCGGCCCAGTCGGCGGTCATGAAGTCGCTGGTCTGCACGGCGCGCAGGGCCACGACGTAGTCGTAGGTGCGACCGTCACCCATCACGCCCACGCTCTTGACCGGCAGGAACACGGCAAAGGCCTGGCTGGTCAGCGCGTACCAGCTCTTGCCCGTGGCCGGATCGATGGTGTTGCGCAGCTCCTCGATGAAGATGGCATCGGCGCGGCGCAGCAGGTCGGCGAAATCCTTCCTGATCTCGCCCAGGATGCGCACGCCCAGGCCCGGGCCCGGGAAGGGGTGGCGGTAGACCATGTCGGCCGGCAGGCCCAGGGCCACGCCCAACGCCCGCACCTCATCCTTGAACAGCTCGCGCAGCGGCTCCAGCAGCTTCAGCCCCAGCGTCTCGGGCAGGCCGCCGACGTTGTGGTGGCTCTTGATCGTCGTGGCCTTCTTGGTCTTGGTGCCACCGCTCTCGACGACGTCGGGGTAGATGGTGCCTTGCGCCAGCCACTTGGCGTTCCTCAGCTTCTTGGCTTCGGCCTGGAAGACCTCGACGAACTCGGCGCCGATGATCTTGCGCTTCTTCTCGGGGTCGGCCACGCCGGCCAGCTTGCCGAGGAAGACTTCGCTCGCGTCGACGCGGATCACCTTGGCATGCAGGCGGCCGACGAACATGTCCATGACCATCTGGCCTTCGTTCAGGCGCAGCAGGCCGTGATCGACGAAGACGCAGGTGAGCTGGTCGCCGATGGCGCGGTGGATCAGCGCGGCGGCCACCGACGAGTCGACACCGCCGGACAGGCCGAGGATGACCTCCTCATCACCGACCTGCTCGCGGATCTTGGCGACGGCCTCGTCGATGTAGCTGCCCATCTGCCAGTCGCCCTTGCAGCCGGCGATGTCGCGCACGAAGCGGCGCAGCAGCGCGTCGCCCTGCACGGTGTGCGTGACCTCGGGGTGGAACTGGACGGCGTAGTAGCGCTTCTCCTCGTTGGCCATGCCGGCGATGGGGCAGCTGGGCGTGGAGGCCATCAGCTTGAAGCCCGGCGGCATCACGGTGACCTTGTCGCCGTGGCTCATCCAGACCTTGAGCATGCCGTGCTTCTCGGGTGTCTCGAAGTCCTGGATGCCTTCCAGCAGCTTGGTGTGGCCATGGGCGCGCACCTCGGCATAGCCGAACTCGCGGTGATCGGCGGCCTCGACCTCACCGCCGAGCTGGACCGTCATCGTGAACATGCCGTAGCAGATGCCGAGCACCGGCACGCCGGCGTCCCACACGGCCTGCGGCGCGCGCAGCTCGTGGTCTTCGTAGGTGGAGGCGTGGCTGCCGCTGAGGATGATGGCCTTGGGTGCGAACGACTTGATGAAGTCGTCGGACACGTCGTTCGGGTGGATCTCGCAATACACCGCCGCTTCGCGCACGCGGCGGGCGATGAGCTGGGTGACCTGGGAGCCGAAGTCGAGGATGAGGACTTTGTCGTGTTGCATGGTGAACTCAGGCGGTTTGCAAAGCGGTGCGCTGGCCGTGGAAGAAGCGGTAGGCGACGATCAGGCCGATCAGTTGCAGGGCGGCGCAGGTGTAGAAGGGCAGGCCCATCAGCGGGTCGGTGGCCGGGCGGTGTGACACCCAGCCCAGCAAGGTCAGGCCGACGACGGGCGCGATGACGGCCATCAGGCTGTTCAGCGACGACACGGCACCCATGGCCTGGCCTTGCCGGGTCGGCCCAGCCGCATTGGAAATGATGCTCTGCACCGCCGCGGTCGCGACGCCGCCGAGCAGGTTGAAGGCGATGACGGCGTACATCATCCAGCCCTCGGTCGCGAGGCCGAAGCCGAGATAGGCCAGCGATGCAGAGCCCATGCCGATGAGTGCCAACCGCCGCGGGCTGAAGCGCGCCAGCAGCGGCTTGAGCAGCACGCCCTGGCTCAGCACCGACACGATGCCTACCGCGAACAGGGACCAGCTCACCTCGAGCGGCCCCCAGCCGAACTTGAACTTGGTGTAGAGCACCCAAGTCATGTGCAACATGAACTGCGCCAGCGACGCCAGCGCGATGACGACGACCAGCGACCCGACGCCCTTCAGCGCCGCCAGGCCGCGCAGGGACGACACCGGGTTGGCCTTCTTCCAGTTGAAGCCCGTGCGCCTGTCAACGGGTAGGGACTCGGGCAGCACGAAGAAGCCGTAGCACCAGTTCACCACGGCCATGCAGCCGGCGGCGAGGAAGGGCCAGTGCACGTCGTAATGGCCCAGCCAGCCACCGATGACGGGGCCGAGGATGAAGCCGACGCCGAACATCGCGCCCAGCTGGCCGAAGCGGCGCGCTCGGTCTTCGGCCGGCGTGATGTCGGCCACATAGGCGTTGGCGATGGCGATATTGGCCTGCATGGCGCCTGAGAACAGGCGCACGGCAACGAGCATCCACAGCGCGGTGGCCACGGCGGTCACGAAAAAGCTCAGCGCCAGGCCCGCGAAGCCGATCAGCAGCACCGGCCGGCGGCCGAAGCGGTCCGACAGCGAGCCAAGCACGGGTGAGCCGATGAAGTTGGCCACGCCGAAGGCCATGGTCACCATCAGGAAGGCCGAGGTCTGCTCGTCGTTGCTGTGGGTGAAGGTGCCGACGATATGCGGCAGCACCGGCACCATCAGCCCGATGGAGATCATGTCGATCAGCACCGCGGCCATGATGAAACCCATGGCCGGGGTGCGTTGCGTGGAGGAACTCATCGTCTTCCTGAAAAGCGCAACGGGGCGACTCTCGTTCGCCCCGTTGTCTCGGTCGGCAGCAGCAAAGCGTTCGACGGGCCGCCCCTAGAACGATTTGCGCCCCCGCGGGGGGCGGTTTGACCGTCAACGGTCAAACCGGGGGCCACAGTCACTCGCTGCGGTAGTTCGGTGCTTCCTTCGTGATCTGCACGTCGTGGACATGGCTCTCGCGCATGCCCGCCGTCGTGATCTCGACGAACTCGGCCTTGTCCTGCATGTCAGCGATGGAGCCGCAGCCGCAGTAGTGCATCGACGCCTTCAGGCCACCGGCCATCTGGAAGATGACCTGCACGACCGAGCCCTTGTAGGGTACCTGGCCTTCGATGCCTTCCGGCACGAGCTTGGACGTGTTCGGGTTGTTGGCCGAGGTGTCCTGAAAGTAGCGATCCGCACTGCCCTTGGCCATCGCGCCCATCGAGCCCATGCCGCGGTAGCTCTTGAAGGTGCGGCCCTGGTAGAGGATGACCTCGCCGGGCGCCTCCTCGGTGCCGGCGAAGGCACCGCCCATCATCACGCAGTCGGCGCCCGCAGCGATGGCCTTGGCCAGGTCGCCGGAGTAGCGCACGCCGCCGTCGGCGATGACGGGCACGCCGGTGCCCTTGAGCGCCGTGACGACGTTGTCGATGGCGGTGATCTGCGGCACGCCGACACCCGCAACGATGCGGGTCGTGCAGATGGAGCCGGGGCCGATACCGACCTTGACGCCGTCGGCGCCGGCTTCCACCAGCGCCAGCGCTGCGGCGCCGGTTGCGATGTTGCCGCCGATGACGTCGACGTTCGGATAGTTGCTCTTGACCCAGCGCACCCGCTCCAGCACGCCGGCACTGTGGCCGTGGGCCGTGTCGACGATGAGGGCATCGACGCCGGCACGCACCAGCAGTTCGACGCGTTGCTCGGTGTCGTCGCCGAAGCCGACTGCCGCGCCGACGCGCAGCTTGCCCTGGGCATCGCGCGCGGCGTTGGGGAAACTGGTCTGCTTGGTGATGTCCTTGGTGGTCATCAGGCCGCGCAGCTCGAAGGCGTCGTTGACGACGACGACACGCTCCAGCTTGTGCTTGTGCATCAGCGCCTTGGCCTCGTCGGTGGACGCGCCGTCCTTGACGGTGATGAGCTTCTCGGCCGGCGTCATGATCTCGCTGACGCGGGCGTCCATGCGGGTCTCGAAGCGCAGGTCGCGGCCGGTGACGATGCCGATGACGCGCTTGCCCTCGACGACCGGGAAACCCGAGAAGCCGTGCTGGCGGGTCAGCTCCATCGCCTCGCGGACCGTGGCGTTCGGGCCGATGGTGAGAGGCTCGCGAACGACGCCGCTCTCGTAGCGCTTGACCCGGGCGACTTCGCGCGCCTGGGATTCGGCGCTGAGGTTCTTGTGCACGATGCCGATGCCGCCCTCCTGCGCGATCGCGATCGCCAGGCGAGCTTCGGTCACGGTGTCCATGGCGGCGGACACCAGCGGCAGGTTCAGGGGAATGTTGCGCGACAGGCGGGTCGCAAGGCTGGTGTCACGGGGCAACACCTGGGAGAACGCTGGCACCAACAGAACATCGTCGAAGGTGAGCGCTTTGCCGAGAAGGCGCATGAGGAAAGCTCCAGACGCAAAGCGGCATTATACGGAGGGTCACGCAGGGGCCGTTGCCTCTGCGTCAACAGGCCCTAAACTGACCGCATGCCTCGCAAAGCCTTTCGCCAAGCTCTTCTCGTCCTGCTCTGCCTCGCTGCAGCCGGCGCCGCTCAGGCCCAGTGGAAGTGGCGCGATGCCAAGGGCAATGTGCAGTACAGCGACATGCCGCCGCCGCCCGGCACACCGGACAAGGACATCCTGCTTCGCCCCTATGTGGCGAAGCCGACCATCGTCGTCGCGCCGCCCAGCACTCAGGCCAGCGCTGCTTCCGCGCCCAGGCCGCCCGCCAGCGCGCCGACCAAGGCCGAGCAGGAGGCCGCTGCACGCCAGAAGAAGGACCAGGATGGCGAGACCGCCAAGCAGAAGGAAGAGGAACGCCGCGTCGCCGCGCAGCGCCGCGAGAACTGCGCCCGCGCCCAGGCCAATCTGCGCGATTTGCAGAGCGGCACGCGCCTGACCCGCACCAACGAGAAGGGCGAGCGCGTCTTCATGGACGAGGCCCAGATCTCCGCCGAGGTCAGCCGCGCGCGCGACACCATCACCAGCGAGTGCAAGTGACCCGCTGAGCCAACGCGTCCAGCCGTCGGCTCAGCCCGCGTGTTTGGGCCGATGTCGCGACACGATGCGCTCGCCACGCTTGGCGTAGCGCAGACGCCGCGCTTCCTTGGGGTCGACGGTCAGCGCGCGGTAGACCTCGATGCGATCACGCTCGCGCAGCGGCGTCGTCAGCGGCCGCGCACGGCCCCAGATGCCGATGTGCAATTGATCCAGAGGCTGGCTCTGGGCGGCCATGAAATCGACGCAAGCGCGCAAGGCGGTGTCGACGGTGGCGCCCTCCTCCACCTCCAGCCAGCGGTGCTGAACATCACCCGCCCGCGGGCTCCACACCAGCTCAACGCGGACCATATTGACTCTCGGCACGCTGCACGAAGCTGTCGACGAAGGTGTTGGCGATGCGGTCGAACACCGGGCTGACGACAGCCTCCAGCGCGCCGCTGCTGAAGGCATAGCTGAGCTCGAAGGCGATCTTGCAGGCCGTGGCTTCGGCATCCGTGCCGGGCTTGTTCAAGGGCTGGAACTGCCACAGCCCGTCCAGATGCGAGAAGGGGCCGTCGACCAGCTCCATGCGCACCCTGCGGCCGTCCTCGTTGTGGTTGCGCGTGGTGAAGGCGTGGCGCACGCCAGCGTACGCCAGGTGCAGGCGGGCCGTGACGGTGTCTGCCTCACGGCCCAGCACCTCGACCTTGTTGCACCAGGGCAGGAACTCGGGATAGCGCTCCACCGCGGTGACCAGCTCGTACATCTCGCGGGGTGTGTACCAGAGCAGAACGGACTTTTTGACCTGCTTCATAGAATCCACAAATTGTATTGAGGGGCTTCGCCCCCATTTGCGACCCCATGTCCATCGCCGAGAACCGCCGCGCCCGCTACGACTACCACATCGAAGAACAGTTCGAGGCAGGCGTCGTGCTGTCCGGCTGGGAGATCAAGGCCATCCGCGCGGGCCAGGTCCAGCTGACCGATGGCTACGTGATGATCAAGAACGGCGAGCTGTTCCTGATCGGCTGCCGCATCAATGCGCTGCGCAGCGCGTCAACCCACGTCACGCCCGAGGCCGACCGCACCAAGAAGCTGTTGATGCACAAGGCCGAGATCAAGCGGCTGGTCGGCAAGATCGAGCAGCGCGGCTTCACCCTGGTGCCGCTGAACCTGCACTACAAAGGCGGCCGCGTGAAGGCCGACATCGCGCTGGCCAAGGGCAAGGCCCAGCATGACAAGCGCGAGACCGAGAAGAAGCGGGACTGGGAACGAGAAAAGGGACAGTTGATGCGGCACGCATCAACAGGCCGCAAGGCCTGAGACGCGCAGCGGCTCATTGGACCTTTCGCCAAAAGGGACAGTTGATGCGGCACGCATCAACAGGCCGCAAGGACTGACGAGGCGCCCCAGCGGCTCGTTGGCTCTTTCGCCAAAAGGGGCAATTGATGAGGCACAAGGTCTCAAACAAGAGCTGACAGCGCCTGTTCGATGTCGGCCTTCAGGTCGGCCCCATCTTCCAAGCCGATCGCGAATCGCACCAGCGTGCCGCCATTGAACGGCAGCGGCAGGTCGCGGCTGCGGCTCATGTCGTAGGGCACGGCCAGGCTCATCGGGCCGGCCCAGGAATAGCCAATGCCGAATAGCTGCAGCGCGTCGACGAAGGCATCCACCTGCGCCGCTGAGTAGTCCGGCTTGAAGACGACCGAGAACAGGCAGGCCGCGCCCGCCCCACCAACCGCAAGCCAGTTCTCATGGCCCGGCGAGCCAGGCAGTGCGGGGTGGAAAACCTGCGCCACTTCGGGCCGACCGGCCATCCAGCTCGCGAGCTCGCGTGCCATACGGTCCTGGGCCGCATAGCGCAGCGGCATCGTCGGCAGGCCACGCAGCACCAGCTCCACGTCGTTCTGCCCCAGGCCATAACCCAGATGCTCGTGGGCGTGGTTGAGCCGGTCGTGCAGCTTGCGGTCGCGCGTGCAGACCGACCCCATCAGCACGTCGGCACCGCCACTGGCATATTTGGTCAGCGCCTGCATGACGATGTCGGCACCAAGGCCCGGGTGGGTCTGGGGTGCCGGCTCGAAACCGTTGAAGGCCAGGCCGGCGCCCCAGGTGTTGTCCAGCGCCGTGGTGATGCCACGCGCACGGCAGGCGGCAAGCGTCCCGAGCAGATCAGGGAACTCCAACGTGATCGACCCCGCCGCCTCCAGCCAGACCAGCTTGGTGTTGTCACGCAGCTTGGGCACCGTCAGCGGGTCGTAGAAGCGGTGTGTGACGCCCCATTGAGGCAGCCACGACTCGGTCAGGTAGCGGTTCTGGCCATAGACGTTGTCCGGCACGAGCACCTCGTCACCGGGCCGCAGCACGGCCAGCGACGGCAGCGTCACCGCCGCCAAGCCACTCGGCACGAGCAGGCAATGCTCGGCATGCTCCAGCGTCGCGATGCGCGCGGCCAGCGTGTAGCTGGTGGGCGTGCCATGCAGGCCGTAGCGGTAGGTCAGCCCGTCACGCGGCTTAGGCTTGTGCAGATCGGCCGTATTCTTGAAGAGCACGGTCGAGGCCTTGGCCACCGGCACGGGCACCGCATCCCAGCCTTCGGGGGCGCGGTAAGGGTGGTGAATAAGCTGAGTGCTGGGAGCCTTCTTGCTCATCAGACCAGGCTCGCCACCAGGTCGTGCCCATCAGCTGCGACGACGCGGGCGCGCACGAAGTCGCCCACCTTCATCGTCTTGCTGGCCTTCTCGGGCGGCAGGATCTTCACGGTGCCGTCGATCTCGGGCGCGTCGGCGTAGGAGCGCCCCACCCCGCCCTTGCGGCCCAGGGCCGGCGCGGAGTCGACGAGCACCTGCAGCGTCTGGCCAACACGGCTTTGCAGCTTGGCGGCCGAGACCTGTTCGGCCACGGCCATGAAGCGCGCACGGCGCTCCTCACGCACCTCTTTGGGCAGCGCACCGGGGATCTCGTTGGCGCTGGCGCCCTCGACCGGCGAATAGGCAAAGCAGCCCGCGCGGTCGATCCTGGCTTCCTGCATGAAGTCCAGCAGATGCTGGAACTCGGCCTCGGTCTCGCCGGGGAAGCCAGCAATGAAGGTCGAGCGGATCACCAGTTCCGGGCAGCTCTCGCGCCAGCGCAGGATGCGCTCCATGTTCTTCTCGCCGTTCGCCGGGCGCTTCATGCGCTTGAGCACATCGGGGTGGGAATGCTGGAAGGGCACGTCCAGATAAGGCAGCACCAGGCCTTCGGCCATCATCGGCAGCACCTCATCCACGTGCGGATACGGGTAGACGTAATGCAGGCGCACCCAGGCGCCGTAGGGCTTGGCGATCTCGCCGAGCTGGGCGACCAGGTCCAGCATGCGGGTCTTGACCGGCTTGCCGTCCCAGAAGCCCATGCGGTACTTCACGTCCACGCCATAGGCCGACGTGTCCTGGCTGATGACGAGCAGCTCCTTGACGCCGCTCTCGAACAGCGCGCGGGCCTCGTTCAGCACGTCGCCGATGGGGCGCGACACCAGGTCGCCGCGCATGCTGGGGATGATGCAGAAGGAACAGCGGTGGTTGCAGCCTTCGCTGATCTTCAAGTAGGCGTAGTGCTTGGGCGTCAGCTTGACGCCGTAGCTGGGCACCAGGTCGACAAAGGGGTCGTGGGGCTTGGGCACATGGGTGTGCACCGCGTCCATGACCTCCTGGGTCGCATGCGGGCCGGTGACGGCCAGCACGCTGGGGTGGATCTCGCGCACCAGGCTGCCGGCATCGCTGCTGCCGGCGCCGGCCTTGGCGCCCAGGCAGCCGGTGACGATGACCTTGCCGTTCTTGGCCAGGGCCTCGCCGATGGTGTCCAGGCTTTCCTTGACGGCGTCGTCGATGAAGCCGCAGGTGTTGACGATCACAAGGTCGGCGCCGGCAAAGGTCTTGGAGGTTTCGTAGCCCTCGGCACGCAGCTGGGTGAGGATGAGCTCGGAATCGGTCAAAGCCTTCGGGCAGCCGAGGCTGACGAAGCCAATCTTCGGAATGGCGGCGGGGGTGATCTGTTCATTCATCACCGTATTTTCGGCGATGTGACGAACCGGCGGCTTTCCAGCGGCCATGCAGCTGTCCGAAACGACCGAACTTCACTGGAAAGGCAGGCCGCTATTCGACAGTTTCCACCGTGACGGAGGCTGCAAATGGGGGATTGATGGACTGCGCCTCGCGAACGACATAGCTGCCGACCCGCACCCCCTCAGGATCGACCACCTCGAAATAGGAGATGCGGGTCTCCACGCCATCACGCTGGACCGATTCGGCACCCGTCGCCCTCAGCTGGTGACCCTGCGGAACGTAGATGCGCCGCTGGTGCTCTTTCTCAGTCATGCTCGCTCCTCGACATAGGAACAGCACAGTTGCGGGCGGCACCCGCCTGGTCAAGGCACGCTTACCTGCCCTCACGCGCGTTACGTAGCCGAGCGAGCCGCAACTGCGGCCGACAGCCTATTTCTTGGGCGTGAACGGGAACATCACTCCCGCCTGCTTGAGCTGCTCCTGCCACTGGTTCATCAGCGTCTTGGACTGCTCGGCATAGCCGCCCATCAGGCCGGTCCAGGCCTCGGGGGTGAAGGGCATGCCGCCGGGCGTCTGCTCCGTGAAGCGCGACTGCAGGTCGGTGAAGGCCTGCATCTGCCGCTCCAGCAGGCCGCCCATGACGCCCTGCATGGCATGGCCGTAGAAGCGAATGATCTGGGCCAGCGAGCTGGTCGAGAACATCGGCACGCCGCCAGTCTCCTCCTCCAGGATGATCTGCAGCAGGATGGAACGCGTCAGGTCTTCCTGGGTCTTGGCGTCATGCACCTCGAACTCGACACCTTCCAGCACCATGCGCTTGACGTCGGCCAGCGTGATGTAGCTGCTGGTCTGCGTGTCGTAGAGGCGCCGGTTGGGGTATTTCTTGAGGATGCGCAGCCCGGGCTTGGTGTCGCCGGACTGGGCTTGCTCGGATGCCGCTTTCTTGCGGGCAGTCGCCATGCGTGGGTCTCCTGTGCAGTGCAGCAAATTCTAGGCAGAGCCTGACCGCCGTTCCGAACGGGTTTACCTGGGGCTGGTGAACCGAGCTGTCCGCCAAGGAAACTCACCAAACGCCGCAATTGGGCGCAGGCGTGCCAGCGCGTGGGCAAAGAAAAGCCCCCCGAACCTTTCGATTCGGGGGCTTCCAATCTTCAAAATTTGATAGGCGCGATTGGGATTCGAACCAACCCACCGTGGCAAGGTGAGGAAATGGGGCTACGGGACATGCTAGGACATTGATTTCACAGGAGAAATTTCCCTTATACGTCCCGACCCGCTTCCTAAACCACACCCCATTTTTCGCACGTTTCTGGGCTGGGGAAGCAGGATGGCCATGCGGATCACCTATCCAGCGCTGGCGCCCATCGAGCGTCAACTGTGCAGCGGCACCACTGAGCCGCAGGCAATCGCTTCCTGCAGGCTGCCTTCAGTGGGCTTGGCGCCTGCGCCAGCCGCGGACGGCGCCCCGACGCCGAACCAGCCGTTGCGTCCACGAGCCTTGGCTTGGTAGAGCGCCTCGTCGGCGAGCTCCACCGATCGCTCCCAGGAGCCGCCGTGCTGCGCGCCGGGGACGAGAGGATATGGGGCGAAGCCGATACTGCATGAGATCTTCAGAGGTTGCCCGTCCGGCAGCTCGACCGGGCTCCCGTCAATGGCTTTGCGCAGCCTTTCGGCCAGCTGCGCCGCATGCCCGCGGGGCGTTCCCCGCGTCATGAGCAGGAACTCTTCGCCGCCCCAGCGGATGAGCTCGTCCTCCCCTCGCAACACACCCTTTAGGCGCTCCGCCGCCTGCCGCAGCACGGCGTCCCCGGCAGGGTGGCCGAAGCTGTCGTTGACACGCTTGAAGTGGTCGAGGTCAATCAGGTAGAAGAGCAGGTCCACCGGCTCGGCCGCGACCGTCTCGCGGCCCGCATGGGAGCGGTCCGCGGCAGCCACGTGCGAATCCACCTGGGCCATGAAGTGCCGGCGGTTGCGCAGGCCCGTCAGCGGATCGGTGACCGCCATGTCCTGGAGCTGGCGGTTCACGGCTGCCAAGGTTCTCGCATGCCGGCGTGTCGCCCTCACCACCAGCAGTGCCGCAGCGCTGCAGGCGAGCGCGGCCAGGATCACGGCCGCAACGACGGTCCGCTGCGTCTGGCGCTCGCTGGCCTGGCGCTGGGCGCGCTCACGCTCGGCACTCGCGAGGGCCTGGTCCAGCGTCAGTCCGGCCCGATGCGATTCGTCCAGGCTCTTGCGCAGGCCCTGCAGGTGCTCCGCCAGCGCGCGGTAGGCCTCGTCGTGGCGGCGCGCGAAGGCGTACTCCTCGGCCACCTCGTCCAGCATTTCCCAACGGTCGCTGCCCTGGGCTTCGGCCTCCAAGATGGCCAGGCCCTCAGCGTGCCTGCTCAGACGGTTGAGTGCCTTGCCCCGGTTGAATCTGGCGACGCGCGTCGTGTCAGCGTCGCCCCGGGCCGCGACGATCGCGGCGTCGGCCATCTCCAGCGCCGCCGCCGGCAGCCCGGCCTTCAGCAAGGCGTCCGACTGGTTGCACAGGAAGTTCACCAGCATGTAGGGCGTGCGCCCCAACTTGCGGGCGATCTCCTGCGCCCGTGGTCCCAGCGGGCGTAGCTTGTCCCACTCGCCGGTTGCCCGGTACATGTCGTTCAGCAGCACCAGCGTCCTGAGCTGCTCCACGCCGTCGTCCACCGCCTCCTGCTCCTGCAGCACGGCCAGCAGCTCCCGCTCCGCTTCGTCCAGCTTGCCGGCCGAGCGGAGCCGGTCCGCCCATTCGTCACGGGCCCACCAAGTGACCTTGTCGGCGGGATGCCGGATGGCCAGTTGCCTGGCCTCCTGCGTGTAGCGGCCGAGAGCGTGGAACTGCTTCCAGTCCTCCTGCAGCACCAGCAGCACCCGGAGCTCGTCATGCCAGTCGCCGCGGGCCCGCGCCTCGGCGAGCAGGCGCATGCCTTCCGGCACGGCCTTGTCCAGCTCCTGCCGAGCCTTGAGCTGGCCGATGCGCAGCAGGCGATGGCGGAACTCGAGCACCGGGTCGCGGTGTTGCCGCAGAAGGCCGGCCGCCCGATCGAGCAGTTCGCTGGCGCGCCCCCCATCCGAATGCCGCAACTGCCTACCCTGCTCCAGCAGGGCCGCCACCTCCAGCAGAGGGTCGCCGCTGGCGTTGGCCTGCGAACGGCTGCGCTCCAGGAAGGCAAGGAACTCGGTGCGGGGCGCGAATGTCTGGACGTCCTGTACTTGCTGGTCAAAGGCACTCACGCTCGGGGTGAGCGCGAAAGCCAGTCCTTGCCAAGCAAACACCGCCATCCACAGCGCTCGCACTCGCAGCCGCGCCGGACCCGTGCGCCGCCGAGGCCCGCCTGTTCCGGAGTACCCATTCCAAAGAACTGCCACACCGACCCCACTACAGCGGCAACCACTGCATGACCAATTTTCGGACCGGCATGCCAACGCGTGTCAGCCATCCTCCCGCCACGGGCTGGCGCGCACAAGAATCCATCACGAACTGCCGGAAAACTGCAGACGTCGACCGCGGCGTGCCTGTATCGACAGGTACAGCGGCGCCAAGGGTCGTAAGGATCGGCCTCAGCTCGACGCCATGCTGAAGGGCGTGGCTCGGAAGGAATTTGACGTGGTCGCGGCTCAGCACTGCTGCGTCACAGCTTGGCTCAAGCACCACGACACTGGTAAATCGTTGACTTCAAAAGCAAAAATGCCTCAGATCCGTGAAGATCTGAGGCATTTTTAACCTACCGTCGGACTGCCCCCACTGGGTCAGTCTTCATATTTGGTAGGCGCGATTGGATTCGAACCAACGACCCCCACCATGTCAAGGTGGTGCTCTAACCAACTGAGCTACGCGCCTGAAGAGCTGCGCACTATAGCAGGTTTTTCAGGTCCTCGTCCAGGCTCACTTGCGGCGTGCCGAGCGCACACCAGAGATGGCGCAGAGGTCGCGCAGCACCTTGGCCAACCTGGATGCATCAGACAGCTCCAGCGTGAAGCTCATCCAGGCCGTGTCGCCGCCGCCCGCGCGGGGTTTGACGGCGCCGGGCTTCATCGACTGCGTGTTCACCGCGACGACATTCATCTTCTCCTTGGCGAAGATCTCCAGCACGTCGCGCAGCAGGCCCTGGCGGTCACCGGCCTCGACGAGCACGTCCACGGGATAGACGGGCGCACCCTTGCCCACCGTTTCACCACCGCCCCACTCCACCGCGATGACGCGCTCGGGCGAGCGACGCTTCATCTCGGCGAGGTTGCTGCAATCGCTGCGGTGGATGGCCACGCCCTTGCCGCGCGTGACGAAGCCGGAAATGGCGTCGGGCGGCGCGGGCCGGCAGCAGCGCGACAGCGTCGTCAGCAGCGAGTCGATGCCCACCACGAGCACGCCGCCACGGTTGCTGCTGGCGCTGCGCGTGTGCCGCTGCGCGAGCAGTTCGTTCTCATCCACCGCCGGCTCGGGCGGTCGCAGCAGCAGCTCGATGTTGCGCAGCGAGTATTCGTCCTTGCCGACGACCTCGAACAGCGCATCCGCACCCTTGAAGCCCAGGCGCGCAGCCAGCTCGTCGAGCTTGAGCGCCGTCTTGCCTTCGCGCTGCAGCAGCTTCTCGACCAGGTCGCGGCCCTTGGCAATCGTCTGCGCCTGCTGCAGCGCGTTGAACCACGCACGCACCTTGGCGCGCGAGCGTGGGCTCTGCAGATAGCCGAGCTCTGGGTTGAGCCAGTCCAGCGACGGGCCGCCTTCCTTGGTCGCGATGATCTCGACAGTCTGGCCGCTTTGCAGCGGCGTGTTCAACGGCAGCATCTGGCCGTCGATGCGCGCGCCGCGGCAGCGGTGGCCGAGGTCGGTGTGCACCGCATAGGCGAAGTCCACCGGCGTCGCGCCGGCCGCCAGCTCGACGATGGTGGCCTGCGGCGTGAAGACATAGATGCGGTCGTCGAACACCGGGCCGCCCTCGGCGCCCTGCACGGTGTCGCGCTCCCAGGCCAGCAGCTGGTTGAGCACGGCCTTGCGGGCTCGAGCGACCTGCTCCTCGAACTCGCCAGCCGCGCTGACACCGGCATAGCCGCGCGCACCGGCCTCCTTGTAGGCCCAGTGGGCGGCAACGCCGTGTTCGGCGTGCTCATGCATCTCGCGCGTGCGGATCTGCACCTCCATCGCCCGGCCGTCGGGCCCGAGCACGACGGTGTGCAGGGACTGGTAGCCGTTGGGCTTGGGTTTGGCGATGTAGTCATCGAACTCGCCGGGCACCGGCGTATAGACCTCATGCAGCCGGGCCAGCGCGGCATAGCAATCGGCCACGCTGGCGACGACGACGCGCAGCGCACGCAGGTCGAAGACGCGGTCCAGCGACAGGTCCTTGCCCTGCATCTTCTTGTGGATGCTGTAGAGGTGCTTGGGGCGGCCCTGCACCTCGGCGGCAATGCCCTGACCATAGAGGTCGGCCTGCAGAGCCGCGCGCGCGGCCTCAACACGCTGCTCGCGTTCGACGCGGGTCTCATGCAGGGCGCCGGCCAGGGCTTTGTAGGCCTGCGGCTGCAGGAAGCGGAATGCCAGGTCCTCCAGCTCCCACTTGATCTGCCAGATGCCCAGGCGATTGGCCAGCGGCGCGAACACCGCCTGGGACTCGGCCGCCAGGTCCTGCGGGCAAGGCTGCTTGCTGGCGGCGTACCAACGCAGCGTCTGCAGCCGTGAGGCCAGGCGCAACAGCACGACGCGCAGGTCGCGCGAGAAGGCCAGCAGCATCTTGCGCACGCGCTCGGTCTGTTCGGCGCGCAGGTCGTGCTTCCTGTCGGCCGGCAACCTGGCGTCGCGCGTGGTGCGCTGCAGCTGCACGAGGCGGCGCGTGTGCGTGACGAGGCTGGCATAGCTGTCGCCGAAGGCCTTGGCGACGACCTCCTCCGGCTTGCTGAGGAAGTCAGCCGCATAGACCAGATAGGCCGCAGCCTGCAGCTCCTGTGCGCTGCCCACGGCGCGCAGGATGGCCGCCACGCCGTCGGCGTGAGACAGCGCGTTCTCGCCGGTGTCCAGCAACTCGCCGGCCAGCAGCGGCTCGGCAACGGCGCGGGCACGAACGACCTCGGCATTGGAATGTTCGGCGCCTGCGTCCAGCAGCGCGACGATGGGCGCCGTCGCGGCGCCCTCGGGCATCAAGCCGGTCTTCATGAACTGAGGAAATCCCTCACGACGGCAATCTGGTTGGCATGAATCAACGTGGGCGCATGGCCGATGCCGGGCAACTCGACCAGGCGAGCGCTCGGGCCGCGTTGCGTCATGGCGCGCGCCGTCTCGGCACTGAGCAGGTCGGACTCCGCGCCGCGGATCAAGAGCGTCGGGCAGCTCAGCTGGTCATAGGCCGCCCAGAGTGCAGCCTCGCCCGCGGCCACCAGCTCGGGCGTCACGGCCGTGAAGGACAGCGCGATGGCCGGGTCGTAATGCGATTTCCACTCGCCACCCTCCTGGCGGAACAGTGGCTCGGACAGGGCCAGCCATTCCTCGTCGGTGTGCGGGCCGAAGCCCTCGGAGATGCTGCGTAGATAGGCCGCGCCCTCTTCCAGCGATTTGAAACGCATCGCCTTGCCGAGATAGCTGCCGATGCGCTGCAGGGCCTCGATGCGGATGGCCGGGCCGACGTCATTGAGCACCAGGCGGCGGATCGGGCTCGCCAACCCGTCGGGCCGCGGCAGCGAAGCCAGGCCCAGGCCGATCAAGCCACCCATGGAGGTACCGACCCAGTCGACCTGCTCGACATCCAGCCGCGCCAGCAGCGCCACCATGTCGGAAACATAACCCGGAATCTGATAGCCAGCGGGCTGGCGCAACCAGTCGGAGCGGCCGCGGCCGACGACATCGGGGCAGATGACGCGATAGCGGTCGCTCACGGCGCGAGCCAGGGCGTCGAAGTCCCGCCCCTGCCGTGACAGGCCATGCACGCAGACCAGTACCGGTGCGTCGGCGCTCGGGCCGGCCCACTCCCAATAAGCCATCCGGTGCAGGCCGGTGCTGTCCAGGCAATTGACGAAGCGCAGTTGGGGCTGGGTCATGATGCAATCCTTTGAGTCATCCTAGCAACCAAGAAGGACCCTCCATGTTGAAAGGCAAGACCGCCCTCGTCACGGGCTCCACCAGCGGCATCGGCCTGGGCGTGGCCCTCGCGCTCGCGCGCCAGGGCGCCAACCTGATCCTGAACGGCTTCGGCGACGTAGAAGGCCCCAAGGCCGAGGTCGCGGCGCTGGGCGTCAAGGTGGGCTATCACGGCGCCGACATGAGCAAGCCGGCCGACATCGCGGCCATGGTGGCCTATGCCGACGCCGAGTTCGGCGGCATCGACATCCTCGTCAACAACGCCGGCATCCAGCATGTCGCGCCGGTGCAGGACTTCCCCGTAGAGAAGTGGGACGCCATCATCGCGATCAACCTCACCTCCGCCTTCCACACGACGCGCCTGGCGCTGCCCGGCATGCTGAAGAAGAACTGGGGCCGCATCATCAATATGGCCTCGGCCCACGGCCTGGTGGCGTCGGCGCAGAAATCGGCCTATGTGGCCGCCAAGCATGGCCTGGTCGGCTTCACCAAGAGCATCGCGCTGGAGACGGCGACATCGCCGGTGACCGTCAACGCCATCTGCCCCGGCTGGGTGCTGACGCCGCTGGTGCAGAAGCAGGTCGACGCGCTGGCCGCAAAGGACGGCGTGAGCAACGACGAGGCCAAGCGCCGCCTGCTGGCCGAGAAGCAGCCGTCGCTGCAGTTCACGACGCCAGACGAACTCGGCGCCCTGACCGTCTTCCTGTGCTCGGACGCCGCCATCAATGTGCGCGGCCAGGCCTGGGCCATGGACGGCGGCTGGACCGCAGTTTGATCATTTCGTCAGTTGCACTGAACCGCTGACATTCACCGTCACGGTCGCCTTGCCGGCTTCGGTCGGCAGCGCCATGTCGGCGGCTTCGGCCTTCATGCGCATCACGCCCATCATCGGGCGCGGTCCGGCTTCGTCACTGTTGATGCTGACCTCACCGACGACGTAGCTGCCGTAGCCGAACTGCCTGGCGTAGTCCGCCGCCCTGGCCCGGTAGCGCGCAATCGCCTGGGCCGTGATGTCGGCCTCCGCCTTCTCGCGAGCCTCGCGCGACAGGCTGTAGCCGACGCGGGCGATGCTCAGCGTGTTGATGCGCCCCGTCAGCTGAGCGATGGCTGCCGCATCCCGCCCCTCGACCAGCAGCTCGGCGCTGCCCTGCCAGCCGCTGAGCTTGCCGGTCTTGGGGTCGTGGCGCGGATAGAGCGAAAAACTGCCCGTCTGCACATCGACCTGCCCTGGCTTGGCCACCTTGCGCGCTTCGGCCAGGGCGGCGTCCAGGGCCTGCTTCAACGCCGCTTGCACGCCCGCGGCGTCGGCACCTTCGCGCGTCGTCGAGAAGGCAATGCCCAGCACATCACGCGTCACCTCGGCGCTGGCGCTGGCCGACAGGCTCAGCCGCTCGCGCGGCGGCCCTTCCGTGGCTGCATGGGCAGACAGGGTCAATGCAAGGCTTGTGAGGACGAGGACTGCGCGCATGGGGAAATCTCTTTGCAAGGAGGGAAAGCCCAGCTTAGCCGGGGTAGTTGGCAACGAGCTGTAACCTGTGCGTGATGTCCTACAAAGCAGGGTTTCAAAACCTGCTCACAATGCCGCTGTTACAAATTCAGGAAACGCGATGAACAGCAGCGCGACACCCCGTCCCAACCGTATCCTTGTCGTCGATGACGACGCCCGCATCCGCGATCTGCTCCGGCGCTATCTGACACAAGAAGGCTTCGAAGTACTGCTCGCCGAAGACAGCCGGGCGCTGAACAAACAGCTCACCCGCGAGACGGTGGACCTCATCGTGCTGGACCTGATGCTGCCCGGCGAAGACGGCCTGACCATCTGCCGCCGCCTGCGTGCCGCCAACGACCAGACGCCCATCATCATGCTGACGGCCAAGGTCGAGGACGTGGACCGCATCGTCGGCCTGGAAGTGGGCGCCGACGACTACCTGGCCAAGCCCTTCAACCCGCGCGAACTGCTGGCCCGCATCAACGCGGTGCTGCGTCGTCGTCCCCCGCCGGAGGCCCCGGGTGCGCCGAGCAAGGAGCCGATGACGGTGACCTTCGGGCCTTTCGAGTTCGACCTGGCCCTGCGCCGCCTGACCAAGAACGGCGAGCAGCTGCCGCTGACGACCGGCGAGTTCTCCATGCTCAAGACCCTGGTGCGCCACCCGCGCCAGCCGCTGTCGCGCGACAAGCTGGCCCAGCTCGCCCGCGGCCGCGAGTTCGAGCCCTTTGACCGCAGCCTGGATGTGCAGATCTCGCGGCTGCGCAAGATGCTGGAGGCCGACCCGGCCCAGCCGCGCTATATCCAGACCGTCTGGGGCGTGGGCTATGTGTTCGTGCCCGACGAAAACGCGTAGAACGTGAGCCCCTCGCCCATCCTTGACTCGCTGAACGCAGTCAAGCTTGGTCGGTCCCCCGAGGGGACGGCGATGCTTGCGGCATTGAGCCGCTCGCACATCGCCAGACGGGCCGGCTTGGGGCGGCCCGGCGCTCGGCCCAAACACAACTCGACTACGTGATGGCCCGTCCGCATCTCGCACTGAACCTCTTCTGGCGCACCTTCGCCTGGCTGGCCCTGCTGCTGGCCGGCGCCGTGCTGGCATGGCAATACACCTTCAAGCTGCTGGAGGCCCAGCCGCGCGCGCTGGAGTCGGCCGAGCAGTTGGCAGGCCTCGTCAAGCTCAGCCGCATCGCGCTGGAGCACACCGACCCCATCAACCGCGTCGCCGTCATCAGCTCGATGTCGCGCGGGGACACGGTGCAGGTGCGCGTGGCCGAGACCAGCGACCGCTGGTTGCCCTACGACACCAGCCCCTTCGCCAAGCAGCTCGCTTCGGAGCTGCGCAACACGCTCGGGCCCGATACCGTCGTCGCGCGCAACGTCAACGACGTATCGGGCCTGTGGGTGCGCTATGTCGTCGGCGAGGACGCCTTCTGGTTGCGCACCAGCGCAACGCCTCTGTCCATCTCGCTGGCCAGCAACTGGTGGTGGGTGGTCATTGCGCTGCTGGCCACCGTCGTCGGCTCGGCGCTGATCGCCCGCCTCATCAACCAGCCATTGCGCGAGCTGGCGGAAGCCGCCGGCCGCATCCGTGATGGTGAGTACGACTCGCGCCTGGACGAGAACACCATGACCAGCGAGATCCGCGAGGTCAACATGGGCTTCAACCGCATGGCGCGCGAACTGGCCAAGCTGGAGGAAGACCGTGCCGTCATGCTGGCCGGCATCTCGCATGACCTGCGCACGCCACTCGCCCGACTGCGACTCGAAACCGAAATGAGCGTCAGCGACGAACAGGCGCGTCACTTCATGGCCCAGGACATCGACCAGCTCGACGCCATCATCAGCAAGTTCATGGACTATGCGCGGCCCAACGAGACGCAGCTGCGCGAGACGCGGCTGACCGACGTCGTCGAGCGCGAGGTGCAGGGCTTCCGCGACCCCGACCAGATCCGTTTCCGCGTGCAGGTCAGCGAGGCCCTCAAGGTCTTCGTCGACGACACCGAGCTGGGCCGCGTGCTGCTCAACCTGTTCGAGAACGCGCGCCGCTACGGCCATGCGGAAGGCGAGCCGGCGCGCGTGGACGTGAGCGCCACGCGCCAGGGCTCCTGGGTGGAGCTGCGCGTGCGCGACCATGGCCCCGGCGTGCCGCCCGACCGCCTGCAGCGCCTCACCGTGCCCTTCTACCGCGGCGACGCCGCTCGCACCGCCGCCAGCGGTGCCGGTCTCGGTTTGGCCATCGTCGAGAAATCAGTGCAGCGCCTGGGCGGCACGCTGTCCATCAGCAATGCGCAGGGCGGCGGCCTCATCACGGTGCTCAAGCTGCAAGGGGCCTGAGCTGAGCCGCTCAGTGGGCCGAGGCAGCGCTCGCGGCGGGCGCCGGCACTGCCGCCTCGCCGAGCGACTGCGCCAGCTGCTTCTCCAGCCCTTTCTCGACCCCGATGACCACGTTCAGCGTCAGCCGGTAGGCATGCAGCGCCTTGATGAGATCCACCGGGTCGCCGCGGCCGAATTCGGCATCGACCAGCGCATCCGTCAGCCGCGTGAACGAGCCGATCGCGCTGAAGCTGGACTGGATGACCTGCTGCGAATCGCGCTGCGCGGTGTAGGCCTCGGACAAACGCCGCAGGTCGGCGTGCGGCAGGTGCACCAGGGCCTGGTCGGCCAACGCCGTGTCCCAGGCGTCGCGGCGCAGGCCCGGCGTGAACACGCTGATGTGCAGGCGCTCGCTAAGCAGGGTCTTGAGCGTCGCGGGCTTGGCCTGCCCCTGCTCGGCCAGCTTCTTCACCTCGCCGTAGAGGGCGTTCACGCCTTCCATCACGGTGCGGTTCTGCATGATCGTGGAGCGCACCTCGGTCAGATTGGCCTGCAGCTCTGAATCAACCTGTTCGATGGTCTGGCGCGCCAGCTTGCGGTGGTGCAGCGCCTCGAAGCCCGCCTCCAGCCCCAGAGCGGTCAGGATGCCCAGCACGATCATCACGTAGTGGACGCCGAGTTCCTTGAAATTGGTCGGGGCGTGGCCGGGAGGTTCGACGTGCATGTGCGCGGGCTTGGGAAGTTGGGGCGCGATGTTAGCGAACCCCCGAAGCGGCAAGAAGGCAGACCGCCCGCGCCTCGATCGCCCGCCCCTCGCCCACCGGCCCCATCTTCTCAGCCGTCTTGGCCTTCACATTGATCTGGCCGATGTCCACACCCAGCACCTCGGACAGCCGAGCGCGCATGGCCGGGATGTGGGGCGCCATCTTGGGCGCCTGGGCAATGAGGGTCGTGTCCAAATTGACGAGCTGCCAGCCCGCCTCGCGAACACGTCGGTAAGCCTCGGCCAGCAGCACCATCGAGTCGGCGCCCTTGAACTCGACGGCCGTGTCGGGGAAGAGCCCGCCGATGTCTCCCAGCGCCGCGGCGCCGAGCAGCGCATCGGTGACGGCATGCGCCAGCGCGTCGGCATCCGAATGCCCGAGCAGGCCGTGCGTGTGCGGGATGGTGATGCCGCCCAGGATCAGCGGGCGGCCGGTGACGAGCTGGTGCGTGTCCCAGCCTTCGCCAATGCGCAGGGAGCTCAAAGCGTTCGGGATGGTCATGAGGGCATTGTCGGGGAGACAGGGGCGCAGCCACGCGCTACCCTGCGCGCCACTTCAAGGAGGGCAATGAGATTCGGCATGCGGCATCTGCTTGTGTTGCTTGCGCTGCTCTGTGGCACGGCCCAGGCACAGCAGCTCCAGCTGCTGGTCTTTCCCAATCCCGGCCTGTTCGACGTAGCTGCTGACGGCACGGTCAGCGGACCTGGCGCGGAGTTGCTCGCCAAGATAGGCCGGGCCAGCGGCCTGCAGCTGGGCATCCTGGCCATGCCCATCCCGCGCGCACTGGCGACCGCCAGCAGCACGCCCGGCAGTTGCGCGGTGGGCCTGTCCCGCACACCCGAGCGCGAGGCCGCCTTCCATTGGGCCGGCCCCCTGGCCAGCGGTGCGCTGGTCATCTACGCACGCGCCGACGAAGCACCGACGTTGCACGGTCTGCAGGACCTGCGCGGCCACGGCGTTGTTGTGCAGCGCGAGTCTGCGCCCGCCGCATCGCTGCGCGAGCAGGGCATCGCCGCCCAGGAGGCCAACAACTCGGTGTCGGCCTTGCGCATGCTGCAGGCGCGGCGCGTGGACTTCTGGTTCGCCAACGAACTCGCTGCCGAACCCGTGATCCGCGCCGAGGGCGGCGCGCCGGTCAAGAACGTCCTGACGCTGCGCCGCGTGGACGCCTATGTGGCCTGCCACCTTGGCACGCCGCAGGAGCCGGTCGACAAGCTGCACCAGGCCATCCAGAAACTGCGCCGCCAGGGCGAGCTGGCGGAGTTCGGCCTGCGCTGACGCTGCTATGGTGCGGGCCGCCATGAAACGCCTGCTCCTTCTTTGCTGCCTGATCGCCGGTTCCGTACTGGCCGCCGAACCCTCTCCCGCTCAGCGCCCCAGGATCGGCCTCGTGCTGTCCGGCGGCGGCGCCCGCGGCCTGGCCCATATCGGCGTGCTGCGCGTGCTGGAGGAGATGCAGGTGCCGGTAGACCTCATCGTCGGCACCAGCATGGGCGCGGTGGTCGGCGGCGCCTATGCCTCGGGCCGCAGCCTGGATGAGCTCGAGGTCCTGGTGAAGGGCGCGAACTGGAACGCCATCCTGGCCGACCGGCCGGCACGCGAGCGCCTGTCCATCCGCCGCCGCGAGGACGACGAACGTCTGCCCTCGCGCATCGAGTTCGGTTTCACCCCGCAGCGCGGCGCCATGCTGCCCGGCGGTGCCGCCGCCAACGGCCAGTTGGAGGCCACGCTGTCCTCCCTCATCCCCGCTACGCGCGCCGACGACCCGCTGCGCAAGCTGCCCATCCCGTTTCGTGCCGTCGCGACCGACCTGCTCTCCGGCGCCATGCTCGACCAAGCCGACACGCCGCTGTTTGAAGCTCTGCGCGCCTCCATGGCCGTGCCGGGCGTGTTCGCGCCGCTGCGCGTCAACGGCCGCCCCCTGGTGGACGGTGGCCTGGTGCGCAATCTCCCGGTCGACCTGGCCCGCCAGCTTGGCGCCGACATCGTCATCGCCGTCAACGTCGGCACGCCGCTGCTCGAAGACCGCGAGATCAGCAGCGCCGTCATGGTGGCCAACCAGATGCTGCAGATCCTGACCGAGCAGAACGTGCAGCGCTCGCTGCGCGAGCTGAACGCCCGGGACATCGTCATCGACCCCGACCTGCCCGGCATGGGCTTCATGGACTTCTACCGCGCCGACGAGGCCATGGCCACCGGCCGGCGCGCGGCCCTGGCCGCCGGCGAGCGCCTGGCGGAATTGGCCGCGCCTGCTGCCCACGCGGCCCTGCAGGCCCGCCGCCTCGGCCCGCCCGAGTCAGCGTTGAGTGCCCTGCCGCTGGCCGAGCTGAAGATTACCGGCGCTCAGCGGGTCAACGCCGAGGCGCTGCGGGCCGAACTGGCCCTGCAGCCGGGCGACACAGTAGGCCGCGCCGACCTGACCCGGGCCGTCGAGCGGCTGGACGGCACCGGCGATTTCGAGCGCATCGAGACCGAGATCGACGACCGCGACGGACGGCGCAGCGTCGAGTTCAAGCTCACCGAGGCTGACTGGGCCGCCAGCCGTGTGCGCTTCGGCCTGGAGCTGTACAGCAACTTCGCCGATGCCAACAGCTACTCGCTGGTGGCCATGCACGTCGCCAACTGGCTCAACCCCTGGGGCGCGGAGCTGCGCTCGGTCGCCCGCATCGGCTCCTCGCGCGGTCTCAACACCGAGTTCTACCAGCCGCTCGGCCCGGGCTCGCGCTGGTTCGCCAGCGCCAAGCTTGCCTACACGGCCGGCAGCAACGACGTCTTCGACCAGGGCCAGCGCGCGCTGCGCCTGTCCAGCAGCCTGACCAGCGCGCAGCTGGAACTCGGCCACCGCATCGCCGGCCTGGGCGACCTGCGGCTCGGCATCGGCCGCCTGCGTGCCAGCGACGAGGTGGTGCTGCCCGTCGTCCCAGAGGGCAGCCGCCGCTCGCAGAGCTATGGCCAGCAATACCTGGAACTGCACACCGACACGCTGGACTCCCTCGCCTTCCCCAGCCGCGGTCAGTGGACGACGGCGCGCATCGAATGGCTGCATCCGCGGGGCGAGGCCAGCGTCATCAACGCCTCGCTGATCGGCTTGTCGGCCTTGCGGCTGGGCGAG
Organism: Pelomonas sp. Root1237; assembly: GCF_001425055.1. GTDB lineage: Bacteria > Pseudomonadota > Gammaproteobacteria > Burkholderiales > Burkholderiaceae_C > Pelomonas. The sequence goes on from NZ_LMDK01000016.1 coordinate 399,671, forward strand.
TGGGCCGGCCAGCTCTACGGCGAGTTCGCCCACGCCGAACGCGGGCAGGCGCGCTCTCTCGGGGGCTATCTGCGCCTGTCTGGCACGCCCGATGCGTCGCTGGTGGGTGAAAACATGGCCCTGCTGCGCGTCGTCATGGCGCGGCGCATCGGCGAGATGCCTGTCGGCCTGGGCGGCGCGGTGCGCGTCGGTTTCTCGCTGGAGACGGGTGCCATCGGCGCCGGCGCCGGCCTGAAGCTGTCCAACATCCCCAGCAGCGGCTGGAAGCAGGCCGCCAGCGGCTTTCTCAGCGTGGACACGCGATTCGGGCCGTTCTACCTGGCGCTCGGCACGACGCGCGGCGGCGAGACAGCGGCCTATTTGCTGCTGGGGCCGAGCTGGTAAAGAAATGACCGTCAAGCTCGGCGCTGATCGGCCGATAAGCCTGTTGAGCGGGCCCGCAGCATTCGCGGGCCGGCACATCCAGGAGCCGAGGAGCGCCCCATGAACACATCGTTGAAAAGATCCGTTCGTCCGCAAAGCCTGCTGGCCTTGAGCGCCCTGGTGCTGCTGGGAGCCGCTGGCATGCGCGGCGTACAGGCCGCCGACAACGCGACCGCCAGCGCCACCGCCGTCGTGCTGCAGCCCATCGCGGTGACCAAGTCGGCCGACCTCGTGTTCGGCAATCTGGTCGCCGGCAACGGCGTCGTGACCCTGGCCACCGACGGCACCCGCACCAAGTCCGGCACGGCCGTCCTGCCCACTGGCGTCGCGCCCGTGGCCGCGCGCTTTGACGTGACCGGCGCCGGCACCAACACCTTCTCCATCGACTACACCGGCAGCGACACGGTGCTGACCGACGCGAGCGCGAACACGATGGCCATCGACTGGATCACCGAGGCGGTCGCGACCGCGACGGCGACCGGCAAGACCGACGAAACCACCGACGCCACCACAGGCACGCTGGCTGCCGGCGCCGCCTATATCTTTGTCGGCGGCAAGCTGACGGTTGGCGCCGCCCAGGCCGCGGGTACCTACACGGGCATCGTCAAGGTGACCGTCGCCTACAACTGAGGCCTATCCTCCTTGCGGCCATGACGACCGCCCGCCGTTTTCCCGTTCGCTGCCTTCGCGCCACCAGTGCACTGTTGTGCACGCTGTGCACGCTGTGGCCGCTGCCATCTGCCCTGGCCGCCAGTGCCGCTGCCCAGGCCAGCGCAGCCGTCATCGTGCCCGTCGCAGTCAGGGCCTGGCTGGGCGTGCCCGTGAGCGTGCAGGACCTGCTGCTGGCGCGGGACGCCCCCGCCGGCCCCGCCACGGGTGACCTGGTGACGCGCGTGGCGAGCGCGACCACGCCGGCCATCCTGCGCGCCCTGCCCCTGTGGATCGGCAGCGCGGTGGAGTCCAGGCAGGCCTTTGGCGCTGACATCGTCCCCGCGGCCAGCGCGGCGCTGCTGGCGCGTGGCCCGGCTGCAGCCGTGTCCGTGGCCGCCGCGTTGCCTGCAGGGGAAGGCGGCGATGGCGAGGGCCCTCTCGTCATCACCGTTGCCTTCAACTGAGGCCATGCGCGGGCTGACCCGTCATCGCGCCCTGGCCGCGCTGCTGCTGGTCGCCAGCGCGGCCGCGCCCGGTCAGACCCTGGTCAACAACGGCGCCCTGTCTTTCGGCGCCTTCACGGCCGGCAGCGGCGGCACGGTCAGCGTCAGCCCGGGCGGCGCGCGCCTGAAGACGGGCAGCGTCATCCTCGTCAACCAGGCCGGCACGGCCAGTGCCGCCCAGTTCACGATCACCGGCACGCCGAGCGCGGTGTTCGTCATCACCTTGCCGGCGGACGGCACCGTCTTCCTCACCGATGGCGCCAGCGGCAGCATGGCGCTGAACAGCTTCGTCAGCAGCCCCTCCGGCACAGGCGTGCTGGGCGGCGGTGGCACCCAGCAAATCAACGTCGGCGCCACGCTGACCGTGAGCAACCTGCAGGCCACGGGCAGCTATTCCGGCTCCTTCAACGTCACCGTGAACTACCAGTAAAGACCGGCAACTCCGGTGCTTTTGCGAGCTTTGCACCGCTCAAGTCCTGGCGACGATGCCGGTATGCGTGCAAAGACCAAGTTCATCCGGCTGGCGGCCCTCGGGCTGCTGCTGCTGGCGCGCGCGGCGCAGGCCGACCTGATGCTGTTCCCGACGCGCATCGTCTTCGACAAGCAGCAGCGCGCCGCCCAGGTCGAGCTGATGAACCAGGGCAAGACGCCCGAAACCTATCGCATCAACCTCGTCAACCGCCGCATGGGCCCGAATGGCGAGTTCATCGCCATCGACGCGCCCGGCCCCGGCGAGCAATTCGCCGATGCCATGCTGCGCTACTCGCCACGCCAGGTCACCATCCCGCCCGGCGGCTCGCAGATCGTGCGCATCCTGCTGCGCAAGCCCGATGAGCTGGCCATTGGCGAATACCGCTCGCATCTGCAGTTCGACCGCGTGGCCGAGGCCAGCGGCAACAGCAGCGTCGAGGACGTGGCCAAGCGCGAGGGCAAGGACGTCGGCATCGTCATCCAGGCCCTGGTCGGCGCATCCATCCCCGTGATCGTTCGCCAGGGCGAGACCCACGCCAAGGCCGAGCTGTCAGAGCTGGCCCTGCAGCCGGCCTCGGCAACGAGCCCCGGCACTCTGTCCTTCCAGATCAAGCGCGAAGGCAACCGCTCCCTCTATGGCGACCTGCTCGCCACCTTCACAACCACGGCCGGCGTCACCTTCGAGGTGGCGCGCGCCGGCGGCGTGGCCGTCTACGTGCCCAACGCGGCCCGGCGTGTGCAGTTGCCGCTGCAGCTGCCCTCCGGCAACGCCCTGCCCGCCGGCACGCTGAAGCTCGCCCTGCGCGAGCGGCCCGAGGCTGGCGGCAAGCTGCTGGCCGAGACCAGCCTCGCCCTTCCCTGACGGACCGGCGCCCGCCGCTCGGCGCCATGGCTCCGCTCCGCATCCTCCAGCGCGTCGCCGCCGCAGCCCTGCTGGTTGCGCCGTTGCTGCTGGCCCATGCCGCGCCCGACGACGCGCCGAAGCCGCTGCGCCAGCTCGAGGTGCAGCTCGATGGCCGCACGCTGGCCGAGCCGCTCGACGCCTATCAAACCGACTACCAGGTGCTGCTGCCGCTTGGGGCCGTCTCCAAACTGCTCGGGCTGGACCTGCGCGTGCAGACCGCATCGGGCCGCGCCGCCGGCACACTGCCGGGCTCGGGCGAGCCCTTCTGCCTGGACCTGATCGACTCGACCATTCGCATCGGCGAACGGCGCCAGTCCTTCGAGCCGCGGCTGGCCCAGGCGATCGGTGGCGACATCTATGTGTCGACGCAGCTGCTGGGCCGCTGGCTGGGCCTGGAACTGGCCGTGGACCTGCCGCACTGGCAGCTGCGCCTGCGCGCGCGCGACAGCGTCGCCGCCGTGCCGCCAACGCCACCCTCCCGGCCGTCCCTGCCAACAGGCCCGCGCCGCATCGACGAGACCAACCTGCTGGTGCTGGAGGTGGTGCTGGATGGCCAGGTGGTGTCCGACAGCCTGGCCGCCTACCAGGACGGCACGCAGACCCTGCTGCCGCTGGGTGAGCTGTCGCGCCTGCTGATGCTGGCCGTCCAGGTGAAGCCCGACCGCGGCAGCGCCGACGGCCGGCTGCCCGGCGAGCGCGGCTTTGCGCTGAACCTGGCCGAGTCCCTGGTCAGCCTCGGCGGCCGTGAACAGAACTTCGAGCCCCGCCTGGCCGGCGTCGTCGGCGACGACATCTATGTGTCGCGCCAGTTGCTGACGCGCTGGCTGCCGATGGACCTGCAGGTCGACCTCGCGACCCTCAAGCTCAAGGTCGTCCCGCGCGAGAAGCTGCCGCTGCAGGAAAGGCTGGAGCGCGAGCGCCTGGCCGCGGCCCTGGCTGGCCTGCAACCCGCCGAACGGCCGAACTACCCCTATGCACGCTCCACACCCGGCTTGGTCGACGTGCCCTCCATCGACCAATCCTTCGGCGCCGACGCGCGCCGCGGCAAGAACTCGCGCCAGTACAAGGCGGCCTACACGGCCTACATCACCAGCGACCTGCTCGGCATGGAAGGCTCCGCCTATGTACTCAAGACCCACGACAAGGCCACGCCCGACCTGCGCCTGACGCTGGCCCGCAACGACCCCGATGCCGGCCTGCTCGGGCCGCTGCGGGCGCGCTCCGTCGCCCTGGGCAACCTGGCTTTGCCCAGCGTGCGCAACGTCATGCAGGGCAGCGCCAAGGGCAATGGTGTGTCGGTCAGCAACCGGCCGCTGGACCAGCCCAACAGCTTCGACCGACACAGCCTGCGCGGCGACCTGCCGCCGGGCTGGGACGTGACGCTGTACTACAACGACCAGTTGCTGGGCTATCAGTCCTCGCGTGCCGACGGCCTCTACGCCTTCGATGACCTGCCGCTGTCCTTCGGCGCCAACGAGTTCCGCCTCGTCTTCCACGGTCCGCTGGGGCAGTTGCGCGTGGAGAAGCAGAGCTTCCTGCTCGACCAGGCCAGCGTGAAGCCCGGCGAGGTGTTCTACACGCTGGCCTCGCAGGTCGCCGACGACGGCTCGGTGCGCAGCGTCGCCCAGGCCGACATCGGCATCGGCAAAAAGCTGACCGGCAAGGTCGGCCTGGTGCGCCGCCCGCGCCTGGTGGCCGGCGTCGTCGCCGAGGCGCTGGACTATGGCCAGCTCGGCCTGCTGGCCTATCTCGACTCGATGATCCTCAGCTCGCAGCTCACCGGCATGCGCGGCGGCGGCGCCCTGGGTGAGCTGGGCATGAAGACGCGCCTGGGCGGCTTCGCGCTGGACCTGCTGCACACCCAGCGCCAGGGCGGCTTCATCAACGACCAGTTCGCCGACGTGGCCGGCGGCGTGCGCCAGCGCCAGGAGCTGCGGCTGCAGGGTGGCGTGCGCCTGGGCGGCCTGCCGCGCCTGGTCATCGACTTCAACGCCGTGCGCAATGCGCTGGACCAGGGACCGTCCAATGTCCAGCTCGGCCTGCGCACCTCGCTCATGCTGTGGGGCACGGCCCTGTCCAACAGCCTGCGCTGGCAGCGCAGCGGTGATTTCACGACCACCGACGGCGCGCTGCAGCTGAGCCGACGCGTGGCCGACGTCGGCCTGAACGCCCAGCTCATGTACCGGCTGCAGCCCGGTGCCAGCCTGCAGGCCGTCGCCATCAGCGCCGACCGCAACCTCGCCGACGGCTACCAGATCAACGCCGGCCTGCTGCGCAGCATGGACTCGGGGCTGACGCTGGTGTCGGGCGGCCTGGCCAAGAACCTCGGCAGCTTCGGCTTGGCCGTCAGCGCGAGTTATTCCAGCCAGCATGAACTGGCCATGGGCCTGCAGCTCTTTGTGGCGCTGGACCGCGACCCGCGCAGCGGTCGCTGGCAGCTCGATGGCCAGCCGCTTGCCGGCAGCGGCGCCGTGTCGGCACGCGCTTTTGTCGACCGCAACATGAACGGCATCCGCGACCCCGGCGAGGACTTCGTGGCCAATGCCGGCTTCCTGCTCAACGGCGGCGGCCGCCACCCGCGGCTGACCGATGCCGGTGGCGTCGCGCTGCTGAACCGCCTGGCGCCAGGCCGTTATGCCGACATCGCGCTCGACCCCGCCACGCTCGAGGACCCGCAATGGAAGCCGCTGACGCCCGGCGTGCGCGTGCTGCCGCGGCCTGGCCGCGTCGAGCAGCTGGAGTTCCCGGTCGTGCTGAGCTCCGAGGTCGAAGGCACCATCTATCTGGTCGAGGCCGGCGGCAAGAAACGCGGCATCGGCGACGCCCAGGTGGAACTGGTCAACGGCAAGGACGAGGTCATCGCCACGACCACCAGTTCGGCCGACGGCTACTACCTCTTCCACCAGGTCACGCCCGGCGCACTGCGGCTGCGCATTGCGCCCGAACAGGCGGCCAAGCTCAAGCTCAAGGGCAAGCTGGAACGCGGGCTGGACGTGCCGGCCAATGGGGACTTCCTCAGCGGCGAGGATCTGGAACTCAGACTCTGAGGCAGCGCTCGGCGAACTCGAAGTCCTCGGGCCAGGTCACCTTGAAGTTGGCCATCGACGCGCGCACCAGGCGCGGCGAGAGGCCCAGGGCTTCGACGGCGCTGGCCTCGTCCGTCGCAGCCGCACCGATCGCCGTCAGCGCGCGCTCGACAAGTCCAAGGCGGAACATCTGCGGCGTCTGCGCAGCCCATTTGTCGCGGCGGTCGACGGTGGCCGTGACGCGTCCGTCGGCGTCGCCGGCCTTCAGCGTATCGGCGATGGGCTGGGCGAGCAGGCCGCCGACGGCGTCGTGCTCGCAGGCATCGATCAGCGCATCGACCCAGTCCGGGCGCAGCAGGCAGCGGGCGGCGTCATGCACCAGCACCCAGTCGTTGTCGGTCGCACCACGTCGCCTCAGTTCGGCCAGGCCACCGAGCACGCTCTCGGCGCGGCTTGCGCCACCCACGCGAGCAACCCAGCCAGCGTAGCCAGGTACAGCGGTTTCGAAGCGATCGTCGCCAGGTGACAAGACAACCAGCGTCTGCGCCAGCCGGGGCACGGCCGCGAGCGCAGCCAGCGTGTGCGCCAGCATCGGGCGACCGGCGATGGGCACGTATTGCTTGGGGCCGGCGGCGCCTGAGCGCTCGCCAATACCAGCGGCTGGAACGAGGGCGAACAAGCGGGGATCAGTCATCCCCGCCATTCTCAGCCCGGCTGCGGGACCAAGGCTCAGTCGTCGTGCCCGGGGTTCTGGCGCGCCAGGCGGCGCAGCAGCCCCGGCCAGGCCAGCTCGGCCCCGGAGCCGCGCATGACCTTGTCGCTCTGAGCGCGGATGCCGGCCAGGATCTGCTGCGGGATGCGGATCAGCTCGCCGCCGCCAGCCTGGGCCGCGATCTGGATCTCGCAGGCGCGCTGCAGCATGAACATCTTCAGGAAGGTGTCGGCCGCACTGCGGCCCAGGGTCAGCAGGCCGTGGTTGCGCAGCATCATCAGCGAGGTGTTGCCGAGGTCGGCGACCAGGCGGACCTTCTCGTCGGGGTTCAGCGCCACGCCTTCGTAGCCGTGATAGCTCAAGCTGGCCAGCGGGAACAGGCTGTGCTGCGAGATCGGCAGCAGGCCTTCGCGCTGCGTGCTGACCGCCACGCCGGCCACCGTGTGCAGATGCATGACGAACTTCGCGTCCTCGCGGGCCTCATGCACGGCGCTGTGGATGATGAAGCCGGCCGGGTTGACGTTGTAGTCGCTGGGCGCGACCTTCTCGCCCGCTTGATCGACCTTCACGAGGCTGCTGGCCGTGATCTCCTCGAACATCATCCCGTAGGGGTTGATGAGGAAGTGATGCTCGGGGCCGGGCACGCGGGCCGAGATGTGGGTGAAGATCAGGTCGTCCCAACCGTGCAGGGCCGCCAGCCGGTAGAGGGCGGCGAGGTCGCAGCGGACGGCCCATTCTTCGGGGGCGCAGTTGTCGGGCTTGGCCATGGTGTCTCCTCGTGAAAAGGGTCGATCCAGCATAGCGCCGACAATCGCGGGCTGTTGTCACCTCCGTTCCCATGCTGATTGCCGACCTCCGCCAGCGCCTGCGCGCGCTCGGCGCCAATCCCGACCACGAAAGCCGCGTGCTGCGCCACTGGGTGCGCCTGCTGCCGCTGGAAGGGGGCAAACGGCCGTTGCAGGGCTTCCTGCCCAAGGCGGTCATGGCGGCTCTGCCGGGACTGATGGCGGAGCTGGACAGCCTCGTCACGCTGCGCAGCGAGCACGCCGGCGGCGATGGCGAGTCGGCTCGGCTGTTGTTGGGCCTCAACGATGGCCAGACCGTGGAGACCGTGCTGCTGCCACGCGACGGCGTCTGCGTGTCCAGCCAGGTGGGCTGCGCGGTGGGCTGCCGCTTCTGCATGACGGGCGTGGACGGGCTGATCCGCCAGGTCGGCAGTGCCGAGATCGTGGCCCAGGTGGTGCTGGCCCGGCGCAAGAACCTCAAGCTGCGCAAGGTCGTCTTCATGGGCATGGGCGAACCCTCGCACAACCTGGCCAACGTGTTGGATGCGATCGCGCTGCTGGGCCGCGAGGGTGGCTTCGCGCACAAGCAGCTGGTGTTCTCGACGGTGGGCGATGAGCGCGCCTTCGCCGCGCTGAACGAGGCCGAGGTGAAGCCGGCCCTGGCGCTATCCCTGCACACGACCGACCCCGCCAAGCGCGCCGAGCTGCTGCCTCGCGCGCCTCGGCTGACGCCCGAGGAACTCGTCGAGGCGGCCGACGCCTATGCGCGATCCAGCGGTTATCCCATCCAGTACCAGTGGACGCTGCTGGACGGCGTCAACGACGGGCCCGAAGAGCTGGACGGCATCGTGCGCCTGCTCAAGGGCCGCTATGGCCTGTTGAACATGATCCCCTTCAACAGCGCCGAAGGCCTGCCCTTCACGCGGCCGAGTTGGGAACGCGCCCGGGCCATCGCCGCTGAATTGAGCGCACGCGGCGTGCTGACCAAGCTGCGCGACTCTGCCGGCCAGGACGTGGAAGGTGGCTGCGGCCAGTTGCGCGCCCGCGAGGCGGTGGGCCGGCCCGCGCGGGTGGTGAGGATTCACGCTTGAAATCCGAAGGCTGAGGCCTCCAGCGGTGACAACGGTGTCACCTCCTGCCCGCAGAATGCCGACGCCACACCGGACAGCCCGGTGCGAGAAGACATTCCACTTGGAGGAGAGACATGACTCAGCTTCAGATGCTGGTGGCGCGCGCCCGCGGCGCCGCTTTGATCGCCGGCACGGCCCTGTGCCTGCAAGCCACGGCCGCGCCCACGGTCAGCAAGTTCGCGCCCACGGCTCAGTTGGGCGGCAGCACGCTGCAGCTCAATGGCAAGGGCACGCGCGTGCGCCTCGTGTTCAAGGCCTACGACATGGGCCTGTACACGAGCAAGCATGTCAGCACGGCGGCAGAGCTGTTTGCGCTGCCGGGCGCCAAGCGGCTGCAGTTCACTGCACTGCGTGAACTGCCCGGCACCGACCTGGGCCGGCTCTTCCTGCGTGGCATCAGCGACAACACGCCCAGCCAGCAGTTGACGCGGCACACCCTGGCCACGAACCGGCTCATCGAGATCTTCTCGGGCAAGCCCAAGCTGTTGCCCGGCGACACCTTCGCGATGGACTTCGTGCCGGGCAAGGGGACGCAGTTCTACATCTCCGGCCAGGCCCAGGGCGAGCCGGTCGGCGACGACGAGTTCTTCACGCTGGTGCTGCGCATCTGGTTCGGCGATTCGCCGGCCGACACGCAGCTGCGCGATGCCCTGCTGGATGGCGGCAAGGACTGACCAGGGCCAGCCGCTTCTAGTTGCCCAAAGCGATGCGCGCCATCTCGAAGCGGGCACCGCCATCGCCATGCGGGCTGATGTGCACGACGCGGAACTGCTTGGCGGTGCCGGCGCGCCTCAGCTCGAGCGATAGGCGTCGGCGTCCAGCCCGAGGCGGCGGATGCGGTCGTGCAGGGTCTTGCGCGCCAGGCCCAGGCGTTCGCCGGCCTTGGCGATATTGCCGCCGCTCTCCTGCAAGGCCTGCACGATCCACTGCCGCTCGACGGCAGCCAGCGCCTCGTCCAGCGGCGCTTGCGGCAGGGCGGCGGGCTCGCTGGGCGTCGGCAACCTGGGCGGTGTGGCTTCGCTGACCAGGCCCAGCACCCAGCGCTCGGCAAAGTTGCGCAGCTCGCGCACATTGCCGGGCCAGTCGCGCGCTGCCCAAGCCGCTAGCTGGGCGGCGCTCCAGGCCGGCACCGGGCGCTGCAGGCGTTCGCCAGCCTGGGCGCAGAAATGGCTCAGCAGCAGCGGGATGTCCTCGCGGCGCTGGCGCAGCGGTGGCAGCGCGATGCTGGCCACGTCCAGGCGGTAGAACAAGTCCTCGCGAAAGCGCCCTTCCCTCGCCAGCTCCAGCAGATCCACCTTGGTCGCGGCGACGACGCGGCAGGCCAGCGGCACGGCCGTGTTGGCGCCCAGGCGCTCGACGCTGCGCTCCTGCAGCACACGCAGCATCTTGACCTGTAGCGCCAGCGGCATGGACTCGATCTCGTCGAGGAAGACGGTGCCGTCGCCAGCAAACTCCAGCTTGCCGATGCGGCGCCTGGCCGCTCCCGTGTAGGCCCCGGCCTCGGCGCCGAAGATCTCGGACTCGAACACACTCTCGGGCAGGGCGCCACAGTTGATGGCGACAAACGGGCCGCTTGCGCCACTGGCCGCGTGCAGGGCGCGGGCGACGACCTCCTTGCCGGCACCGGTCTCGCCGTGGATGAGCACGTCTACACGTGCCGGACCGAGGGTGGCGATCAGCGTGCGCAGTTGCTCCATCGCGGCACTCGCTCCCAGCAAGCCGTCGGCGGGTCCGCCGGCAAGCTGGGCCTTCAGCCGCCGGTTTTCCAGCACCAGGCGGCGCTGAGCCAGCGCGCGGCGCACGACCTCGACGAGGTGCTCGGCCGAGAAGGGCTTCTCGATGAAGTCCCAGGCGCCGTCGCGCATGGCCTCCACGGCCATGCCGATGTCGCCGTGGCCGGTCACGAGGATGACGGGCAGCTCGGGGTCCTGCTCGCGCAGGCCTTGCAGCAGCGCCAGGCCACTGTCGCCGGGCAGTTGCACGTCGCAGACGACGATGCCGGCAAAGCCGGGTTGCAGCCAGGCGCGCGCCGCCTCGGCCGAGTCCACGCCCTGGGCCTGCAAGCCCGCCAGCCGCAGGCTCTGCGTGGTGGCCAGGCGGACGTGCTCGTCGTCCTCGACGAGCAGCACATCGGTGGGTTCAGGCGACGCCATGCGGTGATTGTGTGATGGGCAGCCTGAGGGTGAACTGCGCGCCGCCTTCCGGTCGGTTGCCGCCTTGCAGCGAGCCGCCCAGCGCGTTGGCGATGGAGGCCGAGATGGACAAGCCCAGGCCCAGGCCATCGCCGCGGCGCTTGGTCGTGAAGAAGGGTTCGAACAGGCGCGCCTGCACGTCGTCGCTCAGCCCGGGGCCGTCGTCGCTCACGCGCAGCAGCGCCTGGCCGGCATCGACCTCGGCCTGCAGCGTCACCGTGCCGCCGCCCTTCTCTGCGCTGGCGTCGATGCCGTTGCGCAGCAGGTTGACGAGCACCTGCTCGATGCGCACCTGCTGGCCCAGCACGGCCAGGCCTTCGGGCACGGGCAGGCAATCGAGCCTGACGCGCTGGCGGCGCGCCTCGGCGCTCACCAGGGCCACCGCGGCCTGGAAGGCTTCCACCACCACCACCGGCTGCACGCGCAGCTCGTCGCGCCGCGCAAAGCCCTTGAGCTGGCCAACGATGGCAGCGATGCGCTGGGTCAGGCTGTCGATGGACTGCAGATTGGTCTCGGCGTCGGCCTGCATGCCGCGTTCGAGAAAGACGCGGGCGTTGTCGTTCAGCGCCCGCAGCGCCGCCAGCGGCTGATTGATCTCGTGCGTGATGCTGGCGGCCATCTGGCCCAGCACGGCGAGCTTGCCGGCCTGCACGAGGTCGTCCTGTGTGGCGCGCAGCGTCTGCTCGGTGCGGTGCAGCTCGTCCACGCGCGCCTGCAGCTCGCGGGTGCGCTCGGCGATGCGCGTCTCCAGGCTGTCGTAGGCGGCACGCAGCTCGCCCTGGGCAGCCAGGCGCTCGCGGGCGCGGCGGCGGCGCAGCTGCAGGTAGGCCAAGGTCAGCAACAGCGATACCCAGCCCAAGGCGGCAGCCCAGGCACGGCCGGCGGCGATCTGCTCGGCGCCGCGGATCTCGGTGAAGGACAACAGCGTCCAACCGCGGCCCTGGACCGGCTGCTCGGTGACGAGGGCGCGCAGCTTGGCAGCCGCCGTGGCGATGCGCTCGATGCGCAGTTCGGTCGCCGCGCGTGAGGGCTCGCGCCCCAGCGCAGGCAGCGGCAGGTCGCCGTATTGCTGGGTGTCGTGCAGCTCTTTGCGCGTGGCATCGGACAGCGGCTGCAGCGTGCGGTACTTCCATTCCGGCCGGCTGGCCAGGAAAACCACGCCGCGCGCATCGGCCAGCATCAGCTCGCCAGCGCTGCGCGCCCAGTTGGCCTCCATCTCGTCGAGCGACACCTTCAGCACGACGACGCCCGCCGTGGGGCCGGACAGCCGGTGGGCGATGAAGTAGCCCGGCGTGCCGGTTGTCGAGCCGCGCGCATAGAAGTGGCCGCCGCCGCTCGCCATCGCGTCGCGGAAGTAAGGCCGGTAGGCGTAGTTCTGGCCGACAAAGGTCTGCGGGTCGCGCCAGTTGCTGGCGGCCAGCGTCAGGCCCTGCGCGTCGATCAGGAAGATGGCCGCTGCGGAGGCGTCTTGCGCAACGCCTTCGAGCAGCGCGTTGACGGCGGCCTGTTGCGCCTTGGAGTCCGGCTCCGCGAGCAGGCCGGCCAGCGCAGGGTGGCGGGCCAGCACCTGCGGCACGGCCTCGTACTTGTCGAGTGCGCCGGTCAGCTCGTGCGCGACAAAGCGCAGATGGCGCTGCGCGTCGTCGCGGGTCTGGGCCAGCGCCAGGTCCAGCGACAGCCGCCAGGCCGCGTACGCGACCGCTGCGCCGCCCAGCACCACCAGCAACAACAGCCCGAGACTGCGTCGCCAGCGGGCCGGCTTGTTTGCGTCAGTGGTGGGCAGCTTCGGCATCGATCCTTGAGTGTTGGCGCGTGTCACGCATCAACAGATAGACGAGCAGCGAGCAGGCGATCACCGCGGTAGCGTACCAATAGAAGCCGCTCTCCATGCCCTGCTGCTTGAACCACAGCGCGATGTACTCGGCGGTGCCGCCGAAGACCGACACGGCGATGGCATAGGGCACGCCGACACCGGTGGCGCGGATGGAAGCGGGGAAGAGCTCGGCCTTCACGACCGCGTTGATGGAGGTGTAGCCGCTGACGATGAGCCAGGCGCAGGCGATCAGGCCAAAGGCCTCGTACGGCCCTTGCGCGTGGCGCAGCGCCGTCAACAGCGGCACGGTGAAGATCGTGCCCAACACCGCAAAGCCCAGCAGCAGCGGCTTGCGGCCGATGCGGTCCGACAGCGCGCCGTAGATTGGCTGCAGCAGGGCCGCGAACACCAGGCTGGCGGCGGACACGGCCGTGGTCTGCGCGTCGGTGAGGCCCACCGACAGCTTCAGGAACTTCTGCATATAGGTCGTGTAGACGTAGAAGGCCAGCGTGCCGCCCATGGTCAGGCCGATGACGATCAGGCATTCGCGCGGGTGCTGCAGCAGCAGCTTGAAGCCACCCATGCGGTCCTTGTTGCGCTTCTTCTCAGCCTGGAAGGCCTGGGTCTCGGGCAGGTCGGACCGCATGACCAGCGCCACGATGGCCAGCAGCGCGCCGATGAAGAAGGGGATGCGCCAGCCCCAGGCCTTGAGCTGGGCGGCGTCGAGCACGAAGTTCTGCAGCACCAGCAGCACGACGAGCGCCGTCAGCTGGCCACCGATCAGCGTCACGTACTGGAAGCTGGCATAGAAGCCGCGGTGCTTGGACGTCGCCATCTCCGACAGATAGGTGGCGCTGGAGCCGTACTCGCCACCCAGGCTCAAGCCCTGCAGCAGGCGCGCGAACAGCAGGATGGCCGGCGCCCAGACGCCGACGGCGGCATAGGTGGGCGAGCAGGCGATCAGCAGCGAGCCGCCGCACATCAGCAGCACCGAGGCCATCAGCGCCAGGCGCCGGCCGTGGCGGTCGCCGATGTAGCCGAACAGCAGGCCGCCGACGGGCCGGATGAAGAAGCCTAAAGCGAAGATGGCCGCCGTCGACATCGACTGGGCCACCGGGTCGGATGATGGGAAGAAGGACGACGAGAAGTAGAGCGAGAAGGCCGCGTAGCAGTAGAAGTCGTACCACTCGACGAGGTTGCCGAGGGAGCCGACGAGGATGGCCTTCAGGCGGCTGAACTCGATGCGGTCGGGCGCTGCCGCCACAGCGGCCGAAGCCGGGGGATAGATCGCTGACATGGGGCTTGTCTCCTGGGTTGTGTGCCCCAGGATGAGCAGCTTGCGTGCCAAGACCGTGCGTGGCCGTGCGCCAGGGTGGCGCGCGATGCACGCCCCCCCGTCACTTCGGCGGATTTCCGCCGAGCATGACGCCGCGCAGCCGCCGCTGGCGGAGATCCGCCGCCGCGCTCAGCGCTGCTGGGCGACCCACTCCATGACCAACTCGCGCAGCACCGGCAGCGGCACCTGGCCGGCGGTCAGCACGACGCGATGGAAGCCCTTGACCTCGAACTTCGGGCCCAGCGCCTGGGTCGCCTCGGCACGCAGCTTGGTGATCTCCAGCTGGCCGATCTTGTAGCCCAGCGCCTGGCCGGGCCAGACGATGTAGCGCTCGACTTCGGAGACGACATCGCTCTCGGCCATGGAGGAGTTGTCCAGCATGAACTTGATGGCCCGCTCCCTCGTCCAGCCCTTGGCATGCAGGCCGGTGTCCACCACCAGGCGCATGGCGCGCAGTTGCTCGTCCGACAGACGGCCGTACCACTGATAGGGGTCGGTGAAGAGGCCGAGTTCCTTGCCCAGGCTCTCCGCGTAGAGCGCCCAGCCTTCGACGTAGGCGGTGTAGTTGCTGCCGAAGCGGCGGAAGGCCGGCAGCGTCGCATCTTCCTGCGCGATGGAGATCTGGAAATGGTGGCCGGGCGAGGCTTCGTGCAGGGACAGGGTCTCCATGCCGAAGATGGGCTGGGCCTTCAGGTTGAAGGTGTTGACGTAGAACACGCCCGGCCGCGAGCCGTCGGTCGTGCCGTTCTGGTAGGAAGCGCCGGCGGCGCTCTCGGCGCGGAAGGCCTCGACTTCCTTGACCTCGTAGTCGGCCTTGGGTTGGATGTCGAAGAGCTTGGGCGTCAGGCCGTTGATCTTCTTCTGCAGGTCGCGGTAGCCATTGAGCAGGTCCTCCGGCTTGCTGAAGTAGAACCTGGGGTCGTCCTGCAGGTACTTGAAAAAACCTTTCAGGTCGCCCTGGAAGCCGACCTCCTTTCGCACGCCCTCCATCTCGCCGAGGATGCGCGCGACCTCCTTCAGGCCAATGGCATGGATCTGGTCGGGCGTCAGCTTCAGCGTGGTGGACTGCTGCACACGGTGGGCATACCAGGCCTTGCCATCGGGCAGGGCCGACCAGCCCGTGCTCTTGCGCGCCTTGGGCATGTACTCGTCGCGCACAAAGGCCAGCAGGCGGGCATAGGCGGGCAACACGCCCGTCGACAGCAACTTGCGCATCTCGGCCGCAATGCGCTCGCGGTCGGCAGCGGGCACCGCCTCGGGGAAGTTCTTGATCGGCCCCCAGAACAGGCTCTTCTCGGGGTCGGTCACGGCCAGGGCCGTCAGCTGCGGCAGCACCTTTTCCATGACCGCGCGCGGCTGGGTCACGCCAGCCTTCAGGCCGTCACGCATGTTGGCGATGCTGCCGTCGAACAGGGGCACCGCCAGGGCCAGGCGCTTGAGCCAGTCGTCGTAGTCCTTGGTCGTCCTGAAGGGCTGGATGGATTGGCCCGTGCCCATCTGGGCCAGGAAGCTGGGCAGGCCGCCGATCTGGCTGATGGGCTGCATCCAGTCCGGGAAACGCTCGCCAGCCAGGTTCTGCTCCAGGTCGAGCCTGAGGATGCTGTAGGAGACGCGGTCCCTGGGTTCCAGTTTGGCCTTGCTGAAACCGGTCAGGGCCTTCAATTGCTCCTGCAACTCGCGCTTGGCCTGGACGCGGTAGGCCGCGGTCGTGGTGTCGATGAGGCGGTCGTTGTAGCGCGGGTCGCCGAGGGATGTGGCGAGGATGGGCTGGCGCTGCAGCGTCAGTTCCCACTGGGCGTCCAGCCATTGGTGGAAGCGTTCGCTTTCAGAAGGGGCGGCCCACGCGGGCAGGCTGGCGACAAGCAGGCTCAGGGCAAGGCGACGACGCATGAGGTCTCCAGTTTCGAAGTGGCGCGATGCTAGCCATAGACCTGCTGACAGCCAAAGGGCATGGCTTCCCTACAATTTGCCCGAGCCCCGCCTTTGCGGGGCTGTTGTCGTTTCTAGGTCCGCATGACTCTGCCCTCGCTGCCCGTTGTTCAACCCGGCAAGAAGTTCACCCACCCCCGCCCCGTCGGCTCGGCCGACGCCCTGTTGCTCGCGCGCTTCGTGCAGCAGCAGCGCGACGCCGGGCGCATGGCCGCCATCTTCACGGCCGAGCCGGGCGACACGCAGCGCCTGGAAGACGAGCTGAAGTTCTTCGCGCCCGAACTCAAGGTCGCCGTCTTCCCCGACTGGGAAACCCTGCCCTACGACAGCTTCAGCCCCCACCAGGACCTGATCTCCGAGCGCCTGGCCACGCTGTGGGAGCTGCTGCAAAGCAAAAAAACGAAAAGCATCGACGTGGTGTTGATGCCGGCCAGCACCGCGCTGACGCGCCTCGCGCCACCCAGCTTCCTGGCCGGCACCACCTTCAACTTCAAGCAGAAGCAGCGGCTGGACGAAGCATCGCTGCGCTCGCAGCTGACGCTGGCGGGCTACACCAACGTCAGCCAGGTCGTGCAGCCGGGCGAGTACGCCGTGCGCGGCGGCCTGATCGACCTGTTCCCGATGGGCTCGGCCGTGCCCTACCGCGTCGACCTGTTCGGCGACGAGGTCGATTCCATCCGCACCTTCGACCCCGACACCCAGCGCAGCCTCTACCCGGTGCCGGATGTGCGCCTGCTGCCCGGCCGCGAGTTCCCGATGGACGAGGCGGCGCGCAAGAAGTTCCGCGAACGCTGGCGCGAGAAGATGGACGGCGACCCGAGCAAGGCGCGCATCTACCGCGACATCGGCGAGGGGCTGGCGAGCGGCGGCATCGAGTACTACCTGCCGCTGTTCTTCGAGCAGACAGCCACGGTCTTCGACTACCTGGGTGGCGAGGCCGGCCTGGCCCTGCATGGCGAGGTTGACGAGGCCATCCAGCGCTTCTGGACCGATACCAGGGAGCGCCACCGCTTCCTGCAGCACGACCCCGAGCGGCCGCTGCTGCCGCCGCAGGAGATCTTCCTGACGACCGAGGACTTCTTCGGCCTGACGCACCCGCATGCCGTGCTGTCCGTGCGCGGCAACGACCCGGTGGAGTTCGCGCGGCCGCTGCCGGACGTGAGCGTCGAGCGTGGCGCGCAGGAGCCGCTGGCCCGCCTGGCCGCCCACATCAAGGCCACGCCGCAGCGCGTGCTGCTGCTGGCAGAAAGCGAAGGCCGGCGCGAGAGCCTGCTGGAGCAGTTGCGCGACAGCAAGATCGACACGCCTTCGGTGAAGGACCTGGCCGAGTTCTTCGCGCAGGGCAAGGACGGCGAGAAGTTCGCCATCACCGCCGCGCCGCTGGCTGAGGGCTTCTTCTGGAACGACGCCGAGCACCCGGTCCAGCTCTTCACCGAGACCGAACTGTTCGCGACCACGCCCACCACGCGGCGCCGGCGCAAGCAGGAGCAGGTCAGCGACGTCAACGCGCTGATCAAGGACCTGTCCGAGCTGAAGGTGGGCGATCCGGTCGTGCACATCAACCACGGCATCGGGCGCTACCAGGGCCTGGTCAACATCGACGTGGGCGACGGCAGTTCGGAGTTCCTGCACCTGGAGTACGCCGACAAGGCGACGCTGTATGTGCCGGTGGCCCAGCTGCACCTGATCGGCCGCTACACCGGCGTGAGCGCCGAGGAAGCGCCGCTGCACAAGCTGGGCTCGGGCCAATGGGAGAAGGCCAAGCGCAAGGCCGCCGAGCAGGTGCGCGACACCGCCGCGGAGCTGCTCAACCTCTACGCCCGCCGCGCCGCCCGCGAGGGCCATGCCTTCCGCTACTCGGGCCACGACTACGAGGCCTTCGCCGCGTCGTTCGGGTTTGAAGAAACGCCCGACCAGCGTGCCGCCATCCACGCCGTCATCCAGGACATGATCAGCCCCAAGCCCATGGACCGCCTGGTCTGCGGCGACGTGGGCTTTGGCAAGACCGAGGTGGCGCTGCGCGCGGCCTTCGTCGCGGTGATGGGCGGCAAGCAGGTCGCCATCCTGGCGCCCACCACGCTGCTGGCCGAGCAGCATTACCAGAACATCGTCGACCGCTTTGGCGCCTGGCCGGTCAAGGTGGCGGAGATGAGCCGCTTCCGCTCGGCCAAGGAGATCAAGGCCGCCATGGAGGGCATCGCCGACGGGACGCTGGACATCGTCGTCGGCACGCACAAGCTGCTGTCCGCCGAGGTCAAGTTCAACCGCCTGGGCCTGCTCGTCATCGACGAGGAACACCGCTTCGGCGTGCGCCACAAGGAGGCGATGAAGGCCATGCGCGCCGAGGTCGACGTGCTGACGCTGACGGCCACGCCGATTCCCCGCACCCTCGGCATGGCCTTGGAAGGCCTGCGCGACCTCAGCGTCATTGCCACCGCGCCGCAGCGCCGCCTGGCCATCAAGACCTTTGTGCGCGCCGAAAGCAGCGGCACCATCCGCGAGGCGGTGCTGCGCGAGTTGAAGCGCGGCGGCCAGGTCTATTTCCTGCACAACGAGGTCGAGACCATCGAGAACCGGCGCCAGAAGCTCGAAGAGCTGGTGCCCGAGGCGCGCATCGTCATCGCCCACGGCCAGATGCCCGAGCGCGAGCTGGAGCGCGTCATGCGCGAGTTCGTGGCCGGCAAGCACAACCTGTTGCTCTGCTCGACCATCATCGAGACCGGCATCGACGTGCCGAGCGCCAACACCATCATCATTGCCCGTGCCGACAAGTTCGGCCTGGCCCAGCTGCACCAGCTGCGCGGCCGCGTCGGGCGGTCCCACCACCAGGCCTATGCCTACCTGATGGTGCCGGACATGCAGGGCCTGACCAAGCAAGCCCTGCAGCGCCTGGACGCCATCCAGGCCATGGAGGAACTGGGCTCGGGCTTCTATTTGGCGATGCACGACCTTGAAATCCGCGGCGCCGGCGAGATGCTGGGCGAGCACCAGAGCGGCAACATGATGGAGGTGGGATTCCAGCTCTACAACGACATGCTCAGCGAAGCCGTGCGGTCCCTCAAGGCCGGCCGCGAGCCCGACCTGCTGTCGCCGTTTGCCGCCACAACCGAGATCAACCTGCACGCCCCGGCCCTGCTGCCCGATGCCTACTGCGGCGACGTGCAGGTGCGGCTGTCCCTCTACAAGCGCCTGGCCACGGCCGAGAAGAACGAGCAGATCGACGCCATGCTCGAAGAGATCACCGACCGTTTCGGCAAGCTGCCCACGCAGGGCCAGACCCTCTTCGACACTCACCGCCTGCGTGTGCTGGCCAAGCCCTACGGCGTCAGCAAGATCGACGCGGCACCGACGTTGATCAACATCAACTTCCGCCCCAACCCGCCCATCGACCCGATGCGCGTCATCGAGCTGGTGCAGAAGAACCGCAACATCAAGCTGGTTGGCAACGAGAAGCTGCGCGTGGAGAAGGCTCTCTCCAGCCCGCAGGACCGCGCCCAGGCCGTGCGGGAGGTGCTGAGGCTGCTGGGGCAGCCGATCAAGACCGATTAAGCCCTAGCGTCCTTGAACCGGCGCCAGCCCGCGCAACGCGGCATCGGCGCGGTTCAGCAGTTCGGCAAAGCCCTGGCGCTGCGCCAGCTCCACCGCCTCCAGCAGCAAGGGCCGCGCGTCGCGCGCCGGCAACCCCTCGGCCTGCAGCAGCAGCCCCTCGGCCAGCGGCTCCAGCAGGCCGGCGTCGCGTGCGACGGCCACCTGGCGGGCGGCAGCGGCCGCGTCGCCGGCCAGCAGGTCCAGCCGCGCGAGGCGGATCAGCAGCAGCGGGTGCTGGCTGCGTGGCAGCAGCGCACGCAAGCGCTCGGCCAGAGTGGGGTCGGGCGGCAGGCCGCGGGCCTCGCGCAGCAGGCCGCGCAGCCAGGCGAGGTGTGACACGCGCAGCGGGTCGCGGCTGCTCGCCAGCAAGGGCTCGGCCAAGCCCAAGTCGGCTTCGGCGAGATCGAGGCAGCCGCTCTGCCAGTACAACCGCGCGCGCCGCGTCAGCGCCTCGGCCTCGAACAGGGCCGAACCTTGCGAGCGGCCCAGCTCCAGCGCGCGGTCCAGCACGCCGCGCGCCTCGCCGTAGCGGCCGGCGCTGGTCAGCGTGAGGCCCAGCATCAGCAGCGACAAGGTCTCGGTATGCGCCACGCCCTGCCAGCTCAGCAGGCTGCGCCGCGCCATCTGTTCGGCGCGATCCAGCTCGCCCAGCGCCTGCAGCATCACGCCCAGGTCGCTCTCGATGGTCAGGCCCCGACAGTAGTCGGGATGGCGCTCCAGCAGCAGCTCGAAGGCATCGCGCGCGGCCCGCACCTGGCCACCGAACCAGTGGATCTGGCCTTCGTAGCTCAGCAGCGAGGGCCGCGCCGGTGCGAGTTGGCGCAGCTGGCCCAGCAGCGCCCAGGCGGCCGGGATGTCGGGCTCGCGCATGGCCAGCTCGATCAACACCTCACAGGCATTGCAGCGCTCGGCCAGCGGCAGCCGCGGCAACAGCGGCCGCAGGCGCTCGGCCAGCGTGGCGGCATGCGCCAGGTCGCCCGAGAACACGGCGTTGTCCACCAGGCCGGCCAACGCCTGCCCCTGGATCTGCTCGCGCTGCGCCGGGTCGGCCACGGCGCCGGCCAGCTCCAGCACCTGCTGCAGCGCTTGGCGACCGGCAGGCAGGTCATGCAGTAGCGCACATTCGGCCAGACTGAGCCGGGCTTGCAGCGCCAGCGCCGGCTCGCGCGACTCGGCGGCAACGCGCTGCCACAGCGCCTGGGCCTCGTCGTAGCGGCCGCGCAGCTTCTGCTGAGCCGCGCCGCGGTGCAGCCAGGCCAGCGCCGTCTGCGCCTCGCCGGCGCCCTGCCACAGCGCGGCCACGGCCAGGGGCTCGGCGGCGCCTTCCGCGCGCGCGCCCAGCGCCAATGCGGCCCGTTGTCGCAGCGCCTGCGCCTCGAAGGCCGGCAGCATCGCGAGAACCGCTTCGCGCACCAGGTCATGCCGGCATTGCAGGGCGCCGTCGGGCTCTTCGCGCAGCAATGCGGCCTGCAGCGCCAACCGGGCCGCGGGCAGCAATTCGGCATCGGGCACCGCGGCCACGCTGCCCAGCACCGCCAGCGGCAGCGGCCGGGCCAGCACGGCTGCCGCGCCGACGAGGCCATGCGCCGCCGGGCTCAGGGCCTGCCAGCGCCGCAACAGCAACTCATGCACGCGCGGGGACACGGGCGCGCCGTCGGCCCGGGCCCGCAGCAGCTCACCCAGCACAAAGGCATTGCCGTGGCTGGCCGCGAGCAGCGCGGGCGCGTCGGCGGCGCGCTGGCCGGCGCGATTCAGCAGCTGCTGCACAGCTTCCAGCGCCAGCCCCGGCAGCGCCAGGCAACGAACGTCCTGCTGCCGGGCCAGCCAGTCGCGGTGTTCGGCCGGCAGCTCTTCGCCCCGCGCGGCACCGCGCCAGCGCAGCCGGCCGCGGTGGCTCAGCAGGGCCAGCAGCTCCAGGCTGGCCGCGTCCACCCATTGCAGGTCATCGACCAGCAACAGCGGCCCCAGCGCCTCCAGCACGCGCGCCAGGCCCTCCAGCAGCCGGGCACGGGCACTCAAGGCGTCCAGCGGCGGCAAGGGCTCGTCGATGGCCAGCTCGGGCAGCAGCCGCGCCAGGTCCAACCGGTAGGCTGCCAGGCCGCGCTCGGGCTGGCGCAGCAGCGCCCGCAACGTGTCCAGGCGCGGCAGCAGCAGTTCGACGACGGGCCGGTAAGGCATCTGCGCCAGCCCCTCGCGGCCTTGCAGCACGGGGGCGCCGGGGAAGGCCGCCTTCAGCACGCTGGTCTTGCCCACGCCGGCCTCGCCCAGCAGCACCAGCGCCGGCGCGGCCTCGCGGCGGATCTGGCCCAGCCATTCAGCGCGGCCGCACAGCGCCTGATCGGTTTCGGTCGGCGGCGCCCCGCCCCGCTCCAGCAGCACACGCAGCGGCGCCTGCCAGGCTGCGGTGCCGGCGCGTTGCAAAGCGCGCCGAGCGGCTTCGTCCCAGCGGCGTTGCAGCAGCGCGCCATGGTCGTCGGCCCAGCGCCAGAACTCGTCGAAGCCGGCAAACCTGAAACCCTGCAGCCAGGCCATGGCCGGACGGGCCAGCAGCTCGGCGCCGTCGGCCTCGGCGCAGGCCATCTCCAGCAAGGCCAGGTCGTGCGGCAGCTGGAGACAGACGCGCTGCCGCTCGGCCACCAAGGCATCGGCCTGGCCGAACCCGGCCAGCAGCTGGCGCAGCCGGTGCAAGTTGATGCGCAGATGGTGCCGGGCCTGTTCGCGATCGGCATCCGGCCAGAACAGCGCCGCAAGCTGGCCACGCTCCACCCAGTGGCCCAGGCAGGCCAGATGGATCAGCAGGCAGCCCGGCAGTGTGGCGGGCAGAGGCAGACTTTCAGCGGCATCGGCCTGCCAGGCCGGCGCTCCCAGCAGCTTGAGCATGGCGCGCAGTGTGCCGTGGCGCTTCCCGCGGTCAAGCGCGGCGGCGGCGCAATACCAGCAAGCCGATGCCGGCCGCCAACATCAGCCATGCCGAGGGTTCGGGCACCGGCGTCAGCGTGGCGGAGAAGTTGTCCAGGCTGAGGAAGGCGCTGCCGCCGGTGCAGCCGTTGACGCTGTTGCAACTGGTGCCAAGCGTGTAGCGGAAGCCCACGTAGATCGGCAGGGCGCCCGCGCTGAAGTCGGGGCGCTGCGCGGACCCGGCCACCGGTGGCACCCAGTCGGCCGCCGCGGCCACGAAGGACCACTGCTGCGACAGGTAGTCGGGCTTGATCATTGCCTTGCCAGTCACGAGGTCGCTGCCGATGACGGTGTAGGTCACGCCGTTTTGCATCAGGGCCGGCCGGATGCTGCCAAGCGTGTCGAAGGCAAAGCTGCTGGACAGCCCGCGGATGTCGGCGCTGAATTCCAGCTTCTGCAGCGCGCCCAACTGCGCCGGGTCGTAGGCCAGCGCCGTATAGAAGGCACCCAGCCGGTTCGCCGAGCTGGACAGGCCGGGGCTGCTCGGCGTGACGTAGCTGATCACCCAGTGCGAGCCCGGGTTGCCCAGGTTGGCGTCGATGACCATGTTGGCGTCCGCCGGCCCATCGTCGGTGATCTGGACCAGGCTCCAGTCGGCGGCATGGAAGTCACCGACCTGCAGGCTCAGGCCCGAGGCGGCGGCATGCGTGGCGAGTGCCAGCGCAAGGCCGGCGACAGAAACAGAGGCGAGGCGAGACATGAGCGAACTCCACGGCTTGAGGACGTGGCGGACTCTGCGCGACCAGCGTCTCTGCACCGTCTCAAGCTAGGGGCTGCCTGCGCCCGCGTCCCTGCCTAGACTGCGCCACCCTGCCGACCGGAGCATCGCGATGAAGAAGCTGGCTTTTGTTGCTGCAGTCCTGCTGCCCACCCTGGCCAGCGCCGCCGGCCTGGAGGGCACGACGGTGGACCTGCGCTATGACTTCGACAACGGCACAACCGTCTTTCACACCCAGGACAGCGTCCTTGTCGGCGCCGGCACCGAGCTGAGCTGCCCGGGCGCCGCCCAGGTCTGCCAGGTGCTGACGTCGCCGACCCAGACCCTGGATTTCGGCGACAGCAGCGTCCGCTATGACTACACCGGCCCGGGCAGCGGCTTCGACAACATTGCCGTCAACCACTTCCGCTTCGAAAGCCTGTTCGGCAGTGGCACCGCCATCACCGGCGTACAGCTGACGAGCAATGGCATCGCCGGCCTGGACGCGTCACGGCTGAGCTTCACCGCTCACAGCGTGCAGGTCGACATGCGCGGCCTGCCACTGGCGAGCCAGGCCTTCTTCCAGCTCGACCTGCAGACGGCGCCCGTGCCCGAGCCGGCCAGCGCCGCGCTGCTGTTGGGCGGTCTCGCGCTTTTGCTTGCCCGGCGCCGCGCATGAGCGCATCGGGATAATGCGGCCCATTGATGGCCTGCCCTATCCTGACTCCGTGACCTCCCCCGCTTCTGACGGCCTCGTCCTGCGCGACGGCCCCGCGCTGCCGCCGCTGTCCCATTTCAAGCTTGCCGCCTTCGACATGGATTCGACGCTGATCAGCATCGAGTGCATCGACGAGATCGCCGCACTGGCCGGCAAGGGCTCCGAAGTCGCCGCCATCACCGAAGCGGCGATGCGGGGCGAGATCACCGACTTCAAGGACAGCCTGCGCCGCCGCCTGGCCCTGCTCGCGGGCGTGCCGGCGACCGTGCTGGACCGCGTGCTGGCCGAGCGGCTGACGTTCAACCCCGGTGCGCGCGAGCTGTGCGCGGCGTTGAAGGCGGCCGGGCTCAAGCTCGTGCTCGTCTCCGGCGGCTTCACCTTCTTCACCCGCTTCGTCGCAGCCGAGCTGGGCATGGACTTCGTGCGCAGCAACGAGCTGGAAATCGTCGATGGTGCCCTCACCGGCCGCGTCGTCATGCAGGACTGGGGCGACATCTGCGACGGCGAGCAAAAGCGCCTGATGCTGCTGCAGAGCTGCGAGTCAGTTGGCTGCCGGCCCGACCAATCAATAGCCGTCGGCGACGGCGCCAACGACCTGCCCATGATGGGCGCGGCGGGCCTGTCGGTGGCCTATCACGCCAAGCCCAAGGTGCGCGAGCAGGCACGCATTGCCATCAACACAGGCGGCCTGGAGCGGCTGCTGGAGCTGCTCAGACCGTGAGGCGGCTGGCGGCGCTGCTGCTGGCCACCGTGCTCGCGGGCACGGCGACGGGGCAGCCGCTGCCTTCACCACCCCCGCTGCGATTCGTTGCGGCCACCAACAACGCCCTGCCCATCGCCGAGTTCGACGCTAACGGGCGCCTGGTCGGCGGCATGGTCAAGGATCTGGGCGAGCTGATTGCAGCCGGCCTGGACCGCCCGGTCAGTTTTGTGCCGATGGCGGGCAAGCGCGTCAGCGCCGCCCTGCTGGCCGGCGAGGCCGACGCCGTCTGCTTCGTGCTGCCGGAATGGCTGCAGGGCGACTTCCGCTGGACGCGCGGCCTCATTCCCGATGCCAGCCTCGTCGCAGCCCATGCCGACGCCCCGGCGCTCAAGACGCTGGAGCAGGTCGCCGGCCAGCCCCTGGGCACGGTGCAGGGCTACAGCTATCCGCGGGCAGAGCAGGCGCTGGGCAAATGATTCAGGCGCAGCGACGTGCCCGGCATGGCGGCCAACCTGCGGCGGCTGGCCGCGGGCAAGGTGCGGTATGCGCTCGTGGAGAAAACCTCGCTGCAGTTCTTCCTGCGCGAGCAGCCGAACGCGCCGGTGCGCATCGCCTGGGTCATCAACCAGTTCGACGCGCGCTGCGCCTTCTCGCCGCGCTCGGGTGTGCCCTTCGCCGAGCTGGCCTCGGTGCTGGACCGCCTCGTCAGCGACGGCAGCGTGGAGCGGGTGCTCGCACGCTACCGCTGATCAGCCCCGCAGGCGCCGGCGCGCCACGCCACCCATGACGGCCAGGCCGGCCAGCATCAACGCGTAGCTCTCGGGTTCGGGCACGGCCGTGACGGCCAGCACGTCGGCGACGATGGGCGTCGAGTTGGACCCGGCGACGGTCGTCCAGTTGGCGTTCACGGCCAGGGCTGACTTCAGTTGCGCCATCGAGCTGAAAGGCGCGTCGTTGGTCGTGACCTGCGCCGTGAACTGCGTGTAGCGCGTCGCCGTCGCGGCGTCGACCTTGTACTCGCGCAGTTGGATGCCGGAAAGGCCGGTCGCGGCAGTGGGATTGTCGGACGAGGTGTAGGTGCCGCGGTTGGAAAGTGCGCCCAGGAAGGTGATGGCCGAGGCCTGGTAGTTCGTCGCATAGGACGCGGCCTGGAAGGCGTAGAGGATGTCGCCGCCGCTGGAGATGTTGGACGCGCCGCCGTTCAGGTTGACGACCACGCCGTTGGCAGTGCCGCCGGCCGTGCCGGACTTGGCCGCGTACTGGCCGTTGACGCCCGTGCCCAGCAGCGCCACCGACGTACCTGCATTCACCTTGGCGCTGGCCGTCCAGGACCAGAAGGTCTCTGCCGTCGTCGAGAACACACCGGCGGCCGACGTCGTCTGCAGCACGTTGGTGTCGGTGAAGTAGATCGTCGTGCCCGCGGCGATGTCGACGAAGCTGACGAAGGACCAGCCGCCGACCGTCGTGTTGCCATTCACGCCGGTGAAGGCGAATTGGGTGTTGCTCAGCGAGGTGCCGGCAGCCTGGACGGTGCCGATGGAAGCGGCCAGGGCGATCAGGGTCAGGGACTTGTTCATGGATGGTCTCCGTTGTGTTGTCGTGGTTGGAATCAGCGGGCGCGCCGGCGTCCGACGGCCAGGGTCAGCAAGCCGCCCAGGGCCAGCAGGGCCGAGCCCGGCTCGGGAACGGGGGCGGCGGCGAGCACGAGGTTGTCGAGCGACACGCCGTAGTAGCTGTCGCGGTTGGTCAGCGAGAAGCCGGCGATGTCGGCCGCCCCGCCCGTGCGTGCGAAGGCATAGCGGCCATCGCTGCGGCCGCTCAGATCAACGGCCTGGATGAGGCTGCCGTCGGTGCGGTACAGGCTCAGCGTGATCGCGCCGCCGTCGGCATCGCGCAGCTGCAAGCCCAGGGCCGACACGGGCGAGGCGAAGCGGGCCGAGATCGCGCCGAAGCCGTCGGCCGCGCCGGCCTGCGGGCCGACGCCGAACAGGGCCAGGCCGTCGGCGTCACCATAGTTGTAGGCGCCGAGGTTGGCGCCGGCTGCGCCGGCCAGCAGCGTCAGGCCCACGCTGGGCGCGCCGATGCTGAGGTCGTCGAACCAGTCCTGCGCCACTGCGCCCGGCCGCGGCGCCTTGGTCACGGCCAGCTCCTGGCCGGCGAAACGCTCGCCGAACTGCATGCCGCCACTGCTCAGCAGGCCATCGATGGCAGCGCCATCGGTCAGCTCGGAGAAGGTGACGGCGGCACCGCCGAGCGAGGCATAGGCCACCTCGTTCGTCGCACCGGCCTGGGCCGCGCTCACGGTGAGGCCGAGCAGCAGCGCGGCCAGGGGTTGAAGTCGGAATCGCATGTTGTGGTCTCCTTTTTTCAGCGGCCGCCGCCGACGATGCTGACGTTGTCGAAATCGGCCGTGACGACCGCGCTGTTGCTGCCCGATGAGAGGGCCAGGCCGACGTAGAGGCTGGCGGCCGTCACGTTGACGTTGGTCTTCTCGGCCCAGGTCACGCCGTCGGTGGACGCGGCGGAATACAGCGCATTGCCGCGCCGCTGCACGCGCACCCAGACGGGCGGCGTGGACGCTGCAAAGCCAGCCAGGTTGGACTTGTTGTTGCCGTTGATGGCGGCGCGGATCTCGCCGGTCGTCGAGTAGCGCGCCGTCCAGGCGTAGACCGGGCTGCCCGTGATGCCATCCGCCGCGACGACACCGGCACGCGCCGAGTCGGCATTGCCGCCCTGCGTCACGACGCGGGCCGTGAAGGTGAAGTCCCCTGTCAGCGCCGTGTACTTGAAGTTGAAGGTGTAGGGGCTGCCGGTGTTGATGGCACCAGCGCCGGACAGCGTGTAGGTGCCGGTGGCCTGCACATAGGCGGCAGCGGGCACGATGGCGGTGACCAGCGGGCTCATGGCCTGCTCGCCGCTGCCCGTGCTGCAAGGCAGGGTCACGGTGCAGGCCGTGCCTGGAATCAAGGGCGGCGGATTGGGCGACGGACTGGGCGCGGGTGTCGGGGCTGGCGCCGGCGTGGGCGATGGGCTGGGTGCGGGGCTTGGCGTCGGGCTGGGCGTCGGGGATGGGCTGGGCGCCGGCGAACCGGGCAGCGGCGCGGGCACGGGGCCCTGTGCGGCGAACAGGCCCACGCGACCGGCACCGGCCGCCGCCTGCACGGCACCGCGCGCGGCGTCGGCCGTGCGCAGCGTGTAGGCATACGGCGGCACCCAGTTTTGCGCCACCGGCACGCCCTCGCAGCCCTGCAGCTCGATGTCGACAACGGCGGTCATCGGCTTGCCCAGGTCGTCCTTGTCGCTGATGAAGCGATGACCGCTGCTGCGCATCGAGATCGCGTCCTTGCCGCCGGCCAGCTTGCCGCAGACCTCCTTGGGCTTGAGGCCGGTGAATTCGTAGAAGTTGTTCTCGTTGATGACGTCGGACTGGTAGCGCGCGTCCAGGCCCGAGCCGAA
Source organism: Pelomonas sp. Root1237 (assembly GCF_001425055.1). Taxonomy (GTDB): domain Bacteria; phylum Pseudomonadota; class Gammaproteobacteria; order Burkholderiales; family Burkholderiaceae_C; genus Pelomonas. Next base: position 427,666 of record NZ_LMDK01000016.1, read on the forward strand.
CTTCATGTCGTTGTCGCTCGTCGTCGTGCTGCCGGTGACGAGGTTGTTGTACATGTGCAGCTGGCCGAAGCGCACCAGCGGCAGGCGGCTGTAGGCGTAGTTCCACCAGTTGCCGGTCAGCGTCACGTGCAGGCGGCCGGCGTCGCTCCAGGCGCGGCCGGAGTCGCCGTTGCCGATCAGGCTGTTCTTGTGGTGCTTGCTGAAGACGCTGTTGGAGACGGTCACGTAGTCGCTGCCACGCACCACGTCCAGCGCGCCGTCGTGGCGCGTGTCGCTGGCCAGCGAATCGGGCGTGTCGCCATCGCTGATGGTCACGTGGTCGAGCCAGATCTGCTGGCCGCGCGTGACAGTCAGGCCGTCCATGTAGGCGTTGTCGCTGTCCTCGGGGTTGACGTCCCAGGGCGTGTCGATGGCCAGGTTGCGCAGGATGATGTTGCGCGTCCAGGTCGGGTAGGCCTCCGGGTCCTTGCCCGCCGCGACCCAGGTCTTGAAATCGGCCTCGGGGTCGCCGCCGGGCGCCAGTGCGGCCTCGATGCCGATCAGCAGTTGCGTGCCGGTGATGCGCGCCGGGCGGCCGTTGCTGTCGTTGATACCGACCAACGTCGTGTTGGACGGGATGGAGAAGGAGCCGCCGTTCTTCTGGTCCAGGAAGCCCGTGTATTCCTCGAACACCGTGTTGCCATCGCGCCAGCGGAAATCGATGTGGCCGACGATGCGGATGATCTTGGGCTCGTTCTTCGCCTCGCGCAGAGCCGCCAGCAGCTGCTCCTTGTTGAACACCGTATAGACGCGGTTCGCCGCGGCCGAAGAGCCGCCGGTGACCAGCACCCTGCCCTTGCGCGACCGGTTGTGCCAGCCGGTGTCGGGTGCCGTCTCGCGCTCGAAGGTCAGCTGGCCGCCGGTCGGGTCGACGGTGGCGAACTGCCAGGCCGGCAGCTTGGGCGCCGCGCGATAGTTGCTCGGGTTGTGCAGGCCGCTGATGGTGACCGGCGCCGCGTAGCTGCGCGTGCCGACGTCGAAGAGCAGCGGCGCGGTCGTGTCGGTCAGGTTGACGGCGTCGATGACCGGCGCGGGCGGCGGCGGTACCGGGCGCGGGTCACGCACCGCCAGGGCCTTGGCGGTTGCCGTCTCAGTGCTGGCTGCCGGTGCATCAAGGCGGCTAGCCGAGGCCTGCTCGCTCGACTGCGGCGAGGCGATGCTCGCGGGGTTCTCCTGGCCTCCCCCGCAGGCCAACAGGCCAAGCGAGATGGACGAGGCCAGCAGGCCCAGCTTGGGCCGAGTCCACCGAATCAGGGGACTAGTGCCCCCCGCCGAGTCGAGAAAGGGGGCTGGGGTAGGCGCGGCTTGCAGCTCAGGCTGGGAGCCTGGGCTAGAGTCGCAACACCCCCCTGCCCCCTTTCCCGGCTCGGCCCGAAGGGTGAGCGGCAAAACGGCCGCACTCGTCGTTGAAACTGCTCGCCAGGTGTCCAACCTGGCTCCGCGTTTCGCCTCGATTGCGGCCGTTTTGCCGCTCACGGGGGGCACTAGCCCCCTGATTCGGTGGACTGGGGTCATGGCATGTCTCCTGGCGCGCTCGTACAGCGCGCGCTTTGTCTTTGTTGGGCATGCCGCCCCCTGGGCTCGAGCGTTCGCAAGGAAGCAGGCGCAGGCCCGCCTGGCACCGACCCGTCAGGGGTCAGGCGCGCAGCGCTTCAGCAATGGCAGGGGACGGGGGATCGGCGGCAGGCCGAGATGGCGCTTCGGCCCTCGCGGCACCGGCTCGCTTGGGCGTCAAACAGGGGAGCGGGCACAGCAGGCGCCTCGCACTGCGTCGGCTGACGAAACCCCGGCCACCCGGCGGTATCCGGTCAGCGGTTTCGGCTCAGCGAGCAGTTGGAACAGTGTTTCGTTTTTGGGATTGACGGTCAACGCCGGGCAATCCCTGAGGGCATTTGTTCAGGGGGCGAGGCGAACCCGCAGGCAGCGTTGTCGGCCGCTCGCACGATGAACGCCTCACCGTCATGACGGCCGAGTCAATCGCCGCTCGGCCCCTGGATCACCCTGACCTGCTGACCGCCAAACTCAACGAGCTGGCCGGCGCGCATCTTGGCCGTCTTGCGCAACTCGACTTGGCCGTCCACTTTCACCTCACCGGCCGTGATCAGCGCGCGGGCCTGGCCGCCGCTGTCCGCCAGGCCGGTGGCTTTGAGCAATTTGTCGAGTTCGATGAACTCGCCGCGCAGTGGGAGGTCGATGGCAGGCATGCCGGGATTGTCGTCGCCGCGCTCCCGCGCGCGCTGCTCCACGTGGCCGTATGCTGGCCCGCGCAAGGTCATCATTTATTCCCACCCCCCTAGAATATCTATGTCGAAAACATTGACAGTCATTTCATTCGGACACACCCGTGAATAGGAATTAGTGTGTACCAACAATGACTTAGGTAACTTGGCACGGGTGGTGCTAACGGAGGTTGTCTGGCGGTTTTTTCCGCATCTTCAGCAACCCTCAAGGGAGTTCTCGATGACCAAGTTCCTTACCTCCGTGGCACTTGCCGCAGGCCTGATGGCCGCTGGCAGCGCCAACGCCTACCTCGTCTTCACCGGCGTCGACAACAACGGCAATGCCAGCGCACAAGTCGCTCCCACGAATTCGAGCGCTGCTGAAACCAGCTTCAAGAGCAACCTCGTCGGCGTTGGCACGGAAAACTTCGAAACCCGTGCTGGCGGCGCGCCGCTGGCCCTGGACTTCGGCGCTGCCGGCACCGCCACGCTGAACGGCGCTGGCTCTGTCGCCACCAACACCGCCGGCAACACCAACGGCGCTGGCCGCTACTCTGTCCCCGGTGGCACCCGCTACTGGGAAGTGTCTGCCGGCGGCGGCAGCCCCTTCCAAGTCGACTTCACCAATTCCCTGGCAGCCTTCGGCTTCTACGGCATTGACCTGGGCGACTTCGGCGGCACCCTGACGCTGGAACTCTCCAAGGGCGGCGTCGTGGTCGGCTCGCAAGTCGTCACCACCGCAGCGCAGAACGTCGCTGACGGCAGCGTCCTGTACTTCGGCCTGATCGCCTCCAACGCCTCTGAAGAATTCGACCGGATTCGCTTCCTGTCGACCGTCGGCTCCGGCGACATCTTCGCCTTCGACAGCTTCACGATCGGCACCAAGGAACAAGTGCGTCAGCTGCCCGAGCCGGCCAGCCTGGCACTCGTCGCCGGTTCGCTGCTGGGCCTGGGCCTGGTGCGCCGTCGCCGCGCCTGATAGAGCTTCAGCTCACGCCCAAACGGCGGCCTTCGGGCCGCCGTTTTTTCTTGGGTCGCGCCGTTTTGCACCGCCGCGTGCAATGTCAGCTCAAGCGTGACCGACCTTCAGCGCCGCTTCGCGGATGGCGGTCAGCGTCGTGCGCGAGGTGCTGACGTCGGACGACAGCCGCAGGTGGATCAGCGCCGGCCGGCCCGCCGCTATTGCCGCATCCAATGCCGGGCCGACCTGCTCCGTGCTCTCGGCCTTGAAGGCCACGAAGCCGAAGGCCTCGGCGAGTTGGGCGAAGTCGGGGTTGAAGAGGTCACTGCCCGACACGCGGCCCGGGTACTCGCGCTCCTGGTGCATGCGGATGGTGCCGTAGGTGCCGTTGTCCACGACCACGACGAGCAGCTTCTTGGCGCCATAGCCGGTGGCCGTGGCCAGTTCCTGGCCCGTCATCAGGAAGTCGCCGTCGCCGGCGATGTTGACGACCCAGCGGTCCTGCTGCAGCAATGAGGCAGCGACCGCGGCGGGCACGCCATAGCCCATGGCGCCCGAGGTTGGCGCCAGCTGGCTGCGGCCCTCGCGGTGCAGCGCCGTGTAGCGATGGAAGCGGTGCAGCCAGCCGCTGTAGTTGCCGGCGCCGTTGGTGAAGATGGTGCCCTCGGGCAGCTTGGCGTCGATGAGGCGGATGACCTCGGCCATGTCCAGCGGCGCCACCGGCACGGGCACGAGGTTGGCCTCGTAGTCGGCATGGGCCGACTCAGCCCATGCGCGCCAGGGGATGTCGGCGGGCGGCGTCAGCGCGGCCAGGGCCGGGGCGGCCGCGCTCATGCTCGCGTTGATGAGCAGCTCGGCCGTGTAGACGCGGCCCAACTCCTCGGCACCGGCGTGGATGTGGATGAGCGCTTGAGCGGGCCTTGGCGCCTGCAGCAGCGTGTAGCCACCGGTCGTCATCTCGCCCAGGCGCGGGCCGATGGCGAGGATGAGGTCGGCCTCCTTCACGCGCGCGGCCAGCCGGGCATTGATGCCGATGCCCACGTCGCCGGCGTACAGCGGATGGCGGTTGTCGAACAGGTCCTGGAAGCGGAAGGCGCAGCCGACCGGCAAGCTCCACGCCTCGGCAAAGGCCTGCAGCGCGGCGGTGGACTCAGGCGTCCAGCCACCGCCGCCGGCGATGACGAAAGGCTTCCTGGCCGCTGCCAGGCGCTCGCACAGCTCGGCCAGGGCGGCCGGCGTCGGCGCCGCTTCGGCGGGACGCACGGGCGGCAGCACGGGCGCCGTGATGGGTTGGGTCAGCATGTCCTCGGGCAACACCAGCACAACCGGGCCGGGCCGGCCCTGCATGGCGGTGTGAAAGGCACGAGCCACGTACTCGGGCAGGCGCTCGGCGTCGTGCACCTCGCCCACCCACTTCGCCATGCCCAGCGTGCCGGGGCCGAACATCTGGCGGTAGTCCACCTCCTGGAAGGCCTCGCGGTCGCGCTGATCGCTGGCGACCTGGCCGATGAAGAGGATCATCGGCGTCGAATCCTGGAAGGCCGTGTGCAGGCCAATGCTGGCGTTCGTGGCGCCCGGGCCGCGGGTCACGAAACAGATGCCGGGCCGGCCGGTCAACTTGCCCTGCGCCTCAGCCATGAAGGCCGCGCCGCCCTCCTGGCGGCAGGCGATGAAGCGGATCTTGTCGGCGTACTCGTGGAAGCCATCGAGCACGGCGAGGTAGGACTCGCCAGGAACGCCGAAGGCCGTGTCGACGCCCTGGGCAATCAGTGCCTCGACCAGCTTGTGGCCGGCCAGACGGGGGGTGGTAGCTTGTCTAGTCATGTTGAGACTTTAGCTGGCGGCTGCTCCACTTCAGCGGCTCCCGTTGACTGCCCGTTCTATGGCCCGCTCCCTCAGCGTGTCGTCACGCGTCAGGTCCAACGCCTTGTGAAGCGACGACGGTCCGCTGCTGGATTCGGCCGGCTTGCTGACCGGCGTGGCCGGCAGCACGTTGACGGGCGCTGCGGTCACGGCCAGCTCCTGGTGGCCGGGCGGGCACTCGACATTCGTATACGAAACCTGCTGGCCTTTGACACATTTGCGCAAGCCTGCCGGCCGGGACCTGGCCGACGTGGAGGTAGCGGCATCGGCCGCCGGGCGGGCGGCGACCAACGGCTCGCCGAGGCTCGGTGCCGATGTGCTTGACGCGCGCGCTGCCCCCAGCCATGCCTGAAGCTGTTCCTGCTTCTGCCAGACCAGGCCGAGTGCGGCAAGAAGAATCGTCGCAATCGCAAGGCTACGCAGTGACATGGCAGAACCGGGAAAACGTGGTGGCGACCACTTTACCGGCGAGGCGAACGTCACATCGGGCACGTCCTACCTGAGTTCCCCGCTGAAGGAGCCCGTCAGGGCGCCAGCGTGCGCACGAGACGCACCAGCTGCTTCTCGCGCTTGGGACTGCTGCGCACCGCGCCGCCAGGCTGCTCCACCACCCAACCCGTCTGAGGGGACAGCCGGTCGACCTGCCGCTCGGTCGTGCCGCGCTGCACGTTGGCGTAGCTGTAGGTGTTCACGGCTTCGCTCTCGATGCGCACGGTACTGGTCCAGTACCAGCCACTGGGCGCATCGGGCATGAGCACGGCGGCTTGCTGCTTGCCGCCCATGTGTTCGGGCAGGCGCTTGAACTCCTGCGCGCGGGGCACGCGCCAGAGCCGGCCTTCGGCCTCGCTGCGTGTGCGGGCCGACACCAGCGCCTCGGCATGGGTGAAGAGCTTGATCTCGCCGTCGCAGCGTCGACCATCCCAGTGCCTGCCCTCCACGCAGCGTGACCACGCCAGCCCGGCGGCAGCGTCGATCAGCTCTTGGCCATCGGCACTGGGCGTGAGCTTGGGAGCGGCGTCCTCCGCCATCACGGCGCAAGGCATGGCCAGAGCAAGAGCCAAGGCGGCAATCACGCAGGTTCGCATACGGTCTCCATCATCGTCCGGCCGCCTGCACCAGCGCGGCGGCCTCGGTTGGGCTCACGGCCCCCTCGCCCGCCAGCTCGACGACAACGAGATAGCCCGCCAGGTCATTGCGCGGGCTGGCGGCCGCATAGGTCTGCGCCAGCGTCAGCTGCCGGCTGGCAAGAAGGCGGCCGGTGGCGGGGTCCCAGTCTTCGTTGGAGATCATGCAGCCCTGCTGCGGCGTACCGGGAAAGTAGCTCGTGCCGGCGTAGTAGGCCGGATTGAGGGTCGTGCCGTGGATGAGCAGCTCGTCGCGCCCGGCGCGGCCGGCCAGCCAGGCTTCCTTGATGGCGGCGAAGCTGCGCCAGCTGGGCGGCAGAAAGCTCTCGTACAGCGCCTCGCTCCAGGCGGCCGGCGTGTCGGCATGCTCGAACTCGGCCACCGTCGCCTCGACGGGCAGCTTGCTGTGCAGATAGGGCGTGGGGCCGATGTTGGGATTGGTGGCCGTGCCGGCGCCGACGATGGTGAAGACGCCCTGCGGCGTGTTGCCATTGGTGATGGTGCCGGGCAGGCCGCTGCGTGACAGCGCCAGCTGGGGCTGGGCGAAGAGCTGGCCGCGCGCATCGCGCACGAAACGGCCGTCGGCAGCACGCACCAGCACCAGGCCCATGTCGGCACGGCCACGGCGTTGCAGGCTGTAGATGACGGGCAGGCCCGGGCGCAGCGGCGCGGCGAGCAGGTCGGCCAGCGGCGGCTGGGCCATGCGCACCGGGGCCACGTCGTCCATCAACGCCACCAGGCGCGGGTCGTCGCGCCACTGCGGGAACTGGCGCGGCACGAGGTCGCGGATGAATTCCGCGTAGCCGGGGTTCATCGCTTTCAGCGTGTAGGCCGCGATGGCAAAAGGCTTGCTCGCCGTGAGCTGGGTCAGCAGCGGCTGCAACGCGGCCTGCACTGCAGCTTCGTTCGGGGCCGCGTACAGAGCACGCGCCGCGGTCAGCAGCGCACGCTGGTAGTCCACGTCCCGGCTGGCCAGAGTCGGCAGGGCCTGCAGCAGCAGCGGCCGGGCGGCGTCGATCTCCAGGTTGTACTGCGCCACCAGGTCAAACAGCTTGGGCAGCGCCGCGTCGCGCTCGGGGCCGGGCGGCAGGGCGATGCGGGCACGGATGTCGGCCAGGGCCGCCTCGCGCTGAGCACGTTCGCCCGCCGTCGACATGGCGGGCCAGCTGAAATCGACCGGGCGCAGCGCCAGCAGTTCGGCGGCGCTGTAGCGCTTCTCGGTGGTTGGCTGGGGCTTCAGGGGTGCACAGGCGGCAAGGGCGAGCGCGAGCAGGGTGAGGAGGAGACGGGCGATCATGGGGCAGGGAAATTTGCAGGCTGCTGTCGAAATCGCGCGGCCCGCTTCGTCATAGTGTCAGGCAAGCGCCTTTCATCACCCTTCACAGGAGATTCCCATGAACCGACTGACTCTGCTCCCCGTCTTGTTCGCCGCCACGCTAGCCCAGGCCGCACCCGCCACCTATGTCGTCGACCCGGCCCACACCTACCCCAGCTTCGAGGCCGACCACATGGGTATGTCCTTCTGGCGCGGCAAGCTGACGAAGAACTCGGGCACCATCGTCTTCGACAAGGCCAATGGCAGCGGCAGCGTCGACGTGCAGATGGACCTGGCCAGCATCGACTTCGGTCTGGAAGCCATGAACGGCTGGGCCAAGGGCAAGGATTTCTTCAACCTGGAGAAGAGCCCGGCCAGCGCCAGCTTCAAGGGCCGCTTCGAGGGCGCGACAGGCGGCGTGCCGACCCGGCTCGTTGGCGAGCTGACGTTGAACGGCAAGACCAAGCCGATGACGCTGGCCATCCACCAGCTCAAGTGCATGCCCCACCCGATGTTCAAGCGGGACTGGTGTGGTGCCGACGCCTCGGGCTCGTTCAACCGCGAAGACTTCGGCCTCACCGCGGGCAAGGACTGGGGCTTCAAGATGGATGTGAACCTGCGCATCCAGGTCGAGGCCGTCGTCAAGGAGTGATGAAGCCCCTCGCCTGGTCTCGCCCCGCTGAACGCGGGCGAGTCCAGTCGGTCCCCCGCGGGGACGCCGATGCTTGCGGCATTGAGCCGCAAGCACATCGCTTTACGCGGGCCGGCTAGGGAGCGGCCCGGCGCTCGGTCCGCATGAAAACGAAAAACCGGCCCCTGGAGGCCGGTTTGCATTGGACGCGCTAGCTTACTTCACACCCATCTCGTCGAGCAGCCGCGTCGTCTTGTCCACCGTGCTCATCTGCCAAAGCATGTAGCGCGCGTCCAGCGAGATGCTGCGGACCATCTTGGGGTCGAAGCTCCAGTCCGAGATCACCGCGTCCAGCGTGCCGTCGAACAACAGGCCCACCAGTTCGGCGTTCTTGTTCAGCACCGGGCTACCGGAGTTGCCACCGGTCGTGTCCAGCGTGGACAGGAAGTTCACGGGCACCGAGTCCAGGCCCTTCACGTAGTACTTGCCGAAGTTGCGCGCCTTGATGGCGGCAAGCTGCTCGGCGGGCGCATTGAACTCGCCGCCGGCCTCGTCGGGCCCCTTGTGCTTGGCGACGATGCCGCGCAGCGTCGTGAACGGCGTCCAGGTGCTGCCGTCTGTGCCGGGGTTACGGCCCTCGACCTTGCCGTAGCTGATGCGCAGCGTGCTGTTGGCATCGGCGTAGACGGCTTCGCCGCGGCTGGCGTGGTAGTCGATCATGGCCTGCTGCACGCCGGCGTAGGCCTTCTGCAGCTTGCCGCCGAGTTCCTTGTCGCGGTTTTCGAGGCGGCGATCATCGTCGTACAGCGCGACGGCGGCCTTGATGAAGGCGTCGTCGCTGGCCTTGAAGGCCGCCACGTCCTTGTCCAGCCAGGCCATGCGCACGGCGGTGTCGGAGAGCTTGCTGCCCGCGTAGAGCTTGTCCAGCTGGGCACGGATGCTGGCTTCGTCCTGACCAGTCTTGAGGCCGTATGCATCCACCCAGGCCGGGTTCAGCGTGTTGGCCGGCTGGGCCAGGTACTGGGCCAGGAAGTGCGAGGCCAGGCGCTTGTCGGTCTGCTCGTCGTAGCGGCGGTCCAGCGTCTGCTGGGCGGCGCGCAGGCGCGGCAGGTCGCGCTCCTGGTAGCCGGACTTGCGCTCGGCATCAGGCTTGGCGCGCTCCTGCGCCACGAGGTAGAGCTGGCGGGCCGAAGTCAGCAGGGCGGGCGTCATGAAATTGGCCAGCAGCTCGGCGCGCGTGATGGCCTCGCGCTCGGCCAGCAGGCTTTGCGCCGCGGCGACATCGGCGCCATAGCGGGCCTTGCGCTCCGGCGAACCGTTGACCCAGGCCCTGAGCTTGTCGAACTCGGCCTTCTTGCGGGCCAGGATGTCGCTGCCGTCGTAGCTCTGCTGCTGGCCCTGCAGGTTCTTGTAGTAGTTCTGCAGGCCTTGCATGCGCGCGGCCATCTTGATCTCGCCATCACGGCGGCCGGCGGTCTCGGCCTTGATCAGGTCGATGGCCTCGCCCATCACGCGGGCCTGCGTGGGCTGCTGCCAACCGAAGGCGAAGTCGACCTCGGTGGGCAGGCGGTGGCGGTCGGTGCGGCCCGGGTAGCCGGCCACCATGACGAAGTCGCCGGCGTTCAGGGGGCTGCTCGCCATCTTCAGGTGATGCTTGGGCAGATAGGGCTTGTTGTCCTTGCTGAACTCGGCCGGCTTGCCGTCCGGGCCGACATAGGCGCGGTAGAAGCTGTAGTCGCCGGTGTGGCGCGGCCAGACCCAGTTGTCGGCGTCGCCGCCGAACAGGCCCACGCCGGTGGCCGGCGCGTGCACGAGGCGCACGTCGCGGATCTCGAGCTGCTTGATCAGCTGGTACTGCAGGCCGCCGAAGAAGGCGTAGACGTTGCAGCGGTGGCCCTTGTCGGCCTCGCAGGCGGCCACGAGGCTCTTCTCGGTCGCCTCGATGGCGTCGGTGCGGGCCTTGCCGGTCAGGGCGCGGGTCTTGTCGTTGAGGATCTCGGTGCTGACGTCCTTCAGGTCCACGGTCACCCACATGCGGCTGCCGGGCGCGGCGGGCAGTTCATCGGCCAGCGTGGCGGCGTAGAAGCCGTTCTTCAGCAGGTCGCGGTCGGGCTTGGAGTTGTACTGGATGCTGCCGTAGGCGCAGTGGTGGTTGGTCACCGCCAGGCCCTGGGGCGACACGAAGCTGGCCGTGCAGCCACCCAGCGACACCACGGCACCCATCGGGAAGTCGGTCAGATCCTTGAGCTTGGCCGGGTCCATGGCCAAACCTCCGGCCTTCAGGCTCTTGGCGATCTGCGGCAGTTGCTTGGGCATCCACATGCCTTCGTCGGCATGGGCGGTGGCTGCGGCCAGGGCCGCGAGGGCCAGCAGCGAAAGGGAGTGACGTTTCATGGAGCGGTTCGGCAAAAAGACGAAACCGCGAGGGTAACTCGGGGGCGGCAAATCCCCGGGGTGAGGAAAGGCAGGCTTCGGCTGGCGGGAAGCCCCGCGATCAGGGGACGGTCAGCCCCTCAATGCGTCATACCGATCCATTCGCCGGCGGATTGATAAGCCTCGAACAGGTCCAACGCCAGCTCGCGCAGGCCGGGGTGGTCGCTGGCGTGGCCGTCGGCCAGGCGCTCGTAGGCGTACTGGCGGTCGTAGAGCATGCGCGTCGGGTTGATGGCCAGGCCGGCATCGTTCATCAGCTGGCCAAAGCGCAGCAGGTCGCGGCTGTTGACCGGACCGCTGGTGGCGCCCGCCACCGTCAGGCCGAGAGCGCGGATGTCGCCGAGATTGACGCCCTGCGCGATCTTCAGGCCGCTCCAGGCATGACCCGGGTCGCCCAGGCCGCGGGGTTCGTCGGCGGGGATGGGGATCAGGTGCAGCGGGATGAGCATGACGGGCCTCGGACAGCTTGGCTGTGATGGCTGCCATCGTGCCGGGGCCTCGGCAAAACAAAGACCGGATAAAGCCCGAAAAGACCGGGCTTGTCCGCGCTGATGCCGCTCAAGTGAACTGCAGGTCGAGATCGCCGTGCGCGTAGATGATGACGCCCGTGTCAGTCTCGGTGATGCGGTGGCCGGTGCCCGCGGGGGCCAGTTGGTAGTCGCCTTGCTGCAGCAGGACGTCATCGAGGAAGAGCTCGCCCTGCACCATCAGGCATTCCTCGTCATGGCCGTGGCTGTGCACGGGCACGCTGGCGCCGGGGTCGGCACGGTAGAGCAGCGCGGCCTGGCCGCCGCCCGCCCACAGCACGCGCCGGCGGATGCCGGGCGCGAACTCGGGCCAGCCGGCCTCGGCGTCGCGCACCAGCGTGCGCTCGCTGGCGTGGCCCTCGGCCTCGCGCACGAAGACATGGGCGCCATCGCGGGTGGCGAGCTGCGGCGTATTGCCGGCGGGCAGCAGCAGGAAGTCGCGCAGCCCCAGAAGCTCGCCATCCACATCGACGCTGCCGCGCACGACGAGGAATTCGCGTGCGCCGGCAGCGGCCAGGTCCAGGCGGGCGCCGGGCTGCAGCTCGATGACGCGGGCCGCACGCGGTTCGCCCGGGCGCAACGCCTGGCCCTCGGGGGCACGGTAGAGCCAGCGTTGATGGACGCCGTCGGCCAGCGCCTCGGGCTCGGTGCGGCGACGGCGCACGGTGACCATGCCGCGCTCGGCGTCGAGCGATTGCTGCAGGCGGCCGCTCAGGCGTTCACCGAGGCGGCCGGGCGACGCGGGGGCCGCCCAGGCGCTTGCAAAGGGTTCACTGAGCAACGGCGTCATGTCGTCACCCGCATCGGATTCGGGGCTGGATTCGGGGGCGGATTTGGAGGTAGGGGGCAGCGTCGTCATGGCGTCCTCCCTTCAGGCCGGCAGCGCATGCGCGCCAGTGTCGCCCAAGGCCTCGCGCAGTGTGATCAAGGCGCGGCGGATCTGGGATTTGACGGTGCCCAGCGGCAGGCTGGTCTGGCTGGCGATCTCTTCATGCGACAGGCCATTGAAGAAGGCCAGCGCGACGAGCTGGCGCGGCTGGGGCTTGAGCAGCAGCAGGGCGCGATGCAGTTCGGCATGGCCCTGGGCCACGGACAGCAGCTCGTCGCCGGACTCGGCCGCGGGCGCCGACAACGGCACGCTCTCTTCGTCGAGCTCCTCATGCTGGAAGCGAGCCTCGCGGCGGATCGCGTCGATGGCGCGCGAGCGGGCCATGCCCAGCAGCCAGGTCAACGGCCGACCGCGCTCGGGGTCAAAACGCGGCGCCTGGCGCCAGACCTGGAAAAACACCTCCTCGGCCACTTCTTCAGCCAGCTGGCTGCGGCGTACCAGCCGCAGCACCAGACCGTAGACGCGCGACAGCGTCGCTTCATACAGGGCCAGCAACGCGCGCTCGTCGTGGTCGACGATGCCCTCGATCCAGGCGGCAAGCTGGGCATCGTCCAGCGACGGGCAGCCGGGCTTGGCGGCAGCCGCCTCGATGGCACCGCCCTCTTCCATATCGGCGTCCGGCAGCTCGACGTCGTCGAACAGCAGCGCCGCATTGGGTGGCTCGTCGACAGCTTCGGTGGGGTGTGGCAGGGTCATGTGATGTCCTCAAACCAACAGTTGGTCCGCATGCGGCTCGGCGCCGCGCAGAAAGATGGTGGCACCCGTCTCGGTGCTGATGCTGGCGTGCAGGCTGCCCGCGCGGGCCAGGTGGTAGCCCCCGGGGCCAACCTCGATCTGGCTGCCGACCTTGAGCGTGCCTTCCAGCACCAGGCATTCCTCATCCACCGGGTGGCGGTGGGCCTCGAGCCGGGCGCCGGGCGCCAAGCGCAGCAGATAGCTCAGAATGCCCTCGTTCTCATGCAAGACCTTGATCTGCACGCCGTCGCCGAAAGGCTGCCAGCCGGCCGCACCCGCGGGCACGGTCAGGTGGCTGTCGTCGGTGTCGGCCACGCGCTCCAGCAGGCGCCGGCGGATGGCGCGGGCCTGGGCGGGGGTGGCGATGGTCGAGGTCATGTAAGGCTGATACGCAGCGGTAAGAATTCCGGATGCAGCGTAAACCTAGGCATCTACCCTGGGTAGCCTGGCGTATCCCCTTTGCATGCCTCAAGTCGCCTTTTTTGACCTTGTCAGCCACTGGCGCCTGGATGCGCCGGTCCCCCGCGTCTGGCAGGCCATCACCCAGACCGAACACTGGCCGCTGTGGTGGCCAGGGGTCGTCGCCGTGAAACGCCTCGTCGACGGCGACGCCCAGGGCGTGGGCCGCCAGCAGCAGCTCACCTTCCGCACCGGCCTGGGCTACCGGCTGCACCTGGTGCTGGAGGTGACGGAAGTGCTGCGCGAAGAGCGCCTGCGCGCCCGGGCGGGCGGCACGCTGGCAGGGGAAGGCATCTGGCTGATGAAGCAAGCCCTGCCGGAGGCGGGCGGGCATACCGACGTCACCTTCGTCTGGCGCGTCACCCTGCCGCCAGGCATCCTGCGCTGGCTGGCGCCGGTGCTGGCGCCCTTGTTTCGCTGGAATCACAAGCGGGTGATGCGGGCGGGTCGGATCGGGTTGGTCCAATATCTGGCGGTGATAGGTGGGTGAGCCTTTGCGGGCCGAGTGCCGGGCCGCTCCCAAGCCGGCCCGCCTTGGCGATGTGCTTGTGGCTCAATGCCGCAAGCATCGCCGTCCCCTTGGGGGACCGGCTGGGTTCGCCCGCGTTCAGCGGCGCGAGACCGGACGAGGGGCTGTCAAGTTCATGCCTTGGGCAGCGTCACTCCCACCTGCCCCTGGTACTTGCCGCCGCGGTCCTTGTAGCTGACCTCGCAGACCTCGTCGCTCTCGAAGAACAGCACCTGGGCGCAGCCTTCGCCCGCGTAAATCTTGGCCGGCAGCGGCGTGGTGTTGCTGAACTCCAGCGTCACATAGCCTTCCCACTCGGGCTCGAAGGGGGTCACGTTGACGATGATGCCGCAGCGGGCATAGGTGCTCTTGCCCAGGCACACCGTCAGCACATTGCGCGGGATGCGGAAGTACTCCATCGTGCGCGCCAGCGCGAAGCTGTTGGGCGGGATGATGCAGACGTCCTTGTTGATGTCGACGAAGCTGTTCTCGTCGAAGTTCTTCGGGTCCACCACCGTGCTGTGGATGTTGGTGAAGACCTTGAATTCGGGCGCGCAGCGGATGTCGTAACCGTAGCTCGATGTGCCGTAGCTGATGATCTTGCGGCCGTCCTGCTCGCGCACCTGACCGGGCTCGAAGGGCTCGATCATGCCGTGCTCCTGGCACATGCGGCGGATCCATTTGTCGCTCTTGATACTCATCTCGTTTTCCTTGTTTAGCGCGGCGTCACGCCGTCGAAATACATGCCGCCATCCAGATCCAGGATGAAGCCTTTGACCGCTGCGCGCTCGGGCACGGCCAGGCGCCCGTGGGCGATGGGTGTCCAGGGCAGCTCCGTCATCGCGATGCGCTGGGCCTTGGCGTAGATGGCCTTGCGGTCTTCCTGCTTCAACGCTTGCCTGGCTTCGGCCAGCAGCTTGTCGTAGGCCGGGTTGCACCAGAAGCTGCCGCTGGCGGAGCCGCAGGCGAGCTGGCCGGCCGTGTTGGCGGGTTCGGGGTCGCCGTTCCAGCCGCTGAGCGCGGCTTCATGCTCGCCGGCATCGATGCGGCGCAGGTATTCGCCCCACTCATAGGTGACGATGCGCGCGTTGACGCCGACCTTGGCCCAGTCCGACTGGATCATCTGCGCCATGCGCTGGCCGTTGGGGTTGTAGGGGCGCACCACCGGCATGGCCCACAGCGTGATGTCCAGTGGCAGCACGCCGGCCTTCTGCAACATGGCACGGGCCTTGGCAGGGTCGTGGGGCACGGGCTTGAGCGTGGCGTCATGGGCCCAGTTGGCGGCCGGGATGACGCTGCTGGCCAGCACGCCGGCGTCGCCGTAGACGGTGCGGACGATGGCCGCCTTGTCGATGGCCATGTCCAGGGCCTGGCGCACCTCGACCTTGGACAGGGCCGGGCGCTTGGTGTTGTAGGCCAGGATGCCGATATTCATGCCGGCCGCTGTCGCCAGTTTGATGTTGGGGTCCTTCTTCAACTCGTCCAGCTCGGCCGGGCCGACCGGGTAGGCGATGTCGCATTCGTCGCGCTTGAGGCGCTGGGCGCGCACGCTGGCATCGGTCGTGATCGCGAAGACGAGCTGGTCGGCGCGCGGCCTCTCGTCCTTGCGCCACCACGTCTGGTGCTTCACGTAGCGGATGACACTGTCGGCGCGAAAGCTCTTGAACTGGAAGGGGCCGGTGCCGACGGGCATCTGCGTGATGCGCTGCGGCGTGCCGGCCTTGAGCAGCTGGGCACCCAGCTCGGCCGACTGGATCATCGTGAAGGCGAAGCTCAGCGCCGATAGGAAGGAGGCGTCACGCTCGGCCAGCGTGATGCGCACCTGGTGGTCGCCCAGCTTCTCAACCTTGGTGACGAGCTTCTCCCAGCCGAAGGACATCACATAGGGCGACACGCTGGGCAGGGCCTTCGCAAACGCGCTGTCACGGCTCAACAGGCGGCCGAAGGTGAAGATGACGTCGTCGGCATTGAACTCGCGCGTCGGCTTGAAGCCTTCGACGGTATGCCAGGTCACGCCTCGGCGCAGCTCGAAGGTGTAGGCCAGGCCATCGGGGCTGATGCTCCAGCTCGTTGCCAGGCCAGGAATCAATTGATCCGTGCCGCGCTTGACCTCGATGAGGTTGCTGAAGATGGGCATGTGGGCGACATGGTCGATGCCGCTGTCGGTCATCGCCGGGTCGAAGGTCTTGGGGCTGCCGGCGGCGCAGAAGCGCAGCGTCGTGTCGGCCTGGGCGATCAGCGGCAGGGCCAGCAGCAGTGCGGCCAATCGCTTCAATTCCGGCTTCACTTGATGATCTCCGCCGAGGGCACGAAGGGCAGGATGCCCATGGATTGGTAGAGGGCCGAGGGCGGCAGCGCTTGCTCGCCCTTGATGACCAGCGCAATGCGCCGGATGGCGCGGATGTCGGCCACCGGGTCGCCGTCGATCAGCACGAGGTCGGCGCGCTTGCCGCGCTCGATGCTGCCAATCTCGCTCAGGCGGTCGCTGTATCTGGCGCCGTTCCAGGTCGCGATCTTCAGCGCCTGCGCGGCGGGGATGCCGGCCTGCACGTAGAGCTCCAGCTCGCGCTGCAGCGCAAAGCCGGGCGTTGCGTCCGTACCCGCCACCAGCGGGATGCCGGCTGCATGCATGCGGCGCAGCAAGTCCATCATGACCTTCCAGCTCGCGCCCCAGCGCCGGGCCTTGGTGTCGTCCATGTCGACTTCGGCCGACAGATAGCTGCGCTGCAGCACAGCCGGCCAGTTCGCGGACACCATTGCATAACTGGGATTGGGCTGACCCTGGCGCTGCGTGTACTGGGCCTCGAAGGCCGTCATCGTCGCATCGACGACCGTGCCCTTCTTCTTCAGCAGGGCCAGGAAGTCCTGCGTGCGGCGGTCATTGAGCTTGAGGTCGGCCGCTTTGTCGCCGGGCAGGTTGAAACGCAGCAGGGTGCGCGTGTCGTCGCCCTTGCTGACCAGGAAGTTCAGCGTGACCTGGTTGATGTGGTGCAGCTCGTCATAGCCCGCCTCGACCGCCTGGCGCGCCGTCATGAAGGCCGGCACATGGCCCCCGGTGCGCAGGCCCAGCTCGCGCGCATGCGCCACCATGGGCTTGACCCACTCGGGGCGGATGGAGTTGTAGAGCTTGAGCTGGCGGTAGCCGTGGGCGGCGTACCAATCAATGGCGGCCAGGGCCTCGTCCAGGTTGTCGGCCACGAAGTCGGACTGCGAAGAGAACGGGCTCTTGCCCTCGATGAAACCATTGGCCGCGATGCGTGGGCCGAGCACCTCGCCGCGCTCGATGCGGCCTTTCAGTTCGGCCAGGTCGGCATTGCTGTTGCCGACATCGCGCACGGCCGTCACGCCCGCGGCCAGGTTCAGCAGCAGCGCGCTGGCGTCCAGGTGGGCATGCATGTCGATGAAGCCCGGCAGCAGCGTGCGGCCCTTGCCGCTGATGCGCTGGGCAGGCTCGGCGTTCTTCAGGCTGCCGGGCTTGGCTATTGCCGCGATGCGCCCCTCGAGCAGGTAGACATCGGACGGCCCGCGCAGCACAGCGGCCTGCGAGTCGAACCAGCGCACGCCTTCGATGACGGTCAAGCCGGGCAGCGGCTTGGGCAGGGTCTTGGCCAGGCGCTCCAGCCGCGCCAGTTGCGCAGCCTTCTGCACGTCGGACAGCCGGTCCATCTCGGCCTCGAAGCCCTGCAGCAGCGTGCCGCCCCAGCCCGGCGAGACCTGGGCGAACAGCGCCTGGTTGTCCTCGCGCAGCCAGAGGTAGCTGGGATCGAGATCCAGGCCGTCGATGGCGTACAGGCCAACCTCGAAGCTGGCACCGGCCGGCTTGAGCGTCTGCACGCGCTCGATGCTGATCTGGCCCACCGGCAACGCGGCCGCGCGGTGGTCGGAGCGCTGCAGCAGGGTGCGCGCCAGGCGGCCGGCCCAGGCCGGGCTGGCCTGCACGGGCAGATAGACGAGATCGCGGCCCACGCCGGGCTTGTCGCCGCGGTCCACGGGCGAGCGCCAGCTGGCACGGCCGTCCTTGAGCTCGAAGCTTTCGTCGATGCGCGCGCCGTAGGTTGAGACGCCCTCGGTGCGGTAGGCCGCCCAAGTGCCGTCTGCGGCCAGTTCCAGCACCTCCTTCTGGTCGGGCCCGCGGCCGTTGTTGCGGTAGCTGTAGTCGGTCTCGAGGCGGGTGGCCGTTTCGGTGACCTTGAGGTGACCGCAGGCGGTCTTGGCACACACCACGGTGTAGGTCTGGGCCTGGACAGCGCCGGCAACACACAGCGCGAACAGCAAGGGCAGCAGCTTCATGAGGCGGTTTCTGTCTTAGGTGGCGCGGACTTTACTGAGGGAGGCGACACCCTTGTTTGCGAGCATGTCCGCGCGCTCGTTGCCGGGGTCGCCCGCATGGCCCTTGACCCAGCGCCAGTCGACCGTATGCAACTTGCGCAGCGCGTCCAGCCGCTGCCAGAGGTCGGCGTTCTTGACCGGCTTGCCGTCGGCCGTCTTCCAGCCACGGCGCTGCCAGTTGATGATCCATTCGGTGATGCCCTTGCGCACGTATTCGCTGTCCAGGTAGACGACGACGTCGCAGCTGCGCTTGAGCGAGGCCAGGGCCTCGATGGGCGCGGTCAGCTCCATGCGGTTGTTGGTCGTCTCGCGCTCGCCGCCGAAGAGCTCCTTGTCGTGGCCGCCGCTGCTCAGCCAGGCACCCCAGCCGCCAGGGCCGGGGTTGCCCTTGCAGGCGCCGTCGGTGTAGATGGTGACCTGCGGGCGCTTGATAAGGGTGGTGGGCTTGGGGGTCGGTTCGGTCATTCTTTTTTGTGGTGGTTGTTCAGCGCAACGGCGGGCGCCTTTTTTGCCGCTGCACGCGAGTTCTTGGCCAGGCCGATCATGCGCATGCCGTGCACGCGCTTGACCGCCTGGATGAAATAGACCGCACCCAGCACCGGCCACCAGCGCGAGCCGATGCCGTCGACCCAGCGCCAGCGCTGCAGCCACGCCTCGGAGCGCAGCGGTGGCCGATAGATGCCGAAGCGCGCCGCCTCGACGTCAAAACTCAGCAGCTTGAGCCAGTCGCGCAGCCGCCAGTAGCCGATGAAGTCGCCATCACGGGGCAGATAGGGCTCGCCGCGGCGCTTGAGGCGGCCGAGGTTCTGGCGCAGGCCCCAGAGGCTGGCCGGGTTCAGGCCGAAGACGATGAGCCGCCCCTCGGGCCGCAGCACGCGCTCGACTTCGCGCAGCAATGCGTGGGCGTCGGGCGCCAGCTCCAGCGCGTGCGGCAGCAGCACGAGGTCGAGGCTGGCGCTTTCGAAAGGTAGCGCGTCAAAATCGCAAAGCAGGTCACGACCGGCCAGCCAGCGGTGGGGCATGCGGTTGGTCTGCAGACCGTTCAGTTCGGGCAGGCCGAGTTGTAAGGCGTGAAACCCGAACAAATCGGTCACGGCTGCGTCGACCTGGGCCTGCTCCCAGGCAAGCAGATGGTGCCCGGGCGGGGTTTGCAGCCAGGCTGTCAAATCTATACTCGGCGCTTTATCTGTCATGGGTTGGCGCCATTGACGCTCAGTTTGACGCTCACGCCGCTTCCTGCATTCGACGACAACTACCTCTGGCTGCTGGACAACGGCCGCGAGGCCCTCGTCGTCGACCCCGGCGACGCCGCGCCGGTGGCTGCGGCGCTGGATGCCCGGGGCCTGACGCTGGCGGGCATTCTATTGACCCACCACCATGGCGATCACGTCGGTGGCGTCGACGCACTGCGGCCGCGCCTGCAAGGCCCCATCTACGGCCCCGTCCACGAGGAGCTGCCTGAGCCAGTACAGCGCCTGCATGGCGGCGATGCGGTCGAGTTGCTCGGCCTCAAGTTCGCCGTCATGGACGTGCCCGGCCACACCGCGGGTCACATCGCCTACTTTGCTGCTGACGTCCCTGGCAGCGACCCCCTGCTCTTCTGCGGCGACACCCTCTTCAGCGCCGGCTGTGGCCGCCTCTTCGAAGGCACGCCGGCGCAGATGCATGCCTCGCTGCAATCCCTGGCCGCGCTGCCGTCCGAGACCCAGGTCTGTTGCGCCCATGAATACACCCTGTCCAACCTGCGCTTTGCGCGCGAGGTGGACCCGGCCAACGCGGCGCTGGCGACCTATGCCGCCTGGTGCGAGGCCGAACGCGCCGCCGGCCGGCCCACGCTGCCCGGCCGCATCGGCAACGAGGTGCGCATCAACCCTTTCCTGCGTTGTACCGAAGCCGCTCTGCGTGAGGCCGCTCGCCGCCACGCCCCCCTCAAACTCCCGGCCGCGCCCAGCCCGGTCGATGTGTTCGCCACCCTGCGCGAATGGAAGAACGGATTCCGATGACCCTGATTCACCGACTCTCTCCCCTGGTGTTGGCTGCCCTGCTTGCCGCCTGCGCCACCACCGCTCCGGTCGATCCCGCCAGCCTCGACACCCCGCCTACCCCACTCCCCGTTGCCGCTGAACCTGCCCCCGCGCCGCTGACGCTCGCGGCACCCGCGCCGGTGCGCGCCATCGCGGCCGAGCTGCTCGAGGACAACCTGCGCCCCGGCGAGAAGGTCGACCTCGACGCGCCGGATGTGAACGCCGACCTCTGGGCCCGCGTGCGCAAGGGCTTCCAGCTGCAGGACCTGGACGACGACTGGGTGCGCAAGGCCGAGGCCTGGTACACCGCGCGCCCCGACTACGTCGAGCGCATGACGACGCGCGGCAGCCGCTACCTCTTCCACATCCTGGACGAAGTCGAGAAGCGCGGCATGCCGGCCGAGCTGGCACTGCTGCCCTTCGTGGAGAGCGCCTTCGTCACGCATGCCGTGTCCACCGCCAAGGCCACCGGCATGTGGCAGTTCATGCCCGCCACCGGGCGCGACTTCGATCTCAAGCAGAACATCTTCCGCGACGACCGACGCGACGTGCTGGCCTCCACCCGCGCCGCGCTGGACTACCTCGGCCGCCTGCACAAGCAGTTCGGTGACTGGCATCTGGCGCTGGCGGCCTACAACTGGGGCCAGGGCAATGTGCAGAAGGCGGTGGCGCGCAATCAAAAGCTCGGCCTGCCGACCGACTACGCCAGCCTGAAGATGCCCGATGAAACGCGCTACTACGTGCCCAAGCTGCAGGCGGTGAAGAACATCGTCTTCGCACCCGATCGCTATGCGCTGACGCTGCCGGTGGTGGCCAACCACCCGTATTTCCTGAGCGTGAAGATCGAGCGCGACATCGACGTGGCCCTGGCCGCCCAGCTTGCCGGCATCACGCTGGAAACCTTCCAGCAGTTCAACCCGCAGATGAACAAGCCGGTCATCCTGGCCGCCGCCACGCCCCAGGTGCTGCTGCCTTATGACCAGGCCAGTGCCTTCGCCGAGAACCTGGCCCGCCACAGCGGCCCGCTCGCGAGCTGGACGGCCTGGGTCGTGCCCAAGACCATGAGCCCGGGCGAGGCCGCCAAGCGTGCCGGCACCAGCGAAGCGCTGCTGCGCGACATCAACAAGATTCCGCCCAAGATGCTCGTGAAGGCCGGTTCGACGCTGCTGGTGCCGCGCGGCGAACACATCGTCGCCGACGTGTCCGAGCGCCTGGCTGACACCGCCGCGCTCAACCTCGCGCCCGACGCGCCGCCGCTGCGCCGCGTGACACACAAGGCCGGCAAGGCTGACACCGTGGCCACCATCGCCGCCCGCTACAAGGTGCGCAGCGAGCAGGTGGCGCAGTGGAACAAGCTGGCCGCCAACGGCCGCCTCAAGCCGGGCCAGGCCGTCGTCGTCTACACCGCCTATTCGCCGGCCAAGGCGCCGGTGGCCAAGGCGACGCCCGCCAAGGTCGTGAAGGTGGCCGCCAAGGCGCAGCCCAAGGGCAAGGGCGGCAAGGGCCGCACCGTCGTGGCCGCGGCCACGCCCTGAGCCTTATTTCAGCGAACGAGGAACAGTGCGACGCAGGCCGCCAGGCCTGCAGCCCACACCAATGAGCGCAGCGAGGCGCGGTCCGCCACATAGAGGCCAATAAAGGCCAGGCGCGCAGCGACGAATCCCACGGCCAGCGCATCCACGCTGCCCTGCGCGGCCTGGTGCTGATGGGCGACAAAGAGGCCGGCGACGAAGATGGGCAGGGCCTCCCAGCTGTTGGCCTGGGCCGCGTTGGCCCGCGCCTGCCAGCCGTCGAGCTTGGCCAGCCATTCGCGCGGCTGGTTGTTGTCGAAACCGCCATCACGCCTGCGCTTGCCGAAGCCCTTGGACTTGGCCAGGAATGTGCAGCCCAGGGGCAGCAGGCAGGCGACGAGCAGGCAGAGTTGGGCAATCGTCATCCGGGCTTCCTCAGCGTCGATCAGTCAAGGCATGAGCTATGGTGCCCAGGTCCACGTATTCGAGCTCACTGCCAACCGGCACGCCGCGCGCAAGCCGCGTCGACTTGATGCTCCGGGCGCGCAGCGCCTCGGCCAGTACATGGGCCGTGGCCTCGCCCTCGGCGGTGAAGCTGGTGGCGAGGATGACTTCCTCGACACCTTCCTCGCTCGCCCGCGCCAGCAATTCGGCCGCGCCGATCTGGCGCGTGCCCACACCATCGAGCGGCGACAGCCGCCCCAGCAGCACGAAGTAGTAGCCGCGATAGGACGCGGTGCGCTCCAGCGCCGCCTGGTCGGCCGGCGTCTCGACGACGCACAGCAGCCGCGCGTCGCGGTCGGCGTCCGCGCAGACGCTGCAGATCGGCGTTTCGCTGAAGGTATGGCAGCGCTCGCAATGCTTGATGTGCTCGCCCGCCGCCGTCAGCGCATCAGCCAGACGCGGCATGGCCAGCCGGTCATGCTGCAGCAGGTGGTAGGCCATGCGCTGGGCCGACTTCTGGCCCACGCCGGGCAGGCGCTTGAGCGCCTCGATGAGGGTCTCGAGCGCGGTCAAGTCGAGATCAAAACGGGAACTTCATGCCGGGGGGCATCGGCATGCCTTGAGTCAGCTTGCCCATCTTCTCGGAGCTGGTCGCCTCGGCGCGGCGGGCTGCGTCGTTGAAGGCGGCGGCGACGAGGTCTTCCAGCATGTCCTTGTCATCGGCCAGCAGGCTGGGGTCGATGGTCACGCGGCGAACCTCGTGCTTGCAGGTCATCAGCACCTTCACGAGCCCGGCGCCACTCTGGCCCTCGACCTCGATGTTGGCGAGTTCGTCCTGCGCCTTCTTCAGGTTGTCTTGCATCGCCTGGGCTTGCTTCATCAAGCCGGCGAGTTGGCCTTTCATCATGATCGTGTCCTTGTCTACGGAGTGGGCGTCAGCGGCTGCACCGAACCGGGCAGGATGCGTGCCGACGGGAATTGGGAAAGCAGTGTCCGCGTCATCGGATGCTGGGCGGCGAGGTCTTCGGCCGCACGCTGCTGGGCTTCGGCCCGGGCGACCGTGCGCAGGGCGATGGAGTCTTCGGCCACGCCGACCTCAATGTCGAGCTTTGCGTCGAGGGCCGCTTCGAGTTTGCTGACCAGGGCCGGCGCGCGCAGCGATTCGCGCTCGACGCGCAGCGTCCAGACCTCGCGGCCGTCGGCGCTGGCGCAGCCCAGGGCCTGGGCCTGGCGGGCCAGCTCGCCCGTCATGCCCACCAGGTTGAGGGCCGCGATGCGCTCGGCCCACTGCGCACCTTCGGGCGTCTCGCGCAGCTCGGCGCGGCGCGGCGCTTCGGGCTCGCGAGCCGCAGCAGCCACCGGCGCGGGCGCGTCATCCGCTTCCATCCACGGCGGCGGCGCATCGTCGGGCGGCGGGCCATCCATGTCGTCATCGGCCTGCGCCTCGACTTCGACCGGGCGCGGGCGCAGTCGGTCGCTGAGCCTGGGGGCGGCCGGCTCGGCCACCACGGGCGCCGCGACCACCGGGACCGGCGCGACAACCTTGGGCACCGCCACCGGCGCCGGTGGCGCCACCTTGGGCAGCGGCACGGCGACAACCGCCTTGGCCACTGCCGCCGGCCTCACCAGGGCCGCGGCCTTGATGGGCTTGGGGCTCGTGCCGGCCGGCCGGAAGGCCAGCATGCGCAGCAGCACCATCAACAAACCCGCATATTCGTCTGGCGCCAGATGCAGCTCGGCGCGGCCATGCAGGGCCATGCTGTACATCAGCTGGATCTCGTCGGCCGGAAGTAGAGCAGCCAGGCGGCGGATCTCGGCGGTTTCGGTGTCGGCATCGTCCAGCGCCATCGGCGCGGCCTGGGCCAGGGCCATCTGCTGCAGCAGCGTGGCCAGGTCCTCCAGCGTGCCGGCGGCCGACAGGCCCGCGCCACGCAGCGCATCGGCCTGGGCCACGACGGCCTCACCGCTCGCCGCAGCCAGCGCATCCACGATGGCCACGACATGGCCGCGGTCGACGCTGCCCAGCATCTGGCGCACGCCGGCTTCAGTCAGCGACCCCGCGCCGAAGGCGATGGCCTGGTCGGTCAACGACAGCCCGTCGCGCATCGAGCCGCGAGCCGCACGCGACAGCAGGCGCAGCGCGCCCGGTTCGGCCGGTACGCTCTCCGCGCCCAGCACATTGCCCAGGTGCATCTGCACGTCCGCCGCCGCCATGGGCCGCAAGTTGAACTGCAGGCAGCGCGACAGCACGGTGACCGGCACCTTCTGCGGATCGGTCGTCGCCAGCACGAACTTCAAGTAGTCGGGCGGCTCCTCCAGCGTCTTCAGCATCGCGTTGAAGGCAGTGTTCGAGAGCATGTGCACTTCGTCGATCATGTAGACCTTGAAGCGCCCGACGACCGGCTTGTAGACGGCCTGGTCGAGCAGTTGCGAGATCTCTTCGACACCGCGGTTGGAGGCCGCGTCCAGCTCGACGTAGTCGACGAAGCGACCCGAATCGATATCCCGGCAGGCATGGCAGACGCCGCAGGGCTGGGCCGTGATGCCGCCTGTGCCGTCCGGCCCGGTGCAATTGAGGCTCTTGGCGAGGATGCGCGACACCGTCGTCTTGCCGACGCCGCGGGTGCCGGTGAACAGATAGGCGTGGTGCAGGCGCCCCTGCGTCAAGGCATTGGCGAGGGCCTGCACGACGTGCTCCTGCCCGACGAGCTGCTCGAAACTCTGCGGGCGGTATTTGCGGGCCAGGACCTGATAACTCATGCCGGTCATTCTATGAGGGGCCCTCCGTCGATAATTGGCGGATGACCAGTACCGCAGCCCCCCTCACCTACGACCAAGCCGGCGTCAACTACGACCTGATCGACCCGCTGAAGATCACGGCCCAGCGCGCCGCCGCCGCCACGGCGACCCACCTCGCCGGCCACGGCTTCACCGAGGTCAAGGCCTCGCGTGGCGAGTCGGCCTATGTCGTCGACGTGGGGCCCTTCTATTTGGCCTCCATCGTCGAATGCCTGGGCACCAAGACCCTGGTGGCCGACGAGATGGCCAAGCTGACGGGCAAGAGCTTCTTCGCCGGCATCGCCCAGGACACCATCGCGATGGCCGTCAACGACCTGATCACCGTCGGCGCCACGCCGCTGGTCGTGCAGGCCTACTGGGCCGCCGGCGGCAGCGACTGGTTCGGCGACGCCCAGCGCGCCCAGGCCCTGGTGGCCGGCTGGAAGGCCGCCTGCGACACCTGCCAGGTCGCCTGGGGTGGCGGCGAGACGCCGGCCCTGGCCGGCATCGTCGAGGACGGCCGCATCGACCTGGCCGCGTCCTGTACCGGCCTCATCAACCCGAAGGAACGCCTGTCAGTGGGCGACAAGCTCGGTGCCGGCGACGCCATCGTGCTGCTGGCCTCCAGCGGCATCCATGCCAACGGCCTGAGCCTGGCACGCAAGCTGGCCGAGCGCCTGCCCCAGGGCTACCTCACCGAGATCGAGCCGGGCGTCAGCTACGGCGAGGCCCTGCTGGCGCCGACGGCCCTGTATTCGCCCGTCACCGAAGCGCTGTGGAAGGCCGGCATCGCGCCGCACTACTGCGCCAACATCACCGGCCACGGTTGGCGCAAGCTGCTGCGCCACCCGAGCCAGCTGACCTACCGCATCCATACCGTGCCGCCCAAGACGGCGGTGCTGGACTTCATCCAGAAGCAAGCCGGCCAGGACGACCGCGAGGCCTATTCGACGCTGAACATGGGCGCGGGCTTTGCCATCTTCGTCAAGGCCGAGGACGCCGAGCGCACTGCGCAGGTGGCGCGCGACTGCGGCATTGAGGCCTGGGTGGCCGGCACGGTGGAAGCGGGCGAGAAGCAACTGCTGATCGAGCCGCTGGACATCCGCTTCAGCGAAGACGACCTACACCTGCGCTGATATGTGGTGTGACGCTCCACGGGCCGAGCGCTGGGCCGCTCCCGAGCCGGCCCGCCATGGCGATGTGCTTGCGGCTCGATGCCGCAAGCATCGCCGTCCCCTCGGGGGACCGACCGGGGTCGCCCGCGTTCAGCGCGGCGAGACCGGGCGAGGGGCTCCATGAGTTGGTATTACACGCAGATGATCCAGTGGCATGTGCTGCTGGCTTGGTGCAGCGTGGGCCTGTTCTTCGTGCGCGGCCTGCTGGTCCAGTTCGGCAGCCCACAGCTGCAGGGTTTTGCCAAGGACGCCCGCCTGCTGGTGCTCGTCTTCGGCGTGAATGCCTGCCTCGTCGTCACGGGCCTGAGCCTGTGGGGTTCCATCGGCTACCACCCCATCCGCGACTGGTGGCTGGGCGCGAAGCTCATCGCGCTCGTGGGCTACATGATCTGCGGCCACTGGGCCATGAGCCAGGCGCGCCTGCATCTGTTGGGCTATCTCACCGCACTGGCCCTGCTGACCCTCGCGATGGACCTTTCGATCAACCGGCAATTTCTCCCCGGTTAGAATCTCGCTCGACGGGCCTCCCCGCATGGAAGCGCGCCCAACCGGGTCAGGTGGGGAACCAAGCAGCCCTAAGCGTTGCAACCAGTGCCGGGGGTAAGGCTCGTCACCCTCCCCCAGTCTTCATTGCGTTCCGATCAACCCGGCGATCAACCCGGATTTTTTGGGGTTTCGACGGTCCGCACGGTCAGCGTCGTCATCTGGCCGCCGGCCTCCACGCTGCCCACAACCTGGCCTTCGCGCACGCGGCGTTCGCACATCTCGCGATCTTCCATGGTGGGCTGAGCCTGGCAGCGTTTGAGCGCATTCGCCGCCCACTGCTCAGGACGGTCGCCTGGCGAGATCAGCTTGCCCTGGCGCGCCTGGGCATAGGCCGCGCCGGCCTCGCGCAGGCAGACGTCACGCGGCTGGTTGGTCTGGCCGGTCATGCAGTTGGCCCGTTCGCGCTCGTACTGCAGGCGCTGAGGGTCGACGTTCTTGGCCCGGGGCGCTGCCTGGGCGATGCCGCCAATGGCCATGAGGCCGGCGGCCAGCCAGGCGGTGGCCAGGCGACATCGTGAGCTGTGGTACTGGGTCATCTCAATCTCCTGTGATGCGTGATGACAGCGATGTGGCGCAATGTGGCGATCAGCCACGCGCGCGGACCGGCTGGTTATCGTTAGAGATGTAAACCTCGACGCGGCGGTTCATTGCGCGGTCGGACGTGCTTGAGTTGCTGGCCACCGGGTAGGCCTCGCCATAGCCGCGGGTCGCGACACGGGTCGGGTCGACACCCTGGGCGCGCAGCGCTTCGGCCACGGCCTGCGAGCGGCGCTGCGACAGCGTCAGGTTGGCCGAGTCGCTGCCGACGCTGTCGGTGAAGCCCTCGATCAGCACGCGGCGGTCGGGATGCTGGGTCAGGTAGTGGGCCAGCTTGGCGATGGACGTCTGCGCGGCAGGCTTGATCTCGGCGCGACCGAATTCGAACAGCACGTCGCCCAGCGTGACCAGCATGCCGCGGTCGGTCTGGCGGGCCTGCAGATCGGCCAGCTCCTGCGCGAGTGCGGCAGCCTGGGCCTGGGCCTGGGCGGCGTCCACGTTGGCGGCGGCCGCCTGCTGGCGAGCGGCGTTGGCGTCGGCATTGGCATTGGCGGCTGCGATCTGAGCGTTGGCGGCCTGGTTCTGGGCAACGTTGGCGCGGTTGGCATTGGCATCGGCGCGGGCGCGCTCGCGGTCGGCCTCGGCGGACTTGATGGCCTCTTCTTCCGTGGCAGCGCGGCCGATGGCCATCGCCGTGCGCGCCTGGGTCGATGCGACATAGGCCGCGGAGTCGATGTCAGCGGGCGACTCGCGCTTGGCACTCAGCTCTTCGGCTCGGCGCAGCGAATCAGCGGCCTTCTTGGCGTCCAGCGAGGCGTACTTCAGCACGGCCGGGTCAGCCTCGGCGCTGCGCACATTGGAGCGAGCCTGTTGCAGGGCGGGCGTGACGGTGGGGGCGCTGGCACAGCCCGCGAACAGGGCGGTTGCAGCGGCCAGGGCGGTCAGTGTCGAAACAAATCGGGTAGGGGAAGTCATGGCAATCCTTTCAATGAATCAGGAACGGTTCAGCTGCGCCCGCAACTGCTGGATGCTTTCGCGCACCTCTGCCAGCGCGCGGCTGGAGCGGGCGGTGCGGGCAGTCGCCTGGGCCAGGGCCGCATCGGCCGCGGCTTCATCGGCCAGATGGCGGGCCGCCACATAGTCCTTGCGGGCCATGGCGACGTTGGCACGGGCCAACTTGTCGCGGGCCGTGGACAGCTCCGCGGGTGCTTCTGCGGCATTGCCGCTGGCCTGGTCGACAGCGGAATTGGCCACCGCCATCTGCTCCTTCGGGGCGTCGCCCGTCGTGGCACATGCGGCCAGGGCAGCAGCGGCAAGCACCGCCAACGCGACCCCTCGGCCATTCATCGAATGGTGATTCATACGAACTCCTGTTGTTTGACATACCCGGCGTTCGAGCATCGCCACCCGCCGGTTCGGGTTCTCTCAGGATGCCTAACGAGTATTCGCGACGGAGGGCCCGGCCCCAGTCGGAGGGCCGGTGCGGCACCGGTCAGCGTGGGGCCTCAAGCGGTGTGGGATTTGCCCTACAGCGGCGTTAGGGCCGCACGCGCCTCAGCCAGTGGCTTGGCGGAAGGCCATCACGGCCTGGTTGCGAAGGGTGCGCAGCAGCGAGAGTTCCTTCTCGCCCAGTTGCACGGCGCCGGCCAGAGCGTGGTCGGCGTAGATGAGCCCCAGGGGCGAACCCTTCAGCATGAGCGGCAGCAGCAGGAAGCTCTGCGCCTGCAACTCGCCACGGAACCAGCTCGGCAGCCGCGGGGCGATGTTGGCGGCACGCGCATCCTGGATCAGCGTGTCGGCGCCCTTCAGGCAGACGGCGGCGAACAGGTCCAGCGGCTGGGCCGTCAGGTCGATGCGCAGCAGCGGCGCAAGGCGCTCCACATCGGCGCCCACGCCGAGCCGCCCGGTGAGGGCCTGGCCGCGCGCATCGCGCAGGCAGAACAGGACACGTCGAAAGCCCAGCGCGCGATAGATGGTCTCCAGGATCATGCGCAGCACGGCATTGAGCTGGAACTGCTCGACCATCGCGTCGGTGATGTCCTGCACGCCGGCGGCCAACAACTGCGTGGCCTGATCGGCGGGCGAAACCGCGCGCTGGTCCTGGGTGCGCTCCAGCACCTGGGTGGGCGCGAGTTCGTGCGCTGTCAGCGAGTCGTGCGCCGAGGGCGTCAACGGCGCGAGCAAGCGCTGCGCACGCGAGTCCTTGGGCAGGTGCAGCTCCAGCGCCTCGGTCATCTGCGCGAGGTGCTGGCGCGCCGTGTCCGCGGCCTTCTCGAAGGTTTCTGCGCTGAGCCCCAGGGCGCGCGAATGGCGCTGGGCCATGGCACGCAGCTTGGCGTGCGCCTGCTCGGGCGGCGTGTTCAGGATCAGGTCGGCCATGTCGTTGCTGGCGCGGGCCAGCCAGCGCTGGCGCTCGGTGCCGTCTTCCAGCAGGCGCTGCGGCGCCTCGCCCACCGGGCGGCGCATGGCGCGCTGCAGGCTGTCGGGCAGGCCCCATTGCCGGGCCACACCCAGGCCCAGGGCCTCGTAGCTCATGCCCAGCACCTGAGCCGACGCGGCGGCCTCGCTGATGGCGGGCTGGCCGTCCTCAGTCGGGCTGACGAGGCGGCGCACGGCGTCGGCCTCTTCGGGAAAATAGAACTCGGTCAGCGAGCGGCCGAGGTGATGGAACATCGCGCCGAGAAAGGCCTCCTCGGCCTCACGCGGGTTGGGGCAGAGTTCGCGCGCCAGCGACGCCGCCATCAGCGAGCGCAGATAGTCCTCGCGCAGCCGCTTGGCGTGGCCCTTGTTCTCCATGCGCTCCAGCAGCACCAGGCTCAGCGCCAGGTTGCGGATGCCGGCAAAGCCGATCAGGGCCACCGCGCGCGACACCGTGCTGATGCCGCCACCACCGGCGTGCCGGTACTGGGCCGTGTTGACCAGGCGCAGCAGCTTTTGCGTCAGCGCCACGTCCTTCAGGATCTCGTTGGACAGGCTGGCCAGGCTTTCGTTCTCGGACTGCGTCAGGCGCTGGATGCGTTGAATGGCGTCGGACAGCGCCGGGAAATCGCTCTTGTGGCGCATGCGGCGCAGCAGAAAGTCCAGCACCGGCGCGTCCTGGGCCTCGGCGTCGGGCTCGGCGACAGGGCGCAGCCAGGCGGCCAGTGCGTCGCGCAGCAGGGCCGCACTCGGCCAGCGCGCCGATGGCTCGCGCGCCAGGCCGCGCTGAACGATGGCGCGCAAGGCGTCATCCACGCTGCTGTCCAGGCCCGACGGCAGCATGAGGTCGGTGGTCTGCACGCGCTGGATGGTGCGCCAGGGATCGGGGTCGTGGTTGAGGCGCTGGCCGCTCAGCATCTCGGCCAGCATGATGGCCGCAGCGAACACGTCCATCTGCGGATGCGGCGGCGCACCGCGCGCGGCCTCGGGTGAGATATAGCCCGGCGTACCGACGATGCGTGATGGTGCGTTGGTGTCGGTCGAAACCCGCGCCGCGATGCCGAAGTCCATCACGCGCGGCCGCCCGCGAGCGTCGAGCAGGATGTTGCTGGGCTTGAGGTCGCGGTGCACGAGGCCGGCGGCGTGCGCTGCGGTGAGGCCGTCCAGGATGCCCAGCATGAGGGTGACGGCCTCGGCCGCCGTCGGGCGGGGGCCGGCGCGCAGGCGCTGGCTGAGCGTGCCGCCGGACACGTATTCGAAGACGAGATAGGAACGCCCACCCTGGGCGTCGGCCTCGAAGACCGGCACGATGTTCGGGTGGGTCAGCCGGCTGACGGCGCGGGCCTCGTGCAGCCACTCGTCGAGGGTGCCGGGCTCGCTGGAATCGGCAAACTGGGCCTTCAGCAGCTTGACGGCGACCTCGCGGTCCAGCAACGGGTCGTGGGCAAGCCAGACCGTGGCCTGCGCGCCCTCGCCCAGGCGCTGCAGCAGACGGAAGCGACCGAGTTGGGGGGGCAGGTCGTCGTCGGCCATGAATCCAGCTCAGGAGCCGCCGCGGGCGGACAGACGTTCGCGCAGCGAGGACGACGGCGCGCCATCGTCGGCCGGCGCGGTCGCAGGCGGCTTGTGCGCGCCCGGGTTCAAGGCTTCCATGACTTCGCGCAGGCCGACGCCCAGCGCCTTGGCATAGCGCCGCGTGGCCACTTCCAGCGCCGGGCGGCGCCGCGCCTCGGGCAGGCCGAGGGCGTCGACCAGTTCGTTGGCGAAGCTGCAGGTCAGGCGGATGGCGTCGGCATCGCTGCGCACCGGATGCACGGCACCGTCCAGCGGCTGGCGGCGGATCATCTGCAGCAGCTCGTCACCCAGGCCCCAGTGCCGCGCCACCGCGGCGCCCATGGCGTCCAGGTCGCAGCCCAGCACGGCGTAGGCCGCCGCCTGCTCGCTCATCGCGGGCGGGTTGGGCTGCTCTTCGGTGGGCTCGGGCGGCACCATCAGCTGGCGGATCTGCTGGGCGTCATCCGGGAAGTGGTATTGCAGCAGCAGGCGGCCCAGGTTCTGCATGACCGTGATCAGGTGCACGACCTCGCCGTCATAGCCCGCCGGGCGCAGCGCCTGCGCGACCTGGGCAGCCTTGGTGACGCGAGCCATCAGCTGGCGCAGCATCTCGGCAGCCATCGGCGCCAGCGGCCCCGGCCAGGGCTTGAGCGCGTTGGCCGCGAGCTGCACGCCGTCCAGGCCCAGCATCTGGATGGCGCGCTGCATGTTCAGCACCGTTTCGCCGTGGTGGCCGCTCTGCCTGAGCGCGTTGTTCACGCGGCGCACCAGCTCCAGGCTCAGGGCCATGTCCTTCAGCACGAATTCGGACAGCGCACTGGCATGCTGAGACTCCAGGCCTGAACCGCCCGTGAAGCGGTGCAAGCCGGTCATCGTCGTCGGCAGGTGGCCGATGCGCTGCAGCTTGTCCATCAGCAATGCGACGGGGCCGCCGCTGTCGTGCGCCGCCGACGTGCGCCAGCCGTCCAGTGCACGCCAGAAGCTGCGCGCAAGGTGGTAGCGCTGGCGCAGCTGGCGCTCGGTCGCCCGGTTGCAGATGGCGCGCAGCGGGTCGGCGATGGGGTGAGGCGTCTCCCAGCCCAGGCGCACCATTTCACGCCCGAGGGGCTGCATCTGCTGCACGACGTGCTGCAGGTCGTTTTCCTCCAGCACGGGCTTGCCGCTGAGGATGCGGTTGAGCAGCAGACCGACACAGAGCACGTCCTCCTCGGCCGACTCGCGCACCGCACGGCGCGTCACGGCGTTGAAATCCACCGTGGCCGGGAAGACCTCCTGCGCGACTTCCAGGCCAATGAGGCGCACCTTGTCGCCGGCGTCGATGACGAGGCTGGCGGTCTGGATGTCCCGGTGGGCGTGGCCGGCCTCATGGGCGAAGGCCAGGCCTTCGAGCAACTGGGCAATCCAGCCGGCCGCGTCGATGGGCAGGGGCGCGTTCTGGCGCGCCAGGCGCTCGTCCAGCGTCTCGCCCAGGGCGCGGTCGTAGGCCACATAAGGCCAGTTCTCGATCTGGCCGATCTCGAACGGACGTGCCAGGTTGGGGTGCTGCACCCGCTCGGCACCTTGGGCCATGCGCAGCCAATGCTCCAGCGCGGCCGCGCTGTTGGGCTTGTCACGCGGCATGCAGAGCATCAGCTCCTGGCCATGGCGGGGGTCGAAGACGCCCCAGATCAGGCTGCGGGCGCTCTTGGACAGCAACGCGCGCAGCTCGAAGCGGCCAAAGCTCTTCGGCGGTGGGGCGGCGGGGCTGGAACTGGAATCAGGCACGGCAGACGTGGGCGGGGTGTAACAGATGGTGTTCCTGCATTGGACTCCAGGCCAGGAGGGTCCAGCTTGCAGGCAAGCGTCGAAATGCGACGGAATTCCCTGGCAGTCCAGGTCTTGCGTGCATCAGCTCACATCTTGGCCCGGATCGTGTCCGTTTTACACCGGCATTGCGCCTGATGCGTAGGCCGTCGCCGCAATCCGGCTTCAGGCTGTGAGCTGACTCCAGACTTTGTGGCTGCGACATAACTTGCCTGCGGCAAGTGAGTCTGCGCCGCAAGGTTCGATCTCAGCCCGTCAGCTGAGACCAAACCTTGTCCAGCCTCTTCACGCTGACGGGTTGCGGCGTGCGCAGTTCCTGCGCGAACAGGCTCACCCGCAGTTCCTCCAGTTGCCAGCGGAAGTCGTCGAGCCTCGCGTCGCGAACACCCTTCAGCTCTGCCATGCGGCGCGTGTAGCGCTGCTCCAGCGGCTTGACCTCGCTCATCAGCTTGGCGTCTCGGTCCGGGTCGGCGCGCAGCTTGTCCAAGCGCGCGGTGATGGCCTTCAGGTAGCGCGGCAGGTGCTGCAGCTGGGCCCAGGGCGTGTCCAGCGCAAAACGCTTGGGCACCAGGCGCTGCAACTGCGCAGTGATGTCATCGCCGACATCCTTGGCTGGCCGAGAGTCTTTCAGTTTGCGACTCGCATTGGCCAGCTCCTGCAGCACGGCATGCGCAGCGCGGGCCACTTCCTGCGCAATGAGATTCAGGCGGCTGCGGCCTTCTTCAATGCGCTTCTTGAAGCTGATCGGATCGGTCGGCAGAGGGTCGGCCAGGAAGGCGCGGTCCAGGGCCACGCCGATGATCTGGTCACGCAGGTCCTCGGCCGTACCCAGGCCCATGTAGAGCACGGACATGCGTTGCAGGTCGGGAATGTTCTTTTCCAGGAACTTCAAAGGTTCCTTGAGCTGCAGTGCGATCAGCCGGCGCAGGCCGGCGCGGTGCTTCGCGGCAGCGACCTCGGGTTCGTCGAAGACCTCGATCTCGACGTGGGCGCCCTTGTCGATCAGCGCCGGGAAGCCGATCAGCGTCTGGCCGCCAGAACCCGGTTTCTGGACTTCGAGCAGCTCGGGGAGTTCGCCAAAGGTCCAGTCGGTGTAGGCCTGAGCGGCATCGCGCACGGGTGCCGCGGGCTTGACGATCTCGGCGCGGATGCCGCGTTCGGGCTGGGACTTCGGAGCCGGTTCCGCCGCCGGCAGCTTCAGGGCGGCCAATGCTTGGAAGGCCGATCGCGCCTGCCCGCCCAGCTCCGCCTTCAACGCGGCGAGCTGGCGGCCCTGGCCGAGCTGGCGGCCATGCTCGTCGACGACGCGGAAGTTCATGAACAGGTGGGGCGCCAGTTGCTCGAGCTTGAAGTCGTTGCGCTGCACGGCGATCTGGCTGCGGTCCTTCACGGCCCTGAGCAGCGTGTCCACCAGTCCACCCTGGCAGAACGGCTGCAGCTCGATGAACTCGGCGACGAAATCCGGCAGCGGCGTCAGCCGCGCGCGCGGTTTCTGGTGCAGGCTCTTCAGCAGCGCCGTCACCTTTTGCGCCAGCATGCCCGGCACCAGCCATTCGGCGCGTTCCTCGCTGACCTGGTTGAGCGCAAAGATGGGCACGGTCACCGTCAGGCCATCGCGGGCGTCGCCGGGCTGGTGCAGATAGGTCGCCGCGCAGTCCACGCCACCCAGGCGGATGACCTTGGGGAAGGCTTCGCTGGTGACGCCCGCGGCCTCGTGGCGCATCAGCTCGTCCTGGCTGAGTTGCAAGAGCTTGTCGTTGCCCTTGCTGGCCTCGCGCCACCATTTCAGCAGCGTCGCGCCGGAGAACACGTTCGCCGGCAGCTTGTCGTCGTAGAAGGCGTAGATCAGCTCGTCGTCCACCAGCACGTCCTGGCGGCGTGACTTGTGCTCCAGCGCTTCGACCTTGGCGATCTGGCGGCGGTTGTGGGCCAGGAAGGGCAGCTGCCGCACCAGCTCATCCGGCAGGTCGTCGTTGACAAGGCCCTCGCGGATGAAGATTTCCCGCGCGGCCTTGGGGTCCACACGGCCAAAGTTCACGCGCTTGTTGCTGTACAGCACGATGCCGTACAGCGTCGCCCGCTCCAGCGCCACGACCTCGGCGGCCTTCTTCTCCCAGTGCGGCTCCAGCAGCTGGGTCTTGATCAGGTGGCCAGCGATGGGCGGGAGCCACTGTGGCTCGATGTTGGCGATGCCGCGGCCGTACAGGCGCGAGGTGTCCACCAGCTCGGCCGCGACGATCCAGCGGCCCGGTTTCTTGGAGAGATGCGCGCCGGGGTGGCGGTAGAACTTGATGCCGCGCGCGCCGAGATACCAGTCCTCGTCGTCGCTCTTCTGGCCGATGTTGCCCAGCAGGCCGGCCAGCATGGACAGATGCAGTTGCTCGTAGGTGGCCGGGCTCTGGTTCAGCCGCCACCCATGCTCAGTGACGACCGTGAGCAGCTGCGAATGCACGTCGCGCCACTCGCGCACGCGGCGGATGCTGATGAAGTTCTCGCGCAGCAACTGCTCGTGGCGGCGGTTGCTGAGCTTGTGCTCCGTGCCACCGCCCTTCGACTCTTCCAGCCACTTCCACAGCTTCAGGTAGCCGCTGAACTCGCTCTTCTCGTCGTCGAACTTCTTGTGCTTCTCGTCGGCGGCCTGGGCGGCTTCCATCGGCCGGTCGCGCACGTCCTGGCCGCTGAGCGCCGATGCGATGACCAGCACTTCCGACAGCGCCTCACGCGTCTTGGCCTCCAGGATCATGCGGCCCACGCGTGGGTCCAGCGGCAGGCGCGACAGCTCCTTGCCCAGCGGCGTCAGCTCGTTGTCATCATCGGTGGCGCCCAGCTCGGCCAGCAGCTGGTAGCCGTCCGCAATCGCCTTCGGCCGCGGTGGCTCAAGGAACGGGAAGCGCTCGACCTCGCCCAGGTGCAGCGCCTTCATGCGCAGGATCACACCCGCCAGCGACGACCGCAGGATTTCCGGGTCGGTGAACTTGGGCCGCTCGTTGAATTCCTTCTCGCTGTAGAGGCGAATGCAGATGCCATTGCTCACCCGCCCGCAGCGGCCCGCGCGCTGGTTGGAGGCCGCCTGGCTGACCGGCTCGATCAGCAGCTGCTCCACCTTGTTGCGGTAGCTGTAGCGCTTCACACGCGCCAGGCCGGGGTCGATGACGTAACGGATGCCCGGCACCGTCAGCGAGGTCTCGGCCACGTTGGTGGCCAGCACGATGCGGCGCTGGCCGTGCGGCTCGAACACCTTGTCCTGCTCTGCTGGCGACAACCGCGCGAACAGCGGCAGCACCTCGACGCCGGGTGGATGGTGCTTGCGCAGCGCCTCGGCCGCCTCACGGATCTCGCGCTCGCCGGGCAGGAAGACGAGCACATCGCCGCCGCCCTCGCGCCACAGCTCGTCCACCGCATCGGTGATCGCGTTGTTCAGGTCGTACTCGCGGCTTTCCTCGAAGGGCCGGTAGCGCTGCTCGACGGGGAACAGCCGGCCCGACACCGTCAGCACCGGCGCGGGACCTTTGCTCGACTCGAAATGCCGCGCAAACCGGTCCGCGTCGATGGTGGCCGACGTGACGACGATCTTCAGGTCCGGCCGGCGCGGCAGCAGCTCACGCAGGTAGCCGAGCAGGAAGTCGATGTTGAGGCTGCGCTCGTGGGCCTCGTCGATGATGAGGGTGTCGTAGGCCTTCAGCAGCGGGTCGCTCTGCGTCTCGGCCAGCAGGATGCCGTCCGTCATCAGCTTGACCGAGGCGGTCTTGGCCAGGCGGTCCTGGAAGCGGACCTTGTAGCCGACGACGTCGCCCAGCGGCGTCTTCAGCTCCTCGGCAATGCGCTTGGCCACGCTGCTGGCGGCGATGCGCCGCGGCTGGGTGTGGCCGATCAGGCCGCCACCGTTGATGCGCCCACGGCCCATCGCCAGCGCGATCTTGGGCAGCTGGGTGGTCTTGCCAGAGCCGGTCTCGCCGCAGACGATGACGACCTGGTGCTCGGCCATCGCCGCGGCGATCTCATCGCGCCGCGCGGAGACCGGCAGGGATTCAGGGAATGAAATGGAGAGAGCCGGCTTCACGGGCCGGCTCTCGGGATTCGGAGCTGTCATTGCGGCGGGATTGTCCCGCAAGCGCTTTATTCGCTGCGCGGGAAGTAGCTGATGACCTGGATCACGGCGCCCTGCGGGTCTTGCAACACGGCCATGCGGCCGATCGTCGGAATGTCGAAGGGGCCGGCGCAGACCGTACCGCCGAGGCTTTTGGCCTTCTCGACGGTCGCGTCGCAGGACTCGACCGTGACATAGGCACCCCACATGGCCGGGCCGGGTGCCGGCGGCGTCATGACGCCACCGACCGCGACGTCACCGACCTTGATGACGTGGTAATCGCCCTGGCCCATGTTCATCGTGTCAAAGGTCCAGCCAAACAGGCTGCCGTAGTACTCGCAGGCGGCCTTGGGGTTGGGCGTGCCCAACTCATTCCAGCTGAAGGCGCCGGGGGTCATGTAGACGTCTTGATAGTCCTTCATCGCGGTCTCCGGGTGGTGGGGCGGCCATCGTCGGGGCCGAACATGACAGCGTCAAGTGACCCGCGTCACGGGCGACAATTCGGCCCATGAC
Source organism: Pelomonas sp. Root1237 (assembly GCF_001425055.1). GTDB lineage: Bacteria > Pseudomonadota > Gammaproteobacteria > Burkholderiales > Burkholderiaceae_C > Pelomonas. Next base: position 465,088 of record NZ_LMDK01000016.1, read on the forward strand.
CGGTCTTGTCTTTCCCCACACCTTCGTGCCCTGGTTCCGCGCCGTGGCGCCGTATATCCATGCCTACCGCGGCGAGACCTTCGTCGTCGGCATGCCGGGCGAGCTGATCGCGGCAGGCAAGCTCAATGCCTTCGTGCAGGACCTGGCCATCCTGCATGCCATGGGCATCAAGATCGTCCTGGTGCACGGCTTTCGGCCGCAGGTCAACGAGCAACTCGCTGCCAAGGGCCAGACGCCCCGCTTCAGCCATGGCCGCCGCATCACCGACGCCGTGGCCCTGGATTGCGCCCAGGAGGCCGCCGGCCAGCTGCGTTTCGAGATCGAGGCGGCCTTCAGCCAGGGCTTGCCCAACACGCCGATGGCCAATGCGACGGTGCGCGTCGTCTCCGGCAATTTCCTGACCGCGCGACCGGTCGGCATCGTCGACGGCGTGGATTTCCAGCATTCAGGCCTGGTGCGCAAGGTCGACGCCGCGGCCATCCAGCGCGCCATGGACATTGGCGCCATCGTGCTGCTGTCCCCCTTCGGCTTCTCACCCACGGGTGAGGCTTTCAATCTGTCGATGGAAGACGTGGCCACGTCCACAGCCATCGCGCTGCAGGCCGACAAGCTGCTGTTCGTCTGCGAGGTCGACGGCGTGCCCGAGAACCCGGACGACCCGGACAGCCCCATCGATACCGAGCTGGCCGTGGCCGACGCCGACCGCATGCTGGCCAAGGCCGGCCCGGCGCCCCAGCCGACCGATGTCGCCTTCTACCTGCGCCATTGCGCCGAGGCCTGCCGTGCCGGCGTCGAGCGCTCGCACATCATCCCGTTCGCGGTGGATGGCGCGCTGCTGCAGGAGGTCTACACCCATGACGGCATCGGCACCATGGTCGTCGACGAGAAGCTGGAGAGCCTGCGCGAGGCCAGCGCCGACGACGTGGCCGGCATCATCCAGCTCATCGAGCCCTTCGAGCGCGACGGCACCCTCGTCAAGCGCAGCCGGACCGAGATCGAGCGCGACGCCGAGCTCTACACCGTCATCGAGCACGACGGCGTCATCTTCGGCTGCGCCGCCCTTTACCCCTATGTCGAGGCGCGCACCGCCGAGATGGCCGCACTGACCGTCTCCGCCGAAGTACAAGGTCAGGGCGACGGCGACCGCCTGTTGAAAAGAATCGAGCAGCGCGCCAAGGCCCAGGGCCTGGACAGCATCTTCGTGCTGACGACGCGCACCATGCATTGGTTCATCAAGCGCGGTTTCCAGCAGGTGGACCCGGAATGGCTGCCCGAAGAGCGCAAGCGCAAATACAACTGGGACCGGCGCTCGCTGGTGCTGGTCAAACGATTCAACTAAGCCCCGCCGGGTTCGCCCAAACGGCCGCCGCGCTAAAGTGCCGGCCGTTTCTCATTTCTCGTGTTTGTAGGAGTCCGCCATGCCCCGCACCGTTCAATGTGCCTATCTGAAGAAGGAAGCCGAAGGGCTGGACTTCCCGCCCTACCCGGCTCATACCGAACTCGGCAAGAAGGTGTGGGAAAGCGTCAGCAAGGAAGCTTGGGCGGCCTGGATGAAGCATCAGACCATGCTAGTCAATGAAAACCGCCTCAACCTCGCCGACCAGCGTGCCCGCCAATACCTGATGCGCCAGGCTGAACAGTTTTTCTTCGGCACAGGTGCCGAAGCGGTGGCGGGCTATGTACCGCCATCGGCCTGAGCGCAGCTCAGGTGAAAAACTGTGGGGGATGCTCATCTGCGCGCAGCGCAGGTGATGCAGCCACCAACAATTTCTTTGGTACCGGTGCGGAACAAGTGGCCGGCTACGTGCCGCCGGCCAACGAATAAGCGCAAATCACCGCATATGTGCAGGGCCGGGACGCAAGTCGCCGGCCTTTTCTCTTTCAGTTTTGCAAGGCTGCCGTCGCAGCAGAACGCCGGCCGGCCCCGCCAAATCGGCAAATAGCCCGAACCAGCAAGAAACTCGTCGCAACCGACCAACGAAAACTCTTGCATTTATGCTGCCCGTCGGGATTTAATTCGCCTACGGAGATACTCGCGGTCAATCGGCCCCAAGGCTCCGGGGCCGCGGCGGTCAATGTCGCGAGTCTCCCCGCTCAAATCGCAAGAGGAATAGCAGCATGTCCACTCTGAAAGAACTCCTGGCCCAGCGCGAGGCACTTGATCAACAGATCAGCCAAACCAAGGACCGCGAACGCAGCGAAGCGGTGGCCAAGGTGAAATCCCTGATGAGCGAATATGGCCTGACGGTGGCCGACCTCAGCACGCGCACGCCCAAGCCGGCCAAGGTGTCCAAGGTGGCCGCCAAGTATCGCAACCAGGCCACCGGTGAAACCTGGAGTGGCCGGGGCCTGCAGCCCAAATGGCTCAAGGCTGCCGTTGCAGGCGGTGCCAAGCTGACCGATTTCTCCGTCTGACCGGCAATTCCTGCAGGCCAATTGCCCGGCATACGCCGGCGATTTGACTGCGGGGTTTGAACAGATTCCCGCTGCCGGCGCCCGCTGGCGCGACCGACCAGGGCCATCCATCTACGGGATGGCCCTTTTCCTTTTTGGTGCAGGTCCCGCCTAAACTGCGCCATGCCTTTCGTCACGCTGCCAGCGACCCTGTGCCTGGGGTTTTCCCAGGGATCGTCGCGCCATGGCGGCGACGAGATTGCGGCGATGCCGGATTTTTGCCACCCATTCACCTGGCCAGCGCCCTGCGTGCGCGCGCTGACCCAGGTATCGGCCTGAGGCCCCGGCCATGGATCTGCATTCCGGCCACCCGGAATCCGACGAACACGCCCCAGACCTGAGCGTCCAGGCGCCGCCCTCCACGACCCTGCCACCTGGCCCGCGCCGCATCCATGACCGCCGCCGCGGCTGGCGCCGTCTGCGCCGCGTCGGCCTGGCCGCGCTGGCCGGCCTGGGGGGCGGCCTGGTTACCGCCTGGGGGCTCGCCGCCGATGCACTGCCGCCTCTGCTGCGCATTCCCCAGCCCGCTGCGGCCATGCCAGCGCAGGACCTGCTGGTGCCCATGCTGCTGGCGGCTCTGGGCCTGCTGACGCTATGGCGGCTGAGCGCCTGGGTGCTGCCGCTGGTCATGGCGGGCTTGCTGCTGGGCGCCGGGCTGCCCTTGCTGGCGCGCTCGCCCGCGGATCCGGCAGCAGCACTGGACCTGCTGATCTCGGCACCCGTGCTCACGGCGCTGGCCCTGCCCCTGCTCGCGATCGCTTTGAATCGCACGCTGATGCGCCGGCTGCGCCTGACGGGCCGGCTCACTGGTCGCCGCGAAGTCCTTCTTTTCGGCCTGCTGGGTGGACTGGCCGCACCGGTACTGGCTGGCCTGTTCGCACTGGCAGCCTCGATGGCCGCGGGGCTGACCCGGAGCGGCGCGCTTGGTGGCGCGCTGGAACTCGCGGCCGCCTGGGGCTTTGGGCTGCTCTGCGCCGGTACCTGCCTGCAGGCCAGCACCCAACGCCCGCGCCGCGGCGGCCGCTGGGCCGCCCGCATGCTGGCCACAGCGGCCGTTCTTGCCCAGGCGGCCCTGATCTGGCTGCCGGAGGCCGGCGCCGCGCTGCTGTTGCCACATCTGCTCCTCTGTCTGCATGCCCTGCAAGCCTCGCCTCGCGCCAATGCCATGCTGGGTGCCGGCCTGCTGGGTCTGTGGGCACTCAGCGCGCCGCCGGCCCTGCTCTCCTATGCCTTGGGCGCTGGCTTCGCCTTGCTGCCACTGGTCCATATCGCGCTGAGCCACCACCAGTTGCGCGACCGGGACGGCTGGCGCAGCGCCCTGGATGCCCAGGGCCTGGCCCTGGCCGAGTGGCGCCTGCCCGAGGGCCGCCGCCACGCGTCGGCGCGCTGGCAGGCCCTGACGACGCCCGTCGACGGCACCGCAGCCGGCACTGCGCCGCTGGACTGGGTACGCCTGGCTCACCCGCGCGACCGCGAACCGGTGCGCCGTGCGCTGCGCGAGCTGCTGGCCGACCCGCAGCTCAACCAACTGGGCGTGTCGCTGCGGCTGGCGGCCGACGGCGGCGACTGGCGCTGGCATGAGCTGCAGGCCCATGTCCCGCTGCGCGACCGCCAGGGCCGCGCGCGTGGCCTCATCGCAACGCTGGCGGATGTCAGCTGGCGCCACACGGCCGAGGAACGCGAGCGCATGTCGGCCACCCTCTTCCAGCAGGCCAGCGAGGGTCTGGCTGTCATCGACACGCAGTGGCGCGTCGTCGAGGTCAACTCAGCCTATTGCGACATCCTGCATGCACCGCGCGAGGCTCTCGTCGGCCGGCCGGCCACACCGCTGAGCATCGCCAATCTGCAGCGCAGTGGCCACGAGACCGTCGAGCTGCAGACAGCGCTGAATGATGGCCTGTCATGGAGCGGCCAGCTGCAGGCCGAGCTTGAGGACGGCGGCCGACACGTCTTCTCGGCCAAACTCAGCCCCGTGCCGGAGCCCGACGGCGTCAGCCCGAGGTGGCGGCTGCTCAGCCTGACCGACCTCGGCGAGAGCCTGCGCCAGCAGGACCTGCTGCGCCGCAGCCTGCGCTTTGACGTCGCCACCGGCCTGCCCAACCGCGACGAGTTCATGCGGCGGCTGCAGCTGGCCCTGGTCGCGGCCAACCGCGACGGCTTCAGGCTCATTGTCGGCCTCATCGACCTCGACGACTTCGCCCGCGTCAACGCGGAGCACGGCCAGCTTGTCGCGGATTCCGTGCTGCTTCAACTCAGTGGCCGATTGCAAGCCACATTGCGCGGCTCGCGTGGCGCCGCGCCAGATACCGCCGACCAGCTGGCCCGGCTGCATGGCGACGAGTTCGCCGTGCTGATGCGCGTGCAGACGCCCGAAGAGGCCCAGCGCGCCGCCGACCGCCTGCTGGCGGTGCTGTCCACGCCGGTCGCCATCCGCGAGAACCGTGTCGGCAGCGGCCTGGCCATTGAAATCGGCGCCAGCATGGGCGCCACCCTCTATCCCCAGGACGACGCCGACCCGGAAACGCTGCTGCGCCACGCCGGCCACGCCCTCTACCGCGCCAAACATGCAGGCCGCGGCGGCATCCAGTTCCATGACCCGACGCTGGACCAGCGCGATGAGGCCGGCATGATTGCCGTCGCGCGACTCCAACGCGCCCTGGACAGCAATGAACTGCTGCTGCACTACCAGCCGCAGATCGACCTGCGCAGCGGCCAGGTCATGGGTGTGGAAGCCCTGCTGCGCTGGCAGCACCCCGAGCGCGGCCTGCTCGCACCGGCGCATTTCCTGCCGCTGGTCGAGGCGACCGGCCTGGCCGTGCAGATCGGCGACTGGGTCATCGAGCAGGCCCTGGCGCAGGCGATGGCCTGGCTGCGCGCCGGTGTCAACGATGGCAAGGGTCTGCCGGTCAGCGTCAACGTCGGCGCCCGCCAGCTGCGCCGCCACGACTTCCCGCAGCGCCTGCAGGAACTCATCCAGCGCCAGTCGCCTGAGGTCGCCCATCTGCTGCACCTGGACGTGCTGGAGTCCGACGCACTGGTCGAGACGGTCGCCACCCAAGCCCTCATCCAGCGCTGCCTGAGCCTGGGCATTGGCATCGCGCTGGACGACTTCGGCGCCGGCTACTCGCGGCTCAGTTCACTCAAGCGTCTGCCTGTGGACACCCTCAAACTCGACCGTAGCTATGTGCAGGGCATGCTGGGCGATGCCCAGGACCTGTCGCTCGTCGAGAGCGTCATCGGCCTGGCGCGCAATATCGGTTGTGCCGTGCTGGCCAAGGGTGTCGAGAGCCGCGCCCATGCGCGCGAGCTGTTGCGCCTGGGCTGCCGCCTCGGCCAGGGCAACGGCATTGCCGCAGCCATGCCCGCTTCGGCGCTGCCCGTCTGGATGCAAACTTTCGGCAACAGCGACTGGATTGCGCAGTTGCGCAGCCCGTCCCAGGCCAATCTCTAAAATCCACGGGTGATCCCGCCCGGCTTTATTCAGGACCTGCTCTCCCGCGTCGACATCGTCGACGTGGTGGGTCGCCATGTCGAGCTCAAAAAGGCGGGCATCAACCACAAGGGTCTGTGCCCCTTCCATGGGGAAAAGTCGCCGAGCTTCATCGTCAGCCCGAGCCGCCAGACCTACCACTGCTTCGGCTGCGGCGTGCACGGCAATGCCATCGGCTTCCTGATGGAACACACCGCTGCGACCTTTGTCGAAGCGGTGGAGGACCTGGCCCAGCAGGTCGGCATGCAGGTGCCGCAGGACGAACGCAGCCCCGAACAGCGCGAGCGCGCCAAAGCCGACAAAGCCAGGCAGCAGAGCCTGACCGATGTGCTGGCCCGCGCGGCGGAGTTCTACAAGGCCCAGCTGCGCCAGGCGCCCCGGGCCGTCCAGTACCTGAAGGGCCGCGGCCTGACCGGCCAGATCGCAGCCCGCTTCGGCCTTGGCTATGCGCCCGAAGGCTGGCGTTCGCTGGCCAGCGGCTTCCCCTCATACGACGATCCGCAACTCGTCGAATCCGGCCTGGTGATTTCGCCCGACGTCGAGCCCGGCGAGGATGCCAAGCGCTACGACCGCTTCCGCGACCGCATCATGTTTCCCATCCGCAACGTGCAAGGCGAGGTCATCGGCTTCGGCGGCCGTGTGCTGGACAAGGGCGAGCCCAAATACCTGAACTCGCCCGAGACGCCCGTCTTCATCAAGGGCCGCGAACTCTACGGCCTCTACGAAGGCCGCCAGGCAATGCGCCAGCGCGGCCATGCCCTGGTCGTGGAAGGCTATATGGATGTCGTCGCCCTCGCTCAATACGGCATCGGCAATGCCGTTGCAACGCTGGGCACGGCTTGCACGGCCGAGCATGTGCACAAGCTCTTCCGGCATACGGACATGGTCGTTTTCAGCTTTGACGGCGACGCCGCTGGCCGCCGCGCTGCCGGCCGGGCGCTTGAAGCCGCCCTGCCCCACGCGACCGAAACCCACGCCGTCAAATTCCTGTTCCTGCCCACCGAGCACGACCCGGACTCCTATGTGCGTGAGCTAGGCGCGGAGGCTTTCGAACGCTGCATCGAGGGTGCCGTACCGCTGTCGCGCCAGCTCATCACGGTCGCCGCCGAGGGCTGCGACCTCGGCACACCCGAAGGCCGCGCCCGCATGTTGAACCAGGCCAAGCCCCTCTGGGCCCTGCTGCCGGAAGGTCTGTTGCGCCGCCAGCTGCTCGGCGAACTCGCCCGCCAGGGGCAGTTGCCCGAGGCCGAGCTGCAAGCGCTGTGGCTGGGCGCACCCGCACCTGCCGCGGGTGCCACCAAGGAGACGGCGGCACCCGCCGAAAAGCCGCGTTGGCAGCCCAAAGGTGAATGGAAGCCGAAGGGGGAATGGAAAGGCAAAGGCGACTGGAAGTCGCGCCGCGATGCCGAGCCTCGCCCCGCCGGTCCGCGGGTTACGCCGGCGACCGCCGCCGACCACGCCACCCGACTCTTGCTGCAGCACAGCGAGCTCTGGGACAGCCTGCCCGACGAGGACCGCGTCCTGCTGCACGACCTGCCCGGCGGCCATGGCGAACTCGTCCATTGGCTGGAGCGCCACCTGACCCACCACGGCGCCAGCCCCTGGGCCGTCGTCCAGGCTGGCCTGGCGGCGGAGGGCCATGCGGAGGCCGTGCATCGGCTGGTGCGCAGCGTGCAGGAACTGGGCATCGAGGAGTCCGACCCGGCTGGCGACCTCGCCAGCGCGATCACCGCGCTGCGGTCCCGAGCCCCTGCCGCATTGCCCGGCGGCAGCGGCGCCACCGACGAGGAACGGCGCCTGGCGCTGGAGGCGTTGGCCCGGTTGCGCGAGCGCCATGGCGTGCAAAGCTAGGGTTTACCTGTCACGGTTTTGCAATTCAGCCGCAAATGGCTGATAATCTTGCGTTTTCCGCGCGCGTCAACAAGAGTGACGGCAGAGAGATGCCGGCCCCGGCCACCCAGCGACACTGGGTAACCCATCAGGGTTTTAATGGCCAAAACATCCGCCAGCTCTGCATACCAAACGATCACGCCAGCTTGTTCGCGCCACGCCAGGGTCCCTCGATCACTCGCTGATTGATACCTTGACGACGAAAGCCACCGCCCCCTGCCCCGCCGGCTTGACGCCGAGCCCGGGTTGGCCGCGGTGGCTGCCGCATTTCTGAATTGACCGCGCAAATACGAAGGACCTGCATGACCGCCAAGAAGACCGCGCCCAAGGCCAGCCCCGCTCCTGCCGAAGAACTCAAGAAGAAGACGGCCGTGAAGGCCGCTGCCGAGGCGCCCGCCAAGACCGCGAAGGCGGCGGCCAAGCCTGCCACGAAGACGGCCAAGACCGCCGTGGCCGAAGAGGACAAGCCCAAGCGCGGCCGCAAACCCAAGGCGGCCACCGAGACCAAGAAGGTCGGCAGCAAGAAGGAAGCCGAGGACGAGGAAGACTTCTCCGACATCGAGGCCGAAATCGAAGGCGAAGAGGCCGAAGTCGTCGAGGAAGTGGCTGCGGTCGAGGAAGAAACGGTCAAGGCCAAGCCCTTGCGCATGAAGGTCAGCCGCGCCAAGGAGCGCGCGCTGATGCGTGAATTCGGCCTGGAAGAGACCGCGCTGACGGAAGAAGAAGCCGTCAAGCGCCGCTCCGAGCTGAAGACCCTCATCAAGATGGGCAAGACGCGTGGCTTCCTGACACACCAGGAGATCAACGACCACTTGCCCGAGAAGCTGGTCAGCGAGGAAATCCTCGAGGCCATCATCTCCATGCTCAACGACATGGGCATCGCGGTCTACGAGCAGGCGCCCGACGCCGCCACGCTGCTGATCCAGGGCAACACCACGGCCACGTCGACTGAGGAAGAGGCCGAAGAAGCCGCCGAAGCCGCGCTGTCGACGGTGGACTCCGAGTTCGGCCGCACGACCGACCCGGTGCGCATGTACATGCGCGAGATGGGTACGGTCGAACTGCTGACCCGTGAAGGCGAAATCGAGATCGCCAAGCGCATCGAAGGCGGCCTGCAGGCCATGATGCTGGCCATCTCGGCCTCGCCGACCACCATCGCCCACATCCTCGAGTTCGCCACCAAGATCCGCGCTGGCGAGATGCAGATCTCCGACGTCGTCGACGGCTTCGTGGCCGAGGACGAGGCCGACGACTACGTGGCCGAGGAAGACTTCGACGAGTTCGACGAGGAAGACGACGACGACGGCAACGGCGGCTCCAAGGCGCTGACCAAGAAGCTCGAAGAGCTGAAGAACGCCGCGCTGGTCAAGCTCGACTCGATGTCCGCTGCCTTCGACAAGATGCGCAAGGCCTTCGAGAAGGACGGCTACAAGTCGATCCCGTACAACAAGGCCCAGCAGGCCATCAGCCAGGAGCTGATGACCATCCGCTTCACGGTCAAGACGATCGAGAAGCTGTGCGACATCCTGCGCAGCCAAGTCGACGACGTGCGCCGCTATGAACGCGAGCTGCGCAAGATCGTGGTGGACAAGTGCGGCATGCCGCAAGAGCACTTCATCAAGACCTTCCCGCCCAACGCACTGAACCTGAAGTGGGCCGAGAAGGAAGTCGCCGCCGGCAAGCCGTACAGCATCATCCTGAGCCGCAACCTGCCGCCGGTGCAGGAGCTGCAGCAGAAGTTGACGGACATCCAGGCCAAGGCCGTGGTGCCGCTGGACGACCTCAAGGACATCAACAAGAAGATGAACGAGGGCGAGAAGGCCTCTCGTGACGCGAAGAAGGAAATGATCGAGGCCAATCTGCGCCTCGTGATCTCCATCGCCAAGAAGTACACCAACCGCGGCCTGCAGTTCCTGGACCTGATCCAGGAAGGCAATATCGGCCTGATGAAGGCGGTGGACAAGTTCGAATATCGCCGCGGCTACAAGTTCTCGACCTATGCCACGTGGTGGATCCGCCAGGCCATCACGAGGAGCATTGCCGACCAGGCCCGCACCATCCGCATCCCGGTTCACATGATCGAGACGATCAACAAGATGAACCGCATCTCGCGCCAGCACTTGCAGGAGTTCGGCTATGAGCCGGACGCCCCGACGCTGGCCGAGAAGATGGAGATCCCGGAAGACAAGATCCGCAAGATCATGAAGATCGCCAAGGAGCCGATCTCCATGGAAACGCCGATCGGCGACGACGACGACAGCCACCTGGGCGATTTCATCGAGGACACCAACAACACGGCGCCCATCGAAGCGGCCATGCAGGCCGGCCTGCGCGACGTGGTGAAGGACATCCTCGACTCGCTGACGCCGCGCGAAGCCAAGGTGCTGCGCATGCGCTTCGGCATCGAGATGCAGAGCGACCACACGCTGGAAGAAGTCGGCAAGCAGTTCGACGTGACGCGTGAGCGCATCCGCCAGATCGAGGCCAAGGCGATTCGCAAGCTGAAGCACCCGAGCCGCAGCGACAAGTTGCGTACCTACCTCGACAACCTCTAATCGCTGTATTCGCAACAAAGGCCGGCCTGTCCGGCCTTTCTTACGTCGATAAACTGCCCCCATGACCGCGATCCGCGAGCGCACCGTCCTTTTTGCCGACCTGCGCGGCAGCACCGGGCTGTACGAGGCCCTCGGGAATGCCGAAGCCAGTGGCATGGTCACCCAGACAGTCGGCCAGATCAGCGAAGCCGTGCTGGAAAGCGGCGGCCAGCTGATCAAGACTCTGGGCGATGGCCTGATGGCCGCCTTCGATACGCCGCGCGATGGCGTGCGTGCCGCCCAGCGCATGCAGGAAATGCTCGAACGCACCGTGCAACGCGCGCGCCGCCAGAGCAACCCGCCCATGCTGGCCATGCGGCTGCAAGTGGCGCTGGCGCGTGGCGAGGTCGTCGAGCTCAACGGCGACTGCTTCGGTGACGCCGTCAACGTCGCCGCCCGCCTCATCGACCATGCCGGCGACGGCGAGATCCTCATCACCGCCGAGGTGCTGACGGGCCTGCACCATGCGTCCAAGGGGCGCTTTCGCAGCCTGGACCGCATCTCGGTGCGCGGCCGCGTCGAGCCTGTACACGTCTACCGCATGGACGCAGCGCCCTTGGTCAGCGCCGACGACACCGCCACCCAGTTCGGCGAGCCGATGCGCTCGACCGAGCCGGACGGCATGCGCCTGATCTGGCAGGACCTGGACCGCGTCTTCGACATCGGTGCCATGCCCATCGTGCTGGGCCGCAGCGTGCAGGCCACCTATTGCATCACCGACGCCCGCGTGTCGCGCTCACATGCCCGCATCGACTGGCAAGGCAGCAGCTTCGAGCTGACCGACCTGTCCTATAACGGCACGTATGTGCGCTTCGGTGATTCGGGCGAGCTGCTGAGCCTCAAGCGCGGCAGCTGCACGCTGCACGGCAGTGGCGTCATCGGCCTGGGCGGCATGCCCACGGACGAGCAGTCGCCCATCGTGCGCTTCGAGGTGCTGCACTTCTACGACACCGAGCCCCAGCCCTTCGGCGGCCCTCGCTCCAGGCGCTGACTCATGGCCTTTCTTCCCGAACCGCCGCAGCGCCACGGCGTCGCGCCCGCTGGCCCGGATGTGGCCGTGCTGCTGTGCAATCTCGGCACACCCGACGCGCCCGATGCCCCTGCCCTGCGCCGCTACCTCGCCCAGTTCCTGGCCGACCCGCGCGTTGTCGAGATCCCCAGGCTGATCTGGCTGGCCATCCTGCACGGCATCATCCTGCGCGTGCGGCCGGCCAAGTCAGCGGCCAAGTACGCAACGGTATGGACGCCCGAGGGCTCGCCGCTCAAGGTCTGGACAACAAAGCAGGCCAAGCTGCTGCAAGGCGCATTGGGCGGCCGCGCGCGCGTCGCTTTCGCGATGCGTTATGGCCAGCCTGCCATTGCCGCCACGCTCGACGCCCTCAAGCGCGAAGGCGTGCGCCGCGTGTTGGTGCTGCCCGCCTACCCGCAGTACTCGGGCGCGACCACCGCCAGCGTCATCGACGACGTCGCCCGCTGGGCGCTGCGGACCCGTCACCTGCCCGAGCTGCGCTTCATCAACCGCTATCACGATGAGCTGGGCTACATCGCCGCCCTGGCCCAGACCGTGCGCGAGCACTGGCAGCGCGAGGGCCGTGGCGACAAGCTGGTCATGAGCTTTCACGGCATGCCCGAGCGCACCCTGCACCTCGGCGATCCTTACCACTGCGAATGCCTGAAGACCGGCCGCCTGCTGGCCGAGGCGCTGGGGCTGCGAGACGGTGAATGGCTGGTCACCTTCCAGAGCCGCTTCGGCAAGGCCAAGTGGCTGGAGCCCTACACCGAGCCCACGCTGGTCAAGCTGGCCAAGGGCGGCCTCAAGTCCGCCGACGTCATCTGCCCCGGCTTCGCGGTCGACTGCCTGGAGACGCTGGAAGAGATTGCCCAGGAAGCCCGCGCCGCCTTCCTGGCCGCCGGTGGCCAACGCTTTGCCTACATCCCCTGCCTGAACGACCACCCGGCCGGCATCCGCGCCCTGGCCAAGCTGGCCGAGCGCCACCTGCAGGGCTGGGCCGGTGAAGCCCCGCATCCCGACACCCTGGCCCTGCAGCGCCAGCGCGCGCTGGCGGCAGGCGCCAAGAACTAGCGGCGCCGCCGCCGCACCACGCCGGCCAGCACTGCCAGCCCGGCCAGCGCCATCACGCCGGCGCCCGGCTCGGGCACGGCGGCCGCCGTGAACACCGCCCCGTCATTGGCGCTGAAGCTGAAGCTGGTGAACTGGTAGGCATCGGCCCGGGCACTGAAGCTCGCCCCGGCGAAGGCCTGATGGCCCAGACCCTGGCCGCCCGAGGTCTGGAAGAAGGTGTCGACGTTGAAGCCGCCGCTGGCCTGGAAGGCATTCGGATCGGTATTGCCCAGGAAGCGGAACTCCACGCTCAGATGGCTCAGGTCGAGGGCCGTGCCATTGCCGAACACGACGCTGTCGGTGCGCCAGCCACCACTGCCGTCAGCCTGCACCTCCATGATGAGGCGGCTGCCGGCCGCGGCCGTGAAACTGCCGTCGATGCGCATCTGGCCAGGCGAGTTGCCCGGACTAAAGATGCCGTAGTTGGTCACCGCGCCGATGATGGTGCCGTTGCCGCCGAGGAAGCCGTTGGTGCCGATGACGATGGTGTTCGCGGTCAGCGTGCTGTTGTTGACCACCAACGTGCCCGTGCCGCCATCCACCGAGCCGCCGGCGGTCCGGTTGCGGCCGACGCCGATCCAGTTAGCGCTGACGCTGGAGCCCTCGCTGATCAGCAGCGTGCCGTCCGACCCGCCGAGGCGGCCGACGAAGATGCCGCCCCCGGCCACGTCCACGCTGCTGCCGCCCTTGACGCGCATCAGCCCGGTGCCTTCGCGCCCGATGGTCATCGCGCTCTGGCCCGGTGCGGCCTGGATGCTGATGCTGGAAGCGCCCGACAGCGTCAGAGTGCCGTCGCCGCCCGGGCCCACGCTGGTGCCGCCGAGGTTGAGCGATGCCCCCGCGCTGCCCGCGTTGACCAGCGTCACATGGCTGCCGTTGGTGATCGTCGCCACGCCCGTGCCATCAGAGCGGCCGATGGACAGGAAAGCGCCCGACAAGGTGCTGCCGGTCTGCTGGCCGCTGAAGCTCAGGCTGGCATGGTCCACGCTGAGCACGCCCACGCCGCCGGAGCGGCCCACGTTCATGCCGATGGCGCTGACCAGCGCGTTGTCCGCCACCGTCAGCTGGCCGAAGCTCTGAGGGCCGTGGCCGACGCCGATATAGCTGTCGGTACCGATCAGGCGTATTTCGGAGCCCGCGCCGGTCACCACGGCCACGCCACGGCCACCGGGCTGGGTGTCGCTGGTGCCGCCTATGTAGAGGCTGGTGCTGCGCGAGTTGGTCGCGGTGGACACCGCCTGGCCGTCCAGGATCAGCTGGCCGCCCGCGCTGATGTTCAGGAAGCCTGAGCCGTCGCGGCCCACGCGCATGATGGGATTGAAGGCCTCGCCGGCGCCTCCCCCCGGCAGCACCGAAGCGGCCGAGATGGAGACGACGGAGCCGGCGCCGCTGATGTTCAGCGTGCCGGACGAAGCCGCCTCACGACCGAGGTTGAGCGCCGTGCCCGAGGGCTGGGCCGTGGTGGCGACGAGATCGATGCGGCCGCCGTTGCTGACCGTGACCCGCCCCGTGCCATTGCGCCCGACATCCAGCACCGGGCCGGTCAGGACGCCGTTGGCGGCGGCCGAGCCCAGGCCGTCGATGCGCAGCTGCGAGCCCGCGCCGTCTACCTGCAGCTCGCCATGCCCGCCGTCCCGGCCGATGGCCACGTAGAACAGGCCGCTCACCTGGCCGCCGTCCTGCAACTGCAGCAGGCCGGTGGCGTTGTTGCGCCCCACCTGCAGATAGCCAGCGTCACCGCTATAGACGACGGCCGAGCCGGCGCCGGCCACGCGCATGTCGCCCCGCCCGCCGGTCGAGCCCACGTTGATGCCGTTGTAGATGCCGGCGCGGCCCTGGATCTGCACCTGCCCGCCGCCGGTCACGTCCAGCGTGCCCCAGGCATTGGCGTGCTCGGCGAGGTTGATGAAGGCAGACCCGTTGCCCAGCGTCGGGCCGGTCACTCGCCATATCGAGCCGACGCCGTCGACGACGACCGAGGCAAAGCTGCGCTCGCTCCCCAGCGGGCTGGAGCCGCCCGGCGCGACGCCGATCGAGCCGCCGTCGGTCGTCAGCAGGCCGCCCGCCAGCACCTCGACGCGTCCGCGCGTGATGCCACCCGGCGTGCCGAAGGTGAAGGTTTCGATCGGCGGGCGGAACACTGCCAGCCCGCCGACGACGAAGGCGCGCAGGAAGCTCGCGCTGGAGCCGGCGCCGGTGACGGTCAGCGTCGCGTCGCTGCCGGCGGCATTGCCGATGAAGTTGTGGCACCACTGCGGGCCCAGCAGGCATCGGGCGCTGTCGGCGCGCGCGTCCAGCGTGGCGCCGTCGGCGATGGTCAGCGACCCCTGGCCCCAGGCGCCGAGCTCCAGCCGGTTGGTGCTGCCGTTGCCATTGATCGTCAGCAGCGAGCCGGCGCCAGTGACCAGGCCCGTCGCGATGCCCGTGCCGCCGTCGGCGAAGCGCACCGAGGCTGCACTCAGGCGCGAGCCACCATTGACGAGCAGCTGCGCCGTGCCGTTGCCGCCCAGCCCCAGCGTGTTGCCGCCCAGGTTGGTATCGCCCGGTCCGGGCGCCGTGAAAGTCGGGTAGACGCTGTAGGCCCCCGTCACGATCACATCCGCCGTCGCCGCCCCGCAGGCCAGCATCGCCGCCACCGCCGTTGCACGGCCCACCCACGCACGCTTTTTCATTGCGAACCTCCCCCAAGCAGCGCCCCTATCGGGCTGCGCAACGCTACCGGCGGGCTTGGCGACAATCATCCCTAAACCTGAGGACCTTTTTCGCCCGTGCCCGATTCCCCGACTTCGATGCGCCTGGACAAATGGCTCTGGGCCGCGCGCTTCTACAAGACCCGCGCCCTTGCCGTCGACGAGATCAATCTCGGCCGCGTGCGCGTGGGCGGCCAGCCGGTCAAGCCGGCGCGCGACGTGAAGGTCGGCGACCTGCTCAGCATCCGCATCGGCACGCTGAGCCGCGAGGTCGAAGTCCTGGGCCTGTCCAACCTGCGTGGCCCGGCGCCGCAAGCCCAGGCCCTGTACGCCGAAACCCAGGCCAGCATCACCGCCCGGGAGGCGGCCGCCGAGGCGCGCCGCCTGGCGCCGGAACCGGCCGACACGATCATGCAAGGTCGTCCGACAAAGCAGGACCGGCGCCGCTTGGCAGACTGGGACCGATGGTCCGTCTCGCTGGATGATGAAGATCCGGGTTGACCCGGATAATCCGTTTTGAATCTCCCCTCTTGAAACCAGGGCATCGCGCCCCATGTCGACGCGATCCCCTCCTTTTCTGCCATGACGACCGAAAACCCCCTGCCCGAAGACGCAGCCGGCGCCGCCGAGCCCACGGCCGCCGAGCTGAACCCCGAAATCAAGATTGCCGAGCTGGAAGGGCGCCTCGCCGAAATGAGCGACGCTTATCTGCGTGCCAAGGCCGAGACCGAGAACGCCCGCCGCCGCGCGGATGAGGACGTGGCCAAGGCCCGCAAGTTCGCCGTCGAAGCCTTCGCCGAGGCCATGCTGCCGGTGATGGACAGCCTGGAGGCGGCCATCGCCACGCCCAGCGCCAGCGTCGACACGGTGCTGGAAGGCGTGCACGCCACGCGACGCCAGCTGTCCAGCGCGCTGGAGCGCAACAAGGTCGTGGAGATCAACCCCGGCCAAGGCGCCAAGTTCGACCCGCACCAGCACCAGGCTATCTCCGTAGTGCCGGCACCGACCCAGGACGCCAACACGGTCGTCGCGGTGCTGCAGAAGGGCTTCCTGATCGCCGACCGCGTGCTGCGGCCGGCCTTGGTGACCGTGTCGGCGCCTCGCTAAGGACCTGGGGACAGACCTTGGCGCGAAGCGACATGCTCTGTCCCCACTAATTCACAGCCTGCCGCCCTTGAAGGACGGCGAGTTATCCACAAATCGAATACATCCAACAAATCTTCAGGAGTTCCAAATGGGAAAGATCATCGGCATTGACCTGGGCACCACGAATTCGTGCGTGGCCGTCATGGAAGGCAACACCACGCGCGTCATCGAGAACGCCGAAGGCGCCCGCACCACGCCGTCCATCATTGCCTACCAGGAAGACGGCGAGATCCTCGTCGGCGCCTCCGCCAAGCGTCAGTCGGTCACCAACCCGAAGAACACGCTGTATGCCGTCAAGCGCCTGATCGGCCGCAAGTTCGCCGAGAAGGAAGTGCAGAAGGACATCGACCTGATGCCCTACACCATCGCCGCCGCCGACAACGGCGACGCCTGGGTGGAAGTGCGCGGCAAGAAGTTCGCGCCTCCCCAGGTCTCGGCCGAAGTGCTGCGCAAGATGAAGAAGACGGCCGAGGACTACCTCGGCGAGGAAGTGACCGAAGCCGTCATCACGGTGCCGGCCTACTTCAATGACGCCCAGCGCCAAGCCACCAAGGACGCCGGCCGCATCGCCGGCCTGGACGTCAAGCGCATCATCAACGAGCCCACCGCCGCGGCCCTGGCCTTCGGCCTGGACAAGCACGGCAAGGGCGACCGCAAGATCGCCGTCTATGACCTCGGCGGCGGCACCTTCGACGTGTCCATCATCGAGATCGCCGACGTCGATGGCGAGATGCAGTTCGAAGTGCTGTCGACCAACGGCGACACCTTCCTGGGCGGCGAGGACTTCGACCAGCGCATCATCGATTTCATCGTCACCGAGTTCAAGAAGGAACAAGGCGTCGACCTGACCAAGGACGTGCTGGCCCTGCAGCGCCTGAAGGAAGCCGCCGAGAAGGCCAAGATCGAGCTGTCCAACTCGTCGCAGACCGACGTCAACCTGCCCTACATCACGGCAGATGCGACCGGTCCGAAGCACCTGAACGTCAAGCTGACCCGCGCCAAGCTGGAGTCGCTGGTGGACGAGCTGATCGAACGCACGATTGCGCCTTGCCGCACCGCGGTGAAGGACGCTGGCGTTGCGCTGACCGACATCGACGACGTCATCCTCGTCGGCGGCATGACCCGCATGCCCAAGGTGCAGGACAAGGTCAAGGAGTTCTTCGGCAAGGAACCGCGCCGTGACGTGAACCCCGACGAGGCCGTGGCCGTCGGTGCCGCCATCCAGGGCCAGGTCCTGGGCGGCGAGCGCAAGGACGTGCTGCTGCTGGACGTCACCCCGCTTAGCCTGGGCATCGAGACCCTGGGCGGCGTGATGACGAAGATGATCAAGAAGAACACGACCATCCCGACCAAGTTCGCGCAGACCTTCTCCACCGCCGACGACAACCAGCCAGCCGTGACCATCAAGGTCTACCAGGGCGAGCGTGAACTGGCGCAAGGCAACAAGAGCCTGGGCGAGTTCAACCTGGAAGGCATCCCGCCGTCGCCGCGCGGCACGCCGCAGATCGAGGTCAGCTTCGACATCGACGCCAACGGCATCCTGCACGTCGGCGCCAAGGACAAGGGCACCGGCAAGGAAAACAAGATCACCATCAAGGCGAACTCGGGCCTGAGCGAGGCCGAGATCGAGAAGATGGTGAAGGATGCCGAAGCCAACGCGGCCGAGGACAAGAAGAAGGTCGAACTCGTGCAGGCCCGCAACCAGGCCGACGGCATGGTGCACAGCGTGCGCAAGTCGGTCACCGAGCATGGCGACAAGCTCGAAGCGGCCGAGAAGGAAGCGATCGAAGCCGCGGCGAAGGACCTGGAAGAAGCCATCAAGGGCGACGACCAGGCCGACATCGAGGCCAAGACCGAGAAGCTGATGACGGCCAGCCAGAAGCTGGGCGAAAAGATCTACGCTGACCAACAAGGCGCGCAGGCCGCTGCGGCAGCGGCCACAGGCGCCGGTGGTGCTGAACAGCCCCAGGCCGCACCGCAAGGTGAAGCCAAGCGCCCGGCCGACGACAACGTCGTGGACGCCGAGTTCAAGGAAGTCAAGGACAGCAAGTAAGTCCCGCATGACCCCTGGCCCGGGACCGCGACAAGCGTGCCCGGGCCTTTGCCCTTGAAAGAAGACGATGGCGTCCAAGCGCGATTACTACGAAATCCTCGGCGTCGCCAAAAACGCGACCGAGGAAGACATCAAGAAGGCCTACCGCAAGCTGGCCATGAAGCACCACCCCGACCGCAACCAGGGCGACGGGGCGAAGAAGTCCGAGGAAAGCTTCAAGGAGGCCAAGGAGGCCTACGAGATGCTGTCCGACGCGCAAAAGCGCGCGGCCTATGACCAGTACGGCCATGCCGGCGTCGACCCCAACATGGGCGCCGGCCGCGGCGGCCCGGGCGCGGAAGGCTTTGGCGGCTTTGCCGAGGCCTTCGGCGACATCTTTGGCGACATCTTTGGCGGCCAAGGCGGCCAGCGCCGTGGTGCGGGCGGCGGCCAGCAGGTCTACCGCGGCAGTGACCTCAGCTACGCGATGGAGATCACGCTCGAGGAAGCCGCCCGCGGCAAGGAAACGCAGATCCGCATTCCCAGTTGGGAAGGCTGCGAGACCTGTGGCGGCACCGGCGCCAAGCCTGGCACCAGCGCCAAGACCTGCGGGTCATGTCAGGGCTCGGGCACGGTGCACATGCGCCAAGGCTTCTTCAGCATCCAGCAGACCTGCCCGCACTGCCACGGCAGCGGCAAGATCATTCCCGACCCCTGCACCACCTGCAACGGCCAGGGCAAGGTCAAGAAGCAGAAGACGCTGGAAGTGAAGATCCCAGCCGGCATCAACGAGGGCATGCGCATCCGCTCGGCGGGCAATGGCGAGCCGGGCGTGAATGGCGGCCCCAGCGGCGACCTCTACATCGAGATCCGCATCAAGCAGCACGAGATCTTCGAGCGCGATGGCGATGACCTGCATTGCACGATGCCGGTGTCCATGATCACCGCCGCCCTGGGCGGCAACATCGAAGTCCCCACGCTCGGCGGCAAGGCGGAGATCGAACTGCCCGAAGGCACCCAGCACGGCAAGACCTTCCGGCTGCGTGGCAAGGGTATCAAGGGCGTGCGTTCGAGCTATCCGGGCGACCTGTACTGCCACATCGCCATCGAGACGCCGGTCAAGCTGACCGAGCATCAGAAGAAGCTGCTCAAGGAGCTCGATGAGTCGCTGAAGAAAGGGGGCGAGCGCCACTCGCCCAACGCCAAGAGCTGGACGGATCGGGTCAAGGACCTGTTCAAGTAAGCGAGCACCAAACCGGTCAGAGCCGCGGCTTCCGCAAGGAGCCGCGGCTTTTTTACGCCTGTCACGCGCAGCCCGCCTGCGTCGTAAATCACGCCGCGCACCAAAAGAGCGAGTAAACGAGATCTCCCGACTTGACTCATAAACCCTAAAGTCCGTCGACTGTCACCCCAATGACTCATAAGTGACTTCTTCTGCGCGTCTCCCGATCAAAATCCACGGCCCGGCGCCGGGGCGGGAGGCCGCATGTTCCTGATGGACCAGACCATCCAGACGGCGTCGGCGTTGATCATCGACAGCAACGCCAACTCACGCAGCCTGATGTCGGCGCAGTTGCGCGACCTGGGTGTCGGCACCGTGCGCCAGACGCCACGCGTGAAGGATGCGCGGGTGATGCTGGAGCATCAGACGTTTGACATCGTGCTGTGCGACTACCACTTCGACAGCAGCGACACCTCGGGCCAGGACCTGCTCGACGAACTCCGTCGTGAAGGCCTGCTGCCCTATTCCACGGTCTTCGTCATGGTGACGAGCGAGGCCACGTACGCCAAGGTGGCCGAGGCCGCTGAAGCCGCGCTCGACGCCTACCTCATCAAGCCCTACACCAGCGCCAACCTCGCCGAGCGCCTGGCCAGTGCGCGCCACCGCAAGCGCGTGCTCAAGGGCATCTTCGAGGCCATCGAGAACCAGGACTTCGAGACCGCTGCCAACCTCTGCCTGGCGCGCTTCGATGCCAAGGACAAGTACTGGCTCTATGCCGCGCGCATCGGTGCCGAGTTGCTGCTGCGGCTGAAGCGCTTCGACGACGCGCGCACGCTGTACGAGGCCATCATCGCTGCCAAGACCGTGCCCTGGGCGCGACTGGGCGTGGCGCGTACCGAGGTGGCCAGCGGCAATTTGCAGGCCGCGCGCCGCACGCTGGAAAACCTCACCGGCGACCTGCCCGACTACGCCGACTCGCATGACCTGATGGGCCATGTGCAGATGGAACAGGGCGACCTCGCCCAGGCACTCAAGACCTATCAGACCGCCGCGACGCTGACGCCCGGCTGCCTGCTGCGCCTGCAGCGCTGCGGCTCACTGGGTTTTTACGCCGGCCAGCGCGCCGAGGCGCTGAAGATGCTGGAGCGCGCCATGTCCCAGGGCCTGCGCTCCAAGCTCTTCGACATGCTCAGCCTCGTGCTGATCGGCCTGATGCGCTTTGACGCGAAGGACCACAAGGGCTTCAAGTACACCCACGACGCGCTGGCCGCCGCGCTGGAACGCGCGCCGGGCTCCATCCGGCTGCAGCGCTTTGACCTGGTCTTGCGCGGCCTGGCCTTCCTGCTGGAGCGCCGTGTCGGCCAGGCCCTGGTCATGGCACGCGAGGTCACCGAGCATGCCCAGAGCGGCAACTTCGACCTCGAGGCGGCCTCGCTGCTGACGGCGCTGTGGATACGCTTGTCCAGCCAGGAGGTCGAGCTTGAAGAGATGATGCCCATTCTGCGCGGCCTGGGCACGCGCTACTGCTCGGCCAAGGCCAGCACCGAGATCCTCGTGTCCATGTCCGAAGGCCACCAGGGCGCGGCCGAGCAGTTCCGCGATTGTCACCAGCAGATCTTCAATGTCGCCGAGACGGCCATGCGCCACTCGCTGCGCGGCAGTGCCAAGGTGGCCGTCGAGCTGCTGATCCAGCAGGGCGAGGCCACGCGCAACGCCAAGCTCATCGACATGGCCGGCCTGGTGCTGAAACGCCATGCCGAGAAGATCGAAGGCGCTTCAAGCCTTGCCGAACAGATCGACGACCTGCACGGGCGCTATGTGAAGCCCATGGGCGGCGGGCCAGGCAAGGCGCGGGCCGCGGGCGGCGTCACGCTGCGCGCGGCGACGGCCGAAATCGCCGCTTGAGCTGACCCGGCGCTGTCGGCCACGTATCACCCGAGACGCCAGCCCGCGCGGGGCCGCGAGAATGCGTCGCCGCCTCTTTCCGCCTCTTTCCGCCTCCTGATGCCTTTGCTCAAGCGCCTGCTGGCCTGGTTCCAGCCCGACACCTCGCGTCCCCTCACCCAGGCCTGGCTGGCCGCCCTGTGGATGGGGTTGCTGGCCAATTGGCCGCTGTGGCAGCAACTGCACGGCATGGCCGATGTGCGCCCCTTCTTCATCCTTGCCTTTGCCGGCATGGTCACCGCCGCGACCGGCGCGCTGCTGAGCCTGCTGGCCTGGCCGCGCTTCATCAAGGGCCTGCTCGTCGTGCTGCTGCTGAGCGCCGGCGCGCTGGCCCACTTCATCGGCAGCTACGGCATCGTCTTCGACCCCACCATGGTCACGAACATGGTGCAGACCGACGTGCGCGAAACGCGCGACCTGCTGAGCTGGCGGCTGCTCGTCAGCATCGGACTGCTGGGCGCCCTGCCCGCCTGGTGGTTGCTGCGCCGGCCCACCGCGCCGCGGCAGGCCCTGCCAAAGCGCCTGGGCGGCAACGTCGTCGCCTTTGGCCTCGGCCTCGTCGCGATGGTGCTGCTGGCGTTGAGCGTGTTTGCCGATCTGTCATCGACGATGCGCAACTACAAGACCATCCGCTACATGGTCACGCCGCTGAACGCGGTCTATTCGATCAGCAGTGCCGCGCTGCGCCGCCAGGCCGCACCCAGCGGCCCGCCCGCCGTCATCGGCGTCGACGCCCGGCTGCTGCCGCGCGCGGAAGGGGCCAGGCCGCCGTTGCTGCTGTTCGTCGTCGGCGAGACGGCGCGCTCCATGAACTTCAGCCTGAACGGCTACGCACGGCAAACGAACCCGGAGCTGGCCAAGCTGCCAAGCTCAAATCTGATCAGCCTGCGCCAGGTCACCTCCTGTGGCACCGCCACGGCGGCCTCCCTGCCCTGCATGTTTTCGCCGCTGGGCCGCGAGGCTTTTGGCGACGTGAAGGGTACGCAGGAAAACCTGCTCGACGTGCTGCAACGCGCCGGCCTGGCCGTGCTGTGGCTGGACAACCAGAGCGGCTGCAAAGGCCTTTGCGACCGCGTGCCCAACAGCTCAACAGCCAAGCTGCCTGAAGGCGCGGCTCCGCTGCCGGCGGGCCTGTGCGATGGCGAAGAATGCTTCGACGAAGCTTTGCTGCATGAGTTGGACAAACGCATCGCGGCGCTGGATCCGGCGCGTGTGAAGCGTGGCCTCGTCCTCGTCATGCACCAGATGGGCAGTCACGGCCCGGCCTACTTCAAGCGCTCACCGCCCGACCTCAAGCCCTTCCAGCCCGAGTGCAAGAGCAACGCGCTGCAGCAGTGCCCGCGCGAGCAGGTCGTCAATGGCTATGACAACACCCTGGTGACGACCGACCGGCTGCTGGCGCGCAGCATCGCCTGGCTGCAGGCGCAACAAGCCTTCGATGTGGGCATGCTCTACGTCTCTGACCACGGCGAGTCGCTGGGCGAGAACGGCCTCTATCTGCACGGCATGCCCTATGCCATGGCGCCGGCCGAGCAAACGCATGTGCCCATGGTGCTGTGGGTGCCCGAGGGTGGAGGGCTGGCTGCGTCGCTGAAGCCCGGCTGCCTGCAAGGCCTGCGCGACAAGCCCGCCTCGCACGACAACCTCTTCCACACCGCGATGGGTTGGGTGGGCGCTCGGTCGGACGTCTACAAGGCCGATTGGGATTTGCTCGCCGGCTGCCGGCGCTAGAACAGGCTCCCCTGCGCTGACGGTTTGCGTGGCGGTGTGAACAGCGCCAGTTGCACCGGCCGCCGCTTGTTGCGCAGGCCCAGCTTGTGGACGGCCCGCTGGAAGCGCGCCTGCAGCAGCTGAGCCCACACGCCTTCGCCGGTAAAGCGCGTGCCGAAGCGAGCGTCGTTGTCTTTGCCGCCGCGCATGTCGCGGATGCGCGCCATGACACGCTCGGCGCGGTCGGGGAAGTGGCGCTGCAGCCAGTCCTGAAACAGCGGATTCACCTCCCAGGGCAGGCGCACCGGGATGCTGAACGCCGAACTCGCCCCGGCCGCAGCAGCGGCTTCGAGGATGCGTTCCAGCTCGGGCTCGTTGATGAAGGGAATGATGGGCGACACGCTGACGCCCACGGGCACGCCAGCCTCGGCCAGTGCCTGGATGGTGCGCAGCCGCCGCGCGGGTGCCGCAGCGCGTGGCTCGAGGATGCGGGCGAGGTCGTTGTCCAGCGTCGTCACCGACAGATAGACCGACACCAGGCCCTGGGCGGCCATCGGCGCGATCAGGTCCAGGTCGCGCTCGATGCCGCTGCTCTTGGTGACGACCGAGAACGGGTGGCTGCACTCCGCCAGCACCTCGACGATGCGGCGCGTGATGCCCAGCTTGCGTTCAACCGGTTGGTAAGCATCGGTGGCCGTGCCCAGCACCAGCGACTTGGGCACGTACTTGGCACCGGCCAGCGTTTCACGCAGACGCTCGGCCGCATTGACCTTGGCCACGATGCGGGTCTCGAAGTCCAGCCCCGGCGACAGATTCAGATAGCTGTGCGTGGGCCGCGCAAAGCAGTAGATGCAGCCGTGCTCGCAGCCTCGATACGGGTTGATGGAGTAGTCGAAGGAGATGTCGGGCGACTGGTTGCTGGTGACGATCTTCTTGGCGTGCTCTTCGATGATCTGCGTGGCCACCGGCACATGCTCTTCGCCGGCCTCCTGGTCCAGCGAACCCCAGCCGTCGTCGTACTGCTCACGCTCGCGCTGCTCGAAGCGATGGGGCATGGCGGTGGCCGTGCCACGGCCCTTGATGGAGTCGATCGGGACGAGGGCCGGCTGGGCGGCGGCAATGCGGGTGGGAGCAGGCGACATACTGTAAATATATACAGTATTTTGACGATATTCCAGGCAAACCCCGCGCCTCCTCGGGATGGTGGCGTGACACGCCTTGCGTAGAGTCCGCCCGATGCCCCATCCACTTGCGCGGCCCTGGCCGCTGTTGCTTCTTGCCCTGGCCGCGACCTGCGGCGCCGCCTCACCCCTGCCGACCCCGGGGCACTACCGCATCGATGGCGAAGCCACCATGCGCAGCGGCAGCGGCCCCCTGTTGGTCGAACGCGTCGAGCGCTGGGACGGCAGCAACGGCAACCGCTTCATCACCACGCGGGCCGACGGCCGCTCCCACCAACAGACCTATGCCGGCACCGAGCCGGTGACCTGGTGCGTGCCGGCTGCCTCGGTGCCGCCCAACCAGTTGCCCGACCGCTGCAAGACACGCTGGTGGCCGGCACAGGGCGGCACCCTGCTGCAGGCCGAGTGCCAGGCCGGCCGGCTGCAGGAGCAATGGAAGCAGCTCGACGCCAAGACCTGGGAGCGGCAGATGCGCCTCACGCTCGCGCCGGGAGGCGGTGGCAGCGACCCCGCGGCTGCTCTGGCCATGGTCGAGCGGGGCCTGTCGCCAGCCGAGGCCGCCAAAGCCCGCGCGGCGATCGCGGCCCTGCCCTCGGCCCAGGGCCGGGCCGCCGCGATGGCGCCGGTCTACGAAAAGATCGAGGCCACCATCCGCAACGGCAAGCCGGAGGAAGCAGCCGCCGCGCGCCAGCAACTGGCCGCCCTGCAAGCCGCCCAAGGCGGCAGTGGCGTGACGTGGACGACGACGCTGACCGAGCGCTGGACACTCACCGGCGATCACTGCAAGCCGGGCTCCTGAAACGCAGCCGCGACCGCGAGAACGCGGCCGAGATAATCCGCCCGCTTTCCCCTTGGCGACTTTTGCCCTTTTGGCAGGTGCCCTCGTCCGCCCAATGCCTCTCGAAGCGATTCCCGGCACCCCCGCCCGACTGCGCGATCAGCGCGACTACATGCGCCTGCTGGGGGCCCGCGTGACCGGCGGCGCAGCCAACCAGATGCTGATGGTGGCCCTGGGCTGGCAGATGTACGACCTCACCTCCAGCGCCTGGGACCTGGGCCTGGTCGGCCTCGCGCAATTCCTGCCTGCCCTGCTGCTCACCTTGCCGGCCGGCCATGTCGTGGATCAGCACGACCGGCGCCTGCTGCTGGCCGCCAGCCTGGGCCTGCAACTCGTTGCCGCGGCCTGCCTGGCGCTGTCCAGCGCCAGTGGCTGGGTGGGGCCGAACATGATCCTGATGCTGTCCGTGCTGCTGGGCTGCGCCCGCGCACTGCAGATGCCATCGCAGCAGGCCCTGATGCCGACGCTTGTGCCCCCCATGCTGCTGCCCCGTGCCGTGGCGGCGGCCAGCTCGTCGATGCAGGTGGCCATCATTGCGGGCCCGGCCCTGGGCGGCGTGCTCTATGCGCTCGGGCCCTGGGCGACGGGTGCTGCCGCGCGCGGCGATGCGGCGCATTGGGGCGCGGCCATCGTCTACGGCGTCTCGCTGCTGTTGCTCGCCGCGGCGATAGCCAGCGTGTTGACGATCCGCCATCGCGCTGCGCCGTTGCGCCGTGCGGCCCCCGACCTGGCGCAGCTGACGGCCGGCATCCGTTTCATCTGGCAGAGGCCCGTCTTGCTCGGTGCAATCTCGCTGGACCTGTTCGCCGTGCTGCTCGGCGGTGCCACGGCCCTGCTGCCCATCTTCGCGCGCGACATCCTGCACACCGGCCCCGAGGGGCTGGGCCTGCTGCGCTCGGCCCCGGCCCTGGGCGCCGTCGTCGTCGGCGTCTGGCTGGCCCGCCACCCCATCGCACACCGCGCCGGCCACTGGCTGCTCGGCGCCGTGGCGGTGTTCGGCTTGACGATGATCGCGTTTGCGCTGACGACCTCCTTCCTGGTCGCCTTCGCCGTGCTGGCCGTCAGCGGTGCGGCCGACATGTTCAGCGTCGTCATCCGCCAGTCCCTGGTGCAGCTCGAGACGCCGGACGAGATGCGCGGCCGCGTCGGCGCCGTGAATTCGGTCTTCATCGGCGCGAGCAACCAGTTGGGCGAGTTCGAGTCCGGCGCAACGGCGGCCCTGCTTGGCCCGGTCGGCTCAGTGCTGCTCGGCGGCATCGGCACGGTGGCCATCGTCGCGCTTTGGTTCAAGGTCTTCCCGGCGCTGGCACGGCGAGACAGCCTGCAACCCGAGTCGCGCGAAACGTTGGTGCGTTGATCGCGCCGACTACGCGTAGGCCACGACCTACATCTCCACGCGGCCTCGGCGAGATGGCTGGCCCACGCGCCGGCGACTAGATTTGAACGGTCGGAAGCCAGGAGCTGTAGCCTCAACAGGCCGCTCAACAGGCCAACGGCGGAACGCTCGACGCCTCGCGTCGAGCGTTCTCTTTTTGCCCAACGCTTCGGAACGCCGCCAGGCACACGGCTTGCCCATCGCCCATCACATGAGCAGCGTCCGCATCCAACCCTTCAATCCCGACAAGATGAGGAGGTGAACATGGACGTCTCGGGGCTTTTCGCCATCCACGTGTCGCCACTGGAGCTGATGCTGCGGGGCACGCTGATGTACTGGTTCCTGCTGCTGATCTTTCGCTTCGTGCTGCGGCGCGACCCCGGCTCCTTCGGCGTCGCCGACGTCCTGATGGTGGTCGTGATCGCAGATGCCTCGCAGAACGCCATGTCGGGCAGCTACGACACAGTGGCCGAGGGCTGGATCCTGGTCGCTACGCTGGTGTTCTGGAACTATGCGCTGGACTGGGCCAGTTGCCGCTGGCCCCTCGTGCACAAGCTCACCGAGCCTGCGCCACTGCAGCTCGTCAAGGCGGGGCGCGTGCTGGGCCGCAATCTGCGCAAGGAGTTCCTGACGCGCGAGGATCTGGAGGCCCAATTGCGCCAGGCTGGCGTCGAGGACGTCGGCGCGGTGCGGGCGGCCTACCTGGAGGGCGACGGCAAGTTGTCGGTACTGCGATACGACGAGAAGAAGCCTGCCCGCCGGGACAAGGACGAAGGGCCGCCCGGCACATGACGTCGGACGAGACACGGGCACACTGCCTGCCCCTGGACCGCCCTCAACACGGAAGGACGAACTTGAAAGTCGATGACGAAGGCCTGCAGCGCAGCGAGGAGCGTTTTCGCCTGCTGGTGGACAGCGTGCGCGACTATGCGATCTTCATGCTGGATCCCGCCGGCCATGTGCTGACCTGGAACGCCGGCGCCGAACGCTTCAAGGGATACAAGGCGGACGAGATCATCGGCAGCCATTTCTCGCGGTTCTACCCGCCGGAGGCGCTGGCCCGGCAGCTGCCTGCTCATGAACTCGAGATGGCCGCGCGCGAAGGCGCCTTCGAGGACGAGGGTTGGCGCGTGCGCAAGGACGGCTCGCTGTTCTGGGCCAATGTCGTCATCACGGCGATGCGCGACCCGACGGGACGGTTGGTGGGTTTCGCCAAGGTCACGCGTGACCTGACGCAAAGGCGCAACCACGAGGAGGCGCTCAAGCGCAGCGAGGAGCGTTTCCGGCTGTTGGTCGAGGGCGTGGCCGACTACGCCATCTTCATGCTGGACGTGAATGGCCGCGTGGCGTCCTGGAACGAAGGCGCGCAGCGCATCAAGGGCTATGCCGCCGAGGACATCCTGGGCGAGCATTTCTCCATCTTCTACCCGCCCGAAGTGCGCGCAAGCGGTTGGCCCGAATACGAGCTGCAGCAGGCCCAGGAGATCGGGCGTTTCGTCGACACGGGCTGGCGGCTTCGCAAGGACGGCACGAGCTTCTGGGCCCAGGTGAGCATCACGGCGCTGCGGGACGAGACCGGGCAGTTGATCGGCTACGCCAAGCTGACGCGCGACCTGACGGCCAGCATGCGCATCGAGGCCATGGAAATCGCCAACCGCGAACACGAGGAAATCCTGGACGCCGAGCGCAATGCGCGCATTGCCGCCCAGCGCGCCACGCGCATCAAGGACGAGTTCCTCGCCACGCTGTCGCACGAACTGCGCACGCCGCTGACGGCCATCCTCGGCTGGACCCAGGTGCTGCTGCGGGCCAAGCCGGGCGATGAGCGCGTCAATCTGCAGCGCGCCATCGAGGTCATCGATCGCAATGCGCGTGCCCAGGTGCAGCTCATCGACGACCTGCTGGACCTGAACCGCATC
This sequence comes from Pelomonas sp. Root1237, assembly GCF_001425055.1. GTDB lineage: Bacteria > Pseudomonadota > Gammaproteobacteria > Burkholderiales > Burkholderiaceae_C > Pelomonas. The sequence goes on from NZ_LMDK01000016.1 coordinate 493,695, forward strand.
ATGACCGGCAAGCTGAGGCTGGACCTGCAGCAACTGAGCATGGCCAACGTCATCCAGGCGGCCGTCGAAACCGTCACTCCGTCAGCATCGGCCAAGGGGGTGGAGCTGCAATCCCTGCTGGATACCGGCCCGGCCATGGTCAACGGTGACAGCGGACGGTTGCAGCAGGTGGTGTGGAACCTGCTGAACAACGCCATCAAGTTCACGCCCGCGGGCGGCCGGGTGCAGGTGCTGCTGCAGCGCGTCAACTCCCAGGTGGAATTCAGTGTCAGCGACACCGGCATCGGCATCCCAGCCGCCTTCCTGCCTCAGGTGTTCGATCGCTTCACACAACAGGACGGTTCCACCTCGCGGGCCCACGGCGGCCTGGGCCTGGGCCTGGCGATCTGCAAGCAGCTCATCGAACTGCACGGGGGCAACATCCGCGCCGAGAGCGCCGGCGAGGGCCGGGGCGCGAGCTTTTTCGTCAGGTTGCCGCTGTCCGCCCTGCAGGCGGCCGGAGAGCGTGACGAGGATCCTGCCTCTGCCGATGCGCGGGCCAGCGAGAATCTCGCCCTCCCCAAGCTGGACGGCGTGCACATCTTCGTGCTGGACGACGAGCAGGACACACGCAGCCTGCTGTGCCGCATCCTGGAGGATCAGGGAGCCCGGGTGGTGGCCTTTGCCTCGGCGCAGGAGTTGCTCAAGGCCGTCCAGCTGTCACGGCCGACCGTCATCGTCAGCGATGTGGGCATGCCCGGCGTGGACGGCTATCAGATGATCCGTACCTTGCGGGCGACCGAGACGCGGAACTCCCGCATCCCCGCCTTGGCCCTCACGGCCTTCGCCCGGGCCGAGGACCGCAAGCGCTCGCTGCTGGCCGGCTTCCAGGCCCATCTGGCCAAGCCTTTCGACGTGGCCGAGCTCATCCTGCTGGTGGCCAATCTGGCCGAGAAATAGCGCGCGCCTCAGTACTCGTCACGCTCCACACCCACATACCCAGGTGCGAGGTTCTCAAACTTGGTGTGCATGCGCTGGAACATCAGCTTGACTGTCCCGACCGGGCCATTACGCTGTTTCGCAATAATGATCTCAGCCACGCCCGGCTCCTTGCACTCGTCCTTCGTGTAGTACTCATCACGGTAGATGAACATGATGATGTCAGCGTCCTGCTCGATGGCGCCGGACTCACGCAGGTCGGACATCATCGGCCGCTTGTCGGGCCGCTGCTCCACCGAGCGGTTCAGCTGCGACAGGGCGATGACGGGGCACTTCAGCTCCTTGGCCAGGGCCTTCAGGCCGCGCGAGATCTCGCCCAGCACCGTCGCGCGGTTTTCCTCGCTGCCGCCGCCATTGCCGCTCATCAGCTGCAGATAGTCGATGACGATCAGGCCGAGCTGGCCGCAGATGCGCGCCTGGCGGCGTGCACGGGCGCGCACCTCACTGGGCGACAGGCCGGGGCTCTCGTCGATGAAGATGCTGGCCTTGCCGAGCTTGTCGACGGCCTCCGACAGGCGCCCCCATTCGTCGTCCTTCAGCTGGCCGGTGCGCAGATGGCTCTGGTCGATGCGGCCGATCGAACCGACCATACGCAACGCGAGCTGTGCGGCACCCATTTCCATCGAGTAGATGACGACGGGCAGGCCTTCGTTGATGGCGACGTTCTCGGCGATGTTGACCGCGAACGCGGTCTTGCCCATGGACGGGCGCGCGGCCAGCACGATGAGGTCGCCGCCCTGCAGGCCGGCGGTCTGGCGGTCCAGGTCGTAGAAACCGGTGCGCACGCCGGTCACGTCCTGGGCGCCGCTCTCGGCCAGCTCGTTGACGCGGTCGATCAGCTGCACAACGAGCTGGTCCATGCTCTGGAAACCCTGGCGGCTGCGCGAGCCCTCCTCGCCGATGCGGAAGATCTTGCCTTCGGCCTCGTCCAGGATCTGCGAGACGGCACGGCCCTGCGGATTCATCGCGGCGGTCGCGATCTCGTCGCTGGTGGCCACCAATTTGCGCAGGATGGCCCGCTCGCGAACGATCTCGGCATAACGGCGCAGGTTGGCGGCGCTCGGCACGCTCTGGGCCAGCGCATTCAGATAGGCCAGGCCGCCGCATTCCTCGGCGCGCCCCACCGAGGTCAGTTCGTCAAAGACGGTGACGACGTCGGCCGGCTTGCCCGCATTGATCAGCTTGCCGACCGCTGCGTATACATGCTTGTGCTCGAAGCGATAGAAGTCGGTCTCGGTCAGCAAGTCGGCCGCCTTGTCCCAGGCCGAGTTGTCGATCAGCAGGCCACCGAGCACGCTCTGCTCGGCCTCGACCGAGTGCGGCGGCACACGCAGGCGTGCGACCTCATCGTCATACGGCGCTGCGGAAGAAGAAGCAGGAAAGATCGCGGACATGCCTGTGGATAAAGCTGTGAACGAACTGGGAGCAGACGGTGGACGAAGCGGGAAAACTCGTCCCAGAAAAACCAAAGGCCGAAACCCTGTGGGGCCTCGGCCTTCTTCAATGTTGCGGCGTCAGACGCCGCAGCGCAAGGGCGCTTACTCCGACGTTACTCGGCTTCAGCAACCACCTGGACGGTGATCTCGACCACGACGTCGGTGTGAGCCGCGACCTGGACCGGGAACTCGCCGACGGTCTTCAGCGGACCGTTGGGCAGACGCACCTGCGACTTGGCGATGGCGCTGCCAGACTTGGTCAGCGCTTCGGCCACGTCGGCGTTGGTCACGGAGCCGAACAGGCGGCCGTCAACGCCAGCCTTCTGGGCGATGCGCACGGTCTTGCCAGCGATGGCTTCACCCAGCTTTTGGGCTTCGGCCAGCTTGGCAGCAGCAGCCTTTTCGAGCTCTGCGCGGCGGACTTCGAATTCCTTGATCGCGGCCTCGGTGGCGCGGCGCGCCTGCTTGGTCGGGATCAGGAAGTTGCGGGCATAACCGTCCTTGACCTTGACGACGTCGCCGAGGTTGCCGAGGTTGGATACTTTTTCGAGCAGGATCACTTGCATGTCGTCAGCTCCTTAGACCTTGTGCTGGTCGCTGTACGGCAGCAGGGCCAGGAAGCGCGCACGCTTGATGGACACCGTCAGCTGACGCTGGAAGAAGGCGCGCGTGCCGGTCAGGCGAGCGGGCGTGATCTTGCCGTTTTCGGAGATGAAATCGCGCAGCGTGTCGATGTCCTTGTAGTCGATCTGCTCGACACCGGCGACGGTGAAGCGGCAGAAACGCTTGCGACGGAACAGCAACGATTGTTGGTTGCGCTTGGGCTTCTTGTCTTTGGAGAAGCGACCTTTACCACGTGGCGGGGGCATAGAGGACCTCTGTTAAATCTATCCGGATTCAATCAATTCCGGGTTCTAGGAAGCAGCGGGTTCGATCACGGTGACGTGGGCGATGAAGCCCCGGCCGTTGCGCTGATGGGTCAGGAAACCGCGGAAGACCGCGATGCCACCGACTCCCAGCGCCTGCAACTGCTTGGCCACCTCGCCCACCGCAACCGCTTTGATCTCCAGCGAGATCTTGCGCGGCTTGCCGGCTTCGATGACTTCGGACTCGGCCTTGAGGCTTGCGTCCAGGGCCATCAGCCCGGCGGGTGTGTAGCGAACTTGTCCGAGTTGCTGGATCTGCGCCTGGAGGTGAAGCTGGTTCACGCCAGGGGCACGCTGCTCGAAAAACCTGGTTCTTTAGCGATGACCTGTGCTCAGGCCGCTTCTTGCGGTTGCGGCGCCTTGCGGGCTTCTTCGCGCTCGACGGCCTTCATCATGACCGAGGGGGTCGCGATGGCCTTGTCCTGAACCACGGTGAGGTGGCGCAACACGGCGTCGTTGAAGCGGAAGCCGGTCTCGAGTTCAGCCAGGACTTCCTTGCTGCACTCGATGTTCAGGCACAGGTAATGGGCCTTGGCGAGCTTCTGGATCAGGTAAGCCATCTGGCGACGGCCCCAGTCCTCAACTCGGTGCACGACACCACCACCGGTGGTGATCAGGCCCTTGTAGCGCTCCAGCATGGCCGGAACTTGTTCGCTTTGATCCGGATGGATCAGCAGAACGATTTCGTAGTGACGCATATTTACTCCTTGTGGATTCCAGCCCGACAGGGTTGCCGGTCTGAGGAAGCCGCGCCACGGCGTCTACACGCGGTACGGCAAGGGGGAACCAAGGATTCTAGCCCGGAAGGGGTGAATGACCAAATCGCCGCCCCTTCACTCTCGTTGATCAGGCCACCGGCCGACTGCGCAGCTTGTCGACGAAATCACGATCGCGCTGGCTGGGCGCGGCTGTCAGCAGGCTGACGAGGGCCAGGACCAGCGCACCGGCGGGCACGCCGAAGAGGCCGGCCGAGGCCGGCTGGATGCCCCAGATCAATGTCGCCGGGCCGGGCAGGCCGATCAGAGCCCGCGCGCCGGGGTGGGCGATGACGAGATAGATCAGGCAGACGACGAGGCCGGTCAACATGCCCACCAGGGCGCCAGCGCGGTTGGCGCGACGCCAGAACACGCCGGCGACCAGGGCCGGGAAAAAGGTCGAGCCGGCGATGGAGAAAGCGGCCGTGACGACGGCCAGGATGTCCGCCGGCCGGCTGGATGCCACCGCCGCCGCCGCCAGCGCTGCCGCCAGCAGCAAGGCCTTGGACAGCGTGACCCGCCGCGTGCGCGAGGCCTCGGGGTTGATGGCCTTGTAGTAAAGGTCGTGGGACAGCGCGCTGGAGATGGCCAGCAGCAGGCCGTCTGCGGTGGACAGCGCCGCCGCCAGCCCACCGGCTGCCACCATGCCCGAGATGACATAGGGCAGGCCGCCCAGCTCGGGCATGACCAGCATGACGAGATCGGGGTGCAGGCGCAGTTCGCCCAGTTGCAGGCGGCCATCACCGTTCAGGTCCACGGCCGACAACAGGGTCGGGTCGACGCGCTGCCATTGGCGTATCCAGGCAGGCAGCTGGTCGAAGGACGTACCCACCAGGCTGTTGAAGACCTCGGTCTTGACCATGACGGCCAGGGCCGGCGCCGTCAGATAGAGCAGGCAGATGAAGACCAGGGACCAGGCCACCGACTGGCGCGCCGTCGCGACGGAGCTGGTCGTGTAGTAGCGCGTCAGCAGATGCGGCAGGCCGGCCGTACCGACCATCAGGCAAAAGGCCAGGGCGATGAAGTTGCGGCGTGCCGCGCTGGCCTGCTCGCGCTCGGGCGGGCTGCCGTCGGGGTTGCCTGCAAAGGGCTGCATATGGGGCACGAGGCCGGACAGCGGCTGGGCGAGCTGAGCCTCCCCCGCCTGCTCGCGCCGCCAGCGCTCCTCGGCCTCGGGGGCTGTGCGCGGCAGCGCGGCGCGCTGCTTCTCGGCGGCCTGGATGCGGGCCAGCGGCGCGCCCTCGGCCTTTAGCGCGGCGACCTGAGCGGCCGCCCTGCCCTGCTCGTCGGCCAGCGCCTGGGGCACGTCGGCCAGGCGCGCGGCGGCTGCATCGGCACGCCGCTGGTGGATGGCGCGTACCTGCAGCTCGCCCGGATCGCGCATCAGCTCACGCTCGCGCTCGGCCAGTTGATGCAGCTGCTGGCCGTAGACGAGCTGCGGCAGGGGCCAGCCGGTCTGCTTGACGCTGAGCCAGATGACCGGCACCAGGTAGGCCAGGATCATGATCAGGTACTGGGCCACCTGGGTCCAGGTGACGGCACGCATGCCGCCCAGGAAGGAGCAGACCAGCACGCCGCCCAGGCCGACGAAGACGCCGACCTCGAAGCCCAGGCCGGTGAGCCGCGTCGTGATGAGGCCGACGCCGTAGATCTGTGCGACCAGGTAGACGAAGGACACCAGGATGGCGGCACCGGCTCCCACCAGCCGCAAGGCGCGGCTGTCGAAGCGTTCGGCGAGGAAGTCCGCCAGCGTGAATTGCCCGAAGCGACGCAGATAGGGCGCGATGCACAGCGCCACGAGAACGAAGCCACCCGTCCAGCCCAACACATAGGCCAGGCCCGCGTAGCCGCTGGCGTAGAGCGTGCCGGCCAGGCCGATGAAGGTGGCCGCGCTCATCCAGTCGGCGCCCGCTGCCATGCCGTTGTACAGCGGCGGCACGCGCCGGCCGGCGACGAAGTATTCGGCCGGGTCGGTGGTGCGGCAAAGGATGCCGATGACGGCGTAGACGGCGACAGTCGCGCCGAGGAAGGTGTAGCCGATCCAGACCTTGGGCAGGCCGCGCTGCTCGCCCAGGCCCAGGCCGACCACCAGGGCGATGAAGCTCAGTGCGAACAGGAAATAGCGGCGGCGCAGGGGGCTGGCGGACACGGCCGCGATCATGGCAATAAAAAGCCCGGATTCCCCTTACGGAGAACCCGGGCTGGTCGTCAATCGCGAAGACTTGCTTGGCGCTTTACTTGGCGGCCAGGCGCTGCCAGGTCTCGATCACCGTGTCCGGGTTCAGCGAGATCGACACGATGCCCTCCTCGGCCAGCCAGTCGGCGAAGTCCGGGTGATCGCTGGGACCTTGGCCGCAGATGCCGATGTATTTGCCGGTGGCGCGGCAGGCGCGGATGGCGCGCGAGATCATGGCCTTGACGGCCGGGTCGCGCTCGTCGAAATCGCCGGCAAGCTGCTCCAGGCCCGAATCACGGTCCAGACCGAGTGTGAGCTGCGTCAGGTCGTTGGAGCCGATGGACATGCCGTCGAAATGCTCCAGGAACTGCTCGGCCAGGATGGCGTTGCTCGGCACTTCGCACATCATGATGATGCGCAGGCCGTCCGTGCCACGCTTCAGGCCCCGCTCCGCGAGCATCGCAACGACCTTTTCGGCCTGCTTCACGGTGCGCACGAAGGGCACCATGATCTCGATGTTGTTCAGGCCCATTTCCTTGCGCACGCGCTTGAGGGCCTCGCACTCCATCGCGAAGGCGTCCTGGAAATCGCCGCTGATGTAGCGCGAGGCGCCGCGGAAACCCAGCATGGGATTCTCTTCGTCCGGCTCATAGCGGCTGCCGCCGATGAGCTTGCGGTACTCGTTGCTCTTGAAGTCAGAGAGGCGAACGATGACCGGGCGCGGGAAGAAGGCGGCGGCAATCGTCGCGATGCCTTCGGCCAGCTTATCCACATAGAAGGCGCGCGGCGAGGCGTGGCCGCGGGCGACGGACTCGACGGCCTTCTTCAGGTCGGCATCGATGTTCGGATAGTCCAGGATGGCCTTGGGGTGGACACCGATGTTGTTGTTGATGATGAACTCAAGCCGCGCCAGGCCCACGCCGCCAGAGGGCATTTGCGCGAAGTTGAAGGCCAGCTGCGGGTTGCCGACGTTCATCATGATCTTGATGGGGCAGTACGGCAGCTCGCCGCGGTGCACCTCGCTGATCTCGGTCTCGAGCAGCCCGTCGTAGATATAGCCGGTGTCGCCCTCGGAGCAGGCCACCGTGACGAGCTGGCCGTCCTTGAGCTTCTCGGTCGCGTCGCCGCAGCCGACCACGGCCGGGATGCCCAGCTCGCGCGCAATGATGGCCGCGTGGCAGGTGCGGCCGCCGCGGTTGGTGACGATGGCGCTGGCGCGCTTCATGACCGGCTCCCAGTTCGGGTCGGTCATGTCGGTGACGAGCACGTCGCCGGGCTGCACGCGCTCCATCTCGGCCACGCTATCAACCAGGCGGACCGGGCCGGTGCCGATCTTCTGGCCGATGGCGCGGCCTTCCGCCAGCACGGCGCTGTGGGCCTTGAGCTTGTAGTGGTGCTCGACCTGGCCTGCAGCTTGGCTCTTCACCGTCTCCGGGCGGGCCTGCAGGATGTAGATCTTGCCGTCGACGCCGTCACGGCCCCACTCGATGTCCATCGCGCGGCCGTAGTGCTGCTCGATGATGAGGGCGTACTTCGCCAGCTCGGTCACCTCGGTGTCGTTCAGCGAGTAGCGGTTGCGTTGCTCGGGCACCGTGTCGACGGTCTTGACGAGCTTGCCGGCAGCCGCCTTTTCCTCGGGCGACGCGAACTCCATGCGAATCAGCTTGGAGCCGAGGTTGCGGCGGATGATGGCCAGCTTGCCGGCCTTCAGCGCCGGCTTGTGCACGTAGAACTCGTCCGGGTTCACAGCGCCCTGCACCACCGTCTCACCCAGGCCATAGCTGGACGTGATGAAGACGACCTCCTGGAAGCCGCTCTCGGTGTCGATGGTGAACATGACGCCGGCCGAGCCGAGGTCGGAGCGCACCATGCGCTGCACGCCGGCGGACAGCGCCACGTCGTTGTGCGCGAAGCCCTTGTGCACGCGGTAGCTGATGGCGCGGTCGTTGTAGAGCGACGCGAACACCTCGCGCATCTTGTGCAGCACCTCGTCGATGCCGACGACGTTCAGGAAGGTTTCCTGTTGGCCGGCGAAGGAGGCGTCGGGCAGGTCTTCGGCCGTGGCGGACGAGCGCACGGCAAAGGACACGCCGGGGTTGTCGGCCGTCAGCTGCGCGAAGGACGCACGCACACCGGCTTCCAGGTCGGCCGGGAAGGGTTGGTTCTCGATCCAGCCGCGGATCTCGGCGCCGGCCTCGGCCAGCGCGCGGACGTCGTCGGTGTTGAGCGTGGCCAGGCGCGCCGCGATGCGCGCGTCCAGCCCCTCGTGCTTGAGGAACTGCCGGAAGGCGTGCGCCGTGGTGGCGAACCCTCCGGGGACGCGCACGCCGCTGGCGGCGAGCTGCGAGATCATTTCGCCGAGGCTGGCGTTCTTGCCGCCAACTGCCTCGACATCGCTCATCCTCAGGTTCTCAAACGGTACGACCAGGGCGGTCGCCTCGAACAGGGTGGACATGGGGAAACTCCGGGAGGTTGAAAAACCGGTGTCGTCGCGTCGTCCACGCCCAGTGCCGAGCCAAGATGCTCAAGGCAGGCGCAGCTCCGTCCATTTCTGGATTCTTTGAGGAGGAGGGAGGCGCGCATGGGCTGATCGCGATGAATTGCCGCGGATTCTAGGCCTCGGGTTTCATCCGGGTACGGCGGGGGGATGTGCAATAAGTCCCTTCTCGGCGCCGTGTCCCCTCTTTCGGGGTGGCATGAAAACGTTGACGGCCGACTGATGCGGGTCAGGCCAAGGGAGCCCTGGCTGTGCACGATGCCCGCGTGAGCAGCGACGAAGCCACCGCACAGGAGATCAATCGCACGACCTGGAAGATGTGATCCATGTGTCCGAGGTTGCAGGGCGAAAGCAGGGTGCTGGCTATCATGGCCGCGCCGTAACTCGATGGAATACCGCCATGACCGCCAGAACCGTTTACTTCGTCTCTGACGGCACCGGCATCACCGCCGAGACCTTCGGCAATTCCATCCTCGCCCAGTTCTCGATCAAGGCCCGCCATGTGCGCCGGCCGTTCGTCGATTCGGCCGACAAGGCGCACGCCGTCGTCGCCGAGATCAATGAAGTCGCCGTGCGCGAGGCCCAGCGGCCCATCGTCTTCGCGACGCTGGTGGACCGCGACGTGCTCAAGATCGTGCGCGAGCATTGCCAGGGCCGCGTCATGGACATGTTCGGCACCTTCATCGAGCCGCTGGAAGACGAGTTCGGCATCAAGAGCAACCACCGCGTGGGTCGCTTCTCAGACGTGGCCGAAAGCAAGGAATACCACGACCGCATCGAGGCCATCAACTTCTCGCTGGCCCACGACGACGGCCAGTCGGCGCGCAACCTCGACGTGGCCGACGTCATCCTCGTCGGCGTGTCGCGCTCCGGCAAGACGCCGACTTCGCTGTACCTGGCCATGCAGCATGGCATCAAGGCCGCCAACTACCCGCTGATCCCCGAGGACTTCGAGCGCCGCAAGCTGCCCGCACCGCTGCTGCCGCACAAGCGCAAGTGCTTCGGCCTGACCATCGACCCCGAGCGCCTCTCATCCATCCGCAACGAGCGCCGTCCCGGCAGCAAATATGCCGACGTACTGAACTGCCGCTACGAGGTCAACGAGGCCGAGGCCATGATGAAACGCGACGGCATCTCCTGGCTGTCGTCCACGCACAAGTCCATCGAAGAGATCGCGACGACCATCCTGCGCGACATCCGCCCGGACAGGCTGATGTACTGATGCCGCTCCACGCGCTCGCGCTGGTCCTCACCGCCGCCCTTCTCCACGCTGTCTGGAACCTCGCCGCCAAGAAGTGGGGCGGGGGCACGCATTTCGTCTTCAGCTGTGCGCTCGGTGTGGTGGTGCTGTGGCTGCCTGCTGTGCTCTTGGTCGGCCTGGATGAGCTGCCGCACTGGTCACTGCTGGCCTGGGGCTTTGTCGCCGCCAGCGCCGTGGTCCACCTGGGCTACTTCAACTGCCTTATCGCCGGCTACCGGGCCAGCGACCTCACCGTCGTCTACCCGGTCGCACGCGGCAGCGGCCCTTTCCTGTCGGCGCTTGCGGCCGTCGTGTTGCTGGGTGAGCACCTGGGCGTCTATGGCGCGCTGGGCCTGGCCGGCGTCGTCGGCGGCATCCTGCTGATCACCATGGGGCCGCGCCTGATCGGCCGCGGTGTGGACCACGATGCCGAGGCAGCCATGCGCCGCCGCCGCGGCGTCTATTGGGGCGCCGCCACCGGCACGCTGATCGCCGGCTACACGGTGCTGGACGGTTATGCCGTCAAGGTGCTGGCCGTGTCGCCGCTGATGCTGGACTACTTCGGCAATGTGCTGCGCGTGCCGCTGCAACTGCCGACGCTGCTGCGCAACCCGCAGAGCTTCTGGCCGGAGCTGCGCCGCTCATGGCGTGGCGTGCTTGCCGTCGCAGGCCTGGGGCCGCTGGCCTACATCCTGGTGCTGATGGCCATGCGCGAGGCGCCGCTGTCACGCGTAGCGCCAGCGCGCGAGGTGTCTATGCTGTTTGCGGCGCTGCTGGGCGGGCAGTTGTTGGGCGAAGGCGAACGAGGCTGGCGTATCGCCGGCGCCGCGCTGATTGGGGTTGGAGTCATCGCGCTGGCCATTTGACGGTAGGAATGGCTGCATCGTGACACGCCGCGCCATGGCACCTCGCGACCACGTCAAACCTCTGCCAGTTGAGGCGCGCAAGGATAGGACGGGTGCGCCTCGACCTCGGGCCTGAAAGCGTCGTCAGGCGGAAGCGGGCGCCAGATGTTCAGAAAGGCCAGGTTGAGCATCGTCGTCAGCCCGACGTATGTAAAAACTGGATCGAAGCCTTCGGGACCCAGTGATTTGGCGCATTGCCAGGACCAGGCCTTCCAAACGGCCTTCCCTGCAGTTTTGGCAGGCAAACGAATACCGCGCACTTTCAGGTAGGCCATCCAATCCATATGCACGCCACCGGAAAGCGCTCTCTCACGCTCACGCTCATACAACAAGCGTTCGAAGCCCGCTCCGTACGACGCATTGACGCCTCGCTCGATGAGGGCGAGGCGCACAAAGTAGTGATCGTTCTTGGGCGTGAACCGCGAGGCCGGATGCAGGTGATCCACCTGCAGGTTGTGCGGGATGCCGTCATCGCCGATTCCGCCCCACTCGGACAGGAAAAGCCGGAAGGCCTTTCGATACCCGCGATATCGCGATCGCACCCACAACTCCGGTTGCATATTGGGCTTCCGAATCACGACGCAAGATGTCGGCTTGATGCCTGGAAGATGTGCAGCCGTCCAGCCATAGGACTCACAGTGCTCAAGCAGCCGTGTCCTCGTCGTGGCGATCAAGCAGGTGACGCTCCCGTCCCTGAAATCACCGGTCATTGAGTCGAGTTGGTGCCCGAGAAACAGGGACAGGCCTCGCATGAAGTCGCTTGTCTGTGCGCAGTCCAGTTTCACATCAATGACCCAGCACACCGCGATACACATCCGCATACCGTTGCGCGGCGGCGTTCCAGTCAAAGTGCTGTCGCATCGCCGCCAAGCGCACGCGACCCCAGCACTCTTGCCGGCTCCACAGCGCAAAGGCACGGCGCAGCGCGCGACGGTAGGCGTCGGCCGTGAAGGCGTTGAAAACAAAGCCCGTGGCGGCGCCGGCATCGAGGTCTTCCAGCGTGCAGTCGACCACCGTGTCGGCCAGCCCACCGACGCGGTGCACCAACGGCAGCGTGCCATAGCTCAGGCCATAGAGTTGGGTGAGGCCACAAGGTTCGAAGCGGCTGGGCACCAGCATCACATCGCTGCCGGCATAGATGCGGTGTGCCAGCCCTTCATCCATGCCGATGCGGCGGGCGATTTGGCCCGGGTGCCTGGCGGCGGCTTCGCCAAACGCTGCTTCAAGGCGGGCGTCGCCGCTGCCAAGAATGACAAGCTGCCCACCCGCGTCGATCAGGTCGTTCAGCGCCTCGATCACCAGAGGCAGACCCTTCTGCTCGGTCAGGCGGCTGACTACGCCGAACAACGGCGCCTGCGCCTTCACATCCAGCCCACATTCGCGCTGCAGCGCGGCCTTGCAGACGGCCTTGTCTTCGGCGCTGTCGACGTCATAGGCTCGTGCGATGCTGCGGTCGTGGGCGGGCGACCACACGCCGTAGTCGACGCCATTCAGGATGCCGTGCAACACCTCGGCGCGATGGCGCAGCAGGCCGTCCAGACCACAGCCCTGCTCGGGCGTCTGGATCTCGCGTGCATAGCTCGGGCTGACCGTGGTGATCGCGTCCGCGAAATGCAGGCCGGCCTTCATGAAGCTGACCTGGCCATAGAACTCCACGCCCTCGACCGCGTAGTGTTGGGGTGGCAAGCCGAGATCGCAGAAATGGTCGGCCGGGAACAGGCCCTGGTAGGCCAGGTTGTGCACGGTAAAGACCGTCCGCGCCTCGGTGCGGCGGCGCGAGCGGCTGGCGGCGATGTGGGCGCAGGCAAGGCCCGCGTGCCAGTCATGGGCGTGCACGATCTGCGGACGCCAGGCAGCATCCACGCCCTCGGCAAGACGGGCAGCCGCCAGGCCCAGCAGCGCGAAGCGACGGTGGTTGTCCGCGTATGCGACGCCGCTCTCATCCGCGTAAGGGTTGCCGGGCCGGTCGAAAAGACCAGGAGCGTCCAGCACGTAGACGGGCATGTCGAAGCCCGGCAGCCGCCCGCGCAGCAGCGCCGCCCTTCCTTCGCTCCATGGCAGTGCGACGGGAACGACGGCGCATTCCAGGGTCAACGAATCGCGGATGGCCGGGAACCCCGGCACCAGCAGCCGTGGCTCGGCACCCGCTGCAGCGAGCGCCGCGGGCAGCGCACCAGCCACGTCGGCCAGCCCGCCGGTCTTCAACAGCGGGAACAGCTCCGCGCTGACCTGTAAGACTCTGGTCACAGCCTGGCCAGCATCTGCTTGGTGATCAGCACGACGCCGTTTTCCGTGCGCTCGAAGCGTTCGGCATCCAGCACCGCGTCCTCGCCGACGACGAGGCCATCGGGGATCTCGCAACCGCGATCGACGATGACCTTGGTCAGCCGGCAATGCCGCCCGATCTCGACGCCGGGCAGCAGCACGCACTGGTGGATGTTGCAGAAGGAGCGGATGCGCACGTTGTTGAACAGCACCGACTGCACGACATGCGAGCCCGACACGATGCAGCCCGCGCTGACGATGGTGTTGACCGTCATGCCGTGCATGCCGTTGTGGTCGGGGATGAACTTGGCCGGAGGCAGCTGGCGCTGGTAGGTCCAGATCGGCCAGTCGGTGTCGTAGATGTCGAGCTCGGGGCTGATGGAGGCCAGGTCGAGGTTGGCGGCCCAGAAGGCGTCCAGCGTGCCGACGTCGCGCCAGTAGGGCGTGGCACCGTTGGGATTCATGATGCAGCTCATGCCGAAGGGGTGAGCCACGGCGCGGTTCTCGGCAACGACCTTGGGAATCACGTCCTTGCCAAAGTCATGGCTGGAGCTGGGGTCGGCCAGGTCTTCGGCCAGAAGCCGGTACAGGTAGTCGGCGTTGAAGATGTAGATGCCCATGCTGGCCAGGCAGACGCCATCGCGGCCCGGGATGCAGGGCGGGTCGGCGGGCTTTTCCTTGAAGGCCGTGATGCGACGCTCGTCGTCCACGGCCATCACGCCGAAGGCACTCGCCTCGCCCTTGGGCACCTCGATGCAGCCCACGGTGCAACCCGCCCCTGTGGCGACATGGTCCACCAGCATGCTGGAGTAGTCCATCTTGTAGATATGGTCGCCAGCCAGCACGACGATGTAGTCGGCGCCGGTGCTCTGCACGATGTCCAGGTTCTGGAACACCGCGTCGGCGGTGCCGCGGTACCAGCTCTCGTCGTCGGTGCGCTGCTGGGCCGGCATCAGGTCGACCGTCTCGTTGAGCTCGGCGCGCAGGAAGCTCCAGCCACGCTGGATGTGGCGCAGCAGCGAATGGCTTTTGTACTGCGTGACGACGCCGATGCGACGGATGCCGCTGTTGACACAGTTGCTCAGCGCGAAATCGATGATGCGGAATTTGCCGCCGAAGTAGACGGCCGGCTTGGCGCGCGAATCGGTCAACTGCTTGAGCCGCGAGCCGCGGCCACCGGCCAGGACGAGGGCGATGGCGCGGCGCGCGAGCTGGTGGGGCGAGGCGACGGGGGGCATGACAGTCTCCGGCTGCAAACAATTGCAGTTTGCGGCAGGCAGTTTGCCGCCTCGCTGGGGGCTTCCCCTCAGACCGCCGTATTTGCCCCTTCTTCGACCGCCGCCAGGGCCAGCGCGCGCTCAAACGCGCTGCGGCTGGGCGTCTCGACGAAGACGCAACGCTTGCCGTGCCGCTTGCAATGGTCCTTCACGCGCCAGTAGGCGTCATGGCTGATGCAACCCGTCTGGCAGATGACGAGATCGGCCGCGGCGAGCTGGGGCTCCAGCTGGGCTGGCTTGTGCTCGCTGCCGCCGTCATGGTGCAGGAACTGCGCGCCACAGCCTTCCACGGCCTGACGGTACTGGGGCACGCTGCCGCTGCGGCCACCGACGCAGAGCACGACCCGGTGCTCCAGCTTCACGGTCTCAACGCGGACCTCTTGTTCGACCCATGCGGCGGCGGGTTCGGCGGCATCCGCCACCGCCGGTGTGCGCGACGCGAGTCGGTTGACCTCGCGTTGCAGCGCCAGGTTGCGCTCCAACTGTTCGGCCAGGCGCTCGCGCAGGGCCTCGCGTTCGGGCAGATCGGGGCGCGCGGCCTGCCAATGCAGCAGTTGCTCCTGCGCCTGGGCGAGTTGGGTCTGCAGGCCGATCTGCGTGGCGCGGAACTGCATGCGCTCCTGCTCCCAGGCCTGCTGCTCGCGGGCGCGCTCCAGGCTCCAACCAGTCACGCGCTGCTGCACCTCGGCATAGTCGCGCGCCAGCGCCTGATGTTCGGCAGACAGCTCACGGTGGGCAGCCAAGTCCATGCGCTGCGCGGCGCCGACCTGGTGCTGCAGCATGTGCACCTGGCCCAGCACGCGCATCTCCAGCCATTCGTCGCACCGTGCGTGCGTCAGCGTGGCCCACAGCGCGCCGGCAATTTCGCCCTGGACGGCGCGGTTGCGCCACCAGCTCATCAGGCTTTCGCGGCATTTGGCCTGGGCGGCGTTGCGCACGTCGAGCGCGAAGCGCTGCTCCAGATCCTTTTGCAACGACTCGGACACCGCGTTGCGGCGCGCGGCTGCAGTGACGAGGCTGCAATGCAGCGTGTAGTCGTCCTCGTCGCCCTGCAGCACCAGTAGCTTCCTGGCCAGGATGCGCACGCGTTCCAGCGGCACGCAGACGCCGATGACGGGGCAATGGGCATGGCTGCCCAGCTCCCACAGGCGGCGCCGGCGCGAACCGGTGAGGGAGGGGAGCGCGGCATGCGCGGCGCAGCAGGTGTCGGCCATTCGGGAATCTCCAGGGGAGAAGCGCGGGCGGGCGACGGCTGGCTGGCGCGATATGACGAGCGAGGGCTATTTGGTCAGGATCAACTTGCCCTGGGACGTGATGCGCAGACGGTAGACCTGTTGTTGATGCACGATGAAGACTTCGCCCATGGGGCCGAGCAGCGTGGCGCTGTCGATCTGGCGGGCCTGGCCTCTGCCCAGGATCACAGCTTCCGGCTGTGCCGCAGGCTTTGGCGGATAGGAATCAGTGAGCATCAAGTCACTGTAATGAGAATCATTCTCGATTGCAAGCGGCAATCGAGGGGTCAGCCCAGTGGCTCCCGGCACAAGGCAAAGCTTCCGCGCGTTCTCAGCCCTTCTGCCGTTCGCTCTCGTACAAGCAGATCGCCGCCGCCGCCGCCACATTGAGCGACTCTTCACCGCCTGGCTGCGGGATGCCCACGGTCAGCGCGCAGCGGGCCATCAGCTCGGGCGACACGCCCTGGCCTTCGTGGCCCATGACCCAGGCACAAGGCGAGGGCAAGGCGACGCGATGCAGCACATGCTCGGTGTGGGAACTGGTCGCGATCATGGGCACATGCAGCGCCGCGAGGTCATCGGCCGCCAGGCCTTCAACGAGGCGCAGGCCGAAATGGGCGCCCTGCCCTGCGCGCACGACCTTGGGCGACCACAGCGCCGCAGTGCCTTTGAGGGCCAGCACCTGGCGCACGCCAAAGGCCGCCGCGCTGCGCAGGATGGCGCCGACGTTGCCGGCGTCCTGCAGGCGGTCCAGCACCACGCTGGCGGCATTGGCGTCGATCTGGGAGGCCGCGGGCAGCGTCAGCTCGGCGCCGATCTGCGCCGGCGATTCCAGGCCGCTCAGGCCCTTGAACAGCGCCACCGGCACGACCAGAGCGCGCGGTGCGGATTCGGCCAACGCGGCCAGGGCAGCCTCCTGCATCGCTGTTTCCGTCAGCACGACCAGGGCCGGCTGCCAGCCGCGTTGCAGGGCCGCACGCAGCAGGTGGTCGCCCTCGATCCAGACGCTGCCGGTCTTGCGGTAGCCATTGGCGTCCGCCGTCAGCTTTCGCAGCCGAACCAGCGCCGGGTTGTCGCGCGAGGTGATGTGGTCCAGCTTCATGCCAGCGGATTGATCGTCACGTCAATGCAGACCTCGCGCACCGGCGCGAAGCTGCGGCGGTGCCAAGGGCTGGCGCCGTGCGCCTTCAGTGCCGCCAGGTGCTCCGGCGTGCCATAGCCCTTGTGCGCGGCGAAGCCGTATTGCGGGTGGCTGGCATGCATCTGCTCGCAAAAGAGGTCCCGCGCCACCTTGGCGAGGATGCTTGCAGCCGAGATGGCCTGCACGGTGGCGTCGCCCTGCACGATGGCCTCTGCCGGTACGGCCAGCACCGGCAACCGGTTGCCGTCGATGCGCACAAGCGCTGGCTTGAGCCGCAGGCCCGTCACCGCGCGCTGCATCGCCAGCATCGTGGCCTGCAGGATGTTGATGCGGTCGATCTCTTCGTGCGTCGCATGCGCGATGCAGCAGCACAGCGCCTTGGCACGGATCTCGTCGTACAGCCGCGCGCGCTTGGCCGGTGTCAGCACCTTGGAGTCGGCCAGGCCCTTGATGGGCTGCAGGTCGTCCAGAATGACGGCCGCCGCGAACACCGGGCCCGCGAGCGGCCCGCGTCCGGCCTCGTCCACGCCGGCGACGAGGCCGGGCGGTGTCCAGTCGAGGGACACCTGTTCAGGCTTGGATGAGCGTCGCGATGGCATCGCTGGCACGCTGCGCGGTGTCTTGCCGCAGCAGCTCGTGAAGTTGGACAAAGCGCTCGTGCAGGGCGGCACGGCGCGCTGCATCGGCAAGCAGGCCTTCCGCCTCCCGCGCCAGGTTGTCGGGTGTGCAGGCGTCCTGGATCAATTCAGGCACCAGGAACTCGCGCGCCAGGATGTTGGGCAGGCCCACCCAGGGCTGCAGGCCGCGGCCCTTCATGCGCCACCAGTTCAGCGCGTTCATGCGGTAGGCGATGACCATGGGACGCTTGAACAGGGCCGCCTCCAGCGTGGCGGTGCCGCTGGCCAGCAGCGTCAGGTCGCAGGCCGCCAGGGCCGTGTGGGACTGGCCGTCGATGAGCTGGATGTCGACCCCCGTCAGCATGGGCTCGATGAGACCGCGCAGGCCCGGCACGACGGGCATGACAAAGCGGCGGCCGGGCCCGGCGAGCAGCTTCGCCGCACCGATCAGCGCCGGCGCAATGTAGTTGATCTCGCTCTTGCGACTACCAGGCAGCAGGGCAATGACGGTGTCGGCTTCGGCCAGGTCCAGCGCCTCACGCGCTGCGGCGCGTGGTGGCTCCATCGGAATCGCATCCGCCAAAGGATGGCCCACGTAGGTTGCGCCGATGCCAGCCTTGTGCAGGATCTCAGGCTCGAAGGGGAAAAGGCACAGCACGTGATCGGCCGCCGCCTTGATCTTCACGACCCGCTCCGGCCGCCAGGCCCAGATGGACGGGCAGACGAAGTGGACCGTCTTGATGCCGGCCTCGCGCAGCCGCGTTTCCAGGCCGAAGTTGAAGTCGGGCGCGTCAACGCCGATAAAGACATCGGGCCGGTTCGAGATGAGGCGTATGCCCAGTTGTTTGCGGATGGACAGCAGCTCGCGGATGTTCAGCAGCGCGTCGACATAGCCAAAGATGGAGAGCTTGCTGTGCGGCCACCAGGTCTCGAAGCCCTGGGCGATCATCTTCGGCCCACCGATGCCCTGCGCTGTCAGCGCCGGCCAGCGGGCACGCAGACCCTGCAGCAGCAGGCCGGCCAGCAGATCACCGCTGGCCTCGCCGGCCACCATGCCGAGGCGGGGCGCGGTCTGCATTGGGCTACCGAACAATGCCGCGCGTGGAGGCGGCGAGGAAGTTCAGCATCAGGTCGATGTCACCATCTGCCGCGCCCGCTTCCGTGCCACGCAGCGCTGCAATGCCGGCCTTGGCCTCATCCAGCGTGTGGCCGCTGCGGTAGAGCAGCTTGTAGATCTGGCGGATGACGCCGATGCGCTCGCTGCTGAAGTCGCGCCGCTTCAGGCCGACGATGTTGACCGCACGCGCCGCGAGCGGATTGCCGTCCACGGTCATGAAGGGCGGCACGTCCTGGGCCACATGGGCCTGGAAGCCGATCATGGCGTGGTCGCCGATGCGCATGCGCTGCAGCACGCCGGTCAGGCCGCCAATGGTGACCCAGTCGCCCACCTGTACATGGCCCGCAAGCGTGGCGTTATTGGCCAGCACGCACTCGTTGCCGACGACGACGTCATGGGCCAGGTGGCAGTAGGCCATGATCCAGTTGTCGTTGCCGACCGTCGTCTCGCCGCGGTCCTGCACGGTGCCGATGTTCAGCGTGCAGAACTCGCGCACCGTGTTGCGGTCGCCGATGACCAGCTTCGTCGGCTCGCCCGCGTACTTCTTGTCCTGGTTGGCAGCACCGATGGAGCTGAACTGGAAGAAGGTGTTGTCGCGGCCGATGGTCGTGTGGCCTTCGATGACGACATGCGGGCCGACCTTGGTGCCGGCGCCGATCTTCACGTGCGGGCCGATCAGCGAATAGGCACCGACCTCGACCGACGAGTCCAACTCGGCGGCGGGGTCGACGATGGCGGTGGGGTGGATGGCCATCGTTGAAAGGCTCAGGCTTCGATGCGGCGCATGGTGCACATCAGTTCAGCTTCGGCGGCCAACTGCCCGCCCACCAGAGCACGGGCATTGAACTTGTAGATGCCGGCCTTGGCGCGGCCCAGCGTCACTTCCAGCACCAGTTGGTCGCCTGGCTCCACCGGGCGCTTGAAGCGGGCGCCGTCGATACCGGCGAAGTAGACGACCGACTTCTCGTCCAGCACGATGCCCACGGTCTCGATGGCCAGCAGCGTCGCGGCCTGGGCCAGCGCTTCCAGCACCAACACGCCCGGCATGACCGGGCGGTGGGGGAAGTGTCCGAGGAAGAAGGGCTCGTTGATCGAGACGTTCTTGATGGCGCGGATGCGCTCGCCCTTGATCAGCTCGACGACGCGGTCCACCAGCAGGATGGGGTAGCGGTGCGGCAGGCGCTTGAGGATTTCGTGGATGTCCATCGTCGTCGGGACGGTGGCCTGAGTCTGGGTCGAGGTCTGGGTCGGTTCGTTCATTTATTTCTTCTCCAGCGCGCGCACGCGCTCGCGCAGGGTGCTGAGCTGTCGCAAGGTGGCCGCGTTCTTCTGCCAGCTCGAATTCTCTTCGAAGGGATAGGGGCCGCTGTAGACGCCCGGCTCGGTGATGCTGCGGGTGACGGTGGTGGCGGCGGAGATGTGCACGCCGTCGACGATGGTCAGGTGGCCGATGATGTTGGCCGCGCCGCCAATGGTGCAGTTCGCACCGATCCTTGTCGAGCCGGCGACCGCCGAACAGCCGGCCATGGCCGTGTTGCGACCGATGTGCACGTTGTGGGCGATCTGGATCAGGTTGTCGAGCTTGACGCCGTCTTCGATGACGGTATCGGCCAGCGCGCCGCGGTCGATGCAGGTGTTGGCGCCGATCTCGACGTCATCGCCGATGGCGACATTGCCGAGCTGCTCGATCTTCACGTAGCCGCTCTTGCTGGGCGCGAAGCCGAAACCGTCGGCGCCGATGACCACGCCGCCGTGCACGAGGCCACGCACGCCGATCCGGCAGCCATAGCCCAGCACGACGCGCGGCGCCAGCCGTGTGTGCGCGCCCACGACCGCCTCGCGCTCGACGACGCAGTGAGCGCCGATGCGGGCGTGGTCGCCGATGACGGCACCAGCCTCGATGACGGCCAGCGGACCGATCTCGACGCCCTGCCCCAGCTTTGCATCGGGTGACACCACGGCGCTGGCGTGCACGCCGGCCTTCGGGGCCGGGCGCGTGCGCGCTGCCCACCACTGCGTCAGCCGCGCAAAGTACTGATAGGGATCGGGCGTAACGATGGCCGCGCCACGCGCTGACGCCACCTCGGCAAAAGCCGGCGCAACGATGACGCAGGCGGCCGCCGTGGTGGCCAGCTGGGCCTGGTAACGCGGGTTGGCGAGGAAGCTGATGCTCGTGTCGTCAGCCTCGTCAAGCGGCGCGATACGCGTGATGCGCATGTCGGGCCCACCAAGCAAATCGCCGCCCAAGGCGGCGATCAACTCGGAGAGCGCGACGGTCGTCGAGCTCATGGAACTGGCGACTTACTTCTGCGCGTTCAGCGCGTCGATCACCTTCTTGGTGATGTCGACACGCGCGCTGAAGTGGATCGCGTCCTGCAGGATGAGGTCGTACTTCTCGGCATCGAAGATCTGCTTGATGACCTTGTTGGCGCGCTCGACCACGGCCGACAGCTCCTCGTTCTTGCGTTGGGTCAGGTCTTCCTGCCACTCGCGGCGCTTGCGCTGCAAGTCACGCTCCTGCTCGACGATGTCGCGCTGGCGGCGGTTGCGCTCAGCTTCGGACAGCGTGGGCGCGTCCTTTTCCAGCTTCTCGGCAGCGCCGCGCAGCTTGGTCTCCAGATCGCGCAGGTCTTTCTCGCGCTTGCCAAACTCAGTCTCCAGCTTGACCTGGGCTGCCTTGGCCAAGTTGGCCTCGCGCAGCACGCGCTCGCTGTTGACGTAGCCGATCTTCAGTTCCTGGGCTTGCACCACCGTGGTGGCCACCATCATCGATGCGGCCAGGGCCATCGATTGCAAGAGCTTGCTCATCATCAGAATGCAGTCCCGATCTGGAATTGGAATTTTTCGATTCTATCCGTCCGCGCCTTGCGAACGGGCTTGCCGTAACTCAGCCGCAGCGGGCCCATCGGCGAAATCCAGGACAGGCCGATACCGGCGGACATGCGCAGCATGTCGCGGCCCTCATTGTCCTTGCCGTTGGTCAGCGTGTTCCAGTTGAGCTTGGCGTCCGGCCCCCAGACACCACCGAGGTCGGCGAAGCCGAAGATGCGGAAGCTCTTGTCGTTGCCGCTGCCGGGCACCGGCAGGTAGAGCTCGGCATTGGTGTTGAAGCGCCGGTTGCCGCCGATGTAGGAGCCGGTCGGGTCCACAGGGCCCAGCGAGCCGGCCTCGAAGACGCGCACGGAGCCCAGGCCACCGCCGTAGAAGTTCTTGAAGATGGGATAGGGCTTGCCGCCCAGGCCCACGCCCCAACCCAGTTCGCTGTTGATGCCCAGCGTGATCTTGTTCGTGACCTCGAAATACTGCTGGTACTGCAGGTTGATACGCGCGAACCGGGCGTCGCCGATGGCGCTGGTCTCGACGTTGACGCGCTGGTACTTGCCCTTGAGCGGAGAGATGACGCTGTCGCG
The DNA here is from genome assembly GCF_001425055.1 of Pelomonas sp. Root1237. Classification (GTDB taxonomy): domain Bacteria; phylum Pseudomonadota; class Gammaproteobacteria; order Burkholderiales; family Burkholderiaceae_C; genus Pelomonas. The sequence continues at coordinate 515,667 of NZ_LMDK01000016.1, forward strand.
GCTGTCACGCTGCCAGCCGATGGTGAATGGGATGGAATTGCTGCGCTGGCCGAACTGGTTGACGAACAGCAGATAGCTGTTGGGCAGACCCTTGGACGTCGTGATGTCGGTCTGCTCGTAGCCAAGGCCAAAGAAGACGGTGTCGATTTCCGAGAAGGGCACGCCAAAGCGGATGGCACCGCCCTTGGTGACGTACTGGTATTCCTCGCCCAGCGTGTTGATAGGGCGCGTGGTCCGATAGAACACATCGAGCGAGCGCGACACACCGTCGACCGTGAAGTAGGGGTCGACCGTGCTGACCTGCACCTGGCGGCCCGTGCGGGCGGTGGCCAAGTCGATGCCGAGGTAGTTGCCCGAGCCGAACACGTTGTCCTGGCGGATGGAGCCGGTGAAGGACAGCTTGGTCTGGCTGGAGTAGCCCGCACCGACCGTGATGGCGCCGGTGGGGCGCTCGACGACGGTCAGGATGACGTCGACCTGATCCTGGGCGCCCGGCACCTCCTGGGTGTCGATGCTGACTTCCTTGTCCTTGAAGTAACCCAGGCGCTCGACGCGATCACGCGAGGACTTGATCTTCTGGCCGTCGTACCAGGCCGCCTCGAACTGGCGGAATTCGCGGCGGATGACTTCGTCACGGGTGCGCGAGTTGCCGGAGATGATGACCTTGCGCACGTAGACGCGGCGCTGCGGCTCGGCGACGAAGGTGACGACGACCTGGCCGGTCTCGCGGTTGATGTCGGGGCGGCTGTCGACGCGGGCGAAGGCATAGCCATAGGTGCCGAACAGGTCGCTGAAGGCGCGCGTGGTGTTGGCCACCGCTTCGCCCTGGTAGGCCTGGCCGGGCTTGAGGAAGACGAGGTGCTTGAAGTCCTCCTCGCGGCCCAGGTAATCACCCTCGAGCTTGACGCCCGTGACGGTGTAGGGCTGGCCTTCGCTGACCGTGATGGCGATGCTGATGCTCTGCTTGTCCGGCGAGATCGTCACCTGCGTGGAGGTGACGGCGAACTCCAGGTAGCCGCGGTTCAGGTAATAGCTGCGGATGGTTTCCAGGTCCGCGTTCAGCTTGGCGCGCGAATAGCGGTCGGTCTTGGTGTACCAGGTCAGCCAGCCGGTGGTGGTCTGCTCGAGCAGGCCCATCAACGTGCTTTCGGAGAACACCTTGGAGCCCAGAATCCGGATCTCGGCGATCTTGGCCGGCTCGCCCTCCGTCACATTGAAGCTGACGTTGACGCGGTTGCGCTCGATGGGCGTGATCGTCGTCGTGACCTCGGCACCGTAGAGGCTGCGCGTGAGGTACTGGCGCTTGAGTTCCTGCTCGGCACGGTCGGCCAAGGCCTTGTCGAAGGGCTTGCCTTCGCCGATGCCGACGTCCTTCAGCGACTTGGTCAGCGCCTCGGTGTCGAACTCCTTCAGGCCGACGAAGTTGACGTTGGCGATGATGGGCCGCTCGTCGATGATGACGACGACGGCATTGCCGTCGATGCTGATGCGCACGTCCTTGAACAGGCCCGTGGCGAACAAGGCTCGCAGCGCGGCAGCGCCTTTTTCATCGTTGTAGGTGTCGCCGATGCGAAAGGGCAGCGACGCGAACACGGTGCCCGGGTCGGTCCGTTGCAGGCCTTCGACGCGGATGTCCTTCAGCACGAAGGGATCTGCCGCCCAGGCTAGCCCCGACTGGAACATCCCCGTGACAGCCAAAGCCAGCAAGCCGAGGCGGAAGGGGCGACGCTTCGCTCCCGAACTGAAAGGAAAGGACATGGGAACCGGGGAGTGTCAGTGCCAGCCCGCGAGGCGGGCGACGTCGTTGGAAAGGGCCAAGGCCATCATCAGCATCAGGATCAGCGCGCCAGCGCGCTGCAGTTGCCGTTGCCACCATTCGGAGACGGGGCGGCCACTCAAACCCTCGAAAAGATGATACATGAGGTGCCCGCCGTCGAGCATCGGCAGCGGCAGCAGGTTCAATATCGCCAGGCCGAGCGAGATCTGCGCAAGCCGCTCCAGGTAGTAGCTGGGCCCGGCCTTGGCGGCATCGCCGATCGCCTCGGCCATGGTGAGCGGCCCGCTGAGCAGCTTCAACGAGGCCTGGCCGGTCAGCATGCGCCCCAGCATCCGGACCGTGGTGACCGCCATGTCCCAGCTCTGCGTCACGCCCTGCCACAGGCCGTCGACCAACCCGTAGCTGATGCTCACGCGCTCCAGCGGCGACCCCACGCCAATGCCCAGCCGCGCCACGCGCTGGCCCGCCTCCTGCACCAGGCGCGGCGTCGTTGCCAATTCCAGCACCTGGCCGGCTCGCTCGATCCGCCATTGCATGGTGCGCGGCGTGTCGCCATCGCGCGCCAGGCGGATGGCATCGCGCAGGAAGGCAGCGTCGGGCACGGCACGGCCATCGATGGTCAGCACACGATCGCCTGCCATCAGGCCGTCCGCGGCTCCCGCGCCGCCGTCAGCCACGCGGCTGATCACCGGCTGCGAAAACGGCGTCAGGCCGATGTCCGCAATCAGCTGCGCATCCGGCGCGCGGCCCACCAGGCGCTCGGTCTCGAGGCGCACGCTGCGCGGCGAACGGCCATGGGCGTCACTGACCGACAGGTGCAGGCTTTCGCCCAGCACCTGGGCGCGCAGCATCGCCGCCTGCAGGTCGGGCAGTGACCGGACGGGCTGCCACTCTCCTTCCGTGTCGGAGGCAGCCAGCACGGTGTCACCCGCACGCAGACCAGCTCGCTCCGCCAAGGAGCCGCTGGTCGGGGTACCGAGCAAGGCCTTGGGCTGGTCGATGCCCATCCAGGCCACCACGGCGAACAGCACGATCGCCAGCAGCCAGTTGGTCAACGGCCCGGCCGCAATGATGGCGGCGCGCTGGCGCAGCGGGCGCTGATTGAAGGCCTGCTCGCGCTCGTGCGGCGCTACGGGCGCGTTGCGCTCGTCCAGCATCAGCACATACCCGCCCAGCGGGATGGCGCTGAGCGCGAACTCGGTGCCGCCGCGGCCGATACGACGCCAAAGCACCGGGCCGAAACCGATCGAGAAACGCAGCACCTTGACCCCACACGCCCGGGCCACGCGGTAGTGGCCCCATTCATGGATGGGGATCAGCACCGCCAGCGCCAGCAGGATGCCCAACGTCATCGTCACAGCAGGCTCCTGGCATGCTCTCGGGTGCGGGCGTCCAGCGCCAGCAGCGCTTCGATGCTGGCGCAATCGCCCGGCTGGATGTCGGCCAGACACTGCGAGTTGATCGCGTGGATCCGGTCAAAGCGCAGAAGGCCGTTCAGGAAGGCATCCACCGCCACTTCATTGGCCGCATTCAGCACCGTGGTGCTGCCTTCCGGCGCGCGCAGGGCCTGCCAGGACAGGTGCAAGCCGGGGAAGCGCACGGCGTCGGCCTCCTCGAAGGTGAGGTTGGGCGTCGTCAGCAAGTCCAGGCGGCTGGCACCAGACGTGATGCGCTCGGGGAAGGACAGGCCGTAGGCGATGGGCACGCGCATGTCGGGCGTGCCGAGCTGGGCCAGCACCGACTGGTCACGGCAGACCACCATCGAATGGATGATGCTCTGCGGGTGAATCAGCACTTTGATCTGTTCGGGCGTGAGGTTGAACAGCCAGCGCGCCTCGATGACCTCCAGCGCCTTGTTCATCATCGTCGCCGAGTCGACCGAGATCTTGCGGCCCATGACCCAGTTGGGATGGGCGCAGGCCTGAGCCGGCGTCACATCGGCCAACGTCTTCGGGTCGCGGCTGCGGAAGGGGCCACCGGAGGCTGTCAGCACGATGTGGTCGACGCGTTCGTGCCAGGCCGCGCGGTCCTCAGGCAGGCACTGGAAGATGGCCGAGTGCTCGCTGTCGATGGGCAGCAGCGTGGCTCCGCCCTCTTCCACCGCCTGCATGAAGAGGGCCCCGCCGACGACGATGGCCTCCTTGTTGGCCAGCAGCAGGCGCTTGCCGGCGCGCGCCGCGGCGATGGCCGGTGCCAGGCCGGCGGCGCCGACGATGGCAGCCATGACGGTATCAACTTCGGGATGGGCGGCAATGTCGGCCAGCGCCTGAGCGCCGTCCAGCACCTCGGTACGGCTGCCGGCTTCACGCAGCCGCTCGCGCAGGCGGCCAGCAGCGTCCCGCTCGGGCATGACGGCGAAACGCGGCTTCCACACCAGGCATTGGGCGAGCAACTCGTCAACTCGGCTCATCGCGCTCAACGCAACGACTTCATAGCGCTCTGGGTGGCATGAGAGGACATCCAGCGTGTTGACGCCGATGGAGCCGGTCGAGCCGAGGACGCAGACGCGTTGGCGACGGTTCATAAGCTGATCAAGGCAAGCGCCAAGGGAAACACGGGCAGCAGCGCGTCGATGCGATCCAGCACGCCGCCGTGACCGGGCAGCAGGTTGCTGCTGTCCTTTGCGCCAGTGGCGCGCTTGACGAGGGATTCGAACAGATCGCCGACGACACTCATCGCGCCGAGGAAGACCAGAGCCAGCAACGACACCCAGCCATGGCGCTGGACCAGCAGCGTGTAGAGACTGGGCGAATCCACGGCCAGTTTCACGTCGATGACATGCACCCAGATGAAGCCGAGCAGGATGACGCCGGCCAGGCCACTCCAGACGCCCTCCCAGCTCTTGCCCGGGCTGATGCTGGGCGCCAGCTTGCGCTTGCCGAAGGTGCGGCCACCGAAATAGGCGGCGATGTCGGCCATCCAGACGAGGCAGAACACCGACAGGATGAAATTGACGCCATGCACCTTGGCCTGAACGATGGCCAGCCAGGCACCCCACAGCAGCACGGCGCCCAGGGCCAGCCGCGCGCCGCGCGCGATGCGCGGCCAGCCGCTCGGGCCGGCGCGCAAGGCATAGGCGCCGCCCAGCACCCACAGGAGGCTGGCCAGCGACCAGATCCAGGCCGGCGGCGCGTTCAGGCCACCGAGCAGCAGCGTCCATACGCAGGCCAGCGCCAGCGCCACACCGCCCGCGATCGCACCGGTGCCGGGCAGGCCGTTGAGCCGCGTCCATTCCCAGCCGGCCGCGCCCATCATGACGACCGTGACCCAGGCAAAGGGCCAGGGCGAAGCCTGGAAGAGCACCGGCAGCAGGACGGCCAGCAGCACGACGGCGGTGATGACGCGGGTCTTAAGCATTACGCCTCCTTCAAGGCATTGCCGAGGCGACTGCCGTGGATCCGGCTTTGCTGGGCCACTGGCAGTGCCCCCTTGAGGGGGCCGGCGAAGCCGGTACGGGGTGGGCTCATACCACCTCTTTGACGCCGCCGAAGCGGCGATCGCGTTCGTGGAAGGCCGCAATGGCCGCGTCCAGCTCACGCTCGCCGAACTCGGGCCACAGGCAGTCCGAGAACACGAATTCGGTATACGCCGCCTGCCAGAGCAGGAAGTTGCTGATGCGCACCTCGCCACCGGTGCGGATGAAGAGGTCGGGGTCGGGTGCATAGCTCATGGCCATGAACTCCGACAGCTTGGCTTCGGTCAGCTCGTCAGGCTTCACACCCGCCTTGATCGCGGCCTTGCAGGCCTGCACGATGTCCCAGCGGCCGCCGTAATTGAAGGCGACATTGAGCGTCAGCTTGGTGTTGTGCAGGGTGCTGGTCTCGGCCTCGTTCCAGGCGTTGCGCAGCTTGTCGGACACGGCGTCACGGTCGCCGACGATGCGGATGCGCACGCCCATCGCACCCATCTTGGCCAGGTAGCGGCTCACCGCAGCCAGCACCAGGCCCATCAGGCCCGAGACCTCGTCGCTCGGACGCTTCCAGTTCTCGCTGGAGAAGGCGAAGACGGTGACGTATTCGATATCGCGGTCGATGCAGGCCTGGACGACCTTGACGAGGCTGTCCACGCCGGCCTTGTGGCCGAAGAAGCGCGGCAGGAAGCGCTTCTTGGCCCAGCGGCCATTGCCATCCATGACGATGGCCACATGGCGCGGCGGCGCCGGGCGGTCTTGCGCCATGAGCACGGCGCTCAAACCGCCAGGATCTCGGCTTCCTTGCCCGAGATCAGCTTGTCGATCTCCGAGATCACCCGGTCGGTGAGCTTTTGCACTTCATCGAGGCTGCGACGCTCGTCGTCCTCGCCGATTTCCTTGTCCTTGAGCATCTTCTTGGCATGCTCGTTGGCGTCACGGCGCAGGTTGCGAACAGCCACCTTGGCGTCCTCGCCGGCGTTGCGCACGACCTTGGTCAGGTCACGGCGGCGCTCTTCGGTCAGCGGCGGCATCGGCACGCGGATCAGGTCGCCCTGGGACGCCGGGTTCAGGCCCAGATCGCTCTCGCGGATGGCCTTCTCGATCTTGGCGCCCATGCCCTTTTCCCAGGGTTGGACGGAAATGGTGCGCGCGTCCAGCAACGTCACGTTGGCCACCTGCGAGATCGGCACCATGGCGCCGTAGTAGTCGACGCTGACCTGGTCGAGGATGCCGGGGTGGGCACGGCCAGTGCGGATCTTGTGCAGGTCGTTCTTCAGGGATTCGACCGACTTGGCCATCTTGGCCTCGGCGTTCTTCTTGATGTCGGCAATGCTCATGATCGATACCTATGAATTTGCGGGACAGACCGCCCGAGCGTCAGCAAGCAGCTCTGCCCCCAACTGACTAAGGTTTTAGACGTGCACCAACGTGCCTTCGTCCTCGCCCTGCACCACGCGACGCAGTGCGCCGGGCTTGAAGATGCTGAAAACCTTGATCGGCAGCTTCTGGTCGCGGCACAGCGCAAAGGCGGCGCCGTCCATGACCTGCAGATTGCGCGTGATGACCTCGTCGAAGCTGATGCGCGCATAGCGCGTGGCGGTCGGGTCCTTCTTCGGGTCGGCCGAGTAGACGCCGTCGACCTTGGTGGCCTTCAGCACGATCTCGGCGCCGATTTCGGCGCCACGCAGCGCCGCAGCCGTGTCGGTTGTGAAGAAGGGGTTGCCGGTACCGGCAGCGAAGACGACGATCTTGCCCTCTTCGAGGTATTGCAGCGCCTTCGGGCGCACATAGGGCTCGACGACCTGCTCAATGGCGATGGCCGACATCACGCGGGCAGTCATGCCCTCCTGGCGCATCGTGTCGGCCAGGGCCAGCGAGTTCATGACCGTGGCGAGCATGCCCATGTAGTCGGCGGTGGCGCGGTCCATGCCGACCGAGCCGCCAGCCACGCCGCGGAAGATGTTGCCGCCGCCGATGACGACGGCCACCTCGATGCCCATCTGCGTCACTTCGCGGATCTCTTGCACCATGCGAACGATGGTCGCGCGATTGATGCCATAGGCGTCGTCGCCCATCAGGGCTTCGCCGGAGAGTTTGAGCAGAATGCGCTTGTACGCGGGCATGGTGTCCTCAGGTTTGGGGGGCCTATGGTGGGCCGCAAGTTTAAAGGGCGCCAACTTGGCGCCCCTTCATTTCGTACGATTTCGCAAGCGTCTTTACTGACCCTTAGCAGCTGCCACCTGGGCAGCCACTTCGGCCGCGAAGTCGTCGACCTTCTTCTCGATGCCTTCGCCAACGACGTAGAGCGTGAAGCCCTTGACCGTGGTGTTGGCCGACTTCAGGTAGGCCGCCACGGTCTGCTTGCCGTCGGCAGCCTTCACAAAGACCTGGTCCAGCAGGCTGACTTCCTTCAGGAACTTCTGCACCGAGCCTTCGACCATCTTGGCGACGATGTCGGCCGGCTTGCCGGATTCGGCAGCCTTCTCCGTGGCAATGCGGCGCTCCTTATCGACCAGGTCGGCCGAGACTTCGGCGCTGGACAGCGCTGCCGGCTTCATGGCGGCCACGTGCATGGCAACGTCCTTGGCGGCGACGTCGTCACCCTCGAACTCGACCATCACGCCGATGCGGGTGCCGTGCAGGTAGGACGCCAGCTTGGTGCCGCTGTAGCGCCGGAAACGGCGGATCGACATGTTCTCGCCGATCTTGCCGATCAGGCCCTTGCGCACGTCTTCCACCGTCGGGCCGAAACCTTCCTGGGACAGCGGCAGCGCCGACAGCGCAGCCACATCAGCCGGGTTGGCTTCAGCAACCAGGCCGGCCAGCGCGTTCACGAAGGCCAGGAAAGCGTCGTTCTTCGAGACAAAGTCGGTCTCGCAGTTGACTTCGATCAGGGCACCATTGCCGCCGACCACGGCCGAGGCGACGATGCCTTCGGCGGTGATGCGCGAGGCAGCCTTGCCGGCCTTGTTGCCGAGCTTGACGCGCAGGATCTCTTCAGCGCGGGCCAGGTCGCCTTCGGCTTCAGTCAGCGCCTTCTTGCACTCCATCATCGGGGCGTCGGTGCGGGCACGCAGTTCGCCCACCATGCTTGCGGTGATAGCAGCCATTTCTCTTCTCCAGATTTCGGTTGGCAAAAGGGGCCTCGCGGCCCCTTTCAAATGCAGGGCGGAAGGGCTTTAAGCCTCTTCGGAGACCTCGACGAACTCGTCGCCGGCGGGAGCAACCGCAGCCAGCACTTCGTTCGTGGCGTTGGCCTTGCCTTCGAGCACGGCGTCAGCAACGGCGCGGGCGTACAGCGCCACAGCCTTGGCCGAGTCGTCGTTGCCGGGGATGACGTAGTCGATGCCGATGGGCGAGTGGTTGGTGTCCACCACGCCGATGACGGGAATGCCGAGCTTCTTGGCTTCGGCAACGGCAATCTTGTGATAGCCGACGTCGATGACGAAGATGGCATCGGGCAGTGCGGTCATGTCCTGGATGCCACCGATGTTCTTCTCGAGCTTGGCGATGTCGCGCTGGAACATCAGCGCTTCCTTCTTGATCGCGGGCTGGGTGCCGGCGTCAATCTGGGCCTGCATGTCCTTCAGGTTCTTCAGCGAGGTCTTGACCGTCTTGAAGTTGGTCATCATGCCGCCGAGCCAACGCGAGTCGACGTAGGGCATGCCGGCGCGCTGGGCTTCCAGGGCGACGACTTCACGGGCCTGGCGCTTGGTGCCGACCATCAGGATGGTGCCGCGCTTGGCAGCCAGCGAGCGGACGAACTTCATCGCGTCGTTGAACGCAGGCAGCGTCTTCTCGAGGTTGATGATGTGAATCTTGTTGCGATGGCCGTAGATATACGGGGCCATCTTGGGATTCCAGAAGCGGGTTTGGTGGCCGAAATGGACGCCGGCTTCCAGCATCTCGCGCATCGTGACAGACATGGGTCTTACTCCGAAGGTTGTGTCTAAAATCCGGCCCGAATTGCGTTGCAGCATCTGGAAACGCTTGTTTCTCAAGCGAAATCCAGGCCGCAAACTACAACACCTTTGAGTGGCCGGTTTGCGATTTGTTGCGACGGTGGCGACCGAGAAGTTCAGCCACAACACCCTCACAACCGTTCTGCCGAGTCTTGCAACGCCTAAAACAGCGCAGCACCTCCGGCAAAACCCGCAGAGTATACACAAACCCATGGCCTTTCCCAGCCGACGCCGCTTTGCAGCGGCCGCAAGCTTGCCCGTCAGGGCGTCCCTCCGGGTGTGCGCTTGACCCGCCGCGTCGCGGTGGTTGGTGCCGGCCTGGCCGGTGTGACGACGGCCTACGAACTGGCCGCCTTGGGGCTCCAGGTGCAGGTCTTCGAGCGCGGCGGCAGCGTCGCCGAGCAGGCCAGCTTCGCCAGCAACGCCCTGCTCTCGCCCTTTACACCCAACTTGGCAGACACCACGTCACCGGCACCTCTGGCCTTTCGACTTCGTCGTTGGCGCGCGGGGCGCAGCACGGGTGACGCAGCAGGCCAACTTGTTGCGCTGAGCCAGTTGGGTCTGGCCCGTGCCGTTGACCTGCGCCGCGCACTGGGCTTGGACGATGAAGCGACCGATGGCCTTCTCGTCGCGCTGACTGACGCCAAGCGCGTCGCAACCGCCCAGGCCCGACTGGAGGGTTGGAAGGCCCTGGGCCTGCAGGTCGAGCTCATCGAGGCGGGCGAGGCTCGGCTGCGCGAACCCGGCCTGAACGCTGACGCCCCGCTGGCCGCGGCGCTGGCCTTCGCCCGCGGCGGTGCCGGCAATCCGCGCCTCTTCGCCCAGCAACTGCGCCTGCAAGCCCAGCGCCTGGGCGCAGGGTTTCGCTTCCACACCACCGTGCGCGCCATCGCCATCGCCGCCGACGGCACCGGCCTGATGCTGCGCCACGAGTACACACCGCCGCTGGAGGCGCCGATCCGCGGCACCGAGCGCGACGCCGGAGACACCCTGCCGCAGCTGCCCGGCGCTCAGGACGAACGCTTCGACGCTGTGGTGTTGTGCAACGGCCTGGACGCCGCCACGTTGTCGGGCCAACGCCTGCCCCTGGCGGCGCAGCACGAAGCCTCGGTCACGGCACCGCTGCGGCTGCTCGAAGCCCATCCCGACCTGGGCCCCAAGGCTGGCTGGATCGACCCGACGCTGGGCCTGGCCATTGCCCGCACCGGCCAGCGCGTACGCGTGACCGGCGGCCTCACCGTCGCCGGCGCCCGAACCCGAGTGACCCCGGACTTCGAAGCCCTGCACCGCGGCCTGCAACACTGGTTCCCTGGCTCGGTGCTGCACAGCCAAGTGCAGCAGAGCCAGAGCCGCCGCGCGCTGCCGGCCGATGGCCTGCCCGTGCTTGGCAGCGGCGGTCGCGCGGGCTTGTGGCTCAACATCTCGCCAGGCGGACTGGGCTGGGGCCTGGCCTGTGGCAGCGCCCAGATCCTGGCCCAGCAGATCGCCGGGCTAGCACCCGCGCTGGACATCGCCGCACTCGGGCCGCAACGACTGCTCTAAGCTCATGGGCATGCATCCGGTGCTGCCCACAACCTCCACGCTGCCGCTGTTCGATGTCGCAGCGAGCCGACGCATCGAGGCGCGCGCGCTCGCCCACTCGCCCGACCTGATGGAACGCGCAGGACTGGCCGTCGCCAAGCTCGCCCTGGCGCTGCGCCGGGGCGCCGGCCCAGTATGGGTGGTCTGCGGCCCCGGCAACAACGGCGGCGACGGCCACGTCGCCGCGCGACGGTTGGCCGAGGTCGGTGTCCCAACCCACGTGAGCCACGACGCGCCGCAGTACCCTTCCCTCGTCATCGACGCGCTGCTTGGCCTGGGCCTGAATCGCGCGCCCTCACCCGAGCTGCTGGCACCCATCGTCGCAATGGGCAATTGCGGCGCGCCCGTCCTCGCCGTTGATTTGCCCAGCGGCCTGCTCGCCGACACCGGCCAACTCGCAGGCGAACACGCCGTGCGCGCCGATCACACACTGACACTGCTGACGCTCAAGCCCGGCCTCTTCACCGGCGAGGGACGCGCGCACGCAGGACGGATCTGGTTCGACGAGTTGGGCATTGCACCCGACGAGCCGCCCACGGCCAACCTGCTCGGCCTGGGCGCTGCCCTGCATCGCAGCCCGACCAGCCACAAGGGCAGCCACGGCCAGGTGCTGGTCGTGGGCGGAGCACCGGGTATGCAGGGCGCCGCCCGGCTGGCCGCCCGCGCGGCCCTGGCGTGTGGCGCGGGACGGGTCTATCTGGACCTGCTGGGGCTCGGCCCCGCCGAGGTCGCTGACTCCGGCTGGCTCGAGTTGATGCGCGGCCGGCTCACGGAGCTGCCCCAGGCAGTGGGCGTCATCGGCTGTGGCGCTGGCGACGCCATCACACCCCATTTGCCCTCACTGCTGCAAACGCTGCCGCGCCTCGTCATCGATGCCGACGCGCTGAACGCCATCGCCGCCGACACAACTCTGCAGTCCCTCGTGCGCACAAGGCCAGCAGGCTCCACGCTGCTGACGCCGCATCCGCTCGAAGCCGCCCGCCTGCTGAATCGCGGCACAACCGCCATTCAGGCCGACCGCCTCGTCGCTGCGCAGGAACTGGCCTTGCAATTGGGCTGCACCGTCGTCCTCAAGGGCTCGGGCAGCGTGATCACCTCACCGGCCGAACGGCCGGCGCTCTGCGCCAGCGGCGGCCCGGCCCTGGCTACAGCCGGCAGCGGCGATGTGCTGGCCGGCTGGCTGGGCGGGCTGTGGGCTCAGCAACCATCCGCCACGGCTCACGCCATCGCCTGCACCGGCGTGGACGCGCACGGCCGCGCGGGCGAGTACGGCGGCGTGCTGCGCGCCGGCGAGCTCATCGAGCGCCTGGCGGCGCTGCGCTGACGCTCAGCGGCGTTTGCGCGGCGCGGCCTTGGCAGCCGTTTTCTTGGCGGCGCGCTTGGCGGCCTGCTGTGCGGCCTTGACCGGATGCAGGGACGCGACGACTTCCTTGCGGCTCTTCTTCACGTCGCGATCCTGCTGGCGCACATCGTCCAGCGTCTCGACGGCCGTCTTGGGCGCGCGCTTGCGGGCTGGTGTCTTGCCCGGGGCTTTGCCCGTGGGTTTGGATGCCCCGCCGCGCCCGGATGAGCGCGCGTCTTCGGCGTCGCGCACCAGGCGGAAGTCGATGCGCCGGCCGTCCAGGTCAACACGGCTGACCTGCACCTGCACGCGGGCGCCGGTCGCGTAGCGAATGCCAGTGCGCTCGCCACGCAGTTCCTGGCGCACCTCGTCGAAGCGGTAGTACTCGCCGCCCAACTCGGTGATGTGCACCAAGCCCTCGACGTAGAGCGCATCCAGTTGCACGAAGAGGCCGAAGGACGTGACCGCACTGACGGTGCCGGCGAACTCCTCGCCGAGACGGTCGCGCATGTAGCGGCACTTCAGCCAAGCCTCGACATCGCGGCTGGCCTCGTCGGCACGACGCTCGTTGGCGCTGCAATGCGCGCCCACGACCTCCCAGCGCTCGGCCTCGTTGCGGGCGTCTGCCGGGTTGGGCGGCGCTGGCCGGCCGGGGCGCTTGGGCGCCTGCGGCACGTTCATCTTGCTGGCGTCCAGCGTGTAGCGCTTGCTCGCCAGCAGGCATTTGATGACGCGGTGGACCAGCAGGTCGGGATAGCGCCGGATCGGGCTGGTGAAGTGGGTGTAGGCCGGGTAGGCCAGGCCGAAATGGCCGGAATTGGTGCCGGTGTAGATGGCCTGCTGCATGGAGCGCAGCAGCATGGTGTGGATCTGCTGCGCGTCGGGCCTGTCTTTGGTCGCCTGGGCGATCGCCTGGAATTCACGCGGCGTCGGGTCGTCGGACACACCCATGCCAATGCCCAGCGAGCGCAGATAGTTCTGCAGCGTCGTACGCTTCTCGGGCGTCGGACCTTCGTGCACGCGGTAGAGCGAGTGGTGCTTGGACGACTGGATGAAATCGGCCGAGCAGGTGTTCGCGGCCAGCATCGCCTCCTCGATCAGCCGGTGCGCGTCGTTGCGCGTGCGCGGGATGATCTTCTCGATACGGCCGTTGTCGTCGCAGACGATCTGCGTCTCGGTGGTCTCGAAGTCGATGGCGCCACGGCGGCCACGCTCCGCCAGCAGCGCGCGGTACACCTCATGCAAGTGCAGCAGATGCGGCACCAGTTCGCGGCGCTTGGCGGCCTCGGGGCCATGGGTGTTGGCCAGGACGGCCGCGACCTCGGTGTAGGTGAAACGCGCGTGTGAGCAGATCACGGCCGGATAGAACTGGTAGGCGCTGACCGTGCCATCGGTGGACACGAGCATGTCGCAGACCATGCTGAGCCGGTCTTCATACGGGTTCAGCGAGCACAGCCCGTTGGACAGCTTCTCGGGCAGCATCGGGATGACACGGCGTGGGAAGTAGACCGACGTCGCCCGTTCGTAGGCATCGGCGTCCAGCGGCTCGCCGGGCTTCACGTAGTGCGACACGTCGGCAATGGCCACCAGCAGGCGCCAGCCCTCGACGGCCTTCTTGCCACGCCCCTGCTTGAAGGGTTCGCAGTAGACGGCGTCGTCGAAGTCGCGCGCATCCTCGCCATCGATGGTGACCAGCGGCACGTCGCGCAGGTCGATGCGGTGCTTGAGATCGGCGGCGCGCAGCTTCTCAGGCAGCTTGGCGCTCTGCGTCAACGTTTCGGGGCTGAAGCGATGCGGCACGTCGTACTTGCGCACCGCGATCTCGATCTCCATGCCGGGATCGTCGATCTCGCCGAGCACTTCGACGACACGACCGACAGGTTGCGAGTACAGCGACGGCGGCTCAGTCAACTCGACAGCAACAACCTGCCCTGCGGTCGCGTTGGCGATGCCGTTCTTGGGGATCAGGATGTCCTGGCCCATGCGCCGGTCCTCGGGCGCAACCAGCCAGATACCGGACTCGAGCAACAGGCGGCCGATCAGCGGCCGCTTCTTGCGCTCGAGGATCTCGAGCACCTTGCCCTCCGGACGACCGCGCTTGTCGAAGCGCACGACGCGCACGCGCAGCCGGTCGCCGTGCATGACGGCATGCGTTTCCTGCGACGACAGATAGACGTCGGCGGCACCGTCGTCGGGGATCAGGAAACCATGGCCATCGCGATGACCCTGCAACGTGCCTTCGACTTCGCCGAGCAGGCCGGCACCTTCGCCCTTAGTCGACGGGTTTGAGTTCTTCAAGTTTTTAATGATATGATCCTTGCTTTCCTGAAACGGCCCAGGCACTTCGTTTGAAGTCTTGAGCAACTAGCCCAGGTGGCGGAATTGGTAGACGCACTAGTTTCAGGTACTAGCGGGTAACTCCGTGGAGGTTCGAGTCCTCTCCTGGGCACCAAAACAAAAGACAAAAGGCCAGCACGCAAGTGCTGGCCTTTTGTCTTTTGGCGCCCAGGAGAGGACTCGAAGGGCACGTCACCGAGGACCGAGGGCAAGCCCCGCGGCTTGCCCGACGCCTCGATGAAGGCTTCGCGCTTGCAAGCGCGAAGCCGCCTGCCGGGGTCGCCGGAGGTGACCGAGTCCCCGCCGATGCGCCCTCGATGGGCGCTTCGGCGAGTGGTGGCACAAACCGAGTTCTGTCGTGCCACGCCCTCGTTCCCCTCAAACAGCGAACTTCTTCGCCAGCAGCTCCGGCCCCATGCCGTCGTACTCCTCGAACGGCTGATGGATCCACGGCGAGGTTTCCAGCATCTCGCAGTAGTAGTCCGGCATGTAGGCAGAAACCTTTTTGGTCCAGATGACCGCCGAGCGCAACTCGGTGATGGACGGCATGCCGCGCAGGCGCTCCACCACGGCCTTCAGCGTGACGCCCGAATCGGCCAGGTCATCCACCAGCAGCACGCGGCCGGCCAGTTCGCCCTTGGGCATGGTGATGTACTTGGCCATGTCCAGGCGACCCTGGATGGTGCCGGCCTCGGCGCGGTAGGAGCTGGTCGACATGATGCCCAGGGGCTTGTCGAAGACGCGCGACAGCACGTCGCCCGGGCGCATGCCACCGCGGGCCAGGCAGAGGATCTGGTCGAACTGCCAGCCCGAAGCGTGCACCTTGAGGGCCAGGCGCTCGGTCAGCAGGTGGTACTCGTCCCAGGACACGTAGAGGTGTTTGCCGTCGTCGGTCAGCATGATGGCGGGGTCTCCGTCGAATAGGTTTGAAGTGTCGGGCGAATTTCAGGACGAATAGGGGTGGCGCAGCACGATGGTGTGCTCGCGGTCGGGGCCGGTCGAGACCATGTCGATGGGCGCGCCGATGACTTCTTCCACGCGCTTCAGATAGCTGCGCGCATTGGCCGGCAACTTGTCCCAGGCAGTGACGCCGAAGGTCGTCTCGGGCCAGCCCGGAAAGGTCTCGAACACGGGCTCGCAGGCCTCGATCTCGTCGGCGTCCAGCGGCAGGATGTCGAGCAGCTTGCCATCGAGCTGGTAGCCCACGCACATCTTGATCTCGGTCAGGCCGTCCAGCACGTCCAGCTTGGTCAGGCACAGGCCGGTGATGCCATTGATGATGATGGAGCGCTTCAGCGCAGCGGCGTCCAGCCAGCCGCAGCGGCGCGCGCGGCCGGTCACGGTGCCGCGCTCCTGGCCGACGGTGGACAGGTGGTAGCCCACGGTCCCGGGCGTTTCCCAGTCCAGCTCGGTCGGGAAGGGCCCGGAGCCCACGCGCGTCGTGTAGGCCTTGGTGATGCCCAACATGTAGTGCAGCATCTGCGGGCCGACGCCAGCGCCGGCGGCGGCATTGCCGGCCACGCAATTGCTGGACGTCACGTAGGGATAGGTGCCGTGGTCGATGTCCAGCAGCGTGCCCTGGGCGCCTTCGAACAGGATGTTGGCGCCAGCCTTGCTCGCTTTGTGGATCATGTAGCCGACGTCGGCCAGCATGGGCTTGATGGCTTCGGCCATCTTCATCGCCTGCTCGAAGATGGGCTCGAAGGCCAGCGGCTCGCCCTTCAGATAGCCCGACAGCGCGAAGTTGTGCAGGTCCAGCAGCTCGCGCAGCTTCTTGGCGAAGCGCTCGGGGTGCTTCAGGTCCTGGGCACGCAGCGCGCGGCGGGCGACCTTGTCCTCGTAGGCCGGGCCGATGCCCTTGCCGGTGGTGCCGATCTTGCCGCTGCCGCTGGTCTCGCGCAGCTGTTCGCGCGCCTTGTCCACGGCGACGTGGAAGGGCAGGATCAGCGGGCAGGACTCGCTGATGAACAGGCGCGAACGCACCTCGACGCCGGCCGCTTCCAGGCGCTCGATCTCCGTCAGCAGATGGGTGGGGTCCACCACGACGCCATTGCCGATGTAGCAGGCCACGCCGTCGCGCATGATGCCGCTGGGGATCAACTGCAGCGCGGTCTTCACGCCCCTGATGACCAGCGTGTGGCCTGCGTTGTGGCCGCCCTGGAAGCGCACCACGCCCTGGGCGTGATCCGTCATCCAGTCCACGACCTTGCCCTTGCCCTCGTCACCCCATTGGGTGCCGACGACGACCACATTGCGTCCACGCGCGGTTTGGCTCTGCATCTTGTTTGCCTGCTAGCTTTGGATTGGGAAGGGCCGCCGGCGCTCAAAGCGCGCGGACGATCCAGTCAGTGTGCTCGCGAACCAGTTCGCGGTCACAGTCGAATTCATCGGCCTCGTGCTCATGGCCCGGCAGCACGCAGACCACGGTCTCGCCCTGCTCACGCAAGGCCCGTACAGCCTGGCGCAGTGAAGCATCCTCGCCCCACGGTGCGCGCACGGCGGCGCGCAAAGGCGTGGCCGGCACCAGGGCCACCAGCGTCTTCAGGTCCAGACTGAAGCCGACGGCCGGGCGGCGGCGGCCGAAGGCGGCGCCGACCTCGTCATAGCGCCCGCCGCGCAGCACGGCGTCGGAGCAGCCCGAGGCATAGGCGGCGAAGCGGATGCCGGTGTAGTAGGCATAGCCCTGCAGGTCGGCCAGGTCAAAGCCCAGGCTGACCTCGGGATGAACAGCAGCCAGATGGCCGGCCAGCCAGTCCAGGTCGGCCAGGGCCGCCTTGACGAGCGGGTGATCCGGCAGGCGCCGCGCTGCCTCTGCCAGCACTTCCCGGCCACCGAACAGACTGGGCAAGGCCAGCAAAGCATCGCGTGTGACGGCCGGCATGCCCGTGCTCAGCGCGGCCAGTGCGGAGAGGTCCTTGGCGGCCAGCGCCGCCGTCAGCGCTTCCAGCGTCTCGGGAGCCAGCTTGATGCCTTCCAGCACGCCTTGCAGCAGGCGTGCATCGCCAAGGTCCAGCATCACGTCGCTCAAGCCGGCTCGGCGCAGCGCGTCCAAGGCCAATTCATGCACCTCGAGGTCGGCTTCCAGGCCGGCATGACCATAGATCTCGACACCGAACTGCAAGGGCTCGCGGCTGGTGTTGAGGCCATCCGGCCGCGTGTGCGCGATGGGCCCGCAGTAGCACAGGCGGGTCACGCCCTGGCGGTTCAGCAGGTGGGCGTCGATGCGGGCGACCTGGGGCGTCGTATCGGCACGCAGGCCAAGCGACCGGCCCGAGAGCTGGTCAACCAGCTTGAAGAGCTTGATTTCGGAGCCACTGCCCGTGCCGGAAAGCAGCGAGTCGAGATGCTCCAGCAGCGGCGGAATGACGAGCTCGCAGCCGTAGCTGCGGGCCATGTCGAGCAGTTCTCTACGCAGCTCTTCGATGTGGCGCGCCTGCGAAGGCAGGACATCGGCGATGTGCTCGGGCAGCAGCCAAGCAGAGGACATGGGCGAAGGCAGGCGGTTAAAAACGGCATTCTACCGGTGCCTCCCGGGCCCAGCCTTCAGATCAGCGCAACCAGAGCAGTCCGAACACACCCATCAGGATGCTGGCCAGGCCGATGAAACGAATCTGCCCATCGCTCATCGCCAGGATGCGGCTGAAGACCTCGCGCCAGCGCGCCGGGCTGAGCAGGGGCATCAGCCCCTCGATGACCATCACCAGCGCGAGCGCGGTGAGGAGTTCGTTCACTTGCGCGCCGGTGCGGCGGCGGCCGCGGCGCCGGAGCCCCGCATGGCCTTGAAGAAGTCGCTGGATGGATCGACCACCATCACGTCGCTCTTCCTGCTGAAGCTGGCGCGGTAAGCCTCCAGCGAGCGGTAGAACTGGGCGAACTGGGGATCACGGCCAAAGGCTTCGGCGTACAGGGCAGAGGCCTTGGCGTCGCCCTCGCCTTTGATGAGCTGGGCATCACGGAAGGCCTCGGCAACGATGATTTCGCGCTGGCGATCAGCATCGGCCTTGATCTGCTCGCCCTCGGCGGAGCCGGTGGACCTGGCCTCGGCGGCCACGCGCTTGCGTTCCGAATCCATGCGGCGGTAGACCGACTCGGTGATGCTGGCCGCGAAGTCCACACGCTTGATGCGCACGTCAACGACCTCGATGCCGAACTGCTTGGCCTCGTCGGCCAGGCGTTTGCGCACGTCCTGCATGATCTTCTCGCGCTCGGTGGCCAGCACGGCGATGACGGTGCGCTTGGTCACTTCATCGTTGAAGGCCGCCTGCACGACAGGCACCAGGCGGTTCTCGACGTTGCGCATGTCGGCTCCGCTGTTGCGGATGAACTGGCGTGGCTCGGCGACGCGCCACTTGATGAGCCAGTCGATGACCAGGCTCTTCTTTTCAGCTGTGAAGACGGGCCGCGACTCGGTGCTGTCAAGCGTCTGCACGCGGCGGTCCAGCAGCACGACGTTTTGCAGCGGCGGCGGCAGCTTGAACTTCAGGCCCGGCTCGGTAACGACTTCCTTGATCTCGCCGAGCGCATAGATGACGGCGAACTGGCGCTGGTCGACGATGAAGAGCATCGACGACAGCAGCATCAGGACGACGATGGCGCCGGCGACGATGGCGGCAATACGGTTCATTCGGATGGTCCTCGATCAGCGGCCGTCGCGGCTGCGCTGGTTGTCACGGCTGCGCAGGTCGTTGGCACTGGGCAGCGTCTGCGGCTCGGGCACGGTGGTCGGCTGCGGTGCCGACACGGTCACGGTGCCGCTGCTGCCTTGCTGCAGCAGCTTGTCCAGCGGCAGGTAGAGCAGGTTGGAGCCGCTCTTGCTGTCCACCATCACCTTGCTGACGTTGGTGTAGACCTGCTGCATCGCGTCGATGTAGAGGCGGTCGCGCGTGACCTGGGGCGCCTTCTGGTACTCGGTCAGCACGCTCTTGAAGCGCGCCGCATCGCCCTCGGCCGTTGCGATGACACGGGCCTTGTAGCCCTCGGCCTGCTCGCGCAACCGGGCGGCATCGCCTCGCGCACTCGGGATCTTGTCGTTCGCGTACGCCTGGGCCTCGTTCTTCAACTGCTCGCGGTTGGCGTTGGCCTTCTGCACGTCGTCAAACGCCGCCTGAACCTGCTCGGGCGGCTGCACGCTCTGGACATTGACATTGACGACCTGAATGCCGGCCTTCAGGCGATCCAGCTGGACCTGGATGGACTTGACCAGGTCAGCGGCGATAGCGTCGCGCTGCTCATAGAGCACCGAATCCATCGTGCTCTTGCCGACGATCTCGCGCACCGCCGACTCTGCGGCCAGCAGCACGGCCTGCTCGGGGTCACGGTTCTCGAACAGGAAGTCGCGCAGGTCACGGATGGTGAACTGCACCGTGAAGCGGATATCGACGATGTTCTCGTCCTGCGTCAGCATCGACGAGTCGCGCAGGCCGGTGGCGGCGACGACCGAACTGCGCCCAACCTCGACCTGGCGCAGCTGCGAGACCGGCTGGATCTCATGCGCCTGGAAGGGATAGGGCAGGCGCCACTGGAAACCAGCTTCGACCGTCTTGCTGTACTTGCCGAAGGAAGTGATGACGCCCTGTTGGCCTTCCTGCACGATGAAGAAGCCGCTGGCCAGCCAGCCCAAAACGACAACGCCGGCGATGAGGCTCAGGCCAATACCGGCGCCCTTCATGTCGGGCGAGCCACCGGAGCCGCTGGGGCCGGATGGCCCGCTGGACTTGCCACCGAACATGCCCGAGAGCTTGCGATTGAATTCGCGCCAGAGCTCATCGAGATCGGGCGGGCCGTCGTTGCGGCCGTTGTTCAGCAACCGGCTCGCGGCACGGGCGACCGGCGTCATCAGACGCTGGGCCCAGGTGCTGCGGGGCGTGGTGTGAGGAGTGCTGCTCATGCCTGGGAGGGGTCTGAGGAAGAAGTTTCGGGATCCGACGAATCAGTGTCGAAACGTGGGTCCCGTTCGTCGGGAATCAAGGGCTGGACCTGCATGGCGGTCGCAATCAGCTGGCGCAACTCGGCAAGGCCGCTGCCATCCAGGGCGCTGACGAAGACTCGCGGCGTCGGCTCGGTACTGCCATTGGCGCGCAGCACGGCGTCGACGATCTCGCGCGGGCGCTGATCGCCGGGCAGCAGATCCTGCTTGTTGTAAACCAGGATCTGCGGCACGTCGGCCGCACCAATCTCGGCCAGCACGCGCTCGACCTCCGCCATCTGTTCCTCCAGCACCGGGCTGGCGGCATCAACGACATGCAGCAGCAGGTCGGCGTCGGCCGCCTCCTGCAGCGTGGCGCGAAAGGCCTCGACGAGCTTGTGCGGCAGGTCGCGGATGAAGCCCACGGTGTCAGACAGCGAGACGCTGGCCGCGGCCTGCTCCAGGTAGAGGGAGCGCGTCGTCGTGTCCAGCGTCGCGAACAGCTGGTTGGCCGCATAGGCGCGCGCCTTGGTCAGCGCGTTGAACAGCGTGCTCTTGCCGGCGTTCGTGTAGCCGACCAGCGAAACCTTGAAGACGCCATTGCGCGAGCGCGCCTTGCGCTGCGTGCCGCGCTGGCGCTGCACCTGCTTCAGGCGTTCCTTGGTCTTCTTGATACGCTCGTCGATCATGCGGCGGTCCAGCTCGATCTGAGCCTCGCCGGGGCCGCCGCGCATGCCGATGCCACCACTCTGGCGCTCCAGGTGGCTCCAGCGCCGCACCAGGCGCGTGGCCAGGTATTGCAGGCGCGCGAGTTCGACCTGCAGCTTGCCCTCGTGGCTTTGCGCACGGGCGGCAAAGATCTCGAGAATCAGCGCGGTGCGGTCGGCAACGGGCACGCCGAGCACGCGCTCCAGGTTGCGCTGCTGGGCCGGCGAAATGGCCTGATCGAACAGCACCGTGTGGGCCTGGTGGGCCAGCACGAGCAGCTTGATCTCGTCGGCCTTGCCGGAGCCGACGAACAGGGCGGCGTCAGGCGCCGGGCGGCGGGCGATGACCTTGGCGACGGGCGTGTCACCGGCGGATTCCGCCAGCAGGGCCAGTTCATCCAGGCTCTCGTCAAAACCCTGGGCGTTGCGGTGACGACCGAAATCGACACCCACAAGAATGGCGCGCGCCGCCTCGGAGGGCGGCGTCGCGTCGTGGGCAGAGGTCGAGGACAAGGGGTGGGGATCAGGCGTCCGCGGGAGCGTCGCCGGCGTGGAAGTTGACCGCACGGCCCGGCACGACAGTCGAGATCGCGTGCTTGTAGACCATCTGCGTCACAGTGTTGCGCAGCAGGACGACGTACTGGTCAAACGATTCGATGTGGCCTTGGAGCTTGATGCCGTTCACGAGGTAGATCGAAACGGGCACATGCTCTTTGCGGAGCAGGTTCAAAAAGGGGTCCTGCAAAAGTTGGCCTTTGTTGCTCATCGGTATGCTCCGAGTTATTCGGGGGGATGGGGGACTACGGGTAAGACCTTAACACAGCGTCTCAGGCCCTCCAGAGGTCAGCCTAGGTCTTTTCGTCGAAGGGATTCTTCGAAGAACGCAGCTCGATCTTCAGCGGCGTTCCGACCAGCTTGTAGTGCGCGCGGATGCGGCCTTCCAGATAGCGCTTGTAGACCTCGGTGACACCGTCCAGCGCATTGCCGTGGATGACGACGATGGGCGGGTTCTGGCCGCCTTGGTGGGCATAGCGCATCTTGGGGCGCGAAACCCCCGAGCGCTTGGGCTGCTGATGCTCCGTGGCTTCCTGGATGAGGCGGGTCAGCACCGGCGTCGTCATCTTGCGGTAGGCCGAGGCGTAGGCGTCGGCCAGCGAATTCCAGACCGCCGACAGGCCCTGGCGCTTCAGCGCCGAGATGTTGTGCATCGGCGCGAACTTCAGGAAGGTCAGACGCTGCTCGATCTGGCGCTGCAGCGTCTCACGCTGGTAGCTGTCGACGGCGTCCCACTTGTTGAGCGCAAGCACCACCGCACGGCCGCTGTCGAGGATGTAGCCGGCGATGTGGGCATCCTGGTCGGTCACGCCCTGGGTCGCGTCCAGCAGCAGCAGCACGACGTGCGCGTCGGCAATCGCCTGAAGCGTCTTGACGACCGAGAACTTCTCGATGGCCTCGAAGACCTTGCCCTTGCGGCGCAGGCCGGCCGTGTCGATGAGCTTGAATTTCTGGCCGTTGCGCTCGAAATCGACCGAGATCGCGTCGCGGGTCGTGCCCGGCATGTCGAAGGCGACCAGGCGCTCTTCGCCCAGCCAGGTGTTGATCAGCGTGCTCTTGCCGACGTTGGGCCGGCCGGCCACGGCCAGGCGGATGACGCCGTCCTGCTGCGGCCCGGCACCGAATTCCTCGGTGGCGTCCTCGAAGGGCTCCAGCACCGCGTCCAGCAGGCTGCGGATGCCCTGGCCATGGGCCGACGAGATCGGATGCGGTTCGCCCATGCCGAGCTCATGGAACTCGGCCAGCAAAGGCGATTCGCTCATGCCCTCGGCCTTGTTGACGGCCAGATGCACGCGCTTGTTGACGCTGCGCAGATAGCGCGCAATGTCGCTGTCGTGCGCCGACAAACCCAGGCGGATATCGACGACGAAGATGACCGCATCGGCCTCGGCCACGGCCTGCTTGGTCTGCTTGGCCATCTCCTTGACGATGCCGGTGCTGCTGTCGGGCTCGAAGCCGCCGGTGTCGATGCAGATGAACTCGCGGTCGCCCATGCGGCCGTCGCCGTAGTGGCGGTCGCGCGTCAGGCCGGCGAAGTCGGCCACGATGGCGTCGCGCGACTTGGTCAGGCGGTTGAACAGCGTCGACTTGCCCACATTGGGGCGGCCGACCAGGGCAATGACAGGTTTCATTCGGCGGTGATCGCGAACAGGCCGCCGCTCTTGGTCGCAACGAGGGCCGTGTCGCCCTGCAGCGCGATCGTGACGACCGGCGAGCCGTCGGTGGCCAGGCGCGAACGCGTCTTGCCGGTGTCGCGGTCGATCAGATGGATCTGGCCCTCGAAGTCGCCGATCAGCACCTGCTTGGCCGTCACCACGGGTTCGGACAGCTTGCGGCGCTGGAACTGGTCCGCCGACCAGGCGAGATCGCCGTTGGCCAGCTTCCAGGCCGACAGGCGGTCGGAGGCGTCGCCGGCGACGACGACCTGGGCGTCAGCGCCGATGCCGTTGGTGCCACCGACGACGCGGTTCCACAGCGCGCTGCCGCGCTCGGCGTTCACGCAACCCACCGAGGACTGGAAAGCGCGCGCGCAGATCACCTCGCCCTGGCGCACAGCCGGGCCAACCAGGTCGGCCAGGCGCTCGACTTCATTCGTGCCACGCGGCGTGGCCACGCTGGCTTCCCAGCGCAACTGGCCCTTGACCGGGTCGACACCGGCCAGGCGCGGGCCTTGGCCAACCACCAGTGTGTCCTTGTAGGCCAGCAGCACACCGGCCTTGGCCAGCGTCAGCGGCTCGCCGGGGCGCTTCAGCTCCCAGATCTTGCGGCCATCCAGCACGTCGAAGGCCAGCACTTGGCGGTCCAGCGTCAATGTGAAGACACGCTCGCCAGCCACCAAGGGCGCAGCGACGACGGGCGTCGGCAGGGCCTTCTTCCAGGCCACCTTGCCGTTGTCCAGCACGACCAGTTCGTTGTCGCGGTTGACGACAGCGGCAAAGCGGCCATCGCTGCCGATCCCGGCCGACAGCTTGGCGCCCACATCGCCGCGCCAAAGCTCGCGGCCATCGGCGGCGGCCAGCGCGCGCACGCTGCCATCGCTGCTGGCGACGACGAAGCGGTCACCAGGCGTCGCGATGCTGAGCGGGAAGCCGATGTTGTCGCCCTTGGCGCTCCAGACGATGCGGCCGCTCGCCGGGCCGGACAGGGTCTCCAGCGCAGCCGGCTTGTCCTTCTCGCTGCCGAACCAGGAGGTCCACGTCGAGCTGATCGTGGAACAGCCGGTCAGCGAAGCCGCCAGCAGCGAGATCAGGGCAACCCGCCTCATTGCGCGGCTCCGGCGGCTTCGATGGCGGTCGGCACACCCAGCGTCGCCAGCTTGGCCTCGACGATGCGGCGGTAGTCCTGGGTCTTCTCCATGCCGGCCAGGGCCTTCTGGTACTCGGCCTTGGCGGCGTCGCGCTTGTCCTGCAACAGCAGCAGGTCGCCACGGCGGTCGGCCACCAGGGCGGCGAATTCGGTCGTCTTGATCGCGTCCAGCGTCTTGGCGGCCTCGTCATAGGCCTTGGCGTCGAGCTGCAGGCCGGCCAGGCGCAGGCGGGCCACGTCGCGGTAGGGGCCGCCCTCGGCGCCCTGCTCGGCCACCCAGGTCAGGCTCTGTTTGGCGTCGTCGGCCTTGCCCTTGTCCAGCTGCAGCTTGGCAACCTGCAACCCGGCCTGGGCCGCATAACCTGTGCCGCCGTAACGGGCTTTCAGGTCGCCCGCGGCGATGGCGGCCTTGTCGACGTCCTGGGCGGCCAGGGCGCGGTCGAATTCGTCGTACATCGCGGCGGCCTTGGCAGCTTGGTCGCGCTGATACCAGTTCCAGCCTTGCCAGGCGGCAAAGGCGGCCAGGACGGCGGTCAGCACCCAGGTGATGAGGTTGCCCCAGCGCTTCCAGAACGCTTTGAGTTGTTCGAGTTGTTCTTGTTCTTCGAGGTCGAGATGGGCAGCCATGGGAAAACTTCAGGAAAGGGTCTCGGGAGGCCCGGGATTATGCGGGGAGGAGATCGGCGGCCCAGGAGGCCACGTCGGCGATCGGCCGGCTGAGCTGTTCACCACCGTCGCGCAGCGGCTTGACGCTCACCTCGCCACGGGCCAGTTCGTCGGCGCCGAACACCAGCACGAAGCGCGCGCCCGAGCGGTCGGCCTTCTTGAACTGCGACGTGAACGAGCCGCCACCGGCGTGCATCTGCACGGCCACACCGGCCGCGCGCAGCGCTTCCAGCGTGGGCAGGATGCGGAGCAACTCGGCCGGGTCGGGCACGACGGCGTAGACGTCAGGAACGAGCGTGGGCGACTGCAGGCCCAGCGTCTCCAGCAGCAGCAGCAGGCGCTCCATGCCCATGCCGAAGCCCACGGCTGGCGTGGGCTTGCCGCCCAACTGCTCCACCAGGCCGTCATAGCGGCCGCCGGCGCAGATCGTGCCCTGGGCGCCGAGCTTGTCGGTGACCCACTCGAACACGGTGAGGTTGTAGTAGTCCAGCCCGCGCACCAGACGGGGGTTGATGCGGTAGGCCAGGCCCACCGAGTCCAGCAGTGCACGCACACCGTCGAAGTGGGCTTGGGATTCGGGGCCCAGGAAGTCCAGCAACTGGGGCGCCCCCTCGGCCATGGCCTGCATGGCGGGGTTCTTGGTGTCCAGCACGCGCAGCGGGTTGGCGTACATGCGGCGCTTGGCTTCCTCGTCCAGCACGTCCTGGTGCTGCTCGAGGTAGCTGATCAAGGCCTCGCGGTGGGCGCGGCGCTCGTCGGGCTGGCCCAGGCAGTTGATCTCCAGCGTCACGTCCTGGCCTTCGATGAGGCCCAGTTCGCGCCACAGCGTGCGGGCCAGCAGGATGACCTCGGCGTCCACGTCCGGACCGGCAAAACCGAGCGCCTCGATGCCCATCTGGTGGAACTGGCGGTAACGGCCCTTCTGCGGCTTCTCGCGGCGGAACATCGGGCCGATGTAGTACAGGCGACGCGGGCTGTCGCGCAGATAGCTGTGCTCGACCATGGCGCGCACAACGCCCGCCGTGCCCTCGGGGCGCAAGGCCAGGTGCTCGGCCTGGCCATGCTTGTCGGCGCGGTCCTCGAAGGCGTACATCTCCTTCTCGACGATGTCGGTCACCTCGCCGATGCCGCGCACGAACAGCGCCGTGGGCTCGACGATGGGCACGCGCACGTTCTGGTAGCCATAGCGCTGCAGCACGCTGCGCATCTTGGCCTCCAGCCACTCCCAGCGCGCCGATTCCGGCGGCAGGATGTCGTTCATGCCCTTCACCGCTTGCAGCGGCTGCAACTTCTTGGTCTCGCTCATGGAATCCGGGTTCAGGCCGTGGCTGTGGCGCCGAAGCGCTTCTCGATGTAGTTTTCGACCAGCGCGTGGAACTCGGCCGCAATGTTGTCGCCGCGCAGGGTCAGCGCCTTCTCGCCGTCGATGAAGACGGGCGCCGCCGGGGCCTCGCCGGTGCCGGGCAGGCTGATGCCGATGTCGGCATGCTTGCTCTCGCCGGGACCGTTGACGATGCAGCCCATGACGGCCACCTTCATCTCCTCGACGCCGGGGTATTTGTCGCGCCAGACCGGCATCTGCAGGCGCAGGAAATCGTCGATCTGCTTGGCCAGTTCCTGGAAGGTCGTGCTGGTCGTGCGGCCGCAGCCCGGGCAGGCGGTGACGCTCGGGTTGAAGTGGCGCAGGCCCAGGGCCTGCAGGATCTCGAGCGCCACGACCACTTCCTGGGTGCGCGACTCGCCCGGCTGGGGCGTGAGGCTGACGCGGATGGTGTCGCCGATGCCTTCCTGGGCCAGGATGCCCAGCGCGACCGAGGAAGCGACCGTGCCCTTGGTGCCCATGCCGGCTTCGGTCAGGCCCAGGTGCAGCGCGTAGTCGCAGCGGCGGGCCAGCTCGCGGTAGACCGAGATCAGGTCCTGCACGCCGCTGACCTTGCAGCTGATGATGATGTTGTCGGGGTTCAGACCCAGCTGGGCGGCATAGGCGGCCGACGTCAGCGCCGATTCGACGAGAGCCTGGTACATGACCGGCTTGGCATCCCAGGGCTGGGCACGCTTGGCGTTCTCGTCCATGAACTGCGCGAGCAGCTCCTGGTCCAGGCTGCCCCAGTTGACGCCGATGCGCACGACCTTGTCGTACTTGGCAGCGGCCTCGACCATCATGGCGAACTGGCGGTCCTTCTTGTCGCCCTTGCCCACATTGCCGGGGTTGATGCGGTACTTGGACAGGGCCTGGGCCATGGCCGGATGCTCGGTCAGCAGGCGGTGGCCGTTGTAGTGGAAGTCGCCCACCAGCGGCACGTCGATGCCCATGCGATCGAGCTGCTCGCGGATGTAGGGCACCTGCTCCGCCGCCTCGGGCGTGTTGACGGTGATGCGCACCATCTCCGAGCCGGCGATGGCCAGCTCCTTGACCTGAATGGCCGTGCCGATCGCGTCCACCGTGTCGGTGTTGGTCATGGACTGCACGCGCACCGGTGCGTCACCGCCGACCGTGACGACACGGCTGCCCCAGACCACGCGGGCCTGGCGGCTCCTGCGCGGCGCAGGTGCGGCCTCGGGGATGATCCATTCGCTCATCATTTCAACTCCAGTCGAGCGATGTTGTCCTTGGCTAGCGGCGCCAGGTCGACGGCGGCACCGCGCCATTCGACCTGGGTGCCGCGCACATTGCCAATGCGCAGCTTGTAGGGCGCGGCGCCCGTGAACTCCTGCTGTTCGCCCGCACGCAGCACCCGCGACAGCAGCGGCTGGCCCTTGGCGTCGGCAACCTCGATCCACGTATCGGCCGTCGCCGTCACGCGCAGCGCGCTGCCGGGCGAAGCGGTGACCGTCGCCTTCACCGGCGGCGCAGAGGCGGGCATGGCGGCGGGCGGCGGTGCAACATCACGCACCTGCAGCGGCGCAGATGCCACAGGTTCTGGCAACGTCGTTGCTGGTTCGGAGGCGGAGGGTGCGGGCACGAATTCGACGATCGGCGCGCTCGCCGTGACAACGGTGCCGGACGCCGCTGGAGCCACCACACTGGCGCCGCGTTCGGGCAACCAGCCCGCTGGGATCCAGTAGATGGCTGCCGCGGCGACCAGCAGCAGCACCGGTCCCCAGATGACGGGCCTCGTCGCCAGGCCCAGCACGCCGCCATCAATGGGGCCGGCACCGCGCTCACGGAAGGGCTGGTTGAGCCCGGGGCGCACGTCGAACTCGCGATCGCGCGTGCGCGGCAGCATCGCCAGCACCGGTGCCGGGTCCACCTTGAGCGCCCGGCACATGGCCGTGGCCAGCGCGCGGGCAAAGGTGGCGTCGGGCAGCTCGTCGAAACGGTCGGCCTCCAGGGCCTCGAGCTTGGCCTGCGGCACCTTGAGCATGACCGCCAGGGCGGCGATGTGCAGGCCGCGCTGCTGGCGCGCGTTCCTGAGCCAGGCGCCCGCGGTGGCGGCCTGGCTGGCGAGTCCCTCGGTGGTGGGTTCCATCGTCTCGTTCTTGCTGTGCGCCGCAGTCACGGCTTATTCGTCGTAACGGCCGGCGTCCAGGGACTGGGTCTCCGGGGCCTGGGGGTATTTGCGGCGCATTTGCATGGCCAGATCGTCCACCGTGCCGCTGTTGCCGAGCTTGCGCTCGATGCGCAACTGCAGCCACAGGCTCTGGGCATTGACTTGCTCGGGCTGACTGTTGACACGCTTCACATAGAAACGGGCACGCTCCAGCTCGCGGTTGCGAAACAGCACATCGGACAGATTCATGGCGACAGCCGGGCTGCCAGGGTCCAGCTCGAAGGCGCGCGCCAGCGTCTTCTCGGCGACCAGCATGCGGCCCGAACGGGCCTCGCAGACGCCCTTGGCGAGCAGGGTGCGGGCCGGCGCGCGATAAGTGGACTGGGCCAGGGCCTGGTCGAACAGTGAGTCCGCCGTCGGCCAGCGCTGCTGCTGGCACATGAACCAGCCGTAGTTGTGCAGCGTGTCGGGATCATTGGGATAGACGACCAGGGCGCGGCGGAAGGCCTCCTCAGCAAGCTGGTGCTCGCCCATGGCGGCGTAGATGAGGCCGCGCAGGTTGACGGCTTCACGCATGTCGGGCTTGAGCTGCAGCGCCATCTTGAGCTCGTCCAGGGCCGTGTTGAACTGGCCGCGCGAGAAATAGCCCTGGGCCAGTTCGAGCCGGATCGCGGCGCGGCGGTCGCCGTCGGTCTGGTCCGAGTCGGTTTTGATCTCGCGGTCGGCGCTGGGCGCGGTGGTACCGGCGCAGGCAGCAAGGAGGGCGGCGGCCAGAACGATCAACAGTCGCTTCATCAATTCCTCGAAGGTGGCACCAGGGGGCATCAGGTGGATTTGGCCACCGTGACGGGTGCCCTGACCATGCGGATATGCGCGCGGGTGCGGTCCTGCACCTCGCCGGCCAACTGGCCGCAGGCGGCGTCGATGTCGTCGCCGCGCGTCTTGCGCACCGTCGTCACGATACCTGCCTGGATCAGCACCTCGGCAAAGGCCTGCACGCGCGCATTCGTGCTGCGCGTGAGGCCCGAGGCCGGGAAGGGGTTGAAGGGGATCAGGTTGATCTTGCAGTTGACCTTGTTCCTCAACAGCCTGACCAGCTCATAGGCCTGCTCGGGCGAATCGTTCACCTCCTGCAACATGCAGTACTCGAAGGTGATGAAGTCGCGCGGCGCCTTCTCGAGGTAGCGGTTGCAGGCGTCCAGCAACTCGGCGATGGGGTATTTCTTGTTCAGCGGCACGAGCTGGTCGCGCAGCGGATCGGTCGGCGCGTGCAGGCTGACGGCCATGGCCACCGGGCAATCCTCGCGCATCCGGTCGATCATGGGCACGACGCCCGAAGTCGACACGGTGACGCGGCGGCGGCTCAGGCCATAGCCATGGTCATCCAGCATGGTCTTGAGCGCCGGCACGAGCTGGTCGTAGTTCTGCAGCGGCTCGCCCATGCCCATCATGACGACGTTGGAGATCACCCGCTCCGTCGTGTTGAGGCGTTTGCGCAGGTTGTGTTCGGCAAACCAGAGCTGGGCCGTGATCTCGGCGGTCGTCAGGTTGCGGCTGAAGCCCTGATGGCCCGTCGAGCAGAAGCGGCAGCCGACCGCGCAGCCGGCCTGGCTGGAGATGCACAGCGTGCCGCGATCATCCTCAGGGATGAAGACGGCCTCGACGGCATTGCCAGCGCCGACATCGAACAGCCACTTGATGGTGCCATCCGTCGAGACATGTTCGGAAATGACAGGCAGCGCCGCGATGTGGGCACGGCCCTTGAGCTTCTCGCGCAGGGACTTGGCGAGGTCGGACATCTGGTCGAAGTCCGACGCGCCCTTCTGGTGGACCCAGCGGAACAGCTGGGTCGCACGGAATTTCTTTTCGCCCAGTTGCTCGCAGTAGGCGGCCAGGCCTGGAAGATCGAATCCGAGCAGGTTGACCGTATCCATTGCAAACCTCCAAGCGCCCCGCCGTCGCCGGCTAGTGTCCTACTTAGCGACTGCAGCGGAACTGGCTTTGCCAGGCCGCTAGCAGTGCCCCTTGAGGGGCCGGCGTCAGCCGGTAGGGGTGGGCTTGATCAGCGACCGGCGTAGACGTTCATGCCGGGGAAGAAGAAGGCCACTTCGACAGCGGCCGTTTCGGCGGCGTCGGAGCCGTGCACGGCGTTGGCGTCGATGCTGTCGGCGAAGTCGGCGCGGATGGTGCCCTTCTCGGCCTTCTTGGGATCGGTGGCGCCCATCAGGTCACGGTTCTTCAGGATGGCGCCTTCGCCTTGCAGGGCCTGGATCATGACCGGGCCGGAGATCATGAAGCTGACCAGGTCGTTGAAGAAGGGGCGGGCCTTGTGGACGGCGTAGAACTGCTCGGCTTCGACGCGCGACAGGTGCACCATCTTGGCAGCCACGATCTTCAGGCCGGCGCCTTCAAAACGGGCGTAGATCTGGCCGATGACGTTCTTCGCCACGGCATCGGGCTTGATGATGGACAGGGTGGTTTCGATCGCCATGGAGTTCTCCTGAAGGGCTGTATTGGACAAAGCCTGTGATTGTAGCGGGCAGGGATGACCCTAGTTGTATCGCCTGCCCGGTTTCAGCGACGTCCGCCGTAGCCGCCGCCGGAGCGACCACCACCGCCGCCACCACCGCCACCGCCACCCTTGCCACCGCGGCCACCACCACCGCCGCGGCGCAGGAAGGCGTCGCCGCCGATATAGCCCACCGAGGTCTGCATCGGATCGGGTTCACGCGGGCCATTACCCTTGTTGCCACCGCCCTTGCCTTGCCTGTTGTCCTGCTGGCTGCCACCGGCGCCAAAGCCCTGAGGCAGGCCGCGCTTGCCGCTCGTCGCATGGCGGCGGTCGAAGGTCTGCTCCAGCGGGTTGACGTGATGCGGAATGAAGCCGTCATCCTCCTCATCGTCACGGCGCGCGGCGCGCTCCTCGCGCGGCGGACGCGCTTGCTGCGGCTGCGGCGCCTCGGGCGGGCGGCTCGGGCGCGGGCCGCCACTGCCGCTGTGGCGCTCGTCGTTGCGGCGCTTGTTGCGGTCGTTCTTGTTGCCTTGGCCCTGCTGCTGTTGCGGCTGGCCCTTGCCCTGCCCTTGCCCGAAGTTCTGGCCCTGGCCACTGTTGGAGGTATGACCGGCCAGGCGGCGGATGACGCGCACGTCGTCGTCGCCCAGTTCCACCCAGACGCCACGCTTCAAGCCGCGCGGCAGCACGACGGTGCCGTAGCGGATGCGGATCAGGCGGCTGACGACCATGCCGACAGCCTCGAAGAGCTTGCGCACTTCGCGGTTGCGGCCCTCGGTGATGACGACGCGGTACCAGCGGTTGGCGCCTTCGCCGCCACCGTCCTCGATGCTCTTGAAGGAGGCCACTTGACCTTCGACGTTGACGCCTTCGAGCAGCTTGGCGCGCTGCTCGTCGCTCAGCGCCCCCAGCACCCGGGCCGCGTACTCACGCTCCACGCCGAAGCGCGGATGCATCAGTTGGTTGGCCAGTTCGCCGGAATTGGTGAACAGCAGCAGGCCTTCGGTGTTGATGTCCAGGCGGCCGACGGACTGCCATTTCTGGCCCTGCACGCGCGGCAGCGAGCGGAACACCGTCGGGCGGCCTTCCGGGTCGTTGAAGGTCGAGACCTCGCCTGTGGGCTTGTGATAGGCCAGGATGCGCGGGTTCGGCGGCGAGATGCGCACGCGCACCTCCTTGCCATTGACGCGCACCCGGTCACCGAAGGAGATGCGCTGGCCGACGTGGGCGACCTCGCCGTTCACCTCGATCTTGCCCTCGGCGATCCATTCCTCGATGTCGCGACGCGAGCCGATACCGGCCTGGGCCAGCACCTTCTGCAGCTTGGGGGCATCGGCATCCGGCGCCAGCACGCGCTTGGCTTCACCCTCAGCACCCTCCTCCACCGCTTCGTCAGCCTCGGGCCGCAGTTGTGGTGGCTCGCCCACCGGCCCTTCGGATTCGGCGTCCAGATTGCCCGACAGCACATCGGCGAAGCGCGCCCCCGCGGCCTCGACGAGTTCTGGCGCCACGACCGCGCCAGGCAGTTCATCCCCGCCCGCGACCGGGGCGTCCTGACGCTCCGCACGGTCCTTGCGGTTGCGGCGACGGTTGCGGCCTCGGCCGCCACGCTCGCCGTCCTCACCCGCCTCGCCGTCATTCCCTTCGTCATCCGCCTGACCACTCGCCGCAGCCGGAGCGGCCGACGCCTCTTCCGCCAACGTGAAGATGGGCACTTCGGCAGGCGCGGTCGCCCCCTCAGCGGCGGCAGCCTTGCGCGGCGCGCGCTTGCGGGCCGGCGCAGGCGCCTCGTCGGCGGGCGCTGCCTCGGGCGCAGGCGCTGCCTCTTCCACCACCGCCTCAGCGGCCTTGCGGCGGGTGCGCTTCACCGCCACGGGCGCTTCGGCCTCGGGTGCGGTCTCGGCGGGTGCCTTGACCGTCGTGCGGCGCCGCTTGGGCGCGGCAGGCGCTTCGGCGTCGGCGTCGGGAGGCAGGGACTTGTCTTGGTCGGCAGCGTCGTTCATGCGGATTCGGGCTGGGGTTGCGGGGGCGGGTCGGTGGGGTCGGGATTGGGAAGTGCGGGCGTGCCGTCGTCGCCAAACAGGCTCAGACTCGGGACGATCTCTTCGGCAGGCGGCTCGGCAGGGATTTCGGCGGGCGTTTCAGCGAGCGTTTCAGCGGAAGCCTCGGCCGGCAACTCAGCGTCTTCTGAGTTGTCCAGCAGCTGGCCCTGCAGCGCCTCGAAGGCTGGCGGGGCTTCGCCGCCAATGTCCAGGGCGGGCAACTGTTCCAGGCTGGCCAGGCCCAGGTCGTCCAGGAAGGACTTGGTCGTCGCGTACAACGCCGGGCGGCCCGGGGTCTCGCGGTGGCCGATGGCCTCGATCCAGCCGCGGTCCTCAAGCTGCTTGACGATCTGGCTGGCGACGACGACGCCACGGATGTCCTCGATGTCGCCGCGCGTAACAGGCTGGCGGTAGGCAATGATGGCCAGCGTCTCCAGCACGGCACGCGAATAGCGCGGCGGCTTCTCGGGATGCAGCCGGTCGAGGTACTCGCGCAGCTCGGGGCGGCTCTGGAAGCGCCAGCCCGAGGCCAGCGCCACCAGCTCGACGCCCTTGCCTTCCCAATCGCGGCTCAGCTCGTCAAGCAGGCTGCGCACGGTATCGGCGCCGAGTTCGTCGGCGAACAGGCTGCGCAGCTCGCGCAGCGTCAGCGGCTGCGAAGCACAGATCAGTGCGGTCTCGAGGACGCGCTTGGCATCCTGGGTGTTCATGAACGCAATCGCGCCCTCAATCAAGCCTGGCTTGGCAATCCGTCCGGGCCTGGGCGCTCACAGCGTTCGGCAGGCAATGCGGACGGGGTCTGTCCGGGCGTCACGGTGGGGCTCAACAGCCTTCCAGCGAAACGCGATCGGGGTGGTTGACCGGGCGGGCGGATGAACTGCTAACCGCACGGGTCGCGCACATTTGGCGCGCTGGCTGCCACGACAACCGAGGTGCATTGTATAGCCCTGTCAGCCGGGCAGGTCGGCGGCACCGATCTGGGCCCAGGCGGAGGCCAGGTCGGCGGGCAGCGGCGCGGTCAGCACCAGAGGTTCGCCGGTGGTCGGGTGGGTGAGGGACAGCCGTGCCGCATGCAGGGCCTGGCGCGTGAGGCCCAGGGCCGGCGCGCCGCCATAGAGCACGTCCGCCAGCATGGGGTGGCCGCTGTGCGTCAGGTGCACGCGGATCTGGTGGGTGCGACCCGTGTGCAGCACGCAATGCACCGCGCTGATGGCCCGGCCATTCACTTCGCCGACACCCAACGGAAAGAAATCGGTGCGCGCCGGCTTGCCGAGGTTGGCGGGGGCAATGGACATCTTGACGCGCGACACCGGGTCGCGGCGCATGGCCTGGTCGACGACGAAAGGCTCCTCGACACGCCCCCAGGCCAGAGCCAGGTATTCGCGGTGCACCTCGCGCGCTGAAATCTGGCGCATCAGCGCCGTGACGGCCGCCAGCGTCTTGCCGACGACCATGACGCCGCTGGTGTCCTTGTCCAGCCGGTGCACGATGCCGCCGCGCGGCAGCGTCGCTGCGGCGGCGTGATGGGCCAGCAGGCCGTTCATCAGCGTACCCGACCAGTTGCCCGCGGCCGGGTGCACGACCAGGCCGGCAGGCTTGTTGACCACCGCCATGTGCTCGTCCTCATAGACGAAGTCCAGCGCCATGGCCTCGGCACGGAAGGCACGGCTCTCGTCGGTCGGCAGCAATTCGATCTCGACGCGCTGGCCGGCGCGCAGCTTGTGGGCGGCCTTCTCCAGCACCTTGCCGTCCACCGTCACGCAGCCGCGCTCGATCAGGGATTGCAGATGGTTGCGCGAGAACTCCGGCGCCCGTGTCGTCAGCCAGCGGTCCAGGCGCTCGCCATGGCCGGCGGCATCGACATCTGCCGTGCGCCGTTCAGCGTCGCCGGCTTCTTCGACCCCCGGCTCGAATTCGTCCTGACCCCCCACCCTATACTCCGCGTCCATTGTTCCCTGTGACCAGCCGGCAGCATCGCCGTCGACTTCAGACATGTTTGTTGAGAAATTCAAGACCGCCCGCGTCGTCGCTGGCACTGTCCTGATGGCGTTCGCGCTGGGCTTGAGCGGTTGCGGCTCCACGGCCAAGGAGGATCCGAACTCCCAGGCGGCGCTGGACAAATTGTATGCAGACGCCAAGGACGACCTGAACGCCGGCAGTTACGACCGCGCCATCAAGGCGCTCGAAAAGATCGAAGGTCGCGCCGCCGGCACGACGATGGGCCAGCAGGCGACGCTGGATGTGGCCTGGGCGTACTACCGCACGGGCGAGCGCGCCCAGGCGATTGCCACGCTGGACCGCTTCATCAAGCTCAACCCGTCCAGCCCGGCGATGGACTACGCCCTGTACATGAAGGGCATCGTCAACTTCAACGAGGACTTGGGACTGTTCGGCCGCCTGGCCAACCAGGACGTGTCCGAGCGCGACCAGCAGGCCTCGCGAGAAGCCCTGCTGGCCTTCCGCCAGCTCGTCGAGCAATTCCCCGAGTCCAAGTACGCGGCCGAGGCGACGACGCGCATCAACTTCATCACCAACACGCTGGCGGCCTACGAGATCCACGTGGCGCGCTACTACTTCAACCGCAAGGCCTACGTCGCCGCGGCGAACCGCGCCCAGTCAGCCGTGGCCGAGTTCCAGTACGCGCCCGGCATCGAGGAAGGCCTTTTCATCATGGGCGAGAGCTATGACAAGCTCGGCCTGACCCAGCTGCGTGACGACGCCCGCCGCGTGCTCGACAAGAACTTCCCCGACAGCCAGTACGCCAACAACGGCGCCAACCGCAAGAAGCCCTGGTGGCAGCTCTGGTAAGTTGAATTGGACGGGCCGCTCAGGCCCGTTTTCTATTCCGGGCCGAGCGCCGGGCCGCTCCCAAGCCGGCCCGACCGGCGATGTGCGCGCGGCTCGATGCCGCGAGCATCGCCGTCCCCGCGGGGGCTGAGGCCGGACACGGCAAGTCCTGTGGACTTGGCGTGCCTGCCGAAGAGCAGCCGCCCCGTCGGCTGCGCGGTCTGCAAGACCGACCAGACTTGCTCGCGTTCAGCGATGCAAGGTTGGGCGAGGGGTCGTCACGTCACGCCCGTTCTGCATTCAGCAACTGCAACCAGGCCAGGGCCTCGGCTTCGTTGGCCACCGCCGTCATCGGCGGCAGCGCCGCGCGCAGGCGGCGTCCATAGTTCATGCCCGCCATGCGTGGGTCGCACACCACCAGCAGGCCACGATCGGTCTCGGTACGGATCAGCCTCCCGGCGCCCTGCTTGAGCGCAATCGCCGCCTCGGCGACGAAATATTCCGAGAAGGCATTGCGCCCCTGGGCCTCCAGGCGCTGCACACGCGCCTCCACGAGCGGGTCGTTGGGCGGCGGGAAGGGCAATTTGTCGATGATCACGCATTGCAGTGCGTCGCCGGGCACATCGATGCCTTCCCAGAAGCTGGCCGAGCCGACCAGGACCGACGCCGGGTTGTCGATGAAGCGCTGCAGCAGCACACGCTTGGGGGCAGCGCCCTGCTGCAGCACGGCGATCGCGTCGCCGGCCTCCTCGAAGCGCTCACGCAGCGCGTCGGCCACGGTCTGCAGATTGCGCAACGTCGTGGTCAGCACGAAAGTGCGACCGCCTAGCGCCCGTGCCAGGCGTGACGCCAGCAGAGCAACGCTCGGCGGATGGCTGGGCTCACTGGGCTTTGGGAAACCGCGCGGCACGTAAAGGCGCGCATGAGTCGGATAGTCGAAGGGGCTGCCGACACGCAGCACCTCGGCCTCGGTCAGGCCAGCGGGCTCGGTGAACCACGTCAATCCTTCGTCGTCGCCCAGCGTGGCCGAGGTGAACACCCAGGCCTTGGGCGGCCCCTCCAGCTGCTGCTGCATCGCGTCGCGGATGTCCAGGGGCGACTCGACCAGGCGGGCCGCATGCGGGCTGATGTCGATCCAGCGCACGTCTCCCGGATCAGGGTCGGTGGCGAACTGTTTGGCCAACTCACGCAACTCTTGGGCCCGCTCACACAGGCGCGCGAAATCGGGCGCGGCCTCGCGCACGGCGGTCAGGGCCTCCAAGGCCTTGGCCGTCGCCACTTCGACGCCAGCCAGCGCCGTGGCGAAACCGGGCTGGTTCGCCCTCTCCTTCCAGCCCAGCTTGAGTGTGCCGCGCAGCTCGCGGCCGGCGGTGGCCAGCGGGCCGGCCGCGGCCAGGCGCAGCTCCCGCGCCGCCTTCTCGACACCCGCATGCAGGCCCTGCCAGTCGTGCACGCCGCGTGCATGGGCCAGGCCCTGGGCCAGCACATCACGCGCGAAATCGATCAGCGAGGCCGTACCCAGCAGCGTGCCGAGGAACTGCACGCCGGCCTCGGCGAGCTGGTGGGCCTCGTCGAAGATGGCGATCTCGACGCTGGGCAGCAGCTCGGCCACGCCGGTGTCGCGCAGCGTCATGTCGGCGAAGAAGAGGTGGTGGTTGACGACGACGACATCGGCCTCCATCGCCTCGCGTCGCGCCTTGACGACGTAGCAGCTCTTCCAGTCCGGGCACTCCTGGCCAAGGCAGTTCTCGCGGCTGGAGCTGACGATGGGGATGATGGGCGAGCGCTCGTCCAAGCCGTCGATCTCGGCAAAATCGCCCGTCGTCGTGCCCAGGGCCCAGCGCTCGATGCGCGCCAGCGACAGCGCGGTGCGGCGGTCCGGGAACTCGCCGGACACGCGCGCCTCCTTCATGCGGTGCAGGCAGAGGTAGCTGCTGCGCCCCTTCAGCAGCGCCAGGCGCACCGGCGTGTTCAAGGCCTTGGTCAGTCGCGGCAGGTCGCGCAGGAAGAGCTGGTCCTGCAGGCTCTTGGTGGCGGTGCTGATGAGGGCACGGCTACCCGCCAGCAGGGCCGGGACGAGGTAGGCGAAGGTCTTGCCGACACCGGTACCCGCTTCGACGACCAGGGCCTGGCGGCGGCTGAGCGCCCGGGCGACGGCACGGGTCATCTCCAACTGGGGCGCGCGGGGCCTGTAGCCCCGGTCCAGGCGCGCCAAGGGGCCGTCCAGGTCGAAAGCGGCCAAAACGGCCTGTTCGAGTTCGTCAGCAGCGGGCGGGGCGGGAGGGGTGGCCTGATCGAGGGCGTCGAGCCAGTCGTCGAGATCAGGCGGGTTCATCGGGTTCTGTGGCGGCCTCCAACCGGGCAATCATGTCGCGCAGAACCAGGCGGCGCTTCTTCAGCCGCTGCAGTGCCAACTCGTCCACCGGCGACTGTTCGACCAGTCGGTCGATCATCGCGTCGAGGTCGCCATGCTCCATGCGCAGCTCGATGAGCCGCCGGGGCAACGAGTGAAGTTGTTCATCCATCCAAGGGTTTACGAAGGCGGTTCGATGCGGGCACAAGCTCACCGACCAGTATAGTTTTCGGCATGCCCTCCCCCACCGCCGTCGGTTTCCGACTCAACGCCGCCACCGGCACCCATCGCGGGGACCGGGCCTATCAGCAGGATCAGGTGGCCGTCATCGCCCACCCGCGCATAGCGGGCTGCATGATGGGCATCGTGGCAGACGGCATGGGCGGCAAGAGCGGCGGGCGCAAGGCGGCCGACCAGGTCATCCTGACGGCGCACCAGCTGTTCGAGCGCTATTCGCCCGAGGATGAGCTGCCTGCCGAGCTGCTGAGCCAGATCACGGCGGAGGCGCACCTGATGATCAAGCTGACGGCCATCTCCGCCGAGGAGGAACCGCACAGCACGATCGCCGGCTTCGTCATCACCAGCGACCGCTGCGTGCACTGGATCCATTCCGGCGACTCGCGCATCTACTGGTTCCGCGGCGCGCGCCTGGTCAAGCGCTCCATGGACCACTCCTATGTGCAGCGCCTCGTCGACGAGGGCCAGCTCACCGAGGCCGAGGCCAGCTCGCATCCGCAGAGCAATCTGCTGACGGCCTGCCTGGGCACGGTGCAGGATCCGACGTCGACGTCAGAGCGCTTCGAGAACCTGGAGGTCGGCGACACGTTGATGTGCTGCAGCGACGGGCTCTGGCACTACTTCACCGCCCAGGAGCTGGGCAGCGTGCTCTACAGCCTGCCGCCGCGGGAAGCGGCCGAGTTGCTGGTGAGCAAGGCGCGCCAGCGCGCCCGGGGCGGCGGCGACAACCTGTCCGTCGCCATCGTCAAGCTCGAGAACCTCGATTAGCGGCCGCTACCGCGACGCGGCTGATGCGCCCGGCAACGGCAGGGGCGCAGCCAGCGGCTTGGCCCTGGCCTTCTGTCTGGCCTCGTGCTCGGCAATGCGCTGCTGCTGACGCTTCTCGCGCACCTCAGCCTGTTCGCGGCGCTTGGCCGCCTCGGCCTCGGACTTGTTTTCGGCCTGCTGACGGCGCCGTGCCGCATCTTCCGGGCCGAGCGCGCGGGGCGTGCGGGAGGCGGCCACCGCAGGTGGGGCTGGCGGCGGCGCCGTGAGGATGCGCTCGCGCTTCTGGCCCTCGTCCTGAGACGCGGCGAGCTCGCGTTCGCGCACGCGCTGGGTCTGGGCTGCCGCGCGGGCACGACGCTCCTCGGCCGCGAGTTCATTTTCCCGTCGCACCAGCGGTGCCAACGCCTCGTGGCGGCGCCGACGCAGCTCATCCAGGCAGGCAGCGACGGAAAAGCGCTGCTCGCAGTCCAGCTTTTCCTGCGCGAAGCGCTGCTCGATGGCGGCGCGCTGGACAGCGACCTCGGCACGCGTGGCCGGCTGAGGTGCTTCCGCACAAGCCACCACGGCCGCGAGCCAGAGCCCCACCAGCAGGCCGCCGCGACAGCCGGCGGCCACATCAAGCGGCCGCCGTGGAACCGGCTTTGCCGGGCCACTGGCGGCGCCCCCTCGAAGGGGGCTGAGGCCGGACACAAACGGCACGCCGTTTGCGCCTGCCGAAGGGTCGGCCCCTCCGGGGTCGGCGCGGCCTGCAAGGTGCGCGAAGCGAGTAGGGGGTGGCCTCATGTGAGCGAAGTATCAACCTCGCGACGGGCCAAGGCGAGGTATTCGGCCGAGCGCATTTCCTGCAAGCGCGACACCG
This sequence comes from Pelomonas sp. Root1237, assembly GCF_001425055.1. Lineage (GTDB taxonomy): Bacteria > Pseudomonadota > Gammaproteobacteria > Burkholderiales > Burkholderiaceae_C > Pelomonas. The sequence goes on from NZ_LMDK01000016.1 coordinate 555,765, forward strand.
TGCGCGGGAATTCGTGAGCCAGCGGCCCTTCGGTGTAAAGCTGCTCCGCTGGCACCGCGGCCGAAATGATGAGTTTGACGCGGCGGTCGTAGAGCACGTCCACCAGCCAGGTGAAGCGGCGCGCCTCGCTGGCCAGGCGCACCGGCATCTCCGGCACGTCGGACAGGATGACGGTATGGAACTGACTGGCCAGCTCGAGGTAGTCGTTCTGCGAGCGCGGACCACCACAAAGCGTTGCGAAATCGAACCAGACGACACCGCCGGCACGCCGACGCGCGTAGAGGGCGCGGTGCTCGATCATCAGCTTGCGGTCCTCGTCCTGCGCTTCTGCGAGGGACTCGAAGGCCTGGGTAAGCGCCGCTTCCGTCGACTCGTTCAGCGGCGTCAGGTAGAGGTTCATGTCCTCCAGGGTGCGGCGCCGGTAGTCGGTGCCGGCATCGACATTGATGACCTCGAGGTTGGCCTTCAGCAGCTCGATGGCTGGCAGGATGCGATCGCGGTGCAGGCCGTTGGGATAGAGCCCGTCGGGGTGGAAGTTGGACGTCGTGATGATGGACACGCGGTTGCGGAACAGGGCGTCCAGCAGGCGGTGCAGGATCATCGCGTCGGTCACGTCGGCGACGTGGAACTCGTCGAAGCAGATCAGGCGGAAACGCCGCGCGATGCGCTTGCCGAGTTCCTCCAGCGGGTCGGCAATGCCCTTGAGTTCCTGCAGCTCGCGGTGCACCTCGCGCATGAACTCGTGGAAGTGCAGCCGAGTCTTGCGCTGCAGCGGCACGGCCTGGAAGAAGCAGTCCATCAGGAAGCTCTTGCCTCGGCCTACGCCGCCGTACATGTAAACGCCGCGCGGGATGGGCGGGCGCACCAGCAGCTTGGTCACGGCATTGGCGCGCCGCGCCTTGTAGCTGGCCCATTCGTCCTGGCAGCGCTGCAGGGCCTCGATGGCACGCAGCTGCGCAGCGTCGGCCGTGAAGCCGCGCTCGGCGAGGGTCTGCTGGTAAAGCTCAGTGACTGAGGTCATCGCAAAAAAAGGGGCGACTGTCTGGCCGCCCCTTTCGATTCGCTACGTGCGATCAGAAGTTCAGCGTGCGCTTGTCGACGGCCAGGGCCGCTTCCTTCGTCGCTTCGCTCAAGGACGGATGCGCGTGGCAGATGCGTGCGATGTCCTCGGCCGAGGCCTTGAACTCCATCGCCACCACCGCCTCGGAGATCAGCTCCGACGCGAACGGGCCAATGATGTGCACGCCCAGGATCTCGTCGGTCTTGGCGTCGGCCAGGAACTTGACGAAGCCGGTCGTGTCACCCAGCGCACGGGCGCGGCCGTTGGCCAGGAAGGGGAACTGGCCGGCCTTGTAGGCGACGCCTTCGGCCTTGAGCTGCTGCTCGGTCTTGCCGACCCAGGCGATCTCGGGGCTGGTGTAGATGACCCAGGGCACGGTGTTGAAGTTCACGTGCCCATGCTGGCCAGCCATGCGTTCGGCCACGGCAACGCCCTCTTCCTCGGCCTTGTGCGCGAGCATCGGGCCGCGCACGACGTCGCCGATGGCCCAGACGCCCGGCAGGCTGGTCTTGCAGTCGTCATCCACGACGATGGCGCCGCGCTCGTCCAGCTTGAGGCCGACCACATCAGCACCCAAGCCGATGGTGTTGGGCACACGTCCGATGGAGACGATGAGCTTGTCGACCTCCAGCGTCTTGGCTTCGCCCTTGGCGTCGGTGTAGGCGACGCTGACACCCTTCTTGGACGACTTGATCTCGCCGACCTTGACGCCGAGCTGGATGTCCAGGCCCTGCTTCTTGAAGACCTTGGCGGCCTCCTTGGCGACGCTCTCATCCACCGCGCCCAGGAAGGCCGGCAGGCCTTCCAGTACGGTCACTTCAGCGCCCAGGCGGCGCCAGACCGAACCCATCTCCAGGCCGATGACGCCGGCGCCGATCAGGCCCAGCTTCTTGGGCGTGGAGCCGACGCGCAGGGCACCGTCGTTGGACAGGATGTTCTCTTCGTCGAACGGCACGCCGGGCAGCGCGCGGGCGTTGGAACCCGTGGCGACGATGACCTGCTTGGCCGCGATGGTTTCCTCACCAGCCTTGAGTTCATAACCGCCATCCTTGGCGGCAACGAAGGAGCCACGACCGTGGAAGAACGTGACCTTGTTCTTCTTGAACAGGTAGACGATGCCGTCGTTGTTCTGCTTCACGACCTGGTCCTTGCGGGCCAGCATCTTGGCGACGTCCATCTTGACGTTGTCCGCCGTGATGCCGTGGTCGGCGAAGTGGTGGTTGAGCTGCTCGTAGTGCTCGCTGGACTGCAGCAGCGCCTTGGACGGGATGCAGCCGACGTTGGTGCAGGTGCCGCCGAGGGCGGGGCCGCCCTTGTCGTTCTTCCACTCGTCGATACAGGCCACGTTCATGCCCAGCTGGGCCGCGCGGATCGCGGCGATGTAGCCGCCAGGGCCGCCGCCGATGACGACGACATCGAATTGCTTGGTGCTCATGCTGATCGTTCCTTGTTCTTCTTAGATGTCGAACAGCAGGCGGGCCGGGTCTTCCAGCGCTTCCTTCATGGTCACCAGGCCCAGCACGGCTTCACGGCCGTCGATGATGCGGTGGTCGTAAGACATGGCGAGGTAGTTGATCGGGCGCACGACGACCTGGCCGTTCTCGACGACAGCACGGTCCTTGGTGGCGTGCACGCCCAGGATGGCCGACTGAGGCGGGTTGATGATGGGCGTGGACAGCATGGAGCCGAAGGTGCCGCCGTTGGAGATGGAGAAGGTGCCGCCGGTCAGGTCGTCGATGGACAGCTTGCCGTCCTTGGCCTTCTGGCCGAACTCGGCGATCTTCTTTTCAATGTCGGCGAAGCTCATCTGGTCGACATTGCGCAGCACCGGCACGACGAGGCCGCGCGGCGAGCCGACGGCAATGCCGATGTCGAAGTAGCCGTGGTAGACGATGTCGTTGCCATCGACCGAGGCATTGATGATCGGGTACTTCTTCAGCGCCGCGACGGCTGCCTTGACGAAGAAGCTCATGAAGCCGAGCTTGACGCCATGTTCCTTCTCGAACTTCTCCTGGAACTTCTTGCGCATCTCCATGACCGGGGCCATGTTGACTTCGTTGAAGGTGGTCAGGATGGCGTTGGTCGACTGCGACTGCACCAGGCGCTCGGCGATGCGGGCGCGCAGGCGGGTCATGGGCACGCGCTGCTCGGGGCGGTCGCCCAGGTTCTGCTGGGCCGGCGCGGCCACGGCGGGCAGCGGCTTGGCGACCGCGGGCGACGCAGGCACGACCAGCGGCGCGGCGACGGCAGCAGGCTTGGGCTGAGCGCCAAGGGCGTCGCCCTTGGTCACGCGGCCGTCCTTGCCGGAGCCGGCCACGTCGGTGGCAGCCAGGCCCTTCTCGGCCAGGATCTTGGCGGCGGCGGGCATGGCCACATCGCCCTTGTTGGCGGCAGCAGGAGCAGCGGCGGCCACAGGTGCGGCAGCAGCAGCGGCAGGTGCGGCTGCAGCAGCGCCGGCCTTGCCTTCGGTGTCGATCTTGGCGAGCAGTTGCTGGCTGACGACGGTGCTGCCGTCAGCCACCAGGACTTCGGCCAGCACGCCGGAGGCAGGTGCGGGCACTTCGAGCACGACCTTGTCGGTCTCGATCTCGACGAGGGTTTCGTCGATGGTGACAGCTTCGCCGGGCTTCTTCTTCCAGGTCAGCAGCGTGCCCTCGGAAACGGATTCGGAAAACTGGGGAACTTGGACGTCAACGATGGCCATGGTGGGAGGCTCCGTGTTCTTTATTCGGTGTGATGGTGCAGGCGCGAGCAAGCGCAGCGCCGATCGGGGCGCTGCGCATTGCGGTCCTTATTTGGTGAGGATGAAGCCCTTGAGCTTGGCAAACGCCTGATCCAGCAGCGCCTTCTGCTGCTCCTGGTGCAGGTGGGCATAGCCGCAGGCCGGGCTGGCGCTGGCCGGACGGCCGGCATAGCCGAGCTTCTGGCCTTCGCTCATGTTCTCGTGCACATAGTGCTGCACGAAGAACCAGGCGCCCTGGTTCTGCGGTTCGTCCTGGCACCAGACGATGTCGGTGGCGTTCGGGTACTTCTTCAACTCGGCCGCGAAGGCCTTGTGCGGGAAGGGGTAGAGCTGCTCGACGCGCACGATGGCCACGTCGGCGGACTTCTTCTCGGCCCGCGCCTTGACCAGGTCGTAATAGACCTTGCCCGAGCAGACGATGACACGCTTGACCTTCTCGGCATTCAGCGCGGCGTCCTGTTCACCGATGATGGTCTTGAAATCGCCCTTGGTGAAATCGGCCAGCGGCGAGGTGGCATCCTTCGCGCGCAGCAGGCTCTTGGGCGTCATGATGACCAGGGGCTTGCGGAACATGCGCAGCATCTGGCGGCGCAGCACGTGGAAGATCTGCGCGGCGTTGGTGGGCTGCACGACCTGCATGTTGTTGTCCGCGGCCAGCTGCATGAAGCGCTCCAGGCGCGCCGAGCTGTGCTCCGGGCCCTGGCCTTCGTAGCCGTGCGGCAGCATCATCGTCAGGCCGTTGGAGCGGCCCCACTTCACTTCGCCGGAGGCGATGAACTGGTCGATGACGACCTGGGCGCCGTTGACGAAGTCGCCGAACTGCGCCTCCCAGATCGTCAGCGTGTTGGGCTCGGCCGCGGCATAGCCGTACTCGAAGCCCAGCACCGCTTCTTCAGACAGGATGGAGTCGATGACGGTGAACGGTGCCTGGCCTTCGGCCACGTTCTGCAGCGGGATGTAGGTGCCGGCGTCCCAGTTGGCGCGGTTCTGGTCGTGCAGCACGGCGTGGCGGTGCGTGAACGTGCCGCGGCCGCTGTCCTCGCCGGACAGGCGCACTGGGTAGCCCGAAGCCACCAGCGACGCGAAAGCCATGGACTCGCCCATGCCCCAGTCGATGTTGACTTCGCCGCGACCCATCGTGGCGCGGTCAGCGTAGAGCTTGGCAACGAGGTTGTGGGCCGCGAAGTCCTTGGGCAGCGTCGTCAGCTTCTCGGCCAGGCGCTTCCACTCGGCCACCGGAATGGCGGTGTCACAGCTGTCGGTCCACTTCTTGCCCAGGAAGGGCGACCAGTCGGTGGCGAACTTGCTCTTGAAGTTGGTCAGCACCGGGTCGACGGTGTGGCGGCCTTCGTCCATGGCGGCGCGGTAGGCCTTGACCATGTCGTCCGGGCCTTCGGCCGGCAGCACGTTCTGCGCCACCAGCTTGTCGCCATAGACCTTGCGCGTACCGGGGTGGGCGGCGATTTTCTTGTACATCAGCGGCTGGGTCAGCGCCGGCGTGTCCTGCTCGTTGTGGCCCAGCTTGCGGAAGCAGACGATGTCCAGGACGACGTCCTTCTTGAACTCGGCGCGGTAGTCCATGCACAGCTGCGTGGCCCAGACGACGGCCTCGGGGTCGTCGCCGTTCACGTGCAGCACCGGCGCTTCGATCATCTTGACGACGTCGGAGCAGTACCAGGTGGAGCGCAGGTCGCGCGGGTCGCTGGTGGTGAAGCCGATCTGGTTGTTGATGATGATGTGGACCGTGCCGCCGGTGCGGTAGCCGCGCGTCTGCGCCATCGCCAGCGTTTCCTGCACGACGCCCTGGCCACCGAAGGCCGCGTCACCGTGCACCAGCACCGGCAGCACCTGGGCGCCTTCGCTGTCGCCGCGGCGGTCCTGGCGGGCGCGCACGCTGCCTTCAACGACCGGGTTGACGATTTCCAGGTGGGACGGATTGAAGGCCAGGCTCAGGTGCACCGGGCCGCCAGGCGTGGACACGTCGGAGCTGAAGCCCTGGTGGTACTTCACGTCGCCGGCCGGCAGGTCTTCGGCAGCCTTGTGCTCGAACTCGGCGAACAGGTCGGCAGGCATCTTGCCCAGCGTGTTGACCAGCACGTTCAGGCGGCCGCGGTGGGCCATGCCGATGACGATTTCCTGCACGCCGCGCTCGCCGCCACGCTGGATCACTTCGTCCATCGCCGCGATGAAGCTCTCGCCGCCTTCCAGCGAGAAACGCTTCTGGCCGACGTACTTGGTGTGGAGATAGCGCTCCAGGCCTTCGGCCGCGGTCAGGCGGTCGAGGATGTGCTTCTTCTCTTCGGCCGAGAAGGTCGGCTTGCCGCGCGCCTTCTCCAGGCGCTCCTGCCACCAGCGCTTCTCGCCGGGGTCGGAGCCGTGCATGAATTCGGAGCCGATCGAGCCGCAATAGGTCTCGCGCAGGGCCTGCACGATCTGGCGCAGCGTCATCGTCTCGCCGCCGAAATAGCTGTTCACGGCGCTGAACGAGATGTCCATGTCGGACTCGGTCAGGTCGTAGAACGCCGGGTCCAGCTCGGGAATCTTGGGGCGCTCGGCGCGCTTGAGGGGGTCCAGCTCGGCCCAGCGGTTGCCGAGGAAACGGTAGGCCGCGATCAGCGACTGCACGTGCACCTGCTTGCGGGCGACGGCCAGATCGGCGCTGGAAGCCTTGTTGGCGAAGGCGTTGGCCTTGGCGCGCTGGGCGAATGATTCGACGACCGGCGCATGGGCCACGTCGCGCGCCTCGCTGCCATCCACCGCGGGGACATGCTGCAACGCGTCGAAATAGGCGCGCCAGTTGTCCGGGACGGAACCCGGGTTGTCGAGGTAGGCCTCGTACATCTCCTCCACATACGGCGCGTTTCCGCCGAACAGGTAGGAGTTGGACCTGTATTGCTGCATCATCTTTCGCTCACCTCATGCCCCGGTTTCCAGGGAGTTGGCTGGTTGAAGAACCTTCCGCGACACGGCTCGACCGGTTGGCGGATTGCGACCCACCTCTGCTGTTGCCAGGGGCAACTGCAAAAGGGACGGGAAGGAATAAAAGTATCAGGGGCGGACTCTAGCACTCCGGGTTTGCCCGACAAGGTGGACGGGGTGCGACAAAGTTCACGCACCGGGATGCAGCAAAGTTGACTGGCCCGTAAACTTGGTGGTCGCGCCAGCCCCGAGATTGAATGGTTGAACGCGAGGGACATTCAGGAGATCCCAGATGCAAGTCCAGGTCGTTGACTACCGCGCGCCCGACGCCGCGGAGAAGTTCACCCGCTCCCTGCACGAGACCGGTTTCGGCGTGCTGACCAACCACCCGATCCGCCAAACCCTGGTCGAGAAGATCTATGCCGACTGGCTGGCCTTCTTCAACAGCGAGGCCAAGCATGGCTACGCGTTTTCCAAGGAAACCCAGGATGGGTATTTCTCGACCGCCATCTCGGAAACCGCGAAGGGTTCCAAGCAGAAGGACATCAAGGAGTATTTCCACGTCTACCCCTGGGGCCGCATCCCCGAGCAGTTGAAGGAAGACGCCCTCACCTACTACCGCGAAGCCAATGCGCTGGCGGAGGAACTGCTGGGCTGGGTGGAGCGTTACACGCCGCCAGAGATCGCGGCCAAGTACCGCGAGCCGCTGTCGAACATGATCCAGGGCAGCAGCAAGACCCTGCTGCGCGTGCTGCGCTACCCGCCGTTGACGGGCGAAGAGCCGGTGGGCTCCATCCGCGCCGCAGCGCATGGCGACATCAATCTGCTGACCATCCTGCCCGCCGCCAACGAGCCGGGCCTGCAGGTACTGGGCACCGACGGCGCCTGGCACGACGTGCCCTGCGATTTCGGCACGTTGACCATCAACATCGGCGACATGCTGCAGGAGGCCTCCGAGGGCTATTACCCATCGACCCAGCACCGCGTGGTGAACCCGACCGGCGAAGGCGCGAAGAAGAGCCGCGTGTCGCTGCCGTTGTTCCTGCATCCGCGCGACAACGTCGTGCTGAGCGATCGCTATACGGCCGACAGCTATCTGAACGAGCGGCTGCGCGAGTTGGGCGTGAAGACCTGAAGGCCTGCCTTCAGTGCAAAGGGCGCCACGGGCGCTTGCCCGCCGCTACTTTCCGCTGGGTCGCGCTGCAAGCGCTCGGGCTGTCGGCCGGTCAACATAGCGCGCAAAGATCGTCTCAAGCGTGCCGTCGGTGCGCATCAGCTCGATCGCGTTGCGCATCTTGTCGACGTCGACGGCCGCAACCCGCTGGCGCGACAGCACGAGCCCCAGGACTGCGTTGTCCTGCGGCGCGAAGTCGAGGATTTGGACCTTTCCGTCCAGCTGGTTGCGCGTGAGTAGTGGGGCCCAGACCACCGGTTGGCTGAGGAAGGCATCGACGCGCCCGACAGCAAAGACTCTGGCGAGAACTTCCAGATCTGCCACTTCATCGATGCGGCCTTCGCGACGGAGCGCTTCGATCCAGGGGTCCAGCGTTGCGCCATGGACAAAACCCTTGACTACACCCAGGCGCAGAAACTTTCGCGCCCGGAACTCGTCCATGGTCTTCGTCGTGGCAGCCAGTTCGTTGCGCACGATCAGGTAGTTGCGATTGTTCAGGACATAAGGAACGAAGTGCGCAAACCTCTGCCGCTCAGGCGTTTCTATGCCCGAGACCGTCATGTCAAGCGTACCCCCGGCCAGCGCCGTCCAGGTTCGCACGCGGGACTCCATGACTCGCACCAAGGAGCAGCCCGTGCGCCTGCTGACTTCCTCGACGACGTCGCGGTCGATGCCGACGTAGTCGCCTGCGGCATTCTTGAAATACAGCAAGCCCGTTTCGTAAAAGGCCACTTGATACGGCCCGCAGGGAGTCTCATGGGCCTGCAGTCCAGCACTGGCGAACAGGGTCGCCACCAGACAAGTCAGGACCGGCTTCATCTCTTGAGTTTAGAACTCGGACGGCTGGAGGGTGGCCGTTGGCAGGGCCACTCATGGAGATGAAGCTCTCGCAAGCTCCATTGGCATCGCCTGGAGCGCCTGATACACCAGCAGCGACGCATGCGCGTCGTTGGCCGCGTATTGCAGCTGCTGGGGGCTGAGCTTGCGGGTGGCCCAGTTGGAGGTGGTGACTTTCTTGGACTTGGGCATGCGCTGGCCCAGCACGATGGCGACGGCGGCCCTGAGGCCGACGGCCTGCTGGAAACCCAGTCGCCGCACCATGTGCGAAACATCGACCCCACCGCTGAGCTGCACGCCCAGCTTCCTGTGCAAGGGCACGCGGTCGGACACGATGCCGAACCCCACCTTGACGATGACCTCAGACTCAAGGATGGCGCGCAGGAAGCCTGCAGTCTCCGGCGCTTCCGTATGTACGATGAAGGCATGCCCCGCAGTCGCGAACTGCACGATGTGCGGTCCTGTCTGCTCACCGCCAGCGACAAACATGGGCTTGCTCTCGGTGTCGAAGCCGACCTGGCCGGCCAAGCGCAGTTCTGCTTCAGCGAAGTCGCATTGGTCCGCGTCGCGAAGCACGTGGATCCGGTCGAGCGGCAACGCGGGGTAAGGCGGCAACGCTGCTATCTGTTCGCTCGTGGGTCTCTCCATCGCTTCAGTATGACCTCCTCGTATCCACCGCAATCCAATTGATCTCCCACGTGACGCCGCCATCAGCCGAAAACGCCTGCTCGAAGCGGCAGCGGTCGACGCTCAGGGACTCGATGATGAAGCGCACCAGGATAGGCCGGCCATTGAAGCCCTCGGCGCTGTAGAACAGGCCACGCGGGCTGCCGCCGAAGCCGCCCACCATCGGCGCGGCGAGCGTGCCCGATGCTGCGTTGGAGAAGTTGAGCGTCCAGCGCTGCTGCTGCACCTCGAAGAGCCGCAGCGACAGACCCTGGATGCGCCCCTCGGGGCCCGAGACATCCAGCTCGACGAGATTCGCGCGGCCGCTCAGCAACGGGTGCACGAGGGTGGTGCCGACGTACTCCGCCCACACGTCCGAGCCGCTCAGTGGCCGCAGCCGGCGGCGCAGCGACGTGTCCCAGTTGCCGTGCTCGAATTCGAAGTCCTGCGGCGCGCCCACCGGCGTTGGAGGCAACAGGGGCGCGGAGGCGGCGGAAGCGGGCGCGGCGATGGCGCTGACACCGGTGGCCATGAGCGCGGCGGCGGTGCGGCGAGTGTGTTGGGAAGGCATGAACTCGGATGGGTGACTAGACTGACCCGGTTCACTCTATGCAGCACCATGTCCACTGCCAAGAAGGCACCTGCAGGTAACCGTCCTCGCCCGGCGCGTGGCAACGCCATCCGCGGCTGCGCGCTGACGGCGGCGCTGGCGGCCATCGGTGGGCGCTGGAAGTTGTTTGTCGTGTACCGGCTGGCCGACGGCCCCCTGCACTTCGCCGCACTGCGGCGCAGCCTTCCGGATGTATCAGCCAAGGTGCTAGCGGAGCAGTTGCGCGAGCTGCAGGCCGACGGGCTGGTGAGCCGCGAGCGCACGGGGCCTGTGCCGGCCGTCGTGCAATACGCACTCACGCCGCACGGGCTGTCGGTGCTGCCGGTGGCCGAGGAAATCCGTCGCTGGGGCGCGGCACATCAAGCCGCTTGCGCGACCGCTCCACTGGACGTCGCCATCGACGCTCGCGCGACCTGCGGCGTCGCCGCCGCGCCTTGAAGCCACGTCACCTCGCCATCACCACATGCATCGCCTGCCCCGAGCTTTCGTGCTCGGTGACGCGCCAGCCAATGGCCGGCATGTCCAGGCCACCCAGCAGCGACTCGCCGCTGCCCAGCAGCACCGGCGAGATGGCCAGGTGCATCTCGTCGATCAGACCGGCCTGCAGGTACTGGCGGATCGTCTGAGCACCGCCGCCGATGCGCACGTCCTTGCCCGCGGCGGCGTGCTTCGCCTGCCGCAGCGCGGCTTCGATTCCGTCCGTCACGAAATGGAAGGTCGTGCCGCCTTCCATCTGCAGTGGCGGCCGGGCGTGGTGGGTCAGCACGAACACAGGTACGTGGTAAGGCGGATTGGCACCCCACCAGCCCTTCCAGGTCTCGTCGGGCCAGGGGCCGCGCACGGGGCCGAACATGTTGCGGCCCAGGATCCAGGCGCCGACACCCTCGAAGCTGCGCACCGCGAAGCGGTCGTCGACGCCGGTGCTGCCCCCTTCGCTGCCGACCATCTGCTTGAAGGTGCGGGTCGGGAACATCCACTCGTGCAGTTGCTCGCCGCCTGCGCCCAGCGGCGCCTCCAGGCTCTGGCACGGCCCTGCCGCGAAACCGTCGATGGAAATGCTGAATGCCGCGACTCTGACCTTGGACATCTTGAACTCTCTTGTCGTGCGGTGTGGTGGGAGGGACGGTGCCTGCGTGGAGCCTAGCGTCTCGCAGCGTGGACTCAAGCGCCGGGCAACCGCAGGCCGCACAAGCCGGCCACGATGAGTGTCGATACCGCGACCGCGGCGATCAAACCCGCCAGCCAGCCGCGGTTGACGCTCGCCGCCCGCCAGCCATGCGCCAGCAGCACGCTGCGCAGGCCGCAGCACAGGTGGGCGAGCACGCAGAACACGCCCAGCGCATAGTGCGGCAGCAGGCGGATATTCCAGGCGTCCAGCAGCAAGCCTTGCGGCGCGCCCGAGGCCCAGGCCCAGTCGGTCTCGATGCCTCGCAAGGTGCGCGCCGACACCAGGGCCGAGTTCATGTGCGTGAGCAGGAAGAAGCCGAGATAGACACCTGTCATCACTTGCACGGCGCGGTAGACATCCATGCGCAACCGGCTCCAGCGCCAGGCCAGCCACGCGCCAAGGCAGAGCTGCAGCAACAGCAGCGCCACCAGCATGGCTTCGGCCGCGGGCATGCGGTAGACGCCGCGCCCAGCCTTCATGACGGCCGCATGCGCCTGCGGGCCCAGCAGCCCGAACAGGTGGTTGACAAGGTGAAAGCCGATGAAGGCCAGCACCATCGCCGCCACCACGCCATGGGCAGCGCGCGCGGTCATGTCCGCCGGCGGGGCGGTCACGGGCTCGGCCCCACCGGGGGCCGCCCACGCCCACAGGCCGGCGGCCAACCATGCGGCCATCCAAGCCAGCGGCTCGGAGATCGGGCGGCCCAGCACGCCCAACAGGAAGGCGCAGAACACGAACAGCGGCGGCGCCGCGACGCCCAGCAGGGCCAGCCGGCGCACCCGAAGTTCGAAAACCGAGCCGGGCGCCGCGCAGGCTGCGCGCAACCACAGCAGCGCGGCGACCAGTGGCATCGCGAAGGCGGCCAGCAGCGGCAGCGCCGCGAGAGGCCATTGCGTGCCGACGGCATGGAAGGCCCGCAGCCAGAACGGGTAGCTCATCGCCGCGAGGGCCGGCGCGAGTGCGAGGGCCTGCCGGGCCGCGGAGAGCGGTGCCCTGGCGCCCATGTCGGCGGTGGAGGATCGAAGCTGCGTGTCCATGACCCAGACTCTCCCGGAGAATGGCCCGATCCAACAGAGCCAAATCCGCGCGAATTGACTGGGCCATGAGCGCACCGCCATCACTCTCCCCGCTGGATGCGCTGCGCCTCGAAACCGCGTCGGCCCAACCGTTGCAGGAGCAGGTCTACCAGCGCATCCGTGAGGCCATCGCCGACGGCCGGCTGGCGCCGGGCGCGCGCCTGCCGTCCACGCGCAGCCTGGCCGCCCAGCTCAATGTCGCACGCGGCACCGTAGACGCGGCTTATGGGCGGCTGGCCGGTGAGGGTTGCATCCTGGGGCGCGGCGCTGCCGGCACCGTGGTGGCGCCCGACCTGAAGCCGGGCAGCCTGATGCAGGGCGCGACGCCTGCCATCGCGCGGGCAGCGGCCTTCACCTTGCCCGACGACTACCTCTGGCCCTTTCGCGGCGGCCTGCCGGCGCTGGACCTGTTCCCACGCACGCTCTGGGCCAGCCTGACGGCCGGCGCGGCACGGCGTCTGGACGCGCAGCGCTTCTGCTACCCCGACCCGCGCGGCCTGCCGGAACTGCGCGCCGCCATCGCGGCCTACCTGCTGGTGTCGCGCGGCATTGCGTGCGACCCCACTCAGGTCTTCGTCACGGCCGGCTACCAGGCCGCGCAGCAACTGGTCGTCGGCCTGGTGGCGCCGCCTGGCACGGAAGTCTGGTTCGAAGATCCCGGCTACCGCTTCGCCCGGCGCGCGCTGGAAGCGGCGCAACTGCAGTTGACCTTCATCCCGGTCGATGCGGCCGGCCTGGACGTGGCCTATGCCCGGCAATACCACCCGGCCGCCCGGCTCGCCGTCGTCACGCCTGGCCACCAGAGCCCGCTGGGCGTGGCGCTGTCACTCCAACGCCGCCAGGCGCTGCTCGACTGGGCCCAGGCCGCCGACGCCTGGGTGCTGGAAGATGACTACGACAGCGAATTCCACTACGTCGGCCGCAAACCGGCAGCACTGAAAAGCGTCGACCGGCGCGACCGGGTGTTCTATGCCGGCAGCTTCAGCAAGACGCTGTTCCCCGGGCTGAGGCTGGGATATCTCGTCGCACCCGCGGCCTGGGTCGAGGCCACGGCCGCCGCCTGCGAACTGTCCCACCGCGGCCATGCCCAACAGGAACAGGCCGCCCTGGCCGCCTTCATGGCCGGTGGCCACTACGCCCGGCACCTGCGCCGCATGCGGCTTCGCTATGCCGAACGCAGCGTGGCGCTGACCCGCGCCCTGCAAGCTGAATTCGGTAACGGCATCGCGCTGGCGGCTCCCGAGGGCGGCCTCACGCTGCTGGCCCGCTTCCCCGGACACGAGCCGGACACCGGCCTGGTCCGGCGCGCCCGCGCTCAGGGCCTGGCGCCGTCCGCGCTGTCTGCCCATGCCGTCCAGCACGAGGCCGGCCAGGGCCTGTTGATCGGCTTCACCAATGTCAGGACCGAACAGGCGGGCGAGGTGGCAGGCCGATTGCGGCAGGCGCTGCGGTCCGGGCCATCTTCTGGCCCATGATTCAACCCATGGGCCAGACACGGATCATCCAAATCCACCCCGACGCGCCGCCCAAGCCCGCGTTCGGCCAGGCTTGCAACGGCTGCGGCGTCTGCTGCCTGGCCGAGCCCTGCCCGCTGGGCGTCGTGCTGAGCCGGCGCCTCAAAGGTGCATGCGTCGCACTGCGCTGGGACGGCGCACGCTATGTGTGCGGCGCACTAGCGGCGCAACCGAGCGGCTTCATCGGGAAGTTGGGCGGCTGGCTGGTGAAGCGCTGGATCGCCGCGGGTGCCGGTTGCGATTGCTCACTAGAACCCGAGGGAAAACCGTAGCCGGCACCCCCGGGGTCGCGGCTAGTATTTTTGGCTTCTGCCGTCCTGCCATTCTCAAGGAAAGCCGCATGAAATCTCTGCTCCGACTCCTGCCCCTGCTGGCCGCACTGACGCTGGGAGTGGCCACTGCCGCCCCACTGCGCTGGGCCGCACAAAACGACATCCTGACGCTGGACCCGCACTCGCAGGACCACAACACCTCCAACGCCATCGGCACGCACATCTACGAGGGGCTGACGCGGTTGGGCAAGGAGTACCGCCCCGAGCCGTCGCTGGCGACCAAGTGGACCTACCTCTCCCAGACCCAGGTGCGCTTCGACCTGCGCAAGGGCGTCAAGTTCCATGACGGCTCGCCCTTCACGGCCGACGACGTCGTCTTCAGCTTCGGCCGCATCACCCAGCCCCAGGGCACCAAGCAGACCTATGTCTCGGGCATCAAGGAGGTCAAGAAGATCGACGACCACACCGTCGACTTCATCCTCGAGGCGCCGACGCCGATGCTGCTGCAGAACATCATCAGCTTCCCCATCATGAGCAAGGTCTGGTCGACCAAGAACAACACGACCAACACCCAGGACTACAAGGCCAAGGAAGAGAACTTCGCGAGCCGCAATGCCAATGGCACCGGGCCCTACAAGCTGGTGAGCTGGCAGCCCGACCAGGCCGTCAAGATGGTGGCCAACAAGGACTGGTGGGACAAGAACCCGGGCAATGTCACCGAGCTGAGCTATCTGCCGATCAAGTCTCCGCCGACGCGCGTGGCGGCCCTGCTGTCGGGCGACGTCGACATCGTCACCGACCTGCCGCCGCAGGACTTCTTCAAGCTCAAGGAAGAAGGCAAGGTCAGGCTGCTGGAAGGCTCGGAGATCCGCACCGTCTTCTTTGTCATGGACGAGGGCAGCGAGGAGTTGCGCGAGTCCAATGTGAAGGGCAAGAACCCCTTCAAGGACAGAAAAGTGCGCGAGGCCATGAACCTGGCCCTGGACCGCGAGGCCATCAAGCGCAGCATCATGCGTGGCCTGTCGGTACCGGCGGCGCTGATGATTGCGCCGGGTGTCAACGGCTATGACGCAGCACTCGATGCACCGCTCAAGCCCGACCTCGACAAGGCCCGCAAGCTGCTCGCCGAGGCCGGCTACCCGCAGGGCTTCGAGGTGCCGCTGCACTGCCCCAACAACCGTTACGTCAACGACGAGCAGGTCTGCCAGGCGGCGGTGTCGATGTGGGCCAAGATCGGCGTCAAGGTGCGCCTCATCGCCCAGCCCTTCTCCACCCACAGCCAGACCTTCCAGCGCGGCGAGTCGCCGTTCTACATGCTGGGCTGGGGCGTCTCCACGTATGACGCCCTCTACGGCATGCAGGCCTGGGGCCACACGCGCACCAACGGCGCGGACGGCAACTTCAACTTCGGCAAGGTCAGCGACGCGACGCTCGATGGCCTGATCCAGAAGATCAAGTTCGAGCCCGACGTGCCCAAGCGCAACGCCCTCATCAAGGAAGCCCTGCTGCGCATCCGCGACGAATACCTCTTCGTGCCCATCCACCACCAGATCCGGCCCTGGGCGATGAAGCCGAGCGTCGAGACCATCCACCGCTCGAACGACTATTTCGAGGCTCGCTACACCACCATCAAGTGAGGGCGCGACATGGCGTTCTCACGGCCCTGGCCTGCGGGCTGTTTGCCGCCCTGTCCGCCAGCGCGGCCCCGCTGCGCTGGGCCGCGCAGAACGACATCCTGACGCTGGATCCGCATTCGCAGAACCACACCACCTCGCTGACCATTGCCGCCCAGGTCTACGAGGGCCTGACGCGGCGGGGCGAGAACTACCAGCCCGAGCCCGCGCTGGCGACGCGCTGGAGCTATGTGTCGCCCACCCAGGTGCGCTTCGAGCTGCGCCGCGGCGTGAAGTTCCACGATGGCAGCCCCTTCACAGCGGATGACGTCGTCTTCAGCTTCGCCCGCATCCGCGAGCCGCAGGGCGCGATGCAGGCCTATGTGTCGGGCATCCGCGAGATCCGCAAGCTGGGCGACTACACGGTCGACCTGATGCTGGAGGCACCGGCACCGCTGCTGCTGCAGAACCTCGTCAACTTCGCCATCCTGAGCCGCGCCTGGGCGGTGCGCAACCACGCCAGCCATGTCGAGGACTTCAAGGCCAAGGAGGAGAACTACGCCTCGCGCAACGCCAACGGCACCGGCCCCTACCGACTCGTCAGCTGGCAGCCCGACCAGGCCGTGCAGATGGTCATCAACAAGGACTGGTGGGACAGCAACAAGGGCAACATCACCGAACTGACCTATCTGCCGATCAAGTCGGCGCCCACGCGCGTGGCGGCACTGCTGTCGGGCGATGTCGACCTCGTCACCGACGTGCCGCCGCAGGACTACCAGCGGCTCAAGACAGACAAGCGCCTCAAGCTGATGGAGGGCGCCGAGGTGCGCACCGTCTTCTTCGCCATGGACCAAAGCAGCGAGGAACTGCGCGATTCCAGCGTCAAGGGCCGCAACCCCTTCAAGGACAAGCGCGTGCGCGAGGCGCTGAACCTTGCTCTGGACCGCGAGGCCATCAAGCGCAGCATCATGCGCGGCCTGTCGGTGCCCGCAGCGCTGATGGTGCCGCCTGGCGTCACCGGCTACGACGCAGCGCTGGATACGCCGCTGAAGCTCGACGCCGACAAGGCCCGCAAGCTGCTGGCCGAGGCTGGCTACCCGCAGGGTTTCGAGTTGCCGCTGCGCTGCCCCAACAACCGCTACGTCAACGACGAGCAGATCTGCCAGGCCGCGGTGGCGATGTGGGCCCGCATCGGCGTGCGGGTGCGGCTCAACGCCCAGCCGATGAGCCTGCACATCCAGGCGCTGGAACGCTATGAGTCGCCGTTCTACCTGATCGGCATTTCCATGCCGACCTACGACGCCCATCAGGGCCTGCAGGCCTGGGGCCACAGCCGCGATGCGCGCGGCAACGGCGGCCAGAACTTCAACCGCCTCGCCGACGCGGCGCTGGACACGTTCGTCGAGCGCATCCAGTTCGAGCCCGACGCGAGCGCCCGCAACGCGCTGATCCGCGAGGCCTTGCTGCGTGTGCGCGACGAGTTCCTCTTCATTCCGGTGCATCATCAGATCCGGCCCTGGGCCATGAAACCCGGCGTCAACACCCTGCACCGCTCGAACGACACCTTCGAGGCCCGCTTCACCACCCTTCCATGAAGCTCATGAAAATCTCCACCCTTTGGGCCGCCGCCTGGCTGGCCACCGCGCTGACCGCCACGGCCGACCCACTGCGCTGGGCGGCCCAGAACGACATCCAGACGCTGGATCCGCATTCGCAGAACCACTCGGCCACGTCCACCATCACCGGCTACGCCTATGAAGGCCTGACCCGCTACACGGAGAAGTTCGACGTCGAGCCGGCACTGGCCGCTAAGTGGACCTTTGTGACGCCCACGCAGGTGCGCTTCGACCTGCGCCGCGGCGTCAAGTTCCATGACGGCACGCCCTTCACGGCGGATGATGTCGTCTTCAGCCTGCAGCGCATCAAGCACCCGGCCAGCAACATGATCATCTATGCCTCCGGCATCAAGGAGGTGAAGAAGATCGACGACCACACGGTGGACTTCATGCTCGAAGGCCCCAACCCCGTGCTGACGCGCAACCTGACCTATGTGCGCATCGTCAGCAAGGCCTGGGCGACCAAGAACCGCTCCGAGAACCCGCAGGACTTCAAGGCCAAGGAGGACACCTATGCCTCCCGCAACGCGATGGGCACGGGGCCGTTCAAGATCACGGCCTGGCAGCCGGACCAGCGCATCAGCATGGTGGCCAACAAGGACTGGTGGGACAAGCCCAAGGGCAATATCTCAGAGCTGACCTATCTGCCCATCAAGTCCGACGCAACCCGCGTGGCCGCCCTGCTGTCTGGCGACCTCGATCTGCTGACCGACCTGCCACCCCAGGACGTCGCCAAGCTCAAGGCCGACCCGCGGCTCAAGGTCATCGACGGGCCCGAGAACCGCACCATCTTCTTCGCGCTGGACCTGGGCAGCGAAGAGATCAAGGGCAGCAACGTGAAGGGCAAGAACCCCTTCAAGGACAAGCGCGTGCGCGAGGCGATGTCACTGGCCATCGACCGCGAGGCCATCAAGCGCAGCCTGATGCGCGGCCTGTCGGTGCCGGCGGCCATCATGGTGGCGCCCGTCGCCTACGGCCACTCGGCCGAGCTGGACACGGTGCAAAAGCCCGACGTGGCGCGCGCCAAGCAGTTGATGACGGAGGCCGGCTATGCCGAAGGCTTCGAGGTGCCGCTTGCCTGCCCCAACGACCGCTACGTCAATGACGAGGAGATCTGCCAGGCGGTGGTGTCGATGTGGACGCGCATCGGCGTGAAGGCCAAGCTGTCGACGCAGCCGATGACCCAGCATTCGGCCGCCATGCAACGCTACGAGTTGCCGCTGTACATGTACGGCTGGGGCGTGACGACGTTCGATGCGCAGTACACGCTGCAGGACATCGTCCACACCAAGACCGGCGGCGCCGACGGCAAGGGCAATTTCTCCAAGGTCAGTGACGCCAAGATCGACGCACTGGTGCAGCAGATGAAGGTCGAGACCGACGTGCCCAAGCGCCTGGCGCTGATGCAAGAAGCCTTGAAGCGCACGCGCGACGAGTTCCTCTTCATCCCCATCCACCACCAGGTGCGCCCCTGGGCCATGAAGGCCGGTCTGACCATCCCGCACTCGGCCAACGATGCCCCGCAAGCCAAATGGGCCACAGTGAAGTGAAGCCCCTCGTCCAAGGAATACCTTGGCCGGTCCCCCGAGGGGACGGCGATGCTTGCCGGTTCGACCGGCAAGCACATCGCCTGGGCGGGCCGGCTAGGGAGCGGCCCGGCGCTCGGCCCGCAAGCAACCCCGGTGGAAGATGACGCTGGGGTGATCAAGCCGCCCATCATCAACTTCTCGACGATCCAGTCCGTCGTCGAGATCACGGCCACCCTGGCCTTCGCGTTGTCCGGCCTGCTGGCCGGCGCGCGCAAGCATCTCGACGTCGTTGGCCTGTGCATAGTCGCGGGCCTGTCGGCCTTTGGCGGCGGCACGCTGCGCGATGTGCTGCTGGACCGCCGGCCCTTCTTCTGGGTCGAGCATGCGGACTGGCTGTGGGCGCTGATGGCACTGTCCTTCGCCGCCATGCTCTTCCTGCGCCGGCGCCACCTGGCGCTGACGGAGAAGGCCATCCAGTGGCCCGATGCACTGGGGCTGGGCCTGTTCACGGCCAACGGCACGCTGGTGGCGCTGGACGCAGGCATGCCGGCCATCGTGGCCGTGCTGATGGGCGTCATCACCGCCGTCTTCGGCGGCGTGCTGCGCGACATCGTCTGCAACGAGATCCCCGCCGCGTTCCACGACCACCGGCCCTATGCGCTGTGCAGCTTTGTCGGCGGCTGGGTGCTCGTCGCGGCCGTGCGGCTGGACGCGCCGCAGTGGGTCGTCATCAGCGCAGCGGCCGCGACAGCGGTGCTGCTGCGCGGCCTGGCCCTGTGGACGGGCTGGACGCTGCCGGCCTGGCGCATCAACGCGAAGCGCTGATAACGACGAGCACTTCACGATGAATGCGCACGCCCTTCAACTCGAAGCCTGCCCTCGCTGCAACTTGGCCACTCGCGTCAGTCACAAACTCTTGCTGATCAACCCAGCCGACGACCACCCCCACGCGTCGCCATCGATCTGGCGGCACGGTTGCGCCTGCGAGGGCTTTTCCGTCGACGACCTGAAGCCCGAATTTGCCCACCAGGGGCCCTTCATCCAAGGCCTGTATTGCGAGACCTGTTCGGTCGGCTACGTTCCCGAGTTCATGGCCGAGCCGGCACCGCCCATGTACAAGGCGGATCCTGAAGGCTGGCGGCGCGTCTTCCCGGACGGCACGCTGGGTCCACTGCTGAATCGCATCGCCGACGACCCTGAGTCGCAGCGCTGATGCTTGCGACTTGAAGCCGCTGCTCCAGCTCCCCAATGCAAGGCGGACACCCTGCGCAGTTGCGCGAGGCGTCCGCCGGATCGGGCTTGAAGCCCGACTCGACCGGTTTACCAGCCGATCGTGTACGTCACCGTCGTCGGTGCCGTCGTGTGCAGCGACGGGCTGAAGTCGCCCACATCGTCGTACGCAAAGCCATAGGCCTTCTTGTTGATGCTGTGGTCATGCCAGAACTTGGCGTACCAGTTGCCCAGCTGGCCGGCCGGGTAGTGCGCGGTCTGCACATACCAGTTGGCCGGCTGCTCCATCACGTGGCGGTTCAGCGCAGCGCAGATCTGGGCCTGGATCTGCAGCTGCGTCCCCGTGTTGGTCGGGTTGCCGCTCGCGTCCGCCAGCAGGCCGGCGCCCAGCAGCACCATGGCCGTGTCGGGCTTGCCGTTGATGTAGAAGGTGCCCGCCGGCGAGCCACCGGTGAAGGTGAAGCGGTCACCGCTGACACGGCCGCGGAAGGTGCCCAGGTTCTGCAGCGTGAAGACCAGGTCTTCGTTGCGGTAGCGGGCCCAGACGGCGTCGATATAGGGCTGCAGGTAGCTGGCGTTGGCCTGGCCGGGTTTGAAGGTGCCGTGGGCCGGGGCCATGATGCGGTAGGGCGAGTACGGCGCCTGCGCGAGTGGCTTGAACTGCGCCGGCACTTCGGCGATGAACTTGCTGAAGAGCTGGTCACGCGTTTCGGCCAGGGCCTCGCCCACGGTCTGGTCGTAGCCGCCAAGGCCTTGCACGCGCAGCTTCAGCGGGAAGCCGAAGTGATCGACACGCGTGGTGTTGATGAAGATGCCCTGGTCCGGCTTGCCCAGCGGGATGATGGCCATCTCGCCGAAGTCGAAGTAGACGTCGATGTTGGGGTCGGTCGGGTTCTCGATGTTGGCGCCGGCATAGCCGATGTTGCCGTTGCCGTCGACGACGACCTTGATGTACATCGGCGAGCCCACCGACATCAGCACGCGGGCCGAGTTCAGCGCCGGGATGGTGATGGAGCGGGTGTTGCTGAGCTTGTGGAAGTAGTTGGTGTACGTCTGACCACCCTTGGTCAGCGCGCCGTTGTCGCTTGTTGCCATGGGGATGAAGTTGCCCGCGGCATCCACGCGCACGAACTTGCCCGTGTCCCAGTCCTTGCCGATGATGGCCCAATAGACCTGGTCATCGGGCCAGCGGCCGGCGGTCTGGTTGACGATGTTGAAGGTGGTGCGGCCGTTCCAACTGCCGGTGTTGGTGCTGGTACCGACGCGGTAGGACGAGGTCAGGTCGTTGAAGCCGCGGTTGACGAGATTGGGCTCGTTGGCCGTCAGCACCAGCGAGCCGCCGCCGTAGCTGACGTCGTTGAACAGCGTGGCCTGGTAGCCGGCCTGCACCTTCACGGACGACACGCGGTCGTTCCAGGCAGCGCCTATCCAGCTCGAATCCGCGCTGGCGCAGAAGCTGTCGCCGGTGTAGTTCACATCGGCGTAGAAGCAGACGGGGCCGGCGGCCGTGCTGGTGCCCACCGTGTAGCTGAACTTGGGCGTGTCGTAGGCCGGCGTGCCGTTGTTGTAGGTGAACCAGTAGCCGATCACGTTGCCGGTGGCGACGGTGACCTTCTGCTCATGGCGGCCATTGGCGGCCGTCATGCGGATGTTCTGCTGCGGGCCGTTGTTGACCGTGTAGTGGGCGTCGACCCAGGTGGTCGACACGTTGGACTTGAACCAGATCGTGGCTGTCGTGCCGCTGACTTCGACACCCTGTGTGTAGTCCTGGGCCAGGGCCGAGGTGGTGCCGAGCAGGCAAAGACCTGAGATAGCCAGCAACCAGCAAACGCCGAGCAGGCGCAAGCAACGCAAAACAAGATTCACCTTTGTCTCCTTGCCCGCTCGTCGTGGGGATCGGCGGATCGTTCGGGGTCCCAACGCTGGGAGGGGCGGCATGGCCCTTCCCTGGCCGGTGTCTCGACTGCGAAGACCTACTGCGCGCCCCGGCATGCAGCCGCTCCCGGGGTCAGGTCGCTATTCAAAAGCGCATTGAAAGCGCTTTCAAATTTGCGTCGCATCCTCCTGGGAGAGGCGAGAAAGCGGTTTCATGGAAAACCCGTGCGCGACGTTTTCATGAGTCGCCCGCTTCTGGGACAGGAAACCCACCAAAGGAAACGGCCGCCCGAGGGCGGCCGTCACATCAGGTGGCAGACCACGGTCAGTGGAACTCGCTCATTCCTTGATCGCCGACAGCACCTGAGCCAGCGCCTGTTTCGCCACGGATTCGCACAGGCTGTTCATGCCCTGGAAGGCATTGGCCGAATAGTCGCTGGCGACGTATTCCTTGCCGCGAAAGCTCAGCCTGGTGGCCAGCTTGTCCTTGCCCGCAAAGATGCCCAGCATGACGCGTGCAGCCGGGGGACGCTGGCGGTATTCCTTGATGACGACCTCGGCACTCTCGGCGGGGGCGACGCTGTACCCCTTGGACGTCGCTTGCGCTTCGTAGGTCTGCTCGATCAGCGGGCCGACCTTGGGGTTCTGCTCGCAGTCGCCGCAGTCCCAACGCACGGCCAAGCGGGGCAGCACCTTGGCGTCACTCGCCGAAGCGGGCCTTGCCGCTGGCTCGGCCGCAGCCGCCACCGGGGCCTCCGTAGGCTGGGGCGGCTGGGGCTCCTGGGCGGCGGCCTGGAGGCTGAACAGGAGGGCGGCGCTGTAGACGAGGATGGCTTTGGGCTTCAAGGGCATCTGCGGATCGATGAAAACGGTTGGGGGCCGCGATGGTAGCGACGAACCTCCGCGCCTGAGCCTAGGGTTGGTGGGCTCCATCCCACCAAGAAGAACGGCCGCCCGCAGGCGGCCGTCGTGGCAAGCCAGGCGCCGCGTCAGTTCAGCGCCAGGCGCGCCCGCGCTGCCGCGTACTCGCGCTTGAGCCGCGCCACCAGCTCCGCAGCCGGCAGCACCTCGCGCACCGCGCCGATGCCCTGGCCGCTGCCCCAGATTTCCTTCCAGGCCTTGGCCGCGCTGCCGCCAAAGTTCATGGCGCTCGGGTCGCTCTCGGGCAGCTTGTCCGGATCCATGCCGGCAGCAATGATGGAGCCGCGCAGGTAGTTGCCATGCACGCCGGTGAAGAGATTGCTGTAGACGATGTCGTCGCTGTTGCTGGCCACGATCATCTGTTTGTAGGCGTCGGTCGCGCGGGCCTCGTCGGTGGCGATGAAGGCCGAGCCGATATAGGCCAGGTCGGCGCCCATGGCCTGGGCGGCCAGGATGGCGTCGCCGGTGGCCATCGAGCCCGACAGCGCCAGCGGGCCGTCGAACCATTCGCGGATCTCGTGGATCAGCGCAAACGGGCTCTTCACGCCAGCATGGCCACCCGCCCCCGCCGCCACCGCGATAAGGCCGTCGGCACCCTTCTCGATGGCCTTCTTCGCGAACTTGTTGTTGATGATGTCGTGCAGCACGATGCCGCCCCAGGCATGCACGGCGTTGTTCACGTCTTCACGCGCACCCAGGCTCGTGATGACGATGGGCACCTTGTATTTGGCGCAGACCTGCATGTCGTGCTCGAGCCGCTCATTGCTCTTGTGCACGATCTGGTTGATGGCAAACGGCGCGGCGGGCTTGTCCGGATTGGCGCGGTTGTAGGCCGCCAGCGTCTCGGTGATCTCGGCCAGCCACTCGTCGAGCAACTCGGCCGGCCGCGCGTTGAGCGCCGGCATGGAGCCGACGATGCCGGCCTTGCACTGCTCGATGACGAGCTTGGGGTTGCTGATGATGAACAGCGGCGAGCCGATGGCGGGCAGCGGCAGGTTCTTCAGGATGGGAGGCAGGGCCAAGTTGGACTCCGTCAGAAAGCTTCGAGGCTGAGTTCCGTCACGCTGTCGGCGCCATCAATGATGGCGGCACGCAGTGAGCTGGTACGCGGCAGGATGTGTTCGGCATAGAAGCGCGCGGTCACGATCTTGGCGGCCATGAATTCCTTGTCAGTCGCCAAGGCGTCTTCCGCCACCATCAAAGCGCGGGCCAGTTGCCAGCCAGCGACGAGGTTGCCCGCCAGCATCAGATAGGGCACCGAGCCGGCATAGGCCGCATTCGGATTGCTCTTGGCCGAGCCGGCGATGAAGTCGACCACGGCGAGGAAATCCTCACGCGAGGCGCGCAGGGCCTTCAGCACAGCGCGAGCGGCGACGCTGTCGCGCTTGGCCAGTTCGCCTTCCGTCACTTCAATCTGGCCGGCCACGGCGCGGGCCAGTTGGCCACCATCGCGCGCCGTCTTGCGGCCCACGAGGTCATTGGCCTGGATGGCCGTCGTGCCTTCGTAGATGGTCAGGATCTTGGCGTCGCGGTAGTACTGCGCCGCACCGGTCTCTTCGATGAAGCCCATGCCGCCATGCACCTGCACGCCCAGCGAAGTGACCTCCAGGCTCATCTCGGTGCTGTAGCCCTTCACCAGCGGCACCATGAAGTCGTAGAAGGCCTGGTTCTGCTTGCGCGCATCCGCGTCGGGATGGTGGTGGGCCGCGTCGAATGCAGCCGCTGCCGTGCTCGCCATCGCGCGACAGCCCTCGGTCAGCGAGCGCATGGTCATCAGCATGCGGCGCACGTCGGGGTGGTGAATGATGGCGGCGCTGCCGGCCACCGAGCCATCCACGGGGCGCGACTGGACGCGGTCCTTCGCATAGGCCGCAGCCTTTTGATAGGCGCGATCGGCCACGGCGATGCCCTGCAGGCCGACGCCGTAGCGGGCCGCATTCATCATGATGAACATGTACTCCAGGCCGCGGTTCTCCTGGCCGATCAGGGTGCCGATGGCGCCGCCGTGATCACCGAACTGCAGCACGGCCGTCGGGCTCGCCTTGATGCCCATCTTGTGCTCGATGGACACGCAGTGCGCGTCGTTGCGGGCACCCAGCGAGCCGTCCGCATTGACGAGGAGCTTGGGCACGAGGAAGAGGCTGATGCCCTTCACGCCCTCGGGCGCGCCCACCACACGCGCCAGCACGAGGTGGACGATGTTCTCGGCCATGTCGTGCTCACCGTAGGTGATGAAAATCTTGGTGCCGAAGACCTTGTAGGTGCCGTCACCCTGGGGCTCGGCGCGCGTGCGCACCAGAGCCAGGTCGGAACCGGCCTGCGGCTCGGTCAGGTTCATCGTGCCGGTCCACGAGCCGTCCAGCAGCTTGGGGATGTAGACCGAGCGTTGCTCGTCGCTGCCCGCGGTCAGCAGCGCCTCGACGGCGCCGTCGGTCAGCAGCGGGCACAGCGCGAAGCTCATGTTGGCCGACTGCAGCATCTCGTTGCAGGCCGCCGCGATCGTCTTCGGCGCGCCCTGGCCGCCGAACTCGGTCGGGTGGACCAGGCCTTGCCAGCCACCCTCGGCGTAGGCGCGGAAGGCCTGCTTGAAGCCGGGTGTCGTCGTGACCACGCCGTCCTTCCAGCTCGACGGGTTCTTGTCGCCCTCGAAGTTCAGCGGCGCGATGACGTCCTGCGTCAGCTTGGCGCACTCTTCCAGCACGGCGGCGGCGGTGTCCAGGCCGAAGTCCTCGAAGGCAGGGACTTGTTTCGTTAGGGTTTCCAGACCGGCGAGGTGCTGGATGTTGAAGAGCATGTCCTTGACGGGGGCGCGGTAACTCATTGGTTACTCCTGAAAGAGGCAAAAAGGGCGCCGCGACAGACGAAGTCGGGGCGCCCGGAGTGCGGTGGCGCGTGGGTTTACAGCGCGGCGACGAGTTCCGGCACGGCCGTGAACAGGTCGGCCTCCAGGCCGTAGTCGGCCACCGAGAAGATCGGTGCTTCCGGATCCTTGTTGATCGCGACGATGACCTTGGAATCCTTCATGCCGGCCAGATGCTGGATGGCACCCGAGATGCCGCAGGCAACATAGAGCTGCGGCGCGACGATCTTGCCGGTCTGGCCGACCTGCCAGTCGTTGGGCGCATAGCCGGCGTCGACGGCGGCGCGCGAAGCGCCGAGGGCCGCGCCGAGCTTGTCAGCCAGCGGGGTCAGCACTTCCATGAACTTGTCGTTCGAGCCCAGCGCGCGGCCACCTGACACGATGATCTTGGCGGCGGTCAGCTCGGGGCGGTCGCTCTTGGTCACCTCACGGCCGACAAAGCTGCTCTTGCCGCTGTCGGCGGCGGCGGCCACGGTTTCGACGGCAGCCGAACCACCGGATGCAGCGGCCGGGTCGAAGCCCGTCGTGCGAACGGTCAGCACCTTGGTCGCATCGCTGCTCTGCACGGTGGCGATGGCGTTGCCGGCGTAGATCGGGCGCTCGAAGGTGTCGGCACTGATGACCTTGGTCACGTCGCTCAGCTGGGCCACGTCCAACAGCGCGGCGACGCGCGGCGCGACGTTCTTGCCGGCAGCGGTGGCGGGGAACAGCAGGTGGCTGTAACCCGAGGCCAGCGCGATGACTTGCGCGGCGACGTTCTCGGCCAGGCCTTCGGCCAGGGCGGCGGAATCGGCATGCAGCACCTTGGTGACGCCGGCGATCTGCGCGGCAGCGGCGGCGGCGGCGGCGGCGTTGTGGCCTGCCACCAGCACATGCACTTCACCGCCGGTGGCGACCGCAGCAGTGACGGTATTCAGCGTGGCGCCCTTGATGTGGGCGTTGTCGTGTTCGGCAATAACCAGGGCAGTCATCAGATCACCTTCGCTTCGTTCTTCAGTTTGTTCACCAGGGCAGCCACGTCAGCCACCTTCACGCCAGCGCCACGCTTTGGCGGCTCGCTGACCTTGAGCGTCTTGATGCGCGGCGTCACGTCCACACCCAGGTCGGCCGGCTTGACGATGTCAAGCTGCTTCTTCTTGGCCTTCATGATGTTGGGCAGCGTCACGTAACGCGGCTCGTTCAGGCGCAGGTCGGTCGTGATGACGGCCGGCAGGGTCAGTGACACGGTCTCGAGGCCGCCGTCGACTTCGCGCGTGACGGAGACCTTGTCGCCCGCCACCTCCACCTTGGACGCGAAAGTGCCTTGCGGCATGCCGGTCAGCGCGGCCAGCATCTGGCCGGTCTGGTTGCAATCATCATCGATGGCCTGCTTGCCCAGGATGACCAGGCTCGGGCCCTCCTTGTCGACCAGCGCTTTCAGCAGCTTGGCGACGGCCAGCGGCTGCAGTTCGAGGTCGGCGGGCACTTCCACCAGGATGGCGCGGTCGGCGCCGATGGCCATGGCCGTGCGCAGCGTCTCCTGGCACTGCGTGACGCCGCAGGACACGGCGATCACCTCGGTGATGACGCCCTTCTCCTTCAGGCGCACGGCCTCTTCGACGGCGATCTCGTCGAAGGGATTCATCGACATCTTCACATTGGCAATGTCGACGCCCGTGCCGTCGCTCTTGACGCGCACCTTGACGTTGTAGTCGACGACGCGTTTGACAGGAACCAAGACCTTCATCGAAAACTCCAGCTCGAATTGACGTAAACGTTAACCAGATTCTACGGGCGCTCTTCGGGAGAGCTGCGCTTAAAAAAGCACGATCGTTCGATTCTAGCCAGACGCCGGACAGCGCTGGGGGAACTCTTTTTGGGGAGGCCTCTCGAATCGCGAAGCTAGACTGCTCGCGCCCATGCAGATCGATCCCTCCCCGAGCCGAGAAATCGGCATCTTCGACTCCGGTGTCGGCGGCTTCACGGTGTTGCACGAACTGCGCCAGCTGCTGCCCGGTGTGCGCCTGCGCTACCTCGCCGATACGGCCTATGCCCCCTACGGTGCTCGCACGCCCGAAGACATCCAACAGCGCAGCTTGGTCATCGCCGAACATCTGATCGCCAGCGGCGCCGAGCTCATCGTCGTTGCCTGCAACACGGCCACGGCGCACGCCATCGAGGCGCTGCGCGCGCGTTGGCCCACCCTTCCCTTCGTGGGCACCGAGCCAGGCATCAAACCCGCGGTTGCGGCGACGCGCAATGGTCGGATCGGCCTGCTGGCCACGCCGGCCACGGCAACAAGCGCTCGGCTGCTTGCGCTGGTCGAGCGGCACGCCGGTGCGCACGAAGTCGTCGTGCAGGGCTGCCCCGGCGTCGTCGACCGCATCGAAGCTGGTGACCTCGCCAGCGCTGAGCTACGCGCCCTCGTCGAGCACTACTGCGCGCCGCTGCGCGCTGCCGGCGTGGACACGGCGCTGCTGGGGTGCACGCACTATCCGCTGATCGAGCCGCTGTGGCAGGCGGCGCTCGGTCCATCCGTCAAATTGCTACGCATCGAGACCGCCGTCGCGCGACGTGCGGCCGATCTCTGGGGAGCCAGCACGGGAGAGCCGTCCCTCGCCGTCGAAACGAGTGGGAACCCCGCGGCGCTGCGCGCGTGGCTCGCGCAGGTGCTGGGCTGGAAAGACATAGCCGTTCAGGCGTGGCAGCCGGAAAGCAAAAACGGCCAGCACGCGCTGACCGTTTGAAGGCTTGGTGCCCGGGACGGGACTCGAACCCGTACTTCCGTTTCCAGAAGGCGGATTTTAAGTCCGCTGCGTCTACCGATTTCGCCACCCGGGCGGCGAGCGGAATTATCCGGGCCGCAGAAAAGATCAGGCGCTTTGCGCGTTGCCTCACGGAGTACCGTTAGATGCAGCCAACAAACCCCTGCGTGTCAGAGGCTGCGCGCAAAGTGCCAAAGAAAACGGGAGATCCGACTGATCGAATCTCCCGTGAATTGGAGCGGGTAACGAGGCTCGAACTCGTGACCTCAACCTTGGCAAGGTTGCGCTCTACCAACTGAGCTACACCCGCGCATTTCATTCGGCCTTGCAGCTGAACATCGGTGCGACCGATTTTTTGGAGCGGGTAACGAGGCTCGAACTCGTGACCTCAACCTTGGCAAGGTTGCGCTCTACCAACTGAGCTACACCCGCATGGTGCTTTTTTGGAGGCGCGATCCGGAGTCGAACCGGACTAACCGGATTTGCAATCCGGGGCATAACCGCTTTGCTATCGCGCCGCCGTAAACCCAAGCCAGAGTCGTTTGGTGCGACCCTGACGGAAAAGGGAAGCCTGGGCTTCCCTTTCGGAAAATCTTGGAGCGGGATAAGAGGCTCGAACTCTCGACCTATACCTTGGCAAGGTATCGCTCTACCAACTGAGCTAATCCCGCTTTGTTTCCTTCATTTCTCTAGTCAGTCAGCTATGCAGCTGCCTATCTAGCGAAGCTGGCATTGTAATCCAATTTTTGGTCGGATGACAAGCCAGTCGCACTCAGTGCGGCACCACCGTGCTCTTGGCCGCGGCCTCTTCCGGCTTGGCGGCGGCAACGGCCACCTCTTCGTCGGGCAACGGCGTTGGCATGGCTTCCAGGGCGACTTCGAGTACGCGTTCGATCCATCGGACCGGCACGATCTCGAGCTGGTTCTTCACGTTTTCGGGGATGTCCTGCAGGTCCTTGACGTTGTCTTCCGGAATCATCACGGTCTTGATACCACCACGGTGAGCGGCGAGCAGCTTTTCTTTCAGGCCACCGATGGCGGTGACTTCGCCGCGCAATGTGATTTCGCCAGTCATCGCGACATCGGCACGCACCGGGATGCCGGTCAGTGCAGACACGAAGGCAGTGGTCATCGCGGCACCCGCGCTCGGGCCGTCCTTGGGCGTTGCGCCGTCGGGCACGTGGACGTGCACGTCGCGCTTCTCGAAGACCTCGTCCTTGATGCCCAGGCGACGGGCGCGCGAACGCACCACCGTGCGAGCAGCCTCGACGGACTCCTTCATCACGTCACCCAGCGAACCGGTGCGGATGATGTTGCCCTTGCCGGGCATCGCGGTGGCTTCGATGGTCAGCAGATCGCCGCCCACTTCGGTCCACGCGAGACCGACCACCTGGCCGACCTGGTTCTTCTTCTCGGCACGACCGAAGTCGTACTTGCGCACACCGAGGAAGTCGTTGAGGTTGTCCTCAGTGACGGTGACCTTGCCTTCGTAGGTCTTGAGCTGGATGCCCTTGACCACCTTGCGGCAGATCTTGGACATCTCGCGTTCAAGCGAACGCACACCGGCTTCACGCGTGTAGTAGCGGATGATCCCGCGCACGGCGGACTCGGTGACATCCAACTCCTCGTCCAGCACGCCGTTGTTCTTGCGTTGCTTGGGCAGCAGGTAGGTCTGCGCGATGTTGACCTTCTCGTCCTCGGTGTAACCCGACAGGCGGATGACTTCCATGCGGTCCAGCAGGGCCGGCGGGATGTTCATCGAGTTGGACGTGGCCACGAACATCACATCGGACAGGTCGAAATCGACCTCGATGTAGTGGTCGCCGAAGGTGTGGTTCTGCTCCGGGTCCAGGACTTCCAGCAGCGCCGAGGACGGATCGCCGCGGAAGTCCATGCCCAGCTTGTCGATCTCGTCGAGCAGGAACAGCGGATTGCGCGTGCCAACCTTGGTCAGCGACTGCAGCACCTTGCCCGGCATGGAGCCGATGTAGGTGCGACGGTGGCCGCGGATCTCGGCTTCATCGCGCACGCCGCCCAGCGCCATGCGGATGAATTTGCGGCCGGTGGCGCGTGCCACGCTCTGGCCGAGCGAGGTCTTGCCGACGCCCGGAGGGCCGACCAGGCACAAGATGGGCGCCTTGACCTTCTCGACGCGCTGCTGCACCGCGAGATATTCAAGGATGCGGTCCTTGACCTTCTCAAGGCCGTAGTGGTCTTCGTTGAGCACGTCCTCGGCGTTCTTGAGGTCGTGCTTGATCTTGGTCTTCTTGCTCCAGGGCAGGTTGACCAGCGTGTCGATGTAGTTGCGCACCACCGTCGCTTCGGCGGACATGGGCGACATCAGCTTGAGCTTCTTCAGCTCGGCGTCGGCCTTCTTGCGCGCTTCCTTGGGCATGCGGGCCGCGAGGATCTTCTTCTCGAGCTCCTCCATGTCGGCGCCTTCTTCGCCGTCGCCGAGCTCCTTCTGGATGGCCTTGACCTGCTCGTTCAGGTAGTACTCGCGCTGGCTCTTCTCCATCTGGCGCTTGACGCGGCCACGGATGCGCTTTTCGACCTGCAGGATGTCAACCTCGTGCTCGAGCAGGTCGAGCAGCTTTTCCAGGCGCTTGGCCACTTCGGCCAGGTCCAGCACGGCCTGCTTGGCATCAAGCTTGAGCGGCAGGTGGGCGGCGATGGTGTCGGCCAGGCGACCCGGATCGTCGATGCCGCCGATGGACGTGAGGATCTCGGGCGGGATCTTCTTGTTGAGCTTGACGTACTGGTCGAACTGCTGAGTGACGGCGCGGCGCAGGGCCTCGACTTCAGGCGCATGCTCGGTCTCGGGCGGAATGGGCGTGACTTCAGCAACGAAGTGCTCACCCGGCTCGGTGATGGACAGGGTCGTAGCGCGCTGCAGGCCTTCGACCAGCACCTTCACGGTGCCATCGGGCAGCTTGAGCATCTGCAGGATGCTGGAGACGCAGCCGACCTCGAACATGTCTTCGGGCTTGGGCTCGTCCTTGCCGGCGGCCTTCTGGGCCACGAGCATGATCTGGCGGCCCGCTTCCATCGCGGCTTCCAGCGCCTTGATGGACTTGGGCCGGCCCACGAACAGCGGGATGACCATGTGCGGGAAGACGACGACATCGCGCAGCGGCAGCAGCGGCAGCGTGATGGGGTCGGCGGGGAGGATGGGATGTCCGGACATGAAGACCTCTCTTTCTCAGGTCGATGTGCGGCCTGAGGGGGCGATTGCAAGTTGAGGGCTTAGTAGGGGCTCAGGCGCTGGCCTTTTGCTCGCGGTAGACCAGCAAGGGACGTGCCGACGTGTCCTCGATGTTGTGCTCGTCGAGCACAACCTTTTCGACGCCATCGAGCGCGGGCAGGTCAAACATGGTGTCGATCAGCGACTGCTCCATGATGGAACGCAGGCCGCGGGCGCCGGTCTTGCGGGCAAGGGCCTTGCGAGCAATGGCAACAAGCGCCGGCTTGCGGATTTCGAGTTCGACACCGTCCATCTGGAACAGCTGCTGGTATTGCTTGAGCAGCGCGTTCTTGGGCTCGGTCAGGATCTGCACCAGGGCGTCTTCGGTCAGCTCGCCAAGTGTGGCGACCACGGGTAGGCGGCCGACCAGTTCGGGGATGAGGCCGAACTTGATGATGTCCTCGGGCTCGCACTCGCGGAACACCTCAGAAACACGGCGTTCGCTCTTGCTCTTCACCGTCGCGCCGAAGCCGATGCCGGACTTCTCGCTGCGGTTCTGGATGACCTTCTCCAGGCCGTCGAAAGCACCGCCGCAGATGAACAGGATGTTGGTCGTGTCGATCTGCAGGAAGTCCTGGTTCGGGTGCTTGCGGCCACCTTGCGGCGGCACCGAAGCCATCGTGCCTTCGACGAGCTTGAGCAGCGCCTGCTGCACGCCTTCGCCGGAGACGTCCCGCGTGATGGAAGGGTTATCGGCCTTGCGCGAGATCTTGTCGATCTCGTCGATGTAGACGATGCCGCGCTGCGCCCGCTCGACGTCGTAATTGCAGTTCTGCAACAGCTTCTGGATGATGTTCTCGACGTCCTCGCCGACGTAACCGGCCTCGGTCAGCGTCGTCGCATCGGCGATCACGAAGGGCACGTTCAGGAGGCGCGCCAACGTCTGCGCCAACAGCGTCTTGCCGGAGCCCGTGGGGCCGATCAGCAGGATGTTGCTCTTGGACAGCTCGACCGAATCCTTGGTCGACGCCATGTGGCGCAGGCGCTTGTAATGGTTGTAGACGGCCACGGCGAGGGTGCGCTTGGCGACGTCCTGGCCGATGACGTACTGGTCGAGGCTGGACTTGATCTCGCTCGGCACGGGCAGGTCGGACTTGCCAGCACGGGCAGCGGGGGCCGGCGCCGGGATCTCGTCACGGACGATGTCGTTGCACAGCTCGATGCATTCGTCGCAGATGAAGACCGACGGACCGGCGATCAGCTTCTTGACTTCATGCTGGCTCTTGCCACAGAACGAGCAGTACAAAACTTTTTCGCTGGAGGTGCCTTTTTTGTCGGCCATGGGTCTGCTCGGGGATGCCAGTGGACAGGCGGGTGCCTGAAATGATGATAGTCCAAACGATCTCGGGGCCCTCGTAGGGATAAGGGCCCCGATTTCACCGCGAATCCGGGGGGCAGTTACGGCCCCTCACAACTCAGGGCCGGTGTTCCAGCACCTGGTCGATCAGGCCGTAGTTCTGAGCCTCGGCAGCGGACATGAAATAGTCGCGCTCGGTGTCCGACTGGATTTTCTCCAGGGTCTGGCCGGTGCGCTCGGCCAGGATGCGATTCAAGGTGTCGCGAGTCTTCAAGATTTCACGCGCATGGATTTCAATATCCGTAGCCTGCCCCTGAGCGCCGCCCAGCGGCTGGTGAATCATCACTTTGGCATTGGGCAGGGAGAAGCGCTTGCCCTTGGCGCCGGCCGCAAGCAGGAAGGCGCCCATGCTGGCCGCCATGCCCATGCACAGCGTCGACACCTCCGGCTTGATGAAGTTCATCGTGTCGTAGATGGACATGCCGGCCGACACGCTACCGCCCGGGCTGTTGATGTAGAGCGAGATCTCCTTGTCGGGGTTTTCGCTTTCCAGGAACAGCAATTGGGCCACGACGATGTTGGCGACCGCGTCGTTGACGGGCCCTACCAGGAAGACGATGCGCTCGCGCAGCAGGCGCGAGTAGATGTCGTAGGCGCGCTCGCCGCGACCCGACGTTTCGATGACCATGGGCACGAGGCCCAGATTGCTGGTTTCGAGAGCGCTCATTCAGATCCTTGAAAACTAAACCGGTAACAGCCGTTATGGGGGCAGATTATGGCGATGCAAGTAAAAAGGCGCCGGCCTTGCGGCACGGCGCCTTCGTGAGGCCAGGACTCTTCAGTTGCCGGTGGCCATCAGCTCGTCAAAAGGCAGAGCCTTGTCGGTCACCTTGGCGGTGGAAAGGACGAAGTCGGTGACATTGTTCTCGACGACGACGGCCTCGACCTCGGCCATGCGCTCGCGGTCGCCCAGGTACCAGCGCATGACTTCGGCGGGCTTCTCGTAGCTTTGCGACAGCTCTTCGATGTGGGCTTGCAGTTGGGCAGGCTTGGCATGCAGGTTGTTGGCGCGCACCAACTCGGAAACCACCAGGCCCAGGCGCACGCGGCGCTCGGCCTGCGGCTTGAAGATGTCGGTGGGGATCTCGGCCTTGTCGGCATCCTTGACGCCGCGCTTTTTCAGGTCTTCACGGGCCTGCTCGACCATGCGCGCCGCTTCGCCCTGCACCAGGGCATTCGGCACTTCCAGCTCGGAGGCCGCGACCAAGGCGTCCATGACGGCACCCTTGTTGCGCGCCAGCACGCGGAACTTCACTTCGCGCTCGAGGTTCTTCTTGATGTCGGCACGCAGGCCTTCAACCGTCGCGTCCTTGATGCCCAGGGACTTGGCGAATGCCTCGTTCACTTCAGGCAGGTGCTGGGCTTCGATCTTCTTGACCGTGACGAGGAAGTCAGCTTCCTTGCCCGCCACGTCCTTGCCGTGATAGTCCTCGGGGAACTGCAGCGGGAAGGTCTTGCTCTCGCCCGACTTCATGCCGCGCACGGCGGCGTCGAACTGCTCCAGCATCTGGCCTTCGCCGATCAGGAACTGAAAACCCTCGGCCTTGCCGCCGGCGAAGGGCTCGCCGTCGATCTTGCCTTCGAAGTCGATAGTGACGCGGTCCCCAACCTGGGCCACGTCGGCCGCCGGGCGCTGGGCGAAGCTGCGGCGCTGCTTGCGCAGGATCTCGATGGTCTTGTCGATGGCTTCATCGGTCACGTCGCTGGTGACGCGTTCGACTTCCGCAGCCGCCAGATCACCGATCTTGACTTCAGGGTAGATCTCGAAGGTCGCGTCAAAGGCCATCTGGCCTTCAGGCGCTTCGTTCTTCTGCTCGATGCGCGGCGCGCCAGCGACGCGCAGCTGGGCCTCGTTGGCGGCGTTGTTGAAGGCGGCGCCGAGCTTGTCGTTGACGACTTCGTACTGCACCGAGTAGCCATAGCGCTGGGCGACGACGTTCATCGGCACCTTGCCGGGACGGAAGCCGTCGGCCTTGACGGTGCGGGCCAGCTTTTTCAGGCGGGCTTCGACTTCGCTGTTGATCTCAGCGGCCGCGACGTGCAAGGTGATGCGACGTTCCAGCTTTTCCAGGGTTTCGACGGTGACGGCCATGATGGACTCGGGAGAACGGTTGTTGACAGTGGTGCGCGGGGCCGGACTCGAACCGGCACGCCCGTGAAGGCGTCAGGACCTAAACCTGGTGCGTCTACCAATTTCGCCACCCGCGCAACGGGTTGGTTCTGATTGGGTTGCTCAAGAGCAACCCCGTAGGCGATTCGGCAAACCGGCGATTGTAGCGATCCTGCGTGGCTTGCCCGCCGCCCCGGTCCACGGGGCGGCAAAACCCTGACGAAAAGGCTTGCGCCTCGTCAGGCCTGGCCAGGAATTTCGCTGTCAACGAAGCGGCTGTGCAGCCGGCTGTGCTCCTCAGGGCGCATGACGCGAAAGACCACGGAATACATCGCCGGCAGCGCGAGCAGTGTCAACGCAGTTGCGACGATGAGCCCGCCCATGATGGCCACGGCCATCGGCCCCCAGAAGACGCTGCGCGACAACGGAATCATGGCCAGCACCGCCGCGGCGGCCGTCAGCACGATAGGACGGAAACGCCGCACAGCCGACTCCACGACGGCCGACCAATCCGGCACACCTCGGGCACGGTCCTGCTCGATCTGGTCGATGAGGATCACGGAATTTCTGATGATCATCCCGAACAGTGCGATCACGCCCAGCAAGGCGACAAAGCCAAACGGTCGGTTCAGCACCAACAGCGCGAACGCAACGCCGGCGATACCGAAGAAGCCCGTCAGGAATGCCAGTGCCGCGCGGACGAAGCTGTGCAGCTGGAGCATCAGCAGCGTCAGCATGATGAAGAGCGCGATCGGCACGCCCGCGCCGATCGAGCCTGTGCCCTTGCTGCTTTCCTCCACGGCACCCGCGATCTGGATGCCGTAGCCGACCGGCATCTTCTTCTGCAGTTCGTCGAGCTGGGGCCAGACCTCCTTGGTCACCGTTGCGCCCTGCAGGCCCTCGGCGACGTCGCCCTGCACCGTGACGGCGTAGAGACGGCCCTCGCGCCACATGACGCCAGGCTCCCAGTCGAACTCGACCTTGGCGATCTGCGTCAGCGGAATGGAGCGGCCGGTGCTGGTCGGCACATAGGCGTTGGCGATGTCGGTGATGACGGCGCGCTCGTCCAGCGGTTGGCGCAGCACGATGTCGACCAGCTTGTCCGCTTCACGGTACTGGCCGATGACGCTGCCCGACAGCAGGGTGCGCGCCGACTGCGCCAGGCTCTGGCTCGTGACGCCCAGCGCCCTCGCTTTGTCCTGGTCGACCTTGAGGCGCAGCATCTTGACGTTTTCGTTCCAGTTGTCATTGACGCCGCGCATATTGGGGCTGGTGCGCAGGATGTCCTTGGCCTTGTCGGCCCAGTCGCGCACGATCTTCGGGTCGGCACCGGTGACGCGGAACTGCACCGGGTAGGGCACCGGCGGGCCATTGGGCAGCAGCTTGACGCGGCCGCGCGCCTCCGGGAACTCCTCGGCCAGCACGGCCGGCAGGCGCTTGCGCAACTCCTCGCGCGCCGTCAGGTCCTTGGGCAGCAGGATGGACTGCGTGACGTTGGCCTGCGGGAAGATCTGGTCCAGCGGCAGGTAGAAACGCGGCACACCGGAGCCGATCCAGCTCGTCACGCTGGCGATGCCCGGCTCCTTGAGCATGCGCGCCTCGAAGCGCTTCGCGAGAAGCTCCGTCTCCTGGATGGTCGAACCCTCGGGCAGCCAGAGGTCGACGAGCACCTCGGGGCGGCTCGAATCGGGGAAGAACTGCTGCTGCACCTTGCCCATGCCGAAGATGCCGAGTGCGAACACGAGCAGCGTGATGGCGATGGTCTTCCAGCGGTTCTCCACGCACCAGCGCACCACGCCGCGGAAGCGGTTGTAGAAGGGCGTGTCGAAGAGCTCGTGCACCTCGCCGTCCGCCGCCGGCTTGCTCTTCAACAGCAAGGCGCCGAGGTAAGGCACAAAATAGACCGAGACGACCCAGGAGATGATCAGCGACGCGGCCGTCACCGCAAAGATCGCGAAGGTGTACTCACCCACCGTCGACTTGGCCAAACCGATGGGCAGGAAGCCCACCGCCGTGATCAGCGTGCCCGTCAGCATGGGCATGGCGGTGACGTCGTAGGCGAAAGTGGCGGCATGCATCTTGTCGTAGCCCTCTTCGAGCTTGCGCACCATCATCTCGACGGCAATGATGGCGTCGTCCACCAGCAGGCCTAACGCGATGATCAGCGACCCGAGCGAGATCTTGTGCAGGCCGACGCCCCAATAGAACATCGTCGTGAAGGTGATGGCCAGCACCAGCGGGATGGTGATGCCAACGACCAGGCCGGGCCAGATGTCGATGCGCAGCGGTTTGGTGTGCAGGCCCAGCGAAATGAAGCTGACCGCCAGCACGATGACGACAGCCTCGATGAGCACATGCACGAATTCGCCCACCGAGGTGGTGACGGCCTTGGGCTGGTCCTGCACCTGCTCGAGCTGGATGCCGGCCGGCAGTTCGCGCTCGATGCCCTTGAGCGCGATGTTCAGCGCCTTGCCCATCGCGATGATGTCGCCTCCCTTGGCCATGGACACGCCCAGGGCCAGCACTTCCTTGCCCTGGTGGCGCACCTTGGTGGCTGGCGGGTCGACGTACTCGCGCTTGATGGTGGCGATGTCGCCCAGGCGCATCTGGCTGGCCACGCCCGTCTGCGGGTTGATGGCACGGATGGGCACCTCGGCCAGGGCCTGGGCCGTCGTGAACTGACCCTGCACCCGCACCTGGAAGTTGGCGCTGCCGGCGTTCAGCACCCCTGCACCCTCGACGGCGTTCTGCGTGCCGATCTGGTTGATGACCTGGCTGAAATCCAGGCCCAGCTGGGCCAGGCGCTTTTGCGAAATCTCGATGAAGACCTTCTCGGGCTGCACGCCAAAGATCTCGACTTTGGCCACGTCCTTGACCTGCAGCAGGGCCTGGCGCACGCGGTCGGCATGCTCACGCAGCTCCTCGCGGCTGAAGCCGTCGGCCGACAGCGCATAGATGGAGCCGTAAACGTCGCCGAACTCGTCATTGAACACGGGGCCCAGCACACCCGCGGGCAGCGAGCTGCGCATGTCGCCGATCTTCTTGCGCGTCTGGTACCAGAGGTCGGCGACCTCCTTGGGCGGCGTGTTGTCCTTGACCTGGAAGACCGTCAGCGACTCGCCGGGCTTGGTGTACGAGCGGATCTTGTCCGCGTGGTTCACCTCCTGCAGCGTCTTCTCGATCTTGTCGGTGACCTGGTCGGCCATCTGCTGGGCCGTGGCGCCCGGCCAGAAGGCCTGGATGACCATGGCGCGGAAGGTGAACGGCGGGTCCTCGTCCTGGCCGAGCTGGAAGTAGGCCACGAAGCCCATCAGCATCAGCACCACCATCAAGTAGCGCGTCAGGGCCGGATGCTCCAGCGCCCAGCGCGAGACATTGAAGCCGCCGACGCGGAGTTCCTTGGTGATCGGGGAATTCATGTGCGCCCCGGCTCAGCGTGAGGCCGCAGGGGCTGCCGGCGCATTCACGGTGCGCGGCGGCACATAGCGCTTGACCTTCTGGCCCGGGTTGAGCACATGCACACCCGCGACGACGACCTCCTGGCCAGCCGTCAACCCGCCGGCGATGACAACATCGTTGCCTTCGGCGCCCCCGATCTGCACCGCCACCGGTTTGACCGTCATCGACGCGCCATCCAGCACCCACACCGAGCTTTTGCCGCTTTGCTGCAGCACGGCCGCGAGGGGCAGCTTGATGACGCCGGCCATCTGCGGCAGCTCCAGCACGACGGTGGCGGACTGGCCCAGCCTGACGTCCAGCTTGCCGGCATCGGCCTTGATGAGGAAGGTGCGCGTGACCGGATCGGCCGCGGCAGACACCTCGCGCAGCGTCAGCGGGTAGGTCTTGTCGGCGCCCCAGAGGCGTACCTTCAGCGCACCGGCCACACCGGCGGCGGCTTTCACGCGGGCGACCTGATCCTCGGGCACTGAAAAGACGAGGTCACGCGGGCCATCCAGCGCCACGCTCACGACCGGCGTGCCGGCCGCAAGCACCTGGCCGGGCTCGGCGTTGACGCCGGTCACGACGCCGGCGCCATCGGCCGTCAGCTGGGCGTAGCCGGACTGGTTGCCCTGCACATCTGACTGGGCTTTGGCCTGTTCCAGCTGGGCCTGGGCCGCCTTGAAGGCGGAGTCGCGTCGCTCCAGTTCGGCGGCGCTGATGAAGCCCTGGCGCTGCAGGTCGACGAAGCGCTTGTAGTCGGCGCCGGCCTGATCGCGGTTGGTGCGAGCGGCCATGACGGCAGCACTCGCGGCAGCCTCAGCCAGCCTGAGGTCCTGGGCATCGATGCGGGCCAGCACCTGGCCCGGCTTGACCGTGTCGCCCAGATTCACCGCCCGGCTCAGCAGCTTGCCGCTGACACGGAAAGACAGGCGTGATTCGACTCGCGCCTTCACCTCGGCCGCATACTCATGACTGGCACTGGCCGCGCCCGCGCTGACGAGTTGTGTGCGCACCGCGCGTTCCGGCTCGGGAGCGGCGGGCTGCTTGCCACAACCTGACAACAGTGCAAAAAGCAGCGCTGCCGACAGCAGGGGCGGAGCGAGACGCAGAAGATGGGGCATGCAGACCTCGGCAGATGGAACGGCCGGCCTAAAATTTAATGACCGGCGGGTCAGTAATGTATTCAGACCCTGTGACAACTGTCAAACCTCGTTGACATATCCGGGCTTTGCAAGCGGAACTTGAGAAAAAGCTTGAGCAGCGTCGACCACTACGAGAACTTTCCTGTTGCCTCCGTGCTGTGCCCGCCCGCGCTGCGGCCGGCAGTCGTCGCGATCTATCACTTTGCACGCACGGCGGACGATCTGGCCGACGAGGGCGACGCTTCCGCGGCTGAGCGCGCTCAGGCGTTGCGCGACTATCGGGCCGACCTGGACGCCGTGGTGGCCGGCCAGGCACCGTCGTCGCGCTGGCCCCACGTCTACGCACCGCTGGCGCGAGAAATGCACCGGCTGCAGCCGCCCCTGCTGCATGACCTACTCGACGCCTTCGAGCAGGACCTGACACCGCCGCGTTACGCCGACCGCGAGCAGTTGCTCGACTACTGCCGCCGCTCAGCCAACCCGGTGGGGCGGCTGCTGCTGGGCCTGTATGGCGTGAACAACGCCGTGTCGCTGCGCCGCTCTGACGCGATCTGTTCCGCCCTGCAATTGATCAACTTCTGGCAGGACTTCAGTCGTGATGGACCCAATGGCCGGCTCTATGTGCCGCAGGCCGACCTCAGCCGCCATGGCATCAGCGCCGAGGATGTGCTCGCCTGCCGTGACAGCCCTGCCGCTCGCGCCTTGATCGCCGACCTCTGCGCCTGGGCCCGCGCGCTGATGCTCGAGGGTGCACCGCTGGCCCTTGCGCTGCCCGGCCGCGCGGGCTGGGAGCTGCGCCTGGTCGTCCAGGGTGGCCTGCGCATCCTCGACAAGATCGCGGCCCGTCATCACGACAGTCTTGTGCACCGCCCTGCCCTGGGGGTTCTGAACTTGCCGCGGCTGCTGTGGCGCGCCCTGACAATGCGGGCCGCACCATGAGCCCCGAACAATACGTCCAAGAGAAAGCCGCCGCGAGCGGCTCGAGCTTCTACTACGCCTTCCTGTTCCTGCCGCCACCGCGGCGGGCGGCGATCACGGCCTTCTATGCGTTCTGCCGCGAGGTGGACGATGTCGTCGATGAGACGCAGGACGCCGGTGTCGCGGCGACCAAGCTGGCCTGGTGGCGCAAGGAGGTGGCCAGCGCCTTTGCCGGGCAGCCCAGCCACCCGGTCATGAAGGCGCTGATGCCGCACACGGCCAGCCATGACATCCGGCTGGAGCATCTCAACGCCGTCATCGAAGGCTGCGAAATGGACCTGCAGCAAACGCGCTATCTCGACTTTCCGGGACTGCAGCGCTACTGCCATCTGGTGGCCGGCGTCGTCGGCGAAGTCGCCAGCGGCATCTTCGGCCGGACGCGGCCGCAGACCGTCGACTACGCCCACAAGCTGGGCCTGGCGATGCAGCTGACCAACATCATCCGCGACGTCGGCGACGATGCCCGGCGCGGCCGCATCTACCTGCCGGTGAACGAGCTGCAGCAGTTCGGCGTCAAGGCCAGCGAGATCCTGCTGCGCAGCAAGCCCTGGGGCTATTCGGACCGCTTCACGGCGCTGATGAAGTTCCAAGCCGAGCGCGCCCATCAGCTCTACGACGAGGCGCTGGCGCTGCTGCCCGAGGTCGACCGGGCCGCGCAGAAGCCTGGGCTGATGATGGCCAACATCTACCGTGCCCTGCTCGTGGAGATCGAGCGAGAGAACTTCCAGGTGCTGCACCAGCGCATCGCGCTGACGCCGCTGCGCAAGCTCTGGATCGCGATGAAAACGAATTGGCGCGGGCGGTGAGCCACGTCGCCATCGTCGGTGGCGGCTGGGCCGGCATTGCGGCGGCTGTGGCGCTGGCCGATGCCGGCCACGACATCACCGTCTTCGAGATGGCGCCGCAGCTCGGCGGCCGCGCGCGCAGCGTGGCGGGCGAGCCACCGTACGACAACGGCCAGCACATCCTTATCGGCGCCTACCGCGACAGCCTGGCGCTGATGCGCCGCCTGGGCATCGACCCGAACGCCGTGCTGAAGCGCCTGCCGCTGGCCCTGCCTTACCCGGGCGAGCCTGGCCTGCAACTGCCGCCGGGCCCGCCACTGATCGCCTTCGCGCGCGGCGTGCTGGCGCAGCATGGCTGGCCGCTGTCGGCGCGTCTGGGCCTGCTCACCGCGGCGGGCGGCTGGCTGGCGCGGGGCTTCCGTTGCGATACGCGACTGAGCGTCGCCGAGCTGTGCGCCCGCCTCCCGGCCGCAGTCAAACGCGATCTCATCGAGCCGCTGTGCGTGGCCGCGCTGAACACGCCGGCGCCCCAGGCCAGCGCCCAGGTCTTCTTGCGTGTGCTGAAGGACGCGCTCTTCAGTGGCGCCGGCAGTGCGGACTTGCTCCTGCCACGGCGACCGTTGTCCGAACTGCTTGCCGGGCCGGCGACGGCTTGGCTGGGCGAGCGGCTGCGTCTGGCCTCACGGGTGCAGAAGATCGAGCCCTGCTGGCGTGTCGATGGCGAAGCCTTCGACGGAGTCGTGCTGGCCTGCACCAGCGTCGAGGCAGCTCGGCTGACCGCTGACATCGCACCCGCCTGGTCGGCGACTGCTGGCGCACTGGGCTTTGAGCCCATCATCACCGTCTACCTGAGCAGCCCCGGCAGCGCCCTGCCCGCACCCATGCTGGCGCTGCGTGAGGGGCCAGACGCGCCAGCCCAGTTTGTCTTCGACCATGGCGCCCTTGGCGGCGCGCCCGGGCGCTTTGCCTTTGTCGTCAGCGGCGCTGCAGCCTGGGTTAAACGAGGTGGCTGCGCAGAGGCCGTGCTCGCGCAGGCGCAGCGGGAATTGAGCTGGGCCACGCCACCTGTCATCGACAAGGTGCTGACAGAGAAGCGGGCGACCTTTGCCTGCACGCCCGGCTTGGCACGCGCGCCGGCCCGCATCGCACCGGGCTTGTGGGCCGCCGGCGACTACATCGCCGGCCCCTACCCCGCCACGCTCGAAGGCGCCGTGCGCGCAGGCCTGGCGGCCGCTCAGGGCGTCGGCGCGGAGGCTGGAATGGCGGCGAAAGGCGCCGCCAGCGGCTCGCCGACAAACACGCCCTGAGCCGTCCACGCCACGCTGTGCCAATAGGCTTCCAGCGCGCTCACCCCTTGGGCATAGGCCTGGATCAGCATCTGCGGGTGCGGGAACTTCTGCAGATGGTTGCAGGGCTCGCTGACGGTGCCGTAGCTGGCCGTCGCGCCGGCGTCGATCCAGTCGAGGATGTTCATTTGCCCCTCATCAGCCGGCGGTTTGTCGAGCAGGCCGCCCGCAGACGTCAGATGGTCGGCCAGTGCGCCCGGCAGCCATTCCCCGCCCAGTGGCTTGGGCACGCGGATCAGGCCCGTTTCATAGACCAGGATGCGGCGCATCGCTGGCAAGGCATCGCTCTTCACGCGAGCCACCTCGAGGCCGGCCACACCCGGGACGGCACCGGCCGGGGGAAACAGGCGCTCACGCACATTGCGCGCGGCATCCGGTGTCGCTGCGAGATAGGCCATGGCCGACTCCGGCGCGCCGCCGGCCAATATGTGGTCCGCCGCGATGCCGCGCTCGATCATGGCCATGGCCGCCGGCACTGAGCGGGCCGCCAGCTGCATCGTCGGCCGCACGCCGATGACCAGCCACGGCTTGGCGCCGAAGTAACCCGTATAGGGGCTGATGCGCGTGGCGGCGCAGGACTGAGCGCAGACATTGGGCTGCAACCCGACGCCAAGAGCGCTTGTCAGTGAATTGCAGTCCACGGCATAGGGCTGCACCCAGGCCAGGGCCAGGCCGTTGACATGCTCGGGCATCTGGCTGCGGATGGCCTGGTCGAGCGCCGTGAACTCCTCGCGCGTCAGGCTGTTGCGCAGCGGCAGTTGCACCCGCAGGATCTGCTCGGCCGGGATGCCGCGGCGCCTGGCGTAGTACTCACCCACGGTGACGGAATAGGGGTCGGCCGTGTTGATGACGAGGCCCAACTCATTGGCCGTGATGCGGCCGTACAACCGCGGCGCGCGGGCCCAACGTGACTCGCCAGGGGCCGGCGCAGCAGAAGCCGGCTCCGCGGCCTGGGCTGCGCCCATGCTGGCTATCGCCAGGGCAAGGCCCACTTGCCACCTCCTGAAGCCCGCTTTCGCCATACAAAACACTGGCAATCTCCCCCACAATGAAGCCATGAAATCCAAAGAGGCCCAGCAGACCCCGGCGATCCAGGTGCTGGAGCGCATGTTCTCGCTGCTGGACGTGCTGGCGAGCCACCAGGACCCGGTGTCGCTGAAGGCCTTGTCCGAGGCCACCGGGCTGCACCCCTCCACGGCGCACCGGATTCTCAATGACCTGACCCTCGGTCGATACGTGGATCGCCCCGAAGCCGGTAGTTATCGACTCGGCATGCGCATGCTGGAAATGGGCAACCTCGTGAAGGCGCGGCTGGATGTGCGCGACGCCGCCCTGCCGGCCATGCGCGAGCTGCACAAGTTCACCCACCAGCCGGTCAACCTGTCGGTGCGCCAGGGCGACGAGATTGTCTACATCGAACGCACCTACTCCGAACGCTCGGGCATGCAGGTCGTGCGCGCCGTGGGCGGCCGCGCGCCCTTGCACCTCACCTCAGTGGGCAAGCTCTTCTTGGCCAGCGACGACAGCCCGCGCGTGCGCGCCTACGCAACGCGCACCGGCCTGTCGGGTCACACGCGCAACAGCTTGACCGACATCAGCTCACTCGAGCGCGAGCTGGCCATGGTGCGCCAGCGCGGTATTGCCCGCGACGATGAGGAACTGGAGCTGGGCGTGCGGTGCATGGCGGCCGGCATCTATGACGACCAAGCCAAGCTGGTGGCCGGCTTGTCGATCTCAGCACCGGCCGACCGGCTGGAGGAGAGTTGGGTCGTCCGGCTGAAGGAAACGGCCTCTCAGATCTCGTCGGCGCTGGGCCACCGCGTCTGAAGCCAAAGCAAAACACGGCGCCGAGGCGCCGTGTTTTCATTGGATTCAACCGCTCAGAGCTTGGCAGAGGCGGTCGCCGTCTCGCCCTGGCTGGCCAGCCACTTGCGCATGCGCTCGGCGTCCGCGATCCGCGACGCCTTGCCGCTGGAATCCAGGAACACCATGATCAGCTTGCGGCCGGCCATGCTGGCCTGCATGACCAGGCATTTGCCGGCCTCGTTGATGAAACCGGTCTTCTGCAGGCCGATGTCCCACAGCGGGTTGGACAGCAGGCCGTTGGTGCTGTGGAACTGCACCAGGCGCTTGCC
This sequence comes from Pelomonas sp. Root1237, assembly GCF_001425055.1. Taxonomy (GTDB): domain Bacteria; phylum Pseudomonadota; class Gammaproteobacteria; order Burkholderiales; family Burkholderiaceae_C; genus Pelomonas. The sequence continues at coordinate 600,730 of NZ_LMDK01000016.1, forward strand.
CAGGGCCACGCGCGCTTCGCGGGAGGTGGACAGGTCGCGCAGCAGCGGCACTTGGCTGGTCACATTGACGAGCTTGGCCAGGTCAGCGGCGCTGCTCTGGTTGCGGCTCGACAGGCCGGTGGGCTCGACATAGTGGGTGTCGGCCATGCCCAGGCTCTCGGCCTTGGCGTTCATCGCGGCGACGAAGGCGTCCAGGCCACCGGGGTAGTTGCGGCCCAGCGCATGGGCGGCGCGGTTCTCGCTGGCCATCAGGGCCAGGTGCAGCATGTCGCCGCGCGTCAGCGTCGTGCCGACGGCCAGGCGGGAGCGGGTGAACTTCTCGGTATCGATGTCGTCATCGGTGACCGAAATCTTCTCGTCCAGCGACAGCCCGGCCTCGACCACCACCAACGCCGTCATCAGCTTGGTGATGGAGGCGATGGGCAGCACGGCCTGGGGATTCTTGGAGAACAGCACCTCGTTGGTGTCCTGGTCCAGCACATAGGCCACGCTGGACTTCAGGGCCAGCGGGTCATCCACCTGGTGCAGGCCGGCAACCTGCCCGAAGGTGGGCACAGCCGAGATAACGGGTGAGACCGCCCTGCGCAGCACGACCGAGCGCACCTTGCGCGTGGGCACGGCGGCGGTTTTGGCGGGAGTGCGGATGGCCCTGGATTGGGTCGTGTCGGCGGCGGCCGTGGCGGCGCCAGGCAGCGCGGCCAGGAAGGTGAGGCTCAGGAAAGCGGCGGCAAATGTCTTCAACGGAGGTCCCCAACGCAGGCGGCAGTGTACGTGACGCCAAAAGTACCGACAAGATAAGAACTTAAGTGAAATACCTCAAGTGAACTCTTGTCCCGTATTGACGGGCCGTCACCTCAGGGCTTGCCACCGGCTCTTCGCTTCGCAACGGGCTCCAAACGCATGCAAGTAGGCCTTGGCTGACAGCGTCTGGGAATCGGGTCGGCCCCGAATACCAAGGATTGCCGCTCAGTCGACCCGCTCGTTGCCTGCGAGTGCCTCAGGGCGTCATTCTCGGGCGGTAGGCTGCCTTTTGAAGCAGGAGCAGCGGCTGCTTTGCGCGCCAAATTCCACGGGGACATGGAAACGGTTGCAACCGCCGTGACAGGGATCACGGCGGTTACAGCAGCAATGGGGGTGCGGGATGTTGGCGCGGCGTGGCGCCATCCTTAGCCGATCAGGAAGCGCGGCGGCGCGCGACGCCGAGACCCGCGATTGCCAAGCCAACAAGGGCCAGCGAGCCCGGCTCAGGCACGGTGTTCGGGGTGAACACGGCAAAGGCCCAATTGTTCTCGGTGCGGTTGGCCGTCTTCGAGTCCACGAACGACCCAAAACGCTGCCAGGTGGCGCCGGTGCCATCCTGATAGCCCGTCTGCGTTGCCTGATATTGGCCAATATTGCCTTGGAACTGGTCAGCGAACGCCACCCAAAGAACCCCGCAGCAGCTCGACGGGTCGCCGATGACGACGGTGGGAGGCGCCCCCAGAACCGCCAGCAGGGCGTCCGCCGCCTCATTCGCAGCCGCCTCGTCGCCGAGGAAGGTCGGGGCGTCAGAGGCAAAGACCGTGTTGTAGGGCCCGAAGACAAAGGAAACGTCATAGGTCAGGCCATCGACCTCCAGGTCCTGGATGCCGACTGCAACGCCGCCCGAATAGCTGATCGTGGGCGCTGCACCAGCCAAACTACCAGCCAAGATACCGACGGAGAGGGTGAAGGCTTTCAGAAGGCGGGCGATCGACGACATGGGTACTCCAGGGTTTCGGATGCGGACGCCGACGTCACGCAATTTCCGGACCATCCACAAGATTGATGGAAAAACTCAGAGCGATCAACGGTTTAGCAAAGGACGCTGCCAATGCCGCGCTGCGACTGTCAAAAAACTCGACGCTTCTGGGCGCGACGGCGGGCTAGCCTTGGGCTGCCACGCGCTCGGCCTTGCTCTGCAGCTTGTTCAGTGCGCTCAAGTAGGCCTTGGCCGACGCCACGATGATGTCGGGGTCGGCGCCGACCCCGTTCACCACCCGACCGGCATGCTGCAGCCGCACCGTCACCTCACCCTGTGACTCCGTGCTGCCACCCGTGATCGCGTTGACGGAATACAGCAGCATCTCTGCCCCCGACTGCACGACCGACTCGATGGCGCGCAGCGTCGCGTCGACCGGACCGTTGCCGTCGCTTTCCGCGCGATGCTCCTGGAGCCCCACGGCGAAGACGATGGCTGCGTGCGGGCGCTCCCCGGTCTCGCTGCGTTGGGCGAGCGACAGCAGGCGGTAGTGCTCGGCGTCGTTGATGACCGACTCGTCCATCACGAGGGCAACGATGTCCTCATCGAAGATCTCGTTCTTGCGGTCGGCCAGATCCTTGAAACGCTGGAAGGCCGCATTGACCTCGGCTTCACTCTCCAACTGGATGCCAAGCTCCTGCAGCCGCGCCTTGAAGGCATTGCGGCCAGACAGCTTGCCCAGCACGATCTTGTTGGCCGCCCAGCCCACATCCTCGGCGCGCATGATTTCATAGGTGTCGCGCGCCTTCAGCACGCCGTCCTGGTGGATGCCTGAGGCGTGCGCGAAGGCGTTGGCGCCGACGACGGCCTTGTTGGGCTGCACGACGAAGCCGGTCGTCTGCGATACCAGCCTGGAGGCCGGCACGATCTGAGACGTGTCGAGGCCGACATCCAGGCCGAAATAGTCGCGCCGCGTCTTGACGGCCATGACGACCTCTTCGAGCGAACAGTTGCCGGCGCGCTCGCCCAGGCCGTTGATGGTGCATTCCACCTGGCGAGCGCCGCCAATCTTCACGCCGGCCAGGGAATTGGCGACCGCCATGCCCAGGTCGTTGTGGCAGTGCACGCTCCAGATGGCCTGGTCGGAGTTGGGCACCTTCTCGCGCAGGCGGCGCAGAAAGTCGCCATACAGCTCGGGAATGGCATAGCCCACCGTGTCGGGGATGTTGATGGTGCCGGCGCCTTCCTTGATGACGGCCTCGCAGACTCGGGCGAGAAAGTCGATGTCGGAGCGGTAGCCGTCCTCGGGCGAGAACTCGATGTCGCCGCACAGGTTGCGCGCGAAGCGCACCGCCAGCATGGCCTGCTCCAGCACCTGCTCGCGGGTCATGCGCAGCTTCTTCTCCATGTGGAGTTCGCTGGTGGCGATGAAGGTGTGGATGCGAGCCCGGTGAGCAGGTGCCAGCGCTTCGGCCGCTCGTGAGATGTCACGGTCGTTGGCGCGGGCCAGTGAACAGACCGTGCTGTCCTTGACCGCCGCGGCAATGGCCTTGACCGCCTCGAAGTCACCATTGCTCGATGCCGCGAAACCGGCCTCGATGATGTCGACCTTCATGCGCTCCAGTTGGCGGGCGATGCGCAGCTTCTCCTCGCGCGTCATGGACGCGCCGGGCGATTGCTCACCATCGCGCAGCGTGGTGTCGAAGATGATCAGTTTGTCGGTCATCGCACGTTTTCCTCTCGAATCTGGGGCACGGCCACCGGTGCGCGAGACAGGCCGGACAGGATGGCCTGCATGGACGCACGCACGATGCTGCCATCAATGCCGACGCCATGGCGAGTCACGTCGCCCACGCGAAGCTCCAGATAGGCCACCGCGCGCGCATCGGCGCCGCTGCCGATGGAATGCTCGTGGTAGTCCAGCACACGCACCTCTTGGCCCAGGCGTGTCGACAGCGCGTTGACGAAGGCATCGATGGGACCGTTGCCCTCTCCCTGCACATGGCCCATCCAGCCACCCAACACGATTTCGGCCGACAGGCGCATCGCGCCGCCCGCTACTTCGGTCATCTGCGGCTGCACGACGGCCGCGCCAGCGTCACCGATGCCGTACTCGCGTTCAAAGATGGCATAGATGTCTGCGGCCGTCAGTTCCTTGCCGGCGTCGTCCATGACGCGTTGTACGACCTGGCTGAACTCGATCTGCAGGCGCCGCGGCAGCTCCAGGCCGTATTCCGCTTCCAGCAGATAGGCGATGCCGCCCTTGCCTGACTGGCTGTTCACGCGGATGACGGCGTCATAGCTGCGGCCCAGGTCCTTGGGGTCGACGGGGAGATAGGGCATGTCCCAAATCTCCCCCTCCCGGCGGGCTGCGAAGGCTTTCTTGATGGCGTCCTGGTGGGAGCCCGAGAAGGAGGTGTAGACGAGGTCGCCCACGTAAGGGTGGCGCGGATGCACAGGGATCTGCGTGCAATGCTCGACGCAGCGGCGTACCTCGTCGATGTCGGAGAAATCGAGCTGCGGGTCCACGCCCTGGGTGTAAAGGTTGAGCGCGATGTTGACGAGGTCGACGTTGCCGGTGCGCTCGCCGTTGCCGAACAGGCAGCCCTCGACGCGGTCAGCGCCCGCCATCAGCGCGAACTCACCAGCCGCCGTGCCGGTACCGCGGTCGTTGTGCGGGTGCACGGACAGCACGATGGATTCGCGGCGCGCCAGGTTGCGGTGCATCCACTCGATCATGTCCGCGAAGATATTGGGCGTGCTGTGCTCGACGGTGGACGGCAGGTTGATGATGCACTTGCGCTCGGGCGTCGGCTGCCAGACCGCCGTCACCGCATCGACGACACGCTTGCTGAAGGCCAGCTCGGTGCCAGAAAACATTTCGGGCGAATACTCGAAGCGCCAGTCCACGCCTGGCCGTGCGGCGGCCAGCTCCTTGATCTGGCGGGCGTGCGAGGCCGCGAGCTCGACGATGCCGTCCTCGTCCGTGCCGAGCACGACACGGCGCATGATGGGTGCGACCGCGTTGTAGACGTGGACGATGACGCGCCTTACGCCATCCAGCGACTCAAAAGTGCGCTCGATCAGGTGGGCACGCGCCTGCGTCAGCACCTGGATGGTCACGTCGTCGGGGATGTGTCCGCCGTCGATGAGCAGGCGGATGAAGTCGAACTCGGTCTGCGACGCCGACGGGAAGCCGACCTCGATCTCCTTGAAGCCGATCTTCACGAGCTGCTGGAACATGCGCAGCTTGCGGGCAATGTCCATCGGCTCGATCAGCGCCTGGTTGCCGTCACGCAGGTCGGTGCTCAGCCAGATCGGCGCGCGGGTCAGCACGGCATCGGGCCAGCGGCGGTCCGGCAATGCGATCGGGGCGAAGGAGCGGTACTTTTGCTGCGGTTGCTTCAACATGGGTGTTCCATCCGAGGGTGGGTGGCGCAACCAGCAGCCTTTGAAAACACGAACGGCCCGCTGCGGTTGCATACGGGCCGTTGGGGTCAGGTGTGAGCGTACGTGCGCGACTGACTAGCGAACCCGTGGTTCCTCTAGGGCTAGTAGCAGGCTAATTCGCGTGGCGCGGCTCATGGGTCGGGAATCTAGCATGAATGGCTATTGATGCAAGCCACGTTCATCCGGCTCGTCGGTGCTGGTGGAGATGACGCTGACGGGCTTGCCCTTGGACTTGCGCCAGCCATAGATGACATACCCCGACAGGCCATAGACGCAGAAGACACCGAAGAGAACGCGCGATGGATCGAGTGCGGCAAGGCCGATGCCAAGCATGATCACAACCAACACGATGAAGGGCACGCTGCGCCGCCGGTCGAAGACTTTGAAGCTGTAGAACGGAGCGTTCGTCACCATCGAAAGCCCGGCGAACAAGGTGATGCCGTAAGCCACCCAGGCGACCCAACCCCCGGGCTGGACACCGGTGTACTCCTTCCGATCCACGACGGCCCAGATCAGGCCCATCACGATCGCCGCTGCCGCGGGGCTTGGCAGCCCCTGGAAATAGCGCTTGTCCACCACGCCGATGTTGACGTTGAAGCGTGCCAGCCGCAGTGCAGCGCCGGCGATATAGACGAAGGCCGGAATCCAGCCCGGCTTGCCCATGTCCTTGAGCGCCCACATGTAGACGATCAACGCCGGCGCGGCACCGAAGGCCACCATGTCGGACAGGCTGTCCATCTGCTCGCCGAAGGCTGACTGGGTATTGGTCATGCGTGCGACGCGGCCATCAAGACTATCGAGGATGGCAGCGGCAAAGATGGCAACACAGGCCACCTCGAAGCGGCCGTTCATGGCCATGACGATGGCATAGAAGGCGCTGAACAGCGCGCCCAGCGTGATCGCGTTGGGCAGAGCGTAGATGCCTTTGCGGCGGGGGCGGACGGCGAGGCTGGGCTCGTCGTCCTCGGTGGGCTCGGGAATCATGGGCGGCAGGATAGCTCAGGGGGCCCTGCTTCGGCATTCGCGAAGGCCTAGCATGCAGTGCGCATCCACTCCAACTCATGACCATGAAACTGATCGAGGTCCGCACCTACAAGCTCAAACCCAGCTGCGCCGAGCGCTTCGTCCCTGCAGTACAGGCTGCGCTGCCGCTGGTGCGCGCCAGCGGCATGGACGTCGTGGCCTTTGGGCGCTCGGATCATGAGCACGAGAGCTTCTTCCTGATCCGCGCGTTCGACAGCCGGGAACAACTGGTTGCGCAGCAGGATGCCTTTTATGGCTCGGCTGCCTGGCGAGAGGGGCCGCGTGCGGCACTGGTGGACTGCCTGGACGACTATCTGAACACGCTGCTTTGGCTGCCCGATGAAGCCGTCGAGGCGCTGCGAGCCCACAACGGCATGCCATGAGCACACTCGACCGCTTCGTTCAGGCTCAGCAGGGGCGGTACGAGCAGGCGCTGGCCGAGCTCAAGGCCGGCCGCAAGACCGGTCACTGGATCTGGTTCGTGCTGCCGCAGTTGCGCGGGCTGGGGCGCAGCGCCATGGCGCATGAATACGGCATCGCAGGCCGCGCGGAAGCCGAGGCCTATCTCGCCCATCCGGTGCTGGGCGCGCGGTTGCGTGATTGTGTGCAAGCCATGCAGGCTCACGAGGGCAAGTCGGCCGAGCGCATCCTGGGCGACCTGGACGCGATGAAGTTCAAGTCCTGCCTGACCTTGTTCGAGTCGGTGGCAGGCGAGCCGGACCACCTGTTTGGGCGGACGCTGGAGAAGCTCTACAACGGGGAGCGGGATGAGGCGACGTTGAGCCTGCTGGCCGGCGCCCCGCGGGGGTGATTCGCGAGCCGGTTCCTTACATCGAGACCTGCGGCCAGTCCCTGTTGCCGGCCCAGGCCTGGCTGGCGTCGAACGACTCCGGGCAGATGGCAAGGAAATAGCCCTGCGTGAAAACGCCTGACTGCTCCTGAGCGACCGGATGGTGCGGCACGTCGTCACCCGTGTAGCCCGTCGGTCCGCTGGCTGAGGCCTTGATGCCGACCGGTGGTTTGGACTTTTGGTAGTCCTCCATCACCACCTTTCCATTGTATTTTTCCGCGAACAGCCAGTGATGCATCGACCCATAGACGAACACCTGGAACTGGGTGCCGTCGGGATACTTGCCCATCTGCGCCTGCATCTCGCCATCCAGCGCATAGGTCTTGCTCTTCAACGGGTCGGTGTCAGCCACCCCGTCCTGGACGACCTTGTAGCGGATGCCATCGGTGCCAGCCTCCGCGTTGCGGCGCTTGGCCTCAGAAACCATCAGACCGCGCGTACCGCGCAGTTGTGCATCCCCCGAGACGTCCTCGCCCGGCACCTTGTCCGAGGCCTTGGTCATGAAGTTCTTCAGGCTCTCCAGCCGCCACCAGATCTTTTCGTCCTGCATGGTCCCGTAATCGGCGATCAACGTTTCAAGTCGCCGCTGCACTTCGGCGTCCACAAGCTCCTTGTCCTGGGTCTTCCACGATTCATCCAGCCCCGCCCGGATGTCGGGGCCGAGCTTGTCGCGGATCATTGCGTGCACCAGCGCCGTCGTCGTCTGCCCCGTGATCGCACCCATCGTGCAGCACAGGCAGTTCGTTCCCGCATCGCCAGACCGCCCTGCCCCGAGTTCGTCTTCTGACTTTTTCGAGTTGGGGCCGGCCGAATTCAGGCCAGCGATCGGCCGCCTGGCACGCAGCATGGCCAGCGCCTCGGACCCCGGGTTGCGCGGCGGCTCAAGCAGCACGGCGCGAGCCTTCCTGGTCTTGCCCTGAATCTCGTTTCTGTTCGCCACCAAGGGCCCGCGGCCGGTGAACGGCACCAACGCGGGCATCACGACAAACCGGGCGGTGACAGCCGTCAGGTCGCCACTTCGAGCGGTGAGCGTGACGCCCTGGGCCGCCTCGGTGAACTGCACCTGGGCATCGGCGATGCCGCGAGCAAAGGCGCTGGCCGGCAGCGTCACGTCGCCGGACAGCTTGCCGTCTGAGGACAGGACGACATCGGTGGCGACCGCCTCCATCGGCCCGCTTGCTCCCATCACCGTGACCGTGAGCCGCAGTGGCACGTTGGCTTCCGCGGCCACGACCCGGCCGCCACCACGTGCCTCGATCTTCAAGGACACGGCACCGGGCGCAACTATTTCATCGACGACGACCTCGGTGCTCTTGATCGACTCCAGCACCTCGCGCACAGCGGTCGTTTCAGGGAGCGACTTGTCCAAGATCAGGCACCTCCACAGTTGAACGTCGGCGCAGGCGCGCCTGCCATCACCAGCCTTCGTGACGGAAAGCAGCGGATCGGTTCCCCAACAAAAAAGGCCGGCGCCCTTCGGCACCGGCCTTTCAATCTGTAGCGAGCGGGCTGGCGATCAGTTCTTCGCCTTGTCCACCAGCTTGTTGGCCTTGATCCAGGGCATCATTTCGCGCAGCTTCTCACCGACCTGCTCGATGGGGTGCTCGGCCGTCAGGCGGCGGCGGCTGATCAGCGTCGGAGCGCCGGCCTTGTTCTCGAGGATGAAGCTCTTGGCGTATTCGCCCGTCTGGATGTCCTTCAGGCACTGGCGCATCGCGTTCTTGGTGTCTTCGGTGACGACGCGCGGGCCGGTCACGTACTCACCGTACTCGGCGTTGTTCGAGATCGAGTAGTTCATGTTGGCGATGCCGCCTTCGTAGATCAGGTCCACGATGAGCTTGAGCTCGTGCAGGCATTCGAAGTAGGCCATCTCGGGGGCGTAGCCGGCTTCCGTCAGCGTCTCGAAGCCCGCCTTGATCAGTTCCACGGCGCCGCCGCACAGCACGGCCTGCTCGCCGAAGAGGTCGGTCTCGGTCTCTTCGCGGAAACTGGTCTGGATGATGCCGGCCTTGCCGCCACCGTTGGCTGCGGCATAGCTCAGGGCCAGGTCACGGGCCTTGCCGGTCTTGTCCTGGTAGATGGCGATCAGGTGGGGCACGCCGCCACCCTGGCGATACGTGTTGCGCACCGTATGGCCGGGGGCCTTGGGAGCGACCATCCAGACATCCAGGTCAGCGCGCGGCTGCACCTGGCCGTAGTGGACGTTGAAGCCGTGTGCGAAGGCCAGCGACGCGCCCTGCTTGATATTGGGCTCGACCTCGTTCTTGTAGACGTCGGCGATCTGCTCGTCGGGCAGCAGGATCATGACCACGTCGGCCGATTTCACGGCGTCGGCGATCTCGGCGACCTTGAGGCCCGCGCCTTCGGCCTTGGACCAGGACGCGCCGCTGCGGCGCAGCGCGACGGTGACCTTGCAGCCGCTGTCATTCAGGTTCTGCGCGTGGGCATGGCCTTGTGAGCCGTAGCCGATGATGGTGACGTTCTTGCCCTTGATGAGGCTGAGATCGGCGTCCTTGTCGTAGTAGACGTTCATGATGGGTCGCTCCAGGAAAAAACTGTGGTGTGTTGGGGTGAAGGCGGATCAGACGCGCAGGATGCGCTCGCCGCGGCCGATGCCGCTGGCGCCGGTGCGTACGGTTTCGAGGATGGACGCACGGTCGATCGCATCGATGAAGGCGTCGAGCTTGCCGGCGTCGCCGGTCAACTCGATCGTGTAGGTCTTCTCGGTCACGTCGATGACGCGGCCACGGAAGATGTCGGCGGTGCGCTTGATTTCCTCGCGCTCCTTGCCGACGGCGCGCACCTTGATGAGCATCAGCTCACGCTCGGTGTAGTTGCCTTCAGTCAGATCGACGACCTTGACGACCTCGATGAGGCGGTTCAGGTGCTTGGTGATCTGCTCGATGACCTCGTCGCTGCCCGTCGTCACGATGGTCATGCGCGAGAGGGACGGGTCCTCGGTCGGCGCGACGGTCAGGCTCTCGATGTTGTAGCCGCGGGCCGAGAACAGGCCGACGACGCGCGACAGCGCACCCGGCTCGTTCTCGATGAGCAAAGCAATGATGTGTTTCATGGGTTCTTCGTCCTTCGCGCTCTTCAGTGCCGCTGGCGGTAACCAGCGGACCTTGGCTGCGGGTTCGAGTGGAGTGGATCGCTGCGGGTGTCGGACTGCTTGCGCTTTTCAGCGGCAACCCCGACTGGCGCGGTAACGCCAGCCAGAGCTGCCGATTTCAGGCGCTCACAGGTCTTCCGATCCCAGCAGCATCTCGGAAATGCCCTTGCCCGCCTTGACCATGGGCCAGACGTTCTCGGTCGGATCGGTGCGGATGTCCAGGAAGACGGTACGGTCGGTCAGGCGCATCGCTTCCTTCAGCGCGGGCTCGACGTCGCTGGGCTTCTCGACCAGGATGCCGACGTGGCCATAGGCCTCGGCCAGCTTCACGAAGTCGGGCAGCGCGTCCATGTAGCTGTGCGAGTAGCGGCCGCCGTAGTCCAGCTGCTGCCACTGCCGCACCATGCCCAGGTAGCGGTTGTTCAGCGAGACGATCTTGACCGGCGTCTTGTACTGGAAGCAGGTCGACAGCTCCTGGATGCACATCTGGATGCTGCCTTCGCCGGTGATGCAGAACACATCCGACTCCGGCTTGGCCAGCTTGATGCCCATCGCATAGGGCAGGCCCACGCCCATGGTGCCCAGGCCGCCGGAGTTGATCCAGCGGCGCGGCTGGTCGAACTTGTAGTACTGCGCGGCCCACATCTGGTGCTGGCCGACGTCGCTGGTGATGTAGGTGTCGCGGTCGCGGGTCAGCTTCCACAGCGTGTCGACGACCATCTGCGGCTTGATGACCTCGTCCGAGCCCTTGTAGACCAGGCAGTCGCGGCCGCGCCATTCATTGATCTGATTCCACCATGCGTTGACGGCGTCCGCATCCGGCTTGGCCTGCGCTTCCTTCAGCTGGGCGATCAGCTCCTGCAGCACGTCCTTCACGTCGCCGACAATGGGAATGTCGACGCGCACGCGCTTGGAGATCGACGAGGGGTCGATGTCCACGTGGATGATCTTGCGCTCGACCGAACCGAAGTGCTTGGGGTTGCCGATGACGCGGTCATCGAAGCGCGCGCCCACGGCCAGCAGCACGTCGCAGTGCTGCATGGTCATGTTGGCCTCGTACGTGCCGTGCATGCCCAGCATGCCCAGGAAGCGCGGGTCGGTGCCGGGCATGGCACCCAGGCCCATCAGCGTGTTCGTGCAGGGGAAGCCCAGCATGTCGACCAGCTGGCGCAGCTCCGCCGTGGCTTCACCCAGGATGACACCGCCGCCCGTGTAGATGTAAGGGCGCTTGGCCTGCAGCAGCAGTTGGACCGCCTTGCGGATCTGGCCGCTATGGCCCTTCTTGACCGGGTTGTAGGAGCGCATTTCGATGCGGTCCGGATAGCTGAACGTCGTCTTCGCGAGCGACACGTCCTTCGGAATGTCCACGACGACCGGGCCGGGGCGTCCGGTACGGGCGATGTGGAAGGCCTTCTTCAGCGTCAGCGCCAGGTCGCGCACGTCCTTCACCAGGAAGTTGTGCTTGACGATGGGGCGCGTGATGCCGACCGTGTCGCACTCCTGGAAGGCGTCCAGGCCGATGGCCGCGCTAGGCACCTGACCCGTGATGATGACCATCGGGATCGAGTCCATGTAGGCCGTCGCGATGCCGGTCACGGCATTCGTGACTCCTGGGCCCGAGGTGACCAGCGCCACACCGACTTCGCCGGTCGCCCGGGCAAAGCCGTCGGCGGCGTGTACGGCCGCCTGCTCGTGGCGCACCAGCACGTGCTGGATGCTTTCCTGCTTGTAGAGGGCGTCGTAGATGTAGAGCACCGCGCCGCCGGGGTAACCCCAGAGATGGCGCACCCCTTCGGCCTGCAGGCAGCGAACGAGGATCTCGGAGCCGTTGAGCTCCGCGGTGGAATTGGGGGATTGGGAATTCGGCTGCGCCAGGGCGGCGCGCTTGATATCCGCGGCAGACATGTCCATTTTTAGAACCTTTGTGAATTTCTCTAACGAAAAACCATTGGTGTCCCTCTTCTCGCTCTCGTGAAGCGGATTTGGAACCTGCGCGATCAACAGATGGAGCCCCAGTCGGGCGGCCACTGAGAGACCATTGACTCTTTGTGCGAAGCAACATTATGCCGAGCAAAATCGTGTGAGCCTTCGTATCAGACGAATGCCATAATCCGAGCTGCCGCCCGGACCTGCCTCCCCGCCTTGGCCACCGACAAAGAACTCAACGATTTCCTGCGTACCGTCGACCGCCGCGCCTTCAAGCGCACGGCCTACGTGGTTCGAGACGACGATGCCGCCCTGGACATCGTCCAGGACGCCATGATCAAGCTGGCCGAGAACTATTTCGACCGCCCCGCGGCCGAGTTGCCGCTGCTGTTCCAGCGCATCCTGTCGAACGCGACGATGGATTACTTCCGTCGCCAGAAGACGCGCCGGGCCGTCATGACGAATATGTCGGAGTTCGAGGGCGGCGGCGATGGTGACGGTGATTTCGACCTGCTGGAGATCCTTGAAACCCAGGAAGGCGCCATGGGCGCCTTGAGCGCCGCGGATGAGGTCAGCCGGGCGCAGATCTTGCAGCGCATCGAGACGGAAGTCGAACAGCTGCCGACGCGTCAACGCGAAGCCTTCCTGCTGCGTTACTGGGAGGAACTGGATGTTGCAGAGACCGCGTCTGTGATGGGTTGCTCGGAAGGCAGTGTCAAAACTCACTGTTCCCGCGCCGTCCATTCGCTGGCGAAGTCGCTCAAGGCCAAGGGGATCACGCTATGAAGTCGCCGTCGAAATTTTCCACCTTCCCTGCCGACCTGGATGCTCGCGTCACGCGTTTTGGCCTGCGTGTCGCTGCTGGCCTGACCGAGCGCAACGCCACACTGCCGCATGACGTGTCCGAACGTCTGCGCTTCGCACGTGAGCAAGCCTTGGCCCGCGCCGCCCAGGCCCGCGCTGCGCGCACCTCGGTAAGCACGGCCAGCCCTGGGGTGGTGCAGATGGGTTCGACGCTGGCCCTGAGCGGCGGCCCGCGCGGTGCCGGCGGCAACAACGGCCTATGGTCCAAGCTTGCGTCCGCCCTCCCGCTGCTGGCGCTGCTGGCCGGGCTGCTGTTGATGCAACAAGGCCAGATCCATGAACAGATCGTCGCCGCCGCTGAGGTGGACACGGCGCTGCTCAGCGACAACCTGCCGCCCTCCGCCTTCAGCGATCCGGGCTTCGCCGAATTCCTGAGAGACGGTCAAGAATGACCGGATGCCCATGAGCCGAGCCGCGCGGAGGCCTCCCGCCCCTCTCCGCCCGTTGATTGCCCTGCTGCTCACCGCAGCGGGGTTTTCTGCTTTTGCGCAGGCACAAGACGCGGCTTCGGCGCCAGATGCCATTGCAGCAAGCGCGGCCATCTCCCCTCCCGCAGTTCGACCGGCAGCACCTGTCATGTCGCCGGTCTCCGCGCTGGCCGCCGCACCGACCTGGCAGGCACTGACGCCAGCGCAGCGCGACCTCCTCGCACCGCTGGCGAAGGACTGGGACAAGCTCGGCCCCAACCAGCGCAGCAAGTGGCTGAATGCGACGCCGCGTCTGGCCGTGCTGCCGCCTGCCGAACTCAACCGCCTGCATGAACGCATGCGTGACTGGGCCAATCTGACGCCGGGCGAGCGAGTCGATGCCCGCATCGGCTTCCAGGTGGCCAAACAGGTGGATTCCGAGCAGCGTCAGGCCAAGTGGGAGGCCTACCAGGCGCTGCCCCAGGAAAAACGCCAGGAGCTTGCCGACAAGGCCGTTGCGCGCCGTCAGGCCCAGACCAAGGCCGCCAGCCCGGTGGCCAAGCCGCTGACTGCGGTGCCCAAGTCCAATATCGTGCCCGCGGCGCCCAAGCTCGTCACGCCGACACCCGTGACAGGCAGTCTCATCCAGGCCAAGCCGGGTGCTACGACGGTCCTGATCACGCGCGGCCTCGTCCTGCCGGCCCACCACGCAGCGGGTGAGACCAAGGTGGTGGCCGATCCGGCCCTGGTGGACCCCAAGACGCTGCTGCCAAAATCGCTGAAGGCGCCACCCGCGTCCGTACCGCGCACATGACGGCGTTGGTCGACACGAACGCCGCGCCTGCGGGCCTGGCGAGACGTTTCGCGGCCTTTCTCTACGAAGGCGTACTGCTGTTCGGCGTGGTCTTCTTCGCCGGCTTCCTCTACTCGGTGCTGACGCGCCAGCAGCATGCGCTGGAGGGTCGCACGGGCATGGCCGTGAGCCTTTTCACCGTGCTGGGCCTGTACTTCGTCGGCTTCTGGACGCGCTCGGGTCAGACGCTGGCGATGAAGACCTGGCATCTGCGCGTCACCGACGCCGCCGGCCGGCCGCTGGGCTGGGGCCGTGCGTTGCTGCGCTACTGCTTGAGCTGGCTGTGGTTCCTGCCGGCGCTGATCAGCGTCTGGGCGCTGGGCCTGCACGGCGGCGGTGCCATCATCGGCAGCCTGCTGGCCGGCATCGCCGGCTACCTGCTGATTGCACGCCTGCACCCGCAGCGACAATTCCTGCACGACGCCCTCTGCGGTTCGCGCGTCATCACCCAACTTCCCGTGCGCTCATGAGCGCAGCGCCGGGCCGTCCCAAGCAAACTCGCTCCCGCCTGGCGGGACAAGGCCGCAGGCCTAAGGGTGCCCCATGACCAACCCGCACAAGGGCCGGACCGGCCTGGACCGCATCATCCACGCCGCCGGCTATTCCTGGGCCGGTCTCAAGGCCGCCTACACCGGCGAGAGCGCCTTCCGCCAGGAAACCTGGCTCTGCATCATTGCCGCGCCGCTGGCGTTCTGGTTGGCCAACACCTGGGAGCAAGCGGCGCTGCTGCTGGGCTCGCTGCTGCTGCTGCTCATCGTCGAGTTGCTGAACTCCGCCATTGAAGCGGTTGTTGACCGTGTGTCCTTCGAGCGGCATGAGCTGTCCAAGCGCGCCAAGGACATTGCCAGCGCCGCCGTGCTGATGGCGCTGGTGCTTGCTGGCGGCATCTGGGCCGCCGCCGTCTGGCAGCACCTGCGCTGAGGCAACGCAGCCCCCACGCGCATTTCATGAGCTGCCCCCGAGGGGGCGCGTCAGCGCCTTCGGACGGCCGGGCGGCACTGACATGCCACAGTCGGGCCATGCAGGCCCGCGGTTTCAAGCTGATCCCCAGCCACGTCGACGGCGTCGAGGTGGTCGTGGCCGACTCGGCACTGGCCTTCGGCCGCCACACCCATGACGAGTTCGGCATTGGCCTCATCGAGCGAGGCGCGCAGAAATCGGCCAGCGGGCGCGGTGTCGTCGAGGCTGGTGCGGGCGACCTGATCACGGTCAACCCCGGCGAGGTGCACGACGGCACGCCCTTTGATGCGAGCGGGCGGTGCTGGCGCATGCTCTATGTCGATCCGGCCCGGCTGCTGGATGCGGCAGCGGACATCGCGCCAGGTTCATCGTTTGAGTTCAAGGCGCCCGTCATTCGTGATGCCCTCATGACGGCACGCTTTCGCGCCCTGTTCGACGCGGTCACCACGGACGACGCGTTGCACTCCGACGCCGAACTGCTGACGCTGACCGCGCGGCTTCTCAAGCCCTCTTCGGTAGAGCGCCCCGCCGTGAGTGCCGGTGTCACCGCCTCGCGCGAGCGCATTGACGACGATCCCGCTGCCGTACTGACGCTATCAGGCTTGGCCACCGACGCGGCGATGAGCCGCTACCAGTTCCTGCGCGCGTTCACACGCCTGACCGGCCTGCCACCGCACGCCTACCTGCTGCAGCGCCGCGTACAGCGCGCGCGCCGGCTGGTGCGCCAAGGCCTGTCGCTGGCAGAGGCCGCCGCGGCCAGCGGATTCGCGGACCAAAGCCACATGACGCGCTGCTTTGTGCGCAACTTCGGCTTGACGCCCGGGGCGTTGGCGCGCAGCCGCTGAAATTTCGTTCAAGACCCACTGGCCGCATCCGCCGCAGCATGGCGCCTCCATCAAGGAGTGCCCCATGAACCTCGAATTCCTGACCGTGTCCCTGCTCGTTGTCGCCTCACCGGGCACGGGTGCGGCCGTCACCATCGCCACCGGCCTATCGCGCGGCGCGCGCATGGCCGTCATCGCGGCTTTCGGCTGCACGCTCGGCGTCGTGCCCCACATGCTGGCGGCCATCACGGGCCTGGCGGCGCTGTTGCATGCAAGCAGCCTGGCCTTCGAGGCCGTCAAGTTCGCCGGCGTGGCCTATCTGCTCTACATCGCCTGGATGACCTGGCGCGAACAGGGGGTGCTGAAGGTCGAAGCCGATGGCACCACTCGATCCGATGGGGAGGTCATTCGCCACGCTGTGCTCGTGAACCTGCTCAATCCCAAGCTGTCCATGTTCTTCCTGGCCTTCCTGCCGCAATTCATCGCCAAGGACGAAGCAGCGCCGACGCTGGCGATGTTGCAGCTCTCGGCCCTCTTCATGGCCATGACCTTCGGGGTGTTCGCCCTTTACGGCGCGTTCGCCGCACGCATGCGCGAGCATGTGCTCGGCAGCGAGACCGCGATGGCCTGGCTGCGCCGCAGCTTTGCAGCGACCTTCGTCGCCCTGGGCGCGAAGCTCGCGCTGACGCAGCGTTAGACGGCGGCTTCGTCCGTCTCGCCGGTACGGATGCGCACCACTTGCTCGACCGGCAGCACGAAGATCTTGCCGTCGCCGATCTTGCCGGTCTTGGCGGCCTTCAGGATGGCGTCGATGCAGCGGTCGACCTCGTCGTCCTTCACGACGACCTCGACCTTGACCTTGGGCAGGAAGTCGACGACGTATTCAGCGCCGCGATACAGCTCGGTGTGCCCCTTCTGGCGGCCAAAACCCTTGACTTCGGTGACCGTCAGGCCCGACGCGCCTACTTCGGCCAGCGCCTCGCGCACTTCGTCGAGCTTGAAGGGTTTGATGATGGCGGTGATTTGCTTCATTGCGAGCGCTCCAGTTTGCGAGGTTCACCCAAGTTTACGCACGGAACCTGGAGGTGATGGGATATCTCCAGTCGCGACCAAAGCCGCGGTGGGTGATGCGGATGCCCACTGGCGCCTGGCGGCGCTTGTACTCGTTGATCTTGATCAACCGGGTGACGCGCTCGACGTCCTCCGGCTTGAAACCGGCGGCAACAATTTCGGCGATCGACTGATCCTGCTCCATGTAGCGGGCCAGGATGGCGTCCAGCACCGCGTAGGGCGGCAGGCTGTCCTCATCCTTCTGGTCGGGGCGCAGCTCGGCCGAGGGCGGGCGGGTGATGATGCGGTCGGGGATGATCTCGGCGCCTTGCGCATTGCGCCAGCGGGCGAGGCGGAACACCAGGGTCTTGGCCACGTCCTTGATGACGGCAAAGCCGCCCGCCATGTCGCCATAGAGCGTGCAGTAGCCGGTGGCCATCTCGCTCTTGTTGCCGGTCGTCAGCACGATGCTGCCGAACTTGTTGGACAGCGCCATCAGCAGCGTGCCGCGGATGCGGGCCTGGATGTTCTCCTCGGTGGCATCCAGCGGCAGGCCCTTGAACTCCTCGGCCAGCGTGGTGTTGAAGGCATCGAACATCGGCAAGATGGACTTCTCGTCGTAGCGCACCCCCAGGCGCTCGGCCATGTCGCGAGCGTCGATCCAGGAGATGTCGGCCGTGTAGGGCGAAGGCATCATCACGGTGCGCACCTTGTCGGCACCCAACGCATCCACAGCGATGGCCAGCACCAGGGCCGAGTCAATGCCCCCCGACAAGCCGATCAGCGCGCCCGGGAAGCCGTTCTTGCCGAGGTAGTCGCGCACGCCGGTCACCAGGGCCTGCCAGACCTGGGCCTCGTACTCCGGCACCGGAATGATGTCGCCACGCAGCCGGCCGCCGTCCAGCTCGATGATGGCCAGCGCCTCCTCGAACATCGGCGCACGGGCCGCCACGCTGCCATCGGCCTGCACCGCAAAGGACGCGCCATCGAAGACCATCTCGTCCTGCCCGCCCACGAGGTGGGCGTAGAGCAGCGGCAGGCCCGCGGCGCGGGCGCGCTCGGCCATGTGGGCCTCGCGCTCCTCGACCTTGCCGATGTGGAAGGGCGAGGCGTTGATGACGCACAGCAGTTCGGCTCCGGCCGCCTTGGCAGCAGCGGCGGGTTCCTCGAACCAGGCGTCCTCGCAGATCAGCAGGCCCACGCGGTGGCCCCTGACGTCGACGACGACAGCGCCAAGCCCGGCATCTCTGCCAGAGTAGAAATAACGCCGCTCGTCGAAGACCTGGTAGTTGGGCAGTTCGCGCTTGGCATAGCTGGCGACGACCTGGCCGCCCGCGAGCACCGAGGCGACGTTCAGGCAGGGTGGCAGAGACCAGCTGCGCTCCCGCACCGCCCCTCCCTCGCGCTCGCGCGGGTGTCCAACCACGACATGTAGCCCTTCGCAGCCCGCCAGCTCAGCTGCGATGCGCTGCAACTGCTCGTCGCAGGCCTCAAGAAAGGCCGGGCGCAGCAGCAGGTCCTCGGGCGGATAACCGCACAGCGCCAGCTCCGGCGTGACGAGCAGATCAACCCCAGCCGTGTGCGCCGCGCGCGCTTGGGCAATGATGCGGTCCGCGTTGCCCACCAGATCGCCGACGACGACATTGATCTGGGCCAGGGCAATCTTCAAGGGCGAGGGCATGGGCGACAGCGATTCAGAACACGAGAGCAGCATTGTCATTCGGGTCGACGCTTCACCCGACGCCTTGCCGCAAGACCATTGGGACGCCCTGCTTTCTGCCCAGGCGCGGCCCACGCCCTTCATGCGCCTGGCCTATCTGCGCGCCCTGCATGCCAGCGGCAGCGCCGGGGCCGGCACGGGCTGGCAGCCGCAGTTCGTTTCGCTGTGGCGGGGCGAGGAGCTGCTGGCGGCCTGCCCGGCCTATCTGAAGACCCACAGCTATGGCGAATACGTCTTCGACTGGGCCTGGGCCGACGCCTACCAGCGCCATGGGCTGAGCTACTACCCCAAGCTGCTGGTGGCCGTGCCCTTCACGCCCGTGCCGGGCAGCCGGCTCTTGGCCGTGGACGATGAAGCACGGGCACTGCTGGCGCAGGCGCTGCGGGCCCTGGCCAGGGAGACTGAGGCGTCGTCCCTGCACGTGCTGTTCGGCGATGAGGCTGACCAGGCGGCGCTTTCAGCAGCCGGCTGCATGGCAAGGGCTGGCGTGCAGTTCCATTGGACGGCCGAGGGCGACGCCGACTTCACGGCCTTTCTCTCGCGCCTGCAGCGCGACAAGCGCAAGAAGATCCAGCAGGAGCAGCGCCGCGTGCGCGAAGCGGGTGTCCTGTTCGAGGCAAACGCCGGCAACGCTATCAGCGTCGAGGACTGGGACTTCTTCTACCGCTGCTACCAGCAGACCTACCGCGAACACCACAGCACGCCCTATCTGAGCCGCGACTTCTTCGCCCGCATGGCCAGCGACATGCCCGAGCATTGGCTGATGTTCACGGCGCTGCGGGCGGGCGAGCGCGTCGCCACCTCGCTGATCGCGCTGGACCCCGAACGCCGCGCCGCCTTCGGCCGTTACTGGGGCGCCGTCGAGCACATCCCCAACCTGCATTTCGACGCCTGCTATTACCAGCCGCTGGCCTGGTGCATAGACAACGGCTACCAGCGCTTCGAGGGCGGTGCCCAGGGCGAGCACAAGATGGCGCGCGGCCTGATGCCCACGCCCACGGCGTCCAGCCACTGGCTGGCCCACCCCTCCTTTGCCGATGCCGTCAATGACTTCCTGGCACGCGAGGGCGAAGCGATGGCGGGCTATATCGACGAGCTGGGCGAGCACCAACCGTTCAAGTCAGTGCCTTGAACCCGGCCATGGCCGATCTCAGGGTCGAGCCACTCCGCCCAGCCGACGCCTGGCCACCCGCCCCACCACCAGCAGGCCCGCCAGCAACATCGCGTAGCTCTCGGGCTCGGGCACGGCGGCGGTGAAGTTCAGGTTCAGCGCATTGCCGGTGGCCGCCACCGACCAGTGGCCGCCCATCAGCGAATTGGCGAAACCGCTGCCGTCGATGCTGAACTCTTTGGCCGAGAAGCCCAGGATGCCGCCGCTCGCGTAGGCCAGGGTGTAGCTGTGATCCTGCCGGGCGTCGAAACCGGCCAGCAGCCCCGCGCCGCCGTTCGCCAGCAGCGACTTCAACGTGACGGTGAACGGGTTGGCCGCGCTGGCGTCCAGGCTCAGCGTGCCGCCGACGCTCAGCAGGTCGTACCCCAGCCCGGCGGCGGCGCTGGCATTGGCGATCTCCCACAGATAGCTGGCGCCCTCGGCAAACGTCGCGTTGCCCGCCACGCTCAACTGGCCCGGCGAGTTGCCGGGCGCGAGCTTGCCGGCCAGCACCAGGCTGCCCAGTGCACCGCTGCCGCCCAGCGAGGCGCCCGCGTCGACGCTGAAGGCGCTGCTCAGCGACGAGCCGTTGAGCGTCAGTTGGCCGGCCTGCACCCGCGTCGTGCCGGTGTTGGTGTTGATGCCGCTGAGCGTCTGCGTGCCCGTGCCCGTCTTGACGAAGTTGCCGGTGGATTCGCTGTTCGCCAGCACGCCGGAGAAATTGCCGGAACCATTGGCCACGCCCATCGTGAAAGCGCTGTAGCCCGAGCCGTTGTAGCCAGACTTGATGCGGCCGGCGCCGCTGAGCGCATCGACGCGGACATTGGCCTCGTCGCCATCGAAGACGGCATTGGCGGCCACGTTCAGTCGGCTCTGGTTGCGGGTCCAGTCCTCATTGGCGTGGGAGCCGCCGACCAGAGTGCCGGCCTGCACGTCGATCAGGCTGCCGCTGCCCATTGCAAAAGTCGCCTTGCCCTGCTGCCAGGTCGCCACGCCGGCGCCGGTCTTGCGCAGGGTGCCCTTGCCAGAGAACAGCGTGTCGGCGGCATTGGCGCGGGTGCCGCTGGCCACATTGAGCTCCACCGTGGCGGTCGGTGATGTGATGAAGAACTCAGCGGAGCGGGTGCTGTTTTGCAGCAGCAGCACGCCGCTTTGTACCTGGGTCTGGCCGGTGTAGGTGTTGGCCGCGCCCAGCGTCAGCACACCCGCGCTCTGCTTGACGAGAACGCCCGTGCCGTCGATCGCGCCAGCGAAGCTGATGTTGTCGCTGCGGGCGAAGCTCAGCGTGCCGTTGTTGGTGACCAGCGCGGTGGCCAGAGAGCCGGTGATGCCGCCGTTGCCGATCTGCACCATGCCGCCGTTGATGGTCAGGCGGCCGGTGAAGGTGTTGGCGCCGGTCAGCCCCTGGAAGCCCGTTCCTTCCTTGACGAAGTTGCCGGAGCCCCCCAGCACGCCGGAGAAAACGTCCGAGCCATTGGCCACGCCCATCGTGAACGCGCTGTAGCCCGCGCCGTTGAAACCGGATTTGATGGTGCCCGCGCCGCTGAGGGAGTCCACGCGGACATTGGCTTCCACACCTTCAAAAGTAGCGCCAGCAGCCACATTCAGCCGGCTCTTGTTGGCGCTCCAGTCCTCGTTGCCATAGGACCCCCCGACCAGGGTGCCGCCCTGCACGTCGATGGTGCTGAACTCGTCCAGCGCGAACACGGCTTTGGACCCGGTCCAAACCGCCATGCCGGCGCCGGTCTTTCTCAGCGTGGCGGCGCTGCCGGCGAATTTCACGTCCACTGCGCCGTCGCGCGTGCCCTGATTCACCTGCAACTCCAGCACCGTACTGCCGCTGAGGTTGAAGGCGCTTGAACGCGATGCGCCCTCCTGCACCAACCAGCCGGCCTCGACGTTGGTGGCGCCGGTGTAGCTCTGGTTGCCGCTCAGCCGCAGAATGCCGGCGCCCTGCTGGTGCAGGCTGCCGCTGCCGGAGATGACGCCCTGATAGCCGATGTCGCCGCTGCGCGCAAACACCAGGGCACCGTTGTTGACGATGCTGCGGGTGGCCAGCGAGCCGCGCACACCGCCTTCGCCCACACGCACGGTGCCGGCCTCGATGCTCAGGGTGCCGGTAAAGCTGTTGTTGCCAAGGAGGGTCTGGGTGCCGCTGCCGACCTTGGTGAAGTTGCCGATCTGGCCTTGGGCGGTGTCGGTGTCGGCCAGCACCCCTTCGAAGGAACCCGAGCCGTTGGCCACGCCGAAGGTAAAACTGCGGTAGCCGGCACCTTGGTAACCCGATTGAATGAGCCCCTCGCCGCTCAGGGTGTCGACCCGCACATTCGCCTCCACCCCACGAAAGGTCGCGTAAGTGCCGACGCGCAGTTGGGACTGGTTGGCGGTCCAGTCGTCGTTGCCGAAGGAGCCGCCCACCAGGGTGCCCAACTGCACATCGATCAGGCCGCCGGCGCCCATCGCAAAGCTGGCGGCGCTTCCCTGCCAGATCGCCTGACCCCCGCCGACGATGCTCAGCACGCCGCTGCCGGTGAAGCGGGTGTCGCTGGTGAACGCGCGCGTGCCACTGTTCAGGTTCAGCTCCAGCACGCCACTGGTGCCGATGTCGAACTGGCGGGACAGGGTGGTCGAACTCAGCCGCAGCGTACCGCCGTCGATGATGGTGGAGCCGGTGTAAAGGCCGGCTGCGCTCAGGTTCACCGTACCGGGCCCCGTCTTCCACACGCTGCCTTCACCACTGATCCGGTTCAAATGCTCCTGGTTGCCGGCGAGATTGAAGACGAGCTTGCCCCCTGGGCCCAGTGTGCTGTCACCGTTGAGCTGGCCATCGCTGCCACCTTGGCCGATCTGAAGCGTGCCCTGGATGTTCAGCGTGCCTGTACCGGGCGCCAGCCACAGGAAGCCGCTGTTGATCTGTGTGTAGCCGGCGGCAATGCCCAGCGAGCCATACACATTGAGCCTGCTGCCGGCCAGCAGATTGAAGCTGCCGGCCTCGGCTGCACCCAGCACCAGGTTGCCGTGAAGCTCCAGCGTGTTGCCGTTGTTGAGGGTGCCACCGGCGGAGTCCATGACAAAGCCTGACCCCAGGGACAGGCTGCCCTGGTTGTCGATCACGCCGTGGTTGCTGAGCTTGCCGGCGACTGATAGCGTGCCGCGGTTGCTGATGAGGCTGTCGCCGTAGCCGGGCGAGGCCTTCTCATTGGACAGCGTAGCGCCGGCGAGCACGTTGACCACCGCGTCGCGCTCGATCTCGATCTGCGCGCCGCCGCTGTTGTCAATGCGGCCGCCAGCCATCACAAGGACCGAGGAGCTCCTGTCGAACAGGGCTCGCGCATGGTCGCCATTGTCGATGCGGCTGCCGGCATCGCTGATTTCGGTGCGACTGCCGGCTGCGAAGGTGGCCAGGACGCCGCGCCCCCGGTTGCTCAGCATCGACCCACCGCGGTAGGCGGTGGTGCCGGTGACCACCAGGTCGTCAATGCGGGTGGGGTTGCCCTCCAGCGTGAGGCTGGTGCGCACGCCGCTGAGCGTGGTCGAGCCCGAATAGACCTTCAGCGTGTCGCGGCTGATGTTGGAGTTGCTCTCGTACAGGCAGTTGTTCAGCCCGGTGTCGCCCAGGCTGAGGCCCACCGCTTTGACCTCGAAGCCGCAGCCGTAGTGGCCACGCAGGTCTTGGTCCAGGTCGGCGCTCAGCGAGGTCTGGATGCTGGCGTCGCCGAGGAAGTAGTTGCGCCCCACCAGCTTGCCGGGGGTGCCGGCAAAACGCAGCTTGATGTCGCTGCCCAGAGCAAAGCTGACCTTGCCGTCCAGATGGTCGATGAAGGACTCGGCGCCGCCGGCGCCGGTGATGACCTCTTGCACCGGCTGATCGAACACCAGCTTGACGAACACCGGCGCGGTGGGCGCGAAGTCGAAGTTCATGCCCATGGACGGGCCGGCATTCACGCTGAGGAAATTGGTCTCGAGGCTGAAGCCTTTTTCGGAGCCCCTGAAGCGCAGCGGGTTGGCGACG
Source organism: Pelomonas sp. Root1237 (assembly GCF_001425055.1). Taxonomy (GTDB): domain Bacteria; phylum Pseudomonadota; class Gammaproteobacteria; order Burkholderiales; family Burkholderiaceae_C; genus Pelomonas. The sequence goes on from NZ_LMDK01000016.1 coordinate 624,651, forward strand.
CCGTACAGGGGCGGCAGCATGGCCCCCAGCTCCCAGCCGCCACGCAGCACCTCGTTGCCGCAATGCAGGGCGCCGCCCGTCAGCGCCGAACAGTTACCGGCCTTGACGGTGTCGAGCATGAAGGTGTTGGTGCTGCCGATCAGGAAATCCTGGCCCAGGGCCGGCACCGCCACCGGCTTGCCCAGGACCGTCAGCATGGCGCTCGCGGCGCTGTCGAAGTTGAGCAGCGAGAACTTGCCCGGGTTCACCCCGAACTCGAAGCTGGTGCTGGTGCAATCGACAAAGCAGCCCTGCACCGCGACCTTGGCATCGAAATTGAACAGACCGGACACGGAGGCCTGCACGCTGGGCAGATAGGGCGTCAGGGTGGCCGCCGCTTTCAGGGTGTCGCGGGCTTTGACGATGAAGTTCTGCCCCTTGGTAAAACTGTCGGGCAGGGTCAGCACGGGGTTGAAGCTCTGGCTGAAATCCATCGATCCACCCCGCGCGCTGGCCGAGAACTCCAGCCCGATCCGGCCCGAGCTTTGCATGCTGGCCGCGACGCCGTAGCGGCCCAGGTACGTGTTGAAGATCGGGTCGTAAACGTTGGTGAAGCCGCCGAAGTTGAACAACTCCTGCGCGGCGACACCCGCATAGGTGCCCCAGCTGGTCTGCAGCGCATAGCTCGCGGTGGCCGTGCCGCCGGCATTGCCCCACAGGCTCTGGCCCGTGGCGCTGAAGCTGACCTGGTCGCTGAGGGTGGTGCCTTGGGCCGCCAGGCCCGGCATCAGGCCCAGGCCGATCAGCAGGCTCAGCCGCGACAGCGCCGGCATCACGCGGACGGTGTGCGGGTGGCGGGCAGGCTGGGTCTTGCCGGGCTGGCGTGTCTTCATGGTGGCTCTCCCTGATAGCGGTGCAGCGTGACTTTCTCCGCACTCTGGCCAACCCACCTTTGCCAAACCGCAGAAAACCTGTGCTGGTTCGTCGTCTAGCAAAAATAACCAGATGTAAACGGCCTGCAAAGACGGTTGACAATCGCCGCGATGAGTGAAGCTCTCGCCACGCATGACGACATGGCTCCGCCAGGCGCGGCGCGGCTGTTGCTGATCGACGATGCGCCCGAGCAGTTGCGCCAGCTCAGCGATCTGCTGGCCCGCCACTACCGGCTGCTCCATGCCGCCGACGGGCTCGGCGGCTTTCACCGCGCCCAGGCGCAGCGGCCCGACCTGATCCTGCTGGACCTCGTGATGCCTGGCATGGACGGGCATGCTGTGTGCCGGCTACTGAAGGCCGATGCGGCCACCTGTGAGATCCCGGTGATCTTTCTCTCTGCCCAGGCAAACGCGCAGCAACGGCTGGACGGCTTGCGCCTGGGGGCGGTGGACTACATCGCCAAGCCCTTTCTGGCCGACGAGGTGCTGGCGCGGGTCTACGTCCATCTGCCGCGCGCCAAGACCGCGCCGGGGCGCTGCGATGGCGCACACGACCCCGAACTGGCCTTCGTCAACGCAGCTACCCAGCTCATTGGCGAGCAGTTGGAGGACCTGCCCTCGGTGGGCGACCTGGCCGAGCGCCTGGGCTTGAGCGAGCGACGCCTGTCCACGCTGTTTCGCAGGCACCTCGGCCTGACGGTGTCGGGTTTCATCAGCGAGGAGCGCATCCGCGTCGGCTGCCACCTGCTGGCCGCCACGCCCATGAGCGTGCAGGACATTGCCTTCGACGTGGGTTTCACCACGGCGTCCAACTTCTCCACCGCCTTCCGCGAGCGACTGGGGCTGACGCCGCAGGCTTGGCGCCAGCTGCAGCGCGACGGCGGCGCCTCTTGATCCGGCGCTGGCTGTACCGATTCTTCTGTATCGCGCTGAGCCTGGCGGCCTGGGCGCCGCTGCACGCGCAGCCCGCACCTCAGCCGGCCTGGCAGCTGCTTGAAGACCCTGGTGGCACCCTGACGCTGGACGACGTACAGGCGCGAGCCGGCGAGTTCAAGCCCCACCAACCGACCGGCCATCTGCGCACCCCCGGCTACACGCGCACCGCGCTGTGGGCCCGGCTGGAGCTGCCCGCCAACGCCCAGCCGGAGACGCTCTGGCTGGTGATGACGCTGACGCGCATCGAGCACGCGCAGCTGTGGGTCCAGGCGCCCGACGGGCAATGGCGCTACACGCAAGCTGGCCTGCGGGTGCCTCACGAGCAATGGCCGCTGGACACCAGCGACGTGAGCTTCGAGCTGCGCCCGGAGCCCGGCCGGCCGCTGCGCCTGATGCTGCGCGAGTCGGGCCGCACCTACGCCTCCTTCGACGCGCTGCTGTGCCGGCCGCGCGACTGCTTCACTGAGAACCGCGACACCACCCTGGCCATCGCCGTGCTGGCCGGCAACCAGATGCTGGCCGCCGCCGGCTATCTGCTGCTGTTCTTCTTCTGGCGCCGGGCGGCATTCGCGCTGATGGCGGGCTCGGTGGCGGCCTACGGCCTTTACGAGCTGAGCCTGCACGGCCTGAGCTTTCAGTACCTCTGGCCCAACGCCACCGGCTGGGCGCCGCGCAGCTTGGTGGTGCTGATGGGCACGGCACAGCTGCTGAACTCGCTGGCCGTGGCAGCCATCCTGCCACTGCGCCGCGCCGCGGCGGCGCTGCGCTGGGCGCTGGCTGCCGCCTGGCTCGCCATCGGCGCCGCCCTGTTGACCGCGCTGTGGGGCGACTACCGGGCCGTGGCGCCGCTCGTCAACGCGCTGACGGGGCTGTGCGGCCTGCTGACCCTGGTGCTGGCTGGCTGGGCCTGGTGGCGGCGCCTGCCGTTGGCCGGCTGGGCCGCGCTGGTGATGGCGTCTGCGGTGGTGGGCGCGCTGCCGCGTTACGCCTATGTGCTGGGCTGGCTGGAGCTGGGGCCGGTGATGTGGCTGACCACGCCCGTCGTGCTGCTGCTGTCGCACCTGATCCTGCTGATGGCCCTGGTGCAGCAGGTGGTGCAGCAGCGCCGCGCCGAGCTGGCCGCGCAGGCGCAGCTGCTGCAGGAACGGGCCGCGCGCAGCGAGGAGCTGGAGCGGCAGGTGGCACAGCGCACCGGCGAATTGCGCGATGCGCTGCAGGAGGCCCGCAGCCAGCACCAGCAGCGCAGCCGCCTGCTGGCCTTCATTGGCCACGACCTGCGCGCACCGCTGGCCGCGACGGTGAGCTATCTGCGCCTGCTCGGCGGCGGCGGCCGGCGCGACCAGCAACTGCGCGCCAGCGTGGAGCACAGCGTGGGCTACCAGTTGGCGCTGATCGATGAGCTCGTCGAGTTCTCGCGCGGCGAGCTGCATGAGCTGGACCTGGTGCCCGCTCCGCTCTACATCCACGGCCTGCTGCACGAGCTGGCAAAGCAAGGCGAGCTGCTGGCGCGCCAGCACCGCAACGCCTTTCGGGCAGGCATAGACCCGGAATTGCCGGCCGTGGTGCTGGCCGACGCCAAGCGCCTGCGCCAGGTGCTGCTCAACCTCTTGTCCAACGCCGCCAAGTTCACTACCGGCGGTCAGATCGAACTGAGCGTCATGCCAAGCAGTACGGCGCCGGGCGTCTGGTGCTTCGAAGTGGCTGACACCGGCAGCGGCATTGCGCCCGCGGACCAGGCCCGGCTGTTCGAACCCTTCTGGCAAGCTCCGCCGCAAGAGAATCAGCGCGCCGAGGCTGGCTCGGGCCTGGGCCTGGCGGTGGCCAAACACATCGTCGAGGCCATGGGCAGCCAGATCGAACTGCACAGCGCCGTGGGCCAGGGCAGCCGCTTCTCGTTCTTGCTGCCGCTGAGCGCAGGTCGCGCCGAGGAGGTCCTGATGCCCGCCGACGGCGTCACACCTGTCGAGACCGCCGAGACCGACCTGCTTGCGCTGCTGATCGACGCGCCGCAGGGCCATGCCGACCGCGTCGCCGAACTGCTATTCGCCGCCAACGTCGAGGTGCTGCGGCCCGCGCCCGGCGCGCTGCTTGCGCCGGCGGATCTGCTGCTGTGCGACCCCTGCCTGCTGGATGCAGACGGCCTTGCACAGGTGCAGCACTGGCGTGCCAGCGGTGCGTCACGCCGGTGCATCGCCCTCGTCGATCGCCCGCTCGCATCCGAACTGGCGGGCCTGTTCGACGCCACGCTCTACAAGCCGGTCAACGCCGCCGCCTTGCTGGCCGAGCACTTCAGCCCCGCGGCGACGCCATGAAAAAGAGCGCCTCAGACCCGCTCAGGCGCTCTTCAACGGCCGGACGGCCCGCTCTTACTTCGGCAGGTCCTTGGCGTAATTCGCCAGGCCTTCAGCAATCTCGGACTTGGCCTTCTCCGGGCCTTCCCAGCCCTTGACCTTGACCCACTTGCCCTTCTCCAGGTCCTTGTAGTGCTCGAAGAAGTGCTGGATCGCGGACAGGCGGGCCGGGTTCACGTCTTCGATCTTCTGCCAGTGGTCGTACATGGGCAGGATCTTGCTGGTGGGCACGGCCAGCAGCTTGGCGTCGCCACCGGCCTCGTCGTCCATCATCAGCACGCCCAGGGGGCGGCAGGTCACGACGACGCCGGGCGTCAGCGCGAAGGGGGTGATGACGAGCACGTCGACCGGGTCACCGTCGTCCGCCAGCGTCCTGGGGATGTACCCGTAGTTGCACGGGTAGTACATAGGCGTCGTCAGGAAGCGGTCGACGAACAGCGCACCGCTCTCCTTGTCCACCTCGTACTTGATCGGGTCGGCATTCATCGGGATTTCGATGATGACGTTGAACTCGTCAGGCACCTTGGCGCCGGGGGTCACGTTGTGCAGGCTCATGGTCGTCTTTTAGGGCTAAGGAAAACCCGCATTCTAGGTTTCCCCAACATCGCTGGTAAACGTGCAACCCGGCCGTCAAACCCGGCCCTTAAGCTCGGCCGCCGAGCCCCGGCATACCCTGCCGCGGGCCACAGATGACACGCTAAACAGGAGACTCATACATGTCGACAGAAGTGGCGCTGTATTTCGCGCTGGCTTGCGGCCTCGCGGCCGTTCTTTATGGCTTCATCCAACGAAGCTGGATCCTGAGTCAGGATGCGGGCAATGCCCGCATGCAGGAGATCGCCGCGGCGATCCAGCAAGGTGCCGCCGCCTACCTCGGCCGGCAGTACCGCACCATCGGCATCGTCGGCGTCGTGCTGGCCATCGCCATCGCGGTGTCGGGCCTGGGAACGACGACGGCCATCGGCTTCGTTATCGGCGCGGTGCTGTCGGGCATCTGCGGCTTCATCGGCATGAACATCTCGGTGCGCGCCAATGTGCGCACCGCGCAGGCCGCCTCCAAGGGCATTGGCCCGGCGCTGGATGTCGCCTTCAAGGGCGGCGCCATCACCGGCATGCTGGTCGTGGGCCTGGGCCTGCTGGGCGTGGGCGGCTTCTACATGGCCATCGGCGGCGGGCATGACAGCACGGCGCTCAAGCCCATGCTGGGCCTGGCCTTCGGCTCCTCGCTGATCTCCATATTCGCGCGCCTGGGCGGCGGCATCTTCACCAAGGGTGCGGACGTCGGTGCCGACCTGGTGGGCAAGGTCGAAGCCGGCATCCCCGAGGACGACCCGCGCAACCCGGCAGTCATTGCCGACAACGTCGGTGACAACGTCGGCGACTGCGCCGGCATGGCGGCCGACCTGTTCGAGACCTACGCGGTCACGCTGATCGCCGCGATGGCGCTCAGCGCGTTGATGATCACCGGCAGCAGCGCGCTGGCCGGCGTCGTCTACCCGCTGGCGCTCGGCGGCGTGTCCATCATTGCCTCCATCATCGGCTGCTACTTCGTCAAGGCCAGCCCCGGCATGAAGAACGTGATGCCGGCGCTGTACAAGGGCCTGATCGTGGCCGGCGTGCTGAGCCTGATCGCCTTCTTCTTCGTCACCAAGGCGATGTTCCCCGGCCCCATAGAGCTGAGCACGGGTGGCACGACGAGCGCAATGGCCCTGTTCGGCGCCTGCGCGGTCGGCCTCGCGCTGACGGCGGCCATGGTCTGGGTGACGGAGTACTACACCGGCACCCAGTACCACCCGGTGCAGCACGTGGCGCAGGCCTCCACCACCGGGCACGGCACCAACGTCATCGCCGGCCTGGGTGTGTCGATGAAGTCCACCGCCTGGCCGGTGCTCTTCGTCTGCGCGGCCATCTACGCGGCCTTTGCCTTGGCAGGCCTGTACGGCATCGCCGTCGCGGCCACCTCCATGCTCAGCATGGCCGGCATCATCGTCGCACTGGACGCCTACGGTCCCATCACCGACAACGCCGGCGGCATTGCCGAGATGGCCGAGCTGCCGGCTTCCGTGCGTGACGTCACCGACCCGTTGGACGCCGTGGGCAACACGACCAAGGCCGTCACCAAGGGTTATGCCATCGGCTCTGCTGGCCTGGCTGCGCTGGTGCTGTTTGCCGACTACACGCACGCGCTGGAAGCGCGTGGCATGCACGAGGTGTTCTCGCTGTCCGACCACAAGGTCATCCTGGGCCTCTTCCTCGGTGGCTTGATCCCCTTCCTGTTCGCCGCGATGGCGATGGAAGCCGTCGGCCGCGCCGCCGGTGCCGTTGTCGTCGAGGTGCGCAAGCAGTTCGCCGATGGCGCCATCATGGCCGGCCAGCGCAAGCCCGACTACAGCGCCGCGGTCGACATGCTGACCACCGCCGCGATCAAGGAAATGATCGTGCCGTCGCTGCTGCCCGTGGTGGCACCCATCCTGGTTGGGCTGATCCTCGGCCCGGCAGCGCTGGGTGGCCTATTGATGGGCACCATCGTGACCGGCCTTTTCGTCGGCATCTCGATGTGCACCGGCGGCGGCGCCTGGGACAACGCCAAGAAGCTGATCGAGGAAGGCTTCACCGACGACAAGGGCGTGCTGCACAAGAAGGGCTCGGAAGCGCACAAGGCCGCCGTCACCGGTGACACCGTGGGCGACCCCTACAAGGACACCGCCGGCCCGGCCGTGAACCCGCTGATCAAGATCATCAACATCGTGGCCCTGTTGATCGTGCCGCTGCTGCCGCTGCCTGCGGGCAGCAAGGCCCCCGAGCCCGTCGCAGCCCCGGCTGTCGTGGCGGCACCGGCGGCCAGCACCGCGGAGATGCCCGCGTCGGCCGCATCTCAGTAACACCCAGGTAAATCCCTGGCATAACGGCCCGAGAAATCAGACTTCTCGGGCCGTTTCCACGTCTGGCCCAGGCAAAATCGCGGCTCATGGCGAGCATGGCAATCACGAGGCACGCGCTGTCGCGGCGACGCGAACAACTGCAGGATCTGCAGCGCTACCTCGCCGTGCTGGAGGCCGACCACGACGGCGCCCGCGCCAAGCTGTTTGGTTTTCGCCAGCGCTATCTCGAGACCCTGGGGCCGTTGATGCGCGAGCTCGACGAGATCGACGCCCAGTTGCACCAGGCCACGGCCCTGTTGTCCGAGGCCTTGAAGCGCCAGGGTGTCGACGCCCCGGTTTCGGCATCCCAGCGCGCCAAGGCTTGGCCCGATGTGCCTGCCCTGCCCGACGCGACGCCCCTGCCGCCCGAACCCACGGGCCCCCTGACCGACCTGCCCCCGCCCAGCCTCAAGACGCTGTACCGGCGCGCGGCGATGCGCTTCCACCCCGACCTGGCGCCCTCCGGACCTGAGCGCGAGGTCTGCGAGCAGCGCATGATGATCGTCAACGAGGCTTACGCGAACAGCGATCGCCACCGTCTGGAAACGCTGCTGCTCGCTGCCGGCGAGCTGCCCGAGAAGGTCATTGGCGGCCCGGCTGATGCGGTGCGCGCCTGGCTGGGCCTGTGCGAGCACCTGGTGCAAGGCCGCATCCGCATCGTGCAGGCGCAGACGGCGGTGCTGCAGAACCTGCAGATGCACCAGCTGCGTATCGCCATCGAACGGGCAGAGACCGGCGGCATGCGCCCGCTGGACATCATGGCCGCGCGGCTGCGCACCCAGATCGCCGAGCGCCGCCAGGAGCTCTACATCGGCGAGCGCGTCGGCAGCGACGCCCGCATGGCCGCCGACTTCCTGCGCAAGCGCTACCAGCGCATGACCGGGCTGGGTCTGGGCTGAGCCTGGCGCTGCCGGCGGCGGCTCGCAGGCTCAGTCATCGCCTTGCGACTGGTCGTTCTGCGTCTGCGGGTCCGAGCTGGGATAGAAATTCACCATGTCGCCGGAACTGCTGACCTGGGCGAACAACAGCACCACGCCACGCCGGGTGTAGGTGTCGGCCGACCAAGGGATGGTGACGGCGTCCCACCAGGCGCCGTCCGACTCGGTTCTGCTGGCTGCCAGGTAGTTGTAGGGGTTCATGGTCGGATCGTTGCCAACCGTCTTCACCGCGGCACCCACCAGGCGCAGGCTCATGCCGTCGACTGTCGTTTCAACGAAGGAGAACGGCAGTTCACCGTCCTGCCCCGCAGGAGTCGTCGTGGTGAGCACCGTGCCCGACGGCACGGGCTGGCCATTGCCATCGACGTAAGCGCATTTCGCCAATCCGCCGGCGGTACCGGTGACGGTGACGGTGTAGGGAGGAACGAAGGTCGACATAGGGGCTTCTCTGGTTGTGGTGGGAAAGAGGTGGCAGCTACAGGTCACGCTGCCGATGCAGCCAGGCACGGCCTGCTTGCCAGTCGGGCTGGTCGACGACTCGCGGGTCCAGGCATTTCTGCACTTCGAGCCAACGTTGAGTCAACTCGGCATGCGCCTGCAACCAGCCACTGCGAAGCTGCAGCAGCTCCTGTGCCTGCCCGCAAGCCGCCCGTCTTGCGGGCTCCTCTGCGGTATGCAGATTCGCCTTTAACAATTGCAGCCGCACCGCTGCGTTCAAGGCTTCCAGCGATACGGGGCGCTTGGCCATCACGGCGGACAAGCGCTGCTCGACTCGCGCCAGCGCCTGGTCGCGCGCCTCGCACGCCGGGTGTGCACAAGCCGGACTGGCCGCCAGCTCCAACAGCCGGACTGAACGAGGCAGCCAGCTGTCCAGGGGCGGCTTGCCCGGTCGCAGACTCTCCAGCTTTTGCAGCAGGGCCAAGGCCTGTACGGCGCGGGCAGCTGGCGGCAAGTCGGCCCGTTGCGCCAGCAGGTTGGCGTCAATCTCCAGGGCCAGGAAAGCCCAGCTCACATTGGCGGGGTCACCTCGCCGCAATTGATCCGCCGCAGACCTGGCCTGGCTCAGGACCGTCAAAGGACTCTGGCCGGCGGCCGTCTGCGTGTCGCTCAGATTCAGCAGCAGCCCGGTCTCGCGCTTCAGCCATTCGAGGTCCGCGGGATGGCGCTGACGCAGTGACTGAACGGGTGGCAAGGCGCGATTGAAAGCCTGGGCGGCACTCACATAGCGCCCTGTCTGCTGCAGCAGCCCGCCCAGCCAGCTGACGGTGTCCGCCCAGTCACTCTGCAAGGCCGCGTCGTCGGGTCGCTGCAGCAGCAACGCCTCCTTGAGCTGCAGGGAACGCCGGAACGCCTCTTCCGCCTGCGCAGGCTGCCCCTGCCTCAACCACAGGCTGCCCAGGCTGTTCTCGGCATAGGACAGCTCCAGTTGCGCGTCCGCGTTCTTCGCATCGGCCCGCAGCCATTTCGCGCTGACGTCGCGGTAGCGGGCCCAATGCTTCTCGGCGGGTTCGAGCTGGCGCTGCCGGAAGAACACCTCGCCTTGCCAGAACGCCGCAGCGCCCTGAGCCTTGCGCCAGGCCGCCGTCATGTCGGCTGCGGGAGGATCGCCTTGCAGCAGCTCGGTGGCCGTCTGCAGCGGCTCCTGCGCGCCCTCAAGGTCCCGCTTCGACACCCTGACCTCGCCGATCACGGTCAAGGCCTTGGCCCGTTGCAGCCGATCAGACGCACTGAGCGGCCCGGAGCTGTCCAGCACCTTCAGTGCCTTGCCGCCGACGCTGTCCAGCAACTCCAGGCGGCCGATGGGGCGCAGCTTGTCGGCAAATTCACCCAGCATGAAGCTGAGCACATCCTCCGCCTGCTGGCGCCGCGCCTGGGCTTGTTGCTCGGCCTGTTCCGCCCGGCGGGCCTGCAGCAGGCTGGTGGTCGTCAGGGCCAGCAGGGCCGCCACGGCCACACCGCCAGCCGCCACGGCCAAGCGGTGGCGGCGCACGAACCGGCTCAGCACATAGAGCCGGCTGTCCGGGCGGGCGCGGATGGGTTCATGGTCCAGCCAGCGCTGCAGGTCCTCAGCCAACGCCTGCGCGTTCGCATAGCGTTGGGCTGGGGCCTTCTTCAGCGCCTTGGCGACGATGGTGTCGAGATCGCCGCGCAGCTGCCGCGCCTGGCCGGCGATGACGGTGTCGTCCTGGCTGGCCGCCACGTCCGACAGCCGCCGTGGCACTTGGTCGACGACGGCTTTGAGCCGGTCCAGCTGCGTCTGGGTGTCGTCAGCGGTCGGGTGATGGCCGCCCAGCAGCAGATAAAGCAGCACACCCAGGGCATAGACATCGGTGGCCGTCGTCACGTCGGCCTGCTGCACCTGCTCGGGTGCGGCGAACTGCGGCGTGAAGGCGCTGCCGGCGCGCTGCGTCAGTTCGGTGGCGGCCGCGCCCTGCTCCGCCTGGGTGGCGTCGGCCAGCAGCTTGGCGATGCCGAAGTCCAGCAGCTTCACGTCACCCTCGCGCGTCACGAGGATGTTGCTGGGCTTGAGGTCGCGGTGCAGGATCAGCCGCGCATGGGCATGTGCCACGGCGCCCAGCACGTCGAGGAACAGGCGCACCCGGCCCTCGACATCGAGCTGCTGCTGGCGGCAGTAGACGTCGATGGGCTGGCCATCGACGTACTCCAGCACCAGATAGGGCTGCTGGCTCTGGTGCAGGCCGGCGTCCAGCAGGCGGGCGATGTGAGGGTGGGACAGGCGGGCCAGGATCTCGCCTTCGCGCGCGAAGCGACCCGCGTCACCACGCCCGAACAGGCCGGCCATCAGGAACTTGACCGCGACCTGGCCCTCGAAACGACCGTCGGCGCGCCGCGCCAGCCAGACTGTGCCCATGCCGCCCTGCCCCAGCTGGCGCTCCAGCAGATAGGGACCAATGGCCTGGCCGGCCAGGTCGGGCGGCGGTGTGTCGTCGGGCACCGAGGCCAACGCCTCCTGCCATTGCGCCACGACGGGCTCGCTCAGGAAGCCCTGCTGCTGCAACTCCTCGGCGCGCGCCAGCATGCGCCGCAGTTGCTCGGCTGCGTCGGCGTCCTCTGTCTGCAGCCGCTCCAGGCGATGCTCGCGGGCAGCCGGGGGCAGGTCCAGCAGCTCATCCAGCAAAGGGCTCAGGGCGAGCCAGCGTTGCCTGTCCATGGACTAGCCCGCCAGGCTCATGGACAGGAACAGGCGGGCCTTCTGCCAGTCGCGCTGCACGGTACGTTCGGTCACGCCGAGAGCCTTGGCGATCTCTGGCTCCTTCAGGCCGGCGAAATAGCGCATCTCAACGACCTGGGCCAGGCGGGGCTCCACCTGGGCCAGCTCGTCCAGAGCCTCGTGCACTCGCAGCACGTCGGCGTCGCCATGGGGCAACTGGTCGGCGATGGCGGTGTCCAGCGTCAGATGCAACTCGCCACCGCCACGGCGCTCGGCCCGGCGGGCGCGCACCAGGTCGACGACCACCGAACGCATGGCCTGCGCGGCATAGGCCAGGAAGTGGCGCCGGTCCGGGAAGTCAGCGCCTTGGGCGCCGGCCACACGCATCCAGGCCTCGTGCACCAGGGCCGTCGTGTCGAGCAACGTCAGATGACCCGCGTCGCGCACATGCCGGCGCGCCAGGCGCTGCAGGTCGACGTAGAGCTGGGCCACCACCTGGTCGGCGGCGGCGCGGTCGCCTTGGCCGGCGGCCTGCAGCAATTGGGTGATGGCTTGCACCGGCCGCACTCTAACGGCTGGTAACGCCGGCGCAGGGGTTGGTTACGAGCCTGCTGCCGGTAAGCGGCAACTTTTTTGCATCCCGATGTCGGGTTTGGCGGTCATCCCCCGTTTAAGAGGATGAGGAGCGATGTCCAAGCCAAGCCAGGGAGCCGGCAAAAGCCGCGGGCCGCCCATTCATTGCTCCTCACCCCGCTGTGAAACGGCCAGGTGGCCGCCAGCGCCGTCCAATCCAACGCGTGATGCCATGCTCCATTCCCAGCTCGCCGACGACCCTCCCCTGCCCGATCGCGCCGGCACGTTCACGCAGGTGCCCAAGGTGGACTCGCTCGGCGCATTCGGCCTGCGCGTGTCGCGCCAGTTCGCGCAGTGCCGCCGCAAGGGCGAGCAGCTGGCCTTGTTGTGGCTGCAGGTCGAGTTGCTGGCACGGCCTGACGACACCCTGAGCCCTGCCGAGCGCGACAACCTGATCCAGACCGTGAGCCTGCGCCTGCGCAACCGTGTACGCAGCGCGGACGAGGTCGTGCACATGGGAGAGCACTGCTTTGCCGTGCTGCTGGTAGCGGCCGGCGCGCCCGAGGCTGAGCTCGTCGAGGAGCGGCTGCGGCAGGCTCTCAGAGGCGCCTATGGCGTCGACGGCCGGCTGATGCAGGTGGGTGTGCGCCTGGGCACCGCCGTGTTCCCGCAGGCCGGGCGCAACGGCGCCGAGCTGGCGGAAGCGGCGCGGGCGAACCTGCCGGCGGCTGGGGGCGACTGAGCAGCGCTCCTCACACTTCCAGCCACTCCTTGCGGATGTAGGCATTGGCGCGCAGGTCCGCCGGCGAGCCCTCGAAGACGATGCGGCCGTGGCCCATCACGTAGCAGCGCTCGGAGATCTCCATCGCGATGGCCAGCTTCTGCTCGACCAGCAGCACGGCGATGCCGCGGTTCTTCAGCTCCTTGAGGTACTCGGCCACCAGTTCGACGATCTTGGGTGCCAGGCCTTCGGTGGGCTCGTCGATCATGATGAGGTCGGGGTCACCCATCAGCGTGCGGCAGAGTGTCAGCATCTGCTGCTCGCCGCCGGACAGCACGCCGGCCTCGGTGTGCTGGCGCTCGCGCAGCCGCGGGAACATTTTGTACATGTCCTCGAAGCCCCAGCGCGGGTTCTTGGCTTTGGATTTCTGCCCCAGCATCAGGTTCTGGTGCACGGTCAGCTTGGGGAAGATGTCGCGGTTCTCGGGCACATAGCCCAGGCCCATGTGGGCGATCTCGTAGGCCTTGCGACCCACCAGCTCCGTGTCGCCCCAGCACACCGAGCCCTTGGCATCGACCTGGCCCATGATGGTCTTGACCGTCGTGGAGCGCCCAGCGCCGTTGCGGCCCAGCAGGCTGACGATCTCCCCCGGCTTCACTTCCATGCTGACGCCATGCAGCACATGGCTCTTGCCGTAGAAGGCGTGGACGTTGTCCAGCTTGAGGATGCGCTGCTGGGTCATGCCGCCGCCGCCTGAGTTTCTGCAAGCACCGAGCCCAGATAGGCCTCCTGCACGCGTGCATTCGCGCGCACGGCCTCGGGTGTGTCGAAGGCAATGACCTCGCCATAGACCAGCACGGCGATCTTGTCCGCGAGGCCGAAGACGACGCCCATGTCGTGCTCCACGGTCAGCAGGGTCTTGCCAACGGTGACGTCGCGGATCAACTGGATGAAGCGCTTGGTCTCGCTCTTGCTCATGCCGGCCGTGGGTTCGTCCAGCAGGATGACGCTGGAGCCGCCGGCGATGGTGATGCCGATCTCCAGCGCCCGCGCCTCGGCATAGGTGAGGTTCATGGCCAGCACGTCGCGCTTGCGGTCGAGCTTGATCATCTCGAGGATCTGCTCGGTGCGGTCGTTGGCATCCTCGAGGTCGGCGAGGAACTTCCAGAAGGCGTAGCGGTGGCCCAGGCTCCACAGCACGGCGCAGCGGATGTTCTCGAACACCGAGAGTCGCGTGAACAGGTTGGAGACCTGGAAGCTGCGCGACAGGCCCAGACGGTTGATCTCGTAGGGCTTCTTGCCGGCTATGCGCTGACCATGCAGATGGATCTCGCCCGAGGTCGGCGCAAAGCGGCCGCTGATCAGGTTGAACAGCGTGCTCTTGCCCGCACCGTTGGGGCCGATGATGGCGACGCGCTCGCCGGCCTGCACGGCCAGGTTGGCGCCGCGGATGATCTCGCTCTTGCCGAAGCTCTTGCGCAGGTCGCGCAGTTCGAGGGCAAAGCTCATAGCGCTTCCCTCCGCTTGATTTCTTTTTCGATGTCTTCCTGGATCTCGCCCCACTCGTGCACATAGTGGCGGCGCACCAGTTCGAAGAGAGCCGCGCCGACAACGATGAGGAAGCCGGCGCCGAACCAGGCGTCCAGGCCGCCGCTGTTCAGCGTCGCGCCCATGAAGCGCAGCTCGGGGCCCAGCGCCTCATTGAGCTGGCGGTGGTAAAGCATCTCGATCATGGTCGCCGCGCCGACCAGGGCCGCGAGGGCCGTGCCGGCCAGGGCGAGATACGAGGTCCAAAGCTTCTTCAACTTGCCAAAGGCCGCCACGCGCAGGTTCATCAGGATGAGGCTGGCAAAGCCGCCCGGTGCATACATGACCATGAACAGGAAGATCAGGCCCAGGTACAGCAGCCAGGCCTTGGTCAGCTCCGACAGCAGCACGCCGCAGAAGACCATCAGCACGGCACCGATGATGGGACCGAAGAAGAAGGTCGCGCCGCCCAGGAAGGTGAACAGCAGGTAGGCCCCCGAGCGCGCCGCGTGCAGCACGTCGCTGCCGTTGACGATCTCGGCGTTGATGGCCCCGAGGCCACCCGCCACGCCGGCGAAGAAGCCCGAGATGGCGAAGGCCATGAAGCGCACCCAGTGCGTGTCGTAGCCGACGAACTCGACACGCTCGGGGTTGTCGCGCACGGCGTTCAGCATGCGGCCCAGCGGCGTGCGCGTCAGCGCGAACATGGCCGCCGTGCAGATGAAGCAGTAGACGGCGACGAGGTAGTAAACCTGGATCTGCGGGCCGAAGCTGATGCCCATGAAGGGCTTGCCGATGACGCGGTTGCTGGACACGCCGCCCTCGCCGCCCGAGAACTCGGGCAGCATCAGCGTCAGCGCGAACACCAGCTCGCCGATGCCGAGCGTGATCATCGCGAACGGCGTGCCGGCCTTCTTCGTCGACACGTAGCCCAGCAGCGCCGCGCAGACCAGGCCCGCCAAGCCGCCCACCAGCGGGATCAGGCTGACGGGAATGCCCAGCGTGCCGGCGCCGGCCATGTTCAGTGCATGGATGGCGAGGAAGGCGCCCATGCCGCTGTAGACAGCGTGGCCGAAGCTCAGCATGCCGCCTTGGCCCAGCAGGATGTTGTAGGCCAGGCAGGCGATGACGCCGATGCCCATCTGCGTCAGCATGGTCTGCGCCAGGCCGGTCGTCCAGATGCGCGGGGCGACGAAGAGGATGAGGGCGAAGAAACCCCAGACGAACCAGCGCCCGACGTTGTGGGGCTTGAAATGGAAATCCTTGGACTTGCTCATCGGATCAGTCTTCCCGCGTGCCCAGCAGGCCCTTGGGCCGGAAGATCAGGATCAGCACCATCAGCAGATAGGGCAGGATGGGCGCGACCTCGGCCATCGTCAGGCGCAGCAGCGGGTAGCCCGGCGTGGCCTGGGTGACGGTGAAGCCGAGGCTGCCGAGCAGCGTGGCGAGGGAGCCGTTGATGGTCAGGGGCAGCGTCTGCAGCAGGCCCACGACGATGGAACCGACGAAGGCGCCCGCCAGCGAGCCGATGCCGCCGACGACCACGACGACGAAGATGATGGCGCCGATGAAGGCCGCCATGTTGGGCTCGGTCACGAAGGTAATGCCGCCGATGACGCCGGCCAGGCCTGCCAGCGCGCAGCCACTGCCAAACACCAGCATCAGCACGCGCGGCACGTTGTGGCCGAGCGCCTCGACCATCTCCGGATGCGTCAGCGAGGCCTGGATGATCAGGCCCACGCGGGTCCGTGTCAGCAGCAGCCACAGCGCCAGCAGCATCAGCAGGGCCACCAACATCATGAAGGCCTTGGTGGCCGGGAAGGTCGAGCAGTTGGCCACCGCGCAGACCTCGGGCGAGGCCTTGCCCAGCACCAGCGACATGCCCTCCTGGGCGCGCGAAACGATGGTCAGGGCCGACCCCTCCAGCAGCGCCGGCGGCGTGAACGTCACGGCCGTGCGGCCCCAGATCAGCTGCACCAGTTCCAGCACCACATAGGACAGACCGAAAGTGATCAGCAGCTCCGGCACATGGCCGAACTTGTGCACGCGCCGCAGCGCCAGCCTCTCGAAGCCTGCACCCAGCACGCCAACGGCCAGCGGCGCGAACAGCAGCGCCGGCCAGAAGCCCATGATGCCCACCAGCGAATAGGCGATGTAGGCGCCCACCATGTAGAAGCTGGCGTGGGCGAAGTTCAGCACGCCCATCATGCTGAAGATCAGCGTCAGGCCCGAGCTCAGCATGAAGAGCAGCAGGCCGGACGACAGGCCGTTCAGCAGATTGATGAAGACTTGATCCAAGGCGGTGGCCGGCAAAGTCAGGAGGATCGCGCCGCCGCTCGCGAGCGGGGCGCGGTCGAGTCAGGCACCCAGGGGCTCAGGGCCTCTTCATTTGGCAGGACGTCGGCGTCGACGACACGTAGCTGTCGTACATCTTCACCGGCGCCAGCGTCATGCCGGTCTTCTCGGGGCTGTAGGGGTACTTGGCGTCGGCCTTCTGCCAGACCGAGATGAACAGCGGCTGCTGCAGCTGGTGGTCGGTCTTGCGCATCGTCACTTCACCATTGAAGCTCTTGACTGTCAGACCTTCCATCGCCGCGGCCACCTTGACCGGGTCGGTCGACTTGGCGTTGGCCATGGCCTGGCTCAGCAGCGAGTAGATGTGCTGCACGCTGAGCGTGTACATGTCGTCGTTGAACTTCTTGTTGTATTCCTCGGCGTCCTTCTGCGCCTGGCCGCCCAGGTTGTAATGGCTGTAGGCCACCTGGAAGACGCGGCCCGCGCCGCCGGTGCCCAGTGCCGTCGGCGTGCCGGTCACACCGGTGTAGTAGGTGAAGAACTTGCCGTTGTAGCCGGCCTCGTTGGCGGCCTTGACGAGCAGGGCTAGGTCCGAGCCCCAGTTACCGGTGATGACAGTGTCGGCACCGCTGGCCTTGATCTTGGCGACATAGGGGGCGAAATCGCGCACCTGGGCCAGCGGGTGCAGGTCCTCGCCGACGATCTGCACGTCGGGGCGCTTGCGGGCCAGCATCTCCTTGGCGTACTTGGCGACCTGGTGGCCGTGGGCATAGTTCTGGTTCAGCAGGAAGACCTTCTTGACGTCGGCCTGGTCCTTCATGAAGGTCGTCAGCGCTTCCATCTTCATCGACGTGTCGGCGTCGAAGCGGAAGTGCCAGTAGCTGCACTTGCTGTTGGTCAGGTCGGGATCGACCGCCGAGTAGTTCAGGTAGAGGATTTCCTTGCCCGGGTTGCGCTCGTTGTGCTTGCTGACGGCGTCGCTCAGGGCCAGCGCCACGCTGGAGCCATTGCCCTGCATGATGTAGCGGATGCCCTGGTCGGCCGCGGCCTTCAGCAGGTTCAGCGATTCGGCGGGACTCAACTTGTTGTCGAAGGTGACGATCTCGAACTTCACGCCGGCGGGGTTGCTCTTGTTGGTCTTCTCGCCGAGGAATTGGAAAGTCTTGACCTGGTTCTGGCCCACCGGGCCCATCAGCCCGGACAACGCGTCGATATAGGCCAGCTTGACTGTCTCGCCCTTCTGCGCCTGGGCGGCCCCGGCCGCCAAGGCCAGCACGGCGACTGCCGTGAATGCGCGCGTTAGGCGTGGGACATGGGCCGAAGTGATGTCGAACATGCTTGTCTCCTGTTGTGGGTCTGAATGTGAACGGAAGTTAATCCAGCGCGGCCACGCCGCAGTCCCGGGCTTACCCCTGACCGGTCATCGCGCTCATGCCGTCGGGAGCTTGTGGCTCAGGAACTGGTCGCGCAGCTTGAGCTTCTGCACCTTGCCAGTGGCCGTATGCGGAATTTCGGAAACGAAGACAACGTCGTCCGGGATCTGCCACTTGGCGATGCGGCCCTCGTAAAAGGCCAACAACTCTTCGCACGTCAATGTCGCGTCGGGCTTCTTCACGACGACCAGCAGCGGCCGCTCGTCCCACTTGGGGTGCCTGGCAGCGATAACGGCGGCCTCGTGCACGGCCGGGTGGGCCATCGCGATGTTCTCGAGGTCGATGGAGGAAATCCACTCACCGCCCGACTTGATGACGTCCTTGCTGCGGTCGGTGATCTGCATGAAGCCGTCGGCGTCGATGGTGGCCACGTCACCGGTCGGAAACCAGCCTGGCTCGCCATCCACACTGACCAGCGGGGATTCGTCGTGGTTGTAGTAGCGGGCGATGACCCAGTGCCCACGCACGACCAGATTGCCCGAGCTCACGCCGTCCCAGGGCAGCGAACGGCCTTCGTCGTCGATGATGGCCATGTCCACGCCGTAGATGACGCGGCCCTGCTTCTCCAGCAGGCGCTGCTGCTGTTCGGGTGGCAGGTCGAGCTGGCGTGTCGTCAACTTGGACAGCGTGCCCAGCGGCGACATCTCGGTCATGCCCCAGGCATGGATGACCTCGACACCGTAGTCCTGCTGCAGCGACTTCATCATCGCCGGCGGGCAGGCCGAGCCACCGATGACGGTGCGCTTGAAGGTCGAGAACTTCAGGTTGTTGGCCTTGACGTAGTTCAGCAGGCCCAGCCAGACGGTGGGCACGCCGGCGCTGAAAGACACCTTCTCGCCCTCGAACAGCTCATACAGGCTCTTGCCGTCCAGATGCGGCCCGGGCAGCACGAACTTGCAGCCGACGATGGCCGCGCTGTACGGCAGGCCCCAGGCGTTGACATGGAACATCGGCACGACGGGCAGGATGACGTCGCGGCTGGAGCAGTCCATCGCGTCCGGCAGCGCGGCGGCATAGGCATGCAGCACCGTCGAGCGGTGGCTGTAGATGGCGCCCTTGGGGTTGCCGGTGGTGCCGGACGTGTAACAGATGCTGGAGGCGGTGTTCTCGTCAAACTGCGGCCAGGCGTAGTCGCCGGTCTCGGCGGCCAGCAGGTCGTCAAAGCACAGCAGGTTCGGGATGCCACTGCTTGCTGGCATGTGGGCACGCGAGGTCATCAGCACGAAGTGCTGAACGCTCTTCAGCAGCGGCGCAATCTTCTCGACCAGCGGCAGGAAGGTGGCGTCAAAACAGAGGATGCGGTCCTGCGCGTCGTTGGCAATCCAGACGATCTGCTCGGGGAAGAGGCGCGGGTTGATCGTGTGGCAGACCAGCGCGGAGCCCGAACTGCCGTAGTAGATCTCCATGTGGCGGTGGCCATTCCAGGCCAGCGTCGCGACGCGGTCGCCGGGCTCGCAACCCAGGCGTGCAAAAGCCTGTGCGGCCTGGCGCGAACGCCGCGCCAGCTCGCGCCAATTGCTGCGGTGCAGGTCGCCCTCGACCCGCTTGCTGACGATCTCGGTCTCGCCCGAATGCCGCTCGGCGTGCTTCAGCAGCGACGAGATCAGCAGCGGATCCGACATCATCCGGCCCATCAATGCCATGGTTGTCTCCTGGCGGTCTTGTAGAACCTGTTTGCAGTCTCCCCATGGCGCCCGCAAGGCAGCACAGGGTCGCAATCAAGGCGCGCGCCGCCGGTCGGGCTCTTGCCCGACCCAGGTGCGCAACGCCGAGTGCGGCCCTGTGCTGCCTTGCCCTCCGGGTTGCCCCGCAAAGGCAGCGTCTGCGGCGTTGCAAATCCTCGCCGGGCAACCAGCCCGACTGCGGTTTGCGTCTTGCAGCCACTGCCTTTGCGGGGCAACGGGCGCCATGGGGAGACTGCGAACAGGTTCCGGCCAGTCTAGCCCCCGGGTCCAACACCTGAACGTCACAACCGCGACCCTTGCACCCCGGGGAAACACCCGGGTGAGCGAGGCCTTCGGCCCTCTCACTAAACTGGCCGGCTGATGAAAGTTCTGAGTCGCCCGTTCGACGAACCCGCTCTTCCCGGCGACGCGGCCCTGCCGCCTGACCGGGCCCCAAGCCCCGAAGTGTCCTTTTCATCATGAGCCACGATTCCAGCAAGACCTACCCCGTCCAGAAGACCGATGCCGAATGGCGCGAGCAACTCGACGCCACGCAGTACCAGGTCGCCCGCCATGCGGGGACGGAACGCGCCTTCAGCGGCAAGTACTGGGATCACTTCAAGGACGGCCACTACAACTGCATCGGCTGCGGCACGCCGCTGTTCGAGTCCGACACCAAGTTCGACGCCGGCTGCGGCTGGCCGAGCTACTGGGCCCCGGTCAACAGCGAAGTCATCGAGCGCATCGTCGACAGCAGCCACGGCATGGTGCGGGTCGAGGTCCGCTGCAACAAATGTGGCTCGCATCTGGGACACGTCTTCCCGGACGGCCCCGAGCCGACGGGTGAGCGTTACTGCATCAACTCCGCCTCCATCGATTTCGTGAAAGACAATCCCGGCGCATGAAACTGCTGCTCGACTTTCTTCCGCTGATCCTTTTCTTCATCGTCTTCAAAGGCGCTGAAGGGCACGCCGATGCAGCGGCAGCGTTCTCGACCGAGCATTTCGGCTTCCTGGTCTCCGGCGGCGTTGTCGGCGCCCAGGAAGCGCCGGTTCTGCTGGCCACGCTGGTCGTCATGATCGCCACGCTGGCGCAGGCGGCCATCCTGAAGCTGCGCGGCAAGAAGATCGATCTGATGCTGTGGATCAGCCTCGTGCTGGTCGTGACTCTGGGCGGTGCCACGATCTGGTTCCACAACGAGACCTTCATCAAGTGGAAGCCCACCGGCCTGTACTGCGCCATGGCGCTGACGCTGTGGATCTCGCAGGCAGCGTTCGGCAAGAACCTGATCCAGTCCATGCTCGGCAGCGAACTCGCCCTGCCCGACCTGATCTGGCTCAAGCTGAACCGCGCCTGGGTGCTGTTCTTCGCCGCGATGGGCGTGCTCAACCTCTATGTGGCTTACCACTTCTCGACGTCGGCCTGGGCCAACTTCAAGGTCTTTGGCGTGACGGGCCTCATCGTGCTGTTCACACTCGCCCAAGGCCTGTATCTCAGCAAGCACCTGCCGCCGGAAGAGGACAGCAAGCCATGATCAGCGCAGAGATAGAGGCCCGCCTGCGCGCGGAGCTGGCGCCACTGGAACTCAGCATCCGCGACGACAGCGCCCAGCACGCCGGCCACGCCGGTGCCCGCGAGGGCGGCCACTTTCACGTGGCTGTCGTGTCGGATCGCTTTACCGGACTGCAAAGATTGGCCCGGCACCGCCTCGTTTATCATTGTTTGTCCGACCTGATGCAGCGCGGCATCCACGCGCTGGCGATCGACGCCCGGGCCCCGGGTGAACACTGATCAGATCGTGCGTGATTGAAGAACCGCGCGCCCGGCACCGGGCGCGATTTTTTTAGCCTGAATCAAATTCCCCCACCCATGAAGAAGTTTGCGCTCGCCGCCGTCGTCGCGGCCACCATTTCGGCCCTGCTGCCGGCTGCTGCAGTCGCGCAGAACGTCGCCACCGTCAACGGCAAGCCCGTGCCCAAGGCGCGCGTCGAGACGCTGATCCAGCAAGTCACCAAGAGCGGCCAGCAGCAGCGTTCGCCAGAGCTGGAAGCCCAGGTCAAGGACGAGGTCGTGCGCCGCGAGATCTTCATGCAGGAAGCCGAGAAGCGCGGCGTTCCGCAGACCGCCGACTACAAGGTCCAGATGGACCTGGCCCGTCAGATGCTGCTGATCCGCGGCCTGATGGACGACTTCAAGACCAAGAACCCGGTTACGGATGCCGAAGCCCAGGGCGAGTACGACAAGTTCAAGGCCGCCAACACCGGCAACGAATACCGCGCCCGCCACATCCTGGTCGAGAAGGAAGAGGACGCCAAGGCCCTGATCGCCCAGATCAAGGGCGGCGCCAGTTTCGAGGAACTGGCCAAGAAGAACTCCAAGGACACCGGCTCTGCGGAAAAGGGCGGCGACCTGGACTTCGCCAACCCGAACAACTTCGTGCCCGAATTCAGCAAGGCCATGACGGCGCTGCAAAAGGGCGAGATGACGCAGGAACCGGTCAAGAGCCAGTTCGGCTATCACATCATCAAGCTCGAAGACACCCGCCCCGCGACCTTCCCGGCCTTCGACGACGTCAAGGCCCAGATCAAGCAGCGCATCGAGCAGCAGAAGATGGCCGAGTTCCAGGACAGCCTGATCAAGAAGGCCAAGACCGACTACACCTTCAGCAAGTAAGCCGGCCCGCCGATCACTTGTTGCAAGACCCGCTACGGCGGGTCTTCTGCCATCTGGACCCGATAAACCATGCCCGACGCCCTCAGCACCCGTCTCGTCCACGCCAGCGGCCCCGACCGCCAGTTCGGCGGCGTCCATACGCCCATCCATCCTTCCGTGCAGTACGCCTACGAGAAGGTGGAGGACCTGATCGCCGTCTTCCAGGGCAAGAGCAAAGGCAGTTTCAACTACGCCCGCCAGGGCACACCGACGACGGCCGCGCTCGAAGCGGTTGTCACGGAGATGGAAGGCGGCATCGGCACCGTCAGCTTCGCCACCGGCATGGCGGCCCTGAGCGCCCTCTTCCTGACGCTGCTGAAGGCGGGCGACCACCTCGTCACCAGCAACCGCGTCTTCGGCAACACCAACAGCCTCTTCCAGACGCTGGAGGGCCTGGGCATCGCGGTCAGCCGCGTCGATGCCGGCGAGGCCGCCGCGGTGCAGGCTGCGCTGCGGCCCGAGACCCGGCTGGTCTTCGTCGAGACCATCGCCAACCCCAGCACCCGCATTCCCGACCTCGAAGGCATTGGCACGCTGTGCCGTGAGCGCGGCCTGCTCTACGTCGTCGACAACACCGTCACCTCGCCGGCCCTGTGCCAGCCGCGCCGCTTCGGTGCCGGCCTGGTGATGAACTCCCAGACCAAGACCCTGGCCGGCCATGGCGAGGCCCTGGGCGGTGCGGTGACCGACACCGGCTGCTTCGACTGGTCGACCTACCCGAACATCTTCCCGGCCTACCGCCAGGGCGACGCGCGCGGCTGGGGCCTGCAGCAGATCCGCAAGAAGGGCTTGCGCGACATGGGCGGCACGCTGTCCAGCGAGGCCGCCCACCGCATCCTCGTCGGCACCGAGACGCTGACGCTGCGCCTGCAACGCAGCAGCGACACGGCCCTCGCGCTGGCCCGTCACCTGGCCGCCCACCCGGCCATAGCCCAGGTGCACTACCCCATGCTCGAGACCCATCCCGAGCACGACCGCGCGCGCGACTGGTTCGGCAGCGGTTCGTGGATGCTGAGCTTCGAGCTGCGCGACCCCGAGCGCCTCGTCGAGGTGCTGAACCGGCTGCGCCTGCCGCTCAAGGCCACCGGCCTGGCTGACACACGCACATTGATCATCCCGGTGGCGCCGACCATCTTCTGGGAGATGGGCCAGGCGGCGCGAGCCGCCATGGGCATCGCAGAAGGTCTGGTTCGGCTGTCAGTGGGCCTGGAAGCGCCCGAAGACCTGATCGCCGACTTCGACCAGGCGCTCGCTGACTGACTTCGTTTGCCGGGCCGAGCGCCGGGCCGCTCCCTAGCCGGCCCGTCTGGCGATGTGCTGGCCGGTCGAACCGGGCAGCATCGCCGTCCCCTCGGGGGACCGACCGGGCATGCCCGCGTTCAGCGGGGCAGGAGCGGGCGAGGGGCTCAAGCCGCCAGGCGGCCGGCCTCGATGCGCAACTGGCGCTCGCACCGGGAGGCGATCTCCCGGTCGTGGGTGACGAGCACCAGCGTCGTGCCGGCCTCGCGGTTGAGTTCGAACATCAGCTCCATCACCGAGGCGCCGGTGGCGAAGTCGAGGCTGCCCGTCGGCTCGTCGGCCAGCAGCAGCGCCGGGCGCAACACGAAGGCACGAGCCAACGCCACGCGCTGCTGCTCGCCGCCCGACAGCACGCGCGGGTAGTGGCCCAGGCGCTCGCCCAGGCCCACGCGCGTGAGCATGGCGGCGGCCTGCTCGCGCGCGTCGCGGTCGCCGCGCAGCTCCAGCGGCAGCATGACGTTCTCCAGCGCCGTCAGGTTGGGCAGCAGCTGGAAGCTCTGGAAGACAAAGCCCAGCTCGCGGGCGCGCACGGCGGCGCGCTGGTCCTCGTCCAGCGTGAAGAGATCCTGGCCGCGCAGCGTGACGGAGCCATCGCTGGGCGTGTCCAGGCCGGCGAGGATGGCCAGCAGCGTGCTCTTGCCGGAGCCGGAAGCGCCGACGATGGCCACCGATTCCCTTGCAGTCAGCTCGAAGCTGATGTCATGCAGAATCGTCAGCTCCCCGGTCGCGTCACGCACGCGCTTGGTGATCTGGTCAACTTGAACAAGGGCTTCGGGCATGTCGGGACTGCGGCGGCGATGGGTGTTGGCGCACTTTAGCCTGGGGGTGATCGCCGGCTTTTCTTCAGGGATCTCAGGTGCGGCCGCGGCCGCCGAGGCACCGGTCATCCTGGTCGTCGGCGACAGCCTGTCCGCCGAATACGGCCTCAAGGCCGGCGACGGCTGGGTGGCCCTTCTGCAGAAGCGCCTGGCCGAACAGAAGAAGCCCTACCGCGTCGTCAACGCCAGCATCAGCGGCGACACCACGGCAGGTGGCCGCAGCCGGCTGCCAGCCGCACTGCGCACGCACAAGCCGGCCATCGTCATCCTCGAGCTGGGCGGCAACGACGCGCTGCGCGGCCTGCCGCTGGGGAGCACGCGCGACAACCTGCTGGCCATGGCGCGGGCCGCCCAGGAGAGCGGCGCCAAGCTGCTGATCGCCGGCATGCAGGTGCCACCCAACTACGGCACGGCCTACGGCAAGGAGTTTGCCGACCTGTTCGAGCAGGTCGCCAGGCAGGCCCGCGCGGCCTTCGTGCCCTTCCTGCTCAAAGGCGTGGCGGACCGGGCGGACGCGATGGACTGGTTCCAGGGCGACCGCATCCACCCGCTGGCCAAGGCGCATCCGCTGATGCTGGACAACGTCTGGCCGGCGTTGAAGCCGCTGCTCTAGGCGGCCGTACCAAGCCGCGGCTTCAGCGCTCCTGCTGCTGGGGGTCCCGCGGCTGCTTGTCGCCGCGCGTCGGCACGCCGTCCTGGCGGCCGCGCTTCGGGCCTTCTTCGCGCGGCTGTGCGCGGGGTTGCGCCTGCGGTTGCGGCTGAGGCTGCGGGCGTGGCACCTCGATCTGGCGCTGCGGCTCGGGCTGGGAGATGCGGCGTTGCTGCTCTTCGCGACGCTGCTGCATCTCGCGTTGTTGCGTCTCACGCTGTTGGGCTTCGCGATGCTGCGTATCGCGCTGCTGGATCTCCTCGCGACGCTGCTGAACCTCACGTTGCTGGGCTTCGCGATGCTGCGTATCGCGCTGCTGCGCTTCCCGTTGCAGCTGTTGCTGTTGCTGTTGCTGTTGCTGCTGCTGCTGCTGCTGCTGCTGCTGTTGCTGTTGCTGTTGCTGTTGCTGCTGCTGCTGCTGCTGCTGTTGCTGCGCGCGCCAAGGCATGTTGTCGCCACTGCGCTGCGGCTGCTCGACGCCGGGGCGCTGCTGCTGGGGAACCTGAGGCTGAGGGGCGATGGCCGGAACGGCCGGCTGTGCCGCCGCAGGCACAGGCACCTGCGGCTGCACGTCAGTACCGCGTTGATCGCGGCGCTGGGGCCGCTGGTTGCCCTCGCTGCGCCAGCCCATACTGGCCTCCGGCGCGCGGGGATTGCGGCGCGGGAGTTCGGTCTCCGGCGGCCGGGTGGGTGCCGCCGGCAGCACGGCTGCCAGGTCCCCACGGCCCGGCGCTGTCGGCAGCGGGCGGTTCCAGCCCGGCTCGGGGCGACGGTCGGGGCCACGCACCGGCAGCGGCTGGATGGCCGCGCCGGGGGCGGGCAAGGTGCTGACGGCCGCCGGTGCATCGCGGTATCGGTGCGGGCGCCGCACGGTGACGGGGTCGCGCACGTCGCGCGGATCGTTGACGCGGTTCACATAGCGCGGGCTGTGGTGGTAGGCCGGCACATAGACCTCACGCGGTGCCAGCGGGTACCAGCCAAAGCGTGGCGGCGGCGGGCGGCTGCCCACGCTGATGCCGATGCTGACGGAGCCACTGCCGACCCAGCCCACCAGGGCCGGTGCATAGACCGGGCGGTGCACATAGGCGCCCGGCGTCCAGCACCAGCGCCCGCCCCAGCTGACCCAGCGGCCATAGTGGAAGGGCGCGAAGCCCCAGGGCGCGTCGTCCACCCAGGTCCAGCCCCAATGACGCGACCAGGTCCAACGGCCATAGCGGTAGGGCGCCCAGTCCGCGACGGCAACGGTCGTCGGAATCCAGACCGTGCCGTACTCAGGCGCCGTCTCCCAGCGGCCATAACGGTCCAGGTCCTCGGCGCCGGTCATCTCGGGAGACACGTAGCGCGCGACGGGGCGGTCACCTTCCTCGCGGCTTTCGGCCAGCACCCAGTCGCCAAAGCCGTCGCTGAACAGCGGGCTGCGCTCGGCGCGGGGACCGTCGGGCCACCAGAATTCGGCCTGCTCGCCGGTGCCCAGCGTCACGGGCGAGGCGGCGCGAGCCCATTCAAATCGCAGGCGCCCCTGCCAGACATAGGCCTTGCTGCCGCGGTCGAGTTGCTCCACGCGGTAGAGGCCCTCGCGCTCGGGCTGCGCCGTACCCTCACGGGTGCGCAGCCGGGTTTCGGCGGCGTTCTCGGAGTTGCGCAGGCGCACGGCAACGTCGCCGCGGTCAATCTGCAGCAGTGTCTGGCCCTCATCGAGCTGGCTCAGCTCCAGGTCGCTGCGTTCGTCAACCCAGATTGACGTCGAGCCGGAACGCAAACTGATGCGGGCGCGGTCGTCGGTGCGCACGCGATCGCCCTCGCCGACGGTCTGGTTGCGCAACAGCCGCGTCCATTCGCGGGTGTCGTGGTCGAACAGCCAGGCATCGCCGACAACGTCGACGACTCGGGCCGCGCGGGTCGGAGGATCACGGTCGGCGTCCTGTGCCTTGACGGCAGGCGCGATCGCAATGAACAGCGCCAGAGCCAGCATGCGCCAGCTGTTGCGCTTCAGGACAAGCTTGGATTCGATGGACGTGGTCATGAGCCAATGCTCCTTTGCGCCTGCGCAACGCACAAGCTCCGGGTGCGGTGCACCGCACTTACAAGTGTTTCCATCTCTCAATCGTCGTCGGACGCGGGGTCGAGCTCCGGGAAGAGCACGGACGTGAAGCCGAAGCGAGTGAAGTCCTTGATCCGCATCGGGTAGAGGGTGCCATCCAGATGGTCGCACTCATGCTGCACAACGCGGGCATGGAAACCCTCGGCGATGCGGTCGATCACCGCACCATCGGCATCGAAGCCGGTGTAGCGGATGCGTTCATCGCGCTCGACGACGCCGCGCAGCCCCGGCACCGACAGGCAGCCCTCCCAACCCTCGGTGCGCCCGCCGTCCAGCACTTCGATCTGCGGATTGATCAATACGGTGGGCGGCACCGGCGGGGCATCCGGGTAGCGCACATTCTTCGTGTAGCCAAAGATGACCAGGCGCAGGTCCACGCCGATCTGCGGCGCCGCCAAACCCGCGCCATTGGCGGCGGCCATGGTTTCGAACATGTCGGCGATCAGCGCTTTCAGCTCCGGCGTGCCGAAGGCGGTGACCGGTTGGGCCACGCGCAGCAAGCGCGGGTCGCCCATCTTCAAAATCTCGTGCACCGCCACTGCGGCCTCCTTGGGCTATCGTGATCGGTGATTCTAGGAAGCCCCGTTCATGCTTGACTTCATCGAAGACCTCGGCCACGGCATCTACGCCATCGACACCGGCTTCCAGCGCCCGCGCTTCGATGCCGCCTATCTGATGGTCGAGAACGGCCGCGCCGCCTTCATCGATACCGGCACCAACCATGCCGTGCCGCGCTTGCTGGCGGCATTGAACGCGCTGGGGCTGTCACCGGAGGCAGTGGACTGGGTGATCCCGACCCACGTCCACCTCGACCATGCCGGTGGCGTGGGCCTGCTGATGGAGGCCCTGCCCCAGGCCCGCGCCTTGGTGCACCCGCGTGGGCTGCGCCACATGGTGGACCCCAAGGCGCTATGGCTGGGAGCGCTCGCCGTCTACGGCGAGGCCGAGATGCAGCGCAGCTACGGCAAGCTCGTGCCCGTGCCGGCTGAACGCGCCGAGGCCAGCCATGACGAGCAGGTCATCCACCTCGCCGGCCGGCCCCTGCGCCTCATCGACAGCCCCGGCCACGCCAGGCATCACCACGCGATCTGGGACGAGAGGAGCCGCAGCTGGTTCACGGGCGACACCTTCGGCCTGTCCTACCGCGCCTTCGACGTCGACGGCCGCGCCTGGATCCTGCCGACCAGCACGCCGGTGCAGTTCGAGCCCGAAGCGCTCAAGTCCACCGTCGCGCGGCTGCTGGCGGCCGAGCCGCTTGCAATGCAGGTCACCCACTACGGCTGCATCGGCGGCTCGGTGGACGAAGTGCGTCGCCTGGCCTCGCTGATGCTGGAGCAAGTGGACGAGATGGTGGCGCTGGCCGAGTCCCTGCGCGCCGCGCCGCGCCGTCACGAGCAGCTCAAGGCCGGCCTGCTGGATGGCTATCTCGCACGCCTGCGCAGCCACGGCCACCCGGCTGACGCCGAGGCCGCCGACTGGCTGGCCCTGGACGCCGAGCTGAACGCGCAAGGCCTCGAGGTGATGCTGGACCGCCCGGCCCGCTGACGGGGCGATGCGCCCCGCCGCGGTGCGTCGCCTCGCACCGCCTCTGTGCCACCCCTGCGTGGTGCATGCCGGCTCATGGGCGATGCCCGTTTCTGGCGCAGGCATGGTCCTTGCGACGTAGGAGATGAGGTGCTGCGCTGACGCGGCCCTCTGCTTCCGCAGAAGCATCGCCAAAGGCGGCGAACCTCATCTTCCGGCCCCGACCGAGCAGACCGCTGCTCTCGGGGCCTTCTTACTGGTGGCTCCGATCTGGCCTTTCCAAGCCCGTCGGCGCAGCCTGCTTCGCCCTGAACACACATGCAGCACATCGTCCTCATCGGCCACGGAATGGTGGGCCAGAAATTTCTCGAGTCCCTCGCGGAGGGCCCCGCTGCCGCCGACGTGCAGGTGACGGTGCTGTGCGAGGAGCCGCGCCCGGCCTATGACCGCGTGCACCTGTCCGAATTCTTCTCGGGCAAATCGGCCGAGGACCTGTCCCTGGTGCCCGAGGGCTTCTTCGAGAACCACCCCGGCTTCAAGCTGCGCCTGGCCGCCAAGGCCGTGACCATCGAGCGCCGCGACCACACCATCACGCTGGCCGACGGCGAAGTCGTCCACTACGACAAGCTGGTGCTGGCCACGGGCTCCTACCCCTTCGTGCCGTCAGTGCCCGGCCGCGATCGGCCGCATTGCCACGTCTACCGCACCATCGAAGACCTGGAAGGCATGAAAGCCAGCGGCGCGGTCTCCAAGACCGGCGTCGTCATCGGCGGCGGCCTGCTGGGCCTGGAGTGCGCCAAGGCACTGCGCGACATGGGCCTGGAGACGCACGTCGTCGAGTTCGCACCGCGCCTGATGGCCGTGCAGATCGACGAGGGTGGCGGCCGCGTGCTGCGCAAGAAGATCGAAGACCTCGGCGTGCAGGTCCACACCGGCCGCAACACCCTGGAGATCACCGACGGCGCGATGGCCCGCCACCGCATGGTGTTCGCCGACGGCACCTGGCTGGAGACCGACATGATCGTGTTCTCCGCCGGCATCCGCCCGCGTGACGAACTGCCCCGCCAGTGCGTGCTGGCCATCGGCCCGCGCGGCGGCGTCGTCATCGACGACCACTGCCGCACCAGCGACCGCAATGTCTACGCCGTCGGCGAGGTCGCGGCCTGGAACGAGCAGACCTACGGCCTGGTCGCCCCTGGCTATGAGATGGCCCGTGTGGCAGCCCGCCATATTGCGGGCGATGCCGAGGCCGCCTTCCCCGGCGCCGACCTGTCCACCAAGCTCAAGCTGATGGGCGTGGACGTGGCCAGCATCGGCGACGCTCATGGCAAGACGCCGAACTGCCGCAGCTACCAGTACGTCGACGAGCGCAAGCAGATCTACAAGAAGATCGTCGTCAGCGAGGACGGTGAGAAGCTGCTCGGCGCCGTGCTGGTGGGCGACGCCGCCGAGTACGGCACGCTGCAGCAGATGCAGCTGAACGGCATCAAGCTGCCGGCCGACCCCGAGTTCCTGATCCTGCCCAGCAGCGACGGCAAGGCCAAGGTCGGCATCGGCCCGGACGCCCTGCCCGACAGCGCCCAGCTGTGCTCGTGCAACAACGTCAGCAAGGGCCAGATCTGCTCGGCCGTCGGCGACGGTGCGACCACCATCGGCGCACTCAAGGCCTGCACCAAGGCCGGCGCGACTTGCGGCGGCTGCGTGCCGCTCGTTACCCAGGTGATGAAGTTCGAGATGGCCAAGCGCGGCATGGCCGTGAACAACCACATCTGCGAGCACTTCCCGCATTCGCGCCAGGAGCTGTACCACCTCATCCGCGTGGGCGGCATCAAGACCTTCAGCGACCTGATGGCCAAGCACGGCAAGGGCCTGGGCTGCGACATCTGCAAGCCCGCGGCAGCCAGCATCTTCGCGTCGTGCTGGAACGAGTTCGTGCTGGAGCCCAAGCTGGCCGCGCTGCAGGACAGCAACGACTACTACCTCGGCAACATCCAGAAGGACGGCAGCTACTCCGTCGTGCCGCGCATGCCGGGCGGCGAGGTCACGCCCGATGGCCTGATCGCCGTCGGCCAGGTGGCCAAGAAGTACGGCCTGTACACCAAGATCACCGGCGGCGCGCGCGTCGACATGTTCGGCGCCCGCGTCGAGCAGCTGCCCTTCATCTGGGAAGAGCTGATCGCCGCCGGCTTCGAGAGCGGCCATGCCTACGGCAAGTCGCTGCGCACGGTGAAGAGCTGCGTGGGCAGCACCTGGTGCCGCTATGGCGTCGACGACTCGGTCGGCCTGGCCGTCGAGATCGAGAACCGCTACAAGGGCCTGCGCGCGCCGCACAAGATCAAGTTCGGCGTCTCCGGCTGCACGCGGGAATGCGCCGAGGCCCAGGGCAAGGACGTCGGCATCATCGCGACGGAAAAGGGCTGGAACCTCTACGTCTGCGGCAACGGCGGCATGAAGCCGCGCCACGCCGAGCTGATCGCCAGCGACCTGAGCAAGGCCGACCTGCTTAAGTACATCGACCGCTTCCTGATGTTCTATGTGCGCACGGCCGACCGCCTGCAGCGCACCAGCACCTGGCGCGACAACCTCGAAGGTGGCCTGGACTACCTGAAGGACGTCGTCATCAATGACAGCCTGGGCCTCGCCGCCGAGCTGGAGGCGCAGATGCAGGCCGTGGTGGACACCTACCAGTGCGAATGGAAGACGGCCGTCACGACGCCCGAGGTGCGCCAGCGCTTCCGCTCCTTCGTCAACAGCGACAAGCCGGACGAGCGAATCATCTTCGTGGAAGAGCGCGGCCAGATCCGCCCGGCGCGTGCCGAAGAGCGCGAAGAAGAAGCCACGGCCTGATCAAGGAATCGACATGAACTACACCCCCATCTGCAGCGTCGACGACATCCTGCCCAACACCGGCGTGGCCGCTCGCGTTGGTGACCACCACGTGGCCGTGTTCCGCGTCGGCCAGGAAAGCTTCCACGCCATCGACAACATCGACCCGCGCTCCGGCGCCAGCGTGCTGGCCCGCGGCCTGGTGGGCAACCTGGGCGAGCGCATCGTCGTCGCGTCGCCGCTCTACAAGAACCATTTCGACCTGAACACCGGCGAGTGCCTGGAAGCGCCCGAGCAGTCGGTGCGCGCCCATGCCGTGCAGGTGCAGGACGGCCGCGTGCTCGTCGCGCTGCGTTGACTATTTGATTGGCGAAAGAGGAGACAAACCATGGCCTACGTCGTACCCACCGAGTTCGTGACCAAGATGGTCGATGCCGGTGAATCCAAGCTTCTGATGTCCACCCGCGACACGCTGATCCGCTCCTACATGGCGGGCGCCATCCTGGCGCTGGCTGCGGCTTTCGCGGTGACGGTCAGCGTCAACACCGGCAACCCGCTGGTTGGCGCGCTGCTGTTCCCGGTCGGCTTCATCCTGCTCTACCTGATGGGCTTCGACCTGCTGACCGGCGTGTTCACGCTGGTGCCGCTGGCCGTGCTGGACAAGCGGCCCGGCGCGACCTGGGGCGGTGTCATGCGCAACTGGACGCTGGTCTTCTTCGGCAACTTCGCTGGGGCGCTGACGGTGGCCGTCTTCATGGCCATCATCTTCACCTTCGGCTTCAGCGAGGCGCCCAACGCGGTCGGACAGAAGATCGGCACCATCGGCGAAGGCCGCACGGTGGGCTACGCGGCCCATGGTGCTGCCGGCATGCTGACCCTCTTCATCCGTGGCGTGCTGTGCAACTGGATGGTGTCCACCGGCGTGGTCGCGGCGATGATGTCGACCTCGGTTTCAGGCAAGGCCATCGGCATGTGGATGCCCATCATGGTGTTCTTCTACATGGGTTTCGAGCACAGCATCGTCAACATGTTCCTGTTCCCCTCGGGCCTGATGCTGGGCGGCAAGTTCACGATCATGGATTACCTGATCTGGAACGAAATTCCCACCGTGGTCGGCAACCTGGTCGGCGGCCTGACCTTCGTCGGCTTGTCGCTGTACTCGACGCACTACAAGACCGCTCCCAAACGCGTGATCGTGTGAGCCCCTCGTCCAAGGAGTACCTTGGCCGGTCCCCCGAGGGGACGGCGATGCTTGCGGCATCGAGCCGCAAGCACATCGCCAAAGCGGGCCGGCTTGGGAGCGGCCCGGCGCTCGGCCCGAAACGCTCCGGTGTCATTGCATGACTCTACGGGTCGCAGTCGGCCAGCACTCCGAGGCCGGCGTCAAGCCGCTGAACCAGGACTTCCACGGCGCAGCCCTGCCGACCGACGCGCAGCGCCGCTCGCGCGGCATTGCGCTGGCGATTGCCGACGGCATCAGCAGCAGCCCCGTCAGCCAGATCGCCAGCGCGGCGGCGGTGCGCGGCTTCCTGGAGGACTACTACGGCACCTCCGAGGCCTGGACAGTGCGCCGCGCCGCCCAATGCGTGCTGGCCGCCACCAACGGCTGGCTGCACGCCCAGACGCAGCTCGGCGAAGGCCGCTTCGACAAGGACCGCGGCCATGTCTGCACCTTCAGCGCCCTGGTCTTCAAGGGCCGCGAGGTGCATCTGCTGCATGTGGGCGACACGCGCGCCTACCGCATCCATCCCACCGCGCTGGAGCAGCTGAGCCACGACCACCGCGTGCGCCTGGACGGCGGCCAGACCTATCTGGGCCGGGCACTGGGCATCAGCCCGCATCTCGAGATCGACCACGCCTGCTGGCCCACCGAAGTCGGCGAGACCTATCTGCTGGCCACCGACGGCGCCTACGAGCACCTGGACCCGGCGCTCGTCGTCAGCACCGTCAGCCGCCACGGCGCCGAGCTGCAGGCCGCCGCCCAGGCCCTCGTGGCCGTGGCGCTGGCGCGGGGCAGCCAGGACAACGCCACCGTCATGCTGGCGCGCGTTGAATCCCTGCCCGATCAGCTCGCGCCGCCCGTGCAGCGGGAGCGCCTGCGCCTGCCGCCACGGTTGGCCCCACGCATGGAGTTCGAGGGCTACCGCGTCATTCGTGAGCTCTATGCGAGCGCAAGGAGCCAGGTCGTGCTGGCCGTCGATGCCCAGGAGCGCGAATGGGCGCTCAAGCTGCCCTCCGCCGAGATGGGCACCGACAGCCGGGCCCTGGACCGCTTCGCGATCGAGGAGTGGGTGGCGCGGCGCGTCGACAGCCCGCACGTCATCAAGGCCGCGCCGGCCGAGAAGCGCCGCGAGCACCTCTTCACCGCGATGGAGTTCATCACCGGCCAGACCCTGGCCCAGTGGATGACCGATCACCCGAAGCCTGGGCTCGACGAGGTGCGCCAGCTCGTCGACCAGATCGCCCGTGGCCTGCAAGCCCTGCATCGCAAGGAAATGCTGCACCAGGACCTGCGGCCCGAGAACCTGATGATCGACCGCCAGGGCACTGTCATCCTCATCGACCTCGCCTCGGCCCATGTGGCGGGCCTGAACGAGGGCCTGGGCGATGCGCGCGCCACCGACATCGCCGGCAGCCTGCAGTACACCGCGCCGGAATACTTCACCGGCGACGGCGGCACGCAGGTGTCCGAGCTGTTCTCGCTGGCCGTGCTGGCCTACCAGATGCTGACCGGCGCCCTGCCCTACGGCCTGCAGGTGCCCCAGGTGCGTGGCCCCCGTGACCTGCACAAGCTGCAATACGTGCCGCTGCGCACCCGGCGCCCCGACCTGCCCGACTGGCTGGACCGCGTGCTGCGCAAGGCCTTGCATCCCCAACCCTCACGGCGTCAGCAGGCACTGTCAGAGCTGGCGCATGACCTTTATGCACCCGGCCCCGAATTCATGAGCCGGGACCGCACGCCGCTGCAGCAGCGCCATCCGCTGCTGTTCTGGCGCGTGCTGACGCTGGTTTTCGGCCTGGCGACGCTGGTGTTGCTGGGATTGAGGCTGAGCGGCAGCTGACCCCCAACCGAGGGAAGGACCGGTGCTCCTGCCCAGTGAATGTGTTTCAGAATGTGCTCATTCCGCAGCACGCGCCGAAAGTGTGTACGCCGCAGGTTGGCGGTAGGAGCGTGGAGGGGCTTGAATGGGCAGTACGCCGTGGTTTCTGGAGAGCGTGGCCGCCGATGGATCGCGCGTCACGCATCGCATCGACCGGTTGCCGTTCAGCGTGGGTCGCGATGCCGGCAATGACCTGACCATCGAGGCGCAGGGGCTGTCTCGACGGCATGCCGAACTGCAGGCCGACGAGGCGGGCGGCCTGCTGGTGGTCGACCTGGGCAGCACCAACGGCACTTTCGTGAACCACGAGCGCCTGGTGGGCCCGCGGCAGCTGGCACCGAACGACATCATCCATTTCTGCACCGCCGAGTTCCGCCTGACCCACGACGAGACGCTTGCTGCGGCCACCGTGGCGGGCCCGCTGCCCATGCGCACGATGGTGGTCTCACCGGGCATGAACCCCCTCAGCCAGAACTTCGTGCGCCTGGAGGCGCAGTTCCTGGAGTTCCTGGCCGGCCGAGGCCTGACAGCAGCGGCGCAACCCATCGTCGACGCGCGCACGGGCGGGCTGTTCGCCTACGAGCTACTGGGCCGCTGCACGCACCCTGAGCTGCCCGGCTCGCCGATGCACCTGTTCCGGATGGCCGCCACGCTGCGGCGCGAGGCCGAGTTGAGCGAAGCGTTCCGCTCCCATGGCGTAGCGGCGCTGGCACCCAAGGCGCAGGGGATGCGCGTCTTCGTCAACGCCCATCCGAGCGAGACCTTCTCGGAAGAGTTCTTCCAGGCCCTGCAGGGGCTGCTGGCCCTGCCCACGCGGCCACAGCTGGTGGTGGAGGTGCACGAAAGCGCTGTGGTCGAAGTCGACCGCATGCGCGAGCTGGCCGAGCGCCTGAACGGCATCGGCGTGGAATTCGCCTACGACGACTTCGGCGCCGGCCAGGCAAGGCTGAACGAGCTGGCCGAGGTGCCGGCGCACTTCGTCAAGTTCGACATGGGCATCGTGCGCAACCTGCATGAGGCCAGCGAGCGCAAGCAACGCATGGTGCGCGACCTGGTGCGCATGGTGCTGGAGCTGGGCTCGGTGCCCTTGGCCGAAGGCGTCGAACAGGAGGCCGAGGCCCAGGTCTGCCGTGAGATGGGCTTTCGCCTGATCCAGGGCTATCTGACCGGCAGGCCGATCATGGTGGACACGCTGTAGCGGCTCCCCGGCAGACCGGGGAGCGGCGTTTCTCAAACGTCCAGGCCCAGCTCCTGGATCTTGCGTGTGATGGTATTGCGGCCGATGCCGAGCTTCTGGGCGGCCTCGATGCGGCGGCCGCGCGTGATGTCCAGCGCCGTCAGGATGAGCTGTGCCTCGAACTTCTTCGTCAGCGCATCCCACACGTCAGGTTCACCCGCCAGCAGCCTTGCGCGCGCATCGGCAGCCATGTCGGCCAGCCAACCTTCGCCGCTGCTGGTGCTGGCCGGCGCGGCGGCCGGCAGGGGCGCAGCGGCACTGGACTGCGCAGCCGGCACGCTTGTCATGGCCGTCGTGGAAGGCGCCGGGACATAGCCGGGCTGCACCTCGTCCGGCAGGTCCTTGGGCTCGACGGTCTGGCTGGGCGCCATGACGCTGAGCCAGTGACAGATGTTCTCCAGCTGGCGCACATTGCCAGGGAAGTCGAAATTGGTCAGCACGACGAGGGCGGCGTCAGACAGGCGCTTGGCCTCGACACCCAGCTCGGTCGCACTGCGCTGCAGGAAATGACGGGCCAGCGAGGGCACGTCCTCGCGGCGCTCGCGCAGCGGCGGCAGGCGCAGGCGGATGACGTTGAGGCGGTGGAACAGGTCCTCGCGGAACACGCCCTGGCGCACACGGTCTTCCAGGTTCTGGTGCGTGGCGGCGATGACGCGCACATTGCTGCGCATCGGGCTGTGCCCACCGACGCGGTAGAACTGGCCATCAGACAGCACACGCAACAGGCGCGTCTGCAGCTCGAAGGGCATGTCGCCGATTTCGTCGAGGAAGAGCGTGCCGCCGTCGGCCTGCTCGAAGCGGCCGCGCCGCGAGGCCTGGGCACCGGTGAAGGCACCGCGCTCGTGGCCGAAGAGCTCGCTTTCCAGCAGGTCCTTCGGGATGGCCGCGGTGTTGATGGCAACGAAGGGGCCTTCGCCACGCGGGCTGTGCTTGTGCAGCGCGCGGGCGACCAGTTCCTTGCCCGAGCCGCTCTCGCCCGTGATCATGACGGTGACGTTGCTCTGCGACAGGCGGCCGATGGCGCGGAAGACGTCCTGCATGGCCGGCGCCTGGCCCAGCATCTCGGGCACCTGCGCGGCGGCCTCCTGCTCGCCGGCCTCGCGCTGGCTTTCCTCCTGCGCGCGACGGATCAGCTCGACGGCACGCGGCAGGTCGAAAGGCTTGGGCAGGTACTCGAAAGCGCCACCCTGGAAGGCCGACACAGCGCTGTCGAGGTCGGAGTAGGCCGTCATGATGATGACGGGCAGCGCCGGCAGCCGCGCCTTGACCTTGGCCAGCAGTTCCAGGCCCGAGCCGCCGGGCATGCGGATGTCAGACACCAGCACTTGCGGACTGTCGTCGTCGAGAGCAGCGAGCATGTCGCGCGCATTGCTGAAGCTGCGCACCGGCAGCCCCTCGCGGGCCAGGGCCTTCTCGAGCACGAAGCGGATCGAGTGGTCGTCGTCAACAACCCAGATGGATTTCATGCGGTTCCTCAGCCCATCCTGTCGGCTTGTGGCGTCAAGGCAAGGGCAGCGTGATTCGGAAATTCGTCAGGCCCGGCTCGCTTTCGCAATCGATCATGCCCTGATGTTGCTGGGCGATCGTCTGCGCAAGCGTGAGTCCGAGTCCCGAGCCGCCCTCCCGCCCTGAGACCAGGGGAAAGAAGATGCGATCCCGGATCTCGGCGGGGACGCCGGGACCGTTGTCCTCAATATGCAATTCCAATGCCAAGCGCCAGCGCTGCTTGCCGATGGTCACCTGCCGGGCCACCCGCGTGCGCAAAACGATCTGGGCGTCGCCGGCCGCGATGCGCGAACCCAGCACCTGCGCGGCGTTCTGCACGATGTTCAACACCATCTGGATCAACTGCTCGCGGTCGCCGCGGAAATCCGGCAGCGAGGTGTCGTAGTCGCGGTGAATGACCAGGCCCTTGGGATGCTCGATGAGCACCAGCGCGCGCACCCGCTCGCAGATCTCGTGGATGTTGGCATCACCGACGACCTGGGCGCGGCGATGCGGGGCCAGCAGGCGGTCGACCAGGCTTTGCAGGCGGTCCACCTCATGCACGATGACCTGGGTGTATTCGGTCAGCTCGGGATTGCCGTCTTGCAGTTCCAGCGCCAGCAGTTGCGCTGCACCGCGGATGCCCCCCAGCGGGTTCTTGATCTCGTGGGCGAGGTTGCGGGTCAGCTCCTTGGTGGCCTGGACCTGGTCGAGGCTGCGCTCGTCACGGTCCTGGCGCGCCTGCTGGGCAATCTCGATGAGCTCCACCAGCACGCGCGGCACGTCGTCGTCGCCCGCATCCATCTGCGACACGATGACATGCACGGGCAGCCCATCCTCGTGGGCCCAGGAGCCGCGGCGCAGCAAGGCGTCGAAGCGGCTGCTGGAGTAATGGTTGGCAGCAACGCCGGCCAGGGTCTCGGTGAGGCGCTGGGCGTCATCGAACCAGTCGGGCAACTGGGCCTTCTGCACGCTGCGGCGCGACAGCCGCATGACGTTCTCGAAGGCGGCATTGGCGAACAGGCATTCGCCCTCCGCGCTGGTGACAACGACCATGGTCGCCAGCAAGTCCAGGCCGGCAAATTCCGCCGGCAGCAAAAAGGTATCGGTCATGGAGCGCCGGAGGCGCTCTGCGCCTCAGGGAAGTTTGGCGATTTCGCGCTTGAGCGCCTGGATGTCGGACTCGTGGCGGGCGATGCTGTCCTTGAGCTCGGCCATGCGGTCGAGGTACTTCTGGTAGTTGCGCTCGTCGCCGCGGCGCTCACCCTGGCCGTTGTTGAACTCGCGCTGCGCGGCCGCGAGGCGTTCTTCCGCCTGGCGCAGCTCGGTCTGCAGCACGCGGCGGCGCTCGTCGTCGCGCACGCGCTGCTGGCCGGCGTCGATGCGGCTTTCAGCACCGCGCGGCCCCTCGGCCACCGGTGCCGCCGAAGCGCTGGCGCGCGGCCTGGGTGCCTGCAAGACGGTGATCGGCGTGCCTTCGATCGTGCGGCAGCCCTTCTCGTTGGCTTCCTTCGCGCTCAAGGCATCGGTGTAGAGCACCGGCGGCCCGGGGCAGCGATAGACCGTGCCCTGGGCTTGCGCGCCCAGGCTGGCCAGGACGAACAACGGAGCCAGCAATCGATTCAGCATGGCGGGATTGTGGCTCAGCGTCGGCAACAAAAAAGGGGCCGCACCAGCGGCCCCCTTCCACGGGGATGACACAGGCAGCGCGTGTGCTGCCCATGGCCATCACAGCGCGTAGTACATGTCGAACTCGACCGGGTGCGTGGCCATGCGGAAGCGCGTCACTTCCTGCATCTTCAGCTCGATGTAGGCATCGATGTAGCTGTCGGTGAACACGCCACCCTTGGTCAGGAAGGAGCGGCCCTTGTCCAGGTAGTCCAGCGCCTGGTCGAGGCTGTGGCAGACGGTCGGGATCTTCGCGTCTTCCTCGGGCGGCAGGTGGTACAGGTCCTTGGTGGCGGCTTCGCCCGGATGGATCTTGTTCTCCACGCCGTCCAGGCCGGCCATCAGCAGCGCGCTGAAGGCCAGGTAGGGGTTGGCGGAAGGATCCGGGAAGCGCGCTTCGATGCGGCGGCCCTTGGGGTTGGCGACGTAGGGAATGCGGATCGAGGCCGAGCGGTTCTTGGCCGAGTAGGCCAGCTTCACCGGGGCTTCGAAGCCGGGCACCAGACGCTTGTACGAGTTCGTACCGGGGTTGGTGATGGCGTTCAGCGCGCGGGCGTGCTTGATGATGCCGCCGATGTAGTACAGCGCGAATTCGCTCAGGCCGGCGTAACCGTCACCGGCGAACAGGTTCTTGCCGTCCTTCCAGACGGACTGGTGAACGTGCATGCCGCTGCCGTTGTCGCCCACCAGGGGCTTGGGCATGAAGGTCGCGGTCTTGCCATAGGCATGGGCGACGTTCTGGATGATGTACTTCTGCAGCTGCAGCCAGTCGGCGCGCTGCACCAGCGAGCTGAACTTGGTGCCGATTTCCATCTGGCCCGCGTTCGCCACTTCGTGGTGATGCACCTCGACCGGAATGCCCATCTGCTCGAGGATCAGGCACATCTCCGAGCGCATGTCCTGGCCGCTGTCGACCGGGGGCACGGGGAAGTAGCCGCCCTTGACGGTGGGACGGTAGCCGGAGTTGCCGTGCTCGTATTCCTTGGAGGAGTTCCAGGCGCCTTCCTCGGACTCGATCTTGAAGAACGAGCCGGACATTTCATTGCCCCAGCGCACGCTGTCGAAGATGAAGAACTCGGGTTCCGGGCCGAAATAAGCCGTGTCGCCCAGGCCGGAAGCCTTCAGATAAGCCTCGGCGCGCTTGGCCAGCGAACGCGGGTCGCGCTCATAGGCCTTGCCGTCGGCCGGGTCGACCACGTCGCAGGACAGGATCAGCGTCGGCTCTTCGAAGAAGGGGTCGATGTTGGCGGTGTTCGGATCGGGCATGAGCAGCATGTCCGAGGCTTCGATGCCCTTCCAGCCGGCGATCGAGGAGCCGTCGAAGGCGTGGCCCGAAATGAACTTGTCTTCGTCGAAATGGGAGACCGGCACGGAGACGTGCTGCTCCTTGCCACGGGTATCGGTGAAGCGGAAGTCAACGAACTTGACTTCGTTTTCCTTGACGATGTTCATCACATCGGCGACGGTCTTGGCCATCAATAGCTCCTAGCGGGATCTGGACAGGGGTGGAATGCCGCCACCGACGCACACGCGCCAGCGGCCACGGGGGGATTTAAAGCAGGTTGCATGCCAGATGCACCGACATGGGTTGCTGCCCGGCATCGCCGGGGATTATGTGGCGGGGCCCGTGACAGCGCGAGAACTATCGCACCAGCTCGGTGCCGATGGTTGCACCAAACTGGATCACGCCCCGCTTCAGGGCGTCATAGGCGACGTCGAGGCTTTGCGCCTCCCCCTTCACTCCCAACTCGATACAGCGTCCCCATTGCGGATGGTCGACGCTCGGCAGGCTGAAGACCTTGATGCCGGCGAACTCGGCCTCGATGGCCTCCATCAGCGGCGTCAGGCTGGCCTCCATCGCGCCCTGCACGATCAGCGAGCGCTCGATGACGCCGGCCTGGCGATGCAATTGCGGGAAGCGGTCCAGCACCCAGGCCATCATCGGATGCGCCATGACCGGAAAACCCGGCACGAAGTGGACGTTGCCCACGAAGAAGCCGGGGATCTTGTTGAAGGGGTTGGGCACGATGCCGGCGCCTTCCGGGAAGACGCCCATCTCCAACCGGCGCAGCGTGTCGGGCTCGTCGGCCGTCACCGTCTTGCCCTGTTCGGCCGCCATCTGCTGGATGCGCTGCCAGATCAGCTCGCGCGCCTCGGGGTGCAGGGCCAGCGGCCGGCCTAGCGCCGCTGCGGCGGACTGGCGGGTGTGATCGTCGGGCGTCGCGCCAATGCCGCCACAGCTGACGATGAGATCACCGCTCGCAAAAGCCTCGCGCAGCTTGCCGACAAGCTGCTCACGGTCATCGCCCAGGTATTGCGCCCAGGCGAGCTGCATGCCGCGCTGCCCCAGCAACTCGATGAACTTGGCCAGGTGCGAGTCCTGGCGTTTGCCCGAGAGGATC
This sequence comes from Pelomonas sp. Root1237, assembly GCF_001425055.1. Lineage (GTDB taxonomy): Bacteria > Pseudomonadota > Gammaproteobacteria > Burkholderiales > Burkholderiaceae_C > Pelomonas. The sequence continues at coordinate 665,915 of NZ_LMDK01000016.1, forward strand.
TCGTCGCCAATGATGATGAGACCCACTTGCATAGCTTCAGCTTTCGATGAGGACGGCAGATTCAGCCACCGGCTCCGCCGCCCGCCGCGCCTGCAGGGCGCCCAGCGCGTAATGGGTGAACCAGGCGGTCGAGAAGGCGAAGACCAAGGTGTACAGCCAGATCGCCAGCAGCACGACGAAGGGCGCAAAGATGACGGCGGCCACACCGGAAACGGCCCAGATCAGTGACGGCACTGCGCCGAGATAACCGCAGACCACGCCCATGGCCAGCATCGGGATGCGGTGCTCCTTCAGCAATGCGCGGCGCTCCTCGGCGGAGGCATGGTCCGCCAGCACGTCGAAGCCGAAGACACGGTAGGTCAGCCAGCCCCAGATCAACGGCGGCAGCACCATGACGAGGGGCGGGATCAGCCACAGCGGCATGGACAGCAGGATGAGCACCAGCGCGATGACGGTGGCGCCCAGCGAGGCCGCGACGCTCTGCATCAGCGTGCCGCCGCGCTTCTTCTCCAGCAGCGGGAAGCGGCGCTGGGCGACGAGGCGGACGATGGCCGGCGTCATCAGCAGCGCGACCAGCAGCAGGCTCATCAGAATGACGACCGGCAGCACGCCAGCCAGCACGACGATGGCCGCCAACGCGCTGCGGAAGGCCTGCAGACCCCAGCTGTCCAGCCACTGCAGCAGGCTCTCGATGAGGCGCCAGCTCTCCAGCGTCGCGCGCACTGCGGCAATGGCGCCCTCCCAGAAGAAGAACATGAAGCCGAACACCAGCACGCCACAGATGAGCAGCGGCAGCAACGACAGCCCGATAACGCGCGGATGCAGGCAGTAGGCGGCGGCGCGCCAGAAGGAGTCGACGAGGCTTTGCATCAAGCGGCTTTCCTGAACGAGCGGAACAGGCGGGTCAGCCCCAGCCATTGCTGGTGCCAGAAGCCGCCGCCGTAGTCGCGGCCACCTTCCTCGGGCAACTGGTCGCGCACACCGGTGGCGTCGAAGCGATTCTCGAAGTTGGCGGTGCGGAACAGCAGGTCCCATAGCGGCAGCAGGACGCCGAAGTTGTGGCCGCCCAGCGTGCCGCGGCCACCGGATTCGTGGCCGATGCCGATGCTGTGGTGCAGGCGGTGGAAGCGTGGGCTGATCAAGAGGCGCTCGCCGATGCGCCCAAAGCTGATGCGCGCGTTCGCATGCTGCAGGCTCTCGTGCAGCTGGGTGATGACGGTGATGGCGACGAACTGCCCCGGCTCCACACCGATGAGGCGGGCCAGCAGGGCCAGCGCCGTGCCGAGCAGCACGTCGTCCAGCAGGTGATTGCGGTTGTCGCTCCACATCGTCATCTGGCGTTGGCTGTGGTGCAGGCTGTGCAGGGCCCACCACCAGTTGAACTGGTGCTGGGCGCGGTGCAGCCAGTAGCCGACGAAGTCGAAGACGGCGAGGTAGAGCAGCAGGCTGACCCAGGCGACATCGGTCACGCCGGGCCAGATGCCGTCGAGCTGCCAGGTCGGCAGGCCCGCCATGCGCAGTTCGCCAGCGATGCCGTCCCACAGCGGCTCGATGCTGAAGAAGATCAACAGGCGAACGAGGCCGAGGCGGTGGATCAGCGTGTAGATGACGTCGGTGCGCACGGCCGCGTGGTCAGTCACCGGCTCGACCGGCCAGCGCCGCTCCAGGATGCCGATGCCCAAAACGATGACGACGATCTGGATCAGCCCCAGTAGCAGCCAGCCGGTCGCATCGAAGGCGTCCTCCAGCAGGTTGCCAAAGCCCAGTCCGAACACGACCGGCTGCACGACGGACTCGTAGAGCCACAGCTGCAGGCTGTCGAAGGCGTTGGCGATCCAGTCGATCACGGCTTGCGGGCGTAGGTTTTGGGTTCGATCTTCAGGGCGACCTTGGTGTCGGCGGCCTTGAACAGTGGGGCGTAGCGGGGATGCTCGCGCAGCAGTGCAAAGCATAGGCCCCGCTGCTCCAATCCCGTCATCAGCGGCTCCAGCACGGCCGGCGCCCAGGGGTCCTGGCGTTCCCAGATGCCAAGGTGGGCGAGCAGGATGTCACCGGGCTTGATGTCGCGCAGCGCCTTGTCCAGCAGCTGCGCGTTGGGGTGGCTCTGGCTGGGCAGTTCATCGCCCAGGAAGCCCGCGCTGCTCCAGCCCACATGGGTGAAGCCGCAGGCCTTGGCGGTATTCAGCAGGGCCTTGGACGAGCGTCCCGCCGGCGCGCGGAAGATGGGGCCCAGCGACTTGCCCGTCATGGCCGTGAAGCGCTCGCCGACCTTCTTCAGGCTCTCGCAATACTGCTCGGGCGTGACCTCGTGAACGACAGGCGGGTTGACGCCGGCCTGCGTCTTCACCTTGAAGCGCACCACCTTGCCGTCGGCATCCAGCACGTCTTCCATGAAGATGTCGTGGTCCCAGGTGTGGGCGCCGAAGTCATGGCCCTCGGCTGCACGCTCGCGCCACCAGGGCGCCCAGGTGTCGTCCAGCGTCGTGCCGCCGGTCAGCGTCGGTTCGTTGGCGAGGAAGAAGGTCGCTTTCGCGTTGTGCTTCTTCAGCGTCTCGGCGATCAGCGGCGCAACACCCATGTGGCCGGTGTCGAAGGTGAGGTAGACCGGCTTGTCGCAAGACGGTTGCGCGGTGGCCGCAGTGACCACCAGCGCCAGGGCCCAGGCTTTCATAGACGAGGTTGGTGATCCAGCGTCCAGATGCCGTGCGGCGACTTGCCCACCTTGACCTGCCTGACGACCTTGCGCGTGGCGGTGTCGATCTGCGTGAGCTTGCCGGCCCAGCGCGAGGTGACGAGCAGCGTCTTGCCATCGGTCAGCAGCTCCATGTCGTCGGGACCTGCCGGCGCCGGATATTGGTCGACGACGGTCAGCGTCGTCAGGTCGATCTTGCTGATGGTGTTGGCGGCGCGGTTGCTGACCAGCACATGGCGCTTGTCGCCCCATGCACGGAAGGAATGGGCACCGGCGCCTGTCAGGATGCGTTTGGCAAGCTTGGGTGCGCCTCCGCCGCTGACGTCCCAGACCTCGACGAACTTGTCGCCGGTCAGGCCGACGAGGATGAAGCGGTCATCCGGCGTCAGGTAGATGTCGGCCGGCATCTTGCCGACGGCCTGCTTCCACTTGATGGTCTGCGTCGCCAGGTCGATGGCCAGTAGCTCGTCGCTGTCCTGCAGACTGGCGTAGAGCGTCGTGCTCTTGGTGTCGATGTTGAGGTGACTCGGCGTCTTCGGCGCCGGGATGCGCTTGACCAATTGCAGCGGCTCGGCCGCAACGCTGCCCTGCCAACGGTAGAGGTCGACGCGGTCCAGTCGATTGGACGCCGTGACGAGCCATTTCATGTCCGGCGAAAAGCGCAGGTGATAGGGGTCGGGAATGCCACGCACCACACGCTGGACCTCGGCCGTGCGCGGATCGATGAAGGTCAGCGAATCGGCCAGCGCATTGGCGACGATGAGGGACTTCTCGTCGGGCGACAGGTAGAGGTGGTGGGGCTCCTTGCCGGTCGGGATGCGCTTGATGACGGTGAAGCTGGCCGGGTCGACGACGGAGATGTCGGCGTCCAGCGAGTTCAGCACGAAGACAGGGGGGCGGCCATTGCCCTGGGCATTGGCCTGGGCCAGGCCGGCCAGGACCATCAGGAGCGCGAACGCGCTGCGACGAAACATTCCAGGAGTCCTTAAAAGCAAAAAGGGCGGCAGCCGCCGCCCTCCACAACGCGCCAGTTTACCGGGGCGCTTACTCGTCGTCGCCGCCGAGGATGCTTCCCAGCAGCCCACCGCCGGCAAAACCACCGAGAACCGAGCCCTCTTCCTTGTGGCCGCCCATCTGCGGCGCCGCCGCAAAGATGCGCGAAGCCAGGCGCGAGAAAGGCAGGCTCTGCAGCCAGACCTCGCCCGGGCCGGTCAGCTTGGCCAGGAACAGGCCCTCACCGCCGAACAGCGCCGTCTTGATCTTGCCGACGTACTGGATCTCGAAATTGACGTTGGGCGTGTAGGCGACGACGCAGCCCGTGTCCACCAGCAGGGTCTGGCCCGGCTGCAAGCTGCGCCGGACGATGGTGCCGCCGGCGTGCACGAAGGCCAGGCCGTCGCCCTCCAGGCGCTCCATGATGAAGCCCTCGCCGCCGAAGAAGCCGGCGGACAGCTTCTGCTGGAAGGCGATGCCCAGGGACACGCCACGCGCCGCGCACAGGAAGGCGTCCTTCTGGCAAATCAGCGTGCCGCCCAGCGCCGACAGATCCATGGGGATGATCTTGCCCGGATAGGGCGCCGCGAAAGCCACGCGCTGCTTGCCGGCGCCGTTGTTGGTGTAAATGGTCGTGAACAGCGACTCGCCCGTCAGCAGCCTTTTTCCCGCGCCCAGCAGCTTGCCGAGGAAGCCACCCTGGTTGGCCGAGCCGTCGCCAAAAACGGCGTCCATGCCAATGGCGGAGTCCATGAAGAACATCGAGCCCGCCTCGCCGATGGCCGCCTCGCCGGGATCGAGCTCGATCTCGACGAACTGCATCTCGGCACCCTTGATCTCATAGTCGACAACATCCATGGCCATGTGGCCCTCCCGGCGATAAAAAACGGCCTGGATGATAGGGCGACATGCGGGTGTCGGCGCCGTGCGGCGGCGTCAGGGATTTCGGGCCCGGCAAGCCGTTGCCGTGGCGCCCGATGACGGGCCGCCAATTTGTGTCCCTGTGCATCGGCCAGCGCCGCAAGGAAGCATCGAGATACATGAACGCCTTGCGCGCCCGCTCGATGCCCCAGACTGCAGCCGATGACACTACAGATCGATGACCTCCAGCCCGAGTTGACGGCGGAGCAGGCCTTGACCGGCTGGCGCAGGGAGTTCTGCGTCGAATTGCGGGGCGAAGGCCAGGCGCGAATCTTCCTGAGGGTGCTCGAGTCACCTTCGTTAAAGGCCACCGAGTTGCGCCGCGCGGTGCTGTTTCACAGGGTCGGCGCGGGATTCGCCGATCTGACGGGCTGCGTCGCGGCGGCGCGTGAGCCGCTGGAGCGGCTCGCCCTCACCGCAGTCCGCCAGCAACCCAGCGCGGACAACCTCTTCGCCGCGGTCACCTACGACCGCCGCGCCTGGGAAGCGGTCGTGGATGCCGTGGACCACTGGCAGCGACGCCGGATCCCGGTCAAGCCATCGCTGTCCTGAACCTCGCCGCCGCCTCGCGCAGCTGACCGGCACGGTCTTCCAGCATCGACGCCGAAGCCGCCGTCTCCTCGACGAGGGCTGCATTCTGCTGCGTCGTCGAATCCACCTCGCGAATGGCAGCCGCGAGCTGGCGGACCTGATCGGCCTGGGAGGAAGACTGGCTGCTGATGTCACCCACGATGGTGGCCACGCGGTGGATGGCCTGCACGATCTCTCCCATGGAGCCGCCGGCCTGGGCCACATAGGCCTCGCCCTGGTGGACGGTCTCGATGGAGGAGTTGATCAGCGTCTTGATCTCGCGCGCGGCTTCGGCCGACCGCTGGGCCAGCGAGCGCACCTCGCTCGCCACAACCGCGAAGCCGCGGCCCTGCTCGCCCGCGCGGGCGGCCTCGACGGCGGCGTTCAGCGCCAGGATGTTGGTCTGGAAGGCGATGGAGTCGATGACCTGGATGATGTCGCCGATCTTGCGCGAGCTCGCGGTGATCTCCTCCATGGAGTTCACCGCGCGCTGCACGATGGCGCCGCCGCGCCCAGCCAGCTCGGCCGCGCCCTGCACCAGGTCATGGGCCTCGCGGGCACTGTTCATGTTGTGGTCGACGGTCTGTTCCAGCACGCCGGTGCTGGCACTGGTCTGCTCGACGACCGAAGCCATCGCATTGCCGCGCGCCGAGAGGTCCTGGTTGGCACCCGAGATCTGCGTGGCCGACGTGGAGATGTGTTCGGCGCCCGCGCGCACCTCGTGCACGAGGCCACTCAGGCGCAGCGTGGCTTCGCGCAAGGCATTCGTCGCCAGCACGACCTCGTCGCGGCCGGCCAGGGCCGGGGTCTCGCTGAGATCGCCGGCGCCCAGGGCCTCGATGCGGTGGCCCAGCACGGCGCAGCTGCTGCGCGACGCCAGGTAATAACTCACCAGCGCATAGGCGGCAATGGTGACAAAGCTGATGGCCAGGATCATGGCCGTCCACAGGTCGCGCGTCAGGCGCTGGACCCGCGCGGTGACGAGTTCGGCCAGCTTCGCCTCCGCGGCGCGCTCCAATTTGTCGCACGCGGCAATCTGCGCCGTGCCCAGCGCGAACCACTCGGCCGCATCGACCTTGGGCGGCTCGCCCAGCACAAAGCCCTGAGCGAACTTCTCGCGAAAGTCCTTGCGGATCCGGTCCACGAGCTGCACGTCCAGGCCTTTCACGGCCTCGGGATTGGCCGCCGCAACCCGGTTCAGTGCGGCGGTCAGGCGCGTCAGGTATTCCTCGGTCACCGTGTCGGCCTGGTGCAGGCGCTGCAGCACGCCAGCGGGCGGCGAGCCCATTTGAGCAGCGGCGGCGCCGAGGGCGCGCATGCGGCCGACAGCATCCCGCAGCCGTGGCAAGGCATCGGTGACGCTCAGCATCAGGTAGTAGGTATCCGCGTCAGGGTCCAGGGCCAGGTTGGACTCGGACGAGGCCTGCTCGACGAGGGACTGCACCGCGTCGGTCAGCGCAAAGCTGGCCACGACGACCGACTCGGGTTCGGCCGCGCCAAGGGCGATCAGCGCCTTGGCCTTATCGCGCGCGGCAGCCAGGCCGGCGCCGAGCTTGAGCGGGTCCTGCTCCGCGCCGATATGCTTCTCCAGCGCCTGGGCCTGCGCGTTGAACTTGACCAGGGCTTCGTCGCGCCTGGCCTTGGCGCCCGGCATCTTGACGCTCACCCCGATGGAGCTCCCTCTCAGCACCATGGCCGCGTTCAGCAGCCCACTGACCTGGCGCACCTGGGCAACACCGACCAGTTCCTTGGCCGAGAAGTCGCGGGCGTCCGAGCGATCGCCCGCCAGCGCCACCAGCAGGTAGACCAGCGGAATCGCAAAGCACAGGCAGACGATGAAGAACTTGTGCGCCATCGGCAGGCGGCGCATCAGGCTCACGGCAGGCAGAAAGACAAGGTTCATCCGGCTCTTCCCATTGCTAATGCGCCAGTTGCTTGGCACAGATGCCGGAATGTAGTCAGGCCGCCTTCCCGATTCAGGGGATAAGTTCACAAGCGCAGGTCGTTGCGCGGGCAAGCGTGGAATTGTTGCCGTGTCGCCCCAATGCGGTGCAAGCAACAAAAAGCCGGCTGGCGCCGGCTTTGCAGATGGGAGCCGCCCGGCTCTCACCCCATGTGCATGCCGCCGTTGCAGGAGAAGTCAGCGCCGGTCGAGAAGCCCGAATCCCCGCTGGCCAGCCAGGCGACGATGGAACCGATCTCCTCGGGCGTACCCAGGCGCTTGACGGGAATCGTCGCCACGATCTTCTCCAGCACCTCGGGCTTGATCGCGCGGACCATGTCGGTGCCGATATAGCCAGGGCTGACGGTGTTGACCGTCACGCCCTTGGACGCCAGCTCCTGCGCCAGCGCCATCGTGAAGCCGTGCATGCCGGCCTTGGCGGCCGAGTAGTTGGTCTGGCCGGCCTGGCCCTTTTCGCCGTTGACCGAGCTGATCTGGATGATGCGGCCCCAGCCCTTTTCCACCATGCCCGGCACGACCTGCTTGGTCACGTTGAACATGCTGTTCAGGTTGGTGTCGATGACAGCATGCCAGTCGTCCGGCGTCATCTTCAAGAACATGCGGTCCTTGGTGATGCCGGCGTTGTTGACCAGCACGTCGATAGCGCCATGCTCACCGATGGCCTTGGAGAAAGCCTCAACGGTGGAGTCCCAGTCGGCCACGTTGCCGACGGAGGCGTAGAAGTCGTAGTCGAGCGCCTTCTGTTCATCGAGCCATTTCTTGAAGTCGCGGCTCGGACCGCAGCCGGCGATGACCTTGAAGCCTTCCTTGTGCAGGCGCTGGCAGATGGCGGTACCGATGCCGCCCATACCGCCCGTGACGTAGGCAACTTTCTTGCTCATGGATGTCTCCTGTTGTGATTGGGTGAGGGTATCAACGTTCGACGGTGAGTGCGACACCCATGCCGCCGCCGATGCACAGCGAGGCGATGCCCTTCCTGGCATCGCGCTTGACCATCTCGTGCAGCAGCGTGACGAGCACGCGGCAGCCGCTGGCGCCGATGGGGTGGCCCAGCGCAATCGCGCCGCCGTTGACGTTGACCTTGCTCATGTCCCAGCCCATCTCGTTGTGCACGGCACAGGCCTGGGCGGCGAAGGCTTCGTTGATTTCCAGCAGGTCGAGGTCGGCGGGCTTCCAGCCGGCGCGCTCCAGCGCCTTGCGGGCCGCGGGCACGGGGCCCATGCCCATCAGCGCAGGGTCCAGGCCGGCCGAGGCGTAGGAAGCAATGCGCGCCAGCGGCGTCAGGCCCAGGGCCGCGGCCTTGGCGGCCGTCATGACGACGACGCCGGCGGCGCCATCGTTCAGGCCCGAGGCATTGCCTGCGGTCACGCTGCCGGCTTTATCGAAGGCCGGGCGCAGGCCAGCCAGGGCTTCGGCGTTGCTCTTGCGGTTGATGAACTCGTCGGCGGCGAAGACGATCGGATCACCCTTCTTCTGCGCGATGCTGAACGGCACGATTTCGTCCTTGAAGCGGCCCGCGTCCTGGGCCGCGGCGGCCTTCTGCTGGCTGCCCAGTGCGAGCGCATCCTGCTGCTCGCGCGTGATGCCGTACTTCTTGGCCACGTTCTCGGCCGTGATGCCCATGTGGTACTGGTTGTACACGTCCCACAGGCCGTCGACGATCATGGTGTCGACCATCTTCCAGTCGCCCATGCGCTGGCCATCGCGCGAGCCGTTGAGCACGTGGGGGCTCATGCTCATGCTCTCCTGGCCGCCGGCGATGATGATGTCGCTGTCGCCATCGCGGATGGCCTGAGCCGCCAGCATCACGGCCTTGAGGCCCGAGCCGCAGACCTTGTTGATCGTCATGGCTGGCACGACGTTGGGCAGGCCGGACTTGATGACGGACTGGCGCGCCGGGTTCTGGCCGACGCCAGCGGTCAGCACCTGGCCGAGGATGACCTCGTTGATCTGGTCGCCGGCCAGGCCGGTGCGACGCAGCAGGTCCTGGATGACGGCAGCGCCCAGCTCGGTGGCGGGCGTCTTGGCGAGCGTGCCGCCGAACTTGCCGATGGCCGTGCGTGCGGCGGCGACGATGACGATGTCTTCTTTGCTCATGGATGTCTCCTTAAAAACGATCAGGCCTTGACCTTCACATAGCGACCGGGCGCGGGCTCGATCGCCTTGAACTTGCGGTTGCCCGGCTCTTTGGGCGCGGCCTTTTTGGCGCCGGCATGCAAGGCCAGCCAGGCGGACCAGTCCGGCCACCAGCTGCCGGGGTGTTCGGCGGCACTGGCCAACCAGGCCTCGGGGTCGGCCGGCAGGGCTGCTCCCTTGGCAATCCAGTGGCTGCGCTTGCCCTTGGCGGGCGGGTTGATGACGCCGGCGATATGACCCGACGCACCCAGCACGAAGCGCTTCTTGCCCTTGAGGATCTGGGTGCTGCGGTAGGCGCTGGTCCAAGGCACGATATGGTCCTCGCGCGAGCCGTAGATGTAGACCGGCGCCTCGATGGCGCCGAGGTCCAGCTTCTCGCCGCAGACCGTCAGCTTGCCTGGCTGCTTCAACTCGTTTTGCAAGTAGGTGTGGCGCAGATACCAGCAGTACATCGGCCCGGGCAGATTGGTCGAGTCGCCGTTCCAGTACAGCAGGTCAAAGGGCGGCGGCTGCTCGCCCTTCAGGTAGTTGCCGACGACGTAGTTCCAGACCAGGTCGTTGGGGCGCAGGAAGCTGAAGGTCGTGGCCAGCTCCTGGCCGTGCAGCAGTTGCGGGCCTTTGGGCGACTCGGGGCCCAGCGTCGCCTCGCGCAGCCTCACCATGGCCTCGTCGACAAAGATGTCGAGGATGCCGTTGTCGGCAAAGTCCAGCAGCGTGGTCAGCAGCGTGACGCTGGCGGCCGGCTGTTCGCCGCGCGCGGCCAGCACGCCCAGCGCCGTGGCGAGGATGGTGCCGCCGACGCAGAAGCCTAAAGTGTTGATCTTGTCCTGGCCCGAGATCTCCTGCGCGACGCGGATGGCTTCGATGGCGCCGGTCTCGATGTAGTCGTCCCAGCCCAGCTGCTTGATGGATTCATCCGGGTTGCGCCAACTGACGACGAAGACGCGATGGCCTTCGGAGACGGCGTAGCGGATCAGCGAGTTGTCCGGCTGCAGGTCCAGGATGTAGAACTTGTTGATGCAGGGCGGCACCAGCAGGAAGGGTCGCGTGTGCACTTCCTTCGTCAGCGGCGCGTATTCGATGAGCTGGAACAGCTCGTTCTCGAAAACGATGCTGCCGGCCGTGGTGGCCACGTTCTTGCCGACCTCGAAGGCGCTCTCGTCCGTCTGCGACACATGGCCGCGCTGCACGTCGCCCCACAGTTGCTGCAGGCCACGGGTCAGCGTCTCGCCCTGGCTGTCCAGCGCCAGCTTCTGCGCCTCGGGGTTCAACGCCAGGTAATTGCTGGGCGACACGGCATCGACGAACTGCTGCACGGCGAAACGGATGCGCGCCTTGGTCTTGTCGTCCGCCTCGATGGCCGAGGCCATCCGGCCCAGCGTCTGGCTGTTGAGCAGGTAGAGCTGGGTCATGAAGCTGGCGGCCGGGTTGCTCCGCCATTCGGGCGCGGCGAAGCGGCGGTCGCCGATGGCCGGAGCCTCGCCCTGCCCCAGCGACGTGTTCCACAACGCCGTGGCCTGCTTCAGATAATCGGCCTGCAATTCGGCCAGTGCGGTGGGTGAGATCTGCGGCAGATGCGCCATCTGCTGCATCAGGTCCGCGAATACAGCCGGCCCCTCCATAGCGGGCGGGGCGTCGTTCTTCTTGCGTGTGGCCATGTCTTCCTCGGAGCTCCCGCGTCAGCGGTGTTGTCTCGATCCGTTGCAATAAGCTTGCCACATCTCGCAGACCCTGTTTGTACTCTTGCGCACTGACGCGCCAATGACACCCCCATCATGTACCTCGTTGCCATCGCGTGGGCCTACGTCGCGCTGATGATGGCGGCAGCAGAAGCGATCAGCCCTCAGGGCTCGCTGTTCGGTGCCTTCGTCACGCTGATGCTCTACGGCGTCCTTCCACTGGGCCTGCTGCTCTACATCCTCGGCACGCCCGGCCGCAAGCGTCGGCGGCGTGCTGCCGAGCTAGCCGCGCAAGGAGATGCAGGCGGCCATCCGGCCGCGGGGCCGGCCGACGGCCTCGCCCCGGAACGAGAAGAAAAGTGAATCATCGGTCAGGGTGCACCAGGTGCCGCCGCTGATTTGGGTGATATTGACCGAGATCAATCTTTCGCGAGCCAACAGGGGCAGATCAGCGCGCCAGCGAGGCTCGGGGTTGGGCCGGTAGACGAAGCCGGGCTGGTCGCACTCGATGGGCTCACGCCCAAAGGCGGCGACGACCTCTGGGCCCACCTCGAAGGCCGCGGGGCCGATGCAGGCGCCCAGCCAGGCTTTCACTTCATGCGGCTCGCAGTTCGCGGCGTCGCAAAGCTCGGCCACCGTGTTCTCCAGCACACCAGCCGCCAGGCCGCGCCAGCCGGCATGCGCGCCGGCCACACCGCCCGGCGCCGAGAACAGCACCGGCAGGCAGTCGGCGACCAGGATGGCCACGGCCAGCTGGGGGTCGGTCGACACGGCTGCATCGGCCTTGGGCGCGTTGTCGTCGTGCCAGTCGGCGCGCAGGCGCACAACGTCGGCGCCATGAACCTGATCGAGAAAGACCGGCCGCGCGCCGAGCACCTCGGCGAGTCCGATGCGGTTGGCCTTGGCCAGTTCGGGGTCGCCCGCTTTGCGTCCGAAGTTGGGACCGCGAGTGGTCATGAAGGCCGTCACGCCCGGCCAATCCGGGCGCAGCCAGTTCGGATCAGGCTGCATCGGGACAGACGCTGGGATGCGTATTGGCAAAGGCCGGCAGGGCCAGGCAGGCGGCGTTCACGCGCATGACGGTCGGGAAGTCGTCCAGCGGGCATTCGAAGCGCTGGGCGTTGTAGACCTGGGGCACGAGCATGCAATCAGCAAGGCCCGGCGTGTCGCCAAAGCAGTATTCCCCCGCCGTGGCCGCCAGGCGCTGCTCGACGATGCTCAGGCCCGTCGCCACCCAATGGCGGTACCAGCGGTCGACGATCGCCTGCTCCTGACCGAGGTCGTTCTTCAAGTAGCGCAGCACGCGCAGGTTGTTGATCGGGTGGATGTCGCAACCGATGTCCTGGGCCAGCGCCCTCACCTGGGCCCGCGCGACGGCACCCTTGGGCAGCAAGGGCGGCTCGGGATGGGTCTCTTCCAGATACTCCAGGATGGCCATGGACTGGCTCAACCAGGGGCCGTCGTCCAGCACCAGCGCCGGCACCAGGTGGGAGACCTGCTGCTCAGCGAAGCTGCCAGCGAACTGCTCGTTCTTTGCGAGGTGGATGGCCGCGTAGTCATAGTCCAGGCCCTTGATCGCCAGGCCGATGCGCACACGCCACGAGGCGGAAGAGCGGAAGTAGTTGTAGAGCTTCATGGCTGTCATTCTGCTCGCCATAAACTGGGCCACATGCCCTTTCCCAGCCCGCTCAGACACTGCCCGAACTGCGGCACCGCCGTGGAATACCGCATCCCCGACGACGACAACCGCGAACGCGCGGTCTGCCCGGGCTGTGGCGCCATCCACTACCAGAACCCGCTGAACGTGGTGGGCACGCTGCCGGTCTGGGAGGACGGCCGCGTGTTGCTGTGCCGGCGCGCCATCGAGCCGCGGCATGGCTTGTGGACGCTGCCGGCCGGCTTCATGGAGCTGAACGAGACCACCACCGAGGGCGCCCTGCGCGAGACCCAGGAGGAAGCCGGCGCCGACATCGAGATGGGGCCGCTGTACACGGTGCTCAACGTCGTGCGGGTGGGCCAGGTCCACCTTTTCTACCGCGCCCGGCTGCTTTCGCCCGAGTTCAACCCGGGGCCGGAGTCGCTGGAGGCCAGGCTCTTCAGCGAAGAAGAGATCCCCTGGGGCGAGATCGCCTTCAAGACGACACGCGAGACGCTGCGTTGCTTTTTCGAAGACCGCCGCCAGGGTGGCGGCTTTGCGCTGCACGACATCGACATTCCTTGATCTCACCCTCCGCGGCGCGCATCATCAACGGCGTCTCCAACGGAGGGATGAGCCATGACGACACGGCGCGTGTGGTGCAAGGCGGGGTTGGGCTGGATGGCGGGGCTGGGGCTGGCGCGGCCGGCCCACGCGACACCGCTGCGCGCGGTGGGCTCGCAGTTCGCGCGCATCTTCGAGGGCGCCGAGGGCCAGGCGCCCAAGGGCCTGGCGGTGGATCTGCTGGGCATGCTGTTCGGCGACAACGTACGCTGCGAATGGCTGCCCTGGCCGCGCGCGCAGCTGATGCTGGAGCAGGGCGAGGCGGACATCCTCATCGGCCCCTACCGCACGCCGGAACGCGAGGCCCGCATGCTGTTCAGCGTGCGCTCCTTCTACTCGGACGCCATGGTCTGGTACGCCCGCCGCGGCGAGGAGGCGCGCTGGACGGGTGAGTTCGGCGAGCTGGCCCAGGCCCCCGTGGCCGCTGTGCGCGGCTGGGCCTACGGCAGCCGCTTCGAGCGCATGAAGACGGGCATGAACCAGTTGACCTGGGTGCAGAGCGTCGACGCCGGGTTGCAGATGCTGATGAAGCGGCGCATCGAGCTGTTCGCAGCGAACGACCGCAACTGCCAGCCGGTGCTGCAACGCCTGAGCCTGGCTGACGCCGTTGCGCGCTGCTCGCCACCGCTGGACGTGCTGCACGGGCATATGGCCTTTGCACGCAGCGCCGGCGGTGAGGCCCTGTCGCAACGCTACGACCAGGCCTTCGAACAGTGGTTGCGCACCGGCTCGGCCATCGAGCTGTACCGGCGCTGGGGCGTCGAGCGCCCGTCCACGCCCAGCTAGGGCCGTTCACGCGCGGCTTGATCCAGCGCAAGGCCACCGGCAGTGCGCCGGCCTACGCTGGACCTGACTTCAACAGGTCGGGAGGCCCCCATGGTCATCAATGTCGGATCGGTGGAACCCGCACTCCGCCTGCTTGTGGGCCACGGCCCGGTGTACCGGCTGCCGGGATACCGGCCATGAGCACGGACGAGCTTCGACTGCGCTTCTTCGGCGCAACAGGCACCGTGACCGGTTCCCGCTACCTCGTCGAATTCGCCGGCCGGCGATTGCTCGTCGACTGCGGGCTGTTCCAGGGCCTGAAGCAGTTGCGCCTGCGCAATTGGGCCCCCTTCCCGGTGCCGGCGGCGTCCATCGATGCCGTGGTGATGACGCACGCCCATATCGATCACAGCGGCTTCCTGCCCCGCCTGGTGGCGGAGGGCTTTCGCGGCTCCATCCACGCGACGCCTGGCACCAGCGACCTGCTGTCAGTGCTGTTGCCGGATTCGGGCCGGCTGCAGGAGGAGGACGCCCGCTACGCCAACCGGCACGGCTTCAGCAAGCATTCACCGGCGCTGCCGCTGTACACCGAGGCCCAGGCCCTGCACAGCCTCAAGCAGGTACGCCGGCACGCTTTCGGCCAAGTCTTCGAACCCGTCCCCGGCCTGACGGCAACGTTCAGCCATGCCGGCCACATCATTGGCGCCGCCAGCGTCCACCTCGCAACGGCTTCCAGCTCGATCACCTTCTCGGGCGACCTCGGCCGCAGTGACGACACCGTCATGCTGCCGCCAGCCGCGGCGCCCGCGGCCGACGTCGTTGTCATCGAGTCCACCTACGGCGATCGGCGGCACTCTCAAACGCCCAGCGCAGACCAGCTCTGCGACGTCATCTCGCGCACCGCCGCCCGCGGCGGCACGACGCTGATCCCGGCCTTCGCCGTCGGGCGGGCCCAGGCCATCCTGCACACCTTGCTGCGCCTGAAAGCCGCCGGGCGCATCGCCGACCTGCCCATCTACCTCAACAGCCCCATGGCCACGCAGGTCACGCGCCTGGTGCAGGTCCATGCTGATGAACACAGGCTGACCGAGCCTGAGCGCCGCGACCTCGTCGACAAGGTGCGCTACGTCCGCACGGAGGAGGAATCTCGTGCGCTGAACCGTCCCACCTATCCGAGCGTCATCGTCGCCGCCAGCGGCATGGCCACCGGCGGCCGCGTGCTGCACCACCTGGAAGCACTGGCGCCAGATCCCAGGAACAGCATCGTCTTCGTCGGCCATCAGGCCGCCGGCACGCGCGGCGCCACCCTGCTGGCCGGCGCCGACCGCATCCGCATGCACGGCCAGTGGGTGCCCGTGCGCGCCGAGGTGGCCGCCATCGACGGCATGTCCTCGCACGCCGACCAACCCCAGCTGCTGGCCTGGCTGCAAACGCTGCCGCACCCGCCCAGCCACGTCTACGTGACCCACGGCGAGCCCCAGGCCGCCGACGCGCTGCGCCAGGCTATCGAGGAAGGCCTGGGCTGGCCGGCCTCGGTACCCGAATACCTCGACGCCGTCCCGTCCAAGGAGTTGCCATGCCCATGATGAAAGCTGCGGTCGTCCGCGCTTACCGCGAGCCCCTCAGCCTGGAGGAAGTGGCCATCCCCGAAGTCCCCGCCGGGCAGGTCCTCGTGAAGGTGGCCGCCTGCGGCGTCTGCCATACCGACCTGCATGCCGCCGACGGCGACTGGCCGATCAAACCACCGCTGCCCTTCATTCCGGGCCACGAGGGCGTCGGCCATGTCGCCGCCGTCGGCGCGGGTGTGCGCGGCATCCGCGAAGGCGATCGCGTGGGCGTGCCCTGGCTGCACACCGCCTGTGGGCATTGCGAGCACTGCCTGACGGGCTGGGAGACGCTGTGCGACCACCAGCAGATGACCGGCTACACGGTCAACGGCAGCTTCGCCGAATACGTGCTGGCCGATCCGGCCTATGTGGGCCATCTGCCCGACGGCCTGTCCTTCGAATCCCTCGCGCCCATCCTGTGCGCCGGCGTGACGGTCTACAAGGGCCTGAAAGTACTGGACGCCCGGCCGGGGCAATGGGTGGCCGTCGTCGGCATCGGCGGTCTCGGGCACCTGGCCGTCCAGTACGCACGCGCGATGGGCTTTCACGTCGCAGCCGTGGACATCGATTCGGCCAAGCTGCAACTGGCCCAGCGGCTGGGCGCCGAGCTGTGCATCAACGCTGCCGATGAAGACCCGGCCGCCGCACTGCAGCGCGAACTGGGCGGTGTGCACGGCGCCCTCGTGACCGCCGTCTCGCGCCAGTCCTTCAGCCAGGCGCTGGGCATGCTGCGCAAGCGCGGCACCATGTCCATGGTCGGCCTGCCACCCGGCGACTTCGCGCTGCCGATCTTCGACGTCGTTCTCAATGCCAAGACCGTGCGCGGCTCCATCGTCGGCACGCGCCAGGACCTGAACGAAGCGCTGCAGTTCGCCGCGGACGGTGTCGTGCACGCCAGCACCACCATGCACCGGCTGGACGATATCAACCGCATCTTCGACGACCTGCGCACGGGGCGCATCGATGGCCGGGCCGTGTTGAGCTTTGCCTGACTTTTGCCTTCCCAAGGAGACGAATCCCATGAGCTATCGCAGCCTGCTGGTTGCCCTGGACGCGACCCCGGCCAACCCGACGCGCGTCAGCATTGCCATCGCGCTGGCCAGGGAGTTCGAAGCCCACCTGATCGGCCTGGCGCCCAGCGCCACGGTCGAGCTGCAGGCGCTGCAGGCTGCCGCCGCGATGGACGACTACGTCAGTGGCGCCTGCGCGACCCTGCTCGCACAGGCCCAGGCCCTCGCGCAAAACTTCCACCAACGCTGCGGCGCTGCCGGGCTGCCCTCATTCGAGGCGCTCGCCGACCAGACGCCCGCGGCGCAATCGCTGGCACGGCATTCGCAATGCACGGACCTGCTCATCATGAGCCAACCCGACCCGTCGCTGCCCGACCATCGCCAGCACGCGGCCGCGCTGGAACAGGTGCTGCTGCGCTGCGTGCGTCCGGTCCTGATGATCCCCTACACGCATCGCGAACCCCTGCGCACGCGTCGCGTGCTGCTGGCCTGGGACGGCAGCCGCGAGTCGGTGCGGGCGATGACGGACGCGCTGCCGCTGCTGCGCCGCGCCGACAACGTCTGGCTGATGCACTGGCGCCGAGACGCCGAAGGTGAAGCCCCGGCCGCGCGCCTCGCCTGCCAGCGCCAATGGCTGGCGCTGCAGGGCGTCGATGCCATCGTGCGCGAGGAAGTGACGGCACTGCCCATCGGCGACGCTCTGCTGAATGCGGCATCCGACACCGGGGCGGACCTGATCGTCATGGGTGCCTATGGCCACGCCCGCTGGGCGGAGCGGCTGTTCGGGGGTGTCTCCCGCAGGCTGCTGGCATCGATGACCGTGCCGGTGCTGATGTCGCATTGATCCCCCGCAGCATCCCGCGCTGGCTTGATCCAGCGCAAGGGCCGGGCTGCGGGCGGTGGCGAGGATGCGCTCATGACCCAGCGCCATCTCGATCGCCTGCTCACGCCCGACTCGGTAGCCGTCTTCGGCGCCTCCGACAAGCCCGGCCGCGTCGGCACCACCGTCTGGCGCAACCTGCTGAGCGGCGGCTTCAAGGGCCCGATGGCGGCCGTGAACCCGCGGCTGGACAGGCTGGACGGCCAGCCCTGCTTTGCCGGCGTCGCCGAGCTGCCGTTCACGCCGGACCTGGCCGTGCTGTGCACGCCACCGGACACCATCGCGCCGCTGGTCGGGCAGCTGGGTGTGCGCGGCACTCGGGCCGCCATCATCGTGACGGCGGGCCTCACACCAGCGCAGAAGCAGGCGGCGCTGGACGCCGCCCGGCCGCACACGCTGCGCCTGCTGGGGCCCAACTGCATCGGCCTGCTGAGCCCGCACCTCGGGCTGAACGCCAGCTTCACCCAGGCGAAAGCGCTGCCCGGCGAGCTGGCGCTGGTGTCCCAGTCGGGCGCATTGCTGACGGCCCTGCTGGATTGGGCCAACGCCGAGCGCATCGGCTTCTCGCACCTCGTCTCGCTGGGCGAGCACGCCGACGTCGACTTCGCCGACCTGCTGGACCATCTGGCCACGGACCGGCATACGCGCGCCATCCTGCTCTACATCGAATCCATCACATCGCCACGCAAGTTCATGTCGGCAGCGCGTGCCGCGGCCCGCATCAAGCCCGTCATCGTCGTCAAGGCCGGCCGCGCGCCGGCCGGCATGAAGGCCGCCGCCTCACACACGGGCGCGCTGGCGGGCGAGGACATCGTCTTCGACGCCGCCATCCGCCGCGCCGGCATGCTGCGCGTGGACACGCTGAAGGATCTCTTCATCGCCGCGCAGACGCTCGCGCGCTTTCGTGACAACCACAGCCGCGAGCTGATGGTCATGACCAATGGCGGCGGCGCGGGCGTGATGGTGGCCGACGCCGCCGCGCCGCTGGGCGTGACGCTGGCGCGCCCGGGCGAGGCGCTGATGAAGCGGCTCAACGCCGTGCTGCCGGCCAACTGGTCGCACGGCAACCCGATCGACATCATTGGCGACGCGCCCGCGCAGCGCTACGTGGACACGCTCAAGGCCCTGTTCGACGCCCCCGAGGCGGGCGCGGTGCTGTTCGTGCACGCACCGACGGCCATCGTCTCCAGTGAAGCCATCGCCCGGGCATGCGCCCCACTGATCGCCGAGCACCGGGGCCGTGTGCTGAGCTGCTGGCTGGGCGGTGACACGGTGGCGCCGGCGCGCAGCGCTTTCGAAGAGGCCGGCATCGCGGGCTACGAGACGCCCGAGGAGGCCGTGCGCGCGTTCTCGCTGATGCAGACCTACCGGCGCAACCAGACGGCACTACGCCAAACGCCAAGCGCCGGCGCGAACGGCAAGCCGGACCTGGCACGGGCGCGCGCCATCATCGACGCCGCGCTGGGCGCTGGCCGTGAATGGCTGGACGAGATCGATGCCAAGGCACTGCTGGCTGCCTATGGCATCGCGGTCGTGCCGACGTTGCGCGCCGAAGCCTCGCCACAGGCCGCCGCCGAGGCCGCCCAGCGCATCGACGGGCCGGTGGTGCTGAAGGTGGTGTCCCCGGCCATCCTGCACAAGTCGGACGCCGGTGGCGTGCGCCTGGACCTGCGCGGCGAAGCCGCCGTGCGCCTGGCCGCACAGGAGATGCTCGATCATCTGCAAGCCACGCGTCCGGAAGCCCACATCGAGGGATTCAGCGTGCAGGCCATGGTGCAACGGCCCCGCGCCCAGGAGCTCATCGTCGGCGCGCACGTGGATCAGATCTTCGGCCCGGTGCTGCTGTTCGGCCAGGGCGGCATCGCGGTGGAAGTGCTGGGCGACCGCGCCGTGGCGCTGCCGCCGTTGAACCGCGCGCTGGCACGCGAGCTGATCGACCGCACCCGGGTGGCCCGGCTGCTGGCCGGCTATCGCGGGCGGCCGCCGGCCCACATCGACGCCTTGTGCGACGCGCTGACCGCCGTCGGGCAGATGCTGGCCGATCTGCCCGAAATGGCCGAGCTGGACATCAACCCGCTGCTGGCCGACGAGCACGGCGTGCTCGCGCTGGATGCCCGCGTGCGCCTGTCGGCGTCGGCACCCTCCGGCATGGCGCGCTTCGCCGTGCGCCCCTACCCGGCAGAGCTGGTGCGAACTCTGCACTGCCAAGGCAGCACGCTGCTGATGCGACCGATCCGGCCCGAGGACGAGGCCTTGCATCGCGAGTTCCTGCAGGCCTGCAGCCCCGAAGACCTGCGCATGCGCTTCTTCCAGGCGCCGCACGCGCTGACGCATGACGACCTCGCCCGGATGACGCAGATCGACTACGAGCGCGAGATGGCGCTCGTCATCGTCGATGAGCAGGCCGCTGGCGGCCCCCGCACGCTCGGCGTGGCCCGTCTCGTGCGCGATCCCGACAACGTCGAGGCGGAGTTCGGCCTGCTGGTGCGCAGCGACCTGCAGCGCCGGGGCCTCGGCCGCCTGCTGATGCAGGCCCTGCTCGACTACGCCGCCTCGCGCGGCACGCAGCGCGTCGTCGGCCACGTGCTGCGCGAGAACCGGGCGATGCTGAACCTGCTCAAACGCATGGGTTTTGACGTCAGGCCGGGCGGTGCCCAGCCGTCGGAGATCGTCCTCGTCAGCCGAGCCTCGGGCTGCAACGGCTCATGACGACGGACCAAGCGCAGCTCCTCAAGCCAGGCTGATAACCAGCGCCGCCTGCAGGATCTTGCGCCGCTTGATGGCCCACGCGACGTCGCCGTCCAGTGCCTGTGCGAGCACGGCCGTGGGATGGCCGGCGGTCGCCAGCCCGGCGAACACAGGAATGTCGGCGCTGCGGGCCAGGCGCCCTGTCAGGGCGGCGGGCAGGTGCTGACATTCAACCGCGTCGTAGAGACGGCTCAGCATGCGTGCCGTTGCATCGACCCGCCATGGGCTGCTGTGCTCGTCAAGCCCGGGCTGGACAAAGGACACATGGGCACCGAGCGCCGTCGCCGCCTGCGCGAATTCGCTCCCCTCGTCGTCCTCCGGGTGCGGCGACATCAGCGCCAGCCGCCTGCCCGTCAACGGCTTCATCTCCGAGGCCTGCAGCCTCAAGAGCACCCTCGCCTGCCGCAGCACGGCAGCGGCGTCGACGGGGTAGGAAGAAGTGGCGCCAGCGGCGCCTTGGCGAGCCTCGGAACACATGAGTGGCAGCGTATCGACGCCAACTGCGCGGCCATTGACCAAGGTCAAGCCGGCAGAGTCCGGCTCGGTGTTGAGAGGCTCCGTCACCAACGGTTCACGCAGTGTTTACGCACCGCTACCCAGCGATGTCGCGTGTTGACACGTCATTGGCGGGGCCTGCCTAGCATCGATTTCTTCGAGCAGCCCCAATGGAGACCCTCATGCACGCCAGTCCCTCGCATACCCCGCACCCTGCCGTGCGTTGCAGCACCGCTTTCGCCGCCAACGGCGCGATCCATGCCAGCGCCGCGCCGACCAAGGGGCAGCGCATCGCTGACGAGCTGAAGCTGCTGGAGGCCGTGCTGGCGCCCAGGCGCCGCATCGTCCATGCCGGCGATGTGCTGTACCGGCCGGGCGAGCGGTTCGAGCAGCTGCACGTGCTGAACTCCGGCTGCTTCAAGCTGATCAGCCCGTCGGCCGAGGGCCACGAGCAGGTCGTCGGGCTGAAGTTCCGCGGCGACTGGCTCGGCTTCAGCGCCATCGCCAAGGGCAGCTACGCCTGCGAAGCCATTGCGATGGACACCGCCGAGGTCTGGACGCTGCGCTACGACGCACTGCTGAAGGCCTGCGCCGACCATCCCCGCCTGATGGCCACCGTGCACGAGGCCATGAGCGACGAAATCATGCGCGAACGCGAGGCGCTGACGGCCCTGTGCGCGCTGCCGGCCGCCGCGCGCGTGGTGACCTTTCTGCACAACTGGGCCGATTCCCTGGCCGCGCGCGGCCTCAGGACCGACCAGATCAGCCTGCGCCTGACGCGCGCCGAGATCGGCAACTACCTCGGCCTGACGCTGGAGACCGTCAGCCGCGTGCTGTCCAGGCTCGCGCGAGCGCGGCTCATCGCCTTTCACGAGAAGAGCCGGCGCGACATCTGCATTCCCGACTTCCCCGCCCTGGCCGCCTTCATCGGTGGGCAGGCCGCTCCTGCCGGTCTGCACTAGGCGGCGCGTCGGCCTCGGCGGCCGCGCATCGATCCAGGGAGAAAAAAATGAATTCACCGCATCAGGACGCCGTCGCACCGCCTCTTCGCTTCGCCAGCGGGGGCTTCGGCCGGCACTTCGACCTCTGGCGGCGCCGGCTGGCGCCGACCGCTCCGCTGACCATGGCCGCGGCTTACGCGGCCTTTGGCCTTGCCTGGATCCTGCTGTCTGATGGACTGCTGGAAAAGCTGGCGCCCGACATCGCCACGCTGTCCGCCGTTGGCCAGGGCAAGGGCATCGCCTTCGTGCTGGCGACCAGCGCGCTGATCTATGTGATCACCCCCAGCCGGCAAGCCGAGGGCGAGGCGACCGGACCGGCGCGTCAGGGCGGACCGGTCAGCGTGCTCTGGGTGTTCGCCCTGCTGTCAGCCGCCATCGTGCTGGCAAGCCTGCTGGGCTATGCCAGATCGACTCACATGTCGCATGAACAGCAGGTTGCGCAGTTGCGCCGCGAAGCCGAGCTGAAAGCCGAGATCGTCCAGGGCTGGATCGAGCGGCGCACGGAGGACGCACGCCGGCTTGCCACCGACCCCCAGTTGCGCACCAGCCTGCTGCGCTGGCGCCGCAGCCCCGATGAGGCATTGGCGGCAGAGATGAGGAAGGAACTGCTGTTGCTGCTGACTTCCACGCACTACGCCGACGCATTGCTGTTCGACGAACACGCCCGGCTGCTGCTGGCGCCGGACGGCGCCCCGCGGCATGTCGATGCGGCCATGTCGCATGGCGTGCGTTCGGCCCTGCAAGGCGGGCGGGTGTCTGGCGGCGACTTCCGGGCCGAGGTGGGCGACCCCGCCAGCCTGCAGTTCGACCTCTTCGTGCCACTGCCCAGCGCGGACGGCCGGCCCGGGACCGTCTTGCTGCTGCGCACAGCGCCGCGCCTCACGCTGCTGCCGCAGCTGACTCCGGGCTCCGCCAGTGACGCTCCCGAGACGCTGTTCTTCCGCCCCGCCGCACGGGATCTGCTGGCCTTGCGCATCGACGGCTCCGACACCCCGTTCGTCCCTCCGCGCAACTCCTCCCGCGCGGCGCTGACCGCCTTGTCCGGCGATCCGTCGCTGGCCGGTTCGCTCATGGACGGCCTGGATCGCGGCGAAGTTGCCCAGGCCGCGGTGGCGGCCCGGATTCGCAACTCCGGCTGGTATGTCGCCATCCAGGCGCCGCGCGATGCGCTGCTGGGCGGCAGCATCGCCGATGCGACGACGCTGGCTCTGGTGAACTTGCTGGCCGTGCTGGCCGCGGGCGCCTTCACCTGCGCTGCGCTGAAGCGGCGCGAACTGCAGGCAGCCGCACGCATGGCGGTGGCAAGCCAGGACGAGGCGCGGGCCTGGAAGATCGCCGAGGCGATCGCCAACTGTTCGACCGACGTCATCTTCGCCAAGGATCTCGAGGGCCGCTACCTGTTCGTGAACCGCGCGCTGTGCCGGGCGCTGGGGCGCAGTTCGGAGCAACTGATCGGCTTCGATTCCACGGGCCTGTTCCCAGCCGAGCAGGTGCGCCAGCTGCTCAAAGACGACGCGGCTGCACTGCGGGCCGACAAGCCAGTCTGCGTCCAGACGCGCCTGACGATGCCGGACGGCGACCGCATCTACGCCTGCACCAAGGGCAAGCTGATCGATGACGAAGGCCGCACGCTGGGCATCTACAGCGTCTCCAGCGACATCACCGAGCGCCACGACATGCAGCAGCGCATGCGCCAGTGGGCCACGGTCTTCGAGGACATCCGCGACGGCGTCATCATCACCGACTCACGGGGCCGCATCCAGTCGATCAACCACTCGTTCACGACCATCACCGGCTACAACGCGCAAGAGGCCATCGGCGCCAGCCTGAAGCTGCTGAAGTCCGGCCGGCACGACGCGGAGTTCTATCAGAGGATGTGGGCCGCGCTCGATGCCAGCGGGCACTGGCAGGGTGAGATCTGGAACCGCCGCAAGGGCGGCGAGGTCTATCCGGAATGGCTGACCATCAGCGCGGTGCGCGACGACGACGCGACGGTCACGCACTACGTCGGCGTGTTCACCGACATCAGCCGCCTCAAGCACAGCGAGGCCCAGACCGACTGGCTGGTCCACAACGACCCACTGACACGCCTGCCCAACCGCGTTCAACTGCAGAGGCGGCTCGAAGATGCGCTGGCCCGCTCGCACCGGCGCGAGAGCCGCGCGGCGCTGCTGGTCATCGATCTCGATGGCTTCAAGACGGTCAACGACGGCCTGGGGCACCCGGCCGGCGACGAATTGCTGGTCTGTGTGGCCGCGCGCCTGCAGGCGCGCCTGCGCCATGAGGACTTCCTGGGCCGGCTCGGCGGCGATGAGTTCCTGGTCATCCTCGAAGCCAACATGGACAGCACCAGCGTTGCCGTGCTCGCGCGCGGCCTGCTGGCGACCATCGCCGCGCCGATGGCGCTGTCGTGTGGGCAGGATGCCTACCTGACGGCCAGCATCGGCATCAGCATGTTCCCCGACGAAGGCAACCCCACCGCGGTCGAGTTGCTGCGTGACGCGGATGCGGCGATGAATCGCGCCAAGGAATTGGGCCGCAACCAGTTCTGCTTCTATACGGATGACATGAATGCCGAGGCCCGGACCAAGCTGGACCTGGAAGCCGCACTGAGCCGCGCCATCGAACGCGACGAGCTGCTGCTGCACTACCAGCCCAAGGTGGCTGCCAGCAGCGGCGAAGTCGTCGGCGCCGAGGCCCTGTTGCGCTGGCAGCGCAGCAGCATCGGACTGGTACCACCGAGCCAGTTCATCCCGGTGGCCGAGCAGAGCAGCCTGATCCTGGCCATCGGCGGCTGGGTCATCGACGCAGCATGCCGCCAGATCCGCGCCTGGATGGACGCCGGCCGACCCATCGTGCGCGTGGCGGTCAACGTCGCGGCGCGGCAGTTCGCCGCAGGTGACCTGGACCAGGTGGTGGCCCGCGCGCTGCAGCGCCACCAGGTCGACGCGCAGTGGCTGGAGATCGAGATCACCGAAGGCATGCTGATCACCGAGCCTGGCGCCGCGATCGGCATGCTCAAGCGGATCAAGGCCCTCGGGGTCAAGCTGTCGCTGGACGACTTTGGCACCGGTTACTCCAGCCTGGCCTACCTGCAGCAGTTCCCGATCGACTCGCTGAAAATCGACCAATCTTTCACGCGCCGCATCGGCGAGCAGCCCGACGGCGCGGCCCTGGTCGATGCCGTGATTGCACTGGCTCACCGGCTGCATCTGCGCGTGGTGGCCGAGGGCGTCGAAACCGCACAGCAACGCGACTACCTGTGCGAGCGCGGCTGCGACGAGATGCAGGGGTATCACTTCGGCCGCCCGGCACCGGCCGAATCGCTGCAGCACCTGTTGGCCACCGAAGCAATCGCGGCGAGCGTGCCTTGAAACACCACACCTCTTCGTGCCCCTGGCGCCCGCCTTTACCTTTACCCAGACAGCCGCAGCTGGCGGCCGGCGGAGCGGGAGCCGCTGCGCCGGGTCAGCCCGACGCCGTCGGCCTGCGGCGCGCCGCTCGGCTGCGCGCGACCTAGGCCAACAGCACGCGGGCCATCGCCTGCGCCAGCTGGCCGCGGCTGTAGGGCTTGGGCAGCAGTTCCCAGTCCGCCGGGGACTCGCGGTCGGCATCCAGCAGTTCGGCGGAGAAGCCCGACATCAACAGGATGGCCAGCTGCGGCAGCCGCTGCTGCGCGATGCGGGCGAGCTCGGTGCCGCGCATGCCGGCGCCCAATGCAATGTCGGTGAGCAGCAGGTCGAAATCGGCTTCAGGCGTCAGCAGTTGCAGCGCCTGCTCGGCACTGGAACAGACGCTGAACACGCAACCCAGGCTGGCCAGGAAGTGCTGCGCCACGGCGCGCACCTCGGCGTCGTCTTCGACCACCAGCACTTTCAGCCCCGCGGGCACCGTGTGCCCGACGTGGTCGCCGTCCTGGGCCCCCGTCTGGGCATCGTGTGGCACCGGCAGATACAGGCTGATCGTCGTGCCAAGGCCGGCCGTGCTGTCCAGCGCGACGGCGCCCTGCGACTGCTTGACGAAGCCATAGACGGCACTCAGCCCCAGGCCCGTGCCGCGGCCGGCCTGTTTGGTCGTGAAGAAGGGCTCGAAGGCACGCTCCTTGACGGCCTCAGGCATGCCTGTGCCGGTGTCGGTGACGGCGATGCGGACGAACCGGCCTTCGCCGAGCTCGTCCTGCAGGCCCGTCGGCAGCATGCCCGCGGCCGCCGCGGAAAAACGCAGATCGCCGCCGTCGAGCATCGCGTCGCGCGCATTGATCGCGATGTTGAGCAGGGCAGCTTCCAACTGGCCCGCGTCGGCCAGCGCCAGGGGGCAGTCCGGCGCGACATCGACGCTGATGCGGATGCGTTGGTCCAATGTGCGACGCAGCATGTCCGACAGCGGGTGCAGCAGGCCATGCACGTCGACCGCGCTGGGCTGCAGCACCTGGCGGCGCGAGAAGGCCAGCAGCTTGCCGGTCAGCTCCGCGCCGCGCTTGGATGCGCGCATCGCGGCGCTCACCAGTTGCAGGGCGCCACCGTCCTGCGCCAGTGCCGGCAGCTCCTCCAGCACCTGCAGATTGCCTTGGATGACGGTCAGCAGGTTGTTGAAGTCGTGGGCAATGCCGCCCGTCAGCTGGCCAACACTTTCGAGGCGCTGGGCATGGCTCAGCGCCTCCTCGGTCTGCGCCCGCTGCAGGCAGGTGACCAGCAGATTGGCCAGTGACTCAAGGAAGCGCTGTTCATCGTCGCCGAACCGCTTCGACTGGCGGGAACGAACCTTCAAGGCGCCAATGACGCGGCCGCGGTCCAGCAGCGGCACCGCCAATGCGCTGACCAACCCTGCCGCGAGATAGTCGGGGGGCACCGCATAGCGTTGTTCTGCGCGGAAATCCTCGATCACGACCGATTGCCCCTGGCTCAGCACGACGCCCAGCGGCGTGTCGCCGCGATTGGGCACGATGCAACCCAGCGACTCGCCGGCGATCAGGCCCACGCCCCCGGCGACGCGCAGTTCAAGCCGGTTGCTTTCCAGCAGGAACACCAGCGCCATCTCGACTTCCAGCGCCTCGGCGGCGATGGCCGGTACCTGCTGCAACAGCTGCTGCGGATCGCGTGCGTCGACGGCCAGGCGGCCCAGCTGCGCCAGATGCTCGCTATAGCGCGCCCGCTGCAACGCCTGTTTGACGCGCGGATAGCCACCGATGCCGCGGATCGCGGCAACCACGAAGGGCAGGCCGTGGTCTTGCAAAGGGCTCAGCGCGATTTCCACCATCACCTCGCTGCCGTCGCGCCGCCGGGCTACCAGCTCCATCTGCGTGCCCATCGGCCGAGCGCGCGGCGCGTGACCGTAGGCCTGCCGGTATGACGCGTGGCGAGGGCGAATGCTGTCGGGCACCAGTTCGTCCACGCTCGTGCCGACGAGCTCCTCCATCGAGTACCCCAGCAGCGCCGCCGCCGCGGGGTTGGCTCGGGCGATCAGGCCTGCGGCGTCCACCAGCAGCAGGGCGTCCGGATAGGCGGAAAACAGCGAGCGGTAGACGGTCAGGTCATCGACGGGCTGCGGCGTCGGCTGGTTGGCGGGAGGCGTTCCAACCATCAGGTTTTCGCCCGTGCGGAGCCGATGGGCGGAACGAAGATGTAGCCGGCGCCGCGGACCGACTTGATGATCTGTGGATTCTCCGCATCGACTTCCAGCTTCTTGCGCAGGCGTCCGATCTGCACGTCGATCGTGCGGTCAAAGGGCGCAGCTTCGCGGCCCCGCGTCTGTTCAAGCAGAAAGTCGCGGGACAGCACGCGACCCGCATGCTGGGCCAGGGCCGCGAGGAGGGAGAACTCGCCGCTGGTGAGCCGCACCTCTGCGCCGTTCGGATCGTCAAGGCGCCGGGCGCCCAGGTCGAGCTGCCAGCCGAGAAATGTCAGGTGCTCGCCACCCGAGGCACTGGCCACCTGCCGGGGCGCCTGCCCGCTGGCCGGCTGGCCGGAGGCCAACGGGTGCGGCTCCATGCGCCGCAACACGGCCTTGATGCGCGCGACCAGCTCGCGCAGGTCGAAAGGCTTGGTGACGTAGTCATCGGCGCCAACTTCCAGGCCCACGACCTTGTCGACCGAGTCCCCGCGGCCGGTGATGATGACCAGGCCGCAGCGCCAGTGCTCGCGCAGCTGCCGTGCGATGGCGAAGCCGTCCTCTCCGGGCAGGCCCAGATCCAGCAGCACCAGCTCGGGCGGATCGCTGGCCATCAGCTCCATCAGCGCACGGCCCGAATGCAATTGCGTCGTGCGAAAGCCGTGCCCAGGCAGATAGCGGCCGAGCAGCTCGGTGATCGCTGTTTCGTCATCGACAACGGCAATATGCTGAAGCGTCACAGCGTCGGCGCACCTGAAGCGTTATGGGGATGGCAAGGATTCTGGCACCGATCGGTGCCCCGAAATCATTGTGCAAGGCCGCTGGCGCCCCGCGACCCCTCGCCCGGCTAGCGCCCGCTCAGCACGCGCGCAGGCAGCATGACGATGGCACGCAGCAGCCCGAAGGCGCCGTCGACGGCGATGCCCAGCAACCTGAAGGGCAGCGTGATCAGCCAGACCAGCGGCCACAGCAGCAGCGCCAGGATGGCCAGCGGCCAGCAGATCACGAACAAGATGCACCAGAGCAGGAAGCTGAACATCGCGGACTCCTTCTTACTTGACCGGCTGACTGATGCCGGGCTTCAGGTATTTATCCAAGAACTCGACCATGCGGCGGTTGGCCTCCAGCGTGTTCTTCTTCTTGGAGAAGCCATGCCCCTCGTCGTCGAACACGAGATAGTCCACCGGCACATTGTTCTTCTTGACCGCCGCGACGATGTCGTCGCTCTCGGGCTTGATGACGCGCGGGTCGTTGGCGCCCTGGATGACCATCAGCGGCTTCCTGATCTCGCTGGCGTGGAACAGCGGTGACGTGGCCATCAGGCGCTCACGGTCCTTCACCGGGTCGCCCACCTCCTGGTAAAGCGCCAGGCGGAAGCTCTCCCAATAGGGCGGAATGCTTTCCAGCGTGCGGATCCAGTTGGCGACGCCGAAGATGTCGATGCCCACCTTGAAGGCCTCGGGGCGGAAGGCCATGGCCGACAGCACCATATAGCCGCCATAGCTGCCGCCGACGATGCCGATTCGCTCGGGGTCGATGACGCCGGTGCCGGCCAGGAAGGTCTTGGCCTCGATGCAGTCCCACAGCGGCTCGCGGCCATGCTTGCCGTCGTCAGCCGTGAAGAAGCTCTTGCCATAGCCCGAGCTGCCGCGGTTGTTGATGCCCAGCACCGCATAGCCGTTGTTGACAAAGTACTGCATCAGCGCCGAGTAGCCGCGCTTGGTCTGGCCGCCGGGGCCGCCATGCACCCAGACGATGGCCGGCACCTTGTGGGTTGGCGAGGCTTCCTTGGGCAGCATGTAGACCGACGGGACGACCATGCCGTCGAAGCTCTTGAAGCGGGCGATAGAGGCGTCCACCAGCTCGGCCGGGTCGATGTCCTTGGACAGGCTCTGCGTCAGCTGCTTCGGCGCGGCGTTGGAGCCGACCTCGGCGACGAACAGGTTGTTGGGCGAGCGGTCGCCGTTCACGTAGAAGGCCATGCGCTTGCCGCTGCGGGAGAAGGTCACGCCGCGCACGTCGCCGCCGGGTAGCTGGGGCAGCGCCATCGGCTTTCCGTCGCGGTACAGGCGCAGCGCGATGCTGGCGTCGGCATTGATGCCGGTGATGCGGTAGCGGCCGTCCTTGGAGAAGGCCGTGTAGTCCACGTCCCAATCGGCCTTCTCGATCTCGCGGGTCGCGCCGCTGGCCAGGTCGTAGCCGATGACGCGGGTGAACTCGCCGCCGTCGTTGCTGGTCATCAGCAGCTCGCGGCTGTCGGGCGTGAAGTCCTGCGGCGTGTAGTTGGCCACGCCCTGGTGCTTGGTGATGTGCTTGACCTCGCCACTCTTCAGGTCGACCAGGTGCACGTCGGAGTCGGCCGTCGTGTTGATCTTGCCCACCGCCAGCCAGCGGCCGTCGCGGCTGATGTCGCTCAACTCCCAGCCGGCCTCGTTCTTGAAGACCAGCGTGCGGGCGTAGGTCTTGGCATCCAAACGGTAGAGGTCGAAGAAGCGCGGATCGCGCTCGTTGGTCGTCACGTAGAAGGCCGTGTCGTCGCCGCTCCAGCCGGCGAACGAAGCCTTGAGCTTGTCGCCCGGCGTCAGGTCCTTCTCGCTGCCGTCGAGCTCACGCACATAGAGATGGTTGAGCTCGTTGCCGGCCTGGTCGCGGGTGTAGAGGAAGCGGTCATCGCCCGGGAAGAAGCCCACGGCGTAGTGACTGTCGGTCTTGGAATTCGTCAGCTGGACCGGCTTGCCGCCGCCCACCGGCATCGCATAGACGTTGAAGATGCCCGTCTCGTTGCTGTGGAAGAGGATGCGGCTCTCGTCGGCCGAGAAGCTGGCGCCACCGATGTTCACGGTGGCCATGAACTGCTCGATGGTGTAGCGCTTGGCGGGCTTGGGCGCCTTGGCGACAGCGGCCGGCTTGTCGGCGGCAACAGCGGCCTGGGACGCGCCAGCCAGCAAGGCCAGGGAAGCGACGAGGGACAGCAGGGGTCGGCTCATGGAGTCTCCGTTGAAATGAGTGGGCAGACTCTAGCCAGCCGCCCCGCCGTCCCCCATCAGGGTTGTGACGAAGCGGCGGAATCGGGGGACAGGCGGTTCAAGGCGACGCTGGGCCGTTCCCGAGTCGCCTTGACCCCCTCGGGGGGCGGGCGGGCTTCAGGCCAGCCCTGGGGGCACCATCAAATGCGTTGATGGCCCGCGACATAGCAGGCCGCGAGGTTGCGCTCGTCGGCCAGCGTCATCCACGCAAAGACACGCTCGTGCAGCTCGCGCGCCACCGCGTCGCGCGCCTCGGCGACCGGGCCTTGCGCCCAGTCCCACACGCAGATGTCGGCCGTCTGCCCCACCGACAGGCCGCCGATCTCGTCACCCAGCTGCAGCGCCTCGGCCGCGCCCCGCGTGGCGGCATGCAGGGCCACCCAGGCGGTCATGCGCTCGCCGCGCAGGGCCTGGATCTTGTAGGCGTCCAGCATGTTGCGCGGCAGGCTCAAAGACGTGCCGCCGCCCACGTCCGAGGCCAGGCTGATGTTGAAGGCCGCACCCGGCCAGTCGAACAGGCCGCTGCCCAGGAATAGATTGCTCGACGGGCAATGCGCCACCTGGGCGCCACGGTCAGCGATGACGACGCGGTCGTGCGGGTCCAGATAAATGCCATGGGCCAGCACCGAGCGCTCGTGCACGAGGCCGACGCGCTCATACACATCCAGGTAGCTGCGCGCATCCGGGAACAGCTCCGCCACCCAGGCGACCTCGGCGCGGTTCTCGGCGACGTGGGTCTGCATATAGAGGCTGGCATCGGCGCGGCACAGCGCGCCGGCCATCGCCAGCTGCTCGGGCGTGCTGGTCGGCGCAAAGCGCACCGTCACGGCGTACGCCAGGCGGTCGCGGCCATGGAAGCGGGCGATGAGGTCGACGCAATCCTTCTCGGCCTGAACGACGTCGTCCCGCAGCCCGTCCGGCGCGTGGCGGTCCATCAACACCTTGCCGGTGATGAGGCGCATGCCGCGTGCCGCGGCGCTGTCGAACAGGGCCTCGGCCGATACCTTGTGCACGGTCGGGAAGACGACGGCCGAGGTCGTGCCACTGGCCAGCAGCGCATCCAGGAAGACCTCGGCCCCTGCGCGGCTGCGCGCCGGGTCGGCAAAGGCGCATTCGCTCGGGAAGGTGTAGCGCTTGAGCCAGTCCAGCAGCTCGGTGCCGTAGGAGCCGATGACCTCCAGCTGCGGGCAGTGGACGTGGGTGTCGATGAACCCCGGCAGCACCAGCTTGCCGGCATGGTCCTTGCGCGCCCAACCGGCATCCGGCTCGGCGGCCTGCCTCCCGACGATGCGGCCGTCCTCGATCAGCAGCCAGTGGTCGCGGTCAAAGCGCACCGCCGGTGGCTCGGTGTCGCCCCAGCGTGGTGCAGCCGTGAAATCCAGCAGATCGCCCCGCAGGGCCCATCGGCGTGGACTGTCGACGAATTTTTCCTGGTTAGTAAAACTCATATGGCAATTCTGAGGCAACGCTCGACAATCGAGGCCAGCATGAATACCCGACCCATCCGTTTTTTCCACCGCGGCGAGGTCGTCGAGGTCCAGAACCTGCGCCCGACGACCACCGTGCTGCAATACCTGCGCGAGCATGCCGGCTGCACCGGCACCAAGGAAGGCTGTGCCGAGGGCGACTGTGGCGCCTGCACCGTCATCCAGGGCGAGCTGGGTGCCGACGGCCAGCTGGAACTGCGCAACGTCAACGCCTGCACCCAATTCCTGCCGACGCTCGACGGCCGCGCGCTGCTGACGGTGGAAGACCTGGGCGGCCCGCAGCGGCTCAACCCCGCCCAGCAGGCCATGGTGGACTGCCATGGCTCCCAGTGCGGCTTCTGCACCCCCGGCTTCGTCATGAGCCTGACGGCTTGTTATGAAACCCACCAAGCCGCCGGCACCAAGCCCACCCGCCAGCAACTGGCCGATGCGCTGGCCGGCAACCTCTGCCGCTGCACGGGCTACCGGCCCATCCTGGATGCCGGCGAACAGATGTTCGACGCGCCCGCCCGCTGCCTGGACCGTGCGCCCATCGCTCAGGCTCTGCAGACCCTGGCCGCCGACGAGCCGCTGGACTATGGCCACGCCGGCGCCCGCTTCCATGCACCGCAAAGCATCCACGACCTGGCCCTGCTGCGCGAGACCTATCCGCAGGCGACGCTGCTGGCCGGGTCGACCGACGTGGGCCTGTGGGTGAACAAGCAGTTCCGCGACCTGGGGGACGTCATCTACACCGGCCGTGTCGCGGCGCTGCGCGAGATCCGCAACGACGGTACCGGCCTGTGGATCGGTGCCGCCGCTTCGCTGGAAGACAGCTGGGCCGCGCTGACCGCCGCCGTGCCCCGCCTGCGCGAGCTGTGGCTGCGCTTCGCGTCGCCGCCGGTGCGCCATGCCGGCACGCTGGGCGGCAACATCGCCAATGGCTCGCCCATCGGCGACGGTGCGCCGGCCCTGATCGCCCTGGGCGCCGACATCATCCTGCGCCGCGGCTCGCAGCAGCGCCGCCTCAAACTGCAGGACTTCTATCTCGACTACATGAAGAAGGACCTGCAGCCCGGCGAATTCGTCGAGGCACTGCATGTCCCCCTGCCCTCGCCCGACTGGCGCTTCAGCGCGCACAAGATCGCCAAGCGCCATGACAGCGACATCTCGGCCGTCTGCGCCGTGCTGGCGATCAGGCTGGATGCCGGCGCCGTGCAGGAGGCGCGCTTCGCGTTCGGTGGCATGGCCGCCATCGTCAAGCGCGCCGCCGCGGCGGAAGCCGCCGTCGTCGGCCAGCCCTGGAGCGAAGCCACTGCCAAGGCTGCAGCCGCCGCGCTGCCGCAGGACTTCAAGCCCATGACCGACATGCGCGCCAGCGCTGACTACCGGCTCAAGGTGGCGCAGAACCTTTTCATCAAGCTGTGGCTGGAAACCGTCGGCGCTGTGCCGGTCGGCGTCTGGCCGTCGATGCAGGAGGTGCCGGCATGAACAAGCCTGAAGCCTTGATTGAGTTGCAGCCGGTCGTCGGCAAGTCGCTGCCGCACGAGTCGGCGCACCTGCACGTCAGCGGTGCGGCACCCTACATCGACGACCTGCCCGAGCCCGCCGGCACGCTGCATGCGGCGCTCGGCCTGTCGCCCATCGCGCATGGCAAGCTGCTGGGCGTCGACCTCGAACGCATCCGCCGCATGCCCGGCGTCGTCGCAGTGCTCAGCGCGGCCGACATTGCCGGCGAGAACAACTGCGGCCCATTGCTGCATGACGACCCCATCCTGGCGGCGGACGAGCTGCGCTATGTGGGCCAGCCGGTGTTCGCCGTCATCGCGACCCACCGCGAACTGGCGCGCCGCGCGGCGGGGCTGGCCAGACAGGTCATCCAGGCCGAGCCGCTGCCGCCGCTGCTGACGGCACTGCAAGCGCATGCCGCCGGCCAGTACGTGCTGGCGCCCGCGCACCTGACGCGAGGCGAGCCGGCCGAACAGCTCGCCAGCGCGCCACACCGGCTGCAGGGCAGCTGGAGCCTGGGCGGCCAGGAGCAGTTCTATCTGGAAGGCCAGATCAGCCTGGCCGTGCCGCAGGAGGGCGGCGACGCCTTGCTCGTGCACTGCTCGACCCAACACCCGAGCGAGATGCAGCAGCTCGTGGCGCATTGCCTGGGCTGGCATGCGCATCGTGTCGTCGTGCAATGCCGGCGCATGGGTGGCGGCTTTGGCGGCAAGGAGAGCCAATCCGCTCTCTTCGCCTGCGTCGCGTCCATCGCTGCGCTGAAGCTGAAGAAACCCGTGAAGCTCCGCGTGGACCGCGACGACGATTTCCTCGTCACGGGACGCCGTCATGGCTTCGACTACCGATGGGATGTCGGCTTCGACGCCGACGGCCGCATCCTTGCCGTCGACATCGATCTGATCGCCAACGCCGGGCACAGCGCCGACCTTTCCGCCCCCGTGATGGCCCGCGCGCTCTGCCATTTCGACAACGCCTACTGGCTGCCGCATGTTGCGATGCATGGCTACTGCGCCAAGACCAACACGCAGAGCAACACGGCCTTCCGAGGCTTTGGCGGACCGCAGGGGGCCATCGCCATCGAGATGATCCTGGACGGTGTCGCCCGCCAGCTCGGATTGGACCCGGCCGAGGTGCGCCAGCGCAATTTCTACACCGCCGGCCAGGACATGACGCCCTATGGCCAGCAGGTCGAGGAACTGCACGCCCAACCGCTGACGGCGCAGCTGCTTGCCAGCAGCCGCTACGCCGAACGCCGCGCCGAGATCGCCGCCTTCAACGCCGCCAGCCCGGTGCTGAAAAAGGGCCTGGCCTTCACGCCGGTCAAGTTCGGCATCTCCTTCAACGTGGCCCACCTGAACCAGGCCGGCGCACTGGTGCATGTCTACACCGACGGCTCGGTGCTGGTGAACCACGGCGGCACGGAAATGGGCCAGGGCCTGAACACCAAGGTGGCCCAGGTCGTCGCGCATGAGTTGGGCCTGCCGTTGGCCAGCGTGCGCTGCTCGGCCACCGACACGAGCAAGGTCGCCAACACCTCCGCCACGGCCGCATCCACCGGCAGCGACCTGAACGGCAAGGCCGCGCAGGATGCCGCGCGCAAGATCAAGGGGCGGCTGGCCGCCTTCGCCGCCGAGCGCTTTGGCTGCGCCGCCGAGCTGGTCGCCTTTGATGGCGGCCAGGTCAGCGGCGGCGGCCAAAGCCTGCCCTTTGGCGAACTCGTCGCCGCGGCCTACCTGAAGCGCGTGCAGCTGTGGAGCGACGGCTTCTACGCCACGCCCGGCCTGCACTGGGACCGCAGCAAGCTGCAGGGCCACCCTTTCTATTACTACGCCTGGGGCGGCGCCGTCTGTGAGGCGTTGGTGGACACACTGACCGGCGAAAGCCGCATCACGCGCGCCGACATCTTGCACGACGTGGGCCAGAGCCTGAACCCGGCCATCGACATCGGCCAGATCGAGGGCGGCTTCATCCAGGGCATGGGCTGGCTGACGACGGAGGAGCTGGTCTGGCACCCCACGACGGGTTTGCTGACCACGCACGCGCCCAGCACCTACAAGATCCCGACCGCCAACGATTGCCCGCCGGAACTGCGTGTGGAGCTGTTCGGCGTGGCCAATGCCAGCGAAACCATCCACCGCAGCAAGGCCGTCGGCGAGCCGCCGCTGCTGCTGGGTTTTGCGGCCCTGCTGGCCATCAAGGACGCCTGCGCCGCCTGCGGCCCAGAGAATTGCGATCCGCCGCTGCAGGCGCCGGCCACGGCCGAGGCGGTGCTCAACGCGATCGACGCCGTCCGTTGAAGCTCGTCGCCGCCCTCACCGTCCTGCTGGCGCTCGGCAGTTGCGCCACTGCACCGCCGGCGCCCGACATCGTCAGCGTCGACAGCTGGGGCGGCAGTGCAGCCACATCCACGGCAGCGCCGCAGCAGATCACGCACATCACGATCCACCACCAGGGCGAGATCTGGAAGGACGGCGCCGACGTCGAGGCCTACTTGCGCCGGCTGCAGCAGTGGTCGCGCCTGACCAAGCGCTGGGCGGACATCCCCTACCACTACGTCATCGCGCCCGACGGCCGCATCTACGCGGCGCGGCCGCTGGCCCAGGCCGGCGACACCAACACCGAATACGACCCGCGCGGCCACGCCCTCGTCATGCTGGTGGGCAACTTCGAGGAGCAGCAGCCCACGCCGGCCCAGCTCAACGCCGCCGTCGAGCTGACCGCGTGGCTGGTCCGCCAACACCACCTCGGCCTGGACGCCATCGCCAGCCACAAGGACTACAGCCGGCAGACCGTCTGCCCGGGCAAGAATCTGTACGCCTACCTGGAATCCGGCTGGTTCAAGGCCGAGGTGGGCAAGCGCCTCTGATCAGCGGGTTTTCTGCGTGGCCACCACGACGGCTGAGTGCGCGAGCTGACGTCGCGTGCCGTCAGCAGGTGCAGCACATGCGACGTGCGCTGACGGGGTGGCGCCGCTGGGGCGTGCTTCAATCGGCGCACAAAAAGCCGAAACGGGAGAGGACGACGTCATGAAACCATTGCTTTTGACCGCTGCACTGCTGGCGGCAGGCTGCAGCACCGCGTCGCCCCTGCGGCAATCGCAGGAAAGTTTCAACGCGGCTTACGGCGTGGTCGCTGGCAACACCGACACCATCGTCATTTCCAGTTCGCCACCCTATGTGCAGATCACCGTGGTGGACAAGCGGACGTCGGAGGCTCGTACGCGCTGCATCAACGCCTACTCTCTTCTCGGCGCCTTGGGACTTGAGCACGGCCTGCCGGTCGGCGCATACGCGGAAACGCTAAGGCTCGCGCTGACCAACAAGGAGCGGCGTTTCGAATTCACCAAACCGGAGGCCCTGGCCAACCTGGTCATCAGCTACGCCGACGCCGACCTTGAGGTGATGCAGCAACGATTGGCGCCCTACAGCGACGCTGAACTTGCAACAGG
Organism: Pelomonas sp. Root1237; assembly: GCF_001425055.1. Taxonomy (GTDB): domain Bacteria; phylum Pseudomonadota; class Gammaproteobacteria; order Burkholderiales; family Burkholderiaceae_C; genus Pelomonas. Next base: position 702,691 of record NZ_LMDK01000016.1, read on the forward strand.
ATTCGGCGGCCAGGGAACGCTTCAGAGCTTGCTCGACGGCTCGCCTGCAGACCGCCCCCGGGCCTATCGCGACGCTGCGGCCTGTGTCCTGATCGACCGGGGTTTCTCGCCACGAATCGCTGATCGGACCGGAGCGCTGGTGATATACCGCTGACCGCGGCGTCCATCGTCAACGCGCGCGTTGCGTCGCGACCACCACCGCCTGGGTGCGCGAGTTCACGCCCAGCGCCCTCAGCACCGCGGCCACATGGTCCTTCACGGTGTCCACGCTGACACCCAGCTCGCGGGCGATCAGCTTGTTGGACAGGCCTTGCGTGAGCAGATGCAGCACATGCTTCTGGCGCGGCGTCAGCGGCAGCTCCGCCCAGTCGCCCGGCGCGGGGCCAGCCGAGGCCGGTGTGGCTGCAACGGGTTCAGCCGCACGCTTGAGCGGCGGCACATAGGTGCCACCGGCCAGCACCAGGTGCAGGGCCTGGACCAAGGTATTCAGGTCGCTGCGTTCGGGCACATAGCCCATGGCGCCGGCACCCAGAGCCTGCAGGGCCTCCTCGGTGTCGTCGCTGCCGGAGATGACGACGACCGGCAGCAGCAGGTGCTCGCCGTGGATCTGCTGCAGCAGCTCGAAGCCGCCATCGATGCGCAGGTCCAGCAGCACGAGCCGGGGGATGGCCTGGCCCAGCGCGTCGCGCGCGGCGGCGACAGTGTCCACGCCCTGCACCTGCGCCCCGGCGAAATGCTGCTCGATCAGGCCGGTGAGCGCGGCGCGCACCATCGGAAAAGCATCGACCAGCAAAACCTTCATCACCCCTCCTCGTTGAACCGCGGCGGCATGATATTCAACGCAGGGCCGCGGCGAGCAGGGGTTTGGCCCAGGCGGGCACGCTGCGCAGCGGTGCATGGGCAACGACCCGGCCCAACTGCATCTGCAACAGCAGCACGGGCTGGGGCCGGCGGCCGGCGCGCGGGTCGGCCTCGAAGCTGTTGTCATAAAGGCGCAGGCTGGCCAGGTGAGGCATCAGCTTGACGAGATTGCCGCGGCTGGCGTCAAAGCGCTCGCGCACCTTGGCCTCGGGAATGTCGTGCCCACCCGCGGCCACGCGTGCCTGGATGCGGCGCAGGTGCAGTTCAGGCGTGGCAAGGCCGGCGTACCAGACATGCACCTGGGCACCACCCCGTGCGCCGTCCAGCAGCAACTGGGTCATGCTGGTGCCGCCCAGCGTCGTCTCGAAGGCATAGGTCAGGCTTTCGGCCAGCGCCTTCTCCAGGCCGCGTCGGCCCAGCGTCCAGGCCAGGCCATTGGCCTGTTCGGCGGACAGGCTGGGCTGCTGCTCACGCAAGCGCGCGGCGGCGATGTCGGGATTGAAGAACTCGGCCCCGCTGGCCTGGATGGCCGCGCCGCCGAGGGAACTCTTGCCAGCGCCATTGACGCCAGCGAGCACGTAGAGGCGTGCCGGCAATTCAGCAGTCCGTTCCGGACACAGGCACCGGGCCGAGCGCCGGGCCGCTCCCAAGCCGGCCCGTCAGGCGATGTGCTTGCCGGTCAATCCGGCAAGCATCGCCGTCCCCGCGGGGGACCGACCAGGTTGGCCCGCGTCCAGCGAGGCCAAACTGGGCGAGGGGCCGTCTCATTCAGGCGGCCTTGCGAACGGGTTTGCGTGGCTTGGCGGCCTTCACGGCCACGGCGCCGATGGCCTCGGGTGTCATCGCGAAGGCATCGGCCAGCGCCTCGCCCTGGTCCTGCATGCGCGCCAGCATCGCGTCGAACTCGCCGCCTAATGCACCCAGATCGGGCTCGGCGGCACGCTGCATTTCGCGGTAGCGCTCGACCGACATCAGCACGAAGGCGGGCTGGTCATGCTTGGTGATCAGCACCGCGCCATGGGCCGCGACCGTGCGGCCGACTTTCTGGATACCCGCCACGAGCTGGGTGGCCGACACGCTGGGCAGCTGGTCGGCCAGGGCTTGTTCGAGGACTGCAGACATGATGAGGCTCCCGACTGGCATGGCCGCATTTTGCCTATTTTGGGAAAAATAGGAAATTTAGGGGATTGCGGGAGGCCGAAAATCAGTGCGCTTCTTCCCAGTTCGCGCCAACACCCACCTCGGCCAGCAGCGGCACCTTGAACTCGGCCACGCCGGCCATCAGGCGTGGCACCTCGGTGCGCATCCAGTCCAGTTCGACCTCGGGCACCTCGAAAACCAGTTCGTCGTGCACCTGCATGATGATCCTGGACTGCTTGCCGGCACTGTCCAGTTCCGCCTGCACGGCCAGCATGGCCAGCTTGATCAGGTCGGCCGCCGTGCCCTGCATGGGCGCGTTGATGGCCTGGCGCTCGGCACCGGCGCGGCGCGGGCCATTGCCGCCGCGGATCTCGGGCAGGTAGATGCGCCGGCCGAACAGCGTCGACACATAGCCGAGTTCGGCTGCGCTCGCCTTGGTCTCGTCCATGTACTTCTTGACGCCGGCAAAGCGGGTGAAATAGCGCTCGATGTAGTCCTTGGCCGCTTTCTGCTCGATGCCCAGGGCCGAGGCCAGGCCGAAGGCGCCCATGCCGTAGATGAGACCGAAGTTGATGGTCTTGGCATAGCGACGCTGCTCGCTGGAGACCTCGCCCAGCGCGACGCCGAACACCTCGCTGGCCGTCGCCTTGTGCACGTCCTGCCCTTCCTGGAAGGCGCGCAGCAGCCCCGGGTCCTCGCTGATGTGGGCCATGATGCGCAACTCGATCTGCGAGTAGTCGGCGCTGACGATTCTGTAGCCCTCGGGCGCGACGAAGGCCTCGCGCACGCGCCGGCCTTCCGCCGTGCGGATGGGAATGTTCTGCAGATTGGGCTCGTTGCTGGACAGCCGCCCGGTCACGGCCACGGCCTGGGCGTAGTTGGTGTGCACGCGGCCGGTGTGGGCGTTGATCTGCAGCGGCAGCTTGTCGGTGTAGGTGCTCTTGAGCTTGGACAGGCCGCGGTATTCGAGGATCTTGGCCGGCAGAGGAAAGTCGGCGGCGAGTTCGGTCAATACCTCTTCGTCGGTGGATGGCGCGCCGGTGGCGGTCTTCTTCACGACCGGCAGGCCCAGCTTGGTGAACAGGATGTCGCCGATCTGCTTCGGTGAGCCGATGTTGAAGGGCTGGCCGGCGATCTCGTAGCACTGCTGCTCCAGCAGCACCAGGCGTTGGCCGATCTCATGGCTTTGCAGCTTCAGCCGTTCTGAATCGATCAGCACGCCGTTGCGCTCCACCCGCGCGAGCAGGTCGGCCGTGGGCATCTCGATGTCGCGGTAGATGTGCGTCATGCCAGCGTCGGCCTCGATCTGCGGCCACAGCACGCTGTGCAGGTGCAGGCACATCTCGGAGTCTTCACCTGAGTAGGTCGTGGCCTTGGCCACGTCGACCTGCGCGAACGGGATCTGGTGCGCGCCCTTGCCGCACAGGTCCTCGTAGCTCAGGCCCTTGCGGCCCAGGTGGCGCTCGGCGAGCGCTTCCAGGTTGTGGGTCTTGTGAGCTTCCAGCACATAGCTCTGCAGCAGCGTGTCGTGCTGTACGCCGGCCAGGTTGACGCCATGGTTGAGCAGCACATGGCGGTCGTACTTCAGGTTCTGGCCGATCTTCTTGGCCGATGCGTCTTCCAGCCAGGGCTTGAGCCGCGCCAGCACGGCGTCCAGCGGCAGCTGCTCGGGCGCGTCCGGGCCGCTGTGGGCCAGCGGGATGTAGGCCGCTTCGCCGGGCTTGTCGGCGAAGGAGATGCCGACGATGCGGGCGGCCATCGGGTCCAGCGAGTCGGTCTCCGTGTCCAGCGCGCACAGCGGTGCGGCGTGCAGGCGGATGAGCCAGGCTTCCAACTGCTCGAAACTCAGGACGGTTTCGTACTGGCGGGCAACCTCGGCCGCGCCGGCGGGCGGTTCCGGTTCGTCGAACAGGCCCGGGTTGGCCACCGGTGCCGCCTTGGGCTTGGCCACCACCGCGGTGCCGGTCAGTTCTTCCAGCCAGGCCTTGAAGCCGTTGCGCACGTAGAACTCGCCCAAACGCGCCTTGTCCGGCTCGCGGAAAGCCAGCTCCTCCAGCTTGGGCCAGCCCGGCACATGCTCGGCGAGCTCGCAATCCAGCTTCACGGTGACCAGCTTGCGACCCATGGGCAGCCAGTCCAGCGCGGCGCGCAGGTTCTCGCCGGCCTTGCCCTTGACCGTGGGCGCAGCGGCGATGACGCCGTCCAGCGAGCCGTATTCGGACACCCACTTCGCCGCGGTCTTGGGGCCGACGCCGGTCACGCCCGGCACGTTGTCCACGGTGTCGCCCATCAGCGTCAGGTAGTCGATGATGCGATTGGGCGGCACGCCGAACTTCTCCAGCACGCCGGCCTCGTCCAGTCTCTCGTTGCTCATCGTGTTGATGAGCTCGACGTCGGCGTTGACCAGCTGGGCCAGGTCTTTGTCGCCGGTCGACACGATGACGCGATGGCCCTCCTGGGCCGCAATGCAGCACAGCGTGCCGATGACGTCGTCGGCCTCCACGTTCGGCACCGTCAGCGTGGGCCAGCCCAGCAGCTTGACGACCTCGTGGATGGGCTCGATCTGCGCGCGCAGCTCAGGCGGCATGGGCGAGCGTTGGGCCTTGTATTCGGGATACCAGTCGTCGCGGAAGGTCTTGCCCGGCGCATCGAACACGCAGACGGCGTGGGCCGCGCCGATGTCGCTCTGCAGTTTTTTCAGCATGGCCACCATGCCACGCACCGCCCCGGTGGGCTGGCCCTCGGGGCCGCGCAGGTCGGGCATGGCATGGAAGGCGCGATACAGATAGCTGGAGCCGTCGACCAGCAGCAGGATGGGTTTACTCATGGCGACGGATTGTCCGGCAGCCCGCCACCTAGAATCGGCAGCATGTTGCGCCTTGCCGTACCCCTGCTGCTCGCTGCCCTGTGTGGCGGCGCCCTCGCTGACCCGCCGCCAGAACCCAAGGTCGAGCGCACCGTGGCCGAGGACGACCAGGTCCGCATCGAGGAGCTGAAGGTGCGCGGCGAGGCCAAGAAGGTCACGGTCAAGAACAAGCTGACCAAGGCCCCGGACTACGAAATCGTCGTCAACGACGCCGGCCGCGAATCGGCCGGCGGCACGGGCACGGGCATGCCCAAGAGCGGCTCGGGCGCGCGGGTCTGGCGAGTTCTCAAATTCTGATCGCAAGCGGCCCTCGGGGTCGCTTTCTGGACCCATGGCCGTTTTCACCGAAGTCAGCCCGGCGCAGGCGCAAGCCCTGCTAGACCATCTCGCCCTCGGGCAACTCAGCTCGCTGCGCGGCATCGGCGCGGGCATCGAGAACACGAACTACTTCGTCGATTGCCAGGATGCCAATCAAAGTGGCCACTATGTCCTGACGCTGTTCGAGCGCCTGACGGCCGAGCAACTGCCCTTCTACCTGCGTCTGATGCAGCACCTGGCCCAGCGCGGCGTGCCGGTCCCTGAACCGCACGCGGACGCCGCCGGCGAGATCCTCTTCGAGGTGGCGGGCAAGCCCGCGGCCATCGTCGACCGCCTGCATGGCGGCCACCAGCTGGCACCCGACGCCTTCCATTGCAGCCAAGTGGGTGCCACGCTGGCGCGCATGCACCTGGCGGGCCAGGATTTCCCGCTGCACCAGCCCAATCTGCGCGGCCTGGCCTGGTGGCGCGAGGTGGTGCCGCAGCTCCTGCCCTTTCTGAGCGGCCCCGAAGCCGAGCTGCTGCAAAGCGAGCTGGCCTACCAGGAACAGCTCGCCGCGTCGCAGGACTATGCCCAGCTCGCGCGCGGCCCCATCCACGCCGACCTGTTCCGCGACAACGTCATGTTCGAGCCCGGCGAAGGCCCCGGCCGCGAGCGCCTGACGGGCTTCTTCGACTTCTACTTCGCCGGCGTCGACACCTGGCTGTTCGACCTCGCCGTCTGCCTGAACGACTGGTGCATCGACCTGACCGACGGCCGCCTCATCGAGGAGCGCGCCGCCGTGTTCGTCGCCGCCTACGAGAGCGAGCGGCCGTTGTCCGGCGCCGAGCATCGCCTGCTGCCGGCCCTGCTGCGCGCGGCGGCACTGCGCTTCTGGGTGTCGCGCCTCTTTGACCTGCACTTGCCGCGTGAGGCCTCGCTGCTCAAGGCCCACGACCCACGCCACTTCGAGCGCGTGCTGCGCGAGCGCATCGCCAAGCCCTGGCACGCACTGCACGGCGGGGTCGGCGAATGACGATGCAACTGCACTTGCAGCAGGTGCCGGCCGGCAACGGGCGGCTCTGGATACGCCATGGTTTCAAGATCTTCAGGCGCCAGCCACTGGCCTTCTCGGGCCTGCTCGGCCTGGCGCTGCTGGTTTCCATGCTGCTGAGCGCGCTGCCCTTCGTCGGCCCCATGCTGGGCCTGATGGCCATTCCGGTCTGTTCGCTGGGCTTCATGCTGGCCACGCACCTGGCGCTGCAGCGCAAGATGCCCCATGTGGACGTCTTCATCGCCCCCTTCCGGCTGACGCCTGAACGGCGCCGCCACCAGTTCGTGCTGTGCGCGGGCTTTGCGCTGGTCATGCTGCTGATCCTGCTGCTGGCCGACCAGATCGACGGCGAGGTCACCCACGAGCTGATGGAGTTGATGAAGCGCGACGCGAACGCCGACGCGATCGCCGCCATCGCGGCCGACCCGCGGCTGATCTGGGGCTTCATGGTCCGCGCGGTCGGCATGACCGCACTGTCGATCCCCTACTGGCATGCACCGGCCCTGGTGCATTGGGGTGGGCAGAGCGCCGCCCAGTCGCTGTTCTCCAGCACGCTGGCGCTGTGGCGCAACAAGGGCGCTTTCGCGCTGAACGCCCTGCTGTGGGCGGCGCTGATGTTTGCCTGCAGCGGCGTCATCAGCGTGGTCTTCGGCCTGCTCGGCCTGCTGCAGTTCGCGCCGGTGGCCTCGGTGGCCTGCTTCCTGGTGCTGGCGGCGGTGTTCTACGCCTCGCTGTACTTCAGCTTTGTCGACTGCTTCATGTTCGGCGCGCCGCCGAACCTGCTCGACGACTCGAAGGGCTGACCCCTCGCTGGGCCGGCCGCGTTTTCACGCGGCGGACATGCAAGCTCCCTACATTGCGCGGCTCGTGCCAGGCCGGCGCACTGCGTGTGCGGGCCTGGCTGTGCAGTCCCTGAACAGCAGCCGCCAAATGTCCCAGACCCTGAATCGTCGCCACGCCCTGAAGTACATGGGCGTCCCCCTGATGCTCCCCCTCGGTGGCACCGCTGTCGCCGGCCTGTTGACCGGCTGCGGCGGTGGCAGCGGTGACGACAACACGCCCGCTCCCAGCTTCGCGTCCGCCAGCTTCGTCGCGATGGCTGCCCCCAGCCTCGCCACCCCGGCCGACATGGCCAGGACCCTCGTCAACTCGACGCTGATGGTCAAGTTCAGCGACGACAGTACCCAGGGCTTCTCGCTGTCGTATGCCCCCTTCTTCACGACCGGCGACCTCGTCCCCGACGGCAAGGGCGGCACCCTTCTGGCTGGCGGTTATGTCGACTTCGCCGGCAAGCCCATCATGGACACGACGGTGGCCGACAAGAACCGCCAGTTCTTCAGCGATTCGCCCGACGGCACCTCGCTGCTCAAGCTCGACAACGCCAGCGTTGCCGGCATCAAGGGCAACGCCGTCTTCGCCGTCGTGCAGTTCGAATACACGACCTGGGCGCAGGACGGCAAGACCGACATGTACGGCAAGCTGCCCTCGCCCATCGCCGTGCTGACGCTGGACCAGGACCCCGCCACGGGCAAGCTGTCGCTCGTGAAGTACCACAACGTCGATACCGCGCCCGCCATGGGCCTGTGGATTACCTGCGGCGCCAGCCTGTCGCCCTGGGGCACCCACCTGTCCAGCGAGGAATACGAGCCCGACGCCTTCACCATCGCCAGCAACGCCCAGTTCAAGGCCTACAGCAAGAACCTGTTCGGCAGCGAGACCCAGGCCAACCCCTACCACTACGGCCACCTGCCGGAGGTCACCGTCAACCCCGACGGCAGCGGCACCATCAAGAAGCACTACTGTCTTGGCCGTATCTCGCATGAGCTGATCCAGGTCATGCCCGACAACCGCACCGCCATCATGGGCGACGACGCGACCAATGGCGGCTTCTTCATGTTCGTGGCCGACAAGGAGAAGGACCTCTCCGCCGGCTCGCTGTTTGTGGCCAAGTTCGGCGCCGGCTTCTCGCTGGACACGGCCGCCGCCGGCGCGCCCATCAGCTGGATCAAGCTCGGCTCGGCCACCAGCGCCGAGATCAAGGCCTTGGCCGACACGCTCAAGGCCACCGACATCATGGACGTGGCCACCACCGACCCGCTGGACGCCAGCTTCACCAAGATCTGGCTCGGCGGCAAGGTGCAGTGGGTGCGCGTGAAGGCCGGCATGGACAAGGCCGCCGCCTTCCTCGAGACCCACCGCTACGCCGCGCTCAAGGGCGGCTCCATGGCCTTCACCAAGATGGAAGGCACGACCGTCAACGCCAAGGACAAGATCGCCTACTCGGCGCTGCAGAACATGCAGAGCTCCATGGTGCGCGGCAACGCGGCCTGGAACGAGGCCGCCAACATCACCATCGACAAGGCCCTGAACGCCGGCGGCGTGCTGGCCCACACGCTGAGCACGGGCCAGAAGGACACGGCAGGCGGTGCCATCACCAGCGACTGGGTACCTTCGCTGACCAAGACCCTGCTGATCGGCGAAGACCTCGCCACGGCGGATGCGCTGGGCAACCTCGCCAATCCCGACAAGATCGGCGCGCCCGACAACCTGAAGTTCTCGGAGAAGCTGCGCACCCTCTTCATCGGCGAGGACAGCAGCTACCACGTCAACAACTTCGTCTGGGCCTACAACGTCGACACCAAGACGCTGACCCGCCTCGTGTCAATGCCTTCGGGCGCCGAAGCGACCGGCCTGGGCGTGGTGGACGACTTGAACGGCTGGACCTACATCACCAGCAACTTCCAGCATCCCGGCGACTGGGGCGTGCCGCTGCACAACGTGGTCAAGGCCACGCTGGACCCGCTGGTGCGCGCCAACTACAAGGACCGCTTCGGTGCCCAGGTGGGCTATCTGACGGGCGCCGTCACCAGCGTGAAGCTGGCCAAGATCGGCTGATTGCCGGTTCGACACGCGCCGCAGGGCGTGTCACACAAGGGCTGCGTGAGCAGCCCTTTCTCGTGGGTCACCATGGCTCGGCTGCAGGCTGAACGCCCTCGCCGAACTCGCGGGCCACGTCGGCACTCAGCTCACCGGTGCCCGCATGGCGCCGCTGGCGGTCTTGCTGCTTGCCCAGCGCCGATTCGAGGGCCCTCGTCAACTTGTCGGCCGCGCCCTCGATGGCCTGGTGCATGCTTTCGGCCTGGTGCTTGACTGCGATGTTCTTCAGCCCCACCACGCGCGCCTCCAGCAGGCAGCGCATGTCGTCGGGGCCCGATTTCTCACCGCTGTTCATGTCGCCCAGATGTGCCTCCACATGCGTCACCTGGCCCTTGTAGTGGTCGACCGCGCCGCGGATCACGCCCTCGACATGCTCGATCAGCTTCTCACGGCCCTCTACGTGGTTGTCGGTCTCGATTTGCACCTGCATTGCATTCCTTTCGGCGTACGGAAGTCGCGCGCTTGGAGAAGAGGGGGCAAGCGGCGTGCCGTGCGACGCTTCGGTGCCCCTTGCGAGGTGGCTGAAGGTGGTGGTCGGCAGCTGCCGGTTACGCCCTACGCCCGTGAGCGTCCGTTCGCAGGCAGTTCGACACCACGATTGCGTGCTCAAATTTTGGGCAAGAATCATTAACGATCCAGCGACAACACGTCAGGCCTCATGGAACTACCCTATCTCGTCGCCGCATTCATCAAGACACTCAGTGACGTCTTGTCGAAGCCAGTACTGCGCATTGGCACGAAGAACGGACTTCCATACGCGGACATCGTCTTCGAGGAAACGCCCCGACAGACGATCGACGAACGCATTGCGAAGATTGACGCTGCTCGGACCAATCAGGCGGAGGCGCTAAGCGCGATCGATGAACTCAAGGCTGCAGCAAACTCAAACAAGGTGGACTTGGAGTCCGCCCTCGAACGATTGGGGCAGACCCAAGCTGAGCACGACGCTGCCAAGCGTGAACTCGAACTCGTTCGCCAGGTCGCGAGTTCAGACGTCGAGACGTTCCAGCGTCTCGCTGGAGTGCCGTCCAAATCTCAGATCGCGAAGGAGCGTGCACTTGGCTTCGTCTTTGGCGTTCTTGCCTCCCTTATCGCATCAGGGGTCTGGTGGCTACTTACAAAGGTTTGGCCATATCTGAAGACCTGAGAATGATGGTCTCGCGGCCCAAACTCCTCGCCGGTGAGTCCCCCTCAGCTCAAATGTTGAGCGGCTGCTTTTGGCAGGCTCACTTGGCCGCCACCCACTTCAGCAACGGCTTGATGGCGAGCAATCCAATACGCGGGTCGGCCAACAGGCTGCATTGCATCCCGTTAGGCCCCGGTCCGCTTCCGAGAATGACCCTCAACGCTCCCGCGGAATCGCGTAGGTGCCCGTCGCATGAGCCACCGGCTCGTCCTCGCCCTCCGAGAAGATCCACACCTCGCCCACGGCCAGCGACTTGCCCAGCTTCATCAGCCGGCAGCGCGCGACGACACGTCGGTCGGCGCGCGGCTTGCGCAGGAAGTTGATCGACAGATTCGTCGTCACCGCCAGCGGCACGATGCCGATGCGCGCCAGGATGCCCAGATACAGGGCTACGTCGGCCAAGGTCATCATGACCGGGCCGGACACCGTGTTGCCGGGGCGCAGCTCGCGCTCGCCCACCGGGTGGGCGACAACGACGCTGCCGTCCTCGTCCACCTCCTCCAGCGTGCAGCGGTTCTGCGGGAACTCGGCCTTCAGAAAGGCCACCAGCTCCGCATGTGAGGGGCGGTGTTCAGACATGGCGTTTTGCAAGCAATTGCGAGGGAACCGGCCGCCAGCCTAGCACCGCCATCAGAATGACTCGCATGAACCTCGCCGACCGGGGCTTCACTGGCTCCATCCCCCAACTCCATGAGCACTATCTGGTGCCCATGCTCTTCGATCCCTATGCCGAGGACCTGGCCGCGCGGGCAGCTGCGTTGCGCCCGGGGCGGTTGCTGGAGATCAGCGCCGGCACCGGCGTGCTGACGCGCCATCTCGTCGGGGAGCTGCCCGACAACGTCGACATTGTGGCCAGCGAACTCAACGCCACCATGCTGGACATGGCCGCCACCCGGGGCACCGACAGGCCCGTCGAGTGGCGGTTGGCAGATGCGGCGCAGCTGCCCTTTGCCGACGAGAGCTTCGACCTCGTCGCCTGCCAGTTCGGCGTCAGCCTCTTCGCCGACCGGCCACGCGCCTTTGCCGAGATCCGCCGCGTGCTCAGGGCCGACGGCGTGTTCCTCTTCAACGTCTGGGATCACCTCGACAGCAACGAGCTGGCCGAGACGATCACGCAGGCCCTGGCCCAGGCCTTCCCGGACGACCCGCCGCGCTTCCTCGCGCGCGCGCCGCACGGCTGCCACGACATCCACGCGCTGCGCCAGGAGCTCAGCGACGCCGGCTTCGAGCACGAGGCGGACTTCGTCACGCTGCCGCTGCGCGCCTGCGCGGAGTCACCTTCCCAGCCCGCTCTGGGCTTCTGCCAGGGCACGCCGTTGCGCGCCGAGATCGAGAAGCGCGCGCCAGGTCGCTTGCCCGAGATGACGGCCCTCGCGGCCCGCGCCATCGCCGACCGCTTCGGTGTCGGCGCCATCGACTCGCGCATGCAGGCCCACGTGGTCATCGTGGGGCATTGAACACTTTCGGGCCGAGCGCCGGGCCGCTCCCAAGCCGGCCCGCACTGGCGATGTGGTCGCGGCTCGATGCCGCGAGCATCGCCGCCCCCCTCGGGGGGCCGGTCAGCCGCACCCGCGTTCAGCGGGGTGCGGCTGGACGAGGGGCCTACTCAATCGGGGTGAGCTTCGCAACTGAAAGAGCCAGCCATTTCGTGCCATGCCGGCCGAAGTTGACCTGCGCCCGCGCATCCGTGCCCGAGCCTTCCAGCGTCAGCAGCACGCCTTCGCCGAACTTGTTGTGGAAGACACCCTTGCCCACGCGCAGGCCGCCATGCTCCTCGGACACCTTCTGCTTCATGCTGGCCGGCACAGGCGGCTCGACCCAGGCGGCCCTTTCTCCACGATTGGGCACATTGCCCGCACCCACCATGCCCTTGAGGCCGCTGCCGCGCTGCCAGGCCTGTTGGTACTCGCGCGCAAAGCCCGAGCCGAAGCCCTGGTTGCGCGGCGTCAGCCACTTCAGCGCCTCCTCGGGCAGCTCGTCGAAGAAACGGCTCTTGATGTGATAACGCGTCTGTCCGTGCAGCATGCGCGTCTGGCAGAAACTCAGTGAGAGCTTCTTGCGCGCCCGCGTGATGGCCACGTACATGAGGCGGCGCTCTTCCTCCAACCCGTCATGGTCGGACATGGAGTTCTCGTGCGGGAACAGCCCTTCTTCCAGGCCCGTGATGAAGACAGCGTCGAACTCCAGGCCCTTGGCCGAGTGCACCGTCATCAGCTGCACGGCGTCCTGCCCCGCCTGGGCCTGGTTGTCACCGGCCTCCAGCGAGGCATGCGTCAGGAAGGCCACCAGCGGCGACATGATCTCGCCCGTCTCGGCATCGGGCACCGAGCCCGGCGTGCCCGTGGACTGCACGCTCGGAGCCACTTCGTCCACCGGCAGGCCGACGGCGTTCTTGCCGAAGCCCTCCTGCATGACGAAGGCCTCGGCGGCGTTGATCAGTTCGTCCAGGTTCTCCAGCCGCTCGGCGCCGTCCTTGTCGGTGCGGTAGAAGTCCAGCAGGCCCGAGGTCTCCAGCACCTGCTCGATGATCTCGCGCAGCGTCATGCCTTGCGTCAGGTTGCGCGTCGAGTCGATCAGGTTGGTGAAGGCGACCAGATTGGCGCCGCCCTTGCCGGTGATGGCGCCCACGCTCTGGTAGAGGCTGCGGCCGCTGGCCTTGGCGGCGTCCTGCAGGTTCTCCAGCGTCTTGGCGCCGATGCCGCGGGTCGGGAAGTTCACGACGCGCAGGAAGCTCGTGTCGTCGCTCGGGTTCTCCAGCAGGCGCAGATAGGCCAGCGCATGCTTGACCTCGGCGCGCTCGAAGAAGCGCAGGCCGCCATAGACGCGATACGGGATGCCCGAGTTGAACAACGCCGACTCGATGACCCGCGACTGCGCATTGCTGCGGTAGAGGATGGCAATCTCCTGCCGGTCCATGCCGCCGCGGTGCAGGCTCTGGATCTCCTCGATGACCCACTGCGCCTCGGCGAAGTCGCTCGGCGACTCCTGCACGCGAATCGGGTCGCCCAGGCCGGCGTCGGTGCGCAGCGTCTTGCCCAGGCGCTGGCTGTTGCGGCTGATCAGCTCGTTGGCGGCGTCCAGGATGTGGCCGAAGCTGCGGTAGTTCTGCTCCAGCTTGATGACTCGTCTGACGCGGTACTCGCGTTCGAAATCGGCCATGTTGCCGACGCGGGCACCGCGAAAGGCATAGATGCTCTGGTCGTCGTCGCCCACCGCCAGGATGCTCTGGCCGTTGCCCAAGCCCGGCGGCGCGAACATCTTCAGCCAGGCGTACTGCAGCTTGTTGGTGTCCTGGAACTCGTCGACCAGGATGTGGCGAAAGCGGTGCTGATAGTGCTCGCGCACCGAGGCGTTGTCGCGCAGCAGTTCATAGCTGCGCAGCATCAGCTCGGCGAAGTCAACCACGCCCTCGCGCTGGCACTGGTCCTCGTAGTTGGCGTAGATCTCGACGAGGGTCTTGGTCTGCTCGTCACGCTGCTCCACGTCGCCGGGGCGCTGGGCGTCTTCCTTGCGGCCGGCAATGAACCAGCCGACCTGCTTGGGCACAAAGCGCTCCTCGTCGAGCTTCATCGCCTTGATGACACGCTTGACGGCCGAGGTCGTGTCGCTGGCGTCCAGGATCTGGAAGGCCTGGGGCAGATTGGCCAGCTTCCAGTGCGCACGCAGGAAGCGGTTGCACAGGCCGTGGAAGGTGCCTATCCACATGCCGCGCACATTGAAGGGCAGCATGGTCGAGAGACGCGTCAGCATCTCCTTGGCGGCCTTGTTCGTGAACGTCACGGCCATGATGCCGCCCGGGCTGACCTGGCCGGTCTGCAGCAGCCAGGCGATGCGGGTCGTCAGCACACGGGTCTTGCCCGAGCCGGCACCGGCCAGGATCAGCGCGGGTTCCGGCGCCGCGGTCACTGCGGCGAGTTGTTCGGGGTTGAGGTTGCGCAGCAGGGGGCTGGAAGCAGCGTCGACCACAGCGTCGACAGGGGAAGAAGTCATCCCGGCATTCTAGGGAAGCCCCTCGTTACAGCCTGGCCGGCGCCCGCCGCTGACCGTGCGGGGTCGTTGGGGATACTTCTGGTTTTCCCCTAAAGCACTTTCGGAATGCCACGTCTCACTCTCGCCCTCGGCACCATCGCCCTCACCCTCGCCTCGCAGGCCACGCTGGCCCAAGACACGCCCGACGGCAAATGGCACGGCGGGCTCAGCGTCTCCGGCGCACTGGCCAGCGGCAACAGCAGCAGCCGCACGCTGGCCGCCAATGCGGATGCCAGCGTCGCGACGGCCGAAGACAAGCTCAGCCTCTACGGCATCGCCAACTACGGCCGTAACAAGAACGCGGGCGTCGACACCACCACCGCCGACCTGTTGCGCCTGGGCGGCCGCTACGACTTCAACCTCGGCCCGCAGTGGTTCTCCTTCGGCGGCGCGGAAGGCGAGACCAACAAGGCCGGCGGCGTGCGCGACCGCTACAGCCTCAACGGCGGCGCGGGCTACCACCTGGTGAAGGACGATGCCAACAGCTGGGATGTCTTCAGCGGTCTCGGCTACACCGCCACCCGCCTGACGGACGGCAGCGAGGCCAATGGCGCGCAAGTGCTGTTCGGCGAAGAGTCCAGCCACAAGATCAGCGAAACGACCACGTTGAAGCAACGCCTCGTCTACTACCCCGGCGGCGGCGACCTCGGCAACCGCGCCACCTTCGACGCCGGGCTGGCCACGCAGATCATCGCCGGCTGGACGCTCAACGCCGGCCTGTCCAGCCGCTACACCGGCCACGTGCCCGCGGGCACCAAGAAGACGGACAACCTGCTGACCGTGGGCTTCGGCTACAAGTTTTGACCTCAACGGCCTTTGCGCACCTTGCCGGCCCGCCCGGCCTTGGACCATTCATAGGTCTCGCCGTCCGGCGTTCGCCCGCCTTCGACCGCGGCCACGCCCGGCCGGCCCACGCTTTCATCCAGCTCGGTTGAGATGCTGACGTGGCGATGCCCTGCCCTGCGCCGGTCCTCGGCCCAGGCCAGGGCCTGGGTCAGCTCCTTGCTGCTGAAGAACTGGCAGACCGGGGTCGCCTCTTCGCCCTCACCTTCCAGCCAATACACCACGATGCCCAAGCGCGTCTCCGTCTGCGTTGAAGGCCGCAGCGTAGCGGCTCGGCAATTGATTGCCAAAAGCAAGTATTTTGAAGATGATGGCCCATGACCGCCGATCAAGCCCTGGACGTCCGCGCCTTCAATCGCTTCTATACGCGCCGCATCGGCGTGCTGGCGCCGAAGCTGGACAGCGACTTCACGCTGCCGGAGGCCCGGCTGATGTGGGAACTGGCGCATCACGCGCCGATCAGCGCCTCGGCGCTCAGCAAGAGCCTGCAGCTGGACGCTGGCTATATGAGCCGGCTGCTGCGCGGATTGAAGAACCGCGGCCTGCTGGCCAGCCAAGCCCATCCCAACGACGGCCGCCAGACGCTGCTCAAGCTCAGCCCCGCCGGCAAGCGCGCCTTCGTGCCGCTGGACCGCGAGGGCACGGCCAAGGCCCAGGCCATGCTCGCGCCGCTGTCGGCAACACAACGCCACGCGCTGCTGGGCTCGATGTCGCGCATCCAGGCCGTGCTGGAGCCCGACGCCACGGCAGCCGTTGAGCTGCGCTCCCCCCAACCAGGCGACCTGGGCTGGATCGTCGAGCGGCATGGCGCTTTCTACGCCGCCGAGTACGGCCTGGACGTGCGCTTCGAGGCGCTGGTGGCGCGCATCTGCGCCGACTTCGTCGACCGCTTCCAGCCCCAACGCGAGGCCTGCTGGATCGCCGCGCGCGGCACCGAGCGCCTGGGCTGCGTGATGCTCGTGCAGGCA
The DNA here is from genome assembly GCF_001425055.1 of Pelomonas sp. Root1237. GTDB lineage: Bacteria > Pseudomonadota > Gammaproteobacteria > Burkholderiales > Burkholderiaceae_C > Pelomonas. Next base: position 718,872 of record NZ_LMDK01000016.1, read on the forward strand.
CGCGATGAATCTCAAGATGGGGCCACCGGCAAGCCGCGCCCCGGCGTCGCCAAGCTGCGCCTGCTGCTGCTGGAGCCCCACGCACGGGGCCTCGGCCTGGGCAAGCGCCTGGTTCGCCAGTGCAGCGACTTCGCCCGCGCCGCCGGCTACAAGCGCATCGAGCTGTGGACGCAGAGCGCATTGACCGCCGCCCGCGCCATCTACGCGGCCGAGGGCTACCGGCTGGCGCACAGCGAGCCCTTGAACAGCTTTGGCCAGGACGTCATCAGCGAGAGCTGGGAGCTGACCCTCTAGCGCCTCGCACCAGCCCTGTGCGGGCCGTTGCACACTTGCGGGGCTCCCGACAGCGGCCTCCGCCGCCGCTGTGCGGTTCTGCGCATTCCGGACCGGTCCCGTGCTGGCATGCGATTTGCGCTGTGACCGCCCATGACAAGCAATCGGGAAGTCAGCATGCCGGCCGCATCCACGCAGTTCGGGCCGCCGCGACACCTCCCCGCACCTGCCGCCGCTTGCCCGCAGCACCTCGAGCAGGCCGCCGGCTTCGGTCAATGGTGGTACGACCCGCAGACCGGCGTCACCCATCTGTCACCCACGGCGGCCGAATACCTGGAGATGCCGACCCGTTCGGCCAGCGGCCTGGGCGTCTGCCTGGGCCATGTCGTCGAGGACGATCTGCCGGAATTGATCCGGCTCTGGACCGGCGCCCAGCCCCAGCACCCACTGGACATCCGCGTCATCGGCCTGGCCCGTGGCCTGCGCTGGCTGCGCGTGACGCCACTGCCCACTGACCCGGCGCGGCCGCGCTGGCGCCATGGCCTGCTGCAGGACGTGACCGCCCTCACCCACGCGGCCGTGCGCGAGCGCCTGGGCTATGCGTTGACGGAATACCTGATCGGCACCCACACGCTGGAGGATGCGATCAGCAACGTCATCCAGCTGATCTGCCGCAACCTCGGCTGGGAGTGGGGCGCCTACTGGAACATGGAGGACGGCGGCGGCCGCCTGCATTGCCGGCACTTCTGGCACCAACCCGACGCCCGGCTCGAACAATTCAGCGCGGTGAGCTCGACACTGAAGATGGCGCCGGGCGAGGGCCTGGTCGGCCGTGTCTGGGCCACGGGCAGCGCCGAGTGGGTGGAGGACATGAGCACCGACCCGCGCTTCCTGCGCCGTGGCAGCGCGCAGATGTGCGGGCTGTGGTCGGGCTATGTGTTCCCGGTCACCTATGTGTCGGACAACGGCGAACGCCACCGCCCCGGCGTGCTGGAGTTCTACAGCAGCCTGGCCCGCCAGCCCGAGGCGCAGCTGCCCAAGGTCTCGGCCACCATCGGCGCGCTGATCGCCCAGACCGCCCAACGCCTGGAGACCGAGGCCGTCATCCACCGCCTGGCCCAGATCGACGAGATGACCGAGCTGGACAACCGCGCCCACTTCTACGCCCAGCTGAACCGCCATTGCGCGTTGAGCCACCGCAAGGGCCGGCGCTTCGCGCTGATGTTCATCGACCTCGACCGTTTCAAGCCCATCAACGACGCCTTCGGGCACGAGGCCGGCAATGCGGTGCTGCAGGCATTTGCGCAGCGGCTGCGCGAGCTGGCGCCGCCGCCGGCCCGCGTCGGCCGCCTGGGCGGCGACGAGTTTGCGGTGCTGGTGCCTGACAGCGGCGACGAGCAGGCGCTGGCGGCCCTGGCCGATGCCGTGCTTGCCGCCGCCAGCCGCCCCATCAGCTACGAGGGTGTGGCGCTGACCGTGTCGGCCAGCATTGGCGTCAGCCGCTTTCCCGAGAACGGCCAGACCGGCCCCGAGCTGCTGCGCAGCGCCGACGCGGCCATGTACCGCGTCAAGCAGAACGGCCGCAACGGCAGCAATGTCTTCTCGACCAGCAGCCCCGACACCTTGGCCCAGCAGCGCGCCAAGCTGGCGCAGCGCCTGTCCATCGAGACCGAGCTGCACGAGGCGCTGCAGACCGGGCAGCTGCGTCTGGTCTACCAGCCCATCGTCGACATCGCCACCGGCGCGCTGCATGGCGTGGAGGCGCTGATCCGCTGGCACAAGCCCGATGGCACAACGGTGCCGCCGGACGTGTTCATTCCGATCGCCGAGCAGAGCGACCTCATCGTCGACATCGGCCGCTGGGTGCTGGGCCAGGCCCTGCGCGACCTGGCCTCTCTCAAGGGCAGTGCACTGCAGAAGCTCAAGGTCCACGTCAACATGGCGGCGTCCGAGTTCACGAGCAGCGCCCTGCCCGAGATGCTCGGCGCCATATCGACCGGGCTCGAAGTGCCGGCCTCGCAGGTGGTGCTGGAACTCACCGAGGGCATGCTGATGCGCCAGCCCGAGCAGGTCAGGCGCGTCATGCACCAGCTGCGCGAGATCGGCTTCGAGATCTCGCTGGACGACTTCGGCATGGGCCATTCGTCGCTGGCCATGCTGAAAAGCCTGCCCATCAGCTCGCTGAAGATCGACCGCAGCTTCGTGCGCGACCTGGCCACGGGCGAGCGTGACCGCGCCATTGCCCAGACGATCGTCGACCTCGGCCGGCACCTGCAGCTCGAGGTCATTGCCGAGGGCATCGAGAGCGCAGACCAGCTCGAAGTGCTGGGCCAATGCGGCTGCGCCTTTGGCCAGGGCTATCTGCTCGGCCGGCCCCTGCCTTTGCCAAGGCTCATCGAGTCTTTTCTCGACGGCCGCTCGGCCGCTGATACCCCCGCTAGAGTGCCGGCATGGAAACCTCCATGCCCTGCCCCTGCGGTCGCCGTGCCGCCTATGCCCACTGCTGCGGCGCCCTGCACAAGGCCTTTGAGGCTGGCCAGGGCCTGACCGCAGCCACGCCCGAGGCGCTGATGCGCTCGCGCTACTCGGCCTTCGTGCTGGACCTGCGCGACTATCTGCTGGCGAGCTGGCATGCAAGCACGCGCCCTGCCGAGTTGGAGGCGCCCGAGCCTGGGCTGAAATGGCTGGGTCTGGACGTGAAGCGTGCCGCGATGCCGGACGCCGACCACGGCAGCGTCGAGTTCGTCGCACGCAGCAAGCTCGGCGGCCGGGCGCATCGGCTGCATGAAGTCAGCCGCTTCGTGCGCGAGAACGGTGAGTGGTTCTATCTGGACGGCGAACTGAGCGGCGACCTTAAAAATTGACTCTGACCCTGCTTTATCAGGACGAGCACCTGGTCGCCATCGACAAGCCGGCCGGCCTGCTGGTGCACCGCACCCAGCTCGCGGCCCACGAGGATGAGGCCGCGCTGCAGCTGCTGCGCGACCAGCTCGGCCGCACCGTCTGGCCCGTGCATCGCCTGGACCGCGGCACCTCGGGCGTGCTGCTGTTTGCGCTGTCAACAGAGGTTGCTTCGCTGCTCGGCGCGATGTTCGAGCAGGGGCTGATGCAAAAGAGCTACCTCGCGCTTGCACGTGGCTGGCCGCAGGAAGACGCTGGCCTCATCGACCATCCGCTGGCGCGCGACCCTGAGCAGCCGTCGGCGGGGCAGACGATGCTGGCGGCGCAGACCCGCTGGCGCGTGCTGGAGCGCATCGAGTGGGCACTGGCCACCGACCCGCGCTTCCCCACCACCCGCGTCGCCCTGCTCGAAGCCGAACCGTTGCAAGGCCGCCGCCACCAGATCCGCCGCCATCTGAAGCACATCGCCCATCCCATCCTCGGCGATGCGACGCATGGCAAGGGGCCGCTCAATCGAGCTGTCGCAGCATTCCTGGGCACACAGCGGCTGTGGCTGCATGCGCGCGAGCTGACTCTGGTTCACCCGGTCACTGGATCGCCTCTGCAACTGCTGGCACAGCCGGGCGCCACCTGGCCCGGCATTGACAGGGACTGGACAGGTTGAGGCCCCTGTCGCGTCGGCGATGCCACGACGCCCCGGGCGGGCTCAGAATCGACCGTTCCATCCAATAGCAGGAGACCGGCATGACGATCCAGGGCATCAAGGCGCAATACGAACAACGCGGGCCGGTGCCGCAGGACGTCATCGGGGCCCTGCCCTTCGAGCCGCCCGCGCCCGGCGCGGGCCAGGTTCTGGTTGCCGTGCTGGCCGCACCCATCAACCCGTCGGACGTGCTGATGCTGACCGGTGGCTACGGCATCCTGCCGCCGCTGCCGGCAGTGGGCGGCAGCGAGGGCGTGGGCCGCGTTGTGGCCGTCGGCGAGGGTGTGACTCATCTAAGTGCGGGCCAGACGGTTCTGCTGCCCGCCGGCAGCGGCACCTGGGCCAGCCATCTCGTCGCCGACGCCAAGCGCCTGGTGCCCCTGCCCGCTGGCGCCGATGCGCAGCAGTTGTCCATGCTGACCGTCAATCCGGCCACGGCCTCGCTGATGCTGTCGGAGTTCGTCACGCTGCAGCCCGGCGACTGGGTCATCCAGAACGTCGCCAACTCGGGCGTGGGCGGCTATCTCACACAGCTCGCCAAGCTGCGCGGGCTGCGCACCGTCAATATCGTGCGGCGCGAGGGCGCGGCAGCGGTCGTGAAGGCGGATGGCGGCGATGTGGTGCTGGTGGATGGCGACGACCTGGCCAAGCGCGTCAAGGAGGCCGTGTCGGGCGCGCCTATCCGCCTGGGCATCGACGCCGTCGGCGGCAAGGCGACCAACCGGCTGGCGAGTTGCGTCGCCGAGGGCGGCACCGTCGTCAATTACGGGCTGATGAGCGGCGAGCCTTGCGTGGTGTCGCCGCAGTCTTTCGTCTTCAACGACCTGACGCTGCGGGGCTTCTGGCTGGCCAAGTGGTTCCGCGTCGCATCGCGCGAGGCGCAGATGGCGCTTTATGGCGAGCTGACCAAGCTGATCGCCACCGGCCAGCTGAAGGCGCGCATCCACGCGACCTATCCCGTCGAGCAAATCAAGGAGGCGATTGCCGCGGCCGCAACCGGCGAGCGCGACGGCAAGATCCTTGTCGTGCCCAGGCATTGAGTTCCCACTGAGCCACGGCGGACACCGTCCTCTAGCGCCTGGGCACCGAGCCCAGCCAGCGCGCGCGGATGCGCTGCAGCTCACCACGCGACTCCAGGCGTTGGATGGCCTGGTTGAAGGCGCGCAGATCGGCCTCGGTCAGCGACTTGCGGCTGAGCTTGTAGGTGACGGGGTCGCGCAGCAGGTGGATGGGCAGCTCGATGAGAGGCACGTCGGCGGCACGCGCGGCAAAGGCGATGGCGACGCTGTCGCCGAGCAGCACGTCGCCGCGGCCGATCTGCATCAGCTGCACGCCCTTGGCGTACTCCTCGAACCAGGTCAGCAGGCCATGGGCCTTGAAGTCGTTGATGATGGGCACCAGGGCCGGCCCGCGGTGGGTAACGAGGCGCAGGTTGGCGCGCAGCAGTTCATCCAGCGAATGCACGTCCATGCGAGCCTCGTCGGCACGCATGAACACGCCCAGCACCTCGTCGCGATAGGGCCGCGTGTACCAGGCGGCGTCAGCGCGCGGCGTCGCAGCGATCAGCACATCGAGTTGGCCGGCGAGCAGCATGGGCAGGCGGCGGTTGCGCGGCACTTCGCGCACATAGCTGACACGGCAGCCGGCCTCCTTGGCCACGGCGGCCAGCAACTCGGTCTCCAGGCCGGTGTGATGGCCGTCGGCCATGAAGGAATAGGGCCGCCAGTCCTCAAAGGGCACGCGCAACGGCCGCGTGCAGGCCGCCTGGGCCAGCAGCGGCGTGAACAGCATCAGCGCAAGCAGCAGTCGTCGGAACATCTCGGCTCTGGTCCTTGGCGGCTATCGACTGAGGATAGCCTCGCACGGTGGCATCAGTGCGGCTCCAGCACCCTGATGTCCAGCCCCGAGGCCTGGCCGCGCCAGCGGTAGAGCTTCTGCGTCGCGGCCTGGAAGTCCTCGGGCTTCGCGCTGCGGATGGGCACGAAGGTCTGCGGGTTGCGATCGATGAGCGGGAACCAGCTGCTCTGAACCTGCACCATGATGCGGTGGCCGCGGCGAAAGCTGTGGTTGATGTCCTGCAGCCCAACGCGCAGCTCTTCGACGCGGCCCGGCACCATGGCCTCGGGCGCCTCGAAGCTGTTGCGAAAGCGCCCGCGCAACGGGTCGCCGCGCACCAGCTGCTGGTAGCCACCGAGCGGTGCCTCGGGCGGTTCGACGTCCTCGGTGCGCGGCTTGCGCTTCTTCGCGGCCTCCTCCTCCAGTTCGGCGGGGTAGACGTCGATGAGCTTGACGACCCAGTCGGCGTCGCTGCCCGTCGTCGAGGCGAACAGGCGCGCGACGATGGGGCCGACGATGGTGATGTCCTCCTCCAGCACGTCGCTGCGGAAGGTCAGCACGTCCGGCCGGGTGGCCGCAAAGCGCTGGTCGCTGACCATGTATTCCTGCGGCACGCCCAAGCTCGCATAGCCGATGTAGGGCACGGGCTTGTTGGGGTCACTGACCCAGGCATCGAAAGCGGGCTCGGTCGCGTCGGGCGGCGCAAAGCTGAGCTTGCCGCCGGGTGCGAAGTAGAGGGTGCGGGCCTGCGCTTGCCTGGGCGGCCAGGCGTCGTAGCGGCGCCAGACGTTGGTGCCGGTCTCGAAGACGGTGGCCTTCGCAATGGGTGCCTTGGGTGCGACCTCTCGCAGATGCTGCTCGAAGAAGGGCAGCAGCACCTCCTTCTGGAACTGCTCGGCGGTGGGCTGCTGGAACTGCACGCGGCCCAGCTGCCGCCCCGGCGCGCCGACCCAGCCGCCATGCACCCAGGGGCCCATGACGAGGCGGTTGTCGGTGGCAGGGCTCTGCCCAGCGATCGCGCGGAAGGTGGCCAGCGGGCCGGCCAGGTCCTCGGCGTCGAACCAGCCGCCCACCGTCAACACGGCGGCGCGGATGTTCTTCAGATGGGGTGTGATGGCGCGGGACTTCCAGAACTCGTCGTAGCGGTCATGCTCGATCTGCACGTCGAAGTAGGGGTTGGGGCCGCCGTCCTTGGCCAGCCGCTGCGTCAGCGCCTCGAGGTTACCGTGCTGCAGGTAGAACTCGTAGCCGTCCAGCGTGCCCCAGTCGAACTGCAGCCATTGCTTGGGCGGCGGCACCGGTGCCTGCTGCGGCTTGAAGCCGGTGTAGAAGCCGAAGTTGGCCGCCAGCATGAAGGCCCCACCGTGATAGCTGTCGTCGCCCTTGAAGAGGTCGGCAATGGGCGCCTGCGGCGACGCGGCCTTGATGGCCGGATGAGAGTCGATGATGGATGCCGAGGTGTAGAAGCCCGGGTAGGACACGCCCCAGAGGCCGACGCGGCCGTTGTTGCCGGAAATGCGGTCCAGCAGCCACTGCACGCTGTCGTGGGTGTCAGAGCTTTCATCGACGTCAGCCACGCTCTTCTTGACGGGCTTGTGCGGCGTCATCTCGATGAACTCGCCTTCCGACATGTTGCGGCCGCGCACGTCCTGGCAGACAAAGATGTAGCCGGCCTTCAGGAACTCCTCGTTCGGCGCGAGGCCCTTGATGCCATCGCGGTCCACGCCGTAGGGCCCGCAGCCATAAGGCGTGCGCACCATCAGGAAGGGGTAACGCCGGCTCTGGTCCTTGGGCACATAGACGGCGGTGAAGAGCTTCCTGCCGTCGCGCACCGGCACGCGGTACTCGTACTTGGTGTAGTGCTCGCGCGGCTCGTAGGCCGGCGGCTTGTTCTCCTCGTCGGCGGCTTGGACCGCCAGGCCGGTCAGGCCCAGCAGCAACAGGAAGGAGGCGCGCAACAGCAGCATCGTCGGCAACGGCGGGTTGAAGGAGGGGCGAAGTCTGACACCGACCGGATGGACGGCGGCGTTAGGCTGGCGGATCGCCAGCTGCGGGAGGCTCCGCCATGAAGATTGACACGAACACCTACCGGGCCGCGTCGGGCCAGAAGGTCAAGCTCAAGCACTGGGCCACGGCCGTCGACCCGCTGTACAGCGACAAGGGCGACTACGAACAGCGGCTGGGCGCCCAGGTCGAGCGGCTCAGCGAGTTGCAGAACCTGCTGTATGCGCACAACCGCTACTCGCTGCTGCTGGTCTTCCAGGCCATGGACGCGGCGGGCAAGGACGGCGTCATCAAGCATGTGATGTCGGGCGTGAACCCGCAGGGCTGCCAGGTGTTCAGCTTCAAGCACCCCAGCGCCCAGGAGCTGGATCACGACTTCCTGTGGCGCACCACGCAGTGCCTGCCCGAGCGCGGGCGCATCGGCATCTTCAACCGCTCCTACTACGAGGAGGTGTTGATCGTGCGCGTGCACCCGGAGATCCTGAAGGCCCAGTCCCTGCCCAAGGAGACGACGCGTGCGCCGGCGATCTGGTCGGATCGCTATGCCTCCATCAACAACCTGGAGCAGCACCTGCACCGCAACGGCACGCGGGTGCTGAAGTTCTTCCTGCACCTGTCCAAGGAGGAGCAGCGCCAGCGCTTCCTGGCGCGGCTGCAGGACCCGGCCAAGAACTGGAAGTTCACCGCCGACGACATGGCCGAGCGCGAGCTCTGGCCCAAGTACATGCAGGCCTATGGCGAGATGCTGGGCGCGACCAGCAGCAAGGAGGCGCCCTGGCATGTGGTGCCGGCGGACGACAAGCGCAACGCACGCCTGATCGTGTCCCAGGTCATTGTCGACACGCTCACGGCGCTGAAGATGAGCTACCCCGAGCCCACCCTCGACGCCGTCGAGCTGGCGGCGATCCGCAAGCGGCTGAAGGCGTGATCAGCCGAACTTGACGGCGTAGACGGGCGGCAGATGGGCTGACACAGCCCGCCAGCTGTCGCCGGCATCGCCGCTGGCCCACAGTCCGCCAGTGGTCGAGCCCATCATCAGCTGCTCGCCCGCGTCGTCGACCGCCAGGCCGTGGCGGTAGATCAGGTCGTAGCAGTGCTGCTGCGGCAGGCCGGCACGCAACACGTCAAAGCTCTTGCCGCCGTCGCGCGTGCGGGTCACGCACAGGGCGCCATCGACAGGGATGCGGCGTTCGTCCTTGACGGCGGGCACGAACCAGGCCGTCTGCCCGTCGGTCGGATGGGCGGCGACCGCAAAGCCGAAGCTCGATGGCTGCGCCTGCAGCTCTTGCCACGTCGCGCCGTTGTCGCTGCTGCGAAAGATGCCGCAGTGGTGCTGGCACCAGAGCACGTCGGGCACATCGCGGCAGCGCGTGATCAGGTGCGGGTCCTGTGAGTTCTCGTCGCCGGCCAGCTCGGGCGGCATGAAGTCGGCGCGCATGCCCTTGGCGCGCAGGCCCCAGCTGCTGCCGCCATCGGTGGTGCGCCAGGCGCCGCCGCAGGACACGCCCACCAGCAACTCCTCCGGCTTGGCCGGATGGGGGCAGATGGAATGCAGGGCCGGCGCCGGGTTGCCGCCGCCCATCCACTGCAGGCGGCGCGGGTCCTGCCACAGCGACTCGCTGAGCTGCCAGCTCTCGCCGCGGTCGCGGCTGACGAAGAGGCCGCCGGGAATGCTGCCGCACCAGATGGCGTCGCCCGAGCGCTCCAGCGCAAACACCTGCTCCAGTTTCCAGGCCGGCCCTTCGGCGCCTTCGGGTTGCGCCGGGAAGCTCGGCGCCGACACCTCGCGCCATGTCTTGCCGGCGTCGTCGCTGGCCTGCAGCTTGGCGCCGAAGTGACCCAGGTTGAGGCCGGCCAGCATGAAGCCCGAGGCGTCGGGCGGCAGCAGCATGGTGATCGGGTCGGCCACGAAGCTGAGGTTCTCGATATGCCAGGTGCCGGCACGGCGGCGCAGCTCGAAAAGGCCTTTGCGGGTCGCGGCCCAGGCGCGGTCAGTCATGGTTCAACCTCCAGAGAGTGCTTGCAGGACATGGATGCGACTGTCCGACCGCAGCGGGTCGCTCAGGCCGCGCAGGTCGCGCGCCCGTTTGCCGTCGATGAAGACGACCACGTTGACGCGCAGATGGCCCTGCTCGTCGAGGATGTAGCCCCGCAGCCGCGGCTGCTCGGCAAAGGCGGCATGCAGGGCTTCGCCCAGCGTGGACGCCTCGCATTGGCAGGAAGGCGCGTCCACGAAGCGGCGCAGTTGGGGGGTGAATTCGACAAGGGCCATGGATGCACGACGAACGACGGCCATCGAATTCGACGACCTCGTATCCCTCAAATATCCCCGGGCTTACCCGCACGGACAGAATGCGGCCGATGAATTCCGGTGTCCTCTTCGCCCTCGGCGCCTATCTGAGCTGGGGGTTGTTCCCGCTCTACTTCCGCCAGATCGCTTCCATCCCCGCGCTGCAGATCGTGGCCCACCGCACGTTGTGGTCGCTGGCCTTCGTGGCCGTCGTGCTGCTGGTGACGCGCAATCTGTCCTGGCTGAAGGACGTCAGCGCGGCGACCTGGCGGCGCTTTGCGCTGTCAGCCACACTGATCGCCATCAACTGGCTGACCTATGTCTGGGCCGTCGGCCATGGCCATGTCATCGACGCCAGCCTGGGCTACTTCATCAACCCGCTGGTCAATGTGGCGCTGGGATTCGCCGTGCTGCACGAGCGCCCGCGCCCGGTGCAATGGCTGGCGGTGGGGCTGGCGGCCTTCGGTGTGGTGTGGTTGACGGTGGCCGGCGGCAAGCTGCCCTGGGTGGCCCTGGTGCTGGCGGTGAGCTTTGGCCTTTATGGCCTGATGCGCAAGACGGCCGCCCTCGGTGCCATCGAAGGCCTGACGCTGGAGACGCTGATCCTCGCGCCGCTGGCCGCGGCCGGGCTGATCTGGTGGTCGCAGGACGGCAGCATGGCCGGACAGACGGCGGTGGACTGGGCCTGGCTGATCGGCACCGGACCCGTGACGGCCGGCAGCCTGCTGCTGTTCGCGGCAGGTGCACGGCGCCTCCCGCTGGCCACGCTGGGCGTCGTCCAGTACGTGTCGCCGTCGCTGCAGTTCCTGCTGGGGGTGTTCCTGTTCCACGAGCCCATGGACGCGAGCCGCCTCATCGCCTTCGGCTTCATCTGGGCGGCGTTGGCTCTGTACTCGCTGGATGGCTTGCGGCTGGCGTGGCGTCGTCCTCGCGCCGATACCACTCCCGCGTGAGGGCGTTGAGGCGGCTGCGGTCCAGCTGCCAGATGCCCAGCGGGCCGTGCACGATGTCGAGTTCGTGGATGGAGCCAGGCTCGAACTGGTCCCAGTAGGCGCGGATGTCGCGCAGCCGTACCGGCGGCGGGCCTTCTTCCACGGGCTGCAACAACCCGCCGTGGACGAGCCGGTACGAGGTGGCGACGGCGCCGCCCGAGAGCCATTGATCCAACCGCAAGGCGGCACGCGGCATGGCAGCACCCAGCATGCCGACCAGCAGCATGGTCAGCACGAGAGTCTCCCGACCGGGCACCTTGTGCTGTTTGAACACCGGGTAGATCAACAAGCCTGCGAAGCCAGCCACAAGGCTGAGCACGATCAGGCGCTCCGACCGCAACACCTGGTGTTCGCTGAAGGCGTAGTCACCTAGCGTCGTCAGCAGCAGCACCAAGAAGGCCACGACGGCAATGCGCGCCACTGGATGCTTTTCCAGCGCGAATTCGGTGAGCGCCGACGCATCGAGCGGCTGCTGCGACAACAGTGCGCGCAGGATGTCGGCCGTTGCCTCCCGCGAGGCCATCGCATTCATGCCCGTATCCGCGCTGACCATGACAAAGTCGGGCGCCTGGCCGAGTTCTATCCAGTGCAGGTTGGCCGAACGCAGGCCGACATTGCCCCTCCAGCGGACGGTGCCGGGCGACTTGGGCACCCATCGTTCCAGGCGCTCGCCGTCGGATCGCACGGCCACGACGCGAAGCTGTTCGCCCTGATCGATCAACAGGCCCTTGGCCTCGAAGCCGAGCACCCGCATTCGCCGGGCGAAGAAATCGGGGCTCGCCAGATTGATGCGGAACCAGCGCTGCTGAGGCGCCATGCGCGGCAGCCATTCGGCCAACAGGTCGTCCTGCAGCTTCTTCGTGCGCCGCTGGTGCAGCAACAGCCAGCCCAGCATCAGCAACACGACACAACACAGCGCCAACTGCGCAATCAGCAAAGCCTGATTCATCTGCTCTCCCTGTGCGCCGCTTGGCGGGCGCTGGGAGGCAGTCTAGGCGGACCGGCGTCAGCTCCGCATCAGGAAGTCGAAGGCACCCAACGCCGCCTTCGCACCATCACCGGCCGCGATGATGATCTGCTTGAAGGGCACGGTCGTCACATCACCGGCGGCGAACACGCCGGGCAGCGAGGTGGCGCCCTTGGCGTCCACGATGATCTCGCCGTGCTTGCTGAGCTCCAGCGTGCCGCGCAGCCACTCGGTGTTGGGCACCAGGCCGATCTGCACGAAGCAGCCTTCCACTTCGACACGCTTGCTCTCGCCGCTGATGCGGTCGGTGTAGTTCAGGCCGTCGAGCTTGCCGTTGCTGCCACCCGTGAACTCGGTTGTCTGCGCGTTCACGATGATGGTGACGTTGGGCAGGCTCTGGAGCTTCTTGACCAACACCGCATCGGCGCGCAGTTCGGCGCCGAACTCGACCAGCGTCACATGCTTGACGATGCCGGCCAGGTCGATGGCCGCCTCGACGCCGGAGTTGCCGCCGCCGATGACCGCGACCGGCTTGCCCTTGAACAGCGGGCCGTCGCAGTGCGGGCAATAGGCCACGCCCTTGTTCTTGTACTCGGCCTCGCCGGGCACGCCGACGTTGCGCCAGCGCGCGCCGGTGGACAGGATGACCGTCTTGCCCTTGAGCTTGGCGCCGTTGGCCAGCTCGACCTCGACGAAGCCACCGGGTTGCGCAGCCGGCGTCAGCTTCTCGGCGCGCTGCAGGTTGTGGATGTCGACCTGGTAGTCCTTGACGTGGCCTTCCAGCGCCGCGGCGAACTTGGGGCCGTCGGTCACCGACACGGAGATGTAGTTCTCGATGCCCAGCGTGTCGTTGACCTGGCCGCCGAAGCGCTCGGCTGCGACGCCGGTGCGGATGCCCTTGCGCGCCGCGTACACGGCCGCTGCGGCGCCGGCCGGGCCGCCGCCGATGATGAGCATGTCGTAGGGCTCCTCGGCGTCCAGCTTCTTGGCGTCACGCACGGCGGCGCCGGTATCGAGCTTGGCGACGATCTCCTCGAGCGACATGCGGCCCGAGGCAAAAGGCTGGCCGTTCAGCCACACGGCCGGCACGGCCATGATGTCGCGCGCCTCGACCTCGCTCTGGAACAGGCCGCCGTCGATGACGGTGGTGCGGATGCGCGGGTTGACGATGGCCATCAGCGACAGCGCCTGCACGACGTCCGGGCAGTTGTGGCAGGTCAGGCTCATGTAGATCTCGAAGTCGAGATCCAGGTCCAGCGCCTTGACGGCGTCGATCTGCGCCTGCTCGACCTTCGGGGGATGACCGCCGGTCCAGAGCAGCGCGAGCACCAACGACGTGAACTCATGGCCCAGCGGGATGGCGGCAAAGCGCAGCGATTGCTCTGTGCCGGTGCGGCGCAGCAGGAATGACGGCGTGCGGGTGTCGACACCGTCGGTACGCAGCGTGATCTTGTCGTGCATGCCGGCGATCTCTTCGAGCAGCTCGCGCATCTCGTCGCTGGACTTGGAGTTGTCCAGCGAGGCAATGATCTCGAAGGGAATCTTGACGTGGTCCAGGTAGCCCTGGAGCTGGGTCTTCAGTGCGGCGTCCAACATGGTGGTGTCCTTTCAGTGAGGCGTGGCGGGGCGGGCCACTGCTGAAAGGGTCCCCGATGCCGGAGGCCCTTTCAGCAGAACCTGTCTGGTTCTGCAGAAGGCAGGAACCCTCCCGGGTTCCTGACGAACAGCATGGCTGTTTAGATCTTGCCGACGAGATCCAGGCTCGGGGCGATCGTGGCAGCGCCTTCCTTCCACTTGGCCGGGCAGACCTGGCCGGGGTGGGCGGCGGTGTACTGGGCAGCCTTCAGCTTGCGCAGCGTTTCCGACACGTCACGGGCGATCTCGTTGGAGTGGATCTCGGCGGTCTTGATGACGCCGTCCGGGTTGATGACGAAGGTGCCGCGCAGTGCCAGGCCTTCTTCGGGGATGTGCACGCCGAAGGCATTGGTCAGCGTGTGGGTCGGGTCGCCCACCAGCGGGAACTTGGCCTTGCCGACGGCCGGCGAGGTCTCGTGCCACACCTTGTGCGAGAAGTGGGTGTCGGTCGTGACGATGTAGACCTCGGCGCCCATCTTCTGGAACTCGGCGTAGCTGTCGGCCGCGTCTTCGACTTCGGTCGGGCAGTTGAACGTGAAAGCGGCCGGCATGAAGATCAGCACGGACCACTTGCCCTTCAGGGTTTCGTCGCTAACGGTGATGAACTTGCCGTTGTGGAAGGCTTCGGTCTTGAAAGGCTGGACTTGGGTGTTGATCAGGGACATTCGAAAGCTCCGTAGGACGCTGGTTGATGGGATAGGTAGAACTATATCGAAGATGAGTTTTCAGTAGAAAACATTTATCAAATCGGCGCTATTGAGTCAGGCTATTGATCACCGCCCCACCCGGCCTGGCGGGCCGAGCGCCGGGCCGCTCCCAAGCCGGCCCGGTCCGGCGATGTGCTTGGCGGCCAACCCGCCAAGCATCGCCGTCCCCTCGGGGGACCGACCAGACCAGCCCGCGTCCAGCCGGACTGGTCTGGACGAGGGGCAGCGTTTCAGGCTTCGTAGCGGCGGTCGTAGAGCTGGTGCGGGCTGAGCTTCACGCGCAGTACCTGCGCGGCCACCAGACCCGTGATCGCATGCTCGGCCACCGCCGTGTCACGCCTGACGGGAGAGCCTAAGGCATCCCCATGACGATTCATAACGGCGCTGACGATGGGAGTGTTGCCTGATGTACCGCGGCGCACCGCCACCGCGATCTCGCCGCTGGCGAGCTTGACCAGGGTGCCGGGCGGGAACATGCCGACCTCCTTGACCAGCAGCGCTGCAAAGGGATGGCCATTGCTGCCGGTGTAGAGCGACTTGGCCGCCTGCGGTGCCGGCATGCCTGCGCGGCCGCCGCGGCTGGCAAGCTTGGCCAGGAAGATGTCGACGAGGCGCAGCAGCTGGGCCGCCTCGTCGGGCTCGGCCAAGCCTTGCGGATAGCCACCGCCGCCCGGCTGCTCATGGTGCTGGGCCACCGCAGCCAGCCATTGCGCATCGTCCAGGCCGGCGTTGCGCAGCCAGGCCACGGCTTCGTCAGGATGGCGGTCGATGGCAGCGCGCTGGGGCGGCAGCAGCTTGCCGCCGCGCGAGGCCAGGCGCCCCTGCAGGTCGATGATGGAGAGATTCATCGTCAGCGCGGCGCCAACGAGGCTCTTCTGGCGCTCCGGCGTCCATGAGAGGCGGCGCGCCAGTAGCGCGGCGACAGCGGCCGTGTGCAGCAAATGGGCCAGGCCGTAGACCTCGTGGCGGCTGTGGTCGTGCTGGATGACGACGAAGAGCAGTTGGTCAGGGAAACGCTCGGTCCAGGCGATCAGCTGGCCGGCGCATTCCTTGACACGCGGCAGGAAGAGGGTTTCCTGCGGCGTGCGCAGCAGTACGGACAACCGCGTCTGCATCGCCTCCCAGCGGCCGAAGAAGTCCTCGCTGCCCGCACCGCCATCGCTGCTACGCGCCGAGGCGTCGCGCACTTCCTCCATGTCGACGAACACGCCGCGGTTCAGCAGCGCCTCGCGCATCTGCTCGTTGGGCACCGGCTGGCCCTTGGCCAGCAGCAGCTTGCCCTCGGCATCACGCACCCCGAAAGGCAGGGGCGCCCCGGCCTTGATGTGACCGGCAACCTGCTGGATGGGGACGAGTTTCATGGCCGGATGATCTCCGGACTTGCACGCGCCGCCGCAGCGGAGAAACGCTCAGGTTTCCAGCGCCAGCAGCTCCTCGACAGTCTGGCGACGGCGGATCAGGCGGCTGCTGTCGCCGTCGACCAGCACCTCGGCTGCCAGCGGCCGACTGTTGTAGTTGCTGGACATGGAGGCGCCATAGGCACCCGCGTCGTGGATGACGAGCAGGTCACCGACGACGGCGAGAGGCAGGTCGCGCGTCAGCACCTCGCCGCCGGGGCCTTGCGTGAACACATCGCCGGACTCGCACAGCGGGCCGGCCACGACGGTGGGCTGCTCGGGGCCGCTGGCGCCGAGCAGGCTCATGGCATGGAAGGCGCCGTACATGGCCGGGCGCATCAGCTCGTTGAAGCCCGCGTCGACAAGGACGAAGCGGTTGGCGCCCGAGTTCTTGACTGCCCTCACCTCGGCCAGAAGCACGGCGCTTTCGGCGACGAGGTAGCGGCCAGGCTCGATCTCCAGCTTCAGCGCGTGACCCACCAGCGCCTCGGCCTCGCGGCGTGCGGCGTCCCACAGGCCGAAGTAGTGAGCCACGTCGATGCGCGCATCGCCATCGCGGTAGGGAATCGACAGGCCACCGCCGGCCGAGATCGCGTGCAGGTCATGCCCGGCCGCGACCGTTTCGCGCACCAGGCCGACCATGGCCTGGCCGACCTGGGCCAGATGCTCGTAGTCCACGCCCGAACCAATGTGCATGTGCAGGCCGACCAGCTTGAGCCCATGGCGGCGGATGGCCGCCAGCGCGGCGCCCAGATCGGCATGCCAGATGCCGTGCTTGCTGTGCTCGCCGCCGGTGTTGGTCTTGTGGCTGTGGCCATGGCCGAAGCCCGGGTTGATGCGCAGCCAGACAGCATGGCCGGGCGAAGCGGCGCCGAGCTGATCGAGCATGTCGATGGAGCCGGCGTTCACAGGGATGCGGTGCTCGACAACCGTTGCCAGCGTGGCGTGGTCCAACAGGTCGGCGGTGAAGACGATCTCGTCACCACCAGCTTCGTAGCCTGCCGCCAGCGCGCGCAGGATCTCGCCGCGCGACACCGAGTCGACCTTGACGCCAGCCTCGCGCAGCAGCTTCAGGATGTGGATGTTGGAGCAGGCCTTCTGCGCAAAGCGCACGACGTCGAAGCTCTTCAGCGACGCGGCGCGCTCGCGGATGGTGGCGGCGTCATAGACCCACAGCGGCGTGCCGTGCCCGGCGGCGAGAGCTTGCAGGCGGGCGGGGTTCAGGGCGGCAGGCAGGGGCTTTGTCATGGATCGAAGCATGCCCGCGGCGACCCATTCAATCAAATTGAAATTTGTGCAGCGACAATTCAGTCCTGATATGGATATCCAGCACCGCCACATCGAAGTCTTCCGCGCTGTCATGACCGCTGGCAGCGTCACCGGCGCCGCGGCGCTGCTGCACACCTCGCAACCGACCCTGAGCCGCGACCTCGCCCGGCTCGAGCATCTCCTGGGCTATGCCCTGTTCGAGCGCGAGCGCGGCCGGCTCAAGGCGACGGCGAGGGCACGTGCGCTGTTCGACGAGGTGGAGCGCAGCTTCCAGGGCCTGGCGCGCGTCATCGAGCGGGCCGAGGCGCTGGGGCGCTCGGAGGATGCGGAATTGAGTCTGCTGAGTCTTCCAGCGCTGAGCCACGCGCTGCTGCCGGCCGCGCTCCAGCAACTGCTCGCTGCCAACCCGTCGGCACGCGTGTCCATCACGCCGGCCGAACCACCGCTTCTGGACGCCTGGATCAGCGAGCAGCGCTTCGATCTCGGCTTGGCCGAGCAGGCGACACCCCTGCCCGGCGTGCGTGTCGAGCCGGTGCTGGAGGCGGACGAAGTGGCTGTGCTGCCGGCCGACCACGCGCTAGCGTCGCGCAAGCGGCTGGCGTTGAAGGATTTCGCAGGCCAGCACTTCATCAGCCTCGCCGAGGACGACCCCTATCGGCGCGAGATCGATGCGCGCTTCGATGCCGCGGGCATCCAGCGCCGTTTGCGCGTGCAGACGCACAGCGCCGTGGCCGTTTGCGAACTGGTGCGGACCGGGCTGGGCGTGGCCATCGTGAACCCGCTGACGGCAGCGGCCTGTGCGGGATCCGACCTGGTCGTGCGGCCACTGTCGGTGTCGATTCCCTACCGGGTCAGCGCACTGATCCCATTGCACCGCCCAGCACAACCGCTGGTCGATGCCTTGCTCAGCGCCCTACGGCGCGCACGACCGTCGGCTTCGTCCCGAAGCGCTTGACGATGCTGGCCTCGATGCCGGCGGCGTCCAGGCCACACAGGCTCATCAGCTTGGCCGGGTCGCCGTGCTCGACGAACTCGTCGGGCAGGCCGAGCTGCAGCACCGGCACGCCGAGGCCGGCGGCGTTCAACGCCTCGACGATGGCGCTTCCGGCGCCGCCCATGATGCAGCCATCCTCGACGGTGACGATGACGTCATGCGTGCGCGCCAGTTCGGCAACAAGCTCAGCATCCAGCGGCTTGACGAAGCGCATGTTGGCGACCGTCGCGTCCAGGCGCTCGGCCACTTCCAACGCGGGATAGAGCAGCGTGCCAAAGGCCAGGATCGCGATGCGCTGGCCCTGCCGACGCACTTCACCCTTGCCCCAGGCCTGGGCCGTCATTGCCTTGACAGGCACGATGCCAACGCCCGCGCCGCGCGGGTAGCGCACCGTCACCGGCCCGTTGTGCATGAAGCCGGTATACAGCGCCTGGCGGCATTCGTCTTCATCGGCCGGCGTCAGCACGGCCATGTTGGGGATGCAGCGCGTGTAGGCGATGTCGTAGTTGCCGGCATGCGTGGCGCCGTCAGCGCCCACCAGGCCGGCGCGGTCCAGCGCGAACAGCACGGGCAGGTTCTGGATGGCGACGTCATGGATCAGTTGGTCATAGGCGCGCTGCAGGAAGGTCGAATAGATTGCGACGACCGGCTTGATGCCTTCGCAGGCCAGGCCCGCGGCGAAGGTGACCGAGTGCTGCTCGGCGATGCCGACGTCGTGATAGCGCTGCGGGAAGCGCTTGTGGAACTCGACCATGCCCGAGCCCTCGCGCATCGCGGGCGTGATGGCCACCAGACGCGGGTCGGCTTCGGCCATGTCGCACAGCCAGTCGCCAAAGACCTGCGTGAAGGTCGTCTTGGGCGGCGTGGCCGGCTTGACGAAGCCCACCGCCGGGTCGAACTTGCCGGAGGCCGCGTGGTACTTGACCGGGTCGTTCTCGGCCAGCTTGTAGCCGGCGCCCTTCTTGGTGACGATGTGCAGGAACTGCGGGCCCTTCTTCTCGCGCAGGTTCTCGAGTGTCGGGATCAGCGAGTCCAGGTCGTGGCCGTCGATGGGGCCGACGTAGTTGAAGCCGAATTCCTCGAAGATGGTGCCTGGCACGACCATGCCCTTGGTGTGCTCCTCGAACTTGCGCGCGAACTCGTAGAGCGGCGTGTTCTTCAGCACGCTCTTGGCGCTTTCGCGGGCGGCGGCGTAGAAGCTGCCGCTCATCAGGCGCGCGAGGTATTTGTTCAGCGCGCCGACCGGCGGGCTGATGGACATGTCGTTGTCGTTCAGGATGACGAGCAGGTCGCCCATCAGGCCGCCATGGGCCACGCCGGCGTTGTTCAGCGCCTCGAAGGCCATGCCGGCCGTCATCGAGCCATCGCCGATGATGGCCACGGCGCGGCGGTCTTCGCCCTTGAGCTTGAAGGCCATGGCCATGCCGTGGGCCGCCGAGATGCTGGTCGACGAATGGCCGGTGCCAAAGGTGTCGTACTCGCTCTCGTCACGGCGCGGGAAGCCGCTGATGCCACCGATCTGGCGCAGGCCCGGCATGCGGTCACGCCGGCCGGTCAGCACCTTGTGCGGATAGGTCTGGTGGCCCACGTCCCACACCAGCCGGTCGTCCGGTGTGTTGAACACGTAATGCAGGGCCACGGTCAGCTCGACCGTGCCAAGGTTGGAGCCGAGGTGGCCGCCAGTCTTGGAGACGCTCTCCAGCACGAAGGCGCGCACCTCGTCGGCCAGCTTGCGCAGTTCGGTGCGCGGCAGGCGGCGCAGGTCGGCCGGGCTGTCGATGCCTTTGAGCAGCGTGTATTCCATGGCGGTCCTCTTTAGTTGTCCCGCTCTACAACGGAGTCGGCCAGCAGGCTGAGGTGGCTCACATCGGCCAGGCCGCTGGCGGCCAGGGCCGCCTTAGCCTCGGCGCGCAGCGCTTGAGCCAGCGCGCGCGCGGCGTTCAGGCCCAGCACGCTGACATAGGTCGGCTTGTTGGCGTCCTGGTCCTTGCCGGCGGTCTTGCCCAGCACTTCCGAATCCTGGGTCACGTCGAGGATGTCGTCGACAACCTGGAAGGCCAGGCCGAGCGCCGCGCCGTAGTCGGACAGCGACTGGGTCGCCTGCGTCGACACCGACCCGCAGGCCGCGCCCATCAGAACGCTGGCCTGCAGCAGCACACCAGTCTTGCGGCGGTGCATGTCGCGTAGCGTGGTTTCGTCCAGTCGCTTGCCAATGCTGGCCAGGTCGATGGCCTGGCCGCCGGCCATGCCGTCGTGGCCGGCCGAGCGGGCCAGCAGCGAGCACAACCGCGCCTGCAGGGCGGGAGCAATGCCCGTGTCCGGCGTCAGCACCTCGAAGGCGAGGGCCTGCATCGCGTCGCCCGCCAGCATGGCCTGGGCTTCGCCGAAGGCGACGTGCGTCGTCGGCTTGCCGCGGCGCATGACGTCGTTGTCCATGCAGGGCATGTCGTCATGCACCAGCGAATAGGCGTGGATGAGCTCGACCGAGCAGGCTGCGCGCATGGCCGCAAAGCTGTCGCCGCCCACGGCCGCGCAACTCGCCAGCACCAACAGCGGGCGCAGGCGCTTGCCACCGCCCAGCACCGCATAGCGCATCGCCTCGCCAAGGCCAGCCGGTGCGGCGGCGGGCACGAGATCATCCAGCGCCGCTTCGAAGGCGTTCAAAGACGCCTGCACCCAGCGGTCAAAGTCCTGTGCATTCAAGATTCGGGGCCCTCCCAGGCCTTCAGTTCGGCGCCGTCCAGCAGCTTGACCTGCTGTTCCACCGCCTGCAGCCGCCCGCGGCACAGAGCCAGCAACTCGGCGCCCCGCTTGTAGCTGTGCAGAAGTTGGTCCAGCGGCAGCTGTTGCCCCTCCATGGCCGCCACCATGCGCTCCAGCTCGTCGAGCGCCTGCTCGTAGCTGAGGTCGGCATCGCCGTCGCTCGAGGCGGCCTTGGTGCGGGGAGAGGACTTGGTCATTTCAAAACGCGAAACAGCAATTGTAGTCAGCGGGCTTCCTCAGCTTGGTGCCTGCGGACGTAACCGTCGGACGGAGGACGCGGGCATGCGTAGAATCCCGGACCTCTCGCTCGAGCGCGCACGCGCGTGCCTTCGGGCTCCCCTTTTCACACCTAGCAACCTGGCCGACTCGGCAGCCCCGAGATGCGCCGGAGGGACGCAGCACCTCTACCCGCCTGAAAGACCCGCCTGGATCATGTCCGACCTGAGTCTTCCCGTCTCGGCGCTCAAACGCAGCCAGACCCAGCTCCCGGTGAGCGCCTATTTCGACCCCGATCTGTTCCAGCGCGAGCAGGCCAGCATCTTCCAGCGAGGGCCCCGCTACGTCGGCCATGCACTGGCCGTCCCCGAAATCGGTGACCACTACGCCCTGCCGCAGGAGGGCGAAGGCCGGGCATTGGTGCGCTCAAGCCAGGGGATCGAGCTGATCTCCAACGTCTGCCGCCACCGCCAGGCGCTGATGCTCAAGGGTCGCGGCAACACCCAGGCCAACATCGTCTGCCCGCTGCACCGCTGGACATATTCACATCAGGGCGAGTTGATCGGTGCGCCGCACTTTGCCGAAGACCCCTGCCTGAACCTGAACCGCTACCCGCTGCGGGAATGGAACGGCCTGCTGTTCGAGGACAACGGCCATGACGTCGCCGCCGAGCTGAGCAAGCTGGGCCCGCGGGCGCAACTGGACTTCAGCGGCTACGTGCTCGACAAGGTCCAGGTCCACGAGTGCAACTACAACTGGAAGACCTTCATCGAGGTCTACCTTGAGGACTACCACGTCGGCCCCTTCCACCCGGGCCTGGGCGGCTTCGTCAGCTGCGACGACCTGGCCTGGGAGTTCGGCAAGCATCACTCGGTGCAGACCGTCGGCGTGCACAAGGACCTGGAGCGCCCCGGCTCGCCCGTGTACCAGCGCTGGCACGACCAACTGCTGAAGTTCCGCGAGGGCCGCCCGCCCGAGGCCGGCGCGATCTGGCTGACCTACTACCCGCACATCATGGTGGAGTGGTACCCGCATGTGCTGGTCGTGTCGACGCTGCACCCGGTGTCGCCGCAGAAGACCGTCAACCTCGTCGAGTTCTACTACCCCGAGGAGATCGCCGCTTTCGAGCGCGATTTCGTCGAGGCCCACCAGGCCGCCTACATGGAAACCTGCGTGGAGGACGACGAGATTGCCGAGCGCATGGATGCCGGCCGCAAGGCGCTGATGATGCGCGGCGACAACGAGACCGGCCCCTATCAAAGCCCGATGGAAGACGGCATGCAGCACTTCCATGAATGGTTCCGGAACGAGATCGGCGCGCCTCTCTGATGCCCGCCTCGGTGCTCATGGTCGCGGCGACGCTGCTGTTCGCCACCATGGGCGTCTGCGTCAAGCTGGCCAGCGAGTTCTATGCGGCCAGCGAGATCGTCATGTACCGCGGCCTGGTCGGCTCCGTGATGATGGCCCTGCTGTCGCACCGCCAGGGCTTGAGCCTCAAGACCCGCCTGCCCGGCATGCATCTGTGGCGCAGCATCTCCGGCGTCACCTCGCTGTGCCTGTGGTTCTACGCCATCAGCCACCTGCCGCTGGCCACGGCCATGACGCTGAACTACATGTCCTCGGTCTGGATGGCCCTCTTCCTGCTCGGCGGCGCCGTGCTGATGGGCGCCCAGCGCCTGGACTGGCGGCTGATGGCCTCCGTGCTGCTGGGCTTCGTCGGCGTCGCGTTGATCCTGCGCCCGACGCTGGATCAGCAGCAGCTCTGGTACGGCCTGGCCGGCCTGCTGTCGGGCATGATCGCCGCGATGGCCTATCTGCAGGTCACGGCCCTGGGCCGCGTCGGCGAGCCCGAGTTGCGCATCGTCTTCTACTTCTCGGTCGGCGGCTGCGTGGCCGGCGCCGTCATCACGGCCGTCACCCAGGGCGGCCTGCAGAGCCACACGCTGTGGGGCGCCTTCCTGCTCCTCGCCGTCGGCGTGCTGGCCACCACCGCCCAGGTCTGCCTGACGCGCGCCTACTCCATCGGCCGCCCGCTGGTGAACGCCTGCCTGCAATACCTGGGCATCGTGTTCTCTTTCATCTACGGCATGCTGCTGTTCAAGGACCCACTGACCTGGCACGCCACCTTCGGCATGCTGCTCATCATCGGCGCCGGCCTTGCGGCGACGCTGCTGCGCTCCAAGGTCGCCCCGCCGCCAAAAGACAGCCAGTTCAACCCCGCTGAGTCATGAAGGGACTGGCCCACCCCCTACGCGCTTCGCGCGCCCCCTCAAGGGGGCACTGCCAGCGGCCCAGCAAAGCCGGTTCCGCGGCAGTCACTGGGTAAGTCACCACACTGGAAGCTTCGACATGTCGTTCACGACCTTGATTTCCACCACCGAACTCCGCGCGCTCTCGAACCCGCTGATCCTCGAAGGCAGCTTCGACCTCGCCGACACCGACGCTGGCGAGCGCGCCTACGCGGCCGGCCACATCCCTGGCGCCTTCTACCTGCACCTGGACCGCGACCTCTGCGGCGACAAGACCGGCCCCGACGGGTCCTTCCGCGGCCGCCACCCGCTGCCCGAGCGCGAGGCCTTCGCCGCGCTGATACGCCGCCTGGGCATGAGCGCCGGCCGCCAGGTCGTCGCCTATGACCGCCAGGGCGGCCCCTACGCCGCCCACATCTGGTGGATGCTGCGCTGGCTGGGCCATGCCGAGGTGGCCGTGCTGGACGGCGCCTGGGACGGCGAAATGACGGCGGATGTCCCAACTGCCACGCCGACCGACTGGCAACCCGGCCAGCCGCTGGTCGGCCAGATCGACGCAGCGACGCTGCTCAAGAAGCTCGGCGACGTCCGCCTCATCGACGCCCGCGCCGCCGAGCGCTTCCGTGGCGAGGTCGAGCCGCTGGACAAGGCCGCTGGCCACATCCCCGGCGCCAGCAACCGCTTTTTCAAGGACAACCTCGGCGCCGACGGCCGCTTCAAGCCTGCGGCCCAACTGCGTGCCGAGTTCCAGCCTTTGCTGGCACCGCACAGTGCCGGCGCGGTGGTCCAGCAATGCGGCTCCGGTGTCACCGCCTGTCACAACCTGTTGGCCATGGCCCACGCCGGCCTGGGCGACAGCCTGCTTTACCCCGGCTCCTGGAGCGAATGGTCGTCAGACCCGGCCCGCCCTATCGCCAAAGGTTAGGCCAGGGGATGAGCAAAGCGTTGATCTCCGACAAGCATTCCGGCGCCTGATCGGCCACACTGTGGTTCTTCGTAACGACTGGAGGACCGAATGTTCAAGCGCATCCTCGTCCCCACTGACGGCTCCGACATCACCGCCCACGCGGTGGACACCGCCATCCAGCTCGCCAAGATTCACGGCGCCCAGCTGTTGACGCTCAGCGTCATGGAGCCCTTCCCCTACAGCGCCGTCTCCGAGATCCAGCCCGTGCCGCCGCAGGAGTTCATCGACGCACAGCTGCGCGTCGCCACCCAGCGCGTCGAGGCCGTCAGCGCGGCAGCAGCGGCACAGGGCCTGTCCTGCCGTGGGCACACCACCGAGGCCCTGCACGCCTGGGAGGCCATCGTCGACCACGCCAAGGCCGAGAACGTGGACCTCATCGTCATGGCCTCGCACGGCCGCAAGGGCTTCGCGGCCCTGCTGCTGGGCAGCGAGGCGCAGAAGGTGCTGTCGCATATTGAAACGCCGGTGCTGATCGTCAAATAGGCGTCGAGCGGTTTTGAGGTGGCGCTGAGCCGCAACCAGGCGCGGCATTGAGCTTTCGCTGTCAGGCGAGGCCTACGCGGGCATGCGGCGGCGCGCACGCAGCCACACCCAGTCCGGTGGACTAAATTCACCCCATGCTGCTCGTCTGCCCCCAATGTGGAACCCGCAACCGCGTGCCCGACGAACGCCTGGCCGACGATCCCACCTGCGGGCGCTGCGGCGGCCCCGTTGCGCCGCGCAAGCCCGTGGCGCTGAGTGATGCTGACCTCGGCCCCTACCTCCAGGGCACCGAGGCGCCGGTGCTGGTGGACTTCTGGGCCGCTTGGTGCGGACCGTGCCGCTCCTATGCGCCGCACTTCGAGCAACTCGCCGCCAACCGGCCGGACATCCGCTTCGTCAAGGTGGACAGCGATGCAGCGCACCAGCGCCAGCCTGCAGATCCGCAGCATTCCGACGACCGTTCTGTTTGTTGGCGGCCGTGAGGTTGGGCGGCAGAGCGGTGCGATGACGGCTGCCCAGTTGGGCGCCTGGGTGGACGGCGCCCTGCCCTAACGTCACAGAGGGCTGAGCCCTGGGGTTGTGCGGATTTTTCTCTGTTGCCTTGGTAGGGTGGCGGGTTACAGGTCACTGCCCACGTCGATTCCGCCTCGGAGTTGAAGGAGTTCGCAGCGCCCGCAGCGCGAGCCAGATGGGTTTGGAGCGTGTCGCGCGTGGCGACCACGGGCACGTAGCCACAAGACCTGTGCGGGGCCGTCGCGCCCGCAATGAGTGGACGGGCTGGGGAACAGACGGTTTTCTCGGGCGGAGACCGCTGCATAACTTCCCTGATGCGCGGTATTGAAGGGTGCGGTGCAATGGCGCCATGGACAGCTTCTTCCTCGTGGGCGCCAAGCCTTTGGTCCAGGACTCGCCAACGATGAAGTTGCACGAGCTGCTGGACTGGGACGAGATCGCGCACAAGCTCAAGGGTCTGTACAAGCGCGAGGCCACGCATGGCGGCGGTCCCGAGCCGTATGCGCCGTTGTCGATGTTCAAGCTGATGCTGCTGGGCCAGTGGCACGGACTGTCCGACACGCAGCTCGAGCATGCGTTGAAGGTCCGGTTGGACTTCATGGTATTCACGGGCTTCGAACCCAGTGACGGCGCCTTGCCAGACGCCACCACGATCTGCCGATTCCGCAACCGGCTCGTGACCACCAAACTCGACCAGGTACTGCTGTGCCGAGTCAACGTGCAACTCGCAAAGGCCTGAAGGTGGCTGGCAGCCGCGGGGCGATCATCGACGCGACCGTCATCGAGAGCGCAGCGCGGCCGAATCAACATATCGAAGTCGACGATGAGGCGCGTTGGGTCAAGAAGGGCAAGGACGCGTTCTTCGGGTATCGCGGCTACAGCGCCGTAGACACCGAAGATGGCTATGTCGAGCATGTCGAAATGCATCCGGCCAACCAGGCTGAGGTCAAGCTGCCCGGCATCGTTGACGCACTCATCGCACAGGGCATCCAGCCGAGGGCGTGCTGGCAGACAAGGGCTACGCGAGCGGGGCGAACCGCGAGTACCTGAATGCCAAGGGCATTGGCGATCTAATCCAGTTCAAAGGCAGCCGAGGCAATCCCGTGCATCCGCTGCAGACGCAGATGAACCGGGCCATCGCCACGCTTCGCTACAAGGTCGAGCAAGGCTTCGGCACGATGAAGCGGCGCTTCCACCTGAACCGGGCGCGGTACTTCGGGGTGGCCAAGACGCAGGCGCCAATGGTCTGGGCGGCACTCGGCGTGAACTTGCTCAAAGCGATGAGGAAGCTGCAAAGCGGGCGACTGCAGCCGTGTCCAAGCAGTAGTCCGTCCTGAGGGGCCAAAGCGGCCGGAAACGGCCTCGAAAAGCACTAAAAACGGCCCGAAAACTCGATCTCGATTGCGCATCTTGAGATCCCCGCGCGGCTGGGCTTCCGATACTCGCTCTGCGGGCAGTCGTGCAGCGGTCTCGGCTCGGGACCGCCGCCGTGCGTGGCCTTGTACAGACCCTTGAGCTTGTGCGCGATCTCGTCCCAGTCCAGCAGCTCGTGCAACTTCATCGTTGGCGAGTCCTGAACCAAAGGCTTGGCGCCCATGAGGAAGAAGCTGTCCATGGCGCCATTGCACCGCACCCTTCAATACCGCGCGTCAGGGAAGTTATGCAGCGGTCTCGAACCGCGCGAACCGAAAACCGAAAACCGCCGAACGAACCGCCGAACCGCCGAACCGTGAACCGTGCGAACGGCGTGCGAACCTTGGAAATCCCATGTTCAATAAAACACCTTCTGATAGATCCTTTCTAACCAAATTCGAGCCTCAGCATCTGACTCGAATTCGTTCGCGGTGATTTCATTTATCCCGTTAGCAATCCCCTGAGGATTGGCAATTAAGTATTCAAATTGATTCTTCAGGGCGCCAATATCGAATTTCGCAACTCCACCCTTAACAAGCTCCGCCAACTCGTCAACTTCGTACCACTCAACATGACAAAAGCTCCGCAAAATGCGACCAATCGGATTTTCTAATTGCATCATAGCACTCCCGGCTCAGGGAACATAGTGTTAAATCTCCATACCCCTGTTGAATTTTGCTTATATCTAATTACCATATAGGAATTATCAAGAAAGACGGTAGCACCTGAACCTAATGGATTATTTTTTGACCCATACCTACTAACACCAAATACAAAGTCTCTAAAATCCGCCCCATAAATCTCTTTAAGCGGTATTTTGATTTCCGCTCGACCGTCTATAGAGCCCGAGGTGGCGTCTAGAAACTTCTGGCTATTTCGGGCATAGCGTTCCGAAAATACATACGCTTCGTCGCTGACTATTTTGGTAGCATGTTTAGCATAGCCATGGTCACCTCCATGCACACCATCGATTGGCGTGCCAGTCATTGGATCAAGTCCCTCCACAACGCGCCCTTCTAATTGCATTCGAGTCACCTGGGCTCCATGACGCTGCACTCCATGCCCTTCTAGAAGCAGTTCGCCAATCCGAGCTTGGACGGGATCAACAGTATTGGAAAAGCGCTCCAGTTCGAATAACGGAGGGAATGCATTGGCCTGCCCGAACCTGAGCTGTGCTGGTCGGATGTTCCAATCAGGCAATCCCATGCTCCGGAATTCAGTCGCCAATTCTCGGACTGCCGCGCCACCTCCTAGTGCGATCGGCAGCACGCCTGCCAGTGCCAATTCGCCCCAGCTGAAGTCTTGGATCCCGTAACGACCATTCGAGAGGCTATTCGTCCCGATTTGCATACCTTGCAACGCGGCGTCGCCGGCCATGCTGCTCACTACCATCGCGCTACGCGCTCCAAGCCACCCCAGGCGCGCCAATCCAGCAAAGGCTGCTCCCCCAGTGAAGATGCTTGCTGTACCGAACGCCGAAGTCAGCGCAAAGTCAGTCACCTTGTCAGTAAGGTGGGCGAACGGATTGTTCGGGTCGGCGCGCGCGGCCTCATCCAAGTTTGGCTGCTTGTAGGCCTTCGGGATAGCTCGAAGCACGTTGTCCTCACCCAGATTCCAGTAGGCCTGCTTGGTGCTGAGGTCGAACGAGTATGTAACGGAACTGCCGTCGAGCTTGGTCAACGCGCTTGGAGTTGCCGCTCGCAACGTCGAGTCAATACGAAGACTTGACAGAACTTGACCAAGAACGGGCCCGTCGGCTGCAGCGCGCGCCCGGCGAGACGCCGTATCGGCAGCAAAGTCCACCAGCGCGCGCGGCTCGGATGCCTCCACCGACATCCTTCTGATGCTCCCATCGGCCATGCGATATCGGCCACCGCCCAATGGGATGGCTCGGGCCACAGGCGCACCATCATCCTCATCCGCCGCGCCGGCTGCTCTTAAAGCGGCAGGAGCCGGATACCGCGCCAGCAAGCGCTGGGTTTCGGTGTCGTCACTGCCCCAGCGGCTGTAGTCTTTGCTCTGGCTCGTCAGGCTCTCACCAATTGCACTGCCAAGCCCGCCCAACCCCACGTCACGCCAGTCCAAGTTTCCAACACTGACAACACCAAAACTGAAACCACTGCCCCAACTGGACAATTGCGGCTCCAGCGACGCCGAGAAGCTGTAGCTACTGCTCAGCATCTGATTCGCCGACCAGTTGTTCGTTGCACCGGACTCCACGTCGGAAGTCCAATTGCCTGTACCGCTGTAGCTGGCACTGAACAACGCCTGGGTGACCGCATCGGCTGAGAGCGGCGTAGCCGCACTCGCCGACCGATTGAAGTCGTAATAGCCGACGCTCGCCGCGCTGTCCGCGTTTCGCCTGTTGGCGCTCTGACCACTGCTCTCGCCACTGTCGTAGGACTGAACAAAGCTCCTGTTACCGCTGATCCAACGACCGTGCGGGTGCACGAGGGGCTCCACGGGATGCGCCTCTCGCCAGTCCATGCTCTCAATCAGCTTCTTATGGGCGCTCTGACTGAAAAGTGTCGGGTCGACGGCCCCAATCGCCTCCCCCGGGTTGTACGGCCGCCAGGTCGAAGCGTTGTTGTGGATGTTGGTGACCTTGTTGGGAATGACGATCACACGGCCAGCCACGAGTGCCCCGTCGGTCAGCATGCCGTTGCTCTCGGCGATCAGATACCAGAGGCTGGAGTCACCCCACATTGCCTGGGCGATGTCACGCAGCGTCTCGCCGTTACGCCTCACGGTGTAGCTGCTGGCGGCGTTGCCGGGGAAGTTGTCGTTGATAGGCTCGTAGTTCTGGTCGAAATCCGCGCTGGTCACGGGACTGGGATTCTTGTAGCGCTCGCGGCGCTGGTCTGCGGTTTCAGCCGACCCGCGGCGCGCCAGCTCCTCTGCGTAGCTCACTCGCGACTTGTCGTCAGGCGTGTTGCCCACGTCCCCGACGCGATGGCCGTCGGCGTAGTAGAAGTAGTGTGTTCCGTTGGTGCCCGAGCGGCGAAGCACCTGGCCGTTGGCGTTGGTGACATAGCTGCGACTGACTCCACTGCCATCGTCGAAGGTGCTGCTGATATGGCCGTTGATGTCGTAGCCTAGGGTCGTATAGTTTTCCTGACCCGCCCCGGCCTTTGTGATCTTGGACTGCTGCTCGGAGTCCCAATACTTGTACTGGTAGGTCGTGGTGGTGCTGAAGCCACTGGTGGGTTGCTGAACGCTCGAAGCGAGCGCTCCGGTGCCGGTGTCGCTGGTAGTCGTGTCGGCAGTGCTCGTGTAGTACTTGTACGTCAGCGTGAAGTTGCCGCTGGTATCACCAAGGTTGTCGATCTTGCCGATGAAGCTTTGCGCGAGCAGCCGGTTGTCCTTGTCGTAGGTGCTGGCAGTGGACTGCTTGTTTTGCAGGTCGGTCAGCAGCACCGTGCGGCCGATGTCGTCGAGCTTGCGGGTGGCCACGAGCGTCGTGCCCTGCTTGGTGGTTTGCAGGTAGCCGTCCTGGCTGTAGCCGTATGTCTCGTCGATGGTCTGCGCAACGTTGCCTGATTGGTAGGTGTAGGTCGCGAGGCGGCGCTGGCTGACCTTGTCATAACCCAGCTGGGTGCCCTCGGTGCCGCGCTTGATGACAACACCGGTGTCGGCCAGACCGGTGCCACGCGTCGTGGTGGCCACCCCGGCGCCGGTCTCCAGCCGCCCCTTGCTGACGACGAAGCGGTTGAGCTTGTCGTAGGCGTACCAGTAGTCCTGCGTGCCGCCGCCCAGTAGCCCGGCCAGACCGTCCCAGTAGGTGGCGGTGATGCGGCGGCGGTTGCCGACGGCGTCGAACTCGTAGGCCACGTCGAAGAAGTTGGCATCGCGCACGCGCGAGATGCGGTTGAGCTCGTCGTAGGTGATGGTGGCGTTCTGGTAGGCGGTCGTCTTGGTGCCGTTGACAAGGCTGAAGGTGCCCTCAGCCACGCGGTTCCCGGCGTTGTCGTAGGCATACTCGCTGGTGATGCCTTGCGTGTTGTCGGTGAAGGAGCGGATGTAGCCGTTGGCGTAGTAGGTGTAGTCGACGTTCTGGCTGGTGCTCTGGCCCGTGTGTACGGTGCTGGTCTGCTTGACGAGCTGGGCGGCGCTGTTGAAGGTGTAGGTGAACTGCGCGCCGCTGAGGTCCTGGTGCCAGGTGGTGTGGCCGAAGTAGTCGACCTTGTCGATGAGGCTGCGCCCGTCGGTCTGCAGCGTGGTGCGCACGTAGCCGCCGGTGGTGGTGGCCGCACCGCCGGCGCCAGCCACGCTGGTGATGCCGCTGGCACCGGCCTGGCGCAGCTCGTAGGTGTAGCCCGTGACGAAGCCGTTGCCGGAGACGGTCTGCACGACGCGCTGCAGGGCGTCGTAGTCGGTGCGGGTGGTGATGTTGAGCGCGTTGGTGGCGGTCAGGCGCTGGCCGAGTTCGTCGTAGGCGTAGGTGTCGCTGAGGTCGCGGCCGGTGGCGAGGGTGTCGCTGGTGGCGTTGGCCAGGCGCTGCACGCCCTTGCGGGTGACGGTGGTGAGCAGGCCGCGCTTGTCGTAGCTGCGTTCGGTGACGGCGCCCTCGGCGTCGGTGGTCTTGCGGGCGTCGCCGAAGATGTCGTACTGGCTCGTGCGGATGCCGCCGCCGGTGGCGTTGTAGGCATCGGCGCTGCCACCGGCAGCATCGAATTCGCTGATGACCAGGGCATCGTCGCCGCGGCTGCCGGCCAGGTATTGCACGCGGCTGAGGTTGCCGTTGGGGTCGAGCGTGGTGCTCCCTTGCAGCATGGTGGTGTGCCGGCCCAGCAGGTCGTAGCCGAACCGGGTGATGGGCCGGGCGCGGTAGCGGTAACCGTTTTCTGCGGTGACGAAGGTCTCGGGGTCGAGCTTGGCGATGAGCTGGCCCTGGGTGTTGTATTGCAGCGTGGTCTTGGCGCTGGCAAGTTGGTCGGTGGTCAGGGCGGTCAGCGCGGACTGGTTCTTGCTCTTGCGGTCGTCGTTGATGGCGGCAAGCATGCGTTCGGCGACACGTTCGTCGCGCTCCTCCACCACGTCGCCGAAGGCGTTGAAGGATTGGAAGCGTTTGATGGTGACCTTCTCACCGGTGTTCAAAAGCTGCACCTGTTGCAGGAGCCTTGCAGCACCGCTGCCGTCAATGTCGACCTTACCCTCCTGACGCAAGGGGTTGCCGACCTCATCACGGAAAATAGTCCCATCGGCATTCAGCATATCAACGGAATATGAATATATGCAACCGGCAGAAACCATATCCCTCGCATCAAGGCGGAACCATGTGTAGCCCGATCGCCCCCCTTGCGTGGGCTCATAAGTACCAGTTACTCTACGAGTGATTCCGTTGACCGTAATGTTCGCATTCTTGATATTTCTACCTTGAACGTAGAATTCGATCGGCATCACCGTGGGATCAACAACATCCGTTGTTGAAATCGTACCGTCATTATATATTCTTATCGTAATTGTCTTTGATACCAATTCAGAATTCCAGAATTGATTCACCTTAAGATAAAGAATCTTCGGGGAAGGCGCCGTTCCTGTCGGGCGATATTTCCCAACCACCATTTCCGTTTCAAGATAAGGTGAGGAGTAGGAGGTGCTTCCTTCCAAAAATGCACCCGACGCGTCGGTCAGTTGATAGCTTCGTTCGACCCACCCCCCTGGATTCGAAGCAATGACGGAAAATTTTACCGATCCTACTTGACGATCGTTATCTTTCGCGGGCAAATCAGTCCAAGCAATATTTCCTGCACCATCGACTTCGAAGGTGCCGCGGCCCATAGCAAGAGTTCGACCTATGGGGTACGAGCTTGTGCTGGTAATGGCGGCGTACTGAAAATACTGGACCCCCTTACCCTTGAAGCTCTCCAAGTTCAAGGAGAATACTCCACTATTGTCCAGCGAGAAAATTGTAGGACTAAAATCGCTAAGACCTTCGTTTATATCGAACGAAAATAGTAGTTGCCTGCTGCCCGGCTGGGTGATATTGAGCTTGGGAACCGTGCCGTTGGTCAATGTAAAGTTCTGCGCCCGCGGCAATATCGTTGCCGACTGCACCAATGCATTCGGCGGTTGCCAGGCCGGCACCCATGCAGTATTGAACTGCGACTGCATCGTCACCGCGCTCTTGAGCACATCGATCTGCGGATCAATGGTCTGGGTGATGAGGTTGCGGGCGTTGTAGACGGAGACCCGCGAATACAGCGGCAAGAAGGCGGTGTCGGCCGGGTTGCGCTTGCCGGAGGTGGCCTGCTGCAGGGTGAGGCTGCGCAGGTCGATGGCCACGTCCAGCCCGGCCACCTTGTAGGTCGCGTCGCCATTGCCGCGGATCTCGCGGGTCATATTCCCGTTGGCGTCATAGACGTAGAACTTGATTGCCCCGTCGCCCGAATTCGTCTTCACGACCTTGCCCAGCGTGGAGTACTCGGCGAATTCCTCCCAGCCGTCGCCGATGCCCTTGGCGCTGAACTCGCCGAAGGCGTTGTAGCGGGTTTTGCGGGTCTCGGCCGCGGCGGTCTTGTCACTCTCCCAATGCTTCTCCACGACGATGCGCCCTGCCGCGTCGAACTCGTAGCTGGTGATGATGTCGCGCAGCTTGGGGGCGCTGGCGGTACTGTCCGAGCGGCGCACGTCCTTGTTCACGCGCCGGGCGAGGTTGCCGTTGGCGTCGTAGGCATAGGTCGTGATGGCGCCGGCGGCGTCCGTCGTCTGCACGAGCAGGCCGTTGGCGTCGTAGCCGCTGAGCGTGATGCGGTCGTCCGTCTCGACGGTGGTGTCCCTGCCGCGCTGGATGCGCCGCCTGACCTGCCCCAGGCCGTCGTACTCGGTATCGGTGGTCGGACGGACGTTGGCGTTCAGGTAGTCCACATACCCCGGCGCCTCGCGCCGTGTCTCACGGCCCAGGGCGTCGTAGGTGATGTCGGTCTGCTCCCAGGTCAGGGTCGTGCCGACCTCCGCGGCCAGCGCCTGGGTCTGCGTGACGGCGCCCAGGCCGTTGTACTGGTAGCGGGTGATGGCGGTCGTCGTGCTCTGCGTGCGGGTGCCGCTGGCGTCGACGGTGTCCTGCGCCACGTTCAAGAGGCGCTGCTCGGTGACGCGGCCCAGCCGGTCCAGGCTGACCTCGGTGATGCGGTTTTGCTCGCCGGTAGGCACGAACTGCCCGGCGATGACGGGGATGAGCTGCGCCGGGTCGTTGGTGGCGCCGGCGCTGGCCAGCTTGTCGGCTTGGCGGGCGTAGCCGCCCGGCAGCATCGCGGCGTAGCGGGTTTGTTTGGTGGCGACGTTGCCCGCGTGGCCGTACTCCCACGCGACGGCCGCGCCGCCGGCGTCGATGGACAGGGTCCGCCGGCCGTTGCCGTCGAAGTACTCGAAGCTGGAGTTGTCCCGCCCATCCTTGCGCTCGGTGAGGTTGCCCACCGCGTCGTAGAAGAAGCTCTGCAGCACCGTGTTCTTCGGCGTCAGGCCGCTGATGACGAGGTTGGTGCCGTCACCGCTGCTCCAGGCGTAGAGGTTGTCCAGCGAGGTCTGGGTCTTGCGGTTGAGCGCGTCGTACAGGGTGCGCAGCGTGCGGTCGTTGGCGGTGTCGGCGGTGGCCGCGGGCGCGCTGCCCACCGGGTCGAGGGTCACGCCGTCGGCGATGCGCGTGGCGTAGACGGTTTGCACGACCTGGTTGCCCGCGGCGTCGTAGCTGGCGCGCGAGGCGACGCGGTCGGCGCTGATCTCCAGCGTCTTTTGGTCGAGCGCGTCGTACCAGGCCACGGAGCGCCTGCCACCGCTGACGGTGAGGCCGTCGGCCTGGAGCTGGCCGTGGCTGACCTGCTCGATGACGTTGCCGCGGGCGTCGTAGCGCATCGCGTCGGCCGGCGTGACGGTGCTGGTGCTGCCGTCGGCGGCGGTGGCCGTGTAGCTCATGCCGATGCGCCGGACCAGGCGGTCATTGGCGTCGTAGGCCATCTGCGTGGTGCGCTGTTCCGGCAGGCCCTTGGCTTCGATGCTGGTGATGCGGTTGCCGCGGCTGTCGTACTGGTATTCGTTGACGACGTTCTTGAGCGCGCCGGTGCCGTCCTTGGCCTGCACAGGCAGGGTTTCGGTGAGCAGGCGCCCGAGGCGGTCGTAGGTGTAGGTGACGGTGGCGCCGAGCTTGTTCTTGACGCTCAGGCGCTGGCCGTATGCGTCCAGCACATCGGTACCCTCGACGTAGTTCTCGGCGTCGGTCTCCTGGAGCAGGCGGCCGTTGCGGTCGTAGGTGCGGCTCGTGAGGGCGTCTGCCGTGGCGGCGGTGAGCACGTAGGCCCCATTGGCCTGCGCCGCGGTGGCCAGAACGACGGCTTGGCCGCCCGAGAGCGTGCCTTGCACTTTGGCGTCCACGCGCAAGCTGCTGGTGAGGTTGCCGAAGGCGTCGTAGCCATAGGCAGTGAGGTAGCGCTGTGCATCGACGGTCTGCAGTAGGCGCCCAGCCTTGTCGTAGACCTGGTAGCGCTTGTAGCCGCGTGCATCGGTGATGACGCTGGCGTGGCCGAAGGCGTCGTAGTCCGTCGCGGTGACGCCGCCCAGCGCGTCGGTGACTGTCGTGACGCGGCCGGCGGCGTCGTAGCCGTAGTCGGTGGTGTAGAGCTTGCGCAGCGCGGTTTGCGCCGCGGCCTTGGCATCGGCGGCCAGGGTGGAGAGGTCAGCGGCGTAGCCCAGCCGCGCGCGCTCGGCCTGCTCCCAGGCGCCGGTGCCTTCGGTCAGCGCGACGCCGCGGGGGTCGATCTCGTGCCACAGGCGGCCCTGGGCGTCGTACTCGAAGCGCGTGGTGCTGGCCAGTGCCGTGCCGTCGGCGCGCGTGATCGAGATGCGTTGGCCGGCGCCGTTGTAGGCGTAGCGCGTCGTGCTGGCTTGCCCCACCACGTTGCCAGCCAGGACCTCGGTCTCCAGCCGGCCGGCGGCGTCATAGGTGAACTGGGTCTGCACGCCATTGCCATCGGTCTCAACGCTCAGTCGCCCGGCGCGGTCGAGTTCACGGATGACGCTGGTCGCCGCACCCAGACCCGGAAGTGCAACCGTCAACGTGTTCAGCACGGGGGCAAAGGCAGCAGGCGTGTAGCTGCCGCTGCCACTCAGGCGGCTGGCATAGCGCAGTGCCGTCGTGCGGGCGTTGGCGTCGTCGTAGCGCGTCTCGGTGACATAGCCTTCCGCGTCAATCGCAAAGCGCTGGCGGCCCGCTGCGTCGTAGGCAAATTGAGTAACGCGGCCTTTGAGCGGCGGGATCTCCTCGACGTTGTCGACGTAGCTGATCGTTTGACCTGCTGGCAGGTCTGAGGCACGCGAGACGGCAAACTCAACCCGAACGGACTGCCAGTCCGTCGTCGGCTCGACAATCGTTGCCGCCAAGCCACTGGCGCGCGACGTGCCTTTTTCATAGACAAAGACGCGCGCGCCGGTGGCGGTTGACTCCATCTCGATGCTGTACGTCTTGCCCGGAACGTAGACCCCGATGTCCACCTCCACAAACGTTCCGGCGGGTAGCTGTCGGCACTGGGTATAGACGTGGCCGTTGTTCTTGAAAATCAGGGCCGCTCGGCTCATACCACCAGCCCCATCCTTGAGCATGATGTGCGTCGTCTGCTGGAGGTGAACCGGCTGATAGTCGAGTTTGAGTACAGACCCCACCGGCATCTGCTTTGGGCTGGTCATGAGCGCATAGCCACCGTTCGGCAGCGGCTCGCTGACCAGCTTGAGCCGCCCGGCTTCCCATATGCCGACGGAGCCCCCTAGCCCGTCCATGTCCCTGTTGAACTCGCGTTTGGTCGGCGAATAGATCGCCGCGAGGTCAGCCTCGCTTGGCACGGTGCCGACGCTCCAGGTCCAGGGCTGCTCGTGCTCCACGCTCGCCACGATCCGGCCTGCCGCGTCATAGCGCCGCTCGCTCACGAAGCCTTCTGCATTGACGACGAACCGCTGATTGCCAACCTTGTCGTAGGCGTAGCGGGTGACGTGATCCTTGGCATCGACCTTGACCAGCTTCCCATAGATCGCGGAGGCCGACATGCCCACACTGCCCCCAGTGATGATCTGCTCGTACCTGCGTTCCAACACGAGCCGGTTGGCACCGTCGTACTTGCGTTCCGTGACCTGCCCCAGGGCGTCGACGCTGTAGATCAAACGGCCATCGCCGTCGTAGGAATTGATGCTGAGCTGCTCGGCCGGGCCGGCGCTCAATATGTCCAGAGCAGTACGCAGTTCGTCGTAGGTCTTGCTGGCCCAGCCCGCCGCCAGCGTTGTGGCATAGGCCCGGATGGCCGTGACACGGCCTTCACCGTCGTAGTCATATCGCGTGGCGGCACCAAGGGCGTCGACGCCGTAGCGCAGGCGATCGGCGTTGTCGTAGCTGTAGCGGGCCGTGACGTTGTTCTGCGAGTCACGCTTCAACAGCAGACGCCCGGCCGCGTCGTACTCGTAGCTGGTCTTGAGTTTCAGCCCGTCGGGGTCGACGGTCTCGGACGTGCGTCGGCCCAGGATGTCGTATGCATAGGCCACCTTGCGGGCGGAGGTCGTGCCGGCTCCGTCGATGACGGTGAGCACTCGGCTCTGGGCGTCGTAGCTGTAGCTGGTCTTGAGCTTGAGCCCGCCGGTCACGTCGTCGACGATGACGTCGGCAAGTTCACCCCTGGCGTTGTAGACCTGCGTTGTGACGGTGCCGCGAGGGTCGGTGATCTTGAGCTTGCGCCCCTGTCCGTCGTACTCGTAGCGGGTCTGCAGGTTCAGCCCCACACCGTTGACCAGCGGGTCCACCGTCTGTATCAGCACGCGGTTGGCGGCGTCGAAGCTGTAGCTCGTCGTGCTGGCGGCCCCGTCATTGATCGGGGCACCGCCGGCGTTGGCCTTCAGTCCTTGAACGACCTGGATGAGGTTGTCGTTGGCGTCGTAGCCGTTCTGCGTGACGTTGCCCAGCGCATCCGTCACGGTAAGCAAGTTACCGTGGGCGTCGTAGGCGTAGGTGGTGGTCGCCCCGGCGCCGTCGGTGACCTTGTAGACCTGCCCGTGGCGGTTGTACTCGGTGACGGTTTGGATACCTGCCGCCGTCTTTACCGTCAGCTTGCGATTGACGGCGTCATGGGTGTAGGTGACGGTGCTGATGGTGCGATCAACACGGGTGACCGTTCGATCCAGCGCGTCGTACGTGGTCGATGTGGTGCCGGCCGGCCCGGCAATCGTGATCTTGCGGCCAGTGCCACCGTCGCGCAGATAGGTGTACTGAGTGATCCGGCTGAGTTCGTCGGTGGTGTTGTAGAGCCGACCGAGTGCGTCGAAGGTCGCGCCCGTGATCACGGCGCTTGCCAGCCCCGGGCCGCCGCGTTCGGTTCGAGTGGCGTTGCCGCGCCGGTCGTAGCCATAGTCCAGCGTGAGGCGGCGCGCGTTGGCGGTGCCCACAGGATCGATGTCGCGGATCTCTTTGCTGAGCTGGCCGAAGGCGTTGTAGCTGTAGTCGGCCTTGTTGCCCAGCGCATCAATGGCCTGCTGGATGAGGCCGCGCTGGTTGAAGGTCACCGCACTGCGGTTGTCCAGGCCGGCGTTGTTCAGCGCGGCAATCGCGCTTGACAGCGAGATGTCAGCTGCAGGCGCACGGCTCACAACCGCTGTGTCAGCTTTGCCACCTACCAGACCGGTGGCGTCGGCCACCGAGAGTCGCTGGCTGCGCGTGACCGTGGCCTGCACTTCACTGAAGTTGCTGTAGATCGTCTCCGTGACCTCGCCACCCTTGATCGGGTCGCGCAGGATGGCGTAGACCTGACGGCCTTGCGCGTCGTAGTAGAAGAAGGTCTTGTTGCCGCGCGCATCGGTCACGCTGGTTCGGCGGCCTGCAGCGTCGTAGGTGGAAGTGGTGCTTGTGGCATCGCCTTCGATCTGCGTGCTCTGCACGCGGCCCCAGTCGTCGTAGCTGATGTTCTGCTTGCGCTCCTCGCCCGAGCCCTTGGCCAGCGTGGTGGATTTGAGGCGCTGAAGGCTGTCGTAGTCGTAGAAGGTGACGGTGCCGTCCGCTGCCGTCTCCTGCTCCAGCAAACCCCGGTTGTTGTACGTCTTGCTGGTGGACAGGGGCAACTTGGGACTGCTCAACGAGGTCCGCAGGGCCGCGGTGAGGTCGCCGGTCTTGAACAACTTCAAGCTTGCCGGGCTCCCGCTGATCACAGGCTTGATGGCCTGGGTGAGATAACTGATGCCTCCCGCGGGCCGGCCTGCGGTATCGAACTTGTACTCCGTGAGGTAACCCTCGGCATTGACTTGGGCGATTTGGCGGCCCGCTGTGTCATAGACCCATTGAGTGAACTCGTCGTCACTCAATGGCGCGAGGGCTTGCAAGTCGGCCAGCGAAGGATTGGCACGCTGTGCATCGCTCAGAAGGGCGGAGCGGCGCAGTTGCGAGAGCATGTTGCCCGCCGCGTCGTACTTCCAGACGGTGAGGCCGCCGTCGCCATCCACACGGGCTGCAAGGCGCCCCGTGGCGTCGTACAGGTTGCGGGTCGTGCGGTCGCGCGCCGCGTCGGCAGTCGGCGTCGGCAGGGTAGGCACATTGGCTTGCGTGGTACCCGAGCTCGCAATCAGGCGTGCGGCGCTCACGGCAGCAGCACTCAAGACGGTGGCATAGCGGGTCTGGGCTGTCAGGGCCGAGGTGCCGTCGTACTTGTTCTCGGTCAGGTAGCCGTCGGCGTCCAGCGTGCCGGCCAGCCGGCCGGCGGCGTCGTAGCAGAAGGTCGTGACGCGGTCATTCGTTGCATCGACCGCGGGACGGACGTCTGCCACCGTCTTGGCGGTGGGTTGGCCCTGGGCGTCGCTCAAGCTGGCCCGCGTGGCTTCGCTCACCAGCGTGGCGTAGGCCACCGTCTGGATCAGCCGGCCCGCGCCGTCGTAGAGGTATTCGGTGAGCTGGCCGTTGGCGGCGATGTCGGCGCTCTTGCGACCGCTGACGTCGTACAGGGTGTGGCTGGAGACGCTGGTGGCGTCCTGCACGCGGCGCAGCTGACCCGCCGCGTCGTAGAAGTACTTGGTGGCGCCCAGCGCCGTCTGGCTGACGGCGCCGAGCAAGTCGCTGGACACGAGGCGGCCCATCGTGTCGAAGATCTGTACCGTGGTCAGGCCGTTGTCCAGCTTGACGGAGGTCTTGCGATCCGAATCAGCGTAGGTATAGAGCGTGATCGCGGCGTTAGCGTCCACGCTCTTGGTCACGCGGTTCAGCCCGTCGTACAGATAGGTGGTGCCGTTGTTGTTGATGTCCTTGCTGGAGAGCAGCCGGCCAAAAGCGTCGTAGCTGGTGAATGTCTTGATCGCCCCGCCCGGCGTGGCAACGCCGTTGGACAGGGCCATCGTCGTGTAGCGGCGCTGCTCCTTCACCAGGCCGCGCAGGTCGTAGTCGAACTCGACGATCTGGCGATCCAGGCTCTGCGCCTGGGGACCGTTCACCCAGCTCTCGAGCGAAGTGAAGCTGGGATTGGGGTCGCTGAAAACAGCAGCTGTGTACTGCACCTGGCGTGCGAGCAGCCCCCAGCCGTTGTAGACGTAGCGTGTCACTTCGCCCTGCGGGCCCAGCACATAGGCCAGGCGCCGCTTGGCGATTTGCGTCGTGTCGTAGATGTACTGGGTAGTGCGCGCACCGCTGGCCTTGAGCGGGCCGGCGACGCCGTCCGGGTCGGCAACGGTGTAGGTCGTCTCTGTGGCGAGCAGGCCCGTGCTGGTGTAGGTGCGCTCCAGCACGTTGCCCGCCGCATCGGTCCGGCGTGCCAGCTTGCCGGCGCCGGCGTACTCGTAGGTCGTGACTTCGCCCTTGGCGTTGGTGCTGGTCAGCACGTCGCCGTTGTCATAGGTGTAGCTCTGTTTGAAGCTGACGCCGCCGAGCAATGCCCCGCTGATCTCTTCCAACTGGCCGCTGTTGACGCCGCCGAGGTATTTGAGCGTGGTGACCTGGCCCAGGGCGTCGGTCACCGTGGTGGTGCGGTTGGTGGTGTCGTAGACGAAGCCGGTCTTGCGGTTCTGATCGTCCGTGATGGACTTGACGCGGCTGTCGGGCCAGTAGTCGATGGTCTGTGTGTTGCCATCCTTTTGAGTGAGGGTCTGCAGCCGGCCGTTGGTGTCGTAGCCGTAGCTGACCGTGTAGGTGCTGCTGTCGGTGGTGTCTTCGGGCGTCAGGTCGGTGGTGACCAGGCTGAGCCGTCCACCGGTGTAGCCGTAGCTGGTGACGCTGCGCGTCTGTTGCGCGCCCTGCGCATCCTTGTAGCTGGTGGTGATCTTGGACAGCTGCGTGCCGGTGTAGTTCAGCGTCACCACTTCGTCGGCCGTTGAGCTGCCAGCCTTGAAGGTGGACAGGCTGCTGATCAGGCCGCCGCCGTCGTAGTCAACCTTGACCAGGTTGCCTTGGGCGTCGCTGACCTGTGAGAGCCGGTAGATCTCCCCGTCGACATTGGCGTAGGTTTCTGCCGTGCCGGTATCGCCATCGGTCCAGGTCCAGACGCCGGCGCTGTAGCTCAGGCTGTCGAACTGGCCCGAGCCCTCGGCCGTGAGGTACTTGCCGGTGGCGGTGTCGAAGGAGTACGACGCCTCATGGCCGTCCGCATCGGTGCGCTTGATGCTGCTGCCGGTGGTGTTGACGGTGCCCACGCGCCCCGACACGCGCCGGTAGTAGCCGACGCGCCAGCCATCCCCGTTATCGCCGTCCCAGCCGCCCTGGCTGTTGTAGGTACGGAGCAGGTCGACGTCCGGACCGACGCCCACCAGGTATTCGTCGCGGTCCTGGATGACGAGGTTGCCGTTGGCTGCATTGACGGTGATCTGTTCGCCGGCACGCCCCGTGGCGGCCTGTCCCATCCCGCCCGCCCCGCCCAACACGTCCTTGGACGTGTTGACCAAACCGTTGCCACTGCCGGTGACCACTGAAACCATGTCTCTCTCCCAAGGATCGGTATTACTTAGGTAATCCAGGGACGAGTCCGGTTGTTTAGCTTCCGTTTCAAATAGTCACACTTCGGTACCAAGCAAATGTCTGCGAAAGAAGCTCACCGTTCGGCCCAACCACAACGAAGTCGTCACCGATCGATCAAACCCCGGCGGGTCACACAGCAGGTCGCATTCCAGTCGGCCAAGGCCGTCGGGCGTCGGCGGCGGTGCAAGCAAGGCGCCATGGCCGGCGCCCGGCAGCGCAGCGATCAACTCGCAGCCCTGGCAGGCGGCGATCAACGGGTCGCTGTGAAAACGCGGCAGCAGCCAGCGGTCGCCGTCGGCGGTGATCAGACCCAGCGGCACGCGCGGCTTGGCGAGGGTCGCCAGATCGAAGTCGGCTGCCGCCGGCACACCAGCCACGACGGCGGCGATGCGCGGGTCGTTGTGGACCTGCGGCGTCGCGTCACGGAACTTCCAGTCGAGCACGTGCCGGGCCACCCAGAGCTTGAGGCCATCCAGCGGACCGCCGGTCAGCCGCGTGGCCAGGCCGATGCAGCTGTAGAAGTCTTCCGCCAGGTCCTTCTCGCAATGGGCGCGAAAGCGCTCGGGCGACCAGGCCCCGCCGGCCAGGCTGAGCATGGTGTGGCCGCCGGCCGACATGCCGAAGCCGCCGACGCGGTCCAGCTTCAGGCCGGCAAAGCGTGGGTCGGCGGCAACGCGGTCGATGGCATGGCTGATCTCGGCGGGGCGCTGTTTCCAGCTGTCGGGGCCGGGGCGGCCGGGGTCGGTCCAGTTGTCGCCTCGGTGCAGGGGCAGCACGACCGTGAAACCGGCCTCGACGAGGGCCTTGGCCAGGGTCGTGTGCACCCAGGGGCCGCCGCCCGAGCCGTGCGAGATGGCGATGAGGCGGCCGTTGCCGGGTGCCGGTGGCGCGTCGGGTGCCAGCATCAGCTGCAGGTCGCCGCGCGTTTCAGGGCGGCCGGCGGCCGCCGTGGGATAGAACAGCGTGACGGCACCGCCGTCATCGTCGGCGGGCAGGGTCAGCGTGCCGACGGTGGCGGCGTGCGCGGAGGCACTCAGCGCCAGGCTGGTGAGCAGGAAGCGGAAGAACATGGCTGGCTCCTCGGAAGTTGAGAAGCCCTCAGCCTCGGCCACCCTGCCCGCTATGTCTGACCGAAACCCGCGCTTTGCAGGTTTCGGCGCTGCTTTTGACGAAACGCCGAGGCGTTTTTAAGAATCGGCCAGCGCTTTCTGGCGAAATTCGGTCGGCGTCAGGCCGGTATCGGCCTTGAAGGCGCGGTTGAAGGGGCCGATGGAGCCAAAGCCCACGTCCAGCGCGATGGTCAGCACCGGCAGCTGGCGCTCGCTCGGGTCGGCCAGGCGGCGCTTGGCCTCAAGCAGGCGCAGGCCGTTGACGAAGGCGTTGAAGTTGCGATGGCCCAGGCCCTGGTTGATGACGCGGCGCAGCCGGTACTCCGGCGTGCCGAGCTGCTCGGCCAGGCTGGCCAGGCTCAAGCCCTCCTGGGCGTAGCCGCGGCCCTCGCCCATCAGCCTGGCCAGCGCGGCGGCTAACGCCCGGTCCTGCGGGTCCTCGGCCGGCAGCGCGGGAGGTGGCGGCGGCGCGACGTCTTCGTCCCACAGGCCCGACACGCGCGGCCGCAACAGTTGCCAGGCGACGAGGCTGG
The DNA here is from genome assembly GCF_001425055.1 of Pelomonas sp. Root1237. Taxonomy (GTDB): domain Bacteria; phylum Pseudomonadota; class Gammaproteobacteria; order Burkholderiales; family Burkholderiaceae_C; genus Pelomonas. The sequence continues at coordinate 762,036 of NZ_LMDK01000016.1, forward strand.
TCAGCGTCAGCATCATGGCCACGTCGCCAAGTGCCGCGGCACCGCTCAACGTGCCGTTCGGTGCGCCGATGCGCAGGGCGACCATGACGACGGCATAGCTTGCGCCACCGCCCACGACGAGGCCGCGCAAGCGCCGGCGCTTTTCGACCAGATCCACCCGCCATGGGCCCACCACGGCGGCCAGGCCCAGTGCCGCGAAAGCAATGGGCAAGGCCCGCAACAGCACAAGGGCGGGCCACCAGCCCCACCACAGGCAGATCGTCGCGCCGAACAGCGCAACGGCAGCCCACAGCACGCCATGCCAGGCGCGCAGGCGAAAGCCGTCCTCGAAGACGGCGCGCGCGAACAGCCAGAACAGCACGGCGGAGCCGAGCGAGATGCCGATGCCGGGCGCCTGGACGGCGCAGCGCAGCTCGTGTTCGGCCCAGGGCGAGGCAGAAACCGCCTGCACGGCGGAGGACAGCGACAGCGCAATGCCCGTGCGCACGAGATCGGCGTGCCGTGCATGCCGCCAATGCGGCAGCAGCACCAGCACCACGAGGATCAGCACGGCAACCAGCGCGCCGCGCAACCCTGCGTCAATGAGTGCCATGCAGCAGCTGGGACACCGCGAAGGCCACGCCCAGGCCCACGCCCAGCCACGCGACCTGGGCAAAGGTTTCTCGCCAGGCCAGGCGCTGCTGCAGTTGGGGCAGCAGGTCGGCCACCGAGATGTAGATGAAGCTGCTGGACGCCAGCACCAGCAGATAGGGCAGCACACCCTCGAAGCCGCCGATCAGGAAGTAGCCCAGCACGCCGCCGACGACCGCCGCCATGCCCGAGATCGCGTTGAACAGCAGCGCCTTGCCGCGGCTGAAGCCGGCGTTGAGCAGCACGATGTAGTCGCCCACCTCCTGCGGGATCTCGTGGGCGACGATGGCCAGCGCCGTGGCGAAGCCCAGCCGCGTGTCGGCCAGGAAGGCGGCCGCGATGATGGCGCCGTCACAGAAATTGTGGATGCTGTCGCCCACCAGCACGGTCAGGCCGCCGCGGCCGGCCTGCTCGGCGTCGAAGTGGTGGTGGTGATGGTGGCCGTCGCCCTCGTGATGGTGGACGTGGCGGTAAAGCTCCACCTTCTCCAGCAGCCAGAAGAACAGCAGGCCGCCCAGCAGCACGGCGAACAGCACCTGCGGTTTGGCTGTGTGGCTCTCGAAGGCCTCGGGCAGCACGTTCAACAGCGACGTGCCCAGCAGGATGCCGGCCGACAGGCTGACGAGGCTCTTGACGAGGCGGGTCAGCACGCCGACGGTCAGGCTCGCGGCAACGAGCACCGACAGCAGCCCGCCCGCGAAGGTGGCGAGCACGATGTAGAGAAGGGTCATGGAATCAGGCAAAAGCAACGGGCCACAGCCATGGACTGCGGCCCGAGGGCGGTCAGCGTAGCAGACGGGTCAAGCCACACCACATTTCTTGAACCAGGCCAATGCCCGCGCCCAGGCGTCGTCGGCTGCGGCCTTGCGGTAGCTGGGGCGGTAGTCGGCATAGAAGCCATGCGGCGTGTCGGGGTAGACGACGAACTCGCATTTCGTGTTGCCCGCCGCCTTGAGCGCGGCTTCGAGCTGGGTCAGCGTCTCGACCGGGATGCCGCCATCGGCCGCGCCGTACAGCGCCAGCACCGGCGCCTTGATGCTCGCGGCGCGCTCGATGACGGTCTTGTCGCCAGCGTTGTAGTTGCGTGCCACCGGGCCGTACCAGGCGGCTGCAGCCGTCAGCCTGGAGTTGTGGGCCGCATAGGACCAGGTCGTGCGCCCACCCCAGCAAAAGCCGGTGATGGCCAGCTTGGCTGGATCACCGCCGTTCGCAGCCGCCCAGGCGACCGTGGCGTCCAGGTCGCCGTTGACCTGGGCGTCGGCCGCCTTGGCGACGACCTCGCTGACCAGCTTGGGAATGTCGGTGTAGGCGCCGGCATCGCCGTGGCGGGCGAACAGCTCGGGCGCGATGGCCAGGTAGCCCTGCTTGGCCAGCCGCCGGCAGACGTCCGCGATGTGCTCGTGCACGCCGAAGATCTCGCAGGCCACCAGCACGACCGGCAGGTTCTTCCGGCCGGCAGGCGCCGCCCGGTAGGCCGGCATCTGGAAGTCGCCCACGGGGATGCTGACCGGGCCCGCCTCCAGGCCCGCCGTGTCGGTGGTGATCGTCTGGGCCGTCACCGGCAGCACGGCCGCTGCGAAGCCACTGCTCACCGTCGTCTGCACAAAGCTGCGGCGGCTGAAGTCGCGGGACGGCGTGAGGCTGTCGATCTCGTCTTTCAAGGTGGGGGCTCCAGGGTGAGATACGAAGGGAGCGCCAAATTTTGCCCCGACAATCCGCCGCCATGACGACGCGCCCTGATCCAGCCGGCCGAATCTGGGCCTCCATCGACATCGGCTCCAACAGCTTCCGCCTGGAGTTGGCCCGGTTGTCGGGCGAGCGCTACCAGCGCGTCAGCTACATCAAGGAGGCCGTGCGCCTGGGCGCCGGCCTGGACGCACAGGGCATGCTGACCGAAGAGGCCATGCAGCGCGGCCTGAATTGCCTGCAGGGCTTCGGCGAGCAGCTCGTCGGCATCGCGCCCGAACGCATCCGCGCCGTTGCGACGCAGACCCTGCGCGAGGCGCGCAACCGCAACGCCTTCCTGGCCCGCGCCCAGGCCGTGCTCGGCCACCCCATCGAGGTCATCGCCGGCCGCGAGGAAGCGCGGCTGATCTTTGCCGGCGTCGCCCGGCTGCAGCCCTCCGACAAGCCCCGCCTGGTCATCGACATCGGCGGCCGCTCCACCGAGATGATCCTGGGCCGCGGCCGCAAGCCGCTGCTGGCCGAGTCCTTCGGCGTCGGCAGCGTCGGGCTGTCGGTGCGCTTCTTCGCCGACGGCCGCTACACGGCCGAGGCCTTCCGCGCCGCCCAGGTGGCTGCCGGCGCCGAGCTGGAAGAAGCGCTGACGCTGTTCCGCCCCGAGCTCTGGCAGGAAGCCCTGGGTTCCTCGGGTACGGTGGGCGCGGTGTCGCAGATCCTGGCAGCCAGCGGCAAGACCGACGGCCGCATCACGCCGGACGCGCTGCGCTGGTGCATCGCCCAATGCCTGGCGGCCGGCTCGCAGGACAAGCTGCAACTGCCTGGGCTCAAGGACGACCGCCGTCCTGTCGTCGCCGGTGGCCTGTGCATCCTCTACACGCTGCTGAACCAGTTCGGCATCGAGGAGCTGCTGCCCACCAAGGGCGCGCTGCGCCAGGGCGTCATTTTCGATCTGGTAGAGCGCCTGCAGCCCAGCGGCGCGCGCGACCCGCGGGCGGACTCCGTCGCCGAGCTGCAGGAGCGCTTTGCCGTGGACATGGCGCAGGCCGAGCGTGTGGCCAGCCAGGCCGAGCTGTTCTACCACCAGCTCACGCTCAAGCCCGCGCCTGAGCTGCTGCGCGAGTTGAGCTGGGCCGCGGCCCTGCATGAAGTTGGCATGCTGGTCTCCCACCACGACCACCACCGCCACAGCGCCTATGTCATCGCCCATGTCGACGCGGCGGGCTTCTCAACCAACCAGCTGCAGCGCCTGGCAGGCCTGGCCCTGGGCCAGCGCGGCGGCCTGCGCAAGCTGGAAGCGCAGCTGAGCGATCCCAGCTTGCTGGACCAGCTCATCGCGCTGCGCCTGGCCGTCATCCTCTGCCATGCCCGCACGGAGGCACCAGGCAGCCCCGGACTGGCGCGCGACGGCAAGCGGCTCACGCTGCAACTGCCCAAGGGCGGGTCGGCCGGCCAAGCGCGCACGCGCTTCCTGCTGAAGGAAGAGGCCGAGACCTGGGCCCGCAGCGGGCTGCTCGAACTCGTCGTGGCGTGAGCTCGCGTCGCCGGCTGCTCGCCTGCCTCGCGGCGCTCTGCATGGCGCTGCCTGCCTGGGGCGAAGACGCCGGCAAATCGACCGCGATCGAAATCGACTCGTCGGACGATCCCAACGAGAGCGTCGTCTGGCTGGCCTATGCCGTCGGTCTGGCCAACTGGGCCAGCCAGAGCGGTGCGCTGGCACAGGCACCGCTGGGCATCCTGGAACCCAGCTTCGAAGGTGAGATGACCGCGCGCCGGACGCTGCTCGTCATCTGGCGGGAGCTGCTGCAAAAGGCACCCAAGTCCAGCGCCTACATGGACGCGCTGATGCGCATCGACGCGGCCGGCTATCTGCCGGAGTACGTCTGGACCGTGCACTGGCGCGGCAGCTGGAAACAGCCCCCGGCCAAGCTGCGCATCGCCGAGTTCTATGCCTGGCAGCGCCAGGAACTGATGGGCCATGTGCCGCGCACGGGCTCGCGCGTGCGCGTCGTCCTCACTCCGCCAGCGGCACCAGCCTCTGCTGCCAGCCGCTGACAGCACGACTGAGCGAACATGCCGGCTCCACACCCGGAGACCGCCATGCTCAAGACCTATACCGGCAGCTGCCATTGCAAGGCCGTGCGCTTCGAAGTCGATCTCGACCTCGCCGCCGGCACCGGCCGCTGCAACTGTTCGATCTGCTTCAAGACGCGCAACTGGAGCGCCAGCGTCAAGCCCGACGCCTTCCGGCTGCTGGCCGGCGAGGACGCGCAGAGCGACTACCAGTTCGGCTCGAACAGCGTGCACAACCTGTTCTGCAAGACCTGCGGCGTGCGGTCCTACGGCCACGGCTACATCGAACAGGTCGGCGGCGCCTTCGTGTCGGTCAAGGTGAATTGCCTCGACGATGTGCCCGCCGAGGAGTTGGTCGCCGCGCCGGTGCAGTACTACGACGGGCTGCACAACAACTGGTGGAACAAGCCCGAAGAGGTTCGTCACCTCTAAAGCGCATCGGGCCCCTGGACGGCGTGCAGCGTCACCTCGGGTTCGCCGTCGCGCTGGCGCCAGCGCAGCCACCACACGGCGCCCTTCTTGACGGCCCACTCCTGGTCCACGCCGGCCAGCAAATGGGCAGCCAATAGGCCCAGCGTCGGCTGGTGGCCGCAGATCAGCACCGGCTCAACCGACTTGGGCCAGCGCGAGGCCTCGATGAGGGCCGAGATCGGCGCATCGGGCGCGATGGACGGCAGGATGCGCACCTCGCGGCCCAGGGCCTCGGCTGTCTGCCGGCAGCGCAGCGCAGGGCTGACGAGCACGCGCGTCGTTGCGGCCAGGCGATGGTTGAGCCAGGCCGCCATGCGCCGGGCCTGGCGCTCGCCCTTGGGGGTCAGCGCGCGCTGCAGGTCATCCTGGCCAGGGGCGATGACTTCGGCTTCGGCGTGGCGCCACAGGATCAGGTCCATGGCGGGTCTACCCTTCTGAATAGCGCCGCATCAAGGCCTGCTGGGCGCTGACGCCGCTGTCACTGATGCGCGCCGAGCGGCCATCGGGACCGAGCTGCCAGGCGTCCATGGTGTCGTGCAGATAGGGCTGCAAAGCTTCATCGATGACACGCTGGCGCAGGCGCGCGTCCTGCACCGGCCAGGCCACCTCGATGCGGCGGAACATGTTGCGGCTCATCCAGTCGGCGCTGGACAGGAAGAGCGCCTCGCCAGGGTCAGCCTCGGTGCCCTCTGCCCAGCGGAAATACAGCACCCGCGTGTGTTCCAGGAAGCGCCCGACGACGGAGCGCACGACGATGTTGTCGCTGATGCCCGGCAGGCCCGGCGGCAGCATGCAGGCGCCGCGCACGATGAGGTCGACCTTGGCGCCGGCCTGGGCCGTGCGCAGCAGGCCGTGGATGAGCTCGGCATCGGTCAGTGCATTGATCTTCACGACGACGCGCGCGCCCTTGTAGCCGGCCAGGGCCGCGGCCTCCACCTGGGCCAGCAGCTCCAGCATGCGGCTGTGCATGTTGAAGGGCGCCAGCAGCATGCGTCGCAGCGCCTTGAATTTGCCCAGGGACGCGAGCTGGCGAAACACCGAATCGGCATCGGCCGTCAGGTCGGCATCGGCCGTCAGCAGGCCGAGGTCGGTGTACAGGCGCGCCGTCTTGGGGTTGTAGTTGCCGGTGGAGATGTGGCCGTAGCGGCGCAGCTTGCCGTTCTCGCGCCGCGTGATCAGCAGCAGCTTGGCGTGGGTCTTGTAGCCGACGATGCCGTAGACGACCTGGGCGCCGACGGCCTCCAGCCGCTCGGCCCAGTTGATGTTGGCTTCCTCGTCGAAGCGCGCCTTCAGCTCCACGACGGCCATGACCTCCTTGCCACGCCGCGCCGCCTCGATCAGCAGGTCCATCAGCTCCGACTTGGCGCCCGTGCGGTAGATGGTCTGCTTGATGGCCAGCACCTCGGGGTCGACCACCGCCTCGCGCAGCATCTGCACGACGGGGTCGAAGCTCTCAAAGGGGTGGTGCAGCAGCACATCGCCCTTCTTGAGCTTCTCGAAGATGGACTTGTGGCGCGGCAGCCGGCCGGTCGGCCAGGCCGGTTCAAAGGGCGTGAAGCGCAGCGGCGGCGCGTCGGTCTGGTCGATCAGCTCGTTCAGCCGCACCAGGTTGACGGGGCCGTTGACGCGGTAGAGCGCCGCATTCGGCAGGCCGAACTGCTCGAGCAGGAACTCCGACAGCTCGGCCGGGCAGGTGTTGACCACCTCCAGCCGCACCGCGCGGCCGAAATGGCGCGTCGTCAGCCCGGAGCGCAGCGCGTGGCGCAGATTGGCGATCTCCTCCTCATCCACTTCCAGGTCGGAGTCGCGTGTGACGCGGAACTGCGAGAAGGCCTCGACCTTGCGGCCGGGAAAGAGATCTTCCAGGTGGGCGCGGATGACGCTGGTCAGCAGCACGAAGGCCTGGCGGCCGTCGCTCAGGTTGGCCGGCAGCTTGATGACGCGCGGCAGCACGCGCGGCACCTTGACGATGGCGATGCGGTTGTCGCGGCCGAAGGCGTCCTTGCCCGACAGCCTCATGATGAAGTGCAGCGACTTGTTGGCCACCTGCGGGAAGGGGTGGGCCGGGTCCAGGCCCACGGGCACCAGCAGCGGCCTGACCTCGCGCTCGAAATACTTGGCCACCCAGTGCCGCTGCGGCTCGTCGCGGTCGGCGTGGTTGAGCACGACGATGCGCCGCTTGCGCAGCAGCGGCGTGAGCTGCTCGTTGAAGATCAGGTATTGCTCGTCGATCAGCGTGTGCGCCGCGCGGCCGACGCGGTCGACGTCCTGGCCCGTCACGGCGCTGAGCGGATCGCGCACGGCCTCCAGCATGTCGGCGAAGCGCACCTCGAAGAACTCGTCCAGGTTGCTCGACACGATGCAGACATAGCGCAGCCGCTCCAGCAGCGGCACATCTTCACGCTGGGCCTGGGCAAGGACGCGACGATTGAATTCAAGAATGGCCTGCTCACGGTTGAGCAGCTTCAGCGGGGTCGGGTCGGTCATGAAGAAAAGTGTATGAAGCTTGTGTGACAACGGCTTGAAATGCCCCCGGGATAATCCAGGCCCATGCACCTGATGATCCCCCATGCCAGCGCGCTGGACGAAGCCGCGCGGCATGCCTTCGGCACCCTGCCCCTGCCCAACCTGGCTGCGCAGCTGAACCGGCTCACTCCGGCCGAGACCTGGGGGAGCGACGAGCTATCGCCGCAGCCGCCGCATCACATCGCGCTGGCAGCGCTGCGCCAGCAAGCCGAGCCAAGCGCCGCGGCCTGGGCCGTCGATGCCGGGCCCGAGCTGGCCTGGGCGCTGATGAGCCCCGTGCACCTGGCCGTCGGCAGCGATGGCGTCGATGTGCTGCCGCCCGCGGCGCTGCGGCTCTCCGAATCCGACGCGGCGCGCTTCACGGCGCTGCTGCGCGAACTCTGGCCCGAGTCCGAAGGCTGGCAATGGCGGCTGCTGGACGCCACGCACTGGGCTATTGGCCACACCACAGCGCTGGATGACCTGCGCGCTGCCAGCATCGAGCGCGCCGCCGGCCGGCCCATCGAGCCCTGGCTGCCGCAGAACCGCGTGCTGCGCCGCTGGCAGAACGAGGCCCAGATGCTGCTGCATGAGCACGCATTGAACCTCGAGCGGGAAGCACGCGGCGAGCATCCCGTCAACTCGGTCTGGATCGGCGACATTGGCCGCAGCAACGGCAAGGCCGCCGACGTGACGGTCGATGCCCGCCTGACCGAGCCGCTGCTCAACGGCGACCTCGCGGCCTGGGCCGAGGCCTGGCAGCGCCTGGACGCCGGGCCGCTGGCACAGCCCCTGACCAGCCTGACACTGTGCGGCGAACGATTCGCGCGTCGTTTCACGACCCGGCCGCTGTCCTTCATCGACAGGCTGAAGCGGCGCTGGCAGACGCCCGATGTGAGCGCCGTGTTGGAGGCGCTATGACTTCACCTCGTCTTGTCGAACGCGACGTGCCGCCGCGCACGGCCTGGGCGCTCGAGCAGGCCGGCGTCGCACCCCTGATGGCCCGCCTGCTCGCGGCCCGCGGCGTGCGCGAGGCGGGCGAGCTGGACGAGAGCCTGGCCCAGTTGCTGCCGCCCACCGACCTGAAAGGCCTGCTGGAGGCCGGCCGGCTGCTGGCCGACGCCATCCAGGGCGGCGAGCGCCTCGTCATCGTGGCCGACTACGACTGCGACGGCGCCACCGCCTGCGCCGTCATGCTGCGCGGCCTGCGCCTGCTCGGCGCGCAGCCCGAGCAGCTCGGCTATGTCGTGCCGGACCGCGCCGTGCACGGCTACGGGCTGACGCCCACCATCGTCGACCTGGCGATGGCGCAGCAGCCCTCCCTGCTCGTGACGGTGGACAACGGCATCGCCAGCCTCGCCGGCGTGGCGCACGCCCGCGCCCAGGGGCTGAAGGTGCTGGTCACCGACCATCACCTGCCCGCCCTGGTCGATGGCGTCGTCGTCGTCCCGGACGCCTCGGCAATCGTCAACCCCAACCAGCCGGGCTGCACCTTCGCCAGCAAGTCGCTGGCCGGCGTCGGTGTGGCCTTCTATGTGCTGATGGGCCTGCGCGCTGAACTCCGCTCCCGGGGCGCGTTCACGGAGGTGCCGCGCCTGGACGGCCTGCTCGACCTCGTGGCTCTCGGCACGGTGGCCGACGTCGTCAAGCTCGACGCCAACAACCGCCGCCTCGTTGCGCAAGGCCTCAAGCGCATGCGCGCCGGCCGTGCGCAGCCGGGCGTCATGGCGCTCTTCAGCGCGTCCAAGCGCGACGCGAGCAAGGCCCAGGGCTTCGATCTCGGCTTTGCGCTCGGGCCCCGCATCAACGCGGCCGGCCGCCTCGCCGACATGACGCTGGGCATCGAGACACTGACCACCGATGACCCCGAGCGGGCGCTGCAGCTCGCCACCCAGCTCGACGCCATCAACCGCGAGCGCCGCGAGATCGAGAGCGGCATGCGCGAGATGGCCGAGGCGCGGCTGGATGCCCTGGTCGAGGCGCTGCAGGGCGCCCTGCCCCCGGCGGTGGCACTGTTCGATGCCGACTTCCACGAGGGTGTCGTCGGCATCGTCGCCTCGCGCATCAAGGATCGCGTGCACCGCCCCACCTTCGTCTTCGCGCGCGGTGCCGACGGCAACCTCAAGGGGTCGGGCCGCTCCATTCCGGGTTTCCATCTGCGCGATGCGCTGGACCTCGTCAGCAAGCGTGAGCCCGAGTTGTTGGCCAAGTTCGGCGGCCATGCGATGGCGGCCGGCGCGACGCTGGCGGTCGACGATGTGAACCGCTTCGCGCTGGCCTTCGCGCGCGTGGCCGAGGAATGGCTCAACGAGCAGGACCTGACCCGCACGCTGCGCCATGACGGCTCGCTCGCGCCCGATGTCGCCACGGCCGAGACCGCACGCCTGCTGGACGCCCAGGTCTGGGGCCAGGGCTTCGAGGCGCCGGTGTTCTGTGATCGCTTCGAGCTGATCTCGCAGCGCCTCGTTGGCGAGAAGCATCTGAAGCTGCGCCTGCGCCGCGGCGGCCAGCTCATCGACGCCATCTGGTTCAACCACGTCGACATGCTGCCCGAGCGCGTCACGCTGGCCTACCGACTGAGCCTGGACGAATGGCAGGGCCAGCAGCGCGTCCAATACGTCATTGAAGCCTGCGCCGAAGGCTGAGGCGTGACGGAGTTGGCAGGGACGCACGCCCTGCCGCCCCAAGTCACCGGAGTGTCACGGACGCTTTCAAGAATCCGCCCGGCCAGCCAGCCCGGAGCCTCCTCATGCGCGCCACCGCGCCCGATCCCCTTGCCGATGCTCTCGATCGCCTGATCGAGCAGCGCAGTTTTGACATTCACTTCCAGCCCCTGGTCGCCATCGACAGGGCTGACATCTTTGGTTTCGAGGCACTGACCCGCGCGCCTGCCGACGGCCCGCTGCATTCGCCCCTGGTGCTGTTCGAGGCCGCCGCCCGGCTGGGCCGCCTCGTCGAGCTGGAACACCTCATCATTCGCCGCGCCATCCAGCGCTTCAAGGCCCTGGGGCTGCCGGGCCAGCTCTTCCTGAACGTGACAGCCGACACCCTGCTCGGCGCGCGTGAGCATGCCGGCCTGCTGGCGGCCGAGCTGGCCGAACTCGGCCTGCCGACCTCGCGCGTCGTCATCGAGCTCACCGAAACCCGCCCCATCGAGGACCTGGCCCAGCTCGACGATGCGCTGCAGGCGCTGCGCGACCTCGGCTTTCGTGTGGCGCTGGATGACCTCGGCGAGGGCTTCGCCTCGCTGCGCCGCTGGATGGAGATGCGGCCGGACTTCGTCAAGATCGACCGCCACTTCATCGACGGCATCGCCCAGGAGCCGCTGAAGCAGCAGTTCGTGCGCTCCATCGTCGAGATGGCCGCCACCAGCGGCTGCGAAGTGGTCGCCGAGGGTCTGGAGCAGGAGCCCGACCTGGACGTGCTGCGCCGGTTGGGGCTGACCATCTGCCAGGGCTATCTGTTCGCTCGCCCGAGCGCGACGCCGCGCGCCAGCCTGAGCGCCCAATGGAGCGGCCGACTGGCCGCTGACGCCCAGCCGCGCCTGCTGCAGAACGACCTCGCGTTGCCGCTGACCCAGGGCGCCATCACCAGTGCCGCCCAGCTGGCGCGTCGCGGCCTGACGGTCACGCCCGAGACCAACTGCCGCAGCATCGTCGACCTCTTCCACCGTGACGAGCAACTGCTCGCCATCCCCGTGCTGGACGCCCAGCAGCGGCCGATTGGCGTGCTGCGCTCCCTGCATGTGCTCAAGCGCAGCACCGAGCGCTATTTCATGGACATCTTCGACAAGCGCAGCTGCGTCGAGCTGATGGACCCCAACCCGCTCGTGTTTGACGTCAGCACGCCGCTGCGCGCAATGAGCGACGCCATGGCCAACCTCGACGAACGGCTGCTCGTCGACGGCTTCATCGTCACGCGCGACGGCTGCTACCTCGGCTCGGGCCGCAGCTCCGACCTGCTCAAGGCCGTGTCCGACCTGCAGGTGCATTCGGCGCGCTATGCCAACCCGCTGACGCTGCTGCCTGGCAATGTGCCCATCGACAACCACCTGGACCGCCTCATCGAGGCCAGTGAAACCTTTGCCGCCGTCGTCTGGGACATCGACCACTTCAAGCCCTTCAACGACGTCTACGGCTACCGCATCGGCGACGACATCATCCGCCTGGCCGCCCGCGTGCTGACCCAGGCGGCCGATCCGCAGCTGGACTTCGTCGGCCACATCGGCGGCGACGATTTCGTCATGGTGCTGGGCAGCACCGACTGGGAGGACAGGCTCACCCGCGTCTGCCAGGCCTTCGATGCCGGCGTGCGCAGTTTCTTCTCCGCCGAACACCTGACCGCTGGTGGCTACATCACGCTGAACCGGCAGAACCAGCCCAGCTTCCACCCGCTGCCCACCATCTCGGCCGGCGCGGTACTGCATCTGCCCGGCAGTTTCGACAGCGCCCACGCGCTGAGCGCCGCCCTGGCCGAACCCAAGCGCGTCGCCAAAGGGCGCGCCGGCGGCAGCCGCTTTTTTGTCGACCGCCGCACGCCGCAGCGCGCCCTGCTCGCGGCCTGAGCTTTTTCCGCCACCAGCAACTTGCGCTTGCGCTCACGTCAGGGTCAGGGCCACCGGAAGGCCGCTTGAGCAGGAGGGGTGAGAAGCGCTTCCTACAATGGCGCGGTGAACCTCGACCCCACCCTGAACGCCGACCTGCACTGCCATTCCGTGATTTCGGATGGGACGCTGACGCCCGAGGCCCTGGCCGAACGAGCCAAGGCGGGCGGCGTGGCGCTGTGGTCGCTGACCGACCACGACGAGATCGGCGGCCAGACCCGCGCCATCGCCGCGGCACGGGCGAACGGCCTGGCCTACCTGACCGGCACCGAGATCTCGGTCAGCTTCGCCGGCCGCGTCGTGCACATCGTCGGCCTGGGCTTCGACCATGAGGCGCCCGAGATCATCGAGGGGTTGCGTGCCACCCGCGGCGGCCGCGAACCGCGCGCCCGGGAAATGGCTGCCGGCCTGGCCGAGGTGGGCATCCACGGCGCCTTCGAGGGCGCGCTGAAGTACGTCGGCAACCCTGACCTGATCTCGCGCACCCATTTCGCGCGCTTTCTCGTCGATGCCGGCCATTGCAGCGACATCCCCGAGGTGTTCCGCCGCTTCCTGACGGAGGGCAAGCCCGGCTTCGTGCCGCACAAATGGGCCGCGCTCAAGGACGCAGTCGGCTGGATCAGCCGCGCCGGCGGCATCGCCGTCATCGCCCATCCGGGCCGCTATGGTTTCACGCCGACGGAAGAATACGCACTGATCACCGAGTTCATGGCTCACGGCGGGCGTGGCATCGAGGTGGTCACCGGCAGCCACACGCCGGCGGAGTTCGTTCAATACGCCGATACAGCCATCGAGTTCGGCCTGCTGGCCTCCCGCGGCTCGGACTTCCACTGCCCCGAGGAAAGCCGCATCGACCTGGGCACGCTGCCACCGCTGCCGGCCAAGCTGACACCGGTGTGGGCTGAACTGGCTGGTCGGATTCATCACTGATGGCCCAGCTCTTCGAAGTCCACCCCGACAACCCCCAGCCGCGCTTCCTGCGCCAATGCGCGCAGATGCTGCAGGCCGGCGGCATCGGTGCCGTGCCGACCGACTCCAGCTATGCCTTTGTCTGCCACCTCAACGACAAGGGTGCAGCCGAAGCCCTGCGCCGCGTGCGCGGCGTGGATGACAAGCACCACCTGACGCTGCTGTGCCGCGACCTGTCGGAGCTGGCCACCTACGCGATGGTGGACAACCGCCAGTACCGGCTCCTCAAGCTCGCCACGCCCGGCGCCTACACCTTCATCCTGCCGGCCACCAAGGAAGTGCCGCGCCGGCTCTCCCACCCGAGCCGGCGCACCATCGGCCTGCGGGTGCCAGAGCACAAGGTCCTCCAGGAGCTGCTGGCCCTGTTCGGCGAACCGCTGCTGTCGACGACGCTGATTCCGCCCGGCGAGACCGAGCCGATGAACGACGCCGCCGACGTCTGCGCCCGGCTGGACCGCCAACTCCAGTTCGTGCTGGACGCCGGCGCCTGCCCGGCCCAGCCGACCACGGTGCTGGACCTGAGCCAGGGCGACGAGCCCGTGCTGGTGCGCCAGGGGCGCGGCGAGTTGGGCCGGCTGGGCCTGCAACTGGACTGATGCCGCTGCGCGGGATTTCCCCGCAGTTCATCCGCCGCGCCTGCATTTCATCCGGCGGCTCTCGCGCTTGATCGCAGCGGCCTGGAAGGGCGCGGGCTCATTGCCGAAACTGACTCCATCGAACAAGCAATCACGCGGTTCGAAACCCACCGAACGGAGTCCATCATGAGCCTGCAAACTGCCTTCACCGCCGCCGTCCTTGCCTTCTCCGCCATTGCCGCCCAGGCCGCCCCGCAGCCCACCGTCAAGCTGGAACGCGTTGTCGTCACCGGCAAGGCCGTCCGCGCTGAAACTCAAGTGANCTTCTCCGCCATTGCCGCCCAGGCCGCCCCGCAGCCCACCGTCAAGCTGGAACGCGTTGTCGTCACCGGCAAGGCCGTCCGCGCTGAAACTCAAGTGATCGCCCAGCTGCCGCGCGTCGTCGTGACCGGCCACGCCCAGCGTGAAGTGGCTCAACTGCCTCGCGTCGTGATCGTCGGCTACAGCGAAGCCACCCTGGCCCGCCAGACCCTGGCTGCCGCCAAGACCACCGCAAAGCGCGGCTGAGCCGGGCGCCGTCTGAACATGCGAATGACGTCTTTTTCCACCGCCGTCGAGCCGAGTCGCCAGTACTGCTGAGCCAGTACTGCCGACTCGGCTCGGCCCTCAGGGCTTTGCACCCAACCACGGGGCCCCATCGGGGCCTCGCGCGTTTTGCAAACCTCGCGCCAGACATCGACAAGCCGCCCAAGGGCGGCTTCTGCATGGGGGCTGCCGACACGCCTGCACCGACGATCGACCGTATTTTCCGCAGTTTGTCCGCCCCGCTTGCAGTTCATCCAACGTGGCTCGCGCTTGATCGCAGGCCCGTGGAAGAGTCGCTTCCCATTGCCGAAACTGACTCCATCGAACAAGCAATCACGCGGTTCGAAACCCACCGAACGGAGTCCATCATGAGCCTGCAAACTGCCTTCACCGCCACCGTCCTTGCCTTCTCCGCCATTGCCGCCCAGGCCGCCCCGCAGCCCACCGTCAAGCTGGAACGCGTTGTCGTCACCGGCAAGGCCGTCCGCGCTGAAACTCAAGTGACCGCCCAGCTGCCGCGCCGGCGTCTACTACATCCCCTGGACGGTCTACACCTTCCTGGCCGACGTCGACGAGGTGCTGACGGGGCGGCGGCGTGAAGGAATCAGCATGCGAACGCGCGCATCAGCTTTGGGCGCATCGGCGNTGCGTTGCATTGCCGACCACGGCAGCGCGATGACGCAGATCAGCGCAACCGCCTTCTTGCCCAAATCCTTGCTCATGATCATCCTTTTAAAACGAGACAGACCTGTCGCCACGCAATACAGCACCCGGCAGGACCACGTGAAGATCAAGCTGGAGTCCATCATGAGCCTGCAAACTGCCTTCACCGCCACCGTCCTTGCCTTCTCCGCCATTGCCGCCCAGGCCGCCCCGCAGCCCACCGTCAAGCTGGAACGCGTTGTCGTCACCGGCAAGGCCGTCCGCGCTGAAACTCAAGTGACCGCCCAGCTGCCGCGCGTCGTCGTGACCGGCTACGCCCAGCGTGAAGTGGCTCAACTGCCTCGCGTCGTGGTCATCGGCTTCAGCGAAGCCACGCTGGCCCGCCAGACCCTGGCTGCCGCCAAGACCACCGCAAAGCGCGGCTGAGCCGGGCGCCGTCTGAACATGCGAATGACGTCCTTTCCCACCACCGTCGAGCCGAGTCGCCAGTACTGCTGAGCCAGTACTGCCGACTCGGCTCGGCCTATTCCAGAATCTCCTTCAGCCGTGCCCGGTCAAAGCCGATGACGCGCTGGCCGCGCACGACCAGGGTCGGCGTGCCGACGGCGCCCAGGGCCTGGTAGTCGCTCAGGCACTGGGCATCGCGCTCGATGAAGCACTCGCTGAAGGGCACGCCCTCCTGAGTCATCCAGCGCCGCGCCGCCAGGCAATAGGGGCAGGTCTCGGACGAGATCATGCGGATATCGCCCGGCCTGGCGCGCTGCTTCAGCAGTTCGCCGTCCTGCGCTGCAACATGCCCGCGCCAGGCCCAGGAGGCCAGCGCGGTCAGCGCAACGACGACGAGCAGCGAAAGCGGGGGCCACTTCATGGCCCCATGCTAGACCGGCTCAATAAACCTCGGGAACGATGATGTCGTCCGGCACGGGGTTGCGCAGGTAGTCCTCGCGGCGTTCGCGCGCGGGCAGATCGATGTCGGCGTGCGGTACCTCCTGGTAGGGCATCTGGCCCAGCAGGTGATGGATGCAGTTCAGCCGCGCGCGCTTCTTGTCGTCCGCCGGCACGACCCACCAGGGCGATTCGGGGATGTGGGTGCGCTCCAGCATCACCTCCTTGGCCGAGGTGTAGGCCTCCCAGCGCCGGCGCGACTCCAGGTCCATGGGGCTCAACTTCCACTGCTTGAGCGGGTCGTGGATGCGGCCCAGGAAGCGCACGCGCTGCTCGTCGTCGCTGATCGAGAACCAGTACTTGATGAGCTGGATGCCCGAGCGCTGCAGCATGCGCTCGAACTCGGGCGCCGAGCGGAAGAACTCCTCGTACTGCTCGTCGGTGCAGAAGCCCATCACGCGCTCGACACCGGCGCGGTTGTACCAACTGCGGTCGAACAGCACGATCTCGCCGGCCGCCGGCAGGTGCGACACATAGCGCTGGAAGTACCACTGCGTGCGCTCGCGGTCGTTGGGCGCCGGCAGCGCGGCCACTCGGCACACGCGCGGGTTCAGCCGCTGCGTGATGCGCTTGATGACGCCCCCCTTGCCCGCCGCGTCGCGGCCCTCGAACAGGATGACGACCTTGTGGCCCGTGTGCTGCACCCAGTCCTGCAGCTTGACCAGTTCGCTCTGCAGGCGGAACAGCTCGCGGAAGTAACGCCGCCGCTCGATGGCTTCACCGGCCGGCGCGTCGCTGGCCATCACACCGTGTTCTCGGTCCTCGAGCTCAAGCTCCAGTTCCTCGTCGAAATCGTCCTGCAGGTCGCGGTGAATGCGCTTCACCAGTTCGTCTTCGATGTGGCTCACGAGGGCTCCCGGCCGCAACGGCGGCTGTAGGCCGCGAGCCTAGGCGGGCGATATGGCGCGACTGTGACAAGGAGCTTGACGACATCGTTTACACACGTAATCATTCGCCATAGTTTACGCTCGTAATCAATGACCAGGCCACCCACCCCCATCAGCGACGCCGAAGCCCAGGTCATGCGCCTGCTTTGGCAGCGCGCTCCCCAGGCCGCCGACGAGATCGCCGCGGTGCTCGGGCCCCGGCAAGGCTGGCAGCTTGCCACCGTGAAGACGCTGCTGAACCGGCTGCTGAGCAAGGGCGCCGTGACGGCCGAGCGCGACGGCCGGCGCTTTCTGTACGCGCCTGCCGTACCCGAGGACGCCTGGGTGGCCGACACCGGCCTGTCGCTGATCGACCGGCTGTTCGGCGGGCGCCTGGCGCCGCTGGTGGCGCAGTTCGCGTCGGAACGCAAGCTGAACGCGGACGACATCGCGGCGCTGAAGGCGCTGCTGAAGGAGCAGGGGCATGAGTGAGCGGCTGCTGGTGGTGTTGCTGCAGCAGGCTCTGTTGCTGAGCGTAGGCGTCATGCTGATCGCCGCGCTGCGGCCGCTGCTGCTGAGGCGCCTGGGCGCAGGCAGCGCCTACGCGGCCTGGCTGCTGGTGCCGGCGCTGTTGCTGACGCTGCTGCTGCCCCGGCCGGCTCAGGAGCCGCTGCGCGTGGTGCTGCAGGCCACGGGCAGCGCCCAGACGCTGGCCGCGCCTGCGCTGCCAGCGCCGCCGCCGGATCACGCGGCAGCCTGGTTGGCGCTGTGGCTGGGCGGCGCATCGCTTTTCGCCGCGACCCAGTTCTGGCGGCAATGGCGGCTGACGCGCCTGGGCCAACAACTGCCGGCCGGCAGCAGCCCCGCCCTCGTCGGCTTGCTGCGGCCGCGCGTCGCGCTGCCCGTCGATTTCGAACAGCGCTTCTCGCCTGCCGAGCGCGAGCTGATCCTGGCCCACGAGCAGGTGCATCGCGACCGACTGGACAACCTCTGGAACCTGCTCGCCTGCGCGCTGACGGCGCTGCACTGGTGGAACCCGCTGGCCTGGTGGGCCGCGCGCCGTATGCAGGCGGACCAGGAACTGGCTTGCGATGCCGCCGTGCTGGCGGCCCGGCCCGGCGCGCAGGCCGACTACACGCGGGCCCTGCTCACGGCCCACGATCTCACGCCCCACGGCGCGCCGCTGGCCAGCCGCTGGGGCAGCTCCCACCCCCTCGTCGAAAGGATCGCGATGCTGAACCGCCCCCTACCCCTGAACCGCCGCCGCGCGCTGCTGCTCGCAGCCGGCGTGGCCGCCGTCTCCACTCTGGCCTATGCGGCGGAAAGCCCACCTCCCGCAGCCGGCGCCGGCTTCATCGAGCTGCAGCTGAAGGTGGAGCGCAGCCAGGGTGGCGACAAGTCGACCGTCGAGGCACGCGTCATCGGCCGCGACGGCGAGCGTGTGATGCTGCGGCTCGAAGCCATGGCCGGCGACGAGCCAGGTTGGGTGAAGGAGCCGCTATCGATCACGCTGTGGCCGAAAAAGGCCGGCGACTCGGCGCTCATCAAGACTCAGATCAGCCATGGCGAGCCGGGCGTGGAACTCGGCCACCCCAGCGTGATGTCGGCCTGGGGTCAGAAGGCCCGCATCGAGATGACCCGCGCCGGCTCGGACGAAAAGTTCGCACTGGAGCTGACCCCCACGGCCTTGCCCGCCAACTTCCAGCCGCCGAAAAATACCTTCTGAGCGAGGAGGCCGCTACAGTGCCGCCTCCCCGAATCCGCCCCCCTGCAATGAGCCTCGCCGACCTCCGCGCGGCGCTGAACGCCGAGCTTTCGGCCACGCCCGAGTACTACGACTTCAAGGTGCTACACAGCGAGCGCGACGGCGTGCTGTGGCGGGTGACGCTGGAGCCGGGCTATGTGTTCGCCGAGGGCCAGCGGCCGGGTGTGGCCTCGGCGCAGGCGCTGCTGGACGACAGCCTGGACGGCGCCTCTGCGTGGTGGGGCGCGCCGAGCAAAGGCGGCGCCAGCGTGCTGGCCGTGCTGGCCGAGGACGACCAGCTCGTGCTGCAGAACGCCAGCGGCCCACCGCCGCCGGCCGGGCACCTGATCCGCCTCTACCCGACGCGCTTCCTGAATGCGGTGGCCGACGCCTGGTGGGACACGCCGTGGGCCGAGCAGGCGCTGGCCTGCCTGCCCGACCTGTCGCGCCCGCGGCCACTGTGCGGCGGCACGGCGCTGACGGGCGAGCCCTTTCGCTGGCTGCGCCCGGCGCAACGCGCAGCGCTGGCGCTGGCGGGCCACAGCAGCGGCTTTCTGTGGGGACCACCGGGCACGGGCAAAACGACGACGCTGGGCGTGCTGCTGGCCGAGTACCTGGACCGCCACCCGCACGCCCGCGTGCTGCTGCTGTCCACCACCAACCAAGCGGTGGACCAGGCCACGCTGGCCGTCGACAAGGCCCTGCACAAGGGCCGCCGCGAGCACCTGCGCGCCGAAGTGCAGCGCCTGGGCACACGCTTCGCCGCCACGGCCTACGAAGGCCGTGAACACTTGATCCCGACGCAGGACCGCGATCTCATCACCCGCCTGGCTCGCGCTGAAGGCCAGCGGCCATCAGCCCGTGATGCGCTCGCGCTCAAGGCCTGGGCCGACCGCGTCGCCGCACTGCGCGACGAGCTGCGCGCCGCTTCGCTGAAGGTGCTGCAACGCTGCCGCCTGGCCAGCATGACGACGACGCGCGCAGCCTTCACGCTGAAGACGCTGCGCGAGCTGCAGCCCGATGGCGAACCGCCCTTCGACCTGCTGGTGTTCGACGAAGCCAGCCAGGTGAGCCTGGCGCATGCCCTTGTGCTGATGCCGCTGGGCCGCGCCCGGCTGTTTGCGGGTGACCCCCAGCAGCTGTCGCCGGTGCTGCGCAGCGACGACCGTCTGGCCCGGCGCTGGCTGGGCCGCTCGGCGTTTACGGAGATGCCGCGCGGGCCGTCCGTCGCGCTGCTGGACGAACAGTCGCGCATGGCGCCGCCGATCGGCGAGCTGGTCAGCCAGCTGTTCTACGACGGCGCGCTGCGCGTGGCGGCAGACGCCGAGGCTTCGGCCAGCTGGCAGGCTGCTCGCCAACGCAGTTTGGGCGACATCGGCGCCAACGTGCATGTGCATGTCCACCATCTGAAGACGGATGGCGGCTGGTCGGCCGCGGAGCGCGGGCCGGTGCGGCGCGACTCGGCCGAAGCCATTGCCGAGTTGGTGGAGCGTGCGCTGGCCAGCGGCTCCTGGCAGCCCGAGGAGCTGATCGTGCTGACGCCGTTCCGTGCGCAACGGGCGCTGATCCGCCAGCGACTGCGTGCGCGCGGCCTGCCGGAGGCGCTGCGGGTCAGCACCGTGCACCGCGCCCAGGGCAGCGAGGCGCCGGTGGTGCTGTTCGACCCCGCGGATGGCGCCCAGCCCTTCCTGCACGGCGACGAGGCACAGCGCCTGCTCAACGTCGCGCTGAGCCGGGCGCAGGCCAAGCTGGTGCTGTTCGTGTCGCCCGCCGATGCGGCCAGCCCGCTGCTGGCGCCGCTGGTGCAGCGGCTGCGCTTGGCCGGCGACACCCGGGACGCCCTGCCTCTGCAGGAACTGGCGCGCGAGCCGGGCTTTCCCGCCAATGCGCTGGGGCGGCGCGTGGCCGCCGGGCGGCAGGTGGGCGAGGTGGCGCGCATCAGCGCCGACGGGCGTCAGTTCTGGCTGATCAACGCACGCACCGGGGCGGAGCAGCTGATCGACGCGGAGTTCTGGCGCCGGCGCGCACAGGGCGCACCGGCGTAGCCCTTCAGACCGCCGCCGTGATGACGATCTCCACCTTCCACTCTGGCCGCGCCAGGCCGGCGATGACGGTGGCGCGCGGCGGCGTGTGGCCGGCCGACACCCAGGCGTCCCAGGCGGCGTTCATGCCGGGGAAGTCGGCGCGGTCAGCCAGGTAGATCTGGGCGCGCAGGATGCGGCTCTTGTCGGTACCGGCGCGCTCCAGCAGCTTGTCGATGGCGGCCAGCACCTGGGCCGTCTGGCCGGTGGCGTCGGCGCTGGCGTCCTCGGGCACCTGGCCGGCCAGATAGGCGACGCCGTTGTACACGGCCATCTCCGACAGGCGGGCGCCGATGTCGAAACGTTCAACGGGGGTGGAGGCGGTCATGCTTTCTTCCGGTGCTTGGTGGATTTGACGGGATGCGATGCCGGCACAGCTTTCTCTGCCTTGTGCCCGAGCTTGCTCTCGGTGCCGGCCAGCAATTTCTTGATGTTGGCCGAGTGGCGCCACACCAGCAGCAAGCCCATGATGATCAGGGCCAGCGCGGCCGGGCCGGCTTCCCAAATGAGCAACTGATACATCGGCGCGAAGGCGGCCGACACGATGGCGGCCAGGGACGAATAGCGGCTGAACCAGGCAATGATGAGCCAGGTCGCCAGCGTCGCAACCCCTAGCAGGGGGTTGAGCCCGAAGATGACGCCGGCCGCCGTGGCCACACCCTTGCCGCCCTGGAACCTGAAGAACACCGGCCACAGATGGCCAAGGAAGGCCGTCAGGCCCACCAGCGCCGCCGTGCCCTCGCCAAGGCCGTACCTGGGGCCCCAGATCAGCACGGCCAGCACGGGGAGATAACCCTTGAGCGCATCGAACACCAGCGTCAGGATGGCCGCAGCCTTGTTGCCTGAGCGCAGCACGTTGGTGGCGCCAGGGTTGCCCGAGCCATAGGAGCGCGGGTCCGACAGGCCCATGGCGCGGCTGACGATGACGGCAAAGGACAGCGAGCCGACAAGGTAGCCAACGAGGGCGGCCAGCAGAGGGAGGACGGTTTGCATGGGGCGGCATTGTCGTGCAGCCCGGCCATGTCAATGCTGCCGGGCCCGCCACCAGACCTGCAGCCGCCGCCCCTGCTCCAGCAGGAACAGGATGAAGCGCCCAACCGGCTTGCGCAGGAACGGCAGGTCCTCCGCGAGCAACAGCAGTCCCAGCGGCAACCATTCGATGCCGATGATGGGCAGAAACCAGAACACCGACGCGGCGATGCACAGCAGGCCAGCCGGGATGCGCACCCACACCGCCCGGGGGCTGTGCAACCAAGCCAGGCAGCGCGCGGCACGCCTGGGCAGCAGGGCCTCCAGCTGGGAGTACGCCAGGTCCAGCGTCTCGCGACCGTTCATGGCGGAGGTTCGCGTCGACATCGAAGGCAGTTTCGCGAGCGCCCGCCAGGCATCCCGTAGGACGAGACCGCGAACGCTCAGCGCCTGCCCCGGCCGACCAGCCGCGGCAGCACCGCAAGAACCACCAGGGCCAGCAGCGCGCTGATCAGCGCCGTCGTCTCCCGGCCCAGGCCGCAGGCCACGCCGATCGCTGCCGTCATCCAGATGCCGGCCGCCGTCGTCAGGCCCTGGGTGTCTTCCTCGGTGCGGTGCTTGATGATGGCCCCGGCGCCGAGGAAGCCGATGCCGGTGACGATGCCCTGGATGACCCGGCTCATGTCGGCCACGGACATGCCGCCGAGCTGCGGCACCAGCACGAACAAGGCAGCGCCCATGGCCACCAGCATGTGTGTGCGGATGCCGGCCGCCTTGCCCTTTTGCTCGCGCTCATAACCGAGCACACCACCCAGCAGCGCCGCGAGCAGCAGCCGCGTCGTGAGGCGGGTGACCTGCTCCACATCGGGCGCATCAGAGAACTCGGACTGCAGGGTCTGGAGGACGGTGGCCCACATGGCCGCCTGCCAGGCAAGCCGCGCGCCCGCGCCGGTTCAGTTCGCGCAGGTCACCGGCCGCGCATCCAGCAGCTCGGTCAGGACCTTTGGCTCGATGCCGACGAGGTAGCCGCGCCGGCCGCCGTTGATGCAGATCTTCGGCAACACCAGGATCGAAGCCTCGACAAACACCGGCATGGCCTTGCGCACGCCGAACGGCGAGGTGCCGCCGACCTGGTAGCCGCTGTGGCGCTGCGCCACTTCGGGCTTGCAGGGCTCGACCTTCTTGCAAGGGATCTGCCGTGCCAGCTCCTTCAGGCTGACCGTGCGGTCGCCGTGCATCAGCACGATCAGCGGCTCGGCCTTCTCGTCCTGCATGACCAGGGTCTTCACGACGGCGTGCTCCTCGACGCCCAGCTGCTTGGACGACTCGGCCGTGCCGCCGTGCTCGATGTAGTCGTAGACGTGCTCGGTGAAGGCGACGCCGGCACGCTTCAGCGCCTGGGTTGCCGGGGTTTCGCTGACATGGGCGATCTTCTTGCTCATCCCTTCATTCTCGGGGAGGTAAAACTTACTCCATCACAGCAAGCAATTATTGTTTTACAGTAAGTTTTCCGTGTTTGCCCTAGGCCACCATGCCCGACTCCTTTTCTGCCGATGGTTTACGGCGCATCCGCCGCCTGGCCTGGGTGGTGCGGCTGCTCTGCCTGCTCGGCGTCGTGGTCATCGGCACCCTGCCCTTCATCTTCTGGGCGGAGGCCGATTGGGTGGCTGACGTGGCAGCACGCACCTGGAACCTCAGCCGCATACAGCTCGACATGGGCACGCGGCTGTGGGGTCTTGCAGCCTCCATGCTGCCCACGCTGGCAAGCCTGTTCGCGCTGTGGCAGATGTGGTCGCTGTTCGGCTGCTTCGCCCAGGGCGAGTTGCTGGCGCGCCGGCCGGCCCAGCACCTGCGCCGCCTCGGCCTGGGCTTATGCGCACTGGCCGCCGCCCAGCCGCTGGGCCAGACGCTGGCCATCCTCGCCCTGACCTGGGGCAATCCCAAGGGCGAGCGTCAGCTGTGGTTCGGCCTGTCGGGTGATCACTATCTCGCCTTGCTCTTCGGCCTGCTGCTGCTGGCCCTGGCCCAAGTGCTGCACGAAGCCGCGCGAGTCGCCGACGAGAACGCCGAGTTCGTCTGATGCCCATCGTCGTCACCCTCGACGTCATGCTCGCGCGCCGCAAGATGCGCTCGCGCGAGCTGGCGGAGCGCGTGGGCATCACCGAGGCGAACCTGTCCCTGCTCAAGAGCGGTAAGGTGCGCGGCGTGCGCTTCGACACGCTGGCGCGCATCTGCGACGCCCTGCAATGCCAGCCGGGCGATCTGCTCGCCTGGGAACCCGGCCCCGAGCCGCCCGAAGAACCCTGACCTGCTTCCTGCCCATGCGCTTTCTGATCCCTTGCCTGCTGCTCGCGGCCTGCGCCGCCCACGCGCAGACCGAAGTCCTGCCGCCCGTCCAGACCGACCTCAAGCGCGACAAGAGCGTGCTGCCCTATGCGCGCATCAACGAGCTGCTGACCAAGCTGAGCAAGCACGGCGAGGGGCTGTTCCGCATGGACTTCAAGGTCGACGCCGAGAAGACCAAACTGCCTCTGCCTGAGCTACGCATGGTGGTGCGAAGCGACGAGGCCGACCACCCGATCCCGGTCGACGGCGAGGGCCGCTTCGACCTGCCCCTGCTGCCCGAGGCCGAGGCCAGGACGGCCGACTTCGCGACCAACGCGCCCAAGGGCCAGATGGCCGTGCGCGGCACCATCGAGCTGACCGTTCCGCCCGAACAGCTGACGATGGCCAAGGTGCGCCAGACCTTGCGCGTCGCGCGCACATTGCGCGAGGAACTGCTGCCTTGGTACTTGCGCTGGCTGTTCCCGCGCATCGAAGCCGTGCGCGTGTGCTCGGCCACGCCCACCTGGGAGCTGGAGTGGCGTGAGAGTGGCCAACTGCTCGGCTTGCCGCTGCCTCAGGCAGTGGGCGAGCGCGACCCAGACGCCAAGCCCGGCGAGAAGGGCCGCCCCTGCACATTGCTGACCGGCCAGGAGAGCTGGCCCGACGCGGCCCGGCTGCTGCCACCGGCCAGCAGCAAGCTCAGCGTCAAGCTGTAAGGCATGAACCACCGCTGGATCGCGCGCGGCCTGGTTGGCGGGCTGCACCTGGCCTTGCTGGCCGCGCTGTGGCTGCACCGGCCGCCACCGCTGCACCACCCCGGCGAGCGGCGCGTGACGACGGTGCGCCTGCTGGCGCCACGCCTGCAGCAGGCGCCGCCGCCTGCGCCGTCCATCGCCCCAGTGCCGCGCAAGCCGGAGCCCGAGCTTCCCGACATCGCGCCCCTGCCCTTCAGGACCGAGGCGCCTGGCGCCGCCATCCCTGCGCCCACCGCGCCGGCCGAAACCGTTCCTGCCACCACGGCACCGGCCGAGCCGCCACGCACGGCGCTGCGTTTGACTCTGCCGCCCGGCTATGCCGCGTCGTCAGCCGCCGCACGCAACCCGGCGCTGAGCGACCCGCGCAGCAACACGGCGCGGCCGACGTTCGAGGACCGCATCGCTGACGCCACCGGCGGGGCAGGCGCCTGGGTCGAGGAAAGCACCGGCGAGAACCGCTCCCAGGCTGTCGGCGCACTCGGGGACCGCCGCACCGTCATGCGCCGCGGCAACACCTGCGTCGAAATCTTCCGCTCACGCATTGCCGACATGGACCAGTTCAACGGCAGCGTCGCCCCGCGGGCGATCGGCATGGTCGGCAAGCCCTACAAGTGCAAGTGAGCGGCATCGCGCAGCGCCTGCGCGAAGTTCAGGCCGAAGTTCAGGCCACGGGTCGGCTGCGCGGCCGCACAGCCGCGGCAATCCTCATACCCTCCCTTCTTCAACCGCCCTTGGCTGCCACGGGCAGATAGACCTCGACCAGCGAGTCGGGCTCATCGGGGCAGAAGTCGGGGCCATAGCGCTCGAACAGCGGACCGGCGGCCTGGACATAGTCCGAAGCCGGCAGCTGGCGCTCGAAGATGTCGCCGAAGCCCTCACCCAGCCCCGACAGCGGGACGCTGAAAAAGGCATAGCGCCCGGCTGGCAACGTCAGCTTCGTCATGCCCGCCGGCACGGCGGCCGACGGCTCGACGGCAACGCAGGCGAGGTAGTCGAAGCCGGCGTCGGACTGGTTGTGCATGACGCCGTAGGTGGTCCTGGCCTCGGTGGCCTGCCCGATCTCGGGAATGCGGGCCACGAAGCGCGGCCACAGGGCCGGGATATCGGGTGACATCGGCGTCGTGCGGATCTGCAGGCCCACGACGGTGACGGCGGGTCGGTCAATGATCTGGAGCGGCATGGCGGTCCTCGAAGTTGCGAACAGGCGCCCGCGGGGGTGCCCACGCTACGACGAACGCTGGGCATCGTTTTCGACAAACCGGTGTCGCGCAGCAATTTCTGCAACACCGCTGCCGGCGCTGCACGCCCAGGCCGGTGCCTCCATCACTGCCCACACCTGTCATGCGCCAGTTCCTCGCCGCTGCCCTGTTTGCCGCCCTGCTCTCGCCCGCCCAAGCCGCCGCGCCGGCCGAACTGTTTGATTTCTGACTCGGCGGGCGAGCAGTTCGAGGCCCAGCGCATGCGCTTCTACGACATCGAACCCGACAGCTTCGATGGGGACGGGGAAGGCAGCACCGACGGCGGCAAGACCTGGACGCTGATCTGGCGATTGCACCACCAACGCACGCGGTCTTGCGCTTGTCCCTAGACTGGCCGGCTCTGAATCTCCCGATCCCGCCATGCCCTTCTCGACCTGGCTGCTGTTCTGCGGCGTCGCCCTGCTGACCTGCTTCTCGCCGGGCCCCGGCGTGCTGCTCGCGATCTCGAACTCTGTCGCCGTCGGGCCGCGCCACACGATGTTCAGTTCGCTGGGCAATGCGGCCGGCCTCTTCGTCGTGTCCGGTGCGGCCACGGCCGGCATGGGCGCGCTGCTGGCGGTATCGGCTTCGGCCTTCCTGGTCGTCAAGATCGTCGGCGCGGGCTATCTCATCTACCTCGGCATCAAGCAATGGCGCAGCGCCCCGCTGCGGCTGGATGCGTCGGCCGCTACCCATCAGCCAACGACGCCGGGCAAGCTCTTCCTGCAAGGCCTGGGCGTGGCCGTCACCAACCCCAAGGCCATCCTGTTCTTCACGGCGCTGTTCCCGCAGTTCCTGGTGCCTGGCGAGTCCCTGGTCCTGCAGACCGTGCTGCTGACGATCACGTTCACCGCCCTGGCCCTGGTGTCCCACGCCTTTTATGTCGGCCTGTTCCGCCAGCTGCGCCGCTTCCTGACCGAGGCGCGACATCTGCGGCTGTTCAACCGCATCTCAGGCGGGCTGTTCGTGCTGCTGGGGCTGAGCCTGCTGAGGCTGCGCAACCGCGCGGCTTAAATCAGATCGAGCTTCGGCCCGTTCCTGCTCGCGCAGCCGCAGTACGCGCCGCTGCACCTTCCCCGTCGTCGTCATCGGCAGCGCGTCGATGAACTCGATCTCCTTGGGGTACTCGTAGGGCGCCAGGCGCGCCTTCACATGGGCCTGCAGGGCCTCCACCAGCGCGGTGCTGCCAGCATGGCCCTCGGCCAGCACGACATAGGCCTTCACCAGCGCGCCGCGCTCGGCATCCGGCTTGGGCACGACAGCCGCATTCGCCACGGCCGCATGCTTGAGCAGGCAGTTCTCGATCTCGCCGGGGCCGATGCGATAGCCCGCCGCCTTGAAGACGTCGTCCGCCCGGCCTTCGTACCAGAGCGTGCCGTCCCGGTCGCTGCGGGCGAGGTCGCCAGTGCGGCACCAGTCACCCGTGAACTTGGCCTTCGTCGCGGCCTCGTTGTTCCAATAGCCGAGGAAGAAGACCGGGTCGGGCGCGCCATGGCGGTCACACGCGTTCACGGCCACCTCACCGGTCTCGCCGGGCGCGCATTCCCGGCCCTCATCATCGATGACCGCCACGCGGTGGCCCGGGTAGGCCCGGCCCATGCTGCCGGGCTTGGCCGGCCACAGGGCCTGGCAGTTGCCGACCACGTAATTCATCTCGGTCTGGCCGAACATCTCGTTGACCGGCACCCCCAGCGCATCGCGGCACCAGTTGAACACCGCGTCGCCAACGGCCTCGCCGGCGCTCATCAGCGCGCGCAGCTTCAGCGCATGGCGCTTCGGGCGAGGCTCGGCCTTCATCATGGCCTTGAGCGCCGTCGGGAACAGGAAGGCATGCGTGACGCCGTAGGCCGCCATCAGCTCGAAGGCCTTGGCCGCAGAGAAACGGCCCTGCCAGGCGACGATGGGGCGGCCGAAGTAGAGCGTGGGCAACAACGCATCCATCAGCCCGCCGGTCCAGGCCCAGTCGGCAGGGCTCCAGAAGACGGCGTCCGTCTTCTGGAGCCCTTTGCTGGGCCGAGGCCCTTCATTGCCGCCTCCCATCTCCCGCTCCCTCTTCCCCAGGGAAGAGGGCCTGATCGTCTCAGTGACATCGGGAAATGGATCGAAGCCGAACCAGTTCTGGCTGGCGACAAAGCCAGTCAGGTTGCCGATCAACGCCCGCTGTGGGATCAGTGCACCCTTGGGGTTGCCGGTGGTGCCGCTGGTGTAGATCAGGATGGCCGGGTCGTCGGCCTGAGTGGCCACCGGCTTGAAGCGCGCCTCCTCGGCCTGCAGGGCCTGCATCCACGGCAGCTCGTCGCAATCCACCGGGCATTCGCCCACGACCAGGATGCGGCGCAGCGCCGGGCAGCGCGCCTTGACCTCGCGCAGGGCCGGCAGGGCTTCGCAGGCGGCAATGGCGAGCACGGCACCGCTGTCCTGCAGCCGGTACTCCAGCGCCTCGGCGCCGAAAAGCATGGACAGTGGCATGGCGACCGCGCCAATCTGCTGGATCGCGATGTGGGCGACGGCCGTCTCGAAGCGCTGCGGCAGCACGATGGCCACACGATGGCCGCGGCGTACACCCTGGTCCAGCAGCGCGTTGGACAGCCGGTTGGCGGCCCGCTGCAATTGCGCGTAGCTGTAGTGGGCTCGGCAGCCGCTTTCGCTGTCGAAATAAATGGCCGTGGCGTTGGGCGTGTCGCGCGCCCAGCGGCCGCAGCAGGCCTCGGCGATGTTGAAGTCCTGGGGCACCTGCCAGCGAAAGGCGCCGTGCAGCTGCTCGTATCGGTCTTCCGCCATGGGCCACCCCCGGTTGGGACAAGGGGGCGAATGCTAGCCAGCCCGGCAATGCCCGGGCTAATGGATTGCACTGAGCAGGGAGCCCCTCGCCTGGTCTTGCCCGCTGGACGCGGCACGCCCAGTCGGTCCCCCAGGGGGACGGCGATGCTTGCCGGATCGACCGGCAAGCACATCGCCAGAGGGGCCGGCTAGGGAGCGGCCCGGCGCTCGGCCCCTAAAAGACGGACCGGCAGTGTCTGTTCAGAGGCCCAACCAGGCGGACGGCGACCACATGCTCGGCCGGTCGCCGTCGGCATAGCGCTCCAGCGCATCGCCGGTCAGGCGGCAGATGCGCCACTCCGGCATGACGTCGGCGCCCAGGCCTTCATAGAAGCGGATGGCGTCCTCATTCCAGTCCAGCACCGTCCAGTCGAAACGGCCATAGCCGCGCTCGCAGGCTGTCTGGGCCAGCTCGATGATCAGCGCCTTGCCCAGGCCGCTGCGGCGGTGGGCTGGGCGCACATACAGATCTTCCAGATAGAGGCCGGGCTTGGCCAGGAAGGTCGAGAAGTTGGTATAGAACAGCGCAAAGGCGACCACCTCACCGTCCACCATGCCAACCAGGCACTCGGCCGCGGGAGCATCGCCAAACAGATGCGGCTCGAGCTTCTCTGGCGTGACTTGCAACAGATGGGTCAGGTTCTCGAACTCGGCGAGCTCGCTGATCAACTGGACGATGGCTTTCAGATCGCGCGGCTCGGCGGCGCGGATGTCGTGGCGGGGTGCGGGCATGGTGGCCATTGTCAGTGCACTGCCGTGTCCTACAGTGCGGATATGCCCGATGTCTATTCCCCGCGCCGCACCCATCGCAGCGAATTTCTGAGCTTGCGCGGCCTGCGCCACCACATCTTGCGCTGGGGCCAGCCCTCGGCCGGCCACTCGCCCCTGGTCATGGTGCATGGCTGGATGGACGTCGGCGCGTCCTTCCAGTTCGTCGTCGATGCGCTGCAGCAGGAGCGCGAGGTCATCGCGCTGGACTGGCGCGGCTTCGGCCTCAGTGCGACGACGGGTGCCGACAGCTACTGGTTCCCGGACTACCTCGGCGACCTCGACGCCCTGCTCGATGCGCTGAGCCCGGGCGCGCCGGTGGACCTGCTGGGCCACAGCATGGGCGGCAATGTGGCCATGAGCTATGCCGGGGTTCGTCCGCAGCGCATCCGTCGCCTCGTCAATCTCGAAGGCTTTGGCATGCCCGACATCTCGCCCGCCGCCTCGCCCGAGCGCCTGGCCAAATGGCTGGACGAGCTGAAGGACCCGCCCTCGCTGCGGCCCTATGCGACGCTGGCCGATGTGGCCGAGCGGCTGCGCAAGAACAACCCCCGCCTGGCCGCCGACAAGGCCGCCTGGCTGGCCCAGCACTGGTCGCGTGAAACGCCCGAGGGCTTCCAGCTCAATGCCGACCCAGCCCACAAGCTGGCCAATCCCATGCTCTACCGCAAGGCCGAGGTGCTGGCCTGCTGGCAGCGCATCACCGCGCCCACGCTGTGGGTCGAGGGCAGCGACGACCAGCTGACGCGCTTCTGGGGCACTCGCTACCCGCGCGAAGACTTCGAGGCCCGCCTGGCCCTGGTGCCACAGCTGGAGAAGGCCGTGCTGCCGGACGCCGGCCACATGCTGCATCATGACCAACCCGAGGCGCTGGCCGCGGTGCTCGAGACCTTCCTGTCGAAGACATGAGGCAGCCTGCCATCGCGTTGCTGCTCGCGCTGGCTGCCACTGGCGCGCAGGCGGGCTGCTCGCGAGAGTTCAGCGTCGGCATCTCCGACCTCGGCTATTCAGCCTTCCTGCGCGACGGCCATATCCAAGGCGTCGTGCCCGATCTGCTGGACGAGCTGGCCCGGCGCAGTGGCTGCAAGCTGACCCTGCGCTACGCGCCTCGTGCGCGCGTGCTGCTGGACTTCGAGCACGGCAGCATCGACGTGCTGACCTCGGCCATGCGCGCCGCCGACCGCGACCGGGTCGGGCACTTCCTGCCCTATGCCTTCACGGAACTGGATCTGATCGTCGCGTCGGAGCGCGGGCCGCGCTCGCTGGAGGCCTTTGTCGGCCGGCCCGACCTCAAGCTCGGAATCGTCCGTGGCGTGCGCGTAGGTGATGTGCTGGAGGAACGGATCGCACCGCTGCTGGCCTCGCGCCAGGCCGAGTATTCGCCCGACTTCAACAACCTGGCGGCCAAGCTGACGGCCGGGCGCATCCAGGCAGCCATCATTCCCAACATGATCCATGCCAAGCTCAAGCGGGATGGCGCACTGCCAGCGCAGAGCATCGTCGTCGACCTGCCGGAGGCCGGCACCGAACCCATCGGCCTTTACCTGAACCGCACCACCGTCACCGAGGACGACGTTCAGCTGCTGCAGGCCCAGATCACCCTGCTGAGGCGCGAAGGCTGGATCCAGCAGCTCTACGCGCGTTATGTCGGCGAGGCCGAAGCCCGGCGCCTGTTCAGGACCGAGGCTCGCTGAACTCGGCCTCCAACTTGTCCATCTGTCTCGCGTAGACGATGACGATGGCGCAAAAGCCCAGCAGCGCACCCTGCGAGGCCAGCCAGAAGGCCAGCGGCCAGCCGAACACCTCGACGCTGAGTTCGCGCGCGAAGAACACCGGCGCAAAACCGACGATGGCCCAGGCCAGCAGCAACCACACCGTCAGGCGGCGGGTGCGGCGCCAATAGTCGTCGCGCAGCGGAGCTGTCATGGCGGCCATTCTCACCCATGAGAAAATCCGCGTTTCGCCAAGAACCAAGCGACCGTCATGGACATCGAACACATCAACCAAATCGGCAACAACCTGGCCGACCTCACAGCGCGTACCGACGCGCTAAGGGGGTATCTTTGACTTCGACCGCAAAGCACTGCGACTGAACGAGGTCAACGCCTCCCTCGAGAATCCCAACGTCTGGAACGACCAGAAGCGTGCCCAGGAACTGGGCAAGGAAAAGCGCACGCTGGAGGCCGTCGTCGACACGATCACGACGCTGACCAGCTCGCTGGCGGACAACACCGAGCTGTTCGAGATGAGCCGCGAGGAAGGCGACGAAGCCGGCATGCTGGCCATCGAGCAGGACGCCGCCGCGCTGCAGGCCAAGGTCGAGGAACTCGAGTTCCGCCGCATGTTCAACAACCCGGCCGACCCGCTGAACTGCTTCATCGACATCCAGGCCGGCGCCGGCGGCACCGAAGCCTGCGACTGGGCCGGCATGCTGCTGCGCCAGTACCTGAAGTACTGCGAGCGCAAGGGCTTCAAGGCGACGCTGGAAGACGAGACGCCCGGCGACGTGGCGGGCCTCAAGAGCGCGACCATCAAGGTCGAGGGCGAGTACGCCTTCGGCCTGCTGCGCACCGAGACCGGCGTGCACCGCCTCGTGCGCAAAAGCCCGTTCGACAGCTCCGGTGGCCGCCACACCTCGTTCGCGTCGCTGTTCGTCTACCCCGAGGTGGACGACAGC
Organism: Pelomonas sp. Root1237; assembly: GCF_001425055.1. GTDB lineage: Bacteria > Pseudomonadota > Gammaproteobacteria > Burkholderiales > Burkholderiaceae_C > Pelomonas. Next base: position 793,978 of record NZ_LMDK01000016.1, read on the forward strand.
ATCGAGATCGACATCAACCCGGCCGACGTGCGCACCGACACCTTCCGCGCCTCGGGCGCCGGTGGCCAGCACATCAACAAGACCGACTCGGCCGTGCGCCTGACGCACATCCCGACCGGCATCGTCGTGCAGTGCCAGGACGGCCGCAGCCAGCACAGCAACCGCGACGTCGCCTGGAAGCGCCTGCGCTCGCGCCTGTACGACCATGAGATGCGCAAGCGCCAGGAAGAACAGCAGAAGCTGGAAGACACCAAGACCGACGTCGGCTGGGGCCACCAGATCCGCTCCTATGTGCTGGACCAGAGCCGCATCAAGGACCTGCGCACCAACTACGAAACGTCTGCCACGCAGAAGGTGCTGGACGGCGATCTCGACCCGTTCATCACGGAGTCGCTGAAACAGGGCGTTTGATGCCCTCCCTGAAGCACTGCGCGCCCGCGTTCCGGCTGGCGCGCAGCGCTTCGACTGAACTGACCGATTTCCAAGGAAGCCCCAATGCGTGAAGGCAATGCCACCCTGATCCAACGCCTGGACTACCAGCAACCGGCGTTCTGGATCCGCAAGGTCGACCTGACCTTCGATCTCGACCCGGCCAAGACCCTGGTCACCAGCAAGATGCAGATCGAGCGCAACCGCGCCGTGCCCCACGGCCCGCTGCGTTTGCACGGCGAGGAACTGAACCTGCTGCGCGTGCTGATCGACGGCGCGAGCGTCTCCTTCCGCCAGGAAGGTAACGAGCTCATCATCGAAGGCGCACCCGACGCCGACTTCGCGCTCGAGATCCGCAACACCACTTGCCCGGACAAGAACACGGCCCTCTCCGGCCTGTACACCTCGGGCGGCAGCTTCTTCACGCAATGCGAGGCCGAGGGCTTCCGCCGCATCACCTATTTCCTGGACCGCCCCGACGTGATGGCCGTCTACACGGTCACGCTGCGCGCCAACGCCACCCTCTACCCGGTGCTGCTGTCCAACGGCAATCTCGTCGACAGCGGCACGCTCGACAACGGCCGCCACTTCGCCGTCTGGGCCGACCCCTTCCCCAAGCCCAGCTATCTGTTCGCCGTCGTCGCCGGCGACCTGGTGGCGCGCGAGCAGCGCATCCGCACCCGCGCCGGCAAGGACCACCTGCTGCAGGTCTACGTGCGCCGCGGCGACCTGGAGAAGACCGAGCATGCGATGAACTCGCTGATCGCCTCCATCGTCTGGGACGAGGCCCGCTTCGGCCTGCCGCTGGACCTGGAGCGCTTCATGGTGGTCGGCGTGTCCGACTTCAACATGGGCGCGATGGAGAACAAGGGCCTGAACATCTTCAACACCAGCGCCCTGCTCGCCTCGCCCGCCACCGCAACGGATGCGGACTTCAACCGCATCGAGTCCATCGTCGCCCACGAGTATTTCCACAACTGGACCGGCAACCGCGTCACTTGCCGCGACTGGTTCCAGCTGTCGCTCAAGGAAGGCCTGACCGTCTTCCGCGACCAGGAGTTCTCGATGGACATGGCCGGCACGCCGTCGGCCCGTGCCGTCTGCCGCATCCAGGACGTGCGCCAGCTGCGCGCCGCGCAGTTCCCCGAGGACAGCGGCGCCATGGCCCACCCGGTGCGCCCGGACAGCTACAGCGAGATCAACAACTTCTACACGGCCACCGTCTACGAGAAGGGCGCCGAGGTCGTGCGCATGTACCAGACGCTGGTCGGCCGCAGGGGCTTTGAGGCGGGCATGAAGCTCTACTTCGAGCGCCACGACGGCCAGGCCGTGACCTGCGACGACTTCGCGCAGGCGATTGCCGACGCCAACCCCGGCTCGGGCCTCGCTACGCGCCTGGACACTTTCAAGCGCTGGTACTCGCAGGCCGGCACGCCGCGCGTGACCGCCCGCGGCGAGCATGACGCCGCCGCCCGCACCTTCACGCTGCGCTTCACGCAGACCACACCCGCCACGCCGGGCCAGGGCGACAAGCAGCCCCAGGTGATCCCCATCGTCATGGGTCTGCTGGACCGCCACGGCGCCGCCCTGCCCGTGAACGTCCAGGGCGACACCGAGGGCGTGGTGGTACTGGACCAGGCCGAGCAGACCTTCGTCTTCGAGAACATCGACAGTGAGCCCGTGCCCTCGCTGATGCGCGGCTTCTCGGCGCCGGTGGTGCTGGAGGACGGCCTGTCCGACGCCGGCCTGATCGTGCTGATGCGCCACGACAGCGACCCTTTCAACCGCTGGGAAGCCGGCCAGCGCCTGGCGCTGAACCGCATCCTGCATTCGCTGCGCGCGGGCCAGCCGCTGGTGCTGAGCCCCGTCTTCATCGACGCGATGCGGGTCCTGCTCAACCATCCCGAGCTGGACCCGGCCTTCAAGGAACTGGCCCTGACCCTGCCTGGCGAGGCCTATATCGCCGAGCAGCTCGACGTCGTCGACCCACAGGCCATCCACGCTGCCGTCATGGCCGCGCAAACCCAGCTCGCCGCCGCCCTGCGCGACGACTGGGCCGCGGCCTTCGAGGCCAACCAGATCAGCGGTGGCTACACGCCCGACCCGGTCTCGTCCGGCAAGCGGGCGCTGGCCAACCTGGCCCTGTCCATGCTCGTGCTGGATGCGCAGGCCACGGGCGACACCGTCTGGCCGGGCAAGGCCTACCAGCGCTTCAAGGACGCGTCCAACATGACCGAGCGTCTCGGCGCGCTGGCCGCCCTGGTGAACGCAAACGCCGAGCTGGCCGCACCGGCCCTGCAGCGCTTCCACGCGCTGTTCAAGGACGATGCACTGGTGGTCGACAAGTGGTTCTCGCTCCAGGCGCGCGCGCCCGAGGCCGATGGCCGTGTGTTCGCGCGTGCCAAGGCGCTGACCAAGCATGCCGACTTCACACTCAAGAACCCGAACCGTGCGCGCAGCCTGTTGGCCTCGCTGTACATGTTCAACCCGGCTGCGTTCCACCGCGCCGACGCGGCCGGCTATGTGTTCTGGGCCGAACAGGTGCTCGCCATCGACGCCATCAACCCGCAGCTCGCCAGCCGCCTCGCCCGCGCGATGGACCGCTGGGCCGTGCTGGCCGAGCCCTACCGCAGCGCCGCCCGCGAGGCCGTCGCGCGCGTTGCCGCCAAGCCTGATCTGTCGAGCGACGTGCGCGAGATCGTCGAACGCGCGCTGGCCTCGGGAGGCTGATCGATGTCTCGTCAAACCAGCCTGACCCAATACCTCGTCGAGCAGCAGCGCGAGCACGGCCACATCCCGCAGGAACTGCGCCTCTTGATCGAGGTCGTCGCCCGCGCCTGCAAGCGCATCGCCATCGCCGTCAACAAGGGGGCGCTGGGCGACGTGCTGGGCACCGCCGGCAGCGAGAACGTGCAGGGCGAGGTGCAGAAGAAGCTCGACATCATCGCCAACGAGGTGCTGATCGAGGCCAATGAATGGGGCGGCCACCTCGCGGCCATGGCCAGCGAGGAGATGGACGGCATCTACGTCGTGCCCAACCGCTACCCCCAGGGTGAATACCTGCTGCTGTTCGACCCGCTGGACGGCTCCAGCAACATCGACGTCAACGTGTCCATCGGCACCATCTTCAGCGTGCTGCGCAAGGTGGGCCATTCGCGTGGCGTCAGCGAAGAAGACTTCCTGCAGCCCGGCAAGCAGCAGGCGGCGGCCGGCTACTGCGTCTACGGACCGCAGAGCATGCTGGTGCTGACGGTGGGCGACGGCGTGGCTGTCTTCACGCTGGACCGCGAGACCGGCTCCTGGGTGCTGACGCAGGACCAGGTCAGGATTCCCGAAGACACCAAGGAATTCGCGATCAACATGTCCAACCTGCGCCACTGGGCGCCGCCGGTGCGCCGCTACATCGACGAATGCCTGGCCGGCTCCACAGGGCCTCGTGGCAAGGACTTCAACATGCGCTGGGTCGCCAGCATGGTGGCCGACGTGCACCGCATCATGACCCGCGGCGGCGTCTTCATGTACCCCTGGGACCAGCGCGAGCCCGACAAGCCCGGCAAATTGCGCCTGCTGTACGAGGCCAACCCGATGGCCTTCCTCGTCGAGCAGGCCGGCGGCGTGGCCACCACCGGCAGTGAACGCATCATGGACCTGAAGCCGACCAAGCTGCACGAACGCGTGGCCGTGGCCCTGGGCTCCAAGAACGAGGTCGAGCGTATCGCCGCCTATCATCTCGACGCGTCCTGAGAAGCGTACCAAGAAGCGTCTATGGCATAGGCCGGTCCATCCAGCCTGTGATGAGCTGGACGGCCTCGGCCTCCATGCCGATGAAGCCGTGCCAGTGGAGGGCCTCGCAGGCGTCGCCCGTCGGGTCGGCGCCGCCGTCGACCACGACCAGCTTCTTCACTGGCGCAGCCGTCAGCCCGCGCGGGATGTAGCCCACGTCATGAGGCAGAGTCTGCCGGCACTGGTCCTTGGCGTGGTGCAGCACCAGCACCGGCACGCGGATGGCCGACAACTCCTGGCGCGGCACGGCGCCCGGCTTGTCCCAGGCGACGATGCTGGACGTCAACACCAGGCCGGCGATCTCCCCCTGCAATCGGATGGCCGCCGCCGTGGCCGACACCGTTCCACGACTGGTGCCGACCAACCAGACCGGCAATGGCGACTTCTGCCTGACGGCCTTCAGCACTTCGCGGATGTCGGTCATGTGGGCGTCCGAGATGCGCTCGCTGTAGCCCAGATCGGGCGTGTCGCTCGGCTTGCCGAAGATGGCGACGTTGTAGCCGCGCGCGGCGAACTCCCCTGCGGAGCGGACCAGGAAATTGCGGCTCGTTGGCCGGCCCGCTTCGATGCGCCCGAAGCCGCCGCTGCCACCGGGAAACAGCAACACCGTCGCCCGCGCCGCTTCGGCAGCCTGCCAGAACACCGGCGTGACAACGCCCTCGCGGGTGGCGACGTCGAAGCGCCCATCCTCGGCCTGGGTCAGCGCCGTGGCACCCAGCATCCACGCCCCCAGCAGCAGATTCCTGATCTTTTTCATGCGCCGGAGTTTGCGTCCTGACGCCCGAAAAGCAAGCCGATCTTGGCGGCTCAATGCAGTTGCGCTATGATCTCGGGCTTCGCTGGCCGCTGGGGAATGACCATCGGTTGAGCGTGAGGCCGGCATAGCTCAGTTGGTAGAGCAGCGCATTCGTAATGCGAAGGTCGGGGGTTCGACTCCTCTTGCCGGCACCAGAACAAGAAGAAGCACCAAGGGCCTGATCTCGCGATCAGGCCCTTTTTGCGTTCTGGGCAGTTTTCCGCACTTGGAACAGCTGTTGCAAACGACCTCAGCCCAACCTCGATAACGCACGCGCGGCGCAGGCACCGGGCCGTTAGTCTGCATGGATTGCAGTTCCCGAAGTCGCCCGCACACCATGGACAGCGCCAGCAACACCCCCACGCCGGGCTTGCGTCAGAAACTCATCATTGCCGCCATCGTCGTCACGGCGCTGCTGGCCTTGTTCGGCCTGTCGACCTTGCACGAGCGCACGACCAGCGAGGTGCAGGCCCGCAAGAACGCCACCGCCCTCAGCTTCGAGCGCTCGCCCGAACAATGGCTGGCCCACCCGCGTGAAGCTTCCGAGTTCGAGCGCGCCCTGCAGGCCAAGGACGTTGCGGCCGTCGGTGTCAGCGGCGGCCTGGTGCTCTACACCGACCGCGCCGGCCATCAATTCAGCACGCGGCTCATCGACTGCGGCCTGGGCTGCAAGAACGAGATCGGCTCACGCCTGGGCGAACTCAGCGTGGCCCAAGGCTTTGCGCTGACCGACATCGACGTCGACGCGCGTACCGGCGGCCAGCGCCTGTTCCAGTCCCTGGAGCGGGCCGGGAGCGCGCTGGCGCCGCTGCTCGTCATGCTGCTGATCGCCGGCCCGCTGGTCTATCTGCAGCTGCGCGGCCCCTTGAGCCAGCGTACGCGCCTGGCCGACAAGCCCAAGACCCGCTTCGACGACGTCATCGGCGCCGAAGAGGCCAAGAAGGCGTTGCGACGCGTCGCAGCCTTCATGAAGGATCCCAAGCAATACGCCGCCGTGGGCGCCAAGGCGCCGCGCGGCGTGCTGCTTGACGGCCCGCCGGGCACCGGCAAGACGCTGCTGGCCAAGGCCCTGGCCGGCGAATGCGGCGCCAGCTTCATCAGCGTCGACGGCTCTTACTTCAGCTCCATGTTCTATGGCGCCGGTATCGGCAAGGTGAAGGAGCTCTTCAAGAAGGCCCGCGACGCAGCGCCCTGCATCGTCTTCATCGACGAGATCGACGGCATCGGCCGGCGCAGCAACGGCAAGGAAGCCGGCGGGGGCGGCGGCGAGCAGGAGCAGAACCGCATCATCAACCGCCTGCTGGTGGAGATGGACGGCTTCTCCTCGCTGGAGAATGTCGTCATCGTCGGCGCCACCAACCACATAGACAACATCGACGAGGCCATGCGCCGGCCTGGCCGCTTCGACCTCATCGTGCGCACGGCCATGCCCACGGTGCCCGAGCGCCAGCAGCTGTTCGACCTTTACCTGGGCCAGATCAAGGCATCGACGGGCATGGACCTGCCATCGATCGCCCGCACCGCGGCCGGCATGTCGCCGGCGGACATCGCCAACTGCGTGAACCGCGCCGCCGCCTACGCCGCTGAAGCGGGTGAAGCCCATGTCAGCGAGGAGCGCGTCTACCAGTCGCTGGAGACGCACCAGCTCGGCGGCGAGGTGAGCAACAGCAAGGACATCATCACGCCCGAGACGCTGCGCCGCATCGCCTTCCATGAATCCGGCCATGCGCTGGTGGCCCATGTGCTGGAGGCCGGCAGTGTCGAGCGCGTCAGCATCGAGCCGCGCGGCCCGGCCCTGGGCGTGACCTATGTGACCCGCACCCACGAGGAGCCGCTGTACGGCGAACGCGAGCTGCGCTCCCGCCTGGCGATGATGCTGGCGGGCCGCGAGGCCGAGCTGATCGCCTTCGGCAACACCTCCTCCGGCGCGGCCGACGACCTCAAGCGCGCGTCCGAGCTCGCCACCAACATGATCGGCTCCATGGGCTTTGGCAAGACCTTCGGCTTGCTCAGCATGGCCGGCGTGCCGAAGGAACTCATCGGCCCCGACGTACAGAAGTCGCTGCTGGACGAGGCCCGCGCCCTGCTCGAGAGTGCCCAGGCCGAATGCCGCAGCGTGCTGGAGGACAAGCGTGACCGCCTGGACGCATTGACCGAGTTGCTGCTCGGGCAGGAGACCGTCAGCGGCGCACCGCTGAAGCGCGTGCTGGCGGGCGAGCCTACGGCAGCTTGAGCCGCTTTCTCGCCGTGGCCAGCGTCTGCCGCGACTTGGCGTAGTCGCGCCACGGGTCCTCCTTCTCGAAGGACAGGTACTCGCGCGCCGTCGTGATGGTCCACTGCGCGCCGCTCTTCAGTGAGCCGAGCTGCTCCCAGCTGACGGGCATGGAGACGCCCAATCCCGGCCGGGCCCGCGCAGAGAACGCCGTCGCCGTCGTCTGGCTGTGCCCGTTCCTCAGGTAGTCGATGAAGATCTTGCCAACGCGATTCTTGCCGCCGCTCTTGGCGACGAAGCGCTGCGGGAGGGTCTCGGCCATGTGGGCCACGACGGCCTGCGAGAAATCCTTGACGGTGTCGTAGTCCAGCTTGGGCGCCAGCGGCACCACCACATGCAGGCCCTTGCCACCGCTGGTCTTGAGCCACGCCTTCAGGCCCAGCTCCTCGAGCATGGTGTGCGTGAGGGCGGCCGCCTCCTGCAGATGCGCCCAGCTGACGCCCTCGCCCGGGTCCAGGTCGAACACGATCCGGTCCGGTAGGTCGATGCGCCCGACCTTGGAGTTCCAGGTGTGGAACTCGACGACATTGAGCTGGGCGGCGTTGATGAGCCCTTCGACGCTGTCGACGGACATCAGCGCCTCGTGTTCCGGCCACAGCGCCGGATCGAGGGTCGTGATGCCCGGGATCTCCTTGTCCGAATGCTTCTGGAAGAACAGCTGCCCGCTGATGCCCTGCGGTGCACGCACCAGGGAGACGGGGCGGTTCTTCAGGTGCGGCAGGATGCGGTCCGCGACGCTCTCGTAGTAGTGCACCAGGTCGATCTTGCGCAGCCCGGTCGAGGTGTCGATGACCCGGTCGGGGTGGCTGATCTTGACGCTCGTCCTGGGCGAAGGCCGTACCGCCGCGGCCTGCTCGCGCTGGATCGCCTTGGGCGCCTTGTCGGCGCGCACACCAACGAATCTCGCATGCCGGATATGGCCATCGGGCGTCCACTCGCCGAAGGCCACTTCCACCACCATCTCCGGCCGCACCCAGCGCTCGCTACCCCGGGCGCGGCGCGACCAGCGGCCCGGCTCGACGGCCGCCGGGGCTATGGCCGGCGTCTTCGTCTGCAGCTTGCTCAACTGCCGGTGCAGCTCGCGCCCCTGCGCCGAGGCCCAGCCGGTGCCGACCGAGCCGGCCGAGCGCAACTTGCCGTCCTGGTGATAGCCCAGCATCAGGGCTCCGACTTCCTGGGGCGAGTTCGTGCGGTCGGTGAAGCCGATGACGACGAATTCCTGGCGGCGCTGGCATTTCAGCTTGAGCCAGCTGTCACTGCGCCGGGAGACATAGGGCGAGTCGGCCTTCTTCAGCATCACGCCTTCCAGGCCCAGCTGGCAGGCCGCGGCGAGCACTTGCGACGGCGCCGCCGGCAGCTCATCGCTGAAGCGCACGCGGGCCGAGGTGCGGCCTTCGAGCAGCTCTTTGAGCACCGCGCGCCGGCTGCGCAGCGGCACTTCGCGCAGGTCGGTGTCGCCGAGGAAGGGCAGGTCGAACAGGAACATGGCGATGTCCTGCGTGCGCGCGTTGTCGATGGCGTTCTGCAGCCGGTTGAAGTCCGGCACGCCATGCTCGTTCAACACGACGATCTCACCGTCCAGCCAGGCCTGATCGATGCCGAGCTTCTCGAGTTCATCGACAAGCGGCGCCAGCTTCGCGGTCCAGTCATTGCCATTGCGCGTGATCAGCGCGACCTTGCCCTTGCTGATGCGCACGCCCATGCGATAGCCGTCGAACTTGTTCTCTATCACCCAGTCGCCGTCTGCGGGCGCAGCGGCAATCAGCGTTGCCAGCTGCAGCTCGAGCGTCTTCGGGAACGGCGCCTTCCTTGCGCGGGACAGATCGGGGCCGGCCGTCTGCGGCTGTGCGCGCACCCGCGGTTCACGCTCCTCCACGGGGCCCAGGGGTTTTTCCACGACGCTGTCCGGCAAGGCGCTGATGACGTCGTATTCGGCCGTCGGCCGCGCCCAGGCATCGCCGCGCTTCTTGAACAGGATCCACTGGTCCTGCTTCTTCTCGCCCGGCTTGGAGATGCGCACCAGCTCCCACAGCCCGGCCAGCTTCTCGCCATGCAATTCGAAGATCAGCTTGCCCTTGGCCAGGCCCTCGCGCGGGTCGCCGACCGGCGTCCAGCTGCCGCGGTCCCAGATGATGACGGTGCCGGCGCCGTAATGCCCCTTGGGAATCTCGCCCTCGAAGCTGTTGTAGCTGACCGGGTGGTCCTCGACATGGATGGCCATTTGCTTCTTCGCGGGGTCGAAACTCGGCCCCTTGGGCACGGCCCAGCTGACCATGACGCCGTCCAGTTCGAGCCTGAAGTCGTAGTGCAGGTGCGAGGCCCAGTGCTTCTGGATGACGAAGCCCAAGGCCTTGGACTTGCGGCGCCCCAGCCTCCCCTTGGGCTCGGCGGTGCCGCTGAAATCGCGCTTGGCGTTGTAGCGCGCCAATGGCGCCTCGGCGGTGGCGGGGCGGGGCTTGCTCATGGGTCAGGCGCTACTTGCGCGCCCGCAGCCGTTTGGGGGCTGCGGCCTCGGGTTCGGCGGCATCGCGCGTGGCCGCCTTGCGCGCCGGCATTGGCGTGACCTTGGCAGACGTCTTGCCGCCGGCCTTCACGGCGGGCTTCCCAGCAGGCTTGCTGCCGAGGCTGGCGCGCAGTGCGTCCATCAGGTCGATGACCTGGCCGCCGCCTGTCGGCCCATGCTCCTCGCGCGTGGAAGCGACGATCTTGCGGCCTTTGACCTTCTCTTCGATGGCAGCCAGCACCCGGTCCTTCTCCTCGTCGTGGAACAGCGCCGGCTCGAAGCTGTCCGCCGCGATCTGCTCCACCAGCTGCAGGGCCAGCTGCAGCTCCGGCTTGGAGATGCTGGCCTTGGGGATGTCGAGGTCGGCCAGCGAGCGCACCTCGGCGGCATAGCGCAGCTGTTGCAGGATCAGCCCGTCATCATTGGCGCGCACCTGCACCACGTACTGCCTGGCCTTCCAGGACCACTTGGCCAGCGCGCAGCGGCCTGAGCGGCGCAAGGCTTCGGCAAGCAGGGCGTAGGGCTTGTCGCCGCGCTTGTCCGGCGCGAGCAGATAGCTCTTATCGTAGAACAGCGGGTCGATGGAAGCCAGCGGCACGAAACTGACGATCTCGATGACATGGCTGCTGCCCTCTTCCAGCGCCTTGAGCTCCTCCGGCGTGAAGAGCACGAACTGGTTGTCCTCGACCTCATAGCCCTTGACCATATCCTTGCGCTCGACAACCTTCTTCGTGCGCTCGTTGACGTATTGCTGCTTGAGACGCGCGCCGTCCTTGGCCAGCAGGTTGAAGCGGATGTCAGCGCCCGCCTCGGTAGCCGAGAACAGGCGCACGGGCACGTTGACCAGGCCGAAACTCAGGGTCAGGGAAGCGATAGAGCGGGCGGATGTGGCCATGGAATCTCCTGTGTCCCGACAAGCTACGCCGGCCGGCCTGCGGCGGGTCAGGGAACAGCGCCGCATCGCTGTGTAGGACGCCGGGACGCATCGCGTCGCCAGGGCAAGCAGGCTCATGTTGCCGCCGTCATGAAGCGCTGCGGCAGCGTCGTTCCGGGGCGGGCACGCCGATTGCCGGGAGCGGTGCCGCACCTTCTTCAGCCCGGACCCCCGACATGAGCGACTGCCGTTTCCCGACCTCCGCCCTTGCCGAGCCCAAGGTGCGCCCATGAGCTATGCACCCTATGCCTTGAGCGGTCTGACACTGCGCGACCTGCAGCGGCCGGCGCCGGCCCGCGCGCCATTGCGGCCCTGCCTCTTCGTCGACAAGGACGGCACCCTCGTCGAGGGCGCACCCCACAACGCCGACCCGCTGCTGCTGCGCTTCATGCCCGGCGCTGGCGAGGCCCTGGCCAGGCTGCAACGCGCGGGGCTGGCCCTGGTCATCGTCACCAACCAGAGCGGCCTGGCGCGCGGCCGCTTCACCAGGGCGGAGTTCGCGCGCCTGCAGCAGGTCCTGCTGCAACGGCTGCAGCAGGAGTTCGGCGTGCGCATCGAGGGCGTGGAAGTCTGCCCCCACGCACCCGACGACGAAGGCCGCCCGGCCTGCCTGTGCCACATTCCGGCACCCGGCATGCTGATCCGCGCCGCTCACCGCTACGGCCTGGACCTGGCGCGCTCCTGGATGGTGGGCGACAGGCTGGATGACGTCGAGGCCGGCCACCGCGCGGGCTGCCAGGGCCTGCTCTTCGACAGTGGCGGCGAGACCGTCTGGCGTCGCTCACCCCTGCGGGAGCCCGACGCGCGCTTCTTCGACTGGCCCGCGCTGGCCGACTATGTCGAGAAGCTCGCCACCGCCCGCCTGCCCTCTTTCGCGTCAGCCCCGGGCAGCGTCATGCAGCCGCAGGCGACGCCTGATGTGGCTTGGCATCGGCCCGACTGAGTCGGCGCGAACCAGAACGCTCAGGCCGCCCGCGGGCGCAAGGCATGGCGCGTGATGTGGGCGATGGGAACGCCGACATAGAAGATGTGCGACAGCAGGCCGCTGACGATGTTCCACCCGTGCGGAAGCTGCCAGCCGTTGACCGCTGACAGCGGGACGACGACGTAGACCATCGCCACCCAGGTGAGCAGGCCGTAGACGCTGCCCCATAGCCAGGGGTACGTCGTCAGCGCGCCCAACCGCAATGCCGCAGCCATGAAGACCGCAGCCATGGCCGTGGTCAGGCAGAAGTGGAACAGCAGCCCCAGTCCCGCCATCGCCATGCCGCCCTGCAAGGCGGAGGCACCCAGCAGCCCGCTGGCGATGTATTTCAGGATGCCTTCGACGGTGGCGCCCTGCGCCGCATAGCTCGCGAACGCCGCCACGATGTCCAGGGCACCGGCCACCAGGCCGGCAACAACGACGGCAACGCTCTTGCGCATGGATCTTCCAATCGGTCGAAATGCGCGAAGGGTGGTCGATTTGCCGCCCGAGGATGCCTAGCACCAACCCTCATTGATCAATCGCGGTGCGCCCACTACGGGCTGGTGGCTCCTGGCTCTAGCCCTGTTCAGCCAGGAAGATCTCCACGCGACGGTTCGCGGCACGGCCGGCCTCGGTGTCGTTGCCGGCCACCGGCTCGTGAGAGCCACGCCCCGCCACGGTGACTCTCGAACTCGACACGCCGCGGGCCGACAGATAGTCGCGCACGGCCGCAGCGCGTTCGCGCGACAGCGGCTCGTTGATGGCATCGCTGCCGGTGCTGTCGGTGTGGCCGACGACAGTCACATGCACACCCGGGTCCAGGTTGCGCCCGATCTCGTCGAGCACCGGGCGCATCTGCGGTTTGATGTCGGCGCGGCCGGTGTCGAAGGACACGTCACTGGGCACGTTGAGCTTGAGGCGGTTGTCATCAGTGCGCGCGACCTCGACGCCGGTACCCTGGCTCGCCTGGGCCAGGGCGGCGCGCTTGTCCTCCATGCGCTTGGACCACAGGTTGCCGGCAACCGCGCCGACAGCGCCGCCAATGACGGCCCCACGCCCGGCGCTGCCGCCGGTCACCGAACCAATGATGGCGCCGGCCACAGCACCGGCCCCGGCACCCTTGGCGGTGCCTTGTTCACGCTCGCTCATCGACGAGCAGCCAGCGGCCAGCAGGGCCGCCACGATCAGGGTGGCCGTCGCGCCGCTGCGCAACGGAATCTTGGAAGAACGCATGGTGTACCTCTCGACAGAAAAAGCGCCGCCGGACCCTGAGGTCCGGCGGCGGGGGCATGGCGTGCGGCGCAATCAGATCTTGCGCTGGTCGCGGGCGTCCTTGACGACCTCGCGGGCATCGCCCACGGCCTTTTGGACCTTGCCCTCGACCTGGGTCGCGGCGCCCTTGACCTGCTGCTCGGTGCTGCCAATGGCCTCGCCCAGCTTGCGTTGCGCCTTGCCCGCGATGTCCTTGACGCTGCCCTTGACTTGATCGGTGTTCATGGTGTGCTCCTTTGTGACGACCCCCGTGACGACTTGCCTAGGGGACTGGCGTCAGACTAACGAGCCAGGCAGTGCACCCGGGCCGGCCTGGGCCGGGTCGGCGGGTGGGTCCAGTCCTACGTCGCGGCTCAGCAAAGCCAGCGGGCCGCCCCATGGCGCGCCCGCTGACAACATCGACCAGGTCGGCTGCCGCTCTTCCTACGTGCCTGTCGCGCCTCGTCCGCTGTCCCACCGCTGCCGTTGCAGCGAAGCTTTGCCTACCCCACCTCACCGGAGATCATCATGGGCAAATATCTTCTCGCGTGGCTGCTCGGCGTGCCGGGCATCGTGCTGCTGCTGGTCTATCTCTTCTTCCATTGACCGACCGACCGCGGCAACGCGGGCTCGCCTGCGCCGGGCCCGCGGTCTTGCCCGCTGTCCGCCTCACCCAGGAGACCATCATGTCGACCATCGCCGAAATCATGTCCACCCAGGTGCGCACCATCCAGCCGCAGGAAAGCCTGCGCCGCGCGGCGCAGTGCATGCAGGAACTGGACGTCGGCGCCCTGCCCGTCTGCGACGGTGAACGCCTGCTCGGCATGCTGACCGATCGCGACATCACGGTGCGCGGCATCGCCGACGGCCTCAATCCCGACCAGGCTTGCGTGTCCGACATCATGAGCCCCGAGGTCCAGACCTGCACCGCCGATCAGGATGCCGAGGACGCCAAGCGCCTGATGGGCGCCCGCCAGCTGCGCCGCCTGCCGGTGGTCGACAAGAACGGGCGCCTGATCGGCATCGTGTCGCTGGGCGACCTGGCGGTGCGCGAGTCCGGTCACATCGACCGCGCCCTGCGCGAGATCTCCGCGCCTGGCGACGCCACGGCGCCGCACTGAGGGCCACTCAAGCCAGCGGCACGGCCGCGGCCATCTGCGCCGCAAATCCGCCGGGCATCTGTCGGGCATCTGGCTTGCCAGACCTGCGTATGAACACACGCTGCCTATTGCTGTTGGCCGCCGCGGCCCTGACTGCTTGCGGCGAGAGCGCCCGCCTGCCTCAGGGTGCTGACGTCGGCCCCCGGCCCACCCTGGTCGAACCGGTGCAGACCCTGGTGCCAACCGCCCACGTCGCCTCGACCCGCCCTTGGGCGGCTGGCGAGGCACCGATCGCCGCGCCAGGCCTGCAGGCCCAAGCCTTCGCCAGCGGGCTGGAGCACCCACGCTGGCTGCATGTGCTGCCCAACGGCGACGTGCTCGTGGCCGAGACGAACGCGCCGCCACGGCCGGACGAAGGCAAGGGGTTCAAGGGCTGGGTGATGAAGAAGCTGATGGCCAAGGCCGGTTCAGCCACGCCCAGCGCCAACCGCGTCACGCTGCTGCGCGACGCCGACGGCGATGGCCGCGCCGAGGTCAGGACCGTCTTCCTGCAGGACCTGAACTCGCCCTTCGGCATGGCCCTGGTTGGTGATCGCTTCTACGTGGCCAACACCGATGCGGTCTGGGAATACAGCTACATGCCTGGTCAGACGAGCCTGAGCGGCCCCGGCCGCAAGCTGACCGACCTGCCCGCCGGCACGCGCAACCACCACTGGACCAAGAGCCTCATCGCCAGCCCCGACGGCAGCAAGCTCTACGCGACGGTCGGCTCCAACAGCAATGTGGCCGAGCATGGCATCGAGGCCGAGGAAGGTCGCGCCGCCATCTGGGAGATCGACCGCAGCAGCGGCGCCAAACGCCTCTTCGCCACCGGCCTGCGCAATCCCAACGGCATGGCCTGGATGGCCGCGCCCGGCGGCGCACCGGTGCTGTGGACCGTGGCCAATGAACGCGACGAGCTCGGCAGCGACCTGGTGCCCGACTACCTGACCTCGGTGCGCGATGGCGGCTTCTACGGCTGGCCCTACAGCTGGTACGGCGCCCATGTGGACAGCCGCGCCCAGCCGCCACGACCCGATCTCGTCGCCAAAGCCCTCGTGCCCGACTATGCGCTGGGCGCTCACGTCGCCGCGCTGGGCCTGACTGCTGCAGGAACCAGCCCCGTGCCCAAGCTGCTTCCCGGTGGCTCGTCCGAAGGTGTCTTCGTCGGCCTGCACGGCTCCTGGAACCGCAAGCCCTTCGCGGGCTACAAGGTCGTCTACATCCCCTTTGCAAACGGGCATCCGCAGGGCCTGCCCGCGGACGTGCTGACGGGATTTCTGAGCGCAGATGGCGAGGCCCGTGGCCGCCCGGTCGGCGTGGCCGTCGATGCTCGCGGCGCGCTGCTGGTAGCCGATGACGTGGGCAATGCCATCTGGCGCGTGGCGCCGCGCTAAGTCATCTCAGCGGGTGCATTCGGGCCGAGCGCCGGGCCGCTCCCAAGCCGGCCCGCTTAGGCGATGTGCGCGCCGGTCAACCCGGCACGCATCGCCGTCCCCTTGGGGGACCGGCTGGGCACGCCCGAGTTCAGCAGGGCGAGACCGGACGAGGGGCGTGTCAAGCCACGCGTCGACGGCGGTCCACCGCCTCGATCTTCAGCATCTGGCGGTACTTGGTGACGGTGCGCCGCGCCACCACCAGGCCCTGCTGGGCCAGTTGACGCGTGATCTCGGCATCCGACAGCGGCGCATCCGGGCTCTCGGCCTCGATGATGTCCTTGATGAGGCCACGGATCGCCGTGCCGGAGCAGGCGCTGCCATTGGCGCTGATCATGGCGCGGCTGAAGAAGTACTTCAGCTCCAGCACGCCCACCGGCGTGGCCATGTATTTGTTGTTGGTCACACGCGAGACGGTGCTTTCGTGGATGCCCACTTCCTCGGCGATCTCGCGCAGGCCCAGCGGCTTCATCGCCATGGCACCGTAGTCCAGGAAGTTGTGCTGGCGCCTGACGATGGCCTCGGCCACGTCCAGGATGGTCGAGAAGCGCTGCTCGACATTGCGCAACGTCCAGCGCGCCTCCTGCAGGTGGGCACCGAGCTCGGCGTTGGCCGCCGTGCGGTGGCGCTGGAAGAGCTGGGCATAGACCTGGTTCAGCCTGACGCGGGGCACGATGGCCGGGTTGAGCTGCACGGTCCAATGGCCGCGCACCTTCTTCACGATCACGTCGGGCACGACATACGGCACCTGCGTGGAGCCGAAGCGCCAGCCCGGCCGCGGGTCCAGGCGGCGGATGCGGTCGCAGACCGCCTCGACGCGCGCCGGCGACTCGCCCAACTGGCGCGCCAGCGAAGCCACGTCGCGCGCCGCGAGCGCCGGCAGGTGGTTGGTGACGATGTCCTGGGCCAGGGCCCGCGTGTCGGCGCAGTCGATGCCGGGCAGCTGCAGCAGCAGGCACTCGCCGACGTCGCGCGCCGCCACGCCCGCCGGGTCCAGCGACTGCACAAGCCTCAGCGCGAACTGCATCTCCTGCAGCTCGGGCGCCGGCTCCAGGCCGGTGACGTCGATCAGCTCCTCCAGCGGCGTGCGCAGATAGCCGTCGTCGTCCAACGACTCGACGATGGTGCGCGCCAGCGCAAGGTCTCGATCGGACAGCGGCAGCACGTTCAGTTGTCCGTGCAGATGCGTCGCCAGCGAGGTCTCGACGGCCATCATGTCGAGCGCGCTGAGTTCGCCGTCCTCGGCGCGGCGCTGCCCGGCACTGTCGGTCGCCCACAGGTCCCGGTCACTGCCATCCTCGGGCCCGCCGCTGGTGTCGGGATCGTTGGCCGCAGCGGGCAGCTCGGTACCGGCATCGGCCGAAACACCCTCCTCCATCAGGCTGGAAAGGGCCGACGGTTGCTCCATCGGGCCGGCCTCGGTGCCGGTAGCCAGCGGCAGCGCCGTGCTGCCCTCTCCGTCACCGGCCTCGCCCTCCTCGGTCTCGAGGAAAGGGTTGCGGCCCAGGGTGTCTCTGAGCATCGCAGCAAAGTCGAGCGAGGACATCTGCAGCAGACGCACTGCATGCTGGAGTCGGGGGGACAGGGTCTGGGTCTGCCGGTGGTCGGCACGGAGGTCCATGGAGGGCACGGGTGCTCCTGTAGGCAACGTCGCTTTTGCCGCGCCGTGCGTGGACGGCGCGCGGGAACTTCAGTCAATGCAACCTCCGTGCCGGCGAGCGTTGCTTGTCGCATCCCGAAACAGTTTGGCTCCGCCCCCAGGGAATAGCGGCGCATGGCAAGCGTGAAGCCCATGGAACGCCCCGCCCACGGGCGCCGCGCCGCTGCAAGATTTACCGGGGCGGCCTCCCCGAACGGGCAATTTCGGCAAAGCGTGCCGCCTGATACGGCATGTTCGACGCCGGCCGCTGCAGCCCTTTTCGCCTTTCAACCCAGCGCAGGCACAGCCCTTGCCCTTGGCCGGGCGCGAGATCCCTCGCAATAGGAGAACGCATGAAGAAGATCCTCATCGTCTCGATGGTCGCGCTGGCCACCCTCGGCACCAGCGGCTGCGCGGTCACCAGCGGCCAGAGCACCGTGGGCCAGTATGTCGACGATGCCACCGTCGCGACCCGCGTGAAGGCACGCTTCGCCGAAGACAGCCAGGTCAGCGCCATGCGCATCCAGGTCGAGGCACTCAAGGGCACCGTGCAGCTCGCCGGCTTCGCCACTTCGCAGGCCGAGAAAGATCGCGCCGGCCAGCTCGCCCGCAGCACGCCCGACGTGAAGGAAGTGCGCAACAACATCATCGTGCGCCCTCCGGAGAAGTGAGCGCCATGCAGACCCCAGCCACGGCGGCCGCCAGGGTGACTCCACACTAGGTCGGGGACCCCATGACGGCGCCTGATCCGCGACTCGAGCCGTCCCAACCGCCGCGCAGCGCCTGGGCTCTGCGCGGCATTTTTTTTGTCGCCCTGGTTTTCGCCGTGCGCGAGGCCCGGCCGCTGCTGGCGCCGGTGCTGATCGCCGTCATGCTGACCTTCGCGCTGGCGCCTGCCGTGCGCTGGCTCCACGGCCGCGGCGTGCCGCCCTCCATCGGCGCACTGCTGCTGGTGCTGGCACTGCTGCTGTCCACCGTGTCCGTGGCCAGCAGCCTGGCGCGCCCGGCCGCCAGTTGGTGGCAGGCCGCGCCCACCACCGTCGCCCAGCTGCTGGAGCAGTTGGAGAAGCTGCGGGCCGCCATTCCGGGCTTGAGCCCGCCGCAGCCCGCCACGCGGCTCGGCCGGGTGGCGGCGACACCAGCATCGGACCCTTTGAAGGAACGGTTGGCCACCGAAGGCGTGGCCTTGACCGGCCTGGTGCTGACACGGGGCCTGTCCTTCCTGCTGGCAGCCGCGGCCACGGTCATCCTGACCTATTTCCTGCTCGCTTCCGAGCAATGGTTGCTGTCCCGCAGCATCGAGGCCTTGCCGCGCCGGCGCACCCGCGCGCTGCTGCTGGGCGGCGTGCGCGCAGCCCAGCGCGACATCAGCCACTACCTCGCCGCCGTCGGCATCATCAACGCGGTCGTGGGCGTCATCCTGGCCCTGGTGCTGTGGCTGCTGGGCCTGCCCAACCCGACGCTGTGGGGCTGCATCGCCGCGCTGCTGTGCTTCATTCCCTACCTCGGCCCGATGGCGCTGATGGTGCTGCTGCTGCTCGCCGGCATCGCGACCTTCGAGACGGGGCCGGAAATCTTCGGCCCCACGCTGTCCTTCATGGCCATCCATGCGGTGGAAAGCAACATCGTCAGCCCGATCATCGTCGGGCGCCGGCTGTCGCTGAGTACTGTGTCGGTCTTCCTGTCGGTGCTGTTCTGGGGTTGGCTGTGGGGCATCGTCGGCGCCCTCATCGCCGTGCCGCTGCTGATCGGGCTGCGCAGCGTGTGCCAGCGCCAGCGGGGCCTGGCGCTGCTGCGGCGCTTCCTGGAGGGCGACCGGCACGCACCGTCGCCGTCGCTGGGCTCGCTGCTGCGCGGGCCGCCATCGAAATCCCGCTCACGCAAGCACTACACCTAGGGGCGGTGGCTCCGCCGCACGCAGTCGGGCACGCCAATTGCCAAGGCGGCCTGATACTTCTTCGTGGCCGGGGCGCGCCACAGCGCTATGGTTGCGTCCGTGCAATCAGCTCACGCCTGCCCGCACCTGGACCCGCCATGCCGGTCACCATTCGTTCCCGCTTGCTGTTGCTCGTGCTGTCGGTGCTGCTGCCCGGCATGCTGGGCGTCGCCTGGCTGATTGCCAGCATCTACGAGACCGAACGCGACGCGCATGAGCGCACGCTGCGCGACACGACCCGCGCGCTGTCCCTGCTGGTCGACGGCGAGCTGTCGCGCCGCGCGGCCATCGCCCAGGTGCTGGCGCAGTCACCCGCGCTGGACGGCCCCGGGCCGCTGCGCGAGGAGAGCCGCCTGGCCTTCGAGCGCCTGGCCCGGCGAGCCATGCAGGGGCTGAGCGGCTGGGTTGAGCTGAGGGCACCGGGCAAGCTGCTGCTGAGCACCCGGCCGGGCGACGGCGCCAGCGCCGAATCCAGCGCGCCTGAGGCGCTGAGTGCCACCCCCGTCATGCTGCCGCTGCAACCCGTTGCGCCCACTCCCACGGGCGTGCCCCCGGAGCCGCATGCCGCCTGGGTGGAGCCGGTGACCCGCGACGGCCGCCTGGTCTACAACCTGGTCGTCACGGTGCGGCCCTCGGAGCTGCAGCGCGTCCTGCAGGCGCAGTCGCCGCATCCGGGCTGGATAGGCGCTGTCATGGACAGCAGCGGCCGCCTCGTGGCCCGGCTGCCCGGCGGCGCGGCCTATGTCGGCCGCGAGGGACGCGCCGACCTGCGTCAGCGCATGGCGGCGGCGCGCGAAGGCGGCTTCGAATCGATCTCGCTGGACGGCCGCGCCACGGCCGGCTACTTCAGCACCTCGGCCCTCGGCTGGAGTTATGTCAGCGCCATGCCGCGCGAGGAATTCGCCGGCCGCGTGCCCCAGGCCGTGCAACGCGTGGCGGTGGGCGCGCTGGCACTGCTGGCCCTGGCCATGGCCGGCGCCATCTGGGTGTCCCGCCGCATCGAGCGGCCGATAGGCGCTCTCAAGCGCCTCGCCCAGGACCTGCAGGCCGGCCGGCCGGTGCAGGCCGCCCCGACCGGCATGGCCGAGTGCGACGAGGTGGCCGAGGCCCTGGCCAGCGCGGCGCGCGACATGGAGACCAGCCGCGCCGAGCTGGAACTCAGCGTGGCCCAGGCCGTGGAGCGCACGCGCCATGTCGAGCAGCGGGGCGCCCAGAGCCAGCGCGTCGTCGCCCTGGGCCGGCTCACCGGCGGCGTGGCGCACGAGTTCAACAACCTGCTGGGCGTCATCAGCAACAGCATGCACCTGATGCAGCGCCACCCCAGCGCCGCCGAGCTGCAGGGGCCGCTGCGCGCCACGCAGCGCTCGGTCGACAAGGGCAGCGCGCTGACCCAGCATCTGCTGCGCTTTTCCGGCCGCCGGCCGGTGCGGGTGCAGACCCTGTCGCTGGCCCGCTACCTGCCCGAGGTGCAGGAGCTGATGCGCAGCGTGCTCGGGCGGCGCATCGAGATCCAGGTGCAGGTGGCGGCCAACGTCTGGCCGGTGCGGGTGGACGCCAACGAGCTGGATCTCGCTCTCGTCAACCTGGCGTTGAATGCCCACGACGCGATGCCGACGGGCGGCGAGCTGCGGCTGCGGGCCAGCAATGCCGAGGCGCACGACAAGGAAGGCCTGCCGCCGGGGGACTATGTGCTGCTGACCGTGGGGGACGACGGCATGGGGCTGGATCCGTCCCTGGTCGAGCATGCCTTCGAGCCCTTCTTCACGACCAAGGGCGTGGGTCAGGGCAGCGGCCTGGGGCTGAGCCAGGTCCATGGTTTCGCGACCCAGGCCGGCGGCACCGCGCGCCTGGCCAGCACGCCGGGCGTGGGTACCACGGTGTCGCTGCTGCTGCCGGTGGCGAGCAACGCCCAGGACAACCAGATGCCGGCCTTTGCCGACACGGCCCCGCAAAGCATTGCCGGCGCCACGGTGCTGCTGGTCGAGGATGACGAGGCCCTGGGTGACGTGACGGCGGCACTGCTGATGGCCCATGGTGCCCGCGTGTTGCGCGCCGCCGAGGTGGGCGCCGCCCTGCGCCTGCTGGACGACGGGGCCGGGGCGGATGTGGTGCTGAGCGACGTCGTCATGCCCGGCGCCATGGACGGGGTCGCTCTGGCGCGCCGGCTGCGCGAGCACCGCCCGCGCCTGCCGGTGGTGCTGATCACCGGCTTCAACAACTCGGCCATTGGCGAAGGCGAGTTCATCACCCTGCACAAGCCCTGCGCGCCGGCCGAGCTGCTGGCCGCGCTGCAGGCGGCCCTCGCGGCGGCACGCATCGCCCACCCGCCGCCCACGGCCGGCCACACGCCGTAACGACAACTCAGCCACCGCGGCAGGCGCGGGCATGCCAAATGCCGATGCCAGGGCTGGACGCACGGTATGCCTGCGGGCGGCCGGCGCGTCTTCATCGAACCCTGAAAGGATCTGCCATGAGCAACGACGACATCATCGACACACTGAACGACTTGATCGAAACCTGCAAGGACGGTGAATACGGTTTCCACGCCTCGGCGGAATACCTGAAGGACCCGGCAATCAAGCAGTCCTTCGAGCGCCGCGCCGAGGAGTGCCGCCAGGCTGCCACCGAACTGCAGTCGCAGGTCGTGCGCCTGGGCGGCAAGGCCGAGGACAGCGGTACCGCCGCCGGTGCAATGCACCGCGGCTGGGTGGCCGTGAAGGGCACGCTGGCCGGCTACACCGACAAGGCCATCCTCGAGGAGACCGAGCGCGGTGAGGACAGC
Organism: Pelomonas sp. Root1237; assembly: GCF_001425055.1. Classification (GTDB taxonomy): domain Bacteria; phylum Pseudomonadota; class Gammaproteobacteria; order Burkholderiales; family Burkholderiaceae_C; genus Pelomonas. Next base: position 815,845 of record NZ_LMDK01000016.1, read on the forward strand.
GCGATGAGCGCCTATCGCAAGGCGCTGGAAGAGGCCCTGCCGCCCGATGTGCGCATGGTCGTGGAGCGCCAGTACGAAGGCGTGAAGCGCAACCACCTGCAGGTGCGCACGCTGCGCGATCAGGCCCGCGCCGCCGTCTGAGCGTGCAGCCGCCCTAGCTTCGGCCGGGGCGGTGCGAGGATTCGGCATCGGCATCGCCGGGCCGCTCCTCGCTGTCGGTTTGCGCCGGCGCGGCCTTGGTGGCGCGCTGGCGAGGCTTGGCAGCGGTGTTGACCCGGCTGGCCTCACCCTCCTGCTCCTCCTCTTCATCTTCCTCGTCGTCCTCGCTTTGCGGCGCTTCGTCGATGGCCGTGAGCAACGCTTCGGTGTCATCGGTTTCGCCCGGCGTGAAGACGCGGTCCACGCCGATGTCGGCGCCGTCGCGCACCCCCGTCTCGCCTTCGCTGGACGGCAGCGACTCGCCCAGCGGCAAGGGCGCCACCTGATCGTCGCGCAGGGCCACGTCGACGGGCAGGCCGGGGTCGGTGCCGTCGTCTTCACCGTCCATGCCCGCCACGTCGCTGCCGCTGTCCGAGCTGTCGCTGGGCCCCAGGCTCGCCTTGTCGCGGCCGGCGGGCTCGGCCGCGGCGGAATCGATACCTAGCAGGCTGCTGCGTGCCATGAAAACCTCCGGCTGTGAAACGCGGGACGGCCCCGCACCCATCGCAGGCAAGGCGTGTGCCGCCGTGCCCGCGGATCAGCCGGCGTCGTAAAAGCGCAGCTTTTCCACCGCGAAGCCGCGATCCCGCGCGAGCTGCACCAGCGTTTGGCGGCGCTGCGCGACCAGCGTCGGTCGGCGTGACAGCAACCACAGCGCGTCCCGTCCGGTGCTGCCAATCAGCGCCTCGTCATAAGTCGGATCGACATGCAGCACGCCATGCTCGAGCCAAGCCAGCGGCAGCCAGCGCAACGCCTCGGGCCAGTGGCTGATCCTGAGCCGGGCGCCATGGCCGCCTGGCACCGGCTCCACCAAGGCCTCGCTGCCGTGGGTGCCATTGCCGTCGACCCGGCGTTCCAGCAGATCCAGCCGCCCGTCGTCGCGCGGCAGCAGGCCGAACTCCGGCGGCTGCAACGCCGGCGCACCGTGCGCCTTCAATTCACCGACCACGAACCAGCGGCCACTGAGCTGCGCCAGGTCGACCTCGGCAACGGTGGCCAGTGGCTCGGCCCGATGCGTGCCGAGCAAGGTCTCGACCAGGGGCAGCCCCAGCGTCACGAAGCTGCTTGCCGCAGCGGGGCTGACGCGGCCGCGCCAGCGCTCGGGCAGCAGCGGCCAGGCCAGGCCAAGCAGGCGCAGCCAGGGAATGTTCCGCAGCGCGCCGGTGGGGCGCGGCGTTGCGGGCTCGGCGTGAGGGCGCCGGCGCAGCGCCAGCAGCGCCGCAACGGCGAGCAGTGCGCCACCCACCGGCAGCAGCAGCTTCCTGGGTTGCAAGCGGTGGCGCAGCTGGCCCGTGAGACCTTCGACACCCGCGTGCAGCCTGGCCTCGCGCGCCATCAGCCGGTGCTCGACATCCAGGATGCGGGCATCGATATCGGGTTCAGGCAGCGGCGCGTTCATCGCTGGCCTCATTGGGTTGTGGGTCGGGAGCCAGCATCAGGTGGCGCCGCGTTGCGGGCAGGCGCAACCTGGGCAACAGGCTGCGCACGCGTTGCAGCGCCAGCACGATGGCCAGCCCGTTGACGGCGATGGCCAGCAGCAGGGCCACCTCCAGCGGCAGCCCGGCCGCGACCAGCAGGCGGATGACGCCGGCCCACAGCACCAGCCAGACCGTCACACCGAGGATGGCCACGGCCACCATCAGTGCAACGATCTGGGCCAGCGCCTGGACCGCGCGTTGCAGCTCCAGCGACAGCAGCTCGACCCGGTCGCTGACCAGGCCAGGCAACTCGCGCCACAGCGACTGCAGTTGCTCCAGCAGTGGGGCGGGCTGGTCTTGCGGTGAGTCGGCCAAGGCCGCCTCAGCGGGCGAGCCGGGCAACCAGCACGCCGACGGCCAGGGCCGTCGCGATGGCGGCCAGCGGATGCTCGCGCACGGTGCTGCGCAGGCTCTCGGCCCATTCATCCCCCAGGTCGCGCGCATCGCTGGCGCGCTGGCTCAGCGATTCGCTAGCGGCCTGCACGCCGTCCTGCAAACGCTGCACGGCGGGGGCGGCCGTCTCGGCCACGCGGTCGATGGCGCTGTGCGCACCTTGCACAACGCGGTTCAGCACGTCGTGACCGACGGCTGCGCCCTTGTCGACGGCGTCACCGGCCTTGGCGGCCGTGTCGTTGATGGCGGCTGCGGCAGGCGCGGGCGTGGCGGGCGAGACCGACGAGGTCGGGAAGGGCGTATTGGCAGTGGTGGTGGCCATGGTGATCCTTGGGGTTGGAAAGCGGGTGACGGTTCAGCGCAGGGTGCCGCGGCGGATCAGGTTGACGATCGCCAGCAGCACGACCGCGCCCAGCAGGGACACGACGAGAGCACCCAGGCTGAGAGCGTCTTGATTGATGCTCGGAATGCCGACCATGGGCGAGATCAGCCAGCCGCCAATGGCTGCGCCGACGATGCCGACCAGGACGTTGAGGATGACGCCCTGTTCGCCGTCGGTGCGCATCAGCAGGCTGGCAATCCAGCCGATGATGCCCCCGGAGATGAGCCAGACAATCAGATTCATGGTGTGCTCCTGGTCGAGGTGAAGTCACCGGCATCAGGCAAACGGGGTGCCGCTCGCGCGTTGCGGGCGGCGGAAGAACTTGCAGCAGGGCTTGCCAGCCGCGTGCTCAGATGGCGCCGACGCTGCCGGTCACGGGCAGCACGATGCCGGTGATGTAGCCGGCGCAGACCGGCGCGGCGAGGAAGACATAGGCCGGCGACAGCTCCTCCGGCTGGGCCGCACGCTTCAGGTCGGTCTGCTTGCCGAACTCGGCCACCTTGTCGGCGGGCGAATCGGCCGGATTCAGTGGCGTCCACACCGGCCCCGGCGCGACGGCATTGACGCGGATGCCGCGCTCGATGAGGTTGCTGGCCAGGGACTTGGTCAGCGCATGGATGGCGCCCTTGGTGGCCGAGTAGTCGATGAGCTTGGCGCTGCCCCGCAGGCCGGTCGTCGAGCCGGTGTTGATGATGGAGCCGCCTGCCTTCAGATGCGGCAGCACCGCGCGGGCCATGCGCAGATAGCCACCGATGTTGGTGTCCAGCGTCTCCATGATGCGTTCATCGTCGAGATCCTCCAGCGAGGAGGCGTGCTCCTGAAAGGCGGCGTTGTTGACGAGCACGTCGATCTTGCCGAAGCGCTCCATGACCTGGTCGACGGCGCCCTCACACCAGCGGCTGTCCTTCACGTCGCCCTGCAGCAGCAGGCATTGGCGGCCCTCGGCCTCGATGCAGCGGCGAGTCTCTTCGGCATCCTCGGTGGAGGAGTGGTAGGCCACGGCCACATCGGCGCCCTCGCGCGCGAACAACACCGCCACGGCGCGACCGATGCCGGAGTCGGCGCCGGTGATGAGGGCGACGAAGTCCTGCAGCTTGCCGCTGCCGCGGTAGTCGGGTGCCAGGAAGCGCGGCGCGAGTTCGAGGTCGGCCTCGCGGCCGGGCTTTTGCAGATGCTGGGCCGGCAGGGTTTCGGGCTGCTTGCGGGCGCCAGCCTGCATGGCGCCGCTCTCCTCTTCCTTCTTGCCCTGCTTGGCTTGCCCGGCATCGGCCTGGTCCTGGCGCTTCTGGATGGCGCGCTGGGTCTGGAGGGTCTTGTCGACTGTCGTCATCGTGGGTCCTTCTTCTTCAACTGGGCCGCTTCGGTTTCCTTGCCCGAGGGCGTCTGCGCGTCCAGGCCGCGGTCGGGCGATTCGGCGACCTGGGCGATGTTGCCGGGCCGCTCGATGAGCTCTTCGATGATGAAGTGGCCATAGTGCTGGGCGCGCTCGGCGCCGCAGCCCTGGGCGGCCCGGGCCACCTGGATGGCCTGGTCGTCATTGGCGACACGGACAACCAGCCAGTGGTAGCCCTTGGCGGCGAGCGCGCGGTGGGCGAGCACGAGATTCATCTCCTGTCCCACCGAGGCGAGCGGGCTGGCGTGGGCGATGTCCTCGTCGATCTGCCTGAGCATCTCCTGGTCGCTGTAGTGGCGCACCGCGCCGTCAGGCAGGCCGAAGTCGGCCATGGCCTGGCCGGCGCGGGCGGCCTGGCCCGCCTCGGGGAATGAAATGACGACGTGGCCGACCGGCTTGAAGACGCCGAAGCTGCGCGGCGCGTCGGTGGTGGCGGCGGAAGTGGACATAGATGGGCCCTGGTTGGCGAGAGCCCGTCAGTGGCAAGGGCGGTGCCCGGCTTGCATCGCGGCGCCGGGCACGCGGATTGCCACCAGGCCTGAGCTTTCATTCCGGAGGACCCATGCCCAGCCCAGCCCGCCGACCCGTTCTCTATGTCGAGGACCACCCGGTCAATGCGCTGTTGATGGCCGCGATTCTGGAAAGACGGCCTCAGCTGGAGCTCCTCGTCGCCACCACGGGCGAAGAGGCGCTTTGCATGGCGGCCGGCCTGCACCCCGCCCTGCTGCTGCTCGACCTGGGCCTGCCCGATTGCCACGGCAGCCGGTTGCTCGGCCTGCTGCGGGCGCTGCCTGGCTGCGAGTCGGTGCCAGCCGTGGCCGTGACGGCCGACGTCAACTTCCCGGTCGAGGACTGGGGCTTCTGCGAACTGTGGCCCAAGCCGCTGAATGTCGACGAGGTGCTGGCTCGCCTGGATGCGCGGGTGGGTACCCATCCCTCGCCGCCGCCGCAGTTGCCTGAGCTGCACACCCGGCCGGCACCGGTCGCACTGGCGCCGCACTGGCGCTGAGAGCTGCCGCGGGCACTGCCATGCCCGCATGACGCAACCGTCTTCACGGCCCGCGGACGGCACGCGAGCTCCGCGCCGCGGCCGCAACTAAGGCCTGGCAGCGGCCCCGCGCCGGGGCCGCTGCCCGGGCGCGAAAAATGCGCACAGCAGTGGGCGGCCCAACCTCATGACCGAGCACCTTGCACGACGCGGTGCACCAGGTGCAGCTTGCGCACCGCCTGCGCCGACAGCACGAAGGGATAGAAGTCGGCCACGCCCATGCTGCGTGACAGCTCGTTGAGCACGCCGGTCAGTTCCATCCAGCTGTTGATGAGCTGCAGAAAACCGGCATCCGCCACCAGGTTGGCGTCGAAGCGCTCGTAGTTCAACTCCACGCGCTCGCCATCCAGGCCGAAGCTGCGGGCCGTGTCCAGCGTGTCGACCAGGTGCAGGTAGTGCGCCCAGGTCTCGGCCCAATCCTCCCAGGGGTGGGCGCTGGCGTAGGCGCTGACGAAACGCTGGCCCCAGTCGGGGGGCGCGCCGTTGGCGTAGTGGCGCTGGAGCGCCTGGCCATAGTCCTCGCGCTCGTCGCCGAAGAGCTCGCGCCAGGCGGGCAGCCAGTCCGTCGGCTCGACGAGGCGCTGCCAGTAGTAGTGGCCGGTCTCGTGGCGCAGATGGCCCAGCAGCGTGCGGTAGGGCTCGCCGAGCTGGTGGCGCCGGGCCTCGCGGCGCGCGTCGTCGGCCTCGGACACGTCCAGCGTGATGACGCCGTCGGCATGGCCGGTGATGACGGCCGGGCCTTCGGGTGGCGCCAGCAGCAGGTCAAAGGCCAGGCCCTCCTCGGCATCCTCGGCGCGCGACAGCACCGGCAGGCCCAGGCCGATCAACGACGACACCAGGCGGCGCTTGGCCGCTTCGATGCGCCCCCACCAAAGGCCGGCTTCGGGCTGGGACAGGTCCGGCACGGTACGCGTCAGCCGGCAACAGCGGCACAGCGTCAAGCCGGCCATCACTTCCGTGACGTCCAGCAGCCAGTTGCATGCGGCCGCGCTGTCCAGGTTGCCGCAGCGCGCGTAGCGGGGCGCGCGGCGTGCCGGCACGCCGGCCTCGCGCCAGCCGCCGCGGCCTGAGCGCGGTGCCGCCTCCAGCGCCAGCAACTGGCCCCGAGCGGGGGCATAACCCAGTGGCCGGTGGCAGGCCAGGCATTCGCTGTTGCGGAAGAACACCGGCCGGCCGCAGGCGCAGCTGAACGCCCGCGGCGTCGTCGGCGATGGCACGGCGTGCCGCGTGGCAGCAACGGAGCTCACCAGGCGCTCCAGCACAGCATCAGGCCAGCCGTTACGCGCAGGTCCAGCTCGGCGCTGCGCAGGCGATCGGCATCAAGCCAGGGCGGCATAGCGCGGCACGGTCCGGGCGGCCGCAGCCAGTTGCAGCAGCTGCTGCTCGAAGCGGCGCTGCACGCTGCCCCAGTCGGCCTGGAGGGCGTCCAGCCGCGCTTCCATGCGCAGCAGGCCGTCGGGCGCGGAGGCATCCAGGGCGCGGGTGGCCGCATCCAGGAAGGCATCGGCGGCGTCCAGGCCCTGGCAGACCGGTGCCAGGCAGCCACTGACACCGTCGCGCACATGCTGGGCGGCGGCGCCGGTGTCGAACGCGGCGACGGCCAGGCCGCTGGCCAGGGCTTCGAGCGTCACATTGCCGAAGGTCTCGGTCTGGCTGGGAAAGAGGAAGACGTCGGCGCTGGCGTAGTGGCGGGCCAGCGCGAGGCCCGTCTGCATGCCGACGAAGCGCGCCGTCGAGTGAGTGCGCTCAAGCTTCGCGCGCAGCGGGCCGTCGCCGACCACCACCATGCGCAGCCCCGGACGGCGGGCGCTCAGGCGCTCGAAGGTCTGCAACGCCAGGCTCGCGTTCTTCTCCGGCGCCAGCCGGCCGACATAGAGCATGACGCGGTGATCGTTGCCGATGCGCCATTCGCGGCGCAGCCGCAGGTCGCGGCGATCAGGCGAGAACAGCTTGGCGTCGACGCCCCGGCCAAGCAGCCGCAGGCGCTGGAAGCCGTGGGCGGCGAGTTCACGCTGCAGCTCCGCGGTCGGCACGAAGTTGAGGTCGGCCATGCCGTGCAGGCGCTTCAGATAGCCCAGCACGACGGTCTCCAGCCAGCCCAGGCCGTAGTGGCCGCAATAGGCGTGGAAGTTGGTGCGGAAGTCGGCGCTGCGGGGAACGCCCTCGGCGTGCGCAGCGCGCAACGCGGCCCAGCCCAGCGGGCCGGGTGTCGTCACGTGTACGAGATCGGGCGGACCGCCGCATTCGCGCCACAGCGCGCGCAGCCCCGCCGACGTGGCCAAGCCGTAGCGCAGCTCGGGATACATCGGGATGGGACCGCCGCCGCAGCGCCATTCGCGCTCGTCGCGGCGGGCCGCTTCACCCGGCTGGCGCGGCCGGATCAGCTGCACCTCGTGCCCGACGTCGCGCAGATGCCGCAGGGCGCGCTCGGCCGTCAGGGCCACGCCGTTGATCTCCGGCGGAAAGGTCTCGGTGACATAGGCGATGCGCACGACGCTTCACTCCGGCTGTTGCATTCCGCCGTCATGGCAAGTGGAATGCCCGCCCCTTCCTGGCCCTTGCTGCTCAGGTCGACCGAGCGGCCGCCCGGGAGCGCAGCAGGGCCATCAACTGGCGCTCGGCGGCGTTCAGGCCGGACCGGGCCGAAGGCGCCGCCGCCCACGGCTGGGCGCGCAGCGCGGCGCGGGCCGCCTCATCGCCCAGCGCGTCGCCCAGGGCCAGCACGCGGGGGTGGATGTAAGCCTTGCGGCAAACCGCTGGGGTGTTGCCCAGGCGCTTGGCCACGGCTGCCAGCAGTTGCTGCGGCCGGCAGGGCTCGGCGCCCTCGGCACAGGCCTGCAGCGTCAACTGCAGGGCCAGCACGCTGCCATGCCAGGTGCGAAAGTCCTTGGCCGTCACGCGCCGGCCGGCGGCCTCGGCCAGCCAGGTATTGACGTCCGCGGAGTCGACGGCATGGGTCTGGCCGCCCTCGTCGAGATAGCGGAACAGCTCCTGGCCGGGCAGCTCGCGGCAGCGGCGCACGATGCGGGCGACACGGCGGTCGCTCACGCTGACCGAGTGGCGCACGCCGCTCTTGCCGACAAAGGACAGCCGGATGGCGTCACCCTGCACGCCGGCATGGCGGTTGCGCAGCGTCGACAGGCCGTAGGAGCCGTTCTCGCGCGCATAGGCACTGTTGCCGATGCGCAGCCAGGTGGTGTCCAGCAGGCGCACCAAAGTGGCCAGCACGCGCTCGCGGGTGGGCTCGCCCTGCCCCGCCAGCGCGCGCTGCACGCGTCGGCGCAGCCGTGGCAGCACAGCGCCAAAGCGCAGCAGGCCGTCGAACTTGGTCTGGCCGCGGTCGGCCATCCAGTCGGCGTGATAACGATATTGCTTGCGCCCGCGCGCATCGCGGCCGGTGGCCTGCAGATGGCTGTCGGCATGCGGGCTGATCCAGACCTGCTGCCAGGCCGGTGGAATGGCCAGCTTGCGGATGCGCGCGAGCGTGGCGTCGTCACGGACACGCCGGCCGCGGGCGTCCCGGTATTGGAAGCCGCCGGAAGTCGCCGGCTCGCGGCGGATGCCGGGACCCGTATCGCTGAGCCAGCGCAGGCCGGCCTGGCGCGCCTGGCGAACCTCCGGGGCCCGGGATGACGGCGGGTTGGGCATGCCGTGCCCAGGCAGGCGACGTGCCAGGCATGCCGATTGCCTCCGCGCCGCAATGCATGCGAACCACGCCGTGCCCGAGCAGCAGGTCCAGGAGACGCGTCCTGGTGCGGGCCCCCATCTGCTGGATGTATCGATGTTCTGGGGCGCCACGGGCGGCGTGCGGCGCGTGTTGACGGCCAAGCATGAGCGGCTGCGCCCGCTGGGCTGGCGGCACACGGTCATCGCGCCCGGCGCCCAGGGTCCCGGCATGGTGGACTGTGGCGGCATGCCCCTGCCCCGCAGCGGCGGCTACCGCATGGTGCTGGGCCGGGGCCGTGCGCTGCGGCAGATCGAATTCGTCGCGCCCGACATCGTCGAATCCGCCGACCCCTATGTACTGGCCTGGGCGTCGCTGGCCGCGGCGGAGCAGTTGCGCATCCCGGCCGTGGCCTTCTGCCACAGCAACCTGCCCCAGCTGGCGGCGCGCCTGGCGGGCGGCCCCGAAGGCACACGCCTGGGGCGCGGCGCCGAGCGCTGGGCCCGGCGCTATCTGGTCAACCTCTACCGCCATTTCGATCTCGTCATGGCCCCCAGCAGCGGCATGGTGCAGCTGCTGCAGTCCTGGGGCGTGCCGCGCGTGACGCTGCAGCCCCTGGGCGTGGACTGCTCGGCCTTCACGCCCTGCGCGCGCGACGCCGCCTGGCGGCTGCAGTTTTGCAGCGACCACGGCCTGGCGCCGGATACGCGCCTGTTCATCTACACCGGCCGCTTCGCATTGGAGAAGAACCTGCAGCTGCTGGCCGATGCGGTCGCCCTGCTGGGGCGCGGCCATGTGCTGCTGGCCGTGGGCGACGGGCCGGCGCCGCCGCTTGGCGAACAGGTGCTGGTGCTGCCGCCGGAACACGACAGCCGGCAACTGGCCCGCATGGTGGCCAGCTGCGATGCTTACGTGCACGCCGGCGACCAGGAGACCTTCGGCCTGGGTGTGCTCGAGGCCATGGCCTGCGGCACGCCGGTGGTGGTCGCCAGTGCCGGCGGCCTGGCCGAACTGGCGCGCGAAGCGGGACTGCTGGTGGACCGGCCGCGGGCCGGCTCCTGGGCTGAAGCGATGGACGCCAGCCTGGACGGCAACCAGGCGGTTCAGCGCCGCAACGCCCTGGCGCGCGCCCAAGCGCAGGACTGGCCGCACGTGATGGCGCAGATGACGCGGCGCTACACCGCCCTGCTCGGCCGCCAGCCCACACTGGTTGCGCCGGCCCGCAACCCGGCTCTGCCGCTGGCCAATCGGCTGGCACGCCAGCGTTGACGGCGCCGACCCGAGCGGCCGGCGCCGTGTGCGTCGTGCTGCACGACGTGTCACCGGCGCGCTGGGACGGCTGCCTGCGCGTGCTGGCTGAACTGCGCCGCTGTGCCAGCCATGCCGGCGTGCGGCTGCCGCTGTCCCTGCTCGTGGTGCCTCGCATGCACGGAAATGCGGAAGTGCCGCCGCGCTATCTGCGCTGGTTGCGCGGCATGGCCGGCGCCGGCCATGAACTGCTGCTGCACGGCCTCACCCACAGCGACGAAGGCCCGCCGCTGCGCGGCCTGGGCGACTATCTGCTACGCCGCCACTACACGGCGGGCGAGGGCGAGTTTGCCGCCCTGTCCCACCCGCAGGCCATGCAACGGCTGCGCGAGGGCCGTACCTGGGCCGGCGACCACGGTCTGCCCATGGACGGCTTCGTCGCGCCGGCCTGGCTGCTCGCCCCACCTGCGCTGCAAGCCGTTGCCGACGCAGGCTTTCGCCACACCTGCACGCTGACCGAGGTCATCGCCCTGCCACACCGGCATGTGCTGCCGGCGCCCAGCCTGGTGTTCAGCACACGCACGGCCTGGCGCCGCGGGCTGTCATTGGCCTGGAACAGCCTGCAGGCGCGCCGCGCCCGCGAGGCGCCGCTGCTGCGCCTGGAGCTGCATCCGGGCGACGCGGATCACCGCGCCGTGGTGCGCTGCTGGACGCGGCTGCTCGACGAGGCCCTGCGCACGCGCACGCCGCTGCGCCTGGCCGAGGCGGCGCAGATGGCGCGGGTGCTAGCGGGGCATCAGCGGGAGCTGCTGCGCGAGCTCAATAGGTGCCACAGCGCAAACACCAGTGTGCCGACCGCCGCCGCAACGAGGGCGGAGCGCACCGGCTCGTCGCGCACATAGCCCACGGTCCGCTCGCGAACCTGCGAGACGCCGGAGCGCATGTTGCGCAGTACCGGCGCCATGGCGTCGCGCGCTTCGCTCACGCCGTCGGCCAGATGGTCCAGGCCGCGCCGCGCGGCGTTCTGCGCCTTCTGCAGGCCATGCCGCGAAGCATCGGCCGCATCGTCAACCCAATCTGCGTGACCCATGGTGCTTCCTTCATCAGAGTGTCGGAATGCAGTGGGGGCAATCCGCGCGCCGTGCCCGCGCTCAGTCGCGCTGCGGGGGGCCGCCGAGATCCGCAGCCGCGCTGCCTTCGGCTGCATATTCCTTCAGCCGGTTGTACAGCGTCTTCAGGCTGATCCCCAGCACCGCAGCTGTGCGTTCCTTGTGGTGGTTGAAGTGGCGCAGCGTGGCCAGCATCAGCGCGCGTTCGGCCTGCGCCACGCTGGAGCCGATGGGCAGGGTGATGAAGGGCATGTCGGCATCGGCGTTCAGCATCTCGGGCAGCCGAGCAGGCGACGGCGGGATACCGACCGGCGATGCCACTGGCAGGTCTTGCGGCCCCTGGCCTCCCCAAGTCGAAGTGACTCCCGTCTCTTCGCTGCCGGGCAGCCAGGTCTCATCGATCAGCTCGCCCTGGGCCATCACATAAGCGCGCTGCACGACATTGCGCAGCTCGCGCACATTGCCCGGCCAGGGGTAACCCACCAAGGTCGCCAGCGCCTCGGGCGAGAAGCGGCGCACGGTGCCTTCCTGCTCGCTGATGGCGGCCAGGAAATGGTTGGCCAGCAGCGGGATGTCGGCGATGCGGTCCCGCAGCGGCGGCAGCGCGATCGGGAAGATGTTCAGGCGGTAGAGCAGGTCTTCGCGCAACTTGCCCGAGGCCACCGCCTGGTAGGGCAGGCGGTTGGTGGCCGCGACGATGCGCACGTCGGTCTCCTGGCTGGTGGTGCTGCCCACGCGCATGAAGCGCCCGGTCTCCAGCACGCGCAGCAGCTTGACCTGCAGCTCCAGCGGCATCTCGGTGATCTCGTCCAGGAAGAGAGTGCCACCGCTGGCGCGCTCGAAGAAGCCCTGGTGCTGGCGCTCGGCACCGGTGAAGCTGCCCTTCTCGTGGCCGAAGATCTCGCTCTCGATCAGGTTGGGGCTGATGGCCCCGCAGTTCACGGCCAGGAAGGGGCGCTTGCGACGGCGGCTGAGGTCGTGCACGGTTTGCGCCACCACCTCCTTGCCGGTACCCGACTCGCCCGTGATGAAGACCGACACGCTGGTACCCGCCACGCGCGAGATCTGCTCGTAGATGCGCTTCATCGGCGCGCTGCGGCCCCAGAGATGGCCGAAATGACCGGACTCGTCCAGATTGGCAGTCAGATCCTCCACCTCGGCCTGCAGGGTCGCCGGCTTCATGATGCGCGACAGCACCCCTTGCAACTGCTTGAGGTTGACGGGCTTGACGAGATAGTCGGCCGCCCCCAGGCGCAGCGCCTGGATGGAGGTCTCCAGATTGGCGTGGCCAGTGCAAAGCACGACCTCCGAATTGGCCACCAGCTTGGGGTCGGCCAGCAGGTCCATGCCATTGCCGTCGGGCAGGCGCAGGTCCAGCAGCAGGATGTCGGGCTGCTGCAGCGAGAGCTGCTTGCGCGCATCGCGCAAGTTGTGAGCGACCGCCACGGTGAACTGCTCGCCCGCGATCAACTCGCGCAGGGAGGCGGCTGAATCATGGTCATCGTCCACTACCAGGGCATGCGGCATCGTTTCCTTCCAGCTTTGTTACGGTGACCCAGGCGCTACGGGAGCAGTCATTTTCAACACATTCCACCCCCGTCAGAAAAACTTTGCCCGGCCGGGGCGTGTATCCACCAGTAATCCCCGTCAGGCATGCCAGCTGCCCTCAGCTGGCCGCCCACCGTAACGTTATGCCCGCCCATGAGCAACCCCTTGTTACAAGACGCTGATTGCCATGATCCCGCCGGTCTCTCGTTGACGCGGTTGCTGGACGCGCTGGCACTGGGTGCCGTGCTCGTGCTGGCCTGGCGAGCCTGCCATGGCCACCACCACCGCCGTCGCAGGGCCCATTCGGCGCGAGCACCGGTCGCCGTGCAAACCTGGGAAGGCGAAGGCGGTCGCCCGACGCCCACCGACGCCTGAGGTCGTGCCGCCAGCATTGCTGCAACTTCTACCGGTTGCTCCGCCCCCTGCAGCCGCTTGACCTCACCGGCTTCTGCAAGCTGGGCCTGGGCGGGCACACCGCCTGCCCTGCAAGCTCAACATTGGTGCATTGGCGGGCCTCATGAAGCAATCTCGCGGCTGGCACCTCGGCGGCTGGGCTTGGGCCCTCGCGGTGGTGTTCTCCCTGGCGGGCACGGTGGCCTGCGGCACCTTGCTGGAACAGGAACGTCAGGTGCAGCCAGCGTCGGCGCGCCTGACCGCAGACCGCGTCACCCTGCAGGGCCGTGACGGCCCCGTCTCCGATGCCGTCGAGGCCAGGGACCTGGCCCGGGTGCGCGACGAGGGCAATGGCGCGCTGCTGGAACGCCATCTCGGCGCGCTGGCAGCCAGGGGCGACACCCAGCTGCTGCGCGGCAACACGGCCAAGCTGCTGGTCGACGGCCCCGCCACCTTTGCAGCAATGAAGGCGGCCATCGCCGCCGCCCGCCACCGCCTGCTGGTGGAGTTCTACATCATCGAGGACGAGGGCGTAGCCGCCGAGATCGGCGAGCTGCTGCTGCGCAAGGCCGCCGAGGGCGTCAGCGTGGCGCTGATGTACGACAGCCTGGGCTCGATGGGCACGGATGGCGCCTTCTTCGACCGCCTGCGCAAGGGCGGCGTCGCCGTGTGCGCCTTCAACCCGATCAATCCGCTGGAGCGACCGGGCCACTGGGGCGTGCTGCAGCGCAACCACCGCAAGATGCTGGCCGCCGACAGCGACGTGGCCTTCACCGGCGGCATCAACCTCAGCAACGTCTACGCCGAAGGCTCCTTCAGCAGCGCCCGCCGCAGGGGCCCCGCCCGGCCGCCCGAAGGGGCTCCGCTCCCGCCTGGCGGGACAGCGCGCAGCGCGAAGGGTGCGCCAATACAGCCGCCGGCCGACGCCGACAAGCAGGGCTGGCGCGACACCCAGGTGGAGCTGCGCGGCCCCGTGGTGTCGGCCCTGGCCGTGCTGTTCCGCGAATCCTGGGCCCTGCAGGGTTGCCCCGGCGAACTGGCGCCCGCCCCGCCGCCCAGTGTGGCCACACCCGGGCAGCGCGTCGTCAAGCTGGTGGCGGGCGATCCGGCCAATGGCATCAACCCCAGCTACACGGCGCTGCTGCACGCCATCGATGCCTCGCAGCGCAGCGTGCAGCTGACCATGGCCTATTTCGCACCCGGGCCCGAGCTCATCCGGGCCCTGTGCGACGCGGCCCGCCGCGGCGTGGCCGTCTCCCTCGTGTTGCCGGGCCGCAGCGACGTCGCCATGGTGCTGCACGCCGCGCGTTCGCGCTATGCCCAGCTACTGGAAGCCGGCGTGCAGATCCACGAAATGACGGAGTCCGTCATGCACGCCAAGACGGCCGTCGTGGATGGCGTTTATTCCAGCGTCGGCTCGAGCAACCTCGACTGGCGCAGCATCGTTGGCAACAACGAGGTCGACGTCATCGTCCTCGGCGACGACTTCGGCCAGCAGATGCAGGCGCTGTTCGCCCGCGACCTGCAGGTATCTCAGCGCATCGACGCGGCGCAATGGGCCAAGCGCGGCCTGGGCCAGCGCCTGCTGCAGGGATTTGCCCGCCTGGTGGAGCCATTGCTTTGAGCTGGCATCCCGTTTGCCACAGACCGGCGGGTTTATTCAGCAACTCGGAGTTCTGCGATGACGATTGACCTCATGGGCACTTCCTCCATGACCGAAGCCACCGCCATGGGCGCGGCCGGGCGCTTCCTGAACGACATGCGCCTGGAGCGCGCACGCCGGCCGGGCGGTAGCAGCACGGGCCGGCTGATGCGGCGCAGCCGCACACGCACCGCCGGCATACGCTTTGAATGGGTGACACGCACGATCGGACCGGTGCTGCGCGTCGTGGCCACCTGGACCGACCAGCATGGTCAGCCTCACCACACCTCGTTCTCGGTGCAATGCAATGGTCTGGAAGGGGCGTTGGATCGTGCCATCGCGGCACGCACGTCCTGCGGTGCGCCGCCGCCGGATCGTGATGATCTGCTGCAACGCCTGCAGCAGGAATTCGCCACTGCGCCGCTTGCCGCGGAGCAGCTGGCTGGCATGGCGCCAGGGCGGACCTTGCTGACCGCTCAGCTCAACTTGGCCAGCATGGAGGCCTCGGTGGCCTCGTCCCAAGCCAACGGATAAAGGCAACGGGCCTGGGTCAGCAGCTCAGGCCGGCCGCCCCACAGCGCGATCTGCTCGCGCACGGTCGCCAGATCGATGCTCATCAGCACAGCCGGCGCGTTCACGCGCGGGTTGTGCCGGGCCGCCGTGTAGGGCAGCAGGCCCAACCAGCGACGGTAGAAGGCGACGTGGCGCGGGTTGACCTCGATGATGAGGCGCTCGCAACGCGCGCGACGGTGGGCGTGCAGATAGCCGAGGTGAAACACCTGGGCCAGCACCCGCTTGGGCTCGAAGGCATGTTTGTCCACAGCCAGCCGGCCGAATTCGCAGAGCTTGACGCCGGCGGAACGCCATTCGGCCAGCTCGGATTCGAAGAGCAGGTCGGCGTGCAGGCCGCCGGCACCGTCAAAACGCACCGACAGCGTGCCGATGATGTTGTCGCCGTTGCGCGCCGTGCAGATGATGTCGCCATCTTCCTTTCGGCTGGTGTAGGTCTCCCGCTTCACCGCCAGGCCGCGATCGCCGTAACGGCGTTCGACGAGCTCGTAGGCGTCACCCTCCAGCGCTCCGAAATCGCTGTTGAGCTCCAGCGGCGGTCCGCCGAAGGGATTCAGCGGCGTGCGGCGGCTTTCTTCGAACATGGGCGTCATCGACTACATCCTTGGTGCCCAACGCACCGAGCGGCGGAGTCTAGGGATTGAAATGACGCATTTCATTGAAGCTCACAGACCGATACATCTAAATCGGGGGGATCAGGGATTTCCCTGTCGCCGAGAAATGCGACAACGACCGCGCCCTGGTATTCGGGGACCACGGCAAGAAAGAAGGCCACGCGCGGCGTGGCCTCGGGAGCGAAGGCGCTGCGGGATCAGACCACGTACTTGCCCACCAGGCGGTTCATGTTGGTCAACGACAGGCGGTGCATCTCGATCATCGCGATGAGGCCGTTGCGGTGCAGCTGCAGCACCTTGTCGTCGGCCAGCTCGGCGTACTTCTTCTCGTCCAGGGCCATGAAACCCTCGACGTCGAGCTTTTCATCGTTGGGCAAGGTCGCCTCGAAGCGCATGTCCTGCAGCAGGTCCATCTCGACGAGCAGGTTGCAGATCAGGCGGGTGCGCTCGGCTTCCTGCTCGAAGTTTTCCAGGAAGGCCTTGGCGTTCAGCAGGAACTCGGTCGGCTGGCCGTCCTTGAACAGGGCCTCGCCGGTCGTCTCGTTGAAGGCCGGCCACTTCATGTCGTAGCAGACGGCCATGCTGTTCGAGCTTTCGTCCATGCGGGCCATCACGAAGGGATAACGGCGTACATAGGCGGGCACGTAGCCACCGGTCCACTTGTCGCCCTCGACGAAGAGGTTGGAGCCCGCGCGCAGGCCCAGCACGGCCAGAGGCGCGACGGGCTGCTTGCCATCCGGGCCGGGGCTGCCGGCGCGCACGAAGACGATCGGGTATTCCTTGCAGGCGTCGGCAAACTCGACGGCGGCGAGGAAGACCGAGTTCTGATCGGCCACGCGGCTCACGACGGACTGGTCGGTGTCCAGCTTCAGGTTCTTGTGGACGTCACGATCCAGCGGCTGCATTTCGCCGTACATCGGGGGGTTGCTCATGTTTCTCTCTCTCCAGTTTCCTCGGCCAGACGACTGACCAGCACTTTGTCTACACGCTTGCCATCGAGGTCCACGACCTCGAATCTCCACGCGTCCCACTCCACGACATCGGTCGTGCGCGGCAAGCGCCCCAGCAACAGCATGATCATGCCGGCCAGGGTGTTGTAGCGCCCACGGTCCTCTTCGGGCAGTTCCTTCAGCTCCAGGCGGTCCTTCAGCTCGGGCACCGGGATCAGGCCGTCGATCAGCCAGCTCCCGTCCTCGCGCTGCACCGCCCAGGCGTCACCGTCACTCGGGGCATTGAACTCCCCGGCAATGGCTTCCAGCACGTCACGCACGGCGATCACGCCCTGCACCTCGCCGTACTCATCGACGACGAAGACCAGGGGCGCGTCCGACACGCGGAAATGTTCCAGCAGCTCCATGCCCGACAACGTCTCGGGCACGAACAGCGGCGGCTCCAGGCCCGCCATCAGGTCCAGCGGCAAGCCCTCCAGCATGCCGGCCAGCAGCGCCGGCGCATTGGCCACGCCCAGCACCTCGCCCAGGCCACCGCGGCAGACCGGGTAGCGGTTGAAGCCATGCTCGCGCAAGACGGCCAGCACCTCGGCCGGCGTCGCATCAACCTCCAGCCAGGCAATCTCGGCCCGCGGAATCATCATGGAGCCGACCTGACGCTCGTCCAGGCGGAACACGTTGCGCACCATCTGGTGCTCATGCTCCTCGATGACACCGGCGTCGCGGCCTTCTTCCAGGCTGGCGGCGATCTCCTCTTCCGTCACACCGCGCTGGCCCTTGTTGCGCAAGCCCAGCAGGCCCAGCGTCGCCTCGGTCATGAAGCTCAGCGCCTTCACCAGCGGGCGCGCGGCCATGGAGATGAAGTTCATCGTCGGCGCGACGAGGCGGGCCACCGTCTCCGGGTAGATCTGGCCGATGCGCTTGGGCACCAGCTCGCCGAAGACGATGGTCAGCAGCGTGATGATGATGACGACCAGCGCCGTCGCGGCGATGTCGGTGGCATGCGGGTTCAAGCCGAAGCTCTCAGTCAGCCAGCGCGACAGCGGGCCGGAGAAGGCCGCATCGCCGACGATGCCGTTCAGCACGCCGATACCGGTGATGCCGATCTGCACCGTCGACAGGAATTTGGTCGGGTTGTCATGCAGGTCCATCGCGGCCTGCGCACCGCCCTCGCCACTCTCCACCATCACCTGCAACCGCGCCTTGCGGCTGGCGGTCAGCGCCATCTCCGACATCGCGAACAGGCCGTTGATCAGGATCAGAAAGAGAACGAGAGCGGTATCCATCGAAGGCGCCAGACCCCGGGGAAAACCCCAGGTGGCGCAAGGCAAAAACGAAGCCCGGGAGACTATCAGAAGGCCATGACCAAACCCACCGTGCGATCCCTCGCTCCGGGGACCGGGACAATCCGCACATGAACTACCTGATCGGCGACCTCCAGGGCTGCTGCGACGCGCTGGAGCGCTTGCTGCGGCAGATCGATTTCTCCCCGTCACGCGACCGCCTCTGGCTGCTGGGTGACCTCGTCAACCGCGGCCCGGCCTCGCTGACGACGTTGCGCCGCCTGGCCGGCCTGGGCGAGACGGCGACCTGCCTGCTGGGCAACCATGACCTGCACCTGCTCGCCGCCCACCACGGCGTGCGCCGCCCGCACCGGGGCGACACGCTGGACGACATCCTGGCCGCGCCCGACCGCGAGGCGCTGATGGACTGGCTGCGCCAGCAGCGCATGGCCGTCTACGAGGCCGGCTGGCTGATGGTGCACGCCGGCGTTGTGCCGCAATGGAGCCGCGACGACACCCTGGCCTTGGCGGCCGACGTCGAGGCCGTGCTGCGCGGCCCTGCCCTGCCCGACTTCCTGCACGCCATGTACGGCAACGAGCCGGCGCGCTGGGACCCCGACCTCGCCGGCACCGCGCGGCTGCGCTTCACGGTCAACGCGCTGACGAGGCTGCGCTTTTGCAGCGCCGACGGCGAGATGGACTTCAAGACCAAGGACGGCGCCGGCGCGGCACCTGAAGGCTTCATGCCCTGGTTCGACGTGCCAGGCCGCAGGACCGCCGACACGCCCATCGCCTTCGGCCATTGGTCGACGCTGGGGCTGCTGGACCAGCCGCACCTGCTTGGCCTGGACACGGGCTGCGTCTGGGGTGGCAAGCTGACGGCGGCGCGGGTGGACGGCCTGCAGCGCGAGATCATCCAGGTGGACTGCGAACAGGCGCAGCAGCCGGGCGGCTGAGCCAAGGCACCGTAGAATGCGCGTCCCGCTGGAAGCGTGGGAGAGTGGTTTAATCCAACGGTCTTGAAAACCGTCGAAGGTGTGAGCCTTCCGTGAGTTCGAATCTCACCGCTTCCGCCAGGTTTTCGTGAGTTCGGCAAGGCCGCGCAGCGGCCTTGGACGCACCGCCAGGTGCGGCAATCTCACAGCCTCCGCCAGCTCGAGAAGCAAGAGCGCGGTGCATGTTCCTTGCATCAATCGGCAGGACTCGCGTCCAATCCGCGATGCCAACTCACCGGATCTCGCCATGTCACGTTACGTCGATCAGGTTCTCGTGCCCGGCGAGCGAGTCGTCCATCTGGGGCGCACCAGCCTCTGGTCGGTTTGGCACTTGCTGTTGTTCGGCCTGCTCTTGCTGCCCGCCTTTGGCCTTGGGCTCATCCTTTGGGTGGCCGCCTACGTTCGCATCAGGTCAACCGAGCTGGCCGTGACCACCAAGAGAGTGATCGTCAAACACGGGTTCATCCGTCGCCACACGATCGAGATCAACATCAACAAGGTGGAGAGCATTCAGGTCAATCAGTCCCTCATGGGCCGAATGCTCAACTTTGGCACCCTCGTCATTGCAGGCACCGGTGCATCCCATGCGCCCATCGACGGCATCGCAGAGCCGCTTGTATTCCGCCGCGCCTTCGTCGAGGCCCAGGACTCGGCACAGAGCAGCCAGGCATAGCGTCAAGAGACGCTTCAGTCGAAGGTGCCCGCCACAAAGGATGCCTTGACCGTGATCAGCCAGCTGCCCTCCACCTTGTGCAGGACGAAGTGGTCGTTGAACAGCTTCTGACCGATCCGCACCCTCACGTTCGCTGTTGAAAGGCTGTCCGAGATGTGCTCGACCGAGAGGATTGCTTCGTCCCTCGGCGCACCCGTCGACTGGGGGCTCGGCCTTCCATGGATGAGCGCCGCATAGTCCTGTGAGGACAGCATGTTCAACCGCCCCCCGTCAAGCCACTGCACAAAGCAGTTCGGGTGGAAGACCTTGTTGAAGTCACGACTCTTCGGCTCATAGGCCAGATTGAAATAGTCCTCGATCAGAGTGGCTACGGCTTGGGTCTGGGTCATCGCAGGCTTTCATCAATGGGCGAACGATTCGTATAGTGAGGAATCCTTCCGCGCCCGGCTACAGCGAACTGGTTATCGCTGCCATTACCAGAACACATCGACCATGGATGACCTTGATGGAGCGCTTGTCATCGGCCTGCTGGCGCTGAATGCGGTCGCCGAATCGAAGAGCTTCGGCCGTGCTGCCTCTCGGCTGGGCAAGACGCAGCCCGCGGTGAGCCGCTCGATCCAGCGCTTGGAAGACCGCCTCAGCGCCAAGCTCGTGCATCGCACAAGCCGACACGTTGAAGTGACGGATGCCGGGCATGCGTTGCTCTCCAAGGTGCTGCCCCTGCTGCAGGGGATAGAGGATGCGACGGCCGCCGCCTCTGACCAGGCCTCGGCCGTCAACGGCACGTTGCGCGTCGCCTGCGATGCCCGGTTTGCCGGCCTCGTGTTGGCGCCGGAGCTGGCGCAGTTTCTGAAGGCCCACCCGTCTCTTCAACTGAGGCTGGAGACCAAGAACGGTCTCTCGGACCTGGTGAGCGACGGATTTGATCTCGCCGTCAGGTTTGGGCCTCCATCCATCTCGACCCTGGTCTGTCGCAGGCTCTACAGCCCGCGCGTTCTGACCGTTGCCGCGCCGTCCTATCTGGCGCGCCGCGGTCGACCCAGGTCGCCGCAGGATCTGGTGGGCGACGATCATGAGTGCATCGTCGCCATCGATCCCGCCACCGGCAGGCCCTTCGAGTGGGAGTTCTGGCGTGGCGATGAGAAAGTGAAGGTGGCCGTTCGCGGCAACCTGACGGTCACGGACGCCGGAATCAAGATTGGGGCCTGTCTCGCGGGCCACGGGATCGCCCAGGTGATCGACCTCGGGGTCGATTCGCATCTGCGAGCGGGCACGCTGGAGCCCGTCTTGCCGGACTGGGCTGACGAGACATTTCCCCTCTATGTCTACTACCCCAGCCGGACCCACGTTCCGGCCAAGGTCAGAGCCTTCATCGACTTTGTTGTGGGCATGATGCCGGTGCTTCAGCCGGCCGGCCAAGTCGACCTTCGGCCATGAATGGGCTGATCGGCGCCATCAGCTCCTACCGCGGCACCACGCAGTCCATCTCTTCGAGCCCCGCGCCGATTCGTGCGCTTGTTCGACTGTCCTGGGCCTAGCTCTCCAGGCCAAGCAGGCGCTCGGCGTTGCCATGGGCGATCAGGGCCTTGTCCGCGTCGCTGACTGACAGGCCCTCGATGAAGGCGCGCGCGCCGTCCAGGCTTTGGTAGGGGTAGTCGATGGAGTACAGGATGCGCTCCGCACCCATCAGCGCATGGATGAACTGGAAGTGCGGCAATGTGAGCATGCCGCTGGGCGACACGTAGACGTGCTCGCGGTAGGTCCGCGCGATGGGGCGCTTCAGGCCGGAGGCTTCCTGAGGGATGGCGTCCTCCAGCCTTTGCAGGAAGAAGGGCACCATCTCGCCCCAGTGGCCGCTGATGACCTGCAAGCGGGGGTAGCGGTCGAACACCCCGGCGAGCAGCATGCGCACGACCTGGATGCCGGCCTCGTTGTGCCAACCCCAGGCGAACATCGACAGGCGTGCGCTGAGTTCGCGCTCGAAGCCACCGTAGTACGGCGCCTGCACGGCCGGCAGTGGCAGGCCGGGGTGAACGTACAGCGGCACGTTCAGCTCGTCGAACGCAGCCAGCACGGGGGCGTAGCGCGGGTCGTCCAGGAAGGTCTCGCCGGGGCGCCCGTTGATGAGCGCACCCTTGAGGCCCAGCTCCTTCACGGCCCGCTCCAGCTCGCGCGCGGCGGCCTCGGGCGCCTGCCAGGGCAGCGTGGCAAACCCGGCGAATCGCGAGGGATGGGCTTGCGCGGCCGCGGCCAGCTTGTCGTTGGCAGCGCGGTTCAGGGCTATGGCCTGGGCGGCCGGCAGCAGCTGCGGGAAGCCGCCGTAGGAGAGGACTTGCATGGCGATGCCTGCCGCGTCCATGTCGGCCAGGCGGGCCGCGCCCATGTCCAGCGCCTTGCGCGCCGACTCGCCGGGTGCGACGACATGCGGGCGGCTGAGATCGGCGACGTGTTGGCCGTCAATGACGCGGCTGCCCCAGTCAGCGAGATAGGGCGCCTCGGCTCGCACGAGGCTTTGCGACGCCGCGCCGATGGCGGCATCCAGCACGTGCTCTTCGACGCAGATCAACTTCATGTCGTGCCTCGGCAGCCGATCACGCCAGCAGCGCGTCGCGCAGCGCTTCGCCGAGGCTGGCGGCGGACTGCGGGTTCTGGCCCGTGATCAACCGGCCATCAACCTCCACCTTGTTGGACCAATTGGGTGAGTCCTGGTGCAACGCGCCGCGCTCGTTGAGCGTGGAGGCCAGCAGGAAGGGCACGACGTGGGTGGACTGGACTTCCTCTTCCTCGCCATCGGTGAAGGCCGCCACGCGCTTGCCCGCCACCAGCAGGCTGCCGTCGGCACGGCGTGCATTGACCAGGGCCGCCGGGCCGTGGCACACGGCGCTGACGATGCCGCCAGCCGCGTCGATCTCGCGGATGACCTTCTGCGCGCCGGCGCTGTCAGGGAAGTCCCACATCGTGCCGTGGCCGCCCGCGAACATGACCGCCGAGTAGCGCGCAGGGTCGACGTCGTCGATGCGCAGCGTGTTGGCAATGGCGTGGCGGAAATCGGCATCCGCCCAATAGCGAGCGACCACCGGGTCCGTCATGTCCTCCAGCCCGTCGAGCGGCGCCGCGCCGCCCTGGATGGAGGCGATCTCGACGCGGATGCCGGCTTGCTGCAGCTTCTCCAGCGGGTGCGTGACCTCCGCCAGGTTGAAGCCGGTGGGGATGCCTGTCGCCCCCTTGACCGGGTTGCTGGTGACGACGAAGAGGATGGGCTTGAGTTCAGAAGCTTGTCGGGTCATGGGCGATGGCTGTGATCACAGGTTGCTGAAGAAGGAGGCGAGCTTGGCGATCGCCTGATCGACGTATTCGGGCCGGTCGTAGAGCGCGACGTGGGTGGCGCCTTCGATGACGAACAGCTCTTTCGGGCCTTTCGACAGCGCGAACGCTTGCTCGCTGTAGACCTTGGTGTCGGCGATGCTCCCGGCGATCAGCAGCAGCGGCTGGGTCAGCAGGTCCGGAATCAGGTGGAAGACCGTGAAGGCCAGCATCTTGTCGAGGCTGGTCATCAGGAAGCGGCCCTTGGAGTTGGGGTGCTGGCCCCGCGGTGTGCGGTAGTAGTCGTAGGCTTCGCGAAGAAAGGTCGGCGTGTTGTCGTCGATGTCTGCCAGCTGTTCGGGAACGAACGGGGCGTAGAGAGGCTCGGCACCCCGGGCTTCGGCGGTGCGTTGCTGCGCCGCCGCTTGCAGTGTTCCTATCAAGGCAGCAGCAGGGATGGGATTGCCAACGATGGTCCTGGCTGCCTCGCCCATCGGCGTGGCGCTGACGACGCCCACCGCCTTGAAGCGGCGCTCCGACTGGGCAACGGCGAGCGCGTATCCCCCGCCGGCGCAAACGCCGAAGACCCCCATGCGCTCCACGTCGACGTAGGGCAGCGTCGAGAGAAAGTCGGCAGCCGCGCGGGCATCTTCCACGCGCGCCGACGGGTCCTCCAGCAGGCGGGGTTCGCCGCCGCTCGCACCCTGGTAGGAGGCGTCGAAGACGACAACGACGAAGCCATGTGCCGCCAGCCGCTTGGCATACAGGCCTATCGTCTGTTCCTTCACGCCGCCGGCGGGGTGAATGCCGACGAGGGCGGGGTATTGCCTGTCTTCCAGGAAGTCGTCCGGCAGATGAAGGTGCCCTGAGAGCTGGATCGCTCGATTCGCAAACGAGACGGCTTGGACCATGAAGAACCTCCTGAATGCAGTGCTTGAAGGGTCAGGCGTTGCCGGCGGCGAAAAGCATTTCCCAGTTCAGGAACGGGCCCAGCGGAATGACGTCCCAGCCGATGAGGCCGGCCTTGGCCAGCGGGAACTCGGCCAGGGCCTTCCTGGCGGCTTCCACGGACTCGGCCTCGGCGAGGATGGCGACGCCCGGGCGGTCCTGGCGGAAATAGATGTCACGGACGATGCCGCTCTTGTAGAGCTGCCAGCCGTGGCGGGCTTCGCCGTGCAGGTGCGGTTGGTACTGTTCCAGCGTGGCGCCGGGCTGGGGGATGTCGAGGCAAAGCAGTTTCATGAGTGGTCTTTTGTAGAAGAACGGATCAGGCCGGTCCCCGTGGCGGGACGCTCGCGGCATGCTACGGTTTCCATTAATTCGTCAGTGGCGCATTAACGTCTTGGTTATGATTCCGAAAATTCGACAATAGAACGATGCTGGACAGACTCGACGGCGTGGCGGTTTTTGTGGAAACGGTGGATGCCGGTGGCTTTGCGCGCGCCGCAGAGCGGCTGGCGTTGACGCGTTCCGCTGTCGCCAAGGCCATTGCACGGCTCGAAACCCGGCTGGGCGTGCGGCTCTTTCACCGCACGACGCGGGCGCTGAGCCTGACCGAAGACGGCCAGATCTATTACGAGCGCTGCGTTCGCGCCATGGATGAGCTCCGCGAAGCGGAGGCGCTGCTTGAATCCGGCCGGCACGAGGTCAGCGGGCGGCTGCGCGTCGCGATGCCCGTGCTGTTCGGTCGGCTTTGCGTGGCACCCATCCTGCTGGAACTCGCGCGCGAACACCCGAAGCTGGAACTCGACCTGTGCTTCAGTGATCGCCCGACGGACATCGTTGCCGAGCGCATCGATCTCGCGATCCGCAACGGCAAGTTGGGGCCGGCGACGGGGCAGCTTCGCAGCCGCCGGCTGAGTAGCCAGAGAAAGGTGTTGTGCGCCTCGCCGCACTACCTCGCGGCTCACGGCCGCCCCGCCGACACCCAGTCGTTCGATGGGCATGACGCCCTGCTGTACTGGCGGGCCGACTATGTGCAGCCCTGGACGCTGCCGGACGCCGAAGGCAAGTTGATCGAGGTCACCTTGAGTTCCCGTTTCCGTTTCGATGACCTTGCCGTCGTCGCCGACGCGGCTGCCGCCGGGCTCGGGATCGCATGGCTGCCGCATTGGCTCGTTCGGGACAGTCTGCAAGGCGGTAGCCTCGTCGCGCTCTTCGAGGAGCGCCCGCATGCGTCGGTTGAATGCCATGCGCTTTGGCCGGTCAGCCAGCACATGCCCTTGCGTCTTCGCCTGGCGATCGACACGCTGGTGTCCAAGCTTCCGGGCGCCGTCGAACGCTAGCGCCGCTTGAGCGTTTGAAGACCCAGACCTTGTAGAAGTGGCGGCGCATCAGCCGCGACTTTCCTTCTCCAATGGCTTCGCGGGTGGCCACCTACGATTTCAGTCCGCTGCGGGCCGCCCGCTGACATGAGTTCCGAGCGCTGAACGCGCAGGCAGAACGCCGACAGAAGGGATGGACGCCGTGTGGAATCGCAAGCCGTCACTCATGAGCACGCGCGCCGTCGCGATTGCCGTCGCGTCGACACTTTCCATGCTGGTCCTTTCGAGCGTCGCAAACGCCGTGGAGTCGAAGATGCCCTTCATCAGAATCGCCGAGCTTGAGATTGATCCGGCGCAACTCGAGGCTTTCAAGGCAGCCATCGCGGAGGGCGTCGAAGCCGCTGTGCGGACCGAGCCCAAAGTCCTGGCCCTCTACGCCGTGGCCGAACGGGACCGGCCGAACCACATACGCGTCTTCGAGATCTATGCAGACGAAGAAGCCTACGCACAGCACATCCAGACCGCGCACTTCAGAAAGTTCTTTGAATCGACCTCGCCCATGGTGGTGTCTCGCCGCCTGATCGACACGGTGCCGGTTGTGCTCGGAGCCAAGCCATAGCGCGAGGCGCGTTGGTGGCGTTGCCGAACGGATGGAGCGTTGCACGGCACGTTTCGTCGTGCCCCATCGACGGCCTGTCGGCACCCTGCCACCGACTGTCGCAGCACGATGGCGGCACCGGCAGGCCATCGCGAGGATGCGGCCTTCTTCACGCGTCCCAAGGCAGACCGATGAACTCTCTACGCCACCGCTTTCTCGCTTGCGCGCTCGCTGGCGTCGCCATGGCCGCCCACGCGGCGGAGCCCTCGCCGGCCGAGGCCGATCTCAGTGCCACGATCGCCGCGCTCGACGCCGCGGCCTTTGAGGCCTTCAACCATTGCGAGGCACCCGGCCAGCTCGACAAATACGCGAGCTTCTTCGACCCTGCCGTGGAGTTCTATCACGACCTCGGCGGCGTCACGTGGACGCGCGACGTGATGATCGCGCAGACCCGGGCCCATGTCTGCGGCAAGTTCCAGCGCGAGCTCGTGCCGGGCACGCTGAAGGTGTGGCCGATCAAGGGCTTCGGTGCGCTGGCCCGCGGCGAGCATCGCTTCTGCCACTACAAGCCGGGCGGCACGACGCATCCCTGCGAGGGCCGCGCCGAGTTCACCATGCTGTGGCGCCAGCAGGGCAATGCCTGGACGATCACGCGCGCCTTCAGCTACGGGCACGGGTCGAACTGAGGCGACGCCCGCGACCGCCTCGCGTCACGCTAAATGTTGGTGCTCGACGGGATGCGGCTCGGCAGGAGGTGTTCATACGGCCGCGTGCGCGCCAGGTTGCGCTGCCGGATGGTGTTCTCGACGCCGGCCAGCGCGCTGCGAAAGCGCTCCAGCGGGCCGCCGGGCCGGGTGATGGCGGGGTCGAGCAGCACTGGCGGATACGGGGGTGCGTTGTCGCGGTATTCGCCCAGCATGCGGTAGTACACGCCGCCGAGGATGTGGAACAGCAGGATCTGCTCCTGCGCCGCCAGCCGGCTGGGCAGCATCTGCGACCAGGTGGCCTCGCCCTGCCCCACCGCGCCGGCAGGCGCCCATGCGCCGCCCACGCCGGCGTAGAACGGGGCGTAGGTCATCAACGAGGACTGCGGGAAGTTGACGGCCGCGTGCTGGGCGCTGGCATTGAAGATGATGGCCGTCACCACCAAGGCAAGCTGGCTGCGCGTGGTGATGGGCCGGAAGCCCATGACCTTGCCACTCACGGCCAGCTCGCTGGCCCAGGCCTTGAGTTCGTAGTCGCTCGTCACGTCGGCGTCGCTGGCGTAGTACACGGCGAGGTATTCGCTCACCCATTGCTGGATGGCGTTCCAGACCAGCAGCGCGTCGTCGCGGTAGGGGTAGTCCGGCAGCCGACCGGCGTCATCCACGCCGCGTGCGCGCAGATCGTTCGGCAGCATGTTGTCGTAGAAGTCGAAGGCCAGGCGATCACGGCCGCATTCGCGCTGCAGCGTCTCGATGGGCGCGGCCAGGATGGTGTCGCCCGTGGTGAGCGGCCCCATGATGACCAGCGCGGCCGCATCGTTGATGAACAGCGTGCCCTCGAGGTGGGGCGCGAGCAGCCGGTTCAGCGGGTGCACGACCGCGAGCTGGCGCTGCGTGGCCATCGCGAAGGCCTCGGACATCAGGTGCGTTCGGCCCAGGTGCACGAACATCTCGTGATAGTTGAAGTCGGCCACCTGCACCGCGGTCTTGGCCGACTGCCACGCCCAGTAGGCGTTGGCGTTGGCCGGATCGGTGGCCCGCAGCACCAGGGGGCTGAGGGCCGGGTCCTGCCCGCACTGGATGGCGACCGGCACCAGCGAGCGGCCGGCCTGGGGGCGCGCGAACAGCGCGATGGGCGCATAGCCGTAGCCGGCGCCCGTCAGCGGCTTGTTCACCGGGCCGGCCGGCGCCATGCCGCCCAGGCTTTCATAGTCCAGCAGGTAGAGCCGGCCACTGCCGGCGGCGTCGAGCAGGCCGTCGTTGTTGCCCTCACCACCCATCGCCTGGCGGTATTGCGCATCGCTCAGCGGGAACTTTGCCGGCAGCGCAGCCACCTGCCGGATCAGCATGGGGTTGGGCCCGCCCACACGCATGTACGCGAAGGTGTCGTCGTCATGCAGCAGGCTCGCTATCGCCGGCTTGTCCAGCGTCACGAACAGCGCGTCGTACTGCGCCACCGTCTTGGGCTGCGGCGCCGTAGAGACTTGCACGGTGAGCTGGTAGTGGATCTGCCGGAGCTGCGTCGCGATGTCGCCCACGGCCGCCGTGAGGTTGGTCAGCAGCGTGAGCACGGCCGCGGGCAGACTCAGCACGCCAGCGTTGGCAGCTGAGACGCTGTCGAAGCTCGCCTGCGCGGCCGCGAGCCGGCTCCTCAAGCCATCCAGCGTCTGCAGGCTGCTGGCAGCGAGCCCGCTGGGCGCCATCGAGGCCGCCAGATTGGTGACCGCCTCCACTGCCAGCGCCGACGTCTTGAGCTGATGTTCCAGCGTCGGCAGCTCGCCCGCCGGCACCACGGCCGCCATCGGCACGCCGGCGAGGTTGAGGTGGGATTCGGTCCAGAGGTACAGCGCCTGCTGGCTGACGAGCTGGAGCCGGCGGGCCGCGGCGCTGAGCAGGTCCGCCTTCTGCGGCAGCGTGGGCTTGGGAACGGGCAGCGCCGCCGATGCTGGTGAAGGCGTGCCGCCAATCAGGCTCAGGCCGCCCGCCGAGGCGGACCATTGGAGGATGTCTCTGCGTTTCATTGGATTTATCCGGAAGCCGGTGCGCCCATGAGCCTAGCCAGGAAACGGGCCGCACGAGGGGCCGTACACATCATTTCGTGCAACCGGGCGTCACGCACAGCGTTTCGCAGCGGCCTCCTACATACGCCGCCCAACCACGGAACCAAACTTGCCGCATAGCAACTGCCGGTGCGGTGCCCCATGAGATTCGTCTTCGACTCCCTCCTCGGCGGCATCCTGGCAACGGTCGTCGCGGGTGCCGCATGCGCTCAACCCGCCGCGCCACTGCCGGCGTCTGCACCGGCTTCGGCGCCCATGACCGCAGCCTCAAGACAGGTTCCGACCCGCAACGCGGCCATCACGGCGTCCGAGAACGCCAAGGAGCCCGGCAACCAGCGCCCCGAGGAACGGGTGATTCCGCAGATCTCCATCCCGCTCAGGAACAAGAACGTCATGCCCCTCGCTGCCATTCCCGCATCGGCGCCTGTCGGCAGCGTGCCCGGTCGTGTGAACGAGGGCGCAGCGCGGTGCGTGGCCATCAGCAGCGCAAGTGAGAAGGCTGCCTGCGAGCGTGGGTTGGCGGCATCGGGGCCGATGAAATCCGAGCGCTGACGCTCAAGCCGCCACCGCGGACGGCCTGCGCGCCATGCCCTTCCACCGGCACAGCAACAGCACCGCGGCCAGGTCAACCACCACCGCGAAGACGCTCGCCTCCGGTCCGAAGGTGCCACCGCTGAGCCATTGCGGCCGGTCGAGCAGTTGGGGGTGCAGCCATCCGGCCTGGGCCAGGCCACTCACGTCCAAGCCCAGCACCGAGCCTTGCATCCAGTTCCAGCCGAAGTGGATACCGATGGGCAGGGCGAGGCTGCGGGTGCGCAGCCAGGCCAGACCGAGCAGCAGGGCGCCCAGCGCGTTGTCCAGCGTCGCCGTCGCGACCGTGATGCCGTCCATGCCTGGGTTGCCCAGGTGGGCGACGGCGAAGAGCGCGGCCATCAGCGCCAGCGCCCAGCGCGCCCCCAGGCCCTCCACCATGCGCTGCAGCACGAAGCCGCGGAACAGCAGCTCCTCCAGCACGGCCACACACAGGAATACCCAGGCGCCATAAGCCAGCGCCGCGAGGCTACGCGCCGGGTCCAGCTCGAAGCGCACGCCGCCCGCGAGCAAGATCAACGCCGTGACCGCCGCCATCTGCGCGGCCCCGAAAGCCACGCCCAACAGCAACTGCCGCCCCCACGACCCATCCAGCGCCAGCCCCACGCCCGCCAGACGCTGCCGACGCAGCCGCATGCAGATCCACGTCACCCCCAGCAGAAACACGACCGGCAGCGGCGACAGCCAGGCCTTGGCGACGCCGATCTGCTGCAAGCCGTGAGACACCGGCCGGTACACCCACTGGCTGGCCAGGAAGATGGCCATGAAGAGAAGGATCCACCAGCCGCTGCGCAGGCGGCCCTGATCGTTGCGTAGCAGCTTGTTCAATTGCGCATCCTTGCAGGTCGGAGGGGTGGCGGTGCGCGCAATTCTGTTGAGCACGCTTGAGATCGACAACGGCCAGGCGACGAACCGCAGATCGGCCGGACAGACGACCCGATGGGAGCAACGGCCTGCCGGATCAGTCGACCGACAGCAATCCTGGCATCTCGTCCGGCGGCACCGGCCTGCAGAAGGCAAACCCCTGCATCAGGTCGCAGCCCATTGCGATCAGGGCCGCCTCGTCCGCCGGCAATTCCACGCCTTCGGCCACGACGACCATGCGCATGGCGTGCGCGACGCGCACCATGGATTCGACCAGCATGTGGGAGTCGGCATTGCCCGACAGCCCGTGCACGAAGAGGCGGTCAATCTTGAGCTTGCGGCAGCGGATGCGGCGCAGATAGGCCAGCGAGCTGTAGCCCGTGCCGAAGTCGTCGATGGCCAGGTTGTAGCCCAGACCCTGCAAGGTGAAGACGAAGGAATCGGGCTTGTCGATGTCCTCGAAGCCGGCGCTTTCCGTCAGCTCGAATTCGATCTCGTCCGGCCCCAGCTGCAGCGTCTTGAGCTGCTGCAGGAAGCGCTCGCGGTGCTGGGGCTTGCGGCATTGCTCCCAGGACAGGTTGACGGCCACCGGCGGGCAGGCCAGGCCCCGGGCGCGCAGACCGTCGAGGTCGCGGCGCAGCACGGCCAGCAGCGCCAGGCTGAGCTCGACGATCAGGCCCGAGTTCTCTGCCACCGGGATGAATTCGGCCGGCGGCACCCAGCCCCGCTGCGGGTGGTGCCAGCGCGCCAGCGCCTCGAAGCCGTGGATGCGGCGCGCGGCGTCGTACTGCGGCTGGTAGGCCAGGCAGAACTGCCCCTGCGCCAGGCCTTCGCGTATATCGTGCTCCAGCGCCAGCCGCAGGCGCAGCGCTTCGCCGATCTGCGGCGTGAAGAGCTGGAAGCTGTCCTTGCCGATCTGCTTGGCATGCCGCAGCGCTGCATCGGCACTGCGCAAGGCCTCGCTCGCATCACGCGCGTGCTCGGGCAATGAGACGCCGCCACTGGAGACATGCAGGTGCAGCCAATGGCCGTCGTGCAGCACCGGCTGCGTGAGTTCGGCCTGCAACTGGGCGACATGGCTGCGCAGCGCCTCGTCTTCCAGGCCCGGCACCAGCAGCAGTGCGAATTCGTCGGCGGACAGGCGGGCAATCTGGTCGCCGGGCCGGCGCAGCAGCCTGAGCCGCTGGCCAATGGCCTGCAGCACGGCGTCGCCGGCGGCGTGCCGATGCTGGTCGTTGATCCGCTTGAAATCGTCGAGGTCCAGGATCAGCAGGGTGGTGCGGCCGTGGTGGTGCAGCACACGCTCCAGCAGCCCGCGCAGGTGCTCACGGTTGGGCAGGTCGGTCAGTGCGTCGAAGCGCGCGAGATAGCGAGTGCGGCGCTCGACCTCCTTGATCTGCACCCGCAGCCGCTTGGACAGCCACCAGGCCAACCCGGCGGTGGCCAGCAGGGTGCCCATGGTGGCGGCGAGGAACTGGCCCACGTCCATCCACATCGGCAGGCGGCTGGCCTCCACGACCAGCATGCCGACTCGCCGGCCGTCGGCCATGACCGGCACCTGCACGCTCACCGTGCCGGCGGCCTCGTGCAACCAGGTGACCTCGGCCGCGGTGCGCGAGAACTGCGTGAAGACGGCGCCATCGCCCTTCAGCAGCCGGGCATGCACGATGGACGGGCTCTGCTGCAGGGCAGCCAGGCTTTCGCCGGCATCGCTGCGGCTGTCGAAGACCAGCGCCGCCGAGACCGTCTGCGCGACGATGTCGGCCTGGGTGCGCAGGTCCTCGAGCTGGCGGTCATGCAGGCGCCAGTACTGCAGCACGCTGAGCAGCAGTGCGAAGACCAGCAAGGCGGCCAGCGCGACCACGAGTTCGCGCAGGCGATCGAAGGCATCGGCAAATTGCGGCTTCACGGCGATGTCGTCTGGTGGCGAACGTAGCGGGCCAGGCGCAGCAGCTTGGTGCTGATGGCCAGGCCGACGCGGCGCGCGGCGTCGAGGTCCACGTCGAAGACGATACGGCCGTCTTCAATCTGCAGGTTGATCATGGCACCCTGCTCCAGCATCACCGCCACATCCGATATGACGAGCACCGGCAGGTCGGCCAACACCGGGCGCAGCGCCGGCTGAGGCGTGGGCAGGTAGAGCAGATGGCAGCCGGCAAGCTGGTCGGCGCGGGCCTGATGGCGCACATCGACGGTGAGGTGCCGGATCGGTCGACCCGCCAGGGACTGAAGCGCGCTGTCCATGCGGCCCTCGCCGACGGTGCACAGCTGCAGCGGCCGCCCCGCCAGCTCGCGGTCGGCGGGCCAGGTGACGAACATCAGCAGGCGGTAGACAACCTCGGCTTTCAAGGCTTCCGGGCTGGCGTTCTGCGCCGCGGCCGGCTGGGCCGACAGCAGGCCGAGCAGGATCGCGCAGCCGGCACGCCAGCCCACCCATCCCCTCACCGCTGCTCGACTGCCGCGCATGGCCAGGCTCAGAGCGTGAAGCGCCAGTCCAGGCGCCAGGCGCGCCGGGGCTGAGGGATGGCGCTCAGCGACGTGTCGGGGGTCGACGGGTCGAAAATGCGGCGGTCCAGCGCGTTGCTCAGGTGCAGGGCCAGGCTCTGGCGCGGATCGACGTGATAGCGCAGATGGGCGTTGACGAGGGCGCTGGTCGGCACCTCGACGCGGCCGCTGCGGCGGCCGAGCAGGTTCCACTCCGTGCCAAGCTGCCAGCGCTGCCACACCGGTGAGACGAGGTCGCCCTTGAACATCCACGAGGGCGAATTGCTCAGGCGCTGGCCGGCGTCGTCGCGGCCGTCCATCCAGGACGCACTGATGTGCCAGAGCCAGCCGTCCGTCGCGCGCTTTTCGACGCCAACGTCCACGCCCCGCAACCTGACGCTGCCGACATTGCGGTACTGCACCACCGCCTCGCTCTCGCTGCCGACGGGCTGCTGCTCGATCAACCGGTTCATGCGCGTGTAGTAGGCGTTGGCGCTGAGCGCATGGCCGCTGTGGAGCACGTACTCCCAGGCAGCTTCGACGGAGTTGAGGCGCTCGGGCTTCAGGTCGTTGCTGCGCAGCTGGGAAACCCCGCCGTCGTCGTAGAAGCGCTCGTACAGATTGGGCGTGCGAAAGGATTGCGCCCACATCAGCTTGAAGGACTCCCGCTCGTCGGGCCGCAGCGCCAGCACGGCGCGCGGCGACATGGCTGGCGCGAAGCCTCTCACATGGTCCAGGCGCAGGCCGGTGGTCAGCTGCAGCACCGATGAAAGCCGCCACTGGTCTTGCGCGTAGACGCCCGCGGCGTCCTGGGTGACGCGCGAATCCAGGCGCAGCGCATAGGGGTCGACGTCGTAGTTGCGCTGCAGGCCCTGGGGCGAGGTGCGCAGCTCGGCGCCGAACATCAGCTGATGGTTGAGCAGGCCTCGCCACAGCATGCGCGCCTCCAGCGTCGTCCATTGGGCGCGAGCCTCGTCCTTGTTGACGAGTTGAGGCACCGGCCCGAAGACATAGCTGCCGAGGAATTCATAGCCCGCCACACTGAGCCGTGCAGAGCGGCGTACATCGCCCTGCCAGCCTTCGTCGTAGCTGAGCTCGCCGAGCACCAGGCTGTCGGTGTAGTGAGTGCCGGGCGCGCCGGGCTCGGTGCCGTAGGGTGCGGTCGCGGCATCCTTGTCGCGACGCACCGCGTTCAACGCGACCCGCCACGGCCCGTTGCGGTATTTGGCCAGCAGCGCCACCTGGCGCTCGCCATCAAGACCACGCACCCAGCCATCGGCCGTGCCGAGTTCGGGCAGGAAAAGGTCCTCGCCGGCGGTGCGCTGCAGGTTCAGGCCGATGAACAAATCACTGTCCGCGGCGGCGGCACCGTAATGCATCTCGGCGCGGCGCATGCCGTTATCGCCCACGCTGCCCTGGGCCGTCAGGCCCGGCGCGTCGGCGCCGTTCAGCGTCACGACATTGACGACGCCCAGCAGCGCATTGCTGCCGTAGATCGAGGAGCCCGGGCCGTGGACGAGTTCCACCCGCTTGACCCATTCGGCGACGATGGGCAGTTCCAGCTGCGGCAGGCCCTGGTCATAGATGGCGTCATTGACGCGCTGGCCGTCGATGGCCATCAGCAGGCGGGCGCTGTAGTCGCCCGGCCGATTGAAGCCGCGCAGGCCCAGGCTGCTGTAGGTGCGCGAGTTGCCGAGGTAAACGCCAGGCAGGCGGGCCAGCTGGTCACCCACGGTCTGGTGGCCAAGGGCATCGGACACGCCGCGCTCCAGCACGCTGACCGACGCCGGCGCATCCATCAGGCTCTGGGCATAGCGGGACGGGCCCTGCACTTCCCGTTTCAGAAGCGCTTCAAGCGCCTGGTCATCCGAGGCGTCGGCGGCGGAAGCGGCTTGAGCCGCTGGAGTCAGGGCCAGCGTGGACAACCACGCCAGCGCAATTAGGCGGCTTTTCACAAGGGCGGTCGCCGGCAGACGTCGGCGGCGATGGGAAACGGTGCCGAAAGCTTAGCTTTGGCCCCGTCCGCAGTCGCTGTCACATTTCACAACAACGCCGGTTGCGAGCCGGTCCGCGACTCAATTCACGGTTTGCCGGTGTAACGGGTATGGAAACGTCGCCCCTGCGCGTCCATGGCCTGCAGCCACAGCTCCGATGTGACGCTGCCCACCGGCGTGTACGCCGTGCTCAGCGTCGCCACCGTCCTGGGCGGCAGCGGCACGCTCGTGTCCAGCACCGTGGGCGCTCCGCCGACGGTCGGCGTGAAGACGCGCTTGATCTCGATGAGGCGCAGGTCGGGGTTGGCAGCGGCCCAGGCGGCCCAGTTGATCACCCGGGTGCCGCTCTGCAGCGAGGCGGCGGACACCGGGCTGGCTGCAGACACGCTGTCAACACTCGGGAAGCGCGTGGCAGCCGGCTCGCCGAGCACGTCGGCGCGCAGCCAGGCGTTGCGCGTCTCGGCCACGCCGGAAATCGTGTAGCTGGCGATGAACTTGGCACCACGCACGCTGTCCGCGCTGCCGATCCAGCCGACCGCCGAGCGTTGGATGGCGATGTCGCCCACGCCGCCGGTCGGGATCAGGTTGGTGGCGCCCGGCGTGGACGACACGCACAGCAGGAGCCGGTTGCAATAGCCGAAGGGAATGCTGAAGCCGCCGGGCAACTGCACCGTGGCCGAGCTGAGCAGCTGCGTCGCCGGAATGCCGGGCACGGGATCGGCCGTCTGCGCCTGAACCTCGACCTGCAGGCCGATGCCCGGGTTGGGCACCACGGCACCGCTGGCCGTGCCATCGGCATTCAGCGCCAGGAAGCCCAGCGGATACACACCGACGGCCAGCTTCTTGCCGTTGCCGATCAGGTTCCACTTGTTGGTCGTCGTGGCCGACTTGTTGTAGCTGACCGCGTCGCTGAAAAGGTCGACGACTGCACCGGTGGAATCGCTGATGACGGCGCCCACCAGCACCTTGGCGCAGTTGCCGGCGGTCGGTGCATCGTCGGCGCAGCCCAGCAGCTGGAAGCGGCCAAACTGGCGGTTGCCCGTCGTGTAGGTCGACAGGATGCCGGCGATGTCGGCCTTGCTGCGGCCGTTGTGCTTGTCGTAACCGGTGACGAGGACGGAGTTCAGCAGCGTGCTGACGTCGCGCCCCTGGGCGATCAGCTGGTTCAGCGCCGCGCCGAGGTCATCCAGACCCGACAAGGTGCCGAGCAGCGTCGTCGCGCTGGTCGCGGCCTTCAACGTCGAGGTGATGGCGGTGGCCGGCGTGCCGGTGGCCTTGAGCAACTCGGTCTGAGCCGTGGGCAGCTCGACGACGACTTCGGCCGTCGGTGCGGCGAGGAATTTGTTGCCGATCTGCAGCACCGGCACGTTGAGCTTGGAGCGTGCGAGGTCGATGCGCACGCTCTCGATGAGCAGGTCGTGGGCGCCCTTGTTGGCGGCAAAGGTCGAATCCGCCAGCAGGTCCAGGGCCGTGGCGTCGGTGATCTTCAGGTCGCTGACCTGGGTCTTGACCAGGGTTTTCAGGAAGGTGCCTGCAGCGGCCGCGGCGCTGGCCATCTGGGTCAACTGGCTGGTGCTGGTGGCGGCGGCCGTGAATACCGGCGCCGGCTCGGTACCCAAGGACAGCGCGACGACGGCGTTGGTCAGTGGCGTCACGTGGCCGACCATGGCGGCGCTGATGGTCGGCACGGTGGAATGCAGCACCTGCATGGTGCCGGCGGCATCCATGCCGCGCGCCTGGATAAACAAGGGCGCGGCGGGGCTGCTGGTGCTCAGCGTCAGGCTGTAGCTGCCGTCTGCGCCATGGGTGGTGGCCGTGCCGACGGCCTTGCCCTGGCCATCGACGACGCTGATCTGCGCATTGACCAGAGGCGCGCCCGTGGCGGCAACGCCGCGCAACGTGGGCGGCTTGTCCAGCACAGGCGTGTCCGAACCGCCACCGCCGCCTCCGCAGGAGGCGAGCAGCAGGGTCAGGGCAAAAGCAGCAAGGCGGTACAGCATGGCGCGGGCGTGAATCTGGGCTTGGGCCAGTGTGCCGCGCCAGCCCCCCGGGTGGTGGGCCGTTAAAGGGCCGAAATCAGCGGCTGATCTGCACCCAGGCCAGCTCCAGCCAGTTGTCGGGCCGGTGGATGGCCGTGACATTCGCACGCGCCGCCCACGGCACCACCTGGCGGTGCAAGGGGATGATGTTGACCTGCTCACGCAGCTCGGTCAGCGCGCCGCGGATCTGCTGCTCGCGCTTCCTGGCGTCCGGCTCGACGCTCGATTGAGCCGCCAGCGCGTCCGCCTTGTCGTTGCGGAAGCCGCCGAAGTTGTAGTTGCCCACACCCTTGTCGCCGCGCGTGCGGTACAGCGGCGTCAGGATGCTCTCGGCATCCGTCACCGAGCCGCCCCAACCGTACATGTACAGGCTGGTGTCGTACTTCTCCAGCTTGGGGAAGTAGATGACGCGGGGCATGGCGTTGACCTTGACCTTGATCTTCAGCTGGGCCCACATCGAGGCCAGGGCCGTGCAGATTTCCTCGTCGTTGATGTAGCGGTTGTTGGGGCAGTCCAGCGTCACCTCGAAGCCATCGGCATAGCCCGCGTCGGCCATCAGCTTCTTCGCGCCGGCCAGGTCGTGCGGCAGGCGGGCCTGCAGGGCCGGGTCGTCGAAGGAGGCGATGCCGGACGGAGTCAGCGCGCCGGTGGGCACCGACAGGCCGCTCATCAGCTTGGTCCTGAGCGCGTCGATGTCGATGGCCTGGTACAGCGCCCGGCGCACGCGCACGTCCTTGAAGGGGTTCTTGTCACCGGGGACGTTGCCATAGAGCAGCTTGTCGCGCGACTGATCCATGCCGATGAAGACGAGGCGGTTTTCCGGTCCCTCGATGACCTTGACGCCAGCGGTGTTGCGCAGGCGCGCAATGTCGCGCGGCGCGGGGTCGAGCACGAAATCGACTTCGCCCGACACCAGAGCGGCCAGACGGGTCGCGTCCGTCGCGATGGGGGTGTAGACGACCTCCTGGACGTTCCCTTCAAACTTGTTCCACCAGTTCGGGTTGCGCTTGAGCACGGTCTTGATGCCGGGCTGGCGGCTGGCCAGCATGAAGGGGCCGGTGCCGTTGGTGTTCAGCGCCGTGAAGCTCTCTTCCTTGTTCTTGAAGTCCAGCGGCTTGGTGGCCTTGTGCGCCTCGCACCACTTGCGGCTCATGATCCACAACTGGTCGATGTGCTGCAGGAAGATGGGGTTGAAAGTGGTCAGCTGGAAGTCCACCGTCAGGTCGTCGACCTTCCTGGCCGTGCCGACGGCGTTGGCCCAGACGGCGATCTGCGAGGTGGGCTCCTTGGCGCGCTGCACCGAGAAGACGACGTCATCCGCCGTCAGCGGCGTGCCATCGTGGAACTTGACGCCGGCGCGCAGCTTGAAGCGCCAGGCGAGCGGCCCGGTCTGCTTCCATTCGATGGCCAGGCCTGGCACCAGGCCCAGCTTGGCGTCGCGATTCGTCAGTCGCTCGTAGATCTGGCCATTGACCATATTGGTCAGGCTCTCGTTCTGCGAGTCCGGGTCCATGGTCTGCGGGTCGCCCTGGCTGGCCCAACGCAGCGTCTGCGCGGACACACCGCAGGTCCATGCCAAAAGAGCTACACCCAGCCATCGCTTCATTGCCATCTCCCAACTGCAGGGCTGGCAGTTTAGGAGGCCGTCAAAGCCCCTTCGTTACCGCTTGGCGTTCGGGTTCCAGAGCTCGTCCAGGTGGGTGAAATTCCAGTCCTCGGGCGGCTCGCGGCCGGCGATGCGGTCGGTGGACGTGGCCAGGTCGATGACTTGCAACGGGATGGGCATGCTCGACTTGGTCGAGTAGAAGACCTTGACGCGCGGCGCGACCAGTGAAGTGGCGTTCTGCTCGACCACCACCGCCAGGCGACCCGACTGCAGGCGCACCAGGGTGCCGGTCGGGTAGATGCCGACGCTCTTCACGAAGGCCTGGAAGACGGCCGGGTCGAATTGCCCCTTCCACTGTGACATGCGCTGCAGCGAGCCGGCCGGGTCCCAGGCGTTCTTGTAGGGTCGGGTCGAGGTGATGGCGTCGTAGACATCGCAGACCGCGCCCATGCGCGCCAGCAGGCTGATCTGGTCGCCGGCCAGCTTGTGCGGGTAGCCGCTGCCGTCCATCTTCTCGTGGTGGTGCAGGCAGACGTCCAGGGCCGAGGGCGGCACCTTGGCACCGTCCTTGAGCAGGTCGAAGCCGCGCTCGGGGTGGCCGCGCATGACGTCGAATTCGGCGTCGGTCAGCGCACCGGGCTTGTTCAGCACCTCCATGGGCATCTGCATCTTGCCGACGTCGTGCAGCAGCCCGGCCAGGCCAGCTTCACGCACTTCGGCATCGGACAGCCCCATCTGCCGGCCCAGAGACACCATCAGGCCGCAGACGGCGACCGAGTGCATATAGGTGTAGGTGTCCTTGTCCTTGAGCCGCGCGAGGCTGAGGAAGGCTGACGGGTTGCGCGCCAGCGAGGACGTGACCTCGTCGACGATGGGCAGGCAGACTTCGGTGTCGATGGCCTTGCCCAACCGCGCCTCGTTGAACAGCGCCATGACGGCCACCTTGGCCCGGCCCAGCACCTGGGTGGCGCGGTCGAGCTCGGACTCCATGCTGACGCGCGGCTGAGGGGCGGCTGTGGCGGGCGGCGTGGGCGGCGAAGCGACGGTCGCGGCGGCGATTGGCGCAGGCGCAGTCACATCCCCGCCCTTGCTGACGTCGATCCAGACGGCCGACACGCCGCTGGCCTGCAGGGCGGCAAGGTCGGCGGCATCGGCCAGCACGAACTTGGTCTTCCAGAACGGATGGGAGAGCCAGGCCCCCTCCATCGCCTGGAGATACATGCCCAGCCTCACGTCGGAGGTCGAGATCTTCTTCAACATGACAGCGTCGTCTATGCGCACCAGTATCCGTGCGTGACGCAGGCAAGGCCGTGCAACGATCGTGCAGCCCTGCACGCTTTTGCCGCGGGCAACAAAAAGCCGCCTTGAAGGCGGCTCGGTCGGGCGGCGGTCGCGCCGGATCAGCGGAACTTGCCCTGCGGCACGGTGGCCAGTTCGGTCGGCAGCGTGCTGATGTAGCTGGCGATGGCCTTCAGTTCGGCGTTGCTGAACTGCTTGACCTGGCCGGCCATGACGCCGTTGCTGCGGCCCACCCCGGGGTTCTTCTCGGTCTTGTAGGACTTCAGCGCGACGGTCAGGTAGTCGGCGTGCTGGCCAGCCAGCTTGGGGTAGCTCGGGTCGATGGGCTTGCTGAAGTTGGCGCCGTGGCAGGACACGCAGGCGCCCTTGGTCAGCAGCTCGGCCACATTGGCCGGCGCGGCCGGAATGCTGTCGGCCACCGCCGGCAGCTTGGCCTGCTGCTCGTAGAAAGCGGCCACGTCGTTCATGTCCTGCTCGCTCAGCGAACCGGCAATGCCGCGCATCGTCGGGTGCTTGCGGTCGCCCTTGGCATAGGCCTGCAGGGCCGAGACGATGTACTTGGCGTTCTGGCCCGCGATCATCGGCACCTTGTGGATCTCGGGGAAGCTGGCCTGGTAGCCGACGATGCCATGGCAGCCAATGCACATCGCGACCTTGGTCTCACCGGCCTTCACGTCCTGGGCCTGGGCTGCGAGGGCAGCAAAGGCGGTGGCCAGGGCGAGCGAGATCTGCAGCAGTTTTTTCATGGTCCCAAGAGGTTCGGGTTGGTGTCGTGTTCCGGAGCGGCGGCGATTATAGGAGGCCTCCTATACTGGTCCGGCCCCTCTTCAGTTCGGGTTTTGCCCCGGTTTTCCCAATGAAATTCCAAGGTTCCGACCAGTACGTCGCCACGGCCGACCTGATGCTCGCGGTCAATGCCGCGGCGACGCTGCAGCGGCCGCTGCTCATCAAGGGCGAGCCCGGCACCGGCAAGACCATGCTGGCCGAGGAAGTGGCCGGCGCTTTAGGCATGCCGCTGCTGCAGTGGCATATCAAGAGCACCACCAAGGCCCAGCAGGGCCTGTACGAGTACGACGCCGTCAGCCGGTTGCGCGACAGCCAGCTCGCCGGCATCGAGGGCAGCGAGCGCGTTCGCAACATCGAGAACTACATCGTCAAAGGCGTGCTGTGGCAGGCCTTCGAGGCCGACGAGCCGGTCGTGCTGCTCATCGACGAGATCGACAAGGCGGACATCGAGTTCCCCAACGATCTGTTGCGCGAGATCGACCGCATGGAGTTCTATGTCTACGAGACGCGCCAGCTGATCAAGGCCAAGCACCGGCCCCTGGTCTTCATCACGTCCAACAACGAGAAGGAGCTGCCAGATGCCTTCCTGCGCCGCTGCTTCTTCCACTACATCAAGTTCCCCGACGCGGCGACGATGCAGAAGATCGTCGACGTGCACTTCCCGAAGCTGAAGAAAGACCTGCTCGCTGCGGCGCTGAAGAACTTCTACGACGTGCGCAACCTGCCCGGCCTGAAGAAGAAGCCCAGCACATCGGAGCTGATCGACTGGCTCAAGCTGCTGCTGGCCGAAGACATCCCGGTGGACGCGCTGCAAGCCAAGGACGAGAAGGTCAGCATCCCGCCGCTGGTGGGGGCGCTCCTGAAGAACGAGCAGGATCTGACGCTCTTCGAGAAGCTCGTCTTCATGCAGCGCAATAACC
Organism: Pelomonas sp. Root1237; assembly: GCF_001425055.1. Lineage (GTDB taxonomy): Bacteria > Pseudomonadota > Gammaproteobacteria > Burkholderiales > Burkholderiaceae_C > Pelomonas. The sequence goes on from NZ_LMDK01000016.1 coordinate 856,938, forward strand.
GCTGATGGCGCAGCAAGACTTCGACCGCGCGATGCGCGAAGGGCTGGCGGATGCCGTCGGCTTTGTGCTTGGCGCGCTGGCCGGCTGGTGGCTGGGCCGGCAGTTCGGCATCGACTTCATCGCCAGCACCGACTGGAATGCGCAGCAGCTCGTCGGCCTGCTGCTCATCGTCGCCGGCTGCGGCGGCGGCCGCTTACTGGCGCGGCGGCTGATGCTGAAGGACAAGCCATGAAACCCGTCCTGCCCGTGACGCTGGCCGCCGGCCCCATCCACCTCGTGCCGCTGACGCTGGACCATGTGCCCGGCCTGCAGGCCGCGGCCGCGGACGGCGAACTGTGGAACTTGCGCTTCACCAGCGTGCCTGCGCCCGACGAGGCCGTCACTTACGTCGAAGCGGCCCTGGCCGGGCAGGCCGCCGGCCACCGCCTGCCCTTCGCCGTGCTGGATGCCGCCACCGGCGAGGTGCTGGGGTCAACGAGCTATCACGACATCGTGCCGGCCATCGAGCGCGTCGAGATCGGCTACACCTGGTATGCCCAGCGTGTGCAGCGCAGCGCCGTCAACACGACCGCCAAGCTGCTGCTGCTGACCCACGCCTTCGAAACCCTGGGCGCCAAGCTCGTGGGCTGGCGCACCGACAACTTCAACCACGCCTCGCAGCGCGCCATCGAGCGCCTGGGCGCCAGGCGCGACGGCGTGATCCGCCACCATGCGCTGCGCCGCGACGGCACGGTGCGCGACACCGTCATGTACAGCCTGACCGTGGGCGAATGGCCCGAGGTCAAGGCGCACCTGAACTGGCAACTGACTCGACAGCGAACATGAAAAGACAATCCAAGGCCTTTGACGTCGATGCACTCTGGGCCCTGGATCGCATCGGCGAACCCAGCCTCAGCCCCGATGGTGCCCAGGCCGCCGCCGGTGTCACGCGCTACTCGATGGAGGCCAACCGCGCGCAGAGCAGCCTGTGGTTGTTCTCGACGCTGGGCGGCGAGCCGCGCCGCCTGACCGAAGCGGGCGAGAAGGACGGCAACCCGCAATGGAGCCCGCGCGGCGACCTGATCGCCTTCACCGCCAAGCGCGAGCAGGCCGGCGTGAGAGACGAGGAGACGCAGCTTTATGTGATCCCGCCGGACGGCGGCGAGGCGCGCCGCGTCGGCCAAGTGCCCACGGGCGTCGAGTCCTTCAAGTGGTTCCCCGACGGCCGGCGCATCGCCTTCGTGTCCTGGGTCTGGCCCGATCTGAAGGGCGCAGCCCAGGCCGCGCGGCTGCGCGACTTCAAGAGCCGCAAGGAAAGCGCCTACGTCACCGACGAGGCCTTCTACCGCTTCTGGGACCACCACCTGCCGATGGACCGTGTGCCGCACCTGCATGTGATGGATGTCGAGACGGGCAAGGTGCGCGACCTGTTCGAGGGCACGGCCTGGGAGCTGAGCCGCGCCGAGCCGGATGTGAATTGCTTCGACGTGTCGCCCGATGGCCGGCGCATCGCCTTCGCCTTCGACCCCACCGCCGAGAAGAAGCTGGACGGCCGCTTTGCGCTGGCCGAGATCGACGTGAGAACGCGCCAGGGCCAGACGCTGCTGCAGGACGGCGACTGGGACTTCGCCGCGCCGCGCTACAGCCATGGCGGCGCTCACCTCGCCTTCCTGGCCAGCCACCAGGCCCTGGGCCACAACCATCCGAACCAGCTCGCCGTGCTGGATCAGCAGGGCCGCTGGGCCGTCTTCAGCGAGGATTGGGACCATGAGGTCAGCGCACCGCTGCGCTGGGCCGAGGACGACCAGGCGGTGTACTTCGCCGCGGAGGAGCGCGGCCGCCGCCACCTCTGGCAGTTCGCGCTCGGCGACCGCACCGCCGATCGGGTTTTCGAGGGAGGCCATGTCGGCAGCTTCGCGCTGTCGGCCGGCTTCCTCGTCGTCAACCACGACGGCATGCAGTTCCCGCCGCGGCTGTCGGTGCTGGGCGACGATGGCCTGCGCCGCATCGAGTCGCTGAACGACGAGCGCCTCGCGGCCCAAAGCTTCGGCCGCCACGAGGAGGTCACGATCCAGGGTGCGCGCGGCGACGACGTGCAGATGTGGCTGACCTACCCGCCGGGCTTCGATCCGAAGAAGAAGTGGCCGGTCATGCACGTCATCCACGGCGGCCCGCACACTGCTTTCGGTGACAGCTGGCACTGGCGCTGGAACCATCAGGTGTTCGCCAGCCAGGGCTATGTCGTCGCCTGCGTGAATTACCACGGCTCATCCAGCTTCGGCCACGAGTTCCTGGACAGCATCACCGGCCACTGGGGCGAGTACGAGTTGCAGGATGTCGAGGCCGGCACTGACTGGCTGCTGAAGAAGTCATGGGTCGACCGCAAGCGCGTCGTCGCCGCTGGCGGCAGCTATGGCGGCTACATGGTGGCCTGGATGAACGGCCACGTGAAGGCCGGCCGCTATCAGGCCTACGTCTGCCACGCCGGCTGCTACGACTGGCAGGCCATGTACGCCGACGACGCCTACAGCTGGCATCGCAAGGAGCTGGGCGCGGCCTATTGGGATGATCCGGCCCGTGTCGCCGCCCAAAGCCCGCATGCCTTCGCCAAGCACTTCAAGACGCCGACCCTCGTCATGCACGGCCAGTTGGACTACCGCGTGCCCGATGCCCAGGGCCTGGCCTACTACAACACACTGAAATCGCTGGGTGTGCCTTCGAGGCTGGTCTGGTTCCCGGACGAGAACCACTGGGTGCTCAAACCGCGCAACAGCCGGCTCTGGTACGGGGAGTTCTTCAACTGGCTGGCCCGCTACACCGCTTAGGACAAGCCCGACGTCCAGCAGGCGGGCGAGAAGGTGTCGGCTCTGCATAATCCGCAGAACTTCGATCCCGGCCCTGCTCCATGCTGTGCTCCATGCTGATCCAGTTCTGCTGCACGCTGCCTGCCTTGCATGAAGCGCCGCCGTCCGGTCGCCCGCAGCAATGAGCGAAGCGGCTGGCGGTCCACCCGGGCGCAAAACCCCAGAAGACCCGGTAGAGCCCACCATCGCCGTGGAGGTCCAGCTGACGCCGGGCCACACCCTGCCGTCCGGCACGCGCATCCACGACTACCGCATTGACCGGGTGCTGGGAGAAGGCGGTTTCGGCATCGTCTATCTCGCCACCGACGTCGCGCTGGAGCGGCAGGTCGCCATCAAGGAATACCTGCCCTCGTCGATGGCAGCACGCGCCGGCAATTCGCTGACGGTGCTGGTCAAGTCGCCCAATCACGCTGAGACCTTTGCGATCGGGCTGCGGAGCTTCGTCAACGAGGCCAAGCTGCTGGCTCGCTTCGACCACCCGGCGCTGCTCAAGGTGCATCAGTTCTGGGAGGGCAACGGCACCGCCTACATGGCCATGCCCTACTACCAGGGGCAGACGCTGAAAGAGGCGTTGACCAGGCTCGGCCGGCCGTCGACCGAAACCGAGGTGCGCGCCTGGCTGATGCCGCTGCTGGATGCGTTGGAGGTGCTGCACAACGAGCACTGCTACCACCGCGACATCGCGCCGGACAACATCCTGCTCACCGACCACGGGCCGCTGCTGCTGGACTTCGGCGCCGCACGCCGCGTCATCGGCGATCTCACGCATGCGCTGACCGCCATGCTCAAGCCGGGCTTTGCGCCCATCGAGCAATACGGGGACATGCCTGGCGTCACCCAGGGCCCATGGACCGACATCTTCGCGCTGGCCAGCGTGCTCTACGCAGCCATCAGCGGCCGCCGCACGGTGGCTTCCGTCGAGCGGCTGCTCAACGACCAGCTGCAACCGCTGGCCACCGTGGCGGCGGGTCGCTGCGGCAACGCCTTCCTCGCGGCCGTCGACCGTGCGCTGGCCATCCACCCCAAGGACCGCCCGCAATCCATTGCCGAGTTCCGGACCCTGCTCACTGCCGGCGACACGCAGGTCATCGATCTGCTCGAGCTGCAGGCTTTGGGCCTCCCGACTGGCGACGAAACGGTGCTGCTGCCGGATTTCGACCCCACCCAGGTCGCACCGATCAGCCCGTTGCTCGCGCCGCGGGAGCCGACACGCCCCGAACCACCGCCGCCGCCCGCCGTGGCTCGCACGCAGCTGCCTGCGGCGGCGGCGCCCCCGGTGCTGCCTGCCCCGCCCCCGCCGACAGCTCTTCCAGCGTCCAGCGCCGTGCCTGCACAGGCGTCCGTGCCGGCCCCGCCGCGCCGCGCTCTCCTCCTGAGCGCGGCGGGCGTGGTGGGCCTGGCCGCGGCCGCCTGGGGCGGATATGCCTTGCTCTGGGCACCGGCGCCCGCCGAGCTGGCGCCGCCACCCGCGCCGGCGTCGGCCGCCGCTGCGGCTCCAGCTCCAGCGCCGATCGCTTCCAGCCCAGTCCAGGCTGCCTCGGCGGCCTCTGCACCGGACACGCCCGCCTCCACCGCCCCCGTGCCACCTGCTCCCGCGCCGGCACCCACAGCCTCGGCGCCGACGCCCATCGCCGTGGCGCCGGCCGCACCCAAGCCGCGCCCTGCCGTGACCGCTCCTGCGCCCTCCGAGGCGAAGGGCGCAAAGTGCAGTGATATTCTGCAAAAAGCCTCACTGGAACCGCTAACGGCGAGTGAGACCGCTTACCTGAAAAAGGAATGTCGATGAGTAGCGCTGGCCACACGAATCGCATCAATTTTTCAGTGCAGCTGGGGCGTGCCGCGATGCTGGGCTGCATGGCCCTGCTGGCCGGCTGCCTGGAGACGGCGCCGAAACAGCCGACCGTCTCGACCAACGAGTTGTCCTTCAGCGAAGCCGTCGTCGTCGCCACCGATGGCCTGGTGGGCCAGACTCAGAAGCTGCCCGCCTTCCTGGCAAAGGTGGAGTCCAAGATTGCCAAGAAAAGCGTCGTCGTCGATCCCATGATCGACGCGACAAGCGGCCAGCAGACCCAGACCACGCAGTTGCTCGAACGCCGCATCGCCGAGCGTCTGGCGGCGCGCAAGGAAGGCAGCTTCGACCTGCTGCCCTTCAGGACCGAGAACCTGTCCAAGGTCCAGTATCTGCTGACCGGCACGCTGACGCGCCTGCTGGGGGTGCCGGGCAAGAAATCCTTGCAAATCAACCTGGCCCTGGTGGACATCAAGACGGGCCAGGTGATGGCCCAGGCCTCGGCGCTGGCCCGCGACGACGGCCTCAACCACACACCGCTGGCGATCTACCAGGACAGCCCGGTGCTGGTGAAGGACAAGGTGGTGGACGGCTACATCAGCACGGCGCTGACAGCGCCTGGCAGCTCGGCCAACAGCGTCTACATGGAACGCGTCGCGGTGGCCAGCGTCATCAACGAGGCCGGCTCCCTCTACAACGCCGAGCGCTACCCGGAATCGTTGACCAAGTACCAGGAGGCCCGCAATCAGACGGGCGGCGAGCAGCTGCGCACACTCAACGGCATCTACCTCAACAACGTCCGGCTCGGGCGCACCGCCGAGGCAGAGGCCGCCTTTGGCCAGATCGTGGCCTACGGGCTGCGCGCCAACAAGCTGGACGTGAAGTTCCTGTTCAACCCCGGCAGCACGGAGTTCTGGTCCGACCCCAAGGTCAGCGGCGCCTATCCGATGTGGCTGAGGCAGATCGCCAGGGAGGGCGCCGGCGCCCGCGTCTGCATGGTCATCGTCGGCCACACCAGCCACACCGGCTCGGAGCAGACCAATGACGCGCTCTCGCTGCAACGCGCCACTTTCATCCAGCAGCGCCTGGCGGCCGAAGCCTCGCCCCTGGCCCAGCGCGTCAAGGCCAGCGGCATGGGCTGGCGCGAGAACCTGGTCGGCAGCGGCAGCGACAACGCGGTGGATGCCCTGGACCGGCGTGTCGAGTTCCGCGTGGTGCCCTGCAACTGATACCCCTCGTCCAGCCGCACCCCGCTGAACGCGGTGCGTCTGACCGGTCTTGCAGACCGCGAAGCCGGCAAAGCGGCTTCTCTTCGGCAGGCACGACAAGTCCACAGGACTTGTCGTGTCCGGCCTCAGCCCCCGAGGGGACGGCGATGCTTGCGGCATTGAGCCGCAAGCACATCGCCAGCGCGGGCCGGCTAGGGAGCGGCCCGGCGCTCGGCCCGAAAGACGGCATCCCTAACTCCGGCGAGACTCGCGCTGCATAATCGTTTTCGACCTGCAGTCCCCGAGTCCGCACCGATGCTGATCCAGTTCTTCTACACGCTGCGTGCCGCCAAGCTCAAGGTGACGGTGCCCGAGTACCTGACGCTGCTGGAAGCGCTGCAGGCCGGCGTCATCGGCGGCCCCGACAACGGCGGCACGGCCAGCATCGACGACTTCTACCACCTGGCCCGCACGTCCCTGGTCAAGGACGAGACCCAGTTCGACAAGTTCGACCGCGCCTTCGCCGCCTACTTCAAGGGCGTGGAGATGCTGACCGACTTCACGGCCGACGTGCCGCTGGAGTGGTTGCGCAAACAGCTTGAGATCGAACTCTCGCCCGAGCAGAAGGCTGCCATCGAGAAGATGGGCTGGAACGAGCTGATGGAAACGCTCAAGAAACGCTTCGAGGAGCAGAAGGAGCGCCACGAGGGCGGCAACCGCTGGATCGGCACCGGCGGCACCAGTCCCTTTGGCAACAGCGGCTACAACCCGCAAGGCATCCGGATCGGCGGCTCGGGGGGTAACAAGAGCGCAGTCAAGGTCTGGGAGCAGCGCGCCTACCGCGACTACGACGACACGCTGGAACTCGGCACGCGCAACATCAAGGTGGCCCTGCGCCGCCTGCGCCGCTTTGCGCGCGAGGGGTCGGAGCTGGAGCTGGACCTGGACGGCACCATCCACGGCACCGCCGCCAACGCCGGCATGCTGGACATCCGCATGCAGCCCGAGCGCCACAACAAGGTCAAGGTGCTGCTGCTGATGGACGTGGGCGGCACGATGGACGAACACGTGAGCCGCGTGGAAGAACTCTTCAGCGCCGCCAAGACCGAGTTCAAGCACCTCGAGTTCTATTACTTCCACAACTGCGTCTACGACTTCGTCTGGAAGAACAACCGGCGGCGCTTCGCCGAGAAGCTCAACACCTTCGACCTGATCCGCAAATACAACCGCGACTACAAGCTCATCTTCGTCGGCGACGCGACCATGAGCCCCTACGAGATCCTGCAAGCCGGCGGCAGCGTCGAATACAACAACGACGAGCCCGGCGCGGAATGGATCCAACGCCTGACCCACGCCTTCCCCAAGTACGCATGGATCAACCCCGAGCCGCAAGGCGTCTGGCAGTACCGGCAGAGCATCGCGCTGATCCAGCAGCTGATGCAGCAGCGCATGTTCCCGCTGACCCTTTCCGGACTCGAAGGCGCGATGCGGCTGCTCAGCAAATGAAGCGTCTCTTTGCACTGCTCGCCGCAGTGCTGCTGAGTGCCTGTGCCACGCAGGCTCCGCCGCAGGCCCCTGCCCCACCGGCGCCGGACATACCGGCCGACGCACCCGCCGTCTACAGCGTCGACATCCGCATCGACGGCGAAGGCCGCGAGGCCACGCGCCTGCGCACGTTGCTGGCCCAGAACCTCGACCTCGCCCGCTACCGCGCCAGCGAGGCGGCGCTGAGCCGGGTGGAACTGGCCCGCCTGGCTGCGGCCGCGCCCGCCCAGGCCGAGACGCTGCTGGAAACCGAGGGCTACTTCAACGCCAAGGCCGACGTGGACCGCGACCCGGCAGACGAAACGCGGCTGTTGCTCACCGTCAAGCCGGGCCCGGTGACAAGGGTCGACAAGCTTGAGCTCGAGTTCACCGAAGGCCTGGCCGACGAGCAAGCTCAAGCCCTGCGCGAGGTCCTGCGCGGCGCCTGGACGCTGAAGAACGGCGCCGCCTTCACGCAGTCGCAATGGGCCTCGGCCAAGAGCGATCTGCTGCTGCGCGCGCGCAATGGCGGCTATCCGCTGGCGCGCTGGGCCGAGACGGCCGCCCGCGTCGATCCCGACACGCAGACCGCCGAGCTCCACCTCGTGCTGGCCAGCGGCAACCGTGCGAAGCTCGGTGCGCTGCGCATCGAAGGGCTCAAGCGCCAGAGCCGCAATGCCGTCGAGCGCCTCGCCGGCTTCGACACCGGTGATGACTACACCGAGCAGAAGCTCGCCGAGTTCCAGGAGCGCCTGGCCAAGACCCAGCTCTTCGACGCCGTGCGCGTGCAACTGCTGCCCGAGGCCCCGAACGCTGACGGCACCACGCCCGTGCAAGTCACGCTGACCGAGTCGGCCCTGCAGCAGGCCACGGTGGCGGTGGGCTATCACAGCAACACCGGCCAGAGCATCAGCGTCGAGCATCTGCACCGCCGCCCCTTCGACCTACCCGTGCGCGCCCGCACCAAGCTGCAATTCAGCCGCGACCTGCGCGGCGGCGAGCTGGAACTGAGCTCCCACCCCCAACCCGACCTGAAACGCAACCTCGCCTCGCTGCAGTACGAGCAGGACCGCACCGGCGACACCATCGCCACCAACCTGGGCGTGCGCCTGGGCCGCCTCTATGAGTCGACGCGCGACGAGCGCCTGAGCTATGTCGAGCTGCTGCGTGCCCGCGAGACCGCCGGCAGCGAGGTCAACACCAACCTGGCCCTTTCCATCAACCAGCAGTGGATACGCCGCCGCCTGGACAGCACCCTGCTGCCCACCGACGGCCACCAGGCCCTGGCCCTTGTCGGCTTCGGCTATGCGAAGGGCGGCGGCACCGACGACAGCGGTCCCTTCGGCCGCATGCAGTTCAAGCTGGGCGTCTACAAGCCCTTCGGTGGCTGGTTCGCGTCGGCGCGCGCCGAGGTGGCGCAGGTGGTATCGAAGGAACAGGTCGGCGTGCCCGAGAAGCTGCTCTTCCTGGCCGGCGGCGACGAGTCGGTGCGCGGCTATGCCTACCGCAGCCTGGGCCCGCAGAAGAACGGCCTGACCGTCGGCGGCCGCGTGCTGGCCACCGGCAGCCTGGAAATCGCGCACCCCATCATGCCGAGCTTCCCCAGCCTGTGGGGCGCCGTCTTCGTCGATGCCGGCAATGCTGCCTCGCGCTGGCAGGACTACCGCGCTGTCGTCGGCTATGGCGCCGGCGTGCGCTGGCGCAGCCCCGTCGGCCCGCTGCGCGTGGACCTGGCGCGTGCGCAGGAGACGGGCAAATGGCGGCTGCACTTTAGTGTGGGGATCACGCTGTGAGGCGATCCTTGCGCATCCTGCGTGCCGCCCTGATCGCGCTGGCGCTGGTGCTGGTGCTGATCGCCGGCTTCGTCGCCTGGCTGCTGCAGCGCCCTTCCGGTGGTGCCTGGCTGCTGGCCCATCTGCCCGGTGTGCAGATCGAGGCCCCCGAGGGCTCACTGATGGGCGAGTTCAGCGCGCGTCGCCTCATCCTCACCTGGGCCGGTGGCTCGGCCGAATTGCGCGGACTGCGCTGGAAGGGCCTGGGCGTCAGCCCCAGCGCCGGCCTCCTGCTGGCGCGCGAGCTGGCCGTGGACGAGGTCGTCATCCGCAGCCAGGCCAGCGACAAGCCCATCGTCCTTCCGCCGGACCTCACACTGCCACTGGGCGTGCAGATTGCCAGTCTGCGCATCGCCAAGCTGAGCTGGGCGCCCGATCAGGCACCGTTGCTCGGCCTGGACGCCCAGCTGGACCTGCCCCGCCGCGGCACCCATCGCATCGAGCTCAAGGCTGCTCGCTGGCAACACCTGACGCTGGCCGGCAAGGCCCGCATCGAGAGTGCCGCGCCGCTGCAGACCGACGCGACGCTGCGCGTGCAGCAGGCCGAAGCGACCGACCTGCCGTGGTCAGCCGTCGCTGCAGTCACCGGCCCATTGGCCAGGCTCAAGGCCAAGGCCGAGCTGGAGGCCGCGCACCAGACACTGAAGGCCGACGGCGAAGTCCAGCCCTTTGCGCCCTGGCCCGTCAACGCGCTGCAACTGAAGGCCGACAAGCTCGACCTGGCGGCCCTCATGCCTGGCCTGCCGCGCACGGCCCTGAGCGGCGACGCTCAGCTGAAGGCGCCCGCCCGCGACGCCGAAGCCACGCTGCAGGCCGACCTGCACAACGCCGCTGCCGGCCGCTGGGACCAGGGCGCCCTGCCCGTCAACCGCCTGGTCATTGCGCTGGCCGGCCGGCCTGACCAGCCCACCAGCCTGCGCCTGACCGCGCTGGATGCCGAGCTGCCCGGCGGTGGTCGAGTGCAAGGCAAGGGAGCGCGTGAGGCCGATGGCCGATGGCAGCTCGACGCCCGTGTGCAGGGCCTGCGCCCCGAAGCGCTGGACGCGCGTGCGACGCCGGCGCGCCTGGATGGGCCACTCACGCTCGCGGGCAGCAAGGCCGGCCCCTTGAGCGCCAAGCTTGACCTCGCCGGCACGGTGCAGAACCGCCCGCTGCGCGTGAAGGCCAAAGCCCGGGGCGAGGGCACGAAGTGGCAGATCGAGGACGCCCAACTGGCCAGCGGCGACGCCACGCTGCAGGCCAGCGGTCGCGTCGACACCGCCGGTGCCGCGCAACTCAAGGTTCAGCTGCGCCAGTTCGACCCGCATCTGCTGTGGCGCGGCGCACCCGGTACGGCCTGGGCTCGCCTGCCCAGCCCGACACGACTCAGTGCCGAGGCCGATGTGGACGTGCGCGGCAAGACCCTCGCCACGCTTAGCGGCAACGTCTATGCCCGCTTGCTGCCCAGCCAGTTCGCCGGCCTGCCCCTCGAAGGCCGGATCAAGCTGCAGCGCGAACGCGCCGCCGACGCGGCGGCCTTCGACATCGACGGGCGACTGGGCAACAACCGCGTGCAGACCAGCGGCCAGGCTCGGGCCGAAGCCATCACCGGCACTGCCGCACTGAAGGCCGGCGCGCTGGCCGAGCTGAACCCGCTGCTGGCGCTGTTTGACCAGCAGCCGATCGCCGGCCAGGGCGAGGGTGTTGGCAGCTTCCAACTGGTGCGCGGCATCAAAGGCTGGCAGGTCGGCGGCAGCGGCAAGCTGTCGCTGGCCTCCGCCAAGGCGTTGGGCACCAGCATCGCCGCCCTGAAGGCGCGCTGGGAGCTGCCCCTGCCCGGCGCCGATGGCGATGGCCCGGTCGCGCTGAACCTGGACATCAGCCAGCTGCGCGACCCCCTCGCCCAGCTGAACAGCGCCAAGCTCGATTTGCAAGGCCGGCGCAGCGCCCACGATGTGAAGGCCGAGGTCAGCGGCAAGATCATTCGAGATGCATCGGCGCGCGACTCGCAAGACCTGACGCTGAACGCCCAGCTCCAGGCCCGTGGCCGCTGGGATGGGCAGGCCTGGAGCGGCCGCGTTGCGCGCATAGCCATCGGCCCGCTGCGCCCCAACACGCCGCCACTGCTGGCGGCCAAGGACATCGGCCTGCGCTGGGCTAGCGACGGCCCACGCCTGCAGGCCGAGCCCGGCCGCGCCGAGGTGGGCGGTGCCTTCGTGCGCTGGCAGGCCCTGAGCTGGACCGGCGGCGAACGCCCCGAGGCCCGCGCCGAACTGCAGCTCGAGGACGTGGCCGCCGCGCCATTGATGGCGCGCTGGCAACCCGACTTCGGCTGGGGCGGCGACCTGCGCGTGACGGGCCATGCCTCGCTGCTGCTGAATGATCGGCTCACCGCCGAACTGCTCATCGAACGCCAGAGCGGCGACCTGCGCGTGACCGACGAGTTTGGCCAGCGTGCGCTGGGACTGACCGACCTGCGCCTGGCGGTGAATGTGCGCGACGGCCTGTGGCAGTTCGCGCAGGGTGTGGCCGGCAGCGAACTTGGCAGCCTGGGCGGCGCGGTGACGCTGCGCCCGGCCAAGCTCTGGCCTGACGCGCAGACGCCCGTGCAAGGCGTGCTGCAGGCCAATATCGCCAACCTCGCCACCTGGGGCAGCTGGGTGCCGGCCGGCTGGCGCCTGGGCGGCCGCGCGGCGGCCACCGTGCAGCTTTCCGGCCGTCTGGGCGCCCCCGACCTCAATGGCCGCGCCGAAGGCGAGAACCTGGCGCTGCGTCATCTGCTGTTCGGCGTGGATGTGACCGAGGGCCGCTTCACGCTCGACTTGAAGGGCCAGCATGCCGAGCTCTCCAAGCTCGAAGCGCGCGGCGGCGATGGTTGGCTGCGCGCCAGCGGCACGGCCGAGTTGGGCGCCCAGCCCAAGGCCCACATCGAGATGACGGCCGACAAGCTGCGCGTGCTGTCGCGCGTGGACCGCCGCCTCGTCGCCAGCGGCCAGGCGGCGCTGGACCTCGACGCCAAGGGGCTCAAGCTGGAAGGCAAGCTGCGCGCCGACGAAGGCCTGTTCGACTTCAGCCGCGGCGACGCGCCCGCGCTGGCCGATGACGTCACAGTGCTGCGCGGCCCGCGCGACGCGGCGCCCACCGCACCACCCGCACCCAAGGCCGCGCGCAACAGCGTCGTCAACGTCGCGCTGGACTTCGGCCGCGACTTCAAGGTACGCGGCCGGGGCCTGGCGACGACGCTGCGCGGCCAGCTGCAGGTCAGCCAGAACAACGGCCCGCTGCGCGTCACGGGCAAGCTCGACGCCGACGGCGGCCAGTACGCGGCCTATGGCCAGAAGCTGGACATCGAGCGCGGCGACATCAGCTTCACCGGCGCCTACGACAACCCGTCGCTGGACCTGCTGGCCGTGCGGCCCAACCTCGACGTGCGCGTCGGCGTCTACGTGGGTGGTACGGCGCTGGCGCCGCGCGTGAGCCTGTACTCCTCGCCCGAGATGAGCGACACCGACAAGCTCTCCTGGCTGTTGCTCGGCCGCGGCCCCGATGGCCTGGGCCGCACCGACACGGCCCTGCTGCAGCGCGCCGCCCTGGCCCTGCTCAGCGGCGAAGGCGAAGGCCCGACAGGCAAGGTGCTGCGCAACCTGGGGCTGGATGAGCTCTCGCTGTCGCAGAGCGACGATGACACCAAGGCCACCATCGTGCGCCTGGGCAAGCAGATCTCGCGGCGCTGGTATGTCGGCTATGAACGCGGCCTGAATGCAACGACAGGTTCCTGGCAGCTCATCTATCGCATCGCCCAACGCTTCACGCTGCGGGCCCAGGGTGGGGACGACAACGCGCTCGATCTCATCTGGCAGTGGAAATGGGATTGAATTGATGCCCCTCGCCCAGTCCGTCGCGCTGAACGCGGGCGGCCTGGTCGGTCCCCCGAGGGGACGGCGATGCTTGCGGCATTGAGCCGCAAGCACATCGCCCGCGGGCCGGCTTGGGAGCGGCCCGGCGCTCAGCCCGCGATCCCTGCACCGCGGGCTCCGGGCTGTCAGACAACGCCGCGCCAAGGCCCGCACTGCATCCGCCAATCGCCAGCGGCCTCCTACAAGGCGACGCGATGGCGCACCCCTACGCCATCCCGGCCTGCCTACACATCTGAAACCCCGTTGAGACCAAAGTTGTTTCATCAACCCCTGTTGATTCCGATGGAGGTTCACCATGACCCAGGTCCAGCTCACTACGCCAACAGCACCCGCTTCGCTGCCGCTTCCTCAGTCCGCGCACAAGGCGACCATCGCCGAAACCCTGCGGGCTGAGCCAGAGCTCACCCACCTGCTGCACTTCGAGCCACTGACCTACCAGGGCGCCGGCCTGGACATCCCCTGCGACCGTCAGGGCCGCGTCGGCCTTGATGCCCTCGGCGACAAGCTGCGCAACGACTACTTCTTTGCGCGGGCACTGATCGGCCGCCTGTTCGACAAACCGACCGTCAAGCAGGCCCTGCCGGTGATGCATTCCTGAGCAATCAGGCGCCGTCCTACAGCCCCACCCTGGTCTGCCCGACAGCGGGCGCCAAGACCCTCCGCGAGGATTCAGGCCATGTTCACAGACTCACTCTCTGCGCAGACCGTGCCCCATCTGCCGGTCGCCGCCGATCTTGTCGATGCCGATCTCGACGTCTCCCTCAGTACCCCGTCCACGCTGGTCGTTCACGCCAGCTTGGAACTGCAAGGCAGCGAGGCCATGGACCTCGCCCTGGTCATTCCCCGCTCGCGTTGCAATGGCGAGCGCCCGCTTCTCACCGCCCTGCTGGACGCCGTCCAGGCCGCTGTCGCACGCGCGACGCGTGGCGGCACCCTGCACCAGCCCCGCCGCGTGCTGACGCGGGTGGCCGGCCAACCCCATCTGGTCGCGCAGTTCTAAAGGCCTATTTCGAGCGCCCGTCAAACTCCGTGACGGGCACGGCCTTCAGGTCGATGTCCTCCAGGCAGCGGATGTTGATGGCTGCCATCGCCGAGCCGTCCGGCCCCTTGCCTTCGCCATAGGGATGCATGCCACAGGTCGGGCAGAAGCGATGCTGGATGACATGCTTGTTGAAGGTGTAGCTGCTGGCGTTCTGCTCCGGCGTCAGCAGTTTCAATGCGCTGCGCGGCACGAACCACAGCAGCGATCCCTTGCGCTGGCAGATCGAACAGTTGCAGGACAAGGCGGAGCCGATCTCGCCCTCGACCTCGAACTTGATGTGGCCGCAGTGGCAGCTTCCTTGGTGCGTCATGTCGCGTGTCTCCTTGAGTAGGCGGATGCTGCCAGAAAGCCCGCGAGACCCCATGCGAGAATGCGCGCCGCCTGACCGGCGCCTTCACGGCGCCAACGGTGCTCTCCGTAGTTCAATGGATAGAACGGCCGCCTCCTAAGCGGCAGATACAGGTTCGATTCCTGTCGGAGGGACCACGAAGCATCGATGCGGCCTCACAAAACGCCAGGAAGCGGGCCAAAGCGCTCTGAGCGGCCCTGTTCCAGGCGTCGCAGCCGTCTTTCCAGATCGGCGAGATCCCGGGCTTCGCTAAGAAAGCGCTCGTCGTCATCCCGTGTGAACGCGTCCCTCAGGTTCAGCAGCCATGCGCCCAAGCGCGACGTCGAGCCGGTGACGACAGATTTTGGGAACAAGGTGGCGGTACGTTGCATGGGTGCTCCTTCGTGAAGGCTCGAAAGCGATGAATCACGATAGGCACCGCCCACGCTGTTGCAAAGGCACAGAAGGGGCGCGAGTTCACTCGGCTGTATCAACGCAGCTGCAGACACAGCTGGCTGCCCGGGCCGCCGGGCATCGATGACAGGCGGCTCAATGCGAAATCCGCCGCTTGATGGGTGGGCAACTGATCCTCGTCAACGTGGGTGTTGAGATCGTCCGGCAATCTTGAGGTCCAGGCGCTCGATCAGAGCTGCCGCCAGTGCGCAAGAATCGCGTCTCGCCTTCTACGAGGAACCGCAATGCCTAAACCCGTCATCCGTGCACTGAGTGCTGCCCTGCTGCTGGGCACAGCCACCAGCTGGGCAGCCGACGAAGTCACCCTGCCCCTGAAGGAAGCGTGGTTCGAGGGCGAGATCGTGCATTACGTCAGCACGGACATCTCCGACCCCGGCATCGCCAAGAAGCAGGGCATCAACTACGTGCCCGCCCTGGCCCAGACGCTCAAGCCCGGCATGCCCGTCGAGAAGGCCTACAAGTTCCCGGGCGACGAGCAGGCCACCGTGCTGCCCTCGATCCCGAGGCCCGTGGGCGGCGCCAATGCCGACGCGACCTACAGCCCGCTGTGGGTGCTGGTCATGGTGCGCTGGAAGCCCGGCGTCACACCGCACACACTCAAATCCGAGGAGGCCGTGCTGGCTGCCGAGGAAAAGGGCGAGGTCCAGCTGACTCCCACCAAGATCGTCGCGAACTGGCCCGTCGTGCGGGCTCGCGGCGCCGCGCTGCAGGGCGTGCGCTGAGCCAGCAAGACATCATCCCGTCGGCCGGTCGCCCCCACCACTGAGGGTGCCGCGCAGTTGGGAGGGCGCCAGCCCGGTCATGCGGCGGATGGCACGGCTCATGTGCGCCTGGTCGGCGAAGCGGCACTGGGCGGCCACGGCGGCCAGGCCGGCGTCGCCCCGGGCGATGTGGCCGAGCGCGCGATGGGTGCGCTGGAACAGGCGGTAAGCCGCCGGCGTCACGCCGAAGACCTGGCGGAAGCCGCGCGCAAGGCTGCCCGGGTGCAGGCCGAGTTCGCGCGCCCACGAAGCCACCGGTGCATCAGGATCCTGGCGCAGCCGTGCCGCCAGCAGGTCGGGCCAGTCCGAAGCGGGAATCGGCAACTCCGTCAGGCTGGCGGTCAGCAGGTCCAGCGCCGCATGCAGGTCCCGTTCCGCCAGCCGAACCACCGCGTCCGGATCGCTGGCGACGGCATGGGTGGCAGCTTCCCAGGCGGTGGGCAAGGGCAGGATCAGCACCTGGGCGCCACTGCCGGCCACTTCGTCCAGGTGGTACTCCCAGCGGCGGTGGGCGAGTACATCCCCCGCCCGCAAGTGGTGCCGCCCCGTGTCGCCCGCCTCGACATAGCCGCCGGCGAGCACCAGGGCGACGAAGGCTTCGTCATGCCGGTGCCGGCCCAGCCGCTCGCGCGGCGGATGGCGCATCGGCCCGGCGGTCAGCGGGCGGCAGGCGGCGCCGGGCGCGCCGGGTCCGCCAGGTGCTCCCTTTGGCAGGTGAATTCGGTTCAAGACAGGCTATGCAATCGGCCACAAACTGGCCTCATTCTGAGGGATGCCTGCATGACCATGTTTTCGAGTTTGCGCGCCTTGTGGACGGCCGCCGCCCTGCTGGCCCTGCCATGCGCGTCGGGTGCGGCCACCGCACAGCACGTGCTGGCCGCGCACCGGGCGGCGACAGGTGAACCCACCAAGGCAGGCAGCCTGGCCTTGCGCTACGCCTATTCGGGCCAGGGGCTGGTTGGCACCGTCGTCACGCGGTTCGACACCGCCAGCGGCGCCTTCGTCACGGACAGTGAACTCGGCCCGATCACCGTGGCGAACGGCTTCGACGGCCGCCTGCCGTGGATGCGCGACATCTCGGGCGCCTGCACGCCCCAGCAGGGCGGTGACCGGGTGCGCCTGGCGATCAACGAAGCCTACCGACTGGCCAACTTGTGGTGGCGCCGGGATCGCGGCGGCGCCCGCATCGAGGCACTGGGCCGCGAGACGCTGGACGGCCGCGCCCTGGAGCATCTCGCCGTGACGCCTCGCGGCGGCTCGCGTTTTGACGCCTGGTTCGACGCCGGCAGCGGGCTGCTCGCCCGCATCGCCGAGCGCCAGATGTTCTTCGACACCCGCACGACCTACGAGGACTACGTCCGCCAGGGCGGCGCGCAGTTGGCTGGCCGCGTCATCGTCGACGGCGGCACCGGCGAGTCCGGCCTGGCGACGATGCGGCTGCTCGACGTCAGCTCGCCACCGCGGCGGCCCCGCACCGCCTACGCCATGCCGCCCGACCCGCCGCAGGGCGTCACCCTGGCCGACGGCGCCCGCCGGGCCAGCGTGCCGTTCCGGCTGCTGAACAACCACATCTACGTCGAGGCGCACGTCAACGGCCACGGCCCCTACACCTTCATCGTCGACACGGGTGGCCACACCATCCTTTCGTCCCGCGTGGTAGCCGAGGCGGGCCTGAACGCCCAGGGCGCCTCACCGTCGGCGGGCGCCGGCGAGAAGACGACGACCAGCGGCTATGCGAAGGTGCGCGAGATCGCGCTCGGCCCGGTCCGCATGCAAGACCAGACGGCGATCACCATGGACATCTACGACCCGGCTGTCGAAGGCATCCGGGTCGACGGCATGGTCGGCTTCGAGCTGCTGCGCCGCCTGGCGCTGCGCATCGACTACCAGCACAGCACGTTGACGTTCAGCCGCTTTGACGCCTTCGATGCCGGCGACGCGGGCACGGCCATCCCGTTCAAGTTCTACGACCACCTGCCGCAAGTGGAAGGCAGGGTGGGCGACATCCCGGCGCTGTTCGACATCGACACCGGCTCGCGCAGCGAGGTGGACCTCACGAGCCCCTTCGTCGCCGCCCGCCGCCTGCGCGAACGCTTCCCCGGCGCCGTCACCGCCATGACCGGCTGGGGCGTCGGCGGCCCCTCGATGTCGGAGGTCGTGCGGCTGCCGTCGCTGTCGCTCGGGCCGGTCACCATCAACGCGCCGGTGGCGGCGCTGTCGGGCGCCAGGGCCGGCTCCTTCAGCGATGCCAACTTCGACGGCAACATCGGCAGCGGGCTGCTCAAGCGCTTCGTGACCAGCTTCGACTACTCGCGCCAGCGCATGTATCTCAAGCCCATCGTGCCGCCGCCTGTCGACGCGGGCCGCTTCGATCGCTCGGGCATGTGGCTCAACGCGGCCGACGAAGGCTTCGTCGTGGCCCACGTCTCTCCCGGCGGCCCGGCGGAGGCGGCAGGGGTTGCCGTCGGTGACCGGCTCCTCACCCTCGACGGCCGGGCGGTGCAGGCCGATGAGCTGTCCGCGACACGGGCGCTGCTGCGCACCCGGGCGGATGGCGATCGCATCACGCTGGGCATGCGGCGCGGCACCGAGCCACGCAGCGTCGTGCTGGTGCTGCGGGAGCGGCTGTGAGCAGCCACGACGAACGCCGGCGAACACGCGCCGTCCTGCTGCTGCTGTCGCTGGCCATGTTCATCGTCTCTCTCGACCAGTACATCGTGGTGGTTGCGCTGCCGGACATCGGCCGGGACCTGGGCTACTCGTCCCAGACACTGCAATCGGTCA
Source organism: Pelomonas sp. Root1237 (assembly GCF_001425055.1). Classification (GTDB taxonomy): domain Bacteria; phylum Pseudomonadota; class Gammaproteobacteria; order Burkholderiales; family Burkholderiaceae_C; genus Pelomonas. The sequence goes on from NZ_LMDK01000016.1 coordinate 875,419, forward strand.
TCAGTGCCTACGCGATTGCGTCGAGCGGTTTCCTGCTGCTCGGCGGCCGCGCGTCGGACCTGCTGGGCCGGCGCAGGGTTCTGGCGGTGGGACTGTTGCTGTACTGCCTGGCGTCCCTGGCCGGAGGCCTGGCGACCGGCACGGCGCAACAACTGGTGGCCCGTGCCTTCCAGGGCCTCGGCGGCGCCCTCGTGTTCCCCAGCACCCTGGCGCTGATCAACGTGCTGTTCAAACAAGGCCCGGCCCGCAACCAGGCACTCGGCTTCTGGGCCGGCGCGGGCGCGGCTGGGCTGGTGGTCGGCGTGCTGGCGGGCGGGGCGCTGACCAGCGGCTTCGGGTGGCGGGCCGTCTTCCTCGTCAACGTGCCCCTCGCCGGTGCGGCGCTGGCGGCCACCTTCGCGCTGATCGCGCACGACGGGCCGCTCGACCTGTCGCGGCCGTTCGACCTTCCCGGCGCAATCAGCGCCACGGCCTGCGTCACGCTCATCGTCCTGGCCCTGGTCCAGGGGCCCGAGCTGGGCTGGACATCGCCATGGATCCTCGCCGCCCTGCTCGCCGGGCTCGCGCTGGCCGGGGCCTTCGTCGCCGTCGAGCGGCGCAGCGCCGACCCGATCCTGCCGCTGGCCCTGTTGCGAAACGGCTGGCTTGCACTCGCCGCGGTCGTCGCCGCACTGTTCATGGCCACCTTCGGCACGCTGCTCTACTTCCTGTCCCTCTTCTTTCAGGATGTGCTCGGCTACGACGCCCTGCACGCCGGCCTGGCCTTCCTGGTGCCCACGGCCGTCGTGACCGGGGCGTCGGCGGCAGCCGGCCGGCTGGCCACCCGCTTCGGCCTGCGCCGCACGATGGCAGGCGCGCTGCTCGTGGGCGCCGCCGGCGCGCTCATGATCGGCCTGGCCGCCCGGCCCGACGCCGGCTACCTGGACCTGCTGCCTGGCATGGTGGTCGTCAGCCTCGGCGATGGCGCCATGTTCACGGCCATGTTCATCGCGGCGGCCCAAGGTGTCCCAGACGACCGGCAAGGCGTGGCCTCGGGCATCGTCTCCACCTCTTCAGGCATCGGTGCGGCCGTCGGTCTCGCGGTGCTGGTGTTGATTGCCAACCACGCCAGCGGCGGGGTGGCCGCGCAGGCGCTGCGCGCGGCGCGTGCCCAGGGGATCGCCCACGCCGCCTGCACGATTGCGGCAGGCATTGCGTTCACCCTGCTCATCGTGCTCGCCTGGCGGCAGGCGCCGGACGACGGCCATGGCTGAAGCACCGGTGATCGCTTTTCGCGACGCCGCCGAATTCGAGGCCTGGCTGGAGGCGCATGTCGATCTCCAGGGAGGCGTCTGGCTCAAGATTGCCAGGAAGGGGTCGGGCCTGCCCTCGCTGACGAGCGACGAGGCGGTCGACGTGGGCCTTTGCTTCGGCTGGATCTCCGGCCAACGCAGGGCGCTGGACGAGCGCCACTACCTGCAGAAGTACGTGCCTCGCCGCCCGGGCAGCCGCTGGTCGCAGATCAATGTGGACAAGGTGGCGGTGCTGGCTGCCGCGGGCCGCATGCGGGCCACGGGCCAGGCCGAGATCGATGCAGCCCGGGCCGACGGCCGCTGGGCCGCCGCCTATGCGCCGCAGCGCACCGCCGGCATTCCGCACGACCTGGCCGTCGCGCTGGCGAGCCACCCGCTCGCCAGCGCGGCGTTCGAGTCGCTCGGCCGCACGCGCCAGTACGCATGGATCCTGAAGCTGCTGACGGCGCGCGATGAACGGGCCAGACAGGTGCAGCTCGCGAAGCTGATCGACACCCTCGAGGGGGCTTGCGCGCCTGTTGAACGCGGCGGCGGCTAGGCCCGCGGTGCTGTGGCGCAACCGTCGTGCACGGGCCGCCAGCCAAACACGCGCCAACGCTCTGCGAATAAGCATCCCCGCTTTCCTTCGTTCCGCGAGGAAGGCGGGTTCCCTATCGTGCAAGGCATCAACCGACACCGGCCGCCATGCACATCACCAGCCTCTCAGCCAGCCCCAGCGAACGCTCGCGCTCCGCCTGGCTCACGCAGTTCGCGCTGACGCGCCTGGAAGGCCGCGCCACGCATCACGACGACATCCTCGTGCGCGAGCTGCCCGCCGCAGCGCTGCTGACGGCGGACCTGCAGGACCGGGCGATAGCCGCCGCCGTGCAGGCCGTCGAGCAGGCCGACCTGGTCGTCGTCGGCACACCCATCTACAAGGCGGCCTACAGCGGCCTGCTCAAGGTCTTCCTCGATCTGCTCCCGCCCGATGCGCTGCGAGGCAAGGTCGTGCTGCCGCTGGCCACGGGGGGCAGCGCGGCTCATTTCCTGGCACTGGACTATGCCCTCAAGCCCGTGCTGTCGGCCCTGGGCGCCCGCCATGTGCTCGACGGCGTATTCGCCACTGACGCTCAATTGCGCCGTCATGAGGCCGGCGGCTTCGTGCCGGAGCCCGATCTGATTGCACGGCTGGACCGTGCCCTCGCTCCGCTGACGCCACGAATGCGGAACTCGCCAGAGCCCACTCAGCTGTCGACGCCGCAAGGCCAGCTTCACCACCGCTTGTCTCCTCGCCTCCCGCACGGGACCGGCGACTTCATCCCGGCGCTCGGGCGCTGATCGGGTGCGCCCGAGCGCCGGGATCTTTTTGCACAGGACGCTCTTCATGCTTTTCCGCTCTCTTCGACATGTCCTTCGCTGGACCGCGCCGCTGCTGATCGCGGCTACCAGCCTGCACGCTTCTGCCCAGACAACGTTACGCATCGGCTTCCAGAAATCCGCCAGCCTGTTGACGCTGCAGAAGTCCTCGGGCTCGCTCGAGAAGAAGCTCAGCTCCCTCGGCGTCGCCGTGAAGTGGGTGGAGTTCCCGGCCGGCCCGCAGTTGCTCGAGGGCCTGAACGTCGGTGCCGTCGACGTGGGCTTTGTCGGCGAGGCGCCGCCCATCTTTGCGCAGGCCGCCGGCGCACGCTTCGTCTACATCGGCTTTGATCCCGCCGCGCCCGAAGCCGAAGCCATCGTCGTGCCCAAGGATTCCGCCATCAGGACGCTGGCCGACCTGAAGGGCAAGAAGATCGCGCTGAACAAGGGCAGCAACGTGCACTACCTGCTCGTGAAGGCGCTGGAGAAGCAGGGCCTGAAGTACAGCGACGTGCAGCCCGTCTACCTGCCGCCGGCCGATGCACGCGCCGCCTTCGAGCGAGGTGCGGTGGATGCCTGGGTGATCTGGGACCCCTTCCTCGCCGCCGTCGAAAAGCAGAGCGGTGCGCGCCTGCTGCAGGACGGCCGCGGCCTGGTCAACAACTACGCCTACTACCTGGCCGAGCGTGGCTTCGCGCAGCAGCACCCGCAGGTCATCCAGGCGCTGTTTGACGACAACCAGGCCCAGGCCGCCTATGTAAAGGCCAACGTCAAGGCCGCGGCGGCTGTCATCGCGCCGCTGCAGGGACTGGAGCCCGAGGTCGTCGAGAAGAGCCTGACGCGCTACCAGTTCGGCGTGAAGCCGCTGACCCCGGCCGTCGCCGCCGAGCAGCAGAAGATCGCCGACGCCTTCCACGCCCTCGGCCTGATTCCCAAGCCCACCCGCGTCGCCGACGCGCTGCCCGCCACCACCGTTGCGGAGGCCGCGCGATGAGCGCCCACGCCACGCGCCGTGCGGCCATCGCCATCCTGGCCACGACGGCCGCCGTCTGGACGCGCGCCAAGGCCGACGCACCCACGCAACTTCGCATTGGCTTCCAGAAGGGCTCGCTCAACCTCGCCCTGCTGAAGAGCTACGGTCTGCTGGAGCAGCGTTTGCCTGGCACCCGCATCCAGTGGACCGAGTTCCCCGCCGGCCCGCAGTTGCTGGAGGCCCTGGCACTGGGCAGCGTCGACCTCGGCGCCACCGGCGACGCGCCACCGGTGTTCGCGCAGGCCGCGGGCAAAGACGTTGTCTACGTGGGCGCCGAGCCGCCCAAGCCGGACAGCTCGGCCGTGCTCGTCAAGCCCGATTCGCCGCTGAAGACGCTGGCCGACCTGAAGGGCCGACGCGTGGCGCTGCAGAAGGGCAGCAGCGCCCACTTCCTGACCGTGCAGGCCGTGAAGAAGGCTGGTTTGGCCTGGGCCGACATCCAGCCTGTCTACCTGCCACCCGCCGACGCCCGCGCCGCCTTCGAGCGCGGCTCGGTGGACGCGTGGGCCGTGTGGGACCCCTACTACGCCGCCGCCGAGATCAGCGGCGAGCTGCGCGCGCTGGCCACCAGCCGCGGCCTGACGAGCAACAACACCTTCTACTTGGCGTCGCGCGCGCTGAGCCAGCAGCCGGCCCTGGTGAAGACGCTGTTCCAGGCCCTGACCGACACCGACACGCGCGTGCGCACCGATCGCAAGGACGCGGTGCAGCGCTACGCCGAATTCGCCGGCCTGCCCGTGGCCATCGTGCAGCGCATGGTTGAGCGCCGCGGTGCCGCGCCCGTCGGACCGCTCACGCCCGACCTGGTCCGCGAACAGCAACAGGTGGCCGACGCCTTCGCCGAGCTCGCGCTGATCCCCCGCCCCATCCGCGTTGCCGATGCCATTGCACAGGTGAAAGCATGAAGATCTTCTGGTTCATCCCCACCCACGGCGACAGCCGCTATCTCGGCAGCTCGCGCGGCGCCCGCGTGGCCGACCATGCCTACTTCAAGCAGATCGCCATTGCCGCCGACAGCCTCGGCTACGAGGGTGTGCTGCTGCCCACCGGCCGCAGCTGCGAAGACTCGTGGATCGTCGCGGCCAGCCTCATCGACGCTACCAAGAACCTGAAGTTCCTTGTCGCGCTGCGGCCCGGCCTCGTCGCGCCGTCGCAGAGCGCCCGCATGGCCGCCACGCTGGACCGCCTCTCGGGCGGCCGCCTGCTCGTCAACCTTGTCACCGGCGGCGACCCCGACGAGCTGGCCGGCGACGGGCAGTTCCTCGATCACGCGGCGCGCTACGAGCAGAGCGCCGAGTTCATCCGCATCTGGCGCGAACTGCTGGCCCGCTCGCACACCGGCGAGCCGCTGGACCTGGATGGTGAGCATCTCAGCGTCAAGGGCGGCAAGGTGCTCTACCCGCCCATCAACAAGCCCTACCCGCCGGTGTTCTTCGGCGGCTCCTCAGGCCCGGCGCACGACCTGGCTGCGGATCAGGTCGACACCTACCTGACCTGGGGCGAACCCCCGGCCGAGGTCGAGAAAAAACTCGCCGACGTGCGCGAACGCGCCGCGGCACGAGGCCGCCGCCTGCACTACGGCATCCGCCTGCATGTCATCGTGCGCGAGACCGAAGATGAAGCCTGGCGCGCCGCCGGCGAGCTGCTGTCCGAGCTGGACGAAGCCACCGTCACCGCCGCCCAGGCGCGCTTCAAGACCATGGACTCGGTCGGCCAGCGCCGCATGGCCGAACTGCACGGTGGTCAGTTCAACAAGGCCGATGTGCGCCAGGGGCTGGAGATCGCGCCGAATCTGTGGGCCGGCGTGGGCCTGGTGCGCGGTGGCGCGGGCACGGCCCTGGTGGGCAGCCCGCAGCAGGTGGCGGACCGCATCAAGGAATACTCGGACATCGGCCTGGAGTACTTCATCCTCAGCGGCTATCCGCATCTGGACGAGGCCCACCGCTTTGCGGAACTGGTGTTCCCGCTGCTGCCGCTGGGCGTGCGCGAGAAGCTCACCGCGCCCGTGCTGACCGGCCCGTTCGGCGAAGTCGTGGCCAACAGCTACGTGCCCAAGGCCGTTTCCGCGAGCTGAACCGATGTTGCGCCGCCTCATCCCCTGGCTGCTGCCCGCAGCTCTCCTCGTCGCCTGGGAGATCGCCTCGCGCAGCGGGGTGCTGTCTGCGCGCATCCTGCCCGAGCCCGCCGCGGTGCTGGCCGCCTTCTGGCAGCTGCTGCGCTCGGGCGAATTGGCGCATCACGTCGCCGTCAGCACGGCGCGGGCCTTCTCGGCGCTGGCCATCGGCGGCGGCCTCGGCCTGTTGCTGGGCCTGCTGACCGGCACCTGGCGCGCGGCCGAGACGCTGCTGGACACGACGCTGCAGATGGTGCGCAACATCCCCGCGCTGGCCTTGATCCCGCTGGTCATCCTGTGGTTCGGCATCGACGAAGCCGCCAAGCTGGTGCTGGTCGCCGTGGGTGTGTTCTTCCCGGTCTACCTCAACACCTTCCACGGCATCCGCAACGTCGACCGCGACCTCATCGAGATGGCGCGCAGCTACGGCCTGTCGGGCTTCCAGCTCTACCGGCAGGTCATCCTGCCCGGCGCCTTGCCGTCCATCCTCGTCGGCCTGCGCTTCTCGCTCGGGCTGATGTGGGTGCTGCTGATCGTCGCCGAGACGCTGTCGGCCCAGGCCGGCATCGGCTACCTGACGATGAATGCGCGCGAATTCCTGCAGACCGACATCGTGCTGGTCGGCATCCTGCTCTACGCCGTGCTCGGCAAGCTGGCCGACGTCGTCGCGCGCGGGCTGGAGAAGGCCTGGCTGCCCTGGCACCGCGGCTATGCCGCCGAGGGGAACTGACCATGTGGCTCACTGAATTCGACACGCCCGTGCTGCCGCGTGAGCCCGTGGTTGCCGATACGCCGGCGCGCAGCACCTCGCAGGGCCTGGCGCTGCAGTTGCGCGGCGTTGCCAAATCCTTCGGCACACGCCATGTGCTGCAGGACCTGGACCTGACCGTCGCGCCGGGCGAGTTCGTCGCGCTGGTGGGCCGCAGCGGCTGCGGCAAGAGCACGCTGCTGCGGCTCATCGCCGGGCTGGACTCGCCGAGCGCCGGCCTCGTCGAAGCGGGAACGGCTGGCGAGCGCCGGCTGATGTTCCAGGACGCCCGCCTGCTGCCCTGGAAGCGCGTTGTCGACAACGTCGCGCTCGGCCTCGCCGGCCCCGATGCCAGGGACCGCGCGATGGAGGCACTGTCCCAGGTTGGCCTCGCCGGCCGCGGCAGCGACTGGCCGGCGACGCTGTCAGGCGGCCAGCGCCAGCGCGTGGCACTCGCCCGCGCTCTCGTGCACCGCCCTCGCCTGCTGCTGCTTGACGAGCCGTTGGGCGCGCTGGATGCGCTGACCCGGCTGGAGATGCACCGCCTCATCGAGCAGCTCTGGCGCCATCACGGCTTCACGGCCCTGCTCGTCACCCACGATGTCGCCGAGGCCGTGGCCCTGGCCGACCGCGTGCTGCTGATCGACCGTGGCGGCATCGCGCTGGATGCAACCGTCTCGCTGCCACGGCCGCGCTCGCGCACGGCGGCGGGGTTTGCGGAGCTGGAGGAGCGGGTGCTGCGGCAGATCGTCGGCCACCCGGCCTTGGCTTAGCTGTCAGGGACTGAGCGAGTGGTGCTGGCTTAGCCGCCCGCAGAGCAAGGCCGCGAGCCGCGCAGCACGTTGTAGGGATTCACCGGCGCACCGCGCCACCAGCGTGGCTTCGGCTCGAGCTTGAAGATCGCCAGGTGCAGGTGCGGTGCACCGGCCGGCGAATTGCCGGTCAGGCCCACGTAGCCGACCAACTGGCAACGGCGCAGCGACTGGCCCTCCACCAGGCCCGGCGCGTAGCCGTCGAGGTGGGCGTAGTAGTAGGCGTAGCGCGACGCGGGGTCGAACTGGTAAACCGTGAGGCCGCCGCGCTGGCTGGTGAACAGCTTGGCCACCACGCCGTCTTCCACCGCCAGCACCGGTGTGCGCATCGGGGCCGGGATGTCCAGCGCCTCATGGGCACCTTTCGTGCGGCCGTCGCCGAAGGTATCCGTCAGGTTGGCAGCCCACACGCCAGGTAGCGGAATGGACAAATCGCGGCCCTGCAGGTCGGCGATGTCGGCAGGCGTGACGGCGACGTCCACCGGGCCTGACGCGGCTGTGACCGCCGTTGCAGGCCAGGACGAAGGCACCGCGGGTGCCTCGACCCGCACCGCCGGCGCGGTCACCTGAGGTTGGACTGGCGGCGGCACTGGCGCGCGGCGCTCGCTGCAAGCGCTGGCGCAGGCCAGCAGCAAGGCCATTGCCGCGTGGGACGCGCCGTGGCGAGGCGGTAGGAGTGCCATTGCGTGCAACCTGCCTTGCAGCCGAAGTCAGGGCCGAATGTCGACCTCGAAGCCCGGTTTCACGAGCTTGGCCAGACGTTGCGCGTCCCAGTTCGTCATGTGGATGCAGCCATTGGTTTCCTCGCGGCCCAACTGCGCGGGGTTCGGCGTGCCGTGGATGCCCCAGTGCGGTTTGCTCAGCCCCAGCCACGTGTTGCCGACAGGGTTGTTGGGGCCGGGCGCGACCTCCGCCTTCTGCGCGTCCTTGGCTGCGTTCTTCAGCAGCGCCGGGTTGTACGTGAAGGTCGGGTTCGGCACCTCGCTGACGATCTTCAGCACACCCAGCGGCAACGGGTCCTGCGGCCCGCCGATGCTGATCGGGAACGCCCCCAGCACCTTGCGATCGGCGCCGAGCACCCACAGGGTCTTGGCCCTCTTCTCGATCTCGATCCTGACCGCGGCGCCGCCGACCGGCGGGCGCGCGGAGACGTCGGGCACGATCAACTCGTCGCCGGCCTTGAAATCCTTCGCCCGGCCACGATTGAGCGACGCAAGCATCGACTCGCTGAGATGGAAGCGCTCCGCCAGCGCCTCGCCGACGGTTTCGTAGTCCAGCGACTTCAGCTTGGCGCGCTCGGCCATGTCGGCGGGTGTGCGGGTGTAGGGGCCGGCCACGTCCTTGTCGGTGATGGTGTAGGTCGCGAACGCACCGCCCGTATCGCCCTGTTCCAGCGCCTTTGCGGTGGCCGCGTCGAGCCGGCCGCTGACCTTCAGGCCCCTGGCTCGCTGAAACGCGATCAGCGCGCGTTGCAGGTTTCGCCCCTGGTGGCCATCGATCTCGCCCGGTGAGAACCACGCCCGATCCAGAAGCACCTGGGCGCGGGCAACCGCGTGGGCACCCACCGCGTGACCGTGTCCAGGCACCAGCGACGCAGCGTTGAACGCCTCCAGCGTCTGCGGTGCCGCCGACGGGGTGGCGCGGGCGCGGTGCGTGGCGGCCACGCCCGGCGACGCGACGCAGGCGCAACACAGCAGCGCGGCAGCCATCTTCAGCGGTGAAATTGGCAAGGTCGGCATGGCGGGCTCACGAGGTGGGTCGATTCACCGCACCGTACCGAGGTCACCGCGCCGCACGTGTAGGCCGATGCCTGGAACCACTACCAATAATTGACGACGTGAACCGCTGCCCGCGAGGCTGGATGACCGCTGCGCGCCCTACATCGGGCATCGAAGGAGCGGCGAAGTCCGATGAGTCGATGACTGCTTCATGCCGCGCACCCTGAACCTGGCCCTTTGACGCGAGCGACGGCAACCGCTGCAGCACCGACGGCGGATTCAGGCTGATTGCCGCCGTTCGCCGCAAAGCTTGCTAACCGGCAGATGGAGCGACTCAAAGCGAAAGACGCAGATGAACCGATTCCAAACGTCAGAACCGGTAGCAGTGCCCCGGCTGAGAGTCGCCACCATTGACCTGCGCACCATGGGCCGCAACAGTCGCGCCGGGATAGGCGCCGTTCTGACAGGCGATCAGCGCATCACGACTGCCTTCGACGCCCCGCTCGACTATGGATTTTCGCGGCTCAAGACGTAGTCCGCGATGTTCGGATGCCGCTGGGGCGTCGCTTGGTTTGGTGGTCGCGAACGCCCGAGCAGGAGAGCGGGGCAGCTTGAGGTTTAAGGGTACCGGGCTGGCGCCAGCGGCGTCATCGCCGGGCGCCGCGATGCAGTAAAGAGGTGCGGCCAGCGCGGCCAGCAGCATCGCTGAGCTGCGCACACCAGACAGCGAACCGGACAAGCGGCCTGCGAAGGGTAGAAACAACTGCTTTGAAGACGCCACGCCTAGCATGTCGGGATTGTGGCCAGTGTCCGATCCATCCGCGAGCCATGCTGTTGACCTTGCCGTCCCGAGCCGTAGCCAGACTGTCCGCAGAAGGTGAAAAGAGCCAACGGAGACAAACGGTTCGCGCTCTACGATTTTGGATAGGTCGCGAGTGCGCGTTCCTACCTTCGTCGGTTCATAGCCCTGGAGCCTGAATGTTCTCTCGCCAAACACTTCTCGTTCTGTTGAGCGCCGCAGCGTTCACCGGAATTGCGCATGGTGCGCCATGCAAGACGACTGTCGATATTCCCCAGCGCCTGCGTGACAGCTCTCTGCTCCTATTGGGCGAACTGCACGGCACGCGCCAGATACCGGATTTCGTAAGCGCCTATGTCTGCAACTTGGCTGCTCAGGCGAGAAGCGTGGCGCTCGCGCTCGAATGGCCAGAGGAAAACCAAGCGGCAATCGACGCTTTCCTTGATAGCGATGGCCGGGGCGGTGCACGCAAGGCGTTGTTCGGTTCCCGCGATTGGTCAAAGCCCGCGCATGAACAGGATGGGCGTACCAGCATGGCCATGCTTGTGCTGCTCGATGAGGTGCGGCAGCACAACAAAGCCACGCCGACTCGCAAGATCACTGTCCGCGCGATCGACGGGGACGACCTGACGATGAGCCGCAACGTCCGTGCGCTGACCGCTACGGGGCTTTTCTCTCACGTCGTCGTGCTGACGGGAGACCTCCACACCAGTTTGGCCAAAGGCAACATGTTCGATCCGGCCATGGAGCCCATGGGCTTTCTGCTACGTGACCTCCGCCCGATTTCCCTCGTGGCGGAGTACGACCAAGGGACGGCCTGGAACTGCGCCGCCAGCCAGTGTGAGCCGCATGTAGTGCTATCCATGCCGACGCAGCGAGGCGCGCGGTATTCAATTTCGTTGCGGCCACCGAAAGATCGGCTCGGCTACGACGGCAGCTTCTACGTGGGGAGGATCGACGCTTCGCCTCCGGCCGTTTTGCCCACCGCCGCAAACGATTGAGTTGAATGGCTTGCAAGAACGGCCGTCGCCCTTTCTCGCGCTCGGGCTGAGCGGCGGCAATCGCATGCCGGCACGACCGTCTCCGTCGCGCCCGGTGCTCGGACCAGGCAACATGGCACCATCGAGGCCGGGCAGGTCAACGTGGGGACGTCCATCAAATGATTTGGATGAGAGCCGCCGCTGACCGGCGGGTCAGACGTCGATCGTTGCTGGTCAAGCCTGGCCTGTGACTATGTTTTGGTTCAAATGGATTAAGTGACATTGAAGCAAGCGCTGATTTCATTCGTGCTCGTGCTGACGGCTGCAACCCAAGTTGTTGCCGAAGGCTCCGCGGCGGCTTTCCCGCAGATGCTGAAGCCGGAGGCACAGCAGGCCAAGTCGGCCCATCTGGCTGCGGACCTGCTGTCTCGCTACCACTACCGACCCCTCTCGCTCGACGACGCGTTGTCGGCCAGGATCTTCGACCAGTATTTAAAGGCGCTCGATCCGGAGAAACTGTACTTCCTGCAGTCCGACATCGATCGCCTTTCAGGCGACCGCATCTTGCTCGACAACGCGATCCTGGCTGAGGATCTGCGGGTGCCGTTCGAGGTCTTCAACCTGTACGAACGCCGGGTGGCTGAGCGGCTGACCTATGGCCGCACCTTGCTCAAGAAGGGGTTCGATTTCGGGCAAGACGAATCTTTGACGGTCGAGCGCAAGGATCAGCCTTGGCCTGCGACCGAAGCAGAGTCCCAAGACCTCTGGCGCAAGCGCGTCAAGAACGAGTGGTTGCGGCTCAAGCTTGCCGGCAGGGACGACCCGGCCATCGTGAAGATTCTCGACAAGCGCTACGAAAGCGCATCGAAGAACCTGGGCAAGATCACAAGCGCCGACGCCTTCCAGGCCTTCATGAATGCCTACACGATGGCGATCGACCCACACACGAACTACCTGGGACCGCGCGCCGCGGAAAACTTCGGCATCTCCATGCGACTGTCCCTGGTGGGCATCGGCGCGCTTCTGACGCAGATCGACGACTACGCCACCGTCCGGGAGCTGGTGCCAGGAGGGCCCGCGAGCCTGTCGGGCCAGTTGAAGGTCGGCGACCGTATCGTGGGCGTCGCGCAAGGCGCCACCGGCGCCATGGAGGATGTCGTCGGCAGGCGCCTTGACGACACGGTGGCGTTGATCCGGGGCATGAAGGGTTCGACGGTTCGGCTGGACGTCCTGCCGGCCGACAGCGGGCCCGATGCGCCGAACAGGACCGTCGTACTGGTCCGCAACACCATCACAGTGCAGGACAGCGCCGCCAAGGCCAAGATCTATTCCGTCACGACGGGCGCTGGCAAGCGCCTGGTCGGTGTGATCACCCTGCCTTCGTTCTACGAGGATACCGACGCACTCAGAAAGGGCGACAAGGACTACCGCGGCGCAGCGCACGACGTGGGCAAGCTGCTGTTCGACATGAAGGCCCAGAAAGTAGATGGCGTGTTGATCGACTTGCGCAATGACGGCGGCGGGTCGCTGCGCCAGGCGGTGAACCTGACGGGCATGTTCGTTGGCAAGTTGCCGGTCGTTCAGACCCGAGATGCAAGAGGCAACATCACTGTCGAGAAGAACGCCGAGGCTGGTTTGGCATGGAGCGGGCCGCTGGGCGTCCTGATCAACAGGGGCTCGGCTTCGGCGTCAGAAATCTTCGCCGCGGCGATCCAAGATTACGGTCGCGGCGTGATCATCGGCGAGGGCAGCTTCGGCAAGGGCACCGTCCAGACCCTCGCCAACCTCGACCAGATCGCCAAGAACGCAGCGCCGACGTACGGTGAACTGAAGTTCACCATCGCTCAGTTTTTTCGGGTGAATGGCGGGACGACCCAACTCCGTGGCGTGACGCCAGACATCCTCTTTCCGCAAACCAGCGACGACACCGAGTTCGGAGAGTCGAGCTACGTCAATGCCCTGCCGTGGACCAACATTCGAGCCGTGGACTACTCGCCTGTGGGTGACGTCAAAACGCAGTTGCCCCGCCTGTTGGCTTGGCACGCAGCCCGCGTCGAGCACGCCCTTGACTTCCAGAACCTGCTGCAGGATGTGGCCAAGGCACAGGAGCGTCGCAAGAACAACGTGATTTCGCTCAGTGAATCAGTTCGACGCAAAGAACGTGCTGCCTCGGAGAAGCGCCTGGCTGCCCAGCTGGGTGAAGCGGGAAGGGGCGCGAGCGGCACGCTGGTCGACGACGGCTTGCAGTTCAACGAACGCCAGCTGGACAAGGATCTCGCCGCTGAGAAAACCCGGAAGACCATCAACGATGCGCTTCTTGACGAGGCTGTCAGTATCCTCTCCGACAGCGCAGCATTGAAGGAAGGCCAGACCCAAACAGCAGCGAGCGCTCTACCGATCCGTCCCCAGGTGGTCATGACCTTGCCGAACGTTTCCTCTGAGAAATAGCCGTTGGTGGCCGAGACCTGACCTGGAGGCGGCCACGTCGAGCGGCGCGCACATTGCCGGACTCGGTGGGGATCTTCACCCAAATGCGCACGACCCCAATCAGGTTGCCTCAAGGGTTCGCGCCCGACATCTCCATGATCAGTCGGGTCACGAGATAGAGCCGCGGGGCGATGGAGCGGATGTCGACGTACTCGGCATCGTTGGAATGGGCGCCAAAGCCCGTGAGACCCAGGCCTTCGATCACCGGTCCTCGGGCCTGCATCGCCGCGAAGGAGGCGTCCGTGCCGCCGCCCGTGGCAACCTCCGCCACCTGCATCGCCAGGCCCAGCTCCGCGTAGATGGCCTGGGCACGCTTGGCCAGCGCCCGTGAGGCCTCGGTGGCCTCCAGCGGCGGGCGGCGCACTTCGAACTTGAGCTGCACCTTGGCGTCGGCCAGGCGCCGCTGCTGCACGCGGCGCTGCAGTTCCTTCTCCAGGCGGTCGAAGTCCGCCACACGCAAGGCGCGCGCATCGGCCTGGGCCGTGGCCTGGGCCGGGATCACGTTGCGGTTGGTGCCGGCCTGGGCCATCGTCCAGTTCAGCTTCAGGCCCGTGGCCGGCTCTGACAAGTCCTGCATCTGCAGCAGTTGATGAGCCAGTTCCGTCAACGCGTTGACGCCACCCTCCGGCCTTGCGCCGGCGTGCGAGGAGCGGCCTTCCACGCTCAGATAGGCCGAGCCGATGCCGCTGGTCGCCAGGCGCACACCGCCCTGCGCGCCGGCGCCCTCGAAGGACAGCGTCATGTCCTGGTCAGCCGCGGTGCGCGTGATGGTCGCGCGCGAGCCCGGTGAGCTGATCTCCTCGTCGCCGTTGATCAATACGGTCAGCGTGCCGTAGTCGTCAATGCCCGCCTTCTGCAACAGCGCGATCACATGCAGGATGGTGGCCACGCCCTGCTTGTCGTCCGCGATGGCCAGGCCGTAGGCGCGTTCGCCCTCGATGCGAAAGGGCTGGTCCTTCAGCATGCCCTTCAGGTAGACGGTGTCCATGTGGGCGATGAGCAGCAGCTTCTTGCTTCCCCGCCCCTTGAACTGCGCCTTCACCATCTGGCCCTGACGCTCCGGCGTGTCCTCCATGCGGTACACCTCCGTGGGTTCGATCATCGACACCTCGCCGCCCAGGGCCTTGAGCTTCCCGGCGATCAGCCCGGCCACCGCGGCCAGGCCGTCCAGGTCCTTGCTGCCGGACTCGATCTCGACCAGCGCTCGCAAGGTCTCCAGCAGCGCGGGCTGCTCCTGCTTCGCCAGGTCCTGCAGTTGCTGGGACGTGGGCGCCGCCTGGGCCAGGGAAGCCGCCAGCAACGCGGCGGCGGCGATCAATGTACGAAGTTGCATGTCGAGGACGTGGAGCTGGGACCGAGCGGACTGTGCCAGCGACCTTTCACAACGCCCATCGACAAGTTTTCCCCACCCTATGCAGTGATGTAATAGGGCCTATTCGCGCTACGGCAATGGGTCGCGTTGTGACCAGAAGGGCTGCAGGCAAGTCGCAAACCGCAAGCCGTGTCATTACCCGGCGAGGATTTGCGACACAGCATCCGGCCTTTCTGGTCACAACCCTTCGGGAAGGTCCGTCGCCAGGGGCCACTCGGCGTTGCATCGCTGGCCCGCACGCGAGTGCGGGCGGCGCGCTGCGCCTTGATTGGCCACTGGCGACGGGCCTTCGCGACCCATTGCCGTAGTGCGAACAGGCCCTCCCATGCGCTTTCGCTCGCCGTCGCTGGCCGAACTCCATGCCTTCGTCGCCGTGGCCGAGCTGGGCAGCTTCTCCGCCGCCTCGCAGCTGTTGTCCGTCACCCAGGGCGCAGTCAGCCGGGCGGTGCAGCGGCTCGAGTCGGAGCTGGGCCTGGCGCTGTTGGCGCGCGGCGGCGCCCAGGTCACCCCGACGCCCGAGGGCGCCAGCTACCTTGCCCGCATCAAGCCCGCCCTGGACATGCTGGAACGGGCCGTTCCCTTGCACGCGGCGCCTGCCGGCCCGTCACTGCGCATGGCGCCCGTGCCGTCGCTGTACGCGCGCTGGCTGGTGCCGCGGCTGCCGGCGTTGCAAGCGCAGCATGCGCAGCTCAAGCTCGAGTTCCGCCGCTGGCGCCACGACGACCGCTTCGAGCGCGACGACGTCGACTGCTGGATCAACCCCAAGCCAAGCGCACACAGCCGCTGGCCCGAAGGCGTCGTCGCGCAATACCTGCTCGGGCGCGAACTGGTCCCCGTGTGCCGCCCCTCGCGCGCTGCCCGGCTGACCCGGCCGCAAGACGTGCTGCAGCACCCGCTGCTGCACCACAGCGCCCATCCCGCCGACTGGGCGCTCTGGCTCAAGGCCCAGGGCGTGCAGGCGAGCCAGCCCCAACTGGCCTCGGGCTTCGACCTGGCCGCTGCACTGATCGAGGCCGTCGTCGCCGACATGGGCATCGCGGTCGTGCAGCTCTGCCTCATCGAAAGGGAGCTGGCCGCCGGGCAGCTCGTCGTGCCGTTCAGCGGCTGGGTGTCGTCGGGGCGCGGCTTTTACCTCTGCCGGCGGGCCGACCGGGAAGGCTCTTCCGAGCTCCATGCATTCGCGCAATGGGCGGTGGCCGAGAGCCGGCGCTGGCGGCGCCAGGCCTTGGCCGCGCTCGACTGACGGTCAATACACGAGAGAGAAGGTGACGTAACCCTCGTCCCGCGGCGGTCCATCAATGACTGCGCTCCTGCATCACGGCGCGGTTCTTCCCGCCTCGCTTGGCCTCGTAGAGTGCCTTGTCCGCGGCTTCGATGAGTTCAAGGGATGAGCCACCGCGCTGCGGGATCATCGAGGCGCCGCCGATGCACACCGTGAGGTGTCGGGCGGGCGCCGAATCGCCCGGCGCCAGTTCAAGGTCCTGCACGGCCAGGCGAAGTTTTTCGGCCATGAAACTGGCCCCGGCCGCCGGCGTGGTCGTCATGACCAGCGCGAACTCCTCGCCACCGTAGCGCGCCACGAGATCGGTCGAGCGGTTGGCATTCAGGTGCAAGGTGCCTGCCACCTTCTGCAAGGCCTCGTCGCCGGCCGGGTGGCCGTAGGTGTCGTTGTACTGCTTGAAATCGTCGATATCGACCATCAGCACGGAGAGCGTGCTCTGGTCGCGCAGCGCCCGGCTCCATTCCATCTGGATGTGCTCGTTGAAGCGGCGCCGGTTGCTGATCTCGGTGAGCCCGTCCACGTAGGTCAACCGCTGCAGCTCGATGTTCAACTCCGTCAGCTGCTGCTGGCTCTCGCGCAGGGCCCGGTACGCCTCGTCGCGCTGCAACTGGATCGAATACCCCCTGGAGTGGTAACGGATGCGCGCCACCAGCTCGACCTGGCTCGGCAGCTTGACGAGATAGTCGTTGGCACCGGCCTCGAAGGCTTCGCTTTTCACCGCCGGGTCCTCGGTGGTCGACAGCACCACGATCGGGATGTCCATGGTGGCCGCGTTGGCGCGGTAGCGGCGAACCAGCGTCAGGCCGTCGATGCCGGGCATGACCAGATCCTGCAGGATCACCGTCGGCCCGATCTGCTCGGCCAAGGCGATCGCCTTCCCGGGATCGGCGCAGTAGTGGAAATCGATGTCCGCGTGGCTCAGCAGCGCGCGGCGCACGGCCTCGCCGATCATCGCCTGGTCGTCGACCAGCAGCACCATGACGGGACGGCGCCTGGCCGCCGATGGCTTCGGGAGGTCGAGGCTCTTCATATCAAGGTCGATCATCATGGCCTCCTGGTTCTGGTTGCATGGAAAGTGCAGCGCGCAGCCGCGGTGCGATCGCGTCGATGGGCAGGACGTCCACCGCAGCGTCCAGCGCCACGGCGGCCCTCGGCATGCCGTAGACGGCGCAACTCGCCTGGTCCTGCGCGATGGTGTGGTGCCCCTGGTCGCGCAGCGCCTTCAAACCGAGTGCGCCGTCGCGTCCCATGCCGGTCAACAGCACGCCGACGACGCCACCCCGCCACAGCGCACAGGCGCTGTGGAAGAACACGTCGACCGAGGGACGGTAGACGTACTCCCGCGGGATCGGCGTGTACGCCAGGCACCCGCCCGCCACAAGCCGCAGATGGTCGTTGGTGGCGGCGAGCAACACCACGCCCGCGGCGGGCCGGTCGCCTTCCGCGGCCACCCGCACCGGCAGCGTCGAATGCTGCCCGAGCCACTGCGCCATGCCGGCGGCGAACTGCTCGTCCACATGCTGCACGATGACGACGGCACCCGGGAAATCTGCCGGCAGGCCGTGCAGCAAGGTGGCCAGCGCCGCCGGGCCACCCGCCGAGGCGCCGATGGCGATCAAGGGTTGCGGGCAGCTCTTGCGCGACCTCGCAGCGGACCGGGCAGCGTCGACCCGGGCCGGGGCGCTGTCGCCGATCAGCTTGCCGATGATCTCGATCTTCGCCAGCAGCGGTGCGGCGCCTGCGTGCGGGTCGGTGCCGGCCAGCGTCGGCGTGTCGACGACGTCGAGCGCGCCGTGGCCCATCGCGTCGAAGACGCGGGCGGTGTTGGCACCCATGTTGGAGGTGACGAGCAGGATGGCGCACGGCGTCTCGGCCATGATGCGCCGTGTCGCTTCGACCCCGTCGACCACCGGCATCAGCAGGTCCATCAGCACGAGGTCGGGCCGCTGTTCCGCGCAGCGCTGCACCGCCTGCGCGCCGTTCTCGGCCACCCAGATGACGCGGTGTTCCGGCCTCAGCGCCAGCACGCGCCGCAAGGCTTCCACGGCAAGCGGCAGGTCGTTGACGATGGCGATCTTCATGTGACGACCGCCTCGCCGATCAGATCCACGGCCGCCTGCAGCAGCGTCTCGTCCTGAAAGCTGCCCTTGGTCAGGTAGTGGTTGGCCCCGGCTTCCAACCCGCGCCGGCGGTCCTCGTCGCGATCCTTGTACGACATGATCATCACCGGCAGCGACTTCAGGTTCGGATCCTTCCTGACCAGCGTGACCAGCTCGATGCCGTCCATGCGCGGCATGTCGATGTCGGTCACCAGCAGGTCGAAGTGGCCGGTGCGCACCGCATTCCAGCCATCCATGCCGTCGACGGCCACCTCGACGTCGAAGCCGTGCTGGGCCAGCAGCTTGCGTTCGAGTTCACGCACCGTCAGCGAGTCGTCGACCACCAGCACGCGCTTGCGCTTGCTCGCCCCGGCGGCGCCGGTGCCTGGCCGCACCTGGCTCAGCTGGCCGGAGGCAATCAGCTTCTGCACCGAGCGGATCATGTCCTCGATGTCGATGATGAGCACCGGCGATCCGTCCTCCATCAGCGCGCCGGCGCTGACGTCCTTGACCTTGCCCAGGCGCGGGTCGAGCGCCTGCACCACCAGCTCGCATTCGCCGAGGAAACGGTCCACCACCAGGCCATAGATGTCCTCGTGGTCGCCGACGACGAGGACCGACAAGTCGCCCGCCAAGGCCCGGGGCGCGTCCACCTGCAGCAACTGGTGCGCAGTGACCAGGCCGACGCGTCGCCCGTCGACTTCGACGTGCTGCCGCCCCTCGAGCAGTTCGACCCGCTGTGGCGCTACTTTCAGGGCGCGGAAAATGCGCGCCAGCGGGAAGGCGTAGGGCTCGCCGCCGATGTGCACGAGCAGGGTGCGCACGACCGACAGCGTGAGCGGCAATTGCAGCTGGAAGCGCGTGCCCAGGCCCGGCTGCGTCGACACGCGAACGCTGCCGCGCACCTGTTTGACCATGTCCTGCACGACGTCGAGCCCGACGCCCCGCCCGGAGACCTCGGTCACCCGCCGGCTGAGCGTGAAACCCGGCAGGAACAGGAACTCCAGCAGCTCGGACTCCGACAGCTCGGCCGCGACCTCGGGCTTGGCGTGGCGGCGCTCGACGACGGCGCTGCGCAGTGCCTCCAAGGCGATGCCGCCGCCGTCATCGGACACGGTAATCTGCAACGCCCCGGCGCTGTGGCGCGCCTCGAGCCGCACGACGCCTTCCGCGGGTTTGCCCACGGCATGTCGCTGCGCGGGCGATTCGATGCCATGGTCGAGCGCATTGCGCAGCAGGTGGCCAAGCGGTGCATCCAGCTTCTCGAGCACGTCGCGGTCCACCGGCGTCGCGGCACCGACGATGTCGAGCCTGACCTGCTTGCCCAGCGAACGCCCCAGGTCGCGCAGCATGCGGGGCATGGTTTGAACACCGTCGGCGAATGGCCGCATCCGACAGGCCACCGCCTCGTCGTACAACCGGCGCGAGAGGTCGGCCGAGCGCCGCTCGAAAGTTTCCAGATCGGCCAACCCCTGAGCCAACAGCTGCTCGCACTCAAGCATGCGGCGCCTGACCTCGGGCGGTGCGGCCCGCTCTTGCGCAGCCTCATGCTGAAGCCGCTTGAGCCGCAGCAGCGAGTTGGCGAAGGGCGTGAGCCACCTTGCGGCCACCAATGATTCGCCGGCCAGCCCGAGCAGCCGATTCAGGTTGTCGGCGGTGACGCGCACGACGCGGTCCGAGGCGTCGCGCACCGGCACCGCCGCGGGGGGCGCCACCGCTGCCTCCAGCACCGGCGCTGCCGCGTCGGGCGCCGGGTCGTCTTCGTCGCTGGCCAGCATCGCGGTCTTCAGGGCCTCGACGAAGGCCTTCACCTGCAGCGCGTCGCCAGGGTCCGTCCCGGCGGTCCGGCCCAGGCGCGCGAGCAGGTCCACACCCGCGAGCAACGGGTCGATCTGACGTTGGCGCAGCCGCAACCGGCCCGTTTGAGCGGCGACGAAGCAGTCTTCCATCGCATGCGCCACTTCCACCGCGGCGCCAATGCCGACGATGCTGGCGGCACCCTTGAGCGAATGGGCGGCGCGCATGCAGGACTCGAGCTGGTCGGCGGCGTCCGGACTGCGCTCCAGGGCCAGCAGTCCCTGCGTCAGCAACGGGGCGTGGTTCTCCACTTCGATGCGAAACAGGTCCAGCATCGACAGGTCGCTGAGATCGACGCTGCTCATTGGGGCTCCCTAGGCGCTGCGCGCCATCCCGCCAAGCGGGAATGAGCCCCTTCGGGCGGCCGGGCGGGGCTCATGCGAGGCCCCGTTGAATGGTGTAGAGCAGCAGTTGCTCGTCGAGCAGGCCGACCGCGCGCTCATTGCTGCCCCCTGGCGCTTCTCGAGGGGTTCGCCCGCGTTCGGGCGGCCGGGTGGCGGGTTCGTGCCAGGCCAGGATCGCCTTGGAGTAGGTCGCCGTGGCACGCGCGACGGTGGCAGGCACTGGCTTCAGCGTGGCCGGATCGAAGCGCCGGATGCCGTGCATTTCGTCGACCGCGAAGCCCAGGCGCTGGCCGTCCAGGCCGATCACCACCAGGCGCCGCAGTGTCAGGCGTTGCCGTGCGTGCCCCGTCTCGGCGACGTGCGCCAGGCCGAGGACGCTGCCCAGCGATACGCAGACCAGCAACTCGCCCCGCACGTTGGCCACACCCTGCACGACGCCGCCGCGCCGGCTCGGCAGCGAATGGATCGCCGGCAAGGCGGCGACTTCCTGGAACACCGGCGTCGGCAGGGCCAGCCATTCGGCACCGATGCGAAAGATGACCGCCGAGCCCACCTCGGCCAGCCCAGCCTCGTGAGCCTGCGCCATGTGGCGGGTGCAGTCGGCGAGGTAGCCGGGCGGCGCCTGCCGGTCAAGTAAGGCCAGCGCGGCGGCGGCGTGGGTTGGACAGTGGCTGCAGTGCACGTGCTGCTTCAGTTCCGGGCAGGAACCATCGCCGCGAATGCCGATGCGGTTCCAGCAGTCGTCCAGGGCCACTTGCATGTTCATGTCAAGCCCCGCCTGGTTGCAGCCGGCTCGCGCGCTGCTGCAAGCGCCGCGCGCCGGCCGCGTCGCCCTGCTTTTGCAGCAGCAGGGCAAGGTGGATCAACGCCTCGTGGTGATTCGGGTTCAGATAGAGCGCCTTGCGGTACTGGTCGGCCGCATCGCCCGTGTTGCCGCTTGCGTCGCGCACCAGGCCGAGCAGATTGAACGCATCGGCCGTAGGCCCGTGCTCGCGCAGATGTGCTTCACAGTGCGACGCAGCCTCGGCGAGGTGGCCCTGGTCGGCCAGGCGCTGTGCGTGGGCTATGCCCGTCGCCGCTTCGGCCCGCACAGTCGCCTGCGGCGCGGTAGCGGGGGGCGCCACCCGGGGCCGAGCGGGCCGCGGGGGCGCGGCCACCGGGGCCGGAGCACGTACGGGCCTGGGTGGCGCCGGGGTTGCACGGAGCTTGATGACGCTGCCGGGCGCCGGCCCCTTGCGGAAGGCAAACGCGAGCGGAAGCTTTGCAGAGACGAAGCCGTGATCCGACAGCAGGGCCGTCTCCGACGGGCCGACGAACAGCCAGCCGCGCGGCGCAAGCAGCCGGCCCAGCACCGCGATGGCGCGGTCCTGCGTGGCGCGGTCGAAGTAGATCAGCACATTGCGGCAGAAGATGACGTCGTAGAGCCCCGTCCCGGCCACCAGGCCGTCCAGCAGGTTGCCCGGTCGAAATTGCACGAGCCCGCGCACCGCCTCCGTCGGGCTGTGGCCGCCCGCCGTCGCGATGAAGTGGCGATCACGGAACGCCAGGTCGCTGCCGCGAAACGAATTTCGGCCGTAGACCGCAACCTGCGCCCGCGCCAGCGCACGCAGGCTGATGTCGACGGCATCGATGCGCAGCGCATTGGCCGGAAAGCCGGCGTCGAGCAATGCCATGGCCATCGAATAGGGCTCCTCGCCGGTCGCGCACGGCACGCTCAGCAAGCGC
Organism: Pelomonas sp. Root1237; assembly: GCF_001425055.1. Classification (GTDB taxonomy): domain Bacteria; phylum Pseudomonadota; class Gammaproteobacteria; order Burkholderiales; family Burkholderiaceae_C; genus Pelomonas. The sequence continues at coordinate 897,415 of NZ_LMDK01000016.1, forward strand.
AGCACGCCCTGCGCCTGAGCAGGCGCTTCCTCGCCGGCCAGGCGCGCCAGCGCCACGAAGGCTGCCGGGTCGCGGAAGAACCAGGTCTCGGGCACGACCACCGCCTCGATGAGTTCCTGCAACTCGACGCTCGAGCCGCAGAGCCGTTCCCAGTAGGCCTGCGCGTCCGCCAGCCCGCAGGCCGACAGCCGCTCCTGCACCGCACGCTCGACGGCCGCCGAACCGATCGAGGCCGCATCCAGGCCCATCGTCTGCTTGAGCAATTGCTCGAAACGGGTCATGTCCATCACGCTGCCCCGGCCTCGTCGAACAACATCGCGCGCAGCGACGCCGGAAGCAGGCCCTGCACCTCGACGCGCTGGATCAGCCCCTGCGCGTCGGTCGTCACCGGGCCGAGCCAGGGCGCTGCGTCGACGTTGACGCCGGCCGCAACGAACTCCGCCGGCTCGCGGCGCAGCGTCTGCGTCGCCCTTTCGACCAGCAGGCCGAGCAGGTGCGGGCCGGCTGCCGGACCGGGGAAAGTCACGAGCACGATGCGCGTGCTCAGGCGGTTCGCTGACGGGCGGCCGAGCGCGAGTTCGCTGAGGTCGATGACCGGCACCGGCACACCTCGGTAGTCGCACAGGCCGGCCACCGTCGACGGCGCGAGCGGGATCGCCTTCACGCCAAGCCGCGGCAGGACGGCGACGACCTGGCCCGCGTCGAGGGCGTAGCGTTCACTGCCGATCTGAAAGAGGATGAACAGCATCCGGCCGGCCCTCGGGCCTCAGGCCTGCGCCAGTTTGAAGCGCGAGACGCCGCTGCGCAGCCCGCCAGCCGCCTGGTGCAAGCCGTCGATCGCCTGGCCCGACTGGCGCAGCGAGTCGACGGTCTGCTGGGCGGCTTCGGTCAACTGTGTCAGTGCCTGGCTGATCTGCTCGGCGCCGGTCGCCTGCGTCTGCACGCTTTCGCTGACGGCCTCGAAACGCGGCGCCAGGGCCTGCACCTGCGAGATGATCTGCGACAGCTGCGCGCCGACCTGCTGCACCTCCTGCATGCCGCGGCGCACCTCCTCGGAAAACTTGTCCATGCCCATCACGCCGGCCGACACCGCGGACTGCATCTCCTTGACCGTCTGTTCGATGTCGTAGGTGGCGACTGCGGTCTGGTCGGCGAGCCGGCGGATCTCCGTGGCAACCACGCCAAACCCGCGCCCATATTCGCCGGCTTTCTCGGCCTCGATGGCCGCGTTCAGCGACAGCAGGTTGGTCTGGTCGGCCACCTTGGTGATGGTGGTGACGACCTGGTTGATGTTGCCGGCCTTGTCGCTCAACACGGCGAGCTTGGCGTTGATCGAGCCGACCGCCTCCATCACGTTGTGCATGGTCTCGCTCATGCGCTGCAAACCTTCCTGCCCGCCGCCGGCGAGCAAGGCGGTCTCCTCGGCGACCTGCGACACCTCGCTCATCGTCCTCACGAGCGCGCGCGACGTGGCGGAAATTTCCTTGGAGGTGGCGCCGATCTCGGTGGTCGTCGCAGCGATCTCGCTGGCGGTGGCCTGCTGCTCCTTGGATGTGGCGGCGATCTCGGTCGCCGAGGTGTTGACCTGGATGCCGGACTGCTGGACCTGGCCGAACAGCTCCGTCAGCTTCTCCGTCATCCGGTTGAACCCCTGCGCCAGCGTGCCGAACTCGTCGCGCCGCTCCAGGTTCATCCGCTGCGTCAAGTCACCGGTGCTGATCGCGTCGGTGGCGGTGAGCAACCGGTGCAACGGCCGGGTGATCGATTGCAGCAGGACATAGCCGAGCGCAAGCGCCAGCAACAGTGCCGCGGCGAGACTGACCAGGATGGCCATGTTGGCCATTGCGACCGCGCTCATGATCTGCCGGCCTGCCGCCTCGGCATCGGCCATGTTGTAGTCGACGACGGACTGCACGGCGGCGCGCAGCTTGTTGTACTGCGGGTCAAGCTGGCTGTGCAGCAGCGCCCGGGCCTCGTCGCGCTTGCTGGCCGCGCTCAGCTTCAGGATGTCGTCCTGCGTGCGCAGGTAAGGATTGGCAACGTGGAGGTTCTTGAACGCCTCGTAGTTCTCGCGATCCTCGGCCGAGAAGATGGTGCTCTCGTAGCTCTTGGCCAGGGTCTCCAGCCGAGCCCGGTTGACCTGCAACTGCGACTCGATCTTGCGCGCCTCGGTTTCATCCTTCTCGAACACCTGCTCCTGGGTCAACGCGAAGTTCTCTTGCCAGGCGGCCAGCAGCTGGCTGCTGTACAGCATGCCGGGCAAGGCCTCCTTCTGGATGACGGTCGCGTCCTGCGCCACGCGAGCGAGGCGGGAATAGATGACGGCGCCCATGACGATCATCAACACCAGCACGGCGGCGAAGCTGGCGAGGATGCGGTGCCTCACGGTCAAGATATTCATCAAGTTCGGCTCCCTCGCCCTGCGTCATCCAGCCCGGCGGGCAAGTCGACGCAATGCAGCTCACCGTACGCCCTGTCTAACGCGATCTCCGTGCGGTGCCGAACATCCCGAGCGAAGAAATGGAGTTGGCCGCCGGGCGGTTCGTCGTGCCTTCAGCGGCTTTTTGTCATCGGGGGCGCGGCTTCTACCTCTGCCAATGGGCCGACCGGGAAGGCTCGTCCGAGCTGCAAGCCTTCGCGCAATGGGCAATGGCCCAGAGCCGGCACTGGCGGCGCTCGATTGACGATCAGTACACGAGAGAGAAGGTGACGTAGCCCTCACCCTCCTCGGCCAGATGCTTGATGCCCGACGTACCGGCACTGATGCCGATGAACCTGAGCTGCCTTTGAGTTTCCTTGGCGTGCTTGGCCAGTGCCAACGCCGCCGTCATCCTGTCGTTGGCATGAGGCGCCAGGTCGTTGTAGATAAGCTCGAGGTTCGCTCCGGCTGTCATCAGCGAACTCAGGAATGCGGGTTGGAGCGTGTTGTTGTGCATCTGGTCTCTCCGTGGGTTGAGGGCAGCATAGTCTGCGAATTCCAGCACGACGACAGCCCGTTGTCCCGCCATGGCACCATATTGGCCCATGCCCCTGCACATCGCCTGCCTCTGCGCCGCCTGGTGCCGCACCTGCGAGTCCTACCAAGAAATTTTCGAAGCCGCCTGCGCCGAACTGCCCCAGGCCGGCCTGCATGTGCGCTGGATCGACATCGAGGACGAAGCCGAACTCATCGGCGACCTGGACATCGAGACCTTCCCCACGCTGCTCATCGCCGACGGCGAGCACATCCGCTTCGCCGGGCCGTTGACGCCGCAGCCCGAGACGCTCAGGCGCGTGCTGCGGGCGCACCTGGCGGACGCGAGGCCCATGCCCGTCGAACCGGCCTACGTCGAGCTGGCCTCGCGCCTGCGCAGCGAAGCCTGAGCTGGCCAGGGTCAAGGCCGCCCAAAACGGCCTGTCCGAGCTGACAAAAGCTGCTGCCTTTCCACGATGCGGCAGAACCCACGTTTTTCATGGGGGAGATGTAGGACTGCGCTGACAGAGACACGCGACGCATGCTGCTGTGCCGGCGGCGCGCCGGCACCCAAAGTCGGAGCATGTCCGCACCGCCGCAACACCCGCCGCATGACCTGACGCCCACCGGCGCTGCACAAGCCTTCCTACGCCTCGCCGGCGGCGCCGAAGCGGCCGCTGCCCCGGTACGAGCGGTGCAGTTCGGTGCCGACCGCTTTGCCGAACATGGCCGCAGCCTGGCCGCGGCCCAGCGGGTGGACGACCCGCGCCAGCAGCCCCGCCCCTTCTCGCCGCGGCTGCGCAGCAATCTGCAGGTCTGGGCCGCCGCCCTGAGCGTGCTGTCCGAGGAAGGCCTGCAGGCCGACATCGACCCCGCCCACGCCTGGCTGCTGGACAACGCCCGCATCGTGCAGCAGCAGCTCGACGAGGTGCTGCACGACCTGCCGCGCAGCTACTTCCAGCGCCTGCCCCGGCTGGCCGACGAACCGCTTCAGGGCCTGCCGCGCATCTATGGCGTCGCCTGGGCCTGGGTGGCCCACGCGGACAGCTCGCTGGACCTGGCCCTGCTGCACCACTTCCTGGCCGGCCACCACGAGGCCGAGGCGCTGACATTGCGCGAGCTGTGGGCCCTGCCGTCCACGCTGCGCGTCGTGCTGGTGGAGAACCTGCGCCGCCTGGCCGAGCGCGCCGCCTGGCGTCATCTGGCGCGCCGCGCCGCCCAGCACCTGTTCGAGGCGCTGCCGCAGCTGGACGCGGCAGCGGTGCGCAATCAGCTGCAGCAATGGCAATCGGCCTGGCCGCGCGACCCTGCCATCACGGCCCTGGCCCTGCGCCTGCACGAGCGGCTGACCGACCGCGCCCTGGGCCAAGCCGAGCAGCGTGACTCCGATGACTCGTCCTGGGCGGCCGTGCACGCCTGGCTGGCCGAGGCGCTGCCCGACCCAGCCGCTGCGCAGGCCAGCGAGCAGGCCGAGAGCGCGGCCGACCACCAGAGCATTCGCAACGCCATCAGCAGCCTGCGCAACCTCGGCGCGGCCAACTGGGCCGGACTGTTCGAGGCTGTGCACCCGACGCTGCGCGCCCTGGGCCACATTGCCGTCTACCGCCAGGAGCACGAGGCCACGCGCGACATGGCCATGCACGCCATCGAGGCCCTGACCGAGCGCCACAACGTACCCGAGGCCGACGTGGCCCAGGTGCTGCGCCTGCTTTGCAACGACCCCGCCTGGGCCGAGGACGCAGAAGAGCGCGCCCCGCTGTACTGGCTGTCCGGCCCTGGCCGCGAACGCCTGCTGAGCGAACTTCGCCTCAAGCCTACCGCCGGCGAGCGCTTTGCCGCCGGGCTGCGCCGCCACAGTGTCGCCCTCTATCTGACCAGCCTGGCAGGGTTGCTGATCCTGGCCGAGCTGACGTTGCTGCTGCTGGGCCTGCCCCCGGGCGCCGGCTGGCCCATGGTGGTGGCGGCCGTGCTGCTGTCGCTGCTGCCGGCCAGCGAGGCCGTGGTTGCGCTGGCCAACCGCCTCATCAGCGAGTCCGCAGCGCCGGCGCAGCTGCCGCGCCTGACCTGGCATCACGGCATTCCGGCCGGGGCGCGCAGCCTGGTTGTCATTCCCTGCATGCTGACGCGCTCCAAGGGCATCGCGACCCTGCTCGCCCAGCTGGAGCGCCACCACCTGGCCAACCTGGAAGACGAGGCGCAGTTCGCGCTGCTCAGCGACTGGACCGATGCCAAGGCCGAGCACCAGCCCCAGGACGCGGGCCTGCTCGCCCAGGCGCGCGCCGGCATCGAGGCGTTGAACCAGCGCCACGGCACGGCCTGCGAGGGCCGGCCGCGTTTCCTGCTGCTGCACCGCGAGCGGCGCTGGAGCGAGACCGAGCAGCGCTGGATCGGCTGGGAGCGCAAGCGCGGCAAGACCGAGGCATTGGCCGCCCTGCTGGCCGGTCAGCCGCCCGAGCTGCTGCCTGACCGCTTTGTCGACCTGGGCGAGCTGTCCACGCCCGCACCGGACATCCGCCACATCATCACGCTGGATGCCGACAACGCCCTGCCCCCCGGCGCGCTGCGCGAGCTGGTCGCCATCGCCGCCCACCCGCTGAACCGCCCACGGTTGAGCCGCACATCCAGCGGCGCCGTCACCGTCGTGCGCGGCCACGGCATGCTGCAGCCACGCGTCGCCACGCCGCTGGCCACAGCCGCCGGCAGCTCCACGGTGCATGGCACCTGGTTCCACAGCCTGTTCGCCGGCCAGCCGGGGCTGGACCCCTACAGCGCCGCCAGCTCCGAGGTCTACCAGGACCTGTTCGACGAAGGCAGCGCCGCCGGCAAGGGACTGATCGACGTGCAGGCCGCAGCGCAGGTACTGGCCCACCGCATGCCCGAGGGCCAGGTGCTCAGCCACGACCTGCTGGAAGGCTCGCTGATGCGCTGCGCCGGCGTCAGCGACGTGGTGCTGGTGGAGCCCGCCCCCATGCATGCCGACGTGGCGGCCTCGCGCATCCACCGCTGGACGCGCGGTGACTGGCAGCTGCTGCCCTTCCTCGGCCACCCGCGCCGCTGGGGCCTGCACGGCATCCACATCTGGAAGATGCTGGACAACCTGCGCCGCTCCCTCGTCGCCCCGGCCGCCTTGCTGCTGCTGGTCGCGTCGTGGATGGGCCTGGGCCTGGCGCCGGCGTGGGCGCTGGGGCTGGTGGCCGCCACCTTCGGCGCCGGGCCGTTGATGGGCGCCCTGGCGGCCTGCGCGCCGTCGGGCGACCGCATCTCCCTGCCGCGCTTTTACCGGCAGGCGGCCATTGAACTCGGGCGTGCCATCGGCGGCGTCGTCTGGCACATCGCACTGCTTCCGGCGGCAAGCTGGCTCAGCATCGACGCCATCGTGCGCGCGCTGTGGCGCCAGCGTGTCAGCCACCAGCATCTGCTGGAATGGACCACCGCCGACGCGGCGGAAGCCGCGGCGCGCACCGACTGGCGCTCGCTGTGGCGCCAGCACAAGCATGTGACCTTTGCCACCGGCGCGCTGGCCTTGCTGCTGATGACGCCGGCCCTGATCGGCCGCCCCGTCGACTGGGACCAGGCCCTGCCGCTGCTGCTGGCCTGGGCACTGACGCCGCTGTGGATAGGCCTGGCCAGCCGGCCGCGCGCCCGGCCGCGCCGCGAGGCCATCACCGACGACGAGCGCCAGTACCTGCTCAGCGTCGCCCGCGACACCTGGCGCTGGTTCGAACGCTGGGTCACCAAGGACGACAACGATCTGCCGCCCGACAACGTTCAGTTCGACCCCGACATCGCCGTCGCCCACCGCACCTCGCCCACCAATATCGGCCTGTACCTGCTGTCGGCCTGCTGCGCGCGCGAGTTCGGCTGGCTGCATGACGTCGGCCTGGCCGAGCGCATCGGCCGCACGCTGGACACGCTGGACAAGCTGCCCCGCCACCGCGGCCACTTCTACAACTGGATCGACACCCAGCGCCTGGGCGTGCTGGAGCCACCCTACATCTCCAGCGTGGACAGCGGCAACCTCTGCGCCCATCTGCTGGTGGTCGCGGCGGCCTGCGAGGGCTTTGCGCGCGGGGGCGAGGGCATGCCGCCGCCGCCGGCCGTGGCCGAGGCGCTGAACGCCGTCGCCATGCGGGCGCGCGCCCTTGCGCTGGCCCACGACTTCAGCTGGCTCTACGACCCGCAGCGCCACCTGCTGCACATCGGCGCCGTCGCGGCGCAAGGCTCCGAACCCGGTACCGAGCGGCTGGACCAGAACCACTACGACCTGCTCGCCTCCGAAGCTCGGCTGGCCAGCCTGGTAGCCATCGCCAAGGGCGACATCCCGCCGGCGCACTGGGGCGCTTTGGGCCGGCCCTTCTTCTCGCGTGGCCGCGTCACCGGATTGAAGAGCTGGTCGGGCTCGATGTTCGAGATGTTGATGCCCTCGCTGGTGCTGGACGAGCCCACCGGTAGCGCGCTGGCGGAAGCCGCTCGCGCGGCCGTCATGGAGCAGATCCGCGCCGGGCGTGCGGCCGGCCTGCCCTGGGGCGTGTCCGAGAGCGCCTATGCCAAGCGCGACCGGAGCCTGGCCTACCAGTACGGCCCGCAGGGCGTGGCCAGCCTGGCACTGCGCGACACGCCGGTGGAAGAGATCGTCATTGCACCCTATGCCAGCCTGATGGCGACCATGGTGATGCCGCGCGCGGCCGTCGCCAACCTGCGCGCGCTGCAGGCCCTGGGTGCCCGCCATGAGGGCGGCTTCATGGAGGCGCTGGACTACACAGTCGGCCGCCAGCCCGAAGCCACCAGCGAGACACCCCCGCAAGGGCGTCGCTTCCAGCGCATCGGCACGACGATGGCCCACCACCACGGCATGTCCCTCGTCGCGCTGACCGAGGTGCTGTGCGGCGGCGCGCCGCAGCGCTGGGCCGATGCCGAGCCGCGGCTGTGCGCCGTGCGCTGGCTGCTGCACGAGCGCGCGCCGCACAAGGTGGCGCCGTTGCGCGAACCGCCGCCACAGCCGACTCGAAGCGCACCGCGCCGCGCCCGCATCTCGCTGGTCGTGCCCGAGCTGCATGGCCGCGCCCTGCCCGCCACCGCCTGGCTGGGCCATGGGCGTCTCAGCGCGATGGTGCGCGAGCATGGCGGCGGCACGCTGGTCTGGGGCGAGCCGGGTTCACTGGTGTTGGTGAGCCGCTGGCGCGACGATCTGCCGCAGGACCTGCTCGGCCACCACCTGCATCTGCGCGACCTGGACCTGCACTGGAACGGCGCGCCCGAGTCCAGCCCCTGGCGATCGCTCACGCTGCGGCCCACGCCCGGCCCGCAATGGCGCTATGGCTGCCGCCTGCACCCCGCCAGCGCGCAGTTCACGGCCGAGGGCGAGGAGTTGCACGCCCACACCGAGGCCTGGGTGGCCGTCGAGGACGACGTCGAGCTGCGCCGCATTACGCTGCGCAACCTCGCCCATCGGCCGCGCCGCCTGGCGCTGGTATCCAGCTTCGAGCCCGTGCTGGCGCCGGCCAAGGCCGACCTGGCCCACCCGGCTTTCGGCAAGCTCTTCCTCCAGGCACGTTGGGAACCGGGCCAGCAGGCCCTGAACTGGCAGCGCCTGCCGCGCAGTCCCAACGAGGCGCCCCTGCACGCGGTGCATGCGCTGGTGGGCGTGGAGCTCGAGGGCGGCGCGCGGCTGGACCGTGTGCGCGCCGGTGCCGACCGTGCCCATTGGCTGGCCCGCGGCGGCATGCCCGGCCAGCCCGGCGGCGTCATTGCGCATGCCGGCGTGCAAGCGCTGCTGGGCACCGATGTGACCGGCCTCAACACCGCGTCTGGCATGCTGGACACCGGCAACGACCCGATCTCGCTGCTGCACCTGGTGCTGCAGCTGCCGCCCGGTGCCAGCGTGACGCTGACGCTGGCCACCGCCGCCGCTCGCGAGCCGCAGACGCTCAGCCACTTGCTGGACAAGCTGCGTCAGCCGGCCCTCGTCGAGCGTGCGCTGACGCTGGCCCACACCATGGCCGGCGTGCGCACCCAAGGCGCCAGCCTCGCGCCGGGCGCCTGGCGGGCCGGCCTCACGCTGCAGACCCTGCTGACCTCGCAGGCCGCCCGCGAGAACCTGCCTCTGCCCGAGACCGGCTACGAGCGCGATGCGCTGTGGCGCCATGGCATCTCGGGGGACGACCCCATCATCCTGATGCGCGTGGCCGATCCCACCGGCGTCATCATGGTGCGCGAGCTGTGCGCGCTGCTGCAGGCCCAGGGCAGCCCGCTGCCAGTGGACGTCGTCGTGTTGGACGCCGAGCCGCCGTCCTATCTGGCGCCGGTGTCGCGCGCGTTGCGGTCGCTGGCCGAGCAGCAAACCCATGGGCGCTGCCGCGTGCATGTGCTGTCGGACGAGACCGTGGGGCCGGACACGCGCTTTGCCCTCAACATGCTGGCGCGCGTGCGCTGGTTCGCCGATGGCCGGCCGCTGGCCCAGCAGCTCGAGCGCCTGGGCCAGAGCCACGAGCAAGCCGCCAAGGCCCGGCGCGGCGCCGGCGCGACGCTGGTGTCCGCCCTCGCCGCCCCGCCCGGCGCCGAGGCGCCAGACAGCGACTTCGAGGCCGACAGCGGTGCCTGCCGCTTCGAGCTGACCGAGCAAAGCCAGCCGGCGCGGCCGTGGATCAACGTCATCGCCAACGAGAACTTCGGCTGCCAGGTGTCCGAGCGCGGTGCCGGCATGGCCTGGGCCGGCAACAGCCGGCTGCACCAGATCACGCCCTGGTCCAACGACGCGCTGCTGGACTCGCCCGGCGAATGGCTGATCCTGCACTGCCTGTCCAGCGGCAAGGCCTGGCTGCTCGGCCGCGCCAGCCCGCACCAGAACGTGTCCCACCTGCCAGGAGCTACGGCCATGGCTTTCCAGCTGCCAGGCATGGTGGTGCGCCTGCGCTGGACGGTGGACGCAACAACCGCCGTCAAGCAATGCCAGGTGGAGTTGCACGCGGCGCCCGGCCGCCCGCCGCGCCTGCTGCGGCTGCTGGCCGCCGCGCAGTGGCAGCTGGGCATGGACAGTGGTGCGCGCCGCAGTGTCGTGACGCGACTGGAACCGCCCCAGGGCGACGGTCCGCTGCTGGCCCTGGCCACGCAGGCCGATGGGCTCAATGGCTTCGGCGGCCACACGGCCTGGATGGCACTGCGCCCGACCCGCGAGGGCGATGCGACGGCCGACCAGATCAACAGCCTGGCCAGCGATCAGGCCCTGTGGCCCTGGCCCGCGGACGCCGGCTTCACGCCCGACCTGAACCGGCCGCACCCGTGGACGGCCGCCATTGAGGCCAGCGGCGACCGCCGCCTGCTGTTCGACGACGAAGGCCGTCTCGTCATGCCGCACGCGCTGGATGGCCAGGCCGGTGCTGCCACCGACCCGGCGGCCCTGCTCGCGGTGCCGATCCGACTGGAAGCCGGCCACGCCTGGCATGGCACGGTGCTGCTCGGCCATGCGCAGAGCCTGCCCGCGGCCCGCGAGCAGGCCGCCAACGCCTGGGCGGCCGACCCATTGCACCGGCTGGCCGCCCAGCGCGAGGTCTGGCGGGCCTTGAGCGCGCCCGTTCAGGTGGCCACGCCCGACCCCGCCTTCGACGCGCTGGTGAACCATTGGCTGCCGGCCCAGGTGCTGGGCTGCCGCATCTGGGCGCGCGCCGGCTTCTACCAGGCGGGCGGCGCCTTCGGCTTCCGCGACCAGCTGCAGGACGCCATGTCCCTGGTGCAGCATGCACCCGAGCGCCTGGCCGCGCAGATTCGCCGCCACGCAGCCCACCAGTTCCCGCCCGGCGACGTGCAGCACTGGTGGCATGAGCCGGCCGGTGCCGGCGTGCGCACGCATTTCGCGGACGACCGGCTGTGGCTGGCGCTGGCGCTGGCCTTGTACGTCGAGCGCACCGCCGATACGTCGCTGGCCGACGAGATGCTGCCCTTCCTGCAGGGACGCCCCGTGCCCGAGGGCGCCGAGGACATCTACGAGGTGCCGGCCATCAGCGACGAGCAGGCCAGCATCTACGAGCACGCCGCGCGCTCCATCGATGTCAGCCTGCCCGTCGGCGTCCATGGCCTGCCGCTGTTCGGTACCGGCGACTGGAACGACGGCATGAACCGCGTCGGCGCCGAGGGCAAGGGCGAGTCGGTGTGGATGGGCTTCTTCCTGTGCGCCGTCATCGACGCCCTGCACCCGCTGGCCATCGCCCGCGGCGAGCAGGCCCGCGCGGCGCGCTGGCGCCAGGCACGCGACAAGCTGGCCAAGGCCCTGGACGCCGAGGCCTGGGACGGCCGCTGGTACCGCCGCGGCTGGTTCGATGACGGCAGCGTCCTCGGCACCCATGACGACAGCGAATGCCGCATCGACCTCATCGTGCAGGCCTGGGCCGTGCTGACCGGCGCCACCGAGGCCGACCGCGCCCGCCTGGCCCTGGACAGCGCCTGGCGCGAGCTGCATGACCGCGACGCCCACTTGTTGCGCCTGCTGTGGCCGCCGCTGAAGGACCACCAGCCACCAGCCGGCTACATCCAGGCCTACCCCGGCGGCGTGCGCGAGAACGGCGGCCAGTACAACCACGCCGCCACCTGGGCCCTGATGGCCAGCGCCAAGCTCGGTCAGGCCGAGCGCGCCTGGGCGGCCTTCACGGCCATCAGCCCGGCCCACCGCGGGGCACACGGCGCGGCCTATGGGCTGGAGCCCTTCGCCGTGGCCGGTGATATCGAAGCCGCCGCGCCGCACGCCGGCCGCGGTGGCTGGAGCTGGTACACGGGCGCCGCCGGCTGGCTGCTGCGCGCGGCGGTCGAGTCGCTGTGCGGCGTCAAGCTGGCCGATGGCCTGCTGCGCGTGCAGCCCTGCCTGCCGCCCCATTGGCCCGAGGCGCGGCTGCGCCTGGTGCACCAGGGTCGGCGTATCGACTTGCTGCTGCAGCGTGCCCCGACGGGCGCCGGCACCGCGCCGCCCGCCGGCTACCGCACCCTGGTGCCAGGATCGACGCTGGCGCTCGGGGAGGTCGAAGGCGACCTGCAGCTTTGGGTGCCAGTCACCGATGCCCTGCCGGCCCGCAGGCCGGAACCGGCGGCAGCGTTTTGAAGCCCCAAAAAGCAAGCGGCCCCGAAAGGGGCCGCCGTAGCGAATCAGGGGAGGATCAGACGACCAAGCTCAACACCACGGCCATGAGGACGCTACCCAGGACGACGGTCGTGAACAGCCGGTCGCCGATGGCGCTGTCCAGGAATTCCAGCGAGCACAGCATGCGCTGCTTGCGGTCTGACAGCGTGCGGCACTGGCGCAGGTGAACGCCCAGGCTGTCCAGGTGCTGACGCAGCAGATGATCGGTGGCGCGAGACATGGATGACCTCCTCTGAAAACGATGCCTTCAACTGTAGAGAGAACCTGGCTTCGTTGCATTCGGACACGAAGGGGCCCGCGTGTAGGCCTTGTCTGACATTGCGACGCATGCCATGAGGCACCATGCGGCAATGAGCACCAGCCGGCAAGCACTTTGGTTGTTGACCCTGCTAACCGCGTGGTTTGCCGGCATGGCGCAGGCCGCGCCAGCGGCGCTGCAAGTCGGCTCCAAGCGCTTCACCGAGAGTTATCTGCTGGGCGAGATCGTCACGCAGACCTTGGTCGGTCAGGGTGTCGCCGCTGAACACCGCCAGGGCCTGGGCAATACCGCCATCCTGGCCGCGGCCCTGCAGCAAGGCCAGATCGATCTCTACCCGGAGTACACCGGTACCATCGTGCGCGAGTTGCTCAAGCGCGAGTCATCTGCGGATGCGCAGGCACCGCTGGCGCAGATCAACGCGTGGCTGAAGCCGCTGGGCCTGAAGGCCGGCGTGCCACTGGGCTTCAACAACAGCTATGCCCTGGCCCTGCGCGAGGCCGACGCGGCGCGGCTGGGCATCACGACGATCTCGGAGCTTGCCGCCAAGGCACCGCCGGCACTCAAGGCTGGCCTGTCGCACGAGTTCCTGGCCCGCGCCGACGGCTGGCCGGCGCTGCAGCGCGCCTACGGCCTGAAGCTGCAACCCGGCGCCGGCCTGGACCACGGCCTGGCGTATCAAGCCCTCGCCAATGGCCAGGTCGACCTCATCGACGTCTACACCACCGACGCCCAGCTCGCCCGCCAGCCCGTGCGGGTGCTGCGCGATGACCGCGGCTTCTTCCCGCGCTACGACGCGGTGCTGCTGATGCGGACGGCGGTCGACGACAAGCCGTTGCAGGGCCTGGCCGGCCGCCTGCCCGAAGCCGAAATGACCCGCCTGAACGCCGCCGCCGAGCTGGACGGCCGGCCCTTTGCCGACGTGGCGCACGGCTTCCTGCGGTCAGACTCGGGCGGCACGGGACACCAGGGCTTGATGGACCGACTGTTTGCACCCGATCTGCCCAAGCTGCTCGCCCAGCATCTGGCCCTGGTGCTGGCCTCGCTCGCGCTGGCCGTGGCCGTGGCCGTGCCCCTGGGCATTGCGGCGCATCGCCTGCCGCGGCTGGCGGCGCCCGTCATGGCCGTGACGGGCCTGCTGCAGACCCTGCCTTCGCTCGCCCTGCTGGCCTTCCTGATTGCCCTGGTTGGCCGCATCGGCTTCGTGCCGGCCTTGCTGGCGCTGTTCGTCTATGCACTGCTGCCCATCGTGCGCAACACCCATGCCGGGCTTCAGGCCGTGTCTGGCGGGCTGACCCATGCCGCCTTGGCGCTGGGCCTGACCCGCGGCCAGACGCTGCGCGCCATTGAGCTGCCACTGGCCCTGCCGACGCTGATGGCAGGGGTGAAGACGGCAGCGGTCACCAACGTCGGCACGGCCACCGTCGCGGCCTTCGTCGGCGCGGGCGGCCTGGGCGAGCGCATCGTCGCGGGCCTGGCCGTCAACGACAGCAAGCTGATGTTGGCCGGCGCCCTGCCCGCCGCGGCCCTGGCCGTCATCGTGCAACTGCTGTTTGATGCGCTGGAACGCCGGGTCGCGCACAATGGGCCACAAGAATCTCGGGATCGAGGGGCATGAACGCAAGGGTGCGATCGGGCTTGTGGCTATTGGGCTGGCTGGTGGCAATGACCGCCGAGGCCGGCTGCTCGCGCCCCCTCAACGTACCCATGGCCCCTATCGGCCTGAGCGTCAGCTTCGAGGACGGGCGCGCCCAGGGCATTTATCCGACGCTGCTGCGCGAAGTGGCGGCCAGCGCGCCCTGCCAGTTCAATATCCACAAGGTGCCACGGGCGCGGCTGCAAACGATGTTCGACGCTGGTCAGGCCGACATCCTCATGCCGGCCTCATCAAATCCCGCACGTGATGCCGTGGGCGAGTTCGTGCCACTGATCCAGGTGCGGGCCAGCCTGCTGACCCTGGACGCCGACACGCCCGTGCCGCGCTCGCTGGCCGAGCTGCTGGCCCAGCCGGACTACAAGCTCGTCGTCGTGCGCGGCTTCTCTTTCGGTCCGGCCTATGACGGTGCCATCGCAACGCTGCGCCAGCGCCAGCGCCTCGTCGAGGAGGCCGACCCCACCGGCGTCGCCCGCGCACTGCGCCAGGGCCTGGCCCAGGCCAGCGTCATGACGGCGTCCATCCTGGTCGGCACGCTGGTCAATGAGCCCGAGCTGACGCCGTTGCTGAAGCGCCTGCGTGTCGAGCCGCTGGAGGAACTGGGCTGGCACGCCAGCGGCCTGTATCTGTCACGCCGCGGCCTCGTCGAAGCCGACCGGCGCCTGCTGCGCCAGGCTTTCGGCCAGATGGCACGCAACGGGCGCGTGTGGCAGCTCTTCAACGAGGCCCACCCGGCCGGCAGCCTGGGCGTCAGCATCCGGCCTTTGCCCTGATTCAGCGCACCTGGCTGCTTTAGTCCAGCGGCAGCCACTGCCAACCCTTGCCCGCCTGGCGCATCCACGCGGTGCGCCTGCCCGGCTGCGGCCACGCCACCAAAACCAGGCTCTTCATCGACCACCTGCGCGCGGAGATCGGCGACACGCCCTGGTGGGACCGGCAGTTGCGGGCCATCGCTGTCTCATCCTGATTGGGGATTCGCTGGCGGCGGCGGGCGCATAAGGTCGACACCTCTTCTTCCTGATGGGAGCCGTTGCCATGTGCATTGCCAAGAGCGTCGGGCTGGGTGCCCGCAACGATGTCGCCGATGTCCGCATCGTCCAGGTCCTGCTCAACATGAACAGCGAGGCCTGGAGCGGCGCAGCGCTCAAGCAGTTGGGGGTGGACGGGCAGATCGGCCCCAACACCATCGACGCGATCCGTGCCTTCGAGACCCAGGCCATGGGCCTGCCGGAGTCGGATGGCCTGGTGACACCGGGCGACGCCACGATGACGCGGTTGCTGGCGGGCCTGCCTCCCGGCGCGACCAAGGAGAAGCTCGGCATCGTGATGCCACGGGCCATGCAAAAGCGCATCGACCTCTACTTCGAGCCGCTGGTGAAGGGCATGACACGCTATGGCATCGACACGCCGCGGCAGATCGCTCACTTCATCGCCCAGCTCGCACACGAGTCCGGCTCGCTGCTCTATTCCGAGGAACTGGCCAGCGGCAACGCCTATGACGGCCGCACCGATCTCGGCAACACGGAGCCCGGCGACGGCCCACGCTTCAAGGGCCGCGGGCTGATCCAGCTCACCGGTCGCAACAACTACCGGGACTACAGCAAGTTCACCGGCACCGATTACATCAGCGACCCCACGCAGCTGGCCCAGGACCCGTTCGCCTGCGTCGACGTGGCCTGCTGGTTCTGGAAGACGCGTGGCATCGGCCCGCTCGCCGAAGCCGACGACGCCAAGGCTGTCACCAAGCGGATCAATGGCGGCTACAACGGGCTGGACGATCGCCTGGAGCATCTGGCGCGCGCCAAGGCCCTGCTGGGGCTCTGAACCTCGCGCTGCTGCGACGTCTCCCGACGCCACGCCCAAACGCAAAAAAGGCACTTGGCGGTTCGCCAAGTGCCTTTTTGCTTCTTAAATTTTGGTGGGCCCTGAGTGACTCGAACACTCGACCTACGGATTAAGAGTCCGCTGCTCTACCAACTGAGCTAAGAGCCCTGATTCAACTTCGGGGGACCGAAGCTAAGCCAAAGATTGTAGCGTTGATTCCGTCGAATCGTCGCTCTAAATTCTGGTGGGACGTGCAGGATTCGAACCTGCGACCAACGGATTAAAAGTCCGCTGCTCTACCGACTGAGCTAACGTCCCGTGTCAAGCAGAGCCCGCCATTATAGGCAGGTTTTTAGAGGCTCCGCAAGAAATCCTTGAATTGCCGTCAGCCCGGTTTTCGACTCAGATGCAGGCGCTGCAACTCGGCTGCCGCGCACAGGCCAAAGGTCGCCGTGACGGTGACGCTGGAGCCGTAACCATGGCAGTTCAGGCTGCCGTCAACATCACAGGCTTCGCCCTCACCTTGCTGCGGCAGATGCACCGGCTCACGTGAGTACACGCAGGCGACACCCATTTTCCCGGCACGCGCCGCACCGTGGTGCTTGCGCAGGCGCTGGCGCAGCGACGCCAGCAGCGGATCGTGAGTCGTGGCGCTGAGGTCGTCGAGCTCCACGCGATGCGGCTCGCGCTTGCCACCGGCGGCGCCGACGGTGACGAAGGGCAGCTCAAGCTCACGCGCCCAGGCAGCCAGCACGGCCTTGGCGCGGACCTGGTCGCAACAGTCGATGAGCCCGTCGAACTCCGCATCGCCGATCAGCGCGGGCCAATTCTCGGGTTCGACAAATTCCTCGACGACGTGCACCGCGCAGCCGGGGTGGATGTCGGCAATACGCTGCCTCAGCGCCTCAGCCTTGGCCATACCGACGGTCGACCCGAGAGCCTGGATCTGGCGGTTGATGTTGGATTCGGAAACCTGGTCCAGGTCGATCAGCGTCAGCTCCGCCGCGCCACTGCGCGCCAGGGCCTCGACGGCCCAGGAACCGACGCCGCCCAGGCCGACGACCGCGAAGCGCGCGGCGCGCAGGCGCTGGTAGGCGACGTCGCCGTGCAGACGGCGCAGGCCGCCGAAGCGGCGCTCCAGATCAGCGTCCAGCTGATCAGCGGACATCAACGCAGTGCCGCCAACCGTTCCTTGGCGGCCTGGGCGGCCTCGGTGCCGGGATAGGCCTTGATGAGGTCGTCGAGGCTGCGCCGGGCGGACTTGTTGTCCTTCAGCTCGATCTGGCAATTGGCCAGCGCGAGCAGGGCTTCGGCCGCGCGCGGATGGTCAGGATTGCCGGCGATGAAAGCTTTGAAGGTCGCAACGGCGTCCTTGTAGTCGCGCTTGCCGTACTGGGCGTTGCCGAGCCAGAAGCGCACCGAGTCGGTATAGCCGCTGGCGGGGTAGCGCTTCAGGAAGGCATTGAGCGCGGCGACAGCCTCGGCGAAGTCGCCACGGCGCACGAGGCCGATGGCGGCTTCATACTGGTTGCGCTCGTCAGGGTTGACCTGGAATTCGCGGCCATCGAGGCTGACCTTCTGCGGCTCCAGCGGCTTGAATCGAGCCTCGACGGACTGCGACTGATCGGCCAGCTTGCGCTGGGTGTCGGCCAGGTCGCGAGCGAGCTGCTCGTTGGCGCCACGCAGCTTGGCGATCTCGCTGCGCAGCGCATCGATCTGGCCGTTCAGGTCCAGCATGCTGCGGCGCAGCGGCTGCAACTGATCCTGGACCAGCGTGTTGAGCTGTTCGGCACGCTGCTTGGCAGCGTCCTCGTTGGCCTTCACCGTGCCACGCAGCTCGAGGATGGCCTTGCGGGCTTCATCATCCTCGAACAGGCCCGCCTTTGCGGGCTGCATGAAAGCCGCGCTCGCGGCCAGCGTCATCAGCGACAGTCGCAGAGCGCGCATCACTTTCACTTGTCCTTGAGCTCGACGCGACGATTCTTGGCCCAGACTTCTTCGCCGCTGCCTTGAGCGGCAGGGCGCTCCTTGCCGTAGCTGACAGCTTCCACCTGGTTGGCGCCGACACCCAGCAGCGTCAGCGACTTGGCAACGGCTTCGGCACGGCGCTGGCCGAGGGCCAGGTTGTACTCGCGGCCGCCGCGCTCGTCGGTGTGGCCTTCGAGGTTCAACGCGGCGCGCTTGTTGGCGTTCAGGCGCTTGGCGTGCAGGTCGACCAGCGGGCGGTACTCTTCCTTGACGACGTCGCTGTCGTAGTCGAAGTAGACGACGCGATTGGCGCCCTTGTTGACTTCCTGGGTGTACTGGCTGAACAGGTCAACCGTCGGGACAGCGGTCTGCGCGGTTGTCGGCTGCTGCTCAGGTGTCGCCGGGGGCGGTGTGGGCTGGCGCGTCTCGACCGGCGCGGGCTCGTCCAACTTGACGGCGGAGCTGCAGCCGGCCAAGGCGGCGGCGGCAATCAAAGTGAGCGCATAGCGGGTCAGTTTCATTCGAATAGTCTCCACAACAGACAGGGGGCGGGGGATGGGGGGGCGCAGCGCCATCGGCGGCGCGGGCGCGCCATTGTCCAACACGGTGCGAACTGTCAAGTTACTGGCGTGTAAAAGGACCCCACGTGGGTTCACGAACCTCTACCAAAGTGACGAGCAGCGGCGTCTTCATCTTGCCGTCCAGCGTCGTCGTCATCAGCACTTCCTTGCCGCCGGCACGGCTCGCGTACACGATGAGCTTGCCATTGGGCGCGAACGCCGGGCTTTCGTCGTCGTTGGCTTCGCTGATCTGCTGTGACTGGCCGGTGCCGAGATCCATCACCGACAGGCGGAAGGCACCACTGATGCGGGTGATGTAGGCCAGCGTGCGGCCGTCAGGGCTGACCGCCGGGCTGATGTTGTAGTTGCCGTTGAAGGTCACACGCTCGGCCGCGCCGCCACTGGCCGGCATGCGGTAGATCTGCGGGCCGCCGCCACGGTCGCTAACGAAAAAGATCTTGCTGCCATCGGGCGAGTAGCAGGCCTCGGTGTCGATGGCGCCGCTTTGCGTGAGGCGACGCAGGCCCGAGCCGTCACGGTTGATGACGAAGAGCTGGGTCCCCCCGTCGCGCGACAGGCTGAGCACGAGCTGCGAGCCATCGGGCGACCAGGCCGGCGCGCTGTTGGTGCCCTTGAAGTCGGCCAGCACGCGGCGGCCGCCAGTCTGCACGTCCTGGACGCGCACCGTGGCCTTGCGGCTTTCGAAGGTCACGTAGGCGAGTTCGCGGCCATTGGGCGCCCAGGCTGGCGAGATGATGGGATCGGGGCTGGTCAATGCGACCTTGGCGCCCTCGCCGTCTGCGTCGGCAACGACCAGGCTGTAGCGCGGGCCGGCCTTGGTCACATAGGCCATGCGGGTGGCGAACACGCCGCGCTCGCCGGTGAGCTTCTGGTAGATGGTGTCGGCGATGCGATGCGCGGCAAGGCGGGCATCATCGGGATGCACGGCATGCGCTTCGCCGAGGAGCTCGGTGCGGTTGACGACGTCCCAGAGCTTGAAGCGGATATCCAGCCGTCCGTCGGCCAGGCGGGTGATCGAACCCGCCGCAAGCGCATCGGCCTGGCGGGCCTTCCAGTCGGGCCAGGCCGGGCTGCTCGTCTCGTTCAGCCCGGTGGGTGCATCGACGCTGCGAAACAGGCCGCTGCGTTCCAGGTCGGCGCGCACGATGGCGGCGATCGGCTGGGCCGAGGCCTTGGCGTCATCGCGGAAATCGACGATGGCCACCGGGATGCGGGTGCCGCCCGTGCCGGCGATGTCGATGCGCACCTGGGCCAGGGCCGAGGCGGCAGGAAAGGCCGCAAGCGCGGCAAGGCTGAGACGGCGAGAGATCATGCAGTGGACTTTGCAGTGCGGTCCGGAATTCTGCCGCAGTGCCGCGCCACTTCAGAGTAGGACGATGTCGTAATGTTCCGTCTGGTTGGTCGGCTCGGCGGTCAGCGAGATGGGCTTGCCGATGAAGTCCGACAGGCCGGCCAGGTGGGCGCTCTCTTCGTCGAGCATCATCTCGACGACGTTGGCGGCGGCCACGACGCGGAACTCCCGGGGCGAGAACTGGCGTGCCTCACGCAGGATCTCGCGCAGGATGTCGTAGCAGACCGAACGCGCCGTCTTGACCTGGCCGCGGCCCTCGCAGGTCGGGCAGGGTTCGCAGAGCATGCGCGCCAGCGACTCGCGCGTGCGCTTTCGCGTCATCTCGACCAGGCCCAACTGCGTGAAGCCGCCGACGGTCACCTTGGTGCGGTCCCGGCCCAGCTGCTTGCGGAACTCGGCCAGCACCGCCGTCCTGTGCTCCTCACGCGTCATGTCGATGAAGTCGACAATGATGATGCCGCCCAGGTTGCGCAGCCTCAGCTGGCGGGCGATGGAGCCCGCCGCTTCGAGGTTGGTCTTGAAGATGGTGTCGTCGAAGTTCTTGGCACCGACGAAGCCGCCGGTGTTGACGTCGATGGTCGTCATCGCCTCGGTCTGGTCGAACACCAGCGAGCCGCCGGACTTCAGCTCCACCTTGCGCGCCAGCGCGCGGGCGATCTCGGCATCGACATTGCACAGGTCGAAGATGGGCCGTTCACCGCGGTAATGTTCCAGCTTGGCCGTGGCGGCCGGCATGAAGGTCTCGCCGAAGCCGCGCAACACGTCGTACTGCATCTTGGAGTCGATGCGGATGGAGCCCGTGCGTTCGCTCGTCAGGTCGCGCAGCACGCGCTCGACGAGGCTCAAGTCCTGGTGCAACAGGCTGGCCGGCGGCGTTGTCAGCGCACCCGCGCGGATCTGCTGCCAGGTCTTGCGCAGATAGGCGATGTCGGCACCGAGCTCCTCGTCGCTGGCGTCCTCTGCGTTCGTGCGCAGGATGAAGCCGCCGCCACCGCCCTGCTCCTTTGTCCCCACCAGTGCGACCATGCGCGCGCGCAAGGCCTCGCGCGCCTCGGGCGAGCCGATCTTCTGGCTGACGCCGATGTGCTCGTCCTGCGGCAGATAGACCAGCATGCGGCCGGCGATGCTGATCTGGCTGGACAGCCGTGCGCCCTTGGTGCCGATGGGGTCCTTGATGACCTGCACCGTCAGCGGTTGGCCTTCGAAGATGAGGCGCTCGATGGGCGTGGGAGGCACCTCGACGCCATGGCCGTTCTGGTGCCGGCCATGTCCGAACTGCGAGGCACTGTGCAGGTCGGCAACGTGCAGAAAGGCGGCGCGCTCCAGGCCGATGTCGATGAAGGCGCTCTGCATGCCCGGCAGCACGCGCACCACCTTGCCGAGGTAGACGTTGCCCACCAGGCCCCGCTCCAACGTGCGCTCGATGTGCAGCTCCTGCACCGCGCCGTTCTCGACCACGGCCACCCGCGTCTCCTGCGGTGACCAGTTGATCAGGATGTCTTCCATCTCTTGCCTTTGAATGCTGATGCGTGCCGCCGGTGGAGGCGGCACGCATCAAAACTCAGGTCAGAACTCAAAGCCGAATTTGTCCAACAGCTGCGCCGTCTCAAAGAGGGGCAACCCCATGATGCCCGAGTAGCTACCGGCAATCTTCACGATCCAGGCGGCTGCCTGGCTCTGGATGGCATAGGCGCCAGCTTTGCCGAACGGCTCGCGGCTGGCGACGTAGCGGTCGATCTGCGCGGCCGACAGCGGCGCGAATTCCACGTGAGAGACATTCAGCGCCGCCACACGACGCGCCGCGTCGGCCACGGCGACGGCCGTGATGACTCGGTGCGTGCGGCCTGACATCAGCGCCAGCATGCGCGCCGCATCGACGTCGTCCGCGGGCTTGCCGAGGATGAGTCCGTCGATGGCCACCGTGGTGTCCGCGCACAGGATGGGCGCCGGTAGCAGGCCGCGCGCGGTGAGGCGCACCAGCGCCGCATCGAGCTTGGCGGCCGTGACGCGGGCGCAATAAGTCTCGGGCACCTCGTCGGGTTGGACCGCCTCCAGCGCTTCCGCATCTTCGTCGGCACCGGGCAGCAGCAACTCATGCCTGACGCCGAGCTGCTCCAGCAACTGGCGGCGGCGCGGGCTTTGCGAGGCGAGGTAGATGAAGTTTGGAATCATTCGCGGTGATACGGGTGGCCGGTCGTCACGGTCCAGGCGCGGTACAGGCCTTCGGCCAGTAGCACGCGGGCGAAGGCATGGGGCAAGGTGAGGTCCGACAGCCGCAAGGTCTCGTCGGCCGTGGCCTTGAGATCGGGATGCAGGCCGTCGGGCCCGCCGATGATGAGGGCGGCATCGCGGCCCTCACCCATCCACAGCTTCAGCCGCTCAGCCAACTGCACTGAGGTGCGGCGCTCGCCACGCTCGTCCAGGATGATGCGGCGCACGCCCTTGGGCAAAGCTGCCTCGATGCGTGCGGCCTCGGCCGCCATCAACTGCTCCGCCGTCTTGCTGCCGCGCGTCTCGGCCTTGACAGCCTTCAACTCCAGCTTGAGCTCGGGCGGAAAGCGCTTGGCGAAGTCCTCGTAGGCGGTGTCGGCCCAGGCCGGCTGGCGCTGGCCCACGGCGACGAGGAAAAGGCGCATCAGCCCTTTTTCGGCGCCGCGCGGCCGGCAGGCTTGGCAGGCGCGCGAGGTGCTGCCTTGGCGGCTGGCTTGGCCGCAGGCGCGACCCGCTTGGCCGTAGCCGCCTTGCCGACGCCCTGGCCAGCGCCGACCTTCACGGTCTTGACGGGGGCCGCCGTCTTCACGCCCACGCTGCGGGTCACGCCCTTCTTGGGCGCCTGGGTGCCCGCCGCGGCCTTCTTGGCAACCGCCTTCTTGGCGGCCGCCGACGGCACCGCCTTGTTGGCGCCCGCCTTGGCTGCGGGTTTCGCGGCGGGTTTGGGCGCTGCCCTGGTCGTGATGGGCTTGGACGCCGTGGCCTTGCGCGCCGTCTTGACCGGTGCGGCAGCGGGCTCCTCGGAGGCCTTGACCAGCCTGGTCTCGGTGCTACCGAGCTTGAGCTTGACGGGCTTGTCGCCCCAGATCTCTTCGAGGTGGTAGTAGTCGCGGATGGCGGGCTGCATCACGTGGACGACGGCGGCGCCGCAGTCGACGATGATCCATTCGCCGTTGTCCTCGCCCTCGGTGCGCATGACCTGCATGCCGCGCCCCTTGACCGTTTCACGCACGCTGGACGCGAGGGCCTTGGTCTGCCGGTTGCTCGTGCCCGAGGCGATGATGACGCGCTCGAACAGCGGCGACAGATGCTCGGTGTTGAACACAACGATGTTCTGGGCCTTGACGTCTTCGAGACCATCGACGATGGCTCGTTGCAGCTTGCGAATGTCCATTCAGTGCTTCTTCTCGTAGAGGCGGTGCGAGGCAATATAGCTCGCCACCTCGGCGCCCACCATGGGGCTGATGTCCTCGCCGCGCGCGACGGCGTCGCGCACGGCGGTGGACGAAAGGGGAATTTCGGGCAGGGCCAGCACCTGCAGGCGGTGTGCCGGCAGGCCCGGAGGGGTCACGACGGCCTCGCCAGCACGCGGCACGACGACCAGCGTCGCCAGCGTGGTGATGGTTTCAACTTGGTACCAGCTCGGCAGGCGGGCGTACTGGTCCTGGCCGATCAGGAACATCAACTCCGTGCCAGCGTTCTGGCTGGCGAACTCACGCAGGGTATCGGCCGTGAAGCTGGGGCCGCGGCGATGCAGTTCGCGCTCATCGAGCACGAAGCGCGGCTCTCCGGCGATGAGGCGCTTGATCATGCCTGCGCGGTGCACGGCGGCGGCCATGATCTGGTCGGGCTTCTGCCACTGCCGGCCGGCGGGCAGCCAGACCATGCGGTCCGGCGCCAGCGCGTCCAGCGCAAAGCGGGCGAAGGCCAGGTGGCCGAGATGGGGCGGGTCAAAACTGCCGCCGAAGATTGCCAGTTTCACAGCCACAGTGCGGTGGGTGTTTCGCCGGCCCAATCGCGTGGGCGCAGGAAGTCGCTGTACAGCTTCGCCTCGGGCGTGCCCGGCTCGGGCGCCCAGTCGTAGCGCCACTTCACTTGTGGGGGCATGGACATGAGGATGGATTCGGTGCGGCCGCCCGACTGTAGGCCGAACAGGGTGCCGCGGTCCCAGACGAGATTGAACTCGACATAGCGACCACGGCGATAGGCCTGGAAGTCGCGCTCACGTTCGCCATAGGCATACCCCTGGCGGCGCTCGACGATGGGCAGATAGGCAGCCAGGAAGGCATCGCCGACGGAACGCATCAGCGCAAAGCCCGTGTCGAAGCCACCTTCGGCGAAATCGTCGAAGAAGATGCCGCCGATGCCGCGCGGCTCCTGGCGGTGCTTCAGGAAGAAGTAGTCGTCGCACCAGGCCTTGAACTTCGGGTAGAGCTCGGTGCCATGCGGTTGCAGCGCGTCGCGGCAGACGCGATGGAAATGCTGCGCGTCGCGCTCGTAGCCGTAGTAGGGTGTCAGGTCCATGCCGCCGCCGAACCAGGTCACGGCAGGCAGCCCAGGCGGCAAGGCGATGAAGGCACGCACATTCATGTGCACCGTCGGCACGAAGGGGTTGTGCGGGTGCAGCACCAGCGACACGCCCAAGGCCTCGAAGGGCGCTCCGGCGAGTTCGGGGCGATGCTGCGTCGCTGACGGCGGCAGCACGCGGCCCTTCACATGCGAGAAGTTGACGCCACCGCGCTCGAAGACCGGGCCGCCCTCGATGAGCCGCGACAGGCCGTCGCCTTCGAGCCGGCCACCGGGCTCGCGTGTCCAGCCGTCGGACGCGAAGGCATTGCCGTCGACCCCTTCCAGCGCCGTGACGATGCGCTGTTGCAACTCGAGCAGATAGTCGCGGACGGCTTGGGTGTTCATGTGCGCGGGCCGGTGTTCGATGAGCGAGGCTGAATCGGACTGGCCAGTTCGGGGCGCTTGCCGACGCGCGTGCCGAAATAGGCGGCAAAGAGCGCGAAGTCGGCCTGCACATCGCCGGTCAGCATGACGAAGCGCGTCACCGAGACGACGCGCTGCTCGAAATCGAAATAGCACAGCCCCACCGGCACGCCGGCCTGCACGGCCACCTGGTAAGCGCCGGTGCGCCAACCGCTCTTCAGCGAACGCGTGCCTTCGGGTGCGGCGGCCAGCCAGAAGCGCTCGCCACGCGCCGCGGCGGCCTGCATCTGGCGCACCGTGTCAGCGACGATGCCATGCGAGCTGCTGCGATCCACGCCGACACCGCCGATCCAGCGCATCCAGTGGCTGAGCAAGGGCGTCTTGAACAGGCTGTCCTTGCCCCAGAAGCGCAGCTGGATGCCGACGGCCCACTTGGCCAGCAGGCCGATGACGAAGTCCCAGTTGGAGGTGTGCGGATAGACCAGGATGACGCCCTGCTCCGCTGGCACGCCGGGTGCATCCACCGTCCAGCCGAACAGGCCCAGCAGCCAGCGCGCCAGGGCGCTGGACGGGCCATGCGGGCGCAGGGGCCCGGTCAGGACAATGGGTGCTGCGTTCAACGCTTGATGGCCCGATGGCCGATGTCGCTGCGGTACTGGCGGCCCGCGAACTGGATGCCCGTGGCCAGCTCATAGGCACTCTGCGCGGCGGTGCGCACGGATTCACCCAGGGCCGTCACGCAAAGCACGCGGCCACCGCTGGTGACGAGCTGGCCATCGACCATCGCCGTGCCGGCGTGAAAGACCATGGCCTCGTCGTCATCTTCCGGCAGGCCGCTGATGGCGTCGCCCTTGCGCGGGTTGAGCGGGTAGCCCTCGGCCGCCAGCACGACGCCGAGCGCCACGCGACGGTCCCACTGCAGCTCGACCTCGTCCAACGTGCCATCGGTCGCGTGCATCATCAGCTCGAAGAGATCGCTCTTGAGCCGCATCATGATGGGCTGGGTCTCGGGGTCGCCCATGCGCGTGTTGAACTCGACCGTGCGCGGCTGGCCGTGCTCGTCGATCATCAGGCCGGCGTACAGGAAGCCAGTGAACGGATGGCCGTCACGCGCCATGCCGGTGATGGTCGGCTGGATGATCTCGTGCATGACCTTGGCATGCACATTCGGCGTCACGACCGGCGCAGGCGAGTAGGCGCCCATGCCGCCGGTGTTGGGGCCGGCGTCGCCGTCCAGCAGGCGCTTGTGGTCCTGGCTGGTGGCCAGCGACACGACATGCTTGCCATCACAGACGACGATGAAGCTGGCCTCCTCGCCTTCGAGGAAGTCCTCGATGACGACGCGCGCACCGCCGGCGTTGTGCGTCACGCCCAGCTTGTTGTCCTCCAGGATCCACGAGATCGCCTCGTGGGCC
Organism: Pelomonas sp. Root1237; assembly: GCF_001425055.1. Taxonomy (GTDB): domain Bacteria; phylum Pseudomonadota; class Gammaproteobacteria; order Burkholderiales; family Burkholderiaceae_C; genus Pelomonas. Next base: position 923,464 of record NZ_LMDK01000016.1, read on the forward strand.
TCGGCCAGCGTCATCGCGACGACGACGCCCTTGCCTGCTGCCAGGCCGTCGGCCTTGATGACGATGGGCGCGCCGCGGCCGTCTACATAGGCGTGAGCGGCCGCGGCGTCCGAGAAGGTTTCGTAGGCTGCCGTCGGAATGCCATGGCGCTTCATGAAGTCCTTGGCGAAGGCCTTGGAGCTCTCGAGCTGGGCCGCGGCCTTGGTGGGCCCGAAGATGCGCAGGCCCCGCGAGCGGAACTCGTCGACGACGCCAGCGGCCAGCGCGACCTCGGGGCCGACGACGGTCAGCGTCATCTTCTGTTCGACGGCGAAGTCGGCCAGCGCCTTCACGTCGGTCATGCCGATGGGCACGGTCTCGATCTGCTCGTCACGCGCCGTGCCGCCGTTGCCGGGGGCGACGTACACCTGGCTGACGCGTTCGCCCTGGGCGAGCTTCCAGGCCAGCGCGTGCTCGCGGCCACCATTGCCAATGACTAGGACTCGCATCAGTTCAATTCTGCGTTGTGATAGACCGCTTGCGTGTCGTCGAGGTCTTCGATGACGTCAAGCAGCTTTTGCATGCGTTCGGCGTCTTCGCCGGTCAACTCGATCGTGTTCTCGGCCCGCATCGTCACTTCGGACAGCTCGGGTACCAGGCCGGCGGCTTCCAGCGCGGCCTTGACGGCTTCGTAGTCGGCTGGCGAGGTCAACACCTCGATGGCGCCGTCGTCGCCGGTGACGACATCTTCGGCGCCGGCGTCCAGCGCCACTTCCATGACCTTGTCTTCCGACGTGCCCGGCGCGAACAGCAGCTGGCCGCAATGCTTGAACTGGAAGGCCACCGAGCCGTCCGTGCCCATGTTGCCGCCGTATTTGCTGAAGGCATGCCGCACCTCGGCCACGGTGCGAACGCGGTTGTCCGTCATCGTGTCGATCATGATGGCCGCGCCGCCGATGCCATAGCCTTCATAGCGGATTTCTTCGTAGGTCAGGCCATCGATGTTGCCGCTGGCCTTGTCGATGTTGTACTTGATGCGGTCGGCCGGCATGTTGGCGGCCTTGGCCTTGTCCACCGCCAGACGCAGGCGCGGGTTGTCCTTGATGTCGGGGCCGCCCTGGCGCGCGGCAACGCTGATCTCACGAATGATGCGGGTCCAGATCTTGCCGCGCTTCTCGTCCTGACGGCCTTTGCGATGCTGGATGTTGGCCCATTTGGAATGTCCGGCCATGTGGCTCTAGCTCCTTTGGCAGCACGGCGCAGATGCCATGCAACCCTCGATTCTACGAGGCCGCCTCCTGTCCCCGACCCCACCGCCTGCTCGCGGGCGTCCATCTTCCCGCGGCCTCGCCAGCGCCAACGCGCCCGGAATTTCATCATGCATTCGCAGCCCGGACTGGCCTAACTGCGGGGGTGTGCGGCATGCGGAGCTCCCGGCCCGCTGGGACCTTCCCCCTAGAAATCTCCCCCTAAGGGCGTCCCCCTAAGAGCTGCAGTCTTCCTCACGTTGAAGGGTGAGGGGTGGGTGAAGCCCTGCAGGCCGGCGCCTAGCTTTGAGTCGTCCCTGCCCGCCAGGGTCCGCTCTCAGGAGATTTTCATGACCCGTTTGTCCGCTCATTTCCGATGGACTGGCTGCTTAGGTGCAGCGCTGCTGTCCACATCCGTCCAGGCCGCCCCGGTCTGCTATCACAACTACGGCGCCATCGACGCGATGAAGCCGAACAAGCTCTTCCTCTACTACCCGACGGCCAACGACGCCACGTTTCCCGCCTACGCGACCAACGTCTCGCCCGCACGCACCTTCGCCATCGGCTCGCTGCCGGGCGCGCCTGCCGGCACCACCACCCAGCTGCGCGACCGCATCTTCGACGTGGTGTCCACCGACTACTGCGAGTTCAACGTCCAGGTGCTGCCACCCACGACGACCAACCCGGACGCGCTGGGCGCGCCGCCGGCGCGGCGCAACATGGTCGCCATCGGCGCTGACACCGACCCCTCACTGTTCGGCATCGCCGAGGCGGTGGACACCGGCGACGCCGACGTCATCGACCACGCCCGCGTCTTCGGCGGCTCCTATGGCGTGTTCTGCAGCGCCGAGCTTTCCGGCGCCAACAACACGCTGGACCGCTGGGCCCTGGGCATCGGCGGCACGGCCGCGCACGAGGCCGGGCACAACTACGGCCTCTCGCACAGCGCGGTGGTGCACACCGGCGAGGACGCCTTCATCCACCACATCATGCCCGCCGGGCCTTCCATGCCCTGTACGAATCGCGTCGGCGAACGCCGCCACTTCAGCGATCAGGACTTCGGCATCCTGGCCAACAACGTCGGCCTGACGCTGCAATCTCTGGCCAACTGGGACTTCGTCAACCCCAATTCCGCCACCGCGTCGCGGCTGCGCATGGAGGTGCTCAGCCTCAGCACCACGCTCACGCCGGTGTCCACCTATACCGGCTCGCTGAGCCCCTGGAACCCGCCCAGCGTGGTGGCGTCCGGCACGCGGACCTTCAAGGGCACCAGCTACCACCGCTACTTCGTAACCTGGCAGTCCGCCAAGGGCTGGGCCAGCCCCAACCAGCCCGGCAGCATCGCCGGCCAGGTGCGCGGCGCCGAGCAGTTCCACGTCGGCACGCATTTCGCGGAAGAGAACATCCTCAACACCACGACCCAGGTGGTCATCGCCGACGCGACCCTGCTGGATGCCGGCGGGTCGGCGCTGCCCCTGCACCCACGCGTGCCCACTTTCGACACCGGCACCCTGTCGGCGGACGGCAACTTCATTCTGGGCCTGGCCAACCTCGCAGCGGCCAATCTGGTGCTGCGCAACTGGCGGGGCTTCGTGCTGCCGCGGCCCGCACACATCGACAGCATGTTGTTCGACCCCACGGGTGGCGTGAAGCTGTTCGACAACCAGCAGGAGCCGATCACGCCATGGCGCCAGCTGCAGTTGCCGACGGCCATGGAACTGCCCGCCGGCTCGACCGACAAGCCCGGCGAAGCCCGCTTCGTGCTCGGCAACCTGCTCAAGGACGGGCACAACGTGCGCATCAAGTTCCGTGGCCAGGTCACGGACGCGACGGCCGGCGCACAGGAAGTCAACCCCGACGTGAAGGGCGCGCTGGCGACGGACCCCTTCCCCGGCGCCTCGGTCTTCCTCGAAGGCGACCTGGTTGAGCCCAATGCGCTGCAGTGGGACGCCGACAAGAAGACCTTCGTCACCAAGGACCTGGTCACCCACGTGTTCCTGCAGGTGGCCGGCAAGCGTGCCAAGCCGGTGGACGGCATCCTGATCGGCCTGCTGCGCGGCAAGGTGGTCTGCGCCAACCTGAACACCCGCCAGTCGGTCAGCGTTCAAGCCAATACCGATGGCAGCTTCGACTGCGAAAAGGCCGGTCTCGTCTCCCTGCACGGGGAGCGGGTGCAGGTCTCGCAGGTAGGCCTGGTCAACACGCAGTTGCCGGCCGTGCAGGTCGGCGGCATGGACATCGCCAAGGTCACCTGCACCAACCTGCGCTCGCGCCAGTCCGTGTCGTTCAAGCCCGAAGTCAGCACCAATGCGCTCGACTGCGTGAAGGCCGGCCTCGGCGTCGAGCAGCAGAGCACGCTGCAGATCACGCAAATCGGCACCGTGCGCTGAAGGCGCCGACCACCCTTTCCTACCCTGTTGTCTGGAGACCCTGATGAAGCAACTCAAATTCACATTGGCCGCACTGAGCCTGGTGGCATCGACGGCGATGGCCGCGGGCGTCACCAATGGCGACTTCACCGGCGGCCTGACGGGCTGGGCCAAGGCCGGCAACGTCGCCGTGGACACAACCAGCCAGTTCGGCGCCCCACCTGCCGGCTTCACCGCCCAGGCCGTGCTCGGCACAGCCGACACCTCCGGCTTCCTGTTCGGTGGCAGCGCGGTGGCCGCAGCCTCGCTGGAATCCTTCGCCGGGCTCGGGGCCGCCTCGCTCAGCGGCATGGGTGCCGTCGTCGGCTCCGGGCTGAGCGCGGACTTCACGGCCGCCGCCGGCGAGCGGCTGATCTTCCAGTGGAAGTTCATGAGCAACGACCCACCGGGCACCCCGGCCGACGACACGGCCTACGTCGTGCTCGACAAGACGACCGTCATCAAGCTGACCAGCGTCAACAGCGCCACCTTCCTGGGCGGCTCGGCATCGCCGCTGTTCGACGAGACGGCCTACCTGACCTTCACCAGCGCGCCGCTGACCGCCGGGGCACACAACGTCAGCCTGGGCGTGTTCGACGGCTTCGACGCGCTCGGCGCCTCGGCGCTGGCCGTCGCCGACGTGCACCTGGCGCCGGTGCCCGAGCCGGCGTCAGGCCTGCTCCTGCTGCTGGGCGGCTCGGTGCTGCTGGGCCTGGCCAAGCGCCGCGCCAGCTGAGCGCCAGCGGGCACGTCACAGCCTCCGGACAGCGGCTGCGGTGAGTCGAAGTGGTCAAAGCGGACCGCTAGACTCGCCGCAGCCTACCTGCCCCTGATCCGGAGACCCCCATGCCCGCCGACCCCATCCTGCTGGCCCGCCATGAGCAGACCGAGTGCCTGCTGCTGCCCGCGCTGGCCAACCGCCACGGCCTCATCACCGGCGCCACCGGCACCGGCAAGACCATCAGCCTGCAGAAACTCGCCGAGAGCTTTTCCAAACTGGGCGTGCCGGTCTTCATGGCCGACGTGAAGGGTGACCTGACCGGCATCAGCCAGGCCGGCAACCCGAGCGAGAAGCTGCTCGGCGTGCTCAAGGAGCGCGGCCTGGAGGCGCCCGAGAAGCTCGCCTGCCCCACCACGCTGTGGGACGTCTTCGGCGAGCAGGGCCACCCGGTGCGCGCCACCGTGTCCGACATGGGCCCGCTGCTCTTGAGCCGCATGCTGGCGCTCAACGAGACGCAGGCCGGCGTGCTGCAGATGGTGTTCAAGATCGCCGACGACAACGGCCTGCTGCTGCTGGACCTGAAGGACCTGCGCGCCATGCTGCAGCATGTGGGTGACAACGCGAGTCAGTTCACGACGCAGTACGGCAATGTCTCGGCCGCCAGCGTCGGCGCGATCCAGCGCGGCCTGCTGCAGATCGAGGCCCAGGGCGGCGACAAGTTCTTCGGCGAACCGATGTTGAACATCGCCGACTTCATGCAGACGGAATCGGGGTTGGGCGTCATCAATGTGCTGGCCGCCGACAAGCTGATGAACGCGCCGCGGCTGTACGCGACCTTCCTGCTGTGGATGCTCAGCGAGCTGTTCGAGACGCTGCCCGAGGTCGGCGACCTGGAGAGACCCAAGCTGGTGTTCTTCTTCGACGAGGCCCACCTGCTGTTCAAGGATGCGCCCGACGCCCTGGTCGAGCGCATCGAGCTGGTCGTGCGCCTGGTGCGCTCCAAGGGCGTGGGCGTGTACTTCGTGACGCAGAACCCGCTGGACATTCCCGACGCGGTGCTGGGCCAGCTCGGCAACCGCGTGCAGCACGCCCTGCGCGCCTTCACGCCGCGTGACCAGAAAGCGGTCAAGAGCGCCGCTGACACCATGCGTGCCAAGCCGGGGCTGGACATTGCCACCGCCATCATGGAGCTGGCCGTCGGCGAGGCCCTGGTCAGCCTGCTCGACGAGAAGGGCCGGCCGAGCATCACCGAGCGCGTCTTCGTGCTGCCGCCCGGCAGCCAGATCGGCCCGATCACGCCGGCCCAGCGCCAGCAGCTCATCGCCAGCTCGCTGGTCGCCGGCGTCTACGAGAAGCATCTGGACCGCGAATCCGCCTACGAGAAGCTCGCCGGCAAGCCCGCAGCGGCGCCCTCGGGCGGCCAGGTTCCCCAAGGCGGTACCGCCGCGCCAGCCCCTGCCGATGCCGGCGGCGGCATGCTGGGCGGGCTCAAAGACGTGCTCTTCGGCACCACCGGCCCGCGCGGCGCCCATCACGCCGGCCTGGCCGAGACCGCAGCCAAGTCGGCCGTGCGCAGCATCGGCTCGGCCGTCGGCCGCGAGATCATCCGCGGCGTGCTGGGCAGCATCCTGGGCGGAAGCGGCAGCCGCCGGCGCTGAACGCCGTGCGCCTCGCGCCGCGTCGGCCCCGCTCGTCGCAGACCACTTGCACCAGTGCGCAGGCCACATGATGCTGGCCGCATGACCTCCACCGACCGCAACCACGACTGGACGACGCATGTGGGCGGCACCGCCCTCATCTGCGTCGTCGTCGGCCTGCTGAACTTTCTGCTGCAGGGCGGCAGCTTCGGCATTGCGATGCTGTATTCCTTCACCGTCGGCGCGCAGATCTCGCTCTACATCTCCCTGCTGATGGCCGGCGTGGCCCTGCTGCTGCGCCGCCGGGGCGGCGACTCGCCCCAACTGCGCCACGGCTGGGTCGGCTGGGGCTGGGTGGCCCCCTGCGTGCTGCTGGGCGCGCTGGCCGGCTACGCGGGCGGGCTGTGGCTGGGCGACCTCCTCAGCGGCCGGCACGCCAGCCGGCCCTGGGACATGCCCGGCGGCCGCGCGGCAGTGTCGGTGAGCTTCGTGCTGCTGGTGTCGGTGCTGGGCACCTTTTTCTTCTTCTCGCTGTTCAGGCTGAACGCGTTGCGGCTGGAGCAGGCCCAGGCCCAGCGCCAGGCGGCCGAGGCGCGGCTGACGCTGCTGCAGAGCCAGCTCGAACCCCACATGCTATTCAACACGCTGGCCCATCTGCGCGTGCTGATCAAGCTGCGGCCCGACGAAGCCCAGCGCATGCTGGACCAGCTCATCGCCTATCTGCGCGCCACGCTGCAAGCCAGCCGCGCCACCGAGCACCCACTGAGCGAGGAGTTCGAGCGCCTGTCGGACTACCTCGCGTTGATGCAGCTGCGCATGGGCGAACGGCTGCGCGTGAAGCTGGTTCTGCCGGCCGAACTGGGGGGCCTTCCCATCCCGCCGCTGCTGCTGCAGCCGCTGGTGGAGAACGCCATCAAGCATGGGCTGGAGCCGCATGTGGAGGGCGGCGAGCTGCGCGTGACGGCGGCGCGCGATGACAAGCGCCTCATCCTTGAAGTGGCCGACAGCGGCGCCGGTCTGGCCACGCCCGGCGAGTTGACTGGCGTCGGGACGGGATTCGGCCTCGCGCAGGTGAAGGAGCGCCTCGCGCAGCGCTATGGCGATACCGCCAGCTTCGCGCTGACACCTCAAACCGGCGGCGGCAGCGTCGCCCGCATCGAGATTCCGACATGACCACCGCCCTGATCGCCGAAGACGAGCCCCTGCTCGCCGAGAACCTGCGCGCCGAACTGGCCGCCGCGTGGCCAGCGCTGGACATCGTCGCCCAGGCCGGCAGCGGTACGGTCGCCGTCGAGCTGGCGCTGCAGCACCGCCCCCAGGTCTGCTTCCTCGACATCCGCATGCCTGGCATGACGGGGCTGGAAGCCGCCCAGGCCATCAGCGAGGACTGGCCCGACGACGCTGGCGCTCTGCCCCTGTTCGTCTTCGTGACGGCCTATGACCAGTACGCGCTGCAGGCCTTCGAGACCGCCGCGGCCGACTATCTGCTCAAGCCCGTCACGCCCGAGCGCCTGGCCCAGTGCGTGGCGCGGCTGCAGGCCCGCCTGGCCGAGCCCGAGCAAGTGGCACAAGGCGACGCGACGCTGGCCTCGCTGCGCCAGTTGCTGACCCAGGTGAGGGCGCCAGCACCGAGGTTGCGTCATCTGCAGGCGGCCGTCGGCGATGCCATCGAGCTGGTGCCGCTGGACGACATCGTCTACCTGGAAGCCGCCGACAAATACGTGCGCGCCGTGACCGCCGAGCGCGACTACTGGGTGCGCGTGTCGCTGCGCGAACTGCTGCCGCAGCTGGACGCCGAGCGCTTCTGGCAGGTGCACCGCTCCACCGTCGTCAACATCGACGCCGTGGCGCGCGCCCTGCGCCAGGAAAACGGCACGGTGCTGCTGGAACTGCGCCTGCGCCCCGAAAAGCTGACTGTCAGCCGCGTGCACGCAAATCGTTTCAAAGCCCTGTAGCCGCGCGATAGCGGGACCGGGATGAAAACCGTATAAACGGTTTCCATCTTTATGAGCCACGCCCGCAAACCCGCCCCTCCCGAACGCGCCAAGCTCGTGCGCGACGGTTTCACCATGCCCGAAGCCGACTACGCGCTGCTGAAGGAACTCAAGCTGCGCCTGCACGACGTGAAGCGTGAAGCCAAGAAGAGCGAGCTGCTGCGCGCGGGCTTGCAGGCCCTGGCCCAGCTCGACGCCAAGGCGCTGGCCGCCGCGCTGGACCGGCTGGCGCCGGTCAAGACCGGACGGCCACCGAAGGCGGGCTGAGGAGAACACCATGCTCGACGCAACCTACTGGTGGCACCTGCTCTGCGCCATCGCCGGCCTCAATCTGATCGCCTGGACGGCCTCGACCGCCTGGCTGCACCGCAACCGCCCCGACGGCACCACCTGGCCCCACCAGCGCCTGCAGTTGCTGCTGTCGGCGCTTTACGTGCTGGGCTGCGGCTACCGCTCCTTGCTGCCGGTCTTTGACGTGCCGCGCCTCGTCATGGTGGATTCCTGGGCGTCCAGCGTGCTGGTCGGCCGCACCGTCGCCACCATCGCCGAGCTGAGCTTTGCCGCCCAATGGGCACTGCTGCTGCGCGGCGCGGCGCTGGCGACCGGGCACCGCTTCAGCCTCCGGGTAGCGGGCGCCGTGCTGCCGCTGATCGCCATCGCCGAGGTCAATTCCTGGTATGCCGTGCTGACGACGCGCAATATCGGCCATGTCGTCGAAGAGACCCTGTGGGGCACGGTCGCCCTGCTCAGCGTGCTGGCGCTGCTGTCCATGTGGCCGCACGCCACGCGAGCGGCGCGGCGCTGGCTGGGCCTGGCCATCGTCGCAGGTGCGATCTACGCGGCCTATATGTTCGCGGTGGATGTGCCCATGTACTGGGCACGCTGGCTGGCCGACGAAGCCGCCGGCCGGGCCTACCCCAGCCTCGTGGCGGGTGTGGCCGATGCCAGCAGCCGCTGGACGGTCTCGCACGACTGGGCGCATTGGCGCAGCGAAGTCGTCTGGATGACGCTGTACTTCAGCGTGGCCGTCTGGATCAGCATTGGGCTGGCCCATGTGCGGCTGCCGCTGCGGGTACAGCAGCCACGTCCTTAGAATCGGCGCACTGCGGGCCTGGAACACGGCCCGCTTCCATTTCCAGAGCCGACGATGAGCAACCCCGCTGCACCCGCTGCACCTGCGACGAACTTCCTGCGCCAGCGCATCGAGAACGACCTCGAGACCGGCGCGTTCGCCGGCCGCCACTTCGCCGGCACGCCGGGCGACGCCGCCCACCACAATGCCGGCCCGCTGGACGAGGCGCGCATCCGCACCCGCTTCCCGCCCGAGCCCAATGGCTATCTGCACATCGGCCACGCCAAGGCCATCTGCCTGAACTTCGGCCTGGCGCGCGACTACGGCGGCGCCTGCCATCTGCGCTTCGACGACACCAACCCCGAGAAGGAGGAGCTGGAGTACGTCAACGCCATCAAGGAGATGGTGCAGTGGCTGGGCTGGTCCTGGGGCGACAACCTGTTCGAGGCCAGCAGCTATTTCGACTTCATGTACGCCGCCGCCGAGGCGCTGGTCAACGCCGGCCATGCCTATGTGGACGAGCAGAGCGCCGAGGACATGCGCGCCAACCGCGGCGACTTCGGCCGCCCCGGCGTCAACAGCCCCTTCCGCGATCGCACGCCGGCTGAGAACCTGGCCCGCCTGCGCGAAATGCGCGACGGCCAGCACGCCGACGGCGCCATGGTGCTGCGCGCCAAGATCGACATGGCATCGCCCAACATCAATCTGCGCGACCCGACGCTCTACCGCATCAAGCATGCGGAGCACCACGCGACCGGCAACAAGTGGTGCATCTACCCGATGTACACCTTCGCCCACCCCATCGAGGACGCGCTGGAGCGCATCACCCACAGCATCTGCACGCTGGAGTTCGAAGACCAGCGCCCCTTCTACGACTGGCTGCTGGAGCACCTGGCCGACCTCGGCATGCTGGCCCGCCCGCTGCCGCAGCAGATCGAGTTCGGCCGCCTGAACCTGAACTACGTCGTCACCAGCAAGCGCAAGCTGCGCCAGCTGGTGGAAGAAGAGCACGTCAGCGGCTGGGACGACCCGCGCATGCCGACACTGGTGGGCCTGCGCCGCCGCGGCTTCACGCCGGCCAGCGTGCGTGCCATGGTCGAGGCCACGGGCGCCAGCAAGCAGAACGCCTGGATCGACGACACCGTGCTCGACCAGGCCCTGCGCGCCGACCTCGAGCCGCAGGCGCCGCGCGCCTTTGCCGTGCTGCAGCCGCTCAAGCTCAAGCTGACGAACTACGCCGAAGTCTTCGGTTCCAACGATCACCGCGAGCCCTGCGAGACCGCCGCCCACCCGCACAAGCCTGAGCTGGGTCAGCGCAAGTTCTCGCTCGGCCCCGAACTGTGGATCGAGGCCGAGGACTTTGTCGAAGTGCCGCCCAAGGGCTATTTCCGTCTGTTCCCCGGCAACAAGGTGCGCCTGAAGGCCGGCTACATCATCGAATGCACCGGCGCCGAGAAGGACGCCGCGGGCAACATCACCGCGGCGCTGGCGGCGGTCATTCCCGACACCAAGAGCGGCACGCCGGGCGCGGATGCCGTCAAGGTCAAGGGCACGATTGGCTGGGTTGGGGCACACGAGGCCGTCGCGGCTGAAGTGCGTCTGTACGAGCGCCTGTTTGCAGAGCCCCAGCCCGATGCTGGTGGCCGCGACTTCATCGAGTTCCTGAACCCCAACTCCCTGCGCGTCGTGCAGGCTTTCGTCGAACCTTCACTGGCCGGTGCCGCCGCCGACCAACGCTGGCAGTTCGAGCGCCACGGCTATTTCGTCACGGATCGCGTCGACCACAGCGCGACCAAGCCGGTGTTCAACAAGATTACCGGCTTGAAGGACAGCTTCTCCAAATAGCCCTCAGTCGCGCGCGCCCCCGCAACGCAGCACGATGGGCACGGCGTATTCGCGGCCGACGACGGCGCGGGCGAACAGATAGTTCTGCCGCGCCCGGTCGCTCAGGGAATCCAGCCGCACGCCACCCTGCGCATCACAGGGAAAGGCCAGTCCGCGGCCGGCCTGGAACAGGGATTCGAAACGCAACTCGTAGTTGTCGCTCATCAGGGGCATGGGGCGTGAGTTCATGGGGCACCTCGTCTTGCTTGCAGACTAGGCGCCGCATGGGGCCCTTGCGCGTGAAAAGGTCGCAGCTGAACTTGCTGCCCCCCGCACTTGACTGCCCGGGCGCCAAGATGTCACGCCCGTAGCATGTCCTAACGCAGCGCCCCGCGCAGCACGTCGATCTGGAAGGGCCGGTCGTTCATCTCGATGAGGGCCGGGCTGGGCACGTTCAGCGTCATCAACCGGCGCTGAGGCAGGTTGAGCAGCGCCAGCGAGGGCTGCAGGTGCTGGCGCAGCAGAGCCTGCAGCGAGCCGTCAGCAAAGGCCTGGCGCAGGCCGCGCGCAATGCGCTCGATGGCTTGCTGGTTGCCGGGATGGGTATAGATGTATTGCGGCAGGTCGTAGGACAGCAGCAGGCTGTCGTCCAGCGCCAGACCCTTGAGGCCGGTGTGGGCCTGCACTTCCTGGCCGACCTCGAGCACGCTGCGGCAGAACAGGTCGGCCCGGCCGATGGCCACCATCTGGAACAGCGCCTCGTAGCCGTTGGCCTCGGCGACCGTGAAGCCGTTGGCGCGCAGGATGTCCGCATCGGCCCAGCCGCGGCCCTGCACGTGGCGCAGCCGCGCCACCGCGCTCAAGGTATCGGCCTCGCGCACGACGGCGCGTTGGGGCGTGTGCACGAAGCAGACGCGGTAGCGATTCACGCCCAGATGAATGGGAAAGAGCACCGGCACCAGGCCCGCGGCCCGGCCGGCTTCCGGCCCGGTGACGACGAGGAAGTTCGGTGCGGCCTGCTGGGCGGCTTCCAGCAGCGCGCGCCGCTTGTTCATGGGCGCTGACAGCTGCAGGCGGTAAGCGCCGTCGGTCGCGCGCGTCTTGTCCAGCGCCAACTGCACCGCATCGCGGATGTAGGCGTTGCGCAGGTCGGCCTCGCTGTCAGGCGCACGCAGCGTCAGCGTCAGTTCCTGCGCATGGGCCACTCCGGCTGCCACCGCGAGCAGCGCTGGCAGGCCCTTCAACAGGCGGCGTCTGAGCAGGTCGAGGATGCTGGACACGGGCCGAATGTAGCTCTGCCAGCCAGGCCCGGGAATGGTGACCACCCCTGAACGGGCACGTTATGGCGCAACTGGAGATCGTGACTTCCTCCACGCATTTCCACCCTCAGCGCCGCGCCCTTGCAATTGCTCACAATCCGCCCGCAACGGCCTCCCTAGCATCGCGTTCGGCTCTCTTTCGGGGGCCCTCGAACCCCATGCCGGCCGCCACAACCAATCCGCCCCAACAACCTGCCCAGCCGCGGCTGCTGAGTGGCGCGGGCGGCCGCTCGGGCACCACCACGGCGACCGAGGCGACGTCCTTCGCCGCCACGATTCCCTTCAACCGGCCCCAACCGGCAACCGCGCGTGCGGCGGCGGCACCCGCGCCTGCCAGCGGCGCGCTGCCACGCTGGGCCAAGGGCGTTGTCATCGGCGGCGTGCTGCTGGCCGTGGCCATGCCGGCCTCGGTGCTGATGTCGCGCTCCATGCTCGTGCAGGAAGCACTGACCGAGCAGAGCAGCTCCAAGGCGGCGATGGTCTGCACCGGCGGTGAAGGGAAAGCTGTCGACGACTCCAGCCTGCTGGGCTGGCTGTTCGGTGGCTCCTATTTCAGCTGCGGCGACTGGGAGACGCGCGAGGCCCGCGTGCAGCGCGATCGTGATCGCGATCAAGCCAACTACATGGCCCGCGAACGGGCCAAGCAGGGGCTGAATTAGAGGGCCTGTTAGCGCCACGGCAATGGGCCGCGTTGTGGCCAGAAAGGCCGCAGGCACGACAGCAGACCGTAAGCTGGGCTCATGCCCAGCGAGGATCTGCAACACAGCATGCGGTCTTTCTGGCCGCAACCCTTCGGGAAGGCCCGCCGCAAGGGGCCACTCGTTGTTGCAGCCCTGGCCCGCACGCGAGTGCGGGCAGCGCGCTGCGTCTAGATTGGCCCCTTGCGGCGGGCCTTCGCGACCCATTGCCGTGGCGCTAACAGGCCCTATTCCAGGTCGGCCATCCGGCGGACCTTGACCTTGCGACCCTTGAGCTTGCCCAGCGACAGCCGGCGCACCGCCTCCTTGGCAATGCCGCGCTCCACGGCCACATAGCTGTGGAAGTCGGTCACGTTGATCTTGCCGATCTGCGTGCCGGCAAAGCCGGCCTCGCCGGTCAGCGCGCCGAGGATGTCGCCGGGGCGGATCTTTTCCTTGCGGCCGCCGAGGATCTGCAGCGTGTCCATGGCCGGCAGCAGCGGGCCGCCGGGGGCGTCCTTCAGGGCATCCAGCGGCTCCCACTTGAATTCCTGGCCTTGCAGCTGCTCGATGCGGCCGATGCGGCCCATCTCGTCCAGGCTGGCCAGGCTCAGCGCCAGGCCTTCCGCGCCCGCCCGGCCGGTGCGGCCGATGCGGTGCACGTGCTGTTCGACGTCGGCGCTGATGTCGACATTGATGACGCAGGCCAGGTTGGCGATGTCCAGACCGCGCGCGGCCACGTCGGTGGCCACCAGCACCGAGGCGCTGCGGTTGGCGAACTGGATCAGCACCTGGTCGCGATCGCGCTGCTCCAGGTCGCCATGCAGGGCCAGCGCGATGAAGCCCTGGGCGGCGAGCACGGCTTCAAGGTCGCGGCACTGCTGCTTGGTGTTGCAGAAGGCGATCGTCGATTCGGGCCGGAAGGCGCGCAGCAGGCGCGGCACGGCGTCCAGGCGCTCGCCCTCCCCCACCTCGAAGGCGATCTGGCGGATGGTCGACGCCGCGGCACTCGTTGAACCCGCGACCTTGACCGTCTGCGGCTCGCGCATGAACTTGGCGGCGATCTCGGTCACGCCTTCGGGGAAGGTGGCCGAGAACAGCAGCGTCTGCCGGTTGGCGGGCGCTCGCTTGGCAATCGCCTTGATGTCGTCCAGGAAGCCCATGTCCAGCATGCGGTCGGCCTCGTCCAGCACCAGCGTGTTCAGCGCCGACAGGTCCAGCGTGTCGCGCTCCAGGTGGTCGATGAGGCGCCCCGGCGTGCCGACGACGATGTGGGCGCCGAAGGACAGGCTCTCGATCTGCGGCTTCATGGGGTTGCCGCCGCACAGGCTCAGCACCTTGATGTTGTCGGCCGCGCGGGCCAGGCGGCGGATCTCCTGCGTGACCTGGTCGGCCAGCTCGCGCGTGGGGCAGAGCACCAGGGCCTGCACGCGCGGCAGGTCGGCCTTCAGCCGATGCAGCAGCGCGATGGCGAAGGCGGCGGTCTTGCCCGAGCCGGTCTGCGCCTCGCCAATGACATCCTTGCCGGCCAGGGCCAGCGGCAGGCTGCCCGCCTGGATGGGCGTCATCTGCGCATAGCCGAGCTGGCCGAGGTTGGCCAGCATGGCGGGGCTGAGAGGCAGGCGGTCGAAAGCGGTATCGGTCATACCGCGATTGTCGTTGGGGCTCAACCGCCGGCTCGCTTGACCGTCCAGCCCTCGGGCCGCGCCTTCAGCCAGACCATCACCTTGTCCAGATGGTCGCCCTGGATCTCGATGACGCCGTCCTTGACCGTGCCGCCGCTGCCGCACAGGGCCTTGAGCTGCTTGGCCAGCGCGGTCAGGGCCGCGTCGTCCAGCGGCAGGCCCTTGATGACGGTCACGCCCTTGCCCTTGCGCCCCGCCGTCTCGCGGCTGACGCGCACGATGCCGTCGCCCGCCGGGCGGAGCTTGGCCTTGCAGACGCATTGAGCGATGGGTTGCCCGCAACCGGGGCAGACCCGGCCGACGTCGGTCGAGTAGACGAGGCTCATGGCGCTGGCTTCAGATGCCGCTCGAAAAAGGCATCCATCGTGCGGTAGAGATGCAGCCGCGCTGCGCGGCCGGCGATGCCGTGGGCCTTGCCGGGGTAGATCTGCAGGTCGAAGGTCTTGCCGGCGGTCTGCAGGGCCTCGACCAGGCGCAGCGTGTGCTCGAACAGCACGTTGTCGTCGGCCGTGCCGTGCACCAGCAGCAGCGGTTTGCTCAGCAGCGCTGCGCGAGCGGGCAGATTGGCGCTGGCGTACGTCGCCGCTTTGCCGCCCTCCGGCATGCCGAGATAGCGCTCGGTGTAGGCCGTGTCGTAGAGCGTCCAGTCAGTCACCGGCGCAACGGCGACGGCAGCCGCGAACGGCGTGTCGGCATCCAGCATCGCCCGCGCGCCAAGGAAGCCACCGTAGCTCCAGCCGAAGAAGCCTATGCGCGTCGGGTCCACGCTGTTCACTCGGCTGGGCAGTTGGCGCACGGCCGCAAACAGGTCGGCCACTTCGTGCTGGCCAAAGGACCGGTAGTGGGCACGCGTGAAGGCGCGGTCACGGTGCTCCATGCCGCGCACGTCGAGCATCAGCACGCCATAGCCGCGCTGCTGCCAGTAGGCGATCAATGGCATGTCGCGGCCCCAGCCCCAGTTGACCGTCGCGGAGCCCGGGCCGCCATAGGCCAGCACGATGGCGGGATGCTTGCCCTGGCCGGGACGGCTGGCGGGCGCGAAGAAGAAGGCATTCAACGGCGTGCTGCCGTCGGCCGCCGTCAGGTCCAGTGCCAGCGGGACGTTGGCGAAGGCCTCCAGCGCCGGGTCGGGCGCATCACCGGCCAGGGCGATGGCACTGTCGCGGCCCAGGCTGCGCAGTTCCAGCCGCGGTGGCTGGCCCCAGGCCGAGCGGGTGACGAGCAGGCGGGCGCAGGCTCTGTCGGCCTTGGCATCGCGCCACTGGCGTTCAGCCATGCCTGACAAGGCTTGGGCCTTGCCCCCGGCCAGCGGCTGCAGGTAAAGCTCCCTGGTCCTGCCGCGGTCGCCGGCGGCGGCGAAGACGACACCTCGCTCACCCACGCACACCGCATGCGCCACCGCTTCGGCCTGCTGCGTCAGCGGGGTGCGCTGTCCGGTCGCGCGGTTGACCAGCAGCAACTGGCGACGGCCCGTTGCCTCGCTGGACCAGAGCAGGCCGCGCGGCGTCTCGATGAGATCGTCATGGACTTCGACCCAGGCCGCATCGGTCTCGACGGTGATGTCGCGTGGCGCGGCATTGGGTTTGAACTCGGTCAGCGTCAATCGCGTCTGGTCGCGGTTGAACCATTGCAGCCAAGGCGTGCCGTCGGCAAACCAGCCGGCGCGAGAGATGTACTCGGCGCCGGTCGGCAGCTGCAGCGCATGCGCCTCTGCGGTGGCAACGCCGATGACAAAGGCGGAGACCTGGGCATTCGCTTCACCGGCAGCCGGATAGCGTTGCTCCGTCATCTCGGTGCGGTCCGCAAAGATCTGCGCCCGCGTCTTCAAGCCCACGCGCTGTTCGTCGACGCGCAGCGCCAGCAGCTGACGCCCATCGGGGCTCCACCAGAAGCCGCGATGCCGGCCCAGTTCCTCCCCGGCAATGAACTCGGCCAGGCCCCAGGTCACACGGGGATTCATGCGCGCACCGAACAGCGGGCGTGGCTGTGCGCCGGCCTGCAGGGGCAGCACCATCAGCTCGCCGCCCTGCACATAGGCCAGGGTCTTGCCGTCGGGGGCGCAGCGCGGGTCCTGCTTGGGCGCCTCGGGCGTGTTCGTCAGGCGCTGGGCCTCAGGGCCCCCGGCGCTCAACTTGACCAGATAGAGGTCACCCGACAGTGGAAAGAGCAACGCGCTGTCGCCGCTGCCGCACCACTGGTAGCCGGTGATGCCGCGCTGGTTGATGCGCTGGCGCTCCAGCGCCATCTTCTCGGCCTCGCTGAGCTTCTGGGCCGCGCCGCCGAGCAGGTCGGCCGCGCTGACCAGCTTGCGCGGCTCGCCGCCGCTGCTCGGCTGGGCCCAGAGCTCCAGCACCTCGCTGTCCGCCGCCGACGGGCGCAGGAAGCTGACCCATTGCCCGCCGGGCGAGATCTCGGCCTGGCGCGGCAGGCGGCCGGCGAGCGGCGGGTCAGCGGTGAGGCGTTCGAGGGTCAGGGTCTGGGCCGAGGCCGCGCTTGTGACGCAGAGGGCGGCCAGCAGGGTCATGAGGATCTTCATCACGACATGCTAGCCGCGCCTCGGTCCAGGGCTCAGGCAGGCACGGCCGCGGTCGCCAGCTCGAAGCCCTCGTCCAGCCAGCCGGTGATGCCGCCGGCCATGATCTTCACCGGCCGGCCCAACCGCGCCAGGCGCAGCGCGCCGCGGGCTGCGCCGTTGCAGTGCGGGCCGGCGCAGTAGGTCACGAAGAGGGTGTCCTTGGACCAGGCAGCCAGCTTGCTCTCGACAAGCTTGCCGTGCGGAAAGTGGATGGCGCCTGGCACATGACCGCGGGCGAACAGCTCGGCGGAGCGCACGTCCAGCAGTACGAAATCGGCGCCTTGGGCCAGCGCATCGTGCACGTCCCAGCAGTCGGCCTCGAAGGTGAACTCAGCGGCGAAGTGGGCCTCGGCCAGATGGGCGGGCGCGGCGGGAATGGCGGTGACTTGGCTGGGCATTTCGGCTCCTGGTTGATGGTGTCGTCATCGTGCCCAGCGGGGCGCTGCGCCACAATTGGCGCACATGACAAGCATCGACAAGATTTCGCCAACGACGACGGGGCCGCTTGTCGTCGCGCCGGTCTACGACGGCCTGTGCACCTTCGAGTTCGCCATTGCCGCCGAGGTCTTCGGCCTGGCGCGGCCGGAGATGGGCCTGGGCTGGTATCGCTTCGCCAGTGCCGCCATCGAGCCCGGGCCGCTGCGCGCCCACGGCGGCTTGAGCGTGACGAGCGACGGCGGCATCGAGCTGCTGGACCAGGCCGACCTCATCGTCATGGCCGGCTGGAAGGGTGCCGACGTGCCGGTGCCCGAGGCGCTGGCCAAGCGGTTGCGCAAGGCCTGGCAGCGCGGCGCGCGGCTGGCGTCGATCTGCTCGGGCGCTTTCGTGCTGGCCGCCACCGGCCTGCTGGACGGCCGCCGCGCGGCCACGCACTGGCGCTATGCCGACAAGCTGCGCGAGCGCCACCCGGCCATCGACATCGATGCCGGCGTGCTCTACGCCGAGGAGGACCGCGTCTTCACGTCGGCCGGCAGCGCGGCGGGCATCGACCTGATGCTGCACCTCGTGCGCAGCGACTTCGGCGTGGAGGCGGCCAACAGCGTCGCCCGCCGCCTCGTCATGCCGGCGCACCGGGGCGGCGGGCAGGCGCAGTTCATCGAGCGACCGGTGCCGCGCGACCGCACGAACCGGCTGTCCGGCCTGATGGACCTGGTGCGCGCCGACCTGCGCGCGCCATGGACGCTGGAGCGCATGGCCGTAGCCAGCGCCATGAGCCCGCGCACGCTGTTGCGGCGCTTCACCGAGGCCACCGGCCAGTCCCCCGGCGACTGGCTGATCGCCGAGCGCGTGGCCGAGGCGCAGCGACTGCTGGAGGCCAGCAGCCTGCCCGTTGAAAGCATTGCGGCCGAGGCGGGCTTTGGCAGCGTGCAGTCGCTGCGCCACCACTTCCAGGCCCGGCTGGGGCTGGCGCCGCGGGCTTATCGGAGCAGTTTTGGGGTGGCGCGGTAGGGATGCGTCTTGGAAGACGTGCGTGGGCCGGAAGACTGCTTCGGCTGCAAGCTGGCCTGCGCCTCGGCGCGTTCGCTGACAGCTTCCGACCCGTTGCAGCCGCAAGGTCAAGCGTCGCGGGCGTCCGCAAAGTGCCCAAAGCCGAAATTCGAGATCTGTACCGATAGACGGCCCGACAGCGGCTGCAGTCGTTCGCGTCCCCGAGCTGAGCCCACAGTACGCGGCACGAACCAGTCATCGACTCATCCGTCCGGTCGCCGTCTTCAATGACCGGTCTCGGGGCTGGTGCTGTCATCCAGCTTTCGTGGGCGGCATGTCGCACCGTCAACTGGCAGTCGAATTCGCGACTTTTGGCCCGCCCATCGCGGCCGGGGATGTCGCTGCGAGCCAAGGAACTTGAGCGCGGGGCTGCTCGCTTGCCGGCACCAGCCCGACTGCTCAAGACATACCCACTTCTAGTTCCTACCCGCGCTCGAACTCTCCGCGTTCATAAACGATGCCCAATATTTCGTCATCCCAAAATTTAAGGATAGGGTTAATCTTGGGCGACACAGCTTTCATATTGCGGCATTACAAGCTAAAACATCGCCTGCATCTTAACTGCAATCAACCTACGCGGAGGACAACATGGCAACAGCGCGTCGTGTCAAGACAGACCATTTGATTCAGGCCGATGTTACTGATTCGAAAGCCAAGGCTGGCATTTGGTTTAGTGAGCAAAAGGGTTTTAAATCAAAGCAGAAGAAGGTCATGGAATGTATCGCGAGCAAGGTCGACTGGATAAAACTTCCCGGTGCGATCTTGGCCATATCGCAGAAGCCCCATGGCATCGTCGTAATTGCGCCGAATCCGTCCCTTCCAGGAATCATTGTCCTCGCCGATGGAACCACAAAATCAAATACCGAGGCGCTTCAGCGGCGCTACACGAAGCTCATTGAGGAATGCACCAAGAGCCTAAGCATCGCCACCGAGAAGACAGAAACCAAGAATTAACTATGGACTCGGCGACAAACGATCTTTTGTGGAGTCGCTATCCGGTCTTCAATTCCGGGAGTGATTATGTTGTTCTTGATGCGGTCTCACTTGAAAGTGTTTTCCTCAACTCAAGTGAAATCAAGTCACTAAACACGGGGAAGGATTCGGCAGCCAAACGCCTATTGACTGACCTAGGCTTCTCGGAACTTGAATCCATCAGGACCAACCGCGACTCTTTACTGCTTCGACTCGCCAATTCGCAGCCCCGGTCAGCGCCGGAACGAGTATGTGGATTTCGTATTGTCGTCACCGACAAATGCAATATGGATTGCAAGTACTGCTTTGTCCAGACCAATACAGGCGCCAAAGATATAACCCAAGAGGAACTGGAAGAGGGATTAACCTTCCTTTTTGAGTCTAACCAAGGGAGAGACAAGGTTTCCATTCAATGGTTTGGCGGCGAGCCAACAATTCGTTTTGATCTAATGGAGTACGGTGACCATTTCGCACGCAGTCTCGCAAAGAAATTAAAAGTGCGCGGAGTACAACATACCGTTGTAACAAACGGCATGCGGATAACTGATAAAATGCTCTCCCATTTTAAGGAGTTTCATTATGGCGTCGGAGTCTCATATGACGGCCCGCCCGCAATCAATCAGAAATATCGAACTCTTTTGAACGGCACTCCGGCCGACTCCAAGATCGAACGAAGCATCTCAAAGCTGGTAGGCGCCGGCGACATATTGGTTGGATTGAATATAACTCCCACGCCATTTAACTACGACAACCTAAATCAAATAGTCGAGTACGGCATATCATCGCTAGGCGTACGTTTTCTCTATGCAAACACACCAATTCCCGCGACTGGGAAATGGGAAGTTCCCGGAAAAATACTAGCAGAAAGCTTAGTGAATGCTCGTTTCAGAGCACTTCAGCTTGGAGGAATCTTCCACTCTGCAGCTGACCGTGTGTATCAAGCACTAGACGCTCGTCGATCAACTGCATATGAGCACTTGCAAGCTGGCAATGCAATAGTTGCTGCCTTGTTGCCAGGATCGAAAATAAGCATATGCGATATCAATTGGAAAAATCCGGAATTTATATTTCCAATAGAAAAGATTCGCGCTGACAGTTCGCTGTTAACTCGACTAAACAAAGAAATTGCACCGTATAGCGATTGCGAGCGATGTCCGGCCATAGCGGTTTGCGGTGGTCCAAGTAAGAACGACGCATTTCTGACGTCCATTGATCTCCCAGACCCAGAGTTCTGCGCCTTTTATCAACGATTGGTGGAGTTGGCGCTTTGGGATGACACCGGTCTTCAGTGAGACGAAATGAGACGCACCGCGCTGATATCTGTTTCCGAACGCTGTCTGATTGGATGTACGTTTTGCTTCCGTGCCGACACTGGTCGAGCGGATATGTCGGTGGCAACGTATTGTCGTGCGCTTACTCGCTTGCGCGATATTGGTGTAACTGCAATCTGTCTCACTGGCGGTGAGCCGACACATCATCCCCGTTTTGCGCAGTTTGTGCGAATTTCGCACCAGTACGGAATTTCCGTATCCATCATAACTGCCGCCGGCAATGCCATTGGTGAAAAGCGGCTAAGTCGCATGTCGCGACTGCTTGAGCGTGTGACCGTATCGGTCGACTCCAGTGCCGTTCAGAGAATTGGGCGCACTTCACGAACGCTTGAATCCGGCAAGCGCTTGCTTGAGGCGTGTTCTGAAGCCAACTCTAGAGCGATTAGCTTCTCTTTTTACGACCTAAATGGCAATGAAGTTGACGACGTATATAGAAGTGTGAAGGCGTCTCAGTGTTCCATCGAGTTCTCGCCTTTGGTATTTTCAGAAATTCAAAGGAATAGAAGCTTTCCAAGGTACAGCACCGATGTGCTACGCGAAGATATCAAGAAATTGGAGGCTAGATTTCTTCTACCTGTTGAATTTTACCAAGGACTCGAGAGTAGATTGAGCCCCCCCTCACAAGGGCGATGTTGCGGCAACCAAATCTACATATCACCTTCTGGTGAAATCCGTCTATGCCCCTATGGGAAGTCGCTTGCTTCAGTCTTTGACGATCCTGCCACGGTGAAAGAAAATACGAAGAATGGCTACTGCTCTGCAGATGTTAGATGCAGCTTCTATTGCGCCGCGAAAAATCGGTCTAGTGATAGGCACAATGCGCCTAGCAGGGGTATTCGATGGTCTGAAGGTGCGCCCCCGCAGCCGACACAACGTACAGCGATTTTTATCGCGAGCGATTGATTTTGGCTTTCGCTCATTTGATACCGCGCCAATATACTGCCGTGGCATCGCGGAGGAGGCGCTTGGCGATTTTTCCTCAGAGGATCTGGCGATCACAACCAAGGTCGGCGTTAACATTGATTCCACGCTGCCTCAATTAGCATACTCATACAGCGAGTATTGGAGAAGTCTGGAGGGGAGCCTGACCAGGCTTCGTAGATCGCGCGTCAGTTGTCTACTTTTGCATAATCCGGCGGTGCGGCAGGTTCGTTCGGATGATTTTCTTCGGTTCTGTGAAGACGTGTTACGGCAAGGAATTTCTCATCGCGTGGGATGCTCAGTCAGCGATTCTGTAACATTTCGAGCGGCAGTCGAGCTCTCGCCTAATAGCGACATAATGATAAGCAGACAGCTCCTGAATAGCCCATCTGTGCTGAATCGAAGCCGCAAAGCCGGTCAACGAATATTGGTCCGTACTCTATTTGGCGGGACATTTGCTAACACTCCGGCACGTATTCAGCCGTCGCAGATAGTGAATGAGGCGATCAGCACTTTGAGGGGTGCGCTACCCTTAGCTCAGTTGGTAATCGCACCTCATACGCTAATCCAATTGACTGCGTACAAGGATGACATAAATTCTGCATCTCAAGGCGGAATGGCGGGCTTGTGACAAGGTCACCGCCGGCAACTGACCAACATCAATGCTGATTGGTTCCAACGTGCGCATTGAGGCGGCGGATTCACTCGGCGTCCGTTAGTCTCTGGCGCCGAGGCTTAGGCGCAGATACCAACTCAGAACCCACGGTCTTGACGGCACGCCCCAGCAGTGCGTGTTGTTCGATATTTGCAGCCGACAGCTTATCCGGGAGGACAAGACCGTATGCCTCTACATGTTCTTCACCTTCGCACGAGGGCGTCACACTTCCACCCAGACGCCTGTTCAGCCACTGATAGAACACGTCATGGTGCCAGTACGCATGCCTGGCGACAATTTCTGCGGACGTAGCTCGCCGCGCTCCAGGTCGTTTGATATGGTGCGCTTGCAGACCTTGAGAATTGCCGTGCCGTCGTTGCGAGAAAGCGCTTTGAAAGGAGAGCTGCCGTTGATCCCGGCCGCACCTCACTCTTTGGTCGGCTGAGGCAAGACCAACTCTCAAGGTCCGGTTCCGGTGGTGGATCAGTCATGCAACTGCGAAACCGTCAAACGACCGGTGCTGGCAGCAGCGGTCGATGGGCCGCCGACACTGGATGCCAGCCCCAGCCTCCTGCTGCCACCCGGTCATTTTCGGCTTTGGGCACTTTGCTGCCGTCCAATGGCACTGACGAGCGACGGCTCCTGGCCGAGACGTCAAAGGCGGCTAGCCGCGTCGCTGGTCGAGGCGCGCCACGTTGCAGCGATGCCCCTTAAGCGCGTTAGACCCTGCGGCGGATCCTCATGGCAAACATCAGACCTAGGCCGGCACACAGTAGAGCATGGGGTGCAACTTCCGGAACTGCGCTGACTCTGAAGCCAAGGTCCATTTCGTCGAATCGATTCCAGTTGCCGTTGAATCCCTGCCATTCTTCGCCGAGTGGCATCGGGGCGCCCCATGGCATGTTTGCCGAAAACCAGTCAGGTGAGCCAATTGTGAAACCGTATGTGCCCGCAGGGACTGTCCAGTTCAAGCCATCAATGCCTACCCATTCGAAGGGGAAGGCCGTTGGCCAGGGAACGGCTTTCTGCGCGCTGAAGAGCAGCGGGCCGGTGGGCGAACCCGCGTGCAACGACACGGCCAAGGTGCCACCTCCGAACACGACCATGAAGCCTTCGATTGCCGAGATAGTCGTTGATGAACTGACCGAGAACGACCCCCCAGTACTCACGGTTCCGTCTAACACGGATCCAAGGGGCGAAGACGTGGATCCAACGCCCGTGTTAGCCGGTTGACCCGTGTCCACGACGTACACCGCGTTCGCGGCGCCGGCAAAACTGAGTAGCAAGGCCAGCGCACCACAGCTCTTCACCGCAAACCCATTCATTGCATTTCTCCCTGCGTTTTGTGAGGCACGCAGAATACGACGCAGTCGAACTAGGGCATCCTGCGCACACCCCCCTGACTCGAGTGTTCGCAGCGCGCGCCGGCCCAATGCGACGCAGTGGGCGATTTCGCTGTAAAGCCGACGTGGGGAGTGTCAGCCGATCCAGACCGGCTTGAAGGTCTCGTTGGCCTTGCGGGCTTCGAGGGACCATCTCCCCTTCATGTGTGCGTGCTTCCGCGGGGTTCCCTACGAAGTGCCGTCGATGCAGCGGTCGCATATGCATCGTGGGCCGCTGAGTGCGTATCGAACGGGCCGATGCACAGCAGTGTTTCGTCGTGAGGAACTACGGCGACCCAGCGGTCGCCTTCGGGCACCACACCGATTACTTGGGCGGACATCATCTCGGCCGGATTTGCCTCGGCCTGTTCGTCGGTCCCACATCGCAGGTTGACACGGCGGTTACGCTCGATACTCCTTTCATGACCACCCTGGTTTTGTTGCCTGGCATGGATGGCACAGGCTCGCTGTTCGATCCCCTCGTAGAGGCGCTAGCTGGCAAGGTTCAAGTCGAGGTGGTGCGGTATCCATCGGCGCCACCGGCCGGGTATTCCGTACTTGAGCGCTTGGCGGAAGCAAGTCTGCCGGCCGAGGGTCCGCTGATCTTGTTGGGTGAATCCTTCTCCGGCCCGATTGCCATCTCACTGGCAGCGAACCACCCCGGGAGGGTCATGGGCCTCATCCTTTGCTGCACCTTTGTACGCAACCCGTACCCCGGTCTATCGCTGCTCAAGAACCTGACCGGGCTGGCCCCCGTCAAGGTGGTGCCCACGCGCCTTGCAGCGGCCCTGCTCTTGGGACGGTTTGAAACGCCAAAGCTCCGAGCTGCTCTTGGCTCAGCGCTGGCGGGTGTTTCAGCCACAGCGCTGCGATCACGTTTGAAGGCCGTTCTCTCGGTCGATGTCGCTTCGGACTTCGGTCGGGTCAGCGCTCCCATCCTGTACCTGCGTGCGAGCGAGGACCGCGTGGTCCCGGCCTCAGCGGGGGACATCATTCGTGCCATTCAGCCTGCGGCGCGCGTGGTGCAGATCTCTGGCCCACATTGCCTTCTTCAAGCGGCGCCAACCGAGGCTGCAAGGGCAATCCAGCAGTTCGTGCAGGCCGTCGGGTAGCCTGTGTGGCCGCTTCCGGCGTATTCGCGAACGGGTAGTCCCGGCCAGGAGCGGTCTGTGGTCAATGTCGGCTTGCTGTCGCGTCGACAGTCCAGCGGACACCTTGATCGCATGCTCGAATGTTGGGCAGAAATCGTTAACGATCCACCTACAACAAGTTAGACCCGAATGAACCTCCTTCGCCTTTCGGATCTCAGCAGCGCCGACCTTCTCAAGGTCTGGGATCTTGTGGCCAGTCCGCCAACGCAGTTGTCTGGCACGGTCGCTTGGTCCTTCGAGGGTAACGGCATCCGGACTCGAACGACTTTCATCCAGGCGTTCCGGGAACTTGGGTTGGCCTTTACTGAGCTGCCAAACTTCCTCAAGACCGGCGAGCGAGCTTGCGACCTAGCCGGTTACCTCGATCCGTTCTATGACATTTACGTGATCCGCGAGTCCAATCACGCGCGCCTGGCCGAATTCACAGAGGCCACTTGCAGGCCCGTGATCAACGCAATGTCCAATGTCGGCCACCCGTGCGAAGTACTCACGGATGCCTACTACGTCCACTCAAGACTGCTTCCGCTGGAGCGAGCTCGAATCTGCCTCTGGGGGCCGCCAACGAACGTGTTCCGTTCTTGGCATGAATTGGCCGGCGTACTCGGATTCACTGTCACGCACGTTTGCGACGCTCAGTTCCATGAACCAACGAGAAGCGTGACATTCACGGAGGAGTTGCCACCATTTGCCGACATCGTGATCACCGACGGGTGGCCCGCCGGTGCGGAAGGCTCTCGTAGGTCACTGACAGAAGCGCTCCTTGCCGAGATGGGTTCGCCCAAGCTGCTACCCACCCCGCCGTTCGCGATTGGGCGTGAACTTTCATTCGATCCGCTGGCGTACTCGGGCTTTGTTGGCTATCAGCAAAAGGAGCTCCTCTTGCCCGTACAAAGAGCCCTAATGCGGTATGCACTAAATGGCTAACCCTTCCACCGAGCGGACGTCTTCCAACGCGCTTCGCACGCTTCCAGCCGCCGCTCATGTTCAACGTTGAACGGCAGCTTTCTGGCTGTTCACTTCACCAAGGCCGACTTCCGCTCTCGGTCGGGATCACCCGTTCGACCCGTCAGGCAGCAGACATTCGTCGCGGGTTGGCGCGGTGAGCGGCGGCCAGGCCGCCTGGGTGGCTGCTTCACCCGCGACAGCGGTCATCACAGGTGGCAAGTCGACAGGTGAGCCGATGACGGCTTCGTGGCCTGGACCGAGAAGCCGGCTACTGGCCGCGAAAGACGGCAGTCGCTGCAAAGCGGTCTCTGAGCAGCCGCCACGAGCCACACCCGCCTACCGTCGCAACACCAACCCCTCCACCGCCTCATCCCCCAACGCCCTCCCCTCCGCCTCCAGCGCCGCGGTGATGTCGCTGCCCAGCAAGGCCCGGCCGGCGTCCAGCGCGCCGTCCAACGCGCGAAGTTCCAGTGAGTCCAGCGTCGTGTCGTTGGCCGTCCAGCGCGTACGCGCATGACCGGCGAGGCGGCAGGCGGCTTCGATGCGGCCGTGGGCCACCAGCAGCGGCAGGATGCCGAGCCAGGCCACCGTCGTGCCGAAGCGCCGCTGTGCGGCCAGGGACCGCGGCAGCAGGGCCTGCGCCTCGTCAAGCCGGCCCAGGCCGATGAGGGCTTCGACGAGGGCGTTCAGCACCCAGGGCAGGCTGCCGTTGCTGCCACTGCCGTCTGCATCCAGCACCTCCAGCAGGGCGCGGGTGCGCGTGGCGCCTTCCTCGAAGCGGCCCAGGCGCACCAGCGTCAGGCAGATGTTGTTCTCGGCCACCTGCACACGCTGTGACTGGCCGAGTTCGCGGGCGGCGAGCTGCTCGCGCTCCATGCAGGCGAGCAGTTCGGCGGTGTCGCGGCGCAGGCGGGCCACCACGGCCAGCGCGCCGTTCAGGCGCAGCCGCGTCGGGGCCGAGTCGTCGCCCGCGGCCAGCTCGCGCAGCAGCGTGCAGGCCTCGTCCAGCTCGGGCGCGTCCTCGGTGAAGGCGCGCACCCAGTGGGCCGCGGCGATGAGCAGTTCGGCGGGGTTGCCCAGCGGCCGCCAGAGGTCGACGGCCTTGCGCGAGACCGGCACGGCGCGCGGGTCGCTGCGGATGAGCAGCAGGTAGCCGAGCATGGACCACCACAGCGCCTGCACCTGCGGTGGCACCGCCTCGCCGCGGGCCTCCATCGCGGGCAGCAGCGACAGCATCCACTCCGTCACCTCGTGGCGCCAGACGGTGAACACCATCACCCGCGCGGCGCGGGCGCCGATCTGGGCGGCGGTAGCGAGGTCGTGCTCGCGCGCCCACAGGAAGGCCTCGCGGACGTTCTGCATGTCGGCCAGCCACAGCGCCGCATCGTCGCTGGGTGCAATCAGCGCCAGCACGGCCACGGCATGCCGGCGGCGTGCGGAATGGCCGTCGGCGTCGCCGAGCCGGGCCAGCGCATGGGCTCGCATCGTCTCCAGCAGGCGGTAGCGCGGCGGGTCCTGGTTGTCGAGGCTGACCAGCGAGCGCTCCACCAGCGTGGCCAGGCCGTCGACGACGTCCCAGCGGCTGGTGTGCTCGTCGCTGCTGAGCGTGACGGCCAGGTCCAGCGTGAAGCCGCCGGCGAACACGCCCAGCGCGCGATAGAGGCGCTGCTCGGCCGGCTCCAGCAGGCCGTGGCTCCAGTCCAGCGCGTCGAGCAGGTTGCGGTGGCGGGCCGATGAATCGCGCCGGCCACGGGACAGCAGCGCGAAGCGCTCGGCCAGCGCGTCGTGCACGGCCTGCAGGCCCATCAGCGGCACGCGCGCGGCGGCCAGTTCCAGCGCCAGCGGCAGGCCGTCAAGCTGCCGGCACAGCGCGGCGAGCAGCGGGAGCGACCTGGCGGACACGTCGAAGCGTGCGTCCACCGCGCGGATGCGGGCCACCAGCAGCGCCAGCGCGCCCTCGCGGGGGTCGGGGCCGTCGACGCCCTCGGCCACGGGCAGCGGCTCCAGGCGCAGCAGGCGTTCGCCGGCCACGCCCAGCGGCAGCTGGCTGGTGACGAGCAGGCGCAGCCGGGGCAGCGTGGCCAGCTGGGCGGCCCACTCGGCGCAGACCGCGGCGAGGTGCTCGGCGTTGTCCAGCACCAGCAGCAGGTCGACGTCGGCCGGGATCAGGTTGAGCAGCTGGGGCAGCGCCTCGCCCGGGCTCAGCTGGCCGCCGAAGGCACGGACGATGCCATCGGGTAGTTGTGCGGGCAGCGTCAGCGGCGCCAGGTCGACCCAGGCACTGCGGCCCGGCCAGCGCGCCAGCGCCTCGCGCGCCAGGCTGCTCTTGCCCACGCCGGGGCTGCCGACGACGCTCACGCAGCCGGGCGCGGCGAGCGCCTGGCGCAGGCGGGCCAGGTCGGCGTCGCGGCCGAACAGCGTGGTCGTGTCGGACGCGGGCGGCGGCGCGGCGGCGGCCTGTGCCTCGTCGTGCCGCGCGGCGGTGAAGCGGTAGCCGCGCCCGGGCACGGTGGCGATGGCGTCCTCGCCCAGCAGGCGGCGCAGCGCGTTGACCTGCACGCGCAAGTTGCCCTCTTCCACCACCAGCCCGGGCCAGACGCGCTCGATCAGCTCGGCCTTGGTGAACAGATCGGCGGGGCGGGCGGCCAACGTAAGCAGCAGGTCCAGCGCGCGGCCGCCCAGGGCCGAGGGCTCGCCGTCCACCAGCAGCCGGTACTCCGCCGGGCGCAGCTCGAAGCGGCCGCCCGGGCCGAAGCGCAGCGGCTGGGTCGGCGGGTGGGCGGGTTCGGTGGCAGGCAAGGCGGCTCCGGTGATTGCGCCGGGCACTGTAAGGCCGCGGGTTTAACAACGTTGAACAACCATCGAACCGCGCCTGCCGCGAGCATTCGTCCCACAGCAACACGCCACCAGGAGCCGCAATGACCGAACCCGAAGTCTCCGTTCCCGCCATCATGCGCAACTACCACGAGGTGCTGCGCAACGACCTGGCCAAGGTGCTGGCGCCGCTGGCCGAGCGCGGCGACCTGGGCGGTTTCGCGCCGGCCTGGGCCGCATATGTCGACGCCATCGCCGTGCATGCGGCCATGGAAGACGGCGTGGAGGGCGCGGGCGGCGGCATCACGTCGATGCTGGACCTGCATTTCGACGGCGCTGCAAACGCAGCGATGTTCCGCGCCGAGCATGTCGACGAGCACGAACTGCAGGCCGCCGTGACGCGTGCCATCCCGCTGGGCGTCGGCGCGCTGCGCGATGCCTTCGCCGCCTACCGCGGCTGTGCCGAGGCGCACCTGCTGCACGAGGAGGACATCATGATGCCCCTCGTTAACCGCCTGCCCAAGGAAGGCAAGGCCGCCCTCTTCGCCCAGTGGTGCGTGTCGGCCGGCATCGCCCACGGCGGCTTCGACCACCTCGTGACCCACGGCGTCGCGTCACTGGCCGCGTTCGGCAGCACCAAGAACTCACCCGTCGGCGCCACGCGCGTGTTCGTGCACTCGCTCAAGACCGTCTGCACCCCCGAGCAGTGGGCGCGCTACGGCCCGATCGCCCGCCGCGCGATCCCGCCCGAGGTCTGGGCGGGCGTGCTGGCCGAAGTCCCGAGCCTGGCCGCCTGATTTCCATAGACCTGTTTCGATCAAGCTCATGCGGAACAGGCCCTTGCTTCCTTCCTATCATGGGGCCTGCTAACACTGCGGCAATGGGCCGCGAATTGCCGCAGTGTTAGCAGGCCCCACCCCCACCCAAGCCCCCAACGGAGACCACCATGTCCCTGCGCATCAACGACATCGCCCCCGACTTCACCGCCCAGACCACGCAAGGCGAGATCAAGTTCCACGACTGGATCGGCGACAAGTGGGCCGTGCTGTTCTCCCACCCCAAGGACTTCACGCCGGTGTGCACGACCGAGCTGGGCTATATGGCCAAGATCGAACCCGAATTCACCAAGCGCAATGCCAAGCTGATCGGCCTGTCGGTGGACCCGGTCGACAACCACCACCGCTGGGCCGCCGACATCGAGGAGACCCAGGGCCATCTGCCCAAGTACCCCATGATCGGCGACAGCGACCTGGCCGTCGCCAAGCTCTACAACATGCTGCCGGCCGATACCGAAGGCACCTCCGAGGGCCGCACGGCGGCCACCAATGCCACCGTGCGCTCGGTCTTCATCGTCGGCCCGGACAAGCGCATCAAGCTGATGCTGACCTACCCGATGACCACCGGCCGCAACTTCGACGAGATCCTGCGCGTGCTGGACAGCATGCAGCTGACCGCCAAGCACAAGGTCGCCACGCCGGTGAACTGGAAGCAGGGCGACGACGTCATCATTGCCGGCTCGGTAAGCGACGAGGACGCCAAGACGCTGTTCCCGGCCGGCTGGAAGGCGCCCAAGCCCTATCTGCGCATCACCAAGCAGCCCACCTGAGACCCGCACGCCTGGGCTTCCAGGCGGTGCAGCGGCGCGCTGTAGTAGGGGCTGACACCCGGTTGGGTGGCCAGCGCCGTGCGGGCCAGCGCGGCCCAGCGCGCGGCCTGGTCGCGGTCGCCAGCGCGCCAGGCGCACAGCGCGGCCACGCCGTGCAAGCGCGCGATCTGCGGCGCGGCCGGGTGGTGCGGCAGGCTCAACGCGGCGAAGAAGGCGCGCATGCGGGCCAAGCCGGCGCGGGCGTCCGGCTGCAGGCACTGGCCTTCAGCGCGCAGCAGCTCAGGCCCGGTGGCGAAGCCGGCCGTCAGCATGGCGTCCTGCGGCTTGACATCGTGGCGCGACGCCAGCGCCAGCGCCTGGCGGGCCAGCGCCGCGTCGCCACTGTCGACAAGGACGCGGGCGCGGGCCTCGCGCAGCACCTCTTCGTACCAGGCCGGGTCGTGCCCTGCGCCGCGCAGCGCTTCGGGCGCCGGCGCTTCGTCAAGAAAACGCAGCGCGCCGGCCATCTCACCCGCCATGCTGGCGTTCAGCGCCTGCTTGCGGATATCTCCGGCCAGCAGCGGATGCAGGCCCTTGCCGGCCACTACACGGGCCTGGCGGCGCAGCGCAAAGCGCTGGGCCGCCAACTCGTGCTGCCCGCGCTCCATGGCTGCATCGCCGGCACGGCCGTGCGCAATGGTCAGTTCGACCGGGCGGTGCAGCAGCCGCAGGCGCTGCGTGTAGTCGGCCTCCACCAGCGGCGCGCCCTGCGCCACATCGCCCCAGCTCAACAGCAGGTTGCCCAGATGCCCCTGCACCTGGGCGAGCAGCAGCGGCGGCACACCGTCGCCCAGGGCGCGCAGCCGTTGCAGGCAGGCCTCAAGCTCGGCGCGCACGCGCTCGAAAGGCAGCGACAGCGTCGTCGCATACATGGCCGACCAGACGTTGGCCGCGCCGACCTCCGCGCGCACCGCGTACAGGCCACCGCGCTCGCGCAGCGTGGCCAGAGCCGGCGCGAGCAGGGCCAGGGCGTCGTCGTGCCGACCCTGCTGGGCGGCCCAACGCGCGCCACGCAGGCCGGCCTCAGCGGCAGCCAGCGCGTCCTCGCCTGCAGCGGCGGCGCGGAACTCAACCAGGGCCTCGGGCTCATGGCCACGGCGGTTCAGCAGCTCGCCGCGCAGCAAGTGGCGCCACGCCTGCCCGGCGGCATCGGCTGGCGCGGGCAGGCGCGCCAGCAACGTCTCGGCCTCGTCCATGCGACCCAGATCGACGAGGGCACGCGCCTTCAACAGGCCGGTGTCCACGTCGCCGGGCGTGTCGGGCAGGGCCGCCAGCACCTCGTCCGGCCGCCCGGCGTCAAGCCGCGCACGCCCCAGGCGCTGCGCAGCCGCGCGTGTCTCGTCGGCCGGCGCGGCCTGGGCACGCAGCGAGGCCAGTTCACGCTCCCGCAGGTTGACGGCCAGTGGCGCGGCCCCCATGGTTTCGTAGGCATCGCCCAGCACGCGGTAGAGCCGGGCCCGCTGGGCGGGATCGCCGGCAAAGCGTTGCTCAATCAGCTGCGCACCGCGCTCCAGCAGCGGCACTTCGCCGTCACCGTGAGGATGACGGGCCTGCGGCTCGGCGCCAAAGCGGAACATCTCGGCGACGAACGTCGTGGCCACGTTCTCGCGCTCGGCGGCCTGAGCAGCGCGCTGGCGCTGGCCAGCCAATTGCACGGCCAGGGCGCCAACCACAACCAGCACGCCGCCAGCCAGCATCGCGGCACGACGGCGACGACGCAGCAACAGGCCCAACCGCCGCAGCGGCGCCGCAGGGCGCGCCTGCACCGGCTCCTGACGCAGCCAACGCTCGACCTCGTCGGCAAGCGCGTCGGCGCTGGCGTAGCGCCGGCCCGGCTCCGTCGCGCAGGCGCGGGCGACGACAGCGGCCAGGTCGGCATCGCCCGCCTCTGCCACCAACTCGCCCAGCATGACGCCCAGTGCATAGACGTCGACTTGCACGCTCAGCTCACCGCCCAGCAGCAACTCGGGCGCCGCGTAACGCGGCGTGCAGGCCGGCGGCGGCGCGCCCGGGCCGACGACGCCCAGCACGGCGGCGATACCGAAGTCCAGCAGATGCGGCCGGCCCTCGGCGTCGACCAGCACATTGGCCGGCTTCAGATCGCGATGCAGCACCAGGCGGCCATGGGCATACGCCAGCGTGCGGGCGATCGTCACGAACAGGCGCAGCCGCGCCGGCAGCGCCAGTCCGGCGGCCGCCTCGTCCAACGGCCGCCCCTCGACGTAGGCAATGGCCAGATACGGCCGCGGCTGGCCGTCGGGGCCGGGCTCCAGGCCGGCGTCGTACAAACGCGCGATGCGCGGGTGCTCCAGGCGGGCGACGAGACCGGTCTCCCGGGCAAAGGCCTCGCCGTCAGCCCAGTGCCCGCGAGGCAATTTCAGCGCCACCTGGCGCTCGAACAGGCCGTCAGCCCGATCGGCCAGCCACACCTCGCCCATGCCGCCGCGGCCCAGCGGGCGCAGCAGCCGATAGGGCCCGACACGCTCGCCCGCCCGCAGAGCGAGCGGTTCTGCCAGGCCTGGCAGCGCGGCGAGGAAGCCCTCGTGCTCCCCGGCGTCATGGCGATCCAACATCTGCGCCAAACGCTCGCGCAGCGCCCCCAGGGGCAGCGCCGCCAGCCAGGCCGGGCGCGCCGCGGGCGCCAGTTCCAGGCCCTCGTCCAGCAGTTGGCTCAGCGTGCGCAGCTCGTCGAAGGACATCGCAGTCATGCGCCGCAGTTTGCGGTCGGCAGGCCGCCCGTGCCGTCCCCAACTCGGTGGACAGCGGGCAGCCTGGCCTGCGCCGTTGCGTCAGACCGCCGTCATGACCGGGTCGATGAGGCGGCGCACGCCCGCAACCAGGACCTGTGCCGCTGTAGGTGCAGGCCTGCACAGGCGCATGGCCGAGACCGATGTCGCCGGCGGAGCGGGCCGGACAACATCAGCCTGTTGCACAGTTGCAGGAGACACCGCATGCCTGACCTGACCTCCGCCACCGAACTGGCCTCCCGGGCCAAGACACCCTTTCCCGGCGCCTCCGCCGAGTACGAGCAGGCCCGCAAGGCCCTGCTCGCCGAGGAGATCGAGTTCCGCCGCCACATGACGCGCCTGACCGAGCAGCGGCGCGCGCTGCCACCCGGGCCGGTCATCGCCAAACCCTACAAGTTCAAGGACGAGCAGGCCTTCGACGTCAGCCTGCTCGAGCTGTTCGGCGACAAGGACACGCTGGTAACCTACTTCTGGATGTACGGTCCGCAACGCGAGCGCCCCTGCCCGATGTGCACCAACTGGCTGGGCGCCGTCAACGGCAATGCCGCCGACATCAAGCAGCGCGTGGCGCTGAAGATCCTCGGCCGCTCGCCGGTCGAGCGGCAATACGCCTTCGCCCAAGAGCGCGGCTGGCGCGATCTCAACTTCGTGCAGACCGTCGGCGACGACTACGCCAAGGATCTTGGCATCCTGCAGCCCGACGGCAGCGAGTACCCGGCCCTCGTGGTGTTCAGGCGCGACGGCGAGCAGGTCAGGTTGTTCTGGGCCAGCGAGATGACCAAGGCCATGGGCGACCCCGGCCAGGACCCGCGCGATGCGCCGGACGTCGCCTCGCTGTGGTCCGTGCTGGACCTCACGCCCGAGGGGCGGGGCACCGATTGGTACCCCAAGCTCCAATACTGAAGCTCAGACCTCGGCCGTCACCGGGTCGATGATGCGGCGCACCTGGCTGACCTGGTCCGCCGGGAAGCCGCCTAGCCGCGCATGCTCACGCACCTTGGCCTCGTCTGGCGCGTTGTAGACGCAGTAGATCTTGTCGTCGGTCACGTAGCTGTGCACCCACTGGATGCTGGGGCCCAGGTCGCGCAGCACGCCGCAGGACGTGGCGGAAATGCCTTGCAACTGCTCGGCCGTGAGCTGACCGGCGCCGGGGATGTTTCTTTCGATGACGTACTTGGGCATGGAGAACTCCTGTTGAAGCGGGCCTGCCGGAAGTCGACCGGCCTGACGCCATCCTCTTTCCAGGGAGTGGGCGACGTCCTTTAGCCGGCTTGAAATCTGGCTAAATTCGACCCTTCGATGTCCACCAACCGATTCCGCTTCGGCGACTACAAGCTGCTTCCGGCCGAGCGCCTGCTGTTCCGCCGCGGCGCCGAGGTGGCGTTGACGGCGCGCGCCTTCGAGCTGCTGGTCGCGTTTGTCGAGAGGGCCGGGCAACTGCTGGCCAAGGACGAGCTGCTGCGGCGCGTCTGGGCCGGTGTCGTCGTCGAGGAGAACAACCTCGCCGTGCAGGTCGGCGTGCTGCGCAAGCTGCTCGGCGCCGAGGCCATCACGACCATCCCCGGCTTTGGCTACCGCTTCGCGCTGCCGGTGCTGGATGTGGCCGAGGCCGCGCCCAGCGAGCCTGGCCTGGGTGCCCGCGGCCGTCTGCCGGTGCGTCTGCCGCCGCTGATCGGCCGCGAGACTGAGCTGGGCGAGCTGCAGGCCATGCTGCGCGACCAGCCGGCCGTCACGCTGTGCGGCGGCCCAGGCGTCGGCAAGACGCGGCTTGCGCAGGAGCTCGCGCTGAGCCTGCGCGGCGACCACGCCGACGGGGCCTGGTGGGTGGACCTGACGCTGCTGCGCGAGGACGAGCCCGTCGTGGCCGCCGTGGCCCGCGCGCTGGGCCTGCCACCCGGCCCGGACCCGCTCGCGACGCTGGCGGCCAAGCTGTCGGCGCTGGCGCTGCTGATCGTGCTGGACAACGCCGAGCACCGTGCCGCGGATGTCGCCGAGCTCGTCTCGACGCTGGTGCGCGACACCGAGCGGGTCAGTCTGCTCATCACCAGCCAGCTGCCGCTGCAGGCCCAGGGCGAACGCGTCTACCGCCTGGAGCCGCTGCCCCTGCCCGACGCCGTGCGCCTGCTGGCCGCGCGCACCGGCGCGGCCGAAGCGGGCGTCAGCCACCGGGCCGAGGAGATCTGCGAGGCGCTGGACTGCAACCCGCTGGCCATCGAGCTGGCCGCTTCGCGCCTGGATGTGCTGGGGCTGGACGGCCTGGCCGCGCGGCTGCACCAGCGGCTGACGCTGCTGGCTCCCAGCGATGCGCGCAGCCCGTCGCGCCGCAATGCGCTGGCCGAAGCCCTGAGCTGGTCGCACGAATTGCTGGCCGAGCGCGAACGCCTCGTGCTGCGCCGCCTGGCCGTGTTCCCGGGCAGCTTCTCGCTGGAAGGCGCAGCCCTGGTGCTGGCCGACGACAAGCTGCCTGCCGCAGCCGCGGTGGCCGCAGTGCTCAGCCTGGTCGAGCGATCCCTCGTCAGCATCGACCGCGGCACGGCGCAGCGGCGCTTGCGCTTGCTGGAAACCATGCGCCTTTTCGCGCTGGACAAGCTCGCCGCCGCCGGCGAGACGGCGTTGGCCCAGGCCCGCCACTGCGCGGGGCTGCGCTGGCTGCTGGACGACGCCTACGAAGAGTCATGGCGGCTGCCGTATGCCGCCTGGAAATCGCGCTATGAACCCGAGTTGCCCGGGCTGTGGGCAGCGCTGGCATGGGCCGGCGAGCACGACTTGACCGGCGCCGTGGCCCTGTTCGGCGCCGCCGCGCCGCTGTGGATGCCCCGCGCCACGCAGGCCCGCCCGCATGCACTGGCGCTGGCCGCGCGGCTGGCGGACGACACCACCATTGCAAAGCCGGAGCTGGCCCGTTTCTGGTCGGCCTGCGCGCGCTGTCACAGCGCCATCCACCCGGGCCTGGCGCGCGACGCCGCCGAGCGCGCCGCCCGGCTGTACCGCGAGCTGGGCGACGAGCGTGGCGAATACCTGGCCCTGGTGGAGCACGCCTTCAACTGGCGCGTGGACGGCCCCGAAGCCCGCGCCGCACTGGCCGCCGCGCGCACGCTGGAAAGCCCCGGCTGGCCGGCCGCCGTGCTGGAGCGCGGCCTGACGACCGAGGCCGTGCTGCATCTGACCTCAGGCCGGCACGAGGAGGCCCGGCGTTGCTACCAGGCGGCGCTGGCGCTGTGCGAGCGTGGTGGCTTTGACGCCGGCGTGATGCGCGCCCGGCTGAACCTGGCCGACCAGGCCCGTGCCGCCGGTGAGCTGGACCTGGCCGTGCAGCTGGGCGAGGCGCTGCTGGCCGAGCCGGGCGATGCCGGCGACCTGGCCTGCTTGGCCACCATCATGGGCAACCTGATCGGCGCGCTGGTCGCACAGGGCCGGTTCGAGCGCGCCCGCGAGGTGGCGCGGCAAGCCCCAAGCCGCCTGGGTCGGCTGGCGGTGGATGACCAACTGTGGGTGTCGCTGGACGCGCTGGCGCTGCTGCATCTGCAAGCCGGCCGCACGGCGCTGGCCGCGCAACTGGCCGGCGCGGCGGACCGGGAGTTCGAGGCTCACGGGCAGATGCAGCGCCAGCCCAACGAGGCTGCCGACCGCGCGACACTCGCGGCAGAGCTGGCGGAGCGGTTCAGCACGGAGGACGTGGAACGGCTCGCGCAGGAAGGTCGGCGCATGAAGCTGTCCGACGCGATGCGCGCGGCCTTCGAGCTGTGACTCAGGCAGCGAACAGGCGCGTCGCCAAATCGTCGGCCGAGTTCACGGTGCGCAGCTCGGCATAGGCCGCTTCGGCCTCGGGGTAGGCGCGCTTCAGATAGTGCAGCCACTGCTTGAGTCGACCGCCCTGATGCTTGGCGGCGACCGTGGCACGCACCTGGTCGAAGAAGACCTGCATCAGCGGCAGCAGCTCGCGCCAGGGCACCGGGTCTGCGCGCGCGCCGGCGACACGCAGCGCCAGGCCCGGGTCGGCCACCATGCCGCGGCCCAGCATCAGGTGTTCGCAGCCGCTGCGCTCGCGGGCCAGCTCGGCATGCTCGACGGTCCAGATCTCGCCGTTGGCAATGATGGTGATGGGCACGGCCTCGCGCACGGCGGCGATGCGCTCCCAGTAGGCCGGCGGCTTGTAGCCATCAGCCTTGGTGCGGGCATGCACGACGATCTCCTGGGCGCCCGCGTCGTGAATAGCGCGGGCCACGTCGAGCGTGCGGCTGTCATCCATATAGCCCAGGCGCATCTTGGCGGACACCATCACGTCCATCGGCACCGCACGGCGCACGGCCGAGACGATCTCGTGGATCAGCTCGGGTTCGTCCAGCAACACGGCACCGCCACGGTGGCGGTTGACGCACTTGGCCGGGCAGCCGAAGTTCAGGTCGATGCCCTCGGGCTTCAGCTCGGCAAGTCGCCCGGCGTTCTCGGCCAGGCAGGTCACGTCGGAACCCAGCAACTGCGGATGCACCGGCACGCCGGCAGCCGTGCGCCCACCGTTCCTCAGCTCCGGCACGATGCGCGTGAACACGCGGCCGGGCAGCAACTGGTCGGTCACGCGGATGAACTCGGACACGCAGCGGTCCACGCCGCCGACGCGCGTGAGCACGTCGCGCAGGATGTGATCCAACAGCCCTTCCATGGGCGCCAAGAGGATCATTTCGACTCCTCTTGGTTCATCAAATAGAGCCGCAGGTCGAACTCGAGTTGGAAGTAGTCCGGCTCCATGTGCTGGCAGAGCTTGTAGAAGGGCTTGTTGTGCTCCAGCTCCCGAAGATGCGCCAGCTCGTGCACGACGATCATGCGCAGCAGCGCGGCCGGCGCCTCCTTGAACAGCGTGGCCACGCGGATCTCGCGGCGCATCTTCAGCTTTGAGCCTTGCACCTGGGTGCGGCGGGTGTGCGTGCCCAGCGCCTGCTGCAGCACGCGCAGCTTGGCGTCATAGCCGACGAAATTCAGCGGCTCGGCATTGCGCAGGTGGCGGGCCTTGAGCGCCTGCACGTAGTCGAACAGGGCGCCATCGCTGCGCACCTCGTGGCGCTCAGGCAGGCGGCGGGCGAGATGGTCGGCCAGGCGGCCGTCCAGCCGCAGCTGTTCGGCCTGGGCAATGAGTTCGGGCGGGTAGCCAGCGAGGTAGCGGGCGGCAAGCATGCAGTCGGGATTCAAGGCGCGGCGCATCGAGTGCGCCGCGCGGGTAGCGAGGTCAGGCGACCAGCGCGTTCAGCTGGTCCAGGCTCGCTATTGTCGCGAGGCAGGCGCGTGCCACCTCCTGGCCCTTGGTGGAGAAATGCTCGGCAAAGAAGCGCTTGTGCTCGCCATGCTCATGAAAGTGGTGCGGCGTCAGCACGGCGGAGAAGACCGGCACGTCGGTGTCCAGTTGCACGTCCATCAGCGCCTGGATGACGGTCTGGGCGACGAAATCGTGGCGATAGATTCCGCCGTCGACGACGAGGCCGCAGGCGATGACGGCATCGAAGCGGCCGCTGCGCGCAAGACGCTTGGCATGCAGCGGGATCTCGAAGGCGCCGGGCACGTCGATGACCGTGACCTGTTCCGCGGGGATTCGACATCGGTCGAATTCATGCCGAATGGCCGACACGGCGACGCCGACGATGTCCTTGTGCCAGCTGGCGGCCACGATGGCCACGCGCGGCAGGCGGGTCAGGTTGAAGGTGGGATTGAGGGTCTGATTCATGGTGTCCTCTTGAAAGACGGTTTTTCCAGAATCAGGGCAAGCGCACGCAGCAGCGGCGTGCCCGCTCAAGCAAGCACGCCGACGCTCCGCGATCTCTTTCATCCGGACTGTGACCGTCGGCCCTGGCATCGCACCAGGTCTGCTGACCCCGACAGCCGAAACCATCGGGCGCTCGCGGGCTCGTGCTTGCGCACATACCGCCGGTGGGGAATTTCGCCCCGCCCTGAGAACGCTGCCGGT
Organism: Pelomonas sp. Root1237; assembly: GCF_001425055.1. GTDB lineage: Bacteria > Pseudomonadota > Gammaproteobacteria > Burkholderiales > Burkholderiaceae_C > Pelomonas. The sequence goes on from NZ_LMDK01000016.1 coordinate 962,606, forward strand.
CTTGGGCCTGTTCCCCCAATGGCAATGGGCCGCGAAGTCCAGCCGCCAGGGTCAATCAAGGCGCGGCACGCCGCCCGCACTCATGTGCGGGCAAGTGGCGCAACGCCGAGTGGCCCTGGCGGCTGGCCTTCCCTAAGGGTTGTGCCCATAAAGGCCGCGCGCTGCATTGCAAATCCTCGCCGGATCTTCAATCCGGCTGCGGTTTGCGCCTTGCTCGCGGCCTTTATGGGCGCAACGCGACCCGTTGCCATTGGGGGAACAGGCCCCGCCGGCACACGGATGCTAGCGGTGCTGACGGCATGATGGCGGTCATGTCCGAGACAGCCCTATTTCGCGTGACCTTGCTGCCCGGTGGCGAGAGCTTCGACTGCGCCGCCGACCAGCCCCTGATGCTGGCCGGCCTGGCCGCCGGCGTCGCGCTGCCCTGGTCCTGCCGCAACGGCACCTGCCGCACCTGCATCTCGCAGCTGCTGCAAGGCCGCATCGAGCACAACATTCCCTGGCCCGGCCTCTCCGCTGAAGAGAAGGCCGAAGGCTGGGTATTGCCCTGCGTGGCCTGCCCGCGCAGCGACGTCGTGCTGCAGTGGGTGTGACGACTACTTTCTGGGCATGACGAGCTTGTTGCCGCCCTGGATCAGCGTCACCGAAGCGGCCTGGCCCTCCTCGGCGCCGAAGTCGAGCTGGGCGTCGACCTGGGGCACATGCACGCGGCGCGGCGTGCTGGCCTTCAGCTCGAAGGCCGGCTGGCCAGGTGCCTGGCCTTGCAGACGGCCCTGGTCGTCGATGAAGACCTTGACCGCGAATTGCGGCGAGCTGTAGTCGCCCACCAGGGCCTGCATCTGGGCCGGCGTGAGCGCCATGAAGGCGATCTCGCTCGGCAGCTCGCCGCTGCGCGCCCAGCGCTCGACGTCGGCGCTCTCGCCATTGTTGAAGACACGCGCCGCCACGGCCTTGCCATCGGCACCACGCTCGATCTGCAGCTCGGTCAGTGAGTCGGGAAGGGCGAACCGGTCATTGCCCAGCGCAATCAGCGCGGTGCTGCCGCCGCCGCTGCGCTGGCTGTGCAGCACGCCGTCCTTCACGCGCAACATGCGGGTCTGCTTGTCCTCGCGAACAAACACGCCCTCGGCGGACTTGAGCTGCTCGGCGGCCACGGCCACGGCCTTGGGCTCGGCAAAGGGCTCGCCGACGGCGAAGGCGGCCAGCTTGCGGGCCACCAGATCCATGGAGAAGCCGGGCCCATCGCTGTTGCGAAGGATGACGATCGTCGTCTGGCTCTGCGGCAGGTAGTTCAGCGTCGACACGAAACCATGGATGCCGCCGCCATGCATCAGCATCGGCTGGCCGCGCAGCGTGGCGGTGGTGATGCCAAAGCCATAGTGCGAGGGCTTGGCCGGGCCTTCGGGCGTCGTCATCCGCTCGTAGCTGGCTTTGCTGATGAGCTTGCCGCCATGCAGCGCCTGGTTCCAGCGCCACAGGCCTTCGGTATTGCCGATCAGTGCGCCGGCCGCGTGGGGCTGGGTCATGCTGAGGAAGCCGGCTGGCGCCACCTCGCGCTGGGCATTCAGCGTGTAACCCTGGGCCATGCCCTTGAAGAGCCTGTCGCCAGCCTGGTAGTGCACGCTGGTGATCTGCGCCGACTTGAGCAGCAGCTCGTCGATGGACTGGTGCCAGCTCCTGCCCGAGATGGCCTCGACGACGGCGCCGAGCAGTACATAGCCGGAGTTGTTGTAGGCCCACTTCTCGCCGGGCGGGAAGTCCGCCGGCAGGTCCTTGAACTCCTTGATCAGCTCGGCCGTGCTGAGGTCGCGGCGCACCGGGTTGCCCATATAGCCCGGGATGCCGGTGTAGCTCTTGACGCCCGAGGTGTGGTTGAGCAGCTGCAGCAGCGTGATCTGGCTGCCATTGGGATAGTCGGGCAGGAATTTGGACAGCGGATCATCGAGCTTGGCCTTGCCCTCATCGATCTGCTTGAGCAGGGCCGCGGCAGCGAACTGCTTGGTGACGGAGCCGATGCGCATCAGCTGGTCGGGCTGCAGGGGCACGCCGAGCTCGATGCTGGCCATGCCGCGAGCGCCCTTGTAGAGAAGCTGGTCACCGCGCGCCACCAGCACCGTGACGCCGGGGCCATCGCGTTTCAGCTTCTGCGCGTCGAGCAGCTGTTCGGCATAGGCCGTCATGGCCGCGGGCGTGGCGGGTTGGCCAGCGTGGGCCGTGCCGACCAGCAAAACAGACAGAGCGAAGGCGGGCGTGGCGTGTTGTCGCATGGCGGTGGGCAGGTGGTGAGACGCCGCGCAGCATGGCGTTTGGCGCGCGGCCCGGCAAGCCGGCGTGCGATGAACGGCACGAAAGAAGGCATGAGCCGCAGCGGCCATCCACAGCTCCTGTGGACAACACCGTGCACAGCCTGCGGGCGGCAAGCCCAAGTCCTTGGCACAACAGCGCTTTCCTTGCGCTGCCTCAGATTGAGGCAGACCGGCGCACGGGACAATCGCCGCCATGCATCGCACCATCTTCACAACCCCGGGGCTGAGCACCCTGCTGCGGGGTTTGTCCGTGGCCTGGCTCAAGCTGGCAGGCTGGACCGTTCAGGGCGAGCTGCAGCCCGAGGCGCGCAAGAGCGTCTTCATCGCCGCCCCGCACACCAGCAACTGGGACCTGCCCTACACGCTGTTCGCGTCCTTCGCGCTGCGCCTGACGCCCTACTGGATGGGCAAGGCTTCCATCTTCCGCTTCCCGTTTGGTGGGCTGATGCGCTGGCTGGGCGGCATCCCGGTGGATCGCGACAAGTCCAGCAATCTTGTCGCCGCCTCAGCCGAGGCCCTGCAGGCCGCCGACGGCCCGGTGCAGCTCATCGTGCCCCCCGAGGGCACGCGCAGCAAGACCATCTACTGGAAGACCGGCTTCTACTGGATCGCCGTCACGGCGAAACTGCCCATCGTCATGGCGCACATGGACTACCCGCGCAAGCTCGTTGGCCTCGGCCCGCTGTTCCGGCCGACCGGCGATGTCGACGCCGACATGGCCGAGATCAAGCGCTATTACGCCCAGTACAAGGGCAAGAACTCAGACCAGTTCACACACGAATGATGTGCCCCTCGTCCGGTCTCGCCACGCTGGACGCGGGCGAGCCCAGCCGGTCTTGCAGACCGCGCCGCGGCAGTGCCGCAGCTCTTCAGCAGGCATATTGCGCCCACTGGGCGCAATATGTCCGGCCTCAGCCCCCGAGGGGACGGCGATGCTCGCGGCATTGAGCCTCTCGCACATCGCCTGCGCGGGCCGGCTTGGGGCGGCCCGGCGCTCGGCCCGAATACCGAAACTACCTACTTCGCATAAGTGCAGCCCATGCCAACCAACCAGTCCAAAGACCCGCTGCACGGCCTCACGCTCGAGGCCATCGTGACCGCATTGGTGGAGCATTTCGGCTGGGCCGAACTCGGCCAGCGCATTGCGATCAAGTGCTTCCAGATCGACCCCAGCGTGGCGTCGAGCCTGAAGTTCCTGCGCAAGACGCCGTGGGCGCGCGCCAAGGTCGAGAGCCTCTACCTCTTCATGCGGCGCGAGCAGGCGCGCGCCGCTCGACCGTAGGTTTAGCGGCCGCCAGGCTCCGGGAGTTCGATCTTGACTTCGAGTACTTCCAGATCCCCCTGGCGCTCCATGTGCACCTTGATGTCTTCAGGGTTGATCGACACGTATTTGCTGATGACGGCCACCAGCTCGCGCTGCAACTGCGGCAGATAGTCGGGGCTGGAGCTGCGGCCGTTGCGCTCGTGCGCGAGGATGAGCTGCAGCCGCTCCTTGGCGACGCTGGCCGAGCTCTTCTTCTCGCCGAGGAAAAAGTTCAGGAATCCCATTGCGCGGCTCCCATCACTTGGCGCCGAAGACGCGCTTGAACCAGCTGGGCTTCACGGCTTCGGTGAAGCGCATGGGCTTGTCCTCGCCGAGGAAGCGCGCGACGACGTCTTTGTAGGCCTCGGCCACGTCGGTCTCGGCCAGGTGGATAGCCGGCGTGCCCTGGTTGGAGGCCTGCAGCACGCTCTCGCTCTCGGGGATGACGCCGATCAGCGGCGTGCGCAGGATCTCATGGATGTCGTCCAGGCTCAGCATCTGGCCGCCCTCGACACGGTTCGGGTTGTAGCGGGTGATGAGCAGGTGCTCCTTCACGGGCTCGCCGCCTTCGATGGCACGCTTGGTCTTGCTGCTCAGCATGCCGAGGATGCGGTCGCTGTCGCGCACCGAGGAGACCTCGGGGTTGGTCACGACCAGCGCCTCGTCGGCGTAGTGCATGGCCATCAGCGCGCCAGTCTCGATACCGGCCGGCGAGTCGCAGACGATGAAGTCGAACTCCATCGCCTTGAGCTCGTTGAGCACGCGCTCGACGCCTTCCTGCTTCAGCGCGTCCTTGTCGCGCGTCTGCGAGGCGGCCAGGATGTAGAGCTTGTCAAGCTGCTTGTCCTTGATGAGGGCCTGCGTCAGCTTGATCTCTTCGTTGACGACGTTGATGAGGTCATACACCACACGGCGCTCGACGCCCATGATGAGGTCAAGGTTGCGCAGGCCAACATCGAAGTCGATGACGCAGGTCTTGTGGCCGCGCATCGCGAGGCCGGTGGCGAAGCTCGCGCTGGTGGTGGTCTTGCCGACCCCGCCCTTGCCGGAGGTGACGACGACGATCTTGGTCATCTGGAGCTTTCCTGTTCGTTCAGTTCAATCGGGTTCAGAGCACTTCAGAGGGCGAGTGGCAGCATCAGCAGCTTCTCGCCATCGAGCAGGACCTGGGCCGGCTTGCCCGCCACGTCGGCAGGCAGCGGGTTCTCGGTCGTGCGGTAGATGCCGGCAATCGACAGCAGCTCCGCCTCCAGGCTGTGGGCATAGATGCGGGCCGACGTGTCGCCGCGCGCGCCGGCGATGGCCTTGCCGCGCAGCGGTGCGTAGACATGCACGCTGCCATCGGCGATGACTTCGGCGCCGTGGTTCACCAGCGCCAGCACGACGAGGTCGCCGCCCTTGGCATAGATGCGCTGGCCGGAGCGCAGCGGCTTGTCGATGACCAGGGTCGGCGCAGGTGCGGCGGGCTTCTCGATGATCTTTTCAACGGTGATCTCGCGAACCACCTCACGCACTGTCTCGGCCGGCGCGGCACTGCGTTCACCCATCGGCTCGTCGGCCGCGTCGGCCAGGCCCAGCTCATGCGCCGCGGCCAGCTCCTCGGCCGTCGCACCGGCCACGGCCACTGGCTGCAGCTGGCTGTTGCGCAGCAGCTCGACGATCGCCCGCAAATCAACCGGTGCCGGCCCGTCCAGGGCCAACGGTGCCTGGCCTTCGACCGGCGCGGCCACGGTGGCCGGCGCACGCGCCAACTGGCTCAAGTCGATGACAACGGGCTCATGCTCGAAGCCGCCGGCGCCCGCGCGCTGGGCCCAGTCGGCGGCCAGCTCGGCCATGTCGGCGCTGTGCAGCACCAGGCCCAGCAGGCTGAAGCGGCGCGACTTCAATTCGAAAGTGCCGGCGCGCGCTGCGCTCTTGCCGCGTCCGCCACTTTCCCTCGTCAAATCCGCCATTGCGCCGCTGCCGCCCGTTCAAAAGGGCGCGAGTTTAGCCGCCACCCCCGCCTTGCCTGTTGGGGCTGCCCCCAGGCGGCACCCGCGATGGCGCCTCAAAAACGGGCATTGCGGGCGGCCGGCTGGCCGATCAAGCACTTAGCGCCGCTGTCGTCAGCCGGCCCACAGACTTGTCCACAGCAGACGGGGACAAAGCGCGTCGAAATGTCCTTCCAAACCGTGACATCCGCACTTGGCGCCTTGACTTATCCCCAAATCTGGAAGGCGTCAAGCCCCGCCAGCCCTCATGCCCCCTGGCCCGTGAGCTCGCCCCGCCATTCCGCTAAGTTATTGATTCATATAAGCGAACCGAGGGTGCCTAGAAATTGAGCAACCTAAGCGGACCCGCATTCCATAAGGGCTTGGCTGCGATGGCGGCGGGTTCTCCACAAAGTTTTCCACAGACTCGGTGGATAGCTTTCAGAAGCGTTACAAATCAGTGACTTAAGCGAGGTCCTTGAGGCGCTGTGGAGCTTTCGGCTGCAACTTGGAAGCGCTCAACGCGCCATCGCAAGCTACATTGGGCCGACCACCTCAAGGAGAGTCCATTTTGGCTACCCCGAACTACAGCTATGAAAAACGCCAGCGCGAGCTGGCCAAGAAGCGCAAGGCCGAAGAAAAGCGCCAGCGCAAGATCAGCGGCAAGCCCGACGAACCCGACGCCCCCGATGAGCCTCAGGCCGATGGCGAGGCCGCAGCCGACCCGGCCGCCCCCGTTGACCCGCAAACCTAGAATCCGCAGTTCCGCCCGCCAGCTCCGTTCCCAGCGCCCATGCCCCGCCAGCTCTTCGTCACCACCGCCCTACCCTATGCGAACGCCGGTTTCCACATCGGCCACATCATGGAGTACACCCAGGCCGACACCTGGGTGCGCTTCCAGCGCATGGCGGGCCACGAAGTGCACTTCGTCTGTGCGGACGACGCCCACGGCGCGCCGATCATGATTTCGGCCGAGAAGGCCGGAAAGACGCCGCAGGACTTCGTCGCCGGCATTGCCGCCGGCCGCAAGCAATACCTCGACGGCTTCCACATCAGCTTCGACAACTGGCATTCGACCGACGGACCGGAGAACCACGAGCTGTCCAAGGCCGTCTATCTCGCGCTGCGCCACAACGAGCTGATCTCGACCAAGACCATCGAGCAATTCTTCGACCCGGCCAAGTCGATGTTTCTGCCGGACCGCTTCATCAAGGGCGAGTGCCCCAAATGCGGCGCGAAGGACCAGTACGGCGACTCCTGCGAGGTCTGCGGCGCCGTCTATGCGCCCACCGAGCTGAAGAACCCTTACTCGGTGCTGTCCGGCGCGACGCCGGTGCTCAAGACCAGCGAGCACTACTTCTTCAAGTTGAGCGACCCTCGCTGCGTCGACTTCCTGACGCAATGGACCCAGGAGGCCGGCCGGCTGCAGCCCGAGGTGCTGAACAAGATCCGCGAGTGGTTCGAGACCGACGAGGATGGCAACAACAAGCTCAGCGACTGGGACATCAGCCGCGACGCGCCTTATTTCGGCATCGAGATCCCCGACGCGCCGGGCAAGTACTTCTACGTCTGGCTGGACGCGCCCATCGGCTACCTGGCCTCGCTGAAGAACTACTTCGGCAAGACTGGCAGGGACTACGACGCCTTCATGGCGGATCCGTCGGTGGAGCAGATCCACTTCATCGGCAAGGACATCACCTACTTCCACACGCTGTTCTGGCCGGCGATGCTGCATTTCAGCGGCCGAAAGACCCCCAACCACGTCTTCGTGCACGGCTTCATGACCGTCAACGGCGGCGAGAAGATGAGCAAGAGCCGCGGCACCGGCCTGGACCCGCTGAAGTACCTCGCTCTCGGCCTGAACGCCGAGTGGCTGCGCTACTACATCGCCGCCAAGCTCAATGCCAAGGTCGAGGACATCGACTTCAACCCCGAGGACTTCGCGGCCCGCGTCAACAGCGACCTGGTCGGCAAGTTCATCAACATCGCGTCGCGCGCCGCGGGCTTCCTGACCAAGCGTTTCGACGGCCATCTCAGCGGCGACCTTGGCGTCGAAGGCCGCATGCTGCTGGACGCGCTGCGCGCCCCAAGCGATTCGATCGCCCAGCTCTATGAGGACCGCGAATTCGGCAAGGCCATCCGCGAGATCATGCTGCTGGCCGACAAGGTCAACGAGTTCGTCGACCAGCACAAGCCCTGGGAGCTGGCCAAGCAGGAAGGCATGGACGCCGCCCTGCACGACGTCTGCAGCGTCTGCATCGAGGCCTTCCGCCTGCTGACCCTCTACCTCAAGCCGGTACTGCCGGCATTGGCCGGTCAGGTCGAGTCCTTCCTGAAGATCGCGCCGCTGCAGTGGAGCGACAGCGCCCGCGCCCTGGGCGCCCATCAGATCGGCGTCTACCAGCACCTGATGCAGCGCGTCGACCTGGCCAAGGTGGAGCAGCTGTTCGAAGCCCCGCCGGCGCCGAAGGTAGTGCCCGGTGGCGAAGACCTCGCGGAAGAGATCAAGATCGACGACTTCGCCAAGGTTGACCTGCGCATCGCGAAGATCGTCAAGGCCGAGCACGTCGAGGGCTCGGACAAGCTGCTGCGCCTGACGCTGGACGCTGGCGAGGGCCGCCTGCGCAATGTCTTCAGTGGCATCAAAAGCGCCTACAAGCCCGAGGCCCTGGAAGGCAAGCTGACCGTGCTTGTCGCCAACCTCGCACCGCGCAAGATGAAGTTCGGCATCAGCGAGGGCATGGTGCTGGCCGCCAGCCACGCCGACGAGAAGGCCCACCCGGGCATCTTCGTGCTCGAGCCTTTCCCCGGCGCTCTGCCGGGCATGCGGGTGCGCTGAGCAGCCATGAACTCGCCGCGACTGCCTCTTGGCCCGTCGCGGCGCCGGCGTTTCATCGCCGAGCACTACCACTGCGGGCCTCCGGCCGCGACCTCGCTCCTCGCGTCGTCGCCACCCCGGAGGTTCCATGCCACTGCCCCAGCTGCACCCTTTCCGCCCCCGCATGCTCGCGCTGCGGGCGGGTTACTCGCGGCAGCGCTTCCTCGCTGATCTCGGCGCCGGCCTGACGGTCGGCATCGTCGCGCTGCCGCTGGCGCTGGCCTTCGCCATCGCCTCCGGTCTGCGCCCCGAACAGGGCCTGGCCACGGCCATCGTCGCCGGCTTGCTGATCTCCCTCTTCGGCGGCTCCAGCGTGCAGATCGGCGGGCCGGCCGGCGCCTTCATCGTCGTCGTCTACGGCATCCTGCAGCGCTACGGCCTGGCCAATCTGCTACTCGCCACTATGGGCGCCGGTGTGCTGCTGTTCGCGATGGGCGCCCTCAAGCTGGGCGTGCTGGTGCGCTACATCCCGGTGGCCATCGTCACCGGCTTCACCAACGGCATCGCGGTGCTGATCGCGCTCGCTCAGCTGAAGGACGCACTGGGCCTGTCGCGCGTGCCCATGCCGGCCGACTTCTTCGGCCAGATTGGCGTGCTGAGCGCGCACGCGGCAGGCTTCAATCCCTGGGCCGTTGCGACGACTGCCGCGGCCGTGACCGTGCTGCTGCTCTGGCCCAAGAACATCGGGCAGCAGGCCCTGAGCGGCGTGCGGCGCTGGATGGCGCTGCTGCCCAGCACCGTCATCGCGCTCGTGGGCGCGACGCTGGCCACCGCGCTGCTGGACCTGCCGCTGGAAACCATCGGCAGCCGTTTCGGTGGCATTCCGCGTAGCCTGCCAGCGCTGGCCTGGCCGGACGCGAGCTGGGAGGGCCTGCGCCAGCTCGTCATCCCGACATTGACTTTGGCGCTGCTCGGCGCCATCGAGTCACTGCTCTGCGCCCGCGTGGCTGACAAGCTCACGCCTGACCTGCCCCGCCATGACCCCAACCAGGAGCTGATGGCGCAGGGTATCGCCAACCTGGTGGCGCCGCTGTTCGGCGGCATGCCGGCCACCGGCACCATCGCCCGCACGGTGACCAATATCCGTGCCGGCGCGACCAGCCCGGTCGCCGGCATCGTGCATGCGCTGAGCCTGCTGATCATCCTGCTCGTGGCCGCGCCGCTGGCCGTGCATGTGCCCCTCGCGGCCTTGGCCGGCATCCTGCTCGTCGTCGCCTGGAACATGGGCGACTGGCACGAGTTCGCACGCCTGCGGCGATTCAACTTCACCTACCGCACGCTGCTCGTCGGCACTTTCACGCTGACCGTCGTGACCGACCTGACCGTGGCGGTGGAGGTGGGCCTGATCGCGTCCTGCGTGTTTTTCGTCTGGCGCATGGGCCAGCTGTTCACGATCAGCCGCTTCGACGCCGGCGTCCTGCCCGAGGGCGTGGTGGCCTACGAGCTCTATGGCGCCCTGTTCTTTGGCGCGGTCGGCAAGATCGAGGCGCTGGCCGAGCAGCTGCCCGCTGGCACGCGGGCCGTCGTCTTCGAGATGCACCGCCTCATCGTCATGGACACCTCGGGCGTGGAGGCCCTGCGCGAACTGCACCGCACGCTGGCCAAGCGCAGCGTCGCCCTGGTGCTCGCCAACATCAACGCCCAGCCCCTGGATCTGCTGCGCCGCTCCGGGCTGGCCGCCGAATTGGGCGACGCCGCCATCGTGCCCAGCATCGCCGATCTAAAATCAGCCCCTTAGTCAAAGAGACCCCCATGCCGCTGTTCTGGAAGCCCTACAAGTCCGAAGTCACGAACTTCATTGAGCAACTCAAGGCCCAGCGCCCCACGCTGGAGGCCGAACAGCGCGCCGGCCGTGCCCTGCTGTGGGACAAGGAGCAGGACCGCAACGCCCAGGCCGGTTTCGACGACGCCCGCGTGCCGCAGCAGCCCTACGTCTATCAAACGTCCGGCAAGTAAGCGTTGACGGCCATGGCTGAGGAATCCAGCCAAGCCGCGTCTGACCTTCCCGAGGTGGTCGACGCGGTCGCAGTGGCGCGCCTGTACGGCGAGCCGCTGTTCCAGATGCCGCTGGACCTCTACATCCCGCCGGATGCGCTGGAAGTCTTCCTGGAGGCCTTCCAGGGCCCGCTGGACCTGCTGCTGTACCTCATCCGCAAGCAGAACTTCAACATCCTCGACATCCCGCTGGCCGACGTGACCCGCCAGTACCTGAGCTATGTCGAGCAGATCCGCAAGCACAACCTCGAGCTGGCCAGTGAATACCTCCTGATGGCCGCGATGCTGATCGAGATCAAGTCACGCATGCTGCTGCCGCCCAAGAAGAGCGAGGATGGCAAGGAGGCCGAGGATCCGCGCGCCGAGCTGGTACGGCGCCTGCTGGAGTACGAGCAGATGAAGCTCGCCGCCGCGCGGCTGGACCGCCTGCCGCAGCTGGGACGCGACTTCCTGCGCGCCCAGGTCCACATCGAGCAGTCACTGACGCCCCACTTCCCCGACGTCAACACCGATGACCTGCGCGAAGCCTGGCTGGACATCCTCAAGCGTGCCAAGCTCAACCAGCACCACAAGATCAGCCGCGAGCAGCTTTCGGTGCGCGAGCACATGAGCATCGTGCTGCGCCGCCTGCAGGGCCAGCGCTTCGTCGAGTTCGAGGCGCTGTTCGACGTCACGCGCGGCCAGGCCGTCATCGTCGTCACCTTCATCGCGATGCTGGAGCTGGCCAAGGAGCGCCTGCTGGAGATCACGCAGGCCGAGGCGTTCGCGCCGATCTATGTGCGCTTGGCCTACTCGGCCAACTGATCAACGTCCGCGCAGCTTCTGCACCACCGTCACGGCAGCCAGCACCAGTGCGCCGGCGACGACGCCGATCAGTGCATTGGCACCGTTCTCCAGTACCGCTGACACCAGCCACGCCTGGCCCTCTGCAAGATGGGCAATGGCGTGATGCAGCGGCGCAATGCCATGCACGAGGATGCCGCCGCCGACGAGGAACATCGCCGCCGTGCCCAGCACCGTCAGCAGCTTCATCAACTGCGGCGCAGCGGCCAGCAGGAAGCGGCCGAGGGCCTGCGCTGCGGCGCCCGCCTTGCGCGACAGCCACAGCCCCGCGTCGTCCATCTTGACGATGCCGGCCACGAAGCCATAGACGCCCACCGTCATCGCGATCGACACGGCCACCAGCACGGCCAGCTGGGTCTGCAGCGGCGCGCTGGCCACGGTGCCCAGGGCGATGACGATGATCTCGGCGGACAGGATGAAGTCGGTGCGGATGGCGCCCTTGACCTTGTCGCGCTCGAAGGTGGCCATGTCTACCTGCGGGTCGGCGATGGCCTTGACCAGATCGTCGTGGTGGGCCTTGTCCTCTTCGGGGCTGTGCAGAAACTTGTGCGCGAGCTTCTCGAAGCCCTCGAAGCACAAATAGGCACCTCCCAGCATCAATAACGGCGTGATGGCCCAAGGCAGGACAGCCGAGATGGCCAAGGCCGCAGGCACCAGGATGGCCTTATTGAGCAGCGACCCCTTGGCCACCGCCCAGACGACCGGCAGTTCGCGATCGGCATTGACGCCGGTGACMTGCTGGGCGTTGAGCGCCAGGTCGTCGCCCAGCACGCCGGCGGTCTTCGTGGCGGCGACCTTGGTCATGGTCGCCACGTCGTCAAGGATGGTGGCGATGTCGTCGAGCAGGACGAGCAGGCTGGAGGCCATGGGGCAGGCGATGCGGTCGTTGGAACGGCCGCGATGCTATCCGCTCAGCGGTAATGCCGAGCGAGGCTCTCCGCCACGCAGACGGGTTTGGCCACACCTTCCGCCTCGATGGCGACCTCCACCGTCAACTGCACCGCGCCACCGGCCACCGGGTCCATGGCCAGCAGCTTGAAGCCGGCGCGCAGCCGGCTGCCCACCGGCACCGGCTTCGTGAAGCGCACCTTGTTGAGGCCGTAGTTCAGCACCATGCGCGACTCGCGCACCGAGAAGCCGGTCTCAAAAAAATACGGGATCAGCGACAGCGTCAGGAAGCCATGCGCAATCGGTCCGCCGAAAGGCCCCGCCTTGGCGCGCTCGGGGTCGACGTGGATCCACTGCCTGTCCTCGGTCGCCTCGGCAAACGCGTTCACGCGCGCCTGGTCGACGGTGATCCAGTCGCTGTGGCCCAGGGGCTGGCCGATCAGGGATTCGAGATCGGCAAGGGTGTCGAAGTGGCGCATGCAGGGTGACGCAAGGTGGCGGGTGTGCCACTACGTTAACCTCGCGCGCCCTGATCGACCGTAGCCCACGCGACACCACCGTTCCATGCACATTCTGTTGATCGAGGACGACCTCGGCTTGGGGCCTGCGCTGCAGGCCGCGCTGTGCACCGAAGGGCACAGCAGCACCTGGCTGCGGCGCGCCAACGACGCGCCCCGGCAGCTCGACCCCGCCGCGCAGGACGCCGTGCTGCTGGACCAGACCCTGCCCGACGGCGACGGCCGCGCCTTGCTGACACGCTGGCGCCGCCAGGGCAGCGCAGTGCCAGTCATCGTCATCACCGCACGCACCACGCTGGAGGACCGCCTCGCCGGCTTCGACGGCGGCGCCGACGACTATGTGGTCAAGCCCTTCGAGATGCCCGAACTGATGGCGCGCCTGCGCTCGGTGCTGCGGCGCTGCGCCCAGCAGGCCAGCGACGAGTGGACGCTGGGCGGCCTGACGATCGAGCCGCGTCGCCAGCGGGTGCTGCTGGAGGGCGCTGAGCTGGCGCTGTCGCCGCGCGAATATCAGCTGCTGCTGGAACTGGCACGCGAACGCGGCGGTGTGGTCGCCAAGCACCAGCTCGCGCAACGCCTGGCGCCGCTGGGCGAGCCGATGGAGTTCGGCACGCTGGAGGTGCACCTGGCCAACCTGCGCCGCAAGGTGGGCGCGGCCCGCATCGGCACGCTGCGCGGCGTGGGCTACTGGCTCGAATGCGCATGAAGTTCGAATGGCTGCAACCCACGCTGACGCGCCGGCTCATCCTCGCGCTGTTGCTCGCCTTCACGCTGTGCTCGGTGCTGCTGCTGGTGGACGACCAGCTCGATGTCCAGCACCAGTTGGCCACCGACCCGGGTGTGCGCCAGCTGGGCCGGCAGCTCGCCGCGGGGCTGGAAGAGATCGACGATCCCGCGCTGGCTGCCCGGGTGCTCGATGGCCACACGCGCTACATCAACGGGCTGCGCATGGGGCAGACCATGACGACAGGCCCGCTGCTGATGCAGTTGCTGGACCGTCAAGGCCGACAGGTCTACGCGTCGGCACCCGGCGATGCCATTGCCAAGCCGGGCGTCGGCGAGCAGACCATCGCCGGCCGGACGCACTGGACCTACCGCCAGGACGGGCCGCGCTGGTCGCTGCGGCTGGCCGAGCCGGCGTTGTCGCGCGCCCAGTTGCTCGGCTTTGCCAGCGGCGCGCTGGGCATGCAGCTGCTGGTGGGCTTCCCGTTGATGCTGCTGCCGCTGTGGATCGCCGTCTACACGGGCCTGGCGCCGCTGCGCCGCTTTGCTCGCCGGCTGAACAGCCTGGACCTGCGGCAGGACCTGGCACCGCTGGACGTGGACCTGCGCTACCGTGAGCTGCGCCCGCTGGGTCAGGCCTTCGACGCGCTGCTGAGCCGCCTGCGCCGGCGCCGCGCGCGTGAACGCGCCTTTGTGCACGAGGCGGCGCACGAGCTGCGCACGCCGCTGGCCGTCGTCGCCACGCAGACCCACGCCCTCGTGCACGCAGCTGATGCCGACGCGCGCGCCACTGCTGCCGCCGGGCTGCAACAAGCCATCGCACGCAGCGCCCACCTGTCGCGCCAGCTTCTGGACCTGGCCAGCCTCGACAACGAGCAACCCGCCGCGCCGGTCGCCCTCGACCTGGCGCATTTCTGCGCGCAGCGACTGGCCGAGCAGGCGGGCGCCGCACGCGAGCGCGGCATTGCGCTGGCGCTGGACGCGCCGGACCAGCTGCCGGTACGCCTGGACACCGTGGCCTTGCAGTCCTTGCTGCAGAACCTGCTCGACAACGCATTGCGCTACGTGGGCCGCGGCGGCCGCATCGAGGTCAGTCTCGACGTCGCGCCCGAGGGCCTGCGGCTGGCTGTGGCCGATGACGGCCCGGGTATTGCGCCCGCCGACCGCCCTCAGGCCTTCGAGCGCTTCCGGCGCGGCGCCGGGCATGACGTGCAGGGCAGCGGGCTGGGCCTGGCCATCGTGGCGCGGGCTGCCGACCGACTGGGTGGCCAGGTCACGCTGGGCGACGGCCTCACGTGGCCCGACGGCAGTGGTTGCGGTGCGCGCTTCGAACTTCGGTTGCCGGCCATCGTCTTGGGCATTCCTTAAGCCACGGCTTTCAACAATGGCCCGGTCCTTTCCACCACCGACCGGAGCCTTGTTTGAAAGCTGTGCTGTTCCTCACCGTTGCCGCGCTGGCCGCTCTGCCCGCGCATGCCGCCGACCCCTACGTCGGCTTCAACCTCACTACTCCCGGCGAGGCGAACTTCAGCATCAACGGCCATGACGTGGCCAACGACAACAAGCCGCATGCGATGAAGCTGTACGCCGGGCTGCAGTTCACGCCCACCTGGGCGGCCGAGCTGGGCTACGGCGCCTTCGGCAGCTACCACGCGGCCGACCCCACGCCAGGTTCCTCCTACCAGCTGAAGATGTCCACAAGCGTCGCCTACCTGGCCGCACGGGCCACCACCCCGCTCGGCGATTCCTTCGCACTCTTCGGCAAGGTCGGCCTGGCCGTGAACCGGCTCAAGGCCAGCGACTCGCTGGGCCACACCGATCGCGAGTCCTTCGTGCGGCCCATATTCGGCAGCGGCCTGGAGTGGAAGCTCGCACCGCAGGTGTCCGCCACCGTCGAATACAACCGCTACGGTTCGCGCCGCAGCGACGGCGACCGCTTCACGCAGCAGAAGGCCGAGGTGGGTCTGGCCTTCAAGTTCTAGTCGGGCGGGCAAGTTAATCTCGCGGGCCATGCCTGACAGTACCGCCCGCGACATCCTCGTCCTCGCCGCCCACCCCGACCTGGCCCGCTCCCATGCGACCCGCACGCTGCTCGATGCGCTGCGTGCCTCGCCTGCGGTCGACCGGGTCGAGCTGCGTGACCTCTACCGCCTCTATCCGGACTTCCACATCCACGTCGACGCCGAGCAGCGCGCCCTCGAAGCCGCCAAGCTGGTCGTCATGTTGCATCCCATCTACTGGTACAGCATGCCGGCACTGCAGAAGCTCTGGCTGGACGAGGTGCCGCGCCTGGGCTGGGCCTATGGGCCCGGCGGCACGGCCCTGCATGGCAAGGACTTCTGGCTGGTCGCCTCCACCGGCGGCGGTGCCGAGGCCTATGCGCCGGGCGGCCACAACCATCACCCCATCGACGAGTTCCTGCTGCCTTACCGGCAGTCGGCCCACACCTGCGGCATGAACTACCTGCCGCCGCAGATCCTGCAAGGCGCCCACCGCGTGACGGACGCCGAGATCACCGCCCATGCCGAGCTGTTCGTGAAGCGGCTGGCGCACTACCCCGAGTGGTGCGAGCACCTCGCCGAGCCGGCCATCGGCGACGAGGAGGCCGTTGCTCTGGACGAGCGGCCACCGTTGTTCTCTACGTTGGATGCCGGGAGCGACGAATGAGCCACGGCAATTGGCTGCAACTGCCCCTCGTGTTCCTGGCCGCCGCCGTGCTGGCGGTGCCGCTGGCGCGCTGGGCACGCCTGGGCTCCATCCTCGGCTATCTCGTCGCCGGCCTGCTGATCGGCCCGGCCGTGCTCGGGCTGATCCCTGAATCCACGGCCATCCCCGAGGTCGCCGAGCTCGGCGTGGTGCTGATGCTCTTTCTCGTCGGCCTGGAGCTGGAGCCCAAGCGGCTGTGGGCGATGCGCCGGCCCATCTTCGGCTGGGGCAGCGTACAGCTGCTGGGCTGCGCGGCGGCGCTTGCTGTGGTGGGCCTCGCGTTGGGCTACCCGTGGCGGCTGACCGTCGTCGTCAGCCTGGGCCTGGCGATGTCGTCCACCGCCGTGGCGCTGGCCGTGCTGGCCGAGCGCAACCTCGGCCGCACGACGGCGGGCGAGAGCATCCTGTCGGTTGCGTTGCTGCAGGACATCGCCGCCATTCCCGTGCTGGCGTTGGTGCCAGTGCTGGCGCTCAGCGGCGCGGCAGACGACAGCGACGGCAAGACCTGGCTGGCGGCGGGCAAGGCCCTGGGCGCCATCATCGTCATCGTCTTTGGCGGTCGCCTGTTGCTGCGGCCCGCGCTGCGCTGGATTGCCCACAGCAAGACACCCGAGATCTTCACCGCCGCGGCCCTGCTGCTGGTGCTGGGCACGGCGGCGCTGATGCAACTCGTCGGCCTGTCGATGGCGCTGGGCGCCTTCCTGGCCGGCGTGCTGCTGGCCGAAAGCGAATACCGCCGCGAGCTGGAGACCGACCTGGAGCCCTTCAAGGGACTGCTGCTGGGCTTGTTCTTCATCGCCGTCGGCATGGGGCTGGACCTCAAGGCCGTCGCCGCCCAGCCGGGCTTCGTGGCGCTGCTCGTGCTGGCCCTGCTCGCCTGCAAGATCCTCGTGCTCGGTGCCATGGCCAAGGCGATGAAGATCCCGCTGGTGGAGCGGCCGGCCTTCGTCATCCTGCTGGCCCAGGGCGGCGAGTTCGGCTTCGTCGTCTTCCAGCTCGCGCAGAGCGAAGGCATGATCAGCGCGGCGCAGAACTCGGCCCTGGTGGCGGCCGTCGCGCTGTCGCTGGCGCTGACCCCGCTGCTGCTGACCGGGGGCGACCGGCTGATGTCGCAGAAGCTTGCCCGCCGCGGCCTCAAGAAGCGCGCCGAAGCTACGCCGCCACCGCCCTCGCCCATCATCATTGCCGGCAGTGGCCGCTACGGCCAGGTCGTCGCCCGCATGCTGCGCGCCAATGGGCTGGAGGCCACGGTGCTGGACCACGACTCCGAGGCCATCGAGAGCCTGCGTCGCTTCGACTGGACGGTCTACTACGGCGACGCGACTCGGCTGGACATGCTCAAGACCGCCGGGGCGGCAACGGGGCGCATCCTCGTCATCGCCATCGACGACATCGCGCAGAGCGTCGAGATTGCCGAGCTGGCGCGCGAGCATTTCCCGCAGCTCACCGTCGTGGCCCGCGCACGCAATGTGCAGCACTACTACCAGCTGCATGAAGCCGGCGTGCGCCACATCGAGCGCGAGACCTTCGACGCCGCGCTGATGAGCGCGCGCAGCGTGCTGGAGCTGACCGGCATGGAGCCGCACGCCGCACGCCGCCAGGCCATGCGCTTCCGGCGCCACAACATCGACGTGCTCAACACCATGGTGCCGCTGCAGGGTGACGAGGGCGCGCTGATCGCCGCTGCCCGGCTGGGCCGCCAGCAGTTCGAGCAGTTGATCGCCGCCGAGCGCGAGGCCGAGGACGCGCACCGCAAGGCCCAGCGTGGCGGCTGGGACAGGCAGGACGCCGCACCGCCTCTTTGAGAGCAGGGTTTGAAGGTGCGCGGCGACAATCGAGTCATGTTCGCCCCATCCCAGCTCGAAGTCCGGCGCTTCTTCTGCGCCACCTACCGCAAGTGGCGCGACGGCGCGCCGTTGATCCCGATGGAAGCCCTTGCAGCGGACTGGATCGCCGAGCATCCGGAGTACCACGCCGATCTCGCCGACGAAGCCGCAGCGCTGGAGAAGGTCTACACGGTGGAGGAAGGACGCACCAACCCCTTCCTGCATCTGTCCATGCATCTGACCATCACCGAGCAACACGCCATCGACCAGCCCTCGGGCATCCGCCAGGCCATCGACCTGCTGGCTGCCAAGCGCAATTCCCGCCACGAGGCCCACCATGTCGCCATGGAAGCCCTGGGGGAAATGGTGTGGGCGTCCCAGCGAAGCGGCTTGCCGCCGGATGGGCACGCCTATCTGGACAAGGTGCGCCAGGCGGCTACCCGCTGAGCCCTGTCAGCATCGGAATAAATTCGATATTTTTCCGGCACAACAGCTTATTCAGGTCGTTGATTGTTTTCCTTTTCTGAACGACGCGTTGCTGCGGCCCTGGTGTTTCTACCGAGTCGCACTGCCTAGAGTTCAGCCCATGGACACCGCGGTCGCGATGCCCAAGCAAACCAGGCGGAACTACCCGCCACGGAACTTGAAGGAAATCATCATGAACAAGCTGTCTACCGTCTTTGCCGCCGGCCTGCTGATCGCTGCCGGCGCCGCCTCCGCACAAACAACCCGCGAATCCGTCATCGCCGACCTCGTGGCCGCCCGCAACAGCGGCGAACTGGCTGCCCTCCAAGGTGAGAAGGGTGTCGAAGCGACGACGCCGGCCACCGCCAAGGCTGCCGCCGTCGCAACCGTCAAGCTGCCCCGTCAGGCCATCCTGACGGTCAGGGCGACCGACCTGCAGGTCGAACAGACCGCAGCGCTGGCCGCCGACCATGGCGAGAACGCCGCTCGCGAGCTGGGCGATTTCCCGGCCCCGGTCGTGCGCCGCACCACTGCCCTGGCAGCCAAGTAAGCGGAGCCCCGCACCATGACGAGCGGCCCTCCGGGGCCGCTCTTCTTTTTGGCGCTTGTGGGGCGACAAGGCGCAAAAAAGCCACCCGCAGGTGGCTTCCTGTATTCAGCGACCGATCAGGCCTGGTAGCTGCCGCCGCCGACGCTGCGGCGCTCGGCCTTGCCGCCAGCGCCATACAGGCCCGTGGGCTCGCTCGGGATCAGCACGTCCAGCGCACGATCCAGTGAAGCATTGCCGCGGGCCAGGGCTTCGCGCTGGGCGGCCAGCAGGCCGCCGGCACGCACAAGGCGGTTGCGCAGGGCGCTGGGCACGCTGCCGGTGCGGGCGGCTTCGCTGAAGTTCTGCACGGCGCGGGCCAGGTGCTGGTGCAGCTCGGCGGCATGCTGTTCGATGGCCGTCGCGTCGCGGCGGGCCAGCGCATCACCGAGCTGGTTCAGCGCAGCCTCGACAGCCAGCAGAGGCTGTTCGAGTTCGGTGCCGAGGGTGGACGGAGCGATGGCGGTCATGGTTCAGTGCTTATTGACGCGGCTGTCCAGCAATTCTTGCGCATTTGAGACCAGCTTGTCGGCGATGGCGTTCGCGTTGACCGTGAACTTACCCTCACTGATGGCCTTGGAGATGCGTGCGACCTTGGCGGCGTCAAAGCTGCCGTCGTCGGCGCTGCCACTGGCAGCCAGCTTGGCGGTGTTGGAAATGGCGACCTGGGCGCTGGGCGCGGAGGTCGCGGCTTGGGCGGTCTGACGGACGACGTCGGCCGTGCCGGCAGCCTCGGGCTTGCGCGAGGCGGGGCGCTCGGCCTTGGGCGGGCTGGCGGTGCCGTCTGGGCTGTTACCGATCTTCATGAGCTTCTCCAGGGTGCGGGGCGGGCCCCGCAGAGGGCATTGCAGGGGAGTTTCCTCCTGTATCGGCCCCGGGCCTAGGAACTTGAGCGGGAATTGGCCGGTTTTTCCGGCCAGTTCTCAAGATTCGTGGCAGTTTGCTCATAGCAACACGTCCACGCGGCGTTCGCCGACTGCTCGGCCGCTGGCGACGCGACCACTCTCAAACCTCACCCTGACCTCCTGGCCCTCGATGCCGGCCGACAGAGCCTGCGCCTCGGAGGCGACGGCAAATCCCTCACCCGCAACCCGGACCTGCACGGTCTCTCCGGCGGCAAACCATTGGCGCGACTTCAGCGCCGGCGCGCGCACCGCCTCGGCGGCGCCCAGCGGGCGAGCCAGCGTGCGGCCGATCAGCAGGGCCGGATCCGTGAAGACGGCGCCGGGCTCGGCAGCGATGTCGATATCGGCCACGGCCAGCTGTTCTTGAGACAAATTCACACCAGCCGGCAGCGGGCCGCTGGCGACAACGGCGCGGCCAAAGACGGCAACGCGTATTGGCAGCGTGACATTCCAGCGCGCCACGCCATCGGTACAGCGCAGGCCGATGCGGCTCTTGCCCCAGACGGCCATGCCGGGCGGCAGATAAGGCTGGATCTGCTGGCAGGG
The DNA here is from genome assembly GCF_001425055.1 of Pelomonas sp. Root1237. Classification (GTDB taxonomy): domain Bacteria; phylum Pseudomonadota; class Gammaproteobacteria; order Burkholderiales; family Burkholderiaceae_C; genus Pelomonas. The sequence goes on from NZ_LMDK01000016.1 coordinate 983,064, forward strand.
CGCCAGGCGCAGCCGGGCGTCAAGCACGCCGATCTCAACGGCCACACGGGTATTGGGGGGTGCCGCGGCGCGCGCGGCCGCCTCGGCCAGCACGCGCACCCGCTCCACCAGCGCCGGATCAAGCACCGACGCAGGCACGGCCTGCGCCAGGCCGGGATCGGCCGAGAGCAGCATGCAGACAAGGAGCAGGGTGGCACGAAGCATGGCCGCCACTCTAGAGAGGGGCCGGCAGTCCCTAGGTCGGAATTGAACGGCTTTGCCCCCGTTTATCCCGCTCATGTTTTCGGAGCTGCTCCAGACAATTTGCGAGAAGAGCCATCCCGGCCCTTCAGCTCGAAAGCAACCTCGAAAGAGGCCCCCAGATGTTGAACCGATTGACAGACACGCTGAACTTCCAGACCCAGGCGCTCACGCTGCGGGCGGAGCGTCAGCGCCAGCTCGCCAGCAACATCGCCAACGCCGACACGCCAGGCTATCAGGCTCGCGACATGGACTTCGCCAAGGCCCTGCGCGAAGCCACCGGCGAGATCGGCACGCCCGGCGCTCTTGCCGCAACGCAGCGCGGCCACATCGCGCCGCTGGCCGGTGCGCGCGGCGAGAGCGGCAAGGAATACGCGCTGCAGTCCCAGACCAGCCTGGACAGCAACGGTGTCGACATGGACCGCGAACGCGCCAGCTTCGCGGACAACTCGGTGAAGTACGAGGCGACGCTGCGCTTCATCAACGGCGCCGTACGCACGACGCTGGATGCGATGAAGTCGCACAACCAGAGCTGAGGAGAGCTGAACCATGTCCATGTTCCAGATCTTCCACGTCGCCGGCAGCGCGGTCAGCGCCCAGAGCCAGCGCCTCAACGTCGTGGCCAGCAACCTGGCCAACGCCGATACCGTGGCCGGCCCGGACGGCCAGGCCTACAAGGCGCGCCAGGTCGTCTTCCAGACCCAATTGATGGGCGCCGGCAACGACAGCGGCAGCGCCGGCGTGCGCGTGACCAGCGTCACCGAGGACCAGACCCCCGGCCGCCGCGTGCACGACCCCAAGCATCCGCAGGCCGATGCCGATGGCTATGTGACCTATTCCAACGTGAACCCGGTGGAAGAGATGGTCAACATGATCTCGGCGTCGCGCTCCTACCAGAACAACATCGAGGTGATGAGCACGGCCAAGAACCTGCTGCTCAAGACCTTGCAACTCGGCCAGTCCTGACCGCTGAAAGCCCGCTATGGACATCACCGCACTCAACGGCAGCACGACGGGCACGCCCACCGTTTCCGCCAAGAACGCCGCCGAAACCCAGGACCGCTTCCTGAAGCTGCTCGTCGCGCAGATGAACAACCAGGACCCGCTCAACCCGATGGACAACGCGCAGGTGACGAGCCAGATGGCGCAGATCCAGCAGGTGACGAGCCTGTCCACGCTGGACACCAGCATCAAGAGCCTGGGCGGCCAGCTCGGCCAGATGCAGGCCCTGCAGTCCATCTCGCTGGTGGGCCGCGAGGTCAGCGTGCCCAGCGACAAGATCCAAGTCGAGAACGGTGCTGCCGACGGCAGCTACGAGCTCGACGGCGCGGCCCAGACCGTGAAGCTGGAAATCCTCGGCGGGGCCGGCAATGTCATCGACACCGTGCAGCTGGGTGCCCAGGGCTCGGGCCGCCAGACCTTCTCCTGGCCCGCCGGCACCAAGGTGCCTGAGGGCACTGAAGTCAAGTACCGCATCACCGCAGCCAACGGCGCCAAGGCCGTCACGTCCACGCTCTACGCCCACGACAAGGTGGACGCCGTCTACAGCGAGAACGGCAGCCTCAAGCTCAATCTCGAACGCCTCGGCCCCGTGGACTACACGGCCGTCTCCTCGGTCAACTGATCACCTCTCCCGCAAGCAAGGACTCCCCATGAGCTTCCAGCAAGGCCTTTCCGGGCTCAATGCCGCCTCCAAGAACCTGGACGTCATCGGCAACAACATCGCCAACTCCGGCACCTTTGGCGCCAAGGGTTCGCGGGCCGAGTTCTCCGACGTCTACGCCGCCGCGCTGAACGGCGCCGGCGCCAACCAGGTCGGCATCGGCACCAGCCTGCAGTCCGTCGCCCAGCAGTTCACCCAGGGCAATATCACGACGACCGAAAACCCGATGGACCTCGCCATCAACGGCGGCGGCTTCTTCCAGGTCAGCGACGGCGTGAACCCGACGCGCTACACCCGCAACGGCCAGTTCAAGGTCAGCAAGGATGGCTTCATCGTCAATAACGAGGGCCTCAAGCTGATGGGCTATCCGGCCAATGGCGCGGGTGTCATCCAACCCGGCACGGCCCAACCGCTGCAGCTGCCCACCGGCGGCATCCCGCCCGCCGTGACGACCAAGGTCAGCATGGAGCTCAACCTCGACTCCCGCCTGAAGGCCACCGCCCCCGGTGGCGGCACGGGCACCGGCATGGACCTGAAGGACAGCGCGACCTACAACAACGCGACGTCCATGACGGCCTACGACGCCAAGGGCCAGGACGTCGCCGTGACCTTCTACTTCCAGCGCGCGACCGACCCCAGTGGCGCCGTGCCGCCCAACGACGTCTGGAACGTCTACGCGACTGCCAACGGCACGCCCTTCGATACCGATGCTTCTGGCAACGCCATCCCGCTGGACGCCAACGGCAACCCGACGATCCCCTACACCACCGTCACCTTCCCGCCCACCGGCGGCGCGCCTTCGGCCATCGCCGGCAGCGCGACGACACCGCCCGGCGCGATCTCTATGTCCGTGCCGGCCGGCACCAGCACGCGCGGCAACCCGACGCTGGCGATTCCCGGTATCCAGCTCAACCTGACCGGCGCGACCGAGAACGGCAGCAGCTTCGCGGTGACCAACCTGACCCAGGACGGCTATGCCCCGGGCCAGCTGACCGGCATCCAGGTCGCCAACGACGGCATCGTCCAGGCCCGCTATTCCAACGGCCAGAGCAAGCCGGCCGGCCAGGTTGAGCTCGCCAGCTTCCGCAACCCGCAAGGCCTGCAGACCATGGGCGGCAACGTCTGGATCCGCACCGTCTCCTCGGGTGACGCGGTCGTCGGCGTGCCGGGCGACGGCAACATGGGCGCGCTGCAGTCCGGCGCGCTGGAGGAAAGCAACGTCGACCTGACCGCCGAGCTCGTCAACATGGTGACGGCCCAGCGCGCCTACCAGGCCAATGCGCAGACGATCAAGACGCAGGACCAGGTCCTGCAGACCATCGTCAACCTGCGCTGATCACGACGACTGAGGACGCGCGATGGACCGCATGATCTACCTCTCGATGGCGGGCGCGAAGGCGGCCATGCAACGGCAGGACGTGCTCTCGCAAGGGATGACCCACCCCCGAAGCGCCTTCGGCGCTCCCCCTCAAGGGGGCGCCGCCCGTGGCCCGGCAAAGCCGGTTCCACGGCGGCCGCTTGAGGAGGTGCGGCGCTGGCGCGCGCACCAAGCAAAGGAGCGCACATGGACCGCATGATCTACCTCTCGATGGCGGGCGCGAAGGCGGCCATGCAACGGCAGGACGTGCTCTCGCACAATCTTGCCAACGTCACCACGAATGGTTTTCGGGCGGAACTGCAGGCCTTTCGCGCCGTGCCGGTGCGCGGCGACGGCGCCTCCACGCGCGCCTTCGCGCTGGAGACCACCATCGGCTACAACGACGCCCAAGGCCCGCTCACGCCGACTGGCCGCAACCTCGACGTTGCCATGCAGGGCAATGCCTGGCTGGCCGTGCAGGCCAATGACGGCACCGAGGCCTACACCCGCGCCGGCTCGCTGGACGTGAACGCCGAAGGCATCCTCGTCATGCGCAACGGCATGCCGGTGCTGGGCGACGGCGGGCCGATCAACGTGCCAGCCAACAGCGAGGTGGCCATCGGCAGCGACGGCACCGTCAGTGCCAAGGCACCGAACCAGAAACCGACCACGGTGGGCCGGCTCAAGCTCGTCACGCCCGAAGCGGCCAACCAACTCTCGCGCGGGGACGACGGCCTGTTCCGCGCTCTAGAGGGCGACCTGCCCGCCAACCAGGCCGCCCGCCTGCAGGACGGCGCGCTGGAAGGCTCCAACGTCAGTCCGGTCGAGACCATGGTCGCCATGATCGCCGCCGGCCGCCAGTTCGAGCAGCAGATGAAGCTGCTGCAAATTGCCCAGACCCAGGGCCAGCAATCCGCCAAGCTGCTTGGCAGTCAGTAAAGAGGCCCCACCATGATGCGCTCGCTCTGGATCGCCAAGACCGGCATGGAAGCCCAGCAGACCCAGCTGGACAACATCTCGCACAACCTCGCCAACGTCGCCACCAATGGCTACAAGCGCTCGCACGCCGTCTTTGAGGACCTGATCTACCAGAACATGCGTCAGGCCGGCGCCAACAGCACCGACCAGACCACGCTGCCCACCGGTCTGCAGGTCGGGCTGGGCGTGCGCCCGGTGGCCACGGCACGTATCTACACGCAGGGCAATCTGCAGCAGACCAGCAACAACCTGGACCTGGCCATCAAGGGCGATGGCTTCTTCCAGATCCAGCAGCCCGACGGCACGACCGCCTACACACGCGACGGGTCTTTCCAGCTCAATGCCAATGGCCAGATGGTCACCAACAACGGCTACACGCTGCTGCCCGGCATCACCATTCCCGCCAACGCTCAGAGCCTGACCATCGGCAACGACGGCACCGTCAGTGTCACGCTGCCCGGCCAGGCCGCGGCGCAGACCGTCGGCCAGCTGCAGCTCGCCACCTTCGTCAATCCGGCCGGCCTGGACCCCAAGGGCCAGAACCTGTTCACCGAGACGGCCGCCAGCGGCACACCCAACACCGGCGCGCCCAACAACAACGGCATTGGCGCGGTGCAACAGGGCTTCGTCGAGACCTCCAACGTCAACGTCGTCGAGGAACTGGTGCAGATGATCCAGACCCAGCGCGCCTACGAACTCAATTCCAAGGCCGTGCAGACCTCCGACCAGATGCTGCAGAAGCTCGCCCAGATCTAGCTCCCCCCGTAGCGCTCGCGCGCTCCCCCCAGGGGGCGCGCCAGCGGCCCGGCAAAGCCGGTTCCGCGGCGCCGCTGGATGAGCGGCCTGCTCCGCGGCCTTATGAATGGACAAGTTGTCATGAAAATCGTTGCACTCACTGGACTCCTGGTCGCCACCGCCCTGCTCGCCGGCTGCGCCACGCCCTATCCCGAGCCCCAGGTCGAATTGGCCCACACGCCGGTCGTCAACCTGCCGCCGGTGCAGGCCATGGCGCCCACCAATGGCTCCATTTACCAGGCCGCTGCCTACCGCCCGCTGTTCGAGGACCACCGCGCCCGCCTCGTCGGCGACACGCTGACGGTCAACATCACCGAACGCGTCTCGGCTTCGCAGACGAGCACCAGCGAGCTGAGCAAGACGGGCAGCCTGTCGGCCGGCATCACCGCGGTGCCGGGCATCTCGCCCAAGGCATTCGGCAGGGCCAGCGCCGAGGCCACATCGGCCAATGACAACAAGGGCAAGGGCAGCAACCAGAACACCAACGAGTTCACCGGCGCCATCACGGCCGTCGTCACCGGCGTGCTGCCCAACGGCCATCTGATGATCAGCGGCGAAAAGCAGATCGGCGTGAACCGCAATGTCGACGTGCTGCGCTTCTCCGGCCAGGTCGATCCGCGCATGATTGCCCAGGGCAATGCGGTGCCGTCGACCTCGGTCGCCAACGTGCGCATCGAGCAGCGCGGCCGCGGCGCGGCGGCGGATGCCCACGCCGTGGGCTGGCTGTCGCGCTTCTTCCTGAACCTCGCGCCGAGCTGACTCACACCGCCGCCCGTCCCTTGCGCCTAACATCGGCGCAAAGGGAGAAGAAAAAGCGCGCGGCGGGGTGAGGGACATGGAGTTGTGGCGGCGTCGTGAAGCCGGCCTGGCAGTTCTGGCCTGGCTGCCGCTGGCAGCGGCGGCCGCGCCGCCCCTGCGCTTTGCCACCGATGCCAATGATCAGAGTGGCCTGTCGCCAGCCGTCCGCACACTGCTGAGGCACGCCTTGGCTTCGCTGGGCCATGAGGTGCAGTTCGAACCACTGCCTCTGCGCCGCTCGCTGGTCATGACCGAGCAAGGCCTGCTGGATGGCGAAACCATGCGCATCCGCGCCGTCGCCGAAGAACATCCCACGATGCTGCTCGTGCCGGTGCCACTGGCCACGATGGAGGTGCGGGGCTATGTGCGGCGCGGCGAAGCCATGCCGACCGACCTGAATTCGCTGACGGCCTGGCGGGTCGGCTATCCGCGTGGCGTCATTGCGCTGGAGAAGCTGCTGGCCGACGCGCCACGCCGTGTCGACGCCACCACCCGGCAAGATCTGCTGCGCCTCTTGCGCCTTGGCACCATCGATCTGGCCTTGTTTGCGTCGATGGCCGGCGAGCCCGACATCGACACCGACCAGACCGACGGCCTCGTCAGGCTGCCCGCCGCACTGCACTCGACGCCGCTCTACGCGCTGCTGAACGGCCGCCACCGGGCATTGCTACCACAGCTGACCAAGGCGTTGCAGCAGATGGAGGCCAGCGGCGAGTCCGCCAGGCTGCGTAGCACGGCCTGGGCGGCGAGCGCCGTCAAGCCCTGACGGACTCGAGGTAGTCCACGGCCAGATTGGCCAGTGCGCGCACGCCCACCTCCAGCCCGCGCTCATCGACGATGAAGCGCGGCGAGTGGTTGGAGTAGGCCTTGGTCGGCTCGATCTCCGGCGGCGTCACGCCGACAAAGAAGAAGAGGCCAGGGATCAGGCGCTGGAAGAAGGAGAAGTCCTCTGCGCCCGTTGCCTTGGGCACGACCTCGATGCCCATGGGCCTCGGACCGGTGCTGGCGACGCGGGTCAGCGTCGGCACCATCTGCTCGGTCAGCACCGGGTCGTTGCGCGTGACCGGGTAATTGCGCGTGATGCAGACCTTGCACGTCGCGCGTGACGCGGCCGAAATGCCCTCGGCCAACTGGGTCACGCGCTCATGGATGGCCTCGCGCATGCCCTCGTCGAAGCTGCGGATCGTGCCGCGCATCTCGACGGAGTCCGGGATGATGTTCTCGCGCACGCCGCCCTTGATCGCGCCGATGGTCACGACCGCCGGCTCGCGGTTCAGGTCGAGCGTGCGGCTGACGATGGTCTGCAGGCCCAGCACGATCTGCGCCGACGTGACGATGGGATCGATGCCCAGCCAGGGCGCGGCGCCATGGGTCTGCTTGCCCTGCACGGTGATCTTGAGCTTGTCGCTGCTCGCCATCGTCGGCCCCGGGCGGTAGCCGATCACGCCAGCCTGCTGGCGCGAGGTGACATGCAGGCCGAAGATGGCGCTGGGCGTCGGGCTCTCCAGCACGCCTTCCTTGATCATCAGCGCCGCCCCGCCCTCCTCGCCTTCGGGGGGCATCTCCTCGGCCGGCTGGAAGATGAATTTGATCGTGCCGGGAAGGTCGGCGCGCAGACTGGCCAGGATGCTGGCCACGCCCATCAGGATGGCGACGTGGCAGTCATGCCCGCAGGCATGCATGACGCCGACCTCCTCACCGTTCCATACCGCGCGAGCCTTGGATGCGAACGGCAGCTCCACTTCTTCGGTGACCGGCAGGCCATCCATGTCGGCCCGCAGCGCGACAACACCACCGGCCAGGCCGCCCTTGAGCAGCCCGACGACACCCGTGTGGGCGACGCCCGTCTTGACCTCGTCAAAGCCCAGGCTGCGCAGATGCTCGGCGACGACGGACGCGGTGCGGAATTCGCGATTGCCGAGCTCGGGGTGCTGGTGCAGGTCACGCCGCCAGGCGATGACCTGGGGCTCCAGGGCCGCCGTCAGCGCGGCGATGCGCTCGCTAAAAGGAGGCTGGGGGCTCATGAAGAGCCATGGTAGACCTGTGCGGCCCGGGTGTGTGCGGGCGGCGTCTCAGCGATCCAACAGGCGCCCTATCCGTGTAAAGCGACGTTTCAAATCCAACCACTGCTTGCCGCGCGAGCGGTCGATGCGCTTCACGTCGATGAGCGTGTAACCGCCGCAGCCCGTCAGTGTGTGCAGGCCGGCCTGGTGGCTGTCGCTGACCAGATCGCCGGTCAGCCGCTCCAGGCTCGCCTCGATCTCGACCTGCCCGGGCGTCAGGCGTGGAAAACGCAGCAGGCGCGTCGCGCCGCCATAGCCGGTCGAACTGTCCTGCACCGGAAGCGTCAGCACGCCGTCACGGCCGATGAAGGGCCGGCCCGCCGGGCGGGCGCCTTCGCGGTTCACGCGCACCGGGTTGGCGGCCAGTGGCACCCAGGGCCCGAACAATGCCGGCGCATGGGCCATGTGCAGTTCACGCTGGTCGCGCGCTCCCGGCCCGACCAGGGTGTAGAACATCCACCAGTGTCCCTCATGCTCGATGATGGACGCATCCGCCCCGGGCAGGCCGCCCAGCAAGGCGCATTCGCGTTCCCAGTGATTGAGGGACCTGTCGCAGGCGCGGTAGAGGGCGATCTCACCGGCCTGGTAGCTCTCCGGCACCATCCAGGTTTCGCCGTCGTGCTCGAAGACCTGGGGATAGGACAGGTGGAAGGGCCGGTCCAGCACCGTCGACTGGCGGCGCCAGGCCAGGTCGGGGAGGCCGAACTCGTGGCGCTCGATGGTGGCACGCTTGACGCGGTAGTCGAAGGCCTCGACGAACACGTGCAGGGCGTCTCCACGTACCAGGCCGAAAGGGTCGGCCAGGTAACGCCAGCGGCCGGCATCGGGCAACCATGTGATGCGCTCCCGCGCGGCGCTCAGCCGGCGGGCATCGATGTCTTCAATGGGAACAGGGACGATGCCGACCTGCCAGAAGTCGGTGCGCGGCCGCTTGAACATCAAACGTGCCAGGCGGCGTGAGCTTCATCCTCAGCGTCGAAGCCCCTGGCCCGGGCAGCCCGATGGAGCATCACGTCGCGATAAAAGCCCAGCGTGCGGGCAACCGCATTGGTGCGATCGTAGGCCGCCGTCGCGTAACGCACGCTGCGCTCCTGAGGAAGCAGGCTGCGCAGCCGGACCAGTTCCTCGGCCATCGCATGGCCCAGAGCGTGGGCATCACCCACCGGCACCAACCGGGCGGGCTGCCCGGCCAGCATCTCCCGTGGGCCCTGGGTGGCGCTGGACAGCACGGCGCACCCGGCGCGCATGGCCTCCAGGATGGCGAGCGGAAAAGCCTCCTCACGCGACGGTGACACGAAGAGATCGAAGGATTTCAATGCCTGATCAACATCGCTGCGAAAACCCAGCAGGCGCACACGCGAGTCGCCCGCAGCCAGTTCCTTCAGCGCGGCCTCGTCCGGCCCTTCGCCCAGGATGGCCAGCACGGCATCGGCCGGTGCATGAGCCCTGAAGCCGGCGATCAGCAAGTCCATGCCCTTGCTGCGGTGCAGGCGGCCCACGCTGCCGACCAGCAGCTGGCCGGGTGCCAGACCGAGCTCGGCGCGCAGATCGGTGTGGCGGGCGGCGGCCGCGGCGTCGCGCTCCGGCGCCCAGTTGTAGATGACGCTGGCCAGCGCTTCACGCTCAGGCAGGCTCTCGTACTGGGCGCGATTCACGCAGATGAGGCCGTCCATGCGTGCATGGTGATGAGCCTTGTAGCCGACGTGCAGGGTGCCGACGCGGGTCGAAGGCCGGGCGTGCGCGACGGCCTTGCAGGCCGGGCCGAGGTGGCCATGGCAGACATCGGCCGCCAGCCGGCGCGCCAGGTTGGCCACTCGCCAGCCGCGCAGCAGCGGCAGTTTCAGCCCGTGGAAGCGCACCGCGGGAGCCAACGCAGCGGCAACAACGGAATTGGCCGTGCCAATGACGTGGACACGATGGCCCAGCGCGGCCTGGGCATTGGCGAGGTCGATGCAATGCCGCTCACCGCCCGCGATGCGGGATGAAAACACGACATGAACCAGGGTCAACGGTTCGAAGGGCGGGGGCATGGCAGGTCTTGCAACTGAATGCAGCTCGAATCGGCAAGCAAAACTTTACCGATATACACATTCAGAAACCTGTCGCCGCCCCTCCGCAAACGGGTGCCGCTAAGCTCCCAATTGCTCTCAAACGTCCGCAATTGGCGGGAATGCGGGAAAACGTTTAGCAGTCCCGGGGAGCCGGCGGAGACATCGCGGCCTCGGTCTATCTACGGCGGGCCGGAAGTCGGGATTGACAGGATCTCACGCACGCAGGTCCAAGGGCTTAGCCGGACCTTGCAGACGGCAACGGAAAATGCCCGACCAAGCGGTCGGGCATCCATGTCCGGATTGCCCCGACAGGGCTGCAGGGCTCAGCGCATCTTGCTGACCCACTCGTTGCGCTGCTCGTCGTAGCGATACATCATCAAAAAGCGCAGCGTCTCCATGTTGACCTGCTCGCGCGTCAGCGTGCTCATGTCGCGCGGCGCCTTGATCGGCACCCAGCTGCCGACGGTGTCGTCGTAGACATTCATGCGCAGGAACTGGTCGCGCATCGCCAGAACCTCGGCGCGCGACATCACACCCTTGGGCGGCTCCATGCCGGACTTCAGCACCCACATGCCGGTGAGTTCGTCCCAGCGCATCAGGGCCAGGAAGGTGTCGCGCTCCATCTTGACCTGTTCGCGGGTCAGACCCTGGGCCTGACTGGGGGCAGAAAAGGCAGCAAGCGAGGTGGCCAGCACGAGGGTCAGCAGGGAAAGGCGTGTCATGTCAGTCTCCAAAAGGGACGGTGGAAGAGAGGTTGCTGTGCTGACTGGGCGCCTCAGTGCTCACAGGTGGTGAGTGGTCGGGCGAAGGTCGCCGGCCTTACAGCCTCGGCGGGGTGTGAAAAATACCCGCGGCTCATGGCGGCCACGACCAATGGTTCAGAAAAGCGGGGCTGACCGCGCCCTTTTCGTCGGCTTCGCGGGCTCAAGGATCCGCAGAATCGGTCGAGTGAAGTACCTGCAAGCCCTCCTCCTCAGCCTGGCCGTCGTGCTGGCGCCCGTTGCCCCTGCCCATGCCGCGCGCATCAAGGAGGTCGCCTCGGTCGCCGGCGTGCGTTCCAACCCTTTGACCGGCTACGGCTTGATCGTTGGTCTGGACGGCACGGGCGACCAGACGACGCAGGCGCCCTTCACCGGCCAGAGCCTGACGGCGATGCTGCAGCAGTTCGGCGTGCTGCTGCCCCAGGGCGTCACGATGCAGCCGCGCAATATCGCCGCCGTCATGGTGACGGCCTCGCTGCCGCCGTTTGCCCAGCCCGGCCAGCAGCTGGACATCAACGTCTCTTCCATCGGCAATGCCAAGAGCCTGCGCGGCGGCACGCTGATCGCCACGCCGCTGCGCGGCGCCGATGGCCAGATCTATGCCATCGCCCAGGGCAACCTCGTGGTCGGCGGCGCTGGCGCTTCTGCCGGCGGCTCCAAGGTGCAGATCAACCACCTCAGCGCCGGCCGCATTCCCGCAGGCGCCCTCGTCGAGCGCTCGGTGCCCACGCCCCTGTCCCAGGGCGACAGCATCCAGCTCGACCTGAACAGCAGCGACTACGCCACCGCGCGCGCCGTCGCCCAGGCCATCAACAAGGCCAAGGGCGCCGGCATCGCCCAGGCGCTGGACGGCCGCGTCGTGCGCGTGAAGGCGCCGTCCACGCCCGACGAACGCGTCGGCTTCCTGGCCGACGTCGAGAACCTCTCCATCGACATGGCGACGCCCGCGGCCCGCATCGTCATCAATGCGCGCACCGGCTCCATCGTCATGAACCAGGCCGTCACGCTGTCTTCCTGCGCCGTCGCGCACGGCAGCCTGTCGGTGACCATCAGCTCCACACCGATCATCAGCCAGCCCAACGCACTGTCCGGCGGCCAGACCACGGTGGCCGAGAAGGCCGACATCTCCATCCGCCAGGAGCCCGGCAGCCTCATCCAGCTGGCCGCCGGCGCGCGCCTGGCGGACGTGGTCAAGGCCCTGAACTCCCTCGGCGCGACACCTCAGGATCTGCTCGCCATCCTGCAGGCCATGAAGAGTGCGGGCGCCCTCAACGCCGAGCTCGAGGTGATCTGATGTCGTCGTCGTTCCAGTCCATTTCCGGCCAGAGCCTGGGCAGCCTTGATGCGCTCAAGGCGCAGGCCTCGCGCGACCCCAAGGCGAGCATCCGTGAGACGGCCAAGCAGTTTGAGTCGCTCTTCATGCAGGAAGTCATGAAGAGCATGCGCGCGTCCACCCTGTCCAGCGGCATGCTGGACAACAACGCGACCCAGCTCGGCACCGAAATGCTGGACACGCAGTTCGCCGGCAAGATGAGCGGCCTCCCCGGCGGCCTGTCGGAGGCGATCCAGAAGCAGCTGCAGCGCCAGATGGGCATCCAGGACCTGTCGCCCGAGAACATCAAGAAGAACAGCCAGACGACGCTGGCCCAGGCCCTGCCGGCACTGGCCACCAAGGGCATTCCCAACCATGTGCAGGGCTTCATCCAAAAGCACGATGCCGCGGCCCGCTCCGCGTCGGCTGCCACCGGTATCCCGGCCAGCTTCATGGTGGCCCAGGCCGCCCACGAGAGCGGCTGGGGCAAGCGCGAGATCACCGGCGCCGACGGCAGTCCTTCGCACAACGTCTTCGGCATCAAGGCCACGCCGGGCTGGAAGGGCAAGACCGTCGACGTGAGGACCACCGAGGTCATCAACGGCCAGGCCGTCAAGGTGACGGCCAAGTTCCGCGCCTACGGCAGCTACGACGAGGCCTTCAAGGACTACGCCAAGCTGATCAGCGGCAACGACCGTTATGCCAAGGTCGTCGCCCAGGCCCAGAACGGCAATGCCGCCGGCTTTGCCCGCGGCCTGCAGCAAGCGGGTTACGCCACCGACCCGGCCTATGCCGAGAAGCTGGCGAAGACCATCCAAACCACCCAGCGCGTGCAAAGCACGCTCATGGCTTGATATGACGCCCCTCGCCCAAGAAGAATCTTGGTCGGTCCCCCGCGGGGACGGCGATGCTTGCCGGTTCGACCGGCAAGCACATCGCCAGCGCGGGCCGGCTAGGGAGCGGCCCGGCGCTCGGCCCGCAAATCTGATGCACCGCAACTGCCGCGTGCGCGGAACGGAGAACTGAAATGGCCGGCTTGCTCACTCTCGGCGCCCGCGCGATGTTCGCCAACCAGGCGGCGTTGCAGACCATCGGCCAGAACATTGCCAACGCCAACACGCCGGGCTATTCGCGCCAGTCCGTGGTGCTGACAACCTCGGCCGGCCAATACACCGGTGCCGGCTTCTTCGGCAAGGGCGTGGACGTGCAGACCGTCGTGCGTTCGCACAACGAGTTCCTGACCAAGGAGGCCGCTTCCTCCAAGGCCACCGCCATGGCCGATTCCACCCGTGCCGAGCAACTGGCGCGCATGGAGAAGATCTTCCCGCCCGGCACCGAGGGCCTGGGCTATGCCGCCAGCCAGTTCCTGAACGCCATGGTCGACGTGACCAGCCGCCCCAACGACCCGTCGGCGCGCCAGGTCGCCCTGGGCCGGGCCAACGAGCTGGCCGTGCGCTTCTCCAACGCCGGCCAGCAGGTCACCGATCTGCAGGCCGGCGTCGTCAGCGACCTCAAGGCCAACGTCGTCGTCGTCAATCAGCTCGCGCAGCAGATCGCCAACATCAACGACCAGATTTCCAAGACCCGCGGCAGCGGCCACACACCCAACGACCTGATGGACCAGCGCGAACGGCTGATCTCGCAGCTCGGCGAGCATGTGGCGGTGACGACACTGGCCGCCGACGACGACACCGTCGGCGTCTTCATCGGCGGCGGCCAGCGCCTTGTGCTCGGCAACCAGGCCTCGTCGCTGCAGGTCTCGGCCGACGCCTACGACCCGCTGCGCGCCGTGGTGTCGCTGAACGAAGGCGGCCAGAGCCGGCCGCTGGACGAGAGCGTGCTGACCGGCGGCTCGATGACCGCGCTGCTGAGCTTCCAGAACAAGGATCTGCAGGACGCAAAGAACCTGCTGGGCCAGCTCGCAGCCGCCATCGGCACGCGCGTCAACGACCAGAACGCCCTCGGCCTGGACCTGTCCAACCCGCCCGGCAAGGGTGCCGCCATCTTCAGCGTCGCCGTACCCAACGTGCTGCCAGCGGCCAGCAACCAGCGCAACCCCGGCGGTGGCTTCACCAACGGCGTCGCGGCCAGCATCGTCGACGCCAGCCAGCTGCAGGCCAGCAGCTACAAACTGAGCTCCAGCACGTCCGGCAGCTATGAGCTGACGCGCCTGTCCGACGGGCTGGTGCGCACCGTCAACGACGGCGACACCATCGATGGCTTCAAGATCGTCTTCACCCCTGCAGCGCCGGCCGCGGGTGAGAGCTTCCTCATCGAGCCCGTGGGTTCCGCCGCCGTCAACATGAAGCGCGTGCTGGACGCCCCCACGGGCATCGCTGCCGCGTCGCCGCTGACCGCTTCCACGAACGTCAACAACACCGGCACCCTCAGCGTCGACAGCATCTACGCGGTCAACCAGAACTTCGACCCGACCACGGCGCCCATGACCCTGCAGTTCGGTGCGCCCGATCCGGCCAACGCCAACAATGTGCAGTACACGCTGACGTTGGCCAACGGCAGCGTGCTCAGCGGCATTTGGAGCTCGGGCCAGCCCATCGGCAACCAACCCGCCGCCGGCATCGACCTCGGCTTCGAGCTGCGCACCAACGGCGTGCCGCGCAGCGGCGACAAGATCGCCATCGACCCGACGACCTACACCGCCACGAACAACGGCAACGCCAAGGCCTTCCTCAACATCCAGAGCGAAACCTTCGTCGGCCGCCAGGTGCTGGCTGGCGGCGGCTTCACGCCGGGTTCGACCATCAACGACACCTATGCCGCGGCGATGAGCGACATCGGCGCGCGCGTGCAGAGCGCCAACTACCTGTCCGACGTGTCCACCAGCGTCGCCGGCGATGCCGAGACCAGCCGCGCCGGCCAGGCCGGCGTCAACCTCGACGAGGAAGCCTCGCGGTTGATGCAGTTCCAGCAGGGCTACCAGGCCGCCGCCAAGGTGCTGCAGACAGCCCAGACCCTATTCGACGAACTGATGCGAATTGCGCAGAGGTAATCCATGAGACTCGCTACCGCCAACCTCTTCGACGCGTCCATCGCCAATCTGCAGCGCCGGCAGAACGCGATGCAGACCCAGCAAGAGCAGCTGACCTCGGGCAAGCGCATCGCCCTGGCCAGCGACGACCCCACCGGCGCTGCGCGCGCCGAGCGGGCTCTGGCCTCCATCGGCCGCGTCGAGGCCAACCAGCGTGCACTGGAGGCCAGCCGCAACAGCATGACCCTGGGCGAATCGGCCCTGGGCGACGCCAACG
This sequence comes from Pelomonas sp. Root1237, assembly GCF_001425055.1. GTDB lineage: Bacteria > Pseudomonadota > Gammaproteobacteria > Burkholderiales > Burkholderiaceae_C > Pelomonas. Next base: position 998,348 of record NZ_LMDK01000016.1, read on the forward strand.
AGCTGCTGCAGCAGGCCCGTGAAACCATGGTTTCGGCTGGCAATGCCAGCTATTCCGACGCCGAACGCCAGGGGCTGGCCACCAAGCTCAAGGGCATCCGCGACCAGTTGCTGGCCATCGCCAACCGGCCCGACGGCTCCGGCGGCTACATCTTCTCCGGCCAGGGCGCCTCCACCCCACCCTTCCTGGATCAAGCCGGCGGCGTCAGCTACATCGGCGTGCCCGGCAACATCCAGACCGGCAACCTCGACAACTTCCAGCTGACCATCGATGGCCGGGCCTCCTGGGAGCAGGCGGGCAGTGGCAATGGCTCCTTCGAGACGGCGCCGCGCACGCTGACCACCGACCCCACGACCGGCAAGTCCGTCGTGCAGCTGATCGACCCGGCCACCGGCGGCCCGCTGGTCAACGGCATCACCGGCAACGTGGCTTCGGGATGGATCGACAGCGGCCGCACCATCGACCCCAAGCTGCTGACCGGCCACAACTACCGTGTCGACATCGCCGGCGCCACGCCCTCGCAAACCTACACGCTGACCGACACCGACCTCGGCAGCGTCGTCTCCAGCGGCAGCTTCAAGCCGGGCCAGGCCATCACGGGCGACGGCATGGCCTTCACCGTTTCAGGCACGCCGGTCGACGGCGACGCCTTCGCCATCGCCGGCTCCAAGAACGGCCTCAAGGTCTTCGACGTCATCGACAAGGCCATCGCCGACCTCAACACCACGCAGCGCACCCCCACGCAGGTGACCCAGGCCAACACCACCAGCATCCGCGACATCGACGCCGTCATGGGCAATATGCAGAGCATGCGCAGCCAGGTGGGCGAACGGCTGAACAACCTCGACGGCACAGAAAGCCGCCTGGCCGCCTTGAAGCAGTACAGCTCCGAGGAAAAGAGCGCAGCCGAGGATCTGGACATGGTGCAAGGCATTTCCGACTTCCAGAACCAGCAGACCGGCTACGAAACGGCGCTCAAGACCTATGCCATGGTCCAGCGCATGACGCTGTTCCAGTACATCCAGGGCTAGGCACGCCCCGCTGCACATGATTTCAGGACGGCGCCGCGCCGTCGGCTGCCATCTCTGGTGTGGCGCCACCGGGAATGAATTCGGTCACGAATCGTCCCGGTAGGGCGGCGGCGCTCGTGGCAGACTGCCGCATTCACCGCCAGCCCAGCGCCGCGCCATGTCCGACAACTCTCCCGCCGCTCTCGATCGCGCAATCCTGCCCGGTGTTGCCTTGGGCTATGCCCCCGTCATCGACCGCCAGCGCAACATCGCCGGCACACGGTTGACGCTGGTGCCGCTGCGCGCCGATGCCAGGACCGATCACGCCGAGCTGCTGGCCGCGCTGGCCGCGACCTGGCCCCAGGGCGGCGCCGTCATCAGCGCCCAGGGCGAAGCCCTGCTGGCCGCCCTGCTGGCCCAGCCGCCGGCCGAGCCGACCCAGATCGAGGTGCCGGCCTTCATCGCCGCTGATGCCGCGCACAGCGACGCCATCGCCGCGTTGAAGGCGGCTGGCCACAGGGGCCTGCTCAAGGGCCTGCCCAATGCACCGCTGCCGGCCGCCGTCGGCGCCGCCTTCAGGCAGGTGGTGCTGGAGCCCGGCCAGGCCGCGCCGGCCGGCGTTGCCGTCGTGCATGCCGGCGTGCGTGGCGCCGACGCTATCGACGCCAGCTTCAAGGCCGGCGCCGAAATCGTCATCGGCTGGCCCATGGACGGCCCTTACGAAGCGACCGCCGGCGCCGCCAAGACTGAGATCGCGGCCGACCTGCAGGTCATCATGGAGCTCATTTCACGCGTCGACGAAGGCGAGGACGTCGAGCGCCTGGAGCAGACCTTGAAGCGCGACCCCAGCCTGGCCTTCAAGCTGCTGCGCTACATGAACTCGGCCGCCTTCGGCCTGCCGGTCGAGGTGTCGAGCTTCCGTCACGCCATCATGCTGCTCGGCTATGCGCGCCTGAAACGCTGGCTGGCCCTGCTGCTGACGACGGCCAGCAAGGACCACAGCATGCGCCCCATCATGTTCGGCGCCGTGCGCCGCGGCCTGCTGATGGAGGAATTTGCCGCCAGCATCGAAGACCGCGAGCAGCGCGACGAGATGTTCATCTGTGGCCTGTTCTCGCTGCTGGACCACATGCTCAAGGCGCCGTTCGAGAAGCTGCTGCAAAGCATTCCCGTGCCCGAGCGTGTGCGCCAGGCCCTGGTGGACGACAGCGGCCCCTTCCACCCCTATCTGGAGCTGGTGCGCGCCATCGAATCCGAGAGCGTGTTCGACTACCGCGAACGCGCTGACGCGCTGATGCTCGGCGCCGGCGAGATCAACGCCTGCGTGCTGCGGGCCTTGCACAAGGCCACCCAGCTCGAATGAGCAAGGCGCCATTGCGGATCATCGGCTCGCCAGGCTGAGCCATGTTCGGCCCGCCCGCCTCCACTGCCCTGCTCGACCTCGTCGGCGACCCGGTGCTGACGTTACGGGCGGATCTGTCCGCACTGCGCGCCAATCCAGCGGCGCGCGAATGGCTGGGCGCCGACGCCGCCGAGGGCTGGCGGCTGCTTCGCCATGCCGCCGGAGCGCGGCTGGAAAGCTGGCTGCGCGAGGCTGCCCATGCCATCGACGCCGGTCGCGCGCCGCCACTTGCGCCACCGCTCAAACTCGCCGACGGCCAGCGTGCCACGCTGCACCTGCTGCGCGAACGACCCAACTGGGTGCTGCATGCGCGCCTCAGCGCAGCCGACCCTGGCGAGCCACCGCTGGCCGAATGGCTGGCCCTGCTGCCCCTGCCGGCCCTGCTGGCCGATGCCGCCAGCGGCACGCTGCTGCGCCACAACGCCGCTTTTGCCGGCCTCTACGCCGGCGCCCCCCGCCACCTGAACGACCTGCCCGACCTGCTGCAGGCCCTGCTGGGTTGGCACCGCGGCATGCCGCTGCCGGCACTGACGGCGCAGCGCCCGCAGGACGGGCCGCTGATCACCGAGGCCGAGTACATCGACCCGCAGGGCCAGCACCGCTGGCTGCAGGCGCGGCTGCGCCTGTGGCGCCATGCCGGCCGCGCCCTGCTGCTGGCCGTGCTGGAAGACCACAGCACGCTGCATGAGCGCGACCTTGCCCACCAGCAGCTCGACGCGCTGATGGACACGGCCGCGGTGGGCCTGGCCACCTTCCAGCCCGAAGCCGGCTGGCTCAAGGCCCACCGCAAGGGCTCGCCCTTCAAGACCGGCAGCAAACAGCCAGGTGGCACGACAGGTACGGCCGGCTCGCTGCAGGGCATCAGCCGCGAGATCGTCGAGCCCGCCTCCCTGCCCGAGTTCGAGCGCCTGCAGCGCGCGCTCAAGAAGGGTGACGCCGTCGAGGTGCGCTATGCCGTGCGCCACCCCGAGCTGGGCCGGCGCTGGCTGCTGACCCGCGTCGCGCCGGGCCTGCTGGCCGGCGGGCGGCGTTCCACCTCGGTCGTCACGCTCGACGTGACGGCCCAAGCCCAGGCCGAGAACGCGCTGCTGCTGCGTGCCGAGAGCGAACGCGCCGTGCTGGACTCCGTGCTGGTCGGCATCGTCACCGTCGGCCCGGACGGCATCGAGTGGATGAACCGCTCGGCGCGCCGCATGTTCGGCTGCGAACTCGAGGACGTGCAGGGCCAGCCCATGGGCGTGCTGGCGCCGGAGGATGACGAGCACGCCTTTCACACGGAGCCCGGCGCCGATGTGTTCGAGTGCCGGCTGCGCGGCCGCGACGGGCGCGAGTTCTGGGTCATCGGCAATGCGGTGCAGACGCAGCGAGAGGATGGCCCCGGCAAAGTCACTCAGCAGCTGACCTATGCCCTGCTGGACATCGACCGCCGCCGCCAGGCCGAGGCCCAGAGCCGGCTGGCCCAGGCATCGCTGGCCCGCATCATCGAAGGTGCGCCACTGGCCATCACGCTGCACGAGGCGCAGAGCCTGCGCATCGTCAAGCTCAACCACGCCGCCGCCACGCTCGCCGGCAGGCCCGAGGCCGCGATGCTGGGCGGCACGCCGGCGCAGCTCTTCGGCGACGAGCAGGGGGCGCAGGTGGTCGCCGACATGCGCGAGGCCCTGGAATCCCAGACCGTCGTGCAGCGGGAATACCACGTGCCGGCCGGCAACTCGACGCGCATCTGGGACGCGCGGCTGCTGCACCTGGCCGGTGTCGGCGGCGACGACACGCCCGAACTGCTGCTGCTCGTGGCCAGCGACGTCACCGAGCAGCGCGCCGCTGAGCAGGCCAGGCTGCAGGCCGCCATCTCGCAGCGTGAGCTGTTGGTGCGCGAGGTGCACCACCGCATCAAGAACAACCTGCAGGGCGTGGCCGGGCTGCTACAGCAGATCGCCGTGCGCCGCCCCGAGGTGGCCGGGGTGCTGAAGGAGGCCGTGGGCCAGGTGCAGGCCATCGCCCAGGTCTATGGCCTGCAGGTCGGCGCCTCCGGGCCGCTGGTGCTCAAGCGGGTGTTCGACGCCATCGTCGGCTCGGTGCAGCGCATGCAGGGCCGCGTCATCACCACGGCCGCCGAGGGCGGCGCGCTGATGGAGGACTGGTGCCTGCCCGAGGCCGAGGCCATCCCGATCGCGCTCAGCCTCAACGAGCTGCTCGGCAATGCGCTGCGGCACAGCAACGGCGCCCAGGTGCGCTGCCAGCTCATCTGCGACATGGCCGGCATCACCGTCGAGATCGCCAACCCCGGCCGCCTGCCCGAAGGCTTTGCGCTGCAGAACGTCAAGAGCGGCGTGTCTGGCCTGGGCCTGGTGCGCGCCCTGCTGCCGCGGCGCAGCGCCATCCTGAGCCTGGAACAGCAAGGCGACGATGTCGTCTGCCGGCTGGAACTGATTCCACCGAGCGTGGTTCACAATCCGGCCATAAAACCAAGTTCTGGATAGAGGGGCACGGTGAGCAAGGGCAAGATCCTGGTCGTCGATGACGACCGTCTGGTACTGGCGACGCTGAGCTATGGGCTCACGCAGGCCGGCTTCGAGGTCATCGACGCCGACAACGGCGACGATGCCATCCTGCTCGCCCGCGAACACCGGCCCGAACTGGCCCTGCTGGACATCCGCATGGAAGGCCTGACCGGCTTCGATGTGGCCGCCTATCTGCGCGAATTCCTGCAGACACCCTTCATGTTCCTGTCCGCCTTCACCGACGAGGCGACAGTGGCCAAGGTCAAGGAGCTGGGCGCCGTTGCCTACCTCGTCAAGCCGCTGGACATCTCGCAAATCGTGCCCGCCGTCGAGGCCGCTTTTGCACGTTCAACCACGCGTTCGACGCCCCCCGTCGCCACCTCAGCCCCGGCGGCACCGGCCGCCATGGCCCAGGCTTTCGAGGCCCCCTCGGAATTGCCGTCCATGGACGTGACGGCCCTGGCAGTCGGCGTGTTGATGCACCGCTATTCCCTGCCACGCGACGAGGCGCTCGCCCGCCTGATGAGCCTGGCCTCCGCCGATGGCCACAGCCTGCCCGAGCAGGCACGGCGTGTCGTGGATGCGCTGGAGCTGCTGGCGCGCCCGGGCCAGAAGTGAGCCCCTCGTCCAAGGAATACCTTGGCCGGTCCCCCAGGGGGACGGCGATGCTTGCCGGATCGACCGGCAAGCACATCGCCTAAGGCGGGCCGGCTAGGGAGCGGCCCGGCGCTCGGCCCGCAAAGCAATGGGCGTCAGCCCAAAGTGAAATAAAAACGCGAGCCCTCGCCCACGGCGGATTCGGCCCAGATGTCGCCACCATGGCGGCGAACGATGCGCCGCACCAGGGCCAGGCCGACACCGGTGCCCTGGAAGTCGCTGGCGCTGTGCAGGCGCTGGAAGACGCCGAACAGGCGCTCGGCAAAGCGCATGTCGAAGCCGGCACCGTTGTCCGACACGACGAAGACGCGCCGCCCGCCCTGCTGCACGCTGCCAAAGCCGATCTGCGTGCACTCGACCTTGCCGCTGTACTTCCAGGCGTTGCCCAGCAGGTTCTCCAGCACCATGCGCAGCAGCGTCGGGTCGCCCTGCACCGTCAGGCCCGGTTCGATGTCCAGCACCAGCTCGCGCTGCGGCGCCCCGCGCTTGATCTCTTCCATCACATAGCCGGCCTGTTGCGACAGGTTGACAGGCTGGCACGCCAGTGGCCGCGTCGACAGCTGGGAGAGCGACAGCAGCGCGTCGATCATGCTGTTCATGCGAGCGGCAGCGCTCATGACGCGGTCGAGGTGGTCATTGCCGACGCGATCCAGCCGCGCGCCGTAGTCTTCCTTGAGGATGCGCGCAAAGCCCTCGACGACGCGCAGCGGCGCACGCAGATCGTGGGAGACCGTGTAGCTGAAGGACTCGTGTTCGGCGGCCAGGTCGGCGGCATGCGCCGGCTGTGGCGCTGGCGTCGCCTCGGCGGGCTCGTCGGGGCGGGCCGTGCCCAGGTAACCAGCGAAATGGCCGTGCGAGTCGATACAGGGCAGGCCGCGCAGGCGCCAGGCGGTGCTGCCATCGGCAGCGGCGAGCTGCAAGTCGACAAAGGGCTGGTGGGCACCGAGGCGCTCGCGCAATTGGGCGGCCGGCTCGGCAACCTCGAAGCGCTCCCACAGCTGCTGGGTGCTGGCGCCCGCACCCACCCAGCTCGATGACGGCGCGCCCTGCGGCGCCTGCCAGCGCACCAAGCGGTGCTCGGCATCGGTGGCCCATTGCCAGTCACGCTGCAGCTGGGCCTGCATCAGCAGCTGCTGGCGCACTTCGCGCAGGGGCTCGGCCAGGCGCTGGCGCGTCAGCCGCACGCCGGCATGCCAGCCCAACGCAGCCGCAACCAGCAGCAGGACGCCGGTGAAGAATGCCGTCAGCACCAGGGCCGCGTGCACGAGGCCAACCTCGCCGCCCCAGACCCGCATCAACGCCAGCACCACCAGGCCGCCCAGTACCAGCATCAAGATGGAGACCGTGGCCAGGGTCAGCATCAGCAGCCGCATCGGCAGTCGTCGCTCCTGGCGGCGCGAGATGAGCGCGCTGTCGTCGCTGAGGCTGTTCATGCGCTTCATTGTAGGCAGCGCTTCCCCAGCAACAGGGCCTGGGCATGCCCGGCGTCGCCCGATGTCAATAACCACAGCGCAGCCGGCCGAAAGTGTGCATTCCTTCGCGTTTGCCCCCCCTCCCACCCGAGATACATTTAGGCGTGCCGAGTCCCTGACCCGCAGACCAGTCCATGACCGCCTCACAGCCCGCAGCCCTGCTCGATCCCGAGGCGATTCGTCGCCTGCGGGAACTCGACCCGAGCGGCGGCAACAAGCTGCTGGAACGCGTCGTGGCGGCGTTCTCCAACTCACTGGACCGTTTGCTGCCCGACCTCGCCCGCGCCCGTGAAGGCGCTACACCTGACCTCGCCGTCGTGCGCCATGTCAGCCACACGCTGAAATCCTCGTCGGCGAGCCTGGGCGCCATGGCACTGTCTGCGCGCTGCGCCGACATCGAAACCATGGTGCGCGATGGCCGCGTGGACGGCCTTTCCGAGCAGTTGGACGCTATGCTCCAAGACATCCAACAGGTACGCGCGGCGTTGGCCGCGCTGCTCTAAGAGAAGCATGCTGCCTACCGGTCAAGCCCTCGACGACCTCCCGCCGCGCCCGCGCGTGCTGCTGGTGGACGATGACGAGGTCAATCTGCTGTTGACCGCCGCCGCGCTGCGCGAGCGCGGCTTTGAAGTCACCGAAGCGCCCAGTGGCAGCGAGGCCCTGGGCCTGCTGTCCACGCGCACGCCCGACGTCGTCGTGCTGGACGCGCTGATGCCCGAGCTCGACGGCTTCGAAACCTGCTCGCTGCTGCGCGCCACACCCGGCTTCGAATCCCTGCCCGTGCTGATGCTGACCGGCCTGGACGATGAAGCCTCCATCAACCGCGCCTACCAGGCCGGCGCGACCGACTTCTTCGTCAAGTCGCCGCAATGGAGCCTGCTCGACGGCCGGCTGCGCTATCTGCTGCGCAGCTCGCGCACCCGGCTTGAGCTGGAGCGCAGCAAGGCCAAGCTGGCGCGCGCCCAGGATCTGGCCCGCATGGGCAGCTTCGAATGGTGGCGCGACACGGCCGCCAGCTTTGCCATTTCCGCCGAGGGCCTGCGCGTCTTCGGCCGCGGCCCACAGGACCGGCTGGACTTCATCGGCGTCATGCGCATGGTGCCGGCGGACGACCGCCATGTCTTCCTGCGCCTGCTGCGCGACGTCATCGCCCACACCTCGGTGCTGGTCACCGACCTGCCACTGACCCTGCCCGATGGCCGCCAGCGCGTCGTCCACATCGAGGCCGAGCCGGAATTCAATGAGCAGGGCGGCGTCAACGGCTACACCGGCATCCTGCAGGACGTGACCGACCGCCGCCAGGCCGAGGACCGCATCCGCCAGCTGGCCCACTTCGACGCGCTGACCGGCCTGCCGAACCGCCGCCAGCTGATCTACCGTGTCGAGCGCGCCATCGAGAGTGCGCGCCGCGGCGGCCACGAGGTTGGCCTGCTGCTGATCGACCTGGACCGCTTCAAGGTCATCAACGACACCCTGGGCCACGCCGCCGGCGACGAGCTCCTCGTCGAGGTCGGCCGTCGCCTGCGCAGTTGCGTGCGCCATTCCGACCAGATTCTGGAAGGCGTGCTCGACGGCCTGGGCAACCGCAGCCATCGCGGCCTGGAAGCCGTGGGCCGCCTGGGCGGTGACGAGTTTGTCGCCCTGCTGCCCGAGGTGGCCGACGAACGCGATGCCGAACGGGTCGCCCAGCGCGTGCTGGACGCCCTGCGCGAGCCCATCTTCGTCGGCGGCCAGGAGTGCTTCGTCACGGCCAGCGTCGGCATTGCGCTGTACCCGCGCGACGGCCAGACCATGGCCGACCTGCTGCGCAATTCCGACGTGGCGATGTACGCGGTCAAGAGCCAGGGCCGCAATGCCTCGGCCGTCTATTCGCCGCAGCTGGCCGGCCACGGCAAGCAGAAGCTGGAGCTGGAAAGCGCCCTGCACAAGGCGCTGGAGCGCAATGAGATCGTGCTGCACTACCAGCCCAAGATCGACGTGCGCGCCGCCCGCATGGTGGGCGCCGAGGCGCTGATGCGCTGGCAGCGTGGCAATGTGCTGGTGCCGCCGGCCGATTTCATCCCGCTGGCCGAAGAGACTGGCCTCATCGTGCCGCTGTCCGAATGGGCCCTGAAGGAAGCGGCCCGCCAGGCCAAGCTGTGGTCACTGCAGTTCGGCTTCAGCGATTCCATCGCCGTCAACCTGCCCAGCCGGCTGTTCGAGCGTACCGATCTCGTCGAGCACATCCACCAATGCGTCAGCGCCTATGGCGTGCCGCACCGGTCGATCCAGCTCGAGATCACCGAGAACAACCTGATGAAGGACCTGCAGAACGTCATCCCGTCTCTGCATCGCCTGAACGAAGTGGGTGTGGAGATCTCCATCGACGACTTCGGCACCGGCTATTCGTCCCTCGCCTACCTGACGACGCTGCCGATCTCGGAAGTGAAGATCGACCGCACCTTCGTGCGCGACCTCGGCATCACGCCGCAAAGCTCGGCCGTCGTCACGGCCATCATTGCGTTGGCGCGGGCCCTGGGCTTGCGCGTCATTGCCGAGGGTGTCGAGACGCTGCGCCAGATGGAAGTGCTGCACCGCCTGGGCTGCTCGCTGATGCAAGGCTTCCTGTTCAGCAAGGCGCTGCCGCCCGATGAGCTGGAGCGCTGGATCGCCCAGACCGTGCTGCCACGCAAGGCGCCCTGGATCACGCAGGCCGACGGCAACAACGACGTGACGTCTCGCGGGCAACGTTAATGCGTTCGCAACTGCCTCCGGCCCAACTGGCCAAGGCCGCGCTGCAGCGCCTCGCCCAGGCCCGGCTGGAACCCACGCCCGAGAACTACGCCCGTGCCTACGCTATCGAAAGCGGTGGCGAGCCGGCGCAGGCCGCCAGTGGCGCCACCAGCGCCGTCTCCGAGCGCCTCCAGCAGCTGATGTCCAAGCTGATCAGCCTGGCCCTGCCCTCGGGCAGCACGCGCCAGGAGCTGCAGACCGCCTTGCGTGAACAAAAGCTCGACGAACTGCAACGCCAGGTCGACAAGCTGCTCGACGTGGCCGGCCCCGCCGCCCAGGCCGAGGCCCTGGCCCAGGCCATCGAGCGCCTGTTGCGCGGCCTGGAGCGCGGCGGCAAGCACTGGACGCTGGCGCGCAAGAAGGACGGCATCAGCCGCGTGCTGGAGCTGGGCCGCAACGACAGCAGCAAGCTCGTCAAGCGCCTGGGCCAGCTGGTGGCAAGCTGGGACAAGGACGGCGACGGCAGCGGCGTGGAGACGGATGAGGACGGCGGCACACCCAGCCAGTTCTTCTCCGAGAGCACATTTGCCGAGACGGGCTTTGGCGAAACGTCCCGTTTTCGCGAGAGCACCGGCTTTGGTGAACTCAGCCGCACCGGCCTGCGCGACACGCCACCGCCGGTCGACACCAGCCTGCACTGGGCCGATGTCAGCGGCGAACTGAACGGCACGGTGCGCCATGCGCTGCGCTCGCCGCAGACCGAGGCGACGCCAGCCGACGCCTTGATGCGCGAGCTCGACGCCGCCCAGGCCGAACTGAAATCCCATGGCGCCAGCCCCGACCGCGCCACGCAGATGGCCGCGCTGTGCCTGCGCGCCCGCCATCTGCTGGACCACCGCCGCCATCTCTTTGATGAACTCGGCGGCCTGTGCCGCGAGCTGAGTGGCAGCCTCGTCGATCTGGCCGAGGACGATTCCTGGGCCCGGGGCCAGGCCGAGGCGATGAGCACCGCACTCTCCCAGGGCCTGTCGGGCCGCGGCGTGCGCACCGTGTCCGAACTGCTGTCGGGCACACGCGAGCGCCAGCGCGCGCTGCGCGAGGAACGCTCCAAGGCGCGAGACTCATTGAAGGGCCTCATCCAGCGCATGCTGGCCGAACTCGGCGAGCTGGGCCAGCACACCGATCGCTTCCAGAGCAGTGTCGGCCGCTATGCCGAGGCCATCGAGCAGGCCGATTCGCTGGAAAGCCTGACCGGCACCGTGCGCGAGATGGTCGAGGAGAGCCGCAGCGTGCAGAGCCTGGTGTCCCAGACTCAAGCGCGCCTGACCCTCGAGCACGACCGCGCGGCCGCGCTGAACCAGCGCGTCGACGAGCTGGAGGGCGAGCTGCGCCGGCTGTCCAACGAAGTCCACACCGACCAGCTCACGCAAGTGGCCAACCGCCGCGGCCTCATCCAGGCCTTCGGCATCGAGCAGGCCAAGGCCGAGCGGGAGTCAACTCGCGTGGCCCTGGCTTTGCTGGACATCGACAACTTCAAGAAGCTCAACGACAGCCTCGGCCATCATGCCGGCGACATCGCGCTGAAGTCGCTGGCCGAGCGCACCCAGGCCTCGCTGCGCCCTGGCGACATGGTGGCGCGCTATGGTGGCGAAGAGTTCGTGCTGATGCTGCCCAACACGCCGCTGGACGAGGCCCAGCAGGTGCTCGTGCGGCTGCAGCGCTCGTTGTCCAGTGCGCTGTTCAACCACGAGGGCAAGGACGTCTTCGTGACCTTCTCGGCCGGCGTCACGCTCTACCGCCCCGGCGAGACGCTGGAAGCCGCGCTGGACCGCGCCGACGTGGCCCTGTACGAAGCCAAGCACACCGGCAAGAACCGGGCATGCATCGCGGAGTGATTTGCACGGGGGACGTCCCAAAGCAGGCTGCACGCCAACTTTGACGCGGTTCCCCGAGGCGAACGGAAAGTTGCAATTGGCGCTCCGGCTGGCAGGGGGCCTGCCGGCATGATGCGCGCGGGCGCGGTAACCGGCGCTCGCAGATCATCCAGCAGGAGCCTCCTTGCGTTCGACCTTTACTGGCGCCAGCCGGCGCGGAATCTTATTGGCCGGCTGCGCCGCCCTCACGACGGCCTGTGGCGGCGGTGGGGACGCCGAGAGCACGAGCTCGACAGCGGGCGCCTCCGCCCAGGCGGTCCAGGCCACCAGGGACATCACGGCGGACGTCCTCGCCAATCGTGACATCACGCTGGACGGTACCGCCGTCATCAAGCTGCCCGCGGGCACGACGACTTATTCCGGCGTCATCAGCGGGCAAGGCACGCTGCGCCTCATGCCCGCCGCCGGCACGGGCACGCTGACCATCACGCGCACCAGCACGTTCACGCTACCGACGGCCCAGCAAGTCCAGGTCATCAAAAAGACAATCTATCCCGGCGCAGGCTACGCGCTGACCCGCACCGGCTTGAACCCGCCGGTGCTGACCATCGATCCCGGCGCCACGCTCCAGATCGGCACCAACACCAGTGCCGACAGCGCTCCCAACATCATCGCGACGTCCGACAGCAAGAATGAGGCGAGCCTGATCAACCGGGAGATCAACCTCAACAACATCCTGAACAACGGCACGATCATCCTCAGCAGTGCGCAGTTCGTGCTGCTGGGCCAGATCAGTGGCAGCGGCAGCATCGTCCAGGCCCCGGACGTCTGGGGCGGCAACTCATCGGGTGGCGTCAATACCTACTCGGGTGTGCTCGCTCTTACCGTCGGACAGGATTTCGGCAGCAACCATGTCGCTGCATCGCTGGCCAATGCCAAGGCGGTCCTCAACGAAGGCTCATGGCTGGTCTGGAGCCCGCCAGGCAGCGTCGTCACGGTGACGCAGAACATCTATGAAGCGGCCTACGGGAACGACATCAACTTCCACGCCATCGGCCCGTCGACCATCGTCATGTCGGGCGTCTACAGCCACACCGACAACAGCCCGCACAACCATCCCAACCTGGTCAACCCGGGCCTGAGCGACCTCAGCTTGAACTTCGCCAAGGTCATCTACCGCGGCGGCGCGAACGACGTCAACGGCAACGACGGCAGCTACCGCGGCATCAACATCGAGCGCGGCGCCGGCGTCGTCCAATGGGGCGACGGCACACACGCCAACTTCTTTCTGCCGTCGGCGCCGTCGCCGGCCGACCCCTACCCGACGCTTGGCAAGAAGAACGCCTACATCAACCTGCGCAGCGGCACGCTGGCCTTCAACTACAACGGACCGGTGACTCTGCACGTGGGCATCACCGGCGGCGGGGGCGGCCCGCACCGGGATGGCGCGGTCGGTACGGGCAACGTCAAGGTCATGCCGACGCCGGGCAACGACGTGACCTTCGCCCAACCGCAGAACTACAACGGCACCACGACCATCGGCGCCAACGCCATCCTGCGCCTGGGCACAGGAACGCCCGTGCCGCTGAACTACATCACCGTCAATGCGAGCAAGGGCAAATCGACCTTCCTGCAGGCCACCTACAGCGGTGACGCCAGCCTGCTGACGGCCGAGTCGCCCAATGGCGTGGCGAGCAATGCCATCGTCAACGACGGCCAGCTCATCGTCCAGAACACCACGACCGCGATCACGCTGTCCAACATCAGCGGCAGCGGCAGCCTCGCTCACAACGGCGCTGCTGCGCTCACGCTGCAGAACAACAGCTACAGAGGTGCCACGCTGTTCAATGGGGGCACCACCTGGGCCGGCAGCGCCAATGCGATGGGCACGGGCGACGTCGTCAACAACGCGGCCCTGGGGCTGGCCAGCGGCCAACATGAATTGGCGCTGGGGGGTAGCTTCCGGCAGGGCGCGACCGGCCAGCTCACGCTCTCTATCGCCGGCACCGCACCTGGCGTCACCCACGACCATGTCAGCGTTGCCGGGCCTGCCATGCTCGGTGGCAGCTTGGTGCTGAACTTCAGCGGCAGCTACGCCCGGGGGCAGAAGCTCGTGCTGATCCAGGCCACCGGTGGCCTCAGCGGTGCGTTCAGCTCGATCAGCAGCAATGGGGCGACCGTGGCGCCCGGGCAGGATGCCACGAGCTTCTTCGTCACCGTGCAGTAGCTCCCGATCAGAAATTGAAAGCCAGGCGGAGTCCGCCCCAGTGCTTGCCGGCGACGATGATGGGCGCCGCGGCCTCCTTCAGGATGACGAAGCGGCCACCGCCCATGTCGCGCCGATAGGTCTGCAGCAGGAAGGGCCGCGTGTTGCGTGCCGAGGCCAGGCCCGTGCGGTCGTTGAAGATGCGGCGGTAGCGGCTGTTGGCCGTGTTCCAGACCGTGTCGCCCGGGCGCTGCGGCTGGCAGTACTTACGGTTGTGCGTCGCGATATAGCCGTTGCGGTCGGCCGCGATGCAGAACACCACCTTGTCGCTGAACGCCAGCATCTTCTCCTGCACGGTGGGGAAGAGGCGATCCGTCAGCTGGCAAAAGCGCGTCGTGTGCTGCTGCGGCGCCGTGCCTTCGATCGGGCGATATTTGTCGTCGAACAGATCGGCCTGGCTGATCTGGCCACCGCGTAGCGCCTCTTCGAGCAGGGCACCGATCTCCGCAGCGGCCTGCTGCGCAGTACGGATGAAGGGCATGTCGTCGACCTCGACGCCGCTCTCGGCGATCTGCTCGACGAGCTCCTCGGACATGCGCAGGAAGCGGTCGCTGCCGTCGAAGGCCACCTTGAGGCCGTGCGAGGCCTGGGACACCTCGCGCTCCAGCTCATGGGCGCGTTCGTTGAGCAGGCTCATCTGCTGGCTGCTCTCGCCGGCCGACGCGGAGATGCGCTGCACGTCCTGCTCGACCTCGTGGAAGGCGGCGTGGATCTGGCTGGGCTTGGCCGGGTTCTCGGTCAGCTCGGCGCTGAAGCGATCGATGCGCTCCTGCAGGCTGGCGATGGCGCTGACGATGGCCTTGGATGAGGCCTCGACCTGGCCGGCCAGGGCTTTGACCGCCTCGGCGACGACAGCGAAACCGCGCCCGGCATCGCCCGCATGCTTGGCTTCGACGGCGGCGTTGAAGGCGACCAGGCGGGTTTGCAGGGAAATCTTGGTGATCTCGGCCGCTGCGCCCGACACCTGGGCCAGCGTGGACGCCATGCCAACGACCTCGCCACCGACGACGCCGAGCGCGCCGCGGGCCCGCTGCACGGCGGCGGCGCTCTGGGCGGTGGCGGTGGTGATGGCGGTCTGCGCCTGCCCGATCTGGTTGAGCTGCTGAGCCAGGGCCTGCATGGCCTGGCTCTGGGCCTGGACGATGCGCTGGGTATCTTCCAGGGCACCGCGCACTTCCGCGGCATCCTTGCCGACCGTGGAAATCGAGCGGGCCAGCCGCTTGACGACATTCAACGCCGCACTGTCATCTCGCCGGACGGGCTCATCCCGAGTGATGGCGGGGGAAGAACCTCCGCCCTTGGGCCACTTGAACATGCATTTGTCCCCGCTTATTGGCCGGGGCTCGGCAAGAAGTGGCCCCGTAAATTACCAGTCACGCAGCTTAACGCGCAACCTTGCAATCGACTGACTGTGCAACTGGCACACGCGGGACTCCGTGACCTTGAGCACGGCCGCAATCTCCTTGAGATTCATGTCGTGCTCGTAGTACATGCTCATGACGAACTGCTCGCGTTCGGGCAGGTTCTTGATGGCCGCAACCAGCGCCTCGCGCATGCGGTGGTCCTGCAACTGGGCGACGGGGTTGGCACCCTCGTCGGCCACATGGCGGTCGAGGTAGTCGTTGTCACCGTCGGCGCCCGACATGTCTTCCAGATAAACCAGTTGGGTGCCTCGCACCTTGCCAAGCAGTTCCTGGTACTCAGCCAGCGGCAGGCCCATCTCGGCGGCGATCTCGTCCTCGCGCGGCGCGCGGCCCAGGCGTTGCTCGACCTTGTGCACCGCGACTTCGATCTCACGCTGCTGGCGGCGCGTGCCGCGGCTCATCCAGTCGCCGCCGCGCAACTCGTCGAGCATGGCGCCGCGGATGCGCTGGGTGGCGAAGGTCTCGAACTGCACGCCCTGCTCGGCGTCGAAGCGCGACAGCGCATCGGTCAGGCCGATCAGCCCGACCTGGATCAGGTCATCCACCTCCACATTGGCCGGCAGCTTGGCAATCATCTGGTGCGCCAGGCGTCGGACCAGCGGGCTGTACTGCTTGATCAGCGTGCTGTTGTCGAGGCGGCCTTTGGGTGTGTACATGGTCAGCTCCGCACGGCCGCCCGAAGGGGCTGAAGCGCCCCCGCGGGGGGCAGCGAACGCAGTGAGCGTGGGGGCATCATGTTTGGTCTCCGGCGAGATCAATGCGCAGCGATGAACGGGGAAGACGCCTTGCGCGCCGGGCGCAGCGGAGTCGCGTCGGAGGCGGCGTCAACGGCCGCTCCCGGGGGAGCTGCAAGCAGCAGCTCGCGGGCGAGATGGCGCAGTTCAGGCGTGAGTGGTGCGTGCTGGGAGGCTCTTGGGTCCAGGCAGGCCCAATCGCGCAGCACCGCGCCGAGGAAGCCGTCGGCGCAGGAATGAAGCTGTTGCGCGATGCGGGTGGCCACGCGCAGTTGAGGGTGGCAGGCCATCAGCAGACTGTAGACCATCAGCCCCGCTCGTTGTGTGAGCCATTTCATGCCCGCGTAGGCTTCCGTGACGCTGGCGGGCTCGGTATCAGCCAGCAACAGCGGGCGCACCTCTCGCAGGGCCACGATGCGGGCGAGTTCGGCCGCCGGGGCGTGCAGCAGGATGACGTCGGCGTCGGGTGCGGCGTCAGCCACGGCCTCCAGAAAGGAAGCCGCCGAACCATGGGCATTGATGTGGCGCAGCGGCAGCCCGCGCGCGGCAAGGTAGGACACCTTGGGCGACAGGCGCTCGATGCAGTTGGACAGATCGACGCTGGCCAGCTCCGAGGGCTTGGCCGAGTGTTCACCGGCGTCGACGACCAGGGTGTTCAGGTTCAGCTCGGCAAAGGCCGCGCACAGGCCTTCCAGCAGCACGCCGGCCCCCATGACGCGCGGATTGCTGACAACCGGCACGAAGCGGGTCTTGGAGGCGGCGAACAGCCGCCGCAGGCCGTGGGCTTGGTCTTGCATGATGGACATCAGTGGACTGCCCTCATGCCTTCGGTCAGCGGCGCACCGGCAAAGATGAGATTGACGTCGGTGTTGTCCATGCGCCAGGCGCCCGAGGCGGCGCCCTTGAGCGCGCGCTGCACCAGGCCGACGCTGGGCAGGCGGTGCCAGTCTTCCGGCACGCGCTGGCCATTGGCCACGCCCAGCACCTTGAGCTTGTGGCGGATCAGGGTGTCCAGGGCCGGGGCGAGCTTGACGGCTTCGTCGATCTTGCTGAGCACGACGCCTTCGCAGGCCGCGCCCTTCCAGGCGTTGACGACGTCTTCAATGGTTTCACCCTGCTGGGCGGCATTGATGACGAGCAGCTTCTTGATGCTGGGGTGGGCCAGCATCTCCAGCAGCTCCTGGGTGCGGCTGTCGCGCTGGGCCATGCCGGCGGTGTCGATGAGCACCAGCTTCTTGCTGGACAGCAGGTCGAGCAGGTCATCGAGCGAGGCGCGGTCGTGGGCGGTGTGCACGGGCACGCCGAGGATGCGGCCGTAGGCGCGCAGCTGCTCGTGGGCGCCAATGCGGTAGGCGTCCAGTGTGATGAGGCCGAGCTGGCTGGCACCGAACTTGGTGGCGAAGTGGGCAGCCAGCTTGGCGGTCGTCGTCGTCTTGCCGACGCCGGTGGAGCCGATCAGCGCGAACACGCCGCCGCGGTCCTCGATGGCCGGGGCAGCCTCATCGGTATGCAGGTTGCGTGACAGCACATGGGCGGCCCAGGCGGTCTCGTCGGCCGGGTCGGCGGGCGAGCCGGGCTTGAACTCGGACGGGCAGCTCTCGGCCAGCTTGCGAACCAGGGCCGGGCTGAAGCCCAGTTCCAGCAGCTTTTGCGTCAGACGCGCCTGCACGGGCTGGCGCTGCAGCTTTTCCATGAAGGCCAGCGACGAAAAACGCTCTTCGATCAGGCCACGCATCTGGCGCAGCTCGGAAGCCATGTCCATCTGGTTGCGCTGGCTGGCATTGGGCTGGCCGGGCAGCGGCATGGGCTCCACGGCACCGATGTCGCTGAGCTGCGGCACCGCGCGTTGCGAACTGGCTGACGGGATGCGGATCTCGTCGCGCAGCACGGGCGGCGCCGGGCGAGGTTTAGGCTGAGGCTGAGATTGAACCGGTGCAGCGGCGCGCTTGGGTGCCAGCGCGGCAATGGCCTCGGCGGCGCGGCGCTCGCGCTGCTGGCGGGCGGCGTCCAGGGAGGCAGCCGCCGGCTGGGTCGGCGGCGGGGCGATCCGCGGTGCCGTTGCGATGGGATCGGGCTGGCCCGTCATCTCGGCCTGGCGGCGGCGCAGCACGCGCTCGCGCACATAGTCCTGGAAGCTCAGCGTGCTCATGGCGAGTTGCTCGACGTCGCCACTCACCTCGGGGCTGCCGAAGCTGGGCTCCATGCGGGAGCGGTCGGCGAAATTGGCACGGGCGGCAGGCGCCTGCGGTTGCACGGTGGGCGGCGGCACCTGCGGGCGGGTCTGGCTGCGCGGCGCACTGTGGGCCATCTGCTCGATCTGCCCCATGCCTTCCGGCGCCATCGCCAGCACTTCCACGCCTTCTGGCACGGTCTTGTTGGACAGCACGACGGCGTCGGCGCCGAACGCCTGCTTGACGAGCGCGAGCGCCTCGCGGGATGTGCGAGCGGTGAATTTGCGGACGTTCATGCTGTGCCTCCGATGATGGAGCCGATGCGGATGGTGTGGGTCTCAGGAATCTCGCTGTGGCCGAGCACCTTGAGGCGGGGCGCGGCGCGCCTGAGCAGGCGCGCCATGGGCGCGCGGATCAGGTCGGGGACCAGCAACGTGGCGGGCACGCCGCGGTCTTCCTGCTTCTGGGCGTTCTCGGCGGCGCTGCGCGCCAGCGTGTCGGCCACGCCCGGGTCGAGTGCTGCGCCGTGCGGCGAATTGAGGGCCTGGGTGACGAGGCGCTCCAGCTCGGGCTCGAGCGCGATGACGTCCAGCTCCTTGGTGGAGCCGTAGATCTGCTGCACGATGGCCGGCGCGATATGGGTGCGGATGCGGCGTGCCAGCTCGACGGGGTCGGTGACGGCGGCGGCATGCTCGGCCAGGCATTCGACGATGGAGCGCATGTCGCGGACGTGCACGCCCTCCTCCAGCAGCAGCTGGAGAACGCGTTGCAGTGTGGCGATGCTGACCATCTTGGGAATCACGTCTTCGATCAATTGCGGCGCCTGCTTGGTGAGGTGTTCCACCAGGGCTTGTGTCTCCACGCGGCCCAACAACTTGGCCGCGTGCACTTGCATCAAGTGTGAAAGATGGGTGGCCACCACGGTCGAGCAATCAACGACCGTAAACCCGCTCATTTGGGCCATCTCCTTTTGCCGCTCCTCGATCCACACGGCCGGCAGGCCGAAGGCGGGGTCGGTCGTCGGCGTGCCAATGAGCTTTTGCGTCGCATGGCCGGGGTTGATGGCCAGCCACATGCCGGGGAAGGCCTCGGCCTCGCCGACAACGGCGCCGCGCAGCGAGATGCGGTACTGGCTGGGGCGCAGCTCCAGGTTGTCACGGATGTGCACCGGCGGCGGCAGGAAGCCGACTTCCTGCGCGAACTTGCGGCGCACGCCCTTGATGCGGCTCAGCAGGTCGCCTTCCTTGCTCTTGTCGACCAGGGTGATGAGGCGGTAGCCGACCTCCAGGCCCAGGGTGTCGACCGGCACCAGGTCTTCCCAGCTCGCTTCGCCGGCGCCTTCGCTGCTGGGCATGATGGGCTTGACGGCCTTGGCGGCTTCCAGCGCCTGCTCCTTGCTGCGCAGCCAGTAGGCCAGGTAGCCCAGGCCGGCGGCGATCAGCAGGAAGACGACGTGGGGCATGCCCGGGATCAGCCCCAGCGCGGCGATGACGCCGGCCGTGATGGCCAGCGACTTGGCCGAGCCGAACACCTGCTTGCCGATCTGGCTGCCGATGTCCTTGTCCGTGCCAACGCGCGACACCACCATGGCAGCCGCGACCGAGATCAGCAGGGCCGGCACCTGGGCCACCAGCGCGTCACCGACGGCCAGCAGGATGTAGCTGTCGGCGGCCTGGCCGGCGGACAGGCCATGCTGGGCCACGCCAATGATGAAGCCGCCGACGATGTTGATGGCCAAGATCAGCATGCCGGCGACCGCGTCGCCACGCACGAACTTGCTGGCACCGTCCATGGAGCCGAAGAAGTCGGCCTCGTCGGAGAGTTCCACGCGGCGGCGCTTGGCCTCCGCTTCGTTGATGAGGCCGGCGTTCAGGTCGGCGTCCACGGCCATCTGCTTGCCGGGCATTGCGTCCAGCGTGAAGCGCGCACCGACTTCGGCGATGCGCTCAGCGCCCTTGGTCACGACGATGAAATTGATGACCACCAGGATGGCGAAGACGATCAGGCCGACCGCGAAATTGCCGCCGATCAGGAAGTGGCCGAACGATTCGATGACCTTGCCGGCGGCGCCCGTGCCAGTGTGGCCCTCCAGCAGCACCACGCGCGTGGAGGCGACGTTCAGCGACAGCCGCATCAGCGTGGTCAGCAGCAGCACGGTCGGGAAGGCCGCGAAGTCCAGCGGCCGCACCATGTGGGCGGCGACCATCATGACCATCACGGCCATCGCGATGTTGAAGGTGAACAGCAGGTCCAGCGCGAAGGGCGGCAGCGGCAGCACCATCATGGACAGCACGAGCAGCACCGCGATGGGCGCGCCGAGCGCGGCGATGATGCCCGCGCGTGGGCCGAGCAGGGCTTGGAGTTTGGCGGTGAGCTTATTCATGCGGCAGGTCTGGTCTCACCTGCATTCTTCGCGGCGGCCCGGAAAACTTGAGCCGGAGAAACGGCGGGAAAGCCGGGCTGTTCTCCCCGCAGCGCTCACTCCGTGAAGTCTTCCTCGGGCTCGGGTGCCCAGCCCGGCTTGTTGTGCGGGTCGAGCTCCGGCGGCACATGCGGATGCGGCACATCCGGGCGGGCCATGTTGCGCGAGGCCAGGGCGGCGCGCAGCTGGTAAACGTACGCCAGCACCTGGGCCACGGCACCGAACAGCGCGGCGGGAATCTCGTGGTCGACCTTGGCATGGGCGTAGAGGGCGCGGGCCAGCACCGGCTGCTGCAGCACCGGCACCTTGCTCTCCTTGGCCAGGTCGCGGATCTTCATGGCCAGCAGGTCGGCGCCCTTGGCGATGACCTTGGGCGCGGCCATCTTGCCTTCCTCGTACTTCAGCGCGACGGCGTAGTGGGTCGGGTTCATGACCACCAGGTCGGCCTGCGGCACGGCGGCCAGCATGCGGCGCTTGGCCATTTCGCGCATGATGGCGCGCATCTTGGCCTTGATCTCGAGGTTGCCTTCAACCTCCTTCATTTCCTGCTTGACCTCTTCGCGGCTCATGCGCATGCGGCGCAGCCAGAGCTGGCGTTGCAGCGGCACGTCGATGGCGGCAAACACCGCCAGCGCGACGGCCAGCAGGCCGAGGCCCCCCATCAGCTGCTGGCCCGCGTAGGCCAGGGCGGACGGCAACGGCACGGACATGATGCCGACATAGGCCGCCAGGCGGTCCTTCAGCACCATCGCGCCGACGATGCCCAGCACCAGGGCCAGCAGCACGGCCTTCAGGGCCGAGCCGAACCCCTGGCCGGTGAACAAGCGGCCCAGGCCGGCGAGGGGGTTGAGATGGCTGAACTTGGGCGCGAGCGGCTTCATCGTCCAGTTCCAGCCGCCGCTGGCCAGGTTGCTGGCGATGCCGACGATCACCAGCACCGCGGCGATCGGCCCCATGACGGCGGCGAAGGCCAGCGTCATCTCAGCCAGCCGCTCGCCCATGAAACCCTTTTGCGCCAGCAGGCGGGCGTCGAAATGCAGGCCGGTGATCAGCATCTGGCGCAGCTTCTCGACAATCTGCGGCGCGCCCACCGACAGCACGGCGCCGCCAGCGACCATCATGGCGAAATGCGGCAGGTCGCGCGAGCGCGGCAACTGGCCCTCGGCCCGGGATCTTTCGATCTTCTTGGGCGAGGCGGGTAAGTTGCGATCCTGTGCGTCGTGGTCGGCCATGGTGGTGCTGCAGCTGAACCGAATTGTTCGAGGCAGCCGCTGAAACTTGAGCGAGAAAAGCAGGGTGGATGCCCGGCTAATCCCAGCCGGGCCGCAGCGCGCCGGACCAGGTGTGCAGGATTGCCGCCGCCAGGGTGGCGAGGCCGGCGCGGCTCACGCTAATCTCGGACCGTGCCCCGCTCTGCCCGCCTGCTCACGCTGTTGGCCGCGTCCTGCGCCGGCGCAGCCCTGGCCCAGGCGGAACCGTTGGCCATCGAGTACCGCGACAAGCCGCCCTACAGCTACACGGTGGACGGCAAGCCGGCCGGCTTCCTGATGGAGCGCACCGCCAAGCTGCTCAAGCGCGCCGGCATCGAGGCCCGTTATGCCGAGGTGCCGATCCGCCGCACGCTTCAGAATCTGCAGGCCAACCTGGCGGCGCTGTGTTCACCGGGCCTGTACAAGAACCCCGAGCGCGAGGCCTTTGCCCGCTTCTCCCTGCCCATCCACCGCGACCGGCCGCATGTCGTGCTGGCCCATGCCAGCGTCGCGGCACAGATCCGCGCCATCCCGCGCGTCGCCCAGCTTTTTGCCGATGCTTCGCTGCAACCCGGCGTTCTGGATGGTGTGTCTTACGGCCCGCAGCTGGACCAGTTCCTCGCCACGGCAGCCAAGCCGCCCTTGCGCGCCCAGCTGGCGCCACTGCAGCTGGCGCGCATGGTGGGAGTCCGCCGCGCCGACTACATGCTGATCGACGAGGAAGACCTGAACTGGCTGCGCAAGGACCCCGAATTCGCCCCCCTGCCCCTGGTGCGCATCGAGTTCGCCGACATGCCGCGCGGGGAACTTCGCTACCTGGCCTGCTCCCTGCAAGTCAAACCACAGACGCTGGACAAGCTCAATCAGGCCATCCGCGAGCTGCCGCCCGAAGCGCAGGCCGACTGAGGCGCCAAAGAGAAAAGCCGGGCGGCCCTGGCGCGTTCAGAAGCGCTGGCGGAACCCCAGCGTGATGGGCACGGCGTCGGTACGGGCGCCACTGGCATCGCTGGCGCGAAGATAGTCCCAGCTCAATTCCAGCGTCGCGGTTTCGGTGGTGCGCCAGCCGATGGAAAAGCCCAGCGTGGGCCGCACGTCATGCTTGGTGCTGCCGCCGGCAGAAGCATTGACGAAGGCGGCGCCGGCGCGCCAGGTGGCCTCGACATGCTGCCCCCACCGCACGGCCCAGGCGCCGCCCAGTACGGCAGCACGGAAATGTGCCGAGGTGGCCGGGCCGTAGAAGTCGGCGCCGAAATTTGCCTTGCCGAAGTCCACGTACCAAGCCTCGACGGCGGAGACGCCGAAGCGGTAGCCGGCGCCGACCTTGAGGGAGGTGGCACTGCCTTTGCGGCAGCGGCAGAGGATGAAGCCGGGTTCGGACTCATAGTGGGTGCCACCGACGGCAACGTCGCCGTACCAACCGATGCGCGAGTCCGGCGCACTGGATTGAGCCTGGGCCAGCGGTGATGCGACGGCCAGCATGGCGGCCGCCAGGGCGACAGCCCCCTGTTTGATTCGGATCATTTGACTTCCCTGATGTTGTTGATGCCCGCCCGTCTGCGGGCGCGGCGGCGTTTGTAGCAGAAGCCTGCCGCCCACCCAGCGAGCGGCATCACCCATTTCGGGACAAGAAAAAGCCCGCCGAACGGCGGGCTTGATGCGGGGAGCGCGAAGCGCTTCAGAAGCCGAGACTGGCCAGCAGATCGTCGACCTCGCCCTGGTTCGTGACGACGTCGGTACGACCCTCGGCGTTGACGACCGGGCCCTGCAGGATGGTCGGGTCGACCTTCTCGCGCTGCTCGGGCGGCACGACCTGCACCAGCAGCTTGACGAGGCTGTCTTCCAGGTCGTTGGCCAGCTTCACGACCTTGGCCACCACCTGGCCGGTCAGGTCATGGAAGTCCTGGGCCAGCATGATGTCCGTCAGATGGCCGTCAATGCTCGCGGTGCGGTTCTCGACATCCTTGACGAAGTTCATCACGGCGCCACTGGCAACGGCGCGCACCGGATCGGCAACGATGGCAGCAGCCAATTCCTTGGTCGCCCGGCTGATGCCGGCGTGCTCGCCCTTGGCCTGGTCGACGGAGTTCAGCACCTTTTCGGCGGCGGCGGCGGTCTTCTCCGCGATGTAGCTCAGGCGGCTGCGCGCATCGGGCAGGCCGTCGGTGGCCACCTGCAGCTTGGGCATGACGCCCAGGCGCTGCATGGTGTCGTGCAGCGTGCGCGTGATGGTGCCAAGTTGCTGAAAGACTTCGGGCGAGACGAGCAGCGGCTCCTGGGCCTTGCCCAACTGCTCCAGTTGATCCATCGACATGACAGTCCCCTTTTGGTGTTGTCAGGCCGCGGCGGCCAGCTTCTGCATGATCTTGAGGACTTTTTCTTCCAGCGTCGCCTTCGTAAAGGGCTTGACGATGTAGCCCGCAGCACCCGACTGGGCGGCCAGCACGATGTCTTCCTTGCGCGCCTCGGCGGTAACCATCAGCACGGGCAGGTGCTTGAGGTTGGGGTCTTCCTTGATGGCCTTCAGCAACTCGAAGCCCGTCATGTTGGGCATGTTGATGTCGCTGACGACGAAATCGAACTTGGCGCCCTTGAGCATGTTCAACGCCTCGACGCCGTCCTCGGCCTCTTCGCAGTTGTTGTAGCCAATCTCCTTGAGCAGGCCGCGCACGATGCGGCGCATGGTGGAGAAGTCGTCGACGACCAGGAATTTCATATCAGTGCTCATGGCGATCCTCTCTCGGGTGCAGGCGGTATTTCAGGGTCAGCACGCAGTCTAGTTTCTAGCGAGCCGGCGCCGACGATTGAGTTTGCGGCATTTTTCCGTTCTGCGGCACTTGCGTGGACTCGGTCTGCGCAGGCGCTGCGTCGGCTTCGGGCTCGTCGGGCACGTTCTTCAGCACGGCGTCTTCGGCGTCGCGGTTCATGACGATGATGCTGATGCGCCGGTTCAGCGCGCCGTTGGGGTCCTTGGCGTCGAGCAGCTTGCTGGCGGCCAGGCCTTGCACGCGCAGCATGCGCGCCTCCGACAGCCCGCCCGCGACGAGCTCACGGCGCGAGGCATTGGCGCGGTCGGCCGACAACTCCCAGTTGCTGTAGCCCTTGTCGCCGCCGGGGAAGGCCTGGGCGTCGGTATGCCCCTCCACCGTCAGGCGGTTGGGCACCTCGGTCAGCACGCTGCCGAGCTCGCGCAGCAGTTCACGCATATAGGGCTTCACGACGGCACTGCCACTGTCGAACATCGGCCGGTTGCCCTCGTCGACGATCTGGATGCGCAGGCCTTCCTTGGTCATGTCCAGGCGGATCTGACCGCCTAAAGCGGCGAGCTTGGGGTTCTCGGCCAGCACTTCCTCGACCTTGGTCTTGAGCTGCTCCAGCCGCGCCTTCTCGGCCTTGCGCTGTTCTTCCTTCAGCGCACGCAAGGTGTAGCTGGCGCGCTTGGCGGCGCTCTCGCCTTCCTTGACCTGGCCGGTCTCGCGCGTGAGGTCCTTGCCGCCGCCGCGGATGACGCTGGAGGAGTCCCCCGAGCCCGAGCCGCCCAGCATCGCCACCTTCAGGGGCGACTGGAAGAAGTCGGCAATGCCCTTCTTGTCGCCCTCGGTCGTGGAACCGAGCAGCCACATCAGCAGGAAGAACGCCATCATGGCCGTGACGAAGTCCGCATACGCGATCTTCCACGCACCGCCATGCACCGCATGGCCGCCCTTCTTCACCTTCTTGATGATGATGGGCTGGAGTTTTTTCGCGTCGCCAGCCATCAGACGGTCTCCGTGTTTCCGGCGCGCGAAGCGCCGCCGCCCTCAAGCGGCAGCCGTGGAACTGGCTTTGCCAGGCCACTGGGTGCGCCCCCCTGGGGGGGAGCGCCGAAGGCGCTTCGGGGGGGGGTCATTTCTTCTTCACGTGGCCTTCGAGCTCGGTGAAGCTCGGGCGGTCACCGGAGAACAGCACTTTGCGGCCGAATTCGATGGCCACCTGGGGCGCATAGCCCTGCATGCTGGCCAGCAGCGTCGTCTTGATGCACTGGAATTCCTTGCCGCCGTCCTCGACCTTTTGTTCCAGCAGGCCGGCCAGCGGCTCGGCGAAGCCGTAGGCCAGCAGGATGCCCAGGAAGGTGCCGACCAGGGCCGAGCCGATCATGCCGCCGAGCACTGCCGGCGGCTGGCCGACCGAGCCCATGGTGTTCACGACGCCCAGCACGGCGGCCACGATGCCGAAGGCCGGCAGGCCGCCCGCCAGGCGCTGCAGCGCGGCAACCGCCGCATGCTCTTCCTGGTGGTGGGTCTCGATCTCGCTGTCCATCAGCGACTCGATCTCGTGGGCGTTCAGGTTGCCCGACACCATCATGCGCAGGTAGTCGGTGATGAATTCGGTGACATGGTGGTCGTTGCCAACCACCGCGTACTTCTGGAACAGCGGCGAGTTGTGCGGATCCTCGACGTCCTTTTCAATGGACATCAGGCCTTCCTTGCGCGCCTTCTGCAGGATGTCGTACATCAGCGCCAGCAGCTCCATGTAGCGGGCCTTGCTGTATTTGCTGCCCTTGAAGCAAAGCCCCAAGCCGGCGGCCGTCGCCTTGACGACCTTCATCTGGTTGTTGGCCAGGAAGGCGCCGATGGCCGCGCCGAAGATGGTGATCATCTCGAAGGGCAAGGCGTGCAGGATGACGCCGATGTTCCCGCCGTGAGCGATGAACACGCCGAAGATGCAGACCATGGAAATGGCCCAGCCGATGATGACGAACATGCGCGGTTGAGTTTGGGGTGTTCAGGCCATATCGGCCCGGAGCCGGGGGGCTTGAGCAAGTATGCCGCGCGTCAGTTGCGGCAGTACTTTCAATTGGGCCCCTTTGAGACGGCTTTCCCTACAGTTGCATACAACCATACGGGTTGCCCACCCGGCAGCTGCCAGTTGGCCACGGGCACCACATCGGGCACGGCAAAGTCCAGGCTGACCAGCCAGGATCCCGGCGCCTGCTCGGCGCAGGCCTTCGCCCAGACACGAGGCATGGACTCGGGCCGCTGGAAGACATAGACCAGGGCGAACGGCGCCCAGTCGTCGGCCCACAGGTCTCCCTGGCGCACCATGGCGCCGCGCACGCGCCAGCGCGCCAGCAAGGCCAGGGGCCGGCTCCATTCGACGCCCTCGACGCGGGCTTGTGGGTAGACGTGCAGCAATTCACGCAGGCCATCGCCGACACCGCAGCCGGCGTCCAGCACGCGCGCACCCGGCGACAGGGGCGCCAGTGCCGGCAAACGGGCCAGTGCGCCGCGGGGGGTCGGGAACAGGGGAGCCTCGGACCAGGTCCGGCGCGGGTAGAGCCACCACAGCAGCGCCAATGGCACCAGCCACAGCAAGCCCGAAGCCTCACCCTGCCAGCCCAGGGCCAGCACGGAGGCCGGGAAGCCCAGGGCGACGATCAGGCGGCGCCAGCGCTCGCCATTCAGCCAACCCAAGGCTGCGGCGACGGCTGCACCCAGCGCCAAGGCCGGGCCGGGTGACAGGCCGGCAAAAAGCGCGGCCGCATAAATGAACCAGGCCGCCAGCCAGCTCAGCAGAGCGGGCAGCGGCCAGCGAGCAATCCACATACCCGAGAGGGTAGCGGAGTGTGAGTTAGTGCATCTGGATGGAACCCTGCGCGCGGCCCTTGCCAGCGCGTGCGGGCGGGTTGCACAGGCCGCAGACGAAATGGCGGGCGATCTCGTGCGGGTGGGTGACGAACTGGCCATTGCACTTGGCGCACTTGGTCAGGGTCAGCATGCCGTTGTCGACGAACTTGACCAGGCGCCAGGCACGCGTGACCGACAGCATGGCTTCCAGGCCCTGGGCCGTCGTCTGCTCCTGGTAGAGCTGGTAGGCCTTGATGACGGTGTCGATCTCGTCCATCTCCGCGGCCTTGTTCAGGTACTCGTGGATGTTCAGGAAGAGGCTGGCGTGGATGTTGGGCTGCCAAGTCATGAACCAGTCGGTCGAGAAGGGCAACTGGCCCTTGGACGGCGACTTGCCGCTCACTTCCTTATAGAGGCGCAGCAGACGCTCGTAGGACAGATCGGTTTCCGACTCCAGCACCTGCAGGCGGGCACCGAGGTGGATCAGCTGAACGGCACGGTCGATCTGCTTGGCTTCGGTGAGGATGCTTTTGACGCGCATGGTGTGGCTCCGGAATCAGTAAGGGCGGTTCTAGATCAGGCGTGCTCGTGGCGGCCGGCGATCAGGATGGAGGCGTGCAGGCGGCTGACGCTCTCGTTCGCACCGGGCTTGCTGTGGTTGGTCAGCAGGCCCCACACCAGGTCGTCACTCATGCGGAAGGCGCACAGCAGCGTGTTGCCGGAAGCGATCTTCATGATCTGCGCCGGGCTCAGCGTGCCAATCAGCGTGGCCGTGTCCTCGCTGATGCCCAGGCGGTACAGGGCCTGTTCGCGGTCGGCGCGGATCAGGCTCTGGGCCAGCATCAGGTAGGACAGGTTGGCTTCACGGATCTCGGCGAGCATTTGGTCGGTGTTCATGGCGGCTTCCGTCAGAGGTGATGGGGTGTTGCGGATCAGTGAAACGGATTGTGTTGACCCCTCTTCTTTCGCGATATCAGGCTGCGTCGGTGCGCCACGTCACCTTTTCTGGAAGGTCTTGTCAGCCAAATTCCTACAGCCGCGTCGGGCTTGCCGGCGCCCAAAAACCAAGGCCCCGGCAGCTCGCGCTGGCCGGGGCCTTGAAGGTGTGAAATTTGTCGCGTCAGCCGCGCTGCAAGCGGTGCAATTCCATCATGGCGACCGGCATCAGTTCTGGCGACTCGGCGCGCAGGCTGTCAGCGCCGGGGCCCGACTGCAGCGCAGTCAGCACCTCGATCGCCCGCTTCTTCTCACCGCGGCCGGACAACGCAAAGCCCAGGGTGTAGAGGCTGGGGCCATGATCGGGCTGGATCTTCAGCGCGCGCTCGGCGCTGGCAGCGGCCTGGTCGTGGCGGCCGGCCACGAGCAGCAGCGCACCCATGTCGGCCAGCAGCTCGTGGCTCATGGGCTCGTCAGCCAGGGCGTCCTGCAGGATGCCCAGGCCCTGGCCCAGGTTGCCCCGGGCGGCCTCGGCAAAGGCAGCATTGCGGGCGCGGGCCAGCAGCATCAGGGGTTCCTCCAACGGCGTGGCGGCGGTGGGAAGGTGAACAGCTTTTTGACGGGTCGAGGCGGACAAGGCGGGCATCGCAGGCTCCAGTCCGGCGTGCGGGTTCGGCCGGGATGGAGCGGACTTTAGGCAGGCCTCAGACGACCGATCCAACGAAAAGGCAGGCCCGAGCAGGCCAAAAAATCTTCATCCGGCTGATCCGATGAACAAGGCTTTGCAGATGCCTCTGTTCAAAAGATCACGCCCCTTGACAAAAGCGACTCAAGAAACGTGTCGGCCCGTCCGATAGCCATTGCAACGGCGCCGGCAACGGTTCCGTGGTCCGGCTGGAAAGCCGAGGCGATGTCCAAAGCTCAGGCGGCGGACGAGCTTCAACGGTTGACTGGCGTCGGGCGTAGCCACAAGGGCTTGCCTATTAGTTAGTAAGGCGAGTCTGCGTGGGCAGCACGGGTGCCTCACCCGGGCACTCGGGTCTTCGCCGGCGCTTTGCCGGGTCATCTCTAGCTAAAAGGAAGCGCATCATGCCCGCAGTTATCAATACCAACCTGCTGTCGCTCAACGCGCAGCGCAATGCCAGCTCCGCACAAAGCTCGCTGGCCACCTCCATGCAACGTCTGTCGTCCGGCCTGCGGGTGAACTCCGCACGTGACGACGCCGCCGGCCTGGCCATCGCGGAACGCATGAATTCCCAGGTCAAGGGAATGAATGTCGCCATCCGTAACGCCAACGACGGTATTTCGCTGTCGCAGACGGCTGAAGGCGCCCTGGGCAAAGTCAACGACATGCTGCAGCGCATGCGTGAACTGGCCGTGCAGTCCGCCAACGGCACCAACAACACCGACGACCGCACCGCGCTGAACAACGAGTTCACGCAGTTGCAGAGCGAAATCACCCGCCTGAGCACCAACACGACCTTCAACGGCCAGGCGGTGCTGACCAACACGACGTCGTTCAACTTCCAGGTCGGTGCCAACGCGACGGCCAACGACACCATCACCATCAGCGGCCAGAACATGCTGGGCACCACCACGGCAGTCGGCAAGAACGACGGCGCCCTGGCTGAAGTGGCCAACACGACCAACACCGACATCTCGAACGTGGGCGCGGCCGGCACCGGCGCGACCTTCGATGCCTACACCGGCACCGGCACCAAGGGCGCCCTGGATTCGATCGCCAAGATCGACCAGGCCATCGCCCAGGTCAACGTGGCCCGTTCGACCTTCGGCGCCGCCCAGAACCGCTTCGACGCCGTGATCGAAAGCCTGGGCACCGCGGTCGAAAACCAGTCCGCCGCCCGCAGCCGCATCATGGATGCCGACTACGCCATGGAAACCGCCAACCTGAGCCGCGCGCAGATCCTGCAGCAGGCGGGTACGGCCATGATTGCCCAAGCCAACCAGCAACCGCAGCAAGTGCTGTCGCTTCTTCGATGATCCTGGGCCAGCCTCGACGCTGGCCCTGAGCTCCGACGCGACAGCCGTCGTCGTCGACCCCCGAGGGCAAAGCCCGCCAGCTCAAGCACCTTAAAAGGCCGCCAATCACCCCGCAATTCGCGAGATTGAGCGGCCCGTTTTACAAAGGATCACTCTCAAGCGTTCCCCCGACCGGTCCGATAACGGTTTCAACGGGTCCCAGCTCGTCAGCCCAAGCAACAGGCCACAAGGCCCCATGCGCCGGCTGCCCAGGGCTCGGATTCAACCTATTGGCACTGAAAGGAACGCGCCATGTCCGCAATCATCAACACCAACCTCGCCTCGCTGAACGCTCAGCGCAACACGTCCGCCTCGCAGGGCTCGCTGATGGTCAGCATGCAGCGCCTCTCGTCGGGCCTGCGTGTCAACTCGGCCAAGGACGACGCCGCTGGCCTGGCCATCGCCGAACGCATGAACACCCAGGTGCGCGGCATGAGCGTGGCCATCCGCAACGCCAACGATGGCATCTCCTTTGCGCAGACCGCTGAAGGCGCACTGGGCAAGATCGGCGACATGCTGCAGCGCATGCGTGAACTGGCCGTTCAATCAGCCAACGGCACGAACAACATCGACGACCGCACTGCGCTGAACAATGAATTCTCGCTGCTGCAGTCCGAAATCACGCGCCTGTCCAGCAACACCAACTTCAACGGCAACTCCATCCTGACGGGCTCCGCAGCCACCACCTTCCAGGTGGGCGCCAACGCGACGGCCAACGACACCATCACGATCACCGGTGCCGACATCCTGAATGCCGCCACCGCTGCCAGCACCAACCAGGGCGCCCTGGCCGAGGTCACCAACACGACCAACACCGACATCCTGCTGGTCGGCGCGGCCGGTACCGGCGCCACCTTCGATCTCTACACCGGCACAGGCACCAAAGGTGCGCTGGACTCGGTCGCCAAGATCGACCAGGCGCTGTCCCAGGTGAACACGGCCCGCTCCACCTTCGGTGCCGCCCAGAACCGCTTCGACGCCGTCATCTCCAGCCTGCAGGTGTCGGTGGAAAGCCAGTCGGCCGCGCGCAGCCGCATCATGGACGCTGACTACGCCAGCGAAACCGCCAATCTGAGCCGTGCGCAGATCCTGCAGCAGGCCGGCACGGCGATGATCTCGCAGGCCAACCAACTGCCCCAGCAGGTGCTGACGCTGCTGCGCGGCGGCTGATAGAAGCAAGGCCGCCGGCGGTGGGGCACCGCCGGCACGGGCTTGAGAAGCGTTGAACAACGCTTCCTTAATAGCCGTGGTTTTGACCGTTGTTCGCGGGTTTGACCTGCGCAGGGCACCAACACAATTCACTCCATCGCGTCGCTGACTTCTGCGGCGCGGACACCGGAATCAACCGGGCTGTTGCAGGAGTGCTTAAATGCCCCAGACGATCAATACCAACATCGCATCGATGAACGCGCAGCGGAACCTGAACAGTTCCCAAGGGCTGCTGGCGGTGTCGATGCAGCGCCTGTCTTCTGGCATGCGTGTGAATTCCGCCAAGGACGACGCCGCCGGTCTGGCGATCGCCGAACGGATGAACACCCAGGTCCGTGGCATGTCGGTTGCCATGCGCAATGCCAATGACGGCATCTCGCTGGCGCAGACGGCTGAAGGCTCGCTCGGCAAGGTTGGCGACATGCTGCAACGCATGCGTGAACTGGCCGTGCAGGCCGCCAACGGCACCAACAACGTGCAGGACCGCGCGGCGCTGAACAACGAGTTCACGCAGCTGCAGACCGAAGTGGGGCGGCTGATCCGCAATACCAACTTCAACGGTTCGCAGATCCTGACCGGCGCGGCGACCTCGTTCACGTTCCAGGTCGGCGCCAACGCCACGGTGGATGACCAGATCGTCATCACCCAAAGCGACATCCTGACGACGACCCTGGGAACCAGCGGCACGCCCAACGGCAACGACGGCGCCCTGGAAGCTGCCATCAACAGCACCAAGATCAACATTCTTGGCGCCTCCGGCAGCGGTACAGGGGGCGTTCCGCCGACCGCGGCGGTGGATTTCTCCGCCGCTGGCGCGCCGCCCGCCCTGACGGGCGCCAACGGCGACGAAGGTGACCCGTCGGTGGCCGTCCAGTTCCTGGACTTCGCCCTCGCCCAGGTCAATCTGGCTCGCTCCACCTACGGTGCGACGCAGAACCGCTTCGACTCGGTGATCGCCAACCTGCAGGTCGCCGTCGAGAACCAGACCGCAGCCCGCTCGCGCATCATGGATGCCGACTACGCCCAGGAAACGTCCAACATGTCGCGGGCACAGATCCTGCAACAGGCTGGCAACGCCATGGTCGCTCAGGCCAACCAGCTGCCGCAGCAGGTGCTGCAACTGCTCAAGGGCTGAGTCGCCCGCCGCACCCAAAAACGCCGGGATCCGCGTGTCGGAAGTCCCGGCGTTGTCATTTCAGCGCCGGTCCCGCGAAAGTTTTCCTAAAGTTCGCCACCGGCATGCCGAAGGCGTTACGGAACGGGTCTTAACAGGAAAGGGCTATGGCCACCATCTCATCGCTCGGTATCGGCAGTGGTCTTGATGTCGAGAGCCTGGTCAGCAAGCTGATGTCGATCGAGCAGCAGCCGATCAACAACATCAAGCAGGCTTCTGCCAGGCTTCAGACCAAGATCTCCGCTTACGGCCAGCTGCAGTCGGCCGTATCCAGCATGCAGACGGCCGCTCAGAAGCTGTCCGACGCCAGCCTGTGGAACGCTTCCACGGTCAGCGTGTCGGACACCTCGGTCGCCACCGTCAGCGCCAGCAGCGCGGGCAGCCAGAACCATCTGCTCAAGGTCAGCCAGCTGGCCTCGGCCCAGTCTGTGGCCAGCCGCATCTTCACTGGTGGCAGCGAAACCCTGGGTGACGGCACCCTGACCATTGCCCTTGGCCGTTGGGCCGGTGACCCGCCGGTCTTCACCGCCGGCAGCGGCACGCCCGCCGCCATCACCGTCAGTGCGACCGACACGCTGTCCAGCATCCGCGACAAGATCAACGCCGCCAATGTCGGTGTCAACGCCAGCCTGGTGAACGACGCGGCCGGCACGCGCCTGGTCATCCGGTCGCTGAGCACCGGCGAGAACCAGGCCTTCCAGATCACGAGCCCCGATGCCGCCCTGGCCGACCTGACCTACGATCCCGGCAGCGGCGCAGGCATGGCCCAGACCCAGGCCGCCAGCAATGCCCAGTTCAACTGGGACGGGCTGGACCTGACCTCCGAAAGCAACACGCTGACCGGCATCACCGACGGCATGAGCGTGACCCTGCTCAAGACGACGGCCAGCGCCATCAGCATCGGCACCAGCAACGACACGACCAGCATCAAGAAGGCGATCACGGATTTCGCAGACTCCTACAACAAGCTGCTCAACCTGATGCGCGACCAGACCAAGTACGACGCCGGCACCAAGACCGCCGGTGTGCTTCAGGGCGACAGCAAGGCAGTTTCCGTGCAACAGATGCTGCGCGGCATCACCGGCGGCAGCACGACACTCGCCGGCGCCTTCGGCCGCCTGGCCGACATCGGCCTGGAGCCCGGCCAGAACGGCACGCTGACGGTCAACTCGACGAAGCTCGACAAGGCGCTGACCAATCTCACGGACTTGAAGAAGCTGTTCGCCGCGCCGGACGCCGCCACGCCGCGCAACCGGGGCTTCGCTCTGCAATGGAACACCTTTGCCACCCAGATCCTGGGCACGGACGGCGCCATCACCAACGGCCAGAGCAGCCTGCAAAAGCGCATCGCCAGCAACGACGCCACGATCGACCACATGCAGGACTCGCTGACATTGACCGAAAAGCGCCTGCGCGCGCAGTACAGCGCGCTGGACACCAAGATGAGCCAGCTCAGCGCGCTGTCGTCCTATGTCAACAAGCAGTTCGGCAGCACCTCGTCGAGCTGAGCCCGTGAAGAATTGCAAACAAGGCGCCTTAGGGCGCCTTTTTCATGCCGCCAGCGGGGGTTGGTCGCCTCAAGTTCCCCGGCCGGGCGCCGAAATTTGAAGGTATCCAGCCCAGAGAGCCCCCATGTACGGATCCTCCTCCCCGTTTGCTTCCCGAGCTCACCGCGCCGGCTCCGCCTACGGCAAGGTCGGCGTCGAGACCGATGTCCTCAGCGCCAGCCCGCACCGCCTCGTCGCCCTGCTGTTCGACGGCGTCATGGAAGGCATGAACATGGCCCTGGCCGCGATCCAGGCAGGCAATACGCCGGTCAAGAACAACTCACTGTGCCGCTGTGTGCGCATCCTGGACGAAGGTCTCAAGGCTGCCCTCAACCTCGAATCCACCCCGCTGGCCCACGACCTGCGCGACCTTTACGCGTATCTGTGCATGCGGCTGACCCAAGCCAACCTGCACAGCGACGTCGCTGCCATCGAGGAGTGCAAGCGTCTGCTGGCGCCAGTACGTGACGCCTGGCAAGCCATCGCCGACAACCCCGCAGTGCGCCCGCCCAGGGCCGCCTGATCCGCCCATTCCGCCCCGCCCTGCTCACGCTTTCCGGTACGCCCCCATGAATTCCGAACTGCTCAACTATTACGAGGCCATCGAACAAGCCAGCGCCGACATGCTGTCAGCTGCCCGCACCGGCAACTGGGATGAAGTCGTCAAGCTCGAAGGTGCCTGCGTGCTGCTGATCTCCCAGCTCAAGTCCGCCGCCAACCAATCCCAGCTGGCCCCGAGTGAATCGGCGCTGAAGACCCGCATCATGCAGCGCATCCTGCTCAATGACGCCGAGATCCGCCATCTGGCCGAACCCTGGCTGGAAGACCTGG
This sequence comes from Pelomonas sp. Root1237, assembly GCF_001425055.1. Taxonomy (GTDB): domain Bacteria; phylum Pseudomonadota; class Gammaproteobacteria; order Burkholderiales; family Burkholderiaceae_C; genus Pelomonas. The sequence goes on from NZ_LMDK01000016.1 coordinate 1,033,583, forward strand.
ATCATGTGATGAAGGGCAAGAGCAGGATGGTGCATTGAGCCCCTCGTCCGGTCTCGCCCTGCTGAACGCGGGCGAGTCCAGCCGGTCCCCCGAGGGGACGGCGATGCTTGCGGCGTCGAGCCGCAAGCACATCGCCCAAGGCGGGCCGGCTAGGGGCGGCCCGGCGCTCGGCCCGCAAAACCAACCCGCGCAGCTACCATCCTGGCATGAGCGCTCTTGAACCCACCTCCGAGGAACTGCGCGTCGCCTCCACTGCCGAGATCGCGGCGTATCTGCAGCAACTGCAGCGCGAGAATTCCGGCGTGCTGCTGAGCGGCCCCCAGGGCCAGAGCCTGTCCAGCCGCATCGTCGCGCTGGACGCCGACGCCGACCTCATCGGCCTGGAGATCGGCACCGATCCCGACGGCATCAGCCAGGCCCTGGTGGCCGAGGGCGAGATCACCGCCGTCGCCTACCTCGGCGCCATCAAGCTGCAATTCGAACTCGAGGGCCCCGTCCTCGTCAGCGGCGAACAGGGCACGGTGCTGCGCAGCGCGCTGCCCGCCCGCCTGTACCGCTTCCAGCGCCGTCAGTCCTTCCGCGTGCAACCGGCCGGCAGTGCCTATCCGCGCATCGTGCTGCCTGGCGCCGAGCAACCCGGCCGCGCACTGCGCGTGCTGGACCTCAGCATCGGCGGCCTCGCGCTGGCCCTGCCGCCCGATTTCAGCCCCCTGCCCGTGGGCGAGGTCAGCGACGGCCTGGTGCTCGAGCTGGATCGCATCAGCGCCCTGCGCGTCACCCTGCTGCCCCACCATGTCAGCCCCATCGCCGGCGATACGAGCGGCATGCAGCAGCTGGGATGCTCCTTCGTCGACCTCGATGCCAACGCCGGCCGCTCGCTGCAGGTCTATGTGGACCAGACGCAAAAGCGCCGTCGCCTGCTGAAGCTGGATCCATGAACGCGGCCGGCGGACGGGCTGAGCGCAGGGCCGCTCCCAAGCCAGCCCGCGTTCCCTCGGGGGACCGGTGCGCGTACTCGCGCGCCGAGGGGCAAGGTTTCACGCTTCTCGAGGTGGTTTTCGTGCTGGCCGTGCTGGGCATCATCCTGTCGGCGGCCGTGCCCAGCTACGCGAGTTATCTGGCCCGCCAGCGCCTGCGCCACGTGGCCGAGATGCTGGAGCAGGACCTGCGCCGCGCCCGCGGCCTGAGCGTGGACGAGGGCCGCAACATCTATGTCAGCTTCAGCAGTGGCGCGCAATGGTGCTGGGGCACCAGCCGCACCGCGCCCTGCGACTGCGCCACAGGCGTGCCGCGCTGCGAGCTCGGCGCCATCAACTCCCGCGAGCACAAAGGCACGCTGCTGCAGTCTGGCCAGAGCGTCACCTTCCAGGCCGGCATGGGCCGGGCGCTGGAATGGACGCGCATCGGCATCTCCAACGACCGCAACCAGCAGCTGTATCTGGACTTGAACCCGTTGGGCCGGCCAGCGATCTGCGGAGCAGACGCACGAAAAGGCGCTTGCTGAGTGGTGCCCCTCGCCCAGCCTTGCCGCGCTGGACGCGGGCAAGTCTGGTCGGGACCGCGCTGCGGCTAAGGCCGCAACGCTTCGGCAGGCACATGCCGCCCACTGGGCGCCATGTGTCCGGCCTCAGCCCCGAAGGGACGGCGATGCTTGCGGCATTGAGCCACAAGCACATCGCCAAGCCGGGCCGGCTCGGGAGCGGCCCAGCGCTCGGCCCGAAAGCCGCTAGATCTGCATGTTCATGATCTCGGAGTAGGCCGAGACCAGGCGGTTCCTGACCTGCAGCGTGGCCTGGAAGCCGATCTGCGCCTTCTGCATCGAGACCATGGTCTCTTCAAGGCTGACGGTCGGGTTGTCCAGTTGCACCTCGCGCTGCAGGCGGGCGGCCTCGTTCTGCGAGGCGCTGACATTCTTCAGCGCCTGCGTCATCGCGTCGCCGAAGCTGGCGCCTGACGTGGCGGCCGGCTTGGGCGCAAGCGGCGTGCCATTGACCGCCAGGCCCGCTCGGGCGGCGGCCTGTGCAAAGTCGAAGGGGCGCAACTTCATGTCCATGGGGCAGGACTTTGGCAGCAAGTCACGCGCACTAAGGGCGGAGATGCGCGGGCTCAGTCGGCCACTTCGGCGCTTTCTTTAGGGGCCTGGCACGAATAATTTGCGCCATCGCCGGATTCCCCGGCCCCCGCTGTACTCGCCCATCCGATGGACAACGCCCTGAGCGCCTCTGCTGCTGCCGCCCCGGTGATGATCACCCCGATCAACGCCCAGCCCAACTTCGTGCAGCGCTTGAACGGCCTGCCGCTGCGCAGCAAGCTGACCATGGGCGCCGGCCTGGCCGCCCTGGCCGGCGCCGTGCTGGCCATCACGCTCTGGTCCAGCCAGGGCGACTACCGCCCGCTGTTCAGCGGCCTGGCCGACAAGGACGGTGGTGCCGTCATCGGCCAACTGGCTGCCCTGCAGGTGCCCTACAAGCATGAGGCAGGCGGCACCATCCTCGTGCCCGCCGGCCAGGTTTACGAGCTGCGCATGAAGCTGGCGGCGATGGGCCTGCCCAAGGGCGGCACCGGCAACGCCGTCGGCTTCGAGCTGATGGACAAGTCCAGCATCGGTCAGACCCAGTTCAACGAACGCCTGAACTTCCAACGCGGTCTGGAAGGCGAGCTGACACGCACCATCACCGCCATGTCGGACGTGGCCGATGCCCGCGTGCACCTGGCCATCCCGCAGCAGAACGGCTTCTTCCGCGAGCAGCAAAAGCCCAGCGCCTCCGTCGTGCTGACCCTGCGCGGCGGCCGCACGCTGGATCGCAACCAGATCGCCGGCATCGTGCACCTCGTCTCCAGTGCCGTGCCCGAGCTCAATCCCAAGGCCGTCAGCGTACTGGACCAGACCGGCGCCCTGATCTCCCAGACCGGCGCGGACACCGCCACCGGACTCGACAGCCAGCAGCTCCTTTACAAGCAGCAGGTCGAAGCCGGCTTCAACAAGCGCATCTTCGAATTGCTGGAGCCCGTTGTCGGGCGCGACAACCTGCGCTCCTCCGTCACCGCCGACGTGGACTTCTCCCAGACCGAGGCCACCGCCGAGGAGTACCGCCCCAACCAGGGCCCGAACGCCCAGGCTGCGGTGCGCTCCAGCCAGAGCAACGAGAGCAACAACGCCAGCAATGCCACGCCCACCGGCGTACCCGGTGCTGCCACCAACCAACCGCCTGTGCCGGCCACCGCCCCGGTCAATGGCGCCAGCGCCCCGCTGCAGGCCGCACAAGGAGCGGGGGCTGGCGGCAACAGCCGCCGCGAGCAGGTCACCAACTACGAGGTCGACAAGACCGTGCGCGTCACGCGCGGCGCGGTCGGCAACGTCAAGCGCCTGAACGCAGCCATCGTCGTCAATCACCGCTCGGTGACCGACGCCAAGGGCAAGACGACGCAGCAGCCCGTGCCGACCGAAGAGATCACGCGCCTGACCGACCTCGTCAAGGAAGCCATGGGCTTCAACACCGAGCGCGGCGACTCGGTCAAGGTCATCAGCGCGCCCTTCGTCGTCGACAAGACCGAACCGGCCGATGTGCCGATCTGGAAGCAACCCTGGCTGCTGGACGTTGCCCGCAGCGCCATCGTGCCGCTGGCCTTCGTCGCCATCGCGCTGATCGCCGTCTTCGGCATGATCCGCCCCGCCATCAAGGCCGCGGCGCCGCAGCCGCCCGAGGACAAGGCCGAGACGGTGGATGAAGTCGTCGATGACGAAGAGCTGCTGCCTGGGGGCGCCGGCATGCCGCGCCTTGAAGCGCCGATTCATAACGAAAAACTCGAGCGTGCCCGCGCCCTGGCCCGCGACAATCCGGTAGCGGTCGCCAACATCATGCGCGACTGGATGGCCGGCGAGACGGCTGCATGATTCAGAGCTGAACCATGGATGACAAGGGCATAGAGAACGCTGCAATCCTGTTGATGTCGCTGGGCGAAGAAGAAGCCAGCGAGGTCTTCAAGCATCTGTCGCCCAAAGAGGTGCAGGCGCTGGGGGAGCAGATCGCCAAGCTCAAGGTCATCAAGCGGGCCCAGGTCGAGACCGTGCTCGACAAGTTCGACGCCGTCGCCGAGACCCAGAGCACTCTGGTCACCGACACCGACGAATACGTGCGCGCCGTGCTGCGCAAGGCCCTCGGCGAGGACAAGGCCAACCTGCTGCTGGACCGCATCCTGCAGGGCAGCGACGTCTCCTCCATCGAGAGCCTGAAGTGGATGGACGCCGCCAGCGTCGCCGAGCTGCTGCGCAACGAACACCCGCAGATCATCGCGGCCATCCTGGCCCACCTGGATTTCGACCAGACCAGCTCGGTGCTGAAGATGTTCACCGAACGCGGCCGCAATGAGGTGCTGATCCGCATCGCCACGCTGGACGGCATCCAGCCAACGGCGCTGAAGGACCTCAACGAAGTGATGAGCCAAATCCTGGCCGGCGGCGAGCGCATGAAGAAGAGCTCACTGGGCGGCGCCAAGACGGCCGCTGAGATCATCAACATGATGGGCTCCAGCGTCGAGGCCTCGGTGCTGGACTACATCCGCGAGGCCGACTCCGACCTGGCGCAGAAGATCATGGACAACATGTTCACCTTCGACGATCTGAACAAGATCGAGGACAAGGGCATCCAGGCCGTGCTCAAGGAAGTGCAGAGCGAGGCACTCATCGTCGCACTCAAGGGCGCCGGCGCTGAGCTGCGAGAAAAGATCTTCCGCAACATGTCCACCCGCGCCGCCGAGACGCTGCGCGAGGACCTCGAGACCCGCGGGCCGGTGCGGCTGTCCGAGGTCGAGGCCGAGCAGAAGGAAATGCTCAAGATCGTGCGCCGCCTCGTCGACGAGGGCCAAATCGTCCTGGTCGGCGGCGGCGACGACCAATTCGTTTAATCATGAAGCCCCTCGTCCAAGGAGTACCTTGGCCGGTCTTGCAGACCGCGCTGCGGCATGTGCCGCAGCTCTTCGGCAGGCACATCGCGCCCACTGGGCGCAATGTGTCCGGCCTCAGCCCCCGAGGGGACGGCGATGCTTGCCGGATTGACCGGCAAGCACATCGCCATGGCGGGCCGGCTTGGGAGCGGCCCTGCGCTCGGCCCGCAGAATCCCTGGTGCGCAACGACGCACATTGGAGCAACTGACATGGCCACCGGTCGCCAACCCCCGCGGCAAGTCCCGCCGCCCGATCGCCGTGAGACTGATCGGCGTGGCAGCTATGCCCGCTTCATTCCTGGCGAGGAACTCCAGGGCGCCAAGGCCTGGAACCTCGACAACCTGGGCAACGCCGCACCCTCGCCCTTCGCGCCGATGCGCCCCGGCAACCCGCCGGCCACACCCACCGCCGCCGCACCGGTAGAGCCGCCGCCCCCGCCCGAACCCAGCGCGCAGGAACTGCTACACGCCGCGCGCCAGAGCGGCTATCAGGACGGCTACCGCGATGGCATGGCCGCGCTGGACGCCTTCAAGCAGAGCTTTGCCCAGCAGATGAGCAAGCAGCTCGGCACGCTGGTGACGGGCTTTGATACCGAGATGCGCTCGCTGGAAGACGAGATGGCCCAGTCCATCGCCCGTATCGCCGTCGAGCTGGCCCGCCAGGTCGTGCGCAGCGAGCTTGAGCAACGCCCCGAGCTGATCGCCCGTGTGGCCCACGACGCCGTCGAGGCCCTGCAGTTGTCGGCGCGCCACGTGCGCGTGCGTGTCCACCCCGATGACCACCCCCTGGTGCAGGAAGGCGCCGGCAACGAGTTGCAGGCCCGCGAGGCGCAGCTCATCCCCGATCCCGAGGTGCCGCGCGGCGGCGTCAAGGTGGATGCCGACATTGCCAGCGTCGACGCGACGATTGCCACGCGCTGGCAACAGGCCGTCTCGGCCATCGGCCAGCAATCGATCTGGGAAGACCGGCGCACGGAGGACGAATGACTTCGGCGCGCACCGATCGCTGGCAGCGCTATCTCGCCGACCTTGAGACGCTGGCGGCCAACACCGCGCCGCTGGAATCCCACGGCAAGCTGGTTCGCGTGGCCGGCCTGGTGCTGGAAGCCACCGGCATCAAGGTGCCGATGGGCTCGGTCTGCCGCATCCAGATGCCCAGCAGCGGCAACAGCCCGCGCCGCGGCTCGGCGCCAGTGAATGCCGAGGTCGTCGGCTTCTCGGGGGACCGCGCCTATCTGATGCCCACCGACGAGGTCCAGGGCCTGTCCAGCGGCGCCACCGTCGTGCCGCGCCACCTGCCGCCGCTCGCTCCCCAACTCGGCCAGCCCTTGCACCCCTGGCGCCGTGGCGAGGATCGCGGCCTGCACCTGCCGATGGGCGACGGCCTGCTCGGCCGCGTCGTCGACCCGCATGGCCACCCGCTGGACCGCGGCGGCGAGCTGGCCGACATCCACAACGAACCCATGGTGCGGCGCCCCATCAACGCGATGGACCGCGACCCGGTGCGCATCCCGCTGGACACCGGCGTTCGCGCCATCAACGCACTGCTGACCGTCGGCCGGGGCCAGCGCCTCGGGCTGTTCGCCGGCACTGGCGTCGGCAAGTCGGTGCTGCTGGGCATGATGGCCCGCTACACCCAGGCCGATGTCATCGTCGTCGGCCTGATCGGCGAGCGCGGCCGCGAAGTCAAGGAATTCATCGAGGACATCCTCGGCATTGAAGGCCGCCAGCGCAGCGTCGTCGTCGCCGCACCCGCCGATTCGCCGCCGCTGATGCGCATGCAGGGCGCGCACTACGCCACGGCGATTGCGGAACATTTCCGCGATCAGGGCCGCCATGTGCTGCTGCTGATGGATTCGCTGACCCGCTATGCGATGGCCCAGCGCGAGATTGCCCTGGCCATCGGCGAGCCGCCGGCCACCAAGGGCTACCCGCCGAGCTGCTTCGCCAAGCTGCCGCAGCTGGTGGAGCGCAGCGGCAACGGCCTGCCGGGCGAGGGTTCCATCACCGCCTTCTACACGGTGCTGACCGAGGGCGACGACCCGCAGGACCCCATCGCCGACGCGGCGCGGGGCATCCTGGACGGCCACATCGTGCTGTCGCGCGACCTGGCCGAGGCCGGCCACTACCCGGCCATCGACATCGAGCGCTCCATTTCCCGGGTGATGACCAGTGTTGCACCCCAAAACCAGGTCGATTCCGCGCGTCGATTCCGCCAGCTTCTGGCGAAATACAACAAGGCCCGCGACCTGATCCAGCTTGGCGCCTATGCCCCGGGCAGCGACCCCGAGCTGGACCTGGCCGTACGCCTGCATGCCGACATGACGCGGCTGCTGCAGCAGGACATGCACAGCCCGGCACTTCTTCACGCCAGCGTCAGCCAATTGCAGGCCGTGGTCCAAGGCGCCTAACCTTTCGGGTCGGGCCGCCGATATCGACTGAGCGCCGGGCCCCCTGTCGGGGTCGCCGGGCGCTGTGCTGGAGTTTGAGATGAGTGCACCCGCCAAAGACACACTGAGCCTGCTGTTGGAACGCGCCGAGAACGAGCGCGACGCCGCCGCTCAGGCCTTGCATGCCGCCAGCACCCAGGCCCAGGCCGCCCGTGCCCAGCATGGCGAGCTGTCCGGCTACCGTCAGGACTACCAGCAGCGTTGGACGCAATCCTTCGCCCAGGCCACGACCATGGACATCGTCGGCTGCTACCAGAGCTTTGGCCGCCGCATCGACCAGGCCGTGGACACGCAGGGCCACGTCGCCAGCCACGCCGACCAGCGCCAGGTGCGCGCCCGCGAGGCCCTCGGCCAGGCCGAGATGCGCGTCGCCGCCCTGCGCCAGCTGATCGCCCGCCGCCAGGCCGAAGCCGCCAAAGCGGTGCAGCGCAGCGAACAGCGCGCCACCGACGAATTTGCCGCCCGCGCCCACCTGCGCCGCATGGCGCACGCCTGAGGAGGCCGCCACCATGCTCGCCTCCTCGCAGACCATCGCTCCCAAGCCGGCCGCCCTGCCCTCCGTTCAAGCTTCTCAGCCCGCCCACCCCGCCCTGCCCGGCAGCGGTTCGGCCGGCGGGCCGAGCTTTGCGCAATTCCTGAACGACCAGCCTGGGTTGCCGACGCCGCCGGCCCACGCCGATCCGGTGCCGCGCGAGCCTGAGTCCCCGACCCACGAGCCCGCGCCAGCTGCCGCCACAGCCACAGCCACAACCCGCCGCCCTGCCGCGCCTGCACCCGCCAAGCCGGCGCAGGGCCGCACGCCCGACGCTGCAGCTTCGGCCAAACCCGAGCAGGGAGCCGTCAGCGGCGAGGCAGGCGATGACAGCACCGTCGCCACGACCGACGGCGACGGCGCGCAAGACCTTGAAACCTCCGGCCTGGCCGAGTTCACCCAGCTCATCGGCCTGACGCCGCCGGCCTTGCCCGCCCAGGCCGCTTCGTCAGCCGCCCAGGCCGCGCTGCCGGGCGCCGAGGCCACGGCAGACGACACGCCTGGCGGCAAGCATGTCGCCCGCGGGCGCATCAACCGGCTGGCCGACGACGACAGCACATCAACCGCCCGCGCCGGTACCGGCGCTGATGCCGCTTCGGCTGGAGCTTTCGAGCGCCGCCCGGCGGACGCCACCTCACAGGACGTCGCGCCTCGCGCCAAGAGCGTGGAACAAGCCATTGCCGCCGACAAGGTGGCGGCACGCGCGGCCATCCACAGTGACGCCCTGCAAGCCGCCTCCTCCGGCGATGCCAGCACGGCTCACGCGGCCACCTCGCCTGATGCCCTCCCCACCAGCTTCGCCGCGGTGCTCGCCCAGGCCATGCCGGCCCTGGCGGCCGCGGCCGACACCGCACCGGTCAGCGCCAGTGGCCAGGTTCAGGCCGCCGTTCACAGCAATGCCTTCGCGCCCGAGCTTGGCGCGCGCGTCAGCCTGCTGGCAGTGGACGGTGTGCAGCAGGCCGAGTTGCAGCTCAACCCGGCCGACATGGGCCCGGTGGCGGTGCAGATCGTCATCGACGGCTCCCAGGCGCAGGTCTCCTTCCATGCCGCCCAGGCCGAAACCCGCCAGGCGCTGGAGCAGAGCCTGCCCGACCTGGCGGCCGCGCTGCAGAGCCAGGGACTGACCTTGTCGGGAGGGGGCGTCTTCCAGCAAACCCAGCAGGATCAGAAGGATCCCAGGGGCAGCGATGCCGACGCCGGCAACAGCGGTGACGACCGCAGTTCGCGCACGACGACCGGCGGCGGGCGCATCGCCGCCGGCACCGCGGCAGCACCCGCCCGGCGCGCCGTCGGCCTGCTCGACACATTTGCCTGAAGCTGAAGCGGAAATAGGCACACCTCGCTCCAGCTAATCGGCGCTTGCCCGGCGGGCCCGGGGTCAATAATCCAGCGCATGTGCCCACGGCCTGCAGTGGCTGGCCTGGGCGATGGACGTCTCAAGGAGTGCTCATGGCGACTGCGCCGGCTGCTGCGGAAACTGCCGCGCCCAAGGGGGGCGGCAGCAAGAAGCTCATCATCATCCTCGCCGCCGTGCTGGTGCTGGTGCTGGTGGGCGGCGGCGCGGCCGTCATGCTGCTCAAGAAGAAGCCCGTGGCCGAGGACGGTGAAGACGGCGCCGAAGCCACCACCGAGAGCCCGGCCAAGCCCAAGGCCCACGCCAAGAGCGACCACCCGCCCACCTTCGTGCCGCTGGACCCCTTCACGGTCAACCTGGCGGACAAGGACGTGGACCGCTTCGCCCAGATCGGCATCACGCTGCAGGTCGAAGACCCGAAGTTCGCCGACCAGATCAAGGCCTACATGCCCGCCATCCGCAGCAATGTGCTGATGGTGCTGGCGCACAAGACCGCCGCCGAGCTCTTGACCCGCGAGGGCAAGGACAAGCTCGCCAAGGACATCATGCGCGAGTCGGTGCGCCCCATGGGGATCGAGCTCGACGAGGACGACGAGCACGAAGCCGCCGACGCGCCCAAGAAGAAAAAGAAGAAAAAGGCCCACGTCGAAAGCCCGGTGACGCAAGTCCTGTTCTCCAACTTCATCGTCCAGTAAGCCTGGGTCAGCAATGAATCAGCAGATCCTTTCCCAAGACGAAGTCGATGCACTGCTCCAGGGCATCACCGGCGAGAGCCAAAAGCTCGAGCAGGAAGAGGAGCAGGTCGGCGGCATACGCGAGTACAACCTCGCCAGCCAGGAACGCATCGTTCGTGGGCGCATGCCCACGATGGAAATCATCAACGAACGGTTCGCGCGCAACATCCGTGTCGGCCTGTTCAACTTCATCCGCAAGAGCCCGGAAGTCGCCATCGGCGGCATCAAGGTGCAGAAGTACAGCGCCTTCCTGCGCGAGATCGTCGTCCCGACCAACTTCAACATCGTGTCGGTGAAGCCGCTGCGCGGCAGCGGGCTGATCGTCTGCGACCCGACGCTGGTGTTCGCCGTCATCGATTCCCTGTTCGGCGGCATCGGCAAGTTCCACGCCCGCATCGAGGGCCGCGACTTCTCGCCCACCGAGCAGCGCGTCATCACCCGCATCGTCGAGGTCATCCTCGCCGAGTACCACAAGGCCTGGAAGGGCATCTATCCGCTCGAGCTGGAATACCAGCGCTCGGAGATGCAGCCCCAGTTCGCCACCATCGCCACGCCTAGCGAGATCGTCGTGTCGACCTCGTTCACGCTGGAAATCGGCGAGACCAGCGGCACCATTTATTTCTGCATCCCCTACTCGACGCTGGAACCCATCCGCGACGTGCTGTATTCGACGACGGTCGGCGACTCCTCCGAGCCGGACCGGCGCTGGATCAATCTGCTCAAGACCCAGATCCAATCGGCCGAAGTTGAACTGGTGGCGGAGCTGGGCACGGCGCCGGCCACCGTCGAGCAATTGCTGGCCTTCAAGCCGGGCGATTTCATCGAACTGGACCTGGACCCCATGATCCAGACCAAGGTGGACGGCGTGCCCGTCTTCGACTGCCACTACGGCACGTCCAACGGGCGCTATGCCCTCAAGATCGACAAGATGCTGACCGGCCCTCAAGAGAGCTGGTTGGGAGCCAAACATGAGTCCTGATTCACCCAGCCAAGAAGAACAAGACGCGATGGCGGCCGAGTGGGCCGCGGCGTTGGCCGAGGCCGCGCCCGCACCCTCCACCGCGACCGAGGTCGTTACCGAGGTGCCGGAGCAGGTTTCCACGCCCAGCTTCGCCAACTTCACGCCGACCAGCGGCGCGGGTCCGGGCAACGACATCAACATGATCCTGGACATCCCCGTCCAGCTGACCGTTGAACTGGGCCGCACCCGCATCCCGATCAAGAACATCCTGCAACTGGCTCAGGGCTCGGTCGTGGAGCTGGACGCGCTGGCCGGCGAGCCGATGGATGTGCTGGTCAACGGCTACCTGATCGCCCAGGGCGAGGTGGTGGTCGTGAACGACAAGTTCGGCATCCGGCTGACAGACATCGTCACGCCTTCCGAGCGCATGCGCCGCCTGTCCAAGGCGGCATAAACGGCCCACCCCGTACCGGCTTCGCCGGCCCCCTCAAGGGGGCAACGCCGTCTGCCCGGCAAAGCCGGATCAGCGGCTGCCCTCGACGTCGCCGCGCCTACGGCAGCGGCGGTCTTTGGACAACCAAGGGTTTGCGCTGCCATTTAGGGGGTTCGCCGGCTCAAGTCCGTCCGCAGAATGCCGAGGCATGAATGCTTCCGGCCTGCTCCCCTTTCTCTGGTTCCTCGGCATCGTCGCGCTGATCCCGGTCGCGCTGTGGCTGCTCAAGCGCACGCCGCTGGGTGGCTCAGCGGCCACCGGCGTGCTGCGTGTCGTGGCGCAACTGCCCACGGCGCCGAACCAGCGCATCCTCGTCGTCGAGGTCGGCCAGGGCGATGACCGCCGCTGGCTGGTGCTTGGGGCCACGGCCCAGAACATCACGACGCTGCATGTGATGCCGCCGCAGGCCGAGCCCGTCCCGCTAGCCAGCTTTGCCAAGCTGCTGAGCAAGGAGCGCCAAGATGCGTCTTAAGCCCCTGCTTGGCGCCACGTTGCTGCTCGCAGCCGGTGCCGCCTTTGCCCAAGCCCAGACGCCGCCGGCCACCGTGCCGCTGCTGATTGGGCAGGGTGCGGGCGGCAGCTACTCGGTGCCGATCCAGACGCTGCTGTTCTTCACCGCCCTGGGCTTCCTGCCCGCAGTCATCCTGATGATGACGGCCTTCACGCGCATCGCCATCGTGCTGAGCCTGATGCGCCAGGCGCTGGGCACGCAGGCCGCGCCGCCCAACCAGGTCATCGTCGGCCTGTCGCTCTTCCTGACTTTCTTCGTCATGAGCCCGACGCTGGACAAGGTCTACGCCGAGGCCTGGCAGCCCTACAGCGCCGGCACCATCCAGTTCGACGAGGCCTTGAAGCGCGCCGAGGTGCCGATGCGCGGCTTCATGCTCAAGCAGACGCGCCAGGCCGACGTGGCCCTGTTCTCGCGCCTGGCCAAGCTGGATGCCAGCGTCAAGGCCGAGGACGTGCCCTTCAAGGTGCTGGTGCCGGCCTTCGTGACCAGCGAGCTGAAGAGCGCCTTCCAGATCGCCTTCCTGATCTTCATCCCCTTCCTCGTCATCGACATGATCGTGGCGAGCGTACTGATGAGCCTGGGCATGATGATGCTGTCGCCCGTGCTCGTCGCCCTGCCCTTCAAGCTGATGCTGTTCGTCTTGGCGGACGGCTGGAATTTGCTTCTTGGTTCTCTTGCAGCGAGCTTTGTGACTTAGTCAGTTGGGGACAGAGCTGTCGGCGAGTACGCCTCCAGGTCAGTCCCGCAAAGGAAACAGATGGACGCACAACAAGTCTTCACCTTCGGCCAGCAAGGCCTCTACATGATGATGCTGGTCGCCGCACCAGTGCTCATCGTCGTGCTGCTCGTCGGCGTCGTCGTCAGCGTGATCCAGGCGGCCACGCAGATCAACGAAGCGACGCTGTCCTTCGTACCCAAGGTCATCGCCACGGTGCTGACGCTGGCCGTTGCGGGGCCGTGGATGATGACGACGCTGGTGGAGTACATCCAGCGGACGTTGATGACGATCCCGAACGTGGTTGGGTAGGTTGGCGCCGTGAGTGGGCGGCTGGTCAATGCTTCGGGTTGGCGCCACGTTGCCGGGAGTCCGTCCCGGCGGCCGGGTAACTTTCTTCTGCGGGGCCAGAAGAAAGTCACCAAAGAAGAGGCCCTGAACCGCACACCAGCACCACATGTGAGTGGTCAGACGCGAACCGCTGCGCTCTCGCTGCTGTCCCTGTCACCAGCACCATCCATCGCCCCGCCTGCCCGCTTAACGCGCGGCTGCACGCCGGGCTCACCAGAAAACCAAATACAACGTCGCTCGGGCGACGCGACGGCTAGTTGCGCTCGGCGGCGTCGCCCCAGCGACGCGGTATTCCCTGATAAGCCCGGCGTGCAGCCGGCGTTAAGCGGCGTGAAGGGGCAATGGATGGCGCTCTCCACAAGGACAGCAGCGAGAGCGCAGCGGGTCGCGTCTGCCCGTAATGCAGGTGAGTGTTTTCGCGCGACGCTCATGGCGTCGTCGCGATCGTGTGCGGTTCAGCGCCTCTTCTTTGGTGACTTTCTTCTGGCGCCGCAGAAGAAAGTTACCCGGCCGCCGGGACGGACTCCCGGCAACGTGGCGCCAACCCAAAGCACCGAACGCAGCACGTCCTCAGGCGACAGGCAATAACCGGAGCAACAAACACCAAATGTTCTCCGTCACCGAAGCCCAACTCCTCGCCTGGTTGAATCCACTTTTGTGGCCCTTCATCCGCACGCTGGCCCTGTTCGCCGGCATGCCCACCTTCAGCCAGCGCAATGTGCCGCTGCGCCTGCGCGTGGGCCTGGCCCTCTTCATCTCGGTCGCCTCCCAGCCCTCACTGCCGGCGATGCCGGTCACGCCGCTGGACTCGCTGCCCGCGCTGACGCTGCTGGTCGCCCAGCAGCTGCTGATCGGCCTGTCCATGGGCTTCGCGGTGCGCATCGTCTTCGCGGCGCTGGAGTTCGCCGGCGAAATCATCGGCCTGCAGATGGGGCTGAACTTCGCCGGCTTCTTCGACCCCAGCACCGGCGCTCAGGGCACCGCCAGCGCACGCTTCTTCGGCAGCATGGTGGCCTTCCTGTTCATCGCCATCAACGGCCATCTGCTGCTGATCAACGCACTGATCCAGAGCTTCCACGCCTTCCCGGTGGGGGGCGAGCCCTTCGCCTTCCTGCGCGTGGCCACGCCCCAGCAATGGGGCGCGGAGATCTTCAGCATCGGGCTGTGGATCGCGCTGCCGCTGATCACGATGCTGATGTTCGTCAACCTCGTGCTCGGCGTCATCTCGCGCGTCGCGCCTCAGATCGGTGTCTTCTCGGTCGGCTTCCCGCTGACCGTCAGCATCGGCCTGATCGGCATGGTGGCCACCCTGCCGCTGATGCAGACGCCGTTCATGGTGGCGCTGGAGCGTCTGCTGTCAGCATTCAGTTAGGCCTCGCGCAACGCCGTCGTCACAGGCAGCGAAGCCGCCCGCACCGCAGGGAACAGGCCACCCACGAAGCCGATGGCCAAGGCCCACTTGATGCCCTCCCACAGCAGTCCCGGCGACACGGCCAGGTTGAAGCTGAGTTTGCCGACCGAGCCGGCCGCCATCGTGGAGGCCTCGTAGCCGTTGAAGATCAGCCAGGCGATGCCGCCGCCGATGAGGCCGCCGATCAAGGCCAGCAACGTTGTCTCCAGCATCACGGCGACAACGACCGGCAAGCCGCGAAAGCCGATGGCCCGCAGCGTGGCGATCTCGCGGGCCCGGGCGGCCACGGCGGCGAACATGGTGTTCAGCGCGCCGAACACCGCCCCCACGGCCATGATGGAGCCGACCACGATGCCGATGATGCGCAGGATCTTGGTCATCTGCTCGCTCTGCTTGGCGAAGAACTCCACCGTCGTGGTCGCCTTGACCTTGAGCTGCGGGTTGTTCTCCAGCGATTCGCTGAAGGCCTTGATCGCTGCCGGGCTGTCCAGTTTCACCGTGGCCGAGTTGGCACCGTTGCCACGCCGGTAGGCGTCGTTGACCATCGTGGCGTCGCCCCACAGTTCGGACTCCATCGCGTCGCCTGAGGCGAAGATGCCGACGACGGTCCAGGGCTGGTTGCCGAGCTTCAACGTGGCGCCCACCGTGAGCCCGTCGAACTGCCGCACCGCGCCCTTACCGACGACCAGTTCCCGCAGGCCCGGCTGGAAAACCTTGCCCTCGACGATCTTGACATTGGGCCGCACGGTGAAGGCGGCTTCGCTGATGCCGCGCACCTGGGCGCTGCCCTGGTCGCCGGCCTTGCCGCCCTTGACCGGCAGGTTGGCCGCCACCACGGTTTCGGCCGAGAGGATGGGCTCGCCCTTGGCGTTGCGGGACACCCCAGGCGCCTGCCCGATCTGCACGACGTCCTCCCGCGTCAGCGACGACGACACCTCGTTGGCGGATGCGCCGCGCATGACGATGGCGGTGTCCAGGCTGCCCGAGTTGCGCAAGGTCTGCGCATAGCCCTCGGCCATGGCCAGCAGCGACACGAGCACACCCACCACGCCGGCAATGCCGACGACGATGACGGCCGAGGAGCCCAGCCGCTGCGTCAGTGTGCTGATGCCCACCGAAGTGACCGAGAGCGCCTGCGCGCCGCTGCGAAAGAGCAGCATCCACAGCGCCAGCAGCGCGGCCAGCGCGAGGGCGCCATACCAAGGCATGAGGATCCACGCGGCCAGCATCAGGACGGTGAGGAGGATGAGGCCGAAGTTCTTCAGGAATTTCATGCTCATGCCCTCCCGGCCAGTGCATCGGTGATGTTGATACGCATGGCGCGCAACGCCGGCAACGCGCCGACGGCCAAGCCGAACAGCAGGGCCAGGCCCACGCCGATCATCCAGCTGTCCACCCCTGCCGCCGGCAGGTTGAGTGCGCCGCCGCTACCCTGACTGACGATGGGGCCGATGACGCTGGCCAGCCCCAGGCCGGCCGTGCCGCCGATCAGCAGCAGCAGCACCGACTCAGCCAGCACCATCGAAAGCACGCTCTCACCCGAGAAGCCCAGGGTCTTCAGCACCGCGATCTCGCCGGTGCGTTCACGCACGGCCTGCATCATGGTGTTGCCGGCCAGCAGCAGCAGCGTGAAGAACACCGCACCCATGATGGAGGTGACGATGAGGTTGATGTCGGCCACCTGCTTCATCCAGCTGGACATGGCGGCTGCCTCGGTCTGGGTGCGCGTCTCGTGGTCGGAGTTGGCCGAGATCTCGTCGATGGCCTTGAGCACGCGGTCGGCCTGGTTCACATCCTTGACTCGCGTCACGTACCAGCCCACCTGGCCCTGGTTCCAGGGCGTGGTGTCGTCGAAGTATTTCCAGTTCAGCAGGAACATCTGGTCCCACCAGCCGGCCGCCTTCCTGTCCGCCACGTGGATGATGCCGACGATCTGGAAGGGCCAGTTCTGGCTGCCGTTGCGGTCCGGGAAGATGGTGGACTGCATGGGCACCTGGTCGCCGACCTTCCAGCCAAATTTGCGCGCCAGGCCTTCGCCAACCAGGGCGCCATTCTTGGTCTCGGCAAACGCCTTGCGGTGCTCGGCCGAGACTTCCATCTCGGGGTAGATGTCGAGGTAGTTGGGTGCGACGGCGAAGCTGAAGACCGCGTTCTCGGGCTTTTGGTAGGCGCCGCCGAACCAGTTGGCGAAGGCCACATCCTTGACGCCGTCGATCTGCGAGATGCGTGCGCCCAGCGACATCGGCAGCAACTGGATGAAGCTGAGCTTGGAGCCCGTCTGCAACCGTTGGGCGCCGTTGGCACTCTTGCCGGCCTGGTCGAAGCCGACGCGCACCGCGTCCAGCAGGCCGAACAGCAAGAAGGCCGTGATGATGGACACCAGGGTCAGGAAGGTCCGACCCTTGCGCCGGAACAGCGCCGCCCAGATGAGATGAAGGTATTTCATGCCAGCCTCCGCAGAGCCGTCTCAAAGAGGCTGGACGCCCCCTCGGGGGGCAGCGAACAAAGTGAGCGTGGGGGCATCATCTGCTCCTTCAAGCGGTGGCTTCGGTTACCAGCGTGCCCTTGTCCAGATGCAGCGTGTGGCTCGCTCGGGCCGCGGCGCGCGGGTCGTGGGTGACCATGACGATGGTCTTGCCATGATCGCGGTTGAGGGCCTGCAGCAGCGTCAGCACATCCTCGGCGGATTGCCGGTCCAGGTCGCCGGTGGGTTCGTCGCAGACCAGCAGCGTCGGGTCCGACACGATGGCCCGCGCGATGGACACGCGCTGCTGCTGGCCGCCCGACAGTTCGGTCGGCTTGTGCGAGGCGCGGTCGGCCAGGCCGACGAGCTGCAGCGCAATCGCCGCGCGCTTCTTGCGCTCGCCCGCTGACAGCTTGGTCAGCAGCAGTGGCAGCTCGACGTTCTTCTGCGCCGACAGCGTGGGCATCAGGTTGTAGAACTGGAACACGAAGCCGACGCGCGAGGCGCGCCACTTGGCCAGCGCCGCGCCGGACAGCTTGTCGATACGTTCACCGCCAACGCTGATGGCGCCGCCGCTGGGAGCGTCCAGGCCGCCAATGAGGTTGAGCAGCGTGGTCTTGCCGGAGCCCGAGGGGCCCATCAAAGCAAGGAAGTCGCCCTGCTGCACATCCAGCTCGATGTGGTGGAGCACTTCCACCTTCTGCTTGCCACGGGTGTAGACCTTGGACAGGTCACGGATCTCGATCAGTGCGCTCATCTCTTCAGTCCTTCTTCACGATGTTGGAACCCTGCTTCAGCTCGGTGGGCGGCGCCAGCACGACCGTCTCGCCCGCCTTCAATCCGCTGGTGACCAGCTTGAACTTGCCCGCGTCGGCGCCGAGCTTCACGGCGCGCTGCTCCGCGCGATCGTCATGGGCGACGAACACGGCGTCGCCGCCGTCGCGCTGCACCAGGGCCTCCGGCGGCAGCAGCACGCCGGGTACCGGTTTGGCTTCGGTCTTGGGCTTGGCCGCCAGGAAGCTCACGCGCACGCCCATGTCGGGCACCAGGCGTTCGTCCTTCTTTTCCAGTGCCACACGCACCTTGACCGTGGCCTTGCCACGATCGGCGCTCGGGATGACGGCAACGACATGGGCCGGGATCTTCCAGTCCGGGTAGGCGTCGAGAACGGCCTCGCACGGCATGTCGGGCTTGACCTGGGCGATGTAGGCCTCGTTGACGTCGACGTTCACCTCCAGCGAGTCCATGTCGACGATGGTGCCCACGCCGGTACGGGTGAACCCCCCGCCGGCGGACAACGGCGAGATGATTTCGCCCACCTGCGCCGCGCGGGCCGTGACGACGCCATCAAACGGCGCCCGCACGGTGGCGTAGTCGAAGTTGACGCGAGCCTGCCGCGCCTGGGCCTGGGCGGCCTCGATCTGGCGCTGAGACGCTTCCATCTGCGCGGACACGGTCTTCACCGCCGTGGCCGCCTGCTCGCGCGACTGGCGCGTCGTCATGCCGCTGGCGTTCAGCTCGGCCTGGCGGCGCTCGTCGGCCTGGGCCTGGGCGAGCTGGGCGCGCACCTGGCCGAGATTGGCTTCGGCCGTGCGGATCTGCGCCTGGGCCGCGGCGAGGCCCGCCTTCAAGCCGGTGTCATCGAGCCGGGCCAGGACCTGCCCCTTCTTGACCTTGAAGCCCTCGTCGATGAGCACCTCAGTCAGCGTGCCGGTCATCTGGGCCGAGACGGTCGCCATGCGGCGCGCCGTCACATAACCCGTCGCCTGCAGGACTGCATCGGCGCCGGCGCCCTGACCGTTGGCGCGGACCGTGACCGTCTGCACCGGGATCGGCTTGTTCCCCGACAGCCACCACCAGGCCCAGGCGCCGCCCGCGGCCAGCAGCACGACGGCCACCACCAGGGACCAGACCCACTTGGGCGGCCCGCCGTCGCCATGGTCCTCGCGATGCGCACCGTCGATGCGCAACTCTTTCAGCAATCCGGTATCGATGACATGCCCCCTGAACAGTTGGCTTGGGCGGACCCTCAGGCCCGCAGCAGCACCGGTCTTTCGACCACCCATTTGGAACCGGGGCGGATTGTGCAGTGGCTGCTGCCACAGCATGTCATCAATCGATGGACGGCGTCTGGCGGTGGCGAATCGACAGCCAGAGGCGATGAACGGCGGCGGTCAGGCTTGGCGCGCCGGCGTCATTCAGCTGGCGACGAGTCCGTTGCGGATGGCATAGACCGTCAACTCGGAGTTGTTGCTCAGGCCCAGTTTCTCCAGCATGCGGGCACGGTAGACGCTGACGGTCTTGGGGCTGAGCATCAGCTCCTCGGCGATGTCGGACAGCCGCTTGCCCGAGGCGATCATGACCAGGGTTTGCAGCTCGCGGTCGGAGAGCTTGTGGTGGGCCTGCTCGGTGACGGGCGCGGTCAGGCTTTCGACCAGCATCTGCGCGATCTCGGGCGTTACATATTTTCGGCCCTGGGCCACGGTGCGCACGGCCTGCACCAGCGTGGCGGGGTCGCCGCCCTTGTTGACATAGCCATAGGCGCCGGCCTTGAGCGCGCGGATGGCGTACTGGTCCTCGGGATACATGGACACGATCAGCGTGCGTACCGGGTTGCCCTCGTCCTTGAGCACATGCAGCACGTCCAGGCCGGAGCGGCCGGGCATGTTGATGTCCAGCACCAGCACGTCGCAGGGGTTGTCCTTGCCCAGGGTGTGCAGCAGGCCGCGCAGCTCGGTGTAGTCGCCGGCCTCGCCAATGACCTCGATGTCCTGGGCATCCGCCAACGTGTCACGGATGCCGCGGCGGATCAGGCCGTGGTCGTCGCAGAGGATGACCTTGATCACGCGCGTCCCCAGATGGATTGGCCGTCATCCTTGCCGAAGTCGGTCGAGTCGTCCAGTGCGTCGATGGCGTCCTGGGCCAGCGGCACGGTCAGGATCAGGCTGGTGCCGCCGCCCGGCGGGCTGGACAGGTCGACCCAGCCGCCCACCGTCGCGGCGCGCTCGTGCAGGCCACGGATGCCGAAGGACCGCTCCTTGGCGAGGTCGCCCCGCCCCATGCCGCGCCCGTTGTCGCGGATCTCCAGCGTCAGCACGCCGGAGTCCTGGCTGAGTTCGATGTCGACCCGGGTCGCCAGCGCATGCTTGGATACATTGGTCAGCGCCTCCTGCGCCGTGCGGTAAGCCACCAGCGGCACGCCGGAGGGCAGCGCCAGCCGCTCTTCGCCGATGCGCAGGCCAGCCTCGATGCCGGTGCGGCGTTCGAAACGGGCCGTCATCCACTGCAGGGCGGCAACCAGGCCCTGCTCCAGGATAGCCGGACGCAGGTTGTGCATGATGCGCTGGCTGGCCTCGATGGCGGCATTCACGGTCTCCAATGCCGCGGCGACGCGCTGGCGCACTTCGGGCTCCTGGGCATGGCGATCGATCCAGGCGAGGTCGAACTTGACGGCGGTCAACGACCCGCCGACGTCATCATGGATCTCCCGCGCGATGGCGGCCCGCTCCAGTTCGACGCTGGTCTGCAGGTGGCCGGCCAGCTGGTGCAGGCGCTGCTTGGACTTGACCAGTTCGTGATCGGCGGCCACACGGGCCTTTTCGTTCTCGGCGGCGTCGATGGCATGCAGCAGGGCCGGTGCCAGCCGGTTCAGGTTGTTCTTCAGCAGGTAGTCGGAGGCGCCATTGCGCATCGCGCCCACGGCGGTGTCCTCGCCGATCTCGCCGGAAACGAGGATGAAAGGCGTCAGCAGCTGGCGCGCCTTCACCGCCTCCAGCACATCCAGGCCCGAGTAGCCAGGCAGGTTGTAGTCCGAGATGATGGCGTCCCAGGGGCGCTCCAGCGCGGCCAGCACGGCGGGCAAGGCGTCCAGCCTCTGCATCTCGACCTTGAGCCCCGCACGGCCGAGCTGGGCAAGGATGAGTTGATGGTCGAGTTCGGAATCCTCGACATGCAGCACACGCAGGACCCGGGGCGCCTGCTCCACAGCAGAAATCGTCATGGGGGCGCAGTATGCCGCCGCTCGCGGCAGGTGGCCCGGCGCCACACTCGACGCGGGTCAGAGCGGTAATACGGCTCGTTCTCGTGACATCTCCAGGTCGACAGGGGCCGAAAAAGGAGTGAACATGCCATGATGCATTCGCCCTGAGGGTATCCACAGGGCTGGGACAAGAAGCAGCATCCCCTCGCGGAGACACGATGCAGACAGAACCTTCCACCGCCGCCGAATTCGATGGAGCCGTGGCCGCCATGCCGCTGCTGGCGGCCGCGGAACTGCAGGATCACCTGATGACGGTGACGAACGACCTTGAGCGCCTGCAGCGCCTTCTCGACGATGCCGGTGAAGCCCTGTCCACGCATTTCTACAGCGCGTCCGGCGAGGTCATGTCCCTGCTCAGCAGCAGCGACGGCACGCCGGCCTCCGAAGGCCTGAAGCAGATCATGCAGGACATTGCCGGCGCCATCACCGCGCTGCAGTTCCAGGACATGGCGACCCAGCTCATCGCCCACACCAGCCAGCGCCTGCGCAACTGCGCCGACCAATTGGCCCGCGACGCCTTCGGTGCGGATGATGAGGACGGCGCGGCCGTCGTCGAGATCGCACCGCTGCGGCCCAACCCGGTCACGCAGGATGAGATGGACGCCGGCTCCATCGAACTTTTCTGAATCCCCCCAAGCTAAATTCAGCCCCCAGGCAACGTTCTCTCGGAGAAAACTCAAATGCACTCAATCCTCGCTGTCGACGATTCGGCCTCGATGCGCCAGATGGTGGCCTTCACGCTCAAGAACGCCGGCTTCAACGTGGTGGAAGCTGTGGATGGGCAGGACGCCTGGGAGAAATCGGGCCAGCGTGATTTCGACCTGGTGCTGACCGACCAGAACATGCCGCGCATGGATGGCATCAGCCTGACCAAGAAGCTGCGCGAGAACCCCAAGTTCAAGACCACGCCCATCCTGATCCTGACCACCGAGTCCAGCGATGCGATGAAGCAGGCGGGCCGGGCTGCCGGCGCCACCGGCTGGCTGGTCAAGCCCTTTGACCCGGCCAAGCTGATCGAAGTGATCGGCAAGGTCATTCGCTGAAGTTCGGTCCACCGGAGCAACAGCCATGGGCGACATGACCACAGAAGGCGCCAGCATCAGTGCTGGCATCGACCTCAGCCAGTTCTACCAGGTCTTCTTCGAGGAAGCCGGCGAGAACCTCGACAACATGGAGCGGCTGCTGCTCAATGTGAACGTCGAGGCGGCCGACGACGAGGAGTTGAACGCCATCTTCCGCTGCGCCCACTCCATCAAGGGTGGCGCGGCAACCTTCGGCTTCAGCGACGTCGCCGAGCTGACCCACCAGATGGAGACGCTGCTGGACAAGCTGCGCCGCCACGAGCTGCAGCCCAACGCCGCCATGGTGGACGTGCTGCTGCAGTCCGGCGACGCGCTGCGCACCCAGCTCGCCCGCCATCAGGGCTCGGGCGGCGACGTGTTCGACACGACCGACCTGCTGGTCAGCATCAAGAGCTTCGTCGAAGGTGGTGGCGCGCCCGCACCTGCGGCAGCCGCTCCGGCGCCCAAGGCGGCAACCGCGCCCGCTGCCGCCGCGCCCGCCGTACCGCTCAAGTCCGGCGCGCGACTGCTGGAGCTGCAGGTCGGCCCGCTGACCGACCTCAGCCTGGCCGACAACCTGGTCGAGCTGTTCAAGGAAATCACCGACCTCGGCAACATCGAGCCGCTGGACGCCGGCCAGAGTTCCGACGGCATGCGCCGCTTCAAGGTACTGACCAGCTCGACCGACAACGATCTGCTGGATCTCTTCACCTTCCACGTCGCCCGCGAGCAGGTCAAGCTGATCCCGCTCGGCCCCGGCTTCGGCTTCTACGACGGTGCGCCCGGCGCACCACCGGCCGAAGCACCGTCCGCCGACCCCGGCTACGGCTTCTTCGATGACGCCCCCGGCGTGCCCGAAAGTGTCGCTGCGGCAGCGCCCGCCGCGGAGGCCGCGCCCACGGCCGCCATCGTGCCGACGCGCCCCGCCACGCCGGTCGCCAAGGCCGAGGCCAAGCCCGCGGCCATGGACCAGACGACGCTGCGCGTGTCGATCGAGAAGGTCGACCAGCTCATCAACCTCGTCGGCGAACTCGTCATCACCCAGGCCATGCTGGCCCAGAACAGCCGCGAACTCGACCCGGCGATGTACCAGCAGCTGACCTCGGGCCTGGCCGACCTGGAGCGCAACACGCGCGATCTGCAGGAATCGGTCATGTCGATCCGGATGATTCCGATGTCGACGGTCTTCAACCGCTTCCCGCGCATGCTGCGCGACCTGGCGGCCAAGTTGGGCAAGAAGGTCGAACTGGTCACCCAGGGTGAAGCCACCGAACTGGACAAGAGCCTGGTCGAGAAGATCACCGACCCGCTGACCCACCTGGTGCGCAACAGCTGCGACCACGGCATCGAGATGCCGGAAGACCGCACCGCCCGCGGCAAGCCCGAGCAAGGCACGATCACGCTGGTCGCTTCCCACCAGGGCGGCAGCATCGTCATCGAGGTTCGCGACGACGGCCGCGGCCTGAACCGCGACAAGCTCATCAAGAAGGCGCGTGAGAAGGGCATCGACGCGCCGGACACGATGACCGACGCCGAGTGCTGGAGCCTGATCTTCGCGCCCGGCTTTTCCACGGCCGATGTGGTCACCGACGTGTCCGGCCGCGGCGTCGGCATGGACGTGGTCAAGAAGAACATCACGTCGCTGGGCGGCACGGTCGAGATCGACTCGGCGGAAGGCTACGGCATGAAGGTGTCCGTGCGCCTGCCGCTCACACTCGCCATCATGGACGGCATGAGCGTGGGCGTTGGCGACGAGTGCTACATCCTGCCGCTGTCCTCCGTCGTCGAATCCTTCCAGGTGCAGTCCGACACCATCAAGACCGTCGCCGGCTCCGGCCGCGTCGTCGAGGTGCGTGACGAGTACATGCCCGTCATCGAGCTTGAGAAGGTGTTCGACGTGCCGCGCTTCGACTTCGAGCACGTCAGCTCCATCATGGTCGTCGTCGAGGCCGAAGGCGGCCGCGTCGCGCTGCTGGTGGACGAACTGCTCGGCCAGCAGCAGGTCGTCGTCAAGAACCTCGAAGCCAACTACCGCAAGGTCAATGACGTGTCCGGCGCCACCATCATGGGCGACGGCCGCGTGGCCTTGATCCTGGACGTCGGCAGCCTTGTGCGTCGTTCGCGCCATTGAACCATCACACACATAACTAGGAGGTCTGCATGGAAGCCAGCAACGTCCCTGCCCTGCGCCAACCCGGTGCCCTCAGCGCCAAGGCCCATGGCCCCAAGAGCGGCGAGTACCTGACCTTCCGCCTGGGCTCCGAGGAATACGGCATCGACATCCTGAAAGTGCAGGAGATCCGTTCCTACGAGCAGCCCACGCGCATCGCCAATGCGCCGGACTTCATCAAAGGTGTCGTCAACCTGCGCGGCGTCATCGTGCCCATCGTCGACCTGCGCCTGAAGCTGAACTGCCCGAGCGCCGAGTACAACAGCTTCACGGTCGTCATCGTGCTGAACGTGAAGAACCGCGTCGTCGGCGCCGTCGTGGATTCGGTCTCGGACGTGCTGGAGCTGAGCCGCGACGCGATCAAGCCGGCCCCCGAGTTGAGCTCGGCGTCGGTGGATACCAGCTTCATCACCGGCATCGGGTCCGTCGGCGACCGCATGTTGATCCTGATGGACATCGAAGGCCTGATGAGCAGTGCCGAGATGGGCCTGATGGAAGCGGCCATCGCCGCTTGACCGCCCTGCCCTGATTCCTGTTCACGTGCCCCCCGCAACGAGGCGGGGTGTGCGGAGCCTTGCTTGCTTTGGCCCCTGGAGATTCGCATGAGTCAGCCCAACAACTCCATTGCCCGCCAGGTGTCTCTGACCGGCGCAGTCGCCGTTGCAGTGGTGCTGCTGGGTGTCAGCCTTATCGTCGGCACACTGCTGAAGCGGTCCGCCAATGACCAGGTGCAGACCTGGGTGGGCGACAAGGCCGAGTCGCTGATCGACGCGATGCAGGCGATGGACGACGTCGCCGCCAAGCAGATCCAGCGCAGCTTTGGCTCCTTCCGCCAGGATTTCGGCCCCAGCTTCACACTGGACGAAGCCACCGGCGACCTGCGCGACTGGGGCCCCAAGCTCAATGGCAACTTCACCCAGGTCGACAAGTTCGCGGCCGTCAACGGCGGTGTGGCCACCGTTTTCGCGGCCAAGGGCGACGACTTCGAACGCATCACGACCTCGCTGAAGAACGAGAAGGGCGAACGCGCCATGGGCACGATGCTGGGCAAGCAGCACCCTGCCCATGCCACGGTTTCCGCCGGCAAGCCCTACACCGGCCGCGCGCTGCTGTTCGGCCGCGCCTACATGACGCATTACGAACCGATCAAAAGCGACGCCGGCAAGGTCATCGGCATCCTCTTCGTCGGCTTCGACCTCGACGCCTTCGAGCTCGCCATGGACCGCATGGCCGGCAGCGCCAAGTTCTTCGAGCACGGCGGCACCTATATCGTGGCCGTGCCCAAGGACCCGACCAAGGCCCTGCTCGCCGCCCACCCGTCGGCCAAGGGCAAGCTGCTGTCCAGCGTCGCACCCGGCTTCGAGAAGACGCTGGCCGAACAGACCGCCAGCGCCGTCGTGCTGGACGACGTGCCCGATGTGCTGGGCAACGGCAAGACCGACAACTTCGCCGTGGCGCGCAAGAGCGAGAAGACCGGCTACTGGGTCGTCGCCCAGGTCTCACGCGGCGAGGCTCAGGCCGCCGGCCGCACGACGCTGTGGTTCTTCTGGGGCGCCCTCGCACTGACTGCCGTGGGCCTGGGCTTCGGGTTGATGTGGATGATGCGCCGTTGGGTCGCACAGCCGCTGGCCTCGCTGCAGAAGGCCGTCGGCGCGATTGCCGAGGGCGACCTGACCCAGTCGGTCAGCAGCAGTCGCAACGACGAGATCGGCTCACTGATCCAGGACACCGAGGGCATGCGCCAGCGCCTGGCCACCACCATCGGCACGGTGCGCAACTCGGTCGACAGCATCGGCACGGCCAGCACCGAGATCGCGACCGGCAACCTGGATTTGAGCCAACGCACCGAGCAGACAGCCAGCAACCTGCAGAACGCTGCTTCGTCCATGAGCGAGCTGACCGGCACCGTGCGGCAGACCGCTGACTCGGCCCGCACGGCCAACCAGCTCGTGCAGTCCGCCGTGGCGGCCGCGACACGCGGCGGCGAGGTCGTCGGCCAGGTCGTCACGACCATGGACGAGATCAATGTCGCCAGCAAGAAGATCTCCGACATCATCGGCACCATCGACGGCATCGCCTTCCAGACCAACATCCTGGCGCTGAACGCCGCCGTGGAAGCGGCGCGCGCTGGCGAGCAGGGCCGCGGCTTCGCGGTCGTGGCCGGCGAGGTGCGTTCCCTGGCCGGCCGCAGCGCGGAGGCGGCCAAGCAGATCAAGGCGCTGATCGGCAACAGCGTCGAGCGCGTCGAGAACGGCGCCCGCCTGGTGCAGACGGCCGGCACGACGATGGGCGAGATCGTCTCCAGCGTGCAGCGCGTGCAGGACATCATTGGCGAGATCAGCTCGGCCGCCACCGAGCAGAGCGAGGGCATCAATTCGGTCAACACCTCGGTCGTGCAACTCGACCAGATGACGCAGCAGAACGCCGCCCTGGTGGAAGAGTCCGCCGCCGCGGCCGAGAGCCTGAAGGAGCAAGCCCAGCGCCTTGTCGAGGCCGTCGCCGTGTTCCGCGTGGCCGGCAGCGAGCCGCAGCGCAGGGCCAGCGTCCCGGCACCGACGAAGGCGCACGCACCCGCTCCAAAGGCCGCAGCACCCAAGGCGCCTTTCAAGGCGGCAGCACCCAAGCCCGCTGCCGCGAAGCCCGCCTCCGTCGTCGCGCCCCGCCCTGCCCCGGCACCGGCACCGGCACCGGCGGCCGCCGAAGGCGACTGGGAAACCTTCTGAGCCCTGGGCGCTCCTTGTTGATGCCCGCCTAGGGCGCCATGGCCTTGAGCGTGGCAACTGCCACCGCGCGGACGGCTTTGTCGGCCTCGACGTCCTCGCTGGCGTTGCTGGTCACCAGCACGGCATCTTCGGTGTCCGGCTTCAGCACGATGAGGGCGAACCAGGCCTGATTGCTGCCGGTGTGGGCGAGGTGGCGGGCGTTCACGCCGGCCATGCTGTTCTGCGCCCGCCAACCAAGCGCAAACTTGCCGCCTTCACGCGCCGGTTGGTGCAACAGGTGGTAGGTCTGCGCCTTCAGCAGCTTGCCGCGTCCGTGCTCGCCGGCCATCTGGTCGACCGCGAACTTGGACCAGTCTTCCAGCGACATGGTGATGCCCCCGGCCGGCGCAATGACGGCGGGGTTGTCCGCCTCCACGCCTTCGACGGGTTCGCCAGCCTTGTGCCCCAAGGGCTGGCCGCGGTGGGTGGCACCAAACCCCGCGCTGCGCAGGCCCAGCGGCTCGAACAGCTCGCGTTGCAACAGGGTCTCGTAGGGCAAGCCAGCGGCGCGCTCGGCGGCCAGGCCGGCGATCAGCACACCCGAGTTCGAGTAGCCGTCGCCGGCACCGCGCGCAAAGGCGGGAGGCTGCGCCAACGCGATGCGGGCGAAGGCCAGGCGCTGTTCGTGCAAAGGGCGCTTGTCTTTGTAGAACACCGCCATCCAGGATTCATCAATGTCCGCTTGCAGGCCGGCCTGGTGTGCGAGCAGGTCACGCAGGGTGACGTCACGATAGGCGGCCTGCATGTCCACGGCCAGCTCGGGTAGCAACTGACTCAGCGGGGCGTCCCAGGACAACACGCCCCGTTCCACCAGTCGCGCGACCATCGTGGCCGTCATGGCCTTGCCGTTGGAGCCGAGGTGCCAGACATCGCCCGGCCGGACCGGTTCGGCGTCGCCCTTGGCGCGCAGGCCGGCCACCACAAGCTCCGTCACCTGGCCACCGCGTATCACCACGGCGCCCATGGCGGGCACCTTGCCGCCCACGCTGGTTTCGAGGCGAGCCTGCAGACCGAGGGTGGGCGCCGCCTTGACCGCAGACGCGGGCGCCTGCGGCGCATCGGCTGCAAGGACTGTGAACGAGGCGGCGCATGCGGCCAGGGCGATCGCGCAGATTCTGTGGTTCATCACGGGGTTTCTTCTGTTCTGGACACACCGATCCCGCGGCTCGACACGGCGAGGCAGGACCGCCCGCCATGCGGCATGGGGAGGGTTGGAGGGCCGGCGCAGTGTTGTCGGCGCCCTCCTCGCGGGCCAGCACTTGCCGACGAAACGCACGATCGTCGGCATGGTCGGCAGCTTGCTGCCCCAGGCCGTATCCACCAAAGAAAAAGGCCCGCGATCAGCGGGCCTGTTCAGGGCGGGGGCCAGGTGTTGACTACACGCGCTCAGCCACCCAGCCCGCCACGCTCTGCAGCGCCGCGGCCACGCCGGCCGGCTGCGTGCCGCCGGCCATGGCAAGGTCGGGCTTGCCGCCGCCCTTGCCACCGACCTGCTGGGCGACGAAGTTGACCAGCTCGCCGGCCTTGACCTTGCCAATGCTGTCGGCCGTCACGCCGGCTGCCAGCTGGACCTTGTCGCCGTCGACCGCGGCCAGCACGATGGCCGCCGTCTTCAGCTTGTCCTTGAGCTTGTCCATGGTCTCGCGCAGCGTCTTGGCGTCGGCGCCTTCCAGCTTGGCGGCCAGCACCTTGATGCCACCCACGTCCACGGCCTGGGCCAGCAGCTCATCGCCCTGGGCGGAGGCCAGCTTGCTCTTGGCAGCGGTGAGTTCCTTCTCCAACGACTTGATCTGGTCCAGCACCGCGTGCAGGCGGGCGCCCAGCTCGTGCGGCGAGGTCTTGAGCGTCATCGCGGCACCCTGCACCGTGGTTTCCAGCAGCTGCAGATAGGCCAGCGCGTTGTCGCCGGTGACGGCTTCGACGCGGCGGATGCCAGCCGCAACGCCCGACTCGGCCACGATCTTGAACAGGCCGATGTCGCCCGTGGCCTTCACGTGGGTGCCGCCGCACAGCTCCTTGGAGGAGCCGATGGACAGCACCCGCACCGTCTCGCCGTACTTCTCGCCGAAAAGCATCATGGCGCCCGACTTCTGCGCGTCGTCCAGCGCCATGACCTGGGCGTTGGCCCCGGCATTGCCCAGGATCTCGGCATTCACGAGCGACTCGACCTCGCGGATCTCCTCGGCCGTCATCGGCGCGTTGTGCGCGAAGTCGAAGCGCGTGCGCTCAGGCGTAACCAGCGAGCCCTTCTGCTGCACGTGGGCACCCAGCACCTCGCGCAGGGCCTTGTGCATCAGGTGGGTGGCGCTGTGGTTGCGCACGGTCTTGGCGCGGCGCTCGGCGTCAACGCGGGCAACGAACACATCGCCCACCTTGACCGAGCCTTCCACGACCTGGCCATGGTGGCCGAACACATCGGCCTGGATCTTGATCGTGTCCGCGACGACGACGCGCGTCGTGCCGTTGCGCAGCTCGCCGGCGTCGCCGACCTGGCCGCCGCTCTCGGCGTAGAAGGGCGTGTGGTCGAGCACGATGACGGCATCGTCGCCGGCCTGCGCCCCGTTGACCTGAGCGCCATCGACGTAGATGGCCGTCACCTTGCTGTGCTCGCAGACGAGGTGCTCGTAGCCGTGGAACTCGGTCGGCGCGCCGCTGTAGGCCAGGCCTTGCGCCATCTTGAACTTGCCGGCGGCGCGGGCGCGGTTCTTCTGCTCGTCCAGCAGTTCGTTGAAGCGCGTCTCGTCCACCGTCACGCCGCGCTCGCGGCAGACGTCGGCGGTCAGGTCGACCGGGAAGCCGTAGGTGTCGTGCAGCTTGAAGGCCGTGTCGCCATCGACGTTGCCGCCCTTGGCGAGGGCTGCTTCGAGGATTTCCATGCCGGTGGCGATGGTCTGGAAGAAGCGCTCCTCCTCCTGCTTCAGCACGTCGGTGACGCGGGCCTGCGCCTGGCGCAGCTCGGGGTAGGCCTCGCCCATCTCGGCACTCAGCGCCGCGACCAGCTTGTGGAAGAACGGCGTGCGTGCACCTAGCTTGTAGCCGTGGCGGATGGCGCGGCGGGCGATGCGGCGCAGCACATAGCCGCGGCCGGCGTTGCCGGGAATGACACCGTCGACGATGGTGAACGAGCAGGCGCGGATGTGGTCGGCGATGACCTTCAGCGACGGGCTGGTGGCGTCACAGTCGCCACCACCGGCCGCGTCCACAGCCTTCTTGGCCGCAGCCAGCAGCGTCACGAAGGTGTCGATCTCATAGTTGGAATGCACATGCTGCAGAACCGCAGCCAGGCGCTCCAGGCCCATGCCCGTGTCCACGCTGGGCTTGGGCAGCGGGTGCATCACGCCGTCTTCAGTCCGGTTGAACTGCATGAAGACGTTGTTCCAGATCTCGATGTAGCGGTCGCCGTCCTGCTCGGCCGAGCCCGGGGGGCCGCCAGCGACGTCGGGGCCGTGGTCGTAGAAGATCTCGGTGCAGGGGCCGCAGGGGCCCGTGTCGCCCATCATCCAGAAGTTGTCGGACATGTAGCGCGCGCCCTTGTTGTCGCCGATGCGCACGATGCGCTCGGCGGGCACGCCCACGGTCTTGTTCCAGATGTCGTAGGCCTCGTCGTCTTCCTCGTAGACGGTGACCCAGAGCTTGTCGGCCGGCAACTTGAAGTTGACCGTCAGCAGCTCCCAGGCATAGCTGATCGCGTCCTTCTTGAAATAGTCGCCGAAGCTGAAGTTGCCCAGCATCTCGAAAAAGGTGTGATGGCGCGCCGTGTAGCCGACGTTGTCCAGGTCGTTGTGCTTGCCGCCGGCGCGGATGCACTTCTGGCTGGTGGTGGCGCGTGAGTAGGCGCGCTTGTCAAAGCCCAGGAACACGTCCTTGAACTGGTTCATGCCGGCGTTCGTGAACAGCAGCGTCGGGTCGTCACCCGGCACGACGGGGCTGGACGCGACGATCTGGTGGCCTTTCGACTCGAAGAACTTCAGAAAGGTCTGGCGGATCTCGGCGGCTTTCATTCCGGGGCTTCCTGGAAAAGGTCTGTGACAAGGAGGGGCGATTGTAGAGAGGGGGCTTTACTTGCCCCGGGTAGAGTCCCGGGCGATACCTCTGGAGAACCCTTGATGGACGCGAATTCCCCACTGGACGCGCTCGACAACCCCGGCCTGCTGCGCACGCAGGCCCTGATCAATGGCGAATGGGTCGGCGGCTCCGCCACGTTTGCGGTCAACGATCCGGCTACCGGCCGCGAACTGGCCCAGGTGCCCAACCTCGGCCGCGCCGACGCCGATTCGGCGATCGCCGCCGCCGCCAACGCGCTGAACGCCTGGCGCAGCAAACCCGCCAAGGAGCGCGCCGCCGTGCTGGTGCGCTGGCAGCAGCTGCTCGTCAAGCACGCCGACGACCTGGCCCGGCTGATGACGGCCGAACAGGGCAAGCCGCTGGCCGAAGCGCGCGGCGAAGTCATCTATGGCGCCAGCTTCCTCGACTGGTTCGCCGAGGAGGGCAAGCGCGTCTACGGCGAGACCATCCCGACGACCGACCCGACCAAGCGCTACCTCGTCATCAAGCAGGCCGTCGGCGTCTGCGCGGCCATCACGCCGTGGAACTTCCCGTTGGCGATGATCACGCGCAAGGTCGCCCCGGCCCTGGCCGCCGGCTGCACCGTCATCATCAAGCCGGCCGAGGCGACGCCGCTGACGGCCCTGGCTGCTGCCGAACTGGCCCAGCAGGCCGGCATGCCGGCCGGCGTGCTGAACGTGCTGACGGCGGACTCCCAGCAATCCATCGAGATCGGTCAGGTGCTGTGCGAGAGCGATGTCGTGCGCCATCTGTCCTTCACCGGCAGCACGGAGGTCGGCCGCATCCTGATGAAACAGTGCGCGCCTTCCATCAAGAAGCTCAGCCTGGAGCTGGGCGGCAATGCGCCCTTCATCGTCTTTGACGACGCCGACCTCGACTCCGCCGTGGAAGGCGCCATCGCCAGCAAATACCGCAACGCCGGCCAGACCTGCGTCTGCGCCAACCGCATCTATGTGCAGGCGGGTATCTACGACGCCTTCCTGGAGAAATTCGCGGCCAAGGTCGCGGCGCTGAAGACAGGTAATGGGTTTGATGCCGGCATCAATGTCGGGCCGCTGATCGACGCTGCAGCGCTGGAAAAGGTCGAGACCCATGTCGCCGACGCCATCGCCTTGGGTGCCAAACTGCTGGCGGGCGGCAAGCGCATCGAGACCGCCGGCGGCAACTTCTTCGAGCCGACGCTGCTGGCCGATGCGACGCCGCAGATGCTGTGCTCGCGCGAGGAGACCTTCGGCCCGGTGGCGCCCATCTTCAAGTTCCAGACCGAAGAGGACGCGATCCGGTTGGCCAACTCCACCGAGTTCGGCCTGGCCAGCTATTTCTACAGCCGCGACATCGGCCGCATCTTCCGCGTCGGCGAGGCGCTGGAATACGGCATGGTGGGCGTCAACACCGGCCTGATCTCGACGGCCGAGGTGCCGTTTGGCGGCGTCAAGCAATCGGGCCTGGGGCGCGAGGGCGGGCGCCAGGGCATCGAGGACTATGTCGAGGTGAAGTACCTCTGCCTGGGCGACATCCACCGCTGAAAACCAGGCCCCGGCAACAAAAAAACCGCGAGGCAGCTTCTGGCTGCACTCGCGGTTGCCGAACCGACTGACCGGGCCTTGTGCACCCGGCAGTCAAGCTACTTACTCGAAATCCACGCTGAAGGTCAGCGAGGTGAAGCGCGGGGCACCGAGGTAGTAGAACTCGGTGCTGGCAGATTGCGATGCGGTCGAGCCATTCGTCGTCCGCAGCGGCGTTGCCTGCGTGTTGGTCAGGATCGAAGACGCGCTGCGGTACTTCGCATTGCCGATGTTGCTGACGTTCAGGCGCAGTTGGGCGTTCTTCAGCTGCGAGCCGAAGTTGCCGAACTTGAAGCCGGCGTCCAGGTCACCGGTGGTGTAAGCGGGGGCGGCTTCCTGGTTCATCAGGTCCACGTACTGCGAGCCGGTGTACTTGCCCTTCAGGCGCACATAGACCGGGCCTTGCTCGTATTGCACGGACAGGGCGGCCATCTTCTTGGGCGTCTTGCCGAACTCCTTGTCCTTGATCGGCAGGAAGCCGGTAGCGGTCAGCTGCAGATCGTCCGTGATCTTGCTCTTCTGCAGCGTCAGCGAGCCATAGGCCGAGAAGCCGCCGAAGACGCCGCTGCCGACTTCCATCTCCAGGCCACGGTTCTTCACGCCGCCGGCATTTACATAGGTGGTGACCAGGGTATTCGGGTCCGTCGCCGAGACCTGGCGGTTCTTGAAGTCTGAGCTGAACAGCGTAGCCGTGAACGAGATGTCCTTCGACTGGAAGCGGTAGCCGCCGTCGATCATCGTCGACGTTTCCGGCTTGACCTCTACAAAGGGCTGGACCGGGCCGCCGTTGACGGAAGCTACATAGACGCCGCTGGAGCTGACCTGATAGGCATAGTTCGGTGGTGCGCGGAAGTTCTTCGCGGCATTCAGGAAGACATGCTGTTTGCTGTCCAGGTTGAAGCGGGCACCGATTTGCGGCAGCGCCTTGCGGAACGAACGCGTAATGTTGAAGTCTTGGTAGACGTTGGCGCCCTTGGTATAGACGCCATTGACCAGCGTGTAGGTCGGGACCGGGGTCTCGCTAGCGTAGTTGGTCACGTCACGCGTCACATGCGGCAGGCGCAGGCCCAGCGAAATGAAGGCGCGGTCGTTCAACAGCGTGATCTGGTCGTTCAGGTAGATCTGGTAGGCGGTGCTGATCGTCTTGCTGTCGCGACCTTCGTAGCAGGTGCCGTCAGTGCGCTTGATGCAGCCGTCCTGCAGCCAGGGGTCCGCCGGCGTGCCGTCGGCATTGATGCGGACGCCCGGCTGGGTCTGGCGGTGCTGGGCACGCTCATACCACAGGCCCAGCTTCAGGTAGTGGCTGTCCAGCGTGGTGCTGAGTTCGCCGGTGATGCCGGGACGCATGGTCTTGGTCACGCTGGCGCGGCCCACGGCAACCTTGTCCAGCTTGTCGCCATCGCCATTGATGTCAATGGCACCGCCAATCAGGCTAGTCCCCGAGCTACCGGTCTTGGCAGCGGTACCGGTTTCGTCAAGGATGACTTGTGACCAGCCGCCGTTGCCAAAGCCGTACCACATGTAGGGCTGGACCTTCAAATAAGTGTCCTGGGCGACCTTGAAGGAACCCGACACCGACGCAATCACGTTCTTGAACGGGTTCAGCGCCATGCCGTAGTAGACCGGCGACTGGGTGACGTCGGTCTGGGCCGTGCCGCCCACCGGTGTCTTCAGCGCCTTGAAGTTCGCGCCGTAGTCATAGTTGTAGCCATAGGGCGTGCCATTGGCATCAGAGCCAGAGGCAAAGGAGGCGGCGCAGCTGGAGAGCGGAACGAGCTGAGCTTGGCACAGGCTGACCGAGAAGATGTTCTGGTTGTACAAACGGTTGTACAGGATCGAGCCCAGGATGTGGTTGTCCTCGTTCAGGTCGAGCGTGAAGCCGGCGTCGACATGGTCCTTCTTGAGCTTGCCGACACCCTTCCACTTGTCGGCTTCGGCATGCGAATAGCTCAGGAAGACCTTGGCCTTGTTGTCCAGGAAACGACCCGTGTCGACACGCAGGAAGGAGCGGAACAGGTTCAGGCCGCCGAACGTCTGCGAGAAGCGGAGGCGGCTCGTGTCATTCGGGTCGCAGGTGATCATGCTCACGCTGCCGCCGGTGGCGCCGCTGTGGGGCGATTCCAGCTCGGGAGAGCCCTGGGCCACCGAAGCGGTACAGAGGTTCTCCTTGTCGATCATTTCCTGGGCATAGAAAGCATAGCCGCCCGAATCGTTGACCGGCACGCCGTTCACCGTGAAGCCGATCTGATCGGAGCCGAAGCCGCGGATGCTCACGTCGCCGCCGTTTAGGCCGGTCGCGTCGTAGTTGTAGGTGTTCACGCCGGGCAGCTGCGCAATGCTCTGCAGCACGTTTCCGGTGGCGATTTCCTTTTCCATCGCGGCCTTGGTGATCGTGCTGCGGCCCTTCACGGAGTCGTCATTGATCATATTGCCACCGGCCAGCTTGGCACCGGAACCAATGACCGTGATCGTGCCCAGGCGGACGGCATCGTCCTTGGCGCGCGGTGCGGCCTCTTCCTTGGCTTGATCCACCGGCGCTTGCTGCGCGTACACCGTGCCGGTGGCCAGCACGGAAACTGCCAGGGCGGTGGCGGTCTTGCAGAATAGTCTGCTCTTCATTCCTAGACTCCTAGTGGGTGCGCCAAGCGCGCGGGCTTCAACAGATTCAGTAGGGTGCCGTTCGTCGATGACCGCGGCAGAAAGACGCTTCGCAAAGCGCCCCGGAATTGTCATGACTTTCTGTGACAGAACTTTACGGGTAAGTCAGAAGTGGCCCGATTCAGACACTCGCGCCCGGCGTGAAGCACTGGGACAGTGCATCGCCGGCCGGCGACATTACTCCCCGTTTTTGGCCCGCTGACTTGGGAATCACGGAACCAAGCCACGAATCGGGCCGCCTGTAGCACCGATATGGTGCAATCTTTACTGGAATGTAAACCTTGCGGCAGAACCTCGTGATGTCGCGAAACCGCGACAAACTCGCGCTACAAACCGACCTCCAAGATCCCAGCCTCCTCCAAGCAGCTCCGTCATGGCCTTTACCCACTCCTTCCGTCTCGCCACCGGCCTCGTGCTGGGCGCCCTGTTTGCCGGCTGCGCCACCCAGCAGCAGCCCGCCACGACAGAGCTGACGCTGCTGTCCATCAACGACTTCCACGGCAACATCCAGCCCGCCGACCCCACGCCGCTGCTGCCGCGCCTCCCCGACGCCACAGGCGCGCTCAAGTCCCAGCCTGCCGGCGGCGCCGCGTATCTGGCCACGGCCCTGGCCGCGCTGAAGGCCAGGAACCCCGATGCCCTGGTTGTGGCAGGCGGCGACCTGATTGGCGCTTCGCCGCTGATCTCCAATCTGCTGCGCGACGAACCGACGCTGACGGCCATGTCCCAGCTCGGCATCGCCGCCAGCGCCCTGGGCAACCACGAGCTGGATGCCGGCCTGCCCGAGCTGCTGCGCCAGACCCGCGGCGAATGCGGCGCAGGCGGTTGCCTGTGGCCGGGCTACAAGGGCCCCGGCTTTCCCTATCTCGGCGCCAATGTGCTGGACGCGAACACCGGCAAGCCGCTGCTGCCCAGCCATGTCATCAAGCAGGCTGGCGCGCTGAAAGTCGCCATCGCGGGCGTAGCGACGCTGGAGACGCCGCATGTCATCGTCGCCCGGGCGATCAAAGGCATCCGCTTCGCCGACGAGGCCGACACGCTGAATGCCCTCGTCCCCCAGCTCAAGGCGGAAGGCGCGCAAGTGCTGGTGGCCGTCATGCACGAGGGTGGCGTTCAAGGAAGGGACGCCAGTGCCAACGATCCGAGCTACGCCTGCCCGACGTTGACCGGCCGCGTGCAGGACATCGCCAAGCGCCTGGACCCCGCCTACGCCATCATCATCGGCGGCCACACCCATCAGGCCTACACCTGCAAGATCGATGGCCGCCTCGTCGTGCAAGCCGGCAGCTATGGCGGCTGGATCACCGAAAGCCATCTCAAGTTCGACGCTGCCGGCCGCGTGCTCGATGCCCAGGCCGTCAACCACCCGGTGCTGCAGTCGGCCTACGCGCCCAACCCGGCACTGGCCGCCTTGGTGGCCCAGGCCGCCGCGCTGACCGAAGCAGCCCGCAACAAGCCGGTCACCACCTTGACGCAAGGCGCCTCGCGCAATGCCAAGGAGCCCCATGGCGACTCCGCGCTGGGCAACCTCATCGCGGACAGCCAGCTCGCCTTCGCGCGCAAGCAGGGCCCGGCAGACGTGGCCTTCATGAACCCCGGCGGCATCCGCGCCGACCTGACCGTGAAGCCCGGCAAGCCCACGACGATGAGTGACCTGCTCGCCATCCAGCCCTTCGGCAACGACATCGTCGCGGTGACGCTGACCGGCCAGCAGCTGCTGGACATCCTGCAGCGCCAGCTGCCCAAGGGCGACGCCGCCCCGCGCAT
The DNA here is from genome assembly GCF_001425055.1 of Pelomonas sp. Root1237. GTDB lineage: Bacteria > Pseudomonadota > Gammaproteobacteria > Burkholderiales > Burkholderiaceae_C > Pelomonas. The sequence goes on from NZ_LMDK01000016.1 coordinate 1,070,590, forward strand.
GCTGCAGCCCTCGTCGACGCTGCGCTACCACTGGCGCGCCGCGGCCGATGGCGTCGCCCAACTCGTCGACCCGCGCATCAACGGCGAGCCGATCGATCCGGCGCGCAACTACCGCGTCGTCATCAACAACTTCCTCTCCGAAGGCGGCGACGCCCAGGCGGGTTTCAAGCATGGCCGCGACCGCGCCGTGCTCGGCACCGACATCGACGCCCTCGTCGAGCTGCTGCGCGACAACCCGCTGGCGCTTTCCCAGGCGGCGCCGGGCCGCATCGTGCGCGACTAGGGCAAACCTGTAACTTCTTGTAGCGACCCCGGCCCGGCGCCCTGACGGGGCCGCCCTAGACTCGAAGCGCCCGGCATTGATGGCCGGGCAGCAGCGGCTCGGGGGCGTGATGGCGTGGGACATGCAAGCCGGCGGTGACGCCCAGCCTCAGGCCGGTCCTGCAGCCGCGAGCCCCTCGCCCGGCACGCCCAGCCCCCTGATCCGCGAGGTCATTGCCCACCTGCCCTGCGGCCTGGCCGTTTTCGACGCCGAACGCCGTCTCCTCGTGCACAACGCCGAGTTCGAGCGCCTGCTCAACGTGCCGGCCTCCCTTTTCGAAGAACCGCCGCTGCGCTTCGACGATCTGATCCTCTTCTTCGCCGCCCGCGGCGACTATGGCGAAGGCGAACAGGCCCGCGCCGCGGTCGACGCGGCCCTGGCCCTGGGCCGCGACCAGCGCGCCAACCGCCTCGAGACCTACCGCACCGGCGAGCGCCTCATCGAGGCCCGCACGGCGCCCCTTCCCGATGGTGGCCTCGTGCTGACAGTCCTCGACCTGACGCCCCAGGCCCAGGCCCGTCTCGCCGCCGAGCGCGCGTCACAAGCCAAGACGCGCTTCCTGGCCAATATGAGCCACGAGATCCGCACGCCGATGAATGCCGTGCTGGGCATGCTGCGCCTGCTGCAGAAGACGCCACTGGACGCCCGCCAGCGTGACTACGCCGTCAAGAGCGAAGGCGCCGCGCGTGGCCTGCTCGGCCTGCTCAACGACATCCTCGACTTCTCCAAGATCGAAGCCGGCCACCTCGGCCTGGACCCGCACCCGACACGCCTGGACGAGCTGCTGCGCGACCTCTCCGTCATCCTGGCCGCCAACGTCGACAAGCGCGAGCTCGAGCTGCTGTTCGACCTCGACCCCGCCCTGCCGCCGGTCGTGGTCGCCGATGCACTGCGCCTGCAGCAGGTGCTCATCAACCTGGCCGGCAACGCCATCAAGTTCACGCAGGCCGGCGAGGTCGTGCTCGGCATCTCGCTCGTGTCGCAGAACGCCAGCAGCGTCGTGCTCGCCTTCTCGGTGCGCGACACCGGCATCGGCATCGCGCCCGAGCAGCAGCAGCGCATCTTCTCGGGCTTTGCCCAGGCCGAGGCGTCAACGGCCCGACGCTTCGGCGGCACCGGCCTGGGCCTGGCCATCAGCCGCCGCCTGGTGCGCCTGATGGGCGGCGACATCCACATCGAAAGCACGCCCGGCAAGGGCAGCCGCTTCAGCTTCACTCTGAGCTTCCCCTTGCCCGCCGAGGAGTGCGCGCCGGCGCCGCGCCAGGCCCTACAGGCCCTCGTCATCGACGACCATGCCGAGGCACGCCGGGTCATCGGCACACTGGCCCAATCCCTGGGCTGGACGGCACGCCTGGCGGCCAGCGGTGCCGAGGCGCTGGAGCTGATCACCAGCGGCACGCCGGAGGTCGTGCTGCTCGACTGGGTCATGCCCGGCATGGATGGCTGGCAGACCGCCGTGCACCTGCGCCAGCGCCTCGGCCCCGAGCCGCTGATCCTGATGGTCACCAGCTACGACCGCGAACGCCTGGCCCAACGCAGCGCGGCCGAGCAGGCCCTGCTCGACGGCTTCCTCGTCAAGCCCATCACCGCGACCCTGCTGAGCCAGGCCGTCAGCGCGGCCATCCAGGCACGCTGCAGTGACGGCGAGCCGCCCGAACCGGCACCGCAGCGCCTGGCCGGCCTGCATCTCCTCGTCGTCGAGGACAACCCCGGCAACCAGCAGGTCACGCGCGAACTGCTTGAACTCGAAGGTGCCCAGATCAGCCTGGCCGGCGACGGCCAGCAGGCCCTGACCCTGCTCGCCCAGACCCGCGGCCGGCGCGGCTTTGACGCCGTGCTGATGGACGTGCAGATGCCCGTCATGGATGGAACGACAGCCACGCGGCTGATCCGACGCCAGCTGGGCCTGACCCTGCCCATCATTGCGATGACGGCGGGCGCGCTGGATGCCGAACGCCAGGCCTGCCTTGAGGCCGGCATGGACGAGCACATCGGCAAGCCCTTCGACCCCGACGTACTGGTCGCCGTGATCAGCCGGCGCTGCGGCGCTGCGCCCACGGCGCCCAGGACCGTGGCCGCCGAGCTGCCCCCCACCCTGCTGGCCGACGCGGGCCGTGCCGGCATCGCGCTGGCCGAGGCGCTGGCGCGCATGTCCGGCCGCATTGAGCTGTTCGAACGCACGCTGGCCGCCCTGCACGAACAGGACCGCAAGCTCGCCCGGGCCCTGGCCGAGGGTGGCCGTACCGCCACGCGCGGCCTGCATGGCTACCGCGGGCTGGCCGCCATGCTCGGCGCGGGGGAACTGGCGGCCCTGGCCGCCGAAGGTGAACATGCCGGCGCGCCCGACGAAGACTGGCGCCGCCGTTTTCTCGAGCGCCGCCAGGCCGATCTTGCCGCGCTGGACCGGCTCGCCGCCGACCTGCACGCCCGCCAGGCCCTGCATGACGATCTCGCCGAACAGCAGCGGCCCGCAGCGCCCGGCAGCCTCGCCCAGCACGTGGATGCCCTCGCCGAACTGCTCGACGGCGCCGACCTCGCTGCGCTCGACTTCCACCAGGGCCTGCGCGAGCGGCTGCGGCAGAAGGGCGATGAAGGCACGGTGACTGCCCTCGATTCGGCCATGGAAGCCCTCGACTTCGGCACCGCGCTGACGCTGTGCCGCCGCCTGCGCACGACGCTGGAGGCCCCGACATGATGCAGCTCTCCCTGCCTGACCGCGCACCGCTGACGCCCGGCCACGCGCCGGCCGGCCGCCGCCCGCGCCTGCTCATCGTCGACGACCAGCCGGTCAACATCCAGGCCCTGCACCGCGTCTTCGCGAGCGATTGCCAGGTGCTGATGGCCACCGACGGCAGCCGCGCCCTGCAGCTGTGCCGCGACCGCCAGCCCGACCTCGTGCTGCTGGACGTGCAGATGCCCGGCATGGACGGCCACCAGCTCTGCGCCGAATTGAAGGCCGACCCGCTGCTGCGCAGCATCGCCGTCATCTTCGTGACCGCGCAGGACCAGCCCGAGGACGAGACCCGCGCGCTGGACGCCGGCGCGGCCGACTTCATCACCAAGCCCTTCAATCCCACCGTCGTGCGGGCGCGGGTGCGGACCCAGCTGACCTTGAAAGCCCAGTCGGACCTTTTGCGCGAGCTCGCCTTCATCGACGGGCTGACCGGCGTGCACAACCGCCGGCATTTCGACGAGCGCTTCATCGCCGAAGCCCGGCGTGCGCAGCGCTCGCGCTCGCCACTGGCCATCGTGCTCGCCGATGTCGACCACTTCAAGCGCTACAACGATGCGCTGGGGCATCTGGCGGGGGACGACTGCCTGCGGCGCGTGGCGGGGGCGCTGCGGGCTTGCTTGAGGCGGCCTACCGATCTGCTGGCGCGCTACGGCGGAGAGGAGTTCGTCTGCCTGCTCCCGGACACCGATCTGGCAGGGGCGATCGGGGTGGCGCAGCTGATGGAGGACACGGTGAGGGCGTTGTCGCTGCCGCATCCGGGGGTGGAGGGCTGCGTGACGATCAGCCTGGGGGTGTCAGCGGGGTCGCAGGCCCAGGGGCTCGTCGAGGCGGCGGACAAGGCGCTGTATTTGGCCAAGGCTGCGGGGCGTGGGCGCGTCAGCTGGGTAGAGGGCTGACGGCGGCGGGAAGGGAATGCTCGGAATGCGATGGATCGGTCGGACCGATCCATCGGCCTCGCTGGTACTCGGCCCGGCGCACGGCGCCGTCCAAGGACAGCCACCGGCTGTCCTTGAGCGAACCGTGGGTTCTCATCCCAAGCCCCCACCCCAAATGCCAACGGCCCCGAGTGGGGCCGTTGGCATTTGGAGCGGGTGATGGGAATCGAACCCACGTAGTCAGCTTGGGAAGCTGAAGTTCTACCATTGAACTACACCCGCAATGGGCCGCGAGTTTACAGGGCTGAATGCGATTCCCACGGCTACAGTCGCGCGCATGACGTCCTCCGCCTCGCCCGCCCAGCGTCCGCCTGCCACTTTGCTGATCGCCTGGCGCCAGTTGCTGCGGGACTGGCGGGCCGGCGAGTTGCGCTTGCTGATGCTGGCCGTGGCCCTGGCCGTCGCGGCGCTGTGCGCTGTGGCCTTCCTGTCCGACCGCCTCGACCAGGGCCTGCGCCGCGACGCAGCCAAGCTGCTGGGCGGCGATGCAGTCGTTGCCAGTGACCAGCCCACGGCCCCTGCCCTCGTCGACCTGGCCGCCGCCCAGAACCTGACCACCGTGCGCACGGCCACCTTCCCCAGCATGGCGCGCAGCGACGAAGCCCATGGCGGCGAGAGCCGGCTGGTGGCCGTGAAGGCCGTTGGTGCGGGTTATCCGCTGCGCGGCAGCATCAAGCTGCGTGAGGCCCTGCCCGGCCGCAGCGGTGCGCCAGCCGCCGGCGAGGTCTGGGTCGATCCGGCCGTAGCCGATGGCCTGGGGCTGAAGCTCGGTGACTCGCTGCTGCTCGGCGACGCGAAGCTGAAGCTCGCCGCGCTGATCGAGACCGAGCCCGACCGCGGCGCTGGGTTCATGAGCTTCGCGCCGCGCGTCATGCTGGCCGAGGCCGACCTCGCCGCCACCCGTCTCGTGCAGCCCGCCAGCCGCCTCACCTACCGCATGGCGGTCGTGCCCGGCCCGGGCGCAGCACCGGGTGCCGTCGGCCGCTTCGTGGCCGGCGCCGAGCAACTCGTCGAGAAGGACAAGCTGCGCGGCGTGCGCCTGGAGTCGTTGGAGTCCGGCCGCCCCGAGATGCGCCAGACGCTGGACCGCGCGGCCCGCTTCCTGCGCCTGGTGGCCATGCTGTCAGCCCTGCTCGCAGCCGTGGCCGTGGCGCTGGCGGCACGCGACTTTGCAGCCCGCCATCTGGACGACTGCGCCATGCTGCGCGTGCTCGGCCAGCCGCAGCGCCGCATCGCCTGGGCGTACGGGCTGGAGTTCCTGCTCGCAGGCCTGAGCGCCAGCGCGGTCGGCGTGCTGGGCGGCCTGGCCCTGCACCAGGTTTTCGTGTCGCTACTGGCCGGGCTGATCGACGTCGACCTGCCACCGCCCAGCATCTGGCCGGCGCTGCTGGGCCTGGGCCTGGGCTTGTCGCTGCTGCTGGGCTTCGGCCTGCCGCCGGTGCTGCAGCTCGCCGCCGTGCCGCCGCTGCGCGTCATCCGCCGCGACCTCGGCGCGCCCAAGGCCGGCTCACTGCTGGTGCTCGGCGCGGGTGTGGCGGGCCTCGCGGCCATCCTCGTCGTGCTGGCAGGCGACGTGAAGCTCGGCGCCATCGCCGCCGCAGGCTTTGCCGCCGCGGTGCTGCTGTTCGCGCTGCTGGCCTGGGCGGCGGTGTGGCTGCTGCGCCGGCTGGTGCCGGTCAATGTCAGCGGTGCGGGCGTGCCGCGCTGGCTGCTGCTGGCCACGCGCCAGGTCGCGGCACGGCCGGGCTTTGCAGTCATGCAGGTGTCCTCGTTGGCCGTTGGCCTGCTGGCGCTGGCGCTGCTGGTGCTGCTGCGCACCGACCTGATCGACAGCTGGCGCCGCGCGACGCCGGCGGCCGCACCGGACCGCTTCGTCATCAACATCCAGCCCGACCAGGCAACAGCCTTTCGCAAGACGCTGACCGACGCCGGCGTGAAGGACTACGACTGGTACCCGATGATCCGCGGCCGCCTGACGGCGATCAACGGCGAGCCGGTGCAGGCCAAGCGCTTTGCCGAGGAACGCGCCCAGCGCCTGGCCGAGCGCGAGTTCAACCTCAGCCACACGGCCGACAAGCCGGCCCACAACCAGATCACCAGCGGCCGCTGGGGTGATGCCAAGCCCGACGAGACCGGCCTGAGCGTCGAAGAAGGCCTGGCCCAGACGCTCGGCCTGAAGCTCGGCGACACGCTGGCCTTCGACATCGCCGGCCAGCCCGTGCAGGGGCGCATCACCAATCTGCGCAAGGTCGATTGGTCGTCCATGCGCGTCAACTTCTTCGTGCTGTTCGAGAAGGCAGAACTGCCCGACCTGCCGTCCACGCAGATCGCCGCCTACCGCAGCCCGCCGGCCACCAAGCTGGACCGCGAGCTGGCGCGCCAGTTCCCCAATCTCACGGTCATCGACGTGTCGGCCCAGCTCAATCAGGTGCAGGGCGTGCTGGATCAGGTCATCCAGGCGGTGCAGTTCCTGTTCAGCTTCACGCTGGCGACCGGCCTGGTCGTGCTGCTGGCGGCCGTGGGCAGCACGCGCGAGGCGCGCACGCGTGAGTTCGCGCTGATGCGGGCGCTGGGCGCGCCGTCGTCGCTGCTGGCCCAGGTGCAGCGCGCCGAGCTGCTGGGTGTCGGCGCCCTGGCCGGCTTCCTGGCCGGCGCCGTGGCGCTGGTGCTGGCGGCCCTGCTGGCGCGCTTCGTCTTCGAGTTCGACTGGCACATCAAGCCCTGGGTGCCGCTGGTTGGCGCGGCCTGCGGCGCGCTGCTGGCCTGGAGCGCCGGCTGGTGGAGCCTGCGCGGCGTGCTGCAGCGGCCCGTCGTGCAGACGCTGAGGGAGGCCCAGGCCGAATGAAGGCCATGCGGCCGCTGAGCGCCCGCGACGTGGGCCGCTACCTGGCGCTGTCGGCGGCCATCGTCGCCGTCTATTACGTGCTGGCGCGGCTGGGCCTGCTGATGGTGCTGCCGCCCTACCAGGTCGCGCCCATCTACCCCGCCGCCGGCTGGGGCCTGGCCGTGCTGCTTGTCTGGGGCCTGCGCTACACGCCGGCCGTGGCCCTGGGGTCCTTCATCGTGCAGGCCACGACGATGAACGAACTGAGCGGCGTGCTGCCGCTGGCCCTGGGCATCGGCCTGGGTGCCGCCGCCCAGGCAGTGGCCGGCACGCTGCTGATGCGGCGCTGGTGCGGCCGGCCGCTGGTGCTGGCCTCGCCGCGCGAGATCGCCGGCTATCTGTTCGCGGCGGCGCTGGCGGGCGTCGTCAGCCCAACTTGCGCGAGCTTGGTGCTGAAGGCCTTCGGCGTCATCGCCACCGCGCAGATGGGCCTGGTCTGGACGATCTGGTGGACCGGCGACCTGATGGGCGTGCTCATCGCCACGCCGATCACCCTGGCCCTGATCGGCCAGCCGCGTTCGGCCTGGGCAACGCGGCGCTTCAGCGTCGGCCTGCCGATGCTGCTGACCACGCTGCTCGTGGGCCTGGGCGTGGCCGTCACGATGGAATGGGACCGCCAGCGCAACCGCGCCGACTTCACGCGCGACGCGACCAGCGCCGCCCAGGACCTGGCCGGCCGGCTGCGCGAGCCGCTGCTGGCACTGGAGGGCGTGCACGGCCTCGTCAAGGTCAAACCAAGGCCGACGCGCGCGGAGTTCGCCCAAGCGACGAGCGGCTTCCTGACCGAGGAGAGCCCGTTGATCGCGCTGGGCCTGACGCTGCGTGTTGCGCGCGCCGACGTCGACCGCTTCAACGCGGCTGCCGCGGCCGATGCCTTTCCCGGCGGCTACCAGGCGCGCGACCGCCTGCGTGCCGGCGACCTGCGCCCACCGGCGGACGAGGACATGCTGGCCATCCGCCTCATCGAACCGCTGTCGCGCAATGCCGGCGCGCTGGGCGTGAACGTGCGCACCATCCCCGGCGCGCGCGCGGCCATCGAGCGCGCCGCTTCGCTGGGGAAACCGGTGGCGTCGGCGGGCTTCCAGCTGTCGCAGGACAAGGAGGCCGCGGTCGGCGTTGTGGTCTACCAGCCCCTCTACCGGGGCCAGGCGGCGCCCAGCGAGCAGGCCTTGGACGGCGTCGTCTTCGCCACGCTGAGGCCCGACCTGCTGCTGTCGCGCCTGGCGGCCAACTGGCCCGAGCATCTCGGCGCCTGTCTCGTCGACCTGGAGCGCGGCGCGCTCTATCCGCGACTGGGCGGGCGCCTGGGCTGCGAGGCCGTGCAACGTGGGGGTGCCGACCTGCCCCTGGTCAAGATGCCGCTGGAGTTCGGCGGCCGGTCATGGGAGATTCGCATCTATGACCTGCCCGGCTTGGTGCAGGCGCCGGGGCGCAGCTGGGCCTTCGCCCTCGTCGGCCTGCTGGCCACGGCCATGGTGGGCGCGCTGCTGCTGCTGATGTCGGGCCGCACCCAGCATGTCGAGGCGCTGGTGCAGGAACGCACCGCCGCGCTGGAGCGCGAGGTTGCCAACCGCGCCCAGGGCGAGCGCGCGCTGAGCCAGAGCGAGCAACGCTTTCACAGCATCTTCGAGACTGCGCCCATCGGCATCGCCTTCACCGACCTCAACGGCGGCTTCCAGGAGGTCAATGCCCATTTCTGCCATCTGGTCGGCTACACGGCCGAGGCGCTCGCGAACAAGCGCTCCATCGACGTGACCCATGCCGATGACCGCCGTGAGGACATCCGCCTGGCACGCCGGCTGATGCGCGGTGAGATCCCGTTCTACCGCCGCTTGAAGCGCTATATCCGTCCCGACGGCAGCACCGCCCATGCGCGCGTGCTGGTCAGCCTGCTGCGCGGCGCGGACGGCCGGCCACACCGGCTGGTGGGCATCATCGAGGACATCACCGACCAATTGCGCATCGAGGAGCTGGACCGCGCCCGCGAGGCCGCCGAGGCGGCCAACCAGGCCAAGAGCGAGTTCCTGTCGCGCATGAGCCATGAGCTGCGCACACCGATGAACGCCATCCTCGGCTTCACGCAGCTGATGCAGATGGACGCCGGTGAACCGCTGGCACCGGGCCAGCGCGCACGCGCCCAGCAGATCGCCCAGGCCGGCTGGCATCTGCTGGAAATGATCAACGACACGCTGGACCTGTCGCGCATCGAGGCAGGCTCGCTGCGCCTGGAGCCTGTGCTGCTGGAGCTGCCGCCGCTGCTGGCCCGGGCCTTGGCGCTGGTGCAAGGTCAAGCCGCAGAGCGCGGCCTGGCCATCAGCCAGCGTATCGACCCGGCCGCCGTGCGCCTCGTCGGCGACCCCACGCGGGTTACCCAAATCCTGACCAACCTGCTCAGCAACGCGGTCAAGTACAACCGCCCAGGCGGCAGCGTCAGCGTCGAGGTGGCTCGTCCTGAGCTGGGGTGGGTCGAAATCGCCGTGCGCGACACCGGGCTGGGCCTTACCGAAGAGCAGCGCGCCGCCCTCTTCCAACCTTTCAACCGCCTGGGCCGCGAGCGCAGCGGCCTGCCGGGCACGGGTATCGGCCTGGTCATCAGCCAGCGCCTGGCCGAGATGATGGGCGGCAGCCTGCGCGCCGAAGAGCAGGACGGCCCCGGCGCCTGCTTCGTGCTGAGGCTGCCGGCCAGCGGCGCTGCCGCTGCACTGTCCCAGGAGACAGCCCCGGACGAACCGACCAGCCCGCGCCCCAGCCCCCAGCGGAGCGTGCTCTACGTGGAGGACAACCCGCTCAACGCCGAAGTCATGCGCGGCATCCTGGAGCAGCGGCCCGGCATCGAGCTGGAAGTGGCGCCGACCGTTGAAGCCGGCCTGCGCGCCTTGCGCGAGCGCCCGCCGGCCCTGCTGCTGCTCGACTGGCAGCTGCCCGACGGCGACGGTCTGACGCTGCTGAGCCGCATGCGCGAGCTGGGCCAGCCGCTTCCCCCCGTCGTCGTCGTGTCGGCCAATGCCCAGCCCGAGCAGATCGCCGCCGCCGAGGTGGCGGGCGCCCAGCACTATCTGACCAAGCCGCTGGACGTGCGTGAATTGCTCGCCCTGGTCGATGAATTGTTGGCGCCGGGCTCCGTCGTAGCGGGGGCAGAATGAGGGCCCAGTCCCCAACACGCGTCAGCGCCCGATGAGTTCCACCGATCTCGTTCCCAGCACCGGTGCCCAGGCCGTGCAGGCCCTGGCACGCACCGATGGTCGCCAGTTCCTGACCTTTCGCATCGGCGCAGAGGAATACGGCCTCAACATCCTGCGCGTGCAGGAAATCCGCTCTTACGAGCCGCCCACCCGCGTTGCCAATGCACCGGCCTTCGTCAAGGGCGTCGTCAACCTGCGCGGCGTCATCGTGCCCATCGTGGACCTGCGCATCCGCCTGGGCCAGGCCGGTGAATACAACGCTTTCACCGTCGTCATCGTGCTCAATGTGGCCGGCCGCGTCGTCGGTGTCGTCGTGGATTCGGTGTCCGACGTGCTGGAACTGAGCGCCGACGAGATCAAGCCGCGCCCGGAAGTGGCCGCCGCCCTGGACGCCCGCTTCATCACCGGCCTGGGCAAGCTCGGCGAGCGCATGCTGATCCTGCTGGATATCGAGGCCATGATCAAAAGCCCGGATTTCGGCCTGGTCGACTGAAGGAAAGTTAGCGATCGCTGACTGTTTCACCGTTGGAAACATTGCATTCCAGCACCGTCACGAACTGACTTAGCACTCGCCAAACCAGAGTGCTAATATCCTGCTCACCGCGGCATTCCGCGCCGCGGTTTAGCAAGGATTCATGACGATGTCCGCCTCTTCTGCCATTGCCGTCCGCGACCCCTGGGCCATGGTGCCTTCGCTGGGCAATCTGGACGCATACATCTCCGCCGTCAACCGCCTGCCGCTGCTGACGGCCGAGGAAGAAGGGTCCGCCGCGCGCAGCCTGCGCGACAAGGGCGACCTGGAAGCCGCCGGCCGCATGGTGCTGTCGCATCTGCGCCTGGTGGTGGCTATCTCCCGCCAGTACATGGGCTACGGCCTGCCCCAGGGCGACCTGATCCAGGAAGGCAATGTCGGCCTGATGAAGGCCGTCAAGCGCTTCGACCCGGACCAGGGTGTGCGCCTGGTGAGCTATGCCATGCACTGGATCAAGGCCGAGATCCACGAGTACATCCTGAAGAACTGGCGCATGGTCAAGGTCGCGACGACCAAGGCCCAACGCAAGCTGTTCTTCAATCTGCGCTCGATGAAGCACCAGATGAAGGCCGACCAGGCCGACGGCCAGACGCATCGCAACACGCTCACCGAGGCCGAACTGGCCCATGTCGCCAGCACGCTGAACGTCAAGCGCGAGGAAGTGCTGGAGATGGAGACCCGCATGTCGGGCGGCGACGTGGCGCTGGAGCCGCAGACCGACGACGATGGCGAGAGCTTCGCGCCCATCGCCTACCTGGCCGACGACAGCCATGAGCCGACCCGCGTCATCGAGGCGCGTTCGCGCGACGAACTGGCCGGCGACGGCATCCACCGCGCCCTGGACGTGCTGGACGCGCGCAGCCGCCGCATCGTCGAGGAGCGCTGGCTGAAGGTGAACGACGATTCGTCGGGCGGCATGACGCTGCACGAGCTGGCTGCCGAATACGGCGTGTCGGCCGAGCGCATCCGCCAGATCGAGGTGGCGGCGATGAAGAAGATGAAGAAGGCGCTGACCGAAGCGGCCTGATTGACCTCCTCGGCTCCAAGTAAAAGGCCCCTCGGGGCCTTTTCTACTTTTTGGCTTCGGCCAGCAGCAGCTTGATGTCGTCCGCCAGCGGCTGGGCGCCCGAGCCGTAGCGCGCGTAAACGCGCACGCGGCCTTCGGTGTCGAAGATGAAGCTCGCCGCCGTGTGGTCCATCGTGTAGGTCTCGGGTGTCTTGCCCGGCGCCTTGGCGTAGAAGACCTTGAACTCCTTGGCCGCGGCCTTCGTCTGCTCCTCGCTGCCGCGCAGGCCGACAAAGCTGGGATCGAAGCTGGCCAGATAGGCCTTGAGCAGCTGCGCCGTATCGCGCTCCGGGTCGACGGTGACGAAGATGCCCTGCACCTTGTCGCCGTCCGCGCCCAGGCTGCGCTTGACTTCGGCCACCTCGGCCATCGTCGTCGGGCAGACGTCGGGGCATTGGGTGTAGCCGAAGAAGACCACCAGCACCTTGCCCTTGAAGTCAGCCAGCGAGCGGGCGCGGCCGTCCTGGTCGGTCAGGTTCAGCGTGCGGGCGTACTCGGCGCCGGTCAGGTCGATGCCCTTGAAGGCAGGCTTGTCGGGGCTCGCCTTCTGGCAGGCGGCCAACGACAGTGCGGCCAGCGCGGTCAGCGCGAAACGACGGGTGTTCATGCGATGTAGTGGTCGATCAACAGCGCCGCAAAGAGCAGCGACAAATGCCAGATGGAGAACCAGAAGGTCCGCCGCGCCAGCATCTCCGAATACGAGCGCCACAGCCGGAAGGCATAGCCGCAGAAGCCCAGGCCGAGTGCGACGGCGCTGGCGAGGTAGAACCAGCCGCTCATGCCGGTCAGGAAGGGCAGCAGCGTGGCCGCAAACAGCACCCAGGTGTAGAGCAGGATCTGCAGCCGCGTGTAGTCGTTGCCGTGCGTGACGGGCAGCATGGGCAGGCCGGCGCGCGCGTAATCTTCAGCGCGGTACAGCGCCAGCGCCCAGAAGTGCGGCGGCGTCCACAGGAAGATGATCAAGCACAGCAGCCAGGGCTCGGGGCCGAGGTCGCCACGCAGCGCGGCCCAGCCCAGCACCGGCGGCATGGCGCCCGAGGCGCCGCCGATGACGATGTTCTGCGGCGTCATCGGCTTCAGGATGACGGTGTAGATGACGGCATAGCCGATGAAGGTGGCGAAGGTCAGCCACATCGTCAACACGTTGACGTAGAAACCCAGCAGCGCCATGCCGGCTGCGCACAGCAGGGCCGAGAAGGTGAGCGTCTGCGTACGGCTGAGCTCACCCTTGGCCGTGGCGCGCCAGGCGGTGCGCTTCATGCGCGCGTCGATGCCGTCCTCGATGAGGCAGTTGAAGGCGGCCGCAGCGCCGGCGACCAGCCAGATGCCAGCGACGGCGGCAAGCATGGTGAGGGCCTGTTCCGGCGAGGGCAGGCCGGGCACGGCCAGGGCCATGCCGATGGCTGCGCAGAAGACGATGAGCTGGACGACGCGCGGCTTGGTCAGCTGGTAGAACTGCTGCCAGCGCGGGCTGTGCACGAAGGCGCTGGCGGTGGACGTGGAGGCCATGGTCAAGTTTGCGCCCTCAGGCGCGCGAGCAAGATGGTGAGCAGGGCTAGCAGCAGAGCGGCGCCAGCGGTGTGGGCGAGGGCAGCCACGATAGGCCAGTCGAGCGCGACATTGGACAGGCCGGAGGCGAGCTGCCAGCCAGCCGCGGCGAGCAGCCAGTTGGACCAGTTCGCCGCATGCCGACGCAGCCGCCAGGCCAGTGCCAGGATGGCCGCAAAGACGACGCCCGCGCCGATGCGATGGGCCGTGTGGATGGCGGCCAGCGCCTCGAACCCGAGCCAGCCGCCGTCGGCGCGCTGGCCCAGTGCGCGCCAGAGCTGAAAGCCCTGCGCGAAGTCCAGTTGCGGCCACCACTGGCCGCCGTGGCAGGTGGGGAATTCGTCGCAGGCCAGCACGGCGTAATTCGTGCTGACCCAGCCGCCAAGGGCGACCTGGACAAGTGCAAGCACAAGGACGACGGCGACCGCACGGCGCAACGCCGACGGCGCGATGATCGGCCGCGGCTCGTAGGCCTCGTGCTGCCAGGCGAGCAGCATCAAGAGGCCGATGCCGAGCAGCAGGTGCAGCGTGACGATGGCCGGGAAGAGCTTCATCGTGACCGTCAGCGCGCCGAAGGCCCCCTGCACGCAGACCCAGGCCAGCGTCAGCGTCGGCAGCCAGGGCGATGGTGCGGTCTCTGCGCCCCGCCGCTTCAGCCGCCAACTCAGCGCAGCCATGACGAGGATGAGCAGGCCCACGCCGCTGGCCAGATAGCGGTGAACCATCTCGATCCAGGCTTTGCCGTGCGTGACCGGGCCGGTGGGCATCGCGGTCTGGGCGGCCTCGATGTGGTCGTGGGCGCCGGCCGGGCTTGCAGCGCTGTAGCAACCCGGCCAGTCCGGGCAGCCCAGGCCCGAATCGGTCAGGCGCGTGAAGGCGCCGAAGACGATGAGGTCGAAGGTCAGGAACAGCGTCAGCAGGGTCAGCGCGCGCAGCCGCCCTGCCGGCGTCGCGCTTCGCGAGCGCTGGCGCCACCAGAGCAGTGGGCCGATGGCGACCGCGCCGCCGATGGCGGCGACCTGGCCAAGAGGGACCAGCAGGTCGTTCATCGGCCTGCCGTATCCCAGCTGGCGCTGGCGCGCAGCAGCCTGTCGAGATCGGCTTTGAGCTTCTTGGGCTCGGGCTCGGCAGGGGCGCGCTCCATCCAGTTGCCCATGGGGTCGACGATGTAGAAATGGTCGGCCAGCGCCTTGCCCGAGGCGGGTTTGAGCCAGGCATCCAACCGGTCCCTGGGCACGCGCAGCACGGTCACTTCGGCGCCCTTCTGACTGACGGCAGCCATCACTTCGGGGCGCGGCGTGCCGGTATCGGGAATGAGCCAGAGCTTGTCCACGCGCGCCCGCTCCTTGCCCAGCATCTCGCGCAGTTGGCGCTGCACGAAGAGCTGCTGTTCGCAGGCGGCCGGGCAGTCGGAACCGTGCACGACGGCCAGCAGCCATTGACCCCGCAAGGAAGCCGGCGCGACCGCCCTGCCCTGCAGGTCGGTGAGCGGCAGGTCGGCAGGCATGTCGACGGCAGGCGCGATCAGTTCGCCATAGGCCGAGCCGCTGGGCCTGACGACGTAGAAGGTGAAGTAGGAGGCGACGACCGGCGCCGCGCACATGGCCAGCACCAGCAGCATCTTCCAGCGGCCGACGCGCTGCTGCCCCGTCGTGCCGGGATCGGGCAGGCTGTGCACCGCGAAGCTCAGCGGTTCAGGACTGCTGACGGCGGAGCCGGGGACGGATGAGTTGGAACCAGACATAGAGACCGACGATCAGCGCGCAGAGCGCAAACCATTGAAAGGCATAGCCATAGTGTTTTTGCAGGCCGAGGTCGGGCGCTGGCCAATGGCGCAGCAACGTGTCGTCGGGCGAATCGGTGGCGGTCTGCACGACGGTCAGCGGCAAGAGCTTCAGGCCGGACTCGACGGCGAAGGCCGCAGGGTCGAGATTT
This sequence comes from Pelomonas sp. Root1237, assembly GCF_001425055.1. Taxonomy (GTDB): domain Bacteria; phylum Pseudomonadota; class Gammaproteobacteria; order Burkholderiales; family Burkholderiaceae_C; genus Pelomonas. The sequence continues at coordinate 1,085,728 of NZ_LMDK01000016.1, forward strand.
TGCCGGATCGTGCCGGCCGACCCTTCGCCCAGCTCGTAAAGCCGGGAGGGCGACGTCGCCAGCCGCCCTTCGACGGCAACCTCGCCGGGCGGCGTGAGCAAGGGGGGCAGCTGCTGGCGGTCGAGTTGATTGCGCGGCGCCCAGCCGCGCTGTACCAGGACGACGTCGTCGCGGCCCGCCAGGCGCAGCGGCGTGACGACGAAGAAGCCCGTGCGGCCGTCCATGGGCCGGTTGTCCAGCCAGATCGTGCGTTCGGCCATCCAGGTGCCACGCAGGGCCACACGGCGGTGCAGTTGGCCTTCGCCGCCCAACTCGGCCTCGGTGAGCGCCGGCTTGTCGGCTTCGGCCTCGATGGCTGCTTGCAACGCGATCTTCTGCGCGGCACGGTCAAGCTGCCAGACGCCCAGCCGCGCCGTCAGCGCGGCGCCCAGCAGGGCCGCCAGCAGCACCAGCCAACGCCTGGCGGTCATGCAAAACCTCCGGGCGGATAATTCGACACCATGAAATTCGTGATCCTGATCGCCTTCATCGGCATCCTCGGCGCGCTCGGCGCGGCCGGCTTCTTCATGCTGCGCAAGGGCGGCAACAAGAAAAGCCCCAACATGGCCCGTGCGCTGGCGGTGCGGGTCGCCGTGTCGGTGACGCTGTTCCTGATCATCCTGCTGAGCTGGCAGATGGGCTGGATACAGCCGACCGGACTGCCGGTGAAATCCTGAGCTTCAACAACAAAAAAGCGCCGCTGCTGCGGCGCTTTCTCATTGCGAGACCGGGAAGTCACATCCAGTAGACGATGACGTACAGGCCCAGCCACACCACGTCCACGAAGTGCCAGTACCAGGCGGCGCCTTCGAAGCCGAAGTGGCGCTCCGGCGTGAAGTGGCCCTTCATCAGGCGGATGGTGATGAACAGCAGCATCAGTGCGCCCACGCAGACGTGAAAGCCGTGGAAGCCGGTCAGCATGAAGAAGGTCGAGCCGTAGATGCCGGAGGTCAGCTTCAGGTTGAGCTCGGTGTAGGCGTGGTGGTATTCATAGGCCTGGAAGCCGACGAAGGTCGCGCCCAGCAGCACGGTGATCCACATCCACAGGATGGTCTTGCCGCGGTTGCCGGCGATCAGCGCGTGATGGGCGATGGTCAGCGTGACGCCCGAGGTCAACAGCAGGGCCGTGTTGATCGTCGGGATGGGCCAGGGGCCCATGGTGCTGAAAGCCTCGACGGTGCCCGCCGGCGCAGCGGTAAAGCCGGGCGCCGTGCTGGGCCAGATGGCCTTGAAGTCGGGCCACAGCAAGGCGTTTTCCAGGCTGCCAAGCACCGGCACCGAGTACAGGCGGGACCAGAACAGCGCGCCGAAGAAGGCGGCGAAGAACATCACCTCCGAGAAGATGAACCAGCCCATGCTCCAGCGGAAGGAGACATCGATACGGTCGCTGTACAGGCCGCCCTCGCTCTCGCCGATGGCCTGGCGGAACCATTGCTGCAGCACGAAGGCCCAGAAGGCCAGGCCGCCGAACAGCGAGTACATGCCCCAGCCATGGCCGTTGACCCACTGGCCCGCGCCGAGGATGACGAAGAACAGGCCGATCGCGGCCATCACCGGATGCCGTGAAGGCGCCGGGACGAAGTAGTACGGGGTCTTGCCCGGGGTAGTCGCTGCCGACATGTTGTTCTCCTAGTACTCGCTCGTTCTGAACTCTGTTGCGGCTCGGGCCCTCAGGCCCCGGCCACGCCACTGCTGATGACCCAACGGACCAGCAGCACCAGCACCAATACAAACAGGGCGGCGCCAAGCACGCCCGCGATCAACACATGCACCGGGTTGAGCTTGGCCATGTCGTTCTCATGGTCCTTGCCCCGGCGCACGCCGAAAAAACTCCAGGCCACAGCCGAGATCGTCTGGGCGAACGAGGCCTTGCGGCCCACGGCTTCCTTCAGATCCTTGCCGGCTTCGCTCACAGCGCGGCTCCCGTCGCTGAACGGGATCCAGGCGCCTGGCCCAACTTCACACCGCCCTTGCCCGCCACCTCGAAGAAGGTATAGGACAGGGTGATGGTCTTCACATCCTTGGGCAGCTTGGGGTCGATGACGAACACGACCGGCCACTGCTTGCTCTCGCCCGGCTTCAACGTGTATTCGTTGAAGCAGAAGCATTCCAGCTTGTTGAAATGCGCACTCGCCTGCATCGGCGCATAGCTCGGGATGGCCTGGGCCGCCATGGTGCGGTCCTGCACGTTGCGGAACTCGTACATGACCTGGGTCAGTTCGCCCGGGTGCACCGTCAGATGGCGCACCGCCGGCTTGAAGTCCCAGGGACCGCGGGCATTGGCGTCGAACTCGACCGTGATTTCACGGCTGAAGTCGATCTGGCCGTTGCCGTCGGCGATGCCTTTGGCAGAAAGCGCGGTCTGGCGCTCGGCCAGCGACAGCACGTTGATGCCCAGCGCATTGCAGATGGCCTTGTACAGCGGCACCAGCGCGTAACCGAAGCCGAACATCAACGCGACCACCACCGCCAGCTTCATGACGAGCTGCCGGTTGTCGCGATGCAGAGCGGCCAGGAAGCGCATGTCAGTGCCGCCCGGCCGCCCGAAGGCGCTGACGCGCCCCCTCGGGGGGCAGCAAACGAAGTGCGCGTGGGGGCTTCATCATGTCAGTGAGCCAGCAGCACCATCTTCGTGACGAAGCCGATGCCGAAAATCAAGGCAATCGACAGCAGGATCAATCCCAGCCGTCGGTTGGCTTTGCGCTGTTCGGGCGTCATGGCCATCAGGCGACGATCTTGGTGGCCGAAGCGTTCAGCTTGGGCGGCTCTTCGAAGGTGTGGAAGGGCGCCGGCGACGGCACTTCCCACTCCAGGCCTTCGGCGGCTTCCCAGGGCTTCTGCGCCGCCTTCTCACCCTTGCCGCGCATGGCCGGCACGACGACGAACAGGAAGAAGTAGACCTGCATCAGGCCGAAGCCGAAGGCGCCGATGGATGCAATCGCGTTGAAGTCGGCGAACTGCATCGGGTAGTCGGCATAGCGACGCGGCATGCCGGCCAGACCCAGGAAGTGCATCGGGAAGAAGGTGATGTTGAAGAAGATCAGCGAACCCCAGAAGTGGATCTTGCCGCGGGTCTCCGAATACATCACGCCGGTCCACTTCGGCGACCAGTAGTAGTAGCCGGCGAACATGCCGTACAGCGAGCCGGCCACCAGCACGTAGTGGAAGTGGGCCACGACGTAGTAGGTGTCCTGCAGCTGGATGTCGACCGGTGCCATCGCCAGGATCAGGCCGGTGAAGCCGCCCATCGTGAACACGAAGATGAAGCCGACGGCGAACAGCATCGGCGTCTCGAAGGTCATCGAGCCGCGCCACATCGTCGCCAGCCAGTTGAAGATCTTCACGCCCGTGGGCACGGCGATCAGCATGGTCGCGTACATGAAGAACAGCTGGCCCGTCACCGGCATGCCGGTGGCGAACATGTGGTGAGCCCAGACGATGAAGGACAGGATGGCGATCGACGCCGTCGCGTACACCATGGAGGCGTAGCCGAACAGGCGCTTGCGGGCGAAGGCCGGCACGATCTGGCTGACGATGCCGAAGGCCGGCAAGATCATGATGTAGACCTCGGGGTGGCCGAAGAACCAGAAGATGTGCTGGTACATGACCGGGTCGCCGCCGCCCGCGGGGTTGAAGAAGGCGGTGCCGAAGTGGCGGTCGGTCAGCGTCATCGTGATGGCGCCGGCCAGCACGGGCATGACGGCGATCAGCAGATAGGCCGTGATCAGCCAGGTCCAGGCGAACATCGGCATCTTCATCAGCGTCATGCCGGGGGCGCGCATGTTGAGGATGGTGACGATGATGTTGATCGAGCCCATGATGGACGAGGCGCCCATGATGTGCATCGCGAAGATGCCGGCGTCCATCGACGGGCCCATCTGCAGCGTCAGCGGCGCATAGAGCGTCCAGCCGGCAGCGGGGGCGCCGCCGGGCATGAAGAAGCTGCCCACCAGCATGATGGCCGCAGGGATCAGCAGCCAGAAGCTGAAGTTGTTCATCCGCGCGAAGGCCATGTCGGCCGCGCCGATCTGCAGCGGGATCATCCAGTTCGCGAAGCCGACGAAGGCCGGCATGATGGCGCCGAACACCATGATCAGACCGTGCATGGTCGTGAACTGGTTGAAGAGTTCGGGGTTGAAGAACTGCAGGCCCGGCTGGAACAGCTCGGCGCGGATGCACAGGGCCAGGATGCCGCCGACCATCAGCATCGTGAAGGAGAACAGCAGGTAGAGGGTGCCGATGTCCTTGTGGTTGGTCGCGAACACCCAGCGGCGCCAGCCGTGGGGTGCGTGGTGATCATCGTGGTGGTCGTGATCGTGATCGTGGGCGTGGCCGTCATGGCCACCGACCGCGCCGTGGGGGGGGAGCACTGCACTCATGTGATTTCCTCTGATTCGGCGTTCGGTCGATTACTTGCGGGCGGCCAGCACTTCGGCCGGTTGCACCGTCTGGCCCGTCTTGTTGGACCAGCTGTTCTTCGTGTACGTGATCACGGCGGCGATGTCGGTATCGCTGAGCTGCTTCCAGGCGGGCATGCCCTTGTCCATGCGGCCGTTCAGCACGACCTGAACCTGCTGCAGTTTGTCTTCGGCGAGCACGACCGGCGACTTGTCCAGCGGCTTGATCGGGCCGGCGCCCGAGCCGTCGGCCTTGTGGCAGACGGCGCAATTGGCGCCATAGACCTTCTCGCCGCGGGCGACCAGGGCGGCTTGCTCCCAGACCTTGTTCGGGTCATCGGCCTTGGCGGCGATTTCCTTCTTCTTGCCATCCACCCACTTGGTGTAGTCCTCGGCGGACACGACCTTCACGTGGATGGGCATGTAGGCGTGTTCCTTGCCGCACAGCTCGGCGCATTGGCCGTAGTAGTCACCGATCTTCTCGGCCTTGAACCAGGTGTCGCGCACGAAGCCGGGGATGGCATCCTGCTTGACGCCGAAGGCCGGCACCATCCAGGCGTGGATGACGTCGTTGGCCGTCGTGATGATGCGGACCTTCTTGTCCACCGGCACGACCAGCGGGTTGTCGACCTTGAGCAGGTAGTTGTCGACCGGCTCGGGCTTGCCGGTGTTGGATGACTCGCGTTGGGCGGTGTCCAACGTGGCCAGGAAGCCGATGCCTTCGCCTTCACCCTTCAGGTAGTCGTAGCCCCATTTCCACTGGTAGCCGGTGGCCTTGATGGTCACGTCGGCGTTGGTGGTGTCCTTCATCGCGACGACGACCTTGGTCGCCGGCAGGGCCATGCCGATGACGATGAGGAAAGGCACCACCGTCCAGGCGATCTCGACGGCCACGCTCTCGTGGAAGTTGGCCGACACCGCGCCCTTGGACTTGCGGTGCTTGAAGATGGAATAGAACATCACCCCGAACACCGCGAAGAAGATGACCAGGCAGACGATCATCACGAAGTTGTGCAGCCACATCTGGTCGGCCGCGATGCGCGTGACTGGCTCGTGCAGATTGAGCTGATTGACGCCGGGGCCGCCCTTCAGGTCGTTGACCGCCAGGGCTGGGCCGGCCGCCAGGGCCGCCATCGCCGCCGTGGCCCAACGGCCCCAAGCGCGTGAGGCGCTATGCACTCGTGCGTTCATCATCGTCATGGTTGTCACTTGGTTCTTTGAAGAGCGGGGCTTGCTTGTCCAGCCCGACAGCTGGATTTGGGAGGCAAGTTCCGTGGGTTGAGCCGGGTGTTGCCCCAAAGCCCTCTATGCGGCGCGGGATTTTAGCCCAGGCTCCGAGAGGGACGGCCCATGCCGCCCCCGGGGATTCACCCCCTTCATCCCCCTTCACCCGGTTTCACGGCCCTTGCGCAGCGTTGCGCGCATGGCGTCGATGGACACATGGGTCTCGGCCGCCATCGTCAGCCGCGGCGCCGCCTTGAAGGCGTGGCCGAAGACGAGCTCTACCGTCAGCGCAAGCCGGCCCTCGCCGTCGCGCAGCGTTTCCAGCTGCGCCAGCAGTGCCGCCTTCCACTTGCGACCGCGCAAGCCGGCGAAGCGCGCGGGCGCCAGGTTGCCGCCCAGCGCCCGCAGGTCGGCCAGCAGGCTTTCGGGCGTGGCCCAGGTCAGGCGCAGCCGCTGCTGGTCCATGACGGGGTCGGCAAAGCCGGCCTTGAGCACCAGGTCGCCGATGTCATGCATGTCCCACCAGTCAGGCGTCGGCCGGCCCCAGCCGGCGCGCGCATACAACGGCCGCAGTTCGACGAAGCTGTCCGGGCCCAGGCAGGAAAACATCACAAAGCCGCCGACCGCGACGCTGGCCTGCCAGGTGTCGAGCAGCTCCGGCAGGTCGGCGCAGGCATGCAGGGCCATGTTGGACCACAACAGGTCGACCTGGGGCAACGCTGGCAGCGAATCGACATGACCGGAGGAGGCGCCACGCAGCTTCTGCCACCAGTTGCGCTGGCGCTTCTCGGCCGCGCGAGCCGCCAGCGCCGTGTCGGCTTCATGCCACAGCAACTCCGCGCTCGGGTAAGCCAGGCGCAGCAGCTCGCCACTGGCGCCCAAGGCCGGCGATGCGTCCAGCACGCGGTTCGGCTGCAGCTTGATATAGGTCAGGCGTTCGGCCATGCGCCCGGCGACCTCGTCGTGCAACCACGGCGGCTGCGCAGCGGCCGCGAGGCGGCGCGCCTGGTGGCGAACGGCGGCGGCGTCGAGGTCCTGGGGCCGCGGCCCCTTGTTTGAAGTAGGGGTCGAAGCCGGTTCACTCATGGAGCGGTCAGTATATTGAGCCGATGCCCGAGCGCTCCCTGTCGGCAACGAAGCCTGCTCTGATCGAGAAAGTCCTGCTGCGCTGCGCCGGCCAGTGCGCCGTCTGCCGCGCCTGGAGCCACCAGACCATCTGCGAAGCCTGCCTGGCCCTCTACGCACGCCCGCAGCCGCGCTGCTGGACCTGCGCGGCCAGGCTGCCCATCGAATTGACCGGCAGGCCCCGCCCCCAATGCGGGCGCTGCCTGCACGCGGCACCACCGCTGGACCGCGCCGTGGCTGCGCTGGACTACCGCTTCCCCTGGGACGGCTTGCTGCAGCACTTCAAATACCACCAGGCCCTGGAACTGCGCGAGAGCCTGCTGGAGCGCCTGAATACGGCGCTGACCGCGGCCGAGGTCGACGCGCCAGACTGGCTGCTGCCCGTGCCGCTGTCGAACGACCGCCTGCGCGAGCGCGGCTACAACCAGGCACACGAGCTGGCCAAGGCGCTGGCGCGCCGGCGCGGCCTGCGCTGCGAGCCGGAGATGCTGCTGCGGGTACGCCACAACGCTGCCCAAGCCAGCCTGAAGCTGGAGGCGCGCGCAGCCAATGTGCGCGGCGTCTTCGCCGTCGAGCCGCTGCGCGCGGCGCAGTTGCGCGGCACCTGCGTCGCGCTGCTCGACGACGTGATGACCAGCGGCGCGACGCTGTTCGAGCTGGCCCATGTGCTGCTGCAGGCCGGCGCGATGAGCGTGCAGGCCTGGGTCATTGCGCGCACGCCCGAGCCGGGAGGTGAGTGAAGCCGGCGGGATACTCCTGCCCCATGTTCCATATCGTCCTCGTCCAGCCGGAAATTCCGCCCAACACCGGCAACGTGATCCGCCTTGCTGCCAACACCGGCTGCAGCCTGCACCTGATCGAGCCGCTGGGTTTCTCGATGGAGGACAAGTTGCTGCAGCGCGCGGGGCTGGACTATCACGAGTACGCCCGCGTGCAACGCCATGCGGACTGGGCGGCCTTCCTCGCGGCCGAGTCGCCCGGCCCGGCGCGAATGTTCGCCTTCACCACGCGCGGCAGCCGGCCTTTTGGCGAGGTCGCCTGGCAGCCGGGTGACTACCTCGTTTTCGGCAGCGAGACGGCCGGGTTAGCGCCGGCACTGCGAGAAAGCTTCCCCGTCGAGCAGCGCGTGCGCCTGCCGATGCGCGAGGGCCAGCGCAGCCTCAACCTGAGCAACAGCGTGGCGGTGGCTGTGTTCGAAGCCTGGCGGCAGAACGACTACGCGGGTGGCAGCTGACAGTGCACTGGTTGCAGCAAAGGGGCGACGAGCAAGCACCCGACCGGCCCTATTCCAAGGTTGGCTTCTTTGCCCCACGACGAGCGCCCACCAGTCTGCCTGATACCCAGCGAAGAACTGGAATGGCTGCCCAGACACTGGCTGCAAGGGCTATCAGCAGTCCAAAGCCCATCAAGGTCTTCCCTGCCAAGGAACCTCCGAGGAAGACTGCGGCGACGGCAAAGGCCATGTAGCCCAACCACACCGCGCCACCCACGAGAACCCGATCAACAGACGAGGCAATCGAGTCGAGCAGGCCAACAGGTGGCACTTGCTCGGGCAGGCCATCAGCGCCGCAGCGCGGGCACATTGCCCCGTCTTCCGGAATTTCATTTCCGCACTGTGCGCAGCTTCTGACCATGCCGCGCCCTACTCCGCCCGCGCATCGCGGCTCATCAGCCGCTCCACCGCCTCACCAACGCGCAGCCGCCCGTCCAGCAAAGCCACCATGGCCTCGGTGATCGGCATCTCGACGCCGGCTTCGCGCGCACGCGCCAGCACCGTCGGCGCGCTGTAGACGCCTTCGGCCACATGGCCCAGCCTGGCCAGGATGTCCGGCAATGCAAGCCCCTGCGCCAGCATCAGGCCGACGCGGCGATTGCGCGACAGGTCACCGGTGGCGGTCAGCACCAAGTCGCCCAGGCCCGACAGACCCATGAAGGTCTCGGCCTTGGCGCCCAGGGCCAGGCCCAGGCGCAGCATCTCGGCCAGGCCGCGCGTGATGACGGCGGCGCGGGCGTTCAGCCCGGGTGCATCAGGTGCGGCGCCGGAGAGGCCGTCACAGACGCCCACGGCAATGGCCATGACGTTCTTGACCGCGCCGCCGACTTCGACGCCAACCGGATCGTTGGACGTGTAGACGCGCAGCCTGTCGCCATGAAAGGCATCGACGGCGGCCTGGGCGAGGTCGACATCCTCGCTCGCCGCAACGAGGGCCGTGGGCCGCCCGGCGGCCACCTCCTGCGCAAAGCTGGGGCCAGACAGACTGCCCACGCGCATCGCCGGCTGCAACTCGCGTGCGATCTCATGGCCGAGCCGCCCAGTGCCGGCCTCGAAGCCCTTGCACAGCCACAGCACGCGCTGCGTGGATGGCAGGACGGCGAGGGTTTCGCGCAGGCCGGACATCGGCGTCGCGACGATGGTCAGCCCGTCGGCGGCGTGCGCAATGGCTGCGGCGCGGTCGCCGGTCAGGCCGAGCGCGGCGGGCAGTTCGCCGTCGGGCAGATAGGCCGCGTTGCGGCGGCTGGCCCGCATTTGTCCGATGGCAGTTGCGTCACGGCCCCACAGGCTCACGTCATGGCCGGCGTTGGCCGCCTGGATGGCCAGGGCCGTGCCCCAGGCACCGGCGCCGAGAACGCTGATCTTCATCGTCGTCATGCGCAGAAGTGTCACCCAAGTAAAACGCCCCGCACGGAGCGGGGCGTCATCACGAGGCGAGCCTCGATGCTCAGTTGACGGCCTGGCCGCCCTGGGCTTCGCGCTGGGCCTGCTGGGCCTCGAACATGGCCTGGAAGTTCACTTCCGTCAGCAGCACCGGCGGGAAGCCGGCGCGGGTGCAGACGTCGGACACGATGGCGCGCAGATAGGGGTAGACCATCTGCGGGCAGACGATGCCCAGGATGCCTTCGAGCTGGTCCTGCGGCACATTGCGGATCTCGAAGATGCCGGCCTGCTTGGCTTCGACCAGGAACAGCGTCTTGTCGCCGACCTTGGTGTTGACGGTGGCCGTCACGCAGACCTCGAAGATGCCGTCGGTGACGTTCTCGGCCGACAGCGTCAGGTTGATGTCGACCTGGGGCTGCTGCTGCTCCAGCAGGATGTGCGGCGCATTGGGCTGCTCCAGCGACAGATCCTTCAGGTACATGCGCTGGATCTGGAACACGGGGGTGCCTTCGGGGGCGGCTTGGATCTCGTCGGCCATGGGATTCTTTCTAGCGAAGCGTCAAACAAAAGCCCGCAGGCGGCGTGCTGCGGGCGGTGGCTGGATTATGGGCGAGGCCTCGTGACAAGCCGATCGGGCTTGCCCGGTGTTGAAATCAGGCCAGAACGCCCAAAGCGACCCTTCAGGCCGCTTGGAGCAAGGGCAGCAAGCCGCCCTTCTGGTCGAGGGCGATGAGGTCATCGCACCCCCCGACATGGGTGTCGCCGATGAAGATCTGCGGCACGGTGCGGCGGCCCGTCCTGGCCATCATGTCCTGGCGCTCGGCCGGGTTGAGGTCGACGCGGATCTCGTCGATCTGCTCGACGCCGCGTTGCTTGAGCAGCATCTTGGCGCGCACGCAGAACGGACAGACCAGGGTGGTGTACATCTTGACGACAGCCATCTCAATCTCCTTCAGCCGCAAATCTGCCTACGCAGATTTCTGCCCAATGAAAGGCAGAAAAAGTCGGTTGGGCGAAAAACCGCTCACGCGCTTTTTTCCACCGGCAAATTCGCCTCCCGCCAGGCCTTGAGGCCGCCGGCCAGCACCTGGGCCTTGTCATAGCCCAGCTTGCGCAGCATGCCCGCGGCGCGGCCGGCGCGTGCGCCGGTCGGGCACACCAACACCAGCGGCAGGGCCTTGTTGGACGGCAAGGACTTGTGGCCCTCGATCTGGCCAAAGGGGATGTTGCGCGCGCCGACGGCATGGCCCTTGGCAAACTCTTCGGGCTCGCTGACATCGATCAGCACGCCCTTCTCGCGGTTGATCAGTTGCACCGCCTGGGCGGGGGCGAGGCCGCCGCCCTGTGCACCCGACATCAGCATGGGCCAGAGCAACAGGCCACCGGACACAAGTGCGGCGACGAGCAGAAACCAGTTCTCGATCAGGAAGTTCAAGCAAGCATCCCGTGTAATTCAACGAAGCCGGCGATTATCGCTGGGTCGGATAATCCGCCGCTTCCCACCACCTCAGCGCGCCTTGCCCCATGTACAAGCTCGTCCTCATCCGCCACGGCGAATCGACCTGGAACCTGGAAAACCGCTTTACCGGCTGGACCGACGTGGACCTGACGCCCACCGGTGTCGAGCAGGCCAAGACGGCCGGCCGGCTGCTGAAGGAAGCGGGCTATGACTTCGACATCGCCTACACCTCGGTGCTCAAGCGCGCCGTGTGGACGCTGTGGCACGCCCTGGACCAGATGGACCGCACCTGGCTGCCGGTGCGCCACGCCTGGCGCCTCAACGAGCGCCATTACGGCGGCCTGCAGGGCCTGAACAAGGCCGACATGGCCAAGCAGTACGGCGACGAGCAGGTGCTGATCTGGCGCCGCAGCTACGACACACCGCCGCCGGCGCTGGAAGCGACCGACCCGCGCAGCGAACGCAGCGACCCGCGCTACCGCGGCCTGGACGCCGAGGACATTCCGCTGACGGAATGCCTGAAGGACACGGTCGCCCGCGTGCTGCCCTTCTGGAACGAGACCGTCGCGCCCGCCATCAAGGGCGGCCAGCGCATGCTCATCGCCGCCCATGGCAACAGCATCCGCGCGTTGGTGAAGTACCTCGACAACATCGCCGACGACGCCATCGTTGGCGTCAACATCCCCAACGGCATCCCGCTGGTCTATGAGCTGGACGAGAACCTGAAGCCGATCAAGAGCTACTACCTGGGCGACGCCGAAGCCGCCGCCAAGGCGGCTGCCGCCGTGGCCAATCAGGGCAAGGCCTGATCCACCTCGGCCAGCACCTCCTCCACGCTGGCCCAGCCGGGCCAGTACTGAAGCAGCTTGACCGTCGGCCCCCACGGCGCCCAGACCGCGGGATCGGCCGGCCCCCAGGGGGTGAGCAGCCGTGCGCCGACGCCGGCGGCGATGTGGCCCGGCCCGGTGTCGTTGGAGACGACGATGCCGGCCATCTGCAGCAACGCGGCGTAGATGCCCAGGCCCACGCCTTCGAACCGCACCACGTCAGGGTAGAGCTGGCGGGCACCCTCCAGCTCGGTCGGTCCCGGCACCATCACGATGCGGCGCCCCGCCGCATTCAGGCGGCGCACGAATTCCGGGAAAGCCGGCCAGGTACGGTCCAGGAACTCGGTTTTCCCGTTGGCGAACGGGCAGATCATCACGTAGCGCCCCGGCGCGATGCCTTGCCCCGCCAGCAGAGCCGCGGCCCGCTCCCGCTGGGCCTCGCTGACCTGCAGGCCGATGGCCGGCGGAGGCGGCTCGTCGATGCCGAGGAAGTCGCAGGCCAGTTCCCAGTATTCGACCAGCGTGTGCCGCCCCGGGCGCCGCGGGTGACCACGGCGCATCAGCCAGGTGCGCCCCTCCACCGCATGGCCCTCGGCGCGCAGGCCGGCCAGTCGCGCGTCCAGCGCCGCTGAAAACGCGTAGGGAAAGAGCAGCGTATTGGAGCGTCGGTCGAATCCGGGGTCTTGCGCACGCAGCTGCCGCCGCAGCGCGCGCAACTGCGCCACGCGCTCGCCGAGCCTCTCGGGCCGCACATGGACGCGCCAGCCTTCCGTCTCCAACAACCCGCGTGCCCAGCTCTTGCCGACCAGTTCAAGGCGATAGCCGTGGCTTTGCAGCAGCCGCAGCGCCGGAATGCTCAAAACCGTGTCGCCAACGAAGTTGCGCAGACGGACGATCAACGGTCGGGCTTCTATCATCAGCAATTCTTTACAAGTGACGCGGGATTCTCCCTGCGCAGGCCCGTTCTCCATGCCCGAGATCACCCTGCCCTCCTCAGCCAAAGTGATCGCCAGCCATGACGCCGCCCTGGTAGCGGAGTCGCAGTGATCCCGCCACGCTTCGCAGCCAATCTCGATTGGCTCTACACCGAGCACGCCTATCTCGACCGGCCGGCGGTGGCGCGGGCCGACGGCTTTGCCGCCGTCGAGCTGCAGCAGCCGCATCTGCATGACCGCCCACCGCTGACGGCCGCGCTGGCGGGGCTGAAGGTCGTCCTCATCAACGCCCCTGCCGGCGACTGGGCCGTCGGCGAGCGCGGCTTCACCGCCCTGCCCGGCCGCGTGGCCGAGTTTCGCGACGCGACGCTGCGCGGCCTGGACTTGGCCGACCGCCTTGGCGCGGCCCGCGTGCATCTGCTGTCAGGCTTGGCCGAGGACACGCCCGAGCACCGCTCGACCTGGCTGGCCAACCTCGGCTGGGCCGCCGAGCAGTCGCCCCTGCCCTTGGTCGTCGAGCCCATCAACCGCCGCGACATGCCCGGCTATTTCCTGCATCGCCAGGCCCAGGCGCTGGAGCTGCTGGCGGCGCTGGACACGCCCCGCGTGCAACTGCAACTCGACCTCTACCATTGCCGCGTCGCTGAAGGTGAATCACTGACACATCTGGCGCGCGCGCTGGACCTCGGCGTGCTGGGCCATGTGCAGGTCGCCGGCGTTGCCGGGCGGCATGAGCCCGAGGCCGGTGAATTCGCGGCGGAGCTGGCCTTGCTGGACGCGCGTGGCTGGCAAGGCGTTGTCGGCCTGGAATACCGGCCCCGTGGCAATACGCCGGCCGGCCTGGCCTGGCTCAGCCCAGCTTCGCGCTGATCACGCCGCGCAGCATCGCACCAAGGGCGCGACGGTCCTGGCCGGTCGTCATCACGCTGGGCAGGATCTGCACATCAATGCCCAGCCCCTTGGCCGAAGCAATGCGCCACAGGCTCTCAACCAACGTCGTGTCGCCAATGAAGCGCGCCGACGAGCTGAAGCGCTCGCCGGGCTCGTGCCACCGCAGCACGACGGGCAGCACCGGGGCATCGACCGACACCGCCGCCTGCAGCAGGTTGGCGTGGAAGGGCAGCATCTCGGGCCCGGCGCCCGTGGTGCCTTCCGGGAAGACGGCGACACAGTCGCCCGCCTGCAGGGCTGCGGCCGTCTGGTGCACGACACGCAGCGCATCGCGCTTGCTGGCGCGCTCGATGAAGAGCGTGCCGGCGCCTTCGACGAGGGCGCCGACCACCGGCCAGTGCCTCACGTCCGCCTTGGACACGAAGCGCGCCTGCGGCAGCACCGCGTGGACGCCGGCGATGTCCAGCCAGGAGATGTGGTTGGCCACCATGAGATGACCCGTCGGCAAGGCCTGGCCCTGGGACTTCAGCGCGATGCCGAGGATGCGCAGCGTCTTGAGCGACCACCACTGGATCAGCCCATGCCGCTCGGACGCCGTCAGCAGCTCGAAGCGGCGCTTGACGATCCACAGGCCGTGCAGCACATGCGGCACAAGGCGCGTGAGGCGCCAGGTGGCGATCAGGGATCTCATTCAGCCTCCCGCCGGGCCGCCCCTAGGGAGGCTGCACCCCCTCGGGGGGCAGCGTGCGAAGCGCGCGTGGGGGCGGTCATCCTTCGTAGGCGACGTGGCCGGCGACAAGGGTGCAACGCACGCGCGCGGGCAGCTCGAAACCGCTGGAGGCGAAGGCAAACGGCGTGTGCTTGCCCTGGCTGGCCAGGGCGTCGGGCGTGACGGACCAGCTCGCCGCCGCGTCGAACACGCAGACATCGGCGACGCCACCTTCCACCAGGCGACCGGCGCTGGCGGACAAAGAGCCGAGTGCGCTGCCCAGCACCCGCACCGGTTCGGCCGTCACGACGGCCAGCGCGCGCTGCAGCGGCAGCTTGGAATCCTGGGCCCAGCGCAGCGCCAGGCTCAGCAGCAGCTCCAGGCCCGTCGCGCCCGGCGTGGCCTCGGCAAAGGGCACAGCCTTCTCGTCGATCGTCACGGGCATGTGGTCGGACACCAGCGCGTCAATAGTTCCATCGGCGAGGCCCGCGCGCAGCGCATCGCGATCACGACCCTGGCGCAGCGGCGGCGTCAGGCGCATGGCCGAATCGAAGTAGCCGATGTCGACGTCACTGAGGTGCAGCGAATTGATGGACACGTCCGCCGTGACGGGCAGGCCCTCGCGCTTGGCCGCGCGCACCAGTTCGACGCCGGCGGCGCTGGACAGGCGGCACACATGCACCCGGGCGCCCGTGGCGCGTACCAATTCAAAAATGGTGTGCAGCGCCACTGTCTCGGCGCTGACGGGCACGCCGGACAGCCCCAGCCGCGTCGCGACCGAACCGCTGGCCGCGACGCCACCGCCGAGATACGCGTCCTGCGGGCGCAGCCAGACCGTGTAGCCATAGGTGGCGGCGTATTGAAGCGCCCGGCTCAGCACCAGCGTGTCCTTGATCGGCACCTCGGCCTGCGAGAAGCCGATGCAGCCAGCCTCGGTCAGCTCGGCCATCTCGGTCAGCGCCGTGCCGTTCAACTGGCGCGTCAGCGCGCCGAGCGGAAACAGGCGGCAGCGACTGAGCTTGCGGGCGCGGAACTTCAGCATCTCGACGAGACCGGGCTCGTCGAGCACCGGGTCGGTGTCGGGCGGGCAGACCAGGCTGGTCACGCCACCAGCGGCCGCTGCGGCGAGTTCGCTTTCGAGCAGGCCTTCATGCTCGTGCCCGGGCTCGCGCAGTCGGGCGCACAGGTCGACGAGGCCGGGCGCGACGATGAGGCCGCTCGCGTCCACGGTGCGGTCGGCAACGAAGTCGCCCACATCCCCCAGGTGCACGATGCGGCCGTTCGCGATGGCGACGTCGCCAATGCGGTCGAGATTGGACGCCGGGTCGATCAGGCGGCCGCCTTGGATCAGGATCTTCATGCTCATGCCTCGTTGCCAGCCAGGATGGCCATGACGGCCATGCGCACCGCGATGCCGAAGGTGACCTGCGGCAGGATGACGCTGCTCTTGCCGTCGGCCACTTCGGACGCGATCTCGACGCCGCGGTTGATCGGCCCCGGGTGCATGACGATGGCGTCGGGCTTGGCCAGGCGCAACTTGTCGGGCGTCAGGCCAAAGTGCTTGAAGAACTCGCCGCTGCTGGGCAGCATGCCGCCGTTCATGCGCTCGTTTTGCAGGCGCAGCATGATGATGACGTCGGCGTCCTTCACACCTTCGGCCATGTCGTGGCAGACGCGCACGCCCATGTCGCGCAGGTCGCCGGGGACCAGGGTCTTGGGGCCCACCGCGCGGATCTCCGGCACGCCCAGGATGTTGAGCGCATGGATGTCGCTGCGAGCGACGCGCGAGTGAACGATGTCGCCGACTATGGATACGGTCAGGTTGCGGAAGTCTTTCTTGAAGTGCCGGATCGTGTACATGTCCAGCAGCCCTTGAGTCGGGTGGGCGTGGCGGCCGTCGCCGGCGTTGACAACGTGCACGTGCGGCGCGCAATGCTGGGCAATCAGGTGGGGCGCGCCGCTCTCGCTGTGGCGCACGACGAACATGTCGGCGTGCATGGCGCTGAGGTTGGCCACAGTGTCCAGCAGCGTCTCGCCCTTGGCCGTGGAGCTGCGCGCGATGTCCAGGTTGATGACGTCGGCCGACAGGCGCTTGGCGGCGATCTCGAAGGTGGTGCGGGTGCGGGTGCTGTTCTCGAAGAACAGGTTGAACACCGACTTGCCGCGCAGCAGCGGCACCTTCTTGACCTCACGGTCGTTGACCGAGAGGAAGCTGCCCGCGGTGTCCAGGATCTGTTCCATGACCGCACGCGGCAGGCCTTCGGTGGACAGCAGGTGGATCAGCTCGCCGTGCTTGTTGAGCTGGGGGTTGCGTTTGGAAAGCATCACTTCACCTCAAAGGCAAATCGGCCCCCGTCGGCGCGCGCAAGGCGCAGGCTCTGGTCTGCGGCGAGCGTGACGCGGGCCGCAGAGAACGCCGGCTCGATCGGCAGCTGCCGCCCGCCGCGGTCCACCAGCACCGCCAGCTGCACGCTCGCCGGGCGGCCGAAGTCGAACAACTCGTTGAGCACGGCCCGCGTCGTGCGGCCGGTGTAGAGCACGTCGTCGATGAGCAGGATGTCGCGGCCGTTGACGTCGAAAGGCAGCGAGGTGTGGTCGGCCTTGGCCAGGCCCCGCGAGCCGAAGTCGTCGCGGTGCAGCACGCTGGAGATGGTGCCGGCGTCGGCCAGGCCCAGGTCGACGGCCAGGCGCTCGGCCAGCCAGGCGCCGCCGCTCCAGATGCCCACGAGGGCGGTGTCGGCGGTCAGCAGTCGCTGCACGCCGCGCCTGAGCTCGAGGTAAAGGCCTTCAGCGTCCAGCTTGAGGTCACTCATGGATGTTCCCGGAAAAATTGTTCAAGGATGAGGGCGGCCGCTGCGGCGTCCACGTCGTGCGCGCCTTCAGCCTCGGCTTCGACGCTGGTGTAGCGCTCGTCCACTTCGAAGACCGGCAGGTGATGGCGCCCGGCCAGCCGGCGACCGAAATTCTGTGCCTTGGCCGTCATCTCGTGGGGCGCGCCGTCGGGGTGGCGCGGCACGCCGATGACGAGGGCGTCGGGCTGCCAGGTCTTGACGAGGGCGGCAATCGCGTCGAAATCGCCACTCCTGACCGTGGCACGCGGCTCGGCCGAACCGAGCAAGCGTGTGCCCGAGGCGATGCCGATGCGTCGGGTGCCAAAGTCAAAAGCAAGAAAGATCTGATGCGACGGCGCCAACGCCGCCATCATGCGTGCCCCGCGTCCGAGCTGAGCATGCGTGGGTCCACGCCCAGCAGGGCCAGTGCGCGCTCGTAGCGCTGCTCCACCGGCGTGTCGAAGATGATCTCGGGCGCCGCGTCCACCGTCAGCCAGCCGTTGCGGCCGATTTCCTCTTCGAGCTGGCCCGCGGCCCAACCGCTGTAGCCGAGCGTGACAAAGATCTTCCTGGGGCCGGCGCCGTTGGATAGCGCTTCAAGCACGTCGCGGCTGGTCGTCATCTCCAGGCCGCCGGGCACGGCCAGCGTCGCGTTGTAGTGGCCACCCTCTTCGTCCAGCGGCTCGTGCAGCACGAAGCCGCGGTCGGTCTGCACCGGGCCGCCATAGAAGACGGGGCTGTCGGCCAGCGGTTCGGCCGGTGGGCTGAGCTCGACCTTCTCGAACAGATTGCCCAGCGTCAGAGAGATGGGTTTGTTGATGACGAGGCCCAGGGCGCCGTTGTCGTTGTGCTCGCAGAGGTAGACCACGGTGCCTGCGAAGGCCTCGTCGGCCATGCCGGGCATGGCGATGAGGAATTGGTTGGTCAGGACGATCCGGTCGGCGGGCATGGCGGCATTTTATTCTGGCCGCTTTGCGCTTCAGCGCTTTATCGCCCGGGAGACTGGTGCTTGCCGAGGTCGCCCAGCCTGGGCGGGCGCGCAAAGACCTTAATCTGCGCCCATGCCTGCTCACCTTGACCGCGCTCTTGTCTGGTTTCGCCGCGACCTGCGCGCGGACGACCAGGCCGCGCTGTATCACGCGCTGCGCAGCGCGAAACAGGTCTTCTGCGCTTTCGTCTTGGACCGCGACATCCTCGACGCCCTGCCACGCGCGGACCGACGCGTCGAGTTCATCCTGGGCGCGCTGCAGGTGCTGGACGAGGACCTGGGCAAGCTCGGCGGGGCGCTGATCGTGCGGCATGGCTTTGCGGCGGACGAGATCCCGCGCCTGGTGGCCGAGCTGGGCGCGCAGGCCGTGTTCACCAACCACGACGACGAACCGCAGGCGCTGATGCGCGACGCGCTGGTGGCCGACCTGCTGAAACCCCTCAATGCCGAGCTGCGCACCTTCAAGGACCATGTCATCTTCGAGCGCGGCGAGGTCATGACGGCCGCGGGTGGGCCGTACAGCGTGTTCACACCCTACAAGAACGCCTGGCTGCGCAAGGTGGACGAGTTCTACCTGAGCAGCTATCCGGTCGAGCGCCATGCGCGGGCACTGGCGAGAACCGAGTTCGCCAAGGGCGTTCCCACGCTCGAAGACATCGGCTTCAAACCCGCCGGGCTGACCGGGCATGTCGGCCAGGGCAGCCCCGGTGCCGAGGCGCTGCTGGACGACTTCCTGGACCGCGTCGACCAGTACGACAGCAAGCGCGACTTCCCGGCGGTCAAGGGCCCAAGCTATCTCAGCGTGCATCTGCGCTTCGGCACCGTGTCGATCCGGCGCCTCGCGCGCATCGCCCACCAGTTGATGCAAGGCGGCGACCACGGCGCCGAGATCTGGCTGTCGGAGCTGATCTGGCGCGATTTCTATCACCAGGTCATGCACCACCACCCGCATGCGATGACGGCGGCCTTCCGGCCGGAATACGACGCCATCCGCTGGGAGACGGGCGCCGAAGCCGACGCGCTGTTCGCCGCCTGGTGCGAGGGCCGCACCGGCTACCCGCTGGTGGACGCCGCCATGCGCCAGCTCAACCAGACGGGCTATATGCACAACCGCCTGCGCATGGTGACGGCCAGCTTCTTGACCAAGGATCTCGGCATCGCCTGGCAACGCGGCGAGGCATATTTCGCGCAGCAACTGCTGGACTTCGACCTCGCCGCCAACAACGGCGGCTGGCAGTGGGCCAGCAGCAGCGGCTGCGACGCCCAGCCCTATTTCCGCATCTTCAACCCGGTGAGCCAGAGCGAGAAGTTCGACGCGCAGGGCCGCTTCATCCGCCGCTACTGCCCCGAACTGGCGGAGCTGCCGGCCAAGACCATCCACGAGCCCTGGGCGCGCGCGCCGCTGCAGATGCAGGGCAGCGTCTACCCGCGCCCCATCGTCGACCACGCCATCGCACGGGAGCGCACGCTGGCTCGCTACGCCGTCGTCAGGCGATGAACGGGGAGCGAAAAGGTCAACCTGCGGTCTTGCGCGGGTGACGAATGCTTCAGCGCGGCGACTTCAGAACAGCTCGACGTCGCTGAGCTGTGCCGATTCCTGGATCACGCCGCTGGCCACCAGGGCCGCGTAGTTGTGGACCTGGTTGCGACCATGGCCCTTGGCGTGATAGACCGCCTTGTCGGCGCGCTCGAACGCATCGGCCGGCCCGTCGCCAGGGCGCACCTCGGTGAAGCCGATGCTGACGGTGATGCGGCCCACCTGCGGGAAGGCGTAGCGTTCGGTGTTCAGGCGCAGGCGCTCGAAGGCCTCGCCCGCGTGGATCTCTTCATCGCAGCGCATCAGCACGACGAACTCCTCGCCGCCGAAGCGATAGAGCATGTCGTGAAAGCGGAAAGAGCCGCGCATCAGGCGCGACAGCAACAACAGCACTTCGTCGCCGATCAGGTGCCCGAAGCGGTCATTGACGGTCTTGAAGTGATCAATGTCGATCACGCCGAGCACATAGTGTTGGATGGCCGTCTCGTGGCGGCGGTCCTCGGCCTCGTGCGTCACGTCGGCACGCGTCGGGATGTCCGACAACACCTTCAGGAAGCTCTCGTCGAAGGTCTTGCGGTTCAGCAACCCCGTCAGCGTGTCACGCTCGGAGTAGTCGAGCAGGCCCTGGAAGTTGTGATAGATCCGCAGCACGCTGCTGACCATGCGCTGCGCGCCCGTGCCCAGGCGCCGCGTGGACAGTATCTCGATGACGCCGATGACGTCGCGGTCGGTCGCAATCGGGAAGAGGTAGAGCCACTGGCCGCCCTGGGCCACCTGGGTGACGCTGCGGCTGCGCATGGCCTCCAGGCGCAGCGGATGGTCGGTCGCCTTCGGCAGCGCACCAGGCTTGGCCCACAGCGGGTCGGCCGACGCGACCGCATCACCCGCGCGCAGATGGGCACGGGTCAGCCAACGTTCGTCGCCCGGCTCGCCGACGCTGCGGTAGATCGCGACGGACTCGGGTTCCAGCAGGTCACGCAGCGCCATGACCAGGGTGACGTCCATGACATCCCGGTCACGAAAACCGGTCAGTTCAGCAAGATGGTCGACAACCTGGGACATGGGGGGGGGTGCTCAGGCCGCCACGGCCTGCTGGGTGAACTGCTGGATCAACCCGAGCAGATACTCCTCATCGTAGGGCTTGCCCAGGTAGTGGTCGACACCCAGCTGAGCCGCGTAGTCGCGGTGCTTCTGGGCAATGCGCGAGGTGATCATGATGACGGGCAGGGCAGCCAGCCGCGAGTCGGCGCGCATATTGCGCACCAGGTCGAAACCGTCCATACGGGGCATTTCGATGTCGGACAGTACCACCGAAGGCAACTCGTCACCCGACAGCTTCTCCATCGCATCCAGGCCGTCCTTGGCCAGCATGACGCGCAGGCCGACGCGCTCCAGGAAGCGCTGGGTCACGCGACGCACAGTCAGCGAGTCATCGACGACGAGGACGAGCGGCGCCTGCGTCACCGTCTCGACGACCGGTGCGGCCTGCTGCGGCGTTTCGCCCAGCGACATTGCATGGGCCGCCGCCAGCCGGGCCTGGGCGTCGAGGCCGTACCAGTCGGCGAGTGCCACGACGTTGTAGATCAGCGCCACCTCGCCCGAAGCCAGCAGGCTGATGCCCGCCAGGCCCGGTACGCGGTTGAGCTGGGCGCCGAGGTTCTTGACGACGACTTCCTGGTTGCCGACGACCTCATCCACGTGCAGGGCCAGTGCGCCCTGGGCGCTGCGCACCAGCACCACATGGGTGTGGCGGCCATGGACATGGCCACGGCCCGCGTGGCCGAGCAGGCCGCCCAGCCAGTAGAAGGGCATCTCGACACCGCCATGCTGCAGCTTGCCGGTGGCATAGGCCGCCTCGACTGCATCGACGGGCACGCGCTGCACTGACTGCATCAGCGCCGCGGGGACGGCGATGACCTGGTCGGAGCTCTTCAGCAGCACGACCTGCGTCAGCGCCGTGGTGAGCGGCAGGCGCAGCAGGAAGCTGGTGCCCTGGCCGGTGGTCGACGTGGTTTCGATGGTGCCGCCCAGCGTGCCGACCTCGGCACGCACGACGTCCATGCCGATGCCGCGGCCGCTCAACTCGGTAACCTGGCTGGCCGTGGAAAAGCCCGGCGCGAAGATCAGGCGCTTGAGCTGCGCGTCGTCAGGCTCGGCGTCGGGCGAGATCAACCCGAGCTGCAGGCCGCGCTCGCGGATGCGTCCGAGGTTGAGGCCGGCGCCGTTGTCGGAGAAATTCAGCAGCACTTCGTTGCCGTGCTGGCTGACCTCGATGCGCAACGTGCCGACCGGGTCCTTGGCCGAAGCCGTGCGCACCTCGGGCGACTCGATGCCGTGAGCGACGCTGTTGCGCAGCAGATGCTCGAAGGCCCCAGCGGTACGTTCCAGCACCGAGCGGTCCAGTTCGGTCTGGCCGCCGGTGATCTCCAGCTTGACCTGCTTGCCGGCATCGCGGGCAGCCTGCCGCACGACGCGGTGCATGCGCTCGCCGATGCTGTCGAAGTCGACGAGGCGGGTGCGCAGCAGGTCGTCCTGCAGCTCGCGCGTCAGCCGGGATTGTGCGGCCAGCTCGTCTTCGCCGGTCTGGACGTTGCGGCCCAGTGTGCGCTGCAGCGTGGCCACGTCACCCACCGACTCGGTCAGCATGCGGGTCAGTTCCTGGAAGCGCGTGTAGCGGTCGAACTCCAGCGGGTCGAACTCGCGGCCGCCCTGCTGCGCCGCCTCTTGCTGGGCGTGCATCTGGGCCTCGGCCTGCAGATCCAGCTCGCGCAGCTGGGCGCGCAGGCGCTCCAGGTTGTCGTCCAGGTCAAGCAGTGCGCCCTTCATCTGGACCAGCTCGGACTCCATCCGCGCACGGCGGATGCTGACCTCGCCGGCCTGCGTGGCCATGCGCTCCAGCAGGCTGCCGCGCACACGCACCAGGGCCTGGCCGATGGCGAGGTTGTCGCTGCCGGCAGCGACCTCGGCGGTGTCGGTGAAGCGGCTCCAGTCGATCTCGCGCGCTGGTTCGGCGGGCTTCTCGACGAAGGTGGATGCGACCGGCCGCACATCGGCTTGGGCAATCTCGGCCAGCAGGCGCTCGGGTTCAGGCGCCGGCGCAGCCGCCTCGACAACGACCGGCGGCTTGGCAGCGGGTGCGGGCGGCGGCGGGGCGACGATGGCCGGCGCGGCTGGCACGGCGGCAGATGCGAGCCGGCGACCGAGTTCCTCGAAGGCGTGCTCGAGGGCATCACCCTCATGCTGCAGCGCCTGGACCTGGCTGTGGTTGGCGCTGCCGGCCCTCAGCAGGTTCTCGATGGCGGATTCGAGGTTGTGGGCCTGCTCACCCAGGCGCATGGCGCCGGCCAGGCGGGCGCCACCCTTGAAGGTGTGCAGAGCACGCATGCAGGCGTCGGAGCGACCCAGCTCGCCCGGATGGGCCAACCAGTCGCGCAGCGCACCGTGCAGTTGTTCCAGCAGGTCGCGCCCTTCCTCCTCGAAGATGGGATAGAGGTCGGGCTCGATGTGGTCGGGCAGGCCCGGCTCGGGCTCGTCGTCGGCCGCTAGCAGCGGGGCAGGCTCGGTTTGCGGCACAGCCTCGGCAACCGTCTCTGCGGCCGGCTCGGCAATGGGCTCGACGAGGGGTTCGGCCAGGTCGACGAGATCGGCGAGATCAACGACGGACTCCGGCAGATCAGCAGCCACGGTGACCTGGTCATCCAGGTCGCCGGCGAGGGTGTCGTGCAGGGCCGGCACGGGCAGCGCGTCCAGCGGCGCGGACGCCGTGAAGGACTCTTCCTGCGGCTCGTAGGCATGCAGTTGCGCGACGACCTCGGGATCGTTGGGCTTCAGGAAGCCGGCTGCGAACTGGTGCAGCAGGCGGCGGATGTCGTCGGCGGCGCGCACGAACAGTTCGGCGTCGGCCTGCTCGTAGCGCACGGCGCGATGGGCGCGACCCAGGGTGTGCTCGAGTTCCCGGGCCAGGATGGAGAGATCCTCGTAGCCCACCGTAGCCGCATTGCCGGCCAGGGCGTGAGCCTGCACTTCGCAGCTCTGCGGCACCGGGTGGCTGAGCTCGACGGCCCACTCGGCCAGGCCGATGGACAGCTTGCGCGACAGCTCGTCGGCCTCGTTCAGGAAGATGTTGAACAGCGCGATGCTGATGCGCAGCGAGCCGATGACCTTGAAGCCTTCGTCGGGGTCGGCCGACTCGGGTTCAGGCTCCAGCTCCGTCTCGGCAGGGCTGACCAGCGTGAGAACCGGCGCGGCCGGCTCCTCGTCCTCCTCGAGCAGCTTGTGCAGGGCCAGCGTGGACTCCTCCGGCCGGACCGGGGGCTCGGCCAGGGGTTCGGCGGCAATGACAGGCTCAGGCTCGTCCAGATCCAGCACGACGCCGAAGTTGGCCAAGGTCGGCTCTTCATCAGGCGTGGGCGGCAGCGGCAGGGGTTCGGTCGGTGCGTGGGCATCGAACTCGCTGACCAGCTCGGCGGGTAGTTCGGTCGGGTCGAGATCCAGCGTGACCTCGGGCAGGGCGAGGTCGAGGTCAGCCTCGATGGGGGCCTCGTTGGCCGGTGCGCCAAGCTCGAGAACGAAGTCGGGCACCAGCGGCGGGGTCTCCTCCATCTCCGCCGGCAGTGCGGCGACGATGGGTTCTGCGGCCGGCTCGGCCATGGCCTCGGCGCCGCGCTCGGCGGCTTCGGCCGGTGTCGCGGCGTCCAGCGGCAGGTCGAGGCTCTGGGCTTCTACCGCTTCGATGGCTTCGGCGGCCGGAGCAGCCGAAACGGCAATAGGCAGGGGCTGGCCATGCAGGCGCAACGAATCGGCACTGCGGCGCACCGGGTCGGGCAAGCTGTGGCCCGGTTCCGTGCCAGCAATCTGGTTGCGCCAGTGGGCAAAGTAGTCCAGCGCCTCGGTGGTGAAGCCCAGCAAGGCGGCGTCGGCCTGGGGGGTGGCTTCGGCGAGGCGGGCGTTGTAGAGCTGTTCGCAGGCCCAGGCACCTTCACCGAAGGGGTCCAGGCCGACCATGCGGGCGCTGCCCTTGAGGGTGTGGAAGGCGCGACGCACGATGGTGAGCTGGCCGTGGTCGGCGGGGGCCTGGCGCAGCTCTTCCAGCGCGGCCCGGGCGTTGCCGATGACCTCGTCGGCTTCCTCGAGGAAGATCTCGCGCATCTCGGGGTCGTCCGCGACGCTGGGCGCGGGCGGCGGGGGAGCAACCACGGGAACGGGTGCGGGAGCGGCCGGCTGCGACAGGTCGACGTCGGGCAGGCTGAGGTCGGGCAGGTCCAGCGTCCCCAGGTCGATGCGCAAGGGCTGGGTGGCGTCGTAGGCGGCGGGAGCGGCAATCTGGGCCGATTCGTCGACCAGATCGACGTGGAAGCCGCTGGCCTCGAAACTCGGCAGCTCGACGGCGCCTTCGCGGCGGCCCATGACGGCGTCCAGGCGGCCGCTGGCGTCGTCGAACTGGAACATGCGCTTGGCCAGCTGAGGCTGGACGCTGAGCATGTCGATCAGGAAACCCAGGGCGCCGAGGTTGTTGGCCAGGCGCTCAAACACGCCACGGGCGCTGGCGCGCTCGAAATCGATCTCGGTGTTGGCCAGGCCGTCGACCTCGTCGCGCATACGAACGGTGGCCTGCGCCGCCTGGTCCAGGCCCAGCACGCTGAGCACGCCGCGCATCGCCTGCAACTGGCCGGGCACGGGAATCAGCAGCTCACGCCGGGCCGGGTCGCGGAAGTATTCGTCGCACTGCTTCTCGACTTCCGACAGGCTGGCACGCAGCTCGTGCACGACGCTGCCCAGGGTCTGGCGGTCGGAGACCCGGCGGTACAGGTCCTCCATCCAGTCTTCCAGCGGCTCGGGCGTCTGGCCATGGGCCACGGCCTCGACGCGGCGCGCCAGGCGACGCACGCGATCGGCCTGCTCGGGCTGGTCGAAGGCGGCGTCTTCCAGCGCGGCTTCGACATAGAGCAGGCTGGTGGCGATTTCCATGGCCAGCGCGGGTGGCGGCGTGCTGCGCGAGCGCAGCGTCGCGACGACGGCGCGCTGCAGTGTCTGAGCCAGCACTTCACCGCTGGGGAAGAGGCGGGTCAGCGAATCGGCCAGACCGGCGAACTGCTCGTCCAGACCGGCCAGGCGGTGCTGGTCGCCTTCGGCGGCGCTGGACCAGCTTTCCTTGGCTGAAATCACGCGGCGCTTGGCTTGCGCGACCCAGGCCGGATCGATGCGGCCGAGGCCGGCGTCCTCGTAGTCGCCGGCATGCTCATCAGTGAGGCGGTAGGTTTCATGCACCGCTGTCAGGCGCGGGCCGGCGCCCTGGTTGACGCGGCACTGGGCGCAGAAGAACAGCAGATCCTGGGCCAGGCGTTCGCGTGCCGGGTCCATCTGATCGCCGTGGCCAACGAGGCGCAGTTCATGCAGCAGCTTGGAGCCCAGGCGTTTGGCATAGCCGTCGCTGGGAATCAGCTTGAGTGCCTGGCCTTCGAAGACGGCGGCGGCGAGTTGCCACAGCGTGCGCGTCGTACCAGCCGGCAAGGCGGCTGCCAGACCAGCGCACAGGCCGGAAAGATTGGCCGCATGCGTCGAGCTGGGCTCGCGCATATGGCGCAGCAATGCGGCTTCAAAAGGCGCGCGCACGGCCTCGGGCGAACGCGGCGACACACCGGCTTCGGACGCAATGCTGCGCCAGGACCAGTCGTACTGCCAGAGGTCGGCCGGGTGGATGCGATCGGCACCATTGAGCTGCTGCAGCGCGCGATAGCCCGGGTAGAGGGCCAGCGACGAGGTCTTGTTGCCAGCCAGCAGGCGGGCGACATAGGCCAGCAGGGCAAAGTCGGCGCGTTCGATGGTGTCGACGGTGCTGGCTTCGACCTCCAGCGGCCGCTCGGCCAGACGCGCGACGGCCACTTCGGCGGCGCGCAGCACGCTGGCGCCGGCCGGCAGGCCGACCAGCGACAGCACGCCGCTGACCTGGTGCAACTGCGCGGCCGCCTGCTGCAGCGGCGCGCTGGGCTGGGCATCACCGCCAAAGGCGGAGAGGCGGTTGTCGCCGCTGTCGCGCACGAGGCGGCGCAGGGTCTTGTGCACCGACTCCAGGGAGCGGCGTAACTCCTCCTGCACCCAGGCCAGTGGGCTGAGGTCGGCCGGGAGTTCGGAGTCTCGCAGGGAGCTGTCCATGCGTGGGCTTTCTCGCTCGATGCGGTAGGGCGGGGCCGGTCAGGCGACCTTGAATCGGGACACGGACGTGCGCAGCGCCTCGGCAGAGCGCGACAGCTCATGCACCATCTGGGCGGTGGAGCGCGTGCCCTCCGACGTCTGCTCGGTCACCGCGAAGATGTGCTGGATGTTGGAGGCCACCTCGTTGGCATGCTCGGCTTCCTGCTGGGCCTGGGTCGAGATCTGCCCGATCAGGTTGTCCAGCTGGCGGGACACGCTGTCGATGTCTTCCAGCGCCTTGCCGGCCGCGTCAGACAGCTGCGTACCTTCCACCACCCCGCGCGTCGAACGCTCCATGGCGGCCACCGCATCGTGGGTGTCGGTCTGAATGGTCTTGACCAGCGCAGCGATTCGCCGCGTCGCGTCGCCGGAGCGTTCCGCCAGGCGCTGCACTTCTTCCGCAACCACCGAGAAGCCGCGACCCGCTTCGCCGGCGGACGCGGCCTGAATGGCGGCGTTCAAGGCCAGCACGTTCGTCTGTTCCGTGATGTCCGAGATCAGCTCCGTGATCTCGCCGATTTCCTGAGACGACTCGCCCAGTCGCTTGATGCGCTTGGAGGTCTCCTGGATGGAGTCGCGGATGGTGTTCATACCGGCGATGTTGTTCTGCATCGCGGAGAGACCCTGCTCGGCAGCCTGACGGCTCTGGCGCGCCACACCGGCCGTTGTCTGCGCCTGCGCGGACACGTCGGTGATTCGGCTCGCCATGCCGAGCACGGCCTCGCCGGTGGCGCGGATCTCGTGCAGCTGCTCCTTGGAGGCCGCCAGCAGGTCGGTGGACGTCTGGTCCACCGCGCCGGTCGTGTCTGTCACGCGAGCCGCCGYGGCCTGCACCTGGCCGACCAGGTTGCGCAGTTCCTCCACCGTATAGTTCACGGAGTCGGCGATGGCGCCGGTGATGTCTTCCGTCACCGTCGCTTGCTGCGTCAAATCGCCTTCAGCGACGCTGGCCAGTTCGTTCATCAACCGCAAAATGGCGGCCTGGTTGGCGTCGTTGACGCGCTTGGCCTCTTGCTCCTGGGCCTCGGCTTCACGGCGTGAGGCTTCGGCGAGCGCCGCGCGCTCGGACTGGTCGGCCACGAACAGGCGCAGGAAACCGAAGGCACCGGCCACCAGGGCAATCAGGGACAGCACCATGAAGGCGATCAGGCCCCAGCCCGCGCCGCCGGACTTTTCCAGCTCGCCAGCGGCCTGCTCCAGGCCCTTACGCAGCGGCTCGGAATCGTTCAGGATGGCCGTCTGCGCTTCACGTGCCGACACCAGGCCCTGCAGGTTGCCCAGAATCGCAGAGGCTTGCGTGCGGGTCTGCTCGTACTGCTTGAGCAGGGTCTGCAGGCGTTCCTTCAGTTGCGGGTCGCGTGCCGCGTTCAGGCGCAGCTCGGGGCTGCCGCTGATGAGCGCTTCGGTGATGAGCTTGAAGGAGTTCAAGTCCTTGCCCAGCAGGAACACCGCCTCGGGGCTGACGCCTTCCTGGGTCAGGAATTCGTTGGCGCTCTTGCCGATACGCTGGGTCAGCATGACGAGCTGGCCGACGGCAGAGACTTCACCCGCCGACGAGCCGATCTGCAGGGCTTGAGATGACACGGCCTCGGCGCTTTCCAGCAGGTCGCTGGACTGCCGGTTGATGGCGCGCAGCGCCTGGCCGACCTGGGTCAGGATCTTTTCCTGGGACTGCACGACCTTGCCGTTCTTCTCGGCGCGCTCGACCAGCGGCTTGACCATGTCCAGCGTCGGCTGCACGGCGGCCGGCGCGACCGCCAGGTCGCCTTCGCCGGTGCGCAGGTTGTTGACGACGCCGCTCAGCGTGCTGACCGACTCGCGCAGCTCCGCGAACGCGGCTGGATTGCCGACGAGGGCCGCGGACACGGACTTGGCCATGCGCTGTGAATGCATCAGCGCCTGGCCGGTGGCACGCACCTGGGCCGCACTGCGGCTGGAACTGGCCAGCACCAGGCTGACCGACACGGCCGTGCCGACGAGGCCGAGGACGACGAGGCCGGTCAGTGCACGCTGGCGGTGGCGGCCGAACAGGTCGGTCAGCTTCTCGGCACCGGTGGCCGCCTTGGGCGGCAGCATGGTCGGGTCGGCGGCCTGCGTGGTGGGCGCGAAGCTCATCGTGCTGCTGGGCGCGAACTCGCTGTTCGGGCCCGGTTCGGTGGGCACCGCCTGCGAAATGATGGACGGCGCCTCGGTGCGTGGATACACCTCGGTGCGCGCGGGAATCTCGACGCCGGCCAGGGTGGAGTCGGCGTTGCGGGTGGCGTCGAAGCCGACGTTGCTGCGCGAATCGATGGTCGTGTCGACGCCTTCCGGCGGCGCCAGCGGCAGATCATCGGCTTCGGACTTTCCCCTGATTTTGTCCAGCAGGCTCATCTCACCCTCGTCCTTCAGTGTTTGTGGTGCCGCACTCGCGCGCGGCTTGAAGCTTGGAAACAGATGCGCGCATCACGCGACGATGTGCAGGAAATTCTCCTGCCGCGACAACGCTTCGAGATTGATTTCTTGCCAGTTGCGCCCGGCTTCGTCGCGGCGCAGGGCGCCAGCAAAACGGGGCAGCGGCCCGGCGGGCTGCTGCTCGGCCAGCGGCAGTTGCTCGTCGCTGCGCAGGCCGGCCAGCCGGTCGACGAGCAACGCGCAGTTCAGGTTCAGGTCGCTACCCAGCGACACCAGGCGGCTTTGCACCGCCACGGCGCGGCCAGGCGCGGGATCGCGCAAGCCCAGGTAGACGGCCAGGTCGACCACGGTGAACAAGCCGCCGCGCAGGTTGGCCACGCCCGCCAGCCATGGCTTGGCATAGGGCACGGGCTTGATGGGCAC
The DNA here is from genome assembly GCF_001425055.1 of Pelomonas sp. Root1237. Classification (GTDB taxonomy): domain Bacteria; phylum Pseudomonadota; class Gammaproteobacteria; order Burkholderiales; family Burkholderiaceae_C; genus Pelomonas. The sequence continues at coordinate 1,115,354 of NZ_LMDK01000016.1, forward strand.
GGGCGCGAAGATTTCGCTGGCCTGCTTCAGCGAGAACAACAGGCCGACGCCGGCACATTCCACGGCCAGCCAGTTCGCCACGAGCGTCTGCTCGCGCGCGGCCGCCATGCGCTCGGCCAAGCGCTGCTGGAGTTCGCGGAGTGCCGTCTTGTTTGCCATGCTCAGCGCCGCCCGGCCGCCCGAAGGCGATGAAGCGCCCCCGCGGGGGGCAGTGAACGAAGTGAACGTGGGGGCGTCATCATTTCAGCCCAGGGCTTTGATCTTGGCCAGCAGCTCTTCGGCCTTGACGGGTTTGACGACGTAGTCGCTGGCGCCCTGGCGCATGCCCCAGACCTTGTCCGTCTCCTGGCCCTTGCTCGTGCACATGATGATGGGGATGCCGATGTAGCGCTCGTCGCGGGTGATGGCACGCGTCAGCTGGAAGCCGTTCTGGCCGGGCATGACGACGTCCATCAGGATCAGGTCGGGCTTGGCCTCGGCCAGGCGCTTCATGGCCTCTTCGGCGTTCTCGGCCGTGCGGACAGTGAAGCCGCGCTTGCCCAGCATTTCCGATAAGGCATGCAGTTCGGTCTTGGAATCGTCAACCAGCAGGATGTTGTGAATGCTCATGGCAGTTCTCTTTACGTACGCGCTTCTTGCCGACGGTGCTGGAGCACCGCCTGAAGCAGCTGGTCCTTGGTGAAAGGCTTGGTCAGATAGTCCTGCGAGCCCACCATGCGCCCGCGGGCCTTGTCGAAGAGGCCGTCTTTTGACGACAGCATGATCACCGGCACTCCCGAGAACTGCGGGTTGCGCTTGATGATGGCGCAGGTCTGATAACCGTCCAGGCGAGGCATCAGGATGTCGCAGAACACGAGATCGGGATGAAAGTCGCCCAGCTTCGCCAACGCATCGAAGCCGTCCTCGGCCAGGGCCACCTCATGGCCGCCCTGCTTCAGGAAGATCTCCGCGCTGCGGCGGATGGTGTTGCTGTCGTCGATGACCAGGATGCGGGTGGGTCCTGCACCGGAAACTTGCTCGTTCAAACGTCGTCTCCTCGGAACTTCAGCTCGGGGCCCGGCCCTTTCGGCCCCCTGTGAGGCATGTGAGGCCGAGTCAGATGCGCACCATCTCAAAATCCTCTTTGCGCGCGCCGCAGTCGGGGCAGGTCCAGTTCATGTCCACATCGGCCCAGGCGGTGCCCGGCGCGATGCCGTGCTCCGGATCGCCCGCTGCTTCGTCATAGATCCATCCACAGATCAGGCACATCCAGGTACTGGGTTCGCTCACGGTGCTTAGAGTTTGCTCACTACAATCGAATCATTCTAGCCAGGGCTCGAAAGCGCAATGCTGAGGGCAAACGCCTGTGCCCCGGGCCTCAGAAGCGCCCTTTTAGCGGCAGACTCCACGCTTTGCGGCTGCTATTTGGCCGCGACCGCCATGACTTCCCCATGAGCCCAACACCCCTCCCCACCGACCCCGCGGCCGAAGATGCCCAAGACGAACAGGAAAGCCCGCCGCCAGCTTGCGTGCTGAGCTTCAATGCCAGCGACGCCTCTGGCGCAGGCGGCCTGGCCGGCGATGTCGCCACGATTGCGGCCATGGGCGCGCACTGCCTGCCCGTCGTCACCGCCATCGTGCTGCGCGACACGGCCGAGACCTTCGAGCACGAGAACCTCGACGCCGACACCGTCGCCGAGCAGGCCCGCCACATCCTGGAAGACGTGCCCATCACGGCCTGGAAGGTCGGCTTCCTGGGCAATGCCGAGGCCGTCAGCGCCGTGGCCGAGGTGCTGAGCGACTACCCCGACGTGCCGCTGGTGACTTATCTGCCCTCCGTCGCCTGGATCGACGAGGACGACCAGCAGCAGTACCTGGACGCGCTTCGCGAGCTGGTGCTGCCGCAGACCGCCGTGCTGGTGGGCAACCACAAGACCATGACGGACTTCCTGCTGCCCGATTGGGACAACGAGCGCGCGCCGTCGGCCCGCGAACTGGCCGTCGCAGCCGCCCAGGCCGGCGCCCAGCACGTGCTGGTGACCGGCATCCAGCTGCCCAACCAGTTCGTGGACAACGTGCTGGCCAACTCGCAGGGGCCCATCACCGGGGAGAAGTTCGAGCGCTTCGAGACGGCCTTCGTCGGCGCGGGCGACACGCTGTCGGCGGCGCTCGCGGCGCTGCTGTCGGTGGGCGCGGAACTGCACTCGGCCGTCAGTGAAGCCTTGTCCTTCCTGGACCAGTCGCTGGATGCGGGCTTTCGTCCCGGTATGGGCAACGTCATCCCCGACCGCTTCTTCTGGGCCCTGCCCGCGGCGGACGAAGAAGGCGGCGAGCCGCCCGACTTCGAGCCCGAACCCGAACCCGAACAGCCGCCCAAGACGCCGCGGCGCATGCATTGATCTCCTGACTCCTCTCTCATGGCCAGCAATTCAGAGCTCTTCGAGCGCGCCGCGCGCGTCATTCCCGGGGGCGTGAATTCCCCCGTGCGCGCCTTCCGCGCCGTCGGCGGCACGCCGCGCTTCATCCAGCGCGGCGAAGGCGCCTACATCCATGACGCCGAAGGCAAGCGTTATGTCGACTACATCGGCTCCTGGGGGCCGATGATCCTCGGCCACGGCCACCCGGCCGTGCTCGAAGCAGTCACAAAGGCCGCAGCCGAAGGCTTCTCCTTCGGCGCGCCGACGGAGCGGGAGATCGAGCTGGCCGAGGAGATCTTGAAGCTCGTGCCCAGCATGGACCAGGTGCGCCTGGTCAGCTCGGGCACCGAGGCGACCATGAGCGCCATCCGCCTGGCGCGCGGCGCCACCGGCCGCGCCAAGTTCATCAAGTTCGAAGGCTGCTACCACGGCCACACCGACGCGTTGCTCGTGAAAGCCGGTTCCGGCCTGGCCACCTTCGGCCACCCGACCAGTGCCGGCGTCACGCCGGGAGCCGCGGCCGACACCGTCGTCCTGGAATACAACAACGTCGAGCAGCTCGAAGCCGCCTTCGCCCAGTACGGCAGCGAACTGGCCTGCGTCATCGTCGAGCCCATCGCCGGCAACATGAATTTCGTGCGCTCGTCAGTGGCCTTCATGAGCGCCATGCGCCGCCTGTGCACCCAGCATGGCGCCCTGCTGGTGCTGGATGAGGTGATGACGGGCTTTCGCGTCGGCCTCGGCAGCGCCCAGGCTCACTACGCCCGGCTCATCCCGGGTTTTGCACCCGACATATCGGTCTTCGGCAAAGTCATCGGCGGCGGCATGCCGCTGGCGGCTTTTGGTGCCCGGCGCGCGGTCATGCAGCATCTGGCGCCGCTGGGTGGCGTCTACCAGGCCGGCACGCTGTCCGGCAACCCGGTGGCCACGGCCTGCGGGCTGGCAACGCTGCGCGAGATCCAGAAGCCCGGCTTCTTCGAGGCCCTGTCGGCCAAGACCCGCCAGCTCGTCGATGGCCTCAAGGCCGTCGCCGCCGAGAACGGCGTGCCCTTCAGCGCCGACTGTGAAGGCGGCATGTTCGGCTTCTTCCTGATGCCCGATCTGCCGCAGAACTACACCACCGTCATGACGACGGACAAGGAGCGCTTCAACCGCTTCTTCCATGCGATGCTGGATGCCGGCATCTATCTTGCTCCGGCCTTGTATGAGGCGGGCTTCGTGTCGGCGGCCCACAGCCAGGCCGATATCGACGCCACCCTCGCGGCCGCACGCACCGCATTGCGCTGATCTCTTGACGTCCTTCGGGGCGCGTTGACATGCATCTCCACATCCTCGGCATCTGCGGCACCTTCATGGGTGGCCTCGCGGCACTCGCACGCGAAGCCGGCCACAAGGTCACCGGCTGCGATGCCAACGTCTACCCGCCCATGAGCACCCAGCTCGAGGCGTTAGGCATCGAGCTCATCACCGGCTTCGGCGCCGAGCAGCTGGAACTCAAGCCCGATGTCTTCGTCATCGGCAATGTCATCACGCGCGGCGAGCGTTTCCCGCTGATGGAAGCCATCCTTGACACCGGCCTGCCCTACACATCGGGCCCGCAATGGCTGGCCGAGCATGTGCTGCAGGGTCGCCACGTGCTGGCCGTGGCCGGCACGCATGGCAAGACGTCGACGACGTCGATGCTGGCCTGGATCCTGGCGCATGCCGGCCTCAAGCCCGGCTTCCTGGTGGGTGGTGTGCCGCAGAATTTCGGCGTGTCGGCTCGCCTCGGTGAGGGCAAGACCTTCGTCATCGAAGCGGACGAGTACGACACCGCCTTCTTCGACAAGCGCAGCAAATTCGTGCACTACCGGCCGCGCACGGCTGTGCTGAACAACCTCGAGCACGACCACGCCGACATCTTCCCGGACCTGGCCGCCATCGAGACCCAGTTCCATCACCTCGTGCGCACCGTGCCGGCCAGCGGCCGCCTGGTCGTCAACGCCCGCGAGGAGGCCTTGCAGCGCGTCATCGCGCGCGGCTGCTGGAGCGAGGTGCTGCGCTTCGGCGCCAAGAAGGAAGAGGCCGGCATGCTGCGCGCGCGCGGCGAGCCGCAGGCTTTCGACGTGCTGCGCGGCAGCCTCAAGGTCGCGCGTGTCGAGTGGAGCCTGTTCGGCGAGCACAACCAGTTGAATGCGCTGGCTGCCATCGCCGCCGCGGAGCATGTCGGCGTGTCGCCCGAGCAATCGGCGGCGGCCCTGGCCGAGTTCCAGAACGTCAAGCGCCGCATGGAACTGCGCGGCGAGGTGCGCGGCATCAAGGTGTACGACGACTTCGCACATCACCCGACGGCGATGCGCACCACCGTCAACGGCCTGCGCCGCCGCATTGCGCCCGTCGACCGCATCCTCGCGATATTCGAGCCGCGCTCCAACACGATGAAGCTGGGCACGATGAAGGCTCAGTTGCCCTGGGCGCTGGAGGAAGTGGACCTCGCGTTTTGCAATCAGCAGGGTTTGAGCTGGGATGCGAAAGAGGCGCTGGCGCCGATGGGTGCGTCAGCGGTTGTGGGTGCGGATGTGGATGCGTTGGTGGCGGCTGTCGTCAAGGCCGCCAAGCCTGGGGACCATTTGCTGTGTATGAGCAATGGTGGGTTTGGCGGGATCCACGAGAAGCTGTTGGACGCTCTGTCCAAATAGCGTCTGCTCGATGCATTGCCGGGAGTCCGTCCCGGCGGCCGGGTAACTTTCTTCTGCGGSGCTGTATAGACCGGAGACATGGGTAACACCCGTGCCAGGACATGGGTAACACCTTCTCAAGTGTCCAACGTCGGCTCGCGCAGGTCGAACTGCGTGAACCGCTGATGGCAGAAGTACACGTCACATGGCCACCGCGCTGCTGGGCCTGATCCTCGTCGTGCCTTNTGTATAGACCGGAGACATGGGTAACACCCGTGCCAGGACATGGGTAACACCTTCTCAAGTGTCCAACGTCGGCTCGCGCAGGTCGAACTGCGTGAACCGCTGATGGCAGAAGTACACGTCATGCAGGCCATCGCACTCCAGGCTCGGGCGGATGCCGATGGGCAGTCCCTGCAGTGCGCTGGACACGTGCAGCTTGCGCCGCTGGAAGTGGAAGAAGCCGTTCCAGCCGACGGTGACCACGCAATCCGTGTCGGGGTACTCGATGGGGCGCAGCACCTCGTTGTAGCCGACGGCGCTGGGCCGGTAGCGCTGCATGGGCGCTTGCAAGCCCAGTGCCTCGTGCGGACGCTGGCAGTTGTAGCTCGGGCGCCAGGCATCGAACGCGCACTGCACAGCAGCGATGTCTGTGAAGTGCCGCCCGGCCAGCACCTCCACGTCCAGCGTGCGGTGGAACCGCTCCAGTTTGCCGTTGGTCTGCGGATGGTGAGGAGCGCTGAAGCTCACTCGCACGCCCTGGCGGATCAGCCAGACCGCCAACTCGCTGAGGCTGTGCCCGCTGGCCTTGGGCGTGCCCCAGGGCGAGCCGTTGTCGGCGTTGATGCGCAGCGGCAGCCCGTAGCGCTGGAACGCCTGGATGAGTTGATCGCGCACAGCGGGCGTGTCGGTGCGCGTCAGCGCGTGCAGGCAAAGGTTGAAGCGCGAGTGGTCGTCCAGCAGCGTGAGCGCATGGCAACGCCCGGCCAGCGTGGGGAAGTGGCCCTTGAAGTCGATCTGCCACAGACAGTTCGGAGCTTCGTGCTCGAAGCGCTGCCAGGGCCGGGCGGTGTCGCTGGCCGCGGGACTGATCAGGTCGTGCCGATGCAGGATGCRCGTGACGGTGCTGGGCGCCACGCAAGCCTGGCCAAGGTCCGCCAGGCGCCGGGCGATCTTGCGGCCGCCCCAGGCGGGGTGCTCGCGACGAACGGCCAGCACGGCCTGCTCGATGGCATCGCAACTGCGAGCGGGGCTGCTCAGCGGGCGGCGACTGCGGTCATGCAGCACCTGGACATCGCCCTGAGCGAGTTCAAAGCGGCCGAGCCACTTGTAGCCGGTCTTGGGGCTGATGCCGAACTGGCGACACAACGCGCGCACGTTGGCGCCGTCCTGGCAGGCCAGGTGCACGAATTCTTCACGCAGGGACACGGTGCTCTTCTCCGTCCAGACCATGGGCTTCTTCCGGGGCTTCTAAACCCCGAAAGCGTTACCCATGTCCTGGCACACCCGTTACCTATGTCCCCGGTCTATACA
>NZ_LMDK01000017.1 GCF_001425055.1 Pelomonas sp. Root1237
CTCTTCTCCGTCCAGACCATGGGCTTCTTCCGGGGCTTCTAAACCCCGAAAGCGTTACCCATGTCCTGGCACACCCGTTACCTATGTCCCCGGTCTATACAGTCGCTCAAAAAGAAGGTCGCCCGCCGGGGCGACGTCCCGGCATGGGCCTCACCCGGAGGCCAAATGGCTAATCAGCAAGAGCCCGTTGGCTGACGTGACCTCGCGGCTCCGTCGCGTTGCGAGGCGGGATTTGTTGGGATTCACTGCGTTCACCCAACCTACCCACTGCGAGGTCAGTCGTGCCATCCAAACTGCAACAGCCAACGACGGCTGCCACTACAGAAGATGAATCCTTGCCAGACTACCGCCCATCCCAACGCGATAGCCTCTCCTCCGACTTCGAACACATCGGCATTACCCACAACGTGGCTCAGATGCTCTAGAAAGCCAATAACGACGTTCCGCTGAACAAGGTCTCCTTGGGTCGACGGCGAATACGCCTGCACGAAGAACCACTGAAAAACGGCCGCTTCGACCGCACCGCGCCAAGGCGCCGCAACCGGCAGCAGTTCGATCTTCTTTGCTAAGTCTGATCGGTCAGAACCAAAGATTTCCCGAGCAATTGCCTCTTTCAGTTCCGCAGATTCCTCAAGGGCAGCGAGCGTGTATTGGCAAGCGTGATCACTGCCCTCGTTGAGGGCTGCGACTACCGCCAAATACCCGTTGCATGTCTCAATAGTCATCGCGCTTTCCTGGAGAAACCGCTGCCTTCAACACCAGTGCTTGTTCGGGGGCGCGGGCCGACAACAGCTGGCAAACGCGGCGCCACTAAGAGTTCAGGCCTCAGCCCCTCACCTCACCCTGCCCCAACACCACCCACTTCATCGACGTCAGCCCCTCCAGCCCCACCGGCCCGCGAGCGTGGAACTTGTCGGTGGAAATGCCGATCTCGGCACCCAGCCCATACTCAAAGCCATCCGCAAAGCGCGTGCTGGCATTGACCATCACGCTGGCCGAATCCACCTCGCGCAGGAATCGCATCGCGTTGGGATGATTCGTCGTCAGGATCGCATCCGTGTGATGCGAGCCATAGCGATTGATGTGGGCAATGGCTTCGTCAAGTGAATCGACCACCTTGATGCTGATGATGGGGGCGAGGTATTCGGTGGACCAGTCTTCCTCCGTCGCCGGCACCGCACCAGGCACCAAAGCCAAAGTCCGCAGGCAGCCGCGCATCTCCACGCCCTTGGCCTTGAAGATGGCCGCGATGCGCGGCAGGAAGGCTGGCGCCTGGGCCGCATGCACCAGCAGCGACTCGGTCGCGTTGCAGGGGCTGTACTTCTGCGTCTTGGCGTTGTCGACGACCTTGAGGGCCTGCTCCAGGTCCACCTCGGCGTCGACATAGCTGTGGCAGTTGCCGTCCAGATGCTTGATGACGGGCACCTTGGCCTCGGCAGAGATTCGCTCGATCAGCCCCTTGCCGCCGCGCGGAATGATGACGTCCACCCATTGCGGCGAGCTGATCAACAGTCCCACGGCGGCGCGGTCCGTCGTGTTGACGAGCTGCACGGCCGCGCGCGGCAGCCCGGCTTCCTCCAGTGATGCGGCCACCAGCTCGGCCAGGGCCAGGTTGGAGTGAATCGCCTCCGACCCGCCGCGCAGGATGCAGGCGTTGCCGCTCTTGATGGCCAGCGAAGCGGCCTCGATGGTCACGTTGGGTCGGCTCTCGTAGATCATGCCGAACACGCCCAGCGGCACGCGCATGTGGCCGACGCTGATGCCGGTCGGGCGGCGCTTCACGCCGGTGATCTCGCCGATGGGGTCGGGCATGGCGGCGATCTGCTCGCAGCCTTCGGCGACCGTCGCCAGCGTCTTGGCGTCGAGTTTCAGGCGGTCGCGCAACGGGCCGCTGAGCTCGGCGGCGCCAGCCAGGTCGCGGGCATTGGCGTCGGCGAGCGCCGGGCCGGCCTCGCGAAGGCGGCGGGCCAGGGCCAGCAGTGCGGCGTTCTTGGCGGCCGTCGGGGCGGCGGCCATTGCGGTGGCGGCGGCGCGGGCGGCGCGGCCGAGGTCGTCCATGTAGGCAGGCAGGCTCATGGCCGCCATTTTCGTCGACGACCCTCGACCTACAGCTTCGTAAGGTCTGGGCCGCCCTCCGCGCCGAACCAAGCCTTGCTCAACGCCTGGCGAGCGCTGTTCTCGGCGGCCGTGTCGCCGCGCTTCCTGTAGACCTCGGCCAGGGCCGCCAGCGCCCAGCCGTTGTTGCGCACGCGGGCCAGCGATTCCCGCAGGGCTTTCTCGGCCTCGTCCAGCCGGCCCTGGCGCAGGCGCACGGCGCCCAGGGACTGGCGCACCGGGTAGTACCAATAGGCCGGCTCGGTGTAGGCCAGGCCCTCCTCGATGGCGACGGCCTGCTCCAGTGCGGCGGCCGCGCCCGCCAGGTCGCCCTGGGCGTCGGCCAGGCGGGCCGTGGCGACGAGGCGGGCCGTCTGCGCGATGGCTTGAGCCGGAATGCCCCAGGCGTCGAAGGGTTTGAAGTCGGCGCCCTTCTCCAATGCCGTGATGGCGTCGATTTCAAGCCGGGCCGCGGCCGCATCGTGGCGGGCCGCCTGGGCCAGCGCGCGGGCGTAGTGGTACATGACGCGCACCAGCACCAGGTCGTCGGGCGGTGCGGCCAGCTTCAGGATGACGTCGGGCGGGCTGAACTGGGCGTGCGTCGTGTAAGGCGCGGCCTTGACGGGCTGCATGATGGGGAAGGCCTTGACGACGTCGACGGGCATGGACGCGTCGAGCTTGGCCGCCGCGTCGATGGCTGTCTTGGCCGCACCACCCATCTGGGCCGACACCATCAGGAAATGGATGTTGTGCGGGTAGTAGGCCGAGCGGTAGAGCGGGTCGGACGGCGAGCTCTTGAAATAGGCCTCGTCGACGGCGATGGCCTGGCGGTTGGCATCCAGTGACTCGCGGTACAGGCCGACGCGGTAGTAGATGTGGGCCGGCATGTGCACGATGTGGCCGGCACCGGGCATCTGCGCGACCAGGCGGCGCGCGGGCTCCAGCGCGCGCTCGGGCCGCGTCGAGGCCTCGACGGCATGGATGTAGAGGTGGATGGCGGCGGCATGGTTGGGGCGGCGCTTGAGCACGGTCTCCAGCGCCGCCACGATGTCGGCGGTGCGACCCTTGGGCTTTGCGCCGGCGGCCTCCCAGTAGTCCCAGGGCTGGGTGTCCATGGCGGCCTCGGCGTAGAGCACCTGCATCAGGTCCTCGCCGGGGAACTGGGCGACGACGCGCTTCATCGCGTCGGCATAGGCGGCGTCCAGCGCGCTGCGATCGGCCGGCGGCTCGGCCGCATAGCGCTTTTGCAGGGCTTCGACGAGGACGCGTTCGCGCGGCGGCAGCTTGTCCTTCAGCGCGACGGCGCGGGCGAGCGCAGCCCAGGCGGGCGCATTGGCCTCGGCCTGCATGGGCACGTTGATGTTGGGGCCCAGCACCAGCGCCTCGCCCCAGAAGCACAGGGCGCAGCCGGGGTCGAGCTTCTGCGCGGCCTGGAAGGCACGCTGCGCCTCGGCATGGTTGAAGGCAAAGGCCAGGCGCAGGCCCTGGTCGAAATAGGCCTGCACCTTGGGCGACGCATGCTCGAGCTTGAAGCTCATGCGCCCCAGATCCTTGTAGAGCGGCACGTCGCCCGGCGCAGCCTTCATGGGCGCGGGCTGGAAGGGCGCGGTCTCCGTCCTGGGCGTTGTGGTGGCTGAGGCCAGCAGGGCCTGCAGCAGCACGGGCCGACCGGCCACTGACGGGGCGCAGACGCCGCCGGGGCTGCTCAGCAGCGGGTCAAAGGCGGCGGCCGTATCGGCGCTGCCGGTCAGGGCAACGAGGCCCAGCGCGGCAAGGGCCTGCAGCAGGCGGGTGGCGGGGTGATGGCGTGACGGCATGCGACCTCCAGGCCCGGCAGGGGCCAGGAGGGGCATGCTCGCACCAGCGCCGCGCGGCCGCAATCAGGGCCGGGTCAGGGCAGTGGTTTGCCCTCGGCGTCGCGAACCTCGGGCTTGCGGCCAATCGCTTCCAGCTGCGGCACGATCTTGGCCTTGTCGCCCACCGCCACGACGATGAGCTGGGCTGGGTCGAGGTGCTGCTGGGCGGCCTTCAGCGCGGTGGCAGCGGTGACGGCACCGACCTTCTTCGGCAGCTCGGTGATCGCGTCCAGCGGCCGGCCCGCGGACCAATTGCCCGAGTAGCCGGCCACGACCGCGAGGTTGGTGTCGAACAGGCCGGGCAGCGACAGCAGCTGGGCGTTGCGCACGCGGCCCAGCTCGGCCGCGCCCATGGGCTTGGCGCGCATGCCCTCGATCTCCTTCCACATGTCGACCAGGGCCGGGCCGGTCACGTCGGTGCGCACGCTGCCGCGGATGCCGAACTGGCCGCGCTCGCGGCCCATGGTGTAGCCGGAATGGATGCCATAGGTGTAGCCCTTGACCTCGCGCAGCTGGTTGTTGATGCGCGACGTGAAGAGGCCACCCAGGGCCGCATTCATGACATTGATGGCGGCTGCATCGGGCGCGGCGGCGAAGGGGCCGGGCGAGACGACGGCCAGTGCGGTCTGCGGCGCGCCGGGCTTGTCGACGACGACGGTGCGCGCGGCGATGGGCCTGGACGCGGGCAGCGGCGCGGCGGCTGCAGCGGCGCCCTCGCCCTTCCAGGCGCCGAACAGCGGTTCGATCAGTGCCCGCAGCTCGGTCTCGGTCAGGTCACCGGCAACCACCAGGGCCGCGCGCTCGGGGCGGTAATGGGCCTGCCAGAAGGCACGCAGCGCAGCGCCATCCACGGCCTTGATGCTGGCCTCGGTGCCCAGCGCATTGGTGCTGAGCGGGTGGCCCTCGCCATAGGTCACGCGGTTGCCGACTGCATTGGCCAGCAGCGGTGCCTGCTCGCGCATCTGGGCCAGGGCGGCCAGGCGCTGCGCCTTCTGGCGCTCGATCTCGGGCGCCGCAAAGGCGGGGTTCAGGGCCAGGTCGGCCAGCAGCCCCAGGCCTTCCTTGGCACTGGCCTTGAGGCCGGAGAAGTCGATGCGCGCCTCCTCGCTGCCGGCCTGGGCGTTCAGCGTGGCGCCCAGGACCGCGGCAGCTTCGGCAATCTGCTGGGCGCTGCGCGTCTTGGTGCCCTCGGGCAGCATGGCGGCGGTGAAGCCGGCCAGGCCAGGCTTGTCCGCCGGGTTGGCGCCCTGGCCGGCACGCACCACCAGGGCGGCGCTCACCAGCGGCAGGCCGGGCTTGGGCGAGTAGATGACGGTCAGGCCGTTGGCCAGCGTGAAGCTCTGCGCGGCCGGCAGCGTCAGCGCCTTGGCCTTGGCGGCACCCGGCGGCTTGGCGCGCCAAGCCTCTGCCGCGTTCAGCGACTCGCGCTCACCCTTGGCGGCCTTGGTGGGCGCCGGCGGCGTGGCCACCTCGGGCGGCAGCACCTGCTCGCCAGGCTTCGCTTGCACGACGACGCGGTGGTCCTTCTTGAGCCATTGCGTGACGGTGGCACTGACGTTGGCCTGGCCCAGTTGCCCATAGCGCGCCAGGTCCTTGCCGACAAAGCCGGGGTCGCCGGCCATCTGGTTGTAGTGGTTGATGAGGTCGGCCAGCGACGTCACCTTTTCCATGCGCTGCAGCAGCTGGGTCTGGATGGTGGCGCGGGCCTGGCCCAGTTCGGCCTCCGTGGGCGGCGTGGTGGCCAGTTTGGCGATCTCCGCGTCGACCAGCTTCTCGATCTCGTCCAGCGACGCGCCAGGGCGGGCGACGATCTCGATGTTGAAGATCGAGCTCAGCGACTGCGAGTCCTGCCCCACCTGCACGCTCTGGGCGAGCTGCTTGTCGCGCACCAGCAGGCCGTACAGGCGGCTGGCCTTGCCACCACCCAGCACATGAGCAGCGACGTCCAGCTCGGCGTCACCGGCGGCGAACATGGGCGGCGTGTGCCAGGCGAGGTTCAGGCGCGACAGCTCGATGCGGTCGGTCACGACGAGGCGGCGCTCCTTCGTGATCTCGGGCATGGCGACCTTGACCTCGGGCACCTTGGCGCCGGCCTTCAGCGAGCCGAAATACTTCTGCACCAGGGCCTTGGCCTGCTTGGGGTCGAAGTCGCCGGCCAGCACCAGGGTGGCGTTGTTGGGCCGGTAGTAGGTGCGGGCAAAGTCCTTGACGTCCTTGAGCTGGATGCCCTGGATGTCGGCATGCGAGCCGATGACGGCGGCGCGGTAGGGGTGGCCTTCGGGGTAGAGGGCCTGGTACATCGCCTCCTCGACGATGCCGTAGGGCCGGTTCTCGAAGCTCTGGCGGCGCTCGTTGCGCACCACGTCCTGCTGGTTGGCCAGGGACACCGAATCGACCTCGTCGATCATGTAGCCCAGCATGTCGGCCTTCAGCCACAGGCCGAGTTCGAGCTGGTTGGACGGCAGCGTGAAGAAGTAGTTGGTGCGGTCGAAGTTGGTCGAGCCATTGCTGTCGGTGCCGCCGGCGGCGTCGACGAATTTGTCGAATTCGCCGCGCGGGATGTGCTTGCTGCCGGCGAACATCAGGTGCTCGAATAGGTGGGCAAAGCCGGTCTGGCCTTTGGCCTCGTTGCGCGGGCCGGCATGCACCCACAGGTTGAAGGCCACCAGCGGCAGGCGGTGGTCCTCGACGAGGATGACCTCGAAGCCATTGGCCAGGGTGAGCTTCTCCTGGCGCACGGCGAGCTGGCCGGCCTCGGTGTTGACCGCACCCTTCATCGCGGATTCAGGGGCGGCGCCCGCGGGCAGGGCGGCCGAGAGGGCGCCGGCCAGGGCCAGCAGCGCGACGAGACGGCGGGGGGCGGGAGCTTTCATTCGTATCGGTCCTCGAAGGGCAATGCGGGATTGGGCGACGTGTTCAACGCGGTGCGGAAGTGCCGGGAGTCACCATGAGCCTACCAAGGCGACAGCCAGGCGAGCAGTGCCAGCCAAAGTGGCGCCGTGGCGACGTAAAGGATGGTGGAAACGACGGTGGCGGCCGTGACCTCGGCCTCCAGCGCCCGGTAGCGCTGCGCGAAGATCAGCGCGTTGGAGCCGGTCGGCAGCGCCGCAATCATGACGATGACGGCCAGCGGCATGCCGTTCAGCCCCAGGCCCCAATGCGCGACGCCCAGCACCACGGCCGGCATCAGCAGCAGCTTGGCCAGCACCAGCCCGGCCAGGCCGCGCCAGGTGCGTGGCCAGCCGTAATAGGCCAGCGACATGCCGATCAGCGTCAGGCACAGCGGCACGACGGCCGTGCCCAGGCTTTGCAGCGCCTCATCGGCCACGGCGGGCAGGGTGAGGCCGGTCGCGTTCCAGGCCAGGCCGGCCAGCACCGGCAGCACGACGGGATGGATGACGGTGTTGCGCACGGTCTGCAGCAGCGTGCCGGCCAGGTTCCCGCTGCTGCGCTCGCGCGCCAGGTCGAGCTCGACGATGGCGGTCAGCAGCGTGAGTATCGACAGCGCATGCAGGCTCACCACGGCGATGTGGATGGCCAGGCCCTTCTCGCCGAACACGCCGGCCGCGACCGGCAGGCCCACCTGCAGCGTGTTGCCAAAGCCTGCGGTGATGGCCCTGACACTGGGCGCGACGACGTTCTCACCCGGCTTGCGCAGGCCGCGGTACAGCACGTAGAGCAGCGCGATCAGCACCAGCACCGGCACGAAGAAGGCGAACAGGAAGGCCCAGGGCAGCGCCGCCGTATCCAGCCGCGCCGTGGTACGGAACAGCAGGGCCGGCACGAAGATGTAGAAGGCCGCATTGGCCAGCACGCGGGCCGGGTCGCTGTCACTGCCCGCCTCGCCACCGCCCAGCCAGCGCATGCGGCCGACGGCCCAGCCGATGGCCACCGCAACCAATATCGCCAGCAGCTTCGCCGCAATTGCCCAGGTCATTCAGGCCCCTCGCCTGGTCTCGCCGCGCTGAACGCCGGCGCGCCCAATCGGTCTTGCAGACCGCGCTGCGGCAAATGCCGCAGCTCTTCGGCAGGCACATCGCGTCCACTGGACGCAATGTGTCCGGCCAAAGCCCCCGAGGGGACGGTGATGCTTGCCGGATCGACCGGCAAGCACATCGCCAAGGCGGGCCGGCTCGGGAGCGGCCCAGCGCTCGGCCCGAAATGCGTCAAAGAAGCTCACGCCAGAGGAAGACGAAGTTCGAACACAAAGCTGCTGCCCTGCCCCGCCGTGCTCTGCACCAGGATCTGGCTGCCCATCAGGCGCACCAGCTGCTGGCTGATGGACAGGCCCAGGCCCGTGCCGCCGAGGTGGCGCGAGGCGTCGGACACCTGCTCGAAGGCCTGGAAGAGCCGCGCCTGCTGGGCCGGTGTCATGCCGATGCCGGTGTCGCTGACCTCGAAGCGCAGCCGCGTGTGCCTGGCATCGAGCTCGACGACGCGCGCGTCGAGCTGCACGCTGCCGCTGTCGGTGAACTTGACGGCGTTGGACAGTAGGTTGAGCAGCACCTGGCGCAGGCGCTGGCCGTCGGCGATGACCTGGGTCGGCAGGCGGGCGTCGATGTCCAGCCAGAAGGCCAGGCCCTTCTGCTCGGCGCGCAGGCGCACGCTGTCGCAGGCCATGTCGACGAGGGCGCGCAGGTCCACGGACGCCGGCTTGAGCGAGACCTTGCCGGCCTCGATGCTGGCCATGTCCAGCACGTCGTTGATGAGCTCCAGCAGATGCAGGCCGGAGTCACGCATCAACTGCAGCTTGGCCTGCTGGCCGGCGGGAATGGCGGCATCCATCTGCATCAGCTGCGTGAAGCCCAGGATGGCATTCAGCGGCGTGCGGAACTCGTGGCTCATGGTCGCCAGGAAACGGCCCTTGGCCTGGTTGGCGCTTTCGGCGCGCAGCTTGGCCTCGCTGAGTTCGGCGGTGCGCTCGTTGACGAGTTCTTCGAGGTGGTCGCGGTGGCGGGTCAACTCGGCCTCGGCCTGGCGGCGCAGCGAGATGTCGCTGACCATGCCCTCGATGCGACGCTGGCCGCTCTCGCCCTCAACCCAATGCGCGTTCAGCTCGACCCACAACGGCCGGCCACCCGCGCCGCGGAGCTGCAGCTGGCATTGCTGGATCTTGCCCTGCTCGTTCATGACGGCGGCGACGCGCTGCATCTCATGCCGGTCAATGCCGGACAGCTCGCGCAGCCGCCGCCCGACGGGGCTTTGCGAACCCAGGCCCAGCATCTGCGTGAAGGCGCGGTTCATGCTGAGCACGCGGCCATCGGCGTCGGCCTGGAAGACGCCCTCGGTCGCGTTCTCGAACAGGCTGCGGTAGCGCGCCTCGCTGGCGCGCAGGCCTTCGGAGCTGAGCTGCACCTGGTCGGCCGCGCTGCGCAGCTTCAGGCTCATGGCGTTGAAGCGCATCGTCAGCTCGCCGATCTCGTCGCCGCGCTCCACGGTCTCCTGCGCCCCGAGGTCGCCCTTGGCAACGCGCTGGGCCAGCGCGCCCAGCTTCAGCACCGGCCGGCGCACCAGCCATTGCACGAGCAGGGAGCTGGCGATGACGATGCCGATGACGACGACGGCCAGCAGCTCGACGACGAAGAGGCGGGTGCGGCTGATCTGCTCGTCGATGAGATCACGCGTGACGGTGAGAACGGCCGAGGCGACCTGGGTGCCGGCCGTGTCAGCCGCGGGCTGGTAGGTGATGGCGAACTCGCGTCGCAGCGGCCCCACGGCCGGGGTGTCGCGGCCGCGCCGCGCCTGGCCGCCGCGCAGGCCCAGGCCCTTGAGCTCGATGGCATGCACCTCGGGGTCGGCCATGACGGCGTCGAGCAGGTTCTCGATGGCGACATGGTCTAGGTTCCAGATCGGGCCCGCGAAACCGCGCTCGATGAGGCCAGCCATGCGCGCCTCGCGCTGGCGCAGGCCGGCCATCAGCTCGGCCTCTTCATGTGTCGTCCAGTACCAGCCCACCGCCAGCACCAGCAGGCTCGCAACCAGCGCAATGCCGGCCGTCAGGCGCGTCTGTATGCCGATGCTGATCGGTGCCAACGCCATCCCCTCTCCCCCGGTGCAGCCTTGTCAGGCCATGCGGCGAGCATAAATGCTGTGGCGCCGCGAATTTCCTGCCCGCTCAGCTCTTGGCCGCCGTCTTCTTGGCTGCCACCTTCTTGGCAGCAGGCGCCTTGGCAGCGCGCGGCTCGAACTCGAAGATGACCTTGCCTTCCTTCTTGTCATAGGCCAGGAAGGCCTTGAACTTGCGGCGCGTCTTGTTGGAGACGAAGTTTTCCAGCAGGTCGGTCTTGCCGTTGGCCAGCAGCTTGTGCACCTGGGCCGGCTCGATGGGCTGGGTCAGGATGACCTTGCCGGTCTTGAAGTCGCAGGTGACGGTGGCACCGACCGAATGCTCACAGACGTAGTTGGCGCCGTGCTCGTAGACGTGGCCCTTGCACTTGGGGCAGGCCCCGAGCGAGTTCTGGCCGGAAAAGTCCACCGGTTCGCCATCGCCCTCGGCCTTCTTGGCGTCCTCGCCGAAGTCGAATTCCAGCTTCCAGTTGGCGATCTCCTCGTCATAGACCAGCGCCAGCTCGGCCGTGAAGGGCCAGCCCGCCTTGGAGCGGAAGCCTTCCAGCGGGCCGATCTTCTTGTTCGCCAGGAAGGTCTCGACCTCGTTCAGCTCAAAGCTGCGGCCGCCCGGGATCTTGCCGATGGAGAAGCCGCAGGCGTCCTCACCCGTGCCGCTCTTGCCGGTGCAGGTGAAGCGCCGATAGTTCTCTTTCACGATGCCGCCGCACTTGGGGCAGGGCGTCTTCAGCGTCGCATAGTCGCCGGGGATGGTGTCGCGGTCATAGCCCTTGGCCTTGGCGACCATCTTCTCGGTCATGGCCGCGATCTCGGCCATGAAGACCTCGCGCTTCAGGCGCCCCTTCTCCATCTCGGCCAGCTTGTATTCCCAGTCGCCGGTCAGTTCGGGCTTGGTCAGGTCCTCCACGTCCAGGCCGCGCAGCAGCGTCATCAGCTGGAAGGCCTTGGCGGTCGGGATCAGCTCGCGGCCCTCGCGCAGCATGTACTTCTCGCTGATCAGGCCTTCGATGGTGGCCGCGCGCGTGGCTGGCGTGCCCAGGCCCTTCTCGGCCATGGCCTCGCGCAGCTCGTCGTCGTCGATGAGCTTGCCGGCGCCTTCCATGGCGGACAGCAGCGTCGCTTCGGTGTAGCGCGCCGGCGGCTTGGTCTGCAGCGCCTTCACGTCCACGCTCTCGGTGCGCACGACTTCGTTGGCCTGCACCGGCACGAGGTTAGCGTCCTCGTCGTCCACGTCCTTGCCGTAGACGGCCAGCCAGCCCGGCTTGACCAGCACCTTGCCGTTGGTCTGGAAATGGTGCTTGTTGTCGATTTTCGAGATACGCGTCGTGACCAGGAACTCGGCCGGCGGGAAGAACACCGCCAGGAAGCGCTTGACGACCATGTCGTAGAGCTTGGCCTCGATCTCGGTCAGGGCCTTGGGCGCCTGCAGCGTCGGGATGATGGCGAAGTGATCCGACACCTTGGCGTTGTCGAAGACCTTCTTCGTCGGCTTGATATAGCCCTCCTTCAGCGACGTGGCGGCATGCTGGGACAGCGCGGCCAGCGGGCCGGGCAGGTCCTCGGTCGCCAGCATCTTGGCCGTGTCCTTGGCCACGGCCACGTAGTCCTCGGGCAGGAAGCGCGAGTCCGTCCGCGGGTAGGTCAGCACCTTGTGCTTCTCGTACAGCGCCTGGGCGATGGACAGCGTCGTCTTGGCCGAGAAGCCGAAGCGCGAATTGGCCTCGCGCTGCAGCGTCGTCAGGTCGTAGAGGCCGCCGCAGCTCGTGGTGCTGGGCTTGCTTTCCTCGGTGACGACGGCGGGCTTGCCGAGCACCGCCTTGGCGATCTCGTCGGCCTCTCCTTGAGTCCAGAGCCGGTCGGCCCGGCGCTCCAGGTCGTCGTTCTTCTTCCACGCGGGGTCGAACCACTTGCCTTCGTACTGGCCGGCCTGGGCGTCGAAGTTGGCGCGCAGCTCCCAGTAGTCGCGGGCGACGTGCTTGCGGATCTTTTCCTCGCGCTCGACAACGACCGACAGCGTCGGCGTCTGCACGCGGCCCACCGTGGTCAGGAAGAAGCCGCCGTCGCGCGAGTTGAAGGCCGTCATGGCCCGCGTGCCGTTGATGCCCACCAGCCAGTCGGCCTCGGAGCGGCAGCGCGCCGCGTCGGCCAGCGGCAGCATCTGCGCGTCGCTGCGCAGCTTCTCGAAGCCCTCGCGGATGGCGGCGGGCGTCATGGACTGCAGCCACAGCCGCTCGATGGGCTTGTTGAGCTTGCCCTTGGCCGGCTGGGCGTACTGCTCGATAAGCCGGAAGATCAGCTCACCCTCGCGGCCCGCGTCGCAGGCGTTGATCAGCGCCGTCACGTCCTTGCGGCGGATCAGCTTGGCCAGCGCGTTGAGCCGACCCTTGTTCTTGTCGATCGGGTTGAGGTCGAAATGCGGCGGGATGACGGGGAGGTTGTTGAAGCTCCACTTGCCGCGCTTGACGTCGAACTCCTCGGGCGCCGCGATCTCCACCAGGTGGCCGACGGCCGAGCTGACGACGTACTGCTCGTTCTCGAAGTGGTCGTCGTGCTTGTCGAACTTGCCCGCCACGGGTGTCAGCGCGCGGACGATGTCCTGCGCGACGGAGGGCTTCTCGGCAATGATCAGAGTCTTGCTCATCGGTCTTTCAATCAGTTGTCAGTTCGTCTTCCCGGGCCGAGCGCCGGGCCGTTCCCAAGCCGGCCCGCCGGGCGATGTGCACGCGGCTCGAAGCCGCGTGTATCGCCGTCCCCTCGGGGGACCGGCCAAGGTAGTCCTTGGACGAGGGGTCTCATTCTTGCTGCCTACAATCCGGGCCTCGCGCGCACGCCTACGCACACGCGCACCCATGAAATCACCGTACCACAGCGCCGATGACCGCCAAATCCCCGCGTCCTGCCCCGCGCCGCAAGATCGAAGTCCGTGATTCCGGCGTGCATGGCCGGGGGGTTTATGCAGCAGCTCCCATCGCCGCCGGTGCCCGCATCATCGAGTACACCGGCGAGCGCATCACCTGGGAGCAGGCGGTTGACCGCCATCCGCACGACCCGGCCCAGCCCAACCACACCTTCTACTTCCACCTCGACGGCGGCCTCGTCATCGATGCGCTGTATGGCGGCAATGACGCGCGCTGGATCAACCACGCCTGCGAGCCCAACTGCGAAGCCGACGAGGTCGATGGCCGCGTCTTCATCCAGGCCCTGCGCGATCTGGAGCCCGGCGAGGAGCTGTTCTATGACTACGGCCTGGTGCTGGACGACCGCCACACGGCCAAGGTCAAGAAACAGTTCGCCTGCTGGTGCGGCGCGCTGACCTGCCGCGGCACCATGCTCGCCCCCAAAACCCGCAAGTCGGGGCGCTGACCTGATGGAACGGCGCCACCTCGCCGAATGCGGCTCGACCAACACCGAGGCGCTGGCGCATCTGCGTGAGGGCGGCGGGGCGCTGCTGGTTTCGGCCTCGCGCCAGACCGCGGGTCGTGGGCGCCTGGGCCGGGCTTGGCTGACTGAACAGGGGGGGGATGACGCCGCGCTGACTTTCTCCATCGCCTTGCCACTGCCGGCCGCGCTTCACCTGAGCGGCCTGTCCCTCGCCGTGGGTTGCACGGTGGCCGATGCGCTGGACCCGGCGGGCCGGCACATCCAGCTCAAATGGCCCAACGACCTCTTCCTGGATGGCGCCAAGCTCGGCGGCATCCTCATCGAAACCGTGCCGTTGCCGGCGGACCAGCGCGGCGTCGTCATCGGCATCGGCCTCAACCTGCGGCCCTTGCCCGAAGGCGCCGACCGCGCCGCCTTTGCCAGCGGCCACGCGGCGCTGCAGACGCTGGACCCGGCCGCCACCACGCATGCCACGCTGGACCGTCTGGCTCCTGCGCTGCGTGGCATGCTGGCTGATTTTGAAACTCTGGGCTTTGCGCCCTGGCAGGCGGCATTCGCGCGCCGCGACCTCGCGGGCGGCCAGCGTGTGCGCGTCGGCGAGCAGGCCGGCACCGCACGCGGCGTCAGCGAGCGTGGTGAACTGCTGCTGGAAACCGCCGCTGGCCTGCTGCCGATCAGCGGAGGCGAACTGAGTCTCAGATTGGAGAAATCGCTGTGATGCGCGTGGTCGTGCTGGTACTGCTGGCGGTGAACGCCCTCTTCCTTATCTGGTCGCGAGGCTGGCTGGACACCGTCACGGGCCTGCCGGCCGAGGGCGGCCGCGAGCCGCAGCGCGTCAAGGCCCAGCAGCATCCCGAACGCATCCAGCCCCTGGCCGCCAGTGCGGCCGCCGTCGCCGCCCAGCGCAGCTGCCTGGAACTGGGCCCGCTCGATGGCGATGCGGCCCTCGCCGCCGCCCAGGCCGCTTTGAAGGCTGCCGGTGCTGAGGCCCAGGTGCGCAGCAGCGAGCAGCCGGGCGTGTGGGTGGTGGCGACCATCAAGCTCGCCGACCCCGAGTTCCGCGCCCGCAAGGAAGCCACCTACAAGCAGCTGCGCATCAACTTCGAACCGCTGGACGGCCTGCCCGCCGAGCAACCGGCCTTCGTGCTCAGCAAGCACCCCAGCCAGGCCGAGGCGAACGCCCAGGCCGAGAACTTCGACAAACGCGGCCTCAAGGGCCTGCGCGTGCTGACGCTGAAGGCGCCGCTGGCTCGCCACAGCCTGGTCATCAATCAGGCCGACGGCCTGCTCGCGGCCCGGCTCAAGGCGTCCAAGGACGCGGCCCTGGCCGTCGGTTTCAAGGCCTGCAGTGCGGCGCCCGCCGCAGCCGCATCAGCGGCCAGCAGCTGAGCGTCGCAGCGCCAACGCCGCCAGCAACAGACCAGCCAGCCAGGCCGCGCTGGCTGCGCCGCCGCCGCCACCACCCGACGAGCCGCTCGACGAAGACGCTGCCGCGACGCTGATCGTCGCCGACTGGCTATAGACGACACCGGCGTTGTCGGTCAGGTCGGCGCGCACCGTGAAGCTGCCGGCCGCCGTCGGCGTGATCGTCGCCGTGGCCGTGCTGGCACCGGAGGCAAAGGCCGTCACGATGCCGCCGCCATCGACCAGCACCCAGGCCGTGGAGGCGACCGAGCGGTCCCCGGGCAGGCCGGTGGCCGTGGCGGTCAGTGTCAGCGTCTGGCCAGCGGTCAGGCCGCTCGCCGGGCTTGGCGTGATGGTCACCGTCGTGCCGTTCAGCGCCTGGGTCGCGGCCACGGCCGCAGCGGCGTCCACCATGCCGGCGCCGCAGGTGCTGGTCGTGCAGTAGCACTCGTCCTGCGCCGTGGCACTGGGTGCCTTGCATTGCGGCGGGTTGCCATCCGCGGCGCTGCCGCCCCCGCTTGTCGGGAAGGGGCGCGCCGTGCTCTTGAGGATCTGCGTCGCCTCGGCCGAGGTCAGACCCGGCCGAACCGAGGCCATCAGCCCGACGATGCCACTGACGATGGGTGCCGAGAAGCTCGTGCCCACCGAGGCGCCGCTGCCGGTGTAGGTGTCTGCGCCCGCCACCGGCGTCGTCGTGCCCGAGTTGGTCGTGCTGACCATGGGATAGAGGCAGGCTTGGTTGGTCAGCGTGTTGATGCAGTTGCCGCCCGGCGCGGCGATCGTCACTTCGGAGCCTAGGCTGGAGAAGCCGACCTTGGTGCCGACATGACGCAGCGCCGCCACCGTGATGACGCCGAGGCAGTTGCCCGGCAGGCCGACGGCCTGGCCTTCGGAATTGCCGGCCGCGACGACGATGGTGGCGCCGGCCGCGTTGACCTGGCTGATGACGTCGCGGTAGAGGGCGCCCGTGCCCGTGGCGCCACAGGTCCCGCTGCCGCCCAGGCTCATATTGAGCACCTTGGCCTTGTTCGCATTGGCCGGCAAGCCCGGCACGGCAATGCCGGCAGCCCACTTCATGCCAGCCATGATGTCGCTGTCATAACCGCCGCATTTGCCCAGCACACGCACGGGCAGGATCTTCAGGCCCCAGCCGACGCCGGCCATGCCCAAGCCATTGTTGCTGCTGGCAGCGATCAGGCCGGACACACGGGTGCCGTGCCAGGAGCTGTTGCCGATGTCGCTGCTGTCGCAGCCACTGCCCAGGGCGCCGCCGTTGATATCGGTCTGGCTGACCCAGTCGCCCGGGTCGGACGGGTCGTTGTCAGCACCGCCACCATCATTGGCGATGGCAATCGACGTCGCTTGCTGGCTGTTGCCGGCGCTGCCGAAGCCGATCATGTCGTAGCCGCTGACGAATTGACCCGACAGGTCGGGGTGATCCAGGCGCACGCCGGTGTCCAGCACGGCGACTATCGTTGTGGCGGTGCCGGTCGTGGTGTCCCACGCTGCCGGCGCATTGATGCTGGAGACAACCTGGCCCGGCGTGGCGCTGGGCTTCTTCAAATACCACTGGTCGATGGTGCGGGCCTGCACACCACCGACGGTCGATTCAGGGTTCACGTCCGCGCCACCGAACAGCGGGTCGTTGGGGAGGCGGGCATGCTTGCGGCGTTGGTCGACGACCACCAGCTCGACCTCGGCATCGGTGGCCAGCTTCTTTGCCAGCGCGGCACCGGTCATGCCCTTGGCGATGACCACATGGGTGCGCTCGTCCAGGCTGATGCCGGCCGCCAGCCGCTGGCCGCTGCGCAGGCCCAGGGCCGTCGCGCGCGTCTGCGCCACCTCGCGCGCCTCGGCCCGGGTGGCCCGCAAGGCCAGGGCCTTGGCGCGCACGCTGTCGGCCTGGGGCTTGAAGCGCACGATGACGCGGGCTTCGGTGTCTGGCGTCTGGGCCAGCACGGGCGCGGCCATCACGGTCAGGGCGGCGATCAGCAGCGGACGCAAGGACTTCATGACGGCGAGCTCGAACGGGCGGGGCGGCCAGTTTAGGCGCGCCCTTGTGAAGCAATCGCAAACAAGTGTGGGGCGCAAGAAAGCAGAAAGGCCAGCCGATCGCGAGATCGACTGGCCTTCATCAAAGCTCTGGCCCGCGTTCAGCGCGGCCAGACTGTGCGAGCGGCTCGTCAGCCGGCCACAACGCGGGCCATTTCGAGGACCTTGTTCGAATAGCCCCACTCATTGTCGTACCAGGACACCAGCTTGACGAAGGTGCTGTCCAGCGCGATGCCTGCGTCGGCATCGAAGATGGAGGTGCGGGCGTCACCGCGGAAGTCGGTCGCAACGACCTTGTCCTCGGTGTAGCCCAGCACGCCCTTGAGCGCGCCTTCGCTTTGCGCCTTGAATTCGGCGCAGATCTCTTCGTAGCTGGCGTCCTTCAGCAGCTCGACGGTCAGGTCGACGACCGACACGTCGCTGGTGGGCACGCGAAAGCTCATGCCGGTCAGCTTCTTGTTCAGCTCGGGGATGACCTTGCCGACGGCCTTGGCGGCGCCGGTGCTGCTCGGGATGATGTTCTCGAGGATGCCGCGGCCGCCGCGCCAGTCCTTGTTGCTCGGGCCGTCGACGGTCTTCTGCGTGGCGGTGGTGGCGTGCACGGTGGTCATCAGGCCGCGCTTGATGCCCCACTTGTCGTTCAGCACCTTGGCCAGCGGGGCCAGGCAGTTGGTGGTGCACGACGCGTTGGAGATGATGGCTTCGCCGGCGTACTTGGTGTGGTTGACACCGAAGACGAACATCGGCGTCTCGTCCTTGGAGGGGGCCGAGAAGATGACCTTCTTGGCGCCTGCGGCCAGGTGCTTCTCGCCGCCGGCCTTGTCCAGGAAGATGCCGGTGGCTTCGATGACGATGTCGGCGCCGGCCTCGGCCCACTTCAGTTCCGACGGGTCCTTCACGGCGGTCAGGCGGATGCGCTTGCCGTTGACGATCAGGGTGTTGCCGTCTACCGAGACTTCGCCGTCGAACTTGCCGTGCACGCTGTCGTACTTGAGCATGTAGGCCAGGTAGTCGGGCTCGAGCAGGTCGTTGATCGCGACGACCTCGATGTCCTTGAAATTCGCCACGGCGGCACGGAACACCATGCGCCCGATGCGGCCGAAGCCATTGATGCCGATCTTGATGGTCATGGAACTGTCTCCAGAGGATGAAAAATTCGGTGCGGGCGCGATTCTCGGCGATTCGCGGTACGGGGTGGTTTCAGGGCGATTTCAGCCCGCCGGTCGCGGCGGCAAACCGGCCGCAGGGAATGTCAATGACCATGGATTCATCGAACAGCCAGTCCTGCGAACGCGAGTCCAGCTCCATCTCCAGCCCGGCCAGCCAGCGCAGGAATTCCAGGCGGTTGGGATCGGGTCGTCCGACCTCGAAAGCGGTGTTGGGCAGGTGAGGCCGACGTTGCGTCCAGGTCACCTTGAAGGGGCACGCCATGGTGTCGAAATCAAACGAAGCGTCCAGGGTCCGGCGGCCTTTCACCCAGCCCATGAACTTGGACAGCGGCACCTCGGCCTCGCGGAACTTCGGCGGCTTGGCGGACGTGAAGACGTACTGGAAGAGCTGCTCGAAGGCAAATGGGGGATCGCCTGCCTGCCGGCAGGGCATCCGGTATTGCTCCAGGTATTCCTGGATCGCCTTCTGCGGTCGTGGGCCGGCGTTGGAGTAAAGGACCTGAACCTTGGGCGGCTGTTGGCCGTCGCCGTCGAAGCGGGCCACCACCAGGGTCTTGACGATGGGGCCCTCCATCTGCGAATACACGAAATCGGGCGCCTTGCGCGGCATGACCACACACTTCTGCGTCGCGGCCTGCTCCGACCACCCCCGTGCCGCCGATATCCGCACCGGTGCATCGCCGGCGAATACGAATTCCTGGACAGCCACGAGCGGGGCAGCGCCCGCAGGCAGGCAGGGCAGGCGATGGCCCTTGAGATAGTCGAAAACCTCGTCCTGCATGGACTCATCGGCCGTGTTGGCCAGCACCTCCACGCGCGGGGCCGCGTCCGGGCGCTCGAACAGCAGCTTCACCCGCACCATCCGTGAACTCGACGGTTGACCGCGCAAGGCCTCCCGCTTTTCCCTCGGCAGCTGAGGGAGTGCGTTGGCATTGAGCAGGCAGGCCAGCATCTGGTCAGCCCTGTCATCCGGCCTTGGCACCTGGCCCTGAGCCGCCAATGTGCACAGCCCTGCCGCCAAAAGAATGATGAAGTCGCGCATTGCATCTCCTGCCGCCATGACCGGAGGTTTTACCGCAAGACCGCCGCGTTATTCCTTCTTCAGCACCGCCTTGACGGTCGCGGCCACGTTCTCCGGCGTGAAGCCGAAGTGCTTGAACAGCACACCGGCCGGCGCGGTCTCGTCGAAGGTGTCGATACCAACGACGGCGTCGACACCGTATTACCACCAGAAATCGCTGACTTCAGGTCAAGCCCTTCTCCTGCAAACTGGCCAGCACGGCCGAGAGCTCGCGCTCCACCGCCTGCAGCAGCGGCTCCAGGCCCACCGCTTCGACGCCCTGGCTGCAGGCTTCCTCCAGCGTGGTGGCGGCACGTTGCAGGGCGGGCATGCCCAGGCTGCCCGCGACGCTCTTCAGGTCGTGCGCGCAGCGCAGGGCGGCCTTGCCATCACCGCGCTCACGGGCGGCCCGCAAGCGCACGACGATGTCGCTCTCACGCTCGCGGAACAGCGCCAGCAAGCGCCGATACAGCGCCTCGTCACCCATCAGCGCGGCCAGGCCGGCGCCCATGTCCAGGGCCGCGGGCGGCGCCTGCGGCGCGGGCGCGGGCAGCGCCGGACGCACCCAGCGCGCCAGCGTGGCGAACAGCTCGTCAACGCGGATGGGCTTGGGCACATGGTCGTTCATGCCCGCCTCCAGCGCCTTCTGGCGATCGCCAGCCATCGCGTTGGCCGTCATCGCGATCACCGGCAGGTCCTGCAGTTCGGGGCGGCGGCGCAGTTCGCGCGTCGCCTCGTAGCCGTCCATCACCGGCATCTGGCAGTCCATCAGCACGGCCTCGAAGCGCTCGCGCGCGAGGATCGCCAGCGCCTCCTGGCCGTCGCCGGCGATGTGCACGACGATGCCGGCGCGGTTCAGAAGGTCGCGCGCGAGCTCCTGGTTGATGGGGTTGTCCTCGACCAACAGGACGCGCGCGCCGGCCAGCCCGGCCTGGCGCGCCTGCAGCAGTTCGTGGCGCTGCACGTTGCGGCTGAGCCCGGCACGCGGACGGCCCAGCGCATTGGCGCAGGCGTCCAGCAGGCCCGAGGGCGTGACCGGCTTGGCCAGCAGCCCTGCCACCAGCAGCCCGCGTGCGGTGAGCTGGCGTTCGGCCTCGTCGCGGTTGAAGGCAGTCACCATCAGCACCGTCGGCGGAGCGTGCCTGCCGGCGGCCTGCCCCAGCCGTTCCAGGCAGCCGATGCCGTCCAGGACCGGCATGTGCCAGTCCAGCAGCAACAGCCTGAACGGCCGGTCCTCGGCGTCGGCCTGCGCCACGGCCTGCAGTGCCGCAACGCCATCCGCCGCCGTCTCGGCCTCCAGGCCGAAGGCCGTCGCCAACGTGTGCAGCAGCTCGCGTGCCGCCGGGTGGTCGTCGACGACCAGCATGCGCATGCCGTGCAGTTCGTTGTCCTGCGGCGCTGGCGCCGCCCCGGGCTGCAGGCCCAGGGGCAGGCTGAAGTGGAAGCAGCTGCCGCGCCCGGGCTCGCTGTCCAATCCGATCTCGCCGCCCATGCGCTCCACCAGGTGGCGGCAGATCGCCAGGCCGAGCCCCGTGCCGCCGTAGCGCCGGCTGGTCGATGCATCGGCCTGCGTGAAGGGCTGGAACAGGCGCGCGACGGCCTCGGGCGCGAGGCCGATGCCGCTGTCGCGCACCTCGAAGCGCAGCGTCACGCGCTGGCCTTCGCGCGCCGTCTCGGCCACCGCCACCGTGACCTCACCCTGCTCGGTGAACTTGACCGCGTTGTTGCTCAGGTTCAGCAGGATCTGGCCCAGCCGCGACGGGTCGCCGACGAGCGCGGTTGGCAGCGTGGGCGACAGCGCGAACAGCAGCTCCAGCCCCTTTTCCTCGGCGCGCATGCCCACCAGCGTGGCGAGCTGGTCCAGCACGTCGCCGAGCTGGAAGGGGATCTCCTCGATCTCCAGCCGGCCGGCTTCGATCTTCGAGAAGTCGAGGATGTCGTTGATGATCCCGAGCAGCGACTCGGCGGCACGGTGCACCTTGTCGACGTAGTTGCGCTGGCGCGCGTCCAGGCCGGTCTGCAGCGCCAGGTAGGACATGCCGAGGATGGCGTTCATCGGCGTGCGGATCTCGTGGCTCATGTTGGCCAGGAACTCGCTCTTGGCCCGCGTGGAGGCCTCGGCGGCGTGCTGGGCGCTGGCCAGCTCTTCGGTGCGCTCGCGCACGCGCTGCTCCAGCCCTTCGGCCACCTCGCGCGCGACGCGGGTGCGCTCGTCGAGCCGCGCCTGGAGCGCGATCTCGAAATGGCGGTGCAACTGGCGCATGCGCAGGCGGTAGGCCAACCACAGCGCCGTCAGCAGCAGCACGGCGACCGCGGCGCGGAAGTACCAGGTGGCATACCACGGCGGCGGAACATGGATCTTGAGCGGCACCGCGCTCTCGCTCCAGTCCCCGCGGGTGCCGCGCGCCTGGACGAGGAAGGTGTAGTCGCCCGGCGGCAGCATCGTGTATGTCGCGTTGCGCCGCGCGCTGTCCGTGTCGTTCCACTTCGTCTCGAACCCTTCGAGCCGGTACCGGTAGCGGGTGTGCGCCGGGTCGACATAGTTCAAGGCGGCGAAGTCGAAGGACGCGATGCTGCGTGGTTCCAGCGCCAGCGCAGAAGCAGACCAGATCGGCTGCTGCAGCGGCGTGCTGCCTGGCAGCACCGACTCGCCGAACAGGCGGAAGTCGGTCAGGAACACCGGCAGCGTGCGCTTGCGGTCGACGACCTGGCCGGGGATGAACGCCACCAGCCCCTTTTGCGAGCCGAAGAACAGCTCACCGCTTGAACTCCTCGCGGCCACCACGGGGTTCGCGAACCGGTCGGTCAGCAGGCCGTCGGACGCGCGGTAGTTCGTGAAGGTCCCGGTGCGCGGGTCGAAGCGCGACAGCCCGTTCGGCGTGCTGACCCACAGCTGTCCATCGTCGTCTTCCAGGATGCCGAACACGCTGTCCGCGGGAAGGCCGGCGCGCGAGTCGTACGAGGTGAACGTGCCGTCGCGGGGATCGAGCTTGACCAGCCCGCGGAAGGTCCCGGCCCACACCGTCCCGGCGCGGTCGACGTGGACCGCATTGACGCGTTGATGGCCCGGCGGACGCGCGGCGCGGAGTTCCGCATCGAAGACCTTGAAGGTGCTCGTGCGGGGGTCAAAACGGTGCAGGCCGTGAGATGACGTCGCCAGCCACAGCACGCCGCTGGCGTCCTCCGCGATCGAGCGGTACTGGACCAGGGTGCCGGGCTGCGGGCTGAAGGTCGAGAACCTTTCCGTCGCCGGCTCCCAGCGGCTCAGGCCGAAGTCCGTGGCGACCCACAAGGTGTTGCCGCGATCAACCCACAGTGCCGTGATGCGGTCGTGGTTCAGCGAACTCGGGTCCGATGCGACGTGGGTGTACGCCGTGTAGCGCTGCGTGCGGCGATCGAAGCGGATCAGGCCGTTGCCGTAGGTGCCCAACCACAGATCGCCCGCGTGATCCGCAATCGCCCGGACGCCCCGCGCGAACACCGGCAGGTCGATCTGCGTCACCTGATCGGTCGCGCGGTCGACCCGGTTCAGGCCGCGGTCGGTGCCGATCCATAGCGTCTGATCGTTCTCGGCGTAGGCGGCGGTCACCGGGCCCTTGCCGAGGCTGCGCGGGTCCGCCTGCTGGTGGCGGTAGGACCGGAAACGCGGACGCTCGGTGTCGAAGCGGTAGACGGTCCCCGCCCTCGTCGTCGACCAGAAGCTCCCGTCGCGGTCCCGGAACAGGCCAACGACGAGGTCGCCGCGCAAGCCGTCGGGGTCGTCGGGGTCGCTCTGGTACCAGAGCGCCTGAGTGCGGTCCGGCGTCAGCTTCACGAGGCCCAGCTTGCTGGTGCCGAGCCAGAGTGCGTGGTCGTCGTCCTCCTGGATCGACACGACGCCGGAGGAGGCGTTCGGCGCCAGCCCGCCGCCCCGCAACGCATAGACGGTGACGGCGCCGCTGGCCACGTCGACCGAGGCAAGGTCCCCGCCGGAGGAGAGGCCAAACCACAGCATGCCCCGGCTGTCCAGGAACGGCTTGGACGGGAATCCCGTGGCGACGACTTTGCGCCCGGGACTGGTCTCCAACCGAATGTGTCGCCTGACCTCGCCCGAGCGCCGGTCCAGCACGTAGAGGCCTTCGGTGCTGGTGACCCAGAGCGTGCCGTCGCGCAGCGCCAGCGTCGCGATGACGCGCGTCTCGCCGAGCCCGGGCGTGTAGCGCGGCCGATGGCAGGTCGTCTTCGACGTGACCGGATCCAGGGCCGTCACGCCGTCGTCCGTCGCGAGCCAGATCAGGCCGTCCGGGTCCTCGCTGATGTCGTGGGTGATCGCCACGGTGCCGCAGGCTTCGTTGGGTGACCGGTACTGTTTGAAGCTGCCGGTCGCAGGGTCGTAGCGGCTGAGCGAATCGTCGGCGCCGATCCACAGCCGGCCCGCGTGGTCCTTGAACAGCGACTGGCCAATGATGAAGCCGACGCTGCTCGCGCGCTGGTCCGCCGGGACCTTCATGAAGTCGTAGCCGTCGTAGCGCCGCAACCCGTCCTCGGCGCTCAGCCACAGGAAGCCGAACTCGTCCTGCACCATCCGCTGGACCGCCACGGACGCAAGGGGCGACGGCAGCGGGTAGAACGGCATTGGCGCGCCGGCGACGAGCGGTACGTCGACGACGCGGATGTCCTGAGCGCAAGCGGCCCTGCAGGTGGCGAGCGCAGCAAGCGCGGTGAACAACGCGACGAAATTGCATAGCCGTGCGCTGATGGCGCGCCAGCCCCTCGAACGCGCACGAAACAAATCGCCAGTCGCCAACGCCAGCCCTCCAGAGCCCCCGGAATCAAGGGCCATTGGATGTCTGTCCGGGAACCCCGGCTATCGGCATTCACCCGCTGCGCCGGGCAGGCCCGCGGCGGCGCCCCCGAGCCCCTGATGTCCATCGCCACCCCCTGACCGCACATGGCCCGGGGCGCGACGGCATCACTTCTTCTTCAGCACCGCCTTGACGGTCGCCGCGACGTTCTCGGGCGTGAAGCCGAAGTGCTTGAACAGCACGCCGGCCGGGGCGGACTCGCCGAAGGTGTCAATGCCGACAACCGCGTCGACACCGTACTTCCACCAGAAGTCGCTGACGCCCATCTCGACGGCGACGCGCGGCAGGCCCTTGGGCAGCACGCTCTTCTTGTAGTCCTTGTCCTGGCGGTCGAAAACGCTGGTCGACGGCATGGAAACCACGCGCACCTTGATGCCCTCGTCGGCCAGCAGCGCCTTGGCGGCCATGGCCAGCTGCACCTCGGAGCCGGTGGCGATGATGACGGCCTCGGCCTTGCTGTTGCCCTTGGCGCTCACGGGGTCGAACAGCACATAGGCGCCCTTGGCGATCTCGTCGACGTTGGTCTTGGGCGAGTAGGTCAGGTTCTGGCGGGAGAGGGCCAGCAGGCTCGGGCGCTGGGCGTTGCCGATGGCCATGGTCCAGGCGACCACCGTTTCGGTCGTGTCGGCCGGGCGCCAGACGTCCAGGCCCGGGATCAGGCGCAGCGACGCGACATGCTCGATGGACTGGTGGGTCGGGCCGTCTTCGCCCAGGCCGATGGAGTCGTGCGTCATCACGTGGATGACGCGGGCCTTCATCAGTGCGGCCATGCGGATGGCGTTGCGGCTGTAGTCGCTGAAGGTCAGGAAGGTGCCGCCGTAAGGGATGAAGCCGCCGTGCAGCGCGACGCCGTTCATGATGGCCGCCATGCCGAACTCGCGCACGCCGTAGTTGATGTGGCGGCCGTTGTTGGGCGTGCCGTCGGCGGCGATGCGCAGGGCCGGCGTGCTGCTGGTGTTGGTCAGGTTGGAGCCGGTCAGGTCGGCGCTGCCGCCGAGCAGCTCGGGCAGGGCGAGCGTGAAGGCTTCCAGCGCCAGTTGGCTGGCCTTGCGGCTGGCGACGGTCTGCGCTTCGGCATGGGCCTTGACGACGGCGTCGACGGCGATCTGCGCGAAGTTGGCGGGCAGCACGCCGGCCATGCGGCGCTGGAACTCGGCGGCCAGCTCGGGGTGGGCTTCGGCATAGGCGTCGAAGCGGCTGTCCCACTCGGCCTCAACCTTGTCGCCCCGTTCCTTGGCATCCCAGGCGGCATAGACCTCGGCCGGCACGGCGAAGGGCTCGTGTTCCCAGGCGAGGGCCGCGCGGGTCAGCTTGATCTCTTCGGCGCCGAGCGGTTCGCCGTGGGCCTTGCTGGTGTTGGCACGGTTGGGCGAGCCCTTGCCGATGGCCGTCTTGGCGATGATCAGCGTGGGCTTGTCCTGGCTCTCCTTGGCCTTGCCGATGGCGTCGTCCAGGGCGTCGACGTCATGGCCGTCCACCGGGCCGATGACGTGCCAGCCATAGGCCTGGAAGCGCTTGGCGGTGTCGTCGGCGAACCAGGGCGCAACCTGGCCGTCGATGGAGATGCCGTTGTCGTCGTAGATGGCGATCAGCTTGTTCAGCTTCCAGGCGCCGGCCAGCGACGCGGCCTCGTGGCTGATGCCTTCCATCAGGCAGCCGTCGCCCAGGAAGGCGTAGGTGTGGTGGTCGACGATCTCGTGACCTTCGCGGTTGAAATCGCGCGCCAGCAGCTTCTCGGCCAGGGCCAGGCCCACGGCGTTGGTCACGCCCTGGCCCAGCGGGCCGGTGGTCGTCTCGATGCCCGGGGTGATGCCCACTTCGGGGTGGCCCGGCGTCTTGCTGTGCATCTGGCGGAAATTGCGCAGCTCGTCGATCGGCAGGTCATAGCCCGTCAGGTGCAGCAGCGCGTAGATCAGCATCGAGCCGTGGCCGTTGGACAGCACGAAGCGGTCGCGGTTGGCCCAGTGCGGGTTGGCCGGGTTGTGCTGCAGATGGTGGCCCCACAACGCGACGGCGATGTCGGCCATGCCCATGGGTGCGCCCGGGTGGCCGGAGTTGGCCGCCTGCACCGCGTCCATCGCGAGGGCGCGGATCGCGTTGGCCATGAGGGTGGGGGAAGCGGTCGATGCAGTCATGGCCGGGGCTTTCTTGGGGCTGAAGGGCAAAACCAGGGATTTTACGGGGGTGGTTCGATTGACTTGATCCAGCGCAAGACCGCCCGCGCGGCGAAGCGCGACGCTTGGCGCATGACCACGCCCATGCCCCTGGCCGTGCGCATCATCCGCGCCGAGCACGACGCCCTGGCCGCGATGCTGCGCACCTTGCCCCTGCTGCTCGAAGCCCAGCAGCGCGCCGGCACACCCTGCGACTTCGGTGCGCTGCGGGCGATGCTGTTCTATGTCGACGAATTTCCAGAACGCTTGCATCACCAAAAAGAAAGCGAGCTGCTGTTCCCCAAGCTGCGCGCGCTGGCGCCCGAACTGCGCGAGACGCTGGACGAACTCGACGCCGACCATGCCCAGGGCGAACGCGCGGTGCGCGAGCTGCAGCACAGCCTGCTCGCCTGGGAGCACATGGGCGAGCCGCGGCGCATGAAGTTCGAGCAGCAGCTCAAGGTCTACACCGCCCGGTACCTGCGCCACATGCGGCGCGAGGAGACCGAGATCCTGCCGCGCGCGGCACGGCTCCTGAGCGCCGCGGACTGGGCCGACCTGGACGAAGCCTTCAGCAGCCACCAGGACCCGCTGGCCCCGCGCCCGGGCCAGCCGGTGGACGAGTCCTATGCGCCGCTCAGGCAGCGCATCCTGGCGGCGCTGCCGGCGCCGCTGGGCTGGGGGCCGGCGCTACCGCCTCCCACTTAAACCAAAGCCTGAAGCGGATTGGCCTTGGCCTGCGCTCGCAGCGTGAAGCGAAAGCCGACGTCGTCACGGATGTCCAGGCGATAGATAAGCCGCGTGGCGGCCGACCGCGTCCCGCCTGGGGGATCGGCAAAGGAACCACCGCGTGCAGCGAAGTGAACATCGATTCCCTCAGCGGGTCCAGCCGGTGGTAGCTCGTCTCGGCAGATCTCGGCCACGTTGCCGTGCATTTCGTAAAGGCCCCAGGCGTTGGGCGGCAGGCTGGTCACCGCGCAGGGCGCGCCGGTCAGCATCTGAACCTGGCTGTTGTTGACGCTGCTGCCGAAGGACCAGCCCGTGTCCGTACCGGCGCGGCAGGCGTATTCCCATTCCGCCTGGCTTGGCAGCAGCGCCTGGCAGGCCGGCAGTAGGGCGCCCAGGCGGCGCAGGAATTCGAAGGCTTGCGCGGGCGTGATGCCCGTCGCAGGATCGTTGTCGCGATCGCCGTTCCAGTCGGCGGGTGTCTCGTCGGCCATCAGCATCAGCCACAGCCCCGAAGTGCAGGCCGTGTCCGCGATCCAATAGCCCTCTGTCAACTGCATGGGCTCCGCAATGCGCTCATTGCCGAGGCGGCCGCTGTCGGTCAGCGGCGAGCCCATCATGAAGCCCCCCGGCTCCATCCAACGCAGGCGCTGGGTGACAGGCCGCGCGCCACCGTCGCGCGTGATCGTCAGCAGCGCGAAGACACCGAAGAGGGCGTCCGCGCCCACTCGCAGCAAGGCCGCGTGCTCGCCGTCTCGATGCGTCAGCAGCGTTTCGGTGGGGCAGGACCAGCCTCGCGGCACGGACCAAGTGGAGGCAGTGGTTCCGTCCCGCGTCGCCAGCCAAAGCCGGTGGTTGCGGTCCAACATTGGCGCTAGCACGCGTGGCACCGGATGTTCTGCACTCACCTCCACACGCGGCGCCCAGCTTGGGCGGCGCAGGATGGCGTGCAGAGATGCGCCGAAACCCTCGAGTAGCTGTAGTGCCATGGCCTGGGACAGGTGCGGCCGCAACTCACGCAACGTCTGCTCTATCGGTCCGGGCGGCATGCCCTCCGCCATCCAGTCATTCAGACGCTGCAACCAGGGCGAGCTATAGAGCGTGCGCCAGAGGCCTTCCGGCAGACTGCGACCGCCCAAAGCGGGTCCTTCCCTTGACAGAGCGAAACGCACCAGCTCCGGGTGGCCCGAGACCAATGCTTCGAGCAGACCGCGCTCGTCCTCCAACCGGGGCTCGTCGAGTGGGGCCGGTCCCGGCTCGGGCACTGCTGGTGCCGGCGGCATCGCCACGACAGCGGCTGGCGCAGCAGGGGCCGGTTCGACCGCCGCGGCTGCTACCGGATCGACCAGGGGCGGCTGTAGCGGTGCCACAGGCTCGGGCATCACCGCTACGGCCGACGGCGGCATCGCGACGGACTCCGACGCCCTGTCCTCCGCCTTGGCCTCGGTGAAGGCCAGCAGCGCGCCGAGCTGCGTCGGCGTCAGCGGCGCCCGTTGCCTCAGATCACCCACCCGCGCCAGCAGCTCCAACAGGTCAAAGCCGGAGCGGTTCTGCATCGCAGCCTCGCAGAGGTCGGGCAGGCGCAGCAGCACCAGGCGGTAGTTCAGCTCTGCCGGCGACGTCACCGCGCGCACCTCGCCCGCCAATTGCTGGCGCAAGGCATCTAGGTCGCGCAAGCGGGCGTCGGCGCGCCAGTCGGCCAGCGTCAGCAACAGCATCGGGCCGCGCATACGCAAATAGCGGTAAAGCGATGGCGTGAACAGCTGCAAGGCGCAGACGACGGCCAGCCACTGGCGGCGCTCCTGACCCTGGCCGGTGACGGCGGCGGCGAGCTGGTCAGCCATCTCCAACAGGTTGACCATGCGCAGCAATTTGCGCGGCACCGAAGGCGTGATGGCCGCCACCAGCCGGGCCAGGTCGTTGCAGGCGCCCGGCGTGCCAAACAGTTCCGGGTGCTTCAGCGTCAGGAAGTCCTCGGCCTCGGCGCGCGTCGGCCGCGGCAGCCGCACCGGCAGGTGCACGAGCTTTTCCAGGTACTCCGCGCCGGTGATGGGCGTCATGCCCTCCTTGCCCTGCAGCGCGTAGTCGCGGTAGCGGTGCGCGATGCCACGCTCGATGACCTCTTCGTCCAGCGCCAGCACGAAGGCGCAGCCCTCGACCTCGAGGAAGAGTTTCACCGCCTCCAGTACCTCAACGGCCTTGTCGGGCAGGCAGCGGTCCAGGTCGTCGACGAGAAACACCAGGTTGACCTGCACGCCCGGCGCCGTAGCCACTTCTCCGGTGAAGAACCAGTCCCAGGCCGTGCGGGCATGAAAGCGCAGCGCCGGCCACAGGCCGCTGCCGCGCCGCAGCAGGCGCTGCCGATGCAGGGTCAACGCCGACGGGTTGCGCCCCGTGACCGCCTTGAGCTGTTCGAGGAAGTCGTAGTAGAGGCTTTGGAGCTGGCTGATGGGTGTGTCCAGCCGGCGCGCGTTTGCCCTCAGGCGGCGGTTCAGCGCCAGCACCTCCAGGGCGCTAGGGCTGGGCTTGCCCTCGGTCGGCTTGATGGCTGGCAGCTTGAGCGCAACTCCATGAGCCGTCAGCGCCGCCTGGGCGAGGTCGCGTCCGCCGTGCTGGTAGATGACCTGGGCCAGGTCGCCCAGCAACAGCAGCTGATCGGACAGCCGCTCGTGACGCTTGATGTCGGTGCCCAGGCTGTCGTCGATCGCCTTGCGCAGACATTGCTGGGCGACCCGCAACAGCGGCACCAGCAGATGCTCCTCGCGCTCGAAGCGCCAGGCGTTGAAAGGCACGACGACCGTCAGCAGCCCCTCACCGTTCTTCTGGCCGCGCTGGTTCAGCTCGTCGCCAATGGTCTGCAACAGCCGGCTCTTGCCTGCACCCCATTCGCCGAACACGCCGATGACCAGGGCCGGCTCGGTGCTGCTGCCGGCGCCGGGCTGCAGGCTGGCTTGCAGCTCATCGACAAGGCGCCTGGCCAGCGCCGCGTGGCCAAAGGACAGAGGCGCGTGGGCAGGCAGCATGTCGGATGCTCCGCCTGCCGCGCCGGCCTCAGCTGCGACCTGAACGCTGCAGCGTCAGCCGCCCGCTGGCGGCCCAGCTGTCCAGCGGCCGGCGCATGTCCTGGCGCAGCTCGTCCTCGCCATCGGCTTTGGCGTCCAGCAGGCCGACCCAGGCGTTGCGGCCGGTGTCCTTGGCGTCGTACAGCGCCGCATCGGCCAGGTCGATGGCGGCATGCCAGTCCAGCGCGCGCGGCAGCCTGGGGCACAGCGGGAAGGCCGAGAAGCCGACCGAGCAGGTCAGGGTCAGGCGCAGCCCGCCGTCGAGCTCGAAGGGCTGGGCCATGATGGCCTGGCGGGCGCGTTCGGCCAGCTCGGCCGCGCGGCGGCGCGGCGTGCCGCGGGCGACGATGAGGAACTCCTCGCCGCCCCAGCGCACCAGGTAGTCGGTGGCGCGAAAGACCTGCTCCAGGCGGCCGCGCATCTGCATCAGCACGGCGTCGCCGGCCATGTGGCCATGGGCGTCGTTGATGCGCTTGAAGTGGTCGATGTCGATGAGGAAGAACAGCAGGTCCTGGTCGCTGTCGGGGTTGGCGACGAGAGCGCCCGAGGTCGGCTCGTAGTGGCGCAGAACCATGGCGACGTCGGCCGGCATCTGGCGGTCCAGGAAGCGGCGGTTGCGCAGGCCGGTCAGCGGGTCGGTGAGGCTGGCCTCTTCCAGCTCGACGGACTTGGCCGTCAGCGCGGCAGTGGCGGCCTCCAGCGCTTCGGTGCGCTCCTGCACGCGCAGCTCCAGCACGCGGCGGTGGCGCAGCAGCAGCCGCGTGCGCATGCTGACGATGGCCGCCACCAGCCCCACGGCCGCGATGACGGCCAGGGCCAGGGCCCAGCGCGTCTGCCACCAGGCGGCGCGCACGTTGACACCGATCTTGATCTCGGTGGGGCTCCAGGCGCCGTCACGATTGCTGCCCTGCACCTGCAGCTGGTAGTGGCCGGGTGACAGGTTGGTGTAGGCCGCCGTACGGCCCAGCATGCCGGCGTCGATCCAGCCGGCGTCCAGGCCCTGCAGCCGGTAGCGGTAGCGGTTGCGGCTGGGCTGGCTGTAGTCCAGCGAGGCGAAGGCCAGGCTCAGGCCCCGCTCGCCGGGCGCGAGGACGATGTCGCTGCCGTTGGCCGGCAGCGCGCGCTCCTCGCCATCGACGCGCAGTTCCGAAACGACCAGCGGCGGCTTGTACGTCCAGGGCGAGAAACGGTCAGGGTCGATGACGAGCAGGCCGCGTGCGCCGCCGAACAGCATGCGGCCGTCGTCGAGCTTGGCGTAGGCGCGGAACCAGCCGGTGCCGAGGTCGGCCCCGTCGGCCGCGCCGAGTTCGCGGCGCTCGCCGCTGCGCGGGTCGTACATATTGCGCTGCGACCAGATGCGGCCCTGCTTGTCGAACAGCAGGTTGGCGCCGAACGCCCCACCGATGTCGGAGGCGCCGACGACTTCGAAGCGCGCCTTCTTGCCGTCGCTGTCGATGAGGCGGTGCAGGCCGGTGCCGGTGTCCACCCACAGGCGCCCGGCCAGGTCGACGGCCATGCCCAGTACGGTCTGGCCGGTCAGGCCCACGGGCTCGACCCATTCGGCCACGGGCTCGTCCGACCCCGGCTTGGCGACGCGGAACAGGCCGGCCGCGCCGCCCGCCCACAGGCTGCCATCGGGCAGGCTGGCGAAGGCATTGACCTCACCGGTGCCACCCACCAGGCCGGCGGTCGGGATGGCGCGCATCTGCGGGTGCTCGGGCGTCCAGCGCATCACGCCGTCCAGCGTCGCGATCCATAGCGAGCCGTCGTCCAGCGCGTGGAAGCGCCGCGGCACGGCATTGCCGCTGCGCAGGGTTTCCTTCCAGCGGCCCTGGGTGTCGAAACGAAGCAGCTGGGTGTCGATGGCGACCCAGACGGAGCCGTCCTTGCTCTGCCCCAGTGCATTGACCCGCCCTGACGGCAGGCCGCCATTGCCCTGGGCGACCACACCCAGCGGCATCAGCTGGCGGTCGCGGCGTTCGATGCCGCCGGCCAGCGTGCCCAGCCAGATCTCGCCGTTGTCCAGCTGCAGGATGCTGCGCACGTCCAGGCCGCCCGAGACCGAGCCGATGGCCTCGCGCACCATGGACAGGCCAGGCAGCGACGGCACATGGCGCATCAGGCCGCCACCATAGCTGCCGGCCCAGACCGTGCCGGACGGATCGCGCATCAGCGCGCGCACATCGCTGCGCGGCGCGGTGCCGGCACCGGTGGCGGGCAGGCGCTCGATCAGCGCGCCGTCGACCGCGCGACGGCGCGACACGCCCGAGGCGTCACCGAACCACAGCTCGTCGGCATCGGGCTGGGCCATGGCCATGACGGGCCAGACGCCCGAGGTGGCGCCTGGCTGGGCGCCGGGGCTGAAGGGCAGCGGCTGGCCATTGGGCGACAGCGCGCGCAGCCGCCCCTGGGCCGTGCCGACGATGATGCGGCCGTCCTGGGCCTCGCTGATCAGCGTGACGAGCTGGTCGCCGATGCCGACGTCCAGCGCTTCGATGGGGCCGTCGGGCGCCTTGCGTGCCAGGCCCCGCCAGGTGCCGATCCACAGCGTGCCCTGGCGGTCGACGAGCAGGGTCTGCACGCGCGGGTCGGGCAGGCCGTCCTCCTTGCCGCGGTGGTGGGTGAAGCGCTGGCTCTTGACGTCAAAGCGGTCCAGGCCGCCGCTGCCGCCAATCCACAGCGTGCCGTCCTTTTCCAGCGCGAAGGTGCGCACGGTATTGGCGGCGGGCGCGGTCTCGTCGGCCGACTTGCCGTTGCGCGCCCAGCGATCCCAGCGACCGGTGGCCACGTCCAGGCGCACCAGGCCGCTGTTGCCGGCGGCCACCCACATCCAGCCGCGCGGGTCGGGCAGCATGGCGCGCACGAACTGCTCGGGCAGCAGCTGCCCGTCGGGGCCGCTCAAGGGGTAGCGCCGGAAGGCATAGCCGTCAAAGCGCAGCAGCCCCTCGGGCGAGCCGGCCCACAACACGCCGCGGGCATCCAGCGCCAGTGCGGAGACAACGTTGTCCCTTACCGCGCCCGCTTCCCCGATGGGCTCGAAGCGCGGCACCACCGCCTGTGCCGCGGTGGCCAGCAGCGCCGCGGCGATCAGCAGCGCTGCAGCGCACCCTTTTGTTGTCAAGACCCTCATAACGGCATTCTCAGGCACCCAAAGGGCCTGCTTTGCCGGGTCTTGCCCTCAGAGAACGTGAATGATCACTGCGCAAGAGGCTTGGCGATGCTGTCGACGCGTTCGATGACTTCCGGGGTCAGCTTGGGCGTCACGGCCAGGGCGCCGAGGTTGTCGCGCAGCTGCTCGATGCGGCTGGCGCCCAGGATGAC
Organism: Pelomonas sp. Root1237; assembly: GCF_001425055.1. Taxonomy (GTDB): domain Bacteria; phylum Pseudomonadota; class Gammaproteobacteria; order Burkholderiales; family Burkholderiaceae_C; genus Pelomonas. The sequence goes on from NZ_LMDK01000017.1 coordinate 33,189, forward strand.
GGTGGACACACGCGGGTTGCGATTGATCCAGGCGATGGCGAGCTGGGCCATGCTGCAGCCCAGCTCGGCGGCGATCTCGGACAGCTTGCCGACAGCGTCGTTCCTGGCCTTGTCCTGCAGTTGCTCGCGCATCCAGCTCATGTTCTCCAGCGCGCCGCGGCTGCCGGCGGGGATGCCGCTGCGGTACTTGCCGGTCAGCAGGCCCGAGGCCAGCGGGCTCCAGGTCGTCAGGCCCAGGCCGATGTCCTCGTACAGGCGGGCGTAGTCCTGCTCGACACGGCGGCGGTGGAAGAGGTGGTACTGCGGCTGCTCGACGACGGGCTTGTGCAGGTGATGGCGCTCGGCAATTTCCCAGGCGGCGCGGATGTCGGCGGCGCTCCATTCGCTGGTGCCCCAGTACAGCGCCTTGCCCTGGCGGATGATGTCGCTCATCGCCCAGACGGTTTCCTCGATGGGCGTGTTCGGGTCGGGGCGGTGGCAGTAAATCAGGTCCAGATGCTCGAGCTGGAAGCGCTTGAGTGACGCGTCGACCGCCTGCATCAGGTATTTGCGGTTCAGCGTGTCCTTGCGGTTGACCGTCACGCCATCACGCTGCAGACCCCAGAAGAACTTGCTGGAGACGATGTAGTCCAGCCGGTTCCAGCCCAGCGCCTTGAAGGCCTGGCCCATGACGACCTCGCTCTCGCCCTGCGCATAGACCTCGGCGTTGTCGAAGAAGTTGATGCCGGCGTCGAAGGCGGCGGCCAGCATCTCGGTGGCGGCCTTCGTGCCGACCTGGTTGTGATACGTGACCCAGGAGCCGAGGGAGAGTTCGGAAACCTGGAGGCCGGCGCGGCCGAGACGGCGGTATTGCATGGAGCGTTCCTGTGCGGGAGGGGCGGAAAAGCCGCAGCTTATCGGGGCCGCCCGGCCCGGGCGGTGCATGGCCGCAATGGCCCCGAGCACGCCGGGGGCGAGGCGCCCGACACCCCGAGTCGCCGCGCAGCTGCATCGCCGGCAGTTATCGTTGAGCCCATGAAGCTCGCCGTCATCGGCGCCGGTCCTGCCGGCCTCGCCCTCGCCCTGCTCGCCGCCGAGCGCCTGGCAGGCGCTGAAATCCATCTTTTCGACACCCGGCCGCTGGACCACGACATCAGCGGCGACGCCCGCACGCTGGCGCTCAACCTCGGCAGCATCCGGCTGCTGCAGCGCCTGCACGCCTGGCAGCCCCAAAGCGCCCAGGCCATCCAGACCGTGCATGTCAGCCAGGCGCCGCCCGCGCCGATTGCCGGCGAGGTGCGCATCAGTGCCACCGAGCAGGGCCTGCCCCAGCTTGGCGCCGTGCTGCCCTATGGCGCCCTGGTCGCGCCGCTGCAGCAGCGTTGGCTGGAGTTGGCCACCGCCCAGCGCGAGCGCCTGTTCACCCGCTTCGGGACCGCCGTGCATGCGATTCGCTCGAACCTGGCTGGTGTGGAGCTGGACTGCGGCGAAGGTCCGATCGTCGACAGCTTTGACCTCGCCGTCGTCGCCGAGGGCGGCGTGTTCGCCGAGCAGGATAGAAAGTCCATCACCAGCGACTACCACCAGAACGCCTGGGTCGGCACGGTGCGCCTGGCGCCGCCCGGCCTGCAGGGCCTGGCCATCGAGCGCTTCACACGCAACGGGCCCCTGGCCCTGCTGCCCCTGCCCGACGACGCGCAAGGCCCGCGCGCGGCCATCGTCTGGTGCCTGCCCCAGGCCGAGGACGACATCGCTACCTTGAACGACGCCCAGCGCCTGGTCGTCATCCAACAGCAACTGCCCGCCGTGGCCGGCCGGCTGACCGGCATCTCGGCGCTGAAGTGCTTTCCGCTCGGGCTGAACGCCGAGACCCGGCTGCTGCAAGGCCGGGCGCTGCGCATCGGCAATGCGGCCCAGACCCTGCACCCGGTCGCGGGCCAGGGGCTGAACCTGGGCCTGCGCGACGCCCAGGCGCTGATCGATGCATTGCGCGATGCGACGGAAACCGGCCTGGGCCTGGACGCCGTGCTGGCCCGCGTCGACTGGCAGCGCGCCCCCGACCGGTGGCCCATGATTGCCGCGACCGATTTCCTCGCCCGCAGCTTTGCCTGGCGGCTGCCGGGGCTGCCGGCGCTGCGTGGCCTGGCCCTGGCCGGCCTGGAGCTGGCCACGCCGCTGAAAAAAGCGCTGGCCCATCGCATGATGTTCGGAGGCTGATCTGGAGATCCGACCCATCCAGCCTGCCGAGGTCGAAGCCGCGCGCGAGCTGCTGATCGCCAACCACTGGGGACCGCGCGTGGCCGATGCCGACGTCTTTGCGGAACTGGTCCGGCGCTCCCAGGTGGCCCTGGCTGCCGTGGACGACGACGGCGAGGTCATCGGCTTCCTGCGCGCCATCACCGACGGCCTCTTCAACGGCTATATCTCCATGGTCGTCGTGGCGGACTCCCACCGCGGCCGCGGCGTCGGCAGCGCCCTCGTCAAGGCGGCCATCGGCGACAACGACGAGATGACCTGGGTGCTGCGCGCCGGCCGCGACGGCGTGGCCACCTTTTACGAAAAGCTGGGCTTTCAGGTCTCCCAGGTGGCCATGGAACGCAAGCGCAAATCCTGAAAGCATCGATGCGACACGCTCTCCTTCTGACCCTGCTGCTGGCCACGACCGTGCCGACCCAGGCCCAGGCCCAGCTCATCCCGCCGGGCAAGGCTATCGCTGGCGCCACGCAGGAGGAATGGTCCAAGCGCTGGTGGCACTGGGCCTTGTCCTTCGACGAAGAGGACAGCCCCGTGGCGGACACCGACGGCAGCCTGTGCGCCAGCGGCCAGTCCGGGCCGGTCTGGTTCCTGGCCGGCACCTATGGCACAAAGCGCACGGTGCGCCGCTGCAGCATCCCGGTGGGCAAGACGCTGTTCTTCCCGCTGATCAACTTCATCGCCTTCCCGCCCGACGATGAGCGCGAGGCCTGTGCCTCGCTGATGCTGCGCGCCGAGTCCCTGACCGAGGCGCCCGCGGCCCTGGTGCTGGATCTCAACGGCAAACGCTTCGCGGGGCTGGAAGCGCACCGCCAGGCCACCAAGGGCTGCTTCCTCGTCGCGCCTGACGACGACGCGCCGGCTGCCGGCAATGGCTACTACGTGGCCCTCGGGCCGCTCAAGCGCGGCCGCTACACGCTGAACTTCGGCGCCATCCTGCCCAGCATGTCGCAGGCCGTGACCTATACGCTTGACGTGAAGTGACCCCGTCATGCCGCGGGTGAAAGCTCCCGCCAGCGGCACGGTCATGACGCACCGGCTGTTTTCCGAGGCCTGAAAAGCCGGGCAGAGCGGCCGCTTTTGTTGCCCTGCCCAGCCGCGCCTGGGCCTAGCATGGGACACCCATGTCGCGCCCTGCCCTGCTTCCCGCCGCCCTGCTGGCCCTGTTGCTGGCCGGCTGCGGCACGCCCAGCCAGCCCCTGCCCATGGCGATCAGCCCGGCCGAGGCGCTGCAGATCCGTGGCTGGGTGCCGGATGCGCTCAAGGCCCAGGTCGGCGTCGCTGCCGTCAAGGGCGGCCAGGAGACCGGCCGCTGGTGGGGCTCCAAGGTCAGTGCGCTGGCACTGCAGCAGGCGCTGGAAGAGTCTCTGCATGCCGTCGGCATGAAGCCGCTGTCGCCCGAGCCGGCGCCGCGCTTCGAGTTGCAGGCCGAGCTGCTGCAGCTGGACCAGCCCCTGGTGCCCGCCGTCGGCGTGACCGTCGGCGTGGCGGTGAGCTACACCCTGGTCGACAAGGCCAGTGGCAAGCCGGTCTACCAGCGGCGCGTCGCCAACACCGACGAGGCCCGCTTCAGCGAGGCCATCGTGTCGCCCAACGAGCGGCTGCGCATCGCCAACGAGCGCGCGCTGCGGGCCAACATCGACCTGCTGCTGCGCGACCTGGTCACGCTGCGGCCGTGACCTCGTGCCGGCGCCGACCGGCCGTCAGCCACAGCGCCAGCGCGCACAGTAAGCCCAGCGCGCTCGCGGTGCCGAAGAAGGCCATCATCGGCCCGTAGCCCGCCGGGTTGGCCGCGCCGGCACCGGCCTGGTCGTTCAACCAGCCGGCCATCAGGTTGGCACCGCTGACACCCGCGTTCTGCGCCACCCACATGAGGCCGATGGCCGTGCCGAAGCGCGCCGGGGCAACGAGGCGACTGGTCAGCGGCCACATGACGGCCGGCACCAGCGAGAAGCTGATGCCGATCAGCGCCGTCGACACCCACAGGGACCAGTCCGTCAGTGCCATGACGGCCAGCGCCAGCGGCAACAACAGCGCCCCCAGGGCCAGGAAAGGCGCATAGCGGCCAAGCCGGTCGCACAGCCAGCCGAAGGCCGGCGTGGCGAACACCGCGGCCAGGAAGACATAGCTGTTCATTTCGCCGGCCGTGGCCAGGTCCAGACCATGCGTGTGCTGGAAATACTTGATCGAGAAGGTGCTGCGAAAGGCCAGGATGACCGAGTACCACAGCACGCACAGCGCCAGCAGATACCAGTAGGCCTTGCCGAAGTACAGCAGGTCGCGCAGCACGAAGCGCTCAGCCGCAGGCGCGGCCTCGACGGCGGGTACTTCACGCTGGGCATCCCGGTCCACCCACCAATAGGCCAGCGACGCCACGAACGACGTCGCAGCGAGGGTGGCGGCGATGACCAGCGGCGGCTGCCAGCCCTGGGCGTAGGCGCTGGCGAACCAGGTCGGCGACATGTCGGCGCCAAAGGAGCCCAGGCGCCCGATCGCCAGCGCCAGCCCCATCGCGAAGGCGACGGTGCCGCCGGCGAAATACTGCGCGATGGCCGCCAGCGTGGCGATGCCGAAGGTCTCGGCGCCGATGCCGAACAGCAGCCGGCCGGTCGCCATGCCGGCGAAATTGGGGCTGAAGGCGGTCAAGGCCGCGCCAGCCAGGCAGATGGCCGCCGTCCACAGCGTCATGCGCGCGGCGCCGAAGCGGTCCACCAGCACCCCGCCGACAAGGATGAGCACGATATTGGGCAGGCTGTAGATCGCGTTCAGCAGGCCGATCTGGCTGTCGCTGAAGGCGCGCTGCTGCTGCAGCAGGTCGGCCACCGGGCCGATGGAGTCGTAGACGTAGTAGTTGCCGAACAGCGCCAGCGCCACCAGCGCACCCACCAGCCAGGCCGTGGAGCGGCTGGCCATCTTGTCAGTCATGGGGAATCCTTTGCAGACGCCGCTCGCAGGCCCGGAGCGGCGGAGTGCGCCGATTCTCGACGCGCCTGCTCAGAGCTTGCGGTGGGCCAGGGCCGGCAGCTGCTGGCGCACCTGAGTCAGGCGCGCCGGGTCCACGTCGGCGACGACGACGCCCTCGCCTTCGGCCAGCACGCTGAGCACCTGGCCCCAGGGGTCGATGACCATGCTGTGGCCCCAGGTGCGGCGGCCGTTGGCATGCTGGCCGCCCTGGGCGGGGGCGACGACGTAGCACTGGTTCTCGACGGCGCGGGCGCGCAGCAGCAGCTCCCAGTGCGCCTGGCCGGTCGTGTAGGTGAAGGCGGCCGGCACGGCGAGCAGGTCACAACCGGCATAGGCGCGGTAGAGCTCAGGGAAACGCAGGTCATAGCAGACCGACAGGCCGACCTTGATGCTGCCGGTGTCGAAGCTGGTGGGCTGGTTGCCAGACTCCAGCACGCGGCCCTCGTCATAGCTCTCGCGGCCGTTGTCGAAGGCGAAGAGGTGGATCTTGTCGTAGCGCGCGACGCGCTCGCCGTCGGGCGAGAACACCAGTGTCGAGTTGCGCACGCGCTCAGTCGTTGTCGACCTGATCGGCAGCGTGCCGCCGATGAGCCACAGGCCGAGGTCGCGCGCGGCGCTCGCCAGCATGGCCTGGATGGGGCCTTCGCCCTCGGTCTCGGCCAGGGCCAGCTTGTCGCTGTCGTGCATGCCCATCAGGCAGAAATACTCCGGCAAGGCCGCGAGCTGGGCGCCGCGGCGGGCGGCGTCCTCCAGCAGGCGGCGCGCCGCGCCGAGGTTGGCGGCCACGTCGGGGCCGGAGACCATCTGGACTGCTGCGATCTTCATGTCAGCGTCGCCCGGCCGCCCGTAGGCGCTGACGCGCCCCCTCGGGGGGCAGCGAATGAAATGAGCGTGGGGGCATTCATAGCGCTGATGCTAGCCGCTCGATGTCCGCTGGGTTGTTAAGCCAGGAAAATGAAGCGCGCACGATGCCGTCCAGGCCACGGGCCTGCATGTCCAGCGGCGTGTAGGGCACGCCGTTGGCGCCGACATGGATGCCTTGCTGAGCCAGGCGCGCGCGGGTCGCCGGGGCTGCCTCGCCTTCGACGGTGAAGCTGACCAGGCCCGAGCGCGTGCCGTTGCCGAGGTCGTGCACGCGGACGTGGGGCAGCTCGGCCAGGCGTTGGCGCAGCCGGGCAGCCAGGCCCTGCACATGCACGGCGATGGCTTCGATGCCGATTTCCAGTGCTTCGGTAATGGCCACCTGCAAGGCCAGTCGCAGCGCCACCGGTTGCTCCGCCGTTTCGAAATACCCTCCCGAGACGTCCACCCAAGGCGGTTCCAGCTGATTCAGGAAGCCTTTGCGCACATACAGCAACGCCGTGCCGCGTGGCCCGCGCAGATGCTTGCGGCCGGCGCTCTTCAGCACATCGCAGCCCAAGGCCTGCACATCCACCGGCAACTGCCCCACGGCTTGGCCGGCATCGATGAAATACGGCACGCCGGCCGCGCGCGCCACCTGGCCCAGGGCGGCAGCGCCGTTGATGAGGCCGCCATTGGCGGGCAGCCAGGTCAACGAGATCCAGCGCACGCGCTCGTCAATCAGCGCCGCGCTGGCCTCGGCGTCGACGCTGCCGTCTTCACGGCAGGGCAGCACCTCGACGCTGGCACCGCTGCGCTGGTAGGTCGCCAGATTGCCGCCCCATTCCTGGCGACCGACCAGGATGCGGTCGCCGTGGCGCAGCGGCGTCTTGTGCGTGAAGGCCGACCAGGCCGCGCCAAAGGCGGCCGAACCGCTGCTGAGAAAGGCAACCTCGTCCGTGCCAGCGTTCAACAGCCGTGCGGCGTCCTCGCGCAGGCGCTGCAGTTGGGGCGCGACCGCGTCCCCGGCCTCCATCGGCCCGAGGCGAGATTCCAGCGCCAGATGTGCCTGCAGGGCCGCGAGTGCCGCCGCCGACATCGGCGAGGCGCCGGCATGGTTGAGCAGCAGGTGCCCGGTCACGACACCAGCTCCACCAGCGCCTCGACCTCCACCGCCGCACCCGCCGGCAGGCTGGCCACACCGATGGCCGCGCGCGCATGCCGGCCGCGCTCGCCCAGGGCGGCCACGACAAGGTCGGACGCACCGTCGGCCACGGTGCTGTGTTCGGTGAAGCCCGGCGACGAAGCGATGAACACGCCCAGGCGCAGCACCTGGCGCACGCGGCCCAGGTCGCCACCGACAGCCGCGTCCAGCACGGCCAGCAGCTTCAGCGCGGCGACCTCGGCCTCGGCGCGGCCGGCTGATGCGTCCAGCGCGCCGCGACCGGGCGTACCGATCTGGCCGGCGATGACGAGCAGGCCTTTGCCTTCGCGGTGGTGCAGATAGTTCGCAGCAGGTTCGCCGAGGTCGGGCAGGGTGTGGCCGAGGCTGGCCAGGCGGTCTTGCAAGGTGGTCATGGCTTGAGCAGCAATTTGCCCTGCGTCGCACGCGACGCGAGCAGTTCATGGGCGCTGGCCGCGTCGGCCAGCGGGAATTCGGCATGGATGCGCAGCTGCACGGCGCCGCTGAGCAGCGCATCGAACACGGTTGCCGCACGCGCGCGGCGCTTGGCCGCATCGGGCAGGAAGTGGGGCAGCACGGGCCGCGTCAGCGTCAGGCTCTTCTTCTGCAGCGCCAGCACGTCGACCGGCTCGGGCTGGCCGCTGGCCGCGCCGAAAAGCACGAGATGGCCGCCCATGCGCAGCACATCCAGGCTGCCGGCGAAGGTCGAGCGGCCGACCGAATCAAAGACGACGGCGACGCCGCGGGCGGCGGACACCCAGTCGCTGTCCACCAGCAGCGGCGCGGCGCCCAGGCCGCGCAGCCAGTCGGCCTTGGCAGCGTTGGACACCGTGCCGAAGACCGGATGGCCGCGTGCAATCAGCCACTGCACCAGCCAGCCGCCCACGCCACCGGCCGCGGCATGCACGAGGACGGGCTCGCGCGCCGGCAGCCGCGCGACGTCGTCGAGCAGCATCGCCGCCGTCAGGCCATGCTCCAGCGCCGCAGCGGCGTCACGCAACGACAGCGCATCGGGCACACGCACCAGATGCTCCAGCGGCACGGCGAGATGGCTGGCATAGGCACCTTGCACGCCGGTCGTGAAGGCGACGCGATCACCGAGCTGGAACTCGGCGCCTGGCGTGACGTCGACGATCTCGCCCGCCCCCTCCAGGCCGAGGCGCCAGGGCAGGCTGATGTTGGGATAGCGGCCTTCGCGCTGGTAGAGGTCGACAAAGTTGATGCCGGCGTAGTCGATGCGCACGACCGCCTGGCCGGGCATGGCCTCCGGCATCGGCAGCTGCTGCAATTCCAGCACCTCGGAGCCACCGAACCGGTGGACAAGAATGGCTTGTGCGGGCATGGCTTTGATCTCCAGCGTTAACGTCGCGCCACTGTCGGCCCCACCCGCCCGCCACACCAGCGAGGCTTTGGCACACCGGCTGTGCCGATTTCTCAACACCATGCGCGAACGCCTGCCACCCCTGTTTTCCCTGCAAGCCTTCGAGGCCGCCGCCCGCCTGGGCAATTTCAGCCGCGCCGCCGCCGAGCTGCATCTGACGCCCGGCGCCATCAGCCGCCAGGTGCGCCAGCTGGAAGACTGGTGCGGCCAGACCCTGTTCGAGCGCGTGGGCAACCAGATGCGGCTGACGGCCGAAGGCCGCGAGCTGCTGGCGCGCCTGGGTGGGCCGCTCGCGGCCCTGCACGACGCCGTCTACCCCGAGCCAGAAGAGGCACGCACGACGCTGCAGATCGCCACTCTCGGTTCTCTCGCTCGCGCCTGGCTGCTGCCGCGGTTGCACGGCTTCATCGCGGCCGCGCCGACGGTGCGCCTCATCGTGCAGACCGACTACGCGCTGGTGCGCCCGCCGCCGCGCGTGGCCCTGGTGGCACTGCGCCACGGCCGGCCCGAGGATGGCGGCGAGCTGCTGTTCGAGGACAGCCTGCTGGCGGTCGCCGCGCCAGCGGTGGCCCACGCGCTCGGGCCGGATGCCATGCGCTGGCCTGCAGCGCAGATGCTCAGCCATGTGACCGGCGACGCGCCGCTGTGGCAGGCCGCGGCCGGTGCCACCGCTCAAGCCGAAGGGCCGGCCTTCAACGATGCCGGCGTCACGCTGGACGCGGCCGAGGCCGGCCTGGGTGTGGCGGTCACGCGCCTGTCGCTGGCGCTGCCGCGGCTGCGCGTGGGCACGCTGGTGCAGGCGCACGCGCTGCTGCTGCCGTCGCCGCGCGCCAACCTGCTCGTTGTGCGCGAGGACGCCGCCGCCCTGCCCGTCGTGAAGCGCTTCGCGGCCTGGTTGCGCCAGGAGGCTGCACAAACGGCCGCCGACTTGAAAGCCTACGCACCGGCCTGAACTGACCTCGATGAGCCAGGCCGGACTGTTCGACGATCTTGCGCCGTCGCCGGGCGCACTGCCCGCCGGCTTGCGCTACGACGCAGGCTTTCTGTCCGCCAGCGAAGAAGCGACCCTCATCGCCATCGTGCAGGCGCTGCCGCTGCAGGAAGCGAAGTACAAGAGCTATACCGCACGCCGCCGCGTCGTCAGCTTCGGCGGCCAGTTCGATTACGACAGCAACGAACTGCGGCCGTCGTCACCCCTTATCGCCGAGCTGCACCCGCTGCGCGAGCGGGTCGCCCGCTGGGCTGGTGTCGACGCACAAGCCCTCGTGCATGTCCTCGTGGCCGAGTACGCGCCCGGCGCGCCACTGGGCTGGCATCGCGACGTGCCGGATTTCGAGGACGTCTTTGGCGTGTCGCTGGGCAGTGAGGCGCTGCTGCGTTTCAGGCCCTATCCGCCACACAACCCGAAGCGCGAGGACATCATCAAGCTGAACGTCGAACCGCGCTCCGTCTACGCACTGCAGGGCGCGGCGCGCTGGGGCCGGCAGCACAGCGTGGCGCCGGTGGACGCCCTGCGCTGGTCGATCACGTTCAGGACTGCGCGGCAGAAGTCACGCCCGCCGGCATGACGCCCCAGGGGCTGCGGCATGAGAATCGAGCGGACATGCAGCTTCCCTCCCGCCTGCGGCGCCAACTGCTGGCGCTTCCCCTCGCCGCCGCGCTACCCGCCGCGCTGTCGCCAGCCCATGGTGCCGGCACGCCGCTGACGCTGCGACTGCCCGACCCCAATGCCTACAGCGCCCACGGTGACTTCTTCATCGAGGCGTTGAAGCTGGCCCTGAGCAAGACGGGCGACGGCGAGCCGGCGCCCGTCCTGGTTCACGCGGCACCTGACCTGCCACGGCCGCGCATGCGCCAGATGCTGCAGGACGGCCTGCTGGACCTGATGTGGAGCACGACGACACCCGAGCGCGAGGCGCAGGCGCTGCCGGTGCGCTTCAACCTGCTCAAGGGCATCAACGAGCTGCGCTTCCTGCTCGTGCGGGCCGCCGACCTCTCCCCCCTGCGATCGGTGCGCACGCTGGAGGCGCTGCGCCGCTTTCGCGCCGGCGCGGGCACCTACTGGAGCGACGCGCAGATCCTGCGGGCCAATGGCTTCATCGTCGAGACGGCGACCAAATCCGAGCTGCTGTTCCGCATGCTCAAGGCCGGCCGCTTCGACTTCATCCCGCGCACCCGCGAAGAAATCGACGCCGAGCTGCTGCAATTCACCGACCAGGGCTTCGCCGAGCTGCCGGGCGTGGCGCTGCAATACAAACAGCCGCTCTACTTCTTCGTGGCGCGCGACAAGCCGCAGCTGGCCGAGCGGCTGATGCGCGGGTTGAGCCTGGCGGCGGCCGATGGCAGCTTCGACACCCTCTTCATGGCCGAACCCGGGCTGAAGACCGCGCTGATGCAGCTGCGCGGCTACACGGGGCTGCGGCTGCAGCTGAAGGCGCTGGATTAGGGCGCGCTCGCCGCCTTGGCCGGCAACGCTTCGACCTTCTCCACCTTGGGATCGTCCCAGGTCCCGGTGATGTGGAACTCGCGCGTGTTGGCCGCGGCCACCGGGCGGCTGAGGATGAGCTGGGCCAGGAAGGCACCGAGCGCAATGGCCGGGTTGATGGCCGCATAAGCCAGCGATGCACCGCCGGCCGACACCTCGGGCACCACGACGACGCGCAGCTTCTGCGTCTCGGCCGCCAGGTCGGTGCTGCCGTCCACCAGCACGGCCGCCTGCAGGCCGCGGATGCGGATGTTGTCGCTGCGGGCCACGCCGGCGGTGATCTTGACGTCGCCGGTCACGCCGTCGAATGTGAAGCCCTCGGCAAAGACGTCGCGGAAGTCCAGCAGGAAGCGGCGCGGCAATGATTGCAGGCTCAGCACGCCCAGCAGCCGCCCGACGCCGGGCTCGGCCTTCAGGAAAGTGCCCGTGTCGAGCTGGATGTTCAAGGCGCCCGCCATGCTGGCGTAGTGCGGCGCCAGCGGCGAGCCGTCCCAGCCGACCTGGCCGGCCAGCACGCCCTTGCCGCCGCGCAGCACGGGGGCGTCCTTCTGGCCTTGGCCGAGGCGCTCCAGCAGCTTGCCGGCGTCGGCGATGTCGAGCTTCCAGTCGAGCTGGGTGCGGCGCCGGGCGTTGCCGTCGCCACCCCAGTGGCCGGTGGCCATCAGCGTCGCCTCGGGAGAGTGGATCTGCAGCTTCTCCAGCTTCCAGTCACGCGCGGCGGCCGGCGCGTGGGCCAGCACCTCCAGCCGGCCCAGACGCTTGCCGCGCAGCTCGAAGTCGTCGACCGCGATGTCCAGCGACGGCAGCGGGCCGCTTCCCGCGTCGGTCTTGCCCGGATCGATGAGCTCGCTGACCGACTCGGCTTCCTGGCGCGGCAGCGATAGCCGGGTCAGCCGTGCCTGCACGGCGTCGATCTGGCCGCCCTTGACGCCCTTCAGGTCGATGCGGCCGGAGAGCTGCTCGGCGTCGATGTTGACGCGCCAATTGGCGCCCTCGCGCGCCACCACCGCGGACGCGTGGCCGAGCTGGCGGCCACCGACCTTCAGCGCCTGGCTGCGCAGCGAGATCTGGCTGGGCAGCAAGCCCGCGTCGTCAGCACCCTCGCCGCCGCTGCCGCCGCTGCCACCACCCGCCAACCCGCCCAGGCGCTGCTGCCAGGCGTCCAGGTCCAGGGCCGCGACATTGACCTGCAGCAGCACGCCGGTGGCCGGCAAGGCCGGCAACTTGTCCTGCACGGCCAGGGCGCCACGCAGCACCTGGGAGCTGGGGCCGGAGATATCGCGCTGCAGCTGGGCCTGCAACAGCGGCGCTGCGGGGGTGCCGACTTCGAGGCGCAGTTCGTCGCGGCCGGCGGCGGTTGGCGTCATCAACAGGCGCAGCGGCAGCACCGCATCGGCCTCCTTGTGGCCGGGCGCGGGCAGGTCCAGGGCCAGGCCCTGCAGATTGCTGGTGACGCTGAGCTCGCTCTGGCCGTCCCGGGGAATAGCGAGCTGGAAGCGGTAGGCGGCCTGGCCGCTGGCCGCCTGCGCCAGGCGGGTGACGGCGCCCAGCTCCGTGGCGCGGCGCAGGCCCTCGGCCGTGGCCTGGCCCTGCACGGCGAAGCGCATGCCGCCGTCGCGCTGGGTACCGCCCTCGATGCCGGCGTCGCCGCCGAGCAGGCGGGCCGTCATGCCGGTCAGCTGCAGGCCCTTGCGGTCGAAGTCGACCCGGCCACGTGCGCCGCTGAGCGCCGGCAGCTCGGGGCGCAGCTTGAGGTCGACGCCACCGAGCTGGAGCTGGCCTTTGACCGCCGTCTGGTGGGTGTCGTCCAGCGGGATGGTGATGCCAAGCTTGAGCCCGACCGGGCCCTGGGCTGTCGTGGTGCTCAGCGCATGGCCCAGCCACTCGTCCAGCGGCGAAGCACGCACGAAGCGCAGCAGGTCGGCGCCGGCGCCGCGGCCGTTGCCGTCCAGCTGCAGCACGCGGGCATGGTGCAGGTCCTTGATACCACCGTTGACACCACTGAGTTCATAGCCCAGCACCTTGGCATGGCCGTCCTTGATCTCCATGCCGGCGCGCTCGAAGATCAGCTCGGCATCCACGCCCTCCATGGCCGGCCAGTTGCCGCCGTTGTCGCTCGGCGGCACATAGGCCAGCGTGACGTTCTGGGCCTGGGTGGCCACACGGAAGATGCCGGGGGATCTGGGGGCCGCGAAAGGGAAGTCGCTCAGCTCGCCCTTGAGCCGCACGCTGACGTTGCGCGCCTCGCCGCCGAGGATGGCACGCGACACATAGCTGCGCGTGGCCGGCAGGCGCTGCGGGATGTAGCGGGCCACGCGCGTGGCCTCCACGCGCTGCACGCGGCCGCTGAGGTCCAGGAAGCCCGGCGTGGTGGCACCGGCCGCGCGCCGCCAGGTGACATCGAACTCGCCGCTCAGATCGGGCGTCTGCAGTTGCAGCTCGCGCAGCTTCAGCTCGACCTCGCCGGGCGGCTTGCCCTTGCCTTGTCCGTCCGGCTGGGGCAGCTTCCAGGTTAGCTGTGTGGACAGCCGCGTGATCGGCAGGTGCGGGTCCTCGAACAGGCCCGGCAGCTCGACCTCGCCCTGGTGCACGGCCAGCTTGGCGGTGCCGCCACGCTCGTTGGCGTCGAGTTCCAGGCTGGCGCCGTGCAGGCCGGGGCGGCCGAGGTGGTCCTCCTGCGCGCCGGCCTTGGCGGCCACAGCCAGGCCGTCGATCTGCGCCTTGACACGGTAGCTGCGCGGCGCGTCCAGTGCGCCCTGCCATTGGCCGCTGAGGGCCGTCAGCACGCCGCGCGGCTCCAGCTCGTCGAGCAGCTGGTGCGCGCGCTCGCCAAGAGGCAGGCGCTGAGCAATCTGGGCCATCAGCGCAAAGTCCAGGCGCTGGGCGTTGACCTCGCCACCCAGCACCTCGTCGGCCTTGCCGAGCTGCAGGGCCACGCCCCAGTCCGAGCGCGGCCAGACCACGACGCTGCCGTCGTTGTCCCGGCTGACAAAGCCGAGCTGACGGGCCTGAACGCTCAACGCGCCCTTGGCGCGGGCCAGGTCCAGCCGGCCTTCGATGTGGTCCAGGTCCAGCTCGGGCGCCGATTCCAGCAGTCTCAGGCGTACCGAGCGCAATGCCAGGTCCAGCGTCGCCGCCACCGGCTGGCCGTCCTTGATCTGGCCCCAGGCGCGCACGGCACCGTCGCCCTCGCTGAGCTGAAAGGGCAGGTCGACATGGCGCTTCAACTGGCTCAGGTCGGCACGCGGCAGCTCGGCATAGAGCTGGCCACTCCAATGCTGGAATTCGCCCGGGCGCTTCAGCAGGCTCTGAGTGAACTGGCCACGCAGCGTGAAGCGCCGACCCCAGTCGGCGGGCGGCGTGGCGTCCAGGCGCAGGTCGTGGCGGCGCAGGCCGTTGCGCATGACGAAGTTCAGCGCCGACAGCTCCAGCGGCCGGGTGTCGGCGCGCTTCTCGTCCACCCAGCGCACCCGGCCGTTGACGATGGCCAGCTCGGGCTGGCTGAACAGCCAGTCCATGCCGGCTTCGGTGGTGCCGGCGTCGGTCTTCTCGGCCTCGTCCAGGCCCAGCCCGGCGATGAAGATGCGGCCCTGGGCGTCGCGGCGGATGATCAGTTCGGGCGCGTCGACCAGCAGTTGCGAGAAGCGCGGCTCCAGCGCGAGCAGGGACTGGGCCGACAGCACGGCCGCGACGCGCGGCAAGCGCAGGGCCGGCCGGCCGGCAGCGTCCAGCACCTGCACATCACCCAATTCCATGCGCGGCAGCCAGCCACTGGATTCGACGCTGATGCGGCCGATGCGCAGCTCTACCCCCAAAGCCTTTGAGGCTTCCTTTTCCAGCCAGGGGCGCCAGTCATTGGCGTGCGGGAGAATGGCCCAGTGCAATACAGCCCAGGCCATCACCCCCAAAGCCCACAACAGGGCCAGCACCAGCACGGCCCAGCGCAGGCTGTGCCAGCACAGGCGCAAAGGCCAGCGCGAGGCGCGTGTACAGCGGTGGAGGGCGGCCGAGAAGAAGTCAGACACGGTGTCTTGGGGCACGTGAAATGTCGGCCGGCAGTCAATCTAGCACAGGGTCATGAGCGCACTGTTTCCCGTTCTTGCTGAGCACAGCCGCTATGTGCAGCGGGTTCGCCGCCGATATGCGGCGGAGTTGCCACTGTTGCAACCGGGCCTGCCCGACCGGGGCGTCATTGCTGCGCTGATCGAGACTTTGGCCACGAACCGGTCGCTGGCCAGCAGCCTGCGCGTGGCCCGCCACCTGGTGCTGGAGCGCCTGGCGGTGCTGGACATCGAACAGGGCGCCACTGTGGAAGATGTCACGCTGGCCATGACGCACCTGGCCGAGGTGACGCTGGACAAGGCGCTTGCCGACGCGCGCACCGAGCTGGATGCCATCCACGGCGAGCCGCGCACCGCGGAGGGCGGCGACATCGCCTTCTGGGTGCTGGGCATGGGCAAGCTCGGCGCCCGCGAGCTGAATGTCTCGTCCGACATCGACCTGATCTACGTTTACGAAGACGACGGCCAGACGCAAGGTTCACGGCCTGTCAGTGCCCACGAATACTTCTCCAGCGTGGCCAAACGGCTCTACACGCTGATCGGCGACGTGACCGACGACGGCCAGGTCTTTCGCGTCGACCTGGCGCTGCGCCCCAACGGCAAGAGCGGCCCGCCGGTCGTCAGCCTGGGCATGCTGGAGGAGTATTTCCTCGTGCAGGGCCGCGAGTGGGAGCGCTTTGCCTGGCTGAAGAGCCGCGTTGTCGCGCCGCTGTCGGGCATGGGCGCGCCGGGCGACGCCCGCACCCTGCAGTTGCGCAACCTCGTCACGCCCTTTGTCTACCGCCGCTACCTGGACTACGGCGTCTTCGAAGGCCTGCGCCAGCTGCACGGCAAGATCCGCAGCGAGGCCAAGGCCCGCGCGGCCGGCCGGCCCGAGCGCGCCAACGACGTCAAGCTGTCGCGCGGCGGCATCCGCGAGATCGAGTTCATCGTGCAGCTGCTGCAGGTGGTGCGCGGCGGCCAGTTCCCGGAGATCCGCACCCGCTCCACCGTCAAGGCGCTGGCCCAGCTGGCGGCCGGCGGGCTGATGAAGGCCGAGACGGCGCACAAACTCAGCGAGGCCTATGTCTTCCTGCGCCGCGTCGAGCACCGCATTCAGTTCCTGGACGACCAGCAGACCCATTGCCTGCCGCAGGGCGATGCCGACCTGGCGTGGATTGCCGCGTCGCTCGGATTGAAATGTTCGCGCGAGGCCTGCGAGCTGTTTGAAATGCTCGGCGAGGTGCGCGAGCTGGTCGCGACCGAGTTCGACGCGCTGCTGCACGAAGGCGGCAAGCCCAAGGGCGGCTGCAAGGGCGGCCAGTGCGGCGGGCCCAAGCCAGCCGTCGATGGCGAGGACTTCCTGGCCGGCCTGCAGCCGGAGCTGGCCACGGCCGTGCGCGCACTGGCCGACACGCCGCGCGTGCAGGGCCTGCGCGAGGAATCGCGCCAGCGCCTGGCCAAGCTCTTCCACCGCGCGGCGCAAGCCGTGGCGGCCGACGAATGCTCGCTGGACGCGGCGCTGCGCTTTGTCGACTGGGTCGGCCCGCTGCTGCGCCGCGAGAGTTACCTGGCCCTGCTCGTCGAACGCCCGGCCGTGCAGCAACGCCTGCTGCGCCTGCTGGGCCTGGCGCGCTGGCCGATGCGCTACCTGATGCAGCACCCCGGCGTCATCGACGAACTCGCCGACCCGCTGCTGCTGACCGCCCGCTTCGACCGCGAGGCCTTCATCACCGACCTGCTGGAACGCGAGCAGGGCTGGGAGCGCAGCGGCGAGGCCGACGAGGAGGCCCTGCTGGACACGCTGCGCCGCGCCCACCATGCGGAAGTCTTTCGCACGCTGGTGCGCGACGTCGAGGGCCGCATCACGGTCGAGCAGGTGGCCGACGATCTGTCGCTGCTGGCCGACGCGGTGCTGCAGATCGCCATTACCTGGGCCTGGGCGCGTTTTGGCAAGGCGCATCGCCCGCAGCCGCGCCTGGCCGTCATCGCCTACGGCAAGCTGGGTGGCAAGGAGCTGGGCTATGGCGGCGACCTGGACGTCGTGTTCGTCTTCGATGACGAGGACGAGAACGCGGCCGAGATTTACGGTGCCTTCGTGCGCCGCCTCATCACCTGGCTGACGCTGCGCACCGCTGCCGGCGAGTTGTTCGACATCGACACCGCCCTGCGGCCCAATGGCAATTCGGGGCTGCTGGTCACGTCGCTGGCGCACTTCGAGGCCTACCAGACCGGCCGGGGCAGCAACACGGCGTGGACCTGGGAACACCAGGCCATCACGCGGGCGCGCTTTTGCGCCGGCAATGCCGAGCTGGCCGAGCGCTGCGAAGGCGTGCGCCGCCAGGTGCTGACGGCGCCGCGCGACGCGCAGGCGCTGAAGACCGAGGTGCAGGCCATGCGCGAGAAGGTGCGCGCGGCGCGGCCCGTGAAAGACGGTCTCTTCGACGTCAAGCACAGCGAGGGCGGCATGATGGACGCCGAGTTCGCCGTGCAGTTCCTGGTGCTGGCGCATTCGGCGACGCACCCTCAGCTGCAGGACGACCTTGGCAACATCGCGCTGCTGCGCATTGCGGAGTCAGCCGGTCTGCTGCCGGCCGGCGTGGGTGTCGCGGCGGCCAACGCCTACCGCGAGCTGCGCCGCGTGCAGCACAAGGCGAGGCTGGATGAGCAGTCCACGGCGCTGGACGCCGAAGCCGCCGACCCGCTGGCCGCGCACCGGGACGCCGTGCGCGCGCTATGGCAAGCCGTGTTTGGCTGATGCTGTGCGCGGCGCTGGCCGCGCTGTCCCTGCTGGCCTGGCCGCTGCCGCGCGAGGCGCTGGACTGGCAGCCAGCCCTGGCCGGCGCACAGCCCTGGCGCGCTGTCACAGCCGCCTTTGTTCACTGGACGCCTATTCACCTGGGCGCCAATCTCGCCGGCTGTGCCGTCCTGGCCCTGCTCGGCTGGCGTGCCACGATGGGATCGAGCGAAGCCCTGGCCGCCCTGATCGCCCTGCCGCTGACCCAACTCGGCCTGCTGCTGCGCCCCGAGTTGCTGCACTACGGCGGGCTGTCCGGCGAACTGCACGCGCTGGCGGCCATCGCGGCGATGGCTTTGCTCACGCGCGGGGGTCGCGAACGCTGGGTTGGCGCCGGCATTGCGCTCGGTCTTGTCATCAAGCTCTTCCTTGAACACCCGCTCGGCCCCGTGCTGCGCGACACGCCGGGATTCGACTTTCCCGTGGCGCCATTTGCTCACCTGACGGGCGCTGTCGCCGGCGCGCTGGCCTGGCGGCTGACAATGCGCCGATCTGACAAATAAAACCTGAGGACGCCCCATGGGACGTGAAGCCAGTTGTACCGCCCGCGTCGGCGCCGAGACCGAAGAGGTCACCGCCCTGCTCGAATCCACCACCGTCGTGCTGCGCGGCGCCATCAAGCGCAAGTGGGATATTGCCGCCCTGCAGAACCTGCGCGTCGAAGGCGAGGAACTGCGCTTCGAAGCGGACGAAAACGGGGAAGAGGCCGTCGCCCTGGTGCTGGGCGAAAAGGAGAGCGCCAAGTGGTTGAAGAAGCTGCAGACGCCGCCGCCCACGCTGGCCGCCAAGCTCGGCGTCAGCGCCGACAACCCCGCCCTGCTGATCGGGCCCACCGTCGGCACGCTGGACCCGGCCCTGGCCGAGGCCCTGGCCGGCGGCATCACCACCAATCTGCGCGAGGCGCGCATGCTGGTGGCCGTGCTGAGCAACCCGTCCGAACTTCCGCGCATGGCGGAGTTCCATGCCGACATGATCTGCAAGACGGTCTGGGTCGTGCACCCCAAGGGCCCGGAAGCCAGCCCGTCGGACACCGAGGTGCGCCTGGCCATGCGCAACTGGGGCTATGTGGACAACAAGACCAGCGCGGTATCGGACAAGCTGACGGCGACGCGCTATGTGCTGACCCAGCCGCCCGCCAAGAAGCGCGTGCGCAACAGGTAGACCGGCGCTAGATGACGTTGGCCTCGATCAGAGGCCGTCCGTCCAGCAGCCGCTGCGGCGTCAATGCATCGATCAAAGGCGCATCCAGGCCCGCGATCAGCCGGGCCATCGAATGGCCTACCGCCGGCGACTGCTGCATGCCGTGGCCCGAGAAGCCGCAGGCCGTGAAGGCATTCGCATAACCCGGCAATCGGCCGGCCAGGCCGTTGTGGTCGAAGGCGTTCATCTCGTAGTAGCCGGCCCAGGCCGAGCGCACGCGCAGCGCCTCGAGCGCCGGCACGCGGGCGGCCAGCGTCGGCCACAACAGTTCATCGAAGAGGCCATGGTCGATGTCGTGCAGCGGCGCTTCGTCGGCGTCGTCCCCGCGCGGCGGGCCACCGGCCAGGATCAATGAACCCTCCGTGCGGAACCAGAAGCCGCTGGGGTCGATGACCAAGGGGCAGCCGGGCAAGGTGGCCGGCGTTTCCAGCACGAAGACATCGCGCTTCTTGGCGCTGACCGGCAGCGTGAAGCCGAGGGCCGCGCCCAGCGGCGCACTCCAGGCGCCGGCCGTGATGACAAAGGCTTCGCCACCCACACGCGAGCCGTCTGAGCAGCGCACCGCGGTGACGTGGTCGCCAGTGGCGTCGAAGCCCACCGCCTCCGCTTCGACAAAGCGCACACCGCAGGCCTTGGCCTTGCGCCGGAAGGCACGATGCAGAGCCGGTCCGTCGAACCAGCCCTCGCCGCTCAGGCCCAGCGATCCGAGCACGATGTCGTCGACGGCCAGCCAGGGGAAGCGCGCAGCAAGCTCGGCCGGGCTCAGCAGCGCGACATCCACGTTCTGGGCACGCTGCAGCGCATGCACCTCGCGCAGCGTCGCGGCACCTGCCTCGGTCGCGAGATAGAGATAGCCCGGCTCGACCAGGCCGATGGCGGGCCTGTCGTCCGCCGTCGCCAGCTCGTCCGCTGCGCGGCGCAGGAAGTCGATGCTCCACCTCGACAGCGCCATGTTGACCGGCTGCGAGAACTGCTGGCGGATGGAACTCAGCGACAGCGAGCTGGAAGCCTGCGCATAGGAGGCATCGCGCTCGACGACGGTCACCGCCGCGCCATGGTCGCGGGCCAGGAAGCAGGCCGTGGCGGCGCCCATGATTCCCCCGCCAATGATGGTCACCTTGAACATGCTGGCAGCATAGGGGCCATGAGCTCTCCGATCAGCCGCCAGACCCATCTCGATCCCCGCGCCGTTTCATTGCTGCTGTTGTGCTGCTTCCTGTGGGGCATCAACCAGGTGGCCGCCAAGGCCGCACTGACCGAGATCTCGCCGCTCTGGCAGGCGGGGCTGCGCTCGGCCGTGGCGGGCCTGCTGGTGTGGCTGTGGTCGATGTCGCGCGGCATCCGCCTGTTCGAGCGCGACGGCAGCTTGGGCGGCGGCCTGCTGGCCGGCCTGCTGTTTGCGGCCGAGTTCGGCTGCATCTTTGTCGGCTTGCAGTACACCAGCGCCTCGCGCATGGTGGTCTTCATCTATCTGGCGCCCTTCGTCGTCGCCCTGGGCATGCCGTGGATCGCGCGCGGTGAGGCGCTGTCGGCGCGGCAGTGGCTGGGTCTGGTGCTGGCCTTCGGCGCCATGGCTTTCGCGTTCGCGGAAGGCTTCTCGGCGCCGGGCACGCCGATGCAATGGTGGGGCGACGCCCTCGGCGTGGCGGCCGCCGTGCTGTGGGGCGGCACGACGCTGGCCATCCGCGCCACCAAGCTGAGTTCGGCGCCGGCCGAGAAGACCCTGCTCTACCAGCTCGGCGTTTCAGCCCTGACGCTGTGCGCCGCGGCTCTGGTCGCCGGCGAACCCCTGCCCCTGCACTGGTCACCGCGCCTGCTGGGTCTGTTCGGCTTCCAGGCCATCATCGTCACCTTTGCCAGCTATCTGGTCTGGTTCTGGCTGATCCGCCATTACGCGGCCACCAAGCTGTCCGTCTTCACCTTGAGCACGCCGCTGTTCGGCCTGCTGGCGGGCGCCCTGCTGCTGGGCGAGGGCATCAGCGCCCGCCTCGTCGCGGCCCTGGCGGCGTTGGCGGTGGGCATCGTGCTGGTGAATCGATAGGGAAGTGCTGAGCAAGCCCTTCCCGCTGTCGCCACCGCGCTAGAGCCGCAGCGCCGCTCTGCATAGACTGCGGCATTCACCAGGAGACCTCCCCATGATCACCCTCTGCGGCATCCCGCTCTCGAACTACTACAACAAGGTCAAGCTGGCCCTGCTGGAAAAGGACATCCCCTTCAGCGAGGAATACATCAAGACGCATTCCCATGCCGAGGACGTGCTGAGCTGCTCGCCGCTGGGCAAGGTGCCTTTCATCAAGACGCCGCATGGCCCGCTGTGCGAAAGCCAGGCCATCGTGGAATACCTGGAGGCGGCCTATCCCGAGACGCCCCGGCTGATCCCCGCCCATCCCTACGAGGCGGCCAAGGTGCGCGAGCTCATCACCTACGTCGAGCTGCACCTGGAGCTGGTCGCGCGCGAGCTGTATGCCGAGGCCTTCTTCGGCGGCGAGGTCAGCGACGGCACCAAGAAGCGCGTGGCCCGCGTGCTGCCCGAGAACATCGCCGCCTTCAAGCGCCTGGCCAGGTTCGGCCCCTATCTGGCCGGTGACAGCTTCACGCTGGCCGACTGCGCCGGCTGGGTCAGCCTGCCATTGGTGGGCATGGCGACCAAGATCATCTATGGCGAAGACCTGCTGCAGGCCGGCGGTGTGGACTGGAAGCCCTATGCCAAGCTGATCGGCGAGCGCCCGCATGCCATCAAGGTGGCGGCCGACCGCAAGGCCGACCAGGACCGCTCACTGGCGGCCAATCGAGCCTGAACACGCCCCTGCCTTGACCGCCGCGCACATCGAGATCGAACTGATGTTCCTCGTGCCGGCGTCGTCCCGCGCGGCGCTGGCGGCCGAGCTTGGCGCACGCGGCGCGGCGCGGCGCGTCTCGCTGATCGACGCCTATTTCGACACGCCCGACCGGCGCCTCGCTCGCGCCGGGCTGGCTTGGCGCATGCGCCGTGAAGGCCGGCGCTGGGTGCAAGGGCTGAAGGCCGCGCGCGGTGGTGCGCTGGAGCGCTTCGAGCACGAGGTCACTCGCCCCGACGCCAGCCCCGACCCGCAAGCCCATGCCGCGACGGCGCCTGGCCAGCAATTGATCGAGTTGCTGGCACAGGCCAAGGCCGAGGGCCAGGATGCCCTGGAACGCTTCCAGATCCAGCAGCGCCGCCTGATGCGCCGCGTGCGCACACGCGGCGCTGTCGTCGACATCGCGCTGGACGAGGGCCGGCTGACGGCCGGCGCCGCAGTGCAGAAGTTTCGCGAGATCGAGTTCGAACTGGTGTCGGGCTCGCCGGTCGCGATGCTGGATCTGGTTGAGCGTTGGCGGCAGCGCTTCGGCCTCGTCCACGACCCGCGCAACAAGGCCGAGCGCGGCCACGGCCTCGCGGCCGGTTCGCCTCATCCGCCGTTGCGCAAGGCCAAGTCGCCGCGCTACGACCAGGACGCGGGCGCACTGGACGCATTCGGTGCGGTGTTCGATGAATGCCTGGCCCACCTCAACCGCAATGCCATCGGCCTGACCGAGGGCGCCCCCGAGCTGCGCGCCGAGCATGTGCACCAGGCCCGCGTCGGCATCCGCCGCCTGCGTAGCGCGCTGCGGGCCTTCCGTGGCTGGGTGGCCGAGCCACCGGCCGGGCTGGTGGACGGCCTGCGCCGGCTGTTCGCCGAACTCGGCAAGGCGCGCGACAGCGATGTGCTGGGCAGCGGCGTCGTCGCCGAACTCAAGCAGGCCGGTGCGCCGCCGCTGTCCCTTCCCGCCGACAGCGCCCTGCCCGACCTCGCCGCGCTGATCCGCAGCGACGAGACGCAGCACCAGCTGCTGGCCTGGATCTCGTGGCGCGCCGGCCTTCAGCCCCTCGCCGAGCCGCAGGATTCGCTGCAGCGCCTGGCGCGCAAGCGGCTGCGCCGCTGGCACAAGAGGCTGGTGGACGGCTGCCGCCGCTTCGACGAGCTCGAGCCCACGGCCCTGCATGCGCTGCGCAAGCACGCCAAGCGCCAGCGCTATGCGCTCGAGTTCTTCGCTCCGCTGCTGCCGCACAAACGCGCCACCCGTCATCTGCAGGCCCTGGCCGCGGCCCAGCAGGCACTGGGTGAGATCAACGACCTCGTTGTCGCGCGCGATCGCTACCAGGCCCTGGTGACCGCCGACCCTGCCGCCTGGTTCGCCGTCGGCTGGCTGACCGCGCGCCTGGCCGAGGCCCGCGAGCGGGCGCGCGACGAACTGGGCCATCTGGCCGCCGTCGAGCCGCTGCCGCGCTGATGCCACAGCCGCGGGAGCGCTCGGTCAGCACGCTCTCGCGCCGTCCTACACACAAGAACCGCAACGCGGCGAAAACTGGGCCTTCGCCACCAAGGAGCCGACCATGATTCGCAAGCTCGGCAGCGGCCAGTACCGCCTTTACTCTCGCAAGCCCGATCCACAGACCGGCAAGCGCAGGAACCTGGGCACGTTTGACACACGCGAACAGGCCGAAAAACACGAGCGCGAGGTGCAGTACTTCAAGCGGCATTGACTGCAGGAGAAACCATGGAACCCTTGCAAACTGACGCCGGAAACACCGGCTGGGTCACAGGCTGGATGGTGCTGCGGGTGAAGCAGGAGCTTCCCGGCGATTTCGTCAGCATCCATGCGCACGCCGCCGAGGCGCAAGCCGCGGCCCACCAGCGCGGCCCCGGCCATCAGGTCTTTCACGGCAGGTATCACGCGGCGGGCGGCGAGTTCTTCGTTGACTAGCCCGGCGACGACAGCTTGAGCCCGGCGATGCCGGCCACGATCAGTGCGATGCTGAACAGCCGCGCCGGGTTGGCCGGCTCACCGAGCAGGAAGATGCCCAGGATCACGGTGCCGACCGCACCGACGCCCACCCAGACGCCATAGGCCGTGCCCACTGGCAGCGACTTCATCGCGATGCCCAGCAACCAGAGGCTGGCCACCATGCAGGCCGCCGTTGCCACGCTGGGCCAGGGCTTGGTGAAGCCGTCGGTGTATTTCAGGCCGATGGCCCAACCGACCTCGAACAGGCCGGCGATGACGAGAATGATCCAGGCCATCCGTTTTCCTCTGGAGAGATGCGCCGCGGATTCTGGCCGCGCTTGAATCCCCGGGGCCGCGTGGGGTTGCCTTAACCTAGCAGCAATGAGTCACAAGCCCACCACCGTCAATGACCTGGGCGAGTTCACCGTCCTCATCGACGTGCGCTCGCCGGCCGAATACGCCCTCGACCACATTCCCGACGCCATCAACTGCCCCGTGCTGGATGACGAGGAGCGTCGCATCGTCGGCACCACCTATGTCCAGGTCTCGGCCTTCGAGGCGCGCAAGATCGGTGGGGCCATGGTGGCGCGCAACATCGCAAGCCACCTGGACCAGTTGTTCAGGGACAAGCCCAGGGAATGGCGGCCGCTGGTCTATTGCTGGCGCGGCGGCATGCGCAGCGGCAGCTTCGTCAACTGGCTGAGGCTGGTGGGCTGGGATGCACAGCAGCTCAAGGGCGGCTACAAGGCCTGGCGCGCCCATGTCATCGAGCAGATTGCGCTGCTGGCGCCGCGGCTCGACCTGCGCGTGCTGTGCGGCCCCACCGGCAGCGCCAAGACGCGGGTGCTGCAGGCGCTCGCCGCTCAAGGAGAGCAAGTCCTCGACCTCGAAGATCTGGCGGCCCACCGGGGTTCGGTGCTGGGCGCCATGCCCGGCCGGCCTCAGCCGTCGCAGAAGGGTTTCGAGACGCAGTTGATGCAGGCCCTGGCCGGCCTGGACCTGAGCCGGCGCGTCTGGGTCGAAGCGGAGAGCCGGCGCATCGGCCGCATCACGGTGCCGGAGCCGCTGCTGCAGCGACTGCGCGAGAGCCCGGTCGTCGAGATTGATGCGTCACCCCAGGCCCGGCTCGACTACCTGCTGCGCGACTACGCCTGGCTGGGTGACGACCCGCAGGGCCTGGCCGACAAGCTAGGCACGCTGCGCGAACTGCTGCCCAAGGAAGTGCTGGCCGAGTGGCAGGCCTGGGCGCTGGAAGGCGCCCTGCCGCCGCTCTTCGAAGCCCTGATGGCCCGGCACTACGACCCTCTGTATGCCCGTTCGCAGGGCCGCCATCTGGCGGGCCTGCCCGACGCCCAGCGCCTGCAATGCGAGGATCTGTCGGATGCCGGCATCCAGGCCCTGGCCAGCCGCATCGCCTCATTGCCCTAGATTCCAACCATGACCCAAACGCCCGCCACGCCACCCGTGCCCCGCCTGACCTCCCTGTCCCACGGTGGCGGCTGCGGCTGCAAGATCGCCCCGGGCGTGCTGAGCGAGATCCTGAAGAGCACGCGCCACTTTCCGGCGCCGCCGGAACTGCTGGTGGGCATAGAGACCGCCGACGACGCGGCGGTCTACCAGCTGACCGACGAGATCGCGCTGATCGCCACCACCGACTTCTTCATGCCCATCGTCGACGACCCCTTCGACTTCGGCCGGATCGCGGCGACGAATGCCATCAGCGACGTCTACGCCATGGGTGGCAAACCCATCATGGCGCTGGCCCTGGTGGGCATGCCCATCAACGTGCTGCCGGTCGACGTGATCGGCAAGATCCTGGCGGGCGGTGAATCGGTCTGCGCTGCCGCCGGCATCCCGATCGCGGGCGGTCACACCATCGATTCGGTCGAGCCGATCTACGGGCTGGTCGCACTGGGCGTGGTGCACCCCCAGCGCGTCAAGCGCAATGCGGACGCACGCCCCGGCGACCGGCTCGTGCTGGGCAAACCTCTGGGCGTAGGCATCCTCTCCGCGGCCCTCAAGAAGGAGTCGCTCTCGCCCGAGGGCTACGCGCGGATGATCGCCACCACGACACAGCTCAACACCCCGGGGCCGGACCTGGCGGCGCTGGACGGCGTCCATGCGATGACCGATGTGACGGGTTTTGGCCTGGCCGGCCATGCGCTGGAACTGGCGCGCGGTGCCCAGGCCAGTGTCGAGCTCGACTGGGCGCGGGTGCCCTTGCTGGCGCAGGTGCGCGAGCTCGCCGAGCGCGGGATGGTCACCGGCGCCTCGGGGCGCAACTGGGCCGGCTACGGCTCGGACGTGCAGCTGCCGCAGGGCTTCCCGGCCATCGATCAGGCGCTGTTGAGCGACCCCCAGACCAGCGGCGGCCTGCTGGTGTCTTGCGACGCCAGCGCGGTTGACGCCGTGCTGGACGTGTTTCGCCGCCATGGGTTCGGTGCGGCGGCGGAGATCGGCAGGGTCGTGGCAAACGGGCCGCAAGGCAGCCGCCTGCGCTTGAACTGAGCCGCCCCACGGCGGGTCCGACCGCCTATCCCCTCCCGGCAACAGAGGTATGCCCGGCCGGGGGGGTGTAAGGTCGGGCTACTTTGGAGCCCCTCATGACGTCCCGTTCTGGATCCGCATTGCTGGCAGCAGGTCGCACTCCTGCGTGCCAAACATGATCCGCCTCGAGATCGCGCTTGAACTCGACTACGTCATTGCCGACCCGGGCTGTGATTTCATCTTCAACATCCACGCGGCCAGCACGCCCCGCCAGCTGGTGGTGGCGGAGTCGCTGACGCTGAGCCAGCCCTTGCTGGCCCGCGTCGAGACGGAGCCGGTCACCCGCAACCGCTACCTGCGCCTGCAGGCCCAGGCCGGGCCGCTGAAGGTGGCCTACCGCGCCACGGTCGACCTGATGCATCACTTCGCCCCGCCGGGCGACGTGGGCGAGGTGCCCGTCGCGCGGCTGCCCGCTGAGGTGCTGGGCTATATCTACCCGAGCCGCTACTGCCAGTCCGACCGGCTGCACCGCATGGCCATGCGCGAGTTCGGCCAGCGCTGGCAGGGCTATGGCCGCGTGCAGGCCATCCGCGATTGGGTGCTGGAGCGCACGACCTTCACGTCCAACACCTCGGACTCCAACACCTCCGCCATCGACACCCTGCTCGATCAAGTGGGCGTGTGCCGCGACTTTGCCCACCTGATGATCGCGTTGTGCCGCGCCATCAACATCCCGGCGCGCTTCGCCACGGGCATCGACTATGGTGCCGACCCCGCGCTCGGGCCGACCGACTTCCATGCCTACGTGGAGGCCTACGTCGGCGACCGCTGGTACATCTTCGACCCTTCAGGCACCGCGATCCCGATGGGCTTCGTGCGCTTTGGCACCGGGCGTGATGCCGCCGACGTCGCCTTCGCCACCATCTTCGGCACGGTCAACTCCAGCGCCCCGGTCATCAACATCCAGGCCGTGGCCGGTGCCGACGGTCGCCTGCAGCTGCCCTACCACTGCACCGACGCCATCTCGACGGACGGATAACGTGGCCGTGAAGATTCTCTCGGTTCTAGCCCGGCATCCCATCCTGGTTCCCCTGGCCTGCGCCGCAGCGTTGACCGTGGTGCTGGTGGGCGAGAGTTCCTACTGGCAGTCTGAAGACGTGCTGGGTGAACTCAGCGCCCTGCGCGCCGGCACCGCCAGGCTGGAGGAACTGCGCGCCGCCCCCACCGATCAGCAGACCGACATCCACCGCACGCTGCTGCTCAACCGCCTGGGCGTGGCGCTGCTGAGCGTGGCCAGCCTCGCTGCGTTGTTCCTGTACCTGCGCCAGGGGCTCGCGCTGGAAGACCAGCGCGAGCGCGAAAAGCAGGAACGCCAGCGCCTGGTGCAGATCGAGCGTGAGCGGCTGGAGGTCGAGGTGGCGCGCCGCACCGCGCAGCTCGTCAAGCTGGCGCATCACATCGAAACGGCGCGCGAGCAGGAGCGGGCCCGGCTGGCGCGCGACCTGCACGACGAGATGGGCTCGCTGCTGACGTCCGCCAAGCTTGATGCCGCGCGCATCAAGACCCGCGTCGCGAGCCTCGCACCCGAGGCGCTGGAGCCGCTGACGCGGCTGATCGAGAAGCTCAACAGCGGCATCGCGCTGAAGCAGGACATCATCGAGAACCTGCGCCCGTCCACCCTCGACACCCTGGGCCTGGCCGTCACGCTGGACATCCTGGCCGGCGATTTCGCGAAGCGCTCCGGCGTGCTGGTGCATTGCGAGCTGGCGCCCGTGCGGCTCGCCGAGGCCGCCGAACTCGTCGTCTATCGCGTCGTTCAGGAAGCCATCACCAACGTCAGCAAATATGCGCGCGCGCGCCAGCTGTGGCTGAACCTGGGCATCATCCAGGGGCAGGCCGAACTGACGGTGCGGGACGACGGCGTCGGCTTCGACGCCAACGCAGCAACGAACTCGAGCTACGGCCTGCTGGGCATGCGATTCAGGGTCGAAGCCGAGCACGGCAGCTTGTCGGTGACCTCGGCGCCGAATCAGGGCACGCTGATCCGGGTCAGGCTGCCAGCGTCGACCGAAGCCCCCGTTCCCTCCGAATACCTCAGCATCGCCGCCGCCACATCTCCGCCGGATAGTCCTCAAGGCCGAGTGAACGGTACAGCCCGCGACCTTCCGGTGTTGCGCCAAGGCTGAACTCTCGCCAGCCTGGTTGGCGCATGGTGCACACGCCGGCAGCGGGCTGCCGCGATCTTTATACGTTCTTTACACCGCCTACGGGAAACTGGCTCCATCCCACCCAGTTTCCCGTTCATGAGCCTTGAGACCCAACGCAGCGGCCTGGCCGCACTGACGCTCGGCGCAATCGGTGTCGTCTATGGCGACATCGGCACCAGCCCCCTCTACACGCTCAAGGAAGTATTCCTGCCCGCTACCGGCGTCACGCTGGACACCCACAACCTGGTGGGCGCGGTCTCGGTGATCGTCTGGGCGCTGATGTTCGTCGTCACGCTCAAGTACGTGATCCTGATCCTGCGCGCCGACAACCGCGGTGAAGGCGGTGCACTCGCGTTGACGGCCCTGGCCGCCCATGCCGTGCAGCAGCGGCCCAGGCTGCGTGGCGCGCTGCTGTTGCTGGGCCTGTTCGGGGCGACGCTGTTCTATGGCGACAGCGTCATCACGCCCGCGATCTCGGTGATGGGCGCCATCGAAGGCCTGGAGGTCGTGACGCCGACCTTGAAGCCCTATGTGCTGCCGATCTCGGTGGCCATCCTGGTGGGGCTGTTTCTGGTGCAGCGCCATGGCACGGCGGCGGTGGGCAAGGTGTTCGGGCCTGTGATCGTGCTGTGGTTCGCCGTGCTCGGCGCCATCGGCGTCATGCACATCACCCAGCATCCCGAGATCCTGGCTGCACTCAACCCGCTGGAGGCCTGGGCCTTCCTCAGCACGCGGGGATGGCATCTGTTCGCTGCCGTCGGCGCCATCGTGCTGGCATTGACGGGCGCCGAGGCCCTCTACGCCGACATGGGCCATTTCGGCGTGAGGCCGATCCGCCTGGCCTGGACGGGGCTGGTGTTTCCCGCGCTGGCGCTCAACTACCTGGGCCAGGGCGCGCTGCTGATCGGAGACGCCACGGCCATCGAGAACCCGTTCTTCCGCCTCTTCCCCAGCGCCTTGGTGCTGCCCATGGTCGGCCTCGCTGCGATGGCCGCCGTGATCGCCTCGCAGGCCGTGATTTCCGGGGCCTACTCGATGACCAAGCAGGCCATCCTGCTCGGCTTCCTGCCGCGCCTCACCTTGCGCCATACCTCCGCCAGCGAGTCCGGGCAGATCTACGTGCCGGCGGCCAATTGGGCACTGCTGGCCGGCGTCATCGGTGCGGTGCTGATGTTCGGCAGCTCATCGGCGCTGGCGGGGGCCTACGGCATCGCGGTGACGCTGACGATGCTGATCACGACCGTGCTGACCTTCTTCGTCATTCGCGACGGCTGGAAGCTCCCCGCGCCGCTGGCGATCGGCGCCACGGTGTTCTTCCTGGCCGTGGACATGCTGCTGGTTGCCGGTTGCGCGATCAAGTTCTTCGACGGCGGGTGGTTTCCGCTGGCGCTGGGCCTGATGCTGTTTGTCTTGATGAGCACCTGGGCGCGCGGCCGTCAGCTGCTGATGGCCGGCCTGCGCAGCGAAGGCATCGAACTCCAGCCCTTCATTGAGAGCCTCGCCCTGGGCGAAGCCCATCGTGCACGGCGCACGGCGGTCTATGCAGTCGCCGACCCGAACCTCGTGCCGCAGGCCCTGTTGCACAACCTCAAGCACAACCAGGTCCTGCACGAAACGAACGTCATCCTGAACGTCATGTTCCACGACCGTCCGATGGTCGACGCAGCCGACCGCCTCGAATTGACGTCATTGGCGCCAGGCTTCTGGCGCGTGCTCGTCCACTACGGGTTCATGGAGGAACCCGACGTTCCCCTGGCACTGGCGCTGTGCGAGGCCAAGGGCTTGCGCATCGAGCCCTTCGAGACCAGCTACTTCCTCAGCCGCGAGACGGTGGTGCCGACTCCCGGTGGCGGCATGGCGAACTGGCGTGAGCGCCTGTTTGCAGCATTGAGCCGCAACTCCAGCGGGGTCGCCAGGTTCTTCCGGTTGCCGGACAACGCGGTGGTCGAACTGGGCACACGCGTGCAGATATAGCCAGGCGCGTCGCGCCGTCTTGCGAACAGTTCGGCCCGCGGGGGCAGTCCGGCAGCGTCGAGGCGCTCAACCACGGCAGCAACGACGTGCTCGCACTACAACCCCGGCGTTCCCTTGTCGAACGCCGGTATCCCCTCGATGGCGTGGTGAGCGGCCTCGGTGGCATAGGTCAATGCTTCCTGCTCCGTAGCCCACAGGTTGTCGGTTGCCGGGCGGTAGCTGTCATCCGTGCCAACCTGGCCAGCGGCGGCCACGTCAAGGATCGCGAAGCGTCCTTCGAAGCCGCCGCTGCGAGGCGCCGCCTCCACCGTGAACCGCACACCCCGGTGAACGTCGGCGATGGCCTCACTCATGGCTTCTCCTTGGATTGAACGACGCCGTCAGTGCGGCTCAGCGTCCTGCCCCATCAACTCCGCCTTGCGCCCGGCGATGGCTTCACCCAAGGTATCCAGGTCGAGGTCGGACTTGCGGATCTTGGGGAACATCTCGCCTTCCTCTTCCTTGACGTGATGGTCGATGTACTCGCCAAGCACCTTCACCTTGGCGTCGTAGTGATCGTCATCGGGCGAGCCGGCTTCGATCTGCGCGATGAGTTCCTTGGCGCTGGCGTGCTCGATGTCGGCTTC
This sequence comes from Pelomonas sp. Root1237, assembly GCF_001425055.1. GTDB lineage: Bacteria > Pseudomonadota > Gammaproteobacteria > Burkholderiales > Burkholderiaceae_C > Pelomonas. Next base: position 64,390 of record NZ_LMDK01000017.1, read on the forward strand.
GTCGATCAGGTCGGCGTCGTCGCCCAGCACGTCCCGCGCGGCCGGATAGAAGAGCTCTTCCTCAGCCGTGGCGTGCGCGGTCAGCATGACGCAGATCTGCAGCGCGATGGCTTGTTTCTCGCCGGCATCGCCATCGGCCTTGACAAGCTTGTCATAGGCCCGGAACAGGGACTTCACCTCCCGGTGATCGGCGGTCAGCAGATCGATCGCGTCCGGTGTCGAATCGCGTGTCGTCGGGCTGGCGGGTTTCCTGGCCGTGCTCTTGGTGGATTTGGCTGAGGTCTTCGTTGCGCTGGTGGGCATGGGAGTTCCTGCTGGCTGATGGTTTGGAAAGACTCCGGCGGGCACCGGAGCCGGTGAATTCAGAGCTTGTCTTCGGCAAGGGCGGTACGAACCGCCCTGTCGAGATCAAACCCAGGTCTCGCCGTAGTAGTCGTAGACCTTGCGACCGTAGTCGCGCGTGTATGCCGGCTCGCTGTAGCGGGCATAGCGCGGCGCGCCTTCCAGCTGCGACTTGTCGAGGTTCACCACATAGCCGTCCTTGGCGGTGTCGTACTTCAGCTTGGACCAGGGCATGGGATAGAGATCGGTGCCCATGCCCAGGAAGCCGCCGAACTCCAGGGCGGCGTAGCGCACCTGCCCGGAGGCCTTGTCGATGACCAGGTCGTCGATGGAGCCGAGCTTGTCGCCCTGCAGGTTGTAGACCTCGGTGCCTTCAACCTTCGAGGCAGCGATGGTGGGGCCGGTGGTGTTGTCAGTGTTCATGGTGGTCTCCGTAGCTGTGTAGCGGTCGATGGCGCCGCCCTGCTTCGACGGCAAATCACGTACCCACGCGCGGTGCCTCCTGCCTCGTTGAACCGCCTTGCAGGCTTGCCAACCATGCGGCATTCCGTCCTACACATGCCACCGCTGGCTTGGCGCATGCTGCGATGCAGCAGTTGAAGTTCAGCCATGTCGAAATGCATCATGCTGATTCGCCACGCCGAGAAGCCACATGGCGAGGACGGCGGCGTGGATGAATCCGGCCGCGACGATCCCAACTCACTCAGTGTTCAAGGCTGGCGCCGCGCCGGTGCGCTGGTTCCGTACTTCTCGGCACTGGCTGAACGCCTGCATCCGCAGGTGCTGGAGCGCCCGCAGCACATCCTTGCGGCCCGGCCAACGGCAATGCATCCGTCGACCCGCCCCTATGACACCGTGGAAGGCCTGGCCGACCGCCTCGGGGTTGCCGTCGATGAACGCTGGTCGGATCACGATCCGGTGGACAAGCTCGCGTGGCACTTGCGGTCGCTGGACGCACCGGTGCTGGTTTGCTGGCGGCACGACGACCTCCCCAAACTTGCCAAGGCGATCACGACAGTCGATGAAGTGCCGGAGAACTGGCCGTCCGAGCGATTCGACCTGACGTGGTCGTTTCGCTGCCAGGCGGGTCGCTGGCTGTTCCAGCAAGTGCCGCAGCTCCTGCTGGCCGGTGACCGGCTCACACCCGTCGACTGGCCGCAGAACAGAGCAAGGGCACGGCAAGCGGCTTGAGCAGGTTGCCGACGGTCTGGCCGCCATGGTGGCCCGCCTGCGGCATCAGGTGCAGCCGCTCGGCCAGCATCGGCCCTCGCGGCCGGTGGGAGCGGCATTTGCCAATCGTTGGGCCTTCCGCACCCTGCGCAAAAGCCCCTTGAGCCCAGCACCAACCGTCAGCCGCTTCCTCACCGCCGACGCTGCGAAGGCGGCGTTGACGGCGCCTGCCATCGCCGTCCAGCTCGCCATGGTCGACTGGCGCGGCGGCAGCGCGCGGGCGCGGCCCTCGTCATCGCCCCCCAACGGAGCGGCCCGTTCACGCGAGCGCAGTTTGCGCAGCTGCGGCAAGTTCTGCTGCACAGACTGCAGGTGGAATTCGGCGTCTCCATCGACGGCGTCGAGGCCGGCCAATGCGCTGGCGCACGGGACCTCGTCTGCGCTAACGCGCAGCGCCTCGCCTGGAACATGACCGGGGGCTTCAACCGGCAGGAGATGCAAGGTGCAGAGCAACTGGAACGGCGCCTTCAAATGCCTGGCACCCGAGCAGCTGATCGAGCGGCTGGCATGGCTGGAGCGGCCGCTGGTGTTCACCAACGGCGTGTTCGACCTGCTGCATGTCGGCCACGTCAGCTGCCTGGAGGCGGCACGCCGCCAGGGCAATGTGCTGGTGGTTGCGCTGAACAGCGACGCCTCCGCCCACGACCTGGGCAAGCCGGGTGAGCGTCCCTGCTGCACGCTGCACGAGCGCGCCCACGTCATCGCGGCCCTGTCCTGCGTGAACTGGGTGACGTGGTTCGAAGAGGCCACGCCGGCGGCGCTGCTGCAGGCGGTGCGGCCCGACGTGTACGTGAAGGGCAGCGACCACGCGGCGGAACAACTGCCTGAGACACCGTTGGTGCGCGGCTGGGGCGGCCGCGTCGTCACCGTGCCCTACTTGGCCGGCCACTCGGCGGCGGCCAGACGCAGCTGATCGAGCTTGGGGCGCATGCGCCTTCCCCTAAAGACCCTCTCAGGCGCCTAAGGCGGTAGGGGTCGGGCCGGGAAGCGAGCAGCGAGCTTGCCCGGGGCGGCGCTCATGACCTGGCCTCCTCCTCGGCCCAGCCCTGTGCGCCGATCAATGGCACGAAGGCCACGTCGGCGAGCGCTTGCTGGTCGAAGTGGCCGTTCGCCAGGCGCCTCACCTTGACGAGGGTCTGGCCTCGGGTTTTACCGACCGGGATGACCAGGCGGCCGCCGGGCGCGAGCTGGGCCTTGAGCCCGGGCGGCACGTCCGGGCCCGATGCGGCGACAAGGATGGCATCGAAGCTCCCCCCGCCGGGCCAGCCGCCGCTGCCGTCGCCGGTGATGATCTCCACGTTGTCGTAGCCGAGCGCCGCCAGGCGCTCATGCGCACGACGGGCGAGCACTTCGCTGCGCTCGATTGCCGACACGTGCGCGGCGATGCGGCTCAGCACGGCAGCCGCATAGCCCGAGCCCGCGCCGATCTCCAGTACCGCGTCGCCCGCCTTCACTTCGGCGGCCTCGATCATCAGCGCGACGATGAAAGGCTGGGAGATGGTCTGGCCCTGGGCGATGGGCATTGCTGCGTCCTGGTAGGCGACGTCCTCAAAGCCCGCCTCGACGAAAGCCTCGCGCGGCACGGTGCGCATCGCCCGTAACACCGCGTCGGCGCGGATGCCGCGGGCGGCCAGCTGTGTGGCCACCATGCGCTCGCGCCGCTCGGCGTAATCCACGTTCATGGCGCTCAGAAATCCATCAATTCGCTGGACGTGCAGTCCCGGCCGTGCTCCTTGGAAACGTAGAGCGCCCGGTCGGCACGCTCCAGCACGGCATCCAGCGCCTCGTCCGGGCGGGCCTGCGCGACGCCAGCCGAGAAGGTGTAGGCAATGCCGGCATGCGGCTCCAGCGTGTGGCGCACTCGCTCGAGCGCGGTGCAGGCCTCCGCCATCTCGGTGCCCGGGAGCAGCAGGAGGAATTCCTCGCCGCCGATGCGGCCCATGGCTTGGCCGGATCGCAGATGGGCCTGGGTGTGATCGCAGAAGTGGCGCAGCACGGCGTCCCCGACGGCGTGGCCACGCGTGTCGTTGACTCTCTTGAAGTGGTCCAGGTCCAGCAGCGCAAGGCTCACCGGCTGGGAATGCCTGCGGGGGTCGTTCAGGGCGCTCTGAGCGAGTTTCAGGATGTGCCGGCGGTTCGGCGTGCCGGTCAAATCGTCGGTAAAAGCTGCCTGAACCGCCAGCTCGTGCGCACGTTCCAGCTCCGAAGCCATCCGCTGGTTGGCTCTCAACAGGCGCTCGCAGTCGTCCTTCTGATCGCGCAGCAACTTGCGCTGCAGATAGAGGGCGACAAACGCACCGACCTTGCTTTCCAGCACCTGAGGGTGCACCGGCTTGACCAGGAAGTCGACGGCACCGGCCTCGTAGCCACGAAAAGTCCGCGCTGCGTCGCCGCCGTCGCCCGTCAGAAAAATGATGGGAACTTCGCGGGAACGCGCCTCATCGCGCATGGACTCGGCAAGCTGGAAGCCATTGACGTCGGGCATGTTGACGTCGACCAGCGCCAGCGCAAAGTCGTGCTGCGTCAACCGTTCCACCGCCACCGCAGCGGACTCGGCGGATACCACCTCTATGCCGGGACGATCCAGGATCAGCTTCGTCGAAGCAAGGTTGTCCAGGTTGTCATCGACATGGAGGATGAAGGCAGTCTCACGAACAGGCAGCTGAAGCTCCCGGGAGGACGTTGGTCGTGGGCGGCAATTGGCGCTCCCGGTGCCACCCCTGTCAGATACTGGCGCCGTCAAGTCGACATCAGGAATCTCCGTGAACACGTCCCCGATCAGCGACGACCTGGTAGACCGCGTTCGCCACGCGCTGGCCGGTGTCGCCGACGTGCGTGAGAAGCGCATGTTCGGCAGCGCCGGCTTCATGGTGCGCGACCACCTGTGCGTGACGGCGAGGCCCGAGCGGCTGATGTGCCGCATCGACCCGGCGCTGCACGAGATGGCGCTCCAGCGTGACGGTGTCGAGACGGTGGTCATGAAGGGGCGCCCCTACCCAGGCTATGTGTTCGTCGCCTCGACGACCGTGCAAACGAAGGCGGCACTGGACTACTGGATCGAGCTGTCCCTCAAGTACAACGCGACGCTGCCTGCGGCCAGGGAAAGGCAGAGCACATCGCGGGCCAGGGCCAAGGGGGCTGGCACCACCGACGGCACGCGCTCACGTTCTTGAGTGAATGGCCGGGCGCTTGCGGCGCAGCGAAGGCCCTTCCTACACTCGGCCAGGAATTGCGAGCGGCACACGCAGTGGATGTCGTCATGATCGCGGTCCGAGCCCTTCGACCTCTCGTTTCACGCCATTCATGCCATGAAGCTCCAGCCACTGCCCCGGCCCGTCGCCATCGTCATGGCCGGCTTGATCGCCGCTACCACGCAGGCTCAACCGACCGAACCCTTCCCCGTCCATATCGAGGTGGATGCCGGTCGCTCCATGGGCGAGCTCAAGCCCATCTGGCGCTTCTTCGGCGCGGACGAGCCCAACTACGCGACCATGAAGGACGGCCGCAAGTTGATGAAGCGGCTGGGCGACCTGCGGCCGGGGAGCGTGTACTTCCGCGCGCACAACCTGCTGAACACGGGTGACGGCACGCCGGCGTTCAAGTGGGGCAGCACGAATGCCTACACCGAGGACCGTGACGGCAAGCCGGTCTACGACTGGGCCGTCCCCGACCGCATCATCGACAGCTACCTCGAACGCGGCGTGCGGCCCTACCTGCAGATTGGCTTCATGCCGCAGGCCTTGTCGAGCGCCAAGCCGGGCACGCCGTACCAGCACAGCTGGCGCCCCGGCTTCGCCTACGACCTGATCGCCGGCGGCTGGAACGCCCCGCCGAAGGATTACGCCAAGTGGGCCGAGCTGGTCTTCCAGTGGACCAGGCACTGCGTGGAGCGCTACGGCCGCGAGGAAGTGCTGCGCTGGTACTTCGAAGTCTGGAACGAGCCCAACGGCCCGGCCTACTGGACCGGCACGCAGGAAGAGTTCAACAAGCTGCATGACTACGCCATCGACGCCGTGCGCCGGGCACTGCCCGAGGCTCGCGTGGGTGGCCCCGACGTTGCGGGCTCCGGGGGGGCGTTCATGGACGCCTTCCTCAAGCATGTCGTCAGCGGCCGCAACCATGCGACGGGGCAGATCGGCACGCCGACCGATTTCCTCGCCTTCCACGCCAAGGGCAGCCCGCGGTTCGTCGACGGGCATGTGCGCATGGGCATGGCGCCCCAGTTGAGCGGCATCGCCAACGGCTTCCAGAAGATCGCCGCGGTGCCCGAGCTGAAGGACAAGCCCATCGTCATCGGCGAGAACGACCCGGAAGGCTGCGCCGCCTGCCCAGGCCCGCAGAACGCCTACCGCAACGGCACCATGTACTCCAGCTACACGGCGGCCAGCTACAAGCGCATCTGGCAGCTCGCCGACCGCCACCAGGTGAACCTGGAAGGCGCTCTGACCTGGGCCTTCACGTTCGAGGACCAGCCCTGGTTTGCGGGCTATCGCCAACTGGCGACGAACGGTGTCGACCTGCCGGTTCTCAACATCTTCCGCATGTTCGCCAAGCTGGGGCCAACGCAGCTGCGCGCCACCAGCGACGCCGAAGTGGCGCTGGAGGACATCGTGGCGAACGGGGTCCGCGGCCGCCCGGATGTGGGCGTGCTGGCCACCCGCACGCCCGACGGCAAGATTGCGGTGATGACCTGGCACTATCACGACGACGATGCCAGCGGCCCGGATGCGGCGGTCAGCTTGAAGCTGGCGGGCCTGGGCGGGCAGGCGACGCGGTCGGTGACGCAGTGGCGCGTCGACAAGGCCCACGCGAACGCATTCACGGCTTGGCAGGCGATGGGCGCGCCCCAGGCGCCGGACGCGAAGCAGTACGCCCAGCTGGAAGCCGCCTCGGTGATGGCGCCGGCCGCGCTGCCGGCGCTGGCGGTGGCCAATGGCAGTGCGACGCTGAGCTTCACGCTGCCACGGCAGGGTGTGTCGCTGCTCGTCATCGAGTAGGCGCAAGTACACCCGGTGAACGTCAAGCTTGCAGCACTGAAGTGGCTGGCCGGCCTGCTCGTCTGCGGCCTGCTGGCGCCGCTGGCGCTGGCCGCGGACGCGCCGCGCACCGAGACGCTGATGCTGTCGGGCACCGGCCCGGATGACGCGCTGGACTGGGACTTCGTCATCGACGGCGGGCAGCGCGCGGGCGAGCAGGCGCGCATCAAGGTGCCGTCCAACTGGCAACAGCAAGGCTTTGGCCACTACCAGTACGGCTACGACAAAGGCCCGCGGGCGGCGGACAAGGCGATCTACCGACGCCGCTTCAGCGTGCCGGCCGAGTGGCAGGGCCGCACGGTCCGCGTGGTCTTCGATGCGGTGATGACCGACACCCTCGTGAAGGTCAACGGCAATGTCACCGGGTCCATCCACCAGGGCGGCTTCAACCGCTTCAGCCACGACATCACCCGCTGGCTCAAGCCGGGCGAGGACAACGAGATCGAGGTGCAAGTCAGCGAGGCCTCGGCCGCCACGGCCACCGACATCGCCGAGCGCCATGGCGACTACTGGGTGTTCGGTGGCATCTACCGGCCGGTGTGGCTGGAGGCGTCGCCGCTGCAGTCCATCGCGCACGTGGCCATCAACGCCCAGGCCAGCGGCGAGCTCACGGCCGACGTGACGCTGCGGGCGCCGCGCACGGTGACCCGGCTGGTGGCCCAGATCACCACCCGCGACGGCACGGCCGTGGGCCAACCCTTCTCCGCCGCGATTCCCACCGGCGGCGCCGGGCGCGTGCGCGTCCAGGGGCGGATCGACCAGCCGCTGCTCTGGTCCGCCGAAACGCCGCACCTGTACTTCCTGCAGCTCACGCTGTTCGAAGGCGACAAGGCCGTCCACCAGGTCAGCGAGCGCTTCGGCTTTCGGACCTTCGAGGTGCGCGAGGGCCAGGGCCTGTACCTCAACGGCCAGCGCATCATGCTCAAGGGCGTGAACCGCCACAGCTTCCGCCCGGAGACGGGCCGCGCCGTGTCGCGCGCCCAGGCCTATGAGGACGCGCGGCTCATCCGGTCCATGAACATGAACGCCATGCGCGTGGCCCACTACGCGCCCGAGAAAGCCTTCCTGGAGGCAGCCGACGAGCTGGGGCTGTACGTCATCAACGAGCTGAGCGGCTGGCAGAAGGCCCATGACACGGAGGTGGGCCGCAAGCTCGTGCGCGAGCTGGTGGAGCGCGACGTCAACCACCCCAGCATCCTGTTCTGGTCCAACGGCAACGAAGGCGGCTGGAACCGCGAGCTGGACGGCGACTTCGCCCTCTACGACCCGCAGGCGCGGCCGCTGATTCACCCCTGGGAGGCTTTTGGCGGCATCGACACCAAGCACTACCCGCGCTACCCGGACCTGCAGCGCCGGCTGGCCGGCCCGCTGCTGGTGATGCCCACCGAGTTCCTGCACGGCCTGTTCGACGGCGGCCTGGGTGCCGGCCTGGACGACTACTGGCGGGCCATGAGCGCCTCGCCGCGCGGCGCGGGCGGCTTCCTTTGGAACCTGGCGGATGAAGGCCTCGTGCGCACCGACCAGGGCGGGCGCATCGACGTGTTCGGCACCTACGCGCCGGACGGCATCGTCGGCCCCCGGCACGAGAAGGAGCCCAGCTACTACACGGTCAAGGAGATCTGGTCACCGGTGCAAATCGCGCCGCCAACGCTCGACGATCAATTCAACGGCGTGCTGAAACTGCGCAACGCGTTCGATTTCACGACGCTGGCGGCGGTGCGCTTCCAGTGGGAATGGATTCGGTTCGCCCAACCGCAGGACCGCAGCCCGGACGCCCGCGTGCTGGCCCAGGGCGACCTCGCCGGGCCGGCCGTGGCCCCGCATGCCGCGGGTGAATTGAAGCTGCCGCTGCCCGCGGCCTGGCGCGAGGCGGATGCGCTGCGCCTGACGGCAATGCAAGGCGACCAGCATCTGTGGACCTGGGTCTGGGCAGAGCCGGACCGGCCCTCCCACCTCGCGCGCCAGCATGCCGGCGCGCCCGCGGTGGTAAGAGACGGCGACAGCATCCGGCTGCAGGCCGGCGCCATGTCCGCGCGCTTTGATGCCCGTACCGGCCTGTTGCTCGAACTGGCAAGGGGCGGCAAGGCGCAACCCTTGTCCAACGGGCCACGCCTGGCCGTCGCCCGGCCCAGGCAGGCCGCCGAGCCGGCATGGCTGGAGCCGGCCGCCACGGCCGACGGCGTCTACGAGTTCCCCACCCCGACGATGGCCAATGTCGCCACCATCGACCTCGGCATCACCGAGACCGACGGCTGGGCGAGCTTCAAGCTGGATCTGTCTGCCGATGGCCAGCGTTGGAAGACCGTCTTTGATGGCGCACGGGTGGCGCGCGACGGCCAGACCTACATCTTCCCGCCCCAGGCCGTGAAGGCACTGCGCGTGACCCGCCTGGCGGGCGTGCGGCGCACGCCCTCGGTGGTGTCTCTGCGGCTGGCCTTCGAAGCAGACCGCTTCGCCGTACCAGCGGCTCAGGTCGCCGTGACCGCAGGCACCGGGCCGCAAGGCGCCTGGCTGGAAGCGCCTGGCGCCGGCGGGCTGGACCGCGTGCGCTGGACGCTCGGCGAGGACGACGACGGCGGCGTGCTTGCGCTGGACTACGGCTACCAGCTCCAAGGCCCCATGCTGTACCACGGCATCGGGTTTGACCGCCCGCTGGCGGACGTCAGCGGCTTCCGCGCGCTCGTGCGCGGGCCGAGCCCCGTCTGGCAGAACCGCCTGCGCGGGCCCGTGCTTGGTGTGTACGACATCGCGCCGCCTGCCGGCTATTTCGCGGACCCGCGCTGGCTGCGGCTGATCTCACCAGTTGGGGACCTCACCATCGTCAACGACGGGGCAAGCTATCTGCAACTGGGCGCGAGGCTGGCAGACTTCCCGACCACCAGCGTGGATTTCCCAGCCAGCGACATCGGCTTCCTGCACGCCATCCCCGCCATGGGCGCCAAGGGCCAGGCCGCTGACCTGACCGGGCCGGCGGGTGAGCCGGCCCTGGCGACGGGACGCTACGGCGGCCGGTTGCTGCTGCGGTTCTGACGGCCGCATGACGCTGCCCGGTTGCACAACGATCACAGGAGACCCATTGAACCCCCTTCACGTCATGCGGGCCGCGGCTTGCGGCCTGCTCGCCCTGGCGGCCACGGCATCATCTCAGGCGCAAGACATCGCCCTGGGCCAACGACTGTTCGACAGCAACTGCGCCATGTGCCACACCGTGACACCGGACACGCGCGCGCTGATGGGCCCCGGCCTGCATGGCATCGTCGGGCGCAGGGTGGGTGAAGCGCAGGGCTTCGGCTACTCGGCGGCACTGTCCGCGCTGGGTGCAAAGGGCAAGGTCTGGACGAAGGCGGAGCTGGACAGGTTCATCGCCGACCCCTCGGCCTATGCACCCGGCACCACCATGCCGATCAGCATGGCGGACAAGGCGCAACGCCAGGCGCTGCTGGCCTATCTCGACAAGCTTTCGGCCTCTGCGGCCCAGCCGGCGGCGAGCACTGCGGCCAGCAAGCCGGCGGTCCCTGGTGCAGACGTGGGCAGCTGGAGTGCTGATCGACCGGGGCGGATCCATGAGTGGAAGGTGGCCGACCTGCCCACGCCCTTCGCCACCGAAAGCGCAAGCAACGGGCCCCGCACGGTGCCACGCCCCGAGGGCGCGTTGCCGTTAGTTCCCGAGGGCTTCAAGGTCAGCTTGTGGGCCAGGGACCCTGATCGCGGCCGCGTCATGGTCAAGGCACCCAACGGGGACATCTTCATCTCGTCCACGACGAAACGGCTGGTCAAGGTGTTCCGGTCGTCCACGGGCGAGACCGCCGATCTGGTGAGCACCTTTGCGTCGGGCATGGACCGCCCCTTCGGCCTGGCTTTCTGGCCGACAGGCTCCGACCCGCGGTACCTCTACGTGGCCTTCGTCAATTCCGTCGTCCGATATCCGTACCGCAACGGCGACCTTGTGGCCGGCGGTGAGCCCGAAGTGGTCGTTCCCAAGCTGTCCCAGGCCGTCGGCGCGCACTCGTCCCGGACGCTGGTGTTCTCTGCCGACGGACGCACGATGTTCCTGTCCATCGGCTCGGCGACCAACGTCGCCGAGGGCATCGGCAAGACGCCTCCCGAGCCGCTTGCCGGCTGGGAAGCCAGGCACGGCCTGGGTGCAGCCTGGGGTGAGGAGGAAGGCCGCGCCGTGGTGCTGGCGTTCGATGCCGATGGCAAGAACCGGCGCACCTATGCCGCGGGGCTGCGCAACTGCGTCGGCATGTACCTCTACCCACGCACCGGGAACCTGCTGTGCAGCGTCAACGAGCGCGATCTGCTGGGCGACAACCTGCCGCCGGACTACCTGACCCGGGTGAAGGAAGGCGCCTTCTATGGCTGGCCCTGGTTCTACATCGGCGCTCATGAAGACCCCCGTCTCGCCGGCCATCGACCCGACCTTCGCGACAAGGTGACAGCGCCCGATCTGCTGCTGACGGCACACGCAGCGCCACTGGGCATGGTCATGTACGAGGCGCCGCCGGCCGCCCCTGCGGCGTTCGCGAAGGCCTACGACGGCGACCTGTTCGTCGCCTTTCACGGCTCCTGGAACCGGCAGACGCGCACGGGTTCGAAAGTGGTCCGGGTGTTCATGAAGGAGGGCGTGCCGACGGGCCGCTATCAGGACTTCGTGACGGGTTTCGTCGCCAGCGACACCGAAGTCTGGGGCCGGCCCAGCTCGGTCGCCGTGCAGAAGGACGGCTCACTGCTCGTGGATGACGATGTGACCGGCGAGATCTGGCGCGTCGCTCCGAAATGAATGTTCCAGGCTGACCGACGACGCGTTGCCCGTTGCCCGGCACGCCCCCTAGATTGGCAGCTGCCCGGGGCGTCCCACCGGACCGGAAACATGTTCTCCTTGCCGGCGGACCGTTCACCCGATTCCGTTGTCAGGTTTTTCGTCTCCGTCAGCCAAGGAACATCATGACTCGCTCACGAACGTTGCTCAGCGCGCTTCTTTGCGCTTGCGCGGTTTTGCCGTTTGGCGCGGCGCATGCGCTCGGCGTCGTCACCTATGTGGGTCACGCGGCCGCTGACAATTTCAATCCGCTCAATCGCCTGAATGACATCGACCACGGGACGACCTTTGCGCCTGCAAGCTACGGGGTGAACGTGGATGGCAACGTCGCCACCTCGATCACCGATTCAGCCCAGGGGGGCTCGGCTTATGCCTATTCCCTCTCCGTGGCTGCGTACTCGCCTGTCCTCGGATTCACCGTCGGCGGTGGTGCTGGAGCGACCACGACCATTCATTACCAGGTCATGCTGAGCGGCCCGGCCGCGGCAACGGTAGTGCCGGTGCACGTCCTCGCCCACGGCTTGGTCGACGGCGAAGGAAGTACGCAGGCATCGGCCTCCTTCTCCGTGAACTACGACAGCGGCGGCGCTGGCGCGATTTTGCTCGCCGGCATCAACCTCAACGGAGTGAGTGGCAACAGCTTCTCGTTCGATCAGGTCACCAACTTCAAGGTCAATGCCGTCTTTGATGTCTACCTCCGTGCCGATTCCGGCTCGGGCGGCCCCGGCGGGCCGGCAGGCTGGTCGAAGGCCTTCGTTGACCCTTCGTTCACGATCGACGACCCGGCGCTGGCCGCGCTCTACCACTTCGAAGGCATTCCTAGCGCCGTGCCTGAGTCGGCGACCTGGGCGCTCACGATGTTGGGGCTGGGCGTGGTTCTCGGCGTGCGGCGCCGGCGGACTGCGCTCGTGCCAGTGCCCGAATCGCAATGATTGGTTAACTGGCCCCAGTAGGCGGCCGCGCCATGCGCCTCAAATGGTCGCTCCGCTAGACTGACGACCATGCGCCACGGCCTGACGACCTTCCTGCTGATGCTGTGCATGTGCTGGCAAGCGCTGGCCCATGCAGGCATTGCCGTGGGGATGGCCGGCCAGGAAGAGCAGCAGCATGCGTTGATGCACCTCGAGGGCCAGGGGCACCATCACGATGATCACGGCGACGCCAGCGGCGTCCACGAGGACCAGTCGCTCGCCTCGGCCCATCATCTCGCCAGCGACTGCGGCTTGCATTCACCGGTCCTGATGACCCGTGTTGACCTGCACTTGCCACAACTGCCGCCGGCGATGCCGGTGCAGACCGCGGCGACGCCGCCTCCACCGCCCTGCCTTGCCGGCCCCGAGCGGCCGCCCAAAACCCAGTCCTGATCTCGCCGCGACCCGCGCGTGTACACGCGCGGCCGTCTGTCGCTCTGGTGGTGACCTCTTGCGCATGACCAGCCCTGGGCTGGCCCCATGCCGGTCGCCGCCGCTTTCGCATCAGGACCCTCGTGAAACTTCCTCCATGGTTGGCGCCATGGCTCGCCGGCAGCGCCCTTGCTGCCAGCGCGCTCGCCTGTGCCGCCCAACCCCTATCGAATTCCGCAGCGCTCGCGGCCAGCCGCCCCAGCCTGGCCCAGGCGATTGACGCCGCCTGGCAGCGCTCCGCCGAGGTGACGCAGTCGCAAGGCCAGCAGCGCCAGGCTCGCGCCGAGCAGGCCGTCGCCAGCAGCTGGCTCGCCGCGCCGCCAGCGCTGCAGCTGTCCCAGCGTGAAGGCCGCGGCAGTGGCGCCAGCGGCCAGCGCGAAACCGAGGTCGGCGTCGCCCTGCCGCTGTGGCGTATCGGCGCCCGCGCAACCGCCGGCCAGGCCGCCCAAGCCGGCCTCGACTGGAGTGCCGCCGCCGAGCGGGCCGCTCGCCTGCACGTGGCCGGCCAGGTGCGCGAAGCCCTTGGCCAGCTGAGCGGCCTGGAGGCGGAGCAGCGCCTGGCCGCGCTGCAAAGCCAGTTGCTCGGTCACCTGGCCGAAGACGTCGAGCGCCGCGTCAAGGCCGGCGACCTCGCGCCTGCCGACGCGATGGCGGCCCGGGCCGAGTGGCTGTCCAGCCAGGCTCTGGAAGCCGAGGCTGCACTGAAGCTGCACGCCCAGCAGACGCAATGGCAACTGCTGACGGGCCTCGCCGTTGCCGCGCGGTTCGAGCCCCCGCCCGCAGGGGCGACCTTCGACCTCGATGAGGCTCACCCCGAACTGCAGCTCGCCGCGCGCGCCGTCGACCGTGCCCAGCGCCAGCTCGCCCTGGCACAGGCCCAGCGCGGCGACGGCCCCGAGCTGGGCGTCAACCTGCGCCAGGAACGCCCCGGCCAGGGCAATCCGGCATTGAACAGCATAGGCGTCGCGCTGCGCCTGCCTTTTGCTGCATTTGGCACCGAGACGCACGCCCAGCCGCGCATCGCCACCGCGCTGTCCGAGGTCGACATGGCCCTGACCCAGCAGCAACGCACCCGCGACCGCCTCGCGGCCGAGCTGGAGCTGGCACGCAGCCAGCTGCAAGGTGCTCAAGCCCAGACCCGCCTCGAAACGCAGCGCGCCACGCTGCTGCGCGAGCGGGCGGGCCACATCGACAAGGCTTTCAAGGCGGGCGAAGCGCCGCTGCCCGAACTGCTGCGCGCCCTCAGTGCCGCCGCCCAGGCCGAGGCCGCCAGCGAACGCCAGCAAGCCCATCTGCGCCTGGCCCAGGCGCGACTCCAACAAGCCCAAGGATTGCTTCCATGACCTCCCTTTCCCTGCTGCGCGCCCTCGGCGCCGCTGCGCTGGCCGTGAGCCTGGGCGCTGCGGCCGGCCCCGGCGCCCACGGACCCAATGGCGAACATCTCGACGGCCCGGCCGCCACAACCGCGCCCGCCGGCAGCCGCCCGCGCATCGAAGCCAGGAGCGAGCAGTTCGAGCTGGTCGCCACGCTCGCCGGCGGCGAGTTCTCGATGCTGATCGATCGCTTCGCGACCAACGAGCCGGTGCTCAAGGCGCAGGTCGAAATCGAGTCCGGCGGTCTCAAGGCCAAGGCTCCCTTCCATGACGACATCGGCGACTACGCAGTCGCCGACGGGGCGATACTGAAGCTGCTCGGCAAGCCCGGTGACCACGCCATCGTCATCACCGTCATCCACGGCAACGAGTCGGACCTGCTGGACGCGACCCTCAAGGTCACCGCCGAGCAAGCCCAGGCGCCGCACGCGCACGAGCCCGGCGATGACCACGGGCACGACCACGCCAGCGGCTCGCGCAAGCTGTGGACGGGGATGGGCGTCACCGCGGCGGTGCTGATCGCCGTGGCCGCATGGCGCCGCCGCTCCGGCGCCAAGACGGGGACCGGAGGCCAGGCATGAAGCGCCCGCTGCTGACCCTTGGACTGCTGCTGGCCGCCACGGCTGGCCTGGCCGGCCCCGGCGCCCATGGGCCGAATGGCGAACACCTCGACCAGGACGGCCCGATCAGCGCCTCTGGCCTCGTGCGCCTGCCCGACGGCAGTGTCAACGTCCCCAAGCTGGCCCAGCGCCGCTTGGGGCTGCGCACGCTGATCGCACCCGAGACGGAGGCCGCCGCGACGCTGGAGTTGCCCGGCCGCGTGGTGCAGGACCCGAACGCCAGCGGCCGTGTGCAGGCCAGCCATGGCGGCCGTATCGAACCCGGCCCCAAGGGACTTCCTGTGCCCGGCCAGGCCGTGCAAAAGGGGGAAGTCCTCGCCTGGCTGCACCACCACGCCGAGCCTTTCGCTCAGGCCAACCAGGAGGCCCAGCGCGCCGAGTTGCGCGCCGGCCGGCAGCTCGCCGAGCTGCGCCTGAAGCGGCTGGAAGGGCTGGAGGGCACGGTGCCGCGCAAGGAGATCGAGGCCGCGCGCCTGGAGGCCGAGTCTCTGGCCGCGCGCGAGCGCAGCATCGCCGCGAGCCTGGATCAGCGCGAGCCGCTGCGCGCGCCGGTGTCGGGCGTCATCGCTCGCTCCGAGCTGATGGCCGGCCAGGTCATCGACGCACGTGACGTGCTGGTCGACATCGTCGACCCGGCACGGCTGATGGTCGAGGCACAGACGCCCGACGTGACGCTGGGCCAGCGCATTGCCGGCGCCGAGCTGGCGGATATCACCGGCGTGAAGCTGCAGCTCGCTGGCGTGCCCCGTGCACTGCGCGACGGCAGCTTGCCGCTGAGCTTCCGCGCCCAGGCGGACAAGGCCGGGCAAGCGACATCGCTCGCCGTCGGCCAGACGGTCGGGGTGATCGTCGCGATGAAGGACAAGGTCAAGGGTGTCGTGCTGCCGGCCGAGGCCGTCGTGCGCAGCCCGGTCAACGAGGCCGTTGTCTGGATCAAGACCGGCGCCGAGCGCTACATGCCTCAGCCAGTGCAGGTGAAGCCGCTGGACGCCAAAACCGTGCTCGTCACGCGCGGCCTCGCGGCGGACAACCGCGTCGTCGTCGTTGGCGCGGCGCTCATCGCGCAGATCCGCTGAAGGACCGGCCATGTTCAACTGGATCGTCCACACCAGCCTGCGCAACCGGCTCTTCGTTCTGGCCATTGCCGCACTGCTGATGGCCTACGGCGGCTTCACCGCCTGGCGCACGCCGGTCGATGTTTTTCCCGACCTGAACAAGCCCCTGGTGACTGTGCTGACCGAGGCGGGCGGCATGGCGCCTGAGGAGGTGGAGCAGCTCGTCAGCTTCCCCATCGAGACGGCGCTGAACGGCATGCCGGGCATCACGCGGGTGCGTTCGACGTCGGGGGTGGGCCTGTCCCTCGTCTACGCCGAGTTCGACTGGGGCACCGACGTCTACCGCAACCGCCAGCAGGTGTCCGAGCGGCTCGCGCAGCTGCGCGGCCAACTGCCGGGCGACATCACCCCGACGATGGGGCCGGTCTCGTCCATCATGGGCGAGGTCATGCTGATCGCGCTGCCGCTCAGCGCCGGCCAGGCCACGCCGATGCAGGCGCGCGAGTACGCAGACTTCGTGCTGCGGCCGCGGCTGCTCGCCATCCACGGCGTGTCCCAGGTCATCCCCATCGGCGGTGAGGTGCGCACGCTGCGCGTCGAGCCCGACACGGTGCGCATGGCCCAGCTCGGCGTGTCGCTGACGCAGGTGGAGCAGGCGCTGCGCGGCTTTGCGAGCAACGCGGGTGGCGGCTTCGTCGACCTGAACAGCCGCGAGTACCTGATTCGTCACCTCGGCCGCACCCATCGCATCGAGGACCTGCAGGGCATCGCCGTCGCCTGGAAGGACGGCCGCGCCATCCTGCTGGAGCAGGTAGCCAACGCGCGCTTCGCCGCCGGCTTCAAGCGCGGCGACGCCGGCTACAAGGGCGCACCGGCCGTCATCGTCAGCGTGCAGAAGCAGCCGGACGCCGACACGGTGCAGCTGACGCGACAGATCGAGACGGCCCTGGGCGAGCTCAAGCCCGGCCTGCCCAAGGGCCTGAGCGCGCCCCAGGTGCTGTTCCGCCAGGCCGACTTCATCGAGGCCTCGATCAGCAACGTCACCGGCGCGCTGCGCGACGGCGCCATCATGGTGGCCATCGTGCTGTTCGCCTTCCTGCTGTCGGTGCGCACGACGCTGATCTCGCTGATCGCGATCCCGCTGTCGCTGGCAGTGACGGCACTCGTGTTCCGCCTGCTCGACCAATCCATCAACGTGATGACGCTCGGCGGCCTGGCGATCGCCATCGGCGAGCTGGTGGATGACGCGGTGGTCGATGTCGAGAACATCCAGCGCCGCCTGCGCGAGAACCGGGCGCTGGCCCACCCGAAGCCGGTGCTGGAGGTCGTGCGGGCCGCCAGCGTCGAAGTGCGCACCGGCATCGTCTACGCGACGCTGATCGTCGTGCTCGTCTTCGTGCCGCTGTTCGCGCTGCCGGGCATCGAGGGGCGGTTGTTCACGCCGCTGGGCATTGCCTACATCGTGTCCATCCTCGCTTCGATGCTCGTGTCCATGACGGTCACGCCGGTGCTGAGCGCCTTCCTGCTGCCCCGCATGAAACGGCTGGCGCACGGCGACAGCCCGCTGGTCGCGCGGCTCAAGCGCTGGGACGAGCGCGTGCTGACGTGGTCCTTCCCGCGCGCGCAGCTGCTGATCGTCTCGGCGGCAATCGCCGTGGCTGCCGCCGCGGCCAGCGTGCCGTTCTTTCCGCGCGCCTTCCTGCCGGCCTTCAACGAGGGCTCCCTGGTGTTGTCGTTGATGTTCAACCCCGGCACGTCGCTGGCCGAGGCCAACCGCATGGGCGCGCTGGCCGAGAGGCTGATCGGCCAGGTGCCCGAGGTGACCCAGGTCGGCCGCCGCACCGGACGCGCCGAACTGGACGAGCATGCCGAGGGCGTGCACTCGTCCGAGATCGACGTGGATCTGCGGCGCGGCGGCAAGCCCGTCGACCGCGAGGCGGTGATGGCCAGCATGCGCGCCCAGCTCGCGTCGCTGCCCGCCCAGGTCGCCATCGGCCAACCCATCTCGCACCGGCTGGACCATCTGCTGTCGGGCGTACGGGCGCAGGTCGCCGTGAAGATCTATGGCGACGACACCGACACGCTGCGCGGCCTGGCCGAGCAGATGCGGGCGGGGCTGAGCAGCGTGCCGGGTCTGGTGGACCTCACCGTCGAGAAGCAGGTGCTGATCCCGCAGATTGCCGTGCGGCTGGATCAGCGCAAGGTCGCCCAGGCCGGGCTGTCGCCGGGCGAAGCCGTGCGCGTACTGCAAGCCCTGACGGACGGTGCCCACGGAGCGCAGATCGTCGACGGCCAGCGCCGCTATGACCTGGTGCTGCGCCTGCCCGACGACCAGCGCGGCCCGCAGGACCTGGCGCGCACGCTGATCGACACACCGGCCGGGCGGTTGCCGCTGTCCAGCATCGCCACCGTGGAAGAGTCCGACGGACCCAACCAGATCGGCCGCGAGAACGGCCGCCGGCGCATCGTCGTCTACGCCAACACGGACGGCCGCGACATGGGCCGCGTCATCGGCGACATCCGCCAGGTCATCGCCAAGACGGCGCTGCCCACCGGCGCCTTTGTCAGCCTGGAGGGCCAGTTCCAGGCCCAGGAGCAGGCCACGCGGCTCATCGTCGGCCTGTCGTTGATCTCGCTGGCGATGATGTTCCTGGTGCTCTACACGCGCTACCGCTCGGCGGTGCTGGCCGGCGTCATCATGGCCAACATCCCGCTGGCGCTGATCGGCGCCGTCATCGCGATGTGGCTGGCGGGCGTGACGTTGTCGGTGGCAACCATGGTGGGCTTCATCACGCTGGCCGGCATTGCCACGCGCAACGGCATCCTCAAGGTCAGCCACTACATCAACCTGTGCCGCTTCGAGGGAGAGCGCTTCGGCCAGCCCATGATCGTGCGCGGCTCGCTGGAGCGGCTGACGCCGGTGCTGATGACGGCCCTCGTCGCGGCCTTCGCGCTGACCCCGCTGCTGCTGGCCGGCGACGAGCCGGGCAAGGAGATCCTGCACCCGGTGGCCGTCGTCATCTTCGGTGGCCTGGTCAGCTCGACGCTGCTGGACACGGTGCTGACGCCGGTCGTCTTCTGGCTGGTGGGTGAGCGCCCCTTGATGCGGCTGTTGCGGGATGAAGAGCCCTCGGCGGGCGCGCAGGAGGCTTTCTAGACGTTGATCGAGGCCATGCGGCGCCGCACACCCCAAAGCGCCGCACGCCATCAAGTAACGTGCCGTCATGACGAAACGACTGATTGCTCTGGGCGTCCTGCTCGCCACTGGCATGCCACTCTGGGCGGCCGATGCGGCCCGCGACAACGGGACGCTGGCGACCAAGGCCGAAGCCGTGTTCGGCAAGCAGGCCGGCCAGAGCTTCGATGCCCAGGCGGTCAAGCCGAGTGCCGCGGCGCCGCGCACGGAGACCGTGACGGTGACGCTGGCCCCGGGCAAGGGTGCCGAGGTCCAGGCCGAACTCGACGCCGGCCAGGGCATGGTCTTCCACTGGTCCGCCAGTGGCGACGTGGCCGTGGACCTGCATGGCGAGCGGGCCGGCTCGAAGGACGAGTACACCAGCTACGACATCGAAGCCGGCCAGCGCCAGGGCGCCGGCACCTTCGTGGCGCCGTTCGCAGGCACCCATGGCTGGTTCTGGAAGAACCGCAGCCAGCAGCCGGTCACGGTGACCCTCACGATCACGGGCTTTCACAAGCGCCTGGTCCGGCACGGCGGCCAGCCCTGAGAGCGACGCCGGACATGCCCCTTCACCTGAACTTCCCTGCGCTGCGCGGCGGCCTGCTGGCCCTGCTGGCAGCCGCGCTGTTCGGCGTCAGCACGCCCCTCGTGCAGAAGCTCGGCCAAGGACTGGGGCCGTTCACGACCGCGGCGTTGCTGTATGCCGGCGCTGGTCTCGTCGGCGCACTGCTGCGCCAGAAGGCGGAGAAGGAGGCGCGCGTGCTCCGCTCGGACGTGCCGCGCCTGCTGGCCGTCGCCCTCTTCGGCGCGGTGATCGGCCCGGTGGCGCTGGCGTGGGGATTGCAGCGCACCAGCGGCACCGGCGCGTCACTGATGCTGACACTGGAGGCCCTCTTCACGGCCGTGCTGGCCTGGAGGCTCTATGGCGAGACCATGGACCGGCGCGTCTGGGCGGCGATGCTGTTGCTGCTCGCGGGCGGCGTGCTGCTCATCCTGGACCAGGGCCTGGCGTCAAGTGGCCAATGGGTCGGGCTGCTTGCCGTGCTCGCGGCGACGGCCGCTTGGGGCACGGACAACACCTTGTCGCGCGCGCTGGCTGAACGTGATCCCGGCCAGGTCGTGCTCGCCAAGGCTGCGCTGGGCGCCGCGGCAACGACGGTGCTGGCCTTCGTCGCGGGCGAGGCGATGCCCAGCCTTGGCGCAGCAGCAGGGTTGATGGGCATTGGCGCGACCGGTTATGGCCTGAGCCTGCGCTTTTACCTGCTGGCCCAGCGCGAGTTCGGTGCGGCGCGCACGGGCTCGGTGTTCGCTTTCGCGCCCTTCATCGGCGCCGCGCTGGCCTTCGGGTTGGGAGACCGCTCAGCCGGCTGGGGCATGGCCGCCGGGGGCCTGCTGATGCTGCTGGGTGTGGCGCTGCACCTGGCCGAGTCGCACGACCATGAGCATGAGCACGAGGAGCTGCAGCACGAGCACGCGCATCGGCATGACGACGGGCACCACGACCATCACCACGATCCGATGCCCGCGGGCGCACACAGCCATCGGCACCGGCACGATCCCAAGCGCCACAGCCATGCGCATGTGCCGGACGCCCATCACGGGCATGACCACTGAAGTCAACGCCCCAGGCGCGCCTTGACTGCCGCCACGAGCGGCGCGACGGCCGACGGTGGAAACGGCGACACGCTGCTGACGTTGATCTCGCAGAGCACGTAGCTGCCCGGTTGCTCACCGAACAGGAAATCGCAATCCCACAACATGGGCAGCTGGTCCCGGCTCAGGCCGACGCGCTCGCGCAGCAGGTCTATCCATCCTGACTCCAGGTGCTGCCGCAGCGCCTGGAACTGCGGCAGGTCCGCCGGGTGATAAAGCCGCGGGCTGGTGGCAGGTGGCGGCCCACCGTCCTTCGCGGGATGGAGCGCATTGACCGCCTGGTGCCCGAAACCGGCAACGCGGTCCTCGACGAGGTAGGCCCTCACCATGCCGTCGACGAGACGCGGCTGCCAGGCTTGGTCGATCATGTGGCCGCCGTTCTCCGGCTCGAAATAAGGCGCCAGCCGCTGCTGCAGCTCGTGCAGGCTGAGCAATTCCTCCTCGCTGCCCCGTTGCGCGTGGCGCACCTTCAAAAGCGCGGAGCCGGCGGCCTCGACACGCCAGACGCCATTGCCACTTTGCCCGCGGTGCTGCTTGAGCACACGCGCCCCGATGGTCAGCCGCTGCGGCAACTCGTCGACCAGTTGCGCCAGGCTGTCGACGCGGACCGCATCGCTGCCGAAGGGCAGGTCGCGGACGTCGACAAGAACGTCCTTGGTGCCGAGCTTGAGCAGGGTGTCGGGATGCGTGCTGACGAAGACGCCGCCCGCGGCCAGCTCGCGCAGCATTGCATCGAGCCGGTCACGGCGGCGGCCCGCCTCGATGGGGTTGCACCAGACCAGCAGGCCATCCACTCGCTTCAGCTGGGTAGCGACTTCATCGGCGAAGTCGTCGTGATAGACGGCCGGCTCGGCCGCAATGCCGGCGGCGGCAAAGGCCTCGAACAGCGCGGCAAAGCGACTCTCGTCCGGGTCATTGCGGTCGCGGGCCGCACGGTCTCCTGGATAGAGCAACGCCAGCGTGGGTGGGTGGTCAGCAGCCATGCGCGGACGGGCCGTTCAGGCTGGCTGGGTCAAGAGGAAGGTCCTGGGGGATGGCGTTCATGGCTTGTCCTCGGCGTTCTGAAAGGCAGTCAGCAGGCCCTCGAAGACCCCGGCGCTGACTTGCATCAACTGGTCGTCATCGGTGATGGCCTCGCGCATGCCGGCCAGCACGCGCTCGACGCCCGCGGCCTCCGGCGGCTGCACGCCGCCGATGTCCAGGCTGTGCACCAGCAGGCCCAGGCGCAGCAACGCAGGCGTCTCCAGGCCGAAGCTGGCGAGCAGCGTCTCGAAGGTCACGCGCGCGCCGACGTGGGTGAAGGTCGCGCCGTCGAAGTCGAAGCCGAGCGCCCTCTTCGGGCAGTCGGCCGGCGACTTGAGCCACAGGATGCGGGCTTCGGGATCGATGAAGCGGCGGATCAGCCAGGCGCAGGCCATCCGGTCCACCCACGGCCGGGCGCGCGTGGCCCAGATCCGCCCCTGGTAGTCGGCCCGATCCAGTGGCGTGATGGTTCGCACGGCGGGTTGAGGCTCATCCGGCGACAGCAGCCGGCTGGCCTGGTCCTCGAATTCTTCCAGTGCTTCGCGGGCCTGGCGTTGGGCCTCACCGGGAAAGAAGTCGATGGCGACGAACTGGTCGAAGGCCTTGCGCAGCTTGCGAGCCAGCTTGACCGACTCCATCGCCTGCTCGGCGCTGAGCCGCTTGCGACCGTCGGCGATATCGCCCAGCAGGGCCGCGAACTCGGCGCTGCGGTTGAACAGCGCAGGGAAATTTGCGTCGCCAGACTCCGTGCCCAGCAGATGAGCCGTACCGTCGTTCTGGCGCAGGTCGTCGGCAATGCTGCCCAGCGCCGCCTCATGCGCCTCGGAGTGCGGCAGCAGGTAGACGCCGTCGCGCAGCACCGCCGCGCCGCAGCCCTTGAGCGCCCGCCAGACGCGCATGCGGGCGGCGGTGTTCTCAGTCGGCAGCGAGAGGATGAGGAGCAGCCACTTCATTTGGTTTAATATATAACATCATGTCTCAACTGCAACATTGCCCGCTCTTGCTGAGTTCTGAATTCCCCGCACTCAGGTCCGTAGGGCTGGTCTGGCTAATGGTTCACGCAGAACTGGGAACGCGACGAGGTCGGCAACGGCGACATGGGGACGGTCCGTGAGCCAATAGCGTCTTTCCAGGAAAGCTCGTCGGTCAGCTTATCGAGTCCGTTGCCTTGCGCAGGATGTCGTCGGTACGCATGCTGTTGTAGTCCGCCGCCCGCGCATCGCGCACGGTTCCGTCGGGCACGATCTGCAGTTTCCCAGTGGTCGCCGGATCACCAATCCTTGGCGCAGCAGGACGTCACCTGATTGGCGGTGAATCGCGCCCAGCCCAAGCCGACAGTGGCTAAGAGCATCGCGCCAAGAGCCGGGGCCGAAAACCTCGGCCGTTCGGCCGATGACCACTCAATTGGGGAACGGCGCCGGGCTCGCCAGGTAGTCCTTGAACAGGCGCGCGAACTGCCCGTCATCGGTCGTGATGGTCGCCGACGTACTTCCGCCCGGACTGAAGACGATCGCAAACACACCGATCGCCGTGTATTGCGCCGCATGCGTGAGCATGTAGTGCACATGGTTGTCGCGGTAGTGGCCTGGTGTGCCGCCAGGGGCGGCCGAGGGTACGCCCATCGGCGTCTGCCAAAACAGAATGGGCAAATTGCCGAGGATGCTGCGCGTGGCGCTCCACTTGGCCAGCTCCTGGCTGTAGTTGGGTGTGGTGATGTTGTTCTCGTCCAGGTAGAACGGTCCATTGCCGCGTCCCGCACATTCAGCCACCGGCGATGCGACTTCAAAGCAACCAGCATCCCGATCGCTCGTCTGCGCCACGATGAAGTCAGCCTTGTCTGCACCGACTTTCAGCATGAAGTTGCCGACGCTTGTGGCATCGCCTCCCCAAAAGGATGGCGGGAAGCCGAACTTTGCATTTGGCGCGTAGGTGCGACCGAGGGCCAACAGGCACCCGGCGACGCCTACTGTGGTGTCCGGCTGGCCGGCGCATTCGGCGACAAAGCTAACGCGCGCCGGCACCTTCGTCGGATCGCCGCCTGACTTGGCCTGCACGAAGCCCCAGAAGTCAGGCTCGAGGTTGACCAGGGCGGGCTGGCCAGTGGCGGCGATCTTCTGGTACATCAGTTTTACTTGTGACCAGTATTTCGTCATGAACGCCGCGTCATTGACCGGGATCATGTCGGCTTCACCATCGGCGGCCATTTGGAACAGCGTGAACAACGGCACGGCCCCGATCGCCCTGTCGGCGGCTGAGACGTAAGTCACATAGGCACCGTCCGGACTGTTCCAGTAGGGCCATGAGCCCGGGCCGGTCCCTACGAGGTAGGTGTCGATGATGTCTGGCTGAATGTGCTGACTCGTCATGTCCGAGATCGAATTGCCACCGAGCCCCACGAGAAGCCGACTCGGCATGCCAAGCGCCGCATTGATCGAAGGAGGCGGGGCAGGGGCAGGGGCCGGTGCCGGTGCCGGTGCCGGTGCCGGTGCCGGTGCCGGTGCCGGTGCCGGTGCCGGTGCCGGTGCCGGTGCCGGTGCCGGTGCCGGTGCCGGTGCAGGTGCAGGTGCAGGTGCAGGTGCAGGTGCAGGTGCAGGTGCAGGTGCAGGTGCAGGTGCAGGTGCAGGTGCAGGTGCAGGTGCAGGTGCGGGTGCGGGTGCGCCGGTGCCAGACGCATCCCCGGATGAGCCTCCGCCGCCGCAAGCGGCGAGCCAGGAGCTCAACAGGCCGATCGCGATGAGCCGCATGCGATTCGGGCTGCGAGGGGTCAGCGATGCCTTTGTCGGCGATCGGACAACGCAGGGCCCGGCGATTCTTTTGGTCATCGGTGACATTCCTCGGCTTTGTAGGCTGCTCGCTGTGGGCAAGCAGGTGTCCACGAAACGCGCAAATTGGTCTGACAGGAATTCAATCACACCGAATGCGGTCCGACCAGATAACTATTTAACGGTGAACCGACAAGGGGTGTTGGGTCCCGTTTAGCGCCGTAGGCCCCGGTCTTGGATGGGAGGCAGTTGGCGCGCTCCAGCTCATGCAGGTCTGACGCGGCGTTTCATTCAGTTCTGTATTCGACCAAAAGCTCGTCGCTCAGTTCTGAATTTCTAGCTAGCCTGGCGGGCCATGACGGCGTTTGCTCCGTTGGCTTGGGAGTCAAGACGGCCGCATGCAGCGCCACCGCCCCTCGCCCCGCTGGCGCGTGGCGGCGGCCACCGACTCGGGTCGCACGCCTGGCACATGCAATGCGATGACGCGGGCAAAAGGCGTTTTCTGCGGCCATTCGACGAGCACCACAACTGGTCTGCCATCGTGGCAGTGGAACTCCCATTCGGTTTCCACGTCGCCGGCAAAGTGGTTGATCAGCCGGCGGTAGAAGACGTCGGTGACTCCTGCCAGCGCACCTCTTCGACGGAGCCCTTGTAGGCCGAATAACGAAAGCCTACCGTGTCGAAGCTCAGCGACTCGTAGTTGACCGGCTTGCGCAGATCGAAGAACAGGAAAGGCAGTAGTACGCCAACCCCGGCGGTCCAGATGGCGCCCAAGTACTTCGGCGCCGCAAGCGAGGCCACAAGGCACACGGCGGACACAGCCCAGGGCAGCCAGTCAGACGTGTCTTTCAATTTCGGACGCGCCACGACGACGCCACGCGCCTCACTGCGCCGCGCAAAGCTTGCGCGCCACTACCTCAAGCTCTGGCGGCAGCGTGTCGGCCAGCGCGCTTTCGGAGGTAATGACCGCAATGACCACCGCCGCGCCCTGGCCTTCTCGCGCCGCGCGGCCGGCGCCGGTGGATGCGAGGGCCACTTGTCGGCTGCAAGACAGGGTGGTCTCCACCTCGGTGGACTGGGCCGCGTGGCTGGCGGGCGGGTGGGCGTCGGCAGGCGGGGATTGCATTAGCCAGCGCAGCGAGAGGAGATCGCCATCGCGACGGGTGTGGGTCGGGTCGTGGCGCAACGTCTGCGAGCCGGTCACGAGGGGCTGACGGGGCCAGTCACGGGTGGGAGCGTCCAGCAGCGGCTGGTCGGCACAGGCCAGCGCGAGCATGCCTTCGGCGCGCGTGCCGGCCGGAACAGCCTTCCACGGGTCGGGCGCGGGCATGCGTGTGACGCGCGACGCGCCTTGGGCGAAGGCCGCGTCATGCGTCTGGCGCGACAGCAGGTGCAGGCGGCGGCCTGAGCAGTCGAACTCCTGCACGGAGGAGCTTGAGCGGTACTTCGCCCCACCCTGTTCAGCGCGCGGCTGGTCGAAGTTGGCCATCACCCGTACCCGCCCGAGATCGCCCTGCCGCTCGCGCGAGGCCAAGTCCACGAACATCTCGCCAGCCGCGGTGGGCCCCACGTAGCTCCAGTCAGCGTGGGCAGGCATGACCAGGCACAAGAGCAGGCCTGAAGAGACGGTGCCGCGGCGCATTCGATCCCTCCCGAAATTGACGTTTTGCGGAAATTCTGGCAGCGCCCATAGAAACGATGGCTTCAGGCCAGAAGCACCTTAGCCGGCTAGCTTTGCGTTGCCCAGCGGCTGCAGATCTCATAGTTGCGTTCGGCGTCGCCGTCACTCCCCCACGCATCCAATTCCGGCTTGTCGATAGTCTTCAACGCCGCGGCGGCCACCTCACGATCCTTGACCATGCAGGCCAATACTGCGCTCCGGTTGCGCCAATAGTTGCCCGGGTACACCGCAACCAGCCGCTCCAGGCCTTGGCGCATCAATGACCAACGCACCTGCGTTTTATCGAACAGCGATTGTCCGTAGTAGTAGACAGCCGCGTCGTTGTAGAGCCTTGCGTAGCGCATGATGGACTCGGCCTCGGGCAACGGCCGCATTGCCTCGCGCACCCAGGCTTCCAGCTGCTGCGGGGTGCCACCCCATCTCGGCATCAACCCGTCGATAGCGGCGCGGTAGATGCATTCGTCATTGGGCTCGCCTGAAAGGATGCGCCGCGCTGCTGTCAGCCGCTGGTCCACGCTGGCCTTGCGGAACATCAGTACCTCCAGCATCACCTGAGCGACATGGCTGTCCCCGGAGAGCATGGGCGCAAACTCGTTTGCGTGGGCCTGCAGTCGCCCGGCTTGGTGTTGGCAAATGCGCTGCCAGACTGGAACCAGGCCAGGTCTATCAGCGCGCGCAGGTGAGCGGCATGCGCCAGCGCTAGTTCCGGTCTGCTCTTCGCCCAGGCAAGCGTGCCAGCCACGCGGGCTTCGTGATACGCCAGCGACTGCTCGACGTCGCCGCCGCCTAGTCCATGGCGAAAACTGCACAAGGCTAGCGCGCCGTCGCGGGACCACTGCGGGGCAGCGCGCACCGCGACGTCAAGCCGCGTCAGCTCGTCCCAGTCGGCCCAGTCGGCCCAGTACATCGCACTGGCCGCTTGGTAGTGGATCATGTCACCCAGGCCGCCAGCCACTTGTGCATGGCTCAACGCCTGCGCGAAGAGCAGTGCGATAGCCAGCAGCGCTTGCCCGAGTCCCATCACAAGTCCCACTCAAATTCGCGTTCGAACAAACGCATACCCTGTTTCGGCGCCCATTCCATCCAGTCCATCTCTTGCGCCTTGGTCAGCGTTGCCAGGTCAAGGACTCCTTCAAACGCCAACGCACGTACCTCCCGCAAGCCCGGCACTGAAATCTCGCGCTGGACCACCGTCGGATTCACAAGCTTGCCGTCAGAGTTCAACGCGGCCCGGATGGTGATAACGCCACGGACGGTGAAAAGGCTACCCAGCTTGGGGTAGGCGTTGTCGGCGCTGGTGGGGCCAGCCGCAACCAGGCGGTTGATCCCCAGCACGTCGGCGGCCTGCATGGCCATGGCGGCGCGGAATTGCGCCGGAGTGACGCCCCCCCACTGGTGCAGGGCACAGCGCACTGCTGGTTCGGCCACCCGTGGATCCAACCGGCTGTCTCCCGAATCGCCGAGGTAGAGCTGTGCCAGCACGGGGGGAAGTGGCTTCCAGGGAGGCTGACTATCGACGCGCAGTGCCAACAGCATGTCCTCCGCGTCCAGCGGCTCGGTTTCGTCGACTTGTCTTGCCTTGCCCCAGCGCGCCAACAGGTCGCGCTCGGCTTGCACTGCGGCGCGTCGAACTTCGGGCGGCAGCCCGCGCAAACGTGCGAGGCGCATGACCAATTCGCTCGACCACCCACCCACCGGGCGGCACATGCCCGGCATCCGCAATGCTTGGCTCAGTGCGGCATCCTGCTCAGGCCCAGTACTGTCGCGCCCCCACAGCGCGAACTCGTTGGCCAACCGCGCCGTCATGCGGCGAAACCAATCCTTTTCTTCGGGCTGCTGAATTTCCTCCAGTGCCCATTGCGTCATCAGCGCCTGAACCCGCGGCAGATGCTCAGCCTGCATCGCCTGTGCAGCGGCGCGTGCTTCATCGTCGAGCGCGTCGTCGGCCCGCACAGTGAAGCGCGGCACCACGAGGTTCTTGAAGATCTGCTCGATATAGTCACGCTGCGCCTCGCTGAGGGCCGGTGCGGGGGCAGATGCAGCCGCAACTGCAGGAGTCGCCTTGGCAACGGGCGTTGGCTTCTTCTGGCCCGCCGCGAGTACCGGCGCGGCGCAAAGCAACGCCACTACGAGGCCGAGACCGGCTTCACGATTCATCTTCTAGTCTCCCTGGATGGGGCGCATTGTGACGGCCTGTCGGAAGCCGTCGCTGCACCACGGCTCGCGCGGAGTCTGAGTCCGGCGCACCAAAACTGGCTGCGAAACGTGCCACTGTCGGTTTGCACTCAACCCAAAACTGAAAACCGGCTCAGATCAACCACTTGGCTCCGGACGGCTCAGCTGGCTTTGAATCTGTGTCTCACTCAAGTCTGAACTATCGGTTTTTCGTCTCGCTCAACTTTGAACTTTGATCAGCCTCTAGGGCTGAAGGTCCTCGGAAAGAGGATGGGGGCACTGCGGTCGGCGAGCCGATAGCCCATGGCCGGCCGGTTTGAAGTGCCCTCCACATGGCCTGCCTCGACAAGAAACTGCGCCGCCAGCATGCGCGTTCTGAAGCCGCTCTTGTCCACGTCGCGATTCAGCACGATCTCGTAGATGCGCTGCAACTGCGGCAACGTGAACGGCTCAGTCAGCAGGAAGGCCGGCAGCGAGGTGTACTCCACCCGGCCGCGGAGGCGCTCGACGGCAGCTTGCAGGATGGCCGCATGGTCAAACGCTAGTCTCGGGTTGGCCAACACCTCTTCGACCTTGAACCAGGCAACGTCCGCCGCGTTGGCCCCTTTGGCAAGTTCGATGTCGCGGCTTGGGATCAGTGCGAAGTACACGTGGGTGGCTGACCATCCGCGTGGATCCCTGCTCGCTCCGCCCCAGCTCCCCAGCTGTTCGAGATAGGGGCTGCGAACGCCTGTCTTCTCGCCGAGCTTGCGTTCCGCGCAAGCCAGCAGGTCAACGTCGACGTCGACGTTGACGAATCCCCCTGGCAACGCCCAGGCGCCTGGAAACGGCTCGGCCTCTTTGTCCCCAGGGCGCTGCACGAGCAGCACCTTCAGTGCGTCGTCCGCGACGGTGAAGATGACCACGTCCACCGTCGTGAATGGCAACGGGAAACTCAGAGCGGGGGCTTTCGTTCGAGGGGGCTTGGCTGGCATACGGGCTCTTTGCTTGACGGAGCTGCTTTTGAGTTGTATTGTGCAACTTGTTTGGGTTGCACAGAACAACTTATAAAGCTCAGGGACCCCCATGAACAACACCGTCACCCTCTACCGCCCCACCTGCCCCAGCGAACTGGCGCTGGTGGAAGCCAGCGGCAATCGCCGATGGCCGCCGCGGCTGCCGGACCAGCCCATCTTCTATCCGGTGACCAATGAAGCGTACGCAGTGGAGATCGCGCGTGACTGGAACGTGGCCGCAAGCGGCTCCGGCTTCGTGACTCGCTTTGAGGTGCGTGAGGCGTTCATGCAGCGCTATACCGTCCATCAAGTGGGCGCCGCCCATCACACTGAGTGGTGGGTGCCGGCTGAGGAACTGGAAAACCTGAACGACAACATCGTCGGCGCCATCGAGGTGATCCGGCGCTTCCCCGAGAACAACAACTAGAACGGAACATGAAAATCGCAACCGCTCCCCACCTGCAACAAGCTACCGAATGGCCCGAACAAGGCGAGCACATCCTTGCCCACCATGACAACACCAGCGTTGTCGTCTATCAGGCCTATCGCCCGTCCATTGGTCGCTACGCCATCGAGCATGGGCACTTCGGTGGTCCGGACTACAGCTTCAACCGCATGAGCTGGGTGAAGCCCAACTTTCTGTGGATGATGTACCGCTGCGGCTGGGGCATGAAGGAGGGGCAAGAAGTCATCCTGGGCCTGCGCATCCGTCGGGCCTTCTTCGACAAGTTGCTCGACGCTGCGGTGTCGTCGTCCTTCGATCCGACGCGCTACGCCACCCAGCAGGATTGGCAGGACGCCGTCGCCACCTCCGAAGTGCGCCGGCAGTGGGATCCTGACCATGCGCCCAGCGGCGCCAAGCTGCCGCGTCGTGCCATCCAGCTCGGACTGCGCGGCAACCTTTTGCGTGCGTTCGCGACGACCGAACTGATGGAGGTCATCGACATGACCGACTTTGTCGCCGAACAGCGCCAGTACGCCCAGGACGACAACCCGCAACTGATAACCCCGCTTGAGCACGTGTATCAACGGCAGCACCATGACTGACATCTTGAATCTCCGCACCGTCGAAGACCTGCTGCGTGCGCTTGAAGCCGGCGCAAAGCCGAAGTACGTGCTCTTCTGGGGACACCAGCCCAACGCCGACGGTTCCATCGGCAAGGGCTGCTTCAGTCAGTGGTTCGAGGCGAGCTTCGATGCCGACGGCCAGACCTACCTGACGGCCGAACACTTCATGATGGCCGAGAAGGCCCGCCTATTCGGCGACGTGGAGACCCGCGCCAGCATCCTGGCAGCCAGAACGCCCGCAGAGGCGAAGAAGCTGGGGCGCGGCGTGAAGGGGTTCGACGATGCGCTTTGGGAGCAGGCGCGTTTTGACATCGTTGTCCGCGCCAATGAGGCCAAGTTCTCGCAGAACCAGGCATTGCGGGACTACCTGCTCACCACTGGTGACCGCGTGCTCGTCGAGGCTAGTCCCGTGGACCGCATCTGGGGGATTGGCCTGGCAGCGAACGATGAACGCGCCTTGGAGCCGCGCTCGTGGTGTGGCCTGAACCTGCTGGGCTTCGCGCTGATGGAAGTGCGCGCCCGGTTGGCATCCGACTGAATCGGACGACAACGATGGACGCCATTGATCGATACCGGGGCGCGTTGCTGGGACTGGCCTGCGGCGACGCGGTCGGCACCACCGTGGAATTCATGCCGAGGGGCAGCTTTGCACCGGTGACCGACATGCTGGGTGGCGGCCCCTTCTCGCTGGCGCCGGGCAAGTGGACCGACGACACCTCAATGGCGCTCTGCCTGGCAGAGAGTCTGATCCAGACCGGCCGCTGCGATCCGGCAGATCAGATGGCCCGCTACGCCAACTGGTACGAATGGGGCTATTGGAGTTCAACAGGCGTCTGCTTCGACATCGGGATCACGACCAAGGGCGCCATCCACCAGTTCCTGCTGACCGGCGAGGCTCTCGCGGGGTCTTCGGACCCAGAAGCTGCGGGCAACGGCTCCCTCATGCGACTGGCTCCCATTGCGCTGCGCTTCGGTCACGACGAGCAAGTGGTCCAGGACATGGCGGCGCTCAGTTCGCAGACGACCCACGCCGCCGCGGAATGTCTGGACGCCTGCCGGGTGTTTGCTGTGGCCCTGAGTCGAGCGTTGCGCGGTCTGCCGAAGACGGAAGTGCTGGATCTTGTCGGCCTGCCTATCGAAAGCACCAAGATTCGAGCGCTCGCAGCAGCCGATCACGGGTCCAAGCCGGTTGAACAAATCAGGGGCAGCGGCTATGTCGTGGACAGCCTGGAAGCCGCACTCTGGTGTTATGCCAGGCACGACAACTTCCGCGACGCCGTGCTCGAAGCCGTGAACCTTGGCGATGACGCCGACACAACCGGCGCCATCGTGGGCCAGCTCGCCGGCGCCACCTATGGTGCAGCTGGCATTCCGACGGCTTGGCTTGATCGCCTGCATCTTGCGCGAGAGATCGCGGGCTTCGCGGACTCACTGTGGCGACAGCTCTGAAGGAACCATATGCAGGGATGTTTTGTCGAGTTCAGTTCGCCGGATGAATCATCCCTGCTGCGCACTATTGCGTGCGTCAACCATGTGGCGGCGCTCAAGCGGGATGACGCGCTCGATGAGAAGCAAATGGCCCAGGAGCTCAGCGCATCGGAGCGCGCGTTCTTCTGGGAGCCGAATCCCGAAGAACTGCAGGAGTGGAACGCCTTCTGGTTTTCCACACCGCTGCCACAACGCCACTCTCCGAACATGCCAACTCCAGGCTGGAGTTTCGGGTCAATGGTGGAGTCGATCGCAAGCGCCGAATTTGACATCACGGGCGTTGCGACCGAGGGCAGCAAGTGCTATCTGACATTCGAACCTGAGAGCTATCCATTCGGCGGCGTAGGTTGCCTGGTTGCGCTGCTTGAATGCCTGGGGAACCAAGTCTCGGCCGTCAACGACGGGACAGGAGTCCTACCTCACGCCCAGAGTGTCAGATGGACGCCCAGACGGGGCAAATAGGAACCGGCGATCTCGGGTCGTGAGATGGACAAACAACGAAGCGTTGAAGAGTTGACCGATGAGCTGGATGCGCTCCAAGAAGGCGACGCTCGCGCACCCTTCCTCATTGAGCTACTTGGTCGGGCCGGACACGAGCGCCACGAGGACATTGTTTTCGAGCTGGGGCTTATCGGTTCACCAAGCGCTGTGTCAGCGATTGCGAGGGCGGCAACTAGCCCGTACCGCTACATCGAGGAATGGGGGAACCTTCACGAGTTCCAACGGAAGTGCGCATACGCGCTCGCCCGCATTGCGACCCACGAGTCCCGCGTGGCGCTCGAGCAGATGGCCGAGAGCCCCGACCCCCATCTGCACGAATACGGCCTCGAAGGGTTGGAGCACTGGCCGCTCCCGTTCAAGAGACGTTGACGCGACGGCAGCCTCCTGCCGATAAGCAGAAGCTTGCGGCTGTCGCTTCAGCCCTGTCGCCGCACCATCTCCCACGTCAGCCCAAACTTCATTAGGTACTTGCGCAGCCTGTCGGCATCGTTGATGACGGCGCGTTGCTTTCGCGACCGATCAAACAACCGGCGGCCAGCATCGGACAGGGTTTGCGCCTGCTGGCACACACGCACAACAGCTTCCAGCTGAAGGCGATCAAACAGATCCAGCTCCTCTGCCGCGCCTTCAGGCAGCATTTCGTCGAGCGGGACATCCGACTTGGACTCGTCCGCTGGCTGCCACAGCCACTGAAGGCGCTGGATTTCGGCCTCGACCAGCCCGGTTGATATCCGCCCGCCATCTGCCAACGTGGCCATCCGTGTCACGCTGGCCAGCAGGTCGCGAAAGTTGCCGCTCCAAAGTGCGCTGGCGGATTTGGCGAAGCGCAGATAGTCGGCCTTGGCCTCGGCGTTGAACCGGACCGCCCGGCCCGACTCGGCCACGTAGCGAGCAAGCAGGTGGTCGACATTGGGCTCAATGTCCTCGGGCCGCTGTGCGAGGCCCGGCAGCGTGTAGGCCCAGAGGTTGATGCGGGCGAACAGGTCTTCCCGAAACCGACCCTGCGCGACATCGATGCGCAGGTCGCGGTTGGTGCCAGCGATCAGCTGGAAGTCGCTGCTGACCTCGCGGTCGCTACCCATCGGGAAGAAGCGCTTCTCTTCCACCGCCTTGAGCAGCATGGCCTGCTCGTCGAGGCCCAGTTCACCAATCTCGTCGAGGAAGAGCACGCCCTGGTGCGCCGTGCGCAGCAAGCCTGCCCTGTCGGCCGCGGCGCCAGTGAATGCACCCTTCTTGTGGCCGAACAGCGTTGACGCCGCGCCGTCGCCACGCAGCGTGGCGCAGTTCACCTCGACGAAGTCGCCCTGAACTTGGTGGCGCGACTTCTTGAGTTCGAACATGCGCCGCGCCAGGTGCGATTTGCCTGCACCCGTCGGGCCGGTCAGCAGGACAGGCGCTTGTGAACGCACGGCCACCCGCTCGATCTCCTCGATGAGGGCATTGAAGCGCTTGTTGCGGGTGGGGATGCCGCTCTTCAGGAACTCCAGCGCCTCCGCGTGGGCCTGGCTGAAGCGCTGGGCCAGCACGTCATACCGCGAGAGGTCCAGATCGATCAGCGTGTAGCTGCCTGGGTTGTCTCTCTGCTGCTTCTTCGGCGGCGCCGTCTGCAACAGCACGCCGGGGATGAAGCGCGACTCCACCATCAGGAACATGCAGATCTGGGCGACGTGCGTGCCGGTGGTGATGTGTGCCCAGTACTGCTCGTGCGCTGGATCGAAGCGGTAGCTGCGCGCCCAGTCGTAGAGGGCCGCGTACATTTCGCCGAAGTCCCAGGGGTCCATCACCTCCATGGGCACCAGATTGACGGCCGTGTCGGGCGACACGTTGGCGATATCGCGCACCAGGACCTGGGCCAGTGCCTCGTGCCTTCTCGAATAGAGCAGCTCCAGCCGGTCGATGAGCGTGTCTTCGTGCTGCACCAACGAGATCGTCGGCCGCCACTTCTCCCAGCGGCCCGCCCCCTGCCCCGAATCCAGCTGGGTGCCCATAAATCCGATGACGACGTTCTTCTTGGTCATATCCAAATTGATACCTGACTAGCCAATAGTCTAGTTTCACAGGAATTTGCCAAGGTCTTACGGCAGTCACAAGGCACGGCATCAAAGATTTTTCCGTTTCAAATCAATTGCTTGCGAATATTCCAAGGACCGAACCGCAGACCTGGCACACCCGTTGCAATGAAGAGAGCACGAACAACAAGTTGAATGCAACGAGGAGAACCTCATGGTCAACACGCAGCTCTTCCACACGATCAAAGGCGCCCTGCTGCCCGCAGCCACGGCGCGCAACGCTCACCAAGCTCCGGCCTACGCCTTCAGCGCCAAGCATCAACTGGCGCAACTGGCGGCCACGGGCTGCCTGAGCCGGTCCTTCTACGCCAACGCCGAGGACCAACTCGACCAAGTTCTGACGCTGACCCAGAAGCTGGAACCCGCCTTCATTGCCAAGACCGCGATCTATGGTCGCCAATCGGGCCACATGAAGGACATGCCGGCTCTGCTGGCGGCCACCCTGGCCGTTCGCGACGTCGCGCTGCTGAGCCAAGTGTTCTCTCGCGTCGTCGACAACGGCAAGATGCTGCGCAACTTCGTGCAGATCCTGCGTAGCGGCTCTGTGGGTCGCAAGTCGCTGGGTTCCCGCCCGAAGAAGCTGGTGCAACACTGGCTGCTGACGGCCACCGAGAAGCAACTACTGAACGCGGCGGTAGGCAACACGCCTTCGCTGGCCGACGTGGTCAAGATGGTTCACCCCAAGCCTGCAGAGGCCTGGCGTGCGGCGTGGTTCGCATGGTTGATCGGCAAGCCGGTTGACGAAGCGGCCCTGCCACCCATCACCCAGGCGTTCGAACGCTTCAAGCGCGAAAGCGCCCAGGGCGTGGCCACCGAGGTGCCCGACGTTCCGTTCCAGATGCTGACCGCGCTGGCGCTGAACTCGGCTCAATGGGCCCAGATCGCTCGCTCGGGCTCGTGGCAGATGGTGCGTCAGAACTTGAACACCTTTGCCCGGCACGGCGTGTTCGACCTCCCCGGCATGGCCGAGGTGGTCGCCGCCAAGCTGAACGACGCACAAGCGGTGGCCAAGGCTCGAGTGATGCCGTACCAGCTGATGTCCGCCTTCATGGCGGCCGGCGAGTCGGTGCCTGCCCAGGTTCGCGATGCGCTGCAGGATGCGATGGAGCTGTCGCTGGCCAACGTGCCGGCCCTGGCAGGTCGTGTCGTGGTGTGCCCTGACGTGTCGGGTTCGATGAGCTCGTCCGTGACCGGCTACCGCGGCTCGGCAACCTCCAGCGTGCGCTGCATCGACGTGGCTGCCCTGGTGGCCGCTGCGGTGCTGCGCAAGAACCCGCAGGCCCGCGTGCTGCCGTTCGAGCAGGATGTGGTGAAGCTGTCGCTGAACGCTCGCGACTCCGTGATGACCAACGCCCAGGCGTTGGCCAAGATCGGTGGCGGCGGTACCAACTGCAGCGCGCCGCTGGCTCTGCTGAACCGGCAGGGTGCAGAGGTGGATCTGGTGATCCTGGTCTCGGACAACGAGTCCTGGGTCGACGCCAATCGGCGCGGTGCGACGCAGACCCTGCGCGAGTGGGAAGTGCTGAAGCAGCGCAACCCGAAGGCGCGCCTGGTCTGCATCGACATCCAGCCGACGGCGACCACGCAGGCCGCGGAACGGCACGACATCATGAATGTCGGCGGCTTCTCGGACGCGGTGTTCACCATGGTGGCGAACTTCGCCACCAGCAAGATGGACGCCGAGCACTGGGTCGGTGAAATCGAAAACGTGTCGTTGGCCGCGCAGTAAGGCCGCGACACATCAAGTTGGACGGTGTCCCAGGCGAATGCCTGCAGGAGTACAGCACCTTTGGCCGCGTGGGCCCGCAAGCCTGCAACGGAGAACCCGTAGGCCGCTCTTGCAACTCTCGTCGCCTGGGGCACCAACCTCACAACAGAACACGCGTCGTCGCGTGGCGAATGCAGGTGGGACTACATAGAGCGTGTCTCACCGACTGTTTGTCGCCACGCGGGGGCCATCAGTTTTTGCGCGAATGCTGGCAGGACTACATCTGGAACGCCGGGGGTTCGAATCCCCAACCGGGAAACCGGCATGGCAGTGTCTTGCCCCTCTTGTCGCGCTTTTTTGAGATGCCTTGCTGCGAATGCAGGTGGAACTACAGACTCTTAATCTCGTGGTCGCGGGTTCGAGTCCCGCCGGTCCCAAATCAGGGGGACCGTAGCTCAGTTGGTAGAGCACGACGTTTCACCAATCCTTGTCGCAGCGGGGCATCACCCGCTTTTGCGGTGAATGCAGATGGAACTACAGGTAGACGCACGCGGCGAAAGCTGCGTGCTCTGTGAGTGATCACAGAGCGCCCGGGTTCAAGTCCCGGTCCAGCAATGGATGGCGGAGCAAATGTTTCATCAAACCTAGTCACCCCTCTTCTTTGATCGACCAATCATCATGAGCCTCGCAGCAATTGACCCGCAATCCGTGGATGCCGTCATCGCCGACGCCTACAAGGTGTTCGGTCGATACCGGGCGCCCACCGTGCAGCTCGACGCATGTCCCTGCTGTATGCGCCCCACGCTGGAGGAGCAAATGCGCAAGCTGCCTTTGCGCAGGCTCACCCGAGAGCATTTCTATGAGTACAACACCGCCGCCAAAGGCGAGGTGCAGCCCGTATGGGAGGTCCTGTACTTTCTGCCGCGCCTGCTCGAGCTGATCGCTCATGGGGAAGACGTGCACCACTCCACCGAGCTCTACCTGGACCGCGTCGGCCGCTGCCCGCCTCAAACCTTCAATGAAGCTGAACGCGAAGTGCTCAATCGGTTCGCGATCAACTACTTCGCCGGCCATCTGGCATCCCGTGACCAGCGTCCGCTCGAAGACGCCTTGACCGTGCTGCTGATGTTCCATATCGGTGGGTTTGACCCGCCACCGCTACTGGACTATTGGCTGCATTGCCAGGACCCGTGGTCGACGGTGCACTATGTCGAAGCCGGTTACTGGCACTTCTGGGAGGACCGAGAGGTCACCAACGCCTTTGCGCAAGATCGCATCGAGTTTCGGCAGAGCATCCGCCAATGGATGCTGGCCCCGGCTCACCGCAACATCTTCGCTGACAAGCTGATGCGCCCCGACTTTCTGAACCTGGTTGAGAACCAGCCCGACAGTGGACGCATGCCGTTCAAGCTCCTTGTCGATGCTGTCT
Source organism: Pelomonas sp. Root1237 (assembly GCF_001425055.1). Taxonomy (GTDB): domain Bacteria; phylum Pseudomonadota; class Gammaproteobacteria; order Burkholderiales; family Burkholderiaceae_C; genus Pelomonas. The sequence continues at coordinate 102,001 of NZ_LMDK01000017.1, forward strand.
TCGACAACCTGATCGAGTAAAGAGAACCAAACCATGAACTACAACATCGAACAACCCGAAGGCGGCGTGCCCATCAAGATGTGGACGCAAGGCGTCCCCGTGGAGCCCGAGGCCAAGCAGCAACTCGCCAACGCCGCCAAGCTGCCCATCGTGTTCAAGCACATCGCGGCTATGCCCGACGTGCACTTGGGCATCGGCGCAACCGTCGGCTCGGTGATTCCGACGCTGAAGGCCATCATCCCGGCCGCCGTGGGGGTGGACATCGGCTGCGGCATGATGGCCGCGAAGACCACGCTGCGCGCCGAAGACCTACCGGACAACCTCGGCCCGCTGCGCTCGGCCATCGAGAAGGCTGTGCCGCACGGCTCGGCGCCCAAGCACCGCGGTCGTGACCCCGGCAGCTGGGAGAACCCGCCCGAGACGGTGGACCAGGTCTGGGCCACGCTGGTGGACGAGTTCGATGCGCTGTGCGAGCTGCACCCGCGCCTGAAGAACACCAACAACCGCAAGCACCTGGGAACGCTGGGCACCGGCAACCACTTCATCGAGGTCTGCCTCGACGAGGTCGGCTTCGTCTGGTTCATGCTGCACTCGGGCTCGCGCGGCGTGGGCAATGCCATCGGCACGCACTTCATCGAGCTGGCCAAGAAGGACGCGGAGCGAAACATGCGCAACCTGCCGGACAAGGACCTGGCCTACTTCGAGGAAGGCGCCCAGTACTTCGGCGACTACGTGCGCGGCGTGTCCTGGGCCCAGAAGTTCGCGATGAAGAACCGCGAGGTGATGATGGCCAACCTGATCGCCACCGTGCGCTCGGTCATCACGAAGCCCTTCGAGGCCCATGTCGAGGCGGTGAACTGCCACCACAACTACGTGCAGCAGGAGCGCCACTTCGGCCAGGATGTGTTCGTGACGCGCAAGGGCGCCGTGAGCGCCAAGCGCGGCGAGATGGGCATCATCCCGGGCAGCATGGGCGCGCGCAGCTACATCGTTCGCGGCCTGGGCAACCCGGAAAGCTTCGAGAGCTGCAGCCACGGCGCGGGTCGCGTCATGAGCCGCACCAAGGCCAAGAAGATGTTCACCATCGAGGACCAGGTCAAGGCAACCGAGGGCGTCGAGTGCCGCAAGGACGCCGACGTCATCGACGAGATCCCGATGGCCTACAAGGACATCGACGCGGTGATGGCTGCGCAGAGCGACCTGGTGGAAGTGGTGCACACCCTGAAGCAGGTCGTGTGCGTGAAGGGATAGATGGGTGAGGGCCTCGCGCCCTCACCCATCTCAGAACAAGAAGAGAAAAACATGATCGAGATTGATGGCTCCGTCGGTGAGGGCGGAGGACAAATCCTGCGGACTTCACTGGCCCTGTCCATGTGCACGGGCCAGCCCTTCGCGCTGAACAAGATCCGCGCTGGCCGCGCCAAGCCCGGCCTGATGCGCCAGCACCTGACTTGCGTGAACGCCGCGGCTGAGATCTGCGGCGCCGAGGTCCAGGGCGCTGAGCTGAATTCGCAATCGCTGAGCTTCACACCAGGCCAGGTGCGCGCGGGCGACTACACCTTCAATGTCGGCACGGCGGGCAGCTGCACGCTCGTGCTGCAGACCGTCTGGCCGGCATTGATGCTGGCCGATGAACCCAGCCAGTTGAAGCTCGGGGGCGGAACGCACAACCCCATGGCGCCGCCCTTCCACTTCCTGGAGCGCAGCTATGCGCCGCTGCTGCGCAAGCTCGGCGCGGAGGTCGAACTCGAACTGCGTCGCCTGGGCTTCTACCCGGCCGGCGGAGGCGAGATCGAAGTCAAGATCTGGCCCGCCGGCGACCGGCTGCAGGCTTTCGATTTGAATGAACGTGGCGCCAAGCTTGAGAGCTACGCCGAATGCTTCGCGCCGGCGCTGCCGCGCTCGGTGGCTCGGCGTGAGCTGCAGCAACTGGGCGCTGACCTTGGCTGGGGTGACGACCAGCTGCGCGAGGCAGCCAGCCGCCAGAACGAAGGACCTGGCAATGCGCTTCTGGCGACGCTGGTGTATGAAAACGTCTGCGAAGTCTTCACCGCGTTTGGCGAGAAGGGTGTCAGCGCCGAACAGGTCGCGCGCGATGTCGTGCGCGAGGTGCGGGCATACCAAGTCAGTGAAGCCGTGCTCGGGCCTCATCTGGCCGACCAGTGGGCACTGCCACTAGCGCTTGCCGTGTGGCGGCGTGGGGGCGAGGCGTCGTACACCTGTACGGAGCTGACGCCTCATGCAACAACGAACTTCGACGTGATCGAGCGGTTTTTGCCGGTGAAGTTCTCAACCGCGGCAATCGCTGGCGGCTTCTCAGTCAAGGTGCAGGTTGCTGACCCATCAGTCGGGCAATCCCTGTTGTAGGAGCTATTGCGACTGAGATATTGTTTTCGAGCGGCTATGGGGGTCCTTCCTTCTAAAACATCTGAACCTAGGGTCCCCGCTTTCCGCTCATCGCCTGCCTCTGGCAGGCGATCTTGTTTCCAGGGAGGAGACGATGAACGAGATCTACCTGCGCCGTCGATCGCGGCTGCATGTGCACCCGGGAACGGGCGGCGTCACGCCACAGCAGATGGCGACGATGCTCAAGGAGCTTGAGCCGCTGGGCTTCGTGCTGGCCGATGAAGTGGTTTCGCGCCTGTCCACACTGACACCCGAGGAAGTAGCGCGACTTCTACGCGATGCAACGCAGGAGATGCGCAAGCTCGTGGGCGCGCACCGCCAGCATGTGCCATTGCACCCCGGCTTCCCAACACAGGTGATGGCGCTGACAGAGGCGCAGCTGTACCTCGACGCGGTGAGCCACTACGTGAGCCTGCGCCGGTTGCCGGCCACGGACGAGCAGCGCCCGCCGCTGCTGCACAACCGCGCCCCGCGCGTTGTGGAACTCGGATCGGTGGAGGACTTCGAGGTCATCTGCACGCGGCTCGCGGGATCGGCGGCATCACTGTCCGCGCAGGATCAAGCCGACCTGACTTGGTTCGTGTGCCAGTACCGTGCCGACGTTTTCCGTCTGCTACCAGCCAAGTTTTCGTTCAAGGAGAACCTGGCTTTGCTGGGCGCCCAGTTGGTGTTGCATGTGGAGGAGGACGAGCGCACGCAGCACTTCGTCGAAACACATTTCCGCACTGCGACCGACGTGCTGCGCCTGGCCGTGGGTTTGTCCGGCGGTGATGTGTCGCTGGCTGCACCTTCGCGCTTCGCCCGTTTTCCGCGCCGTCAACGGCGGCTGCTGCTCGCCCTGCTGGAGGGCTGTGGCGGCCTGACGGAAGACATGCGTCGCCGCGTGGAGCAATTCAAGCGCCTGGGCGAGCGACTGCATCCGGGAGAGCACGCCGAGCGCTACCCGAAGACGGTTGCAGCATTTACGGTGATCCGCGACGGCTTGCCCTTCACGAGCTTCAACAGCCGCGTGGAGCAAGCCTTGATCACAGGCGACGTTGCCGGCGCGGCTCAAGCGCTGGAGGCGCGCCCGGGTGAATACGCTCGCCGGCTGGACGTACTGCTACGCAAGAGCGGCGAGCCCGAGGCGTTGCTGAAACGCTTTGCCGAGTTGGCGCCGCGCGTGTCGACTGCCGTGCTGCTGCAGGTGCTCGCGCATTTCAAGGCGCGCGCTGAGAAGGGGCGCCTGCGCGTGTTCTTTCCCAAGGGCGAGGTCGCCAAGGTGTTCGCGCTGCGGGATCGCCGTGCAGCCATCGACGAACGCATCGGGCAACGGGTGGTGCGGGGTTGCGAGGAGGCGCTGTTGGCGCGCTTCGCGCAGTTGCCGCCTTTGGGACGCTGCTACGTGGATCCGGCGTTGGCGAGCTACGTCGTGCCGTTGGCACAACGCGCAGCGTCCAAGACGCTGCGTACCTTTGCGCGTGGCAGTCGCATTTCCGTGCCCGACGGCGGCTTCATCCGGCTCTTCCTTTGGTGGATGAACGGCCGGTCGCGGGTGGACATCGACCTCTCCGTGGTGCTGTACGGCGATGACTACCGCTACATGGACACGGTCGCGTTCTACAACCTGCGCAGCTGGGGTGCACACCACAGTGGCGACATCGTCGATGCCCCGAAGGGCGCGGCCGAGTTCATTGATCTGGACCTGCAGATGCTGCGCGCCCGCGGCGTGCGGTTCGTGATGATGTGCGTCAACAGCTACTCGGGCCAGGCCTACTGTGATCTCCCGGAGTGTTTCGCGGGTTGGATGTTGCGCACGAACCTGAACTCGGGCGAGCCTTTCGAGGCTCGCACCGTGGTGGATCGCGTGGACCTGGCTTCTGACGCGCACATCAGCCTACCGCTGGTGCTGGACCTGCAACGGCGCGAGGTGTTGTGGGCGGACATTGCATTGCAAGAGCATCCGCGCTTCGCCAACAGCGTGGCGAGCAATCTGGCCGGCGTGTCGTTGATGCTGCGCGCGCTCCATGAAATGGTGAAGCCCGACATGCATACGCTGCTATCGCTACACGCGAGGGCACGCGGCACGATCGTAGACAGCCCCGAGGGCGCCGATGCCTGCTTCGGAACGACGCGTGGATGCACTGTCACGCCGCTGGATGGTGACTTGATCAGGTCAGACTATGTTCAGTAAGCGTCTGAACGGTTGGTCCGTTGTATTCGTAATTTGCGCCACGCTTTGGTTTGAATTGGCACTTCCGCAAAGCGCTTCTGCCAGCACGCGCCTCGAACTTCCAAACACGGCGACGAGCGAACAGAAACAGGAGATCGCCCGACTTAAAGCGGAACAAGAGCGCCTTCTCAAACAGCTGAAGCGCGAATTGGCGTCTTTATCGACGGGCTCTACTTCAACGCAGAGTGCTCGCGATCGAGATCGCCGCGCGCAACTGGAGCTCCTGCTGTCTGAAGTCGAAGAACGAATGCGGGCCGAAGGCCGTACTCGTTACGTTACGGCCATGACTGATGACCCTGCTCTCCGCGCGTACTTCGAGCGTGTTCAACGCCGTGTTGAGCGGCAAGGCGATGCCGATTTTCCGAAGGCCAACGGCAAGTCGCTGCATGGGAGAGTCGTAGTGAGCTTTGCGCTTACACCGGTAGGCAAGATAGAGCGCATAGACATTGCCCAATCCACCTCGAGTGCACTCTCTCAGCATTCCATCCGGCTTCTTAAGCAACTGGAACCGTTTGAGAGCTTTCCACCTGAAATAGCGAATCGCTTCGATCGAATGGTCATCACAGTGCCGTTTGACTACAAACCGAGAACGAGCCCTGATTGACGATCCATGCGTCTGGCCAGCACGGCTGAACTGAGGGCTCGCACGACAAAATGAAAAAGCCCCTCACCGCGAACGGGAGGGGCAAAGGCTGGAAATGTGTTGCTGCTGCGGTTAGGCGAGCCGCGAGCCTCGCGGGAGCTTGGCTGCCAGCCACTCGTGGACGTCCACGCGGATCTTGCGTCCCTTGAGCAGGAAGTCTTCGTGTCTGCTTGGCACATACGGCATGAAGCACAGCGGCATGCGGGCTTCCTCAGGTGTCCGGTTGGCCTTCAAGGAATTGCACGAGCGGCAGGCCGCGATCGTGTTCATCCAGGTGAGGCGTCCACCCCGGGACTCAGGGACGATATGGTCGACCGTCAACTCACGTTCATCGAACAGCTCCGTGCAGTAGGCGCAGGTGTGGCGGTCGCGCCGAAGCAGCTTGACCTTGGAAAAGACGGGCACCAAATCAAACAGGTTGATCCGTGAGGCACCTCTCAGCGCGATGATGGGCGGCACTTCAACGATCGACTGCAGGCCAGTCAGCGAGTTGGTGCCGCCTCTGAGCACCGCCAGAGGCGCCTCACCCACAGTCCAAACCACGGAATCGGTAGCCAGATGGCCGACAGCTTCCTCGACCGAGATCCATGCCTGCGGGAGGCCGGTGATGTCGAGTTGGAGAACTTCGTGCTGCATCGGGGGCTCCTCCTTTCTGATGGTCAGCGTTGGTGGCGCGATTGCGCGCGGGATTTGGTTCTGTCGAACCGGCTTTGGTCCCCGCCGCAGGGATCGAACCTGCACGCCTTACGGCACGAGCACCTCAAGCTCGCGCGTCTGCCTGATTCCGCCAGGCGGGGTGGGGAGATGTGACTTGGGGTGTGCGATCGGTTTCGAACCGATGCCTCCGGGAATCACAATCCCGGGCTCTTCCAACTGAGCTACGCACACCGCTGGTAAGACCATCAAGTGCTGCCGGCCGCGATTCATGGCCAGTTCATCTCGAACGATCCGTTGGCCCGTCATCCAGACCTTGGTTGGTTGAATGGGGATCTGGCCCAAGAACTGCGCGAGGTGGCTGAGGTGTTGCCACAACTTTGACAACCCGTGCCGGGGTTTGGATGGCGACTCGCAACTCATGAACGAGTCGCTCTAACCGACTGAGTGAACGGATTAAGGAGTCAATGAGTGGTCCCTCGAGCGCGATTTGAACGCGCAGCCTTCCGGTTAAAAGCCGGTTGCTCTCGCCAGTTGAGCTATCGAGGGTATGGACTGGCTCCACCTGCTGGCCTCGAACCCGCGCGCTCCCGGTTAACAGCCGGGCGCTCTACCAAACTGAGCTAAGGTGGAAATGACTGGTACGACGGACACGATTCGAACGTGCGCGCTCCAGGTTCGTAGCCTGGTGCTCTTCCAGCTGAGCTACCGTCGTAGGGTGAAACTGGCAAGGGGTCTGGGATTCGAACCCAGGATCTCCGCAGTCAGAGTGCGGCGCCTTAGACCGGACTTGGCCAACCCCCAATTGAGCTCTTCAAAGCACTGTCACAAGGTGGAAAGGGTGGAAGGACTCGAACCTTCAACCGCCCGGATCAAAACCGGGTGCTCTGCCAATTGAGCTACACCCCACCTGGGACATCCAAACCGTTGGACTGGTGCCCGCAGATGGGATCGAACCATCGGCCGCCGCCTTATCAAGACGGTGCTCTACCGCTGAGCTATGCGAGCAATCTGGTGGAAGCGGCGGGAGTTGAACTCGCGTGCCGACTCTTCGTCGGCCATCCGCTTTCGAGGCGGCACCGTTAGACCACTCCGGCACGCTTCCATGAGTTGTGGCGGGTGCAGCTGGATTTGAACCAGCGCGCCGGCTCGACGCCGACGACCGCTTAGCAGGCGGTTGCCTTAGACCTCTCGGCCATGCACCCTAGACTGGTTCCCGAGCTCGGATTCGAACCGAGAGAGGCCCTGCTTCTGAGGCAGGAAGGTGTACCAAATTTCCATTAGCCACCCGGGACTTGTTGACTGGCGGAGACGACGAGATTCGAACTCGTGAGTCGGCTCGACGCCGACCATCTGTTTTCCAAACAGCGACCTTGGACCACTCGGTCACGTCTCCTTGGCTGTTCTTGCCGGTTGACCAGGCGTTGCATCCCAGGACGCGATGCATGACGCGAAACTACCCTGTGCATTAGCAGGTCAGGGCGTCGATCTGGTGCCGGCGGTCGGGATCGAACCGACATTCCCGAATTCGGGAGACAGGGTTTGGGCCTGCTGCGTGAACCAGTTTCGCCACGCCGGCTCAAGTTGGATGAGAAAGTCGATGGGGGAGCGCGTCCGATTCGAACGGACGACCCGGGCGAGCCGGATTCCGGGGTTCAAGCCTGGCGCGTTCGACCGCTCCGCCAGCGCTCCATGGTCTCGGTCTGGTGCCTCAAGCAGGGCTCGAACCTGCGACGCCCGGCTCTTCAGGCCGGCGCTCTACCCACTGAGCTATCGAGGCAATGTGTGGCGCCCTCGAGGAGGATCGAACTCCCGACTTCCCGCTAGACAGGCGGGCACTCTGGCCGCTGAGTTACGAGGGCAAAAATGGTTGCCGCGCTTTGACGGCAGTCACCGGGTTGCGTCCGGCCGCTCCACCTCTTCACGGGCTTCGCGTCGCGTGCCGAGTCGGGCATCTCGGGTAGCGCCAGCTATCGTGCTGACTGCATCCAAGGCCACGGCCTGGGCTTCTCCGAATTTCGGGTCACCACCTCGGAGCACAGTGGTGAGGTCGCCCGCGCAGCTTTTGCCTGCGCTGTCGATAGTGGTCTCCGTGGACGGGTTCGAACCGCCGACATCCTGCTCCCAAAGCAGGCGCGCTACCAACTGCGCTACACGGAGTAGTTTTGGTGGAACCAGTCGGGATCGAACCGACAACCTCCTGCTTGCAAGGCAGGCGCTCTCCCAGTTGAGCTATGGCCCCATGAAGGGTGATGGTGGGTGCTGACGGGATCGAACCGCCGGCCCGCTGCTTGTAAGGCAGCCGCTCTACCGCTGAGCTAAGCACCCATTTACGCGCATGGTTGTCGGTGACGAGTTCCGACGTCCGCACAATATTTGCGGCCGGTTTCTGGCATCCCGAAGCGCGATCTCGACGGGAGCCTCCTGTTGATGTGGTCGCGCAGGGCGGACTCGAACCGCCGATCTCGGGCTTATGAGGCCCGCGGGTTGCCAGCTTCCCTACCGCGCAATTGCACTGGAGCGGGCCAGGGGAATTGAACCCCTCTACTCAGCTTGGAAGGCTGGTGCCTAAGCCGATCGGCCAGGCCCGCATGAACGAAACAATGGTTGGCTGGCCATGAAGGAGTCGAACCCTCAACCTTCGGATTTGGAATCCGCTGCGCTGCCAGTTGCGCCAATGACCAACTGAAGAAAATGCACGTCGACCGACTTGCACTTTCTGCAGCTGACCGAAGTCAGTACAGAACTCGCCCTGAGACTACGGGAGAGTTCACCAGCACCTGCGTCGGATCATCTGAGCGCTTGCGGCGCTCTTTCCCGACTCGTCCACCAGGGCCCCTTGCGGGCACCCCAGTCTGCTGGCACGGCGGCCTTTTTTAGAAGGAGGCATTTCCTTCGTCGTGTCGCACAACTCGATCTTCTTCCTACTGCCGACCTTGCGGGGCCGTGAGGGTTGCTACACCCGACATGCGGAATCTCATCGAGAGCTGTTGGCCTTGCGAGCCGCGAGCTCCCTCAGTTCACCCGAAGGTGCTGAGGCTTACGCCGCTTTCATGCGACACCGGAAGCGTCTTTGCGTTTGACAGGTGTGGGAATTGAACCCACGACCTTCAGATTACAAGTCTGATGCTCTACCAACTGAGCTAACTGCTACCTGCTGCGGCGTGCGCTTCCAGTGGTTTCGATCCCTTTTGGAGGCCGAAATGCCACACGCCGCTGTGTCGTTCGTCCCGCGGACTACTTGACCGATCTTCCCGACTCGCGTCCACCTTGCGGTGGCCACGCTCCAGTCGATCTGTACGCCGCCCTTGCTTGCGAGGCTCGGACTGTGCGCACTACCCTTTCCGCTATTCGATGGAGAGCTGGTTTGTCTGGCCGGTCGGCACCACCCGTTACCTGTTCGAAGACCTCGGTTCCCCGCATTGCTGCGGGCCGTTGAACCCTCGTCCTTTGCCAGACGCTCTCGTCCCGACTCTGCCCCGCCCAGCTGGTAGGCGAGGCGCCCCTTGCGAGGGCGCGGTGAGCTTGCATGCTTGACCAGACGGATAGCCCGAGGGCTGTCAATCTGGCGTCGGGGGAGGCAGGTCTCCCGACTTTGTGCCGTGTCACCACGGTCTATCTCATCGACCACATGCGGCCGGGAACCGAAGTTCTGAAAGCCTTCACGCGCTTTCAGAACTGCGCTTCTTCTGGGCTGAGTTGCCCTGGTACCCCGTACGGGAGTCGAACCCGTCTGTGCTGGTTGAAAGCCAGCTGACCTCACCCGAAGTCGAACGGGGCAGGGTGAGCGTTGATGAAACTTGGACTCGACGCTCGGATTCGAACCGAGGTGTGCTTGCGCAGACGGTTTTGCAGACCATCGCCTTCGACCGCTTGGCTACATCGAGTCAGAACCCTTCCCGAGGCGCAACTGCGCCTACGGCATCCTGGTGGAGAGACCTGGATTCGAACCAGGACGGAACGAGCCGACCTCCGGGTTACAGCCGGGTGCCCTACCGAGTAGGCGTCCTCTCCAAAACTGGAGCCCCCTGTCCGATTCGAACGGACGATCGCCTGCTTACAAGGCAGGTGCCTTAGACCTCTGGGCTAAGGGGGCAAACATCATCTCGGCTGTGTCCACACGCGATCCACCGCGCTTCCGCAGAAGCGCATTGGTCGCTGCACACCGGCGGCTGCGGCCCTGGTGCACATGCTCACCCTTCGAGATCCTTGGATCCGAACGATGCTTGTGCGCGGGCACACCCGAGATGACCCCGTGGGCGGCGAAGCCCAAGGGATGGAGCAGACGGTGGGGTTCGAACCCACGACCTCAAGGTTGGCAACTTTGCGCGCTACCTACTGCGCTACGCCTGCATGGTGCGATTGACGGACTTCCACCCAGTAGTGGGTCCGAATCGCGGCAAATTTTTAAAGAGCATGCCCCGTATCGGGGCTGGCGACTGGTGTCACCGGTGGCAGCTGCCAGGCTGCGGTCTGAGCCGAAGCTCTTGTTGATTTCGAGGGCCAAAGCACTGAGGCCCGGTTCCTTGCGGATACCGGGCCTCAGTTGAGGGGCTCTTGTGAGCCTGAGTAGGTGCGCCTAAGCGCCCTGCTCTCCCGGTGGGGGCTGGTACTCGAATCCTGCGAACCACGACATCGTTTGGGTGATGTGTGTCCTGCAGACCGAGTCCATGCCCCGATCAAGAATCTCGTGTGCGACGACGCAACCCAAGCCATTGGCTCGGGCCAGTTCGCGGGCGCACCGACCCTGGGCGGGTCGCTGGCTTGAACTGAATAGGTTGCGTTTCACGTTGAGTCCTGATGTCGAAAAGGTTGAAGTGGTCGATAGAGCCGTCTTGGCAGCTGCACTGATGTTGATCAATGCGGCGCTTCGGTTAGCGAATAACTGCATTGTGAAGAGTGTTCACTTGCGAAGTCAAGCGTTTTGCGAAAAATCTTCACAAGTAGAATGCGTGAAGACTTTTCGCAACACTTCGAGATCCCCGCACGACCCCGTGCTGGCAGCGCCACGAGACCCGGATGTCCAGCCCGCCCAACATCACTACGATCCGACGCATCAACGCTCACAGCCTGTTTCAGCAGTACGCCGAGGAGCGCATCAGCGCTGGCGAGCCGCCGAAGGGGTTGGAAGCGGCCTGGGCTTCGCACATCGGCGTGAGCGGGGCCACCTGGTCGATGGCCAAGAGCGGCGCCCGTCCGATCGGTCACAAGCTGGCCAAACAAATCGAATCGCACTGCGGCGTCGAGCAGGGGTGGCTGGACATTGAGCGCGCGCCTCAAGGACTCAGCGGACCGGAACAGCAATTCTTGGCCTTGGCCCTAAAGGTCTATCGCGCGACGAACAGCGGTGGCCGCAAGGATCTGCGGCGCATGCTGACGGAATTTCGCAAAGACTAAGCCGCGAGATTCCGTCCAGGTCCAGGCGCAGCCTTTGCGGGCTAGAGCTCGCCCCGTCTTCGCCGGGCGCAAGCGCTAGACGGGCCGACGGCATTCGCCTCGGATGGCCGTCGCACTGGTCAGCCTTGAGTGAGAACCGACATTGTTGGGTCTCGTTTAGCGCCGTAGGCCCCGGCCTTGGATGGCAGGCAGTTGGCGCGCTTCAGCTCACGCAGGTCTGACGCGGCGTCTCATTCAGTTCTGTATTCGACCGAGCGCTCGTCACTTAGCTCTGAATTTCGAACCGGCCTTATCGAGCCATACCGGAGTTTGCTCCGTTGGTCTGGGAGTCAAGGCGATCGCATGCAACGCCACATGAAGTGACGAACGTGCGCGAAGCCTACTGGCTGCCGCGCACGCGGTTTGAGCCGACGTAGCCGCGCCCGCTACTCCCCTGTTAGCTCAACGAACAACGGCGCCCTACCCCCGCCCGGACCGGTGGGGAATCCTGCGTAGGCCTTTGAAACTCGTTGACAGTAGGCGCGGTTCTTCTCGACGAAAACCTCAATTCCGCATTCAACGTCAATGTGCCTGGGGCCGGGGTGACTCGTAATCAGCTCACCGGTGTTCTTGACCTTGTCCAGCTCGATGACCCAAGGGTTGAAACCGTGAGCTCGGTAAGCTGATTCATAGCGGCGCGCGTCTTTGGAACTGAGCACGGCCATGCGTGACTTGTCGATGGAGCCATACGTCGATTTCAACTGTGCGATTTCATCGGTTGGGCAAGTTTTGCCGTCCCAAGCCCAGCCCCCTAGCAACTTTCGAATGCTCTTTCCATTAGCGTCCGAGACGTCGATCGAAAACTGTGAAAGTTGCGCAGCGCTGTGATCAAGATGCTGGTGAATCCGGAACTGAAAGTGGCGCACGTCTTGCCCAAAGAACGTCACATCGGGCGTGCCGTCAAGTTGACCTAGAAAGCGTTCAACCTCGGATCTCCAGAAGCTCTCGAATCCGACAAAGGCGGCGAACGCGCGAATCGTGTAGTCCCACGAAGGACCCACTTTCGGACTGGACTTGGCGTTAAAGAAATACCTATTCGTGCGCGGCGCACTAGGCCCTAGGTCTTGTGCGACAACACACCGCTGCATCTCTGCCAGGTCGTGCACCAAGTCGTTCTTCGGCCAAGCACCGATTGAGAACAATTCTTTGAGCGGCCGGGTCTCCAGGATTGCCGAGATTTTCTCCGGCGTACCCATCCGCATCGTTGCGAACGCAAACTCGACCTCTTTGCACTGACTCGTCAGCCAATCGAGCACAGACGCCTCTTCTTTCCAGCCCTCGTACCGATGGCTCGGAGGTTCGACATCGTCGCCTTCATCAAGATCAGCGGTCCGCAAGGCCTGGCTCACACCATCGATGGCTTCGTCACCAATTCTCCACATGCACAAAATCGCCAAGTCCTCTTCGCCGATGACTGGCTCGAACTGAAGAAGTGCAGCGCGAACTGCCGGGATCAATTTCGATGCTTTCCTCAGGTCATTGACTACCGACAACATCGCTCCTTCCTTCGCTTGAAGAAGGCGCGTGTCCGGGCAAAGCTTGGGCAGACTATCCACTGGCAACAAGACTCGCTCATCAACTTTGACGCTCCCCTGCTCCGCACTCACCTCAAATCCTTTGACGTTGACCGTTGCGGCCGCTCGAAAGAACGCAAGCGGCGTGTCCAACTCGTGCCAGTGCGTAGAGACGACAAAGCACCTCAGCTTCTGCTCGTCGACGTGCTGCGTAGTCAGGAACGCGGAGATGTACTTGCTGAGCTCATGCAGCGCTTGGCGAGCAGCTTGATCGCTTCTCTTGACCTCGATGATGACGAAACATCCATAGCGGTCCTTCGCCAGGATGTCCAAGGCGCCGTTTGCACCCTGCATGCTCTTGATCGAATAGTTGGTAGCAACCAGCGCCAGTCCAGGCTCGATCAGTCCAAGATTCGCGGCTAGGTAGTCACGAAGTTTGTCTTCGTTTCGGAATAGTCCCAGAACAGGCGTCTGATTCACTTTCACTCCCATGATGCAAGCTCAATCTTCGGAACTTCACCGATCCTATGACCTCGGCACTAGGTCGACCGCATCAACCTGGGGCTTCCGTTAAGGCCCGCAGCAAAGAAAGAGCCCCCGCTGCCTGCCAAGCAAGCAACAGGGGCGGGGAAGGCTCAGCCTTTCAGCCGAGCACTTCAGTCACGATGCCGGCGCCAACGGTCTTGCCGCCTTCACGCATGGCGAACCGCATGCCGTTCTCGATCGCGACGGGCTTGCTCAGCTCGAAGCTGATCAGAGCCTGCGCGCCGGGCTCGACAACGCCGGCCTCGGCGTCGACGCTGATGACGCCGGTCACGTCAGTCGGGCCGAAGAAGAACTGCGGCTGGTAGCCGGAGCCGAACGGCGTGTGGCGGCCGCCTTCGTCCTTGCTGAGAACGAAGATCTGGGCACGCCCCGTGCGGTAAGGCTTCAGCGCGCCAGGCTTCACCACGACCTGGCCGCGCACGACGTCGTCACGCTTGACGCCGCGCAGCAGCAGGCCCACGTTCATGCCGGCACGGCCCTCAGCCACGTCCTTGTGGAAGGACTGCACGCCGGTGACCACGACAGGCTCATCGCCGGCCGAGCTGAGCCCGACGATCTCCAGGACGTCGCCCACACGGATCACGCCGCGCTCAACACGACCACTGACGACAGTGCCGCGGCCCGCGATGGTGTGCACGGCCTCGACGGGCATCATGAACGGGCTGGCGTAGTCGCGCACCGGGTCAGGGATGCGCGAGTCCAGTGCGTTCACCAGCTCGACGATGCATTGCACGTCCGGGCCATCCAGCTCGCCACGTTCAGCGGCGGCCAGCGCCTTCATGGCGCTGCCGAAAACGAAGGCGGGCTCCGTGTAGCCATGGGTGGCCAGCAGAGCGCCGATCTCCATCTCGATCAGCTCGGCGATGTCGGCGCGGTCGCTCTCGGGCACGAGGTCCATCTTGTTCACGAACACCACCATGTGGCCCACGTTCACCTGGCGAGCCAGGAGCACGTGCTCGATGGTCTGACGGGCGGCGCCTTCGGTGCCGTCCACCAGCAGGATGGCGCCGTCCATCTGCGAGGCGCCGGTGATCATGTTCTTGATGTAGTCGGCGTGGCCCGGGCAGTCGATGTGCGCATAGTGGCGCTTGTCCGACTCATACTCCACGTGCGAGGTGTTGATCGTGATGCCGCGCTCGCGCTCTTCCTTGGCGTTGTCGATCTGCCCATAGGACAGGGCACGGCCGCCAAAGCGTGCGGCCTGCACGGAGGTGAGAGCGGCCGTCAGCGTCGTCTTGCCGTGATCGACGTGACCGATCGTGCCGACGTTGACGTGGACCTTGGTGGTCATGATGTTTCTCCAGTTCATTGGTGAGTGAAAAGCCGGTTCGGCCCACTGGCCAGGTGGACCTATCGGCGGGGTGTCGGCGCGCGCGCCAGACCTGGTGTGCCCGCTTGCGCGGACGAATACAAAAAAAGCCTGCGGGGTGTGGGCCACCCGGCAGGCTTTTTCAATTCGCCTGAAGGATGGACCTCCAGGCACACGCAGGCCCGGAGGGATCTACACGGACCACTCCACGAAGGGGACGCACAGCACGGCGCTGGTTGCAGCGCGTGCGGCGAGGAATGAGGACGAATCTCGATCGAGGCTCATGGCCTGGGTCTCCAACGGACGACGGAAAAAACAAAACCCGGTGGCTTGCGGCCTACCGGGTTTCATTGAACTCAGGAGGCCGAGCCTCCGGATGGAAAAGCTCTAGGGAAGCAGTGCTGCGTCATACGCCGCGCGCAGCGAATCCACCGCTGCATAGCGGGTCGTCGATGCGGTTTGAGCGCGTTGTGAGGTCAGGAGCTGCTTCATGGCGTCCGAAGGCTAACACCCTGATGGGCGGGAAGCAACGGAGGCGTTGTGCGCGCGCAGCAGCTCGGATACCCGAGCCGCAAACCTATCCTCTGGCAAGGACGCCTAAGTTACGGCTTCGACCGGCTGTCCACGATGCGGAGCAGGAGGCTCGCCAACATGACCTGTTCTTGGGCTTCTCGGATGTCGTCGATGGTGACTTCCCGATGCGAAACCGGGTTCTTGAAACATCCGATCGCGCCCGCGAACAGGTGAGCTCTGGACTCGCGCTCGCCCGCCGGCTTTGTCATGTCGCTCAGCGGCCCGTTGTTCACATTGAAGGCTTGGCGCATCAAGTCCATCCCGACTTCTTTGTCCAGATATTTGCCTGCAGCTCGCACCGCAATCTCTACCGCGCGGAAGGCCTTGAACACCGCCGTGCCCGGATCGCCGCGCACGATGTCAAGCCAGACCTCTTCACGGATCGCCGGATGCAGCAGCGCCTTCGGAAACTCAAGGCTGCCGACGTAAGTCCTGAAGGCGGTTTCGTCCAAGAGCGTCTCGGCTCGTCGACTCAGCCGCACCCAGCCAGACACCGTTGACTCGATCTTGGGGACCAGCAGGCCCTGGACGCAAAGCCAATTCCAAGCCTCGGCAAACGCGGCCTCGGCGTCGGCCCGCTTGTGGGCCGGGTATGGGCACTGCATGTCGACCCGATCCTGAAAATCGGAGGTGAACGCCGTGGGGTGAACTGAACCGTTTTGCAGTCGCTGGGCAGCCAGCCGCAATACCGTCGAGGCCAGTTCTTCGGGTGCAAGCCGAAGCAGAACCTCAACGCCGGGAATCATGGATCCGAGGGTGCTCATGAACGCAGTCTATGCCGCGCATAACCAGGCGCACTCAGGCTCTATACGAAGAAGTGCTCGTCGGCCATGGCCTCAAACTGCCCAACTATTTCATCAAGAAAGTCTCCAGTTGCTCGCGCGTAAGCCGCGAAGTCTTGCGCGGAAATAAATAGGTCTTGCCCGGCAAGCGGAAGGCGCACATGAGACGCCGTGTAGAGCTCAGGGGCGTCCGGCATTAGCTCCCGCAACGACGGATCTTCGAAGAGATCCGGGCGCAACGCGCGCAGTTGCGTTGCCGAAGATCCAGCGCCGTGCTTGGCGGTGTTGGCGACGAGGCGTAGCTCGTCGACTCGCTGCCAGGATGGGAGCGCACGCAGATCTACGCGGAAGTGCCTTCGGTACCAGTCAGCGACGACGTCGAGCTTCGTGTCAGAAGGTGGGTTGACGTCAAAGCTGGCGTCGCGACACAAGTCGCAAAGCAGTTGCTCCAGCAGGTGGAAAAGTCCAACGGCATACAGCGTCAGCGAGGTCCGGCGCAGACTGTCCATGGTGTTGTAGAACGCCTCGCCAGCCTCTTGCGCTCCGTCGGCGAAGTCACCAAAGTCCCCGTCAAATTCGTGTGAGGCGGGTTCGGCGCCAAGGCGGGCAAACTCCGCCTCTGCGATCCGGCTTGCACGTTCGTTCAGGCCCGAGAACACGGGCAGGATTTCCGTCTGGACGGTCTCGGTGTAGCCCGCCACGTAGGGCACAACCCCATGTCGGATGCGCCGAGAAAGATAGTGTCCAGTTACAGGCATTGGTCTCGTCGCCGGTTGTAGTCAGGCTGAATGATGCTAGTCGGTCTGACCGCCTCTCCACCTGGGCTTTCTTGCGGTTTACGGCGCAGGCTTCGAACTCGCCAGCGGCCCGGATACGGCCCCGGCGTCGCTTCACTGAGCGTCAGCGGCCGCCGTTGGCACCGCGTGACGTGGCATCGTCTTCGGCATATCCTGCGCAGCAAGCTCATTCGCCTGCAATCATGCGTCCGCTCAATCACAAGCAGATCTTTCTGGATACCTTGCGGCTGTATTTCGCGCCGCTGGTCGGCGCGGTCCGTGGAGCCTGCAGGGAGGTGACGTTGGTCCACAGAAGCATCGAGCGCCGACGGCGTCTTGAAATCGGGGCCTCCGACGGGCCGAATCGCTGAGCGCCGGCACACGACGGCTTCCGCCGGACCCCTGAACACAGTCAGCTCACTGTGCTCGCAGTGCAGCGAGTGCCGCGGTCGAGCGACGGGCGCGCCATAGGGCCCTTGCCATATACTTTGCGCACTTGCTGCAGGAAACGCTGGCTTTGCCTCCACCCGCAGACAGACGCTAGTTCGAGAAGCCCACCTTCAACCGGTGGGCTTTTTCTTTTCTGGTCGTAGGCGACGCGAGGCGCTCGGGACTGTGCTGCGGCGGCCCCGCACCCCACAGCTAAGACGGCATCGCTTCGTCGCCTGGATCCGCCATCTCATCTCGATCCCACTGTGTGGGCACGCGGAATTGAAGGCTTTGGTCCCGACCTTCGAACTGAACGCCATCTGGGCCGAACACCACCTGAATGACACCAGGCCGATGGAAGACATCCCAGCTCAGCGGGTTGGTCGCATAGTGGTTGTGGAACACCATCAGACCGTCGCTGATCCCTTCGCTTGGGACGCCGATGGGCTTCTCGCGCTTGTCGGGCTTACCGAACTCGCCCTGCCCCCATACTGAATGGATGACCCCATCCCTAGCGACGGAGGACATCGCAACAGCTTTCCCCCACGTGGCCGTGCAAGAAAAAATCACCGCGCTGACCTCCCGCCAACGGTCGTCCAGAAAGAGCCCCAGATCGATCACTGCGCCGTTGTCCTTCTTGATGTCGCCAAGCTTCACGCCGGGCGGTCCGTTGGGGTACCGCGATGGGTTCGCCTTGTAGGCCTGTTCGTCAACGTAGTAGTCGTAAAGCAGCGCTTGGATAGGGCGGTCGTACTGGTGGTTGAAGAACGGCTGTTCAAAGGGTGCAACCGCGATGACAAAAGGCTTGCGGGGCACGTGGGGTAGCGCTCGATAAGTCCTCTCGTACTTGCGGACCTTGCTGAGCAGGGCGTTGGCAAGCCGGATGATGGCGACTCGGTTCAGTGGCCAGAAATCACCCTTCTCGATCAGCTCGATAGGCTTGCGCCCCCATTCAGGTTCAGCTCCATCGGCCTCATTCGCGGTGACGGCCTCGACGATGACTTCGCCGAGAGGCGTCTTGAGCCAAAAGTCAGGGCTCGGATGGGCCCAGTCCATCTCAAAGCCGTAGTCCTTGAAAAGGCCGTGCAGGTACACCTCCCAGAAGCAGGAATTGAAGGTGCGCTGGAACTGGTCTACGAACTTGCCATCGCGATCTGGAAAGCCGTCGGCCCAATCTTTCACGACCGCTACCTCACCCGCCCGCTGCATGATCTGCACGGCCTTGAAATTTGGGTGCAGATGCTCGGCGTCCACGATCGGGGTGAAAAGATCCACGCAGCGCGCCACGGGTTGGTAGACGCGCAATGCTACTCAGCCGCGAATACACGGACACCCAGGGGACGATCACGCGCCCCAGATGCAGCCGATGTACATGGCGCCCGGCAATGGAAGTCAAAAACCCTGCCGGCCCAGCTACTGCGTAGGCGCGAATAGGTGAGCGGCGCCGCCAACGCGTCACCTCCGTTGATACCACCCTGTGATCTCAGGCGAAGCTCGAGTTGCTTCCACTGGCCTGTCGATGGAAGCGAGTTCAATTCAAACGAGCGTTGGACCTCTGCTGGTATGTCGCTGTCCGATAGGGGGCGGCATAGCGCTTTGACGAGTCCACAGCCTGCTCGTAGCCAGTGCGCTTCGATAGGTGAAAGCACGCTCGACCGATCCGGATCTACCGAGCACGGCTTGGCTTCACTCAGATCAGCCATGCAGCTCAGGCATCGCCGTTGGGATGCGTACCCATTGCGGCCAGCCCTGGTCTCGGCCATGTCGAGGGGGTACCACAGGAGACGCCCGCAGCGCCAGCAGTTCTCCTCCATCAAGCAGCAATGGCTCGGGCAATAGCGCCAATCGAGGAAACGCCAGTGGATCGGAAATGTCGGCGGCTGCCGCTCCCCGAAGCAAAGCGGGCAATAACGGAAGGCCGGCGTTGGTGCCGCAGGCCTGA
Organism: Pelomonas sp. Root1237; assembly: GCF_001425055.1. Classification (GTDB taxonomy): domain Bacteria; phylum Pseudomonadota; class Gammaproteobacteria; order Burkholderiales; family Burkholderiaceae_C; genus Pelomonas. The sequence goes on from NZ_LMDK01000017.1 coordinate 121,223, forward strand.
AGATCACGTCTGGCCCCAGTTGGGCGCGCGCCAACCTAGTCATGGCCCTGTCCGCAGCGAGGAACGCGGACGCTGGCAGACCACATTTCCAACGCAGCTCGGTGAGCGTCAGGCCAAAGAAGGAGAGATCGGCGTAGGGCTCAATCCTGAGACCGAGGAAGTTCAACAGCTCTGGCAACGAGCAGCCCTGCGCCAACGCCAAGCGGCTGAGCCAGCTTGCCGGCGACTCATCGTCGGCAGGCTGCGGCACCCCATGCTGAAGAATGCGCCCGATGCTCATGCGAGGAACAACGGCAGTTGGCCCTTGGGGCGGAGTCCGGCCCGGGTTGTGCCGGGATCAATGCCGCTGCGAAGCGCATGCAGCAGCCACCACGCAAGAGTATGGTCAACCGGAGCGGCATAGTCCCTTGCGACTTGGATCAGGGCCTCTTGATTGACAACGGACGCTAGGCTCGGAACTTCGGTCAGGTTGGCCTCAATGAACCTCAATCGATCCAGGCCGCGCGCGATCGCGGCGCCGAGCACCCGTGGCACCGCGCACTTGGCCAAAGCGGAGCGTACAGAGTCATTCGGCCCAGCACGTAGCCCCAGCGCTTCTACGATCCTGAAAGACCCGTCGACGCTGAGGTGCTCGATGGCGCCAGGCATCGAACGAAATGCGGCGGGCACTGGTCTCTGCGGCGCTGCCGGGCTAACGGCAGCCTCCAGCCAGCAGAGCCAGGCCATGACATCACTCTCGAGCTCTGGCGCTTCACCGTTGGCTTTGAAGGGGTGCCCACAGCGGCAAATGTCGACGTCTGGCCGATCCCAACCAATGCCCTCTCCGCAGCGGTGGCACGAGCAGATCAGGCTGTAGCCATGCCATGGGCAGCCGACGGTGGCGCGCAGGAGCCAGCTCAGTCGGACGATGCCCCGCTCGCGGACGCATTGCGGGCATAGCTTGGCGTACAGGCGATTGGATGCGATATGGCGCCGGAAGCGCTGCCCTGCCAGACGCACCCAGCCCTTGCCGCCGTGATCACGTACGACCACGCGCCCACCCCAGTGGTCCGCATCGACGTTCAGCGCCCAGGCAATCTGTCGAATGTCCTGCCACGCCAGCGGCCTATGGCGCTCCAGCCGCAGCCACTGCACGCCACGGTCAAACGCCACGCCGTTGGCGCGCAGCGCCCTGAGGGCGAACCCCAGACCAGATTCCGCCGGCGCCAACTCAAGCCGGATGGGGAGCTGACGTTGATCAGGCGCTTCCATAGGGGTTGGGCAGCACGTCACTAGGTCCGTTGGTACGGCGGAAGGCGAGTTGCAGGTGCTCCAACCTCACTCGGTTTGACCCCGCGTCAACGGCGATGAGGACAGCTTCCGTAACCAGCCTCTTCACCGCCCGTCTGCATCCGAGCGTCGCCGCGTGCGTCGCCGCGCGTACCGCAGGTTCGGCAAGCAAAGTCATGTCGATCGCCTTGATGCGCGCAAGCTCCGCCACAAACGCGGCCCAGATCGCGTCGTTGTCAAAGTGGGACAGCGTGATGCGCGCTGTAACTCGATCTGCGAGAGCAGCATCCACATGGTCGAGGCTCTGAAGCCGAAGGTCGGCCAAGATGCCAATGGCGACTTTGCCGCGGTCCATCAGCTCGCGCAGCAAGTTCCCGGCGGACGAGTCTCGGTCATCGCTGACGCGGCCACGACCACGAAGAGCCAGGCACTGCGCCTCGTCGATGAAGACCATGCGCGTCCCCTTATGTTCCATGGCCTCGAACGCGATGTCTCGCATGGTCGCCACCCGCTCCGCTCTGACATTGGTGAAGGGGTGACGCAGCGCGCTCAGCAGCTGCGAAACGATGAAGCCGGCCGAAGCCCCGGGCCGCAAGCGCAAGTACAGCGCGCCGAACCCGTCGACAACATCCGGCATCGGCGGCAATGACTTGATGAAATAGTCGACAACACTCGTTTTTGACGAGCCAGGCGGTCCGTTCAGGAGCAAGCCCTGCGGGATGCCCAGTTCCCGCGAGAGTTGGTAGGCGCGGTCGAAGGCGGCAAGCACGGTCTTCAGGTCCGGGAACAGGATGTACTTGCGCGCAACCTCCCGCCCCACCGCCAGCGCCTTGACCGAGTACATGGCCATTTGACGAGCACGTATCTGGCGCTCTTCCTCGTTCCAATCGTCACCTGGATCAATCACATCAATCGACATGTCAGCTCTCCTTTAAAGATCAATGGTTTCGAATTCCTCTTGGCAGAGGGGTGCGACCGCCGGGGCGACGACGCAGGGCGGCGCCTGTACGCCAGCCGTCTCCTGGGGCTCGCTGCCAGTCAGCACACGTGCGGACGTGTAGCCCGCCGTGATCGCGGCGCGCTTGCGGTCGACACGGGTCTTCCAGGCCACCGACTCCATCCAGTGGCTGTGCAGGCGCAGCCGCGCCTGCTCGAGGTACTCAATGGCGCCTGAGGCCTTCAGCTCCTCTCGGGCAAAGCGTCTGATCAGAAGATGTTGGTTCCAGCTCAGTCCGTGGGCGTAGTGGTGCCAACGGCAGGGGCTGACGACGAACTCTTTGGTCTCCGGATCTTGGATCCAGGCATGACTCAGATCGTCGGGATCCCACTTCACCAGCGTCTTGAAGCTCTTGCCGTAACGACGGCGCATGTCGAGCAGTTCCGGGCCGCCGAACGGCAAGCCGTGCAGTTCGACGCCGCCGGGTCCGACCGTCAAGACCCTGCGCATCGCCGAGATCCGACGAAGCGCGTCGATGTCAGGCGGGAAATGGACCGGCGGACGGCGCTCGATGCCCTCCGTGAAAAGGTCGAACGGCCGGGCCAGCTTGCGCTGGTTGATCTGGAAGGGATACACCTCGACCACAAACTGCGCGATGCCTCGAACGAAGTCCCCGAACATGACTGCGGCGCCGACATTGGGGTCGGTCTCGACGACGTTGGCCATGCGCTTGTGAATGCGGCCCTTGGCCAGTGTGAGCGTGTCCAGCGTCGAGAAGAACCGCTCCACGTGAGGCTTCAGCCACGGTGTGCGCACACGGCAGTACGTGAGGCTCATACCCAGATCCCATCCGATCAGCTGGAATACAGGGCTGTGGAACTCCAGCCCGTTGTCGATCCAGAGCGCGTCGGGGATGCCTTCGGCTGGCCACGCCTTGGCCAGGGACAGTGCCGACGTCGTATCCCCCTTCGGACGGATGGCGCTCTGCAGCGCACCACAGACGCTGGTCAGGCCGGCGCCGTAGAAGCTGATGTAGAAGCCCAGGACGTAACCGGAGTAGGCATCGATGAGCACCGTGAGCGTCGGCCGGCCGAGAGGCAGGCCTGTCCGCTCGCAGATCAGCACCCAGTTCAGCGGCGTGTGATCCACTTCAACGCGCTGCAACGGGTACTCGGCGGCCGCACCGTCCATGCTGGTGCGGCAAACCATGCGCGCGCGGGCCGGCCCGAAGCGCGCTTGGAGGACGCGGTGCCGATCAAGTGCCGCCACTCGGCGACAGAGGGTCGCGTGGCTGACCGTGGCGTCCCTCGCAGGCATGCGTCCTGCCTCGACCTCCTTGGAGGCCTCAGACCGTATCACTGCGAGCGTGAAGGTCAATGAATTGCGGTCGCGATTGAGATAGACGCGCGCCAGCACCGCCGTCACGAGCCGCTCCATTTCGGCCGATAGCCGGCGCGATCGTTTACGGATGGCGTTGCCATCCACCAAGACGCCGACGTGGCCGTCGGCGGTGTCTAGGTCTCGGGCCCACCCACTGACCGTGGTTGCGCCTGGTGGCTCCTTGTCGCCGATGCGCTCAGCAACGGCGCAGATCACACTCTTGATGGCACTGACGCGGCCTCGGGACACATGCGCGGCCGTCATACCCCTGAGGTAGGCCAGCTTGCGCTCGACCTTCCTGCGGTCGCCGGGACGCAACGATTCCAAGGTCGTTAGCACGGGAGCCGCGATGCGCCCCCGTGCGCCTATGGGTTCCTGAAACGTCAGCTGCCCTGTCCAGACCAGCTTGAGCAGCTTGGCCTTGTCATAAACAACCTGTCTGCGAGTGACGCAGTCCTCAAGCGCCAGCGTCCCGTCCGGAAGTTCTCGCACCAGTTCCAGCGTCCGGGCGCCACGGCGAAACATCAAGCCAACTTGCAAGCTGAAGGTCATCTTCTTTCTCCAGGTGTTCGGGGAGGACCAGCACGTCGCTGGCACTGATACGGTTCTTGAACGTGAGTCGCCGCCGGGCGATCAGGTGATAGATCAGCTCGTGCGGCACAAGGGCTCGGACGGCCAACTGGTCAATGGGGTACCCGTCCGAGTACTCGCGCACTTCGGCAAGCACCCTGTTCAGGACGGCCTCAGGTGGCGTGCCTTTGCCGTAGCGGTGCAGGAGTTCAGCGAACTGGTGCTGATCACGCCGCCGCAGGGAGACGTTGGAGATCGCGTAGAAGCGGGCCCCCTGCGCATGCAGGTGGCTGGCGGCCTTGTTGAACAACGAGCGGTATTTGTCGAAGCGCTGTTCGAGCTTGACCTCCCAGTAAGAGACGACACCGTCGCCGCAGTCGATGCGGTAGTCCGGCGTGAATGCTTGACCGTCAAGGTCCAGGGTGCACGGCTGGGAGACGATGTTCCGCACCTTCGGGCACAGTGCGGCCAGGCGCACGAAGTCGGCCTCGGTCGATGCCTCGGCTTGAACCGGCGCTGCCAGTGCGCCGAGGTTGAGCAAATGCACCGTGCGCGGCGTCGTGGGTTTGATGAGCTGACGGACGGGCGCGTTCATGACGCACCTCGGCAGTGGCAAAGGAGGGACGGGCGCCGGACCGTTGAAGGCGCGCTGAAGTGAAGCAGGCGCACGTAGGCCTGCCATGGACAGATGGCTATCCGCATGGGCGGTTCCTTTCAAATCGAAGGGATGAGTTCGCCCAGCTACCTCAAGGCTTGACGCCAAAAGGCACGCGGCCCATACTGACCACAAACAAGTCCCCACTTGATCTGGTCATCGAGCCGGACGCGAAACCCGAGGTCACCCTCGGGTTTTGTCGTTCTGGGCAGCGAAGGTTGCTATGTGCTCTCTTGGGGGTCTCCTTTCTTCGGCTGAGGGGGTGGGACCTTTTCGGCGCTGAGCCTTGCTGCGGCAAGCCAGGCGGCGATGTCCCGGGTCAAAGCAAAGTAGCCGCGCTTCTGTGGCAGCGTGAAAAGAGGTACGGGAACGCGCCCGCGCTTGCGTGCCTGCCTCAACGAGGCTGCATTCGCGTGACCCAACGCCGCGACCAGCAGCGGCCCGCCGAATAGCGGCCCGTGCAGCATCTCCAGCTCACGATGCAGTTCGTCTGCAAAGCTGCCTGGTTGAGTGACTTGATCTTGGGGCATGGGCTCGAATCCCGCCGTGACGTGACTTGGCGTGACCGGAGTGTTGCGGCCGGTTTTGACCTTGCATAGTTCAGTGCAGAAGTTCGGAATTTCTGTACGCTGGAGCATGGCGAAGAAACCCTCGAAGCCTGGAAACAGGCGGCCCAGACGGCATCCCATCGATGCGCTGTTCACGCGACTTTGGTTCCGTGCCGTAGCGCTCGGACTAGGGCTGCCAACCCCTGGCAAGGTCGAGAGGCACATACAGCCCGGGCGCGTGACACGAAAGAACGGGCGCCAAGTTAGATCCTCGCGGTGGTACAGCTACAAGGTTGGGCGGCGCGTGCCGACGTTGCGCAATGGCGTACATCCGGTCGACCTGGCAGAGCAGGCCTGCCGGGGCACTGCGCGCTACTTTCATTCGCCCTTGAAAAGGCTGCTGCGAGGAGATACGGTCTCCAGGGCGTGGATTGACGAGCAGTTGCTCGCACTGCCGGCGCAACTCGTCGAGCTGTTGGTTCTGCCGCTTTCTGAAGCGTGTTCCTCGCTACCTGTGGCGTTCCTGCAGCCGTTCGACGATCAGCGAGCAAGGCAACTGGCGTCGGTGGGCGGCCTTCACGCCCTTGAGGCGGCGGTGTTGCTGATGAAGCTCGGCGAAGTCACCGCATCTCCAGAGCTGCGACGCTTGGCGCGGGAGGCCTACATACGAACTCAACCGAGTGTTAGGACGGAGCCGGTACTGTCAACCATGGCCGACGAGTTGTTCGCGTGCATCGACGATGTGTTCCCGCGATGGTTGCATCTGCGCCAGGATCTGCGCCTTGAAGTCATGAGCCTCAACTTCTTTTGCAAGGAGGCAGGCCTTCTAACTCCCGACGAAGTCCTGGCGGAGGAAAACCTGCCCCATACCATCTTGAAATTGGCACGTATTGCAGTTGAGCAACGCGTGCTTGAGGCTTGCCTTCGGGCGGGTCAACAAGATCGCAAGTCGAGGGCCGCTGCTTGACTAGGGTTGTCTGTTGCCGCCACGGTCAGAGCGCTGCTAACGCCGGTGCCGCGACGCTGGATCCTTTATCGATCGAGCTGACCGATCTTGGCCGACAGCAGGCCGAGCGAGTCGCCTTGCTATGGACGGAGCCACCGAGTCTCATCGTGGTCTCGCCGGCTGAGAGGGCTTGGGCGACAGCCCTGCCGACGATGCGGCGTTTTCCAGGAGTCCACGTGGAAGAATGGCCGATCCAGGAGTTCACCTATCTGGCGCCAATGCGATGCGCGGGGACCACGGCTGAACAGCGCCGAGTTTGGGTTGAGCACTACTGGACTCTGGCGGACCCCGACCGATGCGATGGTGACGGCGCGGAAAGCTTCAACGAGTTCCTTGCTCGCGTCGACGACACGATCGGGCGCTTGGCCCAGCTCGCAGAACCGTTTGACCTCGCCGTCCTTCTCTTTGGCCACGGCCAGTTCATCAATGCCATGCGCTGGCGGCAGTCGCACTTGTGCGGTGAGCAGTCGATGTCTAGCTTCAGGGACTTTGACCTCGGGAATCCCGTCGCCCACTGCGAGCCGCTTGAGCTTGCGCCGCCCCCGGCAGGCTTTTCCATTCTGCGGCTCAGTCATAGCGATGGCGCCTAGATATCCGTCGCGTGACCATGCGGAAATCAGGGGTCAGATCGGCGGAGCACACTCGGTACGGGGTGAAGTGCGGTCCGCCGGCTGACACTCTAGGCCCGCCTTCGGCTGGCCAACTCCATGATCAGGCTCCGGTGCTGCGTGCAAGGGCACGACATCGCAGCGCGCCTGTAGAGTGATAAGGACGTGTGGAATCCTTTGAATAGGTCCGCGATCTGGAACTCATGGACGAAGCGGGTCTCAGGCCAGCACAACCTGCGCAGTACCTGGGCCATCACGAGGGCAGCAGCGGCGCTCGCGACAAACGGTACAGACGGGCGGAAGCCCTCATCAAGCTCGACACCCATACGCTTGAGGGCCAGGAGGCCAGGCAGCATCGAGCAGAGGGTCGCACCGGCCAGCCGGCCCGCGCGTAACGCATCGCGGATCTCAGGCGCGGCGGCATCGATGTCAGCGTCGCTGATCTGCCTGTTGGTGCCGCCCTTCAGAGAGTCGGCGCCGAGCCCCGTCGCCTTCGCCTGCTTCTCGAGAGCATCTTTGTTAGGCAACTCAAAGGTGCACTGCATGCAAGCCCAGCTTGGGAGATCCAGGCGGTGCGTCACGACCGCCGCGCCAAACGAGTTGATGGCCCCGTCGACGAGGAGTGAAGGCCACAGACGCTGGACGTCATGCCGAGCCTGGTTGTCGTCGAGGCCATTGATGACCAGATCGATCTGCTTCGGTTTCAGGGTCCCAGCATCGATCAAGTCGGCGATATAGGCCTGTTCACCGGTCGCCTCTAGCTTGCCGCCGGATTGCTCGTTCAGCCAGTCTGCGAGGTTTTCCGCCTTCGATACGTCAAGCCAGCTGTCCTCATCAAGCACGCAGCATGTGCCGAAGTTCTCCGGACCGTAAGTTTGCTTGTCGACGACATGCACCTTGCCTTCAAGCGGCAATTGGGACATGAGGAGCGCCAGCGCATTTCCAATCGCGCCGGCGCCGAGCATCAACGTGCTTGGAAGCCGAACCGCTTCAGGAAGCGGCGGGCCAACATCAACACGGTCCGGGTCCAAGGTGAAGAGCGACAGCTGCTCGCAGTCCATCAATGGATAGAGCTCGGCGGGCACGCTATAGACGCGCTTAAACACCTCCGCGACGCCCGCGGACGCAGCCATCATGGCACCAAGCGGATTGGCCTGATCGCAGTCTCCTGGGATTTGCGTCGACGTCGAGGTGCAGCGGGCAATCCAGCCATTCGAGTTGATAGAGGTCCAGGGCAAGTCCTCTCTTGCCTGATTCCCCACATTCAGCACCGCCACGGCATCAACAAAGCAGTCCTCGCTGTAGGCGCAGACCTGAACATCGCCCTGAGACCAAATGGCGTCGCCGAGCGCACGCACTTCGCTCTCCAGATCCGGCAGCCCGTCGGGCAGCGCCACACACAGCGGCCCAACCACTCTCGAAAGAAGGCGAATCGCGGTCAGTAGGCATGAGCGACCGTTCGGGGTGGAAAGGGTCTGCAGTTCGCCGGTGAGGACCACCTTGCGGGCATAGACGATCTTGGCGTCCAGGACGGTGGCGGCGAGGTCCTGGGCGACGCCGAGCGGGCGCGAAGCCTCCAGCGGTGTTTGTTGTTCGGTGTTCATGCATGCACCTCCAGGTTGAGAACCTCGGCCTTGTGTTGGCCAACGCGGATTCGGCCTCCGACCTCGCGCTGGGTGAAGCGCCTGTAGGCGCCGTCATCAAAAACATGCACACCGCAGTCATCGAGGTCGTTTGTTCGAGCCTGGGCGTAGTGGGGGCAGACGACGGACAAGTAGTCCTGCACCTTGACCCCAAAGGCACGGTCAACCCGGGACAGGTCAACAAACGTGCCCGGATGGCTATGGATCTGGCCAACCCAGTAGAGGCCCAGTTCGTCAGAGAGGTCCGTGATGCGCGAGATGGCCCGCATCGAGAGGCTGAGCTGGAGCGGCCCGGCGACGAAGCCGCTGCCGTGCAACCGAAGGATATGGGTCACCCTTGCGGTGCCGTCGTGCTCGTCGCCAAGCCAGAGGGCCAAGCCTTCGTTTCCGTGTAGGCCATTGGGACGCATGATCTCAACGGAGTCTGCGAGGAGGTTGCTGGGCAGCGCCCAGGACATAGGTTTCATGGTTGGCACCTTCCTGTATAGGTGATGTCCAAAAGGCTCTGGAGATTGAGCAGCACGTACTGCAGCGGGTCTTCCAGCACCGGGTATGCATTGATGCCTGCGGCCCATTCGGGGTGATGGGCAAACCCTTCCTGGGTGAAAGGAACGCAGATGAAGAAGCTCGTCGGGCGACTGCCGTCGAAGACCGGCCAGGCGCGAGCCTCGGTCTCCGACCCAGTGGGCATGTCGATGAATTTCACCGACGGCGGCTTGGCGTAATCGGTCCAACGCAGTCGGACCCGGTAAAGCTCCTGCGGCGCCTTGCGGGAAGACAGGTCGACCGTGACGTCGAGCGCGGCGGGGTCGCCTCGTTTGACGGTCCAGCGGTCAACCTGCGGCAGCGCCCGGAGCTCTTCAAGATGCTGTTGGAACAGCATCAGGTCGAGCTCGCTTGCCATGCCCTAGCCCTGGGTGAATTGCTCTACCAGGAGCAGACTGAGTTGGCGGTGTTCGGCCAGGTCGCCCACCTTCAACGAAAGGTTCGTTTGAACCTCGCCATTGAGAGACAGGGAGTAGGTCTTGCTGCCGCCATCGACTGGGCCCTCCGAGAGGTGAAAGTGCGCCAACGCGCGGGCCTTCACATCCGCCAGGGTGTCAGTCTGCGGGGTGTGGTTCTCAGTGAAGGGCTGCTTCACTGGTGCGTAGCGCACGCGAACCACGACGTCTTGAGATTTGTTGGAGGCGTTCTCGTCGCCTTCATGGTGCTCCGCATGGAGCGATGCTTCAGTGTGCATGGTGTGAAATCCGAAAAAAAAGTGGTCGTATTCGCCCCCGCAAGCTAGGGGTGGTGCTTGACCTAGAGGATTTCGTGCCGCACACTTTTGGCTCTCACACCGGATGTGGCAACACGTCCCCAAGGCAAGCCTTCGCGCTTGCCTTTTCTTTTAGCGTTTGCGCATCGTTCGCCTCCTTAGAAGAAAAGTCCGACCTGACCATCCTTCGGCGCGATGATCTGCTTCTCGATCAGGCGTTTCAGGCGGTACTCAGCCGACTGAATACTGGTGCCACAGATCTGAGCCAGGTCACGCGCTGAGCTTGCTTGGCGGCAAGCCTCGATCGGCATCATCACGGCGGCGGTTAATGCCTTGGCCTGCCACTCGCTGTCTTCACAAAACTGATGCGCGCCGATTGGGCCGCGCTGCAGCGTGAGGGCATGGTCAAGAACGATGTGGCTCAGTTCGTGAATCACGGTGCTGCGGGAAAAAACGTTCTCCTCAGCCAAGCCGTCGTACACATCCTCGCGCAGCACGATCAAGTTCTTCGCCGGCACCGTGAAAGCAGCGCATTCAACAAGCGTGTCGTCAGCGTGATAGTTGTAATTTGCACGGGGCAACGTCTGCTCAAGAACGCGACGGGCGTCAATGCGCAGTCCTTGCGAGCCGGCGATGGTGGGAAGGATCTTCCGTAGGTCCACCGCAACCTCCTCGAGCTTGGCATAGCTCATCGGAGCCACTTTGTAGCCACTTGGGGTGGTCGACCGTTGAGAATTGCCGAACATCATTTGTCTTCACTCCCCGGAAATTTCGACTCCAGCCAATCGTTCATCTCCTTCGAGGGTTGCCCCCCGGCCTGAAGGCGCCGAGCAAAAGCGGCAACGAGGCGCCGCGCATCAGGCTCAAGCGCTGACACCGATACGACCTCCTTAGATTGGGCTGCTGCATGCTTAAGCCGCTGCAGTTCTTCAGGGCTCGCGGTGCCCTCGAAAAAGGCGTGGGCCGCATCGGCGTACTTGTCAGCTAAAGTTTTCTCTCCATACTCGATGCCGCTCAGGTACGAAGAGCTGATGCCCAACGCCTGTGCCATCGACTTCATTGAAACGTCATAACGCATTCGCAACGTCCTTACTGTTTCGCCAAAGGGGGTTAGCTTCATGGATGCTCCTAGGTGGTCTCAGACATCCCTCCGTGGGTTGTTCCTCCGGTTGGATCACTACTTCGCTGAATTGTGCATCACTTCGCCAAAAAGTGAACGTAGGTAAAAACCCTACAATTCTTGGTGCAGCCCTAAGACGCGTCGCCACATCCGTCATGACTCCTGAGAGCGGGCCTTAGATGAGGGCCGCGACGGGGCGTCTAGGCTGGGCAGGATCGCCAGCCACCGTAACCCCGCGGGATGGACTCCTCGGTCGAGCCGGGACGTTTGTTCCCGAAAGCGGTAGCCTGGCTTTCGGTGTGATCGAATGGTCTTCAACTGAAGACAGTTGATGTCCATCTGAGTTGCGCGCCGGCGTAGCAGCTGCTACATTGCGTTCAACACACCCGCCACACGTTCTGGCTTCGCGGCCAGGGTTCCTCCGAAAGGGGGACGTGCAAAAGGCGGGTTTTCTTTTGTCTGGACCATTCATGGCGACGACAGCTCCTCCGCGCCCCTTCTCAAAACCGGCAAGGACTCCCGAGCAACTGCTACAGAAGCTCAAGGACTGCGGCCTTACCGTCGCCGACGACAGCCAAGCGCTGGCCTACCTGCGCGGCGTTGGCGCGTATCGCCTCAAGGGTTACTGGCACCACGCCCAAGACCCTGTCACCAAGCGCTTCCAGCCGGGCTACGATTTCGAAGAGATTCGCCAGCGCTGCGAGCTCGACCGTGAGCTGCGAGCGGCCACGATCGAAGCGATCGATCGGCTCGAGGTGGCCATACGCACGGCCATGGCCAACCACCTGAGCCTGGCCCATTCACCGCACTGGTTCCTCCAACCCGGCGTGTTCAAACCGACCATGCGCTGGGGCATCGGCCACCTGATCCGCAAAATCGAGGATGAGGTCGGACGCGCCCAGGCCAAGACATTCATCAAGCATTACTTCGACAACCACGACGAGCCTTACCTCCCACCGAGCTGGGCGATCAGCGAGTGCGTGTCTTTTGCGATGTGGTCGCGTACCTTTTCGATCCTGCGTGACCCCAACGACCGCAAGACCATTGCTAAGCGGTTCGGCGTGCAGCAGCCCGAGGTGTTCGAGTCATGGGTTCATGCGCTGACGGTGCTGCGCAACTTAGCCGCACACCACGGCCAGCTTGTTAACGTGCAGTTGGGTGTAGCACCGGCGGGCTACAAGAAGGCCGGCATCACGTTCTCTCATCCGAAGTCGTTCTTCGCGATGGCAACGGTGGTCCAGTACCTGTTGGTGCAGACCGGACTGCCACAGCGCTGGAAGTCCGCGCTGCGCGCATCGTTCGCTGCACATCCGCGCGTTCCGTTGGCCGAGCTGGGCTTCAACGCGACCTGGGAAACAGCACGCGGCTGGTAACTAAGCAAGGCCGAACGATCTTCCGCGAAGTTTGTTAGAGAAGCCTGCAACCCTGCCCAAAAAATGCGGCAGGCGTTTCGCGGCCCAGAGTGGCAGGCCCACGTACGGCGCGCCCGTCGCTACAGAACTGAGTGAGAAGAATTCAGAACTCAGTGAGACCCGACACCGACAGTCACGCAGCTCATCCCGCCAATTCGACGGTTTGTCGCTCGCCGCTAGGTCGCCAACCGGGGTCGGAGATATGGTGTGCTACATCAGCAACACACCTCGGAGCTCCCATGACTCCCACCTGGACAGACCAGGCACCGATCTACCAGCAGTTAGCCGACCGACTGGCCGTGCAGCTGCTTGACGGCAGCCCCCCGGAAGGCGAGGCGCTGCCGTCGGTGCGACAGCTCGCCAGCCAGTACGTCATCAACCCGCTCACCGTCACGCGGGCGCTGCAGGCGCTCAGCGAGCACGGCCTAATCGAGTCGCGCCGCGGCCTGGGCATGTATGTGATGAGCGGCGCCCGCGAGCGCTTGCTGCGCCAGGAGCGCGAGCAGTTCCTGCAGAAGGACTGGCCTGCCCTGCGCGCCAAGCTCAAGCGGCTGGGCCTGACCGCCAAGGATCTGAACTGGGAGTCGACATGAACCTCATCGAAGCCAAGAACATCACGCTGCGCTACGGCAAGAAGACAGCGCTGAACGACGTGTCCGTCGCAGTGCCCAAGGGCCGCGTCGTCGGCCTGCTGGGCCACAACGGCGCCGGCAAGACCTCGCTGATGAAGGCGATGGTCGGCTTGCTGCCGGTGCAGGGCGAGCTGAGCGTGCTGGGGCTGGAGCCGACCAGGAACCGCCAGCAGCTGCTGACCGAACTCAGCTACATCCCCGACGTGGCCGTGCTGCCGCGCTGGGCCCGCGTGCACGAGCTGATCACGCTGATGAGCCGGCTGCAGCCCAAGTTCTCGGCCGAGCGCGCCCGCACCTTGCTCAAGCGCACCAGCGTCAGCGAGGGCGACAAGATCAAGAGCCTGTCCAAGGGCATGGTGGCCCAGACGCACCTGGCGCTGATTGCCGCCATCGACGCCAAGCTGATGATCCTGGACGAGCCGACGCTGGGCCTGGACGTGGTGTCGCGCAAGAGCTTTTACGAGATGCTCATCGACGAGTGGTGCGACGGCGAACGCAGCGTGCTGATCTCGACCCACCAGGTCGAGGAGGTGGAGGCGCTGCTGTCCGACGTGATCATGCTGGACGAAGGCCGCGTGGCGCTGTCGATCAGTCTGGAGGACATCGACCGCCGTTTCGTGGCGCTGAACCACGACCCGGCCGCCGCCGACGCGATGGCCGCCGCCCACCCGCTGCTGCGCTACCGCGAGCAGGGCCGCACGACCTCGCTGTTCGACGGCCCGCCGCCCGAGCACATCACCAGCCTGGGCCAGCGCGTGCGCCCCAGCCTCGTCGATCTTTTCATGGCGCTGACCCGCAACCCGGCGCTGAACGGCAAGCAAGCCTGAACTGGAGCAAATGCCATGAACAACCACATCCCCACCCTGCTGTTGCGCGAGTGGATGCAGCACAAGCGCGGCTGGCTGATCGCCGCCTTCGCTCCGCCGATCCTTTTCCTGGCCATGCTGCCCTTCGGCCATGTGCAGGGCCTGCCGATGGAACACCCGGAACTGATCGGCCTGGCCATCTTGCTGCTGAGCACCTGCGCGGTGTATGCCATCTGCCTGCTGGTGGCGCTGTTCCAGCTGCCTGGCCTGGCGCGCCGCGACGCGCAGGACCGCTCGATCGAGTTCTGGCTGTCCCTGCCGGGGCGGCCGAGCGAGAGCGTCGCATCGACGGTGCTGGCGCATGCCTGGCTGGCGCCTCTGGGCGGCGCCGTCGTGGGGGCCCTCTTCGGCCTGCCGATCGCGATGTCGGTGCTGGGCAGCAAGGCGGGCTTGGGCGCGGCCATGTCGGTGAACTGGGGCGAGGTCGTCTCGGCGGCAACGCCCCTGCTGCTGCGTGGCCTCGTGGGCACCGTGCCGCTGATGCTGTGGCTGGCGCCGATGATCTTCGTGCTGATGGCCGCTTCGGCCTGGCTCAAGCGCCTGGGCGTGCCCCTGGTCTTCGTCGGCGGCTTCGTCGTCACCCTGGTGCTGCACAAGGTCTACAGCATCGACTGGCCGCTGCAGGCGCTGAGCGATTGGAACGAGCGCCTCGGCCACTCGATGATCAATGACGCGGAAGGCCTGAAGTCGGCCCTGATGTCGGACGTCAACCTGTGGACCTGGTCGCTGCAGGACCTGAGCCACACGCTGGCCGATCTCGCCTCGCTGCAGTTCCTGGGCTGGGTCGCCGTGGCCGCCGCTGGTTTCGCGCTGGTGGTGATGAAGCGGGCACGCGGCGCCTGATCGGCCGGCCTGCCCAAAAGCAAACCGGGGTCAGTTCAACTGGCCCCGGTTTTTTGCTTCTGAACGCCTCAGGTCGGTGAACTGGCCAGAGCGTCGGGCGCCGCCGGCGGCACGATGCGCGCTGCCACTTCCTTGCGGAAGCGGTTGAGCTCCTGCACGGTGGCGAAGCTGCGGTCCATCAGCAGGCTCATGTTGTGCAGGATGCGCTCGACGACCTTGTTCTCCCAGACCGAGTCGAACTGGATCTGCTTGTCCAGCCAGCGCTCCAGCCACTCGGGGTCCGGCAGGCGGCTCTGGATGGTGTCGCGCGGGAAGAGTTTGGCGTTGACGTGCAGATTGGTCGGATGCAGGGCCTGGGCCGTGCGGCGGGCGCTGGCCATGAGCACGCCCACCTTGGCGAAGGCCGCGCGGGCCTCGTCGCCGAACTTGGCCATGGCCCGCTTCATGTAGCGCAGATAGGCGCCGCCGTGGCGGGCCTCGTCGCGCGACAGGGTTTCGTAGATGGCCTTGATGACGGGCTCGTTGTGCCACTCGGACGCGCGGCGGTACCAGTGGTTCAGGCGGATCTCGCCGCAGAAATGCATCATCAGCGTCTCGAGCGCTGGCGCGGGGTCGAAGTCGAACCGCACCTCGTGCAGCTCGGCCTCCGTGGGCACGAGATCAGGGCGGAAGCGCTTGAGGTACTCCATCAGCACCAGGCTGTGCTTTTGCTCCTCGAAGAACCAGACCGACATGAAGGCCGAGAAGTCACTGTCTTCGCGGTTGTCGCGCAGAAACATCTCGGTGGCGGGCAGGGCCGACCACTCGGTGATGGCGTTCATCTTGATGGTCTGGGCCTGTTCGTCGCTCAGCAGGCTGGCGTCGAACTTGTCCCACGGGATGTCGCGGTCCATGTTCCAACGCACGGCTTCGAGTTGCTTGAACAGTTCAGGGTAAAGCATGAGAAATCCTCGTCTAGAGGCGGGATTCTAAAGTTCGCGCCAGCGTGCCATCTCCGGCGCGATTGCGGCCAGGCCGTCAAGGCAGCGCACACCGTCCTGAGAGCCCGGCAAACGGAGTGCCTGGCTGCTGCTGCCTGCAGCCCAGATCTCGACGGCGGCCGGCAGCTGTGTGCGCAGGTTGGCCAGCCCGTCCAGCACGGCGCGGTGGGCCAGCTGGCCGGCGAAGCTCACCGCGACGACATCGACCCGGCAGGCCGCCGCGGCGGCAGGCAACTGCGCCAACGGCGTCTGCACGCCCAGTGACAGGCAGACGGCGCCCTCCAGGCCCAGCAGGGCCTCGACCATCAGCAGGCCCAGCGCATGGCTTTCGCCGGGCAGGGTTGTCAACAGCACCCGCGGCTGGCGACCGGTCGGGGGCGGCAGCGCATGCATGGCCTGGCGCAGCACCAACTGCAGGGATTCGCTGTAGAGATGCTCCTGGAAGATCTGCAGCGCCCCGCTCATCCACAACTCGCCAATGCGCGTCGTCAAAGGCGCGAAGACCTCGATGACGCCGCGCCCCAGACCGCGGCGCAGCACGACCTCTGACAGCGCACGCCGCAGCCCCTCGACGTCATGGCCTTGCAGCAAGGCGGCACAGGCGGCGATCTCGAAAGGCTCGACAGCCGCGCCCGCGACAGGCACGGCCGCAGGCGGCTTCAGCAGGGCCGACAACTCCTGTACCGAAGCAGCAACGACACGGCCCGGACGGTGGCCGGCGTCCAGCAACCGCTTCACGAGCCGCAGCCGCTGAACCTGTTCCGGCGGGTACAGGCGCTCGCCGGTCGCGTCGCGCCAGGGCGACGGGAAACCATAGCGGCGCTCCCAGACGCGCAGCGTTTCCTTGTGGATGCCGGTATCGCGCTCGACCGCGGTGATGCCGATGCCGTCGAACGAATCATTCATCGCTGGATCTCGGATCGCGCATGGTTCGCCCTGCACAAAGCTGGGACAGTAGTTGATTCCGGCCGCGCGCGAGGGGCGGCCCGCACACCAACAGAAATATTCGACAAAGCGACTTACACGTCCTACTGTTTGTAATTCCGCCGCAGCCACACGGGGCAGAGAAAAACAGCCGCGGCGAGGACAACAATCGTCACAGGAAACCGGTACACGGCCTTGGAATTTCGCGCTCAGTGCCCACTCTCAGGCTACACACCAGTAAAAACCCGAGCCCTGGCTCGACTCGCACTCTCCGCTCAACCACGAATTTAGGTCGCGCAACCTCTCTGATCTCAGAGCAGCAATCTCGAAGCCGTTCTCCTCCTCCTCCCTCCCTCCCTCGTTGGCTTCGAGGCGTTCTGCGGCCGCTTTTATGACCAGGGCCTGCGTCCACGACGCAGGCCCTTGCCTTTTGACGCGCACGGGAGCTATTTCAACCAACCCTTGCGGCGGAAATAGATGAAGGGCGCGGCGACGGACAGCAGCATCAGCACGAGGGCGAATGGGTAGCCCCAGCTCGACTCCAGTTCCGGCATGTTCTTGAAGTTCATGCCGTAGATCGATGCGATCAGCGTCGGCGGCAGCAGGGCGACGCTGGCCACCGAGAAGATCTTGATGATCTTGTTCTGGTTGATGTTGATGAAGCCGACGGTCGCATCCATCAGGAAGTTGATCTTGTCGAAGAGGAAAGCGGTGTGTGAGTCGAGTGAGTCGATGTCACGCAGGATCTGGCGCGATTCCTCGAACTGCTCGGCGTTGAGCATGCGGCTGCGCATCATGAAGCTGACGGCACGGCGCGTGTCCATGACGTTGCGGCGAATGCGGCCGTTCAAGTCTTCCTCGCGCGCAATGGCCGACAGCACCTCGCCGGCGGCGGCGTCGGTCACGTCGCTCTTCAGCACGCGAACGCTGACGGCCTCAAGCTTGTCGTAGATGCCCTCCAGCACGTCCGCCGAGTACTCGGCGTCGGCGTCGTAGAGCTTGAGCAGCACATCCTTGGCGTCCTCGATCAGGGCCGGAATGCGCCTCGCGCGCAGCCGCAGCAGGCGGAACACCGGCAGGTCCTCGTTGTGGATGGAGAACAGGATGTTGTTGAAGAGGATGAAGGCCACGCGCACATTGCGCGCCGACTTGCCGTCGGGGCCCTCGTCGCCCTCGATGAGGAAGTCGGAGCGGATGTGCAGCTCGCCGTTGTCTTCCTCGTAGAAGCGCGCCGATTCCTCCAGGTCCTCGTCGACGATGTCCTCGGGGATGGTCAGGCCGAAGCGGTCGCGGATCCAGCCCTTCTCCTCGGCGCTCGGGCTTTCCAGGTCGACCCAGACCGGGCGCGACTGGGCCAGGTCCTCGGCGGTTTCGATTTCTTCCTGGAACAGGCCGCCCTTGAGGCGCCCGTTGTCCAGCGTAAACACATTCAGCATGCATCGTCTCCTGGCAGCGCTGGCCAGACTGGCGGAGGACGACGGCGCAGCGCCGTCCGGGGTGGCGGGATTCAGGTCAACCGTCTCACTCCGGGCGGGGCCTCAGGAAGGCCGGCAGCGGGAGTGGACGGTCACCGAGGGTGATCGCTGTCCAAGAAGGGCTCCGTAGGGTGAATAGCCGCGGATTATTGCACCCGCTCAAGACGTGAAAGAAGCCGCGAAAACGAGGCCCTCCAGCCGACAAACGGTCACCGTCATCCCCTTGTCATGCCGCGGCTTCGCGAGCAAACTGGACTCGTCGATTTCCCCACTCCCACCCACCTCCGCTACCCGAAAGACCCTCCTCCTCCCTCCCCCTTCGTCTGTTTTTTCTCAGTTTTCTGGTTTGTTTTCCGACCCATTCCTCTGAAAGGAGGCTTTATGAATCTGACGATCAGTGGCCATCATCTCGAAGTCACGCCCGCTCTGCGCGAGTACGTACTCACCAAGCTGGACCGTGTGACCCGCCACTTCGACCAGGTCGTTGATATCAACGTCCTGCTGACCGTAGAGAAGCAAAAGGAGAAGGAACGCCGCCAGCGCGCCGAAGTGACCCTGCATGTGAAGGGCCGCGACATCTTTGTCGAGCAATCCCACGAGGATCTGTACGCCGCCATTGATCAATTGATGGACAAGCTGGATCGTCAGGTCTGCCGCCACAAGGACAAGGTGCAGGACCATCACCACGCCTCGGCCAAGCGCCTCGAGGTACCCGCACGCTGAAGCCCCTGGCTCATCTCGCGGCGGCCTGCGGGCCGCTTTTGTTTTTGCGATGCACAATCCATGGCTGCTCGCGGCAATCGGTTGTTGCTGCAGTGCCGCAAAAACCCGCATTCATGGGTGGTCAGAGGCGTTTTCCACGTCTCTAGGGGCTACCGCCCACCCCAAAACGACGCACGGTTCCATAATCTGTCGCTCTGATTGACCCACCAGCCCGGCACGGCCGCGCCTATCCGGCGCCCCCGATGCTTGGCCTCAACCCATGAACCGTCTCGCCGCCATCCTGCCTGCCGACAACGTGTTGGTGAACGTGGATGCGTCCAGCAAGAAACGCGCCTTTGAACATGCAGGCTTGCTGTTCGAAAACCACCACCAGATGGGCCGGGCGCTGGTCACCGACAACCTCTTCGCCCGAGAGCGTCTGGGCTCGACCGGCCTGGGACACGGCGTCGCCATCCCGCATGGCCGCGTCAAGGGCCTGAAGAACCCGCTGGCTGCGGTGCTGCGGCTGGCCCAGCCCATCGGCTTCGATGCGCCGGATGACGAGCCCGTCGGGTTGCTGATCTTCCTGCTCGTGCCCGAAGCGGCCACGCAGCGTCATCTGGAGATCCTGTCCGAGATCGCCGAGATGCTGTCCGACCGCGAACTGCGCGAGCAGCTCAAGGCCGAGCCGGACGCCGCCACCCTGCACAAGCTGATTGCGGCCTGGGAGCCGCTGAAATCAGTCGCTTGA
Organism: Pelomonas sp. Root1237; assembly: GCF_001425055.1. Lineage (GTDB taxonomy): Bacteria > Pseudomonadota > Gammaproteobacteria > Burkholderiales > Burkholderiaceae_C > Pelomonas. The sequence continues at coordinate 140,802 of NZ_LMDK01000017.1, forward strand.
TGCCGCTTTTCGACGCTTCGCGTAAACCCTTAATTTGAAACCCACCTCGATCAGCGCGGAAAGGCTTTTCGAAGAGCACCGCGAGGCCTTGCGCTGGGAGTGGATCGCCGGCCACGCCCACCCGGAACGCCGCTTCGACGAAGCGGCCGTGCGCGATGCGCAGAGTGCGGCCGACCTGGTCGGCTACCTGAACTACATCCATCCCTACCGCGTCCAGATCGTCGGCCGTCGTGAGGTGGCCTATCTGAACCAGGAAGGCACCGACGTTCAGGACCGGCGCATTTCCCGCATCGTCACGCTGGAGCCGCCGGTCATCATCGTCGCCGACGACAGCTTGCCGCCGCCGCGCCTCGTCGCCATGTGCGACCGGGCCGAGATCCCGCTGTTCCGCACCAACGAGTCCGCCGGTCATGTCATCGACCTGGTGCGCGGCTACCTGTCCCAGCTGTTCGCCAACCGCACGACCCGCCACGGTGTCTTCATGGACATCCTGGGCCTGGGCGTGCTGCTGACCGGCGAATCGGGCCTGGGCAAGAGCGAACTCGGCCTGGAGCTGATCTCGCGCGGCCACGGCCTGGTCGCCGACGACGCGGTCGACTTCTTCCGCATCGCCCAGACCGCCATCGAGGGCCGCTGCCCCGAGCTGCTGCTGAATCTGCTGGAAGTGCGCGGCATCGGCCTGCTGGATATCAAGTCCATCTTTGGCGAGACAGCCGTGCGCCGCAAGATGCGGCTCAAGCTCATCGTGCACCTGGTGCGCAAGGAGACGATGGAGCGCGACTTCGAGCGCCTGCCCTATGAGCCTCTGTATGAGGATGTGCTGGGCATGCCGGTGCGCAAGGTCGTCATCGCCGTGGACGCCGGCCGCAACCTCGCCGTGCTGGTCGAGGCCGCCGTGCGCAACACCATCCTGCAGCTGCGCGGTATCGACACCTACAAGGAATTCGTCGAGCGCCACCAGCGCGCCATCGACAACGGTTCGATGGATTGAAGCCCCTCGCCCGAGGGAAGCGCTCAGCTGCGGTTCGGGCAGTCCGTCTTCAGGCAGGTCGCGTACAGCGCCAGCGAATGCTCCTGCAGCTGGAAGCCACGTTCGCCCGCGATGGCGTGCTGGCGCTCCTCGATGCCGGGGTCGAAGAACTCCTCGACCTTGCCGCAGTTCAGGCAAACGAGGTGGTCGTGGTGGTGGCCTTCGTTGAGCTCATAGACGGCCTTGCCGGTCTCGAAATGGTTGCGGCTCAAGAGGCCCGCCTGCTCGAACTGCTGCAGCACGCGATAGACCGTCGCCAGGCCGATGTCGGCGCCCTCGCCAAGCAAAGCCTTGTAAACATCTTCAGCGGTCATGTGACGCTGCGCCGCGCGCTGGAAGATCTCGAGGATCTTGATGCGCGGCAGCGTCGCCTTGAGGCCGCTGTTCTTGATGTCGCTAGTCTGGTTCTTGGCGGAAGAGGGCATGGCGGGAAGCAAAGGAGGCCAGGGAGGGCCCCGCTAGAATCCGCCGATCATAGCCAGCCGGCCTGCCGGCCGGCGCTTCCCGTCCCCTTCCTGCCCCTTCAGCCAGCCGCCCGATGCGTCCCCTGCTTGCCTCTCTCCCGCTGCTTGCACTGCTCGGCGGCTGCTCCTACTTACCCACCTGGGATTCCCTGCCAAGCCTGCCGTCGGTCACCGGCGAAAAGGTGCTGGGCCTGCTGACGCCCTATCGCGTCGAGGTCGTGCAGGGCAATGTGCTGACCAAGGAGATGGTCGCCCGCGTCAAGCCCGGCATGCCCAAGGCGCAGGTGCGCGACCTGCTCGGCTCGCCGCTGCTGACAGACGTCTTCCACGAGGCGCGCTGGGACTATGTCTTCACGATCCGCCGCCAGGGTGCCGCGCCGCAGCAGCGCCTGGTTGTGGCCCTGTTCGACGGCGACAAGCTCAAGTCCCTGGATGTGCCCGACGACCTGCCGGCCGAGAACGACTTCGTGGCCGCCATCAACACCTTCAAGCCGAGCAGCAAGAACCCGAAGCTGGAATTGAGCGAGGCCGAGCGCGACGCCCTACCCCCGCCCAAGAAGAGCGCCGAGGCCGCGCCCACGGCCGCCGCCGAAGGCCCGGCGCCGGGCCGCACTTATCCGCCGCTGGACGCCAAGCCGGGTTCGGGCTCGTGATCAAGGTCGCAGTGATGGGCGCCTCCGGGCGCATGGGCAAGATGCTCATCGAGGCCGTCGAGGCGGCCGACGACTGCAGTCTGCACGTCACGCTGGATAGAGGCGACGACGTCCGCGCGGGCCTGGCCGGCGCCGACGTGATGATCGACTTCACCCGCCCCGAGGCGACGCTGGCCCATCTGGCTGTTTGCGCCGAACTGGGCGTCAAGGCCGTGGTCGGCACGACCGGCTTCGACGAAGCCCAGAAGGCCGAGATCGCCAGATTCGCCGAGCGCACCGCCGTCGTCTTCGCGCCCAACATGAGCGTTGGCGTCAACGTCGTGCTCAAGCTGCTGGACATGGCCGCCCGCGCGCTGAACGAGGGCTATGACATCGAGATCGTCGAGGCCCACCACCGCATGAAGGTGGACGCCCCCAGCGGCACGGCCCTGCAGATGGGCCAGGTCGTCGCCGACGCCCTGGGCCGCGACCTGAAGACTAGCGCCGTGTATGGCCGCGAAGGCGTCACGGGCGCGCGCGACCCGTCCACCATCGGCTTCGCCACCGTGCGTGGCGGTGACATCATCGGCGACCACACCGTCCTGTTCGCCGGCATCGGCGAGCGCATCGAGGTCAGCCACAAGGCCACCAACCGCGGCATCTATGCCCAGGGCAGCCTGCGCTGCGCGCGCTTTCTGGCCGGCGGCAAGAAGGCCGGCCTGTTCGGCATGAACGACGTCCTCGGATTCAACGGCTGATATGGGCGGCTTCGCGGACTTCTGGGCCCAAAGCGACCTGGTCGGTCGCGCGGTGGCGCTGCTGCTGCTGGCCATGTCGGTCAGCGCCTGGGCTCTGATCCTGTGGAAGGCCTGGCTGCTGCGCCGCGCCCGCCGCGGCCTCGTGCGCGCGGTGCCGGCCTTCTGGGGCGCGGCCGGTGTTGCTGAGGGCCGCAGTGCGCTGCTGAGCTTCGACACCGAAGGCCTGTTGCTGCCGCTGCTGGACGCCGCCACGGCCGAGACCCGCAGCGCCACGCTGGACGCCGCCGGCAAACGTGAATCCCGCCTGACCCGCCGCCTGCGCGACGCGCTGCATGCCGTGCTGGCCAAGCTCCAGTTCGGCCAGGTGCTGCTGGCCTCCGTTGGCGCGACGGCCCCCTTCGTGGGCCTGTTCGGCACCGTCTGGGGCATCTATCACGCGCTGGCCAGCATTTCCGCGGCCGGCAACATCACCATCGACAAGATCTCCGGTCCGGTCGGCGAGGCGCTGATCATGACGGCCGCCGGTCTGGCCGTGGCCATTCCGGCCGTGCTGGCCTACAACGTCTTCGGCAAGCTGGTTGCGGCCTGCGAGGCCGACCTCGAAGGTTTCGCGCACGACCTGCGCGAGTTGCTGGACCACGATTGATCATGAGCTTCGGGCGACTTGAAAGGCCTGACGCCGCTCGCCCGATGAGCGACATCAACATGACGCCGCTGATCGACGTCATGCTGGTGCTGCTGGTCATCTTCATGATCACCGCGCCCTTGATGACCGCATCCCTGCGCCTGGACCTGCCCAAGAGCGAAGCTGCGACGCCCAGCGACGCGCCAGGCTTCATCGCCGTGGCCATCACGCCGGACGGCAAGCTGCATCTCGGCGACGACGAGCTGCCGCCCGAGGCCTTCCAGAAGCGCATTTCCGAACTCGGCCGCGCCAATGCGCAACTGGAAGTGCAACTGCGCGCCGACCGCGCCGTGCCCTATGGCCAGGTCGCCGAGCTGATCGGCTGGGTGCAGGCCGCGGGATTGAACCGCATCGCCTTCGTCGCCCAGGCCGCCGCTTCAGCACCGTGATCGAAGGGTCGCCAGAGGGGCGACCCATACAATTTGGCGTATGAACGCCAAGACCGAAGCGCCCAGCTACAACCCGAACGAGATCGAAGCCGCCGCCCGTGCCTACTGGACGGAGCGCGATGCCTACCGCGTGACCGAAGACGCGAGCAAGCCGCACTTCTATGCCTGCTCCATGCTGCCCTACCCGTCGGGCAAGCTGCACATGGGCCATGTGCGCAACTACACGATCAACGACATGCTGGCGCGCCAGCTGCGGATGAAGGGCTTCAATGTCCTGATGCCCATGGGCTGGGATGCCTTCGGCCTGCCGGCTGAAAACGCTGCGATGAAGGGCAAGGTGCCGCCCGCGCAGTGGACCTACTCCAACATCGCCCACATGAAGGGCCAGATGCAGGCCATGGGCCTGGCCATCGACTGGAGCCGCGAGGTCGCGACCTGCCAGCCCAGCTACTACAAGTGGAACCAATGGCTGTTCCTGAAGATGCTGGAAAAGGGCATCGCCGAGCGCCGCACTCAAGTTGTCAACTGGGACCCGGTGGACCAGACGGTGCTGGCCAACGAGCAGGTCATCGACGGCCGTGGCTGGCGCTCGGGCGCGCTGGTGGAAAAGCGTGAGATCCCGGGCTACTACCTGAAGATCACGCAGTACGCCGAGGAGCTGCTGTCGGCCGTGGCCGACCCCGCCGACCCCAACTACCTGAGCGGCTGGCCGGAGCGCGTGCGGCTGATGCAGGAGAACTGGATCGGCAAGAGCCAGGGAGTGCGTTTCGCCTTCCCGCACACCATCGAAGGTGGCGGGGGCCGGCTGTGGGTGTTCACGACCCGTGCTGACACCATCATGGGCGTGACCTTCTGCGCCGTCGCGCCCGAGCATCCGCTCGCGACCGTTGCAGCCAAAGACAAGCCTGAGGTGGCCCGCTTCATCGAGGAATGCAAGGCCGGCGGAACCACCGAGGCCGAGCTGGCCACGCAGGACAAGAAGGGCGTGCCAACGGGGCTGTTCGTCACCCACCCGATCACCGGCGCGCAGGTCGAGGTCTGGGTCGGCAACTACGTGCTGATGAGCTACGGCGACGGCGCCGTCATGGGCGTGCCGGCGCACGATGAGCGCGACTTCGCGTTCGCGCTGAAGTACCAGCTGCCGATCAAGCAGGTCATCGACGTTGACGGCCAGGCCTACGACGACAAGAAGTGGGCCGAGTGGTACGGCGACAAGTCCAAGGCGCGCTGCATCAACTCCGGCGTGCTGGATGGCCTGGGCCACGTGGACGCCGTCAACAAGGTCGCCGAGCTGCTCGCCGAGAAGGGCCTGGGCGAGAAGAAAACCACCTGGCGCCTGCGCGACTGGGGCGTCAGCCGCCAGCGCTACTGGGGCACGCCGATCCCGATCATCCATTGCGACGATTGTGGCGTGGTGCCGGTGCCCGAGAAGGACCTGCCGGTCGTGCTGCCCGACGACCTGATCCCCGACGGCAGCGGCAACCCGCTGAACAAGCACGCGGCCTTCCTGAACGTCGCCTGCCCGAGCTGCGGCAAGCCGGCCCAGCGCGAGACGGACACGATGGACACCTTCGTCGATTCGTCCTGGTACTTCATGCGCTATTGCGACCCGACCAACGATCAGGCCATGGTCGCGGACGGCACGAAGTACTGGATGCCGATGAACCAGTACATCGGCGGCATCGAGCACGCCATCCTGCACCTGCTGTACGCGCGCTTCTGGACCAAGGCGATGCGCGACCTCGGCCTGGTGACGATCAGCGAGCCGTTCGAGAAGCTGCTGACCCAGGGCATGGTGCTCAAGGGCGCGTTCTTCCACAAGCCCGAGGGTGGCGGCAAGGACTACTACTGGGACCACGAGATCGACGTCATCCACGACGACAAGGGCGGCATCGCCGGCGCCAAGCTGAAGAAGGACGGCACGCCGCTCGAGTACGAGATGACGACGATGTCCAAGTCGAAGAACAACGGCGTGGACCCGCAGGCCCTCATCGACCAGTACGGCGCCGACACGGCCCGCCTGTTCGTCATGTTCGCCAGCCCGCCCGAGCAGACGCTGGAGTGGAACGACGCGGCCGTCGAAGGCGCGCACCGCTTCCTCAAGCGCGTGTGGAACTTCGGCGCGCGCAATGCCGACGCGATCAAGTCCGGCGGCCAGGACTTCGCCGCGCTGAACGGCGACGGCAAGGCGCTGCGCCGCGAGGTGCACAACGTGCTCAAGCAGGTCAGCTACGACTACGAGCGCATGCAGTACAACACCGTCGTCTCCGGCGCAATGAAGCTGCTCAATGCACTCGAGGGCTTCAAGGCCGAAGGCCAGGCGGCTGCAGTGCGCGACGGCTTCTCGGTGCTGCTGCGCGTGCTTTACCCCGCCACGCCGCACGTCGCCCATCAGCTCTGGCAAGACCTGGGCTTTGCGGCCGAACTGGGCGACCTGCTCGACGCGCCCTGGCCGACGGTCGACGAGGCCGCCCTGGTGCAGGACGAGATCGAGCTGATGCTGCAGGTCAACGGCAAGCTGCGCGGCGCAGTCAAGGTGCCGGCCTCGGCCGACAAGGCGGCCATCGAAGCCGCGGCGCTGGCGACCGAGGAGTTCGCCAAGTTCAGCGAAGGCAAGGCGCCCAAGAAGGTCGTCATCGTGCCCGGCCGCCTGGTCAACATCGTCGTCTGATCGCGATGCAGCGCCGTCACCTTCTGCTGCTGGGCAGCGCGGCCCTCGCCGGCTGCGGCTTCGAGCTGCGCCACGAGCCCGTGCTCTCCTTCCAGACCCTGGCGCTGACCGGCTTCCCGCCGGAATCGCCACTGGCTGCCGGCCTCAAGCGCCAGATCAAGCGCACACCGGTGCAGCTGCTGGACGACCCGGCCCGCGCCCAGGTCGTGCTGGAAGCCACCCGCGAGTTCCGCGACCGCACCGTCGTCGCGTCCACCAGCGTCGGCCAGGTGCGTGAGTTCCAGCTCCGCCTGCAGTTCGACTACCTGATCCGCACGGCGGCGGGCGAGCTGCTGGTGCCCAAGGTGGAGCTGCGCCTGGCCCGCGACATGACCTACACCGAGACCTGGGCGCTGGCCAAGGAGCAGGAGGCCGCCAACCTGTACGGCGCGATGCACTCCGACGCGATCGCGCAAGTCATGCGCCGCCTCGCCGCCGTGAAGCTCCAAGGCTGATGCAGCTGCGCGCCGAGGGCCTCAGCGCCCATCTCGCCAAGGGCCTGGCCCGTCTCTACACCGTGCACGGCGACGAGCCGCTGCTCGCGCAGGAGGCGGCGGACCAGATCCGCGCCGCCGCCCGCGCCAATGGCTTTGGCGAGCGGCAGATCTTCATCGTCAGCGGCGCCTATTTCGACTGGGCACCGGTGCTGGCCGCCGCGCAGGCCATGAGCCTGTTCTCCGAGCGCCAGTTCATAGAGATCCGCATCCCCAGCGGCAAGCCCGGCAAGGAGGGCTCCGAGGCCTTGCAGCGCTATGCCCAGGCCGCGCCTGACGATGTGCTGACCTTGGTCACGCTGCCGCGGCTGGACAAGACCCAGCTCTCCAGCGCCTGGTTCATGGCGCTGGATGGCAACGGCGCGTCCATCCGCGTCGAGCCCGTGGAGCGTCGCCTGCTGCCCGCCTGGCTGGCGCAACGCCTGCGCGCGCAGGGGCAATCGGTACCCGAAGGCGAGGACGGCCAGAAAGCCCTGGCCTTCTTCGCCGACCGCGTCGAGGGCAATCTGCTCGCAGCCCACCAGGAGTTGCAAAAGCTCGCCCTGCTGCATCCCAAGGGCGAGCTGACGCTGGAGCAGATCGAGGCGGCCGTGCTGGACGTGGCGCGCTTCGACGTCTTCAAGCTCAGCGAGGCCGTGCTGTCGGGTGCTGTTCCGCGCATGCTGCGCATGCTGGACGGCCTGGAGGCCGAGGGCGAGGCCGCCGTGCTGGTGCACTGGACGCTGGCTGAGGACGCGCGGGCTTTGGCCCGCGTGCGCGCCGCGCTGGACGCCGGCAAGCCGCTGCCATTGGCGCTGCGCGAGGCGCGCGTCTGGGGCGCCAAGGAGCGTCTCATTGAACGCATCGCGCCGCGGCTGGACGCCGCCCAGGCGGGCACCCTCGTGCAGGCTGCCCAGATCTGCGATGGCCTCGTCAAAGGCCTGCGCCACCCCGACTGGCCCAGCGACCCCTGGGCCGCGCTGCGCCGCCTGGCCCTGATGCTTGGCGAGGCCGCCAGCGGAAAGACTGGGGCAGTTCTGGCTGCCCGTTGACCCCGATTGGGCTATCGTCGGGGCGGTAACCCTGCCGCCATGCCGCCCTCTCTTCACCAACTCGTCCCTACTGCCCTCGCGCTGAGTTCGCTGGCTGCCCAGGCCGTGCCCGTCACGGTGCAGTTGCGCGGGCCAGGTGGCCAGCCGCTGGCCGGCGCCGCGGTGGCCATCGAGGTCAAGGGCCGCACCGTCAAGACCAGCACCACGAAGGCCGAGATGGGCCAGCGCGACCGCCAGTTCACACCCGAGCTCCTCGTCGTGCAGACGGGCACGGCCGTCAGTTTCCCGAACTTCGACGCCGTGCGGCATCACGTCTACTCGTTCTCGCCCATCAAGGTCATCGACATCAAGCTCTACTCGGGCACGCCGGCCGAGCCCATCGTGTTCGACAAGCCGGGTGTCGCCACGCTGGGCTGCAACATCCACGACCGCATGAGCGCCCACATCGTCGTGGTGGACACGCCGACCTTCGGGCGCACCGATGACAAGGGCCAGGTGGCGTTTGACCTGCCGGTGGGCGAGCACGTCGCCAAGGCCTGGCATGGCGGCCAGAAGTCAACCAACCTGCAAAGCGTCAAGCTCGAAGTGCCGGCGGGCGGGGGCCCCGTGGCCCTCACGCTCGCCGAGTAACGCCACCGCAATGCGCTGGCCAGCCTGGCTGAACCTGCGCCGCCTCGAGGGGCGCATCGTCGCCCTCTTCCTGGCGCTGCTGCTGGTCGTGCAGCTGGTCAGCTTCGGCGCCATCCACGCCAGCATCACGCACAACGCCGAGGATTCCCTCGCCAGCGAGCTGCAGACCGGCGAACGCGTGCTGCGCCGCCTGCTCGACCAACGCGCCGGCAAGCTGCGCGACGCGGCCGAGCTGCTGGCCAAGGACTATGGCTTTCGCAGCACCGTCGGCCTGTCGCTGGCCGAGGCCGGCACCGTAGAGACCATCAAGGACGCGCTCGTCAATCAGGGCGAACGCGTCGGCGCCTCGGTCGTCGCCTACTTCGATGACCAGCAGCACCTCGTTGCCGCCACCCGCGACGGCGCGGCCGGTTTCGGCGCCGCGCTGGGCCAGCTCGTGCACAGCAAGGATGGCGCGGCCCTGGCCGTGCAGGGCAGCAAGGTCTACCAGGTGGTCGCCGTGCAGGTGCGCACGCCGGCACCGGTGGGCTGGGTGTTGATGGCCTTTGCGCTGGACCGCGAGGTGCTGGACGATCTCAAGGCGCTGTCGGAGCTGCAAGGCGTCGTGCTGCTGCAAGGTCCGACCAAGCAGTGGCAGACCACCGTCGACAACCTCGATGGCAGAGCAGTCAACGCCTTGCGTGCTGCGCTGGGTCAGGCCGCTCCAGCCGACGGCATCGTTGAGCTGGCCGGCGAACGCATGCGCGCCCTCTTCGTGCCCCTGATCGGTGGCGATCAAGCCCTTGGCGTGCTGCTGTTGCGGTCGCTGGACGCGGCCCTGGCGCCCTATCAGCAGTTGCAGCTCGTCCTGCTCGGCCTGACCGTGCTGGGCGTCGTCGTCTTCGCCCTCGTCAGCGTGCTGCTGGCACGCGGCATCAGCAATCCCATCACGGCCCTGTCGGCCTCGGCGCGCCGGCTGGAGCGCGGCGACTACGACACGCCCGTGCCGTCGACCTCGCGGCTGGAGGAGGTGCACAAGCTGGCCCTGGCGCTGGAGAGCATGCGTGAGGGCATCCGCCGCCGCGATGCCCTCGTCAACAACCTGGCCTACGTCGACCCGCTGACGCTGCTGCCCAACCGCGCGCGTTTCGCCGAATTCCTGCAGCACCACCTGACCCACAGCAACACGCCGGGTGCCGTGCTGATGCTGGACCTGGACCGCTTCAAGCACGTCAATGACGTGCTCGGCCACGAGGTGGGCGACCGCCTGCTGCAGTCGGTCGCCGAGCGCCTGCAGGCGTTGTGCGCGCCGGCGCATTCGGTGCTCGCGCGGCTGTCGGGCGACGAGTTCGCCGTGCTGCTGGCGCACACGGACGCCCATGCCGCCAGCGAGGCGGCGCTGGCCATCCTGAAGGACTTCGAGCGCCCGCTGCAGATCGACAACGAGACCATCGACCTTGGCGCCGGCATCGGCATCGCCCTCTTCCCCGAGCATGGCCGTGAGGTCAACCTGCTGCTGGGCCGCGCCGAGCTGGCCATGTATGCGGCCAAGGCCCGCCAGTGCGGCAGCCTGATCTACCACGCCCAGCTGGATGCCGGCAGCCAGGAGTCGCTGTCCCTGTTGACCGAGCTCCGCCACGCGGTCGAGAAGGATGAGCTGCGCCTGTACCTGCAGCCCAAGATCGACCTGCAGCAGGGCAAGATTCTCGGCGCCGAGGCCCTGGTGCGCTGGCAGCACCCGACGCGCGGCCTGGTACCGCCGATGCAGTTCATTCCTTTTGCCGAGCAGACGGGCTTCATCCGCCTGCTCAGCGCCTGGGTGCTGTCCAACGCGGCCAGGTTCGCGCGCCAGGCCGCGGACGCGGGCCTGACGCTGCGGCTGTCGGTCAACCTGTCCACGCGCGACCTGATGGACCAGGACCTGCCGGCCAAGATCGAGGCCATGCTGGCGCCGCTGCAGGTGTCGGCCGACTCGCTGTGCCTGGAGATCACCGAGAGCACCATCATGGACGACCCCGAGCGGGCCCTGTCCACACTGGAGCATCTGCATGCGATGGGCTTCAAGCTGTCCATCGACGACTTCGGCACCGGCTATTCGTCGCTGGCCTATCTGAAGCGCCTGCCGGTGGATGAGCTCAAGATCGACAAGAGCTTCGTCATGGCCATGGAGCGTGACCTCGACGACGCGCGCATCGTGCGCTCGACGATCGAGCTGGCGCACAACCTCGGCCTCACCGTCGTCGCCGAGGGGTTGGAGACGCTCAAGGCCTGGGCCATGCTGGCCCGCCTGGGCTGCGACGAAGGCCAGGGCTATTTCATCAGCAAGCCCATGCCGCAGGAGCAGTTCATCGCCTGGGCCAAGAGCTGGCAGCCGCCGGACATCTCGGTCGTCACGGCCGAGAGCCTGATGGCCAAGCTCGGCTAGTTGTCCCGGTCTTCCAGCGCTTCACACAGCGCCGTCAAACCCGCCGTCACCGTCTGCAAGCGCACCGCATGGCGGTCGCCGCTGAAGTTCTCGCGCCAGACCTGGGCCGGCCGCCCCGCATGCACCAGGGCCAGCCAAACGGTGCCGACCGGCTTGGCCTCGCTGCCGCCCGTCGGCCCGGCCACGCCGGTGACGGCCAGTGCCCAATCGATGGGCGCGTGCGCCAGCAGGCCACGCGCCATGTGTTCGGCCACCTCGGCGCTGACGGCGCCGTGCAGCGCGATCAGGCCCTTGGGCACGCCCAGCAGTTCGGCCTTGGCCTCGTTGCTGTAGCTGACGACGCCGCGCTCGAACCACGCGCTGGAGCCGCTCAGGCTGGTGCAGGCGGCGGCGATGAGGCCGCCGGTGCAGCTCTCCGCCGTGCCGATGCGCTCGCGCCGCTGGATCAGCGCCACGGCGATGCGGTCGATCAGTTCAAGGTCGTCGGCAAACATGCTTACCCCATCACAAAGCGGTAGAGCGCGATGACAGCGAGCGTACAGCCGGCCGCGACGAAATCGTCGAACAGGATGCCGAAGCCCTGCGCCCAGGTGACCGCCGCGCCGCGCTCACCCTTGAAAAGCCGGTCCGCCCAGCCCACCGGCCCGGGCTTGGCGGCGTCGAAGAAGCGGAACAGGCCGAAGGCAATGAGCTGGCCCAGCCAGCCCACCGGCGCGATCAGCCACAGGATGAGCCAGAAGGCCAGCACCTCGTCCCAGACGATGGAGCCCGGGTCGGGTGTGTTCATGTCGCGCGCCGTGCGCGTGCAGGCCCACCAGCCCACCAGCGTGCCGATGCCGATCAGCAGGCCCCAGGCCAGCTCGCTCATCCACGGCGAGATGACCCAGAACACCAGCCAGGCCCAAAGGGTGCCGACGGTACCGGGCGCTTTGGGGCTCAGGCCGCTGCCGAAGCCCAGGGCGATCCAGCGCGCCGGGTGGCGCAGCATGAAGGCCGGGGTGGGTCGGATGGGTGCACCGGTCACTGGTGCACCCTTCGGCCTGCGGCCTGTCCCGCCAGGCGGGAGCGAACTTGCTTGGGGCGGCACGGCACGGCGCTCATGACTTGAAGTGATCAAAGCTGCACAGGCCATGCTCGACAGCCGCCCCGAGAGCATCGACGACGCGCAGGCCGGGCTCGGCCTCGATGACGCCGATGCGCGTCAAGGCAACCCCCATATCGGGCAGCTGCGCCCCGGCCGGCGTCGTGAAGACGAGTTCGTAGTCATCACCGCCGGCCATCAGGCATTCGCGCTGCAGCGCGGGCGGCTGCGCAGCCAATACCGCGCTGCGCGGCAGGGCGTCCACGTCGATGCGCGCGCCGACGTTGGACGCCGCGAGGATGTGGCCCAGGTCGCCGAGCAGGCCGTCCGACACGTCGATGGCCGCCGTCGCGATGCCGCGCAGCGCCTGGCCGAGTGCGACGCGCGGCGTTGGCAGCTCCATCGCGGCACGCACTTCCTCGAAGCCGGCGCCATCCACGGCCACAGTGCCACGGAACACCTCCAGCGCCAGCCGCGCATCACCGAGCCGCCCCGACACCCAGATCTCGTCACCCACTTGCGCGCCGCCGCGCAGCAAGGCCCGCCCCGGCGGCGCCTCGCCGAAGACGGTGATGCAGAGATTCAACGGCCCCTGCGTCGTGTCGCCGCCGATCAGCGGGCAGGCATGGGCGTCGGCCAGGGCCAACAGGCCGCGCGAGAAACCGGCCAGCCAGGCTTCGTCAACGCGCGGCAGGGCCAGGGCCAAAGTGAAGCCTCGCGGCGTCGCACCGCAGGCGGCCAGATCGCTCAGATTGACGGCCAGCGCCTTGTGGCCGAGGCGCACCGGATCGACCGTCGACAGGAAGTGCCGGCCCTCGACCAGCATGTCACTGGAAACCAGCCAGCGCGCACCCGGCGTGGGCACGAGCACGGCGCAGTCGTCGCCCACGCCCACCTCGACGCCAGCCACCGCGGGGCGCTGGAAGTAGCGCCGGATCAGATCGAATTCGCCCATGGTCACGATTAGACCTTGTGGACATCCACAGCGCCCGGCGCGCCCTTGGGTGGCATGATTCCAGCCCCGTCGGCACCTTGTGATCCCGCCATGTCCAGCTCCGAAGAAAAACGCGCCCAACTCCGCCAGGCCGCTCTCGAGTACCACGAGTTCCCGACGCCGGGCAAGATCGCCATCGCGGCGACCAAGCAGCTCGTCAATCAGCACGACCTGGCTCTGGCCTACTCGCCGGGCGTGGCTGCGGCCTGCGAAGAGATCGTCGCGGACCCGGCCAATGCCTTCCGCTACACCTCGCGCGGCAACCTGGTCGCCGTCGTCTCCAACGGCACGGCCGTGCTGGGCCTCGGGAACATCGGCCCGCTGGCGTCCAAGCCCGTGATGGAGGGCAAGGGCGTCCTGTTCAAGAAGTTCGCTGGCATCGACGTGTTTGACCTCGAGGTGGCCGAAAACGACCTCGACAAGCTGGTCGACTGCATCGCCGCGCTGGAGCCCACCTTCGGCGGCATCAACCTCGAGGACATCAAGGCACCGGACTGCTTCTATGTCGAGCGCAAGCTGCGCGAGCGCATGAAGATCCCCGTCTTCCACGACGACCAGCATGGCACCGCCATCGTCGTCGGCGCGGCCTTCCTGAACGGCCTCAAGGTCGTCGGCAAGGACATCAAGCAGGTCAAGCTCGTCACGTCGGGCGCAGGCGCGGCGGCGCTTGCCTGCCTGGGCCTGCTCGTCAAGCTCGGGCTGCCGCGCGAGAACATCTGGGTGACCGACCTGGCCGGCGTCGTCTACGAGGGGCGCACCGAGCTGATGGACCCGGACAAGGCCGTCTTCGCGCAGCCGACCTCGCAGCGCAGCCTGCGCGAGGCGATTGCCGGTGCCGACGTCTTCCTGGGCCTGTCGGCCGGCGGCGTGCTGAAGGCCGACATGGTCGCGACCATGGCCGCGCAACCGCTGATCTTCGCGCTGGCCAATCCGACGCCGGAAATCCTGCCGGAAGAAGTCCAGGCCGTGCGCGGCGACGCCATCATGGCCACGGGCCGCACGGACTACCCCAACCAGGTCAACAACGTCCTGTGCTTCCCCTACATCTTCCGCGGCGCACTGGACTCGGGCGCGACGACGATCAACGTGGAGATGGAGATCGCCGCGGTGCACGCCATTGCTGATCTTGCCCAGGCCGAGCAGAGCGAGGTGGTGGCCGCGGCCTATGTGGGCGCGACGCTGAGCTTTGGCGCGGAGTACCTGATTCCCAAGCCCTTCGATCCACGGCTGATGATGCGCATCGCGCCGGCCGTCGCCAAGGCCGCGGCCGACTCCGGCGTCGCGGCGCGGCCCATCCAGGACTGGGATGCCTACCGCGAGAAGCTGCAGAGCTTCGTCTACGCCTCGGGCAACACGATGAAGCCCATCTTCACCGCGGCCAAGCGGGCGCCCAACAAGCGCGTTGCCTACGCCGAGGGTGAGGAGGAGCGCGTGTTGCGCGCCGCACAGGTCGTCGTCGACGAAGGCCTGGCGCGCCCGACGCTGGTGGGCCGCCCGCAGGTCATCGCCGAGCGCTGCGAGCGCTTCGGCCTGCGCCTGCAGCAGGGTCGCGACTATGACGTCGTCAACGTCGAGCACGACGACCGCTACCGCGACTACTGGCAGACCTATCTGCAGATGACCGAGCGCAAGGGCGTCACCCAGCAGCTTGCCAAGATCGAGATGCGCCGCCGGCTGACGCTGATCAGCTCCATGCTGCTGCACAAGGGCGAGGTCGATGGTCTGCTCTGCGGCACCTGGGGCACGACCGCCACGCACCTGCAGTACATCGACCAGGTCATCGGCAAGCGCGCCGGCGTGAAGACCTATGCCTGCATGAACGGGCTGATCCTGCCGGGCCGCCAGGTCATGCTGGTGGACACCCACGTCAACTACGACCCGACCGCCGAGCAGCTTGCCGAGATCACCGTCATGGCCGCCCAGGAGATGTGCCGCTTCGGCCTGACGCCGAAGGCCGCCCTGCTGTCGCACAGCAACTTCGGCACCAGCGACAAGCCGTCAGCCGTGAAGATGCGCGACACGCTGGCGCTGCTGCGGCAGCTCGCGCCGTGGCTGGAGGTCGACGGCGAGATGCACGGCGACACCGCGCTGGACGCCCCCTACCGCAAGCAGATCATGCCCACCAGCCCGCTGACGGGCGAAGCCAACCTGCTGGTGCTGCCCAATATCGATGCCGCCAACATCTCCTACAACCTGCTGAAGACGGCCGCCGGCGGCGGCATCGCCATCGGGCCGGTGTTGCTCGGCGCGGCCAAGCCGGTGCACATCCTGACGCCTTCGGCGACCGTGCGCCGTATCGTCAACATGACGGCCCTGACCGTCGCCGACGCGAACGCGGCACGCGCCTGAACCTGGCACCGGCTCCAAGGGGGAACAGGGCAAAAGCGCCCGGACTCCCCCAATTGACAGAAGTTTTCACGACCCAAAACGGCGTCACGCAGCTGTCATGCTGCGAGTGAAATCAATCACTTAGACGCGCGTGAGTGCTGGCTCACATGACCCTATTCCAGACTCCGGCGCCCGCGCCGAGCTTGAGCTTTTGGGGTCGCTTCGGTACCATTACGGTTTCTCGTTCAGGGTTAACCCGTGTTTTTGCTCTCGTGGCTGGCGCGCTCCGGCGCCTCGGCGGTCACCACCGCCCTGCTGCTTTCCGGCTTGGCCGGAGGCGCGCAAGCCAAGGAAGCCATCGGCGATAAGCCCCCCACCGCAACGCCCGCTCTGGCTGAAATTTCGCTGAGCGAGCTGCCCGCCCAGGCCCAGGAAACGCACCGGCTCGTTCTCGCCGGTGGCCCGTTTCCTTATGCCAAGGACGGCGTGGTGTTCGGCAATCGCGAGCGTCTGCTGCCCCGCAAGGCTCGCGGCTTCTATCGCGAATACACGGTCAAGACCCCTGGCGCCCGCAACCGCGGTGCCCGCCGCCTTATCTGCGGTGGCACGCCGCCGACGGCGCCCGAGATTTGTTATTACACCGGCGATCACTATGCCAGCTTCAAGCGCGTTCGCGCCCAAGCGGCCCGGTGAAGTCGAGGGTTCAGCAGTTTTGTGACTTGAAAGGAGGAACGCGACCATGCTTTTGCAGACCGTCCGTCCCAATATCGTGCAGGCCATACGGGCCTACAGGGTCGAGGACTTGATGCAGGCCGCCCAAGAAGCGGGCCAGCATTTCCTGTACGCCAACCTGTCGGAGGCGCAGTCCAAGCAGGACGTGCTCGATGGCATCGCGCAGGCCTTCCTGTTTCCAGCGCATTTCGGCAAGAACCTGGACGCCCTGCATGACTGCATGACCGACCTCGTCCACAAGTCCGGCTCCCAGCCAGGCTTTGTCGTGGTGCTGGAGCAGTTGCCCGACAACGTGCGATTCGACCGCGAGGCGAGAGAGCAATTGCTCGATGTCTTCCGAGACACGGCCGACTATTGGGCCGACAGGAAGATAGCGTTCAGGTGCTTCTATTCTTTTCAGTAGCCCGCTCCCAAGATAACGGGTCATGGGAGCGGGCTACTGAAGTGGCCCCGGTTATTGAAAAGCCTGCGCCGAAAAGCGCCAAGGCGACGGTTGGCAACCCCAACTTCGGCATGAACATGCCGATGATGTGCAGTGCCTTCGATACCTCGATGTGGCTCAGCGCAGCTTGAAGCGCTGAACTATCTAAAGCAGAACGGGACCCTCGGGTCCCGTTTTCATTTCTGCTGCGGCACTTCGAGCGCCAGCGCGACGAATTCGTCGACCGGCACCTCCTCGGCGCGACGCTGCAGGTCGAAGTGGCCCGAGAAACCACGCTCGGCCAGCCAATGGCCCAGGCTGTGGCGCAGCAGCTTGCGGCGCTGCGAGAAGGCGCTGGTGACAAGGGCCCCCAGCAGGGCCGGGTCTACCGCTGGCGGCCTGGCCAACGGCTGCATGCGCACGATGGCCGAGTTCACGCGCGGCGGCGGGTCGAAGGCCTCGGGCGGCACTTCCAGCACCGATTCAATGTCGTAGCGCCACTGCAGCATCACGCTGAGGCGCCCATAGTCCTTGCGGCCCGGTGCGGCGGCCATGCGGTCCACCACTTCCTTCTGCAGCATGAAGTGCTGGTCGACGACGTCGTCCACCGCATCCAGCAGGTGAAAGAGGATGGGCGTGGAGATGTTGTAGGGCAGGTTGCCGACCACGCGCAGCTTGGCGCCCTTGGTGGCAGCCAGCGCCTTGAAGTCGACCTTGAGCACGTCCGACTCGATGACCTCGACGTCGTCGCGCTTGCGCAGGCGCGCAGCCAGGTCGCGGTCCAGTTCGATGACGGTCAGCGGCTTGTGTCGCGCCAGCAGCGGCAGCGTCATCGCGCCCAGGCCAGGGCCGATCTCGACCAGGGTCTCGCCCGGCTGCGGATCGATCAGGTCGACGATGGCCTCGATCAGCGCCTTGTCGGTCAGGAAATGCTGCCCGAAGCGCTTGCGGGGGATATGGGAACTCAGTCGAGCCACTCGCGCACTTCAACAAACGCCTTCGCCCGCAGATCCTTGACCCACTCCTGATAGGCCTCGTCGTATTTCTGCTCGCGCAGTGCGCCGCGCGCCTGGTCGCGCAGCTGCTTCATCTCGACATCGACCGTGCGGCGCTCCAGCACCTGGATCAGGTGCACGCCGAAGCGCGACACGACCGGTCCCGAGATGCCGTTCAGCGGCAGCACGTTCATCGCTTCCTCGAATTCCGGCACAAAACCGCCGGCAGCCATCCAGCCCAGGTCACCGCCTTCGGGGGCGCTGCCGTCCTCGGAATTGGCGCGGGCGAGTTGCTCGAACTTGGCCGAACCGGTCTCGATCTGGCGCTTGAACTCGGCCAGGCGGCGGGCCGCGACTTCGGCCGTCAGCTGTGCCGAGGGGCGCAGCAGGATGTGCCGGGCATGGGTCTGCACGGCCTGCGTCAGGGATGCGCCACCTTGGCGCTCGATGACCTTGAGGACGTGAAAGCCCGCGCCGGTGCGCAGCAGCTGAGGCGCGACCTCGCCGCTCTTCAGCCCCTTGACGGCATTGACGAACACGTCGGGCAGCCGATCGGCCGGGCGCAGGCCGATCTCGCCGCCGCGCGCCTTGTTGCTGTCTTCGGACACCTCGCGGGCGACGCGGGCGAAGTCCTCACCGCCCTTGATGCGCGCCAGGGCGCCTTCAGCACGGGTGCGGCGTTCGGTGACGACGCTTTCCGGCGCGCCATCGGGCACCGGCACGAGCACCTGGGCGAGGTTGACCATGCCGCCGCTGGCGAGTTCATTGCGCTTCTTGTCGAGGTAGGCGTCGATCTCGGCGTCCGTCACCTTGATGCGTCCCTGCACTTCGCGCTCGCGCACGCGCTCCGTCATCATCTGGTCGCGCAGGTTCTCGCGAAAGCTCTTGTAGTCGGTGCCGTCGGCCTTCAGGCGATCGCGCAGCTGCGCCATCGTCAGCTTGTTCTGCGCGGCGACGTTGGCCACCACGCGGTCCAGCTCGGCCTCGTCGATCTTCTGGCCGGTCTCGCGGGCGTAGGTGACGAGGACGCGATCCTCGATGAGGGCCTCCAGCGCCTGCTTGCGCAGGCCGGCCGTCTCGGGCATGACCTCGCCCTTCTGGCGGGCTTCCTGGCGCAGGCGTTCGGTACGCTGGATGACCTCACTGGCGGCCACGACGTCCTGGTTGACGACGGCGGCGATGTAGTCCCCCGGCTGCAGCGTGGGCGTCTGGGCTTGGGCCTGGAAAGCGGCCAAGGCCAGCGTCACGGCAAGAAAGAGGGGAGCTAGGCGATAGATCATGGTTGGAAATCTGAACTCGGTGAGCGGTCGGAGCTCAGCCTTCGGTAACCGGGCACATTGTCCTTCAAGACTTTGAGGGCGTTCGAACCGAGCTGTGACAGGCCGACGAGCTCCAGTTGCAGCATCAGCCGCGTGTTCGTTTCAGCGCGGCCGGTGGACAGCCGCTCGACGCCCCAGCGCAGCACCCAGCAACCGGCGTCGTACTCGAAGCCCATGACCGAATCGGTCAGGCGCCGGTCGCGCAGCGAGTACTGCACGCGGCCGGCGCTGTACCAGGCGCCGCCGCAGGCCTTGCTGTCGGCACCGCGTGAGGTGACAGGCGTACCGTAGATCGGCCATTGCCAGGCCAGTTCGACCTGCTCGCTTTGGCCCCGCGCCAGGCGGTAGGCGACGCTGACAGTCTTGTAGGGGCCGGGCGAATAGCGCGCACGGAGCACCGAGCGCACCGAACGGTTGGTCTCGGGGTTGAACTCCAGCGTGCCGTCGGCCCACCACTTCTCGTCCAGATGGGCGGCGGCAGCCAGCAGCAGATCGGAGAAGCGCTGCGTGACGGGCTGGCCGTCGGGTGTGATCTTCTGATCGCGGAACAGGAAGCGCTGCACGGCGCCCAGGCGCAGGATCTCCTCGCCCGTGTTGGTGCCGATCCAGCGGCTGGTCACGCCCGCGCTCAGCGCGTGCAGGTCCGACACCCGGTCCACGCCCGAGAAGGGGTTGTCGGTGTAGATGGAGTCGAAGTTGAAGTCCTTGGCCGCCGCGTCGAAGTTGGGCAGGTTGGCCTGGTCGCGGAATGGCGTGTTGACGTACAGCAGCCGCGGTTCGAGGCTTTGGCGGTAGTCGCGGCCGAACAGCGTCGTGTCGCGCTCGAACACCCAGCCGTGGTCGATGCTCAGCGTCGGAATGACCCGGCCCATGCGCCGACGGCCGTCGGGCTGGGGCCGGTCGAGGTCGTAGGCAGCCGCATTGAACGAGGCTCGCGGGATGAACCACCAGGCCTCGCCACCCAGCGGTGCGCTGATGTGGCCCAGCGCATGCACGCGCTGGCCGCCACGCGGCTGGCCGGCCAGCGCCGAGCCCGGCAGGTCGAAACGGTTGTACTCCAGCTCCAGCCCGCCCTCCAGCCTTGCCTTGCGGCCCCAGGGGCGAAAGCTGTCCAGCACGGCCTCGTCGGCCGCCGTCGTCACGCGAACGCCGACCTGCGGGCTGCGCTGGAACGGCGAATCGAACTGCGAGGGGACGTCGGTGCCCTGCAGCGCCTGCCAGCGCTGCACGCGGGCATAGGTGTCGATGACACCCCAGGACAGCTCGCGCTGGCGGTTCAGCGTGAAGTCGTTGGCCAGCAGGCGCGGCGTCTGGCTCTCGACGCGGCGCGACATGTCCTTCCAGTAATCGTCGTCAGACACGCGTTCGCTCTTGAGCCGGTAGCGCCAGTCGCCAAAGACATGGCCGTCGTTGTTGAGCTTGAGGCTCCAGCGCGAACGGCCGAAGACGCGGTCGCCGGGCAGCAGGTCGACGTTGATGCGGCCGGCATGGTCAGGCTCGAGGTAGCGGAACTCGCTGTCCAGGCCCACGCCGCGCTTGCTCATGATGAAGGGCGTGAAGGTCGCATCGCGCTGCGGCGCGATGTTCCAGTAATAGGGCACGCCGAATTCAAGGCCGCTGCGGTTGTCCAGGAACAGATTCGGCGGCAGCCAGCCCGACTTGCGCGCCGAGCTGAGCGGGAAGCTCAATGACGGTGCGGCGAGCAGCGGCATGCCCAGGAAACGCAGCACTGCGCCGTCGGCCTGGCCTTCGTTGGCGGCCAGGTCCATGCGCAGCTGCTTGGCCGTGATCTGCCAGGCCGGCTCCTGGCCCTCCACGGCGGGGCAGCTGGTGTAGCTGCCCTCGGTGGCGCTCATGTGCTCGCTGTCCTGGAATTTCAGCACCTGGGCCTTGCCGGCGCCGCCCGTGGCCGCGAGGAAGAAGCGGGGGGTCAGGAACTCGCCCTCGAAGCGGCTCACATAGAGCTGCAGCAGCGGGCCGGAGAAGACATTGCCGTTGTGGTTGATGCGCACCTGGCCTTCGGCCCGGGCAAGGTCGTCCACGACGCTGTAGTCCAGCTTGTCGGCGTTCAGCACCAGCTCGCCGTAGCGCAGCTCGACATCGCCCAGGCCCTCGGCCTTCTGATCCAGCTGGGCCGAGACCTTGTTGGCGCTGATGACCAGGGCCGGCTTGGCACCGGTCTTGGACGCCGGCCCGAGCACGCGGCTGCCGCGCAGTGGCAGGGCCTCTGCGGGGCCAGCCTGCTGCTGGGCCGACGCCTGCCCCCAGGCGCACAGGGCCAGGGCAACGAGGGCGGGTAGCAGGGCTGGGGTGGGAAATCGGGAGAAGCGCGGCACGGACGGCAAAGGCTCGGAGTCGGTGAGGATGCCGGGGCCGGCAGGTAAGGAAGCGCTGAACAAGTTCCTCGCGCGCGGCGCATCCGTGTTTTGGGCGGTCTGCGGCGTTGCAAATGCTCGCCATGGCCCCAGCCATGGCTGTGCTTTGCGCCTTGCAGCCCATCCCAAATCACGGCGCGCCGCATCGCGGGAACTCATTCAGCGCTTCCCTAGAATTTCATTATCCACGAGGGCCCTTCCCTATGACCTATGCCCCGACCTCGGCCTTGATTGCCGAACTGCTTGCCCGCCCCGCCGACGCCGACCGCCTGATGCGCGCCGCCTGCGCCGAGTTGCGCGCCCATCCCCTGCCGCCAGCCCCGCCCGATGCCAACGCCCTGCGCACCGGCCTGGGCCGCGTTGCCGAGGCGGGGCTGGACGGCGTGCTGCATCGCCTCGTCGCCGATGTGCCACACGGCTGCGTGACGGAGAGCCTCGCTGCACTGCTGCGCCCGCCCGAACTGGCCTGGGACGAAGCCCAGGAGATCGACTGGGCCGCACGCCATTGGCAGGAATGCCGCGCCGAGGGTCTGCTAGACGAGGACCTGGCGGCCGACTTCGGCGAGTACTGGCGGCGGCTGGAATGGAGCGCGTTGCGCCAACACCTTGTGCTGCTGGCGACCCTGGGCGAAGGCCACGCCGACGAGCGCCGGCTGATGGCCCATGTCGCCAAGACATCGAGCCGCTACGTCGCCTTCGGGCCGCTCAAGCGGGCGATGGAGGCGCGCCATCCAGAATTCTTCGTGCTCGGTTTCAGCCTGCGCTGAGCCGAAAGCAAAACGACCCCGGGGCCGAGGCCGCGGGGTCGCCGTGGGGTGCGGATGAATCAGGCCTTGCGGCGGCGCTTGGCCAGGCCGACACCGGCCAGGGCAATGCCCACCAGCGCATAGCTGGCCGGTTCAGGCAGAGCGGCGGCACCGGTCTGGTAGGCCCACAGGCCCAGGTCGCTGTAGGCCGAAGTGTTATTGGGGTTGTAGTGGTCCCAGCTGCCATTGGTGCCGGCGTAGGCGTAGGCATAGGCATTCGGGTTGCTGGCACCGACGTCGGCGTAGTTGCCCCACATCAGGCCGCGCGAGGACGAACCACCGATGACCGAGCTCAGCGCGTTCCAGTCGCCGCCGGGCGTGCTGGTCCACAGCGCATCCACGTCGCTCAGCGAAGCGACCGAGAAGCCGGCAGCGGTGGCCGTGTTGACCTGAGCCATGTAGTTCATGTTGAACAGGTCGGGCAGCTGGAGCCAGACACGGCCGGTGGTCGTGTCCTGGAAGGTGGCATAGCCGTTCACATCGGCGTGCGCCACGAGGCCGGCGTGAGCGGCACCGGCGCCCAGGCCGATGACGGTAGTGAGGGCGACGGCCAACAGCTTGGTCGAGAAGGTCATTTGATTTATGAACTAGGGGTTGACGACGGACGCATATTGCCCGGGTCACCTCCAAGCTCCGCCCCCTCGCCTCCAGGGGGTCAGGCCATGCCTTGTGAACAAGTTCGCAGCCGCCCGGCCGCGTCTTCCCCCGTGATCACGGGGGCAGCGCCTCAGGGGCAGGTCGCGCAGCCCGCCGCGACCAGCCAGGGGTCCTTGTCCTCGCCGCCGAAGATCTGCAGCAGGAAGTCGAGGAAGGCGCGCGTGCGTGCCGGCACGTATTTGCGGGTCGGCATGCCGGCCCACAGCGTCGTGCCAAACAGCCGCCACTGCGGCATGACGCGCTCCAGCGCCTGCTCCAGCAGCGCGTCCTCGACCATGAAGCTGGGCAGCCCGGCCACGCCCAGGCCGTGCAGGGCGGCGGCGTAATTGGTGTCCATGTGCGTCGTCGACAGCGCGGCGCGCGAGGGCACGATGGGCAGGGTGATCTCCTCGGTGCCGTCGCCGCGCTGCAGCGTCAGGCCGCGCATCAGCGAAGGCGTGGGCGGCAGCAGCGCGTCGTGTTGCTTGAGGTCGTGCGGATGCTGGGGGCGGCCGCGCTGGTCCAGATAGTCGGGCGAGGCGCACATGATGAATTCACTGCGTGCCAGGCGGCGGGCGATGAAATCGCCGTCCAGCGTCTCGCGGGACAGGAAGATGGTCAGGTCGTAGGCATCGTCCACCGTGTCGACCGGGCCGGGCGACGTGATCTCCAGCGTCACCAGCGGGTACTCGCGATGGAACTTGGGCAGGTGCTTGGCGAGCTGATGCACGGCGATGGCCGGCGGGCACAGGATGCGCAGCAGGCCGCGCACCTCTTGGGTGGCCGAGGCGGCCAGCGCCGCGGCCTCGTCGACATCGGCCAGGATGCGCCGCGCCCGCTCCAGATAGGCCTCGCCGATCTCGGTCAGCGACAGCCGCCGCGTCGTGCGGTTCAAGAGCCGCGTGCCGAGATGCTCTTCCAGCTCGGCCACCAGCCGCGTGACGACGGCCGGCGCCAGGTCCAGCCCGCGTGCCGCGGCGGCAAAACTGCCCTCGTCGATGACGCGGACGAAAACCTTGATGGCGCGTAGCTGATCCATCCTGGTTCAGGGATGAGCGGCCATCACTTGCGCGACCGCCGCGGTCAGTCGCTTGCCATAGGGCACGTGCAGGAACTCGTTGGGCCCGTGGGCATTGCTCTTCGGTCCGAGCACGCCGCAGACCATCATCTGCGCCTTGGGGAAGCCCTTTTGCAGCATGCTCATCAGCGGGATGGTGCCGCCCTGGCCGATATAGCCGACCGGCGCGCCGAAATGGGCCTGGCTGGCGTCGTTGAGCGCCTGGCTGAGCCAGGGCGACAGCTCGGGGGTGTTCCAGCCGGTGGCGCCGTAGGCCCCGGCGCGGCCGTCGGGCGTGAAGGTGACCTTGGCGTTGTAGGGCGCATTGTCCTCCAGCAGGGCCTTCAGCTTGAGCGCCGCCTCGTTGCCGTCAATGAGCGGCGGCAGGCGCAGCGACAGCTTGAAGGCCGTGTAAGGCCGCAGCACATTGCCGGCGTTCTTCAGCTCGGGGAAGCCATCGGCGCCGACAACCGACAACGTCGGCCGCCAGGTGCGGTTCAGCAGCACCTCGACCGGGTCGGTCGTCACCGGCAGCACCGGGCCGCCGTCCGCACCGCAGGCCCAGGGCATGCGCTTGTAGACCTCTTCCTTCAGGATGGCCGCCGTCGCTTTGACCTGGTCCAGGCGGGCGCCGGGGATGTCGCAGTGGAAGCTTTCGGGCAGAAGACGGCCCGTCTTGCTGTCCTCCAGCCGGTCCAGCACCTGGCGCAGGATGCGGAAGGACGAGGGCACGACGCCCGAGGCGTCGCCGCTGTGGATGCCTTCGGCCAGCACCTCGACCTTCAGCACGCCCGACACCATGCCGCGCAGCGAGGTCGTCAGCCAAAGCTGGTCATAGTTGCCGGCGCCGGAATCCAGGCAGACGACCAGCGACACATTGCCCAGCCGCGGGCCCAGCAGATCGAGATAGGCGGGCAGGTCGAAGCTGCCGCTCTCCTCGCAGGTCTCGATCAGGCCGACGCAGCGCGGGCGCGGGATGCCCTGCTTGTCCAGCGCCATGATGGCCGTCAACGACGCGTAGACGGCATAACCATCGTCGGCGCCGCCGCGGCCATAGAGCAGGCCGTTCTCGTACTTGGGCGTCCAGGGGCCGAGGTCGTTGCGCCAGCCGCTGAACTCGGGCTGCTTGTCCAGGTGGCCGTAGACGACGACGGTGTCGTCCGAGCCCGCCTTGGTGGCCGGCACCTCGAAGAAGATGACCGGCGTGCGGTCGGGGATGCGCACCACTTCGAGCTTCAGGCCGGCAACCTTCTTGCTCTCGACCCAGGCGGCGGCCTGGGTCAGCACCTTCTCGATATGGCCGTTCTTCGCCCAGTCGGCGTCGAACATCGGGCTCTTGGCCGGAATGGCGATGTAGTCGGTCAGCGCGGGGACGATTTCCTCGTCCCAGACGCGGGCGGCAAAGTCGCCCAGCGCGGTGGCCTCGTCGGCTTGCAGGGGCAGGTGGGGATCACGTGCGTTCATGGCGTACTCCTGGCGCTTGTGGCGCGACTTACCAGTTTAGGCTTGGCCGCGACAGCCATCACGCCGCCTGGGATAACTACCGGCGGCACTCCTGGCATCAAGCGCTTAGGCTCGACGCCAAGATGCGCTTGTTACTGATTGTTCTGATCGCGCTGCTGACCGGCTGTGCCTCAGGCCCCAAATTCACCGTGGACGACGGCCGCAAGGTCGACGAGACGCTGCTGGCCGGCATGCGTGCCTATGGCGCCGGCGAGCGCCTGATCCGCCCGGCCATCGCCCGCAGCGCGGCGCTGAAGGACAAGGACTGCGACAAGCAGTGGGAGCTGCCCTTCGCCGTGGCCACCAGCGCCGGCTGGAGCGCCGATGACCGCGTCGCCTGGGTGCGCGCCCTGCAGGTGGACGAGAGGCTGACCGTCATCGCCGTCACCCAGGATTCGCCGCTGGCCCCGAGCGACCGCATCGTGCGCGTCGGCGGCCGCGAGGACATCGACGGCGAGCGCCTGCTGGAAACGCTGGCCGAGGCGCGCGACGCTGGCAAGCCCTTCAACGTCGGCCTGGCCTCAGGCCGCAACGTCGCCATCAAGCCCTTCGAAGTCTGCCGCGGCTACACACGCTTCGCACCGCCCAACACGGCGCAGCTGCAGGACTACCACTGGCTGCTCAGCCTGCACCCGCTGGAGGTGACCCAGGCCGAGCCCACACCCGACGAGGCGCTGTGGATGGTGTTGTGGACGCAGGGCCTGTCCGAAGAGGGCGGGGCCCGCATGAAGACCTACCACTACGCGATCAAGATCGCCGGCACCCTCTACAACCTGGCCACACTGGCCTCGGGCGTCAAGGCCGCGGCGCTGGCCGCCGACGCCGCGATGAGCGCGGCCAAGAGCGCCGCGGCCAACGTGGCCAGCGAGTTCCTCAAGCAGCAGCTCATCGAGCAGGGCAAGGCGCTGGCGACGCAGAAGATCCGCGAAGGCCTGGTGGACGCTGCTCAACAGCTGACGCGCCAGCAGGTCATGAACGTGATGCAGGCCGCGGCCGCCAACCGCGGCTCGCTGTCGGGCGTCTCCCGCATCGCGGCCACCACCTTCGACTATGCCGACGCCTGGGCCTTCACGCGCATGGCGGCCCTGGGCGCGTCGCCGCTGGCGGGCTTCACGCTGCACCAGAAACTCATCGAGCGCAGCCTGGCCGCCAACGCCTTCCTGTTCGACGCCGACCGCCTGGCGGCCATCAACAAGATCGCCGCCGCACGCGGTTTCGAGGCCGAGGTGGTCGCCATCCTCGGTGGCCTGCGCGCCGACACGCTGCGGGCCGAGATCGGCGCCATGCCGCTGGCCTCGTCGCGCGGCAGCTTCAGCTTCGACAACCCCGACGACCCCGGCGCCAGCCGTTTCTCCCGCGGCCTGGTCGACGCCATGCTGGAACTGCCCGCCGAGTCGGCCACCAAGAAATGAAGTTCGCCATCACGCTGCTGCTGTTGACGGCCGCCTGGGCTCAGGCACAGACGCCTCCCGAAGCCGCGGCGTCGGCACCCGAGCCCGCAGCTTCCGAGCCCGTCGCCGCGCCGGCCCCACCGCCGCCCAGCTGCGCCCAACTGTCGAGCCGGGCGCTGTCGGCCGACCTGCGTGCCGCCACGGCCCAATCGCAGAACCAGCCACTGGAGGCCCTCGTCAAGCTCTACGACGAGGCGGTTGCGCAATGGGGCGGGGCACTGGCCAGCTGCGACGGCCGCGCTCGCGAACGCGCCCAACGCAACCTGGCCGACAGCCAGAAGACCCGCGAAGCCCTGGCCGAGAAGCTGCAGTCCGGCAGCCAGTGCGAGAGTGCCCACCGCGATGCCGCCTCGCTGCAGGAGCTGGCCCGCGCGGCCTTTGGCGAGCGACGCTTTGGCGACGCCGCCAGCCTCTACCGCAAGGCCGAGGGCATGTGGGAGCTGGCCGCCGAGCAGTGCAACGGCAGCCAGCAGCAGACTGCCCAGCGCCGCCGCGAGCAGAGTGAGATCGACGGCCACAACGCCGAGTTCTGCGCCGCGCCCTTCGAGCGCGCCCGCGAGTTCTCCAGCAAGCTGCGCAACACCGGCGCCGCCCTGCCGCTGGCCGAGCGCCAGACACAAAGCCAGATCGGCGAGACGCTGTGGCGCGACACCGCCAAGCTCTGCAAAGGCAGCGCCCAGGAGCTGGCGACGAACAACGCCCAGGCCCTGGCTCGCGAGCGCGGCACACCCTGGGTGGCGACACCGCTGCCCGGCGCGCCGGCACCGGTGGTTGCGGCAGCGCCCAAACCGGCGGCCGCGATGGCGGCACCCGTCACCAACAAGGCCGCTGCCAGCGCGCCACCGCCGGCCCCGCCTGGGCTGCGCCAGGCAGCAGCCGCACCGATCACGCCCCTCGCCCAGGCCACAGCAGCGCCGGTGCCGGTTCCCGAGCCCAAGCTTTTCGATCGCATGGCCGGTGACACGCGCTACGTTGGCCAGTTCGTGCGCAATGACGACGACACCGTCACGGGCTCCGGTCGCGTCGAGTGGAAGAACGGCGACGTCTACGAAGGCCCGCTGCTGCGCAGCCAGCGCCAGGGCGTCGGCGAGATCCGCTGGGCCGCCGGCCAGCGCTACAAGGGCGACTGGGTGGCCGACCGCGCCACCGGCCGCGGCACCATGAGCTTTGCCAACGGCAATCACTACGAAGGCACGTTGATGGACGGCCAGCCAGAGGGCGAAGGCAAGCTGACCTATGCCTCGGGCGACGTCTACAGCGGCCAGATCCGCCAGGGGCTGCCGCATGGCCGCGGCAGCTATGTCTGGATGAGCGGCCAGCGCTACGAGGGCGAATGGGTCAACGACAAGCCACAGGGCCAGGGCAAGATGCGCTTCAGCAACGGCAACCAGTACGAAGGCCAGATGGCCGCCGGCCTGCCCCAGGGACGCGGCCGCATGATCTTCCCTGGCGGCGACGTCTACGAGGGCGAGTTCGACGCCGGCAAGGCCCACGGCCAGGGCAAATACGCCTGGCGCAGCGGCGAGCGCTACGAAGGCGCCTGGGCGCGCGGCCTCAAGCATGGCCAGGGCACCTTCCACTGGCCCAGCGGCGATCGCTGGGAAGGTGTGTTCAAGGACGACGAGCGCACGGACGAGGGCTTCATGGTGCGCAAAGGCAGCTGAGGGACGGCCCGAGACTGCCGCCTCCGTTACGCTTGCCCCATCAGCTTTTCTTTTGGAGATCCACGATGAAGACCCTGCTCACCGCCCTCGTCACCGCCCTCGCCATCGCTGCCCCGGCGGCCGAGGCGCGCGTGGCCCAGCACCACAAGACCAGCCAGGCCAGCAGCGGCATCCATGCCAAGACCGCCGCCAAGAAGACGACCAAGGCCAAGCACAAGAAGGCGGCCAAGAAGGGCCACAAGAAATCGGCCTGAGCTGCTGAAACCTAGGAGGCTGTCGGGCTTGGGGTCGGGTGCGCGCCAGGGCGAGTTGCGGGGTGAGACAAGGCGCGGGCGAGGCGTGTGGCGGGCCACACAACGAGTTCGCAACGCCGGATCGCCCCGCAAATCGCCCTGGCCCTGCGGGTTGGGCCTGCAAGGGCGCCGATCCTGCGTTGCAAATGCTCGCGGTACGCCCGGTACCGCTGCGCTTTGCGCCTTGTCTCAGCACCCTGCAGGCCCAACGCGCACCCGACCCCAAGCCCGACAGCCTCCTAGGGCCGGATGAAGTAGCGCGCCGGGATAGCACGCGTTGCCTCACTCAGCCCGGGGTTGTCGATCTGCAGCACGCGGCGCTCGGCCAACCGGGCCTGCGCGAGCCCCGCATGCCGGGCAGCGAACAGCGTGTTGAACGAGCCGTCTTCGAAGGCCCGCGTCAGCCCCTCGGTGATGGCCGCGTGGCGCTCGCCGTCCCCGCGACGCACGAAGAGCAGGCGCGCGAACGGGTAGACCAGGGCGAGGTCGGGCTCCACGACAACATCCGGCGCCAACGCCTGCCATTGGGTCAGCAGGCCGTGGATCTCGTTCAGGCCCAGGGGCAAGTAGTCGAAGCGGCCCGCCTGCAACTGGCGGAACAACGTCGGCAGATCGCTGCCGCTAACAACCCCCAGGCCGGCGGCGAGCAGCAACTGCGTATCGGGCCAGTCCTGGCCCTGACCGGCACGCAGCCGGGCGAGGCCGGCCAGGTCGTGCACCGCGCGGAACGCGGGCACCATGCCGGCACGGACCAGCAACAGTCGCCAGCCACTGAGGCCTCGGTCGACAGGCAGGTGCACCGGCTGAAAACGGGCTTCGAAGGCTCGACTGGTGCCCATGTCTATCACGTCGATTTCGCCCGTCTCAAGCTGGTACAGCGAGCGCCGGTAGTTGGTGGACGTGGGCGCCAGCAACAGCTCGAAGGGCCGCCCCCATTTCTGCAGCGCCAGGCGCAGCCCTTGGAAGCCGAAGGCCTCTTCGCCCTGGTCGTTGACGCGCGGGTAGACGAAGCGCAGCGGCGCGGCCTCAGCCCGCACCCAGGGCGCCACACCGGCAGCCAGCATGGAGGCGAGGAAACGAGCGCGCAACATGTAGCGAGCCTAGCGAATCAAGGCGCGCCGTGGGCTAGGGTTTGAGTCCGTTGCGCGCCGGCCGGGTGCTCACTCTCGTTCGAACTTGAACACGGCCACGCTGGCCATCAGATTGGGCCGCGTGCGCACCACGCCGCCATCCTGCAGGCCGAAACTGTCCAGGATCTTGAGCCGGTTCTTGCGCGCCAGCACGCCGAAGTCGGCAAAGGTGCCGACGCGGATATTGGGTGTGTCGTACCACTCGTAGGGCAGGGCTCGGGTGACTGGCATGCGTCCGAACAGCACCTGCAGCCGGTTGGGCCAGTGGGCGAAGTTGGGGAAGCTGACGATGCCCATCTTGCCCACGCGCGCCGTCTCCTTGAGCATGGCCTCGGCGTTGCGCAGGTTCTGCAGCGTCTCCAGCTGCAGCACGACGTCGAAGCTCTGCTCCTCGAAGATGGCCAGGCCCTCTTCCAGGTTGCGCTGGATGACGTTGACACCGCGCTTCACGCAGGCCAGCAGGTTGGCGTCGTCCAGTTCCACGCCGTAGCCGCTGCAGCCCTTGTGCTTGATGAGGTGCTCAAGCAGCTCGCCGGTGCCGCAGCCCAGGTCGAGCACACGTGAGCCGGGCGGCACCAGCGCCGCGATGGCCGGGTCGAAGCTCATATGGCCACCCCCTTCAGCTGCAAGCCGGCGGGCCGCTCCAGGCTCGTGGCGATGCGCTCGAAATAGGCCCCCAGCACACCGTGATAGCGCGGATCGTCGAGCAGGAAGGCGTCGTGACCATGCGGCGCGTCGATCTCCGCATAGGACACGTCCAGCCGGTTGTCGAGCAGGGCCTTGACGATCTCGCGTGAACGGTCGGGCGAGAAGCGCCAGTCGGTCGTGAAGCTGACGATGAGGAACTTGGCGCGAGCGGTTGCGAAGGCGCGCGTCAGGTCGCCGCCATGCTCGGAGGCCGGGTCGAAGTAGTCGAGCGCACGGGTGATGAGCAGATAGGTGTTGGCGTCGAAGTAGTCGCTGAACTTGTCGCCCTGGTAGCGCAGATAGCTCTCGATCTGGAACTCGATGTCCTGCGTCGAATAGCCCAGCGCACCGCCCTTGAGCTCGCGGCCGAACTTCTCGGCCATGACGTCGTCGCTCAGGTAGGTGATGTGGCCGATCATGCGTGCCACCCGAAGGCCACGCTTGGGCACCACGCCGTGGGCGTAGAAGTGGCCGCCGTGAAAATCGGGGTCGGTGACGATGGCGCGGCGCGCGACCTCGTTGAAAGCGATGTTCTGCGCCGACAGATTCGGCGCGGTCGCGACGGCAATGCAGTGGCTCACGCGCTCGGGATAGCGCAGCGCCCAGTCCAGCGCCTGCATGCCGCCCAAGGACCCACCCAGCACGGCTGCCAGCTTCAGGATGCCGAAGCGCTCGACCAGGCGGGCCTGGGAATCCACCCAGTCCTGCACGGTGATGACGGGGAAGTCGGCGCCCCAGGCCCGGCCCGTGGCGGGGTTGACATGCATGGGGCCGGTCGAGCCGAAGCAGGAACCGAGGTTGTTGACGCCGATGACGAAGAACTTGTCGGTGTCCAGCGGCTTGCCCGGGCCGATGAGGTTGTCCCACCAGCCCTCGCTCTTGGCTTGGCCGGCCAGGGTGCCGGCGACATGGTGGCTGGCATTCAGCGCATGGCAGACCAGCACGGCATTGCTGCGCTCGGCATTGAGCTGGCCATAGGTCTCGACCATCAGGTCGTAGGCCGGCAGGCTGGCCCCGCTGCGCAGCGGCAGCGGTTCGTCGAAATGAAAACTCTGCGGCGACACGTCGCCGACGCTACGGCCCGTCATGGCCTTACTCCAATAAAAAACCGGCGCCACTGTTGCGGGACGCCGGCTGATCGGAGCCCTGTTTAGCGGCATTTATTGAGCGCCCGCAATCCGGAACAAATCGGCGCTATGCGGCGGATTCTAGGCGTTCCCGTCGAGCCTGAACTGCGCCACCGCGCCCGTCAGCAACTGCAGCTGCTGGCGCAGGCTGTCGGCGGCGGCGGCAGACTCCTCCACCAGCGCAGCGTTCTGCTGCGTCATGTGATCGAGCTGGCTGACCGCGCCGTTGATCTGGCCGATGCGCGAGCTCTGGTCGGCCGCACCGGCCGCCACCTCGCCGATCATGTCGCTGACCTTTTGCACGTTGTCGACGATCTCCTGCATGGTGGTGCCAGCATGCTGCACGAGCCGGGAGCCCGTCTCGGTGCGCTCCAGGCTGGCCGCGATCAGCGACTTGATCTCGCGCGCCGCGTCGGCCGAGCGCTGCGCGAGCAGGCGCACCTCGCTGGCGACGACCGCGAAGCCGCGCCCCTGTTCGCCGGCGCGCGCCGCCTCGACGGCCGCGTTCAGCGCCAGGATGTTGGTCTGGAAGGCGATGCTGTCGATCAGTCCGAGGATGTCGCCGATGCGGCGCGAACTGGTGTTGATCTGCTCCATCGTCGCGACGACGTCGGCCACCTCCTGGCCGCCGCGACGCGCGACTTCGGCTGCGCCTTCGGCCAACTGGCGAGCCTTGCCGGCGGCATCGGCGCCATGGCGCACGCCGCTGGTCAGGTCTTCCATCGAACTGGTCGTCTGCTGCAGGCTGGACGCCGCCTGCTCGGTGCGCTGGCTCAGGTCCTGGTTACCCGACGCGACCTCGGTGCTGGCCGTCTCGATGCTCATCGCCGAGGTCTTCACCTGCCGCACCAGGTCGCGCAGGCTGGATTGCATCGCATCCAGGGCGCGCAACAGCTCGGAGGCTTCGTCGCGACCGACGATGCGGATGGCGTTGTTCAGGTCGCCGCTGGCGATGGACTGGGCCACGCTGCCGGCATAGCGCATCGGGCTGGTGATGGTGGACGAGTTGATCAGCGTGAGCGGCACGACGAGCACCATGACGAGGACCAGCACGGCCAGCGATCGCCAGGCGATGCGGCCCATCTCGGCGCCGAACTCGGCCTCGGTGGCCTTGGCCTGGGCATCGATGAGGGCGGCGATGCTCTCAACGCGCTTCTCGGTCTCGCGCATCGCTGCCTTGGGCCGGTTCAACATGCGGTCGGCCACCTTGGCGGTGTCAAAGCCGCCGGCCTCGATCTGGTTGAGCACCGGCTGGGCCGCCGTGCGGTAGTCCTGCAGGAACTTCAGCGCCTCGGCCGCCACGGCCTTGTTCTCCTCCCGCGTGCCCTCCTGCAGGCCCTGCAGCGCCGCTACCAGACGCTGGGCTGCGGCGTCCCAGCGCTGGCGGAACTGCTTGACCTGCTCGGGCGTCTCGTAGGCGATGACCATCTCCTTTTCCTCCAGCCGCACGTCGGCCAGCCCCTGGCGGATGGCGGCCAGGTGCTGCAGGTCGCGCATCGCATGCGTGGTGACGTCGACATTGAGCGCCATCAGCTGGCGGCCGCCAAGCAAGCCGGTCACGCCCAAAGCGGCAAACATCAGCAGCACCAGCAAGATGGCCCCGTGCATGCGGGTGCGGATGGTGAAGCTGCGCATCCAGGTGGCGAGGTCCATGTTCGTGTCTCCTAGTTAGGCCGCTTGGGCAGCGGCCTCGTTGCCTGCATGCTAGTGAAGCGGCTACTGATGGCAAGCGACCTTTTGCCGCAACTTGTGGTTACTGAACACTTGACCAATAATCGCCGACATGCCCCGCCCCAGCCAGGATCAGGATCAAGCCCTGCTCGCCGCCGGCGCCGCCCTCTACCCGGGGCTCGGCTGCGCGGGTCTGTCGGTGCGCCGCGTGGCCGAGGCGGCCGGCGTCAACCCGGCCATGGTCCACTACCACTTCGGCAGCAAGGACGCCTTCCTGCGCGCCTTGCTGCAGCGGCATTACGAGGAGATGTTCAGCGCGCTGTCGCTGAGCAGCCAAGGTGAAGCCGATGTCATGGAGCGACTGGCCACGGCCCTGCTGGGCGTGGCGCGCTTTGTGCGCGAGCACCGGCCGCTGATCGCGCGGGTCTGGGCCGATGCTCAGGCCGGTCAGGGCGTGGCCCAGGATTTCTTGCGCGCCAACGCGCCGCGCCACCTGGGCGTGCTGCTTGCCCTGCTGCAGGAGGCCGAGGCGCGCGACTGCCTGCCGCGGCAACCGCTGCTGACACGCTTTTCCTTCCTGATGGGCGCAGTCGTTGCGCCGCTGATCCTGGTCGGCGGCATGAAATCCATCGATGTGGTCCCCCCCGCGCTGCTGGCCGCGGTGGACGACGAAGTGCTGTCGGATGCGGCCTTGCAACGGCGCATCGAATGGGCGCTGCTCGGCCTGGCCAGCGGCGTCTGAGGAGTCGACATGAAACGAATCCTTCCCTTGCTCGCCGTGCTGCTGGTCGGCTGCGGCGACAAGCCGCCCGAGGGCTGGACGGGTTATGCCGAGGCCGAATTGGTCTATATCGCGCCGCCGGTGGCCGGTCGGCTGGCCACGCTGGCCGTTCGCTCCGGCGAGGCCGTCACCGCCGGCCAGGCGCTGTTCGAACTGGACGCGACACCCGAGGTCGCGGCCGACGCCGAGGCCAGCGCACGCGCGCGAAGCGCGCAGGCCCAGGCACAGGATGCCGACAAGGGCCGGCGCGGCCCTGAGCTGGCCGTCAC
Source organism: Pelomonas sp. Root1237 (assembly GCF_001425055.1). Classification (GTDB taxonomy): domain Bacteria; phylum Pseudomonadota; class Gammaproteobacteria; order Burkholderiales; family Burkholderiaceae_C; genus Pelomonas. The sequence continues at coordinate 175,349 of NZ_LMDK01000017.1, forward strand.
GAAGGCTCAACTCGACCAGGCCCGCGCTGCTGAACGCCTGGCCAGCATCGACCTGACGCGCCAGCAGGAGTTGCTAGGCCGGGGCTTCGTCGCCCAGGCTCGCGTCGACGACGCCGCGACGGTGCTGGCTCAGGCCCGTGCTCGCGTGATGGAGCTGGACGCCGCGTTGCAAGTGGGCCGGCTGCCGGCGCGGGATGACGAGCGCAATGCCGCCCGCGCTCTGGCCGACGCAGCCCAGAGCGGCCGCGCGCAGACAGCCTGGCGCGTCGAGCAGAAGCGCCAGAGCGCGCCCATGCCGGCGCGCGTGCAGGACGTCTTCCTGCGTCCCGGCGAGTGGGTGGCCGCCGGCCAACCCGTGCTGGCCCTGCTGCCGCCGGCCAACCGCAAGGCGCGCTTCTACGTGCCGCAGTCGGCGCTCGGCGGCTTGAAGCTGGATGCGCCGGTGAACTTGCGCTGCGACGGCTGTGGCGCAGCCATTGCGGCGCGCATCAGCTTCATCGCCGCCGGCCCGGAATACACGCCACCAGTCATCTATTCCAACCAGCAGCGCGACAAACTCGTCTTCCTTGTCGAGGCGCGGCCGGTGAAGGCCGAGGACGCGGAGCGCTTGCATCCGGGGCAGCCGTTGGATGTCACGCCATGACGGCGCCGAGCGCAGGGCCGCCCCAAGCCGGCGCGCATCCCCTCGGGGGATCGGGCGCGGTACACCGCGACCGAGGGGCCAGCGACCTCGAGCTGGCCATTGATGTCCGGGGGCTGAGCAAGTCCTACGGCAACCGCAAGGTGGTCGACGGCGTCGACATGCAGGTCGCCACCGGCCGCATCGTCGGCTTCCTTGGCCCCAATGGCAGCGGCAAGACGACGTCGTTGCGCATGCTGTGCGGGCTGCTGACGCCCGACGCCGGGGAAGGGAAGGTATTGGGCCTGGACTTCCGCCGCCAGGCCGCCGAGGTCAAGCGCCAGGTCGGCTACATGACGCAGAAGTTCGGCCTCTACGAAGACCTGTCGATCCGCGAGAACCTGGACTTCATCGCGCGGCTGTTCTCGATGGAAAACCGCAAGCAAGCCGTCGACGATGCGCTGGAGCGCCTGGGCCTGAAGAGCCGCGAGAAGCAATTGGCCGGCGCGCTGTCCGGCGGCTGGAAGCAGCGCCTGGCCCTGGCCGCCTGCCTGCTGCACAAGCCTCGCCTGTTGCTGCTGGATGAACCCACGGCCGGCGTCGACCCCAAGGCGCGGCGCGAGTTCTGGGACCAGATCCGCCAGCTCGCTCAGGAGGGCATCACCGTGCTCGTGTCCACCCACTACATGGACGAAGCCGAGCGCTGCGACGAGCTGGTCTACATCGCCTACGGCCGCGTGCTGGCGCGTGGCACGGCAGCATCCGTCGTGCAGGAGGCGGGCGCCAAGGATCTCGAAGACGCCTTCGTCAAGCTCGTCGGCCAGGCCACTGACAACTATTCGGAAGCGCACTGATGCAGTCCCTGGCCCGCATCGTCGCCATCGCGCTGAAGGAAGTGCAGCAGATGCTGCGCGACAAGCTCACCTTCGCGATGGCGGTGGGCGTGCCCATCATGCAGCTGGTGCTGTTCGGCTATGCCATCAACACCGACCCCAAGGGCCTGCCCACGGCCGTCGTCTCGCAGGACACCAGCCCGATGGCACACAGCCTGGTCGCGGCGCTGCAGACGAGTGGCTACTTCCACATCGTCGAGAGCGGCATCGCGGAGTCGCGCGGGGACGCGCTGCTGCAGAGAGGCGACATCCAGTTCCTCGTCGTCGTACCGGACGACTTCGGCGCCCGCGTCGTGCGCGGCGAGAAACCGGCCGTGCTGATCGCGGCCGACGCGACCGACCCGTCGGCCGGCGGCAACGCCATCGCCGCGCTGAGCCAACTCGGCCAGACGGCGCTGAACCGCGACCTGCGCGGTGCCCTGGGCTCGCGGGCCCCGCAGCCCCTGCCCTTCGAGGTGCGCATCCAGCGCCGCTACAACCCCGAAGGCCTGTCGCGCTACAACATCGTGCCCGGGTTGGTCGGCACCATCCTGACGATGACCATGGTCATGCTGACGGCGCTGGCCATGACGCGAGAACGCGAGCGCGGCACGATGGAGAACCTGCTGGCCACGCCGGTGCGGCCCTTCGAGGTCATGGCCGGCAAGATCCTGCCCTATATCGTGCTGGGCTATGTGCAGCTGGGCGTCATCCTCGGCGCGGCCTTTGCGCTCTTCAACGTGCCCATGGTGGGCAGCGTGACGCTGCTGCTGGCCATGATCGGCGTCTTCATGCTGGCCAACCTGGGCGTGGGCTTCACCTTCTCGACGCTGGCGCAGAACCAGCTGCAGGCCCTGCAGCTGACCTTCTTCTTTTTCCTGCCGTCCATGTTGCTGTCGGGCTTCATGTTCCCTTTTCGCGGCATGCCGCAATGGGCGCAATACCTGGGCGAGGTGCTGCCGCTGACCCACTTCCTGCGCATCGTGCGCGGCGTCATGCTCAAGGGCTCGGGCGCAGCCGAGCTGCTGCCGGAGTTGTGGCCCATGCTGGCCTTTCTGGCCGCGGCGGGTGGCATCGCATTGCTGCGCTACCGGCAGACTCTCGACTGATCAATAGACGGGATCCGGCAGCTTTTCCTTGGCCACGACGCGCTGCGTTGCCGCCCGCTCGAACACCCGCTTCAGATAGGCGCCCAAAGCCGGCCGCGTCTTGGCCGGGTTGGCCTGCATGCGCGTCCAGCGGCACAGCATGAAGGCCAGCGGGTCGATGGCCGTGAATTGGTCACCCAGGAACCAGTCGCCGCCATGGCGGGCCAGCTCGGCGTCCATCTGGTCCAGCATGGGCGCGATCTGCGCCTCGGCACGGGCCTTCACCTCGTCGGCGTTGGCGGCCATGCGGTCGGGGTAGAAATAGTGGATCAGCATGGCCTGCAGCGTGTTGGTCAGCCAGACCATCCACTTGTAGTACTGGGCCCGCTCGGCGGTGCCGGGCGCTGGCGCAAAGCCGGCGTGGCAGTCGGCCAGATGCATCAGGATGGCGGCCGTCTCGTAGAGCACGAGATCACCGTCGACCAGCACGGGGATCACGCCGTTCGGGTTGAGCTTCAGATAGGCCGGCGACTTGTGCTCGTTGTTGGCACGGTCCACCTGGCGCAGCGTGTAGGGAATGCCCATTTCCTCGAGCAGGAGATGGGGCGCGAAGCTCGCGTTGCTGGGGTAGTAAAACAGTTCGATCATGGCGGTGCGACAGGCTGGGAACAGGAAGCGGTGAACTTTACGTGGCCGCAATGCCACCGCAGTGCACCCGCGCGACGCTGACGGCGTTGGCAATCCACCCCTGACTTCGGGTTGAAGACGATGAAGACTCTGCTCCATTCCTCTGCTGCGGCCCTGCTGGCGCTGACCGCTGTTCTGGCCGCACCGGCCGCCCACGCCGACGTGCGCGTTCGCGCCAACATCGGCATGGTGTTCGACAACCGCTACCACCACGACCACTACTACCCCGCGCCCGGCTATGTGGCACCCCACGTGCCCTACGGCTCGGTCATGATCGGCGCCGGCCCGGGGCGCTACTGGTTCCACGGCGGCGTCTGGTACCAGCCCTATGGCCCGCGCTACCGCGTCGTGCTGCCACCGGTCGGCGTGGTCATTCCGCTGCTGCCACCGGCCTATGTCACGCTGACGCTGAGCGGCCTGCCCTACTACTACGCCAACGGCGTCTACTACCGGCCGGTGCCGGAAGGCTACGTCGTCACGACACCGCCGCCCGAAGCCGCCACGGCCCAGGTGATGCCGGCACCTGCGGCCCCGGCGCCGAGGCCCGAACCCATCGTCTATCCGCGCAACGGCCAGTCGCCCGAGCAACTGGAGAACGACCGCCGCGACTGCAACCGCTGGGCGACGACTCAGCCGAACGCGCAGGCCGACAGCAGCGTGTTCAACCGCGCCATCGAAGCCTGCATGGACGGCCGCGGCTACACGATGAAGTAACGCCTCTCTGGGGCCGAGCGCCGGGCCGCTCCCAAGCCGGCCCGTCAGGCGATGTGCTCGCGGCTCAACGCCGCGAGCATCGCCGTCCCCTAGGGGGACCGACCAGGCGCGTCCGCGTTCAGCGAGACGCGACTGGGCGAGGGGCGCCCGTACCTCACGGCGGTCATCTCCGCCAGGATGCTGAGCGCAATCTCCGGCGGCGTGCGCGCACCGATGTCCAGGCCGACGGGGCCATGCAGGCGATCCAGCTCCGCATCGGTCAGCCCGAAATGCTCGCCCAGCCGCGCACGGCGCTTGGCCTGGTTGACGCGCGAGCCGATGGCGCCCACATAGAAGGCCGCGCCCTTGAGCGCCTCCATCAGCGCGAGGTCGTCCAGCTTGGGGTCGTGCGTCAACGCCACGATGGCCGTGGCGCCATCGGGCTTGAAGGCGATGACGACGTCATCGGGCATGTCGCGCGTCAACGTGACGCCAGGGATGGCGAAACCATCGGCGTACTCGGCGCGCGGGTCGCAGACGGTGACGCCATAGCCCAGTGCCAGCGCCATCTGGGCGAGGTAGTCGGTCATCTGGCCGGCGCCGATGACGAGCAAGCGCCATTGCGGGCCATGGTGGCTGACGAGCTGGGTGTCGGTCAGCGTCAAGGTGTCGGCACCCGGCTCGGCGTCGGCCAGCGTGGCGATGCCGGTTGCCAGGTCCAGCGTGCGGCGCACGCGCTCGCCGCGCTCCAGCCGTGCCAGCAACGCGTCGACACCCGACTGCGGCCCCAGTGGCTCCAGCATCAGCTCCAGCGTGCCGCCGCAGGGCAGGCCGAAGCGGCGCGCCTCCTCGGCGCCAACGCCGTAACGCAACGGCGTCGGCCGGGCCAACTTCAAGCTGCCCGCACGCAATTGGGCGACCAGGTCGTCCTCGATGCAACCGCCGGACACCGAGCCGGCGATCAGCCCGTCGTCGCGAACGGCCACCAGCGACCCGACCGGCCGCGGCGCCGAGCCCCAAGTGCGCGTGATCGTGCCCAGCACGACGCCACGTGCCTCGGCCCGCCACGCGGCGGCCGTGCGCAAAACGCTGAGATCGAGGTTGTCCATGTCTTGTCGGTGAGGTCAGCCGCCACCATACCGCGAGCGGCGCCAGCTTGCAGCGACCATGACGTGCGGCCACACACGGGCCGCTTCCTACACTGGCCAACCCTCGTTGAAAGTCCCTCATGAAGAAAGCCTTTCTCGCCACCCTCCTCTTTGCCAGTTTGGCCAGCCTGGCCGGCTCGGCCCTCCCCCAGCTGCCGGTCCAGGCCCAGCCCGACCACGCCAAGCTGCTGGCCAGCAGCGACCCCAAGCTCGCGGCCAACAAGCGCCTGGTTTACAACTTCTGGCGCGAAGTCTTCGAGGGCGGGCACATGGAGCTGGCGGACCGCTACCTGGCCGAGTCCTATATCCAGCACAACCCGGAGGTGCCGACCGGGCGCGCCGGCTTTGTCGACGTGTTCTCCAAGGTCGCCACACCCAAGCCCATCGAGGCCCGCGTCAAGGCGCCGCTGGTTGCCATCGTGGCCGAGCGCGATCTGGTGATCCTCAGCTTCGTCAGCGAGCTGCCCGACCCCAAGGACGCCACCAAGACCTACACGACCACCTGGTTCGACATGTTCCGCATCGAGAACGGCAAGATCGCCGAGCACTGGGACCCCGACACCAAGCACTGACACCCGCCGGGCAGCTGACTGCCCATCTATAGGGGTTTGCGCAGCCCCTGCCTGCCCGACGGCAGGCGACGATAGCCTCGCGACGGCCACCCAGGCCGCACCGAGGAGACATCGAGATGGGCATTCCTATCAAGCTGGCAATAAACGGGCGGACGGTGAGCCGCGAGGTCGCGCCCGACCAGTTGCTGGTGCAATTTCTGCGCGAAGACCTGGCACTGACCGGCACCCATGTCGGCTGCGACACCGCGCAATGCGGCGCCTGCACCGTCCACTTGAACGGCCGGGCGGTGAAGTCCTGCAGCATGCTGGCCGTGCAGGCCGACGGCGCGGCGGTAACCACCATCGAAGGCCTGACTGGCGCCGACGGCGTCTTGCATCCCATGCAGGCCGCTTTCAAGGAATGCCACGGTCTGCAATGCGGCTTCTGTACGCCGGGCATGGTCATGAGCGCCATCGATCTCGTGCAGCACCACGACTGTTCCAGCGAGACCGCCATCCGCGAGGGGCTGGAGGGCAATCTCTGCCGCTGCACGGGCTATCAGAACATCGTGCGCGCCGTGCAGGTCGGTGCCCAAGCCATGAAGGGAGCCTGACCATGAACGCACCCAAGGAAGGCTTCATCGGCCAGAGCGTCAAGCGCCGCGAGGACGCGCGCTTCCTGACCGGCCGCGGCCAGTACACCGACGACATCGTGCTGCCACGCCAGACGTTCGGCGTCTTCGTGCGCAGCAGCCACGCCCATGCGCGGCTCCAGCGCGTGGACACCGCCGCGGCGAAGGCGGCCGAGGGCGTGCTGGGCGTCTACACGGGCGAGCACTTCCGCGACGTCGGTGGTCTGCCCTGCGGCTGGCTGATCAACAGCATCGACGGCACGCCGATGAAGGAGCCCAAGCACCCCATCCTGGCTGACGGCAAGGTGCGCTACGTGGGCGACGCGCTGGCCCTGGTCGTGGCCGAGACCCTGGCCGAAGCCAAGGCCGCGGCGGCGCTGGTGGAGGTGGACTACGAGGAGCTGCCGGCGGTAGCCGACACGGCCACGGCGGCCGGCCACGCGGGCACGGTGCACGACGAAGCCACGGACAACCGCTGCTACACCTGGGGCTGCGGCGACAAGGCCGCGACCGACGCGGCTTTTGTCAACGCGCCGCACATCACCAAGCTCCAGTTCCGCAACAACCGCCTCATCCCCAACGCCATCGAGCCACGCGCCGCCAACGCCAGCTACGACCCCAGCAGCGACCACTACACGCTCTATGTGGCCAACCAGAACCCGCACGTCGAGCGCCTGCTGATGTGCGCCTTCGTGCTCGGCATTCCCGAGCACAAGCTGCGCGTCGTGGCGCCCGATGTGGGCGGCGGCTTCGGCTCCAAGATCTTCCTGTACGCCGAGGAGACGGCGCTGGTCTGGGCCAGCAAGCAGCTGGGCCGGCCGATCAAGTGGACGGCCGAGCGCAGCGAGAGTTTCCTCAGCGACGCCCATGGCCGCGACCATGTGACGACGGCAGAACTGGCCACCGACAGCAACGGTGCCTTCCTGGCCATGCGCGTGCACACGACGGCCAACCTCGGCGCCTACCTGTCGACCTTCGCCTCCTGCGTGCCGACCATCCTGTACGCGACGCTGCTGGCCGGCCAGTACACGACGCCGAAGATCTACGCCGAGGTCACCGGCGTGTTCACCAACACCGCGCCGGTGGACGCCTACCGCGGTGCCGGCCGGCCCGAGGCAACCTATGTCGTCGAGCGGCTGGTGGAAACGGCCGCGCACGAGCTCGGCATCGATCCCGCCGAGATCCGCCGCCGCAACTTCATCAAGGAGTTTCCCTACGCGACGCCAGTCGGTCTGACCTATGACATCGGCGACTACGACGCCACGCTCACGCAAGTGCAGCAGCTCGCCGACGTGGCGGGCTTCGCGGCCCGCAAGGCCGTCAGCGCGGCCAAGGGGCTGAAGCGCGGCATCGGCTACTCGACCTACATCGAAGCCTGCGGCCTGGCGCCGAGCAATGTCGCCGGGGCGCTCGGCGCGCGCGCCGGCCTGTTCGAGGCCGCCGAGGTGCGCGTGCATCCAACCGGCAAGGTCACCGTCTTCACCGGCAGCCACTCGCATGGCCAGGGCCATGAGACGACCTTCGCGCAGGTCGTGGCCGACCGCCTCGGCATTCCGCTGGAAGACATCGACATCCAGCACGGCGACACCGGCAAGGTGCTGTTCGGCATGGGCACCTATGGCAGCCGCTCCCTCGCCGTGGGCGGCGCGGCCATCGTCAAGGCGGTGGACAAGGTCATCGCCAAGGGCAGGAAGATCGCCGCCCATCTGCTGGAGGCGGGCGAGGGCGACATCGAGTTCAAGGACGGCGAGTACCGTATCGCCGGCACCGACCGCGCCATCCCCTTCGCCCAGGTGTCGCTGACGGCCTACGTGCCGCACAACTACCCGCTCGACAAGCTGGAACCCGGCCTCAACGAGAACGCCTTCTACGACCCGAGCAACTTCACCTATCCGGCTGGCAGCTATGTCTGCGAAGTGGAGGTGGACCCCGCCACCGGCGTCGTGCGCATAGCCCGCTTCAGCGCGGTGGACGACTTCGGCAACATCGTCAATCCGATGATCGTCGAAGGCCAGGTGCATGGCGGCTTGGCGCAGGGCATCGGCCAGGCGCTGCTGGAGCATGGCGTCTACGACCCGGAATCGGGTCAGCTGCTCACGGGCAGCTACATGGACTACGCGATGCCGCGCGCCGACGACCTGCCGAGCTTCACCGTGCAGACAGCCAAGGGCACGCCCTGCACGCACAACCCGCTGGGCGTGAAAGGCTGCGGCGAAGCCGGCGCGATCGGCTCGCCGGCCGCCGTGATGAACGCGATCTGCGACGCCATCGGCGTCAAGGACCTGGCCATGCCGGCCACGCCGTGCACGGTCTGGACGGCGCTGCAATCGGCCAAGGCCTGAGGAGATGACGATGAACTACCAAGCCGCATCCTCCGTCGCCGCCGCCCGCCTGGGCGCGGAAGACAAATTCCTGGCCGGTGGCCAGTCCCTGCTCGGCGCCATCAAGCTCGGCCTGGCCGCGCCCGCAGGCCTGGTCGACGTGCGCCGCCTGCCCGAGTTGCAGGGCATCACGGTCGATGCCAAGACCGTGCGCATCGGCGCCGCGACGACGCACGCGACGGTCGCCGCCTCAAGCGACGTGCAGCGCGCCATCCCCGCGCTGGCCGACCTGGCCGGCCGCATCGGCGACCGCCAGGTGCGCAACGTCGGCACGCTGGGCGGCAGCCTGGCCAACAACGACCCCGCCGCCTGCTACCCGGCCGCCGTACTGGGCTTGGGCGCCACCATCCACACCAGCAGCCGCCAGATCGCCGCCGACGACTTCTTCCAGGGCCTGTTCACGACGGCGCTGCAGGACGGCGAGCTGATCACCGCGGTCAGCTTCCCCATCCCGAAGGCGGCCGCCTGGCAGAAGTTCAAGCAGCCGGCCTCGCGCTTCTCGCTGGTGGGCGTGTTCGTGGCGCGCCTGGACGGCGGCGTGCGCGTGGCGGTCACCGGCGCTGGGCCGGGTGTGTTCCGCTGCAGCGAGCTGGAGACGGCGCTCGGCCGCGACTGGAGCGCGGCCGCGGCACGTGCGGTCAAGGTCAGCGCCGATGGGCTGAACAGCGATCTGCACGGCACGGCGGCCTATCGTGCGGCGCTGATCCCGGAGCTGGCCGCGCGGGCCATCGCAGCGGCTTAGCTCGCGGTCTTTTCGCTCTCCTGCGCCGCCACCACCGCCTCGCGCCACAGCCGCGAGGGAATGAAGGTGCGCAACTGCTCCATGGCCTTGTCGATCAGGGCCGGGTGCAGGCCATGGTCGAGATGGGGCAGCAGATCGGCCGTCACATCGGCACCGAGGTCGACCAGGGACTGGGCTGCGTCCACCAGGTGGCGGTAGGGGAAGCGCTGGTCCGCCAGCCCATGCAGCAGGTGCACGCAGACGTCCTGCGGCGCATGCTCCGGCCGGGCCAGGTAGCCGCCGGCAAAGGCCAGCACGCGGCCGACGAGTTCGGGTTCGGCCTGCACGGCCTCCAGCGCCAGCAAAGCGCCGTCGCCAACACCGGCCAGCGCAACGCGCTGCCAGGGAAGATCCAGTTTGCGGGCCTCCAGGCGCAGGCGCTCGATCAGATGGGGCAGCGCGGCGCTGACGCCCTCGGCGCCGGGCGCAGCGTCCAGCCACCAGCGGCAGCGGCCCTCGGCGTCGCGCAGGGGCGGGTGCAGATTGAGCGTCAGCGCGTTGGGATATTGGGCATGCAGGGCCGCGGCCAGCGGTGCGAGGGTGTCGGGGCCATCGGGGGCGATGCCGCTGTCAGGGAGCAGGGCGAACAGCAGGCCGGGCGCTGTTGCATCTTGAGGGAGGCTCATGACGCCATTTTCGGTCCTGCCCGCTATCCTGCGCTGCTGTTTTGATGTTTCGCCCCACCCGGGCCCGCCTTGATGGAACTGAAAGTAAACGGCCAGGCCATGACGCTGCCAGGCATCGCCAGCGACCCGGCGATGCCGCTGCTGTGGGCGCTACGCGACGGCCTGAACCTGACCGGCACCAAGTTCGGCTGCGGCATCGCCGCCTGCGGCGCCTGCACGGTGCATGTCGACGGCGCAGCAACGCGTTCCTGCGTGACGCCGGTGGGCGCTGTGGCGGGCAAGTCCATCACGACCATCGAAGGCCTCGCAGGCAAAGACCATCCCCATGCATTGCAGCTCGCCTGGCTGGCCGAGCAGGTGCCGCAATGCGGCTACTGCCAGAGCGGCATGCTGATGGCCGCCGCGGCGCTGCTGGCCAAGAACCAGGCCCCCAGCGACGCCGACATCGACGCGGCGATGACCAACCTCTGCCGCTGCGGCACCTACCCGCGCGTGCGCGCCGCGATCAAGCAAGCGGCCAGACAGATGAAGGCCAAGCCATGAGGCGGGCCGAGCGCAGGGCCGCTCCCGAGCCGGCCCGCATCCCCTCGGGGGCTGAGGCCCGACTTCGCCAGCCCGGTGGGCTGGCGATGCCTGCCGAAGAGCTGCGGCACCGACCGCAGCGCGGCCTGCAAGGCCGACCGATGTACCCATCGGGCGAGGGGCCGACATGAAGCGACGGACGCTGCTCTTGACCGGGGCTGGCGCGTTGGGGGCGCTGATCGTCGGCTGGGGCTTCATGCCGCCACGCTCACGCCTGGGCAACGCCCACACGCTGCCGCCGGTCAACGGCGAGGTCGGGCTGAATGGCTGGATCAAGATCGCCGCCGATGGCACTGTGCTGCTGGCCATGAACCGCAGCGAGATGGGCCAGGGCGTGCATACCGCACTGGCGCAGCTGGTGGCCGAAGAGCTCGACGTGCCGCTGCACACGGTGCGCCTGACGCCAGCCGGCCATGACGCCATCTACGGCAATATCGCCACCTCCCTGGGCAATATCCCTTTCGGTCCACGCGACCACGAGCGCCGCGCCTTCAGGTTCTCGTCCTGGGTCACGGCCAAGGTCGCTCGCGAGCTCGGGCTGAACCTGACAGGTGGCTCCTCGACCGTCGCCGACGCCTGGGATGCACTGCGCCTGGCGGCCGCCACGGCGCGCGCCCAGTTGCTGGGCGCCGCGGCGCTGAAGCACAAGCTGCCGGTGGCCGAGCTGTCGGTCAAGGCCGGCGTCATCCACCATGCAAGCGGCGCGCTCAGCCACTATGGCGAGCTCGCCACCCAGGCGGCGCTGACACCGCCTGGCGACGTGGCGCTGAAGCCGCGCAGCCAGTGGACGCAGATCGGCCAGGCCCTGCCGCGCCTGGACCTGGCCGCCAAGGTGGACGGCAGTGCGCGCTTCGGCCTGGACGTGCGCGAGCATGGTCAGGTCTTCGCCACCATTCGCCACTGCCCCATGCTGGGCGGCGGCCTGGGGCCGGCCAACGTCGACGCGGTGCGCGCGCGGCCCGGCGTGCTGCGCGTCGTGGCCCTCGGCCCCATCGCGGGCTCCACGGCGGCCTATGCCGTCGTCGCCCGCACCACTTGGCATGCCTTGGAGGCCGCCAAGGCGCTGGACGTGCAATGGCAGCCGCCGCCGAACGGCAGGCTGGATTCCAGGGCCATCCTCGCGTCGCTGGAGAGTGAGGCGCGCCGCGCCCACGAAGCCGGCGATGGCTTCGCCTTCCTGAAGCAGGGTGATGTGAAAGCCGCGTTGGCCGGGGCCGCGACGAAACTGGAGGCTATCTACAGCGCGCCTCATCTCGCTCACGCCACCATGGAGCCGATGAATTGCACGGTCCAAGTGCTGGACGGCCACGTCAGCGTCTGGGCGCCGACCCAGGTGCCGGGCTTTGCGCGCGACATCGCCGCGCGCGTGGCCGGCGTGACGCCGGAAGCGGTGACGGTGCACGTGACCTATCTCGGCGGCGGTTTCGGCCGGCGGCTGGAGGTGGACTTCATAGCCCAGGCCGTGCGCGTCGCGCTGGAGATGGGCGGGCTGCCGGTGCAGTTGGTCTGGTCGCGCGAGGAGGACATGACGCACGACTTCTATCGCCCCGCCGAGGTGGCCGTGCTGCAGGGCGGGCTGGACGCCCAAGGCCGCCCTGTGGCGCTGGCCATCACCAATGCCGCGGACGCCCTGCTGCCGCGCTGGGCCGAGCGCGTCATGCCCGGGCTGGCGCCGACGCTGGACGTGCTGAACCGCAACGCCTTCCCCGATGGCCGCGCGCCGGCCGCCCTCTTCAAGCGCGGCGACGCGCCCGACAAGACGGCCTCCGAAGGATTCTTCGACCTGGCCTATGCCATCGCCAACACGCGCGTCGCCCACCAGGCCACGCACAGCGGCGTGCCGGTCGGCATGTGGCGCGCCGTGGGTCATTCCCACCACGCCTTCTTCAAGGAAAGCTTCATCGACGAGATGGCCCACGCCGCCAAGGCCGATCCGGTGGCCTTTCGCCTGGCGCTGCTGGAGGGCCTGCCGCGCCACCAGGCCGTGCTGAAGCGCGCGGCCGAGGCGGCCGGCTGGGGGCAGCCACTGCCAACGGGCGTGGCGCGTGGTGTGGCCGTGCACGAGAGCTTTGGCAGCGTCGTGGCCCAGGTCGTGGAAGTGACGCGGAACCAGGGGCCCAGCGTGAAGCGGGTCGTCTGCGCCATCGACTGCGGCACTGTCGTCAACCCCAGCATCGTCGTGCGCCAGATGGAGAGCTGCATCGTCTTCGGGCTTACAGCCGCGCTGTGGGGACGCATCGACATCGTGGGCGGCGAGGTGCAGCAGAAGAGCTTCCCCGACCACCCGCTGATGACGCTGGCCCAATGCCCTGTCATCGAGACCCATCTGATGCCCAGTGACGGCCTGCCCAGCGGCGTCGGCGAGCCTGGCTTGCCGCCGGTTGCGCCAGCCCTGGCCAATGCCTGGTTCGCGCTGACGGGCGAGCGCCGGCGCAGCCTGCCGCTGCGGGCCTGAGGGCAGCCGCCCCCCTCGTTCACGGGGTGTCGATGCAGCTGACAGTCGTGCTCTCCGTCGCACGAAGCGGCCGCTTACCGCCCAGGAAGAATGGGCAATGGCGCGAAGTTTGCGTGCCGTAGATCATTTCTTCTTTCGAGGGCGGCGCCATGAGAACTCTTCAGCATCTGCTTGCCACCGCCCTCCTCGCGGGCACCGCGTTTGCCCAGGCCGCACCCGTCTACTGGACCGACTGGCAAAGCAGCAATCCCAACGCCGCCGGCTTCGAGGGCTATGGCGTCATCACGACGACCACCGCCACGGTCAACGTGACCTATACCAACCGCCAGGGCGTCGGTTTCTACGACACCGGCAGCGGCTTCGACTATTGGGCCTACGGCACGTCCTACACCAGCAGCGCCGTCGACAACCGGCCTACCGGCTCTGACCAGATCGCACTGGCGGCTGCCGGCTCACAGACGCTGCACTTCTCCCAGGCCATCGCCAATCCGGTGTTTGCCTTCATCAGCCTGAACGGCAACGGCTACGGCTTCGACCAGGACTTCGACATCCTCAGCGTCGGCTGCGGCTACTGGGGTTGCGGCAATGTCACCAAGAACGTCATCGACCACGGCGGCGGCGTGTTCGAGTACCAGCTTATCGGCAGCGGCGAGCCCCACGGCGCCATCCGCTTCAAGGGCAGCTTCGACACCGTCACCTGGAACAGCCTGACCAACGAGTACTGGAATGGCTTCACGGTTGGCGTGCAGGGTACGGCGGTCGAGGTCTTCGGCCTGCCCGAGCCCACGGGCCTGGCGCTGACCAGCCTGGCACTGGTCGTCGCGGTCGGCGCGCGCCGTCGCCGCAGCTGAACCCACAGTCCTCCATGAAAAACGGCGGCCCGCGGGCCGCCGTTTTGCTTTGGGCCCGCGGTATTCCGGACCAAGCGCCGGGCCTGCCATTGGCCAGAGGCCAATGGCCTTCCGTAGGCACAAGCAGTCCGCAGGGACTGCTTGTGTCCGGCTCCAGTTCACCAAGCCGGCCCGTCTGACGATGTGCTTGCCGGTCGATCCGGCAAGCATCGCCGTCCTCCAGGGGGACCGGGCGAGGGGCTCACACTTTTATCGAGAACGGGTTGAAGTTGGTGCCGCGGTCGTAATGGTCTTCACCTTCGGCGCGCTTCAGGAAGGCGACGACCTTGGCAGTCAGCGGGTACATGACGGCCTCCCAGATGGTCTTGAACAGGTACTGCGTGACGATGACGGCGAAGAGCTGGTCGTTGGGCCAGATGCCGTAGAAGGCGATCAGGAAGAAGACACCCGTGTCGACCAGTTGGCCCACCACCGTGGAGCCGACGATGCGTGCCCACAGCATGCGGCCCTGCGTCGCGATCTTCATCTTGGCCAGCACGAAGCTGTTGGCAAAGCTGCCGCAGGCAAAGGCGATCATCGAACCCGCGACGATGCGCCAGGTGTTGCCGAACACGGCGTCCAGGTGCGGCTGGTAGGCCGCCATGAAGTCGTTCTGCGCCGGCGGCAGGTTGACGACGACAAAGGCCATGAAGGCCGAGAACACCAGGGCGCCAAAGCCGGCCCAGACGACGCGGCGGTCGCGGCCGTAGCCGTAGACCTCGGTCAGGATGTCGCCAAAGATGTAGCTGATCGGGAAGAAGAACAGGTCGGCGCCGAAGGTGACCGTGCCGATGACCGGCAAGGTCAGCTGGGCCGCCTTGGCCGCACCGATCAGGTTGGAGCACAGCAGCACGCAGACGAAGGCCGCCATGATCAAGTCGTAGTACTTGAAGCTGCGGGGCGCTGATGGGGTCATGGGGCTCCTCCTGTTGGAGCCGGCATTGTCAGTGCGATAGGGCCTGTTAACGCTATGGCAAGGGGTGGCGAAGGCCATCCGCCAGGGGCCAATCAAGGCGCAGCGCGCCGCCCGCATTGATATGCGGGCCAGCGGTGCAACGCGGAGTGGCCCCTGGCGGATGGCCTTCCCTTTGGGTTGTGGCCAGCAAAGCCGCGCGCGGCGTTGCAAATCCTCGCCGGGCACCCGGCCCGGCTGCGGTTTGCGCCTTGCCCGTGGCTTCGCTGGTCACAACGCGACCCCTTGCCATAGCGTTAGCAGGCCCTCGTGAGACGCAGCAAGGTCTGATGCAGCTTGGGCGTGTCGATCGGCTTGGTCAGGAAGTCGTTCATGCCGGCGGCGAAGGCATCGTCGCGCTCCGAGATCAGGGCCGCCGCCGTCAGCGCGACGATCGGCAGCTCGGCAGCCGAGAAATGCTTGCGCAGTTCGCGCGTGGCATCGTGCCCGCCCATGACGGGCATCTGCACGTCCATCAGCACAATGTCGAAGGGCTTGCCGACGCTGGCCGCGGCCAGCACGGCCTCGATGGCCTGGCGGCCGTCGCTGGCCTGGGCGACCTCCATGCCCCATTGCTCCAGCTGAGCCACGGCGATCAGCATGTTGACCGGGTGGTCCTCGGCGATCAGCACGCGCCGGCCATGCAGGGCCTCATGGGTCGCGCTCTGGGCACGCGTCTCGCGCGGCTGGTGGGCCATGGGCGCCGGCGCGGCGGGCAGGGGCAGTTCGGCCCAGAAGGCCGAGCCCTCGCCCGGGGCGCTGTTGACGCCGACTTCGCCGCCCATCAGCATGGCGAGTTCGCGGCAGATGGACAGGCCCAGGCCCGTGCCACCGAAGCGTCGCGTCGTCGACTCGTCGGCCTGGGTGAAAGGCTGGAAGAGCCGGCCCTGCTGTTCGGTCGCGATGCCGGGGCCGGTGTCGCGCACCTCGATGTGCACCCACTCGCCGGCGCTGCCGCGCGCGTTGGCGGGCAGGGCCTTGACGCTGACCGTGACGCCGCCGGTCTCGGTGAACTTCAGCGCATTGGTCAGGTAGTTGGACAGGATCTGGCGCGTGCGCAGCGGGTCGCCGAAGACCCAGCTCGGCAGGGCCGGGTCGATCTCGACGGCGAAGGTCAGGCCGCGCGCCTGGGCCAGCGTGAGGTAGGCCAGGCGGATGGAGGCGAGCAGCTCGCGCAGCGAGAACGGCTGGCTCTCCAGCGTCAGCCGCCCGGCCTCGATCTTGGACAGGTCCAGGATGTCGGAGATCAGCCCGGACAGGCTTTCGGCGCTGTCCATCATCTGGTTGAGATAGTCGCGCCGCTGCTGGTCGGAGAGGTCGGGCTGCTGGGCCAGGCGGCCCAGGCCGAGCAGGCCGTTGAGCGGCGTGCGGATCTCATGGCTGGTGTTGGCCAGGAAGGCGCTCTTGGCGCGGCTGGCGGCCTGGGCCTCGTCCTTGGCGTGGGCGAGCTGCTGCTCGACGCGGCGGCGCTCGGTGACGTCCTCGATGATCCAGATCGTGCCGCCGCGGCTCGGGTGGGCCGGGTCGACGGCCTGGGCGAGCAGGCGGGCCAGGAAGGTGGAGCCGTCGCGGCGGCGCATGATGCGCTCGGCCTCGACCTGCTGGCCGCCCGCGAGCTGCGGCCCGAGGTCGCGGCCCACGGCCTGCCACTCCTCGACGCCGGGCCAGACGACGCTGCCATGCTGGCCGATCAACGCGCCGCGCTCCCAGCCGAACATGGCCTCCACGCGCGGGTTGGCCAGCACGAACTGCTGGTCGCGCGTGAGGGCAATGCCGATGGACGCGTTCTCCAGGATGGCGCCATGCACGAGGCGGGTGCGCTCGCTCTCGCTCACGTCGCGCGCATACAGCACGAGGTAGTTCTGCCCGTCCATCTCGAAAGGCGCGACCGACACCAGCATGGAGACGGCGCTGCCGTCCTTGCGGCGGAAGCTGATGGGCACGTTGTTGGCGAGGCCGTCGCGGTGGATGGCCTCGCGGATGGCGGTGCGGTCGGCGGCGTTGTGCCAGATGCCGATGTCCTCGGCCGTGCGGCCCAGCACCTCGGAATTGCTCCAGCCAGTCAGGCTTTCGAAGGCCTTGTTGACCATCGCATAGCGGCCGCTCTCGGCCTCGGTCAGCGTGATGACGTCGGGGCTGGTGGCCACCAGGTGCGACAGCAGGCCCTCCGAGCGGCGCAGCGCGTCCTGGGCGCGGCTCTGCTCGGTCTGGTCGGTGAAGAAGGTCAGCGTGGCCGGGCCCGAGGCGGTCTCGACACGCACGCTGGTGGCCTGCACCAGGCGGCGCCGCCGCGACAGCGTGCGCAGCCGGTACTCGGCCATGGGCTGCATCGCGCCCGGGGCCATGCCCTCCAGCCGTGCGGCCTGCTGGCGGGCGGTCTCGTCGTCACCAGGCTCGTAATGGCTGAACAGGTCCTGCCCGATCATGCTGGAGCGCTGTGCGTAGCCGAACATCGCCATGGCCGCCGGATTGGCGTCGACGACGCGGCCCCAGCGGTGCAGCACCAGCGGGCTGGGCGAGCGGCGAAACAACTCGCGGTAGCGCGTCTCGGTCGCCTGCACGGTCTGCTCGGCGGCCACTTCGCCCGTCACGTCACGGCCCACGCCCCAATAGCCGCGGAAATTGCCCTGCGCGTCAAAGCGCGGCTCGCCACTGATGGAGACCCAGCGCGCGCTGCCGTCCATGCCGACGCGTCGCGCCACCATGCCATGGAAGGGTCGGTGCGATTCGAGATCGGCGCGGTGAGCGTCGAGCTCGTCATCGGACAGGCCCATGCCGTCGATTTCCCACGGGGTCTTGCCCAGGCGGGAATTGAGGTCCAGGCCCGAGGTGCCGGGCCTTTCCTCGGCGACATGGGTGAAGCGGAACTCACGGTCCATCTCCCAGTACCAGTCCACGGCCATGCCCAGCAGGCCGCGGAAACGCGCCGTGCGCTCGTCGGCCTCGGCCAGCGAGCGCTTGACCATCCTCAACAGGCCCAGGCCGGCCACCAGGCCCGAGCCCAGCAGGCCGAACTGCACGATGACACGCAGCACGAGGCTGGACGCCCCCATGGGATGCGTGACCCAGCCCAGTGCCTCGCCGGCGCCAAGGCCCGCCAGCGCGACGGCGCCCAGCAACGTCAGCACGGCGCCGGCAAACAGGCCCAGCAATCCCGTGGCGAAGGCGACGACCAGACTCATCAGCGGCAGGCACAGCGACCACAGGCCCAGGTCGCGCGACACGGCAGCGGCCACCGGCAGGGCCAGTACCAGCGCCATCATGCCCAGCGTGATGAGAGGCTGTTCCTTGCGGCGCGGCGCGCGCGAGAGCACGACCAGGCGCAGCAGGGCCAGCACCGAAATCAGCAGCGCCAGCGCCACCGGCGGCCAGCCGTCCAGCCATTCACCGCGCTGGCGCGTGAGCCACAGCAGCGCGGCCACCGGCACGAAGACCGGGCCGCAAGCCATCAGGAAGACCAGCGAGGCCTGCCAGCGCATGCTGGTTTGCAATCGTTCCCGCTGCTGCTCGGGCGGTTCGGCGTGCCCGACGAGGCTGCTGAGTTCTTCGCCGGTTCGCACCATGTTCAGACGAGCGACAGTCTGGTGGCTTCGGCCACGGCGCGGGCGCGCTCGGCGAAATCGGCACCGCTGCTGGCGTAGAGGATGGCGCGCGAGGAGTTCACGACCAGCGGCGCACTGCGGCCCGCGGCCTGCACGACGGCCGCCGCATCGCCACCCTGTGCGCCAACGCCCGGCACCAGCAGCGGCAGGGTCGGCGCGAGCTCGCGCACACGGGCGATCTCGCCAGGGTAGGTGGCGCCCACGACAAGGCCGAGCTGGCCATTGCGGTTCCACTGCGTCTCGGCCAGATGGGCCAGATGCTCGAACAGGCGCGGTTGGCCGGGCACGTCGGCCAGGCGCTGCATCTGCCAGTCGTCGCCACCCTTGTTGGAGGTGCGGCACAGCAGGATGGCGCCCTTGCCTTCATAGGCGAGGTAGGGTTCGACGGAATCGAAGCCCATGAAGGGCGACAGCGTGACGGCGTCGGCCTGGTAGCGCACGAAGGCCTCGCGGGCGTATTGCTCGGCGGTGGAGCCGATGTCGCCTCGCTTGGCGTCGAGGATGACGGGCACGCCGGGCGCGACCTCGTGGATGTGCGAGATGAGGCGCTCGAGCTGCCCTTCGGCGCCGTGGGCGGCGAAGTAGGCGATCTGCGGCTTGAAGGCACAGACGAGATCCTTGGTCGCGTCGACGATTGCCGCGCAGAAGTCATAGAACTTCGACGCGTCGCCGGCCCAGGCGCCCGGCAGCTTGGACGGCTCGGGATCGAGGCCGACGCAAAGGCGCGATTGGGGAGTCAGGGCTTGGAGCTGGGCGACGAAGGTCATCAGTAGGCGGAAATGGGAAGGGTTCGGGCAAGGACGAATTCTGCAAAGGCCTCGGCCGGCAGCGGCCGGCTGAACAGATAGCCCTGCACGGCATGGCAGCCCTGGCGGCGCAGGAAGGCGAGCTGGCCCTCGGTCTCGACCCCCTCGGCCAGGGTCTGCAGGCCCAGGGCGCCGGCCATGCGGATGACGGCGTCGACGATGGCGCGGTCTTCGGCGTCGTCGGTCAGGTCGCGCACGAAGGACTGGTCGATCTTGAGCTTGCTGACGCGGAACTTCTTCAGATAGCTCAGCGATGAGTAGCCGGTGCCGAAGTCGTCGATGGACAGATGCACGCCGCGGGCATGCAGTTCGTTCATGACGGTGATGGCGACGGCCGGGTTGTCCATGGCGGCGCCCTCCGTCAGCTCCAGCTCCAGGCGCCCGGCCGGCATGCCGACCTCGTCCAGCACGCGGCCAACGAGCTCGGGCAGGTCGTCATGGCGGAACTGCACGGCCGACAGGTTGACGGCCATCGTCAGCCCGGGCAGGCCGGCGGCATCCCAGCGACGCAGCTGCGACAGCGCTTCACGCAGCACCCATTCGCCGATCGGCAGGATCAGGCCTGAGGTCTCGGCCACCGGGATGAACTCGGCCGGCGAGACCCAGCCCAGCTCGGGATGGTTCCAGCGCAGCAGGGCTTCGGCGCCGACGATGGTGCTGTCGCCATCGGCATCCAGCGAGAACTGCGGCTGGTAATGCAGGCTGAGCTGGTTGCGTTCCTGGGCGCGGCGCAGCGCGTTCTCCAACTGCAGGGCACGGGCCGACTGGGCCTGCATCTCGCTGGTGAAGAAGCGGTAGGCGTTGCGGCCGTCGCGCTTGGCGCGGTACATGGCCGCGTCGGCGCATTTGCACAGCGTGTCGAAGTCGTCGCCGTCGGTCGGGAACATCGCGATGCCCATGGACGGCGTGACGGTCAGCTCCTGCTGCTCGACGTGAAAGGGCGCGCTGGCCAGCGCCATCAGCTTGGTGGCCAGGTGGGCGGCGCCAGCGATGTCGGTCAGCGGCAGCACCAGCACGAACTCATCGCCACCCATGCGGGCCACGGTGTCCTGCTCGCGCACCGCGCCACGCAGCCGTGAGGCGAGCTGGGTCAGCAGGCTGTCGCCGACGCGGTGGCCGAGGGAGTCGTTGACGTTCTTGAAGTGGTCCAGGTCCAGGAAAAGCACGGCCAGCGGCTCGTCGCCGCGGCGCGCAATGTCGATGGCCTGGCTGGCGCGGTCGGCCAGCAGGTGGCGGTTGGGCAGGCCGGTCAGGCCGTCGAACAGGGCCAGGCGCTCGGCGCGTGCCTCCGCCGCCTGCTGCTCGGCAATCTTGAGCTCCAGGGCTGCGACGGTCTGGCTGAGCTGCTCGGTGCGCTGCACCACCAGGGCCTCAAGCTGGGCCTTGGCCTGCACCAGCTCCAGCTCGGCCTGCTTGCGGGCGGTGATGTCCTGGGTGATCCAGATCGAGCCGCGCGACAGGTCGCTGCGGTCAATGGCCTTGCTGCGCACCTCGCAGTAGATGGAGGTGCCGTCCTTGCGGGCGAGCAGCATCTCGGCGTGGAAGGCGTCGCCGCGCGCCAGCGGCGCGTAGCAGGCGTCGCCAGCGGCCTTCCAATCCTCGTCGGTCAGGTACCAGGCGCGCGACAACTGGCCGTCGAGCTCGCCCGGCGCATAGCCGAACAGTTGCTCGAAGGCGCGGTTGCAGCGCGTCACGCGGCGGCCGCGCAGGAAGACGATGCCGACCATGGCGTGGTCGAAGATGAGCTGCTGCTCGGCGTGCAGGTCCTGCAGCGTGGCATCGGCCAGCTTGCGCTCGTGGATGTCATCGACGATCCAGATCGAGCCGTCGGCCGGGTCGTCGGCATGGATGAGGCGGCCCGTCAGATGGGCCCAGAACAGCTCGCCGTTCTGGCGCCGCATCAACTGCTCGTCGCGGAAGGTTTCGCCGGCGGCCAGCACCGGGTAGGCCCGGGCGCCCAGGCTGCGGGCGTCCTGCTCGCTCTCGTACAGCTCCAGGCTGCTGGTGCCAACGGCCGCATCCGGGCTGTCAAAACCGAAGATCTCGGCGTAGCGCTGGTTGCAGCGCACCAGGGTGCGCGCCTTCACGAAGACGACGCCGACGCCCGCGTTGGCCAGGATGACATCCAGTTCGCGCAAAGCCTGGCTGAGCGCGGGGTTGTCGCTGGAGTCGGGCGCGAAGCTCATGAACGGGCTATACGGCGGCAGGGGTCCGGTGGGCGGGCAGGAATTGGAGCATGACCGGTTATTGTCTGACCTCATGCATATCCTGGATACCGAACGCCTGTCGCTGCGTGAATTCACACCGCTAGACGCGCCCTTCCTGCTCCGCCTGGTCAACGAACCGGGCTGGATCCGCAACATCAACAACCCCGGCGTGCGCACCGTCGACGACGCCCTGGCCTGGGCCGAGGGGCGGCTGTTCAAGGCCTACCGGGAGCTCGGCCACGGCTTCTGGGCCCTGGAGCGGCGCACCGACGGCGTGCTTGTGGGCATGTGCGGCCTGTTCAAGCGCCCCGCCCTGCCCGAGCCCGACCTCGGCTATGCGCTGCTGGCCGAGCATGAAGGCAATGGCTACGCGCTGGAGGCGGCGCAGGCCTGCGTGGCGCATGCGAAGGCGGCGCTGGGCTGGCCGGTGCTGATGGCCATCACGGCCGTTGACAACACGCCCAGCGTGGCCCTGCTGGGCAAGCTGGGCTTCATCGAGCAGGGCCAGGAACAGCTCGAGGGCTACAACGATCTCTCGAGGGTGTTCCGCTTGGCTCTCTAGCCAGTTGGGGACAGAGCKRCTCGCTTGCGCTCGCTCGGTCTGTCCCGCAAAGCTTCCCTAATCAGTTGGGGACAGAGCTACTCGCTTGCGCTCGCTCGGTCTGTCCCGCAAAGGGACAGAGCTACTCGCTTGCGCTCGCTCGGTCTGTCCCGCAAAGCCATTAGATTCGCTTGGCCAGGTCTTGCGCCAGGCCGGTGTAGCTGCCCGGCGTCATCTTCAGCAACCGGGCCTTCTCGGCCTTGGGCAGGTCCAGCCCTTCGATGAAGGCGCGGATGGATTCCTGCGTGATGGCCTTGCCGCGCGTCAGCTCCTTGAGCTGCTCGTAGGGGTTGGGCAGGCCGAAGCGGCGCATGACAGTCTGGATGGGTTCGGCCAGCACTTCCCAGGCGGCGTCAAGGTCGTCCGCGAGCGCGGCTTCGTTCACTTCCAGCTTGCCCAGGCCCTTGGCCAGCGAGTCGTAGCCCAGCAGCGCATAGCCCAGGCCGACGCCCATGTTGCGCAGCACGGTGGAGTCGGTCAGGTCGCGCTGCCAGCGGCTCACCGGCAGCTTTTGGCTCAGGTGCGTCAGCACCGCGCTGGCCAGGCCGAAGTTGCCTTCCGCGTTCTCGAAGTCGATGGGGTTGACCTTGTGCGGCATCGTCGAGCTGCCGATCTCGCCGGCCTTGGTGCGCTGCTTGAAGTAGCCCAGGCTGATGTAGCCCCAGACATCGCGCGACCAGTCGATCAGGATGGTGTTGGCGCGCGTGAACGCGTCGAACAGCTCCGCCATGTAGTCGTGCGGCTCGATCTGGATCGTGTACGGGTTGAAGCTCAGTTTGAGCTGCTTCTCGATGACGGTCTTGGAGAAGGCTTCCCAGTCGTGCTTGGGCCAGGCCGACAGGTGGGCGTTGAAGTTGCCGACCGCGCCATTCATCTTCGCCAGCGGCTTGACGGCGGCGATGCGGGCGCGCGCCGTGACCAGGCGCGCCACCACGTTGGCGATCTCCTTGCCCACCGTCGTCGGGCTGGCCGTCTGGCCGTGCGTGCGGGACAGCATCGGCACGGCGGCGAACTGGTGGGCCATCTTGCGCAGCGTGGCGACGATGCCGTCCAGCGCCGGCAGCATGACCTCGTCACGCGCGGCCTTCAGCATCAGCGCGTGGCTGGTGTTGTTGATGTCTTCGCTGGTGCAGGCGAAGTGCACGAACTCGGACGCGGCGAGCAGTTCCGGCTGGCCTTCGAAGCTGCGCTTGATCCAGTACTCGACCGCCTTCACGTCGTGGTTGGTCGTGCGCTCGATGGCCTTGATCTCTTCCGCATCGGCCTCGCTGAACTTCTTGACGAGCCGGCGCAGGCGCGAGCGGGCGGATGACGACAGCGGCTTGAACTCCTTGAAGCCGGCGTCCGACAGCGCGATGAACCACTCCACCTCGACCTGCACGCGGCGGTGCATCAGGCCGTACTCGGACAGCAGCGGGCGCAGGGCGGCCACCTTGGCGGCGTAGCGGCCGTCCAGCGGCGAGAGGGCGCTGATGGCGGAGTATTCGGACGTTGTCATGGCGGGCCGGCGGAGCGTGGAAAACCCGCGATTCTAGTTTTTGGGGGCTGCGGGGCCTTCGGCCTTGAAGAAGGCGATGCGCTCACTGTCGCCAGGATGGGAGCTGAACGCAATGGCCAAAGGGCTCTCGGCACCGCCATACTTTTCGCGGATGCGTTCGAAGAAGACAGCGATGCGCGCCGGGTCGACACCGCCCCGGCTGGCCAGTTCGCGGGCAAAGGCGTCAGCTTCGCGCTCGTAGTCGCGTGAGTAGCCTTTGGTGAGCAACGCGATGGGCAGACCATTGAGCAGGCTGGAATAGTCGCCCAGCCACAACGCCGTGACGGCGGCCGTGACGCCCGCGCGCAAGCCCATGCGCAGGCCGTGGCGGTGCCTGACATGGCCGGCCTCGTGGGCGAGGATGGTCAGCACCGCGTCGGGCTCGCCCTTCAGCATTTCGAGGAGTTCGTCGGTCACGCACATTTGCTCGCCGGGCAGCGCAAAGGCATTGGGTCCCAGCGCAGGGGTGGTGCGCCGGAAATGCAGCTGCCAGTGCTCAGGCAGGTCGCGCATGCCGGCAGCGCGCGCCGTGGTCAGCATGCGCTCGAAGCGCTGGCGCCAGGCCTGCTGCTCTGCCTCGCTGAGCTGGGTGGGTCGCACCATCTGCCTGTCGATCAGCGCCATGGCCTGCTCGCCGATTGGCTGCTCGGCGCTGAGGGGCACGCGCTCGACGAGGCGGTCGCTGGCCCAGGGCAGGCCCCAGCGCCAACCAGCAGCGAGCAGCACCGTGAGCAAGGCCAGAGACATCAGCGCCAGATGCCAGCTGAGTTGCCAGCGCGCGACGAGGCCCGGCAGTTGGCCGATGCTGTCGGCCCAGGCGTCGAAGGCGGCGGCATCGGGGAAGCTGATCACACCCGCGCCGCGCAGCAGGATCTGCCTTTGGCCATGGCGCATCCGCTCGGGCCATTGCACCTGATCCAGCGGGGTGGCGCGGTCGCCGAAGCGCAGCGCGCCGTTGTGGAGGCTCACCTCGACGGGCTGGGCCATGCCGCATTGGCCGTCGAACCAACGGCCGGTGATGAAAGTCGATGCGCTCATGTCAGAGCCCCACGTCCATGCCGAAGAAATCTCCCGCCACCTCGCCGCTGGCGTCGGTGCGCTCAGTCCCGGCAGGCGCCACCCATGTGGCCGGGTCCGTGCTGCTCTCGATGCTCACGGACTCCAGCCGTAGCCGCATGGTGGCGATGACGGCGAAGGGCCGGTACAGGCCCAGCGTGGCGACGATCAGCAGCCAGTTCTTCAGCGTCAGCCCCCTCAGGCCGGAGAGTTCGCTGCGAAAGCGCAGGGACGCGCTGTGGGTATTGCCCCAGACGAGGTTCTGGATGCGCGAGGCGTAGTAGGGCAGCACGACGCTGCCGACGAACAGGTAGAGCATCCCCGCCCAGGCAAGCCCGAAATAGGTGCTGCTACCCTTGGCGTCGATCTTGCCGGTGGTGGCCAGCCCCAGCAGGCTGCCCAGGACGAAAGTGCATATCGAGACGACCACCAGCATCAGCACCGCCAGCATGACGGACTTCAAGCCGACGAAGTAGACCGAGCGCGTGTGCAGCCGGATGCCACTGTGCTTGCCGGCGATGCGGTAGCCGCTGTTCTGGTAGCGCTTGATCAGCGCCGTGGACCAGGGCGCCGCCAGCAGGGCGGCCAACTGCAACGCCTGCCCGAGCCAGGCCAGGACGCCGCCGCCTGGGCCCTCACCCTTCAGGCTCCAGGCCAGCGCCAGCGCGGCAGGCACGAACACCGGCAGGTAGGCGAGATAGGCTGCGCCCAGCGACCCCTCAAAGCCCATCCGCAAGCCACGCCAGCTGGTGTTGCCGAGGCGGAACTGCATCGATGCCCGCCACAGCGCCGGCCAGGCGGCACCCGCCAGCACGAAGGCCAGCAGCGCCGCCATGGGCGAGAACTCTCCAGCAAACGTGTAGACGAGCATCAGCACGGCCATCAGCACAAAGCCGCGGAACATCTTCCACGCGTCGCCGTGGAAGGCGAGCGCTTCGCCGTCGATCAGCGTGTTGGCGTAGAGGTAGCGGATGCGTCGCATCTTGGCGAACGGCAGGTAGAGCCCGCAGCTCAGCAGGATGAACAGCAGGTTGACGGCCCAGATGCGGAAGTACTCGCTGCCGGAGCCGGTGAAGCGGATCTCGAGAACACGCGGCGCGGGCTCGGCGTTGGGCGGGGGCAGATCGGCCGTCGTCGGGACGGCTGCGGCGGTGTGCATGGAAACTCCCTGGGTGAAGGCGCCGCCGTCTGCTGCAGCGGGCTGCCCGTGACTGTGGCATTGCCGGCGCGCGTCACGAGCTCCGCTCGCGACGTGATTGTTCACCGCTGACTGAAGAAGGCGATGCGCTCCTCGTCTGCGGGGTGGGACGAGATCGCGATGGCCAACGGGTTGTTGTCCACCGTTGCATGCTTCTTGGCCAGACGCTCGAAAAACACGGCCATGCGCGAGGTGTCCACGCCGCCGGCCCGGGCCAGCGTGCGGCCGTAGAGGTCAGCCTCGCGCTCGTTGTCGCGCGAGTAGGCGTTGCTCGCCAGCAAGGCCGGCGCCGCGGCAAGCAGCGTGGAGAAGTCGCCCACGATGACCGAGGCGACGACGCCGACCGCACCCGCCCGCAGCATCAGCCGCAGGCCGTGACGGTGACGCACGTGACCCAGCTCGTGCGCCAGCACGGTCATCACCGCGTCAGGCTCGTCGGCCAGCAGTTCCAGCAACTCGTCGGTGATGACGATGTCGCCGCCGGGCAGCGCAAACGCATTCGGTCCCAGCGCCTTGCCCCCGTTGCGGAAATGGATCTCGAAGCGCTCCGGCACCGCCGGCCCACCGTCAGCGTGGGCTCGCGCGATGGCCTTGGTCCAACGGTCTTGCCAGACCTGTTGCTGGGCCGCGCTGAGGGCGCTCGGCTTGAGCCAATCGCCGTCCAGACCGTTCAACAAATGCTCGCCCAGGGTCCGCTCAGCGGATTGGGGCAGCGCGTCGACGGCGGTGTCGACCGCCCACGGCAGTCCCCAGCGCCAACCCGCTGCCAGGCCCGCCGCCAGCAACACCAGCGCCAGCAGCGCCAGCAGCCAGCTCTGCTGCCACTGCACGATGGCGCTGTCACTGCGACCGGACGCGCTCGCCCAGGCATCAAAGGCCGTGGCATCGGCAAAGCTCAGCAGGCCGCCGCCAGGCAGCAGGATCTGGCGCTGGCCATGGCGCTGGCGTTCGGGCCAGGTCAGGCCTGACAGCGGCGCGCTCTGCTCACCGAAGTGCAGCGTCGCACCGTCCATCCAGACCTCAATGGGCCGCGCGCGGGCGCTGCGCCCATCAAACCAGTCCGCGGCGAGGCGGGGCGAAGCATCCATCACAGGCCCATGTCGATGCCGAAGAAGTCGCCGGCGATGTCGCCCGTCGCGTCGGCGTGGCCGGCATGGGCTGCGGCCACCCAGTCGGCCGGGTCTTCGTCGCAGCCGATGCTGACGGCCTCCAGGCGCAGCCGCGCCGTGGCGATCGCCGCGAAGGGCCGGTACAGGCCCAGGGTCAGGCCGGTCAGCAGCCAGTTCTTCAGCGTCAGGCCGAACAGGGACGAGAAGCTCAGCGTGCTGCGAAAGCGCAAGGCTTCGCTGCGCGTGCCGCTCCAGGCCAGGTTCTGCATGCGTGCGGCGCTGTAGGGCATGACGACCGCGAAATACAGCAGGTAGGCGAGCAGCACCCCAAAGCCCAGCGCGGCCATGCTGACGACACGACCCATGCTCTGCTGCATGGTGCTGCCCAGCGCGACGAACAACGCGATCAGCACGCCGGAACCGATCATGGGCAGCAACGAGACGCCGATGGTCTTCAGCCCGAGCAGATAGACCTTGGCCACCGACAGCTTGAGCCGGGCATGCTGTCCGGCGATGCGGTAGCCGTTGTGCTGGTAGCGCTTGAACAGGGTCAATGACCAAGGCATCAGGACCATCATGCCCAGCAGGCCGACGACGTTCAGCCACAGCGCGGGCGTCATCTCCTTGGCCGTGCCTGCGTCTGCGGAGGCCATCAGTGCGGTGCCGGCGACCATGGCGATGGCCGGCAGATAGCTGGGTGCGCAGGCCAGATAGGCCCCTTGCAGCGACCCCTCGAAGCGCAGGCGCAGGCCGCGCCAGCTGGTGTTGCCCAGGCGAAACTGCATCGAGGCCCGCCACAGGGCCGGCCAGACGGCGCACAGGATCAGGAAGGCGATGAAGGCCGCCAGCTGCGACAGCCGGCCCGCGCCGCTGTAGACACCCATCAACACGACCAGCAGCACGAAGCCGCGGAACATCTTCCACGGGTCGCCATGAAAGCTCAGCGCCTGGCCATCGACCAGGGTGTTGGCATAGAAGTAGCGGATGCGCCTGGCCTTGGCGAAGGGCAGGTACAGGCCCAGCGTGACGAGGATGAGCAGCAGGTTGACCGACCAGATGCGGAAATACTCGCTGCCCGAGCCGGTGAAGCGGATGTCGAGCACCCGCGGCGCAGCGGGCGGCGTGGCGACGGGGGCCGCATCGGCCGCGGCGTCGAGGTCTTGCATGGAATCTCCCTGTTAGCGGGCCGCTGTTCAGCGCGGCGTGCCGGCCGAGACTTTGGCGGTGGCCAGCGTGCCTGGCAACTCTGGTTTGTCAGGCCCCGTGATGTGATTTTTTACGGCTGCCTGAAGAAGGCGATGCGCTCTTCGTCGCCCGGGTGGCTTGAGAACGAAGCCGAAAAAGACCTGGACCGAGTCGTCGCGGTCGTGTCGGAATCAAGCATTCATCCTCCCTCGGATGTCCTTTGTCCCGGCTTCCGGGGACGGCGCCGGTGTCTGAGCGGCAGCACTGTGCAGGGCGCCCTCCCTGCTGGCAACCCCTGCTTGCGGTGGCTGTCGGCCCCAGCCGACAGGCCTTTTTCACGGGCAGTCCGCCAAGAAGCGCTCGCTAGAATCGTTTCGACTTGTGATCCCCTTGCCTGCCCTATGACGATGAAGTTGATCGGTTCTCTCGCCAGCCCTTACGTGCGCAAGGTTCGCATCGTGATGGCCGAGAAGAAGCTCGATTACCAGTTGGTGCTTGAAGACGTCTGGGGCAGCGACGCCATCCTGAAGATGAACCCGCTGGGCAAGGTGCCCTGCCTGGTCATGGAAGGCCAGGATTCGATCACCGGTGCCGTCTTCGACTCGCGCGTCATCGTCGAGTACGTGGACACGCTGTCACCCGTGGGCAAGCTGATCCCCGAGCGCGGCCGCGAGCGCTGTGAGGTGCGCACCTGGGAGGCCCTGGCCGACGGCATCGTCGATGCCGGCATCCTCGTGCGCCTGGAGCGCACCTGGGCGCACCGCCCCGCGGAGCAGCGCAGCCCGGCCTGGATTGACCGTCAGCTGACCAAGGTCAACGCCGCGTTGGCCGCGATGAGCCAGGGCCTGGGCGAGAAGGCCTGGTGCTCGGGCAACCATTTCTCGCTCGCCGACATCTCCGTCGGTTGCGCCCTGGGCTGGCTGGAATTCCGCTTCCCGGAGATCAACTGGCGCGAGGACTACCCCAATCTGGCTCGCCACATGGACAAGCTGTCCCAGCGCCAGAGCTTTGCGGACACCGTGCCTGCCTAGGCGATCAGCAGTTCCCGCGAACGCACATGCAGCAGACGCACCAGGCGCCAGATGCGGCGCTCGATTTCGGCAACGTCCAGCTTCCACAGCGTCGCGATCTCGGCCAGTAGCAGGCCTTGCGCCAGCAGCGTCAGCAGATGACGGCTGGCCTGGTCGATCTGGCGGCCGGCGGGGCTGGCATCCAGCGGCGCTGCGGCCTGGCGGGCCGTGACGATGGGGCTGCGCTCGATGCCGAAGGCCGCCAGGGCCTGGCGGGCCAGCTGAGGGTTGAACATGGAGCGGCGTTCATGCAGGCGAGTCAGCGCCTGGACGAGGCCGGCACCGCTGCCGTCGTCCACGTGATAGGCATTGGCGCCGGCACTCAGCGCGGCGAACAGCTGCAGGTCATCGGCCGTCGGCGTCAGCAGCAGCAGCTGGGGCCGCACCGGCAGGCGGCCGAGTTCATGGGCGACACGCATCGCATGGCTGTCGACCAGGCGCAGGTCGCTAGCGACGATGTCGGGCGCCAGCGCGGCGAGTTCGTCCAGCGCGTCGGCCAGCAGGGTGCTGCTGCCGGCCAGCTCCACGCCGTCGGCCTGCAGCAGCAGCGAGCGCGTGCGCTGCAGCGTGGGCTCGCTGAGACGGAGGAGATAGACGGTGGGCATGATGCGCGGATGTAACCGCTGCGCATTGTGCGCGTTTTGGTCGCCATCCCCCTAACTTGTAGGCGCCATCCCCCGCGGGCGCGGGCCCCTCGTCCAAGGAGGGGATCGCCAGGCGCCCGGCCCGAGATTCACGCGGCAGCGGTACGTTCGATGGCGCCCTGGGGCGCAAAGCTGTGGGCGCTGGCCAGCGGCCAGTAGATCCTGAAGGTGTTGTGCCTCATGTCGCCGCGCAGCAGCGAACCCGGCTCCACGAAAGGCAGCAGGTTGGCCAGCAACCTGACCTCGTGCTTGTCCAGGCGGTGCACGATGTGCTGGGCCGTGATTTCCTGCGGGTGGCACAGGCCGGCGGCCTCGACGAGTTCCTTCAGCGCCTTCAGCGTGCCCTGGTGAAAGTTGGCGACGCGCTGGGCCTTGTCGGGCACGACGATGGCGCGCTGGCGCACCGGGTCCTGCGTGGTCACGCCCGTCGGGCAATGGCCGGTGTGGCAGGCCTGGGCCTGGATGCAGCCCAGAGCGAACATGAAGCCGCGCCCGGCGTTGCACCAGTCGGCGCCCAGCGCCATCAGGCGCACCAGGTCGAAGGCGGTCGTGACCTTGCCGGCGCAGCCGATCTTGATCTTGTCGCGCAGGTTCAATCCGACCAGCGAGTTGTGCACGAGCAGCAGGCCCTCCTGAACCGGCGCGCCGACATGGTTGGTGAACTCCAGCGGCGCGGCGCCCGTGCCGCCTTCGGCGCCATCGACGACGATGAAGTCGGGCGTGATGCCGGTCTCCAGCATGGCCTTGCACACAGCGAACCACTCCCAGGGGTGGCCGATGCAAAGCTTGAAGCCGGTGGGCTTGCCGCCCGACAGCGTGCGCAGCCTGTCGATGAACTGCATCATCTCGATGGGTGTCGAGAAGGCGCTGTGCCGGGCCGGTGAGATGCAGGCCACGCCCTCGGGAACGCCACGTGCGGCCGCAATCTCCGCCGTCACCTTCGGGCCGGGCAGCACGCCGCCGTGGCCGGGCTTGGCGCCCTGGCTGAGCTTGAGCTCGATCATCTTGACCTGCGGGTCGCGGGCAGCGGCCTCGAAGCGCTCGGGGCTGAAGCTGCCATCGTCATTGCGGCAGCCGAAATAACCCGAGCCAATCTCCCAGATCAGGTCGCCGCCATGCACGCGGTGGTGGGCGCTGATCGAGCCTTCGCCCGTGTCGTGGGCGAAGCCGCCGAGCTTCGCGCCCTTGTTCAGCGCCAGGATGGCGTTGGCGCTGAGCGCACCGAAGCTCATCGCCGAGATGTTGAAGACGCTGGCCGAATAGGGCTGGGCCCGGCCCGCGCCAATGGTGATGCGGAAGTCGTGGCTGGTGAGATGGGTCGGCGCCAGGGAATGGTTGATCCATTCATAGCCGCGCGCGCTGACGTCCAGCTGGGTGCCGAAAGGGCGCTGGTCGGCCTCGCCCTTGGCGCGCTGGTAGACGATGGAGCGCTGGGCACGCGAGAACGGCGCGGCATCGTTGTCGCCCTCCAGGAAATACTGGCGGATCTCCGGGCGGATGAACTCCAGCAGGAAGCGCAGATGGCCGATGACGGGATAGTTGCGCAGAATGGAATGACGCGTCTGGCGGGTATCGCGCAGGCCGAGCAACGTCAGGCCCAGGAAGACGACGACCAGCACGCCGTCGACGAGCCCGCCCATCCAACCGATGGCGAAGAACAGCGCCAGCAGGCCGCACAACATCCACGTCAGATAGCGCAGCGGGAAATATTCGTTGATGCGTCGTGTCCAGCTGGGCCAGGCAAGCATGAGGGGTCCTTAAACCGTGACCGACGGATGCTAAGGCCGGAGGAGCCTGAGCGGCAGCGGGCGTGGCCCGCGTTGTGACTGGCAAGGGCGCAGGCTAGGCGCGAGGAGGCAGCGGGTGCGTACCCGCAACGACGAGCAACAACGCCTGCGCCCTTGCCAGTCACAACCCGGAGGGCCGAGCGATTTGCGGGGCCATGCGGCGTTACCGGCTCGTTGTGGGTCCCTACCCACGCCTCGCCGGCGCCTGGCCTGGCCCCGCAAATCGCCTCGGCGCGGGCCACGCCCGCTGCCGCTCAGGCTCCTGACCTCACAATTGCCCGCATCAACCCTCAAGGTAGCTGTCGATGAAGTCCTTTTTCTCCACGCTGGGCTGGCTGTTCTCCAAGGCCTGGTGGCTGCTTGACGGCACGCGCCGCGCACTGATGAATCTCTTCGTGCTGCTGCTCCTCGTCATCTTCGTCACCGCCGTGATGACGCGCGGTCCCAAGCCGCTGGCCGACAAGACGACGCTGGTGCTCAAGCTCGACGGCAGCCTCGTCGAACAGTTTTCCGGCAGCCCCCGCGAGCAGCTGGCCGCCCAGGCCCGCGGCCAGAGCGCGCCGCACCAGACACGGTTGCGCGACGTGCTCGCCGTGCTCGACCAGGCCGCCAAGGACGACAAGATCAGCGCCCTGCTGCTGGACGTCGAGGAGCTGCAAGGCGCAGGTCTGGCCGGCCTGCACGAGGTCGTCGGCGCGCTGCAGCGCTTCAAGCAAAGCGGCAAGCCGGTGCTGGCCTATGCCGACAGCTACAGCCAGCGCGGCTACTTCCTCGCCGCCCAGGCCGGCGAGGTCTATCTGCATCCCATGGGCATGGTCGGCATCGAAGGCTTTGGCCGCTACCGCACCTACTACAAGGACGCGCTGGACCGCATCGGCGTGACGCCGCACGTCATCAAGGTCGGCACCTACAAGAACTTTGCCGAGACCTACACGGCCAATGGCCCCAGCCCCGCGACGCTGGAGTCCGAGGGCCTGGTCTATGGCGAGCTGTGGAGCGGCTTCACCGGCAGCATCGAGGCCGCACGCAAACTGGAGGCGGGCAGCATCGCCAAGGGCATCGCCGGGCTGCCGCAACTGCTTGCCGCCACGCAGGGCGACACGGCCAAGCTGGCCCTGCAGGCCAAGCTGGTCGACGGCCTGAAGACGCGCGACGAAATGCGCGAACTGCTCATTGCCAAGGGCGCCAAGGACGAGGACAGCAAGAGCTTCCGCCAGATCTCGCTGAACCAGTACCTGGCCTATGTGAAGGACGCCGGCACGCCCAACAAGTTGCAGCCCGGCATTGGCATCGTCGTGGCCGAGGGCGAGATCGTCGATGGCGATGCCGGCCCGGGCCGCATTGGTGGCGACTCCACGGCCCGCCTGATCCGCAAGGCCCGCGAGGACGAGGCCATCAAGGCCATCGTGCTGCGCGTGAACTCGCCGGGCGGCAGCGCCTTCGCCTCCGAGATCCTGCGCCGCGAGCTGGAGCTGACCCGCAAGGCCGGCAAACCAGTCGTCGTGTCGATGGGCGACGTGGCGGCCTCGGGCGGCTACTGGATCTCCATGGCCAGCGACACCGTCATCGCCGACGCCGGCACCATCACCGGCAGCATCGGCGTGTTCGGCATGCTGCCCACCGCCGAAGGGCTGATGGACAAGCTGTCGCTGCACACCGGCGGCGTGACGACGACGTGGCTGGCCGGCGGCTACGACCCGCGCCGCCCGCTGGACCCGCGCCTGCAGGCCACCGTGCAGGCCAGCATCGACAACATCTACGGCCGCTTCACCAGCCTCGCGGCCCAGGCGCGCAAGAGCACGCCGGAGAAAATTGATGCCGTCGCGCAGGGCCGTATCTGGACGGGCTCGCAGGCCAAGGAGCGCGGCCTCGTCGACCGCCTGGGCAGCTTCGACGACGCCGTGCAGACGGCCGTCCAGTTGGCCAAGCTTGAGGTCAAGGAGGGCGAGAAGCCGCGCCTGGCTTATGTGGAGCGCGACCTCAGCCGCAGCGAGCGGCTGCTGGCGTCGCTGACCGACACACTGGCGCCGTCCATCGCCGGGGCCATCGGCAACTCACTGGGGCTGGACGCCCTGCCCGTGCCGGTGCGCGAGGAGCTGGCGATGCTGAAGGATCTGTCGCAGTTCGCCGCCCGCGGCCAGTGGGACAAGGCCGCCGCCGTGCACTGCCTGTGCGGTGCTCCCTGACCTGCGAACCGATTAACTGGCCGGCGTCTGCCAGCCCCCGCTTCATGGCCAGTGGCGTTGGAACACTGCGGCGACCTCGGGATGCTGCTCCACGCGCAGCAACTGGGCGAAGAAGCTCGGCCGCTCGGCCTGCAGGAAGGGCCGCGACCCCGACCACTTGGACACCACCGTGGCCAGCAGCTCCAGCGCGCCGGGCACGCCGGCCTCGAAGCCGATCTCGAACTGGTCGGCAAACAGCCGCCAGTGCTCGTGCAGGCGGGCCCGCGTGCCGGCGCGGATCTGCGCCTTCATTGCGTCGTCGCAGGGCTCGCACCAGCGCTCGGGGTAGTCGATGACGCTGATGGCCGCATAGCAGTTGGCCGCCACATAGACCAGGCCTCGGATGGCGCGCGCCCGCGCGCTGGCGTCGGCGGGCAGCAGCAACCCCGGCGGCACCGTCAGGCCCAGGTGGATGAGGATGGCGGCGCTCTCCGTCAGCACCGTGCCGTCGGCCAGCACCAGCGTCGGAATCTGCCCCAGCGGATTCACGCGCAGCAGCTCATCGCGCCCGGGCCCGGGGTTCCACGAGGCTGCGTCCACGGTCGTGTAAGCCAGGCCGGCGCGCGCCAGCGCCGCCTCGATGACCGCCGAACCCGAACCCTTGGTGCCGTACAAGGTCAACATTGCCATGACTCCTTCATCGAGCGTGCTCTCGAGCATGCAAAATCGTCTCACATCATGAGCCCCGGCCCCTCACTTCCCCCTTCCCGGCATCCGGTCGTCAAGCCCAGCTTCGGCCGCGTCAGCGTCGGCGTGCATGGCCGCGTCATGGTGTCGATCGCCGAAGGACCTTTCGACGCACCGCTGATGGCAGCCGTCAAGCGCGCCGTCGCGCTGGCCGGCAAGCGCCTGCCGGCCGACCGCCGCTTCGGTGACCTGCTCGAGATCCGCGGCAGCCTGCAGATGGACGCCGATGCGCTGCAGGAGCTGCGCGCCAGCATCGATGCCTTCGGTTCGCGCGGCATCGTCTCCCTGTCCACCGTCTTCCTGGTGCGCCCCGGCATCCCCGGCATCGAGCGCCTGCCGGCGCTGATGGACATCTGGCGCGCCAGCCGCCCGGTGCGCCGCGCCGACAACTTCGAGTCTGCCTGGGCCCTGGTCAACGCCGACCTGGCCGCAGCCGGCCTGCCGACGCAAGAGCCGCCAGTGCGCCGATGACAGACGCGCCCGGCCTGCAATGGCCCCTCGATGCCAAGGGCAAGCGTGCCACCGGCGCGCCGGGCCAGCGCATCATCGCGGCCGCCTTGCGTGGGCTGGACGCAACCGCGGCCGACGCCGTCGCCGCCGAACACGACTGGCGCCACGCCTACCCCGCCCATTGGTGCGCCCTGGTGCAAGCTCAAGCGGCCCGTCCCGTGGGTGTCGTCGCCTCGGCACGCGCCGGCCTCGCCGCGGCCTGGCGCGAACTGCCCTTCATGCGCGCCGGCCAAGCCCACGCTCTGGCCGACGCAATGAACACGCCCCAGCGCCGCCTGCAAACGCTGCAACTGCGCGGCAGCGGCGATGCGGCACCCGCCCGCTGGACCGTGCCCCACCAGGGCCGCGAGCTGCATGGCGATGCCCTCGCCCGCCAGATCGACCGCTGGGAGAAGGGCGGCATCTGCGAGGCCGCCCACGCGGGCGCGCTGCGCGACTGCCTGGCCCACCCCGAATGGTTCGACCTGTCCGACCAGCACCTCGTGCTGCTCGGCGCCGGCAGCGAGGCCGGGCCGCTGGCCTGGCTGGCGAAGTGGCGCGCCAATCTCGTCGGCATCGACCTCGCCCGCGCCGCGACCTGGAAGCGCATTGCCGCCATCGTCGCCGCCGGCAATGCCACGCTGATCGCGCCCGTCGCGCCGGACCAGCCGCTGGACGTCGCCCATGCCGGCGCCGACCTGCTGGCCGACACGCCGGAGATCGCCGCCTGGCTGGCGTCTCGGCAACAGCCGCTGTCCATCGCCAACCTCGCCTACCTGGACGGCGAGCGCCATGTGCGCGTGTCCCTCGCGATGGACGCCATCAGCGCGACGCTGTGCGCCGCCGACGCCCGCACCCAGCTCGCCTACATGGCCACGCCGACCGATGTCTTCGCCGTGCCGGAGCAGCTGGCGCGCGACGTCATGCGCCGTTATGCCGAGCGTGGCCTCGTCAAGAAGCTGGGCCAGTTCGGCGCACGGCTGGGTAGCGGCGGCCGCGGCTTCGCTCCGCATATCGAGGGGCTGATCGACGCGGGTGATTTCGGCAGAGACTCTGGGACATGGGGCCTGGTCGACGCGCTGGTCGTCGAACAGGGCCCGAACTACGCGCTGGCCAAGCGGCTGCAGCAGTGGCGCGCCCTGGTGGCCCGCGCCGATGGGCACCGCGTCGCCTTCAACGTGGCGCCCAGCACCACGACGGCCTCAGTTGTCTCCAATCCGCTGCTGGCAGCGGGCTTTCGCGGCGCCAAGGCTTTTGGCGTCGAGGTCTTCGCGCCGGCGACGACGAATGCGCTGATGGCCGCGATGTGGGTGCATCAGTTGCGCACCGAGGCCCGCGACTTCGCGCATCCACTCAAGCTGCTGGTGCACACCGCCAACCATGGCGGCCTGTGGCGCCTGCCCTATCGGCCACGCTCGGTGCTGCCGATGGCCGCGCTGCTAGGGTTCGTCAAGCGGCGTTAGCCGCTGCCCTGGGGTTCGTACGGCCCCTCATCTTCGGGGCCGGGTCGCCCCTGTCTGCGCCTAAAGTGGCATCGCCCCGGAGGCGCACCCGCGCACCCCGGCACCAGGGAGAAAAAATGCACACCATTGCCGCGATCGCCTGCGTCTTGGCCTGTCTGCCGAGCCAGCAGGCCCAGGCCAAGACCTACCAGCTCACCTTTACTGCAACGCATTTCACGTCGGTGCTGGCACCCGCCCCTGCGCCGCAGGATCCGGTGTCGGGCTCGATCATCTTCCAGGCTGATGCGCTGGGCCAACCGGTCACCAGCATCGGCGCCATCGACCTGAGCATCGCAGGTCACAGCTACAGCTTGGCAGACCTTGCCTTCGAGAACTGGCAAGGTGCGCCGTTTCCGCCGTCCTACACCTTTGGCGGCAAGGGCAACGGCGCCGGCGGCGTGGCGCCCGGCGTGAATGACTTCTTCATCACGTTGAGCGGAGTCAGCGGCTACCACGACATCAGCTTCCTCTACTCGGTCGCAGGCACTGCCCAAAGCTCCTGGATCGCTTACAACTACTCAGACCGTTTTGCCAGCGACATCATTTCGAGCATCGTCGAGATTCCCACCGCTGTACCTGAGCCGTCACAAGCGCTGCTGCTCGTCGCCGGCATAGCGCTGTTTGCCGGCCGGCTGCGAGCCCATCGCAAGACCTGATCGATTGCGCGAAGCGCGTCAGCCGCCTGCGCTGATCACGTTCGCATCGAACAACTCCAGCTCCGGCGGCTCGGACGCCATCGTTGCCAGCGCCCTGCCGAACTCGCGCGAGGCCGGCACGCGGAAGTGGGCTTGCAGGGCCGCCATGTCGCTCCACTTCTCGACGAAGACGAGGCGCAGCGGGTTTTCGGTGTCGCGATGCACCGCGTGCGCAATGCAACCGGGTTCGGCGCGCGAGCGCTCGACGTGTTGATGGCTGAGCTTCAGCACCTCGTCGAAATGCTCGGGGCGGGCGGTGACATGGCCAAGGACGAGGATCATGGTGGGCTCTCCCGGAAGGGCCAGGGGCGTTGCTCAGATCGCAACCGCTCCCACGCTGCGCCCAAGGCCAGCACGCCAGCGTCGTCGAAGCGCCGGCCGATGATCTGCAACCCAATCGGCAAGCCACTCGACGTGAAGCCCGCATTGATGGACAGCGCCGGCTGCTCGCTCATGTTGTAGGGCAGCGTGAAGGCGATGTGCTCAAAGGGCCGCGCCGGGTCGTGCAGCGGGCTGGCCAGGTGGGCCGGGTAGGCCGGCATGGGCGCGACGGGCGACAGCACGAAGTCAAAAGGCTCGCAGGCCGCATTGGCCGCCTCGCGCAAGGCCTGCATCTGGCTGTAGCCGCGAAAGACCGTGCCGCCGTCGTAGCCGGCCGCGGGCGCGACCCAGCCGAGGATGTAGGGCAGCACCTTGGCACGCTGCTCGGGGGCGAGGGCGGAGATGTCCAGCCAGGAGCGCATGCGCCAGAAACGGTCGATGCCGTCGGCCATCTCGCGCGTCGTGAAGGGGGCGAGCGGCTCGACGATGGCGCCAGCCTGCTCGAAGGCACGCGCCGCCGCGACCACCGCGGCCTCGACCTCCGGCTGCACGGCATCGCCCCAGCCGGCGTCAAGCATCAGCCCGATGCGCAGGCCATGCAGTTCCAGCGGCCGCGGCGTGACCGAGCCCGGCGGCAGCTGCGTGGGGTCGCGCGCATCCGGCTGCGCGAGCACGGCCAGCATCAGCGCGGCGTCTTCGACGGTGCGCGTCAGCGGACCGGCGACCCGGCCGGCATAGCCCGGCTTGATGGGCACGCGGCCATGGCTGGGCTTGAAGCCGACCAGGCCGCACCAGCCGGCCGGCAGCCTGATGGAGCCGCCGATGTCGGTGCCCAGGTGCAGAGGGCCATAGCCGGCCGCGCCCGCTGCCGCGGCGCCAGCGCTGGAACCACCAGGCGTCATCACCACGTTCCAGGGGTTGCGCGCCGGCTCGGCATACAGGCTGGACAGGCCCGAGCTCAGCATGCCGTAGTCGGGCATGGTGGTGCGCGCCCAGGCGATGGCACCGGCCTCGCGCAGCCGCGCGGCGGGCGGAGCCTCGAAGTCGGCAGTCGCGTCATCCGCCGTCGCGGCAGTGCCCAGCCGGTAGCTCGCGCCGGGCACGGCGATGTTCTCCTTCAGCGTGACCGGCACGCCGTCCAGCGCCAGCGCAGTGCCGGCACGCCAGCGCGCCTCGCTGGCGCGGGCCGCGGCCAAAGCGCCCTCGGCATCCATGGCGCACAGTGCGTGCAGTTCGCCCTCACGCTTGCCGGCCTGGGACAGCACGGCGCCCATCACCTCGACGGGCGACAGTTCGCCGCTGCGGTAGGCGGCGATCAGCTCGGCCGCCCCCAGCCCGAAAACGGCAGTTGACCGCTCGCTACTCATCGCAGGCCTGACGCTTCGACAAGACCGCTTGCCAGCCTCGCATGCCACTTCGATCACCAGCGCTGCACGTCCGCTGGTCTGGCGCTTCGGGCTGCCGGCTGCGTTGTTCTTCCTTGCGGGCACGAGCCCGCTGCGTCGTCTCGCCTTGCGGGCAACCCGCCTCGCCAGCCCCTCGGACGCGCACAACCGCCGTTTCCGGGCCGGCAATCATTTCTTCAGTTGCTGAGCCGCCTTCAGCATCGCGTCGATGTGGCCGTCCGGGTTCATGCTGGCATGCACAGCAGCGACCTTGCCGTCGGTGCCGATCAGATAGGACACGC
Source organism: Pelomonas sp. Root1237 (assembly GCF_001425055.1). Taxonomy (GTDB): domain Bacteria; phylum Pseudomonadota; class Gammaproteobacteria; order Burkholderiales; family Burkholderiaceae_C; genus Pelomonas. The sequence continues at coordinate 214,714 of NZ_LMDK01000017.1, forward strand.
GGTCGGCCATGGTGCCGGGCACCATCTTCAGCGTGACGTCGTAGTCCTTGATGACCTTGCCGCCGGCGTCGGCCGCGACGGCGAACTTGTTGCGGCAGGCCTCGACGCTGAACTTCTTCAGCGTCTCGATGTCGTCGTTGGACATGCCGATGACCGTCGTGTGCAGCGCCTTGAACTTGTCGGTCGCCTCGGCGAACTGGTGGGCCTCGACGGTGCAGCCGCTGGTGAAGGCCTTGGGATAGAAGTACAGCACCACCGGGCCTTGCTTGAGGGCCTCGGCCAGCTTGAACTTGAAGGATTGGCCGCCGACGGCGGCGTCAGTGCTGAAGTCGGGGGCCGGAGCGCCGACGCTGAGGGCGGCGTGGCCTGGCAGGGCCAGCAGCAGGGATAGCGAGGCAAACAGGGGAGCAAGGCGCGACGACATAACGACTCCAACAGGTGAACAATCACGGGGCCGGCACCAACAACCAAAGCCGGCTTGCGCCTAGTATCCACTCGCTCGAATTTCAAGGTGTACCGATGACCTTTTCCTCCTGCTGCCGCGTGACGGCGCCCTTGCTGTTCTCCCTGCTCGCCATGGCAGGCTGTGGCGGCGTAGGCCACGACGTCGCTGACGTCGTCGGCGCCATGGCCGACGGCATCGTGTGCGGCCTGCGCAACTGCACCGAATCCTCGACGCTGAACGTCGACGAGATCAGCCCTCGCTTCAGCGCGGCCCAGGCAACGGGCGACAACCGCGTGGTGGTGGACGGCTTCCTCGGCAAGTCCGCCAACGTACTGACGACGGTGCTGATGGCGCCGGATGAGCGCCTGTCGGTCAGCGTCGACGGCGGCCCCGAGGTGACGATGAGCAATCCCGACGGCGAGCGTCTGGGCTACACCGCCAGCTTGGCCGCCGCGAGCGCCCAGCCGGTGGTGCAGCTGGTGTTCACGCGGGCCGGTGTGCGCCATGTGAGCCAGGTCACGCTGCCCGTTGGCTTCACGGTGCTGCAGCCCACTGGCAACCCTTTGCTGACACGCAGCGGCGCCGCCCTGCCGGTGCGGCTGAACCTGTCCGGCGTGAACGACGCCGTCGCCACGGGCAGCGGCAGCTGCAGCCGCAGCGATGGCAGCAGCTTCACGATCAAGAACGAGAATCTGGGCGCACGCATCGAGGGCAGCGTGGCGGGCGGCTACCGGCTGGAGCCGGCCCTGGTGGACGACAACCTCAACATCGCCAGCCGCAATGCCAACAACAGCGATCCCAAGACCGCGGCCGTCAGCCGTTGCGAGCTCACGGTGACCTGGACCAAATCCTCTCGCGGCACCATCGCGCCGACGATGAACGGCCACGGTACTTTCCTCGGCGAACGCCAGGCCAGCCACCCCCTGGTCTACGACGCGCGCTCCTGAAGCAGACTGTCAGCGAGCCAGCGCTGCAGGGCGCCGACGACGGCGGGCGCTGCGGCCTCGGAGTCGCCGAGGGCATGGGCGGCGCGCTCGCACAGCAGGGCGAAGGGCAGGCCAGCGGCGACGCCGTCGAGCAGAACCGCCTCCAGCGGCTCCAACGAGCGCCAGCGGGTCTCGCCGGCCTGGCGCCAGGCCAGCAGCGTGTGTTCATGCGCCACCGGCTCAGGCAGCTCGGGTTGGTCGTCGCCGGACTCCGGCTCCCACTCGCGCAGCACGCGCCAGGCGGGCTCGATGGCGTAGGCCAGCACCACGCGCTGCACGCTGGGCTGCAGGTGCAGCACCAGGCCGGCCCAGTCGTCTGCGCCAAGTGCGGCCAGCGAGGCCGGCTCCAGCGGGGGTGCCTGGGCCGCATCGAAGGCGCCACGCAGAGCCCAGTCCATGCGCGCGAAATCGATCAGGCTGGCATGGGGCACGAGTTCATCGTCTGCTGCGGCCATGAAGTCGGCCAGCTCATGGCCGAACCAGCGGATGGACGGGTGCTGGCTGGGCCGCGCGGCGAGATAGGCCTGGCCCAGGGCGTCGAAAGCCTCGTCGCCCAATGCCCGGGCGAGCACGGTGTAGTTGTCGGTCAGCGCCGCCACGAGGCGGGCCCGATAGGCATGGCGGTAGACCTCCAGGCCCGTCGCGTGGTCGCCAGCGAGCAGGTCGGCCGCGTCGGCACCGTCGCGGATGGCAGCGGCCAGTCGCTGCTGTTGCTGGATGACGCTCATGAGGTGGTCGCCAGGCGGCGGGCCACGGCCAGTTCGGCCAGCAGGCTTTCCAGCGGCGGAATGTGGTCGTCGCGCTCGATCATCGTCGGCACCGCGCCGAAGCGCTTCACGGCATGCTGGTACAGCGCCCAGACCTCGTCGCGCACCGGGTGGTCGTGGGTGTCGATGACGATGTCGCCGCGGTCCTCGTGGCCGGCGAGGTGGATCTGGCGCACGGGCTCGACGGGAATCGCATCGAGGTAGGTAACGGGGTCGAAGCCGTGGTTGCGGCCCGAGACATAGACGTTGTTGACGTCCAGCAGCAACTGGGCGCCGGTGGCCTTGAGCAACTGGGCGATGAAGTCCCACTCCGTCATCTCGTCGGCCGCGAAGCGCACATAGCTGGAAACGTTCTCCAGCACCAACGGCCGGCCGAGGATGTCCTGCACCTGGGCAATGCGGCCGCCCACATGGTCCAGCGCCGCTCGCGTCAGCGGCACCGGCAGCAGGTCGTGCAGCTGGCTGTGGGCGTCGGCGCTCCAGCAGAGGTGGTCGGACACCCAGCCGGGTTCAAGCCGGTCCGCCAGCGCTTTCAATTCGCGCAGATAGCCCAGGTCCAGCGGTGCGGGCCCTGCCACGGACAGCGACACGCCGTGCATGACCAGCGGGTAGTCCGCGCGGATGCGCTCCAGATGCGCCATCGGCGGGCCGCCGGGCACCATGTAGTTCTCGGAAATGATCTCCAGCCAGTCGGGCCGCACGGTGGCATCCACGCCCGCCTCGAAGGCCGCGTAATGCTCGACGCGCAAGCCGAGGCCAAAGCCTTGGATGTGGGTCATGGCGAGAAAAAGGAAACGGCGCGGCACCGAAAGGTGCTCGCGCCTCATCAAGCGGCAGCCGTGGATCTGGCTTTGCCAGGCCACTGGCTGCGCCCCCTTGAGGGGGAGACGCGTGAGCGTCTCGGGGGTGGGCTTATTTCTCGACTTTTCCGCCAGCCTTGGTGCACTCGTCAGCGCTCTTCTTGCTGACCCAGCCCTGGCCCTTGCAGCCGTTGTGGCCCTTGCAATCGCTCTTGGCGGTTTTGCACTCGGAAGTGCCCTTGCAGCCGTTCACGCCGGAGCACTTGACCATGCCGTCGGCGGCCATGGCGGTCGTCGGCACGGCGGTGGCGAACAGGGCAGCAGCGGCGGCAGCGATGCCCAGGCCAGTCTTGAGGGATGCGTTCATATCGAGTCTCCAGGAGATAAAAGTGGATGAATGTGAGAGGTTTCACCACAGGCCGATTCCGGATGCATCCGACATCGACTTGCCAGCTTCTGTCGGGGGCCATGCCCAACTCCTTACAACCGACAGGCAGATTCTGATTACCTGACGTTATGGCTGCAATGGCGCGTGGCATTCGTCATGGTCCGGCGCCAGCCGCTAGAGTCCGTCAGCTTCGCTTCCGATCCCCATGCTGAACACCGAAACCCCAAGCACCCGGCATCCCGACCTGGACACTTACGCCACGCCGGCACTGCTGGATGCATTCATCGCCGATCAGGTCGATGCCGTCGCAGCCGTCAAAGCCGCCGCGCCTCAGCTCGCCGCCGCCGTGGACGCCGCACTGCCGCGCATCCGCGCCGGCGGCCGGCTGCTGTATGCCGGCGCCGGCACTTCCGGGCGGCTCGGCGTGCTGGACAGCGTGGAGCTCTACCCCACCTTTTCCTGGCCACGGGAACGGGCCGTCGCCGTCATCGCCGGCGGCCAGGGCGCGATGTTTGTCGCCGTTGAGGGCGCGGAGGATGACCGCGCCCAGGGTGCCGCCGACCTGAACGCGCTGAACCCCGGCCCCAACGACGTGGCCCTGCTGCTTGCAGCGTCCGGCGGCACGCCCTATGTGCTGGGTGCCATTGAGGCCGCCCGCGCGGCCGGCGCGCTGACCATCGGCTTTGCCAACAACCCCGGCGCGCCGGTCACCCAGCAGGCAGAGATCGGCATCACGCTGGACACCGGCGCCGAGGTCATCTCCGGCAGCACGCGCCTCAAGGCCGGCACCTCGCAGAAGATCGCGCTGAATACCTTCTCGTCGGCCCTGATGGTGCGGCTCAACAAGGTCTACGGCAACCTGATGGTGGACCTGAAGGCGACCAACGTGAAGCTCGTCAAGCGGGCGGTGGCGCTGACCGTGCGCGCTTCGGGCGCGAGTGAGGCCGATGCGCAGGCTGCGCTGGCGCAATGCGACCACCATGTGAAGACGGCGCTGGTGATGCTCAAGCGCGGTGTCGGTGCGCGCGAGGCGCAGGCCTTGCTGGACAAGGTCGATGGCAGCGTGAGCCGGGCACTGGCTGCGTGAACACCCAGCAACGCTCGCCCTGGGCGTGGATCCCGACGCTCTACTTCGCGCAGGGCATCCCGTACGTCGTCGTCATGACGCTGTCGGTGGTGCTCTACAAGAACCTCGGCATCTCCAACACCGACATCGCCCTCTACACCAGCTGGCTCTACCTGCCCTGGGTCATCAAACCGCTGTGGTCGCCGTTGGCCGAGTTGTTCGGCACCAAGCGGCTCTGGGTCACGGTGCTGCAGTTCTTCGTCGGCACGGCGCTGGCCGGCGTGGCGCTGACGATCCCGACCGACAAGGTCTTCCAGCTGTCGCTCGCGGTCTTCTGGCTGATGGCGTTCGCGTCCGCCTCGCACGACATCGCGGCCGACGGCTACTACATGCTGGCCCTGCCGCAGCACCAGCAGGCCGCCTTCGTGGGCGTGCGCTCGACCTTCTATCGCCTCGCCAACATCGGCGGCCAGGGCGGCCTGGTCTATCTCGCCGGTGAGCTGACCGAGCGCAGCGGCAGCGTCGTGCAAGCCTGGACCTGGGTGTTCTGGCTGCTGGGCGGGCTGTTCGTGCTGCTGGCGGCCTGGCATGCGCTCGTGTTGCCCCGGCCTGCGGCCGACGTGCAAGGCCCTGGCCGCGGCGCGGCGCGCGGGCTGGCAGCCGAATTCATGGCCGTGTTCGCCAGCTTCTTCAAAAAGCCCGGCATCGCCATCACGCTGGGCTTCCTGCTGCTCTACCGCTTCCCCGAGGCACAGCTGCTCAAGCTCGCCAGCCCCTTCCTGCTCGACCCCGTCGACAAGGGTGGCCTGGGCCTGTCCACCAAGGCCGTTGGCATCGCCTATGGCACGGTCGGCCTGACGGCACTGACGCTGGGTGGCCTGGCCGGCGGCTGGGTCATCTCCCGCATCGGCCTGAAGCGCGCGCTGTGGCCGCTGGTGCTGGCCATGCATGTGCCCAACGTCGCCTTCCTGCTGCTGGCCATCACGCATCCGACCAGCCTCGCCGTCATCAGCGGCGCGCTGGCCGTCGAACAGTTCGGCTACGGCCTCGGGTTCACGGCTTATCTGATGTACATGATCCACGTCGCCGATGGCGCCCAGAAGACGGCGCACTACGCCATCTGCACCGGCTTCATGGCCCTGGGCATGATGATTCCCGGCATGTGGAGCGGCTGGCTGCAGGACCACATCGGCTATGTGCCCTTCTTCGCCTGGGTGCTGGTGGCCACGCTGCCGAGCTTTGTCATGGCGGCGCTGATCAAGGTGCCGGACAACTTCGGCAAAAAGGTCGAGGCGTGAACGGCCGCCTGCTCAGCCTCGATGCCTTCCGCGGTTTCGCGATCGCGGCGATGCTGCTCGTCAACAACCCCGGCGACTGGGGCAACGTCTACGCGCCGCTGCTGCACGCGCACTGGAACGGCTGGACCTTCACGGACTGGGTCTTCCCCTTCTTCGTCTTCATCTCCGGCATGGCGATGACGCTCAGCCTCGCGCGCCGCGCGCAGGCCGGCGCCAACAAGACGGCGCTGCTGCTGAGCACGTCACGCCGGGCGCTGGTCATCATCGGCATCGGCCTGCTGCTCAACCTGATTCCCAGCTTCAATTTCGAGACCCTGCGCATCCCCGGCGTGCTGCAGCGCCTGGGCCTGTGCACGCTGGCCGCGGCGCCCATCGTCATCTGGTGCAGCGCACGCGGCGTGGCGCTGTGGGCCGTGCTGCTGATGGCCATCTACACGCTGATGCAACTCTGCCTGCCGGTGCCCGACGCAGACGGCATCGTTCACGTCGGCCTGCTGGATCCGGGCAAGGATGCCGGTTCCTGGCTGGACCGCCTGCTGCTGGACGGCCACCTGTGGAAGCAGGCCAAGGTCTGGGACCCCGAGGGCCTGCTGCCCACGCTGCCGGCCGTGTCGACGCAACTGCTGGGCGTGCTGGCCGGCTATGTGCTGGCCTCCAAGAAGCAGCCCGCCGACAAGGCCATGACCTGGGTGCTCTATGGCCTGGCCGCGCTGTGGCTGGGCCAGGTGCTCGACTCGCTGCTGATGCCCATCAACAAGTCGCTGTGGACGCCGTCCTTCGTCTTCGCGATGGCCGGCTGGGCCTTGCTCGTCTTCGCCGTCTTCTACTGGCTGCTGGATGCCATGCCACAACCGCTGGCCCGCCAGCGCTGGGCGCGCGTGTTCCACCCGCTGGTCGTCTTCGGCATGAACGCCCTCTTCCTGTTCGCGCTGTCGGGCCTCGTTGCCAAGACGCTCTACACCGTCAAGTTTGCCGACGGCGCCAGCCTCGGCCGCGCGCTGTACGCGCCACTGCGCGACTCGGGCCTCGCACCGAAGAGCGCCTCCCTGCTGCACGCCATCGCCTTCGTGCTTTGCATGTACGCCATCGCCTGGCTCATGTATCGCAAGCGCTGGTTTATGAAAGTCTGATGCCATGAAACGCCGCGACCTGCTCAGCCTCGCCTCCGTTCCGCTGCTTTCCGCCTGCGCCACGGCGCCCGCCCCCGTGCCGCCGGGCGAGGCAGCGCTGGCGGCCACGCCGCCAGCGCCCGCAGGATCGGCCGCCACCGCTCTGGCCCCGCCGCCCCGCGAATGGCGCGCCGCCTGGATCGCCACCGTCGCCAACATCGACTGGCCCAGCAAGCCTGGCCTGAGCGCTGAAGCGCAGCAGGCCGAGATCAAGTCCCTGTGCGACATCGCCGTGCGCATCGGCCTCAACGCGTTGATCCTGCAGGTGCGCACCAGCGCCGATGCCCTCTACGAATCCAAGCTGGAACCCTGGAGCGAATACCTCACCGGCACCCAGGGCCAGCACCCCGGCTACGACCCGCTGGCCGTCTGGCTGGCCGAGGCTCGCGCCCGCGGCCTGGAGCTGCATGCCTGGATCAACCCCTACCGCGCCCGGCACAGCACGGCCAAATCCGCGCTGGCCGAGACGCACATCGGCCGCAGCCGCGACTGGGTCAAGCGCTATGGCGACCAGCTCTGGATGGACCCGGGCGAGCCCGCCGCCGCCGAGCAGACCCTGGCCGTGGCGCGCGACATCCTGAGCCGCTATGCCGTTGACGGCATCCACATCGACGACTACTTCTACCCCTATCCCATCAACGATCCGGCCACCAAGCAGGAGGTCGACTTCCCCGACGAACCGAGCTGGCAGCGCTACACGGCCAAGGGCGGGTCCCTGAGCCGGCACGACTGGCGCCGCTACAACGTCAACACGCTGGTGCAGCGCCTGTACGCGCTGGCCCATGAAGTGCGCCCCGGCACGCGCGTCGGCGTCAGCCCCTTCGGCATTCCCAAGCCCGACGCGCGCCCGGCCGGCATCAGTGGCTTCAGCCAGTACGACAAGCTCTATGCCGACGTGGAGCTGTGGCTGCGCGAGGGCTGGATGGACTATCTCGCGCCCCAGCTCTACTGGCCGCGCTCGCAGACGGCCCAGTCCTTCGAGCCGCTGCTGCAGGCCTGGCGCGCGTCCAACCCGCTGGGCCGGCCCATCCATCCGGGCCTGTTCACCAGCCGCATCAACGACACCGACAAGAGCTGGCAGCCCGACGAGGTGCTGGCCCAGATCGACATCATCCGGCGCGCCTCGCCGGGCAGCGGCCACATCCACTTCAGCATGGCGGCGCTGTCGCAGAACCGCAAGGGCATCGCCGACGCCTTGCGCAGCGGCCCCTACGCGGCGCCCTGAACGCCGGGCTCAGAACGCGTAGGCAATCTTGCGCAGCTGCACCTCGTAGCCGCGGTCACTGGTGCTCAGCGACGACGAGGTGCTCTTCACGCGCAGGTAGACGGCCATCGTCTTGCCCGTCGCGTTGAAGTAGTTCACTTCCGGCTTGCCGCCGATCAGCACGGCGCTCTTGATGAGCTTGCCGCTGGCGTCCAGCAGCTCCATCGTCGCGTTGAAGGAGAAGATATCCAGCAGCGTCGGCGGGTCCAGCGTCAGCGTGGTCTGCAGCGTCGTCGAAGCGGCCAGGTTGACCGAGTAGATGTCGACGAACTGCGGGTAGGCCGGCTGCAGCGTGCCGCGCACCCGCGCCGGGAACACGTTCAGGTATTGGGCCTGGGCCAGCGTGTCGTTGGGCTCCTTCTCCAGGCGCAAGCCGCGCGCCGCGATGATGGCCTGCTCGGCGTCGACGATGCCGGCACCACAACCCGTGCAGCTGCCCGGGAAGGCGCGCGCGGTGGACCGCATCAAGGAGGCCATGTCCGACGGCAGCACCGTCGCGTTGACGGCCGCCATCAGCGCGGCCACGCCGGCGACATGGGGCGCCGCCATGGACGTGCCGCGCATCCAGCTGTAGGCGTCGGCCACCGGGCCGCTCATGCCGGTGTTGGACAGCGACAGCACGTTGCCGTAGGTCGCGTCGCCGCCGGGCGCCGCGATGTCCACCATGTCGCCGTAGTTGGAATAGCTGGAGCGCGTGCCGACCTTGTTCGTCGCGGCCACGGCCATCACATGCTTGCAGTTGGCCGGCGTCTGCTTGGCGACGTCCTGGTTGTCGTTGCCGGCCGCGACAACGATCACCGCCCCCTTGTTGTAGGCGTAGTTGATGGCCGACTGCGTGATGCTGGCACAGGCCGCTTCGCCGCCCAGCGACAGGTTCATGATCAGCGCCGGGTTGGCGTTGGCCGGCACGCCGGCCACCGAGCCGCCGGCGGCCCAGACGATGCCGTCGGCGATGTCCGACGTAGCACCACCGCATTTGCCCAGCACGCGCACCGGCACGATCCTGGCCTTGGGCGCCACGCCGGTGACGCCCAGCGCGTTGTTGCCCACGGCGGCGATGGTGCCGGCGACATGGGTGCCGTGCCAGCTGCTGTTCTGGGCTGGTTTGTCGGCGCCGCACTGGTTGGCTGTGACGTTGTCGCCGGGGTCGCCGGCATTGCTGTCACGCCCGCCACCGTCGCCGGCGCGGGTGCTGTCGGTGATGAAGTCATAGCCCGGCAGCAGGTTGGCCGCGATGTCGGCATGCGGCAGTACGCCGGTGTCCAGCACCGCCACGCGCACGCCGGAGCCCATGCCGATGTCCCAGGCCTTGGGCGCGTTGATGCCACCGGTCGGGTCGCTCATGTCCCACTGGTTGGCCCAGTTCGTGTCGTTGGGCGTGAAGGTGGGCTGCATGACGTGGTCGATCTCGACGGACTCGATGCTCGGGTCCGACAGCTGGATGTCGCGTGCCAGTTGGGCCAGTGCGCTGGCCGGCACGCGCTGGGCGAGGCGGATGACGCGATGGCCCAGTGCGCTCTCGCGATCGAAAGCCACGCGCTGGCCGCGCGCCTCGCTCATGGCCCGAAAGCCCTGCAGCGCCGCCTTGGCGGCCACCGGCGTGCGCGCGCCGTCGCGGAACTTGATGATGAGGCCGGCGGCCTGGGGCTCTGTGCGGGCCTGGGTCTGGCTGGAGGCGGGGTTCATCACGCCGAACAGCGCGGCGGCGATGAAGCTGAGGGCGAAGGGCTTGTAGGTCGGGTGCATGGAAGGCTCCGTGTCAAAGAACCCTCATGCTCGACAGCGCCCGTTGCAGCCCCGCTTCAGTGGCGCACGCGGTTGGTTTCGTTTGTTGCGCGCGCCCCCTAGCTTGCGCGCGCGGCCGCCTTTGTCATGCCGGCTTCACGGCGGCTGCCTAGCCTGCCGGGCTTGAACCAACGGAGACATCCATGCGCCGCACCTTCACCCGCCTCGCACTGCTGCTGCTTGCCGCCGCCAGCCTGCCCGCCTGGGCCCACGATGCCGATGGCGACCGCCGCGGCGGCAACACCGGCATCGCCAGCGTGCAACTGGGCCCGCGCCCCTTCTTCCTCGTCAACGAGATGAACGACAGCCCGCTGAAGAAGCGCCTGCAGCATTGCGCCGCCTCGCGCGAAAGCTACAGGCCCACGCTGTTCTCCATCGGCCACCGCGGCGCGCCGCTGCAGTTCCCCGAGCACACCAAGGAGAGCTATGAGGCCGCCGCACGCATGGGCGCCGGCATCGTCGAGTGCGACGTGACCTTCACCAAGGACAAGGAGCTGGTCTGCCGCCATGCGCAGAACGACCTGCACACGACCACCAACATCCTCACCACGCCGCTGGCGAGCAAATGCATCAAGCCCTTCACGCCGGCCGCCTTCGACGCCGCCGGCACCCTCATCGCACCCGCTGCGGCCGAATGCCGCACCAGTGAGCTGACGCTGGCCGAGTTCAAGACGCTGCGCGGCAAGATGGACGCCTTCAACCCGCGCGGCCGCACGGTGGCCGAGTACATGGCCGGCACGCCGAACTTCCGCACCGACCTCTACGCCGGCCCCACCAGCGGCACGCTGCTGACGCTGAAGGAAGCCATCGCCTTGTTCAAGCAGCTCGGCGTGAAGATGACGCCCGAGCTGAAGGCACCCAGCGTCGTCATGCCCTTTGACGGCTTCACGCAGGCCGCCTATGCGCAGAAGATGATCGACGAACACAAGGCCGCGGGCGTGCCGGCGCGCGACGTCTGGGCGCAAAGCTTCGACCTCAACGACATCCTGTACTGGGTCAAGAACGAGCCGTCTTTTGGCCGCCAGGCCGTCTACCTCGATGACGCCAACGTGCCCGCCGACGTGCCCACCGCCGAGCAGCTCAAGGCCTACCGCGCCCAAGGCGTGCGCATCGTCGCGCCGCCGCTGTGGGTGCTGCTGGCCGCCGACACCAGCGGCAACCTGCTGCCCTCGCAGTACGCGCGCAACGCCAGGGCCGCCGGCCTGGACATCATCACCTGGTCGCTGGAGCGCAGCGGCATCCTGGCCGACGGCAACAACGGCTCCTACTACCAGACCTATGACAGCGCCATCACCCGCGAGGGCGACATGTTCCGCATGCTGGACGTGCTGGCCGAGCAGGTCGGCGTGATCGGCGTGTTCTCGGATTGGCCGGCCACCGTCAGCTTCTACGCCAACTGCACCGGGCAGAAGTAAGCCGGCTCAGGCAGGGCGGCGCGCCACCATGAGGTGATACATGCCGCGCAGCCCCGCCTCCTCGAAACCGCAGGCCGCGTACATGCGCCGCGCCGGGTTCTCGGGATGGACGGTCAGCGCGACCTGGGCATGGCCCGCCCGCCAGGCGGCGTCCAGCGCCGCCAACATCAGCGCCTTGCCGATGCCCTGGCGCTGGAAGGCCGGCCACAGGCCAATGCCCAGCTGCGGCGTGCTCGCATCCACCGACGCCAGGCCCACGCCCTCGGGCAGCACGCGCATCCAGCAGGCGCCCGCGTCCGCACCTTCTTGCACGGCCACAAGGCCGATGTCGGTCGGCCGTCCCCAGTCCTCGGCATAGATACGCACGCCGGGGTTGTCCAGCACCTCGCGCGGGCGCAGCGGTGCGGGCGGCGGGTCCCACAGCGCGATGTGCAGCCAGTCCCACAGCGTGGACTGGTCCTGCGGGAACAGCGGGCGAAAGTGCAGCATAGGCCCGAGCCTAACGGATCGGTCAGTCGCCAGTCTGAGGTCATGGCGATCACGCCGCCAGCAGCTTCGCCGCAGCGGCCATCGCGGCCTCGTCCTTCAGCACGTCGCCGGGCCGCGTGCCGTCGCCCAGCACGGCGCCGCCCCAGCGCATCTTCATGTAGCCGGCGCTGAAGCGCAGGCTGTCCACCAGGGGCGCAGCCAGGTGGGGCTCGTCGCCGCTGCTGGTGGCGCACAGCACATACATCGCCTTGCCGGCCATCTGCGGCTTGAAGTCCAGACCCGGCACGCGCATGAAGGCGCTCCAGTGGTCAAGGTAGAGCTTGAGCGGTGCGGGCAGGCTGTACCAGTACAGCGGCGAGGCGACGAGGAGGTCGGTCGCCCACAGCGTGTCGTCCAGCAGGCGGGCGAGGTCGCCAGTGGGGGCCGGGTACTGGCCAACGCTGTGCCGGATGTCCTCGAAGGGTGGCAGGGCCAATTCAGCCATGCGCCGCCAGCGCACCTCGGTGCCGGCGGGCAACGCCGCCACCGCGGCGCGGGCCATCAGTTCGGCGTTGCCATCGGCGCGGGTGCTGGCGAGGAGGATGAGGACGCGGCGTGCAGCGGTTTCGGTCATGGCGGCAGGGGTTGCTTGGGCAGGGCCAAATGATGGCGCCAAGCCCATGCCCTTTGCCCGCCGCGGGGCACGCCTGCGGCCTGCCGGCTGCCCCCTCCATCTGCGGGGCGCCCCCCAGGGTTTGGGGTGGGCGCCGGCAGGGCTTCGGTCGCCCAATGGTGCAACACCCCTCGGGAGACCCACCATGCGCCGTGCCCTCCTTGCTCTTGCCCTGTCCACCCTGAGCGTGGCCCAGGCCGCCAGCGTGTCCGTCTACAACAGCCTCGCGGCATGGCAGGGTGCCATCAGCGGGGCGGCGCAGACGCAGGACTTCTCCGGTTACTCGTCCGGCACCAATCTGACGGGCGTGGCGGTGCTGCCCGGCGTCACCCTGACCAGCAACCTCGGCCCGGTGCAGGCCTTCGCGCAGACGGCCACGGCCTTTGGCGCGCGCAACCTCGGCAATGCCTACTTCGAAGGCCATTACGCGCTGCCCTTCCTCGCCGCCGCGCTGGACATCACGGCCTTCGAATCCAGCCCCGGCGTGCCCAGCACCGCGGTCGACCAGGGCCTGCTGTCATTCCTCTTCAGCGACGGCACGACGCAGGACCTCGCCATCTCCGGCGGCAGCGGCGCGCCGATCTTCGTCGGCGTGATCTCGACCAGTGCCATCGCGGCCTTCCGCTGGACCGAAGCGCATGAAGGCAACGGCGGCAACGAAGAGACGGGGTTGGACAACCTGCGCGTCGCCATGCGCACGACCAATCAACTGCCCTTGCCTGGCTCGTTGCCGCTGGCGATGCTGGCCTTGCTGACGTCAGGTGTACTGCCGCTGGTGCGAGGCCGCCCGCGCTGATCGGCGCGAGCCGCTCCGCTCAGAAGAACCCGAGCGCGTTCGGCGAATAGCTGACCAGCAGGTTCTTGGTCTGCTGGTAGTGGTCGAGCATGGCCTTGTGGGTCTCGCGGCCGATGCCCGACTCCTTGTAGCCACCAAACGCCGCATGCGCCGGATAGGCGTGATAGCAGTTGGTCCACACGCGGCCGGCCTGGATGGCGCGGCCCATGCGGTAGGCGCGGCTGCCGTCGCGGCTCCACACGCCGGCGCCCAGGCCGTAAGGCGTGTCGTTGGCGATCTGCAGCGCCTCGGCCTCGGTCTTGAAGGTGGTCACGGCCAGCACCGGGCCGAAGATCTCCTCGCGGAAGATGCGCATGTTGTTGTTGCCCTGGAAGAGCGTCGGCTGGATGTAGTAGCCGCCCGCCAGGTCGCCGCCGAGATGGGCGCGGTCGCCACCGATCAGCACCTTGGCGCCTTCCTCCTTGCCCAGCGCGAGGTAGGTCTGGATCTTGTCCATCTGCATGGCCGAAGCCTGCGCGCCCATCATCGTGTCGGTGTCGAGAGGATTGCCCTGCTTGATGGCGGCCACGCGCTTCAGTGCCCGCGCCATGAACTTGTCGTAGATCGATTCCTGGATCAGCGCGCGGCTCGGGCAGGTGCAGACCTCGCCCTGGTTGAACGCGAACAGCACCAAGCCCTCGATGGCCTTGTCGAGGAAGGCGTCGTCCTCGGCCATCACATCCTCGAAGAAGATGTTGGGGCTCTTGCCGCCGAGCTCCAGCGTGGCCGGGATCAGGTTGCTGGCCGCGGCCTGGGCGATGACCTTCCCGGTGGCGGTCGACCCGGTGAAGGCGATCTTGGCGATGCGCTTGCTGGTGGCCAGCGGCATGCCGGCCTCGCGGCCGAAGCCGTTGACGATGTTCAGCACGCCCGGCGGCAGCAGGTCGGCGATCAGCTCGGCCATCACGAGGATGCTGACCGGCGTGCTCTCAGCGGGCTTGAGCACCACGCAATTGCCCGCGCCGAGTGCCGGGGCCAGCTTCCATGCCGCCATCAGGATGGGGAAGTTCCACGGAATGATCTGGCCCACCACGCCCAGCGGCTCCTGGAAGTGGTACGCGATGGTGTTGCCGTCGATCTGAGAGAGAGCGCCTTCCTGCGCACGCACGCAGCCGGCGAAGTAGCGGAAGTGATCCACTGTCAGCGGGATGTCGGCGTTCAACGTCTCGCGGATGGGCTTGCCGTTGTCCACGGTCTCGGCGTAGGCCAGCAGCTCCAGGTTCTGCTCGATGCGGTCGGCGATCTTCAGCAGCAGGTTGGCGCGGTCGGCCGGCGGCACGGCGGCCCAGCTCGCGGCAGCGGCGTGGGCGGCGTCCAGCGCCAGCTCGATGTCTGCGGCGCTCGATCGCGCGGCCTGCGTGTAGACCTTGCCGCTGATGGGCGTGATCACGTCGAAGTACTGGCCCTCCACGGGCGGCACGAACTTGCCGCCGATGAAGTTGTCGTAACGCGCCTTGTAGGCGATCTTGGCGCCGGCAGCACCGGGGGCGGCGTAAACAGTCATGGCTTGTCTCCTGCGAATGGGTTGAGGCATGTCCATCAACGCAGAACCCGTGCCAGCACACGGCGGGCACGCCAGAGCCCGCTGCACGGGTCGTAGCCAAGGGAAATCACCCTTGGGCTGTTGCAGGCTGGAGCAGTCCGGCACAGAACGGCACAGCGCTGCGCAAACACAGGCCGCGGCACCTGCCGGCAGTGCTCCAGGCGCCCGCTGTCACAGCGCGGCGCAGCCTGCTCACCGCGCTGACACCGGCCCCGGTGCAACCCTGCCCGCACGCCGCCGCATTGCTCCATCCCGCCGCGAAAACTGTGCGAATTCAACTGGCATGGAGCTTGCGCCTTGACCGGCCATCCGCACGCCGCCTCGGCTTGGCGGTGCATATCCATCAACAAAGGAGACAACGCCATGCAACTCAACCCTCTCGCCGCACTGCTGTCCGTGAGCTTCGGCCTGGTGGCCGCCGGCAGTGCCGCCGCCGCCGTGACCGACCAGATGATCGAGGCCTCGGCCAAGTCGGGCCAGGAAGTGCTGTCCTGGGGCCTGGGCACGCAGGGCCAGCGCCACTCGACGCTCAAGCAGGTCAACGTGGGCAACGTGGCCAAGCTGTCGCCGGTCTGGGCCTTCTCCTTCGGCGGCGAGAAGCAGCGCGGCCAGGAGTCGCAGCCGCTGATCCACAACGGCAAGATGTTCGTGACGGCCTCCTACTCGCGCATCTTTGCGCTGGACGCCGCCACCGGCGCCAAGCTGTGGAAGTACGAGCACCGCCTGCCCGAAGGCATCATGCCCTGCTGCGACGTCGTCAACCGCGGCGCGGCGCTGTTCGACAACCTCGTCATCTTCGCCACGCTGGACGCCCAGCTCGTGGCGCTGGACCAGGCCACCGGCGACGTGGTGTGGAAGGAAAAGATCGACGACTACGCCGCCGGCTACTCGGCCACGGCCGCACCCATCATTGCCCAGGGCCTGTTGCTGACGGGCGTGTCGGGCGGCGAGTTCGGCGTGGTCGGCCGTGTGGAAGCGCGCGACCCCAGGACCGGCAAGATGGTCTGGACCCGCCCCACCGTCGAAGGCCACATGGGCTACACCTGGGACAAGGCCGGCGTGAAGCACGAGAACGGCATCTCCGGCACGCAGGGCAAGAGCTGGCCCGGCGACCTGTGGAAGACCGGCGGCGCGGCCACCTGGCTGGGCGGCACCTACGACCCCAAGACCGGCCTGGCCTACTTCGGCACCGGCAACCCCGCGCCATGGAACAGCCATCTGCGCCAGGGCGACAACCTGTTCAGCTGCTCCACCGTCGCCATCGACGTGAAGACCGGCCTGATCAAGTGGCACTACCAGGGCACGCCCAACGACGGCTGGGACTTCGACGGCGTCAACGAGTTCATCACCTTCGACCAGGATGGCAAGCGCATGGGCGCCAAGGCCGACCGCAACGGCTTCTTCTACGTGCTCGACGCCACCAACGGCCAGCTCGCCAACGCCTTTCCCTTCGTGAAGAAGATCAGCTGGGCCACCGGCATCGACCTGAAGACCGGCCGGCCCAACTTCGTGCCCGAGAACCGCCCCGGCGACCCGACCGCCGGCGCCGACGGCAAGAAGGGCAACTCGGTGTTCTCGTCGCCCTCCTTCCTGGGCGGCAAGAACCAGATGCCCATGGCCTACAGCCCGGACACCAAGCTCTTCTACGTGCCCGCCAACGAATGGGGCATGGAGATCTGGAACGAACCCATCGCCTACAAGAAGGGCGCCGCCTATCTGGGCGCCGGCTTCACGATCAAGACGCTCAACGACGACTACATCGGCGCCCTGCGCGCAGTGGACCCCAAGACCGGCAAGATCGTCTGGGAGATCAAGAACAACGCGCCGCTGTGGGGTGGCGTGCTGACCACCGCCGGCAACCTGGTGTTCTGGGGCACGCCGGAAGGCTGGCTCAAGGCCGCGGACGCCAAGACCGGCAAGGTCGTCTGGCAGTTCCAGACCGGCTCGGGCGTCGTCGCACCGCCGGTGTCCTGGCAGCAGAACGGCGAGCAGTTCATCAGCGTCGTGTCGGGCTGGGGCGGCGCCGTGCCGCTGTGGGGCGGCGACGTGGCCAAGAAGGTCAGCTTCCTGGAGCAGGGCGGCATGGTCTGGGTGTTCAAGCTGCCGAAATAGGCCCACCCCCTACTCGCTTCGCGAGCCCCCTCAAGGGGGCGCCGTCAGTGGCCCGGCAAAGCGCTTGCGCTTCGGTGAAGGCTCATATCGCGCAGCGATGTGATGCCGAAGCCAAAGCCGGTTCCACGACGGCCGCTTGAGGGGCTCGTCTTGCATCCTCGCCTGGAGTTCCTGATGTCCCACCCCACCCGCCGCATCTTCATGATGCAAGCCACCTTGGCCACCCTCGCCTGCCCAGCCATCGCGCAGACATCGCCGGTCGACGAAGCCAGCGAGACCGCTGTCGCCCTGGGCTACCGGCACGACACCACCAAGGTCGACGCCGCCAAGTTCCCCAAGCACCAGGCCAGCCAGCACTGCGCCAACTGCCAGTTCTGGCAGGCCAAACCCACCGACGCGTGGAGCGGCTGCGCGATGTTCGGCCGCAAGGCGCAAGTGGCGAGGAACGGCTGGTGCACCGCCTGGGTCAAGGCGCCGGGCTGAGCCCAAGCCGGGCTCGCGGAACAGGAGCCCACTTGGTCGATCACACGGAAAAGCGGCTGTCGCCTTCAGGCTGGCTGCTGTCACCCAGACTTTGCGATCCAATGGCAGCTGTCCGCGGCAACGGTCATTGAACGGTTCGCAGCCTGAGCGACTGCTGGACCACCGGGACCGGCCACCCACCGATGCCCGCGCTTGGCGAGTCACCGGGCCGGTCAACGACAGCTATCGCGGCCGCAGGCCCGAACGACGCGGGCGTCAGCAACGTGACCAAAGCGGAAGTACCGATGTCCAGTTCAGCCCGGCGCCGCCATGAGTATTCGCGCAGCGACCAGCGGTGGCCGGCGGTGGTCGCGTACGACTGCATCACAGTCCGCCAAGGGCCGCCGCATCGATCCGCTGAGCCAGGGCATGTGTAGGTTGCCAGCGCCCGCCCTGCGCTACGAAGCGATCCGCGGCGTCCAACACCTCGCGGGGCCGTCGCGCTCGAGCAAACACGGCGTCAATCGCCAAGCCTGCCAGGGCACTCTGCTGCCGATGCATCCGGTCGGTATCGACACGACCCTGAGGGTCGAACGTCAGCACGAAATACACCCTGCGGACAATGTGAAGCACGGTGCGGCCGCTGGCTGTGCGTGGAGGGCGAGACATTGCGGTCATTGGCCAGGTACGTCAGGAAGGCCTCGACCTCCGGGCCGCCCATTTGCGCGGGGTGGCGAATGCCATGAAACCGGATGAAGGCCTTGAGCCAATAGGCATAGACCTCCTCGGTCCGCAGGCTGTAGTGCATCAGGCGCAGCCGCTCTCGCAACTGGTCAAGCACCCGCACCGAGCGAAGCGGCGGCAGCGCCGCCGATGGCGCGGGCCGCAGGTTTCCCCGAGCTGGCGAACTGAGTGAGCTGACTGGCATCATGGCCACTCCAGCGGCGCCGAACAGGCCCGGCGAGAACTTGTAACAACGTGCCGCTTTTGCCGGAAATTTAATGCTGTATAAAACAACAGTAGACTGGAAAATTCTGAATGTGAGTCAAGCACTTGCCACGATTCACCACGGCGATGTTGTGGCGCAGCTTGCCTGCCTAGGCAGCAGCGGCGGTCTCCCGAGAACACGTTATGCGTCTTCTTGATTCCGCGAAAAGCTTCGTGACCGCCATGCGCGCAAGCGCCGCCGCCGGTCGCGGATTTCGACTTCGCGATAGCGGGGACATGCGTGGTGCGCTGATACAAGGTCGTATCGGCCTGGCGATGCTGAGCAAGCCATATGTGCGCCGCTCGAATCCATCGGAAGCCTCGGCGCTTGTCTCGCTTACCGTTCTCGCCGAAGAGTCGGCAGGTCAACTGCTTGAGCAAGGTGCTGCCGTTACCGACCTTCTCGACGCAATCGCCACCATCAAGCGAATCGACGGGTATGGCGAATCGCATCTGCGATCATCACTTTCATTCTTGGAGGCGCGTCTTGCAGCAAGGTCTTCGGCGCCATCCGCATAACCCTTCTCTGCAGCGGACGGCTTTGCCGCCCGCTGAGCTCACACGTTATGGCGCACCATGAAGCCCGATGATTTTGTTCGTGCGCTTAGGTCAGACTGCGCCGACTCTGCGGTAACCGGGTGCCTCGACACATTTGAGAAGCCGCCAGGCCGAGCCCCAAGGGCTGAGCTGGTTCGAATCTCGCAGTGGTTTCACACGTTGTCGCTGGAGGACCGGGATCTATTGAAGTCCGCCTTGCAGCAAGTCGCGGACGCCACTCTTTTCGGAGTCCTCTGTGTCGTCGACGGCGTTCGACCAATTGAAGACTCGCCAGAGAAGTCCGAATTCACGCTCACTGCCAGCCGAGGAGGATCAAGTGCGCAGCTATCCCCGAACGAGACTTTTCTCCATGATCTCTTCCGCAGTGAGCCATAACCTTTCGCTGCAACGGACGGCTTCGCCGTCCGCTGAGCTCACACGTTGACGCTGTGCAATAACCCAACGACATGCGGTAAATCCGACTGTCACCGACGCAGGCGTGTCGGCACGATCGAAGTCATCACGCTGCAGCCGGATGAAGCCAATGCCACGCTACAAGCTCGTAGATCGCAGTCCCCGCTTTCTACCTGTTGTGCTGGCCGAGCAGATTCAACCTGGCACCTTCGAGTTCGCGCTGGATCATCTGGTCGATCATGAGTTGGACCTGAGCGCGCTGGATGCCAAGTTCAGCAACGATGAAGTCGGCGCCAGCGCCTACGACCCGCGCGTGATGCTCAAGATCGTGCTGCTGGCGTACAGCCGGGGCCTGGTCTCCAGCCGCAGCATCGAGCATGCCTGCCTGCACCATGTGCAGTTCATCGCCATCAGCGGCGACAGCCAGCCCAGCTACACCCACATCGCCAAATTCGTGCGCGAGTTGAAGGGGCAGATCCAGCCGCTGTTCACGCAGGTGCTGCTCACCTGCGACCGCATGGGCTTGATCGGGCGGCAGATGTTCGCCATCGACGGGGTCAAGCTGCCCAGCAATGCCAGCAAGGAGCGCAGCGGCACGCATGAGGAGCTCAAGCATCGGGCGCTGAGGCTGGACAAGGCGGCCGACAAGATCCTGGAACTCCATCAGGCGCAGGACGCTGGCGGCGAAGGCGTGCAAGCGCTTGACGCCAAGCGCCAGGCTCGCATCGATGAACTGCGCCGTGAAGCCCAGGCGACGCGCGACTTCGTGGCCCGCAACGAGCCACGGCGCAACGACAAGGGCCAGGAACTCAAGAGCAACGTGACCGACCCCGACAGCGCCAAGATGGCCACAGGCAAAGGCGTGATGCAGGGCTACGCCGCGCAGGCGGCGGTGGACAGCGAGAACCAGATCATCGTGGCCGCCGAGGTGACGGGATCAGGCTCAGAACAGCACATGCTGCTGCCCATGATCGAAGCGACGGCTGCGGTGCGCGCGCCCGACACCTTGATCACCGCAGACGCCGGCTACCACTCCAACGACAACGTGCAGGCCTTGTGCAAGGCCGCCATCCCGGCCCTCGTGGCCGACAACGCGATGCGCCAGCGCGACGAGCGCTTCGCAGAGCAGGCCAAGCACAAGGCGAAGGGCGAAGTGCTCGCCGACAAGCGAGCGCGAGGCGAAAGTCCCAATCCGAAGGTCAAGGGCTTCTTCGGCACAGGCGACTTCGTCTTCCACGGCGACAACACCTGCACATGCCCGGCGGGCTGCACGCTGCGAAGCAGTGGCGCGCTGTACAAGGTGGGGCTGTACCTGCGGCAGGACTTCAAGGCCAGCGCCAGCGATTGCACGAGCTGCGCGCAGCGCGCTCAATGCATCCGCAAGCCAGACGCCGCGCGCAGAACGGTGGCGCTGCACACCCGAATGCCTGACGATCCTCAAGACCCGCTGCATCGCATGCGCCAAGCCATCGACAGCCCCCGAGGTCGCCGGCTCTACAGCCAGCGCATCGCCACCGTCGAGCCGGTGTTCGCCAACCTGCGCCACAACAAGCGGTTGAGCCGATTCACGCTGCGCGGCAAGGACAAGGTCGGCACGCAGTGGCGGCTGTTCTGCCTGGTGCACAACATCGAGAAGATCGCCAACAGAGGCGAACGATCATGAGGAATGGGAAAGATGCGCAACGCGAGCAAGGCGCCGAGAGCGCCACGCAGGGCATTCACGAGGTCCAATCCAATCGGGCCGGCGGCTCGATGCATCAAACGATGAAGAATTCCTCAGCATCCACGGTGATCAGCCGCTGCGGGCATCGCAGAAATCGGGTTATTGCCCAGCCTCGTTAAACCGCATGACGCCCCAACAGAAGAAGCAGTTGAGTCTTGCTAGGGACCGCCGAAATACATACGGCGAGAACAGCAAGTCTTCGCGAAAGAACATTCCCTTGTCGAAGGCGCTCGACATTCGGTCCGAGCGTCGTGCCCAAGATTCCGCGTTGGCAAAGGCTATGGTGGCAACGGACATCGACCAACTGGACGCGGCTGACAACTCCGTGCGGGCAACCAAGCCACGGCAATGGCGGAAGTCTCCTGATGAGCCGCTCGGGCACGTCCTTATTTCAAAGAGCAAGCGCTCGGCGAAAAATGAGGTTTAACCATTTGCTGCAGCGGACGGCTTCGCCACCCGCTGAGCGCAGACGTTGAAGCTCATGTACCGCTGCCCGAGTTGCACTGGTTTTATCTCGTGGTGGCGAGCCGCCAATGCCACGCTGGCGGTTCCCACGACTTGCGAAGGATGCAGTGCGTCCCTGACCGCGCCTGATTCAGCAGTTTTTCCATGGGCACTGGCTCTGTACGTTGGCCTTGGTCTGCCAACCTTGGGCTGGTCTGGGGTCTCAGGGCCGTGGGCAGTTGTGTTCATAGGCGTTGGCTTGTTGCTTATCGCCGTCAACGAATTTCGCGCCTACAGATCCGGAACGCTGGTCGTTGTATCCAAAGATCGGCAACGCCGTGCGCAGTTGGTTGTAGCGGGCTTTCTTTTGACGGCGGTCCTAGGTTTTGCCGCACTAGCATGGTGGTGATCTTCAACCTTTCGCTGCAGCGGACGGCTTCGCCGTCCGCTGAGCTTGCGCGTTAGCCAGACAGCGCTATGCCCCAACGAGCCGCACCATTCGAAGCGATCGCTGCCTGCCACGCGACGCTTAGCGACGTCGCATCTGCTGAGATTCGGAAGTGGCTGCCGGATGTGGTGCCGCCAACCGTCGGTCTCGGGGCGCTTGGTGCTGCTCTGGTGTCAACAGAACGGGAGATTAGCGACGAGTCGCTCGATCGGATTGCGTCATGCGTCGAAGGCTTTCTGCTGACAAGTGACGCCGACGCCGCAGCGGTCGCCACCGGTTTTTTGGAGGCCATCTCAAATCTTTCCGAAGACTACTCGGCCAGTGTGGAGCGGATCGTTCGACACCTCGGCGACCAAGCAGTGGCGCACATTCGCGCGTGGGACAAATTCACCGGCGTCAACACTCCGGGAATCGTGGCAGTGCCGGCTAACCCTGCGCTGCAGCGGACGGCTTCGCCGCCCGCTGACCTTTGACGTTATGCCTCAGGAATGTTCCGTGGTACGAAGTGACAAGCTCGCGAAATTGATCGCGGTTTTCGACCAATTCCATGACGGCATCGCCGAGCTCGACGATCCGACGGCGAAGCGCCTGGTGAACAACTGGACTGACATCCGAGACCAATATGTGACGGCAACTGTTGCTCCTCGATCAGCGCTTGCTGCAGGCATGGAACAAGGTCTTCGCGAGACACCAATCTTGGTGCAATCCATGCAGCCCGAGGCGCGCAAGTGCGCCGTCCATGCATTGGCGGCAGCAACGTCAGCCCACTACCCAGATTTCTTGGCCAAGGAAGCAGAGCGCCTCACAAAGATCAAAACGCGAGGCTCCATCCGTGGCGAGGCCGAGTTCTACTTCGTGCGTCATCGGATCGATTTGCTGGAGGGTGACCCTAGGCAAGAAGAAGAGCTTCGCCTGCTTTACGAGTTGACTGACAGGTTCGAAGGTAAGCGCAAATGAGGCCTAACTGGTCAACCAAGTTGGACGCCTGCGGCGCCGCTTGTCTTCAACGTTAGATGTCACTGTGCAATGAGTAGCGCCGCCGTCGTAGTCCTCGTGGTTCTTGGTCTCGCGTATGCCGCCTTCGCGGTCCCTGCGATGTTGCAGTTCTACTCGTACTGCGAGCTAGTAGCAGCGGCGACTGGGCGAACCGCTGAGCTCCACAGCTTGAAGGGTCAAGACGACGGAGGGAACAATGCATTTCAGCGAGAGCAGCTTCACAAGCTTCGAAATGGAGAGTTCACGCAGTTCGAGGACCCGACGCTAGTTGCGCGGGGTGCTGTAGTTGCCCGTAAGCTGAGTATTTCGTTCTGGGCAGCGGCAGGGCTTGTTCTCTCCGTTGTGGCAACTCACCTATGGACGCGGTGACGTCTAACTGGTCATTGGTGTGGGACGGCTCCGCCGCCCCACAACTCGCACGTTAGATGGCTATGGCTATTTCAACCATGATGGCAGTTGGCCTTGGCATCGGGGCGACGATTGGCATCGCGCTGCGGATTCTCAAGAGAGTCAATCAGCCGGCTGCGCCCGACGTCCGTATGTTGTCGCAGCTCAGACGAGCGGGATCTAAGCTGGATCAACCTCATAAGATCGATTTCTTCCTGCATTTGCCTGAACATGGCGCCGCGTCGGTCGTCGCTGAGATTCTCTCGATGCGCGACTTTTCTGCGGTCGTGCTTCCAGACGCCGAAGGCAAGGCCAGTTGGACCGTTCAAGCTTCTAGGACATTGATCCCTGGCGCCAACTCGCTCGTCGAGATCCGCCAACAACTGTCGCGGTTAGCCGGTGAGCACGGTGGAACTTACGACGGTTGGGGAGCCGAGGTTGTGCGGTGAAACCGCCATCTAACTGGTCATTGCAGCCGACCCGCGCCAGCTTCGCTGGCTGGTCGGCTGAACTCCGACGTTAGCCAGACTCCGGAATGCGTTCCCGACCCGTCATCCGATTCGCCTGCAATTTCATCGCCGCCTTGCTCGTGGTCTTTGCCCTCTGGTGCCTCCTTTGGTTGATTTCGTCGTCGAGCATGGCGTTCACTGAATGCGCGGGGGCGTATGAACTGTTCTCACCGAATCCACGGTGTCGGCAGCCGTCAATCGCGGGCTTGCTTGCCTTCGCTGGGTTGCTCGGAGCGGTTGTCGCCGTAGTCGTAGGAAGGCGGTTTCGCAAGTGAGCTATCTTTGCCACTCGGCCATGCGCCGCGAGGCTAACCGATCGCTCCAGCGGACGGCTTCGCCGTCCGCTGAGCTCGCACGGTTGAGCATCGCAATGTACCCACTGCTTGAGTCGCGCGAGGCCGCCGTGGAATGGCTTGCCGCCAAGGGCTTGTACGCTGCACCTCGAGACTGGAGCTTTGGCGAATCAGTTGTCGCAGCGTCTGGGCGACAGGTCTTGCTTCAAGAAAACGGAGAACCAATTCGCATCGAAGGCTTGACAGAAGAACTGGTCGTCTACGCCAACATGATTTGCATCTATCCGGAGCGAGAAGGTTGGTCAGTCGCGCATCTTTCCGGGGGAAAGCCAGGCGCTCAAAGCTACCTTTCCTTGGGTCAAGCAGCCTTTGAAGCAGCCAAGCTCCTTGTTGAAGCGGCATCAGTCGATGGAGCGTCACGCGATGCCCAACCCGTCATGGCAGCGGACGGCTTCGCCGCCCGCTGATTTCAAACGTTGGGCAGCGTAGAAGGCGCACATGGGTAAGCAGAGGAGCGTTCAAGTACGGGCCGTTGATCGAGGCGTTGAAATCGTCGACGTCGCACGCTCGTTTGCTGATCATCCAGAACGGTTTGAGTGGCTTCGGGCGATGCTTGCAACCCGCGGGTACGACGCTGGCGCCGGCATGTTGGTAGCACTCCGGTCTGTTCCCGATCAGGGCTGTTGGGTGCACTACGGCATGTGGCTAACCAAATCCGGGGCCTTCCTGAAGTTTGTGGCGGACGAGGCGTTTGGCTCACGGCTGTTAGAAGGCTCAGGTCGGCTGGAAGACTTCGAGCTAGAGGACGTTTCGGACCAAGTTGCCACTTCAGCGCATCTACCGGGAACTGGGAAGTCTTTTGGATGGTTGGCGTTGGACGCGATGCGCCAAATGGGCATGCGGAATGCGAAGTAGGCGTGAGCATGGAAAAAAACGCCGCCCAACCTTTTGCTGCAGCGGACGGCTTCGCCGCCCGCTGAACTCGCACGTTATGCGTCCTGAGATCAAACGCCTCTTGCTGCTGGGGCCGTTGCCTGCGGAGTCCGATGCCACGGTCGAGCATGTACGCCAGTTTGAAGGAGTGCTTCGCTCCGTCGCTAAGCCTGTGTCAAATGAAGAGGCCCGCGCTTTGGTCAAACTGTTTGGGCAGGACAACTGCTTTGGCCTTGCATGGTCGCTTCTTCATCTGATCGAGTCCGCACCAGCTTGGCCTTTAGTGGATTGCTTGGCGAACTTGGACAATGAATGGGTGGCATCTCTGAGAGATCGAGCGGTTCGTGGAGGGGTGCTGTGATGCGGCGAGCTACACGCGTCGCAACGCATAACCTTTCGCTGCAGCGGACGGCATCGCCGTCCGCTGAGCTCGCACGTTAGAAATCAGGGGGACATAGATGTCGGATAAGCAAAGTGAGACAAGAAAACGTTACCTTGGCGTCGGCATAGCACTGGGTGTGTCTATAGGCAGTGGTCTCGGAGTCGCTCTTGGTAACTTGGCGCTTGGTGTCGCCATTGGCATTGCTCTCGGAGTAGCGTACGGCGTATTCATTGGCAAAAAGATCGTCGATGCGGCATCACAGACGGATGGTGATCCTGATTCCTAACCATTTATTGCAGCCGACCCTGGTCGGCTTCGCCGTCCGGTCGGCTGAATTCCAACGTTGGGCATACAGGAGATAACTTGACAGCCGCGCCGCTCATTTGTGTCCGCTGCAATTTGCCGGTGAAGAAAAACGCAGAGTCGTATGAAGTTTTCGAGCGCATGCATTGGCTCTGCTTTCATCTGGAATTCGAACATCAGGGAGATCCTGATGAACCGTGCGGTGATCCCGGCTGCCCGTGGTGGCACATTGAGGTTCTTCGGCGGAAGCTGGGCGAGCTTGGTTCAGACCCAGCTGCGGTCATCAAAGCGGCCATCGACGAGCGGTGGCGCTTGTGAGCATCCGGCTGCCCAACCTTTCGCTCCAGCGGACGGCTCCGCCGTCCGCTGAGCTTGCACGTTGAACCTCTCTGCGATGCACTTCCGTACCTTTCTGAAGACTGGCGTCGAAGTGCTGCACCTCGGCACGCAGCACTCCAATGGCAATGCCTGGCCCCTCGAACACTGGAAAGCCAATTCCGGCAGGTGGCGCTTGTTCACGCCAGGCATTGATGCCTACTTAAACCAAAGGCTCGTTGAGCGCTCCTTCGGTACATCAATCGAGAACTTCATCCTGCTGCTAGAGATTGCTGATTTCGCGGCATGGGGAATCGGCGTAGCCTTCGCCGGACCGACTGGTTACTCTTCATACAAACCCAAGACCCGCGAACTTCGCAGCGTCGGACAAATTGATTGGCTCGATGTCCAGATGCTCACGCCTACACAGCAACTCCAGGCGTATCGAACCGCAACGGTCTCCGCGATTCAGCGAGCCTCCGAGGCTACTAGGAAGCCAAAAGACTTCGAGTTTGCAAAGTTCGCACAGGCGGTTGACGAAGCGCTCCGGGGGGCCAAGGTTTCGCAGGTGTCTCGGTCGGCTTTTGAGGCGAACGAGGTTCAACCCTTCGCTGCAGCGGACGGCTTCGCCGCCCACTGAGCGCGAACGTTGGGCGACAGCTTTGTGAGTTGACCGGCCGATGATCCCGCCAGAGTGAACTTCCGCTCATGGCCGAAACGAGCCCTCTGCCACTACTTGGGCGCCAACAGCCCGTAGGCTGAGGTGAACAAAGTGAACCCCAACGGTACCGGCGCGTAGACGCTGGGGTTTGCGATGCTCATCCCAACCTACGGGCTGCAGCCCGCTGATTTCGGACGAAGCCCCGTGGGGGCTGGGGCTGCCTCTCGAGATTTTCATTGGACACAAATTGATGTTGAGGCTCAACAAGTTCACGCGCCGCTTGCCATGGGCGCTGATGCTGGCGCTCGTCTCGATCACGTCGGCCGCTGAGGAACGCCGTCTCTCAATGGGCTGGCGTTTCATGGCGGGGGAGGTCAAGGGCGCGGAGCGGCCCGACTTCGACGACGGCGCATGGCGCCAGGTGGCCGTGCCGCACGACTTCTCCATCCTGGACAAGGCGGACGGGGCGCCACCCTTTGATCCCGCCACCGTGGGTGGCCGCGACTCCGGCTACATCCCGGGTGGCACCGGCTGGTACCGGCGTCATCTCACGCTGACTTCGGCCGAAGCCGCCCGCGTGGTCCGGCTCAAGTTCGAAGCCGTCTACATGGACTCGGACATCTGGCTGAATGGCGAGCCTGTGGGACAGCATCGCTACGGCTACACCGCATTCACGCTGGACCTGACAGGCAAGGTCAAGGCGGGCGACAACGTCATCGTCGTCCGGGCGCGCCATGAGGACTCGTCGTCGCGCTGGTATGCCGGCTCGGGCCTGATCCGCCCGGTGGCTGTGGAACTGCTGGACCCGGTGCACATCGACCCCGACAGCGTGGCGGTTGCGACCCGCGCCGCGACCGCTCAACGGGCGGACCTGGACGTTCGCACACGCCTCTCCAACCGCCAGGTCAAGCCACAGCAGGTGGAAGTGGTCACGGCCGTGACCAGCGTCGACGGCAGCGAGACCGTCGCCCGCGCCAGCAAGCGTTACGTCGTGCCGGCGCGCGGCCAGGTGGATGCCGGGCAAGCGCTGGCCGTGGACAAGCCCAGGCTGTGGGGGCCGTCGGCACCGCATCTCTACCTGCTTCGCCAGGAGGTGCGCGTTAACGGTGTCGCGACCGATGTGCGCCTGACCCGTTTCGGCATCCGTACCGTGGCGATCGATGCGAAAAACGGCTTGCGCATCAATGGCGAGAAGGTGCTGCTGCGCGGCGGCAACATCCACCACGACAACTACATGCTCGGCGCCGCCGGGCTTCCCGATGCGGATGCGCGCAAGGTCGCGCTGATGAAGGCGGCCGGCTACAACGCCATCCGCAACGCCCACAACCCAGCAAGCCAAGCCACCCTGGACACTGCCGATGAGCTCGGCATGCTCGTCATCAACGAGGCCTTCGACGCCTGGCGAAACAGCAAGACCAGCGCCGACTACGCGCGCTTCTTCGCTGACAACTGGCAGAAGGACTTGGACAGCCTGATCATCAGCGGCCGCAATCACCCCAGCGTGCTGTTCTGGAGCATCGGCAACGAGATCCGGGAGCAGGGCACGCCCGAGGGCGCGAAGACCGCACGGATGTTGGTCCAGCGGGTCCGCCAGCTCGACGCGACCCGGCCGGTGACCCAGGCGGTCAGCATCGACTCCCCGACGATCGCCAGCGCATATGGCGAGCTCGACGCGGCCGGCTACAACTACATGCCCCACCTGTTCGAACGCGACCACGAGCAATACCCGTCGCGCGTCATGTACAGCGGCGAGTCCCTGTCCCGCCACGCCTTCAACTACTGGCGCCCGGTGGAGACCCTGCCGTGGGTGATCGGCGATTTCGTGTGGACCTCCTTCGACTACCTCGGCGAGGCCGGCATCGGCTGGGTGAACGCCAAGCAGGACTGGAAGACCTGGGGCCCATATCCGTGGCACCTGGCCTATTGCGGAGAGATCGACGCTACCGGGCGCAAGCGACCCGCCGCCTACTACCGCCAGGTACTGTGGAAGACCGGCATCGACCCGATCGCGGCCTTCGTCGAGCAGCCGGCTGGCACTCGCGCCTTCCCGCACCATCCCTTCCCGGAAGGCGACCCGCACAGCGACTGGACGCTGGAGGACGTGCATCCCAGCTGGTCGTGGGGCGGCCAGGAAGGCAGGCCGCTGAACGTCGCGGTGTACTCGGAGTTCCCGGAGGTCGAACTCTTCCTCAACGACAAGAGCCTGGGGCGGCAGGCCGTAGGCCTCGCCACTGAATACAAGGCCCGGTTCGTCGTGCCCTATGCGCCGGGCCGCCTGCTGGCGGTCGGCTATCGGGACGGCAGGCGCGCTGGCCAGTGGGAGCTGCGCACAGCGGGTCTGCCGGCGGCGTTCAAGGCGACCGCGGATCGGTCGCAGCTGAAGGCCAATGGCGAGGACCTGGCCTACGTGACGATCGAGCTGGCCGACAGCGACGGCGTTCCCATCTACGCGCGCGCCGGTGATCGCCAGGTGAAGGTCAGTGTGACCGGCGCCGGCGTGCTGGGCGGCGCGGGCAACGGCGATCCCGTCGATGCGAGCAGCCTGCAATCGGGCGAACGCAAGACCTTCCACGGTCGGATGGTGGCGGCAGTCCGCGCGGGCGCTTCGCCCGGCCCCATCGTGGTTGAAGTTGCCGTCGAGGGCCTGCCGACGCAGCGGATGCGGCTCGATGTGATTGCGCGATGAAACCGCAGTAGCGCAGCGCTGGTCTGGCTGCTGGCCTCGTACAAGGGCCTGCCCAACGTGCTGATGCTGATGACGGGCCTGATCGGCGTCTACACCTTTGGGACCCGCCGCACCACGCTGGGCCGGCGCATCTATGCCCGACCATCGCTCACCCGTGCAAGCCCTTCAAGCTTGGCAGGTCTCCAAACCCCATTTGTTCAAGCGCGCCGTATACAAACAGGCGGGTCTTGACACCTAGCCACGCGCGATGTCGTTGATCCCATATGCCGCCGCTTGCGTTGGGATTCGCGATGCTCACCCCATTGGCCTACCGAGCTCAGGCCGGCTGCAGCAGCATGCGGCCGAGCGCCTCGGGCCCGGCCGGCTGGGCATCGGGGCGCAGCAGCGCGCGGGCCGCTGCGTCGTTGCGCAGGTGCGCGTCGAAAAAGGCCGCCTCCCAGCCGCCCGTCTCGGCGTTGGCCGCTTCGTTGAAGCCGTGGGTCTGGCCCTTCATCTCCACCACCCAGGCGGGGCCGCCCACGGCGCGCGCGGCGGCCAGCACGTCGGCGGCCGGCACGTTGCTGTCCAACTCGCCGCTGACCGCAAACCAGGGCCGCTTGACGGCAGCGAGGCCGGCGAAGTCAAGGCCGAAGTTCCAGAAATTCGGGCCGGCACCCGGAGGCAGGTTCACGGGCAGGCCCATGGCCCGTGCCGCGGCCATGCCGATGCCGGGAAAGGGCACCGTCCCGAAGCCGGCCTTGATGCGCTCGTCGGCCAGGGACAGGCCGCGCCGCGCGGGGTTCAAGCCGCCCATCAGCGTGAGCACGGTCAGGCCGCCGGCACTGCTGCCGGTGGCGCCGATGCGGGCGGCGTCGATGTGGTCTGCGTAGTGTGGGTGGGCCAGCACATGGTCCAGCGCCGCGCGCACGGCCAGGCTGCGCAGGGCGAACATTTCGCTGCCGCCCGGCGTGCGCCTGTCACCGTGGTAAACGTCGACCACGATGTAGCCCTGCGAGGCCAGGTGCGCGAGCTTTCCGATGTGCCACAGCCCATGCGTGCCCTGCCCGCCGGAGTGAACGATCAGCGGGTAGCGCGCCCGCTCGTCGGCAAACAGCGGCGCCTCGCCGGGCCGCTGCATGTGCGGCAGGCGATACCAGCCGGTCTCCTCAGGGAAGGTGTAGTCGGGGCGGCGGTTGTCGGCCGGTGTCGGGTAGAACACCGTCAGCACCACCGGCAGGCTGCGTCCGGCCAGCGCCCCGGCATACGGCCAGTCCTTGGGCACCTTCACGTCGATCACCAGCGTGGCCTGGCGATCGCTGATCAGCTGGTCCAGGTACAGCGGGCCTTGCGGCGACAGGCTGCCGATGAGGTAGTCCGCCATCGGCGCTGCGGTCGCCGGCTCGGCCTTCATGCAACTGCTGCCCACCGCGTAGGGGCCGTTGCCGGTCGTCCACCCTGCGGCGCCGGCCGCGCCAGCAAAGGGTGCCAGCAGCATCCCGCCCAAGAACCTTCGGCGCCCCAAGCGGGCTGCCGTCACACGCGAAACATCCAACACAGGCTTTGTTCCTCCCTCGGCCGACACGGCCGGGGCGCAGTGTGCCGTGCCAGGGAACGGCCCGGCACTCGGCCCATGGGTATTACTGCCAGGACTCGAGCTCCAGCGTCCGCGAGCCGCCTACCAGCATCGGTGAGGTGGAGGGCTCGCTGCGTTCCAGCTTCACGAGGCCGACGCCGCGGCAATACCACTCCAGCGTCGTCAGCGGCTGGTCGCGGTAGCCGGTGATGGCATCGACGAAGATCTTCACCGTCGCGCTGCCACGCACGCGCAGGCAGGGCGAGAAGCTGCCCGCTGGCGTGCGCACCACGTCGGACACCGCCTCGATTTCATAGGTCATGGGGATGTTCGGATGGCTGTGCTTGATCTCGCGCGGGTACTCGGCCGTGCGCATCAGCAAGTAGGCCGTCGTCGGCGCCTGCCATTGCGTGCCGACCACGAACGGCGCCTTCAGCACGAAGCGGCCCGGCGCATCGGCCACCGGGTCGGCCTGCATGTCGCTCTTGCTGGCCACGCGCACGATGCCGCTGGCGTCGGCACGCAGCCAGTAGTTCACGCCGCTGTCGCTGCGGCGCTGCCAGGCGGGTTGGTCGTCCAGCACCAGCGTGGCCGAACCCAGCGTGCGCAGCGTCAGGCTCTCGCGCTCGGACGTGTCCGCACCGCTGCGCGTCGTGACGGTATAGGTCCAGCGATGGCCGGCTTCGAGCGGGAACCAGGACTGGCTTTCGGGCGTGCGGCCGCAGCCGGTCAACACCATCGAAGCGAGCAGGAGAGCGCGACTCATACTCATTTCTCGGGCAGTTGCGGCAGCGGCATGTCGCGCAGCTTCACCTGCTGCTCGTCGCTGCCCGGCCGCAACCTGGCCAGGCCCTTGCGGCCGGCCTTGGGCTCGGCCGTGCCCAGCTGGGCGATACCGTTGCGCACCTTCTTCAGGCCCTCGTTGAGCAGGGCATGCAGGTCCTTGCTGTAGGGCAACTGGTAGGCACGCGGCTGGGCGGCGGGCCTGCCGTCTTCCACGGCGTTGACCCAGACATAGAGGGCCCCGTCGCGCTTGCCGGCGGGCTCCTCGATGACGGCGGCCAGCAGCACGAAGCGCTCGGGCAGCGGATCGCCGCTGGGCCAGCCCCACAGCGTGTGGATGGCACCCTCGGCGTAGAAGTAGAAGCAGCTCACGCCGACCACCAGCAGGCCGCGCAGCCACACCGGCCAGCGCGACTGCAGCAGGGAAAGCAGACACAGCAGCAGCAGTGCGGCAAAGCTGAGGATGATGGGCAGAGTCATGGTCTTTGCATCAGACTTTTTGGAAGCGTGTTGACGTTGACGACGCCGCCGTCGGGCTGCAGCGTGAAGCGCACGGCGGTGGCCTCGTCGCCCTTGCGGGCCAGCTTGACCGTGCCGTAGAAGACGACGTCGGCGCGCGGGTTGACCTTGATGACCGTCACGGTCACCGGCACCGGCTGGCCGTCGTTGGACTGGTAGTACTGGGCGTTGACGATGTGCTCTCCGGGCACGATGCCGCGGATGCTCACCACCTCTTGCCGGAAGGGGCTCTGGATGCGCTGGCCGTTGACGATGGTGGCGGCGTTGGCGTCACCGCGGTCGTCGCGGTCCAGGTACATCAGCCCGGCCTCGCGCTGGCGGAACCACACCAGGTTGCCGCCCGGGTCCTGCACCCAGGTGTCGATGTCGTTGGGGCTGTTGTCGGGCCAGGCCACGTTGATCAGGTACTCGGCCTTGGACGGCACGTCGCCGGCCTTGGTGGCGCGCGGGTTCATGGCCAGCAACGCGACGATGAAGCAGAAGACGAAGCCGATCAGCAGGTTGAACAGCATGTCGTAGAAGGGGTCGACCTCGGCCTCCCTTGAACCCCGGCGCAGGCGTCGCATCACGCACCGTCCTTCCGGAGCGCGGCGCGCTGGATATCGGCGACCAGTGCGTCGGCGAAGCGATCAAGCCTTGTGAGTTGCAAACCCAGCAGGATGTTGCCCACCAGGCCCACCATGGTCGTCAGCAGGGCCACCCCGAGACCGGCCGTCAGGCTGCGCAGCAGCTCCTGCGACTGCGCCGGGTCGAAGCTCTGCAGCTTGCCGATGGTCAGCGCCAGCATCGAGAAGCCGATGACCTTGCCCAGCAGCCCGAGCTTGAGCTGGATGCCGTTGACCCACCAGGCCGTGCCGTGCGGGCCATGGCTGTGCTCCAGCAGCAGCTCGGTGGCGATGTCGCCAGGCGCGCCCAGGTATTCGGCCGCCCAGCAGGCCTCGTCGGCGCGGGCAAGCCGCGGGTCGGCGAGCAAGACACGCTGGCGCTGCAGCTCGCGCGAGCGCTGGCCGCACCACAGCGTGGAGCACAGGAAGACGGCAATGATGACCAGCGTCAGCCCCGTGGGGTCGGCGCCCAGCAGCAGCGCCCAGACGCCGCGCACACCCAGCAGCCAGGTGCAGAAGGCCAGGCCGCCGACGAGGGTCAGCCATTCCAGCCACAGCGGCTCGGCCGGGCGCGCGGGCCGGGGGGCGGCGGTCGCTGTGCTCACAGTTCAATCTCCATGCCGTCGTGCGCCACCTCGATGCCATGCGCCAGCAGCTCACGGCGCTGGGCGCCGCCGCGGTCGAGGATGGGGTTGCTGTGGTGGATGTGGGTGAGCACCTTGCGCGGCGCGCCGCTGGCCTGCAGCGCGTCGATCATCCCGGGCCGTTCGCCGTGGCGGCTCTGCGGCAGGTGGCCCTTGTCGCTGGCGCTGACCGACCCGACGCCGGCCTCCTGCATGCCATGCTCGGTCCAGAAGCTGCCGTCGACGACGACGCAGTCGGCCCGGCGCATCCAGGCCAGCTCGGCCTCGCCGACCTCGGCCAGCGCCGGTGACAGGAAGACGCGCCGGCCCGTGCGCCGGTCCTGCACCTGCAGCGCGATGCACTCGCCTGCTGCCTCGCTGCGCAGCCGCGCATGCCGCGGCGCCCGCGCCGGCACGGCCACGGCGGCAAAGCTCAGCGCCGGAAAGCCCGGGATCTCGAAGCTCGCGCTGCGCACGTCGCCGGCGATGGGCAGCATGCGCCAGCGCACGCGGCAGTAGCTCTCCAGCACGTGCAGCAGCGGCAGCTCGGCCGTCAGGTCCTCGAACACCAGCGGCGTGGCATAGACCTCCAGTTCGCGGCTCTCGCGCAAGGAGAGCAGCCCGGCGACGTGGTGCAGCCGCGAGTCCAGCAGCACGACGGCGCGGATGGGCATGTCGCCCGCGTGGGCCGGCTGCAGCGCGGGCGTGGCCCGGATCTGCTGCGGCAGGTCGGGGCTGGCGTTGATCAGCAGCCAGCCCTCGCCGGGCCGCCCGTCCTGCGAGATGGCGATGGCGCTTTGCGTGCGCGCGCTGGCGTCGAGCTCACCGCGGCGCCAGCTGCTGCACAGCCGGCAGTGGCAGTTCCACAGCGGGAAACCACCACCCGCGCCGGAGCCGAGGACGAGGAGCTTCATGGGAAGCCGCGCAGAAGAAGACGGGACATGGGAGCAGGCAGTCAGCAGGTCGATGCACCCAGGGGTGCAAGACCCGTGCCTTGCCAGAACGCCGTTGCAGCCGGCGTCAATGAGGGGTTTTGCTCCAGTTCGGCACAGCGCGGTGCAGCACTCCCCCCGGGAAAGTCCCGGGCCTGCATTGAGGCCCGGGAACAACGGTTAGGGCCTGTTAACGCTACGGCAGCAGGCCGCGTTAACAGGCCCTGGGCGTGTTCCAGCGCAGCCGGCGGTAGATCGTGTTGCGGCTGATGCCCAGCTGCTTGGAGGCCAGCGAGATGTTGCCGCCCGCTGCGTCCAGCGTGGCGCGGATCATGTCGATCTCGGCCTGCTCCAGCGTGCGCGCGCTCGCGGGCTCCGCGGCAGCTGCGGCCGGTGCGACCAGTGCAGGAAGCGCGGCATGCGGTTCGAAGGGCGGCCAGGCCGGCGCCAGCGCGGGCGGCGGGGCCGGTGTCATGCCGCCCACAGCGCGCTGCATGTCTTCGAGGAAGTCATCCGACAGGTGATTCGTCGTCACCAGCCGCTCGCCCGCCGACATCACCGCCGCCGTGCGCAGCACATTGGCCAGCTGGCGGATGTTGCCCGGCCACTGGTAGCGGCGGAACATGCCCAGCACCTGGGGGCTGAGCTCGGGCGTGTCCTGCGGGCGCTCGGCCTGCAGGATGCGCCGCACGATGGCTTCCACGTCGGTACGTTCGCGCAGCGCCGGCAGGCGCAGGGCCAGGCCGTTGAGGCGGTAGTAGAGGTCCTCGCGGAAGGTCTGCGCGGCAATCATCTCGCGCAGGTTGCGGTGCGTGGCGCCAATGACGGCGATGTCCACCGCGATGGACTTGGTGCTGCCCAGCGGCGTCACGCTGCGCTCCTGCAGCGCGCGCAGCAGCCGCGCCTGCAGCGGCAGTGGCATGTCGCCGATCTCGTCCAGGAACAGCGTGCCGCCGTTGGCCTGCACCAGCCGCCCCGGCGCACCCTTGCGCCGCGCGCCGGTGAAAGCGCCTTCCTCGTAGCCGAACAGCTCGGCCTCGATGAGGCTCTCGGGGATGGACGCGCAGTTCACGGCCACGAAGGCCTGGCGGGCGCGCACCGAGTCGTGGTGCACCGCGCGGGCCAGCAGCTCCTTGCCTGTGCCGGTCTCGCCGAGGATGAGCAGCGGGATGCCGCGGTCCAGCACACGCTTGACCTTCTGGATGACGGTCTCCAGCTGCGGGTCGCCGGTGCGCAGGTATTGCAGGCCGGAGAAGCGCTGGGCGCCGTTGGCCGTGGCCGCCGTCGCCACGATGTCCGCCGGCTGGGCCGGCGCGTCCGGGCTGGGCACACCGCCAGTCCATTCGCCTTCGCGCAGCGAGCTGGTGCCCTGCGAGGGCTCGCGCGCATCGATGACGTCGGCCATCTCCGCATTGCGCAGCCCTCCCACCACCGGGCGCGAGGGCCAGTCGAAGCGAGCGCTGACGAAGAAGCTCTGGCCCGTAGGCAGGCACAGCTGCATCGGCGGCGACATCGGCATGCGGAAATGGTCGTAGATGGCCGCCGGCGTCGTGCCCAGCAGGCTGCTCAGGCTGCGCATGCGCAGCTCCGCGCCGCTGACGCCGAGCTGGTCCAGCGCGGCGCGGTTGGCGCCCAGCAGCCGGCCTTCCGGCGACACGACCAGGATGCCTTCGAGCAGCGTGCCGATGAATTCGGGCCGGCTGTGGAAGTGCAGGCGCAGGCGGTTGTTGTAGTCGTCCGAGAGCCAGTGGTTCTCGATCATGCGGGCCGACATGCGCACCAGGCCCATGGTGTGCTGGTGGTAGCCGCGGTGGTCGCCCGTCACGTCCAGCACGCCGAGCATGTTGCCGCGCGGGTCGAAGATGGGTGAGGCCGAGCAGGTCAGGAAATTGTTGGCGTGGATGAAGTGCTCGCCGCCATGCACGAGCGTGGGCACCTCCTCGAACAGCGCCGTGCCGATGGCATTGGTGCCCTTGGCATGCTCGGCCCAGTTCTCACCCGGCGCCAGCGCCACGCGGTGGGCGCGGGCCAGGAAGCTGTCGTCGCCCACCGCGTGCAGGATGGTGCCCTGCGCGTCGGTCAGCACGATCATGCTTTCGGTGTTGACGATCTGCTCGTAGAGCAGCTGCATCACCGGCGCGGCGTGGGTGTACAGGCGTTGGTTGCGTTCGCGCGCGAGGTTGAGGTCGCTGCGGATCATCGGGTCCAGCCCGCTTTTCTCGTGGCGCTTCAGGCCCAGCGCTTCGCTGCGCTGGTGGCTGCGCTCGATGAAGGCCTGTCGTGGGGGCCCCGGCGGCGCCGGGCTGGCCGGCGCTTCGGTCTCGATGGTGGGCATAGAGGCTCTCATGCGCCTGCCTGTTGCAGGCTTGTCTCGGCGGCGGCGCGGTCGGTGCCACGCCTGTCTGTGTCTGGCGGCCATCGTGTCCCAAAGCGGTTCGGCTGTCCATGACACAGGTCAAGCGCCGACACGGTCGGTGTTCCAGGTTGGAACAGTTCCGTCCTGGCATGTCGCTTGCAGCGCAGGGATAGAGCCCGAACGGGCCTGCAAACCCAGACAACGACCGGAGACAAACCCATGAAATTCCATCCCCGCTACATCGCCGGCAGCCTGTGTGTCGCGGCCGTCGTGGCCTGGGCCCACGGCGACGTCACCCCCCAGGCCGTGGACACCAGCAGCCTGCCCCAGCTGGGCGAAGGCTGGCGACCCGAGAACCCGTTTCGCGGCGATGAGGCCGCCATCAAGATCGGCAGCTCGGCCTTCAACCAGAACTGCGCGCGCTGCCACGGCCTGGAGGCCATCTCGGGCGGCATTGCGCCCGACCTGCGCCGGCTGGACAACGACTGCAGCACGCTGAAGGACGCCGCCAAAAAGGCCGCCTGCGTGAAGGAGAACGACGACTACTTCCTGAACACCGTGCGCCACGGCCGCAGCCGCAACGGCGCCGTCTACATGCCGCCCTTCGAGGGCGTGTTCACGCAGGAAGCGATGTGGGCGATCAAGTCCTACCTGGAAGTGCGCCGGGAGAAGCCGCTGTGAACCGGCGCCACATCCTCGCCTGGGCCGCCGCCAGCGCCCTCACCGGCACGGGGGCGGGCGCCGCCACGCTGGCCCAGGTGCGCGAGCGCGGCCGGCTCATCGTCGGCCTGTACGAGGACATGCCGCCCTTCCATGTGAAGGGCAAGGGCATCGACATGGAGCTGGGCCAGGCGCTGGCCGAGGCCCTGGGCGTGAAGTTCGCGCCGCTGGCCTTCAATGCCGACGAGAACATGAACGACGACCTGCGCAACATGGTCTGGAAGGGCCACTACCTCGGCCACGGCCCGGCCGACGTGCTGATGCACGTGCCGGTGGACCGCCCGCTGATCGAGGCCACGCCGCAGGCCCGCATCTTCGGCCCCTACTACCGTGAGCGCGTCATGCTGGCGCGGCGTGTGGATGAGCTGCCACGGCTGGAGACGCTGTCCCAGCTCGGCACACGCCGCGTGGCCGTGCCCGGCCAGACGCTGGCCGGCTGGCTGATGATCGGTGCGGACGGAGGCGCCTACCGGGAGCAGCTGCTGACGCAGTTCAAGGACGGCTGCGAGGCCGCCCGCGCACTGCAGCGCGGCGAAGTGGCCGCCGCCGCCGGCCTGGCGTCGGAGCTGGAGACGGTGCTGGCCGGCGACGCGGCCTACCGCATCGAGCCCCTGCCGTCGCCGCGTGCGCCGCGCGACGGCTGGGCGGCCGGCATGGCCGTGAAGCGCGACGCCACCGACCTCGCCCAGGCCCTGCAAGACGCGTTGAACCAACTGGTCAGCCAAGGCCGCGTCGCCGAGATCTTCACCAAGTACAAAGTGGCCTGGCGTCCGGCCTGAGAGTTGAGCCGGCCCGACCGCATCTGGAGATACCCATGAACAAGAGATTCGCGCCCGCGGCGCGAAGGACGGCACTCGCGCTGGCAGCCGCCAGCGCGGCCGCCCACGCCGCACCCGCACCGACCGTCCTCGAACCTGTCGTCATCACCGCCACGCGCACTGAAGCCACGCCTTTCGACGTGCCCGCTTCCATCAACCGCATCGACGGCGACGCGCTGCGCGCCGGCCGCGCCCAGGTCAACATCTCCGAGGGCCTCGGCGCCGTCCCGGGCCTGCTGGCGCGCGACCGCCAGAACTACGCTCAGGACGTGCAGATCTCCGTGCGCGGCTTTGGCGCGCGGGCCAGCTTCGGCATCCGCGGCGTGCGCGTCTACGTGGACGACATCCCCGCCACCCTGCCCGACGGCCAGGGCCAGATCACCAACGTCGAGATCGGCACCGTGGGCCGCGTCGAGGTGCTGCGCGGGCCGTTCTCGGCGCTGTATGGCAACTCCTCGGGCGGCGTCATCAGCATCTATTCCGAGAACCCCGCCGGCCCGCCGCGCCTGGACGCCGGCGTCAGCTTTGGCAGCGACGGCCTGCGTCGCGTGGCCGCGTCTGCCAGCGGCACCGCAGGCGCCATCGGCTACACGCTGGGCGCCAGCCGCTTCGAGACCGACGGCTACCGCCAGCACAGCGCCACCGAGCGCCGCCTGGGCAACGCGCGGCTGAACTTCAAGCTCGGCGCCGACACGCAGCTGACGCTGATCGCCAACAGCGTCGAGTTGCCCGAGGCGCAGGACCCGCTCGGCCTGACCCGTGCCCAATGGCAAACCGACCCGCGCGGCGTCGACCCCGGCGCGCTGAGCTTCAACACCCGCAAGACGATGAAGCAGCAGCAGGGCGGCCTGGTGCTGGAGCACGGCATCGACAGCGCCAACACCCTGCGCGTGATGGTCTACCAGGGCCATCGCACGACGATGCAGTTCCAGTCCATCCCGGTGGCCACGCAGGCCAATGCGCTGCATCCGGGTGGCGTCATCGACCTGGCGCGCGACTACCAGGGTGCCGATGTGCGCTGGCGCTGGAAAAGTGCCACCGCCAGCGTCATCGCCGGCGTGGCCGCCGACGAGCTGAGCGAGCACCGCGTCGGCACCCAGAACTTCATCGGCACGACGCTGGGCGTGCAAGGTGCCCTGCGCCGCGACGAGCGCAACCACGTCAGCAACGCCGACCCCTATCTGCAGGCCGAATGGCGGCCCACGCCGGCCTGGCTGCTCAACGCCGGCGTGAGGCGCAGCAAGGTCGACTTCCGCTCGACCGACGCCTACATCACCAAGACCAACCCCGACGACAGCGGCGCCGCCAGCTACTCGGCCACGCTGCCGGTGCTGGGCGCAAGCTTCGCGGTCAGCGAGCGCCTGCGCGTCTACGCCGCCGCCGGCCGCGGCTTCGAGACGCCCACGCTCAACGAGCTGGCCTACCGCCCCAGCGGCGCCACGGGCCTGAACTTCGGCCTGCAGGCGTCGCTGAGCCGCAGCATCGAGGCCGGCATCAAGGCCCGGCCCTGGGACGGCGCCGAGTTAGCGCTGGCGCTGTTCCAGACCGGCACCGAGCACGAGATCGTCACGCAGACCAGCCTGGGCGGCCGCGCCACCTACCAGAACGCCGGCGCCACACGCCGCCGTGGCCTGGAAGCCTCGGGCTCGTTCCAACTCGCGACCACGCTGCAGGCGCAAGTCGCCGCCACCTGGCTGGACGCGCGCTACCGCGACGGCTTCCTGACCTGCACCGCCACGCCCTGCGCTGCCGCCAACCAACAGGTCAACGCCGACAACCGCATCCCCGGCATTGCCCGCACCGCGGTCTATGGCGCGCTGACCTGGCAGCCCGCCAGCGGCTGGCGCTTCGGCGCCGAGGCGCGCGCGCTGAGCAAGGTCTACGTCAATGACCTCAACAACGACGCCGCCCCCGGCTACGCGACGCTGGCCGCACACGCGGGCTACCAGCTCAGCCTCGGCCCCTGGGACCTGGGCGCCCTGCTGCGCGTGGACAACCTCGCGGGCCGCCGCTACGCCGGCTCCGTCATCGTCAACGACGGCAACGGCCGCTTCTTCGAGCCCGCACCGGGCCGCACCTTCCTCGCCAGCGCCAACCTGAGCTATCGCTTCTGAACCGGAGACCTTCATGGCCCGCCTGTTGCCCACCCTGACCCTGCTTGCCGCGGCAGTCACCCAGGCCCATGCCGGCCCGCTGGCCTATGTGTCCAACGAGGGCTCGGGCACGCTGAGCGTCATCGACACCGCCACCGACGCCGTGCTCTACGAACTGCCCGCGGGCGCCAAGCCGCGCGGCGCCGTCATCAGCCCTGACGGCCGCCGCGCCTACGTGAGCGACCAGCCCGGCAACCGCCTCGTCGTCATCGACCTGACCGCGCGGCGCCAAACCGGCGAGATCCCGCTCGGCGAATCGCCCGAAGGCCTGGGCCAGTCGCCCGACGGCCGTTGGGTCGTGGCCGCCGTGGAGGAGGCCAACGAGATCGTCTTCGTCGACACGCGCACGATGGCGCGCAGCTTCGCCGTCAAGGTGCGCGGCAAGAACCCCGAGCACGCTGTCTTCAGCCCCGACGGGCGCTGGGTGCTGGTCAGCGCCGAGGAGGGCAGCGCGGTGGACGTCATCGACGTGGACAAGCGCGCCCAGGTCGCGCAGATCCCGGTCGGCACGCGGCCGCGCGGCATCGGCTTCTCGCCCGACGGGCGGCGGGCCTTTGTAGCGGCCGAGATGTCCAGCGAGATCTACGTCATCAACATGCAGACCTTCTCGGTGCAGGACAAGCTCATGGCCGGGCCCAAGAGCAATGGCATCAGCGTGCACCCCGACGGCAAGCGCGTTTTCATCTCCAACGGCGGCGATGCGACCGTCTCGGTGCTGGACGTGGAGCGCATGGCCCTGGTCGCCACCATCCCGGTCGGCCAGCGGCCGTGGAACATGGCGCTGACGCCCGACGGCCGCAAGCTCTATGTGGCCTGCGGGCGCTCAGGCGCGGTGTCGGTCATCGACACCGAGACGCTGCAGCGCGTGGCCGAGGTGGCGGTGGGCAAGCTGCCCTGGGGCGTGGTGATCCGCTAGCAACGGCAACCGGGGAACCCCATGACTCACCGCCACAGCAGTTGCTGGGCGGCGCTGGCACTCGCCTATGCGTCCGCCTCACACGCCCAGATCCAGCTCGAACGGGTTCAGGTCGTCGGTGTGTCGCCGGTGGCCGGCGTCGACATCCCGCGCGACTGGATCCCCGCCGCCGTGCAGACCGCCCGCGCCGCCGACCTGGAGCGCAGTCAGGCCCTGGACCTCGCCAGCTTCATGAACCGGCGCCTGGGCAGCGTCCACCTCAACGAGATGCAGGGCAACCCGCTGCAGCCCGACGTCAACTTCCGCGGCTACACGGCCTCGCCGCTGCTGGGCTCGCAGCAGGGGCTGTCGGTCTACCTCGACGGCGTGCGGCTGAACCAGCCGTTTGGCGACGTGGTGAGCTGGGACCTGATCCCCAAGGCGGCCATCGCTTCCATCGCGCTCAACCCGGGCTCCAACCCGCTGTTCGGCCTCAACACCCTGGGCGGTGCGCTGAGCGTGCAGACCAAGGACGGGTTGAAGCAACCGGGCACGTCGCTGCAGCTGACGGCCGGCTCACACGGCCGCCGCGCCGCCGAGTTCGAGGTGGGCGGCGGCAGCGCCGGCGGCACGCACTGGTACGTCACCGGCCACAAGTTCCGCGAGCGCGGCTGGCGGGTCGATTCAAAGTCCGACGTGAACCAGCTCTTCGCCAAGCTCGGCCACCGCAACGCTGACACCGACATTGCACTGACCGCGTCGCTCGCCGACACCGACCTCAACGGCAACGGCCTGCAGGAGCAACGCCTTCTCGAACGTGACCGCGCCAGCGTCTACACGCGCCCGGACAACACCCGCAACCGCGCGGCACTGCTCAACCTCGCGCTTTCTCATTCGCTCGGCGAGCAGTGGACGCTGGCCGGCAACGCCTACGTCCGCAGCATCCGCACGCGCACCTACAACGGCGACCTGAACGACGACGCGCTCGACCAGTCGCTCTACCAGCCCAGTGCCGCCGATCGCGCGGCGCTGGCGGCGGCCGGCTACACCGGCTTTCCCACCGCGGGCGAGAGCGCGGCCAACACGCCCTTCCCGAAGTGGCGCTGCATCGCCCAGGCGCTACTGAAGGACGAGCCTGGCGAGAAGTGCAACGGCGTCATCAACCAGACCCGCACGAACCAGCACAACGCCGGCTTCAACGCGCAGCTCGGCTACGACGGTCGGCTGCTTGGCTTGCCCAGTCAGTCCCTGATCGGCGCGGCAGCCGACTTCAGCCGCAGCCGTTTCGTGCAGGGCTCGGAGCTGGGCTACCTGAATGCCGACCGCAGCATCACCGGCGTCGGCGCCTTCGGTGATGGCGTGGGCGGCGGCAACGTGGACGGCGCGCCCTACGACACCCGCGTGGACCTGGCGGGCCGCACACGCACGCTCAGCCTGTTCGCCAGCACCGTGCTCACGGTGGCGAGTGGCACGCACCTGACCGTGTCCGCCCGCTACAACCACAGCACGGCGCGCAACCGCGATGCCATCACGCCAGGCGCCGGCCCGGGCTCACTGGACGGCGACCACGCTTTCAGCCGCCTCAACCCCGCGCTGGGCCTGACCTTCACGCCGGTGGCCGGCGTCAACGCCTGGGCCGGCGTGAGCCAGGGCAGCCGCGACCCGTCCTCCATCGAGCTGGGCTGCGCCGACCCGGCCAACCCCTGCAAGCTGCCCAACGCCATGGCCGGCGACCCGCCACTCAGGCAGGTCGTCACGACGACGGTGGAGGCCGGCATTCGCGGCGCCGCCGGCGGGCCACTGGCCTGGAGCGTCGGCGTGTTCCGCTCCGACAACCGCGACGACCTGCTCTTCGTCGCCGACGACGCGGCAGGCTTTGGCTACTTCAAGAACTTTGGCAAGACCCGCCGCCAGGGTGTGGAGCTGGGCCTGAGCGGGCAGCCCGCCAAGGGCCTGGCGGCGGGCATCAACCTCACGCTGCTGGACGCCACCTACCGCACGGCCGAGCGCGTCAACGGCGCGTCCAACAGCAGCAACGATGCGGCGCAGGCGGGCTTGCCCGGCGTGAACGGCAATATCGCCACCCGCCCCGGCGACCACATGCCGCTGGTGCCGCGCCGCATGCTCAAGCTCTATGCCGATCTCGACCTCGGCGATGCGTGGTCGCTCGGCGCCGACGCCATCGCGATGAGCGGCGCAGCAGCGCGCGGCAACGAGAACGGCCTGCACCGGCCCGATGACACGTACTACCTCGGCGCGGGCCGCAGCGCCGGCTACGCGGTGGTCAACATCAACGCGGCCTGGAAGCCGATGAAGGGGCTCAAGCTCTTCGCCCAGGTCAACAACCTGTTCGATCGCGACTACGCCACCGCCGCGCAGCTCGGGCCGACGGGCTTCGACAGCGCGGGCAATTTTCAGAGCCGGCCCTTCGCCGCCAACGCGAACGGCGACCGCCCGTTGCGCCACGCGACGTTCTACGCGCCAGGCGCGCCGCGCAGCGTGGCGGTGGGCGTGAAGTTCAACTTCTAGCGAGAAGCCCTCGGGCACTGCTGCGCGCCGCCACACCCACGCTGCACGGCGGCACAGCGCGCGCCCGCGCCACGCAACAGCCCGCGTCGGGGCACACCCGCAGCAGCGTGCCAGCGCGGCACGCGTCATGGCTCCCACTGCGCCGCGCGGCAACGCCCGCGTGGGCACTTCGCTCCAGCCCGGTACTGGCACAGCGCTTGCGCAAAGCACCCTGCCCAAAACCACAACCGGAGACAACATGAACATCAACACCCGCACCTTCATCGCCGCCGCGCTCACCGCCGCGGGCACAGCCCACGCCGCCGACTTCAAGGCCGGCGAATGGGACCTGAGCCTGGGCGGCATCATCAACGCCTACTACACCCACACCAGCTGTTCCGGCTCGCAGACCGTCGGCGGCGTGGCGCTGGCGACCAAGGGCCTGGGCTGCGGCGGCACCGATGGCCGCACCGTCATCGGCAACGGCCTGCTGCCCAATGCCCTCACCACCACGGCCAAGACGCGCCAGGACGGCTATGACATCCAGGCCACGCTGATGATCGGCGCGGCCGTCGCCTCGGGCGACGCCATCTCCAACAACAGCAACGTCGACGTGCGCCAGGGCTTTGTCACCTTCGGCAATGCCGACATGGGCAGCGTCAAGCTCGGCCGCGATTACGGCCTGTTCGGCCAGTCCGCCATCCTCGGCGACATGACCCTGCTCGGCGCCGGCGCCCCCGTCAGCGCCACCCAGCGCAACCGCGTCACGCTCGGCCACATCGGCTCCGGCTACACCTACCTCGGCACGTATGGCCAGATCGCCTACAGCCTGCCCGCCAGCGGCGGCTTCTCGGCCACCGTCGCGCTGATGAGCCCCGTCGACGCCGGCGCCGCCATCGGCCGC
Source organism: Pelomonas sp. Root1237 (assembly GCF_001425055.1). Classification (GTDB taxonomy): domain Bacteria; phylum Pseudomonadota; class Gammaproteobacteria; order Burkholderiales; family Burkholderiaceae_C; genus Pelomonas. The sequence continues at coordinate 259,576 of NZ_LMDK01000017.1, forward strand.
AACGAGCCGCAGCTGCAAGCCCTGGCCACCGCCAAGTTCAATGGCGGCAAGGCCTGGGTGGGCGTCAAGCACCAGAAGTTCGAAGGCACCGGCGGCGCTGCCAGCTTCACGATGAACGGCGCCGAGGTCGGCGCCAGCGTCAGCCTCGGCGCGCTGGGCTTTGCGGCCAATCTGCAATCGGGCAAGGGCCTGGGCGTGCTGTCCGACGGCGACAGCGGCAACCGCAAGCAGACCAACGTGCTGCTGCAAGCCACCTGGCAGGCCACGGCCAAGACCAAGCTCGGCCTGAACTGGGGCGAGAGCAAGCTGAAGGATGGCGTGGCGAGCGACCTGCGCAGCAACACCAATGTGACGGCGGGGCTGTACTACGGGCTGACGAAGAGCGTGACGCTGGTGGGGGAGGTGAGCCGGACGACGTCGAAGCCGGTGACCGGCAGCGACGCCAAGATGAGCGGCGTAGCACTGGGGGGGATCGTGTTCTTCTGACCTATCGCACGGCCCTCGCGGCGACGCGGCGAGGGCGTTAATCCTGGCAAATATCTGATTCGCGTTGCACGGCTGCGAAAGCAGTCCGCGCCGCCGCCGTGCGGGTCGCGCGGCGCAGACTCCTGGCAGGCCTGCCAGCGCCGAGGCAAACTGAGGCCCGATTGACCCGGAGCTGACTTGCAATCCAGGCGCCGCTCTTTTCATGCCGCGATGGCGGCACTCATCCAGGCGGCTTGCTGTGCCGGCGCCTGGTCGCAGCCCGTAGCCATGCCACCGGTCACTGCGGCCGGCACCGAAGGCAACAAGTTGGAGGCCGTGAGAGTTGAAGCGGCCAGGCAGCCCTATCGCAGCCTCTTCGTCACCGGTGCGATGAAGACCGACACGCCGATCCGCGACCTGGCGCAGAGCGTGCGCGTGCTGTCGGCCGACATGCTGGCGGACGCGGGTGTGACCCAGTTGGCCGACGCGCTGGAGCTCGGCAGTGGCATCGCCAGGCAGAGCAATTTCGGCGGGCTGTGGGACAGCTACGCGATGCGCGGCTTCACGGGCGACCCGAATTTCGGTTCCGACTACATGGTCAATGGCTTCAACTACAGCCGCGGCTACAACGGGCTGCGCGATACCGCCGCCACCGCCATGATCGAGCTGCTGAAGGGGCCGGCCTCGGCGCTCTACGGGCGCGGCGAGCCGGGCGGCACGGTCAACATCGTGACCAAGAAGCCGCTGTTCCAGCCCGGCCATGCGCTGGAGGTCTCGGGCGGCAGCTTTGGCCGCCTGCGCAGCACGGCTGACCTGACCGGCCCGTTCAGCGAGCGCCTGGCCTACCGGCTCAACGCCGCCAGCGAGAAGGGCGACAGCTACCGCGACCATGTGCGCTCCGAGCGCCATATGGTGGCGGCGTCCCTGCTGTGGCGGGCCGGCGATGCCACCACCGTGTCCTACGAGCTGGAGCACGCCAGGCAGCGCGCCAACTTCGACCGCGGCATCGTCGCGATCCGCGGTGAACTGGGCCGCCTGCCCCGCTCGCGCTTCCTGGGCGAGCCCGCTGACGGCCCGCACGCCACCGAGACGACAGGCCACCAGATCTTCATCCAGCACGACTTCAACGACGACTGGGCGATCCAGGCCGGCTTCAGCCACCGCGACAGCTCGATCAACGGCATCTCGACCGAGGCGCGCTTCCTGCTGGCTGACGACCGCAGCCTGGTGCGCCAGCGCCGCAGCCGCGACAACTCGGCGCTGGACATGTCGGGCCGCTTCGAACTGCTGGGCAGGCTGCGTGTCGGCGGCTTGGTGCACCGGTTGCTGGTCGGCGCAGATGCCTACAGGTTCATCGACCATCGCAAGCAGTACCGCGTTGCCGAAGCCTCCGTGATCGACATCTACGAGCCGGTCTATGGCCAGGTGGCCCCGCCCATGCCCCTGACCACCTGGACCCGCGAGGCGCAGCGCTCAAGGTCGGTCTACGGCCAGGATCAGATCGACCTGTCGCCGCAGTGGAAGATGCTGCTGGGCGTGCGCCACGACAGTTACGACCAATCGCTCCTGAACCGCCGCAACGGCATCACGATCGCCCAGTCCCTCAGCGCCACCACGCCGCGCGTCGGCCTGGTCTACCAGCCGAGCAAGACGCTGTCGCTGTACGCCTCGGCGTCCAGGAGCTTTCGCCCCAACAGCGGCGTCAGCCGCGCGTTCCAGTCCTTCCCCGCTGAAGCGGGCAGGGCCGGCGAGCTGGGGATCAAGTTCGACACCGCGGACGGCAAGACCAGCAGCACGCTGGCGATCTACAGGATCGCGAAGAACAATGTGCTGACCCCCGACCCGCTGGACCCGAACAACTTCTCGGTGGCTGCCGGCGAGGTGCGCAGCCGGGGCCTGGAGTTCGACATCTCGGGCGAAGTCCTGCCCGGGCTGCGTCTGACGGCTGCCTACGCCTGGACCGATGCCCAGGTGACCCGCGACAGCAATGCCTTCCTGGTCGGCCGGCGCCTGGCCAACGTACCGCGCCAGAGCGCCAATCTGATGCTGGTGCAGGCCTTCCTGCTGGGAGCCAATAGCGCGACGTTGGGCGCGGGCATCAACCATGTGGGCGAACGCGAGGGGGCCGTGGCGCCGCTGGTGGCAGCCGACAACTTCAAGCTGCCGGGCTACACCACGCTCAAGCTGATCGGCTCGCTGCAACTGGGCAAGCAGTGGCGCGCGTCCGTCGATATCGACAACCTGCTCGACCGGCTGTACTACAGCAGTTCATATATGCAGGCCTGGGTCTTGCCCGGCGGGGGGCGAAGTTACATGCTCTCGGCGCGTTATCAATTCTGAGCTCGCGGCACAGCTGCGTCACTCACTCAGTATATTTTTTGAGTATGGCCTGAAAGGCGCCGGAGCTTTTCAGCTTATCGAGCGCCGCCTGCCAGCGAGCGATTTCCGCATCGGAAATGTCCTTGCTGCAGGCAATGTATATGGGAGAGGTGATCAGTTTGACGGGCGTTTGAACGACCGCATCCAACGAATAGTTCATTTGCTTCAATAGATGGATGACGCCCAACGGTGAATCGCTGACGGCCAAATCGCATCTGCCGAATATCAACATCCTGTAAACGGCTTTGCCGTCGGATGCGCCTGCCTCGAGGTTGGTGAAGCCTGCTGCCTGCATCCTGGAAGTCGTCAGGCCACCGCGCCGGGAGCAGATCGAGCGAACCTTCTTGGTGTCCTCGAGTGTCGAGACTTCAAGAGGATTGCCTTTGCGCTTGTAGAAATAAATGGAACTGTCGCCCAGCGGGCCAATCCATTTGTATTTGGTCTCGCGTTCCGGGGTTCGCAACATCGTGATCAGCATCGTTCTTTGATTGCCTTCCAGCGATGCTTTGGCGCGCATGCTGGGCATCAGCTGAATATCGATATCTGCGTTGAGCGCCTGGGCAATCGCCCGGACGACTTCCACCGAAAACCCTGTCAGTGCGCCATCTTCACTGTAGTTATATGGGGCCCACTCCTCCGTGACGATGCTCAGCCTCCGATCCGCCGCCCAGCAAGAACCGGCCAGAGCGCAGGAAACGGCGAACGCGATCATGCACCCAGCCTTTCCGGCGTTCGAAGCACAGTTCACAGCCATATTCGAGCCCTTGTATTCCTTGACGGTTGGCGGCTCAAGTCCCAACTGCAACACTTGGCGGTCAATGAGGCAGTGAGGGCAGGGACTGTTGCAAGGCTTGCATGATCACCCGAAAGCGCCAGTTCCAGCGAGCCCGCGGCTGAACGCGCTGCTCGGGCCGCAGATGGTGCTGCACACCCAGCTCTGACGGCCCGCGTCGCGAGCTGACGGAAGAAGCGAGCGCTTTCAGTGTGCGCGCGGTCGCGAGCGGCATTGCCGCCTACAAGGCCCGAGCTGACAGCAACCTAGATTTGCGCGTAGCCACTTTGAAGACCATCCATGCGCGCCCTTTTCGTCACCACCAGTGCCACACAACTCTCGCCTGAACATCAGACCGGCCTGTGGCTGGAGGAGTTCGCCGTGCCCTACCTGGCTGCCATCGAGGCCGGCATCGCCGTCACGGTCGCATCGCCCCGGGGCGGCCCCGTGCCGCTGGACCCCAAGACGGAACCGAGCGACAAGCAGCGCAAGGAATGGGCCATGCCGCTGGAAGCGCTGGGGCACAGCGTCACGCTGGCGTCCGTGCAGGGCGAGACCTTCGACGCCGTGTTCATCCCCGGCGGCCACGGCCCGATGATGGACCTGGCCAAGGACGCCACCTTGCACACGCTGGTAGCGCGGCACGACGCGGCCGGCAAGGTGATTGCGGCCGTCTGCCACGGCCCGGCCGCGCTGGTGCACGCAAGGCGCGCCGACGGCCAGCCTTTCTTCCAGGGCCGCCGCGCCACCGGCTTCACCAATGCGGAAGAATTCCTGGCGCGGTTGAAGGCCGTCGTCCCCTTCCTGCTGGAAGACGAGATGAAGGCCAGCGGTGCTGATTTCCATTCCGCGCTGCTGCCCCTGCTGAGCCACGTGGAACAGGACGGCAATCTGATCACCGGCCAGAACCCGAATTCGAGCGAAGCCGTGGCGAAGGCCTTGGTCGCGGCGCTCTCGGGCTGCTGACCTTTGCATCGACGCCTTGAACGGCGGCGTTGCCGCCTCCATGACCCGGCAACGCCGCTTGCGGCCGAGCCAGCGGCTCAGCGCTTGCTCGGCCAGGGCAGCATGGCTGCCAGCACACCGTCGCGGCGCAGGAAGTGGTGATACAGCGCGGCCAGCGCGTGCAGGCCGGCCAGCCACATCAGCACGTCGCCGAGCAGGCCGTGCACGTCGCCCCAGTCCGCCGCCTCGCCCAGGCGCGAGCCGGCGACCCAGGGAAACTCATCCACCCGCACGCCGCCCAGCAGCGTCAGCGGATGGTGCTCGCTGCCCAGGGCCAGCAAAGCCGTGGCCGGCAAGGCCAGCATCAAGGCCCACAGCACGACGTGCACCAGCTTTGAGAGCCCATGCATCCACGTCGCCATCTCGAAGCGCGGCTTGCCCGGCCGCAGCGCCACCCACAGCAGGCGCAGCAGCGTCAGCGCCAGCACCAGCAGGCCCAGGGACTCATGCCAGACGATGTCCAGCCGCGTGGCCGGGTCGATGCCCTTGCGCATCATCCGCCCGAAGCCGCCCGGCCCCAGGATGAAGGCCACGGTCACGGCGATGGCCGTCAGCCAGTGCAGGGCGCGGCTGAGGGGGTCGTAGCGGGGGGTGGGCATGGGGATGGTGCGGCCAGAACTGTTGTAGCGATTGTGGTGGGCTCGGATTGACGGGGAGTTGACATACGGCAAGGTGTTGACCGGCGGCGACGCGGCAAACGCAAACGGCGAATGGTGCGGCTGCAGGTCGGCTGGCGGGCCACGGCCAAGCTCCGGCTGAACCGGGGCGAGAGCAAGCTGAAGGATGGCGCGGCGGCCGATCTGCGCAGCAACACCAACGTGACGGTCGGTCTGTACTACGGGCTGACCAAGAGCGTGACGCGGGTGGGGGAGGTGAGCCGCACCACTTCCAAGCGGGTCACGGGCAGCGAGGCCAGGATGAACGGCTTCGCGTTTGGCGGGATCGTGTTCTTCTGAGGACAGGGGCGCCGTCGCGTCGATGCCGCGGCTCAAACCGACGCCCGATGCGGCGGCTGCGTTCAGGGGCGCGGACTTTGGATTTAAGACCTGACCCCGAATCCCGTGACCCCGAATCCCGAATCCCGGAGATTTAAGACTTGACCCCGGGCCCGCGCTGGCCGCCCACGTCGGCTACCAGCTCAGCCTCGGCCCCTGGGACCTCGGCGCCATGCTGCGCGTGGACAACCTGGCGGACTGCCGCTACGCGGGCTCGGTCATCGTCAACGATGGGAATGGGCGCTTCTTCGAACCGGCGCCCGGGCGGACTTGGCTGGCGAGTGCGAACGCGAGTTATCGCTTCTGAGCAGCAGACCAACTTGCTGCTTCAACGCTGGGGCCGGGCCTACAGATTTGAGACCTGACCCCGAACCTCCGAACCTCCCGTGACCCCGAACCTCCCGCTGTACAGGCGGGTGCGCTGACTGATGTCAGCGCTGCAGCTCAATGCGGTCCAGCAGTTTGAGCTTCAATCTTGACCGCAGGCCAAGGAACCGTGATCCGCACCTCGCATGACTTTCGCCAGTCGTCAATGTTGGTCCGGCCCCATATCGAGACAGCGCGCTGGTCTGACGTCATTGCGTCGATATATAGGTTCTTCGCGCCAATCGCGACGCTTTCTGGAACGGAGCACCGAGTCGCAAGTTCAGGCGAGCGCACCAAACTAACCGCCATGCCCCACTGAACGTCTCGTTCTAGGTCGAAGCCCTGAACCCATACCGAGTACGGGGCGTTCCAAGTCATGCTCGCGGTGAGAAGCAGTCCTTGTTCTGCGAACAGGTGGGTTTGCCTATCGGCCAAGGCCTCGCGCAATTCGTGGGTCTGTGGAAAAAAGATGAGCCGCGAGCGAGAGACATGCTGAGGTCGCAGCGTGGAGATACCTTCCTGATAGACATCACGCCAGTCCCGCTCGAGGTCACGGTTAACGTGCGTTTGCACTTCCAGGGGCTCAATCGTTCCAACGACGGGATACGGAGGTAAGCGGGCATCAAAGGTTATGCGGCGACCACGGTCCAGGACCAAAGGACGCCCGTCATTGCCCGTCACGCGCAAAGTTGGGTGCAGCTTGCGAATCAAGTCGACAAAGCTGGACGACTGAGCGTCCCTTCTGTAGTCCGCGTAGACCTGCAACGGTTGTCCTGCCGTCTGGTATTGCCAGAACGGGACGGATACCAGAACTTCGTCGCTGCCGCTACGCCGCAGCACCCAACGAAGCTCCCGGCGGGACGCTCGGTCGGTATCCACGGACAGTCTCAGTTCGCTCGCGAGCTCTGAAACGAATCCGAACTTCAAGCAGCTGCTGGGTTGCACCTGCATATCGTGGATCTTGTGCCACAGGTCACCGTATCGCCGCAACGCCACACACCCCGGGTCGCCGGACTGCGTCAGCTCGAGACGAATGAACGGTCGTTCAGCGCTAATTTGGGCCAATAAGGGGCGAGGATCTTCAAGCTCTTCGAAAAGCCACTTTGATCCGACGACATCCAACTCCACCCACGGCAGTTTGGCCTCGATCAACAGGCCATAGACGGCGTGGCGAATGTTGATTGGTCCGGTGTAGAGGCCATTGGTTTCGAAACTCCTGTCCAGCTCTTTCAACTGCTGTCGCGCCTGCTCGTCCGCCTTCTTCATCGAATCTTGATCTGAGCCAAACAGCAAACGGTGCAGCAGCCCGAAGGGGGCGGCGACGACGACAGCTGGCCACAGCAAACTCTCCAGGCCAGTGAGCCCCACAGGTTCAGCCCTGGCAACCGTGCCCACGACCAGACAGGAAGCGATTGCTGTGTTCATACAGCGCCGCCTCCACGCGGCCCCTGTGTTCTTGGCGTTTGGCATCGTTCGAAAGCGGCGTTCGAGCAACGGAGTCCGTAAAACTGGATTCTGTACTGCGGTCCGGGATCAGGTCTCAAATCTACAGTCCCAGCATGAAAAATGACTTGAGCACTGCCCTGCAAGACACCTTCCTCGACTTCCCGCTGCTTACCACCGCCCTCCGCCAGTGCGCTGCCCGGCCAGAGGACACCCAGGTCTATGCATCCCCCGCCGCCTTCGAAGCCTTCATCCGCGGCGGCGGCAATGTGCCGCTGTATGAGTGCGTCAGCGTGGAGCTGGCGAGCCACTACGCGCCCGATGTGCACTCGCTGCTGGACATCGGCTGCGGCGACGGCCATGCCCTCTTTCCGGCGCTGGCCGCCGCTGCCCACCCGCACGCACTGGAGCGCCTGACGCTGGTGGAGCCCGCGAGCGCGCTGATGGCCAGCGCCGTGGCGCGAGCCCAAGCCGAGCAGCCCACGTTGCCCTTGCAGGCGCTGAACGAGGGCCTGGGCGCCTTCGCCGCCAAGCTCGGGCCTGATGCGCGCTGGGACCTCGCCCAAGCCACCTTCGCGCTGCAAGCTATTCCCGAGCCCGAACGCTGGGCCGGCCTCGCGCGGCTGCGCGCCCACGTGAAGCGGTTGGTGATCGTGGAGTTCGACATTCCCGACCTGCAGCGCGGCACGGACGCCTATGTGGCCTCGCTCGCGCAGCGCTACGAGCGCGCCCTGGGCGAGTACGAGGGCGCCACGCGCGAGCTGGTCGCGCAGGGCTTCCTGATCCCGATGTTCCTCGGCCAGCTCGACGCGCAGACAGCCGCGACGAACTGGGAGCACCCGGCGCCGGTGTGGCGCGAGAAGCTCGAAGCCCCGGGCTGGCGCGTGACGCGCCTGGCGCACATCAGCGACTACTTCTGGGCCCCGGCCTTCATGCTGGTGGCCGAAGCTTGAACTGACGGCGCATCCAGGCCGCGGGCACGGGCGCCCGCCCCTCCTGCCCCCCCCGATCATCCTGAAGATGAAGGACGCTTCGCCACCCTGGCGCCGCCCACCTCACCGCAAACGGGGCCGCGGGCGCACAGTGCGCCGGCGCACCACCGCGCGAACGCATTCACCGGCGTCGACGGTGAGGAGAACTTCAAAATGAACTACGCAAAGCACATGCTGACGGGGCTGTTGGCGGCAGGTTTGATGATGGTTGGCACTGCGGCATCCGCCCAGGACTCCAGCTACAAGCCGGGCACGGTGTGGAACTTCTCCCATATCAAGGTCGAGCCCGGGCAGTTCGAGAACTACATGGACTTCCTGGCCAAGACCTGGAAGAAGTCCAACGAGTTCGGCAAGAAGGAGGGCTACATCGTGTCGTACCACGTGTTCTCGGTGAACAACGCTCGCGAGGGCGAGCCCGACCTGATCCTGGCCATCGAGTCCAAGGACTACCTGACGACCGCGCAGCAGCTGGAAGTGCAGAAGAAGTACGAGGCCTTCATGGCCATGGACCAGCACAAGATGGACGCGGCCTCCGGCGAGCGCAAGGTGATGCGCAAGCTGGCGGGCGGCATGGAGTTGCAGGAGCTGGTGCTGAAGTAAGGCAGCCCGCCCATTCAGCTGTGCCAGCATGCCCTCCGGCACGGCTGGATGGAAAAAATACCAATATCCACGAGCACTTAGCAAACTCTTAAGGTTCGGCTAGCAAGCATTTAGCGGCGCGCCGCCGCCCCGATTCCTACAGTGACTGCACGGTTCGATGCCAGGCGCAGCGAGCCATTCGACACACCACCCAGGGAATCCGAGATGCACACCTCACCGCAAGAAATCCTCGCCGTTCGCGGCACGGCCACGGCGCCGCGTTTTGACATCTACGCCAGCATTCACAAGGGCCTTCGGCTGATGCTCGCCGACCTGGTCGCCAGCGCCGGGCGCGTCGACCCGGGCGACCCGGCGTCGCTGCAGCAGCTGGCCAGCAAGGTCGAGGCGGCGGCGGATTTCTGCGCGTCGCATCTGAAGCACGAGAACGCCTTCGTGCACCCCGCGCTGGAACGCGCCCAGCCGGGCACCAGCCAGCGCATCGCGACCGAGCATGTGGCGCATGAGCGCGACATCGAGGCGCTGCGCGGCCATGCCCGCGCGCTGGCCGATTGGCCGGCGCAGGACCGCGCCGCCGCCTGCCGGGCGCTGTACCACGCAGTGAGCCTGTTCGCGGCCGACAACCTGGCGCACATGCACCTGGAGGAGACCGAGCACAACGCGGTGTTGTGGGCGCATCTGGACGATGCCGGCATCATGGGCATCCACGGCCAGATCCTGGCCGCGCTGTCGCCCGCCGAGATGATGGCCTCGCTGCGCTGGATGCTGCCGGCCCTGGCGCCGGCGGAGCGCTTGGTGCTGCTGGGTGGCATGCGTGCCAACGCGCCGGCGCCGGTGTTTGGCGCAGTGCTGGCCATGGCGCGCGAGCAGCTCAACGACGACGACTGGGCTGCGCTGGCGCGCGGCCTGGGCCTGCCGGTTGCACCTGGCCTGGCGGCCTGACGGAGGCCCATGATGAACAACAACAAACGCTATGGCGCCTGGTGGCTTCGCATGGCTGCGCTCTACCTCGTGGTGGGCGTGTCACTGGGCAATTACATGGGCGCAACGCACGACTTCGGGTTGCGCTCGGTGCATGCCCACGTCAACCTGCTGGGCTGGGCGAGCATGCTGGGCTTCGGCCTGGTGGTGCAGCAGTTGGCCGACACGCTCAGCCCGCGGCTGGTGGCGCTGCAGTTCTGGCTGCACCAGCTGGCGCTGCCGGTGATGCTGTCGGCACTGGCGGCACTGATGCGCGGCAATACAGCGGCCGGGCCGCTGGTGGGGCTGGGCTCGGTGGTGGTCGGGGTGGCGGTGCTGGCCTTTGCCGCCAACGTCTGGCGCGGCACCGGCGCCAAGCTCAGGGCTGCCTGAGCTCCAGCTCGCCGCAGACCTGCAGCTTCAGCCGCCCGCGCCCGCGCCAGCGCGCCGCTGGAGAACAAGACCCCGTCGCAACGCTCGTTGAGTGTGACCAGGAGTGCGCCGCCGAGCGGCTTTCAGTGCGCGTGCGAAGCCGCGCCGGCGGGCACCTCGGCCCGGGCTTGGCAGTGCTTGTCCATCATGCTGCCAGGCGCGCTGGCGGCGCGGCCGGGTTCTGCGGCGTGGCGCTTGCACATCTCGTCCATCATGCCGCCGCCCTTGCCGCCACCCTTGCCGTCTTCTTTGCGTGCGCCGTCGGCCGCAGCGGCGTGGGCGCCATGGCCCGGCGGCACGGGAGCGGCGCAGCCCGCCAGGGCGAGCACCAGGGCCAGGGCGAGGGCGGGGGTGAATGGCTTCATGCGGCGACTCCAACGGGTTGGCGCCAGCTTGCGCCGCCGCGACTGCGCCGCGTTTGATGCGGGTCAAACGCGGTGCTCGTGCTTTTTCAACCCCCTCAAACCTTGGGTCGGAACCGTCATGCCACGCTGGCATGCTTGGCTCATCGCTCAGCAGTACGAGACGACCCTCATGTTGCACACCGCCCCCACCCCCGACCGCGACCAGACCCTCGGTGAAGAGATCGCCAACGCCATCAGCCACGGCCTGGGCGTGGTGCTGGCCATCGCGGCGCTGCCCATCCTGGTGATCCGCGCGATGAACCATGGCGGCACAGCCGATGTGGTGGCCGCGGCGATCTTCGCGGCCACGATGATCCTGCTGTACGGCATCTCGACGCTGTATCACGCCCTGCCGAACAGCCTGTGGCAGGGCCGCGCCAAGGCGGTGCTGCTGCGGCTGGACCACGCGGCCATCTACGTCTTCATTGCCGGCAGCTACACGCCCTTCACGCTGGGCGTGCTGCACACCGGGCCGGGCGTGACGCTGTTGATCGCCGTCTGGGCGGCGGCGGCGTTCGGCGTGGCGATCAAGCTGCTGAACCGGCTCAAGCACCGCTTCGTGTCCACGGGCCTGTATCTGGCCATGGGCTGGGTGGTGGTGTTCGCGGCCGGGCCGCTGGTGAACAGCCTGCCGGCCGCGGGCCTCACGCTGCTGATCGCCGGCGGCCTGAGCTACACGCTGGGGGCGTTCGTCTTCCTGCTGGACAACCGGGTGCGCTACTCGCACTTCGTCTGGCACCTGTTCGTGCTGGGCGGCAGCGCCTGCCACTTCTTCGCGGCGCTGTTCTACGCCTACACCTAGACTGCGCGCGAGCCATCGGGCGCGATCAGGCACGACAAACTGAAGTGCCCGCCGGAGGCGGACTCAGGGAGATAACAAGCATGTCGATTCCAGACCCGTGCCCGGCGCCGCCGGCGCGCTTGGCCGGTCGTTGGCGCCTGGGCATGGGCGCCACTGCCATGGCGGCCGCCTTGTCCGCCTGCGGCGGGGGCGGAGGTTCTGCACCCGCGCCTGCGCCCACACCTGCGCCTGCGCCCACACCCGCACCTGCACCCGCGCCTGCACCTGCCCCCTCACCGGCACCTGCGCCCGCCCCAGCTCCAACGCCTGCACCGGCACCCGCCCCAGCACCCGCCCCAGCGCCTGCCCCGGCACCCGCCCCGGCTCCAGCACCCGCGGCCTTCGAGCCCGTGCCCGCGACATCGGCGGCCAGCTACATCTGGCAGCGCAACTTCGGCGGCAACCCGCTGGCGTCGGCCAGCGGCACGACGATGAACATGTTCGACGCGGCCGAGCCGGTGCTGACGCAGTACACGTGGATGAACCAGTTCGCCACGGGTGGCGGCATCTTCTGGATCGGCCCGCAGCCGCAGAGCGGGCTCTTCCTCGGCACGACTGCGCCGGCGCTGAAGCTGCAGGTTGGGCTGGTGCCGCACGCCATCTGGCCGATGGCGTCCAGCTCCGTGGGCACGCTGGATTCGCCCAACTGCCGCCCCAGCAATGGCGCCTACGTGGTGCACGACGCGGCCTATGCGGCCGATGGCAGCCTGAGCAGTCTGGCCGCGGATTTCACGGCCGGATGCTCGCTGGGCTATGCCGCCTACGTGAGCGGCGCCATCCGCTACCGGTCGGCCGTGGCCGCGGCGCTGGACCGCAGCTTCGCCGTGGCCGGCGCGGACCGCACGCTGAACGAGGGCGAATCCCTGCGCCTGGACGGCTCGCTCTCCTGGAACCCTGCCAGCAGGTTGCGCTCCATCGAATGGACCCAGCTGTCGGGGCCGAGCTTCGACCTGTCCAACTGCCGGCTGGGCATCTGCGACACCTACACGCCGCTGGTGGCAAAGGGCGGCGCTCAGGCGAAGTTCAGGTTGACGGCGGTCTCGGAGTCCGGCAAGTCGGCGACGGCCGATCTGATCATCAGCGTGCGCAGCTGGCAGGACACGCAGTCGCGGGCCGACATCTGGGGCAGCGGCCACGTCTCGAGCGGTAGCGACTTGCGCATGTCGGAATCGGATGGCGTGTTCGATGTCCCGGTCAAGGGCGGGACCGAGGCCATCTTTGCCGACCAGACGGCGGAGCGCATTCGCTGGGTGTTCAACCCCAACGGCAATGCTGCCTATGACAGCATGGAGCTTGTGCTGTCGAACACGGCCGGACTTGCGCTCACGCCGGGCAGCTATGCCGGCAACCTGCGGGCCGGCTTCGAGCCGGGGGCCGGCCCGGCAGCCAGCGCCAGCTATGCCGGCCACATGTGCAACTCCTCCGAATGGGAAGCCCTGGTGGCCGAGATGGACCGCGACCCCACCCAGCTGACGACGGTGAACCGTGGCGCCGTCACGCTGCACATTGGCTGCACCGAGGGCGGTGGCGAGCTGCAAGGCAGCTATCTGCGGCTGTGGCTCCGCTACACGCCAATGTCGCCGCCGGTGGTCAGGGTCACTGCGCCCACCACGGCCACGGCCGGCCAGGCCGTGATGATCCAGGACGCGGGCAGCACCACCGCGAACGGTGGCGAATGGCTGCGGACATGCAAGCAGATCTATGGGCAGGCCAGCGCCAGCATCGAATTCCTCGCCAACGGTGCCTGCAAGGTCACGCCATCGGCCAGCACGCCCAACAACAGCAAGGTCGTCGTGGCCTACGAAGTGCTGGACGGCAAGGGCCAGTCGGGCGTGGCCCTCGCCGAACTCTTGGTAACCGGCGGCCCCGCGGCGGCGGCGCAGCTTGGGGGCAAGCCCGCGTTCCAGGCGGCGACGCAACCCGCCCGGCGGACGGCGCGATGACGCGTCACACTGGGGCCTGACCCGAACTTCAGCTGGAGTGCCCCCCCCATGCCCAAGGCTTACTGGATCGCCCGCGTCGACGTCAACGACCCCGAGCAATACAAGCTCTACGTGCAGCGCAACGACGCGGTGTTCGCCAAGTTCGGCGGCCGCTTTCTCGTGCGCGCCGGCCAGTTCGACAACCCCGAGGGCACCTGCCGCGGCCGCAATGTGGTGATCGAGTTCCCGAGCTACGAGGTGGCGCTGGCCTGCTATCACTCGCCGGAGTACGCGCCCCAGATCACGCTGCGCCAGGCCGCGGCCGAGGCAGACATCGTCATCGTCGAGGGCTATGACGGGCCGCAGCCGGGTTGAACCGCGATCAGTACACAGATGCGCGAACGCGCTGCCTGCGACGCAGGATGGTCGCCATGAGCGCAAGGCCGACCGCACAGTAGGCCAAAGCCGACGCTTCCGGAACGGCTGTCGCGGCAATCGTGGACCCGCCCCAGACAGACACGCCGAGTTTCAAGCCTCCCGTCGTAGCCATCGCCGTCGTGTTCTCGAAGCTCGCCTCCAGCCAACCGCTCTGGGCCAGGGACATGGGTTTGAACTGCGTCCATGTCATGAGGACGGGGTCCCAAGTCTGCGTCGATGACGCATAAAGCCGAGTCTCCTGCTTCGACGTCAACGTTGATCCGTCCGCGGCGAGCGCGCCGATCTCGACGTAGGCCAAGCCGCCGGCCCATTCAAGTTGCAAGGCGCCGTTCTGATCCATCACAGTGCCTATCGTGGTGCTGGCCTGCACATCCGTCAGGATGCGAAGTTGCAGCCGCGTGCCGGCGCCGAGCCGGAAGTCGACATAGCCGGCATAAAAGGGCGGACTGTCCCAATGGGCACTCGCGTCGTAGAGGGCCGTGGACCATTGATCGCCGCCAGACCAAAGCGCCGAACCCGACGCCGCCATGGACACCGGACCGTACATGTCGGTCATATAGGACGCGTTCATGTTGGCGTTGCCGTTGTCCAGCGTCACACTCTTCGGCTGCCCCAGCCTGCTGCTCATGACGTTCTGCTCTACGTGCTGATCGCCCAGATCCACTTTCCCTGAAGCCACGCTCAGAGGGGCGGAATTGGAAATGAAGCTGAAGGACGGGGCAATGCCGTCCGTTGGATTCGCGTCAGTGACCACCAATTGAACGCGAGTGATCTTGGCAGTTGAGTTGCTGGCAGCCCACACCGGGGCGCAAACAGCGGCGGCAAGCAGCGCCACCCACGATGTCTTTTTCATTGGTCGACTCCCTTTAAGCGCGCGCAGTTTAGGGGCGGCCTGAAAGGTAAATTCCCCGCAACCGGGGGGGGCGGTGGTCTGTGTTTACCCGCCGGTTTTGTGTGAAGCGCTGTTGACGCTGAATCGCCCCGCCTGCCTAGCGCCTCGCGCATGTTCTGCCCGCAACCGTGACCTAACGACGCCGCACGCAGGTTGCTGCGCCGGTGTCCTACAAGGGCTTTGGGGCGGCGTGGTACATTCGCCGCATAGATTCGCACAAGACCGTTTCCTCAAGGTCTTATCTGCAGCCCCGCTGGCCACCCCCTGGCCCTTCTTGCGAGCGGCTCGCTTCAGCAACTCCCCGGTGAGTGTTCTTGAGTGTTTCTGTCTCCGCACGGCATGACGCCGACGGAGTATTTTTTCCATCTATACATTCCAAAAAGGAACACCATGACTACAGAAACCGGCACCGTGAAATGGTTCGACGACGGCAAGGGCTTCGGCTTCATCACGCCTGACAACGGCGGCAAGGACCTCTTCGCCCACCACAGCGAAATCAAGAACGCTGGCGGCTTCCGCTCGCTGGCCGAAGGTGCCAAGGTGTCGTTTGAATCGACCCAAGGTGCCAAGGGCCCGCAAGCCTCGAACATCCGCACGCTGTAATTTGTGCAAGGGCGCCTTGGGCGCCCAACCGCCGCCGGCAAAGACCGGCGCGGGAGCCCCACAAAAAGAAGAACAACATGAACAATAACAATATCGAGGTGGGACGCTTTTTGGTTTCACCCATGACCCAAGCCCGCGAGGGCGGCGGTTTCGACGCCCTGGTGTCGATCCGCTCCGGTCGCGGCATGGCCAGCGTGGATCGCATCATGCGTTTCACGCCACAGTTCATCAGCCCGCAGGCAGCATTGCACTACGCGCGGAATGAAGGCCTTGCCTGGGCGCGCTGCCATTGAGGAGCGCGCGGCGGTCACCGGCCGCATCAGACGCCGGCACGGCCACGTGCTCGGCCTCCCGTCTAACTTTCGCAACGGAGCCCCACACTTGGCCAAAGAAGAACTGATCGAAATGCAAGGCGTCGTGGATGAAATCCTGCCCGACTCGCGCTTTCGCGTGACGCTGTCGAATGGCCACAAGGTCATCGCCTACACGGGCGGCAAGATGCGCAAGCATCACATCCGCATCCTGGCCGGCGACAACGTGTCGCTGGAGATGTCGCCCTATGACCTGAGCAAGGGCCGCATCACCTTCCGCCACCTGGAGCGTCGCGGCCCGCCGCCGTCCGGTGGTGGCAGCCAGCAGCGCCGCTGAGCCCTCGCGGCTCAAACCCCGCTCAAACCCCGAATCGGCCGCCATGGCATGCCTGGCGGCCGTTTCCATTGGTGCGCTTGCAACATCCAAGCTCGCGCCCACCGCGTAGGCTCTGCGTTCCCATGTTGAAAGCCGCCCTCTTCCTGCTCGGCGCCCTGCTGTTGGCGGGGGTGCTGGTGGCCTACGCGCCGGTGAAGGCGCTGAACGTGCTTGCGCCCGTTCACACGCACACGCGCACGGCCGGCCTGGCCTACGGGCCGGGGCCGCGCCAGCAGCTGGACGTGTACCAGCCGGCCCGCGCGGCGCCGCGTGAGGGCTGGCCGGTGGTGGTGTTCTTCTACGGCGGCGCCTGGAACCGCGGCAAGCGCGGCGACTACGCCTTCGTCGGCGAGGCGCTGGCCTCGCGCGGCATCCTGACGCTGGTGGCCGACTACCGCCTCTACCCGGAGGTGCGCTACCCCGACTTCCTGCGCGACAGCGCCGCAGCGCTGGCCTGGAGCCTGAGCCACGCCGCGGGCCTGGGCGGCAACCCGCGGCGGGTCTTCGTCATGGGCCACAGCGCCGGCGCCTACAACGCCGCCATGCTGGCGCTGGACCCGCGCTGGCTCAAGCAGGCCGGCCACACGCCACGCGAGCTGGCCGGCTTCATCGGCCTGGCCGGGCCCTACGACTTCCTGCCCATCGAGAACCCCGACGCGAAGCCGGTGTTCTTCCACCCCGACTACCCGCCTGGCACCCAACCGCTGGAACACGCCAGCAAGGCCGCGCCGCGCAGCTTCCTGGGTGCGGCAAGAGACGACTCACTGGTCAACCCGCAACGCAGCACCCAGGGCCTGGCGACGCGGCTGAAAACCTTCGGCGTGCCGGTGACGGTGAAGTTCTACGACCGCGTCGGCCACACGACGCTGATTGCCGCGTTCGGTGCGCCGCTGCGCTGGCTGGCTCCGGTGCTGGAAGACGTGACCGGTTTCGTCAACGGCCCGCCTGAGCGCTGAGCACCGCCCGCCGCAGCGCGGCCAGGGCCTCATGGTCGGTCCAGCTGTCGGCGGCGTCGCCGATGACGACCTCCACCATTGCGCCACCCGCCAGCACATGCGAGGCCACCGTCCGTGCGCCCAGCCAGAAGCCGTCGCGCCGGGCCACCTCCAGCAGGCCTTCGCGCAACACTTCGGGTGCCACCGGCAGGTGCAACTGGAAGGCATTGACCTGCGGCTTCTCGGGCGCCACGCGCCAGCCAGGTTCGGCCACCAGCAAGGCGGCCAGCGCCTGCGCGCGCTCGCGGTAGGCGGGCATGCGCGGCAACTGCGTGCGCAGGCCGTGCAGCGCGCTCAGCACGTAGGGGTGAACGGTGAACAGGTTGCCCGCCAGGCGGGTCTGCCAGGGCGCGATCTGGGCGATGAAATCCTCACTGCCGGCCAGCACGCAGCCGGCCAGGCCGCCCAGGCCTTTGTAGAAGGACACGTAGACCGAATCCGCCAGCGCGGCGATCTCGGCCAGCGGCCGGCCGTAGTGGGCCGAAGCCTCCCAGAGCCGCGCGCCGTCGAAATGCAGCGGCACACCCGCCGCGCGGCACCAGGCGCTGATGGCCATGAGTTCGTCCCACTCGGGCAGGCGGTAGCCGGCCCGGCGCAGCGGCAGTTCGACCACAACGACCGCCGGCTGGCCGGGCAGCGAAGCCAGTTGCGCGGTGCCGAAGGGCTCGTCCGTCATGCCGATGCGCAGGCCGCGCAAGCCCAGCAGCTTCTCGAAGGCCTCGGCCTCGTCGATGGCGATATGGCTTTGCGGGTGCAGCGCCACCGGGCCGTCGCCCTCACCGCAGTGCACGCGCAGCGCCGCAAGCTGGGCGGCCACGCCCTTGTGCATGAAGCGCGCGGCCGGCTTGCCGAGCAGGGCGGCCACCTCGGCCTCCAGCGCCTGGATGGCCTGACCCTGGCCGTAGACGTCCAGCGGCAACTCGGCTTCGGGCAGTTCGGCCAGCGCCAGCAGGGACTCGCGTATGGACAGCGGCGGGCGGTGGCCATTGAGCCAGCGGGTGCAGCGCTTGCGCAGTTCGGTGTCGGCGTTGAGGGTGGTGTTGGAGTAGCTGGCAGAGGGCATGGCCGGGAGTGTCGCCTGCCTCTCCAAGCCGACGCTGGCGACAACGCCGCGCCGGGCGGGAATGCCCTTTTGATCGGGGTTCACTAAACTCTCGCCCTTTTTCCTCGCGCGCGCCGTACAGGCGCGCCAGCCCCATGCAAGCCCTCTCACCGCAGCCCCTCGCACCCGAGCCCTTGGCCCGGCTGCTGCTGCAATGGGGCGTCGCGCCGGTGGCGGCAGCACCCGTGGCCGAGCGCCTGGGCGGCTGGCTGGGCTGGGCGGAGGCCATTGGCCTGTCCCAGTTGCTGGCCACGGCGCCTGCAGCCGGCGCCAACGTCGCCGCCCGCCGCGAAGCGGTGGATTGGGCCGACGCCGCGCTGGCCCGCCTGCAGGAAGAGCTGACCGCCGCCTTCGACGACGCCCTGCTGGCGCGCGAATCCGCCGAATCCGCGCCAGAAGGCGTGCCGCTGGCCGACCTGCTGGCGCCCTACCGCCTGCACCACGCCCAGCAGCAGCGCAGCATGGCCGCGCGCGTGGCCACACTGCGCGAGCGCCTGCGCCCCCGGCTGGCCGAAGCCTCGGGGGCGCTGGCCCGGCTGGCGCAGCTGGACGCGGTGTTCGAACGCGCCATCGTCGCGCAGGAGCGCCCGCTGCTGGCCAGCCTGCCCGCGCTGCTGACGAAACGCGCGACAGATCATCACGCCACCGACCCGCGCCGCTGGCGCACCCGCTTCTGGGCCGACCTGCAGCGCGCGCTGCGCGCCGAGCTGGACCTGAGATTGCAACCGGTGCAGGGGCTCATTGAAGCCCTGCATCAAGCTGATTCCTGATGAACCGCTTCCTGAACGCCCTCTATTCCCTCGCCCTGGCCGCCGGCCTCGCGGGCATTGCCAGCGCCGCGCTGGCCGCCGCCCGCCACCACCCGGTGGCGCTGGCAATGACGCTGCTGATCGCGGCCTTCTTTGCCATCGGCATCTGGGAGCTGACCGCCTTTCGCCGCAGCAGCCGCGAGCTGGATGCCGCGCTGGACGCCGAGCCGAAAGAGGGTTGGGTCGCGGCATTGCCCGCCGCCCTGCGTGCCAGCGTGCAGCAGCGCCTGGAAGGCCTGCGCGTGGCCCTGCCCGGCCTGGCACTCGCGCCGGCACTGGCCGGCCTGCTGGTGCTGCTGGGCATGCTGGGCACCTTCATCGGCCTGGTCATCACATTGAGCAGCACGGCCAGTGCCCTGGGCCAGACGGCCGACCTGGCCGCACTGCGCACCGCACTGGGCGCGCCGGTGCAGGGCCTGGGCCTGGCCTTCAGCGCCAGCGTGGCCGGCGTGACGGGCTCGGCCATGCTGGGCCTGATGGTCGCGCTGGCAAGGCGCGAACGCGCGGCCGTGTCGGGCCAGCTCGACACCGCCCTGCTCGGCAAGCTGCGCCCGCTGACCGCCGCGCACCGCCGCGCACTGGAGCAGCAGGCCGCCGAAGCCGCCGCGGCCGAAGCGGCGCAGCAGCGCCAACTTGAACTCGTCGCCCAGTTGCAGCTGCATGCGAAACAGATGGCCGACCTGCTCGCCGCGCAGAACGACCGCTTCCACGGCGAGACGAGTAAGGCCTACACCGCCCTGGCCGCCAGCGTGGACACGACGCTGCGCAGCAGCCTGGCCGAGAGCGCCCGCCTGGCCGGTGCCGCCATCCAGCCCGCCGCCGAAGCCGCGATGGCCGGCATTGCCCGCGAGGCCGCAGCTTTGCATGAGCGTGTGGGCACGCAGGTGGCCGGCCAGCTCGGCGCGCTGAGCAGCCGCTTTGAGGCTGGCGTGGCGCAGATCGCCCAGCAGGGCGAGGCCGCTGCCAAGGCACAGGCGGAGGGCCTCGCCCAGCAGCGCGAGGCCGCACTGAAACTGCTGGCCGACACGAGCACTGCAACGCAGCAGGCGGTGGATCGCCTGGGTGAACGCTGGGCCGCGCAGGCGCAAGACCTGTTGGCCGCACAGGCACAAGCCGACACCGCCCGCGCCGCCGCGTTGGGCCGTCAGATTGAGGCGCTGGCCGAGCAACGTGCCGCCGCCCAGCAAGCCATCGCCGACACCGCCGGGCGCTTTGCCGCACAGACGCAGACGCTGCTGGACCGCGTGGCCGAGGCGCAAGCCCGGCAGCAGGCCCTGCAAGCCGAGCTGGACACTCAGCGCCGCGCCGAGTCCCAGGCCGACGCCGAGGCGCTCGCACAGCAGCGCGCCGCCAACGAGCAGTTGCTGGCCGCCCAGCGCGAGGCCGCGCAACAGCTGCTGGCCGACAGCGGCGAGCGCGCCCAGAACGCGCTGACCGCGCTGACCACCGGCTTCGCCGCGCAGACCAGGGACCTGCTGGACCGCATCGCCGACACGCAGACCCGCCACACGGCGCTGCAGGCCGAGCTGGACAGCCAACGCCGCGCCGAGGCCCGCGCCGACGCCGAGGCCCTGGCCCGGCAACGCACCGCCAACGAACAGCTGCTGGTCGCCCAGCGCGAAGCCGCGCAGCAACTGCTGGCCGCCAGCGGCGAACGTGCCCAGAGCGCCTTGACCGAGCTGACCGCCGGCTTTGCTGCGCAGACACAGGCCGCCGTCACCACGCTGGCCGAGGCACACACGCAGCTGCAATCGGCCCATGCCGCGCACGATGCTGAGCGCCTGACCGCATGGCGCACCGAACTGCAGTCGGCCGGCGCCACGCAGTTGGCCCAGCAGCAGCAACTGGCCGATGGCCTGCTGCGGCACACCCGCGAACTGGTCGCGCAGACCGAAGCCCAGGCCAAGACCACGCTGAGCGAAGCCGGCGCGTTGCTGCAGGCCGCCGGCGAAGCCCCACGCGCAGCCGTCGAAGTGGTGGCCGCCCTGCGCGAGCAATTGGCACAGAGCCAGGCCCAGGACCGCACAGCCCTGGCCGAACGCGCCGAACTGATGCAGACCGTCTCGACGCTGCTGGCCTCGCTGCAGCAGGCCGCTGGTGAACAGCGCGCGGCCATCGACGCCCTGGTAGGCAGCTCCGCCACCCAGCTCGAAGCCCTGGGTCAGCGCTTCACCGCGCAGGCCGACGCCACCGGCGAAAAGCTGGCCGAAGCCGCGACGACCTTGGCCGCGAGCGCCGCCGAGATGGGTAGCCTGGGCGAAGGCTTTGGTGCGGCGGTGGAGCAGTTCCAGGGCGCCAATGCCCAGCTCGTGCAGCACCTGGCCGCGCTGGAAGAGCGCCTGGCCGGCGCGATGACGCGCAGCGACGAGCAGCTGAGCTATTACGTGGCCCAGGCGCGCGAGGTCATCGACCTTTGCCTCGGCTCACAGAAGCAGGTGCTGGACGCGCTGCAGGGAGCCGCCGCGAATGGATGAGCCGCTGGAGATCGAGCAGGAAGGTGTCGGCACGCCCGCCTGGGCAGCTTTCGGCGACCTGATGGCCGGCGTGCTGGGTGCCTTCGTGCTGGTGCTGGCGGCGGCGCTGGTGGGCCAGCTGGACCTGGCCAACCAGCTCAAGGCCGAGGTGGAGCAGCGCCAGGCCGAGCAGGCGCGCCGCGAAGCGCTCGAGCGCGCGCTGGCCGGGCCGCTGGCCGACGGCCGCATCACGCTGGTCGAAGGCCGCATCGGCATCAGCGGCGCGGTGCTGTTCGCCATCGGCTCGGACCAGCTGCACGCCGACGGCCGCGCGCTGATCAAGAGCCTGGCTGTGCCCCTGCGCACCTATCTTGCCCAGCGCGACGAGATCCTGATGGTCAGCGGCTTCACCGATGACCGCGGCATGCTCACCGGCAAGGGCGCGCCGAAGTTCAGTGACAACTGGGAGCTGTCGGCCCAGCGCGCATTGACCGTGACGCGCACGCTGATGGCCGAGGGGCTGCCGCCGGACGCGGTGTTTGCCGCTGCCTTCGGGCCCCAGCAGCCGGTGGCGTCCAACGACGACGCGTCGGGCCGCGCGCTGAACCGCCGCGTCGAGATCGCACCCACGCCGCGGCCCAAGCGCGCGGCGGCATCGGCCCCGTGATGGACGACCCCGTCGCCTGGGTGCAAGCCCGGGCCGAAGCCGATCCGGTGCGCCGGCGCGTGCTGGAAGCGCTGGCGCGGCGAGCCTCTGCGCTGGCGCCGGGCGCGCTGCGCGAACGGCTGGTTGCGCGGCTGGTGCAGCGCGCCGAGGCTGAGCCGGTCGCGCTGCCGACTCGGCGGACTGCGAACGCCGCAAGCCCACTGACCGAACTTGTCGCCCAGTTGCAGGCCGGCCCTGAGCTGCGCAATGTTCAGGCCCACCGCCGCACCTGGAGCGCGCTGCGCCTGACGCGCCGCATGGCCGAGGTCAGCGCACCGGTGCCCGAACACCTGGGGCCGCTGAACAGCCAGGTGCTGGTCTCCCGTGCGCTGCAGCAGTTGCAGGCCCTGTCGCCCGACTACCTGCAGCGCCTGCTGACCCAGATCGATGCACTGGCCGCACTGGCGCCGCTGCAGGTTGCCGCCGAAAGCGATGCCAGGCCGGCCCGCAAGCCCGCCGCTCGGCGGCGTTGACGCGCACAGCAGTTCGCTGCTGACAGGATCTGACAGGGCTCGGGCGCGAAGATGACAACGCTGCCAACCCTCCAGCCTGCCGCATGACGCCCATCCTCTACTTCTCCCGCAACCCCAACCCACGCCTGGCCGTCGCGGCGGCGAAGTATTTGGCCGCGCCGGTCACCTACGAGTTCGCCGCGCCGTTGGCCCCCGGCCAGGCAGACAACTACCGCCATTTCAACCCCTCGCTGCGCCTGCCCATCCTTGTCGAGGCCGACGGCAGCTCGCTGTTCGAGGCGGATGCCATCGCCTGCCGGCTGTCGCAGATGGTGGGCTCGGAGTTCTGGCGCACCGGGCCTGAGCTGCCAGACATGATCCGCTGGGTCAGCTGGAGCCGCGACAACTTCATGCACGCCTGCGACATGGTTCACTTCGAGCGCGGCACCAAGCAGCGCTACAAGCTGGGCGCGCTGGACGAAGACGTGGTGGCGCGCGGCACCGAGCGCTTCCACGCGACCGCGTCCATCCTCAACGCCCACTTGAGCCGGCAGGACTGGCTGCTGGCCAGCGGCCTGTCCTACGCCGACTTCCGCATGGGCGTCTTCCTGCCCTACAACGACGTGGCCCAACTCCCGCTGAGCGACTACCCGGCCGTGGCGGCATGGCATGCGCGGCTGATGGCGCTGCCGGCCTGGGCCGATCCGTTCGAGGGCTTGAGCGCGCCCGAGTTGCCGCCCGTGGCTTAGGCTCGATGCGGTTCAGCCAGGTAGTTGTCGACCGTGAGCCGACATCAAGGAGCCTGTGTTGGACGCCCCGGAGAGTCGTCCGCATGCTTCTTGGTTGATCATCTGCGATTGGCTTGCCGTGGAATGTGGGCATAAGCCCCAACGTCCACCCAGAAGGCTAGCCTCCGGCGAACATCAGCCGGGCGAAGGGGTCACCGAAGTAGGCGTACGACTGTGCCGTTGGATCGTCGGGCCGCTCGGCGCGCAGTTCCTGCAACGCCTCTCCAATCGTGCAGCCCGTCAGTAGCCTGGCGTAGAAGGCGACGCTGAAGGCTGCTGCGTCGGCATCGAACACTGGCCAGTACGGCGCGATTACACCGCTCCAGCCAGCTTCGATGCAGTTACCCGCGAAGCCGCCCGCCCTCGCCAACACGCGACCGGCCCGGCCCACGCTGCAGGCGTTGAGGTACAGCACCGGCTGCGCGCGGTCGCCTAGCCCGGTGGCGGCGAAGGCCATCGCGGGAATCGACTCGCCTCCCTCGATCTGCAGCGAACTCAGGTCAGCATTGGGCCCCGTATCACCGTGGCCAGAGAAGTGCACCAGTTGCACGTCGTCCTGGCTCAGCAGGCGGTCGAGGTTGGCACGCGTGGCTGGCTGCCAGGACGCGGCCTGCGGCAGCAGCCCGCGCAGTTCCTCAAGTTCGGCCAGCGCCCAGGGCAGGCCGGCGGCTTGTGCATCGGGAATAACCAACGCCGCGTGCCGCACGAGCAGCGCCTGCGGCTGCGGCCGCGCGCCGATGCCAGGGCGCCAGCGGCCCATTACGTGGGCCGTGCCCAACGGCGGAAGCCGCGTCCACTGGCCGTCGACGCGGCCGCTGGGCCGCACGATCTCCCACGGGAAGGACAGCTCGTCGGAGAACACGAACAGCGAGCGCGGCGGTACCGGCAGCGCCGCCAGGCGCATGTACTCGGTGCGGAAGGCCTGAGGCAGATGCAGCCAGAGCTGGTCGCCGAGGTCGCCCAGCGTGGTTATGAAGCGCCGGTTCCACGCGGCCAGCTCGCGCTCGAAGGCGGCGTCGTCGAGCGCTTCGCCGGGGAAGTCCGCGAAGCGCCTGTCCACCGCATCCGACAGGTATTGCGACAGCTCGCGTCCGTCGAGGTCGAAGCTGCCAAAGGGGCGCGACTCGTACTCGTCGCCTTCCACCACGGAGCGCACTTCGAGATCGAAGCGGCTGCGGCCGGCCTCGGGCTGGCGCACGCACAGCACAAGGTCGGCCTGTTCGCGCCGACGCGACGCCAACAGCCGCAAGGGGTTGGAGCGCGTCGGCGGCGTGGCCCCGCCGCTCGCATGGCCGCGCGGCACCACCCGCGTGGACTGGCGCACGCCGCCGACGCACTCATTGCCGCGCCAGAACGACACGTCCACCTGGCGCTCTACCGGCGCGGCGCCGGCGTCCAGTGCCGTCAGGGCAAAGGTGGTGAACTCCGTATTCGGGTCCCGCTCGCGTTTGACGATCAGGCGACGGCAGCGCTCGCCGTCGATGCGAAATCCGGGTGCGCTCACTTCCGCCGTCAGCTCGACCTCGGCGCTGCCGGGCTCGAAGCTAAGGCTGAGGCGGCCGGAGGACGCCTGGCGGGCTGGCGGATTGAGTGCGACGTACAGAGCTACGGTCCTGCCAGCCTCGACGCTTTGCGGGAAGCTGATCTCGGGATCACGCTCCACGTGGTTGGAATCGGAGGACGGGGCAGAGGCTGGAGTCTCCAGCCTCTCCTGGCCGGGCGCGCGTGGCCCGCGCAGGCCGCCTCTGCGTGGCTGAACGGAATCTCCCATCGCGACCGGCGCGGATTGGCACGGGAGCAGCCGCAACCGGTCGAAGAAGTCGTCGATGTGGTCCAGCGTGCGCGGCTGGGAGAAGAAGGCCGTGTGCCACACGCCGTCAGCGGCGCCGTACACCAGGGGGTCGGGAATCGGAAACGAAGGGTGCCCGTTGGCGGCGAACACGCCCTGCTGGGGCACCACCAGGTCGTTGGCCACCGGCCGGCCGTTGCGTTCGAACACGCGGTCCATCACCCCGTTGCCCAACCGGTCGATCAACCAGCCGTTGTCGCGCCCAAGCTGGGGCTCGTAGTCAGCCGCGGCGGCGGCGTAGAACGCCGGGGCCTTGTCGGTGGCGCGGTTGAGTGTATCGACGATGTAGGACTGGCGCGTGCCCAGACTCGCGATGCCTGGGAGACCCTTGGCAGCCGAGTGCCCGGCCAGCGCCACCAGTCCCAGCAGCACCTCGATGGAGTACGCCACCGTGCCGTCGGGCAGGCTGGTCAGGCAGTTGGTGAACAGGTCCAGCATATCGATCATGTGATCGGCGTCGCCCAGCGGCGAGCCCGCGTTGGGTGTGCCGGCGAAGTACACGCCGCTGATGTGGCAGACGTCGTGGTCGATGAGAGCACCCGCGCGCTCGGTCAGCGAGCGCGCGACGATGCCGCCGCGGCTATGGCACACGATGTGGAGCTCCAACGGCGCAACCGGCTTGGCATCAAACAGCATGCGCAGGAAATGCGCGGCGTTGTCCTGCGGTGAGACGCTCACCGTCGGGTGGTCGTAGGCGATCACGCGACCCTGGTAGCGCTCGTGCCAGCGCTGCATCGCCTCGCGCGGCAGGCCGTTGAGCATGCCCGAGACGGAGCTGAAGATGCCGTGGATCAGCAGCAGCACCGGTCCGCCGCGCAATGCGTCCCAGTCGGCGAACGGCTCGGCAGACGAGTTGCGGTAGTTGTCGGGCGTCACGCGCCACACGCGTGCAGGCCGGGCGCGGTTCTCGATGTTTTCGGCCAACCAGCGCACGGGGTCCTGCAGCAGAGCCGAGGCGACCGGCAGCACCAGCACTTTGAACAGCTTGCGGCCCAGCTTGGTGATGGGACCGCGCAGGTTGCGCCGGGGCATGCCGGCGCCGAGGGCCTGGCGTGCCGCTGCGGTGCGCAGCGGCACGCGGATGCCGGGGGCCGCGGCGGCCCGTAGGCCGGGGCGTGGCGCCGTGGCGAAGTGCCAGCTCAGGCCGCCCGACTCGTCCTGATAGAGCACGACGCGAGGGGCGAGGTCGCCCGGTGCTCTCGCGGGCGCGATCTCGATCTCGTCGGCGGCGCCGGCCTGCAGGCGCGTCGCCTGCAATTGCAGCGTCTCCTGCACGGCGATGCCGGCCAGACGCAGCGCGCGGTCGAACTCCGGGCTGGTGTCGATATCCGCCGGCAGGCTGCGCAGCCCCGGCGTGCTGCGTTGCTGGCGCAACTCACCGTGGCCGGCCAGCCCATGCACCGTGGTGCCGTTGGCGAAGTGCAGCGCCTGCGGCTGCGCCGGCAGGGCGATGGCTTCCTGCGCCACTTCAGTCCTGCCCCTCGATGCCGAGCACTTCCCGGGCCATCTTCTTGGCCTGGGCAATGCCCTCAGGCGTGACCAACGATGTGCTGCGGATGCCGTGCACGCGGCCCAGCGTGTACTGCGCCATCAGGCAGGCGAGCGCCGTGTCGTTGTCCGGGAACTCGGCGATGGCCATGCCGTCGTAGTCTCCCAGGCAGAAAAAGAAGTGGTGCAGCGTGCCCCCGAAGGCTTCGGTGGCATTGCGGACGTCGTCGGCGCGCTCGGTCTCTTCGGCCAGCATCCGCTTGACCTGATCGTCCTTGTAACGCCATTGGTGCAGGTACATCGGCATGGCCAGCTCTCTGGTGGGGTGTTCGGTTCAGTCCTGCAGGACAGGGCGCAGGCGCGCCGATGTGGGCGCGGCCATCGTTTCGGGTGGGACCACGGGCTGCTCACCGCGAGCCAAGTGGGGCACGACCGCGCCAATGATGGCGCCGAAGCCAAGCGAGAACAGCACGTTGAAGAGCACGTCGATCAGGTCGGGAGTGCCCCGCTGGATGACGCCAGTGAAGATCAGCGCCTGCAGCAGGGCCGAGACGGCCATCCATGCGCAGCCCATGGCCAGTGCGTCGCACAGCCTGCGCCGCAGGGGCGAGAGGCGCCGCCAGCGGTGGTCCTGGATGAGCCAGGCCAGCATGGCCGCCGTCGTGAATGGGGACAGCGTGAAGAAGCGGGCTTCCTTCAGGCGCGCGACAACACCTTCCCAACCATTGGTCAGCGAGCCGGCGACAAGGTTGATCAGCAGCATCGCGACAACGGAGGCCAGCCCCGCCGCAACGACGAATGTCACCGGGGTGCGCCGCGTGAGGCCGGCATTGGCGAATCCGAAGTGCAGCTTGGGCATGATGGCGCTGGCCAGCGCGCCGACCTGGGTGGTCAAGATGACGATGAACAGTTGGGGTTGGCTCAGCACGTTGCTGGGCAGGCGCGGCGCCAGCCAGAAGTACACCCCCAGCCCGAAGAACAGCACAAGGACGCCTTGCAGCAGCCCGCCGTAGACCCGGGGCGTGGGCTCAGGTGTCAACTCGAAACCCATGCACTGCAAGGCCTCGTCGCGTCGGCCCGCGCTGCGGTGGACGGTGAAGGCCGCGCGCGCGCACAGCAGGCTGGCATCGAGCAGGAAGGCGTTGGCGTCTTCGCAGAGGCCGGCCAGCGAGTCGTGCACCATCGCGCGCAGCAGTTTGTCGGTTTCCTCGTCCTGGGCCGCGCTGGGCGACGCCTCGCTGAACTGCAACCGCAGTTCGCCCACCCGCTCGATGGACTTCAGCGCCCGCGCCGAACGCAATGTCAAGCGGTGGAAGCACTGGCGCAGCTCGTCGAACTCGTTGCGGGCCTCCAGCAGGAAGGCGCCGTACCGGCTGTTCTCCTCCCATTCGCGGATCTGCAGGAACAGCTCCGTGGCGCGCATCAGCAGTCGGTATGCCGGCTGAGTGATGGGCAGCGGGTCAGACTGCGGATCAATGCCGCTGCGCAGCAGCATGACCAGCGCCCGCTCCGCCCGCTCGGGTGGACTGCGGAAGTTGGCATCCACCAGCCTCTGCGCTTGGCGGTGCGCCTCGGCGGGCACATTGGCGATGCGCAGCAGCAACAGGTTGCGTATCGGCCGCGACAGCTGCGGGGCGAGGATGGTACAGACGGTCAGGCCCATGGCGCACCAGGTCGATGTGCCCCCGGGCGGTGCGGGCTTGAAAGCACTGAACAGGCGGTGCAGCACGGCGGCAAGCAGCAGGAACAAGAACAGGAAGCCCAGCACGTTCAGCGCCGCGGCCGAATCGCTGCGCCAGCGCGTGGTGTAGCTGCTCACCCAACTCGGCCGGTACCAGGCCGTCAACGCGATCACGACGACGAGCAGGGAACCCCCGATCGCCCGCCTCCATATGTAGAACTCTTCCATGGCGTCCCACCTCTCAGGCGTTCGGAAGCAGCCGCCGCAACGCGGCCTGCGCGTTGCGGCGGCGGGCGTCGTGGTCTTCCTTGGGGGGAGCCGGCTGGGGCGTCACCGCCAGCAGCGGGACGGGCCGCGAAGGCGTGGGCTCCACCGGCACCGGGTGCGGCGGGCGCTTGACGTCGAAGAACAGATCGGCGCCCATGCGCGTGAACAGCACGGGGATGCCCCATTCGACAGGGTTCTCCACCTGCATCGCGACGCGGCCGATGGTGAGCGCCTTCTCCACCGTCTGGCCGGTCACCAGCGCGTTGTAGAAGCGACTGGCGAAAGACACGGCCGCTTCGTTGGACACCGGGAACTGCATCGCCACCGAGGCGGCGATGCCCGAGCGCACCAGGGCTTCGCCGGGGCTTGCGCCACAGCCGCTGTCGCAGCAGTTGAGCACCGCCAGGCGCAGATGACCCGCAGTTCGCAGAATCCTCGCCAGTTGCGTGGGCGTGATCTTCTTCGCGCCGCCCTTGCCGTCGCCGAACACCAAATAGCCCTCGGTGTGACGCGTGCCATCGTCGTCAATGACCGGATCCGTGCCGCCGTGCCCGATAAAGTGGAACACATGCCAGTCGCCTTGCGTCAGCATGTCGAGCAGGTCGTCAACCGTGTGGCCGTTGACCCAACGCAGGTTCACCAGTTGTTTGCTGTTCTCGATCTTGTCGATGGCGGTCTCGATGCCGTGCTTCTCCTTGTCGAAGTCCAGCTTTTCCCACTCACCACCAGGGTCGGCGATCATGCCCAGCACGTTCAGCGGCGCCGTGATTGCCTGGAAAGCGCGCGCCGTCGCTTCATGGAAGCGCACCAGCGGCGAACGGCTGGACAGCGAGATATAAGTGCGGGCCGGGTCGCGGGAGGTCTCGTCAAAGACGTATTCCCACGGCAGTACCGCAAGTTCCGGAGGCTCCACCATCAGCTTCACCCGAAGGCCTTCGAACTGCCCCGGCTGGTTGTCGACGAACTCCAGGCTACCGTTGAAGCGGCGCGCTATGGGCTCGGCGTCCGTGAACACCGACTTGAACATGTCACCGCCGAAGTCGCGTAGCTTTTTCTCGTGCGGCGAGACTGCACCGCGTGAATTGCGCAGACGGCCCCGCAGGATCGCGTTCTCAAGCTCCAGTCGCAGCTCGCGATGGCTTTGTTCGAACGGCCACTTCCACACGGCAGGATCCGACGCGCCGATCGGTGAGCGCATCACCTGCGCCATGTACTGGTCGCCTTCGGCCCAGATGCGCAGGTCGAAGTCTTCAAATGAGGCCATGTCGTCCCCCTGCGCGGCCCGAAGGCCACGTTTCGTCGTGTTACAGATGCATCACTCTGAGCGCATTGGCGACGGTGCGCATCCGCCTTTTTGGGGATGTCTCCATATAGAAAGTCCCAACGCTCGCTGCAGTGAACAAATGAACCTGAAGCAGCTGGTGGCAACTGACGCCTCCTGGCCGACAGCTGCTCTGACTGAACCGTAGTGCGCTAAGCCCAAGGGCCTTCGATCAGCGCTAGCGTCTCTTCGACCGCGATGCGCCACATCTCCAGCACCTCGGCATCGGGCCGCTCGTAGGCGCCACCGAAGTTGCCGTCGCCGGCCAGTGCGCGCGCCGCATCCGGCGGCAACACGGCATAGCGCTGGTAGTCCACCGGCGGCTTGCGGCACTCGGGCTGGATGACGCCGGCCAGGCGCGTCCACGGCAGGTTCTCCATCCACGACGCGTGGGCGGACTGCGGGTCGATGCCTTTCACATAGGCCAGCGTCTTCGGTGAATTCCACCAGTTGTGGAAGCGCACCCGCGTGCGCGGGTGTGCGGCCATCCACTCAGCCACCGCGGCTGCCACGGGCTGGTTGCCCCCGTGGCCGTTGACGATGAGGATACGCCGAAAGCCTTGGTGGTCGAGGCTGTCGAGCAGGTCGTGGACGACGCGCACCATCGTCTCGACCTTCAACGTGACGGTGCCGGGATAGCTCATGAAGCTCGGCGTGATGCCGAAGGGCAGCACCGGGAAGACCGGCACGCCCAGCGGCTCGGCCGCTTCCACGGCGACACGCTCGGCCAGGATGGCGTCGACCGCGAGGCTGAGATAGGCATGCTGCTCGGTGCAGCCGATGGGCAGCAGGCAGCGGTCGTCGGCCTTGAGGTAGGCCTCGACCTGCATCCAGTTCATGTCCGAAATTTTCATTTCACGTCCACAGCCGAATAGTTGTTGAGGCCGAAGGGGCTGACCTTCATATTCACGACGCGTTTGCTCGTCGCAACGGCCGTCGTCGGGTAGGTCAGCGGCACCCAGGGCGCGTCATCGCGGTAGAGGGCTTGCGCGCGCCGATAGAGCGCGTCGCGCTTGCCCTGATCGGCCGTCTCGCGCGCTTCGGCCAGCAGCGCGTCGAAGTCCTTGCGGCACCAGCGCGCCACATTGCTACCGCCGGCCACGGCCGCGCAGGCGAAGTTGGGCGTCAGGAAGTTGTCGGGGTCGCCGTTGTCCGAGGCCCAGGCCAGCAGGGTCGCGTCATGCTCGCCGGCGCGGGTGCGCTTGAGCAGCTCGCCAAACTCCAGCGTGACGATCTCCACCTTGACACCGATGCGCGCCCAGTCGGCCTGCAGCAATTCGGCCGTCGCCCTGGGATTCGGATTCGTCGCACCGGCGCCGGCGCGTATCCACAGCTTCAGCGCAAAGCCGTTGGCCAGGCCGGCGGCCTTCAACAGTTCACGCGCCTTGGCGAGGTCCTGGAGCGCGGGGCCGGCCTTGTCGTCATAGCTCCATTGCGAGGGCGGATAGGGGTTGCCGGCCGGGCTGGCCGCGCCGCCGTAAACGGCTCGAGCGATCGATGCGCGGTCGGTCGCCAGCCCCAGGGCCTGGCGCACGCGGCGGTCGTCCAGTGGCTTGTGCTCCACATTCAGCCCGACAAAGGTCGTGACGAGGCCGGGGCCGGTCAGCAGCCGCAGCTTGCCGTCACTGCGGATCTCGTCCCAGGCCTGCGGCATGGGGTAGAGGCCAATGTCGCATTCGCCGGCCTTCAGGCGCTGCAGCCGGGTGGCGGGGTCGGGCGAGATCGAGAAGATCAGCTTGTCCAGCGCCACCTTGCCGCGGAAGTAGCCGGGGTGGGCGTCGTAGCGCACCACGGCGTCCTTCACATGGCTGCGAAAGACGAAAGGGCCCGTGCCGACCGGCTTGAGGTTCATGTCCTCCATGTGGCCAGCGGCCTGCAGCTGCTGTGCGTACTCGGCCGACAGCACGCTGAGAAAACCCATGGCGACATCGGCCAGAAAGGGCGCCTCGGGCCGCGCCAGCTCGATGCGCACCGTGCGCGCGTCCACGGCGGTGACGCTCTTCACCAACTGGCCGAACTGCATGGCCGCCGCGTAATACCAGCCCTGGCGCGGCTGGCCATGCCAGGGGTGTTTGGCGTCGATCTGGCGCGCGAAGCTGTAGACCACATCGTCGGCCGTCAGCGGCCGCGTCGGCTTGAACCAGGGCGTGGTGTGGAAGGCGACACCGGCACGCAGGTGAAAGGTGTAGGTCTTGCCGTCGGCGCTGAGCTCCCAGCGCTCTGCCAGGGCGGGCACCAGCTTGGTCGTGCCGGGCTCGAACTCGACGAGGCGGTTGTAGAGGGCCTCCGACGACGCATCGGCCGTGGAGTTGGCGTGGAACAGTGAGTAGTCGAAGCCGTCGGGGCTGGCCTCGGTGCAGACGGTGAGGGTCCTGGCAGAGGCCGAAGCGGCCACCAGTGCGAGTGCCGCGAGCAACAGCCTCATGCGGGGCGCCTCCAGGCCATGCCCAGCGTGCGCGGCGCCGTGTGCACAAAGCCGAACTGGGCATAAAGGGCGTCGGCCGGCACGTCGGCCAAGAGGCTGACATAGCCGGTCTCGGGCACGTGCTCGCGCAGCCAGGCGGCGATCTCGGCCATGATGAGCTTGCCCAGGCCCTTGCCCTGGTGCTCGGGCAGCACGGCGATGTCGACGACCTGGAAGGCCGTGCCGCCGTCGCCAATGACGCGGCCCATGCCGACGGGCTCGCCATCGTGCAGGATCTGCACGCCGAACAAGGTGCCGGGCAAGCCACGCGCGGCCGCCTCGGCCGACTTGGGGCTGAGGCCGCAGGCGACGCGCAGATGGCGGTAGGTGTCGGCCGAGGGCGTGGCGTGCAGCGTCGTGTAACTCATGTCACCCATTCAACCATCACCTGCACTCATACCTGCAGCGCCCTCCGACATGGCCCCTGCGGGCTGGCCCCGGGGCCACCGTGTCGGGTGCGCTGCAACAATCCAGGTCTGGCCACGCCCTCCCACGCATGAAGTCCACCTCCCTTGTTGCCGCCGTCCTGGCCCTGCTGCTCAGCGCCTGCGCCAGCGTGCCCTCGCCGGTCCCCACGCCCGCCCCCGTCATGGCCGCAGGCCCTGCCGCCGCAGTGCGCGCGCCCAACATCGACCGCAGCTACACCTCACAGAACCAGGACAGCCGCGCCCTCTACATCGTGCTGCACTACACCGTGCTGGACTGGGAGAAGTCGCTGAAGGTGCTGACGACCGGCGGCCAGGTGTCGGCCCATTACCTGGTGCGCGACAACCCCGTGGCCAGCTACGCGCTGGTGGACGAGAACCGCCGCTCCTGGCATGCGGGCGCGAGCTTCTGGGCCGGCAACACCAACCTGAACTCGGCCTCCATCGGCATCGAGATCGTCAACGCCGGCTATGTGGACGGCCCCGGCGGCCGCGTCTACGCGCCCTTCCCGCAGGCCCAGGTGGACGAAGTCATCGCCCTGGTGCGCGACATCCAGAAGCGCCATAACGTCAAGCCCGAGCGCATCATCGGCCATGCCGACATCGCGCCCGGCCGCAAGCAGGACCCCGGCCCGCAGTTCCCCTGGAAGCAGCTGGCCGACGCCGGGCTGATCCCTTGGCCCGATGGCCCGCTGGTGATGGTGAAGACGCTGGAGCATGAGGTTGCGCCGCGCGACGTGGCCTGGCTGCAGGAGCGGCTGGCGCGCATCGGCTACAACGTGTCGCGCTCGGGCCAGCTGGACGTGATGACCAAGGAGGTCGTCGCCACCTTCCAGATGAAATACCGGCCGCGCGACATTTCCGGCACGCCCGACGCCGAGACGGCCGCGCTGATCGAGGTGGCGTCCACGCCCAGCGCGATGCGCGTGGCCGGCGCGACCGACACTGAGACGCGGCCGTACACGTCGCGTTGGTGATCTCGATGACCAACTCAATACAGCCACAGAGACACAGAGACACGGAGAACAGCCACTTGGAAATCCTCTGTGCCTCTGTGCCTCTGTGGCTGTGTTTGTGCGCGAGGATCTATCCGTGCTGAGCTTCCTGCTCAAACGCCTGGCCACGCTGGTGCCGACGCTGATCGGCATCACGATCGTCGCCTTCGGCCTGATCCGCCTCGTGCCCGGCGACCCCATCGAGGTCATGATGGGCGAGCGCCGCCTGGACCCGGAGACGCACGCGGCCCTGGTCAAGCGCATGGGCCTGGACCAGCCGCTGCCGGTGCAGTACGCGGACTATGTCGGCAAGCTGCTGCACGGCGACCTGGGCCAGAGCCTGGTCAGCCGCGAGCCGGTCAGCAAGGAGTTCGCAGCGCTGTTCCCGGCCACCGTCGAGCTGGCCACGGCGGCGCTGATCTTTGCCGTGGGCTTCGGGCTGCTGCTGGGCGTCAGCGCGGGGCTCAAGCGGGGCTCGCTGCTGGACCAGGGCGTCATGGGCACGGCCACCATCGGCTATTCGATGCCAGTGTTCTGGTGGGGGCTGATCCTCATCATGTTCTTCTCGGTCAACCTCGGCTGGACGCCGGTGTCGGGCCGCATCGGCATCGAGTTCGACCCGGAGCGTGTGACCGGCTTCATGCTGATCGATTCGTGGCTGAGCAGCGAAGAGGGTGCCTTCAAGTCGGCGCTGATGCACCTGATCCTGCCGGCCCTGGTGCTGGGCACCAGCACGCTGGCGGTGGTGGCGCGCATGACGCGCTCGTCGATGCTGGAAGTGCTGCGCGAGGACTATGTGCGCACGGCCCGCGCCAAGGGCCTGTCGCCGACGCGCGTGGTCGTCGTGCATGCGCTGCGCAATGCGCTGATCCCGGTGCTGACGGTCGTCGGCCTGCAGACCGGCAGCCTGCTCGCCGGCGCGGTGCTGACGGAGACCATCTTCTCGTGGCCGGGCATCGGCAAATGGCTGATCGACTCCATCGGCCGGCGCGACTATCCGGTCGTGCAGGCCGGCATCCTGATCTCGGCGCTGACCTTCATAGCCGTGAACCTGATCGTGGATGTGCTGTATGGGGTGGTAAATCCGCGGATTCGGGGAGGCGGTCACTGATGAGCGCTGTCCTCGACAAACCCATCGAGCCGCCCGGCCCCCTGCGCGAGTTCTGGCAAGGCTTTGCCGCCAACCGCGGTGCCCTGGTCGCGCTGATCGTCTTCGCGCTGATCGCCGTTGCCTCCCTGCTCGCGCCGCTGATCGCGCCGCACGACCCCATCGAGCAATACCGCGATTTCATGCTGACGCCGCCCATCTGGGCCGAAGGCGGCAACACGCGCTTCCTGCTCGGCACCGACGAGCTGGGCCGTGACATGCTGAGCCGGCTGCTGCATGGCGGCCGGGTGTCGCTGGGCATCGGTCTGGCAGCCGTCGTCATGTCACTCATGCCGGGCGTGCTGCTGGGGTTGCTGGCGGCCTTCTTCCAGCGCTGGCTGTCTCCCGCCATCATGCGCGTGATGGACATCGTGCTGGCTCTGCCGGCCCTGCTGCTGGCCATCTGCGTCATCACCATCCTCGGCCCGGGCCTGGTCAACACCGTCATCGCCATCGCCATCGGCGCACTGCCCGGCTATGTGCGGCTGACGCGCGCCGCGGCCCTTGGCGAGATCGGGCGCGACTATGTGACGGCCAGCCGCGTGGCGGGCGCCCATGTGTGGCGGCTGATGTTCATCACCGTGCTGCCCAACTGCATGGCGCCGCTGATCGTCAATGCGACGCTGAGCTTCTCGTCGGCCATCCTCGAAACCGCCGGCCTGGGCTTCCTGGGGCTGGGCGTGCAGGCGCCAACGCCGGAGTGGGGCACGATGCTGTCGTCCGCGCGGGACTACATCACCCGCGCGCCTTGGGTCGTCACGCTGCCGGGGCTGACGATTTTGGTGAGCGTGTTGGCGATCAACCTGATGGGCGACGGGTTGCGCGATGCGCTGGATCCGAAGTTGAAGAAGGTGGCGTGATGGGCTGGCGGGGAAACGATGTGTTGATGCCTACGCCCAGCCGGGATTTCGCCCCGGCGGGCGACCTACTTTTTGCGCCGCCAAAAAGTAGGCAAAAAGCTCTCCCCTGCAAAACCGCCCCTGTCGGGGTGCCCTGCGATGCTCGAAGCCCGGGGCCGCGCCCAACTCACTTCGCTACGCTCCGTTCAGACAAAGGGGCGCGAAGTCAGAGCTTGAGGCTCGCTGCGCTCGCGCCCCGGGCTTCTGCGCTTCTCGGCGGTTTAGAAGGGGAGGCTCCAGGAACAGCCGGACAGCCAACAGCCAAGCCCCAAAGCCGTTCGCAACGAGGTATTCCTCTTCCCCCCTCTGAGCCTGCCGAGGAACGGAAGGCCTTGAGGCCGTGCGCGCAGCGCACTTCGTGGACTGACTCCGCGCAACTGTTTGACCGTAGCGTAGCGAAGGGAGTTTTGCGCGGGGCCTCAAGGCCTGAGTACCGCAGGGAACCCGAAGCGCAGCGCAGGGCGGGCGGATCGGGGGCGGTTTCTTTGGTTACTTTCTTGGGCGCCCAAGAAAGTGACTCGCCCGCGGGGGCGAAATCCCCGCTGGGCCTGGCCATCAACCCAAACCACCGATGAGCCTCCTCCAAATCAAGAACCTCCGCGTCCAGTTCGGCAACTTCCCCGCCGTCGACGGCGTGGACCTGACGCTGGACGCGGGCGAACTGCTGGGCATCGTCGGCGAATCGGGCTCGGGCAAGTCGGTCACGATGCTCGCGCTGATGGGGCTCATCGACGCACCGGGCAAAGTCACGGCGGACGCGCTGGAATTCCAGGGCCGCGACCTGCTGAAGCTCAACGCCTCCGAGCGCCGCGCGCTGATCGGCCGCGACGTAGCCATGGTGTTCCAGGACGCGCTGAGCAGCCTCAACCCGAGCTACACGGTCGGCGCGCAGATCGCCGAGGTGCTGAAGGCGCATCTGGGCCTGCGCGGAGCCGCAGCCAAGCAGCGGGTCATCGAGCTGCTGGAGCTGGTCGAGATTCCCGACGCGGCCAGCCGCGCCAGGGCCTACCCGCACCAGCTCTCCGGCGGCATGAACCAGCGCGTGATGATTGCAATGGCGATCGCCTGCGGCCCCAAGCTCTTGATCGCCGACGAGCCGACCACCGCGCTGGACGTGACCATCCAGGCCCAGATCATGGCCCTGCTGCTGAAGCTGCAGCGCGAGCAGGGCATGGGCCTGATCATGATCACGCACGACCTCGCCATCGTGGCCGAGATGGCGCAGCGCATTGCCGTCATGTACGCCGGCCAGATCGTCGAGACCGGGCCGGTGCCAGAACTGTTCGACGCACCGCGCCACCCTTATACGAATGCGCTGCTCGCCGCCATTCCCGAGCACAACAAGGGCGCCACGCGCCTGTCCGCCCTGCCCGGCATCGTGCCCGGCGCGCTGGACAGGCCCAAGGGCTGCCTGCTGTCGCCGCGCTGCCCGCGTGTGCAGCCTCGCTGCGTGGCTGAGCGGCCGGCCCTGGAGAACGGCGTGCGCTGCTTCTTCCCCGTCGAGGAGGCCGCCCATGTCTGAGCTCCTTCTCGAAGCCAACGACCTGGCCAAGCACTACACGGTCAGCCGCGGCCTCTTTAGCCCCAAGGCCACGGTGAAGGCGCTCAACGGCGTCAGCTTCACCCTCGCGCCGAAGAAGACCCTGGCCGTCGTCGGCGAATCGGGCTGCGGCAAGAGCACGCTGGCGCGCCAGCTGACGCTGATCGAGCACCCGACGCGCGGCGCCTTGAAGATCAGCGGCACCGATGCCGCGACGGCCGACAAGGCCACGCTGAAGTCGTTGCGCCGCCAGGTGCAGATGGTGTTCCAGAACCCCTTTGCCTCGCTGAACCCGCGCAAGACCGTCGAGACCACGCTGGCCGAACCGCTGCTGATCAACACGCCGATGACGGCACTGGAGCGGCGCGAGCGCGTGGCGGCGCTGGCGGCCAAGGTGGGCCTGCGGCCCGAGCACCTGCGCCGCTACCCACACATGTTCTCGGGCGGCCAGCGCCAGCGCATCGCGATTGCGCGGGCCATGATCCTGAACCCCGGCATCGTCGTCGCCGACGAGCCGGTCAGCGCGCTGGACGTGTCCATCCAGGCCCAGATCCTGAACCTCTTCATGGACCTGCAGGACGAGTTCGGCACGGGCTATGTGTTCATCTCGCACAACCTCAGCGTCGTCGAGCATGTGGCCGACGAGGTCATGGTGATGTACCTCGGCACAGCCGTGGAGATCGGCGAGAAGAAACGGCTGTTCGCCGCGCCACTGCACCCCTACACGCGGGCGCTGATGAGCGCGACACCGGCGCTGCGCAAGGCCGACCGGCGCGAGCGCATCGTCATCCATGGCGAGCTGCCCAGCCCGTTGAATCCGCCCAGCGGCTGCAGCTTCCACAAGCGTTGCCCGCTGGCCATTGCGCGCTGCAGCGAAGAGGTGCCGCTGCTACGCGAGGTGGCAGGCCGGCGCGTCGCCTGCCACGTCGTTTGACGTGACTCGCAGGTGAGGCGCGGCGGGCATAACCGCCGTACATGCCCCGCCGTCATTCCGTGATGCGCGGAGTGTTGCTCCGGTGCCGACTTCGCGGGCTTGGCCCCTGATGGGGTGTGACTTGCGTCGCAAGAATCTTTGCATTCGGCAACGCAAGGACAACACCATGAGATTCCAGCCCACTCCCATCACCTGTGGCTTCGCCGCCCTGCTGATGAGCCTGCAGGGCGCAGCCCTGGCCCAGCAGGCCAACGCCCCGGACAGCGCCAAGGCCAAGGCCGACGCGCAGGCGCTGGAGAAGGTCGTCATCACCGGCATCCGCGCCTCGCTGGAAAGCTCGCTGGACGCCAAGCGCAACGCCTCGGCCAACGTGGACGTCATCACGGCCGTGGACGTGGGCAAGATGCCCGACAAGAACCTGGCCGACTCGCTGCAGCGCGTCGTCGGCGTGGCGGTGCGCACGGACTACGACGAGGCCGAGAAGGTCGCCATGCGCGGCACCAACCCCGACATGTCGCTGATCCTGTTCAACGGCCACACCGTCTCTGGCGGTGACTGGTACCTGTCCGACCAGGCCTCCAGCAGCCGCTCCACCAGCCTGTCGCTGATGCCCTCGTCGGTGCTGAACTCGGCCACCGTCTACAAGACCTCGCAGGCCAATATCCTGGACGGCGGCTTGGCCGGCACCATCAATGTGACGACCCGCAAACCCCTGGACAATCCGAAGGGCTTCAGCGGCGTGGTCAGCGCCGGCGCCGTGTACGCCGACCTGCCCGGCAAGACCAGCCCGCAGCTCAACGCCAGCCTGAACTGGAAGAACGAAGACAGCACGCTGGGCTTCATCGGCCAGGTCTTCGCCGAGAAGCGCTACATCCGCCGCGACACCGCCTCGCGCTTCGCCTACGGCGCCAACTCCGGCTGGGACCAGATCAACACGGCCACCATGCTGGGCATCACCGACGCCTCGCTGGCAGGCACACCCTACAAGGCAGCGGACTTGAACGGCGTGCGCCTGCCCGGCTCGATGTCCACCGAATTCGTGGAAGGTGTGCGCGACCGCAAGGGCGGCATGTTCTCCGGCCAGCTCAAGCCCGCCAGCAATACCGAAGTCGGCCTGACCGGCTTCTACTCCAAGATGAACGCAGCCAACTTCGGCCGCGCGACCATGGGCGCCATTTACCAGATGCTGGCCGGCCAGTCCGGCCCGCTGGGCGGCACCACGGCCACCAACGTCAACGGCCAGCGTGTCTATGCCTCCATAAAAAACCCGGTAATCGTCGAAGAGGAGACCATCTACGGCCACAAGCTGCGCGTGCTGAAGTCCGCGGAAATCTCTTACGCGAACGGCCTGCCGGCCCAGTACGCCGGCGACTCCGAAGGCTTCTACCGCAGCGGCGCGTACGCCAGCTC
This sequence comes from Pelomonas sp. Root1237, assembly GCF_001425055.1. Classification (GTDB taxonomy): domain Bacteria; phylum Pseudomonadota; class Gammaproteobacteria; order Burkholderiales; family Burkholderiaceae_C; genus Pelomonas. Next base: position 299,494 of record NZ_LMDK01000017.1, read on the forward strand.
CGGCTTCCTGGACCTGGATGGCAAGTGGGTCGTCAATGACAAGCTGACCCTCAAGGGCCTGCTGAGCACAACCAAGGGCGTCGGCCACACCGACATGGACCGCGGCCTGACCTACTCGCGCTACGGCCAGGGCATCAAGTACGACATCACCGACCTGGAGAAGGCGCCGGACTTCAGCTGGATCAACGCCGGCAGCGGCACCACGCCCCTGGCCAGCAGCGCGGCCGCCGGCACGCCCGGCTACCGCCTGACCGGCCGCAGCGGCCTGAACCGCTACCACACCATCGACAGCGAGAAGAGCTTCGCCATCGACGGCGAGTACACGCAGGACAGCGGCATCTTCAGCTCGATGAACTTCGGCTTTCGCAACGCCGATCACCGCCGCCAATACGGCCTGTCGACCGTGGCCTTGAAGTCCGCTTTCGTGGCAGCCAACGCGCCTGACCCGGCCCTGGCCGTGCCCTACCCCGGCGACTTCGGCCAGTACCTCGGCGGCAACTTCGACAACTCCGGCTTCTATTTCTCGCGGGACACGCTGACCAGCCTCTTCGGCGACCTGGCCAAGCAAACCAACTCTCAATGGGAGCGCCGCATCTCCGGCTCCATCGACCTGCGCGAAGTGCAGAGCGCGGCCTACCTGATGCAGAACTTGGAAGGCGAGAAGTGGTCCGGCAATGTCGGCCTGCGCCTGGTGCGCACGACCGTCACCTCCCGCACCCCCGTGCCGATTCCGGCAGGCGCCTGCCTGCGCATCGAGCCGGGCAAGCCCTATGTGCCCTGCGCCGCCTACCCGGACGCCATCCTCGACGTCAGCGAAGGCCAGCCCTACTACGACAACGTGCCCTTCAACGGTGCCACGGGCGTGATCTACCGAAAGGAGAGCACCCGGCGCACATTCGACGACATCCTGCCGAGCCTGAACCTGCGCTATGAGTTCGCCACGGGCCTGGTCGGCCGCCTGGGCCTGTCCAAGACCATCGGCCGCCAGAACTACAACCTCTACGGCGCTACCTATTCAGCCCAAGCCTGCAACTCGCAGGGCTGCACGGTGACCGGCCCGAACCCGAACCTGACGCCGATGAGCTCACGCAACCTGGACATCTCGGTGGCCTGGTATTACGACAAGCGCGCCATGCTGGCGCTCTCCGGCTTCAGTTCGCTGATCGACGGCTACGCCAAGACCGGAGGCACGTCGTCGGGCCAGACCGTCGAGCTGTACGACGGCACGACCAACCAGTACCGCACCTACCTGATCAACAGCTCAACGCAGCAGAAGGCCCGCATCCGCGGCCTCGAGCTGTCATGGGAACAGCCGATCGCCTGGGGCTTCGGCTTTCAGTCCAACGCCAGCTACACCGAGACGCGCGTCGAAGACGGCCGCCCGATGACCGGCGCTTCCAAGATTGCCGGCAATGTGGGCGGGTACTGGGAAAACGACGTGTTCAGCGCTCGCCTGGTCTACAACTACCGCGGCAAGTACGTGTCGAGCACCACGGCACCGTCCCCGACGGCCAACAGCCAGGGCAATTCGACCATCGGTGGTGTGCTGATGCCTTCCGCGCCGACGATCGCGGCACCGGTGTCCAACGTGGCCTTCTCGGCCAACTACAACGTCACACCGGAATTGCAGATCTCGTTCAGCGCCACCAACCTGACCAACCCGGTCCGCGCCACCTATCGCTATAGCGAGGCGGAGCAGCAGAAGGTCGACGCGTCAGGCCGCCAGTACTACCTGGAGGCGCGCTACAAGTTCTGAGACTTGCCTTGGCGCATCCTCGGCGCATCCAGGAAAGGCCGGCCTTGCGCCGGCCTTCTTCATTCCTCAGCGGTTTCTCTTCTTCGACACTTCATTGCCGACGACGCCGCCGGCCGCAGCGCCGATGGCGGCACCGGTGGTTGTGCCGGTCACCGCGCCGCCGACGACAGCGCCAGCCGTGGCGCCGACGATGGTGCTGGTCTCACGGGACGACATGCCCGCACAGGCCGTCAGGGCCAGCGTCGCGGCTGCGGCGAGGGACAGGACCGTCACGCGCCAATAGGCGCCATTCGGGCTGGAAAACGTTGCAAAGCTGTTCATGGTCTGCTCCTTGAGGGAGGTGATCAGGTGAGTCAACTTTCGTCGCCAGCCGCCGGCGCCGGAACCAGCCCAGGGGCCGATGAGGCGTGGGACTTGTCCTAGCGTACAAAGCAAAGAGCCACCCGAAGGTGGCTCTCGTCCTACAGGGCTTGTCAGCCAGTCACTTGGGCGCCGAGGCGGCGTCGGCCATGCACTTCTTGATGTGGCTCTTGGCTGCGGCGCCATGCAGCTTCTTGTCGGCGGCAGACTTGTCGCAGGCGGCGCTGGAAGGAGCAGCTGCGGGCGCAGATGCTGCAGCGGCGCCACCGGACAGGCATTCCTTCATGAAGGCCTTGCGCTCGTCACCCTTCTTGCCGCCGGTCTTGGCCTCGGCATTGCAGGCCTTCATCTTGTCCTGCTGCGGCGTGGCCTGGGCCCCAAAGGCAACGGCGGCACAGGCGAGCAGGATGGCAATTCGTTTCATCGGGAACTCCTTCTTCGGGAGGTGGATAGGCGAGTCAATTCAAGCATGCGCCCATGACACTGCCAAGCCGTGTTTCATCGGCGTCACAGAATTCTTCGCGGATGGTGCAGAGCCTCGTGGGCCGCGTGAAGGCGGCGCACCAGCACGCGGATGAAACCGCGGTCGAAGCGGTGCTGGCATTCGGGGCTCAGCTGGCCGACGGACTCGGGCGTGAAGCAGATCGTCGTGCACTCCTGGCTGACACGGATGTCGGCGCTGTGCCGGCGCAGGTCGGGGTTGGGCGCCAGATAGGCCATCTCGCCCACCGAGGTGCCCTGGCCCAGCGAGGCCACCAGCCGGCCGTCGCGGAAGACCTGGACCTCGCCCTGGGCAATGATGTGAAAGCTGTTGCCCTCCTGGCCGCGCCTGAATAGGGCATGGCCAACGGGGTAGCGCTTCCAGCGCGCGCGCCTCACCACCTCCCACAGCTGCACGTCGCCAAAGTCGGCAAAGAACTCCAGCGAGCGCAACAGGTTGAAACGTTCGGAGTCACGCACCTCGCCGAGGCGGTTCAGCGGCACCTGCTGGCTGGCCACCAGCGCCGACAAGGCCTGCGCAAAGCTCTCCCAGTCGGCGAAGCGCTCATGCGGGTTCTTGGCCAGCGCGCACAGCACGACGGCATCCAGCCCCTCGGTGACGCCCTGGCGCTGGCCCATCAGCGGCAGCGGCGGCTGGTGGTAGATCTGGTGCATCAGCGCCATCTGGTGCGGCGCATCGAAGGGCGGGCGGCCGCTGATCAGGTGGTAGAGCACGGCGCCCAGGGCGTAGATGTCGGCACGGCAGTCGACATCGCCGCCCTCGATCTGCTCGGGCGGCATGTAGGCGAGCGAGCCGACGCGGTGGATCTGGGTGGAATCGGCCAGCAGGTTCAGCGCCGAGCCGAAATCGCTGACCTTGACGTCGACGACCTGGCCGCCTTGGTCCAGCACGGCCAGCAGATTGGCCGGCTTGACGTCGCGGTGGATGACGCCCTGGCGGTAGACATAGCTCAGGGCCATCGCGCACTTGAAACCCAGCTCGACGATCTGGTCCAGCGGCAGCAGGCGGTCGCTGCGGCAGAAGTGCTTCAGCGTGACACCGGGCACGTACTCCATGACGAGATAAGGCGCGGCCTCCTCGGACACGGCGTCGACGATGGCCACGACATTGGGGTGGTGCAGCCGCCCGGCCAGGGCCGCCTCGGCGCTGAAGAAGCGGTTGCTGAAATCGCTGGCCGGTGCATTGGGCGGCGGCGCCCAGGCGCGCATGCGCTTGATGGCCACCTCCTTGTCCTGGAAGGGATCGCGGGCCAGGAAGACATCACTGGTTGCCCCCTCGCCCAGGCGCTTGAGCACCTGGTAGCGGCCGATATGGGCGGGCAGATCGTCAGCAGAGGCGGTCATCGCGAGGCATGATACGGGCCGCTCCTGGAGGTGCCGGCCCTTGTTCTCCCACGTATTTCTCGGTACTCGTGACTTCGAGCGCGCCTTGGCGTTCTACCGTCCGTTGATGGCACTGCTGGGCGTGGCCGAGCGCTTCTGCGAACCCGAAAAACCTTGGGCCGGATGGCAAAGCAGCCCCGGGCCACGGCCATTGTTTCTGCTCGGCAAACCTTTCGACGGCGAGGAGCACGTGCCCGGCAATGGCCAGATGGTGGCGCTGCTGGCTGCCGATCGCGCGCAGGTGGACCAGGCCCATGCGCTGGCCCTGGCCCACGGCGGCCGCTGCGAGGGCGCCCCGGGGCTGAGGCCCCAGTACCACGCGAACTACTACGGCGCCTATTTCCGCGACCCGGACGGCAACAAACTCTGCGTCGCCTGTCACGAGTCGACGGCCGGCTGAGTCGGCGCCGCCGGCGGCTCATGCGTTCAGGGGCTGCCTCCTAGAATCCCGCCCATGATCCAAGCCAAGCAGGCGCTGCTCGCCGCACTCGCCGACTCCCTCCAGGAAATTGCCCCCGGATCGAACGCCGCCGTGGCCTTCGAATCCCCCAAGCAGGCCGCCCATGGCGACTTCGCCTGCACCGCCGCCATGCAGCTGGCCAAGCCGCTCAAGGCCAACCCGCGCGAGCTGGCCACCCGACTGATCGCCGCGCTCGAAGCCAAACCGGCCTTCCAGACCTGGGTGCAGGCGCTGGAGATTGCCGGCCCGGGCTTCATCAACATCCGCCTCAAGCCCGAAGCCAAGCAGGCTGTCGTCGGCGAAGTGCTGGCCGCCGGAGCGAAGTTCGGTCACCGCGCGCCCACGGCCAAGCACGTCATGATCGAGTTCGTGTCGGCCAACCCGACCGGCCCGCTGCACGTGGGCCATGCCCGTCAGGCGGCGCTGGGTGATTCGCTGTGCTCGGTGTTCCAGAGCCAGGGCCACGACGTGACCCGCGAGTTCTATTACAACGACGCCGGCGTGCAGATCGCCACGCTGGCCAACTCCACGCAGATGCGCCTGAAGGGCTTCAAGCCCGGTGACGCCGAATGGCCCGAGGCGGCCTACAACGGCGACTACATCCAGGACATCGCCGACGCCTTCCTCGCCAAGGAAACGGTCAAGGCCGACGACCGCGAGTTCACCGCCTCGGGCGACGTGAACGACCTGGACAGCATCCGCCAGTTCGCCGTCGCCTACCTGCGCCACGAGCAGGACCTGGACCTGCAGGCTTTCGGCCTGAAGTTCGACAGCTATTTCCTGGAGACCAGCGTCTACGCCGGCGGCCAGTTGGAGAAGACGGTCGAGCGCATCGTCGCCAATGGCAAGACGTATGAAGAAGGCGGCGCGCTGTGGTTCCGCTCGACCGACTACGGTGACGACAAGGACCGCGTGATGCGCAAGTCCGAGGGTGGCTTCACCTATTTCGTGCCGGACATCGCGTACCACATCAACAAGTTCGAGCGCGGCTACACGCAGTGCATCAACATCCAGGGCACCGACCACCACGGCACCATCGCCCGCGTGCGCGGCGGCCTGCAGGCGGTCGACATGGGCATCCCGCAGGGCTTCCCGGACTACGTGCTGCACAAGATGGTCACGGTCATGAAGGGCGGCGAGGAGGTCAAGATCTCCAAGCGCGCCGGCAGCTATGTGACGCTGCGCGACCTGATCGACTGGACCAGCCGCGACGCGGTGCGCTTCTTCCTGATCAGCCGCAAGGCCGACACCGAGTTCGTCTTCGACATCGACCTGGCACTGAAGGCCAACGACGAGAACCCGGTGTTCTACGTGCAGTACGCCCATGCGCGCATCTGCTCGGTGATCCGCAAATGGGGCGGCGACGTGTCCACCATCGCCGACGCCGACATGAGCCTGCTGACCGCGCCGACCGAGGAGGCGCTGATGCTCAAGCTCGCCGCCTATCCCGACATGCTCGCGGGTGCCGCCGCCGGCATCGCGCCGCATGACGTGGCCTTCTATGCCCGCGATCTGGCGGGTGCGTACCACTCCTACTACGGCGCCGAACGGGTGCTGGACCAGGCACCCGAGCTGAGCCGCGCCCGCGTCGCGCTGCTGGCCGCGACGCGCCAGGTGCTGGCCAATGCACTGGGCATGCTGGGCGTCAGCGCGCCCGAGCAGATGAACCGCGATATTCCTGAATCTGCCGAATCCCTCACGGAGAACGAATGACTGCTGTCTCGAAACCCGCCGGCCAAAAGAACCAGAAAGGCGGCTTCGTCCTCGGGCTGATCGTCGGCCTGCTGGTGGGCCTGGCCGTTGCGCTGGGCGTGGCCCTGTACATCACCAAGGTGCCCATCCCCTTCGTGAACAAGGTGCCCCAGCGCACGGCCGAGCAGGACGCCGCCGAAACCGAGCGCAACCGCAACTGGGATCCGAACGCGCCGCTGGCCGGCAAGGCCGCCCGCAGCGCCAGCGGTGTCGTCAACGCGCCGGTGGCGACTGCGCCGCCGCCGCCGCCCAGCACGAACGCCAGTGCGGCCGCCGCGACGGCCAGCGCCGCCGCCACGGCAGCCCTGCCCCCGCCTGCCAAGCCAGCCGCCAAGGCCGAAGCACCCGCCTCCGCGCCCACCGCGACAGCTGCCGCCGGTGCCGACGCCTATGTCTACTTCGTGCAAGCCGGCGCTTTCACCCGCCCCGAAGAGGCCGAGTCCCAGAAGGCCAAGCTGGCCATCCAGGGCTTCACCGCCAAGGTCATGGAGCGCGAGCAGAACGGCCGCACCGTCTTCCGCGTGCGCCTAGGCCCCTCGGACACGCGCGAGGCCGCCGAAGACTTGCAGCGCAAGATTGAAGGGGCTGGCTTCGAGGCCAATCTCGTTCGTGTACAACGCTGACCCAACCACAGCCTGAAGGATGACTGCCGCCATGAAGCGCCGCGATTTCTCCGCCCTGCTCGCCTCCGCGCCCCTCGCTGGTGCTGCCGGCAACGCCCTCGCCCAGGGCGGCCCCATTGAAGGCCGCCAGTACCTGGTGCTGAACCCGCCACTGCCCACGACGCCGGGCAAGATCGAGGTGATCGAGTTCTTCTGGTATGGCTGCCCGCACTGCAAAGTCTTCGAGCCGGCCATCGAGGCCTGGGCCAAGCAGTTGCCGGCCGACGTGGCCTTCCGCAAGGTGCACGTGGCCTTCCGCGCCAACGTCAAGATCCACCAGCGCATGTTCTTTGCGCTGGAGTCCATGGGCAAGGAAGCGGCCGCGCGCCCGGCCATCTTCAATGCCATTCACCAGCAGGGCCTGGCCCTGGACGACGCCAAGAGCCAGGCCAAGTTCCTGGCCCCCATGGGCATCGACCCGGCCAAGTACCAGGACGCCTACAACTCCTTCGGCGTCGTCACTAAATGCGCCCAGGCGGAGAAGCTGTCCGAGGCCTATCACATCGACGGCGTGCCCAGCATCGGCGTCGGTGGCCGCTTCCTGACGTCGCCCAGCCAGGCCGCCGCCGGCCAGCGCCTGCCCGAGGAGGAGCTCGGCCAGAAAGCGCTGCAGATCACCGAATTTCTGATCCAGCGCGTGAGGAACAAGGCATGAGCGCCGCGCCGGGCCGCCCCAAGCAAGCTCGCTTCCGCTCAGGCGGTCAGGCCGCAGGCCGAAGGGTGCCAACATGAAGCGCCGGGAAGCCACCGCGATCCTGATCGCAGGCGGCTTCGCGCCAGCCGTGTTCGCCCAGGGCGGCCCGGTCGAGGGCAAGCACTACGCGCGCCTGGGCCAGACCCTGCCGGGCACGCCCGGCAAGATCGAGGTCATCGAGTTCTTCTTCTACAAGTGCCCGCACTGCAATACCTTTGACCCGCTGCTGGAGGCCTGGGTGCACCAGCTGCCGGCCGACGTGAGCTTTCGCCGCGTGCCGGTGGGCGCGCAGCTCGTGCTCAAGCTGCACCAGCGCATGTACTACGCCCTCGAGGCGATGGGCGCGCTGACGCCGGCAGTGCACGGCGGCATCTTCAGCGCCTTCCACCGTGGCGGCGTCGAAGCCAATGACGAGGCTGCCGTCGTCGCCCTGGTCGGCCGGTTGGGCGTGGACACGGCCAAGTTCAAGCAGGCCTTCGGCTCCTTCGGCGTGCAGGCCAAGGTGCAGCAAGGCATGAAGCTGGCCGAACTGAGCGGCGCCGACAGCACGCCGACGCTCGTCATCGGCGGACGCTGGCGCACCGACCCTGGCATGGCGGGTACGCCCGGCCAGAGCGAGGTGGCCCAGGGCCAACAAGCGCTGGCCGTGGCGGACTTCCTCGTCAAGATGGCACGCGCTGGCAAGGTTTCCTGACGGACTTGCCGCCTGGGAAAGGCTGGGGACGGCAACCGGCCCCTAGAATGGCCTGCAACTTCCGTGCCGCCATGCCCCGCCAACTGATCCCGCTCGCCGCTGCGCTCACTCTGGCGCTCGCCTTCTCCGCCGCCCAGGCGGAGAAAGCCGATCGGCTCAAGCCCATGGTTTTCACGGCCGACAAGGAAGGCCGGATCGACAGCGTCAACCAGCGCACCGAGCTGTTCGGCAACGTCATCATCACCAAGGGCACGCTGATGCTGCGCGCCGAGAAGGTGGACGTGCGCGAGACCCGGGACGGCTACCACCAGGCCTATGCCAGCGGTGCAACCGGCCAGCCGGTCAGCTTCCGCCAGGCGCGCGACACGCCCGGCGAAGCCATCGAAGGCCATGCCGATCAGCTCGAATACGACACCAAGTCCGAGACCGTGCGCTTCATCGGCAATGCCAATGTGCGCCGCATGAACGGGGCGACGGTGGCCCAGGAAGTCACGGGCGCCGTCATCATCTATGACAGCCGCACCGAGGTCTTCGCGCTGGAAGGCGGCAGCGCCTCGCCCAACCCGAATGGCCGCGTGCGCATGGTGCTGATGCCGCGCGCCCAGCCCGACACCCCGGCCTCGGCGCCCCCGGCAGGGCTGCCGCTGCAGCCATCCACGACGATCACACCGCCGAAATCTCCATGACCACGGCCGAACCCGTCACCAGCCGCCCCGCGGCGGAATGCGGAAGCCGCCTTGAGGCCGAGGCGCTGGCCAAGACCTATGGCGTGCGCAAGGTCGTCAAGAATGTCCATGTGCGCGTGGACTGCGGCGAGGTCGTCGGCCTGCTCGGCCCCAATGGCGCGGGCAAGACGACCAGCTTCTACATGATCGTCGGGCTGGTGCGTTCGGACGCCGGCGTCATCCGCATCGACGGCGCCGAGGTGCAGCGCCTGCCCATCCATGCCCGCGCCCGTCTGGGCCTGAGCTACTTGCCGCAGGAAGCGTCGATCTTCCGCAAGCTGACCGTCGAGCAGAACATCCGTGCGGTGCTGGAGCTGCAGCAGGACGAACGCGGCAAGGCCCTGTCCAAGGCACGCATCGACGAGCTGCTGAACAGCCTGCTGCACGACCTCTCCATCGAAGGCCTGCGCGACAGCCCGGCGCCGGCGCTGTCGGGCGGTGAGCGCCGTCGCGTCGAGATCGCCCGGGCGCTGGCAACACAGCCGCGCTTCATCCTGCTGGACGAGCCCTTCGCCGGCGTCGACCCCATCGCGGTGCTGGAGATCCAGCGCATCATCGGCTTCCTGAAGGCGCGCGGAATCGGCGTGCTGATCACGGACCACAACGTCCGCGAGACGCTGGGCATCTGCGACCGCGCCTACATCATCAGCGAGGGCGCCGTGCTCGCCGAAGGCACGCCCGACGAGATCGTGGCCAACGCCGACGTGCGCAAGGTCTATCTCGGCGAAAACTTCAGAATGTGATGAGCCCCTCGTCCAGTCTTGCCCTGCTGAACGCGGGCCAGCCTAGCCGGTCTTGCAGACCGCGCTGCGGCTTGCGCCGCATCCCTTCGGCAGGCACATCGCGCCCACTGGGCGCAATGTGTCCGGCCTCAGCCCCCGAGGGGGCGGCGATGCTTGCGGCATCGAGCCGCAAGCACATCGCCATGGCGGGCCGGCTTGGTGAACTGGAGTCGGACACAAGCAGTCCCTGCGGACTGCTTGTGCCTACGACAGGCCATGGGCCTCTGGCCCATGGCAGCCCAGCGCTCGGCCCGAAAGACGTCGCGCCATGAAGCAGACGCTCCAGGTCAGGCTCAGTCAGCATCTCGCGCTGACGCCCCAGCTGCAGCAATCCATCCGGTTGTTGCAACTGTCCACGCTGGAGCTGCACCAGGAAGTCGAGCAGATGCTGGCCAGCAACCCGCTGCTGGAGACCGAAGAGGAATTCACCGTCAGCACGCCCGAGCTGGCCAGCAATGCGCCGGCCGAAACGTCGGCTGCGGAAACCAGCAGTGACACCGGCGCCGAAGCAGAGACCGCCGAGGCGCCCGAGCTGAGCGGCGAGGACTTCGGCGGCACCGAGCGCGAGGACTGGGAGAACGGCACCGAGAAGGACGACTTCGACGGCATCCGCGAGCTGCCCTCCAGCAGCGGCAGTGGCAGCGGCGACGACGACGGCGAGCGCGAGAGCCAGGAATTCGCCGAACTGACGCTGGCCGAGCACCTGGCCGAGCAGCTCGCCGGCCACCACCTGTCGCCGGAGGACCGCGCCGCCCTGCAGGTGCTGATCGAATCGCTGAACGAGGACGGCTACCTCGAAGACCCGCTCGAGGAGATCGCCGCGGCCCTCATCGAGGACGAAGAGACTCGCGAGGACCTGCTGGACCGCCTGCGCATCGCGCTGCGCCTGCTGCAGAGCCTGGAGCCCGCGGGCATCGCCGCACGCGACCTGTCCGAATGCCTGGTGCTGCAGCTGCGCGCCTGCCCGAAGTGCCCTGCCCAGGTCATCGCCATCCTGATCTGCAAGGGTCATCTGGAATTGCTGGCCCGCCGCGACATGCGCCGCCTGATGGCCGAGACTGGTGCCGACGAAACCATGCTGCGCGAAGCCCAGGGGCTGATCACCCAGCTCGAGCCCAAGCCCGGCCGGCGCTTCACTCAGGGCGCCGCGGCGGCCATCGTGCCGGACGTCATCGTGCGCAAGAGCGGCCGCGAATTCCGCGTCATGCTCAACCCCGAGGTGGCGCCCAAGCTGCGCATCAACGACCTCTATGCCAACGCATTGCGCGCCACGCGCGGCGGCATCAGCAACTCGCCGCTCGGCGGCCAATTGCAGGAGGCGCGCTGGTTCATCAAGAACATCCAGCAGCGCTTCGACACCATCCTGCGCGTCAGCCAGGCCATCGTCGAGCGCCAGCGCGGCTTCTTCACGCATGGTGCGCTGGCCATGAAGCCGCTGGTGCTGCGCGAGATTGCCGACGAGCTCGGCCTGCACGAGTCCACCATCTCGCGCGTGACGACGGCCAAGTACATGGCCACCAGCTGGGGCACTTTCGAGCTGAAGTATTTCTTCGGCTCAGGGCTCAGCACCGAGGCCGGCGGCGAGGCGTCCAGCACCGCGGTGCGCGCACTGATCAAGCAGTTCGTCGCCGCCGAGGACATCAAGAAACCGCTGTCCGACAGCGCGCTCGCGGCCATGCTGGAAGAGCAAGGCATCCAGTGCGCGCGGCGCACGGTGGCCAAGTACCGCGAGGCGATGAAGATCGCGCCAGCGAATCTGCGCAAGGCGCTTTAGGCGCCGCTTCGCCTTCAGCCCTGCGGCAACGCGCCCTTGCGCCACTCCCTCGGCGACTGCCCCGTGTGCGCCCGGAAGGCGCGTGACAGCGCCGCCTCGCCGCCGTAGCCCACGTCCGCCGCGATGTGCTTGAGAGCCCGCCCTTCGCGCAGCCCCTTCTGCGCCAGGCCGATGCGCCAGCGCTGCAGGTAGACGCCCGGCGTGCAGCCGACGACGTCGCGGAAGGTGTTGGCGAATACGGTGCGCGACATGCCGGCCTGCGCCGCCAGCTCCTCCAGCGGCCACTCGAGCTGGGGTGAGTCATGCAGGGCCACCAGTGCCCCGCGCAGCCGTGGGTGTGACAGGCCGGCCAGCATGCCCGACTCCACCTGGCCCTGCGACATCAGCTCGCGCAGCACCCAGATCATCAGCACCTCGAACAGCCGGTTCAGCATCAGCTGGCGGCCGCAGTGAGTGGCTTCGGCCTCGGCGAACAGCTGGCCCAGCACCGGCGCGCAGCTCGGCACCGCCGCCAGCGGCAGGCAGACCCAGGGCGGCAGCGCCGCGGCGATGGGGTGGCTGGCGCCGCCTTCGAAGGCCATGTGGGCACAGACGAACTGGGCGCCGCAACTCGGGTCCGTGACGAAGCGATGCGCCAGCGGGCGCGGGTAGAGCAGCAGGCTGGGCTTGTCGATGCGCAGCAGCTCCGGCGCGCCGTGGTGCACCTCGACGCCGCCCTCGCGGATCAGGTGCAGCTGGCCGCGCCCGGCCTGGGGCTCCAGGCTGTTGACGCCGCACAGCGGGCCGGTCTGGAAGGTCTCGGCCCGCACGGCGAAGTGCGTGAAGAGGGCGGCAAGTCGGTCGGCCATGGTCAGTACGAATTGCAAACTAAGACGTACCAAATGGTATTTCAAGTACGAGCTTCATCGGCAAAGTTCGTTCTGTCGCAAGACAAACAAACCCCACCCCAAGACACCGACTTCCAGGAGCCCGCCATGACCCGCCAACCCAGCTTCAACCGCGCCGTTTTCCAGCTGCTGTTTGCCAGCGCCGCCCTTGTCGGCACCGCAGCCGACGCGCAGTCCTATGTGACGGACCCTGAGTCGGGCACCAACGTCAGCGTGGCGTCCACCGTCTCGCGGGCCGAGGTACTGGCCGACCTGAAGGTCTACCAGGAGTCGGGCCTCGCCGCTGCCGAGCGCGCCGCAGCTGAGACCGGCCAGGACACGCCCGCCCTGCTGGCCGCACGCCAACGCTACGCCACCCTGCGCCAGGGCGACCGCTACGCCGCCCTGGTGGCCGAGTACGCCGCGCGCCGCGGCGAAGCCCACCGCCCCGCCTGATCGCCACGCCCCAACCCCATCACTTTCGAAAGCCCCCCATGAACGCCTTCACCCGCCTCGCTCTCGCCGCCACCATCGCCATCGGTGGATTCGCCGTCCAGACCCAGGCCCTGGCCGCCCCGACCAAGGCGGCCATCGCCAGCCCCTACGTGGCCGCCAACGACGGCACGCCCCTCTACGTCAAGGACTGGGGCCCGAAGACCGGCCCGGTCGTCGTCTTCAGCCATGGCTGGCCGCTGAACGCGGACAGCTGGGAGTCGCAGATGCAGTTCCTGGCCGACAAGGGCTACCGCGTCATCGCCCATGACCGCCGCGGCCATGGTCGCTCGGGCCAGCCCTGGGCGGGCAACAACATGGACCAGTACGCCGACGACCTCGACGCCGTGCTGCGCGCGCTGGACGTCAAGCGCGCCACGCTGGTGGGCTTCTCCACCGGCGGCGGCGAAGTGGCCCGCTACATCGGCCGCCATGGCACTGCACGCGTCGCCAAGGCCGTGCTGGTGAGCGCCGTCACGCCCATCATGGGCCAGAGCCCGACCCACCCCGAAGGCGTGCCCACCGCTGTATTCGACAGCCTGCGCAAGGCCTCGCTCGACAACCGCGCCCAGCTCTACAAGGACATCGCCGGCGGCCCCTTCTTCGGCTTCAACCGCCCCGGTGCCAAGCCTTCGGCCGGCCTGGTCGACAGCTTCTACGTGCAGGGCATGCAGGCCGGAGCCAAGGCCACCTACGACAGCATCGAGGCCTTCTTCCATTCCGACTTCCGCGCCGACCTGAAGAAGTTCGACATCCCGACGCTTGTCATCCACGGTGCCGACGACCAGATCGTGCCCATCGAGACCACCGGCCGCGCCACGGCCAAGCTGGTCAAGGGCGCCCGCCTCATCGAGTACGCCGACGGCCCGCACGGCATCACCGACACGCACAAGGACCGCCTCAACCAGGACCTGCTGGACTTCATCCGCCAATAAGCCTCAGGGGAGCCGGGCAGTGCCCGGCTCGTCCTAGTCTTTGGACGGCCCGGTCTCCGGCGCCAGCGGCTCGAACACAAAGCGCATGCCGCGCGTGTAGCTCTCGGCCTTGGTGCCGGCATGACGCTCGCCGTCGATGGTGCGGTTCTGGAACACCAGGCCCGGGTGCTTCAGCTCCGGCAGCAGCGCCTGGTAGCGCTTGATGCCTGCCAGGAAGCCGGGCCACTCGTACTCCGCGCCGGTCACGTAGAGCCGCGCCTTGATGGCCTTGCCCGTCGCGGCATAGGCCTTGGCCTGGCCGATGATCCAGTCGTTGCCCATGACGACGGCCGGGCTGGCGGCGATATAGCCCTTGAAGAGATCGGGCTTGGCATACATCGCGTGCAGCGTGAACAGGCCGCCGAGCGAGCTGCCCGCCAGGTAGCGCTGGGCCGGGTCGGCGCGGTAGTCGCGCTCCATCAGCGGGAAGATGTCCTTTTCCAGTGCCGCGATGAACTTGTCGGCATTGCCGGTGCTGGAAGACAGCGGGTTCATGCGCACGGGCGACAGCTCCCAGCCGCGCAGCTCGCCGTAGTCGAGGTTGTCGCCGGCATAGCCCAGGCCCACCGTGATGAACTCCGGCACGACCTTGTCGTAGTTCAGGTTGTTGTACGAGGCGACGACGGTGGCGAAGTCCCAGTAGCCGTCGGTCACGTAGAGCACCGGATAACGGCGCTTCGGGTCCTTCGCAAACGACCCAGGCAGGTGGATGTGCAGCTGGTAGGTGCGGCCATCCGCGTTCTTGGGCAGGGCGCGCAGTTGCGTGTTGCCGACGGTGTGCGGCGGATAGGCAGGCGCCTGGGCGCTTGCCTGAAACGCGGTGAACAGGAAGGCGAGGGTCAGGACGATTCGCTTCATGGCAGGCGGCACACACGGATGATGGCAACGTTGTCAGTTTAGAGGGCGGCGACAATGCACCCCGTGAGCCTGCCCAACAAACTTTCCCTGTTCGTGTCCTGTGCCGGCGGCGTCGAGCCGCTGCTGGAGGAGGAGCTCAAGCGCTTCCTGCCGCCCGGTGTGCGCAGCAAGGTGGAGCCGCTGCGCGGCGGCTGCGGCCTGGTCGGCAGCCTCGAAGACGCGATGCGCATCAACCTGGAGAGCCGGCTCGCCCAGCGCGTGCTGATCGAGCTGATCGAGGGCCCCTACCGCCACGAGGAAGATCTCTATGCGCTGGCGCGCCGCGTCGACTGGCGCGACTGGATCACGCCGCGCGAAACGATCCGCGTCGACACCATCGCGCAGCGCTCGCCGCTGAAGAGCCTGAATTTCACGACGCTGCGCATCAAGGACGCGATCTGCGACCAGCTGCGCGAGCACACCGGCGAGCGACCCAGCGTGGACACGCACTCGCCCGACCTGCCGGTGCTGCTGCACGTCGGCCCCGAACGCGCGGCGATCTATGTCGACACCTCGGGCGAGCCGCTGTTCAAGCGCGGCTGGCGTGTCGACAAGGGCGATGCACCGCTGAAGGAGACCCTCGCCGCCGCGATGCTGGCCGCTGCCGGCTGGCGCGGTGAGAGCGCCCTGCACGACCCCTGCTGCGGCTCCGGCACCATCCCCATCGAGGCCGCGCTGATCGCCTGTGATTCAGCCCCCGGCCTGCTGCGCCGCTTTGCTTTCGAACGCCAGATCCCGTTCTCCACGCCCGCGCTGAAGGCCGCCTGGGGCGAGATGGCCCAGGCCGCCCGTGCCCGTGTCCATGCCCCCGCCGTGCCCATCTACGCCAGCGACGTGGCCTTCCGCATGGTCGACTTCGCGCGCCGCAATGCCGAGCGCGCCGGTGTGGCCCAGTACATCCAGTTCAACGGCGGCGACGCGCTGGAGCGGCCCGCGCCCCAGCTGCCCGAAGGCATGGCCGGCAGCATCATGATGAACCCGCCCTACGGCGAGCGCATCGAGGTGCGCGGCAAGGCGGCGATGACGCGTGACGCCGGCGGCAGCGAGGAGCGCGATGCCGGCGACGATTTCTTCCCGCGCCTGGCCGCGCATTGGAAGCGCCAGTACACCGAGAACCCCGCCGGCTGGACGGCCTGGATGCTGAGCCCCGACATGAAGCTGCCGAGCAAGATGCGGCTCAAGGAGTCTCGCCGCGTGCCGATGTGGAACGGCCCCATCGAATGCCGGCTGTTCCGCTTCGACCTGGTCAAGGGCTCGGCGCGCAAGGTCACCGAAGGCGATGCGCCCGCGTGAGCTGATCGCTGCCGTGGCGCTGGCGCTGGCTGCGGCCGCCGCCCAGGCCGAGCCCTGCACCCTGGTGTTCGGCCAGGGGCGCAACCCGCCGTTGAAGGACGGGCCGGACTGGGATGATCTGAACCAGCGCTTCAACGCCGCCGTCACCAATACCCTGGACGTCGAGGGTCGGCGCGTCATCCCGATGACGGCGTCCGCCGTGCAGGCCGATCCCGCGGCCGCCGGTGTCGCGCTGCTCGAACAGGCCGACAACCTTCACTGCAACACGCTGATCGAAACCGCCCTCTTTGTGGATCAGAACGACACGCTGGTGCTGCGCTTGCGCGTCTACCCGCTGCTGCCTACGCTGGGCGACGGCGGCGTCATCAACGGCCTGCGCATTGGCGCGCCGCTGTTCGTGACCCAGCGCGACCTCGCCTTGGCAGCGCTGGTGCGCCTCAAGCCCGATCTCGTCGGCCAGCAGATGGCGGCCGAATACCTTCAGCACGACCGCCGCTGACATTGCCCCCTCGCCCAGTCTTGCGGCGCTGAGCGCGCGCAAACCTGGTCGGTCCCCCGAGGGGACGGCGATGCTCGCGGCATTGAGCCGCAAGCACATCGCCAGTCGGGCCGGCTCGGTGAACTGGAGTCGGACACAAGCAGTCCCTGCGGACTGCTTGTGCCTACGGAAGGCCATGGGCCTCTGGCCCATGGCAGGCCCAGCGCAAGGCCGGCAAGCGCCGCGGCGCATAACGCGATCGGCACCAGGCTGGCCCAGTTCATCCACTGCCAGCCGCCCGTCGTGACGAGGGCGCCGGAAGAGAACGAGGTCAGCGTCATCGTCGCGTAGACGCCGGTATCCAGCAGCCCCTGCGCGCGCGTCTTCTCCTCGGGGCGGTAGGCCTGGGTGAACAGTGTCGTGCCGCCGATGTAGAGGAAGTTCCAGCCGATGCCGAGCAGCAGCAATGCGCCGAGGAAGTGGTCGCGGTCCTGGCCCGACAGCGCGAAGGCAACGCAGCCCAGGTTGAGCAGCACGCCCACCGACATGACGGGCAGCACCCCCACGCGCTTGATCAGGGGGCCGGTGAAGAAGCTCGGCACGAACATGCCCAGCACATGCCATTGCAGCACCATGCCGGCGTCAGCGAAGGGCAGGCCGCACTGGCCCATGGCGATGGGCGTGGCGGCCATCAGCAGGTTCATGACGCCGTAACCGAGCGCACTCGCGGCCAGCGCCACCATGAAGACCGGCTGGCGCAGCAACTCGGCGCTGCTGCGGCCGCCGGCACCGGGCGCGGGCTGGACGAGCGCGGGGAATTCGATCAGCGAGATCAGCACCAGCCCCGCCAGCGCAACGCCCATCAACAGCAGGTAGGCGCCGGCAAAGGGCGCCACCAGCAGATCCTTGCTCGCAGTGGCCAGCCAGGGCCCGAGGATGGCGCCCAGGCAGCCACCGCCCAACACCCAGGAGATCGCGGCCTCGCGCTTGGCCGGTGCGACGAGTTCGGTCGCCGCAAAGCGGTAGAGCGCCGCGTTGGCCGTGTAGTAGCCAGCGATCAGCGTCGCAATGACGACGCCCCAGAAGCTCTGGTGCAGCACGCTCCACAGCGACATCGCGCAGCTGGCGAGGGCGACGAGCAGGCCGATCTGGAAACCGCGTCGGCGCCCGAAGCGCAGCTGGTGGCGCCCCACCATGCGCGCCATCAACGCGCCGCCGGTCACATAGGCGCAGATCGGCAGCGTCGCCATCCATGGCCGCGGCGCCAGCGCCAGCCCCACGAGGCCGTTGATGGCCATGAAGCAGATGTTGTTGGTGAGGAAGAGGCCCTGGGCGAGGACCAGCAGCGCCAGTTTCCTGTTCACGTCAAGGCGAGCCAGGACAGCACCGCCAGCGGGGCGGTGTCCGCGCGCAACACGCGCGGGCCCAGCGTGACGGCCGCAAAGCCACGGGCGCGAGCGGCGTCCTCTTCGGCGTCGCTCAAGCCGCCCTCGGGGCCGCTGAGGAAAAGGGCCCGCTTCTGCGGGAAGGCCGCGACCGGCTCGGCTGCGCGCGGGCTCAGCAAGCCTCGCCATTCGTCGTCGCGATCCGGCAGAGCCGCGAGCCAGGTGGCCAGCGTCTGCACGGGCTCGATGCGAGTCGGCACCGTGCGCCCGCTCTGCTCGGCGGCCGCAACGGCCACGCCCTGCCAGTGGGCGCGTTTCTTGTCGGCCCGCTCGCCATTCAGGCGCAGCACCGAACGCTCGCTCATCAGCGGCTGAATGGCCGCGGCGCCGAGCTCGGTGGCTTTCTCGACCAGGAAGTCCATGCGGTCATTGGCCGGCATGACGACGGCCAGCGTCACCGCACGGGCCAGCTCGCGCTGCGGCCGCTCGGCCGTGAGGAGGCGAACCCGTACCTCGCTGCGGCCCATGGCGGTCACTTCGGCCTGCCATTCAGGGCCGCTGCCGTCGAAGAGGGTCAACGCGTCACCGGGTTGCAGGCGCAGCACCTGCACATGGCGGGCGGCACCGGGAGGCAGGGCGATGTCGCCGTCGGTCACGGCAAGCGGGGTATCGACGAAGAAGCGGGGCAAGGCGGATGGCGGGGCGTGACGAGCCCGCCAGTATCAGCGCAGGCCGAGGGCGTCGCGCACGGCCGCCGCAGCGGCCTCGCCCTTGGCTTTCTGCACGCGCTCGACGAGCTGCAGGGCGAGGGCTTGCAGCGCAGACAGGCTGTCGGCACGCTCGACCTCGAGCGCGAAGGCATAGCCCTTGAAGGGGCCGAGCAGCTTGGTCGCCTCACCGCTCAGATAGGTGTACAGGGCCGCGCGGTCGAGCAGCGGCGAGCCGCCGGCCGGCATCGAGGGCGCAGGGGCGGCCGCAGATGCAGCGGGTGCGGGGCTGGCCGCCACTGGCGCCGCTGGTGTCGGGGCGGCAGCGCGTGGCTGGCCGCCTGCACCTTGGGGTGCAATCAAGCCATGCTGGCTCAGCATCTCGAGGTCGGCCTCGCTCGCGCCAGCGACGAGGCGCAGCCAATCACTGGCCGCTTTGCTCGCGTCCAGTACGAGCAGCAGGTTGCGCGCGGTGCGCGACAGCGGCAAAGTCCGCGCGCGGATCTCGGCACGGCCAGCATCGGTTTTGGAATACAACAGGTCGAGCACGTTATCGGGCCTCGCCCACGATCGGCGTCACCGCTCGCAAGCCATGGGAAAGCATCAGCTCTTGTCCCGCAATTCCCTGCGCAGGATCTTGCCCACGGGCGTCTTGGGCAGTTCGGTGCGGAACTCAACAATCTTCGGGCGTTTGTAGCCGGTCAGGTTGGCTTCGCAATACGCACGAACGTCAGCTTCGGTGACATTCGGGTCTTTCTTCACGATGACGACCTTCACCGCCTCGCCGGCCTTGGCGTCCGGCACGCCGACAGCGGCGCATTCAAGCACGCCGGGCATCTGCGTGATGACGTCCTCCACCTCGTTCGGATACACATTGAAGCCGCTGACCAGGATCATGTCCTTCTTGCGGTCCACGATCTTGAAATAACCCCGTTCATCGACGGTGCCGATGTCGCCGGTGCGGAAATAGCCGTCGGCCGTCATGACCTTGGCGGTTTCATCCGGGCGCTGCCAGTAGCCGGCCATGACCTGCGGGCCGCGGATGGCGATCTCGCCGGGCTGGCCCATCGGCACCTCGTTGCCGTCGTCGTCCAGCAGTTGCAGCTCGGTCAGCGGCATTGGCAGGCCGATGGTGCCGCTGTAGGCGGTGCTGTCGGTCGGGTTGCAGGTGGCCGACGGCGAGGTTTCGGACAGGCCATAGCCCTCGACGATGGGGCAGCCGGTCTTGTCCAGCCACAGCTTGGCGGTGGCCTGCTGCACGGCCATGCCGCCGCCCACCGAGATGACGAGACGGCTCCAGTCCACCGTGCTGAACTCGGGGTGGTTGGCCATGGCCATGAAGAGGGTGTTGACGGCCGGGAAGCTGTGGAAGCGGTGTTGGGACAGCTCCTTGAACACGGCCGGCAAGTCACGCGGATTCGGGATCAACACGTTGGCGCCGCCCATGTGCATGGACAGCATCATGTTCGTGTTGAAACCGAAGATGTGATAAATCGGCAACGCGCAGATGGTGACGACCTGCTCGCCCTTGGGCACCTTCTTCAGCGCCGGCTGGTACCAGGCTTCGCTTTGCAGGATGTTGGCGACCAGGTTGCGGTGCAGCAGCACGGCGCCCTTGGACACGCCGGTGGTGCCGCCGGTGTACTGCAGCACGGCGATGTCGTCCGCGCCCAGCTTGGGCGCCTTGTAGGTCAGGCTGCGGCCCTTGGCGACGGCGTCGTTGAAGCGCACGGCACCGGGCAGGTCGAAGGCCGGCACCATCTTCTTCACCTTGCGCACGACGTAGTTGACGATCATGCCCTTGGCAAAGCCCAGCATGTCGCCCATGGCCGCCAGGATGACGTGCTTGGTCGGCACGTTCTTGATGACCTGCTGCAGCACCGAGGCGAAGTTCTCGATGATGACGATGGCCTTGGCGCCCGAGTCCTTGAGCTGGTGCTCCAGCTCGCGCGGCGTGTACAGCGGGTTGACGTTGACGACCACATAACCCGCCCGTAGCACGGCAGCCACGGCCACCGGGTACTGGAACAGGTTGGGCATCATCAGCGCGACGCGGTCGCCTTTCTCCAGGCCCAGGCTCTGCAGATAGGCGGCCAGCGCGCGCGAGGCCTCGTCCACCTGCGCGAAGCTCAGGCTCTTGCCCATCATCAGATAGGCGGGCTGGGCGGCATTCTTCTTGAACGAGGTGTCCAGCAGGTCGACCAGGCTGGGATAGAGCGACACATTGACGTCGCGCGGCACGGCGGCCGGGTATTGCTTCAGCCAGATCGGCTCCATGCCTTGTCTCCTTCTTTTGTTGCGGCGATTCTGACCGATAGCTGACAGCGGACGGCTCAGGGGATTCGATAGCGCCCTCTAGGGGGAAACGCGTTGATGACTGATTGATCAGGCAGACGGTGGCGCCTGGAAAGCGCTACCGGTTACCTGCGGAGCGGCGGCCTCAGCCAGAGAGGCGTCAACAGCTTCGCGGTGGAAGAGGTCCAGATAGGGCTGGTAGCGCCATTGGCGGTTGCGCCCATACCCGGTGACTTCGCGCAGCCAGCCGCGCGACTCGAAGTCGGTAAGCAACTTGAGGGCGGTCGGGAAGCTGCATTGCAGCCACTGCGCGGCGCGCGGTGCCGACACGCTGGGCTGCACGAGCAGGCGGTCCAGCAAGGCCAACGCGCGGGCATTGCGCGCCACGGTGCTGCGATGGGCGTCGCGCATTTGCATGATGTCGCGAGCGGTCTGCGTGGCTGCGCGTGCCGTCTGGCTCACGCCACGCAGGAAGAATGCAACCCAAGGCTCCCAATGCCCCTGGCTGCGGATGGCTGTGAGGCGGTCGTAATACTCCGCGCGGTGGGTTTTCAGGAAGAGGGACAGATAGAGCAGAGGCCGCGCCAGCGCCCCCTCGGCGCACAGCAGCAGCGTGATGAGCAGGCGGCCGACACGGCCGTTGCCGTCCAGAAAAGGGTGGATGGTTTCGAACTGGGCATGCGCCAGGGCGCAACGCACCAGCAGGGGCAAATCGGCGCGGCTCTCGTGCATGAAGCGCTCCAACTGGCCCAGCGCCGGTATCACCTCGTGCGGCGGCGGCGGGATGAAGGCGGCTGTGCGCAGGCTGCTGCCAGAGCCGCCGATCCAGTTCTGGCTGGTGCGGAATTCGCCGGGCGACTTGTCGCCGCCGCGCACGCCTTGCATCAGCTCGGCGTGGATTTCACGCAGCAGTCGCAGAGACAGCGGCAGTTCGGCCAGTCGCCCCAGGCCATGGTTCATGGCGCGGACGTAGTTGACGACCTCTTCGACGTCCTTGGGCGTGTCGGCTTCCATCGCGTCGGTCTCGAAGGCCAGCACGTCTTCGAGCGTGCTCTGGGTGCCCTCGATCTGAGACGAAAGCACCGCCTCATGCCGCACATACATCGCGACGAAGAGGTCAGGATTGGGCAGCAGCGTGGCGAGCGCGTCGAGCCGGCCCAAGTCGCGATCAGCCTGCGACAGCAGGGTCTGCAGCGATCCGTCGATCTGCAGCGGCGGGTCAGGCGGCAAGGGCGCCGGGATAAAGGCCCGATAGCCCGTGGGCTGCTGCATCCAGCGGCCGGCGCGCAGGGGTTGGTCGGCCATGCATCAGCTCCAGAACTTTGAACAAGCGGGCCGGATTGGACATCATGTTTAATATATCGGCCAGATCGTTTAATAAGCAGTCTTCTGCGGCCGCCTTATCAAAGATCCGGCTACTCCACCGCCTTCAGCATGTCCTCGACCACCTTCTTCGCGTCGCCGAAGACCATCATGGTCTTGTCCATGTAGAAGAGCTCGTTGTCCAGGCCCGCATAGCCCGCCGCCATCGAGCGCTTGTTGACGATGATGGTCTTGGCCTTGTAGGCCTCGAGGATGGGCATGCCGTAGATGGCGCTGCCCTTCACATGGGCGGCGGGGTTCACGACGTCGTTGGCGCCCAGGATGATGGCCACGTCGACCTGGCCGAACTCGCCGTTGATGTCTTCCATCTCGAAGACCTGGTCGTAGGGCACCTCGGCCTCGGCCAGCAGCACGTTCATATGGCCCGGCATGCGGCCCGCCACCGGGTGGATGGCGTACTTGACGGTGATGCCCTTCTCGGTGAGCTTGGCGGCCAGTTCCTTCACTGCATGCTGGGCGCGCGCCACGGCCAGGCCGTAGCCCGGCACGATGACGACGCTCTCGGCATTGCCGAGCACGAAGGCCGCGTCGTCGGCGCTGCCGCTCTTGACCGGGCGTGCCTTGCCATCACCCACCGCGGCCGTGCCGGCCTCGCCGCCGAAGCCGCCCAGGATCACGTTGAAGAACGAGCGGTTCATCGCCTTGCACATGATGTAGCTCAGGATCGCGCCCGAACTGCCCACCAGCGAACCGGCAATGATCAGCATCGCGTTGTTCAGGCTGAAGCCGATGCCCGCCGCCGCCCAGCCGGAGTAGCTGTTCAGCATGGACACGACGACCGGCATGTCCGCCCCGCCGATCGGGATGATCAGCAGCACGCCCAGCAGGAAGCCCAGCGCCACGATCAGACCGAAGTCGATGGGCGACTGCGAATGCCAGAAGCCAAACACGAAGAAGACCGACGCCAGGCCCAGCACGGCGTTCAGCGCATGTTGGCCCTTGAACGTGACCGGGGCGCCCTGGAACAGGCGGAACTTTGATCCGCCCGACAGCTTGCCCCAGGCGATGACCGACCCAGTGAAGGTGATGGCGCCGATGAAGGCGCCCAGGGCCAGTTCGATGCGGTTGCCGCCCGGGATGGGCGCCAGCGTGCGCGGGGCCACGCCATCCTCCGGCGGGATGGCGGCCAGGGCCGCATCCATGGCCGGCGTGATGCCGAAGGCCGCGGGCTCTGCGACCGCCGCCACCGCGATGGCCACGGCCGCCAAGCCGATCATGCTGTGAAAGAAGGCGACCAGCTCGGGCATCTTGGTCATTTCGACCGTCTTGGCCCGCCAGGCGCCGTAGCCGCCACCGACGACCAGGCCCAGCAGCACCCACGCCAGGCCCAGGCCCGAGCCGGCCAGCTTGACGATGAGGGCCGCCGTCGTGAGCACGGCGATGGCCATGCCGACCATGCCGAAGAGATTGCCGCGGATGGACGTCGTCGGGTGCGACAGGCCCTTGAGCGCCTGGATGAAGCAGACGCTGGCGATCAGGTAGAGCAACGTGACGAGATTGAGGCTCATTGCTTGGCCTCCACGTTGGTCTTCTTTTCCTTCTTCTTGAACATCTCCAGCATCCGCCGCGTGACGAGGAAGCCGCCAAAGATGTTGACCGCGGCCAGCGCCACGGCCAGCACGCCCATGCCCTTGGCAAACGGCGTCTCGGTCAGCGCCGCGGCCATCATGGCGCCGACGATGACGATGGCCGAGATCGCGTTGGTGACGGCCATCAGCGGCGTATGCAGCGCGGGCGTCACCGTCCAGACGACGTGGTAGCCCACGTAGATGGCCAGCACGAAGATGATCAGGTTGATGATGGTGTGGTCAACGATTTCCATGGTCATGCCCTCGTGACTTGGCCGTCTTGCGTGACGCGGCAGGCCGCGACGATGTCGTCATCCAAAGGCACGTTGAAGGTGCCTTCCTTGGTGATGACGAGCTTCAGGAAGTCCAGCACGTTGCGCGCGTACAGCGCCGACGCGTCGGCCGCCACAAGGGCCGGCAGATTGGTCTCGCCGACGATGACGACGCCGTACTTGGTGACCGTCTTGCCAGCTTCCGTCAGCGGGCAGTTGCCGCCCGCGGGTGCGGCGATGTCAACGATGACCGAGCCGGGCTTCATGGCCTTGACCATGTCCTCGGTGACCAGCACCGGCGCGGCGCGGCCGGGGATCAACGCCGTCGTGACGACGATGTCGGCCGCTGCCACGCGCTTGGCGACCTCGGCTTTCTGCCGGTCCAGCCAGCTCTGCGGCATGGGCCGTGCGTAGCCGCCCACACCCTCGGCCGCTTCCTTCTCCTCGGCCGTCTCGTAGGGCACGTCGATGAACTTGCCACCGAGGGACTCGACCTGCTCCTTCACCGAGGGCCGCACATCGCTGGCCTCGATGACGGCGCCCAGCCGCTTGGCCGTCGCAATCGCCTGCAGGCCCGCGACACCGACGCCGAGGATGACGACGCGCGCCGCCTTCACGGTGCCGGCCGCCGTCATCAGCATCGGGAAGAAGCGCTGGTAGCGGTCCGCCGCGATCATGACGGCCTTGTAGCCGGCGATGTTGGCCTGGGACGAGAGCACGTCCATGCTCTGAGCGCGCGTCGTGCGCGGTGCGGCTTCCAGCGCAAAGCTGGTCAGGCCCGCACCGGCCATGGCCGTGAGGCCGTCGCGGTCGAAGGGGTTGAGCATGCCGACCAGGGCCGTGCCGGGTTTCATCAGCGGCAGTTCGTCGGCGCCGGGAGCGCGCACCTTCAGCACCAGTTCGCTGCCAAGGGCCGCGGCCTGGTCGACGATCTCGCAGCCCAGGGCTTCGTAGGCTGCATCTGTGACGCTGGCCGCGACGCCAGCGCCTGATTCGATGCGCAGTGTGTGGCCGGCGGCCTTCAGCTTCTTGGCCGTCTCTGGCGTCACAGCCACACGGGTCTCTCCGGCCGCGCGTTCGCGCGGTACGCCGATCTGCATGGGTTCTCCTCCGGGGAACGGGGTCGCGGCAGCTTACACAATGCTTGCGCCACCCCAGTGCGGGATTTCGATTGGAGGTTTCATGACTGCCACAGACCGGTTTCGTCCCAGCGTCACTGTCGCCGCGGTGATTGCCCGCGCCGGGCGCTATCTGCTGGTTGAGGAAGAGACGCCCGAGGGTTTGATGCTGAACAACCCGGCAGGCCATCTGGAGCTGGGCGAAAGCGCCATCGAGGCCGTCGTGCGCGAGGCGCTGGAGGAAACGATGCGCGCCTTCGTGCCCGAGTCATTTCTGGGCGTCTACATGGCGCGATTCGTGCGGCCGGCGCGATTAGAGGATGTCACCTATGTGCGGCTGGCCTTCAGCGGCTCGGTCGGCGAGGAGATCGCCGGGCGCGCGCTGGACGAGGGCATACGCCGCACGCTGTGGATGAGCGAGGCCGAGCTGGCCGCCTGCGAGGACCGGCACCGCAGCCCGCTGGTGCTGCAGTGCGTGCGCGACCACGCGGCCGGGCGGCGGCTGCCGCTGGAGACGGTGTTCAATCATGTGTCGCTGCAAGCGCCGCTGCTGAAGGGCTGAGAATCCCGCGCCATGACGACCCCTGACTTCATCGAGCTCTACGACCAGGCGCTCAGTCCCGACGCCTGCCGCGCGCTCGTCGAGCGCTTCAAGGCCAGCACCCGCGTCCAGCGGGGCGAGACCGGCAGCGGCGTCGATGTCAGCATGAAGGACAGCTGGGACATCGCCATCAGCCGCCACCCCGAGTGGGCCGATGCCTGCGCCCAGCTCAACGACGCCGTCATCCAGGGCTTCAAGCACTATCTGCGCCGCTATGCCCATCTGGCGCTGGCACCGTTGAAGCTGCAGATGCAACGGCCCGATGGCAGCCAGGCCCTGCTGGATGCCGACGGCGCCGCTGCGCTGAGCGACGAGCTGCTGATGGGCCTGATCGCCAAGGTCTTCCGCCCCGGCGCCATCAATCTGCAGCGCTACCAGGCCGACCAGGGCGGCTACCCCTACTGGCACTGCGAGCAATACCCCAGGCTTGACCAGGGCGAGGCCCTGCACCGCGCGGTGCTGTGGACGATCTACCTGAACGACGACTTCGCCGAGGGCGAGACGGAATTCCTCTACCAGGGCCGCAAGATCGTGCCGCGCACCGGCAGCCTGCTGATCGCGCCGGGCGGCTTCACGCACACCCATCGTGGCAACCGGCCCAAGGGCGGGGACAAGTACATCGCCACAAGCTGGGTGCTCTACCAGCGCGCTGAAAGCCTGTTTGCCCAAGGCTGAAGGAGCCTTTGGGACAATCGCCCCATGAGTTCCGCAGAAAAGAAACACCGAGCTAAACATCGAGTGGTGGTCGGCCTGTCCGGCGGCGTGGACTCGGCCGTGACCGCCCACCTGCTGAAACAGCAAGGCCATGAGGTCATCGGCATCTTCATGAAGAACTGGGAAGACGATGACGATGACGAGTACTGCTCGACACGCCAGGACTTCCTGGACGCCGCCTCGGTGGCCGATGTGCTGGGCATCGAGATCGAGCACGTCAACTTCGCCGCCGAGTACAAGGACCGCGTTTTCGAGAGCTTTCTGCGCGAGTACCAGGCCGGCCGCACGCCCAACCCCGATGTACTGTGCAATGCCGAGATCAAGTTCAAGGCGTTTCTGGACCACGCGATGCGGCTTGGTGCCGAAAAGATCGCGACCGGGCATTACGCCCGCGTTCGAGAAGTGGATGGCGAGTTCCAGCTCCTCAAGGGCCTGGATCCGCTGAAGGACCAGAGCTACTTCCTGCACCGCCTGTCGCAGGCGCAGCTCAGCAAGACGATGTTCCCGGTCGGCGACTTGCCCAAGACCGAGGTGCGGCGCATTGCCGCCGAGATCGCGCTGCCCAACGCGAAGAAGAAGGACTCGACCGGCATCTGCTTCATCGGCGAGCGGCCCTTCCGCGAGTTCCTGAACAAATACCTGTCGCACCAGCCCGGGCCCATCAAGGACGAGCGCGGCCGCAAGCTGGGCGAGCACGTGGGCTTGAGTTTCTACACGCTGGGCCAGCGCCAGGGCCTGGGCATTGGCGGCGTGAAGGAGAAGGGTTCCCAGCGCGGTGGCGGCGAGCATGAGCCCTGGTTCGTGGCGGCCAAGGACATTCCGAGCAACACGCTTGTCGTCGTGCAAGGCCACGGCCACCCGCTGCTGCAAAGCCCGGCCCTGGTCGCTGATGACCTGAGCTGGGTCGCAGGGCGCGCGCCGTCCACCGGCGAAGCGGCGGCCAAGACGCGTTATCGCCAGGCCGATGCACCCTGCAGCGTGGGCTTCGACGCGAGCGGCCACCTGACGCTGCGCTTCCCCGACCCGCAATGGGCCGTCACGCCCGGGCAGAGCGCCGTGGTTTACGACGGCGACGTGTGCCTGGGCGGCGGCGTCATCTCGGCCGCCCTCCCGGAATGACGAAGTTCGACCGCCTGCTCGCCCGCCTGGCCGAGCCGGGCGTCGTGCTGCGCCTGGCGGCGCTGGTGGTCTGCGCGATGGAGCTGGTCAGCGCCGGCTCGGCGCTGCTGGGCGCGCGCACCGAGCCCTACGACGGCCTGGTCGCCTGGCTCTGGCGCCAGCTCGGTGGTGATGTCAACGACCGCAGCCTCGTCGTCATCTGCGTGCTGCTGCTGGTGGCCTTCGTCGCCCTGATCTTCCGGCTCGCACGCCAGGGCCAGACCGCGCTGCCGGTGAACCAGCGCCTGGCTTGGCTGCTGCTTGTCGACCTGCTGGCCTTCGGCGTGACGCCGGGCCTGCCCTTCCTCGTCACGGCGCTGGGCGCCGTCGTGCTGCCGGCACGGCTGGCCCTGGGTTTTGCGACCGCCCAGGTGTTGCTGAACACCGGCATCTATGTCTACGCGTCGACGACGGCCTGGCTGGACCAGTTCGGCATGCTGTTCGCCATGCTGGCCCTGCACGGCCTGGCCTTTGGTCTCGGGCGCATGGCTGCCGCCGAAGGCGAGAAGCGCCGTTGGTTGCAGGCCGTGCTGGCAGAGCAGATGTCGGGCGAGCACCTGCTGGCCGAACAGATGCGCTACAACGAGCGCATGCAGATCGCCCGCGAGCTGCACGACCTGATGGGCCACCACCTGACGGCACTCAACCTGCAGTTGCAGCTCGGTGGCGCCTTGCTGGCGCGCGAAGACACCTCGGGCGCGGGCCAGGCGATGGGGCGCGCCGAGGGCGTGGCCGCGCAGTTGCTGGCGGACGTGCGCGAGGCCGTGTCGCAGCAGCGCAGCTCGCAGCGCATCGACCTGTCCGCCGCGCTGCAGGCCCTGGCCGAGGGCATTGCCAGCATGCGCATCGAGCTGACGCTGGACGACGCCGCCCGCGATCTCGGTCCGCGGGCAGCCCACGCGCTGCTGCGCTGCGTGCAGGAAGGCGTGACCAACAGCGTGCGCCACGCCGGCGCGCGTCGCGTGCAGGTGGAGCTGCGCGGGCTAGGGGAAGGACGGGATGAGGTCACCGTCAGCATCGACGATGATGGGCGAGGCGCGCCGAACTGGCAGACCGGCCGTGCCGAGGGCTTTGGCAATGGCCTCTCGGGCATGGCCGAGCGCATGACCGAGCTGGGTGGGCAGATGTGCGTGACGCGCACCAGCCCGGGATTTCGAATCGAGTTGAGATGTCCACGATGGGTGTGATCAAGATCCTGCTGGTCGAGGACCAGCAACTGGTGCGTGAAGGCCTCAAGGGGTTGCTCGCGCTGCACGACGAGCTCAAGGTCGTCGGCGAGGCCAGCGATGGCGCCGAAGCGCTGGAGTGGCTGTCCGCGGCCCCCGCCGACGACATGCCCGATGTCATCCTGTCCGACATGCGCATGCCGCGCCTGGACGGCATTGGCCTGATCCGCGCGCTGGCCGCGCGGGCCCTGCGGCTGCCGACCGTGCTGCTGACCACCTTCGACGACACCGCCGCCTTCGACGAGGCCGTGCGCGCCGGCGCCCGCGGCTTCCTGCTCAAGGCCATCAGCCCCGAGACGCTGGCCCAGGCCCTGCGCGACGTGCACGGCGGCGGCACCGCGCTGCGGCCGTCTCTCACCACACGCATGGAAGCCAAGGGTGGCGAGCGCGCCTTCACGGCGGCCGACCATCCGGACCCGTTGAGCCCGAAGGAGCTGCAGGTGCTGCGCCTGGTGGCCAGCGGCCGCAGCAACACCGAGATCGCCGGCCTGCTGGGTAACAGCGAAGGCGTCATCAAGAACCACTGCTCGGCCATCTTCTCCAAGATGGGCGTGAGGGACCGCACACAGGCGGTGCTGCGCGCTATCGATCTGGGCTGGATTTAGGTCGCGTGGCGGGTGCTGCGAGATGCAGCACCCAGTAGCGCTGCAGCCGCCCCGGCCCTGTCACGCAGGCCAGGCCGAACTCCTGGAAGTCAACCGCCATCAGGTTCTCGCAATGCGCCGGGCTGGCCAGCCATTGCGCCATGGCCTCGTCCAGGGTTTCCGGCCCGCCAGCCAGGTTCTCGCCGGCCGAGCGCATCAGATAGCCTGCCTCGCGCAGCCGCGTGCGCAGCGAGGTGCCTGCGGCGCCGACATGGTCGATGCGGTCGCGGGCGGCCAGTTCCTCGGCGTAGCGGCGGGCTGAGTCCGCCAGCACGGTGCTGGCGCGCAGGGCTGCCACGGCGGGCCAGACGCGCTCACCACAGGCCTGGGGCTGGGTGCGCAAGGCATTCAGCATGGCCTGGACTGCAGCGGCGTCGGGCTGGCAGCTCTGCTGGGCCACGGCGGGCGCCAGGGCAGTCAGGCCCAGCAACAGAGGCAACAAGGCTCGCATGGCCGAATCCTAGTTGTTGCCAAGCGCCGACGCGAAGCCCACCATGGGGGCATGAAACCCCACCGACTGCTCGCCCCCCTGCTCGCCTGGGCCGCCCTCGCCAGCTGCGCCCAGACGCCGCCCCCAGCCCCGACCACGCCGGCCGCTTCAGCCGCGGCCGAAACCGAGTCCGTCCGGCTCGGCCGCGAGCTGCGCGCGTTGATCGGCCCTGCGGCCTGCAAGGCAGACGCGCAGTGCCGCACCATCGCCGTCGGCGCCAAGGCCTGCGGAGGTCCGGCCGGCTATCTGGCCTGGTCCAGCGAAAGCACGGACGCTCAACGTCTCGCCGAAATCGCCACTCGTCAGGCCCAGGCCCACAAGCGCGAGATTGAGGCCAGCGGCATGCTCTCCAACTGCGCGATGGTGGCCGACCCCGGTGCGGCCTGCGTGGCCGGGCGCTGCCAGCTGGCCACGCCCGCCAGCGCACGCTGAAAGTCGCACCTGCATAGAAAAAGCCGCAGGCCTTGCGGCCTGCGGCTTCGGGAGTGGCTGTAAAGCCTGCTGCTTACTGAGCGACGCCGTCGGCCAGCTTGGCCGCCACGGTGTTGGGCTCGTTGAGCACCGGCACAACGCCGTCGGTCGACACACGCACCACGGTCGTCGTCTGGGCCACACCACCTGCATCGAGCAGCTGGAAGGCGCCGACATAGCGCTTGCCCGTTGCCAGGCCCGACCAGGTCAGGCCGACGGTGGCCGTGCTGCCGGCATAGACCTGCGAAGGCATGGCCATCCTCAGGCCAGCGCCGTCACCGGCCTTGACGATCCAGCTCGACAGCGTATGGGTCATGGCAGCACTGCCGCCGTAAGCCACCACGCAGACCTTGTAGGTGCCTGCGGCAGGTGCGAGCACCTGCACCGTCTCGTTGGAACCGTCATTGCCCGAGTACGCCGAGGTGGTGTTGTTCGGGTAGAGCAGCATCATGTCGTTGTCGTCGCCGGCGGCACCGACATCAACATCGCGCAGACCGAAGCGCGCCACCAGGGTGTTGGCCGGAACGCTGAAGCTGTAGACCTTGACGTTGGCGGTGTCGGCACCGGCCTGGCAGATGGCCTTGAGCTGGGCGCTGCTGGTGGCCTTCTGAGCCAGGGTGGCCGGCGCGGACAGCGTCACTTCCTTCATACCGCCTGCCGACGAGCCCATGCGGCCAGCGAAGCCGGTGCGGACCGTGAACAGCTTGGTGCCGGAAACCGTGGTGCCGGTGAACTCAGCCGGGGCCGAGATCGCCTTGCCCACCTTGGCCTGGATGGGCGAACGCACGGTGTGCGTGCCGTCGTTCCACACCAGCTGGCCATAGTTCCAAACACCTTCGGTGGCGGTCGTCGTGGTCAGCTTGACCGTGAAGGCGGCCGAAGCGCCCGGGGCCAGGGTCAGCGAGGACGGCGTCACGACGGTCGTGAAGCCCGGCACGCTGGCGGTGGCGTTGTAGGTGGCACTGCTGCTACCCACATTGGTAACCGTGCGCGGGAAGGTGACGGAGCCGATGACGGTACCGGCCGTCATCGTCGCCAGGTTCAGGTCGGACGTCTCGGAGAGCGTGCCGATGTTCGTGCAGTCGCTGGCCGGCACCACCGCAGCCTTGTTCACCTTGCACTGGTACTTGACCCAGTCGTTCTTGCCCGAGTTGTAGACCAGGCCGGGGTCGGTGGCGCTATTTGCCTGCACGTGGCCCGAGCCTTGCGACCAGGGCAGCAGGCCGTTGGACAGGCCGGCCAGACCGTCGTTGAGCGTCGAGTAGGCCGTGGTCATCAGCGCCGACTTGATGGCGCCGGGGCCCCAGGTCGGGTGAGCCTGCTTGAGCAGCAGGGCCAAGCCAGCCACGTGCGGGCTGGACATGGACGTGCCCTGGTAGGACGCCCATGCCGGTCCGGGCACCAGCGTGCCGGCGGCGACGGCGTCACGGTCACCCTGGCTCAGGGCCGGGGTGACCTGGGCGATGACGTCCACGCCCGGTGCCGTCACATCGGGCTTGAGGACGTTGCTGTCACCGGCGTTCGGGCCACGCGACGAGAAGTTGGCCATGATCGGCGCCGGGGCGGTGCCGATGTAGAACTTGCTGATGCTGGCGGTCGCGCCGGCCGTCTGGGCATAGGTCTTGATCGCAGCGCCGTCGGCGGTCGTGACGTGCACGGTCGGCACCGAATGGGCCTCGGCCACCAGGCCAGCGCCGTTGTCCTGCATGATCATGCCGACGCCACCGGCGTTCAGCACGGCCAGGCTCTTGTCGACACGGGCATTGGTGCCGCGCGTGCAGACCACGATCTTGCCGGCCACCTTGGCGGGGTCCAGTTCGAGCGGGTTGCTGAAGCACAGGTTCAGGTTGGCACTGGCACCGGCAACGCCCGCATCCTCGGCGCGGATGATGAGCTGGTTGTTCACTTCTGCCAGGCTGTTCAGCGAGGCGCCGGTGTACTTGGCGGCATTGCCCAGCGTGGCGTCGCCGTTGAAGGCGCGGTCATGCGTGGATGCGGCCACCGTCGTCAGCCACGGGCTGATGTGGGCGACAGCCTGGCCGGGGCCGCTGTTGCCTGCCGAAGCAGCGACGAAGACGCCGGCGATCGAGGCGCGGTAGAAGGCTTGCTCGACGGGGTCGTTGACCGAGGTCTGCGAGCCGCTGATGGAGAAGTTGATGACGTTGACGCCATCCGCCACGGCCTTGTCGATGGCGGCCACCGAGTCGGTGGTGAAGCAGCTGTTGGTGCTGCCGGTGCCGTCGGTGGCGGCCACGTCCACATAGGTGTAGCAGACCTTGTAGGAAGCCACGCGAGCGCGCGGCGCCATGCCCGAGGCCTGACCCAGGGCGATGCCGTTGACGATGGCCGTGACATTGGAGTTGCCCGCCGCCGTGGAGGCGGTGTGGTCACCGTGGCCACCGTGGCCGGTCGCACCGCCCAGGTCATCGCGGCCCGAGGCGAACGACGTCCAGTGCGGGGTCCGGCCGGAGGCGACGAAGCCCGCGTTGAAGTGCTGGAGGCCGATCAGCTTGTTGTTGCAATGCTTGGCGGGGTCGATGCCCTCGCCAGCCACGCAGCCACCGGTATAGGTGGCGGGCTTGGGGCCATAGACCAGGGTGTCGGCCGGGTTGTTGCTCGGCACGCCGTTGGCATCGACACGGTCGAAGAAGGCGGGGTTCTCGGGCCAGATGCCCAGGTCGACGACGCCGATCACCAGGTTCTCGCCCTTGATGGCAGAGCCGCCGGCGGTCTGCGACCACAGGCCGCCCGGGGCGGTCAGGCCCAGGAACTTGCTGGTGGAGATGGTGTCGAGCTTGCGGGCTTCGTCCTGCCACAGGCCGACGACCTGGCTGTTGGTGCTCAGCGAGCGGGCTTCGTCATCCGTCAGGCTGGCGGCAAAACCGTTGAACACGGTCTTGTAGGTCGCCAGGACGGGCGCATTGCCGACCAAGGAGATCACATTGCTTTGCTGCTGGCTCAGATAGCTGATGTAGGCCTGCACGGCAGCGCTGCCGTACTTGAAGGTTTCACCGGCTGCCGGTTGGGTGGCGGCCAGGCCTGACACCGTGCCCTGGTAGGAGGCAGCGGGTTCGTCCTTGAGCTGGACGATGTAGGTCTTGCGATCCTGCGCAAAGGAGCTTGTGGCCAAACCTGAGAGCAGAACCAGCGTCGCCAGTGCGGCGGGCTTGAGTTTCATCTTCATCAAAGAGTCCTTTCGATGCAAACGGCGGATCAGACAGCGCGACGGCGGCTGGCCCGGAAGGCGGCAAGGCCGGCGACGCTCAGCAGAGCGAGGCTGGCGGGCTCGGGCACGTGCTCGATGACGACGTCATCCAGCGCGAACTGAGCTCGGTCGGTGCCAAAGGCCGTGCAGCTGCCGGTGGTGCCCGGCGTGGGGCAGGCGAAGCCGAAGGCGTAGACATAGTCCCACTCGGTGTTGCCGAAGGCGCCGGTGCTGTAGGTTCCGAAGTTCAGGTTGCCCGCCGCGTCCAGGCCGGTCAGCGCGAAGGTGGCGGTGGTCGACACGCCATTGCGCACACCTTGCAGGCGTACGAAGCCGGGGGTCGCGGCGATGGGGTCGCCATTGCCGATGAAGCTTGCCTTGAAGCTCTTGATCGAGAAGCGGAAGCCGTCGTTGGCGCCGAACAGCAGCACGGCGTCATCCAGCAGACCGATGTAGGTGCTGGCGTTGTTCACGGGGCACTGCGCACCAAAGCAATCCGCACCTGCGGCCATCACGCCAACGAGATCTGCCGGCTGCGCAAGGGCGCTGTTGGAGAACGGGTCGAAGAACATCGTGTGGCCGGCGATACCCGGCTGATAGAACTCGTCGCCATTGCCCAGCAGCGGCAAACCCGGGTACGACAGGAAGGGCGAGCCGTCGATCGGCGTCTCGAAATCGATGGTCGAGCGCAGCACGCCCGCCTGGGCGCCCATCGACGCCGTGAATGCGGCCGCGGCCAGCGCGACCAAGGTCAATACCTTCTTCATTTAACTACCCACTTTCTTTGATCAGTTGAATCTACCGAGCAGGCGGGGCAGCGCCGAAGGCACCGCGGCATCGTCGACGGCGTGGGCCGTGTTGATGTCCTGCCAATGGACAAAGCGTCCATTTAGGCGGCCGATTCTGTGCGAGCAGGATTTCACGGCCATCCCCAGTTGCCCGGCATCCAAGCAAGGGGGGAACGGGTATTCACCGAGTCAGCAGACTTGACTAACCCGTATGAAATTTCATAGGACAAATCACCTTGACGCGCCACTGGCCGCTGAGGCAGCCGAAGCGGGGTCGGCGGGCAGTTGCAGGTTGGCCACGGTGCGTGGCGAGAAGAGCAGGTCGCGCGCAATCCGGACCGGCAAGCCGTCCGGGCCAACCTCGCGCAGCAACGCATGCTCAGAGCGGCTGCGCACGGCACTGAACGCGCCGGGCTGGCCGGGTTCGGCCACCAGCTCCCAGTCCGCCTTGCCGGTGAAGGGGTCCTCATAGGCGCGGCGCAGATGGCGCCGCGGCTTCGGTACGCGGTTGTCGATGAGCAGGTCGTCCAGGCTGCGCGGGTATTGCTGCGGCGGGTTGGGCGTGGCCGCCGCATAGGCCACGATGGCGCGCGCGATCTCGCCGCCGCGGAACAGCAACTCCCGCTCGCGCTCGCGCTGGGCCGCCGTGCTCCAGGCCTGGCCCAGGGCTGCCAGGCCCGCCGCGGTCAACGCGACGAGGAAGAGCACCGCGAGGTAGGAATAGCCCCGCGCGCGGCTGCTACCAGTCCGCATAGAGCCTGCCGTCCGCCGAGCGCCCGGCGGCGCCGCTGCGCACATCCCAGACCCGGCCGCTGGCCTGCATCTCAGTCGGTGGCGGCAGCTCGATCCAGGTCTCGCGGCTGGCGGTCAGCGGGTCCTCGGGAATGCCGCGGATATAGCGCGCCGCGGCCAGCTCCTGCAGGGACTCGGGATACCGGCCCTTGTCGGCGGCGTACTGGTCGATGGCATCGCGCATCGTCGTCAACGACTGCAGCAGGGCCGTCTCCTTGCTCTTGTGCAGCGACGTGAAGTAGCGCGGCGCGGCAATGGACGCCAGCAGTGCCACGATGGCCATGACGACGATCAGTTCGATGAGGGTGAAGCCGCGTTGCCTGGCCATTACCAGTCCTTCAGCTTGCTGCCATCGAGCGCCTTGCGCTCCGAGCGCGAGTAGACGTCGAAGACGTCCTTGCCCGCACGCGGGTCGTCGGGCGGGCTGTCGTAAGCGCGCAGGCCCCAGGTCTCGGCCGCGCTCAGCTCTGCAGGCGCGAAGGGGTCGCGCGGCAGGCGGCGCAGGAAATAGATCTTGCGGCCGTTGGGCGACTTGGCATCGGCCACGCCGTCGACCAGCAGCTGCAGCTTCTGTGGGTAGCCGCTGTCCTCGGGGCTTTGCACGATGCTGCCGGTCTCGGTGGCGCGCTTGTAGGCGTCCAGCGCCTCGCGCAGCGTGCGCAGCGACTGGCGCAGCTCGTGCTCGCGGCTGCGCTGCACCGACATCTCGAGCAAGGGCCGCGCGGCAGACGCGAGCACGCCCAGCATGGCCAGCACGACCAGCATCTCGATCAGCGTAAAGCCACGAACAAAACCCGCGTGACGCCCGCGGGCCGAGCGCCGGGCCGCTCCCAAGCCGGCCAGTTCTGGCGATGCTGGCCGGTCAAGCCGGCAAGCATCGCCGTCCCCTCGGGGGACCGACCGGATTCGCCCGCGTTCAGCGGCGCGAAGCAGGGCGAGGGGCAGTTTCACCTTACCGCCTCGACGGTCAGCAGGCCCGAGCCTTCAAGTCGCACCGATGCCGATTCGCCATTCAGTCCGCTGGCCGACAGCGAACTGACACCGATGTTGAGCACCTGGCCTGCCGCCGGCGGCAGGGCGCGGAAAGCGACTACGCGCTCGCCGCGTGGCGCCAGCTCGACGGGATAGCGCCCGGGCGTGACGCCCTGCAGGGGCTGGGCCGGCGTGAGTTTGGCCGCGTCGTATTCCAGCTCGCCCTTGATCTGCAGGCCGCTGTCGTTCTTCAACGCGACGGAGACGGTACCGCCGGCCGGGATCTGCGGCGTCACGTCCAGCTTCAGCAGGGCCTCGGCAGAGGCCGCGCTGGGCTGCGCTTGCGCGGCCGGCGCGGCGGCGCCGCCACTGCTGGGCGCCACGCCGACCCGGGCATCGCGCCGCAGCAGGCTGCTGAAGGCGCCGGGGCTGGCATCGGTGCCGCTGGCCAGGCGCGTGAGGGACGCATCGGGCACGGCCAGGTTGCGCACCACGCGCGGCGTGATCAGCAACACCACCTCGGTCTTGTTGCGCGTGTCGGTCTGGGTGCCGAACAGGCGGCCCAGCACGGGGATGCGCGACAGGCCCGGGATGCCGGTGCCGCTCTTGCGGTCCTCGTCGTTGATGAGGCCGGCCAGCACCTGCGTCTCGCCGTCAGCCAGGCGCAGCACGGTGGAGGTGTTGCGGGTGCCGATTTCGTAGGCCGTCGTGCCGCCGGGGCCGGTGACCTGGCGGATCAGGTTGCTGACCTCCAGGCCGATCTTGATGACGACGTCGTTGTCGAGCTGGATGGTGGGCTCGACGTCGAGCTTCAAGCCGACGTCCAGGTAGCTGACCGAGGCCGCGACGGACGTAGAGCCGGTGAAGTTGGTCGTCGTCGTGAACACCGGCAGCTTCTGGCCGATGTGGACCTTGGCCTTGTCGCGGTTGCGCACGCGGATCTTGGGATTGGCCAGGATGTTGGAGTTGCCGGCCGTGCCACGCAGCGTGGCGATCACGGTCGGGTTGGCAATGCTGGCGCGGAAGTTGATGGGGTTCCTGCCGCCGATGAAGACGCGCGACGGGATCGCGCCGGTGGCATCGCTGATGCCCAGCTGCATCTCCTCCGGCCACTGCAGGCCCAGCGAGTCGACCTGGTCGGTGGCCAGCTCCATGACCTCGACCTCGAGCATGACTTCGGGCTCGGGCAGGTCGACCGAGGCGATGAGCTTTTCCACCAGGCGCAGCACCTCGGGCGTGTCGCGCACGATGAGCAGGTTCAGGCGCTCGTCGATGTGGATGTCACGCACCTTGGCAATCGTGCGCACCATGGCCTGCACCTGCTTCACGTCGGCGTTGGTCAGGTAGAGGGTGCGGGTGATCAGCTCCTGGTGCTCGCGCTGCTTGGCGGCCGTGTTGGGGAAGATCAGCACCGAAGTTTCGTTGAGCAGCTTGCGGTCCAGCTGCTGGGTGCCGAGGATGACGCGCATGGCCTCGTCCATCGTCACGTTGCGCAGGAAGACGGTCACGCGGGCATCGGCGCGCACGTCCTTGTCGAAGACGAAGTTGACGCCGCTGGAGCGGGCCAGCGCCTCGAAGACCTGGCGCAGCGGCGCCTCGCGGAACTCCAGCGTGACCGGCTTCTGGAAGGCCGGGCCCAGCTCGCCGACCGCCGCTTCCAGCGGCCGCGCCTGGGCGACCTGGCTGGCCAGCAGGCGGGCGCCGGGATGCTGGGGCGACTCGGCCAGGATCTCGCGGGCCACGCCTTCAGCGCGCTCAAGGCGGCCCTCCTTCAGCGCCGCGCGGCCGGTGGCCAGCTGGGCATCCTGGCGGCGGCTGCGTTCCACCTCGGTGGTCAAGGCGACCAGGCGCGGGTGCTTGGCGTCGGCCAGTGCCAGCTGGCTCAGCAGGGCTGAGGCCTCGTCCCAGCGGCCGGCGCCGCGCAGGGCCTCGATCTGCAGGATGAGGCGGGCCGTCGCCTGTTCGCGGGCGCGCACCTGGGCGGCGCGCAATTGCGGGTCGTTCGGGTCCTTGGCACGGGCATCGTCCAGCACACGCAGGGCGGCCGGCCACTGGTTGCTGCGGCCGAGGTCTTCGGCCTGGCGCAACGCCGGGTTGGCGCAAGCCACGAGCAGCACAGTCACAAATGCCCCAAGGACGACGTGGAACGTCGTCCGCCCCCCGAGGGGAGCGAGAAAACTTGGGGCGGCCCGGCGTTTTCCCGGGAAGAGAAGGAAGAGCTGCTTCATGGGATGGGCCTGAAGACGATGTTCTGGGGGAGCTGGCCGGGCAGCCAGGTCAGGCGCACGCCGCTGTCGGAGACCTGCTCGACGCGCCACTGGCCGTCGATGACGTCGCCGCGCTTGGCACTCAGCGCCTTGTTTGGGCCGGTCAGCAAGGCAACCTCGACCGCCTTGGCGCCCTCGCCTTCGATGACCCGGCCGATCATCTGGTAGGGCGCTGGCGGCGCGACTGGGGGCGGCGGTGGTGCAGCAGCGACCGGGGCTGGCGCCGGTGGAGGCGGCGGTGGCGGCGGGGGTTGCCAGGCAGCCAGTTGGGACGCGGGGGCCTCGGCCCAGGGTTGGCGGGCGCCGTCCACCGGCGCAGGCGCGGCAGAGGTTGGCGAAGCGGTGGCAACCGGGCGACGGGCTGGCGCTGCGACCGGCGTCACGGCCTCGTCATCGGGGCGCGTCGCCACCCAGGCCGTCGCGGCCAGCGTCGCGACGAGCGCGCCGCCGAGGGCAAGTTGACGGGGCGACGTCGGCTTCATGGCGCAGCCCTTCCGTGCAGCGACCACTGCAGTTCGGCATCGACATCGGCCGCCATCGGGCTGACACGGCGCAGCTTGACCGAGTCCAGGCTCAGCGCCGGATCATGTTCGAGTGCCGCGGCAATGAAGCGCCGCACCTGGCCGTAGCTGCCGGTGACCGGCATGGTCACGCGCAGCCGCTCCAGGCCCTCCGACGTGGACAGCCGGTGCTCGGTGCGCGCGCCAACGAGGTCCAGGCGGATGCTGAGCTCCAGCAGGTCGGCAAGGCGCTGCTGGCGGCTGCTCGATGGTGGCAGCGTGGCCTGCCATTGCTGCACGCTGACCGGCGCGGACGCTGCCGCCACGGCGGGACGGGCCTTGGCACGCAGCTCGCGGGCCTCGGTCTGCAACTTGACGGCCTGAGCGTCCCAACGCTGGCTGAGCACGACGGCGACCACGGCAAGAACCAATGCCGCCAGGCCGGCCAGACCGGGCCAGCCGAGCGCTTTGACCGGAGCCTTGATGAAGGCGGGCCGCTTCACGAACCGCCTCCGGTCGCCACGCGGGCATTGATCTCGAAGCGCTGGCCAACCAGGCCCGTCTCGGCGGCCGAGAAGCGCGACAGCACGACCTGGCGCCAGCCCGGCGTCGTGCCAAGCTGCTCGGCCAGCTGCAGGGCCAATAACTTGTCGGGCGTCAGGCCTTCCAGGCGCAACTCGCCGCGGCCGGCGCTGGCGTCCATGCCCAGCCAAGCGATGGTCTTGGCCTCAGCGCCCGCGGTCTCGACACGGGTCAGCAGTGGCTCCCAGGGCATGGCCAGCAAGGCGCGGGCTTCATTGGCCGAGCGGTTCTCGGCCGGTTCGGCGCGGCCGCGCGCGGCGGGCTTGGGTACCGATGCCGGCCGCAGCGTGGCGACGCGGTCGCGCGCGGCCTGGGCGACGTCGAGGCCTCGATGGCTGTCCACCGCGCTCCATGCGGCCGTGGCCAGCACCAGAGCGCCGGTTGCGGCCAGCGGCCAGGCCAAGGGCGAGCGGCCGCTGCGCGGCAGGAAATCAGGCTGCGGCGTGACGGGGCCGGGCTGGGGAATGAGTTCGTCGGCGGGCGTGCCGACGGCGAGAGGCGCGTCGCCACCGAGATCGGTGATCTGCTGTACGCGGCGCGACTGCAGGCCGGTGACACGGCCGCGGTCGAGCTGGATGACGACCGAAACATCGCCCTCATGCCAGACAGCACGGCCCGAGCCGGCGCGCGTCGCGGCCGGTAGCGAGGCCAGCCAAGCAGCCCAGGCCGGCCGCACGGCGGCGAGGCGCACATTCGCAGTCTCGGCCTGGGTGCGCAGTGCGGCCAGGTCCAGCCCATGCAGAGCGGACGCGCCAGCCGTCTCGCCCAGCTTCCAAGGCGCAATCGCAAAGCGTTGCGCAGCGCTGCCGAAGTAATGGGCGAACTGCTGCTGGGCATAGGCCTGCACGGCGTCCAGATCGGCCAGCGGCAAGCACGGCTCGGTAACCAGCTCGTGCAGGGCCCGCGCGCTGACGACCACCTCCACGGCCGTGCCCGGCAGATCGCGGCACCAGGCCGCGAACTCGTCCCCGCCGGGCGTGACGAAGAGCCGCCGCGGCTTGGCCAGGCGTGCGGCGATTTGCCGGCGCAGGCGCTCACTCATCGAGGGTGACACGTTCCAGCTCCTCGAAAGTGGTGTCGCCGCGGCAGACCGCCGCCAGCGCCATCTCGCGCAGCGACTTCATGCCGCGGGCCTTGGCGGCCGCCTTGATCTCGGACATCGGCGCGCGCGCGGCAATCAGGTCGCGCAGGCCGTCGTCGAGCTTGAGCAACTCAGCCACCGCGCGCCGGCCTTTGTAGCCGGTGCCGCGGCAGTGGCCGCAGCCCTCGCCCTTCAGGAAGTTGCCGTTGATGACGCCATGTCTTGTCAGGGTCGCGGCATCGGGCGTGAACGGCCGGGCGCAGTGCTTGCACGTCAGGCGTACGAGCCGCTGGGCCAGCACGGCGTTCAGCGCCGAGACCACGTTGTAGAGATCCAGCCCCATGTGCATGAAGCGGCCGATGACATCAAACGCGTTGTTCGCATGCACGGTGCTGAACACCAGATGGCCTGTCAGCGCGGCCTGCACGGCGATCTGCGCCGTCTCGGCATCGCGGATCTCGCCGACCATGACGCGATCCGGATCGTGGCGCAGGATGGAGCGCAGGCCGCGCGAGAAGGTCAAGCCCTTCTTCTCGTTGACCGGGATCTGCACCACACCGCTGAGCTGGTACTCGACCGGGTCTTCAATCGTGATGATCTTGTCGGCGCCGGTGTGGATCTCGGCCAGCGTCGCATACAGCGTCGTCGTCTTGCCGGAGCCCGTGGGGCCGGTGACCAGCAGCATGCCGTGGGGCTGGCGGGCCTGGTGGCGGATGGCGGCGCGCTCGTCGTCGCCAAAGCCCAGCGAATCGAGCGTCAACGCGCCGGCGCGGGCGATGGCTGCACGGTCCAGGATGCGGATGACGGCGTCCTCGCCGAACACGCTGGGCATGATGCTCAGGCGGAAGTCGATCTCGCGGCCCTGCACGCGCAGCTTGAAGCGGCCGTCCTGTGGCAGGCGGCGCTCGCCGATGTCGAGCTCGGCCATGACTTTCAGGCGTGACACCAGCTGCTCGGCCACCTGCGGGCTCTCGACCTGCCGCACCACGGCCATGACCCCGTCGACGCGGAAACGGATCATGGCGCCACGGGCCGTGCATTCGATGTGGATGTCCGACGCCGTGTCCTGAAGCGCGTCGTAGATGGTGGCGTTGAGCAGGCGCACGACGGGGCTGGCCTGCTCGCTCAGCGCCAGCGCCGACAGCTCCTCGGTGTGGTCTTCAATGGTGGTCAGCGCATCCTCGACGTCAGACAGCGCGCGGAAGTCGGCCTCGCCGGCGCCCAGGAAATGGGTCACCGCTTCGGTCGACGCACGCTGCCAACCCACCGGCGCGTTGAGACGCGACTCGACGCTCTGCAGCAGCATCGCGTCCTCATCGCGCTCGGCAAGCAGCACGCGCCTGTCGTCGGCGCCCACGGCCAGCACGGCACGCCAGCGCTGGGCCTGGGCTTGCGGCCACTGCTCGAAGTCCAGGTGCCAGGGGCCTTGCTCGGCCGGCAGCCAATCCGCCAGTGAAGTCGTCATTGGACCTGCTCCACCAGCTGGAAGATCGGCAAGTACATCAGCACGATGATCCCGCCGATCAGCACGCCCATGATCAGCATCAGCGCCGGGTTGACGAGGCGGGACAGCAGGTCGGTCAGCCGCGCTGCCTCTTCGTCGTGGAAGGCGGCGGCGCGCTCCAGCATGGCCGCCACCTCGCCGCTGCGCTCACCCACGCGCAGCATGCGTCGGGCCACCGGCGTGGCCAGGTCCTGCGAGTCAAAGGCGGCCGACAGCCGCTCGCCGCGCTCGATCTGCGCCGCTGCAGCCTGCACGGCAGCGCGCCAGGGTGCCGCGACCACGTCGACCACGATGCGCAGCGCCGCCAGCGCCGGCACGCCCGAGGCCAGCAGCATGGCCAGCGACCGATACAGCCGTGCCAGCGCCAGCACGCGCAGCCGCGGGCCCAGGCCGGGCAGCGTCCACAGCGCGGCCTGGGCGCGCTGGCGCACGATGGGCTGGCGCAGCAGCGTGAAGATCGCAAAGCCCACGGCTGCGATCCCGCCGATGACGAGGCCGGGATGCGCGCCGGCCGTCTGGCCGAACTCGATCAACACACGCGAAGCCCACGGCAGGTCGGCGCTGGTCTGCTCCAGGATGCCGGCAAAGCGCGGCAGCACGTAGAGCAGCAGGAAAAGAATGACGAGGGAGCCGACACCGAGCAGCATCAGCGGATAGACCAGGGCCGCGACGAGGCGCGAGCGCAGCGCATCGACCCAGGCCAGGTAGCGTGCATGCTGGGCCAGCGCGGTCGACAGCTGGCCGGTCTTCTCGTTGGCCGCGACGATGGCGCAGATCAGCTCATCAAAGGCCTGCGGCTGCTGGCGCAGCGCGACCGACAGCGGCTGGCCCTGCTCGATCTGGGTGGTGACGGCGTCCAGCGCCGCGCGCACGCCGGGCTGGCCTTCCTTCTCGCGCAGCGTGCTCAGCGCTTCCAGCAGGGCGATGCCGGCGTCCAGCAGCACGGCCAGTTCCTGGCTGAAGAGCTGCAGGGGGAATTTGCTGTTGCGGCGCCAGGGCTTGGCGCTCTCGGTCGCGGCAGCGATCTCGCGCACCTCCAGCACATGCTGGGGCGACACGCCCAGCACGGCAGCGACGGCGGCGCGGTCGGGCGCCTCCACGCGCTCGGTGCTGACGGCACCCGCGCGCAGTACGCGAGTCTGGAAAACTGCCATCACCAGGAG
The DNA here is from genome assembly GCF_001425055.1 of Pelomonas sp. Root1237. Classification (GTDB taxonomy): domain Bacteria; phylum Pseudomonadota; class Gammaproteobacteria; order Burkholderiales; family Burkholderiaceae_C; genus Pelomonas. Next base: position 342,923 of record NZ_LMDK01000017.1, read on the forward strand.
GTGAGGTCGGCGTCCTCACCCTCGCCGCCGGGGCGGCCGTCCTTGCCGAAGCTCAGCAGGTCGTATTCGCCATGCTCGCCGGGGCTGCGGTATTGGTATTCGTTGCCCCAGGGGTCCTTGGGCACGGCCTTGGACAGGTAGGGGCCGGCCCACTTGGGCTCGTCGGCCGGCTTGGTCACCAGCACGGCCAGGCCCTGATCGGTGCTGGGGTAGCGGCCGACATCCAGGCGGTACTGGTCCAGCGATTTGGTCAGCGCGTCGATCTGGGCGCGGGTCGCCTTGACCTCGCTCTTGCCGATCTGGCCGAAGAACTTCGGGCCGACATAACCGGCCAGCAGGCCGATGATGACCATGACAACCAGCAGTTCAAGCAGGGTGAAGCCGCGCGGGCGGGCAGAAAAGGGGCGGGACATGGTCGGGCAGGGTACAGCGGGAGGGCGACTGTTCAACGGCGGGCGCCGCAGGGCAATCGGGATTTGACCGACCCGCATTCTCAGGGGCCGCTCACGAGGACTGGGCCAGCGTACAGGTATTGCCGGCGTTGTCCGTGCAGGGGCCTTGCCAGCGGATGCGTGTCGCCGCGGTCGGCGGCAGCGGTGCGCGGCCGTCCAGGGTCTGGCCCCGTACGCCGGTGAAGCTGGCCAGCGTCGTCCAGGTTGAGCCCTGCAGGTATTGCAGGCTGTAGCGACTGCCCGGCCGCAGGCTTCGTGTCTTGATCTGGTATTCGCCGGCGACGATGGCAAAACTGGGCGTATCGCGGAAGGGCTGGGCCAGCGGCTCGCCGACAAACAGCCCCTGCCCCGGCCACTGCACCGCCTTCCAGTAGGCCTCGACGGCCGTCGCGCCGCGCCAGTACTGGTCGATGAGGACCGAGGCGCGCGAGAACTTCTGCTGCAGGTTGCAGGGCTCCTCCACCGTGCCGTAGCTGGCGGTTGCACCCGCGTCCAGCCAGGCCGTGATGGGCATCTGGCCGCCGCCCGAGGGCAGCACGCCGCCCGTTGAGGTCAGCGTGTCGGCCAGGGCACCGGCGCGGAATTGCAGCGACGACAGATTGGCGACGCTGCTCAACCCCGTCAGGTAGAACAGCATGCCGCTCTTGCCGGACAGCGCATTGGCGCTGGCCGGGCCGGCGCTGTTGTCGACATAGTTCAGCGCCAGGGCGCCGCTCCAGGCCGCCGGCAGGCCGGCGAAATCGTTCCAGCGCGCGCTGCGGTCGTCGTCCGTCGTGCGCACCAGCCAGCCCTCGCCGGCTGGCCGGCTGCCATCGGCCGCAACGCCGCGGTTGATCAGCGCCTGGGCGGCCGCCAGCGTGCGTGCACCCAGCAGCATGGAGGGGCGCATCTGCAATTCGGCTTGCGGCCGGCGCGCCTCGCTGTCGTAGAGCGGCGAGGCGGCCGTGTTCGCGCAGGCCTCGGTCAATGGGCTGGGGTTGCAGTAGCGCGTGTCAAAACCGAAAGCCATCGCGCTGGTGACGCCCATGCTGCAGGCGCCAGTGACCCGGCTGGGGGCAGCCCAGGTCAGCAGCGTGGCCTGGATACCGGCCGGCAATCTGGCATCGATGTCGGATTTCAACAACGCAAAGTCGGCCGCGGAAATCGCGTCCTGGGCTGTATTAACCCTTACGCGGATCAGATTCGCCGCCGGCACGCCACGCGCTGCCAGATAGGCGGCGCCGACGGCCTCGCTGAGGACATCACCCTCGGCCACGATGACGGCCACGTCGGCCGGCGTCAGGCCGTTGGCGGGCAGGGCCAGCGTCAAGGTCTGCCCCATGCCACCACCCCCGCCGCCGTCCCCTCCCGTGCCGCCGCCTCCGCCGCCGCAGGCACTCAGCAAAGTCATCAACAACGGCGGCAGCAAGCGGTTCAAAGGGCTCATGGGGGCCATTCTTGCAGCGCAGGTCGACCGTTAGTTGCGCACAATTTTGGTGCCTGCCCGCACCTTTCGCGGCCAGAGAACCCGGGCTTACCCCAGTGTCGTGCACCGTGGCGGGGCAATACATTTTCAGCACTCGACGCGGTTCCGGGCTCTGGTTCAGGACCGCCGGGCGGGTTGTGAGGAGACAAGACAAGCGCCAAGCGCACATGGTTGCTTCGTAACCCCGAAGACAATCCACCGGCCACCAAGGCACCCCTTGGTGGCCGTTTTCTTTGTGGGGCCGAAGGCCCCTCGCCTGGTCTCGCACGCTGAACGCGGCGTGCCCAGTCGGTCTTGCAGACCGCGCTGCGGCAGTGCCGCAGCTCTTCGGCAGGCACATCACGCCCACTGGGCGTAATGTGTCCGGCCTCAGCCCCCGAGGGGACAGCGATGCTTGCGGCATCGAGCCGCAAGCACATCGCCAGACGGGCCGGCTTGGGAGCGGCCCGGCGCTCAGCCCGAGGAGTACACGACGGCCGCGTCGATGATGAAATTCATACATGCTTGAACTTGCTACCGTTGCACTCGCCTCCCTGCTCGCAGGCTTCATCGACGCGGTGGCCGGCGGCGGCGGCCTGGTGCTGGTGCCGGCGCTGTTCAGCACCTTCCCCAATGCCGCGCCCGCCACGCTGCTGGGCACGAACAAGGGCGCGTCGGTCTGGGGAACGGGCTGGGCGACGCTGCAATACGTGAAGCGGGTCGACCTGCCCTGGAAGCGCCTGATGCCGGCGGCGGTGCTTGCCGGCGTGGGCAGCTTCGCCGGTGCCTGGGTCCTGACCCTCGTCAGCGCCGACGGCCTGCGCAAGGCCCTGCCGCTGGTGCTGGCGGCGGTGCTGATCTACACCCTGGCCAAGAAGGACCTCGGCCGCGAGCACACACCGCGTTTCACGGGCCGTGCCGAGGCGCTGGTGGCCGGCGGCATCGCGCTGGCCGTGGGCTTCTACGACGGTTTCTTCGGGCCCGGCACGGGCAGCTTCTTCGTCTTCCTGTTCGTGCGGCTGCTGGGTTACGACTTCCTGCACGCCTCGGCGACGGCCAAGCTGATGAACCTGCTGACGAATGCGTTCGCGATCGCCCTGTTCGTCAGCAAGGGCCACATCTGGTGGCAGGTCGCGGCGGTGATGGCGGTAACCAACGTGGCGGGCAGCCTGCTCGGCACCCGGCTGGCCCTGAAACATGGCGCCGGCTTCGTGCGCGGCGTCTTTGTCATCGTCGTCGGCGCTCTCATCCTCAAAACAGCCTGGGACGCCTTCTTCCGCTGATCTACCATCAAGCATTCCCTAGCGCCCTTATTCACCATGCCCGTCGATCCTCAACTGCGCAATCTGGACATCGAGATCCCGACCCAGCCCGAGGTCCTGGTCAAGCTCTCGCTGCTGATGGCAGCCGAGGACATCGACCTGCAGGCCATGTCCTCCCTGGTCGAGACCGACATGGCCCTGGCGGCCGCCGTCATGAAGGCGGTCAACTCCTCGCTGTACGGCCTGCGCGGCCGGGTGCAGACCGTGCACCAGGCGCTGACCTACCTGGGTATGCGCGAGGTCGCGGCCATCACCTTCGAGATGGGTCTGCGCGCCGCCTTCCCAGCCGCAGCCGAGCTGGAGCAAGTCTGGTCGCGCGCCTCGCAGCGTGGCCTTCTGATGGGCCGCATGGGCCAGATGCTGGGCGTCGACCCCTGGGCCGCCCACTCGGCCGGCCTGTTCGAGGAATGCGGCAAGGCGGTGCTCTATCGTCATGCGCCGACGCACTACCCGGCCATGCTGCGCGCCGCCCCCCGCGATGCCGAACTGGTGGAGCTGGAGAGGACGGCTTTTGGCGTCAGCCATGACGCCCTGGGTGCGGCCCTTTGCGAGAGCTGGGGCCTGGCCCCGGCGGCTGTGGCCAGCGTGCGCTATCACGTCGAGATCCAGGCCTCGCTGACCATGCCGGAAAGCCTGGCCCGGCGCAGCGTCGCCGCCATCTCGACAGTCGCCTGGGCCCTGCTCGGCCATCCGGACCAGCTCGATGAGATTGCCAGTCAGATCGCACCCCAGGCGCAGCTGGACGAGACCCTCGTGTTGCGCGCGGCCCGCCGCGTCAACGAGCAACTGCTGGCTGCTCAAGAACACGGTCGCTGAAGCGTCCAGGCCGAGCGCCGGGCCGCTCCCAAGCCGGCCCGTTTGGCGATGTGCTTGCGGCTCGAAGCCGCAAGCATCGCCGTCCCCTAGGGGGACCGACCAGGTTCGCGCGCGTTCAGCGCCGCCAGACTGGGCGAGGGGCCAGCGGTTTCAGGCCGCGAGGCTGAGCCGGTCTCGCCCGGCGTGCTTGGCGATATAGAGCGCCTCGTCAGCCGCCTGCAGCAGCGCTTGTGCGCTCAGATACGGATGGGCCGGGCTGGCCGCCGCCAGGCCGACGCTCAGCGTCAAACTGCCCTGGCCATCCGGCAGGCGCAGCGCCCGCAGTTCATCCCGCAATGACTCCAGCACGCCCTGGGCCTCGGCCATGCCGAAGCCGGGCAGCAGGGCGACGAACTCCTCGCCGCCCAGGCGGGCGACGACATCGGTGTCGCGCTTGAAGCGCTCGCTCAGCAGGCTCGCGACGCGCTGCAAGGCCGTATCGCCGACGGCCGTGCCATGGATGAGGTTGAACTGCTTGAACTGGTCCAGGTCCAGCACCGCCAGCGCCAACAGGCCTCGCAGCCGCTGGGCCCGCTTGAATTCACGGCGCAGGGCCTCGTCGAAGGCGCGTTGGTTGGCGATGCCGGTCAGCGCATCGATGCGTGCGAGGCTGGCGAGCTCGCGTTGGTTGGCCTCCAGGGCGCTGTGGGCCTCCTGCAGCAGATGACGCTGCTGGGCCAGCTCGCGCCGGAGCTCGCGGGCGGCCTGGTCCTGCTGCCACAGCGAGCCGCGGGCGCGCAGCATGGCGTGGCCGATACGGTCCAGCTCGGCGGCGAGGCCGGGCGTTGGCACAGCGGCTTCGGGCGTCAGCGGCACCGGGGCAGATTCCATCGCCTCGCAGCCGGCCGCCAACCGGCGCAACGGCCGCAGCAACAGGGCCTCGATGAGGATGAGCTGGGCGGCGCTGAGCAGCAGCACCAGCCAGGCCGTGCGGGCCAGCCCCTCGGCCGGAGACTCGTAATTCCCCAGGCTCCACTCGAAGACAGCGACGATGGCAGCGGTCAGCAGGGGCACCGCGAGCGTCAACCGCAGCCGCAGCGAACCCAGCCGGCGCGTGCTGACGTGGTTCAGGGGTTCGGCAAGGGAATCGGTGCTCATCGGTGAGGCGGACTGCGGAACAAATTGTCACGGCCGCAGCGCGCCCTGTGCGGGCTGTTGTCTCGGGGTTTGTCAGGGGTCGCGACGCCTCGAGAAACCCAGGTGGCTTCGCTCCCTCAGTAGGGCACCTGATCCGACGGGTACTTCCAGAAGTCCTTGAGCAGGTAATTCATCGGCAGGTTCAGCGCCTTGTTCTTGGGCGGAATCGGCTTCATGAACCAGCGCTCGTAGATGGCGTGCGCCTCATGGCTGGTGATGAGGCGCTTCATCTCGTCGTCAACGATGGCCTTGAGCTCCGGGTCGTTCTTGGGCAGCACGATGGCCAGAGGCTCGATGGTCAGGAACTTGCCGACGACGCTGAACTTGGCCGCATCGGGCCGCGCCGAGACGATGCCGTAGAGCAGCACGTCGTCCATGACGAAGCCATCCGCCTGGCCGGCGGCCAGCATCTCCATGGCCTTGGCGTGATCGGGGGCTTCGATGATGTTGATGTGCAGGGCGCGCTCGTTGTTGGCCTGGGTGATGGACTTCAGCGGCGTCGTGCCTTTGGTGGAGACCAGCGTCTTGCCGTCGAACTGGGCCAGCTCGGCAATGCCACTGTCAGCCCTGACGAGGTAGCGCGCACCGGTGATGTAGTGCGGCACCGTGAAGGCGACCTTCTCGCGGCGCTCGGCGTTGTTGGTCGTCGAGCCGCATTCCATGTCGGCCTTGCCCTCGGCCACCATCTGGATGCGGTTGGCTGGCGTCACCAGCAGGAACTGCGGGTTCAGCGTGCTCATCTTCAGCTTCTTGCGCACGCCTTCGGCAAGCTTGAGGCAGAGATCCACCGCATAGCCGACCGGCCGGCCATCGGGCAGCAGGTAGCTGAAAGGCACGGACGACTCGCGATGCGCCAGCACGATGCGGCCGCTGGCCTGGATGCGCTCCAGCGCCGGGCCGGCTTCGGCCGTGGCAGCAGTGCCGAGGCCGGCGGCGAAGGCGAGGAGGAGCGGCGACAGGGTTTTCATGGCCGAGCCATTGTGATCCAGACCCCTGGAGCTGAGTCATGCGAAGTTGGTGTCGGTTGATGCTTGCGGCCCCCGGCCCAACAAGCCGCGGCGGCATCGTTCACGATGCGGCGGCAGTGGCGGCGCCAATATCCTCTGTCACCGTGCGGTTGCGCCCCGCCCGCTTCGCTTCGTAGAGCGCCTTGTCCGCCGCGGCCAGCAGGTCGGTGAAGCTCGTGGCGCTGGCCGGCAGCATGGCCAGGCCGACCGACAGCGTCGCGCTGACGGTGCCACCATCGGGCGTCACGAAAGGCGCCTCCTGCACCATCAGGCGGATGCGCTCCGCCACCTCGCAGGCACCCGTCAGGTCGGTGCGTGGCAGCAACACGATGAACTCCTCGCCGCCGTAGCGCGCCGCCAGATCGCCGGTGCGCAGCGAACGCAGGATCAGCCCGCCAACCTGGCGCAGCACCTCATCGCCGACCGGATGGCCGTGGCCGTCGTTGATGGCCTTGAAGTGGTCGATGTCCAGGAACAGGCAGGCCAGCGGGTATCGATGGCGCACGGCCTGGCTGAACTCGATGAGGCTGCGGTGGTCGAAGTAGCGGCGGTTGTGCACGCCGGTGAGGCCGTCCGTCATGCCGGCGCGGCGCAGGCGCTCGCGGTTGAGCATGCTCTCGATGGCTATTGCCGCGATGGCCGACAGGCGGTCGAGGAACTTGGTGCCCGAGGCGGCGTCGTAGCGTTCGGGGTCGCGCGAGCCCAGGTGCAGGCTGCCGATCAAGAGGCCCTGGCGGATCAGCGGCAGCAGGGCCGCGGAACGCACGCCGGCTTGCATGTCGAAGGCCTTGGCGAGCAGCGCCTCGTCCGGGCCCGGGCCGATGAGGCGGGCCGTGCGCGCGGCGCCGAACAGGTCCTTCAGCGGGCCATGGCTGTCCAGCAGCCGCGGCGCCTTGATCATGGGCAGGGCCGGCAGGGCGCGGCGCAGCTCTTCCTCGGGGTCCAGCAGCCAAAGCTCGGCGGCGTCCAGGCCGAAATCGTCGCGGCAGTCGACCAGCAGCAGGTTGACCAACTCCTCCATCGAACTCACCGCGATGAGGCGGCGCTCCAGCGCGTCGAAGCGATCCAGCTTGCGCTCATTGGCCTTGGCGGCGTCCAGCAGGGACTGCAGCTGGCGGCGCAGTTCCTGGACCTGGGCTTGAGGGTTGGGCGCGTTCATGTCGGCGCGATTGTCGGGGCGGCGCGCTCGAAGCTGCGTTGCAGACCTGTGACGGGGTCTGTGAACGAGATCGCCCGCGCCACGAGTTGCAGCGGTGCGTCCAAGCGCGGCGGATTCTCGTGGGGCTGCAGCACGGGGTAGATGCGATCACCCACCAGCGGCAGCCCGAGGGCATTCATCTGCACGCGCAGCTGGTGACGCAGCCCCGTGTGGGGACGCAGCTCGTAACGCGCCAACCCATCGGGCAAGAGCTCGACGAGATCGACCCAGGTCTCGGCGTTGGGTTCGCCGTTGACGACCTGCATCTGCATGAAGTTGTCGCCCGTCGGCTCCTCCAGGCGGTGCCGCACCACGCGCGGCCAGGGGCCGGCACCCAGCGGCGCGATGGCGTCGTAGACCTTGGTGACGACACGCTCGCGGAACAGGCGGTGGTAGGCGTCGCGCTCGTCACGGCGGAGGTTGAAGACGACGAGGCCGGCCGTCTCGCGGTCCAGCCGGTGCACGGGGTTGAGGTCCGCCAGGCCGGTGGCGTGGCGCAGACGTGCCATCAGCGTCTGCCGAGCGTAGATGCCGCTGGGCGTCACCGGCAGGAAATGCGGCTTGTCGGCGACAAGGAGGTGCTCGTCCTGGAAGACGATGCGCTCGCCGGCCGGGATGTCGGGCTCGACGTCCAGGTGGCGCCAGTAGTAGACGCGCCGATCGCCGCGGTAGGGCGAGTCGACGACCGCGTGGCCGGCGTCGTCCACCACGTCGCCGCGCGCGAGGCGTTCCGGCCAGTCGACCACGCGCGGCAGGCGCTCGGCGAGGAAGGCGGCCATGGAGCCCCAGGGCCCGGCCGGACAGAACACGGCACTTGCCGCGACGCCTTCGCGCAGCGGCAGGACCGGCTTGGGCGGTCTCGCCACGGCCTATTCGATGCGCGGCCCGCCGCGGGCGCGTTCGTCCATGTAGGCGTTCAGCCGCTTCATGTCCTGGGGCTCGGCACGGTTGCCGCGCCATTGACGCACCCAGGCCTCGCGGTTGGGCTCCCGGGCGAGCTTGCGCACCGCGGCGTCGATGGCCTCGATATACCGCCTGCCCTGCGGCGTGCGGCTGCAGGAGACCGTGGCCAGCAACGTGCTCAGGCCCTCGGCCACCGGCAGCGCCACCAGGGCGCCGGGGTCGCCGACGCGGGCCAGGTATTCCTTGACGACGCTGGGGTACTCCAGCGTGTAGTCCATGCGGCCGGCGCGCAGCATGTCCAGCAGCTGGGTGCTGAGCTGGGCGCCGACAGCCAGCCGTGGCACGACCTGGTGTGACAGCAGGCTGTCGATCTGCGCGCCGAAGGCGCGGTCCCGTGCCAGCAGCAGGCGCAGGTCCTGTCGCTTGAGCAGGTCGGCCAGCACGAGGCGGCCGTCCCCGGGCCGGGCCTGGGACAGCTCGGCCAGCCGCTGGCGCGGCACGATGACATGGATCTCGCGCGAGATCAGCGGCGGGTAGAGGTGCGAGAAATAGAGCCACTGCAGGCGCTCGGGCGTGCGCACATGCAGGGTCGAGCACAGGGTCTCGCCGCGGCGGCTCTCGGCCTCATAGCGGGCGGTGCTGGCCTCGACGAACTCATGCCGGAACTCGGGCATGCGCGCCAGCAGCACGCGCATGAAGCCGTCCACCTCGCCGTGGCCCAGCTCGGCCACGCTGCGCGGCGGCTGGCCCTGCACGAAGCTGAAGTGCGGCGGCACATCCTGCGCCACCCAGCGGATGGTGTCGGCGGGCGACGCAACAGAGGACGCTGCCGCGGCCGTGAAAACCAGTGCGGCTACCGCCAACGCCCCACGCACTTCAGCGACCCCGTTTTTCGGGCCGAGCGCTGGGCCGCTCCCGAGCCGGCCCGCCATGGCGATGTGCTTGCGGCTCAATGCCGCAAGCATCGCCGTCCCCCAGGGGGCTGAGGCTGGACACATGGCGCCCAGTGGGCGGCATGTGCCTGCCGAAGGGCTGCGGGCTTGCCCGCTGCGCGGTCGGCAAGACCGACCGGGCGCGCCCGCGTACAGCGCGGCGCGACTGGGCGAGGGGCTCCATTTCAATCTCCCTCGACCCACTCCATGCGCGCCCCGAGTTCGCCGATGTGCTCGACGAAATTGGGGTGGGCGCGGCGGATCGGCGTCGCGTTCTTGATCACGCTCTTGCCGGGAATGCTGGCCGCCACCATCAGCAGCGCGATGGCGACGCGGATGATGTAGGGGCTCTCGACCTCGGCCGGGCTCAGCGGCTTGCCGCCGAAGGTGATCATGCGGTGCGGATCGCTCAGGAAGGCATGGGCGCCGAACTTGGCCAGCTCGCTGGTCCAGCCCATGGCGCCGTCATAGACCTTGTTCCAGAACATCACGCTGCCTTCGGCCTTGACACCCAGGGCCACGAAGATGGGCAGCAGGTCCACCGGCACATAGGGCCAGGGCGCGGCTTCCACCTTCTGCAGGATGTTGCGCGTGAAGGGCTCCTTCACCTTCAGCGGCCCGTTCGTGACGCAGCGGCTCCAGCCGTCCTCGTGGACGATCTGCACGCCGAACTTGGCGAAGGTGCGGTCCAGTAGCGGGAACATCTCCGGCGCGCCGTTTTTGACCTGCACGTTGCCGCCGGTGATGGCGCCCAGGGCCAGGAAGGTGACGATCTCGTGGAAGTCTTCGGTGAAGGTGTAGTCGGCGCCGCCAAGCTCCTGCACGCCGGTGATCTTCAGCTTGGACGTGCCATGGCCCTCGATCTTGGCGCCCAGCAGCGACATGAAGTTGCAGAACTCCTGCACATGCGGCTCGCTGGCGGCGTTGGTCAGCGTGGACACGCCGTCGGCCAGTGCCGCGCACAGCACGAAGTTCTCGGTCGTCGTGACGGAGGCGTAGTCGGTCCAGTGATGGTTGGCCGTCAGCGGGCGGTGCACGCGCAGCACCAGGCCGTCGGGCAGGCGCTGGACCTGGGCGCCGAAGCGCTCGAACACCTCGACGTGCGGGTCGATCTCGCGCGCACCCAGTGTGCAGCCCTTGACGTCGTCCTCGATACGGGCGGCGCCGAAGCGGGCCATCAGGCCGGGCACCAGCATGATCGAGGAGCGCATCTCCTCGGGCAGGCGGTCGGTGGCCGGGTCGAAATGGGTGTCGCGGTGGTGGACGTCGAGGATGCCGGTCTTGAAGTCCAGTTCGACCTGCGAGCCGAGCTTGCGGAAGACCTCGACGATCTTCTTGACGTCGGTGATCTCGGGCACACCGCGCAGGCGCACCGGCTGCTTGGTCAACAGCGTGGCGCAGAGGATGGGCAGGACGGCGTTTTTGTTCGCCGAGGGAATGATGCGGCCCGAGAGGGGCGTGCCGCCGTGGACGATCAGATGAGACATCGAATGAGGGGATTTCGGTGCGCGCAAGCGGCGCGCGGTGGCATTGTCGGCGTTTGCGGCGCGACGCACCCGCCGCCGCCCGGAAGCTTTGTTCCGAACTGGGGGAATCAATCTTCCGCCGCGGGGTCCGGCCGCGGGTCTATCCAGCGGCGCCGGCGACGCCGCATCCAGCGGACAGCGTTGTTATGCTGGCGCGACCAGTCCGGGTCATTTCAGACCTCCGACGACAGGGAGGTGATCCGTGCGCCAGCCAACTGACGAGGACAAGCCTCGCCCCACCCGCCGCCGAGCCGGCGGCAGCGCCGTGCTGCTGGCGCTGCTGGCCTCCCCCGCAACGGCGCAGGACCTGAGCGATCTGTCGCTGGAGCAGCTGTCCAACATCGAAATCAGCTCGGTGTCGCGGCGTATCGAGAAGCTGGCGCAGGTGCCGGCTTCGCTGTACGTGATCAGCGCCGAGGCGATACGCCGCTCAGGCGCGCGCAGCCTGCCCGAGGCGCTGCTGCTGGCGCCCAACCTGCAGGTCGCGCGGCTCAACGCCAACCAGTACGCCATCAGCGCCCGGGGCTTCAACGACTCGGTGGGCAACAAGCTGCTGGTGCTGATCGACGGCCGCACGGTCTACGCGCCCTATTTCTCGGGTGTGCAATGGGACCAGCAGGACGTGCTGCTGGACGACGTCGCCCGCATCGAGGTCATCAGCGGCCCGGGCGGCAGCGTCTGGGGCACGAACGCGGTCAATGGGGTGATCAACATCATCCGCCGGCCGGCCGCGGACACGGGGCTGCTGCTGCGCGCCGACGCCGGCACCGACGAGCGCTCGGCCGCGCTGCGCCTCGGCGGCAAACTGCCGCTGCAAGGCGACTGGCGCGCCTACGCCAAGCTGCTGCAGCGCGATGCCACCGAGACCGAAGCCGGCGTGGCCGTGACGGACAAGTCGCGACGCTGGCAACTGGGCTGGCGCGCCGACTGGCTGAGCGGCGAGGACGGGCTGACCGTGCAGGGCGACGTCTACCGCGGCGATACGGCAGACCGCCTGAGTGGCACACGCAACCTCGGCGGCGTCAGCACGTCGGGGCAGAACCTGCTGGCGCGCTGGACTGGCCGGCTGGACGGCGGCTCGCGGCTGCGCCTGCAGGCCTACTACGACCATGTGCGGCGCGAGGACACGATCCTGTACAGCCCGCGCTTCACGGTGCTGGACCTTGAGGCGCAGCACAGCTTGGCCTGGGGCGCGCACCAGATCGACTGGGGCGGCGGCTGGCGGAGCTCGCGCGACCACATCGCGCCGGGGCTGGTGTTCGGCTTCGTGCCCGAAAGCGCGCGGCAGCAATGGCACAACCTGTTCGTGCAGGACGAGCTGACCCTGGCGGACGGCTGGCGGCTGACGGCGGGCACGAAGTTCGAGCACAACGACTACACCGGCTGGGAGACGCTGCCGTCGCTGCGCCTGGCCTGGTCGCCGTCGCCGCGCTGGCAGTGGTGGGCCTCGCTGTCGCGCGCGGTGCGCGCGCCGGCCCGGCTGGACCGCGACCTGCGCCTGCCGCCCAAGCCGCCCTTCATCATCGCGGGCGGGGCCGACTTCGTGTCGGAGGTCGCGCGCGTGGTCGAGCTGGGCCACCGCGGCCAGCCGAGCAGCACGCTGAGCTATGCGCTGACGCTGTACCAGCATGACTGGCAGAAGCTGCGCAGCGGCCAGCCGCCGCCCAACGCCGTGGTGCAGAACATGATCGCCGGCAACAGCTGGGGCCTGGAAGCCTGGGCGCACTGGCAGCCGCTGCCCTGGCTGCGCTGGAGTGCCGGCTTCAATGCCCTGCAACAAGATCTGGCCGTGCAGCCGGGCAGCCGCGACCCGGTGGGGCCGTCCGCGCTGGGCAACGACCCGCCGCGGCAATGGCAGCTGCGCGCCACGCTGCAGCCGGCGGATCGCCATGAGCTGGACGTGGCGCTGCGCCATGTCGCCGCGCTGCCGAAGCCGGCCGTGCCCGCCTACACGGTGCTGGACTTCAACTACGGCTGGCGCGCCACCCCCACGCTGGCGCTGACGCTGGGCGGCCGCAACCTGCTGCATGGCCGCCATGCCGAGGCCAATGCTGCGCCGGGCCGCAGCGTCTTCGGGCCCGAGGCCTACGCGCAACTGCGGTGGACCCCGTGACACCGGCGCGGCGCAGGCCGCTGCTGGCCTTCGCGCTGGGCTTGCTGACGGCCGGCATGAGCCATGCACAGACCGACGATGCCGGCGGCGAGGTGCGCATCAAGGCCGAGTTCCTCTACAAGTTCACGGCCTATGTGGATTGGCCCGACGGCGCGCTGGGTGCTATCGATGCGCCCTTTGTCATCGGCGTGCAGGGCTCGGAAGCCATGCTCGGCGAGCTGAGCCAGACCCTGCAGGGGCGCACGGTGCAGGCGCGGCCGGTGCAGGTGCGGCGCGTGCGCGCGGCCGATGCCGACCCGGCCGTGCACCTGCTGTTCCTGGCTCAGGGCGAAACGGCCAGCGCACGGCGCGGGCTGCTGCTGGTCAGCGAGGGCGCTTCCGGCGAGGCCTCGCCGCGCGCCGGCGCCATTCAGTTTCTGGTCGTTGGCGGGCGCGTGCGTTTCGATGTGCTGCTTGACGGCGCGGAACGCGCTGGCCTTCGCATGAGCTCACGGTTGCTGTCCGTCGCTCACAAGGTGCATGCGGCGGCGCGCTGAAGCTGCGGACGTCAGTCCTCGGGATCCAGCCGCCGCGCCCGCGCCAGCCGCCAGGCGTCGGCCGGGTCGCTGAAGACTTGCTCGGCCGTCGTGCCCGTCTCGCGGCCGGCGGCATCGATGGCGATGCGCTTGTCGAAGACGTAGCACTCGCCCTGCCAATCGGCTGCGGCGTCGGGAAAGGCTTCGAGGAAGCCCAGGATGCCGCCGTCGAGCTGCGCGACCTTCAGGCCCTGGGCCTGCATCCACGCTGCTGTCTTCTCGCAGCGGATGCCACCGGTGCAGTACATCGCGACCGTCTTGCCCTGCCATTCGTCGCGGTGTGCCTCGACATAGGCCGGGAAGTCGCGGAAGTGGGCCACGCCGGGGTCGATGGCGCCGCGGAAGCGCCCCAGCTTGAACTCGAAGGTGTTGCGGTTGTCGAGGACGACGGTGTCGGGGTCGGCCAGCAGTTCGCGAAAGCGCTGTGGGCTGACATGGGTGCCGGTGTCCTCGCCGCTGACACCGGGAATGCCGAAGGCGACGATCTCGCGCTTGACGGAGACCTTGAGCAGACTGAAGGGCGAGCGCTCGCAGGCGTTGTGCTTGCAATGCAGGCCGGCGAAACCAGGCTGCTGCTGGAGCAGCGCTTCAAAAGCTGCCACCACCTCGGCCGGGCCAGCCACCGCGGCGCTCAGGCCTTCCCCGGCCACCAGGATGACGCCGCCCAGACCGGCGGCGGCCTCGCGCAGCCAGGCGGCGAAGGCGGTGGGGTCGGCGACCGGCGTGAAACGGTAGAAGGAGCTGTGGACCAGGGGCATCGGCGCGGATTGTCGCGCCCGGCTGCCGGGGCCTCAGCTGGAGGACAGCACGAAGACGTTGCCTTCGGAGTCCTTGAACTTGGCGAACGTCCCCCAGGGCTGGGCCGTCGGCGGCGCGACGAACTCGACGCCGCGCTGCTGCAGCTGCCGGCAGGTCGCCTCGACGTCGTCGCAGGCGATGGCGCCGTTGAAGAAGGTGCCGATGCGATCCTCGTGGCCTTCGGGCGTGAACAGCACGACGCGCGTGGCCGAGTGGCCGATGCGCAGCTCGATCCAGCGCTTGCCCGGGCCCATGGGCTGGTCGGTAGCAACGGCGAAGCCGAGCTGGTCGCGGTAGAAGGCCAGCGCGCGGGCCGGGTCGGCGACGGGAACGCCGATGAATTTGACGTGGGTGATCATGGTGGCGGCTCGAAGCTGTTGGACGTGGCGCCCATTCTGGAAGCGCCCGGGCGGATCGCGTCCGATGGCTGCTATAGCATTGATCGCTATGCACAAACCGATCGCCCACCAGATCGACGCCTATGTCGTCGACACGCTGATGGCCGACCTCTGCGGCCATGACCGGCGGCCCTCGGCCTTTCTCGTCTACCTCTGCCTGGCCTGCGAGGCCCAGCGACGCCGCGCGGAAGCCGTGCCGCTGAGCCTGCAGGAGATCGCCACGCGCACCGGCCTGGCCAAGTCGACCGTGCAGACCGCCATCCGCCACCTGAAGCGCCGCGGCCTGCTGGACGCCGATCAGGTCGCGACGACGGCGGCCCCGCTGCGCCGGGTCGTCATGCCGTGGCGCGACTCCTAGAATCCTCGACCGCAATTCGGCCCCTTCCCATGTCCGACCGCCTCAAAGTCCTGCCCCAATACCTGATGCCCAAGCAGGCGATGACACGCCTGGCCGGGCATTACGCGTCCAAGCCGCTGGGTGGCGTGACGACCTCGGTCATCCGCCGCTTTGTCGGGCGCTACGGCGTCAACATGGCCGAGGCGGCCGAGCCCGACATCACGGCCTACAAGACCTTCAACGACTTCTTCACCCGGGCGCTGAAGCCCGGCGCGCGGCCGCCGGCCGATGCTCCGCTGATCTGCCCGGTGGACGGCTCGATCAGCCAGGTGGGCCGCATCCAGGGCGACCAGATCTTCCAGGCCAAGGGACAGGCCTTCACGACGACGGCCCTGGTCGGCGGCGACGCGCAGCTCGCGGCGCGGTTCAAGGACGGCCTGTTCGCCAACCTCTACCTCAGCCCCAAGGACTACCACCGCATCCACATGCCGGCCGCCGGGCGGCTGGTGCGCATGGTGCATGTGCCGGGCGAGCTGTTCTCGGTGAACCCGACGACGGCGCGCGGCGTGCCGGGGCTGTTTGCGCGCAACGAGCGCGTCGTCTGCGTGTTCGATGACGACACCTTGGGTCGCTGGGTGCTGGTGCTGGTCGGCGCCACCATCGTCGGCAGCATGGCCACGGTCTGGCATGGCGTCATCAACCGCGCCGGCCCGGTACGCGAGTGGGACTACACACCTGGACAAGCGACGCTGGCCCAGGGCGACGAGATGGGCCGTTTCCTGCTCGGCTCCACGGTCGTCATGCTGTTCGAGAACAGCGGCCTGCAGTTCAACCCGGCGTGGCAACCGGGAGGCTCGGTCCGGATGGGTGAGCTGATGGCGAGCTGAGAAGCGCCGCAGCTGCAGCGGGCGCCAGGGGCTTGGCCAACAGCCAGCCCTGCAGATGTGTGCAGCCCAAGGCCTCGACCTCGGCGGCCTGCGCCTCGGTCTCGACGCCTTCCGCCACGATGGCCAGGCCCAGCGCCTGGGCCAGCACGCAGGCCGCGCGCACGACGGCGCCGGCGGACGGCTCGGGCAGCGGGTCGATCATGCTGCGATCAAGCTTGAGTGTGGTGATGGGCAGGCGGCGCAGCAGGGTCAGCGAGCTCTGACCGGTGCCGAAGTCGTCGAACGCCACGCCCACGCCGGCGTCGCGCAGCCGGGCAAGCTGGGGCAGCACACGGTCCATGTGCGTCATCGCGGCGGTCTCGGTGATCTCGACCTCGATCAGCGTCGGCGCCAAGCCATGCGCGCGCACCAGGTCCAGCACCCAATCGGCAAAGCCGGTGTCCTCGAACTGCAGCGGCGACACATTCACGGCCACCGGCATCACGGCCAGGCCCTGCTGCTGCCAGGCACGCAGTTGCTGGGCCGCCTGGCGCAGGATCAGCGCGCCGAGCGGCACGATCTGGCCGGTGCGCTCGGCGGCGGGAATGAAGTCCGCCGGGCTGACGCGGCCGCGCCCGGGGCGCTGCCAGCGCACCAGGGCCTCGAAGCCCGCCAGGCGGCGCGTGCCGGCCTCGAACTTCGGCTGGTAGTCGAGCTGGAACTCCTCGCGCTCGATGGCCGCGGCCAGGGCCTGTTCGATCTCCAGCAGGCCGCCCGCCGCTGCCGACATGCCGGGCCGAAAGGCAACGACGGCCGCGCCGGCCTGCTGCTTGGCCTGGTGCATGGCCACATCGGCCGCACGCAGCAGGGCCGCGCCGTCCCGGCCATGGGCGGGGAAAAGCGCGATGCCGACCGACAGGTGCACATACAAGGCCCGGTGGGCAACGGCAAAGGGCGCGTTCATCAGCGCCAGCAGGCGCTGGCCAACCAGCAGGGCGCCCGCGTCGTCATCGACGCCGAGCTGCAGCAGCAGGAACTGGTCTTCGCCCAGTCGTGCCAGCAGGGCCTCGGGCGGCAGGGCCTCGCGCAGGCGTGTCGCGATGGCCTGCAGCAGCGCGTCGCCGGTCTCGTGGCCCAGGCTTTCGTTGACGAGCTGGAAGCGGTCCAGGTCCGCCGACAGCAGCGCGAATCCCGGGCTGCCGGGCACCGTCAGCTCGGCCAGGCGGGCCAGGGCGGCGTGGCGGTTGGGCAGGTCGGTCAGCTCGTCATGCAGGGCCTGGCGGCGCAGCGCCTCGATGGCGCGCTGGCGCGCGGTGTCGTCCAGCATCAGCACCAGCAGGGCCGGCCCACCCTCCCATTCGATATAGCTGGAGCTGCCACGCAGATAGACGGCCTGGCCATCGCTGCGGTAGCGCTCGCCCTCCCAGGCGATCTGGCCGCTGCGCTCCTGCAGCAGGCGTTGGTAGCGGGCGCGCGCGGCCTCGATGTCGGAAGTGGCGATCAGCGGGCCGATGGGGCCGATGTCCTCCACGCGGTCGAAACCGAACATGGCCAGCGCCGCCGGGTTGGCATAGACGGCCCGCGACTCGCGCACGACAAGCAGACCCTGCATGGACTGCTCGTAGAGCTGGCGCAGCTGCGAATTGACTCGCTGCGTCTCGTGATGGGCGCGGCGCACCGACAGCAGGATCAGCGCCATGGCCAGCACGGCCTGCACATAGGTACCGAGGATGTGGGTGATGGGAGAGCGGGCCAGCGGGTCCAGCAGCGGGCCGCTGAGGTGCACCAGGCCGGAGGCCGCAAAGCAGCCGGCGACGAAGCGCTCGCCGGTCGCCCCATCCCGCCACAGCCAGGCGGCGGCCAGCCAGGCGCCGGCGGTCAGGATCAGGGCAGCGGCAACGACGGCATGGCGCTGCTGCACCAGCGCCAGCGCCAGGATGAAGCCGAGCAGGGACGCGAACAGCGGCGCGTTGCGCCGCCAGCGCCAGAGCCGGCCGCGGTAGCGCGCCGCGCCAGCCAGTTGCAGAGCCAGCGAGGCGATGACGGCCGCCGTCGCCACGGTGGCCTGGAGCTTGTAGTGCACGGACTCCGGGTCCGGCGGCACGAGGGCGATGCCCAGCGTGAGGCCCACGGCGAGCAGGACATGGCTCCAGCCCCAGTCGCTGATGTGGGGATGACCAGGCTCCAGCCGCGCCAGCACCAGCAGCGCCACGCCAAGCAGGGCGATCAAGCTGGTGCTGATCAGCAGGGATCCCGTCATCGGCCCATCCTAGCCAGGATGGGCCGCGCCACGTGACATCAGTCACGCGCCGAGTCGTTAGAACTCAGGACGGATGTCACGCGCGGCCAGCGCCCAACGGTCACCAGGTGAAGGTCACGACGCCGCTGGCCGGCAGCTCGTAGCTGAAGCGCTGGCCCGGCGCCTGCACCGTGAAGCGGCGGGGCGCGCCGGCGGAGTTGCTGACGATCAGCGCCGTGCTGCCATCCGGGTTCGTGAACGCGACGTGGTCCAGGCCCGTCTTCCTGCCCTCGCCGCCTTCCGAGTCGATGCGCCGTGCGCCCTGCTGCACGAAACGGCTGGCGTGGCCGAAGGCGTAGTACTCGATGTTGCGCGTGACCTTGCCGCTCTTGGGGTCGATGGTGACGACGCCACGGCAGTCCTTGCAACCGCCCAGGTGCGGGCCGTATTGCGGGTCCAGCGCCAGGTTCCACATCAGCACGCCACGCGCGCCGTGGCGGGTGCTGCCGATGATGAGGTTGCGCGTGATCCAGGGCAGTGTCTCGGCCCACTGCGGCTTCCATTCGCCGCCGGAACACTCGGTGAACCAGACGTCCAGCTCCGGGAAGTGCTGGGCCACCTGCGACTGCGCGGACACGTCCCCCGCATAGCAATGCCAGGCCACGCCCGACACATATTGGCGCGCCGTGGCATCGGACAGCATGGACAGCGGGCTCCACGGCTCGTCCCAGTTGTGATCCCACTCCAGGATCTGCGTCTTCAGGCCTTGGGCTTTGAGCAACGGGCCGAGGTGCTGGCCGACGACGGTCGCGCGCGTGGCCGGCGTCATGCGCATGCCGGGGTAGTCGGGCGGCTCGAAGTGCGGCTCGTTCTGCAGCGTCAGCGCAAAGATGGGCACGCCCTCGGCGCGCATGCTCTCGACGTAGCGCACCATGTAGCGGGCAAAGGCGCCGTAGAACTCGGGCTTGAGCTGCCCCTGCACGAGGCTGTCGGTCGTCTTCATCCAGCCCGGCGCGCTCCATGGCGAGGCCATCACCTGCAGTTTGGGGTTGAGCGCCAGGGCCCGCTTGACGGCGGGGATGACGTCGGCGCGTTCGGTGTTGAGAGAGAAGTTCTTCAGCTCGGGGTCGGTCTGGCCCGGCGGCATGTCGTCGAGGCTGTAGTGGCGGCGCGAGAAGTCCGATGCGCCGATGGTCAGCCGCGTCAGCTCGAAGCCCAGGCCCTTACCGTCATTCCCCTCGCGCGTGAACAGCTCGCGCATCAGCGCGTCGCGCTGGGGCTCGCTCATGCCGTGGCGGATCAGCCAGGCCGAGCCCTCGGTGATGGCCGCTCCGAAGCCAGCGATGCGCTGGTGCTGGCGCTTCGGGTCGATGCGGATCACGGCATCGGCCTTGTTGGCGGACTTGCTCACTTCGCTTGGCGCCAGCAACTGCTGCTGGTCGGCGGTCGTCAGAAAAGCCCGCACAGGTTCGTCGTTAGCAACGCTGGCGAGCGCGGCTGTCAGGGCGAGCAGAAGGATCTTCATGGCGGTTTCAGCTCAGGCGTTGTTCACTGGCGGCGTCGAAAACACTGAGCGCCGACTCGTCGATGTCGAAGGCCAGCTCGTCGCCGGCCAAGATGCGGCGGCCGTCGTGCACCAGGACCGAGAACCCCTGCTCGCCCAGCTTCATCCAGACGACCTGGTGGTTGCCCATGGGCTCGACCAGCTGCACCGTTGCGCGCCAGCGGCCGTCCGACTGCAGGCGCACATGCTCCGGCCGCACGCCGAGCACCAGGCCCTGGCCCGCCTTCACGCGGCCCTCGGCCAGTTGCAGGGGCAGCGCGCCTTCGAGCGAGCGGCCGTCGGCACCGACCTTCGCAGGCACGAAGTTGATGGCCGGCGCGCCGAGGAAGCCGGCGACGAAGAGATTGGCCGGGCGCTCGTAGACCTCGCTGGGCGTACCGATCTGCTGGATGACGCCGCTCTTCATGACGACGATGCGCGAGGCCAGCGTCATGGCCTCGACCTGGTCGTGGGTCACGTAGATCATCGTGTTGCCCAACGTCTGGTGCAGCAGCTTCAATTCGCGGCGCAGCTCGGCGCGCAGCTTGGCGTCGAGGTTGGACAGCGGCTCGTCGAACAGGAAGACGCCGGCCTCGCGCACCAGCGCCCGGCCGATGGCGACGCGCTGGCGCTGGCCACCGGACAGCTGAGCCGGCTTGCGGCTAAGAAGCGGCGTCAGCTGCAGCATGTCGGCCGCGCGCTTCACGCGTCGCTCGATCTCGGCCTTGGGAATGCCGGCCACGCGCGGGCCGAAGGACATGTTGCGCTCCACCGTCATCGTCGGGTACAGCGCATAGCTCTGGAAGACCATGCCGATGCCGCGCTCGGAGGGCTCGGCATCGGTCATGTCCTGGCCGCCGATGTGGATGCTGCCTGCGCTCACGTCGATGAGGCCGGCGATGCTGTGCAGCAGCGTCGACTTGCCGCAACCCGAAGGGCCGAGCAGCACGAGGAATTCGCCCTCGACGACCTGGAGGTCCAGGTTCTTGATGACCTCGTTGTGGCCGAACTTGATGCTCAGACCTTGGATGTTCACGCCACTCATTTGACTGCGCCCGCTGCAATGCCGCGCACGAACCAGCGGCCGGAAATCAGATAGACCAACAGGGGCACGGCGGACGTCAGGATCGTCGCGGCCATGTTGAGGTTGTAGAGACGCTCACCCGTCGTCGTGTTGATGACGTTGTTGAGCTGCACCGTCATCGGCTGGTTCTCGCGGCCGGCGAAGGTCAGGCCGAGGATGTAGTCGTTCCACACGCCGGTGATCTGCATGATGGCCGCGACGATCAGCATCGGCGTGGACATCGGCAGCACCAGCTGCACGAAGATGCGCCAGAAGCCGCCGCCGTCCACGCGCGCCGCCTTGAACAGCTCGGTCGGCAGGCTGGCGTAGTAGTTGCGGAACAGCAGCGTCATGATGGGCATGGCGAACACCAGGTGCACGGCGACGATGCCGGGCAGGCTGCTGTAGATGCCGATGGCCGCCTCCAGCTTGACGAGCGGATAGATCATCACCTGGATGGGAATGAAGGCGCCCATCATCAGGATGCCGAACAGCCACTGGCCGCCCTTGGGCTTCCACCACGACAGCGCATAGCCGTTGATGGCGCCCAGCAGGATGGGCAGGATGACCGACGGCACCGTGATGGCCACCGAGCTCCAGAAGCCGCCGCGAATGCCTTCGCAGCTGACGCCCGTGCAGGCTTCGCTCCAGGCGGCACGCCAGGCGCCCAGAGACGGCGCCGACGGCAGCGCGAAGATCTGGCCGAGGCGGATCTCCTCCATGCTCTTGAACGAGGTCGTCAGCATCATGTACAGCGGCAGCAGGAAGAAGGCCGCGGCGAAGAGCAGGAAGGCGTAGACGCCGATGCGGGCCCACAGCGCCGTTGCTTTGCGCTTGCTCATCAGTGGCCTCCCTTCGCTGCCTGCCGGCTGCGCACGTAGGCGAGCGGGGCGACCAAGGCGAGCACCGTGAGCAGCAGCACCACGGCACCCGCCGAAGCCAGTGCCAGGTTGGCGCGGCCGAACAGGTGGTCCATGATGAACTTGGCCGGCACGTCGCTGGCCGTGCCGGGGCCGCCCTGGGTCATCGCGACGACGGTGTCGAAGACCTTGACGACGCCGGTGGCCAGCAGCGTGAAGACGGTCGCCAGCGTCGGGCCCATCATGGGCAACACGACGGACAGATACACGCGCCAGGTCGGAATGCCGTCCAGCCGCGCCGCCTTCCAGATCTCCTCGTCGATGCCGCGCAGGCCGGCGAGCATCAACGCCATCACCAGCCCCGCACCCTGCCAGGTGCCGGCGATGACGACGGTGTAGATGACCATGTCCTGGTCAACGATCCAGTCGAAGCTGAAATCCTTCCAGCCCATCTGCTGCATCGCGTTCTGCAGGCCGCTGTCGGGGTTGAGCACCCATTGCCAGACCAGGCCGGTCGCGACGAAGGACATCGCATACGGGTACAGGAAGGCGGTGCGCAGCACGCCCTCGCCGCGCACCTTCTGGTCGATGAAGACGGCCAGCAGAAAGCCCAGCAGCATGGCCGCGACGATGTAGAGCACACCGTAGACGGCGAGGTTGTGGATGGCGAGCTGCCAGCGATCGTTGTCGAGCAGGCGTTCGAACTGCTGCAGGCCGACGAAGTCGTCCTTGGGGAAGGTGCGCGAGCTGGACACGGAGGTGCGCAGCGTCCACAGCACCGTGCCGACATAGCCGACGAGAACGATGACGGCCAGGGGCAGCAGCGCGCCCCAGGCCGCGAGGGAACGGCGTTTCATCGTCAGGACTTCAGCGCGTTGACGATGTCCTTCTGGACCTTCTCGACCGGAATGTTGCGGTTCCAGTAGCTCGTCAGCACGTCCTGCAGGGCGCCGTTCTGGTCGGGCGTGATGTAGATCTCGCCGTTGCCGAGCTGGCGCGACTTGTCCTTCATCGCGGCCACGCCCATCTGGGCGCACATGTCCATCTGGCTGACGTCGACGTCGGTGCGGATGGGGATGGAGCCCTTCTTCATGCTGAAGGCGACTTGCGTGGCGGGCTGGGTGATGACGCTGGCCAGCAGCTGCTGGGCCTTGACCTGGTCGGGCTTGTCGGTCTTGGGGAAGACCATCACGTCGCCCTGGATGATGTAGGGCGCCTTGGGGCCGAAGCCCGGGGCGCAGCCGTAGTCCTTGCCGGCCTCCTGCTTGGCCTGGGCGAACTCGCCCTTGGCCCAGTCGCCCATGATCTGCACGCCGCCGCGGCCGCTGATGAGCATGGCGGTGGCGTCGTTCCAGTTGCGGCCGGGCGAGCCCTTGTCGGTGTAGCCCTGCAGCTTCTTGTAGGCCAGCAGCACCTTCTTGAAGTCCTCGCCCAAGATGGCCTTGGGGTCGCGGTCGCGGAAGATCTTGAGATACAGGTCGCGGCCGCCGTAGTGGGCCAGCACGGCCGTGAAGACGATGCCGTCCTGCCAGGGCTGGCCGCCATGGGCCAGCGGCACAAGGCCGGCGGCCTTGAGCTTGTCCAGCGCCCCAAACAGCTCATCGAAGTTCTTGGGCTCTTCCGCGATGCCGGCCTTCTTGAAGGCGGCCTTGGAGAACCAGAACCAGGTCATGTTGTGGATGTTGACCGGCGCGGCGTAGTAGTGGCCGTTGACGCGGATGGCGCTCAGCACGGTCTCGGGCAGGAACTTGTCCCAGCCGTCGCGCTGGGCCACCGCGTCGACGTTGTTCAGCAGGCCCTGGTCGACGATGTCGCGGAACTGCTGGGTGGTGTTGAACTGGGCGGCCGTGGGCGGGTTGCCGCCGGCGATGCGGTTGATGGCGACCGAGCGAGCCTGCTCGCCCAGGGCGACAGCCGTGTCGACCCAGATGCCGCCCTGGGCCTTGTAGGCCTCGGCCAGGGTCTTGGCGGCGGCGGACTCGCCCCCCGAGGTCCACCAGTGGATGACTTCGGCCTTGAGGGGTTCGGCGGCGTTGGAAGCGGTTGCAACGAGCAGCGCAACAGCGGCCAGGGCATGGCGGGGGAACTTCATCTTGTCTCCGGATCTTGTGGGGCAGCGTGCGCAGTTTGCCCTGGCGCGGCTGAACGCGCCTGAGGGAGGACCCTGTAATATTTCATTTAGAAACCGCCTGTACCCTTTAAATAAAGGGCGCCATGCCGTTAATTATTCGTTCAGGAACTGGCCGTACCAGAGGCCGCTGTCCTTCAGCGTGCGCTGCTGGGTGGCGTAGTCGACATAGGCGATGCCGAAGCGGCGCAGATAGCCCTCGGCCCATTCGAAGTTGTCCAGCAGGCTCCAGGCGAAGTAGCCCTTGACCGGCACGCCGGCGTCCAGCGCCTGCTTGACCGCACTCAGATGGCGCTGCAGATAGGACAGGCGTTCGGCATCGTGCACATGGCCGTCGGGCGTCAGCACATCTTCGAAAGTGGACCCGTTCTCGGTCAGCTGGATGACGGCCGGGTTGTAGTCGCGCTGGATGCGGGTCAACAGGTCCACCAGCCCCTGTGGCGAGATCTCCCAGCCGAAGCCGGTGCGTTCGACGCCCTCGCGCTCCACCAGGCTGGCACGCATCGGGCCACCGGCCGGATCGGCCTTGACCATCTCGGGGAAGTAGTAGTTGACGCCGAGGAAGTCGGTCGCGGTGGCTATTGCCGCCAGGTCGCCGGCCTCCACCTTGGGCGCGGCATTTCCGGATGACGCGAGCAGCGCCAGCGTGTCTTCGGGATAGCCGCGGCCGAACAGCGGGTCGAGGAACCAGCGGTTGCGCAGGCCATCGTGGCGTTTCAGCGCGGCGGCGTCCTCGGCGCTATCGGATGCGGCGGTGATGGGGTGCAGGCTGAGCGTGATGCCGACTTGGGCGCCGGCCGAGTTCTTGCGGATCAGCGGGATGGCCTGGCCATGCGACAACAGCACGTGGTGGCAGGCCTGCATCGCATCGGCCAGGCTCTTGCCGCCGGGCGCATGCACGCCCTCCCAGTAGCCCATCATGCAGGAGCACCAGGGTTCGTTGTGCGTGATCCAGTGCTTGACACGGTCGCCCAGGCGGCGCGTGACGATGTCGGTGTATTCGAGGAAGGCGCCGACCGTGTCGCGCGAGAGCCAGCCGCCTTGCTCCTGCAGCGGCTGCGGCAGGTCCCAGTGGTAGAGCGTGGCCCAGGGGTCCAGGCCGCGCTCCAGCATGCCGTCCACCAGCCGGTCGTAGAAGGCCAGGCCCGCTTCGTTCACGGCGCCCCGCCCTGCAGTTCCGTTTGGAAGAATGCGCGGCCAGGCGATGGAGAAGCGGTAGGCGTTGACGCCCAGAGCCTTCGCCATGTCCAGGTCCTGCGGGAACAGGTGGTAATGGTCGCAGGCCACCAGCGCGTTGGAGCCGTCGCGGATGCGGCCGGGCTCGCTGCAGAAGCGGTCCCAGATGGACTCGCCCTTGCCGTCCTCGCGGCCGGCGCCCTCGATCTGGAAGGATGAGGTGGACACGCCCCAGCGGAAGTCGGCGGGGAAGTCTTGGCGTTTCGGGGCGGTGTTGGAGCTCATGCTTCGAATGGGAGGCGCCGGCAGCGCGGCCGGCGCGGGTTCAGGGAACTGGGAAATCGATCAGAACTTGTACGTGCCGCCGATCAGGAACTGGCGGCCATAGGACGTGTATCGCTCAGGCAAGGTAGCGTTGGGATCGACGGAACCGGTGGAGACACCGACGCGGGTGCGATAGGGCTCGTCACGCAGATTGTTGACCTGCAGCGTCAGCGACAGACCCTTGAAGAGGCCCGATTCGAACGCGTAGCCGATCTGCGCGTCGATGATGGTTTCACTGGAGATCATGCTCGGCACGTTCTCGCCAAAGGTGCCGCGCACCGTCGTCACGAAGGGCGAGCGATGGCGGCTGCCGATGCGCGCCGAGATACCGTCGCGTTCGTAATAGACGGTGAAGTTGGTCGCCTTGCCCGACAGACCATCCAAAGGTTTGCTGACGTCATTGCCCTCGTGCAGCGAGCTGCGCGTGTCCGAGTAGCTCAGGCTCACACCGATGCCATCCAGCGCGGGGCTGATCAGGCCGCCGTCCAGCGAGCCACTCAGCTCGGTGCCGGCGATCATCCCGCCGCCGCCGTTGGACTGGGTAGTCAACGTGCCGATGTTGCTGTAGGGCGTGAAGGCCGTCGGGTTGGGAAAGCCGGTGAAGTCGAAGTCGATGGACTGCGAGTAGACGAAGTTCTTGATGTTCTTGTGGAAGACCGCGGCCGCCACATAGCTGCGCTTGCTGAAGTAGTGCTCCACGGACAGGTCCACCGCGTCGGCGCGCCAGGGCTCCAGCTTGGGGTTGCCGCCATTGGCCGACCACAGATGCGGCTCGGTCGTGCTGACGCTGATGCCCGCGAAGCCGGCGCGCATGTCCTCCATGTTCGGCCGCGCCAGCACCTTGGCCAGGCCGAAGCGCACGATGGTGTTGGCAGTCACGTCGGCAGCGATGTTGAGGCTGGGCAGCGTGTCGGTGTAGCTGGTGCCGCCGGTGGCAGGTTCGGTCGCGTTGGTCTTGCCGTTCCAGAACAGGCCGTCGCTCCACTGCTTGGCATGCACGACGCGCAGGCCCAAGCTGCCGTGGATGGGCACGCCCCAGTCGAACTCGAAGCCGAGCTTGGCGTGGGCGGCCGTGACCTTCTCGTGCACCTGCCAGATACGGCCCGGTGCCTGGTCGGCCGAGGTGGGCACCACGTCGTACAAGCTCAGCGCGCTCGGCAGGTCGAAATTGACCATGCGGATATTGCTGCCGGCAAAGCCCAGGTCGGTCGGCGAGCGCAGCAGCGCGGACGGAATCAGCATCGGCGCGCGGCCGTTCTTGAGGTTGTAGTTCACCTCGGTGCGGTTCATGTCCTTGTCGCGCTCGGAGTAGTCCAGCCCGCCCTCGATGTTGCTGAGCCAGCTGTCGAAGTTGCGGCCCGCCGTCAGCTTGAGCGCCTTGATCTGGTCGCGCACCTTGGGAAACTGGCTGCGGCCGTCGCGGCCCCAGTTGGCGGGGTCGGTCAGGTAGACGCTCTTGCCGTCGCCGAAGTCGAAGGTCGGCGCGAAGGTGGAGCGACCGTCGCCGGTGACGATGTTGGCCTGCCCCAGGCTGACACGGCTCAGCGAGCCCGCCTGCACTTCCGCGTTCTGCTCGTCGCGCTTGGCCTTGGACCAGCTCAGGTCCCCCACCAGCTTCCAGTCAGCCAGCTTCAGCTCGTTGTTCCAGCCGATGGCGCGGATGTCGTCCTGGCGCTTGTTGAAGGTCGTCAGCGCCACCGGCGTGGTGTTGTTGACGATGCCACTGGTGACGATCTTGTCGCCGTTGACCACCGTCGTCTGCGCATTGCTCCAGGTCGCACCCGACCAGGTCGACATGTCGGACATCACCGTGCGGCGCGCCTCGGTCTGGTCGAACTTGGAGTAGTAGAGGTCCAGCGTGCTGTGGAAATCGGCATTGGGCTTGTACTCGAGCACGCCCATCAGGCCGTCACGCTTCTGGCGCGACGAGGCGGCACCCAACTCGAAGCCCTGCAGCGCGACGGCGTCCGTGGGCACGCCGGGCAGTGGTGCGCCCCAGTTGTTGGTGTTGGCCCACCACCAGCTCTTGTAGTGCTTTTCCTGGTTGGGCGAGTCCAGGTGCGCAAAGCCGACGGCCGCGCCCCAGGTGCGGTCGGCCGACTGCGTCACATACGAGGCGCTCAGGCGGTTGCCGGTGCCGGAGATCTCGGGGTTCAGCGAGCCGTTGGAGTTGCGTTCCACGCGAGCGCCGACGACACCGCGCGAGGTCGCGAAGTCCAGCGGGCGCAGCGTCTTCATGTTGACCGTGCCCGACAGGCCTTGCGCCGACAGGCTGGCGTCCGGCGTCTTGTAGACCGTGGCGGCGTTGATCAGCTCCGACGGGAACTGGTCGTACTCCACCGAGCGGTTGTCGCCCGTGGAGACGATCTCGCGGCCGTTCAGCAGCGTCACGCCATAGCGCGGCGCCATGCCGCGGATGCTGATGACGGACGAGCGCCCGGCCACGCGCTGAGCCGTCAGGCCGGGCAGGCGCGAGATCGCGTCGGCGATGGACACGTCGGGCAGCTTGCCAATGTCCTCGGCCGAGACGGATTCGACGATGGCATCGGCGTTGCGCTTGGTGCTGATCGAGGATTCCAGGCTGGCGCGAAAGCCGGTGACCGTCACGGTGTCGAGCTTCTGCTCGCCCGCCGGCGCGGTCTGGGCCAGTGCCAGCGCCGATGCGCCCAGCAGGCCGACGCAGACGGCAATGGGCGTGAGGCGATTGCGCCGCTGGGGCGAAGTTGGGGCGATGGTGCGCACTGCCGCACGCTGAGCTTGCTTGAGCATTTCTTTCGTCTCCTGGTTCGTCTTGTTCGCTGCTCGGCCGGCTTTTTGGGTGGCGATGCCTCCGCGCTCCTTGGCGGTGTCGGCATCAAAATTGGAACCGGTTCCAAACACGGCGCAAATCTAATGCGCCACAGTCGGGGCTGTCAATCTCGTCGGCCCGGGGGTTGACGTTTTTTTGCTTCACCCACTACCGTCGCGCTCCCAACGGACACTCCACGATGACTCGCTCAACCGCACTTCTCGCTGCCCTGCTTGCCCTGGCGACCATGGCCGGCGCGGCCGAAACCGATGCCGTCGTGCAGGCCTGGCCGGCCCGCAAGCCCGTGCGGGATGCGGCACTCGAGGCCAAGGTCGAGGCCGCGCTGAAGAACTTGACCCTGCGCCAGAAGATCGGCCAGATGACCCAGCCCGAGATCCGCGCGATCACGCCGGAGCAGGTGCGCGAGTACGCCATCGGCACTATCCTGAACGGCGGTGGGGGCTGGCCGGGCCAGGACCGCGCGGCCACGCCGGCGCAGTGGCGCGAGCTGTCCGAAAAGTTCCAGGCCGCGGCCCTGCAGGCCACGCCGGGCATCCCGCTGATCTGGGGCACCGACGCCGTGCACGGCCACAACAACGTGCGCGGCGCCACTCTCTTCCCGCACAACATCGCGCTGGGTGCGACGCGTGACGCCGACCTGGTGCGCGACATCGGCCGCGCCACGGCGCGCGCCATCCGCGCCTCGGGCCTGCACTGGGCCTTCTCGCCTACGCTGGCTGTCGTGCAGGACGTGCGCTGGGGCCGCACCTACGAGAGCTTCGGCGTCGATCCGGCCCTGGTGAAGCGCCTCGGCCAGGCCTCGGTGGAAGGCTTGCAGGACGGCATGAAGGAGGGCCGCGGCGTGCTGGCGACTGCCAAGCACTACGTCGGCGATGGCGGCACGCGCCGCGGCATCGACCAGGGCGTGACGCAGGCTTCGCCGGCCGATCTCGCCAATGTGCACGGCGCGGGCTACCTGGGTGCGCTGGACGCCGGCGTGCTGACCGTCATGACCTCCTTCAGCAGCTGGACCGACAGCGCTGGCTACGTCGAGCACGGCAAGATGCATGGCAACGCCGTGCTGATGACCGGCGTGCTGAAAGACCGCCTGGCCTTCGACGGCCTCATCGTCAGCGACTGGGACGGCGTCGGCCAGGTGCCCGGCTGCACGCCCGAGGACTGCCCGGCCGCCATCAACGCCGGCATCGACGTCGTCATGGTGCCATTCAAGTGGAAAGACTTCTTCAACAACACCGTGCGCGCGGTCGAGCAGGGCAAGATCCCGATGGCCCGCATCGACGACGCGGTGCGCCGCATCCTGCGCGTCAAGTTCAGCATCGGCATGCAGACGCCAGTCCCCGCCACCGTGGAAGCGATGCAGGCGCCCGAACTCGCCCGGCGCGCGGTGCGCGAGTCTCTCGTGCTGCTGAAGAACAAGCCCGGCCTGCTGCCACTTAAGGGCACGGCCCGCGTGCTGGTCGTCGGCGCCGCCGCCGACAGCCTGGCCCACCAGAGCGGCGGCTGGAGCGTGACCTGGCAGGGCCGCGACACGAGCAATGTCGACTATCCGCAAGGCACGTCGCTGCTGGCGGCATTGCGGCAGCGCCTGGGTGCCGCGCAGGTCACCTTCGACGCTGACGGCAGCAAGAGCGACCCGAAGAACTTCGACGCCGTCGTCGCCGTGCTCGCCGAGACACCCTATGCCGAGGGCGAGGGCGATGCGCGCATCACCGAAAACCTGCGCTTCAGCCGTCGCCATCCCAAGGACGCGGAAGTGCTGCAGCGGGTCGCCGGCCGCGGCAAACCCGTCGTCACGCTGCTGTACTCGGGCCGGCCGCTCTATGTGAATGACCTGGCCAACAAGAGCGATGCCTTCATTGCCGCCTGGCAGCCCGGCACCGAGGGCGCCGGCTTGGTCGACGTGCTGGTGGAACCGACCGCCGGCAAGGCCTGGCCGGGCTTCACCGGCCGCCTGTCCTTCCCCTGGCCTGCAGGCCCCTGCCAATTCAGCAGCCACGAAGCCAGGTCCTGGTGGCCGGTCGGGGGCGGCCTGAGTGGCAAGGAAACCCAGGCAAATACCAAGGCCCTGCCCGAGCCGGCAGACCCCGCCCCGATCTGCCCCCTGTGATTCAATCCGCCCCAACAAAAGCAGAGGGCGAATGGCAACGATCAAGGACGTAGCGCGGCTGGCAGGTGTGGGCGTGGGCACCGCCTCGCGCGTCATCAGCGGAAACGGTTCCGTCGCGCCAGCCACGGCCGAGCGCGTGCGCAAGGTCATTGCCCAGCTGAAGTTCCGGCCCTCGCACACCGCGCGTTCGCTGGGCGCGGGCACGTCCAAGCTGATCGGCGTCTACATCCCCTTCCTGCGCGGCACCTACTACACGCCCATCCTGCGC
This sequence comes from Pelomonas sp. Root1237, assembly GCF_001425055.1. Classification (GTDB taxonomy): domain Bacteria; phylum Pseudomonadota; class Gammaproteobacteria; order Burkholderiales; family Burkholderiaceae_C; genus Pelomonas. The sequence continues at coordinate 373,303 of NZ_LMDK01000017.1, forward strand.
GCCATCGACCTGGTGTTGCGCGCGCAAGGACTGCACATGGTGGTGGCCTTCGGCGAGGGCATCGAGGACGAACGCGTCGAGACCAACGACGGCATGCGCTTTTTGCTGGACCGCGATTGCGACGGCCTCATCGTGCTGTCCAACGCGCTGCAGGACGAAGACCTCAAGGCCCTGGGCCCGGCGGCGCGCCAGGTCGTCGTGCTGAACCGCCACTTCGACCGCATCAAGGACCAATGCTTCACGGCCGACCACGTGCAGGGCGGCGTTCAGGCGGCCCGCGCGCTGCTGCAGCACAAGCACAAGGACATCGCCGTCGTCTCGGGCCCGACCACCTCGCCCGACAACGTGGCGCGCCTGAATGGCTTCATGGGCGAGCTGGCGCTGCGCGGGCTGGACACGTCCAAGATCCTGACCGTGCCCGGCGACTTTTCCAATCAGGCCGGCTGGGATGCGGCAGAGGTGCTGCTCAAGCAAAAGCGCCTGCCCTCTGCCGTGTTCTGCGCCAATGATGAGATGGCCATCGGCCTGCTGGCGCATTTCCAGGAACGCGGCGTGTCGGTGCCACACGAGGTTTCGGTGCTGGGCTATGACGACTCTCCCAGCGCCGAATTCGCGGCGCCGCGCCTCACATCGGTGCACATCCCGAGCCACGAGGTCACGCTGGCCGGCCTGCACTGGCTGCTGAACCGCTGCTACGGGCAGCAGCTGCCCATCTCGCGGCAGTTCGACATCACCGTCACCTGGCGCGCCTCCGTAGCAGCACCCCCTTCGCGCAAACGAAGCTGAGGCCACAATCCGGTTTGGTTACTTTTCACCAAACCCATGCCTCAACGCGTCCTGACCGGCATCACCACCACCGGCACCCTGCATCTCGGCAATTACGTCGGCGCCATCCGCCCGGCCATCGAGGCCAGCCGCGCGCCCGGCGTGGAGAGCTTCTTCTTCATGGCCGACTTCCACGCGCTGATCAAGTGCGACGAGCCGGACCGCCTGGCCCATTCCAGCCGCGCCATTGCCGCGACCTGGCTGGCCGCCGGCCTCGACCCCGAACGCGTCACCTTCTACCGCCAGAGCGACGTGCCCGAGATCCCCGAGCTGACCTGGCTGCTGACCTGCGTGACGGCCAAGGGCCAGATGAACCGGGCCCATGCCTACAAGGCTGCCGTGGACGCGGCCGTGGCTGCTGGCGAGGAGCCCGATGCCAACGTCAGCATGGGCCTGTTCAGCTACCCGGTGCTGATGGCGGCCGACATCCTGATGTTCAACGCGCACAAAGTGCCGGTCGGCAAGGATCAGGTCCAGCACATCGAGATGGCGCGCGACGTGGCCCAGCGCTTCAATCACCTGTTTGGCCGGGGCAAGGAGCTGTTCACTGCCCCAGAGGCCGTGACTGATGCCGAGATGGAGCTGCTGCCGGGGCTGGACGGCCGCAAGATGAGCAAGAGCTATGACAACGTCATCCCTCTCTTCGAAGGCGGCAGCGCGGCGCTGAAGGAGGCCGTTGCGCGCATCGTCACCGACTCCAAGCTGCCCGGCGAGCCCAAGGACCCGCAGGGCCAGGCCCTGGTCACCATCTACGACGCTTTCGCGACCACCGAGCAGCGCGCCGCCTTCCGCGCGGCCCTGCGCGGCGGCCTGGGCTGGGGCGAGGCCAAGCAGCAGCTCGTGAACCTGATCGAAGGCCAGATCGGCCCGATGCGCGAGCGCTATGCCCACCTGATGGCCCACCCCGAGCAGCTCGAAGCCACGCTGCAGGCCGGCGCCGCCAAGGCCCGCGCCATTGCGGTTCCCTTCCTGAAGCAATTGCGCGAGGCCTGCGGCCTGCGGCCCTACACGTCCACCGCGACGACAGCAGCTGCCAAGATAGAGAAGGCTGCGCTGCCGGTCTTCAAGCAATACCGAGAGGCGGACGGCAAGTTCTACTTCAAGCTGCTGTCGGCGGGTGGCGAGCTGCTGCTGCAGAGCAGTGGCTTCGAGCAGGGCCGCGATGCCGGCCAATGGGTCGCCCGGCTGAAGCGCGAAGGTCTTGTGGCCGATGCGCCGGTGCAGCGCGAAGCCAGCGACGCCGCCATCACGGCCGCCCTCGCCGCCTTCCAGGAAGACTGACGTGGCCGACATCACCGAACTGCTGATCGGCACTTCGCGTGGTGACGCGGCGTCCCTGCAGCAGCTCTACGCCCTGCTCTACCCCGAGATCAAGCGCGTCGCCCGCATCCGCCTGGCGCAGAGTGGCCCGAGCGGCAGGTCGGCCGGCCTGAACACCACCGCCCTGGTGCACGAGGGCTTTCTGCGCATGGCCGACCAGCAGGGCCTGCAGGGCGAGACGCGTGGCCAGTTCTTCGCCTACGTCGGCCGGGTGCTGCGCTCCGTCGTCATCGACCACCTTCGCACCGAAGGCCGCGACAAGCGCGGCGGCGACGCCGTCATGGTCACGCTGTCGGCGGCCGACGACGTGGCCGCCGTGCAGAGCACGGCCGTCGACATGCTGGGCCTGGACCAGGCCCTGGAGCGCATGAAGGCCCTGGACAACGGCCTGTACGAGCTGATCGAGATGGTGGGCTTCGCCGGCCTGTCCATCGCCGAGGTGGCGGCGGTGCGGGGCCTGTCCACGCGCAGCATCAACCGCGAATTGCTGAAGGCGCGCGCCCTGCTGCAGGAGCTGCTCGGCGACCCGCCGAATTCGGTGTACTGATGAACTCGGGCTTGCAGTCCTCGGACTGGCAGCAGCTGTCGGCGCTGTTCGACGAGCTCGCCGAGCTGCCCGCCGCGGCACGGGCCGAGCGTCTGGCTGCGTTGCAGCCGCCCGAACTGGCCGCGCGGCTGTCGCGCATGCTGGCGTCCCTGCCCGAGGACGAAGACACGGACGCCACCGTCCTCGTCGACATGCCGGGCTACAACACCCGCCTGGTCGCCGCGCTGAGCGAGCCGACGCTCTCCACCACCACACCTGCCCGCCCCGGCGACCGCCTGGGCTCCTGGTGCCTGGCCGAACCCCTCGGCGAGGGCGGCATGGGCCAGGTCTGGCGGGCCGAGCGGGCCGATGGCCTCTACCAGGGCGAGGCCGCCATCAAGCTGCTGCGCGGCGACCGCGCCGGCCCTGGCCTGACTGCCCGTTTCGCCCGCGAGCGCGCCCTGCTCGGCCGGCTGACCCACCCGGGCATCGCCCGCATGCTGGACGCCGGCGAGCAGGACGGCCGCGCCTACCTCGTGCTGGAGTACGTGGTGGGCCGCACGCTGTCCGAGCACGTGCGCGCACACAACCTTGGCCTGGTGGCGCGCGTGAAGCTGCTGCTGGAGGTGGCGCGCGCCGTCGAACATGCCCATGCCCAGCTCATCCTGCACCGCGACCTCAAGCCCGGCAACGTCATGGTGGACGAGCAGGGCAATGCCAAGCTGCTGGACTTCGGCATCGCCGGCCTGCTCGACGACTCCGGCCGTCAGTCCGACCATCAGCTGACACAGATCACCGGCCGGCGCCTGACGCCGGCCTACGCGGCGCCCGAGCAGATCACCGGCGAGGCCGTGGGCGTGGCCAGCGACATCTATTCGCTGGGCGTGATGCTCTACGAACTGGCCAGCGGCGACCTGCCTTTCGGCAAGCGCGGCCTGGGCCGCACGGCCCTGGAGCATGCCGTGCTGCACGGCCAGGCCCAGCGCATCACCCGTTCCACGCGCACGACCGGCTCGGCCGACAGCGCCGGCGATGAGGCCGGCCCCGGCCGCCCCCTCGATGCGGACCGGGCGGCGGGCGACCTGGAGGCCGTCGCCGCCAAGGCTTTGCGCAAGAACCCGGCCGAACGCTATACCAGCGTCGGCAACTTCATCGACGACCTCGAGCATTGGCTGGCCCAGCGCCCGGTCAGCGTGCGTGCCGAGGACTGGCAGCATCGCGTGCGCCTCTGGCTGCGCCGCAATGCCGCGCTGGCGGTCGGTGCCACGCTGGTGTTCGCGGCCCTCAGCCTGGGCCTGGCCGTCAGCCTCTGGCAGCGGCACGAGGCCCAGGCCGCAGCGCGCGAGTCCGAGCAGGTCACGGGTTATCTGGCAGAGCTGCTCGGCGCGGCCAGCCCCGACCAGAACGGCGGCCGCCAGCCCACCGTGGTGGAACTGCTGGACCGCAAGCGCCAGGAGCTGGCCACGCGCTTCAACGACCAGCCCGAGGTCAAGGACCGTGTCTTCGACACGCTGGTCAAGACCTATTTCGCGCTGCAGCGCTTCGACGTCGCGGCGCCGTTGGCTGAAGCGCGCCTGGCCCACGCCCGCCAGGCCTTCGGTGAGAACGACCCGCGCACCGAGGACGCCGCCGTCTCTCTGGCCGGCCTGCACACCGCCGTCGCCGGCGGCCAGCCCGTGATCGACTTGCTGGAACCGCTGCTGCCTCGCTGGGACAGCCGCTACGGGCCGCTGAGCGAGAAATCCCACGGCCTGCGCCTGCACCTGCTGACGGCCTACGGCCGCCTGGGCCGCTTCGCCGATGCCGAGCGCGAACTGGCGCTGGCCAAGCGCTCCAACGACGCGATCTATGCCAAGAACCCCTTCGAGCATGCGCGCTTCGCGACCTACGAGAACGTGCTCTATGTCTACGAGGGCCGGCTGCGCGAGGCCGAGCGCTCGCTCGAGGCAGCCAAGCCGTTCTGGAATCCCAAAGAGGCCGAGCGCATCCGCCCGGCCCTGGTGCTGGAGCGCAACCTGGCCTTCGTGCGCTGGCGGATGGCGCGCGAGAGCGCAGCCGAGGCCACGGCGCACAGCGATGACCTGATCCGCCGTTGGGACGCCATCGCACGCCCCGGCAACCATGCCAGCACGCTGATGCGCCAGTTGCTGGCCGTCTACCTCCAGCAACTCGGCGAGTTCGGCGCGGCCCTGGCCCAGCTGGAGAAGGCCCAGGCCGAGACCGAGGCCGCCGGCGCCGACGACGCCGTGACCGGCCTGCTGCGCCGCACCCAGTTGCTGGAGGCCCGCGTGCTGGCCGCCGGCCGCGCCGACGCAGCCAGCCTGCGCGCCGCCGCCCAGGCCCTCGCCGGGCTGGATGCCGCGCCGCTGATCGGTGACGTGCGCCGCGCCGATGGCCTGCTGACGCTCTCGCGCATTGCCATCGCGCCCGGCGCCGGCGAGGCTGGCCAGGCGCTGGCGCGCGATGTCGAGCACCGCCTGAACACGCTGCGTCCGCTGCTCGCCGAGTCCCGCAATCTGGCCAGCCGCATCGATCTCTTCAAGAGCCGCCTGGCCGGCACGCCGGCGGCCTCGCTGGCGGGCACGCGCATCCGCGTGGCCTACTTCGACGGCCTGCCCGAACCTCAGGGCCTGCCCGAGTGGGCTGCCCGCCTGCAGCTGGCCTGCGCGCTGCGCGCGGCCGGCGAGCCCTGGCAGGAGGCGCTGACGCGCGCCGAAGCCTCGCGCCCGACCAATCTCGCCGAGTTGACGCCTGCGCTGCATCCGCTGACCGAGGTGGCCGCACAACTCGCGGCAGGCACGGCCGCCACCGATTGCGACTGGCGTTTCTAGAGCCATGCCTCTAGGCACTGTGGGTAGCGCGTCACGCCGCAGGGTGTTTACCCGGGGGAAGGGCCGCTTTACAGGCGGTTAACTTTGCGGCTCCCGAAAAGAATCCCCCCGAGGAGACACGCCCATGGCCACCATCGCCGCCGACCAGCTCGCCCTGCAACGCCTGTATCACTGGGAGCGCACCGCCGGCAGCACCGTCACGCTGACGCAGCCGATGGGCGGGCCCGAGGTCCTCGACTTCACCTGGGCCCAGGTCAGCGACCAAGTGCGCCGCATGGCCGCTTTCCTCAAGGCCAAGGGCGCCGCCGAGGGCTGGCCAGCCGACGCCAAGGTGGCGATGCTGTCCAAGAACTGCGCCTGGTGGCTGATGACCGACCTCGCCATCTGGATGGCCGGTTATGTCTCCGTGCCGCTGTACCCGACGCTGGCGGCCGACACCATCACGCAGATCCTCACGCACAGCGAGGCGCGCTTCATCTTCATCGGCAAGCTCGACGGCTGGGAAGGCATGAAGCCGGGCGTGCTGCCGAGCCTGCCCGGCGCCAGCTACGCGCTGTCGCCCGACGACGTGAAGAAGAACTATGAGGGCTGGGACGCCATCTGCGCCCGCACCGAGCCGCTCAAGGGTGAAGTCACGCGCGGCGCCGACGAGCTCTGCACCTTGATCTACACCTCGGGCACGACCGGCAACCCCAAGGGCGTCATGCACAACTTCGGCGCCTTCGCCTGGGCCATCGGCGCGGGCCTGGACCGCTTCCCGATGAGCGCCAGCGATCGCATGATGTCCTACCTGCCGCTGGCCCACGTGGCCGAGCGCGTGCTCGTCGAGCACAGCTGGCTGAAGGTCGGGCTCAAGGTGTTCTTCGCCGAATCGCTGGACACCTTCACCGCCGACCTGCAGCGCGCGCGGCCCACCATCTTCTTCAGCGTGCCGCGGCTGTGGGTCAAGTTCCAGCAGGGCGTGCAGGCCAAGATGCCGCCGCAGAAGATGAACAAGCTGCTGCGCCTGCCCATCATCGGCGGCCTGGTGCGCAAGAAGGTGCTCAAGGCCCTGGGCCTGGACCAGTGCCGCATCGCCGTCGGCGGCGCGGCACCCATGCCCGTGGCGCTGCTGGAGTGGTACGAGACCATCGGCCTACACATCAACGAGGGCTATGGCATGACCGAGAACCTGGCGCTGTCGCACATGACGATGCCGGGCAAGAACCAGCGCGGCACCGTCGGCCCGGCCTATGGCGGCGTGCAGACCCGCATCGATCCCGCCAACGGCGAGCTGCAGATGCGCAGCCCGGCGCTGATGATGGGCTACTTCAAGGAGCCGGGCCTGACCGCCGACGCGTTGACCGCCGATGGCTGGCTGCACACCGGCGACAAGGTGACCCAGGACGGCGACGGCTGCGTGCGCATCACCGGCCGCGTGAAGGACCTGTTCAAGACCAGCAAGGGCAAGTACGTCGCCCCGGCGCCCATCGAGGACAGGCTGGGCATGAACCCCAACATCGAGGCCTGCTGCGTCGCGGGGGCCAACATGGGCCAGCCGCTGGGCATCGCCATGCTGTCGCCGCAGGGCCTGCAACGCGCCAGCTCCGAGGCCGAACGCACGGCGCTGATGGCCGAGCTGAGCAAGCACCTGGACGACGTCAACGCCCGTCTGGACCCGCACGAACAGCTCGACACCCTGGTGCTGATCAAGACGCCCTGGACGGTGGACAACGGCTTCATCACGCCGACCTTCAAGGTCAAGCGCAACCGCATCGAGGAGGCCTATGCGGGCAAGTTCGATGCGTGGGTGGGCAAGCGCGCCAAGGTGTCGTTTGGGGACTGAGCGCGCAGGCCCGCCGCTGAGGCAGCTGGCCTGCGCGAGTGCCGCGCCTCAATCCGGCAACGAGAACGCGTACAGCTTGCTGTTCGGCGTGCCGAAGCCGAAGTTGCTGTAGCCCGAGCCCCAGTAGAGCGTGCCGTCGGCGATGGCCGCGCCCGAAAGGCAGGAACCGCCGCTTGGATAGCTCCACAGAATGGCGCCGTTCGCGCCGTTGAGCGCGTACATGCGGCCGCTGGCGTCCAGCGAGCAGGCGTAGACAACGCCATTGGCCGTCGTCACCGGGCCCGAGGGGCCGCCGCCGATACCGCCCGGCGGCAGCGGGTCGAGCGTCTGCCACAGCATCGCACCGGTGGCCGCGTCGAGGCCGAACCAGGCGCCTCGCGTCGTCGGCGCGCTGGCGCCTGTCGGCATCCACGGCACCCCGTTGCTGTTGGCGTTGGCCGTGTAGATGCGCGTGCCGTCCGTCGCCGAACCCCACTGCAGGCCGCCCGCCGTGCCCCCTGGGCCGGCCTGGGTGACCCAGGCCACGGCGCCGGTGTCGGGGTTCAGCGCCCAGTACTGGCCGCTCTTCTGCCCGAGGCCCAGCAGCTCCACCGGCTTGCCCTTGCCGGCCTTGGACTTGAACAGCGCCGGCGCCTGGCCAAAGTCGTAGTCCGGGCCTGCCGGCGACGGGCAGTTGTCGCCGTCGCCGAAGAAGGGGATGCAATCCACCGTCCAGGCGTCATAGGGGATGGCACGGGTCGCCCAGCGCACGGCCCCCGTCTTCATGTCGAGGGCGAGGACGCTGTCGAAATAATCGTTCGCCGGCAGGCAGGCGGCCTTGGCCACCGGATCGGCACCTGCGGCCGCCACGCAGGCCAGCACGGGCGGCGGCACCGAGTAGTTGTTGCCGGTGGCGATGTAGACCGCGCCGCGCGAGGTATCGACGGCAGGCGAGCTGCCCCAGACGGCGTTGCCGGTGTAGCCGGCCGGCGCGAGCGTCGTCCGCCAGCGGATGGCGCCGGTTTTCAGGTCCAGGGCCAGCATGCTGCCGCGAAAGGACAGCTGGTAGCCCGGCACGAAGGCGGCAAGGGCCTCCTCCTGCGACGCGACGCCAACGAAGACCCGGTCGCCATGGATGGTGGCCGACTGCGTGATGATGGCCGCGAAATGCGGATCGGCTTGCGTGCTCCAGGCCAGCGCCCCGGTGTCCTTGTCGAAGGCCAACACCCGGCCGCCAGGGCCGCCGCCCGCCAGGATGGAACCCTGGGTGCCGATGACCACCTTGCCGCCGCCCAGAGCCGGCGTGGCGCGGGCCTTGTCGCGGGGAATGCCCGTTACCGAAGGCAGGTAGACGGCCCAACGCACGCTGCCATTGCTGCGGTTGACCGCATAGAGATAGCCGGCCCAGTCGGGCACATAGACCGTGTCGCCATCCACGGCCGGCGTGGCCGAAACGTCGCCCGCCGTCGTCAGCGCCCATTTGACGGCCAGCTGGTTGACATTGCCGACGCCCAGCTTGTGCTCGGACGCCTGGCTGCGTGTGTTCTCGCGGTCGCCCCCCGCACTGCTCCATTCACTGCCCTGCGCCGCTGCTGCCACCAGCGGCAGGGCCAGCGCCACTGCCGCAAGGAGGGTGCGCGTCGGCGCGGTCGGCTCTCGAAAACAGGTCGTCTTCTTCATGGAAGTTCTCCGTTCCTTGTTTGCGATGCCCGATGAACGGGCCGTGGAACGGGTGGGCATCGCGCAACCCGCCACAGCAGACGCTTGGCGCCACGCGGCGACAAGGCGAAAGGGCATCAGAGGACGCTGCAGCGGGGCAGGCATCGGGGCATACCCGTCGCCGTCCTCTGGGTTGAGGACGATCGCTAGCTGCGCCAGTAATCGGCCCGCCCGTAATGCGTGCGCAGATGCTCCACCCACAGCCTTGTCCTCAGCGGCAGATGGCGTGACTGCGGGAACACGGCGTAGATGCCGTTGGGCGGCGCCGCAAAGGCGTCCAGCACGCTGACGAGGCGCCCTGCAGCCAGGTCGGCCTCGACCTCCCAGGTGCTGCGCCAGGCCAGGCCCATGCCGTCCACGCACCAGTCGTGCAACACCTGGCCATCGCTGCAGTCGAGCCGGCCAACCGGCCGTAGGTGCTGAACGGCGCCGTCGATCTGGAAGGCCCAGCCGCGCACCTGGCTGGCCTCGGAGCTCAACGTCAGGCAGGCATGGCGGCCGAGTTCATCGGGGTGCTTCGGCGTGCCGGCGCGCTTCAGATAGCCGGGGGCGGCCACACACAACCGCCGGTTGTCGGCCAGCCGCGTGCTGACCAGGCTGGAGTCCGGCAGGTCACCCACACGTACGGCACAGTCGAAGCCCTCGTGGACGATGTCGATGACGCGGTCGCTGAGGTTGAGCGACAGGCTGAGGTCGCCATGCTCGGCGAGAAAGCCCGGCACCAGCGGCGCAACATGCCTGCGGCCGAAGCCGGCAGGCGCCGTCACGCGCAGATGGCCACTGGCCTTGAGGCCGCCGGCACTGACGGCAGCTTCCGCATCGGCCAGCGAGGCGATCAGGCGCTGGCAGTCCTCCAGGAAGGCCTGGCCCTCGGACGTCAGCGTCAGCCGCCGCGTCGTACGCAGCATCAGCTTGACGCCCAGGCGCGCCTCCAGCGCGTCCAGCCGCCGGCCCATGACGGCAGGCGCGACGCCCTCGGCCTGGGCCGCCGCCGTCAAGCTGCCCTTGCCCGCGACGAGGACGAAGGACTCCATCTGCTTGAGCTTGTCCATGCCCCGGATTGTGCTGGGCGACAGACGCAAAGGCAGCGGTTTCATGAAGGATCTTTGCGTTTTTGTCACAGATGAATGGCGTGCTCCGCAGCGAATCCCGACACGCGACGCAGCTAGATTGGCGACATTCGTTGTTGCCTTCTCGCAGGAGTCCCGCCATGCCTCGCACCACCCTCCACCGCCTGCAGGTCGATGCCGACCTGGCCCGCTTCATCGACACCGAGGTGCTGCCCGGCACCGGCGTTTCGGCTGACGCCTTCTGGGCCGGCTTCAGCCGGATCGCCCATGAGCTGGCACCGATGAACCGCGCGCTGCTGGCCGAGCGCGACCGCCTGCAGGCCGAGCTGGATGCCTGGCACGAGGCCCATCCCGGCCCCATCACCGACATGCCGGCCTACCGCGCCTTCCTGCAGCGCATCGGCTACCTCGTCGAGCCGCCCGCCCAGGTGCAGGCGACCACCGCCAACGTCGATGCCGAGCTGGCCCTGCAAGCCGGCCCCCAGCTCGTCGTGCCCATCCTGAACGCCCGCTATGCGCTGAACGCGGCCAACGCGCGCTGGGGCTCGCTGTACGACGCGCTCTACGGCACCGACGCCATCTCCGAGGCCGACGGGGCCACGCGCGACGGTGGCTACAACCCGGTGCGCGGCGCCAGGGTCATTGCCTTCGCCCGCCAGGTGCTGGACCAGGCCGCACCGTTGGCCGAAGGCTCGCACAGCCAGGCGGTGGCCTACCGCATCGAGGGCGACCAGCTCTCCGTCACGCTGGCCTCGGGCGACGTGACCGGCCTGGCCAACGCAGCCACCTTCGCCGGCTACCAGGGCGCCCCTGATGCGCCCAGCAGCGTGCTGCTGGTGCACCATGGCCTGCACCTGGATGTGCGCATCGACCGCAGCACGCCCATCGGCAAAACCGACCCGGCCGGCGTCGCCGACGTGGTGCTGGAGTCCGCGCTGTCCACCATCCTCGACCTGGAAGACTCCGTCGCCGCCGTCGACGCCGAGGACAAGCTGCTGGCCTACCGCAACTGGCTGGGCATCCAGCTCGGCACGCTGACCGAGGAAGTGGCCAAGGGCGGCAAGAGCTTCACGCGCCGCCTCAACGCCGACCGCGTCTACACGGCACCCGGTGGCGGCACGCTGACGCTGCATGGCCGCTCGCTGATGTTCGTGCGCAATGTCGGCCACCTGATGACCAACCCGGCCATCCTGCTCGACGACGGCAGCGAGATCCCCGAGGGCATCATGGACGCTGTCGTCACGACGACCATCGCGATGCACGATCTGCGCCGCCGCGGCAACAGCCGCACGGGCAGCGTCTACATCGTCAAGCCCAAGATGCACGGCCCGGCCGAGGTGGCCTTCGCCGCCGAGCTGTTCAGCCGCGTCGAGCAGCTGCTCGGCCTGCCCGACAGCACGGTCAAGCTGGGCATCATGGACGAGGAGCGCCGCACCTCCGTCAACCTGAAGGCCTGCATCGCCGCCGCGGCCAGCCGCGTCGCCTTCATCAACACCGGCTTCCTGGACCGCACGGGCGACGAGATGCACACCGCTATGCGGGCCGGCGCGATGCTGCGCAAGGGCGACATGAAGACGTCCAGCTGGATCCAGGCCTATGAACGCAGCAATGTGTTGACCGGCCTGGCCTGCGGCTTGCGCGGCCGCGCCCAGATCGGCAAGGGCATGTGGGCCATGCCCGACCTGATGGCCGCCATGCTGGAGCAGAAGGTCGGCCACCCCAAGGCCGGCGCCAACACGGCCTGGGTGCCGTCCCCCACCGCCGCGACGCTGCATGCGCTGCACTACCACCAGGTCAGCGTTAGCGCCGTGCAGCAGGAGCTGGAAAAGGTCGACTTGGCCGCCGAACGCGAGGGCATCCTGAACGCGCTGCTGACCATCCCCGTCGCCGCCAAGGCCGACTGGACGCCCGAGCAGCGACAGCAGGAGCTGGACAACAACGTGCAGGGCATCCTCGGCTATGTGGTGCGCTGGGTCGACCAGGGCGTGGGCTGCTCCAAGGTGCCCGACATCAACGGCGTCGGCCTGATGGAAGACCGCGCGACGCTGCGCATCTCCAGCCAGCACATCGCCAACTGGCTGCGCCATGGCGTCGTGTCGGCCGAACAGGTGCGCGAGACCTTCGCCCGCATGGCCAAGGTGGTGGACGGCCAGAACGCCGGCGACCCGGCCTACCGGCCTCTGACCGCCAACTCGCAGGGCGCGGCCATGCAGGCGGCGCAGGATCTGGTCTTCAAGGGCGAGGCCCAGCCCAGCGGCTACACCGAGCCGCTGCTGCATGCCTGGCGGTTGAAGGTGAAGGCGGCGCACTGAGCGCAACGGCAGTTGCCCGGTCCTGTTCGGCACGGGCAACTGCTAGGCTTGCCCCATGCGCACCATCACCTTGATTGCCCTTTCCCTCGCTGCCCTGCCGGCCCTGGCGCAGGACGGCCTGCAGCGCTGCCGCGCGATGACGGATAGCGCTGCCCGGCTGGCTTGCTATGACACGCTGGCCGACGCAGCCCGCGTGCCGGCACCACCGGCCAGGCCCGCCGCGCCGGCCGCGGTGGCGCAGACCGCAGCGCCGGTCACAGCCATGGCTACCACGGCGGCACCGGCCCGCGCGGGCGAGACCACCTTCGGCCTGCCTGAATCCAAGCGCCCCGAGGCGGTGGAGTCGGTCGAGAGTTCGGTCGGCCCGCGCTTCGACGGCTGGGGCCCCAACTCGCGCATCCGCCTCGCCAACGGCCAGGTCTGGCAGGTCGTCGACGGCAGCTCCGTCGCGCTGCCGGAAGGCCCGCGCAAGGTGAGCGTGAAGCGCGGTGCGCTGTCGTCCTTCTACCTCGACATCGAAGGCCTGAAGACTTCGCCGCGCGTTCGTCGCGTCGAATAGCCGCGCCGCGTATTCGGGCCGAGCGCCGGGCCGCTCCCAAGCCGGCCCGCCTGAGGTTGCCCGCGGGTCAATGCCACGGGCAGCCTCGTCCCCACGGGGGACCGGCTGGGCGCGCCCGCGTTCAGCGCGGCGCGACTGGACGAGGGGCTTCATTCAGTCCGGCAGCACGTCGAAGGCTACCGTCAGCCGGTAGGCCTCGTCCTGGAACGGCGTGGTGCCGTGCCACAGATAGGACGGGAACAGCACCAGGCGACCGGGCCGCGGTGCCTCCATGCGCCGTGGCGGCAGGCTTGAGCGCAGCGGCTCGGGCAGGTCGGGCTCGCCAAACTTGATCCAGCCGTCGCGGCTGCCTTCGCGCAGGGCGCTCGGCGGCGTGGCCACGTAGTAGCAACTGCTCAGCCAGCCATGGCTGTGGATGTGGTTGGTGTGGAAGCCGCTGCGGCGCAGCCGCGAACTCCAGCTGTCGGTGAAATGCCAGGCTCCGGGTGAGGTGGGCCGGCGGCCGAGGAAGGGGTGACCGGGCTCGGACGGAAGGTTCGCCAGCCAGGCGCTGATGGCCGTGGTGATCTGGCATTGCAGCGCCTGCACCAGCGGCAGGTCGAGGTCGAAGAGGTCGCCGCGCGTCTGCGTGCCGTGGCGCAGTGTCTGGTCGATGGGCGCCTGGGCATCGGTGTGCAGCCGCGTCAGCTCCTCGGCCAGCGCGGCATTGAAGCTGGCGATGTCGGCCCACCCGGCAGGCGGCTCGATGTCGATGACGGCCGCGCAGCGATCCAGGTCGTTCAGCCAGTCGGCACGCGGGTCGCCCGTCAGCCGCCAGCCCGTGCCGACGAGGGCCAGCGCATGCTGGTTCTCCGGCGCCAGCGCGAAGGCGCGTTCGGCCAGCGCCAGGCCCTCGGCGGATTGACCGGCGGCGTAGAGGCTGCGCGCCGCGTTGCTCAGCACCGTCACGCTGTCCGGTGCCAGCGAAACAGCCTGGCGGTGGGCGATGCAGGACTCCTCGTGGCGGCCGAGCAGGCAGAGGGCCTGGCCGAGGCCGTCGGCGTACGCCGCCGTGGCAGGGGACAGCGCCGCAGCGCGGCGATAGGCGTCGGCCGCAGCTTCGCCACGTTCCGCGCGCAGCTGCAGCAGGCCCAGCAGGCCGGGCGGCACGTCGGACTCCGGCGCGGCGCGTTCGGCAGCGTCGAGCTCGGCGGTGAAATCGGCATGCCCGAGGGCCCAGCGCAGCTTGGCGAGGTCGTAGAGGCTGAGCGCATGCAGCGGCTGCAGCGCCAGCGCACGGCGGTAGGCAGCCAGCGCCGCATCCGCGCGGCCCAGCGCCTGCAGCGTGTTGCCGAAGTTGTAGTGTGCTTCGGCGACGTCCAGGCCCAGCCCCTGCGCGCGTTCGTGCGCGGCGAGCGACTCGGCATGGCGGCCCAGGCGGTGCAGCAGTACGCCGCGGTTGTGGTGCAGCGCGGCGCGGTCGGGCGCGAGCCGCAGCGCGGCGTCCAGCGTCGGCAGCGCGGCGGCCAGCTCGCCGCTTTCCTCCTGAAGCATCGCCAGCAGCTGCAGCGCGTTCGCGTCCTGGGGGCCGAGCCGGGCCGCATCGCGGGCGGCCTGCAATGCGCGCTCGCGTTCGCCGAGATCGCGCCTGAGCCGGGCATGCTCATAGTGGGCGACAGCCAGGTCAGGTTGATGCAGGACGGCCTGGGCAAAGGCTTCGGCCGCCGCCGCGGGACGTTGCAACATCTCCAGCATCTGGCCGCGCGCCAGCCACACGCGCGGCTGCCGCGCCTGCAATTGCAGCGAGCGCGAGAACCAAGCCTCGGCGTCGGCCCATTGCTTGCGCCGGGCGGCGAGCTGGCCCAGCGCGGCGGGTGCCTCGGGAGCGGCAGGCATCTCGCGCAGCGCGCGCTGCAGCAGGGCATCGGCGGCGTCGAGCTGGCCTGCGGCGAGTGCGCGCAGGCCCTGGCCCAGCGAGGAAGCGGGGTGGATGGCTGCCATGGGACGGTGTGTGGATGAGCGCGAATTGTCCGCGCCAATAAAAACAGGCCCCGAAGGGCCCGTTTGCAAAACACCCCGAGGGGCGAAACCAGACTTGCTTAGAAGTTGGCTTGGACGGTCGCGGTATAGCGGCGGCCAATGATGTCGTAGACGCTCGGGAACGTGTTGCCGTAGTTGCTCGAACCCGGGCCGATGCCGGTGCCGATCAGCGGCGGTTGCTTGTCGAACAGGTTGTTGACCGTCATCGACAGCTTGATGTTCTTGCTGACTTGCCACGAACCATTCAGGTCGAAGTATTCGAAGGCCTTGATGGACTCGTTCGAAGGCAGGAACTTGCCCTTGTTGTTGGCCGCCGCACCGGTGGTCTGCACGTTGGCAGCGCCGATATGACGCCAGTTCAGGCCCAGCCCGTAGTCACCCAGCGTCCAGGACGCCCGCGCGTTGAACCGCGTCTTGGAGTAGGGCGTACCCACATCGACGCCGTAGTAGCCAGCTTGCTCCAGTGTCTGCACGTTCGGCAGCGACTTGAAATCAGCACGCTTCAGATAGGCCAGCTGCATGCTCAGATCAAGGCGACCCCAGTTGGCCAAGCCCAGCTTCTTCAACGGCAGACGGTAGTTCGCGCCCAGGTCGATACCCGAGAAGTTGTAGAAGCCGAGGTTGGACGACTGGGTGCTCACGCCCTTGCTGCCGGTACCGTTCAGGCCGCCATTCAGCGGATCACGCTGGATCAGCTGGCAGAAGGAGTTGTA
Source organism: Pelomonas sp. Root1237 (assembly GCF_001425055.1). Classification (GTDB taxonomy): domain Bacteria; phylum Pseudomonadota; class Gammaproteobacteria; order Burkholderiales; family Burkholderiaceae_C; genus Pelomonas. The sequence goes on from NZ_LMDK01000017.1 coordinate 389,001, forward strand.
CGTGAAGCCCGGATTTCCGACGTAGCAGCCATCGATGACCTGGGAAGCCGTCGCGCTCGACACGGCGCCGTTGATCTTGATCTTCCAGAAGTCCAGGGTGATCGACAGGTTGTCGATGAAGTCCGGCTCCCACACCACGCCCAGGGTGGTCGTGTCGGCCTTCTCAGGGCCGAGGTTGGGGTTGCCGCCGCCGGTGTTGTTGATCTGGTTGGACGAGGGGGACGCGACGTTGCCGATCTGGGCCGCCGGCACACCGGTCTGCTGGCACAGGTTGGTCAGCGTGCCGGCCTTGCCTGCGTCAGCGGTATTGATCAGGGCCTGCTGGCAAGGGTCCACACTCTGCGACGACAGGCCTGTCGTCACTGGTGCGTACAGCTCGTTCACGTTCGGCGCGCGGGTGGCGCGCTGGCTTTCGCCGCGCAGACGCAGGCCCTTCATGGGCGCGTAGTCAAATGACTTCTTCCAGCTGCCGTAGCTCTTGGTGCCGCCGATCGAGTCGAACTCGGTGTCACGATAGCCGTAGCCGACGTTCAGCGAGTAGACGAACGGCTTGTTCTGCACCAGCGGCAGGGTGGCTTCGCCATAGACCTCGCGGAACTTCAGCGTACCGCTGCGGTCAGGCGTCGGGGAGCCCGAACCCAGCAGTTCGCCCTGGGTCTGCACGACCGCGTCGGACGCATTACCGCCGAACACCGTGCGGTCTTCGTAGCCAATGGCAACGCCCAGCGGGTTCTTCGCCCACGGGCTCTTGGCGAAGGCGACTTCACCGTTGGCGGACCCGGCCACGACCTTCTGCTCGACGCGGGTGGTCTGGAAGGTCGGCGTGGCGATGAAGGCCAGCATCTCCGGGGTGATGCTGCCGGCAGCGCCGAACAAGTTGATCGGCACGCAACCACCGCTGGTCACGGTACAGGCCGTCGTGCTGAGGGCCTTCGTGGCCTGCTGCAGCTTGGTGGCCGAGAAGCCGTTGCCCGTGCGCTGGGTCTGGTCCGAGCGGCCGGTCTGGAAGTAGGCGTCATAGCTCCAGCCTTCGAACATCGGGATGTCGCCACGCACACCGGCGGTGTACTGGGTCGTTGCGTTGTCGTAGCTGTAGATGCGCGGACCGGCTTCGACGAAGCGGCGGGCAACGTTGGCGCGGAAGGTGGTGGCGCCGCCAGCCACGCACTTCGGATCGTTGGCACCGAGCGCGAACACGGTCGTGTACGCATTGCAGAGCTGCGACCGAACCGCCGGCGTGATGTAGGGGTTGCCGATTGGAATGTCGAGCCCCGCGCCGAAGGTACCCGACGGAGCCAGATTCAGCGTCACGTTGGACTTCGTGTGGAAGATTTCCGCGTAGACCTCGGCGTTGTCGTTGATCTGGTAGCGGCCCATGGCCGTGACCTGCGTGCGGGTCAGCGGTGTTTCGAAGTAGTTCGGCGGGTTGGTGTTGTAGCCATCCGGCGGGCCGGAGGTCACGGCAGAACGCAGCAGGCCGGTGGTGCCGTCGATGACGCGGTTGCCGGCGATGGGTACGGGCATGCCCGAGAACACGGCGGGCACGGCGGTTCCGGAGAAGCCGCCAGGGTTGCCGCTCGCCGAGGAGATCACGGTGCCGGCGTAGTCCCGCTCACCCAACTTCAGCGGGTTGGTGCGCGTGTTGCCGATGTGCAGCACGACGTTGCCCTTGCCGTCGGCCAGGTTGGCGCCCATCGTCAGGTCGTTCTTGTAGCGGTTCGCGTCACCCTTTTCGGAGGCGCTGTACAGCGTAGTGGCTTCGACGCCGGAGAAACTGCGCTTGGTGATGAAGTTCACCACGCCGGACACAGCGTCGGCACCGTAAACGGCGGAAGCGCCGCCAGTCACGAGGTCAACACGCTCGAGCAGCGAGACGGGGATAGTGTTGGTATCGACCACGCCGCCAAGGGTGGCGGGAACGATACGGCGGCCGTTGATCAGCACCAGCGTGCGGTTGGAGCCGATGCCGCGCAAGTCGATCGACGCGATACCCGTCGAACCGTTGTTCATGTTCGGGCCAATGGCCGGATAGGACGAAGGCAGGCCACGCACCAGCTCTTCAACCGCGACAGGCTGCTTGATGCTGATATCTTCCTTGCCAACCGAGGTGATCGGGCTGCTGGACTCGGCGCCCACGGACTTGATGCGCGAACCGGTGACTTCAATGCGTTCGAGCTTTTCGGTCGAGGCCTCTTGGGCCATTGCCGAGCCGGCGCTCAGCGCGCCGATCATCGCCAGCGCGGCTGCGCTTCGGGCGTTTCGTTTAAACATGACTACTCCTTCGTGAGGACGTTCTCAACGCTGTGTTGCAGGTGATTTGGAAATGCGAGTCCCTCGCGGAGAAACGCCTTTTCGCGGCGCGAGTCTGGCGACTGGCAGCATCCGGGCCGATCCGGGTAGGCCCCAATAGACTCTGCAAGCTGCTGTTCCTCGTGCTTTACACAACAGAAACCTAGGGGTTACACCGCCCCAAGCAGGGGGTGTAGGAGGGCATGGGCGTTGTCACATCGCTACACAAATTCCCTGCTCAGCTCACAGTCAGGACGGGAGTCGCAGTGATATGGAGGTCACGGCCGACTTCTAGAATCGCCGACCCCATCGAATTGCCAATCCAATTGACTGCTATTACGGAAGGCACCGGCCCTGCCGCCAGGCTGGCCTGCGACGTCCTCATCATCGGCGCCGGCCCTGCTGGCAGCGCCTGCGCACGGGTGCTGGCTCGGTCGGGCGTGGATGTCCTGCTGGTCGACCAGCACCCGCCCGGCCGCGACAAGATCTGCGGCGACGGCCTGATCCCGGACGCCCACAAGGCCCTGGCCCGCCTGGGCCTGCTGGACGACGTCATGCGACGCGCCCAGGCCGTGGCCCATGTGGGCTGCATCGGCCCGCGGGGCGGCCGCATTGACGTGCCAGGCTCACTGGCGGTGCTGCCGCGCAAGGAGCTGGACGCGTTGCTGCTGAGCGCCGCCCGGGAGGCGGGCGCACGCTTCGAGCAAGCACGCTTCGAGGCACCGTTGGAGACCGATGGCCGCGTCGTCGGCGCGCGGCTCAAGCGGGGCGATGAGATCGTCGAGGTCGCTGCGCGATGGGTCGTGCTCGCGACCGGCGCCGTGCCCAGGGCGTTGACCGCGGCCGGCATGTGCGAGCGCCACACGCCCAGCGGCGTGGCCCTGCGCGGTTATGTGAAGGCGCCGCAGATGGTCGGCAGGATCAAGGCGCTGGAAGTCGTCTGGGACAAGTCGGTGCGGCCCGGCTATGGCTGGATCTTCCCGGCGCCGGATGGCCACTTCAACATCGGCGTCGGCGTGACGGACAGCCACAAGGATCTCGGTGGCGGCAAGGGCATCAAGAAGGACGTCAATCTGCGCGCCATCTTTGATGCCTTTGTCGCCAAGTACGCGCCGGCGGCCGAGCTGATGCGGGTCGGTGAGCTGGTCGGTGAGCTCAAGGGCGCACCGCTGCGTTGCACGCTGACCGGCGCCACATGGACGCGGCCGGGCCTGCTCGTCACCGGCGAGGCCGCCGGAAGCACCTATTCCTTCACCGGCGAGGGCATTGGCAAGGCCATGGAGACCGGCATGCTGGCGGCCGACGCCATCCTGGCGCACGCCGACGATGCCGCAGCCCGCGCCGCCTACGTGGCCGCGCTGACGGCCCTCAAGCCCAAGTTCGAGCTCTACGAGCGTGCCAACCGCGTCAACGCCCACCCCTGGCTGGCCGACCTGCTGATCTGGCGCGCGAAGAAGAGCCCGCGCCTGCTCAGGCGCATGAGCGGTGTGCTCAACGAGACCAGCAACCCGGGCAATCTGGTCAGCTTCAAGGGCATCAGCCGACTCTTTTTCGAGTAGTCCTGATCAGTTGGGGACAGAGCGTGGCGCTGCGCGCCAAGGTCCGTCCCGCAAGGTCATCAGACGCGCTCGACGATGAGCGCGATGCCCTGCCCGACGCCGATGCACATCGTGCACAGCGCATAGCGGCCGCCCGTCAGCTCGAGCTGGTTGATTGCCGTCGTCACCAGGCGTGCGCCGCTGGCACCGAGCGGATGGCCCAGCGCGATGGCGCCGCCGTTGGGGTTCACGCGGGCATCGTCGTCCGCCAGGCCCAGGTCACGCAGCACGGCCAGGCCTTGGGCGGCAAACGCCTCGTTCAGCTCGATGACGTCCATCTGCGCCAGCGTCAGGCCCGTCAGCGCCATGACCTTGCGCGTCGCCGGTGCCGGGCCTATGCCCATGATGCGCGGCGCGACGCCGGCCGTGGCCATGCCGACGACGCGGGCGCGAGGCTTGAGGCCGTGGCGCGCAGCCTCTGCTTCGCTGGCCAGCAGCAGGGCGCAGGCGCCGTCGTTGACGCCGCTCGCATTCCCAGCCGTCACCGATCCGTCGGGCTTGACCACGCCCTTGAGCTTGGCCAGCGCTTCGATGCTGGTCTCGCGCGGGTGCTCGTCCAGCAGCACGCGCAGCGGGTCGCCCTTCTTCTGCGGCACCTCCACCGGCACGATCTCCCGCTCGAAGAAGCCGCGCTTCTGCGCCGCGATGGCTTTCATCTGCGAGGCCAGGGCCATGCGGTCCTGGGCCTCGCGCTCGATGCCGAAATCGGCGGCCACGTTCTCCGCCGTCTCGGGCATGGCGTCGACGCCGTACTGCGCCTTCATCTGCTTGTTGATGAAGCGCCAGCCGATCGTCGTGTCATAGACGGCGTTGGCGCGGCTGAAGGCGCTCTCGGCCTTGGGGCTAACAAAGGGCGCGCGGCTCATGCTCTCGACGCCGCCGGCGATCATCAGCCCGGCCTCGCCGGCGCGGATGGCGCGCGCGGCGGTGCCGATGGCGTCCAGGCCCGAGCCGCACAGGCGGTTGACCGTGCTGCCAGGCACATCCACCGGCAAGCCGGCCAGCAGCGCGGCCATGCGGGCGACGTTGCGGTTGTCCTCGCCAGCCTGGTTGGCACAGCCGTAGATGACATCGGCCACTTGAGCCCAGTCGACATTCGCATTGCGCGCCATCAGCGCCTTGATCGGCAGCGCCCCGAGGTCATCGGTGCGAATGGAGGACAGCGCGCCGCCATAGCGGCCGAAGGGCGTGCGAATCGCGTCGCAGATGAAGGCTTGATTCATTTGAGATACGGGCTCACGCGATAGCGCTCGCCGCGATAGTGGTGATCGAGTCGGTTCAGCAGCGCGGCGACCGGTGCCGAGCCCCAGAAGGCCAGCCATTCGAAGGGCCCGGCCGGATAGTTGACGCCGAGCTTCATCGCCGCATCCGCGCCGGCCTCGTCGCAGACGCCCTGGGCGACGGCATCCGCCGCCTCGTTGATCAGCATGGCGATGGTGCGCGCGACGACGAGGCCTGGCAGGTCAGCCACGGCGCGCGGCACCAGGCCCAGGCGGGTCAGCCATTCGGCGGTCTGAGCGTCGCCGGCATAAGCGATGTCGCCGGTCGGCGCCAGTGGCAGATCGAAAACGGCCGTGCCCGGGCCGAAGTCGCGGGCGCGCCGGCCGTCGGTCAGGCGCAATTGGCGGCCGTCGACGGCCAGGCCGACCCAGTCGCTGTCCAGTTCACGCACGGCCTCGGGCAGATTGGCCACGAAGCGCTCAGCCAGGGCGCCACGGCCATGCACAACGAGACGGGCCGCCCGCGGCGGCGCAATGCTGACGGCCGGCAGAGCCGGCGCGCCCTCGGGGTAGCGGTAAAAGCCCCGCCCGCTCTTGCGGCCGAAGAAGCCGGCGTCGACCAACTCCTGCTGCACCAGCGACGGCGTGAAGCGGCGATCAAAGAAGTTGGCCGCGAAGACAGAGTGGGTCACGGCGAAGTTGGTGTCATGGCCGATCAGGTCCATCAGCTCGCAGGGCCCCATGCGGAAGCCCGCGGCTCGGAGGACCGCGTCGATGAGCTCGGGCGCCGCAGCGCGATCCTGCAGCAGCATCAATGTCTCGGCGTAATACGGCCGGGCGATGCGGTTGACGATGAAGCCCGGCGTGGAGCGCGTGTGCACCGCCGTCTTGCCCCAGCGGCCGGCGAGGTCGAAGACGGCCTGCGCGACCTCGGGCGACGTGCCCAGGCCTGACACCACCTCGACCAGCTTCATCAACGGCACCGGGTTGAAGAAGTGCATGCCGACGAGGCGCTCGGGCTTTTGCATGCCGCGCGCCAGCGCCGTCACCGAGATGGACGAGGTGTTGGTGGCGATGACGGCCTCGGGCGGCAGCAGCGCTTCCAGTTCAGCAAACAGCGCGCGCTTGACGTCGAGGTTCTCGACGATGGCCTCGATGACGAGATCGGCCGTTGCCAAGGCCTCGACCGGTGTGATGCGCGCCAGCGCCGCCTGCGCGGCATCGGCCGTCAGCCTGCCCTTGGTGACCAGGCCGTCCAGCATGGCCGAGAGCTTGCTCTTGGCGGCCTCGGCGGCACCGGGGCGGGCGTCGAAGAGCGCCACTTCATGGCCGGCCTGGGCGGCCACCTGGGCAATGCCGGCGCCCATCAGGCCAGCGCCGACGACGAGGACGTGGGAGTCGTTCAGATTCATTCGGGGGCAGTCCAGTTGGGCTTGCGCTTGCCGAGGAAGGCCGCGAAGCCTTCACGGGCCTCGGCTGTCGTGCGCACACGGGCAATGGTTTGAGCGGTCAGCTCGCGCACCTCGGCCGTGACCGGGCCGGGCGCCAGGCGTGCATAGAGCTGCTTGATCTCGGCCTGCGCCTGCGGGCCGCAGGCGAGCAGGTCGGCCACGAGGGCATCGACGGCGGTGTCCAGGCCTTCTGCCGGCACGACGCGCTGCACAAGGCCAACGCGCAGCGCCTCGTCGGCGCCGATGCGGCAGGCCATCAGCGCCAGCCGCCGCGCCTCGCGCAGGCCGACGGCATTGACAAGATGCGGGCCGATGACCGCGGGCAGGATGCCCATGCGGGCCTCGCTGACCGCGAAGCTCGCGGCGTCGGACGCGACGGCCATGTCACAGGCACAGACGAGGCCGACGCCGCCGCCGAGTGCCGCACCCTGCACTCGGGCGATGGTCGGCTTCGGGGTCTCGGCAATACGCGCCAGCATGGCGGAGAAGCGGCGGGCATCGGCGAGGTTGTCGTCCTGCGACGCCGCGGCCGCGCGCTGCATCCACTGCAGGTCCGCGCCGGCGCTGAAATGTTTGCCCGAGCCAGCCAGCACGACGACGCGCACGCCGGCGTCGTCGCCGAGCAGCGCAAAAGCCGCGTCGAGCTCGGCGATCAGCGTCTCATCGAAGGCATTGAACACGGCCGGCCGGTTCATCGTCAGCAGGGCCACGCCGTCGTCGCGGCGCTGCAATTCAAGGGAGGTCCAGGAAGGCATGCGGGCATTCTGCACTTTTCCCGACCGATCGGTCGACTGTGCCATTCAAGCGCCCCAGTCCGCCGTTCGCCCGCCCACTGCGGCAGGCGGGGCACGCCGCCTCCTAGACTGCAGCCATGCCTCGCCTCGACGACTACGTCCAATGGTTCTACCCCGGTTCGCGCCGCGTCTTCAAGCCCGAGGAGCTGGCCCGCGCCGGCTCGCAGCCCTGGCCGTCGGGCATTGACCAGTACGTCTTCGTGAACGTGGTGCTGCTGCTGGCCGCGTTCTCGCATCAGATGTCCAAGGGCACACGACCGGTGGCGTGGCTCCTGTCGTTGTTCATCACATCCGTCGCAATGGCTGTGGCGCGCGGGCTCTGGCGCAACCCTAGCCGGCGCCGCCTCAACATGGCCTGCTACGGTTTTGCAGCGGTCGTCGCCGTGGCCTTCGTCGTGCTGATCAAGACGGGCTGGCGCGAGATGGCCGTCGATCACGCCGCGCTGGCCGTGGTGGTGATGACCGCCATCCTGTCGGCCTGGTGGGGGTTGACCGTCTACCGCGTCGACCAGATCGAGGCCCGGCTGCGCGAGCTGGCCGACCAGGACGCCGCGCTGCGCCTGCAGACCCGCCTGGCCGCCGCCCAGATCCAGCCTCATTTCCTGTTCAACACGCTGGCTTCGCTGCAGCATTGGGTGGACACCGGCGACGCCCGCGCCGCGCCCTTGCTGCGTGACTTCACAGCCTATCTGCGTGCCACGCTGCCGATGTTCGAGCGCGAGCTGCAGCCGCTGGCCGACGAGGCCGAGATGGTGCGTCGCTACCTGACCATCATGCAGGCGCGCCTGGGCGCGCGGCTGGCCTTCAGCATCGACGTGCCAGCCCACCTGGACGCTGAACTTCCACCCGGCATCGTGCTGACCCTGGTGGAGAACGCCATCGCCCACGGCATCGAGCCGCAGCTGCGCGGCGGCCACCTGGAGATCGCTGCACGCCAGGAGGCCGGCCGCCTTGTGCTGACCATCAGCGACGACGGCCCCGGCCTCGCGCCCGGCTGGACCGAGAGCATCGGCCTGTCCAACACGCGCCGCCGCCTGGCTGCCGCCTTCCCCACCGCCACATTGACCTTGGCCGATGCCCATCCCGGCTGCGTCGCCACCCTGACCCTATGAACCCCACGACCGCCCTGATCGCCGACGACGAGGAAGCCCCGCGCGAGCAGCTGCGCGCGGCGCTCACCCGCCTCTGGCCCGAGCTGGACATCGTCGCTGCCAGCATGAATGGCGCCGAGGCCTGGGACGACTGCCTGGCCCATGAGCCGGCCATCGCCTTCCTCGACATTCGCATGCCCGGCCTGACCGGTCTGGAGGTGGCGCGCCGCCTGTCGGCGCTGGCCGCACCGCCGCTGATCGTCTTCGTGACCGCCTTCGACGACCAGGCCCTGGCGGCCTTCGATGCCGGCGCGGTGGACTATGTGCTCAAGCCCGTGGACGACATGCGCCTGGCCCAGACCCTCGCCCGCCTGCGTGCCCGCATCGCCCAGCCGGCGCCCGACACGGCGGCCCTGCAGCGCCTGCTGGCTGGTCTCGTGCCGCACAAGCCGGCACCGCGGCCCATCCAGGCCAGCGTCGGCCGCGAGGTGCAGCTGATACCGCCCGACGAGATCGTCTACTTCGAAGCCGATGCCCGCTATACCCGCGTCGTCCACCACGGCGGCGACGCGCTGATCCGCACGCCGCTGCGCGAGCTGCTGACCCAGCTCGACCCCGACCAGTTCTGGCAGATCCACCGCAGCGTGCTGGTCAACAGCCGCTGCATCGCGCGCGCCATCCGCATCGACGAGGGCAGCATGGTCGTCACGCTGCGCGGCCGCGACGAGAAGCTGCCCGTGTCGCGCCAGTTCCAGGCCCTCTTCAAGGGCCAGTAAGCGCTGTCGCCCGGGCAAACCCTGGGGGAACAGGTCATGTCGAGTCAGACAATCCGCGCCACTCCAGATGCCCCTAGTTCTTGGGGTCACCCTCCCAGACCGCTGCCATGCCCCTGCCGCTGCCCAACCCGCGCTTCGACCACTTCTACCGCTACGACGAGCTGACGGCCCTGCTGTTCGCCTACGCCGAAGCCCGCCCCAACCTGGTGTCGGTGCGCTCGATCGGCAAGAGCTACGAGGGCCGCGACATCTGGGTCATCGTCGTCACGAACCTGGCCAGCGGCATGGACATCGACAAGCCGGCGATGTGGATCGACGGCAATATCCACGCGGCCGAGCTGACCGCGTCGACGACCTGCCTCTACTACGTGCACCACCTGCTGAAGGAGCACGGCGGCACGTCGGCCGAGGCCCAGCAGATCAACCGCCTGCTGGACACGCGCACCCTCTACATCGTGCCGCGCCTGAACCCCGATGGCGCCGAGCTGGCCCTGGCCGACCGGCCGCGCCATATTCGCAGCTCGACGCGGCCCTACCCCTACACCGAGGAAGCCGTCGACGGCCTGACCATCGAGGACGTCGATGGCGACGGCCGCATCCTGACCATGCGCGTGCCGGACCCCCATGGCGGCTACAAGAAGCACGCGGGCGACCCGCGGCTGATGGTGGCGCGCGAGCCCGGCGAGCAGGGCGGCGAGTACTACCGCCTCATCCCCGAGGGCTTCATCAAGAACCACGACGGGCTGACGGTCAAGGTCAACGCCGACCGCGAAGGCCTGGACCTGAACCGCAACTTCCCCGGCGAATGGCGCCAGGAGTTCCAACAGCTCGGTGCCGGCCCCTACCCGACCAGCGAGCCCGAGGTGCGGGCCATGGTGGACTTCATCACCCAGCATCCCAACATCGGCGCGGCCATCAGCTATCACACCCACAGCGGCGTCATCCTGCGCCCCTGCGGCACCCGCAGCGACAACGACATGACGCCCGAGGACCTGTGGCTGTTCCAGAACTTCTCGGCCCTGGGCGAGAAGCACACGGGCTACCCCGCCGTCAGCATCTACGAGGATTTCCGCTACCACCCCAAGGACGTCATCACCGGCACCCAGGACTGGGTCTACGAGCACCTGGGCGCGCTGTTCTGGGTCGTCGAGCTGTGGTCGCCAAGCAAGGAGGCCGGCCTCGAGGTCAAGAAGTTCATCGACTGGTACCGACAGCATCCGGTGGAGGACGACGTCAAGCTGCTGAAGTGGAGCGACGAGCAATGCGGCGGCAAGGCCCATGTCGAATGGACGCCCTTCCAGCATCCGCAGCTGGGTTCCGTGGAGATCGGCGGCTGGGACAAGATGAACTACTGGCGCAACCCGCCGCCGGCCCTGCGCGAGCGCGAGGCGGCGCGCTTCCCGGCCTGGATGACGCAGATCGCCATGAGCCTGCCCAAGCTGGAGCTGATCCGCACCGAGGTGCGAGCACTCGGTCCCGACATGTGGCGGGTGCGCATGGCCGTGGCCAACGCCGGCTATCTGCCGGCCTATGTGACGCAGCGGGCGCTGGAGCGCAAGGCGGTGCGCGGCGTCATGTTCGAGATCCACATGCCCAGCGGCGACCCGGCCATCAGCCTCGTCAACGGCAAGGAGCGCATGGAAGGCCCGCAGCTCGAAGGCCACGCGCCCAAGCAGAGCCAGTTGGCCTTCCTGTTCAACAAGCAGCCCACGGGCGACCGCGCAGTGGCGGAGTGGGTGGTGCGCGCGCCGGTGGGGACGCGGCTGGCGCTTTCGGCGAGTGCGGAGCGGGCAGGGGTGGTGAGGACGGAGGTGGTGCTGGATTGACGAGAAGTCGCATCCCTGAGACCTTCGCATCACCGGTACATGCGGCGGCCAGTGCGCTTGCCGAGCGCGGAGAACGTGTCCTCCGCTCAGTTCTGAAATGCCGGCGAGCTCGGCACCGCAACGGCCAATGAAGCAGCAACTTGGGGACGCGCCGAGCTCACTGCCGTTGCCGAATCACCAGCAAGCCCATCAGGCAAGCGCCACAAAAAAGCATTGACGTTGTGCCGGGTTCAGGAACTGGCGCCGCTTGCTGTTCAGCGTTCGCAAACATGGTTGTGTAAATGGTCTCCTCGCGCGACCACCCGTTTACAAACGTCACCGAGAGCGTCCTAGCTTCGGAAAAGGAAAAGGAGCCGCCTTCCTCGTCTATTGACTTTTGCAAGACATCTGCCACAGGAAAATTTATCAGGGTCGAGACGTTGATGTATGCGGTGGCGAGAACCGTGTTGTGAAAGGTCTGGACGCCGGCAACTCCGGAGTTCGCTTGGAGTTTGGCATCCGCCGTAATTTCTAGTTTCGTGTTAGGCGACAGCGTGAATATCGAGTACGCCAACGCGTTCGCACCTGTCTCGTTAGGAGAATATGCACCTCCGCTGGCGCCAAGGGAAGACGACACGTGGCTTTCAAAACTGAGGCTGGCTAGACTGCTTGTATCGATCCGGAATTCCCCAGTTTGACCTTCGCTGATCAAGTTCCTTGAAAAGCTTGCCAAGGGCGCTTGAGTGCTCGCGGTAAGCTGGTCCGTCATGCCAGTGGGCGTAGTTGCCCAAAGCTTTCCGACCAGCTGGCCGCCAGCCAAAGTTATATACGGCGCGATACCGTCGCCAGGATTGAGGTCGACCAGTGTGAAGTGGAAATTGCTCAATGAGGCGCTTACCTGGACGTCTGCTCTGCACGTTAACGCAGCAAACATGACACCGCAGGCCGCGAGTATTTTGTTCATTTGAAGCTCCATTCAGCACCGGTAGTGGTGCTGTCGGACATTAGCGAGCTTTGGCTACCAGACGTACCCCTAGGGCGAGCCGGTCAAGCGAACTGGTGCGGGCACCGGTCGGGACGCGGCTGGCGCTGTCGGCCAGTGCCGAACGCGCCGGCATCATCCGGACCGAGGTCGTGCTGGACTAAGTACTGCGAACGACCAGTTCGGTCGGCATGATCTCGCTGGCGGCGGCCTGGCCGCCGATCAGGTCCAGCACCTTGCGCGCCAGCAGCACGCCGCCGTGATGCCAGTCCTGGCGCACGCTGGTCAGCGGCGGCGCAAAGCTCTGGGCGGCGGGCGAGTCGTCATAGCCGATCACCGAGACCGCATCAGGCACGGCCAGGCCGGCATCGGTGAAGGCGCGCACAGCGCCCATGGCGAGCAGGTCGCTGGCGGCGAACAGACCGTCGGGCGCCTTGCCGCCTCGACCCAGGTTGGCGAGATGGGCCTGCACGGCCGTGAAGCCGGCACCGAAGGTGAAGGCCGCCGGCGTCAACGTCTGGGTCTTGAGCCCGGCCTTCTTCAGCGCCTTGGCGAAGCCCTGCTGGCGGTCGCGGATCTCGGCATGGCGCACGTCACCGAGGAAGAGCAGCTCGCGCCGCTGCAGTGTGATGAGGCGCTCGGCCGCACAAGCGCCGCCATGGGCGTTGTCGCCGCCGACCACGACCGAGTCGCCGCGGCCATGCTCGGCTCCCCACACCACCATCGGCAGGCCCATCGCCGCAGCCGACTTCACCGCCGAGCCGTTGGCGCCCTGGCCCAGCAGGATGAGGCCGTCGGCGGACGCCGCCATGCCCTGGCCGGGGCTTTGCAGGGCCGACAGCAGCACGCTGTAGCCGCGCGAGGTCAGCTCCTGGGTGATGCCGCCGAGCAGCTGCAGCGGGTAGGCGTCGGTCATGGGACGGTCGGTGTCGGGCTGCATCTCCAGCATGACGGCGACCATGTGGCTGCGGCGCAGCCGCAGGTTGCGCGCATGGTGGTTGAAGCGGTAGCCGGCGGCTTCCGCCAGCGTCTTGATGCGCTCGCGCGTGGCCGGCGTGACCGAGGGGCTGTCGCGCAGCGCGCGCGAAACCGTGATCGTGGAGACGCCGGCCAGAGCGGCGATCTGCTCCATCGTGACGGGCTTGGACTCCGTCGTCATTGGTGCACCCTTCGGCCTACGGCCTTGCCTGGCCGACAGCGCGTCCAGGCGTTCGCCAGGCATGGGATGCCCACTGGGCATCCCAAGTCCGGGCTCACTCCCGCCAGGCGGGAGCGAGCTTGCTTGGGGCGGCCCGGCGCGGCGCTCATGCCACTTTCTGTTCCAGCACGTAGTTCGCGCCGTCGTACTGGCCCAGTCGCTCGACGAGCACCGGCAGGCATTCGGCCAGTTCGTCGTGCAGCGTGAACGGCGGGTTGGCGATGAACATGCCGCTGCCCAGCATGCCCAGGCCTTTGCCGTCCGGGCGGTCGGCGGGTTCGGCCACGGTCAGCCGCACATGCAGCCAACCCTTCTTGGCGGCGGCGTCGGCGCTGCCCTTCAGGCGCGCCGCGAGCTGGCTCGATTCGAGCAGCTGCAGCTGCGGGTACCAGATCATGATGACCGTGTCGGCGGCCCGCTCCAGCGCCTCGCGCAACGCCGAAAGCACCTTGCCGTAGTCGCTCTTGATCTCGTAGGACGGGTCCATCAGCAACGCGGCGCGGCGGGTGGGCGAGGGCAGCTCGGCCTTGATGGCGGCAAAGCCGTCGGTGTCGCGCACCTGCGTCTGCGCGCGGCCGTCGAGGTAGCTGGCCAGGATGCGGTGGTCGGTCGAGTGCAGCTCGTAGACGCGCAGCCGGTCGGTCTCGCGCATCAGCATGTTGGCGATGGCCGGCGAGCCCGGGTACTGGCGCAGCTGGCCGCCGGGGTTGAAGGCGCGCACCAGGTCGAGGTAGTCGGCCAGCGGTGCGGGCAGGTCCTTGCGGTCGTAGAGCTTGACGACGCCTTCGGCGTACTCACCCTTCTTCTGCGCATAGCGGCCTTCGACCGAGTAGCCACCGGCGCCTGCATGGGTGTCGATCAGCGTGTAGGGCTTGTCTTTCTCAGCCATGTAGCGCAGCACGCGCGTCAGCACGAGGTGCTTGAGGACGTCGGCATGGTTGCCGGCATGGAAGGCGTGGCGGTAGGCGAGCATGGCGCGATTGTCGCTAACACATCCGCCATCAACCCCACCGGGACGGGGAAAGTCGGCCCCGGCCAGACTTGCAACCATCCTTACCGGCCCTATTTCACCGCCATGCCTACCCTTTTCGACCCCATCCGCTTCGGCGACATCCAGCTGGCCAACCGCGTCGTCATGGCGCCGCTGACGCGCAACCGCGCCACCCGCCAGACCCCGCACGACCTGCATGTCGAGTACTACCGCCAGCGCGCCGGCGCCGGCCTGCTGATCACCGAGGCGACCCAGATCCGCCCCGATGGCCAGGGCTATTTCGACACGCCGGGCATCCACACGCCCGAGCAGATCGCCGCCTGGAAGCAGGTGACGGACGCCGTGCATGCTGCGGGCGGCAAGATCGTCGTGCAGCTCTGGCATGTGGGCCGCATCTCGCTGAAGAGCCTGCAGCCGGGCGGCCAGCAGCCGGTGTCGTCCACCAATCGCGCCGCCAAGACCAAGACCTATGCGGCCTATGGCGAGCTGGTGCCCACCGATGAGCCCCGCGCACTCGCCACGCATGAGATCCCGCAGCTGATCGCTGACTATGTGCAGGCCGCCAAGAACGCCATCGCCGCCGGCTTTGACGGCGTCGAGGTCCACGGCGCCAACGGCTATCTGCTCGACCAGTTCCTGCGTGACAGCGCCAACGACCGCAACGATGAATACGGCGGCTCCATCGAGAACCGCGCCCGCCTGCTGATCGAGGTCATGACGGCGGTGGCCGGCACCATCGGCGCCGGCCGCACGGCGCTGCGCCTGAGCCCGGTCACGCCGAGCAACGACATCGGCCAGGACAGCAATCCGCAGGCTCTCTTCAACTACGTGGCCAACCAGCTCGCGCCGCTGAAGCTGGCCTTCCTGGAGGTGGTGGAAGGCGCCACCGGCGGCGCACGCGACGTCGCACCCTTCGATTACGCCGAGCTGCGCCGCCGCTTCAACGGCCCCTATATCGCCAACAACGGCTACGACCGCACCATGGCCCTGGACGCCGTCGCCAGCGGCAAGGCGGACGCGGTGGCCATTGGCCGGCCCTTCATCGCCAACCCCGACCTCGTCGAGCGCATCCGCGGCGACCTGCCCTGGGCCGCGCCGCAGAAGGAGACTTTCTACGGCGGCGGTGCCGAGGGCTACACGGACTACCCGGTGCTGAAGCGCGCCTGACCCATACGCCGCCGATATGGCGGCGCGCCGGTGCCGAGCTGCGACGACGCCAATGACCTGACGGCCGGCTTCAACGCCCTCAGGACTGGAAAGCGCCGGGGTGGCGCGCCGGCCCGTTGAGGGCCTGGCTGGTGTGAGGGTGGCGGTACTCGCGCGAAGGCGCGAGCTTCATGCCGCCCCCCTCGCCGGCGTCGGCAGCCTTGCCGCGCAGTGACGAATCGGGCTTGAGTCGGTAGTCGTCGCGCGCCGCGCGCACAAACTCATCCCAGTCGGCGTGGAAGTTGGCGCGCCGCGTCCAATGCCCCTCGGCCGCGAGCTGGGGGCCGCCGACGAGCAGGTTGTTGGCCAGCACGACCTCGGCCTGCGGCGGCGTCACGCGCAACCAGATGCCGCCGCTGGGCAGTTGGTCCACCAGCGTGTTGTTGACGAGGTAGAGGGCCTGCTTCTCCCATTTCGCACCCTCGACGCCGAAGGAAATGACGTGCGGGTTCTCCGTCATCGAGCTCTGCATGATGAGGTTGCCCATGACGACGGCAACGCCGCCATTGGGGAACTCCAGCTCATAGCTCGCGCGGCCACCGATCTCGTCGGACAGGCGGTTGTAGAGGATGTGGTTGAGGGCCGCGCGGCTCTTCAGCAGATGGCCGTGCAGGCCGTGGTGGAAGTAGCTGCCGGTCACGGCCAGGCGCTTGATGGCGCCGACGTAGAGGTTGTGCGTCTTGCCCTCGCGCGGCAGGATGGGGCCGAAGTCGCAGTCGGCGATGTCGAGCTCGATGGCCTCATCGTTGGCGGTCAGCACGCCGTTCTCGTTGTCGCTGAAGGTGCAGTCCACCAGCGTCAGTGAACCGGCCTCGACACGGATGCCGGCGCCGTTGCGATCGGGCACCGCGGCGCCGGTGAAATCGAAGCCTTCGATGCGCTGGCGCCGGCCGGTCGTCACGAACAGGCCCTTGCCCTGCGCGTGGGCGCCGGCCGCGACCAGCTTCACGCGGCCGCCGACGGCACGCAGCGTCAGCCCGTGCTGGGGCCAAGTGGCGACATCGGCCACGTACTCGCCCGCATCGACCTCGACGAGCATGCCGTCACGCGCTTGGCGGGCCGCGGCGGCCAGCGACTTGACGGCGCGCCTGGGTCCGACCTGCAGCACCGGGCCGGCATAGGCGGCAACGGGCGCCAACCCTGCCACGGCCAACAGCAGCCGGCGCCGCATTAGCCCTTCTTCTTCATTTTTGCCTTGAAGAGCTCGACGATGCCCACCTCGCGTGGGCCTGCGATCAGCTCGAAGCTCTCGCCGGCCGTGATCGAGCCCTCCCGCTTCACGGCGAGGTAGAAACCGCAGTAGCCGCTCTGCGCCATCAGCTTGGCGGCCTGGTTGAAGCCCATGTGCGCGTTGAACTTGAAGCAGGGGTAGCGCGGCTCGGACACGACGAGCTCGCAGTCCGGGAAGCTCAGCACATCGCCGATCCAGACCCTGCTTTCCAGCAGGCCCGTCAACGTCAGGTTCTCGCCGCAATCCCCCGGCTGCAGCGCGCCTTCCACCTTGGCCTGGCCGCGCACCGTCTGCCAGAAAGCGTAGTGCTCCTGGGGGTAGGCATAGACGGCCTTGCTCAAGCCGCCGTGCACGCTCAGGTCGGCCTGCTCGTCGCCGTCCAGGCCCAGGGGCCGGACATCGACGGGCCCCTGGCAGTGGCGCTTGCGAATGGCCGAATCCAGTACCTGGCCCGAGGTCGCAACAAAGTGTTCGACGCGGGCGGTGTTCACGCTGACGACTTGCATGGCGGCCATTGTCCAGGAGGCTTTCGGCATGTCGGCCTACAAGGGCGCGCCGACCGTGCGTCTAGGCTTCGGCCAAAACTTTTAGGGAGAGCCTATGAATGCACTAGACACCGGCGCGCGGGTCTGGGCCGGCTTGGCCGTTCCTCCGTCCAGCGCGCTGATGTTCGTCGTTGGCGTGCTGCTGGCCGGCGCTCTGGCCGGCGAATTCATCGCCGCGACGACGCGGCTGCCGCGCGTGGTCGGCTACACATTGGCAGGCTGCGTGGCCGCTGCCTTCGGCCACGGCGTTGCGATGCCGCTGGCCGGCGCGGCCCAGACTGTGACCGACCTGGCCCTGGGCCTGCTGTTGTTCGAGATCGGCAGCCGCGTGCACCTGCGCTGGCTGGTCCGCAACCCTGGCCTGGCGCTGACCAGCCTGGCCGAAGCCCTGCTCAGTGCGCTGGCGGTGGCCTTCGTACTGCGCCTGTTCGACCTCAGCTGGCAGACGGCCATCGCCTGCGCCATCCTGGCCATGCCGGCGCCCGCCGCCGTGTCGGGGCGCGTCGCGATGGAATTGGGGGCTGCGGGTCAAGTCACGCAGCGGGCTTCGTTGCTGACGGCCTTGAACACGCTGTACGCCGTTGTCGCGCTGATCCTGATGCGCACCTGGTGGGCGGCCGACGACGGCGGCAGCCTGTCGCAGGCGCTCGCTGGCCTGGCGATCTCGCTGCTGACGACACTGGGGCTGGCCGCGCTGCTGGCGGGCGCCGTCTACCTCGTCGCGCGGCGACTGGACCTGCGCAACGAGAGCGCCGTGCTGCTGCTGTTCGGCCTGGTCGCCTTCGCCATCGTCGCCGCGCGCGCCATCGGCGTGTCGACGCTGCTGATGCCGCTGCTGGCGGGCCTGCTGCTGCGCAACACCAGCGACCGGCCCTGGGTCTGGCCGCGTCACTTCGGCACCTCGGGCGGGGCGCTGGTGCTGATGCTCTTCGTCATCGTCGGCTCGGCCTGGTCGCCCAAGATCCTCGTCGCCGGCGGCTTCGCCGCGCTGGCGCTGCTGGCAGCCCGCTTCATCGCCAAGACCGTGGCCATCGTGGCGCTGGCGCCCATGGCCAAGGCCAGTTGGCGCCAGGGCCTGGCGCTATCGATCACGATGACGCCGCTGTCCGCGACCGCCCTGGTCATGCTCAGCGAGCTGATGCGCGCCGAGCCTGAACTGGCCGCTGGCGCCGTGCCCATCATCCTGGCCAGCATCGCCGTGCTGGAGCTGATCGGCCCCATCGCCGTGCAGTTCGCGCTGCGCCTGGCCGGGGAACTGCCGCCCGCGCCCAAGCGCGTCCCACGCAACAAGGAGGCCGTTGAATGAGCCTGGGTGATTTCTCCAAATCGCAGCCGCTCACCCTCGGTGTCGAGCTCGAACTGCAGATCGTCAACAGCGACGACTACGACCTCGCGCCTGTCTCGGGTGACCTGATGCGGCTGATGGAAAAGCGCAGCATCCCGGGCGACGTGAAGCCCGAGATCACCAGCAGCATGATCGAGCTGGCCACCGGCGTCTGCACGGGCTTCGGCCAGGTGCTGTCGGAGCTGGGCCAGATCCGCGACGCGCTGGTGGACTGTGCCGAAAAGCTGGACGTGAGTCTGTGCGGCGGCGGCACCCACCCCTTCCAGCACTGGAAGCGCCAGCGCATCTTCGAGACGCCGCGCTTTCATGAGCTGTCGTCGCTGTACGGCTACCTGTCCAAGCAGTTCACCATCTTCGGCCAGCATGTCCACATCGGCTGCCCGAGCGCCGACGAAGCCCTGGTGCTGCTGCACGGCATGAGCCGCTTCATCCCCCACCTGATCGCGCTGGCAGCATCGTCTCCGTTTGTGCAGGGCGAGGACACCGGCTTCGATTCGGCACGCCTGAACTCGGTCTTCGCCTTCCCGCTGTCGGGCCGTGCGCCGTTCGTGCAAACCTGGACCGACTTCGAGGCCTACTTCGCCAAGATGACCCGCACCGGCGTTGTCTCGGGCATGAAGGACTTCTACTGGGACATCCGCCCCAAGCCCGAGTTCGGCACCATCGAAGTCCGCGTGCTTGACACGCCGCTGACCATCGAGAAGGCGGCGGCCCTGGCCGGCTTCATCCAGTGCCTGGCGCGCTGGATCACGGTGGAGAAACCGTTCAAGCTCAGCGAAGACGATTACCTGCCCTACACCTTCAACCGCTTCCAGGCCTGCCGCTTCGGCCTGGACGGCACCTTCGTCGATCCCGAGACCGGTGACCACCGCGTGCTGCGCGACGACCTGATCCATGTGCTGACCAAGCTGGACACCCACGCCGGTGACCTGCACGCGGAAGCCGCGCTGCAATACATGCGCCGCGAGATCAACGGCATTGGCAACGATGCATCCTGGCTGCGGCGCGTCGAGGCCGAGAACCACCTGTTGCCCGAAGTGGTGAGGCGGGCGGCCAAACGCTGGCACGGCAGCTGAAGCGGTCACCAGCTGGCCGCGGACCCATAGGCAGCCCACGGCCGCGAAGTGCTCGAAGTGCTCACGGCACCTGCACGACCGCCAGGCTGTCCTCGACCAACAGCTTGCTGCCCCACCCCGGGCCGAAGACGCCGGCGCCGATGCGGTATCGGCCCTTCTCCTTCGGCGCCCAGGTGAAGCGGAACGTCCGGGTTTGCAAGGTGTCCAGCTTCTGGTCGGCGAAGAATTGCTGCCCGACCTTGTTGCCGGCCTCGTCCTTGACCTCGAAATTGACAACGACCGCGTGGGCTGGCCCGCCCCGGTTGGCGACGACGAGGTCAAAGGCCGCTTCGTCGCCCGGCGCCAACGCGGCCTGCACGGGTTGCACCGACAGCGCGAGCAGGGGCGGCGGCGCGGTCTGCGGCGCGGCGGGCCGGCGTGCGGACAGCCACTCCCGGAGCTTGCTCGTGATCAGTTCCGGCTCGGTATCGATGTTGGACAACACGACGACCGTCACGTCTTCGTCGGGAAACATCTCGAACCGATTCGTCGCGCCCGGCGCGCCGCCGCCGTGCCAGACGACGCGGCGGCCGTTGTACCGCTCGACATGGGCCCCGTAGCCGTATTCGACGCCATCAGGCTGCTCGGTCACACCGGTCCAGAACTGCTCGACCAGGTCGCGCCTCAACAGGCGGCCGCGATACAGCGCGTCGGCGAAGCGGGCCATGTCGCCGACCGTGGCGAAAGCCATGTTGGCCGGAGACCCGATCAAGGGCAGGCGCGCGGTGCTCGGCGCCTTGCCGCCGGACGGCGCATCCTCGTGGGCCGTTGCCACGCGATGCCTGCCGTCGGTGGGAGAACAGAAGCAGCTGTCGCGCATGCCGGCCGCATTGAACACATGCCGCTGCACGTAGTCGCGATAGGGCTCGCCCGACACCCGCTCGATGATGGCACCCAGCAGGACATAGCCCGCATTGCTGTAGCTGAATTGCTGGCCTGGGGGAGAGGCCAGCGGGGCGCCGATGAAGGAGGCCGTCATCTCGGCCACGCCACGCGCGGTGCGCGGAGGTTCCAAACCCTTCTCGATGGCTTCCCGTGCGCCGACCATGCCGGACGTGTGCGACAGCAGGTGGTGCACCGTCACCTGCCGTCCCAGCTCGGTGTCGGCCAGCTCGGGCAACAGCTTGCCGACCGGGTCCGACAGCCGGACCTTGCCCGCCTGCACCAGCTGGCCCACGCCGACGGCCGTGAACATCTTGGTGATCGAGGCCAGGTTGAAGCGCGTGCGCAGCACGTTGCGGGCATGGGCATCCCGATCCGCATCACCCACGGCCCGCGCGTAAAGCGTGCGCCCGCCGCCTTGCACGAGCACGGCGCCCGAGAACCGGTCGCTCGCAGCGAGAAAGTCGATGAGCCCATCCAGCCGTGCGCGCCAATGCCGCCCGTCCAGCCCGGCCTCGGCCAGTTCCGGCGGCGCGTTGGCCGAGCCGATTCCCAAGGCGACGATCTTGTGGGGTGGTGCCGGCTCGGAGAATTCCGGCGGCTTGGCGGCGGTAAAGACCGACAGGCGGTACCAGGCAGACGTCGCCAAGCCTTGCGCCAGGGCTTCGATCCCGATGGCGCTCGACCGCTCGACGCGACGCAGCGCCAGGCCGCCTGTCATCGCATGCAGGCGCCGCAGATCCTGGACCTGTCCCGCGGCGAACTGGCGGTCTCGTTCGGCGGCGTCGAAGCTGTCGGCGACCAGCGCCTGCAACGCAATGGCGTCACCGCTATTGAGCACGTTCAGGAGGGTGCCGAGCCGCTCCCCGGGGGCGGTTTGCGGCAGCGGCGGCGAGACGCTTGCCGGCGTTCGGGAGGCATCCGCCGCGTTGGCGACCAGCGGCGCGACCAGCAGCATCAGCAGCGCGAGCGCAGACGGAACAGGCTTCATCGTTTCTCCAGAGCGCGACGGCAGGCGAAGATGCCGCTGAATCAGTGCGTCATGCCTCAGTATTCCCCAGCACAGCTGGCAACATGGCGGCCGCTCCTGCTGCCATTCCCTCATGATCGACACCCCCGCCCGCACCCGCTGGGCCATCGTTCTGCTGCTGTGCGCCTGCGGCGTGCTGGCCGGCGGCCAGTTCGCCAAGATTTCCATCGAGTTCACGCGGCTGCAGGCGGTCTACAACGCCTCGCCCGCCGGCATGGGCTTGCTGCTGTCGACCGTCGGCGTGGTGGGCCTGCTGTGCGGCGTCGTGGCGGGTTGGCTCGCGCCGCGGGTGGGCTATCGCCGCCTGCTGCTGATCGGCCTGAGCGGCGGCGCCTTGCTGTCGGCTCTGCAAGCGTTGCTGCCGCCTTTCGGCCTGTTCTGGGCCAGCCGTGTGCCCGAAGGCGCGGCCCATCTGGCCATCATGGTAGCCACGCCGACGCTGCTGATCCACGCCTGCGCGCCGCCACACCGCACCGCCGTCATGGGCCTGTGGGCCACGGTGGTGGGCCTGGCCTTCGCCGTGCTGGCCGGGCTGGATCGCCTGCTGCCCCAGGGCCTGGCGCCGCGCGAGGCCCTCGCAGGGCATGCAATGTTGCTGGCCCTGGCGGCGCTGGCGGTGCGGCTGTGGGTGGCCGACGTCCGTGCGGCGCCCGTGCCGGTCATGGCGGGCGCGCGAGCCGGTGTGCTGGCCCTGCACCGTGAGGTCTATGCCGACCTGCGCACCGCGCTGCCCGGCCTGGCGTTCTTCTTCTATGCCTTCCCGACGATCGCGCTGATCACCTTCGTGCCCCGCTTCAGCGGCCAGGGTCAGGGCGGTTTTCACACGGTGCTGCCGCTGATGGCCACGGCGGGCACGCTGGCGGCAGGATGGGCCGCGCGGCGCTTCGAGGGCGGCTTGAAGCTGGTGCGCCTGGCGTACCTGGCTTTTGGCGCCGCGGCACTGGCGCTGACCGGAGCGGCGCTCGTGGGCGCACCCACCGAGGCGCTGGCACTGCTGACGTTGACCTGCGCCGGCCTGGGCGGCGGCGCCGCGTCCACATTGATCCCGCAGCTCAACCCCACCCCGGCCCAGCAGGCTCGCGCTTCCGGCGTGCTGGTGCAACTGGGCAACCTGGGCTCGGTCAGTGGCCCGCCGCTGTTCGCGGCGCTGGCGGATCGCTTCGGCCTGGTGGGCCTGGCCGGCCTTGCTGCTTTGACGGCCACCGTGGCGTTGCTGGTGCTGGGGCGGCTGGGTACGCGACTCGAGGGCTGACGACCCAGGAAGTTGCGTCAAGTTTCACGCACTCTTCGCGCAAACCCTAGCCCCACTTCGCCACCGCCGTGAGCTGCGCGGCCGCGCTGGCATGGTGTTATTCCTGTTTTGCATGACCCCCACCGATCCCGGTGGTTACGGCGTGATTACATTGGATTCGACAATCCACCTCCTCAGGTTCGGTGTGCTTGGGCCAGCTCGCCAGCTGCCCCAAACACATTCCCATGATTGGAGCTTTCGCCATGAACCAACCCGCCATGCAGGGGCTGCGGCTGAACCTGCCCGCCTATGTCAAAAACGCCCGGCTGATTGCCTGGGTGGCCGAGATCGCCGCCCTCACGGAGGCCGCCGACGTCTATTGGTGCGACGGCAGCGCCGACGAATACCAGCGGCTGTGCGATCAGCTCGTCGCCGCCGGTACCTTCAAGAAACTCAACCCCGCGCTGCGCCCTGGCAGCTACCTGGCCAACTCCGACCCCAGCGACGTCGCCCGCGTCGAGGACCGCACCTTCATCTGCTCCGCGAAGAAGGAAGACGCCGGCCCGACCAACAACTGGATGGCCCCAGCCGAGATGCGCAGTTTGCTGCAGACCGGTCAAGCTGACGGAACCCCGGCCCTCTTCAAGGGCTGTATGCGCGGCCGCACGCTCTATGTGGTGCCCTTCAGCATGGGGCCGCTGGGCAGCCCGATCGCCCACATCGGCGTGGAACTGAGCGACAGCCCCTACGTCGCAGTCAACATGCGCACCATGACGCGCATGGGCCGCGCCGTCATCGAGCTGCTGGGCACGGATGGCGACTTCGTGCCTTGCGTGCACACCGTGGGCGCACCGCTGGCAGAAGGCCAGGCCGATGTGAGCTGGCCCTGCAACAAGACCAAGTACATCGTCCATTTCCCTGAAACGCGCGAGATCTGGAGCTATGGCTCGGGTTACGGCGGCAACGCGCTGCTGGGCAAGAAGTGCTTCGCGCTGCGTATCGCGTCCACCATGGGCCGCGACCAAGGCTGGCTGGCCGAGCACATGCTGGTGCTGGGCGTGGAGAACCCGCAAGGCAAGAAGTACCACGTCGCAGCCGCCTTCCCGAGCGCCTGCGGCAAGACCAACTTCGCCATGCTGATCCCGCCCGCCGCCTTCGACGGCTGGAAGATCACCACCATCGGCGACGACATCGCCTGGATCAAGCCGGGCGCCGATGGCCGCCTGTACGCGATCAACCCCGAGGCCGGCTATTTCGGTGTCGCCCCGGGCACCAACTCGCATACCAACCCCAACTGCATGGACAGCCTGGAGCGCGACGTGATCTTCACGAACGTGGCGCTGACCGACGACGGCGACGTCTGGTGGGAAGGCATGACGGACACACCGCCCGCCCACGCCATCGACTGGCAGGGCAAGGACTGGACGCCCGCGATCGCCAAGGAAACCGGCGCCAAGGCCGCTCACCCGAACGCCCGCTTCACCGTGGCGGCGACCAACAACCCGGCGCTGGACGCCAACTGGGACAACCCCGCCGGTGTCGCCATCGACGCCTTCATCTTCGGCGGCCGCCGCTCCACCACGGTGCCGCTGGTGACCGAGGCCCGCGACTGGACCGAGGGCGTCTACATGGCCGCGACCATGGGCAGCGAGACCACCGCCGCCGCCGCCGGCCAGCAGGGCATCGTGCGCCGCGACCCTTTCGCCATGCTGCCCTTCATGGGCTACAACATGGCCGACTACTTCCAGCACTGGCTGGACCTGGGCGCCAAGCTTGAAGCCTCGGGCGCCAAGCTGCCCGCCATCTACTGCGTCAACTGGTTCCGCAAGGGTGCCGACGGCAAGTTCGTCTGGCCCGGCTACGGCGAGAACATGCGCGTGCTGAAGTGGATGCTGGACCGCCTGGAAGGCACTGGCGGCGGCCAGGAGCATGTGTTTGGCGTGACGCCCGGCTACACCGACCTGAACTGGGATGGCCTGGACTTCTCGCCGGAGAAGTTCGACACCGTCACCCGCATCGACGCGGCCGAATGGCAGGCCGAGATGAAGCTGCACGACGAACTGTTCGCCCAACTCGCCTTCCACCTGCCCGCCGCGCTGCCGGCCGTCAAGGCGCGCATCGAAGAGCGCCTCGCGAAAGAGGCGGGCTGACCGTTTCTCTTCGGCAGCATCAGCATGGGCGCCTTCGGGCGCCCGTTTTTTATCGCCGGCTGCCGAACACCAGCAGCAAGCCGCCGATGGCGATGGCGCCCACGCCCAGCCATACCGGCACATTGACCGTTTCCTTCTCCTTGGCCGAGACCTCCAGCGAGCCGAGCTTCACGACGGTCTTGTCCTTGGTGTAGCTGAAGCCGCCCATCGCGAGGCTGGCCGCGCCGATGACGAGCAGCAGGATGGCAATGATCTTGGTGGCACCCATGGCGCTCTCCTTGGTTTGAGATGGGCCCAGGCTAAGGTCGGCAGCATGTGACAAACAGTGTCCGACAGCGCGATGCACTGTCGGACGATGCCGACACCTCAGGGATAGTCCTTCAGCGTCGCCGTATTGCTGCCGCCCTTGCAGCGCGCCGGGTCGCCCGCGTCGTTGATGACGCGCTCGATGCTGCCCTTGTCCACCAGGCAGACGGTGATCATGTGGCGCAAGCGCACGCCGGGCGCTTTTGTTGGATTTGGCACCTCGAAGGCGCGGTCCAGCACAACGTCGGGCTTCAGGAAGACGCTGTAGGCGCCCAGGCCCCAGGCCTCGTGGCGTGTCACCGTGTCGACCACCTTGTACGCCGCGTAGCCACGACCGGTCGGGCTCGTCCACTGGCTTTGCGTCGGCGGGTCGTAGGGGATCTCGGACTGGTAGAAGTAGACGCGCCCGCCATTGCCCTGCCAGACGACTTGCTCCTTCTGGAAGTGCTCGACAAAAAGGCCATAGATGGTCACGTCCTTGCCGTTGACCCACAGGCCGTGGGCGGACGGGTTGCTGGTCCAGCCGACACCCTCGCCATGGTCAGCGCGCCAGATCCAGGTGTGGTCGACCAGGGTGTCATGGGCGTTGATGCGCAAGGCCGTGTCCACCTGCCCGGCCGCCGCGCCGCCGATGCGGAAGAACAGGTCGTGCAGCACGATGGGGTCGGCTTTGTGACGCTTCCTTGAGCCGGCCGGCGCCACCTCCATCAGCACGCCAGAGTCCTGCTTGCCGGCGTCGAGGAACAGGCCCGCGATCGTCAGCCCGTCCATGTCCGCCGTCTTCACCAGCGGCTGGCCGTTGTCCGAGCGCAGCGTCGGGAAGCCGATGCCCAGCACCACCGTGCCGGAACGCTTCACCTGCAGCGTCTGCGTCAACAGGTACTCACCCGGCGTGAACAGCAGGTGCTTGCCGGCGGCCAGCTGGGCGTTCAGCGTCGCCGCTGTGTCGCCGGGTTTGGCGATGAAGAACTGGCCGATGGGCAGCGTCTTGCCGGGCGCCACGGCGCCATTCGCCCACGAGATGCCCGCGCTGTCGCGCCGCAAGGCAGGCACTCGCACGGCGTACTGCCCCTTGGCATCGATGAAGAGCCAGGGCTTCTCGCGCACCAGCGGCGTCTTCGCAATCTTGGTGAAGCGCTGGCCCGGCGTCGGAAATTCGCCGTCGGGTGCGCCAGCCACGCCGACGAAAACCATGTTCCAGTTCGAACCCGTCCAGCGGCCCCACTGGCTGTTGCGCGAGATCCATTGCTGCTGCGTGGCCGAGTTGACCTGGCCATCCACCAGCACGTCCGAGAACCAGCCGCCGCTGGCCCAGCCCTTGTTCTGGTTCAGGCGGATGTTGCCGCGCACATGCATGCGCCGGAACGGGATGGCCTGAGACACAGCCCATTGCATGGTGTTGTCGCCGATGCCCAGCGTCGGCGTCACCGAGAAGTTCTCGGCACCGCGCCAGAAGTTCTGCGTCGCGTTGTCGCCATCCAGGAAGGCCGTTGAGCGCAGGTCGCCGATGACGTGGACGTCGTCGGGATGCTCGCCCAGGCCCAGCACATGCGTGTAGAAGCCCACCGGAATGCGCAAGTCCTGGTAGGTGCCCGGCTTGAGCAGGACGGCGTCGCGGCGCGGGCCGAAATGGTTGGGCTGCTGGGCGGCGTAGATGCCGTCGATCAGCGCCTGCAGGCCCGGCGTCGCCGGGTCGACGACATGCACGTTGGGGCCGAAGTCCGGCACCTCAGCCGCCAGAGCCGGAGCCGCCAACCCCACGGCCAGCACGGCCACCATCGCTCGCTTGCACTGCATGTCTCTTCCTCGCCAGGTCTCTGGTTGTTGATGATTGGAATCGGTTCCACTTCCCGTATTGGATCATGTCCAGGCCACCTGGTCTTCCGGGTTGCTGAGGCGGCAGGCGGCGCACAATGGCGGCACTTGAGCAGCCTGCAACCAGGCGAGGAGGCCAGATGAGCCAGGGCTTCGGTCACGAATTGCCGTCACGGCACAACCAGCAGGAGCACCGCCAGGTGTCCCGCTACCTGATCGTCATCGCGTCAAGCGGCGGCCCGGTCGCCAAGCTCTTTCTGGACAGCCGTGAGCAGGTCGGCGAATTCGATGCCAGCACCGAAGAGGTCGCCGTCATGACGCGCAACGCGTCGTCGTCGACGGGCGCTTCGGGCCCCGAATGGAACAAGGCCCTCGCCGGCCACAGCGCCGAGGAGCGCGCGGCCGCGACGGTCTATCTGCTCGACGTCTAGAAGCTCGATCCCGGCTGCTTCAGGAAGGCTTCTTCCTCGGCCGTCGACGCGCGGCCAAGGATGGTGTTGCGGTGCGGGTAGCGCCCGAAACGGTCGATGATGGCCTTGTGCTTGAGCTCGAAGTCGTGCGTGCCTTGCGGCGCGCGTTCCTTCATCAGCGGCTCGCCCGCCGCGTGGATGGCGGCGGATTCGCTGTGCATATAGGGCATGAAGAGGAAGGCGCGCTGCTCGACCGGCAGGGCCAGGTCGGCACCGGCAGCGACGGCCTCCTGCGCCAGCGCGAGGGCCAGCGGATCGGCCGCGAAGGCGCCGGGCGTGCCGCGGTGGATGTTGCGGGCGAACTGGTCCAGCACGATGACCTCGGCGAGCCGACCTTCGGGCACCGCGCGCCAGGCAAAGAGTTCGCAGCGCTTGGCCTGTTCGTGCAGGGCGCCGAAGCGCGTGCGGACCTGCTCGTCGAAAGCGGTGTCCACCGTCCACCACTGCGCAGGCTTGATCTCCTGGAACCAGAAGCGAAGGATGTCGTCAGGCGTGGCCCTCATTTGCGCCCGCCAAACACCAGCAGCAAGCCGCCGACCGCAATCGCGCCCACGCCCAGCCACACCGGCAGATTGACTTCCTCCTTCTGCTTGGCCGACAGCTCCAGCGGCCCGAGCTTCACGACGGTGCTGTCCTTGGTGTAGCTGAAACCGCCAGTGGCCAGGCTGGCGGCGCCGGCGATGAGGAGGAGTACGCCGACGATCTTGGCGAAGTTCATAACAGGGCTTCCATGGGGTGAAGACCCAAGCTTAGAGCCTCACCACGCGTAGCTCGCCCCCAGCAACCCGTAGTTCACGCCTCCCTGGGGCCCGCGGCTGCGGCCGACGCCTGGCGTGACGGTCCAGCCGGCCCCCGCGGCGATGGCTGCCTTCATCTGCACGCTGCGCAGGTTGCCGCCATCGTGCAGCCGGTCCTGCATCACCTCGCCGTTCAGCGCCACGCGCTCGCTGACGCGGTAGGTGGCGCCGAGCTGGTGGCTGCGGTCCAGCGCCGCCTCGTCGCGGTTGATGGCCGTCACGCGATTGCCCAGCAGCGGCACACCGGCCAGCAGGCCGCCGCTGTTCGTCGCTTGCGTCGTGCTCGTCGTGTAGCGGTTGCGCATGACGGCGCCGTAGACGCTCAGGCGCGGCGTGACCGCCACCGCGCCGTGCACGCCCACGCCATGGCCCCGCAGGCGCTGCTCGACCGGCGTGGCCGCGCCGCCGCTTGACGCCACCGTGCCCCGCGCACGGGCGCTGCGCTTCACCGCATCGATACCGACGTTGACGCCCTCCGCCGGCCGCCAGTCCACCGCTGTAGCCAGGTCCGTCTGGCGCAGGCGCTCACCGTCGCGGCGCTGGCTGGCGTTCACACTGGCCTGCCAGGCCTTGCCGGCCACGCCACCACCGACCGCGACCTGCCGGGGCTTGACGCTGTTGCCACTGGCCAGGTCGTGGCTGCGCGACTGGCCGGCGCCCAGTTGCACCCAGGCGCGCTCACCCACGGGCAGGCTGACCGCCGCCGCCGCGCTCTGATTGCGCTGGCCATCGCGCTGCACGGCGAGGTTGACGGCGCGTTTGTCGGCATTCGGTGCCACCTCCTCGGCGTGGACCATGCCGGCCAGCATCAGGGCGGTGGCAATGAGGCAGAGTTTGGACGTGTTCATGAGCGGGCTCCGTTGGATATCGAGTGCTGCGGGACGCTTCGGTCCCTCAACCCGACAACGCCGCCCGCGGCACAAAACTTCCCCGCCCAGATGTAAGCAGGCGCAGCCCACCGCATACTTGCTCCAACTACCCATGAGGCCTGCCGTGCCCGATCCCGCTCCGGACAGCAGCATCGACGCCGTCGCCCAGGCCCTTCAGGCCCAGGCCTATCTGCCCTCGCGCGAGCTGGCGACAGCCGCCTTCCTCGCGCTGCGCCTGTCGCGGCCCTTGCTGCTGGAAGGCGCGCCGGGCACCGGCAAGACGGCCATTGCCGCGGCACTCGCCACGGCCCTCGGCCGGCCGTTGATCCGCCTGCAGTGCTACGAAGGCCTGGACCTGGCCGCGGCCGCCTACGAGTGGAACTACGCGCGGCAGATGCTGGAGATCCGCCTCGCGCAGGCACACGAACGTGAGCGCACGGCCGACGAACTCTTTGCGCGCCGCTTCCTTATCGAACGCCCGCTGCTGCAGGCGCTGACGACAACCCCGGCGCCCGTGCTGCTCATCGACGAGCTGGACCGCGCCGACGCGCCCTTCGAAGCCTTTCTGCTGGAGTTCCTGGCCGACTTCCAGATCACCATCCCCGAACTCGGCACCCTCACGGCCGCCACACCACCGCTGGTCATCCTCACCAGCAATCGCAGCCGCGAGGTCCACGACGCCGTCAAGCGCCGTTGCCTCTATCACTGGGTGGACTTTCCCGATGCCGCGCGCGAGCTCGCCATCGTCAGCGCGCGCCTGCCGCAGATCGAGCGGCGGCTCGCCGCGCAGGTCGTCGCCTTTGTGCAGGGCCTGCGCCAGCTCGACCTCTACAAGCTGCCCGGCCTGGCCGAGACGCTGGACTGGTCGCGTGCCCTGATCGAACTGAACGCCGTCAGCCTGGACCCGGCCACGGTGCAGTCGACCTTGGGCGTGCTGCTGAAATACCAGGACGACATCGCCCGCGTGCAGGGGAGCGAGGCCGCAAGGCTGCTTGCAGAACTGCGGCAGAGCGTCGAGGGCTGAGCCGTGGACCCGCATGCCGAGCGCTGGGCCGCTCCTGAGCCGGCATGCATCCCCTCGGGGGATCGGCTGGTGTACCCGCCGGCCGAGGGGCACCACCTGGCGGAAAACCTTGTGCATTTCGGCCGCGTCTTGCGCACGGCCGGCTTGGCCCTAGGCACCGACCGGCTGCTGCTCGCCGCCCAGGCGCTGGAAGTCGGCGGCCTGGCCTCGCGTGCCGACTTCAAGGCGACGCTGGCCGCCTGCCTGGTCGACCGGCCCGAGCACCGGCCGCTGTTCGAGCAGGCCTTCCACGTCTTCTGGCGCGACCCCGACCTGCTCGGCCGCATCATGGCCCTGCTGCTGCCGCGGGCCCAGGGCCGCGCGGGCGCACCGCCACCACCCGAGAACCGGCGCCTGGCCGATGCGCTGTTTCCTGGCGCGCCTGCCGATTCGCCGCGCGCCGAGCAGGTCGAGATCGAGGCGCGTCTGGACGCCAGCAACCGCGAGCTGCTGCAGCGGCGCGATTTCGACACGATGACGGCCGCCGAATGGGCCGCCGCGCGCCAGGCCCTCGCCGCGTTGCAGCCGCGCCTGGCGCAACAGCTCACGCGCCGCCATGCGCCCGCGCCGCAAGGCCGCATCGCCTGGCGCGCCACGCTGCGCGCCGAGGCCCGGTGCGACTTCGCCCTGCCCACCCGTGAGCGCGCCCGCCGCCGCCCGACACCCCTGGTGCTGCTGGCCGACATCTCGGGCTCCATGGGCCGCTATTCGCGGGTGCTGCTGCATCTGGCCCAGGGCCTGTTGAATCCGGCCGGCGGCGCGGGCGAGGCCCCCGTCGTTGAAGCCTTCGTCTTCGGCACCCGGCTCACGCGCATCACGCGCCAGCTCAAAGCCCGCGACCCCGACGCGGCGCTGGCCGCCGTGTCCGCCGCCGTGCCGGACTGGGCCGGTGGCACCCGCATCAGCCAGAGCCTGCATGCCTTCAATCGCGACTGGGCGCGCCGCGTGCTGGGCGGCGGCTCGGCCACGGTGCTGCTCGTCACCGATGGCCTGGAACGCGACGCCGAGGACGGCGGCTCGCACCTGGCCTTCGAGGCCGAGCGGCTGCGCCTGTGCTGCCGCGAGCTGATCTGGCTGAACCCGCTGCTGCGCTTCAAGGCTTTCCAGCCGCGCGCCGCGGGCGTGAAGGCACTGCTGCCCCAGGTGACTCGCCATCTGCCGGTGCACGACCTCGACAGCATCGACCGCCTGCTCGACGCCCTGAAGCGATAGCCCACGTCCTACAGGCAGGCGGCGCAACGTCCGCCCTGCACGGGCAGTCCCACTGCTTAGATTTCGGTTTCGGCGGTGCGCATCCAGTGCTACCGCTTCCGATTGAAAGGAAGAGTCATGAAGATTTCGCAACTCGCTTCGCTGCTGGTCGCCGCTGCCCTGGTCACGCCGCTGGTCGGCCATGCCGATGACAAGCCGCCCGGCGCGGCCAAGGCCTGGGTCAAGGACTCGGTCGTGACGACCAAGATCAAGACGCAGCTCGCCACCAGCAAGATCTCGTCGCTGGCCATGGTTCACGTCGAGACCGACGCCAACGGCTATGTGCAGCTGACCGGCAAGGTCGCCACGCAGGCCGAGAAGGACCGCGCCGAAGCCATCGCCAAGGCAGTCGACGGCGTGAAGTCGGTCGACAACCAGCTGACCGTCAAGTAAACAGCGCCCCCGGCCTCCCGCGCTGCCCGTCAGGCCCTGTCTGGCGGGCAGCGCTTTTTGTTGGCCGGGCCGACGGTCAGAATCGGTGCATGAATCTGACCGGCCAGCAGCATCTGCCCGTGTCCCAGGCCCAGGCCTGGGCCGCGCTGAACGACACCGCGATGCTGCAGGCCGCCGTGCCCGGCTGTGAGGCCCTCACGTCGACCGGCGACAACGCCTTTGACCTGTTGATGGCCGTGTCCATCGGGCCCGTGAAGGCCAGGTTCAAGGGCAAGCTGCAACTGTCCGAGTTGACGCCGCCGCAGAGCTACCGCATCGGCTTCGAGGGCTCGGGCGGCGCGGCCGGCCATGGCAAGGGCCAAGCCTTCGTCCAGCTGCAGGCCGTGTCGCCCAGCGAAACGGTGCTGAGCTATGACGTGACGGCCAGCGTCGGTGGCAAGGTGGCGCAGATCGGCTCGCGTCTGGTCGATGCGGCGGCACAAAAGCTGGCCCAGGACTTCTTCATCCGCCTGCAGGCCGCGCTGGTTGAGCGCCATCCGCCAGCCGCCGCGCCGGCCCTCGCCGCAAGTGCCGCGCCGGCCGAGCGCCGCCACGCGCTGCAGCGCCTGCGCGCCTGGCTGCGCCGCTGGTTCGGGTGAGGCGGTTTGCAAAGAACAAGCACCTCTTCGTGACCAGCTGAAACACCATGGGGATTTCCCCAGCGCGCCACCGGTACAATTTCACATGTCCGAGACAACGGGCCTGCCTGCGCAGGCCCGTTCTTTTTGTGCAATGAATCCACAGCCCCCGCACCCACTTCGCTCGCCGCCCTCCCGGGGTGTGCGTCAGCGCGTGCCAGCGGCTGGGCCGCATTGATCATGTCCAGCCCCGCCGGCCGACTGCCCCATCTTGACGTCCTGAAGGCGCTCGCGGCACAGATCATCGTGCTGCACCACCTGGTCAGCTACGGGCCGATCGCCCGCGCCGCCCACGCCGCCCTGCCCCTGCTGGCCGGCGCCATGCATCAGTACGGGCGCATGTCGGTGCAGATCTTCCTGGTCGTCGGCGGCTATCTCAGCGCGCGCGGCCTGTCGCCGCGTGGACAGGCCCTGCAGGCCGCCGTGCCCGAGCTGCTGTGGCGGCGTTATCTGCGGCTGGTGCTGCCCTTCCTGGCGGCGCTGGCCCTGACACTGGGCATCTCCGGCCTCATCGCTTCGTCCTGGCCCGAGCTGGTGCCCGCCGACATCAGCGTCGGCCAGCTTCTCGCTCATGCGCTGCTGCTGCATGACGTGCTGGGCTACGAAGCGCTGACCGTGGGCGCCTGGTATGTGGCCATCGACCTGCAGCTGTTTGCCCTGCTCGTGGGCCTGCTGTGGCTGGCACGGCGCGGCTGGCGGCATCCAAGCCGTCTCGTCGGCGGCCCCGTCCTCGTCGCGGCCGCCGCGCTGGCCTCGGCCTGGGTGTTCAACCGCCAGCCGGAGCTCGACGCCTACGCGCCCTACTTCTTCGCGTCCTATGGCCTGGGCGCTCTCGTGCATTGGCTGGGCCTGTCGCGTCACCGCCGCGCCGGCCTGCTGCTGCTGGCAGTGGCCGTGAGCGCCGCGCTGATGGTGGAATGGCGCGACCGCCTCGCCCTGGCGCTGGCCACGGCGTTGTGGCTGTCCTGGGCGCAGGCCCGCCATGCCGAGGGCCGTCAGCTGCTGCCGGCCGCCTTGGCTTCGGCCTTCGCCAGCGCCGCAACGCCCTCCTACGCACTGTTCCTGCTGCATTTCCCGGTGCTGCTGCTGAGCAACGCCCTGCTCGCGCATCTGCCGGGCGCGACACCCGAAGCCGGCCTGGTGCTGCTCGTGGCCACCTGGCTGCTGGCCAACGGCCTGGCCGTGCCCTTCCACCGCTGGGTGGAGGCGCCGGCCGCCCGCTTCGATCCACTGGCATGGCTGCCGCGCCTGCAGTGGGCCCCTCGCCCAGCCTCGCGTCGCTGAACGCGCGCGGTCTGATCGGTCCCGCGAGGACGGGCGATGCTTGCGGACCGGGCGCTCGGCCCGTAGCCGCGAACAACCGCCGACATCCCGCAACTGCGTGCTAATGTCGCGCGCTGCTAGTCCCAGGCCGCGCTTCCATGACGATTCAAACCCCGGCCGCGGCCCCCAGCCGCGAGCAACTGCTGCACAGCCTTTACGAGGCCGCCGAGCTCGAGCACAACCTCATGTGCACCTATCTCTACGCGGCCTTCAGCCTCAAGCAGGGCGAGGCCGAGGGGCTGGGTGCCGTCGAGGCCGAGGCCGTCGAGCGCTGGCGGCGCGAGATCATCGCCGTCGCCGTCGAGGAAATGGGCCACCTGGTGGCGGTCTGGAACATCACGGCGGCGCTGGGCGGCGCGCCGCGCATCGGCCGCGGCAACTTCCCGCTCGACCCCGGCAATCTGCCAGCCCGCGTCGTCGTCAAGCTCGCGCCCTTCAATGACGCGACGCTGCAGCACTTCATCTTCCTGGAGCGCCCCGAGGGCAGCGCTGAAGAGGACGGCGAAGGCTTTGCCGCCGAGCGCCTGTTCACGCGCGGCTCGACGGCACCGCGCGTCACGCCGATGGCGCGCGACTACGACACCGTCGGCCATTTCTACGCCACGCTGAGTGCCGACCTGCGCGCCTTTATCGAGCTGCACGGCGAGGCCGTGGCCTTCTGCGGCAACCGCTGGCTGCAGCTCGGGCCCCAGGAGCTCAACCTCGGCGGCGCCCGCCATGTGCTGTGCTCCAAGACGGCGCTGGCGGCCTTCGACGCCATCGTGCAGCAGGGTGAGGGCGCCCCCAGCGACAGCGCGACCTCTCACTACCACCGCTTCGCCGCCATCCGTGAGGAGCTGGCCCAGCTGCGCGCCACCCACCCGGGCTTCGAGCCCGCCTGGCCGGCCGCCACCAACCCGGTGCTGCGCCGCCCGCCGCGGCCCGAGGGCCGGGTCTGGCTGGAGAACCCGGCCGCGGCGGCGACGGTGGACATCGCCAACGCCAGCTACGGCCTGATGCTGCGCCTGCTGGCCCAGAGCTATCTGCTGCCCGGGCCGTCGGCCGAGAAAAGCCTGATGGTGGATCTGGGCATCTGCCTGATGCGCGCCTTCACACCGTTGGCCGAGCATGCCGCGCGGCTGCCTGCCGGCCCGAGCAATCCGGGCTGCAACGCCGGCGTCAGCTTCACCGCCCTGCGCGACGCGGCAGCGTTGCCACCGGGGCCGGCCGCGCGGCGCTTCGTCGTCGAACGCCTGGGCCAGATCGCCGACGCAGCGGCCAGCCTGCACGCCGAGCTCGGGGCCGAACGCAGCGGCCGCGCGGCACGCCTGCTGCAGTCGCTGCGCGAACGCGCCGAGCGCGGGCTGGACCTGAATGCACCCGTCGCCGCGCCTGCACCCGCCGCAGCACCCGCCGCAGCACCTGCCGCGGCAGCACCGCCCCCGCCACCCACGGAGACCGTCGACGGCATCGAGATCGTGCAGGGCGACAAGCTCGAATTGCGCTTCGAGGCCCAGCGCTGCATCCATGCGCGCTTCTGCGTGACCGGCGCGCCCAAGGTCTTTCTCGCCAATGTGCAAGGCCCCTGGCTGCACCCTGACGCCATGCCCGTCGAGCGCCTCGTCGACATTGCCCATGCCTGCCCGTCGGGCGCCATCCAGTACCGCCGCAAGGACGGTGAAGACGACGAGGCGCCGCCGCCCGTCAACCTGCTGTCGGTGCGCGAGGCCGGCCCCTATGGCATACGCGGCGAGCTGGTGCTGCGCGGCCAGGCCATCGGCACGCGCGCCACGCTGTGCCGCTGCGGCGCGAGCAAGAACAAGCCCTTCTGCGACGGCAGCCATCACGACATCCACTTCGACGCGACTGGCGAGCCCGAGACCGGTCTGCTGGGCCTGCCCACCGACATGCCCGCCACGCGCGACGGCCGCATCGACATCGAGCCCGAGCCCAACGGCCCGCTACAGCTGCGCGGCCAAATCGAGGTGCTGAGCGGCACCGGCCGCATGGTCTGCCGCGTCGCGCAGGCGCGGCTGTGCCGCTGCGGCGGCAGCCAGACCAAACCTTTCTGCGACGGCACGCATGCCCGCAATGGCTTCAGTGCCGACTGACGCCAGCGACACCCGAAGCGCGCTGCAGCAGATGGCGGCGCGCACGCTGATCTGGATCGTCGGCGTCGTGGGTACCGTGGCCGCGCTGATCGGCGCCGGCGAGGCCGCTCTCGGCCTGCGCGCGCTGTGGGGCAGCCAGCGCCTCGTCGTCGGGCTGGCGTTGCTGGCAGTCAGCGGCGCAGGCTGGCTGCTGTGCCGCGCCGGCCGCGCGCGGCTGGCCACAACCCTGATCCTCGGCGGCACGCTGATCGCCCTCGTCGCCCACGCGGCCCATATCGGCCTGGGCGTGCACACCGTCATCCTCGCGGCCGGCGCCCTGGTCATCGCGCTGGGCGGCGGCGTGGCCGGCAATGCGGCGGCAGCCGTGCTGACCGTGCTCTACCTCGCCGCCATCGGCGTGCTGGCCGCGATGGAAGCCCAGGGCCTGCTGCTGGGACTGAGCGCGCCGCGCCAGCCGCAATTGATCGATCGCCTCGTCGCCCACTTCCTGATCGCCACCAGTGGCCTGGCCTCGGCCCTGCTGCTCAACCGCATCCTGGGCACGGCACTGACGCGCGCCATCGGCGAGGAGGCCCGCCTGGCTCGCCTCGTGCAGGCCGCCCACAACTGGGCCTGGGAAGCCGACGCCAAGTTCCGCGTCACCATGCTGTCCGATGAGTTCGAGGCCCTGTCCGGCCACAAGCGCGAAGACTTCCTGCGCATGGGCGAGCCCGGCGGCGCCATGCTCGTGCGCGACGCCGACTACCCCGGCCTGCTGGAGGACATCCGCGCCAAGCGCGCCTACCGCGACCGCATCAACGGCTTTCGCGCGCCCGACGGCCGGCTGCTGTGGACGCTGGGCTCGGGCGAGCCCGTCTTCGATGCGAACGGCAGCCACATTGGCTGGCGCGGCGTCAGCCACAACATCACCGGCGAGCGCCTGGCGCTGCAACAGCACCAGCGCACCGCCAACATGCTGGACCGCGTGCTGCGCGCCAGTCCCGACGCCATTTGCGTGGCCCACATGGAAGACGGCCGCATCCGCTTCGCCAACTCCGGCTTCTGTGCCCTGGTGGGCCTGTCGCGCGACGAGCTGATGGGCCACTCGGGCCGTGAGCTCGGCCTGTGGCCCGACAGCGGCGAGCCCAGGCGCCTGGCCGCCGAGCTGGCCGCGTCAGGCATCGTGCGCGACTTCCGCTCGGCCCTGCTGGTGCACGGCGAGTGGCGCGACGTGCTGGTGTCGGCCGCAACGCTGGACTGGGAGGGCGAGCCGGCCACCATGCTGATCGCCCGCGACATCACCGAGCGCGAGCGCGCGCGCATCGAGGCCGAGGCCATCCTCGACCACGCCAGCGTCGGCATCGCGCTGACGCGCGGCGAGCGCTTCGAGCGCGTCAATCGCCACTGGCAGGAGATCTTCGGCGGCACCGAGCCGCAGCTGGCCGATGGCCACGCCTGCCTGCCTTCGGCCCAGGAGGTCGCCAGCGCCGCACTGGCATTCGAGCGCGACTTCATCCGCCCCGATGGCCGGCGCATCACCGTGCAGTTCAACGCCCGCGGCCTGCCGGCGACGCTGGCCGGCCGCAGCGAAGGCCGCAACGACCAGGACTGCGACCACGCGACGCTGTGGGTGGCCGAGGACGTCACCGAACGCCGCCGCCAGGAGCGCGAGCTGCGGTCTGCCAAGCAGCAGGCCGAAGGCGCCAGCCACGCCAAGAGCGCCTTCCTCGCGACGATGAGCCACGAGATCCGCACGCCGCTCAACGGTGTGCTGGGCCTGGCGCGCCTGCTGCAGCAGGCCGGGCCCGACGAGCGCCGGCCGCAGTACCTGGCCCACCTCGTGGCGGCGGCCGAGTCGCTCAATGAGATCGTCTCCAACGTGCTGGACTTGTCCAAGATCGAGGCGGGTCATCTCGAGCTGGAGACCATCGAGTTCGACCTGCACGCGCTGGCCCAGGCCGGCTTCGAAGGCTGCGCGGCACTGGGCCGCGAGCGCGGCCTGGACATGCAGATCGAACTCGCACCAGGCCTGCCGCGCCTGGTCATCGGCGACCCGCTGCGGGTGCGCCAGATCATGGCCAACTTCCTCGTCAACGCGCTGAAGTTCACCGAGCGCGGCCACATCCGGCTGAAGCTGTCGTCGGCCGGCGAAGGCCGCGTGCGCATCGTCGTCGCGGACAGCGGCATCGGCGTGCCGCTGGAGTTGCAGAGTCGACTGTTCCGCCCCTTCGCCCAGGCCGACGACTCGACGACGCGGCGCTTTGGCGGCACCGGCCTGGGGCTTTCCATCTGCCGCGAGCTGGCCGCACGCATGCAGGGCCGCGTCGGCGTGCAGAGCGACGGCGCGAACGGCTCCAGTTTCTGGGCCGAGCTGGCCCTGCCTACGGCCCTGACCATCGACGACACCGCTGCGCGCAAGCGCATCCCGATGCCGCCGCGCTACCCGCTGGCCGGCCAGCGCCTGCTCGTCGCCGAGGACAACCCGGTCAACCGCCTCATCATCACGGCCCTGCTGCAGCGCCTGGGCGCCGAGGTCGTTGAGGCCGAGGACGGCGAGCAGGCCGTCTGCCTCGCGCGCGAGCAGGCCGGGCGACTGGACGGGGTGCTGATGGACCTGCACATGCCCAAGGTCGATGGCCTGAAGGCGACGCAGCTGCTGCGCGCCGACCCGATCACCGCCCAGCTGCCCATCCACGCCTTCACGGCCGCCGTGCTCGACCAGGAACGTCAGGCCGCGCTGGCCGCCGGCATGAACGGCTTCATCGCCAAGCCGGTGGCCGAAGAAGAAGTGATCCGCGTGTTGGGGCGCCAGCCCTGAAAGGACGACCGCCATGCCCATCCGCATCGTCAGGCTCGGCAGCCCGCGCGCCCAGGACGAGGGCACCCGCATCGGCACCGTGCGCCGCCCGCCGCGTGGCGTGCCCAAGGCCGAGTTCGCATCGCGTGATTTCTACGACGTCTGGTTCCCCAATCTCGCGCCCAGTCTTGAGACCATGAAGCTCGGCCAGGCGGCTGAGACAGACGCCGAGTGGAAGATCTTCAAGAAAAAGTACAGCGCCGAGATGGCCGAGCCCGAAGCCCAGCATGCGCTGAGCCTGCTGGCGACGCTGTCGGCGCAGACGAATTTCTCGGTGGGCTGCTATTGCGAGGATGAGGCGAGATGTCATCGCCCCCCGTTGCGCGCGCTGCTTGAGGACAAGGGCGCGCGCTGTACTTAACTCGCCGGCGGCATGCTGGTGTCGAATTGCGGGCCGAGCGCTGGGCCGCTCCCGAGCCGGCCCGCGTTAGGCGATGTGCTTGCGGCTCGATGCCGCAAGCATCGCCGTCCCCTCGGGGGACCGGTCAGGCACGCCCGCGTTCAGCGGCGCGAGACTGGACGAGGGGCTCCATTTCAAGCTCCGCCGTTGTCCTGCGCCTCGCGCTTGCGGTTCATGTCCGCCAGCGTCTTGCCCGCCTCGTCGCGGAAGGTCTCCTCCAGCACCTCCAGCGTCTCGACGCGATCGACGCGGAAACTGCGGAAGTCATTGCGCAGCTCGCACCAGGCAGC
Organism: Pelomonas sp. Root1237; assembly: GCF_001425055.1. GTDB lineage: Bacteria > Pseudomonadota > Gammaproteobacteria > Burkholderiales > Burkholderiaceae_C > Pelomonas. The sequence continues at coordinate 428,511 of NZ_LMDK01000017.1, forward strand.
CAGCGTCCAGACCGGGCCCCAGAACAGGCAGGCCAGCGGGCGCACGATGCGCTCGCTTTTCACGCCGCCCAGGTCCAGATAGCCCACCTTCAGCTTGCGCCGGTCCTCGGTGGCCTCGCGCATGGCCGTCAGGTGGGCGCTGGTGGCCGGGTCCAGGGCCGGCAGCGGCGCATACAGCGCCAGGCTCTCGGCCGCGGCGCGAGCGTCCAGCGGCAGCACGGCGAGGATCTTGGACAGCGCGTTCTCGGCCTGGCGGGCCAACGCCGCATCCAGCCGCGATTCGGCCATGCGCACCGTCGCGACCAGGGCCTGGGCCTCCTGCTTGCTGAACATCAGCGGCGGCAGGTCAAAGCCTGCCCGCATGCGGTAACCGACGCCCGCCTCGCCCTCGATGGGCACGCCCTGCTGGCCCAGCGCGGCGATGTCGCGGTAGACGGTGCGCATCGACACCTCGAGGCGACTCGCGAGGTAGTCGGCCGTCGTGAGGCGGCGTCCGCGGATGAGCTGGACGATCTGGAAGAGGCGGTCTGCGCGGCGCATAACCGGTCATTGTGCGGGACCGGGCATGCCCCTTGCAGAAGACACGTGTCACCGACAACGAGGTCGAGCTTCATCATGGCCATCTACGCCTCCTTCCAGGCCCGCGGTACCCGCGGCGCCGAACTGGCCACGCTGGGCGCCATCAGCGCCCCACTGGCTTCCCTGGCTCAAGACCAGCTATTCACGGCGCGCGCCGTGCCGGGGCGAAACCGCCCCGTGAAAGGGAAATCTCAGCCCATGGCCGTGCAGAGTTCCACCAGCGTGCCGTCCGGGCAGCGCACATAGGCCACCGTCTGGCCCCAGGGCTTGGTGACCGGTGCGGCCAGCGCGCGGGCGCCGGCGGCGACGGCCTGGTCATAGGCAGCCTGCACGTCGGTCACCGTGAAGCCGATCTCCATGCCCAGCGGCTGCGGGCTCGCGTCGGCGGCGACGTAGTCGTGCTGCACGCTGTCACGGGCGGTTGCGTGGTCGACAAAGGCCAGCGTCGTGCCGCTGGCGCCGGTGTCAACCTCGCCATAGGCGCCGCTCTCGTGCAGGAAGCGCTTCTTGAGGCCGAAAGCCTGGTCGAAGAAGGCCAGGGACGCGGCCACGTCGGACACGTAGACGAGGGTGTAGGCGAAGTTCACATGGGTCTCCTGAAATGCAATGCCCGCATGCTGCGCCGGGTTGGCTGTCAGCGCGTGTCAGGAGCGGCTGAGAAAATCCGCCGCAATGCAAGCCTTCCTCATCGCCACCGGCCTGGTGGCCCTCGCCGAGATTGGCGACAAGACCCAGCTGCTCGCCTTCATGCTTGCGGCCCGCTTCAGGCGGCCGGTGCCCATCGTGCTGGGCATCTTCGTTGCGACCGTCTTCAACCACGCCGCTGCGGGCGCGTTAGGCAGCTGGCTGACAAGCCTGATCAGCCCGATGGCGCTGCGCTGGATCCTCGGCCTGTCCTTCCTGGCGATGGCGGGCTGGATGCTGATCCCCGACAAGCTCGACGAGGACGACACGCCCAAGCCCGGCCATGGCGTCTTCTTGACGACGGTCATCGCCTTCTTCCTGGCCGAGATGGGCGACAAGACACAGATCGCCACCGTGGCGCTGGCGGCGCGCTTCCCGGCCGACTTCATCGGTGTCGTCGCCGGCACGACGGCCGGCATGATGATCGCCAACGTGCCGGCGGTGCTGGTGGGGGATAAGTTGGCGCAGAAGCTGCCGGTCAAGCTGGTGCACACGGTGGCCGCCGTCATCTTTGCGAGCCTGGGCATCGCAACGCTGGCCGGCCTGGGCGAAAGCCTGGGTTTTTGAGGGGTGGTGAAGCCCGGCTGGTGCCCTAGCATGCCGGCGACTCAACACCACCTCGGGGAGAGGCCATGACCTTCCAGGAATCCGTCCAGACCTGCTTCAGCAAATACGTCGACTTCTCGGGCCGCGCCAGCCGCTCGGAGTACTGGTGGTTCGCACTGTTCGTCTTCGGCGCGAGCTTCGTGCTGGGCATGTTCAGCCAATGGCTCAACATCATCTTCCTGCTGGGCACGCTGCTGCCTCAGCTGGCCGCGGCGACGCGCCGCCTGCACGACACCGGCCGCAGCGGCTGGTGGCAGCTGATCGGCTTGATCCCCCTCATCGGTTTCATCGTGCTGATCGTCTTCCTGGCGCAGGAAAGCGGTGAGGCGGCCGAATCAACCGCCTGAGCGGGCGGCGTCGATGAAGGCGCGCAGCTTGGGCGCCAACGCTGCGCGCCGCGGAAAGTAGAGGAAGAGGCCGGGCTCCTCGAAGGCCGACTCGGGCAGCAGTTGCTGCAGACGGCCGCTGCGCAGTTCCGCGTGCACCAGCGGCTCGAAGATGTAGGCGATGCCGACGCCGGCCAGGGCCAGGTCGCGCGCGAAGCTGGCGTCCGTGATGACGGCACTGCCCGTCGTGCGCACGGCCACCGTCTCACCGGCCTCGCGCAGCTCCCAGTCGTAGAGGCTGCCGGCGGCCAGCAGGCGAAAGCCAATGCAGTTGTGCGCCGCCAGCTCGGCCACGCGGGCCGGCGCGCCGCGCCGGGCGAGATAGTCCGGCGAGGCGACGAGGATGGCCTTGAACGGCGGCGTCAGGCGCACGCTGACCATGTCCTGCTGCACCTGCTCGCCCAGCCGGATGCCGGCGTCGAAGCCGCCGGCGACGACATCCACGAGGGCATCGTTGTCGTGCACCTCCACCGTCAGCTTGGGGTGGGCCACCGCCAGCTTCGCGAGCAGCGGCGGCAGCACCATTTGCGAAGCCACGCGCGAGGAATTCAGCTTCAGCACGCCGCCAACCTCGCCGCGGGCGGCGCCCAGATGTTCGACGGCCGCGCCGATGTCCTCCAACGCCGGCCCCACGCTGGCGAGAAACCGCACGCCCGCCTCGGTCAACGCCACGCTGCGCGTCGTGCGCGCGAACAGCGGCTCGCCGAGGGCGTCCTCCACCACACGCACCGCATGGCTGACGGCCGAGGCGCTCATCCCCAGTGCCTGGGCAGCCGCCGCAAAGCCGCGCTTGTCGGCCACGGCAACGACGATGGGCAGATGGGCCAGCAGTTCGCGGTTCATTCATGAACCATATCGCATGACCCATGCGATTCAAGCACCTTTATCCGATTACATCGTTTCCAGACACTGGACCCCGTCGCAACCCACCACCCCACGGAGCCCATCATGACCGCAACCACCCACACCCGCCCCACCTGGTTCATCACCGGCGCCTCGTCCGGCTTTGGCCTGTCCTTCGCGAAGTACGCCCTGGCCCAGGGCTACAACGTCGTCGCCACGGCCCGCCAGCCGGCCCGCCTGGCCGCCCTGGCCGACAGCGCACCCGACCGCGTCCTCGTGCTGCCGCTGGACGTGACCGCTGCTGGCGACGCCGAGCGCGCCACGGCTGCCGCCCTGGCGCACTTCGGCCGCATCGACGTGCTGATCAACAACGCCGGCTACGGCATCGTCGGCGCCGTCGAGGAGACGCCTGACGCCGAGCTGCGCGCGCAGATGGAAACCAACTTCTTCGGCGCTGTCGCCGTCACTCGCGCCATGCTGCCGGCCATGCGCGAGCAGCGCCGCGGCGCCATCGTCAACCTGTCCAGCATGGGCGGCCAGATGTCCTTTGGCGGCTTCGGCGCCTACTCGGCCTCCAAGTTCGCGCTGGAGGGCCTGTCCGAGGCCCTGGCCCAGGAAGTCGCGCCCTTCGGCATCAAGGTGCTGATCGTCGAACCCGGCGCCTTCCGCACCGGCTTTGCGGGCGCCGACGTGCTGCGCCAGATGCCCGTGCTGGCGGCCTACGACGAGATCGTCGGCGGCACGCGCAGCTTTGCCAAGGGCATGGATGGGACGCAAGCCGGCGACCCGGACAAGGCGGCGGCGGCGATTGATGCGGCGCTGCGCGCGGAGGTCACGCCGTTGCGGCTGCAGTTGGGGGCGGATGCGATTGACGCGGTGCGCGGGCACAGCGAGCAGTTGCTGAAGGATCTGGCGGCGTGGGAGGGTGTTGGGCGGGCGACGGCGGTGGATTCGAAAGGTCAGTGAATTCAGCTACCTAGCACTGCAACGCACCAGCGAGCCGGTGCAGCAACCGCTGGCTGCCGCTAACTGGTTCTTGTGCTGGACAAGGCAGCAGCAATCAACGTAACCAAGTCCGCGAAGACCTGCCAAAAGCGATCGTCTTCGCTCCAGTCGATATGCGTCTCCTGCTCCAGCGCAAAAACCATGGGATGCCTTCGATTGCCGGCCATTTCAAGGAGGAGGCTGACAAGGGCGGCGACTTCCTCTTTTTCTACCAAGTTCGCCAGGCGCTCGGCCGAGTCTCGCGCCCATGTTTGAAACGGGCCCTGCCAAGGAAATTCGTCCGCTATGTAATAGCAGCCGAACTCGAACAGCAAAGCATCCTGTGGTGTTTTTCTAAGCATGAGGCGCTGGACGTTTGGAGTCTAAGAGGTGGGCCTTTTCTTCAATCCGCCAACACCTGCCTTACTGCCTTGTTCCACTCCGCCAGCCGCCCACCCGCCTCGTCCCGCGACATGCGCGGCTCGAAAGCTCGGTCCAGTTGCCAGATGGCACCAATCTGTTCGGTGGACTCGTAAAGGCCGGTCCCCAGCCCGGCCAACAGCGCTGCACCCAGCGCCGTCGTCTCGATGACCTTGGGGCGCAGCACAGGGATGCCCAGCAGATCGGCCTGGAACTGCATCAACAAGTCATTGGCGCTCGCACCGCCGTCCACGCGCAACTCGGTCAGCCGCTCGCTGGCGCCGACATCCGCATTCATCGCGGTCAACACGGCCGCGCTCTGGAAGGCGATGCTCTCCAGCGCTGCACGGGCGATGTGGGCCTGCGTCGTGCCGCGCGTCAAGCCCAGCAGCGCGCCACGCGCATCGGGCCGCCAGTAGGGCGCGCCCAGGCCCGCGAAAGCCGGCACGAACATGACGCCGCCGGCGTCCGGCACGCTGCTGGCCAGCGCCTGCACCTCGCCGCTGCCGCCAATGGCCTTCAGGCCGTCGCGCAGCCATTGCACGACGGCGCCGCCGACGAAGACGCTGCCCTCCAATGCGTATTGCGCGGTGGCGTCCACCTGAGCGGCGCGCGTCGTGATGAGGCCTTGCGTGGAAGTGCGCGCCTGGGTGCCGGTGTGCATCAGCAGGAAGCAGCCGGTGCCATAGGTGTTCTTGGCCTGGCCGGGCTGCAGCGCCGTCTGGCCGAACAGCGCGGCCTGCTGATCACCCGCGATGCCGGCAATGGGGACGCCAAACTCGGCCGCCTGGCCGAACACGCCGGCCGAGGGCCGCACCTCGGGCAGCAGGCTGCGCGGAATGTCGAAGGCCGCCAACAGCTCGTCGCTCCAGTCACCGCGGTGGATGTCGTAGATCAGCGTGCGCGAGGCATTGCTGGCGTCCGTCGCGTGCACCTTGCCGTCGGTCAACTTCCAAAGCAGCCAGCTGTCGATGGTGCCAAAGGCCAGCTCGCCGCGGGCCGCGCGCTCGCGGGCGCCGGGCACGTGGTCCAGCAGCCAGCGCAGCTTGGTGGCCGAGAAATACGGGTCGAGCACCAGGCCGGTCAGCTCGCGCACGCGCGGCTCCAGGCCCTGGGACTTCAACTGTTCGCAGAATGCCGCCGTGCGGCGGTCCTGCCAGACCAGGGCCTTGTGCAGGGGCTTGCCAGTCTTGCGGTCCCACAGCACAACCGTCTCGCGCTGGTTGGTGATGCCGATGGCCGCCACCTTCACGCCGGCCTTGGCCACGGCCTCGCGGGCGCATTCGACCTGATGGGTCCAGATCTCCTCCGCGTCATGCTCCACCCAGCCCGGCTGGGGGAAATGCTGGGGCAGCTCGCGCTGGGCCGAGGCGAGCAAGCGGCCGTCGCGGCCAAAAACTAGAGCGCGCGAACTAGAGGTTCCCTGGTCCAACGCAAGCAAGGCGTCCATCACCATCCCTTAGAGTGAGTGCATGGTGGACGATTTTGACGTGGTGGTGGTGGGAGGCGGCATCAACGGCACGGGACTGGCCCGCGACCTGGCCGGGCGCGGCTGGCGGGTGCTGCTGGCCGAGCGCGATGACCTGGCCTCGCACACGTCTTCGGCGTCCACCAAGCTCGTGCACGGCGGGCTGCGCTATCTGGAGACCTATGAGTTCTCGCTGGTGCGCAAGGCGTTGCAGGAGCGCGAGGTGCTGCTCAGGAGCGCGCCTCATCTGATCCAGCCGTTGCGCTTCGTGCTGCCGCATGCGCCGCATCTGCGCCCGGCCTGGATGATCCGCATCGGCCTCTTCCTCTACGACCACCTGGCCCGCCGCGAGCTGCTGCCGGGCTCGCACGGCCTGCGGCTGGCGGGCAGCGTCTATGGCGCGCCGCTCAAGCCGGAATTCACGCGCGGCTTTGTCTATTCCGACGGCTGGGTGGACGACGCCCGTCTCGTCGTGCTGAACGCCCAGGACGCGCAAGCCCGCGGCGCCGAAGTGCTGACGCGCTGCGCCGTGACCCGGGCCGTGCGCGGCGCAGACGGCTGGCAGGTCACGCTGCAAAACGGCCGCCAGTTCCGATCACGTGCCCTGGTCAATGCAGCCGGCCCCTGGGCCGAGCGCTTCCTGCGCGACCACACCCAGGGCGCCAGCGGCCAGCCGCTGCCGGCGCGCGGCCTGCGCCTCGTCAAGGGCAGCCACATCGTCGTCGACCAGCGCTTCACCCACGACCACGCCTACATCTTCCAGAACGCCGACGGCCGCATCATCTTCGCCATCCCCTACCAGGATCGCTTCACGCTGATCGGCACCACCGACGTCGAGCTGCCCGAGCATGAGGACCCGCCGTCGCGCGCCACCATCGCCGAAGACGAGATCGCCTATCTCTGCGAGCAGGCCAGCCGCTATCTGGCCCAGCCGGTGAAGCCCGCCGATGTGCTGTGGACCTATGCCGGGGTGCGCCCGCTGCTGGACGAAGGCGGCTCGGCTTCGGCCGTCACGCGCGACTATCTGCTGGAGGCCAATGCGGACGGTGGCGCGCCGCTGCTCAATGTCTGGGGCGGCAAGCTGACGACCTATCGCAAGCTGGCCGAGGACGGCGCGGCACAGATCGGCGAATTGCTCGGCGATGCGCGCAAGGCCTGGACCGCCGGCACCACGCTGCCCGGTGGCGACCTCGGCGCACATGGCGTGAACATCGACGCCTTTGCCGCCGAGCTGCAGGCGGCCTACCCAGCTCGACCCGGCGTGCGCCGCATCGCCCGCGCCTACGGCAGTAAAGCTCGCGAGCTGCTGGCCGCCCCGACGGGCACCGAGATCGCGCCGGGCCTGTTCGAGTCCGAGCTGCACCATCTGGTGGAGAGCGAATGGGCCACCAGCGCCGAAGACGTGCTGTGGCGGCGCAGCAAGCTCGGCCTTCACTACACCGCCGAACAGCGCGAGGCCGTGGCGGCCTGGTTCAAAACGCGAACTTGAAGCCGACAGTCTTCAGCCGGGCGCGAGCGCCTGCGAACTGCCGGCCATAGGACGCGTCGACGAAGACGCGATCGGGCAGCAGGGCCACGCGCAACGCCGCATTGGCCCAGGGCCGGCCACGGTCATCACCAAAGACCTCGGCCATGGGCTGCCAGCGCCCGCCTTCGCCGAAGCCGCCATGCTCGACGGCCAGGGCCCAGGTGGTGCTGCGGCGGCCCACCATCTCGTCGCGCTGATGGCCCAGGTTGGCATGCAGGGACAGCTCGCGCGTCAGCGGCACGCTACCAACCAAAATCAGCCCCGCGCTGCTGCGCCGCCACACCGTCTCGACGTGGCGATGCGAGAGGCTCCACGCCAGCGTGAGCTGGGCGTCGCCATCGGCCCAGGCGGCGCTGGCGAGCAGGGTCTTGCCGTTCAGCGCCAGCTCGCGCGGCCGGATGACGTTGAGGGCGACCTCGGTACCCCAGCCGATGCCGCAGCCGAGTTGCAGGCTGGTCTGGCGCTGGCCGTCTTCGCCCAAACGCCAGTCACCATGTGCACCTTCGATCTCGCAGGCCTGCGGGTCCATGACGGCGGCGTCTTCGGCCTGCAGCGGCCGACCGGCCTGGGCCGTGCAGGCGACCAGGGCGAGGCTGAGGACGAAGGCGGGGCGCATGGGGGAAAGAGCCTAGCGCCCCGGTGTGACGAAGGCATGGGTGATGATGCCGGCCATGCTGTTTGGTTTGTTGTTCGCCCTCGCTGCCGGGCTGATGTGGGGGCTGGTGTTCGTCGCGCCCGTGATGTTGCCGGGCTATGCGCCCGCCTTGCTGACGGTGGGCCGTTACCTGGCCTTCGGCCTGATCGCCGTGCCGCTGGCCCTGGCCCTGGACCGGCGCGCGCTGCGCGAGTTGCGGCCGGGTGACTGGTGGGAGGCGGCCAAGCTCAGCCTGATCGGCAACTTCCTGTACTACCTCTGCCTGTCGGCCGCCATCCAGCGCGCCGGCGCGCCGCTGCCAACCATGATCATCGGCACGCTGCCGGTCGTCATCGCCATCTGCGCCAACCATCGCAACCGTGTGCGTGACGGCCATCTGCCGTGGGCGAAGCTGGCGCCGTCGCTGCTGCTGATCGCCGCGGGCCTGGCCTGCGTCAATCGCGACGAGCTGGCGGTGCTGCAAGCCGAGGCCGGCGACCCGCGCCGCTATGCCGAGGGCGCGCTGCTGGCCATCGCCGCGGTGGCCTGCTGGACCTGGTATCCGATCCGCAATGCCGACTGGCTGCGCGCGCACAGTGATCGCAGCCCCAGGGCTTGGGCGACGGCGCAAGGCCTCGTCACCTTGCCGATGGCGCTGGTGGGCCTGCTGCTGCTGGCGCTCGCGTACCTGATGGCGCCGGGCAAGCTGATTCCCGCGGACTACGCTTTTCCGCTCGGCGACAGGCCGCTCGCGTACGTGGGTCTGATGGCGGCCATCGGCCTGTGCTCATCCTGGTTGGGCACGCTGTGCTGGAACGAGGCCAGCCAGCGGCTGCCGACCTCGCTGTCGGGCCAGCTCATCGTCTTCGAGACCTTGGCCGCGCTGGCCTACGCGTTTGCGTGGAAGCAGCGCATGCCGCCGCCAGCGACCCTGGCCGGCGTGGCCTTGCTGATCGCCGGCGTCGTCTGGGCTCTGCGCATCAAGCCGGTGAAGCACGCGGCCTGATCGGGCCGCCACGGCGCAAGTCTCAGGCCGCGAAGACCTCGAACACGCGCTGGCCATCGAAGCCATCGGCCTCGCCGCGCTTCATGTGGCCGCGGGCGTTGCTGACGACGCGCGTGTCGCCGATGCGGTAATCGTGGCGGCAGTGAAGGTGACCATGCACCCAGAGCTGCGCGCCAGGCAGCAACTCCTCATCGTTGTTGCAGAAGCTGGCCGTGCCGGGCTGGCGGCCATAGCGCGGGTCGGCGCTCTTCAGGCTGGGTGCGAAGTGGGTGATGGCCACCGTGGCGTCCCAGTCACCCGTGCGCGCGAGTTCGCCGGCCAGCCAGGCGCGACTCTCCAGCGCCAGTTCGCGCACCGCCTCGACGCCGAAGACCTCGCCATGGCGCGTGGCCTGCATGACGTTCTGGAAGTAGCCACCGGCGCGCATCGCACGATCACGGCCGCCAGGGCCGAAGGCGTCGAAGTCGCACCAGCGCGTGCAGCCAATAAAGCGCACGCGCCGGCCCTGGGCGTCGGTCATGACGATGGATTCGTCGTCCAGCATCTGCAGGCCGACGGCCTTGACGTGAGCGCGCAGGGCCTCACGCGCCTCGTCCACGTCACGGCGGTCGTACTCGTGGTTGCCGGGCACGAACAGCACCGGCACCGGCCAGCCGCGGAACAGCTCGAAGCTGCGCCACGTGGTGTCGATGTCGCCGGCGAGGATCAGCAGCTCGGCGCCCGGCGCGGGGATGGGCTGGTAGGACTCCGTTTCGAGGTGGAGATCCGAGAGGAGCTGCAGTTTCAAGTCAGTTGAGGACAGAGCTTGGCGCAAGCGCCTGCGGTCTGTCCCGCAAAGGCATCAGTTGCTGCCATGACAGACCTTGTATTTCCTACCGGAACCGCAAGGGCAAGGATCGTTTCTGCCAACCTTGGGCGTGTCGCGCTTGATGGTGTCGACACGGTAGCGTTCGGCCTCGGTCAGGTCGGCGAGGTCGGCCACCGTGACAACCAGTTCCTCGATCGCATCGTCCAGATCCTTCAGCGGATGCTCGCGGTTGAGTGTTGCGACGACCTCCTTCTCCTCGGCCGTCTCGGCCGGCAGATGGCGGTACAGACGCGCGAGCGCGGCGGACACCGCGTCGTCGGGCATGTCGGCCAACTCGGGGAAGCACAGCGCCGCATGCTGGAAGCCGGCGACCCAGGGCATCAGCGCGCGCGACAAAGGGCCGAGGGCGTCGTAGCTGGCGCGGGCGGAGCGCTCTTCCTCGCTGGCGTCTTCCGGCAGCGGGTCGGGTTCCTGTTCCTCATCGACCTCCAGGATGACGGGATCGAACCAGCCATCTTCAGCCAGGCCGCGGTTCAGGGCGGCATGGCGACGCTCGACGAGCTGGGTCAGCTTGTCCAGCCAGCCGGCGTCTACCGTCTCGGGCAGCAGGCCGCCGTCGTAGTCAAAGATATTGGGCAGCCACTCGTCGGCCTCGATGAGGCGGGGCTGCACGATGACGCCACACAGATAGCCATCGAGCATGGAGGCGTCCAGCGGCTGCAGCGGCTCGGGCGTGGCGGCGAGGAGTTCGTCGAGTTCGGCGAACTCGGCGTCGGTGAGGTCTTGGGTGCTCATGGGCGCGGATTGTCGGGGTTTGCCCCCTTCGGGCAAGCCGCCACGCCGAAAACGTTCAACTCCCTAGAACCGAAATACATGTCATCGATGTCAACGATCAGCCACATTGGTAAAAACCCAAATGACATCGATATCATTTGCCATCAAAGTCCGGTCCATCGAAAGTGGCGACGGCCGCGCTGGCTTTCGGGATCGGAATCGCTGAATAAGTCACCGCGATGCGGCGCGCCCTGGTTTGGTATGGGCTGCAAGGCGCAAAGCGCAGTCATAGCTTGGCTATGGCGAGCATTTGCAACGCCGCAGACCGCCCAAAGCAGGGATGCGCCGCACGCGAGGGACTTGTTCAGCGATTCCACAACAACAACCATCGGAGACCACCCATGCTGAGCCCCCATGCCGCGCCGCGCGCCGGCGTCCGCCTCGTTCGCACCGCCTTCCGTCCCCAGCTGATCGCGCTGGCTGCTGCCGCCCTGTGTGGCGCCGCGTTCGCGCAAGACGCCGCCAAGCCTGCGGAAAAACCTGCCGCACAGTCCCCCGAATTGAAGGAACTCGACGCCGTCGTCGTCACCGGCACGGCGCGCCGCGAGGGCGTGCGCAAGCTCGAAGCCGGCTTCTCGATCACGACCGCCACCGAAGAGCAGATCAAGCAGGCCGCGCCCACCAGCACGGCCGACATCCTGAAGACTGTGCCAGGCGTCTTCGTCGAAACCTCGGGCGGCCAGGCCGGCGCCAACATCCGCGTGCGCGGCTTCCCGACACCCGGCGACGGCCCCTACTCGACCTTCCAGCTCAACGGCGCGCCGCTCTACCACCTGCCCACGCTGAGCTTCTTCGAGCACTCGCAGCTGTTCCGCCTGGACGACACCATCGACCGCATGGAAGTGCTGCGCGGCGGCCCCAGCCCCATCTTCGGCAGCGGCCAGCCCGGCGTGACGGTCAACTTCATCCAGAAGGACGGCCGCAACCCCGAGGCCAGCCTGCGCGTGACGACCGGCACCGGCAGCTTGAAGCGCGTCGACGGCGTCTATGCCGGCAAGCTGAGCGACCAATGGAATGTCATGGTCGGCGGCTTCTGGCGCCAGAGCCAGGGGGTGCGCGACACGCAGTTCCCGGCCGACGAAGGGGGGCAGGCCAGCGTCGTGCTGAGCCGCAAGCTCGAAGGCGGCAGCCTGCAGCTCTATGCCCGCGCGCTGCGCGACCGCAACGCCTTCTTCACGGCCATTCCGGTCGTCGGCAGCACCGACGGCAAGAGCGCATCAAGCTACCCCGGCTTCGACGCGCTGAAGGACTACTTCTACGGCAACGAGCTGCGCAACATCGTGCTGGAAACCGGCCGCGCGACGGGCCGCACCCTGCCCAACGGCAAGCCCGAGATCCAGCGCAGCACCGTCACCAAGGACCTGGCCGACGGCCGCGGCGCCGACGTGCAGACCTATGGTGCCAACCTCGACACCAAGCTTGGCGACTGGACGCTGACCAACAAGCTCAGCCACACCACCGGCGACACGCCAACCTATGCGTTGTTCTCCGGCGCGAATCCGCAGACGCTGTCGAGCTACATCACGTCCCAGGTCACCGCAGCCAATGGCGATGCGGCCGTCGTCGCAGCGGCCGGCCGCGCGGCGACGACCGGCACCGCCACCTTCACCAACGGCGGCGGCACGGTCGCCGGCAGCACGCCCGTCATCGTCAACGGCATGTGGGCCGTCGACAAGGCGCTGCGCTCGACCAGCAACGAGACCCGCCTGTCGCGCGAGATCGCACCAGGCAACAACCTGACCGTCGGCCTGTATCTGGCCGGCTACAGCTCTCACGACGTGTGGACGCTGGGCCAGGCCCAGCTGATGACGGTGCAGTCGCACGCCCGCCTCGTCGACGTGGCCCTGGACAACGGCGTCAAGGCCTCGCGCAACGGCTACGTGACGCCGCCGTTCTCCTTCAACCTGGACGCGAACTACAGCGGCAACACCCACGCCTTCTTCGTCGCCGACGAGTGGCAGCTGAGCAAGGAACTGCGCATCGACCTCGGCGCGCGCCGCGAGACCCAGCGCATCACCGGCACGATTGCCAACGTCAGCAGCGGCGACCTCGATGCCGACCCGACGACGATCTACAACAACAACCTCTCATACTTCAACGGCACCAACACGCTGATCGACAGCAAGCTCAGCCGTTCGTCGTTCACCGGCGGTGCCAACTACGCCTTCAGCCGCGAGTTCAGCGCCTTCGTGCGCGTCAACAAGGGCCACCGCCTGCCCGACTTCGACGTGCTGCGCGGCCGCGGCGCCAACGAGACCAAGGATTCGGTCGAGGACATCACCCAGTACGAGATCGGCTTGAAGACTGCCACCAAGCTCTACAGCGCCTTCCTGACGGCCTACGCGAACAAGCTGACCAACTCGCAGACCCAGCAGTTCACCAACGCCGGCAACGTCGTGCTGCGCCCCAACAGCAAGGCCACGGGCGTCGAGTTCGAGCTGGCCCTGCGGCCTGGCTATGGTTTCGAGATCGCCGCGACCGGCAATTTCCAGGACGCCAAGTACAAGGACTTCCAGCAGTTCACCGGCAATCGCGTCGAGCGCGCGCCCAAGTTCCAGGCTCGCCTGACGCCGAGCTGGCAGACGCAGACCGGCTTCGGCCAGCTGCGCACGTTTGCCACCTTCAGCCACGTCGGCGAGCGCTTTGCGGACCAGACCAACACGCTCAAGCTGCCGGCCTACCGGACCATCGACGCGGGCGCCGTGTTCTCGATGGACAACGGCCTGGAGGTGCGCCTGACCGGCACCAACCTGACCAACAAGGTCGGCCTGACGGAAGGCAACTTCCGCGTGCCGGGCCAGGGCGCGGGCCAGGATGGGGTGTTCCTGGCGCGGCCGCTGTTCGGCCGGGCCTACGAGCTGAGCGTCGGCTTCCAGTTCTGACGACGCGCCAAGATGGCGACGCCTGAACTCAAAGCAGCCCTCGACATGACACAACCCACGACCCTCCCGGCGGTGCCCCTGTCGAGCGGCGGCCTGCGCATCAGGCTTGCCATCATCCTGACCTACATGCTGTTCGGCGCCCTGCTGAACAGCGTCGGTGCGGTCAACCTGCTGGTCGTGCAGACCCTCGGCGTGCCCCGCGCCGAGGCCGCGCTGCTGGACGCGTGGAAGGATCTGCCGATTGCGCTCACCTCCTTCCTGGTCGCCTCGCTGCTGCCGCGCCTGGGTCTGAAGCGGTCGATGCTGCTGGCCCTCGCGGCCGTCGGCGCGGCCTGCCTGGCGATGCCGGTGCTGTCGGCCTTCTGGGCGATCAAGCTGCTGTTCTGCACGCTCGGCGCGGGCTTCGCCCTCGTCAAGGTCTCGGCCTATTCCATGATCGGCCTGGTCACGCACGACCGCGCCGGCCATGCGCGCTTCACCAACCTGCTCGAAGGCCTGTTCATGGTCGGCGTGCTGGGCGGCTATCTGCTGTTCAGCCAGGCCGCGCATGCCGAGGGGCGAGGTTGGCTGCAGGTCTATCCGCTGCTGGCCGCGTTGGCTGCCGGTGCCTTCGTGCTGCTGCTCACCAGTCCGCTCGACGAAGGTCCGATCCAGTCCCCGAACACCAGCGTGCGCGAAGACCTGCTGGCGATGGCGCCGCTGCTGAAGATGGCCCTGGTTGTCGTCTTCCTGCTGTCGGCCTTCCTCTACGTGCTGATCGAGCAGGGCATCTCGACCTGGCTGCCCAGCTTCAACAACGAGGTGCTGCACCTGCCCACGGCGATGAGCGTGGGCCTTGCGGTCATCATGCCGGCGACGACGGCGCTGGGCCGCCTGACCAGCGCAGCCGTCATCGGGCGGCTGGGCTGGTTTGCCGTCGTCATCGCCTGCCTGGTCGGCATCGCAGCGCTGATCCTCATCACGCTGCCGCTGTCCCTGAACGTCGCACCGCTGGGCGCCGACGCTGGCTGGCTGAACGCCCCGCCCGCGGCCTATCTGCTGCCGCTGACCGGCCTGCTGCTCGCCCCCATCTACCCGGCCATCAACTCGGCCATGCTGAGCGCTCTGCCGCAGCGCCAGCATGCGGCCATGACCGGCCTCATCGTCGTCTTCTCGGCCTTGGGCGGCACGCTGGGCAGCTTCGTCACCGGCCGCCTCTTCGTCGCCTTCGACGGCACCACTGCCTTCGGTCTGCTGCTCGTGCCCGTCACGGCCCTGGCCATCTCGCTCGCCCGGCTGCGCCGGCATCTCGCGTCATGACTTCCTCCTCCCAGCGCCCCGGCGACCTCTTGGCCGCCGCGCCCGTTCACGCCGCCGCGCACAGCAGCGCAGCCACCCCGCACGAGCTCTACGGCGAGCTCTTCGTCGCCGTGCAGATGACGCGCGTCTTCGGCGACGGCAAGAGCTTTGTCGACGCCCGGCCCAAGACCGCGCCCGCCATGATCCGTGCGCGCTTCGAGGTCGAACGTCGCCTGCCGGGCTTCTCGCTCACCGACTTCGTCCACGGCCATTTCGTGCTGCCCGGCCATGACACCGCCGTTGGCCCGCGCCTGGGTGTGCGCGAACACATCCGCGCGCTGTGGCCGCTGCTGGTGCGCGAGCACCGCCAGGCCGAAGACGGCGAAAGCCTGCTCGCGCTGCCCAAGCCCTATGTCGTGCCAGGCGGGCGCTTTCGCGAGCTCTATTACTGGGACAGCTACTTCACGATGCTGGGCCTGGTGGCCGACGGCCGGCGCGACCTGGCCGAGGCCATGCTGGCCAACTTCGCCCACCTGATAGCGACCTACGGCTTCATTCCCAACAGCAGCCGCAGCTACATGCTGAGCCGCTCGCAGCCACCGTTCTTCTTCAGGATGGTCGAGCTGCTGCACGCCGACGACCCGGCCGCCGGCTTCGCGGCCCATCTGGACGCGTTGAAAACAGAACACGGCTTCTGGATGGCCGGCGAGGCCACGGTGGCACCCGGCCAGGCCCATCGCCGCGTAGCCCGCACCGCCGACGGCGCCCTGCTCAACCGCTATTGGGACGACCGCTGCACGCCGCGCGAGGAGAGCTGGCGCGAGGACGTGCTGACGGCCGAGGCCGCGACCGGCCGCACGCCGACAGACGTCTGGCGCGATCTGCGCGCCGGCGCCGAGAGCGGCTGGGACTTCTCCGGCCGCTGGTGCGCCGATCCCGCCGACATCGCGACGATCGAGACGACAGCGCTGGCACCCGTCGATCTGAACGCGCTGCTGGCCGGCCTGGAGAGCGCGATCGCCCTGGGTGCTGCGCGCAGCGGCGACACCGCCACGGCCCAGGCCTTCGAGGCCCGCATGGTCGCCCGCCGCCAGCTGCTGCAGACGCGCTTCTGGCGCGCCGATGTTGGCCCAACGGGTCACTATGCCGACCTGAACTGGCGGCAGGCCACCGACCCGCGCCCGCTGACGGCCGCCGCCCTCGTGCCCCTGTACCTCGGCATGGCCACCCAGCCGCAGGCCGACGCGATGGCCGCCCAGGTGCAGCGCCACCTGCTCGGCGCCAATGGCCTGTTGACGACGGCCCTCACGACTGGCCAGCAGTGGGATGCCCCCAACGGCTGGGCGCCGCTGCAATGGATGGCAGCCCAGGGCCTGCTGCGCTACGGCCATGCGGCGTTGGCCCGCGACATCGCCGAGCGTTGGTGCGCCAGCGTGCAACGCGTCTACCTCGCCACCGGCCGGCTGCTGGAGAAATACGACGTTGCCGAGGACAAGCCCGGCGGCGGCGGCGAGTACGAGACCCAGGATGGCTTCGGCTGGACCAATGGCGTCTTCGTCGCCTTCAAGGATGGCCTGCTGAGCCCCTAGTTCCGGTGCCCACCCCTGAGGCTTGGGGGGCCTAGCGCCCTGAGTTGCCATGACCTCGGGCTAAGCTGGTGGCCGACATGCCCGCCGACACGCCCACGCTCAGCCCCGCCGCCCTCGCCCGTTGCATTCCCTTCTTCGTCTTCATGGCGCTGCTGGCGCTGCGTGGCTACCTGCCCGCCGACGGCGGCCTGGATGGACGTTGGATCTATGGCGCCCAGACACTCATCGTCGGCAGCCTGCTGGCCTGGTACTGGCGCAGCTACGGCGAGCTGGTGCGGCAAAACCTGCCCGACGCGCGCGAGACCGGCTGGGCGGTCGTCGTCGGCATCGCCGTCTTCGCGATCTGGGTGCAGCTGGATGCGCCGTGGATGCAGCTCGGCTCGGCCACGGCCAGCTTTGTGCCGCTGGATGCCAACGGCCAGCTGATCTGGCCACTGATCGTGCTGCGCCTGGCCGGCGCAGCCCTGGTTGTGCCGGTCATGGAGGAGCTGTTCTGGCGCAGCTTCCTGATGCGCTGGGTGCAGCATCCCGGCTTCGAGCGGGTCAACCCGCAGACAGTCGGTGCGCGTGCCGTCGTGCTGTCCACCTTCGTCTTCACGCTGGCCCACACGCTGTGGCTGGCCGCCGTCGTCGCTGGCCTCGCCTACGCCTTGCTCTACCGCAGGAACGGCAAGCTGTGGAGCGCCGTCATCGCGCATGCGGTGACGAATGGGCTGCTGGGCCTCTGGGTCATTTGGACCGGGCGTTGGGAGTTCTGGTGAGGCTTGAGCCCCATCAAACGCTCCAGAGTCGCCGCACGGTAAATGCAGCAGAGCCGTGCGTCAGACGCTGAAGGGGCGTTGCGCTTCGAAGCCTGCGTTGGCCGCACCGACCACGTAGTAGTTAGGCGTCTGGCTGGGCGGCATGAGCCTGATGATGTCCCTGCAGAAAGACTCGTAGTCCCGCCCGTACTGGCCATCTGCCCAAACGCGCTTGAGCGTGCCGGTGAACAGGCCGTTGTCCATGCCGTCCATTGACAACTGGTTGTCCTGGCAGCCCGAGATCAGAATCACGCTGGCGCCGATGTTGGCCTTGTCAGCGGGGCCGCAGAGATACTGCAGCGAGTCATAGAAGTTTTTTCGCTCCTGGTAGACAGGCCATGCCCTTTCGAACGGGATCGCCTTGATTGCACCAGCAGGCGGGCTCAGCCCGGCCTGGCGAGGATTCGTCACCGCCATCATGCCCACTGCCTGCGCGACGAATTCATAGCGCGCCATCCTCGCGACCGTGCCGCTATGGCAGCTGTCGGACAGCACCACGATGCGCACGCCAGGCGCGAAGCGGGCCCACATCGCATACAGCTCGTCATCGATCAGCATGCGATCAAAGAGGCACCATGTTTCATCCAGGGCATCGGCCTCCTCGTCGTTCGCGTCCCCGAGCTGCCCGCCGTGGCCCGAGTAGCTCAGAATGAACAGGTCGCCCGGGCGCAATTGCTGCGCCGCGTCCGCAAGTTCCGCGAGTACACGCGCAGACGTCGCCTCGTGCGTCAGCAGCAAGGTGCCCGTGCAGCCGACGCCGGTCGCGATGGCCGCCATGTCCCGTGCATCAGCCTCGCAGGCAATCAGCGGGCCGGCCCAACCACCGTACTGCGCCGGATCGACGGCATTGAGCCCGATCGCCAGGTACCACCCGCGCGACGCAGGTCTGCCGCCGGGGCCTGCGGGCCTGTGCGATTGCGCCGGTCGTCGTGTGGCGTCCGACGGAGTCTGGGCGCCTTGCCATTGGTCAATGCCTGTCATGAGCTTCTCCCGCAAAGGTGGGCGCAGACTGTCCTTGCCCGGACGACGTTGTACGGTTCGGAGCGTCTGTTGAACTCGTCAAACTTGCGGAGGCCATTGCCGATGGACGCACCGCCGGGGGGCAATGCTTGCGAACATGCGTCGGAAACCCTAGCCAAAACAGGCCAGGCCGCGCGCAAGGCCGGCCTCGCCGAGCCTTATCCGGGAGCCTGATGCGGTCGTTTGCCTATCCAGCACGACCGGTGCGGCGCTGGCCCAGGCCCGGCCGCTCCAAGTCGCGGAACGCCTCGAAGATCCACGACCTCAGCCCGATGACCACGCTGTAGGGCCGCTTCTCAGAGGACGGCAGCTTCTGGTCAAGCAGATGCTGTCGGGCGAAGTCATCGGCCGTGCGCTGCAGCCGTTCGGCCAGCTCGCGCGCATGGCCGGCGCCGAACTCGCCATGCACCAGCGTCAGCAGCTCGCCTTCGCCATCGAAGCCGCCGGCGAAGAAATCGGCCATCACCCGCTCGCGGAAGAACTGCATGACCGGCCCCTGCGGCCGCCAGCGCAGCGTCTTGGCCACCTTGAGCTTGTAGCGGTTGTGCGGGCGCAGTTCGATGACGCCGAGACGGTCGAGCTGGGTCAGGGCCGCAACGGCATCGGACTCGGCAATGCGATAACGCGACAGCACATCCTCGATGGCCCAGTGGCTCAGGCAACAGATGGCAACAAGCAGCAGCACGGGCGAGGCCACGACGGCACCCTCTTGCTCCAGCGTCAGCTCGCGCAAGGCCGGCGCCTGTTGCCCCAGGCGCGCGGCCAGCTCGGCGAACTCCAGCTTCAGCACGCGGCAGATCTCGTCCACACGCGACAGTGGCATCTCGCCGCCCGGCGCGAGCATGCGCTTCACGCTGGACTCCGACAGGTCCAGGGCCAAGGCCAGCTCGGCATAGCTCAGGCCCTGCGTCTTCAGCTCGGCCTTGATGAGGGCCACCAGCGATTGCGTGCTCGACATGAGGCGAGACGGTAGCGCATGACGGCACCGGCGGCTCTGCGCCTGTGCGACACGGCGCCATTTCTATCCGTCGGGCAGTGTCATGAAGCGCTACTTTGCGGCGCTTGCCACGCGCCTTGGAACTATTCCCGAGGCCAGCCACCCCGGCTTCACGCAAGATCGCGGCCATCGCAACATTCGTTCACAAGAAGACACCCGCATGGCTCAAACCCCTTTCATCCGCCGCGACACCAACGCCTGGCGCCTGCAAGTCTGGATCTCCTTCGGCCTCAGCGTCACGCTGTGCGGCTCGGGGCTGGCCTGGCTGCCGGGGCAGGATCTGGACCGCGCCTTCATGGTCATGGGCTATGTGTTCTGCCTTTCCACCGCCTTTGCGCTGGCCAAGTTCATCCGCGACAACCAGGACCGCCAGGTCGACACGCCGATGTGGCGCCTCGTTGTCTGGTGCGGCTTCGCGCTCGCCATGGGCCTCACCGGCTGGGGCCTGTGGCGCATGGAGATCCAGCCCGTCTGGAAGGCCTATCTCGGCGTCTGCTGGCTCTACCTGATCTCCAACGTCTTCACGCTCGCCAAGATGCTGCGCGACGCCCACGATGCCGACATGCTCGAAGCCCGCATGCAGGGCCGCCGTGAAGCGGCTGCGCAGGCTGACGCCGCAGCCCAATAACCCAAGGAGCCTTTGATGAAGCGCCTGCTCGCCCTCTCCAGCCTGTCACTCGCCCTGGCCCTGCCCGCCCAGGCCCACAACAGCCCGTCCGAGGCCAGCGCGGTGCTGTCCCTGGCGCCCGTCGTGCTGTCGGTCGGCGCGGTCAGCGCCGGCGGCGTCGCACTCAGCGCCATCCCCGCCGGCATCCTGTCGGCCGGCGTGACGTTGGTGGTGGTGTCCGTCGAGGTCGTCGGCAGCGCGACGGTCTGGGTCCTGGAGCGCGCCTCCGACGGCGCCCGCATCAGCATCAAGGCCGCCGGCAAACTGGCCGAGGGCGTCGTCGTGTCCACCGGTGCGGCCGTCGTCGTCTCCGTCATCGGCGCGGGCACCCTGCTGTCCGCCGCCGGCGAGGTCATCGCCTTCATCCCCAATGAGATCGGCAAGGCCCTGCTCTACAACGAGCAGGTGAGCCGTTGAGGCAGGCCCTCGCCCTGGCCGGCGCACTGGCTGTCGCAACCGCCGCCCACGCCGGCCGGCCTTGCGAGGAGAAGCAGCCAACGGCGCGCCAGATCGAGCAGGGGCTCAACCTCGCCCAGGCCACGGCCCGCCAGCTCGATGCCAGCGGCGCCCAGGTCGTCGTCCTGGCTCGCGCGGGGCAGGACCTCTCCAAATACGGCCTGCAATGGTCCCACCTGGGCTTTGTGTACAAGGACACGACGCAGCAGCCGGCCGTCTGGCGCGTCATGCACAAGCTCAACAACTGCGGCACCGACCATGCGGCGCTGTATCGCCAGGGTCTCGGTGAGTTCTTCCTCGACAACCCGCACCGCTACCAGGCCGCCTTTGCCGTGCTCAAGCCTGAGTTGCAGCAGGCCTTGCTGCCCGTGCTGACGGACAACAGCCGTGTGGCGCGTTTCAACGAGCGCCGCTACAGCATGGTGGCCTATGCCTTCGGCACCACCTACCAGCAGAGCAACCAGTGGGTGCTGGAGACCCTGGCAGGCAGCGCGGCACCGAGCGTGAACAATCGCCGCGACGCGCAGAGTTGGCTGAAGGCCCAGGGCTACCAGCCTACCGACCTGCACCTGTCCACGCTGACCCGCCTGGGCGGGCGCATGACCCAGGCCAACATCGCTTTCGACGATCATCCGAGCGCGCGTCGTTTCAGCAGCCATATCGACACAGTCACCGTGGATTCGATGTTCACGTGGATGCAGCGCGCCGGCCTGTCCCAATCACCCCAACTCGTCCAGCAATGACGGAATAGCCCACCCCCTACCGGCTTCGCCGGCCCCCTCAAGGGGGCACCGCCAGTGGACCGGCAAAGCCGGATCCACGGCAGTCACTGGGTGGTGCACCATGACTCGGCCCATCCCCCTCTCCGGAACAACGCATGTCTGATCCTCATTCGCATCCGAATCAATTTGCGCTGCTGGGCCAGCGCCGCTTCGCGCCCTTCTTCTGGACGCAGTTCCTCGGCGCCGCGAACGACAACGTCTTCAAGTTCGCGTTCACGCTGATGATCACCTACCAGCTGCAGCTGGACTGGCTGCCGTCCAAGATGGCGGGCCTGGTCATCGGGGCGCTGTTCATCCTGCCCTATGTGCTGTTCTCGGCCACCAGCGGCCAGCTGGCCGACAAGCACGACAAGGCCAGGCTGATGCAGCTCGTCAAGAGCCTGGAGATCGCCATCATGGTGATCGCGGCCTGGGGCTTCTACGCCGCCAATGTGCCGGCGCTGCTGGGCTGCGTCTTCCTGATGGGCCTGCACTCGACGCTGTTCGGCCCGGTCAAGTACGCCTACATGCCGCAGCAGCTCAGCGAGCGCGAGCTGACCGGCGGCAATGGCATGGTGGAGATGGGCACCTTCGTCGCCATCCTGCTGGGGCAGCTGCTTGGCGGCATCCTGGTCGACACGCCGATCGTTGGCCCGCAGCATGTGGCCTGGGCCTGCCTGGCGCTGGCCGTGGCCGGCCGCGTGACCGCGCAGGCCATTCCCACCAGCCCGTCAACCGACCCGAATCTGGTCATCAACTGGAACCCCTTCACCGAGACCTGGCGCAACCTCAAGCTCGCGCATGAAGGCCTGGCGGTGTTTCGCTCGCTGCTGGGCATTTCGTGGATGTGGTTCTTCGGCGCCGTGTTCCTGAGCAACTTTCCGGCCTTCGCCAAGGAGGTGCTGCACGGCAGCCCGCAGGTGGCATCTCTGTTGCTGGCGGTGTTCTCCATCGGCATCGGTATCGGCTCGCTGATG
Source organism: Pelomonas sp. Root1237 (assembly GCF_001425055.1). Classification (GTDB taxonomy): domain Bacteria; phylum Pseudomonadota; class Gammaproteobacteria; order Burkholderiales; family Burkholderiaceae_C; genus Pelomonas. The sequence continues at coordinate 450,718 of NZ_LMDK01000017.1, forward strand.
TGCGAGATGCTGTCCAAGCGCCATGTCGAGATCGGCCTCGTACCACTGGGCGCCATCGGCATGAGCGTGTTCGCCATTGACCTCTATTTCGCCGCCTCGGGCCTGCCCGCGGCGGCGCCCTACAGCGTCAGCACCTTCCTGGCCGTGACCGCGCACTGGCGCGTGCTGGCCGACCTGACGCTGCTGGCCCTGTTCGCCGGCCTCTACAGCGTGCCCATGTATGCGCTGATCCAGCTGCGCGCCCAGCCCAGCCACCGCGCCCGCATCATTGCGGCCAACAACATCCTGAACGCGGTCTTCATGATCGCCAGCTCCGTCATCGCCGGCGCCATGCTGGGCGCGGGGCTGACCATCCCGCAGATCTTCCTGGCCGTCGGCATCGCCAACGCGATCGTCGCGTTCTACATCTTCCTCATCGTGCCGGAGTACCTGCTGCGCTTCGCTGCCTTCGTGCTGACGCGCATCGTCTATCGCTTCCGCGTCGTCAACGACGAGCGCATTCCCACCACCGGCCCGGCCGTGCTGGTGTGCAACCACGTCAGCTTCGTCGACGCCGTGCTGCTGATGGCCGCCAGCCCTCGGCCCATCCGCTTCCTGATGGACGCGCAGATCTTCCGCATCCCCGTGCTCGGCTGGATGTTCAAGCTCGCCAAGGCCATTCCGATCGCGCCGCAGAAGACCGACCCGGCCACCTATGAAGCCGCCTTCGCGGCCGCCCGGGCCGTGCTGGCCGATGGCGAGATGGTCTGCATCTTCCCCGAGGGCGGCATCACGCGCGACGGCGAGCTGCAGCCTTTCAAGGGCGGCGTCATGAAGCTCATCGAAGGCATGCCCGAGGTGCCCGTCATCCCGATGGCGCTGGGCAATCTGTGGGGCAGCTATTTCTCGCGCGTCGAGGGCGGCAAGGCGATGGTCAAGCCGATGCGGCGCGGGGTGTGGAGCCCGGTCAGCCTGACAGTGGACCGGCCGATGCCGATGGCCACCGTGTCGCCTGATGGCCTGCGCACGCGGGTGCAGACCTTGCTCGCAGGAGCTGCATCATGAGCGACGCCCAGACCTCCTTCGGCCGCTTCGTCCTCGTCTGCATCCTGGTCGTCGCGACGCTGGGCTTCGGCCTCGCCGGCCTGTGCGGCGGCGTGTTCACCGTGGGCGCTTTGCCCGATCTGTTCTCGAAAGGCCCGGAGAACTACTCCACCGCCATGCTGGTCATCTCCGTGCCCAGCCTGCTGATCGGCGGTGGCCTGGCCTGGCTGTGCGGACGCAAGCTGGCCCGGATGTTCAGCAGCAGAGATTGATCGCCGACGCCACCACCGCCGCCTGGGTGCACAGCGCCTTCGCCTATGCCGGCATGGCCCTTGGCGCGGCAATGTGGCGCGGGACGCTGAAACGTCGGGACCGCGGCGGCGCATTGGCGCCTGGGAATTTCGGTGTCCTCGTCGGCCTGCTGATCGGCGCGGCCCTGGGCAACAAACTCGTCTTCCTCATCGAGCGGCCCGATGTGGCAGCAGCTCTCTGGCAGGGCGGCCAACTCATGCTGCCCGGCCAAAGCATCGTCGGCGGCCTGCTGGGCGGGCTTCTTGGCGTGGAGATCGCCAAGAAGCTGACCGGCCAAACCCGCAGCACCGGCGACGCCATGGTGCTTCCCATCGCCGTCGGCCTCGCCATTGGTCGCATCGGCTGCTTCCTCGCCGGCCTGCATGACGACACCTACGGGCTGCCGACGGCGTTGCTCTGGGGCGTGGACTTCGGCGACGGCATCCCGCGGCACCCAACCCAGCTCTACGAGATCGCCGTCGTGCTGGTCCTCGGCATCACGCTGAGCCGCGCGCGCTTCACCACACCCGGCCTGGCCTTCAAGCTCTTCCTGAGCGCCTACCTGCTGTGGCGCTTCGCAGTCGAATTCCTCAAGCCCGTGCCGGTCCCTTATCCGCTCGGCCTGTCCGGCATCCAATGGACCTGCCTCATCGCGCTCGCCGTCTACACCCCCATCGTGCTGCGCGCCTGGCGCCGGCCGCCCTTGCTCGCCACGCCATGACCCGCAAAGTCCGTCCCTACCTGTTCTACGACACGACGCAGTCCGTCTGCACGACCTGCCTGCGCCCTGTCGAAGCCAAGATCCTCATCAAGGACGATCACGTCTACATGGACAAATGGTGCCCCGCCCACGGCACCGAGCGCGTGCTGGTCAGCGACGACGCGGCCTACTACCGGCAGTGCCGCGAGGTGTTCGTCAAGCCACCGGAGATGCCGCAGAGATTCGCGACGCCGATGAAGTACGGCTGCCCCTATGACTGCGGCCTGTGCCCCGACCACATGCAGCACAGCTGCCTGTCCCTCATCGAGATCAGCGACCACTGCAATCTGCGCTGCCCGACCTGCTATGCGGGCTCAGGCCCCGAGCGGCTCAGCCACCGCACGATGGAGGAAGTCATCGCGATGCTGGATGCCGTTGTTGCCAGCGAGGGCGAGGCCGATGTCGTGCAGATCTCCGGCGGCGAGCCGACGCTGCACCCGCAGTTCTTCGACATCCTGGATGCTGCCAAGGCCCGGCCCATCAAGCACCTGATGGTCAACACCAACGGTCTGCGCATCGCCCAGGACGAAGCCTTTGCCGAGCGGCTGGCAGGCTATGCACCGGGGCTGGAGGTGTACCTGCAGTTCGACTCGCTGCGGCGCGAGGCGCTGATGGACCTGCGTGGCGCCGACCTGCGCGGGCCGCATGACGCTGCGCTGGCCAGGCTGGACGCGCTGGGCATCTCGACAACGCTGGTCATGACGGTCAAGCGCGGCGTCAACGACGACGAGATCGGCGACGTCATCCGCCACGGCCAGAGCTACGCCTGCGTGCGCGGCGTGACGCTGCAGCCCATCCAGAACGCCGGCCGCGTCGAGGCCTACGACGCCGCGAAGCACCGCCTCACCGTCAGCGAGCTGCGCCGCCGCATCGCCGAGCAGAGCGGTGTGTTCACGCTGGCCGACGTGCTGCCGGTGCCCTGCAACCCCGACACGCTGGCGATGGCCTACGCGCTGCGCAGCCAGGACAAAGAGAAGGGCCTGGTGCCCCTGACCCGCTTCCTCGACGCCGCCACGCTGCTGTCCGGCGACCGCAGCACCATCGTCTTCGAGGGCGACCCGGCGCTGAAGGCCTCGGTCTTCAAGCTGTTCTCCACCAACCACTCGCCCGAGAGCCAGTCCAACTGCCTGTCCGAGCTGCTGTGCTGCCTGCCCAAGATCGACGCGCCCCAGCTCAGCTACCGCGACGTCTTCCGCGTGCTGATCGTGCAGTTCATGGACGCCCAATCGCTGGACATCCGCGCGCTGAAGAAGAGCTGCATTCACATCGCCCGGCCGGACGGCCGCATGGTGCCCTTCGAGGCCTACAACCTGTTCTATCGCGACGAGCGCCAGGCCGAGCTGGCTCACATCCGCGCCGAGATCGATGCGCAGCGCGAGCAGCGCCTGCACTTCAAGCCGAAGGCGGTTCCACTCGTGCGCGCCTGAACAACCGCTTCACCCTCAGCTTGATCGCCCGCGCGGTACGCCAGGCCGAGCTGGCCCGCACCCAGGCCAGCAGCTCGGTCTTCCAGGCCGTCCAGCGAGCATAGAAGCGGGCGAACCAGGGCAGCTGCATCAGCGCCGGCTGGATGAGCTGGAACAACCATGCCAGCAACGCCGTGCCCAGCAGTTTGGCCGCAACGACGATGCCCACGCCCAGCATGACGTGGCCCTCGGCCACCAGCCAGACGGCAGCCAGCTTGATCGGCAGGATCAGCAGGCTGGGCAGCACCAGCACGACGAAAGCCCAGCGCGGCGGCAGGCGCTGGAGCAGGGCCTCGAACTGGCGGATGAGCGGCAGCTTGGCCAGCAGCGCGAAGACGCGCCGCAACGGCTCCCAACCCCATTCCTCGAACAGGATGAGCAGGGCCAGGACGACGCGGATGAGCCAGCGCAGCGGAGCGAGCATCGACTTCAACATGGTCGGGGATCATGCCAGGGCGACGACGCAGTGCCAGAATCCCGGCGGCCCGTTGCGCCGGCCCGATTCCAGGCCATGGACGACCCGGTTTTTCCAGCTGCGTGGCACCCCCACCGGGGATCTGTCCGCCGGGCAAGGGTGATGCAGGCGATCGCTAGCCGCTGATGACGCCGGCCGCGCGCAGATGCTCGAATGCCACGGCGGCGGCCTCGTCCGGCGACAGCGTGGCGGTCTGCAGGTGCAGCTCGGGCGACACCGGCGGCTCATAGGGCGAATCGATGCCGGTGAAATCCTTCAGCAGGCCGGCGCGGGCCTTTCGGTACAGCCCCTTGGGATCGCGCGACTCGGCAACGGCCAGCGACACGTCCACGTAGACCTCGAAGAACTCACCCGGTGCGAAGCGTTCGCGCACCGCCTGGCGGTCGCGCCGGAAGGGCGAGATCAAGGCCACGATGACGATCAGGCCCGCATCGGCCATCAGCCTTGCGACCTCGCCCACGCGGCGCACGTTCTCGGCCCGGTCTTCGGCGCTGAAACCGAGGTCGCGGTTCAGGCCGGTGCGCAGAACGTCACCGTCGAGCAAGCAGGTGAGCAGACCATGGGCACGCAGGCGTTGATCAAGCCGACCGGCCAGCGTGGACTTGCCGGCGCCCGACAACCCTGTCAGCCAGACCACTGCGCCGCCAGGACGTTCCACTGCGGCGCTCATGTTCAGATGCCGCGCGCCCGATCGGCGTGGAACTGCACCCGCCAGGCCTCAAAGCGGCCCGCATCCAGCGCGTCGCGCATCTCCTGCATCAGGTTCAGGTAGTAGTGCAAGTTGTGCACGCTGGTCAGCATGGGGCCTAGCATCTCGCCGCAGCGGTCCAGGTGGTGCAGATAGGCGCGGCTGAAGCCCTTGCAGCATTCGCAGCTGCAGGTCTCGTCGACCGGCTTCTCGTCGGCCTTGTAGCGGGCATTGCGCAGGCGCAGGTCGCCAAAGCGCGTGAACAGATGGCCGTTGCGCGCATTGCGGGTGGGCATCACGCAGTCGAACATGTCGATGCCCTGGGACACGCCTTCGACCAGGTCCTCCGGCGTGCCCACGCCCATCAGATAGCGCGGCTTGTTCGCCGGCAGCTTGTGGCCGGTGTGTTCCAGGATGCGCTGCATCTCGGCCTTAGGCTCGCCGACCGACAGGCCGCCGATGGCATAGCCCGGCAGGTCCAGTTCGGCAAGGCCCGCCAGCGACGCGTCGCGCAGGTTGGTGAACATGCCGCCCTGCACGATGCCGAACAAGGCGTTCGCGTTCTCAAGGCGGTCGAACTCGGTGATGCAGCGCCTGGCCCAGCGCAGGCTCAGCTCCATCGAGGTCTTCGCCTCTCGCTCGGTCGTCAGCACGCCCTTGCTCTCGTAGGGCGTGCATTCGTCGAACTGCATGACGATGTCGGAATTGAGGATGGTCTGGATCTGCATGCTGACCTCGGGGGTCAGGAAGAGCTTGTCGCCATTGACGGGCGACGCGAACTTGACGCCTTCCTCGCTGATCTTGCGCATGGCGCCCAGGCTCCAGACCTGGAAGCCGCCGGAATCGGTCAGGATGGGCTTGTTCCAGCTCTCGAAGCGGTGCAGGCCGCCGAATTGCGTGACGACGTCCAGGCCCGGCCGCATCCAAAGGTGGAAGGTGTTGCCCAGGATGATCTGCGCACCCATCTCCTGCAGCGAGCGCGGCGTGACGCCCTTGACCGTGCCGTAGGTGCCCACGGGCATGAAGATGGGCGTCTGCACGACGCCATGGTTGAGCGTGAGCGTGCCGCGGCGGGCGCGGCCTTCGGTCTTGAGGAGGTCGAACTTCAGCATGGGGGCGTGATTGTCGCAGCCGGCCTGGGCTGGACGCGAAGCTGCCGAACCGCCACCATCGGCCCATGATGCGCGCATCGCTCCAGCCGCTGATTGCAGGCCTGCTGCTCGCCCTGATGGGGGAGCAGGCGGCCGCCCAGGCCTGCGGCCCGTACACAGCGGCGCTCTACCCCTATGCCCGCTTCTATTACGAAGACCCGCATACCGGGCCCGCCGGCATCGACAAGGACATGTTCGACGAGCTGGCGCGCCGTTCGGGCTGCCAGTTGCGGCTGGTGGTCGAGTCGCGCGTGCGCATCTGGGACCAGATGCGGCGCGGTGGCGTGCAGCTGACGCTGTCGGCGCTGGTGAGCCCGGAGCGCCGCGAGATCGCCGAACTGGTGCCCTATGCCCAGGGCCGCTACCAGGTGCTGATGCGCCGCGAGCTGGCGGCGCGCACCCCGACCATCGCCGCCTTCGAGGCCAACACCGAGCTGCGGCTGCTGGACGTGCGCGGCTATGCCCATGGCCCGACCATCGACGCCTGGGTGCAGCGCATGCGCAGCCAAGGTCGCCTCGTTGAGGCCGGCGACTTCAAGACCGCCACTCGCATGCTCAAGGCCGGCCGCGCCGACGCCCTGCTGGCCCTGCCCAGCGGCTGGGGCATCGCCATGGCCGCCTTCGACGACCCAGACGAACTTGTCCCCGTGGACGTCACACCCACCGAGCGCAATGCCGTCGCGCTGGCCATGGTGCGCAGCATGCCGGAGGACGACCGCCAGCGGCTGCGCCGCGCGCTGCAGGCCATGCTGGCCGAGGGCAAGGTCCACGAGATCCTGCGTCGCCATCTCGGCGACAAGGGCGCCAAGGCGGCGGCCTATACCGGCGACTGAAGCGGGCCGAGGCCGCGGGACAATCCCGCAACATGCCCCTGACCCTCGCGGCGCCGGCCGAACACGAACTCGTCATCAAGAAGAGCCGCTTCCTCGGCCGCGTCGAGCCGTGCGCCGATCGCGCGGCCGCCCTGGTCCGGGTCGCCGAGCTGCGCGCCGCCCACCCCGGCGCGGCCCATGTCTGCTGGGCCCTGCTCGCCGGCGGGCATTCGGCCGCCAACGACGACGGCGAACCCGGCGGCACCGCGGGCCGGCCCATGCTGGACGTGCTGCGCCATCAGGGCCTGGACGGCGTGCTGGCGACCGCCGTGCGCTACTGGGGCGGCGTCAAGCTCGGCGCCGGCGGGCTGGTGCGGGCTTACACCGACTGCATCGCCCAGGCCTTGCTGACTGCCGACAAGATCGAGCGCGTCGCCCAGGTGGAGCTGGGCTGCGAGCTGCCCTATGAGCTGGAAGGCCGGCTGCGCCGGTTGGCCGAACAGCATGGCGCGCAGCTCGTCGACGTGAAGCACGAGACGCGCGTCAGCATGCGCTTCAGCTTGCCCGTGACGGCACGAGCCGCATTCGCGGCCGCCATCGACGAAGCGGCTCAGGGCCGCGTGGCGTGGACGCGCGAGAGCAGCATCGCATCGCCATAGCTGAAGAAGCGGTAGCGCTGCGCGATGGCGTGGCTGTACAGCGAACGGATGCGCTCGTAGCCCGCAAAGGCGCTGACCAGCATCATCAGCGTGCTCCTGGGCAGGTGGAAATTGGTGACGAGGCGGTCGACGACGCGGAACTGGAAGCCCGGCGTGATGAAGATGTCGGTCTCGCGGGCACCCGCTTCCAGCTGACCGCCGCGCGCGGCCGATTCCAGCGCGCGCAGCGTCGTCGTGCCGACGGCCACGACGCGGCCGCCGCGCGCATGGCAGGCGGCGACGGCGTCCACCGTCGCCTGCGGCACCTCGAACCATTCGCTGTGCATCTTGTGGTCGGCCAGCTGCTCGACGCGCACCGGCTGGAAGGTGCCGGCGCCCACATGCAGGGTCACATGGGCGCTCGCAACGCCACGCTCGGCCAGGCGGGCGAGCAGGGCTTCGTCGAAATGCAGGGCCGCCGTCGGCGCGGCGACGGCACCGGGCTCCTTGGCAAACACCGTCTGGTAGCGGCGCACATCGTCTTCGCCGTCGGCATGGGCGATATAGGGCGGCAGCGGCACATGGCCGTGGGCCTCCAGCAGCGCGAAGGGGTCTCCGGCGAAGCGCAGATGGAAGAGGCCGTTGTCCGGCCCGCAGCGGCCCAGCACTTCGGCATCGAAGGCATCGGCAAACCGCACGCGGCTGCCCGGCTTGGGGCTCTTGCTGGCGCGCAGATGCATCCAGACTTCCTGGGTACCTGGCAAGACTCGTTCGATCAGGGCCTCCACCGAACCGCCCGTCGCCTTCACGCCGAAGAGACGCGCCTTGATGACCTGGGTGTTGTTGAACACCAGCAGGTCGCCAGGGTTCAGCAAGTTGGGCAGTTCGCGGAACACGCGGTCCACCAGGTCGACACCTGTCGCGTCCAGCAAACGCGAGCTGCTGCGCTCGGCGGCCGGGTGCTGGGCGATCAGCTCGGGGGGGAGGTCGAAATCGAAGTCGGCGACCGTGTAGGCGGCGGCTGGGGAGGAGCTCATGAGGCGCGCTGGCGGGCCGGACAGACCCGTGCCAAGGGGAGGACGCATTGTCCCATCGGGCCGACCGCGTCTTATTCCACACCGCCGGCCGCTTGGTCATACGGACGTCAGCGTTGTCACCCTAGACTCGCGGCCCCGTGAAGCGCCGTACCTGTCTCGCCCTGCCCGCTGTCTTCGGCCTGCCCGCCGTGGCGGTCGCGGCGCCGGCCGAGCGCGCGCTGGTGGGCTTCACCGAAAACCTGGCGCCGCTGAATTACCAGGACGGCGCCGACGTTCGAGGCTTCAGCGTCGAGTTGCTGCGCAAGATGGCGGCCGCCGTCGGCCTGCCACTGGAACTGCAGGTGCTGCCTTGGCAGCGCGCCGTGCAGATGGCCGAGACCCAGCCCGCCAGCGTGCTGTTCTCGCTGACGCGCACGCCCGAGCGCGAGTCACAGTTCCAGTGGGTCGGGCCGATCGCGCCGCGGCGCGTGCTGATCTACCGGCTCACCAAGCGCGGCGACCTCAGCCTGCCCCAGCTCAGTGAACTGGGCGAGCGCCGCATCGGTGTCGTGCGCGACTCGGCGGCCGATCGCCTGCTGCAGGCGGCCGGCCTCAGGCCGGGCATTGAGCTCGAGCACGGGCTGGACGATGCCACCAATGTGCGCAAGCTGTTGGCCAGCCGCATGGAGTTCGTCGTGCTGCTGGACTGGGCCGCCGCCTGGGCCATGCGCCAGCACAAGCTGGCCTACGCCACGCTGCAGCCGGTCATGGAGTTGGATGTCGCCCGCGCCTACTGGTACGGCCTGCGACCGGAGGCCGACCCGGCCTTGGTGAAGCGCCTGCAGGCGGCGCTGGACACGATGAAGCGCGACGGCCGCTATGAGCGGTTGAGGCAGCGCTACTTCCGCTGAAGCAGCGCTGCCGGCGGCGTCAGTTGCCGCCGTTGCCGGTGGCCAGCACGAGGCCATTGGCACCCGTGATCCAGGCCGTATTGGCATCAACCACCTGAATGGAGCTCAGCGCCAGGTTGGTGCCGCTGGGCTGTTGCCGCCAGGTCTTGCCGCCGTCCTGCGTGGCCAGGATCAGTCCGCCGTCTCCGACGATCCAGCCCACCTTGGCATTGGCAAACTTGATGTCGCGCAGCAGGCCATTGCTGCTGGGCAGCTTGACCAGGGTCCATTTGGCTCCCGCATCTTCGGACTTGAGCAGCGTGCCTTCGGAACCCACGGCCCATACCGTCTTAGCGTCAGTGAACGCCAGCGAATAGAGGGTGGAGGTGGTGCCGGTGTACGCAGCATTCCAGGTCGCGCCAGAGTCCGTGGAGACATAGACGCCCCCCATGTTGCCCACGGCCACCCAGGACTGCTCGCCAAGGCGCACAGACATCACGCCATTGGGCAGTGTCATTTCGGTCCAGGTCTTGCCGCCATCACGCGTGTAGGCGAACTGGGCCCCCGAATTGCGCTGCGACCAGCCCAGCGTCTCGGTCTGGAAGTAGGCACCGGTCAAGCTCACACCCGACGCCGTCGGCACATTCGTCCAGCTCTGGCCAAGGTCGGTCGACTTGTAGAGTCGACCATCGTTGCCAACCAACCAGCCCGTCTGCTTGTTGACGAACTGAACGGAGCGTGCCCCGTTGAAGCCGACGCTCTTGACTTCCCAGGTGATGCCGCCGTCCTTGGTGGCGTAGGACTTGTTGGTGGCGTCGGTCATGAAGCCGTTCTTGGCATCGCCGAACCCCACCACAGCCATCTGGCCGTAGTAGCCGCCGCTGTCGACAGCCGTGAAGACCTTGGTCCAGTTCTGGCCGTTGTCCTTGCTCAGGTACATCGCGCCCTGGCCGTCCGAGGCGAGCAGGCTGCTGGTGTCGACGCGCCGGAAGCTGTCACTCGAATAGGAAAAGGAGTTCACGCCACCCGGCATGCTGATCTTGGCCCAGGTCTGGCCCGCATCACGGCTCAACCACAGGGTCGAGTAGTTGCTGGCGATGATGTCGCTGCCGCCGATCGGAATGTAGGAGAAGGAGTAGTAATAGGGCTCGGCCGGAGGTCCGGCCAGCGTGGTCCAGGTCATGCCGCCGTCGGTGCTGCGGATCAGGCCGTTGTTGCCGCTCGCCACCAGCGTCTTGGCGTCGACCGAGACCTGATACAGGCGCTGGATGCCCACCGTCGTCCCGCTCGGCAGGTCCACCTTGGACCAGTTGGCGCCACCATCCACCGTCGTGTACACGGTCTCGGCATAGACGTACCGGTACGTCGTGTAGTCGTAGCTGGACGTCCGCGTGTAGGCCGCGAGATGTTGGTCATCCTGCGCCAGCATGGTGGCAGCCTCGAAGTAGTAAGACGTCGGCGGGAGCTTGAGATCGAGTGAGCTGGTGTAGGCCTGGCCACCGTCCGTGGACACGCGGACGCTGTTGTTCTGGATGAGCCAGAACTTGCCGCTTGACGTGATCTGGTAAGGCGTCGAAGTGATGGTCTTCCAGGTGAGACCTCCGTCCGTGCTGGTGAAGAACAGCCCCGTGCCGCCGTTGCTGATACCAGGCCGACCGATATAGACCGTCTTGGCGTCGACGGCGGTGATGACACCCAGGTCAGCGCTGCTCAGGTAGTACGAAGGGTCTCCAAACTTGGACACCGTCCAGGTGTTGCCGCCGTCGGTCGTGCGCAGCAGTGCGCCGAAGGCACCCGTGGCCCAACCCGTCTGGGCATCGAAGAACTTGATGCCGTAGATGGCCGCGTTGACGCCCGAATTCTGGCGAACCCAGGTGCCACCGCCATCGGTCGTCTTGAAGATTTCACCGCTCTCGCCACCACGCCAGCCGGTGGTGGCGTTCAGGAAATAGACGGTGTTGACGTGATTGCCCGTCGGTCGGGGGTTTTGCCAGCACCAGCCGGTGTTCGATGCGCCGGTGCACTCGAGTCCGCGCACGTTGGCGATGTTGGTGATCGCGACCTTGGTGCGCGTCTCGCGGCTGCTGCCGGCCTCGTTGGTGACCTTGAGCACCACATCGAACTCGCCACCGCTGGCAAAGCTGTGGCTGGGTGCGGCATCCGTGCTGGTGCTGCCGTCGCCGAAGTCCCACTGGAACTTGAGGCCGGTGAGCGTACCGGCCGAATTGCCGAACGCCACGGCAGTGGCCGAATCGGACGTGGCCGGGGCGGTGATGGCCAGGTTTTCCGGAATGACGGTGGGTGCCGGCGGCGGGGGAGGCGTGCTGTCGCCACCGCCACCACCGCAGGCCGTGAGCACGGCGGCAGCCAGCATTCCCATTCCCAAAGCGCGCACGCGCAGCGTCAACTTCTGCATTGCAGACCCTCCCTGGCCCCGATCCGGGCTGTTTTTGTCGGGCCGGATTGTGATGCAAAAGGAGGGCATGGCGTTGGCTTCGTCCGCTCGAATGAGGGGTTCGAGGCTCCCGACGCCGGGCGGTCGGCGCGCTGCTTTACGAACGCAAAATGCCGGCATGCCCGAGCCAGCCAAGTCCGCACCGCAGAAAGCGATGGAAAAGCTCGGCCTGCTGCGCGACATCGACCTGGCTCTTCACCTGCCGATGCGCTATGAGGACGAGACCCAGCTGATCCCCATTGCCGCGCTGCGCGAGAACGAGCCGGCGCAGGTGGAGGGCGTCGTCGTCGACTGCCAGGTGGAGCTGCGCAGCCGCCGCCAGCTGCTGGTGCGCGTGAAGGACGACTCCGGCACGCTGCTGCTGCGCTTCCTGCACTTCTACCCCTCGCAGCAAAAGCAGATGTCGGCGGCCACCCGGCTGCGCGTGCGCGGCGAGGCACGCGTCGGCTTCTTCGGCCGCGAAATGGTGCACCCCGTCGTCAAGGTCGTCGACGAGGACACGCCGCTGGCCCAATCATTGACCCCTGTCTATCCGGCTTCGGCGCAACTGCCGCAGGCCTATTTGCGCAAGGCCGTGGCCTCGGGCCTGGCGCGTGCGGACCTGCGCGAGCTGCTGCCGGCCGGCGTGGTGCCGCAGGGGCTGCCGGGCTTGAAGGACGCACTGCACTACCTGCACCACCCGCCACCCAGCGCCTCACTGGCTGCGCTGGAAGACCACAGCCACCCGGCCTGGCAGCGGCTCAAGTTCGAGGAGCTGCTGGCCCAGCAGTTGTCTCAGCTGCAGGCGCAGCGCGAGCGCGCGCTGCTCGCTGCGCCGGCCCTGCGCGCCCACCCTGGTGGCCTGCACGAGAAGCTGCTCGCGGCCCTGCCCTTCCAACTGACCGGCGCTCAGCAGCGCGTGTCCGAGGAGATTGCGCAGGACCTGGCCCGGCCACAGCCGACGCACCGGCTGCTACAAGGCGACGTCGGTTCAGGCAAGACCGTCGTCGCCGCCTTGGCCGCGGCCGTGGCCATCGACGCGGGCTGGCAGTGCGCGCTGATGGCACCCACCGAGATCCTGGCCGAGCAGCATTTCCGCAAGCTGGTGCAGTGGCTGGAGCCGCTGGGCCTGAAGGTCGCGTGGATCACCGGCAGCGTGAAGGGCAAGGCGCGGCAGAAGATGCTCGATGCCGCCGGCTCGGGCGAGGCCCAGCTCGTCATCGGCACGCATGCCGTCATCGAGGACAAGGTGAAGTTCGCCCGGCTGGGCCTGGCCATCATTGACGAGCAGCATCGCTTTGGCGTGGCGCAGCGGCTGGCCTTGCGCAACAAGCTCAAGGCGATGGACCTGGAGCCCCACCTGCTCATGATGAGCGCGACACCGATCCCCCGCACTCTGGCGATGACCTATTTCGCCGACCTCGATGTTTCCACCATCGACGAGCTGCCGCCCGGCCGCAGCCCCATCGTGACCAAGTTGTTCACCGAGTCCAAGCGCCACGACGTGGTCGACAAGATCCGCATGGCGGTGGCGGACGGGGCCCAGGTGTACTGGGTCTGCCCGCTGGTGGAGGAGAGCGAGGCGGTGGACCTGCGCAACGCCACCGAGACCCACGCCGAGCTGAGCGGGGAGCTGCCGGGCTGCAGCGTGGGCCTGCTGCACGGCCGCATGGCCGCGGGCGAGAAGGCGGCCGTCATGGCGCAGTTCTCCGAGGGTGCGATGCGCGTGCTGGTGGCCACCACCGTCATCGAGGTCGGCGTGGACGTGCCCAATGCCAGCCTGATGGTCATCGAGCACGCCGAGCGCTTCGGCCTGGCGCAGCTGCACCAGCTGCGCGGCCGCGTGGGCCGTGGCGCCAAGGCGAGCGTGTGCGTGCTGATCTACAGCCCGCCGCTGTCCGACACGGGCAAGTCACGGCTCAAGGCCATGGCGGAGACGACCGACGGCTTCGAGATCGCGCGGCGCGACCTGGACATCCGCGGCCCGGGCGAGTTCATGGGCTCGCGCCAGAGCGGCGCTGAGCTGTTGCGCTTTGCCGATCTGCAGGAGGACGCACCCCTGCTGGTCGCCGCGCGCGCGTTGGCGCCCAGGCTGCTGGATGAGCATCCCGAGGCGGCGCGACGTCAGGTCGCGCGCTGGCTCGGAACAAAGGCGGAGTTTCTGAAGGCCTGAGAAGGTGGGAGGCCTTACTTACAGACGAAGCTCTTCGCGTTGACTTCCTTCACGTTGCCGGCGCCACAGGCAGCCACGGCGCGTTCGGTGTTCTTGGCCATGGCGTCGGCATCAAACGCATTGGATGAGCCGGCCGGCGGTGCGAAGACGCAGGCACTGAGCAGGGCGGCGCAAGCCAGGGCGAGGAGAGAGCTTGTGAGACGGTTCATTCGAGTTGTGGGGTCAGGTGTTGAGGAAGGCGGATCGTCGCCAATGTCCGCCGCAGGTGACCGCGGCATGCGACGAACTGCGCAACGCCTGGGACAGGCCGTGCGCTGACAGCCGCTACAGCTCCAGCCTCTCGCGCAGCAGCCTGGCCTGCCGCCTCGACACCTCAACCTGATGCCCATCGCGGAGCAGGACGCGATAGCCGTCGTTGCTCCAGGGCTGGATGCCCTGGATCCAGCGCAGGTTGATCAGATGACTGCGGCTGGCGCGGAAGAAGAGCTGAGGGTCGAGTTTTTCCTCCAGGCTGGTGAGAGTGCGGTTGATCAGAGGGCGCTGACCGTCGAACCAGGCCTGGGCGTAGTTGCCGCAGGCCTCGAAGCCGGCCACTTCGCCCAGGCGCACGAACCAGCAGCGCTCGCCATCGCGCAGGAAGACCATGTCGTCGACGCCCTTGAGCGTTGTCGCCGGTGCCGCGACGGGCGCGGGACGCAGGCGATCGCGGGCCTTGGCAAGCGCCGCCTCCAGACGGTCAGCGGCGATGGGCTTGAGCAAATAGTCCAGTGCATTGCGCTCGAAGGCGGCCAGCGCATGCTGGTCATAGGCCGTCGTGAAGACGACGAGCGGCATGTGTTCGAGTTGGTCGAGCAGGTCGAAGCCGGTGGCGCCGGGCAGTTCCACGTCGAGCAGCAGCAGCTCCGGTTGCAGCGTGTCGATGGCCTCGCGCGCCGGCGCCAGCTCGGCGGCCTCGCCGACGATGTCGGCATCGGGGATGGCGGCCAGCAGCGTGCGCAGCTCCTGGCGCGCCAGGCGTGAGTCCTCGACGATGTAGATCCTCATGCGTTCAGTTCCACGGTGACGTTGACGCGGCCGTCGGCCGCCGCGATGCGGCAGCCCGCGCCGTCGCCGCCAGCGCGCGCGAGGCGCTCGCGCAGGTTGGCCAGGCCCAGGCCGGTGCTGTCCGTCGACCCCGGCTTCCATTGGCCTGGGTTGTCGACGGCAATGTTCAGCTTGCCGCCGTCACGCCCGATACGGATGTCCACGACACCACCACCGGCCGTGCGCGCGATGCCATGCTTGATCGCGTTCTCCACCAGCAACTGCAGCAGCATGGGCGGCACGCTGGCGCCCGCCGTGGCCGGGTCGACCTGCCAGTCCACGCGCAGCCTCTCCTCATGGTGCAACTGCTCCAGCGCGATGTAGTCACGCACGACGGCCAGCTCGTCGGCCAGCGGCACGCGTTCCTTGGCGCTGTGCTGCAGCGTGTGGCGCAGCGTGTTGGACAGGCGGCTCAGCATCTCGCGGGCACGAGTCGGGTCCTCGTTGATGAGGGCACGCAGGTTGTTCAGCGCGTTGAACAGAAAGTGGGGATTGATCTGGGCGCGCAGCACCTGCAGCTCCAACTCGCGCGCGGCGGCCTCGGCCTGCCATTTGGCGACCTCGCCGACACGCCAGCGGTGCAGCATCTGCAGGCCCATCCAGACGGCCATCCACAGCCACAGCATGATGGTGGTGTTGACCGTGTAGCTCAGCAGCACCAGCCAGCCTTGCGGCACATTGGGTGGGAAGTGCAGCAGGCCGAGCGAGATCCCGGCCCAGTTGATGGCGAAGAGCACGACCTGCACTGCCAGGGCGAACAGCGGCGGCAACAGGGCCAGGCGCAGCAGCAGGGCGGGTGGTGAACGGTCCAGCCAGGCGCGGCGCAGGGCCAGGGCGCGCAAGCCCTCGCTGGCCGCCCACAAGCCGCCACCGACGCAGCCCATCACAAAGACGAAGGAGGCGTTGAGCGGCTGGAAGCTCGACACCATCGCCAGCGAGACGGCCACATAGCCGCCCCACAGCAGCGCCTGCACCCCCATCCGCTTGCGCGTGTCCATGCCCCTCAGCCCTCTCGATTTACTTGCCGGCGGCCAGGAAGCCCTTGACCTCGCCAACCAGCCAGTCGGCATCGTCCCACATGAGGAAGTGATAGCCGCGCTGGCTCATGGACACCTTGGCGCCGTTCAGGCCGGCGTACTGCGCCTCGAAGATCTTCTTCGTGCTCTCCAGCGTCGAGCCCATGGGCTCGTAGGCCGCCCAGGCGCCGAGCACCAGCGTCGGTGCAGTGATCCTGGGCAGCAGCGGACGCAAGTCCTCGCCCCACAGTTCGGACATGGCCTGAGCCGTTGTCGCACGGTCGCTGGCCAGGCCCCAACCGACGATGCGCTCGGCGTTGGCCGGGTTCCGGCTCATGCCACCGGCGCCCTGGCGGGTGCCGGCCTCCCATTGCTCCTTGGTGCCGGCCAGCATCTGCTGGCGCATGCCAGCCGCCACGCCGCGCGCAGCTTCGGGCGTCATGCCGCGCAGGCCAGCCAGGAAGGGCAGGGAGTCGACGATAACGAGGCGCTCGATGCGGCCGGGCTTCTCGGCCGCCATCTGCAGGGCCAGCACGCCGCCCAGGCTGTGGCCCATCACGACAGGTCGGTCGAGCTTGCGGTCGTCCAGGTAGGCCAACAGGCGGTCGCGCATGCCGGCCAGGAAGTTGTCCGTCACCACCGCAGGCGCGCCGGCAAAGCCGGGCAGCTGCACGATGTGGCATTGCACGCCGGGCTGCAGGGCAGCGCAGGTCTCCGTCCAGGTGCTGGCCGCGCTGTTCAGGCCAGGGATCATGACGACCGGCCGGCCCTGACCGACCAGGTCCACGCGCAAGTCACGGAATTCGGTCGTCGCGGCCTGGGTGTTGCTCACCCAAAGGGCGGTGGCGATGCCCACGGCGGCGCCGAACAGGCCGATCCACGAGGTCTTGCGGGTCATGGCGTCTTCTCCATCAAGGTTGTGATGGAGGCATGTTGGCCATGTCCAGGCCGGGCTGCCCGGGCCCGATGACGAACGGCAAGCCGCGCTGACGAATGGCGAGCCGCCAGGACGGACGGGCCTACTTCAGACCTTACTTCAACCTTTGGGCCCAGTAGACCAGCACCTCGGTGCGCGGCTCGATGTCGGTCGAGCTGTAGGTGTAGGTCGGCACGACGTTGATCGCGTCCAGCGTATTGAGGCCGGAAATGATGCGGCCGAAGACGGCATAGCCCGGGTTGGCAGCGCTCTGGTAATCCAGGCTGGTGTTGTCCTTCACGTTGAAGAAGAACTGGCTGGTCGCCGAGTCCGCATCGCTGCGGCGGGCCATGGCGATGGTGCCGCGCAGGTTGGACAGGTCGTTGTTGCTTTCCAGCTTGATCGGCGCATACAGCGGCGTCTTGGTGACCATGCCGCTTGTGTAGCCACCGCCTTGGACGACGAAGTCGCGGTCGACGCGGTGGATCAGCGTGCTCGTGTAGAAGCCCGCCGAGACGTATTTGTAGAAGTTGGCCACCGTCAGCGGCGCGTAGGTGTCGTAGAGCTCAACGACGATCTCGCCGCTGCTCGTCAGCATGCAGACCGTGCCCCATTGGCTCGCGGCGGACGCGGCCAGGCCTGCGGGGCTGCATGACTGCGTGGGCGGATTCGGGTTGGGATTGGGGCGCGGGTATTGGGTGCCGCCCCCTCCGCCTCCGCCTCCGCCGCCCACTTCGATCTCGACACCGCCGCCGCAGGCGCTGAACAGGGTGGCCGAGCCGGTGACCAGCAACAAGGTGGCGAGACGTTTGAACATGGCAGGACACCCGCGAGGTGAAGGGGCCTGCCTAACGAAGCGGCCCGCCGTCTGGACGACAGCGGACGCAGCTTGTTACGGAATCACCTTGGCATCGGTGATGGTGATGTCGACGAGCGGCACGTCCGAGGCATTGGTGTTGACCGCACGGATCTTGTCCACGATGTCCATGCCCGCCGTCACCTGGCCGAACACGGCATAGCCAGGGTTGGCGGCACTGGCGTAGTTCAGGCTCGTGTTGTCCACGGTGTTGATGTAGAACTGGCTGGTGGCGCTGTCGGGCACCGAGGTGCGGGCCATGGCCAGCGTGCCGCGCAGGTTGGACAGGCCGTTCTGGCTTTCCAGCTTGATGGCCGCGTAGGTCGGCGTCTTGTCCCGCAGGCCGTCCGGCCCGCGCGTGACACCGCCGCCCTGGATGACGAAATCCCTGATGACGCGGTGGAAGACCGTGCCCTTGTAGAAGCCGTCGTTCACATACTTCAGGAAGTTGTCCACGCTGATGGGCGCGTGGTTGTGGTCCAGGCCCAGCTCGATGTCGCCCATGGAGGTCGTGATCTTGACCTTGTGCGTGACGGTCAGGGTGACCGGCGCCGGGGGCGGGGGCGGGGTGACAGGGTCACCACTGCTGCCACCACCACCACCGCAGGCGGCCAAGGTCAGCACAAGGGAAGCGGCGGCCAGGGCCAGCAGCGGGCGGCGGCGCAGTCGAATCTTTGTCATTTCAAGTTTCAAGGTTATCGATCAAACGGGTGCTGCCTAGTTTCGCAGCTCCTAACGCGACCAGCGGCTGACCTTCCACCGCTGCCCCAAGATCGTGCTGCCGGCGCAGCGTCAGATAGTCTGGCGCCCAGCCCGCATCGCGCAGCGACTGCAGCGCCTGGGCTTCCATCCCGTCCAAGTCGCGCTCTCCGGCGTGCCAGCGGGCGATCAGCTCTTTCAGCGTTCGGGACAGCCGCAGCGCCTCGGTCTTCTCGGCCTCGCTCAGGTAGCCGTTGCGCGAAGACAGCGCCAGGCCTTGCTCGCTGCGGCGCGTCTCGCCACCGTGGATCTCGATGGGCAGGGCCATCTGCGCCGTCATGCGGCGCAGCACCATCAGCTGCTGGTAGTCCTTCTTGCCGAACACCGCCAGCGTCGGCTGCACGATGTTGAAGAGCTTGTGCACGACGGTGCAAACCCCCGTGAAGAAGCCGGGGCGGAAATGGCCTTCGAGGATGTCGGCCAGCTCGGTCGGCGGGCTCACCTTGTAGCCCTGCGGCTCGGGATAGAGCTCCTTCTCGCTCGGCGCGAAGACGATGTCGCAGCCGGCACCTTCGAGCAGCTGGCAGTCGCGCTCCAGCGTGCGCGGGTAAGTGTCGAAATCCTCGTGTGGCGCGAACTGCAGCCGGTTGACGAAGATGCTGGCGACGACGGCGCCCGCCGGGCCGACCAGCTCGCGCGCCTGTCTGACGAGCTGCAAGTGGCCGTCGTGCAGGTTGCCCATCGTCGGCACGAAGCCCCGCTGGCGGTGGATGGCGAGGGCGTCGCGCAGTTCGGCGATGGTGCGGATGACTTGCATCGTCAGAACCCGTGAATCTCGTTCACCGGGAAGGTCCTGGCCTTCACCTCGTCCACATAGCCTTTCACGGCGGCCAGCACCGAGTCCTTGCCGGCCATGAAGTCCTTGACGAAGCGCGGCTTCCTGCCCGGCGTGATGTTGAGCATGTCGTGCAGCACCAGCACCTGCCCCGAGGTGCCAACGCCGGCGCCGATGCCGATGACGGGCACCGGGGACTCGGCGGTGATCTCGGCGGCCAGAGCGGCCGGCACCATCTCGTACAGCAGCATGGCCGCGCCCGCGTCCACCAGTTCCCGCGACTCGCGCTTCATGCGCGCCGCGCCGGCCTCGTCGCGGCCCTGGACCTTGAAGCCGCCTAAAGCGTTCACCGTCTGCGGCGTGAAGCCCAGGTGAGCGCAGACCGGGATGCCGCGCTCGCTGATGAAGCGCACGGTCTCGGCCGTCCAGCCGCCGCCCTCGAGCTTGACCATATGGGCACCGGCTTTCACCAAGGCCGCAGCGCTTTTCCAGGCCTCTTCCTTGCTGACGTGATAGCTGTCGAAAGGCAGGTCGGCAATGATCCAGGCCCACTTGTGGCCGCGCGACACGCAGAACGTGTGATAGACCATGTCCTCCAGGCTGACCGGCGCCGTCGAGCCGCGGCCCTGCAGCACGTTGCCCAGGGAATCGCCGATCAGCAGGATGTCGACACCGGCTTCATCGAGCAGGCTGGCGAAGGCCGCGTCGTAGCAGGTCAGCATGGCGATCTTCTCGCCGCTGGCATGCATCTGCGCCAGGCGCGGCAGGGTCATGGGCTTGCGATCAATCATGGCCACCTCTCAGTGAAAACCCTGGGGCCACCCCCGAGGCGGCCGCAGTGTAGCGTTCGGGCCTTGCTCCGGTGGCTGAGCATGGCCGAGGGACTGGCGAGGCGGGCCGCTGGGTAGGCGCGACGACGAATGTGGGCTTGTGCCCACGAGGCGGAGCAACACCCCCAGCGGCTCGAAGCGCCAGACCAGCGGCCATGCAGCGCTTCGGATCGGAGTGGTGAGCGCCGACAAAGACATGAGGTTTTGATGTGACAAGCATTTCGAGCAATGGCGAGCGGTCAGCTGCCGGGGCAAGGCCTGTATGACCCTCACAGAGTTGCGCTACATCGTCGCCGTCGCCCGCGAGCGGCATTTCGGCCGCGCGGCCGAGGCCTGCCACGTGTCGCAGCCGACGCTGTCGGTGGCCATCAAGAAGCTGGAAGAAGAGCTGGACCTGAAGATCTTCGAGCGCGGCGGCAACGAGGTGTCGGTCACGCTGCTGGGCGACGAGATCGTGCGCCAGGCGCAGTCGGTGCTGGACCAGGCCGGCGCCATCAAGGAGATCGCCAAGCGCGGCAAGGACCCGCTGGCCGGTGCACTGCGCCTCGGGATCATCTACACCATCGGCCCCTATCTGCTGCCCGAGCTGGTCAAGCACACCATCGAGCTCTACCCACAGATGCCACTGATGCTGCAGGAGAACTTCACGGTGAAGCTGCTGGAGATGCTGCGCACCGGCGAGCTGGACTGCGCCATCATGGCCGAGCCCTTCCCCGAGGCGGGCCTCGCCACTGCCCAGCTCTACGACGAGCCCTTTGTCGTCGCGCTGCCGGCCGTGCACCCGCTGGCCACGCGCGAGACCATCAGCGCCGAGGAACTCAAGCGCGAGACCATGCTGCTGCTGGGCACCGGCCACTGCTTTCGCGACCATGTGTTGGAAGTCTGCCCGGAGTTCGCGCGCTTCTCCAGCGATGCCGAGGGCATACGGCGAAGCTTCGAGGGCTCGTCGCTGGAGACGATCAAGCACATGGTCGCCTCGGGCATGGGCGTGACCGTCGTGCCCGCACTCAGCGTGCCGCGCGAGCCGAGCCGGCACCTGCGCTTCGTGCCCTTCAGTGAGCCCATTCCGACGCGCCGCGTCGTGCTCGCCTGGCGGCGCAGCTTCACGCGCTACGAGGCCATTGCGGCGCTGCGCAATGCCATCTACGCCTGCCAGCTGGACGGGGTCACCCGGCTGTCGCAGTGACGGCCTGATACAGCCATGCTGCGCCGCACAATGTTCTACTGCGCATCATCTTCACATCCGCCTTCACCATGAGCACCCCTCCCGCTGACACCACGGCTGGCGCCATCCATTTCGTTGGCGGTGAAAAGGGCGGCGTCGGCAAGTCGCTGCTGTCGCGCCTGCTGGCGCAATACATGATCGACCGCGGCATCCCCTTCACCGGCTTCGACACCGACCGCTCCCACGGCGCGCTGCTGCGCTTTTATGCCGACTACGCCTCACCGGCGCTGGTGGACAACTTCGCGGCGCTGGACGCCATCGTCGAGAGCGCCCTGGCCGAGCCGGGCCGGCGCGTGCTGGTGGACCTGGCCGCGCAGACGCACGAGCCGCTGGCGCGCTGGATGGATGAGTCCGGTGTGCTGGAGCTGGCGGCCGAGGCCGGCGTGGCTGTGCACTATTGGCATGTGATGGACGCCGGGCGCGACTCGGTGGACCTGCTGGCCCGTCTGCTCGACCGCTTCGGCGACCGGCTGCGCTATGTGCTGGTGCTCAACCAGCTGCGCGGCGACGACTTCTCGCAGCTGGAGCGCTCCGGCCAGCTCGCCCGCGCTGAAGGGCTGGGCGCCCGCACCATGCCGCTCAAGCATCTGCAGGACGCCGTGCTGCGCAAGATCGACGCGGCGGACGCGAGCTTCTGGTCGGCCCGAACCGCGTCCAGCGGCGAGGGCGCCAAGCTGGGCCTGCTGGAGCGCCAGCGCCTGCGCGTGTGGCTGGCGCTGGTGGAGAGCGAGCTGGCGCGGCTGGGCGTTTAGGGCGAGACGGTGCAACATCGGGCGCCGCCCGCGCGGCGCTTGATGATGATTTTGGCTATTGGTAGATTAGTTCTATTCAAATCCAAAACTCAATAGTCATCATTAAGCTTCGGTCTCCCCCCAGACACCAGGAGCAGACATGAGCGACCCGACCTCCAAGAGCGAAGGCAAGTGCCCCTTCCACCACGCCGCCGGCAGCGGCACGACGAACCGGGACTGGTGGCCCAACCAGCTGCGCGTCAACCTGCTGAACCAGCATTCGAGCAAGTCCGACCCGCTCGGCGACGGGTTCAACTACGCCGAGGCCTTCGCCAAGCTCGACTACCCGGCGCTCAAGGCCGACCTCGTCAAGCTGATGACCGACAGCCAGGACTGGTGGCCGGCCGACTTCGGCCACTACGGCCCGCAGATGATCCGCATGGCCTGGCACGCGGCCGGCACCTACCGCACGACCGACGGCCGCGGCGGCGGCGGGCGCGGCCAGCAGCGCTTCGCGCCGCTGAACTCCTGGCCCGACAACGTCAACATCGACAAGAGCCGCCGCCTGCTCTGGCCCATCAAGCAGAAGTACGGCCAGGCCATCTCCTGGGCCGACCTCTTCATCCTGGCCGGCAATGTGGCGCTGGAGTCCATGGGCTTTCGCACGCTGGGCTTCGCCGGTGGCCGCGAGGACGTCTGGGAACCCGACATGGACGTGGCCTGGGGCGCCGAGACCAAGTGGCTGGCCGATGACAAGCGCTTCGAGGGCGACCGCAACCTCGTCGCCAGCGTCGGCGCGACCCACATGGGCCTGATCTATGTGAACCCCGAGGGGCCCAACGCCAGCGGCGACTACCTGGCCGCGGCCAAGGACATCCGCGCCACCTTCGGCCGCATGGCCATGGACGACGAGGAGACCGTCGCGCTGATCGCCGGCGGCCACACCTTCGGCAAGGCCCATGGCGCGGCACCCGAGCACCACAAGGGCCTTGAGCCCGAGGGTGCCGGCATCGAGTCCCAGGGCCTGGGCTGGACCAGCGGCTTCGGCGGCGGCCATGGCAAGGACACCATCTCCAGCGGCCTGGAAGTCACCTGGACCCAGACCCCCGCGCAGTGGAGCAACCACTTCTTCGACAACCTGTTCAAGTTCGAATGGGAGGCCACCACCTCGCCGGCCGGCGCCAAGCAATGGGTGGCCAAGAACGCGCCCGAGGACATCCCCGACGCTCACGTCCCGGGCAAGTTCCACAAGCCCACCATGCTGACGACCGACCTGACGCTGCGCTTCGACCCCGAGTTCGGCAAGATCTCCCAGCGCTTCCGCGACGACCCGCAGGCCTTTGCCAACGCCTTCGCCCGCGCCTGGTTCAAGCTGACCCACCGCGACATGGGCCCCAAGGCGCGCTACCTCGGCCCCGAGGTGCCCAAGGAAGACCTGATCTGGCAGGACCCGCTGCCCGCGCCCAGCCATCACCCCACCCCCGGCGACATCGCCGACCTGAAGGCCAGGATCGCCGCCTCGGGCCTGTCCGTCGGTGACCTCGTCTCCGTGGCCTGGGCCTCGGCCTCCACCTTCCGCGGCGGCGACAAGCGCGGCGGTGCCAATGGCGCCCGCCTGGCGCTGGCACCGCAGACGGATTGGGCCGTCAACAAGCCGGCCATCCAGGCCCTGCCCAAGCTGATGGAGATCCAGCGGGCCTCCGGCAAGGCGTCCCTCGCCGACGTCATCGTGCTGGCCGGCGTCGTCGGCATCGAGCAGGCCGCCCAGGCCGCCGGTGTGACGGTGGAGGTGCCCTTCACGCCCGGCCGCGTTGATGCCACCCAGGCCCAGACCGATGTCGAATCCTTCGCCGTGCTCGAACCCCTGGCCGACGGCTTCCGCAACTACAGCAAGGGCAATCTGGGTGCGTCCACCGAGGCCCTGCTGATCGACCGCGCCCAGCTGCTGACGCTGACCGCGCCCGAGCTGACCGCGCTGGTTGGGGGCCTGCGCGTGCTCGGTAGCAATGCCGACGGCGGCAGGCATGGTGTGCTGACCGACAAGCCCGGCACGCTGAGCAACGACTTCTTCGTCAACCTGCTCGACATGGGCACGGTCTGGAAGCCGACGGACGCCAGCGCCGAGATCTTCGAAGGCCGCGACCGCAAGAGCGGTGCCGTCAAGTACACCGGCACGCGCGCCGACCTCATCTTCGGCAGCAACTCCGTGCTGCGCGCCTATGCCGAGGTCTATGCCAGCGCCGACGGCAGGGCCAGGTTCGTCAAGGACTTTGTCGCCGCCTGGACCAAGGTCATGGAACTGGACCGCTTTGACATCCAGTGAGCCCCTCGTCCAGCCCCGCATCGCTGAACGCGAGCGTGGCTGACCGGTCCCCCGCGGGGACGGCGATGCTCGCGGCATCGAGCCGCAAGCACATCGCCCAAGGCGGGCCGGCTTGGGAGCGGCCCTGCGCTCGGCCCGCAAGCTGACGTCACGACCCCGTTGACCCCGGGGTGGGCCGAATCCGTTAGGCTCACCCCGTACCGTTTTGGAGCCCCCCCGCATGGCCAAGAAGTCCGCCGCCCCGTCCATCAGCATCGGCATCAGCGAGAAAGACCGCGCCGCGGTTGCCGCCGGCCTGTCCAAGCTGCTGGCCGAGACCTACACGCTCTACCTGACGACGCACAACTTCCACTGGAACGTCACGGGCCCGATGTTCAACAGCCTGCATGCGATGTTCATGGCCCAGTACACCGAGCTGTGGAATGCGGTCGACCCCATCGCCGAGCGCATCCGCTCCCTGGGCTTCCCGGCGCCCGGCAGCTATGCCCAGTTCGCCAAGCTCAGCGGCCTGCCCGACGCGCCCGCCACGCCGCCCAAGGCGATGAAGATGGTCGAGGTGCTGATGCAGGGCCACGAGGCCGTCGCCCGCACGGCGCGCGCGCTGTTCCCGCTGGTCGACAAGGCCAGTGATGAGCCGAGCGCCGACCTGCTGACGCAGCGACTGACAGTGCACGAGCAAACCGCATGGATGCTCCGGAGCCTGCTGGAGGAGTGATGAAAGTCGCCGTCCTCACATTCGACGGCTTCAACGAGCTCGACAGCTTCATCGCGCTGGGCCTGATCAACCGACTCTATGCCCAGGGCTGGTCGGCCGCCATCACCAGCCCGAGCGCGCAGGTGACGTCGATGAACGGCGTGGTCGTCACGGCCCAGCAGCCGCTGGAGTTCGCCAACGAGGCCGACGTCGTGCTGTTCGGCAGCGGCATCCACACCCGCGCCATCGCCAACGACAGCGCGCTGCTGGACCGGCTGCAGCTCGACCCGGTGCGCCAGCTCATCGGCGGCCAGTGCTCGGGCACGCTGCTGATGGCCCGCCTCGGGCTGCTGGCGGACATGCCCGCCTGCACCGACTCGACCACCAAGCCCTGGGTCATCGAGGCCGGCGTGCGCGTCGTCGAGGAGCCCTTTCATGCCCGCGGCCCCATCGCCACGGCCGGCGGCTGCCTGGCCTCGCAATACCTGGCCGCGTGGGTCATGGCCTCGCGCGCCGGGCTGGACGCCGCGCGCAGCGCGTTGCATTACGCAGCGCCGGTCGGCGAGAAGGAAGCCTACGTGGAGCGCCTGATCGGCGTCGTCAAACCTTTCCTGCCGCAGGCCTGACCGCCCGCGTCGCCTGCCGCAGTCGGCCGATGCCCTCGGCGACGGAGCCCACCCTCACCTGGTGGTATTCAGAGTCGGCCGGCAGCTGCTCCATCAGCCGGCGGTTGGCCGTCGGCAGCGCGTGATAGGGCAGGTAGGGCGCCACGTGGTGCAGCGCGTGGAAGCGCAGGCCCACGGGGCAGAGCAGCACCGAGATCGGGCCGTTGGAGTCGACGTTCAGCGAGTCCAGCAACTGGCCGCGCGCATCGCGGCCTTCAAGCTCCTCGACGTAGAGATGCGTGCCGCCCATCGCGCGGATGGTGTTCAGCGTCGCAATCAGCACGACGAGCAGCGCCCAGGCCGCCACCCACACCCAGCCCGCAAAGACGCCGATGGCCACCAGCGCCCAGCCCCAGGCGCAGCACCACCACTCGACCGCCATCGCCTCGGCGCGGGCGCTTTCCTTGATGGCCGGCGCACGAAACGGCATACGCAGGGCCATGTGGACGAACTCCGGGATCATCTTTTCGCGGATGGGCGGCAGCACGGCGGCCAACGGCGTCAGGACGGCGAAGCGCACCCACAGCGCCAGCGGCAGCGCGAAGTTCAGCGCAAACAGCTTGGCGCTGGCCAGGCCGGCGCGACCCTGGAACTGGTCGTACTCGCCGTCCTCACGGGTGCCATAGGTCGCCTTGTTGTGGTGGCCCTGGTGGATGGGCAGATAGAGCATGAAGGGGATGAGCAGCGGCACGCCGGAGACCGCATGCCAGGTCAGGCGAAAAGCCTTCATGCCCTGCTGGTGGAAGATCTCGTGGATGAAGGCCAGCGTGCGGTAGAGCAGCAGCACCGCCGCGACGAAGGCGAGCGTGCGCAGCAGCGGCGCCCCCGGCAGCACGGCGACGACCAAGGCCACCCACCCCACGGCGGCGCAAAGCAGCAGGTCGGCGAAGTAATGCGCCTGGTTGGGCTCGCGCAGGTCGGCCACCAGCTCCTGCACCCGCTTCATGTCAACCTGTTTATCCATCGTGCTCTCGTCTTGCAAAACCCGCCCACGATAATTCAGCGGCAATCCGCGCTCCATGTTTTCCGGACGAGCGGTATCCGTTGATGTCGACTTTTGACGCCTTGCCGCGCGCCCGGCGACCGTTCGCCCCGTTGCCCGGCGAGTCGGGCCTCACCCACCTAGTCTGCGTGCGGACCGATTCGTGTCCGTCACGGGAGATTGATTGATGAAAGCCTCAGCCATCGTCGCCGCCATCGGGGTGGGCGTGCTCGCCACGGCCCTTGCCAAGCCCACAGGCCTGCCTTCGGGTTGGCTGCAGACCGGCAGCGCCAAGACCTGCGAAGGCTCGGTGGTGCCGGCCAACGGCGCGCCTAGCGCCAAGGTCTTCAACATCGAGTGCAAGCCAGACACCGAGGGCTTCTCGACACTGATGCAGCAGATCGGCAGCGCCGACTATGCCGGCAAGCGTGTGCGCCTGACCGCCCAGGTCCACGGCGACCAGATCGCTGCGTGGGCCGGCCTGTGGATGCGCGCCGACAGCGGCCAGCGGCCCGGCACCGCGTTCGACAACATGAACGACCGGCCGCTGCGCGGCAGCTTCGGCTGGCAGACCGCGCAGGTCGTACTGGACATTCCCGCCGACGCAACGACGCTGAGCTTCGGCTTCCTGCTGGAAGGCACCGGCCAGTTGCAGGCCACGCAGTTCCAGCTGGACGTCGTGCCCGCCAGCACGCCGACGACCGGCCAGGGCCCCATCCAGGTGTTGCCGCGCCAGGCCGGCAACCTGACCCCGCCTTGAACCGCACCGCGCGCACGCTGGGCGGCGAGCTGGCCCAGGCCCTGAGAGAGGAAAGGCTGGGCTGGCAACGGCCCGGCCCGCTGCTGGCCGGCGTCGCGCTGTTTGCACTGGCGGCGCCCTGGTTGCGCGATCACGGCGCCTGGGCGCTGTCCCTGGGCTTGTGGCTGGGCCACGCCATCACCGATGGCCTGTGCGGCCTGGTTGCCCGGCGGATGCGGCCCGAGCACCACGGCGCCTTGCCTGGCCTGCTGTTCCTGGCCCTGCTGCTGGGCGCGATGTCCGGTTGGTCCGCCGAGCAGGGCCTGACGCGCGAGCTGCTGAGCGGCAATGACCGCATCACCCGTGCCTGGTTGCACTTCAGCTTCTGCGCCCTGCTGCTGGGCCTGCCGCTGCTGCAAGGCCTGCGCCGCCAACGCGCCGTGCAGCGCGTGGAACAGGAGCGCGCCCGGCTGCGCGCCGAGCTGCAGATGCTGCAGGCGCAGATCGAGCCGCATTTCCTGTTCAACACGCTGGCCACGCTGCGCAGCTTCGTGCGCCAGGGCTCGGAGCGCGCGCTGCCCCTGCTGGACGCCGTCAGCGGCCTGCTGGAGACCACGCTGGAGCGGGTGCGCCAGGCCGAGGACTCGACGCTGGGCCAGGAGTGCCAGATCGTCGAGCACTACCTGGCCATCATGGCACTGCGGCTGGGCGAGCGGCTGAGCTACCGCGTCGAGGTCGACCCCGAGCTGCACGACCTGCCCCTGCCACCGCTGATGCTGCAGCCGCTGGTGGAGAACGCCATCCAGCACGGTATCGAGCCCAGCGAGAGCGGCGGGCAGGTGCTGTTGCAAGCCGAACGGGCCGACGGGCAGTTGCGGCTCAAGGTCATCAACAACGGTTGCGCGCTGACGGCAGACGCGACCGCAGGCCACGGCCTGGCCCTGGTCAACCTGCGCCAGCGCCTGCAAGCCCTGCACGGCGACCGCGCCGGCCTGAGCCTCGCCACCAACGCTGACGGCCTGACCGAGGCCACGCTCATCCTGCCGATGCCATGACGACTGCGCTGATCGCCGACGACGAACCCCAGCTGCTTGAAGAGCTGCAGCAACTGCTGGGAGAGGCCTGGCCCGAGCTGGAGATCGTCGCCCAGGCCCGCAACGGCACCGAGGCGCGCCGGCTGCTGGACGAGCTGCGCCCCGACATCGCCTTCCTCGACATCCGCATGCCCGGCATCGACGGCCTCGGCCTGGCCCAGCTCGCGCCGCCGGCCACCCGCCTGGTCTTCGTCACGGCGCATGCCGAGCACGCGCTGGCTGCCTTCGAGCGCGCGGCGGTGGATTACCTGCACAAGCCTGTCACGCCCGCCCGGCTGGCGGCCACGGTACAGCGACTGCAGGCGGCTCAACCCCAGCGGTCGGATCTGCGCTTCCTGCAGGCCTGGACCGGCAACACGATGAAGCTGCTGGACGTGGACCACCTCGCCGCGCTGCGCTCGGAGCTGCGCCACACGCGGGCGCTGAGCCAGGGCGGTGAACAGCTGCTGCTGCGCACCTCGCTGGGCGAGCTGCAAAAGGAGCTGGACCCGCAACTTTTCTGGCAGATCCACCGCGGTTCGGTGGTCAACGCGCGGGCCATCGAGCGCATCGAGCGGCGCGACGACGGCGAGCTGTGGGTGCACCTGCGCGGGCTGGCCCAGGCGCTGCCTGTGAGCCGTGCGCACCGGGGGCGGTTCAAGGGCATGTAGCTGGGGAGGGTCTCAAGCAAGAGGCCCACGGATAATCCCGGGCTAGCCTGCTTCCAGAACTCCATGTCCGAAACCACCGCCAGCCGCATCGAGACGGAAGTCCGCCGCCGCCGCACCTTCGCCATCATCAGCCACCCCGACGCCGGCAAGACCACGCTGACGGAGAAGCTGCTGCTGTTCTCCGGCGCGATCCAGATCGCCGGCTCGGTGAAGGCGCGCAAGGCCACGCGGCATGCGACGTCGGACTGGATGGAGATCGAAAAGCAGCGCGGCATCTCGGTGGCGTCGTCCGTCATGCAGATGGAGTACCGCGACTGCGTCATCAACCTGCTGGACACCCCCGGCCACCAGGACTTTTCTGAAGACACCTACCGCGTGCTGACCGCCGTGGACGCGGCGCTGATGGTCATCGACGCGGCCAACGGTGTGGAGCCGCAGACCCGCCGCCTGCTGCAGGTCTGCCGCGCCCGCAACACGCCCATCCTGACCTTCGTCAACAAGATGGACCGCGAGGTAAAAGACCCGCTGGCGCTGATGGACGAGATCGAGGCCGAACTGGGCATGACGGTCGTGCCGTTCACCTGGCCGGTCGGCATGGGCAAGCAGTTCCACGGCGTGATGGACCTGCGCCAGCAACGCATGCGCGTGTTCGCTCCCGGCGAGGACCGCGCCGCCGGCACCGAGGAAGTGCTGGAAGGCCTGGACAACCCCGCCTATGCCGAGCGCTTCGGCATGCAGTACGACCAGGCCAAAGGCGAGATCGAACTGGTGCGCGAGGCGGCCCCTGCGTTCAACCGCGAGGAGTTCCTGACCGGCAAGCAGACGCCGATGTTCTTCGGCTCGGCCGTCAACAACTTCGGCGTGCAGGAGGTGCTGGACGCCCTCGTCGAGCTGGCCCCCGCACCGGACTCGCGCGTCGCCATGCAGCGCACGGTGCAGCCCGATGAGCCCAAGTTCACCGGCGTGGTGTTCAAGATCCAGGCCAATATGGACCCGGCCCACCGCGACCGCATCGCCTTCCTGCGCGTGGCCTCGGGTCACTTCGAGCGCGGCATGCGCCTGAAGGTCGTGCGCTCCGGCAAGGAGCTGCGGCCCAACACGGTGGTGAGCTTCCTGTCGCAGCGCCGCGAGCTGCTGGACGAGGCCTTTGCGGGCGACATCATCGGCATCCCCAACCACGGCGTGCTGCAGCTGGGCGACACCATCACCGAAGGCGAGGCGCTGCAGTACACCGGCCTGCCCTTCTTCGCGCCGGAAATGTTCCGCGCCGTCGAAGTGGCTGACCCATTGAAGACCAAGCAGTTGCGCGCCGGCCTGACCCAGCTCGGCGAAGAGGGCGCCATCCAGGTGTTTCGCCCCATTGCCGGCAGCGTGCTGTTGCTCGGCGCCGTCGGCCAGCTGCAGTTCGAAGTCGTCGCGCACCGGCTGGAGCATGAATACGGCTGCAAGGCCCGCATCATGCCAAGCCGCTTCCAGGTGGCACGCTGGGTGACCTGCGACGACCCGGCGGAGCTGAAGCGCTTCATCGACGCCAACGATCACCGCATGGCCTATGACGCGGTCGACGCGCCCACGGTGCTGGTGGAGTACGCGCCCGAGCTGCGCGCCATCGAGAGCAACTGGCCCAAGATCAAGTTCCACGCGCTGCGCGAGCACGCGGGGCTGGTGTTCCAACAAAGGCTGGATGGCTGAGACTCGTCAGCAGGACGAGCCCAGCCAGCGGCCGGTGGACAGCATGCGCTGGTCCACCTCCTCGGTGCCCACCGCATTGCCGTTGCGGCCATCGACCGCATTACCCCGACCCTTGAGTTCGATGCGGTAGCTGCTCGGGCCATAGGTGGCCGCGAAGCTGCCCTGCGTCAGCCCGCCGCCGCCGGTGCGGCAGACGTATTTGCCCGTCGCCTCGCTGGTGTTCATCTTGGTGGCGCTCAGCTCGCATTTCCAGGGACCGCTGCCGCTGAGGGCCGACTCCAGATAGGCGGCCAGGTCGATCTTCGCTTGCTGCGGACTCAGGCAGGCCTGCTTCTCGGCGGCCTGCTGGCGGTCCATCTCCGCCTTCTGCGCATCGGTCAGGCGACCGCGCAGCTTGGCCCGCAGCGCCTGCACCCCGGGCTTGATGGACTGGCCGTTGATCCAGATCTCGCTTTCGGACGTCCACAGGCCGGGATTGACCTCGAGGATGGGCGCAGCGCCGCAGGCGCCCGCGAACAGGGTGAGGGACAACGCGGCCGGCAGGACGCTGAGACGGATCGGACGAAGCTGGGACATGGATGTCGGCCGGGAGGCTAGCAAAAGGCGCGCATTGCAGCAGTTCGAGCGAGACGGCGACATCCCTCGGTTGCAAGTCACGCTGCGGCCGCGTCAGTGACGCCAGCTCAGGCACCAAAATGCGCCAGCGGCAATCCCACTCGCTTCAACGATGCCTACGCCCTCATCCCGCCCCTGCCCCTCCTGCAACGACGCCATGCAGGTGCATGAGCTGCCCGGCCAGTACGACAGCCGGGTGGAGATCGACTTCTGCTTCGGCTGCCAGGGCATCTGGTTCGACAGCATGGAGAACCTCAAGCTGGCGCCCGCCGCGGTGGCCACGATGTTCAAGGAGATGCATCGGCACCGCGACGCGCTGCATGCGCCGCTCGCCGGCCGGCTGCGCTGCCCGCAATGCCGCGGCGGCCTCGCACAAGGCTTCGACGTCGTGCGCAGCGGCCGCTTCATCACCCACCGCTGCGAGAACCGGCACGGGCGCTTCAGCAGCTTCTCGTCCTTCATGATCGAGAAGGGCTTCGTGCGCCAGCTCACCAAGCCCGAGATCGCCGACATCGCCAAAAAGGTTGGCGTCATCAATTGCAGCAACTGCGGCGCGCCGGTGGACCTGCGCAAGGAAGACAGTTGTTCGCACTGCCGCTCGGCGCTGTCGCTGCTGGACCCGGAGGCCGTGGAGAAGGCGTTGCAGAACTACGCCAAGGCGCCATCCGCTCATGCTGCGCCCGCAACCGCTGTGGCAGACGCCCTTGTCGCGATGGCGCGCGAGCGCTCGCGCACGGAACGCCTCGACGTCTGGCCGGCCGACGCCAGGCTCACCGGCGCAGGTCTGGCGGTGGATCTGTTCGCTGTGGGCCTCACCCTCGTCAGCAGCTTGTGGGATGACTGATGCCCAGCGATTTCGACAAAGGCCTGGCCCTGCACCAGCAAGGCCGGCTCACCGAGGCCGAGCTGCTGTACCGCCGCGTGCTGCGCACGGCACCGAGGCATTTCGACGCGCTGCACTTGCTGGGCGTCATTTGCGGCCAGACCGACCGCTTCGACGAGGCGCTGGACCTGCTGCACCGCGCCCTGGCCCAGCGCCCCGGCAGCGCGCCGGCGCTGAACAACCTGGGCAACACCCTGGGCAGCCTGGGCCGCCACCAGGAGGCCGTGCAGGCCTTCGAGCGCGCACTGGCGGTGCGTCCTGAAGACGCCAAGGCGCTGCGCAACCGCGGCACCAGCCTGCGCGCGCTGGAGCGGCCCGTCGACGCGCTGGCCAGCTTCGACGCCGCCCTGGCCCTGCAGCCCAGCTACCCTGAGGCGCTGATCGGCCGCGCCGAATGCCTGTTGACCCTGCACCGCCGCTCGCAAGCCATCGAAGCCTTCCAGCAGGCCCTGCCCCTGGGCAAGGACGTCGACCAGATCCGCTATGCCCTGGCCGCTCTGGGCATCGAACCCGCGCCGCCCACGGCGCCTGCCGGCTACGTCGAGGCTCTGTTCGACATGTATGCCCACAACTTCGACGACCACCTCGTCAAGACGCTGGGCTACCGCACACCCGAGTTGCTGGTCGCGGAACTGCAGCGCGCCGATCCACCCAGCGATGGCGAGGTCATCGACCTCGGCTGCGGCACCGGCCTGTGCGGGCCGCTGCTGCGCCCGGTGAGCCGAAGGCTGACCGGCGTGGACCTGTCCGGCCTGATGCTGGCCAAGGCGCGCGAGCTGGGCCTGTATGACGAACTGGTGCAGGGCGACATCGTCGCGGCGTTGCAGGGGCCGCCGCAGCGCTTCGACATCGCCATTGCCGCCGACGTGTTCGTCTACATCGGCGACCTGGAAGCCGTGTTCGCCGCCACCGCGGCCGCGCTGCGCGCGGGCGGGTTGTTCGCCTTTTCGGTCGAGGCTTGCGAAAGCGGTGACTTCGCCCTCGGCACCAAGCGGCGCTACGCCCATTCGCTGCCCTATCTGCAGCGCCTGGCTGCCGCCCATGGCTTCACCGTCGAATCATCGACACGTTGCGCCATCCGCAAGGAAAGCGACGAAGCCGTCGATGGGCTGCTGGTCGTGATGCGCCGCTGAACCCGGCTCAGCGCAGCTTCTTGGCGTAGTTGTCGCGCACGTGCTGGCTGATGTAGGTCGACAGCCCGCGGCCGGCAAGGGCCAGCCGCTTCATGTCCGACACGACCTCGCGCCCCGGGTGCTCCACGTCGTAGACATAGATCGAGCCGTTAGTGAACTGCACGGCAATGCCCGCCGGGCCAGTGGCAAAGGCCACGACGCCCGAGTCACCCTCGCGGTTGGCATAGCGCTGCATCTTCACGGTGGAGGACTGGCAAGCAGCGTGCCGGCGGGGCATGCCATTCATGGGCTGCGAGGCGCAGCGGGGCGCTGCGATGATGTGCTTTTCCTTCCAGCCCCACAGAGCCGATGAGCAAGCGCCTTGTCCCCCTTGTTGCGGCCCTGAGCTGCACCCTCGCCCAGGCCGCCCCAGAACTCGAAACCGTCGTCGAAGGCCTCAAGACCCCCTGGGCGGTCGCCTTCCTGCCCGGCGGCCAGCTCCTGATCACCGAGCGTGACGGTGCGATGCGAACGGCCCAACCCGGCGGCAAGCCCAGCGCCCCCATCGCGGGCGTGCCGGCTGTGGACGCCATC
This sequence comes from Pelomonas sp. Root1237, assembly GCF_001425055.1. Classification (GTDB taxonomy): domain Bacteria; phylum Pseudomonadota; class Gammaproteobacteria; order Burkholderiales; family Burkholderiaceae_C; genus Pelomonas. The sequence goes on from NZ_LMDK01000017.1 coordinate 484,769, forward strand.
GGCCAGGGCGGCCTGCTGGACGTGCAGCTGGACAGCGACTTCGCGCGCAACCGCACGATCTACTTCTGCTTCGCCGAACCCGGCGCCGACAAGAAGACAAACAGCACGGCCCTGGCGCGCGCGCGCCTCAGCGAAGACGCCAAGCGCCTCACCGACGTCAAGGTCATCTTCAGCCAGAAGCCCAAGGTCGAGAGCAAGCACCACTTCGGCTGCCGCATCGTCGAGATGCCGGACGGCAAGCTGATGCTGAGCCTGGGCGAGCGCTTCAGCCAGATGCAGAGCGCGCAGACGCTGGACAACCACCTCGGAAAGATCGTGCGCGTCGGCAAGGACGGCAGCGTGCCGGCCGACAACCCCTTCGTGAACACGCCCGGCGCCCTGCCGGAGATCTGGAGCTATGGCCACCGCAACTCGCAGGGTCTGACGCTGGACGCGCAAGGCCGGCTGTGGGAACACGAGCATGGCCCGCAAGGGGGTGACGAGCTCAACCTCATCACGCCCAAGCTCAACTACGGCTGGCCCGTCATCACCTACGGCGAGAACTACGGCGGCGGCAAGATCGGCGACGGCATCGCGGCCAAGGCCGGCATGGAGCAGCCCATCGTGAAGTGGGTGCCCTCCATCGCGCCCGCCGGCCTCGTGCGGCTCAAGAGCGCCAAGTACGGCCCGGCCTGGCAGAACAGCTTCTTCATCGGCTCGCTGAAGTTCGGCCACCTGGAACGCGTGAAGCTCGATGCCGACAACCGCCCCGCCGAGCAGGAACGCCTCTTCCCCGACGCCGGCCGCATGCGCGACGTGCGCGAGGGGCCGGACGGGCTGCTCTATCTCGTACTGGAAGCGCATGGCCGCATCGTGCGCGTGAAGCCCTGAGCCAAGCCCGCAACCAGGCCATGACGCTGCGGCCAAGGCCTCGCACACCCTAGGTCGAACACACCGGTACTTCTGCGAGCATGCGGCCCTGAACCCAGGGAGGGCTCATGCCGCCGAATGCTCCGTTCGCACGTTCGATCCGCGCCGCGCTGCTGGCGCTCGCCGCCATCTCGGCCCAGGCCGCCCCGCTCACCACCGCCGAGCTGCCCGCCACCACGCGCGACTGGCTGCCCTGGGCTCAGCAAGGCCAGCCGCCACTGGGCTGCCCGACACCCATGGATGCCGCCGAGCCGGCCGTCTGCGTCTGGCCGGGCCGGCTGCAGCTCGGTGCCGGGCCGCGTGACGCGACGTTCAGGCTGGAGGTGCGGGTCTTCGGCGCTCCGGCACGCGTGGCCCTGCCCGGCGAGGCCGGCGCGTGGCCGCAAGACGTGAAGGCTGGCGGCACGGCGCTGGCCGTCGTCGAGGCCGACGAGCACCCCGCCGTCTGGCTGGCGCCGGGCGTGCATGTCGTCGAAGGCCGCATCGTCTGGACGGAGATGCCGCAGAACCTCGCCGTGCCGGCCGGCCTGGCGGCCATCGTCGTGACCAGCGATGGCGCCACGCAGGCCCGCGCGCCGGACGGCGAAGGCCGGCTGTGGCTGCGCGCCGTCGCCAGCCCGGCCGAGGCCAGCGACAGCGTCAGCGTGCAGACCACGCGTCTCGTCGACGACGACCTGCCGCTGACGGTGACGACCGTCTTCGAGCTGCGCGTGGCCGGCCGTGCCCGCGCCGTGGAGCTGCCGCTGGCCCTGCTGCCGGGACTGCGCGCCATGCAGCTGGACAGCCCGTTGCCGGCCCGCCTGGCGGATGACGGCCGCCTCGTCGTGCAGGCGCGGCCCGGCAACTGGCATGTCGAGTTGCGCGCGCGGCTGAGCGCGCCGGTGCAGGCGCTGACGCTGCCCGGCACGGCAGCGGACGAAGAGGTCTGGGTCGTCAAGGCCCAACCCGCGCTGCGGCTGATCCGCCCCGAAGGCCCGGCCAGCGTGGACCCGCGCCAGGTCGAGATGCCCGAGGCCTGGCGCGCGCTGCCGGCCTTTCGCTTGAAGCCCGGCGAGACGCTGAAACTGACCGAGCTGCAGCGCGGCAACGCCAAGCCCGCGCCCGACACGCTGACGCTGGCGCGCCGGCTGTGGCTGGACTTCGACGGCCAAGGCCTGACGGCCAGTGACAGGTTCGAGGGCCAGCTGTCGGCCAGCTCGCGCCTGGCCATGCCCGCGCCCGGCCAGCTCGGCCGCGCGGCGCTGGGCGGGCAGGACCAGCCCATCACCCGCCTGGCCGCCGACGGCCCCGCCGGCTTCGAAGTGCGCCAGCGCAACGCCCGCATCGAGGCCGACAGCCGCTGGCCGCGCAACGGCGCCCTGCCCGCCAGCGGCTGGAGCGCGAGCGTGGACAGCCTGAGCGCCACGCTGCAGCTGCCGCCCGGCTGGCGCCTGCTGCACGCGCAAGGCCCCAGTCGCGCCGACGGTGCCTGGGTGTCGATGTGGACGCTGTGGGATTTCTTCTTCGTGCTGCTGGCGGCGCTGGCCGCCTACCGGCTGCTGGGCTGGCGCACGGGCCTGCTGCTGGGCGCGGCGCTTGCGCTGACCTGGCACACGCCCGGCAGCCCGCCGGCGGCGCTGTGGTTCGGCCTGCTGGCGCTGACGGCGCTGGCGCGCGTGCTGCCGGCGGGGCGGGCGCGGGCCGCGTTCGCGCGTGGCCGATTGGCGGTGGCCGCCATGCTGACGCTGGTGTTGCTGGTGTTCGCGGTGGCCGAGCTGCGCCAGGCAATCTATCCGAGCCTGGAGCACAACGGCATGGCCTGGGGCATGGCCAAGGAGGTGGCAGCACCACGCGAGGTGCAGATCATCGAGGAGAAGGTGGTGCCGCCGCCCGAATTCCAGGTGGCCGCCCCTGCGCCGCCTGATCGAAGAATGCCCGCTGCCGAACAGCGGCTGGAGTCCGTCGTCGTCTCGGGCAGCAAGGTCCGCAAGGACGCGTACGCCAGCAGCGACCTCAGCCGCGTCGACCCCGGCGCGCGCGTGCAGACCGGCCCTGGCCTGCCGACCTGGAGCTGGCGCGCCCATCGGCTCAGCTGGAGCGGCCCTGTCACGCCCGAGGAGACGCTGAATCTGTGGCTGCTGCCGCCCTGGGCGACGGCGCTGCTCAAGCTCGCCGGCGTGGCGCTGCTCGCGCTGGCGCTGGCCGGCGTGGCGGGCTGGAAGCTGCCGCGCCTGCCGTCCTTGCAGCGGGCCGGCGGTGTGGCGGCCGCAGCCCTGTTGCTGGCGCTGGCGCTAGCGCCCCAACCGAGCGAAGCCCAGGCTTCTACCTCGGCACCGTGGCCCAGCGACGAGCAGCTGCAGGCGCTGCGCGGCAAGCTCGCCGCGCCGCCCGACTGCCTGCCGCGCTGCGCCGAGCTGGCGCGGTTGCTCATCAGTGCGTCGGGCTCGGCTGTGCAGCTGCGCGCCGAGATCCACGCGCTGGCGCTGGTGGCCGTGCCGCTGCCCGGCCAGGGCACGGGCTGGCAGCCGGGCAGCGTGCTGCTGGACGGCCAGCCCGCCGCAACGCGACGCGACGACGAGGGCCGCCTGCTGATCGCCGTGCCGGCCGGCGTGCACCAGGTCGTGCTCGCCGCCGATGTCGGCAGCGCCAGCGGCCTGGACATCGCGCTGCCGCTGCCGCCGCGCACGCTGCAGACCGAACTCAAGGGCTGGACGCTGGCGGGCCTGGACCCGAATGGCCAGAGCACGGGCGCGATCACGCTGAGCCGCGAGGCCGTGGCCGGCAGCCGGCGTGCCGAGGACACCGGCACCCAGCGCGACGCGCTGCCGCCGCTGGTACGCGTGGACCGTCGCCTGGCGCTGGGCCTGCGCTGGCAGGTGCACACGCGCATCGAGCGCCTGGCCGCGAGCCGGGCACCGCTGCGCGTGCGCTGGGCGCTGCTGCCGGGCGAGGCGGTCAGTGACGCACGCGTGACGGTGGACGGCGGCGTGGCCAGCCTGCAGCTCGGCGGCGAGGACACCGTCGAGGTGGCCAGCAGCCTGCCACCGGGCGAGGCGCTGACGCTGGTGGCAGGCAAGGAACCCCATCAGGTCGAGCGCTGGACGCTGGCCGCATCGGCGCAATGGCACGTGGACGCCAGCGGCCTGCCGGCGACGGCGCTGCAGCAGGGCGGCGACTGGCTGCCCGAATGGCGCCCCTGGCCCGGCGAGACACTGAAACTGGCCATCGCCAAGCCCGCCGGCGTGGGCGGCCAGACGCTGACACTGGACGATGTGCGCACCACCATCAAGCCCGGCGAGCGCAGCAGCGATGTGGAGCTGTCGATGCGCCTGCGCACCAGCCTCGGCGGCACGCACGCGCTGAAGCTGCCGGCCGGCGCCGAACTGCTGGACGTGCAGATCAACGGCCAGAAGCTGGCCCTGCAGCCACGCGACAACGTGCTCAGCCTACCGCTGGCGCCGGGCCCGCAGATTGTCGACATCCATTGGCGCGAGCCCGCCGGCATGGGGGTGCTGTGGCGCCACGAGGGCCTCGCCCTGGGCCTGCCCGGCGTCAACGACGCGCTGACATTGCACGTACCCGAGGACCGCATCGTGCTCGCCGTGGGCGGCCCGCTGATCGGGCCGGCCGTGCTGATCTGGGGCGCCCTCGGCGTCGTCCTCGTGCTGGCCTGGCTGGCGCCGCGCGGCTTGCCGGGGCTGATGGGCCGGCCGGCCTGGATCGTGCTGGCGCTGGGCGTGGCGCCGGTGTCGCTGAGCGCGCTGGCCGTACTGGCCGGCTGGTTCGGCGCGCTGGAGGCCCGCCGCCGCTGGGGCCGGCTCGGCCGGCGCGGCATGCGCATCGCCGTGCAGCTCCTGCTCGTACTGCTGACGCTGGCAGCCGTGGGCGCGCTGCTGGAGGTGCTGCGCACCGGCCTGCTGGGCTACCCGGAGCTACTCGTCGCCGGGCCGGGGTCGAGCAGCACGCTGCTGAACTGGACGAGCGACCGTTTCACCGAGCACACGGCGGGTGCGTGGGTGCTGAGCGCACCGGTGTGGCTGTACCGCGCAGCCATGCTGTCCTGGGCGCTGTGGCTGGCCGTGTCGCTGCTGCGCTGGGTGGGCTGGGCCTGGGCTGCTTTCAGCACGGGCGGGGCGTGGCCGGCGAAGGTGGCCAAGGCGGTGGCGAGCGAGGAGAAGGGAGTGAAGGGGAGCGAGTAAGTGGGAAAGGTCGGCTTGCGGCCAGGGGACTAAACCGCTCGCGCGGTAGCCGCTGCGGCGGCAGTGGGAGTTGATCGATCCAGCGTTCCTGCCACCGTTGAGCAGCGAGGCAATCCGCCTCGCTCTTCAACAGGAGCAGGACCATGACCCCATCGCCTGAAGCCATCTCACCGCTGCGTCAACGCATGACCGAGGACATGCGCATGCGCAAGCTGGAACTCAAGACCCGCGCGGCGTACCTGCGCGCGGTTGCGAAGCTGAGATAACGTGCAAGAGCATCCAGAAAGGGAGCGAAGAGTGGCAAGAACACCCGTAAAAAAGGCTATCCCGACCGCAAAAGCTGCGCCTGCTAAGAAGGCTGCTGCTTCGAAGATGGGAGCAACGGCAACGCCAACGAACGGCGCAGAGCGGACCCGTTCATATATGTCTCAGGAAGACATTCCGGCATACGACCTAGACGAGGCGCTGCTAGTCGCAAAGGCGCTGTTGCAGGAGTACGGCGGGCATCCAGCGACCCCGCTAGATGTTGCGGCGGCAATGGACCTTACCCCGACAAGCGGAAAGTTTCGAATGCTCTGCGGTTCGTCCATTGCATTCGGACTGACCAGCGGGGGATACAACGCCTCACAAATTGCGCCTACGGCCCTTGCGAGGCAAATCATTGAGCCCCAAGAAGAAGGGGCTGACCTCGCAGGGCGGCGCGAAGCGGTTATGAAGCCGCGGATTCTGAGAGAGTTCCTCTCAAAATACTCGGGATCGCCGCTGCCCCGAGAGGACATCGGAACGAATGTACTTAAGGGTATGAACGTGCCCGCGGATCGGACGAAGGCCGCATGGGACATGATTTTGCGCACGGCCGATTCGGTAGGGTTCTTGCAGACCATTAAGGAGCGCAAATACGTCAATCTCGGTGGGGTTAAGCCCGCGGGGACCTCGACGCCGTTTGAAGACGTAGGTTCCTCCACCGAAGCGCCTGCCGAGTCGCAAATCAAAGATCTAGTGCGAAGCGTGCATGAGCCGGAGGCCGCTGCTGTCGCTCAGGAATCGAAGCGGCCGAGCGTTAACAACGACGCACGGCTGCGACGCGTTTTCATCACGCATGGAAAAAACACCGCCTTTATCGATCCCCTTAAGGAGCTACTTGGCTTCGGTGAATTGATCCCCGTGGTTTCGATTCACAAGGAGTCTGTTGCCCAGCCTGTTCCAGACAAGGTTATGAATGATATGCGGAGTTGCGGCGCCGCAATCATTCACGTTGACGGGGAGATGAAGCTGGCCGACTCTGAAGGGAAAGAGCACACGGTAATTAACGCTAACGTACTCATCGAGATCGGCGCCGCGATGGCCCTTTATGGAAGGCGGTTTATTTTGCTGGTTCGCGATGGCGTGAGGCTGCCGTCCAATTTACAGGGCCTATACGAAGTGCGATATCAAGGCGAGGCGCTTGACGGTACGGTAACGATCCGACTTCTGAAGGCGATCAATGAGATGAAGGCGGTATCGCTTCCCAGCGAGTAATAATATCGGGTGCCGCAGCACACTCCAAGGCACTATGGCGACCTAAATCGCCTGGGGCAAACTTAGGAAAGAAGTACGAAATGGATGTGGAAACAATCTACGCGGCCCTATTCATTGCTGTACTCGTGTGGTGGATGTGGCGCGCGAACAATCCCAAGAAGAAGCCCGCACCGCAACCTGAACCTGAGAGCACGGCGTTCACAACGGAACCGGGTAAGCCGGCGCCAGAAACCGACCCGTTTCTGGATGCCATTGCGGCAGCGCGCCTTTCAGCAGAACGCGAATCACGAACCGAAGGGAATGCGTACAAGAAAGCCGTTGCCGCTCAATTCAGCGATGATGAGAAGCTTAAAGCCAGACTAGCTAAATTCGCAAAGGACAATCAGCTGGATTCCGCGCTGGCGCAGTTATGGGATGAAATGCGCAGCTATCCGGCATGGTCCAAGCGCGACGATTGGCAGCAGTGGAACAAACTGGGTATCGACAACCCCAGTGAAGAGTCTCAAGACTTCAAGAACAAGACCATGCATTTCGGCTACCACGGTACAGCGTACAGCATTGTGACGCGCGAGCGGGACGGCATAGAGACAAACACACATATGGATTTCCAGCTACTGGAGAACGGCGAGGAAGTTTTCGCGATCAGCTGTGAAGTCGTGTACGACGACTACATGACGTGGTACAGACCCGTGGACGTAAAAGCATTCAAAAGGCGCGGCAATTGGGCCTCGATGCTGGTGCAACTGTTCGCCAAGAAACAGCTGGAATCTGAGAAGAGCAGCGCAAATTTCCGGGCCCGAATGGCTAGCGACATAAAGCAGCGCTTCGCGGAGTAGCGGGCAGCAGGGCGAACTTCAACCTTCGAAAGGGAGCTATGTTTGCAAAGGAATGGGCCGTTAGGTACAACGATCATTCGATCGTCGTCAGGAATAGTCTTTCACTGACCGGAAGCACAGAGGCCAAGCTCTACATTGATGGCAGCAAGGTGGACTCAACGACCGACCGCTTTGCCATGGCTGGAACGCCCGTCCTGAGGGGGGCGATTAAGCGAGAAGATGGGCCCCCTGAGGAGGTTGAGGTCTACGCGAAGTCCGGACTCTTTAGCGTAAAAATCCGAATCTGCGTCGGCGGCAAGCAGGTATTCAGCGACGGCTTTTAGGCTTTGCCGAGGCGCGGCGGCGCGCTCCTAGATGTTTATCTTTAAGGCGCGAGGCTTACCTCAATCAGGCTCAAAGGGACTCTCTCAGTCGCCGCGCGCCTTGCGGTCATGCCAACACCCCAGCGGATGGCCGCGTCGAAAGCCTGGTGGCTGCCAGCGTGGCCGGCCGCCAATGTAGAGAAGCCCGCGCTTCTTCAAGCTCACTCGACACGCGCTAGGCTGGCGCCCTCCAGGATGCCGCCATGACCACCGCCGCCTCGCCACCCGCCATCGTCTCCATCTCGCCCCTGGGCATGCCCTGGGAGACGCTCGACCCCTTCCTGTTCTGCGTCCACCACGACGACGCCTACCCGCCCGGCAATGGCCGCTACGGGCCGGATGCGGCGCTGCTGAAGGGCCGCCAGATCGGCTCGGACTTCTCAGGGCAGGGCGGCTGGAGCATGTATCACGGCGAGCAGGTGCCCGGCTTCCCGGCCCACCCGCACCGCGGCTTCGAGACGGTGACGATCGTGCGCCAGGGCCGCATCGATCACGCCGACTCGCTGGGCGCCGGCGCGCGATTCGGGGGCGGCGACGTGCAGTGGCTCACCGCTGGCCAGGGCATCGTGCACGCGGAGATGTTCCCGCTGCTGCACACGGACAAGCCCAACCCGCTGGAGCTGTTCCAGATCTGGCTCAACCTGCCGGCCGCCAGCAAGATGGTGGCGCCGCACTTCACGATGTTCTGGTCGCAGGAGATCCCGCGGCACCGCTTCGTCGACGACGCCGGGCACGCGACCGACGTCGTCTGCATCGCCGGTGCCCTGCCAACGCCCGCCGGGGTGACCCAGCCGCTGGCGCCGCCGCCTGATTCCTGGGCCTCGCGCCAGCAGGCAGACGTGGCCATCTGGACCCTGCGCCTGGCGCCGGGTGCGCAGTGGGTGCTGCCGCCGGCGACGGGCGCGGACACGCGCCGCAAGCTCTACTTCTTTGCCGGCGCACGGATCACCGTCGATGGCCATGCCGTGGCCACGCGGCACGCGATCGAGCTGCGAGCCGGCGCCGCGGTCACGCTCGTCAATGGCGGAGAAACAGCAGCCGAGTTGCTGATGCTGCAGGGCCGCCCCATCGGCGAGCCCGTCGCCCAATACGGCCCCTTCGTCATGAACACGCAGCAGGAGCTGCACCAGGCCTTCGAGGACTACCGCCGCACCCAGTTCGGCGGCTGGCCCTGGAGCGACCCGGCGCCGGTGCATGGTGACGAGGCCGGCCGCTTCGCACGGCATGCCGACGGCCGGACGGAACTGTTCCCGTCGCAGGAGGATTGATCGTTCTATCCGCCCGCCCTGAGCCGGTGGATCTCCTCGAGCAGGTCCACCACCAGCGCCGCGAGTTCCTGGTTGGCGTCGAAGTCCTGTTCGATGGCCAGCAGCCGGCCGGCGCGGTGCAGATGCGGGCTGGCGAAGCGCCGGCTTTCGCCTTCGCCACTGTGGCAGCCCAGCAGGCCGGCATCCAGCCGCTGGCTCAGCCAGTCGACGCTGACGCCGCAGGCGCAGGCCAGCTCTTCGAGCGTCAGCGTCTGCTCGTCGATGACCACGCCGACCAGCACATCACCGTCGTTCATGGCTCGCCTTCTGCGCGGGGGTGGAAGTCACGACCGACGGCAGCGGCCATGACCTCGTAGGCGGCACGCGCGCCCGGCAGCGTGGAGGGCGGCAGCACGACCTCGACCTCCAGCACCATGTCGCCTGCCGGCTCACCTGCCAGACCGCGGCCCTTCAAGCGCAGGCGCTTGCCATGCGGTGTGTCCGGTGGCACGGTCACGCTGACCGTGCCGGCAGGCGTGGCGGCGCTCACGTCGCCGCCCAGCGCGGCCTCCCAGGGCGTCAGCGGCAGCTGTTCATGTACGTCACGGCTCTTCTCACGGGCGACGTCCTTGAACTGGATCTCCAGGTACAGGTCGCCGCTCGCGCCGCCGCCACGGCCCGCCGAGCCCTGTGCCGGCAGGCGGATGTGCTGGCCCGCGCGTATGCCCTTGGGGATGCGGACCTGCACGTTGCGCACGACGACGGCACGGTGGCCCTGCTCGTCCGGCGCCAGGCCGCGCACGTTGACCGAGCGTACGGCGCCGTCGATGGCGTCTGAGGCGTCGATGACCAGCTTGACGTGCTCATCGGTCCCGCGTTCGGGCTTGGCGTCTGGCGGCTCGGGCTTGGCATCGCGGCCGAACATGCTGGTGAAGAAGTCGCTGAAGCCCTGGCCAGCGCGCCCCGCGGTCGCTCCGCCTTCATAGGTGAAGCCCTGCTGCCAGTCGCTGGGGAGCTCGGGCTCGGCGGGTTTGCCGGCGCCAGTGGTCGCCTGCTGCAGCGCCTGGTGCCGCCGGCGCACGCCGTCATAGGCGACGCGGCGCTGCGGGTCGGCCAGCACGTCGTAGGCCTCGTTGATGCGGGCCATGGACGCATGCGCATCGGCGGACTGGTTCACGTCGGGGTGAAGCAGCCGCGCCTGACGCCGGTAGGCCTGCTTGATGGCAGCCGCATCGGCATCGGCGGCGACACCCATGACCCGGTAATAGTCTTCAAAACGCATGGTCCGAGTATGGAATTGCGGCGCGCAGGGACTGTCGGACGGGGCCGCCTTCCGCGGCGGACGGGTTCCTACGCCGCGGCGTTGACAGGCCCCAGCTCCCGCAGCCAGGTCCAGGGGTAGATGCCGCGGTCGTGGCCGTCGCTGAAGATGAGGTTCAGGGCGTAGCGGCCCACCGGCACGGCATCGACCAGCTCGGCCGGTGCGGGTGCGGGCTCGCCGCGCTCGGCGCGAGCACGGCAGCCGCCGCAGCGGCAGACGGCGCGCAGCCGGGCGGCTGGCAGCTCGGCCGCGCCGTCGGGCCAGCGCAGGTGCAGCGCGGCGGGTGTCAGCTCGACGGCTTGCGGGAGATCGCTCATCGGTCCACCCCGGCCGGTGCGCCCAGGCGTTGCAGCGACAGGCGCACCGCCTTGCGGACTTCCGGGTCGGGGTCGGCAGCGGCGGCTTGCAGGGCGGGAACGGCAGTCACGTCGCCGATGTCGCCCAGCGCGATGGCCGCTTCCTTGCGCAAGTTGCCGGCGGGGTGGATGAGGGCCTCGCTCAGCTCGGGTACGGCTCGCACGTCGCCGATGCGGCCGAGTGCACGGGCGGCGCGCAGGCGGACCTGCCAGTAGTCGTCGGCCATGGCCTCGCGCAGCGCGGTGGCGGCGGCCGTGGCGCGCAGCTTGCCGAGCGTGGAGGCGGGGCGAGGCGGCATGGGCTAGCAGACGTTCGCCGGAGCGCGGGTCCTTCAGCTCCGTGAGGGACTGGGCGGCGGCAGTGGCGACTTCGGGTGTGTCGCTCAGCGCAGCGGCCAGCGCGTCAACGACGGCGGGTTCGCTCAGCCACCCGCATGCTGCAGCTGATAGTCGCGCAGCGAGCGCAGCAGCGCCTGCTGGCGCGCGCCGGGCTGCAGCTGCCGCGCCACTTGCTCGAAGCGCCCCACGTTGCCGGCGTTCAGGAAGGGCCCGACGTTCTCGGCCACCGACTGCGCGGCCTGCCAGCCACCGGTGTGGACGAGGCCGACGAACATGTCGTCGTAGCCGCTGGACAGGCCGAGCTGCTGCCACTGCTGCAGGACCGGATAGGCCTTGGCAAGCAGCACGGCGTCATAGGTTCGGCCCAGTGCCGCAACGGCAGCCGCCGCGGTCTCGGCCGAAGGTGGCAGCCGAGCGGCGAGCGCCAGCGCCGCGGCCTGCACATGGCCGTCGGGGAAGGCCAGCAGCTCGCGCGCCCACGCGGCCTGGTCGGCGGGGCTGCCATGGGCGGTGAGGCGGTCCAGTTGCTCGAGCAGCAGGCGCACCACCTCGAAGTGCTCGTCCAGACCTTCGCCGCGGGTCAGGCGGCAGCTGTCGGCGGCGTGGCAGCGAATCAAGGTGCGCAGCGCCTGCGCCGGCGGCGCGCTGCCGAGCGATGCAACCGCGGCGGGCTCGACAGCGGCTGTGGCAGCCGGCAGCGGCCCGGCTGGCGACGAGGCGCTGGCGGAAGGGGCTTGCGCCAGCGCCCCAGGCGAAGCGGGCCGGGCGGTGGCGGCGACCGGCACGGCGTCGCCCCGCTGCGTCCACCACAGCCCGGCCACCACGGCCGCGGCGGCGGCCAGCGCAAGCAGTGCCTTCATCGCCACTCAGGGCTGCAGCGCGAGGAAGGCCGCGGCCGGCCAGCGGTTGGTCCGGCAATAGGCGGCGTTGCCGGAACGCACCAGGCAGGCGTTGACGAGGGCCGTGCCGAAGGGGCCGTAGACGTCGGTCTCGGCGGCGCCGTTGCGGGTCACGGTCTCGGTGCAATGGAAGCGGTGCGCCATGGAGCGCGCCGCGCCCCGCGGGCAGTCGCCATTGCCGGCGGCTGCGGCGGCCAGAGCCTTGCTCCAGATCGGCATCGCCAGCGCCACGCCGTCGACGACCGTCGCACGGTTGGCCGTGCAGACCGCGCCGCCTGCGCCATCCACGCAGGCCTGCACCGCTGCGGCCGTGAAGGGGCCGTAGGTGGAGCTGGTGCTCATGCACTGGCGCAGATGGTTGTCGTAGCGCGTGCCATTGGGGCAATGGGCGTGCTTCTGTGCCGACGGCGTGGCGGTCGGTAGCGCCCAACTGGCCAGCGTGGACGCCGGGTAGAGGTTGCCGGCAAAGATCCAGCCCTCGCGCAGCACGCCGTCGTTGTGCGTGTACTCGACGCGGTAGTAGAGGTTGTTGGCCGAGGCGGTGCCGAACACCTCCTTGACCTGCACGGCGGTGTTGGCCGGGATGGCGACGAGCAGGGCGCCGCCCGGTGTGGCGCGCATGTTGAGGTTGGGCACGACCTTGACCCAGTCGCCCGCATAGGCGATGGCGCCGGGGCCGGCTGGCGCGGCACCTACCGCCAGCGTGGCATGCGTGCCGGCATCTCCTGCGTCGACCCAGCCATCGGTCAGCGCGCCATTGATGTCGGCACGGATGCGATACAGGCGCTTCTGCTGCTGCGCGCCGCTGACCATGAAGTCCAGCACCTGGTAGGTGCCCGCCGCCGCCTGGCCCAGCACCATGCCGCCCGGCGCCGAGCGCAGGTCCAGCGGCTGCAGCGTGGCGATCGCGCTGGCCAGCGACTGCAGGCCGGGCACCTGGGCGCGGCAGAGCTGGTGGCGGTTGTGGTCGATGCGGGCGTAGCTGGCCGTCTGCGCGACATACACCTGCGTGATGCTGCCTTCGTCGAAGCTGGCTCGGCCGGCCAGGCAGGCGGCGTCGCGCACGTCGTCCACGCACTCAAGCGTGTTGTTGCCGGCCAGCACGCAGGCGGCGGCGCCGACCTGCAGCAGCTTGCCGGGCTCGACGTTGCCGCCCACCGGCACGGGGCAGCTGGGGCCGTTGTCCATCAGGCAGGCCACGTCGATGCCGGCGGCCTTGCTGAGGTCGGTGATGTCGACCAGCCAGAGCTTCGCGTCGTAGTTATCGCGGTAGCCGTTGTCCTTGGCCACGTTGACATCCGACCCGTTCTGCCAGCGGCAGACCTTGGTGGGGCCGCCGTTGTAGGCCGACCAGGCCGAGCGCGCGCGGCCGCGCCAGTACTCGTCGACCTGTGCCGTCGTGCCCGTCGGCGTCGTCACGCCACCCATGCAGGAAGCCGGTGCGGCCTCCCACGCCGCGTAGTAGATGTCGATCGCGTAGGTGAAGTTCTGCATCATGTTCCAGCCCTTGCCTTCCTGGAGCTGGACGAAGTGATAGCGGTCGTCGACCTGCATCATTCCGTGGCCGTGGCCACTGTCGCCGCGCATCATCTTCAGCGCATAGGGCTGACCGGCAGACAGCTGCGCGTCGCGGTAGTGCGACCAGAAGGTCTCCTGGCGCAGCGTTGCGTAGGTGCCGCGCTGGAAGGCTTCCAGCTCGCGCGCCGACACTGCCGGCTTGCGCGAGCGCAGGTAGCGGTCGCTCGCGTCACGGATGACCGGGTACATCGCCTGCATGTAGCGCTTGCGCTCGTCGACGAGGCTGGCGGACGCGTCGTTGAAGATGGTGCCGGGGTAGTTGCCGCGCACGAAGCTGTCCGGACCGAAGGCGTTGGCGTCGCAGCCCGAAGGGGCGCGGCCATGGGTCCAGGTGCCACCGACCTTGTTGGTGCAGGCCCAGTCGTTGGGCGTGGGCGTGTAGCCGGCATGGGCCGTGGTGGCCAGGCCAAGACACAGGGCGAAGAGAGCAAGTGCTTTCATGGCGGCCTCCTCAGCCCTGACGGCGGCGTGCCGCGATGGCCAGCAGGCCGGCGAGCATCAGCAGCACGCTGCCCGGCTCGGGCACCGGGGCCACGTCGCCGACGCGCACGGCCCAGGCCTGGGCCAGGGTGTCGGTGGCGAGCTGGTCCTGCAGACCCATGCCCATGAAGAAGCTCAAGGCCCAGCCGGGTTCGGAGGCCGTGCCCGTCCAGAACACCGGCCCGACCGGGCTGTTCGGATCGACGAGGCCGCTGAACGAGCCGGTCTGCGTGGGCCCGGCGGCCGTGTTGCCCAGGCTGGCGTAGAAGAGGTGGCCCAGCTCGCTGTTTGCACCGTTGTTGTTGATGCCGATGTCGGTGGAGCCGTCCTCTGAATAGTCCAGCTGCAGCGCGCTGCCATTGACCGGCGCCACCACCGGCAGGCGCCAGTCGTCGAAGCCGCCAAAGCTCAAGGAAGCCGCCCATTGCAGCGCGTCGGCCTGCGTGCGCAGCCCGCCGGTGGTGGCATCGGCCAGCCAGGTCAGGTTGGTCTGCGTGTCGTAGACCATGGCGCCGTTGGCACGCGGCTGCAATTCGGCGCGGGCCGTTGCACCGATCAGCAAACCAGTTATTGCCAGGCCGGCAAGCAGCGTCTTCTTGGTCATGGGCGGGGCGACGGCGTCGCGTGAACTGAGGGCGGGTCGCATGGTCTGCAAAACCACTGTGCAGCGACCAGCGGGTTAGTCCGGCAATGCCCTGCCAATTCAAGCGGGCGGCATAACCGCCTGGAATGCGCCCTGCCATGCACGAAGATGGGCTTTCCTGGCGTCAGCGGGACAATCTCCGGCCCACCGCCGCGCCTCCCTAGTTCTCGGGGGGTCGACGACCTCCGCGTCCCCGCCCGCATGCCCATCGCCGACTGGTTCTCGCCCGCTCAACTCTTCGGCTATGTCGCCTTTGTGCTCGGCGTCGGCTGCTTCTTGCAGACCGATGACCGCCGCTTCAAGTGGTTCATGACGGGCGAGTGCATTGCCTATGTCGCCCACTTCGCGCTGCTGGGCAACCCGACGGCGGTGGTGAGTTCATCTCTGTCCATGCTGCGTTCGCTGTTGTCGCTGCATACGCGTTCGGTGTGGGTGGCCGTCGTCATCGTGGCGGCCAACCTCGGTTTTGGCTTGGGCCTGGCCCACAGGCCCAGCGACTGGCTGCCGCTGACGGCGTCCTGCCTGGGCACGATTGCCCTCTTCACGCTGCAGGGCATTCCGATGCGGCTGCTGATGCTGTGTGGCACCGGGCTGTGGATCGCCAACAACCTGATCGCAGGCTCCATCGGCGGCACGGCGCTGGAGGTGGTTATTGCGGTCATCAACCTGACCACCATCGCAAGGATGATCAGGTCTCGCCCAGCCGCTCGAACTCCGCAATGACCTGGGCTCCATACAGCAGCAGCGTGGCCGCGACCTCCAGGCTCAACAGCACGGCGATGGCCGTGGTCAGGGAGCCGTAGACGGTGCCGATCTGCGACAGCGTGCCGAAGTACCAGACCAGCACATGGCGCGACAGCTCCCACAGCAGGGCGGCGGCCAGTGCACCGATCAGCGCCAACGGCAGCGACGGCCGCCCGCCCGGCATGACCATGTAGACCGAGGCCAGCACGAAAACCTCGCCGGCAAACCCCAGCAGATACAGCATGACGCCGGACACCCCGTCCAGCGACCAGCTGAAGCCCAGGAGCTCCACCTCGCGCTGACCCAGGGCCTGGAAGCGGCCGGCCACCAGCGTCACCAGCAGCAGGCCCACGCTCAGGCAGAGGATATAGACATAGGGGATCAGCGCCGAGATCAGGAAATGCCGCTGGTTGAGCTTGCGCCGGTGATGAAAGATGGCCGACATTGCGCTCTCCAGCACGGAGAAGGCCAGCGAGCTGAAGAACAGCATGCTGACCAGCAGCACCCAGCCCATCACCTCGCGGTGGGCCAGGAAGCGCGCCAGCTCGGCCACCACGGCGGCCGACTGCCCCGGCACCAGCCATTCCAGGTAGCGGCCCACCGTCTGCAGCAGCCGCGCGGGGTCGACCCAGTGCGACAGCGCGATGACGCTGAGGATCATCAGCGGCACGATGGACAGCAGCGCGTAATAGGCCACCGCACCGGCCAGCAGCAGGCCCTGGTTGGCGCGGAAGGATTTGAGCGTCTGCCAGGCGAAGCCCCAGGGGTTGTGCAGCACGCGGGCGGTCTGGCGCGCAAACTGTTGAGTAAAAAGGCGCATGTCACAGGGTCGGCCACCAGCGCCGCAACGCCTTGTCGGCCGCCACAACGCCCCCGTGTCGGACGGCGCCGTGAAGCGTGCAAGAGCGAGCACGGGTGGGTGTAACAGCGCGTACGCTGCTCCGTCATGAGCGCCCTTCCCAACAGCACCGACCCTGCACCGCCCACCAGCGAACCGTTGCGCCTGCACATGCCGGTGGACGTGCGCAGCTTCTCGCTGGCGCTGCTGGCGCTGGTGGCCGTGCTGTTCACCCTGCATGTGGCCGCTGCGGTCTTCGTGCCGTTGCTGCTCGGCCTGATGTTGAGCTATGCACTGGCGCCGGTGGTCGAACAGCTCCAGCGGCTGCGGCTGCCGCGCGCGGTGGCCGCAGCCATGCTGCTGCTGAGCCTGGTGGGCGCTGTTGGTTGGACGGGCTATGCGCTCTCCGACGACGCCGGCAAGCTGCTCGAATCACTGCCCGCAGCCACCGAGAAAGTGCGCGCGGCCGTGGCGGCCCACCGGCCCGGATCGAGCAGTGCCCTGGTCCAGATGCAGAAGGCGGCCACCCAGCTGGAGCAGGCGGCCGAGGCCGGCGCGCCGGGACCGGCAACAGCAAGCTCGCGCGGCATCACACGCGTCGTCGTCGAGCGGCCGCGTTTCAACCTGCATGACTATCTCTGGACCGGCACGCTGGGCCTGCTGGCCTCGGTGGGCGCGGTGATGGTGGTGGTGTTCATCGCCTTCTTCCTGCTGGCATCGGGCGACACCTTCCGGCGCAAGCTGGTGCACCTGGCCGGCCCGACATTCGCCAAACGGCGCCTGACGGTCCAGACCCTGGACGAGATCGGTGCGCAGATCCAGCGCTACCTGCTGGTGCAAGTGTTTACCAGCGCCGTGGTGGGCCTGACCATCTGGCTGGCCTTCCTGCTCGTGGGCCTGGAGCACGCGGCCGTCTGGGGCGTGGTGGCCTTCGTGCTGGACTTCGTGCCCTACCTCGGCGCCGCCGTGCTGACCACCAGCGCGGGCCTGATGAGCTTCGTGCAGTTCGGCAACGTGGACATGGCGCTGCTGGTGTCGGGCATCGCGCTGGGCGTGCACACGCTCTCGGGCAATCTGCTGATGCCGTATTTGAGCAGCCGCAGCAGCCGCATGAACGCGGTCGTCGTGTTCATCGGCGTGCTGGCCTTCGGCTGGCTGTGGGGCGTGTGGGGCCTGCTGCTCGCCGTGCCCATCCTGGCCAGCGTCAAGGCGGTGTGCGACCGGGTGGAGGGGCTGCAGCCCATCGGCGAGCTGCTGGGTACCTGAACGGGTGGCCGCCGGCCGCGCCGCATAACGCTCCGCTGACGCTGCCGCGGCTAGACTGGCTTTCTCCTCACCTGGCTGGAGCCCCTCATGAACCGTGTCGTGCCCTGGGTTGCCGCGCTCACGTTGAGCATCGGACTCGCACCGGCCTGCCTGGCCGCCTACACCGCCACCGCCGAGGTCAACGCCCAAGCGCTGGGCCAGGCCTCGGTCAACGAACTCGCCCCGGTCGTGCTGGGGTCGAGCGACCAGCAGCGCGACACGCGGGCCAGCGGAACGGCCACTGCCAGCGTCGGCGTCAGCAGACATGCCCAGGTGGGTACGGCCGATGCCGGCGGGGGCGCCAGCAGCTGGGCGCAGGTGGTGGCGGGGGGCATTCAACTGCAGGCCACCGGCACCGGCAACGGGCTGTTCCTGTCGCCCGGCGACGCCTGGTTTGCGCGCATCCTCGGCCGCGGCACCGCTTACGCCGGTGCCAGCTTCAGCGACGGCCTGACCTTCTCCGTGCCCGGGCTGGCGGTCGGCGCACCGCTGACTTTGACCTTCGGGATCAATGTCACCGGCAGCATCTCCAGCATGGGCCAGTTCGCCCAGGGCCTGTCGGGCTACGGCACGGTCACCGACATGCGCTGGCATGTCTCGCTGGGCAACCTCTCCGACGGCCGCAGCGAAAGCGAATACAACAGCAACGGCCTGATCGACCGCAGCGCGGTGGCTACCGGCCTCAGGAGCTTCGTGGCGACGGTCGGCAACGGCGTGCCGACGGTGCTGGCCATGGAGGCCTCGGTGGGCGCCTCGGCGCAGGGTGGCGTGAGTTGCCGCGGTTGTGGCTTCGCCGCGCTATATGCCGAGGGAAACTCCTACGCCGACTTCAGTCACACCTTCGCCTGGAACGGTATCCAAGGGGCCCTCGATGCCGCCGGCAACCCGCTCGCGCTGGCCGACCTGCAGGTCATGTCATCGTCGGGCTTCAATTACCTGAGCGCCTGGTCGGCCCCGGTGCCCGAGCTGCCGTCGCCTGCGCTGATGGCGGCCGGCCTGCTGGTGCTGGCGGGCTTCGTTGGGAAGCGCCGCCACCCTCGCTGAGGCCGCAAGCCGTTTCATTTGGGGACCATGCGGCTCATGTCGCGCGCCTGCCCTGATCGAGTCCTGCTGCGTCTGGCCGACGCGGCGCAGCGCGTGGAGTTGGGCAGGTTGCAGCAGCCGCTGGCCGCCAGAGATGCGGCGCGGTTGGCCTGGCTCGCGATCGAGGGGCCGCCGGCTGGCGCGAGAACTACCTGACCCGCGCGCCGGTGCTGGTGCAGGCTCTAACGATTTGCCGAGTAGTTCACCGGCAGCCAGTCATAGCCCTTGCCGTCGGCGCGCAGCTTGCCGATGCCGGGGAATGACACGTGCGTGACCGCCACGTAGTAGCCGTCTTTGGCCGCAGCCGCATAGGCCTTCTCGCGGGCGGGCGCGGCGGCCTTGGGGTCGGAGTCGAAGCTCATGGTCACGGCCGGCTCCGGGAACTGCACGGCGGCGACGTGCATCAGGTCACCCCAGAACATGATCTTCTGGCCCTTGCTCTCGGCGACATAGTTGCTGTGGCCGGGCGTGTGGCCGTAGGCCGGATAGGCCTTCACGCCGGGGACGATCTCGACGCCACCGGCACTGCCGTCGAAGGGCTTGAAGCGGCCCGCGTCGGCATACGCCTTCACGTTGGCCGCGATGGCCTTGGCACCGTCGCCCTTGGCGACCTGTTCGGGCGCCAGCCAGAAGTCGGCGTCGCGCTTGTCCACGCGCAGCGTCGCGTTGGGAAAGTTGGCCTTGCCGTCGACAGCCGTGCCGCCGATGTGGTCGCCGTGCATATGCGTGATGACCACTTCGTCGACCTGCTCAGGCGCATAGCCCGCAGCCTTGAGGTTGGCCAATACCCGGCCCAACGTCGGGCCGTACAGGCCAGCGGCGCCGGTATCGACGAGGACGATCTTGGCCCCGGTGTTGATCAGGTAGGCGTTGAAGGATGTCTCCAGCGGCACGCCGAGGTAGGCGTGCTGCAGGGCCTTGACCGTGTTGGGCACGGGCTGCTGCAGCAGCTTGTCGACGGGCAGGTCCAGCGTGCCGTCGGACAGGGCCGTGACCTCGAAATCGCCAAGCTGCATGCGGTACCAGCCCGGCGCCTGGCCCTTGAGCTGCGGGCCGGCGGCGAAGGCTGTGGTGGCACTGAAACCAATGGCGATGGCGGCGGGAAGCAGGCGTTTGAGCATGGGTCGTCTCCGAGGGATTTGGGGCAAGCGGCGCAGGATAGCTGCGGGTTTCGTCCCTTGCAGCCCCAAGGGTCGTTGTCTGCAAACTGGACACCGTCCGCGCCGGCAAACGACTGGAATCCGGACGGCCTCAGCGCCACGGACGGCAAATTCGCGGGTTAGCTCGCAAGGGTTTGCCTGTAACTCGCCCCGACTTGGCGCGGGCATGGCTTTTGCGCTTTCTCTCCTGGTTCCGAACACAACAACCAGGAGACAAGCCATGACCCGACGCCTGCCGGCGCCCTCGCCGCTGCATTTCGCCATCCTCGCCACGCTGGGCGCCACGATCGCTCTGCCGGCAGCCGCACAAAGCGCAGTCGAGCCGGCGGTGACGACGCTGGAGGTCGTCAAGGTCACGGCGCGCAAGCGGGAGGAGTCGCTGCAGGACGTGCCGGTGGCGGTCACGGCGCTGACCGCCGACCAACTCGACAAGCTGGCCATCAAGGATCTCGGCGACCTGCAGGGCCAGGTGCCCAACCTGACCATCTACGCCGCACGCGGCAGCAACACGACCATCACGACCTTCATCCGCGGCGTCGGCCAGGCCGACCCGCTGTGGGGTGTGGACCCCGGCGTGGGCATCTATTTCGACGACGTCTACATCGCCCGGCCGCAGGGCGCGCTGCTGGATGTGTACGACGTGCAGCGCGTGGAGGTGCTGCGCGGCCCGCAGGGCACGCTGTACGGCAAGAACACGATTGGCGGCGCGGTGAAGTACGTGTCCAAGCCGCTCCCCACGACGACCGAGGGCTCGGTGACGCTGGCGGTCGGCAGCTATGGCCAGGTGACGGCCAAGGGCGGCGTGGGCACGGCCGTCAATGACGGCCAGATCCGTTTCCGTGTCGCCGGCGCCAGCCTGAACCGCGACGGCTACGGCAAGAACCTGACCGATGGCAGCCCGGTCAGCGACCAGAACACGACGAGCGGCCGCATCTCGGCCGGGTGGTTCCCGACCGGCTCGAGCTTCAACGCCCAGGTTTCGGTGGACCGCACACGCGACGACTCGCACATGCGCGGCTTCCAGCGCCTGAACGTCAGCGCCTTCGACCCCGCCAAGACACCGCCCACCCCGGGCCGCTACGACATCGCGACAGGCATGCCCAATGCCAACGGCACCAGCAGCGAGGGCGAATCACTGACGTTGAACTGGGGCGCCAGCGAGGCCTGGAGCCTGAAGTACATCCTGGCGCATCGCGCTTCTGACACCAGCACCTCCATCGACTTCGACGGCCTGCCCAACAGAACAGCCGACGTGCGCGCCGAGTACCACGACAGCTCGCAGAGCCATGAGCTGCAGGCCATCTACGAAGGCCAGAACAGCTCGGGCGTTGTCGGTGTCTACTACTTCGACGGACGCGCCGGCGGCACGGTGCGCAACAATTTCTTCAACCTCTCATTCGGTACGACCAACGGCCTGGTCTACACCGAGGGCAAGGCCGTCTTCGGCGACTGGAGCTGGCGCCTGAGCCCGGCCTTCAGCGTCAGCACGGGACTGCGCTACACCAAGGAGGACAAGCGCGCCGTCGTGCTGAACCAGGCCTTCGCCAACGATCAGTTCAGCGGCACGCCCATCGCCGTGCCGGCCAATTTCGACAAGAGCCTCTCGGTCAGCAACACCTCACCGCGCCTGTCCCTTGAATACAGGGCCAGCAAGGAGATCAAGCTCTACACGACAGCCTCGCGCGGCTTCAAGAGCGGCGGCTACAACATCCGCGCCAACACCGTGGCGTTCCCGTCTTCGGGCAGGCCCTTCGCCGACGAGAAGCTCGACTCGCTGGAACTGGGCGCCAAGATGATCCTGGACGGCGGCCGCCTGGAGCTGAACACGGCCCTGTTCCACAACAAGTACAAGAACGTGCAGCTCTCGGTGTTCACGAGCTACACCCAGGCCAACGGCCAGCCCGGCTTCTTCGGCGACTTCACCAATGCCGGCAAGGCGACCGTGCAGGGCGCCGAGGTCGAGTTCCTGTGGATGCCGACCCCCGCCTGGCGCATCAGCGGCAACCTGGCCACGCTGGACGCCAAGTACGACGAATACATCGACCGCGGCGTCAACGTGGCCGACCAGAAGAAGTTCACCAACACGCCCAAATACCAAGCGGGCCTGAACATCGAGCACAACGCAAAGCTGGCCATGGGCACGCTGCGCTCGCGGCTGGGCGTCACCCACCGCAGCAAGGTCTACCCGACGACCGACCTGTCCGAAGCGCTGGCCCAGGATGCCTACACGCTGGTCAACGCCGGCCTGATCTGGGAGAAGGACGCCAAGCTGAGCTTCTTCCTGCAAGGCAGCAACCTGACCAACAAGGCCTACAAGACCGACGGCTACAACATCGCCGCGCTCAGCGTGCTGAACGCCTACTACGGCCCGCCACGCACGTTCACGATTGGCGGGACGTTCAAGTTCTGATTCAGAAGGGCCCCCGCGGCCCATCTGATGCTGTCGGCCCCCCGCGCATCACCGGGCGCCTGCATGAAAAAACCCGCCTCACGGCGGGTTGATCGTCAGCGCGGGATCGGCTCCTCAGGCGCGACGGCGGCGCGAGCTCGCCAGACCCAGCAGGCTCATCCCCACCAACGCCAGCGTTGCGGGCTCCGGCAGGACGCCGCTGCGGTTGTAGTTGACGCCCGTGGGATCGTCCATCGTGTTGCAGCCAGCGCCGAAGCTCTGGCAGTGCAGGCTCAAGCCACCACCGGTGCGGGTGTAGTTGGCCGCGAAGGAGATGGTCGACTGCAGGGGCGCGCCGGCCCAGAAGAACAGGTCGACCTCGACGGAGTCGGCGATATTGCCCAGGTAGTTTTCGGTCCAGCCCGACAAATTGACGGACGGGCCGCTTGCGATCACGTAGTTCGGATTGACCAGATTCGCCACCCAGCCCGCCGGCAGAGTCGAAAGGCCAGGGCCGGCGAAGGGACCGGCACCCGTATCGCCGACGATGAAGAACTCGACCGTCGTCGTCGGTCCGCAACCTCCGCAACCTTGCGTGATCACCCAGCCCGCGAATGCCGCAGGGGCGGCGAACAGCGAAGAAGCCAGCAGCGAAGCTGCAGCAACGAATTTCATGAACTTGGTCATACCCCCACCCCATCTATTTGTAAAAGCCACATCGGCAATGGGTGCGCTTGCAAGCATCGAGCCAAGACAGAAAACCCTATAAGAATCATTAACTTGCTCAAGTATTTCGGTATGCATCTTCACAGTGTGTCAAATTGTTCGACAACCTCGGATGCGGGGGGCGCAGCATTGGCGACCTGCGGTTGACGGCCGCGTTACATTGCCCGTCGCCATGCCGTTGAGCCCACCCTCAGCCACTCCCCTCGACATCCCCCAGGACGTCGACGGGCTGTTGCGCCTGGCCGCCCAGTCGATGTTCGACGTGCTGGCCCGGTCGACCGAAGGGATGATGGTCGTCGACCGCAACCACCGGGTCGTCTGGATCAGCGACGGCTACAAGCGCTTCCTGCCGGCGCTGGGGTTCACCGACGAGCATGAGTTCGTCGGCAAGCGCGTGGAGGACGTGGTCCCCAACACGCAGATGCTGCAGGTGCTGGAGACCGGAAAACCGGTGCTGGTGGATCTGCTGACCAACAAGGCCGGCACCTTCCTCGTCAGCCGCCTGCCGCTGCGCAACGACGCCGGCGAGGTCATCGGCGCGCTGGGCCTGGTGCTGCTGGATCACCCCGAGACGACCATGCAGCCGCTGATCCAGAAGTTCGCGCGGATGGAGCAGGAACTGGAGGACACGCGCCGCCAGCTCGCCGCGCAGCGCCGGCCCAAGTACACGATTGCCAGCTTCATCGGCACCAGCCCCGCGGCGCTGGAGGTCAAGCGCCAGGCCCGCCGCGTGGCGCAGACCGACTCGACGGTGCTGCTGCTCGGCGAGACCGGCACCGGCAAGGAGCTGATGGCCCACGCCATCCACTCGGCGTCGCGCCGCGCGCACCGGCCGCTGGTGGGCGTCAACATCGCCGCCGTGCCCGAGACGCTGCTGGAGGCCGAGTTCTTCGGCGTCGCGCCCGGTGCCTACACGGGCGCCGACCGCAAGGGCCGCGACGGCAAGTTCAAGCTGGCGGATGGCGGCACGCTGTTCCTCGACGAGATCGGCGACATGCCGCTGGCGTTGCAAAGCAAGCTGCTGCGCGTGCTGCAGGAGCAGGAGGTCGAGCCTCTGGGTAGCAACACGGTGCTGCGCGTCGATGTGAGAGTGATTGCCGCCACCAGCCGCGACCTGGCCGCCATGGTCGCCGCCGGCCAGTTCCGCGCCGACCTGTACTACCGCCTCAACGTGCTGCCCATCCGCGTGCCGGCGCTGCGCGAGCGCCTGGACGACATCGAGGCGCTGGCCGAGGCCCTGGGCGAAGACATCGCCCGGCGTAGCGGCATGCCGCAAAAGCTGCTGAGCCCCGATGCCATCGAGTGGCTGATGCAGCAGTCCTGGCCCGGCAACATCCGCGAGCTGCGCAACACGCTGGAGCAGGTCAGCCTCATGAGCGACGACATGCAGCTGACGGCGGCCACTTTCCAGGGCGGCTCGGCGTTGCCGACCTCCGTGCCCGCGCCGGTACCTCAGCCCGCCGCCCCGGTCATGACCACGGCCCAGGCCGTTGCGCCTCTGCCCGAGCTGATCGAAGCCCTGGAACGCGACGCCATCGCCCGCGCGCTGCAGGCCACTGGCGGCAACCGCATGGCGGCGGCCCGGCTGCTGCAGATCTCGCGGGCGTCGCTGTACGAAAGGCTGGCGAGGTGGCCGGAGCTGGAAGGTAAAGAGGCCTGACACAGGCGCTTCGCGGACCCGGCCATGCACATCCACAAGGATCCGCTTCCGAAGGGCTACAGCTTCGTGCTTCGCTCCAGCCAGCTCGAACGCGCGTTCGAAGCCGCGGGAATTCGCACCGAAACCTCGCTCTGGCACACCAGCTCCAACAGCTTCGTCATTGCACGTTTCGTGCTGCCGAATCCGAATGTGGCTCACGAACGGTTCCACATCTCGGCCGGCATCGTTCCCGCGGCTCGTGCGCGTGAGACCCGCGAGCGCCTCGAAGCCACGGTCATACCGCAGCTGATTGCCTGGGCCAACAGCGTGCTTGGGTTGCCAGCGAATTCCACGCGACGCGACAAGCAGCGATTCGAGGTGGACCTGTCCAGGCTCTGACGCTCGATCTGGAGAGTCTGAATCTCAGGCGACGTCCAAATCCTGGACACTCAACTTGGCGGTTTCGACCCCAAACCTGGTAGCAACCCGAAGAGAAAACCGCCCCGGCGACCCTTCCCCGCCGGGCACGGCCCTTGCACAAAGGGAAGACACCGTCTGCCGACAGAGCAGACCCGAACTTCAGGAGACAAGCCCCATGCGTCACACCACGCGCCGCTTTGCCCTCGCCGCCGCCGCCCTCGCGGTCGCCCTGCCCGGCATCACTCTCGCGGCCGGCAACGAAATCCGCATCGCCCACGTCTACAGCAAGACCGGCCCGCTCGAGGCCTACGGCAAGCAGACGCAGACCGGCTTCATGATGGGCCTGGACTACGCCACCGGCGGCACCATGACCGTCGCAGGCAAGAAGCTCGTCGTCATTGAGAAGGACGACCAGGGCAAGCCCGACGTGGGCAAGAGCCTGCTGGCCGCGGCCTATGGCGACGACAAGGCCGACCTCACCGTCGGGCCCTCGTCCAGCGGCGTGGCGCTGGCCATGCTGCCGGTGGCCGAGGAGTACAAGAAGATCCTGCTGGTGGAGCCCGCCGTGGCCGACTCCATCACCGGCGACAAGTGGAACAAGTACATCTTCCGCACCGGCCGCAACTCGTCGCAGGACGCCATCGGCAACGCAGTCGCCTCCGACATCCAGGGTCTCAACATCGGCATCCTGGCCCAGGACTACGCCTTCGGCCGCGACGCCGTGAAGGCCTACAAGGAAGCGCTGAAGAAGGCCAAGATCGTCCACGAGGAATACCTGCCCACGGCGACGACCGACTTCACCGCCGGCATCCAGCGCCTGGTGGACGCGCTGAAGGACAAGCAAGGCCCCAAGGTCATTGCCGTCGTGTGGGCCGGCGCCACGCCGCCCTTCGGCGCGCTGGCGGCCCTGGACCTGCAAAAGCGCTACGGCATCGGCGTCGGCTCGGGCGGCAATATCCTGCCGGCCATGACCGCCTACAAGCAGTTCCCGGGCATGGAGGGCGCGACGTACTACTACTTCGGCATCCCGAAGAACCCGGTCAACGAGTGGCTGGTGGCCAACCACTACAAACAGTTCAAGAACCCGCCTGACTTCTTCACGGCCGGCGGCATGAGCGCGGCGATTGCGCTGGTGGAAGCGCTGAAGAAGACGGGCGGCGACACGGCGACCAACAAGCTCATCAAGACGATGGAAGGCATGAGCTTCGAGACGCCCAAGGGCAAGATGACCTTCCGCGCCGAAGACCACCAGGCGATGCAGTCGATGTACCACTTCAAGATCAAGGTGGACCCGGCCTTCCCCTGGGGCGTGCCCGAGCTGGTGCGCGAGATCAAGCCGGAAGAGATGCAGGTTCCGATCAGGAACAAGCGCTAAGCCACCCAAAGGCAAGCACGGAGGCACAGGGACGCGGAGAAAACCCTCCGTGCTCAGCTTCTCGTGACCCGGTTGCATTTCCTCTGCCGCCCATGCTCGAAACCAAGAACTTGACGATCCGCTTCGGCGGCCATGTGGCCGTCGACAGCGTGTCGTGCGCCTTCCAGCCCGGCACGCTGACGGCCATCGTCGGGCCGAACGGCGCGGGCAAGACGACCTACTTCAACCTGATCTCGGGCCAGCTGCCCGCGAGCAGTGGCGAGGTCTGGCTGGATGGCGAGGACCTGACCAAGCTGCCGGCGCCGGTGCGCACGCGCCGTGGCCTGGGCCGGGCGTTCCAGCTGACACAGCTGTTCGCGCACTTGACCGTGCTGGAGAACGTGCGCCTGGCTGTGCAGGCGCGACATGGCAAAGGCTTGCACATGCTGTCGGTGTGGCTGTCGCACAAGGAGCTGATAGCCGAGGCGCACGCCATTCTTGACCGCGTGCGGCTCGCCTCACGCGCCGACGATCTGGCCGCCAGCCTGCCGCATGGCGACCAGCGCAAGCTCGAAGTGGCCATGCTGATTGCACTCGACCCCAAGGTCTATCTCTTCGACGAACCGACGGCCGGCATGAGCGTGGACGAGGTGCCTGTGGTGCTGGACCTGATCCGCGCACTGAAGGCGGAGAAGAAGCACACGCTGCTGCTGGTGGAGCACAAGATGGACGTCGTGCGCGAGCTGGCGGACCGCATCATCGTGCTGCACCAGGGCAAGCTGGTGGCCGATGGTGACCCGGCCACGGTGATTGCCTCGCCCATCGTGCAAGAGGCTTATCTGGGGGTGGCGGCATGAACCTTCTGGAGTTGCACGGGGTTCATACCCACGTCGGGGCGTATCACATCCTGCATGGCGTGGATCTTGCCGTGCCGGCTGGTCAAGTCACGATGCTGTTAGGCCGCAATGGCGCCGGCAAGACGAGCACGCTGCGGACCTTGATGGGGCTGTGGACGGCGAGCGCGGGCTCGGTGCACTTCAAGGGCGAGGACATCACCAAGCTGGCGACGCCGGACATTGCGTCGCGCGGCATCGCCTACGTGCCGGAGACCATGGGCATCTTTGGCGAGCTGAGCGTGGCGGAGAACCTGCTGCTGGCGGCCCGCTCGGCCAAGCGGTTGGCGGATTTGGATGCTCAGCGGCTGGACTGGCTGTTTGGCTTGTTCCCGGCGCTGAAGACGTTCTGGCAGCACCCGGCGGGCAAGTTGTCGGGCGGGCAGAAGCAGATGCTGGCGATTGCCCGCGCCATGATCGAGCCGCGCGAGTTGCTCGTCATCGACGAGCCCAGCAAGGGGCTGGCACCGGCCATCGTGCAGAACCTGATCACGGCGTTGCGGGAGCTGAAGAAGAGCTCGCAGACGACGGTGTTGCTGGTGGAGCAGAACTTTCGAGTCGCCGCTGAGTTGGGCGATTCGGTTGCGGTGATGGATGACGGGCGGGTGGTGCATTGCGGTTTGATGCGCGAGTTGATTGAGGATTCGTCGCTGCAGCAGCGGTTGCTCGGGTTGTCGTTGGGGGCGCATCAATGAGTGCGGCTTCGGTTTTGGTTGCTTTGGCGGCGAGTGCGCGTGCCCGCTGCATTGCCGGGAGTCCGTCCCGGCGGCCGGGTAACTTTCTTCTGCGGGGCCAGAAGAAAGTCACCAAAGAAGAGGCCCTGAACCGCACACCAGCACCACATCTGAACCGCACACCAGCACCACATGCACAAGCTGCGCCGTGCAACAGCCACTCGGTGATTGGGCAGACGCGACCCGCTGCGCTCTCGCTGCTGTCCCTGTCACCAGCACCATCCATCACACCACCTGCCCGCTTAACGCCGGCTGCACGCCGAGCTCACCAGGAATGCCAAGACAGCGGCGCTCGGGCGCCGCATCCGGCCGCTTCTACGCACCAGACCCGTCGCCCCAGCGACGTCGCGTTCGTATTCACTGATAAGCCCGGCGTGCAGCCGGCGTTAACCGGCGTGAAGGGGCGAGCCATGGCGCTCGTCATAGGGACAGCAGCGAGAGCGCAGCGGGTCGCGTCTTGCCGCAATGCCAGCGGATGTTTTCGCGCGCTGCTCGTGGCGTCGTCGCGATCGTGTGCGGTTCAGGGCCTCTTCTTTGGTGACTTTCTTCTGGCCCCGCAGAAGAAAGTTACCCGGCCGCCGGGACGGACTCCCGGCAATGCAGCGAGCGGTGACGCTCTCCGCAAGAGCAACCCACAAGCATGAAGCTCGACCCCCGACCCCTCGCGCTCCTCGCAGCCATCATGCTGCTCGCCCTACCACTCACCGGCAGCCCCAGCACCTGGCTCAACCTGACTCTGGCCGGCATCGCCATGGGTCTCATCATCTTCGTCATCGCCTCCGGCCTGACGCTGGTCTTCGGCCTGATGGACGTATTGAACTTCGGCCACGGCGTCTTCATCGCCCTCGGCGCCTTCACGGCCACCACGGTGTTAGCAGCCCTCGCCCCATGGGCCACTTCACCGGATGTGGCAAGCAACCTCGCCGCACTCGCCGCCGCCTGCCTCGCCGGCATGGCCATCGCCGCTGCCGTGGGCGTGGTGTTTGAGCGCGTATTGGTCAGACCCGTTTACGGCCAGCACCTGAAGCAGATCCTCATCACCATGGGCGGCATGATCATTGGCGAGGAGCTGATCAAGGCGACCTGGGGTGCCCAGCTCATCCCGCTGCCCATGCCCGATGCGCTGCGCGGCATCTTCCTGTTCGGTGACGTCGCGGTCGAAAAGTTCCGCGTGCTGTCCATGCTCATCGGTATCGCGGTCCTCATCGCACTGCTGCTGGTGCTGAACCGCACCAAGATCGGCCTGCTGATCCGCGCCGGCGTGCAGGACCGCGAGATGGTCGAGGCGCTGGGCTATCGGGTGCGGCGCCTCTTCGTCGGCGTCTTCGTGGCCGGCGCCGCGCTGGCGGGCCTGGGCGGCGTGCTGTGGGGCCTGGTGCAACAGGGCGTCACGCCGCAGATCGGTGCCCAGGTCAACCTGCTGCTCTTCATCGTCATCATCATCGGCGGCCTCGGCTCGACGGTGGGTTGCCTGGTCGGCGCGCTGCTGGTCGGGCTGGTCGCCAACTACGCCGGCTTCATTGCGCCCAAGGCGGCGCTGTTCTCCAACATCGGGCTGATGGTCGCCATCCTGCTGTGGCGCCCGCAAGGCCTCTACCCGGTGGGCGCCAAATGATCCGCGCGCTCCTCTCCCACGACCTGCCGCGCAGCCGCATCCTCGGCGCGCTGTTGATCGCCTGCTTCGTCGGCCTGCTCGGTGCGCCCTTCATCTTCCCGGGCACGCAGGCGCTCAACGTCGCGGCCAAGATCCTCGTATTCGTGCTGCTTGTCGCCAGCTACGACCTGCTGCTGGGCTACACCGGCATCGTCAGCTTCGCGCACACGATGTTCGTCGGCATCGGCGCCTATGGCATCGCCATCGCATCAGCGCGGCTGGGTGCGGATTGGACGTCGCTAGGCATCGGCTTCCTCGCTGCGCTCGTATTGAGCGCCGTGCTGGCGCTGGCGATGGGACTGGCCAGCCTGCGCGTGAAGGCCATCTTCTTCGCCATGATCACGCTGGCCGTGGCCTCGGCCTTCATGACACTGGCGTCGCAACTGAGCGACTTCACCGGCGGCGAAGACGGCCTGAACTTCCAGTTGCCCGACGTGCTGCGGCCCTCGACCGAGTTCATGGACGACCCTTTCCTCGGCGTCATGCTCGACGGCCGCCTGCTGACCTACTACCTGCTCTTCGTCGCCGTCGCCGCCCTCATCGCGCTGCTGCTGCGCATCGTCAACTCGCCCTTCGGCCGCGTGCTGCAGGCCATCCGCGAGAACGAGTTCCGGGCCGAGGCGATCGGCTACCGCACGGTGGTCTACCGCACCGGCGCCAACGTCATCGCGGCGCTGCTGGCCTGCTGCGGTGGCGCGCTGCTGGCGCTGTGGCTGCGCTACACAGGCCCAGAGACCGCCATGAGCATGGAGATCATGCTGGACCTGCTGCTCATCGTCGTCATCGGCGGCATGGGCACGGTCTACGGTGCCGTCATTGGCAGCGTGCTCTTCATCGTCGCGCAGAACTACCTGCAGGCCCTGCTGAAGATCGCCGGCTCGCTGGTCGACGGCGTGCCGGTCTTGAGCACGCTGATTTCGCCCGACCGCTGGCTGCTGTGGCTGGGCCTGCTCTTCGTACTGGCCGTCTACCACTTCCCCGGCGGCATCGTCGGGCGGCTGCGGCTGGCGGCGTGGACGCATGGGAGGGCCAAAAAATGAGATCGCGCTACGTCAACTGCCTGGGTCGCGAGATGCACGTCACCGAGTGGGGTGACGCAAGCTCGCACACCGTCGTTGCCTGGCACGGCCTCGCGCGCAGCAGTCGCGACTTCGACGACCTCGCCGCCGCCCTGAGCGCCCGCTGGCACGTCGTTTGCCCCGACACCCTGGGTCGTGGTCTTTCGCAATGGGCGGTGGACCCGGCCCGCGAATACTGCCTGGAGTTCTATGTCGAACAAGCCGAAGCGCTGCTGGATCAGTTGGGCTTGCAGAAGGTGCATTGGGTGGGCACGTCCATGGGTGGCGCCATCGGCACGCTCGGCGCAGCCACCCAGCTGCGCGGCCGCATCAAGCGCCTTGTGCTGAACGACAACGGCCCCGAGCTGGCAGCCTCGGCGCTGACACGCATCAAAGCCTACGCCGGGCAGCCGCCCAGCTTTGCAACGGTGACTGAGCTGGAGGTCTATTTCAGAGAGATCTACGCGAGCTTTGGTGATCTGTCCGACACGCAATGGCGCCATCTCACCGAAACCTCGCTGCGCCGCCTGCCCGATGGCCGCGTGACAACGCACTACGACCCAGCCCTGGTGCAGCAGTTCGATCACCATCCCGACGACTACGAGCTGTGGGCTGCTTGGGACCAGCTCGACCTGCCCGTGCTCTGCCTGCGCGGCGAGGACTCGACGCTGTTGACCGCGGAAACGGCGCAGGCCATGCGCGAGCGCGGCCCGCGTGCTGCGGTCGCGCTGATCCCCGGCTGCGGCCATGCACCGGCCTTGAACACACCCGAGCAGATTGGCTTGATCGAGCGTTTCCTCTCCGCGGACCAGACCCCGTGAATGCCCGTAAGCCAGCGTCATGCTTGAAGGCCTAGAGTCGCGCAGCTAACCCGGAAGTCCATGAGCGAATACATCCTCGAGACCCAGGACCTGACCAAGGAGTTCAAAGGCTTCACGGCCGTGGACGCCGTGAACCTGCAGGTGCATCGTGGCCACATTCATGCGCTGCTAGGCCCCAACGGTGCGGGCAAGACGACCTGCTTCAACTTGCTGACCAAGTTCCTGACGCCGACGCGTGGCCGCATCGTCTTCGCCGGCGCCGACATCACTGGCGAGACCTCGGCGCAGATCGCGCGGCGCGGTGTCATCCGGTCGTTCCAGATCTCCGCCGTCTTCCCGCATCTCACGGTGCTGGAGAACGTGCGCATCGGCTTGCAGCGGTTCACCGGCACGAGCTTCCATTTTTGGAAAGGGCTGACGGGCCTGAAGACGCTGGACGCCAAGGTGCTGTCGTTGCTGGAGCTGGTGGACCTGCGCGACATGGCCGCCGTGAAGGCCGCCGACCTGCCTTATGGCCGCAAGCGTGCGTTGGAGATCGCCACGACGATGGCGATGGAGCCGCAGTTGATGCTGCTTGACGAGCCGACGCAGGGTATGGGGCACGAGGACGTGGACCGCGTGACGGCTTTGATCAAGCGCGTGGCTGAAGGGCGCACCGTGCTGATGGTGGAGCACAACATGAAGGTGGTAGCGAGCATTGCGGACCGGATTACGGTGCTGGCTCGTGGCGCTGTTCTGGCCGAAGGTGATTACGCGACGGTGTCGAAGCATCCGGCGGTGCTGGAGGCTTATATGGGTACGGATGCTGCCGAGTTGCAGGGGGCGCATTGATGGTGCTGCTGCGCGCTGTTGTTGGTTGCTTGGCTGAGAGCGTGGTTGCTCGCTGCATTCCACCGAGCACACGCGCTCTTCGCAAGAGCAACCTGCCGCACCGAGCGAGGTGACACCCATGGCAACGCCCGCACTCGAAATCCAAAACCTCCACGCCTGGTACGGCGAAAGCCACATCCTCCACGGCATCAACCTGTCAGTCCAACCCGGCCAGGTCATCACCCTGCTCGGCCGCAACGGCGCCGGCCGCACCACCACGCTGCGCGCCATCATGGGTTTGACGGGAGCAAGAAAAGGCTCCATCAAGATCCACGGCGAAGAGACCATCGGCCTGTCCACGCACCGCATCGCCAACCTCGGCATCGGCTACTGCCCCGAGGAGCGCGGCATCTTCGCCAGCCTGTCGACCGAAGAGAACCTGCGCCTGCCGCCGCCGCTGAAAACCAAGCGCGGCAAGGTCATGAGCGAGACCGAGATCTACGCGATGTTCCCCAACCTCGCCGAGCGCAAGAACAGCCCCGGCACGCGCCTGTCCGGCGGCGAGCAGCAGATGCTGGCCGTCGCCCGCATCCTGCGCACGGGCGCCGACATCCTCTTGTTGGACGAGATCTCGGAAGGCCTGGCCCCCGTCATCGTCCAGGCCCTGGCCCGCATGATCCGCACGCTGAAGAGCCAGGGCTTCACCATCGTCATGGTGGAGCAGAACTTCCGCTTCGCCGCGCCCCTGGCCGACCATTTTCTAGTCATCGAGCACGGCGAAGTCGTGCTGTCCTTCCCCGCAGCCGACCTGCCGGCCCACCAGGCCCAGATGGACGAGCTGCTCAGCGTTTGAATCCAAACAACCCACCGGAGACAACCATGAAAAAGACCCTCATTGCCGCCGCGCTCGCCACCTGCGGCCTTGCCGCCCAGGCCCAGATCTCGGGCGACGTCATCAAGATCGGTTTCCTGACCGACATGTCCAGCGTCTATGCCGACATCGACGGTGCCGGCGGTGTCGAGGCGATCAAGATGGCCATCGCCGACCTCAAGGGTGTGGCCGCGGGCAAGAAGGTCGAGCTGATCTTTGCCGACCACCAGAACAAGGCCGACGTCGCCTCCGCCAAGGCGCGCGAGTGGATGGACACGCAAGGGCTCGACCTGCTGGTGGGCGGCACCAACTCGGGCGTCAACTTGGCCATTGCCACCGTAGCCGCCGAGAAGAAGAAGCCCTTCATCTCCATCGGCGCCGGCAGCTCGGCCCTGACGAATGCCAATTGCACGCCCTACACCATCCACTACGCCTACGACACCGTGGCCCTGGCCAACGGCACGGGCGCCGCGGTGACCAAGGCCGGCGGCAAAACCTGGTTCTTCCTGACCGCCGACTACGCCTTCGGCGCGGCCCTGCAGGCCGACACGGCCGCCGTCGTACAGAAGAGCGGCGGCACGGTCAAGGGCAGCGTCAAGCACCCGCTGAACGCCAACGACTTCTCCAGCTTCCTGCTGCAGGCACAGGGCTCCGGCGCGCAGATCCTCGGCCTGGCCAACGCGGGTGGCGACACCATCAACACGATCAAGGCCGCCAACGAGTTCGGCATCACCAAGGGTATGAAGCTCGCCGGCCTGCTGATGTTCATCAACGACGTGCACTCGCTGGGCCTGAAGACGACCGAGGGCATGTACCTGACCGACTCCTGGTACTGGAATCAGAGCCCCGAGGCCCGCGCCTGGAGCCGCCGCTTCTTCGACAAGATGAAGCGCATGCCCTCGTCGCTGCAGGCCGCGGACTACTCGGCCGTGACCCACTACCTGAAGGCCGTCGACGCCACCAAGACCGACGACGCCGACAAGGTCATGGCCAAGATGAAGGACACGCCGATCAACGACTTCTACACCAAGGGCACCATCCGCAAGGAAGACGGCCGCGGCATCCACGACATGTTCCTGATGCAGGTCAAGTCGGTGAAGGAATCGACCGAGCCCTGGGACTACTACAAGGTCGTGACGCGCATCCCGGGCGACGAGGCGTTCACCAAGCTCGCGGACAGCAAGTGCCCGCTGGTGAAGAAGTGAACGTGAACCCCTCGCCCAGCCCCGCGCTGCTGGACGCGCGCGTTTCTGGTCGGTCCCCCGAGGGGACGCCGATCTATGCCGGCGAGAGCCGGCATCGACATCGGCCCTGGCCGCCCTTGGGAGCGGCCCGGCGGGCGTCCAGGGTCTGAACACGATTGCCATGACAGAAATCTTCGGTATTCCGCTGCCGGCCCTCTTGGGCCAGCTGCTGCTCGGCCTGGTCAACGGCTCGTTCTACGCGATGCTGTCCCTGGGCCTGGCGGTCATCTTCGGCATGCTCAACATCATCAACTTCGCACACGGGGCGCTGTACATGATGGGAGCTTTCTTCGCCTGGATGGGGCTGGAATACCTGGGGCTGAACTACTGGCTCATGCTCGGTCTCGCGCCGCTCGCGGTCGGCCTCATCGGCATCGTCATCGAGCGCACGATGCTGCAGTGGCTCTACAAGCTGGACCACCTCTACGGCCTGCTGCTGACCTTCGGCATCACCCTCGTCATCGAAGGTGTGTTCCGCAGCGTCTACGGTGTGTCGGGCCAGCCTTATCAGGTGCCCGACGCGCTGCAGGGTGCCACCAACCTCGGCTTCATGATCCTGCCCAACTACCGGGCCTGGGTCGTCGTCGCGTCCCTCATCGTGTGTTTCGCTGTGTGGGCGCTGATCGAGAAGACGTCGCTGGGCGCCAAGCTGCGCGCCGGCACCGAGAACCCCAAGCTCGTGCAGGCATTCGGCATCAATGTGCCGCTGATGGTCACGCTGACCTATGCCGGTGGCGTGGCCCTCGCGGCATTCGCGGGCGTGCTGGCTGCGCCCATCCTGCAGGTGTCGGCGCTGATGGGGACCAACCTCATCATCGTGGTGTTCGCGGTGGTGGTGATCGGCGGCATGGGCTCCATCCTTGGCTCCATCCTGACCGGGCTTGGGTTGGGCATCGTTGAAGGGCTGACCAAGGTCTTCTATCCCGAGGCGTCCAACACGGTGGTGTTCGTCGTCATGGCCATCGTGCTGCTCGTTCGCCCGGCCGGCCTGTTCGGCAAAGAAAAATGAACAAGAAAGTCCTCGGCTACGCCGCGCTCTTCGTCGCTATCGCACTGCTGCCAGCGTTCGGCGTCTATCCCGTCTTCGTGATGAAGGTGCTCTGCTACGCGCTGTTCGCCTGCGCCTTCAACCTGCTGGTGGGCTTCACGGGCCTGCTGTCCTTTGGCCATGCGGCCTTCCTGGGCACCGCGGCCTATGTGACCGGCCATGCGCTCAAGGTCTGGGGCCTGCCGACGCCGGTGGGCATCCTCGTCGGCATGGCGGGCGCGGCCGGTGTGGGCCTGCTGTTCGGTCTGCTGGCCATCCGCCGCTCGGGCATCTATTTCTCGATGATCACGCTGGCCCTGGCGCAGATGCTGTACTTCTTCTTCCTGCAGACCCCCTTCACCGGCGGGGAAGACGGCCTGCAGTCGGTGCCGCGCGGCAGCTTCCTGGGCCTGCACCTGGAAAACGACCTGGTGCTGTTCTACGTCGTTCTGGCCATCTTCATCGCCGCCTTCTGGCTGATCTACCGCATCGTCCACTCGCCGTTCGGCCAGGTGCTGACGTCCATCCGCGAGAACGAGGCCCGCGCCACGTCGCTGGGCTACGACACCGGCCACTTCAAACTGCTGGCCTTCGTGCTATCGGCCGCGCTGGCTGGCCTGGCCGGTTCCACCAAGACGCTGGTGCTGGGCTTCGCAACGCTGACCGACGCGATCTGGACCACCTCAGGCCTCGTCATCCTGATGACGCTGGTGGGCGGCATGGGCACGCTGGTCGGCCCCATGGTGGGGGCGCTGGTCATCATCGCGCTGGAGAACAAGATCGGCGACTTCGGCAATTGGCTGGGCGAGCTGACCGGCGTGACCTGGTTCAACAGCCTGGGCGAATCCGTCAGCCTCGTCACCGGGCTGATCTTCATCGTCTGCGTGCTGGCCTTCAGGCGCGGGCTGGTGGGTGAGGCGATGGCGCTGCTGGAGCGCAAGCCGAAGCAACCCGCTTCCTGAACACCAGCACATTGCCCGCCATCACCAGCACCAGCCCGGCGAGCGCCGGCGTCGTCCACTCGTAGCCCTCCACCCAGGCCGACACGTTCAGCGCGACGACCGGGAACAGCACCGTGCTGTAGGCGGCCCGCTCGGGACCGAGGCGGCCCACCAGTGTCAGGTAGGCCGTGAAGCCGATGACCGAACCCGGGATAGCCAGGTACAGCAGCGCGCCGAGGTAGCGGGTGCTCGCGTCGAACGCGAAAGGCACGCCGGCCAACAGCGCATAGCCCGTCAGGATCGCCGTGCCCACCGCCATGCCCCAGGCGTTGGTCTGCACCGGTTTCAGGCCCTGCTGCTGCAGCGCGGCCGACAGCAGGTTGCCGGTCGAGAAGCACAGCGTGCCACCCAGCGCCCAGGCCAGGCCGGCCAGGCTGGCGTGGCCACCACGGATCTCGGGCCAGAACAGCAGCACCAGCCCCGTCAGGCCGAGCGAGCCACCCGCCAGGACCTGGGGCGCGATGGCACGGCCATGAACAAGACGCGCCAGCAGCGCGTTCCACAGCGCCGCGCTGGAAAACACGACCGCCACCAGGCCGCTGGCCAGCGTCTGGCTGGCGTTCAGGAAACAGACGAAGTTCAGGCAGAACAGACACAGTCCCTGGGCGAGCACCCAAGTGAGCGCCCGCCCACGCGGCACGACGAGCTGGCGCCGCCAGGCCAGCCAGGCGAACAGCACCAGGGCCGCGAGGCCGAAGCGGTAGGCGATGGACAGCGCAATCGGCACGGGGCCCAGTTGCCACTTCAGGGCGATCCAGGTCGTACCCCAGATCAGCACGACGAGCAGGTAGAGGAAGGCATTCATGCCCGCCATCGTGGCGCCGCGGGCGGCCGTGCGATTGCATATTCCTGCGCATCGTCGGCCTCAGGCCGGCATGGGGAAGGGCTTAGCACCTAGCATCGCTGCATGCTCGACCTGACCGCCGGCGCCACGGCCCACCAGCCCGTCTTCGACGTGCTGGGCCGCTCCAGCGCGCGCCGGGAACGTGAGCTGACGCTCGCCGACGACCTGCGCCTGGTGCAGTGGTGCAACGACGGCGGGCGCATGGACTACCAGCGGCCCGGCCACCACACCCTGTCGGTCTATCTGCAGGGCGGACACGACACCCACCTCATCGAGACACCCCGCGAGACCGGCTCGCCCGGCTGCCACTGCATCCTGCCAGCCGAGCACGAGTCGCGCTGGAACGTGGCCGGGCCGCTGCGCTTCGTCCACCTCTACCTGTCGGACGACGCCTGGGCCGACCGCATCGTCCGCCTGCTGGACGCCGAGCCCCGCGCCATCACGCTGGAGCAGCGCATCTTTGGCGAGGACGCCACACTTGCCGCCTGGGCCCAGGGCGTTGCCAGGTACGACTGGCAGGACCCCGCCGAGCGCCTGCGCATCGATGCGCTGAGCCAGGCCGCGCTGGATCACCTCGTGCTGCAGGCCGCCCGGCCGCGGCTGCGTGAGCGAGCCGAACGCTCGCCGGGTGGCTTGTCCGGGGCGGCGCGGCGTCGGGTGCTGGACTTCGTTGATGCCCACCTCGACAGCGCCGAGTTGAGCCTGCCCCGGCTGGCCGCCCAGGTCCACCTGTCCGAATTCCATTTCGCCCGCATGTTCCGCGTCTCCATGGGCTGCAGCGTGCACGACTGGGTCGCCGCCCGCCGCCTGGACCGCGCCCGCACGTTGCTGCGCGACACCGCCCTGCCCCTGGCCGACGTCGCCGCCGCCTGCGGCTATGCCGGCGCCAGCCATTTGACCCGCCACGTCAAGGGCGCCCTGGGCGCTACGCCGGGCCAGTACCGGCGCACCATGGGCTTGCGCTGACTGCTGCCAGTACGCCGTCAGCATTCACTGGCGAGTTAGGGGGAGCGTCCGGCGGCGACATGGCTCACTATCCAGGCCATGGCCACGTCAGCCCGCTTCAAGTTCACCGCCACGCTCGTGGTGTCGGTGCTGGCGTGCGTCCTGACGCTTTTCGTGCCCGGCGAGGACGACGCGCCCGGCAGCGCGACCCACACTGCCGGCCTGTTGCCGCCGCCCCAGCGCTGAATTCCAGCCGCCAAGGCGTGACAAACGGCGCCACCTGGGCCTTCCTCGAAAGGCCTGTTCGCGAAGCGGACACTCACTGGCCCGATGATGTGCGACTTTGAAGTAGCGCACGTCCCCCGAAGATGAACGAGCTGTTGACCTGGCCCCTGGCCGCCGTGGCGGTCGCCGTCGTGCTGTTCCTGCTGTGGCTCGGCCGACGCCGGCAACAAAAGTCCCGTGCCGACGCCCGGCGCCGCGAAGCCGAGCGCCTCACGCTGGCACGGGCCGAATATGCGACTCGCGCCCCGCGCGTACCCGCCGAATCCGCCCGCCAGCAGGCCGACGATCAGGCCCTGCGCGAGGTCGAGGCCGCCGTGTCCCAGCGCCTGGGCCAGCAGCGTGCCGAGGAAGAACAGCTGGAGGCCGAGCGGGCACGCGTCGAGCACGAAGAAGCCCTCCGCTTCGAGGCCCAGGCCCGGCGCCTGGCAGAACAACGTGCCGAGACACAACGGCGCGAAGCCGACGAGCAGGCCGCCCGCGAGGCCGCCGAAGCTGCAGAGGCCGAACGGCTGGCGCAGGAACGCGCCGAGGCTGAGCGCCTCGCCCAGGAAGCCGCCGCTCGCGAAGCCGAAGCACGCCGCCTGGCCGACCTGAAAGCCCAACAAGAGGCCGAAGCCGAACGCCAAGCCCGCGAACAGGCCGCCCGCGAGGCTGCCGAGCTGCAACGCCTGGAGGACGAACGCGCCGCCCGAGAAGCCGAGGCCCTCAGGCTGGCCGCCGAGCAGGCCGAGGCCGAGCGCTTGGCTGCCGCCCGGCGCCGGGCGGAGGAACAGGCCGCGCGGGAAGCCGCTGAAGCTGCTGCTGCTGCCGCGGCGGCCCTGGCCACCCGCGAACTGCGGGCCGACGAAACCCTCGTCCTCGTTGCCGACGATTCCAAGATCGTGCGCGTCAAGATCAGCCGCCTGCTGACGGGTCAGACCTATCGCGTCGCGCTGGCCGAGAGCGGCGAGCAGGCACTGGAGTTGATGGCCGCCGAGCTGCCGCACCTCTTGATCACCGACGTCGAGATGCCCGGCATCGACGGCTTCGAGCTGACCCGCCAGGTGCGCGCCGCCGCTGTGACGGCCGACCTGCCCGTCGTCATGATCACGTCCTCCGACGACAAGCAGGCCGAGGCCGCCGCCGCCGGTGTGACCCAGCTGCTGGGCAAGCCCTATTCGGAAGAGGCGCTGATCGCCGCCATCGAGCGAGCCCGCCTCGCCGTCCGGGTGCCGGCCTAAATGGTGTGCCCCTCGCTCAGTCTTGCGCGCTGAACGCGAGCAAGCCTGATCGGTCCCCCGTGGGGACGGCGATGCTTACGGCATCCAGCCGCAAGCACATCGCCAACGCGGGCCGGCTCGGGAGCGGCCCAGCGCTCGGCCCGAACGCCCCGACCGTTCCTGATCATCGCGGCGTCGTGTTTCGCTGCACCTCGCGCGCCCAACGCGGCGCCCATTGCAGCAGCGGCTCGATCGCCAACAGCAGTGAGCGCCCGTGGGGCGCCAACCGATAGCCACTGCCTGCGTCATGCTCGACGAGCAGGGCCTCGCGCAACTCCGCCAGGCGCTGGTTCAGCACCGAGGCCGACAAGTCACCACAGGCGGCCTGCAGCGCTCTGAAGTTCAGGCTGGCGTCCTCGGCGCGCAGCTCCCACAGGATGCGCAGCGTCCAGCGGCGGTGGAAGAGTTCCAGCGCGGCGTTGATCGCATCCTTGCCCGAGGCGGGCGCGTCCGCCATGGCCAGCTTTGCGAGGCGTTTTGTCGTCATGCTTTGATTTTAGAAGCAAGCTCGGCTAGAGTTCGCCTACCGCAACGCTTCTAAATTCGAAGCATGAACACTCACACACCTCGCATTGCCCCGCAAACCCTGCCGCTGCCGCTCGATCTCGCCGAGCGCATGAACCGCCTGCTGCCGGCTGGCATGCCGCCGCCGCAGATCTTTTTGACCGTGGCGCGCCACGGCGAGCTGTTCAAGGAGATGGTGGACACCGGCTTCCTCGGCCCCACCGGCCTGGCCGACCGCAAGCGCCTGGCACCCATGCTGCGCGAGGCCGTCATCCTGCGCACCTGTGCCACGGCACGCTGCGACTACGAGTTCAACCTGCACGAGCAGACGATCTCGCGCCGCATGGGCCTGAGCGATGCGCAGATCGCCGACCTGCGCCAAGCCAAGCCCGATGCAGCGCTGTGGACGCCCGAGCTGGCGGCCGTGTTCCAGCTGGTCGATGGTCTCGTCCAGCACCTGGACGTCGACGACGCGACCTGGGCCAGGCTGCGCCGCCATTTCGACGAGGCCGCGCTGATCGAGATCACGCAGCTGGTTGGCCACTACACCGGCGTGGCGATGCTGGCGGCCCTGGCAAGGCCGGCTCCGGACAGCTATCGATAGCTATCGCTGGGGTCTCGCCCACGCCGCCGAACGCAGCTATCGTCAGGTGCCATGGACAAGCCTATGACACCTGACCCTCTGCTCCAAGGCGCCTGCCACTGCGGCGCCGTTCGCCTTACCTTGCCCTTTGCGCCCGAGAAGGCGACGAAGTGCAACTGCTCGATCTGCCGCCGCCTTGGCGGCCTGTGGGCCTACTACGAGCTCGGCACGGTGAAGGTCGAAGGGCATCCCGAACACACGGCCGAGTACGTCTGGGGTGACAAGACGCTGCGCAATATTCGCTGCGCCCATTGCGGTTGCTCGACGCATTGGGAGCCCCTGCTCCCCGAGGCCGGCGCCCGACACGGCGTGAACCTGAACAACTTCGAGCCACGGCTGCTGCAGGACGTACAGGTGCGGCGGTTTGATGGGGCGGACAGCTGGACGTTCGTGGATTGATGGCTGATGCGAAGGGGCGCCTCGCGGCCACTACCGGGCATCGGTGCGGGACTGCTTCCCGCAAGGCTGACGAAAGTGCTGGGTGTGAATGGCCCAGGTGAATGCCGTCCTTGACGCATTCTTGTCGCCCCAGCTTCGAACCCTTATGAGAACCTAATGCCGGAAGCCCTAGATTGGCATCTCCGTCACAGATGGCACACCGGCACGTGGGCCAGCATCGACCATGCCGAATAGAGCAGATGACTACTGGTTCCCAGCCAAGCGCTATGGCTGGGGCTGGGGTGTCCCGA
This sequence comes from Pelomonas sp. Root1237, assembly GCF_001425055.1. Classification (GTDB taxonomy): domain Bacteria; phylum Pseudomonadota; class Gammaproteobacteria; order Burkholderiales; family Burkholderiaceae_C; genus Pelomonas. The sequence goes on from NZ_LMDK01000017.1 coordinate 526,375, forward strand.
ACACCTGGCAAGGCTGGGTGGTCTTGTCCGCCTTTGCGGCGCTGCTCTCTCTGGGCGCGATCTTCCGTGGGCAGCTAGGGCATCTGTTATTCATCGCGTATACCGTCGCGGTCTGCCTGGGGCTTGTCGCCGTGTGCTGGCTCAAAGGCGAGCCACCACGCTGGCGTTGGGGCGACAGATGAATGACCGATCCTCACCTGCCATGGACTCCATGAACGAAGAAGTTCAGCGGGAGCTCTCGCCCAGTGAAAAGCCCCTCTGGTGGGGGCAGCCCCGGCAAGGCGTGGTCGTCCGCGGGTCGGATGCCTTCACCATCCCCTTTAGCTTGCTGTGGTGCGGGTTCGCGGTCTTCTGGGAAGCCTCTGCACTCAGGGCGCCAAACACGCCAGCATTCTTTGTGCTGTGGGGTATTCCGTTTGTCCTCGTCGGCGTGTACTTCGTGGTCGGCAGGTTCTTTGTCGAGGCGCGCCAGCGCGCAAATACCTACTACGCGGTTACTTCAGAGAGGGTCATCATCGTCTCGGGCGTGTTCGCGCGGAAGGTGAAATCGCTCAGCCTCCGTACGCTCACTGATCTGTCCTTGTCTGAGGCCAGGTCAGGCGAGGGCACCATCACGTTTGGTGCTCAGCATCCCATGGCGGCCATGTTCGGCGGCATGCGTGGTTGGCCTGGGGCGGAACAGAACCTTGGTCCGAGTTTTGACCTCATCCTCAATGCGAAAAGCGTGTACGAAACCATCCGCAGTGCTCAGAGCGCTGTGAGATAGGACTCCTGGCGGACCCGTCGAGCGCAGCTGCTCATGTCAGCGCCGCAGCCCCGACCAGCTCACCTCGTTGAGAAAGCTGACGTCCAGCTTCGCGGGTGACTGCGTGCGGTCGAGCAGGAACACGCTATCGCCGCGCGCCTGCAGAATTTTGCCCATGGCCAGGGTCAACGGCACCTCCACCACCGGCAGCCGCGGATAGCTGGACGTGACCCGCACGAGGTTCTTGCCAATGCGCGTCACCGTCACGGTCACGCCACTCCTGGACGAGCCCTTGGAGTCCGAGATCACGTCGCCCTCGTACGTGCCTTCGGCGGCATCGCCCAGGTCGGGCTTGCGGCGCGGCTCATCAGCAGCAACAGCGCGCAGCGTCCAGGGCGCCAGCAGTGCGGCGGCGGCGAGACGGACGACATCGGATCGACGCAGGATCATGGACGTTCTCCTTCAGGAATCGAGGGCCCGATGCTAGCGACGCTGCTCCCTCTAGACTGTGGGCATGCAGCTCAACATCGTCGTCTATTCCAAGTCCGCCTGCCCTCAATGCGATACCGCCAAGAGCCTGTTGAAGGCCCGCAGCCTCGTCTTCGAGGAGATCAAGATCGACGACGAAGATCAGCGCAAGGCCTTCTACGAGAAGTGCGGCCCGTCCGTTCGCCAGATGCCGCAGATCTTCATCAACAACCAGCGTGTGGGCGGTGTGGATGGGCTGCAGGCGGCGTTTTTCCAGCTGAAGATCTGAACCCTTCTCCAGCGCCTTTCAGCGCTTCACCGCCGCCAGCAGCCGGCCAATGAACTCGTTCAGGGCCGGCCCGTTGTCGATCCAGCGCACGACGGCGACGATGTCGTTCTCCCAGTCGATGTAGATGATGTTCTGGCCATTGCCGCGGAAGGTCACGCTGCTCTCGGGTGCCACCGGCAGGGCCTTGCGGCCGGTGTTGAGGAACCAGTTGCAGTAGCCGTACTCGGCGTTGTCCGGCCCGGGCTGGCGGGCCTTGGCGATCCAGTCGCGCGAAATGAGCTGGCGACCGGCCCACTCACCCTGGCGCAAGTGGAGATAGCCGAAGCGCGCCATGTCCCAGGCGTCGATGAACATGCCGCCGCCCCAGTGGCCGCCGCCGGAAACCGACTGCATGCGTTGGCCGTCCAGTTCCACCCAGCTGTTCTCGTAGCCGTGCCAGCGCCAGCGGCTGGACGCGCCAATCGGGTCCATGACCTGCTCGCGCAGCACCTCGGGCAGCGGCCGGCGCCAGACCTGCAAGGCGGCCAGGGCCAGCACGTTCACGCGCACATCGTTGTACTTGTAGTGCGTGCCCGGCTCATACAGCGGGCGGTTCGGCCAGTCCTCGGGCGTCTTGCCCACGGGGCGATCGGCCCAGTCGGGCTTGCCCCACAGCGTGCCCTGCCAGTCGCTGGTCTGGCGCAGCAGGTGCTCCCAGGTGATGGGCGCGTTATGCGGCGTGGCGAACAGGTCGACACCGGGCGGCATGGCGTCGGCCACGCGCTCGTCGGTGCTCTTGATCAGGCCCTGCTGCCAGGCCAGGCCCACAACCGTCGACAAAAAGGTCTTGGTGATGCTGTGCGACATGTCGACACGCCGCGTGTCGCCCCACTCGGCCACCAGCTTGCCGCGGTAGATGACCAGGCCGTTGGCTGCGGCGCGCTCGCGCGTGGGACCGATCTGGCCCCCGAAATAGGGTTCGTTCTTGCCGAAGCTCTGGGCGAGGTAGAGGGCCTGGTCGCGCGGCGCGGGGTTCTCATGCGCTTGGGCATAGGCGACGGCTTCGGCCAGCCTGGCGGCGTCGACGCCCATCGCGGCCGGCTCGGCGCGCTGCCAGTCGCCACGGGGCGGAAAGTAGGCCGGCTCGGCGGCGGCAAACGTCCAGACGAAGCTAGCGAGAAGGACAAATCGGCGGCGGCTCATCAGGCCATTGTGGCCAGAGCTCGCACCGTTCGGCCGTCTCGCGCGAGGCGAAAAAAAACCGGCTCAGAAGAGCCGGTCATTCACAGGGCGCCGCTGGGTTCAGTAGCGACCACCGCCGAAGCCGCCCGTGCCGTAGCCGACATCGGGACGCTTGGCTGCGGTGTACCCGGCTGCGCTGTAGCCGCTCGAATCCTTGTTCGCTTCGCGGGGGCGGGCCAGGCTCACGACGATGGCGCGGCCATCGACGGACATGCCGTTCAGGGCGGCAATGGCGGCCTGGGCGACGTCGGCCGAAGCCATTTCCACAAACCCGAAGCCCTTGGAACTGCCGGTTTCCCGGTCCATCATGACCTTGGCCGAGGAAACGCTGCCGAACTCGGCAAAGTTGCTTTTCAGGCTGGAATCGGTCACGGAATAGGGCAAGTTACCCACGTAAATTTTGTTGCTCATGGACGAGCCTTTCTGAGGATTGACGCATCGCGAGGATGCGGATGCGGATCTGCGAATCGGGGTCCGCAGCGGGTGGGATGTCGGCGGGAACTGGCGGAGCCAGATCGTCAGCATCCGGGGTGGGTTGGCATGCACGCTTGCAGCCAGCCCTGGGTGACGGCGAACAGCCGGGCAGCTTCGCGTGAGGCAAAGGTCGTGTCGAAGCGGAACACACGACGGCAACTGTCGTTGCCCTGGGCTCGGTGAACCGAGAACGAGGCGCGAAAGCGGCCACAGTCGGTCGGGTGTGTCGCGGGCGAAACGACGTATTTGCCCATGGAGATGGCGTTGTTCGAAATCTTGTTCAGTCAGGGTTGCCCCGCTTGAGTCGCCCGGCGGGAGTGCTTCTTGGCTCGGTTGCCGGCCAAGAAGTGTCGAAGGTCGCGAACCGCGGCCTTTTGTGGCCGTGGACAAGCCGTCAGGAAGGCATTACCACGGCAGCCCACTATTATATCTTTTTTTGAATATTTGGACGAATCGTTATTTCTTTTGGTATTGAATTGGTCGCGTCCGTGCATAGACGCCGTGCCAGCGCGCAGCCGCGTTCGAGCAGGAAGTCGCGCAGCCTCTGCGCATAGCCAGGCGCGACGGCCTCGCGCACCGAGGGCCGCCCTGCCAGGGCCTCGCGCCAAGCCTGCACCCGCGGCAGGCCGTCGAACAGGCCCTCGGGCGGGATGACCGCGAAGTAGCGGAACACCGGGCCGAAGACCGCGTCGACCAGGCCGAAGCGCCGGCCGGCGAACCAGGGGCCGTCGCCAAGAACCGCCTCCACCTGCTCGAAGCGCAGACGCAGAGCGGCGTAGGCCCGTTCCAGCGACGCATCGTCCGCCGCGCTGTAGAGCACGGCGATGCCGCTCAGCACGGCGGAGCCAAACTCCATCCAGGCCCGCTCGCGGGCCCGCGCCAGCGGGTCCTGCGGATGCAGGCGCGGCGGCCGCGTCTCGTCCAGGTATTCGCAGATGACGGCAGACTCGAAAAGCGCCTCGCGGCCAACGCACAGCACCGGCGTTTTGCCCAGCGGCGACAGGTGCAGGAACCAGTCCGGCTTGTTGGCGAGGTCCACGTCCAGGCGTTCGAAGGCCACGCTCTTCTCCTTGAGCACGATGGCGGCGCGTTGCACATAAGGGCAAAGCGCGTGGCTGATCAATGTCAGCGCAGTCATGCCGCACGCCAGGTGAACCGCTGGCTACGCTTGAGGGCGGCAGCGCCATCGCCGGCCAGCCACAGCACGACAGACATCGCGGCCAGGAAGACCGGGTACTCCCAGCCGCCGCCTGCGGCATTGAAGACCCAGCCATTGGACGCATGCACCCAGGCCGCGCCCAGCAGGATGGGTGTGAGGGCCAGCGCGAGCTGGCGCGGGTAGACGCCGAGCAGCAGCAGCGCGCCGCCGATGGCCTCCGCCGCGAACACCACGTAGGCCAGCGCGCCCGGCAGACCCTGGCCGACGAAGAACTGCGCCGTGCCCGGCAAGGTGAAGACAAATAGCTTCAGCCCCGCATGGGCGAGGTACATGAAGCCGAGGGACAGGCGCAGCAACAGCAGGCCGAGTGAGGTCGAGGGTGCCATGGAGATCTCCAGGGATTGTTGAGATGCAACCAATGTAGGTAGGCATCTGGCGCATGAAAATACGCAACCAAGCCAACTCTGATTGCAGCTATGCAATACGAACTCGCCCCCACCGACCTCGCCCTGGTGCTGGCCCTGCACCGCGCGGGCACGCTGGCCGCGGCCGGCGAGCGATTGGGCGTCAACGCGTCGACCGTGTTCCGGATGCTGCAGCGCCTGGAGCGCGGCCTGGGCCAGGCGCTGTTCGAGCGCGGCCGGCGCGGCTACAAGGCCGGCGAGCTGGCACGCACCCTGGCCGCCCAGGCGGAGCAGGTGGAAGCCGCGCTGGAAGCGGCCCGCGCCGCCGCCCAGGCCCAGCCCGGCCAGGCCGCCGGTACCGTGCGCCTGACGACGACCGACACGCTGCTGCACGGCCTGCTCGCGCCGGCATTGGCGGCCCTGCACCAGGCGCAGCCCCGGCTGCAGTTCGAGCTGCACACCGGCAACGAGCTGGCGAGCCTGACGCGGCGTGATGCCGACATCGCACTGCGCGCCACCAGCAAACCGCCGCCCCACCTGATCGGCCGCCGTATCGGCCCCATCCGCGTCGCCCTCTATGCGGCACGCTCAAGCCCCATCAAGCACTGGGACCAGGTCGAGGCCGGCGACGCGGCCTGGGTCGCACCCGACGACGGCCTGCCCGAGCACCCCTCGGTGCGCTGGCGCCAGAAGCACTTCCCGGCGCTGCAGCCGGCGTTTCGCACCGGCAGCGTGCAGAGCGTGGCTGAGCTGGTGGCGCAGGGCCTGGGCGTGGGCGTGCTGCCCCTCTTCCTGGCCGAGCCGAAGCGCGAGCTGCGCCGGCTGACCGAGCCGCTGGACGAGGCCGAGACCGATCTCTGGCTGCTGACCCACCCCGAGACCCGCCATCTGCAGCGTGTGCAGACGGTCTGGAGCCACCTGGCCGAGGCGCTGGTGCTGGATTGAGCCGCGTCAAAGCAGAAAGCGCTTGACCTTGCCATGATGGGAAGCTTGACGATACCGGCATGAACAGCACCACCGCCCCCGCCACCGCACTGAACGACGTGACGCTGCAGGTCAGCGGCATGAGCTGCGCGTCCTGCGTGCGCCGCGTCGAAAAGGCCCTGCAGGCCGTGCCTGGCGTGCTGCGGGCCAGCGTCAACCTGGCGACCGAAAAGGCCAGCATCCAGGCCCTGCCCAATGTGTCCGTCGCTGCGCTGATGGCGGCCCTGGGCAAGGCAGGCTACCCGGCCACCCTCGTCGAGGCCTGCGCGCCGCCCGCGCCCGAAGCCCATGGCGGCCTGCCCGCCTGGTGGCCGGTCGCGTTGGGCGCCTTGCTGAGCCTGCCGCTGATGCTGCCCATGCTGCTGGGCGTGGTGCTGCCCGGCTGGCTGCAACTGCTGCTGGCCACGCCGGTGCAGTTCGTGCTCGGCGCGCGCTTCTACCGCGCGGGCTGGGGCGCGCTGCGGGCCGGCAGCGGCAATATGGACCTGCTGGTGGCCCTCGGCACTTCGGCGGCCTACGGCCTGTCGGTCTATCTGCTGCTGCGCCATCCCGGCCATGCGCATCTCTACTTCGAAGCCTCGGCCGCAGTCATCACGCTGGTGCTGCTCGGCAAGTTCCTCGAGCAACGCGCCAAGCGCCAGACGACGGACGCCATCCGCGCACTGAATGCGCTGCGGCCCGCGACCGCGCGCGTGCTGCGCGGCGATACCGAAACGGAGGTGCCGGTGGCCGAGGTCCGCGTCGGCGACCTCGTTGCCGTGCGCCCCGGCGACCGCATCCCGGTGGACGGCGAGATCGCCACGGGCCACAGCCACGTGGACGAATCGCTGATCACCGGCGAGAGCCTGCCGGTGGCCAAGTCGCCGGGCGAGCGCGTGACCGGCGGGGCCATCAATGCCGAAGGCGCGCTGACCGTGCGCACCACCGCCATCGGCGCCGAGACGACGCTGGCGCGCATCATCCGCATGGTCGAGTCGGCCCAGGCCGCCAAGGCGCCCATCCAGCGCGTCGTCGACCGCGTCAGCGCCGTCTTCGTGCCGGTCGTGCTGGCCCTCGCGGCGCTGACCTTTGCGGGCTGGCTCATGCACTCGGGCAACGCCGAGCAGGCCCTGGTCAACGCGGTGGCCGTCCTCGTCATCGCCTGCCCCTGCGCGCTGGGCCTGGCCACGCCGACGACGCTGATGGCCGGTACCGGCGTCGCGGCGCGCCAGGGCATCCTGATCAAGGACGCCGAAGCGCTGGAGCTGGCGCACGCCGTCACCATCGTCGCCTTCGACAAGACGGGCACGCTGACGGTGGGCCAGCCGACGCTGACCGCCGCCCTGCCTGCCGAAGGCATACACCGCGAGGAACTGCTGCAACTCGCCGCCGCGCTGCAGCGCACCAGCAGCCACCCGCTGGCCCTGGCCGTGCTCGCCGCGGCCCAGGGCCTGGTGGCGCTGCCGGTCGAAGGCGCGATTGCGCTGCCGGGCCGTGGTGTCGAGGGCGTCGTCCAGGGTCGCAGGTTCGCCCTTGGCAGCGCGCGGCTGGCGCAGGAACTGGGTGTCGACGGCGGCGCGCTGGCCGGCGAGGCGCGGCGGCTGGAGGCCGAGGGCCAGACAGTCTCCTGGCTGGTCGAAGGCGGCACCGAGCAGCGCCTGCTCGGCCTACTGGCCTTTGGCGACCGCGTCAAGGACACGGCAGCCGAGGCCGTCGCCCAGTTGCAGGCCCGCGGCATCCGCACCGTCATGCTGACCGGTGACAGCCACGGCGCGGCGGCCGGCGTCGCGCAGGCCCTCGGCGTCACCGAGGTCCACGCCGAAGTGCTGCCCGCCGACAAGGCTGCGGTCGTGCAGCAGCTGCGCGAGGGCGGCGCAGTCGTCGCCTTTGTCGGTGACGGCATCAACGACGCGCCGGCGCTGGCTGCGGCGTCGGTAGGCTTTGCGATGGCCGGCGGCGCCGACGTGGCCACCGAAGCGGCCGGTGTCACGCTGATGCGCGGCGACCCGCGCCTCGTCGCCGACGCACTGGATGTGTCGCGCCGCACCTACGCCAAGATCCGCCAGGGCCTGTTCTGGGCCTTTGCCTACAACGTCGTCGGCATCCCGCTCGCGGCCTTTGGGTTGCTCAGCCCCGTCATCGCCGGCGCGGCCATGGCCTTCAGCAGCGTCAGCGTCGTCGCCAATGCCCTGACGCTCAAGCGCTGGCGCGGCACGGCGATGCAGGAGCGGCGATGAACATCGGCATGAACATTGGTGCTGCCGCCCAGGCCTCGGGCGTGTCGGCCAAGATGATCCGGCACTACGAGAGCATCGGCCTGTTCGCAGCACCGACGCGCAGCGAGTCGGGTTACCGAATCTATGGCGAGCGTGAAGTTCATCTGCTGCGCTTCATCCGCCACTCGCGCGACCTCGGCTTCTCGCTGGCGCAGATCCGCGCCCTGCTCGGCCTTTGGCAGGACCGGGATCGGCCCAGCCGTGAAGTTCGCGCGCTGGCGCAGGAACACCTGGCCGAGGTGGACATCAAGCTTGCCGAGCTGCAGGCCGTGAAGGAGACACTGCAGCAGCTCGTGCAAAGCTGCCACGGCGACGAGCGGCCCGACTGCCCCATCCTCGACACGCTGGAGGCCGGCTCCGAGGCGTTAACAAAGCGCTGACGCATCCGCGCTATCGTTGGCCATTTCCACCAACGCGAGCCCACGATGCGCCTCATCCTTCTCGCCGCCCTGGCCCTGGCCGCACAGGCTGCCCACGCCTCGTCCACCACCGCCTCTTCGGCCGCCGATGCCGGCTCGTCCGCGTCGGGCAGCGTGTCGGACTCCTTCAAGGGATCGTCCAACAGCAGCAGCGGCGAGGAACGCCGCGCCGAAGGCCGCTACCGCGTCACCGAGGTGGCCCGGGCGGACACCGCTGGCAAGCTGCGCCTGAAGCTGGAGCGCGACGGCGCCGCGCCCGTCGAGCTGACGCTGCCCCAGCAGGCGCTGGCGGCGCGGGCCGTCAACGTCGGCGACGAGGTGCAGGCCACGCCCCAGGCCTACGGCGTCGCCTTCGCGCATGCCGACACCGGCACCGCCTTCTTCCTCGTGCTGGAAGACGCCTGGCAACGCGAGCTGGCGACTCGCGTCGTCAAGCCTTGATCCGAACCGCCGTCACGGCCGCGCTGCTGCTGACGGCGGCCACCGCCGAGGCTGGCCTACCGCCCCGCGGCTGCGATTCCAAGCACGACATCACGGCCGCGCAGCAGGACAGGCTGCTGCGCTTCGCGGCCGTCGTCCGCCAGGCGCTGGCCGAGTCGGGCAGCCCGGCCGCGCTGATCTCGCGCTCGGGCACCGATCTGTCGCGCTTCGGCCTGCGCTACTCCCATGCCGGCATCGCGCTGGCCGACGGTCTGGATACGCCCTGGGCCGTGCGCCAGCTCTACTACGCCTGTGCCGAAGGCGCGCCCCGGCTCTTCGATCAAGGCCTGGCCGGCTTCATCTCGGGCAGCGACGATGCCGACGTGGGCTATGTGAGCTTGCTGCTGCTGCCGGCCGAGGCCGCCGCGCCGCTGGCCGCCACGGCACTGGACAAGCCCGTAGCGCTGGGCCTGCTGAACGCCAACTACAGCGCCAATGCCTATCCCTTCAGCACGCAATACCAGAACTGCAACCAGTGGGTGGCCGAGCTGCTCGCCGCCGCCGTGGGTGGCACCCATGCGCGAGCGGACGCCCAGGCCTGGCTGCAACGCGAGGGCTATGCGCCAGAGCCGGTACGGGTTTCCGGCTGGCTGCTGATGGCCGGCCACTTCATGCCCTGGCTGCATTTCGACGACCAGCCCCGCGAGCAGCTGCGCGCCAGCGCCGTGCAGACCAGCCTGCCCGACAGCCTCGAAGCCTTTGCGCTGCGGCGCTGGCCGGCGGCACGGCGCATCGAGTTCTGCCATGGGCTGCAGGGCGTCGTGCAACGCGAGGGCGGCGCCGCGCTGGCGGCGGACTGTGTGCCGCAGGCGGGCGACCGCGTCATGGCCTTGAAATGAATCCGCCAGCAGAACCGACACCCCTTTGCGGGGGGAGCTGACCAGACCCACCAAAAATGAGGATGCGTAGCGCACCTGCGCTGCGCACAGTCCGCCCCCACAACAACGAGTTTCTTTTGGGGGCCGCAATGGACGAACTGATGGAACGGGCCGTGGAGACCACGGCGAGGGAGGACTTCACCGACGGGGCCGAGCTGCGCGGCTCGTCCTTCGACTACCTGACGCAACCCGGCGCCGACCTGGCCGCCAAGGCCCAGGCCTTCCACGCCTGGGCTGAGAACCGCGTGGCGCACGGCGTCTTTCCCTATGCCAAGCGCCTGGGCGGCCGGCCTGGCGCCACCGCCGAGCTGACGCTGCTGGATGGTCAGCGCCATGCGGGGCTGAACTTCTCGTCGCAGGAGTATTTGTCGCTGGCCCGCCACCCCAGGATCTGCGCCGCGGCCCAGGCGGCCATGGAGCGCTATGGCGTGCACAGCGCGGGCTCCACCGCACTGGCCGGCAACGTCGAAGAGGCGACCCTCCTGGAAGCGGAACTTGGCGAGCTGCTGCGCATGCCCGAGGTGCTGCTGTTCCCGACGGGCTGGGCCGCGGGCTTCGGAGCCATCAAGGGCCTGGTGCGCGAGGCCGACCACATCATCATCGACCAGCTCGCCCACAACTGCCTGCACGAGGGCGCGCGGGCGGCGACGCCCAACGTGCACCTGCACCGCCATCTGGACGTCGATCATGTCGAGCGCCTGCTCAAGCGTGTGCGCCAGCGCGACCCGCACAACGGCATCCTCGTCGTCACCGAGGGCTGCTTCTCGATGGACGCCGACTCGCCCGACATCCGCCGGCTGCAGTCGCTGGCGCATGAGCATGGCGCACTGCTGATGGTGGACGTGGCGCACGACCTGGGCTGCATGGGCCCCGGCGGCGGCGGGCAGCTCGAGCTGCAGGGCGTGCTGGGCCAGGTGGACCTGGTGATGGGGTCGTTCTCCAAGACCTTCGCATCCAACGGCGGCTTTGTGGCCACGCATGACCGCGCGATCAAGGAGTACCTGCGCTTCTATGCCGCACCCAACACCTTCTCCAACGCGCTGTCACCGGTGCAGGTGGCCATCATTCGCGCCTGCCTGGCCATCGTGCGCTCCGGCGAGGGGGTGGAGCGGCGTGACCGGCTGATGCGCGCCATCCTGGGCCTGCGCGGCGCGCTGACCGAGCAGGGCATCACCGTGCTGGGCCATCCCTCGCCGATCGTGCCGGTCATGCTTGGGCATGACGCACTGGCCCGCGTGGCCAGCCGCGAGATGAGCCAGGCCGGGCTGCTGGCCAACCTCGTCGAGTACCCGGCCGTGTCGCTGAACAGCGCCCGGCTGCGCATGCAGGTCATGGCCGACCACACGCCCGCCCTGGCGCAAACGGCGGCCCGCATCGTGGCCGACTCGCTGCAGCGCGCCCGTGACCTGACCGGCCACGCGAACTAATCGCGTGCGGGAATCTTGAGCCCGCGCTGCACGGCCGGCCGCGCCAGGAAGGCCTGCAGCACGCGGTCGACCTCGCGGAAGTCGTCGTAACCGACGAGGTCGCGCGCGCCGTAGAAGCCGATCAGGTTGTTTATCCAAGGGAAGGTCGCGATGTCGGCGATGCCGTACTCGTCGCCCATGATCCAGGCCTTGCCCTTGAGGTGGCCGTCGACAACGCTGAGCAGGCGACGCGCTTCGGCCAGGTAGCGGTCGCGCGGGCGCTTGTCCTCGTAGTCCTTGCCGGCGAACTTGTGGAAGAAGCCGACCTGGCCAAACATCGGTCCGATGCCGCCCATCTGGAACATCAGCCACTGGATGGCTTCGTAGCGCTTGGCCGCATCCTTGGGCAGCAGCTGGCCGGTCTTGTCGGCCAGGTAGATCAGGATGGCGCCGCTCTCGAACAGCGGCAGCGGCTGGCCACCCGGACCGTTCGGGTCGATGATGGCGGGGATCTTGTTGTTCGGGTTCAGCGACAGGAACTCGGGCGTGAGCTGGTCGTTGGTGTCGAACTTGACCAGATGCGGCTCATAGGCCAGGCCGATCTCCTCCAGCGCGATGGCCACCTTGACGCCATTGGGCGTGGGCAGCGAATAGAGCTGCAGGCGCTCGGGGTGCGCGGCGGGCCATTTCTTCGTGATGGGGAAGCGGCTGAGGTCGGTCATGGCGAGTGGTGAAATGAGTTCGCAGTGACTTTAGAGGCGCCAGGCATGGCCCTGCGTCAGACGGGGCATCGCACTTGGTGCAGCTTTCAAGTTTCGTCGGGCCAGGGCAGGCGGCGGACCATGGAACTGGCTCGCAGCGTGTTGTGCACCTCGGCCACGGCATCCGTCTCGGCCAGCAGCTGCTCGATCTGCTCGGGCGAAGCCGGCGAGACGAGGCGGGCGCGGTACTGGATGTCGCGCGCGGCGAGGCCAATGCCGTCGAACTCGGCGCTCGCTTCGACCTCCACCTCGGTCAGCTCGATCTGCAGCCGCACGGCTTCGCGGTAGAGGTCGTTGCAATAGCAGCTGGCGAGAGCCAGCATCAGGAACTCACCACCGTTGACGGCTGAGCCACCGCCCGCACGACCCTCTGTGGCCAGGGGCTTGGCCTGACCCGCCGTGTTCACCTGGACCGCATGCGACGTTGTCGTATTCCTGAGCCGAGCCGAGATTTGCATGGTGCCCTAGTACCGTTCCACATGCTTGGACGCCCGCGGCCCCGGTTCATAGGGGTCGGGCCAATAGTCGGTCACGCGCAGGATGAGGCCGTCCTTCAGGTCGAAGAGGGTCAGGCCCATCATCGGCGGCGCGCTGCTGATGAAGCTGATCTGCGTCATCGCGCTGCCGTGGTCGGCAATGCAACGCAGCACCTCGACCCGCCAGGGCTGGGGCCAGGTCGCGAAGAAGTCCACATAGCCCGGCGGGCTGCGGATGCGCTCGCGGCTCTGCGGCGCCTCGTAGGTCATTTCGGGATGCAGCAAACGGCCCAGGCCCGCCCAGTCCTGGGCATTGGCGAGCTGCCAGTGCAGCAGCACGAGGTCGCGGGTGGCAAGGCTCATCGCAGAAACCTCCCAATGCAATCCGACGACTATGCAGCAAACCAGCGCCCCCGCGCGGCGTGAAAATGCCCCCATGTCGACCACCGCCCCCGCCGCCCCAGGTCCCTCGCAGCCGTCGCGGCTCGCGCTCTATCTGCAGCTGATCCGCTGGGACCGCCCCGCCGGCTGGCTGCTGCTGCTGTGGCCGACGCTGTCGGCGCTGTGGATCGCGGCGGATGGCTGGCCGGGCTGGCATCTGCTGGCCGTCTTCACCCTCGGCACGGTGTTGATGCGCTCGGCGGGCTGCTGCGTCAACGACGTGGCCGACCGCGATTTCGACCGCCATGTGCAGCGCACCGCCGCGCGGCCGGTGACGACGGGCGCCGTGTCAGTGAAGGAGGCCTTGATCCTCGGCGCGGTGCTGTCCCTGGTGTCCTTCGGCCTGGTGCTGACGACCAACCCGCCCACGATCCTGCTGAGCTTCGCGGCCCTGGCCGTGGCCATCGCCTACCCGTTCGCCAAGCGTGTGCTGGCCATGCCGCAGGCGGTGCTGGGCGTGGCCTTCTCCTTCGGCATCCCGATGGCCTTTGCCGCGGCCCTGGGCGGCATGGAGTGGAACCTGCGCGCGGTGCCGCTGTCGGCCTGGGCCCTGCTCGTGGCCAACCTGTTCTGGGTGCTGGCCTATGACACCGAATACGCGATGGTGGATCGCGACGACGACCTGAAGATCGGCCTGCGCTCATCGGCCATCGCGCTGGGCCGTTGGGACGTGCCCGGCATCATGATCTTCTACGCCGCCTACCTGGCCATGTGGGCGGGCCTGGGCCTGCGCCTGGGCCTCGGGCGCTGGTTCCTGCTGGGCATCGCAGTGGCCGCAGCCCAGGCGCTGTGGCATTACAAGCTGATCCACCGACGCAGCCGCGCGGGCTGCTTCACAGCCTTCCGGTCCAACCACTGGCTGGGCTTCGCGGTCTTTGCCGGCACCGCGGTGGACCTGACCTTGCGTTGACCTTGGAGGTGAGGCCTTAGGCCGCCTGCGGGAAGCGGGCTCTGATCGCATCCATCCAGCCCAACAGCGCCAGCGTCTCGGCGTGGGGCATGCGCGCGCTCTCAACCAGGCCTTGGCGGATGCAGGCCTGCGCCTCAGCAATCTCACCCTCGAAGCCGTTGAGGACGAAGGGGGCTTCGACGCGCTTAGGCCGCGACCGATGCGCGTAGAGTTCGACGACTTCGGCGGACGAGAAACCCTGCGGAAAGCGCAGCGCCGCCCGGCTGCCCAGCACCTCGAAGGCATTCGCCGAGGCGGCGTCAAAGCCACATCGGAACTGCGACGTGACACCGCCGGGGAAGTGCAGGGTCACGTTGACGGCCGCGTCCACGCCGGTGGGCGCCATCTTGGCCTGCACGTCCATGGCGACAGGCTCGGGGCAGATACCGCCATTCATCTGCTGCAGCACCCAACGCGTCACGGCGAGGTTGTAGATGCCGATGTCCCACAGCGCGCCGCCGGCCAGTGCCGGGTTCCACAGCCGGTGCTGGGGGTCGTAGTCGGCCGCGAAGCAGAAGCTCGATTGCATGGCGCGCAGCTCGCCGATGGCACCCTCGCGCAGCCAGCGGCCGGCAACGTCATAGGCCGGCAGGAAACGCGTACGCAGCGCCTCCATCAGGAAGACGCCCTGCCTGCGCGCGAGCTCCACCAGGGCCTGGCCCTCGGCGCGCGTCGTCACCAGCGGCTTCTCGCACAGCACGGCCTTGCCGGCTTCCAGCGCCGCACGGATGCATTCGCCATGGTGGGAATGGGGTGTGGCGATGTAGACGGCGTCGATGGACGCGTCGGCCAGCAGCTCGGGCAGCGCCGTTGTCACGCGCGCCGGCGCCTCGCCTTCGCGCCGCCATTGCGCGGCATAGGCCTGGCCCTTGGCCGCGTCGCGCGCGAACACGGCGGCGAGGCGAGCGCCGGGTACGGCGGCCAAGGCAGCGGCAAAGTGGTTGGCGATGCCGCCGGGGCCGATCACGGCCCAGCGGAAGATGTCGTTGTCGCCGGCCACCGCTGAGGGCTTCAAGCCTTGTTGACGCCGCCAGGGAAGCGGGCGCGGATGGCATCCATCCAGCCCAGCAAGCCCAGGGTCTCCGCATGCGGCATGCGCGGGCTCTCGACCAGGCCCTGACGGATGCAGGCTTGCGCCTCGGCGATCTCGCCCTCGAAGCCGTTGATGACGAACGGCGTCGCGACACGCTCAGCCGGTGCCTTGCGCGTGACGAGCTCGACCGCCTCGGCCTGCCAGAAATCGACCGGGAAGCGCAGGCCGGCTTTCGACCCCAGGGCCTCGAAGGCGTTGACCGAGGCGGCGTCGAAGCCGCAGCGGAACTGCGAGGTGACGCCGCCGGGAAAGTGCAGCGTCACGTTGACGGCCGCGTCCACCCCGGTCGGCGCGATCTTGGCCTGCACGTCGATGGACTCGGGCTCGGGGCAGATGCCGCCGTTCATCTGCTGCAGCACCCAGCGCGTCACGGCCAGGTTGTAGATGCCGATGTCCCACAGCGAGCCGCCGGCCAGGGCCGGGTTCCACTGGCGGTGCAGCGGGTCGTAGACGGAGGCGAAGCAAAAGCTCGACTGCATCGCGCGAAGCTCGCCAATGGCACCGTCGCGCAGCATGCGGCCGGCGAGGTCGTAGGCGGGCAGGAAGCGGGTCCACAGCGCCTCCATCAGGAAGACGCCCTTGGCGCGCGCCTGGTCGATGAGGGTCTGGCCTTCGGCGCGCGTCGTCACCAGCGGCTTCTCGCACAGCACGGCCTTGCCGGCCTCCAGCGCAGCGCGGACGTATTCGCCGTGGTTGGAGTGAGGCGTGGCGATGTAGACGGCGTCGATGGCGGCGTCTGACAGCAGGTCTGGCAGCGCTGTCGTCACATGCGCCGGCGCTTCGCCTTCGCGTTGCCATTGCCGGGCATAGGCTTCGCCCTTGACGGCGTCGCGTGCGAACACGGTGGCAAGGCGGGCACCGGGCACTGCGGCCAAGGCGCCGGCAAAGCGGTTGGCAATGCCGCCGGGGCCGATGACGCCCCAGCGGAAGATGTCGTTGTCATGGGCCATGGCTGAGCGCTTTCACGAGGTCGGATTGCGTGAGGATGCCGACGAGCCTGGCTTGCTCGCCGACGATGGGAATATGGTGGTGGCCAGTGGCCGAGAACAGCGGCACCAGTTCCGCGATGGGCCGCTCGGCGCTGGCCACGCGAACCTGGCGGCTCATGATCTGGCCGACGACCTCGGGCTTGGCCGAATGCGTCGCCGGAGACGGCTTCAGCAGCGTCTGCAACCGGCCGGCCAGGCCCTCGCGCTGCTGGCCTTCAGCCGCACGCATGAAGTCGGCGCGCGTGACGATGCCGACGATGCGCTGCACCCGGTCGACGACCGGCAGCGCCTTGATGCTGTGCTGCTGCAGAAGCGCCCAGGCCTCGGCCAGCGGCGTGCCGAACTCGACCGTGAAGACGGGCGTGGACATGATGTCGGCGCAGCGCAGGCCACCCAGGCGGTTGCGATAGCTCAGCAACTCGGCCTCGTGCAGCAGGTTGGCGAGGTCGTCGCGCGGCACGTCCAGCACCTGGTTGTAGCGGGCCAGCACGGCATTGAGTTCGGCGTCGCCAAAGCGCGGCGGTGCGACGCTCGCGCCCGCCGGGGCCGGGGCGGCCGGCTGCACATGCTGGGCATGGGGATAGCGGCGGCCGGTGAGACTGTTGTAGGCCATGCCGGCCAGCACCAGCAGCAGGGAGTTCAGTGCTACCGGCACGAAGGCGAAATGCCAGTCGTGCGTGACGGTCAGCACCATCAACAGGCTGGCCGCGCCGCCGGGCGGATGCAGGCAGCGCAGCAGGAACATCGAGCCGATGGCCAGGGCCACCGCAACCGCGGCGATGCCCGCCGCCGGCAGCGGCAGCCACGCCATGCAGGCAATGCCGACCAAGGCCGACACCGTGTTACCGCCGACGACGGCCCAGGGCTGGGCCAGCGGGCTGGCCGGCACCCCGAAGACGAGCACGGCGCTTGCGCCCAGCGGCGCGACCAGCCAGGGCAGGCCAGAGCCCATCGCGGCGCGGCTCAGCAGGCCGGCCAGCAACAGGCCGAGGCCGGCGCCGAGCACGACGCGCAGGCGCTCTCGCGCGTTGACGGCCTGCGGTGCAGGCCGCAGCGCGTTCAACCAGGTGAGGACACGGTCGGACAGGGAGACGGCGGTGGACATGGGCGGCGGCAGGGCTGAGTAGCCGGGCCGCCGATTGTGTCTGCCGCCGGCGCGCGCGCCGGTTCAAACAGGTTTCATGTGCCCCTCGCGCGGTCGTGGGCCGAGCGCCGGGCCGCTCCCAAGCCGGCCCGTCTGGCGATGCCTGCCGGTCAATCCGGCAAGCATCGACGTCCCCGCCGGGGACCGACCGGTCTCGCCCGCGTTCAGCGAGGCGAGAGTGGGCGAGGGGTCAACCTTTCGCGAGCAGGCCGCTCATCTGCGCCTTGAGCGTCAGGGCCTGGGCGCGGCGCTCCTTGGTCGCGGCCCGCTGGTAGGCGGTCTCGGCTTTCTCGCGCAGGGCCACGGCGCGCTCCAGGGCTTCCTGGTAGCGCTCGATCGTGTAGGTGTTCTCGGTGCCGATGTAGACGCTGCGCGCCAGCGGCGTCTCGCCGAAGCGAGGCAGGGTTACCGCGAAGCTGCAATCACGGACACGGCTGCCGGCGCGCTGGCGCACGATCGGGCCGGAGATGCCCGAAGGCAGATCGCTCTGCTTCTTGCGGCTGGGCGTGCGGCGCAGGCGCGATGGCGCTGGCAGCGTCGCGATACGTTTGAGCAGCTCCTTGGTAGCCATGGCCAGCGCACGGCGCGCGCCGCTGCCGTCCTGGCTGTGGTCGGAGAACAGCTTGGTGCCGCCATAACGCAGCTGCCAGCCATGGGTCGACAAATGGTCGATTCTTTGAATGCATTGCGGCACGACAAAATGCTCGCCGCTGAAGATCACTACGTCACGCGTGTTCATCACTGCCCCCGGTCTTTCAGCCCGCCTGTGCGTCATTGCGCGGCGGGTCTACTAACGCCCCTCTGATACGGACTGAGTTTATGGGGGTTTATGGGCTCGGTGCGAATTTATGACTTCATGAAAACAGTTTCATTGCAATCCCGTCAGCTCAGCGACAGCTAAGCGCGCAGTCCGGCGGCTGGTGTCGGCGCCCAGGGCAGGTGGCAAGCTGGCCTGCTTGCTGTTCCGGGGGACGTCAGCGGCCGCGCTGCCCGGGCCGTTGGCCAGCCAAACCCGGGTCGAACAGCTCCATCACCCGCAGTTGGGCGCCGCTGCGGCTGAACACCGAATTGCGTGACCACAACATCTGCGCCGACGGCGGCTGGCCGGTGGCCGTCAGCCATTGCCGCTCGGCATGGCGGCGCGTGTGGCCGTGGCGGGAGAGGCGGCGCGGTTGCAGCTCGCTGCGGTGGATGCGGTAGTCGTCGTAGAGCAGATGCGCCAGCGGCTTGGTGCCCAGGCCCTTGAGCGCCCGCCAGGGGCCCGTGGTGGCGCGCTGGTGCACGGCAGAGCGCGCCCACACCAGGGGCTGGCCATCGACGCGCAGGATGACCTCGCGCACGACGGTCAGGCCACGCGGCGGCAGGCCCAGGGCCGCGCGCTCCAGCGCCCGGAACGGCGCCACGCCCTGGCGCAGCACCTGCACCTCGAAGCGCTCGCCCAGGCGGGCCAGGCGGCGGCTCAACGAGCCCGGCGCCCGCAGCCAGTCGCGCAGGCTGTCTCTGGTCGCAATACCCACTCAGACGCCGAATTCTTTGCCGAGTTCGGCGGCACGCTTTTGTGCGGCAAGCACGGCACGCCGGATGGCAGCGTCGACCGCATCCGCCTGCATCGACGTGATGGCCGCATGCGTCGTACCGCCCTTGCTCGTCACACGCTCCCGCAGCGTGGTCGGCGACTCGTCGGACGCCAGGCCCAGCCCGGCCGCGCCGGCACAGGTGGCGAGCGCCAACCGCCGGCCTTGCTCTGCGGTGAGACCCATGTCGACGGCCGCGGCCATCATGGCCTCGACGAAGAAGAAGAAATAGGCCGGGCCCGAGCCCGACAGGGCCGTCACGGCGTCGAGATCGTCCTCGCGTTCGACCCACAGCGTCTGGCCGGTCGGTTTGAGCAGGCGCTCGACGGTGGCGCGCTCGTCGGCGGACACGGCCGGCCGCGCATACAGGCCGGCGATGCCCTGGCCGATCAGCGCCGGCGTGTTGGGCATGGAACGCACGACACGCTCGCTGCCGGTGGCCGTGACGATGGACTCCGAGCGGATGCCGGCCATGACCGACAGGTGCAGGGCCCCGCCGAGCCAGGCCTTGATCGGCTCGGCGGCGGCACCGAAGAGCTGGGGTTTGACGGCCCAGACGATGGTCTGCGCGTCAGCCAGGCCAGCATCGCCCGCGGCCAGCGCCGCGACGCCGAACTCGCCGACGAGCTTCTCGCGCTGCGGCGCATAGGGCTCGACGATGATGAACTGGGCGGGGCTCATGCCGGCGCGCAGCAGGCCGCCGATGATGGCGCTGGCCATGTTGCCGCCACCGATGAAGGCGATCTTTTCTGCTCTCATGGGCGGAAGTCTAGGGGACCAGCGCGACGAGAAACAAAGCAGCGACGTGACAAGGCTATCGTTGCGGCTCATGAGCCTCCCACGCCCCGCCCGCCGCTTGCTGCTCCTGTGCGCCCTCGCATTCGCCGGTCTCGCCGGCTGCGCCGGCGGGCCACCGCCGCCCAAGCCCTGGGCCGAGACGGCGACGCGCGAACTGAATTTGTCGCTGGGCAGCTTCGAACTGCAGGGCCGTCGCGTGCACATCACGCGCAGCGCAAGCGCTGCGGCGGTCCAGCCCGTCATCGTCTATCTGCCCGGCCTCGGGCAGGGCAGCGACGCCGGCCAGCGCTGGGCGGCGGCCTGGGCCCAGGCCGGCTACACGGTGCTGGGCGTGCAGCCGCTGGAGGCCGATGCAGCCGCATGGCGTTCCGAGCTGGCCCGCACCGGCGAGTTCCGCGAACTCGGCCTGCTGCACTATGGCGAGGCCCTGCGCGCCGACCGGCTCGACGCGCTGCGCCGGCTGCTGCCGGCCCTGCGCGCGGCCCAGCCGGCACTGGACTGGGGCCATGCCAGCCTCGCCGGCTACGAGACCGGCGCGCAGACCGCGCTCGACGCACGCGGCGACGCCGGCTGGCAGGCCGTCATTGCGATCAGCCCGCCGGCCATGCAGGCCCCGGCCGGCGGCGTGGCCACCTTGCTGATCACCAGCGAGATCGACCAGGACCCGCTCGGCCTGCTGCGCCGCCCCGCCGAGCGCAGGCAGGCCTTCGACAGCTTTGCGCCGGGCAGCGGCTGGTTGCTGAACCTCGGCGCCGTCTCGCATGCCGCCCTGGCCGGCACGATGGCGCCCGAAGGATTTCATGTGCAGGACCAGCGCCATGGCCAGGCTCCGCTCGGCGGCGGCATGGGGGGCGGCCGCGGGCGCGGCGGTGCTGGCGGCGAGGGCGGCGGCATGCACGGGCCCCAGGGCGGTGGCTCGCGCGGCCCACGCAGCGGCAGCGCGACCGAGGCGGCCCAGTCCGACATCGGCGACGGCTTCCGGCTCAGCCACGCCTTCCTGGATGCGCAGTTGCGCGGCGGTGCACCGCTGTCGGCCGGTGGGCCGCTGACGTCGCGCTGAGCTCATTAAACTCCGCGGCCACCGACGGAGAGGGCATGGGCGCGAGCGACGAACTGGATGGGCTGCTGCTGCAGGATGAACTGCTGCGCTCGCTGGAGCGACCGGTCTGGGGGCTGTTCGGCCTGACCCTGGCGGCCGTCATCGGCCTGCTCGGACAGACGACGGCCCTGGCCGTGGTCGGCTGGATGGGAACCTGGCTCCTCGGCCCCTGGATCATCAGCCGCGCGGCGCCAGTGCTGGGCACCTCGCCGCTCGTCAAATACCCGCTGTTCCTGAGTTGCGCCATGCCCTTCCTGAGCCTGCTGGCGCCGCTGTATGTGTGGCAGGCCTCCAAGACGCGGCGGGCCGAGCTGGCCACCGCCATCCGCCAGGCCGAATTGCGCGAGCGCCGGCGTGGCCCTGAGGCGGCGGCCACCCCGGCCGCGCCGGCGGCCCAGCGCGCGCCCGTCCAGCAGGCCCTGCCGGTGCTGCGCGGCGTGGCCGACGGTGTCGGGCCCGATGGGCAAGAGCTGGAGATGCGGGTGGCCCCTGGCCAGTTGCCGCCAGACATCCCCAACGAGCCCGGCATGATGCCGCCGACGCGGGCTTGCGCCGGCGTCTTCGCTGTGGGTTATCACGTCGACGCCGGCTCGCATTGGGTGTCGGTGGGCCGCGACGAGATGCGCGCGGCGGGCATGAACCTGGAGGTGTTGCACCGCCAGGCCCTGTCCAACCTGATGAAGCTCGTGAAAGGCCAGCCTGGCCTGCGGCTGGTCGACCATCCGCCCTATTACGGCTTGCTGCTGGACGGCGACCACGAGGCCTGCCTGGTGCTGCTGGACGGCCTGTGGGACCACCTGTTCGCCGACAAGACACCCAACGGCGCTGTCGTTGCCATCCCGTCGCGCGATGTGCTGGCTTTCTGCGACGCGAACTCGGCCGAGGGCATTGCCGCCATTCGCGAAGCCAGCCGGCGCATCGGGCCGGATGCCAAGGGGGCCATCACCCAGCAGTTGCTGCGCCGGCGCGACGGGCGCTGGTCAATCTTCGAGCCCTAGGAACCCGCCGCTCTGGTGCGTCCAGAGCCGCGCGTAGATGCCGCCCTGCGCCAGCAGCTCGGCGTGGCTGCCCTGCTCGACGATGCGGCCGGCATCCATCACCACCAGCCGGTCCAGCGCGGCGATGGTCGACAGCCGGTGGGCGATGGCGACGACCGTCTTGCCTTCCATCAGCGTGTAGAGGCTTTGCTGGATGGCGGCTTCGACCTCGCTGTCGAGGGCGCTGGTGGCTTCGTCCAGCAGCAGGATGGGTGCGTCCTTCAGCATGACGCGGGCAATGGCGATGCGCTGGCGCTGGCCGCCGCTGAGCTTGACGCCGCGCTCGCCGACATGGGCCTCGAAGCCGGTGCGGCCCTTGGGGTCAGACAGCGTGGCGATGAACTCGTCGGCATGCGCACGCTCGGCCGCGCGCTCCAGCTCGGGCTGTGTCGCGCTCGGGCGCCCGTAGAGGATGTTGTCGGCCACCGAGCGGTGCAGCAACGAGGTGTCCTGCGTGACCATGCCGATGTGCTGGCGCAGCGAGTCCTGGGTGACGTGGCGGATGTCCTGGCCGTCGATCAGGATGCGGCCGCCGCCTTCCGGGATGTCGTACAGGCGCAGCAGCAGGTTCACCAACGTGCTCTTGCCCGCGCCGCTGCGGCCGACCAGGCCGATCTTCTCGCCTGGCTTGATGCGCAGGTCAAGGCCATCGACGACGACCTTGCCGTTCGGGTAGGCGAAGCGCAGGTTCTCGAAGTGGACCTCACCCCCGGTTCCGTCGTTCTGCACGGTCAGCGCGACCGCGCCGCTCGCATCGGCGATCAGCTGCGGCTTGGACAGCGTGGCCAGCCCGTCCTGCACGGTGCCGATGTGCTCGAACAGCGAGGCCATCTCCCACATGACCCAGTGCGAGATACCGTTCAGTCGCATGCCCATCGCCGTGGCCGCGGCAACCGCGCCGACGCCGATGGCCGACACGCCCCACAGCCACAACGCCAGCAGCGCCGTGCTGCCAACCAGCAGGGCCGACAGCAGCGTGTTGACGATCTCGAAGCCGGTCACCAGGCGCATCTGGCCGTAGGCCGTGGTCATGAAGTCCTGCATGGCCGACTTGGCATAGCTGGCCTCGCGCCGGCCGTGCGCAAACAGCTTGACGGTGGCGATGTTGGTGTAGGCGTCGGTGATGCGGCCGGTCATCAGGCTGCGCGCGTCGGCCTGGGCCTGGGCGATCTTGCCCAGGCGCGGCACGAAGTAGCGCAGCGCGACGATGTAGAGCGCCAGCCAGACGCCGAAGGGCGCCATCAGACGCGCGTCGAAGCTGGCGACGATGCCCACCAGCGTGCCGAAATAGACGGCCACGTAGACGAGGATGTCGACGACGATGAGCCAGGTGTCGCGCACGGCCAGGGCCGTCTGCATGACCTTGGTGGCGATGCGGCCGGCGAACTCGTCGCCGAAGAAGGCCAGGCTCTGGGCCAGCATGCGGCGATGGAAGATCCAGCGCAGCCGCATCGGGAAGTTGCCGAACACGCCCTGGTACTTCAGCAGCGCCTGCACGCTGGCCAGCACGATGCTGACGCCGAGCACGGCCAGCAGCATCGCGATGACGGGCTGGGGTTTGCTCCACAGCTCGGCGGGCTTGACGGTCGCCAGCCAGTCCACCAGCGAGGCCATCAGGCTGAACAGCAGCGCCTCGGCCGCCGCGATGCCGGCCGTGAACAGCGTGACCGCGAGCAGATGCCGCCGCACGCCGTCCGCGCAGCGCCACAGGAAGGCGAAGAAGCGCGCCGGCGGCGCCGCGCCGCTGGTTTCCGGATAGGGGTCGACGAGGCGCTCGAAGCGCGATGTCACCGATTGAAGAAGCGGTTGGAACAGCGAGGACATCCCGCTAGTTTCGCCGGACAACGCTGTCCAGTCATGTCATCAGTGCCGGCCACGGGGCTTGGCGTCAGCGGCGGCGACATGGCCGACGCGCTCGTCGAGAGGCGCTTACTGGCTGGCCGCCGATGCGGGTGCGTTCGGGGCGACTGGCACGACAACGCCCGGCGACAGCGAGATTTCATCAACCAGCGTCACGCCGGTGACGAAGTAGCGCGTCTCGCCGAAGCAGGAGCCCGGCAGGCCGACCTTCTCCTCGTAGTGCAGGTTGACGCGCCGGCCCATGAGCTTGTTGATGGCCTGGGCTGCGGCCTCATCGTGCACCGTGAAGTAGAACTTCTCGACGCTGGCCGTGCCCGGCAGCGACACCAGCGCCTGCTCGCCCTCCCAGGTCTTGCAGACCCAGCCCTTGCGTGAGAGCTTCTGCACCCAGCCGGCACGCTCGCCGTCCGAATAGCTCCAGCGCCAGGCGAAGGCGAACCAGGCCGCAACGAGCAGCAGCAGGGCGACGAAGGACAGGGCGATCTTCAGGCGCATGGCGATGTCTGGGGAGCCGGGGCGCGGCGATTGTGCGTCAGGGAGCGCCGGATAAGCCCGTGCGATGCAGCGCGCCCTGGTTTGGGATGGATTGCCAGGCGCAAAGCACAGTCATAGCTCAGGCTATGGCGAGCATTTGCAACGCCGCAAGCCGCCCAAAGCGGGGATGCGCTGCGCGCGAGGGCTTGTTCGGCGCTCCCTTAGACCATGCCGCTCAACATCATGCCCAGCCCCACGATGCTGACCGTCCATACCGCCGTGCGCAGGTAGGGAATGCCGGCCAGGTACACGGCCAGAAAGGCTACACGGGCCCACAGGAACACCTGGGCGCCGAGCAGCACGCGTTCGCCCGTCGCGCCGGACGCCTGCGCAGCCAGGGCCAGCGCTGCGAAGAACAGCAGGTTCTCCAGCGTGTTGGCCGCTGCGCGCTGGGCACGGCCGGCCAGCGGCGTGGCCTCGGGCATGTGGTCGCGGTTGCCCATGGCCAGCATCAGGCCCTTGGGCGTCCAGGCCCGCGCCCGGATGAGACTGGCCATGAGGGCGCTGAGCCAGGTGAGCACGGTCATGCAGACGACGAGCGACATCAGCTTGGGCATGGAGTTCCTCGGGGAGTTGCTGCGCCGGACCGACGCGCGCGGATCATCCCCCCGGGCCGCCGAAGCGGGCCTGAGAACGAACCCGCGCCTTTTCGGCCTCGATCTCGCGGTTCTTGGGCTCGGCGGTCGTCACGAGCGAAGCGATCAGCGCACGCGCCTCGTCGGCAATCGCCGCCACTGCATGGTCGAAGGCCGCCGCATTGGCCTGGGACGGCACGTTGAAGCCGCTGAGCTTGCGCACGAACTGCAGCGCAGCGTCGCGGATCTCGAGTTCGGTGGCCGGTGGCTCGAAATTGAACAGGGTGCGGATGTTGCGGCACATGGGGCTGTCCTTGATTCAACTGGCCTGCGGATGGCGCTCGCGCCAGGCCCTCAGGGCTTGGCGGTACTCGTCCTTGGCCAGGTCGTAGAGATCGAAGATGCAGGGGTCGCAGCCATTGCCGCAGCAGGCGTCCAGGTCAGGCTCTGGCGGCGGCAGGGGCATCGGATCGGGGTCGGGTGGCGGCGGCGTCGTCATCGCGCTCGATTGTCCGGCGTGGCGAAAATCCGCCCATTCCACTGCGAGATGGCTATGCCGCGGACCGATGCCCGGCTTCACTTATGCCTTGCTAACGCCCATGCGCCCAAGATCACACCACCCCAACATCACAAGGAGAGTCGCGTGATCATCGTCACCACCGAGAACCTCGCCGGCCACCGCGTCGTCGAGGTCAAGGGCCAGGTTTTTGGCGTCGTCGTGCGCAGCCGCGGCCTGGCCGGCAACATCATGGCGGGGCTGCGTTCCCTCGTCGGCGGTGAGATCACCGAGTACACGCAGTTGCTGGAGGAGGCGCGACGCCACGCCATCGACCGCATGGTCAAGAACGCGCAGCTGATGGGCGGCAATGCCGTGGTCATGATGCGCTTCGATTCGTCGGAGATGGGCCAGACCATGAGCGAGATCGTCGCCTACGGCACGGCCGTGGTGGTCGAGCGGCTGCCGGCCTGACGCCATGCTGCGCAACCTGTTGCTCATCGTGGCACTGGCGGCCGGCATGATCGGCTTGGGCGCAAGCCTGGCCGGCCATCGCGACGCGGCGCCCTTCGCGATCTGGGGCTGCATCATTGCCGCCGCCGTGCTGGTGGAGCGTTGGCGCTACCGGTCCCGCGACGCGACGCCGGGTGGCGACTGGCAGCGGACCGAGGAGCGCTTCGTCGATCCGGAATCCGGGCAGACCATGCTGGTGTTCTACAACCCGCAAACCGGCGAGCGCCGTTACGAACAAGATTCGCGTGCCTGAACGTCTGAACTACGCTATCAAGGCCGAGATCGCCGACACGCAGGCCGGCACCTGGACCTTTGCGGCGCACAAGACGATGTACGGCGGCAAGCGCATCGCCACCGGCGATGTGATCTACCTCTTCGCCAGCGAGAACGAGGGCGGCGTGGGGTTGGTTGCACGCGGCGTGGTCACGTCCGCCGAGGCCATGCCTAGAAAGCCGGGCATCGAGCGGCAGACGCCGCGCGTCAGCATCACTGTCAAGCGGACTGCACTCGTGAAACGCCGCCTCGGCCGGGCCGAACTCAAGCCCTTTGCCGACTGGGACGACGGCCGGCCCGAGACCGAGCTGACCTTCAAGTTCTACCGCCAGGCGACGAACAAGATCGTCGGGCTCAGCGGCACGGCCGCCAGCTTCCTCGATACCTTCTTCTGACGCCCGCGCGCCTCACGTTTGGTGAGCAGCGCCGTTACACAAATCCAGCCCGGATTCGGTTATGCTGCGCCGCAACATTGCAACGTCGCAATACCGCTTGTCTCCTCCACCGCCCCTGGGTGGATTTGGCCCTCTCGGTGGCTTGCCACCCGCAGAGGGCCTTTTCTTGTCCGGCTGCCTTTGGCGCGGCCAGCCGAAAGCACTCCTTCAAGAGCCAAGCTGGCGTTCAAGCTCGGCGCGCCGCTGCGTCAGCTGCCTGTGCTTGCCGCGCGCGCGCACCAGCGTGATGACAGCAATCACCAGCATCACGGCGAACACGGCCGCCGCTGGCCATGCCGCCGCGATGCCTTCGCCCATTCCCAGGGCCAAGGCGCCAGCCAGCGCTACCGCGCTGAACCCGACTGCCATGCGAGCCGCAACGACTTGCTGAAACGCCAGCAGCACACGGCGCGACGCCAGCACCCACACGGCATAGACAACCCAGCACAGGCCGATGCCGGTCATGGCGGCGAAGGCGATCACGGTCCGTGGCGGCAATGCGGGTTCGGTCAGCCACAGCGAGCCGACGACGACCGACATCGCCAATGCAGCCAGCAACAGCGCAACATGGCCGAAGCGCGCCTTGGCTGACAGCTCGCGGTTGGCCAAGGCGGAGATGGAAGCGGGATTCACGACTGCACTCCTTGGATGCCAAGCTGATGCCGGAGTATTTTTCGGGCCCGGTGCAACCGGGATTTGATGGTGCCGATGGGGATGTCCAGCACCTGGGCAACCTCGTCGAGCGACAGCTCCTGCAAATAGAACAACGTCAGCACCTCCTTCTCAACCGGCGGCAGGCGCGCCAGCGCCTCCAGCATGGCGGCCAGTTCGAATTCGAGGGCGAGCGCGCCGTCGTCGCCGGGCTGCTCTTCGAGCTCGATATCGGTGTCGACACAAATCGGCTGTTTGTATTGTTCACGCAGCCGGTCCATCAGCACCCGGTGTGCAATGCCGAACAGCCAGGACCGCAGCTTGGCGCCTTCGCGCAGACGGGAGATCCCGCGCAACACGCGCAGCCAGACTTCCTGCGCAGCGTCATCGGCGGCGGCGTCATTGCCTGAAAGCTGACGTGCATAACGCCACAACGGCTGATGCCAACGCGCGATCAGTTCATCAAAGGCCGGCCGTTCGCCGAGCTGACAGCGGATCACCAGCAATTCGTCAGCGAGCGGGTTGTGCATGGATGACTCACGGTGTGGGCTTGTCATCTTTCAGTGCGGATCGAGCCGACCTTTTCGAAGCGTGGCAGGGGCAAGGCGATGCGCGGGTCCAGGCCGGTTTCGCCGCGGACAAAGCGGCCCAACAGCGCTCTCATGGCTGCGTTCCCGAACACGTCGAACTGGTGCGCCGCGTTTTCCACGACGACCAAATGCGCCTGCGGCAGCGTGGCAGCGATTTCCTGTGCGTTTTCCACCGGCGTGCGTGCATCCAGGTCGCCCACCAGCATCAGCGTGGGGACCGGAACCGCGACCGGCTCACGGAACGCGTCCCCGATCTGCCGCGCGTTCCATGCAGCGTACAGATAGCGCCCCGGGAAATTCATCGTGTCGCCGAGCAGGGCGTTGCCGGCCTCGCCCTCGATCCGTGCGCTGCGCGCCGCACTCGCTCCGGAGCTCAGGTCCGTCATGTGCTTCATGGCTGAATCGATGCCGAATTGGCGCCGCAGCAAGAGGGTCAGCTGCGCCACGCGCCGGAAGTTGCCGGCACTCATCTCCTGCACGGTGGCGGGGAGTGTCGCGACCGCGCGCGGATCGCCGAGGGTTTGCGCGATCGCCCACTGCACGTCCATCGCCCCGATCACCACCTTGGCTTCCTGCCCGGTGGCCGGATCAGTCACAGCCACCTCCACCGGCGACTGCGCCAGCCCGGCGATGACGGCGTGCAGTTGCCCGGTCATCCCAGGCGCGCCCGCACGTTCGCCGATGCGCAGCAGCACCCGATCCACCTGCGACGGCAGCTTCCATGTGTGATCCGGCCCTTCCGGGCTGATCAAAACCATGCGCTCGACCGCGCCCGGGTGGCGCCGCGCAGTGGCCAGCGCCAGGTGGGTGCCATAGCTGCGGCCCCACAAGGTCACCTTGCCATAGCCGAAGGACTGGCGCACCGCATCGACGTCGTCGGCGCTTTCCTCGGTGTTGTAGGCCTCCAGGCGGATGCCGCGCCCACGCATCTCTGCGGCGACGGCACGCGCTGCTTGCTCCATCAAGGGCAGCCAGGCGGCGACCGAGGCTGGCCTGTCGAGTGGCAAGCCATAGCGCATCGTGGCGCGCAGATTCGGGGTGGAGGCGCCCACGCCACGCTGGTCGATGCCAACCACGTCGCCATCGATGAATTCCGCCAGCGCCGCGCCACCATGCCTGGCCAGATCGATCACCTGCCTGACGCCGGAATCGCCGGGGCCGCCCGCCAGGATCACATGGGCCTTCTCGGCGTCGGCACCGGCACGCCGTACACGCACCACCGCCAATTCAATGGCAGGACCTTCCGGCTCTGAACGCAACTCCGGAACCCGCACGCGCCCGCGAGTAACCACGAACGCGGTGCCATCCGTGGCGATCAGTGGTGCATCCTGGGGATCGATGAGCGTAGTTGGCGCGGCTGCGCCCACCAGCGGCAGCCATAGCGCGAACACGGCGAAGCGGGGCGCCAGACGGGCCATGGAAATACCGGCATTGAGTTCCTTCATGAATCCTCCTCGTTGCAACCTGTAGTCGGAGGATCCACAAAAAGGTTCATCGCGCCGCGCGCCCAGGCCTGGCCTGGGCGCGCGGGCTCAGCCCGCAGGCCGACGACGGCTTTCGAGGAGGCGGATGCGCGCCTGCAGCTCGGCCAGCTCGCGATCACACTCCTGCGCCTTGATCGCCTCGATCTCGCCGTGGATGCGGCGCAGCTCCTGCAGTGGCGCGGACGCGGCCTGGGCCTCGGCCGGCTGCCGCTCGGCCATCTCGATCAACAGCTGGGTGATCACGCCCAGCTGGTCGCCGTAGCTCGCCACGTCGAAGGCCCGCGCCTCGATGCGCGCGTTGCCGGCCTGGGGTTTGATGCCGGCAAAGAACCAGTCCAGGCGCGGCTCGATGTCCTGCGCCACGTCGCCGCTGAAGGGCAGGCGCAACTGCGGCGCCCAGAGCCAAAACCATGGGAACATTCTTTTTCTCCCTTGCACGCCGAACGGCTGGCGTGTGGGGGGATGGTGGCGTACGGTCGCGCGCATGGCAAGCTCGCCTCCCGTCATGGCCCGCCGGCCACCATGCTGCTCACCGCGATTCCTAATTGGCTCTCTGAAAAATGCGTGATTGCAGGCAGTCGGTGATCCACATCGCAAGCCGGGCGTTAGCCCTGGCCAGCGTGGCACTGCTAGGGTTTGGCGGGTTCGGCGCGTCGGCCGAACCTTCGCCTGGCGCACCGCAGGTCGTGACCTACCCCTCGTCCGGCGCCGCCGGCGACAAGCGCGGCGACTACTACGCCAGCCTGCTCAAGCTGGCCTTGGGCAAGGCTGACGGCCACTTCGCCGTGCAACCTTCCGCGAAACCGAGCGTGGCCGTGCGAGCCTTCGTGAGCATGGCCGCCGGGCAGGATATCGACGTCGTCTGGGCACCGACCACGGTCCAGCTCGAGCGCGACTATCTGCCCGTGCGGATCCCGGTCGACAAGGGCATCCTCGGCTGGCGCATCTTCCTGATCGGCGAGGACGACCGAGGCCAGTTCGAGAGCATCCGTTCGCTGGAGCAGCTCAAGGCGCTGCCAGCCGGGCTGGTCAGGGAATGGGTCGACACGGGCGTCCTGCAGAGCAACGGCCTGCCGGTCGTCGCCGCCGCGCGCTACGAGAACCTGTTCACGATGCTGGCGGCGCAGCGCTTTCGCTACCTGCCGCGCGGCGTCGGCGAGATCTACGGCGAGTTGAGCAACTACGGCCACCTGGGCCTGGCCGTCGAATCCCACCTCGCGCTGCACTACCCGATGTGCAGCTACTTCTTTGTCGCCCGGCAGAACACCGAGCTGGCCGAGCACATCGAGCAGGGCCTTCGGCGCGCGCAAAAGGACGGGTCGTTCGAGCAGCTCTTCCAGCAGTTCTTCGGCAAGGCGGTGCAGGCCGCAAAGCTCGACAAGCGCCTGGTCTTCGAGCTGGACCACCCCACCGCGCCGGCGACCTGCCTGCGAGCCCCAATCCCACAATGACGCCGCATTGATGCCGCAGGCCGCTGCGTCAAGCGCCCTCAGCGCACCCCTGCCAGCAGGGCCGCATTGCCCCCAGCTGCCGCCGTGTTGACCGTCAGCGTCTGCTCGGCCGCGAAGCGGTAGAGCTGGCGCACATGGCCGGCGCCAGTGACCAGCGGCAAGATGGCCCCAGCCCGCGTGGCCAGGGCTTGCGCGAGCACATGGGCGGCCGCGGAGTCGGACGATGCCAGCGCGACGCCAGCGAGCTGCGGCGCGGCGAGCAGCCCCGGCAGCGTCGCGTCGGGCAGTAGCGTCAGCGCGTTGACCGGCAGGCCGGCGCGCAGAAGGGCCTGGCGGGCGCGTTCGTCGCCGCCCAGCCAGATGGCGCTGTTGCCGGCCAGCAGGGCGCTGACGACCGCGGCCAGGCCCGCTTCGTCACGGCCGAGCACGGCGAAGACGCCCCGGGCGTGGTGGCGCAGCGTGTTGCTCTCGCCGGTCGGGCCGGGCAGCACGAGGTCGGCGAACTGCGCCTGCGCCGCGACGAACAGGCCACGCAAGGCGAGAGCGGTCGGCGCGTCCAACGTGTCGGCAGCGCGACGCAGCGTGGCGATGCGCTCAAGCAGCGGCGTGTCGCGCCAACCGGCGTCGGCGGCAACGGCCAAGGCCTCGCTGCGGCCGTCCATCGCCAGCGTCGGCAGCGGCGCGTCGAGTTGCGGCTCGGCGCAGAAGCGGCGCAGGTAGTCGGGGCCGCCAGCCTTGGGGCCGGTGCCGGACAGGCCTTCGCCGCCAAAAGGCTGCACGCCCACCACCGCGCCGATGATGTTGCGGTTGACATAGACGTTGCCGATGCGCGCCTCGTCGGCCAGGCGCTGGGCGCGGCTGTCGATGCGCGTCTGGATGCCCAGCGTCAGGCCATAGCCCAGCGCGTTGATCTCCTTGATGACGTCGTCGACCGAGTCGTCGAAGCGCACCACGTGCAGCACCGGGCCGAAGATCTCTTCGCCGAGGTGCGACACGCGCGGCAGCTCGAAGGCGACGGGGCGGATCTGGCGCGGCATGGCCTCGGCCACCGGCGCCTCGGCCAGCAGCTTGGCGTCGCGCTTGAGGCGCTCGACATGCTTGCTGATGTTGGCATGGGCCTCGTCGTCGATGACGGGACCGACGTCGGTGGCCAGGTGCGCAGGCTGGCCGACATGCAGCTGCGACAACGCACCCTTGAGCATCTCGATGACACCCTCGGCAATGCTGGACTGCACGCACAGCAGGCGCAGCGCCGAGCAGCGCTGGCCGGCGGAGCGGAAGGCCGATTGCACGACGGCGTCGATGACCTGTTCGGGCAGTGCCGTCGAGTCGACGACCATGGCATTGAGACCGCCGGTCTCGGCGATCAGCGGGATCGGCGAGTTGGGCTTGGCGGCGAGCGCCTTGTTGATGATCTGCGCGACGACGGTGGAGCCGGTGAAGCAGACGCCGGCCGTGTGCGCATGGGCGACCAGACCGGCGCCGACGGTCTCGCCGGGGCCATGCAGCAGCGCCAGCGCACCGGCCGGCACGCCGGCGGCGTGCAGCAACTCAACCATCTTCAGCGCG
The DNA here is from genome assembly GCF_001425055.1 of Pelomonas sp. Root1237. Classification (GTDB taxonomy): domain Bacteria; phylum Pseudomonadota; class Gammaproteobacteria; order Burkholderiales; family Burkholderiaceae_C; genus Pelomonas. The sequence continues at coordinate 558,348 of NZ_LMDK01000017.1, forward strand.
ACATAAGGCGTCTGCTCGGCGGGCTTGGCGGCCACCGCATTGCCGGCAACCAACGCGGCGACGACCTGGCCGGCAAAGATGGCAAGCGGGAAGTTCCACGGGCTGATGCAGACGAAGACGCCGCGGCCCTGCATCAATGCCGGCTCGGCTTCGGCCTGGTCGGCGTAATAACGCAGGAAGTCCACGGCCTCGCGCACCTCGGCGACGCAGTCGGCCTGGGTCTTGAAGGCTTCCTTGACAAGCAGGGCGCAGAACTCGGCCAGGCGGGCGTCGAGGTCGTCGGCGGCGCGGCGCAGGATGGTGGCGCGCTGGGCGACGGGCGTGGCGTTCCAGGCGGGGAAGCCGGCGTGCAGGCGGTTCATTGCGGAATCGACCTCGGCGGCGGAAGCCTCGGGAACGGCACGCACAGGCGTCGTCTCCAGCGCGACCTGCAGGGCCACGCGCTGGGCCGGCGCGGTCAGGTCGGCGCCTGTGGAGTTGGCGCGGCCGCGGCCTTCGCTGTCCAGGTAGAGGGCCGGCGGCAACGGCAGCGCGCTCGTCGCACGCACCTCGGCCAGCGGCGAGCCGAGCAGCTCGGGCACCTGCACGCTGGGGTCGGCCAACTGGTGCACGAAGGACGAGTTGGCGCCGTTTTCCAGCAGGCGGCGCACGAGATAGGCCAGCAGGTCGCGATGCTCGCCGACCGGCGCATAGACGCGGCAGGGGATGCTGCCGTCCTTCAGCACCTCGCGGTAGACGCCCTCGCCCATGCCGTGCAGGCGCTGCATCTCGAACGGCGCGCCGGTGGCGCGGGCCATCTGCACGATGGCCGCGATGGTGCCGGCGTTGTGGCTGGCGAACTGCGGGTAGATGACGTCGGCATGCTGGATCAGCGCGCGGGCGCAGGCCAGGTAGCTGACGTCGGTGTGCTGCTTGTGCGTGAACACCGGGTAGTGGGTCAGGCCCAGCTCCTGGGCGCGCTTGATCTCGCCATCCCAGTAGGCACCCTTGACCAGGCGCACCATGAAGCGCAGGCCATGCTTGCGCGCGATGGCCGCCACTTCATCGACGACCGCCAGCGCCCGCGACTGATAGGCCTGCACCGCCAGGCCGAAGCCGCGCCAGTGCGGGTAGTGGGTGGCGATACGCGCGGCCAGCGTGTCCAGCACATCCAGCGACAGCTCCAGGCGGTCGACCTCCTCGGCGTCGATGGTCAGGTTGATGTTGGCCTCGGCGGCCAGCTCGATGAGCGCCCACACACGCGGCAGCAGCTCGGCGAAGACGCGCTCGCGCTGCAGCACCTCGTAGCGGCTGAACAGGGCGCTGAGCTTGATGGAGATGCCGTCCGACGCCTCCGGCGACGCCGCGCGCTGGCCGGCGGCGATGGCCTTGATGGCGCCGACATAGGCCGCCTGATAGCGCAATGCATCGGCCTCGGTGCGGGCGCCTTCGCCGAGCATGTCGTAGCTGAAGCGCAGCTGCTTTTGCTGCTTGCGCGCCGAATCCGCCTCGCCCATCGCCTCATTGATGTTGCGGCCGAGCACGAACTGCCGGCCCAAGAGCTGGATGGCCCGTACGGTGGCGGCCACCACGGTCTGCGCGCCCAGGCGCTTGAACAGGCCGCCGTCGTCATCCGCGCCCGGCAGGAAGCGCTTGGACATCGAGATGGCCGAGGCCGACAGCGCGGCCAGCATCTTGTGCGGGCTGCCTTCACTGGCGCCGTCGAAGTCGGCGCGGCCGAGCTGGTCGGCCGTCAGCGCAATGGCCGTGGGCGCGTCGGGCACCCGCAGCAGCGCCTCGGCCAGGCGCATCAGGGCCAGGCCTTCGGCGCTGGTGATGGGGTATTCGCGCAGCAGCGATTCCATGGCCCAGAAAGGCGCCGGGTTCTTGCGCACCTGCTCCACCCAGGGCGCGGCCATGGCGATGACGCCAGGCCAGTCCAGCGCACCGCCAACACGCTCGGCCAGGGCCTGCACGACGCCGTGCTCGGCCCGGTAGGGATCGGGCAGGCGGGGCTGTTCGGTCGGGGCGACGAAGGGCGTGGGCATGGCAGAGCTCCTGGTGAGGTTTCGCACTCTATCGACGCTTCACTTGGATTAAATTCCAAGGATTACAGGAACGGCCGACAAAAATCCAGATGGACGACGAAACCAAACTCGACAAGATCGACGCCCGCATCTTGCGCGTGCTGCAGGCCGATGGGCGTATTTCCAACCTCAAGCTGGCTGAAGCCGTACACCTGTCGCCCACCGCCGTGCTGGAGCGCGTCAAGCGCCTGACCCGCGACGGCTACATCCTCGGCTACGAGGCGCGGCTGAACCCGGCCAAGCTCGGCGCGGCCATGCTGGTCTTCATCGAGGTGCACCTGGACCGCACGGTGATGGACGTGATGGACAACTTCAAGGCCGCCGTCCAGGCCCGCGCCGAGATCCTGGAATGCCACCTGGTGGCCGGCGGCTTCGACTATCTGCTCAAGACGCGGGTGCGGGATATGGGCGCGTATCGGGAGTTCATTGGCAGCGTGATCTGGACGCTGCCGGGGGTAAGGGAGACGCGGACGTATGCGGTGATGGAGGAGGTGAAGGCGACGAATGCGCTGGCGTTCTGAAGTGCTTGCCTTTGCAGGTGGCCATCCGGCGCCTTCTCGGGCCTCCAACCGGAAAGTCCTGTCAAAAGGTCAGATGCCGACGTAGGTGCCCAAGCCAGGGATGACTTTGGAAAGCACAGGGCTAAACGCTATGGCGCCCAGGAGCACGTAGCCGATAAGGAAGATTGGATACGTGGTAACTGCCGTCTTCACACTGAGAAACTCACTCTCCAGGCCTTTCAACAACACCCTGGCTTTCTCATCGACCTTGGCGAGTTTGCGCAGCCGAAGAATCTCGGCTGGGAAAAGGTGACTCCCCTTGTATCGAACGAAAGACAGCACCGCGATGCTGAACCAGGCGTTGACAACTGGCGTCTTGGTTCCGAGGCAGGCCAGCGCGAAGGTGAACGCGACGAGGCCGAAACCCATGTTCAGGAAATCGGCCCATTTTTCGAAGCGCTCGCGAAGCTCGGTGAGGTACTCGTCAGTGATCGTGATCGCTTCCATCGTCATGTGGCCTTGTGAAGATCTCGAATTTGGTGTCGAACGCATAGGTTGCCACTCGTGACGCGCGCCCAGCAGTCGCACCGTCGAAGAGACAGTTGCCGGACCAGTTGCGCGAACGCGTTCCCATGATGCACTGCACCAGCCGGCAGACGATGTCCTCGAGTCGACGACCGCGCTGCCGTTCGAAGGCCGGGTAAATCGGGCGCGGGAGACGCCGACGCAGCTTGGACAATGAAAACCATGCCGCCAACGTTCCACCGCACACTGACGCTGGCGCTTTGCCTGCTGACCGCGTTGACCGGAGGAGTGGCCACAGCCCAGCCTCCATTGAGCGCGCTGGAGCCCCAGTTTGCCAACGTCCCGGTGCCGCGCGACGTGGTCGGCAGCCTGGCGCAAGACAAACAAGGCCTGATCTGGATCGGCACCAGCGACGGTCTGGCGCGCTACGACGGCTACCGCCTGCGCCCCATCGAACGCGAAGGCGCCACGCCGGTGCAGCGCAACCTGGGCTGGGTGCGCTCGCTGGCCCCCGCCGCAGACGGCGGCATGTGGATAGGCACCGAGGTCAACGGCCTGGCGCGCTACGAACCTGCGTTCGACCGCGTGCGCATGCTGGGCAGCGGCAGCGAGCGCGCCACGCCCATCCGCGCGCTGGCGGAGGACGACGCCGGCCGGGTCTGGGTCGGCACACTGGGTCAGGGCCTGCTGCGCTTTGAGCCGAAAACCGCGCGCTTCGAGATCGAGCCGCTGCGCGTCGACGGCGCAACCGAGCGCCGCGTGCTGGCGCTGGCCGTGGGCCGCGACGGCGCGCTGTGGGCCGGCCACTGGCGGGGCCTAGCCCGGCGCGACCTGCAGGGCGGCTGGGCGGCGCTGGCCTTGCCCGACAACGCCATCATCGGCATCAGCACCTTGCTGGAGGACCGCGCGGGCCGGCTCTGGTTCGGCAGCGTGGACGGCCGCGTCGGCCGCATCGAGGCGAACGGCCAGCCGCGCTGGCTGGCGGCGCGCTTCAAGGGGGGCGTGCAGGCGCTGGCGCAGAGCGCCGACGGCACGGTCTGGGCCGGCCTGAACGACGGCATCGCCTGGCTGGACGGCGACAGCGGCGCGCTGCTGCGCCAGTTGCGCCACAACCCCCATCTGCCCGGCGGCCTGGCCGGCAATGACGTCAACGTGCTGCTGCGCGACCAGACCGGCACCATGTGGGTGGGCGGCTACGGCGTGGGCTTGCAGCGCCACCAGCAGCACCCGGCACTGGCCGTGCGCGGCCCCGACGCCGACCCCCGCAGCCCCCTGGCCAGCAGCGACCTGCGCGGCCTGCTGCCCCGCCGTGACGGCCTGCTGATGGTGGCCACGCACAGCGGCCCGGTGGCCCTGCTGGACGCGCAGCTGCGCACCGTCGGCGGCTGGCCGCGTGAGGCCGACACGCCGGTGGACAACCTCGCCGAGGGGCCGGATGGCAGCGTCTGGCTGGTGGCCAACGGCCGCCTGGAGCGCCGCGAACCGCGCAGCGCCCGACTGCTCGCCAGCTGGGCGCTGGAGGGCGGCCGCGCGCATCGCGTGCTGGTATTACCGAGTGGTGAAGTCTGGGTGGGCATGCAGGACGGGCTCTACCGCCTGCCTTCGCCCCAGGCCCGCATCGAGCGCGTGCGCCGCGCAGATGGCGAGCCGCTGCGCGGCGGCGTGCATGCGCTGCGCGTGGAGGCCCGCAACGGCCAACTCTGGGTCGGCGCGCTGGCCGGCCTGTTCCGCTGGGACGGCCAGCGCCTGGCCGAGGTGCAGGGCGCGCCCGGCGAGGCGCTGGGCTTTCCTGCCGTGCTCGGTCTGCTGCACACCCGCGACGGCAGCCTTTACGTGGACACCGCCGTCAGCGGCCTGCACCGGCTCAAGGGCTACGACGAACAGGGCCGCGCGCGCTTCGAACGCATCAGCGAGCGCATGGGGGCGCCGGGCCGGCCCTTCGGCGTCAACCTGCACGAGGACGCCAAGGGCCGGGTATGGAGCCAGCAATCCGTCTACGACCCGAACGCCAACCGCCTGGACGAACTCTCCGGCGCCGAGGGCCCGCCGATGGGCACGCCGCGCTTCTTCGCCGACGCCGCCCTGCCCGACGGCCGCCTGCTCTTCTGCGGCAGCCGCGGCCTGCTCGTCATCGAGCCGCTGGCCTTCATGCCTTCGCGCTATGCGCCGCCGGTGGTCGTCAGCAGCCTGCGCCGCGACGGCCAGCTCTTCCAGCCGGACCAGGACCTGAAGCAAGGCTTGAAGCTGCCGGCCGGTACCCGCAGTGTGGCCGTCGAGTTCGCCGCACTGGACTACATCGACCCGGCCAAGCTGCGCTACATGATGCGCCTGGCGGGCTGGGACGCCGAATGGACGTTCACCGACGCCAGTGCCCGCTTCGCGAGCTATGGCGGCCTGCCGCCGGGCCGCTATCGGCTGGAGGTGTACGCCACCAACCATCACGGCGTGTGGGGCGACCGCCCGCTGCTGCTCGACATCGAGCTGCTGCCGGCCTGGTGGCAGACGCGCTGGGCCCAGGCGGCCGCCGCGCTTTCTTTACTGGGCTTGGCCTGGCTGCTGTTGCGCTGGGGTGTGGCGAGGCGCACCGCACAGCTGCGCCGACGCGAAACGGCGCTGCAAGCCCTGGTGGAGCAGCGCACCACGGAGTTGCGCGAGGCCAGCACCACCGACCCGCTGACCGGCCTGCGCAACCGCCGCTACCTGGACTCGCGGGTCACCTCGGACCTGCAGCTCTGCCTGCGCCACTACACCGAGCCGCGCCACAGCAACCCCGACCGCCACCGCGACGACGAAGCCGACCTGCTCGTCATGCTGATGGACCTCGATCACTTCAAGCGCATCAACGACCGCCACGGCCACACCGCGGGCGACCAGGTGCTGGTTGAGTTCGCCCGCCGGCTGCGCATGGTCTTCCGCGAGAGCGACGTGCTGGTGCGTTGGGGCGGCGAGGAATTCCTGGCCCTGGCCCGCGGCGGCGCACGCAGCGGCGCCACCGAGCTGGCGGCACGCTTCAACGCCGTCGTGCGCGAGCAGGCCTTCACGCTGGCCGACGGCCGCACGCTGCCGGTCACCGTGTCCATCGGCTTCGCCGTCTTCCCTCTCGACCCCGAAGCGCCTCGGGCCTGGGATTGGGACGCCACGCTGAGCCTGGCCGATGCCGCCCTCTATGCCGCCAAGGCGCAAGGCCGCGACGGCTACCTGGGCGTGCTGCGCGCCGATGGCCTGCGGCCCGATGAACTGGCCCTGGACGCCGACACCTGGCCGGACGAGCCGCGGCTGCAGGTGCGGCGCAGCGACTGAGCGCCAAGGCGGGCGGCGAGCGTGGCCAGCGCCGCAAAATGCGCGTTTTCAAGTCGACCCACCCCATGATGCATCGCACCCTCACGCTGACGGCCTGCCTGCTGGCCAGCTTCGCCGCCGAGGCCGTGTCAACGACCGCGCAGATCACCGCCCAGTCGGCGCTGCTGGGCGTGCAACTGGCCGCCAAGCAGCGTGAGGCCAAGGGCGGCCTGCCCGCCGCGCAGAACGCCTGCATCCAGGCCCTGCAGCCCAGCGAGTTCTACGAGACGACCGAACGGGTGGTCACGATGTCGCTGAGTGCCAGCGAAGTTGCGGCGGCCGACCGGTTTTTCAGTTCGGTCCCGGGACACAAATACGCCAGGCACGGCTTGCTGGGCATCTACACCGCCCTGGGCGAAAAGGCCCCCGAGCCGCTGCCCGCCATTTCGGCAGCCGAAGTCAAGGCCATCGAAGCCTTTGCCGCCTCGCCGGCCGGGCAAGCCCTGTTCACCCGCCAGGTCCTGCAATCCCCGGCGGCCCGCGAAGCCTATGACGGCCGCGCCCGTGAGCTGGTCACGCGCTGCCAGGCCGTCAAGCCGGATCGCGCGGACTGACGTGGGTCTCGCGAGCTGGGCGCGCGACGCTCAGCCCAGGTGCTTGCCAAAGAACCGCATCGCCCGGTCCCACGCCTGCTGCGCCCACACCGCGTCGTACTGCGTCTTGGCAATGCGCCCTGGCCCCTGCGCCGTCTCGTTGGCAAAGGCATGGTGGGCCAGATAGCGGTGGCCTTCGTAGCGCACACCGACCTCGGCGAACTTCGCTTCCAGGCTGTCCACGCCGGCAATCGGGAAGGATTCATCCTGCGTGGCCCAGTGGGCCTGCAGCGGCATCTTGATCTTGCTGGCGTCTACATATTCCAGCGGCGGCATGCCGTACCAGATCACGGCGGCGTCGGCCTCGGGCACCATCGTCGCGGCCAGCACGGTCAGCGCGCCGCCCATGCAATAGCCGGTCACGCCGACCTTGCCGCTGCCCAGCTTCAGGTCCTTGAGGTAGTGCACCGCGCCGCGCACGTCCTGCGAGGCGGCGTCGCCAAAGTTCAGGTCCGTCATCAGATGGCCGGCTTCCTCGGCCTCGACGGTGCTCTTGCCGCGGTAGAGGTCGGGCACCAGCGCCGTGAAGCCGGCCAGCGCAAAGCGATCGGCCACGCCACGGATCTGGTCGTTCAGGCCCCACCATTCCTGGATGACCACCACGGCGCCCAAGGGCTGGGCGGCCTCGGCGAGATAGCCGGACACAGGGGCGCCATCGGGGCGCTTGAACTGGACGGTCTGGGCCATGCGTGTCTCCTGAAAAGCGGCAGCCTAACCTGCGCGACACGGGGTTTTCCCCGGGGCGGCGAGAATGCCCCCTTGAAGCCCCACACCATGAAGATCGAACGCATCGTCTCCACCCGCCTGCCAACGCCCTATGGCGAGTTCGTCATTCACGGCTTCCGTGAGGACGACAGCGGCCAGGAGCATGTCGTGCTGAGCCTGGGTGAGCTGACCGGTGACGAGCCGCCGCTGGTGCGCGTGCACTCCGAATGCATGACCGGCGAAGTCTTCGGCTCGCTGCGCTGCGACTGCCGGCCACAACTGCAAAGCGCCATGAAGCGCATCGCCGACCTGGGGCGCGGTGCCATCGTCTACATGCGCGGCCACGAGGGGCGCGGCATCGGCCTGGTGCAGAAGCTGCGCGCCTACGCCGAGCAGGATGCCGGCGCCGACACCATCCAGGCCAATGCCCAACTGGGCCTGCCCATCGACTCGCGCCGCTACGACGCCGCCGCCTGCATGCTGCGGTCGCTGGGCGTGCAGCGCATCCGGCTGCTGACCAACAACCCGCTGAAGATGGCCGCCCTGGCCGAGTTCGGCATCGACGTCGTCGAACGCGAAGCCTCGTTGACGGAGCCGGGCCCCGACAACGAGAAATACCTGCGCACCAAGGCCGAGTCCATGGGCCACCATGACCTCGGCCACCTCTTCGAATAAGGCAGGCCCCCTGCGCGGCAGAGGGCCTGGTCGGTCGACGGGCTAAGGCGCCGGTGGCACCTCACGGCGCCGCGCCCTCAGCCCCTTGCGCAGTCAGCGGTTCTTGGAACCCTGCTGGTTGCTGGGCTTGCTTTGCTGGTCGCGACCGGCAGAGCCACCCCCTTGCTGGGGCGTCTGGCTGCCGCCACCGGCCTGGCTTTGCTGGCCAGGGCTCTGGTCACGGCTCTGACCACCCTGCTGGATGTTCTGACCGCTTTCGGGCTGCTGCTTACCGGATTGGCGTTGCTGGTTGGACATGGCTGTTCCTTCACTGTGAGCCTGGGCGGCACCCCATTGCGCCGCCGCGTCAACAACCTTAGGCCGCAGGCAAAAGATCCCTGTAGGAGAAGGCGCCGGATACATCGTCAAGTCGCAAGCCGGGGAGACGAGTTGTGCCGTTAGGCGACAAGGCTGATTCAAGCCGCCAGAGCTGCAACCAGTCGTAGTTCTTCGGCGCAGCGCTGCAAGCTGGGCGCAAGCTCCGGGGCGGCGCGCTTCACACCCGCCTTACGTGCCCGGACTAGGCTGCGCGGTCCTGTTCGCCCGCCACCATGTCCGACCGTCGCTTCTTCCCCCGCCCCGCCGTCGAGGCCGCGTTCAATCGCTGGGATTGGGCGCTGCTGCCCCTCGTCCTGGCGGTGCTGGTGCTGCTCGCGATGGCCGCGGCGGCGATGGCCCGATCCTTCCACCTCGGCGTGCCCCTGCCGCTGAGCCTGGACGTCGCCTACCTGCCCTATTACCTGCTGCGCACGACGCTGCGCATGTTCCTGGCGCTGGCCGCCTCGGTGGTGTTCGCCTGCGTGTTCGCGGTGCTGGCGGCCAAGGTGCGTGCGGCAGAGAAGGTGCTGGTGCCGCTGCTGGACATCCTGCAGTCCATCCCCATCCTGGGCTTCCAGGCGATTGCCGTCGCGCCCTTCATCGCGCTGTTCCCGGGCAACCTGCTGGGCGTGGAGCTGGCGGCCCTGTTCGCCATCTTCACGAGCCAGGCCTGGAACATGGCCTTCAGCCTCTACCAGTCGCTGCGCACGGTGCCGGGCGAGCTGCAGGAGGCGGCGCGCATCTTCCAGCTGTCGGGCTGGCAGCGCTTCTGGCGGCTGGAGCTGCCCTTTGCCATGCCCAACCTGCTGTGGAACATGATGATGAGCATGAGCGGCGGCTGGTTCTTCGTCGTCGCGTCGGAAGCCATCTCGGTGGCCGGCCAGGATATCAAGCTGCCCGGCGTGGGCTCCTACATCGCCGTGGCCATCGAGGCGCGCGACCTCGGCGCCATCGGCTGGGCCATCGTCGGCATGCTGGTCGGCATCCTGCTGTACGACCAGCTGTTCTTCCGCCCGCTCTTGGCCTGGGCCGACCGCTTCCGCTTCGAGGAAGGCAGCAGCGAGCAGGCGCCCCAGTCCTGGCTGCTGACCTGGCTGCGCCGCACCCAGCTGCTGCAGCGCCTGGGGCAATGGCCGGGGCGCTGGATCACGGCCAGTTTCGCGCCGCTGAAGAAGAGCTACGACGGCCGCTCCATCCGCGCGCGGCCTGAAGATCCCAACCCGCTGTGGGCCCGCGCCTGGGATGCGCTGCTGGCCGCCCTGGTGCTGTTCGCCGTCTGGCGTCTGGTCAGCTTCATCCACACCGAGGTGGGCTGGGGCGAGGCGGCGCATGTGTTCAAGCTGGGCCTGTACACGCTGGCGCGCGTGCTCGCGCTGATCGCCGTGGCGTCGCTGATCTGGGTGCCCATTGGCGTGTGGATAGGCCTGAACCCGCGCATCGCCGGCCGCGTGCAGGCGGTGGCGCAGTTCCTCGCGGCCTTCCCGTCCAATCTGGTCTTCCCGGTCGCCGTCCTCGTCATCGTCAAGTACAGGCTCGACCCCGACCTCTGGCTGTCGCCCCTCATCATCCTGGGCACGCAGTGGTATCTGCTTTTCAACGTCGTGGCCGGCGCGTCGACCATCCCGACCGAGTTGCGCCTGGCCGCCAAGAACCTGGGGCTCAAGGGCTGGCTGGCCTGGCGGCGCTATCTGCTGCCGGCCATCTTCCCGAGCTTCGTCACCGGCGCCATCACGGCCAGCGGCGGCTCCTGGAACGCCAGCATCGTGGCCGAGTACGTGAGCTGGGGCGACACCCACCTGCAGGCCCAAGGCCTGGGCAGCTACATCCAGCAGATGACGACGGCGGGCGACTTCCCGCGCATCGCTTTAGGCATCGGCGTCATGTGCGTCTTCGTCATGGCGATGAACCACTGGGTCTGGCGGCGTCTCTACCGTATCGCCGAGGAAAGGATGCATTTCTGATGACGACGTTGATCGAACTGAAGGGCGTCGCCAAGGGCTTCAAGTCCAACGACGGCAGCCTGCGCTCGGTGCTGGAGGGCGTGGACTTTCGCCTCGACAAGGGCGAGATCGTCGCGCTACTGGGCCAGAGCGGCTCGGGCAAGAGCACGCTGCTGCGCATCATGGCCGGGCTGATCCCCGCGGACGCTGGCGACGTGCGCTACGGCGGCCAGCCACTGTTCGGGCCGGCGGCCGGCATCGCGATGGTGTTCCAGAGCTTTGCGCTGTTCCCTTGGCTCACCGTTCGGCAGAACGTCGAGCTCGGGCTGGAGGCGGCCGGCGTGCCAGCGGCGGAACGTGAGCGCCGCGCGAACGAAGCCATCGAGCTGATCGGCCTGGCCGGCTTTGAGGGCGCCCTGCCGCGCGAGCTGTCAGGCGGCATGCGCCAGCGCGTGGGCATGGCGCGGGCCCTGGTCATGCAGCCGGCCGTGCTGCTGATGGACGAGGCCTTCTCGGCCCTAGACGTGCTGACCGGCGAGCGCCTGCGCAACGAGATCCTCGACCTCTGGGACGGCGGCCAGATGCCCACGCAGGCCATGCTCGTCGTGTCGCACAACATCGAGGAGGCCGTCATGATGGCCGACCGCGTGCTGATCTTCGCCAGCAACCCGGGCCGCGTGCGCGCCGAGCTGCCTATCACGCTGCCGCGCCCGCGCCGCGCCGACAGCCCCGAAGTGCGCCTGCTCATCGACGAGGTCTACCGGCTGATGACGAGCGCCACTCACGTGGCCGGCACCGTCGAGGAGGCGCCCAAGCCGCATCTCAGCGACCGCCTGCCCGAAGCCGACGTCGGCCGCATGGAGAGCCTGCTGGAGCTGCTGGCCGACGAACGCTTCAATGGCCGCGCCGACCTGCCCCAGCTGGCCGAGGAGAGCGAACTCACCGACGAGGCCATGCTGCCGCTGGCCGACGCGCTGCACCGCCTGGGCCTGGCCCAGCTCAGTGGCGGCGACCTCATCGTCACGCCGCTGGGCCAGCGCTATGTCGAAGGCGGCCACGAGTTCCGCCGCGAGATCTTCGGCCAGCAGCTGCTGGCGCATGTGCCACTGGCCACCTTCATCCGCGCCAGCCTGGAGCAGGAAGCCCACGGCGAGCTGAAGGAGGAGCCCTTCCTGAAGCTGCTGATGGACAGCATGGACGCCGCCGAGGCCGAGCGCGTGCTGCGCGTGGCCATCGAGTGGGCGCGCTATGGCGAGGTCTTCGAGTACGACTTCCACACCGGCCTGATTCACCTGCCCGAGTCGGGCGAGGACTGACTCAGGCCGCGGCGCACTTGGCCACGGTGTCCCAGGTGCGTGTCGTGATGGTCTTGCCGAAGGTCTTCTCCAGCAGGTGCATGAAGACCGGCCCCTTGGCCTCGGGCACATAGCTGCAGAACACCTCGCCGCCGTCCAGGCCCAGGATGCAGGCTTCGCCGTGCGTCACCGGCAGCTCGACGGGGCTCTCGGCAAGCGGCTCGCGCAGGAAGGTGACGACGCGCTTGGACCCGGGCTTGAGCTTGAAGGCGGCGAAGGGATCGGCCTTGATCAGCTGCTGCAGATGGGCCGTCGACCGCACGGTGGTGGCGAAGCTGTAGCCCTGGCCGTCCAGCATGGCCTTCTCGGCGCGTTTCTGCAGCGTCGCGATGGCGGCGGAGCGGGGCGTTGAGAACACGACGTTGCCGCTGCTCAGCAGCGTCTTCACGTCGGTGAAACCCGCCTCCTCGAAGCAGCGCTTGAGGTCGGGCATCTTGGCGTTCATCGGGCTGACGCCGCGAAGCAGGGCGACATAACGGGGCATGGGTGCGAAGTATGACCCCGCGCTTGCGGCCAACCCTAGCTGCGGCTGCCCCGAATTGCGGGCGGCCGCAGCTAGCGGGCCTGGCCGAGTCCGAATGCAATGGCAACGCGACTGAGACACACCCCTGAGGAGAACGCGCCATGACCACCATCCAGACGGCCAGCAGCACCTCGCTGACCGCCACATCCTCCGTCCCGAACACCAACCCGACCCACGCCAGCACCCAGATGAAGGGTGGCCAGGCCGTGTTCGAGAACGACAACTACCGCATCACCGCCGGTGACAACAACACCGTCAACATCTTCAACAAGAAGACCGGCGAGACCTACAACATCTGGGGCGACCCGCACGTCAACATCGACGGCAAGCATGCCTTCGACTTCTACGGCACCACGACCTTCAAGCTCGAGGACGGCACCAAGGTCACCATCGAGACCACGCCCTGGAATGCCGGCAACGGCATGACCCTCGCGAGCAAGGTCGCCATCACGAACGGCGACTACGGCGTCGAGATCAGCGGCGTGGACACCAACAAGGTCGGCGATCTCAAGATCGACGAGGCCGCCGGCTGGGGCGCCGTGCTTGACTGGACCCACAAGGACGGCAATGTGCTTCAGGAAAACCCGGCCGGCGCCGGCTTCCTGGGCGTGGACGCCAACGGTGACATCCACAAGGTCGACCAGGCCTACATGAACAAGACCGACCTGCAGCTGAACCCGGGCCTGGACCCAGCCACGCAACAGCGCGGCAGCGATTTCCTGCGCAACGCCCTCAGCCTGTTCAGTGGCCTGCTGTCGGCGTCGCTGAGTGGCGCCTTCCTGGGCTCGCTGTCGGATGCCGGCGAAAGCCGTTCGCACTCGACGCGCGACGCCCACCGGTTCTCGCTGACCGTGATGCGCCTGGACTTCTGAGCGGAGGCCGCCATGCTTGCAGTTGATGCAGTTTCGAGCGGCCGGCAGACGCCGGTCGCCCGCGATCCCGCAGCGGAGGTCGTCAGCCGGGCGACCGACCCACGTACTGGCGTTGTCGACACCCAGCGCCTGGCGACCTGGGTGGTCGACGCGCGCAAGAGCGACCCGCAGGCCGCCGAGTCGGCGCATGCCGCCATCGAGCAGCACCTGCTGGCCTCGGGGCACCCCGGTGACGTGGCCCACTACAACCAGGATGTGTTGCAGGCCGCGCGCCAGAGCCTGCTGCCCGACCATGCACCCGGCGGCCTCTGGGCGGCCGGCCAGGGCATGCTGCAGCAGGGCAGCAAGCTGCTGATCGACAACCCCATCCTGATCAAGCGATGGGAAGCGACGACCAGCGCCTGGACGGGCAAGGGCGGTTTCACGCGCGGCCTGACCGAGCTGCTGACCAGCAACGGCATCCAGGTCGGCCAGACCGTGCATGCACCGCCGCCCGGTTCGCTGGGCCGCACCTCGGGCATCGCTTCGCCGGTGGCCAACAACACCAACGGCGCGCTGGCTCGCGACGCGATTGCCGACCGCTGGCGCGCCGCGGGCGCCCAGGTGCGCACCGAGGTGCCGGTGCAGAACGGCGCGCGCGTGGTGGACGTGGTGGCCGAGCCCCCGGCGACGGACCCGCGCATGCGCCAGCGCATCGACGTCGAGTCCAAGGTGGGCCGCACGGCGCTGGACAGCGACATCCGTGGCCAGGTGGCCCGCGATGTCGAGGCCCTGAAGGTCAACCGTGGCCTGCGCGGCGCCGGCCAACTGCTGGAAGGCGTGGGCAAGGTCGCCCGGCCCGTCGGCGTCGTGCTGGATGCCATTTCGCTCGGCCAGGCCTACCAGGCCGACGGCAACCGCATCGGCGAGAACACCGGGCGCACCGCCTCAGGCGTGGCCGGCGGCGCCCTGGGTGGCTGGGGTGGCGCGGCCCTGGGCGCGACCATCGGCACGGCCATCTTCCCCGGCGTGGGCACGGTGGTTGGCGGCATCATCGGCGGCATTGGCGGCGCCATCGCTGGCGATGCTGGCGGCCGTGGCATCTTCGATACGGTAAAAGGCTGGTTCTGAACCGGGCTTGTTCCGAATGGACGGCCTCTCGAGGCCGTCCATTTTTCTTTCGCGCTTGCTGACCATGCCGAATCTGATCCAGCGCTGGCTTGCCGGCACTAAAGCGTCCACCTGGGACCTGAGCGACTACCCCGCCTATGAGCTGCCTCACCCCGGCTCCGGCCGTGCGCTGAGCGAGAGCCAGGCCCAGGCCAACTGGGCCTACTTCCAGGCCACGCTGAACGAGCGCCAACGCCTGCTGTGCGACTGGCTGCTGGCGCATGAAGGGCCCGATCCGCAGGCACTGCAAGGCGTGGTCTATGCCAAGGCCTTGAACGCCTGGGCCAAGGCGCATTGGCCGCAGCTGCCCGCCTTCGCCAGCCTGCCTCAGCACAAGCCCTGGCCGGACTGCCAGCGCAGCGGCCCCTTCATCGTCAACAGCCTGCTGGGCGACCTGGGCGTGAGCCTGGGCGAGGCGATCCGCCACGCCAACGGCGACTGGCACTGGGGCCTGAACATGGATGCCATCGACCTGGCCGACAACATGGCCACGGCGCGCCGCGTCGTGCTGCTGGCCGACCTGAAGCACCCGACGCCGCAGGCCCGTGAGGCCGTGCTGGACCTGGAGGCCCTGCTCTTCGCGGCCCACCGTTTCCCGGATTCGCCGGATTTCGTCTACCTGGACTCCTGGACCCGGACCGTGGCCGACGCGATCGCCGGCGGCTATCACGACACCTGAGGCCGGCCGCCGTGGCGGCATGCCTGCTGAGCCGCCCTTCCTCAGCGCGCCACCAGCCCTTGCGGCCCGATCTGGATGCGCTCCACCCCCAGCCCCAACGCCGCCTCGAGGTTGGCCTTGGCCGCATTGCGGAAATTGACCTCCTCGTTGGGGTTGGGCTTGCTGTTGAGGTGCTCGCGGTAGACCACCATGAAGGTGCCCACCATGGCCAGCTGCTCGAACATCGCGCGCTTGGCGGCCGGGCTGCTTTGGGTGAAGGCGGCGTTCTGGCCCAGCATGCGTTGCATCTGCAGCACCAGGGACTTGAAGTGCTCGTCGGGCACGGGCTGCTGCATGAAGGCGGTGTAATTGCCGGCGATGAAGGCCGCCACGCCGGCTGCGGCGTCATTGGGCGTCAGGCCGAGCTGGGTCTCGAGCTTCTGCCAGAAGACGAAGGACTCCTCATACGCCTTGGTCATGGCGCCGCGATGCGCCGCGGGGAAGCGCTGCGCCAGCTCGGTGGCCGACTGGCGCACCTGCGCCGGCCCGTTGGTGACGAGGGGCGCGTTGAGGGCGGCCAGCGCACTGGCCGAGGTGACTGCGGGCGCCGCGCTGAACACCGGAGCGGCGGGTGCCGCGCCGCCACCCGCACCGGGCTTGGCGAGCATGGTGCGCATCTGCTCGGCCAGGCTGATCGAGGGGGCGACCTGAGCCGTGGCCGCGCCGGCAGCGCCGACCAGGGCCGCCAGGGCCAGACGAAGAGCAAGGGATCGCAGTCGGGGCATTTGAAACTCCAGTGGAAAGGTCGGGGTCATTTGTCGAGGACGAGGCTGCCGCTGCCCATGTAGACGGTCTTGTTGTCGTCGTGCACGGGAAAGCTGAGCAGGCGCTCCTGGTGGCCGTCGTCGTAGTCGAGGGTGAGGACGAAGCCGCTGAGCTGGTAGCGGCCGCGGCGGCCTGCGCCGTCGTCCTGCTTGCGCGAGCTCACCGCGCCCGCCGTGCCAAAGGGCGTGCCCACCGTGCCGCCGCCGGTGCTGCTGCTGCCCTTGCCATCGCCATGGGCCGAGCCGGCAATGACCGTGTTGTTGAGCGTCGCGGCCAACGTGCCGGTGCTGGACAGCGCGCTGTAGCTGCGCTCGAAGCGGCCGTCGCGCATGAAGCGCAACGTGGTGCTGGACGATCTGCCGCCAAGGACCAGGCTGCCGGTGAACGTGCCGCGGGTGAAGGATCCCTCCAGCCGCGTGTCCTTGGGCCAGGGCCGCACGGCGTGATGCTTCTCGGCCTGCCAGGCGCCCGCGGGGCGGCCGTCATCGTCCTGCGGCTGCATTTCGCAAGGGCACGTAGGGCCGCCCCAAGTGCCCTTGACCCCCTCGGGGGGCGGGCCGGGCACGGCTCGGCCCTGGGGGCTGACATCAACCTTGCCGCTGGCGCGCCAGCGGCCCCAGCGCTGCGGCTCCAGCTGGCGCGACGCGGCGACATTGAGCTGGTCGGGCGGCATCTCGGTGCGGTGGTAGACCGTGCCGTCACGCAGCAGGAAGCGCACATCCTCTTCCCAGCGCGTGCCGCCATTGAAGTTGCTTTCGCCGTGGATGACCACGGCCGCCAGGTCCTTCTCCGCCAGGCCGCGGCCCGGCAGCGTCGTCACGCGCTGCAGCACCGCCCGTCTGCGCAGCATCGGCGCCTGCGGCAGCGGCGACGACGTCAGCCCCGCCGGGTTGGCGACCAGGGCCGCGTCGGCCAGGTCCAGGGAGTTGTCGTTCAGCGACGTGACGACGCCGCGCAGCACCACCTCGCGGCCCACCCAGGGCTCGGCGTCGAACTTCAGGTGGATGCGCTGCTCCACATGCCGGTCGCCCTGCTGCTGCACCAGGAAGAAATGCGTCGGGCGGTCGATCTCGCGCGCCACGCGGCCCTTGACATAGATAACGCCGAGCTTGCGTTGCGCCTCCTCCTCGGAGATCACCAGCCAGTGGCCTCGCTGCGCCGTGAGCGCGGGGATCTGGCTGGGCAGCAGGAACTGGCCCCGGGCCGCCTCGGGCGCGATCGCCAGCGGGCTGGGAGGAGCCACCAGGTTGGCTTTCACCAGCGCCAGGGCCACGGCGCGTGCCTGGGGGTAGAGCGTGCTGACATCCATGGCCGGCGATTGCCAGTCGCGCGCCAACGCTGCGCAGGCCTGCTCGGGCGATGGATCGTCCAGCACCCGCTGGCGCATGGGCTCGGTCAGGCGCGTGAACGACGGGATGCTGCTGCTGCGCTGCTGCATGCGGGCCACGACCATGCGCAGCGGGGCCAGCTGGTGCCGCTCGCGCCAGGCCACCCAGGCGTCGCGCATCGGCGCAGCCGACGCCACGCCCATGTCCTCACAGGCGCCCAGCGTGGCTTCGGACATCACGTCCAGGCTGACGGCTTCGACGAGTTGCTGCACCGCCGCGGGATCGCTGGCCAGCGAGCGTGCGTCGGGCACCGACTGCGCGGCGCCGGCCATCAGCAACACGGCGGCGGCGGCCAGCGCCGGCCGAGCAGCGATCAAGGGCATGCCTTCAGCGCGTCCAGGCCGCGAGCGGGCAGCCGACGGTCGTTGTCGAGCCATCGGGCCGTTTCAACGGGAACTGCCGGGCGTCGCCCGAGGGCGGCACGGCCACCACGTTGGACGCAGTAGCCTCGGCGTACCAGACCGTGCAGCTGCCGCGGCAGGTGGCGGCGGTGCAGGACACGCCGGTGTCCTTGGCAAACGCCACATAGCGGCTGTCCGGCGACCAGACCGCGCCGGCGATCAGGTCGTTCCTGGTGAATCGGCGCAGGTTGGAGCCGTCGACGTTCATCATCCACAGATCGACGCCGGCGATCGAACCCGTGTCGCGCATCGCCGCCAGCTGCACGAGAGCCTTGCTGCCATCGGGGCTGACATACACCGCCTCGGGCACGCGCGCCTCGGGCCAGCGCACGGTGGCGACACGCTGCTCGCCGCGGCCCGGCAAGACCCGGCTGATGTCGCCCGAGGGCTGCACGCGCAGCAGCGAGCCATCGGGCATCCACGACAGCGCGTCGGGTGTCTTGCTCGGTTGCGTGGCGTACAGCAGCCGGCGCGAGTCGAGGTCGTAGACGATGGCAGCACGCGGTGCAAAGACCGTCTTGCCCCACGACGCCAGGATCTGGTTGCTGCCCAGCGGCGAGGGGCGAACGCCGTCCGCTACATAGCCGTCGACGACCTGGTCCATCAGCACACTGCGGTCGCTGGTCCTGCGCACCGTCAGGTGGGTTTCGTCGCCGCCGGCGCCCTGCGAGCTGTGGTCCCGCTGGATGAAGCGGCTGCCGTCAGGCCAGGGCGAGCGCCACTTCGCGTTGTCCACCATGGTGGCAGCGCCGGAGTTGGGATTCAGCGCGAACGTGCCCTGCGGGTTGCTGAGGTCGCTGAATGAATGCCAGACCGTGCCTGGCAGCGCAGCGGCAGCCTGCGCGGCCATGACGACACCCAGGCAGGCCAGCGCGGCGGCGAAACGACGACGGTTCTCAGGCATCGGGGGCGAGGGCTCCAAATGGAACAGGCGACTCCAAGAATCGCCTGTCGTTACGGGTGCAATGGCATTGGAGCTCGCCGCGCACCAGCCACAAATCCCTAACGCGTCCAGGCCATGACCGGGCAGCGCAGATCGGTCATCGAACCGTCGGGCCGCTTCGCCGGGAATTTCTTGGCATCGCCGGATGCATCCACGGCCACCACGTCCGTCGCCGAGGCGGGGGCATACCAGACCGTGCAGCTGCCCTGGCAGGTGGCGTCGGTGCAGGTCACGCCGGTGTCCTTGGTGAAGGCCACGAACTTGCTGTCGGGCGACCAGTAGGCCTCGGCGATCAAGCCGTTGTTCGTGAAGCGCTTCAGGTTGGCGCCGTTGGCATCCATCATCCACAGGTCCACGCCGCTGACCGTGCCGGTGCTGCGCAGCGCCGCGAGCTGCACCAGGGCCTTGCTGCCGTCGGGGCTGACATAGACCGCCTGCGGCAGCCGCGATTCTGGCCAGCTGACGGTGGCGACCTGCTGCTCGCTGCCACCCGGCGTGACCTTGCTGACGCCGCCCGAGGGCTGCACGCGCAGCAGGGTGCCGTCAGGCATCCAGGCGACGGCGTCCGGCGTCTTGCTCAGCGGCGTGGCGAAAAGCACCTTCTGCGCGCTGAAGTCCCAGACCACGGCGGCCCTGGGCGCGGCGGTTGTCTCGCCCCAGTAGGCCAGGACCTGGTTGGTGGCCAGCGGCGACGGCGCAAGGCGGGCGATGTAGCCGTCAACGACCTGGTCCACGACCAGGCTCTTGTCGTCGGTCTTGCGCACCGTGAGGCGGGTCTCGCCGCTGGAGCCCTGTGAGGTGTAGTCGTTGCTGATGAAGCGACTGCCATCGGGCGAAGGCACGCCCCACTTCTCGGATTGGACGGCTGTCGAGACCCCGGTGTTGGGATTCATGACGAAAGTTCCCGCCGGATTGCCGAGGTCGCTGAAGGAATGCCAGATATTGCCCGTCAGCGTGGTCGGCGGATCGGGCGTCGGAACGACGGGCGGGGTCGTCGGCGTGGCTTCGTCCCCGCCACCGCCGCCGCCGCCACATCCACTGAGCGCACCGAGGCACGCCAGAACCGTCAAAGCAAGGCGACTGAAGTTTTTCATCTTGGGCAGGAACTGAAAGTTGAAATGCAAAAGGGAGGGGCGATGCCCCTCCTCTTGTTTTCTCAGGTTGCGGCTTATTGCTTGCGAGCCATCGTGCCCAGCGCTTCGCCCAGACCCTTCAGCGCCGTCGTGAAGACGCTGTTCAGGTAGTTGTATTCCTGGCTGGTGGCCTGGAATTGGGTCATCAGCTTGTTGAACTCGTCGGCCTGCTTGCTCTGCTCTTCGGAGCCGGACTTGGCGGCGGACTTGGCGGCAGAGGCGTCGTTGATCTGTTGCGACAGATTGACCATCTCCTTGGCCTTGGCGCCCAGAGCCGAGCCCATCACGGAGGCGATGGCCTGCAGCCAGCCGCCACCGCTGGGCTTGCTGCCCTTGGAGCTGCCGGTGCCTTGCGAGCGCAGCTGGTCGAGCACGCCTTGCACGATCTGGTTGGAGAAGTCGGACTCCCACTGCTTGACGGCGCCGCCGAAGTTTTGCTGGGCCGCACCTTGCGCTTCGTGCGAAACGCCTTGCTGGCTTTGCGAGGTCAGTTGGTTGATGACCTGGCCGATGGTCGACTTGACTTCTTCGCCCAGGAACTTGGGCATGCCGTGTTCCTTGACCAGGGTGTCGACGGCACTGTTGGCGCCGCTGCCGATGGCTTGCTGCAGCATGCCGCCGATAGCCTGGCCGATCATGGCGCCGATGGGGCCGCCGAAGATGCCGCCGACGATGCCGCCCACGGCGCCCAGGATGCCACCCGAGCCACCGCCGCCGAAGATGCTGCTAACTGCTGATCCCATGTTGATCTCCAAAAAAGATTTAGGTTTCGCGGCAGAAGCTGCCGCAGTGATTGATTGACATTCGAGGCATCTGAATTCGGTGGCGACTGAGAAAACACCGGACTCGCTGCGTGTCTTGTCGGCAAGGTTTTCTGATCAAACTCTGCGGCGTTGACGGGTTTCATTAAACGGGGTCGGGCCCCTGCTGCCTATATGCGGCTGCTCCTATTTCTGCGCCAACCGCGCTAGGGTTGGCCGCAGTCCGGGCCTGCCAACACGGCGGCAGCGGGTCGCGTTGCGGCCAGAAAGCCCGCGAGCAAGGCGCAAAGCGGAGCCGGGTTGGGCACCCGGCGAGCATTTGCAACGCCGCGCGCGGGCTTTATGGCCGCAACCCGAAGGGAAGGCCAGCCGCCAGGGACCACTCGGCGTTGCACCACTTGCCCGCATATCAATGCGGGCCGCGCGTTGCGCCTTGATTGGCCCCTGGCGGCTGGCCTTCGCGACCCACTGCCGCCGTGTTGGCAGGCCCACCGTCCAGGTTGCGCAGCACGGCGCACAGCGCGGGCAGGTCCAGGCCGAGCTGGCCTTGCAAGCTGTTGCGGGCCATCCAGGTGGCCGACGCCTGGTGGGCGCCGCCCTGGCGGCTGGCCTGTACCGTCCATTCGCCTAACGCCACGGTCAGCACGGCCAGACGCTCGAAGGCGTCCTGCCGCTGCAGCAGCGGTGCGTCGTCCCACGGCAATTCATCGATGACCCAGGCCTTGACCCATTGGGTGATGGCTTGCCAGCGCTGCGGGCTCAGTGCCTCGTGATCGAAGGCCTGTCGGCATGCGCCCAGATAGGCGGCCAGGGCCACGCCCAGGTCGTCCTCGGCGCGGCCCGGTGCGAGCTGGTTGCGGTAGTGCTGCAGGCAGTGCGTCACCAGGCCGGCCTGGGCACCGGTGCCGAGCATTTCGCTGAGCGCCGCAGCTGCGCCCGTGGGCTCGGCGACGCGGGAGGGCAGGCGCCAGCGCGTGGCGCCGAGCTCGGAAGCCGCATCGGCCTGCGGCGCGTGCGCAAACCGGGACTGCTCCAGGGCCTGGGCCAGACGATGGCCGAGGGCGGATTGCCAGGGGTTGGGTGAAGCGGAAGTGGTCATGGCAGTGCGAGGGCAGTAGGCCGGTGGGAACGCGCAAGGGCGCGCCGGGTCTGGCGCAGGCGTTCGCGGCGGCTGAGGGTCTGGACGGCCGACCAGGTCGTTGCGTCCAGGGCGTGGTAATCGGAAGGCTGGCCTTCGTAGAGCGCGCGGCTGCGAGGCGTGAAGCCCAATGCCTCCAGGCAGACGCGGGCACCGCGGTTTTCAGGGTGGCAGATGCCCCAGACCGTGTGCAGTGCCAGCGTCTCGAAGGCATGGCGCAGCAGCACTTCGCCGCCGCTGAGGCTCAGGCCGCTGCCCCAGTGTTCGGGCCTGAGGCGGCTGCCGAGTTCAGCGTCGCCAGGCCGGATACCCAGCTGCACGGTGTCAGGGCTTGCCTGCAGGGGCATGAGGCTGAACCAGCCGGCGAACTGTTCCTCGGCAGCGCTCAGCGGCACGGCGCAACGCCAGATGCCCAGGCCAGGATGGCGGCGATAGAAGCCTGCCAGGCAGGCCGCGAATTCCGCGGCCCAACGTGCCTCGTGCAGGGGCTGTTCATCGGGCAGCAGCTCGCGCACCCGCGCGTCGGCATGCAGGCCCTGGATGTCGGCCGCATCGCTCGCGACGAACTCGCGCAGCAGCAGCCTGTCGCAGCGATGGGAGAAGGCCATCATGCTTCGCGATCCAGCTTGGCGTCGGCTTGCGGCCAGCGCGCCAGCAGATTGATGCCGCCCGCCGTGACGCCCAGCATCCAGCGCTCGCCGGCATGGTCGAGCAGCACCACACGCTCACGCGCACCAACGGGCAGGGCGCGCACGAAGCGCAGCGCCTCGCCGTCCTCCGCCGGGTTGCGCCCACCCAGGCCCTGCAGGCGCCGCCAGCCGCGGATCAGCAACCAGGCCAGCAGCAGCACGAAGGCCAGGGCGGCCACGGTGCTGGCGAGGTTGAGCATCAGGTTCTGCATGGCATCAGTCGTCTTGGGCGGAAACGACGCGCGGGTCCACGTCGGGGTGGCGCGTCAGGTCTTCGCCGGGCGCGGGTCGCGCGCGCGGCGGCTCGGCAGGCACCTCGTCGCGCCGATGTGGGTCGGCGCGGGCAGCCTCCCACTTGAGCTGCTCGCGCACGCCCTCGGCCCAGACGATGACCT
The DNA here is from genome assembly GCF_001425055.1 of Pelomonas sp. Root1237. Classification (GTDB taxonomy): domain Bacteria; phylum Pseudomonadota; class Gammaproteobacteria; order Burkholderiales; family Burkholderiaceae_C; genus Pelomonas. Next base: position 581,278 of record NZ_LMDK01000017.1, read on the forward strand.
CGGCCAGCACGTCGAACAGGTCGGGCGGGATGACTTCGCCCTCCTCGCAGCGCGCCAGCAGCTCGCGCGCCAGCGGCACATTGCGCACGATGGGCACGCCGGCGTCCTCGGCAGCCTCGCGCATGGCGCGGGCGACGTGGTCCTCGCCCTTGGCGCTGACGGTGGGCACGGGGCAGCGGCCGGGCTCGAAGTCGATGGCGATGGCCACATGCGTCGGGTTGACGACCAGGGCGTTGGCGCCGCGCGCCGCCGCCTGCTGGTTGCGCTGGCTCCACTCGGCATGGGCCTGCTTGCGCTGCTGCTTGAGATGCGGGTCGCCTTCGCTCTCCTTCATCTCCTGCTTGATGTCGCGCATGCTCATGCGCAGCTTCTTGGTGAAGCGATGCCGGGTCCACATCGTGTCGAGGAAGGCCACGCCGGCAAACACGCCCACCGTCCAGGCCAGGGTCTTGACCGTGCCCTCCCAGACCAGGCCGCCGAGATGCTGGGGTGGCCTGTCGGTGCCCGAGGCCAGCCGCATCGCGTCGGGCAGCAGCAGCCGCGCCACCGCCCAGCCTATGCCCAGCAGCAGCGCCGTCTTCAGGATGCCCTTGATCAGCTCGACCAGGTTGTCCATCGAGAACATGCGCTTCAACCCTTCGGCCGGGTTCAGGTGTTCGAGCTTGGGCGCCACCTTCTCGAAGGCCAGCACCGGCCCGGCCTGCAGGAACTCGATCAGCGTGCCCAGGACCGCCACGGGGATGACGAGCAGGGCCACCAGCAACAGCGACAGTTCGACGCTCTGCCAGCCCAGCAGGGCGGCGACATGGCCGAAGCCTTCCTCGCGCCAGCCGGCCGACACGCGCGCGAACAAGGCCTCGCACAGGGCTGCAATCCGCTCGCAGGCCATGCGCATGCATAACGCGCCCATCACCAGCCAGACGAGCAGCGTCGCCGTGCTCGTCAGCTCCTTGCCCTTGGCGATATCGCCCTTCTTGCGGGCGTCTAGCAGGCGCTTCGCTGTGGGCTGTTCAGTCTTGTCGCCGCTGTCGTCGGCCATGGGTCCCTAACACCTATTTCTAGGGGGTGCAAACGGGGTTTGTGAAAACTTGTTTTCAGCACCGTGACCAGACCTACTTCTAGGGGGCCTTTCACCCCGCTGCGCACAGGGTGGTTGGCACGGCGCGACCGAACGATGCCCGGTCTCAGATTGCGACGGTGCAGCAGTTGTTTCCACGCGTAAACGTGGGGGGCAGCCTCTTGCATACAAAGGAGCAATGTCTACGGGTCAGTCAGTTACTTCTGCTTGCAATGGTCAACAAGCCGGCAAGGCTTGCCCCCATAGTCCGCCCGGTCCAAAAAGCAGGGAAGACAAGTGTTCGGACTTCAACGGATCTGCCAGGTCATGGCGACCGGTGCGTTATGTGCGGCCCCGCTGATGGGGGCATTCGCCGCCGCGCCGAACTGCCCGTCCCCTTCCGCCGAGGCGTTGCTGGATGCCGCGCCGGCCGCAGGCGCCAGCGGCTTCGCGCTGACCGAAAGGCTGTGCCTGGCCACCCTCGTCAGGAGCCGCTCGGCGCCGGTCGAAGTGCCCGAGCCGGAAGTGCCGGCTGCCGAGGTGCCGCCCCTTGCTCCCGTGGCGCTGCCGCCGGCCCCGGCCGTGATCCGCCCTGCACCGGTCCGTGACGCCGCCGCGCAGGCCCGCATCCGCGCCCTGGCGCCGCTGATGGCCGAAGTGGCCCAGCGCCATGACATCGACCCCCTGCTGCTGCATGCCCTGGCCCACATCGAGTCACGCCACCAGAGCCAGGCCATCTCGGCGGCCGGTGCGCGTGGGTTGATGCAGGTCATGCCCGCCACCGGCCGTGGCCTGGGTGTGGCCGAGGCGGAGCGCGCGCTGCTGAGCCCCGAGACCAACCTCGAAGCCTCGGCCAGGTACCTGAAGCAGCTGCAGGCCCGCTTCGGCAACGACCTGCGCCTGGTGCTGGCCGCCTACAACGCCGGCGAGGGTGCCGTCGAGCGCCACGGCCGGCGCGTGCCGCCTTTTGCCGAGACCCAGGCCTATGTGCGCAATGTGATGGCCGTCTACACCGAGTTGCGCCGTCGCTTCGGAGTTCAGGCATGAGTGCCGTGAAACGGCCCGACGGCCTCTCGGGCTACTTCGCCGCGGCCGACCAGCCGCGCGAGGGCCTGATCGCCCGCTTCAGCGACCTCTTCCTGGTCGCCGGCATCGTCGCCATCGTCGCCCTGATGGTGCTGCCCCTGCCGCTGTGGCTGATCGACCTGCTGGTGGCCGTCAACATAGCCTCGGGGCTGGTGCTGATCCTGATCGCCGTCTACGTGGCCGGGCCGCTGGAGTTCTCGGTCTTTCCCAGCGTGCTGCTGATGACCACGCTGTTCCGGCTGGCCCTGTCCATCGCCACCACGCGGCTGATCCTGCTGCATGCCGACGGCGGCCACATCATCGCCACCTTCGGCAAGCTGGTGGCGGGCGGCAACCTGGTGGTGGGCCTGGTGGTCTTCCTCATCATCACGGTGGTGCAGTTCATCGTCATCGCCAAGGGCGCCGAGCGCGTGGCCGAGGTGGCGGCGCGCTTCTCGCTGGACGCCATGCCGGGCAAGCAGCTGTCCATCGATTCCGATCTGCGCTCCGGCCTCATCGACAAGGACGAAGCCAAGCGCCGCCGCCGCACGCTGGAGCTGGAAAGCAAGCTGCACGGCAGCCTCGACGGCGCGATGAAGTTCGTCAAGGGCGACGCCATCGCCGGCATCATCATCATCCTCATCAACCTGCTCGGCGGCCTGGCCATCGGCGTGCTGCAGCAGGACCTCAGCATGGGGGACGCGGTGCACCGCTACTCCATCCTGTCCATCGGCGAGGGCATGGTGGCGCAGATCCCGGCCCTGCTCGGTGCGATGGCCGCGGGCCTGCTGGTGACGCGCACCAACGACGACGAGAACGACCGCCACCTCGGCGACGCCATCCGCAAGCAGCTCGGTGCCAAGCCACGCGTGCACCTGATGGCCGCCGGCATCTGCCTGCTGCTGGCCACCGTGCCGGGCTTTCCGCCGCTGGTGTTCGGCCTGCTGGCCGTCGTGTTCGGCGCGGCTGGCATGCTGCTGATGCCCAAGGGCCGCGACTGGCTGACCCGGCGCATGCCCCAGCTCAGCCCGCGGCGCGGCAAACCCGAGGCCGGCGCTTTCAAGACGGCGCAGCTTCGCGTGCGACCCTCCGTGCCGCTGCTGCTGGAGCTGCCGCAGTCCATGCTCGGTGACGGTGGCCTGGCGGTGACGCGGGCCATCGAGGCGATGCTGGACGAGCTGCAGCTCGACCAGGGCCTGCCGCTGCCGCGCGTGGCCCTGCACGGCCGCCTCGGCCGCGAGGGCTGGCGCCTGCTCGCGCATGAGGTGCCACTGTCCGAAGGCGGCCAGGCCGGTGACGCCGCGGCCCTGGCCGAGCTGGTGCGCCAGGCTCTGCGCCGCAACGCCTCGCTGTTCATCGGCATCCAGGAAACCAGCGAGCTGCTGACCCGCGCCCAGGCCGAACTCGCCGATGTGGTCAAGGAAGTGCTGCGCGCGCTGCCGGTGCAGAAGGTCACCGAGGTGCTGCGCCGCCTCGTGTCAGAGGAAGTCTCGATCCGCAACCTGCGCGACATCCTGGAAGCGCTGGCCGATGCCAGCCAGCGCGAGAAGGATGTGCAGGCCCTGACGGAGATGACGCGCATCGCACTGCGTCGCCAGACCCACCACCGCATCTGCCCCAGCGGCGAGCTGCAGGCGCTGATGCTGTCGCCCGAGCTGGAGGCGCTGCTGCGCCAGAACCTGCATGTCAGCGGCGGCGCTACCCAGCTCGCCATCTCACCCGACGTGGCGCGCCAGCTCGCCGCCGATGTGCAGGCCCAGGTCGAGGCGCTGCGACCGCAGGCCCTGGTCTGCGCCGTCGACCTGCGCTGGCATCTGCGCAAGCTCATCGAGACCGAGTGCTTCGACACCCCCGTGCTGTCCTTCCACGAACTGCTGCCGACGCTGCGGCTCACGCCGCTGCACCACCTGCCCCCGCCGGGGTCCAGTCCCAACGCTTCAATTCAGGCGCCTTCCCCACAGGCAGCACTGCTCGCCGCATGACCTCAAACCTCAAGATCGCCGCAGCCACCATGCTGCTGCTGGCCCAGACCCTGCCGCTGTCCGCGGCGCCGCTGCCGGAAGGGCTGCGCGCCGTCAAGCTGGAGGCGCGCGACCAGCCCATCGAGCAGTTCCTGCAGGGCCTGTTCTCGGGCAGCGACATCCCCGTCGTCGCCAGCGGTGTGCAGGGCCAGGTCAATGGCCGCTTCGAGGGCACGCCCGCCAAGCTGCTGCGCGACCTGAGCCGCGCCTACAACCTGCTGAGCTACTACGACGGCGGCGTGCTCTACATCGCACCGGCCAGCGACACCCAGACGCGCAGCTACCTGCTCACGCCCGCTGCCGCCTCGCAGGTGCAGCGCGCCGCACAGGCCCTGCAGCTGCCCGATACGCGCAACACGCTGAAGTTCAGCGACGACGGCGCCCTGCTCGCCGTGGGCGCCAAGCGCTTCGTGCAGCAGGTCGACGAGCTGGTGCGCCAGGTGCGCCCCGGCACGACGGCTGTGGCCATGAAGTCCTGGGCGCCGCAGCAACAGCAACCGCTGCCCGACTACCGCATCTTCTACCTGCGCTATGCCTGGGCCCAGGACGTGCCGATGAGCTTCGGCGGCCAGCAGACCACCTTGCCCGGCGTGGCCAGCATCCTGCGCTCGCTGGTCGGCCAGCCCAGCAAGGCCCGCGTCATCCCGGCCGCCGACCCCACCCGCGCCCAGGGCAGCCAGCGCGCGCGGGGCGGCGCGATGCGCGGTGCGGGCAACACCACGACGCTCGGCCTCGTCGACGACGCCGCGCCCGGCATGCGCGGCACCGACACCCTCGTCGCGGCCCTCACCCAGGTCGGCTACGGCCAGCCCGGTCAGGACACCGCCGAGCCGGCGGCGCCACCCGACTTCGCGCCGCGCATCGAGGCCGACCCGCGCCTGAACGCCGTCATCGTTCGTGACCTGCCCGAGCGGCTGGAGCGTTATGCCGCCCTCATCAAGTCGCTGGACGTCGAGCCCCAGTCGCTGGAGATCGAGGCCACCATCATCGACATCAACACCGACCGCATGCGCGAGCTCGGCATCAACTGGCGCTACAACCACGGCCTGTCCAGCCTGATGTTCGGCAACGGCACGGCCAGCGACAACCGCCTCAACGGCCAGGTCGATCCGACGCCCACCAACAAGGGCGGCGTCATCTCCGCCGTCATCGGCGACCGCTTCCCCTTCGTGGCCCGCATCACGGCCCTGCAGAGCGACGGTGCGGCCAAGGTCGTCAGCAGCCCGCAGGTCGTCACGCTGTCCAACGTCGAGGCGGTGTTCGACAACAGCTCGACGTACTACGTGCGTGTCGCCGGCCGCGAGGACGTCGACCTCTTCAACGTCACCGCCGGCACGCGGCTGCGCGTCACGCCCCATGTGTTCAAGGAAGGCGACGAGCCGGCCCGCATCAAGCTGCTGGTGCAGATCGAGGACGGCGGCCTGACCGGCCAGAGCGTGGACAACCTGCCCATCGTCGAGCGCTCGGGCATCAACACCCAGGCCCTGATCTCCGAAGGCGAGAGCCTGCTGATCGGCGGCATGGTGCGCGACAGCTCGACGGCCGGCGTCGACAAGGTGCCGGTGCTGGGCGACATCCCGCTGCTGGGCAACCTCTTCAAGACCCAGCGCAAGGGCGGCCAACGCATCGAGCGCATGTTCCTCATCACGCCACGCCTGGCCAGCAGCAAGGCCGCGGCCGACGTGATGGAAAGAGCCCGCCAACCGCTCGCCAATCCGGCCAGCCCGGCCAGCTCGGCCGCGCCCACCGGGCCGACCGGCAGCGAAGGTGCTGCGCAGCAGGAGTGATGCCATGAAGTCCCATCTCCCCGCCTCGATGCTCGAACTCCGCGTGCTGGCCGGCCGCCAGCTCGGCGCGCGTGCCCGGCTGGACGCGCAGCACGACCTGCTCGTCTGCGGCCTGAACTCGGCCAACCAGGCCGACACCCAGTTCGCCGACATCCTGCTCGCCAGCGAGATCGACTTCCAGCTGCGCGTGATCCCGTCCGGTGCCGGCCGCGTCAGCCTGCAGCTCGTCTCCGGGCATGCCGTGCTGGCCGAGAGGGCCCTGATGCCGGGAACCGCCATCCACGCCTGGGCGCCGGGCCAGCCGCTGCAGCTGGGTGATGCAATCGTGGCCTACGGCCCGGCCGACCAGGACTACTGGCCCGAGCCGGTGCTGCATGACGGCCCCGAGCTGCCCGCCAGCGAGCGCGCTCAAGGCATGCGCGCACCCACTGCCGCGCCGCGCGCCCGCCCCGTGCTCGAAGGTGTGCTGACGGCGCTGGGCCTGGTCATGGTCATCGGTGGCGCGTCGTTGGCCTGGCGTGGCGGCACGCTACGCGAAGCCGGCCAGGTCGTGGCCAAGGTCGTACCGCCTGCCCAGGCGGCCACCGCTGCAACTGCGCCCGACCTGCTGGCCAGTGCAGTCGAGGTCTTCCGCCTGTACGGCATCGCCGCGCAGGCGGCCTGGTCGCCCGAAGGCGAGCTGGTGCTGCGCACGCAGGAGCGCGACGCCACCCGGGTGCAGGCCGCCGCCGCCGCGGCCAAGCGCGACATCGCCCACCTGCCGGCGCTGCGTATCGACAACCGGCCGCCGGTGGCCGCGGCCGCTGCGCCCGCTCCGGCGCCCGACGATCCGGCCAAGCGCCTCGTGGCCGTCGTTGACAACGCCGACAGCCCCTACTTCATCACCGCCGACGGCAGCCGCTACTTCAGCGGCGCCCTGCTGCCCAGCGGGCACCGCGTCGTGCAGATCGCCGAGCGCGCCGTCATCGTCGAGCGCGATGGCCAGCAAACGCGGCTGACCCTCTGACCCCTGTTTCGCCCACTTTCCCCAACCCTCCCACAAGGAGACTCCCATGTCCAACGCACTTCTCAACACCCTCGCCGCCGCACCCGTAAACGGTTCCACGGGTGGCAAGACCAACGGCGGCGGCTCCTGGTTCGAAGCCATGGCCGATGCCTGGGGCAAAGCCCTGGACAAGCAGGCCGGCGACATCGAGACGGCCTCCAACGCGATGAACAACGGTGGCGACACGCCCTCCGCCGTGACCGAGTTGACCGCCATGTCGCTGAAGATGAGCTTCCTGGCCAGCAGCTCGCACACCGCCGTCTCGACGGTCGGTTCCGCCCTCGAAACGATGGCGCGCAAGCAGTGACACCCGGCCTCGCCATCGCCCCCCCGGTGGCCGACGTCCAGCTCGGCGCAGGGGCTTCGCTGTCCAGCCTTGGCCAGGTCGCGCCGACGGCCGACGTGGCGGGCTTCGAGCGCGCCATGGCGAGCGCGGTGCAGCGCCTGGGCCCGGCCGAGTCGCCCGCCCAGGCCATGCAGCGTCTCGTCCAGCCGCTGGACCACATCAACGCCGAAGCGTCGTCGCTGGGGCGCGACGCCCGCCTGGCGGCGGCTTCGGGCCAGGAACTGACGCCGGGCGAACTCGTCAACCTGACGGTGCGCTGCCAGGAGTTCATGTTCCATTGCCAGCTGACTTCGAACATCGCCAATCGGACGTCAGAGGGTCTGCAACAGCTGTTCAGGCAGCAGTCTTGAAATGAACTCCAAACAAAGCCACAGAGACACAGAGGCACCGAGAAATGCAATTTCCCTGCTGTCTTCTCTGTGCCTCTGTGTCTCTGTGGCTGTGCCTGAGTTCCAGCCGCGAATGCTCAATGGATCACTGACATGAAGCGTCTGTCCAGCCTTTTGCTGCTCACGCTGCTCGCCGCCTGCGGCGAGCAGGCCCTCTACGCGAAGCTCGACGAGCGCCAGGCCAATGACATGGTCTCGGCGCTGCGACTGGCCGGCGTGCCGGCGCAGAAGAACGCACGCGAGGACGGCTTCGAGGTGCTCACCGGCGAGGCCGACTTCGCCCGCGCCGTGCAGATCCTCAAGGCGCAAGGCCTCCCTCGCGAGGACTACGACAGCCTGGGCAAGGTCTTCAAGCGCGAGGGCTTCGTGTCGACGCCGGTCGAGGAGCGCGCCCGGCTGATGCACGCACTGTCGCAGGAGCTGTCGCACACGCTGACCAGCATCGACGGCGTGCTGCAGGCCCGCGTGACGCTGGTGGTGCCCGAGCGCCACCCGCTGTCCGACAAGGTCCAGCCCTCGTCGGCCTCCGTGATGATCAAGCACCGCCCCGGCCTGAACATTGAGACTTTGTTGCCCAAGGTGCGCGCCCTGGTCGTCAACAGCGTCGAGGGCCTGCCGTATGAAAGCGTCTCGGTCGTCGCCTTCGCGGCCGAGCCCACGCCCGTCGCCCCGCCGATACCCGAGACCCAGGCGACGGTGCCCTTGGTGCTGGCCGTCACGCTGGGCTCGGCCAGCCTGGGTGCTGCGGGCTGGCTGGGTTGGCGCCGCCGTCGGGCTCAGAACCAGCTCGCGCTGGAAGGAGGCGGCCATGACTGAACGCCAGCTGCGCGCGCACGTCGCACGCCGCCTGCTCGAAGACGCGCCGGTGGAGGCCCGCACGCTGAGCTGGGCGCAGCTCGACGCAGCGCCCGCGTGGCTGGCGCTGGAGCGCGATGAGCTGCTGGCGCTGGCCCGGCGCTGCGGCTCCGTGCTCGCCGCGCCCGCGCTGCGGCTGTGGATCGCCGGGCCGCTGCGGGAGCTGGCGCGCACCGCCCTTGGCGCGCCCTGGTGGCGAGCCCTGCGCAGTGCGCAGGACTGGCCGGCCCTGCCCGCGGGCCTGCCGGCCAGCCTCAGCGACTGGCCCGACGTCACGACGCCGGAGGCCTTGAGCCAGCGCTTCACCGAGGCCGGCGCCGCGGTGCTGCTGGCCGGCCTGCCGCATGGCTCGCTGCGCCACGCCGCCAGCCGCCGGCTCGGACCGGTCGCGGCCTGGGTGATGCCGCAGGCCACGGCCCTGGCGGTGTTGCGTGAAACGCTGGCCTTGCAGGCAAGGGTCATTCAATGAACAACTTCATGCTCTGGCATCGTGACCCCCAGGCCAGGTTGGGCATCGCCTCGGATCGGCGCGTGCTGCGTGCCGCCGAGGTGCCGGCCTTGCAGGATGCGCAGCAGCTGCTCGATGCCTTGCGCGGCCTGCTGGAGCAGGAGCAGTCGCGCATCGACGCCGCCCGCGAGTGCGCGCACGCCGAGGGATTGAAGCAAGGCCTGGCCCAGGCCGAGGCCGAGTCGCGCGCGCACCGAGCCGACACGCTGGCTCGACTCACCTGCGCTCACGAGGACGAACGCCTGCGACTGCAGCGCGAAGTGGCCGGCCTGGCGCTGGACATCTTTCAGAAGCTGCTCGGCCAGGTGCCCGCCGAAGAGCGCCTCGCCCGCCTGGCCGCACAGGCCGCGCGCGAACTGCTGCCGGCGCGTACCTGGCGGCTGCAGGTGCACCCCAGCCAGCTGCCCAACCTGCACGACGCGCTGCAGGCTGCCGACCCCGAGAACAAGACCGGCCTGGCGCAAGCCGAGATCGTGGCCGACGCCGAACTCGTCGAAACCGACTGCCGCCTGGTCACGGAGTTCGGCAGCGCCGATGCGGGCGTGGCGACGCAAGTGCGAAGGCTGGCCCGCGCCTGGGGGCTCAAGCCATGACGCTGAGCCTGGACGTCGAGGTCGGGACCGACACGCTGCGCCGCAGCCTGCAGCGCACCCGCACGGTCGCCACGCTGGGCCGTGTCGTGCAGGCGGGCGGCACGCTGATGCGCGCCACCGGCGTGCAGGCCCGCGTCGGCCAGAGCTGCCGCGTCTTCGATCCCTCACGCCCGCAGGACGAGGGCCTGCTGGCCGAGGTCATCGGCTTCCAGGGCCACGAGGCCATGCTCGCGCCACTGGGCTCGCTGCAGGGGCTGCCGGTCGGCGCCGCCGTGGAGGTGCTGCACGAAGCCGCGCAGCTGCCCAGCGGCCCGGGGCTGCTGGGTCGCGTCATCGACGCCTTTGGCCAGCCATTGGACGGCGGGCCCCCTCTGGACCTGCTGCCACGTGTGCCCCTGTACCGCGACGCACCCTCGCCGCTGCAGCGCCGCCCGGTGCATGAGCCGCTGGTGTGCGGCGTGCGCGCCATCGATGCGCTGCTGACGGTTGGCGAAGGCCAGCGCGTGGGCATCTTCGCGATGGCCGGCGGCGGCAAATCGACGCTGCTGGGCATGCTGGCGCGCAGCACACGGGCCGAGGTCAACGTCATCGGCATGATCGGCGAACGCGGCCGCGAGGTGCGCGAGTTCCTGGAGGACAGCCTCGGCCCCGAGGGCCTGGCGCGCTCGGTCGTCGTCGTCTCCACCTCGGACCGACCGGCACTCGAACGTGTGCGCGCCGCCTATGCGGCCACGGCGATTGCCGAAGGCTTTCGCGCCCAGGGCTCACGCGTCGTGCTGATGATGGACTCGGTGACCCGCTTCGCGCGCGGCCTGCGCGAGATCGGGCTGGCCGCCAACGAGCCGGCCGTGCGGCGCGGCTATCCGCCCTCGGTGTTTGCCGAGCTGCCGCGGCTGTTCGAGCGCGCCGGCAACGACTCCCACGGCACCATCACCGCGTTCTACACGGTGCTGGCCGAAGACGAGGACGGCAACGACCCGGTCGCTGAAGAGGTGCGCTCCATCCTCGACGGCCATCTGGTGCTGTCGCGTGCGCTGGCCCAGGCTCAGCATTACCCGGCCATCGACGTGCTGGCCAGCGCCAGCCGCGTCTTCACCCGCGTGACCCAGCCCGAGCAGCAGCGCGACGCCGCCCATCTGCGTGCGCTGATGGCGCGGCACAAGGAGGTCGAGTTCCTGCTGCGGGTGGGCGAATACCAGGCCGGCAGCGACCCGCTGGCCGACCAGGCCATCGAGCGCATGCCGCAGATCAAGGCCCTGCTGCAGCAGGCCACGCACGAACCCAGCGACTGGGACGGCTGCCTGCAGCATCTGCGGGAGATCGTGTCGTGAACCAGCTTTCCGACATCGAGGCACGCCAATGGCTGCGCCTGCGCCAGCTGCGCGTGCAGCGGGCACGCCTGGCGCTGGCGCAGGCACAGGCCGAAGAGCGCCAGGCCGTCGCCGCGGTCGAGGACCGCGAGGCCCGCATCGAGCAGGGCCGCAGGCTGATCGTCGAGCTGGCGTTTCACTGGGGCGGCGCCGGCAGTGCCGACATGCCGCGCTGGGTGCACCAGGTGCAGGCCCACGGCGAGGCGTTGGCCGAGCGGCTGGAGCGCGATGAATACGCCTTGCTCGACGAGCGCGAGACGCTGGGACAAGCCCAGGCGGAAGTGCAACGACGCCGTGCCGAGCTCGCCCGTGCCCAGGCCCGCGAGGACGCCGTGGACGCGACGCTGAAGGACCAGCGCCGCCAGGCCAGCCAAGCCCGCGAGCAGCAGGCCGAGCTGGAAACCGAAGACGCCTGCCGGACGCTGCATTGACATGAAGCTGCTGCCCATCCTGCTGCCCCTGGTCGCGATGCCGCTGCGCGCGCGATCCGCCATGGCGACGCCGGAGGCCCTGCCACCTCAGGACTCCCACCGCGACGCCGGCGATGAGCCCGACTGGCGCAACGCCTACCTGCGCCTGCGTGAGCAGGACCCGTCCGAGCCCGAGCCCGTGCTGCCCATCGCGCCGGCGATGGCGCGAACCCCACGCGATCAGGCACCCGAGATGACGGAGATCCGCAGCGTGTCGGCCACGCCCACCACGGAACGTCTCGAAGCGATGCGGCAACTCGGCGAAGCCGCCCCGTCGGCGAATCCGCAGGCGCGTGCCTGGCAAGTCGAGTTGCCCGCGGTGGCCGGCCCGGCCTGGCAGCTGCGCGTCGAGCAAGCCCAGCCGCTGGCGCCATTGAACCTGGAGCTGCGCGTGCCGCAAGTCGCCCAGGCCCAGGCCCGGCAGCAATTGAGCGACCTGGACAAGCGACTGCGCGATGCCGGGCATGATGTGCTGAGGTCGCGCCTGCGCGACGGCGCACGAACGGACAAGCGGCGCCGGCCTGCCGACGAGGTGGAATCATGAGCGCAGTGCCGGGCCGCCCCAAGCAAGCTCGCTCCCGCTTGGCGGGACAGGCCGAAGGCCGAAGGGTGCACCAATGACCAGCATCACCGCCATCCAGGCCCTGTCACCGGCCGAGACCTGGGAGGCGTGGCAGGCCCTCATGCAGGCCGCGCTGGCTGAGGGCGAAGGGGGGAGCGGGATGGAAACCGGTCAGCCCCATCTGCAGCCGCAGCCGACGGAGGCAGCCCAGCCGCTGAGCGCGCTGAACCTGCCGGGCGAGGCCAGCCCGCTGCTGCAGGCCCCTCATGCGCATCACGCGCATCAGGTCCAGCGCGCCCATGAACCCCAACCCGCGACGGCCTCGGTGGCGCAGGCCTTGGCCGCTCCCGACGTACCGACGGTGGCTGTGATGCCCACGGCGCAGGCATCGCTCGACAAACCGGCCGCGTCGTCGCCGCCGCAGGCGCCTTCGCCCGGGTTGCTCGGCGATACACCGATGGCCGCCACACGGCTTGCCGATGCCGGGGCGACCGTGCTGCCGATGGCGCCGGTGCTGATGACGCCACTGGCGCTGCAGAACGGCCCCGAGCTGCGCTGGCGCGCGCAGGATGCCGCCAGCTGGCGGCAGCTGTTCGACGACGCGGGCCGCGATGCACCGGACGAGGAGGAAGCACCGCCCCTGCCGCTGCCTGAAACTGCCGAGCCCGAGGCCATGCCGCCGTGGGCGCTGCTGCTGTTGGCCCGGCTGCGCGAGGCGACGCTCGCGCCCGCCGCCGCGGCGGCTTTGCGCCCGGCCCTGCAGGCCTGGCGTCTGGGCCTGCCGGTGCTGCTGGCCAGCCCAGCCGGGCTGGCCAGCCTGCAAGCCAGCCGCGATGCCACCACCTGGCAATGGCGGCGCTGGCCGGCGCGTTGGCGCGCGGCCCGTCCGGCCACGGCCGAGCGTTGGTGGACCGTTCGCCTGGCGCTGGGCCCCCAGGGCCGCCCGCGCACGCTGCGCGACCTGGCTGGAGGTGCGGTGCCCGCGCCGGGCCAGGTCAGCTGCGAGCTGCGCCTGGACGACGTCGCGCCCGGCATCGCCCAATGGACCGAGGTGCTGGTGCAGGCCCCCGCCAGCGCCAGCCTGCGAGCGCTGCTTGCCGCGCGGCCTTCGATCCCCTGGCTGTTGTGCAACCAGGCCCTGTGGCCTCGGGAAACGCCATGAGCGCCGCCCGGCCGTCCGAAGGCGCGCAGCTCCCGCTTGGCGGGACCGCGCGCAGCGCGAAGGGTGCCTCAGTGCGCCGCGTCGACGCCGATCTGCTGCACGCCCTGGGCGAACTGGGCGAGGCCCTGGCCATCCTCGATGGCGACTTCCTCGTCGCGCTCAACGCGCCCATGCAGGCTCTGCTGCCGGGCGAGATCGGCGGCCTGGCCGAGGACTGGGCCCAGCCGCTGCATGGCCTGGCCAGCGCACTCATGGCGCCGCTGGGCGCGCGCACACGCTGCGGCGTCAGCGGCGAATACGTGGCCCAGCGCGTGGCCCTGGACGCCCGCCATGTGCTGCTGCGCCTGGACGACGAACGCGAACGCCTGCACCACCTGCAGCGCCAGCTCGACGACCGCGAGGGCCTGCTGTTCACATCGCGCTCGCTGACGGTCAGCGAGATGGGCAGCGTGCTGGCGCATGAGCTGAACCAGCCCATCGGCGCCACCGCCAACCTGTTGCGCGGCCTGAAGCTGCGCCTGGCCCGCCGCCATCCGGATGACACTGACGAGCTGGCCGCGCTGGACAAGGCGGTGCAGCAGGTTACTTATGCCAGCCAGATCATCGGCCGAGTGCGCGAGTACACGCAGTCGCGCCAACCCAAGACCGAGAGGCTGGACCTCGTCGAGCTCGTGCACCAAAGCCTGGGCCTGCTCGACTGGGACCTGCAGCGCGAGGCCGTGCGCCTGGTGCTGCGTCTGCCGATGCAGCCCGTGCCGGTGCAAGGCGACGCCGTCATGTTGCAGCAGGTGCTGATCAACCTGCTGCGCAATGCGCTGGACGCGCTGCGCCTGGACCGGCCAGCCGAGCCGCTGATCGACATCGAGCTGGTCGTCGACGGTGCCCGCGCCGAGCTGCGCGTGGCCGACAACGGCCCCGGCATCACGCCGCAGACTGAAGCCCGGCTGTTCGTGCCCTTCAGCTCCACCAAGCCCAACGGCATGGGCCTGGGGCTGTCCATCTGCCGCTCGCTGATCGAGATGCACCAGGGCCGGCTCTGGTTCACGCGCCGCGACGCCGGCGGCTGCTGCTTTCACTTCGCTCTGCCGGTGACGGCGGCGGCGACCCCACCCACTCAGGAGAGGACGACATGACCCCTCGGCAAATCTACGTGGTGGATGACAACCACGAGTTCCGCGACTCGCTGCGTTTCTGGCTCGAAGGCTTCGGCTGCCAGGTGCGCGACTGGGGCGACCCGCGCGATGCGCTGCAGTCCCTGGCCCGCGTGGCCGTGGGCACGACCTGGCCCGAGTCCACTTGCCTGATGCTGGACGTGCGCATGCCCGAGCTGTCGGGGCTGGACCTGCACGACGCATTGCGCGAGCGCGGCATCCACCTGCCCGTCATCTACATGAGCGGCCATGCCGACGTGCCGCTGGCCGTGGCCGCGATGCAAAAGCGCGGTGCCGTCTCGCTGCTGGAGAAGCCGCTGGACGACGTGGCGCTGAGTGCGGCCCTGGACCGCGCCTTTGCGCCGACGGATGTGGACAGCGGCATCGACACCGAAGTGGAAGGCTCGCGCGAGGAGTTCGGGCGCCGCTCTCAGACGCTGTCGCCGCGCGAGCGCCAGGTGCTGTCCCTCGTCGTCAAGGGCCTGATGAACAAGAACATCGCCGACGAGATCAAGCTGTCGCTGAAGAGCGTGGAGCTGTACCGCTCGCGCGGCATGCGCAAGATGAAGGCGCGTTCGGTCACCGAGCTGACCCGCATCATGGTGAGTCGCCGGGCATGAGCTTCATTCCCCAAGCACTGACGCAGGCGTCGAGCTGGCACTACCTGTGCGGCCAGGCGCGGCTGTGCATCGGCGCCGATGATTTCGAGACGGGCGATCTGGTGTCCTGCGCCGCAGAGGCTGCCGTCGTGCTGGATCTGGCGGGCGAACTGCTGGACGCCCTGGCGGCCGCGGGCCTCGTGTCTGCCGCGGATTGGCAATGGGTGGCGCAGTCGGGCGCCATCAGCGTGAGCGGCGCCCAGGCCAGCTGGCGGGGCGCCGAGGTGCAGGCGCAGCTGTCGCTGCCCTGGACGACGTTGCGCGCGCTGGGCGAAGCACCCGAAGTGCCGGGCCTGCAATGGCATGCGACTGCGGCCGAATGCGTGCTGGCGCAGTGGCGGCTGGGCGACGAGGAACTGGCCGCGCTGGAGCTGGGCGGACTGCTGTTGCTGGAAGCGCCGGCCTCTCGCCAGCTGCGCGCACGGGCTGAGCCCACAGGTGAAGCGCCGTGGCAGCTGGTGGCGCGCTGGGAACAGCCACTGCCGCTGGAGGTCGTGATGGGCTGGAACGGGCCGCCGCCTGCGGCACCGATTCAATGCCAGCTCATCGATGCCACCCGCCCAGACGTGCCGCGTGCCCGTGGACGCCTCGTGCCGTGGGGCACGGGCCAGGCCTTGCGCATCGAGACGGTCTAGCCGATGGACCTGAGCACTTTCACGCCGGCCTCGGCCCTCATCACCGTCATCCTGCTGGCGCTCGCGCCCTTCGTGGCGGTGATGATCACGTCCTTCACCAAGCTCGTCGTCGTGCTGAGCCTGCTACGCAATGCCATGGGCCTGCAGCAGGTGCCGCCCAATGTCGTCATGAACGGCCTGGCCCTGGTGCTGAGCATCTACGTCATGTACCCGGTGGGCTTGGAGATGCAGGAAAGCCTGAGCGCCATGCCGGCCACCAAGGCCGGCTCGGCGTCGACCAGCCAGATGGTGGCCGCGGCCAACGTTGCCAAGGAGCCGCTGCGCGAGTTCCTGATCAAGCACAGCCGGCCGCTGGAGCGTGCCTTCTTCCTGAAGACCGCGCAGCGCAGCCTCAAGCCCGAGCAGGCCCAGGCCTTGAGCGAGCGCGACTTCCTCGTCATCGTGCCGGCCTTCACGGTCAGCGAGCTGACGGTGGCCTTCGAGATCGGCTTCCTGATCTTCCTGCCCTTCCTCGTCATCGACCTCGTCATCTCCAACATCCTGATGGCCATGGGCATGCAGATGCTGTCGCCCACCACGGTGTCGCTGCCCTTCAAGCTGCTGCTGTTCGTGTTGATCGACGGCTGGGTCAAGTTGACGCACGGCCTCGTCTTGACGTACCAGACATGAACAGCGAAGTCATCCAACTCACCCAGCAGGCGCTGTGGCTGGTGCTGCTGTTGTCGGCGCCGCCCATCCTGGTGGCGGCCATCGTCGGGCTGCTGATCGCCTTCATCCAGGCGGCCACGCAGCTGCAGGAGCAGACGGTGCAGTACGTGGCCAAGTTCTTCGCCATCGTCGTCACCATCTTCATCACCGCCTCGCTACTGGGCGGCAGCCTCTACCGGCTCGGCGACAAGGTGTTCAGCGAGTTCCCTGGCCTGGTCAAGATCAACCGCTGATGCTGGAGTTCTGGATCGGGCATCCCACCGATGCCGTCCTGCTACTGGGCCTGTCCACCATGCGGGTGGCGGTGGCCTTCCTGCTGGTGCCGCTGTTCACCCAGGACCTGATCCCGGCGCTGATCCGCAACTCGCTCTTCGTCGCCCTGGGTCTGCTGGGCCTGCTGGTGCAGGAGATCAAGCCGCTGCAACTGAGCGGCTGGCAATGGACTCTGCTCTACGGCCGCGAGGCCATGCTGGGGGCCGCGCTGGGCTTTTTGTTTGCCGGGCTGATGTGGTCCTTCGAGATGGCCGGCCAGCTCATCGACACCAAGGTGGGTTCGTCGCAGGCCCAGGTGCTGGACCCGTTGTCCGGCCACCAGACCTCGCTGACCGGTGCCTTCCTGGCGCGCCTGGCAAGCTGGGTCTTCATGGCCTCGGGTGGCTTCATGCTGTTCGCCGCGCTGCTGCTGGACAGCTTCGCGCTGTGGCCCGTCCATGGCAGCTGGCAGCTGCTGCCAGCGGGCATGCTGGCCTTCGAGGCGGAGTTCGGCCGCATGCTGCGCCTGGCCCTGATGGTCGCTGCACCGTCGCTCGTGCTGCTCTACATGGTGGACGGCGTGCTGGGCCTGATCAACCGCTATGCCCAGCAGCTCAATGTGTTCAGCCTGTCCATGTCCATCAAGGCCGTGGTGGGGCACCTGGTGCTGCTGCTGCAGCTGGGCAGCCTGGTGGCGCTGATGAACGACGAGCTGCTGGCCCGGCCCAGCGTGGTGACGGACCTGCTGAAGCGCCTGTTCGCCTGAGGATTGCGGCCAACCCTAGAGCGCGCCCGGCCGTACGTTCTGAAACAGCAGCGCCCGCAATTGCCCGGTCCGCGGCGCTGGTCTGAAATGGGCTGACCGACGCGATGCGCGATGCGCTCATCGCCCCATCAGGACAACGCCAAGGGCACCCCATGAGCATCGTTACCCGAACCACGTCGGCCTCCCCGGCCGTGAACGACACGCCGCCGCCCGCCGGCCGCAGCTACGAGGTGCAGCACGGCGACAGCCTGAGCCGCATCGCCAAATCCAACGGCGTGTCGGTGCAGGCGCTGCTGGACGCCAACCCACAGGTGCGCAACCCGGACGTCATCTACCCGGGCAGCCACCTGACGATCCCGGCGACGCGCTACACCGTCCAGCGCGGTGACACGATGCAGCACATCGCGGCCGACCACGGCCTGACGCTGCAGGCGCTGGTGGGCGCGAACCCGCAGGTGCGCAACGCCGACCTGATCCACGTCGGCGACACGCTGAATCTGCCGTCGGTGGGCCATCTGGTGGACGGCCTGCCTGTCGTCGGCTCCGTCGGTCTGGTGCACGACACGCTGCTGCCGGTCTACATGACGGACCCTCGCTACCGCAGCGACATCGGCAAGGCCGCCATCGCCAGCGGCTCGGCACAGTCCACCGTGGAACTGGGCATGACCCGGGCGCTCAACGCCGACCCCACCGGGAAGCGCGATGTGACGCAGCGCCAGATCGCCGAGCCCGCGCTGGCGCGCACCGACGGCACGCGCAACCAGCCGACGCTGAACCTGCAGCGCTTCACCGACCCGTCGCTGGGCTCGAACGCGCTGGCCGCCATCGTCATCGGCAATGCCGAAGGCACGCGCCGCCCGGACGGCGGCTTCACCGCGGCCTATGGCGGCCACACCGACCCGGGCAACGCGGTGCACAACCGCGGCTCTTTCTCCTACCAGCATGCGGCCTCCAGCCCCGCCGATGCCGACCGCCGCCAGCTGACGACGCTGCAGGGCCAGCTGCCGGCCTACGAGGCGGCCGCGCGCCGCGCCGGGCTGGACCCGAACAACGCGCGCCTGGCCTCGGCCTACCTGGACCTGTACAACCAGTCGCCCAGCGCCGCCGGCCGCTTCCTGAACCAGCTCGGCACGCTGCGCGGCCAGCCCATCGACGCGGCGCATATCACCAACCTGCGCGTCAACAGCTATGTCGACGCCTCCACCGGACAGCGCTTCCGGCTCAGCGGCGGGGGCCAGGCAGGCAGCGGCTTCGTCAACATCGCCAACCGGCAGGTGCACGGCACGGCGACCGAAGCCCAGGTGCAGGCCGTCATCCGCGCCGACCAGAAGCGCCGCACCGACGCGGTCGACAGCGCGCTGAACCGTCAGGGCTTGCTCAACGGCACGGCCACCGCGCCGACCCCGGCCGCCACGGTGCCGGCCTCAGCTTCGGGGACCGGCAAGGCCGCGCGCATCCTGGATGTTGCCCGCGGCGAGATCGGCACCAAGGAGGTCAGCGGCGGGCGCGACAACCCGCGCGTGCTGGAGTACCACCAGGCCACGTCCTTGAAGGCCAGGAACGACGAGACCTCGTGGTGCTCTTCCTTCGTCAACTGGACGATGAAGCAGGCCGGCGTGCCAGGCACCAACAGCGCCGCCGCGCGCAGCTGGCTGAACTGGGGCACGTCCGTGCCCAAGGACGCGGCGCATGTGAAGCCGGGCGACGTCATCGTCTTCCCGCGCGGCAACAGCCCGGCGCAGGGCCACGTCGCCATCGTCGAGGCCGTGCTGGCCGACGGCTGCGTGAAGGTGGTCGGCGGCAACCAGGGCAACGGGCCCGGCAACCCCGACGGCGTCAACGAGAAGGTACGCTTGCTGTCCGAAGCCATTGGCGTGCGCAGGGCGCCTTGAGCGCGGCCGTCCATCCCACGGTTGGGTTGCACGCACGGCGGTGCGGGCCGGGATACTGGCCCGCCATCCCTTTTGCATTGGACCGATGGCCCGCTCCCTGCTGCCCTTGATCGCCTCGCTGCTTGCCGTGTTCAACGCGCAGGCCCAGGTCACCAAAGACCCGCTGCCCACGCGGCTGGTCTGCCACCCCAGCGACAACCTCACCGCCAACATCAGCTACGAAGCCAGCGGCGCGTTGCTGGGGGCGGGCGTGTATGCCACCTCCGGCACGCATGAATGCAGCGTGCAGTCGCAGGGCGCCGGCGTCGCGCAGCCCGACGGATCGGTGCGATTTGCCTGGACCGACGAGGTCGAAGGCAACAAGCGCTACCAGGCGATCGTGAAGCGCGTGGGCAACGAGGGCTACACGCTGGCCCTGCAGCCCGCCGGCTGCGGCACGATCGCGCTGCCGGCGGCCATCGCGCTGTCCATCCAAGGCAAGGCCTGCAAGGCCGGCGTGGACCGTGACGCGGCCTTCGTGCTGTTCTGGCGCCAGCTGCGCGAGGCCATTGCCAGGCGTGACGGCGAGCTGCTGCAACGCCTGTCGTTGCCCCAGCTGGAGTTCTCCCCGGACTCCGGCACCGTCAAGGCACCCGCGTCCGTCATCCGCAATGCCGCGACCTGCATCCCCGGCATCGTCACGACGGAGTCCGGCACCGACATCGGCAAGATGCTGAAAGCCATCGACACGCCGCAACTGGACAAGCCACCGCTGTCCAGGGTGGCCGACAACCGCGTGAGCACCGGCGCCTTCGAGGCGCGCTGGACTGCCCAGGGGTGGCGCCTGTCGTGGTTCAACACCTCGCCGGCGGTGTTTTCAACCTGCAAGCCGGGCTGAGCGCTCGTCGTCAAAATACCCAGACCCACGAATTAGGGGCAGCCGCAGTCGCCTTGGCGGATGAGCTTCGCTAAGCTGACCCTCAACTGCCACCCACCTCCGCCACAGCCATGATCGGCGCCCCGCTTTCCTCCTCCGCCTCGCTGTTTTCCACCGCGTCCCTCCGCCCGCTGAATGCCCCTGCGGCGGCGCCGCGTGCCGGTGAACCGGCCTGGCTGGACGGGCTGGGCGCCGGCGGCGCCGCCACGCTGCGTGCCGACGTGGCGGTCGACCAGCGCGGGCTTTCGGTCCAGCAGCACGCGGAGCGCGTGCTCGCCGCCCTCGTTGCCTGAACTGCTGGCCCAGCCGCGCTGGGCCGAGGCCGCCCAGGCGCTCATCGGTGGCTGCCTCGACCTCGGCCCCCGCCAGGAAGGGGCTATCGCGCTGATGGAGACCATCTGCACAGGCCTGGGCGACCAGCTCTATCCGGCCTTTTTGCGCGTGCTGGCCGAAGTCAATCTGCGCGGCGAATATGCCGCCCGTGCCGCCGTGGCCCAGACCCTGGCCCAGTCCCTCTGCCAGGGCCGCCTGCCCAGCGGTTCGCGCGCGGCTTGGGGTGCGCATCAGGCGGGCGTGCAGCGGCGCAGCCTGGGCCCCATCGAATACCTGTGCCTGGCCGCCTGGCCCCGCGCATGCGAGTCGAGAGGGACTTCCGAGTTGTCGCCCGAGCAGTTCCAGACCCTGGCCAGCGCGGTGATGGAATTGCTCGACTGCGACGCCGAGGCGCGCTCGCTCTATGCCGGCCACCTGTGCGCCGTCGCCGACGACCCGCTGGACGGCACCATGCCGCGCGAGGTGCGCGCGGCCCTGCGCGCTTTCGCGCAAAGCTGGCGCAGCCACCCCGATGCGAGCCGGGCCTGCGCGGCCTTTGTCGACAGCCTGGGGCGGGCCGGGCGCTAAAGCTTGCCGACCGCCTCGTAGCGGGCCACGCCCACGACGCCAAAGACGGCGCGCGTGGACTGTCCCCCGAGGCTTGTCACGGTGATCGCCTGTTGCAGGGGCATCTGGCTGATCAGGGGCTGCGAGCCCAGGGCGACCCTGCGGGAGGCCTGGACCTGGGCCAGTTCAATGGACCGGACGACAGCGTCCGTCGCCACGACGGTGGGAAGTTTCATCAAAGAAAAGCGTCTGCATCGCGCGGCACCGTGCCGCGGCAGGGTCAGCGAGGCTTGCGTGGCAGCAGCCCGGACGACCCTGCCGTGCATCCTAGGCAACGGATGGGTCCGCGCCGGGCGCGCCGTTGCACGGCCTGTGGCAGATTGCCGCCTGGCGGGCAACTCGCAGCCCAAAGTCCCCCGGGGACGGTGCCGCGCCCAGCCGGCTCAAGCACGCTGGCATCATGCGCCGCCACGCACATGCAGGCCCTATCGCCACCCATCTCGACGCCCATGCCCAACAACAAACCCAAGAAGTGGATTGCAGCGGTTCTCGGTCTCCTGTCGCCGCCGGTCGGCCTGCTCTATGCCGCACACGCCAGGGCGGCCCTGGCCTATTTCGCTCTCAGCATCGTGGTGGGAGTTCTCGGCTTCCTGTCGCAGGCATGGAAGCTGCCAGTCAATGCCGCGGCACTGGTGCTCATGATCGCGGGTGCGTCGCATGCGTACCGGCGCGCCAAGCACTACCCCGACGCGAAGCCACGCCCCGGCTACAGCCGCTGGTACGGCATCCTGGGCGTCGTCGCTTGCGTCATCACGGCGGTGCTGGTCTTCAGGGCCTTCTTCTTCGAGCCCTTTCGCGCCCCTTCGTCGTCCATGCTGCCGACCATCCCGGCCGGCACCAGCCTCATCGTCCAGAAATGGGGCTATGGCAACTACGGGACTTTCGGCAAGACCTTCCTTCGCACGACCATCTCTTCGCCTCTGTCCCGAGGCGACTTGATCGTCTTCGAGTTTCCCGAGGACCGATCCGTCGTCTTCGTCAAGCGCCTGGTCGGCCTGCCTGGCGACCGCATCGCCTACCGCGGCAAACGGCTGTTCATCAACGGCGAGGCCGTGCCGTTGCGACCCGCTGGGGAATACTTCGATCCAGAATCCAAACGGACCATTCCCCAATTTGTCGAGACCCTGCCCGACAGCGAGCACGCCGTGCTGATCGGCGAGCAGCCCTTCTTCCTGCGGCCCGACTCGAAGTTCCCCTTCGCCGAGAAATGCACCTACACCGTTGACGAGATGGCCTGCGAAGTGCCGCCCGGTCACTTCTTCACCCTTGGCGACCACCGCGACAACAGCCGCGACAGCCGGATGTGGGGCTTCCTGCCGGCCGATCACATCGTCGGCAAGGTCGTGTTCGTGGGGTCGTAGCCACGCGGCACGGTTGGCTGCCTCAAGGCGGATTGAAATGCGCGCCCTGGGTTTTGCAAGCTTCCTGCCGCGGGAGCGGCCATGGCTCAAGGCCGCCTTCGGGCCTCAGGGCGCCTTCACCAAGGCCTGCAATACGGAATCCGCCGCACCCGGCAGCAGCGGCATCAACAGCGCGATCGCCTTGGGCCAATGCGCCAGCAGGAGCCCCTGGGGGCTGGCATCCTCGCCGGCTGGGCCCTCCGGCGTGTTGCCCCGGGGCTCACGCTCATGGCATCGCTGCAGCCACGCGGCGGCGGACAGGAAGGCCGCTGCCAGTACCAGGCTGAGCATCAGCCCACCCATCAGGCTGACCGTGGGCGCCAGCGCCAGTGCGGGCTCGCGCGCTTCCTTGATCATCAGCGCCGCGCACAGCCGGTACATGGCCGTGAGGCAGGAGATCCAGATCAGCATGAGCGCCGCACCGCAATACAGCAGCCGGGTGATCGCGCGCATCTGCAGCATCCGGTGGTTGCCATGCGCGCCGGGGATCAGCAGCAGCGAGAACGCACACAGCAAGGCCGAACTGGCGACGAAGGCCATCGCGGCGTTGCAACTGCCCAGGAACCGGAAGCGGGGCGAGATCGCCGCGAGGTTATCCACCATGGGGCCGAAGGCCAGCAGCGAAACACCGAGATCGACCGTGTAGTGGTAGAGCGCGCTGCCTATCAGCGTCAATACGCCCAGGAACGCCACCCAGGCCGCGTGCCCAAGCCGCCGCCTGTGGCGCACCGCGCGGTCCAGTTCCAGGCCGCACACGCCGATCACCACCAACGCGGCCAGCCATTGCAGGAAGCTCAGGCACAGCCACCACAATGCCGCGTTGACCACCAGCGCCGCTTCGGCCAGCGGTGTCTTGGCGGGGTAGCCCGGCAGCAGCAGGGCCTTGAAATCAGGCTTGGGCACCGCGACGCGATTCAGCTCGACCAGCGCGTCCATCGCGCCCAGCAGCGCGACGATGGCGAGCACGGCCAGCAGCGGCATCACGGCACCGTTGCAGCAGGCAAGATAACCAACGAAGCTCCGCCAGGTGCCCGCCGCAGCCTGCGCAGGCTTGGCGGCTCCGCTCACGATGCGCGCCCGTTCTCGCACGACGGTACGCCCTCCTCGGGCAGGACCGTCGGCGCAGGCACCGGCGTTGGCATGAGCGTTATCGTCACTTCGTCCAACGTCACGCGCGCCGGCCGCCAAGATTCACCCGGCAGCAGCCGCAGCGCGATCAGGCCCTTGCTCTTTCGGCTCGCAATACCGTACTGAAGCGGGCTGGCGTCCGTCGCGGCCACCGGCCCTTCGAACGTGGCCTCGTGCTCCTTCAATACCCCGCGCTCAATCACCCGGAAACGGTCACGGTCGCCCGGCTGATGCCTGGAAGCCAGCGCAATCAGCGCCACCTGGTAGGACATCGGGTCCCAGGTCGACCCATCCAGCGACACTGCCTGGGGGCCCGGCTTGCCGCCCAGCGTCGTCTTCGCCAAGCCGGCCACCCAGTCGAAACGCGTGTGGACGTTGTACTCCGGGCTGGACTCATCGCGGTGCACGTATTCCATCGG
Organism: Pelomonas sp. Root1237; assembly: GCF_001425055.1. Taxonomy (GTDB): domain Bacteria; phylum Pseudomonadota; class Gammaproteobacteria; order Burkholderiales; family Burkholderiaceae_C; genus Pelomonas. The sequence continues at coordinate 605,373 of NZ_LMDK01000017.1, forward strand.
CAGCAGCCGTTCGCCCTCGATGCGAATCACGCTGCATTCCTGGAAGCGGCGTTCGACGAAAGCGACGCTCACCGTGGTGCGCATCGTGTAGACGATGAAGCGCGACGAACGCCGCAACTCGATGCTGGCCAGAGCAGTGGCCGTCAGGAAGGCCACCTTCTGCCGCCCTTCGTAGCGCCCGCTGAAGGGTTGCACGGCGCTGGCGGGCTGAGCGCTGGCGCTCTCAGGCGCCAGTACCCCCGCGAGCGTCATCGCAAGCAACGCGGTGGCCGTGGTGCGCCAGGCTCGGAATGGGCGCGAGCTTCGGGTACGGCGCATGCAGTGTCGATGGGTGGGGTTTCTCAGGCAGAAAGGATGCAGCGGCCGCATCGCAGCCGCATCCTCACAACTGGTGACGGGCGCGGCGCTGGTCGCTCTGCGGCGCCAGACTTGCTCGGCCCTCTTTGTCAGAGCGTTGTGCTGTTCAGGTCAGAGTTCCCAAGACCCGAGATCGACAGGCCTGGCTGGCTTTTGCAAACCATCCTCAGGCGCAAGCTGGAAATCGAATTGGAGTGAACTAGGGATGCGTGCCATCCCATCCGTCTCCTTGTGGATTCATCCCTAACGCCCCGGAGCGTAGATTGGCCTCATCGCAACACCGGGGGTGAATCATGATGCTCTTCTGGCAAGGCACGCCCCGGTCCCGCACGCAGGCGCTGCTGGCCGGTTTCAGCCGGGCCCTCGCCCTGGCCGGTGCCCTGGCCCTCGCGGCCCCGGTGTTCGCCACGCCGCCGCGGCCACCTGCCTTCCTGACCGATGGCGACAAGCTGACGGCCGAGCGTGAATGGGTGCTGGATCGGGCGGCGCTGCCGCTGCAAGTCGTCATGCGCGAGCAGGGCATCGCGTCACTGACGCTGAGCGCTTCGGTGGTGGCCATGGAGCCGGGCAAGCCCGAGCTCGCGGCGCCGCGGGTGCTGTGGCGCACGGAGGTCAAGCCTGCCGCACGCGACCAGAGCGCGACGGTGGAGGTACCGCTCAAGGGACTCAAGCCCGGCGAATGGCGGCTGGAGGTCAGGCTCACGGGCAAGAAGGGGGCGAACGAAGGCTTCTCGCATCTGCTGGTGCGCTACCTGGTGGTCGACGCGGATGGCCGCATCCACGTGCTCTCGCCGCAGCAGCGCAGCCTGCGCGGTGCGGCCGAACGGCAGCGGCAGTTCGACGTCGCACGCCGCAGCGACGAGCGCCAGCATCCGATCCGGCTGCTGTTCGGTGACACGTTCAAGCTGCCGGCGGATGCGAAGGTGGCCGACGTCGCCGCATTCGTGCCGCGCGACCGGCGCATCGAGGTGCGGCCGGCCGAACTCACCCCCTTCCTGCGCGAGCACAGCGCCGACAGCACCGCCACCAGCTACACCTCGCGCGACCCCATCACCGTTCGCGGCCGCGTGGTGTTCCGCGATCTGAGCGGCAACTTCGTGCCGCTGGTCAACGTGGCCATCCACCTGTGGGACTCTGACACCTTCGGCGACGAGCACCTGGGCAGCGTGGCCTCCGACTGGGACGGGCGTTGGGCGTTCACCGTCAACAACGACGATGGCTGGTTCCAGGACGGCCGGGACCTCTACTACACGATCAAGCTGGACACGAGCCGCCTGTCGCTGGGCACGTGCAACTTCCTGGCCGGCGCCTATGAATGGAAGTCGGCCGTGCACGATGACATGTCCGACGGCACGGTGCTCGACTTCGGCACCGAGACGGTGGGCTCCGACATGGATGCGGCCCGCGTGTGGTCGACGCTGAACCTGGCCTGGAACCATGCCGCGACGGCTGGCGGCTTCGACCCCGGCAAGATCGACGGCTGCTTCCCCGGCAGCGGCACCTTCTACAACGGCAAGATCAACATCGAGGGCGGCGACTTCGACGGCCCCGATTCCATCACCCACGAATACGGCCATGGCGTGATGGCCCACGCCTACTCCGGCGGCGACCCCTCGCCGGGCGGCGACCACGGCTTTGGCGACTGCGGGCAGAACAAGGCGCTGTCATGGTCGGAAGGCTGGGCCACGGCCTTCATGCTGACGCTGCGCCAGGATGGGCGCTACAACTGGCACGAGGGCGACGGCGGCCAGGAGATCGAGGGTTTCTCGTCGTCCTGCCAGACGGGCGACAGCAGCGAAGGCCGCGTGGCCGCGGCGCTGCTGGACATGTTCGACACCCACAACGACAGCAACGGCGGCGATACCAACCTCGGCCGCAACGGCGCCTCCGACAGCAACACCGGCAGTACCGTGGCGCTGGCCACGATGCTGCGCGACACCATGGTGGGTACGCAGCACTCGACGGTGATCGAGTTCTGGAATGACCTGGCGGGTGAGCTGACCAGCACGCAGCGCCCGGCCGCCCAGACCGTCATGAACTACAACTGGATGCCGGTGATCCTGCCTTCGTCCTGCGTCGCGACCAAGGTGGCGGCCACCAGCCTGCCCGACAAGGAGGGCGACGGCGTGCTCGCTGGCCTGCGCAGGTTCCGCGACCACGCGCTGCTGCCCTGGCCCGGCGGCCGCGAGCTGGCCAACCTGTACTACCGCAACAGCCCCGAGATCGCGCTCGTGCTGCTGCGCCGCCCGGCGCTGCTGCCCGACGCCCTCGCCGTGATGCGCCATTTCTCGCAGATGGGCGACACGCTGACGACGAACCGCCGCCTCGTCGAATTCGAGAAAGCCAACGGCCCGCTCATCACACCCGAAGTGCATGCCGCGGCCCAGCGCATCGTGGCCGCACTCGCCGAAGACGGCAGCGAAGGCCTGCGACGTGACGCGCAGCGCCTGAAGACCGAGTTCGAACGGCTGCTCAAGACGCGCCTGTCCGACGTGCAGGACCGTGCGGCGAAGGAGAAGGCGGCCTTGGTCGACCGTGGCCAGGGGCTGCCGCCGATCAAGCGACAGGAGTACCAGCCGGGCAGCAAGGACGCGCTGCAGGACAAGCGGATGAAGGACCTGCTGGAGCGCAGCGTGGCGCCGAGGAAGTGAGGTTGCAGGCCGACACTCGGGTCGGCCTGCTGCCCTACCTAGCCAGCCAGCGCGAACCGCGTCGCCTCGTCGGCCGGGAAAAGGTGCTCCACCTTCAGAGACGCCAGCGTGATGTCCAGCGGCGTGCCGAAGCTGGTGAAGGCGGAGAAGAAGCTCAGTGTCTGGCCGTCCACAGCGCGCAGCCGCAGGGCCAGCACGGGCAGGCCGCTGGTCTCGACGGTGCCCCAGGGGCGCAGCGACGGCCTCAGCTCGTCGAGCAGGGCGCGCAGGCGCGGCAGGTGCTCGGCCTCGCGGCTGGCACGGGCCCACATCTCGCCGCACAACTCGGCCTCGTTGACGCACAGCGCTCGCAAGCCATCGGGGCGGAAGACCGCTCGCAGCAGGTTGAAGGGTCCCGCCAGCAAGTGATCGGCCGGCAGGCCAAGTAGCTCCAGCAGCCGCGCCAGGCCGGCATTGGCCATGACGAGGTTGTATTCGCCGTCCAGCACCAGGGCCGGCGTCGGATCGTGGGCGTACAGCAGTTGCTCCAGCGCGGCGCGCACGGGCGCCATCTCGGGCGCGTCCAGCGCGCGCTCGGTGTGAGCGGGTGCATAGCCGGCGGCGAGCAGGGCCTGGTTGCGTTCCTGCAGCGTGGCGCCGAGGGCGTCGAGCAGGGCGATCAGCGTCTCGCGGCCGGCGCGGGAGCGGCCGGTCTCGATGCAGCTGAGGTGGCGTTGCGAAACACCGGTGCGCAGCGACAGCTCCAGCTGGCTGACGCGGCGCGATTTGCGCAGGGCGGCGAGGGTGGCGGTCATGGGGATGGCATGGGTAGCAGGTGAACGATAGCGGCTGCCAGCAGCAACAGCAGGGCGGCAATGTCCAGCTTGACAACGGTGGCCAGGGCAGGCGGCAGTGGACCCGCCGGCAACGCGAGCACCAGGAACGATGCAACGCTGACCAGGCCGGCGATGAGGCCCAGGCCGCGCAGCGCCGGCTGCCAGGCGGCGCTGCCGAGAAAGGCCGCGAGCAGGCCAAAGAGCACGGCGCGGTGGCGCAGCAGCAGTTCCAGCGTGGGGTCGCGGGCATCGACGCCGTAGAGCGCTGACAGCTTGGTGGCGCCCAGCACACCGGCCAGCGGCAGCGCATGCAGCAGGGCGACGAGGGCCAGCGTGAGGGGAACGAGCAGCTTCATGGAACCGGACCATAGGCCACGCGCGGCGGCATCGCGATGACCTCGGAGGTCATTGCGGCGCTGCGCACGACTGGCGAGCATGGCGCCATCTACCACCCGTCAACCGTCCCTCAAGGAGATTGCCATGCGAACCGTTCTGATCCTCGCCCTCGCCGCCTTCGGTGCCTTCTCGACCTATGTGATGTGGCAGGTCGGCTACCTCGGCATCTGGCAGGCCGGCATGAGCAGCCTCGGTGCCTGGCAGGTGCTGGCGGACCTGGTCATCATGTCGTGGATCGCGCTGGGCTTCATCTGGCGCGACGCGCGGCAGACGGGGCGCACGGTCTGGCCGTTCGCGCTGATCACGCTGGCCGCCGGGTCCTTTGGGCCGCTGCTCTATCTGCTGCTCAAGCCTTCGGGCCGCAGCGAGTTCAAGGCGGGGCCGGCTGTGCCAAGCCGCTGAGCGCGGCTTGCAGATTGGTACGTGCCCGCGCCTCGAAACGCTCGCGCAGGGCGCGTGCCGTAGAGCGCGGGCCGCGCCAGAAAGCCGGCCGGGATGGCACCGCGCTTTTCATTGAAGACGGCCGCCGGCACATGGGCGTATTCGCGGCGGATCTGCGCCTCGTACTCGGCAAAGCGCTCTGGCGCCGCGCCCAGGATGGCGAGATCGATGTCGACGAGCAGCTGCTCGTCCGGTGTCTGCGGCGCAGCGCTGTGGCGCGTAGCCAGCACCAGGGCCGCGACGCTGTCGGCCACGTCGGCCGCCGCGCCCGCGTCAAGCAGCGCGGCCCGTGCCCAGTCGGCGCTCTGAGCCTCGTTGTCATGGCGATGCACGTCGTAGATCGCGTCGTGGAACCACAGCGCGATCTCGATTTCGGCGGGCCGCTCGGCGAGATGCGCAAACTCGTCGAACAGCGCCAGGCACTCGTCCAGATGCTGCTGCGTGTGATAGCCGCGATGCGGCTCCGCATAACGGGCCAGCAGCTCGGTCTGCAGAGCCTCGCCACCGCGAGCCCCCAACGCGGCCCAGGCCTGCTTCATACCGCCGCCGAGCGCGCGCGATCTGGCACGGCGAGAACGTAGCGGGGTCGGGTCAGCATGTAGCCATGTTAGGTCGGCCTGGCTACGCAATCCGGTTGGCGCTCAACGCGGCGCTCGCTCTCGAAGCGGGGCCGTCGGTTTCAAGCTGATTGCGGCCTTCCGCGTCGAGGTCTGCTGAAAAGCGACTTTCGACTTGGGGCCGAGGTCGGGCCTGGCTGGCAGGCTTCCGGGAAGCGGCCTCTCAACGTCGGCGCTCAGCGGACGGCGAAGGCGGTCCGCTCCAATGGCAGGTTATGGATCACTGCGGAAGTAGCTGGCCGGCTCAGGATATTCAGGTGGCTAGGCATTTAGCTTGATGAGGCCAATCGCTGCAGCCAAGAGTGCGAGCCCCAGAGCGACAACCGCAAGTCCCGCGATGAAAGCCTCCTTCCCGCGAAGCCAACCATATGTTTCGCGATCGTCTTCGCTGACGATTGGAATCTTCCTCGCCACGACAAGCCGGCAACCGATGTAGATCGCGAGGAATCCACACAAGGTCAAGAAGGCGTTCTCAAATGTCATCTGAGCCATAACTTTGAAGCTGAGACGCGGACGGAGTCGGCTCCAGCGACCGGCTAGGCGTCACTGACCGCGGCCGGCGGGGAGCGTTGCCAACACGACTTGATGAACAGTCTGTACGGAGGGGTGTGACCTCAGCACGAGGGTTTGAAGATAGGCGAGCCTCATATGACCCTCGATCAGTTGCAGTGGCTCTTGCATCTGACGGCCATGTTCTCGGGGATGGTGCCAGCACCCAGCATTCTTGGCGATGATCATGGGGCTTGGGGTCGTGCCGTTCTCGAGCATGAACTTTCCGAGCCACGTTGATTTTCTCGTGGAGCCATCAAGTAGATCATTGCCCCAGTACGAAAGCGTCTTCATCCAATCGCCGACGTGGCTAACGTTCAGCACCTCCTCGGACGTGAACTCTTTGAGTTCATAGCCCCATTCGAGGGGGAGAAGTGGCAACCATGCTTGGAACTCACGCCAGTGGCGATAGATCCAGGTCTCGATCACTGCATCGGGGACGTTTCCGTACTTCTTCGGCCAGCGAGTGCGGTACTCGGCATAGGACTCGACGTTGAATGTGCCCCAGTTTTTCGGGGCGGGAATGCGGGGCATTTGGTGACGCCTAACGTGCGAACTCTGCGGACGGCGAAGGGTTAGCGGAGTAATCGGCCCGCCTCGCCCGCAAATCGTCCGGAAGAAACACCTGGCGCAGTGCGCTGCATCGTGGCACGGTGGAACGTGGCGCCGGGG
>NZ_LMDK01000018.1 GCF_001425055.1 Pelomonas sp. Root1237
GGCAGCGGGCTCAGCAACTCGGCATGCAGATCGTGCCCGTGGCCCAGACCGCCTGAAACCTCTTTGCAGATCAACTATTTGGTGGGTGTTTCTTGAGAGGCGGGGTTCACTGCCAATTTCGCGGATCGGCCAGGAGCCGACGGTTGAAGTGGTTGCTTTCGGGGGGGCTAGCCGCGTCGAAGTGCGCATTGCCGAGGAATACACGCTGCCTATGAACACCCACGAAATGCCCGAATGACGTATCTGCGACGTCTGGAGATGGTTATCTGCCCCACTGGAGAATTTGATGAAGCACAAGCTGGTGAGCTGGGTGCCCTCTGCGGCTGTTGCGGTGATCTTCTCGTCGGTCGCCAACGCAGCGCCGCCGTCGGTGGAAATGACCTGGATGTCGATCGCCAATTGGTATTTCAAGGTCGGCGACAAGCGCATTGTCATGGACGGCTACATCTCCCGTCTGCCCGAAAACTTGTTCACGGCGTCTCCGGTCTACGCAAATGACGTGTATGCCTACACGAAGGAGCCGGCAGGCGTCGACGTCGCCTCCATCACCAGGGTGCGCGATGCAATGCTGGGGACTGACAAGCTCGATCTGCTTGTTGTCGGCCACAGTCATTGGGACCACAGTTGGGACACCCCCACGTGGGTGAAACTGACCGGCGCCCCGATGATTGGCGGCTCATCCACTTGCATGCAAGCCGCAGCACAAGGCGTAGCCGGGTCCCAATGCCGCAGCGTCAGCGGCGGCGAAAAGATCTCACTGGGCGACGGCATCACCATGCGTGTCGTTCGCTGGAACCACAGCGGCGACTCAAGCAATCCGATACAGCACTTTGCGCGAGAGCTGTATCGACCGCCGATTCCCGACCCGAAGTCCGGAGGCCTTCGCGCCGGCGTTGGAGAGGACTACCCCAACGGGGGCGGTAACAGGGCCTACCTGTTCACGGTGGACAGTCCCGAGGGCCAGCTCTCATTCTTCGTCAGCAATTCGGCAAGCGCGTTCGATCTGGACAAGGACATCGTGGTCGACGGTGTGAACTTCGGGCCACCTCTTGGCAACTTGGCCGCTGCAATGACGGATGCCGGACTCACTAAGGTCGACGCATGGATCGGCACAGGCGGAAAGCCGGTGGCGGAAATGGTTGTCCCGGTCATTCATCCGAAGACTTACCTGCCGAGCCACTGGGATGGACTGTTCAACGCTTTTTGGTCGGGCATGCCGTATCCATTCAAGGATGACGCACTCAAAGGGTATCTGGATGGCCAGAAGGTTTCGCTCGTGGCGCAAACGCAGTATTTCGACAAGTACATCCTGTCGTCGAACGGCGTCGTCACGGCTACAAATCACGACGTCAAGAACAAACTGGGATTTGCGGATACAAAGCGATTTAGTCAGCTACTGTTGGATGCCGTCACGCACGTTTCCTCCACCAGCGTCGGTGACGATTGTGGTGAAGGATTTCAGCCACCGAGCGACTGGGCGAAGACCTTTGCCGAATTGCGCCAGTTCGGACCGGGCCAGCACGCTGACGCCGTTGGCCTCACGCGAGGTGCCAGGCGAGACCATCCCTTCGATCCGACACGGCGCATGACTCGCGATTCGACGGCTATGTCCCACTAGCACGCGTGCCACCGCCGATGCAGACCAGAGCAGTCTGCGCAAATGATTGCGTTCTTCTCGGGTCGGAACACCTTCTAGCGATCGGAGGTCGTCATCTGCATGAGATGCTGGCATTGCCAAGCCGCTGTCTTGCTCGAGCCCCCTCAAGCCCTCTTCTCCCGCGCACGCTGGCTGCCCGCCTTGCCGATCTTCTTCCACTTGCTGCGCTGCGCTATGCGCTCCAGCGCCGTCTGCTCGCCGCGCTGGGCGTCGCGCATCAGCTTCTTGTAGTTGTCGAGCCGGTCCGCGTCGACGCGGGCGCGCACGGCGCAGCCGGGTTCGTTCTCGTGGCAGCAATCGCGGAACCGGCATTGCTGCGCGAGCGCCTGCACGTCCTCGAAGGTGGCGGCGAGCGTGCTGGCGTCAGCATCGGGCCGGAAGGTGCGCAGGCCCGGCGTGTCGATGATGCAGCCGCCTTGCACGCAGCGGTGCAGCGAGCGCGCCGTCGTCGTGTGGCGGCCGCGGCCGTCGCCCTGGCGCACGCCGCCCGTGGCCTGGCCGGCGTTGGCAAGCGTGTTGATGAGCGTGGACTTGCCGGCGCCCGAGGAGCCGAGCAGCACCAGCGTCTGGCCTGCATGCAGCCAAGGGCCGATCTCGGTGCTGGCCTGGCGCGTCAGCGCGTTGACCGGTAGCACCGGCACGGTCGCGGGCAGGCGGGCATACATCTCGGCGATGCGTGCCTGCGCTTGCGGCGCGATATCGAGCTTGGTGAGCACGACGACCGGCACCACGCCGCAGGCGCGCACCATCGCAATGTAGCGCTCCATGCGGCGCGCGTTGAAGTCGGCGTCCAGCCCCATCACGAGCAGCGCCGCGTCGACGTTGCTCGCGAGCGGCTGGCGGCGCCCGTCGTTGGCGCGGCGTGCGATCTGCGTGACGGGCTCGACCCGGTCGGCGATCCAGGCCTGGCCGTGCGCGTCGATGTGAACGCCGACCCAGTCGCCGATGGTCAGCTGTTGAACCTGGGCCTGCAGCTGCTGCACCAGCCGGGGCAGCGCGCGAGCAAACAGCTCGGTGTGGCCGTCATGCAGCGTGAAGCAGTCGCGCTGCGCCTCCACCACGCGGGCCAGGCGCAGGCCGGGTTCGTCATGGGGTTGAGGAAGTTGTACCGCACGGCTCGCGATGGCGGGGGTGAGCCCGAGGGCGTGCAGCGTCTCGAAATCGAATTCGATCATGGGAGTCCATTGAAAGTGGGCTTCGTCCGCGCACGGTGGCGCGGAGCAACAGGTGGGAAGCCGGCCGCGCTGTTGCGGCGATCAATGGACCCGCGGTGGACGCGAGGTCAGTCCGAACGCGAGTTCGAACTCAGTGGTGCTGGGCGCTCAGGCAGCCGGCAGGAGGAGGGCGACACGATCTGCTTGTTCCATGGTCTTCTCCTTTGCGGGCTGATTGATGAAGGCCGCCAGTCTGCCTGTGGCGTGCGGTACGCGTCAATGGCGATGCATGGTGCTGCAGGCATGCTGTTGCTTTGCCAGCGACGTGGCGGCCTCGGTGCCCCTACACCGGTTGTCGGTAGCGGTGGCCCCTGAACCTGAACACCAGCTCGCGCGGGCGGATCAGCTCCAGCACGTGGTCGGGGCCCAGTTGGGCGCCTTCGCGCAGCACCTCGCCATTGATCATCGCGAAGCGGCCGCGCGGGTCGTCGGAGTAGACGGAGCCGCTGACGACGATGCGGGGCACGTCGCGGCGGATGGCTTCGGGCAGCTCGGCCAGGCGGGGGATGGGAGCTTCGGCGGCTGGGGTGGGAGCTGGGGCGGGCGGTGCAGCAGGGACGGGGGCAGGCACGGCGACAGCCACGGGTGCGGGCGTGGCCTCGCTGACGGGACGGGGCGCCGGTGCTGTGGTCACCGCGACCGGCGGTGGCACGAGTGGCAGGTAGGGCGAGGCGGACGCGGTGGGCTGTGGCGTTGGCGCGGCGGGTGGCGCGGGCACAGCCACTGGCGCCGCGGTGGCCACCGGGGTGGGCGTTGGCGGCGAAACCGGCGGGGTCGCGTCCTGCGGGCCGCTTGCCCACCAACTGCCGGCGCCGATGCCAGCCAGCAGCAGCAGGCCGCCGCCGGCCCAGGGCAGCCAGCGGCGTGGGCCGGCGGCGCGGGCGGCGTCGCTGGTGGATACCGCTTGGGTGTTCAGGCCCGGCACCTGGCCGCGCTCGCGTTCGCGATCGGCTTCGGCACGGCGCAGGGCGTCGAGGATGTAGGACATGGCGTTAGGTCTTGCGATTCTCGCGTTCAGCGCGCCACGTCCAGGCGCGGCTCGGCTATACCGGCAGCTCGGTTGACCTGCATCAGGGTGATGGGGCCGACGCGGCCATCGGGTTGCAAACCCTGGCTGGCCTGGAAGGCCTGCACCTGGCGGCTCAGCTCGGGCCAGCCGGGCGCGGGTGCGGAGGCCGGCGCGGACGGCGCGCTACCCGGCACGCTGGCGAGCTGTGTGGCCAGCCAGTTGCGCAGGGGAACGATGTTCTCGGCCCGCTCTGCATAGCCCGGTGGCACGCGCCAGAAGGTCGTGAACTCGCCGCGCCAGGCGCCGGCCAGCTCGGGCAGCGTGACGCGGCGGGGCGTGCCGTCCACGACCAGCGTGGCGTGCTGCGCGCCCAGCGCCACCAGCGCGGCCAGGGCCGCCGGGTGGCCGGGGCGCTGCAGGGTCAGCAGCACGGGGCGGTCGATTAGGCGGATGAGCGAGAGGCTGCCGCTGCCGCTGCGGTAGCACTGCAGGCCGCGCTGCGCGGCCACGGTGCAGGGGTCGGCCTTGTCCGGCAGCGGCAGGCCCCAGCGCTGGGCGAGGGCCGCCCAGGCGTCGGCGTCCTGCGGCTTCCAGTCGGCGAGCGTCAGCAGTTCGGGGGCTGGCTCGGCGCGGCTGGCCGCGGAGGCGGGTTGCGAAGCCGCACTCGCAGCCGCTGCCGCAGCAGATGCCGCACTGGCAGCCGCAGCCATGCCCTCCGCTCTGGCCTTCTGCAGGCGCCCGTCCATGGTGGCCTGCTGCGCCCGCCAGGCCAGCCAGCCGCCCACGATGGCCGCGGCCAGCAGGGCCACGCCAATGCCCGCCGCGACGGGCCTGCGCCTGGGCACGGGCGGCGCGGCCTGCTCGTCGAACATCTCGCGCGCAGCCTGGCGCACTATTGTTCGCGTGACCTGCGCCTGGCCGCTGGCATAGCCACCCAGCAGCGCGCGGTCGCAGAGCAGGTTGATGCGGCGCGGCACGCCGCGGGTGAGCTGGTGGATGAGGCGCAGCCCCTTGCGGTCGAAGGGCAGCGCGCCGGTGAGGCCGGCCACGTTCAGGCGGTGGCGGATGTACTGCGCCGTCTCGGCCTCGGACAGCGCGCCCAGGTGAAAGCGCGCGATCACGCGCTGCGCCAGCTGCTCCAGCTCCGGCCGGGCCAGCATGCCGCGGAGCTCGGGTTGGCCGATCAGCACCACCTGGAGCAGCTTGCGCTCACTGGTTTCCAGATTGGTCAGCAGGCGCAATTGCTCCAGCACGTCGGCCGAGAGGTTCTGCGCCTCATCGATGATCAGCACGTTGTTGCGCCCGGCCGCGTGCTGCGCCAGCAGGAAGGCGTTCAGCGGGTCGACGTAGTCCTTCACCGTCCGCGCGCCCGCCGGCACCACGACATGGAATTCGTCGCAGATCGCCTGCAGCAGCTCAGGGACGGTGAGCTTGGGGTTGAAGATGTAGGCGACGTTGCAGTTCGCCGGGATCTGCTCCAGGAAGCAGCGGCAGACGGTGGTCTTGCCGGCGCCGATTTCGCCGGTGAGCAGCACGAAGCCGCCGCCCCCGTCCAGCCCATACAGCAGATGGGCCAGCGCCTCGCGGTGGCGCTCGCTCATGAACAGGTAATGCGGGTCCGGCGCGATCGAGAACGGCGCTTGTTTCAAGCCGAAGAAGGGCACGTACATGGGGCGGCAGGATAACCATCCCGCCGATCTGCCCGGTCCTAACCCGTCCGGCCAACCGCGACGTGCCGGCTGCGCAGGAGCGCCAGGCCGGCAATCAGCGCCAAGCTAGGGGAGGGCGATGGCTTCGATCATCGCCCGCACCTGCTCGCGAGCGCCGCGGCCCGCGCCGGCGCGAGGCTGCAGGCGGTGGGCGATGGTTTGCGGCAGGATGGCCTGCACGTCGTCGGGCGACACATAGTCGCGCCCCTGCAGCAGGGCCCGGGCGCGGGAGGCTCGCAGCACGGCAAGGCCGGCGCGCGGCGACAGGCCTTCCACGAACCATTGGCCCGAGCGTGTGGCCGCAATCAGTGCCTGCAGGTAGTCCAGCAGCGGCGGCGCGGCGTGGATGGCCTTGACGGCGGCTTGCGCCTGGATCAGCTCCGCCGGCGTCATGAGGGCGCCCAGCGACCGCAGTTGCTCGCGGCTGTCCTTCCCGGTCAGCAGCTCGCGCTCGGCGGCGGCGTCGGGGTAGCCAAGGGAAATACACATCAGGAAGCGGTCCAGCTGCGACTCTGGCAGCGGGAAAGTGCCGAGCTGCTCGCTGGGGTTCTGCGTGGCGATGACGAAGAAGGGCTCGGGCAGCGGGTGGCTGATGCCCTCGATGCTGACCTGGTGCTCCTCCATGGCCTCCAGCAACGCGCTCTGGGTCTTGGGGCCGGCGCGGTTGATCTCGTCGGCCAGCAGCACCTGAGCGAACACCGGGCCGGGGTGGAAGGCGAAGCCGTTCTTCTCGCGCTCGTAGACGCTGACACCCAGCAGGTCGCTGGGCAGCAGGTCGGCCGTGAACTGCAGGCGCGAGAACTTCAGCCCCAGGGAAATGGCCAGCGCATGGGCCAGCGTCGTCTTGCCGACGCCGGGCAGGTCCTCGATCAGCAGGTGGCCGCCGGCGATCAGGCAGGCCAGGGAATCGGCGATCTGCGCCGGCTTGCCCTTGATGACCGTGCTAATCTGGTTTTGCAGTGCCAGCAGTTGCGCTGCCAGCGTTCGTGATGGAGCTTGCGTCATGAGGCTGGACCATATCAAGAGACATGCCTACCGCCTACTTCAACCCTCCCGAATGCCGCCGCCACGACATGGGCGAAGGCCATCCCGAATGCCCGGAGCGGCTGGCCGCCATCGACGACTGGCTGATCGCCTCGGGCCTGGGCCAGGCGCTCGAGTACTTCGACGCCCGGCCGGTGGACCTCAAGGACGTGGAGCTGGCTCACACCCACGGCTATGTCGCCGAGATCGGCGCCCTGCTGCGGGCCTGCGCCGAGACGGGCGAACGTTGCGCGGTCGACCCTGACACCTCGGCCAACGCGCATACCTGGACCGCTGCCCTGCACGCCGCGGGTGCGGCCGTGCAGGCGACCGACCTCGTCATCGATGGCCGTGCCGACAATGCTTTCTGCTCGGTGCGCCCGCCCGGCCACCATGCCACGCGCGACCAGAGCATGGGGTTTTGCTTCTTCAACAACGTTGCCATCGCCGCCCGACACGCGCTGGACCGGCGCGGCCTCAAGCGCGTGGCCATCGTCGACTTCGACGTCCACCATGGCAACGGCACCGAGGACATCATTGCCGGCGACGACCGCGTGCTGATGGTCAGCCTGTTCCAGCATCCGCTCTACCCCTACAGCGGTGCCGTCCCCAAGGGTACCAACATGGTCAACGTACCGCTGCCGGCCTACACGCGTGGCGGCGAGGTGCGCGAGATCATCGAGGCCATGTGGCTGCCGGCCCTGGAGCGCTTCAAGCCGCAGATGATCTTCATCTCCGCCGGCTTCGACGCCCACCGCGACGACGATCTCGGCCAGTTGGGCCTCGTCGAGGCCGACTACGAATGGATCACCCAGAAGATCAAGGCCGTGGCCGACCGTCATGCGCAAGGCCGTATCGTGTCGGTCCTGGAGGGCGGCTATAACCTGCACGCCCTCGCGCGCAGCGTGGGCGTCCATTTGCGCGTATTGGCTGATTTGTGAACTTTGCGGGACAGACCGCCCGAGCGAAGCGAGTAGCTCTGTCCCCAACTAAGCTGAGAATTTTGCGGGACAGACCGCCCGAGCGCAGCGAGTAGCTCTGTCCCCAACTGACTAAAACCGTATGCACCAACCTTTGAGCCTGGCCGAACTCCAGGCCTTGCTGACCCGTGTCTTCAGCGCCGACGCGCTGGCCGAATGGGGCCTGCTATTCGGCTGCCTGGCTCTGGCAGGGTTGCTGAGTTGGGCGCTGTCGCGCGCCGTCACCCGGCGCGAGAACAGCGTGCTGTTCGGCGATCGCGTCATCGACGGCACGCTTTTCCCGCTGTTCGCCCTGGCCCTGGCCTTTGGTGCGCGCCGCCTGCTGCCGCTGTACGGGCTGGCACCGGCCTTGTTCAAGCTGGCGCTGCCGGTGCTGGTGTCGCTGGCCGCCATCCGCCTCATCGCCCGCGTGCTGCGCGCCGCCTGGCCCAATTCGACCGCCTTCAAGGCCTTGGAGAAGCTGGGCTCCTGGCTGGTGTGGATCGGCGCGGTGCTGTGGATCACCGGGCTGTGGCCCGTGCTGATGGACGAGCTGGACGACATCGGCTGGAAATTCGGCACCGTCAAGCTGACGCTGCGCAACCTCATCGAGGGCGGGTTGACGGCCACGCTGGTGCTGGTCGTTGCGCTGTGGATCTCGTCGGCCATCGAGGCCCAGCTGCTGCGCCGCGAGTCACTGGACCTGTCCATGCGCAAGATCGCGTCCAACGCGATCCGCTCGCTGCTGCTCTTCATCGGCCTGCTGTTCGCGCTGTCGGCCGCGGGCATCGACCTGACGGCCCTGGGCGTGCTGGGTGGGGCGCTCGGCGTCGGCCTGGGCTTTGGCCTGCAGAAGCTGGCGGCGAATTACGTGAGCGGCTTTGTCATCCTGGCCGAGCGGAGCTTGCGCATCGGCGACATGGTCAAGGTCGACGGCTTCGAGGGCCGCGTGACCGACATCAAGACGCGTTACACGGTGATCCGGTCGCTCGGCGGCAAGGAAGCCATCGTGCCCAACGAGATCCTGATCACGCAGCGGGTCGAGAACTCGTCGCTGGCCGACCCGCGCGTGCTGCTGTCGACGGTGGTGCAGGTGGACTACGACTGCGACGTCGACAACGTCATGCAGGCCATCACCAAAGCCGTCACCGAAGTCCCGCGCGTGTTGAGCGACCCGGGGCCATCGGTGCAGCTGAGCCGCTTTGCCGACAGCGGCCTGGAGCTGAGCGTGTTCTTCTGGATCATGGACCCCGAGAACGGCAGCGGCGGCGTGCGCTCGGACGTCAACCTGGCCGTGCTGCACACGCTGCAGCGCCTGGGCGTGGACATTCCCTACCCGCAGCAGGTGCAGCGCCAGCCGAAGTCGGCGACCACGGCCACGTCGCCGGAGGCACCTGCACCGACTGGCGACTAGAAATCGGCGTCCAACACCACGCGGTAGCGCGCCTTGCCTGAGCGCAGGTGATCCAGTGCGTCGTTGACGCGGCTCATCGGGAAACGTTCCACCTGCGGCAGGATCTGATGCCGTGCCGAGAAGTCCAGCATGGTCTTCAGGACGGAGGGCGGCGGTGTGGGTGAGGCCGACAGGCTCTTCTGCCAGCTCAGCAGGCCGCCACTCTTCAATGCCATCGCGTCGGTGACGACGCCGACCAGATGCATGCGGCCCTTGGGTGCCAGCGTGGCCAGCAGTGCGTCCCAGTTCAATGCGGCGCCCACGGTGATGAGCAGGAAGTCCAGGCTGCCGGCGGCGGCTTTCAGCTCGGCCTTGTCGACGCTGGACAGCGTCTTGTGCGCGCCCAGTGCGAGGGCTTCGTCGCGCTTGGAGGGCGACGACGTGAAGGCCGTGACCTCGCAGCCCCAGGCACGTGCGAACTTGACGGCCAGGTGACCCAGGCCGCCGATGCCGACGACGCCGACGCGGTCGGTCGGCTTGATGGCATGCAGCACAAAGGGCAGGAAGACCGTACCGCCGCCGCACATCAGCGGGCCGGCGGCGGCAGGGTCGAGCGCATCGGGCAGCGGGACGGCCCAGCTCCAGTGGGCGCGCAGCCGGTCCGCGAATCCGCCATGGCGGCCGATCAGCGTCGGCTGGCGCTTGCCGCACAGATGCTGCTCGCCGCCGAGGCAGAAATTGCAATGCGTGCAGCTACTGGCATGCCAGCCCACACCGACGCGCTGGCCGATCTGCCGGCCCTTGGCATGAGCGCCCAGCGCCGTGACGCGGCCAATGACCTCGTGGCCGGGCACCACGGGGTAGGCGGCCGGGAACCACTCGCTGTCGATCATGGCCAGGTCGGAGTGGCAGATGCCGCAGTGCTCGACGGTGACTTCGACGTCCTCGTCGCCCAGCGGGCCGGGGTCGTAGTCGAAGGGTTGCAGGGCGCCGCCGGGGGCGAGGGCGGCGTAGGCGCGGATGTTGGACATGCGAGTCTCCTGTTGTGTTCGACCTACTGGAGCGGGTGAGCCTTGAAGAACTGCCAGATCGTGTCGGTTGCATCGACCTCGGTATGGGGCCAGATGTGGCCCATGCCGTCGATGCGCAGCAGCCTGACCTCTGAGTTGCCCGTGCAGCCCGCGTAGCGGATGGTCTGGAGCGCTCCGGGCTGGGCGTCCTGGACGAGTTTGGGCTGGCAACGGTTGTGGGCGGCCCATCCGGCCAGGGCCTCCGGCACGCTTTCCACCCACTCGGGGCCGCGGTCGGCATGACCTTCGTAGGAGTTGGTCGAGTCCGCCAGGCCGTGCACGGTGAGCACCGGCACGGCGCGGCCCGCGCAGGGGCCGAACCAGCGCAGCCCGCCGACCGGTGCGATGGCTGCGATGCGGTGGTTCAGGCGGCAGCCGAGCAGAGAGGACATGCGCCCGCCGCCTGAGAAGCCGGTCGAATAGACCCGCTTCGGGTCGATGCAGACCTGGGCGGCAATGTGGTCGATGACATCGGACACGTACTGCACATCGTCGGCGCGGGTGCTGGCCACCGGCACATTCCAGCGCGAGTCTTCCGCCTGCAGTGTGGCGACAGCGAAGCCCTCTCGCGCCGCCAGTGTCTCGAAGCCGCTTTCCCTGGCGCGCCCCGCGGTCTTGCCGCCCGTGCCGTGCAGGTCGAAGACCAGCGGGAGCTGGCTGCGGCCCGCGACGGCAGGCGGCACGAAGAGTCGATAAGTCCGCGTGCGGCCACCCGAGGTCAGCTCGCGCATCTCGCCGGCGACCGGCGTCAGGGCGCAGGTCTGTGCCCTGGCGGGCGGCGAGAGGGTGTACAGCGCCAGCAGGACGGCGGCGACGAAAAACAGGCGCACTTGAAGTCCTCCGAGGTCAGGCGACGTCTTGGGCGTAGACGATGAAGCCCATGTGATGCGCAACCTTGTCGTACAGCGCGCGGCCCGTGGCGTTGGTGGTGTGCGTCTGCCAGTAGACGCGCTTGATGCCCGCCTCGCGGGCCGCCGCATACACGGCCTCGATCAGGGCGCGGCCCACGCCGCGGCCACGCGCCTCAGGTGTCGTGAACAGGTCCTGCAGATAGCAGGTCAGCTCGACGCGCGTCGTGCTGCGGTGGTAGAGGTAGTGCACGAGGCCGAGCAGGGCGCCGCTGTCATCCTCGGTGACGAGGGCGTGGACGGGTTCGGTGGCGTCGAAGAAGCGCGCCCAGGTGGTCTCGGTGACCTCAGCGGGCAGTGCGGTCTCGCCGGCACGGCCGTAGAAGGCGTTGTAGCCGTCCCAGAGGGGCTGCCAGGCGGCGCGGTCGGTGGGCTGGAGGGGGCGGACTTGGGTCATATCGGGTGGTCAAGGTTGACCACCCGATTGTGTAGGCGTCAGGCCGAGGCGACCGGGATGCCGACGGCCTTGCCCGAGGCGATACGCTGCTTCCACTCCGCCGGGCCGGTGATGTGGGCGCTGGTGCCGGTGGCGTCGACCGCCACGGTGACGGGCATGTCCACCACGTCGAACTCGTAGATGGCTTCCATGCCGAGGTCCTCGAAGCCGACGACCTTGGCGCCCTTGATCGCTTTGCTGACCAGGTAGGCCGAACCGCCGACCGCCATCAGGTAGGCGCTCTTGTGGTTCTTGATGGACTCGATGGCGACCGGCCCGCGTTCGGCCTTGCCGACCATGGCGATGAGGCCGGTCTTGGCCAGCATCATGTCGGTGAACTTGTCCATGCGCGTGGCGGTGGTCGGGCCGGCTGGGCCGACGACTTCGTCGCGCACCGGGTCCACGGGGCCCACGTAATAGATCGCGCGGTTGGTGAAGTCCACCGGCAGCGGCTCACCCTTGGCCAGCATGTCCTGGATGCGCTTGTGGGCGGCGTCGCGGCCGGTCAGCATCTTGCCGTTCAGCAGCAACGTCTCGCCGGCCTTCCAGGTGGCCACCTCGGCCGGCGTCAGCGTGTTGAGGTCGACGCGCCTGCTCTTGTTGTAGTCCGGCGCCCACTTCACGTCGGGCCACAGGTCCAGGCTGGGCGGCTCGAGGTAGGTCGGGCCGCTGCCGTCCAGCACGAAGTGGGCGTGGCGGGTGGCCGCGCAGTTCGGGATCATCGCGATGGGCTTGCTGGCCGCATGCGTCGGGAAGGTCTTGATCTTCACGTCCAGCACGGTGGTCAGGCCGCCCAGGCCCTGCGCACCGATGCCCAAGGCGTTGACCTTCTCGTACAGCTCGATGCGCATCTCTTCGAGCTTGTTCTGCGGGCCGCGCTGCAGCAGCTCGTACATGTCGATGTCTTCCATCAGCGCCTGCTTGGCCAGCAGGGCGGCCTTCTCGGCCGTGCCGCCGAC
This sequence comes from Pelomonas sp. Root1237, assembly GCF_001425055.1. Lineage (GTDB taxonomy): Bacteria > Pseudomonadota > Gammaproteobacteria > Burkholderiales > Burkholderiaceae_C > Pelomonas. The sequence goes on from NZ_LMDK01000018.1 coordinate 12,338, forward strand.
GCCGATGCCCAGCATGCCGGGCGGGCACCAGCCGGCGCCCATGGTCGGCACGGTCTTCAGCACCCAGTCGACGATGTCGTCGCTGGGGTTGAGCATGTAGACCTTGCTCTTGTTCTCACTGCCACCGCCCTTGGCCGCGACGATGACGTCGATGGTGTTGCCGGGCACCAGCTCCATCTGCACGACGGCGGGCGTGTTGTCCTTGGTGTTCTTGCGCGCAAAGATGGGGTCGTCCAGCACGCTGGCGCGCAGCTTGTTGTCCGGGTTCAGATAACCCTGGCGCACGCCTTCATTGATGGCGTCCTCGATGCTGCCGCTGAAGCCTTCCCAGCGCACATCCATGCCGATCTTCAGGAAGACATTGACGATGCCGGTGTCCTGGCAGATGGGCCGGCGGCCTTCAGCGCACATGCGGCTGTTGGTCAGGATCTGGGCGATGGCGTCCTTGGCCGCGGGCGACGCTTCGCTCTCGTAGGCGCGGGCCAGGTGGGCGATGTAGTCGGCCGGGTGGTAGTAGCTGATGTACTGCAGGGCGGCAGCAACGCTGTCGATGAGGTCTTGCTGGCGGATCGTGGTCATTTGGAGGGCGGACAAGCTTGGGGGCGGCCGGAATTATCGGTGGCCGCAAAGATGAGAAGGGTTCTCATCCTGGCTATGCTGAAAGCCAACCCCGCCTTCGTGAGAATCGTCATGAGCAGAACCCGCATCGAGCACGACACCTTCGGCCCCATCGAGGTGCCGGCCGACAGGCTGTGGGGCGCGCAGACGCAGCGCTCGCTGCAGAACTTCGACATCTCCGGCGAACGCCAGGCGCCCGAGCTGATTCGAGCGCTGGCCAAGGTGAAGCGAGCGTCGGCCGTCGTGAACCGTGGGCTGGGGCTGCAGGACCAGGCCAAGACCGAGGCCATCGTGGCCGCGGCCGACGAGGTCATTGGTGGCCTGCATGCTGACGAGTTCCCGTTGGTGGTCTGGCAGACGGGCTCGGGCACGCAGACGAACATGAACGTCAACGAGGTGCTGGCCAACCGCGCCAGCGAGCTGCTGGGCGGCGAGCGGGGCGAGGGGCGGCTGGTGCATCCCAATGACGACGTGAACCGCAGCCAGAGCAGCAACGACGTCTTCCCGACCGCCATGCATGTTGCCGCCGTGCAGGCCTTGCAGGAGCGCCTGCTGCCGCCGCTGCGCGCGCTGCGCACGACGCTGCAGCAGAAGGCCGAGGCCTTTGACGACATCGTCAAGATCGGCCGCACCCATCTGCAGGACGCGACGCCGCTGACGCTGGGGCAGGAGATCTCGGGCTGGGTGGCGCAGCTGAACCACGGCGAGCGGCATGTGCTGGCGGCGTTGCCGCATCTGTACGAGCTGGCTTTGGGCGGCACGGCGGTGGGCACCGGGCTGAACGCGCCCAAGGGCTATGCCGAGCAGGTCGCCGCGGAGCTGGCGCGACTGACGGGCCATGACTTCGTCACGGCACCGAACAAGTTCGAGGCCATGGCCTCCTGCGACGCCCTCGTCCACGCCCACGGCGCGCTGAAGACGCTGGCGGCCAGCCTGACCAAGATCGCCAACGACGTGCGCTGGCTGGCCAGCGGCCCGCGCAGCGGCATTGGCGAGATCAGCATCCCGGAGAACGAGCCGGGCTCGTCCATCATGCCCGGCAAGGTCAACCCGACCCAGAGCGAGGCGGTGACCATGCTGGCCGCCCAGGTCATGGGCAACGACGTGGCCATCAACATCGGCGGCGCGTCGGGCAACTTCGAGCTGAACGTCTTTCGCCCGATGGTCATCCACAACTTCCTGCAGAGCGCACGCCTGCTGGCCGATGGCATGGCCAGCTTCAACAGGCACTGTGCCGTCGGCATCGAGCCCAATGAGGGGCGCATTGCCGAGTTGGTGGCGCGCTCACTGATGTTGGTGACGGCGCTCAACACGCATATCGGCTACGACAAGGCCGCCCAGATCGCCAAGAAGGCGCACAAGGAAGGCAGCAGCCTGCGCGAGGCGGCGCTGGCGCTGGGCCATGTGACGGCCGAGCAGTTCGACGCCTGGGTGGTGCCGGGGCAGATGGTCGGCCGCTGACTGACGCTCTAGTGCTTCTCGCCGTGGGGCGGCTGCGGCAACAGCCGGTCCGTGAAGGCGATGGCCATGGCCGACAGCAGGAAGGCGACGTGGATGATGGTCTGGTACATCAGCGTCTTCTCGGCGTAGTTGTCGGCGTTGATGAAGGTCTTCAGCAGGTGGATGGAGCTGATGCCGATGATGGCCGTGGCCAGCTTGACCTTCAGCACCGAGGCATTCACGTGGCTCAGCCACTCGGGCTGGTCGGGGTGGCCGTCGAGGTCCATGCGCGACACGAAGGTCTCGTAGCCGCCGACGATGACCATGATCAGCAGGTTGGAGATCATCACCACGTCGATCAGCCCCAGCACGACCAGCATCAGGATCGTCTCGTTGAGTTTGGCGATCGGCTCATAGCCGACAACCAGGCCGGCGGCGTCCTTGATGGTGGCGCTCTTGTAGCCAATGCTCTTGACCAGGATTTCAAGCGCATGCTGGTCGCCGAACGCCGCCTCGATCAGGTGCACCAGCTCGGTCCAGAACTGGAAGACGTAGACGGCCTGCGCCAGGATCAGGCCCAGGTAGAGGGGCAGTTGCAGCCAGCGGCTGGCGAAGATCAGGCGGGGCAGGGGGCGCAGCGGGGCTGTCATGGAAGTCCGGGGTCGGCGAAGAACGCGCGGATTCTAGGGACAGGCCGTGTCAGCGGCGCTGCAGTGCGATGTCGAGCTTTTGCAGCGGCAGTTTGGAATACGCCGCCACATCGGGCTGAGCCTTGAAGGCCTGGCGCGCCTGGGCTGCCAGAGCGAGCGCACCAGGGCGGTCGCCTGCGGCCAGGGCGCACAGGCCCGCCTGGGCGCGCAACCAGGCGGGCCGGGGTGAGTTCGGGTTGCGGTCACGCAGGAGGGCCTCGGCCTGGGCGACGAGCTTGTCGCGCCCGGCCCCGGCGCGGCCCTGGATGCAGTCCAGCTGGGCAGCGACGGCCTCGCTGGTGAAGCGCTCGGGTGGCAGGTCAGGCGTGGACCCGGGCGACAGGCCCTGCACGGCGGCCGCGGCTTCGGCCGGTCGACCCAGGTCGAGCAGGATCTGGGCTTTGACCCAGGCCAACATGGCGCGCGAGGCCGGTGTAGGCGACGCGGCCTCCAGCTTGAGCAGGCCTTCCTGAGCATCCCCCGCTGCCGTCAGCCACAGCGCGAAGCGCGCCAGGTCACCGGGCTGGTCCAGCGGCCGCATCTGCCCATCGCGGATGAGCTTCTGCCAGTAGTCGCCCACCTCGTGGCCTTGGGTGAATATGGCGCCCACGGCGGCGGCAAAGATGTCGGATGCGGTCCATTGCAGGCGCTGCCAGTACCGGGGCGGCCGGCCTTCCGAGGATGCCGGAAAGCTGGAATGCAGAAAGGTCCACGCCGACTGGATATCGCCGTGGATGTAGGCCAGGCGGCTGCGCGCCAGGTTCAGGCGCAGTTGCAGGGCTTGCGGTGGCTCCGGCTGGACTTCGATCAGGGCCGCGGCCGAGTCGGCGGCCTGCTGGGCATCCGCATGGCGGGCCAGGCCCGCCTGGTAGCGGGCCAGCGCAAATTCGGTCTGGATGACGCGGGCCTCGATGACCGCCTGGCCGCCGCGTGCATTCAGGTTGCGCACGACGGCGTCGATGAACGGCGCCGCGGCCTGTGCGCGCCCATGTTCGATCAGGCTCTGCGCGGCGAGAGATCGCAGCCGATGCACGAGCGGCGATGCGTCCCCGTGCGCGCTGAGCGCCAGCGCGACGCTGCGCTCCAGATGGGCGTCGGCCTCGGTGGGCTGGTCTGCCCGCTCCGCCATCTCGGCGCGCAGCACCTGCGTGCGAGCCGGCGCCGTCGAGCTGGCGGGCTGTGCCGGCAGCATGGGCTCAACCTCCTGCAGCGCGGCCTGCGCCGCCTTTGCACGGCCGGCGGACCAGGCAGCCTGCGCCATCGAGGCCAGCGCCTCGGCGCGCAGCAAGGGATCACCGCCTGCCAGCTTCAGCGCCTCTTGCGCGGCAGCATCGGCCTCGGCCCAGCGGCTGGCCGCCAGCCAGGCCTCCGCGGCCAGCAGCCGTGCCGCCGCCAGCGCCTGCCGGCCGGCGTCCGCGCGTTGCAGGGCTTCGACCTGGCGCTGCGCATGATCGGCGGCCAGGTCGGGCCGGTCCATCTCCAGGAAGAGGCGTGCGATCGCGCCCAGCAAGTCGGCCTGCAGCTCGGGCTCTTCCGGGAAGCGCTGCTGGACCAGCGCGGCGCTGTCGGCCAGCGTCAGCTCGGGCGTGGGGCGGCGCGAATCCGTGCGGGCAAAGAAGGCAGCCTGGTCGGCTCGCAGCAAGGCCGCGGTGAAACTGGTCATGACGCGCTGGCGCTGTGCCGCCAGCTCGGCGCGCTGGGCCTGGCGCAGCGCAATGCCGCCGCCCAGCGCCAGCGCGGCGATGACGACCGCCGACGTGCCGAAGGCAAGCCTGTGGCGGCGCAGCGTGCGGCCGAGGCGGTGCCAAGTGCTGTCGGGCTGGGCCAGCACCGCCTCGCCGCGCAGGTGGCGCTCCACGTCCTGGGCGAAGGCGTCGACGCTGGCATAACGCTCGGCCGGGTCGCGCCGCAGCGCCCTGGCCAGGATGGCGTCGATGTCACCGCGCAGCGCGCGGGCCGTCGCGGTGTCAGTGCAGCGGATGCTGGCGCGCTCGGGCTCATCGACAAGTACCGCTGCTTCCCAGGCAGCGCGGCTGTCGCGAGCAAGGCGATACGGCGTGTGGCCGGTCAACAGTTCGAAGGCCAGCACGCCCAAGCTGTAGACGTCGGTGGACACGGTGACCGGCGCGTCGCGCAACTGCTCCGGCGAGGCGTAGTGGGGCGTCAGATGGCGCTCCGACGCCAGCGTGAGGCCGGCGCCAACGGCAGCCTCGGACAGCAACTTGGCGATGCCGAAGTCCAGCAAATGGGCCTGGCCGTCGGGCGTCACCAGCACGTTGGAAGGCTTGATGTCGCGGTGCACGACCAACCGCCCGTGGGCATAGCCGACGGCGCGCATGACCTGCAACAGCAGCGTCAGGCGCGCGTCCACGCTCAAGGCCTGCTCGCGACACCAGGCGTCGATGGGTTGGCCGACCACCAGTTCCAGCGCGAGATACGGCCAGCCGCGCGTGTCGATGCCGGCGTCGTAGAGGCGGGCGATGTTGGGGTGCTCCAGCATCGCGCCGATGTCCCGCTCCTGGGCCATCAGCCGTGCCAGCCCCTCGCCCCAGGTCAGCCGCGGCAGCTTGAGCGCCACCTCGCGCCGGTAGCTGCCGTCCGCCCGCTCGGCCCGCCACACACTGCCCATGCCGCCGCGGCCGATCTCTTCCAGCAGCCGGTAGGGGCCGATGCGGTCGCCGGCGTGTACGGCGGCGGGGTCCTCGCCCTCCCAGGCGCCCAGGCGCGGCAGTGTCAGCTCGCCGGGCGGGTTCGCCAGCATGTCGCGCAGCGCCGCCACGAGGTGTGCGGCGTCCGGCGGCAGGGCTGCCAGCCAGGCTTCATGGCTTTCGGGCGCCAGCGCCTGGGCCTGGTCGAGCAGTCGGCTCAGCCGGCTCATGTCCGCCGGGGTCAGCATCGTTGGGCTCTTTTCATTGGGTTCGCACACTAGGTCAGACGCAAGCGCATCGCCAGGGCGGACATCCCCAGTAAGGATGATGTCCGTGGCGGCAGTGCGCTGGCACCATGCGCCCGTGCCAGACGATGCCATCGAAACCCTGATCGAACAGGTCAATGCCGGTAGCGCCGGCGCCCAGGACCGGCTCTTCGCTGCCGCTTACGACGAACTGCGCAAGTTGGCCCGCTCCCGCCTGCGCGACGGCGGGCGCAACACCGTGCTCGACACCACAGTGCTGGTGCATGAGAGCTATCTGCGCTTTCTGGGCAGCGGCCGGCTGCGGCCGGACAGCCGGCGCGCCTTCTTCGCCTATGCCTCACAGGTGATGCGCTCCGTCATCATCGACGCGGTGCGCGAGCGCCAGGCCCAGCGCCGTGGCAGTGGTCTGGCTCACCTGACGCTGGACACCCACATCGCCGACAGCACGCCGGCCGGCGAAGACGAGGTGCTGAAGGTGCACGAGGCCCTGGAGGCCCTGGCCGCGGCCGAGCCGCGCCTGGCCAAGGTGGTGGAGATGCGCTATTTCGGCGGCTACAACGACCTCGAGATCGCCGAGGCGCTGCAGCTCACCGACCGCACGGTGCGCCGTGACTGGGACAAGGCGCGGCTGCTGCTGGGAGTGCTGCTGGGCCAGTGAGCGGGCCGGGCGGCGGCGGTCTTGTCCGGATTCGCTGCAAGGCTGCGTCTGAAAGCAGGTGAGCAAGCCGCTCACGCTCTTGGAACGCGCCATGTCCCGCCATCCCCTTCGAGTTGCTCGAACCGTGCTTGCCGCCTGCGCGCTGCAAGGCGCCGCCTTGGCCTGCATGGCCCAGGCCCAGGCCCTGCCAGGCGTGCGGGCGAGTTGGCAGAGCCAGGACCCGGGAGGTACCTTGACGGGGCTGATGGGCGGAGCGCCCGTGGTGAGTTTTGAAAACGGGCAGTGGTTCTTCCAGGGCGTCGGGGCGATCCTGCTGGGCTGGAATCCGTCCCAGCCCAACGCCGGGCTCGGGACCCTGGACCTGCATTTCGACTTCCAGCCCTGGCATCTGACGCTGGATGCGAAATGGGAGCTGGTTCTCACTCCCCAACCCGACCAGATGAGCGTGCGCACTGTCAGCCGCTTCGTCGCGCCGCCCGACGCGCAACTGGCCACCGCCCGGGGCCTCAACCGGTGGGACGTGACGGCCTCTGGCACCGAACACTACAGCGCCGAGGTGAGCCCGGTGGCGCTGGGGAGCCTGGACAGTTCGGTTGGCCTGACGCCGCCCGTCTGGGCCACGGCACCACAGGCTGCGGGGCACTGGGATCTTTCGGTGACGCAGACGCTGATCGGCAGCTACCACCTCGTGGCGTCTTCGGACCCCGACTGTCTGAGCCTGGCCTGCATGCCCGGGCAACGGGCTGCGGCCAGCCTGCAATCTTTGGAGTTTTACCTGCCGCAGAGCGTCGAGCTGCGGGCCATTGTGTCTAGCGTGCCCGAACCCCAGGTGCCGGTGCTGTTGGCGGCAGGCCTGGGCCTGCTGGCGTTGCGGCGCGGCAGGTCGGGAGCGCGGTCATGAACGCGCCGCGTGTGATCGGGCTGCTGCTTTGGCTCGCGCTCGGCAGTGCGCGGGGCGCCGAGTACACGGTGCTGTCGCAGGAGCATGTGGCCGGCCATCTGCGTGTCGAAACCCAGCCCGATGGCCGCATCGAGACCGACTACAGCTACCGCGACAACGGCCGTGGCCCGGACATCAAGGAGAGCTTTCGCCTCGCCACCAACGGCGCGCCGCGCGACTATCGCGGCCGGGGGCGCAGCACCATGGGCGCCGAGATTGCCGAGGATTTCGATGTCGTCGAGGCCCACGCGCGCTGGCGTTCGCGGGCCGACAGTGGCGATGTGCCGGCGGGTGATGACTTCGTCTTCATCCCGCTGGAGGCCTCGCCGGGCTACTACGGCGCCCTGGTGCGCATGCTGCTGGCCCAGCCCGACGGCAGCGCCGGCACGCTGGGCGGGCTGAAGATCCGCGCCGAGATCCTGGCCCGCCTGACGCCCGATGCCGCGACGGGGCCTCTGGCCCTGGTGGCCGTCACCGGCGCGGATGCCCAGCCCTGGTACTACTGGGTGCGCGACGACGCCAGCCACGCGCTGTTCGCGATCACCTGGCCAGGGTTCGCGGTGGCAGAGAAGGGCGCCGAGGCGCTGGTGCCCGCTTTGCTGGCCCGCCAGCAGCAGGCCGCCAACGAGCGCCTCGGCGCGCTGCGCCAGCGCCTGGCCAAGCCGTTCGAAGGCGTCACGCTGATCCGCAATGTGCGCTGGTTCGACGCCCCGGCGGCGCGCATGCGGGGCCCCAGCGATGTGTGGATCTCACAGGGCCGCATCGACGCCGTGACCGAGCCCGGCGCGCTGCGCGTGCTGCCCGAGCGCGCCATCGACGGCCGCGGCCAGACGCTGCTGCCGGGCCTGTGGGACATGCACGCCCATCTATGGAGCGAGGACGGCCTGGCGCATCTGGCCGGCGGTGTGACCAGCATCCGCGACCCCGGCAACGACAACCAGGAGTTGCTGCGCCTGCGCGACCGCATCGAGCGCGGCGAGGTCATCGGCCCGAACGTCTACGCCGCCGGTTTCATCGAGGGCAAGAGCCCTTTCTCGGCGCGCAATGGCATCGTCGCCGAGACGCTGGACGAGGCACTGGATGCGGTGAGCTGGTATGCCTGCCATGGCTTTGTCGGCATCAAGCTCTACAACTCGATCAAGCCCGAATGGGTCAAGCCGTTGACGACCAAGGCCCGCAGCCTGGGCCTGCACGTCAACGGCCATGTGCCGGCCTTCATGCTCGCCGAGCAGGCGGTGCGCGCCGGCTACGAGGAACTGACCCACATCAACCAGGTCATGCTGAACTTCGTCAGCCGCCCGGGGGACGACAGCCGCACCTTGCTGCGCTTTCAGCGCGTGGGCAGCGATGCCCAGGCCGTCGACCTCGCCAGCCCGAAGGTGCGGCGTTTCATCGCGCTGCTGCGTGAGCGCCAGGTCGTCGTCGACCCGACGCTGATGACCTTCGAGGCCATGTTCACTCAGGCCCAGGGCGAGCTCGACCCGGTGCTGGGCGGCGTGGCCGGGCATCTGCCCGTGCTATGGCAGCGCCAGCTGCGCGTGGCGCCGATGGACCTGGCGGGCGACAAGCTCGACACCTACCGCCGCTCCTACGCCAAGCTGCTGGCCTTGACGCGCGACATGCACCGCGCGGGCGTGCCGCTGGTGGCGGGCACCGATGGCACGGCCGGCCTGGGTCTGCACCGCGAGCTGGCGCTGTACGTGAAGGCGGGCATCCCGGCGCCCGAGGTGCTGCGCATCGCGACCTGGAACGGCGCGCGGGTGGCGGGCGCCAGCGCCGAGCGTGGCCGCATCGCGCGTGGCTATGCGGCCGACCTGCTGCTTGTCGAGGGCGACCCGTCCCAGGACATCGAGGCGCTGCGCCGTGCCAGCCTCGTCATTCAGGGCCGCGTGGCCTATGCGCCGGCCGAGCTTTATGAAGCCATGGGCTTCAAGCCTTTCGTGGCCGCACCGGGCATGTTGGTGCGGCCGCGGCCTTGAACTAGGGGGGCGTGTCCGGATCTGCCGGCGCGGCCCGTCCTGAAGAAGGCGGGGCACTCGCGCCGCCACCTCAACCTGCTGGGAGCTCCTGATGATCCAAATGAAATTGCGACTTGTGCCGCCTGCCCTGCTCGCCGCGCTGGCCCTGCTGAGCGGCCCCGCCCGGGCCGAATTCTTCAATGCAGACACCGGGCTGACCACGCCAGACCTCACCGTCGACTTCGAATCGGTTGCGCTGCGGGCGAGCGAGGTCGTGTCCGATCAGTTCGTCAACCTCGGCCTGAAGTTCGATTCCGCTTTCGCCAACGCCGACATGAATCCGGCGTTTGTGCATTTCAGCGGCAACCGTGTGAGCAACTTCCGGTCGAATGTGGGTGCCTCGACCGGCTTCGCGATCCATTTCGTCAAGCCCGTTTCAGCTGCAGCCTTCGCGATGGTGACGGCGGACAACGGCGTCTCGACTTTTGACGCCTACTTCCATGGTGGCTGGGTCGAATCTGCCGCCGCACCCTCATCGCTGACGGGCTCGACCAATATCTATGGTTTTCGCGACATCGTCTTTGACGAGCTGAGGATTCACACCAACACCACGGATCACGCGCTGCTGATCGACAACCTGCAATTCATCAACGCCCCGGTACCCGAGCCGGCGAGCGCGGGCCTGCTGCTGGCCGGCCTGGGCCTGCTGATGGGCCTGAAACGCCGGCCCCGCGCCGAGCCGCGCTAAGCTTGCGCCGCGGGGCGCAGAGCCGAGAGTAAGGGCATCGTCAGTGACTCCTCGCACAGTGCGCGCCAAGCAGCCAGAACGAGGAGACACACGATGAGTACGCTCAACACCTACGCCCCCAGCCCGGAATGGGTCGCCAACGCCCATGTGAAGGGCGAAGCGGGCTATGCCGCTCTTGTGGCCGAAGCCGAGGCCGATTACGCCGGCTTCTGGGCCCGCCAGGCCCGCGAGCTGCTGAGCTGGCAGACGCCGTTCACCAAGACGCTGAACGATAGCGACGCGCCTTTCTTCAAGTGGTTCGAGGACGGCAAGCTCAACGTCTCCTACAACTGCCTGGACCGCCACGTCGAGGCTGGCAAGGGCGACAAGACCGCGCTGATCTTCGAGGCCGACGACGGCACGGTCACCAAGGTGACCTACGCCGAGCTGCTGGCCAAGGTCAGCCAGCTCGCCAACGCGCTCAAGGGGCGCGGCATCCAGAAGGGCGACCGCGTCGTCATCTACATGCCGATGTCCGTCGAGGGCGTGGTGGCCATGCAGGCCTGCGCGCGCATCGGCGCGACGCACTCGGTCGTGTTCGGCGGCTTCTCGGCCCAGTCCCTGCGCGACCGCGTGCAGGACGCCGGCGCCGTGGCCATCATCTGCGCCGACGAGCAGGCCCGCGGCGGCAAGGCGCTGCCGCTCAAGGCCATCGTCGACGAAGCCCTGGACGGCGGGTCCTGCCCGACCCTGAAGGACGTCATCGTCTACAAGCGCACCGGCGGCAAGATCGCCTGGGTCGACGGCCGCGATGTGTGGCTGCACGACCTGATGTCGGCCGAGTCGACGAGCTGCGCGCCGGAATGGGTCGAAGCCGAGCATCCGCTCTTCCTGCTCTACACCTCGGGCTCCACCGGCAAGCCCAAGGGCGTGCAGCACAGCACCGGCGGCTATCTGCTGCACGCGGCGCTGACGACCAAGTGGACCTTCGACCTGAAGGACGACGACATCTTCTGGTGCACGGCCGACATCGGCTGGGTCACCGGCCACACCTACATCACCTACGGCCCGCTGGCGCTGGGCGGCACCGAGATCGTCTTCGAGGGCGTGCCCACCTACCCGGACGCCGGCCGCTTCTGGCAGATGATCGAGAAGCACAAGGTCACGATCTTCTACACGGCGCCCACGGCCATCCGCTCGCTGATCAAGGCCGCCGAGAGCAACCCCGCCGTGCATCCCGCGCGTTCCGACCTGAGCAGCCTGCGCCTGCTGGGCTCGGTGGGTGAGCCCATCAACCCGGCGGCTTGGGAGTGGTACTACGAGCATGTGGGCGGCAAGCGCTGCCCCATCGTCGACACCTTCTGGCAGACAGAGACCGGCGGCCACATGATCACGCCGTTGCCCGGCGTGACGACGCTGGTGCCGGGCTCCTGCACGCTGCCCTTCCCGGGCATCACGGCGGCCATCGTCGACGAGACCGGCAACGACGTGCCCAATGGCCAGGGTGGCATCCTGGTCGTCAAGAAGCCCTGGCCGAGCATGATCCGCACGATCTGGGGTGACCCGGAGCGCTTCAAGAAGAGCTACTACCCGGCCGAGCTCAAGGGCTACTACCTGGCCGGTGACGGCGCCATCCGCGACGCCGAAACGGGCTACTTCACCATCACCGGCCGCATCGACGACGTGCTGAACGTGTCCGGCCACCGCATGGGCACGATGGAGATCGAGTCGGCGCTTGTCAGCTGCACCGAACTGGTGGCCGAGGCGGCGGTGGTGGGCCGCCCGGACGACACGACCGGCGAGGCCATCTGCGCCTTCGTCGTGCTGAAGCGCCCGCGCCCGAGCGGCGACGAGGCCAAGGCGATTGCCAAGCAGCTGCGCGACCACGTGGCCAAGGAGATCGGCCCCATCGCCAAGCCCAAGGACATCCGCTTCGGCGACAACCTGCCCAAGACGCGCTCGGGCAAGATCATGCGGCGGCTGTTGCGGTCGGTGGCCAAGGGGGAGACGGTGACGCAGGACACGTCGACATTGGAAAACCCAGCCATCCTGGAGCAACTGGGCCAGGCTTACTAGACTGGACCGGTTGCTCTAGGCCGCGCGAAGCGCGGTCGGCGCAGCCGATGGGCTGGGTTTGGGGCTTGCTCATATCACTTGCGATGTGAGCGAGCACCAAAATCCCGCAATCCTTGAACAGCTGGGTCAGGCTTACTGACCTTTGCTCAAGCCGCACGAAGTGCGGGGGAGGCGAAGCCGACAGCGGGATTCGGGGCTTGCTCATATCGCTTGCGATGTGAGCGAGCACCAAAATCCCGCAATCCTTGAGCACTTGGGTCAGGCTGACCGAGGTGTGCCGAGGGCATGACCTGCGTCTTGCCCGACGCCTCACTAAGGACTCGCCTCAGGCCCCAAGTTCTAGGGGGTGGTGATCCCTTCTGCGGGCTTAGTGCGGTTGAACGTGTGCAGACGCCCATCAACCCCGACCCGGAGCTTCAAGCCATGTCTTCACCCCGCTATTTCCTGTGCTTGGCACTGGCCGGCCTGGCCAGCAGTGTGCAAGCCGCCCCGAGGCACCAAGACGTCACCGGCCCCGGTGGCTTCATGAGTTCCTGCGCTGCGCCGTCGAGTCCCGGCGCGCCGAGAACGGCAGGTACCGACTTCACCGGCGGCTTCGCGTCCGGCCACTGCACGGTGGCCTACTTCACCGGCAACAGCAGCGCCACCACGAGCGACAGCTACAGCAGCGGCAACATCAGCAACTCGACCTGGGGTTCGGTGGGCATCGGCCACATCCACATGCGTTCAGACAACAACTCGCCCAACAACGCCTTCTTTGCCGTGGCGGGGTCCAACGGCGGCTTCGAGGACAAGCTGACCCTGCAATGGGCCGGGCATACGGGGCAGACGGTCTACATGCTGGTCGACATGTCCATCGACGGCACCCTGGCCGCCGCGGGCTTTGCTGGGCGCAGCCAGATCCAGGTGACCGGTTACATGAACACCTTTGAGTTGTCCTCGTCCAACCCGGGCTACAGCCGGGGCAACTCCGATCTCTTCGCCACCGACCGCCAGCGCGTGGCCTGGGGTGTGGCCAGTTCGCCCGCCACCTCGCGCGTGGTCGACGGGCACTGGACCTTCAGCGTGCCGGTGGTGGTGGGCACGGCCTTCGACCTGGGCATCTACGCCCGCGCCGAGTCGGGTCAGCGCAGCTTCAGCGCGGTGTCGGGCAACTCGAACAGCCAGCTTGATTTCTCCAGCAGCGTGCTGGTGCAGGGCGTGACCGGCCTGCTGGTGGGCGGCAGTTTGGTCACCGATGGCTACACGCTCAGCGCGGCCAGCGGGCTGGACTGGACAACGGCGCTGCCCGTGCCCGAGCCGGGGAGCGCCCTGCTTCTCGCGGCTGGACTCGGGTTGCTCTGCTTGCGCCGTCTGCGCAGGGACTGCCGATAGCGCCGCAAACCGTGCGGTCAAGCCCCGGGCACTGCGGACCCCTGCTTGACGCCCTTGGCTTCGGTCTCCTGCAACTGTGACAGGACCTGGCGTTCTCGCAGGGTGACTGGAGCGGGCAGCAGAGCGCTGCCCTCGCGAGCCAGGCGTGCGGCCTCCTGCGGGCGGGTCGACAGGCTCAGGCGGGCCAGGCCGGCCAGGGCGCGGGCCTTCTGCAACTGCCTGGAACGCGGCGGTGTCGCGGAGTCTGCACGGGCGGTTTCAAGCACCCTGCGGAACTGTTCCGATGCTGCGGCATCGCCTTGCCGTGCCAGGACTTCGGCCAGCACCAACCGGGCCTGCCTCGCCAGCAGGGTGTCGCTGCCCGCAGCCTCGTAGATCGCTGCGGCGCGCTCGGCCGCCTGGCGCGCCAGCGCGGGCTGCCCGGCTTGCCGCTCGGCCTCGGCCAGGAGCATCCGGTTGGCGGCGTAGCTCGAACCCGTGGCGTCGGCCGGCCAGCGTGCGGCCAATTGGCGTGCGGCGACCAGGGCGGCAGCCGCGTTGCCATCGGCCAGATCGAGTGCCACCTGGGCCGACAGGACGCGATCGCTCAGGGTTCGGCCGGGCTCACCCGTCGGGTGGTGCTGCGCCAGCGCCAGCGCCTCGCGCAGCTCCGCCCTGGCCGCTTCGGGCTGGCCCAGCTCATGGCGCGCCCGCGCGGCATTGACGAGCACGACTACGCGGTCCGGGTTGCGGCCGCTGTCGGTGCGCTGCATGAGGGAGAGCGCCCGGTCGTAGGCTGCCAGCGCTTGTTCCATCTCGCCCCGGCGGGTTTGCAGGTCGCCCAGGTAGAGCTGCAGCAGCGCCTCGGCCTGCTCCGGGTGCTCGGCACTGGGCGTGAGCGCAAGCGCCTTCGTCAGGGCGGCCTGCGCCGCATCGAACTGGTCGCGCATCGAGTGCACGTTGGCCTGCCACTGCAGGGCGAAGGCGTGGGTGGCGTCGTGGGGCCGGTGTTGACGGCAGGCGAGTTCGGCGCGCTCAAACAGGCTCAATGCAAGTTCGTACTGGTCGGTGCGATAGGCGTTCACGCCGCGCATCCACAGCGCAAAGGGGTAGCTCTCGGTGTGTTGCTGGCCGACCCTCTCCATCAGGGCAATGGCGTCGTCGTAGAGCTGGTTGGATTCAGCGCGCCGCCCCAGCTTGGGCAGGTTGGTGGCGCGCTCGACCAGGGCGTAGACGTACTTCTCACTGGTCGCGCCGAAATGCTGCTTGGCCAGTTCGAGCGCTTTGAGCTGCAGGGGCTCGGCCTGCGCATGCAGGCCGTTGATGCGCTGCAGTTCCCCGAGCGCGGTCAGCAGTTCCAGGCGTGCCTCCGGGTCGATCTTGAGGTCGTCCTTGAGCAGTTCGGCGCCACCGCTTTCGATCAGCTGCAGCACGGTGGTCGCGGCACCGTTGGCCTGGGTTCGCTGGCCGATCTGCGCCGTGTTGAAGGACTTGAGGAGGAAGTCCTTGATGGCCGTGGCCTTGGCGGCCTCGGTTTGCGCCAGCACGGCCTGACGCCGGGCCCTGTCGGCCTGCCAGAGTGTGGCGCCGACGCCGGCCGCCAGCGCCGACGCCAGCAGCACGCTGCCGGCCACGGCGAGTCGGTTGCGGCGCACGAAGCGTGCGGCCCGGTAGCGCCAATCCCCGGCCCGGGCGCTGACCGGTTCGTGGCGCAGGTAGCGTTGCACATCCTCGGCCAGGGCCTGCACCGAGGGGTAGCGCGCGCCGGGTTGCTTGCGCAGGGCGCGCGCCGTGATGAAGGCCAGATCGCTGCGCAGGGCCCGGGCCAGCTGGGCTGCTGAAGTGCCCCGCGCCGCAGCGGCCTGCACGCTGGGCTGAGCCCGGGAAAGCGACAGGGGCTCGGCCTCGACGATGTCGCGCACCCACTGCGCCGGCGTGCTGTCGGTGCCGGCATAGGGGCGCTGGCCGCTGAGCAACTGGAACAGCAGCACACCCAGGGCATAGACGTCGGTGGCCGTGCTGATGGCGCCGCCGGTGAGTTGCTCGGGTGCGGCGTAGGCGGGTGTCAGGCCCGCGGCGGCGGCCCGGGTGAGGTCGCTGTCGGGACCCGTGTCGTCGGCCAGCAGCTTGGCGACGCCGAAGTCGAGCAGCTTGACCTGGCCGTCCTCGCTCACCAGCAGGTTGGCGGGCTTGAGGTCGCGGTGCACCACCAGGTGGGCATGCGCGTACGCCACGGCCTCGCAGACCTGCAGGAAGAGCGCGAGCCGCTGTGCCAGACCGACGCGACGGACGTCACACCAGTCATCAATCTGAGCGCCGGCCACGTATTCCAGCACCAGATAGCGTGCGCCGTCCGGCTGCACACCGGCATCCAACAGGCGCGCGATGTGTGGATGCCCAAGCCTCGCGAGCAGCTCGCCCTCCCGGGCGAAGCGGGCGCGTTGCGCGGGCGTGGTGGCGCGGGCATGCAACAGCTTGATCGCTGCATGGGCGTCGTAGAGCCCGTCACTGCGTTCGGCCAGCCAGACCTCGCCCATGCCGCCGCTGCCAATCGGCTCCAGCAGCTTCCAGGGACCGAGGCGCTGCCCGGCATGGGCCTGCACCGCCGGCGGCTTGACCTCGGGCATGAACTGCTGCATCTCGGCAGACGCGTCGGCAGCAATCAGCGCGAGCAGTTTTTGGTGCTGCACCGTGTCGGCCTGGGCCTGCGCCAACAGCTCGGCCCGTTCGCTGGCATCGGCGTCGAGCCAGGCGTCGAACAAGGCCATGGCGTCGCGCCAGGGTCCGATGCTGGCGCGTTCGGTGTTCATCCCCTGAGTTGCTCGAACAGGAAGGCGCGCGCCCGGCGCCAGTCGCGCTTGACGGTCGGGACTGAGACGCCCAGCAAATCGGCAATCTCGTCCTTGGTCATGCCGCCGTAGAAGCGCATCTCGACCACCCGGTGGGCGCGCTCGTCGATGGCCGCGAGTGCGTTCAAGGCCTCGTCGAGGCGAATCGGGTCCATGCCTTGCGCAGCCTGCGACGATGGCGAGGTCACCGGCTCGCCCTCGGGTGTCGCGGCGAACTCCAGCAGGGCCGACGTGTTCAGCGTCACCTCGGCCACCCCGCCACCGCGCTTGTCGGCATGGCGGCGGCGCAACTGATCCACCACCACGCTTCGCATGACGCGGCTGGCTAGGGCGAAAAACTGCGCGCGATAGGCCGGCACCACCATGCCGCGTGTGCGCAGCCACAGCTCGTGGATGAGCGCGGGCGGGTCCAGGGTGACGGGGCCCACTGCGTGCAAATGGCGCCGGGCAAGCCGGCTCAGCTCAGGGTAGAGCAGGCTGTAGAGCTGGTCGGCGGCGCCGGGCTCGCCCGCCGCCACACCGCGCAGCAGTTCAGTGACCTCAGCCATGTGCCAATGCGACTTGCATCGCGCAAGTTTCGCATCGGCGGGCTGTGGCCGCGAGGGCCTTTGCCCGGCTCAGCGGCGACGCCGCAGCTTCAGAGCCAGCAGACCCAGACCACCCAACGACAGGGCTACGCTGCCCGGCTCCGGCACCGCCGACACATTGAGCGCCTGGTCGAGGTGGATCTTCAGGAACTCGGTGTTGTCCGAACCCAGGTTGCGGCCGCCCGTGCCGGGGTAGTTGTTGTCGTTGGCGACCAGCAGGGTGTGGGCGTCCAGGATGAGCACGCTCTCGATGGTCGTGAACGGGAAGGTGAAGGCGGTGCTGCCGTCGCCGTTCAGATCATGCGGGTCGGCGATGTTCATCAGGTCGATGACCTCGCTCTTGACGAGGTTGCCGCTGCCGTCCAACTGGTTCAGGTCGACCTTGAAGATCTTCTTGAACGGCGTGCCGCCGCCGGTGGCCGTAGCGCCGTTGCGCTCGATGATGAGGAACTCGTGGTCGTTGATGGCCGTCATGTCACCGATGTTGGTGCCGGCGCCGTCGAGCTTGTAGTTCCATTGCTGGCCGGTGTAGCTCTCGGTGCCCACATCGAAGGCGTTGATGCGCAGCGTCTTCGCCGGGTCGCCCGTGACCGTGCCTTCCAGCAGTGTGTAGAGGCGGTCGCCGTTCGGGTTGATGGCCATGCCTTCGAAGCCGTTGGAGCGGCCCAGCGTCGCGCCGATGGTGCCGTTGACGACCGCCTCGTTCTGCGGCGACGCCACGCCCAGCATGCCGATCTCGCGGCGCAGCACTTCGCCCTTGGCATTGGTCTTGACCAGATAGGGCCCGAACTCATCGCCGAACCACAGGTTGCCGTTCTTGTCCTTGCGCACCGACTCGATGTCCAGGTCGGCGCCGGTCAGCTGGCGGCCGCTGCGGATGCTGGGGTCGACCAGCGGGTTGGCTGCCGTGTTGTAGTAGCGCGTGTAGTCGGCCTGGATCTTCAGCGACAGCAACTGGTTTGGATCGGACAGCGTGACGTAGCTGCCAGACGTGAAACCGCCCATGCTGGCGCCGCTGTTGAAGTTGGCGGC
This sequence comes from Pelomonas sp. Root1237, assembly GCF_001425055.1. GTDB lineage: Bacteria > Pseudomonadota > Gammaproteobacteria > Burkholderiales > Burkholderiaceae_C > Pelomonas. The sequence goes on from NZ_LMDK01000018.1 coordinate 30,179, forward strand.
CGAGACCGTACCGGTGCCGCCCGTGGCCGTCTTGAAGTTGGGTGTGACGGCGTACATGCGCAGCAGTGCGTCGGCCGAGTTTTCCTTGGCGCCGAAGCCGTTGTCGGGCATGAAGAGGTAGGTGCCAGCGGCAGGGCCGGCCAGTACGGCGGAGAAACCTTGCACGGATTGCTTGTTCAGCAGCGGCAGCGAGTTACCTCCGGCGCCGCTGGCGAACTGGCCGGTGGTCGGACCTTCGGCGAAGGTGTTGGCCGGCATCAGGGCCCAGCCTTCCAGCGTGGCCGAGGCGGCCTGGGCAGTGCTGGCGGCGAACAGGGCAAGGACGGTCGTCGCGAGCGCGGCGGGCTTCAGTGGGCAAATGGAGTTCATGGGCGATGCCGTGGCTGCGCGCAGAACAGCCTGCGCGGCGCGGATTCTTGGCAGCCGCCGTGACGCGCCAGTGACGCGTCGCACCACCCGGAAAGCAGAACAGGCCCCGCAGGGCCTGTTTTCAAAAGGGTGACGGCCTTATTTGACCGTCAACACCCACTTGGCCAGCGTCTCGGCCTCGGCCGGGCTGACCTGGGTGTTGGCTGGCATGGGCACGGGGCCCCAGACGCCGGAGCCGCCCTTCTGGATCTTCTCAGCCAGCTTCTTGTAGGCGTCCTTGTCCTTGGCGTACTTGGCCGCCACGTCCTTGTAGGCCGGGCCGACGAGCTTCTTGTCCAGCGCATGGCAGGCCATGCAGTTCTTTTTCTGCGCCAGCTCCTGGGTGGCGAAGGCGGCGGGAGCGACGACGAGGGCGAGGCTGAGGATCAAAGCATTCTTCATGCGAACCTTTCGGGGCGTTGGACTACAGTGGTTGCAAAGATACCTGAAGGAGAGCCCGCATGGGTTTCGTGTTGATCGGCGTGCTCTTGATCGTGCTGCGGCTCGGCGGCTGGGTGCAGTTCCACAAGGACGACTTCTGGGCCTGGATCATCGTGCTGTCGCCTTTTGTGCTCGCTGCTGTCTGGTGGGCCTGGGCAGATTCCAGCGGTCTGACGCAGAAGAAGGCGATGAACGCGCTGGACGCCAAGAAGGCGGCCCGGCGCGAGGAACTGATGGAAGGGCTGGGGCAAGGCAAGCCCGGGGCGAAGAAGAAGCGCTGACGTGCCCCTCGCCCAGCCTCGCGCCGCTGAACGCGGGCGAGCCTGGTCGGTCTTGCAGACCGCGCAGCCGACGGAGCGGCTGCTCTTCGGCAGGCACGACAAGTCCACAGGACTTGCCGTGTCCGGCCTCAGCCCCCCGGGGGGACGGCGATGCTTGCCGGATTGACCGGCAAGCACATCGCCATGACGGGCCGGCTAGGGAGCGGCCCGGCGCTCGGCCCGGAACCCCTCACTCAAACTTGTCCAAAACCGCACCCGAACTCGCGCTCGAAGCGTTCTTCGCAAATTTGGCCAACACGCCCCGCGTGTAGCGCGGCTTGGGCTGCACCCACGCCGCGCGGCGCTTGGCCAGCTCGTCGTCGCCGACATTGAGGTTCAGCACCAGTTGATGGGCGTCGATGGTGATGGAGTCGCCCTCCTGCACCAGCGCGATGACGCCGCCTTCATAGGCCTCCGGCGCCACGTGGCCGACCACCATGCCCCAGGTGCCCCCCGAGAAGCGGCCGTCGGTGATGAGGCCCACGCTCTCGCCCAGGCCCTGGCCGATCAGCGCGCCGGTGGGGGCCAGCATCTCCGGCATGCCGGGGCCGCCCTTGGGGCCGAGGTAGCGCAGCACCATGACGTCGCCGGCCACGATCTTGTTGGCCATGATGGCGGCCAGCGCGCTCTGTTCGTCATCGAAGACCCGCGCCGGGCCCGTCATCACGGGCGTCTTGAGGCCGGTGATCTTGGCCACGCAGCCTTCGGGCGAGAGATTGCCTCGCAGGATGGCCAGGTGGCCTTCGGCGTAGATGGGCTTGACGACGGGCTGGATGACGTCCTGGTCGGCGCTCAAGGCGGGAACGTCGGCCAGGTTCTCGGCCACGGTCTTGCCGGTGATGGTGATGCAGTCGCCGTGCAGCAGCCCGGCAGCCAGCAATTCCTTCATGACCGCTGGCACGCCGCCGGCCTTGTGCAGGTCCACGGCCAGGTATTTGCCGCTGGGCTTGAGGTTGCACAGTACCGGGATCTTCTTGCGCATGCGCTCGAAGTCGTCGATGGTCCAGTCCACCTCGGCCGCGTGGGCGATGGCCAGGAAGTGCAGCACCGCGTTGGTCGAGCCGCCCGTGGCCATGATGACGGCGACGGCGTTCTCTATTGACCTCTTGGTGACGATGTCGCGCGGCTTCAGGTCGGCCTTGACGGCCTCCACCAGGCAGTCGGCCGCCAGCTTGACGTTCTCGACCACCTCGTCCTCGACGTTGGACATGCTGGAGGAGTAGGGCAGGCTCATGCCCAGGGCCTCGAAGGCCGAGCTCATGGTGTTGGCCGTGTACATGCCGCCGCAGGAGCCGCTGCCGGGGATGGCGCGCTTCTCGATCTGGCAGAAATCTTCCTCGCTCATCTTGCCGGCGCTGAACTGGCCCACGGCCTCGAAGACGCTGACGATGTTGAGGTCCTGGCCCTTGTAGTGGCCCGGCTTGATGGTGCCGCCGTAGATGTAGATGGCCGGCACATTGGCGCGCAGCATGCCCATCATGCCGCCGGGCATGTTCTTGTCGCAGCCGCCGATGACCATGACGCCGTCCAGCCACTGGCCGCCGACGCAGGTCTCCACGCAGTCGGAAATCACCTCGCGCGACACCAGGCTGTACTTCATGCCCTCGGTGCCCATGGCCATGCCATCGGAAATGGTCGGCGTGCCGAACAGCTGGGCGTTGGCGCCGGCGGCCTTCAGGCCGATGACAGCGGCGTCGGCAAGCTTTTGCAGGCCGGAGTTGCAGGGCGTGATCGTGGAGTGGCCGTTGGCGATGCCGATCATGGGCTTGCCGAAGTCGCTCTCCTGGTAGCCCATGCCGTAGTACATGGAACGGTTGGGGGCACGGGCCACGCCCTCGGTGATGTTCTTGCTGCGGCGGTTGAAGCTCATGACGGTCTCCTGGAGAAGTCGGCAGTTTGGCGCGCCTGAGTTTGATTTTCAAATATATTGTTCACTCTGCATTGATATGCATGGTGAATCAATGATCGAACTGCGCCCCCTCCAGCAATTCCTCGCCGTGGCCGAGCTGCTGCACTTCGGCCGTGCCGCCGAGCGCCTGCACATGAGCCAGCCGCCGCTGACCCAGGCCGTTCGCAAGCTGGAGGCCCAGCTCGGTGTGCAGCTGTTCGAGCGCAGCAGCCGCAGCGTGCGTCTGACGCCGGCCGGCGCGGCGTTGCAGGCGTCGGCGCAGAAGCTGCTGCTTGAGGCCGCCGCGCTGCCGGCCGAGGTGAGGGCGGTGGCCGACGGCCTGTCCGGGCGACTGCGCCTGGCCTTTGTGTCGACTGTCGGCTTCGGCGGCCTGCCGCTGTGGCTGCGCTCCTTCCGCGAGGCCTGTCCGCAGGTGGCCCTGGCGCTGCGCGAGGCGACGCTGGACGTGCAGCTGCGCGAGTTCGAAGCCGGCAGCATCGACGCCGGCTTCGTCATCCACACGCCCGGCGCTGCGCCGGTGGGCTTCCAACGCCTGTCGATCGGTATCGAACCGCTGGTGCTGGCCCTGCCCAGCAGCGACGAAACGCCGACCGACGTGCAATGCCGCTCGGCGCCGCTGGTGATCTTTCCGCGCGAGGTGGCGCCGTCGCTGTACGACGCCATCCTGGCCCACCACGGCGCGGCGGGCGTGGCCCAGGAGGCCATCCAGATGCAGACCATCGTCAACCTCGTCTCCGCCGCCATCGGCGTGGCCTGGGTGCCGGCCAGCCTGCAGGGCCTGCAACGGGCTGGCGTGACCTATCGTGCGCTGCCCGGTGCGCCGCAGGTCGAGACCAGCCTGATCTGGCGTGCCGATGCGCCGCCCGTCGTCGCGCGCTTCGTCGAGCACGTGCGCACCCATGCCTGAAGTCATGCGTAAAAACCCGTGTCGCCGTGGATGCTGCTGCAACGTTAACGAATTCACACTCTGGAGACCCCTGCATGACCCTTCGCCTGCTCCCCCTCGCCCTGGCCCTGCTGGCCGGCGCCGCCCAGGCCGACCTGCTCAAGGACCCGCAATGGCAGGCGTGGCTGGATGCCGGCAAGACCGCCGACCTCGTGCGCGCCGCCAAAGCCAAGGGTGATGACGACCAGGCCGCTGTCGCTCTCGCCATGGCCGCCGTCGACGACAACGACGGTGCCCGGTTGGAGGCAGCCATCCCTGCCTTGCAAAACTGCTCAGAGAAGCGCCCGCAGGCCGTCTGCAGCTATGCCCTTGGGCGTGTCTACGGCCAGCAGGCCATGGCGGCCAGCGTCTTCAAGATGCCTGGCCTGGCGAGCAAGACCAAGGAGCAGTTCGCCAAGGCCGTCGAGCTCGATCCGGCGCTGTTCGAGGCACGCAGCGGCCTGACGCAGTTTTATCTGATGGCCCCGGGCTTTGCCGGCGGCAGCGTGCCCAAGGCCAAGGAGCTGGCCGCGGAGGTGCAGCCGCGCCAGCCCGAGCAGGCCAAGGTGTTGCGCGCCATGCTCGCCATGAACGACAAGGATTGGGCCGGCGCCGAGCGCGAGTTGGCCAGCGCCAAACCGGGCGACGACCGCACGGTGGTCCGCGAGCTGCGCGGCCAGTGGACGCGCCTGGGTTTCGAGTTCATGGAGCAGAAGAACCTGCCCAAGGCCCGCGGCATCTTCGAGGCCCTGCAGCGCGACTATCCCGGCCACGCCGCCGGCCCCTATGGCCTGGGCCGTGTGCTGACGGAGCAGGGCCAGCCCGATGAAGCCGTCAAGGCCTTCGAGCGCGCGCGGGCCCTGGAAGGTGCGGAGCGCATGCCCATCGACCATCGCCTGGGCCAGGCCCTGATCGCCAAGGGCGACAAGGCTGGTGCCAGGGCGGCGCTAGAGCGCTTCGTGCAGAACAAGCGCGCCAATCCGCGCAACGTCGACGAGGCGAAGAAACTGCTGGCCGGCCTGGCTTGACAGGGCAGGGCGGTGCGCTGGCTATGATGCCGGCCGCTCTTCTTCCCATCGGGCCATGCTGGTTCATCCTCAGTTCGACCCCATCGCCGTCCACATCGGTTCCGGCGGCATCCATTGGTATGGCATCACCTACCTGATCGCCTTCGGCCTCTTCCTGTGGCTGGCCACGCTGCGCTCGCGCATGCCCCAGCACGCAGCCGTGGGCTGGACCAAGCGGGACGTCGACGATGTGCTGTTCTACGGCGTGCTCGGCGTCGTCGTCGGCGGGCGACTGGGCTATTGCTTCTTCTACAAGCCGAGCTACTACATCCAGCACCTGAGCGAGATCGTCCGGGTCTGGGATGGCGGCATGTCCTTCCATGGCGGCCTGCTTGGGGTGTTGCTCGGCCTGTATCTGTTCGGGCGTCGCCGGGACCGCGGTTTCTTCGAGATTTCGGACCTGATCGCGCCTTGCGTGCCGACCGGCATCATGGCCGTGCGCCTGGGCAATTTCATCAATGGCGAGTTGTGGGGCAGGCCGGCGCCGGCCGATCTGCCCTGGGCCATGAGATTCCCGCAGGCGCATGACATCGAGGGCGTTGTGCGTCACCCCTCCCAGCTCTACCAAGCAGCCGGCGAGGGCTTGCTGCTCTTCATCATCCTGTGGCTCTATGCCCGCAAGCCACGCGCGACCGGGCAGATCTCCGGCGTCTTCATGATGGGCTATGGCGCGCTGCGCTTCGTGGCCGAATACTTCCGTGAGCCCGATGACTTCCTCGGCCTGCGCGCGCTGAGCTGGAGCCAGGGACAGTGGCTGAGCCTGCCAATGGTCATCGTTGGTGCCGCCATCTTTGCCTGGGCCACCAAGCGCAATCAAAGGCCGGTCCAAGGTTGACATGAGACAGATCTTCTTCGACACCGAAACCACCGGCCTGGAGGCCGACAAGGGCGACCGCGTCATCGAGGTCGGCTGCGTCGAAATGGTCAACCGCCAGCTCACCGGCAACCACCTGCACCTCTACATCAACCCGGAGCGCGCCAGCCACGAGGACGCGCTGCGGGTGCACGGGCTGACCGAGGCCTTCCTGTCGGACAAGCCCAAGTTCGCCGAGATCGTCGACCAACTGCTGGCCTTCCTGGCCGGCGCCGAGCTGGTCATTCACAACGCGTCGTTTGACATCGGCTTCATCAATGCCGAGCTCAAGCGCCTGAAGCGCGGCGTGCTGACCGACCATGTGGGCGGCGTGCGCGACACGCTGCTGATGGCGCGCGACCTCTTTCCCGGCAAGGCCAACTCGCTGGACGCGTTGTGCCGTCGTTTGGAGGTCGACAACACCAAGCGGGTGCTGCACGGCGCGCTGCTGGACGCCGAACTGCTGGCCGACGTCTACATCCGCCTGACGCGTGGCCAGGACGCGCTGTTGATGGACGAGCATGGCGACAACGCCAGCGGCGACAGCCACGCCGCCATCGAGGCCGTGGACCTGTGCCGCTTCGTGCTGCCGGTGCTGCACGCCAGCGAAGCCGAGGCCGCGGCGCATGAGAAATTGCTTGCCGACCTCGACAAGGCCGCCGGTGGCGCCTGCAAGTGGCGAGTGCTGGAGCCCGCTCAACCCATGGCATAATCGCGGGCTTCGCGGAAGTCGAGATTCGCTTTCGGGGCGGTTAGCTCAGGGGTAGAGCACCACATTCACACTGTGGGGGTCGCAGGTTCGAAACCTGCACCGCCCACCAAGACTCTTGGAGTTGCGGTGGATTCAGTTTTCAGGATTGGGCGGTTAGCTCAGGGGTAGAGCACCACATTCACACTGTGGGGGTCGCAGGTTCGAAACCTGCACCGCCCACCAATCAAGGACTCAAGGAAGCCGGCTGCGTGCCGGCTTTTGCTTTTCCAGCTCTGTGTATTGAGCACCACCTTGACATGGTGGGGGTCGTTGGTTCGAATCCAATCGCGCGTACCAAATTCGGTAGGTAGAACAAGCACTTAGCGGCGATGCCAGGTGCTTTTTCTTGTGCGCTCAGCATGAGCACACTCTTGCGGGTGACTACGCTGCCGAGAAGCGTGAGGCGTGGGCTCTGATTGGCGTGAGACTTGAGTCGATCATGGGCGAGTCATCGTAAGCGCTCATGCGGTACACGCCGTCAGTGCCGAGCGCGTGTTGAACACCGTGCGAGCCAGCGACACAGTTGCGCGGGTCGGCGGTGACGAATTCGTTGTTCTGCCGTCGGGAATCGCCGATGAGGACGGTGGACATGGACCTGGGATCCAGCCCGAGACGCCGTCCCCAGCGCTTTGGATTGGACTGCAACATCAAGCTCCAGGGTTTGCGCGCACAGAGCAGCCCGGCGGACCGGGCTGAGCAACTGGGCAAATGCCGGATATCCAATGCCGCGACGCTGTTGGATCGGGTGAATCTATTTCGAATCAAAGACTTAAGTAGATGCTTCGTGCAAAGGGCGCACTGGCACGCCCGTTGCTATTTCCGGAGGCCGGCCGCATTCACGGATGCGAGACACGGCGGACAAAACCGGAGACAGCATGAGCACCATGGGCGATACCGACCCCGTCGAAACGGGCGAGTGGGTCGATGCATTGAGCGCGGTCCAGCAGCACCGCGGTGGCGAGCGCAGCAACTTTCTTCTCAACCGGCTTGTCGACCAAGGCCGGCGGGACGGCGTCTATGTGCCGCGCTCCCTGACCACGGCCTACTGCAACACCATCCCGCCGGAGCGCGAGGAGAAGAGCACCGGTGACCGCGCGATCGAGCACCGGCTGCGCTCCATCATTCGCTGGAACGCGATGGCGATCATCCTGCGGGCCAACAAGGATTCTTCGGAGCTGGGCGGCCACATCGCCAGCTTCCAGTCCGCGGCCACGCTCTACGACATCGGCTTTGGCCACTTCTGGCATGCCGCGACCGACACCCATGGCGGCGACCTGCTGTTCATCCAGGGCCACAGCTCGCCGGGCATCTATGCGCGCGCCTTTCTTGAGGGCCGGTTGACCGAGGCGCAGCTGCTCAACTACCGGCAGGAGACCGACGGGGAGGGCATCCCGTCCTACCCGCACCCGTGGCTGATGCCGGACTTCTGGCAGTTCCCCACCGTGTCGATGGGCCTGGGCCCACTGATGGCGATCTACCAGGCGCGCTTTCTCAAGTACCTGCATGGCCGGGGCCTGGCCGACACGGCGCCGCGCAAGGTCTGGGCCTTCATGGGCGACGGCGAGATGGACGAACCCGAGTCGCTGGGTGCGATCTCGCTGGCTGGCCGCGAAAACCTGGACAACCTGGTCTTCGTCATCAACTGCAATCTGCAGCGCCTGGACGGCCCGGTGCGCGGCAACGGCAAGATCGTGCAGGAGCTTGAAAGCGTGTTCCGCGGCGCTGGTTGGAACGTCATCAAGGTGCTGTGGGGCAGTGGCTGGGACGCACTGCTGGCCAAGGACAAGAGCGGCAAGCTGTTGGAGCGCATGGAGGAATGCGTCGACGGCGAGTACCAGGACTTCAAGAGCAAGAGCGGCGCCTATGTGCGCGAGCATTTCTTCGGCAAGTACGAGGAGACGCGCGCGCTGGTGGCCGACATGAGCGACGACGAGATCTGGGGCCTGACGCGTGGTGGGCACGACCCGGTCAAGGTCTTTGCCGCCTACGCCGCTGCGGTCAAGCACACCGGCCAGCCGACGCTGATCCTGCCCAAGACGGTCAAGGGCTATGGCATGGGCGAGTCGGGTGAAGGCCAGATGATTGCCCACCAGGCCAAGAAGATGACCCAGGACGCGCTGCGCGGTTTCCGCGACCGCTTCCAGATCCCGGTGAGCGACGAGGACCTGCCCAACATCCCCTTCATCAAGCTGGCCGAAGACAGCCCGGAGATGAAATACCTGCGCGCGCGGCGCGAGGCGCTGGGCGGCTATCTGCCGCAGCGGCGGCAGAAGTCCGCGGCGCTGGAGATCCCGCCGCTGGCCAGCTTCCAGCGCCTGCTGGACAGCAGCGGCGAGCGCGAGATCAGCACGACGATGGCCTTTGTGCAGATGCTGGGCACGCTGGTGCGCGACAAGCAGATCGGCAAGCACGTCGTGCCCATCGTGCCGGACGAGTCGCGCACCTTCGGCATGGAGGGCATGTTCCGGCAGCTGGGCATCTGGTCGTCACTGGGCCAGCTCTACAAGCCGCAGGACGCCGACCAGCTGATGTACTACCGCGAGTCCAAGGACGGGCAGGTGCTGCAGGAGGGCATCAACGAGGGCGGGGCGATGTCGAGCTGGATCGTCGCGGCCACCTCGTACAGCACGAACAACGTGCCGATGATCCCGTTCTACATCTACTACTCGATGTTCGGCCTGCAGCGCGTGGGCGACCTGGCCTGGCTGGCCGGCGACATCCGCGCCCGCGGCTTCCTGCTCGGCGGCACGGCCGGTCGCACGACGCTGAACGGTGAAGGCCTGCAGCATGAGGACGGCCACAGCCACATCCTGGCCGGCACGATCCCGAACTGCATCAGCTACGACCCGACCTTCGCCTACGAGGTCGTGACCATCATCCGCGACGGCATGCGGCGCATGTATGCCGAGCAGGAGGACGTGTATTACTACGTCACCCTGATGAACGAGAACTACCCGCACCCCGGCATGCCCGAGGGCAGCGAGGCGGGCATCCTCAAGGGGCTCTACCAGCTCAGCGACGGCGGCAAGACGGCCAAGAAAGGCCTGCGCGTGCAGCTGATGGGCAGCGGCACCATCCTGCGCGAGGCGATGTTTGCGGCCGAACTGCTGAAGGCCGACTTTGGCGTCACCGCCGATGTCTGGAGTGCCACCAGCTACAACGAGCTGCGCCGCGACGGCATGGCGGTCGAGCGCTGGAACCGCCTGCATCCGACCTCGGCCCCGCGCCAGAGCCATGTCGAGCAATGCCTGGCCGGCCACGACGGCCCGGTCATTGCGGCCACCGACTACATGCGCAACTACGCCGACCAGGTGCGCGAGCAGGTGCAGGCCGCAGGCCGGCGCTACACGGTGCTGGGCACCGACGGGTTCGGTCGCAGCGACTACCGGCGCAAGCTGCGCCGCTTCTTCGAGGTCGACCGCTGGCATGTGGCCGTGGCGGCGCTGAAGGCGCTGGCCGATGACGGCGTGATCAAGCCGGCTGTCGTGGCGGAAGCGATTGCCAAGTACGGCCTCGACGCCGAGCGTGCGGCCCCCTGGACTGTGTGAGGCGCGACATGAGCAATCTGATCGATATCAAGGTGCCCGACATCGGCGACTTCAAAGACGTGCCGGTGATCGAAATCTTCGTCAAGGTCGGCGACGTGGTGAAGGCCGAGGACCCGCTGCTTTCGCTGGAGTCCGACAAGGCGACCATGGACGTGCCGGCGCCGCGCGGCGGCAAGGTGCAGGCCATCCGCGTGCAGGTCGGCGACAAGGTCGGTGAAGGCAGCGTGATCATGGTCTTCGAAGGCGAGGGCGCCGCTGCCCCAGCCGCAGCGGCTGAACCGGCCAAGCCCAGCGTCGTCGCGCCGCCCTCCGCCGTCAGCGCACCAGCCGGTGTGGCCGAGGTGCGCGTGCCCGACATCGGCGACTTCAAGGACGTGCCGGTCATCGAGATCTTCGTGAAGGTCGGCGACACGGTGAAGGCCGAGGACCCGCTGGTTTCGCTGGAGTCCGACAAGGCGACGATGGACGTGCCGGCGCCGCTGTCGGGCGTCGTCAAGGCCATCACGGTCAACGTCGGCGACAAGGTCAGCGAAGGCTCTGTGATCCTGTCGCTCGTCACGGGTGAAGCCACGGCGGCGCCGCCGGCGGCCGCGGCGGTCGCGGCAGCAACTGGCGCAGGCGCTGCGGCCGCACCGGCTGCGGCATCCGCTGCAAGCACTGGCGCGGGCGTCGACGAAACCGCCTTTGCGCTGGCCTACGCCGGCCCGGCCGTGCGCAAACTGGCACGTGAGCTGGGCGTCAACCTCGGCCATGTGAAGGGCAGCGGCGACCACGGCCGCATCCTGCGTGAGGACGTCCAGGCCTTCGCCAAGGGGGGCGGCGCGGCAGCGGCGGCAGCACCTGCGGCCAAGCCGGCGCCGGCGGCGGCTTCTGGCGGCGGCCTGGACCTGCTGCCCTGGCCCAAGGTCGATTTCGCCAAGTTCGGCCCGGTCGAGCGCAAGGAGATGTCGCGCATCAAGAAGATCTCGGGCGCCAACCTGCACCGCAACTGGGTCGTCATCCCGCATGTCACCACGCATGACGAGGCCGACATCACCGACCTCGAGCAGTTCCGCGTGCAGATGAACAAGGAGCTGGAGAAGAGCGGCGTCAAGATCAGCATGCTGCCCTTCATGATGAAGGCGGCGGTCGCGGCACTGAAGAAGTTCCCCGAGTTCAACGCCAGCCTCGACGGCGACGCGTTGGTCATGAAGAACTACTGGCACATCGGCTTCGCGGCCGACACGCCCAACGGGCTCATGGTGCCGGTCATCCGCGATGTCGACAAGAAGACCGTGCCGCAGATCGCCACCGAGATGGGCGAGCTGGCCAAGCTGGCGCGCGACGGCAAGTTGAAGCCCGACCAGATGCAGGGCGGCACGTTCACGATCAGCTCGCTGGGCGGCATCGGCGGCATCTATTTCACGCCCATCATCAATGCGCCCGAGGTGGCCATCATGGGCGTCTGCAAGAGCTACTGGAAGCAGCATTCCAGCGACGGCAAAACCTCTAGCTGGCGCCTGACCCTGCCGCTGTCGTTGTCCTGGGACCACCGCGTCATCGACGGCGCGGCGGCCGCTCGCTTCAACGTCCATTTCGCCAACGTGCTCGCCGATCTGCGGCGCGTGCTGTTCTGAAGGCAAACCCAATGACTCAACTGCTTGAAGTCAAGGTTCCCGACATCGGGGACTTCAAGGACGTCGCCATCATCGAGCTGCTGGTCAAGCCCGGCGAGGTGATCGCGGTGGAAACGGCGCTGATCATGGTCGAGTCCGACAAGGCCTCGATGGAGATCCCGTCCACGCACGCCGGCACCGTCAAGGAGCTGAAGGTCAAGCTGGGCGACAAGGTCAGCGAAGGCTCGGTGATCCTGGTGATCGAGGCGGCGGGAGCGGTGGCAAGCGCGCCTGCTCCGGCCCCGGCTGCACCAGCTCCAGCGCCCAAGGCATCGGCGACGGCGCCTGCCGCCGGCAGCTTCGCCGGCAAGGCCGATGTCGAGTGCGAAGTGCTCGTGCTCGGCGCCGGCCCTGGTGGCTACTCCGCAGCTTTCCGCAGCGCGGACATCGGCATGAAGACGGTGCTTGTGGAGCGCTATGCCACGCTGGGTGGTGTCTGCCTGAATGTCGGCTGCATCCCGTCCAAGGCGCTGCTGCACACGGCCAGCGTGATGGACGAGGTGAAGTCGCTCGGCCGCCACGGCATCAAGTTCGCCGCGCCGGAGATCGACATCGATGCATTGCGCGGCTTCAAGGACGGCGTTGTCAAGAAGCTCACCGGCGGCCTGGCCGGCATGGCCAAGGCGCGCAAGGTCGAGGTCGTCACCGGCGTCGGCAGCTTCCTCGACCCGCACCATGTCGAGGTGCTGGCCGCCGACGGCAAAAAGACTGTCGTCAAATTCGCCAAGGCCATCATTGCCGCCGGCTCGCAGGCGGTGAAGCTGCCCTTCATGCCGGAGGACGAGCGCGTCGTCGACTCGACCGGCGCGCTGCTACTCAAGGGCATCCCGAAGCGCATGCTGGTGATCGGCGGCGGCATCATCGGCCTGGAGATGGCCACCGTCTATTCGACGCTGGGCACGCGCATCGACGTGGTCGAGATGCTGGACGGGCTGATGCAGGGCGCCGACCGCGACCTGGTCAAGGTGTGGGAGAAGGTCAACGCACCGCGGTTCGACAACGTGATGCTGAAGACCAAGACGGTCGGCGCCAAGGCGACGAAGGCCGGCATCGAGGTCAGCTTCGAGGGTGAGAAGGCGCCGAAGGAGGCGCAGGTCTATGACCTGGTACTGGTCGCCGTCGGCCGCAGCCCCAACGGCAAGAAGATCGGTGCCGACAAGGCCGGCGTGGCGGTCACCGACCGCGGCTTCATCGAAGTCGACAAGCAGATGCGGACCAATGTGCCGCACATCTTTGCCATCGGCGACATCGTCGGCCAGCCGATGCTGGCGCACAAGGCGGTCCACGAGGCGCATGTGGCCGCCGAGGCCGCTCACGGCGAGCCGGCCTTCTTCGACGTGCGGCAGATCCCGTCGGTGGCCTACACCGACCCCGAGGTCGCCTGGGCCGGCAAGACCGAGGAGCAGTGCAAGGCCGAGGGACTCAAGATCGGCAAGGCCGTGTTCCCCTGGGCGGCCTCGGGGCGGGCCATCGCCAACGGCCGCGATGAGGGCTTCACCAAGCTGCTGTTCGACGAAGCCACCCACCGCATCGTCGGCGGCGGCATCGTCGGCACCCATGCCGGCGACCTGATCAGCGAGGTCTGCCTGGCCATCGAGATGGGCTGCGAGCCGGCCGACATCGGCAAGACCATCCACCCGCACCCGACGCTGGGCGAATCCATCGGCATGGCGGCCGAGGTCTTCGAGGGCCATTGCACCGACCTGCCGCCGCAGAAGAAGAAGTAGCCGATGGCACTCGCTCTCTCCTTCGAGACCGTCGGCAGCGGCCCGCCGCTGCTGGTGCTGCACGGGCTGTTCGGCTCCAGCAGCAATTGGCGCGGTATTGCGCGGCAACTTGCCGCGACTCACACCGTCATCACTGTCGACCTGCGCAACCACGGCGCCTCGCCCTGGGCGGATGCGATGGGCTATGTCGAGATGGCCAACGATGTGTTGCAGCTGATTGACCGCCTGGGCCTGAAGGCGCCAGCCGTGATGGGCCACAGCATGGGCGGCAAGACAGCGATGGCCCTGGCCCTGAAGCATCCGCAGCGCGTCGGCCAGCTCTTTGTGGTCGACATCGCGCCGGTCGTCTATGCCGACCAGCAGACGCCCTTTGCCGACGCGATGCGCGGTGCCGATGTGATGGCCGCCGCCAGCCGCGCCGAGGTGCAGGGGCGTTTGCAGCAGGCCGTGTCTGACCCGGGCGTGGTGCCCTTCCTGATGCAGAACCTGGTGATGCATAACGCGCACTTCGACTGGCGCATCAACCTGATGGGCATCAGCGCCGCGATGCCGCAGTTGTGTGGCTTCCCGAGCGAGCTGCTGGGGGCGAGCTATGCCGGCCCGCTGACCGTGATTGCCGGCCGGGATTCCGACTACGTCGTGCAGCTGGACGGGGCCGCGTTCCGGCCGATGTTCCCGCGTGTCGAAGTGCAGGTCGTCGAAGGCGCCGGCCACTGGGTGCATGCCGACCAGCCCGCCGCCTTCGTGGCCTGCGTCCGGCATGCCTTGCGCGAGGCCGCGCCCGTTGCCTGAACCGAAGCCATCCGCAAAGAACGACAGGAGACCGCCATGACCGACAAGCTGCGCGAGGCCGCGCTCGATTACCACCGCTACCCGACGCCGGGAAAGATCTCAGTCACGCCGACCAAGGCGATGGCCACCGCGCGCGATCTGTCGCTGGCCTATTCACCCGGCGTGGCCGATGCCTGCATGGCCATCGTCGACGACCCGCAGGAGGCCGGCAACCTGACGGCGCGCAGCAACCTGGTCGCCGTCATCACCAACGGCACCGCGGTGCTGGGCCTGGGCAATATCGGCCCGCTGGCGAGCAAGCCGGTGATGGAAGGCAAGGGCTGCCTGTTCAAGAAGTTCGCCGGTATCGACGTGTTCGACATTGAGCTGGCCGAAAACGACCCCGATGCGCTGATCGACACCATCGCGCGGATGGAGCCCACCTTTGGCGGCATCAACCTGGAGGACATCAAGGCGCCCGAGTGCTTCTACATCGAGACCAAGCTGCGCGAGCGCATGAAGATCCCGGTCTTCCACGACGACCAGCACGGCACGGCCATCGTCGCAGCGGCGGCCATCCTGAATGCGTTGAAGCATGTCGGCAAGAACATCGCCGAGGTCAAGCTGGTGGCGTCCGGTGCCGGCGCGGCGGCCCTGGCCTGCCTGGACCTGGCCGTCAGCCTGGGCCTGAAGATCGAGAACATCTTCGTCAGCGATGCCAAGGGCCTGGTCTACATGGGCCGCGCCGAAGGCATGGACCCGAACAAGGCCCGCTATGCGCGCGACACCGGCGCCCGCACGTTGGCCGAGGTGATCCCGGGCGCCGACATCTTCCTGGGCCTGTCGGCGGGCGGCGTGCTCAAGCCCGAGATGGTCAAGACGATGGCGCGCGACCCAATCATCCTGGCGATGGCCAACCCGACGCCGGAGATCATGCCGGAGGAGGCGCTGGCCGTGCGGCCCGACGCCGTCATCGGCACCGGCCGGTCGGACTATCCGAACCAGGTCAACAACGTCCTGTGCTTCCCCTTCATCTTCCGTGGTGCGCTGGACACCGGCGCCACGACCATCAATGAAGAGATGAAGCTGGCCGCCGTGCGCGCCATCGCCGAGCTGGCGCATGCCGAGATCCCCGAGGTGGTGGCCGCGGCCTATGGCGCCGTGGGCCTGCGCTTCGGCCGCGACTACCTGATCCCCAAGCCCTTTGACCCGCGCCTGATCGAGGTGGTGGCGCCGGCCGTGGCGCAGGCCGCGATGGACAGCGGCATCGCCAGCCGGCCGATTGCCGACATGCCGGCCTACCGCCAGCGCATGTCGCAGTTCGTCTACCAGTCGGGCAGCAGCATGCAGCCGCTGTTCGCCGCCGCCAAGCGAGCGCCCAAGCGGGTCGTCTATGCCGAGGGCGAGGACGAGCGCGTCTTGCGCGCGGCCCAGGTGGTGGTCGATGAAGGCCTCGCGCGGCCGTTGCTGCTCGGGCGGCCTGAGGTGATCAAGCAGCGCATTGCCGACTTCGGCTTGCGGCTGGTGCCCGGCGCGGACTGTGAGGTGGTCAACCAGCTCGACCCGGCGGTCTATGGCGACGCGGCGGACGACTACTTCCAGCTGCGCCGCCGCGACGGCGTGTCACGCGCGGCGGCGCGGGCCGACATGCGCAGCCG
Source organism: Pelomonas sp. Root1237 (assembly GCF_001425055.1). GTDB lineage: Bacteria > Pseudomonadota > Gammaproteobacteria > Burkholderiales > Burkholderiaceae_C > Pelomonas. The sequence continues at coordinate 46,212 of NZ_LMDK01000018.1, forward strand.
CGGCACGCTGCTGGCGTCGATGCTGGTGCGCCAGGGCCGGGCCGATGCGATGCTGTGCGGCACCTTCGGTAACTACGGCGATCACCTGCGGCATGTGCGCACCGTGATCGGCCTGCACGCCGGCACGCAGACGCTGGCCGCGATGCAGATGCTGATGCTGCCCGGGCGCCAGCTCTTCATCTGCGACACCCATGTCAACCGCGACCCCAGCGCCGAGCAGGTGGCCGAGATCGCGCTGATGGCGGCCGAGGCCGTGCGCCGCTTTGGCGTGGCGCCGAGCGTGGCCCTGCTGTCGCACTCCAGCTTCGGCGGCTCCGACGCGCCGTCGGCGCTGAAGATGCGTGCCGCGCTGGGCCTGATCAAGGCCCGTGACCCCGGCCTCGCCGTGGAGGGCGAAATGCGCGGCGACGCCGCCCTGTCCAAGACCATCCTGGACCAGGAGTTCCCCGAGTCGGGCCTGGACACCGAGGCCAATGTGCTGGTGATGCCCAACGTCGATGCGGCCAACATCTCCTACAACCTGCTGCGCATCGCGGCGGGCAACGGCATCACGGTGGGCGGCATCCTGCTGGGTGCCGCGCAGCCGGTGCACATCCTGACGCCCTCTGCGACGGTGCGCCGCATCGTCAACATGACGGCGCTGGCGGTGGCGGATGTCGCGGCGGCGCAGCGGGTCAGCGCCCGCAGCATCGACTGAAGACGGGCATGAACGAGCCCGTCATCCAGCGCGGCACGGCCAAGACGGCGCGCATTCCCATCCATGTCGAGGCGACGGCCGCGCTGGCCAAGCCGCCGTGGATACGGGTGCGGCTGTCGCAGGGCGAGAACTTCCGCGAGGTCAAGCGCGTGCTGCGCGAGGGCGGCCTGCACACGGTCTGCGAAGAGGCCGCTTGCCCCAACATCGGCGAGTGCTTCGGCAAGCGCACGGCCACCTTCATGGTGCTGGGCGCCTTGTGCACGCGGCGCTGCCCGTTCTGTGATGTCGCCCATGGCCAGCCCCTGCCGCCGGACCCGCTGGAGCCCGCGAGCCTGGCTGACACGGTGGCAGCGCTGGGCTTGAAGTACGTCGTCATCACCAGCGTCGATCGCGACGACCTGCGTGACGGCGGTGCGGCGCATTTCGCCGCCTGCATCCGTGCCGTGCGGCGCGAGTCGCCCGCCACCCGCATCGAGGTGCTGACGCCGGACTTTCGCGGCCGGGCGACGATCGCGCTGGACATCCTCGCCGCCGACCCGCCGGACGTGATGAACCACAACCTCGAGACCGTGCCGCGCCTGTACCGCCAGGCGCGGCCGGGCGCCGACTATGGCCATTCGCTGCGGCTGCTGCAGTCCTTCAAAGAGCGCTGCCCGCAGGTGCCGACCAAGTCCGGCCTGATGTTGGGCCTGGGCGAAACCGATCAGGAAGTGACAGCCGTCATGCACGACCTGCGCGAGCACGGCGTCGAGATGCTCACCGTGGGCCAGTACTTGCAGCCCCGGCCCGGCAACCTGGTCGTGCAGCGCTACGTGGAGCCGCAGGCCTTCGAGGCGCTGGCCGCCCGGGCGCGTGCGCTCGGCTTTGTGCATGCAGCCTGCGGGCCGCTGGTGAGATCGAGCTACCACGCCGACGAGCAGGCGCACGCCGTCGGCCTCTGACCCCGCATCAACAAGAACGCACCCCGAACAGCATCACCAGGAGACACACGTGGACCACCAACCCGTATCAAAGCCCTTCTACAGGTCGCTCTACTTTCAGGTCATCACGGCCATCGTCATCGGCGTGCTGCTGGGTCATTTCTGGCCCGAGACCGGCGCCAGCATGAAGCCGCTGGGCGACGGCTTCATCAAGCTGATCAAGATGATCATCGCGCCCATCATCTTCTGCACCGTGGTGGTCGGCATCGCCGGCATGGAGGACATGAAGAAGGTCGGCAAGACCGGTGGCCTGGCCCTGCTGTACTTTGAAGTCGTCAGCAGCGTTGCGCTGGTGGTGGGCCTGGTGATCATCAACCTCGTGCAGCCTGGCACCGGCATGAACATCGATGTCACGACGCTGGACACCAAGGGCATCGCCGCCTACACCGGCCCGGGCAAGATGGCCACCACCACCGAGTTCCTGCTCAACGTGATCCCGAGCACGGTGGTCGACGCCTTCGCCAAGGGCGAGATCCTGCAGGTGCTGCTGTTCGCGGTGATGTTCGGCTTTGCGTTGCACAAGTTCGGCGGCCGCGGCACGCTGGTGTTCGACTTCATCGAGAAGTTCTCGCACGTGCTGTTCGTCATCGTCGGCTACATCATGAAGGTGGCGCCCATCGGCGCGTTCGGCGCGATGGCCTTCACGATCGGCAAGTACGGCGTGTCTTCGCTGCTGCAACTGGGCCAGCTGATGGCGACCTTCTATGCCACCTGCCTGTTCTTCATCTTCATCGTGCTCGGCAGCATTGCCAGGGTGCACGGCTTCTCGATCTGGAAGTTCATCAAGTACATCAAGGAAGAGCTGCTGATCGTGCTGGGCACTTCGTCCAGCGAATCCGTGCTGCCGCGCATGATGGCCAAGCTGGAGAACCTGGGCGCCAAGAAGTCGGTGGTCGGGCTGGTCATCCCCACCGGCTACTCGTTCAACCTCGACGGCACGTCCATCTACCTGACGATGGCCGCCGTCTTCATTGCCCAGGCCACCAACACGCCGATGACGCTGACGCAGCAGCTCACGCTGCTGCTGGTGCTGCTGCTCACCTCCAAGGGCGCGGCCGGCGTGACCGGCAGCGGCTTCATCGTGCTGGCGGCCACGCTGTCGGCGGTGGGCCACGTGCCGGTGGCCGGGCTGGCGCTGATCCTGGGCATCGACCGCTTCATGTCCGAAGCGCGCGCGCTGACCAACCTGATCGGCAATGGCGTGGCCACCGTGGTCGTGGCGAAATGGACGAACGACCTGGACGTGCCGCGCATGCAGCGGCTGCTGAACAACGAGAGCACTGCCGAAGCTGAAGAGCCCGAGGCCGTGCTGGACACGTCCGAGGCGCACATGCCGGCTCAACCGGTGCGTTGAAGCGCAGCGCATAACTGCCACGGTGAGCAGCATGACCCCTCGCGAACCTGTGCATCGCATCGTCATCGTCGGTGGCGGTGCGGGCGGGCTTGAACTGGCCACGCGGCTGGGCGAAACCCTGGGCAAGCGGGGCAGGGCGGAGATCACGCTGATCGACAAGAACCGCACCCATGTCTGGAAGCCCAAGCTGCACGAGATCGCCTCGGGCAGCATGGACCTGAGCGCCCATGAGGTGGACTACCTGGCGCAAGCGCACTGGCACCATTTCCGCTTCAGGATCGGCGAGATGACGGCGCTGGACCGGCAGCGCCGCGAAGTGCGCGTGGGCCCGTACCGGGATGACGAGGGCCGGGAGGTGACGCCTGACCGGGTGTTCGGCTACGACACCCTGGTGCTGGCGCTGGGCAGCCTGAGCAATGACTTCGGCACGCCCGGCGTGGGCGAGCATGCACTGAAGCTGGAGTCCAAGGCCGACGCGCAGCGCTTCCATGCGCGCATGGTGAATGCCTGCATCCGCGCCCATGCCCAGGCCACGCCGCTGCGGCCCGAGCAGTTGCACGTGGCCATCATCGGCGCCGGCGCCACCGGCGTGGAGCTCGCGGCCGAGCTGCACCGCACGACGCGCGAGGTGGTGGCCTACGGGCTGGACCGGGTGGACGCCGACAAGGACATCCAGGTCAACTTGATCGAGGCGGCCGAGCGCGTGCTGCCGGCGTTGCCACCGCGCCTGTCGCAGGCGACCGAGGCCCTGCTCGTCAAGCTTGGCGTGGTGGTCCACACCTCGGCCAAGGTGGCCGAGGTGTTGCCGGACGGCGTGCGCCTGGCCGACGGCCGTGTGCTGCCGGCCGAGCTGGTGGTCTGGGCGGCCGGCGTCAAGGCGGCGGACTTCCTGAAAGACATTGCCGGGCTGGAGACGACGCGCAGCAACCAGCTGCTCGTCCAGCCGACGCTGCAGACCACACGAGATGAAGACATCTTCGTCATCGGCGACTGCGCGGCCTGCGCCTGGCCCGAGGCCAATGGCGGCAAGGGCGGCTGGGTGCCGCCGCGCGCCCAGGCTGCACACCAGCAGGCCTCGCATGTGGCCAGGCAGATCAAGCGCCGGTTGACGGGGCAGCCTTTGCGGCCCTACCAGTACCGGGACTTCGGCTCCCTCGTCTCGCTGGGTGAGTTCAGCACCGTCGGGAACATGATGGGCGGGTTGATTGGTGGCAGCCTGATGATCGAAGGCGCCTTCGCCCGGCTGATGTATGTGTCGCTCTACAAGATGCATGAACTGGCGCTGCACGGCTTCGCCAAGATGGCCCTCGACACGCTGGCCCGCCTGATCACGCGGCGCACCGAACCGCATGTGAAGCTGCACTAAACCTAGGTCCGGCAGTTGACCGCTTACTACTCAACGAAAGTCTCGATGCGTCAGCAACTTGAGCCTTCCGCAACGTTTACCACTTCGGTGACGAACGCTGCACGCCCGCTGGTCTGGCGCTTCGACCCGCTGGCCGCGTTGCTCCTCCTTGTGGGCACGAGCCCACTGCGTCGTCGCGCCTTGCCACCGGCTCGCCTCGCCAGCCCCTCGGGCGCGCCCAACTGCCGGACCTAGGTTTCATGAACACCCCCGCACCCAAGCCCGATGCCGGCCAATGGCTGGACGATCTGCTGCGCACGCAAGCCACCCTCTGGCCCGCAGCGGCATCAGTGATCCAGACCTGGCAGCAGAACGTGGCCCAAATGGGTGCGTTCTGGGCTGCCGCCTTTGCTCCCGATACTGCCGTCGACCGCCGCTTTGGCGCCGAAGCCTGGCAGAAGGACCCGCGCTTCGCACCGCTGGCACAGAGCTATCTGCAATTCACCCGCTCGGTGGGCAAGGCGCTGGACGCCGCGCCGCTGGACGAGCGCAGCAAGGCGCAATGGGGCTTTGCGCTGCGCCAGGTGTTGGACGCGATGAGCCCGGCCAACTTCCTGGCCACCAACCCCGAGGCGCTGCAGGGTGCGCTGGACAGTGGCGGCGCCAGCCTGGTGGAGGGTGCCCGGCTGTTCCTGGCCGACATGGGCAAGGGCCGCATCTCGATGTCGGACGACCAGGCCTTCGAGGTAGGCCGCGATCTGGCCACGACACCGGGCAGCGTCGTCTACGAGAACGAGTTGATCCAGCTGATCCAGTACGCGCCCACCACGTCGCACGTCTACCGGCGCCCGCTGCTGATCGTGCCGCCCTGCATCAACAAGTTCTACATCCTCGACCTGGGAGAGAGCAACTCGCTGGTGGCCTACGCGGTGGCGCAAGCCCACACGGTGTTCCTGGTCTCCTGGCGCAATGTCGGCGCCGAGCAGGGCGGCCTCAGCTGGGACGACTACATCGAGCAGGGCGTGTTGCAGGCGCTGTCGGTGGCGCAGCGCATCAGCCGCGTGACCCAAGTCAACACGCTGGGCTTCTGCGTCGGTGGCACCCTGCTGGCCAGCGCGCTGGCGGTGGCGGCGCAGCGCGGCGAGCAACCGGCCGCCAGCGTGACGCTGCTGACGACGATGCTCGACTTCAGCGACACGGGCGAGTTGGGCCTGATGGTCGACGAAGCCATGGTGGCCAAACGCGAGGCGGAAATCGGCCAGGGCGGCCTGCTGCACGGGCGCGAGCTGGCGCAGGTGTTTGCGGCGCTGCGGGCCAACGACCTGATCTGGCCGTATGTGGTGAACAGCTACCTCAAGGGCCAGGCGCCGCCAGCCTTCGACCTGCTGTTCTGGAACGGCGACGACACCAACCTGCCGGGCCCGATGTATTGCTGGTACTTGCGCCAGACCTATCTCGAGAACCGCCTGCGCGAGCCCGGCGGCACGGTGCAGTGCGGTGTGCCCGTCGACCTGTCGTCCATCGCTGCGCCGGCCTTCATCTACGCCTCGAAAGAGGACCACATCGTGCCTTGGCAGACCGCCTACGCCAGCACCGGGCTGCTGGGCGGCGAGACGCGCTTCGTGCTGGGCGCCAGCGGCCATATCGCCGGTGTCATCAACCCGCCGGCCAAGCGCAAGCGCCACCACTGGACTGGCGAGGTGGCGGCCACGGCGTCGGCCTGGCTGGACGCGGCCGAGCAGGTCGAGGGCAGCTGGTGGCCCGCCTGGAGCGACTGGCTGGCCAGCCATGCAGGCGAGCGGATTGCCCCACCGCGAAAGCCGGGCAACGCCGCCTTCCCCGTCATCGAAGCGGCACCAGGGCGCTATGTGAAGGCGCGTGCCGAGTGATTCAAGCAGATCTATTCAACCCCAAGGAGACAGACATGACCGATATCGTGATCGTGGCCGCACAGCGAACAGCGGTGGGCAAATTCGGCGGCACCCTCGCCAAGACCGCAGCGCCGGACCTGGGCGCGCATGTCGTCAAGGGCTTGCTGGAAAAGGCCGGCGTGCCGGGCGACGCGGTGTCCGAAGTCATCCTGGGCCAGGTGCTCACCGCCGGTTCGGGGCAGAACCCGGCGCGCCAGACGGTCATCAAGGCCGGCCTGCCGGTCTCGGTGCCGGGCATGACGATCAACAAGGTCTGTGGCTCGGGGCTGAAGGCGGTGATGCTGGCGGCGCAGGCCATCAAGTGCGGCGACGCTGAGATCGTCATTGCCGGCGGCCAGGAGAACATGAGCGCCGCCCCGCATGTGCTGCCCGGTTCGCGCGACGGCCAGCGCATGGGCGACTGGAAGCTGGTCGACACGATGATCGTGGACGGCCTCTGGGACGTCTACAACCAGTACCACATGGGCACGACGGCCGAGAACGTGGCCAAAAAGTACGGCATCAGCCGCGAGATGCAGGACGCCCTGGCCCTGGCCTCGCAGCAGAAGGCTGCGGCGGCCCAGGAGGCGGGGCGCTTCGTGGACGAGATCCTGCCCTTCAGCATTGCGCAGAAGAAGGGCGATGCAGTAGTGTTTGCGGCCGACGAGTTCGTCAACCGCAAGACCAACGCCGAAGCCCTGGCCGGGCTGCGCCCGGCCTTCGACAAGGCCGGCTCGGTGACGGCCGGCAACGCCTCCGGCCTGAACGACGGCGCCGCCGCCGTGCTGGTGATGTCGGCTGCGCGGGCCGCCGCGCTGGGCCTGAAGCCTCTTGCCGTGATCCGCGGCTATGCCAGCGCCGGGCTGGACCCGACCATCATGGGCATGGGGCCGGTGCCGGCCTCGCGCCTGTGCCTGCAAAAGGCCGGCTGGAACGCGCAGGACCTGGACCTGATGGAGATCAACGAGGCCTTCGCCGCCCAGGCCAGCGCGGTCAACCAGGAGATGGGCTGGGACACCAGCAAGATCAACGTCAACGGCGGCGCCATCGCCATCGGCCACCCCATCGGCGCGTCGGGTTGCCGCATCCTCGTGACGCTGCTGCATGAGATGCGTCGCCGCGGCGCGGCCAAGGGCCTGGCCTCGCTGTGCATCGGCGGCGGCATGGGGGTTGCGCTGGCGGTAGAACTCGCGTGAAGTCACTTCCTCAACAACACACTGGAGACAAACGATGACTCAACAACATGTGGTGCTCGTCACCGGCGGCATGGGCGGCCTGGGCGAGACGATTTCCGTCAAGATGGTCGAGGCCGGCTACAAGGTGGCGGTGACCTATTCACCGGGCAACAAGACGCATGCCGAATGGCTGGCGCAGATGAAGGAGCGCGGCTACGACATCCTGGCCGTGCCCTGCGACGTGGCGGACTACGACTCCTGCGGTGACGCGGTGGCCGCCGTGCAGGCCAAGCTGGGCGCCATCGACGTGCTGGTCAACAACGCCGGCATCACGCGCGACATGACCTTCAAGAAGATGGACAAGGTGAACTGGGACGCCGTGCTGCGCACCAACCTCGACAGCCTGTTCAACATGAGCAAGCAGGTGGTCGACAGCATGGCCGAGCGGGGCTGGGGCCGCGTCATCAACGTGTCGTCGGTCAATGGCTCCAAGGGTGCGTTCGGCCAGACCAACTACTCGGCCGCCAAGGCCGGCGTGCACGGCTTCACCAAGGCGCTGGCGCTGGAGGTGGCCAAGAAAGGCGTCACCGTCAACACCATCTCACCCGGCTACATCGGAACCAAGATGGTCACGGCGATTCCGAAGGAGGTGTTGGACAGCAAGATCCTGCCGCACATCCCGGTCGGGCGCCTGGGCAAGCCCGAGGAGGTGGCCGGCCTGATCATCTACCTGGCCTCCGAGGAGGCGGCCTTCGTCACCGGGGCCAATATCGCCATCAATGGCGGTCAACACATGCAATGAGGGCGACACCATGATCAAACACGGCATCGATCAGGACGCGCTGATCAACCAGTTCTCGCAAGCGACGGCCAAGCAGGGCGATGCCTTGCGCAAGGCTGTCTACGAAGGCACCTTGAAGGCCTTGCAGGGCCGCGAGCTGAGCCTGGCCAACATCAAGCAGGTGCTCAACACGGTGGCCAAGGCGGCGTCCACTGGTGCGGCCAGCAGCCCGCTCGATCCGGCCGCTGTTGAGGGCCTGCTCGGCAAGGCCTTCGCCGGCATGGACGCCGCGCTCGAGCAGGCCGTGCAGGCCAACCGCAAGGCCTTGCAGCAGATGGTGGACCAGGGCGTCAGCCTCGGCGAGACCCAGGTCAAGAAGGCGCTGGCCGACATCGACAAGATGGAGGACGCGCTGTTCTCTGCCGTGCGCAAGGCATCGGCGGGTGCAGGCGCTGCTGCCATCCCCGAAGGGCCGTGGGCGAATGTGCTCAAGGGCATGCAGGGCAAGGCCACCGGCACGGGCGCGCAGGCCAGTGCGACGCTCGAGCAGCTGATGGACCAGGCGCAGCAGGGATTGCGCGACGGCCGGGCATTGGGCCTGAAAGCGTCGCAGGCCATGCTGGACAGCTACACGACGCTGGTCAGCGGCGTGTTGATCGGCATGTCCGATGCGCTGCAGCAGGGCGGCTCGGCCCCGGCGCCGGCGCCGACCCGGTCGCGCAAGTCCTGACCCGCTGAAAGAGGGGAGCAACGATGGATGCGCTGATGCTGGCCCGCATGCAGTTCGCGGCCAACATCAGCTTCCATATCCTCTTCCCCACGATCAGCATCGGCATGGGCTGGCTGTTGCTGTTCTTCCGCTGGCAATGGCTGAGGACGCGGCACGACCGCGATGCCGGGCTGGCCCGCGGCTGGTTGGACGCCTACCGCTTCTGGACCAAGGTGTTCGCGCTGACCTTTGCGCTGGGCGTGGTCAGCGGCATCACGATGAGCTTCCAGTTCGGCACCAACTGGCCCGGCTTCATGGAGAAGGTCGGCAATATCGCCGGCCCGCTGCTGGGCTACGAGGTCCTGACGGCGTTCTTCCTGGAGGCTGGCTTCCTCGGCATCATGCTGTTCGGCCACGGCAAGGTGAGCGAGAAGGTGCATCTGATGGCGACCTTCTTCGTCGCCTTTGGCACCACCTTGTCGGCGTTCTGGATCCTGGCGCTGAACTCCTGGATGCAGACGCCAACCGGCTACGAGATCCGCGACGGCGCGTATCACGTGAAGAGCTGGGTGGAGGTCATCTTCAACCCCTCCTTCCCCTATCGCTTCAGCCACATGGTGCTGGCCTCGGCGCTGACCTGCGCCTTCCTGCTGACTGGCCTGTCCGCCTGGCAACTGCTGCGCGGCGTGGCGCAGCGCTCGGCGCCGCGGGTGCTGCGCGTCGGCATCACGCTGGCCGCGCTGCTGGTGCCAGTGCAGATCTTCGTCGGCGACATGCATGGCCTGAACACCCTGCATCACCAGCCGGCCAAGATCGCCGCGATGGAAGGTGTCTGGGAGACAGAGCGTGGCGTGCCGCTGCTGCTGTTCGCCATTCCCGACGCGGCCACGCGCAGCAACCACTTCGAGATCGCCCTGCCCCGCGTGGCCAGCCTGATCCTCACCCACGACCTCGACGGCGAGATCAAGGGCCTGAACAGCTTCGGTGATGCCCACCCGCCGCCGCTGCCGCTGTTCTTCGCCTTTCGCGTCATGGTGGGCGTGGGCATGCTGATGCTGGCGACGAGCTGGCTGGGCTGGTGGCTGGGCCGGCGGGTCGGCTGGCAAGCGAGGGCGTTGCCGCGCGCCCTGCTGTGGCTGTTTGCCGGCATGACCTTCTCCGGCTGGGTGGCGACGCTGGCCGGCTGGTATGTCACCGAGATCGGCCGCCAGCCCTTCATCGTCTACGGCCTGGTGCGCACGGCAGACGTGGTGTCCAAGGTGCCGTCGGCAATGGTCGGGGCGACGCTGGTGCTCTACGTCGCGCTCTACCTGGCGCTGATCCTTGCCTACGTCACGGTGCTGAAGTACATGGCCGAGAAGCCCGAGGAAGTGCTGGCGATGGACGCGGCCGAGCAAGCGGTGACGCCGGCCGGCGCCATCACCTCACCCGTCGTGAAGGGCGGTACCGCATGACCTGGATGAGCTTCGACGCCGCCTTGCCCATCGTCTTCATGGTGCTGATGGGCCTGTCCATGCTGATCTACGTGATCAGCGACGGCTACGACCTCGGCGTCGGCATGTTGATGCATCGCGCCACCGACGCCGAGAAGGACGTCATGGTGGCGTCCATCGGCCCCTTCTGGGACGCGAACGAAACCTGGCTGGTGCTGGGCGTGGGCATCTTGCTCATCGCCTTCCCCAAGGCCCACGGCCTGGTGCTGGGCGAGCTCTACCTGCCGGTCACGCTGATGCTGGTAGGCCTGACCCTGCGCGGCGTGGCCTTCGACTTTCGCGTCAAGGCCAAGGACACGCACAAGCGCACCTGGGACCGCCTGTTCTTCGCCGGCTCGACGCTGGCTTCGGTGGCCCAGGGCTGGATGCTGGGCCGCTATGTCAGCGGGTTTGGCGAGGGCTGGAACTACCCGCTGTTCGCCGGGGCCATCGCTATCGCGTTGCCCATGGCCTATGTGTTGATGGGCGCGGCCTGGCTGATCATGAAGACCGAGGGGGAGCTGCAGGTGCGCGCGGTGGCCTGGGCCCGCATTGCCTGGGCGCCCATGGTTGGCGGGCTGGTGCTGATCTCGATGGCCACGCCCTGGGTCAGCCCCACCGTTCGCGAGCGCTGGTTCGCGCTGCCCGAGATCATTGCGCTGCTGGCCATCCCGATGATGACCGGCGTCAGCCTGCTGGCCGTGCTGGCGCTGCTGAGGACGCCCCAGGTGCGCGGGCCGCTGTGCTGGCTGCCGTTCGCACTGCTGGTGCTGGTGTTCGTGCTCGGCTTCCTGGGCCTGGCCTACAGCATCTACCCCTATGTGGTGCTGGATCAGCTGACGCTCTGGCAGGCGGCCAGCAGCCCCGAGGCGCTGAAGGTGATCCTGGTTGGCGTGTGCATCTCGGTGCCGGCCATCATTGGCTACACCGTGTTCTCCTACCGCGTGTTCCGTGGCAAGGCGGGTGAATTGACCTACGCATGAGCCAGCATCGTGCTGCTGCTGATGCGTGGAACCCGGCCTTGTGCGATACACGGCAGATGACTCCACGCGATCCGGTCCTGCGCTCCGACACCGCCGCCAGGCGCCGCTGGCGCGGCCTGCCGCGCTGGGGCGCCGCACTTTTGCTGGTCGCGGCTGCTGCCTATGCAGGCCACGAGATGGCGCTGCGGACCGGCCTGTCGCGGCTGAGCGAGGCGACAGCGCATCGGCTGGACATGTTCGCCACCGGGCTCGAAGCCGACCTGGCGCGCTTCGACTATCTGCCCGCCCTGCTTGAGACCAACCCGGTGGTGCCGGCGCTGCTGGAGAGCCCGTCAAAGGCGGCGCACCGGGAAGCCGCAAATCGCTACCTGAACGGCGTCATGGCGACGACGGGCGCGGAGATGCTCTACGTGCTTGATGCGAGCGGCGTCTCGCTGGCGGCCTCGGACTGGGATCAGCCGGGCACCACCATCGGACAGGACCTGTCGTTCCGGCCCTATGTCGGCGAGGCGATCCAGCACGGCCGGGGCCGCTTCTACGGCGTTGGCATCACCAGCGGCAAGCCCGGCTACTACATGTCGTACGCGCTGCGCAGCGGTACGGAGGTGCACGGCGTGGTGGCCGTCAAGGTCAACATCGAGCAAGCGGTGAAGGCCTGGCGCCAGTTGCCTGGTGAAGTGCTGCTGATCGACGAGCGCGGCGTCGTGATCCTGTCCACCCGAGACGACCTCCGCTACCGCCCGCTGGCGCCGCTGGACGCCGGTCAGCGCGCCGAGGTGCAGCGCTCGCGGCCTTATGGCTCTGCTGCGATGCAGCCCTTGGACTGGGTGCCGCTGCAGGCGCCCTCGAATGACACGCGGCTCGTGGCGCTCGACGGCATGGCGCATCTGGCGTCGACGCGCCCACTTCAGCGCAGCCATTGGCGCCTGGTGGCGCTTGATGATCTGGCGCCGCTGCATGCCGCCGCGCGCTACGCCGCCATCACCGCCAGCTTGGGCGTGGCCGTGCTCCTGCTGGTGGCCGTGACGCTGTGGCAGCGCCGCCGCGCCGTGCGCCACAAGCTGGCCAGCCAGGCCGCGCTGCAAGCGGCGCATGACAGCCTGGAGTCGACCGTGGTGGCGCGCACGGCACAGCTGCGGGCCGCGCAGAGCGAGCTGGTCCACGCCGGCAAGATGGTGGCGCTGGGCCAGATGTCGGCCGGCATGGCGCATGAGCTGAACCAGCCGCTGACGGCGCTGCGCACGCTGTCGGACAGCGCCTGCGTGTTGCTGGACCAGGGCCGCCCGGACGACGTGCGCGGCAATCTGCAACGCATCACCGGCATGGTGGACCGCCTGGCGCGACTGACCACGCAGCTCAAGACTTTCGCCTACAAGAGTGATCTGCCGCGCACCATGCTGCCGCTGGCGCGCTGTATTGCCGATGCGCAGGCCGGCCTTGGCGCCGAGTTGCAGGCGCTAGACATCCACTTCGAGGCCGATGTGCAGCCGCCCGGGCTGGAAGTGCTGGCCGACGAGGCCGCGATGGGCAGCCTGCTCAGCAACTTGATGCGCAATGCCATCGATGCAATGCGGGGCGCGCCCCGGCGCCTGCTGCGGGTGCACGCCCGGCTGCAGGAGGAACGCGTGATCCTCACCGTCGCCGACACCGGCCCAGGCATCCGTGCCGACATCCTGCCGCGCCTGTTCGAGCCCTTCGTGACCAGCAAGCCCGCCGGCGCCGGCCTGGGGTTGGGCCTGGTCATTTCGGCCGAGTTGGCGCGGTCCGTCGGCGGCACGCTCCAGGCCCACAACCGCGCCGATGGCGGCGCGTGTTTCACACTCGACATGCCTACCGCCCAGCCACAGGAATGAACACAGCCACCGCCGCCCCAGCGATTCGAGTCTTGCTCGTCGAGGACGACGACGACGTCCGCATGAGCACCGCCCAGGCGCTCAACCTGGCCGGCTTCGACGTCGAGGTCTTCGCCAGCGCAGAGCGAGCGCGCAGCCAGGTCAGCTTTGACGCGCCGGTCATCGTGGTCTGCGACGTGCGCCTGCCCGGCTTGAGCGGCACCGACTGGCTGCCAGATATCCGCCGCATCGACCCCGAGCTGCCGGTGATCCTCGTGACCGGCCATGGCCATATCGCGATGGCGGTGAAGGCCATGCGCGAAGGCGCCTACGACTTCATCGAAAAGCCTTTCAACTCCGAGCGGCTGATCGCCATCGTTCGCCATGCGGTGGAGCAGCGCCAGCTGAGCCTGCAGGTGCGGGCGCTGCACGATGCGCTGGAAAACTGGCATGGCATCCAGTCGGTGCTGATTGGCCGTTCGACCCAGATGCAGCAGGTCCGCCGCACGGTCATGGCTTTGGCGGAAACATCCGCTGACGTGCTGATCTACGGCGAAACCGGCACCGGCAAGGAACTCGTCGCGCGCTGCCTGCACGACCACAGCGAGCGCCGGCGCCATCATTTCGTGCCCTTGAACTGCGGCGGCCTGCCCGAGGCGCTGGCCGAGAGTGAGCTGTTCGGCCATGAGGCTGGCGCCTTCACCAGCGCGAACCGCGTGCGGGTGGGCAAGTTCGAGTATGCGCACGGCGGCACGCTCTTCCTCGACGAGATTGAAAGCATGCCGATGGCCGTGCAGATCAAGCTGCTGCGGGCGCTGCAGGAGCGCAGCATCGAGCGCATCGGCTCCAACAAGGCCATCCCCTTCGACTGCCGCGTGGTCGCCGCAAGCAAGGATGACCTCGTCCGCCTGAGTGAGCAGCAGAAGTTCAGGGCCGACCTGTACTACCGGATCGGCGTCGCCTTCATCGAACTGCCGCCCTTGCGCGAACGGCGTGAAGACATCCCTCTGCTGTTTGAGCATTTCACCCTGCTGGCGGCCAGCCGCCACGGGCGTGCGGCACCGCTGCTGAGCAGCGATCAGCTCGCTGACCTGATGGCCTACGCCTGGCCCGGCAACGTGCGCGAGCTGCGCAACGTGGCGGACCGTTTCGTGCTGGGACTGCTGGGCACCCGACTGACCCAGGCCCGTGGCGTCGATGAGCAGGGCGGCCTGCTGGCGCACGGACTGCCGCAGCAGGTCGAGCATTTCGAGCGCACCGTGATCCTCGAGGAACTGCGGCGCCATAAGGGCGACCAACCAGCCACCGCCGCGGCCCTCGGCATCGCCCGGCAGACGCTGTACGACAAGCTGCGCAAGTTCGGCATTGCCGCCGACGAGTTCAGGCGTTGAAGCTGGCGAGAACTTCGGCGACGAGGCAAATGAGCAGGGCTCGGTGAACTCGTGATGAGATCAAAAACCCCATCCTTCACACGGCAGGGGTCGCAGGCTCGAACCCTGCACCGCCCACCAATCCGAATCGTCAGACCCGGCCTTGAGCCGGGTTTGTCGTTTGTGCGATGCGCGGCTTGTGACTCATGGCTTGGGAGTCAGCGTCTGAACGGCCGCTGATACGTACACCAGCGGTGCGTTCCAGTTGATCGCGATCTCGTTGGTGGTGTAGCTGCACAAGGCGTCGAGGTAGGCCTTGGCCGGCACCTTGGAAGGATAGGCGCCGGGGCAATCGTCGCCCGAGCCGGGGTTCGGGCCGCCGACGATCATGCCGGGTACCGGCGGCTGTTGCGGCATCGCGCCGGACGGACGGTGGTGCGGATGCAGCGGCGAGCGCGTTCCGAAGCCGGTCACCATGGCATATCCGCTGGGGTGCCGCCCGAGAACAAAGTCAAGTGCCGACTGTGCGGCATCGAGCATGCGGCGGTCACTGCCGAGGCGGTATCCCTGAATGAGCATCAAGGCCTGGTTCAGGGCCACGGCATTGCTGCCCCAGATGAAGTCCTCGGTCTGCATGGCCAGGCGATAGGGCGATCGATCCCAACGCTCGGCGAGCGCGGTGGCCAAGGACCGGATCTGGCCCTCGATGAGCCTGCGGTCCGCTACCGGGGTCAATCGGTCGCGATGCTGGGCGAGGCTTACCCATGCCAGCGCCCCGACGCTGCTCCAGCCCGGAATCTCGATGCGCGGCACGGCTTGCTTGAGCGCGTGCCAATAGCCGTCCTCGCGTGTGCTGATGTAGAGCTCTGCGGCGGCCCAGGCAAGTTCGTCAGCCAGTTGGTTGTCGTCATAACCGCCGGTGTGGATGTCGGCCGGCTGGCGGTAGATGACGTCGGGATGCGCTTTGGCCCAGTCCCAGGCACGCTTGGAGGCGGTCATCATGCGTGCCGACAACCCCGGGCGCTGCGCCTCGAACGCAGCGAATACGCGGCTGGCCTGTGCCATGACGGCGGCGAAGTCGAGTGTGGCCGCCGTCGCCTTCATCACGACATAGCGGTCGTGCCGGGCCTCATGGGGCATCACGATGCCGTCAAAGCCTTTGTCGGTGAGCTTGTGATAGACGCCGCCATCGACCGGGTCCTGCATGGACAGCATCCACTCCAGGTTCCACAGTGCTTCATCGAGAACGTCCGGCAGGCCGTTGCCGCTCTCGGGGATGGTCAGGCGCTGCGCATCGAAGAAGGCCGGGAAATGTTCATAGGCCGCCAGCAGCGTGTAGACGGTGATGCCGGAGTTGACGATGTACTTGTTGTAGTCGCCAGCGTCATACCAACCCTTTGGCGCTGAGAAGACGGTGCCCTCAGGCCGGCCAGGGCCAGCGGCTGACGCATGAACAAGCACGCGGTCGTCCGGATGACCTGCGGGCCTCGCCCAGACACCCGCGTGGACAGGGTCGAGCGCGATGCTGGCGCGGTTGTAGTAGAAGAACTTGAGCGCGGCGGCATTCAGCGACACATAGGCGTCTGCCGCGATGACGAAAGGAGCTGAAGGCGCAAGCCCTGCAACCTTCAGCCGGTATCGGCCGGGCTGACGCCAGGCAGAGAAGTCGGCCAGGCGCAGTGCCTCCTGCGCCGCCTCCCAGCGTTGCGCGCTGCGCAGCGGGCCGCGCCAGACTTCTTGTCCAGTCACTGCGTCGACCAGCGCAAAGCTGCTCACGGGCACATCGCGCAGCACTGCCCATTTCGCGCTCTCGGGCAGATAGCCCACCTGGTTCAGCTGTATGGCCTGGGTGTCGATCTCAGCGGACTGTTGCGGCTGCGCGATGGGGCTGTGCGACGGCGTGCTACAGCCGGCAAGACTCAGGACGCAGGCCAGGCAGAGCGCCAGCGGCGCGCGAAGGTTCACGTTCAAGGCAGGAATTCCCGTTCGATGTTGTCGGCGACGCCACGCCCGCCCGGAACGCGGCCATCGGAAATGCCCGAGGGTGAGCGGGCGGCGCCGGTTCAGCGTACCCCTGGCTCGAGCACCACGCGACCCCACAGGCCCGAGGGCTGGCCCGGCGCTGCTTCGACCAGCACGGTCACCTGGCGGCGCGGCCCGCCCTGGGGCAGGGTCACGGCAAATTGTGCGGGCTCGACGGTGTTCTTCTCGCCCAGCTTGACGCCGTCCACCCAGACCTCGGCCTTGCCGGCAATGCTGCCGAAGCCCAGTTGCGCGCGGCCGTCGTTGCGATCCGCACGCACCGACACGCTGCTGCGGTACAGACGGAAGGATTTCGCCCCAGCGTCATGGCGCATCGGCGGCTCGTCCCAACCCCAGGAGTTCATGTCGGTCTCGGCCAGCACGACGTTGGGGTCGGGCCGGGTGGCGTAGGCCGGCGAGACGCGCCAGCCCAGCAGCGGCGTCGTCGGCTCGGCGGTCGGCACGCTCGGCGGCGCTGGGGCGGGCTGCAGTGCCAGCACGACTTCGGCGGCCTGCAGGCCCTCGGCGAAGGCACGCAACTTCAGCTCACCGCGGCCGTCGCGCCGGCCCTGTACGATGAGCTGCGCCAGGCCGTTGAACAAGCTGCGCTCGCTGGCCTTGTCGGGCTCGTGGGAGTTCGGGTCGCCGTTGCCGACGCCAATGATGCGGGCCTGGCCATCGATCTCGAAGCGCACGTGGGCGTTCGTCGTCGGCACTGGTCGCCCTTGGGCGTCGACGACGCTGACCGTCACCGGCATGGCATCCAGCCCGTCGCCGATCAGCGCCTTGCGGTCCGGCGTCAGCACGAGGCGGGTGGGCGCTCCGCTGGTCTCGACCGCATCGCGTGCGATCTCCTTGCCGTCTCGCAGGGCCACGGCCTCGATGCGTCCCGGCGCATAGGCCACCTTGAAGTGCGCCATTTCATAGGGGTCGACATCCTGCTCGCCGACGGCCGTGCCGTTGAGCAGCAGGCGCACGCGCGGCGCGTTGCTGGCGACCATCACGTGCACGGCCTGGCCTTCGCGCCCGGTCCAGTTCCAGTGGGGCACCAACTTGACGACCGGGCGATCCTTGACCCACTGGGCCTGGTGGATCCAGAACGCCGTCTTGGCGAACCCGGCCAGGTCCATCGCGCCGAAGAAGGAGCCGACGCTGGGCCACTCATACGGCGTGGGTTCGCCGCGGTAGTCGATGCCCGTCCAGATGAAGCTGCCGGCGATGAAGGGCCGCTCGCCGATGGCGCGCCAGGCCTGGCGGTGCGTGTTGCCCCAGGACGAGGGCTCGTCGTCGTAGCTGCCGAACACCTGGCCGGCGCGGTCGCTGGCGAACTCGCCACGCGTCATGTAGGCCGCGGTGTCCTCGGTGCTCGTCATCGGGCGCTTCGGGTGCTTCTTGTGATACGGGTCGTAGGCGCCGATCTGGTAGTTCACGCCGACGACGTCGAGCGCATCCGCGGCGTTCAGGTCGGTGAACAGGCCGCCGTGCATGGCGCCCGTCACTGGCCGCGTCGGGTCAAGCTTCTTGATCTCGGAAACCATGCGGCGCGCCATCTCATAGCCGGGCTCGGTGCTCTGCAGAGGCTCCTCGTTGAAGATGGACCACAGGATCACGCTCGGATGATTGCGGTCGCGCCGCACCATCCACGTCAGCTGCTTCAGGTAGTCGGGCGAGGGGTTGAAGTGGCGGTTCTCGTCCATGACGAGCAGGCCCAGGCGGTCGGCGATGTCCAGCACCTCGGCCGCCGGCGCGTTGTGCGAGAAGCGGATCGCGTTGGTACCCATCTCCTTGAGGCGACGCAGCCGGAACTCCCAGATGGCTTCGGGCACGGCAACACCGACACCAGCGTGATCCTGGTGGACGCAGACGCCCTGCAGCTTGACCGATTGGTCGTTGAGGAAGAAGCCGCGGTCCGCGTCGAAGCGGATGGACCGGAAGCCGGTCTGCGTTTCGGTGCGGTCGAGTTCGTTCGCGCCGTCGCGCAGCGTCGCGCGCACACGGTAGACGTGGGGCTGCGCAAGCGACCACAGCTTGGGCTCGCGCACGTCGAGCTTGATGTGGGCGACGGCCGATTCGAGCGCGGCAACCCGCGCTCGGGCGCTGCCCTTGGCCACTTCGCGGCCCGACGGATCGATCACGACCACGTCGATGGTGCCGCTGCGCTCGGCCTTGGCGCTGCTTTGCAACGTCACTTCGACCGGAAGGCTCCAGCGACCGTTGCGCTGGACCGGGTTGGCATGCAGGCCGTCGGTGGCGATGTGCAGCGCGTCGCGCTTGACCAGCCAGGTGTGGCGGTAGATGCCGGCGCCTTCGTACCACCAGCCTTCCTGTGCGTCGGCGTCCACGCGCACGGCGATGGTGTTGGCGTCGGCGCCGTAACGGACATAGGGCGTGATGTCGATGCTGCGGCCGTTGTAACCCGACCAGTTGCGGTCGACGACGATGCCGTTGACCCAGACCGTGCTGTGCGTGGCGACCGCGTCGAACTGCAGCTCGATGTGGCGGCCGCGGTCGGATTCGGGCAGCGGCAGATAGCGCCGGTACCAGCCGATGCCGCGCTGGCGATAGCCCTGAGACGCGTTCTCGTTGCGGTCGAACGGGTTCTCGACGGCCCAGTCATGCGGCAGGTCCAGGCGCCGCCAGCCGGAATCATCGAAGTCTGCGGCAGCCGCACCCCAGGCGCCGTTGGCCTTGCCGTTGTGATAGCTCATGCCGTGACCCTTGACCACGGGCATTGAGACGTCGCCGCGATGGAAAAGCCAGCCGCTGTCGAGTGACAGGCGTTCGCGGCCGGCGGCCTGGACAGCAGTAGCCGCGAGCGCGAGCGCCGCGAAGAGCATGAGGCTGAGCCAATGAAGAATGCGCGGCGCGCGTGACATAACTTGGTTTCCCGTCGATCGAACTGCTGATTCAAGGCAAGCGCTGCTGCGGCTGTCCGAGCCAGGCGCTTGATTTGTCAAAGGAAAAAATGCGTCGCGCGATCCCGTTGGAGATCGCGCGACCAAACCAGGTCAACGTGTGCCTGGCCGACTCGGAGACGAGCCAACTAATCTTTGCGGCGGCGAAGACGTGCGCCTACACCTGCCAGGCCGGCCAGCCAGAGGGCCATGGTCGCCGGTTCCGGAACGGCGGTCACGGAGTCGGCAGACACCGCCAAACCGATGGCCATTCTGAAAAAGCCCGCCTCTCCCGGATTCGTCCAGGTGGCGCTCAAAAGCGTCGGGCCGGTGTAGTTCGGGAAGGACGAGTCGATGAAGGCTTCCGTGTAGTTGCCGGGAGCGCAGGTTTCCGCCCAACTGCAAAAGTCGATGTAGACATTCGCCTGCCCGTGAGGGCCACTGACCTGCAGGCTGCTCAAGGCGACGGTCACGGTGACGGTTGCATTTTCGCTGGCCTGGAACAAACCATCAAAAACCTTCGCGTTGGCCCAACCGGACTGTCCTCCGGTGACGTTGACCTTCGCCGAAGCGGACACGCCGTTCAAGCTGCGGGAGTTGTCGGTGGCGGTTGTCGCAGTCAACTTGGCTTCCGCGATGGAGCCAGCAGAGGCAACCGATGCACCGATCACATCTCCCTGCCAGCCGCTGGCGGTGTCGCTGAAACTTGGATCCGCCAGCGCAACCGATGCGCCCGATGGCAGCGGCAGCCAAGTGACTCCCTTGAACACCTGGGCCCATCCCTGGGAAGTGCTGAAGTTGATGTTGCTGATGCTCGCTTCGGCGGTATCCGCGGCGGCCACTTGCGAAACAGCGAGCAGTGCTGCGCTGATGACGTACTTGAATCGATGCACGATGGTCTCCTGCGTGTTGTTAGCGGACCGGGCGAGACGCCCGTGGGATTTGAGTTGCCTGGTGACGTCTGAGCCAGAGCTCATTGCGGTATTACCAGTTTCTCATTTATACCCAATGTGGTCATACCAGAGAAAACACCTACAGCTCAGCTGAGTTGCCGGCCCAGCCAGCCCAGCACGCCGTCCGGCGCCTGGAACTCGTCGATCGACCGCGCCGGGATGTCGGGGTGCCGCTCGCGCCACATGGAGGCCAATGCGGCACCGGGGCCGATTTCCAGCACGCAGCGAACGCCGCGTTCGGCAATGCTGTCCATGCAGTCGTCCCATCGCACAGTGCTGGCAATCTGGCCGGCAAGTGCGGCCGCCAGCGCGGGGGGGACTCTGCTGGCAGCACCGGTGAAGTTGCAGACCACGGCGGTGCGTGGCGCCTGGAGACTGACCGTCGCCAGGTGCCGTGCGAATACCGTCGCCGCAGCCGCCATGGCCGGCGTGTGCGAGGCGATGCCAATGGGCAGGCGCGTGCAGCGCAGGCCAGCGGCGGACCAGCGGGCTGCGTTGGCGTCGAGTTCGGCCGCAACGCCGCCGACGATGACGCGCTCCGCGCTGATGCGGATCGCAATCGCCAACGAGGCTGCGGAGGCTTGGGCCAGGCGCAGCGCGTTCAGGCCCTGAACAGCAAGCAGCCCCGTGTCCTGGCCGGCCACGCTGTCACTCATGGCCTGCGCGCGAACAGCCGCGAGATCGAGGGCGGTTGAGGCGTCAAACACACCCGCCGCCGCGAATGCGGCCAGCTCGCCGACGCTGTAGCCCGCCACCACCACGGGTGGCGGCAAGCGCGCCGCCAGCGCCTGCCAAGCCGCGATGCCAACACCCGTCAGCAGCGGCTGGGCCACTGGATTGGCATGCAGCCAGGCCGAGTCACCCAGGCGATCACGCCAGCCCGGCCCCAGGTGCCGGGCCAGGGCATCCAGCGCCGGCCTGGCAGCGGGCTGTGCGTCCAGCCAGGGCAGCATCTGCGGGTGCTGTGCGCCCTGCCCGGGGAAGAGCAGCGCCAGGCCCATTCAGCTCAGGCGTTCCAGCCAGCAGGCGGCGGCGAGTGTGTCGGCCGCGCCACCGGGGGACAGGCGCTGGCGCACGAACTCGGCGCTGATCGTTTGGACCGTTTCGAGGCCCTGGGATGCACCACCCGTGGCGAGGAAGTCTCGCGCGGTGGCCTGCGCGAAGCGCAACCCCTCGAGGCCGCCGCGGTGGGCGAGGTTGCTGTCGTCCAGCACGGCCATGACGGCGAACAAGGTGTCGAGCCGGGCCGCGGCCGCCGAAAGGCCGCGCGCCCGGGCCGAACGCAAGGCTGGCTCGGCCGTCTCGAACAGCGTCGGAAAGCCCAGAGCGGCTTCGGTCGAAGCGCTGCGCAGTTGAAAGCGCTGCGCAGCCAGCCCGCCGGGCAGCGTGGGAGGGCGCTGCGCGCGAGCGGCCAGCGTCTCGCCCCAGCGCGTCAGCAGCGTCTGCCTGATCAGGGCAGGAGTGGGTTGTTGGCCCAGCGCGCCCGCTGCAGCGCACAGCAAGCCCAGCATGAAGATCGCGCCGCGGTGCGTGTTGATGCCGCCCGTGGCGGCCAGCATGCGGGCTTCGGCCGCGATGCCGCAGCGCTCCAGCGCCTCGAAGGGCGCGCCAGCGGCCCCCAGTTCGGCGATGCGAACAAAGTAGCTGCGCAGCGCGAACAGGCTGCGCATGAAGCTGTGGGCGTCCATGTCGGCATGGCTGCCGCGGTCGGTCAGCGTGACGAGGCCGGGCTTGGGTGACAGCGCGAGCTCGTCATAGAGCGCGAGCGTGGCGGCGCGGCCGATCTGCTGGGGCGTGGGGGCGCTGGGCGCCAGCGCGCGATGTGGCCTCATGCCAGCGCCTCCATCGAAGCGCCGTTGAGCCGTTTCACCAACAGAGCCTGCGGGCCACCGCTGCGCCAGGCGAGCCACTCACGCCAGGCAACGGCGGCGTTGCCGTCGAAGACGAGTTCGCCATCGATCCGCCGGGAGGGCGAGGCGAAGGCGTTCAATGCGGCGGCCGCGGCATCGGCCTGTTCCTTGCTGCCGACTCCTACCCACACGTCGAGATCCGAGCCCTCGCGCACGTGCTG
The DNA here is from genome assembly GCF_001425055.1 of Pelomonas sp. Root1237. Lineage (GTDB taxonomy): Bacteria > Pseudomonadota > Gammaproteobacteria > Burkholderiales > Burkholderiaceae_C > Pelomonas. Next base: position 68,760 of record NZ_LMDK01000018.1, read on the forward strand.
CAGTCCGGTGATGTGTTGCCAGCCATGGCTGCCGTAGACGCGGGCCGTTGCGCCGCAGGCCTGCAGGGCCAGGGCCAGCTGGCGGGCGGGTGCGCGGGTGCTCTGAGGCAGTTGGGTGAGGACCTGGTCCAGGCGCGGGAACTCGTCGAAGTACAGCACCTCGGTGCGCTCGACGCGCAGCGCAATGCGTCGATGGCCCCAGCGGCGCGGCGCGCACAGGCCCAACGCAATGCCGTCGTCGTCGCGTTGGCGCGTGACGACGAGGGGCAGGCCTCGCGCAGCCCAGTGACCCAGGCAGTCGAGGGCTTCGGCGTCCCAACTGCCGCCGAGCAGGCCCTGCCAGCCCACGGCCGACAGCCAGGCGATCTGGTGGCGATGTAGCGCGGCCATGGTTCAGGCGGCGTCGAGCACCCGCTGCGCGACCGCTGCGGCCATCTGCCGCCCGCCGCGCGCGGCGCCATCTTCAGCACGCCGGTCATCGGTCGGCGCATCCGCCAGGGCCTCGCGCAGCGCCTGGGTCAAGTCGCCTTGCCAGAGCCGCCGCACGCCGCCCATGGCGACGTAGTTGTCCACGCCGGGCGCGAACACCGGATTGGATTCGGACAGTTGCGCCAGCAGCGCCTCGGGCAGCTTGGTCACGCGCGCCATGGCCGGCAGGCGCATGACGCGGATCTCGGCCTCGGGCAGTGCGTCGCAGGCGTCGGCGATGAGGCCCGAGGTGATGAAGCCGCCGGACAAGGCTTGGTCGTAGACGAGGCCCAGCACGCGGTGGCCGCGCCGGCGGGCGAGGTCGATCGTCATGCCCAGATGGGCCATCGCGCGGTTGATGCCCAGCAGCTCGTCGCGGCGGCGCAGCTGCTGGCCTTGGGTGTCGATCAGCAGCAGGATGGCGCGGCCGGGGTGCTGGGCCATCGTGTCCAGCACTGCGCGGGCCTGGGTCAGCGCGAGCTGCACGCCGATGGGTGCGTGGTTGGTGGTGCCGATGACGGCGATGGGCTCGCCGTCGAACTCGACCTCGCCGCGCAGGAAATCACCGTCGCGCGTGATGCCGTGATCGGCGCCGAAGAGTTGGGTTGCAAGCGTCTGCCAGTCCATCAGCGGGCTCCCAGGGCCAGCACACCGGCCACGTCGAGGTCGGGCACGTGGGAGGCGCTCTGCACGCCGAGCGAAGCCCACAACGCAATGGCTTCGGAGCCGTCGAAAGTGAGCCGCGCACTCAGCCGCGCGTGCTCGGCTTCCAGCAGTTCCAGCGTGACCGGCCGCCCCGAATCCAGCGCCGCAATGGCTGCCGCGCGGAACTCGGCCACGTCGTCTTCCACCAGCACGTCGCAGTCGCTAGTCAGCCAGCGGTGCTTGCCGCCCGTGGTGCGCCACACCAGCGCGCGGTCGCGTGAGTCGAACTCCTCGACGCCATGCGAGGCCTCGATGACCTCGGGGCCGGACATGGCCAAGCGGCCCAGGTCGCTCATGACGATGTGGTCGGCGCAGCGCGCGACGATGCCCATGCCGCCGAAGCAGCCATTGGCGCCGCCGATCAGCACGATGACCGGGATGCCTGCCGCGCGCACATCAAGCAGCGCGCGCATCACCTCGGAGACAGCGATGAGCCCGGCGTTGGCTTCGTGCAGGCGCACGCCACCCGACTCGGCGAGCAGCAGCACGGCCCGTGGCTGGTCGCGCAGCGCGCGCTTCAGCAGGCCGACGAGCTTGGCGCCATGCACTTCGCCGACGCCGCCGCCCATGAACTGGCCTTCCTGCGCGGCGACGAAGATCTCCTGACCAGCCAGCGTTGCGCGGCCAATGGCCACGCCGTCGTCGAAAGAGGAGGGCACGCCAAGCTGCGCCAGGTGGGGGCTGGTCAGCCGCATCGCGGGCGGCAGCCACTCGTGGAAGCTGCCAGTATCAACAACCCCGGCCAGGCGCTCGCGCGCCGAGCATTCAGCGTAGGAGGTGATCACGGCTGCAGCTCCTGCGCGGCCTGGTCCAGCCGCAGGCTGACGACGGCGGGCGTGGCGCCCATGTCGTGGATGGACAGCAGCACGCCTGCGAGCTGGTGGCGCTGGTGGAAGTCGCTGACGACTGCCGACCAGATGGTGCCGAAGCCACGCGCCGAGGTTTCGATGTGGACGCGGCAATCGCTGCCGGGCGCAGGCTCCAGCAGCACTTCGAGGTTGCCGGAGCCGACGACGCCGACCAGCACTGGCGCGAAGGCACCAGCAGGCCGCGTGCCGGTGAAGGCGTAGTCCAGGGTTTCGAGGCCAGGGGTGGTCATCAAATCCTCACCAGTTGCGAAAGCGCTTGGGCGGGCTGTACAGGCCGCCCGAGGCGCGCACGAGGTCGCGCATGCTGCGCGCGGCGAGCAGGTTGCGTGTGGCGTCGCGCGGGTCGATGCCGAGGTCGGCAGGTCGCTTGACGACGCCACGATCGCGCAGGTTCTCCACCATGCGCGCATCCCGCGCCAGCCCCACCGCCGTGTAGCCGGCCACGCCGCGGATGGCCTGCTCGCGCTCCTCATCGCTGCGGCACAGCAGCAGGTTGGCGATGCCTTCCTCGGTCAGGATGTGGCTGACGTCGTCGCCGTAGATCATGATCGGCGGCAGGGCCATGCCGGCTTGTTCCTGCAGCGTCCACGCGTCCAGGCTTTCGACGAAGGCGGGCTGCATGTGCTCGCGGAAGGTCTCGACCATCTGCACCACCAGCTTCTGGCCGCGAGGCGTGCCGGCGGCACCTTGCCTTCCCGCACGGGCCTCGGCGCCGGCCTTGAGCCAGGCGGGGCTGGCGTGGCGGCGGCCGCGCGCGTCGGCGCCCATATTGGGAGCGCCGCCAAAGCCGGTGATGCGGCCCAGCGTCGCGGTGGAGCTGTTGCCCTGCAAGTCGATCTGCAGCGTCGAGCCGATGAAGAGGTCGCAGGCGTAATGACCGGCGGCCTGGCAGAAGGCGCGGTTGCTGCGCAAGCTGCCGTCGGCGCCGGTGAAGAAGACGTCGGAGCGGGCGCGGATGTAGTCCTCCATGCCCAGCTCGGAACCGAAGGAGTGGATGGACTCCACCCAGCCGGCCTCGATGGCAGGAATGAGAGCAGGGTGCGGGTTCAGCGCCCAGTGCTTGCAGATCTTGCCCTTCAGCCCCAGCGACTCGGCATAGGTGGGCAGCAGCAGCTCGATGGCCGCGGTGTCGAAGCCGATGCCGTGGTTCAGGCGCTGCACGCCGTACTCGGCATAGATGCCCTTGATGGCCATCATGGCCATCAGCACCTGGATCTCACTGATCTGCGCCGGGTCGCGGGTGAAGAGCGGCTCGACGAGGTTGGGGCGCGGCGCCTGCACGACGAAGTCCACCCAGTCGGCCGGGATGTCGATGCGCGGCAGCACGTCCACGATCTCGTTGACCTGGGCGATGACGATGCCACCCGAGAAGGCCGTGGCCTCGACGATGGCCGGCGTGTCTTCAGTATTGGGGCCGGTGTAGAGGTTGCCTTGCGCGTCCGCGGCATGCGCGGCCACGAGGGCAACCTTGGGCGTCAGGTCGACGAAGTAGCGCGCGAACAGCTCCAGGTAGGTGTGGATGGCGCCGATCTCGATGCCACCGCTGCTGACCAGCTTGGCCAGGCGCGCGCCCTGCGGGCCGGAGAAGCTGAAGTCGAGCCGCTTGGCGATGCCGCTCTCGAACACGTCCAGGTGCTCGGGCAGGGCCAGCACCGACTGCACCATGTGCAGGTCGCGCACGCGCTGCGGGTCCACCTGCGTGAGCGACTGGGCGAGGAAGTCGGCCTGCTTCTGGTTATTGCCTTCCAGGCAGACACGGTCGCCGGGCTGCAGCACGGCCTCCAGCAGCGGCACGATGGCGTCGGTCGCCACGCGCCGGCCCTGTACGCCGGTGAGTTCGGCCGCCCGCGAGAGCCGCTCGCGGCGCTGGCGGTCGCGCAGATTCCAGGAGGGAGCATTCATGGCCGGCTCCTCAATGCGCCTTGGCGGCGACGCCCATGACCGCGTCCGGCAGAGCAGTGGCAATGCCCGGGAAGATGCAGATCAGCAGCACCGCCAGCAACATCAGCACGACGAAGGGCAGCACGCCCCAGATGATGTCGCGCAGGTCGATGTCGGGCGCGATGTTCTTGATGACAAAGATGTTCAGCCCCACCGGTGGGTGGATGAGGCCGGTCTCCATGACGATGGTCATCAGGATGCCGAACCAGATCAGGTCGAAGCCGGCGGCCTTCAGCGGCGGCAGGATGATGGGTGCCGTCATCAGGATGATGCTGACCGGCGGTAGGAAGAAGCCCAGCAGGATGACCATCAGCAGCACCGCGGCCAGCAGCACCCACTTGGACAGCTGCATGCCGACGATCCACTCCGCCGCCGACTGGCTGATGTGCAGATAGCTCATCACGTAGGAGAACAGCAGCGACATGCCGATGATGAGCATCAGCATGGTCGACTCCTTCAGCGTCGACTGGAGGATGGGCGCCACGTCCTTGGGCCGCCACACGCCGTAGATGACGGCGATCAGCGCCAGCGCCAGCAGGGCACCCAGGCCGGCGGTTTCCGACGGCGTCGCGAAGCCGCCATACAGCGCCACCATGACGCCGATCAGCAGCAGCACGAAGGGCACGACGCGCGGCAGCATCTCGAACTTCTGGCGGTTGGTGAAGGTCTCGTTGGCCAGCAGCGCCGAGGCGGCACCGGTGCGCTTGTATTCGGCCTCGGCCAGCGCGTACTCCTTGCGGTAGCGCAGCGCCGCGTAGCCGGCGAACAGCGCCACCAGCAGCACGCCCGGCATGATGCCGGCCAGGAACAGCCGGCCCAGCGACTGCTCGGCCGCCACTGCGTACAGGATCATCGTGATGGACGGCGGCAGCAGGATGCCCAGGGTGCCGCCGGCAGCGATGATGCCGGCCGCAAAGCCGGGCGAGTAGCCGCGCTTGCGCATCTCCGGGATGCCGGCGCTGCCGATGGCCGAGCAGGTGGCCGGGCTGGAGCCGGCCATGGCCGCGAACAGCGCGCAGGCGAACACATTGGCAATACCCAGGCCGCCGGGGATGCGGCCCATCCACACGTGCATGGCGGCGTACAGGTCCTGGCCCGCGCGCGATTTGCCGATGGCCGCGCCTTTCAAGATGAAGAGGGGAATGGACAGCAGCGTGATGCTGGCCATCTCCTCGTAGACGTTCTGCGTGACCGTGTCCAGCGCCGAGGCCGGCATAAAGATGGCCATGAACAGCACCGCGACGCTGCCGAGCGCGAACGCGATCGGCGCGCCCGAGAACATGAACAGCAGCGTGACGACGCCGAACAGCGAGCCGAGGACGAGCATGCTCATGCTGCGACTCCTGAATTGGATTTGAAGAGGCCGTTCACGCGCGCCGTGAGCTGCACCAGCAGCTGCAGGCTCAGCAGCGTCATGCCCACGGACATCAGGCCGTAGGGAATCGACAGCGGCGGGGCCCAGGAAGACGAGGTGGTCTGGCCGTCGACCCAGGCCTCGTGGAACAGCGTCCACGACTTCCAGGCGAAGAAGGCGCAGAAGGCGGTGCCCATCAGGTCCACGAGCATCAGGCGCAGGCGGTTCACGGCGCGGGGCAGCAGGCCGGCGATGGCCTCGATGCCGACGTGGCCGCGCAGCGACTGCACGAAGGCGCCGCACAGGAAGGTGGCGCCGACCAGGCAGAACACGGCTGCCTCGTCCTGCCAGTCGGTCGAAGCCTTCATCACATAGCGCGACACGACGCTGTAGGTCAGCACGCAGGAGGCCACCAGCAGGGCCAGCATGCCGAGCACGACCATGGCGTGGTTGATGAAGTTCAGGCCGCGCGCGATGGGGCGCAGCAGGGCGGGCGTGTCGGGGTCGATGCCGGCCACCGCCGCCGGCTGCAATTCAAAACCGTGGCTCATGGCGGCCTCAGAGCAGCTTCTGCGCGGCCTTGAGGATGGCGGCGCAGGATTCGTTCTTCTCGCCGAAGTCCTTCCACGCGGTGTCGCGTGCGATGGCCTGCCACTTCTTCAACGTCGGCTCGTCCATGTCGTAGACCTTGGCGCCGGCCTTGGCGTAGATCGCAGCCGCAGCCTGGTCATCGGCCTTGGCGGCGTCGCGCGCAAAGACTTCCATCTCGGCGCCGACGGCCATGACGATGTCCTGCTGGGCCTTGGGCAGCTTGTTGAAGACCTCCTTGGAGATCATCAGCGGCTCGAACATGAACCAGTAAGTGCGCTGGCGGCCCGAGGTCAGGTGCTTGGCGATCTCCTCGAGCTTGAAGGAGATGAAGCTGGTGGACGAGGTCATGGCCGCGTCCATGGCGCCGGTCTGCATGGCGGCGTAGATCTCGTTGGACGGCAAGGTGATGACCGAGGCGCCGGCCTGCTTCAGCATCATGTCCATCTCGCGGCTGCCACCGCGCACCTTCAGGCCCTTGGCATCGTCCGGCGTCACCAGCGGCCGCGCGCGGCTGGCCACACCGCCGGCCTGCCAGACCCAGCTGACGATGAGCACGCCCTTGTCGTCCAGCACCTTGGACAACAGCTTGCCCACCTCCGCCGTCTTCCACGCCGCGCCCTGCTCGTAGCTGGGCACCAGGGCCGGCATCAGCCCGGCATTGGTCTCGGCCACCTCGCCGCCGGCATAGGACAGCGGCACCAGGCTCATGTCCAGCGCGCCCTTGCGCAGGGCCGAGAACTGGGCATTGGTCTTCATCAGCGACGAGCCTGGGTAGACCGAGGCCTTCAATGCGCCGCTGCTGCGCTTCTCCACCTCGGCGGCGAACTTGCGGCACAAGCGGTCGCGGAAGTCGCCCTCGGTGAGCGTGCCGCTGGGGAACTGGTGCGAGATCTTCAGCGCGCCGGTCTGGGCCTGGGCGCTGGGCAGCCAGAGGGAGGCGGCGGTGCCGGCGGTGCTGCCGAGCCATTGACGTCGATTGAGGGTCACTTGATGTCTCCAGGTCCGCCATTCAGTGGCGGTATGCGGCCGCAGTGTGGGAGCGGCCCCCAGGACGATCAATCAACCTCGCCGGCTGACGTTTACGCCGACCGCAACGATTCTGGGTAAACCCTGAACGCGACGAACGATTTCACTGCGGGCGCCCCAGTGCCCAGCTGCGCTCACCCAGACCGTTGTCGGAGCCCGCGATGCGGCCTTGCGTGACGACGCCCTCGGCGGTCCACACATGCCCGGCTTTGGTCGGCGCGCTGGTGCTGCCGGTCGGGCAGCTGACGGTCATCGTCGAATTCCACAGCGTGGCCAGGTCCAGCTTGTAGCGCGCCGGGCTGGTGGATTCATCGACGATGAGCTGGCCGGTGGCCTGGGCCTGCGCCAGCGGGATGTGCGTGGGCGTGACCGTGTGCTGGCAGACTGGATCCACCACCGTGTAGAGGTGCTCGGCATTGCCGGTGGGGTGGTAGACGCGGCGGGTCGCGGTGCTCAGCGCGGCATCAAGGGTCCAACGCGTGTCGAGGTTGTACTTGTGGCCCGCCCCGAGATCGCCGACGAAGGCCTCCAGTTTGCCGACCCAGGCATCTTCGGTGACGCGGATCTTCGCGCTCAACGCCAGGCGGCGCCCGTTGCTGTTGTTGATGCTGCTGAAGCGCAGCGTGAGCGGATTGGTGGCCGGTACCAGGGCCGGCGCGGTGTAGACCATGCCGGCTTGGGGCTCGGTGGCCAGCGTGCCCAAGGTGGCGGCGGGCGTCGTGCTGCCTTCCAGCGTCCACTGGCGTTGGAAGCCGGCCTTGGTGTTCAGCACCGGCACCTGGACGTCGCGCAGCACCGGCGTGGGCAGGCAGAACTCCTCGGCCGCCTGCGCTTCGCAACCCTGACCCTGGCGTACCACATAGATGCTGACGGGCACGAAGCGCTGGCTGCCCAGGACGCGCACGCTGGCCGAGGCGGGCAGCAGCTTGTGCGCCTTGACGCGCACGAACTGGCCTTTCACGCCGCGCACCGTGGTGGCCGCCGCACGGGCCATTTGCGCAGACGCGGCCGGTTGCTCCTCCACCCACAGGCCGGGTGGCAGGCTGACCTGCAGCAGGCGCTGGCCCTCATCGTGGGCGGCCAGCGGCAGCAGCCACCAGCTGCCGTCGGCCTGCTGCAGTGCGATGCGGTCCTGCAGCACCTCGTCGACATCCTCGTCGGCGCCGTAGCGCATCGACAGCGTCAGCGTGCGGGCCGGGCGCTCGGGTAGGCTGAGGCTCAGCCCCGGGCCGACGCCATCGGGCAGGGGATTGGTGACGGGCTGCAGCGTCGCAGTGCCGGCCTGGCTCAGGCTGCCGGCGGGCAGGTCGAGCTGCAGGCTGCCGTCCGCCAGGCGCAGGCTGCTCGTGGTGGGCGTGAAGCGCAGCGGGATGCCCGCGCCCACCGCCGTCGGGGCGGCCGTTGTCAGTACCGCCTCGGTGCCGGTGCGGGCCGTGGCCGTGGCCAGCACGCTGCCGTCAGTGCGGCTGAGGCGGTAGCTGTAGCCGGTGTCGGCACTGAGGCCGCCGTCCAGCCAGAGGCCCGCGCCGCTGTCCACCTCGGCGACGAGGGCGTAGTCGCCACCGTCTTCGCGGCGGCGCTCCAGGCGCCAGGCGGTACCCGCATTGCCGCCGGTCCAGGAGACGGTGGCGTGTTGCGCCGAGCCGGACAGCGCCGACATCTGCGCGCCGGGGGCCGGTGTGGACGGGGTGGGGGGCGTGCCCGGATTTCCAGGCGTGGCCGGGTCGGAACCACCGCCGCAGCCGGCGAGGATGAACAGGGCGGCACACAGGGGTGCCAGGCGTCGAGACGAGAACATGAGGGCTCCAGGAAGTTTGCGGCGGCGCGTCGGGGCTCAGAGCCAGTGGCGCATCAGCACGATGTCGAGGTCGCTGTTGCCGCTGGCTTCGCCGGCTTGAAGCACGCGCACCGTGGGTACGCGCTCGTCGGGCTGCAGGGCCAAGGCGCGGCCGCTGTCGGTGCGGATACCGCTGGCCACCGCGGTGACGCGGATGCCGTTGGGTGAGAAGCCGGTATCGCGGCTGCCGTCGCTGTTCAGCCGCAGCAGCACGGTGTCGGCGCTGGAGCTGTTGCCGGTGTACATCCAGCCGCCGAGTAACAGCCGGCCATCGGCCTGCTGCACGAGGGCGGTGGCTTCGTCCCAGTTGTCGGCGCTGACGGCGACGACGGCGCGACCGCCGGTGCCGAAGTTGGCATCGAGCCCGCCGGCCGGGAGCAGGCGCACGGCCGCAAAGTCATGGTCGCGGTGGCCGGCCAGCACAAGCTTGCCGTCGGCCGTGACAACGACGCCGCGCGCGGCGCCGGTGACGCTGCCGAACAGGCCGCGCACGATGCCCGCGGTGCCGAAGCCGGCGTCCAGCGTGCCGTCGGCGCGGTAGGCGGCGGCGATGAAGTCGCCCTCACCGCCAGCGGCGACGATGCGGGAGACGCCGCCCGTCGTCTGCATCGCCAGCGCATAGATCGTCTCGCGCGCGCCATCGCTGCCGATAGCCGTCAGCACCTTGCCGCCGTTGCCGAAGCCGGCGTCGAGGCTGCCGTCAGCGTTGTAGCGGGCCAGTGCGAAGTCGCTGCCGTTGGCGCCCTGGCTGCTGTCGCCGCCGAGGACGATCTTGCCGTCGGGCTGCAGCAGCAGGGCGTAGGCCTTGTCGGCGCCGTTGCCGAAGGAGGTCGTCACGCGGCCGCCGCTGCCGAAGGTCGTGTCCAGCGTGCCATCGGCGTTGTAGCGGGCCAGTGCGAAGTCGTAGCCGGTGGCGCCCTGGTCGCTGCTGCCGGCAACGAGGATCTTGCCGTCGGCCTGCACGGCCACGGCCTGGGCCTCATCGCTGCGGCCGCCGTTGTTGAACGCGGTGCTGACCTTGCCGCCGGTGCCGAAGCTGGGGTCCAGGCCGCCGTCGCGCAAGTGGCGCACCAGCATGAAGTCGGTGCCGGTGGCGGCGCCGAAGACACCGAAGCCGGCCACGACGGCCTTGCCGTCGGCCTGCACCGCCACGCCGCGCACGTAGTCGTCGGTGATGCCGCCCGGCGTCACCAGCGTGCCGCCACCGAAGCTGGTGTCGATGTCACCCGCCTGGCCGCGCACCGTCACCGTCAGGGGCTTGCTGGCGTTGGCCGTGCCGCCAGCGCCCTTGATCGTGACGCTGGTCGGCAGCGAGTGCGGTGCCGTGGTGGCTGCCTGCAGCGTCAGCGTGCCGGCGTTGCTGCCGGCGGGCACGCTGAGCGCTGCGGTCGTTGCGCCGGCGGGCATGTCTTCGGCGCTGAACTGGATGGCGTCCGTGAAGCCGGCATCGCGCTGCACGGCGACGGCGACGCTGGCCTGCTGGCCCTGCCAGACGAGGGCCTTGCTCGTGTCCAGCGTGAAGCTGAACCCAGCTGCGGCGGGCGGCGGTGTGGTGGGCGTCGGCGTTTGTGGCGTTTGCGGCGTGGGGGCCGGGCTGCCGGTGGCGGCATCGGTGCCGCCACCGCCGCAGGCGGTCAACGCAGCGGCGATCAGCAGGGAGAGGGGGAAACGGGAAGCAGTGGTGGTCATGTGGACTCCGGTCGATTGGGGTGGCGGCACTGTGCCGACCAGGTGCGCGGCTGCCATCCGCCCGACAGGCCATGGCGGCAGTCATCGGAGAGCCATGCATGCCACGGCCGCGATGGCTCTTCAGAGCGATGACAGCGCCCTGGCGGCTCGCAACACTGGCGCCTCGCTATCGCCATCCGTCGACCATGAATCCCTCATTCCGCTTCGACCTTCAGATGCCAGTCACCAAGGCCCTGCGCCTGTTCCTGAACGACACCTTGCCGCGCGCTGCTGCCGCGATGAGCACGTTGGCGCTGCTGGCCGTGCCGCAGCCCGCCGCAGCCGCCATCGATTGCTGGGTGGATGCGGAGCACCCCACCACGGCGGACCAGCGCCGCGTCACCGACCCCGCCGTCGCGCCGATGCGGCAGGCGCTGCAACGGGTCAACGCCGTGCTGCACGCCCAGCGTGAACTGCACGAGCTGCCGCGCACGCGGCTGCGCAGCAGTTGGCAGGTGGGCGGGCAGTGGGACGCTCCCGCGCGCAGCGGCAGCCTGCTGCTGCGCGACCACCGCGAAAGCATGTGGCTGCCCGGTCGCTGCGACGTCAACCCCAAGGCCGACCGCCTCGGGTCGATGGCCGCGGTGGTGGTGGCCATCAACGCGCCCACCAGCTTCTTCGAATCTCCCCATGCCGAGCTGCGCGACGAACAGCTGCAGGCCTGGCGCGAGCTTCCCGCCACCGGGCAACTCAACGGCTACACGCTGTACGGCGGCCATCAGCTGGTGTTCACGCGCGGTGGCCGCCTGCCCTGGGTGGCGGTGACCACCGCCGAGTATGTGGACTTCACGCTGCGCGACCTGAAGCGCCGCGTGCAGGAGGACAGCAGCGCTCGCGCGGGCCTGCCGGCCGAGGGCGACGCTGCCGCGCGCGAGGCCTTTGACGAATCCCAGGTGCAGAAGGTGACCGCCGGCCTGCGCAAGGTGGACCCGGCTGCGGCCGAAAAGATGACTGTCGAGTTGCGCGACCAACTGCGCGCCACCCGCGAAGCGGAGGCACGCACGGCCCGCCGCAAGGCAGCCGCCGGTGTCGACACCAACCCGCTGCAGACCATGCTTCGCCGCGTCGAGGCCTGGCGCGCCGGCCTGTCGCCGCAGCAACTGGCCGCGCCTGCGCTGCTGGGCTTGAACGGGCTGCACGACGCCGCCGTGCCGCTGGACCGCTACCCGCGCCTGGTCAGGCCCGACCCGGATTTCCCCTGGGACCGCAGCCACCCCGGCCGGCCGCAGATGCTGAAGGTGGCCGTGAATGGCGGCGACGTCTTCACCGAACCGATGCAGCGCGTGCTGCAGCAGCTCGACCTGAAGGCGCTGCAGGCGCTGGTCGATTGACCGAAGGTTCTTGAGAAGCGTGCCGACTCGGTGGGCGGCAGTCCCTACCCACCGTGCCCCGGCATCAACGGCGGCGGGAGGTTGGCTTCCAGCTCCGCCGTGTGGCTGCGGCAGGCGGCCAGCAGCGACAGCAGGTTGGGGTCACGCTCCCGCGTGCGCAGGAAGACGACGCTGATCTTCTGCCGCATCTGATAGCGCGCCGCCAGCGGCACGAGGCAGACGCTGCGCGGCAGCACGCCGCGCACGCGGCCGGGCAGCAGCGTGCAGCCGATGCCGCCGCCCACCAGATTCATCAACGAGAAGATGTCGCTGGTGGTCATGACGACGTTGGGCTCGAAGCCCGCCACCTGGAAGGCTTCGACGAAGCGGTCGCGCGTCACATAGCCCTCGTTCAGCGACACGAAACGCTCGTCCGCGCAGGCGCCCAGGTCCACCTCGGTCTGGCGGGCGTAGGCCGAGTCGGCGGGTGCGGCGAAGAAGATCTCGTCCTCGAACAGCAGCTGCGACTCGACGTCAGCCGCGCCCTCGGGAAAGCCCATCACCGTCGCGTCCACGGCCCCGTCGCGCAGCTTGCGCAGCAGGTCGCTGTTGGAGCCCAGCACCAGCTCGGTCTGGATGTCGGGCTTGCGCAGGCGCAGCGCCATGATGAGGGCCGGCACGGTGCCGCTGGTCAGCGAGTACAGCGAGCCGATGCGGATGCGGTCGGCCGCGTAGCCAGCGATCTCACGCGTCGAGCGGATGCCGTGGGCCATCGCCTGCAGCACCTCGCGGGCCACGTCGGCCAGTGCGTGGGCCGCGTCATTGGGCTGCAGGTTGCGGCCTTCCAGCCGGAACAGGCTGCAGCGCGTGCCCGTCTCCAGCGAATGCAGCGCCCGGTGCACGCTGACCGCGCTGATGCCCAGCCGCTCCGCCGCCCGCGCGAGATTGCCGCTCTCCATGAAGGCCAGCAGGATCTCCAGCTTGCGGAAGGTGATCTCTTCGTCGATGCGATGGAGCATGCCGGGCGTCCTGGGGCGGCGTCAGATGTGCGCCGCGGCCAATCCACCCAGCACGATGCCGATGCCGCCCGCGGCGATGGTGGCCCATTCCATCCAGCGACGCTTGGTCAGGAGCGCGATGGCGGCCAGCGCGATGGACACCTGCAGCGCCGTCGTCGCCTGGGCCCAGCGGTGATGCATGTGCAGCTGCGCCTCGCTCTTCTCGTCGAAGTGCTTGGACTCGGCTTCCAGCGCCTCGGCCGCCAGCTTGATGTCGGCCTTTTCCTTCTCGTAGCGGGCGACCTTGTCGCGGTACTTGGTCTTGGCTTCTTCGCTAGGGCTCAGCTCCAGCGCGAGCTCCGCGAGGTTCTGCTTGCTGCTCTTGGACTGGTAGTAGTTCCACTGGTTGCCGGCCTCGGTCTTCTTGATGGCCGCATCGTTCTTCAGGATGCCGGCATTGGCCTGGGTCGCGCCGCCCATGTACGAGAAGCCGGCGCCGAGCGTAGCCAGGATGGCCGTGATGACGGCCAGCTGGCCGGCGAAGCCCTTGGCATCGTGCTGGGCCGCGTGCTCCAGCTCGTGCTCGTGCGGGCCGTGGACGTGGAAGCCGTGTCCGGACATGGGGTTACTCCTTGAGAACGTAATCAACAAAATCGAAACGAAGACCGTTGGCGCCGGTGTGCGGCTCGCGTCGGTCTTCGATGAAGCGGTCTCGCGGCCAGGCCGGGAAATGCCGGTCCGCATCCGGGAAGACGGCATCCACCTCGGTCAACGCCAGCTTGTCAGCCAGCGGCAAGGCCAGCGCGTAGATCTCGCCGCCGCCGATGACGCAGGCCTCGGGCGCGTCCTGGCAGGCGGCCAGCGCGGCGTCCAGGCTCGCAAACATCTCGGCACCGGGCAGTTCGACCCCCGAACGGCTGATGACGAGATTGCGGCGGCCCGGGAGCGGGCGGAACTTCGCGGGGATGGAGTCCCAGGTCTTGCGGCCCATGATGACCGGCTTGCCCAGGGTCAGCGCCTTGAAGTGCGCCATGTCCTCGGGGAGGTGCCAGAGCAGCGCGTTGTTGCGCCCGATCGCGCCGTCTTTCGCAACGGCTGCCACCAACGTGATCTTGCTCATACCGCCACCGGCGCCTTGATCGCCGGATGCGGGTCGTAGCCGCTCAGCTCGAAGTCCTCGAACGCGTAGTCGAAGATCGACGCCGGCCGGCGCTTGATTGTCATCGTCGGGTAAGGCCGCGGCTCGCGGGCGAGCTGGGTCTGCACCTGCTCGACGTGGTTGTCGTAGATGTGGCAGTCGCCACCGGTCCAGATGAAGTCGCCCAAGGCAAGGTCGCACTGCTGAGCCAGCATCATCGTCAGCAGCGCGTATGACGCAATATTGAACGGCACGCCCAGGAAGATGTCGGCGCTGCGCTGGTACAGCTGGCAGCTCAGTTTCCCGTTTGCCACGTAGAACTGGAAGAACGCATGGCAGGGCATCAGCGCCATCTTGGACAGCTCGGCCACGTTCCAGGCACTGACGATGATGCGGCGTGAGTCCGGGTTGGTTTTCAGCTGCTTCACGACATCGGCGATCTGGTCGATGTGGCCACCGTCCGGCGTCGGCCAGGAGCGCCACTGCACGCCATAGACCGGCCCGAGGTCGCCATCCTCGCGCGCCCATTCGTTCCAGATCGTCACGCCGCGTTCCTGCAGCCACTTGACGTTGCTGTCGCCACGCAGGAACCACAGCAGCTCCAGCACGATGGACTTCAGGTGCACTTTTTTCGTCGTGACCAGCGGGAAGCCCTGGGCGAGGTCGAAGCGCATCTGGTGGCCGAACACGCTGCGCGTGCCGGTGCCGGTGCGGTCGCTCTTTTGCACGCCATGCTCGAACACATGGCGCATGAAGTCTTCGTATTGCTGCGGAGGACGGGGCGGGGTGCTCATGCCCCTATTGTCTCCGCAGGCGCCTGGTCTAGCAGGGCCCCAGGTTGTCAGCCAGCACCTGCTCCAGCGGCGTGGCCGACACGCCCAGCAGGCGTTGCGTCTCGCTGGCATCCAGCAGGAACGGGCGCTCGAACAGGTAGACCATCTCGGCCACCTCCGCCATCATGGTGTCAGCCTCGGCCGCTTGCCGGAGCTCCTCGGCCGTCATGCGCCGCAGCCTGGGTGCGCCCAGCTTCGCCAAGCGGGCGGTGGCGGTGGCCAGCTCGTGCACGGAGGCCGTGCAGGACGGTACATGCCAGGCCCGACCCCAGGACTGCTGCGACGTCGCCGCCGCGGCCAGCGTGGCCGCGACGTCCAGCGTGAAGCTCCAGCTGTGCGCGGCGTCGAGGTCGCCGGGAAAGACGCTCTCCTCACCCTTCAGCAGCGCCGGTAGCACGAAGAGGTTGAAGTAGCCCACCGACGCGTGGCCCAGGAAGTCGCTCGCGCGGACCTCGGCCACCGGCACGCCGCTGCGCCGGGCCAGGTCCCACATGCCGGCGCGCACCCGCCCCTTGACGGTATGGGGCGCCAGCGCATGGTTCTCGCGCAGCGGTCCTTCGACAGGGCCGTAGCCGTAGACGTTGCTCAGGGTCACGAGCCGGGCGCCCACGGCCGCCGCCAGCGACAGCGCGGCGCTCCCGATCGGCGGGAATTCCTCGGGCCAGCGGTCGTAGGCCGGCATCGCGCAGTTGATGAGGGTGTCGACGCCCGCGGCGAGTTCGCGCATGGTTTGCGGGTCGTTGACGTCCGCCGCCGCGTGCCTCACACCCGGGTGGGATGCAGGCGTTCCGCGCCGGCTGACCAGCGTGACGTGATGGCCCTTCGACGCAAGGAGGGCCGCAGTGTTTGAGCCCGTGGGGCCCGCGCCGATGACAAGGATGTTGTTCATGCCGAGTTTGTAGGGGCGGTGGGCATGCCCTGTCGCGCACGAAAAGAGCAGCGGACGGCACATTCGGGCACGGCCCCTCGGCGGCTGGGGATTTGGCCGGCCCGCTAGATTGCCGCCATGCATTCAGAGCTGATCAACCGGAGCGGGATGGCGTTGCGGGCGCGGCACGAACGTGCGGGTCGGGCGCTCGCCACACCGCTGGACCACCACCGCGTCGTCCTCCATCTCAGTGCCAGCACCAAGACGGCCTGTCTGCGCACGGGGCTGCCCTTCCTGCGCACGCGCGGCGACGTGGACATCGTGCCGGCTGGGGCCGCCGACGGGTTTGAGGCCCAGTCCGACTTCAGCAGCCTGGAGGTGTTGATCGCCCCGTCCCGGCTGGAGCGGATGGCGGGCGAGCTGGGCCTGGGCGGCCGGCATGTCGAAGTCGGCATGGTCCACATGGCGCGCGAGCCGCGCCTGCAGGGGCTGCTCTATACGCTGGCCCAGGACCTGCAATCCGACGCTCCCTTTGGCGAGCACTTCCGCGACGGCCTTGTGCAGTCGGTTGCCACGGCGGTGCTGCTGCGCGCGCCGTCATTGCAGGAGGCGCCCGCAGCCCCGGCCCTGCAGCGCGTGCAGGACTACATCGAGGCGAATCTCGAACTACCGCTGTCGCTGCCCAGCCTGGCGCGGGTGGCGGGCGTCAGCCCGTGGAGCCTGCAGCGGCTGTTTCGCAGCGGCGTCGGCATGCCGGTGCATCGCTACGTGGTGTCGCGGCGTGTCGAACGTGCCCGGCAACTGGTGCAGCAGCGGGCGGGGGCGCTCAGTGAGATCGCGTTGATGGCCGGCTTCGCCCACCAGAGCCACATGTCGCGCTGGATGCGGCGGCTGCCGGAATAGCTCAAGCCGCTCCTGCGTTCGTGACCAACCCAAACTGCATCGCCGCCAGCTTCGCATACAGCCCGCCGCGAGCCACCAGCTCTTCGTGGCGCCCAATGCGGCGGGTTCTTCAGCATCGCACGAGCGATGCTGATGCGCTGGCGCTGGCCGCCAGACAGGCGCTCGCTGCCCTCGCCAAGGAGGTTGGCATAGCCCAGGGGGGCCTTGGCCGCCGCGATGACTATCGTCTAGCGCCGCAAGAAGCGAACGTACGCAGGCTGGTCAACCGTTACCTCGCCGCCAACGCGTGACAGCGTGCCGTGCTCGGGATTCATGCGAAAAACGGTGACGTTGCCGCTGTCATGATTGGCCGCCACCAGAAAGCGCCCGCCCGGCACGATGCCAAAACTGCGCGGCATGTGCCCGCCGGTGCTCGTCGCCTCGATGAAGCGCAGCGAACCGTCCTGCGCGTCGATGGCGAACATCGCGATGCTGTCGTGTCCGCGGTTGGACACGTAGAGGAACCGGCCGCCTGGGTGGACCAGAATCTCGGCGGTGCTGTTGCCTTCGGCCTTGGTGCCGGGCGGCAGGCTGGATAGCACTTGAAAGCCCTCCATCGCGCCGGTCACCGCATCCACGCGGTAGGCGGCCACGCGGGAGGTCAGCTCCAGGTTCACGTAGGCGTAGCGGCCATTCGGATGGAAGGCGAGGTGGCGCGGGCCGCCGCCGGGCTCGGTGGTGGCGTAGGCAGGAACGTTCGGCGAGAGCCGGCCGCTCGCCGCGTCCAGCCGATAGATAACCACCTTGTCCAGCCCCAGGTCGGGCACGTAGGCGCGGGTCTGGGTCGGGCCGGGGTAGATGCCGTGCGGGTGGGGTTGCTGCTGGCGCTGTGGGTTGACGCTGGCGCCCTCATGCTGGACCGTGGAGGCCGCCGGCCCCAGGCTGCCGTCGCCCTGGATGGGGTAGGACACGACGTCGCCCCCGTTGTAGTTGGCCAGCAGCAGCACGCGCCCACCGGCATCGACGGAGATGTGGCAAGGGCCGTTGCCGCCCGAGGGCCGGGTGTTGAGCAGCACCAGGCGGCCGTCGTCCTGCACGGTGAACGCGGCAACTTCCTCTTTCCAGGACCCATCCGCGGCGCGGCCGGCTGCGACCGAGTAGACAAAGGGCTTGCTCGGGTGCGTGGTGAGGAAGCCCGGGTTGCCGATGGCGGCGGCCAGCAGCGGCGGGGACAGCGCGCCGGTGGTCTCGTCAAGGGTGGAGACGTAGATGCCTTTGCTCTCGCCGCCGGTGTCGGTGCCGACATAGACCAGCGTCTGGGCCGCGATGGCCATGGGCAGCAGTGTGGGGATCAATGCAAAGGCGAGTTTTTTCATGCGGGAAGATTCGTTCTAAGGCCCGGCCAAGCGCATGGCGCAGGACGGGGGGCGTCCCGCCCCCAGGACCAGCCGTTCAAGCAGCGGCTTGCGCGTCGGCCTTCAGCCCAAACTGCATCGACGCCAACTTCGCATACAGCCCGCCCCGCGCTACCAGCTCATCATGACGGCCGATGTCGACGATGCGGCCGGCGTCCAGCACGACGATGCGATCCGC
The DNA here is from genome assembly GCF_001425055.1 of Pelomonas sp. Root1237. GTDB lineage: Bacteria > Pseudomonadota > Gammaproteobacteria > Burkholderiales > Burkholderiaceae_C > Pelomonas. Next base: position 86,901 of record NZ_LMDK01000018.1, read on the forward strand.
CTTCTGGATGGTGGCCAGGCGGTGGGCGATGACCAGCGTCGTGCGGTGCTGCATGGCTGCTTCCAGTGCGGCCTGCACAACGCGTTCGCTTTCGGCGTCCAGCGCGCTCGTCGCTTCGTCCAGCAGCAGCAGCGGCGGGTTCTTCAACATGGCGCGGGCGATGCTGATGCGCTGGCGCTGGCCGCCGGACAGGCGCACGCCGCGCTCGCCCAGGAAGCTTTGATAGCCCTCGGGCAGGGCGCGAATGAAGTCGTCGGCAAAGGCGGCCTTGGCGGCGGCGATGACCTCCTCGTCCGTTGCCGCGGGGCGGCCGTAGCGGATGTTCTCCATCGCCGAGGTCGAGAAGATGACGCTGTCCTGCGGCACCAGGCCGATGTTGGCGCGCAGGTCCTTGAGGCTCAGTTCGCGGGTCTCGACGCCGTTGAGCCGGATCGAGCCGGACTGCGGGTCGTAAAAGCGCAGCAGCAGTTGCAGCACCGTGCTCTTGCCGGCGCCGCTGGGGCCGACCAGGGCGACGGTCTCGCCGGGCGCGATGTTCAGGCTGAGCCGGTCCAGCGCCGCCGTGGCGGGCCGTGAGGGGTAGTTGAAGGTGATGGCGTCGAACTCGACACGGCTGCCGCCCTGCGCGGCCGTCAAGGCCTTCGGCGCTGCGGGTTCGGCCACCGGGGAGCGCGCTTCCATCAGCTCGATGAGGCGCTCGGTCGCACCCGCCGCGCGCAGCACGTCGCCCCAGACTTCGGCCAGCACGGCCACGCTGCTGACCAGCAGGGTCACGTAGACGACGGTCTGGCCCAGGTGGCCGGCCGAGATCTTGCCGGCGATGACGGCCTGCGTGCCCTGGTAGAGGCCCCACAGCATGGCGCCGAAGACGGCCGTGATGATGAAGGCGACCATGAAGCTGCGGATGCGCGTGCGCTTGCGTGCGGTATCGAAGGCGGCCTCGCTGGCGGCGGAGAAGCGTTTGGCCTCGGCGGCCTCCTGGGTGTAGCTCTGCACGACGGTGACGGCGTTCAGCACCTCGGCGGCGATGGCCGAGGTGTCAGCCACACGGTCCTGGCTGGCGCGCGAGAGCTTGCGCACGCGGCGGCCGAAGTAGAGCGCCGGCGCCACGACCAGCACCAGGATGCCCAGCACCTGGCCCATCACATAGGGATTGGTGACGATGAGCATGACCAGCGCGCCGATGCCCATGACCATGTTGCGCAGTCCCATGGACAGGCTGGAGCCGACGACGGTCTGCACGACGGTGGTGTCCGTCGTGATGCGGGAGAGCACCTCGCCGGTCTGCGTCGTCTCGAAGAACTCAGGGCTCTGGCGCAGCACATGGGTGTAGACGGCGTTGCGCATGTCGGCCGTCACGCGCTCGCCCAGCCAGGTGACCATGTAGAAGCGCGACGCCGAGAACAGCCCCAGTGCGGCGCCGACGGCGAACATCGCGAGGAAATGCTCGCGCAACGCCATCAGCTTCTCGCCGGGGTTGGCGGCCTCGAATCCGGCGTCGATGAGGCCGCGCAGCGCCAGCGGGAAGGCCAGCGTGGCCATGGCAGATAGCAACAGGGCTGCAAAGGCCAGCGCGATGCGGCCGCGGTAGGGGCGCAGGAAGGGCAGCAGGCCGCTCAAGGAGCGGGCCTGCTTGGACGCGGGGCGTTCGGTCGTGGAACTCATGGGGTTACAGCTTTTCAGTCAGCACGGCGTAGGTGCGGGCCAGCATCGCGTCGTCAAGGTCCTGGTGGCAGAGCAGTTGCAGCGCATGGCTGCGCCGGGTTGTCCCAGCCAAAGGTCGGGCGAGTGGGTTGCCGTGGCTACATTCGGCGCGCATTGTGGGTCACGGTAGTGGCAGGCGCCCTGCGTAGCCGGTCAACTCCAGGTAGCCGGCGCCGAGTGGCCGTTTTTCGCGGTCGAACAACTGGGCGACACCTTCCCAATAGACGAGGCCGCTGCTGTTTCGCGCGTCGATCTCCTGGGCGTCGAAGTACGTGCTCAGCAGCATGTCGCCAGCTGGGCTCTTCAGCCGCCACTCGACCGGGTAGCGCGCGCCCGTGGCGGGGCTGGTCCAGTGTCGCAGCGGCGTCATCTCGACCTCCTGGGGCGTGAAGCTGCGGTCGGGCTGGCCGGGGCTGCGCAGGCTGCCGCCGGCCCAGTCCCGGCTGCCGTCCTTGCGGCGCAGCTGGAAGAGGGTCAGCGCGCGTCCATCATCGAGGTTGATGCCCAGCCAGTCCCAACCTTGCGCCTGGCCCAGCAGGCTGTCGCTCCATTCATGGTCCAGCCAGGCGCGGCCGGTGAGGCGCTGGCGTTGGCCGTCCAGGGTCAGTATGGCCTCGGTGGCGAGTTGGGGGCGCGAGTAGTAGCGGCTGAACTGCGCGGGATCGGGCCCCTTGCGGGACAGGCCGGCCTCGCCCTGCAGCAGTGGCGCGTCGGGCGTGGACAGGTTCAGCGCCAGCGCGAAGCCCGGGCCGTTGAAGGCGGCGCGATAGCCGTCGCCGCTGCGCTTGAGCGTCCAGTCGCGCAGCTTGACGTCGCTGTCACCCTCCATGGCCTGCACCGCGCCGGGCAGGCCGCGCAGCAACCGTTGGCTGTGGCGTTGCTTCTTCGCACCCAGGTCGGACAAGGCGACATGGCCGAGCAGCAACTGCCTGGCCGCGAGTCCGCTGGGATGGTCGGCCGCTGCCGGGCCGGGCAGGCGGAAGAAGGTCAGCTGGTAGCCGAAGCGCGGCGGTGCGCTCTTGCTGTCGCCGAGCAGGCCCGTCAAATACCACCACTCGATGCCCTGGGCCGGGTGGGCGCCGAAGTCGTGCGGGAAGTTGAGGGCGGCGCGCGCGGGCAGTGGCAGGGCGGCGAGCAACAGGGCGCGGCGCTTCATGCGTCCTCCCTCACGGCGCGCACGGCGTCAGCGCCGAGGGCGCGCCGGCCGGCCAGCAGCGAAGCGCCGACCGCCGCCGCGAAGGCCAGGCCGACCAGGGCTGCTAGGCGCGCAACCGGCAAATGCATCTCCATGCTCCAGTGAAAGCTTTGCGGGTTGACGACGTAGACGAGCACCACGCTCAGGCCCAGGCCCAGCGCCAGCCCGGCCAGCGCGCCCGCGCCGCCCGACAGGCTTGCCTCGATGAGCAGCAGCCGCTGCAACTGGCGCCTGGACAGGCCGAGATGGCGCAGCAGGCCGAACTCGCGTTTGCGCGCCAGGGCCTGAGCCGATTGGCTGGCGATGACGCCGAACAGACCCACGGCCAGGGCCACGGCCTGCAGCCACACGGTGATGGCAAAGCTGCGGTCGAAGATCTTCAGCGACAGCGCGCGCAGCTCGCCCGCCGCGGCCATTTCGACGTTGTCGCCGCCGAGCTGGCGAACCGCGGTGCGCGCCGATTCCAGCGACCGGCCCGGTGCCAGCCAGAGTGCCAGCTCGGCCGTGCTGGTGTCGCCACTGGCGCGGCGGTAGTCGTCCAGCGCCATCCACAGCGCGGTGTTCTGGCGTGAATAGTCACGCCAGACGCCGCGCACCTGCAGCTTCAGCGCGCGGCCGCCGTCGACCAGCTCGCCCTGGAAGACATGGCCCGGCTTCAGCCCGTCGCGGTCCCGCGCGGCCTCGTTGACCCAGACCGCCAGAGTGCCCTCCGCGGCTGCGCCCGTCCAGCGTTCGACGAGAGGCAGGCCACCGGCCCGGATGTCGCGCGCAGTCAGGGCCACGGTTTCGCCGCTGGACGCCAGCCGCAGCCGGGCCGTGAGCTGGGGCGAGGTGCGGGCGACTTCGGGCAGGCGCGACAACGCCGTCAGCAGGGGTGGCGGCAGCGGTGTGGGAATGCCGTTGGCGCCCCGCAGCGCACTGCGCACGTAGAGGTCGGCCGGCAGGGCCTGGTCCAGCCAGCGCATCAGGGATTCACGGAAGCTGCCGATCATGACCGTCATGGCCACGGCCAGGGCCAGGGCAACCAGGACGCCGGCCAGCGACCGGCGCGCTTCGGTCGCCTGGTCGCGGCTGCGTTCGCGGGCCAGCAGCAGCAGGGCGCCTGCCGGCAGGCGCGAGAGCAGCGCCGTCATCAGCTGCACCAGGGCGGGCACCAGGGCCAGGCCGCCCATCAGCAGAAAGAACATGGCCGCATAAGCAGCGACCGGTGTGTCACCCCAGACGGGCGGCAGCCAGGCCAGCGACGCCCCCACAGCCAGCAGCGCCAGGCCGGCCCAGGCGGGCAAGGTGCGCGCCGCCGGCAGGCCCAGGCCCTTGAGCACGAGCGCGGGCGCGATGCGGCGCACCGTCAGTGCGGGTGCCAGCGCCGCGACCAGGGTGGCCGCCAGCCCCAGTGCCGCGTAGACCAGGGCCGGCAGCAGCAGTGGCTGGTTGAACAGCAGTTCGGCCGATGAATCGGTGGCGCCGTGCAAGCCCAGGTCGCTGCCCATCAGCTTCAGCGCCCCCGCGGCCAGGCCGACGCCCAGGGCCAGCCCCAGCGCCGTGCCCGCGAGGCCGATGACCAGGCCTTCGGCCAGGATCAACCGCCAGCGCATGCGCGCCGATACGCCGAGCACGCCCACCAGCGCCCATTGCGCCAGGCGCTGGGCCGTGGCCAGGGACAGCACGGCATAGACGAGGAAGCTGCCGGTGAACAGGGCCATCAGGGCCAGCAGGCCGAGGTTGACGCGGTAGGAGCGCGTCATGTCGGACAGCCGGGCGCCGGTATCGGCCGGCGGCGTGGCCAGCCAGCGCGCGGGCAGGCGGGCGGTCCAGGCCGTGGCGTCCACGCCGGGCGCGAGTTGCACGTCGATGCGGTCCAGGCTGCCCACGCGGCCGAACAGGGCTTGCGCATCGGCGATGTCCAGCACGCCCAGCGGCGTGTTGTCGGCGGCGACGCGGCCACCGATGGCCAGCTCGATGTCGCGCGGCGTGCCTTCGCCTGGCAGGCGCAGCGCCAGCTGGGTGGCGCCGCCAGGTAGCAGCTTGCGGGCAGCAGCGTTCAGGTGGACGACATGCGGGCTCAGCAGCGCCGCCGGCCCACCTTCGACCTGCGGCGTCAGTTCAGCCGCCAGCGGACGGCCGGCAGCGGCCGAGGCCAGCAGCGCCAGTGGGTCCAGGCCGATGAGGCGGATGGACAGGCCCCGCCCGCCTGGGCCGACCTGGCCCGGCCACAGCGCCATGGCCTCGACGACGGGGTTGGCGGCGGCGACTTCGGGGCGGTTCAGCAGATCGACGAGGTCGGCATCGGTCAGCGGGCCGGAGCGGGCCGTCAGCACCAGATCGGGCTGGCCGTTGACGCCGCGCGCCGCACGCGCGAATTCGGTCAGGGCGGCGCCATTGAGCAGATGTACGCCGAAGGCCAGGGCCACGCCCAGCATGACGGCGATGACGGCCAAAAGGACGCGGCCGGGCTGGTCCCGCCAGGCGGGCCAGGTGAAATGGCGCCAAAGGGTCATGCGCTATGCAGCCCGCTGGCATCCAGCCGAAGCCTGCGGTGTGCCGCCTCGGCCGCACGCTCGGAATGCGTCACCAGCAGGCAGGCCGCACCGGCTTCCTGCGTGCAGCGGCGCAGCAGGGCCAGCACTTCGCCGGCATGGCGCGGGTCGAGGTTGCCAGTGGGTTCATCGGCCAGCACGAGGCGAGGGCGGTGCACCAGGGCCCGCGCGATCGCCACGCGCTGCAACTGCCCGCCCGACAACTGCCTGGGCATGCGCGCGGCCAGAGGCGCCAGTTCCACCGCCGTCAGCATCTGCCGCACCCGTTCGTCATCGCGCTGGCCCAGCAGGCGCAGCGGCAGGGCCACGTTGTCGGCCACGTTCAGATGCGGCAGCAGATGGAAGGCCTGGAAGATGAATCCCAGCTCGCGGCGCCGCAGCGCCGAGCGGGCCTCATCGTCCAGCGCCCGCAGGTCCTGGCCCACCAGCGTGATGGTGCCGGCGTCGGCCTCGTCCAGCCCGGCCAGGCAGTTCAGCAACGTGGACTTGCCGCTGCCGGACTCGCCGAGCAGGGCGACGATCTCGCCGGCGTCCAGGTCCAGATCCACATCGGAAAACACGGCCACCTCGCCGTAGGACTTCGCCAGGCGGCGCGCACTCAGAAGACTCATGGACCGGATTCTGGGTCCTTGCGCGCGGCGCCGGCCCGCGGGGGAATCAAGCGAGCAACCTCTGCAAGCCGACCAGCAGCTCGGGGATGGGTTGGGGGCCGTCGCAAGCGATGACGCGGCGCTGCGGCATGCTGCGCAGCCAGGTGATCTGGCGCTTGGCCAACTGGCGCGTGGCGGCAATGCCGCGCTCGCGCAGGTCGGAGAAGTTGTTGGCGTCCAGCGCTTCCCAGGCCTGGCGGTAGCCGACGCAACGCATCGATGGCAAGGCCAGGCTCAGGTCGCCACGGGCCCGCAAGCTCTTGACCTCGTCGACCAGCCCTTGGGCCAACATGACGTCGAAACGCTGCGCCAGGCGCTCGTGCAGCCAAGCGCGGTCGCTGGGCTCCAGCGAGAACAGCGGCCAGTCCACGCCTTCGTCGCGCGAGGCGGCATGCAGCGCGCTCAGCGGCTGGCCGGTCAGGCGGATGACTTCCAGCGCGCGCTGGATTCGCTGGCTGTCGTTGGGTGCCAAGCGGGCGCCCGTTTCAGGGTCGAGCTTGGCCAGCTCCGCATGCATCGCTGGCCAGCCGCGCTCGGCCGCCTCGGCGTCGATGGCGGCACGCAGGTCGGCGTCGGCCTGGGGCAGCGTCGACAGGCCATCGAACAGCGCCTTGAAGTACAGCATCGTGCCGCCCACCAGCAGCGGCAGCTTGCCACGCGCGCTGATCTCCGCAGCAAGCCGTTTGGCATCGCGCACGAACTCGGCGGCCGAATAGCTCTCGGTCGGGTCAAGGATGTCGATGAGATGGTGCGGCACCGCGGCCTGCTCAGCGGCCGTGGGCTTGGCCGTGCCGATGTCCATGCCGCGGTAGACCAGGGCCGAGTCGACGCTGATGATTTCGACCGGCAGCACCTCGGCGATGGCGAGAGCCGCTGCCGTCTTGCCGCAACCGGTGGGGCCGGCGATGCAAATGGGTGACAAGGGCGCGCTCATCAATACAGCCCAACACAGCCACAGAGCCACAGAGGCACAGAGAAATTCAGTAGCAAGAGGCTGTTCCTCTGTGGCTCTGTGCCTCTGTGGCTGTGTTTCCTGCGGCGAGGTTCAGAACTTCTCCCATGGCGCGAGATAGCGCCATTGCCCGACGGGCAGATGGCCCAGCGGAATGCGGCCGATGCGCACGCGCTTCAGGCCGACGACCTTGAGGCCGACCAGTTCGCACATGCGGCGGATCTGGCGCTTCTTGCCCTCGCGCAGCACGAAGCGCAGCTGATGCTCGTTCTGCCAGCTGACCTTGGCGGGCTTGAGTTCTTCGCCGTCCAGCTCCAGGCCGTGGTTGAGCAGGGCGAGCTTGTTGTTCGACAGCGCCGCGTTGGGCAGCGTGCCCTCTGGCACGGCTTCAGCGCCGGGAAGGCCGACGAACTCGACGCGCACGAGGTATTCCTTCTCGACGTCGGAGTCGTCGCCGATCAGCACGCGGGCGATGCGGCCGTCCTGCGTCAGCACGAGCAGGCCGGTGGAGTCGATGTCCAGCCGCCCGGCGGGAGCCAGGTTGCGGTGGTGGCCGGCGTTGGGCTTGATGCCGGAGGCGTCTTCCGCCCAGCGGTTCTCGGGCTGGAACAGCACGACGGCCGGCTCGTAGCCGTCTTCGGCCTGGCCCGAGACGTAACCGATGGGCTTGTGCAGCAGCACGGTGACAAGCTGGGCCTGTTGGTTGCGGGCGGCGGGGTCGATGTCGATCTGCACGTCGGGGCCGACGCGCTGGCCCAGCACGGCGACCTTGCCGTTGACGCGCACCCAGCCGGCGGCAATCCAGTCGTCGGCCTCGCGGCGCGAGGCGAGCTTGAGCTCGCCCATGCGCTTGGACAGGCGTTCGCCGTCCTCGGGCGCGACTTCGCGAGCCGGGTTGCGGCGTTGCTGCGGGCGCTGCGGCGGCTCGAAGTTGGGGCCGCGGTTAGCCACACGGCGTTGGTCGACGCGCGGTGGGCGGTCAGCAGGAGGGCGTTCGTCCGGGCGGGCGCGAGGGGCGCGTTCTGGGCGCTGTGGCGCGTCGCCGCGGTATTGCGGCGGGCGCTCGTCGGGTCGTGCACGCGGGCCACGCTCGGGGCGCGGCGGCGCATCGCCACGCGGCTGCTGCTGCCAGTCAGACTTGAAACCCGTCGGCTTCGGGCGAGCCGGCCGCTCGTCGCGAGCCGGTGCAGGCCGCTCGGCGCGCTGCGCTTGCGACTTCTGGAACTGCTCCTCGCGCTCGGCCCGGTCGGCTTGCGCCTTGGCAAGCGTCGTGCGGGGCTTGGAGACGCCCTTGCCGCGCACCGGCGCGCGCTTCTCGCCCTCGGCGTTGCGAGTCTTGGCAGCAGGCTTGGGCTTGCCCTTGAGGGTGATGGTGGCCATCGTTTTCTTTCAGCGTCCGCGCAGGAAAAGAGCGTCCAGCTCGCGCATGTCGAGCTGGCGCCAGGTGGGGCGGCCGTGGTTGCATTGGTCGGCGCGTTCGGTGGCTTCCATGTCGCGCAGCAGCGCGTTCATTTCGTCCAGCGTCAATTGCCGGTTGGCGCGCACGGCGCCGTGGCAGGCCATGGTGGCGAGGATTTCATGCTGGGCGCGTTCGAGCACCGAGCTGGCGTCGAACTGGGCCATCTCGGCGAGCAACTCGCGGGTCAGCGCGACGAGGTCGGAGGCCGCGAGCAGGGCGGGGCGGGAGCGCACGGCCAAAGTGCGGGCGGACAGCGGGGCGACATCCAGGCCGAGCTTTGACAGCGTGTCGGCATGCTGCTCGGCGGCGGCGACCTCCTCGGCCGTAGCGGCGAAGCTGACCGGGATCAGCAGCGGCTGGCTTTCGATCTGGGTCGCGCCGAGCCTGGCCTTGAGCCGCTCGTAGACGACGCGCTCGTGGGCGGCGTGCATGTCGACGATGACCAGGCCTTGCTTGTTCTCGGCCAGGACGTAGACGCCCTGGATCTGCGCGATGGCGCGGCCCAGCGGCCAGTCCTCGTCCGGCAACTTCATCTTCAAGCTGATCGTCGGCGCGGCTGTCGCAGGTGCGGGCTTAGGAGCTTCACCAGGGGCCCACAAGGCCTCGTGCTGGACCAGGGACAGCCTGACCTGCTCGGCCGTCGGCGGCACGGGCGGCACATAGGACTGGTAGGCCGGGCGCGGCTCCGAGACGAAGAGCGTGGCCGGCATCGTCGGCTCGAAGCCAAGCGGCGCCATGGCCGATTCGACGCCGGCGGCGTCCGCACGCGACTGGGCCAACGCGTCGATGAAGGCGCGGCGCACGGATTGATGGATGGCACGGCCGTCGCGAAAGCGCACCTCGATCTTGGTCGGGTGCACGTTCACATCCACCAGTTCGGGCGCGATCTCGATGAAGAGCACATAGCTGGGCTGGCGCTGGCCGTGCAGCACGTCCTCGTAGGCCGAGCGCACGGCGTGGCTGATGAGCTTGTCGCGCACATGGCGGCCATTGACCCAGACGTATTGCTGGTCGGCCCGCGAGCGCGCCGCCTCGGGCAGGCCGGCGCGGCCGGTCAGGGCCAGAGGGCCGAAGCTGTGCTCGAAGGGGCGGCTCTCGGTGACAAAGTCTGCGCCCAGCGCATCGGCAATGCGCTGCTCGCTGGACGCGGCGCGCCATTGGTCGACGAGCTTGCCTTCGTGCCAGATCGCAAAGCCGACGTCGGGACGCGCCAGCGCATGGCGGCGCACGGCTTCAACGCAATGGGCCAGCTCGGTGGCGTCGGTCTTGAGGAACTTGCGGCGGGCGGGGGTGGCGAAAAACAGCTCGCGCACCTCGACGCTGGTGCCGCGCGCACGGGCGGCCGGCTGCAGCTCGCCACTGCGGGCGTCCAGCCGGTGGGCGTGAGCGTCGGCGGCCGTGCGGCTGGCAATGGCCATGTCGGAGACCGACGAGATGGCGGCCAGGGCCTCGCCGCGGAATCCCATCGTCGCGACGGATTCCAGGTCACTCAGGCTGGCGATCTTGCTCGTTGCATGGCGCTTGAGCGCCAAGGGCAACTGGTTGACAGGGATGCCGCAGCCGTCGTCCTCGACGACGATGGCCCGCACGCCGCCGGCCATCAGCTTGACCTGGATGTTCTTCGCGCCGGCGTCCAGCGCGTTGTCCACCAGCTCGCGCACCACCGAGGCCGGGCGCTCGACGACCTCGCCGGCGGCGATCTGGCTGATCAGCTCATCGGGCAGTTCGCGGATGGCGCGCGGGGCAGGGAGTTCGGGCAGGGGCAAATCCATCGACGGGATTATCGGCGCCGTCCGGCTGTCACGTCCGGGCCGGGATAATCGCCGCCCATGGATTTCCTTCCCTTCCTCATCGACTTCGTCCTGCACGTCGACCAGCACCTGGCCAACTTCGTCGCGAGTTACGGCGCCTGGGTCTATGCGCTGCTCTTCCTGATCATCTTTGTCGAGACCGGCGTGGTCGTCATGCCCTTCCTGCCGGGGGACTCCCTGCTGTTTGTCGTCGGCGCCATGTGTGGCGTCGGGCTGATGGACCTGGGCCTGTCCATGGCGCTGCTGACGGCGGCGGCCATCCTCGGCAACCAGAGCAACTACAGCATCGGCCGGCATTTCGGCCCGCGCGTCTTCCAGTGGGAGGACTCGCGCTTCTTCAACAAGGCCGCCTTCGAGAAGGCCCATGCCTTCTACGAGAAGTACGGCGGCATCACCCTCGTTGCGGCCCGCTTCATGCCCTTTTTGCGCACTTTCGCGCCCTTCGTGGCCGGCGTGGCGCAGATGACGCGGCGCAAGTTCACGCTGTATGACGTGGGCGGCGGCGTGCTGTGGGTCTGCGGCGTCACGCTGATCGGCTATGTCTTTGGCAACGTGCCCTGGGTCAAAACCAACCTGGACAAGATCATCTGGGCCATGATTCTCATACCCGGCCTGGTCATCATCGCCGGCGGCCTGAAGGCCAGGTTCAAGCGCCAGCCGGGCTGACTCGGCACGGCCAACTCAGCCCGGCGCTGACTTTCGGAGCCGCGCCCAAGGCGCACTAGAGTCGCGGGTTTTCGTCTGATCGGAGATCCCGATGACCCTGACCCGTATCGCCATGGCTTTGGCCTGTGCCTGGATGACCTCCGGCGCGGCCTTGGCGGCCGAACCGACGCTCATGCTGCGCCAGCCCGCCGTCTCCAAGGACCACCTGGCCTTCGTCTATGCCGGCGATCTCTGGCTGGCTGACCGCAGTGGCGGCAATGCCCGGCGCCTGACCAGCCATGCGGCTGCCGAGTTCGCGCCGCGCTTCTCGCCGGACGGCAGGAGCATCGCCTTCTCGGCCAGCTATGACGGCAATACCGACGTCTACGTCATCGGCCTGGACGGCAGCGCGCCCAAGCGCCTGACCTGGCACCCGACGGCTGACGTCGTCAGCGGCTGGAGCCCTGATGGCAAGCGCGTGCTGTTCGCCTCGCCGCGCGAGGTGCTGAACAACCGCAGCAACCAGCTCTACGAGGTCAGCGTGGAAGGCGGCTACGAGAAGCAGGTCATGAAGGCCGTGGCCTTCGAGGGCGCCTGGTCGGCCGACGGCAAGCAGCTGGCCTACCGCCCCTACAACGCCGCCTATGCCGGCATGAGCGGCTGGCGCCAGAGCCGCGGTGGCTCGACGCCACCGGTGTGGGTCATGGATGTCGCCAGCCAGAAGTGGCAGCAGATTCCCCACGTCAATGCGACCGACTCCGCACCGGTCTGGGCCGGCAGCGAGGTCGTTTTCATCTCCGACCGTGCCGACGGCGCGGCTAATCTCTTCGCTTTCAACCCGGCGACCCAATCGCTGCGCCAACTGACCCGCGAGACGCAATGGGACGTGCGCAGCGTCGACGCCGTCGGCACGACCCTGGTCTACGAGTCCGGTGGCCGCATCAAGCAGATTGAACTGGCAGGCGGCACGCCGCGTGTGCTCGACATCCAGCTCACCAGCATCGCGCCTCAGACGCGGCCGCAGTGGAAGGATGCTGGCAAGACGCTGACCCATGCTCAGCTGTCCAGCACCGGCAAGCGCGTTGTCGTCAGCGCCCGCGGCGAGGTATTCACGGTGCCGGTCAAGGACGGCAGCGTGCGCAACCTGACCGAGAGCCCCGGCGTGCGCGAGAAGGACGCGCTGTGGAGCGCCGACGGCCAGCGCGTGGCCTACCTGTCCGACGCCCCGGGCATGCGCCATGAGCTGGTGCTGCAGAACCAGACCGGCCTGGGGGCGAAGGAGCGCTTCCTGCTGCCCAAGGAGGGTTATTTCGCGCTGATGGACTGGTCCCCTGACGGCAATCAGTTCGTGCTGCAGGACAACCACCTCAACCTCTATCGGCTGAGCCTGGTGCCCGGCCCGCAGCGCGGCCAGCTCGTCAGGGTCGCCACCGACGTGCGCCGCTTCGGCGCCGACGGCTATGCCGTGTCCTTCTCGCCGGACAGCCGCTGGCTGGCCTACACGACCTCGGGCGAGAACTATTTCAGCCGCATCGTGCTGCACGACCTGGCGACCGGCCGCAACCATGCCGTCACCGACGGCCTGGCCCACGCCGGCAACCCGGCCTTCTCGGCCAAGGGCGACTACCTGTATTTCACGGCGTCCATCAACTCCGGCCCCAGCCAGGTTGGGCTGGATCTGTCCACACAGGAGCGCCCGCGCCGCGCCGGCCTCTACGCCGTGGTGCTGGCGGCCGACGGCAAGTCGCCGCTGGCGCCCAAGGCGGGTGACGAGGATGGCAAGAAGGACGACAAGAAGGACGAGAACAAGGACGAGAAAAAGGAAGAAAAGAAGGACGACAAAAAGGACGACAAGAAGGCTGACGCCAAGAAGGACGAGAAGCCCAAGGCCGAGCCGGTCAAGCCGATCAAGGTCGACCTCGATGGCCTGGCCGATCGCGTCGTGGCCCTGCCGGTGGCCGAGCGCAACTACGACAACCTGGCGGTCGCCTCGGACGGCGCGCTCTTCTATCTGCAGCGCCCGCAACCCGGCGCCAGCAACGAGCCGCCGCAGGCCGAGCGTCGCGCGACGGCCGAGCTGTGGCGCTTCGACTTCGAGGAGCGCAAGCCCAAACTGCTGCGCACCGGCATTGCCGAGTTCTCGCTGAGCGAAGACCACAAGAAGCTGCTGCTGACCGTGGCCGGCGGCAAGCTGGAGGTGGGCGATGCCAATGACAAGGGCGACAGCAAGCCGCTGGACCTGTCGGGCCTGCGTGCCCGCGTCGACCCCAGGGCCGAGTGGAAGCAGATCTTCGACGAGGCCTGGTGGATGGAGAAGGAATTCTTCTACGACCCGGCCATGCATGGGTTGAACTGGCAGGCCGTCTATGACCGCTACCTGCCGCAACTGGCCCATGTGCAGCGCCGCGAGGATCTGAACGACCTGCTCGTGCAGATGATTGGCGAACTGCAGGTCGGCCACAACCGTGCCGGCGGTGGTGACGTGCATCAGGAGGCGCCCGTCGCCGTCGGCTTGCTGGGCGCGGACTTCGTCGTCGAGCAGGGGCGCTACAAGGTCGCCAGGCTCTACGCCGGCGACCGCCTCAGCCCCAATCTGCGCTCGCCGCTGACGGTGGCCGGCCTGGGTGTGAAGGAAGGGGACTTCATCCTCGCCATCAACGGCCATGAGCTGATGGAGCCGACCAACATCTATTCGCTGCTGGAAAATACCGTCGGCAAGCAGGTCGTCATTGCCATCGCGCGGGACGCCGCCGGCAAGGGTCGCCGCGAGATCACCGTCGAGCCCATTGCCAACGAGAGCCTGCTGCGCCGCTGGGCCTGGATTGACGGCAACCGCAGGAAGGTGGAGCAAAAGAGCGGCGGCAAGATCGCCTACGTCTACATGCCCGACACTGCGGGCCAGGGCTTCGAGCACTTCAACCGCATGTTCTTCGCGCAGATCGACAAGCAGGCGCTGATCGTCGACGACCGCCGCAATGGCGGTGGGCAAGCGGCGAACTACGTGACGGAGCTGCTGTCGCGGCCGTATCTGGGCAGCTGGAAGGACCGTGACGGCCTCGTCTTCGACACGCCGGGCGGTGCCATCTACGGCCCCAAGGCCATGCTGATCGACCAGGACGCCGGTTCGGGTGGCGACTTCATGCCCTATGCCTTCAAGCGCGTGGGCCTGGGGCCGCTGATCGGCAAGCGCACCTGGGGCGGCCTGATTGGCATCTCGGCCAACCCGCCGCTGGCCGATGGCGGCTTCCTGACCGTGCCCTTCTTTCGTTTCTACACACCGGATGGCGAATGGCGCATCGAGAACGAGGGCGTGTCGCCGGACATCGACGTCGAACTCGACCCGGCGGCCGTCAACGGCGGCGATGACACGCAGCTGGATGCGGCGATTGCCGATGTGCTGAAGCGCCTGGAGGGGTGGAAGCCGATCCAGCGCAAGGCAGCGCCGAGCGCCGCAACCTTGGGCCGCTGATGAAAGCCTGGGCGGCCCTGTCCCTGCGGGGCCGCCTGTTCCTGCTGGCGCTGCTGCCCCTGCTGGCGTCGTTGGCGCTGATCGCGCTGGCCGTGCGCCAGCAGGAAAGCGAGCTGGCGGCGCGCGAGCATGCGCTGGTGCGCGCCAGCTATATGGACGCGCGGCGCACCGAGCTCAAGCATTACGTCGACCTGGCGGTCAGCACCATCCAGCCCTTGCTCGGCCAGCCGGGCGGGCCTGAGAGGGCGCTGGCCATCCTGTCCTCGTTGGACTACGGCCGCGACGGCTATTTCTTCGTCTATTCGCTGGACGGCCACGTGCTGATGCATTCGCGCCAGCCCGATCTGATCGGGCAGAACCTCTGGGAGATGCGCGACCCCAAGGGCCGGCCCACCATCCAGCAGCTCATCAATCAGGCCAAGGCCGGCGGCGGCTATGTCGAATACCTGTGGCGCAAGCCGTCCAGCAGCCTGCTGGCGCCCAAGCTGGGCTATGTCGTCACCGTGCCGCAGTGGGACTGGATGCTGGGCACGGGCCTGTACCTGGACGGCATCGAGGCCACGATGGCCGAACTGGAGCGCGGCGCGCGCCAGAACATCACGGCCACCATGCTGTGGGTGGGCGCTGTCGCCGTCTTCGGCGTCGCGCTGATCAGCGCCGGTGCACTGGCCCTGAACCTGAGCGAGCACCGCAGCGCCGAGGCCAAGCTGCGTGCCCTGGCCCGCCAGGTCGTGCAGAGCCAGGAGGACGAGCGCGCACGGCTGGCGCGCGAGCTGCATGACGGCGTCAGCCAGGCGCTGGTGGCCACCAAGCTGCTGATCGAGTCCGCCCAGCACGAACCCGAGGGCGCTGCGCGGCTGCAGGAGCTGGCCTTGAAGCGCCTGAACAGCACGCTGGCCGAGGTGCGCCACCTGTCCCACGCACTGCGGCCGGCGCTGCTGGACACCCTCGGCCTGCCTGCGGCACTGCAGCATCTGGCGGGTGAGTTCGACGCTGCCGGTGGCACGCATTTCTCGGCGGCGGTCGAGGGTGAGGAGGTGGGCTTGCCCGAGGCCGTGAACACGGCCCTGTTCCGCATTGCCCAGGAAGCGCTGAACAACGCGGCCCGGCATGCCCACGCGACGACGGTGAGCGTGCTGCTGCGTTTCGAGCGCGACGGTGGCCTGGCGCTGGAAATCAACGATGACGGCCAGGGCTTCGACGCCGACGCCGCCCAGGCCGCAGCCGACCGGGGACTGGGCCTGCGCAGCATGCGCGAACGGGCGGCCGCCCTCGGTGCCCGCCTGAGTCTCTTCGCTTCGCCCGGCATGGGCAGTCGCCTCACGGTCAAACTAGCGGCTTCCGACCTGGCTCGCGCTGCTGCATGACCCCGACACCCATCCGCATCCTGCTCGTCGATGACCACCCGATGGTGCGGGAGGGCCTGGTTGCGCGCCTGGCAGCCGTGCCGCGCTTCGAGATCGTCGGCGAGGCCGGCGGGCGTGCCGAGGCCCTGGAGCAATTGATGCGCACGGCGCCCGACGTCGTGCTGATGGATGTCGGCTTGAAGGACGGCAACGGCATCACGCTGGGCGCCGAGATGCTGGCCGCCCGGCCGTCCATCAGGCTGCTGATGTTCAGCATGTATGACAACCCCGAATACGTGCAACGTGCGCTAACCGCCGGTGCGCGAGGCTATGTGCTCAAGGATGCGCCGGCGACCGAGATCGTGTCGGCGATCGATGCGGTGGCCGCGGGCGGCACCTTCCTGAGCGCTGCAGTCTCAGGCCGGCTATTCCGCGGCCAGGCCCCCAAGCCGGTGCTGACGCCGCGCGAAAGCGAGATCCTCAGCCTGCTGGGGCAGGGCGCGTCGAGCAAGCAGATTGCCCGCGACCTGGACCTGTCGGTGCGCACCGTCGAGGCCCACCGCCAGAGCATCAAGCGCAAGCTGGAGCTGGACGGGCAGGCGGAGCTGATCCGGTATGCGGTCGAACATGCGAGAGAAGCCGGATTGAAATGACTCGCGCGTTCGCGCAAGAGCGGCCCGGAAAAGGGACTTGATCCCCCTAGATTGCCATGCTAGAAGCGGGCACTTTTCGTACCTGGCACAGCGGTTTGAAATGACCCGGCGCCGGGCGAAACTCACTCCTAATTTCTGAATCGGGCGGGACCATGAGTGTCGACATCGCGCAGCAACCTCGCAGAAAGCGCGCCAACCCCAAGGCGGCCACTCCGGCCGCTACGGCCGATGTGTTGAATGGCGGCGCCGAGCTGAGCGCTCCACGCTCGCGCCAGATCCTGGCGGCGTTGTCCGCACTGCGCGACGGCGACTTCACGATCCGCCTGCCCAACAGCTGGGACGGCATCGACGGCCAGATCGCCGCAGCCTTCAACCAGATCACCGCCCAGGAGGCGCGCATCGCCTCCGAGGTGTCGCGGCTCTCCGCCACGGTCGGCAAGGAAGGGCGGCTCAAGCACCGCATGTCGATGCCGGGCTCGCTGGGCGGCTGGGCCACCAAGGTGGACTCGATCAACACGCTGATGGACGACCTGGTGCGGCCGACCGCCGAGATCGCGCGCACCATCGGCGCGGTGGCCAAGGGCGACCTGAGCCAGTCCATGGAGCTGGAGGTGGACGGCCGCGAGCTCAAGGGCGAGTTCCTGCGCTCCGCGCGCCTGGTCAACACCATGATCGACCAGCTGTCGGTGTTCACGAGTGAAGTGACTCGCGTGGCGCGCGAGGTGGGCACCGAGGGCAAGCTCGGCGGCCAGGCCCAGGTGAAGGGCGTGTCGGGCGTCTGGAAGGACCTGACCGACTCCGTCAACCAGATGGCCGGCAATCTGACCGCCCAGGTGCGCAACATCGCCGAGGTGACCATTGGCGTGGCCAACGGCGACCTGTCCAAGAAGATCACCGTGGACGTGCGCGGCGAGATCCTGCAACTCAAGGAAGCCACCAACACCATGGTGGACCAGCTGCGTTCGTTCGCGTCCGAAGTGACCCGGGTGGCCCGCGAGGTGGGCACCGACGGGCGCCTGGGCGGCCAGGCGGTGGTGCCCGGCGTGGCGGGCACCTGGAAGGACCTGACCGACTCGGTCAACGCGATGGCGACCAACCTGACGGCCCAGGTGCGCAATATCGCCAACGTGACGACGGCCGTGGCGCGCGGCGACCTGAGCCGCAAGATCACGGTGGACGTGAAGGGCGAGATCCTGGAGCTGAAGGAAACCATCAACACGATGGTCGACCAGCTCAACGGCTTCTCCTCCGAAGTGACCCGCGTGGCCCGCGAGGTGGGCACCGAGGGCAAGCTCGGCGGCCAGGCCGCCGTGCCCGGCGTGGCCGGGACCTGGAAGGACCTGACCGACAACGTCAACTCGATGGCGTCCAACCTGACCAACCAGGTGCGCAATATCGCGGACGTGGCCACCGCCGTGGCCAGCGGCGACTTGTCGAAAAAGATCACCGTGGAGGTCAAGGGAGAGATTCTTGCCCTGAAGAACACCATGAACACGATGGTCGACCAGCTCAACGGTTTTGCCGGCGAGGTGAGCCGCGTGGCGCGTGAGGTGGGCACGGACGGCAAGCTTGGTGGCCAGGCCCAGGTGCCCGGCGTGGCCGGCACCTGGAAGGACCTGACCGACAACGTCAACTTCATGGCCTCCAACCTGACCGGCCAGGTGCGCAACATTGCCGAGGTGACGACGGCCGTGGCCAATGGCGACCTGTCCAAGAAGATCACCGTGGACGTGCGCGGCGAGATCCTGGAGTTGAAGAACACCATCAACACCATGGTCGACCAGCTCGGCGGCTTTGCCTCCGAAGTGACTCGCGTGGCGCGTGAGGTGGGTACCGACGGCAAGCTCGGCGGCCAGGCGCAAGGCCGCGGCGTGGCCGGCATCTGGAAGGACCTGACCGACTCCGTCAACGCGATGGCGACCAATCTGACGGCCCAGGTGCGCAACATCGCCGACGTGACCACCGCCGTGGCCAACGGCGACCTGTCCAAGAAGATCACCGTGGACGTGCGCGGCGAAATCCTGGAGCTGAAGAACACCATCAACACCATGGTCGACCAGCTCAACGGTTTTGCCGGCGAGGTAAGCCGCGTGGCGCGCGAGGTGGGCACCGACGGCAAGCTCGGTGGCCAGGCCCAGGTGCCCGGCGTGGCGGGTACGTGGAAGGACTTGACCGACAACGTCAACTCGATGGCGTCCAACCTGACGGGCCAGGTGCGCAACATCGCCGACGTGGCGACGGCTGTGGCCGGCGGCGACCTGTCCAAGAAGATCACGGTCGACGTGAAGGGCGAGATCCTGGAGCTGAAGAACACGCTCAACACGATGGTGGATCAGCTCAACGGTTTCGCCTCGGAAGTGAGCCGTGTGGCGCGCGAGGTGGGCACGGACGGCAAGCTCGGCGGCCAGGCCCAGGTGCCCGGCGTGGCCGGCACCTGGAAGGACTTGACCGACAACGTCAACTTCATGGCCTCCAACCTGACGGGCCAGGTGCGCAACATCGCCGATGTAGCGACCGCCGTGGCCAGCGGTGACCTGTCCAAGAAGATCACCGTGGAGGTCAAGGGCGAGATCCTGGCGCTGAAGAACACGCTGAACACCATGGTGGACCAGCTCAACGGCTTCGCCTCCGAGGTGAGCCGCGTGGCCCGCGAGGTGGGCACGGACGGCAAGCTCGGTGGCCAGGCCCAGGTGCCCGGCGTGGCCGGCACCTGGAAGGACTTGACCGACAACGTCAACTTCATGGCGTCGAACCTGACCGGCCAGGTGCGCAACATCGCCGAGGTGACGACGGCCGTGGCCAACGGCGACCTGTCCAAGAAGATCACGGTGGACGTGCGCGGCGAGATCCTGGAGCTCAAGGACACCATCAACACCATGGTCGACCAGCTCAACGCCTTCGCCGGTGAAGTGACCCGCGTGGCGCGCGAGGTGGGTACCGAGGGCAAGCTGGGTGGCCAGGCACAGGTGCCCGGCGTGGCCGGCACGTGGAAGGACCTGACCGACAACGTCAACTCGATGGCCTCCAACCTGACGGGCCAGGTGCGCAACATCGCCGACGTGACCATCGCGGTGGCCAATGGTGACCTGTCCAAGAAGATCACGGTGGACGTGCGCGGCGAGATCCTGCAGCTGAAGGAAACCATCAACACCATGGTGGATCAGCTGCGCGCCTTTGCGTCCGAAGTGACGCGGGTGGCGCGCGAGGTCGGCACCGAAGGCAAGCTCGGTGGCCAGGCCGCCGTGCCTGGCGTGGCCGGCGTGTGGAAGGACCTGACCGACAACGTCAACTCGATGGCGTCCAACCTGACGGGCCAGGTGCGCAACATCGCCGACGTGGCCACCGCCATCGCCCGCGGCGACCTGAACCGCAAGATCACGGTGGACGTGAAGGGCGAGATCCTGCAGCTCAAGGAGACCATGAACACCATGGTCGAACAGCTCGGCGCCTTCGCCTCCGAAGTGAGCCGCGTGGCGCGCGAGGTGGGCACCGAAGGCAAGCTCGGCGGCCAGGCGCAGGTGCCCGGCGTGGCCGGCACGTGGAAGGACTTGACGGACAACGTCAACTCGATGGCGTCCAACCTGACCGGCCAGGTGCGCAACATCGCCGACGTGACCATTGCGGTGGCCAACGGCGACCTGTCCAAGAAGATCACCGTGGACGTGCGCGGCGAGATCCTGCAGCTCAAGGAAACCATCAACACGATGGTGGAACAGCTGCGCTCCTTCGCGTCGGAAGTGACTCGAGTGGCCCGTGAGGTGGGCACCGAAGGGCGTCTGGGCGTGCAGGCCGTCGTGCCGGGCGTGGCCGGCACCTGGAAGGACCTGACCGACTCGGTCAACACCATGGGCGCCAATCTGACCGCCCAGGTGCGCAACATCGCCGAGGTGACCACCGCCGTGGCGCGGGGCGACCTGAACCGCAAGATCACGGTGGACGTCAGCGGCGAAATCCTCGAGCTGAAGAACACCATCAACACCATGGTCGACCAGCTCAATGCCTTCGCCGGCGAGGTCACGCGCGTGGCCCGCGAGGTGGGCACCGAAGGCAAGCTCGGCGGCCAGGCCAAGGTGGCCGGCGTGGGCGGCACCTGGAAGGACCTGACCGACAACGTCAACTTCATGGCTTCCAACCTGACCGAGCAGGTGCGCGGCATCGTCAAGGTCGTGACGGCCGTGGCCAACGGCAACCTGACCCAGCGCCTGACGGTGCAGGCCAAGGGTGAGGTGGCGGCGCTGGCCGACACCATCAACAACATGACCGACACGCTGGCCACCTTCGCCGAGCAGGTGACCAACGTGGCGCGCGAGGTGGGCGTGGACGGGCGCCTGGGTGGCCAGGCGCATGTGCCGGGTGCATCCGGCACCTGGAAGGACCTGACCGGCAACGTCAACCTGCTGGCCGCCAACCTGACGACACAGGTGCGCGCGATTGCCGAGGTGGCCACGGCCGTGACCAAGGGCGACCTGACGCGCGCCATCCAGGTCGAGGCCAAGGGCGAGGTGTCCGAGCTCAAGGACAACATCAACACGATGATCTCCAACTTGCGCGAGACCACCGAGCGCAACCGCGAGCAGGACTGGCTGAAGACCAACCTGGCCAAGTTCACCGGCATGCTGCAGGGCCAGCGCGAGCTGCAGACCGTCAGCCAGATGCTGCTGACCGAGCTGGCACCGCTGGTGCAGGCGCACCAGGGCACCATCTATCACGTGGCCGGCGCCGAGGCCGACAACCGCCAGCAGCTGCGCCTGCTGGCCAGCTACGCCCAATCCGGCACCGTGCGGCTGGCGCCCACCATCGAGATGGGCGAAGGCCTGGTCGGCCAGTGCGCGCTGGAGAAGCGCAGCACCCTGCTGGCCGACATCGCTTCGGACTTCGTCGCTATCTCGTCCAGCCTCGGCTACGCGCCGCGCGTCAGCGTCATCGTGCTGCCGGTGCTGTTCGAGGGCCAGACCAAGGCCGTCATCGAGCTGGCCACGTTGCAGCCCTTCAGCAGCGCTTCGCTGGCCTTCCTGGAACTGCTGACGCAGAGCATCGGCGCGGTGTTCAACACCATCGAGGCGACGATGCGCACCGAGTCGCTGCTGTCGCAGTCGCAGCAGCTGACGGTGGAGCTGCAGTCGCGCCAGAGCGAGCTGCAGGAGACCAATGAGCAGCTCGGCACCAAGGCCCGCCTGCTGGCCGAGCAGAACGAGGAAGTGGAGCGCAAGAACGCCGAGGTCGAGCAGGCCCGCCACGCGCTGGAAGACAAGGCGGCCGAGCTGGCGCTGACGTCCAAGTACAAGTCGGAGTTCCTGGCCAACATGTCGCACGAGCTGCGCACGCCGCTGAACTCCATCCTGATCCTGAGCCAGCAGCTGGCCAGCAACAACGACGGCAACCTTTCAGGCAAGCAGGTCGAGTTCTCGCGCAACATCAACTCGTCCGGCTCCGACCTGCTGCACCTCATCAACGACATCCTGGACCTGTCCAAGATCGAGTCGGGCACCGTCACGGTAGAGATCGAGGACATCTCGTTTGTGTCGCTGCGCGACAGCATCGACCGCAACTTTCGCCATGTGGCCGAAGCCAAGAGCCTGCCGCTGCGCCTGACGTTCGCCGACGACCTGCCGCGCAGCATGGAAAGCGATGCCAAGCGGCTGCAGCAGATCCTGAAGAACCTGCTGTCCAACGCGGTGAAGTTCACGGCGCACGGCCATGTGGAGCTGCGCGTCAGCCTGGCCAACGAGGGCTGGAGCACGGAGCATCCCGTGCTGAGCAAGGCCCAGCATGTGCTGGCCTTTGCCGTCGAGGACACCGGCATTGGCGTGGCGCCCGAGAAGCAGCGCCTGATCTTCGAGGCCTTCCAGCAGGCCGACGCCGGCACGTCGCGCAAATACGGCGGCACCGGCCTGGGCCTGGCCATCAGCCGTGAGCTGGCGGCCCTGCTCGGCGGCGAAATCCGCCTGACCAGCGTGCATGGCCATGGCAGCACCTTCACGCTGTTCCTGCCCTTGCACTTCGCCGGCGCGGACAGTGCCAGCATGGTGCCCCTGCCCGCGCACAGCCGCCCGATGGCCCCGGCGCGCAACAACCTGCCGCTGGTGCGAGAAACCCAGGTACCTGATGACCGCGAGAACATCGAGGAGGGCGACTCGGTCCTGCTCATCATCGAGGACGACCCTCACTTCGCCCGCATCGTGCTGGGCCTGGCGCGGGACCGCGGCTTCAAGGGCCTGGTGGCGCTCAAGGGCAGCCTAGGCCTGGAGCTGGCGCGGCGCTTCAAGCCAACTGCCGTGTCGCTGGACATCTTCCTGCCCGACATGCTGGGCTGGACGGTGCTCAACCAGCTCAAGCTCGACCCGCTGACCCGCCACATCCCGGTGCAGATCTTCAGCGTCGCCGAGGAGGACCGCAACCACGGCCTGGCGCACGGCGCCTTCTCCTATGTGGTGAAGTCATCCACCAGCGAGGAGATGGAGGCGGCGCTGGACCGCATCCGCGACTTCACGGTGCCGCGCACCAAGCAGCTGCTCGTCATCGAGGACAACGACATCGAGCGCCAGGCCATCATCGAGCTGCTCGGCCATGACGACATCGAGCTGCAGGCCGTCGGTACCGGCGCGGCGGCGTTGCAGATGCTGCGTGAGCAGACCTTCGACTGCATCGTGCTGGATCTGCGCCTGCCCGACGTCAGCGGTTTCGGCCTGCTGGAGCAACTGCATGCCGACCCTTCCCTGGCGGCCGTGCCGGTCGTCGTCTTCACCGGCAAGGACCTGACGAGCGCCGAGCAAAAGCAGCTGCGTGCCCTGGCCAAGAGCGTGGTGCTCAAGGATGTGCAGAGCCCCGAACGCCTGCTCGACGAGACGGCCCTCTTCCTGCACCGCGTCGTCACCGAGCTGCCGCAGGGCAAGCAGGAGATCCTGCACAAGCTGCACGGCGCCGCCGAGATGCTGCATGGCCGACGCGTGCTGGTGGTGGACGACGACGCCCGCAACATCTTTGCGCTGACGACGTTGCTGGAGAATCAGGAGATGCAGGTACTGACCGCCACCAGCGGCCGGGCCGCCGTCGAGATCATCCAGCACACGCCCGATCTCGACCTGGTGCTGATGGACATCATGATGCCGGACATGGATGGCTACGAGACCATGCGCGAGATCCGCTCCCACGCCGAGTTCCGCAACCTGCCCATCCTGGCCCTGACCGCCAAGGCCATGAAGGGTGATCGCGAGAAATGCCTGGAGGCGGGCGCCAGCGACTACATCTCCAAACCCGTCAACACGGCCCAGCTGCTGTCGCTGATGCGCGTGTGGCTGTACCGGTGATGACGATGCCGACAACGATCGACGTCGTGGAGCAGGTGGCGGGCGCTGAAGAGCTGACCAACATCCTGATCGTCGACGACGAACCGGCCAACCTGCTGGTGCTGGAGAGCGTGCTGGCGGACCCGGGCTACCGCATCGTGCGGGCGCTGTCGGCCGACCAGGCCCTGCTCGCGCTGATGGGCCAGGAGTTCGCCGTCATGGTGCTGGACATCCAGCTGCCGGACATGAACGGCATCGAGCTGGCGCAGATGATCAAGGAGCGCAAGCGCAATGCCCACCTGCCCATCATCTTCCTGACCGCCTATTTCGATCAGGACCAGTACCGCCTGCAGGGCTATGGCTCAGGCGCCGTCGACTATCTGCACAAGCCCGTGAACCCGGCGGTGCTGCGTTCCAAGGTGGCCGTCTTTGCCGAACTGGACCGCAAGACCCGCCAGCTGCAGCGCGCCAACCTGGCCCTGCAGGCCGAGGTGGAGGAGAGGCGCCGCGCCGAGGAGCGCTTGCGCGATCTCAACGAGACGCTGGAGCGGCGCGTCACCGAGCGGACCGAGGCCTTCCACGTGGCCGACCGCCGCTTGCGGGCCATGATGAGCAGCATCACCGATGGCCTGCTGCTCATCGAGCATGACGGGCGCATCGGCTACGTCAACGAGCAGGGCGCCCGGCTGCTCGGCCGTGGGGCCGACGAGCTGACCGGGCGGCGCAGTGGCGAGGTCTTTGGCGCCGGCGAGTTCGAGGCCGGCTTCGACAAGGCCCGGTCCAAGGGCGGTCAGGCCGTGTCTTTCGAGGCCATGGCGCCAGGTGCCCCGGAGCGCTGGCTGGAATGCCATTGCTATCCCTCGCACGACGGTCTGTCCGTCTACTTCCACGACATCACCGACCGCCGCGAGCTGCAGCTGCGCCGCGATCAGTTGCTGTCCGCCGAGCAGGCCGCGCGCGGCGCCGCCGACCAGGCCGCGCGCGCCAAGGAGGAGTTCGTCGCCGCGATCAGCCACGAGCTGCGCACGCCGCTGGCGGCCATCCTCGGCTGGGTCAACGTGCTCACCCACCCCGGCGTGCAGCCCGGCATGCTGCAACGGGGCATCCAGGCCATCGCGCGCAATGCCCAGGCCCAGGCCGTCCTGGTCGACGACCTGCTGGAGATGAGCCGCATCGTCGCCGGCAAGCAGCTGATGAATGTCGAGCGGGTGGACCTGAACGGCATCGTTGCGGGCGCGGCCGACACGGCCCGCCCGACAGCCCAGTCCCGCCAGCTCGAGATCGTGCTGCAGCTGGTGCCCGAGGCCGCCGAGGTCTTTGGCGACGCGCGCCGGCTCACGCAGATCGTCATGAACCTGATCACCAACGCAATGAAGTTCACCCCCACGGGCGGCAGCATCACGCTGTCGACGAAGCTGAACGGTACCATCGTCGAGGTCGCGGTCAGCGACACCGGCCAGGGCATCGACCCTGAATTCCTGCCGCAGCTCTTCGACCGCTTCACCCAGGCCGACGGCACCGCCTCCAGCGTGCATGGCGGCCTGGGGCTGGGCTTGTCCATCGTCAAGAACCTCGTCGAGCTGCACGGCGGCGAGGTGGCAGCCCACAGTGCGGGCCGCGGCCAGGGCTCGGTGTTCAGCCTGCGCCTGCCGCGCGCCGGCCAGTCGAACGTGGCGGGTGTTGAAACCGAGGCGGGCGGTGTCGAGCCCTTGATCTCTGGCGTGCGGGTGCTGCTCGTCGATGACCACCCCGACGTGCTCGAGGCCCATGCCCGCCTGCTGTCAGAGCGCGGCGCTGATGTTGTCACGGCCGAGTCGGCGGAGGCGGCAATAGCCTTGCTGCAGCAGCAGCGCTTCGATGTGCTGCTGAGCGATCTCGGCATGCCCGGCATGGGGGGCTATGACCTGATCCGACATGTGCGCCAGGCCATGGAACTGGGCCCGGACGTGCTGCCCGCAGCGGCCGTCACGGCCTATGTGCGCGCGACCGACCGCGAGGCCGCGCTCGAGGCAGGCTTCCAGCGCTGCGTGCCCAAGGCAGTGTCCCCGCATCTGCTGGCCCGCGCCGTGGCCGAGCTCAGTGCTGCCCGGCCCACGCAGGCGCCGGCCTTGCGGGTGCTGTTCGTGGAGGACAACGCCGATCTGCGTGAACAGATCGCCTATTTGCTGGAGGAGGTGGGGATGCAGCCCGAAAGCTGCGCGACAGCAGAGGAAGCGCTGGCGGCCTATGCGCCCGACAAGTTCGACCTCGTCATGACCGACGTCAGCCTGCCGGGGATGTCAGGCATCGACCTCGCCCGGGCCATCCTGCGCCACGCGCCGGACACGTGGGTGGTGTTCTCGTCGGGCTATGAGATGGGCTCGGACCTGTCGGACTTCGGCCCCCATGTGCGGGCGCTGCTCAAGCCCTTCGACCTGCCCGACCTGCAACTGCTGCAGACCGAGATCCGCGGCGAGATGGCGCGGCGCTGACGGGCGCGGGCTCAGTGCCCGCGGCGCGGGCCGGAGTCGTCCCGGTCGTGGCTCCAGCGGTCGTTGCGCTCGTGGCGACCATGGTCCCAACGGTCGTCGCGACCTTCCCAGCGACGCTCGCGGTAGGACGGGGCATAAACCACCCGCGGGGCCGGCGCGTAGTAGACGTCGCGCTCGACATAGCGGCGCGCCGGCGCATAGCGCACGACGGGTGCCGGCTCGTAGTAGACCGGTGCCGGCTCGTAATAAACCGGAGCGGGTGCCGGTGCGTAGTAACCGCCGTTCGACACGACGACACCCGCGGCCGGCAGGCTGACGCCGATGGACCAGTGTGTGCCCGCCTGGGCAGAAGCGGCGCCCAGCAGGGCGGCGGTGGCGGCAAAAACGGCGATGAGGGGACGAAGCATGGCGGAACTCCTACAGGGCCGAACAAGATGCTGGCCGTGCTCGAACAACGCCAGGCCCCGCCCGACGTTGACGCCGTCCTGCGCCGTTGCGTAAGAGGGTGTTTCGGGGTTGACCCTTAGGTATTGCCGCGCGCCAGGCCTGCGTGGCTTGACCGATGCCGCGGAGCGCCCGTTTGCCGAGACTTGCATCACGGTCGCGCCCCGTGTCGAGGAGTGCACCGCAACGGAGACAAACCTCATGAATCTGCGCCGCCACCTTGCGTGGGCGGGCGTTGCGATCCTGGGTGCCGCATCCCTCGCCACCGTGGCCCTGAGCCGCGGCGAGACGATCAGCGCACTGTGGGTCGTGGCTGCCGCCCTGTGCACCTACCTCATCGCCTACCGCTACTACAGCCTGTTCATCGCGAACAAGGTGCTGGAGCTGGACCCCAAGCGGCAGACGCCGGCCTGGAAGTACAACGATGGGCTGGACTACGTGCCCACCAACAAGCACGTGCTCTACGGCCACCACTTCGCGGCGATTGCCGGCGCCGGCCCGCTGGTCGGCCCCGTGCTGGCGGCGCAGATGGGCTATCTGCCGGGCCTCTTGTGGATCCTGGCCGGCGTCGTCTTCGCCGGCGCAGTGCAGGACTTCATCGTTCTTTTCATTTCCACGCGCCGTGATGGCCGGTCGCTCGGCGACCTCGTCAAGCAGGAGATGGGCACGGTGCCGGGCCTGATCGCGTTGTTCGGCGCCTTCATGATCATGATCATCATCCTGGCGGTGCTGGCGCTGATCGTCGTGAAGGCCCTGGCGGATTCGCCCTGGGGCCTGTTCACGGTGGCGGCGACGATTCCGGTGGCGCTGTTCATGGGCGTCTACCTGCGCTTCATCCGCCCGGGCCGCATCGGCGAGGTGTCGGTCATCGGCTTCGTGCTGCTGATGGGCGCCATCTTCGGCGGCCAGGCGGTCAGCGAGAGCGCCACGCTGGCGCCCATCTTCACGCTGGCCCCGACCACACTCGTCGGCCTGCTGATCGGCTATGGCTTTGTCGCCGCCTGCATCCCGGTGTGGCTGCTGCTCGCGCCGCGCGACTACCTCAGCACCTTCCTGAAGATCGGCACCATCATCGCGCTGGCCATCGGCATCGTCATCGTCGCGCCGCCGCTGAAGATGCCGGCGCTGACGCAGTTCGCGTCGGGTGGCGGGCCGGTCTGGGCTGGCAGCCTGTTCCCCTTCCTGTTCATCACCATCGCCTGCGGCGCCGTGTCGGGCTTCCATGCGCTGATCTCGTCGGGCACCAGCCCAAAGCTGCTGGAGAACGAGGCCCACGCCCGCTACATCGGCTACGGCGGCATGCTGGCCGAGAGCTTCGTCGCCGTGATGGCGCTGGTGGCGGCCTCCTGCATCGAGCCGGGCGTCTACTTTGCGATGAACAGCCCGGCCGCGGTCGTCGGCAAGGACGCCGCCACGGTCGCGCAGACGTTGTCGACCTGGGGCTTTGTTGTGACGCCAGAGATGCTGACCCAGGCCGCGGCCGATGTCGGGGAGAAGACCATCTTGGCCCGGGCAGGCGGTGCGCCGACGCTGGCCGTGGGCATGGCCGAGATCCTGCACCAGGTGGTGGGCGGCAAAGCCCTGATGGCCTTCTGGTACCACTTCGCCATCCTGTTCGAAGCCCTCTTCATCCTGACCGCCGTGGACGCCGGCACCCGAGCCGGCCGCTTCATGCTGCAGGACCTGCTGGGCAGCTTCGTGCCCTCGCTCAAGCGCACCGAGTCTTGGGTGGCCAACCTGATCGCGACCGGACTGTGCGTGGCGGCCTGGGGCTATTTCCTCTACCAGGGCGTTGTCGATCCGCTGGGCGGCATCAACACGCTGTGGCCGCTGTTCGGCATCGCCAACCAGATGCTGGCTGCCGTCGCGCTGCTGCTGGGCACGGTCGTCATCTTCAAGATGAAGAAGGACCGCTACGCCTGGGTCACGGCCGTGCCGGCGGCCTGGCTGCTGGTGTGCACGATGACGGCCGGCTGGCTGAAGATCTTCGCGGCCGACCCCAAGCTCGGTTTCCTGGCCCATGCCGACAAATACGCCGCGGCGATCGCCGAAGGCAAGGTGCTGGCGCCGGCCAAGACGCTGGACGCGATGTCGCGGGTGGTGTTCAACGATCGTCTGGATGCGGCGCTGTGTGCGCTGTTCATGGGCGTCGTCATCAGCGTGCTGATCTACAGCGTCAAGGCCGTGCTGGCTGCGCGCCGCAGTGGTCGGGCGACAGCGCAGGAGACGGCCTTCGTGCTGCTGCCGGCGGGGCAACGTGCTTGAGCTTCGTGAACTGGCCCAGGCGGGCCGGTATCTGACGCAGAGCCTGCGCCTGATGGTGGGCGTGCCGGACTACGGCAGCTATCTCGCCCACCACCAGGCCACGCATCCGGATCGGGCTGCGATGAGCTATGAGGAGTTCTTCAGGGAGAGGCAGGCGGCGAGGTATTCGGCGCGGGTTGGGAAGTGCTGCTGAATGGGTTTGGTTGCTTTTGCCTCTGTCCTTTCGGCTTGTGTACATCGCGCCGGGAGTCCGCCCCGGCCGCCGGGACGGACTCCCGGCAATGCAGCGAACAAAACCGCTCTGCGAAAAAGCAACCCACCCTACAACGTCGTGCTCCGCTTCCTCGCCATCGGCGGATTCTTCGCAAAGTACCTCGCGATGCCCGAGGCCAACGCGTCCACCAGTTCGTCCTGATAGTCCGGATCGCGCAGCTTCTTCTCTTCCTCAGGGTTGGAGATGAAGGCCGTCTCCACCAGGATGCTGGGGATGTCCGGCGCCTTCAGCACCGCAAAACCCGCCTGCTCGACCTTGGCCTTGTGCAGCTTGCCGATCTTGCCGATCTGGCCCAGCACCTCGCCGCCGAGCTTGAGGCTGTCCTTGATCTGCGCCGTGGTGCTCATGTCGAGCAGGGCGCGCAACACGTTGGCGTCCTTGGTGGCGGCGCCGACGTTGACGCCGCCGACCATGTCGGCCGCGTTCTCGCGGTTGGCCATCCAGCGTGCGGCGGCACTCGTCGCGGCACCGTCGCTGAGCACGAACACCGAGGCACCGCGCGCCTGCGGCGTCAAGAAGGCGTCGGCATGGATGGACACGAACAGGTCGGCCTGCACGCGGCGCGCCTTGTGCACGCGGTCCTGCAGCGGCACAAAGAAGTCGGCGTCGCGTGTCATCAGCACGCGGATGTTCGGATTGGTCTGGAGCCGCTTGCGCAGCTTGAGGCCGACCGCCAGGACGACATCCTTCTCACGCAGGCCTGAGGGGCCGACGGCGCCGGGGTCTTCGCCGCCGTGGCCGGGGTCCAGCGCAATGATGATGAGGCGGTCGATCTTGGGCTCGACGGCAGGGGCGGGCACTGGTGCGGGTTTGGACGCGGCTTGCGCGGGCGGCGTCAGGGGTGCCGAGGCTGCCGGCGCTGGCGGACGCTCGATCTTCTGGATGAGGTCACCGAGGGCGTCGTTGACGGCGCTGGCCGCAGCCTCGGCGCGCTGGGTCGGGGAAGGCGTCGCAGCGGCAGACGGCTTCTTGTCGCGCTCCTGCGCCAAGGCCAGCAGCGGGTCGGCCTCGAACTTGGGGTGGAGGTCGAAGACGAGACGGTTCTTGTAGGCGGCCACCGGCGCCAGCGTGAAGATCTGTGGTGCCGCGGGCTGGCGCAGGTCCAGCACGATGCGCACGACGGTGGGCGTGTTCTGGCCGACGCGCACGCCGGTGATGTAGGGGTCGTCGGCCTTGACCTTGCCGATCAGCTCGCGCAGCCCCGGGCTCAGCTCCAGGCCGTCGATGTCGATGACGAGGCGGTGCGGCGAGTCGACCAGGAAATGCTTGACCGCCAGCGGCTGGTCGGACTCGATGGTGACGCGGGTGTATTCCTGTGCCGGCCAGACGCGCACGGCGACGATGCTGGCCTGGCTAGTCGCGGCCAGCGTGTCGGGCGCCTTCAGCAGCAAAGCGAGCAGCCCCAAGGTTTCGCGGCGCTTCATGCCAGGGCTCCCACGAGGCGCGCGTCGCCAACCGCGTGCACGCTTCGACTGTCGTCGGGCATCAGCTCGATGAAGAGCTGCAGATCAGCCGGCGGCAGCTGGCCGGCCGCTTTCTCGGGCCATTCGCAGAGCTTGAGGCCGGGTGCAGCGAAGACGTCGCGAAAGCCAGCGTCTTCCCACTCGCGCGGGTCGCCGAAGCGGTAGAAGTCGAAGTGGCTGGCAGTGTTGCCTCCCGCGGATTCAGGCAGCTCATAGCTCTCCATGACGGCATAGCTGGGGCTCTTGATGCGGCCTTGCACGCCCAGCGCGCGCAGCAGCAGGCGCACGAAGGTCGTCTTGCCGGCGCCGAGCGAGCCGTGCAGCTCGATCAGCGCGTTGGGGGAGGGCAGCAGTACCGCCGCGAGGCGTCCGGCGGTGGCCTGGGCCGCGGCCTCGTCGGGCCACAGCAGATCGGTTTCTAAAATCGGTGCCAAATGCAAGAAGTCCCGTCCACTGTCGATGCCGCCGCGCTGTTGATCCGTTTGCGCGGCTGGGCGCATGAGCTGGGATTCTCACAGATCGCCGTGGCCGACGTGGACCTCAGCAGCGCCGAGCCGGGCCTGCAGGCCTGGCTGGACGCCGGCCACCATGGCCGCATGCACTACATGGCCAGCCACGGCATGAAGCGTGCGCGCCCGGCCGAGCTGGTGCCGGGCACGCTGCGCGTCATCACGGCGCGCATGGACTATCTGCCCCAGGCCACCGAGCCGGGCTGGCAGGCCGTCGAATGGGCTGGCTTGGCCCAGCCGGAGCAAGCGCAGATCTCGATCTATGCCCGCGGCCGGGACTATCACAAGGTGCTGCGCCAGCGGCTGCAGAAGCTCGCCGAGAAGCTGGAGGCCGAAGTCGGCCCGCTGGGCTATCGCGTCTTCACCGACTCGGCGCCGGTGCTGGAGGTCGAACTGGCCGCGCGCTCGGGCCTGGGCTGGCGTGGCAAGCACACCTTGACGCTGCACCGCGAGGCCGGCTCGATGTTCTTTCTGGGCGAGCTCTTCATCGATCTGGCCCTGCCGTTGACCGAAGCCGTCAGCGCGCATTGCGGCGAATGCCGCGCCTGCATCGATGTCTGCCCGACTGCCGCGATCACCGCGCCCTACCGCATCGACGCCCGGCGTTGCATCTCTTACCTGACCATCGAACACGATGGGCCGATACCCGTCGAGCTGCGACCTTTGCTGGGCAATCGCGTCTATGGCTGCGATGACTGCCAACTGGCCTGCCCGTGGAACAAGTTCGCGCAGCCCGCCGTGCTGGCCGACTTCGACGTGCGCCCAGGCATGGCGGGCGAGCCAATTGCCACGCTGCTTGGATGGGGCGAAAGCGAATTCCTGCGCCGCACGGAAGGCTCGGCCATCCGCCGCATCGGTTTCGCCCGCTGGCGGCGCAATCTGGCGGTGGCGGCGGGCAACGCCTTGCGGGTCCGCGACGACTCGACTCTGCGCGCCGCGTTGCAGCAAGCAGGGCACGGCGCCGACGAAGTGGTGACCGAGCACATCGCCTGGGCCTTGTCCGCGCCGGCGTCGCCTGCCGCGTTATCGTCCGGCCCGCTGACCGTTGGAGCCCGTGAATGACTTTGTCCATCCGCCGCCGTGCGGCCGTTCTCGCCCTGGCCGCAGCCGCATCCATGCCCGCCCGCGCTGTCCGCTATGAAAACCAGGACTTTCCCGACACGCTGCAGCTCGGCGGCAGCACCCTGGTGTTGAACGGTACCGGCAAGCGCCAGGTGGCCATCTACCCGCTCTATCTCGCGGCCCTTTACCTGCCACAAAAGGCGGCGGCGCCCGACGCCATCTACGCCGAGGCCGGCCCCAAGCGGCTGGAGATGCGCATCGTCATTCCGCTCGTGAAGGACGTGTCGACGCAGGAATTCGTCAAGGCCATCGGCAAGGGGGTGAATCGCAACTCCACCGAGGCCGAGAAGGCGGCGGTGGCCGAGCGCCTGAAGCAGTTCAACACGGCCATCGCCGACGTAGGCCGCGTGAAGAAGGGCGACCTGTTGCACATCGACTATCTGCCCACCCAGGGTGGCACCGTCCTGTCGGTCAATGGCAAGGTCTGGGGCAAGCCCATCGAGGGCCAGGACTTCTACACGGCCTTCCTGAAGGTCTTCCTTGGCGACAGCAACAGCGATGCCCGGTTGCGTGCCGGCCTGCTGGGTCAGCCGTCCTGAACTAGCATCGCCCCATCAAACCAAGGAGACCGACTTCATGCAACGCCGTTCCGTCCTCCAAGCCGCCGCACTCGCCAGCCTCGGCCCCTTCGGGCATCTGGCCTGGGCGCAGGGCTACCCCGCCAAACCCATCCGCCTGATCGTGCCGTTCGCACCAGGCGGCACGACGGACATCATTGCCCGCATCGTCGCTGAGCGCATGTCCAGCATCCTGGGCCAGACCATGGTGGTCGACAACAAGGCCGGCGGCGGCGGCACGGTCGGAGCGATGGAGATCGTGCGCTCCGCGCCCGACGGCTACACACTGGGCATGGCCACGGTGTCGACGACGGCGGCCAACCCGGCGATCAATCCCAAGATCGCCTACAACCCGCTGACCGACTTCACGCCCATCATCAACGTCGCGGCGACGCCCAACGTCATTGCCGTGCACCCCAGCTTCCCGGCGCGCGACTACAAGAGCTTCGTTGCCGAACTCAAGAAGAACCCGGCCAAGCACAGCTACGCGACCTCCGGCACCGGCGGCATCGGCCACCTGCAGATGGAGCTCTACAAGACGCTGGCCGGCGTCTTCGTGCTGCACATCCCCTACCGCGGCGCCGGCCCGGCGTTGAACGACACGGTGGCCGGCCAGGTGCCGATGATCTTCGACAACCTGCCGTCGGCCTTACCCTTCATCAAGGACGGCCGCCTCATTCCCATCGTCGTCGCCGCACCGCAGCGCCTGGCGGCGCTGCCGAATGTGCCGACCTTCAAGGAAGTCGGCCTGGAGGCCGTCAACCGCCTGGCCTATTACGGCATCCACGGCCCCAAGGGCCTGCCGCGCGACATCGTCGACAAGGTGCACGACGGGGTCAAGAAGGCGCTCGAGATCCCCGACGTCAAGAAGCGCATCGAGGACACCGGCTCGCTGATCGTGGCCAACACGCCCGAGCAGTTCGCGGCGCAGATTGCGGCGGAGTTCGAGGTCTACAAGAAGGTCGTGGCGGCACAGAAGCTCAAGCTTGATTGACTTGAAGCCCCTCGCCCATCCTCGCATCGCTGCACGCGAGCGAGTCTGGTCGGTCCCCCGAGGGGACGGCGATGCTTGCGGCTTCGAACCGCAAGCACATC
Source organism: Pelomonas sp. Root1237 (assembly GCF_001425055.1). Taxonomy (GTDB): domain Bacteria; phylum Pseudomonadota; class Gammaproteobacteria; order Burkholderiales; family Burkholderiaceae_C; genus Pelomonas. The sequence goes on from NZ_LMDK01000018.1 coordinate 120,808, forward strand.
GCCAACGCGGGCCGGCTTGGCGAACTGGAGTCGGACTCAAGCAGTCCCTGCGGACTGCTTGTGCCTACGACAGGCCCTGGGCCTCTGGCCCAGGGCAGCCCGGCGCTCGGCCCGAATGCCAGATGCGCCGTGGCCGCTGACCCTGGCATTGAGAACTTCATCGAGGCGCTCTGGCTGGAAGACGGCCTGAGCGCCAACACGCAGGCGGCCTACCGGCGCGACCTGTCCGCGCTGGCGGCCTGGCTGGCGCCCGCCTCGCTGGATGCCTGCACCGAGCTGAAGCTGTTCGAGTACGCGGCCGCCAAGCCGGCCGGCAAAGCCACCAGCGCGAACCGGCGGCTGTCGGTCTTCAAGCGCTATTTCCGCTGGGCGCTGCGCGAGGGCCGCGTCCAGGCCGACCCAACGCTCAAGCTGACGACGGCCAAGCAGCCGCTGCGCGTGCCCAAGCTGCTCAGCGAGGCCCAGGTCAGCGCGCTGCTGGATGCGCCGGACGTCGACACGCCGCTGGGCCTGCGTGACCGCGCGATGCTGGAGCTGATGTATGCCAGCGGCCTGCGCGTGAGCGAACTCGTCACGCTCAAGAGCGCGCATGTCGCCTTCAAGGATGCGGTGCTGCACGTCACGGGCAAGGGCAGCAAGGCCCGCCTCGTGCCCTTTGGCGAGCACGCAAGGGACTGGATGACGCGCTATCTGCGCGAGGCCCGCGCCGAGATCCTGGCCGGCCAGAGCAGCGACGACCTCTTCGTGACCGCCCGCGGCGCCGGCATGACGCGGCAGATGTTCTGGACCCTGATCAAGCGACACGCGCTGGCGGCCGGCATCACCGTGCCGCTGTCGCCGCACACGCTGCGCCACGCCTTTGCCACGCATCTGCTCAATCATGGTGCGGATCTGCGTGCCGTGCAGCTGCTTCTGGGGCATGCCGATCTGTCGACGACGCAGATCTACACCCATGTGGCGCGGGAGCGCCTCAAAGCCTTGCACGCCGAGCACCATCCTCGGGGCTGAGCGCGGCGGCCTCTCGTTTTCCCGCCCTCGGGTTGCACCGAAGCTTCGTTCGTTTCGTTGGTTTCAAACCTGTCGGCGGGCCACAACACCCACCTTCACGGGCCTGTTACGAGGGGCAAACTCCGCCGCCATCACAAATCGATCACGGAGTCCCCATGCACGCCACCCGCCTGCTGCCAACCGCGCTTGCCGCCATCACCCTCTTTGCCACCGCCTCAGCCCTGGCCCAGGAAGCCAGCAACCTCGAGCGCGTGACAGTCATCGGCTCCCGCAAGAGCCTGCCCGCCGCGTCCAGCACCGACACGCTGGTGCCTGTCGACATCTATTCGATGAGCAAGATCACCGAGGGCGGGGGTCAATTCGATCTGGCGCAGACGCTGCAATACCTGTCGCCGTCCTTCAACTCGACGCGCCAGACCGGCGCTGACGGTGCCGACCTGATCGACTCCGCTGCGCTGCGTGGCCTGGGCTCGGACCAGACCCTGGTGCTCGTCAACGGCAAACGCCGCCACACCGTGGCGCTGGTCAACTTGTTCGGCGCGCGCAACCGCGGCGCGACGGGCACGGACATGAATGCCTTGCCGCTGCTGGCCATCGACAACGTGCAGGTGCTGCGTGACGGCGCGGCGGCCCAGTACGGCTCTGACGCCATTGCCGGCGTCGTCAACATCCAGCTGAGGAAGAAGGCCGGCTGCGAGGCCGTGGCGGGCTATGGCCAGTACTCGGCGGGCGACGGCAAGAACTACCTCGCCTCTGCCTATTGCGGCATCAAGCTCGGCGACGGCTCGCTGGGCATCACCGGCGAATGGCAGGACCGTGGCCGTTCCAACCGCAACGACCCCAACGACGAGAACGTCGGCCCCCGCACCATTGGCGACACCGCGGTCACGAACAAGACGGTCTATCTGAACGGCGAGTTCCCGCTGGCGGCCGAGAACAAGCTCTACGTCACCGCCGGTGCGCAGAACCGCGATGCGTCGTCCGGCGCCTGGGCGCGTGGCGGCGTCGGCTCCAGCGACGTGCCGTCGCGCAACTCCGCCGCGATGTACCCTGACGGCTTCGTGCCCTTCATCAACGGCAAGATCGAGGACCGGTATGTCAGCGTCGGCTGGAAGTCGGCCTTTGTCGGCTGGGACACCGACCTGTCGCAGACCTATGGCTCCAACAAGATGCGCTACAACATCAGCAACACGCTGAACGCGTCCATCGCCAACAAGGATCTGCTGGCTGGCGGCAAGGGCATCAGCCCGTCCAGCTTCGACGCCGGCGGCTTCGGCTTCAGCCAGGCGACGACCAACTTCGATGTCAGCCGCTTCTTCCCAGACCTGCTCGGGGGCAGCAACATCGCCTTCGGCGCCGAGTACCGCAAAGAGAAGTACGACATCGTCGCTGGCGAACTGGGCTCGTACCAGGACGCCGACGGCCTGAACTTCGGCGGCATCGCCGGCAGCCAGGGCTTCCCGGGCTTTCAGCCGGTCGACATGACCAACCGCAGCCGCAACAGCCAGGCGCTGTATGCCGATTGGGAAGCCAGCTTCACGCCCAGCCTGACAGTGGACGCAGCCATCCGTGCCGAGCACTACAGCGACTTCGGCTCCGAGACCACCGCCAAGCTGGCGGCCAGCTACAAGCTCGGCAAGGAAGTGCTGCTGCGCGGCGCGGCCAGCACGGGCTTCCGCGCCCCCAGTCTGCAGCAGCTCTACTTCTCGTCTACCTTCACCGACTTCATCAGCGGCGAGCCCGTGCAGGTGAAGCTGGCTCCGAACGGCAGCGCCATCCCGCTGGCCGCGGGTGTGCCACCGCTGAAGCAGGAGAAGTCCAAGAACTTCACGCTCGGTCTCACCGTCAAGCCGAGCGCCGACACCGCGCTCACTGTAGACCTCTACCAGATCAACATCCGAGACCGCATCGTGCTGTCCGGCCGCTTCACGGCCAGCAACTACCCGCCGCTGGCACCGCTGTTGAACAGCCAGGGTGTCGAGCAGACGGCCTTCTTCGTCAACTCCATCAACACGCGCACCCGCGGCCTGGACCTGACGGCGTCCAACCGCATGAAGCTGGGCGCGGGTCAACTCAGCACTTTCCTGGCGCTGAACATCAGCCGCACGACGGTGACGGCCATCCACGCGCCGGCAGCGCTGAAGGGGTACGAGGATGTGCTGCTGTCGACGCGCGAGCGCCTCTTCATCGAGGAGGCCGGCCCGCGGGCCAAGGGCACGCTGGGCTTCGAGTACGCCCAGGGCGCCTGGACGGGTGAGGCCAAGATCATCCACTTCGGCAAGCAGACGCAGGGCGCTTTCACCGAAGGCATGACGCTGAACTACAAGCCCAAGACCTCGATGGACCTGGGCGCCACCTGGCAGGCCACGCCGGCGCTGAAGCTCAGCATCGGTGGCAACAACGTCTTCAACGTGAAGCCGTCGCGCCAGGACCCGTTCGAGACCGACAACGGCTTCTACTACGACAGCGTGCAGTTCGGCCTGAATGGCGCGTCCTACTACGCGCGGGCCTACTACCGCTTCTGAGTCGCTCGCTGACAATCCGGGCGGATGGACCACAGCTTCCTCTCCGCCCTGATCCTGCTGCTGCTGGTGCTCGACCCGCTCGGCAGCCTGCCCGTGTTCATTCCCATCATGCGTGCGGTGCCCAAGGAGCGCCGCACGCGGGTGGCGTTGCGCGAGGTGGGCATCGCCTTCTGCGTGCTGTTTGCCTTCATGTTCCTGGGCGAGGGCTTCCTGCGCGTGATGCACCTGTCGGAGCGCTCGCTCGAGGTGGCTGGCGGCGTGATTCTGGTGATCATCGCCATCCGCATGATCTTCGGCAGCTCGGGCGAATCGGCCTATGGCCTGGAGCCCGGCAAGGAGCCGCTGATCTTTCCGCTGGCCGTGCCGCTGCTGGCTGGGCCATCGGCCATGGCCACGGTCTTGCTGCTGGCTTCCCGCCAGCCTGACCGCATTTACGAGTGGATTGGTGCGCTCAGCGCGGCCCTGCTGGTCTCAGGCCTGGTGCTCGTGCTGGCGGACCGCATCCGCAAGCTGCTCGGCGACTCGGTGGTCTCGGCCATCGAGAAGCTGATGGGCCTGGTGCTGACCGCGATCGCGGTCGAGATGGTGCTGGCCGGCCTGAAGCGCTACTTCGTCGGCGGTTTGTAGTCCTTGGTCGGCCAGCGGCCGGCCTTACTTGTTCTTGAGCTTGGCTTCCTTGCCCTTGGGCAGCACGGCCGTCATCGGTGGCACCGGGCGATCCGAGCCCGCCGCCTTGCCGGGGCCCGTGTCCTTCTTGGGTTTCTTCGTCATCTTGTTGCCGCGTTGTTCGGTGTTGGCCATAGGTCCTCCGTGCAGAGTGATTGCGAGAAACCGAACTATGCCTCAGCGTCGTAGCGTGTTTTAGCTGGGCTGGCCGCCCATTGCGCCGCGGTGATGTCGTAGCGCCTGCAATCCATGTCATACCAGCGGCCGTTGCCGGTGAAGGTCATGCCCAGGCGCTCCATGACGGTGGAGGAGGGCGTGTTCTCGGGCTGGCAGACGGCGCAGATCAACTCCGGCTTGAGCGTCTTGAACGCCCAGCCGACCATGTGGCGGGCTGCTTCGCTGGCATAGCCCACGCCCCAGGCATCCTGGCGCAGCCGCCAGCCGGTCTCCAGCGGCCCCGCCGGGTCGCGGTTCAAGTGCTGGATGCAGCCGGTGCCGATCAGGTCGCCGTTGTCCTGGCGGATGAAACCCCACCAGGAATAGCCGAACTCGGCCCAGCGGGCCTTCACGCGGTCGATCATGGACTGCGTGTCTTCCGGCGTGTCAGGCCGGCCGGTGATGTAGCGCATGACGACGGGGTCGCTGTTCAGGCGGTACAGGGCCTCGAAATGGCTGTCGTTCAGCGGCTCAAGGCGCAGCCGAGGGGTCACGAGAAGGGTCATGGCACGCAGCCTGAGTGGGTCATGGTTGGACGCATTGTGAAGCGGTGCGTTCTCACGATTCGAAAGTCACTTTTCAAATCGTGAAAAGCAACCATGGTGCGCTGCCGCAATATTTCTCATTATGGTGAATGGCATTTCTTGATTTGAAAAATAAAACATAAGCCATTGTTTTTAAATGACAAAGTTTTTCGTCTTATATAAGACTAGCGGCTTCACAAGGCCAGGTCCAAGGCCTAGTCTTGCACCATCGGTTTTCGATGTTCAGCAAGGAGCTTTTCATGACCCGCCTCACCCGTGACCAACAGATCGCCGCCCTGGAAAAAGACTGGGCCGAGAACCCCCGTTGGAAGGGCATCACCCGCGGCTACAGCGCCGCCGACGTCGTGCGCCTGCGCGGCTCCATCGAGATCGAACACACGCTGGCCAAGCGCGGTGCCGAGAAGCTCTGGGGCCTGGTGAACACCGAGCCTTTCGTCAATGCCCTGGGCGCCCTGACCGGCAACCAGGCCATGCAGCAGGTCAAGGCCGGCCTGAAGGCCATCTACCTGTCCGGCTGGCAGGTCGCCGGTGACGCCAACAGCAATGGCGAGATGTACCCCGACCAGTCGCTGTACTCGGTGGACTCGGTGCCCAAGGTCGTCAAGAAGATCAACGCCACCTTCCAGCGCGCCGACCAGATCCAGTGGAGCGAAGGCAAGGACGACATCGACTTCTTCGCCCCCATCGTGGCCGACGCCGAAGCGGGCTTTGGCGGCGTGCTGAACGCCTTCGAGCTGATGAAGGCCATGATCGAGGCCGGTGCCGCGGGCGTGCACTTCGAAGACCAGCTTGCCAGCGCCAAGAAGTGCGGCCACATGGGCGGCAAGGTGCTCGTGCCCACCCGTGAGGCCGTGGCCAAGCTCGTCGCCGCCCGCCTGGCTGCCGACGTCATGGGCACGCCCACGCTGCTGGTCGCCCGTACCGACGCCGAAGCCGGCGACCTCGTCACCGCCGACATCGACGACAACGACAAGCCGTTCTGCACCGGCGAGCGCACCGTCGAAGGTTTCTACCGTACCCGCAACGGCCTGGACCAGGCCATCAGCCGCGGCCTGGCGTACGCGCCCTATGCCGACCTGATCTGGTGCGAGACCGGCAAGCCCGACCTGGCCTTCGCCAAGGCCTTCGCCGACGCCATCCATGCCAAGTTCCCCGGCAAGCTGCTGGCCTACAACTGCTCGCCGAGCTTCAACTGGAAGAAGAACCTGGACGACGCGACCATCGCCAAGTTCCAGCGCGAACTGGGTGCCCTGGGCTACAAGTTCCAGTTCATCACGCTGGCCGGCTTCCACAGCCTGAACTACTCGATGTTCGAGCTGGCCCATGGCTACGCCCGCCACCAGATGAGCGCCTTCGTCGAACTGCAGGAGAAGGAATTCGCCGCCGCCGAGAAGGGCTTCACCGCTGTCAAGCACCAGCGCGAAGTCGGCACCGGCTACTTCGACGCCGTCACGACGACCATCGAGGCCAACGCCTCGACGGCCGCCCTGAAGGGCTCGACGGAGGACGAGCAGTTCTTCGATGCCAAGCACGGTTAAATCAGTCGGCTTCAACTCCTGACTTTTGTGGCCCGCTTCGGCGGGCCTTTTTTATGGCGTTGTGAGTGTTTGCCCGGTCGTCACGGTCGTGTCATATTCATGTCAAACACTCGTGGCCATGAACAACACAACGACAACAAAGTTCAGCCTCGCAAATCGCCTGAGCGCCTGGGTCGGCCAGCGACGCGAGACCCGTTTCCAGCAGGCGCTGCGCCGCCAGTGCCCGCCGGCCACGCTGGCCGCCGAGCAGATCCAGCCCGCGGTTCGCGAGGCCTGGATGCGGCAAGCCCCCGATGACTTTCCCGGCCTTGCCGTCGATGACGCGGCCTGGTTGCGCTGCTCCACAGGCCTGGCCCAGTTCTTCGAGGCCTGCCGGCTGCAGCAGGCTCAGGGCCCGTGTGCCTTGCCCAGCAAGGCGGCGGATTCGGTGTGGCATGTCTGGCTGCAAACGGATGCTGGCGGGCTGGCTGCCTGGCAGCAACGCTACTTCGGCCAGTTCGTCGAACACCGCGAAGCCGAGGCGCTGGGCGCGCCCCTGGATGAATGCCTGGCCCGCACCTGGGCCGGCGCCTGTCGCAGCGAAGGGCGCAGCCTGATCGCGCAGCGGCTGCCCTTCCTGTTCGCGCTCGACGGCCTGATGCGCCTGCCCACCGGCTGGGCCTATGGTCATGAGCGCGGTGTGCTGGTGCATCGCCAGATCGATGGCTTTGGTCAGCTCAGCGGCAGCTCGACGACCCATGCCGCTCTCGGTGCTGCCGGGTTGGCGGGCCTGGGGCTGCTCAGTGCCGCAGAGGCCCAGGCGATGCAGCGCCGCCGTGATGACAGCGGTAGCGGCGATGGCGGCTTCAACTGGGGCTACAGCTTCAGCGATGGCGGCAGCAGCGACTGTGGCAGCAGCGATGGCGGTGGAGCCAGCTGTGACGGCGGTGGCGGCAGCAGCTGCGGCGGCTCGGGCTGCGGAGGCGGCGGGGGCAGTTAGCGCCGCGCGACCTGGAAGGTCCCGACCGCGCCGTTCAGCGTCGTCGCCTGTTCGCGCAGGCTCTCGGCCGCGGCGGTCGACTCCTCCACCAGGGCGGCGTTCTGCTGCGTGACCTGGTCGAGCTGGGCGATCGCGATATTGACCTGGGCGATGCCGTCGGACTGCTCGGCCGTGGCGGTCGTGATCTCGCCCATGATGTCCTTGACGCGTTGCACGGCGCCAACGAGTTCGCCCATCGTCTTGCCCGCCTCGGCCACCAGCCGCGAGCCCGCTTCCACGCGCTCGACACTGCTGCCGATCAGGCTCTTGATCTCCTTGGCCGCATCCGCCGAGCGGCCGGCCAGCGAGCGCACTTCGCTGGCGACAACCGCAAAGCCGCGCCCCTGTTCACCGGCTCGCGCCGCCTCGACGGCGGCATTCAGCGCCAGGATGTTGGTCTGGAAGGCGATGCCATCAATGACGCTGATGATGTCGGCGATCTTGCGCGAGCTGGCATTGATCTCGTCCATGGTGTGCACGACCTGGCCGACCACCTCGCCGCCCCGCTGAGCCACGTTGGCGGCCGAGACCGCCAGCGTGTTCGCCTGGCCGGCTGACGCCGCCGACTGCTGCACCGTGCCGGTCAGCTCCTCCATCGCACTGGCCGTCTGCTCCAGGCTGGAGGCCGCCTTTTCGGTGCGAGCGCTCAGGTCCTGGTTGCCACTGGCGATCTCGGCCGACGCAGTGCCAATGGATTCGGCCGAATCGCGGATGCTGCCAATCGTCTGCGCCAGCGTTTCGCGCATGCGGCGCAGCGTCGTCTGCAGCTTGCCGATTTCGTCGGAGCGCGCAATCTGCCCCGCGCCCGAGCGCATCAGGTTGCCGTCCGCCACGCGCTCGGCCAATTCGTTGGCTGCCGCCAGCGGCAGCGTGATGCTGCGCGTGATGGTCCAGGCCGCGGCCACGCCCAGGCCCAGCATGGCGAGGCCGAAACCCAGCAGCAGCAGGCGGCCGTTGCTGTTGGCGGCGTCGATGCCGGCCGCGGTCTGGTCGATGGCCTTGCGCTGGTAGTCCAGGAAGTCCTGCATCTTGGCCAGATACACCTTGGAGCCGGGCACGAAGACATCGGTCAGCAGCTTGTCGGCCGCCTCGGCCTGGCCGTCCTTCTTGAGCTTGACGATCGTGTCGCGCGAGTCGATGTAGATCTTGCGTGCCTTGCCGACTTCATCGAACAGCGTCTGCTCCTCGGGCGAGCGGATCAGCGCTTTCAGCTTGTCCTGCATCTCGCTGGACGACTTGGTGGACTGCGCCTGATCCTCCTTGAACAGCTCGACCAGCGAAGCGTCGGAGCTCTTGGCGATGGCCATGGTGCGGCGTACGCCCGAGTTGATGTTGCGGTTCCAGTCCGCAATCAGCCTCTCCTTGGTCAGCGGCTCGTCCATCATCTGACGCGTCGCCGCGGCCGTCGAGGCCAGCCGCCAGGACGCCAGCGCAATCACGCAGGCGGCCAATGCCAGCACCAGGGCGAAGCCGGCGGCCAGGCGCTTGCCGATGGATAGCTTGTTCATGATGTCTCCTGTCTTTTCGTCTCGACGCCGCGCCTGCGCGCGGGCAACGAAGCATGCTAGTGCGGCGTTACAAGCCGTGTCGACCGCAAACTGGGACTTCGGTCACGCTGTCGCGATGAAAACGATGATCAACGCGATGCTGCCAGCAGCGCCCGGTATTCCTCGGCGCTCGCAATGCGCGGGTTGGTCTTGTGGCAGTGATCGACCAGGGCGCGTTCGATGATGCGGTCGTCCAGCTCGGGGCCGACCTCCATGGCCGCCAGCCCGCTGGGCAAGCCCAGGCGGGCATTCAATGCGCTGATCGCGCCGGCCACCGCATCGGCGTCGCTGCCGGCCAGCCCCATGGCCTGCGCCAGCCGTTCGATGCGCCGCTCGCGCCGCACGCTGTCGGCCTCGGCATTGAAGCGGATCATGGCTGGCAGGAAGACCGCGTTCAGCGTGCCGTGGTGCAGGCGCGGGTTCAGGCCACCGAGCGCATGGCTCAGCGAGTGCACGGCGCCCAGGCCCTTCTGGAAAGCCATCGCACCATGCACGCTGGCGCACATCATGTCCATGCGCGCGTCCCGGTCCTGGCCGTCGCGCGTGGCCCGTTCAATGGATTGCCAGCCCCGGCGCAGGCCTTCCAGCGCGATGCCGTCGGCCGGCGGGTTGAAGGCCGGCGCGAGGAAGGTCTCGATGCAATGGGCGATGGCGTCCATGCCGGTGGCGGCCGTCAGGCCAGGCGGCAGCTTCAGCGTCAGCGCCGGGTCGCAGATGGCCGCCTTGGGCAGCAGTTCCCAGTTGTGGAAGCCCAGCTTGCGGCCGTCGTCCACGATGATGATGGCGCCGCGGGCCACCTCGCTACCAGTGCCCGCCGTCGTCGGCACGGCGATCAGCGGCAGCACCTTGGGGCTGATGCGCCCGGCGCCGCCTTCGATGGTCGCGTAATGCGTCAGCGGGCCCTCGTGCGTGGCGGCGATGGCCACGCCCTTGGCCAAGTCCATGCTGGAGCCGCCGCCGATGGCGATCAGGCCGTCGCAATCGAACTCCCGGGCCATCTGTACCGCCAGCCGCACGGCCGCCTCGGTCGGGTTGGCGGGGGTGCGGTCGAAGACGGGGGGCTTGGCGTCGAAGGCCGCCAGCGCCTCGTCCAGCACGCCGGCTGCGCGCACGCCAGCGTCGGTGACGACGAGCGGGCGGCGGATGCCGATGCGCTCGCACTCGGCCGGCAGCAGGCGGCTGGCGCCGAACTCGAGCTCGATGCGGGTCAGGTAGAGGATCTGGGCCACGGCGCACTCCCTGCAATGTCTTTGCGCATCCTAGTCCGGCGTGTCTAGACTCGCCGTCATGCGCGCGACTTCACTGCCCCTGCTGCTCCTGGTCCTGCTCGCGGCCTGCGGGGGCGGAGGAGGGGGCTCGACCCCAACGCCGACGCCGCCGGTCGACAACCAGCCGGGGCTGACCGACACGACGGTCTATTCCTCGGCGGCCGATGCTTCGCTGTCGGGCGCCGTCGAGGCCGCCGCGGTCAGCACCCAGACGCTCACGGCCAACGGCCAGACGCTGAGCTACACCGCCACCGCCGGCCACCTGATCGCGCGCGACGCCACTGGCGCCGCCGAAGCCTCGGTCTTCTACGTCGCCTACACGCTGCCCGGTGCCGATGTGGCGACCCGCCCCGTCACCTTCTTCTACAACGGCGGCCCGGGCTCGGCCTCGGTCTGGCTGCAGCTGGGCAGCTTCGGTCCCAAGCGCCTCGTGGCCAACGCACCCGACACGACGGCGGCGCGGCCTTTCCCGATGATCGACAACGCCGAGCATCTGCTGGGCCAGACCGATCTCGTCTTCATCAACGCGGTCGGCAGCGGCTATTCCCAGGCCATCGCGCCCTTCACCAACCGCAACTTCTGGGGCGTGGACGCCGACGCCGCGCTGTTCCGCGACGCCATCCAGCGCTACCTGGCTGCCAACAACCGCGCCGCCTCGCCCAAATACCTCTACGGCGAAAGCTACGGCGGCCCGCGTACGGCCGTGCTTGCGCGCCAGTTGCAGGAGGCCGGCGTCATGCTTGACGGGCTGGTGCTGCAGTCCCCGGCGATGGACTACAACAGCAATTGCGGCATCACGAACGGGCAGGGCTGCGGCGGCTATCTGCCGAGCTTTGCCGCCGTTGGCGCCTTCCACCGCCTCACCCAACCGGTGCCGGCCGATCTCAATACCTGGGCGGCGCAAGCGCGTGTCTATGCCGACCAGGTTTACGCGCCGGCGCTGCAGGCTTGGCTGGCCAATGCGCCGACACCGTCGATCTGGCAGCCTCTGGCCGACCTGACCGGTCTGCCCGCGGCGCAATGGCAGACCAGCCTGAACGTGTCGGCCGACAACTTCCGCATCTGGCTGATCTCCGGCCAGCAGCTCGGCCGCTACGACGGCCGCATGAAGGCGGCCATTGGCAGCCAGCTCGCTTCCGAGGGCGATGTGTCCAGCACCTGGATCGGCAGCAGCTTCGCCACGGGCATCGCCACCCATCTGCGCGACCAGCTCGGCTACCGCAACAGCTCCACCTATGTCGTGCTGAGCAATGCCATCAACTTCTGGAACTTCAGCCACGCCGGCCGGCCCTTGCCGGACACCTTGCCCGACCTTTCGGTGGCCCTGGCCCAGAACGCCCGCCTGCGCGTGCTCGCCGTCAGCGGCTATCACGACCTGGCCACGCCCTTTCACCTGACCGAGACCGACCTGGCGCGCGTCGATGCCAGCCGCGTGAAAGTCCGCAACTATGCCGGCGGCCACATGAGCTATCTCGACGACGCGACCCGGGTCGCTCAGCTCGCCGACCTCAAGGCCTTCTACGCGAACACGCTGGCCCTGCGTGCGGCCGCCGACCTCGAACCCGAACGGCGAGCGTTGCAGGCGCGGCCCTTCGTGATGGTGGATCGCGCCGGTACGCCGCAGCAGCCGGGCAGCGTGGCGCCAACGAGCGAGAACGCCTTCCAAGCCCCGCTGCGCGACCCCTGGGTGCCGCCGACAATGCGGGCCCGATGACGACGCCACTGACCCCACGTATGGCCGAACTGCTGACGCGCATCCAGCGCGCCAAGCGGCCGCCGTTTCACGCGCTGACGCCGCGTGAGGCCCGCTTGGCCTACCGCATGGGCGCAGAGATCCTGGACCTGCCGCGTGCGGCCCTGGCCCGCGTCGAAGATCTGGAGGTGGCTGGCCGGCCGGCACGTCTGTACGCGCCCAGCGCCGACAAGCTGCCCGTGCTGCTGTATCTGCACGGCGGCGGCTTCACGATCGGCGACCTGGAGACGCATGACAGCCTGTGCCGCCAGCTCAGCAACCGCAGTGGCGCAGCCGTGCTGGCGCTGGACTACCGCCTCGCACCCGAGCACCGTTTTCCGGCCGCTGTCGACGATGCCTGGGCCGCCCTGGCCTGGCTGCATGAGCAGGCGTCGGCGCTGGGCCTGGACGGCAGCCGCCTGGGCGTCGGCGGCGACAGCGCCGGCGGCACGCTGGCGGCCAGCACGGCCTTCTTCGCCCGTGAGCAGGGCCTGCCGCTGGCGCTTCAGCTTCTGATCACGCCCGGTACCGCGGCCCGGCTGAGCCATGACTCGCACCGCCGTTTTGCCGAGGGTTATCTGCTCGATGCGACGACCATCGAATGGTTCTTCAGCCACTACATCGACGCCGACCAGCGCAGCGACTGGCGCTTCGCACCGCTGGAGGCCGAAGACCATGCCGATCTCGCGCCCGCCGCCGTGCTGCTGGCCGAGGCCGACCCTCTGGTGGACGAAGGCCTGGCCTATGCCGACGTGCTGCGCGCGGCCGGCGTGCCGGTGCAGCTGGAACTCGCACGCGGCGTGACCCACGACTTCATCAAGATGGGCCGCAGCCTGCCCGAGGCCGTCGCGGCGCTGGACTTCTGCGCCGCGGCCATCAAGGAACATCTCAAGCCATGAAACGCCAGGACTTCCGCTTCTTCGAACCGCTGCGCGTGCGCTGGGCCGAGATCGACGCCCAGGGCATCGTCTTCAACGGCCACTACCTGACCTATATGGACACGGCCATCAGCGGCTATTGGCGAGCCCTGGCGCTGCCCTATGCCGACACGATGAAGATGCTGGGTGGCGACCTCTTCGTGCGCCGCGCGGCGCTGGACTACCTCGCCTCGGCCCGCTATGACGACCGCCTGGACATCGGCGTGCGCTGCCGCGAGTTCGGCAACAGCTCGATGAAGGTCGACGGCGCCTTCTTCCGTGGCGACCAGTTGCTGGTGCAGGCCGACATGATCTACGTCTTCGCCGACCCGGTCGCGCAGACGCCGCAGCGCCTGCCCGAGGCGCTGCGCGACGTCATCCATGGCTTCGAGGCCGGCCAGAGCGTCGTCGACGTCAGCGTCGGCGCATGGAGCGAGCATGGCGAAGCCGCCGGCGCCATCCGTCGCGAGGTCTTCATCGAGGAGCAGGGCATCCCGGCCGACATGGAATGGGACGCCGCCGACGCGAGCTGCCTGCATGCGCTGGCGCGCAACCGCTTCGGCATTCCGCTGGCCACCGGCCGCATGCTGGAGCATGTGCCCGGCGTGGCCAAGATCGGCCGCATGGCCGTGCTGCGCGCCATGCGCGGCACCCAGATCGGCCGCCAGGTGCTCGACGCGTTGATGGCCGAGGCCAGAAAACAGGGCTACCGCGAGGTGCTGCTGCATGCGCAGCTGTCTGCCGAGAATTTCTATTTGCGCGCTGGCTTCCAGCGGCGGGGCCAGCCTTTCGAAGAGGCCGGGATCGGACATGTGGAGATGGTGCGCGGCCTCTAACCGAGCATCTCGAAGCGCTCAACCTTGCGTTCGCTGGCCAGCCACTCGGCCATCGCCGCTGCCACCTGCGGCTCGCGGTGGGTCCAGCCTTCCGGATAGATCTCCATCCAGGTCCACCGCCCATCGGCGTCCGGCTCGGGGCGTTGCAGCAGCTCGATGGGCGCTTCGACGCGAGCCTTGCGGAAGGCGATGAGCGCTGCCTCGACGTTGTCGGCGGCGACGCGGTAGTAGACGTAGAGCTGCACGGTCAGTCTTGGGGCGGGATCTCGTAGGGCAGGGCACGCGGCTGCAGCGTGGCGCCGGTAGCGCTGCCCAGGTGCAGGCTGCCGCCTTCCAATGCCGCGAGCTTGATCTCGGCGGCAATGGCGGTCCGGCCGCCCTTGGACCCGCTGCCCGCAACGACGCCAGCGGGTTGTTCCGGATCAGCGCTGTTGAAGATCTCCTGGCCCACGGTGGCGGTGGCGTCGGTCTCGAAAACCTGCAGCCGGCGCTTCAGCGTGCCGCGGTACTGGCTGCGCGCGACGATCTCCTGGCCGGGGTAGCAGCCCTTCTTGAAATTCACGCCGCCCAGCACCTCGAAATTGATCATCTGCGGCACAAAGGCCTCGACGGTGGCGCCACGCACCCAGGCCACACCGGCCTCGGCTTCGGCCCAGGCCCAGTCGTCGGCCGTCATCGCTGCGCCGGTCGGTGCGGGTGCGTTGGCGGGCTGCACGCGCAGCGCGCGACCGGTGCCAGGCAGGGCGACCTGTACGGCTTCGCCATCGCTCGCCAGCGTCCAGGCCTCGGCGGCCGGCTCGCCCAGCAATCCGTAGACCGCGAACTCGGCGCTCGCGTCGCTGAGCTTGCATTTGGCGCGCATGACGAACATGGACAGCCGCTTCAGCGTGGCGGCCAGCGTCTCGGCCGGCAGGGCCAGCAGAATCTCTTCATCACCGCCGCGCCAGCCCACCATCGTCGCCAGCAGCCGGCCCTTGGCCGTGCAGAAGCCGGCCAGGCGTGCGTGCTCGCGGTCGAGCAGGGCGAAGTCCTGGGTCAGCTGGCTGTGCAGGAAGCTGGCGGCGTCAGCGCCCTGGGCGCGGATCACGCCCCAGTCAGAGAGACGGAGTTGGGAGGCTTGGGACATGACGGGAATTATCATCGGCCCCCTTTTGACCGGGCTTTTCACAGGGCATGAAGTGGTTGTTGCGAGCGCTGCTCGTCTTGTTGTTGATCGCAGTGCTGGCTGCAGGCGCCGTCTGGCAGTGGCTGCGCAGCCCGCTGGCGCTGTCGGCGCCTTCGGTGGAGCTGTCCATCGAGCCCGGCACCAACCCGGTGGAGGTTGCCCGCGCCTGGGTCGCTGCCGGCGTGCAGACCGATACCCGCTTCCTCTACCAATGGTTCAAGTGGTCCGGCCAGGCCAAGCAGATCCGCGCCGGCAGCTATGAGGTGCATGCCGGCATCACGCCGCGCGAGTTGCTCGACAAGATGGTGCGCGGCGACCAGGTCATGGAGCAACTGCGCCTCATCGAAGGCTGGAACTGGCGCCAGGTGAGGGCAGCACTCGCCGCCGCACCTTCACTCAAGCCCAAGACGGCGCAGATGAGCGATGCCGAGATCATGACGGCGCTGGGTGAGCCCGGCGTGGCGCCCGAGGGCCGCTTCTTCCCCGACACCTATGCGTACAGCCGCGGTGTCAGCGACCTGACGGTGCTCAAGCGCGCCCACGCGGCGATGCGGGGCCGGCTGGCGGCAGCCTGGAGCAAGCGGGCGCGCGACCTGCCGCTGAAATCGGCCGACGAGGCGCTGATCCTGGCCTCCGTCGTCGAAAAGGAAACCGGCGTGTCTTCAGACCGCTCCAAGGTCGCCGCCGTCTTCATGAACCGGCTGCGCGTGGGCATGCCCCTGCAGACCGACCCCACCGTCATCTACGGCCTGGGCGAAAGCTTCGACGGCAACTTGCGCAAGCGTGACCTGCTGGCTGACACGCCCTACAACAGCTACACCCGTGGTGGCCTGCCGCCGACGCCGATCGCCATGCCCGGCGCGGCCTCGCTGCAGGCGGCGCTGAACCCGGCGGCCATCAAGGCGGTCTACTTCGTTGCCCGGGGGGATGGCAGCAGCGAATTCAGCGATGACCTCGCCGCGCACAATCGCGCGGTCAACAAATACCAACGCGGCGGCAAGTGACCGGTCGATTCATTTCTTTCGAAGGCATCGACGGTGCCGGCAAGTCCACCCACATCCAGGCGGTGGCCGACTGGTTCCGCGCGCGCGGCGCCGATGTGCAGCTAAGCCGTGAGCCTGGCGGCACGCCACTGGCCGAGACGCTGCGTGACATCGTGCTCAAGGAATCCATGGGCTCGCTGACCGAGCTGCTGCTGATGTTTGCCGGCCGGCGCGACCATGTCGAGGCCGTCATCAAGCCGGCACTGGCCGCCGGCAAGACGCTGCTCTGCGACCGCTTCACCGACGCCAGCTTTGCTTACCAGGGCGGCGGCCGCGGCCTGCCGCTGTCGGTGCTGGAGCCGCTGGCCGATTGGGTGCAGGAAGGCACCGAGCCCGAATTGACGCTGTGGTTCGACCTGCCCGCCGAACAGGCCGCCGCCCGTCGTGCCAGCGCCCGTGAGGCCGACCGCATCGAGCAGCAGGACCTGGAGTTCTTCGAGCGCGTGCGGGCCGGCTATGCGGCGCGTGCGGCCAAGGCGCCGGGGCGCATCGTGCGTGTCGACGCCAGTGGCACGGTCGAGCAGGTAGGTGCCCACGTGCTGGCCGTCCTTGCAGAACGCTACCCATGCTGAACGCCGATCTCCCCTGGCTGCAGGCGCCGCTGGCCGATGCGCTGGCACGGGCGCGTTCGCATGCGCTGCTGGTGCAAGGGCCGGCCGGCGTCGGCCAGCTCGAACTCGCCGTCAAGCTGGCCCAGAGCTGGCTGTGCGAAGACCGCGGCCAAGCCCAACCCGCCTGCGGCCACTGCTCAAGCTGCAAGTTGTTTGCCAGTGGCACTCATCCGGACTTCCAGCTCCTGATGCCGGAAGCCCTGGACGCAGCTGCACGCGAGTCCCTCGGCCTGCCTTTCGAGGAACCCGACGCGCCCAAGGCCGGCAAGGCCAAACCCAGCAAGGAAATCAAGGTCGAAGCGGTGCGCAACCTGCTCGCCTTTGCCCAGGCGACATCGGCGCGCGGCAAGGCCAAGGTGGTCGTCATCTTCCCGGCCGAGGCGCTGAACGGCATTGCGGCCAATGCGTTGTTGAAGACGCTGGAGGAGCCCTCCGGCCTGTTGCGCTTTGCGCTGGCCAGCCATGACAGCGCCGCGCTGCTGCCCACCATCCGCAGCCGCTGCCAGCCGGTACCCTTGCCGCTGCCCGAACGCGCGGCCGCGCTGGCCTGGCTGGTGTCCAAGGGTGTCGACGGTGCCGAAGGGCTGCTGGATGCCACAGGCGGCCGGCCGCAGCAGGCGCTGGCCTGGTCCGAAGGCGGCTTGACCGATGCGGCGTGGCAGGCCCTGCCCAAGCGGGTGGCCCGCGGCGAGGTGGCGGCCTTGTCGGACTGGGCGCCACCTCGCGTCATCGATGCGCTGCAGCGCCTGTGCCACGACCTGGTGCGCCGCAGCCACGGGCAGCGCGGCCAGTTCTTCGCGCCGGCGGCCCTGCCTGCGCCCAAGCGCGCCGCACCGTTGCTGAGCTGGGACGCCGAACTGCGCCGCGCCGCCCGCCACGCCGACCATCCGCTGAACGCCGGGTTGTGGATCGAGGCCTTGGTGGCGCAAGCCCAGACGGCCATCTCGGCCGCCGCGCGCTGACTACACTCGCCCTTCATGAGCGACGCCCCCTCCTCCAAGTCTCCGCAATTCCAGCCCAGCAAGGTGAGCGGTAGCCTGCCCTTGCCCACGGTGAGCGGTCAGGGCGCATCGTCCGGCGCGCGGCCCAGCGTCATCCAATTGGTCTTCCGCGAGAAGTCGGCGCTCTACGCCGCCTACATCCCGGCCTTCACGGAAGGCGGCCTGTTCGTGCCGACGACGCGAGACTACAAGCTCGGCGAAGACGTCTACCTGCTGCTGGCCCTGCCCGAGGACAACCAGCGCTATCCGGTGGCCGGCAAGGTGGCCTGGCTGACGCCAGCCAACGCGTCGGGTGGCCGCACCCAGGGCGTGGGCGTGCGCTTCCCTGGTGACGAGAAGACCCGGTTGATCCGCGTCAGGATCGAGGAAATCCTGGGCACTGCGATCTCGTCGAGCAAGCCGACTCAGACCCTTTGATTCCTGTTCCCGTCGATGTTCGTTGACTCGCATTGCCATCTCAGCTTCCCGGAGCTGAAGCAGAACCTTCCCGCCATCCTGGCCGACATGCAGGCCGCGCAGGTCGAGCAGGCCATCTGCATCTGCACGCAGATGGAGGAGTTCGAGGCCGTGCATGCGCTGGCTCTTGAGCATGCCCAGCTGTGGGCCACCGTGGGCGTACACCCCGACACCGAGGACATGCGCGAACCCGACGTGGCGGAACTGGTGCGCCTGGCCGCGCTGCCGCGTGTCGTCGCCATCGGCGAGACCGGGCTGGACTACTACCGCCTCAACGGCCGCAGCATCGACGACATGGAGTGGCAGCGCGAGCGCTTTCGCACCCACATCCGGGCCGCGAAGGCAGCGGCGAAGCCACTGGTCATCCACACTCGCTCCAGCGCGGCCGACACGCTGCGCGTGCTGGACGAAGAGGGCGGTGAGCAGGCCGGCGGCGTTTTCCACTGCTTCACCGAGACGGCGGAAGTTGCCCTGGCCGCCGTCGAACGCGGCTACTACATCTCCTTCTCGGGCATCGTCAGCTTCAAGAACGCCCAGGACCTGCGTGACCTGCTGAGGCTGCTGCCGCTGGATCGCGTGCTGATCGAAACCGACAGCCCTTATCTCGCGCCGGTGCCCTTCCGCGGCAAGACCAATTCGCCGGCCTATGTGCCCCATGTAGCCAAGGCGGTGGCCGATGCGGTGGGCCTGCCGGTGGAGGAGCTGGCCGCCCGCACGACGGCAAATACGCGGCGGCTGTTCGGCCTGCCCGAAGCGGCATGAAGAAGGCATGGATCGCCGCGCTGGCGCTGCTGGCCACGACGGCCCTGCGTGCCGCGCCCGCTGACGAACTCGCCATTGCCGCCGAAATGAACGACGGCCGCGCCGTGCTGGCTCTGCTGCTCAAGGGCGTGGACGCCAACCAGGCTGACTCGCGCGGCCGCAAGGCCATCTTCATCGCCGTGCGTGAAGAGTCGCTGCGCGCGCTGGACAGTCTGCTGGCTTCGCCGCAGACGCAGGTGGACGAAGCCAATGCCCAGGGCGAGACGCCGTTGATGGTGGCTGCCATCCGCGGCTCGCTGCCGGCCGTGCAGGCCCTGGTCAAGCGTGGCGCCGCCGTCAATCGCAAGGGCTGGACGCCGCTGCACTACGCCTGCAGCGGGCCGGACAACGGCGTGGCGGCCTTCCTCATTGCTCACGGCGCCGAGCTCAATGCGCGCTCCGAGAACGGTACGACGCCGCTGATGATGGCGGCGCGCTACGGCAACAGCGATCTGGTGCCTCTGCTCATCAAGGCCGGCGCCGAGCCGCGCGCGGCCAACGAGCAGGAACTGACGGCGGCCGATTTCGCCCAGCGCGGCGGCCGCGATGTGATGGCCAAGGAGCTGCGCCTGATCATTCAGGAACGCCAGCGCGCGGCCAAAGCTGCAGAACCTGCCAAGAGCGCCAATTAGTTCTCGCCCCGGGGGCCGTGTAGGGAAAAGTCTTACAGCGGCTAGCGCGCTGGGCCGACTGTTGCGCCAAGGCGCGGCTGCCTAAAGTGGAGTCATCGTCAAACACGAGGCCCACCATGCTGTCCAACACCCCGAATCTGGCTGACCCCTTCGCGATGCTGATCTCCCCCGCCGAGGTGATGAACGCCATCGAGCGTTCCGACCGCCTGGCGCGCCTGCAGAGCCGCATCTACCGCCCGCTGGACCGCCCATGGATCCCGGTCAAGGCTTCGGCCGATTTCGACAGCGAGATCGACGCCGAGCTGGAAGTCCCCGATCTGTCTGACGACGCCGAATAAAGAAAAACGCCCGCTGATGCGGGCGTTTTGCTGGAGGCCGGAGGCGTCTGCTTAGACGCGCTTGCGGTACTCGTGGGTGCGGGTGTCGATTTCGATCTTGTCGCCGTTCTCGACGAACGCCGGCACGGAGATCTCGAAGCCGGTGCCCTTCAGGCGGGCGGGCTTCATGACCTTGCCCGAGGTGTCGCCCTTGGCGGCCGGCTCGGTCTCGATCTCGCGCACGACGCTGGTGGGCAGTTCGATGGAGATGGCTTTGCCGTCGTAGAAGGTCACTTCCGCGGCCATGCTGTCTTCGAGGTAGGACAGAGCGTCACCCATGTTCTCGGACTCGACTTCGTACTGGTTGTACTCGGTGTCCATGAAGACATACATCGGGTCGGCGAAGTAGGTGTAGGTGCACTCCTTCTTGTCGAGGATGATCTGCTCCATCTTGTCGTCGGCCTTGAAGACCAGCTCGGCACCCGCGCCGTTCAGCAGGTTCTTCATCTTGATGCGCACGGTGGCAGCACCACGGCCACCACGGCTGTATTCGGTCTTCAGGACGACCATCGGGTCCTTGCCCTGCATGATCACGTTGCCGGCGCGGATTTCTTGAGCGAGTTTCATGGTGAATTGCGGTGTGAGGCGCCGGAGATTCCGGCTGGACGGCGCACCAGACTCCAGGAGAACCCGTCTCGGGTTGGCGCGGCAAAGCCCGTCATTCTAGCTGGAAACCCCTAAGAAGCCCTGCAGCTGCGTCAGCAAGTCGGGCTGCGCCGCCAATTGCGCACGCCACCTCGGCGCTTGCTCGGCGGCCTCGTCCAGGCCGGTGAGCGAGGCGGGTAAGGGAGTCAGGCCGTTCCAGCCACGCCAGACCGCGCGCCAGGATGCAGGCAGTTCGGCACGCGCCATGAAGGCTTCGAGCTTGGCGTGGTGGGCGTCGTCGTGCTGGGGATAGATATGCCAGACGAATGGCTTGCCGGCCCATTGCGCGCGCACGAACGAGTCCTCGCCGCGCACGAAATTCAGATCGCAGGCCCAGAGCAACCGGTCGTAGTCGTCCTGGGCCAGATAGGGCAGGGCGATGGTGCGCAAGCCTGGGCGTTCGTGAACCTGTGCCTGCAGCGGGCCGGGGCAGGCGAGCAGCAGCGTGGGCTCGTTGCCCAGCGCGTCGAGCAGAGCCGGCAGGGCCGCATTGGCATAGGCGAACAGGCTGACGACGCGCTCGCCAGGCAGCGGCGACCAGCCCCGCTCAGCCAGCCAGGCCGTGCCATCGAAGCCGGCGATGCGCTCCAACAAACCCGGTTCGCGCAGCAGGCCGCCGGTGCGTGGCGTGAAGCCGGGGTAGAAGAAGTGCTTGGTCAGCCCCGCGCCAGGGCCGCTGAACTGCGGTGAGGCCAGGCCATGGCTGCGCTCGACATAGTCCTCGGCGCTGAGGTATTCGAGATTGATCCACCGCGCTGGCTGCTGGCGCGCGGCCATGCGGGCCGCAAAGGCCGGCGGCAGTTCGCAGCCAAAGGCCTCGATGACGATGTCGCCGGGCTGCTCGAGCACGTCGCCCTCGGGCCAGGCGCGCACGTCGATGGCGGCGGGGCGGTCCGGTGCCATCCAGGCCAGGGCCGACGGCTCATCAATCCACAGCCTGGCCTCATCGCCGCGCGCCGCGAGGTCGCGTGCCAGCCGCCAGCAGACGCCCAGATCGCCATGGTTGTCGATGACGCGGCAGAAGATGTCCCAAAGCATCGGCGCTCTCATGGCCCGATTCTCCCAGGCCACAATTCCAGCCATGTCGAGTACGACCCCTTCCAACACCGATGCCGGTGATCCGCAGCAGTCTGAGCAGGTGGCCGAGCGGGCCGCCATCGCAACCGCCGAAAAGCAGCGCACCGCCGAGGTGGAGGCCGCCGCGCGCGAGGGCCGCGAAAGGCTGCTGACCGAAGTCAATGCGCTGCCGGCCCTGCCGGGCGTCTACCGCTATTTCGATGCCAAGGGCGAGGTGCTCTACGTCGGCAAGGCGAAAGACCTGAAGCGTCGCGTCAGCAGCTATTTCCAGAAGAACCATGGCGGCACCCGCATCGGCCTGATGGTGGCCCGCGTTGCGCGCCTGGAAACCACGGTGGTGCGCACCGAGGCCGAGGCGCTGCTGCTCGAGAACAACCTGATCAAGACGTTGAACCCGCGCTTCAACATCGTGTTCCGGGATGACAAGAGCTACCCCTATCTGAAGATCACCTCGCACGCCTGGCCGCGCATGGCCTACTACCGCGGTGCGGTGGACAAGCGGCACAAATACTTTGGCCCCTTCCCGAGCGCCTGGGCGGTGAAGGAGTCCATCCAGCTGATGCAGAAGGTCTTCAAGCTGCGCACTTGCGAGGACAGCGTCTTCAACAACCGCAGCCGGCCTTGCCTGCTGCACCAGATCAAGCGCTGCTCGGGCCCTTGCGTGCCGGCCGGGCAGACGCCCGAGTACGCGCGTGATGTGGATAGCGCCGAGCGCTTCCTGCGCGGCGAGACCAACGAGGTGATGGCAGCGCTGCAGGAGCAGATGGGCGCCTATGCCGAGCGCTTCGAGTACGAGCTGGCGGCCGAGGTGCGCAACCAGATCCAGGCGCTGTCCAAGGTGCTGCAGCAGCAGGTCATCGAGGAAAGCAGCGCCACGGGCCGCGACCGTGATGTCGACGTGCTGGCCGTCAAGGTGCAGGGCGGCAAGGCTTGCGTGAATCTCGCCATGGTGCGCGGTGGACGGCATCTGGGTGACCGCGCCTTCTTCCCCAAGCATGTCGATGACGCGACTGCCGTTCAGCTCAACGATGAAGAAATGCTGTCGCCTGAGCGGCAAGTGCTCGAGGCCTTCATGGCCCAGCACTACCTGGCCTCGCCGGCTCCCGGGTTGATCGTCGTCAGCGAGATGGTGGATGCGGGGCTGGCCGAAGCCCTCGGCATCCAGACTGGCAGCCGCGTGACTGTGCAGGCCCAGCCGCGCGGGCAGCGGCGCATCTGGCTGGAGATGTGCGTCAAGGGCGCGGAGCTGGCACTGGCACGGCTGCTGGCGGAGGAAGGCTCCCAGCATGCGCGCACGCGGGCCCTGGTCGACGCGCTGGATCTGTCGGTTGCCGAGATTGACAAGTTCCGTGTCGAATGCTTCGACATCAGCCACACGGCAGGCGAGGCGACGATGGCGAGCTGCGTCGTGTTCGAGAACCATCAGATGCAGAGCAGCCAGTACCGGCGCTACAACATCGAGGGCATCACGGGCGGCGATGACTACGCGGCCATGCGCCAGGTGCTGACGCGCCGCTACAGCAAGATGGCCGAAGCCGCCCAGCTGGGCACCGGCCGCCTGCCCGATCTCGTGCTCGTCGACGGTGGCCGCGGCCAGGTGTCGATGGCGCGCGAGGTTTTCGAGGAGCTGGGGCTGGACCTCGGTCTCATTGCCGGCGTCGAAAAAGGCGAGGGCCGCAAGGTCGGGCTGGAGGAACTTGTTTTTGCCGACGGGCGCGCGAAGATCTACCTCGGCCGCGACTCGGCGGCGCTGATGCTGATCGCGCAGATCCGCGATGAGGCGCACCGCTTTGCCATCACGGGCATGCGCGCCAAGCGCGCCGCGACCCGCACCGGCGGCTCACGGCTGGAGGACGTGCCGGGGGTCGGCCCGAAGAAGCGTGCTCAGTTGCTGCAGCGCTTTGGCGGCGTGCGCGGCGTGGCGGGCGCGAGCGTGGACGAGCTGTGCAGCGTGAAGGGCGTGTCGCGCGAACTTGCCGAGGAGATCTACCGCGCGCTGCACTGAAGTGCAGAACGCGCGAGTTGGCCGAAGAAATCTACCGCGCGCTGCACTGAGGTGTAGAACGCTTACGCTGCGTTGCATTGCGCTACCAGCGCCGCAGTCGCGGTGAGAAATTCGTCGCACCTCGAGCAGGGGACGAAGCAGAACAATGCGAGCCATGAGGAGAACGCCGTGCCCACCATCGCCCCCTTGAAACGCGCCGCACGCTGGCTGATCGGTCCGCTGCTGGCCGGCTGCGCGGCAACGCCACGTGCACCGGCGCCTGTGGTGCCCACTGACGGCGTGCCACGCGCCGTGGTTCTAGAGCCCGCGCCGCAGCCGTCGCCAACCGTTGTGGCGGCCCCCAAGCCCGCCGGCTTGCCGCCGCCCAAGCCGGTGCGCACCCACGACGAGTTGCGTCGCCAGGCCGCGGAGCGCCTCGTCATGGCCAACCCGGAAGGCAGCTTCATGACCAAGGCGCCCTCGCATGTACTGAGCGTCGTGGTGCTGGAGATCGAGGTCAAGGCCGACGGCAGCGTGCGTCGCGTCAACGTCGTCCGCAAGCCCAGGTTTGCACCGGAAACCCTGCAGCTGGCCATCGACGCCATCCATCGCGCTGCGCCCTTTGGCGACGTGCGCCGCATGCCTGAGCCCTGGAAGTTCACCGAGACCTTCCTTTTCGAAGAGGACCGGCGCTTCAAGCCGCTCAGCCTGAACTGAGGGCTGGCCGCCACAGTTGCGCCGGCGGTGCCCCGGGGGCGGGCGTCGACATGGGCACAATGCTGGCATGTTCCTGACGCTGCCGACTCTGTTGACCTGGGCCCGCATCGTGGCGATCCCGCTGATCGTCGGCGTGTTCTATCTGGAAATGCAGCCGGCGCACAAGAATCTGTTCGCGACGGTCCTGTTCGTCGTGGTCGCGTTGACCGACTGGCTGGACGGCTATCTGGCACGCAAGCTCAACCAGACATCCTCCTTCGGCGCTTTCCTCGATCCGGTGGCCGACAAATTCCTGGTCTGCTCGGCGCTGCTGATCCTGCTGGAGCTCGGCCGGGTCAACGCCTTCGTCGCCCTGGTCATCGTCGGCCGCGAGATCGCGATCTCGGCCCTGCGCGAATGGATGGCCCAGATCGGCGCTTCACGCAGCGTTGCCGTGCACATGGTCGGCAAGCTGAAGACGACGGTGCAGATGGTGGCCATCCCCTTCCTGCTCTATGACGGCCAGCTTTTCGGCCTCATTCCGACGCGGCTCTGGGGTACCTGGCTGATCTACGCAGCCGTCGTGCTGACCATCTGGTCCATGGTCTATTACCTGCAGAAGGCCTTGCCGGAAATCCGTGCCAAGGCCCGCTAGGGCGCCGTCCTGGTTCACGCCGGACGCCGAGTTGTATCGGGACTTTTCCCGCCCCGCCCACCGCCGGACGCGCGTCTAGAATCCGCTTCCCCGCGCGCGCCTTGGCCGCTTGTAGTCGGCCTGTCACAGGCTGCGCAGTGCGCGGGATCGACATCTGCATCGCAGTCTTGCGGCCGGTCACGGTGCAGGGCTCAACAGTCCGCTGAATCGTCATGAGGGGGCACGAGTGAACAAGTCCGAATTGATCGAGCACATCGCCAAGCAGGCCGACATCTCCAAGGCTGCTGCAGGCCGTGCGCTCGAAGCCGTGATCGGCGGCGTCAAGACGACGCTGAAGAAGAACGGCACCGTCTCGCTGGTAGGCTTCGGCACCTTCAGCATCACCAAGCGTGCTGCGCGCGCCGGCCGCAACCCACGCACCGGCGATACCATCAAGATCAAATCGGCCAAGGTGCCCAAGTTCAAACCCGGCAAGGCGCTCAAGGACGCCGTGAACTGAACCTTCGGCCAATCCCGGTTTCCCCGGGCGCTTAGCTCAGTTGGTAGAGCACCTCCCTTACACGGAGATTGTCGGCGGTTCGAGCCCGTCAGCGCCCACCACCCGACCCCAGGGCGGCGTCAGCCGTCTCGCATTTAGAATGCGGCTCCCTCGAAGGCGAACCTCGGTTCGCCTTCGTCGCGTTTGATCCTCAAGGCTCCCCGAGATGTTTGAATTCGTCCGCACGCACAACCGCCTGTTCCAGTTCGTCCTGCTGTTGCTGATCCTGCCGTCCTTCGCCCTCGTCGGCATGCAGGGCTACACCAGCATGATGGGTGGTGCCAACACCGGCGTGGCAAGCGTCGATGGCCGCAAGATCACCCAGGCCGAATGGGACGTCGCCCAACGTGAGCAGGCCGACCGCATCCGCCGCCAGAGCCCGGGCGTCGATGCCAAACTGCTGGATACGCCGGAAGTGAAACGCCAGGCCCTCGAGAACCTGGTCAACGAGCGCACGCTCAAGGCCGCCGCGGAGCACCAGCACTTCACGCCCAGCGCTGAGTCCGTCAACGCCCGCTTCTGGAATGACCCGCAGTTCGCCTTTCTGCGCAACCCCGACGGTACGGTCAACAAGGCCCTGCTCGCGGCCCAGGGCATGACGCCTTCCATCTTCATGGAGCGCCTGCGTCAGGACTACGCCGTCCGTCAGGTCACGGCCCCCATCGAGTCCTCGGCTGCCGTCGGCGCCGCCAGCCCCAAGCTGGCCTTCGACGCCCTGCTGCAGCAACGTGAGGTGCAGCTGCAGCGTTTTGACGTCAAGGACTTCGCTGCCAAGCTCAACCCGAGCGATGCCGACGTCGAGGCCTTCTACAAGGAACCGGCGAATGCCGCCAAGTTCCAGCTGCCCGAATCGGCCCAGATCCAGTACGTCGTGCTCGACCTGGACGCGCTGAAGAAGGACGTCAAGTTCAGCGAAGACGACCTGCAGAACTACTACAAGGAAAACGCAGCACGCTATGGTGTGCCCGAGGAGCGCCGCGCCAGCCACATCCTCATCAAGGTGGAGCGCAATGCGCCAGCCGAAGAGCGCGCCAAGGCCAAGGCCAAGGCTGAGGAGATCCTGGCGCAAGTGCGCAAGAACCCCGGCGAGTTCGCCGCGCTGGCCAAGAAGAATTCCCAGGACGAAGGCTCGGGCGCCAACGGCGGCGACCTCGACTTCTTCAGCCGCGGCGCCATGGTCAAGGAGTTCGATGCGGCGGTCTACGCGATGAAGCAGGGCGAGATCAGCAACCTTGTCGAGACCGATTTCGGTTATCACATCATCCAGCTGACCGGTACCCGCGGCGGCGACAAGAAGCCCTTCGAGGCCGTGCGCACCGAAGTCGAGAACGAAGTGCGCAAGCAGCTCGCCCAGCGCCGCTACTCCGAGGCTGCCGAGCAGTTCGGCAATCTCGTCTACGAGCAGTCCGACAGCCTGCAGCCCGCAGCCGACAAGCTCAAGCTGCAGGTCCAGACCGCCACCGTGCAGCGCCTGCCGCAGCCTGGCGCAGC
Organism: Pelomonas sp. Root1237; assembly: GCF_001425055.1. Taxonomy (GTDB): domain Bacteria; phylum Pseudomonadota; class Gammaproteobacteria; order Burkholderiales; family Burkholderiaceae_C; genus Pelomonas. The sequence goes on from NZ_LMDK01000018.1 coordinate 147,796, forward strand.
GGGCCCGCTCGCCTCGCCCAAGCTGCTGGAAGCCGTCTTCGGCAACGATGCACTGCGCAACAAGCGCAACACTGAAGCCGTCGAGACCGGTCCCAGCCAGCTCGTGTCGGCTCACGTCACCCAGCACAACCCGGCCCGCGTGCCGCCGCTGGCCGACGTGAAGGACAAGGTGCGCGAGCAGCTCGTGCACAAGCTCGCCGCCGATCAGGCCAGGAAGGCCGGCGAAGCCCGCCTGGCCGCGATGAAGGCCAACCCGGCGGACACCGCCGGCCTGGAAGTTGCCGTCTCCGTTTCGCGTGCCAAGCCGCAGAACCTGACGCGCACCCAGCTCGAAGCCGTGCTCGGTGCCGATGCCGCCAAGCTGCCGGCCGCCGTTGGCGTGGCGGCCGACGACGGCGGTTATGTCGTCGTGCGCATCAACCAGCTGCAGCCACGCGACGCCGCCGTCATCGACGACAAGCGCGCAGCCCAGCAATACGCCGGCGCCTGGGCGCGTGCCGAAGGCGCCGCCTATCTGGCCGCGCTGAAGGCGCAATACAAGGCCGCCATCAAGGTCGAGGCACCGGCCTCGGCGGCCAGCGCACCCTGATTTATCGGTTATACTTTTTGGCTCTGCGGTGGCTGTAGCTCAGTTGGTAGAGTCCAGGATTGTGATTCCTGTCGTCGTGGGTTCGAGTCCCATCAGCCACCCCAAATAAAGCAAGGACCTGGAAGCGAAAGCCTCCAGGTCCTTTTTGTTTTTTGCGCTCCATGTAACGCCTGCGTAAGACGATTCTTGCAGGTGACCGGTCCAGGTGGCATTGTTGGGAGACACTGGCCCGCCAGGGAGGTGCGCTAGATGACGATTCCGATATCGGCTGATACGCCAGCAGAGGCTGAGCTTTCAAGACGAATCCAACGGACTGAAGCCGAGGAAGTAGTCGCCCGTCTTGCTGGTGCAGTGACCGAGCGCCAGCTCATTGCTGTTGCTGAGAATGCGGCTGGCTTTGCTAAAGAAGCCACTGCTCGGCACTTGCATCCTGAAAGTCCGCCAGTCGCGTGTAAAGCGGGCTGCTCGTGGTGCTGTTATCAGTTGGTCCCGGTTTCCGTCCCAGAGACTCTTCAAATCGCTGCCTTTCTTCAAGACTTGCCGACAGCGGAGGCTGATGGCATCAAGGTTCGCCTTCGGATGCTAGATAGGGCAACACGAGGCATCACCCCCAAACAGCGTGTTGGCGTCCCGAAGCCTTGCGCCTTCCTGCAGGATGGGAGGTGCGCCATATATGCGGTGCGACCTCTTGCGTGCGCGGAGTTCACCTCCTATGACCTGCGCGTTTGCAAGAAGGGGCAGCGTAAAGGCTTTAAGCCTGATTCGGTTATCCACGAAAAAGCGCGGATGCTCGTCTACTACGCGGTCCAGCGTGGCTTGACCGAAGGTTTGAAAACCGCAGCGCCGCTAGCGGACTGTTCAGCGCTGGAACTTACTGCTGCATTGGTGGTGGCTCTTGATTCCCCTGACGGAGCAGCCCTTTGGGCCAATGGGCAAGAAGTCTTCCGGCAAGCACGTCTGCACTTGGACAAGGGCAACTAGCCGGCCGTCCACATCTCAGACACGGTGCCGTCAGCCATCAGGAACCCACTAGGCACCCAGTCGATGGGCGCGATGCCGGGCATCATTTCCCAGGAGCAACAGCCGCCGCTCGTTCGGGGCAAAGGAGGTGAGCTGGCTGGCGCGTGGATCAGCGAGACGGGAGTTGCTCACCTCACAGCTAGATGAAGTCAAAAGTACTTCAAGCGCATGGGCCAAGCTGTAACGCTTGGCGTGTGACCATCGAATATCAGTGCACTGGTACGCCTCCAGCATCGAAATAGGCGGGATGCCTGGACGCCTTTTCCGCGTCTAGGCAGGATGTAGCTGATGCCCAGTCCGCAAGAGCGCCTGCCGCGAGGAGCGCGGCTGGAGCAATAAAGAAAGCATCTCCACTGACGCGCTGGCAACCGGATCCGCCTACTTGACTCGGCGTATGCCTGGCCTCGGACCCATTGGCGCGCTGGGCGGATCTGGAACTGCAACACTTTGCGCAGGCGGTGCAGCGGTGGCTGAAGAGGCGGCTCCCGTGGCAGTCTCGACAATTGCTCGCTTAACCATGCTGGCGTGGGTGGCCAAGTCCTCTTTTGATATTCGCGCGGCTAGTTCGTAGTCCGCGCGGGTTCGTCGCTGTCGAGCGGTGTCGAGCTTATTTCCAAGCTTCTTCGACAGTCGCTGCTGTTCAGTAGAAATGATGGCGCTGGGGTAGCTAAGCTGCTCGACCAACTGGAGATGAGCGCCGATGTTTGCTCGCCTCACCTCACCGGGATGCTTTAGCCCTTGGTGCCATGCGCGGCAGTGGTGAAAGAGGGCGTAGTAGTGGCGCCCAATTGCCGCTCGCCGAAATGACTCGTTGTCAGTGCCGGCAAGCGTGTCGCCAATGGCAAGCAAGTCGTCTATGGTCACTGGCATGGCGGTTCCGAAGCAACGAATGCAACGCTGAGGCCAGGCATCAAAAGACCTGCGTCGATGCACTTTTCAACGGCTTGGTCCGTCAGCTCGACAGCCTGATCTGCGTCGGTCGCGATAGGAAGCTCAATCAGTAGGCCCGGCTCCTCAGCATCCAATGAGGTGGTGACGCTGAGGTGTCGGTTCAGCCAAAGGAGGCGACTCTCTCGTTGAACTTGGCCGAAGGTGTCGAGTGCTGCCAAGACGCGCGATTGGTCAAGTCCAAGCCGTTCTAAAACTATCGCCGCTTCCACCGCAACTCGGTGCGCATTAGGGTCCAACTCTAGTTTTAGATCCGCTGCACGCTGAAACACACCAGCCATCTGTTTGAAGGATGCCGTTGACAGCCCAGCAGACCATAAGCGTTTGAGCCTTGGGTTATCCACGTCGGCGATCTTTGCGTACAGCGCAGCCGCGTCCGAAAAATACCCGAGGTTCGCTAGGGAAAAGACGCGCGACCCATTCACGTACCAAGGTTCAGCGTGCAGCCTTTCGCCGTTGTCGAACCAGTAGTGCATCTGTTCGGTATCACCCAGCAGACAAAACAGCCCACCGCGTACCACGCTGGCCGTTGCTGCGTCCACCTTGTCTAGCTGTTTGAGCCTGTCCTGCAGTTCGATGACAAACTGGTCTTCAGGAGACAGCCAATGCGTCGCCGCATAGGTTGCTCGGAGGAGGTCGTCCTGAACCTCGTCGCTGATGGTGGCGGGCTGAACTACTGTCATGCTAGGTTCCGTAAGCCAGTCTACCTTTGCGAGCGCCTACCGTCGCGTGTGCGGCAGCTCTTCGCCTCGCGGGCGGTCTTGACCTTGTGCTGCTCGACGCTCAGCCATTGCATGTCCGTCGTCATGTCAGGCCCGCCGCACTTGAGGGCGTGATGTGGTCAACCTACCAACCTGGCCACGCCCCTTGCGTCTTGCCTGTGGCGGGGCACGGGGGAGTCGGGGTCAGCTCGCGCAGCAGCTCGAGGAAGACGTTGGCGCGCTAACCATGGCACTGACCGTCGTGGTAACCATCGTGGTAACTGGGTGCAACCGAGCGCCGGCCCCCGCCCTTCAACGACCTTTTCGAAAACCTGAGCATTTGTGAGCATCTCGCGTCGACGATGTAAACGCGGCAGTCGCTGGCGGTCAGCCGCTGCGCCTGCCGGTGAAGCCATGAGCCTCGACACGCTTTACGCCGACCGCATCGAGGAGGGCATTCAGCGCCTGATTGCGGCGCAGTTCAACGAAGACGGCTCCTTCAAGCCTCCAACGTCCCCCGATGTCGTCCAGGCCGATTCCGACGATGTGGCAGTCGACCTAAGCGTCCCAGCGGCGGAATGGCCGGTATCCACGCCCAGCAAAGGCATGGAGCCTGTCGATCAGGCCGGCGCCCTCAGCGGCCTTGCCAAGAGCCCACCGCGCCACGTGTAGGTGGCCTAGCTGCATTGACTGCTCGGTCTTGTCGGCGTCGTACAGGCGCCCCATCGCGAGTCGGAAGGCATTGATGAGGTCGTAGGTCCGTACCACCTGCTCGGCCGCAGAAGCGCCCAGCAGCCCGATCTTCGAGACGTTGGCGTCGTAGAACCGACTGACCGGTTTCTCCTGCGGCGTCGGCGCTATTGGAGTGCCGGCTGCCACCTGAGCGATGAGGGTATCTAGCAGCGGGCGCATCATCGCCGCCCCTTCAGCATGTGAGGCCAGCTCACCAGCGAGGCCGCCAGCGAGGGCCTGCGCATCCCGAAATCGCTTGTAGTCCTCGCCCAGAAAGTTTGCGATGAGACTGCCGAGCGTCGTCCCTGCCAAGCCGATCGTGGCTCCAATGATGGTGGCGATCGTTGCGTCCATACCTGGCCCCTCCCAAAGTGAACTTGAACTGCCATGGTGGCAGACGTGCCGCCGTTTTCGACCCGGTCGCGATCGGTCGGCGCGGGGCCGCCGGTCGGGTGGTAGGGGAACAAGTCGGGGAACGATCAACGTCCACGCGCTGGGAAGCAAGCACCGGCGCGGCTTACATTGAAGTGTTCAATCTCCATCAGCCCCCAAATAAAGCAAGGACCTGGAAGCGAAAGCCTCCAGGTCCTTTTTGTTTTGGGCCGCCGCCATAGCGGCCGGGTCACGCCTCAGCGCATCGTGTATCCGCGCCCGTCCATGCAGGCTTCGACGGCGCGCTGGAACACGCCGGCATCCGACATCGCGGCCTGCTGAGTCGTCGCCCAGCGGTTGCATTCGCGGCTGTCGGCTTCCAGTTGGACGCCGCTCTGGCCGTTGCGCGGATAGATGATCGGCACGGCACGCGACGGCTGGGTGTAAACCGGTTGCACGGGCTGCACATACACCGGCTGCGGCGGCGGGGGCGGCGGCACATAGACCACCTCGCGCTCAGCCTGATTCGCCATCGCGATCAGCGGCACCGCCACTGCCAGGCCGAGGACCAAGCCACCGAGGCCGGGGCCGCGGTGATGATGGTGATGGTGGTAGTAGCGGGGGCCGGCGCTCGCCAGGCCTTGGGCGGCCAGCAGGGCCAGAACAACGGAGGCGCGGACAAGGGTCTTCATGACAGGCTCGCTCAGGTCGAATGCGGTGAACTTAACGCCGCAATGCCTGTACGGTGTACTGCGGCTGCCCGCAATTTGCAACACGCCGTAGCAAATGACGCGTCAACCGGCATAGCCCAAGGGCAATGCCGTCGTCAGCTTGAGTTCCTCCATGGCGAAGCTGGAGCTGACGTCGCGCAGCTGAGTGCCGGCGATGAGGCGCTTGTAGACCCTGTCATAGGCGGCAATGTCGGGCACCACCACCCGCAGCAGATAGTCCACGTCGCCGCTCATGCGATAGAACTCGACGACCTCGGGGATGGCCTGCACCGTGGCCTTGAAGGTCTCGAACCAGTCCTGGCTGTGGGTGCTGGTGCGCACCGAGACGAAGACGGTGACGCCGACATTCACTTTCTGCGCGTCCAGCAGCGCCACCTGGCGTGTGATGACGCCCGATTCCTTCAGGCGCTGGATGCGCCGCCAGCAAGGCGTCGTTGACAGGCCGACCTGCTGCGCCACCTCGGCCGTCTGAAGCTCGGCGTTCTGTTGAAGGATGTCGAGGATGCGGATGTCTATGGAATCCAGTTTCATGGAATCGATCATATAAAGCATTGCATGCCCGGTCCGGGCGATTGAAAGCCGGCTTGCGCAAACCGTTTGTGCCCGAAGCTGGCAACAATACCGCCAGCGCATCCCACTGCCGCAGCGGCCAGCACCATGGAAATCTATCTCGACGCCAACGCCACCACGCCCGTCCTGCCGCAAGCCCGCGAAGCCGCCATGGCCGCGATGGCCGATGACTTCGGCAACCCCAGCAGCGTCCACAGCACCGGGCTGAAGGCGAGGGCGCTGATGGACGGCGTTCGGGCCCGTGCTCGCCGCGTGCTCGGGGCGAGTTCGGGCAAGCTGCTTTTCCTCAGCGGAGCGACGGAGGGCATCCAGACGGCCGTGCTGTCGGCGCTGAGCGCCTTGAGGGACGTGCCAACCCGGCCCAAGCTGCTGCTCTACGGCGCCACCGAGCACAAGGCGGTGCCCGAGGCCATCAAGCACTGGAATGCGCTGCTCGGCCTGAACCTGCAGGTGCTGGCCATTCCCGTCGGCCGCGACGGCCGCCATGACCTCGCCTGGCTGCGCGAGCACGCACCGCGCGCCGGCCTCGTCTGCACGATGGCGGCCAACAACGAGACCGGCGTCATCAGCGATCTGGATGGCATCGAGCGGGCGCTTTCCGGCAGCGCGGCGCTGTGGATGGTGGACGGCGTGCAGGCCCTGGGCAAGCTGCCGCTGCGCCTGGCCGAGCGCCGCATCGACTTCGCGCCGTTCTCGGGCCACAAGCTCTACGCCCCCAAGGGTATCGGCCTGCTCTATGTGCGCGAAGGCGCACCGTTCACGCCGCTGCTGGCCGGCGGCGGCCAGGAGGGCGCGCTGCGCTCGGGCACCGAGAACATGTCCGGCATTGCCGCCCTGGGCGCCGTGCTGGCGGCGCTGGAGGACGGCAAGACCTTTCGCGATCACGCCACCCTCGTCGCCTTCCGCGACCGCCTGGCTGGCGCGCTGCAGCAGGCCTTCCCCGGCCTCGTGTTCAATGCACCGCCCGAGGTCTGCCTGCCGACGACGCTGAACTTCGCCGTGCCGGGTGTCAGCTCCAAGCTGCTGCTGGACCTTTTCGACGCTGCCGAGCTGCGCGTCAGCGGCGGCTCGGCCTGCAGCGCGGCCAAGGCGCAGCCCAGCTATGTGCTCGAAGCCATGGGCCTGCCGGCCTGGCAGACGGCCTCGGCCGTGCGGTTGTCCTTCGGCCCGGTGGCCGATGCCGCCTTCATCGACGAGGCCTGCGCTCGCATCCGCATCTGTGGCGAGTCCCTGCGCGAGAGCTGCCTGGACCCGAGCGCTCCCGGCCAGGCCCTGCCGGCCGATGGCCTGACGCGCTTCGTTGTCGATGGCGCCTGCTGCTATCTGCTGGCCGATGCCGCCAGCCGCCGTGCCGTTGTCGTCGACCCGTTGCCCGAGCTGACCGAACGCCTGGCTCAGTGGCTGACCTGCCAGGGTTATGAACTCGCCGCCGTGCTCGACACCCACAGCCATGGCGACCACGCCTCGTCCGCGTCCGAGCTGCTCGCTGCCGCCGGCCAGTCGCGCGGTGATGTCGACGGCCTGGGCTGGCCAATCGGCGCCGACGCCATCGCGCTGGGCACCTCCCGGCTGAGCCGCATGCCGATTCCCGGCCACACCCAGGACTCGACGGCCTATCTGCTGTACGACGCGGGCGGATTGCGCCTGGCCTTCGTCGGCGACACCGTCATGCCCGGCGCCCTGGGCCGCAGCGACTTCGAACAGAGCGCGCCGCTGGCCTACGGCAGCTCGCTAGGCCGCCTGGAAAAGGCCGTCGGCCCCCACGCCCTGCTGCTGCCCGGTCACGACTACGACGACCGCTTCGCCAGCACGCTGGCCGTGGAGTGCGTCGCCCAGCCGCTGCTGGGCGACGTGCTGGGTGGCCGCATCGACGGCGCCGGCTTTGCGGCCGCCAAGGCCCAGCTGGAGCAGGGCCTGGCGCTGACCGAATACCAGACCGTGGCCTGCGGCGCGCGCGTCGACAGCGCTTGCCCGCTTGCTTCCAGCGAGATGAGCCTGGACGAACTGAATGACCTGCTGCGCGAGCACCCGCAGCTTCTGCTCGTCGATGTACGCGAGCCCTACGAGCAGCGCCTGGGCCAGGCGCCCGAGCTCGGCGCGGGCGTGCGCCGCGAGGCCGTGCCGCTGTCGGGCCTGCCCAATGCGCTGGCACGCTGGCTGACCCTGCCGGCCGAGACGCCCATCGTCTTCTTCTGCCGCAGCGGCAACCGCAGCGCGCAAGCCGCGCAGGCTCTACGGCGGCTTGGGCATGAGCAGGCCTGGAGCCTGGGCGGTGGCCTGGCGCTGTGGCCGCGGGCGCTGGCCGGTGCCGACGCCGCGCTCGCCATCTGAGCGCCGGACCTGAAACCAGTTTCAGCGTCCTGGGTTCAAAGCCGGGCGGCGACCTCTTCGGCCAGGGCCAGCGAGGCCGTCAGCCCGGGCGACTCGATGCCGAACAGCTGCACCAAGCCCGGCGTCGCGGTGTCGATGCGGAAGTCCGCCGCCGCCTCGCCCGGGCCGCTCAGCTTTGGCCGGATGCCGCTGTAGGCCGGCTGCAGCGCGCCCGCGGGCAGGCCCGGCCAGTAGCCGCGCACCTCGGCCTCGAAGGCCGGTGCCAGGGCAGGGTCGACGGCGTAGTCCAGCCTGGCCGGCGCGCGCTCGGTCAACCACTGCACATCAGGCCCGAAGCGCGCCTGGCCGCCCAGATCCAGCGTCAGATGCACACCCAGGCCGCCGTCTACCGGCAGCGGGTAGATCAAGTGCGAGAACGGCGCCCGTCCGGCGAGTGAGAAGTAGTGGCCGCGGGCAAAGCGCAGTGGTGGCACAGGCGTGCCCAGGGATTCAGCGACCTGCGCAGCAAACAGCCCAGCTGCATTGATGACGCAGCGCGCGCCCAGCTCGAAATCCTCCACCAGCAGCCGCCAGCCATCACCCTCCCGCGCGCCACCGGTCACCGCACTGGCCAGGGCCAGCGTCGCGCCGGCGTTCTCGGCGTCAGCCAGCAGGGCTGTCATCAGGCCATGGCTGTCGACGATGCCGCTGGACGGCGACAGCAGCGCACCCGCGGCGTTCAAGGCCGGCTCCAGCGCCAGCGTTTCGGTCCGACGCAGCAGGCGCAGGTCGTCAACGCCATTGGCCACGCCAGCCTCGGCGATCTGCTCCAGCCGCGGCAGGTCCTCGGCGCGTGTTGCCACCACCAGCTTGCCGCAGCGACTGTGCGCAATGCCGCGCGCCGCGCAGTAGTCGTAGAGCAGCATCTTGCCGCGCACGCACAGCCGCGCCTTCAGGCTGCCGGTTGGGTAGTAGAGGCCGGCGTGGATGACCTCGCTGTTGCGCGAGGAGATGCCCGTGCCGATGGCGCCAGCGGCCTCGATGACGACGACCTCACGCCCGCGCAGCGCCAGCTCGCGCGCGATCGCGAGGCCGACAACGCCGGCACCGATGACGGCAATATCCACCTGATCCATGAACGGAGTTTGCCTTGCCTAAAATGCGCGGCGCTTCGCGGCGAGTGCCGTGACGCCGTCTCTGCCGAGGGGTGCTGCGACGAGGGTCATGATGCCTTCGCCACGCTTGGTGAGGACGACAGGACAAGGGCGCCCTCTGTGAAGAAGAGGCTCCCGCATGCATTCCCCTCCCGCATCCCCTTCCGCATCGATACGCACCATCCTGCCGCTGGCCTTCGTCACCGGCGTCAGCATGGCCGCGATGGATCTCTACCTGCCCGCCGTGCCGGCCCTGCAGGCCGGCATGGGCATCAGCGTGCCCTTGGCCCAGGCCACCGTGGCCGTCTACCTGGCCGGCCTGGCAGGCGCCCAACTGCTGTGGGGCGAGCTGCTGAACCGCCTCGGTCCGCGGCGCTGCGTCGAGGTGGGCCTGCTGCTGCTGGTGCTGACCAGCCTGGGCTGCGCTTTAGCGCCCAACATCGAGACGCTGCTGGTGCTGCGCCTGCTGCAGGGTGTGTCAGCCGCGGCGGCGACGGTGGTGGCGCCGACCGTCGTACGCGCCACGCTGGCCGATGCCGACGTGGTGCGCGGCATCGCCGCCATCTCCATGGTCGAGGCCATCGTGCCTGCTGCCGGCCCCGTGCTGGGCGCGCTGATGCTGCGCGTGACGGACTGGCGCGGCACCTTCTGGGTGCTGGCGGCCCTGGCCCTGCTGTTGCTGCCGTGGGTGGTGAAGATCGCGCCGCGCAGGCTGCCCGGGCTCAACCTCGAGCACGACGCCGGCTATCTCGGCATCCTGCGCAACCGCAGCTATCTGCGGCTGGCCGGTTCGCATGCGCTGTGCATCGGTGCGCTGCTGACCTTCCTGGCCAGCGCGCCCCAGCTGCTGCAGCACACCCTGGGCTTGGGCACGGCGGCATTCGCGCTGCTGCAGGTGCTGGGTGTCGGCTCCTTCATGCTGGGCGCCTCGCAGTCTGGCCGGCTGGCCGCGCACCTGGGCCATGCGCGCGTCGTGAGGCTGGGCAGCGTGGTGCAGCTGGTGGCCTGCACGCTGGCCCTGCTGGCCGCCTGGAGCGGGCAGCAGCTGCCTTATGCGGCGGTGGCGGCCTACTGGATGTGCTTCTGCGGCGCCCTGGCCATTCGCGGGCCGGCGACCTTCGTCGATGCCCTGGCGCTGCCGCCCGCCCAGATGGGCCGCGCGACGGCCCTGCTGGTGCTGGCCCTGTTGGCGGCAGGCGCCGTCGGCACGCAGCTGGTGGCGCCCTTCCTCGGGCATGCGGACAGCGCTGTGCCGGTGTTCGCTGGCGTGCTGATCCAGCTGCTGGTCAGCGCGGCGCTGGTATGGCGCTATCCCGTCGTGCAGCCGGTCAAGGCTTGAGGTCGAGGGCGCGGAAGGCGCGCTTGCTCTTGTCCGCGTCCTTGCAGGCCTTCTTGCCCACCATGACGCCGCCGTCGTCGCTGAGCAGCGTGACTTGACCGTCCGGCCAGGCAAACAGCGCCTCGGGGCGCAGCGTGCCGGGGTCGGCCTTGATGGGCGCCGGCACATCGGTGGCCTTGCCGCTCCAGCGGAACAGCGCGAAGCTGCCCACGTCGGCCGGCGGGCCAGCGGCGATCAGATAGCCGCTGCCCACGCGCTCGATGGAGCGCACGCCGCGTCCACCCAGGTCCAGGCGGATGGCGCTGCCAAAGCGCGCTGGGCTCTTCCCGCTCACCAACTCGGCCGGGTTCAGCAGCGGAATGACGAGGGCACGCCCCTGCGGAATCGGGTTGCGCAAGCCGATCAGCAGGCTGCCGTCCGGCGCGGCGGCCAGGCCTTCGATGTTGAAGCCGCCTTCCGCCTCGGCCGCACGGCCAGCGGCGTCGGACAGCTTCAGCGGCGCGAGGGCCGGCGCCGCCAGCAGGTCGGCCAGCAGGCCCGTGTAGGGCTGGCCCACCGGCTCCACCGTGGTGCCGTGGATGTCGGTGGCGAAGAAGCGCAGCCGGTCCTCGCGCACCTTGCCGGCGCTGTTGCGTGCATGCGAGGCGATCCAGTAGATGCGGCTGCCGACCTGGGCCGCGCCTTCGAGGTCGGCTTCCTTGTCGGCCTTCAAGAACTTGTCGAGGTCGATCCCGCCGACGCTTTTGGCTTCGCCGCGCCTGTAGATGGTCAGCCGGTTGTGCTCATCGTCGGCAACAACGAAATGACGCGCATCCAGCGCCACCGCCGCCGAGGCGTCGCACAGGCCCTCATAGCGCGTCTGCGCCGCGGCCGCGCCTACCGCACACAGCAGCAGCGCAGCCAGCGCGCGCATCAGGCCGCCAACGGCGCGGTGCGCAGCAGCAGCCAGGCCAGGGCCGGGCCGCTGACCTTGGCGCTCAGGCGCTCTCGCACGGTGGCGTGGTAGCGGTTCAGCCAGTCGATCTCGTCGGCGCGCATCAGGCTGATGTCGATGCAGCGCGTGTCGATGGGGCAGAGCGTCAGCGTCTCGAACTCCAGCATCTCGCCGAAGGCGTTCTTCTCCGGCGTATCGATGGCGACGTTGAGCACCAGGTTCTCGATGCGCACACCCCACAGCCCCGGCCGATACAGGCCTGGCTCGATGGACGTGATCATGCCGGGCTCCATGGCCATGGCTGGCTCGGCAATCGCCTTGCTGATGCTCTGCGGGCCCTCATGCACATTCATGAAGTAGCCCACGCCGTGGCCCGTGCCGTGGCCGTAGTCCAGGCCGTGCTCCCACAGCGGCGCGCGGGCAATCGCGTCCAGCATGGGGCTGAGCGTGCCGCGCGGGAAGCGGGTGCGCGACAGCGCTAGCGTGCCCTTGAGCACCAGCGTGTAGTCGCGCTTCTGCGCCGCGCTGACGGTGCCGATGGGCCAGACGCGCGTGATGTCCGTCGTGCCGCCGACGTACTGGCCGCCGGAGTCGATCAGCAGCAGGCCGTTGCCTTCGATCTGCGCGAACGACTCGGGCGTGGCGCGGTAGTGCGGCTGGGCGCCATTGGCCATCCAGCCCGCAATCGTCGAGAAGGACAGGCCGACAAAACCCGGGCGCTTCTTGCGCGCGGCCGTCAGCTGGGTGTCGACGTCCAGCTCGCTCCAGCGTTCGCCGCGGGCTAGTCCAGCCTCGAACTCGGCGTAGAACTCGCACATCGCCGCGCCGTCCTCGGCCATGGCCTCGCGGATGAAGGCGGCCTCGGCCGCGGTCTTGCGGCTCTTCAGCAGCGTGCTCGGGTTGATCTGCTCGACGACGGTCACGGTGGCCGTCACGGCCTCGCGCAGGCCCAGGGTCACGCGGCGTGGGTCGATCAGCAGCTTGGCGCCGGCGGGCAGGGCGGCCAGGGCGGACGAAGCCTGTCCATAGGGGGCCAGCTGGATGCCATCCGCCGCAAGCCGCGCGGCCACGTCGGCTGGCACCTTGCCGTCGCCAATGAAGAGGCGGCCGCCGGTGGGGCCGAGCAGCAGGTGGGCGATGAAGACCGGGTTGCACTGCACGTCGCTGCCGCGCAGATTCAGCAGCCAGGCCACGTCGTCCACGGTAGACACGAGGTGGTGGGTGGCCTGCACCGTCGCCATCGCGGCGCGCACGCGGGCCAGCTTGTCGGCGCGGGACACGGCGGCCTGCGGCGCGGCGTGCTCGTAGACGGGTTCGGTGGGCAGGCCGGGGCGGCTGTCCCAGGCGTCCTGCACGAGGTCGAGGTCGGTGCGCAGCGTGATGCCGGCGCGCTGCATGGCCGTGCGCAGGGCATTGGCCAGGGACAGCCCCAACACCTGGCCGTCCACGGCGATCGCCTGGCCGGGCTGCAGGGCTTTGGCGATCCAGTCGATGTATTGCGTCGACGCGCCCGAGTTCATCTTCTCGAGCTGGATGCCGCTGCCGGCGATCTGCGCCTCGGCCTGGGCCCAGTAGCGGCTGTCGGCAAACAGGGCGGCCTGGTCGCGCGTGACGACAAGGCTGCCGACCGAGCCGGTGAAGCCCGACAGCCATTCGCGGCCCTGCCAGCGGTCGGGCAGGTATTCGGACAGGTGCGGATCACTGGACGGCACGAGCACGGCATGCACGCCGTGGGCGTTGAGGGCATCGCGCAGGCGCTCGATGCGCAGGCGGGTTTCGTGGGTGCGGGTGTCCATGGCGTCAGGACCTCGGTGATGGTCCCGCGCCGGGTGGGCTCGGGACCGTGAAAAGGGTGCCTGGGATTGTAGAAGCCGGGTGCACCATGCCGGTGGGCACGGTGCCTGCCGTCAGCGGGCGAAGAACTTCCAATGCCCTGCCGACACGACTTCCGCGGCGCCGTCCACCACCTTGATGGCGCTCTCGTCGTCGAGAGCGTAGGCCGGGCAGCCGATGCCGGCCGCCCATGCCTCGGCGGCGGCCATCGAGTTGCTCGGCCAGCCGGGGTAGTCCAGGTGGGGAAAGATCGCGAAATCGACCACGCCGAGCGCCCTGTCATCGCCCGTGATGGGCGGCCTGGTTTCGACGAAGGCCTCGCCGACGCGCGGCGTCATGACCATGCTCCCTGCGCTCAAGCCCACCCAGACCATGTCCGGCAGCGACTGCAGCAGGTCGGCCAGCCCCGACTCGCGCATCCAGTGGCACAGGTACAGCGCGTCGCCGCCGTTCACCAGCAGCACGTCCGCCTGCCGCACCCAGCCTTGCCAGCGCGTCCTGTCGATGCTCGGCAGCGCAGTGAGTTCCAGCACCCCGACCGACTTCCAACCCAGCTCGCACATCGGCGTGGACGGCTCCTGGCCGCTGATGAAACGCCACGTGTTGTCAGGGCTGCCGTGCGGATGCCCGTACAGCGCCGTGGGGATGCACAGCGCGTGGCACTCGGCGATGGGTTTGCCCAGCAGGTCGAGCAGCGCGGCATGGATGCTCGCGTTGCGGATGCCGGCGGAGGTGAGGAGCAGTTTCATCGGGTCCTTTCCAAACCCGGCCGACCGGGCCGGGCCAGGAACGACGGTCGAGGCCGGCCGAAATCGACAACGCCCGGCGTTTTTCCCTACAGCTCCGTGCGCAGCGCCCACAGCTCCGGGAACAGCACCACGTCCAGCATCTTGCGCAGATAGCTGACGCCGCCCGTGCCGCCGGTGCCGCGCTTGAAGCCGATGACGCGCTCTACCGTCGTCACGTGGCGGAAGCGCCAGAGGCGGAAGGCGTCCTCCAGGTCCACCAGCTCCTCGCCCATCTGGTACAGGTCCCAGTGGTCCTGCGGCTTGCGGTAGACCGTCAGCCAGGCCTCCTTGACGCCCTCGTCGGCCACATGGGGCTGGGTCCAGTCGCGGCTGAGGTTTGCAGCCGGCACGGGGATGCCGCGCCGCGCCATCAGCTTGAGCGCCTCGTCGTAGAGGGACGGCGCGTCATAGGCTTGCTTCACCTGGGCCAGCAGGTCGGGCCGGTGCTCGTGCGGCTTGAGCATGGCGGCGTTCTTGTTACCGAGCAGGAACTCGATGCGCCGGTACTGCGCGCTCTGGAAGCCGCTGCTCTTGGCCAGGTAGGGCCGGATGGCGCTGTACTCGGGCGGCGTCATCGTCGCCAGCACGTCCCAGGCGTGCACCAGCTGCTCCATGATGCGCGACACCCGCGCCAGCATCTTGAAGGCCTCGGGCAGGCGGTCGGCCGCCACGTTCGCGATGGCGGCTTGCAGCTCGTGCAGCATCAGCTTCATCCACAGCTCCGAGGTCTGGTGCTGCACGATGAAGAGCATCTCGTTGTGGTCGGGCGAGAGCGGCTTCTGGGCGCTGAGGATGGCGTCGAGCTGGAGATAGTCCCCATAGCTCATGTCCTTGGAGAAATCGAGCTGGGCGCCGTGGTGTTCGGTAGTCGCCATGAGTCAGGTCACCTTGGAGCGGCTAGTGAATTGCGGCGCGTCCCAGGAGCGCGCGTCGAGGATGTCCCCCAGCACCCGCACGGCGCACGCCACATCGGCGAAACCGTTGTACAGCGGCGCAAAACCGAAGCGCAGCAGCTCGGGGTCGCCGGCGCGGAAGTCGCCGATGACGCCCTGGGCAATCAGCGCCTGCATGACCGCATAGCCATCGATCCCCTGGGGCAGCGAAAACGACACCTGCGAGCCGCGCATGGCCGAGTCCCGCGGTGTGGCGATGATGGCGCCGGGCACGCGCGCCTCCACGCCACCGATGAAGGCCTCGGTCAGCGCAAGCGACTTGTTGCGCAGCGCCTTGATGCCGCCCAGTTTGTTCGCCGCGTCGTACACGTCCAGCGCCGTGTCCAGCCCCGTCATCGCCAGCACGGCGGGCGTGCCGCACTGGTACTGCTGGATGCCCGGCGCGGGCTGGTATTCGCTGTCGAAATCGAAGGGGTTGGCGTGTCCCAGCCAGCCGGTCAGCGGCTGCCACACCTGGCCCTCGTGGCGCGGGTGCATCCACACGAAGGCCGGCGCGCCCGGGCCGCCGTTCAGGTATTTGTAGCCGCAGCCAATGGCGAAGTCCGCCGCGCTGCCCAGCAGGTCGATGGGCACTGCGCCGGCGCTGTGCGCCAGGTCCCACACGGCCAGCGCGCCGGCCTGCTGCGCCCAGCGCGTCAGCAGACCCATGTCATGCATGCGGCCGGTGCGGTAGTTCACATGCGTCAGCATGAGCACGGCGCAGCGCTCGTCCAGCAGCGGCGGGATGTCCTCGGGCTGCTCGGTCAGGATCAACTCGCCGCCATGCGCCCGCACCACGCTCTGCGCGATGTAGTTGTCGGTGGGGAAGTTGCTGCGCTCGCTGATGACAACCTTGCGCTTGCCCTGCTGCAGTTGCAGCGCGGCATGCAGCACCTTGTAGAGATTGACGGAGGTCGAGTCCGCCACCAGCACCTCGCCCGGGCGCGCGCCCAGCCACGGCGCCAGCCGGTCGCCCAGGCGGCGCGGCAGGTCGATCCAGCCGGCGGTGTTCCAGCTCTTGATCAGGCCCTGGCCCCACTCCTGCTCCACCGCGCGCAGGATGTGCTGCGGTGTGGCGCGCGGCAGGGCGCCCAGCGAGTTGCCATCCAGGTAAGTGACGCCTTCGGGCAGCGTGAACAGGTCGCGCAGGCTGCGCAGGGGGTCGGCGGCATCGAGTCGCTTGGCATCATCGAGAGTCATGGCAGTTCCCTCAGGACGGCGCGCACCGGGCTGGCACAGGCGCCTTGTAGTTTGAGTGGCAGGGCGATCAGCTCGTAGTCGCCCTCGGGCACGTCGTCGAGCACCAGGTTCTCCAGCACGCGCAGGTCGTGGTGGCGCAGTTGCTGGTGGCTGTCCAGCACCTTGGAGTCGGCCGGGTCCACGCTCGGCGTGTCGATGCCGATCAGCCGCACACCGCGCGCGGCCAGCCATTCGACGGCCTCGGGCGCGTAGGCGGTGAAGGCTGGGTTCCACACCGTGTCGGCCTTGTC
Source organism: Pelomonas sp. Root1237 (assembly GCF_001425055.1). GTDB lineage: Bacteria > Pseudomonadota > Gammaproteobacteria > Burkholderiales > Burkholderiaceae_C > Pelomonas. The sequence goes on from NZ_LMDK01000018.1 coordinate 164,239, forward strand.
GCAGCAACGCACCAGCACGCGCGGCGGCAGGTCGTTTTCGGCGTGCTGAAGATGCTCAACCATGATCAGCGGCGCGGCGCCAATCGCATGGATGACGCGGCAGCGGCCGAGATAGGTGTCCAGCGGCACGTCGGAAATAGCCGGCGCGTCGTTGGCGTAGTGCAGCGGCGCATCGGCATGCGCGCCCACATGGGGGCTCATCGTGATGGCGCTGAGGTTGACCGGGCAACCGGGCGACAGCTGCGCCGTCCAGCGCAGGCTGTAGGGCTCGTCGCCCGGGAAGATGGGCGCGTCGGGGGCGACGGTGGGAGAGATGTCCCAGAGTCTGGGAGAGAGGTTGGAGCTCATGGCGGCGGCACCTTAGCGTTGCAGCGGCCCGTGTGGTGTCGGTTAATTCCAACTGGCTGTCAATCGGGCGCGGCAGCCGCCCTGGGGCGCTGCACCTTTTCGCAGCTGCGGCTCTCAATCCCGCCGGTCGACTTAAGGGCATGAAAAGCAGGGCCGGGGTGATGTCAATTTGCATATGGATCACGGCGAATAAGTCATTGGTCGAATCGTTCGCGCGGACAAAGACTGTGCGGTTCCGTGGCGTTCAAGAAATTTACATTGCTACCTATACGCAGACATTTCCTGGCACGGGCCGTTGCGCTCGTTGCCGCGCTGCCGGCCTGCTCGCTGGCAGCGCCGCCCATACCAACGAGTTCGCTGTTCGACGTCAGGCGTTTCGGCGCCAAGGGCAATGGCCGCACGCTCGACTCGCCGGCGGTCAATGCGGCCATTGCTGCCGCGGCGGCCGCGGGCGGGGGTACTGTCTATTTCCCGCCTGGGCGTTACCTGTCGGCGTCGATCCGGCTCAAGAGCAACATCACGCTCTACCTGGAAGCGGGCGCGGTGATCGAAGCGGTTGACGCCAGCGTGGCGCGCTACGACCTGCCCGAGCCGAACGAGGCCGGCGGCAACTATCAGGACTACGGCCACAGCCACTGGCAAAACAGCCTGATCTGGGGTATTGGCCTGAACAACGTGGCCATCTTGGGCGGTGGCTTGATTCATGGCAAAGGCTTGATCAGCGGGCACGACAAATACACCGGCTACTACACCGACAAACCGGACCAGCCCGGCGAAGCCGACAAGGCGATTGCGCTGCGCGAATGCCGCAACGTGACCCTGCGCGATTTCTCGATCTTGCATGGCGGCCATTTCGGCATCTTGGCGACCGGCTGCGGCAATATGCTGATCGACCACCTGATCATCGACACCAACCGCGACGGCATGGATATCGACGGGTGCAACAACGTGCGCATCACGAATTGCAGCCTGAATACGCCCTGGGACGATGCGATTTGCCTCAAGGCCAGCTACGGCCTGGGGCGCATCCAGCACTGCGAAAACATCACGATATCGGATTGCCTGGTATCGGGAAATTTCGACGAAGGCAGCGTGATTGACGGCACCTTCAAGCGCAGTGCGCCGGAATACCGCTCGGGGCGATACGGCCGCATCAAGATGGGCACCGAATCGAATGGTGACTTCAAGAACATCGCCATCACGAACTGCATTTTCGACGAGTGCCGCGGCCTGGCGATCGAGAGCGTGGACGGTTCGCACATCGAGGACCTGACGATTTCCAACATCACCATGCGCAACGTGGTGAACGATCCGATCTTCATCCGCTTGGGCGCGCGCCTGCGCGGACCGAATCAGCCGCGGGTGGGCACGATCAAGCGCATCAATATCAGCAACATTGTGGTGTCCGGTGCGCACGTCAATCACGCCAGCACCATCGCCGGGCTGGAAGGGCATCTGATCGAGGATATTCGCATCAGCAATGTGCAGATAGAAACGCAAGGCGGCGGCGATGCGGCCTGGAGCAAGGCGGTTCCGCCCGAAAACGCAAACGGATATCCGGAGCCCGGCATGTTCGGCAAGGCCCCGGCGTATGCGTTTTACCTGCGCCACGTGAAGGCCATCGAGGTTCATCACGTCAAAGTCGGCTACGTCCAGCCGGAGGGGCGAACCGCGGTCGTGCTGGACGATGTCAGCGATGCCAGCTTCCATGCCGTCAATCTGCGGCGCGGGCAGGGCGGGGCGGCGCTGTTCGCGCTGCGCGGGGTCAGCGAATTCTCGGCCAGGGATGTGCGCGGCATGCCGGACCGCGAGGTCCCGGGGCGTGTGGATGCGCTGACATTTTGAGGGGCTCGCGGCCGGCCAGCGCCTGACCCTGTACCTGAGGGGCCGCCAGGCCGGCCTGCGCGCGCTGTCGCGCCAGTTAAAGACGCAGCTGCCGCTCCAACACGTCCAGTTCCTCGTCCAGGCTTAGGCGGCGGCGCCAGTCTCGGCCGGCCTTGCCGTACCAGTACTCGGCGTCCTCCAGGTCGCCCTCCTGCACATGCACCAGGGCATGCAGCCAGGCGGCCTCGGGCGAATCGTGGCGCTGCACCTCGTCGTGCGCCTGCACCCATTGGCCGGCGCGCAGCAGCGCCAGCACGTCGAGCAAGGGCTGGTTCATGCAGTCTCCTCGTGCGCCACCGCAGGGGCGGCGTTCAGTTCATGGTCCCAGGGCTCGCCTGCGAAGCGTGCCGCCAGGAAGTCCACCAGCAGCCGCAGCGCCAGCGGCTGGTGCTGGCGCGACAGGTAGATGGCATGGATGCCCAGCACCTCGGGCTGGTGGTCGGGCAGCAGGGGCAGCAGCCGGCCGGCGCGCAGATCATCGCCCAGGTAGTAGGTGGGCAGCATGCCCACGCCGGCCCCGGCCAGCACGGCGCGGCGCAGCACGGCGGTCTCGTTGGTGTGCAGGCTCCATTCCACCGGCACGGTAATCAGTTCGGCGCCGCGCATGAAGCGGTACTGCTTGCCGATGCCGAAGGCGTGCGCCACGCAGCGGTGCTGGCGCAACTCGTCGGCGGTGCGCGGCGTGCCGTGCTGCTGCAGATAGGCCGGCGAGGCGCACAGCACCGAGCGGCACACCGCCAGAGGGCGGGTGATCATGGCCGGGTCCAGCGTGTTGGTGATGCGCACGGCCAGGTCGACCCGCTCGGCCACCAGGTCGGCCGGCTTGTCGGCCACCGACAGCATCACCTCCACCTGGCGGTACTGGCGCTGGAAGTCCACCACCGCGGCCGTCAGCTGGGCTTCGGCCAGCGAGCCCGGCGTCGTCACGCGCAGCAGGCCGGCCGGCTCGCGGCTGCGCTCGGCGGCCAGGTGCTGGGTCTCCAGCGCCAGGTCCAGCATCTGGCGGCAGGCGGGCAGCACGGCGCTGCCGGCATCCGTCAGGCTGACGCGGCGCGTCGTGCGGTGCAGCAGCCGCGCTCCGAACCAGTCCTCGGCCGCCGCCAGATAGCGGCTGACCATGGCGGTGGACATCTCCAGCTGATCGGCCGCCTGGGTCAGGCTGGCGCGGTCGGCCACCTCGACAAAGACGCGCATGGCGGTCAGGCGATCCATGATCTCTTTCTTTGATTGCGACGAAAAACGAAATAAATAGTCAACCGAATCGGTCTTTATCAACCATACCGCAAAACCTAGAGTTCGCCCCACACCCCGCCGACACCTCGGCACGTCCACCAGACCCCCACCGGAGATGCCCATGTTCCCTCTCAGCCAACTCGCCCGCCGCCTGCTGCCCACCCTGGCCCTGGGCATGGTTGCCACGGGCAGCGCCCTGGCCCAGGCCCCGCTGGCCGTCAAGGTCTACAACGCCGACGGCAACAGCTTCCACGTCAACGCCGTCGTCATCAGCGGCAAGACCGAGGCCCTGGTCATCGACAGTGGCTTCACCCGTGCCGACGCCCTGCGCGTGGCTGCCAACGTGCTGGACAGCGGCAAGACGCTCAAGACCATCTTCATCAGCAACGCCGACCCGGACTACTACTTCGGCGCCGAGACACTCAAGACCGTCTTCCCCCTGGCCCGCGTGGTGACCACGCCCGCCGTGCGCGAGAAGATCCAGGCCAAGCTGGCCGGCAAGCTGGCTTTCTGGTCGCCCAAGATGGGCGCCAACGCGCCCCAGCAACCCATCGTGCCCGAGGCCCTGCAGGGCACAACCCTGACCGTCGACGGTGAGACCATCGAGGTGCGCGGCACCACCGGCGCGCTGGCCCACCGGCCCTATGTGTGGATCCCGTCCATCAAGACCGTGGCCGGCAACATCGCCATCTTCGGCAACCTGCACGTCTGGACGGCCGACACCCAGAAGCCCGCCGAACGCCAGGCCTGGCTGGCCCAGCTTGACGAGATCGAGGCCCTTCAGCCCGCCACCGTCGTGCCCGGCCACATGGCCGCCGGCACCGCGCTTGACACCAGCGCCATCCGTTACACCCGCGACTACCTGCGCCGCTTCGACGCCGAGGCCGCCAAGGCCAAGACCGGCGCCGACCTCATCGCTGCCATGAAGCAGGCCTATCCCCAGGCCGGTCTGGGCATGGCCCTGGACATCGGCGCCAAGGTCAATAAGGGCGAAATGGCCTGGTGAGCAGCATGACGAGCCCTGTCCTCCACTACATCTACGACCCCTTGTGCGGCTGGTGCTGGGGCGCCTCGCCCCTGGTGCGCGCGGCCCGCGACCTGCTGCCGGTGCGCCTGCATGCCGGCGGCATGATGACCGGCCCGCAACGCCAGCCCGTCACGCCCGAGTTGCGCGCCTACGTGCTGGCGCATGACCAGCGCATCGCCCAGGCTACCGGCCAGCCCTTCGGCGACGCCTACCGTGACGGCCTGCTGCGCGACCCACAGGCGGTGTTCGACTCCGAGCCGCCCACCGCCGCCATCCTCGCCGCCGAAGCCCTTGCCGGCCGCGGTGCGGACATGCTGGCCGAGCTGCAGGCGGCCCATTACGTGCAGGGCCGCCGCATTGCCGAGCCCGCCGTGCTGATCGAGCAGGCCGTTGCCATCGGCCTGCCAAGGGCGGAATTCGCGACCGAACTGGGCCGCCAGAGCCTGGGCCCGGTGCAGGCCCACATCGAGCAGACCCGCGCCTTCATGGCGCAGACGGGGGCGCGCGGATTCCCGAGCTTTCTGCTGGAGACCCAAGCCGGCCTCAGCCGCGTGGACGCCACGGCCTATCTGGGGCGGCCGCAGGACTTCGCGGCCGCCTTGCAGGGCATGCTCGGCCAGGCGCCAGCGCAGCCGGGCGACGCAGCCGCGCTCTGCAGCATCGATGGCTGTGCCTCGTGAACCGGAGGCAGGCGTGAAGAGCAACCTGCAAATCGTCAGCGACCACTACGCCGCCTCGGCGCGCGGCGACATTCCGGCAATGATGGCCGACATGGCCCCCGACGTGGCCTGGACGGAGATGGCCGGCTTCCCCTGCGCGGGCACCTGGATCGGCCCCGCGGCCGTCGTCAGCAACGTCTTTGCCGTGCTGGGCCGTGACTGGGACGACTATCGCTTCACGCTGGAGCAGCTCATCGACGGCGGCGAGCAGCTGGTCGCCCTGGGCCACTACAGCGGCCGCCACCTCGCCACGGGCAAGGCCCTGCATGCGCGGGTGGCCCACGTGTGGCGGCTGAAGGCGGGGCGGGTGGTGGCCTTCGAGCAGTTCACCGACACCTTGCTGGTGGCCAGGGCGATGACGGCCTGAGCCACCGCCGCCGGCGTCACACCGGCGTGGCGGTGACCCGCAGCAGCGGCGCCTCGCGGCCGACCGGGTCGACCAGCACCAGCGCCAGCTGCAAGGCCGGCACAGGCGGCACGGCAGGCACGGCACGCTCGATGACGAGGTCCAGCGCGCCGCTGTCCAGCGGCACCGCGGCAGCCTCGGGCGCCCAGTCGCCGTCATCCAGCTTCAGATGCACCTGCACCCTGAAGCCGCCCACCGCGCGTGGGTGAGCCACCGGGCCGCCGCGGATCGCCAGCGTCAGCCGCCACGTGCCGGCTGCGGCACCGGCGCCTACCGTTGCCGTCACGCTGCCGTCCGGCAACGCCGGGATATCCGCCGGCACGAACATGGCCATCGCGGGCGCGGACGCGCTGCTGAACGCGCCCGGCGCGTCCAGGCGCTGCGCCGGCTGCAGCGGCTCGACGGCGCCGGCGGGTAGCGGGATCTCGGCCACGCCAGGCGGCAGGCGGCGCTCGGGCGGCATGCGCAGCTCGGCCCAGTAGTGGTAGCGCACATAGGCGCTCAAGCCCTCGGGCGTTGGCGAGTCGTCCACCTCGGCGACGAACTCCCCGCCGTCGCGCCGCAGCACGCCGCGGCCGATCTCGCGGGCGTAGAGCGCCTCGGGCACGCCGCCGCTGGCGCGCCGCAGCCGGTACTCGGGCGGCTGCGCGTCCGCGGCCGGTGGTTCGTCGAACAGGCCCGGCTCGGCGGCGCGCAGCGCCACCAGGTCCAGGCCCGGCGCGCGCACCGTGACGGTGGCCACGCCGCTGACCGGGTCGACGCGGGTCTCCACGCGCGGTGCGGGCGGGCGCCGGTCGCTGGGCACGGCCACCGGCAGCAGCGGGCAGCTCTCGAATGCGGCCTCGTTGCCCTGGCTGCTGAGTGGCACGAAGCGCAGGAACTGCACGGTCTCCAGCGCCCGCGGCAGGCGCGTGTCGAACAGCACGCTGCCATCGCCGCCGGGCGTCAGCGGCGTGTCGGTGAGCAGGCGGAAACGGTCGCGCAACCCCAAGCCCGCCAGGCCCTGCTGCGCGCCGTCGACGGCCACCTCGGCGCGGGTGCGCGGCCGCTCGCCCTCCATCAGCGCGATGCCCAGTCCACGCGCATCCGCCAGGTAGGCGCGGTAGCGGGCGCCGGCCACGCCGGTGAAGCGCAGCCGGAACTCGACATCGGTCGCCGGCGCCGGGCGGCTGCTCCAGACGATGGCGATGCCCGTCTGCGGCACCGGCGGCGTGCGCGGGTCGTGGAGGGCGATGGTCGCTGCCACGGTGGGGCCGGGGGTGCCCGCGTCATCTTCGAAATGGGCGGTCGCGGTGACGGCACGGCTTTCCATCGGCAGCAGCGCCGGCAGCTCGAAGTCGAAGTGCAGCACGCCGCCGTCCTGCGGCGCCGCGGCGGCCTGCAGTGCTCCATCAAGGTCGATCACGACGCGCGACAAGGGCCGCGAGCCGGCCGTCATCTCGTGCAGCGCGGGCACCACCACCGACCAGCGCACGCTGCCGGCCACGGCCGCCGCGTCGCCAGCCGCCCGCCCGACCAGTTGCAGGTGTGAGCGCAGCACCGGCTGCGGCATGGGCGGCCGCGGCGGCGTCGGCACGACGACCTCGGTCGCTGCGCCGAAGCGGCCGAACACGTCGGCCAGGGCCACGCGGTAGCTCCAGGGCGCGTTGCCGGCGTCGATGTTGGCATCTGACACGATGCCGAAGACGCCGTCGTGCAGCTTGTCGGCGTTGCCCAGCATGCGCGGGGCGGCGCGCTCGGCGGGGTCGGCATCGGGCGTGGCGGGGGTCAGGTCCACCATGTCATGGCGCGTGCGCCAGCCGTCGACCTCCAGCCGGCCCAGCGCCACCAGCGTGGCCAGCGCCGGCGTGGCGATGCGCAGCTGCTGGCGGAACCGAATGCTCGGCCCCTCGTCCTCGCGCTGCCAGCCGGCATCGCCCAGCAGCACCTCGGGTGCGGCTGGCAGGTCGGGCGGCGGCGCGGCCAAGGCGGTGGCCACGAAGGCACGCAGCGTCAGCCCATGGCGCTGCACGGCCAGTTCGGCCGGGCCGCGCAGCCCAGGTTGCAGTTGCATCAGCCGCTCGATCAGTTCCAGTTCCGTCGCGTCGGCGTCTGGCAGCTCGAAGCGCATGGCCGGGCCGACGGCAAACAAGCCCGCCGCCAGCCAGCCGCGCGCGCCGGGTGGCTGGAACGGGTTGTCAGGCACGAGCAGGTTGTCCAGCAGCGTGGCGGTGCCCAGGTACCGCCCTGCGCCAGGGTCCAGCGCCTTCATCAGCAGGCTGCCCTGCACCCATTCGGTGGCGCGCTGCCACGGCCGGCGCTTGCCGTTGAGGGCCACAGCAGCCTCCCAGAGGTGTGTGCGCTGTACCAGCGACGGCGGCTTCTCCGCGTCGCCCACCAGGCGTTGGGTGTCGTCGTCCAGGTCGGCCTGCAAGGCGGCCACGCGCGCGCGTTCGGCCGACGCAGGCAGGGCATCGAACGGACCGTCGGGCCGGTCAGGCCGGGTCCAGCGCTCCGGTGCGCCGCGCTCGGCGCGCGCGAGCGCAACCGCGGTGCCTTCGCCGCCGGCATACCAGGGCTGGTCGCCCTCGATGGGTAGCGACAGGCTGGCGAAGGGCTGTTGGCCGAGCAGTGCCTCGATCGCCCGCCCGGCCGAGATCCCCCAGCCCTGCAGCGTGACCCGGCCGCGGCCGCGCAGCCGCAGGCCGGTGATCTGCGGTGCGGCCACCAGCCAGCGCGGCGAAGACCGTGCCGCCACGACGCGGCTGCCGCTGCGGTCGAGCAGGGCCAGCTCGCCGCTGCCCTGGAAGCGCGCCTCGATGCCGGCCACGCGGGCGTCGCTGGGCGCCTCGAGCTGGCGGCGGCCGATGAGCTGGCCGCCCCCGATGTCGAGGTTCAGCGCGGGCAGCAGCCGGCCGTCGCGGGCGAACCAGTCCATGGCCGGCGCATCGGTCGCGGACGCCTCCACCGGCCACACCAGAAAGGGCGCCAGTGGAAAGCCGAGGGCCGCCGACGGGAACAGGCGCAGATGCGTGCCCTTGGGCAGGTCGGGGTCGGGGGCGACGATGCCGGCCGCCGCCGCGTGGGCCGAGAAATAGCGAGGGTCAACGAGCCAGCTGTTCATGCGGCCTCCTGGGCAAAACTGGGCTGCAGCGGAACTTCAAGCAGCCCCTGCAACGGCTTGGGTGGCAGGCCGATGGGCTGGTCGGTGCAATGCAGGCGCAGCCTGGGCATGACCCACGCGAAGCCGATGCCGCGCCGCGTGCGCCGCGGCACGAAGGGCGCGGACGCGGCGAACAGCAGCCGCGAACCGCTGCGGTCACGCAGCCGCACGTTGAAGTTGGCGCTGTTGGCGCCGCTCACGAGTTGCAGGTCGGTCACATCGAAACGGCCGTCTCGGTGCACCGGTTCGGGCGATTCGATCAGCGCGCCGGCACACAGCCAAGGTGTTCCCGCGGCCACCGGCGGCAGCCACAGCAGGCTGATGCGCGGCTCGGCGGCGGCGGGCCAGCCGTCCATCCCGAGGCTGTCGAGGAAGGCATCGAAGGCGGCGTCGTCACCCTTGCTGACCTGCGCGGCCAACACCGTGCCGGGCTGCAGCGCCACGTCGCCCTGCGGGTGACCAGCCAGGCCACTGATCGGGAAGTGCAGGCCCGCCAGCATCTCGGTGCCGGTGGCCCAGCGCGAGGTGCGAAAGCTCACGCCGGGCAGCCGCCCGTCCGCCACGCCTTCCCGCTTTGACTTGGCCAGCGCGAACACCTCGTACCAGGTGTCGCGCGTGAGCGTCACGTCCACGCGCAGCTCGGCCACGTTGGGCGCCAGTCCGCAGGTCGAGGCGAGATAGGCATTGGCGATGAGGGCGGCGCTGCCGGCCAATTGTGTGGTGCTGGTGACCCAGGCGAGCTTGGGCACGAGCAGCTGGTCGGGCTCCACCTCCTCGGGCTGGTCGAGCCGGCGCAGGCCGCACAGCAGCTCGTACTTGTAGGCGGCGGCCAGCAGCGCCACGTGGCCCGGTGCGAAGCGCATGCGCACGGGGTCGTGGGCAAACCGGTGCAGTTCGCTCTGCGCGGGCTCATAGCCCAGCAGGTAGCGCTGGAGCATGGCCGGGTCAAAGAAATCGCGCTTGCGGTGAATCAGGTCGAGATAGGCATGCGTGCTGGGTGCCGGCTTGCCGCCCGCCCCGAGCAGCGGCGCGGTGCGAAACCAGTAGCTGCGCACGCTGTCGGTCGTGCCATCGGCGGCTTGTGGCACCAGCACCTGCTTTTGGCCCTTGTCATCCACCTCGTACAGCGTGCCGGACCAGCGCATGCGCACATCGATGCGGTACAGCCGCCCGGGGTCGAGCACGGCGCGGCGCGTTGTCGATGGCTTTGCGTCGGCCTTGGGCGGTCCGTCGTCGGCAGCCTTTTTCTGCTTGGCCGCTTCGGCAGCCGTGGCGGCATTGCGCGCCGCAGCGGCAGCGGCGGCCGACAGCGTGATGCCGCCCAGCGCCAGCAAGCCCAGCCGCGTCCCTGCGACGCAGCTCGCCTCGATGAGCTTGACGGCGCCGTCGGCGGGCGGCAGCCAGCGCACGGCCAGCCAGCCGTCGCCCAGATCCGCTTGCAGATCGGGTGCCCAGCGGCGCGCCAGGTCGTCGACGACGACAAAGGGCCGCGCCCCGGCGGCATTGGCCTGCCAGTCGGTGGCGCGCACCACCAGCCACAGGCGCGGCTGCGTCAGCGCCTCGTCGGGCACGATGCGCAGGTCGTGCCGCGGCTGCACGCGCTGGAAGGCGAAGTCGATGCGCGGCGTGAACTGCACGGCGCCGGGGTCGAGCCAGGCGTTGAACTGCCGCCCGTCCAGCGACTGCGGCGCGAACGGCCACACGCGCGGGCCGGTGTATCCCATGTGCAGGGGCAGCAGGTTCGCCGCGGTCTTGTCGAGCACGACGGGGGCTAGCGCGGGCTGCGTCAGCAAAAGCTCCACGCGCGCCCGCACCTGGCTTTGCAGCGGGTCGGCGCTGTGCGGGTCGGGCGGCAACCGGAAACCACTGCCTTCGCGCGCGGCCGAGCCGCCCAGCGCCCAGCCGAAATGTGCATCCGCCCGCAGATGACAGATGTCGGCGAGCTCCTGCAGCGGCTTTCCCGCCACGCCTGCGCCCGCGTCGCCCACCGCATGCATCCACGGGTCGCGAAAGGGCGTCAGCAATAGCAGCTCGGCCGGCTGCGGCTGGCCGCCGGCATTGCCATGCTTGCCTCCGTGCCAGGCACTGCTGAAGGGCCCGGCGACCACCACGTCGGCCTCGGTGGCGTCGATCAGCGCCACGTCCAGCAGCTCCCAGTCGTAGCTGAGCAGATCGCTGCCGAGGGGCTTGGCACGCAAGCCCTCGGGGTAGCCGCCGGCATCGGGGAATTGCGCCGAGGCGAACGACAGCTTGGGCGCGGTGCTGAAGGCCAGCAGCGGGATGCTGTCGGGCCACACCGCACTCTCGGACGTCGCATCCTCGGGCTTGGTGGCCAGCGGCGCCAGGCGGTGGTATTGGTCGTCCACCAGCGAATGCCCGTGGCCATCCAGCGGGTGCTCGGGCTCGGGCACCTTGTCCTTGGGCGACGGGCTGCCGTACTCCAGCGTCACGCACTTGCGGATCTCGTCGAAGAACAGGTCGATGCTGCCGCACAGCTCGGCCTTCACGTGTGGGTCGGAACCGTCCACCAGCACGACGTTGATGGTCGCGTCGATGCCCACCGAGAAGATGCCGATGTGCAGCCCGCCGCCGATGGTGCCCGCGCCGACGAAGCTCATCGGGTGCGTCGCCACCAGGATGTCGGCCCGCGCGAACACGTCCGCCCAGACCACGGGCTTGAAGCCATAGACGATGTCAAAGCCGACGCCGAAGGCAAGGACGAAGCTGCCCGGGGCGGCGCAGAAGGTGCCGCCGCGCGGCCAGTTGTTGATGCCGTTGCCGCGGATCATCAAATAGGCGTCGGAGCTCTGGCCCACGATGTCGGGCAGGAAGATGGAGCGCACCGGGCCGCGCTCACGGCTTTCGGCGGGGTAACCGTCGGCGCCCAGATGGATGAACCAGTCCGCTGATTCCGTCGGGAAATGCGCGCCCACGGGCACCGTGGTGGTGACGATGTGCGGGATCTTGTACTCGCCCTCGACGGCGATGGTGACGCCGTCGGCCGGGTCCACCAGGATGACGCCCTTGGCCTGCAGCAGCGACAGGTCGTTGCCGCCGCGTGCGATCTTCATGCGCGGGCCCATGTAGCGGCCTTCGACCGAGCCGCGCACGATGATGTCCGGTGTGGTCACGAACAGGCCGGCACGGGCGCTGAAGGTAAAGCCCATGTCCGGCGCCGTGCCGATGACGGCCTCCAGGCCGAAGCTGAAGGCGCCCGTTTCCTCCACGAACATGCCCGCTTCGCGGTAGTCCCAGTCCAGCGCCGCCTGCACCGGGTCATCGCCCGGCGGCACCGGCTTGGGCTTGGCGTTGATCGCGAACATGCCGCCCACGCCGTAGATCGCCAGGCCCGAGTTGGCCAATGGCAGCGGGCCAGGCAGGTCCACGCCCAGCGCCAGCTTGAGCATCTCGCCTTCGGTCTCGATCTCGGCGCTCGCGCCCAGCTTGCCCAGAGGCATGATGCTGGCTTCCATCGCGGCGCGGAAGCCATTGGGCGTCAGCATCACCGCGCCGCTGCCGGTGATCATGGGCTGCAGCGCGATCGACGCTTCCAGCCCGCGCAGCTCGCCGCTGAGCTTGCCGTTCTCGTCGAGCGTGCCGCGGATGGTGCAACCGCTGACCTTCACCGGCCCCAGGTCGAGCTTGAAGCGCAGGTCCACTTCGATCCACATCGAGCCGCGGCCCGAGCGTGTGCCCAGCACGTCGAAGAGCGAGCCCGGCCCCTGCACCAGCCAGCCGCCGGGGTCCTCCACCTCCATCGAGCTGCGGGCGTAGTCGAGATGGAATTTCTCCAGCCCGGGCTTGTCGGGGAAGATGCTCAGCACCACCTCGCGCACCCGCACGCGCAGCGGCTGGTTGGGCTGCATCTGCACCGACAGCACACCCACGTCGATGCCCGTGACGGTGGCCGCCACCGAATAGTCGAGCTTCAACCGCACCGCGTCGCCGCCCGGCAGCTTGGCACCGCTGCTGATCAGCTCCGCGCCGTGCAGCACCAGCTCGCCGTGCTCCAGGAAGCTCGACAGCCCCGTGGCCGCCACCAGCAGCGTCTGCAGCACCACGCCGCTGTTGTCGCCGCCGGGCGGCGGTGGCTGCTGGGCAATCAGCGCGGTGGCCAGCGTGGCCGCGGTGACGGCGATCTTGGCGCCCAGGCCGCCGGGCGTGCTGTCGATCTTCAGCAGCCCGTCCGGCCCCTGGCTTTCCAGCGCCAGGCTCATTTCAGACGCGGGCGCCGCGCCGGCCGATCCCGGCTTGCGCGCATAGCGCAGCCGCGCCAGCACCGGCGTGCCGGCCGCAAACGTCAGCGCGTGGCCGAAGTTCTCGGTGCGGCCATTCAGTGGCAGCTCCATCACCGCCTCGACCAACGTGGGCACGAAGCCGTCCAGCCCCGTCGCCGTGGGGTCGCGGCATTCGATGCGCACGGCAATGGCCGGCCGGTCGCCGTCGGCCGGCACCTGGGCATTCACGATGAGGTCGATGCCCGGCGTGGGCGGCAGGCCGAGCTGCAGCCAGGCGTCCACCGCATGGCCGCCGAGGAAAGGCACGCCCTGGGGCAGGAAGAAGCGCGCGCGGTTGACGGCAATGCCCTGCCAGGCGGGCGCGTCCGCAGGCGTGGCAAGCGCAACGCCGTCGACAACCACGCCGTCCGCCGGCCCGGCCTCGCTGGAAAAGTCCAGCACGATGCCGTGCGTGAACTCGAACCCGAAGGTGGTGCCACCCAACAGCACCGTGGGCGGCTGCACCTGCAGCACGACGACGTCGTCAGGCGCCTCGCGGTTGGGCGACAAACTCAGCTTGACGCTGCCACCGGCCTGCCCCTGCAGCACCAGGAACAGGCCCTGGCCGACGAGTTGCACCGGCGGGTTGCCCGGGGCGGCCGTCAGCGACTGGCCGTCTGCCGCCAGCGTGGCCGCCACCAGGCCGTGCGATGCCACCGAGCGCGCCAGGTTGAATAGCGGCCGCTGCGCGCCTTCCTCGAGCGACACCGCCAGCCGGAAGCCCGTGCGCGCGCCAGGCGCGCCGTCGAAGGACAGGAAATAGTCGCGTTCGGGAACCGCTTCAGGCGGCGGCACCAGGTGCAGGTTGAAGACACCCAGCGCCTGCTCGTCCGCGGCCAGCAACATCCTGCCTTCTTCGGTCTGATCGGACAGCACCGTGGTGGAGACGATCTGCAGCGTGGACAGCAGCGCGTCCACCGGCACGCTGGTGATGAGCTGGGCCAGCAGCTTTTCGTCGGACAGATGTTGTCTGGTGCTCTTCATACGTCCCTGCCTCGCCTTGCTGCGGCCCATGCATGCGCCGGCCTAGGCGGCGGACTGTTGGACGTGGGGCGAGCGGGCGCCATCCCGCAGAACACAGGGCGGGAGCGGGCAGTTGGGCGGCCCTCCATGGCCGCGCGCGCCGGTGCACTCCGGCGCCTTCATCAATCGGGAGGAAGAGGGGCGTGCTGGGGTATGCGCGAAGCCGCGCCGTTAGCAGAAGAGGAAGAAGGCGAGGGCGTGCAGCGCCGGGTCAGCCCCTCAGCGGCGGAACTTGCCGTTCTGGTCAATGATGGCCAGGTCCACATAGTCCAGGCCGCTGTGGTCCGTCGGGCTGTAGCCCAGCTCGATGCCGCCCAGGTCATAGCGGCTCATGCCCTCCAGCGCCTTGCGCAGGCCGTCGCGCGTGGGCTGCTTGCCGGCGCGCTTCAGGCCTTCCACCAGCACCTTGGCCGACACATAGCCCTCGACGACGGTCGGCGTCACGTCCACGCCGGCCTTCTGGGCTGCCTCGGAGATCTCCTTGATGATCGGCTTGGCGATGGAGCGTTCATAAGGGAACACCTGGCTGACGATGACGCCGTAGCCGATGTCGCCCAGGTCCTTGATGAAGCCCATCGAGGCGTTGTTGGACAGGGTCACCAGCTGCGCATTCGAGCCCGCGGCGCGCACGGCCTTCATGCCCTGCACGACGGCAGTGCCGGAGCCGATGAACATCACCGCCTGGGGCTGCTTCTCCAGCAGCTTGGGCACGATGGGGCCGAAGTCGGGCTTGGCGCGGTCGTACTTCTCGTGGGCCACGGGCTTCTTGTTCGTCTTGGTCAGGCCGGCCATGGCGCCCTGCACGGCGTCGTCGCCAAATGAGTCGTCCACCTGCACGATGGCGATGCGCTCCATGCCGATCAAGCTCAGGTGCTCGATGGCCCGCTCGGCCTCGCGCTGGTAGGTGGCGCGCACGTTGAACAGCCACGGGTGCACGGGCTTGTGCAGCACCATGGCGCCTGTGGACGGCCCCACCAGCGGTACCTTGTGCTCGGTCAGCAGCGGCATGATGGCCTGCGTATGGGGCGTGCCGCGGTTCAGGAACAGCGAGATGACGCCCTGGTCGATCAGCTGCTTGGCATTGGTGACGGCGATCTTGGGGTCGAACTTGTCGTCCAGCGACACCAGGTTGATCTTCTGGCCATTGACGCCGCCGCCGGCGTTGATGATGTCGAAGTAGAGCTTGGCGCCCTTCGTCGCCTCACCGACGCTGGCCGCCACCTGGCCGGTGTGGCCGGCGGTCTGGCCGATGGTGATCTGGGCGTGGGCGGTGGTGGCCAGCGCTGCGGTCGTGGCGGCGAGCAGGAGGCGGTGGGCCAACTGCCGAAGTGACGTCGTCATGGGTTTGTCTCCAAGCTGCCCCTGGTTGCGGCGGGCTCTTGGATGCTCTGGACGGCCTGCGCGCGGGATAGCAATTCAAGCATGCGGCGTGTGTCACTAGGGCGTTGCCGCGATGTGGATAGTGCGTATGTCGCGACTTTGGCTTAACGCGTGAGGTCCAGCGGGGAGTTCGCCCCCGCGGGCGACTCACTTTCTTGGGCGCCCAAGGAACCGAAGGTTCGGCGAAGTCAAAGTAAGCAAAGAAGCTGCCCCGGTTCCGCCGCCCCTCGCGTTGCGAGGGGTTCCCTGTGCGCCGTGCCGCTTGCAGGCGGCATGTCCTTCGACAGGCGTCGCGCAGCACGCAGATGCTGCGCTCGGTCCCTCCTCAGTCTCGGTCGCCGAGACCTGGGCAAAACTCCCGCCGCTACGCTCTGGTCAAACAGTTGCGCGGAGTCAGTTCACGAAGCGTGCTGCGCACGCGCCTCGGCGCCCTGCGATGCTCTGCGGCTCCTTCGTGGGCCTTTAGATTAAAGGCCTGACCCCGATCCGTGCGATCCGCGATCTGATCGACCCCGATCCGATCTGGTCGCGCAGCAAGGGCGACTGATCGTCGCCATCGGCGCCCCGCGTGCGACGAAGGTGTGTAGCAACCCGGCTCGCGCGACTCGACCTCCCCCTTCAATCGAGGCCGTCCACTGCGGCGATCGCTTCGCGCCGGGCCGACTCCCGAACGGATGCGTTTACCTCCGGTCCGTAAAGCGTCTTGTCCACGGTGATGGTGTTGATGCGCTCTATGCCGACGAACTTCAGCCAGGCTTCGAGATAGGGCTTCTGAAAGTCGAGCGAGTGGAAGCTGCCCACGCCGTCCGCGGCATAGTCCAGTCCTCGAGCCAGAACCAGCGTGGCGGCCTTGCCGCCGAGCAAGCCTCTCGCTCCTTCCTCCGGGGAAAAGCTGAACAGGATGTCCTTGTGGGACACCGCATCGATCAAGTGCTTCAGCTTGTAGGGGATGCCGAAGTTCCACAGTGGCACCGACAGCAAGATGTGATCGGCCGCGTGAAACGCTTGGCCAAGTAACTTCACGCGCTCCCACGCATGCTGCTGCACCGGTGTCAGAGGCGTGCCGTTGATGCCGGCGTACTTGGCTTCCAGCAACTCGGCAGAGACTTCAGGAAGGTCTAGCGACCAGAGGTCGAGCGTAACGACTACGCTTTTCGGGTGCCGCTGCTCGCAACGCTGAATGAACGCTTTCGCCACGTCGATGCTGGCCGATTGGGTCTTGCGAGGGGAGGCCTCGATGTACAGGAGGTGTTTCATGGAGTGTGGGCTGGAGGTCCGAGACGGAACGGAGAGTAGGCATAACCTCCTCAGACCTCAATCAACTTAATATGAGACTTTTCAGAAGTAATCTCACTGAATCATGCTCATTGATCCGCAGCTCCTCAGGAGCTTTGTCTCTGTTGCCGATCTGGGGAGCGTCTCGCGTGCCGCGGAGCGAGTGCGTCTGACGCAGTCGGCGGTCAGCGCCCAGATCAAGCGACTGGAGGCTCAGCTGGGATGCCGCGTCTTCGCTCGCACCACCCGTTCGCTTCGGCTGACAGCACAGGGAGAGGTCCTGCTGGGTTACGCAAGGGGCATCCTCACGTTGAACGATCACGCCGTCCTTCATCTGGGCGCTGCGCGGCGCATCCGCGATACGGTGCGCATCGGCTGCTCGGAAGGCCTTCCGGCCGATTGGCTGTTCGCTGCGCTGACTAGGTTTCGCGAGAAGTACCCCGAGGTCGAACTGGAAGTCACCGGAGGAATCAGCATTGCGTTGTCCGAGCTCACGCGGCGGCGCGCATTGGACATCTCGATTGGCGGGCGGTGCGGCGGCTCCGGTGTGGGCGAACTCCTCTGGAGCGAACCGCTGGTTTGGGCCTTCTCGGAGCGCTCCTTCCTGAACCCTGCACGGCCTGTGCCGATGGCCTTTCTCTCCGAGCCTTGTCCCTACCGCGATGCGGCGCTTGTCGCCCTGGCAGGGCATCGGCGACGCTGGCATATCGCACTGACGGCCCAGAGTTCCGGCGCCTTGCTGGCTGCGGTGGCATCGGGCTTTGCGGTAACGCCTCTCACGCCGTCCCTCATGGCAACGGGTTTGCGCGCTGTTCCGACGGGGGACATCCTTCCCGACCTGCCCCGTGCGGAGTTCACGATGCAGCTGCGCGAGGGCCGACTTGGCGAAGCGGCAACCGAAGTGGCAGCCGACATTCGCCACGCCTGCCATCGATGGCTTGGATCGCTCCAGTTGAGGCCTGGCTTCGTCTAACGCAAAAGCCTCAGCACCCCGCCTGATCAGCCGCAAAAAATGTACGTTCGTGGCGAACGGCATGCGATTTGCACGCGCCTGCCGACATGCAACGGCCCTCGCCGTCGGAAAAGCTGAAAGCGAGGATGGGGTCAGGTTTAAAGTTTTAAGTCTTGCCGGGCATCGTGCACGCCCGTTTGCCCGCGAGCAATTCATCGTGCAGGTAGAGGATGTGCCGGGCGCGACCACCGCCTGTTGCCGTTGACAGGCCAGCGATGCAGGCGCAAAACGGGACGTTGCCGGATTCGGCACGCGGGGAGCGCAGCATGAACGACGTTTCGCAGGCGGTTCGCAGCTCTTGGCTTCTTGCCGCACTTGTAGGCCTCCTGCTCTGTACGCCAGCGCTGGCCGACCCCGTGCCGGTGGTGCATTTTGAGCATGAAGACGTCGACAAGTTCGGTGATCTGTCTCAGAAGAATGTGGCTCCCTGTCCCAACATGGCCTGCGGGCCGGTGGCAGCCGTCAACTCCTTTGTCTTCCTGCAGCGCGAGTACTCCCTGATCTACGGCTCCAAGCTGATCCCGGCAGTCGATGGCACCAAGCCCACTCAAGCCGAACTTATTGCGGTTGCCGCCGACCTGGCGAAGAACTACATGGACACCTGCTGTGAGAAGGGCACTCACATCACGAACTTCATCAACGGCAAGCAGAAGTACTTCGACACGGTGGCGCCCAACACCACTGTCATCCACGGGCAAGTGAAGGACTGGGATCCGGTTGAGGGCGGTGCCAAGCCCGACAACATCGACGAAACCAACCCGACGCCGCAATTCCTGCTGAACGAGTTGAGCCACAACCAGGATATCGAGCTGCTGCTCGACTTCGGCACCGACGGTGGCCACTACGTCACGCTGACCTCTTTGTTCTGGAGCGACGACGACGGCGACGGAAGCATCGACGCCGGTGAGGCCGCGAACATTGGCTATATCGATCCGGAGGATGGCAAGTCCACCAGCGCACGCCTCGGCGAGTTGGCGGGCGCCCTGACCGTTCAGTACCTCAGCCCGGTCACGGGCAACGTGCGCAGCGGCACGATCTTTGCCGCCATCGCGGAGTCGCCCGAGCACCGCACCAACCCTGAACCCGCAAGCGCGGCCCTTGTGCTGGCGGCGTTAGCGGCCGTGTGGTGCGTCAGGCGCCGGTCGGCCACTGCAGACCGAGGGGGATGACTACCAACTCGCCTGGAATGAATCCCCGCTGAACCGGCTATCACCCGTGACCACGCCCATGTCCACGAACTCAAAGTCCGACGCCCGCAGCGACTTCAAGTTCGAAATCGTCGCGTCCTGCCACTGCGCACTGGGCTCGCCCTGCACGTACAGGTCGGAGCCGATGTCGGCGACGTAGAGGCCATAGCGCTGCATCGCCACCGTGACGGCCTTGGCCTGGGCGCTCCAGGAGGCTGGCGGTAAGAAGCTGGCCTTCAGGCGCAGCACGGCGCCAAAGGGCACGCCGCCGGCCGTCTCGCCGCCGGCGTGATGGCGCGCCGGCCAGACGTGGCTGCGGGCCAGCACGCTGTCGCGCAGCGTGACGCGCAAGGCATGGCGGATCTCGCCCGCGCTGGCTTCAGCGGCCCGCGCCAGCAGGGGCAGCATGGGCAGGCCGGCGGCGTCGCCCGAGGTCCAGGTGTCGGGGCGCATCGCGTTGCTCTTCAGGTCCCACGCGGCTGTCGAGTAGCTGTACCACTGCGCATTGAGCTTGAAGCTGGCGTAGCTCTCCCACAGCCGGCAGCTGCCTTGCTCGACCACCAGCACATGGCGGTCGCCGCATTGCTGGGCGTCATTGCAGGCGCCGCCCTCGGCCTTGAGCAGGTCGTCGCGCGGGAAGGGGAAGCGGCGGTTGGGCGCGGTCAGCGTCGTGCAGTCGCGCACGAGGCTGTAGCCGCCGCCCACGGGCGCGGCGCAGTCGCTCTCGTCGGGCGCGCCGTCACCGCTGCCGGCGCGGGGATCGGTGGGGTTGAAGGCCACCGACGGCCAGCTGCTGGTGGCCGTGGCGGCGGTGCTGCCGTCCACCACGTTGTACGGGATGCCGTAGTAGTCGGCCGGCTGCTGCTGGTTCTCGCTGGTGCCCCAGTCCGGATGAAATGACCTCGTCGTGCCGATGTTGGTGATCCACGTCGCGCTGCTGGCGTGCACGGGGAAGCGCTGCGCGTCGTCGATGCGCGTGTTGAACACCGCCGTGGCGGGGAAGACGTCGCAGGCGCCGATCTGCGGCGCGGCGCCGGGTGCGGGGGAAGGCGTGGGGGAAGGCGTGGGAGCCGGCGCAGGGGCCGGCGGAGGTGGCGGCGGCGCAGGAGAGGGCGTGGGAGCGGGCGATGGGGCTGGCGGCGGCAGGGGGCTGCCGCCACCGCCGCCACAGGCCGTCAGGCCGACGGCCGTGGCCAGCAGGACGAGCCCGCCGATGCTCTTTTTGATCGGGTCGCTTTGCATTTGTTCTTCTTCAACAGGGCGCCGGCCGAAGTGCCGGCGGCCATGTTGAAACAAGTGCGTCGCAGCGAGCACGCCCAGGTGTACGGGGATGTAAGCGCGGCCGTGTTGGCCGCGCTTTGCCTCGGCTACCTCACGGTGACGGAGAAGTTCCTCGACCCGAAGTTCATGCCGCCCGACGACGACGTGATCTCGAAGCCGTACTGCACATCACCCACGACCAGGTCGGCCATCCAGCCGAGGTTCCTCAGGTAGTTGAGGATGCCCAGCACGTCGATGGTCGTGTTGTTCGTCTTGGAGGTGCGCAGGAAGGAATAGACCATGTTGGCGCCGTTGTTGCCGCGGTAGACGTTCCAGGTCGAGCCGCCCACGTTCACGTTGGTGTAGACGGGGATGGCGCAGCCCTGTGCGTTCCAGTTGTAGGAGATGGGCTTGACGTTGCCGCAGCCGGCCGCGGTGCCGGTGTAGTTCAGCCACAGCATGATCTCGTGGGCGTTGTTGCCCACCCAGACGTCGAAGGTCGACGACCAGGCGCCGCCGGCCGGCGTGGTTGCGGAGATGGTGGACGACAGCTGCGACAGCGAGCTGATGGTGCGGTTGACCGCGTAGCCGATGTGCGGGTACGACTTGATCCCGCCGGTGTTGGGCTGGTCGGACCAGACACCCCAGTCGGCATTCGAGTTGACCCAAATGGTCTGCGGGCCGACGGCGGCGCCGCCGCACGGGCCCCAGACGTCGTTGTTGAAGTTGTAGCTGCCGTAGTTCCAGCTGGCGAACAGGTTGGGGGCCGAGCAGGATGACGTGGCGGGCGAGGAGGCCCCCCAGGTGGCGGCCTGCGCGCCCGGGGAGGCGAGGGACATGACGACAAAGGCGGCAGCGCCCAACGCGCGGTGGATTGATTTCATATGTCTCCGTTATGGTTGAAAGGGTCATCGCCCATGACCGCTACCTTGTGAATGGCAGCGTTGTCATGGGCAAATAAATTCGAGCCGCGAACAATTAGTTCGACCATCGGGCTTACCCGCTGATGTGAAACAAGTCGTCGGGCCGGCTCCGCTTCGCCGTCGTATGCGAGCGTGCGCTTGGAGCGATCAGGCGGTCAGCGCTTGCCGGTCCCTTGCCCGGTCAGCCCGTGCGCCTTCATCCAGCGCACCAGCGTGGGAAAGTAGTCGGCGTGGAAGCCCGTCGTCGTGGCCGCCTTGTGGCCGCTGTCGAGGTCGGTCGCCCACAGGCCGTGGGCGGC
The DNA here is from genome assembly GCF_001425055.1 of Pelomonas sp. Root1237. GTDB lineage: Bacteria > Pseudomonadota > Gammaproteobacteria > Burkholderiales > Burkholderiaceae_C > Pelomonas. Next base: position 185,634 of record NZ_LMDK01000018.1, read on the forward strand.
GTGGTCGAGGAGGGTGATCTGGTGGTCGCGGTTGCCGGCTTGCGCGAGGGCCTGGCGCAGCAGCGCCACGCTGCGCTCGACCGGCACGAAGGCGTCGCGGTCGCCGAAGACGGCGAGCATGGGCACCTTGACCTGGGCGTAGGACGGCATGGGGTCGAAGTACCAGAAGGTCTGAGCGCGCCGGCTCGGCAGCTCGGGCAGCTTCTCGTGGAACTCCACGAGGTGGGCCCAGCGCGCGTCGAGCTTGGTGCGCGCCGCGTCCTGCAGCCACTCGCGGCCTTCGCCGGTCTTGACCCAGTGCATCAGGCGGCGCTCGTAGTCGGCCGCTTCGGCCACTTCGGCAGCGCTCAGGCCTTCGTTGCGGGCGCTGGTCTCGACGCGGTAGATCTCCTGTTCGGCCGCGGTGACCGACGGCCCGGACTGGGCGATGACGAAGGCGACGTCGCTGCTGCGCGCTGCCGCGATCGGGGCGACCCAGCCGCCCTGGGAATGGCCCCAGACGCCGATGCGCTGCGGGTCGACGCCCGGCGTCTGCTTGAGCAGCCGGACGGCCGCGACTGCGTCGTCGGCCAGGTCGGTGAGGCCGGTTTCGCGCACGTCGCCCTTGGACTCGCCGACGCCGCGCTTGTCGTAGATGAGGGCGGCCAGGCCCTGGCTGACGAAGAACTCGGCCTGCTGGCGGTAGGCCTCGCGCGGTGCGTCGGTGGACATCGGCGACAGCACGACGGCGGCATGTGGGCCGGGCGTGGGCGGCAGCATCAAGGTGCCACCCAGGCTCAGCGCCCCGTTGGTCCAGCGCATCGGGCGCTCGACGATGTCCACCCGCTCGCCAATCTGCGGCGCGGCGCCGTTCTCGCTCCACAGCAGCCGCTCGGCCTGGCCTTGCGCGGGCAGGCGCTTCAGCGTCAGGCGCACCGGCCACGGCGATTGAAGCGACGGCCCCGCGGTGGCCTCGCCCGCGCCGCGCTCGAACAGGAAAGCCCAGCGGCCGGTGCCGAACTCGATGACGGTCGGCTGCGGGAAATCGGTGAACGAACCGACCGACACGAGCCGGCCGTCACGCAGCCGGTACAGGCCGGGTGTGATGGCGGGCTGTGGCGGCGACGCGACCTGCACCATCGACAGGCGGCAGTTGTCGGTCGCCACTGAAAGCAGTGCGTCGCCCTCACGCCGGGCCGTGCAGGAGCCACCGCCCATTGCGGCCGGCAACGTGAAGCCGATGCGGCCGTCGCCCATCGTTGCGCCGGGCAGCGGCTGCCATTCGCCACCGGCGTTCACGCCGCCGCCCGGCATGGCATAGGCCAGGCGCGGCTGGTTGTCGACGAGTTCGGTGCGCAGGCGCCAGAAGGAGGGGCGGCCGGCCACCTCGATCAGGCCGGCCCATTCGCCGCGGGTGGGTTCAGCATGCGCGCCGGCCAGCGGGGCGAGCAGGAGGGAGAGCAAGGCGGCGCCGAATCGGGCGCAAAAGCGGGAGCGGGTCATGAAAAAAGTTGTCGGATCAGTCGAACGAAGCCTGCATCTTGCTCAGCCGGGGCCGGCGGCGCTGCTGCGGTGCGACAGATTGCGGGATGGCGGCGATGAAAAGTTGCACCGGGGCCGGTCAGCTCGCTGGCCGTGCGGCCAGGAAGCTTTCCCGCAGCACCGCCTCGGCATCCTTGCGCCACGCCGCAAACACCGCAGACGCCTCGATGGCTTCAGCCAACGGCCGGAACACCGCGCCCTGCACGCCCGCGCGCTGGAAGGCGGCCGGCACGATGCTGATGCCCATGCCCTGCGCCACCAGCGACACGACCGACAGCCAGTGCCGCCCTTCGTGCTGCAGCCGCGGGTAGAAGCCGTGCTGGCGGCAGATCTCGACGATGCGGGCGTGGTAGTCGGGTGAGCCCTTGCGGGAGAAGAGGATGAAGGGCTGGTCGCTCAGCGTCGCCAAGGGAATCTTCTTCAGCTTGGCGCCCGGGTGGTTGGCGGGCAGGCAGGCGAGGAAGGGTTCGCTGTAGAGGGGCTGCGAGGCGAGGGCGGGGGGCAGGCGGTCGGTGTGGACGAGGCCGAGGTCCAGCTCCTGCCCCAGCAGCGCCTCGATCTGGTCCTGCGAGTTCAGCTCGATGACGATCACCTCGACCTTGGGGTGGCTGGCCTGGAAGGCCTGCAGCCAGGCGGACAGGCCGTTGAACAGCGTGGAGCCGACAAAGCCTAGGCGCAACCGCCCCACCTCGCCGGCCTGCACCTCACGGGCGAGGGCGCAGGCGTCTTCGGCGCGGTCCAGCAGGGCTTGCGCGCTGGTGCGGAAGGCGTCGCCCGCGGGCGTGAGGCGCACGCCCTTGCTGTCGCGGTCGAACAGGCGGGCGCCGACGCTGGCCTCCAGCTGCTGGATGGCGACCGACAGCGGCGGCTGGGAGATGGCCAGGCGCTGGGCGGCGCGGCCGTAGTGCAGCTCCTCGGCCAAGGCGAGAAAGTAGCGCAGGTGGCGGAACTCCAAGGAGCGGGTAACGGTGTCCGTTGTCTTGGCAATAGGCATTGCGAATCGTCGAAGTCGTTTCTTGAATTGGACACGAATCGGGCCGTGGCGCAATACTTCTGCCATTCGCGCCCGGCGCTTTTGCCGGGCGTTGCTCATTAGGACGCGCACCATGGCCACCAAGGCAAGCTTTCACTGGGATGACCCGCTGCTGCTGAACGAGCAGCTCACCGACGATGAACGCATGGTGCGCGACGCCGCCGCGGCCTATTGCACTGACCGCCTGAAGCCGCGAGTGCTGGAGGCCTTCCGCAACGAGAAGACCGACGCCAGCATCTTTCGCGAGATGGGCGAGCTGGGCCTGCTGGGCCCGACCATCCCTGCCGAGTACGGTGGCGCCGGCCTGAACTATGTGAGCTACGGCCTGATCGCCCGCGAGGTGGAGCGTGTCGACTCGGGCTACCGCTCGATGATGAGCGTGCAGTCGTCGCTCGTCATGGTGCCTATCAACGAGTTCGGCAACGAGGCGACCAAGCAGAAATACCTGCCCAAGCTGGCCAGCGGCGAGTGGATCGGCTGCTTCGGCCTGACCGAGCCCAACCACGGCTCCGACCCCGGCTCCATGATCACGCGCGCCCGCAAGGTCGACGGCGGCTATGAGCTGACCGGCAGCAAGATGTGGATCACCAACAGCCCCATCGCCGACGTGTTCGTCGTCTGGGCCAAGGACGACGGCGGCCAGATCCGCGGCTTCGTGCTGGAAAAGGGCGCCAAGGGCCTGAGCGCCCCGGCCATCCACGGCAAGGTGGGCCTGCGGGCTTCCATCACCGGCGAGATCGTCATGGACAGCGTGTTCTGCCCCGAGGAGAACGCCTTCCCCGAGGTGCGTGGCCTCAAGGGCCCGTTCACCTGCTTGAACAGTGCCCGCTATGGCATCGCCTGGGGTGCCCTGGGTGCGGCAGAAGACTGCTGGCACACGGCCCGCCAGTACACGATGGACCGCAAGCAGTTCGGCAAGCCGCTGGCGGCCAACCAGTTGGTGCAGAAGAAGCTGGCCGACATGCAGACCGAGATCACGCTGGGCCTGCAAGGCTGCCTGCGCCTGGGTCGCATGAAGGACGAGGGCACGGCGGCGGTGGAGATCACCTCCATCATGAAGCGCAACAGCTGCGGCAAGAGCCTGGACATCGCCCGCATGGCGCGCGACATGCTCGGTGGCAACGGCATCTCCGACGAGTTCGGCATCGCCCGCCACCTGGTGAACCTGGAGGTGGTGAACACCTATGAGGGCACGCATGACATCCATGCGTTGATCCTGGGGCGGGCGATCACGGGGATTGCGGCGTTCTGAGAATTGGAAGGCTGACGGGCGTTCCCAGCAGGCTGGACGACCGGCGCCAGCGCTGGCCTCACCTATCATTCTGGGCACCGCAGTTGACGGGCCGTCAGCCGTGTGGGCTCACCGCCATGTGCACCCGTCGAAAGACAACGCTGCCAGTACGCCGGCCGCGTAGCTCCTTCCTTTCGGGCAGAACTGCGCACCTCGCCATCGCAGCCCTTCGGACGAGGCCGCCGCGGTTTCCAGGATGAACGAACACAAGACAGGTTGGGGAGGAGCGCCGTGTTGACAGAGTGGCTGGACGCCGAGGGTCGTTTTTTTCATCCCGAGCCGCAAGTGCGGGTCGTGCCTCTGCCGCATGGCAGCCACTGCGTGGTGGTGGACAACGTCCTGGCCAATCCGGAGGGCGTGCGCCAATGGGCGGCCTCGCAAGCTTTCCGGCCGCCGACGCACTTTCCTTATCCGGGCTTGGTGCTCGACGCGCCAAAGGTGCTGGGCGAGCGGATGGCCGATTTCTTCGCGAAGCATGCGCGCGCGCCGCTCGGTGGTCGTCGCACGCTGCATCAAGAGGCGCGGCTGTCATTGCTGAACACGCCTCCCGAGGCGCTTGATCACCGGCTTTGGCTGTGCCACCGCGACGTTGTGCTCGTCGACCGAAGTTTGTTGTGCGCAGCCAGTGTGCTGTATTTGTTTCATGACCCTGCGCTGGGGGGGACCAGCTTCTATCGCCCACTGCGAGACCCGCAAGAGATCGACCGCGTGCTGGAGGACAGTTTCAAGCTGGACGGCCCGACCTTCAGTGCGCGCTATGGTGTGGAGCCGGGGTACATGAAAGGCGACAACGCGCATTTCGCGCGCGTGGCCAAAGTCCTCGCGGTCTGGAACCGCGCCATCTTCTACGACGGCTCCCTTTTTCATTCGCCTGACGTGGATCAGCCCACGCTGCTGAGCTCCGACGCGCTTCGAGGCCGCCTCACGCTGAACGGTTTTTTCACGTGCAAGCGCCAGGCGGCGTGAGCGGCAGCGTCAACTCACGCTCGGCGGACCGGCCGGCACTTCTGGATCCGGCCCGCGTCTTCCGGGAGCGGGTGACGAAGAGGGGCGAGCCGTGGTTGCTGCCGATCCCGGGTGCCGAGCAACACGAGCAAGACCGCAAACGCGCTGGGTGACTTGAGGCAGGGCGTGGCCCGCGAGGCATGCTCGTGGCTTCCAGCAAACGGAGAAGCCGATGACCACCCGCCGCCATGCCCTGCTTGCCGCCGCCACGCTGCCCGCCGCTGCTTCGGCCGCGTCGGAACCGGGCTGGCCGTCAGCCGACGAAATCGCCAGGCGGGTCGAAGAGGCTCGCGCCGCCGAGACCGCCTTTGCCGCGGCCTTCGCAGCACGTGACGTGGCGGGGTTCCGGCGCATGCTGGCGCCCGACACCATCTGGATGGGCAAGGCGCCGCTGCACGGTCCCGACGCAGTCATGACGGCCTGGAACGGCCTGCTGACTTCGCCCAAGCCGCCCTTCAGCTGGTCACCCGACCTGGTGCTGGTGCTGCCGAGCGGCGATCTGGCCCGCACGACGGGCCCGGTGCTGGACCCCGATGGCAAGGTGACGGCGCGCTTCCAGTCGGTGTGGCGCCGCAAGCCGGCTGGCGGCTGGGAGATCGTCTTTGACTTCGGGACCGAAGTCTGCCGTTGAACTATTTCCTGGTCAGCTGGATCTCGAACAACTTGGGCCACAGCTTGCCGGTCACGAACAACCGCTTGGTCTTGGCGTCATAGGCAATGCCGTTGAGCACCGCATCCGGGCTGCTGCGCAGGTTGTCGGGCAGCAGGCCGTTCAGGTCAATCCAGCCGGTCACGCGGCCTGTCTTGGGGTCGATGCGGGCGATGCGGTCGGTCTGCCAGATGTTGGCCAACACCTCGCCGTCCACCCATTCCAGTTCGTTGAGCTGATCGACGGGCTTGCCGTCGGCCGTCACGCGCACGCGGCGCAGTTCCTTGAAGGTCAGCGGGTCGAGGAAGCGCAGCTCGGGGCTGCCGTCGCTCATGACCAGCTCCTTGTCGTTGTGCGTCAGCCCCCAGCCCTCGCCGGGGTAGGAGAACTTGCGCCAGAGCTTGAAGGTCTTGAGGTCGAGCACATAGGCGGTCTGCTCCGTCCACGTGATGCCGATGAGGCGGTCACCCCATTGCGAAATGCCTTCGCCGAAGACTTCCGGCGGCAAGTCCACCTGCTGGACCACCTTGCCGGTCTCGATCTCGACCTTGCGGATGCTGGAGCGCCCACGCAGGCCGGTGCCTTCGAACAGGAAGCCGTCGTGGAAGAACAGGCCCTGGGTGAAGGCCTGGGCGTCGTGCGGGTAGCTCTTGACGACCTTGAAACCCTGCACGGGCGTGGCGGCGATGACTGGCGCCGTCAGTGCCGCGGCGATCAGCGCGAGGGCAGCGCGCCGCTGCAGAAAAGAGGAGAAGGTAGAACGCATGCCGTCAGCCTAGCCGAAGCAGCGGGGGCACAGCTGTCTGCAAGAGTTCGACGAGCTCAGCGTCCATGAAGCGGTAGTCGTCCGGGATGTCCAGCACATGCAGTTCCTTGCCCGCCAGCGATGCGGCGTGGCCCTGCATGAGGCGCGACCGGTGCTTGCTTTCCATGACGAGGATGACGTCGGCCCACTCGAGGTCGGCAGCGCTGACCTGCTTGCGCGCGCTGGCGCTGGTGCCGGCCGAGCGCACGTGCAGGGCCGGGTGGCGGCGGAACACCTGCTCGGCCGTCGGGCTGCGCCACTGGTTGCGGCTGCAGATGAAGAGGACCTTGAGCCTGTCTGGGCTCATGCGCCGCCAAGGGACTTGAACAGGGCCGCCTGCCTGACCCATTGCTGCAGCCGCAGGCGGATGCGGCCCTGCTCGGCGTCGAGCACGGCGCTGCGCGTCTGCAGCCAGTCGGCGCGGGCCACGGCGCCCACCTCGTAGCGCAGCGCGGCCAGGCGCTCGTTCTCGGTCGCCTCGCGCAGCCGGCCTTCGTTGGCGGCAAGCTGCTGGGCCACGCGCTCGGCCTCGATGCGCTGGGTCTCGATGTCGGCCAGCGCGCGTTGCAGCGTGTCGCGCAGGGTCAGCGCGGCCGCGTCGAGTTCGGTGCGGGCGCCGTCGCGCTGCAGGGCCAGGCGCTGCCAGTCGATCATCGGCACGATGAGGTTGGTGCCGAGAGACGCCAGTGGCTGCGACAACCAGTCTCGTGCATGGCTGCCGCCAGTGCTCAGGCCCGCGGAGAAGGACAGGCGCGGGTAGCGGTCGGCCTCGCTGACGCGCAGCCGCGCCAGGGACGCATCCACACCGAAGCGGGCCTTCTGCACATCGGGGCGGCGCGCGAGCACCTCGGCGGGCTCGGCCAGGCGCCAGCGTGGCGGCTCTCCAGCCGGCAGCGCCGCCTCGGGCGAAGGGCCGGGCAGGGGCTCGTCGAGCAGCAACGCGAGGATCTGGCGCTGCAGTTGCGCGTCGGCGGCGAGGTCGGCCAGGCGCGACTCGGCGGCCTGCAGGTTGACGGCGATCTTGTCGACCTCAATCGGCAGCAGCTTGCCTTCACGAACGCGGGATCGCGTCAGCTCCAGCGTCTCGCGGGTCAGCGCGAGCTGGGTCTCGGCCAGCGGCTTTTGTGCGCGGATGGCGGCGAGCGTCCAGTAGGCCTCGGCCACCTGGCTGCGGATGGACAGGCGGGCGGCGTCGATGTCGGTGCGGGTGGCCTCGGCATTGGCGCGCTGGGCGGCCGTACTCTGGGCCAGGCGGTCCCATAGGTCGAGTTCGTAGCCGACGCCGACGGAGGCGCCATAGCTGCGGCTCCAGCCGGTCGAGGTCGTTACGGGAATCGTCACGCCGCCGACCTCGACATTGCGCGTGCTGCTCTGGGTCTCGATCGGGCGGCTGGCATTGGCCGACAGGCTGGCGCTGGGCGCCCAACGCAGCGCGCTCTGCTCGGCCAGCAACTGCGCCTGCTTCCAGCTCAGCGCGGCGCGGGCGATGTCGCGGTTGGCCTCCAGTGCGCGGGCCTGCAGCGCGGCGAGCTGGGGGTCCAGCAGGCCGGCCCAGTCGGGCGCCGCGTCGCCGCTGCCCAGGCTCCAGGCCGTGGGCACCGGTACGTCAGGTGCCTTGGCCGCGGGGCCGACGGCGCAGCCGGCCAGCAGCAGCGCAGCCAGGGCGATCGAGGTCAGTCTTGTTTTCATCTTTTCTACTCCCGTGCCAGCGCGTCGACCGGGCTGAGAGCCGCCGCACGGCGCGCGGGCAGCGTGCCAAACACCAGGCCTACGCCGCTGGACACCGCAAAGGCCACGCCGAGTGCCGCCCAGCTGATGACCACATGCAGATGCTGCTGGGCCGCGTTGACGGCCTGGGCCGCCAGCCAGCTCAGGCAGACACCCACAAGGCCGCCCAGGATGCACAGCACGACGGCCTCGATGAGGAACTGCAGCCGCACATCGCCCTGGCGCGCGCCAACGGCCATGCGGATGCCGATCTCGCGGGTGCGCTCGGACACTGACACCAGCATGATGTTCATGACGCCCACGCCGCCCACCAGCAGCGAGATGGCCGCGACGCCAGCGAACAGCGCCGCCATCGCGCTGGTCACGCTCTGGAACTTGCGGAACTCCTCTTCGCCGTTCCAGGTGCCGAAGTCCTCGCGGCCGTGCAGGGCCTTGAGGCGGTGGATGATCTGCTCGCGCACCTGCTGCGGCGGCACGGTCAGGTCCAGCAGCACGTCGAAGTTGTCGACGTCGGCGCGCGCGTCCAGCTTGCGCGAGAAGGTGGTGTGCGGGATGTAGAGCTGGCCCAGCCAGCTGCCAAAGCTGAAGGCGCCGCCCTCGGGTGCGACGACGCCGACGACCGTGAAGGGCAGGGCGGCGGTGGGCGGTGGCGGCGCACCCGGTTGCTGGGCGGCCTGGGCGTCAGGCGCCATGCCGGGGTTGACGAAGACGAGCTGGCCCAGTGGCGACTCGCCTTTCTTGAACAGCGCGTCGCGCGATTTTTCGTCGAGCACGATGACCTGGCTGCGGGTCTCGTAATCCATCGCGCTGAGATAGCGGCCCTGCACGAGCTTGAGCTTGCGCGCCTTCAACGTGGCCGTGTCGCCACCGATGGCCTCCAGCATCGCGTCACGCGACTGGTGTCGCGCGGTCAGCTGCATCTGGCGGTTCAGCGTGATGCTCTTGACGCCATTGAGCGCGCGTAGCGAGTCGATCTCGTGCGGCCGGAAGGGTTGGGGCACGGCGCCCGGCGGCAGGGCGGGGTTGCCGCGCCAGACGGGGATGCGTCCCGAGATCAGGCTGCTGAGGTCCGTCTCGATGGAGTCACGGGCGGCGGTGGTCAGCGCGACGATGCTGACGACGGAGGCGATGCCGATGCTGATGCCCAGCATGGACAGGGCCGTGCGCAGCCGGTTGCCCTTGAGCGCCAGCAGGGCCGTCGCGACGGCCTCGCGCCATTGCACCTGGAGGCGGCGCAGGCGGCCGCCTTCCTTCACGGGCGGCGCATCGCTGGGCAGTTCGGTGGGTGCGATGTGGCCGGCCGGCGTGCCGTTGTCGGCGACGACCTTGCCGTCCTTCAGCTCGATGACGCGCCGCGCATGAGCCGCCACGGCGGCGTCGTGGGTGACGAGGATGATGGTGTGGCCGCGCTGGTTCAGCTCTTCGAGCAGGCGCAGCATCTCGGCGCCGGAGGCCGAGTCCAGCGCGCCGGTGGGTTCGTCGGCCAGGATGATCTGGCCGCCATTCATCAGCGCCCGGGCGATGGACACGCGCTGCTGCTGGCCGCCCGAGAGTTCATTGGGCCGGTGGTGCAGGCGGTCGCCCAGGCCCAGCCGCTCCAGCAGCGCCCGAGCCCGCCCGCCGCGCGCGCCGGTGCCGACGCCCGCATAGACGGCGGGCAGGGCGGCGTTGGCGCGCGCGTCCAGGTGGGGCAGCAGGTGGTAGCGCTGGAAAATGAACCCGAAGCGTTCGCGGCGCAGGGCGGCGAGCTCGTCAGGGCCGAGGGTGCTGGCGTCCTTGCCGTCGATGACGAAGCTGCCGCTGGTGGGGTTGTCCAGGCAGCCCAGCACATTCATCAGCGTGCTCTTGCCCGAGCCCGACTGGCCCATGATGGCGACGAACTCGCCAGCCTCGATGTTGAGGCTGACGCCGTCGAGGGCGGGGACGTCGATTTCGCCGAGTTGATAGTGGCGGGCGACGTCTTTGAGTTCGATCAGAGGCATTGCGGGGCCTCCGGCTGCGGTGTGTTCTTGGCTAGGCCCATGCCGGGACGTCGCCCCGGCGGGCGACCTTCTTTTTGAGCGACCAAAAAGAAGGCAAAAAGTCGCCCCCGAACCGCCCGGCCCTTAGCTTCGCAGCGGGCTGCCCTGCGGTACTCAGGCCTCGAGGCACCGCGCAAAACTCCCGCCGCTACGCTCTGGTCAAACAGTTGCGCGGAGTCAGAGCTTGAAGCTCGCTGCGCTCGCAGCCTCAAGGCCCTGCGTTCCTCGGCGGGCTCAGAGGGGGGGTGATGAACAGCCGCTGCCAGCCGGCTTTCGGGCTTGGCTGTTGGCTGTTGCGGCTGTTCTGGGGCCTCCCCTTCTAAACCGCCGAGAAGCGCAGAAGCCCAGGGCGCGAGCACAGCGAGCTTCAAGCTCTGACTTCGCGCCCCTTTGTTTGAACGGAGCGTAGCGAAGTGAGTTGGGCGCGGCCCTGGGATTCGAGCATCGCAGGGAACCCGAAGGGCGGTTTTGCAGGGGAGAGCTTTTTGCCTACTTTTTGGCGGCGCAAAAAGTAGGTCGCCCGCCGGGGCGAACTCCCGGCTGGGCGTAGGCGGCAACCCGCCTCCCGTCGAAGCGAAGCGAGCCATGTCAGTTGCTCGCAGCGCTGGCACCCGAAGCCGCCGCATCCGCCGCACTCGGCGGCGCCAGCAGCACCTTCTCGCCGGCCTTCAGGCCATCCAGCACCTGCACCTTGGCGCCGTCCTGCAGGCCGACCTTGACCTGCCGCGGCGTCTGCTTGTTCGCCGCGTCCAGCACCTGCACCGTGAAGCGGCCGTCCTTGCCGCGCTCGCCCAGGGCGACGATGGGCATGGCCAGCACCTGCTTGGCGGAGCCGGTCTCGATGTCGACCTGCACCGTCATGTCGCTGAACAGCGCCCGCTCGCGGTTGTCCACCTCGAACAGCACGTTGTAGAACACCGCATTGCCCGCGCGCTCCGGCACGGGCTGGATGACGCGCACCTTGCCCTCGTAGCGCTTGCCTTCGCCAGACAGCGTGGTGAAGCGCGCCGTCTGGCCGACCTTGATGGCCTGGATGTCGGCCTCGGGCACCTTGGTGCGCACGGTGATGGTGTCCAGATCGGCCAGCGTCAGGATGACGGGCGTGATCTGCACCGAGATCAGCGTCTGGCCCACCTGCACGGGCAGGTTGACGACGGTGCCGTTCATGGGCGCGGTGATGCGCGTGTAGGAGAGGCTGACCTTCTTCTTGTCCAGCTCGGCCTGCAGGCGCGTGAGGTTGGCGGCCTGGCCACGCAGGTCGGCTTCGATCTTGGCGATGTCGATCTCGGCCTTCTCGGCTTCGTTGCCCGAAGTGGCCTGGCCGGCCAGCAGGCGCTGCTGGCGCTTGAGTTCGCGGCGGGCGGCTTCGGCGTCGACGCGGCGGCTGTCGATGGACGCGCTGGCCTGGGCCACCGCGGCTTCGGCTTGCGCCACGTCGCTGCGCGCCAGCTCGGGGTCGAGGCTGACGAGCAGGTCGCCCTTCTTGACTTGATGGCCCAACTCGATGTGGATGGTCTGGACCTGGCCGCTGACCTGGGCGCCGACGTCGACGCGCGTCTTGGCCTGCAGCACGCCGGCGGCCTGCACGGTCTGGGTCACGTCAGCCAGGGCGACGACGCCGCTGGGCGGCGGTGGCGGCGGCGGCGGCGTGCGGGTGAACCACCAGGTGGCCCCGCCAGCGGCGAGCACGGCGATGACGATCAGGCGCACGCGCCAGCGTTTCAGAAAAGAAGCTTTCATGTCCCTCCCAGGACGATGGGGTCTTATTCGCCCCTTCCGGCCGGCGTTGGCGTGATGGGTCGGCTAGCGTAGCAGTTGAACGGAGCCTGCCGGCCCCACTTCACACATCGTCGTGAGTGAAGCGCCGCTTGGCAAAAGTCATGTGGGGTCAAGGCTTGCGCACTTCAAGCCTGCGCATCAGCGACTGTGCGACGTGAGCCGCGCCAGCGGCGACGCCATGCTGACGCCGGGGGCCGCCGTGCTGGCTCCGCGCCCCGGTTTGCCCTCGTCGTCCTCGCCGCCGACGGTCAGCGCGGCAATGCTGTCGGGGCTGCGGCGCATGGCCACGCCCACGGCCAGGATGTCGATGACCAGCAGGTGCAGGATGCGGCTGACCATGGGCAGGTGGGTGGCGATGTCCTCGATGTGGTCGACGATCAGCGTTGCATCTGCCTTCTTGGCCAGCGGGCTCTGGCTGGCCGTGATGGCCACGACCTTGGCGCCGCGTTCCTGCGCCTTCTCGACGACGGACAGCAGCTCGGGCAGGCGGCCGCCGCTGCTGATGACGACGGCCACGTCGCCCTCGCGCAGCACATCGGCGGCCAGCAGCTGCAGGCGCGGGTCGGTGTAGGCGCCGCAGGGCATGCCAAAGCGCAGGAATTTGAACTGCGCGTCCTGGGCGACGACGCCGTAATGGCCGAGGGCGAAGAACTCGATGCGGTGAGCCGACAGCAGCATGTCGATGGCGCGGTCGATGGTGTCGCGGTTCAGATGGCTGCGCACCTGCAGGATGGCGCTGGCGGTGTTGCCCAGCACCTTGGCGCCCAGCTCCAGCATGGAGTCGTTGGTGTTGACCTGGGTGTGCGTCACCGGCACCGTGCCCGTCAGGCCGGAAGCCAGGCGCAGCTTGAAGTCGGACAGGCCCTCGCAACCCAGCGAGCGGCAGAAGCGGATGACGGTGGGCTGGCTGACGCCGGCGGCGCGGGCGATCTCGGCGATGGGATCGTTCAGCACCGAGCGCGGCTGGGCCAGCACCAGGTCGGCCACGCGCAGTTCGGCCGGCGACAGCTCGCTGCGGGCGCGGCGGATCTGGCCGAGGATGGCCGAGCCGGGCGAGGCCTGCAGATTGCGCAGCTGGTTCTCGAGGATGGCCGAGGCGCCCTTGAAGGTGGCGTGCTCGGCGGTGATGACGAAGGTCGGGATGGCCGACACGTACTCGCGGAAGCGCCCCTTGTCCTCGAAGCGCTCGCGGAAGGGGCTGCGGTCGAAATACTCGCCCAGGCGCGGCACGATGCCGCCGCCGATATAGATGCCGCCCAGCGATCCCAGCGTCACCGCCAGGTTGGCCGCGGCCGTGCCGAGCAGGCCGCAGAAGACCTCCAGCGTCTCCAGGCACAGCTTGTCGCCTTGTTCCAGCGCGCGCTGGGTGATGGCGGGGGCGAGCAGGGGCTCGGCATCGGTGACACCGTTGCGGTCGGCCAGGGCCTTGTAGATCAGCTCCAGGCCGGGGCCGGAGATCAGGCGTTCGTAGGACACGTGATCCAAGGTCCGCCAGGCGAACTTCAGGATGTCCATCTCGCGCTCATCGCGCGGGCCGAAGTTGACGTGGCCGCCCTCAGTGCCGAGCGCAATCCAGCCTTCCCCGGCCGGGATCAGCCCCGACACGCCCAGGCCCGTACCCGCGCCCAGCAGGCCGATGACGCTGGGTCGGCGCGCCTGGCCGCCGCCGACCTGGTGCACATCCACTTCGGCCAGCCGGGGCAGGGCCATGGCCAGGGCGGTGAAGTCGTTGACGACGACGAGGGTGTCCAGGCTCAGGCGCTGGCGCATCTCGTCGATGGAGAACTGCCAGTGGTAGTTGGTCATGCGCACCCGATCGCCTTCGACCGGGTTGGCGATGGCGATGGCCGCATGCGCGATTTGCTGTGCGCCGCCGTCCTGCCAGCTCAGGCCTTGCAGATAGGCGCGCACGGCGGCGTGGAAGTCGGCGTGGTCGGCGCAGCGCAGCGAGGCCATCTGCGTGAACTCACCCGGGCCGACTTCCAGCGCGAAACGAGCATAGGTGCCGCCAATATCGGCAAGCAGGCGGGGGCTGTCGAAACGGGGCATGGGCGCTGAAGGAACCTGAGGAAAGACGGGCGATTATCAGCAGGCGCGCAGGCGACCTGCCTTGGACCCTTTCGGGGGCGATTCCTGGTGTGGAAGCTCAAACAGGTTGTAGCTTCACTACAGATCCTCGGCAATCGAGTTTCCCCAGGGCGATGGCTGGCTTGCCGGGAGTTGAAAGCGTTTTCTCATTCGAGATTTGATTCCAAGGGCGAGTATGTATTGTCGATTTGATGTAGTTTTGCTACCGTCCGCCGCGACCGTACTACACCCTTTTCAGCCCTGTGTTTGCCACTGTCCGACTCCTGAATATCCGCTGCCTTGCGCCCCTCCTTGTTTCGGGAGTTCCTGTATGAGTGCCGCCTACCCTTGGTTGGTGGCCGACGTCGGCGGCACCAATGCGCGTTTCGGCACCGTTGCCGGCCCCGGCGCCGCAGTGGAAGACGTGCGGGTGCTGTCGGTGGCGGGCCATGCGGGCCCGGCGGCCGCAGTGCGCGCATATCTGCAGGGGCAGCCAGCCGGCAAGGCCAAGCCGCAAAGTGCGGCCTTTGCGCTCGCGACGGCGCTGGACGGCGATCACATCGAGCTGACCAACGGTGCCTGGAGCTTCTCGCGCGCCGGCACGCAGGCCGAACTGGGCCTGAAGACGCTGCTCTGCCTGAATGATTTCGAGGCCCAGGCGCTGTCGCTGCCGCGGCTGCGGGCCGACCAGCTGCGTGCCTGGGGTGCGCCCCCGCCGGCGACCGGTGATGTGGCTGTGGGCACGGTCATGGCTGTCATCGGCCCGGGCACGGGCCTGGGCGTGGGCGGCGTCGTGCGCGCACCCGGGCGCTGGCTGGCGCTGCCGGGTGAGGGTGGGCACGCGACGCTGGCGCCGGCGGACGATTTTGAGAGCGCCGTGCTGAGCCAGGCGCGCCGCGAGTTCCCGCATGTGTCGGCCGAGCGCTTCCTGTCGGGCATCGGGCTGCCGGTGCTGTGCCGCGCCGTCGCGGCCGCGCTCGGCGAGGGCGAAGACGTCAGCTCGCTGCCGACCGAGCAGATCGTCGCCCGGGGCCTGGCCGGTGAATCGACTGCTTGCGTGCGCACGCTGGATCTCTTCTGCGCCATGCTGGGTGGTTTCGCCGGCAGCGTCGCGCTGACGCTGGGTTCGCGCGGCGGCGTCTTCATCGGCGGCGGCATCGTGCCGCGCCTGGGCGAGCGCTTCTTCCAATCGGAGTTCCGCGCCCGTTTCGAGGCCAAGGGGCGCTTCCAGCCCTTCCTGGCGGGCATCCCCACGGCCCTCATCACCGACACGCTGGCCGCATTGTCCGGCGCCGCCCTGGCGCTGGAGCAGGCCGACGCCTGACACGGCGCGCGCGGTCTGCGCGCGCCGTCTTCTCACACGCGATCTTTGGCACCACGCCGCCGCCGCGCGGCCGGTGTGGCTTCGCCTTGCGTGCTCTCGCCTTGCATGACCGCCCTTGCGCCTTGCGTCGCCCGGACGCGATTGGTCACGCCGGCAGACCTGTTGTTAACCCCTAAGTTGATGCTGTAGTTGCGCTACAAGTTTTGACTTCTTGCGTAGTTGTTCGCCCTGATGTTTCGCCGGCAGTGTCAATTCCATGCTGGTTTACCCGCGGTTTTTGACTGAAATCGGGTCGTTTCTTCGCAACGTCTAGGGTTTACGCAGATGCTGGAAAAAATCTAGTTTTGATACAAACCTGCTCGAGACGTTGGGTTCTCGCCCACGAGACGCGCGCCGGTGGCCCCGGAGGCGGACTTCGGGCCAAGCCGTTTTCCAATGAACTAGAGGAGACATTCATGACCATGAGCCAAGACAAGTGCGGGTCGGGCACCGCGGCGTCGTTCCGCATCAGTCCGATTGCCATCGGCTGCACATTGCTGATCGCCGCCGCAGGCGCACAAGCGCAGACCCAGCAACTCGAAACGGTGACCGTCACCGGCATCCGCAGAGGCATCGAGGCATCGATCTCGGTCAAGAAGAACGCCGACAACATCGTTGAGTCGGTCTCGGCCGAAGACATCGGCAAGCTGCCCGACATCAGCATCGCCGAGTCCATCGGCCGCCTGCCGGGCCTTTCCGCCCAGCGCGTGGCGGGTCGCGCCCAGGTCATCAGCGTGCGCGGCCTGTCGCCCGATTTCGCCACCTCGCTGCTCAACGGCCGTGAGCTGGTGAGCACCGGCGACAACCGCTCGGTCGAGTTCGATCAATACCCCTCCGAGCTGCTGGCCGGCGTGAGCGTCTACAAGACGCCGGACGGCGGCCTGGTCGGCCAGGGCCTGTCCGGCACCATCGACATGCAGACCGTGCGCCCGTTGAACTTCGGCAGCCGCGTGATGGCCGTCAACGTGCGCGGTCAGAGGAATTCGCTGGGCGGTGCCGCCGGTTCCAAGGGCACGGGCAACCGCGTCAGTGCCAGCTACATCGACCAGTTCGCCGACCGCACCGTCGGTCTGGTGCTGGGCTATGCCCACCAGGAAACCCCGATCCAGGAAGAGCAGGTCGGCCTGTACGAGCCCTGGCAGTCGCTGGGCGCCGGCTGGCGTCCGGGCGTGGCGGCAGGTACGTTCTATTCCGATGGCATCAAGGCCCTGCGCCGCACCGGGGTGAACAAGCGCGACGCCTTCATGGCGACCGCCGAGTTCCGCCCGAACAAGGACTTCACCAGCGTGGTGGACTACTACCACACCAGGGCCACGCAGGAGGACACCGCGAACCAGTTTGAAGTCAATCTCGGCGGCTACAACGGCGGTTACAACCCGGGCCTGAACATCGCTTCCCCGGTGGTGAACGGCAACAACACCTTCGTCGGCGGCAGCGCCAGCGGCCTGTACCCGCTGGTGCGTGGCATGTACAACGACCGCAGGGACACCATCGATGCCTTCGGCTGGAACAACAAGCTCAAGCTGGCCGGCGGTGGCACGCTGACGGCGGATGTGAGCTACTCCAAGGCTGACCGCAAGGAAACCAATCTCGAGAACAACACGCAGTTGCTGCCCACCGGCGCAACCGCACCGCTGGACACCCTGAAGCTGAATTTCGCCACGTCCAGTTTCCCGACGCTGACCCCCACGCTGAACTACTCCGACCCGACCAAGCTGTTCCTGCGCGGCACGATCTACGGCTCGGGCTACGGCAAGCGTCCCAGCGTCGAGGACGAGCTCAAGTCGTTCAAGCTGGCTGGCAACTTCCCGCTGCCGGATTCGATCAAGGGCTTCTTCCAGGACGTGGACCTGGGTGTCAACTACGCCGACCGCTCCAAGAAGAAGCGCCAGCCCGAGGGCAACATCAACGTCGGCTCGCAGGGTGACACCGCCATTGCCAGCGACCTGCAGTACGCCCCCGTGGACCTGAGCTTTGCGGGCCTGGGCAGCATCCCGGCCTGGAACGTGCCGGGCGCCGTGTCGCGCTACATGACTTTCAACCCCAGCGAGACCAGCGCAGCCTATCTGATCCCCAAGGCCTGGAACGTGTACGAAAAGGCCACCACCGGCTTCATCAAGGGCAACATCGACACCGAGTTGGGCGGCATCCCCATGCGCGGCAACGTGGGCCTGCAAGTCATCCGCGTGGATCAGTCGTCCACGTCGAACTATTGGGACAGCAACGCGCCCGCCGGCAGCAATGTCAAGACCAACAGCGACGGCAAGGTGCGCACCGACGTGCTGCCAAGCATGAACCTGGCTTTCTCGCTGGCCGATGACCAGACCCTGCGCGTGGCCCTGGCCCGCCAGATGGCCCGCCCGCGCGTGGACCAGCTCCGCTCGGGCATCGAGTTCGGCGTCGACAACTCGACCGGCAAGCCCGGCGCCAGCGGCGGCAACCCCAAGGCCGATCCGTGGATCGCCAATGCCTTCGACGTGTCCTATGAGAAGTACTTCGGCACCAAGGCCTATATCGCCGCGGCGGGCTTCTACAAGGACTTGAAGAGCTACATCTACACCCAGAAACAGGACGGCTACGACTTCACGGACTTCGTCAAAAGCTACACGCCGCCGAACACGTGCACGACGCCTGCCGGCCCCAATCAGCCTTGTCCCGCCGCGCTGCCCACGGGTACGTTCACGGCGCCGTTCAACGGCAAGGGCGGGAAGTTGTCTGGTGTCGAGCTCTCGGCCTCGCTGCCGCTGAGCCTCGTCTCCGACACCTTCAAGGGCTTTGGCATCCAGGCCAGCGCCAGCTTCACCCACAGCAGCATCAAGATCCAGGATCCGGAGAGTGCGAGCAGCGTGGGTGGCGGCGACATCGCGCTGCCCGGCCTGTCCAAGCGGGTCTACAACCTGACGGCCTACTACGAGGCCAATGGGTTCGAGGCCCGCGTGAGCCAGCGCCGCCGCTCGGACTTCATTGGTGAAATCGGCAACTTCAACGGCTCACGTACCCTGCGCTACGTTGTTGGCGAGAAGATCACCGACCTCCAACTGGGCTACTCCTTCAACGAGGGCGCCTTCAAGGGTCTGGGGCTGCTGTTCCAGGTCAACAACCTGACCAACGAGGCTTACCAAACCTACGCCGGCACCAAGGATCGCCCGTTGGAGTACATC
The DNA here is from genome assembly GCF_001425055.1 of Pelomonas sp. Root1237. GTDB lineage: Bacteria > Pseudomonadota > Gammaproteobacteria > Burkholderiales > Burkholderiaceae_C > Pelomonas. Next base: position 204,057 of record NZ_LMDK01000018.1, read on the forward strand.
CGCTGGGGGCGCACCTTCCTGCTGGGGGCGAACTACAAGTTCTGATGCTTCGGTGTTGAATGAGGCCCGGCCGTGCGCCGGGCTTTTTCGTTTGGGGGCCCTCATCGGCCCGGTCGGGAGACGGGCGATGATTCAGGGGACACATGACGCACAAGCTGGAGAGAAGCTCGACCTCTGTCGCACGCATGGACGCATCTACCGTTTCAGCGGCGCCACCGCTTGCCACTTGCCCGCGATCACGCAGCACGTCCCTCATCGAGACCGCCATGCCCAACCGCCGCACCGTACTGACCGCCGCCACCTCACTCGCCCTGCCCGCCATGAGTGCCTCTGCCGCCGCTTCCGTCGAGATGCCCCATCTGCCCTGGACCCGCCAGGCCGTCATCTACCAGATCAACGTTCGCCAGTTCTCGCCCGAAGGCACGTTCAAGGCCGTGCAGTCGGACCTGCAGCGGCTGAAAAGGCTGGGCGTGGACATCCTGTGGCTGATGCCCATCCAGCCCATCGGCAAGCTCAACCGCAAGGGGACGCTGGGCAGCTACTACTCGATCAGCGACTACACGGCCGTGAACCCCGAGTTCGGCACGCTGGCCGATGCCAAGGCGCTGGTCGCTGCGGCGCACAAGCTGGGGTTCAAGGTCATCCTCGACTGGGTGGCCAACCACACGGCCTGGGAACACCCCTGGGCTACGGCACACAAGGATTGGTACAAGCTCAACGGCAAGGGTGAGATCCACGCCGTCACTTTCAACGAAGGCCAGCCGGGCGAGGAGCACTGGGACGATGTCGTCGCGCTGAACTACAAGAGCCCGGGCTTGCGCGCCGCAATGATCGACGCGATGAAGTTCTGGGTGCGAGAAACCGGCATCGATGGCTTCCGCTGCGATGTGGCCAGCCTGGTGCCGACCGACTTCTGGGTGCGTGTGCGCAAGGAGCTGGACGCGGTCAAGCCGATGTTCATGCTGGCCGAGTCCGACGCCATCGACCTGCACACCAGCGGCGCCTTCGACATGACCTATTCCTGGGACCTGGCCGACCAGGTGTTCAAGAGGATCGGCAAGGGCGAGGCGGGCGCCCCACTGTTGAAGGAGTGGCTGGCCAAGCAACCGGCGGGCTTTCCCGCCCATGCCTACCGCATGCGCTTCACGAGCAATCACGACTTCAACTCCTGGCACGGCACCGACGCCGATCTCTACGGCGACGCCTACCCCGCACTGGCGGTACTGACGTTCACGCTGCCCGGCATGCCGCTGGTCTACAACGGCCAGGAGTCGCGGTTGACCAAGAAGCTGGAGTTCTTCGAGAAGGACGCCATCGACTGGAAGACCTATGAGCTGAGCGACTTCTACGCCAGCCTCGCTGCGCTCAAGCACCAACATCCGGCGCTGGCCGCCGGCCAGTACGGCGCGCCGGTGAAGCTGCTGGACAGCCCGCCCGACATCGTCGCCTTCGAGCGCCGCCTGGACCAGGACCTGGTACGCGTGGCTGTCAACCTGTCGAAGATGGAACAGCTCTGGCAGGGCCACAAGCTGCGCCCATGGGGGTGGCAGTTGTCATGAGAATCCTCATCACTGGCCTGAACGGCACGTTGGCGCCACGCTTGGCCGAGGCGGCCCGCGCAGCCGGGCATCAGGTCATCGGCTGGGACCGCACCGCGGTGAACCTCGACGATGAGAAGCTGTCAGCCGCCTGGCTTTCCGCGCAGTCGGTGGACGCGATCGCCCACCTGGGCATGGCTTCGGCGCGCTTCGCGGGCTGGCTGGCGTCGCGCTGTCCGAACTTCCTGTTTACCAGCACGGTCATGGTCTTCGACCACGAGCCCGACGGCCCGCATGACGTGGCCGACGCGCGCAACGCCAAGGACGAATACGGCCGCTACAAGGCCGAGTGCGAAGACGCGGTGTTGCTGGCCAACGAGAGGCCCGTCATCGCCCGCATCGGCTGGCAGATCGACGCGACCCGGCCTGGCAACAACATGCTGACGACGCTGGACGAATGGCAAAAGCGCGATGGCCATGTGGCCGCAAGCCGAGCATGGACGCCGGCCTGCTCGTTCATGACCGACACGGCCGCCGCGCTGCTGGCGTTGATCGAACGGCCGCTGCCCGGTGTGCACCACCTGGACAGCAATTCCGAGGAGGGCTGGCGCTTTGATGAGGTGGCGCGCGCACTCGCGATCGAGTTCGGCCGCGACTGGCAAGTCCAGGCGGACGAGGGCTACCGGCATGACCAGCGCCTCATCGGCGGCGTCAGCCGCTTGCCACCGCTGTCGGCACGCCTGCCTGGGCTCACCCGTGATTGAGCGCTGGCCCATCAACGGCAAGGGCCGCAGCCGTACGGTGGCGTATGGGGGGGTTGGCGGCCTGGTCTGGACGGTGGCCAACGCGACCGACTTCTCGGCCGGCTTTGAAGAACAGGTGCGTCAAAGCCTGCAGATGCTCGAAGCGCATCTGCAGGAAGCCGGCTCGGCGCGCACCCACCTGCTGTCGCTGCAGGTCATCCTCACCGACATCGCCAACCGGGATGCTTTCGACCTGCAATGGCAGGCATGGATCGGGCCGCATCCCGAACATTGGCCGCAGCGGGCCTGCTTCCAATCTGGCCTGGCGCCGGGGTTGTTGATCGAACTGGTGGTCGTCGCGGCGCCTGTTTCGGCGAGGCAGAAGCTGGGCTCCTGAGCCCAGGCCCGCCCGCGTCGACAATGACGCCATGAAACCACCCGCCCGCCTGCAGGCACTGATTGATGAAGGCCTGATCGACAGCGTCGTTAGGCAACTGAAGAGCGGCAAGGAAGCCGATGTCTACGTCGTGCGCTGCGGCGATGACACCTGTGCCGCCAAGGTCTACAAGGAGGCCAACAAGCGGGGCTTCCGCCAGGCCGTCGACTACACCGAGAACCGCAAGGTCCGCAACAGCCGGCAGGCGCGCGCGATGGCCAAGCGCACGACCTTCGGCCGCCAGCAGCAGGAGGCGGCGTGGCAGAGCGCCGAGGTCGACGCGCTCTACCGCCTGGCTGCGGCCGGCGTGCGGGTGCCGCGGCCCGACAACTTCCATGATGGCGTGCTGCTGATGGAACTGGTGGCCGATGAGTTCGGCGACGCTGCACCGCGGCTCAATGACCTGAGCTTCAGCGCGGCCGAGGCGCGCCAGCACCACGACACGCTGATCGGCGAGGTGGTGCGCATGCTCTGCGCCGGTGTCATCCATGGCGACCTGTCCGAGTTCAATGTGCTGCTGGCCGCCGATGGCCCGGTCATCATCGACCTGCCGCAGGCCGTGGACGCCGCCGGCAACAACCATGCGCCGCGCATGCTCATACGCGACGTGAACAACCTGCGCAACTTCTTCGGCCAGCACGCGCCGGCCTTGCTGGCCACGCAGTACGGCCCCGAGATCTGGTCGCTCTACGCTGCCGGTTTGCTGGTGCCCGGCATGCCGCTGACGGGCCGCTACGAGCACAAGCGCGGCGAGGTGGACCTGTCGGGCGTGTTGCGCGAGATCGAGGATGCGCGCCTGGAAGAGGCAGCGCGCGTTCTTCGCATGAGCTAGGTTTCTCCCGGCTGCAGCTACAGCTCGCGCCGCTGGCCTGCAGCACGGCGCCGTAGAACTCGCGATGCAGACGCTGGAAGATGCCGTCGGTGATCGCCGCCTCCAGGCGGGTCTTCAGCTCGGCGGCCAGGCCGGGGCGACTCGGGCTGACGAAGAGATAGGCCGCCGCGGGGTAGTGCAGCATCAGGTTGGGCGCGATGGCCAGTCCCGCCGAGGTGACGGGGTTGACCCTAGAGCTGGTGGCGCTCGGCTTCGAGTTGTTGTTCGCGCAGCTGGTGCAGCAAAGCCGCGTCGTCCAGGGCTGCATCTTGCTGCGCCAATGCGCCGCAGCTGCGCAGGGTGTGGCCGTGCTCGCGCAGCGCCTGCTGCAGCCACTGGGCACGCCTGAGGGTGCGCGGCGTGCAGGAGCGGCCGCGCAGGTCGTCTTCGAGATCGCTGCGGTGGGCGCGCCAGGCGTCGGCCAGGTAGAGCCGACCCGGCGCGTGGACCAGTTCGTGGCGCCAGCGAACGGCCAGCCCACGGTAGTGACCGATGACGCGCCCGGTGGCGCCGCGGCAGGCCAGGCGCTCGGCCAGGCCCTCATAGGCCTGCGCTGCCAGCCGCTTGAAACCCAGGAAATGGGACAGGGCGTCGCCATCGCTGCCCGCATCGAGCAAGGCGCCGAACAGGTGGCGGCTTTCGATGCGTTCGGCGAGGTGGTATTGGGGGCGGTTGTGGCCATCGCCGGCGCTGTTGAACTGTGTCAGCGGGTCGAAGCGGTAGCAGTAGCCGAAGTCGTAGAGCCAGACGCGTTCGCCGTCGTCCAGCAGATTGCCGGCGCTGTAGTCCCACTCGAAGAAGCCGTGCTCGATCAGCGCGCAGCCGGCTTCGAGCAGCGTGCGCGCCTGGCGCTCGTCGAGCACGCCCGGGGGGCGGCCGGCAATCCAGGGCGATACGACGAGGCCATCGCGTAGCGAGCCGAAGACCGGTGCGACGACGCCCGGCAAGCCCAGCCCGGTCAGCTCGGCGTGGCGCTGCAGCTCGTTCAGGAAGGATGTCTGGCCGTCGGGATTGCGCACCCGGCACTCGGTGCGGGCGCGCTTGATGGCCCAGCGGCGGCCGGCGTGGATCAGGCACAGCACCTCGGCGGTCAGGCCGCCGTTGTGCACGGCTTCAACGCCGGGGCTGTCGGCGTTCAGTGCCTTCAGTTGCGCGACCGGCAAGGGCAGCGCGGCCGCATCACCAAAGGCGAACTCGGCACCACTGGAGATGAAAGCCAGGTTGGTTCGCTGGCGCGCTTCGTCCAGCGTCAGATCAGGCCCGGCCATGCATCGCCATGTTGGTCGAAGGCCGCGCGGACGGCGACCACCAGTTCGGCTGGCAGCGGTCCACGCGAGATCGCTTCGATGTTGCGGCGCAGGTTGGCCGGTTTGGCGGTGCCGACGATGGCGCTGGCAACGCCCGTGTGGAAGGCCGCGAAGCGCAGGGCCAGGTCAGCCCAGTCTTCCTTCGCGGGCAGGCTCATGGCCTTGAAGCGGTCCCAGTACTGGCCTTCTGCAAAGTCATCCGGCCGCTGCGCATGGCGCCAGACGGCGCCGGCCAGCGGGCGTTTGGCGATGACGCCGATGCCGGCATGGTCGGCCCGAGCGGCACGCAGGTTCAGATGGGCCTGGTCGCAAATGCTGACCGAGGTCTGCAGGCTGCCAAAGGCGCCACACACGAGGGCGAAGTCGATTTCGGCGTTGTCGCCCGAGTAGGCCGCCACGCGCAGCTTGCCGGCGGTGCGGCAGTCGTTCAGCGCGCGCACGACCTCGCCTTGCTCCAGCACATGCAGCGGGCAGGAGTGCAGGTGGACGATGTCGAGCCAGTCGGTCTGCATCAGCTTGAGCGCGCGCTCGACGCCTTGCACGATGCAGTCGTACGTCCAGTCCGGCACGCCTTCGACGCCGTAGCCCACCTTGGTGGACAGCACGAAGTCCGCACGGCGCGTGTTGAGGTGGCGGCCGATCCGCTCCTCGCTGAGGCCGTAGCCGCGGGCGGTGTCGACGAGGTTGATGCCAAGGTCCAGCACATGGTTCAGCAACGCGCCGGCTTCAGCCTCGGTCGTGCGCTCGTCGTTGATGTGCATCGCGCCGAAGCCGAGGGCTGAGACGCGCAGGCCGGTGTGGCCGAGGTTGTTGAGGATCATTTCGTGATGAGGACGCGGCCGAACAAGGGCGGCACAGTGAGCTGGATCCAGCCGTTCTTCACGGCCACGGCAGGGCCGCCGAGCGCGTCGTGCAGCTGGTCGGCCGGAAAGGGCAGGCCGACGCTGACGGTGCGCGGCTTGTCACTGTTGTTGGTGGCGGTGATGGCCCAGGTGTCGCCGTCCTGGCGCGCCAGCACGACGACGTGGTCGTCGACATGCAGCGGCGCGTTCAAGTTGCCGCGGCGCAGCACCGGCAGGTCGTGGCGCAGCCGGATCAGCCGCTTGAAGTCGGCGAGCAGGGCCTCGTCGGGCTGGCCGCCCTCGTCGGCCCAGGGGTAGGGCGCACGGTTGTAGGGGTCGTCACCACCGCCCAAGCCCACTTCGTCGCCGTAGTAGATGGTCGGCGAGCCGGGGTAGGTCATCTGGAAGAAGACGGCGAGGCGCAGGCGCTGCTTGGCCAGCGCCAGATCGCGGTCCTCGCCGAAGTGGTGCAGGGCGCGCGGCTGGTCGTGGGTCGACAACAGGTTCATCAGCGCATAGAAGGACTGCGCCGGATAGGCCTCGCGCATCAGCTCCAGGTTTGCGGCCATCAGCTTGCCGCTCTTGCCGGCGGCGTAGTCCAGCACGGCGTTGCGGAAGATGTAGTTCATCGTCGAGTCGAACATGTCGCCGAGGAAGTACTTCGACGAATCGAACCAGGTCTCGGCGACGGTCAGCGCGTCGGGCTTCTTGGCCTTGACGGCCTGGCGCCATTCGCGCCAGAAGTCGTCGGGCACCCAGGGCGCCACGTCCATGCGCCAGCCGGCAGCGCCGCGGTCCAGCCAGAGGTTGGTCACCGAGTCCTTGTCGCGGTAGGCGTAGGCGCGAAAGGACGGGGCGCTCTTGTCGATCTCCGGCAGATCGGACACGCCGACCCAGCCCTGGAACTGCTTGTTGGGGTCAGTCTCCTCGGGCTTGAACTTGAACCAGCTCGCATACGGCGAGGCGGGGTTGATCTTGCCGCCGTCAAACGCACCGCCCGCGGGGAAATTGGAGAAGCGGTTGAAGTAGGGCGAGTCTGCGCCGACGTGGTTCAGCGAGGTGTCGGGGATGACGCGGATGCCGCGCTTGGCGGCTTCGGCGCACAGGCGCACAAAGTCATCATTCGTGCCGAAGGCTGGGTCGATCTGCTTGTAGTCGGCCGCGTCGTACTTGTGGTTGCTGGGCGCGCGAAACACCGGCGTCAGGTAGATGGCGTTGGCGCCCAGGCTCTTGATGTAGTCGAGCTTTTCGATGATGCCGGCGAGGTCGCCGCCGAAGAAGTCGTTGTTGTAGAGAGCGTCGGAACCGTCCCCGGTGTTCGGCTTGAAGGGCTTTTCGTTCCACTTGGCGTGGCGCTCGACATCGCGGTCCTGGTAACGGTCCTGCGGCCGGCCGCCGCCGGGGCGAGGGTCGTTGCCCTTGTCGCCATTGCGGAAGCGCTCGGGGAAGACGTAGTAGTAGACGATGTCCTGGGCCCAGGCCGGCACCTCGAAACCGGGCGCATGGATGGTCTGGCGGTAGCGGCGCACGCGGTTCAAGTTGGCCGGCAGGCGCTCGACCGAGGCAGACCCCATGGAGCCCTTCTCGCGCGTCCAGTAGATGGGGTCCTTGTTGTTCTGCAGCGCGTACCTGCCCTGATCGGTCTCGATCTCGAACCAGTAGCCGTAGATACCAGTAGCGTCAAAGCGATAGCTCGCTGTGAAGCCGATGCCCATGCCGCGCGAATGTGGCGTCATGGCGATGCGGGCCACAGGTTCGTAGGCGAGCTGCTCCTGGTTGCCGGTCATCTGGCGGCGTTCGATGACGAGGGTGGCCTGCTTCAGGCCGGGCACGTCGTTACCGATGCTGAAGCGGATCTCGCTGCCGGCGGGCTGGGCACCGAAAGGCGCCTTGGACTCGGCACTGCGGGAGTTGAAGTGGGTCGTCAGCGCAGCCTTGTCGGTGAGGGGCTTGGGTGGCGTGGGTTTGAAGGTCCTGGGGCCGACGGTAAGCGTGGCGCTGCCGTCGGCGGCAATCGCCAGGCGCAGCGTCTGCTCCCCCTTGAAGTCGCGCTTGAGGTTGCCACCGGCACCGCGAGCCGGGTCGCCCTTGGCGTCGCCGCCAAAGGTGAGGGCGGCCGTCCAGTCCTCGTCGGCCAACTTGAACTCCTGGGTGCCCTGGGACTTGAGGTTGAGGTAGTAGGCGTCGCAGCGGTACTCGAACGCGTGCTCATCCTGGGCCGCCCAGTTGTTGAGGCCACCGCGCAGATAGAGCGTGGCGTCGCCGAGCGGTGCGGGTTTGCAGTTGGCGGCATGAGCCGCAGGGACGAGCGAAAGCAACGCTGCGCACAGCGCGAATGTCTTCAACATATGGATCAGCCCTTGACGCCGCCAGCAGTCAGGCCGGAGACGATCCAGCGCTGTGCCAGCAGGAAGACCAACGTGATCGGCAGGCCCGACAGCACGGCCGCGGCCGCGAAGTCGCCCCACAGGAAACGCTGGTCGTGCAGGAAGTATTTGGAGCCGACGGCCAGCGTGAGGTTGCCCTCTTCGCGCAGCAGGATGGACGCCACCGGGTACTCGATGATGGTGCCGATGAAAGCCAGCACGAAGACCACCATCAGGATGGGAATCGCCATCGGCAGCAGCACGCGCGAGAAGGCCTGCCAGTGCGTCGCGCCGTCGACCTTGGCGTTCTCCTCGATCTCTACGGGGATGGTCTCGAAGTAGCCCTTGATGGTCCACACATGCGTGGCGATACCGCCCAGGTAGGCGAGCACCAGACCGGCATGCGTCTCGATGCCCAGCGCCGGCACATAGGTGCCGATGGTCTCGAAGATGGCGTAGATGGCCACCAGCGCCAGCACCGGCGGGAACATCTGCAGCAGCAGCATGCCGTTGAGCACCGGCTTGTCGAAGCGGAACTTCATGCGCGCGAAGGCATAGGCCGCGCTGGTGGAGATGGCGACGATGAGGAAGGCCGAGATCGTCGCGATCTTGATCGAGTTCCACAGCCAGGTCAGCACGGGGAAGGGTGGCTGCACCAGGCTGCCGTCGGCCGCTTGATATGGGATGCCGAGCGCCAGCTTCCAGTGCTCCAGGCTGATCTCGGTCGGGATCAGGCTACCGGTGGCGAAGTTGCCGGGGCGCAGCGAGATGGACACGACGGCCAGCAGCGGGAAGATGGTGGTGGCGATGAAGAGCCACATCACCGCGTGGCCGGCGAGGGTGCGCCAGCGGGCTTGTTTGCCGAGGACGATGGCCATGGTTCAGAACTCCGAATGTCTTTCTGGATGGGTCGGGATCGGCCCGGGTGAGCGGTCTGCTCCGTGTCCCCCGCCCGCTGCGCGGTCTCCTCCTTTACCTGCGCAGCCCGCCCACCCGGCCCGATCCAACACCAGCGGTTTCCTTCGCTGAAGAAACCCACTGGGTCCAGTTGCCGAGTGCGGCGGGCGAGGGACGAAGGTAAAGGAGGAGGTCGCGTAGCGGCCGGGGGACACGTAGTCCCTCGTCTGCCGCGCTTGGCAACCCATCGATGCCAGCATCATTTTTGTGCCTTGGCGCTCATGCGAAGGTTGATCAGCGACAGCGCCGCCACGAGGAAGAAGATCAGCGTCGAGATCGCCGCGGCGAGGCCGAAGTCGGAGCCCGAGTCCTTGAAGGCGATGCGGTAGGTGTAGCTGACGAGGATGTCGGTCTGGCCCGCGGGCAACTTGGTGGACAGGAAGTCCGGCCGGCCATCGGTCAGCAGCGCGATCAGCACGAAGTTGTTGAAGTTGAAGGCGAAGGCACTGACCAGCAGCGGCGCCAGCGGCTTGATGATCAGCGGCGCGGTGATCTTGAGGAAGTTGGTCGCGGGGCTGGCGCCGGCCAGGGCCGACGCTTCGTACAGGTCCGCGGGAATCGCCTTCAGCAGCCCCGAGCACAGGATCATGATGTACGGATAACCCAGCCAGACGTTGACGATGAGCAGCATGGTCTTGGCCAGCAGCGGGTCGGCAAACCAGGCGGGCTTGACGCCGATCAGCGCGTTCAGGATGGCGTTGATCTCGCCGAAGTTCTGGTTGAACAGGCCCTTGAAGACGAGGATGGAGATGAAGCCCGGCACCGCATACGGCAGGAAGAGCAGGGTGCGGTAGGTGGTGCGGTACTTCATGCCCTCCCAGTTCAGCAGCACGGCGAAGAGCATGCCGATGGCGGTTGAGAAGACGACGGTCAGCGCCGAGAAGATGACCGTCCAGCTGAAGATGGACAGGAAGGGGCCACGGAACTCGGCGTCGAACAGCATGCGTGCGTAGTTCGCCATGCCGATGAAGGCCTTGAAGCCGGGCTGCAGCGTCTCGACCTTGCCGCCGTCGGCCTGGGCCTCGAAGAAGCCGGTGTCACGGTTGGGCTTGAAGACGGCGCCATCCAGCGCGCGGGTCAGGCTGCCGTCGGCGTTGGCGGTCCACTGCGGCTTGACGGGGCCGAACTCGCGCAGGCCGAGGTAGTGCAGCTCGGTCCTGTCGGGCGCAACGAGCACGAGCTTGGCCAGCGCGTCGCGGTGCTTGATCAGCTCGGGCAAGGGCAGGGCGGCGCCTGTCGGTGCGGACGTGGCGTCCGCCGCGGCCAGGTCCACTCGGAGGTCCTTGCCCGCGCGCAGCGCCAGCGGTGGCGACATCCACTGCGGGTTGGCTTCGCCCTCGGTTTTAAGCACGAGGCGGAATTCGGCGCCGCTGGCATGCAGGCTGTAGTTCAGCACCCGGTCTTCCACCGCGTCATGCTGCTCCAGCAGGTACTCGCGCACGCGGCTTTCGCTGAGCAGGTGGATGCTGGAGTAGTTCGTCAGGCCGATCTGCGCCGTGTAGACGAGCGGGAAGGCGATGAAGACCAGCATGCCGGCCACGCCGGGGAAGAGGTAGCGCCAGGCGAAGCCGCCGCGGCTGAGGTAGACGTAGAAGCCGGCGGTGAACAGCACGAGCAGACCGATGGCCCAGGCGGCCTGGCCGGTCGTGTAAATCAGGAAGACGAGATACAGCGCGGCGACCATGCCGAGGATGGCGAGCGGCCAGTGCAGCCACTTGGACAGCTTCTCGGTCAGCGAGGGCGGCAGCGTCGTGTAGGCGCCTTGGCCGAGGGATGAGGACAAGGCGTTCATTTGTTCAGCAGCATCCGTGCGGCGGCGCCGTCGAGCGCGTCCTTCGGTGATTGCAGTCCGTTGGTGATGGCTTCGAGCGCCGCGTCCATCGCGGTCCAGAAGCGGCCGACCTCGGGGATGTTGGGGATGGGCGCGCCGTTGCGCGCATTGGTCATGCTGGCTGCGATCAGCGGGTTGACTGACAGCTCGGCGTAGAAGGCCTTGTTGGCCGGCACGCCGATGGGCACGTCGGCATCCAGCACCTTCAGCGCTTCGGGGCGCATCAGGTGGTTCTCGATGAACTCCTTGGCGATGTCCTTGTTCTTGCTGGGCGCCGAGATCATGCAGCCCAGCACGCCGACAAAGCTCTTGCTCGGCTTGCCGGCGACGACGGCCGGGATGCCTGCCACACCGATGTCGATCTTGGCGCGCCTGGCGTTGTCCCAGGCCCAGGGGCCGGAGATCATCATGGCCACCTCGCCACGGGCAAAGGCGGACTCCATCTCGGAGTAGCGCGCGCCCTTGGGCATGTGGCCGCCCTTGATGAGGCGCTCGATCATCTGGGCACCAGCCAGGGCGCCTTCGTTGTTGACGTCCACCTTCTTGGGATCGAAATCACCCTGGGTATCACGGCCGAAGATGACGCCACCCGCGCCGGCAATCATGGGCCAGCTGAAGAAGCTCTTGTTGTAGTCCCACAGCACGGCGTGCTTGCCGCTGGCCTGAAGCTTCTTGTCCAGCGCGATCAGTTCGTCCCAGGTCGCGGGCGGCGTGGGCACCAGGGCCTTGTTGTAGATCAGGCCCGTCGTCTCGATGGCGATGGGGTAGCCCCAGATGCGGCCGCGGTAGCTCAGCGCCGCCCAGGCTTGGTCTTCGGACTCGGCCTTCAGCCGCGCCGACGGACGCAGCGACGTCAGCAAGCCCGCCTTGGCCCATTCGCCGACACGGTCGTGGGGCCAGCAGAAGATGTCCGGGCCCTTGCCAGCACCGGCGGCCTGCTGGAACTTGTCGGTCGCATCGACCGGGTGCTCGACGACGACCTTGACGCCCGAGGCCTTCTCGAAGGCATCGCCGACCTTCTGCAGGCCGTTGTAGGCCTTGTCGCCATTGATCCAGACCAGGAGCTTGGGTGTGTCCGCCGACGCCGCCGAAATGCCGCCACAGAGGCACAGAGACACAGTGAAACGCGAAAGGGCTTTCAGAGCTTTCTTCTCTGTGCCTCTGTGCCTCTGTGGCTGTGTTTTCTTCACAGCCGTCATGCCTGCAGCTCCGGCGCAGCCAGCCGGCGCAAGGCCAGACCGTTGGCGTCGAACACGTACAAGGCTTCAGCCGGCAGATGCAGGTCCAGATCCTGGCCGCTGCGCAGGCGGTCGCAGCCGTTGCGGCCTTCGAACTGGCAGGTCAGCGGCTCTTCGAGGCCGGGGTAGGGACAGTAGGCGAAGGTGATGCCGCCGAGGGATTCGACGAAGGCGACGGTGCTGTACACCAGGTTGTTCTCGCCACCTTGACGGATGTGCTCCGGCCGCACGCCGAGAGTCACCTTGTCGCCCACCTTGGCGCCACTGCCATCCACCAGCGCGCGCAGGACGACGCCGCTGCCGGCCAGCTTCACGTCCACATGCCCCGCCTCGATGACGACCAACTCACCCTCGATGAAGTTCATCTTCGGGCTGCCGATGAAGCCTGCCACGAAGAGGTTGCGCGGATGCTCGTACAGCTCCAGCGGCGAGCCGACCTGCTCAATCTTGCCGGCCGACAGCACGACGATGCGGTCGGCCAGCGTCATGGCCTCCACCTGATCGTGGGTCACGTAGATCATCGTGGTCTTCAGATCCTCGTGCAGCTTGGCGAACTCATAGCGCATGCGCACGCGCAGGGCGGCATCGAGGTTCGACAGTGGCTCGTCGAACAGGAAGACATCGGGCTTACGCACGATGGCGCGGCCGATGGCGACGCGCTGGCGCTGGCCGCCGGAGAGGTCTTTCGGCTTGCGGTCCAGCAGGTGCTCGATGTGCAGGATCTTGGCCGCGTTGCGCACGGCCGTCTCGATCTCGGCCTTGGGCACCTTGGCCAACTTCAGGCCGAAGGCCATGTTGTCGAACAGGTTCATATGCGGGTAGAGCGCATACGACTGGAACACCATGGCAATGCCGCGCTCGCTGGGTGGCACCTCGTTGACGACGCGCCCGCCGATGGTCAGCTCGCCGCCGGTGATCTCTTCCAGGCCGGCGATGGTGCGCAGCAGCGTGGACTTGCCGCAGCCCGAGGGGCCGACGAAGACCATGAACTCACCGTCGCGGATCTCCAGGTCGATGCCGTGAAGGATGCGGATGTCGCCGTAGGCTTTCTCCACACCGGTCAGTCGAACGTCTGCCACTTCTAACCTTTCAGTCGCCGGCCGTCTGGTGGTCGGCTTGTCTCGTCGTTCGACGGCTAAATTTCTCTTCTTTGGCCGCCTTTGTAGACAATATACATTCGTGACGAGCTTACAACAACAGAGTTGACTCGCTTGAATCTTTGCGAAATCCTTGAAAATCAATGCTTTGCAAAACGTTCCGGGTTTTCCCGATGTAGTCAAACTACACAACGGGGCGGAGCTGGTCGATACTTCAGCCAACGCTGCCCGTCGAGTAGCATTCTTGCCTCCGTCGCTGGGGGCCGGCACTGATGAACTCCCCAACACCCAAGAGCTTCGCGTTACCCGTTCAACGCAAGCCCGCCGCCAAGGCCTCCACCGCGATGAAGAAGCCGACTGCCCTCTCCGCCGAAGACAAGGCCTTGCGCGCCGCCTTCGAGACCGCCTACGAGCGCGAGCTGTCCCAATCCAGCCATGGCGCCACGCCGCAGGCGGCCTTGCACGCGGCGGCCATCGCCTGCCGCGAGACGCTCGCCCGCCGCTGGGCCACCACGCAGGCCGCTGACGCCCAGCGTGGAGACAAGGCGCCCGTGCGCCGCGTGCACTATCTGTCGATGGAATTCCTGATGGGCCGCGCGCTGTCCAATGCGCTGGCCGCCCTGAAGCTGGTCGACCCGCTGGAAGCCAAGCTGGCCGAGCAGGGTCTGGCCCTGGGCGATGTGCTGGAGCGCGAGCCCGATGCGGCCTTGGGCAATGGCGGCCTGGGTCGCCTGGCGGCCTGCTTCCTGGACAGCTTCGCCGAACTGGAGCTGCCGTCCTTCGGCTACGGCCTGCGCTACCGCTATGGCACCTTTGCCCAGGTCATCAGCCAGGGCCGCCAGCTGGAGCAGCCCGACGACTGGACGCGCGACTCGCCCGCCTGGGAGCTGCCTCGACAGGACCTGCGCTACGAGGTTGGCTTTGGCGGCCGCATCGAGGTCGATGCCTCGGGCGTGCGCCGCTGGCAGCCGGCCGACAGCATCGAGGCCCAGGCCTATGACTTCATCGTGCCCGCCCACCACAGCGAGCGCGTCTCCACGCTGCGCCAGTGGCAGGCCACGGCGGCGCCCATCGCTTTCAAGCCCTTCTGCGAGGGCGACTACGCCCGCGCTGCCCGCCACCAGGTGCTGGCCGATGCGCTGAACTGGGTGCTCTACCCGGACGACTCCACCGAAGCCGGCCGCGAGCTCCGCCTGAAGCAGGAGGCCTTCCTCGTCAGCGCCTCGCTGCAGGACCTGATCGCGCGCCATCTGCGCGAGTTCGGTTCGCTGCACAACCTCGGCAAGACCAACGCCATCCATCTCAACGACACGCATCCCGCGCTCGCCCCGGCAGAGCTGATGCGCCTGCTGCTGGACGAGCACGGCCTGGGCTGGGACGAGGCCTGGAAGATCACCCGCCAGGCGGTGGCCTATACCAACCACACGCTGATGCCGGAGGCGCTGGAAACCTGGCCGGTGCGCATGTTCGAGAACCTGCTGCCGCGTCACCTCGAGATCATTTACGAGATCAACCACCGCTTCCTGGAAGACGTGCAGGCCCGCTTTCCCGGCGATCACGCCTTCGCCTCGCGGGTGTCCCTCATTGACGAAGGTAGCCACGGCAGCGAGCGCCGCGTGCGCATGGCCGCGCTTGCGTTGGTCTCGTCGCACCGCGTCAACGGCGTGGCCGCACTGCACTCGGAGCTGATGGTGCAGACCATCTTTGCCGACTACGCTCGCATCTGGCCGGAGCGCTTCCACAACGTCACCAATGGCGTCACGCCGCGCCGCTGGCTGGAGCAGGCCAACCCGCTGCTGTCCGGGCTGCTGGACAGCCGCATCGGCGAGGGCTGGCGCAAGAACCTGGCCGAGCTGGGCGAACTGGCGCCGCTGGCCGCCAACAAGGAGCTGGGCGAGGAGTTCCTGGCCGTCAAGCGCGCCAACAAGGAACGCCTTGCCGCCGTCATCCGCCGTGAGCTGGGCATCTCGGTCAATGTCGACAGCCTGTTCGACATCCAGATCAAGCGCATCCACGAATACAAGCGCCAGCTGCTGAACATCCTGCACGTCATCAGCCGCTACCAGGCCATCCGCGATAACCCCGATGCCAACTGGGTGCCGCGCACCGTCGTCATCGCCGGCAAGGCGGCCTCGGCCTACCAGACGGCCAAGAGCATCGTGCGTCTGGCACATGACGTCGCTCGCGTCATCAATAGCGACCCGCGCGTGGGCGACAAGCTCAAGCTCGTCTTCCTGCCCAACTACAGCGTCACACTGGCCGAAAGCATCATCCCGGCGGCCGACCTGTCCGAGCAGATCTCGACGGCCGGCACCGAGGCCTCGGGCACCGGCAATATGAAGTTCGGCATGAACGGCGCGGTCACGATCGGCACCTGGGACGGCGCCAACATCGAGATGGCCGAGGCCATGGGCGTGGAGAACATGTTCGTGTTCGGCCTGCGCGCCGATGCGGTCGCCAAGATCAAGCAGCTGGGCTACGACCCGCGCCTGTACGTCGAAGAGAATCGCCAACTCAAGCGCGTCATCGATGCCATCGCGGCGGGCGTCTTCAGTAACGGCGACACCGAGCGCTACCGGCAACTTGTCGACAGCCTCCTGCACCGCGACGTCTACCTGCTGATGGCCGATTTCGCCGATTACGTCGCCACCCAGGCCAAGGTCGATGCGCTGTTTGCCGACCGTGCGGCCTGGGCCGAACGCGCCTTGCGCAATATCGCCGGCATGGGCCCGTTCTCGTCCGATCGCACGATCGCCGAGTATGTGGACCGTGTCTGGTCCGTGAAGAGTCTGAACACCTGACGATGCTGAACGACGCCGACGTTGATTCCCTGCTGGCGGGCCGCCATGCCGATCCTTTCGGCCGGCTGGGCCTGCACGCGGATGACAACGGTCGGCTCTGGGTGCGCGCGCTGCTGCCCGGCGCCGCGGAAGTCGCGCTGCTGGATGCCAGCAGCAAGAAGCACATCGTCGACCTGGAGGAGCGCCGCGGCGGCTTCTTCGAGGCGCAGGTGCCGCGTCGCAAGCACCGCTTCGACTACCGCCTGGCCGTGCGCTGGACCGGGGGCGGCGAGGGCGTCTATGCCGACCCCTACAACTTCTACCCCCAGCTCGGCGACGATGAGCTCAAGGCCTTTGCCGAAGGCCGCAACTTCCGGCCCTGGCTGAGCCTGGGTGCACATGTCGTGCAGTACGGCGACGTCAGCGGCGTGCGCTTCGCGGTCTGGGCACCCAATGCGAAGCGCGTCAGCGTCGTCGGCAACTTCAACAACTGGGACGGCCGGCGCCACCCGATGCGGCTGCGCCACCTGGCCGGCGTGTGGGAGATCTTCGTGCCCCACGCCATCGAAGGCGATCTCTACAAGTTCGAGATCGTCAACGGCAACGGCGCGCTGCTGCCGCTCAAGGCCGACCCCTATGCCCGCCGCGCCCAGTTGCGGCCGGAGACGGCCAGCGTCGTCGCGGCCCTGCCCGAGCCGACGCCGCTGCCGCGCCAGCGTGAGCGCGCCAACCGGCGCGAGTCGCCCATCAGCGTCTACGAGGTGCACGCCGCCTCCTGGCGCCGCGGTGTGGCCGGTGACTTCCCGACCTGGGACGAACTCGCCGAGCACCTGCCCGCCTACGTGGTCGACATGGGCTTCACACATGTGCAACTCATGCCCGTCAGCGAGCATCCCTTCGACGGCTCCTGGGGCTACCAGACGCTGGGCATGTACGCGCCCAGTGCGCGCTTCGGCCCGCCCGAGGGCTTCGCCCGCTTCGTCAAGGCTTGCCATGAGCAGGGCCTCGGCCTGTTGCTGGACTGGGTGCCCGCCCACTTCCCCGCCGATGCCCATGGCCTGGCAGAGTTCGACGGCACGCGCCTTTACGAATACGCCGACCCCAAGGAAGGCTTCCACCGCGACTGGAACACGCTGATCTACAACTTCGCCCGCACCGAGGTGCGCGAGTTCCTGGTCGGCAGCGCGACCTACTGGATCGAGCGCTGGGGCGTCGACGGCCTGCGCGTTGACGCGGTGGCCAGCATGCTCTACCGCGACTACTCGCGGCCGGCCGGCGAATGGATTCCCAACATCCGTGGTGGCCGCGAGAACCTCGAAGCCATCTCCATGCTGCGCGAGATGAACGAGCATGTCGGCGAGATCGAGGGCGCCATCAGCGTGGCCGAGGAGAGCACCAGCTTCCCCGGCGTCTCGGCGCCCACATACGCGGGCGGCCTGGGCTTCCACTACAAGTGGAACATGGGCTGGATGAACGACACCTTGCGCTACATGGCCGAGGACCCGATCAACCGCCGCTGGCATCACGACAAGATGACCTTCGGCCTGATCTATGCGTTCAGCGAGAACTTCATGCTGCCCATCTCGCACGACGAGGTCGTGCACGGCAAGGGCTCCATGCTGGCCAAGATGCCCGGCGACGACTGGCAGAAGTTCGCCAACCTGCGCGCCTACTACGGCTTCATGTGGGGCCACCCCGGCAAGAAGCTGCTTTTCATGGGCCAGGAGTTCGCCCAGCGCCAGGAGTGGAACCATGCCGAGAGCCTGCCCTGGGGCCTGCTGGAAGACGACCGCCATGCCGGTGTGCAGCGCCTGGTGCGCGACCTCAACAAGCTCTACCGCGACCACACGGCCCTGCACCGGCTGGACTGCGAGCAGGGCGGCTTCGAGTGGATCAGTGCCCATGACGCCGAGCATTCCATCTATGCCTGGGTGCGCCGCGACGGCACGGGCCGCATGGTCGTCGTCGTCTGCAACATGACGCCTGTGCCGCGCGAGGGCTATTCGCTGGGCGTGCCCGACGGCGTGACCGCCTGGCGCGAGGCCCTCAACACCGATTCGGCCTACTACGGCGGCAGCAACATGGGCAACGGCGTCGCCGCGGCGGGCCTGCCCGTGCAGGCGATGCCGGCGCATGGCAAGCGCCTGTCCATCACGATCAACCTGCCGCCGCTGGCTACATTGTTTTTTGTTCCGATCTGAAGTAATGAAGCCCCCACGCTCACTCTGTTCGCTGCCCCCCGAGGGGGCGCCAACGCCCTCGGGGCGGCCCAGCGGGCGCTGAGTCCATGGCTCATCTGCCTGATCTGCAACCCGGCTGGCACGAGCCGTTGGGAGCGCTCGCCCGTGACGGCGGCGTCAACTTCGCCTTCGCGAGCGAGCACGCGACGCGCATCGAGCTCTGCGTCTTCGACGGCGAAGGCCAGCGCGAGCTGCGCCGCTACGCGCTGGACGGCCCGCATGACGGCGTGTTCCATGGCTTCCTGCCCGGCGTTGGCCCCGGCCTGGTCTACGGCCTGCGCGCCCACGGTCCCTATGTGCCCGAACAGGGCCACCGCTTCAACCCGCACAAGCTGCTGCTGGACCCGTACGCGCGCGAGATCGTCGGCCACTTCGGCTGGCGGGCCGAGCACCACGGCTACGAGCTGGGCCACCCGGACGGCCCGCGCTCGCTGGATGCGCGCGACAACGCGACGCAGGCGCTGAAGGCGCGCGTGGCGCCGCCGCCGGTCGGCCACTCACGCGCCCACCAGCCGCGCCGCGCGCCGGCCGACGTCGTGCTCTACGAGGCCCATGTCAAAGGCTTCTCCAGGCTGCTGCCCGGCATGCCCGAGGAACTGCGCGGCACCTATGCCGGCCTGGCCCACCCCGCATCCATCGCTCATTTCAAGCGCCTGGGTGTGACGACGCTGTCGCTGCTGCCGGTGCACTACTGCATCGATGAGCCCCACCTCGCCGAGCGCGGCCTGCACAACTACTGGGGCTACAACACGCTGGGCTTCTTCTGCCCGGACCCGCGTTGGGCGAATGCGGCTCACCGCAACGACCCGACCGCCGTGACGGCCGAGTTTCGCCAGATGGTGGGCGCCCTGCACGAGGCCGGCCTGGAGGTGGTGCTGGACGTCGTCTACAACCACACGCCCGAGGGCAACGAGTTCGGCCCGACGCTGAGCTTGCGTGGCCTGGACAACGCCACCTGGTACCGGCTCGTCGCGGATGACAAGAGCCGCAATGAGAACCTGACCGGCTGCGGCAATACCGTCAACTGTGCCCACCCGCGCGTGACGCAGTTCGTGCTGGACTCGCTGCGCTACTGGGTCGCCGAGATGGGCGTCGACGGCTTCCGCTTTGACCTGGCGCCGGTGCTGGGCCGCACGAACCAGGGCTATGACCCGAATGCCGCCTTCTTCACCGCGCTGCGCCAGGACCCGTTGCTGGCCGGCGTGCACCTGATCGCCGAGCCCTGGGACGCCGCCTACGACGGCTACCAGGTCGGCCGCTTCCCCGGCCGCTTCCTGGAGTGGAACGACAAGTTCCGCGATGCCGTGCGCGGCTATTGGCTCGGCGCCGGACCGGGCGTCGGGCGCGGAGAGCTGGCGCGGCGCTTCATGGCCTCGAGTGATGTCTTTCACCATGGGCAGCGGCTGCCCACCGCCTCCGTCAACTTCGTGGCCGTTCATGACGGCTTCACGCTGGCAGACCTGACGAGCTATTCCACCAAGCACAACCACGCCAATGGCGAAGAGAACCGTGATGGCCGCGACGGCGAGCTCTGCGCCAACTTCGGTGCCGAAGGCCCGACCGAGGACGCCGCCATCAGCGCCACCCGCGAACGCGTTCGCCGCGCTTTGCTGGCCACGCTGCTGCTGGCGCAAGGCACGCCGATGCTGTGCGCCGGTGACGAGATCGGCAATGGCCAGGGCGGCAACAACAACGCGTATTGCCAGGACAACGGCATCACCTGGCTGGACTGGGACCAGGCTGAAGGCCGCACGACCGAGCTCGTCGCGCAACTGCTGACCCTGCGCGCGAGCGAGCCGCTGCTGCGCCACCCGCGCTGGTTTGCCAGTGGCCCGGGAGACGCCAGCATTGCCTGGTACGCGCCCAGCGGTCACGAGATGAGCCCGCACGACTGGCACGACGCCGGCCAGCGCGCTTTCGGCGCCCAGCTGCGCGAAGCGGATGCCGGCGCGCCGCGGCTGATGATCGTCTTCAACCCCGACCCGGCGGCGCTGCCCTTCCTGCTTTGCAACGGGCCCTGGCAGCTCGTGCTCGACAGCAGCGGCGAGTCGGCCGCGCCCCTCGTTCTTCCCGGCCAGCCGCTCAATGTGCCGGCCCGTTCCCTCGTCGTACTGCGCCACGCATGAACCTGAACCAACGCTCCTCGGGTGTGCTGCTGCACATCACCTCGCTGCCCGGCCCCCATGGCATGGGCGACTTCGGCCCCGACGCTTATCGTTTCGTCGACTGGTTGCAGTCCGCCGGCCAGTCCGTCTGGCAGTTGCTGCCGACGACGCCCATCGGCCCCGGCGACAGCCCCTACCAGGGCGTGTCGGCCTTCGCCGGCAGCCAGTGGATGGTGGCGCTGGAACCGCTGGTCGCCAAGGGCTGGCTGACCCAGCCGAGCGTCCCGGCCTTCAACGGCGGCCTAATCAACTATGGCGAGGTCACGCCCTGGCGCGAGCAGCAGCTGCGCGCGGCCGCCAAGGGCTTCTTCGCCAACGCGGCCGACGTCGACCGCATCGCCTTCGCCAAGTGGTGCCTGGAAGCGCAGAGCTGGCTGGACGACTACGTCCTCTTCATGGCCATCCGCTCGCCGCTGAATGGCCAGCCGTGGTGGGAGTGGAGCGAAGGCCTGAAGAAGCGTGAGTCCGCGGCACTGGCGGCGGCGCGCAAGGACTACGCCGACGAGATCGCCTTCTGGCAATTCGTGCAGTGGCAGTTCGATGTGCAGGCCGGAGCGCTCAAGAGCTACGCCAACGAGCGCGGCGTCCACATCATGGGCGACCTGCCCATCTTTGTCGCCCACGACAGCGCCGACTGCTGGTCGCGCCCCGACCTTTACGAGCTGGACGACAACTTCCAGACCACGGTGGTGGCCGGCGTGCCGCCCGATGACCTCGGCCCGCTCGGCCAGCGCTGGGGCAACCCGCTCTATCGGTGGGACAAGATGGCCGACGAGAACTACGCCTGGTGGACGGCGCGCATCCAGCGCGCGCTGACGCAGGCCGACGTCTTTCGCATCGACCATTTCCGCGGCTTTGCCGGCTACTACGAGATTCCCGCCAGCAGCCCCGACGCCACGCAGGGCCAGTGGCTGACCGGCCCGGGCATGGCCCTCTTCGACGCCATCAGACAAGCCCTGGGCCCGCTGCCCATCGTGGCGGAGGACCTGGGCTTCATCACCGATGACGTGCACGCGCTGCGCGATGGTTGCGGCTTCCCCGGCATGAAGATCCTGCAGTTCGCCTTCGGCGCTACAGCGCAGCACGAATTCCTGCCGCATATGTGGCCCAGGGCCTCGGTGGCCTACACCGGCACGCATGACAACGACACCGTGCGCGGCTGGTGGGACCAGGCCAAGCCTCGCGAGCGCGCCTTTGCCGGCTCTTACCTCGCCTGCGGCGACCACGACGTGCACTGGGCCATGATCCGCGCTTGCGCGAATTCGGTGGCCAACATGGCCGTGTATCCGCTGCAGGACGTGCTTGGCCTGGGCAGCGCCCACCGCATGAACGTGCCCGGCGTGCTGGGCGGCAACTGGGGCTGGCGCTTCCATTGGGGCATGCTGGGCAGCGAGCCGGCCCGTGTGCTCGGACTCATCACCGCCGCCTCGGGCCGCGGGCCTTTCGAGCTGTTGCGTCTGCCCTGAGCGGCTCTCCCCCGCGAACCGGGGGCGGTTTTGCCCCCCTAACATCGCTGTTTTGGTCAGAGCGGTCCCCCTAGAAAGCTATCGCTCGATAGCATCCCCCTAGTTTTTCGCGGGGCCTTTGCTCCGGTCGGTTTTCAGGGGAAGTTCAATCATGCAAATCAAGACAATCGTCGCCGCAGCAGCCCTGCTGGTTTCTGGTCTGGCCAGCGCCACCACGACGTTCAACGGTGGCGCCTACTCGGTCACCTACGACGAAACCACGACGAGCTTTGGTTCGATCAGCAGCTGGTTCGGTGGCGGTGGCGGTTTGGTCGGCTTCTCATGGTCGGTTGATCCGTCCGTGAATGTCACCAGCATTGGCGGCGCTCCTGCTTCGGCCACCTTCGCTGTTCCCGACTTCACGATCTGGGTCAACCCAGGCTACGCGCTGAGCGGCGCGCTCACGTCCAGCCTCGGCAATATCGTCTATTTCCAGAGCGGCGTTGGCGCGACGACGTCGATCACGGCGACGGGCAGCATGTCGATTGACGGAGGCCCGGTTGTTGCATTGCCGGCTGGCGCCCTGACCCAGACCCCGAGCTCGCCGTCCCTCGGCTTTTTCTCGGGCTCCACCAGCGTCCCGCTCGGAGGTTTCAGCAGCTTCGCAGTGACTGGCGCCTCGATCACGCTGAACGCCATGGGCGGCAGCTTCGCTGCCATCGGCGCCCAGCCGCAGAACAAGCTGAGTTTCGCGTTCACCGCAAACCCCGTGCCGGAACCCGAGACCTACGCGCTGCTGCTCGCCGGCCTGGGCATGGTCGGCCTGCTGGCTCGTCGCCGCCAAATGCGCTGATCGGCTCTTGCCGAACGCAACAAGGGCTCCGCAAGGAGCCCTTTTCCGTTCAGCGCGAGACTTCCAGGATCAGCGGGCTGCGCGCCGCCACCGT
Source organism: Pelomonas sp. Root1237 (assembly GCF_001425055.1). Taxonomy (GTDB): domain Bacteria; phylum Pseudomonadota; class Gammaproteobacteria; order Burkholderiales; family Burkholderiaceae_C; genus Pelomonas. The sequence goes on from NZ_LMDK01000018.1 coordinate 226,860, forward strand.
CAGCGTGGCGCCGAGGCTGAACTCCCGGTCACCGAGGACGTCGCGGGCACGGTCACCCGCGGCCACGCGCTCGCTGAAGCGGGACAGCGCCAGATTCACCGGCTCGGCGCTCTTGTTCAGCACGACCATGACGGTGCGGTCGGCTTCGTAGCGGAAGAAGACATGGCAGCCGTCCAGCGGTGCGTACTGCATCAGCGCGCCGTCGTGGATGGTGGTGGCGCCCTTGCGCCAGTTGAAGAGGCGGCGCGTCCAGTCCTGCATCTCACGCTGCTCGGCCGTCAGGCCCGCGCCGGTGAAGGCGTTGACGGTGTCGCCGGGCCAGCCGCCGGGCATGTCGGCGCGCACGCGGCCGTCGTCGCGCTCCACGGGGCTCTCGAGCAGGATCTCGCTGCCGTAGAACAGCTGCGGAATGCGCCGCGTGGTAGCGAGGTAGGCCAGCGCGATCTTGGTCAGGCCGACATCGCGCTTGAGCAGCGAAAACAGGCGCGGCGTGTCGTGGTTGCCGTCGAACAGCACGAGGTTGGCCGGGTCGGGGTAGACGAAGTCATGCGCCAGGCCCTCGTAGAGCTTGGTCAGGCCGGTGTGGGCGCCGTCGTCCTCGGTCAGTGCGGCCAGCAGATTGCCCTGCAGCGGGAAGTCCATCAGGCTGGGTGCGTATGACACATAGCCGTCGTGGTTCTTCTTGCCGCGCTGCCAGTAGGACACGACGGCCGGGTGCGGGCTCCATTCCTCGCCGACGATGTTCAGGCGCGGGTACTCCTGCATGACGCGGGCCGACCAGCGGGTCAGGAAGTCGCGGTCGGAGTAGGAGTAGGTGTCGGTGCGGATGCCTGACAGGCCGAAGCGCTCGACCCACCACAGCGTCATCTGCGTCAGATAGGTGGCCAGCTCGGGCCGGCGCTGGTTCAGGTCGGGCATGCCGGGAACAAACCAGCCATCGGTGAAGCGCAGGCGGTCGCTCGGCGACGCGTAAGGGTCCTGCAGCGTCATGCGCGCGTGGTGGGTTTCGGTGTATCCGGCTGGCCATTGGTTGACCCAGTCCGGCGCCGGCAGGTCGGCCATCCACCAGTGGCCGCTGCCGATGTGGTTGAGCACGATGTCCTGGATTACGCCGACGCCCTGGGCCCGAGCCTCGGTGGCGAAGGCGCCGAAGTCGTCGTTCGTGCCGAAGCGCGGATCGATCTTGTAGAAGTCCGTCGCCGCATAGCCGTGATAGCTGTACCTGGCGCTGTTGTTCTCGACCAGCGGCGTCGGCCAGACCTGGGTGAACCCGAGCCCGGCGATATAGCCCAGGTGCTGGCGCATGCCGGCCAGGTCGCCGCCGTGGCGGCCGCCGGGGTCGTCGCGGTGGATGCCTTCCTTCATGTCGGCGGGCTTGCCGCTGCCGCCCTGGGCGAAGCGGTCCGGCACGACGAGATAGATGGCGTCCCTGGGGCCAAAGCCCTGGCGCTGCGCCGAGCCCGGCGCGCGGGCCAGCAGCGGGTAGCGCAGCGTCGTGCCGGCCACGTTCAGCAGCAGTTCGCCCGGCTTGGCGTCGGGGCTCACGTCGAGGTCGATGAAGAGGTAGTTGGCGCTGGTGGCGCGGTGGCTGCCCTTCAACCTCACGCCGGGGTAGGGCGCCAGCGTCGGCTGGGCGCCGGCAATGCCGCTGCCATGCAGCATCAGTTGCAGGGAGGTGTCGCGCATGCCGACCCACCAGTTGGGCGGTTCGACATGCTGCAGGCCGGCGGCCATCGTGTTCAGGCTCATCAACAGGGCGGTGGTCAGGGTGATCAGGGACTTCATGGCGCTTGCAAGCTGTAGATGCGCACCGAAAGCGGCTGCAGCGTGGCGGAGATGGCGCCCTTGGGATAGAGCGCCCGGGCATGCGCCGTCAGTTCGATGGTGGCCGGTGTGTCGCCGTAGTTGATGGCAACGAGGGCACGCTCCTTGCCCTGCACGCGCTGGAAGCTCCAGACGGCGCCGTCGACGCGGTCGGACTCGTAGCGGCCCAATGTCAGTGCCGGCGACGCGCGGCGCAGCGCGATCAGCTCACGGTAGAAGTTGAACAGCGAGCCGGCGTCGCGCTGCTGGCTTTCGGCGTTATGGGCACTGCGGTTCAGGGCCAGCGGGCGGAAGGGCTGGGGGTTGGTCGTGAAACCACCTGCCGCGGTCCAGCTCATCGGCGAACGCAGCGGATCGTCACCCTTGCCGTCGATGCCAGCATGGCCGATCTCCTCGCCGTAGTAGACGAAGGGCGTGCCGGGCAGCAGCAGATAGCTCGCCGCGGCGAGCCGGTAGCGGGCTTCGTCGCCGTGCAGTTGGTCCCACACGCGTTGGCCGGTGAAGATGTCGTGGTTGTGCAGGAAGGTCGCCATCGTCGGCGACATGCTGCGGTAGTAGTCGGCCACCTTCTGCACCGCCGCAACCTCGCCCTTGGCAGCCTTGATGATTTCGTAGTTCTGGTTGAAGGCGAAGGCGCCGCCGCACAGCTCCGGCTTGCCATAGGCGATGGGCTCGGCCGTGGCCTCGCAGACGACGTAGCGGCCGGGGTAGCTCTTGATGAGGTCCTGGAAGCGCTTGGTCAGCACGCGGCTTTCGGGCTGGTCGTTCCAGTCCTTGGCGTTGTTCTCGATGAGGTGAGGCACGGCATCCAGCCGGTAGCCGTCCAGGCCGCGGTTGAGCCAGAAGCGCAGCGAGTCCTCGTGGTACTGCACCACGGCCGGGTTGCGCATGTTGAAGTCGGGCATCTGCGGGCCGAAGGTGCCGAAGAACACGTCCGGCGCACCAGGCTTCGGCGCGGGCAGGTCCTTCAGTTCGCCGGGCCAGTCCCACGGCTTGGTGGCGGCGTCGTACCAGGGATATTTGCCCCAGATGTCCCAGCCGGGGCCCGGCGCGGTATTCCAGACGAACCAGCTGCGCCAGGGGCTATTGCGGTCGGCCACGGCCTCTTGGAAGGGCGGGAATTGCCAGGACGCGTGGTTGATGACGTAGTCCATGACGATGGCGATGCCGCGCTTGTGCGCCTCGCGGATCAGCTCGTCGAAGTCGGCCAGCGTGCCGTACTGCGGTTCGATGGCGCGGAAGTCGGTCGTGGCGTAGCCGTGATCGTGATCGGAGCTGGCGGTGATGGGCATCAGCCACAGGCCGCTGACGCCGAGCTTCTTCAGGTAGTCCAGTCGCCGGGTCAGGCCTTTCAGGTCGCCGATGCCGTCGCCATTGCTGTCCTGGTAGCCGCGCACGAAGACTTCCATGAAGACGCCGTGCTGCCAGTTCGCGGGCAGGGCGCTGGCGCGCGGCTGGGGCGGTACCGGCCGTGTGTCGATCTGGGCTTGTGCCGTGGCCGCTGCGGCCAGTGCGAGGGTGAGCAGCAGTTGCTTTTGCATGGTGTTCAGCAGGTGGCGGTGTGGACGAGAAAACTTGTCCATGAGGCAGTCATGTAATCAAACTACTTATCAATCTGATACCGAGCATAGCGACGACATTGGGTGATTCGCTAGCGGGATTTCGATGAATGTAGTTTTGCTACTATTCAAAAACAACAAGGAGACCTTCATGCCATCTCGCCCCCTGCTGTGCTGCATGGCGCTGGGCCTGACGCTGATTGCCGGTGCAGCGTGCGCCAGCGATCTGGACGATTGCAATGCCGAAGTGCCGATCCCCGCACCTGCTGCGCGGCCGGCAGCCGAGGCCTATTGGCTGGATGCGCGGACCGTGCAGTGGCCGGGGCTGAAGCTGCAGGGCGGCGACCGCGTACGCCTGTATCACGCCCGGGCGGCGGGGCTGAAGGCGCCGGCTGGCGACAGGGTCACTGGTGCCGATGGCGCGGTCGAACTCGTGCTCGCCACGGCGGCGCTGCCGGCGCGATTCCGTTTCATCGGTGAGGGGCCGCGCTTCGCCATTGCGGGCGGCGCGGATGCCGCGGCCCTGCTGCGTGAGCAGTTGATGCTGGTGCACGAAGCTGCCGACGGCCGGGTCATCGGCGCGACGGGCCTGCAATTGCCCGGCGCCCTGGACGACCTCTATGCCGCGGCCGAGCGCGTGACGGATTTTGGCGCCCATCCCGCCAAGGCGCAGACGCGCTTTGCCGTCTGGGCCCCGACGGCCCAGCGCGTGCTGCTGTGTCGCCATGCCGGACCCGAGTCGCCCGCGGTGGCGGTCGATGCGATGCGTCTCGATGCCGCCATCGGTGTCTGGCGCGCCGAGCTGCCCGGCGACCTGAGCGGCCAGTCTTATCGTTACCTCGTCGACGTCGTCACGCCCACGCACGGTCGCGTACGCAACCTCGTCACCGACCCCTATTCGGTTGCGCTGACGGCCGACTCGCGGCTCAGCGTCGTCGCCGACCTTGCTGCCCCCGCGCTCAAGCCGCGTGGCTGGGACGCCTCGCCGCGCCCGACACGCGTGAGGCTCGCCACCGACCAGGTCATCTACGAACTGCATGTGCGCGACTTCTCGGTCAGCGACACGACTGTGCGGCCCGAATGGCGCGGCAAATACCTGGCTTTCACGCAAGGTGAGTCCAACGGCATGAAGCACCTCAAGGCGCTTTCCAAGGCCGGCCTGACCGACGTGCACCTGCTGCCGGTCTTCGACCTCGCCAGCGTGCCGGAGCGCGGCTGTATGACGCCGACGGTGCCCGACGCGCCCGCCGACGGCGAGGCCCAGCAGGCCGCCGTCATGGCCGTGGCGGCCGGCGACTGCTTCAACTGGGGCTACGACCCCTGGCACTTCAATGCGCCCGAGGGGAGCTATGCGACCGATCCGCTGAAACGAGTCGTCGAGTTCCGGCGGATGGTCATGGCCCTGCACGGGGCGGGGCTGCGGGTCGGCATGGACATGGTCTACAACCACATGTCGGCCGCCGGCCAGGCCCGCAAGTCGGTGCTGGACCGCCTCGTGCCCGGCTACTACCAGCGGCTCAACGCCAAGGGCGAGATCGAGCGCTCGACCTGCTGCGACAACACGGCCACCGAGCACCGCATGATGGCCAAGCTGATGATCGACTCGGCGGCGCTGTGGGTGCGCGATTACAAGATCGACTCGATGCGCTTCGACCTGATGGGCCACCAGCCGCGCGAGGCGATGGAGAGGCTGCAAAAGCGTGTCAATGCCGAAGCCGGCCGGCCGGTGCAACTGCTGGGCGAGGGCTGGAACTTCGGCGAGGTGGGCAACGGCGCACGCTTTGTGCAGGCCTCGCAGCTGAGCCTGAACGGCAGCGGCATCGGCTCGTTCAGCGACCGCGGCCGGGATGCCGCACGAGGTGGCAGCGCAGGCGAGGGCGGCGACGACAGCGTGCGCAACCAGGGCTGGCTCAATGGCCTGGTGTACGCGCCCAATGCCTTGTCGAACGCGAAGCCGGAAGAGCTGCTGGCCGCCGCCGACATGATCCGTGTCGGCCTGGCCGGCTCGCTGCGCGGCTATGAGCTGACGACCTGGCGTGGCGAGACCAAGCGCCTCGATGCCATCCTCTACGGCGGCGACCAGCCGGCCGGCTTCGCGTCCGAGCCGGGCGAGGTCGTCAACTACGTAGAGAACCACGACAACCAGACGCTGTTCGACGTCAACACGTTGAAGCTGCCGCTGGCGACCAGCCGCGCGGACCGCGCCCGCGTGCAGATGCTGGGCGCTGCGGTGGTGGCTTTCAGCCAGGGCATTGCCTACTTCCATGCCGGCCAGGACATCCTGCGCAGCAAGAGCATGGACCGCAACAGCTACGACAGCGGCGACTGGTTCAACCGGCTGGACTGGAGCTACAAGAGCAACCACTTCGGCACCGGCCTGCCGCCCAGGCAGGACAACTTCGGCAAGGACGGCCGCGACTGGGCGCTGGCCCGCGAGCGGCTGACCGATGGGGCCATTTCCCCCGGCCCGGCCGAGATCGCCTGGGCCCGCGACGTCTTTCGCGACCTGCTGCAGATCCGCGCCAGCACGCCGCTGCTGCGGTTGAGCAGCGCCGCCGAGATCAAGAAGCGGTTGAGCTTCCCCGGCAGCGGCCCAAGCCAGAACCCGGTGCTGGTGGCGACGCGAATCGACGGAAAGGGCCTGCCGGGCGCTGGCTTCAAAGCCGTGATGACGCTGATCAACGTCGCGCCGACGGCGCAGACGCTGAACCTCCCCGAGGAGGCCTCTGCCGTCTGGCGCCTGCACCCGGCGCAGCGCCATTCACAGGCGGCGGATCGGCGCGTGGCGCGCGAGGCCAAGGCGGTTCGCGGTGTCTTCGATGTGCCGGCCCGCAGTGCGGCCGTGTTCGTGCTGGATTGAGGGCGCCGTTGGCGGGATTTGCAGCGGCGCGAACAAGCAACGATATTCCGCCAACGGCTTCCGGTGAGACGCGACGACACGCTGGTGCGCGGGCTTGCCGGTTGAGGATTCAAGGAATGGGTCAACAGAGGTCAGGCGACGTCAACCATGCAAGCTGCGCAAGATTTCGACAAGAACGTCCGCAGAAAGAAGATCCTTCTCAAATATACGACGCTTGTTTTTGTCGCGTATGCCATCACACAGATTGCGACTCTGGGGGCCTACCTTGCAGGAATTTCTTCGGTCAGGCTTCCTGAGGTCTTGCTCCTTGCGTCGATATCGCTAGGTGTTACGGCGATATTCCTGCTGTGGATCAGGCTGAAGAATGTAGCTACCAAGAAATTCGCCAACTTCGTCTTCTTCGGCCAGTTTGCCGTCTGGCTCGTCATGTATTCGGCCTGGTTTCTCGTTCTCAGGGAAGTACGCGGCGCTGCGCTGTTTTGCGCCCTGATGGCGCTGTCGTTTCTCTTGTCGAACGCAAACCTGATCCAGTCCCTCATCGTTACTGCCAGCGCGACATTGCTGCAGATGGCCGGCTCATATGTTGCAATCGTTCATCTGAAGCAGCCTGGATCACTGGGTGTCGAGATTTTCTACGCACTCTGTTTTCTCCCCGCCGCCCTTTTTATCTGCAATCTTTCCGACCAGTATGCCCGTCAAAGATCCGAGGTGAAGGCGGCGAAAAGCGCTGCTGAACAAAGCCGGGACGCTGCGCACCAGCTCAATGCCGAACTGGAAAAGGCATTGAAGATGGTGCACGATATGTCGATTCATGACGAATTGACGGGCCTGTTCAATCGGCGCCATTTGATGGATGTGCTGTCCGTCGAGAAGAATCGCGCCGACCGCACCGGCCAGCTATTCTCAATCGTGGTTGTCGATATTGATCATTTCAAACTGGTCAACGACAGCTTTGGGCATCTCAAAGGAGATGAGGTGCTCAAGGAGGTGGCCAACGCACTGCAAAAGACTTTGCGTGGCTGCGATTTTTCAGCGCGCTTTGGCGGAGAGGAGTTCATGATGATCCTGGGGCAGGCGGGTGCAGATGGCGCAAAGGCCTGCGCAGAGAGAATCCGTCGGCTGATCGAAGCCATCAGATTCCCCGGATTTGGAGATGACTTCAAGGTCACGGTGTCGATGGGGCTGACCGAGTATCGGCCGGTGGAAGACATATCGGAATCGATCTCGCGCGCAGACCAGGCGCTTTACCGTGCCAAGAATTCCGGCCGTAACCGCGTCGAATATGCGAAACGCTGAAACGCGCGGCAGCCAGGGCCTTTGATTTGAATGGTGCGCGACTCAGCCGCGCCGGGTGCGGTGCCCATGCGCGCCGATCAGGCCGAGGCCCAGGAGCACCAGCGCCGCAGTAGCCGGCTCGGGCACGGTGCTGACGTCGAAGCTGAGATTGCCGCTGACCCACTGGCCCTCGGCGACGTTCAGCGCGAAGTCCTTGAAGCCCTCGCTGAACTCGATGCGCAGCTGGCCGTCGGCGCCAGCGCTGACGCCCAGGAGCGTCAGGTCAAGCGAGCCGGCGTAGCTGCCGCTGCCGCTGGTGCTGTCCAGGGCGCCCGGCGCGAAGGTGAACAAGTCCAGACCGCTGGAGTTGCCGAAGCTGAGCTGCATCTCCGACAACACGCTGGGCGCGAAAGCGTTCAGGTCCAGCGTCCAGGCCAGCGAGTTCAGTACCGCGTTGGCGCCGATGTCGATGAGCCAGACAGTGTTGCCCGCTTCGCCCAGCAGGTTGATGCTCTGCGCGCCGCTCACGTCGACGACGACGGGCGCGGCCTGGGCGGTGAGTCCGGCGAAAGCCAGGGTCGCCGCAGTGGCCAGGCGTTGGAGTTGCTTGTTCATGCCTTGGGTTCTCAGTTGGATGCCGCGGGGCGAGCGACGAAGACGACGGCCGTGCGGGCCGGCACGTTGAAGGCGCCGGTGGTGCGGTCGAACGTGGCTGCGCGAGCGTGCTGGTCGGCGGTGTGCGCCGGGTGCAGTTCCAGCGCGTGGCCGGCGAGCGTGGGCAGCGTGAGTTGCTTGGCGGTCTTGTCGACGTTGATCAGGTAGACGAGTTCATCAAAGTTGGCGCCCGGGTAGCCCACGCCGTTCAGGCGGCCGACCAGCACGGTGGCCTCCTGGTTGGAGCCGGTGTTCAGGAAGCTCAACCGCGCCTTGATGTCCTCGGCCGTGCGCAGGCGCAGCAGCGTGCTGCTCTTGCGGATGCGCAGCAGGTCGCGGAAGGCGTCGCGCGTCCAGGCGATGTCGTTGGGGTGGGGCTTGAGCAACGGGTTGGTCAGCAGCGGGCGGGCGAGGTTCCAGTTGTCGCCGTTGTCGCGCGAGGGCGGCAGGCCGACGCCGAAGTTGTTGTCGGCATAGCTCCAGTCCAGGCGGTTGAACCAGTCGCCGCTGTCGTAGCTGTTGCGGTCCAGGCTCTTGCTGCGCAGCGTGTCCACGCCGGCGTGGAAATAGGCCACGCCCTGGCTGAAGGCATTGATGGCGCTGGCCAGGATCTGCACGCGGGCGCGGTCCTCCTTGCTGGTGCCGGTGGGCAGGCGGAAGGCGTTGTTGTCGAACAGCGTCAGGTTGTCGTGGTTCTCCACGTAGTTGACGACTTCGCCGGGCTCCAGCACCCAGCCGGCCGGAATGCCGCCGACGTCGATCTGGTCCAGGCGCAGGTTGGCGTCCCAGCTCGTCTGCATCTGGAAGCTGCGGATGGAGCCGGCCAGCGAGGCCTTGAGGCGGTCGGCCTGCCACATCAGCGTGCCGCGGTTCTGGCCCGAAGCACTGGCGTTGGAGTCGTAGAAGTAGCCGTTGACGTAGCCCTGCTCGCTGACCAGCGCGTTGCCGGAGTCGCAGCAGCCGCCGCCGCGCACCGCGTCGCGGATCAGCGGGTTGAAGCTGCCGATGCCCGAGCCGTTGAGCGACAGCATCTCGGCCTGCACGAAGCGCGCGCCGTTGGCCACTTCACCGAAGTTCCAGCCCTCGCCGACGATCTGCACCTCGCGGCCGGTGGCGAGCTTGACGCGGGCCTTCAGCGCCTCGATGACCGAGCGTGGGTGGTGGCCCATGATGTCGAAGCGCAGCGAGCTGATGCGGTAGTCGCGCGTCCAGGTGACGGCCGAGTCGATCATCAGCTTGGCCATCATCAGGTTCTCGGCCGCGGTGTTCTCGCAGCAGGTCGAGCGCTCGATGCCGCCGGTCGCGCTGAGGCGGTAGTAGTAGCCGGGCACGACCTTGTCGAGCACCGAGCTGGCGTTCTGGCCCGACGAGGTGGTGTGGTTGAACACCACGTCCATGCCCACGCGCAGGCCGGCGGCGTTCAGTGCCTGCACCATGCGGCGGAACTCGACGACGCGGGTCAGCGGGTCGTTGGCATTGCTGGAGTAGCTGCCTTCGGGCGTGCTGAACTGCAGTGGGTCATAGCCCCAGTTGAAGCAGTCGGTGCCGGCAGTAGCCGCGACCGTGGCCTGCTGCGAGTCGCTGTCGGGCGCGCCGCTTGGGACGGGCGTCACGCAGCTCTTTTCGTTGACGCTGGCGATGTCGAAGACCGGCAGCAGGTGCACGTCGGTCAGGCCGGCTGCGGCCAGTGCCGTCAGGTGCTTCATGCCATTGGACTGGCTTTCGGTGAAGGCCAGGTATTTGCCACGCTTGGTAGCGGGCACGGTGGCGTCGTTGATCGAGAAGTCGCGGACATGCAGCTCGTAGATGCTCAGGTCCGACGGCGCGGCCACGGTGGTGGGCGGCGCGCTCTGGTCCCAGCCATTGGGCTTGGTGGCCTGGGCCTGCAGGTCCATGACAACGCTCTGCTGGCTGCCCAGGGTCAGGCCGAGGGAATAGGGGTCTGTGACGAGGTTCTTCACCAGGCCCGTGCCCTTGACGAAGACCTGCACCTGGTAGCGGTAGGTGGCGCCTTGCAGATGGCCTTGCTTGCTGAGGCTCCAGACGCCGGTGGCAGCGTCGCGCGCCATCGGCTCGGTAGTGGTGCGGGTCAGGCCCGAGTTGCCCAGGGCCGTCGTCAGCACCAGCGATACGTTCTGCGCGGTGGGTGCCCACAGCTTGAAGCTGGTGCTGCCATTGCTGGCGACGGCGCCGAGGTCGGGCACGTTGTTGGCGGCGGCATAGAGGTCGTCCAGCGCGCCGGCGATCTGGGCGGTGGTGGCGTTCTGCACCTTGCCGTTGGCGTCTTCCTGCACGAGCACGAGTTGCTGCTGGTGCAGGCTGGGCAGGCGAACCACGTCGGCTGCACGCACGTTGAAGACGGTGCCGCTGGCCACGTACTTGAAGCGCAGCGCGTCAGCGGCGGGCACGGTGCCGGTGAAGGCGTCCAGCGTGATGTAGCCGTCAGCGCCTTGCACCGGCGCTTCGAGGCCGACGCTGATCTGGCCAGTGGCCGAGTAATAGAGGCGAACCGGGCTGCTGGTGGCGATGCGCGGCCACTTCACCAGCGTCTTGTTCAGCCACACGGCGCGGGCATCGGTGCTGGAGACCTGGCGCAGGTCCGGCGGCGCGAAGTAGACGGTGGCGTCGCGCTCCACCAGCCAGATCTGGCCGACCTGGTTCTGGATGTTCAGCGCGGCGTACTCGACATGGATGTTGTCGTTGCGGCCATCCTTGTCGTTCTCGTTGGGCGGCATGCCATGGATGATGAATTCCAGGGCCTTGCGGTTCACGTCGCCCTGCGGGTTCAGCACGGGGATGTCGAACACGACTTCGCCGTCGCCAGCCGCGTAGCCGGGCATGGCGTTCAGCGGCACGGGCTGGCCCCAGTTCTCGATGTTGACGCCTGAGGGCAGTGCCGGAGCGTTCAGGCCGCTGCCGTTCCACAGATGCAGGCCCCAGGCGCTGTAGCCGCTGTCGAAGCGCTTGTAGTGCACGCGCAGGGTCTTGATGTCGGGCGCGGGCAGCAGCAGCGGGTTGCTGGCGTAGCTGGTGCTGTCGCCTGCCAAGCGCCAGATCTCGTTGGCGCCGGCCTGGAGCGCATAGCTCTGGTCGGCGCCGCCGTTGTCCTTGTTGTCGCCGTTGTGCAGCAGGAAGCCGACGGTGCCGCTGCCCGCGGCCAGGGGCACGTCGTAATAGACGCCGAAGTCGTCGCTGCCGGCCGCGTTCCAGCCGCCGTTCCAGTTCGGGCTTTGGGCGGCGTTCCAGGTGTGGATCTGCCAGCCGGCGTAGTCGCCGCCCGAGCGGCGGTAGTGCACGCGCAGCGAGGTGGCGGGTGCACCGGGCGTAGCCACGGCGGCAATCTTGGCGCGTGGCGCCTGCTGGGCGACTGGCACGCCGGCCAGCAGCTCAACGCCGCTGCTGTCTTCGGCTGCCGCGCTGCTGACGCTGCTCATGGTGGCCTGTGGTTCGACGCTCCCGCCGCCACAGGCCCCCAGCAGCGCCAGCGCGCCGATTGCCAAGCCCGTGATCGCCTGTCGCGCCTGCAGCGCCCAGCCTGCCCATGCCTTCATGTCGTGCACTCCTTGGAAGTGCGCGGATGCTATTGAAGCAAAACTACATATGGAAGCTGGTGAAATCCCGAGGGGAAGTTCATGAATTTCCACTACGTATAGAGAGATTCGCCCAGAAGGCTCATGGATCTATTTGATCTATGTGTAGTTTTATTTCAATCATGATGCCTTGCGTCTGGAAGGAAACGAAAGATGTGACGACTGAGGAAATCGTGAGGATGACTCACGACATGCGGGCAGCGCAGGACTAAGCTTCAACCAGGAGACTGCAGCGAGAGCAGGGGACTGCCATGAACAAGATCCGTACCTTGAGCGCCGCCCTGGCCGTGATCGCCACGGCGGTCGGCCTGAGTGGCTGCGCCGTCGAAACCAGGCCACCGCCGACCACCGACGTTTTCGTCGATTCCGCGTTCAAGCCGCCCAGCGTCCACATCGATGCGCAGGAGGCGCTGGCTCTGAGCCCGGCGATGAAGCGCTTCGCCGAGACGGAGATGGCCAGCGAGATCCGCAACAAGGGTCTGCGCGATGGCCTCATCGACGCCCTCTACACCAAGGGCCGGCTGCAGCTGGACTACGACGCCGAGAACACCCGCACGGCGGCCGAGGCCTTCGAGGCCAAGCGTGGCAACTGCATGTCGCTGGTGCTGATGACGGCGGCCTTCGCCCGCCACCTGAACATGCCGGTGCGCTTCAACAGCGTCTTCCTGGAAGAGAGCTGGACCCGTTCCAACGGCATCTTCTTCGTTGCCGGCCACGTCAACATCAGCCTGGCCCGGCCGCTGGCCGTCGGCCGCACAACCGTCTTCGGTGACCCGGAGCTGCTGACCATCGACTTCCTGCCGCCCGACCAGGTGCGTGGCCATCGCGGCCGGGTCGTCGACGAGTCCACCATCCTGGCGATGTTCCTGAACAACCGTGCTGCTGAGGCGCTGACGGTGGGCAAGGTTGATGACGCCTACTGGTGGGCGCGCGAGGCTATCCGCACCGATGCGCGCTGGCTGTCGGCCTACAACACCCTGGCCGTGCTCTACCGCCGCAAGGGCCTGATGGACCGCGCCGAGGCGACGCTGCGCCTGGTGCTGGATCGCGAGCCGCTCAACACCCAGGCGATGTCCAACCTTGTTCTCGTGCTCAGCGACACCGGTCGCCGGGAGGAGGCTCTGGTCTATTCCAACCAGCTCGCCCAGATCCAGCCCATTGCGCCCTACAAGTTCTTCGACGAAGGCTTGGCGGCCATGCGGGCGGGCGAGTACGCGGCCGCCCGCCAGCTGTTCCGCAAGGAGTTGGCGAGAGCAGCCTATGTGCCCGAGTTCCATTTCTGGCTGGGCCTGGCCAACTACGGCATGGGCGATGTGTCGGGTGCGCGCGGCGAGATCGCCAAGGCGCTGGAGAACAGCGCGACGGTCAAGGACCGTGAGATGTATGGCGCCAAGCTGGCCTGGCTGAACGAGATCCGCGAGCAGCAGCGCCAGCAGCGCATACCGCTCCGAGGGCCGGCGGGATCCTAGTCGCCATCAGATCGCAGCGAGCCCGTGCCGGGCTCGGGCCCGGGCACAAGCCTCGTCGCCAATGCCCATGGGCGCGCGCTCGCCGAACTCGCGGCAGGGCGAGGGGCGCCACTCGTGGATGCCGCAGCTGGCCTTCACACCCACCTTGCCGCTGAGTGCCGCGCAGCGCGGCTGGGCATGGTCGGTGCCGCGCATGCGCACCAGGCGCCCGGTGAGCTCCACCGCCAGGCCATCGGGCACGCGGCCGCCTTCGCTCTCCAGCTCGCTGCGGTCGAAGTCGACCCGAAAGCTCGCGCAGCAGGCGCCGCAGCTCAAACAGGGGTTGTCACTCATCCAGCCAGTGTAGGCAGCGGTGAGACACTGGATCGCTCCCACCTCATCCCAGCCCACCATGCGCGCATTCCTTGGCACCCTCCTGCTGCTGGCCGCCGGCGCAGCCCAGGCCGCGGATCTGACCGTCACCGTGATGGATCGCAACGGCAAGCCGCTGGCAGACGCCGTCGTGCTGGTCGACAGTGCGGTGCAGGGCCTGCGGCCCACCACGGTGATGGAGGCGACCGTCGTGCAGGAGAAGCTGCGCTTCGTGCCCACGGTCAGCGTCGTCGGCCTGGGCGCCAAGGTCAGCTTCAGCAACCTGGACACCTGGGACCATCACGTCATCCTCGGGCTGATGGGCGCCGGCGGTGTCTACGTCGACCCGGGCCAGAACACCCAGTTCCGACTCGCCGGCCGCGTTGGCAACAAGCCACCGGCCTCTGACAGCAAGGTGCTGAGCCAGCCCGGCGCCTATCTGCTGGGTTGCCACATCCACGGCTCCATGCGCGGCCACATCTACGTGGCCGACACGCCCTGGGCCAAGCTCGGCGGCGAGGACGGCAAGGCTGTGCTGCAGGGGCTGCCGGAAGGCCCGGCCCGGGTGCGCATCTGGCACCCCGACCAGCTCGTCGAAGGTTCGCCGACGGACGTGAAGATCGCCGCCACCGGCAGCGCGGTGACGATCACCACGCAGATTGCTCCGGCGCGCAAGAAGCGGCCCGCGGGCGATCCTTATTTCGGCGGCTGAACCGAGGCTCAGTGGGCAAAGGGGTTTGCGGTCGCGAACCACAGGCCGATGCCGGTGGCGATGATGAAGGCGCCATCGGTCACGCCGACCGCCAGGAAGAACTTGGTCTGCAGCTCGGGCGCGATCTCGGGCTGGCGAGCGATGCCCTCCAGCAGCTTCATGCTGGCCAGGCCGATGCCCAGGCAGGAACCGAAGGCGGGAATGCCGATCAGCAGCGCGACGGCGAGGGGCAGGACATCGAAGGCAGGCATCTTGATTACTCCTTTGTGTTGGCGAGAAGGAGTCTGGCCGCGTCACTGCGGCGCGTCGATGACCTCGGAAGTCATTGAGTTCAGTCGCCGGTTCAGGTCAACTGGAGGCTTCCTTCTTCCTTTTTGTCAGCCGCCTGCCGGCTCGCGCACGACGGTGACCGTGCAGTCCGACTCGGCCACGACCTGGCCCGACACGCTGCCCAGGTAGCGCCGCAGCGCCGACGCGCCGCGTGCGCCCATGACGATGTGGTCCACGCCGTTGCGGTGGGCGAAGTCGATGATGGCGCCGGCTGCGTCGGGCGCCTCCAGCACGTGGAAGGTCAGCCGCCCGTCTTCGAGGCTGAGCGCCTTGCTGATGGGCCGCGCCCAGTGCTTGAGCGCGATGAGCTGCTTCACATGCAGGCTCTGGCCATGCTGGTCGGTCAGCTCATCAATGCCGATGCGGTTCACGCGCATCACGGACACGCAGGCCAACCGTGCGCCGGCCTCGGTCTGCACGATGCGGCGCACCGTCTCGCAGAGCTGGGCCAGCAGCTCGGGCGTGGCGTTGTCCACGTCCACCGCCGCCATGACGATGGGGCTGCGCGCCAGTTGCTGGCCGGCCGGCGCCGCGGGCGCGGGTTCGGCGCCCAGCGCGAGGAACCAGCGCCTGAGCCGGCTCATGCTGCCGCTGACTTGCAGCTTCTCGGCGCGCGCGGTCAACGCCACGCCGGCGGGTTCGCGCAGGTCCAGCGCGAGCTGGGCGGCGCTCTGGTAGCGGCGCTCGGGCTTGACCTCCAGGCAATGCAGGATGACTTCCTGCAGCCAGGGCGGCAATTCGGGGCGGATGGCGCGCGGCGGTACGGGCTCGACGAAGAGGCGCCGGCGCAGGCCGCGCACCGAGTCCGGCTGGCCGAAGGGGCGCTCGCCGGTGGCCAGGTGATAGAGCATGACGCCCAGGGCGAACAGGTCGCTGCGCGGGTCGTTGCGCACGAACTGCACCTGCTCCGGGCTCATATAGGGCCCCGTGCCCATGGGCAGCGTGAACTCCTCTTCGAGCAGATCGGGCAGCTGCTCGTGCCGGCTCAGGCCGAAGTCGACCAGCACGGCCGTGCCGTCGGCGCGGAACATGATGTTGCTCGGCTTGATGTCCAGGTGCACGACATGCTGGCGGTGCAGCGCGGCCAGGGCCGTGGCGACGCGGGCGCCGATGTCGGCCACTTCCTCGGGCGGCAGCGGCGCATCGTCCAGCCGCGGGCGCAGCGTGTCGCCAGGAATGTGCTCCATGACGATGAAGGCCTGGCGTGTCCAGTCGCCGCGGGCGACGAACCGTGGCACATGCGGGCCGCTGAGCTGTGGCATCAGCATCTGCTCGACTTCGAAGCCGACGATGGTGGCCGGATCCTCGCCGCCCTTGATGCGCGGCACCTTCATCAGCAGTTCGATGCCGTCATCGGCCCCGCTGTCACTGCCTTCCACGCGGCTGACCCGCCACAGGTTGGCCATGCCGCCCTGGTGCAGGCGAGCCTCCAGCCGGAAATCGTCCAGCACCTGGCCCGCTTCTAGCGGAGCTGGCGGGGCGGGTGAGGCAGGGGCTGTCGTGCTCATCACTCTCCGCGGGTGAGGCGGCCGGCGAGACGCTCAGCTATCAGCGGCGGCAGGTCGGTTGCGCGCAGGGCCGCGACGGCCGCGTCAACGTCGTAGGCCACACGCTGGAAGGTGATGCGGGCATCGTCCAGATCGGACTTGCCGGGGTCGAGCAACGCGTAGCAGGCCGCCGGGTTGCCGTCACGCGGCTGGCCGCAGGAGCCGGGAATGACCAGCCACTGGCGGTGCGCCGGCAGCGGCATGGGCACGCCGGCCACCGGCCGGAAGTCGCCCGCCTTGCCGGTGCCGGAGAGGTGGAAGAGCATGGGCTCGTGCATATGGCCGCAGACCTGGATGCGCGCCGCGCTGGCGTGCAGGCTCTTCACGGCCTCGGCGCGGCCTTGCACGTATTCCCAGCCATTGGGATCGAAGGCATTGGCATGCACGAACAGGCAATGGCCCGGCTCGCCGTGAGCCTGCAACGGCAGCCGCGCGAGAAAGCGCAACTGGTCTTCGCTCAGCTGGGCGCGCGTCCAGTCGATGACCGCGCGGGCATCGGGGTGCATGCCCGGGGTGCCGCCATGGACCACGGCTTCATCGTGGTTGCCCTGCACGGCGATGGCGCCATCGGTGACCAGGGCCATGACCTGATCGACCACCCAGGCCGGGTCGGCGCCGTAGCCGACGAAGTCGCCCAGCAGCGCATAGCGCGTGGCGCCCTGGGCCCGCGCGTCCGCCAGGACGGCTTGCAGGGCCTGTTTATTGGCATGAATGTCTGTGATGAAAGCCCAACGCATGGGCCGCAGCTTGCCACGAAGGGCTGACGCCGGCCCAACACCGGGTCAGGGGGAAGCGAGATCGGGGCGGATATCGGCCAGGGATGCGAGCAGGCGTTGCGCGGTTGCCGGGTCGCGCGGGGCCAGCGCTTGCGCGATTCGGCGCAGCGGTTCGGCAGCGGGCTGGAAGTCGGGGCTTCGGCGCAGTACGGCCAGCAGCGGCGGGCCGACGCGGGCCAGCATGACGGCCGGGTCTGCGCTGGGTGTGGTGCGGCGGCCCAGGTCCAGGTAGTCGCGGCGGGCCTGGGTGTAGGCCGAGAGGCGCGCGGCCGCTGCGGCATCCGGCTGGGCGAGCAGCGTGCCCATGTCGACACTCACCTCGCCAAGCAGCGCCAGCAGGCGGTCGCGCGGTGCGGAGTCGGGCGCATAGGTGACGCGGGGTGCGCGGTAGGCCACCCAGGGGCGGTCGTCGGTGTTCAGCGGCGCGTCCGCGGCGAGGCGGCGCAGCGCTGGGGCATCGGCGATGAAGCTGCCGAGCACGGCGAAGCTGTCGCCAAGGCCGAAATGACCCGCCAGCGCCGGCGCAACCCTCGGCGCAAAGCGGGTACCGCCGGTTCGCCCGACAAGGCCCAGCGTGGGCGTGTCCAGGCTGTTGCTGGCGAGGACGGCGGCGCCGTCGGGGAAAGCTTGCAGGAAGGCCGCCGTGATGCTGCGCAGCGTTTCCAGGTCGAGCTGGTGCAGCGGCAGCCATTGGCAGAACAGGCCTTGCGGCGCAAGCCGCTCGCGCACGGCGCGGAAATGTTCGACCGTGTAGAGAGCACCCGAGCCGCTGCGGGCGGGATGGAAGTTGTCGGAGACGATGACGTCGTAGTGGTGCGCGGTGGTGCGTACGAAGCGGCGCGCATCGGCGGCACGCAGGCGCGGGCTGGGGCCTTCGCCCAGCGCGGGGCGGAACAGCGCGGAGGCTTCGATGACTTCGGGCAGCAGTTCGACGGCCTCCACCTGCACGCCAGGCAGCCGCGCGGCCACGCCGGCCGTGATGCCCGAGCCCAGGCCGAGGAAGAGGGCGCGCTGCGGCGCCGGATGCAGCAGCAGCGGCAGCAATGCCTGGCGGCCATCGACATGCAGCGTCGCGCTGCTGCCTTCCTGCTGGCGGTTGTTGATGCGCAGCCGCGCCACGCCCGTGGCGTCCTCGACGACGCTGACGGCGGCCATCGCGCCCTCGCGGTAGCTGAGGATGCGGCCGCCTTCGGGCTGGTCGACGAAGGCCAGCGGCGGCGCCAGTACGGCAAGCGCTGCGGTGGCGGCGGCAGGCAGCGACCAGCCGAAGCTGCGCCACGCAGGCAGGAGCAGCAGATAGCCCACTGCGACGAGGATCAAGGCGAGTTTGGGGCCGAGGGCGGGCGCGATGAGCACGCCGAACAGCGGCGCGGCCAGCGTGGCGCCCAGCGTGTTGACGCCGAGTGCGCGGCTGAACGCGATGCCGGCCGCGGACGCGTCGGCGCTGAGCTGGCAGAACAGCGCGCCCATCAGCAGCGTCGGCAGCGCGAACACGGCGACGGCGAGCACAGCCTCGGTGGCCAGTGCTGCGGCCAGCGTCTCAGGCTGCAACCATGACTTGATCGCGTCGGCGCTCCACAGCGTGGCCATGCCGAGGAGGATGCTCACGGCCAGGGCCTGCAGCAGGCGCGGCGCGTTGCGCAGCGCTGGCCAGCGTGCATGGGCTGCGGCGCCCAGCGCGCTGCCAGCGAGATAGACGGCCAGCAGCAGCGCGAAGGTGTAGACGGTGTCCTCGGCCACCTGGCTGAGCACGCGCACGGCCAGCACTTCGTAGGCGATGCCCAGCAGGCCAGTCAGCGCAAGCATCGCCAACGGTCGACGTGACGTTGGCCTGGACAAGGATGGCGCCGGGCGGGCTTGCAGAGCGACGCGGGCCAGCAGGGCGCAGCCCAGGTTGAGCGCCACGCACAGGCCGGCGCTGCGGGTCAGCCCCCAATCCGGGATCAACCAGAAGGCGGTGGCCAGCACGCCGGCGACGGCGCCCAGTGTGTTCGCGGCGTACAGCGGCGCGACGCCGGCAGTACCGATGCGCGCCATGGCCGGCAGCGTGGCGCCCATCGCGGCGGTGGCCGGCAGCAGCAGGAGAAAGCTTGCTGCAAAGGCAACGCTCCATTGCCACAGCGGCGCGGCGTCGGGGCCGATCAGCGCGAGCGCTGCATTGCTGGCCATGGGCATGGCAGCCATCAGCACGGCACCCCAGATGCCGATCAGCGCCTCGCAGGCGGCGTACCAACGCAGCGGCCTCGCGCTGGCCTCGATGCGGCGGCCCAGCAGCAATGACCCCAGCGACAGCCCGCCAAAGAAAGCGGCGACGACAGCGAGCACGGCGGCCGATTCATGGCCCAGCACGAGGCCGAGCTGCTGCGTCCAGACGATCTGGTAGCCCAGCCCGGCAAAGCCGGACGCGGCCATCAGCAGTAAAGCCAGATGCTTCAAGAGTTGAAGCTCAGCGTGTAGCCCCAGCTCTCCAACCGTGTCGGGATGGCGTTGAAGGCCAGGCTGATGCGCCGCCCGCCAGCATTGGGCGGCACGGCGTGCATCAGATAGCTGGGGAACAGCACCATGTCGCCCGGGCTGGGCGCGGGGCCGACCCATTTCTCGGCGTTGTAGGGGCCCGTCGTCACGCCGGCGTGGTCGTTCTTCAGCGCGAAGTCATGGCCGCCGGGCGACTTCATGAAGACGGTGCGGGCCGAGTCGTCGGTCGCGGTCAGGTAGACCACACCGGAGGCAAAACTGTTGGCGTGGTTGTGCATGGCCTGGCGCCCGCCGGCGTCCAGCACGTTGACCCACATCTCCTTGATGGCCCAGCCCAGGGTCTCGCCGAAGAGGTGGCGGCCGAACTCGGCGATCTTGGGTGTGATCAGCGCCGCGGCCTGCACAAGCAACGGGCTATCGCCGGGCTGCAGCATCTGGGTGTGCGACAGGGCTCCCGAGCTATTGTTGGCCTGCAGCGCGCGAGTGCTGAAGTGGTCGATCAGCGCATTGACGAGGGGCACGGGCAGCACGCCCGGCGCGCGCAGCAGCGGCACCGGGAAAAGGCCGATGACTTCGTCTGTCATGCCAGAACTGCCGCGATGCGCAGCCACGACCAGTAAGCCGCGGCGCTGCCGATCATGTAGAGCAGCACCGTGCGCAGCCGCTGCGTGGCCGGCCAGCGGGCGCTGAGGCGCCACAGGCACCAGCAGAAGCCGACAGTCATCAGCTGGCCCAGTTCGACGCCGACGTTGAAGGTCAGCAGCGCGACCAGCAGATGGTTCTCGGGCAGGCCGATTTCCTTCAGCGCGCCGGCAAAGCCCAGGCCGTGCACGAGGCCGAACAGGAAGGCGACCAGGGCTGGCCAGCGCCCCGCCAGGGTGTCGCGCTTGTGCAGCGCCTCGCCAGCCACCAGAACGATGGATAGCGCGATGCTGGCCTCCACCGGTGCCGAGCGCAGCGTCAGCAGCCCCAGGGCGCTGCTCGCCAGCGTCAGGCTGTGGGCGGCCGTGAAGGCGGTGATAGTCCAGACCAGGCGGCGGCGAAAGCCGACGAGGAACAGCAGGCCAATGACGAAGAGCAGGTGGTCGATGCCGCCGAGGATGTGCTCGACGCCCAGCAGCGTGTAGGCGCTGGCGATCTCGCCCATGCCGCGCGGGTCGTTGGCGGCACCGTAGAGCTGCACCGTGGGCTGGGCCTTGGTCAGCGTGTAGACGCGGGTGTCGCCGTTCATCCAGACGACCTTGACGACGGCCGCGGAGTAGCGTTCGCCGACGCCCTTGACCGACATCGTGCCGGCCAGGCCTTGCTCGCCGCAGCGCAGCGCATTGGCCTGGGCCGCGCAGCCTTGGGGCCATACGGGCGTCAGATCCTGTCCCACCGGGCGCTTTTCGCCCGCCGACCACTGCCAGACGAATTCGCCGCGCTGCGTTTCGCGCAACTGCAACTCGGCCATGCTCATCTCGTGTGCCGAGGCGGGCAGGGCGGCGGCCGCAACGGCGAGCCACAGCATGGCACGCAGCCAGATCCACCCGCGCTTCATGGGGCAGTCGCCTCCACCTTGACGGTGTATTTCCTGGCGAGGGCTGCCACTGCGGCGCTGCGTTGGGCGGCCAGGGTCGCGTCCGTCCAGTCCTGCAGCACCACGCCGCGCAGCGCCTCGAAGCTGGCCGGTCTGGCGCCGCTGCTGGCGTCCAGCCGCACGGCGTGCCAGCCCTCGCGCGACTGGAGCGCCAGCCATTGGCCCGCGGTGGCTCCTTCCAGTGCCTTCGCGAAGTCCTCGCCATAGCTCTGTAAAAGGTTGCTGTGCGGCCTCCCCTTGAAGACGCGCAACCCGGCCTTGGTGTCGCCCGGCACGCCGTTGTTCAGCAGGTCGACGAAAGCGCGCACGGTCGCCTCGTTCGCCTCGCCGCCCAGCACGGCCTCCTGGAAGTCGAACCGAGCCGGCTCGTCGTAGCGGGCGCGGTGTTTCTCGAACCAGTCGCGCAGCACCGGCTCCTTGACCGGCGGCAGCTGGGTGCCGCCGTCGACCACGCTGAGCGCCTTGAAGATGACGCGTTCTCGGATCGCGGTGTCGCCTTTGTCGAGCTGCAGCGCCAGGCCTTCGCGGTAGAGCACCTCGTTGTCGAGCCAGACCTTGCGCAGCGCGGCGGTCTCTTCGGCGTTGGGCTCATGGCCGCGCTTGGCTTTGAACAGCTCGCGGGCCTCGCGATCGACTTCGGCGCTGATGACGATCTCGTTGGACCCCGCGGTGTCGCGGTTGAGCAGGCGGTCGGCGCCGAACAGGGCAGCGCCCAGCAGCAGGAAGTGCAACAGCGGTTCGCGGGTCCAGTTCGGCAGGCCGGATAGGCGGGGCGGCGCCTTGGCGGTGGGGGTCAAGGAAAGCTGGGCGGACATCGGTCTCTGGGGGCGGGGCACAGGCGGCGGATGCTATCGACGCTGCAAGACAAATTGACGACAAGCGTGGCCGCTGGGGACGCGCACGCGCGACGAAAAAAAGGGCGCCGCATCGCTGCGGCGCCCTGGCAAGTGTTGTCGGGAGCAGGGCTCCCGGCTCCTTTACTTGACGCCTGCGACGGCGACCGAATTGGCCACTTCGACGTAGATCGGGTTGCTGTAGAACCAGAGGTCGGCCCAGGCCGCGACGTCGTAGGACACCGCCTTCTGGCCCACGATCGGGTTGCCCGCGCCGGTGGCCGTGGCCAGGTGAGCCGGGCAGCCGTTGATGGTGCCGTTGGCCTGCGTCCAGGTTGCGCCAGCGGCCGGCAGGTTGGTGGCTACCGTCGTACAGGGGATGCGAAGCATCGTCGTGTCGTTGGCGTTGGTGAACAGGTCGGCCAGCGGGTTGCCGTTGGCGTCCGTCTCGTAGGGCACGGCAGCCGGCATGTTGGTGCCGCGCAGGCGCACGTACTGCGAGGCCTGGACCGCCGGGATGCGCAAGCTCATCTTCAGGAAGACGCTGTTGTCCACGCCTGACGACACTTGAGTCCAGGCCGAGCCGCCGTTGCCGCTGAAGGTCTTCAGGATGGCGGCCGACGTGTTCTTGGCGGCGGCCGGCACGGCCGACAGGCCTGCGGTGCTGCCGTCGGCGCGCAGCCAGTCGGTGTTACGCGGCCATTCGCCGGCGTAGTCGGCCGAGCCGGGCGTCCTGTAGCCGGTCACGAGGCCACGGACGACGTCGACGTGGTCCAGCACCGGCTTGTTGATCGGCTGGTTGATGCCGACCTGCAGCAGCGATGGGTTCGGGAACGAGTAGGGGGCGAAGTTCGCACCGTCCGGGTCGCGCAGCACGACGGCCACGACGATCTCGGCACCAGGGCGGACCGCGAGCTTCTCGCCCATGGTGGCGCAGCCGGTCTTGTCGATGTCGGTGGCGTTGGTCGCCGCGGCGACGGCAATCGCCTCGACGGAGGCGTTCGTCCGGGCGGCGATGCCCGGGTACGAAGCGCAGGCCACGAACGCCAGGCGGTCGATCAGCTGGCCGGAGGCCGCCCAGGCGTTGCCGGTGCGCAGTCCGTCGACGATGGTCTGCGGGCGCAGCTTGTCGGCACCGTTGCGGACCAGCACGTGTGTGCGCTGGTATTCGCCGGGGTAGAAGTCCTGCGACGAGCGGCGGTCATCCGGGCCGAATTGGCCGCGGTTGTGCCAGTCGGAGCTGGCGAAGAACCAGAAGCCGCGGCCTTCGCCGAGCAGGGCGTCCCAGACGCCGCCGACCTGGCCTGCATAGACGCCGGTGCCGCCGTAGGTGGTGCCGCCGACGGAGTCGGTCAGCACGCCGCCGATATTGTTGCGCTTGACCTGGTACTCACCGCGGTTGTCAGACGCGCCGTGGCCCGGCTGCGACTCGAAGCCGAAGGCGACGTTGGGCGCGGCGTTGTTGAAGTTGCGCAGGTGCTCGATGTTGTAGCCGTTGTTGCCGTTCGGGTTGAACGGGCCGGCGCGCTCCAGGTGGGCGGGCACGTAGTAGCTGGCATTGCCGTGGAAGTTCGCCATCCACTTCATGGCTTCGACGGTCTTGAGGTGGCCGCGCGTGCCGACGCCGGTGCCGGTGGCGGGAATGAGCTTCTGGCCGGTGGCGCTCCAGCCCAGGGTGGCGGAGGTGGAATCGGCGCTGTTCGGGTTGGCGCAAGTCCAGTTGTTGCCCGTGCTCGAGCCGGTCACGTTGCCGCGACTGGTATCGGTGTCGTTGCGGTCGAAGCAGTAGGACCACTGGGCCAGCGCGTTGGCGTTGCCGAGCGGCGAATAGCCGGGGGCGGTGGGCAGCGTGACGGAGTCGACGGAGGCCGGCATCTGGCCAGTGATCACCGACATCGAGCTGTGCTCATGGCCGGCGACGACGGACTCCAGGCCGAGGAACAGCGGCAGGTTCTTCTGGGCCGCGAGGTACTCGATGACGGGGTACTGGTACTCCTGCAGCGACTGCCAGCGCCACATGTTGCCCGTGCCGCCGACGCCGCCGCCGTTGCCCTTGAGGTTGGCCGCGCCGATGCTGTTGGCCCAGGTCGTCGTCGGGCCCTGGCCGGCGACATAGGGGAAGGCCGGCGTGGACAGCGAAGCGTCCTCGACCAATGTGCAATTGCGGTTGCCATTGCCGCCGTGGCCGGCCTGCACGAACCAGTCCAGGCCCCATGGCGTCTCGGACTTGTCGGTGACCTTCTTCACCAGCTTCTGCATCGAGATCGAGCCGTCCGAGCAGGTGGTGTGGTTGTGGAAGTCACCGGAGACGTATTTGCCCGGCGTCTTGCCTGCGGCGGTGGCGACGGTCGGCACGATGACGACGATGCTGCTGAGGGCAGCCACGGCGGCCAAGGCGATCTGGCTCTTGGTGAAATAGTGGGGCATGGAAGCGGCTCCGAAAGGGAATAGGGGAGGCGTGGAACGGGGCGGATGCTAGGAAGCGGCCGTGACCCTGGCGTGACGGCATCGCGACGCTGCTGAGACGCGTTCAGGGCAAGCCGGCGAAGTCGACGTTGAGCGTGGCGTTGACGGGCTCGGCAGACTCGAAGATGAGCCGCAGGGGATAGCTGCGGCCGATCTGCAGCGGCTGCTGCAGATCGAGCAGCTCGATGTGCAGGCCGTCCTCGGTCAGCTCCAGCGTCTGGCCTGGTTGGATCGGCAGGGACAAGTCTTGCGCCTTGGCGGGTGCGCCGGGCCCGGCCAGGCGTGCTCCAGCAGCCACCGGCGTTTCGACGCCGATCAAGCGATCCGCGCGCTGCACCTCATCGAAGCGCATGCACAGCACAGCCGTGTCGGCGTCGACGCGGGCGGTGCGAGTCCAGGGGTGCCAGATGCGCAGATGGCTGCTGAAGAACTCGCAGGCCCGTGCCGGGCGGGCCAAGCCCAGGTAGGCAGCGCTGGCGGCGAGCAGCAGGCGGCGGCGGGGCAGGGGAGAGGCGGGCATGGGCGGCAACCATCGCAGGCGCAGGTGACGGCGCTGTGACGAAGGCGATGACTCTCGGGCGTCACGCGCCTGTCGTCTTTGACCACCACACTCCGGCCCGATTCAAACGCAGCGGCGTTCTTCCATTTGCCGCCTCAACCTTCAAGCTCTGGAGTTTTCAATGAAGCTCGCCACTCTCGCCCTGGCCCTTGGCCTGGCCTCGCCGGCTTTCGCGGCCGCTCCGCTGTCCGTGGACTTTGAAAAGAACTGGTCCTATGGCGACGAGGTGGCCAACACCTACGCGGCCGACGGCGTGACCTTCACCAATGTGCTGGGGCTGTCCAACGACGCCAACTTCAGCTACTTCGGCAATGCACCGTCGCCGCTCGGCGTGGCCTTCGTGCAGCTCGATGGGGTCGTCAATACGGCTGCCTACATGAATGTCGCCGCTGGCGTTGCCGGTGGGCTGAGCTTCTACTACGCCGGCACCGACACGGCCACCATCAGCGCCTATTCGGGCCTGAACGGTTCAGGCTCGCTTCTGGGCACCATCACGCTGACCGCGACCGGTGACTACTCGACCTGGTCCCAGAAGATCCTGAGCTACAGCGGCACGGCACTGTCCTTCGACCTGACTGGCACGAACGGCGTTGCCGCGCTGGACAACATCTCCGCCGTCCCCGAGCCGAGCAGCATCGCACTGCTGCTCGCCGGTGGCGCCCTGGTGCTGGCCCGCCGCCGTCGCGCCTGATCAGCGAGCGCCAAAGAAAAAGCCGGCTGTTCGCAGCCGGCTTTTTGCTTTCGAGATGAGGCGTGTCAGCCAATGCGTCCGAGCAGCAGGTACTCCATGAGTGCCTTCTGCACGTGCATTCTGTTTTGGTGTGCACCCGCCGCGACCGCGGCTTCACTTTGCTGCGCAAAGTGAGTGCACCCCGAATCGCATGCTGGCCCTGGCGGGCCACCGTCTCGGCCGTCAGCCGATCCGGCCGAGCAAAAGGTACTCCATGAGTGCCTTTTGCACGTGCATGCGATTCTCCGCCTCGTCCCATACGACGGATTGCGGCCCATCGATGACGTCCGCCGCCACTTCCTCGCCGCGATGGGCCGGCAGGCAGTGCATGAAAAGGGCGTCCGGCTTGGCGCGAGCCATCATCTGCGTGTCCACGCACCAATCCGCGAACGCAGCCTTGCGAGCCTCGTTCTCGGCTTCGTAGCCCATGCTGGTCCAGACGTCGGTCGTCACCAGGTCGGCGCCGTCGCAGGCCTCGCGCGGGTCGTTGAACACGCGGTAGCAGCTCGCGTCCTTGATACCGGCCACTGCCGGGTCCACACCATAGCCGCTCGGTGTGCTGACATGGACCTTGAAGCCAAGGATCTCGGCCGCCTGCAGCCAGGTGTTGGCCATGTTGTTGCCGTCCCCCACCCAGGCGACGACACGGCCCTTCAGGCAGTCCATGTCGATGGCGCCGCGCCGGTCCATGCCGCGGTTCTCGATGAAGGTGAACAGGTCGGCCAGGATCTGGCAGGGGTGGTACTCGTTGGTCAGGCCGTTGATGACCGGCACGCGCGAATGCGCCGCAAACGCCTCGAGCTTGCTCTGCTCGAAGGTGCGGATCATGACGATGTCGACCATGCGGCTGATGACGCGCGCCGAGTCCTCCACCGGCTCGGCTCGGCCGAGCTGGCTGTCGCCCGTCGTCAGGTGCACAACGGAGCCGCCCATCTGGTACATGCCCGCCTCGAAGCTGACGCGCGTGCGCGTGCTGGCCTTCTCGAAGATCATGGCCAGCGTGCGGTCCTGCAGCGGCTGGTATTTTTCGTAGTTCTTGAAGCGGCGCTTGATGATGCCGGCGCGGTCGAACAGGTGGGCGTATTCCTCGGCGCGCAGGTCTTTGAACTGCAGATAGTGACGCATCAGTGCATCCCCCGGCTTCATGGCTTGGGCTGCGCAAGCAGCGCTTTGATCAGCGGCACGAGGCGGGCAGCGATTTCGCGCGCTTCGTCGTGCGTCAGGATCAGCGGTGGCAGCAGGCGCACCACGCGGTCGGCCGTCACGCTGATCAGCAGGCCGGCATCCAGGGCTTGACCCAGCAGCGGGCCGGCCGGGCGATCCAACTCGATGCCCAGCATCAGGCCCTGGCCGCGGATCTCGACCAGGCCCGACTCGCCAGCCAGGCCCTCGGCGAGGGCGCCGCGCAGCGTGGCGCCCACGGCTTCGGCATTGGCCAGCAGGCCGTCCTCTTCCATGATCTTCAACGTCTCGACGCCGGCGCGCATGGCCAGCGGGTTGCCGCCAAAGGTCGTGCCGTGGTTGCCGGCCTTCAGCACGCCGGCGGCGCGCGGCCCGCAGACGACGGCGCCGATGGGCACGCCCGAGCCCAGGCCCTTGGCCAGCGGCATGACGTCCGGCTTGATGCCGGCCCACTGGTGGGCGAACCACTTGCCGGTGCGGCCGATGCCGCATTGCACCTCGTCCAGCATCAGCAGCAGGTCGCGCTCGTCGCAGACGCGGCGCAGTGCCTGCAGGAACTCGACGCGGGCCGGGTTGATGCCGCCTTCGCCCTGGATGGTCTCCAGGAAGATGGCCGTGATGTTGGGGTGAGTGGCCAGGGCGGCCTCGAGGGCGGCAATGTCGTTGAGCGGCACGCGCACGAAGCCCGGCACCAGCGGCCCGAAGCCGGCCTGGATCTTGGGATTGGCCGTGGCCGACAGCGTCGCGATCGAGCGGCCGTGGAAGGCGCCCTCGAAGACCAGCACCTCGGGCGAGGTATTGCCGCGGTCATGGCCGAACTTGCGGGCGATCTTCAACGCCGCCTCGTTGGCCTCGAGTCCGCTATTGCAGAAGAAGACATTGGCCAGGCCCGAAACCTCGCAGAGCTTGGCGGCCAGTTGCTCCTGCAGCGGCACGCGGTAGTAGTTGCTGGTGTGGATCAGCTTGGAGAGCTGATCTTGCAACGCCGGCACCAGGCGCGGGTGGTTGTGGCCCAGCGTGTTGACCGCGATACCGCCCAGTCCATCCAGCAGTCGTCGGCCTTCCGTGTCCCAGACCCAGCAGCCCTGGCCGTGCGAAAGCGCAACGGGCAGGCGGCCATAGGTCGGCATGACATGGGGCTCGGACGAGGGAGGGACAGCGTTCATCGGGTCTCCTGATGAGTCGAGAAAAAAGGAACTTTTGATTCTAAGGTTGATGCCGCAGCAATTGCTGCGCCGCAGCAGATGGCTTGGCGTCGAGGCACAATACCGGTCTTTGGCAGCGGCGCCCCGCTGTACCGCGAAGCCCCTCTGTCCATGACCGTTGCCCCCCCGCCGCGCGAAGTCTTCATCCAAGGTGTCACTCTGGATGGAAAAACCTTCCGACCGAGCGACTGGGCCGAGCGGCTGGCGGGCGCAATGTCCTGCTTTCGACCCGGCGGCGCGCGCGGCGGCATTGGTGCCTACATCGGCTATTCGCCGCTGTGTGTCCCCACCGTCATCAACGGCGTGAAGTGCGTTGTCGTCAACGAAGAGCTCAAGCGCCTCGAACCCATGGCCTGGGACTTCGTCATGAACTTCGCGCGCGACAACAACCTGCAAGTTGCCGACGCCTGCCTGCTGCCCGACGGCCCAGGCGGTAAATCGGGCGCTTGATTTCGTCTCTCCTAGCAAGAGTCCCAGGACGCACCTGGGCGGGGCGCCGTTATCCTCGCCGGCAATGTTTGGAAACATGCCGATAAACGACAGCGCCGCCACCATCGCCGCAGATCCGCTCCCCACCGCGCCGGCCGTGGCGGCGGAGCGCACGCTGACGCCGGTCTGGGTGCTGTTGCGCGGCCTGTCACGCGCCAGCGGGCATTGGGGGGTTTTCCCCGAACATCTGCTGCGCGAATTGCGTGCGTTGCAACCGGCGTCCCGGCTGCTGCTGCTGGATCTGCCCGGTACGGGTGCGCTGCGCCGCCAGGCCAGTCCTACCCAGGTGTTGGCCATCGTTGATGCTTGCCGTGAACAGTTGCAACGCCTCGGCGTCAATGGGCCGGTGTCGCTGGTCGGCATGTCGCTGGGCGGCGCGGTGCTGAGCGAATGGGCGAGCCGCTATCCCAGCGAGGTTGAGGCCGGCGTGCTGATCAACCCCAGCCTGCGGCCTTTCAGCGAGTTGTTTCGCAAGCCGCATCCGCTGAACTATCTTGGCCTGTTGCTGCTGTCCCTCAGCCGCTTCAGCGCCCGCATGCGGGAGGAGAGGGTGCTCAGCCTGACGACGCGGTTGACGCCGACTCCGGCCATCATCGACCGCTGGGTGGAGTTGCAGCGCCAGCACCCGCTCGGTGTTCGCAACACGGCCCGCCAGTTGCTCGCCAGCATGCGCTATCGCGCCAGCCGCACTCGCCCGGCTGCGCCCATGCTGCTGTTGTGCAGCAAAGCGGATGGGCTCGTCGACTGGCGTTGCTCGCAGGCCATCAGCCGTGCCTGGGGAGCGCCGCTGCGCCTGCACACCAAGGCCGGCCACGATCTGCCGCTGGATGACCCGCAGTGGGTGGCCCGGGCCGTCGCCGAGTGGCTGCGCGACCGCAGCATCCAGGGCGTCGTGCCAGGCGAGTGGCATTGAAATGCAAGCGGCCCGCAGGTGCGGGCCGCAGATGCAAAGAGGCCCGCTTGCGCGGGCCTCTTTGCTTGCACCAGAGCTGGATTGCTTCTTAGGCGGCGAGCGCCTTGATCTTGGCGGACAGGCGGCTCTTGTGACGAGCAGCCTTGTTCTTGTGGAAGATGCCCTTGTCGGCGACAGAGTCGATGACGGCTTGGGCAGCCTTGAACAGGTCAGCGGCCTTGGACTTGTCGCCCGCGGTCACAGCCTTTTGCACGTTCTTGACGACCGTACGGTATTTGGAGCGAAGCGCAGTATTCGCGGCGTTGAGCTTGGCGTCCTGGCGGACGCGCTTGAGACCCGACGCCAGGCGAACCGTCTTCTTCTTGGCTTTGGAGCTGGTAGCCATGCTGTATCTATACCCAGTTGGTGCAAAGACGACGAGTATAGCCCGAAATCAGGGTTAAAGCCAAGTGCCTGGGACGAGTATCGAAGAAGGCGCCATTCACGACACAGATAATCCGCCGCCATGAATCTGCTGCGCGCTGCGTCGACCATTTCCCTGCTGACCCTGACCTCGCGCATCACCGGCCTTGTCCGCGAAACCATGGTGGCGGGCCTTTTCGGCGCCACCGGAATGACCGATGCGTTTCTCGTCGCGTTCCGGATCCCGAACCTGCTGCGACGTCTGTTTGCTGAGGGCGCATTTTCGCAGGCCTTCGTGCCGCTGCTGGCGGCGACGCGGGCCACCGAGGGCGAAGCGGCAACGAAGCGCCTCATCGACGCCGTCGCGACCGTGCTGTTATGGGCGCTGATGGCGACCTCGGTGATTGGTGTGGTCGCAGCGCCCCTCTTGGTCTGGCTGCTCGGCGGCGGGCTGCCGGAGCCGGCGTTCGACGCATCCGTCGTCATGACGCGCTTCATGTTCCCCTATATCGGCTGCATGTCGCTGGTGGCCCTGTCGGCGGGCATCCTGAACACCTGGCGACGCTTTGTCGTGCCGGCGGCAACGCCGGTGCTGCTCAACCTCAGCGTCGTCGCCGTCGGCTGGGCCTTGGTCGGGCCGCTTGAGCGCGCGGGCTATCCGGGTATCTATGCGATGGCCTTCGGTGTCATGCTCGGCGGCGTGCTGCAATTGCTGGCGCAGTGGCCGGCGCTGCGGGCCATCGGCGTGACGCCGCGCATGCGGTTCAGCTGGCAAGGCTTCCGGGAGGCACGTGCCAATCCGGGTGTCAGCCGCGTCATGCTGGGCATGGGGCCGGCGCTGCTGGGTGTCGGTGTGTCCCAGCTGTCGCTGATGATCAACACGCAGATCTCCAGCCGCCTCGGCGAGGGCGCGACCTCCTGGCTGAACTATGCCGACCGCCTGATGGAATTCCCCATCGGCCTGCTCGGCGTGGCGCTCAGCGCGGTCCTGACCCCGCAGTTGTCCGCTGCCCAGGCTTCGGGCGAGAGCGAGCGCTACAGCCGCCTGCTCGACTGGGGCCTGCGCATGGTGATGCTGTTCGCGTTGCCCTGCGCCGTCGCCCTGCTGGTCTTCGCCGAACCGTTGACGGCCGTGCTCTACCACCGCGGCGCCTTCACGGCGACCGACGTGGCCCACACAGCGCAGTCGGTCATGGGCTGGGGTGTTGGCCTGCTGGGCCTGATCGCGGTGAAGGTGCTGGCGCCCGGCTTCTTCGCCCGCCAGGACACCGGCACGCCGGCCAAGATCGCCGTCGCCGTGCTGGTGCTGACGCAAGGATTCAACCTTGTCTTCGTGCCCTGGATCGGTGTCGCGGGCCTGGCCCTGTCCATCGGCCTGGGCGCGCTGGTCAATGCGGGCTGGCTGTTCTGGGGGCTGAAGAAGCTGGGTAGCTACCGCCCCGAGCCTGGCTGGCTGGCCTTCGGCCTGCGTGTGGTGCTGGCTTGTGCAGCCATGGGCCTGTTGCAATGGCAGTTGGCCAGCAGGCTGGACTGGCTCGGCCTGGGCGCGCACGAGATCCGGCGCGGTCTCGTCATGGCGGCCAGCCTGGCGGGCAGCGCCCTCGTCTATTTCGCGGTGCTGCTGCTGGTTGGCATGCGGCCCCGTGCGCTCGGGCGCCCGAGCTGATGAAGTACGCAGCGCCGACTCCGCTGGACTACTTCGCCACGCTGGTGGCGGAGGATGAGAGCCTCAATCTGCTCGAGGCCGCCATCAGCCTGGCCCAGGACGAATATCCCCAGCTTGATGTCCAGGCTGCGCTGTCCAAGGTGGATGCGCTGGCGCGCCGCCTGCGTGAGCGCATCACGTCGGAGACTGTGCCGGCCGAGCGGCTGCACCAGCTGACACGTTTCTTCCACGGCGAACTCGGCTTTGCCGGCAATCTGAACAATTACTACGCGGCCGAGAACAGCTTCGTGCATCGCGTGCTGGAGACGCGGCGTGGCATTCCCATCACGCTGGCCGTGCTGCTGTTGGAGCTTGCCGAGCAGGCGGGCCTGCGCGCTGCGGGCGTCGCTTTCCCGGGGCATTTCCTCGTCAAATGCCGCGTCGGGCTTGGCGAGGTCGTTATCGACCCCTTCACGGGCGAATCGCTGTCAGCCACGCGGCTGGACGAGCGCCTGGCCGTCTACCGCCATGGCAGCGAGCTGCCCGCCGACCTGGAGTTGCCGCTGGAGTTCTTCCTGCGCGCTGCATCCAAGCGCCAGATCCTGGCACGCATGCTGCGCAATCTGAAGGAAGTTCACCGCGCCGCCGAGGACTGGCCGCGGCTGCTGGCCGTGCAACAGCGCCTCGTCATCCTGCTGCCGGGCGACCCGGTGGAGCGCCGCGATCGCGGCCTGGTGCTGGCGACGCTGGGCGCGTTTGCTGCTGCCGCCGACGATCTGGCCTTCTATCTTGCCGAGCGGGGCGATGCACCCGACGCCGCGGGATTGCGAACCCGCCTGGCGATGCTGCTTGACCAGGCCCGGCCGCCGCTTCAGTGACAATCCGCGCCCGCCCGCCCACCACCATGATGAAGCTCAGCAAGCACCAACGCACCGCCCTGGCCTGGGGCGGTGTCGCCCTGGGCGTCATTCTTCTGCTGTGGCTGCTGTCGCCCGTGCTGGCGCCCTTCATCGCGGCCCTGGTGCTGGCGTACGCGTTGGCGCCCGCGGTGCAGGCCCTGGTGAACCGGCGCGTGCCGCGGTCGCTGGCGGTGCTGATGGTCGAGCTGCTGTTTGCGATGGCCCTGCTGGCTTTGGTGCTGCTGGTGCTTCCCATCCTCAGCAAAGAGCTGCCGGCGCTGCGCGAGCAGATTCCTGCATTGGCGAAACTGGCCAATGACAAGCTTTCACCCTGGCTGGCGGAGCACGGCATCTACATGCAGCTCGACCCGGCCAGCATCAAGGCCTTCGTGCTGAAGTACCTGGATGCCAATTTCGAAGAGTGGCTGGCGACGGCGCTGAGCTCGGCCCGCATCGGCGGCAGCTTCCTGCTCGCCTTCATCGGCAATGCGGTGCTGCTGCCCGTCGTGCTTTTCTATCTGCTGGACGACTGGCCGGGCCTGGTCGAGCGCATGCGCGCTCTCGTGCCGCCAGCGGCGCGCGATTCGGTTGGCAGCTTCCTCGACGAATGCCATGAGACGCTGGGCCAGTACCTGCGCGGTCAATTGCTCGTCATGGGGGCTCTGGCCATCTTCTACAGCGTCGGCCTGGCGCTGGCGCGCTTCGATCTGGCCTTGCCCATCGGCGTCTTCACCGGCTTGGCGGTTTTCATTCCCTATCTGGGCTTTGGCCTGGGCCTGGTGCTGGCGCTGCTGGCAGGCTTGCTGCAATTCGCAAATCTTTATGGCGTTCTCGCCGTCGCCATCGTCTTTGGCATCGGCCAACTGCTGGAAAGCTTCGTGCTGACGCCGCGCTTCGTCGGCGAGCGCATCGGCATGAGCCCGCTGATGGTCATCTTCGCGCTGCTGGCCTTCGGTCATCTGCTCGGCTTTGTCGGCGTGCTGATTGCGCTGCCGCTGTCGGCTGTGGCGGCAGTCGCGGTCAAGCGCCTGCATCGCGCCTATCTCGAGAGTTCGCTGTTCCGTTAGCCGTTCAATGAGGCAGATCCCGCTTGCGCTGCTGGCGCCGCCCGCGCACAGCTTCGACAACTTCCTGCCCGGCGCCAATGCCGAGGCTCTGGCCTACCTGCTGGGCCTGCAGCCGGGCGATCCACCCGCGCTGCTCTGGGGCCCGACCGGCTCGGGCAAGAGCCATCTGCTGCAGGCATTGGCCGAGCGCTGGCAGGCGGCCGGCCAGCGCGTCGCCTGGTACGACGCCGAGACGGCCTTGCCCTGGGAGCTGCCGGCCCACGAGAGCCTGTTGCTGCTGGACGATTGCCAGCGCTTTGACGCCGGCCAGCAGCATGCCGCTTTTGCCCTTTTTGTAGCGACGGCGGGGCAGGGCTATACCGTCGTTGCAACGGCCGATGCGCCAGCCGTCGACCTGGCCGTGCGCGAAGACCTGCGTACGCGCCTGGGCTGGGGCCCGAGCTTTGCGCTTGAACCGCTGCGCGAGGCCGAAATGCGTGCCGTGCTGCGCCGCGAGGCCGATCGCCGCGGCCTGCTGCTCGGCGACGAGGTGCTGTCCTATCTGCTGACCCGCTTCGAGCGCAATCTCAAGGGGCTGATGGCCCTGCTCGAGCGGCTGGATGAATTCGCGATGTCAGCCAAGCGCGCGCTGACACTGCCGCTGCTGAAGGCCATGCTGGCCGACGAGGCCGTTGAAGAAAAATTCGACTCTGACCCTAATTTATGAATCTCACGCTGTTTGACCTGGATGGGACGCTGATCCCCATGGATTCCGACCATGCCTTCGGTGGTTTCATGGTGGAGGTGGGCTGGGTGGACGGCGTGGTCTGGGGTGCGAAGAACGACGAGTTCTTTGCCCAGTACAACGCGGGAACGTTGGACCTGCCGGCGTATATCGACTTCGCAACGTCCGCCTGGCGCTCCCGCCCGCTGGCCGAGGCGCTGGCCATGCGGGAGCGCTTCATGGCCGAGGTCATGCGCCCGGCGCTGCGGCCCGAGGCCGTTGCGCTGGTCGAGAAGCACCGTGCAGCGGGCGACCTCATCGCCCTGGTCACGGCGACCAATGAATTCGTCACAGCGCCGATTGCAGCGGCCTTTGGCATCGCGCACCTGATCGCCGTCGAGCTGGAACGCGACGCCGAGCAGCGCTACACCGGAGCCATTCGCGGCATCCCGAGCTTCCGCGAGGGCAAGATCGCGCGCGTCGAGGGCTGGTTGCAGGGCCTGGGGGCACAATGGCGCGATTTCGAGCGTGTGAACTTCTTCAGCGACTCGACCAACGATCTGCCCCTGCTTGAACGCGTCAGCCACCCTGTGGCGACCAATCCCAGCCCGACCCTCGCTGCGATCGCCGCCGAACGGGGCTGGCCCCAGTTGCACCTCTTCGCATGATCAAAAAGTTCATCGACAAACTGCTTGGCAAACCCGCCGCAGCCCCCAAGAAGACCAGCCCGCTGGGCAAACGGGTGGAGGTGACGGCCGAGGTTCACGGCATCAACCCGGATCTGCTCGACGAGCGCGCCGTCAAGGTCGTCAAGACGTTGACCGATGCGGGTTTCGAGGCCTATATCGTCGGCGGCGCCGTGCGCGACCTGCTGCTGAACATGCGGCCCAAGGACTTCGACGTCGCGACCAATGCGACGCCCGAACAGGTCAAGGGGCTGTTTCGCCGTGCTTTCATCATCGGCCGGCGCTTTCGCATCGTTCACGTTGTCTACGGCCGCGGTCGTGAGCACGAAGTGATCGAGGTCTCGACCTTCCGCGCGCTGCCGACGGAATCAGAAGCCATCGCCGGCAACGAGAAGACGGGCAAAGCCGAGCTGGATGGCAAGCATCACGCCGTGGACGCAAGCGGCCGCGTGCTGCGCGACAACGTCTGGGGCCCGCAGATCGAGGATGCTGCCCGTCGCGACTACACGGTCAACGCGATGTATTACGACCCGCAGCGCCAACTGGTGGTGGACTACCACGGTGGCCTCGCCGACGCCAAGGCCAAGCTGCTGCGCATGATCGGCGATCCCGAAACCCGCTACCGCGAGGACCCGGTCCGCATCATCCGCGCCGTGCGCTTCGCCGCCAAGCTGGGCTTCACGCTCGAGCCCAAGACGCTGGCGCCGGTGAAAGCCTCGTCGGCGCTGCTGGCCAATGTGCCGGCCTCGCGCCTCTTCGACGAGATGATCAAGCTGTTGCAGACCGGCCATTCCCTGGCCAGCATCGCGCAGTTGAAGAAGCTGGGTCTGGGCCGCGGCGTGTTCGCAATGCTGGACGCCATGCTGACCGAAACCGGTGACCTGCACGAGGGCATTCGCGGCAACTTTGTGCGGCAGGCCTTCGAGGACACCGACCGGCGCGTGCAGGAAGGCCGCGGCGTCAGCCCCAGCTTCATGCTCGCCTGCATGCTCTGGCATGAAGTGCTGGACCGCTGGACCAAGATCCGCAACGGCGGCGAACCGCCCGTGCCGGCACTGGCCCAGGCGATCGACGCCGTCTTCGATGCCCGCATCGGCGACATCTCCGGCCGCGGCAAGCTGGCGGCCGACATGCGCGAAATCTGGATGATGCAGACCCGCTTCGAGCGCCGTACCGGCTCGGGTGTGTTCAGCCTCATCGAGCAGCCGCGCTACCGTGCCGGCTTCGACTTCCTGCGCCTGCGCGCCGACGTCGGCGAGATCGACCCGGCCCTGGCCGACTGGTGGGAGGACTTTGCGCTGGGCAGCGATGACGACCGTCAGGCCCTGCTGGCCGACGCCCGTGCGACCCAGCAGAAGCAGCCCCGCGTTGTGCGTGCACCGCGTCCCGAGGCGCCGGCCGGTGAAGAAACCGAGCCGGCGGCCGATGACGCGCCGGCCAAGAAACGCCGCCGTCGCCGCCGCAAGCCGGGTGGCGGGGAGGGCGCCGCAGCGCCCGCAACTGCCGCCGAGTGAGCTCGCGCGCCTACGTCGGACTGGGCGCCAACCTGGGCGCCGACCCTTCTGCCACGTTGACGCAGGCAGCGTTGCGCCTTGCGGCGCTGCCGGGCAGCCATGTCGCGGCGCTGTCCAGCGTCTGGCGCAGCGCGCCGGTGGATGCTGGCGGTCCGGACTTCCTGAACGCCGTCGTGGCACTGGACACGACGCTTCTACCCATTGAACTATTGGACGCGCTGCAGGCCATCGAACTGGCGCACGGCCGGGAGCGGCCCTACCGCAATGCGCCGCGCACGCTGGATCTCGACTTGTTGCTCTATGGCGAGCTGACCCTCGACACGCCACGGCTGACGCTGCCCCACCCGCGCCTTGGCGAACGCGCCTTCGTGTTGCGCCCGCTGCTGGAGATAGCGCCGGAGCTGGTGCATTTGGCGGCTGGGAAGGGCTGGCAGACCCAGCGCGTCGAGCGGCTCGGCCCGCTGTCCCTCTGACCTGGAGATACGAAGATGTTCTCGACCCTCGCCGGCTGGCAGACCGTCGGCTTGCTGCTGCTGTCCAACGTCTTCATGACTTTCGCCTGGTATGGCCATCTCAAGGGCCTGGCGACCAAGCCTTGGTGGATAGCCGCCCTCATCAGCTGGGGTATCGCGCTGTTTGAGTACTTGCTTCAGGTGCCGGCCAACCGCATCGGCCATGGCGCCGGCTTCAGCTTGGCCCAGCTGAAGATCACGCAAGAAGTCATCACGCTTGCCGTCTTCGTGCCCTTCAGCCTGTACTACATGGGTGAACCGCTGAAGCTGGATTTCCTCTGGGCGGGTTTGTGTCTGATGGGCGCTGTCTACTTCATCTTCAGGTCGGCTTGATGACGGTTCGGTGACGGCGCCCGGTAAACTCCGACCCTTCGAGAGATCAAGGACGCCCATGCTGTTTGGCAAGCTGCTGCCCCGTGAGGGCAATTTTTTTGAGCTGTTCAATGAGCACGGTGGCTTCATCCTGGAAGGTGCGCGCGCCTTCCAGAAAATGATTGAAAACTATGCCGACCCAGCGCTGCGCGCGCAGTACGCCGACGAGGTCGACAAGGCCGAGCATGCCGCCGACCGCGTCACCGCCGAGGTGAACCGGCTGCTGCACCGCACGTTCATCACGCCCATTGATCGCGAGCAGATCCACGGCCTGATCAACGCGATGGACGACATCGTCGATCTGCTGCAGGATTCATCCGAGACGCTGTCGCTCTACGATGTGCGCGCCGTGCCCGAGCAGGTTCTGCAGTTGTGCACGCTGTCGGTGCGCTGTTGCGAGCGCGTGCAGCATGCCGTGACGCTGCTGCCGCACCTCAGCAAACCTGCCACGACCGAAGCAGCCCTCAAGACCTGCGAGGAGATCGACCGCCTGGAGTCCGATGCCGACCGTGTCATGCGCTCGGCGATGTCTCGTCTGTTTCGCGAGCAGGAGGACGTGCGCGAGCTGATCAAGCTCAAGGCGATCTACGAGCAGCTCGAATCCATTTCCGATCGCTGCGAAGACGTCGCCAATCTGATCGAGGGCATCGTCCTCGAGAACTCCTGACCGCCGAGATGAATCGACCCCCACACTCACTTCGTTCGTTGCCCCCCGAGGGGGCGTGTCAGCGCCTTCGGACGGCCGCGCGCCGCTGACATGGCATCCGCTGAGATCGCCTTTTGGGTGGTGGCCCTGCTGGTCGTGCTGGCCCTGCTGTTCGACTTCATGAACGGCTTCCACGACGCGGCCAACTCCATCGCCACGGTGGTATCCACTGGCGTGCTGAAGCCGCAGCAGGCCGTGCTGTTCGCCGCCTTCTTCAACGTCGTCGCGATCGCCATCTTCCAGCTCAAGGTGGCGGCCACCGTGGGCAAGGGCATCGTCGAGCCGGGCGTGGTGGATCACCACGTCGTCTTTGGAGCGCTGATCGGCGCCATCGCCTGGAACTTCATCACCTGGTGGTGGGGCATCCCGTCCAGTTCCTCGCATGCGCTGATCGGTGGCATTGCCGGCGCCGTCGTCGCCAAGGCGGGGCCGTCGGCCCTTGTCGCTGGTGGCATCTGGAAGACCGTCGCCTTCATCATCGTGTCGCCTTTGCTGGGCTATCTACTGGGTTCACTGATGATGGTCATCGTGGCCTGGGTTTGCCGGCACAAGTCACCGATACGCATCGACCGCTGGTTCCGGCGGCTGCAGCTCGTGTCGGCTGGCCTGTACAGCCTGGGCCACGGTGGCAACGACGCGCAGAAGACCATCGGCCTGATCTGGATGCTGCTGATCGCCGCCGGCATGGTCAGCGTCGGCGACAAGGCGCCGCCCAGCTGGGTCATCGTCGCCTGCTACATCGCCATCGGCATGGGCACGATGTTTGGCGGCTGGCGCATCGTGCAGACGATGGGGCAGCGCATCACCAAGCTCAAACCGGTGGGCGGCTTCTGCGCCGAGACGGGCGGGGCCATCACGCTGTTCCTGGCGACGGCTCTGGGCATCCCGGTGTCGACGACGCACACCATCACCGGCGCCATCGTCGGCGTGGGCTCGGTGCAGCGTCCGTCGGCCGTGCGCTGGGGCGTGGCCGGCAGCATCGTCTGGGCCTGGATCTTCACGATCCCGGCCGCGGCGCTGATGGCCGGCATCTGCTACTGGGTCAGTTTCATTCTCTACTGACCGGCCTGCGATTCGAAATAGCGCTGGGCGCTGAAGGCGATGGTCGCCATCAGCGCC
Source organism: Pelomonas sp. Root1237 (assembly GCF_001425055.1). GTDB lineage: Bacteria > Pseudomonadota > Gammaproteobacteria > Burkholderiales > Burkholderiaceae_C > Pelomonas. The sequence continues at coordinate 265,863 of NZ_LMDK01000018.1, forward strand.
GTGCCGCCGAACAGCAGGCAGAGCACGACGCCGATGACGGCGGCCCAGCCGCCCGTGCTGGCCGGCCGGCCGGCATTGAAGCGGGCGTTCCAGCGCTCATCCGGCATCAGCCCGTAGACGATGCCGCCGAGCAGGGCGGCGACGAGGCTGGCGCCCAGCAGCGGAATCAGCAGCCACGCCAGGCGATCGTCCTGGCCGAGGGTGTCCATGCGCTGTACGCCGAGCAGACCGAGCAGCGTCGGCACGGGGAACAGCCAAGCCCAGCGGTCCTTGAGCCCATACAGATAGAAGCGGTGCAGGCCGAAGACACCGACCAGCAAGGCCAGCCAGGTCGCAACGGCCTTGTGTTTGGTGACGCCGCTCATTCGGCGGCGGCGCTGTCACCCAGGCCCAAGGTGTGCTGCATCAACACGACGTCCAGCCAGCGGCCGAACTTCCAGCCTGCGCTTTTCAGCACACCGGTGTGTTCGAAGCCCAGCGCCTTGTGCACGCCGACGGAGCCGGCATTGGCCGCGTCGCCGATGACGGCCAGCATCTGGCGCGCACCGGCCGCTTCGCAGCGGGCCATCAGTTCGGCCAGCAGCAGCCGGCCCATGCCCTGGCCCTGTGCGGCGGGCGACAGGTAGATCGAGTCTTCGACACAGAAACGATACGCCAGGCGGGGGCGGAAGTAGTTGGCATAGGCATAGCCCAGCACTTCGCCGCCGCGCTCGGCCACCAGCCAGGGTAGATTGCGGCTCAGCACCTCGGCGCGGCGGCGGCCCATCTCGTCGACTCCGGGCACCTCGGTTTCGAAGGTGCCGGTGCCTTCCAGCACGGCGTGGGCGTAAATGGCCTGGATGGCGGCCAAGTCGGCGTCAGTGCTGGGGCGGATCGTCAGGGGCAGGGTGATGGGGGCGGGCTGTGACATTTGTCGGTTTTGGGGACTGCGCAAGAGGAGCTTGATCGAGTTTATAATGCTGGGTTTTCGGCTCTGGTCGCAGATGGCTGCGGCGTATCTACAGAGCCTACCCCGGCAGGGGTTCCTGCCATTCGACTTGTCGCTACTTGAGTGTCTCCTCGTGCGGTGGTCACCCAATTTTTAGGAAACATCATGGTTGTGATTCGTCTGGCCCGCGGCGGCTCCAAGAAGCGCCCCTTCTACAACATCGTCGTCGCCAACAGCCGCCAGCGCCGTGACGGCCGCTTCATCGAGCGCGTCGGCTTCTACAACCCCGTCGCTTCCGGTTCCGCCGAGAAGCTGCGCGTCGAGCAGGACCGCGTGAGCTACTGGATCGGTGTCGGCGCCCAGCTGTCGCCCACGGTGGCCCGCCTGGTTGGCGATGCCAAGACGGCTGCTGTCGCCGCCTAAGCAGGCGTGGCAGGCAACAAGCCTCAGCAAGACGGCGCCTCGGCGCCGTCTTTTGCTTCCTGGCCCGAAGATCTGCTGCCGGTGGGCCGCATCCTTGATGCCTGGGGCATCAAAGGTGGCCTGAAGGTGCAGGCCTACTCGGCCGACGCGGACGCGTTGTTCAGCGCCAAGCGCTGGTATCTGAAGTCGACCGGCCCCAAGCCCAGCCAACTGGTGTTGGCCGTGAAATCGGTGCGCGAGCAGGGCGAGGGCATCGTCGCCGTCGCCGAAGGGGTGGACGACCGCAATGCCGCCGAAGCGCTGCGTGGCCACGAGATCTACATTCCCCGCAGTGACTTCCCGCGCACACCCGACGGCGAGTACTACTGGGTTGACCTGATCGGCCTGGACGTCATCAATCGCGAGTCTGAGGCTTTGGGCCGAGTGATCGGCCTGATCGACACCGGCCCGCATGCCGTGCTGCGCATCCTGCCGCCAGGAGTGGAAGAGCCCGCCAAGCCGGACCAGGAGCGCTTGATCCCCTTCGTCGGGCGTTTCATCGACGACGTCAGCCTGGAAGACCGGCGTATCCGCGTCGACTGGGGCCTGGACTTCTGACCGAAGCCATGCGCTTCGATGTCCTGACGATCTTCCCGGAGCTGTTCGCGCCGCATCTGACGCATGGCGTCACGCGGCGCGCCTTCGAGAGCGGTCAGGTCGACGTGCGGCTGTGGCCGCTGCGCGATTTCGCCGAGGACAACTACCGCCGCGTTGACGACCGCACCTATGGCGGCGGCCCTGGCATGGTCATGCTGGCCGAGCCGCTTGAAAAGGCACTCACCGCCGTCAAGGCGGATCGTGGCGAGGCGGCGCCCGTCGTCATCCACTTCACCCCGACCGGCGCGCGAATCGATCAGGCCCGCGTGCAAGGTCTTGCTGGGAGCCCGGGTGCCGTCCTGCTTTGCGGCCGCTACGAGGGCATCGACCAGCGCGTGCTGGACCGTCATGTGACCTTGGAACTCAGCCTGGGCGACTTCGTGCTTTCGGGCGGCGAACTGCCGGCGCTCGCTCTCCTGGACGCCGTCGCACGGCTGCAGGAGGGGGTCCTTGGCGACGCCAAATCCCATGAGCAGGACAGCTTCTCTGATGGCCTGCTGGACTGCCCGCACTACAGCCGCCCCGAAGTCCTGGCCGATGGTCGCGGCGTGCCGCCCGTGCTGCTGTCGGGCCACCACGCCGACATCCGGCGCTGGCGCCGCGAGCAGTCGCTGGCGCTGACGGCGGCGCGCCGGCCCGACCTGATTGCTGCCGCCCGCGCCGCCGGCCGCCTCAGCAAGGCCGATGAATCCTTCCTGGCCAAACTCTAGGCTAAACCCGCAGTCCAGGCTACACTAGCGGGCTGTCCGATCCTCTGGCGGGTCGAGTGGCTGAGTTCCTTTGCTGGAGCCAGCTGCAAACATCCCGATAAATAGCGTCCCGCCAAGATCTCCAGGAGTACAGATGAACCTGATCCAAACCCTTGAGCAAGAAGAAATTGCTCGCCTGAACAAGACCATCCCGCCCTTCGCCCCTGGCGACACGGTGATCGTCAGCGTCAACGTCGTTGAAGGCACCCGCAAGCGCGTGCAGGCCTACGAAGGCGTCGTGATTGCCAAGCGCAATCGCGGCCTGAACAGCAGCTTCATCGTCCGCAAGATCTCCAGCGGCGAAGGCGTCGAGCGGACCTTCCAGCTCTACAGCCCGCTGATCGCCACGATCGAAGTCAAGCGCCGCGGTGACGTCCGTCGCGCCAAGCTGTACTACCTGCGCCAGCGTTCGGGCAAGTCGGCTCGAATCAAAGAGAAGCTGGCTTAATCAGCCGGTTCCTACCGCCAAAGCCGCCAGGGCGTACGCTCTCGGCGGCTTTTGTTTTTTTGTCGCATGACCCGCCCCGCCATCACCCAGCCCCAACTCGTGCCGGTCACGAGCATCGACGATCATCTTCCTGCGGTGCCAGACTTGGCGCTGACGGCTTCGGCCATACGGGCGCGCCTGGCGGAGGTAGCGGCCTGGACGCCTGAGTTCGTCGGCGACGGTGGGCTCTTCGCCAATCGCGAGCCGTCTGGTGCCGCTGTGCTCATCCCGCTGGTGCAGCGAGAGGCAGGCTTGAACCTGCTGCTGACCCGGCGTACCGACCATCTGCGCGATCACGCCGGCCAGATCAGCTTCCCCGGCGGCCGTGTCGAGCCCGAGGACGATGGTCCCGTCGCGACCGCGCTGCGGGAGACCGAGGAGGAGATCGGCCTGTCGCGCCAGCACATCGAGATCATTGGCCAGTTGCCGGTCTATTCGACAGTGACGGCCTTTCAGGTGACGCCGGTGGTAGCTCTTGTCGAACCCGGCTTCACGCTGACGCTGGATGATTTCGAGGTCGCCGAAGCCTTCGAGGTGCCACTGGCCTTCCTGATGGATCCGGCCCACCACCGCCATCACCGTTTCGAGTTCGCGGGCGCCGAGCGGCGCTTTCTGTCCATGCCCTGGCAAGGGCCCGAACGCGAGTACTTCATCTGGGGCGCGACCGCCGCGATGTTGCGCAACTTCTACCGTCTTCTCAGCGGCGCCTGAGCGCGCCACTATCATCCCGGCCCATGAATTTCTTCGCGGTGCTGCTGGCCCTGTTGTGTGAGCAACTCAAGCCCCTGAGGCATGGCAACCGCGTGCACCAGTCGGTCATCGGCTGGGTGCGCTGGACGGGCCGCAACTTCGACGCTGGCGACGAGCACCATGCTGCCGTCGTCTGGGCCATCACGGTTCTGGTGCCGGGCCTGGCCGTTGCGCTGATCTACTGGGCGCTGCGCCATTTCAGCGTGCTGCTCGCCCTAGGGCTGGACGTCCTCATCCTGTATCTGACGCTGGGCTTCCGGCAGTTCAGCCACTACTACACCGACATCCGTGATGCCCTCGAGCGCGGCGACGACGCCACCGCGCGCCAGTTGCTGGCCGAATGGCGCCACCTGGATGCCAGCGAGTTGCCGCGCACCGAGCTGATCCGACATGTCATCGAGCATTCGCTGCTCGCCGCGCATCGCCACGTCTTTGGCGTGTTCTTCTGGTTCATCGTCTGCTCGACCATCGGCCTGGGGCCGGCAGGCGCGGTGGTCTACCGCATGGCCGAGTTCGCTGGCCGCTACTGGGCCTTCAAGAGCCGCACGCTGGACGCACCGACCAACACCCGCCTGTTGGCCTTGTCGCGTCAGGCTTTCACCTGGATTGACCACCTGCCCGCCCGGCTGACAGCCACCGGCTTTGCCATCGTAGGCAACTTCGAAGAGGCTGTGAATGGCTGGCGCCGCGACGCCAGCCTCTGGCTGCATTCCAACGAGGGCATCATCCTCGCGTCGGCCGCTGGCGCTGTGGGCCTGCAGCTCGGCGGCGCTGCGGCGCCTGGCGTCACGCCGGATCGCAGCAAGACCTTCGATGCCGGTACCGAACCCGAGTTCACCGGCGCCGCCGGCTCCACGGCCGGCGCACCGCCGCAGCTCGGTCATCTGCAAAGCGTCGTCGGCCTAGTCTGGCGTTCCGTCGTGCTGTGGATGCTGCTGCTCGCGTTGCTGACCCTGGCCAACCTCGTCGGCTAGTCATGGTGCCCCTCGTCCAGTCTCGCCGCGCTGAACGCGGGCGAGCCCGGCCGGTCCCCCAAGGGGACGGCGATGCTTGCCGGTTTGACCGGCAAGCACATCGCCTGAGCGGGCCGGCTCGGGAGCGGCCCAGCGCTCGGCCCGTCGATATCAAGCAAAGCAATTGAAATGAACTTCCCTGACCTGCCGGCGCTGGCCGAGCCCGGACTTGCTGCGCGCGTGCAGCACGCCATCGACCACAAGACCAAGCCTCTGGGCGCCCTCGGCCGCATCGAGGCCCTGGCCCTGCAGCTCTCGCTGATCCAGGGTGTGGAGCGGCCCGCGCTGCGCGAGCCGCAGCTTGTCGTCTACGCGGCCGACCATGGCCTGTCCCGGCGCGGCGTATCGGCCTACCCGCGTGAGGTCACCCCGCAAATGGTGGCCAACATGCTGGCCGGCGGTGCGGCCGTGTCCGTGCTGGCGCGTCAACAAGGTCTGGCGCTGACGATCGCCGACTGTGGCGTCGATGCGCCGCTGGCCGACGGGGCCGTCGACCTGCGCATTGCTGCGGGCACGGCCGACGCGAGCGTCGGGCCGGCGATGACGGCCGAACAAGCCGAGCGTGCGCTGCGCAATGGCATGGCCCTCGTCGAGCGCTTGCCCGGCAATGCGCTGCTGCTGGGTGAGATGGGGATCGGCAACACTTCGTCGGCCAGCCTCTTGATGCAGCGCCTGACGGGTTTGCCGCTGGCCGAATGTGTGGGGCGCGGCACCGGTCTGGATGACGCCGGCCTGGGCCGCAAGCTTGGCGTGCTTGCAGAGGCGCTCGCGGCCAACACTGACGCCGAGACCCCGTTGCAGCTCGCCGCGGCTCTCGGCGGTTTCGAAATCCTCACCATGGCCGGCAGCGTCATGGCCGCCGCCGCGCAGCGCCGAGTCATCGTCGTCGATGGCTTCATCACGACGGCTGCCGTCGCGCTGGCCGAGGCGCTGCGCCCCGGCTTGTTGGCGGCCTGCGTGTTCGCCCATCGCTCGGCCGAGGGGCCCCATGCGCGCTGGCTGCAACAACTGGGTGTGCGCCCGCTGCTGGACCTGGACCTGCGCCTGGGCGAGGGCAGTGGTGCGGCGCTGGCCTGGCCACTGCTGACGGCCGCCTGTGCGCTGCTGGCCGACATGGCCAGCTTCGACAGCGCCGGCGTCAGCAACCGCGAGTAGCCCTGTGCGGCTTTTCCTTGTTGCATTGCAGTTCCTGACGCGGCTGCCGGTGCGGCTGGAGGGCTTCGAGCCGGCCTGGCTGAACGATTGCGTGCGGCACTTCCCGCTGGTGGGCGCGCTGGTCGGCGGCGTCGGCGCAGTGGTGCTGGCGGGGGCCGGTCATTTGTGGCCGGCCTGGGTGGCCGCGGTGCTGGCACTGGCGGCCACCGTCGCGTTGACCGGCGGGTTTCACGAGGATGGCCTGGCCGACACCTTCGATGCCTTGGGCGGCGTGGTCAGCCGCGACAAGGCGCTGGCGATCATGAAGGACTCGCGCATCGGCAGCTATGGCGCTTTGGCGCTGGGCCTGAGCTTGTTGCTACGCGCCGCGCTGTTGGCCGTATTGGCGACGCGGCCGCTGCTGGGTGCCGTGGCCGCCTTGCTGGCCAGCCACGCCTTTGCTCGCGCGGCGGCCGTGGGCGTGATGGTCAGCCTGCCCTACGGCGGCGATGCGGAGCATGCCAAGGCCAAGCCACTGGCAATGGCCGTGGCGCCCCGCAATTTCGCCATCGCGCTGGGCTGGTGCGGCTTGCTGTTGCTGGCGCTCGCCGCCGGAGGCGTTGATCTGCCGCGCTTGCTGGCCACCGCAGGCGCAGCAGCGGTTGCCGCAGTACTGATGCACCAATGGCTGAAGCGCCGCCTCGGCGGCTACACCGGCGATGGGCTGGGCGCGACCGAGCAACTGGCCGAGATCGCCGTGCTGCTGGCCTTCACGGCCTCGTTCTGAAGCCTGTGTTCACGATCTGGCGCCACCCCAAGCCCATCGGTGCTGCGAGTCGCTGCATCGGTGGCCGCACCGACCTTCCCGTCGACCCGCGCAAAGCCAAGCGCCTGGCCCATCGCATTCGCACGCATGCACGCCTGCAGGGGCTGCCGCGCGAGGTCGTCACGTCGCCGCTCGCGCGCGCCGCGTCGGTGGGGCATTGGCTGAAGCGATGGGGCTTCCTGTGGTGCGTCGACCCAGCCTTGGCGGAGATGGACTTCGGCCGCTGGGACGGCCAGCCCTGGAGCGCCATCTCCGCGGCGGAATTCGAGCGCTGGACGCGCGACTTCTGCGGCTTCGAGTTCGACGGTGGCGAGTCGCTCAATGCGCTGCTGCTGCGCGCGGCCGCCTGGCAGCCCCCATGTGCCCTGGCCGTGGGCCATGGCGGCTGGATCAATGCCCGGGCGTGGCGCGGCGATCCGCCCACGCCGGCCCGGTGGCCCAAGCCGTTGGCCTATGCAGCCAGCCGGTCCGGCGATTTCTGAAACCGGCGGCGCAAGGCCGCCGTGACGGCAGGCGTGGCCCGCATCGCCGGGGCCTCGATGAAGCGATAGCTGGCATGGCTGACCAGCACGAGGACCGGCGCCAGTGCCAGCACCCAACCCCAGTGCACGGCCGCAGGCAAGGCGGCTCCCGGCTGATCCGCCCCCAGCACGAAATGGAAGAGGCTGAACAGCAAAAAGCCGTGCAGCAGATAGATGCTGTAGGCCGACTCACCCAGCAGGCGCGAGACCGGGTGCAGCAGCAGGCCGAAGAGGCTGTTGCCGCAGGCGATCAGCACGAAGGCCAGCGCCATCAGCGCAAGCGCACCATAGTCCGTACCCAGGGGGAACAGCGTGACCGCCGCTGCCAGGCATGCCAGGATCAACACGCTGGCCAAGCGGCTGGCGGCCCAGCGGCACAGCCGTGCCGAGCGGCAGCCCGCCGCGGCCGCAATGCCGCCGGCAAACGCCCACAGGTACACAGGTTGCGCGGGCCAGTTCAGCAGGGCGGTGACAGACACCAGGCCCAACAGCAGATAGGGCCAGCGCGGCAGCACGCCGACCGTCAGCGCGAGCAGCGGCAGGGCGCCGTAGAAGAACCACTCATAGGGCAGGGACCAGGTCACGCCGGCGACAACGATCTTGGTCACCTCGATCTGGTTGATCGGTGGGTTGCCGTACATCGTGAAGCCCAGCCAGCGCAGGGCCTGCTTGGTGACGGTGCGGGCCGGCTCATGCAACTCGCCGCCTGACAGCACGGCGACCGTCGTGAACAGCAGCAGCATGACGAAGAGATACAGCGGCACGAGGCGCAGCACGCGCGACACGACGAGCTGCAGCCAGTCCAGCGGCCGCTGGCGGGCGGCGATCAGCTTGGAGAAGAACAGGAAGCCCGTGATCATGAAGAACAGGGCGACGCTGCTGTGACCCAGATGGGTGTAGAGCCGCGACGGTGGCAGCTTCCACTCACCGCTGTGCTGATAGAAGTACCAGATGCAGCCGTGATGCAGGAAGACGCCCAGGGCCAGATAGCCGCGCAAGCCGTCGATGCTCGCGAAGCGGCCTGGTGCGGGCGGCGCACCGACGCGCCGCTGCAGCAGCGCCGCCGTGGCAAAAGCCAGCAGCAGCGCCGCAACCGCAGGCAGCGGGCTGACCGGGCCGAGCAGGTCCAAAGCCGGGCCTACTTCAGCACCGTCTGCTGCATGAACAGCACGGTCGCGTAGAACTGGAAGTCCTGGTTGTCCTTCTTCTGGAAGCCATGGCCTTCGTTTTCGGCGCGCAGATACCAGACCGGCGTGCCACCCTGGCGCACGGTCGCGACGATCTGCTCGGCCTCGGTGTAGGGCACGCGCGGGTCGTTCTTGCCCTGGATGACGAAGAGGGGCTTCTTGATCCGGACCGCGTTGGTCAGCGGCGAGATCTTGTCCAGGTGGGCCTTCATCGCCGGGTCGCGCTCATCGCCGTATTCAACCCGGCGCAGGTCGCGGCGGTAGCTCTCGGTGTTGTTCAGGAAGGTCACGAAGTGCGAGATGCCGACGACGTCGATGGAGCCGGCGATGCGGTCGGCGTAGTTCGTCGACACGGCCAGCGTCATGTAGCCGCCGTAGCTGCCGCCGGTGACGAGCACGCGCGAGGCGTCGAGGTCGGGTTGGGTGGCGATCCAGTCAAGCAGGGCGCCAATGTCCTTGACCGAGTCCTCGCGCTTGAAGCCGTTGTCCATCGCCAGGAAGCTCTTGCCGTAGCCGCTGGAGCCTCGCACATTGGGCTGGATCAGTGCCATGCCGAGCTCCTGCACGTAGTAGGCGTTGCGGCCCAGGAAGCCGAAACTGGCCTGGGACTCGGGGCCACCATGGATGGAAATCAGCACCGGGCGCTTGCCGGAGAACTTCTTCGGTGGGGCGGTGAGCAGGCCCGAGATCATCGTGCCGTCAAAGCTCTTCCAGCGCACGATCTTCTGCTCGCTGAAAGCGGCAGTGTCGACACCAGGCGCGGCTGTGGCGCGCGTCCATTGCTGGACCTTGCCGTCCGTGCCCAGCGAGTAGATCTGGCTCGGGCCCTGGGCATTGCTGATTGAGAAAGCGAGCTCACCGCGACCGTGGTGGTAGGAAGCGGCGCCGACATTGCCCTCGGGCAGTTTCGGCAGGGCGGCGGCCGGTACTTCCTTGGCAGTCGCCGCATCGAAGAAATGCAACTCGTCGCGGCCATCCACATTGAACTGGGCCGCCAGCCTGGCACCGTCCTCGGTCAGCGTGACACCGCTGACGTCCCAAGGGATGTGGCTGCTGACACGGTCGATGCGGCCGCTGGCGAGATCCAGCTTCATCAGCTCGCGGAACTCGCCGGCGCGGTCGCTGGCAATCCACAGCGAGCGGCCATCGGGCGCCCAGCCGGCGGGCGAGTAGGTGGCCTTGGCCTCCTGGCTGTCAACGGCCGGTGCGACCTGCTTGGCAACGCCGCTAGCGAGGTCCAGCATCCAGATCTGCGATTCATTGGCCGACAGATAGCGCGTCAAGGACACCAGACGCTCGTCGGGCGAGGGGCGGCCGGCAAACCAGCCGCCGCCGTCCAGCTCGGCCAGCTTGCGCCGCGCTTCGGGCTTGTCGGGGTCCATCAGCCACAGCGTGGTGGTGATCTTGGTACGCGTGCCGCCCTGGGCGGTGCGGTCGATGGGCACCGAGGAGTAGACGAGCCGGCCGCTCCTGCGCAGCCAGGTGTTGATGGAGTGGCGCTCGTCGGGGTTGGTCAGCAGCACTGGCTGAGCGCCAGCCTGGTTCAGCGGCAGGCGATAGAGCTGCGCGACTTCGTTGCCACCGGTGGCGCGCTCGAAGACGATGTACCGACCGTTGCGCGGTTCGTAGGTCGCGCGCACGACCGGGTCGATGCCGTCGGTGAGCTGCTCGCCATCGGTCAGCGGCGTCGTCACGCGAAAGATCTGCGCCGTGTTGGCATCGGCCTTGCGGTGGCTGACCAGCATCTCGCGCTGGGTCGGGTGCCAGTCGGCGAAGGCATGGCCGCGGAAGTCGTTGTAGCGGCCGATGGCGTCAGCCAGGCTCTGGGGCACGGGCGGGATGCCCTGGATGACCAGGTTCGCATTGGGCGCAACGACGGCCGTGGAGACCGGTGCCGGCGCAGGAGAAGAGGCGCAGGCGGCCAGCACAGCCGTGCCGAGTGCGCAAAGAGAAAGACGCAAACGAATCATGTGGGGCCTCAAAAGGAAATGGGCGCTCGAAGCGCCCATTCTCGACTGGCCCGGACTCGGGTCTAACCCGCTATGCCTTGGGTCATGCGGTCTGCTGGATGCCGGCAATCAGCCAGCCGTCACCGGCCTTGACCAGATGCCAGATCTCGTCGAAGTTCTCCGCGGCCTGTTCGCTCTTCTCGCGCACCAGGCCCGAGAAGCGCACGGAGACGATCTGTTCCCCGGTCTCCGTCGCGACGTCGACGACGCTGGCATCGAGCTGCAGCACTTCGGTGCGCTGAGCCTGTGCGCCGCGCTCCAGCAGGTCGTGCTGGATGCTGGCGTACATCTGCGGCGTCGTGAAGCGGCGCAGGTCGGCCTGGTCGCCGGCGTCGTTGGCGGCCTGCAGGCGGATGAAGACCTGCTTGGCGAGCTTCTCGAAGCCTGCGGCGTCGAAGCCTGCGGGGGCGGCGGCAGCGCCGGAAACCGTGGCCGCTGCCGGATTCCACGCCGGCTCGGCCGCCCGGAGGCTGGCGCTGTTGGCGCCGGCGAGCTGCGGCTTCGGCGCGGCGAAGCGGCGCACCAGAAAGCGAATCACGAAGACCGCCACCAGGCCGAGCAGCACCATCGTCATGATGCTGGCCAGTTCGCCGCCAAAACCGAAGTGGCTGGCCAGCGCGGCCAGGCCCAGGCCTGCGGCCAGGCCGGCAATGGGGCCAAGCCAGGAGCGTTTGGGCGCCGCAGCGGGAGCGGCCGCGGGTGTTGCGGCAGCCTGTTTGCCGGGAGCGGCCTGCTGGGGCGCAGGCTGCTGGGCCGGCGGCGTTTGTGGCGCGGTCTGGGTAGGCACGCTGCGCTTCAGGCCACCACTGGAGAGGCGCTTGGCCTCTGCGTCATGGGCGGGCAGCGTGACGGCCAGCAGGGTGGCGAGGGTCACAGCAAAGATGCGGTTCAAGCGAGTTCTCCAGAAGCTTGGAAACGAGCCGGCAGATGCAGGTCCGGATCAGGATTTTCAAGCGTCTCTGATATCGGAAACCACGGTTTTTCCGAAGTCTGGCCGCATGAGAAAGCGAACAATCGCCGCAGCCGTGTCGGCCGCCGTCTGCAGTTGGCCGCCATCTTTCAGGCCCTGGAAGCGGGTTTGCTCCGGGAAGCGGGTGGGGTCGGCGCCGCGCAATTGCACCTGCATGTCGGTGTCGATGACGCCCGGCGCCAGTGAGACGACGCCGACGCCAGGCTCTTCCAGGGCCAGGGCGCGGCTGAGATGGTCCAGCCCGGCCTTGATGGCGCAATAGGCCGCGCTGCCGGCCATGGCGCGACGGCCCAGGCCCGATGAAATGTTCAGGATGCGTCGCGTCGGCACGCCCACCGTTTCGGCCAGGAAGACACGACTCAGCAGCGTCGGCGCCTCCAGGCCGACGCGCAGCGCAGCCGACAGGCTGGTGAGGTCGGAGGCCGCCAGCGGGCCGGGCTCGCTGAGCAGGGCGGCGTTGTTGACCAGCGTTGCACTTTCCCAGCGCTTGTTGGCGCGCAACCAGGCCTGCAGGTGTTCCGCAGCAGCAATCGGGTCCGCCAGATCAAGCGCCCATTGCTCCGCTTGCAGCGCCGGGTTGGTCTTGCGAGCGATGCCGATCACCGTGTTCTCGGCTTGCGTGAGCTGTTGAACCAGTGCCGCGCCCAGGCCGCGTGAACTGCCGGTGACGATGTAGAGATGCATGCTCAGAACTCCGGTGGGCAGATGAAGTGATGGTCGCCGATTCGCAGTTCGCTGGCATGCAGCAGCAGGCGTGGGCTGGCGGCAGCGATGTCGGGCGCGGCATAGAGCGTGTCGCCCAGCATGGCATGCCCGATGGCGGCGAGATGCACGCGCAATTGATGGGTGCGACCGGTCAGGGGCTCGAGGGCCACGCGCGTGTGATCGCCTTCATGGCCGAGCACGCGCCAACGCGTCTGCGAGGGCTTGCCGTGTTCGAAGTTGACCTGCTGGCGCGGCCGGTTGGGCCAGTCGGCGCCGACCGGCAGGTCGATGAGGCCTTCGCCCTCGAGATGGCCGGCGACGACGGCGACGTAGAGCTTGTCGATGCGGCGCCCGGCGAAGTCGGCGCTGAGATCGCGTTGGGCGTCGAGGCCGCGGGCGAACAGCAGCAGGCCCGAAGTGGCCTGGTCGAGGCGATGCACGACCAACGCGTCGGGGTAGAGCATTTGCACGCGTGCGCTGGCGCAATCGGGCTCGCTGCGGCCCGGTACGCTGAGCAGGCCGGCGGGCTTGTCGATGACGACCAGGCGGTCGTCGGCGTGCAGCACCCGCATCAACGTGAAGAGACGAGGATGCCTGCTGCGATCAGCGCGAAGGCGACTCCGTGATACCAGGCCGGCGCGACGCCCAGCAGCGCCGCCGAGATGACGGCGGCAAACACCGGCGTGAGATTGACGAAGAAGCCGGCCAACGCCGGCCCGGCCTCGGCCACGCCCAGGCCCCAGCAGCGGTAGGCAATCAGCGACGGACCGATGGCGACATAGGCGAGCACGGCGACCAGGGTCGGGCTCCAGTGGATGGCGGCCGGTGCAACGCCCTGTTCCACGCCCGCCGCCACGCCCGAGAACACCACGCCGAACATCAGCTGGGCCATCAGCATCTCGGCCCAGTTCCAGTCCGGCCGTTCGCCTGGGCGCAGCCCGCGCACCGGCCGCGCCAGCATCCAGGAGTAGATGGCCCAGGTGAAGAGGGCCAGGAGCATCAACAGGTCGCCGGGTACAAATTGCACGGCCAGCAGGGCGGCGGGGTCGCCGCGTGCGATGACGACGGCCACGCCGAGCAGCGACAGGGCTGCGCCGGCCAGCTGGCGGCGAGTCGGCTTCACGCCGTAGAAGACGGCACCCACGCCGAGCATCCAGACCGGCATGCTGGCGGTGATCAGCGTGACGTTCAGCGGCGACGAGGTGTGCAGCGCCAAGTATTGCAGCGAGTTGTAGCAACCCATGCCAAGAAAGCCCAGCCAGGCCAGACCACGCCAGCGCTTCAAGGCCTCCCGCGGGTCGGCCAGCAGGCGGCGGGCCAGCGGAGCCAGCAGCACGAAGGCGAGCAGCCAGCGCAACGCGTTCAGCGCCATCGGCGGGATGTCGTTGCGCACCATGCGGCCGATGACGGCGTTGCCGGCCCACAGCAGTGGTGGCAGCGTCAACAGCAGAGCAAGGCGTGGGGTCAGTTTCATCAGGCGCCGCCGCGTGGGCCAAAGGGCTGGCACGATACCGGACTCGCGAACAGGAGACGCCGCATGAGTGAAAAAGCCGTTGTCATCGAAGCTCCGGGCGGGGCCGAGCAACTGAAGCTGATGGACGTGGAGGTCGGCGCCCCAGGTCCGGGCGAGATCCGCATCCGCCACGAGGCCTGCGGGCTGAACTACATCGACGTCTACCACCGCAACGGCACCTACGCCTTGCCGCTGCCGGCGCGGCTGGGCATGGAAGGCGCGGGCGTTGTCGAGGCGGTGGGCGAGGGTGTCACCCACCTGAAGGCCGGCGACCGCGCGGCCTATGCCAGCAATCCACCGGGGGCATACGCGACCGCTCGTGTGATGCCCGCCAAATGCGTGCTCAAACTGCCTGACGCCATCGATTTCGAGACCGCCGCGGCCATGATGCTCAAGGGTCTGACGGTGCAATACCTGCTGCGCAAGACCCTGCCCCAGGGTGGCCTGCAGCCGGGCGACTTTGTGCTCTTTCACGCGGCGGCCGGCGGTGTCGGGCTGATTGCCTGCCAGTGGGCGCGCGCACTGGGCCTGCAGCTCATCGGCACCGCAGGCAGCGACGAGAAATGCCAGCTGGCGTTGGACAACGGCGCGGCACATGCCATCAACTACCGCCGTGATACGGACTTCGCCGCCAAGGTGCGCGAGATCACCGGCGGGCGCGGCGTGAAGGTGGTCTACGACTCGGTCGGCGCCGACACCTGGGAGGGCTCGTTGAACAGCCTGGCGCCCTTCGGCCTGCTGGCCAGCTTCGGCGGCGCCTCGGGCCCCGTGCCGCCCTTCAGCGTGAGCACGCTGGCGGCCAAGGGCTCCGTCTATGTGACACGGCCGACGCTGTTCACGCACATCGCCACGCGCGAGGCCACGCAGGCCATGGGCGACGAGCTGTTCGAGATGGTGGCCAGCAGCCAGGTCAAGATCCGCATCGACAAGCGCTATGCATTGGCGGACGCGGCCCAGTCCCACCGCGATCTGGAAGCCCGCCAGTTGGTGGGCAGCGCCGTGCTGCTGCCCTGAAACTTTAAGCCGGCGCCCGGCCGAGTTGCAGCTCGAAGCTGAAGGAGGAGCCGACGCCGGGCTCGCTCTCGACGGTGATCTCGCCACTCATCAGACTGACGAGTCGCTGCACGATGGTCAGCCCCAGGCCCGTGCCACCGTAGCGGCGCGTGATGCTGCCATCGGCCTGGGTGAAGGGGTCGAAGATCTGGCCGATCTGGTCGCGCGTCATGCCGATGCCGGTGTCGGTGACGGCCACGCGCAGCCGCAGGCGGTCGGGGCCGTCACCGTCGCGCGCGTCGGCCAGGGCGATTTCGATGCGCACTTCGCCGCGCTCGGTGAACTTCAATGCGTTGCCAATCAGGTTGATCAGCACCTGACGCAGCCGCAGCGCGTCGCCGACCAGCCACGACGGCACGCCGGGCTGTACGCGGGCGTGCAGCTGGATGCCCTTGTCATGCGCCTGTAGCAGCAGAGGCTGCAGGGATTCGCCGAGGCAGTCGTGCAGGCTGAAGGGCTGCTCGTCGATGACGATGCGGCCGGCCTCGATCTTGGCCACGTCCAGCAGGTCGTTGATGATGGTCATCAGCCCCTTGGCCGACTGGTGGGCCATGCCGATGAAGCGGCGCTGGCGCTCGTTGAGTTCGGTCTGCAGCACCAGTTCGGTCAGGCCGAGCACGCCATTCATCGGCGTGCGGATCTCGTGGCTCATATTGGCCAGGAAGCTGCTCTTGGCCTGGCTGGCAGTCTCGGCGGCCTCGCGTGCGGCGACCAGGGCCGCCTGGCTGGCCTTGAGATCGGCGATGTCGTGGGCATTGAAGAGCATGACCGTGTCGCCAGTGACCGGGTCGCGCATGGGCCGCGCGTCCAGTGCATGCCAACGCAGGCCGGCCAGCGTCTGCAACTCGACGTCCTGGTGGCAGGTCTGGCCGCGCTCCACGCGGCCCAGGATGCTGGCGGCATCGCCAATGTGAGCAAACAGGCGGGTGAACTCGGTCTGGTCGGGGCCGGGCGGCGTATCACCGAACGTCAGGGCCGCGGCCGGGTTGCGCATCAGCAGTTCGCCCTGGCCGAGGCCGAAAACGGCGATGCGCACCGAGGTGTGTTGCACAGCCTCAACGCCGCGCAGCATGGCGAGATCGGCACCACCGCCCAGCGAATCGGCCGCGAACAGCATGACCTGACGGCGTTCCGGCGTGCGCATGCCGCGCGACACCAGCATGACCGTCGTCGGCTCGCCCTTGGGATAGAGAGTCCACTGCTCGCGGACGATCTTGCCCTGCGCATGGTCGGCCGCCGTGACGGCCAGGCGCTCGCGCACGGCATCGCCATGCTCGGAAAAGTCGCGCGACAGGAATTCCTCGGCGCTGTCGGCATGCCAGAAGCGCAGGGCTGCGGCATTGGCCCAGAGGTTGCGCTGTTGTTCGGGGTCGAAGACCCACAGAGGAACGTCGAGCCAGTCGTAATGGCTCAGGCTGGCGAAGTCGAGGAGCATGTGGGCGCGTTGAGAGGCGCGCGATTGTCACCGCTCGTCACATCTGTCGCCCGTGAACTACTGCGCGGCCGCGCCGCGCAGGTTCAACCGCGGCGCACTCGGCGCAATTCGTCCAGGATCAGCAGGATGGCGCCGACGGTGATGGCGCTGTCGGCGACGTTGAAAGCAGGGAAATACCAGCTTCGAGCGTGAACCTGGATGAAGTCGACGACGTAGCCGTGGATGGCGCGGTCGATGACATTGCCTAGCGCGCCACCCAGAATCAGCGTCAACGCCCAAGCGAACAGCTTCTGGTGGCCGTGGCGGCGCAGCATCCAGATGATGAAGCCGGCCGCGGCCAGGCCCAGGCCGAGGAAGAACCAGCGTTGCCAGCCGGAGGCGCCATGCAGGAAGCTGAAAGCGGCGCCGAAGTTGTGGGCGCGCACGACGTCGAAGAAGCTGGTGACTGGGTGCACGTCACCGAGCTGGAAGGTGCGCAGGATGAGCACCTTGGTGAGCTGGTCGGCCAGGATGATGAGGGCGGCAATCAGCAGCCAGGAAGTCAGGCCGGAGGACGAGGACGACGAGCGAGAAGGCATGGAATGGGGTCGCGAGGCGAGGGCCGCCAATGTAACTTGCCGCCGAGCCGGGGCTTGTAGGCGCAGGAGAAGCGGCGTAGAAGCGGAACTCTCCCTGCTCGCTGGAGGATCCCATGCGAAAGCGCATCTACTGGTTGCTGCCCCACCTGAGCAGCGCGCGGCGCACGATGGACGAGCTGTTGCTCGCCCGCATCACCGAACACCACATCCATTTCGTCGCCGCCGAAGGTGCCGCGATGGACGGTCTTCACGCGGCCAATGTGCTGCAGACCTCTGACCTGGTCGAGGCGGCCCAGAACGGCGCGCTGATCGGCTCCGGCCTCGGCGCCGCGGGCGGCGTTGCGGCGGCCCTGGCGATCAGCGCGGCCTCTCCGGCGGCGGTCGTCATCGGCCTGGCGGCCGTAGGCGCCATGCTGGGCACCTGGTCGTCCAGCATGATCGGCAGCTCCACGCCGAGCCGGCGCTTGAAACGCTTCGAGGCGGCCATCGAGCAAGGCCAATACCTGCTCATCGTCGACGTGCCTCGCTCGCGCATCACCGAGATCGAGGAACTGCTGGCTCGCACCCACCCCGAAGCGCACTTCGAGGGGATGGAGCCGAACGTGCCTGCGTTCCCGTGAGCCCCTCGTCCGGCCTCAGCCCCCGAGGGGACGGCGATGCATGCGGCATTGAGCCGCATGCACATCGCCTGCGGGCCGACTTGGGACGGCCCGGCGTCGGTCCGCGTCAAAAACCAGCGCGTGCTTACGCGACGGTGCGGGTCTCGCCCGCGCCGTAGAGGTTGCTGTCGCAGCGCCCGCAGAGCGTCGGGTGAGCCGCAATGCTGCCGACGTCGGCGCGGTAGTGCCAGCAGCGCTCACACTTGGCATGGGCGCTGGGCGTGACGACGACGCCCAGTTCGCCTGCTGATGCCAAGCGCACGGCCGACGTGATGAAGACGAAGCGCAGGTCGTCACCCAGGCTGGCCAACAGCATCTGGTCCTGCTCGTTTACCTTGAGCACCAGTTCGGCCTGCAGCGAGGCGCCGACAGCACCCGTCGTGCGCACCGCCTCGATGGCCTTGTTGACCTCATCGCGGATCTCGTGGATGCGATGCCATTTGGCCAGCAGCGCTAAATCCGTCTTGCCGAAGTCCCAATAGGTCTCCGTGAAGATGCTCTCGCCCTTGCCGAAGATCGTCCAAGCCTCCTCGGCCGTGAAGCTGAGGAAAGGCGCCATCCAGCGCAGCATGGCGTGCGTGATCTGCCACAGCGCCGTCTGTGCGGATCGGCGGGCCAGGCTCTTGGGCGCGGTCGTGTAGAGGCGGTCCTTCAGCACGTCCAGGTAGAAGGCGCCGAGGTCCTCGGAGCAGTAGACCTGGAGTTTCGACACCACCGGGTGGAACTCGTAGCGCTCGAAGTGGCTCAGGATGTCGGCCTGCAATTCGGCGGCACGAGCCAACGCGTAGCGGTCGACTTCCAGCAGATCGCCGGGTGCGACCGTGTCCGTTGCCGGGTCGAAGTCGCTGACGTTGGCGAGCAGGAAGCGCAGCGTGTTGCGGATGCGGCGGTAGCTGTCGACGACGCGGGCCAGGATCTTTTCGTCCAGGCCGAGGTCGCCCGAGTAGTCGGTTGCGGCCGTCCACAGGCGCAGGATCTCGGCGCCGAACTTGTCCGACACGGCTTGCGGCGCGACGACGTTGCCCATGGACTTGCTCATCTTGCGGCCCTGGCCGTCAACGACGAAGCCGTGCGTCAGCAGCCCCCGGTAGGGCGCGCGGCCATAGAGGGCGCAGGCGATCAGCAGCGACGAATGGAACCAGCCGCGGTGCTGGTCGTGGCCTTCGAGATAAAGGTCGGCCTCGGGGCCGCTGTCGTGGCCCGCTCCCTGGTGGCTGCCCTTGAGCACATGCTCGAAGGTGGAGCCGGAGTCAAACCAGACGTCGAGGATGTCGTTGCCCTTGGTGTACTGGGCCGCCTCAGCACCCAGCCACTCGACGGCGTCGAGCTTGGACCAGGCCTCGATGCCGTTCTGCTCCACCAGCTGGGCCGCGCGCTCGATGAACTCCAGCGTCTTCGGATGCGCCTCGCCCGTGTCCTTGTGCAGGAAGATAGGCAGCGGCACGCCCCAGCTGCGCTGGCGGGAGATGCACCAGTCGGGACGGCCGGCGATCATGTCGTGCAGGCGGGCGCGGCCGTTCTCGGGGTAGAAGCTGGTGGCTTCGATAGCGGCCAGCGCGGTCTTGCGCAGGCTGTCGGGCGCCTTGTTCGTCGTGAACAAGCCGTCGCCCTCATCCATGCGCACGAACCACTGCGCCGCCGCACGGTAGATGACCGGCGTCTTGTGCCGCCAGCAGTGTGGGTAGCTGTGGGTCAGCTTGCTTTGCGCCATCAGGCGGCCGGCGTCCTGCAGCGCCTGGGCGATGACGGGGTTGGCCTTCCAGATGTGCTGGCCGCCGAACAGCGGCAGGTCGGCGGCGTAGGCGCCGTTGCCCTGCACGGGGTTGAGGATGTCGTCGAAGGCCAGTCCGTGGGCGACGCAGGACTGGAAGTCGTCCAGGCCATAGGCGGGTGCGGAGTGGACGACGCCGGTGCCGTCTTCGGCAGTCGCGTAGTCGGCCAGGTAGACCGGGCTTTCGCGGTCATAGCCGGGGTCGACGTGGGCCAGCGGATGCTTGAACTTCTGCAGCTCCAGCTTGCGGCCTGGCACCACGGCGACGACGCTGCCTTCGAGCTGCCAGCGCGCCAGGCACTTCTCCACCAGCGCCTCTGCGACGACGAAGTAGCCCTTGGCCGTGTCGACCAGCGCGTAGGGCAGCTCGGGGTTCAGGTTGAGCGCCTGGTTGGCGGGGATGGTCCAGGGCGTGGTCGTCCAGATGACGGTGAAGGCGTCCTTCGTCAGCGGCGCCACGCCAAACGCGGCGGCCAGCTTCTCGGGCTCGGCCGACAGGAAGGCCACATCGACGGCCGGCGACTGCTTGTCCGCGTACTCGATCTCGAACTCGGCCAGGGACGAGCCGCAGTCGAAGCACCAGTACACAGGCTTCAAGCCGCGGTAGACGAAACCGCGCTCGAACATCCGCTTCAGCACGCGGATCTCGCCGGCCTCGTTGGCGTAGTTCATCGTCTTGTACGGGTTGTCCCATTCGCCCAGCACGCCCAGGCGCTTGAAGTCCGTGCGCTGGCCGTCGATCTGCTCGGTGGCGTAGGCGCGGCTCTTGGCCTGCACCTCGTCGCGCGGCAAGCCGCGACCGAAGGTCTTCTCGATCTGGTTCTCGATCGGCAGGCCGTGGCAGTCCCAGCCTGGGATGTAAGCCGCGTCGAAGCCCGCCAGCTGGCGCGCCTTGACGATCATGTCCTTGAGGATCTTGTTGGCCGCGTGGCCGATGTGGATCTGGCCATTGGCATAAGGCGGGCCGTCGTGCAGCACGAACTTCGGCGCGCCGCAGCGGGCGTCGCGCAGGCGCTTGTACAGGCCTTGCTCGTCCCAGGCCTTGACCCAGCCCGGTTCGCGCTTGGGCAGGTCGCCGCGCATCGGGAAGGGCGTGTCGGGCAGGTTGAGCGTGGAGCGGTAGTCCGGGGTGGTCATGGCATGCGGCCAGGCGGCGTGCCTGGCGATCAAGAAGCGGGGAGGGCGGAGCGAAGAGCGGCGGGGAGCCGCTTCAAATTCGGTCGCGCGTGGTCTGGCGTCGCTGGGCGGCGTGGGTGGCCAGGAAGGCGCGCGCCGCCGCCGTGTCGGCTGCGATGGCAGCCGTGAGCGCTTCAAGCCCGTCGTACCTGGCTTCGTCGCGAAGTTTGTGCAGCAGTTCCACGCGGGCGAGTTTACCGTAGCCCCCCTCGGGGCCGAGGGGCCACCGCAGGCAATGCACCTCCAGCAGCACGCGGCCGGCATCTTCGACGGTGGGCCGCCGGCCCAGGCTGGCGACGCCCGGCAGCGGCTCGGGCGTCAGGCCATGCACCAGCACCGCGAAGATGCCCTGGGCGGCCGGCTTGTCATGGTCGAAGCGCAGGTTCAAGGTGCGAAAGCCGTCGGCCGCGCCGGGGGCGCTCTCGCCCAGTTGGCGGCCCAGCTTGCGCCCGTGCGTGATGTGGCCCGAGATGGCATAGGGCCGACCCAGCAGCGCCGCGGCGGCCGCCATGTCGCCCGCGGCCAGCGCCTCGCGCACGGCCGAGCTGCTGACGCGCAGGCCGTGCACCTCGTAGCTCATCATGCGGGCCACGTCGAAGCCGCGCGCCTGGCCGGCGGCATCCAGCGTCGCATAGTCGCCCTGGCGCTTGGCACCAAAGCGGAAGTCGTCACCGACCAGCACATAGCGAGCGCCCAGGCCGTCGACAAGCACCTGGCGGATGAAGTCCGGCGCCGGCAGTGAGGCCAGGGCCTCGTCGAAGCGCAGGATGACGACCTGGTCGACACCGCAGCGCTCCAGCTCGACGAGCTTGTCGCGCAGATTGGCGATGCGGGCGGGCGCGAGTTCGGGCTTGTGGGCCTTGGCGGCGAAGAAGTCGCGCGGATGCGGCTCGAAGCTCAGCACGCAGGTCGGCAGCCCGCGGTGGCGGGCCTCTGACTGCAGCAGCGCCAGCATGGCCTGGTGCCCGCGGTGCACGCCGTCGAAGTTGCCGATGGTCAGTGCGCAGGCAGGTGCGATGCCGGGGTGGTGAAAGCCTCTGAAAACTCGCATGGGCTCATTGTCCCCGCTGCGTCATTGGCCCCAGACCTCCGCAGGGCTCGCCACCCAGCGCCATTGGCCGGGCGCCAGGTCGGCCGGCAGCGTCAGCGCGCCGAACCGCGGCCGGTGCAGGGCCTCGACGCGGTTGCCGACGGCCGCGACCATGCGCTTGACCTGGTGGTATTTCCCTTCGACAAGGGTCAGCCGCAGCAGCGTCTCGTCGGCGATCTCGGCGCCTTCGGCCTTGCTGATCTCGGGCGGTCGCTGGAACTTGGCCGGAAGCTTGCTCTCTGGCTCCTTCAGCTCGACGCCGGCCAGCAACTGCTCGACCATGGTCGCCGTCAGCGGATGCTTGCAGCGCGCTTCGTAGACCTTGGGCACATGGTGCTTGGGCGAGGTCAGCTTGTGGATCAAGGTGCCGTCGTCGGTCAGCAGCAGCAGGCCGGTCGTGTCTTCATCGAGCCGACCGATGGGCTGCACGCCGCGCTCGCGCAGCGGCGCTGGCAGCAGGCTGAGCACGCTGGGGTGGTGCTTGGGCTTTTGCGAGCATTCGTAGCCGGCCGGCTTGTTCAGCAGGATCAGTGCCTTGTCGTAGCAGGGCCACTCCAGGCCACCGACCGTGAAGCGCATGCCTTGAGTCTCGAACTCGGCCTCCGGGTCGTCGACGACTTCGCCGTTGACCGACACCTCGCCGTTCCATACCAGCCCTGCGCACAGGCGCCGCGTTCCGAAGCCCTGGCTGAAGAGGATCTGTGAGAGCCGCTGCTTCACGGCGTGGCTTTGGGCCGAGCCTGAATGGGCTGGATGTTGCCGCAGTCGGCGCTGATCCAATGGCCTTCGCCGCTGACGGCCGTGGTCACGGTCTTGCCGTCGCGCTGGCGGGTCAGCTTGACGTCGCTGGTGAAGGCGGTGTTGCCTTGCAAGGTGGTCGTGCCCTCACCCTCGGTGGCCGGGTCGGTGCAGACGAAATGGCTGTGGATGACATTGCCGCTGCGGCGGACATCGTGGGTGCAGTTGCCGGCCGGATGAGAGGGCGTGAGGTCGCGCTTGACCTGCTCCTCGGTGAGGCAGCTCTTGACAGTGACCGCACCACCCGCGAAATCCATGCTGACGCCGCGCTTGGCCATCATCTCCTGCATCATCTGCTTCTGAGCCGGGGGCATGCTCTCCATGGCCTTCTGGGCCTTTTCCATCTGCGCCTTGCGCTCGGGGTCGACCTGGGTGGTTTGTTTCATCTCCCACAGGCCCGGCTTCATCATCTGGGCCGAGGCGGAAGTCGCCAGCGCGACCAGGGAAAGGGCAATACAGCGAGCAGCGATCATGGCAAGGTCTCCCGAATGAAAGCGTGGTGAGACCTTGGCTCCTTCACGCTCAGGCAAACACGCCCGCAGTATCCAACATGCTCTGGCTGACCTGACCCAGGTGATGCATGGTGTCGCCCCATTGCATCTCCATGACGGTCAGGCGCTTGAAGTAGTGGCTGCCGGCGTATTCGTCGGTGACGCCGATGCCGCCGTGCAGCTGGGTGCACTGCTGGCCAACGAAGCGCATCGAGTTGCCAAGCTGCACCTTGGCCTGCGACAGCGCGCGGCGGCGCACGGCGGGCGCGTCACCCAGGCGCAGCGTGGCGTAGTAGCTCATCGAACGGGCCAGTTCGAGCTGCATCTTCACGTCGGCGATGCGGTGCTTGAGTGCCTGGAAGCTGGAGATCACGACGCCGAACTGCTTGCGCGTGTTCATGTACTCGACGGTCAGCGCGAGGTACTTCTCCATGACGCCGATGGCCTCGGCAGCCTGCGCGGCAATGCCGATGTCGGCGGCCAGTTCCAGCAGGGCCAGGCCTTGGTCGGGACCGGCGATGAGCTGGGCGGGCGTGTTGTCGAAGTGGACCTCGGCCGCGCGCGAGCCGTCATAGAGCGAATAGGGCCGCGTGTGCACGCCAGCCGCCGAGCGCTCAACGAGGTAGAGGGCCACGCCGTGCGGGGCGTCGTCGGTGCCGGACACGCGGGCCGGCACGATGAAGGCGTCGGCGATGTCGCCAGCCGGCACCAGGCTCTTCACGCCGGTCAGCTTGCCGTCGACGGCGCGCGTGGCTACCTGATTCAGGCGGTAGCGCGATTTGGCCTCCTGGTGCGCGAGCACGACGAGGGCCTCGCCACCGGCGATGCGTGGCAGCCAGGTGGCCTGCAGTTCATCGGGCGCGCGTCCGAGCAGCGCCGGCGCGATCAGCGCGCCCTGCGCCACCGGCTCCATGACGAGGCCGCGACCGAGCTCTTCCATGACCACCATCGCCTCGACGGCGCCGAAGCCCATGCCGCCGTGTGCCTCAGGCACTGCCAGCGCGGTCAGGCCCAGGCCCGCCAGGCCGTCCCAGGCGGCGCGGTCGAAACCGCCAGCGCGCTCGATCTTTGTTCGGCGCTCGAAGGCGTAGTCCTTGTCGACAAAGCGGCGCACCGCGTCGCGCAGAGCTTCCTGGTCTTCACTGAAATCGAAATCCATTTGTCTTGTCTCCCGCTCAGCCAAGCACCGTCTGCGCGACGATGTTGCGTTGCACTTCGTTCGAGCCGCCGTAGATCGTCGTCTTGCGGACGTTCAGGTAGTTGCCGGTCAGCGGGATGGCGTGCATGGCGCCGCCGATCCAGGCACCGCCCAGCCACTGGTCGCCTCGCCAGCCGGCCTCCATGGCCTCGTGCACATAGGGCAGGGCCAGCGGGCCACCGGCCAGCATCATCAGCTCGGTGTAGCGCTGCTGCAGTTCGCTGCCGCGGATCTTGAGCAGGCCCGCGACGTCCAGCGGCTGCTTGCCGGTGCGCTCGCCCGAAAGCACGCGCAGCACCATCATCTCCAACGCGACGACGTCGACTTCGCACAGCGCGATCTGGTCGCGGAAGCGCTGGTCGTCCATGAGGCCTTCGGCCTTGGCGATGCGCTTGAGCCGCTCGAGTTCGCGCTTGGCGCGGTTCACGTCGGCGATGTTGGTGCGCTCGTGGGAGAGCAGGTGCTTGGCATAGGTCCAGCCCTTGTTTTCCTCGCCGATCAGGTTCTCGGCGGGCACCTCGACGTTGTCGAACCAGACCTCGTTCACCTCGTGCTCGCCGTCGAGCATGATGATGGGCTTGACGCTGACGCCGGGCGTCTTCATGTCGATCAACAGGAATGAGATGCCGGTCTGCGGCTTGCCTTCGGTCGATGTGCGCACCAGGCAGAAGATCCAGTCGCCGTACTGGCCCAGCGTCGTCCAGGTCTTTTGGCCGTTGACGATGAACTTGTCGCCCTGGCGCTCGGCGCGGCACTTCAACGAAGCCAAGTCAGAGCCCGAACCGGGTTCGCTATAGCCCTGGCTCCACCAGACCTCGCCGCTCATGATGCCGGGCAGGAAGCGCTGCTGCTGCTCCGGCGTGCCAAAGGCCATGATGACCGGCGCGACCATGACCGGGCCGAAGGGCACGATGCGCGGCGCGCAGGCCAGCGCACATTCCTCTTCGAACAGATGGCGCTGCACGGCGTTCCATCCTGGGCCGCCGAACTGCTTGGGCCAGGCCCAGCCATGCCAGCCCTTGGCGCCGAGGATCTTGGCCCAGCGCTGCAGATCGTCCTTGTTCAAGCGCAGCGCGTTGCGTACCTTGTGGGCGATATCGGCCGGCAGGTTGGCGCGCACCCAGTCGCGCACCTCGGCGCGGAAGGCCAGCTCCGCATCGGTGAAGTTGAGGTCCATGTCTCGCCGTATTGTCGTGATGGGAATACCCGGCTTTTAGCACGGTCGTTCGCATCCTGGCTGTCCGGCCTGGGACAGAACAGCGAGCTGGTTTCCAGAAAGCAGAAAGCCGCCCGGAGGCGGCTTTCAGTCGAGATGACTCGGATCAGGCGGCGAGCTTTGCCTTGCGGCGACGCAGGCCGGCGACACCGACCAGAGCGACGCTGGTCAGGGCCAGCGAGGCGGGCTCGGGCAGCTTGAGGTTGGTGCCACCGCAGACGCCCTTGGAATCGACGGCTTGCGTGCACTTGGTGCCGGCCACGGCGTAGAGCTTGAAGAAATCGTCGCCATTGGTCAGCGTGGCGCGGTTTTCGGTCGCGATGCTGTTGGCGCCACCGGCCGTCTGAGCAAAACCGGAGTTGTAGGCGCTAATCAGCCACCAGCTGGACGTCTTGCCGGCGCCGTTGACCGAGTTGTAGGGATTGCTGGTGTCCTGAACCATGTCGCCATAGTTGCCAACCAGTTCCCAGCCAGCCATCGTGCCGGCTGCAGCGCCAGTCAGCGTGGGCGCTGCGGCACCGGTCCAGCGGAACACGGACACATCAACCAGGCCGGTGCCGACTTGCGTGGTACCTGCACCGCAGGTGCCGCCGTTCTGGTACGTCATCGCCTGCGTGGTGGTGTTCTTGCAGCTGATCTCGACGTTGGACGTGAAGCCAAGGCCGACGCTGCTCAGCACGGTCGAAGCGCTGAAGCTCAACAGCACCGCCTCGGTATTCTGGTTATTGTCCAATGCGTGATAGGGCGAGCCGTTGTCGGTGCCGGTGTACATGCCCTGGCCGTTGCCCGCGAACTGGGTCAGCGCGCTGCTGGTCCAGTTGCCATTGACCTTGTTGTTGACGTCGTTGGAGGCGTAGAAGCCCGACATCTGAACCGTGTAGGCGGCGTTGCCGCTATCGCCGACCGTGGTGGTGGGCGTGGTGTCCAGGCCCCAGTAGGCTTGGGCGCTCGAAGCCAGGCTCAAGCCGGCGACGAGGGCGCTCAGGGCAATCCAGCGGGACTTTTGGGCTTTCATCGGTTTTCCTTTTGGGCTGTCACCAGCTTTTATTCGCATTCGAGAGGTTTCTAGCAAGCTTGATGCCAAACCAGAAAACTCCTTGACTTTCAATGTCTTGCCAATTTGATCAGGGTGGTGACTGTTGGAAATTGTAAGAACAACCGACAGCCAAATAAGGCCTTTCGCCCCCTCAGTTGAGGGTGGCCAGCAATTTCTTGGCGTCCTCGGCCGAGGCAAAACTCACGGTGCGCAAAGCGGCGCGGAGTTCCTCGCGCGCTTCACCGCTGCGCCCCGCCTTGGCGAGCACCGCGGCAAGGTGGTAGCGAATGTCGGGGTTGTCGGGCGCGCGCAGGCGGGCGTCGCGCAGCAATTGCAACGCGCGATCGGGTTTCCCGGCGAGGTGGTTGGCCCAACCGGCGGTGTCCATCAACATGGGGTTGCGGATGTCGACCTTGTAGGCGCGCTCGGCCATCTCCAAGGCGCCGGGGTCTTTCGACTCCATCAGCACGTTGGCGAGGTTGTTCAGCGTTTCGGCATGGTTGGGACGCTGCTTCAGGATGGCTTCGTACTGCTTGCGCGCAGCGGCGAAGTCGCGCGCGTGCAAGTGCTGCACAGCGACGGCGTTGCGCACCGCGAGGTCGCTGGGGCTGCGCTTGAGCCAGGCGTCTCCCAGCTCGACGGCGGCCTTGGGACCACTCTGGTTGCCGACGGCGCGCATCAAACGCACCAGGCTGGCCTGGGATTTCTCGATGTCATGGGCCTTGCGCAGCGCGTCGATGGCGGCCGTGGCCTGGCCCCGGTAGGTGGCGACTTCGGCAAGCAGGTTGTAGCCGAGCGCCGACTTGGGCGCTGCCTGGATGACCTGTTTGGCGCGCTGCTCCGACTTCGCCGCATCGCCCTGCGTCAGCTCGATGCTGGCGAGCATGGCCTGGGCCGGCAGATAGTCGGGGTTGCCGCTCAGAGCCTTGTCAAGGCTGTAGGCAGCGCCGGCGTAGTCCTTGATGCCGACTTGCTGGCGCGCGACTTCCAGCAGGCGCGGTGCATCGAAGGCGGCGCGGCGGGCGGCATTGGTCAATGTGGTCTTGGCCCCGGCCGCGTCGCCGTTGGCAGCCTGGGCGCTGGCATAGGCCTGCAGGGCTTCGACATCCTCGGGCAGCTTGGCCAGCAAGAACTTGGCCGCGTCGACCGCGCGGGCCGGCTGGCCTTTGCGCAGGTGCCAGGCGACGAGGGCGAAATTGGCGCGCGTTTCGCGGGCGCTGCTGGCCTCTGCGGCACTTTCCAGCCATTTGAGTGCCTCGTCGTCCTTGCCCCACAGTTCGTTCAGCAGGGCCAGTTCGAACAGCACATTGGTATTGCGCTCGTCATTTTTCAGAACTTCCCGCAGCCGCTTGTTGGCGGCTTCGAAATTGCCAGTCACGGTGTCGATGCGAACCAGGCCCAGGCGGGCCTCCATCAGCTGCGGATCGAGCTTGAGCGCCTTCTCATAGCCGGAGCGTCCGCCGGGATAGTCGCCCGCCTGGGTCTTGGCATAGGCCTGGACCATGAGGACGGTTGCATTGTTCGGGTTGGCGCGCGCCAGGGTATCGGCCACGGCCAGGGCCTTGGGGGCCTGGCCTTCGCGCAGATACAGGGTGACCAGCGCCAGCCCGGCATAGGTCTGCTTGGGGTCGCTCTTGTAGGCCTTGGCAAGTTCGTCGGCTGCGGGTGTCGCCTTCCCGCTTTGCAGCAGGGACAGGCCCAAAGCCGTGCGGTACTCCGGCGAATCCTTGGCCTTGATCGCGTCCTGCATCAGCGCGACGGCGCGCGAGTGCCGCCCCTGGCTCATGTGGGCGGAAGCCAGCATCAGCAATGCCTGGCCGTCGCCCGGCCGGGCCTTCACGTAGGCGTCCAGCAATTCGACGGCGCGGTTGACGTTGGGTTCCTTCAATGCGACCTGGGCCAGCAGCTTGACGAGAGGGCTGCCGGGTTGCTGGCGGGAGGCCAGTTCCAGGAAGGGCTTGGACTTTTCCAGCTCGCCCAGGCTGTAGTGCGCCAGGCCGTTGAGCATCAGCAACTGGGTGCGGTAGCGGATGTACTCGATGGGGACGGGGTCCAGCAGGTCGGTGATCCGTTTCAACGCGGCCCGTGAAGTGGGCGCGTCGTTGGCGCGCTCGGCCAGCACAGCACGCAGATAGGCGCCGCGCGGATCGTTGGGCTTGATGGTCTGGAGCTCGTTGACCTCGGCCAGCGCCTCGGCGTCGCGGTTCAGGTCGATCAGCAGGCCGGCGCGGCCCAGGTGGGATTCGGCATGCTTGGGCTGGGCCTTGAGGGCACGCTCATAGCCGGCCAGCGCCGGGGCGACCTGGCCGTTGGCATGGAAGACGGATGCCTTTTGATAGAGAGCCTCGGCGTTGTCGGGTGAGAGCTTGAGTGCCTGGTCGGCCGCGGCATGGGCCTCGTTGAACTGGCGCCCGCGCACCCGCAGCGGGACTTCGGCGATCCAGCTGTTCACGTCGCTGGTGTTCAGCGCACGTGCATCCAGCACGCTTGCCAGTGCGGCCTTGGTATCGCCCATATCGGACTGAGCCAGAGCGCGCTCCAGCATGAGCTGCTGTTGGATGCCGGATGGCAGGCCGGCGGGCTGAATGCGTGGGTCCTCCAGCGCCTGGGACTGCTTGCCCTGGGCATTCAGCGCCATGACCAGGGCGACGGCAACCTCGGCGCGGTTGACGCCCATGCGGATGGCCTCGCCCAGCTCGAATTCGGCCGCCGCCGGCTGGCTGTCGGCCAGCAAGGCCTTGCCCAGCAGCACGTGGACCGAGAGCTGGCTCTTGTCGGCCTGCAGCGCGTTCTTCAGCTGCACGATGGCGCCGGGAATGTCCCGCTTTTCATACCGCTGCAGAGCGTCTTCGTAGAAGCGCGAGGCCTTGGCGGCGTCCTGGGCGAGCGCGGCGGGGGCGCCGGCAATCAACAGGGCGGCCAGCAGGCCAGACAGCAAGGCGGGTTGAAGGGGCATCGAGGCGGACCGGCTAGGGAGGGGCGCCGGATTCTTGCAGAAGCCGCCCGCTGCTATCAGTGCTGCAGCTCCAAAGTCATGACGTCGTTCTCGCGCCGCATCTGGAAGCGGTTCAGAAAGCTGTTGCCAAGCAGCACATGGCTCATCAGGCCGGGGATGACGATGGCCTCGACGTCGCGAACCTCGACGCTGCCGATGCGCACGCTCGCCAACTGGAGCTGATAGGCCGGCACGACGCCATTGGCCGTCTGGGTGACGATGCGCCTGCCGTACATATAGCGCAGGCCCAGCTTTTCGGCCTCGATCTGGCCGATGGAGATGCTGGTCGCCCCGGTGTCGACGAGGAAGCTCGTGACCTGGCCGTTGATCATGCCCAGCGTCGTGAAATGTCCGCCGGGGCCTACGGGCAGCACGATCTGGCGCGGCGGCGCGGCATTCTGCGCAAGCACTCGGCCCGGTGCGGCGCCGAGGGCGAGAGCCTGGCGCCGACCGCCGTATTCCACGACGGCGCGACCATCCTCCAGTGAGATCAACCGGACGCCCTTGACCATGGCGCCGACCTCGACAGTGCGCGGCTCACCGTCGATGACCAACAGGGCCGCGCGTGATCCCAGCATGCCATTGAGCTGGACCTGCGATGGCGGGGGTGGCAGCGGCTGCGCCGGGGCGCGGCTCGTGGCCAGCAACAGGAGAAGGGGCGCAATGAGCCCCGTAAAGCGGCGCATGCTCAATCGCGGAAATTGTTGTAGGTGAGCGGCGTGTCGCTGAAGTTCTTCTTCAGGTGGGCGATGCCGGTCTGCAGGTCGTCGCGGTTCTTGCCGGTCACGCGCACGGCATCACCCTGGATGCTGGCCTGGACCTTGAGCTTGCTTTCCTTCAGCGAGTTCACGATCTTCTTGGCCAGCGCTGCCTCGATGCCTTCCTTGATCTTGTAGACCTGGCGCACCTTGTCGCCACCGAGCTTTTCGATCTTCTCGGCCTTGTCGAGGAAGCTGATCACCACGTCCTGCTTGGTCAGCTTGCCGTACAACACAGCCTCGATCTGCTCCAGCTGGAACTCGCTGTCGCCCGTGGCGTGGATTTCCTTGTCCTTGAGCTCGACCTTGGCGCCCGTGCCCTTGAAGTCAAAACGGGTGCCGATTTCCTTGATGGCGTTGTCCACGCCATTGCGGATCTTGACGTGATCGGGCTCGAGAACAGTGTCGAAGCTGGGCATTTGGGAGGTCGGTAGATGAATCGGCGAAAATTTTGCTGTTTGCGCGCCGCGCAAACCATCCAAAAATTGTCCCATGTCCACGCAGTTACAGACCCCCTCGAACGGAGTGCCGCTCCCCCTCCATATCGAGGCGGACGTCAATCTCAAGCCCTACAACACCTTCGGCCTGCCGGCCGTGGCGAAGCGCCTGGTGCGCATCCGCGAGGCGGCCGACGTCCGCCGCGTCGTCGATCACCCCGAACTGGGCCGTGCGCCCAAGTTCGTGCTGGGCGGCGGCAGCAACCTCGTCTTGACCAAGGATGTCGATGCCGTCGTGCTGAAGGTGGAAATTACCGGCATCCGGCTGTTGGAAGCGCGCGACGACGCCTGGATCGTCGAGGCAGGTGCCGGCGTCGTCTGGCATGAGCTGGTCACCTGGACGCTGGACCACGGCTACCCAGGCCTGGAGAACATGGCGCTGATCCCCGGCACGGTGGGGGCCGCACCGGTGCAGAACATCGGCGCCTACGGTATCGAGGTCAAGGACCGGCTGGAGGCCGTCGAGGTCATGGATCTCATCACCGGGCGGCCGGCCCTGCTGCCGGCGGAGGTCTGCCGCTTCGGCTACCGCGACAGCGTGTTCAAGCACAGCGACTTCGGCGGTCTGGCGGGCAAGAGCGTCATCACCCGTGTGCGCTTTCGCCTGCCCCGGCCCTGGCAGCCGGTGCTCGGTTACCTCGAAATTGAACGCAAGATGGCCGAGACCGGCATCACCGCGCCGGATGCGCGCCAGATCTACGACTGGATCTGCGCCGTGCGCCGCGCCAAGCTGCCCGACCCTGCCGTCATCGGCAATGCCGGCAGCTTCTTCAAGAACCCGGTCGTCACGGCCGAGCAGTGCCGCGACATCATTGGCCGCGACCCCGGCATCGTTCACTATCCCATGCCCGACGGAAGCGTGAAGCTGGCCGCCGGGTGGATGATCGACGCCTGCGGCTGGAAGGGGAAGACAGTGGGCGGAGCGGCGGTTTACGAAAAACAAGCCTTGGTGCTGGTCAACAAGGCGGACGCGCGCGGCGCGGAAGTCGTGACGCTGGCACGGGCCATCCAGGAGAGCGTCTACGGGCGCTTTGGCATCCGGCTGGAGCCGGAGCCGGTCGTCCTATGAGGCTAACCCGGCGTGCACTCTTGGGCCTGCTGGGGGCTGCCGGGCTTCCAGCTTGGGCGCTGGAGCCGCTGCTAGCGCGCAATGCGCCGGCCGGCATCGACCCGCGGCCCTATCTCGTCAGCGAGAAGTTCGATGGCGTGCGGGCGTTGTGGGATGGGCAGGCTTTGAAGTTCCGCAGCGGTCGCACCGTCGCTGCGCCGGCCTGGTTCCTGGCCGAACTTCCCAGGCAGCCGCTCGACGGTGAACTGTGGATGGGGCGGCGCAGCTTTGATGCGCTATCGGCGGCCGTACGGCGCACCGAGCCGGTGGACGCCGAATGGCGGCTCGTCAGCTATCGCGTCTTCGAGCTGCCAGCGGGCGACGGGGATTTCGAGCGGCGCGCGGCCAAGCTCGCGACGATGGCTGGCGGCGTCGTCATGCCGGTGCAGCAACAGCGCCTCAGCTCCAACGCCGAACTTCGGGCCAGGCTCAAGCAGGTGGTCGACGCCGGTGGCGAGGGCCTGATGCTGCACCGGGCCGACGCGCCGCTGGCCTCGGGCCGCAGCGACCTGCTGCTCAAGCTCAAGCCGCTGGCGGATGCCGAAGCCGTTGTCGTCGGCCATGAGCCGGGCAAGGGACGGCTGGCGGGTCAGCTGGGGGCACTGGAGTTGCAGACACCCGAGGGCCAGCGCTTCAAGCTGGGCACCGGCTTCAGCGACGCCCAGCGCCGCGACCCGCCGCCCATCGGCTCGACTGTCACCTATCGCTATCGCGACCTGACGCCGAGTGGCAAGCCCCGCTTCGCGAGCTTCCTGCGGGTGGCCGAGGCGTTCTGAAGGCTTGTCAAAGCCAGCTCAGCAGCTTCTGCAACCACAGAGGCAGCGGGCGGCCGGGGACGTAGTTCTGGCGGTACTGGCTGTGCATGGCGGGCTCCTCAAAAGCGAATACTGTTGATTTATACAGTATTCACCCGGGCCTCGCCAGTGTTCAGCGGGAAATTACTCGAGCCTGGGCAGCCCGCCGCCGGCCAGCAGGCCGACACCGGTATAGATGCCCAGCTTGCCGCGCGTGTCGCTGATGTCGAGATTGCGCATCGTCAGCTGGCCGATGCGGTCGGCCGGGCTGAAGGCGCCTTCGACCTTTTCCATGCTCAGGCGCTCGGGCGCATAGGTCAGGTTGGGGCTTTGGGTGTCCAGCAGCGAGTAGTCGTTGCCGCGGCGCAGTTCGATGGCGACCTCGCCGGTGACGGCGCGGGCGATCCAGCGCTGGGCGGCCTCGCGCAGCATGATGGCCTGCGGGTCGAACCAGCGGCCCTGATAGAGCAGGCGGCCGAGCTTGCGGCCGTTGTCGCGGTACTGCTCGATGGTGTCTTCGTTGTGGATGCCGGTCACGAGACGCTCGTAGGCGATGTGCAGCAGCGCCAGGCCCGGGGCCTCGTAGATGCCGCGGCTCTTGGCCTCGATGATGCGGTTTTCGATCTGGTCGCTCATGCCCAGGCCATGGCGGCCGCCGATGACGTTGGCCTCGGCCAGCAGGGCCACCGGATCGCGGTACTCGACGCCGTTCAGCGCCACGGGCACGCCTTCCTCGAAGCGCACCGACACGGCTTCGGCCTTGACGACGACGTCATCGCGCCAGAACGCCACGCCCATGATGGGATTGACGATCTTGATGCCGCTGTTCAGATGCTCCAGGTCCTTGGCCTCGTGCGTGGCGCCCAGCATGTTGGAGTCGGTCGAATAGGCCTTCTCCGCGCTCATCTTGTAGGCGAAGCCCTTCTCGGTCATGAAGGCCGACATCTCGGCGCGGCCGCCCAGTTCATCGATGAAGGTCTGGTCCAGCCAGGGCTTGTAGATCTTCAGCGCCGGGTTGGTCAGCAGGCCGTAGCGGTAGAAGCGCTCGATGTCGTTGCCCTTGTAGGTCGAGCCGTCACCCCAGATGTTGACGCCGTCGGCCTGCATGGCCGCCACCAGCATGGTGCCGGTCACGGCGCGGCCGATGGGCGTCGTGTTGAAGTAGGTCACGCCGGCGGTGCTGATGTGAAAGGCACCGGCCTGCAGCGCGGCAATGCCTTCGGCGACCAACTGGGCGCGGCAGTCGACAAGAACGGCCTTCTCGGCGCCGTACAGCATGGCCTTGCGGGGGATTTCGTCGTAGTCCGGCTCGTCGGGCTGGCCGAGGTTGGCCGTGTAAGCGTAGGGCAGGGCGCCCTTGAGCTTCATCCAATGCAGGGCTGCGGAGGTGTCGAGGCCACCGGAGAAAGCGATGCCGACCTTCTGGCCAACGGGAACGGATTGCAGGATCGTGGACATGGTGAGGGTCTCTTAGACGAGGTTCTGCCACTCGGGGTGGCGCTGGATGTAGAGCTGGACGTAGCTGCAGGCGGGCACGACCTTGAGGCCTTCTGCGCGGGCCCATTGCAGGCCGGCCTCAACCAACTTGGCGGCGAGACCTTGGCCACGATAGGCCGGCGGCACGCCGGTGTGGGTGAACACGACGCGGCCAGCGCTCAGCTCGTAGTCGAGCACGCTGAGGGGCGTGGTCGGCAGCGTGAAGCGCTGGTGGCCGGGTTCGTGCCGGGGTGTCATTCGGTGGGTGCCTTCAGGGCAACCGGGTGGACCTCCACCGATGCGCTGGCGGTCGACACGTAGACGCTGCCGTCCTGGATGCTGATCTGCAGCTGCATGCTGCGTTCGGCCAGGGCTGCCAGGGCCTGGGACTGCTCGGCGGGAATCTGCCATACGGCCAGGCGTGGCGCGCGCGTCAGCTTGTTTTCGATGCCGCTCCACCACACCGGCGTGCTGGATGCGAAGCTGTAGACGCTGACGCGGCGGGCGCGGCCATGGGCCTTCATCAGACGGCGTTCGTCGGGCTGGCCGAGGTCGATCCAGTGCTGCAGCTCGCCCGTCAGGTCGGGTTGCCAGAGATCGGGTTCGTCCACGTCGGACAGGCCCTTGGTGAATTCGAGCCGGCCGTTGAGATCGTCGGCCGGCACATTCAGTGCATAGGCCAGCACGCGGATCATCATGCGCTCGTCGGTCTCGCTCGGGTGGCGGGCGATCGTGAGGGCGTGGTCGCCGTAGACATGGCGGTCCATGTCGGCGATCTGCAGCTGGGCTTTGTGGATGGTGGCTTTGAGCGCCATGGGGAAGGGGCCGGGGCCCCTGTAACGAAGAGCAGCCGAGGATTATCGCGGCGAAGCCTCGTGGCATCATTCCGCCTCCCGCTTTGAACCTTCGCAACCCGGTTGCGCCCTCTTCATGAAACGCATTCTTCTTACGTTGGCCTTGGGTCTCGCTGTCTCCGCCCAGGCACAAGTCACCACCAATTCCAAGGCCAAGGTCGACCCGAAGAACAACAAGGTCAGCAACCCGGTTGTCGAGAAGCCCAAGGCCAAACTGATGTCGCGCGACGAATTGCGCGCCTGCATCACCCAGCAGGACAACAACAGCAAGGAAGCCGAGGCCATCAAGGCCGAGCAGGCTTCCTACAAGGCCAATGCCGACAAACTCAAGTCGGAGAAGGCCACCCTTGAGGCCGCCGAGGCCGTGCTGGGCAAGCAGATCGCCGACGTGAAGGCCGAGAAGGAAGCCATCCTGAAGGCGCACGAGGCGCTGACGGCCGAGGCCCCCAAGCTCGAGAAGGCCGAACTGAAGGCTCGCAACGACGCCTATACGGCGCGCACCACAGCTTTCGGCACGGCGGTCGAGGCCGTCAAGGCCGCGGATGCCGAGCAAGGCATCAAGCGCAAGGGCTTCTCTGACAAGGTGGACGCGTTGGATGCCCAGTTCAAGGCGCTCGAAGAGCGCACCGAGAAGCACTTCGACGGCAACGACAAGTGGAAGGCCGAGTGCCAGAACAAGGCCTACGACGAGAACGACGAGAAGGCCATCCGCAAGGAAAAGGCGGCCGCGGGCAAGTGATCCGCGCCGTTCACTGACCCTTGCAAGCGGGCCGCCTCCGGCAGGAAGCGGCCCTTTTTGTTTTCTGAAGGACTTTGCATGAGCAACCCGCTGCTGCACGACTGGGCCGGCCCACACGGCCTGCCGCCCTTCGCCGACATCACCCCGGCGCATTTCCAACCTGCCTTCGACGCCGCGCTGGCTGCCCACCGCGCCGAGATCGACGCCATCGCGGCGCAGGCCGCGGCGCCGGACTTTGCCAACACCGTGGCCGCCTTCGACGCCGGCGGCCGCCAGCTCACCCGGCTCGAACACCTCTTCTACACCCTGGCTGCCTCGGCCACCTCGCCCGAGCTGCAGGCCGTGCAGCGCGCCCTGGCCGCGCCGCTGGCCGAACACGGCAGCGCCATCTACATGCACCAGGGCTTGTTTGCCCGGGTCGACGCCTTGTTCGAACAGCGCAAGCGCCTGGGGCTGACGCCCGAGCAGCGCCGGCTGCTGGAGCGCGTGCACCTGGACTTCCTGCGTGCCGGAGCCCGCCTGGCGCCCGAGGCGCGCACCCGGTATGCCGCTGTCATGGCCCGCCTGGCTGAGCTGAACACGCGCTTTGCGCAGAACGTGCTGGCCGCGGAGAGCGGCTACCAACTGCGGTTGACGACCGAGGAGGAGCTCGCCGGCCTGCCCGGCTTCGTGCGTGCCGCCGCCCGCCAGGCTGCCGTCGACCGTGGCCTTCAAGAGGGTGTCCACGTCATCACGCTGTCGCGCTCGTTGATCGTGCCCTTTTTGTCCTTCAGCGCACGGCGCGACCTGCGTGAGCAGGCCTGGCGTGCCTGGGTCGGCCGCGGCGATGACACCGGTGACACGGACAACCGAGAAATCTGCCGTGAGATCCTTGAGCTGCGCGCCGAGCAGGCGAAGCTGCACGGCCATGCCTGCTACGCCGACTATGCGCTGGAAGACACCATGGCACGCAGCCAGGGCGCCGTCATGGGCCTGCTGGAGCGCGTCTGGCACCCGGCGCTGGCCGCTCAGGCCCGCGAGCGCGAGGCGGTACTCGGTGCCATGGCGGCGGCCGGTGCCACACATGAACTTGAGCCCTGGGACTGGCGCTTCTACGCCGAGCAGGCCAGGCGCGCCCGCTTCGAGCTGGACGAGGCCGAGGTCAAGCCCTACTTCTCGCTGGAGCGCATGGTGGCGGCGATGTTCGACTGCGCCAGCCGCCTGTTCGGCCTGCAATTCAAGGCCCGGCCCGACCTCGCCGGCTACCACGCCGACGTGCGCGCCTATGAGGTCTTCAACGCCGACGGCAGTCTGCGCGGCCTTTTCCTGCAGGACAACTTCGCCCGCCCGACCAAGCGCAGCGGCGCCTGGATGAACGCGATGCGCAACCAGAGCCGCGCGCTGGGCGCGACGCCGGTCATCCTGAACAACAACAACTTCGCCCGTGGCGCCGCTGGCGAGCCCACGCTGCTGAGCTTCGACGATGTGCGCACGCTCTTCCACGAATTTGGCCACGGCCTGCACGGCCTGCTGTCCAGCGTCGAGCATGAGCGCCTGGCGGGCACCCAGGTGCTGCGCGACTTTGTCGAGCTGCCCTCCCAGCTCTACGAGCACTGGATGGCCGAGCCCCAGGTGCTGAAGACCTTCGCCCGTCACTGGCAGACCGACGAGCCGCTGCCCGATGCGCTGCTGGCCAAGCTGCAGGCCGCGCGCCAGTTCGGCCAGGGCTACGAGACGCTGCGCTACACGGCCAGCGCCCTCGTCGACATGGCCGCGCACGCGCTGCCGGCAGCACCTGATGACGTGGTTGCATTCGAGCGCGAAACGCTCGAAAAGTGGCAGCTGCCCAGCGAGGTCGGCCTCAATCACCGATTGACGCACTTCCAGCACTTGTTCAGCAGCGCTGGCTATGCGGCGGGCTACTACGTCTACCTGTGGGCGGAGGTGCTGGACTGCGACGCCTTCGACGCCTTCGTCGAGACCGGCAATGTGTTCGATGCGGCGGTCGCTGCGCGGCTGCGCGAGTGCATCTATTCGACTGGCAACAGCCGCGAGCCGGGCGAGGCTTTCCGGGCCTTCCGCGGCCGTGACCCGGTCGTGGAGCCCATGTTGAAGGATAGGGGTCTGCTGCCCGCCTGATGTAAAACCCTGGCGCGACCGCATTGCGGGCGGTCGCGACGTTATCCAGGGAGTTCCAACAAATGTCGACACATCGCATCCTCCTGTCTGCTCCCGTGCTGGCCGGCATGCTCGGCCTCGCCGCCTGCGGTGGCGGCGGCGGCACCGCCGGCGTGCCCAACCTGCCGGCGCCGCCCGACTCGTCGCTGCTGGCAGTCAGCGCGAGCAACTACGAGGCCATCGGCCAGGCGACGGTGTCCAGCGCCTTCTACCTCGGCAACACCGGAGGCACGCTGACCGGTACCCAGGTCGGCGGCGAGGCAGGCCTGTTGCGCCGCGCGATCGTCGTCGCGCGCCGCACGGTGCTTGAGGCGCGCGTTCAGCCTGCGCTGCCGATGGGCATCGAGCTGCGCCAGACCATCAGCTGCAGCCAGGGCGGCAATGTTGTGTTGAACATCAGCGATGCCAACAACAACGGCAACGTCGACGTCGGCGATGCCATCACCCTCGACGCCCAGGCCTGCAAGGAAGATGGCTCCGTCATGCAGGGGCGCATCGGCTTGGGGCTGCAGGTATTGACCGGCGTCTTCGACAGCAACAGCTACAGCGCGACGCTGGCGATGACGCTGACCGCCTTCAGCGCCACCCGCGGCACGGACACCGTGCAGGGCGACGGCACGCTCAATCTCACGTTGAGCCAGACGCCTGCCGGCGTCAGCGAACTGAGCCTGTCCACGCCTCGTCTCGTCCTCAGTGGTCGCTTGAGCGGCCAGGCGTTCTCGACCACGCTGATCGACGCCC
This sequence comes from Pelomonas sp. Root1237, assembly GCF_001425055.1. Classification (GTDB taxonomy): domain Bacteria; phylum Pseudomonadota; class Gammaproteobacteria; order Burkholderiales; family Burkholderiaceae_C; genus Pelomonas. Next base: position 304,334 of record NZ_LMDK01000018.1, read on the forward strand.
AGCTGACCCTGCGCGTCGAACCGCTGGGCGGCGGCCAGAAAAGCAGCTTCAGTTACGCCGGCGGCCTGGCCAGCAGCCGCTTTGGCGACAAGCAGGTGCTGATCACGACGCGCCTGCCCCTCGTGGCCACGGGCAACGACGCCTATCCGAGCAGCGGCCAGTGGGTGATCAAGGGCAGCGACAACTCGACGCTTCGCATCACCCCGGTCAGCTCGACCCAGGCCCGCCTGGAACTGGATACCCAGGGCGACGGCATCAACGAGACGCAGGTGCTGAAGACCTGGGCCGAGTTGCGGTGAAGCCCTGCGCGCGTGTTGGCGTGACTTAGCGGCCGGCCCATTGGTGGGCCAGCGCGATGACGGCGCACATCGTCGCGAAGGCCATCCAGGCGTAGGGCCACAGCAGAGGCAGGCCGAGCAGGATGAGGCCGTCATTGCCACCGGGGATCAGCAGGCTGCCCCAGCCCATCAGCAGGCCGCCGATCAGGCAACGCGCCAGGCCGGCCGCGCTCGGTGGGCGGGTTTTCAACAGCCCGGCGTGCCAGCCGCCGAAGATGGCGCCGGCCAGCAGGCAGGCGAACAGGGTCAGGCGCGCGGCGCTGCGCATGGTCATGCCATGGGCCAGCTCGGCCAGCGCGTCGGTGTAGGCCCAGGCGCCTTCGAGCAGCAGCAGTGCCAAAAAGCTCAGGCCGATGGAGACGGTGGCCGTGTGCGGCGTCCACCACGGCTGGCGCCTGCGCATGAAGGCGCGCCACAACGCAAAGGCGGCAAACACCAGCCCCAGCGCGGCGGGTGCCACCCACAGCGCGGAGCCAGCCGGCAGCGGTTGTGGCCGGGCCGCGGCGAACAGGCCATCCACGCTGGCGCAGCCGACATAGAAGCCCAGCGGCGTTGCCAGATAGGCCCACTCGCCATTGCCCAGCCGCGCGATGGCGCCGAAGACGCAGGCCTGGTTGACGAAGGCGCCCAGGCCCAGCAGAGCGGCGCCCAGCAGCGTCCAAACGGTCAGTGCAAAGGGCGCGGGCAGGATTGGGTGGGGAAGAGGCAGCAGGCGCAACAACAGCAGTCCGCCGGCCACCCACAGCGAGGCTTCCAGCAGGCTGCGCAGGCGGCTGGCCTTGCGCTGGTCAACGAGTTCGCCCACGGCGGCGACGGTACAGGTGGCGCCGCGCTGGATGGCCGCGCCCATCAGCAGCGCGCAGGCCGCGGCGCCGATGAACGCCAAAGGGTTCATGCCGCCTCTTCCAACACGTGCTCGATGACGCCCTCGATCGGGTCCACTGGCGCCTGCCAGGGCGCTCGTTCGATCATGCGGCGGGCGTCCACCAGGCCTGCGGAGCGGCGCGCCTTGACGCCGGCGGGCGTGAAGTCGATGTCCTTGGTGTGGTCTTCGCCCTCGATGCGCGGCGCCAGCAGGTGAGCCACGTGCATGGTGGTGCCGCAGCCCCAGGCGGTGAGCTCCTTGGCGGCGCGCTGCTGCGCGGGCGACAGCAGGCCGCCGAGCTCGCGAATGATGTGGCGCAGCCGGTGGATCTGCTTCTGGCGGGTGATGTGGCTGTCGGCCCGGCTGGCGTACTGGATGTCCTTCTGGCGGCCCATCACCTGCCAGATCGACTCAGGCTGTGGCGCCGTCTGGTGCCAGACGTTGACGGCAAAGATCAGCGCGTCGCGGCGCGGGTTGTCGTCCAGCACGGCCTCGATGGGCGTGTTGGAGTAGAGGCCGCCATCCCAGTAGGCCTCGCCGTCGATGACGACGGCCGGGAAGGCCGGCGGCAATGCGCCTGAGGCCATGACGTGCTCCAGGCCGACGGGTTCTTCGCGCGAGTCGAAGTAGCGCATCTGGCCGCTGCGCACATTCACCGCGCCGACAGTGAGGCGCATGCCGCCGCGTTGCAGTTGCTCGAAGTCGACCAGGCCGCGCAGTGTCTCGCGCAGCGGCTCGGTGCTGTAGTAGGACGCCTTGTCCACGCCCAGCTGCGCCTGGCTGCCGCGCAGGGCCGCCAGGTTGGGCTCGAAGAAGGCCGGGATGCCACGCATCACCGTCGTCATGTTGGCCATCAGGTTGCCCATACCCAGCCAGTCCAGCGGCCCGGCCAGGCGGTTCTGCTGCTCGACGTGGCGCCAGAAGTCGTTGAGCCTCTCCATGCGCCGCTCCGGTGGGTTGCCGGCGATCAGCGCGGCGTTGATGGCGCCGATGGACGTGCCGATGACCCAGTCCGGCTCGATGCCGGCTTCGTGCAGCGCCTGGTAGACGCCGACCTGGTAGGCGCCCAGCGCACCGCCGCCCTGGAGCACCAGGACGACCTGCGGACGCGATGTGGGAGAAGCATTCTTGGTGGCCATGGTGGGTCTCGGCTGGGTAGGTGGGCGTGGGTCGGCGGGCTGGGGCGCGGGCTTACATGTGTTCCTTCATCGTGGCGGGCTTGCCGTCGTTGACGATGTCGGCGATGGTCAGCTCGACGGGCGCGTTGGTGCTGTTCTTCCACCAGTGCTTGGTGCCGAGGAACTCGCGCGAGATGTCGCCGGCCTTGTGCAGGATGGGCACGGCGCATTTGCTGGAGTTCTCGTAGATCTCGCCGCTGTTGACCATGATCAGCGCGGGCCGGTCCTCGTGGCTGTGGAAGGGCACGACGCCGCCGGGCGCAATGGTCATGTGGCGCATGCGCAGGCGGCGCTGGGCCAGGTGCACGTTCTCCTTGGCCAGGTCGATGGACGCCAGCTCGGTGTCGGTCACGCCGATGGGGGCCGTGGCGGCGTCGGCCAGCGCGTTGGCCATGACCTTGTCGGCGGGGCAATCGCCTGCGTGCGCGCTGCCGCCTGCCAGGCTGGCGACGAGGGCGGCAACGGCGGCCACGAGGTGGCTGAAGCGGGAAGTGCGGGTGCGGATGGTCTTCATGGGATGCTCCTGGAGCGTTGGGGGGAAGGGGAGGAAAGAATCACTGCGCCGTCCAGCCGCCCTCGATGGGCAGCACGGCGCCGGTGATGGAGGCGGCGTCGTCGGAACAGAGGAAGGACGTCAGCGCCGCGACCTGTTCGACGGTGACGAATTGCTTGGTGGGCTGGGCGGCCAGCAGCACGTCGCGGATGACGGCCTGCTCGCTGATGCCGCGGGCGCGGGCGGTGTCGGGGATCTGCTGCTCGACCAGCGGTGTCAGCACATAGCCCGGGCAGACCGCGTTGACCGTGATGCCGGCCTCGGCCAACTCCAGCGCCACGGTCTTGGTGAAGCCAGCCACGCCGTGCTTGGCCGCCACGTAGGCCGACTTGTATTTGCTGGCCACCAGCGCATGCGCCGAAGCCACGTTGACGATGCGGCCCCAGCCCTTCTTCTTCATGGCCGGCACGACCAGGCGGGTGGTGTGAAAGCCCGCACTGAGGTTGATCGCCAGGATGGCGTACCACTTGTCGATCGGAAACTCTTCGACCGGCGCCACATGCTGGATGCCGGCGTTGTTGACGAGCAAGTCGATGGCGCCGAACTCGGCAATCGCCTTGCCCATCATGCGGTCGATCTGGTCGGGCTGGCTCATGTCGGCCGGGTCGTAGCGCACCTGCACATCGTGCTGCTCGATCAGGGTCAGGCGCAGTTTCTCGATGTCGTGCGGGTCGCCGAAGCCGTTGAGCACGACGTTGGCGCCCTGGGCGGCCAGCGAGCGGGCGATCCCGAGGCCGATGCCCGACGTGGAGCCGGTGACGAGGGCGGTCTTGCCGATGAACATGAGGGTTCTCCTTACTTGGAAACTGAAGGGGGTGGGGTGCCGCGGTCAACCTCGGTCGTGCGGGTGAAGCGCAGGTGCGTGATGTCGAGCGGGAAGAACAGGCCCCAGGTCCACTCGACCCAGATGCGCGTCTTGCGGCCCAGCGTGGGCATGCGCAGCAGGTAGTAGCCGCGCCACAGCAGCCAGGCGGGCAGGCCGGAAAGCCGCAGGCCGAACAGCAGCGCCACGCCCTTGAGGTGACCGGTCGTGGCCATCATTCCGCGGGCTGCATGAGCGAAGGGCCGGGTCGGCTGGCCGCTGAGGCAGCGCAGCAGGTTGTCGGCGAGGGCCTTGGCCTGGGCGACGGCAAACTGCGCCGTCGGTGGACAGGTCTGGCCATCCCGGGCGTTGGGTTGGGCGGCACAGTCGCCCAGCGCCCATAGGCCGGGCTCGCCTGACACGCGGCCGTCCGCGCCGGTGGCGACGCGGCCACGTTGCAGCGGCAAAGCCAGCGCCTCCACCAGCGGATTGGGGCGGGTTCCGACGGTGCAGACGACGGTCGCGCTGGGCAGCTTCTGGCCGCCCGACAGTTCGACGGCATCGGCGCTGATGCGCGCCGCCCGCGTGCCGCAGCGCACGTGCACGCCGCGGCGCGACAGCGAGCGTGCGGCGGCGTCGCCCAGGGCCGGCGGCAGTTCGGGCAGCAGGCGGTCGCCGTCGTGCAGCAGCGTGATGCCGAAGCCGGCGGCGCGGGTGCGTGGGTAGTGGCGGCTGGCGCTCTTGACGAAGTCGGCCAGCGCGCCGGCCACCTCGACGCCGGAGAAGCCGCCGCCGATGACGACGAAGTGGGCGAGGGCCCGCCGCTGCGTCGCGTCATCGCAGAGTTCCACGCGAGCCAGCGCCTGCAGCACGCGGTTGCGGATGTGCATCGCGTCGCCCACCAGCTTCAGCGGCAGCGCGTGCTCGGCCATGCCGGGCAGCAGGTCCAGCCGGGCGCGCTGGCCCAGGGCCAGCACGAGGTGGTCGTAGCCGAATGTCAATGGGCCGTGCAGGGTGTCGCAGGTCAGGCGCTGCGCGGCCTTGTCGATGCGGCTGACGGCGCCCATCACAAAGCGCACGCCGGGCAGCATCTCGCGGATGGGTGCCACCACATGCTCCGGAAAGACACCCGCGCCGACCACCTCGGGCAGCATGGGGTTGAAGGTGGTGTAGCTCTCCTCGCTGATCAGCAGCAGCTGCCAGCCCGCGGGCAGGCGGCCATGCAGGGACTTGGCCAGCGTGGTGCCGGCAAAGCCGCCGCCGATGATGGCGAGCGTGCGGACTGGCGGGTTAGGTGCTGTGGTGGACATGGCGGCTGGAGGAAGCGAGGGCCGCAGTGTCTGGATCGCCGCGTCAGCCGTGAAATCTCATCAATTCATGACCCGATGCGTGTCGGTTATCGCGGTTTGTGTAAGGAAACCACCGGCCCGTGCGACCGCCGCGCATGGAGCTCTACCAGATCCGCTACTTCCTGGCCGTGGCCGAAACGCTGAACTTCACGCGCGCGTCGGAGCGTTCCTTCGTGTCCCAGCCCGCGCTGACCAAGGCCATCCAGCGCCTGGAAGAGACCATCGGCGGGCGGCTGTTTGACCGCACCAAGAACTCCGTGCAGCTCAGCGAGCTGGGCCAGGCCATGCTGCCCAACTTCCGCCAGATCTTCGACACCGCCCAGGCCACCCGCGAACAGGCGCGGCGCTTCAAGCGCGAGAAGCGCGAGGTGGTGCGCGTGGGCGTCATGTGCACCATCGACTTCCATCAGGTGCTGCCAGGCTTTGTCGACAGCCAGGATCGGCATGCCATCGAACTGCATTTCCGCGAGGGCAACCTGGAGGCGCTGACCGACGAGCTGGACCGTGGCGACGTCGACATCGGCATCATGTGCTCGCCCTACGAAACGCCGCGGCGCTTTGACGCGCGGCTGCTGTTTCGCGAGGACTATGTCGTCGCCATCGGCGAGGATCACCGCTTCAGCGGCCGCGACGCCATCGCCATGGCCGAACTGGACCGGGAGCGCTACTGCGAGCGCATCTATTGCGAGTTCTCAAGCTACATCGAGCGCCTGCTGGACGAGCGCGGCGTGCGCCTGGAGGTGGTACAGCAGTCCCACCGCGAGGACTGGATCCAGGCCTTCGTGCGCTCCAACTTCGGTGTCGCCTTTATGCCCCGGTCCATCGCCGACGCGGCCGGGCTGATGCATGTGCGCACGGCCGACTGCCCGATCGTCCGAGAGGTCAAGCTGCTGGTGCAGTCGGAGCGGCCGCTGAGCACGGCGCAGCAGGCCGTCATCGATTCACTGGTGGCCCACGACTGGCGGCCGGTGGCCTAGGCTTCCGGGCGGCGCCACAGCCAGATCGCCACGGCGGCCATCATGGCGGGCACGGCGATCTTCACGGCCAGCGGCGCCGGTGTCAGCCCCAGCATGACGGCACTGCAGGCCATCATCACGACCGCCAGCCACTTGGCGCGACGCGGCACGGCGCCGCGCTCGCGCCAACGGCGGATGCCGGGGCCGAAGTGCGCGTGGTTGAGCAGCCAGGTCTCCAGCGCCGGCCAGCCCTTGCCGGCCGCCCAGGCGGCCAGCAGCAGGAAGGGCACCGTCGGCAGCACCGGCAGCACGACGCCGATCATGGCCAGCACGAGGCTCAGCGCCGCCAGCGCGCGCCACAGCAGTCGGGCCAGCGCGCGGTGCATGCCGCTGCCTACTTCAACCCGCCGCTGAGGAACTGCTGCAATCGCTCGCACTGCGGGCGCAGCAACATTTCCTTGGGGTTGCCTTCCTCTTCGACCTTGCCCTGGTGCAGGAACAGGCAGTGGTTGGAGACCTCGCGCGCAAAGCCCATTTCATGGGTCACGACGATCATCGTGCGGCCTTCCGCCGCCAGGTCGCGCATGACCTTGAGGACCTCGCCGACCAGTTCCGGGTCCAGCGCCGACGTGGGCTCGTCGAACAGCATGACCTCGGGGTCGACCGCCAGCGCCCGGGCAATGGCCACGCGCTGCTGCTCGCCGCCCGACAGCTGGGCCGGGTAGACGTTCGCGCGATGCGAGACGCCGACGCGCGCCAGCAGCGCCTGCGCGCGCTCGATGGCCTCGGCCTTGGGCTTGCCCAGCACGTGGATGGGTGCCTCGATGACGTTCTCCAGCACTGTCATGTGAGCCCAGAGGTTGAAGTTCTGGAACACCATGGCCAGTTTGGCGCGCCACAGCTGCAGCTGCTGAGGCGAGGCGGCCTTGAGCGTGCCGTCGCGGTCACGGGTCAGCTTCAGCGCCTCGCCGCACAGGCTCAATTCGCCTTCGTTGGGCTGCTCCAGCAGGTTGAGGCAGCGCAGGAAGGTGCTCTTGCCCGAGCCCGAGGAGCCGATCAACGTGACGACGTCGCCGCGCCGCGCCGCGAAGGAGATGCCCTTGAGCACCTCGCGATCGCCGAAGCGCTTGTGGATATTGGTGGCCTGGAGTTGGATATCGCTCATGTTGTTCTTGTCATGCACCGAGCAGCTTGCCGGTGCGCAGCGCCTCGCGCCCCGCCACTTTGGCGATGCGCATGCCGGCGCTCGCGAAGCGCACGAAGTCGCGCGCGAAGAACAGGCCGTCCACGGGGCTCTTCAGATCCGTGATCTCGGCGGTGACGGGGTCGATGACCTGGGCCAGCACATCGCCGGCCCGTACCTCGGCACCCACCTCCTTCAGGAAGGTCAGCACGCCGGCCACGGGCGCCTTGATCGGCATGCTGCCGGCCAGTGGGCGGGCGTCGCCGACGGCCTCGGGCAGGGCCGGCCTGTCGCCTTTGATCAGGCCACGCCAGCGCAGGAAGTCGACGATGTTCTGCGCGTCCGCAGCGGCCAACTCGTGCGTCACGTCGACGGCACCGCGCAGCTCCACGGTGACGGACAGGCAGGCCTGCGGGATGGGGAAACGGCCGGCGAAATGCCTGGCCCACTTCCACCAGACCTGGGAACAGGCTTCGTCGAAGGGGTTGTCACCGGAGTCCTGAGCCAGCAGCGTCACTCGCGAGCGCAGGAAGCGCGCCAGCGGCTCGCAGTCGGGCCAGCAGGGAACCTCGGTGTAGAGGTGCATCAGCGCCTGGGCGTCGCAGTGCAGGTCCAGCACGACGTCGGCGTCACAGGACAGCCCGAGCAGCGTGCGGCGTTGTGACTGCAGCTCGGTCTCGACGGGCGACGACAGCACGGCGGACTTCAACGCGCGGCGCAGTGTGGCGACGTTGGCAGCCGCGTCCGGGCCGAGGTCGAACTCGACGGCCTTGGCGACGTTGTCGATCTGATCGGGGTAGTGGCGGTTGAAGTTCTCACCCGTCGTCAGCTCGAAGCGACCCTGATGGCCGTGCATGACGAACTGGCTCAGCCCGATGGGGTTGGCCATGGGAACCAGGACGATCTCGCCGCTGACCTGGCCGGCGGCGTCCAGCTCATCCAGCAGGCGGCGCAGGTGGTGGGCGACCAGCATGCCGGGCAACTCGTCGGCATGCAGCGAGGCCTGGATATAGGCCTTTTGTCCGCCGGGCTGGCCGTAATGCAGCGAGACCAGCTCGCGCTGCGTGCCCGGGGCAGGGGAGAGCAAGGGATGGCGTTGGATATTCATGGCTAGCGGGACATCATCGGCTTGAGCCAGCGGTTCTCGGCCCAGCGGAACAGACCGACCAGGCACAGCGTCAGCACGAAATAGAAGGCGCCGGCCGTGATGAAGGCCTCGAAGGGAAGGTAGTACTTGGCATAGACCTGTTGGGCCGCGCCGGTCACGTCCAGCAGTGTCACCGTGCTGGCCAGCGAGGTGCCATGCAGCATGAAGATGGCCTCGTTGCCATAGGCCGGCAGGGCACGGCGAAGCGCGGCAGGCAGAACGATGCGGCGCAGCATCAGCCCGCGGCCCATGCCCAGCGCCTTGGCGGCCTCGATCTCGCCGGCCGGCAAAGCGCGGATGCTGCCCGCAATGATCTCGGTCGTGTAGGCGGCCGTGTTCAGCGTGAAGGTCAGCCAGGCGCAGAAGGTGGCCGACGACAGCCAGGGCCAGGCCCAGCTGTCGCGCACGATCTCGAACTGGGCCGCGCCGTAGTAGATGAGGAAGAGCTGCACCAGCATCGGCGTGCCGCGGAAGACATAGGTGTAGAGCCAGACAAGCCGCGATGGCCAGCCCAGGAACACGGTCCGCACGATGGCCAGCGGCACGGCCAGCACCAGGCCGCCTGCCAATGACAGCACCAGCAGCTGCAGCGAGGTGACGAGCCCGGTGAGGTAGAGCGGGAAGTTTTCGCCGACGGCATCGAAGTTCATTTGTGCACCCTTCGCGCTTCGCGCTGTCCCGCCAAGCGGTAGCGAGCCCCTTCGGGCGGCCGTGCGGCGCTCATAACCGGCCCGCCTTGGTGCCGATGGCCAGGCGCCGCTGTGCCCAGGCGAAGACGAGTTCCGACACGCTGGTGAACACGAGATAGATGAGGGCCACGGCCAGGAAGAAGGTGAAGGGCTCGCGCGTCGTGCCGGCGGCCTGCTTGCCGCGCGTCATCAGGTCGGACAGGCCGATGATCGACACGATGGCCGTGCTCTTGATCAGCACCAGCCAGTTGTTGGAGATGCCGGGCAGGGCATGTCGCAGCATCTGCGGCAGTGTGATGCGCCAAAGCACCAGGCGGGGGCTCATGCCATAGGCCAGGCCCGCCTCGCGCTGGCCCGGCGGTACGGCCAGGAAGGCGCCGCGGAAGGCCTCGGTCAGGTAGGCGCCAAAGATGAAGCCGATGGTCAGCACGCCGGCGATGAAGGGGTCGATATCGATGAAGTCATCATGGCCAAGCTTGGGCGCGATGGTATTGACGGCGAGCTGGCCACCGTAGAAGACGAGCAGCATCAGCACCAGGTCGGGCACGCCGCGGATCAGCGTGGTGTAGGTGGCTGCCACGCCTCGCGCGACGCGTGAGCGCGACAGCTTGGCCAGCGCGCCAACCAGGCCCAGCAGGGAGGCAATGGCCAGCGAGGACAGGGCCACCGCCAGCGTGACGGCGGAGCCTTCGAGCAGGCTGGGGAGGAATCCGTGCAACATGAGAAAGAAGGCCGCGCTCAGCGGGGAGGGGTGATGAGGTCGAAGCTGAAATAGCGGTCGTTGAGAGTCTTCAAAGTGCCGTTGCCACGCAACGCGGCCAGTGCCTCGTCGATGCGCTGGCCCAGCGTCGCCGCATCGGCCTTGCGCAGGCCCACGCCGATGCCCTTGCCGTAGTAGCGCTGGTCCTTGGCGAAGTCGGGCCCGACAAAGCCGAAGCCGCGGCCGTCGGCATGGTTGAGGAAGCCGAACTGCGCGATGACGGCGTCCACCAGCGTGGCGTCCAGGCGGCCAGACTTCAGATCCAGGAAAGCCTGGTCCTGGGTGGCGTAGCGCATCAGCTGGATGCCCTTGAATTGTTCGGCCAGGAAGCGTTCATGGATGGTGCCGCGCTCCACGCCGATGCGCTTGCCCTTCAGGCCGGCTGGGCTGACGTCGGCGCGTGGGTCGCCGCGCATGACCAGGCGGGCCGGCGAGTAGTAGTAGGGCGACGAGAAGGCAACGACCTGCTGGCGCTCCGGCGTGATCGACATCGAGGCCATGATGGCGTCGATCTTGCGCGATTGCAGCGCCGGGATCAGGCCGTCGAACTCCAGGATGACGGGCGCGCACTGCTGGCCCAGACGCGCGCACAGGGCCTGGGCCACGTCGATCTCGAAGCCCTTGAGCTGGCCGTCGGTGCCGATCTCGCTGAAAGGGGCGTAGCCCACGGCGAAACCGATGCGCAGGCGCTGCGGCGCCTGGGCCCCGGCCGTACCGGCGAGGGCCAGGGCAACGGGCAAGGCCAGGGCGGAGCGGCGACGCATCACTGCTTGGTGCGCGGCGCGATGTCGTAGTCGAAGTATTTGTCGGCGAGCTTCTTGAAGGTGCCGTTGGCCTGCACGGCATCGATGGCGGCGTTGAACTTCTTGCCCAGCGTGGCCTCGTCGGCCTTGCGCATGCCCACACCGGTGCCGACGCCGAAGACCTTGTCGTCGATGATGGCGGGGCCCGAGAAGGCAAAGCCCTTGCCCTCTGGCTTCTTCAGGAATCCGAAGTCGCCGGCGGGCGAATCCATCAGCGTGGCGTCGATGCGGCCGGACTTGAGATCCAGGAAGACCTGGTCCTGGCTGCCGTAGCGCACGATCTCGCTCTGCTTGAAGGTCGCGGCGGCGTAGGTCTCATGCGTCGTGCCGCGCTGCACGCCGATCTTCTTGCCCTTCAGTCCGGCGGCCGTGGGGTCGAGCTTCACGCCCGCCTTGGCGATGAGGCGGGCCGGGGTGTTGTAGTAAGGCTTGGAGAAGGCGACAACCTTCTGGCGTTCCTCGGTGATGGAGACGCTGGCGAAGATGGCGTCCACCTTGCGCGATTGCAGGGCGGGGATGAGGCCGTCGAAGTCCTGCTGCACCAGGGTGCACTGGGCCTTCATTTCGGCGCAATAGGCCTGCACGAGCTCGATCTCGAAGCCCTTCAGCTTACCGTCCGGGCCGATCTCGGAGAAGGGCGGGTAAGCGCCTTCGACGCCGATGCGCAGCTTCTTCCATTCGGGGGCCTGGGCCTGGGCCAGCGATGCGGCCAAGGCCAAGGTGAACAGGGCAATCTTCTTCATGTCAGACCTTCCGTTTATTCAGCGACTTGCGGGCCGAGCGACGGGCCGCTCCCTAGCCGGCCCGCCTGGGGCGATGTGATTGCCGGTCGCCGGCCACAGCATCGCCGTCCCCTCGGGGGACCGGCCAAGGTAGTCCTTGGACGAGGGGACCGCCGGCAACCAGTCGCGCAAGGCCGCAAGGGTAGCAGCCGGGTCTTCCTCCTGAGGCACATGGCCCAGCTTCGGGAAAACCACCAATTTGTTGTTCGGGATGGCTTTTGCGAACTCGCGGCCCCAGCGCAGCGGGATCAGCCGGTCGCGCTCGCCCCAGAGGATGAGGGTAGGGATCTTGATCTCGGGCAGGCGTTGGAAGGGGCCAGGAGCGAGCTGATCCATGCGCCGCATCAAGGCGACACGGTTGCCTTCGCGCAACGTCAGTTCGTAGTAACGGTCCACCAGGGCGGCGGTGACGCGGCTCTTGTCGCCGTAGACGTCGAGCACGCTTTCCTCGATGGCGCGGCGTGGCAGCAGCCAGCGCATGGGCTCGCGCAGCACCGGGATGCGGGCGATGCGAAAGCCCAGCGGCATGGATTCCGGCTCGAAATCGAAGCCAGCGGCGTCGACCAGGACGAGGCCGGCGACGCTGGCGGGGTCGGCCAGGGCCACCTGCCAGGCGATTTCGCCGCCCAGGGAGTTGCCACCCAGAATGACCCGACCCACGCCCAGGCGCGCCAGCAACTGGCGCACGAAGGCGACGTAGCGGGCATCGCTGTAGTCGTTGTCGGCGTTCGGCCCGGTCAGGCCGAAGCCGGGCAGGTCGAAGCTGATGACGCGCCGGGTGGACTTCAACTCGGCCGCCCAGCCTTCCCAGGTGTGCAGGCTGGCGCCGGTGCCATGGATGAGGACGATGGGCAGCGGGTCACTGCTCGGCCCCTGGTCGCGGTAGTGCACGAGCAGGCCATCGAGGTCGACGAAGTCCGACGGCGGCGGCGCCCAGCGTGGCACCAGGCTTTCCAGTGAGCGGTCCGGCGCCTTGCTGACGGCAAAGCCGAGCGCCGCCAGCATCAGCAGGATGCCGATGGCCTTCAGCGCGAAGTCGCCAAATCGCCCTTTCATCACGTTGGGCTCAGATCGGCGTTGACGCCGCGACGATCATCAAAGACGAAGCAGTTGCCGTGGTAATGCTTGCCGCCGGTGTCCTCGAAATACTTCAGGATGCCGCCATCGAGCTGCCAGGCCGTCAGGCCTTGCTCCTCCAGCACCATGGCCGCCTTCTCGCAGCGGATGCCGCCGGTGCAATAGCTCACCACGGTTTTGCCGACCAGTTCCTGCTTGTGCGAGGCCAGGGCCTCGGGGAAGTCGCTGAACTTGTCGAGCCGCCAGTCGATGGCGCCGTCGAAGGCACCCTGGTCGACCTCGAAGCCATTGCGCGTGTCCAGCATGACGATCTCGCGGCCGGCGTCGTCATGGCCCTGGTCCAGCCAGCGGGCCAGCACGGCCGGCGCCAGGGCCGGTGCGCGCGGCGCCTGGTCGGGGCGGATGGTCGGGTGGTTCATGCGGATGATCTCAGGCTTGGCCTTGACCTTCAGGCGCTGGAAGGGTTGCACCTCGCTCCAGCTCTCCTTGGGTGTCAGCGTCGCGAAGCGTGGGTCGGCGCGCAGCTCGGCCACCCAGGTGTTCACGGCTTCGGCCGGGCCGGCCAGGAAGAGATTGATGCCCTCCTCGGCGATCAGCACCGTGCCCTTGAGGCCCAGGGCTTCGGCGCGAGCATGGAGCCGATCGCGCAGCGCTGCCGTGTCGGCCAGCGAGACGAAGAGATAGCAGGAGATGTTGAGGATGGGGCCGGACTGCATGAGGCCGCGGATTATCGGGGCGGCTCAGTCAGCCCAGCGCGAAGCAATGCCGCGCACCTCGTCCAGGCAGGCATTGAGCGCCTCGACGATGCGCGGGTCGAAATGGCTGCCGGCGCCGTTGCGGATGAAGGCCAGCGCCTCGTCGTGGCTCATGGCCTGCTTGTAGGGCCGCACGCTGATCAAGGCGTCATAGACGTCGGCAACGGCCATCAGCCGGGCCGACAACGGAATGGCCTCGCCGGCCAGGCCGTCCGGATAGCCACTGCCGTCCCATTTCTCGTGGTGGTGGCGGGCAATCTGCTTGCCGAAGGTCAGCATCGGACCGGCGTCGTCGCCAAGGCGGTCGATGGCGCGCTGCAGCAGGTCGGCGCCGTGTTCGGCATGGGTCTTCATGACCTGCCATTCGTCCGGCGACAGCTTGCCGGGCTTGAGAAGGATGGCGTCAGGGATGGCAACCTTGCCGATGTCGTGCAGCGGCGCGGCCTTGGCGAGCTCGTCGATGGCTTCGGGCGTGAGGTCCAGCGGCCCGTCGGGCTGGGCGGCGATCCACTGTGCCAGCGTGCGCACGTATTCCTGGGTGCGCTGGATGTGGTTGCCGGTATCGGCGTCGCGGAACTCCGCCAGGCCGACCATGACGAAGAGGGTGGTGTCGCGCAACCGCTCGACCTCACGCCGGCGCGCGCCCAGCTCGCCGCTCAGCAGCGCGTTGTGGCGCAGCAGGTGGTCCTCGGCCAACTTGAGCTGCAGATGGGTGCGAACGCGGGCCAGCACGGTGGCGGGGTTGAAGGGCTTGTGGATGAAGTCGGCGCCGCCGACCTGGAAGCCGGCGCTCTCGTCCTCGGGCCGGGTCAGCGCGGTCAGGAAGATGACGGGCACGCGGCGCGTGGCCGGATCGGCCTTGAGCCGGCGGCAGACCTCGTAGCCATCCAGCTCCGGCATCATCACGTCGAGCACGATCAGGTCGGGCGGTTGGCGGCGGCATATTTCCAGCGCCTTCGCGCCGCTGACGGCCAGCTGCACGCGGTAGTCGGGCTTGAGCACCTGAGCCAGCAGCGTCAGGTTGGCCGGCGTGTCGTCGACGACCAGCACCGTGGCCTGTGACGTACCGGTGAACTCGGGCAGCATCATCGTCATGGCGGGCTCGCGTCCTTGGTCTCACCGCGCAACGCGGCCTGGGCCTCGTCGAAATCGAAGCGTTGCATGGCACCCGCCAGGGCTTTGGCCCGCGGTGCCGGCAACATCTCGATGAAGGCGGATTCATGCTGCTCCCACAACGTCAGCGCATTGCTGTCGGCCTCGCCCAGCAGGGTGTCGAGCTCATTGATCAGCGTGGCCGGGTCGGCGCCGGGCGTTGTCCGGTTCAGGACTTTGGGCGGGGGCAGGAGCAGGTCGACCGGCAGAGGGCGGTCCAGGTCCAGCAGGCGGCGCAGCATGTGCGGCAGCAGGGGCTTGCTGCACAGGGCCTCAGCGCCCAGGCGCAATGCGCGCTCGCGCAGTACCGGCGTGTCGAAGGCGCTCAGCAGCACGGTGCGGCGAGCGCGCGACGGGCCGCTGTCGCGCAGGCTGGCCAGCAGCTCGCTGCCCTCCATGTCGGGCAGCACCCAGTCGACGATCAACAGGTCATAGGGCTGGCTGGCCGGCACGGTGACCAGGCGGGACAAGGCCTGGCGGCCCTGGGCCAGCAGGTCGACGCGGCTGGTCGGTGCCAGCGCCTTCAGCAGCGCGATCAGCGTCTCGTGGCCACCGCTGTGGGCCGCCTGCACCAGCAGCACGCGCTGCGGTGGCGGGGCGGGCGGTGGCGCCAGCTCAGGGCAGGGCGCCGGCGGCAGGCTGAGCTCGAACTCGCTGCCGCGGCCCGGAGCGCTGCTTGCCGAGAGGGTTCCGCCCATGCGCGCGGCCAGCGCGCGGCAGATCGCCAGGCCCAGGCCCGTGCCGCCAAAGCGTCGTGTCGCGCCGGCCTCGGCCTGGGCGAAGGGCGTGAACAGGCGCGCCAGTTGGTCCGGCGCCATGCCCAGACCGGTGTCACGCACGCGCAGGATCCAGCCGCCGGCCGCATCCAGCTCGGCGCTGAGCTTGACCTGTCCGGTTGGCGTGAACTTGACGGCGTTGACGAGCAGCTCGGTGACGAGCTGGGTGAGTCGCACCACGTCGCCGCGGCGCGCGCCCGCCGCGCCCAGCAGCTCCGGCGAGGCGATGTCGCAGACCAGTTCCAGCTGCTTGGCCTGTGCCGCCGGCCGCACGGCGTCGAAAGCACTGGCCAGCAGCTGCTCGAGGTGCAGGGGCTCGGCGGCGAGCTGCATGCGGCCGGTGTCGAGGTCGGCGTAATCCAGCAGGCCATCGATGAGCTTGACGAGGGACTCGCCGGCGCTCGCCACCTGCTGCAGCCGGCCGCGTTGCTCACCGGGCAGCCGCCCGGCCAGCATCAGCCGTGTCAGGCCGAGCACGGTGTTCATGGGCGTGCGGATCTCGTGGCCGATATTGGCCAGGAAGTCGGATTTGGCCCGCGAGGCCGCTTCGGCTGCGGCGCGCGAACGCTCCAGTTCGATGAGACGGGCTTCGATGAGGTCTTCGGCCGTGCCCAGGCCCCTGGCAGCGGGCGCGAGTTGGGTCAGGCGCCCGAGCTGGCGCGACAAGCCCCACAGCGCGACGCAGAACATGGTCTGGCACAGCCCAAGGTTGGCGATCAGCGGCCAGCCTTGCATCAGCCATTGCGGTGGCGTGCCGGAGAAGCGCAGCAGTGTGGGCGGCGCCAGCATGACGACGAGCAGGCTCAGGGAGATCCACAGCGCCTCGCGGGCGCGCCAGGTCGTGAACAGCAGCAGGCTGCCACCCATGGCCCAAGGCGCAAAGCTGCCCAGGGTGTAGAGGCTCGGTCCCGGGTCGGGCCGCAGCGTGAACACCAGCATGGTCAAGGAGAAGTACAGGGCCAGCAGCGTGGCGCCGATGCGCTGCCACAGGCGCAGCCGCTGCGGCCGCCGCCAGACGAGCAGGGCCAGGGCTGAGAAGGCGGTCGCGATCAGCGGGTAGGCGATGCGGTCGCTGGGCTCGATGACACCCATGGCCGCCTCGCTCGCCCAGGCGAACAGCGCGGAGGCGACGATGACCTTGAAGAGCCAGCGCGTGCCGACCGGGCCGAGGACGACGATGACCGGGGCCCTCAAGCCTGGCCCTTCAGCGCGACGGCCGCGGCGTCAAAGTCGAGTGCGGCCAGGGCCTGCTCCAGGCGCTGGCGCACATCGGGTGCCAGGCCGCTGTGGGCGCCATGGGCCTGCCACCAGTCCAGCGCGCGGCTGTCGCTCTGAGTCAGGAGCCGATGCAGCTCGGCCACGTCACCCGGGCCGCTCGGGCGCGGGGCCGTCACGTCATCCCAGCTGCGTGCCAGGGCGGCCTGGATCTCGGTCATCAGCAGCGCCAGGGCAGGTTCGACGCGGCCGAGATGCCGCCTGGCGCTGTCGGCGTCGGCCGCGGCGGCACCGCGTTCCAGCGCGAGGGCGGTCTGGTGCAGGGGCTGGGCGCCCAGCGTCGCGGCCAGGCCCTGCAGCGTGTGGGCGGCGCGGCGCAGTTCAGCCCAGTTGCCAGTAGCCAGCCAGTCGGACCAGCCGGCCAGCCCGGCGGTGTACTGGTCGGCAAAACCCTGCAGCGTGCGACGGTAAAGCGCCGTTTGGCCATCGAATTGGCGCAGCCCGGTCTGCAGGTCCAGCGCCGGGCGCGGCGGCAGCGGCGCCGGGGGCTTGGCAGCAGGACGGTAGCGCTGCAGCTCGCGCACCAGGCGGGCCACGTCCAGCGGCTTGGCGATATGGCCCTGCATGCCGGCGGCCGTGCATTGGGCGCGCTCCTCGGCCAGCGCATGGGCCGTCATGGCCAGCACGGGCAGGGCGTCGAACTCGGGCAGCTCGCGCAGTTTGCGCGTCGCGCTCAGGCCATCGAGCACGGGCATCTGCAGGTCCATCAGCACGAGGTCGTAGGCGGCTGGGCCGCGCGCCAGCAGGCGGTCCAGGCCTTCCTGTCCGTTGGCTGCGACGTCGACCTGGGCGCCGCGGCTGCTCAGCAGGCGCAGCGCGATCTCCTGGTTGACGGGATGGTCCTCGACCAGCAGCACGCGCAGCCCGGCCAGGGATTGGGCATCCAGGCCGGCGGGCCGGTCGGCCGAGGCGTCGCCGAGCAAGCGGCGCAACTCCCCGGGCAGCAGCGGCTTGGGGCAGAGCGCGCGGGCGCCGAAGCTGCGCGCCTGGGCCGGGCCGTCGTCGACGCCTGGCGGGCAGAGCACGGCGATGCGCAAGGCCGGGTGATCGCGTCGCAACTGGGCCAGCAACTCGGCACCGGTTGCGCCCGGGCCGGGCAACTGCCAGTCGAGCAGCAGCCACTCGAAGGGCTTGCCGGCCTGGTGGGCCTCGACCAGCGCGGCCCGCGTGCTGGCGGCATCGGTGCTGGCGGCCAGGCCAGCGCCGAAGCCGAGATGGCGCAGCAGGGCCAGCGTCGCCTCGCGACCCTCGGGGCGGGCCTTGGCCAGCAGCAGACGCTGCGGCTTGAGCGTCGCGGGCGTCGCGGCGCCCGCGTCCAGCGGCAGCGGCAAGCGGATCTCGAAGCTGCTGCCCTGGCCGGGCGTGCTGTGCACGCCGAGCACGCCACCCATCAGCTCGACGAGGCGGCGCGTGATGGCCAGGCCCAGGCCGGTGCCGCCATGGCGCCGCTGCATGGGCGCGTCGCCCTGCCGGAATTCGCGGAACAGGCCGTCGAGCTGCTCCGTGCTCATGCCGATGCCACTGTCCTGCACGGTGATGCAGAGCGGCACGCGGCCCTGATCGTCGGTGGGTGCGGCCGCCAGGCGCAGTTGCACCTGGCCCGCCGGCGTGAACTTGAGGGCGTTGGCCAGCAGGTTGACCAGCACCTGCTGCAGCCGCAGTGCGTCGCCCCGGAGCTGGCCGCGCGGGCCGAGCAGGCTGGCGTCGGCCCAGTCGCAGATGAGCGCGACAGCGGGGTTGGCATGGACCGGCCGCACCAGCTCCATGGCCTGGCCGACGACGTCCTCCAGCCGCAGCGGCAGTGACTCGATCGCCATGTGGCCGGCCTCGATCTTGGCGACGTCCAGCACGTCGTTGACGAGGCTGAGCAGCATGCGCGAGGCGGCATCGGCCTTGGTCAGCAGGTCACGCTGTTCGGGCGTGAGCTGGGTCTGCAGCGCCAGTTGCGTCATGCCCATGACGGCATTCATGGGCGTGCGGATCTCGTGGCTGAGCTGGGTCAGGAAGCGTGTCCTGGCTTCGGTGGCCGACCGGTGTGACTCGGCCGCATCGACACCGCGCCGCAGCACCAGCATGCACAGCGCGGGCAGCGGCAGCAACAAGGTATTGATGACCAGGGCGGCGTCGACGGCCGCGCCGCCTGCGTCGCGCAGGC
Organism: Pelomonas sp. Root1237; assembly: GCF_001425055.1. GTDB lineage: Bacteria > Pseudomonadota > Gammaproteobacteria > Burkholderiales > Burkholderiaceae_C > Pelomonas. The sequence goes on from NZ_LMDK01000018.1 coordinate 322,929, forward strand.
TCCAAAGCAGGGCCAGAAGCGCCAGCAGCGCCGCCATGGCAAGCCAGAGTAGGCCGAGCGTGAACGTGCGCTGGGGCATGGGCGATCGCGTGTGAACTTGCCGATTATGGTTGTCGCGGATGACCCGAATGTGCGACGGAATCCGTAGCCACGCCCTGGGGAAAGCCCCGGGCATGCCTGTGGTTGTCGGGGAGGTGCAGCGGTTATTCTGACCCGCCATGCCGCTCATCCTCGTAGTCGACGACCAGCCGAGCAACATCCATGCGCTCTACCAGCTGCTGGTGGACGAATGCGAGGTCTCCATGGCCACCAGCGGCGCCGAGGCGCTGGCCTTCTGTGCCCAGCAGCTGCCCGACCTGATCCTGCTCGACGTGCTGATGCCCGAAATGAGCGGCTATGAGGTCTGCGACCGCCTGAAGGCCGATCCGCGCACGCGCGGCGTGCCCGTCATCTTCGTCACCGTGCAGGGCAGCGCCGACGACGAGGCCCGGGGTTTTGCCCACGGCGCGGTCGACTACATCCCCAAGCCCTTTGTCGACGTCGTCGTCAAGGCGCGGGTACGCACCCAGCTGGCGCTCAAGCTGGCGTCCGAGAGCTTCGCGCGTTCGCAGATCGAGCTCTTCCAGCGCGACAAGCTGGCCTCGGTCGGCCGCACCATCTCGGGCATCGCCCAGGAGCTGAGCTCACCGCTGGGCAACGCGCTGATCTCGGCCTGCACGTTGCAGGACGACCTGACCCATCTGCGCGGCTTGTCCGGCACCAGCAACATCAAGCGCAGCGACCTCGACAAGCACCTGCGCGTCAGCGAGGAGAGCGTCGGCCTGGTGCTGTCCAACCTGCAACGCACCCTGTCCATCGTCGACTCCTTCCTGCAGTCCACGGCCGATAACTTCGGCGACCAGCGCCGCAGCTTCTCGCTGCTGGAACTGGTGCACGAGGTGGTGGCCGGTCTGGCACCGGCACTCCAGACTCATCAGGTGCGCTGCGAGCTGGACGCCGGCGACGATCTGCACCTGCTGAGCTTTCGCGGCGCCCTGGCCAAGGTGTTGTCCACGCTGATCCAGAACGCCGTCAAGCATGCCTACCGCGAGGCCGGAGGCGAGGTCCACCTGCGCGTGCGGCCGCTGGGCACGGACCAGCTCACAGTCACCGTGCAGGACCATGGCGTCGGCATCCCGCCCGGCATGCTCGGGCGCGTCTTCGACCCCTTCTTCTCGACGCGTTTCGGCCCCAACCGCAGCGAGCCTGGCCTGTACATCGTGCGCAACCTCGTCACCTTTGCACTGGGCGGGCAGATCCAGGTCGAGTCCACGCCCGGCGTGGGCACCACGGTGCGGTTGACGCTGCCGCTGATATCGCCCGAGGCGCGGCGCGCGGCGGGTTGATGCTGGCAGGCATTCGCGCCCGACTGGCGTTGCTGGGCGGCCTGCTGCTGGTGCTGGCACTGGGGCTGGGGCTCTATCTGCTGCAAAGGCCGTCGGCGCAGGCCGCGCAGGGCCCCATCGTCATCGGGCTGCTGCATGCCTTGAGCGGCCCGATGGCGGTCAGCGAGGCGCCGCTGGTGGCCACCGTCAAGCTGGCAGTGGAGGAAATCAATGCCGGCGGCGGTCTGCTGGGCCGACGCGTCGAACTCAGGATCGAGGACACGCGCTCCGAGCCGCGCGTTGCTGCCGCCGCCGCCGAGCGCCTCATCAGCACCGAACATGCGGTCGCCCTGTTCGGCTGCTGGTCGTCCAACTGCCGCCAGGCCGTCAGGCCTGTCGTCGAGACTCATCGCCATCTGCTGTTCTACCCGCTGGCTTACGAGGGCATGGAGCAGTCGCCGAACATCATCTACACCGGCCCCACGCCCAACCAGCACGCGCTGCCCGCCACCGACTGGGCCATGCATGGCTTCGGCCGGCGGGTCTACCTCATCGGCACCGACGGCCTCTACCCGCGGCGTGTCAACGCGATGCTGCGCGACTTCATCCTGCTGAGTGGCGGCCAGGTGCTGGCCGAGCGCTATGTGCCGCTGGCAGGCACCGACATGGGCGGCGTGCTGGCCGACCTGCAGCGCGTCCAGCCCGATGTCGTCATCAGCACCATTGGTGGCAGCAGCAATCGCGCCTTCTTCGATGCCCTGGTGGCGGCCGGCCTGACCGACCTGCCGCTCATGTCCCTGCGCGCCGCCGAGCCGGAGATGACCGCCTATGACGGCGGCCGGCTCGACCGCCATTTCACGGCCTGGAGCTATCTGCAGTCGCAGCCCGGGCCGGCCAACGAGGCCTTCCTGGCGCGGCTGCGGCGCAGCCAGGGCGAGGGCATCCAGGCCAGTGATCCGGCGGTGTCGGCTTACATCGGCGTGCAGCTCTGGGCCGCCGCGGTGCGCGAGGTTGGCAGCGCGCAGACGGACGCGGTCAATGCCAATGTGCTGCAGCAGAGCATCTCAGCCCCCCAGGGCTTCGGGGCGGTGGACAGCCAGAGCCGGCATCTGTGGCGCCAGCTGCGCATCGCCCAGGTCAAGCCGGGCGGTCAGCTCGCCGAGGTGTTCGCGCTGCCGCGCTACATCAAGCCGGCACCGTGGCCGGTCTTCCGTTCGGCAGAGCACTGGATGGCGGTGCTGCCGCGCACCGAGGGCGCGCCGTGATCGCCGCCGTGCCGGTCGTGGAGTCGACGCGCCGCGCCTGGCGCGTCGGCCCGGCCCTGCTGCTGGGCCTGATGCTGCTGTCGATGCTGCCCCTGGGGCTGGTCGGGCTGTGGCAGCTCTCCAGCTTTGAGAACAGCCTGCATGAGACGGTGACCGAAGGCCTGGTGGCGATCTCGCGCAAGAAGGTCCACGAGATCAACGAATACCTCAACGAGGTCGAGGTCGATGGCCGCCTCGTCGCCCAGGCCAGCGACACGCGCGAGCTGCTGGTGCAGCGCGGCGACGCGGTGGCTACCCGCGTGAGTGCCGGCAGCCGGGCCTTTTTCGAGCGCCTCTACGACAGCGGAAAGTACCTCAACCTGCTGCTGGTGCAGCCCGACGGCCGCATCAGCTTCGCGATGAAGGCACCGGCCGGCTCGACACCCGAGCTGGCGCGGCTGGACGGCGGCGCCTACGAAGGCAGCGAGCTGCTGGCCGCGCACCGCCGCGCCATCGGCCAGCTGGACCCGCAGCTGACGCCGGCCCAGCGCCTGCGCGGCGAGGGCCCTGCGACGCTTTTCCTGGTCCATCCGGTGGTCGATGGCGATCGCGTGCTCGGCAGTGTCGTGTTGCAGCTCGACCTGGACCGCCTGCTGCGGGTCGCGACCGAGCGCTCGGGGCTGGCGCTGACGGGCGAGACGGTGCTGGTGCAACGCCAGGGCGACCGGGCCGTCTTCATCAACGACCTCAAGCGGCCGCCGTTGCAGACGCTGACCGGCTCGCTGGACCTGGCCTCGCCCGAGCCGCCGCCGGCCGTGCGCGCCCTGCGCGGCGAAAGCGGCAGCGGCCTGACGCGCGACTACGCCGGTATCGAGATCGTCGCGTCCTGGCGCCACCTGCCCGCGCTGGACTGGGGCATCTCCGTCAACATCGACGCGGCCGAGGCGTTTGCGCCGGCGCGTGCGCTGCGCGACCGCTTGGCTCTCGCCCTCGGCCTGTCCCTTCTGCTGGCCCTGGGCCTGGGTCTGCTGCTGGGGCGTCGCCTGGTCGAGCCCGTCCAGATGCTGAGCGGTGCGGTGGCCCGCATCGCCGGGGGCAAGCTGGATGAGCGAGCGCCGGTCTGCGGCTTTGCCGAGTTCCGCGAGCTGGCGCGCAGCTTCAACCAAATGACGGAACAGCTCGTCGTCGAGCGCCAACTGCTGGAGGCGCGCGTCGAGCAACGCACGCGGGCGCTCAATGAGAGCGAGCAGCGCTTTCGCGGCGTCTTCGAGCGCGCCCAGGTCGGCATTGCGCTGTGCGACGCCCAGGGTGTCATCCTCGACGTCAATCAGGCGCTGACGGCGATGCTCTGCCGCGAGGCCGGGGCGCTGCGCGGCGCCAAGCTCGCCGATCTGCCGGACTTCCGCCCCGGCCGCCTGCCTGGCGGCGAGCTGGCCCGCCTGGCGGCCGGGCGGCTGGACCATGTCCGCTTCGAGCGTGGTTTCGCGCTGCCCGGCGGCGGCGAGCTGTTCGTCGACGGCAGCGCCAGCGCCATCCGCGATCGCCGTGGCCGCCTCGTCAACGTCGTGCAGATGCTGGTCGACGTGACCGAGAGACACCGCGCCGAAGTTGATTTGGTACGTGCCCGGGTCGCGGCCGAGGCGGCCAGCCAGGCCAAGAGCGATTTCCTGGCCAACATGAGCCACGAGATCCGCACGCCGATGAGCGGGGCCCTGGGCATGCTCAACCTGCTGCTGCGCACCGAGCTGTCGCCGCGCCAACTCGACTATGCGGCGAAGGCCCGCACGGCGGCCCAGGCGCTGCTGGCCGTCATCAACGATGTGCTGGATTTCTCCAAGGTCGAGGCCGGCAAGATGGAGCTGGACCCGCACCGCTTCGAGCTCAGCGACTTCATGCGCGAGCTGGCCGTCATCCTGTCGGCCAACGTTGGTGCCAAGGACATCGAGGTGCTGTTCCGCCTCGACCCGCGCCTGCCCAGCGCCCTCGTCGGCGATGCCACCCGGCTGCGCCAGGTGCTGCTCAACCTGGCCGGCAATGCGCTGAAGTTCACCGAGCGCGGCGAGGTGGTGCTGGGGCTGTCGTTGCTGGGCGAGACGGGTGGGCAGGCGCGGCTGCGCTTCGAGGTTCGCGACACCGGCATCGGCATCGCGGCGGACAAGCTCGATCACATCTTTGCCGGCTTCAGCCAGGCCGAGCAGTCGACGTCGCGCCGCTACGGCGGCACGGGCCTGGGCCTGGCCATCAGCCGGCGGCTGGTCGCGCTGATGGGTGGCGAGCTGCGCGTGGACAGCCGCGTCGGCGAGGGCAGCCGCTTCCATTTCGATCTGCTGATGGCGACTGCGCCGGCCGAGCGCGGTGAGCCCGACACGGCGCAGCGCGGCCTCAAGGTGCTGATCGTCGACGACAACCCGATGGCCCGCGAGGTGCTGCAGGGCATCGGCGCCAGCCTGGGCTGGGACTGCGACCTGGCAGCCAGTGGCGAGCAGGCGCTGGACGTGGTGCACGAGGCCGCCGAGCGCGGCGAGCCGCATTACGAACTGATCCTGATGGACTGGCGCATGCCGGGGCTGGACGGCTGGGAGACCTCGCGGCGCATCCGCGCCAGCCACGAGTCCGATGCGCCCGTCATCATCATGGTCACGGCCCATGGCCGCGAGCTGCTGGCCGAGCGCAGCGAGCAGGACATCCAGGGCCTGGGCGGCTATCTCGTCAAGCCGGTGACGGCGTCCATGCTGCACGACGCCGTTGCTGAAGCCACGCGTGGGCAGCCGGCGCCGCTGCCGCGGGCCACCGCCGAACCCCGACTGCAGGGCATGCGCCTGCTGCTGGTGGAGGACAACAGCGTCAACCAGCAGGTGGCCCAGGAGCTGCTGGAAGGCGAGGGCGCCGTCGTGACGGTGGCCGGCGGCGGCGTCGAAGGCGCCCATCTGGCCAAGGTGGCGGAGCCCGTTTTCGACGCCATCCTGATGGACCTGCAGATGCCCGACATCGACGGCTTCGAGGCGACGCGGCGCATCCTCGCGCACCGGCCCGACAGCCTCATCATCGCCATGACGGCCAACGCCATGGAATCGGACCGCCAGGCCTGCCTGGCCGCCGGCATGCGCGACCATGTTGCCAAGCCCGTGGACCTGGAGCAGCTCGTCGCCAGCCTGCGCCGCCACGTCGGCCCCATCCCCATGCGGCCGGCGCCGCCCCCGCCGCCGGTGTCGGCACCGCTGCTGGAGCGCGAGGCAGCGCTGCAGCGCCTGGGCGGTCGGGCCGCCTTGTACGAGCGACTCGCCAAGTCCTTCGCCCAGGACGCGCCCGCGGAGATGGACACGCTCAGGTGCCATCTGCAACAACAAGCCCTGGCCGACGCGACGCGCGTGCTGCATACCCTGCGCGGCTTGGCTGGCGCCGTCGGCGCCACCGCGCTGGCCGTATCGGCCGGCCACCAGGAGTTGGCATTGCGCGAGGGTGGCAGCGCCAGCGCGGTCGATCTGGTCGGCTTGCAGGGGCTGCTCGACGCCAGCCTCGCCGTGCTGTCCGCCGCTGTCGTGCCCGGCCCACCGCCGCCCACTGCTCCCGCCATCGTGAGCGAGCCTCTGGAAGCACTGCGCCGGCTGCGCCAGTTGCTGGTCGAACGCAATATGCGCTCGGTCGCAGTCTGCGAAGAGCTATCCACGCAGCACGCCGACGCCTTCGGCACCGAGCTTGCCCAGCTTTCCACGGCGGTGGCGAAGCTGGACTTCGGCAAGGCCCTGAAGGCCTGCGACCAGTTGCTGGACCGCCTCAATCCCCGCTGAGCGCCGGCCGAGCCGCCGATAGGGCAAAACCCATTCCCGGGGTGCGGGCGCCATGGGCTTGCGTACAATGAGAATCATTCTCATCAAACCGACTCGTCCGCCGAGCCCGCCCATGTCCGAGCCGCTGTTCTCCAGCCTCGCCGCCGCCCCTGCCGGGCAGGCGCTGACCGTCCAGCAGGTCAGCGCACCCGGGCATTCGCCGGAATGGGCGGCGTGGCTGGCCGATCTGGGCTTTCTGCCGGGTGAAGCCGTGCGCGTGCTGCGCCGCGGCGCCCAGCGCACCGGCAACCTGGTCGTGCGCATCGGGCAATCGACGTTTGCGCTGCGCCATGCCGAAGCCGAATGCATCGCCGTGACGCCGCGCGGCCATGACTGAGTCCATTGTCCATGTCCACCGCGGCGGCAAGCTGGTGGCCCTGGTTGGCAACCCCAACTGCGGCAAGACGGCCCTGTTCAACGGCCTGACCGGCAGCCATCAAAAGGTCGCCAACTACGCTGGCGTGACCGTCGAGCGCAAGGAAGGCCGCCTCGTCACCGTGGCCGGCAAGGCCTTGCGCCTGCTGGACCTGCCCGGCACCTACAGCCTGCACCCGCGCTCACCCGACGAGCGCGTCACCTGCGATGTGCTGGCCGGCCGCGCCAAGGGCGAGAAGCGGCCCGACCTGGTCGTCTGCGTGCTGGATGCCACCAATCTGCGCCGCAACCTGCGCCTGCTGCTGGCCGTGCGCCGCATGGGCCTGCCCGTCGTCGTGGCGCTGAACATGGCCGACCTGGCCGCCCGGCGTGGCCTCAAGATCGACCCGGTGGCCCTGGCCGCCCAGCTTGGCGTGCCCGTCGTGCGCACCGTCGCCATCCACCGCGAAGGCCTGGATGAGCTGCGTGCGCTGCTCGACAAGCCCGAGGTCTGGGAGGCCGCGCCCCTTGCCGTCGCCGGCGAGCAGCAGGTCGACGACCATGTCACTGTGCGGACGCTGCTGCGCGAGCTCCACCTCGACCATGAACTGCCCACCCTGCCCAGCGACCGCGTCGACCGCGTGCTGCTGCATCCGGTGGCCGGCTCCGTCATCCTGGCCGTCCTGCTCTTCCTGCTCTTCCAGGCCGTCTTCTCCTGGGCCGAGCCGCCCAAGGACGCCATCGAGAGCGGCATGGCCTGGCTCGGCAACCAGGTCGGCCTGTGGCTGCCCGAGGGCTGGCTGCGCAGCCTCATCGTCGACGGCGTCATCGCCGGCTGCGGCGGTGTGCTGGCCTTCCTGCCGCAGATCCTGATCCTGTTCTTCTTCATCCTGCTGCTGGAGGAGTCGGGCTATCTGCCGCGCGCGGCCCTGCTGCTGGACCGGCTGATGGGCAGCGTCGGCCTGTCGGGGCGCAGCTTCATCCCGCTGCTGTCCAGCTTTGCCTGCGCCATCCCCGGCATCATGGCCACGCGCTCCATCTCCAACCCGCGTGACCGCCTCGTCACCATCATGATCGCGCCGCTGATGACCTGCTCGGCGCGCTTGCCGGTCTACGCTCTCTTGATCGGCGCCTTTGTGCCACACCGCGAGGTGATGGGCTTCGAGCTGCAGGGGCTGGTGCTGTTCGGCCTGTATTTCGCCGGCATCCTGGGCGCGCTGGCCGTGGCCTGGGTGCTCAAGCGCTTCACGAGCACGGGCCGCCTCGTGCGGCCGCTGATGATGGAGCTACCGAGCTACCACTGGCCGCACCCGCGCTCCATCGCCATTGGCCTGTGGCAGCGCGCCATGATCTTCATCAAGCGTGTCGGCGGCATCATCCTCGTGCTGACCATCGCGCTGTGGCTGCTGTCCAGCTTCCCCGGCCCGCCGGAGGGCGCGACCGGGGCGCCCATCCAGTACAGCGTCGCGGGTTATCTAGGCGCGGGCCTGGCCAAGATCTTCGCGCCCATCGGCTTCAACTGGCAGATCAGCCTGGCCCTGGTGCCGGGCCTGGCGGCGCGCGAGGTGGCCATCAGTGCGCTGGGCACGGTCTACGCGCTGTCGGCCACCGGCGACGATGCCGCCCAGGCGCTGGCGCCGCTGATCCAGCAGAGCTGGAGCCTGGCAACGGCCCTGTCGCTGCTGGCCTGGTATGTGTTCGCGCCGCAATGCATCGCCACGCTGGCGGCGGTGAAGCGCGAGACCGGTGGCTACAAGATGCCGTTGATCATGACGGGCTATCTGTTCGGACTGGCCTATCTGGCCTCCTTCGTCACCTACCGCGTCGCGCTTTACTTGGGCGCTTGACGTCAGCGTATTCTGGGCCGAGCGCTGGGCCGCTCCCGAGCCGGCCCGCTTGGGCGTGTGCTTGTGGCTCAATGCCGCAAGCATCGCCGTCCCCTCGGGGGACCGGCTGGGCGCGCCCGCGTTCAGCGGGGCGAGACCGGACGAGGGGCTTCAGGGAGTGGGCCGCGTCGGCACCGACGCGCTGCAGATGTCGATATAGCCGGGGCTGTGCACGAACCAGCCGCCGCGAAAGCGCCTGGCATCGAGCAGCTGCGTCCAGGTGGTGGACTCGGTCCGCAGCACCTGCAGCGCGGGCCGCTCGGCGGCCGGCACCTCGGCCAGCAGGCGGATGCGCTGGATGCCGGTGCGCTGCTCGGGCTTGTCGTAGAAGCCCATGGCCGCGCCGCCGCGGGGCAGGCCGGACAGCAGCTCCATGCCCTTGAGCACGCGACCCACCACGGTGATGTTGAGATCCAACCCGCGCGGCGCCTGGCCGATGACGACATAGAGCTCGGTGCCGTTGCTGGAATCGATCGCGTCGCTGCGCCCGGCGCCGACCATGCCGTAGCAATGGGCCAGCCAGGCCCTGCCGGCCTTGGGATCGGCAGCGACCGGGAAGCCTTCGGCAAAGCCGGTGCGTGGCGCCCAGCCTTCCACGTCGGGCAGCCTGGTGAAGGCGGCTTCCTTGCCGACCTTGTCCAACGGCACGGAGAACTCGGCGGGCAGCTTGGCTGAGGCGCCGGCCGGCAGCGGCTTGGCCTTGGCGGCGTCCTCGCCATCGGGGTCGCCCCATTGGGTGACGAAGTTGTCCTGCACGCGCAGGATGGCCAGGCCGTCCCAGTAGCCACCGCGGGCCAGGGCGCGGATGTTGGCAGCATGGGCTGGCGCAAAGCGCGGGGCCAGTTCGATGATGACCTGACCCGACGCCAACTCCATCAGCAGCGTGTTCTCGGGATCGAGCCCGCGCCAGTCGCTGGCCGGCGAGCCAGCGAGGATCTGCTGGGCGGTCTTCTTCGCGGCCGCCTTGACCGGGGGTTTGGCAGCCTTGGAGGGTGCGGCAAGGGCGGTGGACAGCAGGCCGGCAGTGGCCAGCGCGAGAGCGATGTGTTTCATGGGCGCGCAGCTTAACGGCGGAGGGGCTTCCTACAATGCGGCGATGCCCGAGACCGCTGTTCAAGACCTGCAAGACCTGCCCTATGTCCACCTGCGCATGCACACCGAGTATTCGGTGGTGGACGGCACCCTGCGCACCGACGATGCCGCCGATGCGGCCGCGGCTGACGGGCAGGTGGCGGCGGCCATCACCGACCTGGCCAACCTGTTCGGCGGCATCAAGTTCTACAGCGCGATGCGCAAGAAGGGCGTGCAGCCCATCCTCGGCGCCGACTGCTGGCTGGAGACCGACGCCACCGACAAGCCGCCGACGCGCCTGCTGCTGCTGGTGCAGAACAGCCAGGGCTATCTGAACCTCAGCGAGCTGCTGTCACGCGCGTGGATCGACAACGTGCAGCGCAACCAGGCCTGCCTGAAATGGGAATGGCTGACGGAGCTGGGTGGCGGGCTGATCTGCCTGTCCGGGGCCCAGCATGGCGGCCTGGGCCAGGCGCTGATGCAGGGCGACAAGGTGCGCGCCAGGGAATGGGCGCAGCGGCTGTCCGAGGTCTTCCCGGGCCGCTTCTACATCGAGCTGCAGCGCGCCGGTCTGCCGGGCCAGGAGGCGCTGGTGCAGGCCAGCGTGCCGCTGGCGGCGGAGCTGGGCCTGCCGGTGGTGGCGACGCACCCGATCCAGTTTCTCGGCGAGGACGACTTCGAGGCCCATGAGGCGCGCGTCTGCGTGGCCGAAGGAGAGACTCTCGCCAACCCCAAGCGCATCAAGCGCTTCCTGCCCAGCCAGTATTTCAAGACGCAGGCGCAGATGCGCCAGCTGTTCAAGGACATCCCGAGCGCCATCCAGAACACCACCGAGATCGCGCGCCGCTGCTCGTTGACGCTGGTGCTGGGCAAGCCACAGCTGCCCAATTTCCCGACGCCGCTGCTGGACGACGGCACGCCGATGCCGATGGAGCAGTATTTCCGCGAGCTGAGCCACGAGGGGCTGGTGGGGCGGCTCAAGCATCTCTTCCCCAACGAGGCCGAGCGCGACAAGGAGCGCCCGCGCTACGTCGAGCGGCTCGAGTTCGAGCTGAACACCATCATCAAGATGGGCTTCCCGGGCTACTTCCTCATCGTGTCGGACTTCATCCGCTGGGCCAAGGCCAACGGCTGCCCGGTCGGCCCGGGCCGGGGCTCGGGTGCGGGCTCGCTGGTGGCCTATGCACTGCTGATCACCGACCTGGACCCGCTCAAGTACAACCTGCTGTTCGAGCGCTTCCTGAACCCCGAGCGGGTCTCGATGCCCGACTTCGACATCGACTTCTGCCAGGGCAACCGCGACCGCGTCATCGACTACGTCAAGGACAAGTATGGCCGCCCGGCGGTCAGCCAGATCGCGACGTTTGGCACCATGGCCGCGAAAGCGGCTTTGAGAGACATCGGCCGCGTGCTGGGCATGGGCTTCGGCCATGTGGACAGCATCGCCAAGCTCATCCCCGCGCCGCCGGGCAAGACGGTGACGCTGGCCAAGCTGCCGCCCAACTTCGACCCCGACAAGGCCAAGGTCATCTACGCCCGCCACGAGGCGCCGGAACTCGAGGAGCGCGAGAAGAGCGACGAGGAAGTGGCCGAGTTGTTGAAGCTCGCCGCCCGCGTCGAAGGCATGGTGCGCAACATCGGCATGCACGCCGGCGGCGTGCTGATCGCGCCGGGCAAGATCACCGACTTCTGCCCGCAATACCAGCAGCCCGGCTCAACCTCGGCCGTCAGCCAGTTCGACAAGGACGACGTAGAGGCCATCGGCCTCGTGAAGTTCGACTTCCTGGGCCTGGCGACGCTGACCATCCTGGAGCTGGCCAAGGACTTCATCGTCGCCCGCCACGCCGACCGCGCCGGCTTCGACTGGGCCAATGTGCCGCTGCTCGACAAGAAAGTCTTCGACCTCTTCGGCAAGGGCTACTCCGAGAGCGTGTTCCAGTTTGAATCGCCCGGCATGCAGCGCCTGTTGAAGGACGCCAAGCCCTCGCGCTTCGAGGACCTGATCGCGCTGGTGTCGCTGTACCGCCCCGGCCCGATGGACCTGATCCCTTCCTTCGTGGCGCGCAAGCACGGCAAGGAGACCATCGAGTACCCGCACCCGCTGCTGGGCCAGGTGCTGGAGGAGACGTATGGCGTCTTCGTCTACCAGGAGCAGGTGATGCAGGCCGCCCAGGTGCTGGGCGGCTACAGCCTCGGCGGCGCGGACATGCTGCGTCGCGCGATGGGCAAGAAGAAGGCCGAGGAAATGGCCATGCACCGCGAGATCTTCCGCAAGGGAGCCGCGGAGAAGGGCATCGACCAGGCCAAGGCGGATGAAGTCTTTGACTTGATGGAAAAGTTCGCGGGCTACGGCTTCAACAAGTCGCACGCCGCCGCCTACGCGCTGCTGTCGTATCACACGGCCTGGCTGAAGACGCACTACACGGCCGAGTTCTACGCCGCGAACATGACCATCGAAATGGACGACACCGACAAGCTCAAGGTGTTGCTCAACGACGCCAAGATCTTCGGCATCGAATTCCAGTCGCCTTGCGTCAACAAGGGCGTCTACCGCTTCGAGCCGATGACGAACCGCCTCGTCAACTACGGCCTGGGTGCCGTCAAGGGCACGGGCCGCGGCGCCATCGAGGCCATCATCGCGGCGCGCGAATCAGGCGGGCCCTTCCTGAGCTTCTACGACTTCTGCCTGCGCGTGGACCGCAAGGCCGTCAACAAGCGCGCGGTGGAGGCGCTGATCAAGGCCGGCGCCTTCGACAGCATCAACCCCGAGCGCTCACGGCTGCTCGCCAGCGTCGGCCGCGGCTACACGCATGCCGAGACGCAGGAGGCCAATGCCGACCAGGGCGGCCTGTTCGACTTTGGTGACTCGCATGCGGCCTCGCATGTCGAGCCCGATCTGGTCGACGCGCCCGTATGGAGCATCAAGGAGCGCCTGTCGCTGGAGAAGACCGCCATCGGCTTCTACCTGTCGGGCCACCTCTTCGACCACGGCGGCGCCGAGGTGCGGCGCATCGTCAAGCGCCAGATCGCCGACCTGGTGGACAGCCGCGAGCCGACGCTGGTGGCCGGCATCGTCAGCGACATGCGCGTCATCAACGGCCAGCGCGGCCGCGTCGCCATCTTCAAGATCGACGACAAGAGCGACGCCATCGAGGCCGTGGCCAACGAGGAACTGCTGAACGCCAACAAGGAACTGCTGGCCGAGGACGAACTCATCATTGCCCAGGGCAAGGTGCAGAACGACCGCTTCTCGGGCGGCCTGCGCATGAATGTGCAGGCGGTGTGGAGCCTGTCGGCGGCGCGCGCCAAGTTCGGCCGGCATCTGCTGCTGGGCAATGCCGGTGCCGCCGGGTTGGTCAAGGAGCTGGTCGAGCGCTTTCCGCCGCGCGAGGTCGAGACGGAGGAGGGCGGCAAGCGCAAGCTCGGCCTGCCCGTGCGCGTGTCGGTCAAGGCCGAGCCGGATGGCGACAGCGTCGGCGCGCGCTGGCTGGTGGAACTTGGCGAGGCCAGCCGTTTCTGGCCCGCGGACGAGGCTTTAGCCAAATTGGGCACAGCGGCTGAGGTCATTTACGAAGCTGGATGAGCCCCGGCATCGGCGATGATTCCCGCCGATGCTGCAAGCCGTGCCCAAGCCCGCATCCCAGTCGATGGGGCTCAACCGTACGCCACCGGTCACGGGGTTGATCCTGACCGGCGGCGGCGCACGTGCCGCCTACCAGGTGGGCGTGCTGGCGGCCATCGCCCAGCTGCGCCGCGATGCCGGCGCGACGCAGCAGAACCCGTTTCCCGTGATCAGCGGCACCTCGGCCGGCGCCATCAATGCGTCGACGCTGGCCTGCCACGCGGACGACTTCGACGCCGCCGTCGACGGTCTGCTGCACCTCTGGCAGGGCCTGCATGTCGAGAACATCTACCGTGCCGACGCGTTCGAGGCGGTGAGGAGCGGCGCGCGCTGGCTCAGCATGTTGAGCCTGGGCTGGGCCATTGCACGCTGGACGCGCAGCCGCCCGCGCAGCCTGCTGAACAATTCACCGCTGCGCGAGCTGCTGGCCCGCTACCTCGACATGCCGCGCATCGAGACCATGCTGGACGGCGGCCATCTGCGCGCGCTGGCGCTGACCGGTTCCAGCTACACCTCGGGCCAGCACGTCACCTTCTTCCAGACCCATCACCACGTCGTGCCGTGGTTGCGCGAGCAGCGCATGGCGGTGCAGACCAAGCTGAGCCTGAGTCACCTGATGGCGTCCTCGGCCATCCCCTTCATCTTCCCGGCCGAGCTGCTGGAGCTGGAGGGCGTGGCCGAGTGGTTCGGCGACGGCTCGATGCGCCAGAGCGCGCCGATCTCGCCGGCCGTGCACCTGGGTGCCGAGCGCGTCCTCGTCATCGGCGCGGGCCGCATGAAGGAACCCGAGGGGCGCCGCGTCACCGCCACCGAGGCCCATCCCAGCATGGCCCAGATTGCCGGCCATGCGCTGTCCAACATCTTCCTGGATGCGCTGGCGGTGGACGTCGAACGGCTGCGCCGCATCAACCGCACGCTGGCCCTGTTGTCACGCGAGACGCGAGCGGCAACGGCGCTGCGGCCCATCGAGCTGCTCGTCATTGCGCCCAGCCGGCGCCTGGACGAACTGGCCGGCGAGCATCAGGCCAGCCTGCCGCCCTCGGTGCGCGCCATGCTGCGGGCCTTCGGCGTCAGCGGCAAGGGCAAGACGACCAGCGGCTCGGCGCTCGTGAGCTATCTGCTGTTCGAACCTAGCTTCGTCAACGAATTGATCAACCTGGGCATGAGCGACACGCTGGCCAAGCGCGCCGAGGTGCAGCGCTTCTTCGGCTGGCCGGCGCGGGCGCCGCAGATCGACCCGGCGCTGCTTCGCAAGAGCCGCTCAGCCGGGTTCGCTGCCGGCTGTTGAGAAGGCTTGGCCGGCCACGCGCAGGCCGGCGCTGGAGAGCTTGCGGGCGGTTCCTGCCTTGATGCCTGGCACACGGCGCATCAGGTCGGCCCAGTCCTTGAACGGCCGCGCGGCCAGCAGGCGCTGCACCAGGGCCGGGCCCAGGCCAGGCAGGGATTCGAGTTCCGCGCGGGTCGCGGTGTTGGCCTCGACCTCACTCTGAGCCAGGGCGGGAAGTGCCACCCACAGCAGCAGGGCCCGCCGCTTCATCGTCAGGCTTCGCCGAGCTGTGCCCGCACCATGGCCGCGTAAGCACCATCGTGCGCGATCAGCTCGGCGTGCGTGCCGGTCTCTACAAGCTTGCCGGCGCCGAGCACGTGGATGGCGTCCGCATCGCGGATGGTGGACAGCCGGTGGGCAATGACGATCAGCGTCTTGCGGCCCGACCAGGCGGCCAGGGCCTGTTGCACGGCGCGCTCGCTCTCGGTGTCCAGCGCTGAGGTGGCTTCGTCGAAGATCCAGATCGGTGCGTCCTTGTACAGCGCTCGGGCAATCGCGAGGCGCTGGCGTTGGCCGCCAGAGAGCTTGCTTCCATTGGCGCCGACGTGGGTTTCGACGCCCTCGGGCAGCGTCTGCACGAAGTCCCAAAGATGGGCGGCGCGCAGCGCGGCTTCGAGCCTGGCCTCGTCGCGCGGCTGGGCGTAGGCGATGTTGTTGGCGACCGAGTCGTCGAACAGCACGATGTCCTGCGACACGACGGCGAACTGGCGGCGCAGGGATAGACGCGTCAGCGCCTCGATGTCGATGTCGTCCAGCAGGATGCGGCCGGCATCGGGCCGGCCGAAGCCCAGCAGCAGATGGATGATGGAACTCTTGCCCGCGCCAGAGGCCCCAACCAGGGCCGTCGTCTTGCCGGCGTGAAAGGCGAGGCTGAGTCCGTCCAGAGCCGGTTGGGAGGCGCCGGGATAGGTCAGGCGCACGTCTTCCATCGTCAGCTCGCCCTGTGCGTGCGACGGCAGCTCTCGGGTGCCGCTATCGGCCTCCTTGGGCGCATCCATCAGCTCGAAGCAGCCCTTGGCGATGACGGTAGCCCGAGTCAGCGGCGCGGCCAGGTCGGACAAATGGCGCAGCCGCGAGGTCAGCAGCAGCAGGGCCGTGACGAACTCGGCGAAGGCCTGCACCCCCGTGCCCTGGGTGCGCGCCTGCCACAGTGCCACGCAGATGATGAAGGACAGGCCGACGCTGGCGACCAGTTGCGACAATGGCTGGGCCAAGGCGCCGGCGGTTGCCGTCTTCAGGTTGTTGCGGCGCACGTCGTGGGCAACGGCAGCGAAGCGTTCGCGTTCGTGCGCGGCCGCGCCGAACTGGCGCACCACGCGCCAGGCGCGAGTCAGGTCGTCGACCTTGTTGACTAGCAGCAGCTGAGAGTCATAGGAGCGCGTCGCCATCAGCCGCATGCGCTGGTTGAGCTTCTTCATCACCAGCGCCATCAGCGGCGTGACGACCAGGCTGAGCAGCGTCAGCTGCCAGTTCAGATAGAAGAGGTAGCCCAGCATTGCCAGCGCCGGCAGGCCGTCGCGCAGCACGCTCACGCCGACATCGCCGACGAGCTGCAGGATCTGCTGCGGGTCGTTGACGACCTTGCTGACCGCCGTGCCGGGCTGCATGCGCGTGTAGACCTGCGCGTCCAGCCGCAGCAGTGCGTTGACGAGGGTGGAGCGGAAGTCCATCACGCTGCGCGTCAGCGTCCAGTTGAAGAGGTACTGGCCGGCAAAGCCGAAGACGCCGCGCATCAGGTACAGGCCGATCAGCACGACCGGGATCATCCACAGCGGAAAGGCATCCTTGGTGAAGCCCTCGCCGAAGGCATAGCCGATCAGTTTGGGGATCATCGGCTCGGTGGCGGCCGCGCCGATGTAGGCCAGCACCGTCAACAGCGCGCCCCAACGGTGCGGGTAGATGTACTGGCCCAGGCGGCGGGCAGGATTGGCTTCGGCGGAGGTCGACATCGGGCGTGATTGTCGTGCGTGTTTGGAGGCGCTTTGCCAGCCGGTGCCGCCATGCCCGGCCCATAGAATCGCCGCCGCCCCCCGCTTCTCACGCCCGATGCATCCGATTCCGCCTTCGCCCGCGCCGGTGATCCCTTCCGCCGCGGACGGCCCGGCAGGCCCCGACACCCGACCCCGCACCGTGGTCCTGCTGCAGTGGGTCGGCATGGGCGACCTGGTCTGGCATGTGCCGTACTTTCGACGCGTCGCCGAGACCAGTTTTGGAGGGCAGGTGTCGCTGATCGCCTCGCCGACCGTGTTCGCGCCGCAGCTGGTGGGCCATGAACCCTGGGTGCGCGAGATCATCGACTTCGACCGCCACCCGCGCCGCCATGAGGGCCGACAGGGGCGTCACCGTGGCGTGCTGGGCCTGTTCCGCATGGGTGTGGAGCTGCGCGAGAAGCAGTTCGACCGCATCGTGCTGTTCACCAACTACACGAACCGCTCCCTGGTGGCGCTGGCCGCGAAGATCCCTGAGCGCCTGGGCTATGGCACGACCTGGCTGCAGCGCCGGCTGCTGTCGCATGGGCCATGGATTCAGCGCTACAGCGGGCCGGCGGTCGGCACCTACGAGGACGCCACGATGTTCGCCATCGCGCATGGCTGGTGCGATGCGCCCATCGTGCCGAGCCTCGTCGTGCGCCCCGAAGCGCTGGAGCGCATGAAGGCGCGGGTGCAGGGCCTGCCACAGCCCATGCATGCGCTGTGCATCGGCTCGTCGGAGCCCTACAAGCAGTGGGGCACCGACAACTTCGCCGCGCTGGCCGCCGAGCTCGCCCGCGCCGGCCACGGGGTGCTGCTGATCGCCGGCCCGGCGGAGCGCGAGATGGCGCAGGCCATCCTGCAGCGCGTCGAGCCGGCACTGCGCCCGCGCATCCTGGCCGTCACGGACGGCACGGTGGCCGAGACCGTGGCGGCCATGTCGCTGATGCGGACCTGCCTGGGCAACGACACGGGCGGCGTGCAGATAGCCGCTGCGGTCGGCACGCCGACCTGGGTGATGCTGGGCCCACGTCCGCTGCTGGCGCATGACCCCGAAACGCTGCACATGCTGACCGCGCCCAGGCTGGCCGACATCCAGCCCGGCGACGTTGCCCGTATCGCGCTGGCGCAGGCCGCATGAGCCCGGCAGATACCCGCCCCAAAACGGCCGTGCAGCTGCAGCTCAATGGCATGGGCGATCTTGTGTGGCACGCGCAGTACTTCCGCTGCGTGGCCGAGCAGAGCCGCGACGGCCAGGTCAGCCTCATCGCCGCGCCCACCACGATGGCCCGCGAGCTGCTGGGCCACGAACCCTGGGTGCGCGAAATCATCGATTTCGACCGGCGCCCGCGCAAGAGCGAGCGTCGCCGCGGCCGCCACAGCGGCCTGGATGGGCTGCTGCGCCTGGGTGCCGAGCTGGCCCCCAAGCGTTTCGACCGCATGGTGCTGTTTTCTGACCATCCGGGTCGCGCCATCATCGTCTGCTGGCGCGCCGGCATCCGCACCGTCCTCGGCTTCGGCGAGACCTGGCTGCAGCGCCTGCTGCTGACCCGATCGCCCTGGATCAGTCGCTACCGCGGCCCCGCCGTGGCCGGCCACAAAGACGCGACGAATTTCTCCATCGCCCAGGGTTTCTGCAGCGCGCCCATCGTGCCGCGCATCAGCGTGCGCCCCGATGCGCTGGCGCGCATGGGCGAGCGCCTGGCGCCATTACCGCGGCCCTTTCATGCACTGGCCATCGGCGCGTCCGAGCCCTACAAGCAGTGGGGCGAAGACAACTTCGTCGAACTGGCCAATCGCCTGGCCGCGCGTGGCCACGGGGTCCTGCTGCTGGGCGGGCCGGCGGAAGACGTGCTGGCGCAGGCCATCCTGGCGCGCGTCGAGCCGGCATTGCGCGAGCGCGTGGCGACGATGACCGACAGCAGCGTCGCCGAGAGCGTGGCGGCCCTGTCGCTGGCGCGGTCCTGCATCGGCAACGACACGGGTGCCGTCAACATCGCGGCCGCGGTGGCCACGCATGCCTTCATCGTGCTCGGCCCGCGCCCGCCGCTGGAGCATGACCCCGAGCATGTGCACTTGCTGCAGGCCGCGCAGCTGTCGGACATCCGCGCCGCGGACGTCGAGGCCCGTGTGCAAGACGTGATCGGCTAGCGCGCCAGCGCTTCCCGCCAGACCGCCAGCGTCCCGCGGGCCGTGACCTCCCAGGTCCGCGTGCGCGCGTAGGCCAGTGCCGCTGCGCGGCGAGCGGGCGTCATCGCCACCGCGGCCGCAATGCCCGCGGCCAGCGCCTCGATGTCTTCCGGGTCTGCGATCGCGGCGTGGCCACCAGCCGCCTCGGGGCAACTGCCGCGGTCGCTGGCCAGCACGGGCGTGCCACAGGCCATGGCCTCCAGGATGGGCAGGCCATAGCCTTCGTACAAGGACGGGAAGAGATAGGCCGCCGCGCCAGCGTAGAGCGCGGGCAGGTCCGTGTCGCTGACAAAGCCTGCGAAGTGCACGCGCGAGGCCAGGCCCAGCTCGGCAAGCCGTGCCGCCAGGGCCTCGCCTTGGGTGCGGGAGTGTTCGCCGCAGACCAACAATGTGTAGTCCTGGCCGAAGCGCCCAGCGGCGAAGGCCTCGATGGTGCGTGCCAGGTTCTTGTTGGGCGTGGAGCCGACGAACAACAGATAGGGCCCCGCCAGCCCATGGCGCGTGCGCACGGCCTGAATCTCGTCCGCCGTGTGCGGCCGGAACTCGGGTGCGACGCCCGGATGGACGACCTTGAGCCGCGCCGGATCACCGCCGACCAGGCGCAGGAAGTCCTGCCGCGTGTTCTCGCTGACGCACACCAGCCGCGCGCAGCTGTCGCGCAGATGTTCGTAGTGGCGCAGCTTGCGCTGGCGCTTCTTCTCGTCGGTGTAGTTGATGTTCAGCGCCGCGTAGAGGTCGTGCACGGTCGCGACGGTGGGCACGCGCCAGGGCGGCTGGCGTTCGTCGGGCACATGCAGCAAGGCACAGGCCGGGCGCGGCAGCGGCCAGACGGGGCCCCACCAACAGCGGCTGGACAGCCGGGGCCCCTGGGCCAGCCGGTCGCGCAGCTGCCAGCGCGAGCGCTTGCACAGCTGCAGCAGCTCGAATTCGTCCTGCGGTGGCACCTGCAGCGCCGACAAGGCTTCGATGAGCTGGCGCGTGTAGCGGCCGATGCCGGTGCCGCGTTCGTCGGTCAGGTTGGTGGCCTCGATCGCGAAGACGGGCGGGCGGCTCATGTCAGGCGATGCCCAGTGCGTCCAGCGCCTGCGGGAGGTCGAGGTAGTCCACGGCCGACGGGGTCGGCTGCCCGTTCTTCGCGAGAAGAACGCGGCGCCCGACACCTGCCGCCCGGCCAGCTTCGACGTCCGATGGCTTGTCGCCGAACATCAGCGAGCCGGCGAGGTCGATGTCCAGCGCTTCGGCGCTGCGCAGGATCATGCCGGGCGCGGGCTTGCGGCAGTCGCAGTCGAGCGCGTAGCGAGGCAACTGCGCGTCGGGCAGGTGGGGGCAGTACTCGATGGCGGCCAGCGTGATGCCCTGTTGCGCCAGGTGCTCCCGCAGCGCGTCGTGCAGATGCTGCACCGCCGCTTCGTCGTAGTAGCCGCGCGCCACGCCCGACTGGTTGGTCACGATGACGAGGGCGTAACCGGCAGCCTGCAGGCGGCGCAGGCCATCCAACGCGCCGGGCACGAAGCTGAAGTCCTCCCAGCGGTAGACGTAGCCGTGGTCGATGTTGATGACGCCGTCGCGGTCGAGGAAGGCGGCGGGGCGGCGTGCGCTCATCGGCCCTGTGCGCGGATGCGGTTGACCAGGGCGGTCGTCGAGTAGCCGTCGACGAAGGGAATGGCGCGCGCATCGCCCCCCCACGAACGCACGAGGCGCGTCTCTTCCAGCGCTTCCATGTCGTAGTCGCCGCCCTTCACGTAGAGCTGCGGGCGCACGCGCGCCAGCAGTGCGCAAGGCGTGGGCTCGTCGAAGAACAGCACCGCGTCGACCGACGCCAGGCCAGCCAGCACCAGGGCGCGGTCGACGTCGCGGTTCAGCGGCCGGTCCGGCCCTTTGCCGAGGCCACGCGCGGAGGCGTCGGAGTTGACGGCCACGACGAGGCTCGCCCCTTGCTCGCGCGCCGCATGCAGGTAGGCCACATGACCGCGGTGCAGCACATCGAACACGCCGTTGGTGAACACCATGGGGCGGCACAGCGTGGCCAACCGCGCTGCCAGCGCGGCGTCGCCCAGCGCGGCGGCGTCGATGAGCTTGTCTTCCAGCATGCTCATGCCGCCAGCTCGTCGTAGCTCACAGTTGCCGTGCCGAACTTGCCGACGACGATGCCGCCAGCTTTGTTGGCCAGGCGCATGGCTTCGGGCAGCGGCACGCCGGCGCCGGTCATCACGGCCAGCGTCGCGATGACGGTGTCGCCTGCGCCGGTCACGTCGAACACCTCGCGGGCGCGTGCCGGCTCGTGAGTGACGCCGCTGGCTTCGAACAGCGTCATGCCTTCTTCCGAGCGCGTCAGCAGCACGGCGCCGACGTCGATGTCGGCGCGCAGCGTCTCGACCTTGGCGCGCAGCTCTTCCTCGCCGCGCCAGGCGCCCGCGACCTGGGCCAGTTCGCCCCGGTTGGGCGTGATGACGCTGGCGCCGGCGTAGCGCTTGTAGTCGCTGCCCTTGGGGTCGACCAGCACGGGCTTGCCCGCGGCGCGGGCCATTTCGATCATGCGCGGGATGTGCGTGAGGCCGCCCTTGCCATAGTCGGAGAACAGCACGACGTCGTGTCGGGGCAACTGCTCGGCGAAGGCCTCAAGCATCTCGCCCAGCGCCTCGTGGTCGGGCTCGTTCTCGAAGTCCACGCGCAGCAACTGCTGGGCGCGGCCAATGATGCGCAGCTTGACGATGGTGTAGAGCTGCTTGTCCTCGCGCAGCACGGTTTCGATGTCGCGCTCGTGCAGCAGTTCGCGCAGGCGGCGGGCCGGTTCGTCCTGGCCGACGACGGTCAGCAGTGTGGCCCGCGCGCCCAGCGTGCGGATGTTGAGCGCGACGTTGGCGGCGCCACCGAGTCGCTCTTCCTCGCGCTCGATGCGCACGACGGGCACGGGCGCCTCGGGCGAGATGCGCTCCACGGCCCCGTGCCAATAGCGGTCCAGCATGACGTCGCCGACGACGAGGATGCGGCGGGAGGCGAGCAGTTCACGCGAGGGCAGGGCGCTCATTGGCCCACGCCCAGGTTGGCCTCGATCAGGCCGCACAGCGTGTGGCCGATCAGCAGGTGCGCCTCCTGGATGCGGGCGGTGATGCCGTGCGGCACGATGATGCTGTCGTCGCACAGCGCGCCCAGCTTGCCGCCGTCACGGCCCAGCAGGCCCAGCGTGTAGATGCCCATGGCCTTGGCGGCCTCGACGGCGCGCAGCACATTGGCCGAGTTGCCCGAGGTCGAGATGCCGATCAGCGCATCGCCGGCGCGGCCGAGGCCCTGGACCTGGCGGACGAACACATCGTCAAAGCTGTAATCGTTGCCGATGCAGGTCAGCGCCGAGCTGTCGGTCGTCAGCGCCAGGCCGGCGAGCGGGCGGCGGTCCTTGATGAAGCGGCCGGTCAGCTCGGAGGCCAGGTGCTGGCTGTCCGCGGCCGAGCCGCCGTTGCCGCAGAACATGATCTTGCCGCCCGCCTTCAGCGCGTCGGCGAGCCGTTGGCCGGCCTGCTGCACTTGTGGGTCCAGCGCTCCCAGGAGTTGCATCAGTTGCAGGTGTTCATCGAGATTGCGCAGAAACAGGGAACTCATGAGGAGACCGGGGCTCTCACCCGCTTGCAGACCGATGGTTTCAAGTATCGGTGATGGGGCGGTGGTGCCAGCCGACTGACCCGCGCTGGAGGGGCGGGGCACTCGCGCACAGGCGGGGCACGCGGCCAAAGGGCGTGGTGACGGGACGCGAGAGTCCTCATGCAGATCGGGAGTTGCAGCCATTCTCCAAAGACAATGGCTGCAACTCCCGAAGATGCTCGAATCAAACCTGGAGATTAATATTCCTGGATGGAACTCCTGCCAAGCGATTCCAATTTGGAACTGGTCGGGTGCGCCAGTGGATTGGCTGGCACACCCTGCAGTTCAACGGCTGTGCTGAAGCGGAATATCAGTACTGCTGCTGCCCGCCACCACCGCCGCCGCCACCACCGCCACCGCCACCGCCGGACGCGGCCGGGCCAACGCTGGGATCAGCCACCGGCGCGGCGCTCCACGGATCAATGCCCGGGCCTTCATACGGCGTGCAAAGGAAGGCGTTGTTGCCAACATGGACGCCGGTCATGACCCACTTTGGCGGGCATGCGTGCATATGTGCAGCTGATGTGCCGGGGCGGCCGGTTGAATAGTCGACGGTTTCGGCCCAGGTATGCAGGATCCGGCCGCTGGCCGGTGACGCGCACCAGATCTTGTTGTTCTGGACATGGAGGCCGGTCATGATGGTGCCCAACGGGCAGGCGAGCATCCCTTGCCGCACGGTGCTGGACTCCATGAAGGCAGGGATGGCGGACGATGCACCCTTGGCGCACAGCAGCTCATTGTTGATGACGTGCAGCCCAGTCATGTATCCGCCAGTGGACATCTGGACCAGATACTGGGACTGGCCGTTGTTTGTTGCCCAGTCCTGGTATGCGCTGCCGCCGCAGTTGTGATAGAAGGCGTTGAAGGCGTAACCCTGGATCGAATGCTTGTCGATATATTCGGCGTTGCCGTTCAGACTTGCGTAGAACTGATTCCATTGCCCGACGAACGGGCTCGGACTGGTTTGGGCCATGCTGCTGGCGGAACATACGAGCGCCGCTGCCGCAATCATGGATTTGGCGAATGACAGTTTTTTCATCTTACCCTTGCGTATATGTGACTTCTCTGATTTGCCGGCCCGAAATATATGGCCGTTCTAACTGAACAGAACGTGGATCGAGGCCGGCTTTGAGGAGCTTACGTTGGGGTTGTTTACCTGTTGATTACTGGCTGTGGCTCTTCCGTGCTTCGCGCGAACCCTAATATCGAGAGTGATGGGAGTTAGAGGTGCGCGGCGTGTCGCCGTGTGCTCGCGGCCGGGGCCGCAGTTGCGGCGAGCAAGGGCTTCGACGAAGCCAGGCAGGTCTGCAGCTGAGGTGGCTTTACTTGCTGCGGTCCATAAGCTGGACCAGGGCGCTGAAGGGCGACACGAGGCCGCGGCGCCAGTTGCGCTCGACGATGGCGCGGTCAGCGCTGCGCAGTTTGAGCACGGCGGGCAGCACGCGCGGGCAGGGCACCAGGGCCAAGCGAGCGTACAAGTGGCGATGACGCCAGCCGACGCCGGCCTGCCAGGCGAGAGGGCCGTCCTCGGCGCGCAGCAGCACGAGACGAGCGAGCTGGGGCTCGCAGTCCAGCAGCTCCGTTGCTGCAATCTGCATCAATCGATGGCGCTGGAGGTCATCGGGCAGCGCCTGGACGACGCGTGCATGCCGGCCATCGGTCTGCAGGCGCGGCAGCAGCGCCTCGGCGCCTTCGTCCAGCGCCCGGTCGAAGTCGGCAGCCAGCGCGGTCACGAAAGCCCCGCCAGGCACCGAAGCCATCAGCCAGTTCTCGATGATGGGCAGCTCAGGCCGGGTTGTGTAGCGGTCGATGTAGAAGCCGACATAGTCCGCGGCGCGGCGCCGGCGCGTCTCGTGCAGCCAGCCCAAGTCGCGGCTCAGCAGCATGGAGGCGTCCATCCAGACACCGCCGTGCCGCGCCAGCAGCTGGACGCGCAGCCAGTCGGCCTGGCGGTGGGGCGGCATCTCGTCGAAATCTGTTCGCAGCGCGGGCAGCCATTGCGAGACGCTGGTGCGGTCCAGCAGGCGCAGTTGGTGGTCGGGCGCGAAGCGGCGCCAGTTGGCCAGGCAGTCCTGGATGAAGGCCGGCGCCGGGCTGGGCTGCCAGTAGGTCCAGATGATCCTGGGAATCTCGTCCTGGCAGAGCGGCGCGTTGTCGCCCACCATGATGGCGCGGGTCTGCGTCGGTACGCGGGCCCTCAGCACGGTGGCCAGTTCGCGCAGGAACAGGCCGGCGACGATGAGGACGATGCCCGTGGACAACCAGGGCATTCAGGTCAGCCGGCGGTCTAGCTGGCGCTCAAGGATGGCGAGGGGGCTGGCCGTGCGGTCCACCTGGGCCTCGGCCGGCAAGTGCAGGGTCTGTTCCATCATGAACTGGCCGGACATGACCGCATGCGACGTCTGGTCGGAATAGCAAACCCAGGTCGAGCCAGGCGGGAAGGGCATCTCGACCTGCGGGCTGCTGCGCTGGTAGTCCAGGTCGCCCTTCATGCCGTCGTGCAACTGCAGCATCAGGTGGTCGTATTCGGTGCGCAGCGACTTGGTCACGTGCAGCGCCTTCAGGGCCTTGGCCTGCCAGGCCACATAAGGCTTGGCGCGTGGCACGAAGCGCCGGGCGATGTCCTCGAAGGCCTCGCCGACGCGCCAGACGCGCGGCTCGCCGTTGGGGTTGAGGTTGGTGAACACACGCAGAATGCGCTCGCCGCGGTTGGGGCGCGAGGGGAAGGCGTCCACATGCAGGCGGCGGTCATCAGCGCGCCAGGACTGCACGCGCGACTCGACCTGCATGGGCCGATAGCTCGTGGGTGCCAGGCGCAGCGCCGGCTTGTAGGTTGGCGCGATTGCGTCGATCAGCGAGCAGGCGCGGGCGCGGAAACGCCCGATCATGGCTGCCAGCCTTGCCCGCTCTTCGCCCTGCACGGCGGCGCCAGCGAGCACGCCGTCAAGGCGCAGGCTGATGTTGCGTGCCTTCTCGTCACGCACGTCGGGGCGCAGCAGCCCGGCTTCTTCTGAAGTCAGCTCGAAGCGCAGCTCGGGGAAGAACAGCACCCGACCGGCTTCCAGGTCGGGCACGAGACCATGCCTGGGCGAGGTCCAGTCGCGGCTGTCGACAGTGACGATGCGGTTGTCCATGCCCCTGGCCTCATTCACGCCAATGATCGGCGATCCACTTTGCCGGGCGGGCGTGACGCCAGTTGCCTTCCGAGCGGCCGACCAGCGCATCGGGTGGGTTCATCACGCCGTGGAAGACCAGCACGCGCGCGCCGGCCGGAATGAAGGGGTCGCGCCAGAAGCTGGTGGGCCACATCGGCAGGCAGTGGTACTTGTAGCTGGCACACCAGTCTTTGGGCCAGTAGCCCAGCTTGCCCTGGTCGTGCAGGAAATGGCTGAGATATTCCTGCTCGTTGCGGTACTTGGCGCGCACCTCGTCCTGGTGAGCGATGAAGTGGGCCAGCACGTCGGCGTGGGCGCCGATGCGGAAACGGTAGACCGAGGAGTTGCCCGTCACGCGCCAGGGGCGCTTCCAGTCCTTGATGATGAGGAAGTCGCCGGGCACAGCGAAGAATTCGGTCAGGTCGCCGACGATGACGACGTCCAGGTCCAGGAACAGGGCCGTGCCCTTCAGGCCGAAGAGGTCGGCCTGGTAGGTGCCGAGCTTTTTCCAGCCGCCATCGCGCTTGCCTTGGCTGGCGTGCGTCTCGGGCAGCGGCAGGCTTTCGACCTCGGAGCGGATGCCGTTGGCGTCATCGGTGAAGCAGACGAAGCGGAAGGGGCCGCGCAGGTGGCGCGCGGCCATGCCGTACAGGCGGTTGACGTACTCGGGGCCGTACTTGGTGCCCCACTTCATGCAGATGACGAAGCGGTCTTCGGCTGCGCTGCTCATTTCAGTTGTTCCATAGTCATTGCGGGCCGAGCGCCGGGCCGCTCCCAAGCCGGCCCGCGCTGGCGATGTGCTTGCCGGTCAATCCGGCAAGCATCGCCGTCCCCCCCGGGGGACCGGTCAGGCGCACCGCGTTCAGCGGTGTGCGGCTGGGCGAGGGGCTTCATCTACGCAAGCTCCTCAATGGGTTGCGGCGGATAGCTGTCCCAGTTGAGGCAGGCCGGGCATTGCCAGAAGTAGTGGGCGGCCTCGAAGCCGCAGGCGGCGCAGCGATAGCGCTGCAGCGGCTTGGCGGCCTTTTCCAGCGTCTGGATCATGGGAGCGGCCTCGTCGGCGGGCAACGCGCCGGCATTGAGCTTGAGCAGCTCCGTGGCGGCCGACAGGGCCGGCTGCTCGCGCAGATGGGCCGCGAGGCGCTCACGTTGGGGGCCAGGCTGCAGGCCTGCCAGCGCGCGCAGCAAATGCATGCTGGGCGAGCGGTGGTACTGCTCGCTGATCAACGCGATGGCGCGCTCGGGCTGGCCCAGAGACTTGGCGGCGGCGGCGCAGTCGGCTGCAACGAGGTTGAAGGCCGGCGGATTGGCTGCGAGCAGCTTGGTGAAGGCGGCAAGCGCGGCTTCGGCCTGGCCGGCCTTCAGCAGCATCTGGCCCTGCAGCACATAGGCGCGGGCCGCTTCGGGCGCGCGGCGCTGCGCCTGTTCAAGCAGGGAGGGCACCAGGTCGACATGCCCCTGGGACTGGGCGACCAGGGCCTGCTCGCAGAGGTAATGCGCGATACGACCGGAGAAGGAGCCCGTACCTGCGGCTTCCAGTTCTGCGGCAACCTCGGCGGCCTTGGCCCAGTCGCGCGAACGCTCGTACAGCGACAAGAGGGCCAGGCGCGCCTCACGCTCGAAGGCGGTACCGCGCAGTTCGGCATAGGCCGCCTCGGCGCGGTCGAACAGGCCGGCCTTGAAGAAGTCCTGGGCCAGTTCGTGCTGGGCGCGATCGCGGTCGGTCTTGGGCAGGTCGCCGCGGCGCAACAGATGCTCGTGTACGCGCACGGCGCGCTCGGTCTCACCGCGGCGGCGGAACAGGCTGCCCAGGGCGAAGTGCAGCTCGGAGGTGTCGGGGTCGTTCTGGACGGCCTCGATGAAGGCATCGATGGCCTTGTCCTGCTGTTCGTTCAGCAGCAGGTTCAGACCCTTGAAATAGGCCTTGGGCGAATCACGCTGTTCCAGCTTCCACTGCTTGGAGTCGAGCTTGGAGGCCAGCCAGCCGAGGACGAAGACGACGGGCAGGACAAAGAGCAGCCAGCGCGGATCAAACTCCATCTTGGTGGGCGGCGTAAGGGGCTGCGGGGACTTCGGGTGTGGGTTGGGGCATGCCGGGCAGGGGTTCGACGCGTTGGGCGGCGCGGCGGTGGCGCCACCAGGCGGGCACCATGGCCAGCACGCCAAAGGCGGCGCCGAAGCCAAAGGCCAGCAGCACGATGATGACCTGCGGCGCGCGCCACTCGTGGCCGAAGAACCAGCGCACGACGGCTTCGTGGCTGTTGTTCAGCGCGAAGGCAAACAGTGTGAAGAAGAGCAGGGCTCGCAGGAGCCAGACGAGGGTGCGCATGGCCCGGGATTCTGACTCAGGCGGGGTCAGGCGTCCGTCACAGGAAGATGCTTGTCGACAGCCTCGCGCAGCGCCTTGCCGGGCTTGAAATGAGGAGCCAGTTTCTCGGGGATCATGACCTGCTCGCCGCTGCGCGGGTTGCGGCCCACGCGCGGCGGGCGGCGGCTGATGGAGAAGCTGCCAAAGCCGCGGATCTCGATGCGGTGGCCGCGCGCGAGGGCGTCGCTCATCGCGTCGAGGATGGTCTTGACCGCGAACTCTGTGTCCCGCTGGGTCAATTGGCCAAATCTTTCGGCGAGCACGGCGACGAGGTCGGAGCGGGTCATAAGCGAGGCAGCTTGTCGGTCTTGGAATTGAAACAGGCCCGCTGGCGAGGCCGGCGAGCCTGTGGGGAGCATACCCGGCCTCCAGCAATTCGCTAGAGGACCGGGCAGTTCAAACAGGGCTTAATTGCCCTGGTTGTCCAGCTTGGCGCGCAGCAGGGCGCCCAGGCTGGTGGTGCCGGCGTTTTCACGCTCGCTCGACTGGCTCAGGCGCGTCATGGCTTCCTGGTTGTCGGCGTTGTCCTTGGCCTTGATGGACAGCTGGATGTTGCGGGTCTTGCGGTCGATGTTGACGACGACGGCGGTGACTTCGTCGCCTTCCTTCAGCACGTTGCGGGCGTCTTCCACGCGGTCGCGGGAGATTTCCGAAGCGCGCAGATAGGCCATCACACCGTCAGCCAGCTCGATCTCGGCGCCGCGCGGGTCGACGGTCTTGACGATGCCGGTCACCGAAGCGCCACGGTCATTGATCGTGGTGTAGGCGGTGAAGGGATCGCTGTCCAGCTGCTTGATGCCCAGCGAGATACGCTCGCGCTCGACGTCCACGGCCAGCACGACGGCTTCGACTTCCTGGCCCTTCTTGAAGTTGCGAACGGCGGTTTCGCCGGTCTCGTCCCAGGACAGGTCGGACAGGTGCACCAGGCCGTCGATGCCTTGCGCCAGGCCCACGAACACGCCGAAGTCGGTGATCGACTTGACCGGGCCCTTGACCTTGTCGCCGCGCTTGACGTTCTCGGCGAACTCTTCCCACGGGTTGGCCTTGCACTGCTTCATGCCCAGGCTGATGCGACGCTTGTCTTCGTCGATTTCCAGGACCATGACTTCGACTTCGTCGCCCAGCGAGACCAGCTTGCTAGGGGCGATGTTCTTGTTGGTCCAGTCCATTTCGGAGACGTGCACCAGGCCTTCGATGCCCGGCTCGATCTCGACGAACGCGCCGTAGTCGGCGATGTTCGTGACCTTGCCGAACAGGCGGGTGCCGGTCGGGTAGCGGCGCGCAACGCCGAACCACGGGTCGTCGCCCAGCTGCTTGATGCCCAGCGAGACACGGTTCTTCTCGGCGTCGAACTTCAGGACCTTGGCGGTCAGTTCCTGGCCAACCGTCACGACTTCGGACGGGTGACGGACACGGCGCCATGCCATGTCGGTGATGTGCAGCAGGCCGTCGATGCCGCCGAGGTCCACGAACGCACCGTATTCAGTGATGTTCTTGACCACGCCGTTGACGATGGCGCCTTCGGACAGCGTTTCGAGCAGCTTGGCGCGCTCTTCACCCATGGAGGCTTCGACCACGGCACGACGCGACAGCACAACGTTGTTGCGCTTGCGGTCGAGCTTGATGACCTTGAATTCCATGGTCTTGCCCTCGAACGGGCTCATGTCCTTCACCGGGCGCGTGTCCAGCAGCGAGCCGGGCAGGAAGGCGCGGATGCCGTTGACCAGGACGGTCAGGCCGCCCTTGACCTTGCCGGAGACGGTGCCGGTCACGAAGTCGCCGGACTCCAGGGCCGTTTCCAGGCTCAGCCACGAGGCCAGGCGCTTGGCCTTGTCGCGCGACAGGATGGTGTCGCCGTAGCCGTTTTCGATGGCGTCGATGGCGACGGAGACGAAGTCGCCGACCTGGACTTCCAGTTCGCCCTGGTCGTTCTTGAACTCTTCGATGGGCACGTAGGCTTCGGACTTGAGGCCTGCGTTGACGACGACGAAGTTGTGTTCGACACGAACGACTTCGGCCGAGATCACTTCGCCAGCGCGCATGTCGGAGCGCTGCAGCGACTCCTCGAACATGGCGGCAAAGGATTCCATGCCGGAGGCTTGGGCGGTTTGGGTTTGGGACATGTGATGGATCCTGATGCGCCGGGGAACCCCGGACGCGGCGTGCAGACAAGCTGCGGGTTAAGTTGTTGACATCGCGACCCTCAGTGAACTGACGTTCGGAGGGAAGGGCCGCGGGCCGTGGCGTCTCAAGCCTGGACCTTCTCTGGCACCTCGTGCGTAACGAGGCGCGTCAAAAAGGCCTGCGCTGTTGCCACCAATCCAGCACCTGATCCACCGAGGCTTCGATGGTCAGCGCCGAGTTGTCGAGCAGCTGCGCGTCCTGCGCGGGTTCCAGTGGCGAGGCTGAGCGGTTCTTGTCCCGTTCGTCCCGCGCCTCCAGATCTTCGCGCAAGCTGTCAATATTAGCCGAAATTCCTTTGGAAATCAACTGCTTATGCCTGCGCTCAGCGCGCGTCGCGGCGCTGGCGGTGAGGAATACCTTGAGGGAGGCGTCGGGGAAGATGGCTGTGCCCATGTCGCGGCCGTCGGCGACGAGACCGGGCAGGCGGCGGAAGTCGAGTTGCAACTGATGCAGGGCCTTGCGCACCTGAGGATGGACGGCGACCTGTGAGGCCAGCAGGCCGGTCGCTTCGGCTCGCAGCCGGGCACTGACGTCTTCCTGGCCCAGGAAGACATGGCCATCGCTGAAGCGCAGTTGCAGCGTCGGCACGATGGCGGCGACGGCGTCGCCGTCATCCAGGTTCAAGCCGGCGCGGCGCGCGGCCAAGCCCGCGACGCGGTAGAGCGCACCGGAATCAAGCACGGCAAAGCCGAGCGCCTTGCCCACCTCATCGGCCAGCGTGCCCTTGCCGGAGGCGGTCGGGCCGTCGATGGTGACGACCGGAATGTCGGCAGCGTTGGCCACCACGACGCCAAAAAGCGTCTCGAAGTAGTCCGGGAAGGTCTTGGCGACGCAGTGCGGCTCGAGGATGCGCACCGGCACGGCCTGCGCGCTGACAAGGCCGTTGAAGGCGGCCAGCGAGAAACACATGGCGACGCGGTGATCGTCGTAGGTGTGGATGGCCGCGGCCTTCCAGTCCTGCAGCGGTTCAACGCGGATCCAGTCCGGCCCTTCGTCGACCGTGGCACCCAGCTTGCGCAGCTCGGCGGCCATGGCAGCAATGCGATCGGTCTCCTTGACGCGCCAGCTGGCGATATTGGTCAGCGTGGTCGGGCCGTCGGCGTAAAGCGCCATCACTGTCAACGTCATCGCCGCGTCGGGGATGTGGTTGCAGTCCAGCGTGAGGCCCTTCAGCGGCCAGGCGCCGCGGCGTACTTCCAGCCAATTGGGCCCGGTCTTGACCTGCGCACCCATGGCGGCAGCGGCCTCGATGAAACGCACATCGCCCTGCAGGGATTCGCTGCCGACACCTTCGATGCGGATCGGCGTATCGATCGCGGCGATGGCGCCGAGGCCGACGAAATAGGACGCCGAGGACGCATCGCCCTCGACGAAGACCTCGCCGGGCGAGCGATAGCGGCTTCCGGCCGGGATGATGAAAGCCTCCCAGCCTTCACGCTTCACCGCGATGCCAAAACGCTCCAGCAGGGCCAGCGTGATCTCGATATAGGGCTTGGAGATCAGCTCGCCGATGACCTCGATGCGAATGTCGCGCTCGGCCACCAGCGGCAGGGCCAGCAGCAGGGCCGTGAGGAACTGGCTGGACACGTCACCGCGCACGCGCACTGGCGTGTCCAGCGCGAGCTGGGACGGGCCGCGCAGGCGCAGCGGCGGGTAGCCTGCATTGCCGAGGTCGTCGATCTCGCAGCCCAGGCCGCGCAGCGCGTTGACGAGATCGCCGATGGGGCGCTCATGCATGCGCGCCACGCCGGACACCTCGAAGCTCGCCCCCTGCGTCGCGGCCAGCAGAGCGAGCGCTGCGGTCAACGGTCGCATGGCGGTGCCGGCGTTGCCGAGAAACAGTTTGGCGTCCTTGGCGCGAAGGCGGCCACCCAGTCCGTCGATGACGACGGCCTCGCCTTCGTTCCAGACGCCGCAGCCGAGCGCCCGCAGCGCATCGAGCATGACAGCCGTGTCGTCGGACGCCAGCAGGTCGCGCACGACGGTCTTGCCTTCGCTCAAGGCTGCCAGCAGCAGCACGCGGTTGGAAATGCTCTTGGAACCGGGCAGGCGCACGGTGCCTGCGGCGCCGCGCAGGGGCGGCAGGTCGAGAAAGGGGATCTTGAACATCACTTGCCGGCTGGTCGGCCGGGAGGAGGGGCAGGGGGCGGATTGCCCCAGGCCGAACGGCCTTCGGAGATGGGACGCAGCGCGGCTTCCAGGGCCGGCGCGTCACCGGATTCGATCAGCGCTTCGAGCTGATCCAGCATGGTGCGAAAACGCTTGGACTGGGCCAGCACCTCGTGCTTGTTGGCCAGCAGGATGTCGCGCCACACGGACGGCTCGCCGGCGGCGATGCGGGTGAAGTCGCGAAAGCCTGGGCCGGCCAGGCTCAGGTAGTCGCGCGCGGCCGGCTGCTCGGCGATGGCCTGGAAATAGGCAAAGGCCAGCAGATGCGGCAGGTGGCTGACTGCGGCGAAGGCCGCGTCATGGTTGTGCGGCCGCATCTTCAGCACCGTGGCGCCCAGGGCGGACCAAACGTCGGTTGCACGCTGCACCAATTGCGGATTGGTGAAGGGCTGGGGTGTCAGGATGACCTGACGGCCTTCGTAGAGATTCGCCTCGGCATGCTGGACACCGCCCGACTCCTTGCCGGCGATGGGATGGCAGGGCACGAAGCTGGAAGAGCGGTCACCCAGGGCGCGGCGCGCGGCCTCGATGACGTCGCACTTGGTCGAGCCGACGTCCATGAACAGGACGCCCGGATTGACGAGGTGGCGGATGGCCTTGAGCGTGCTCTCGGTGGCCGACACGGGTACCGCGATCAGCACGATGTCCGAACCTGACACCGCCAGCAGCGCCGATTCGGCGGCCACATCGATGACGCCCAGCTTCTTGGCCTGCTCCGTCGTGGACGGCGACTTGCTGTAGCCGACGACGCGTTTGACCAGGCCGGCTTTTTTCATCGCCAGCGCGAAGCTGCCACCCATCAGGCCGCATCCAATCACGCCGAGCTGTTGAAACATGGTTAGTTTTTCACCGGGTAGGCGCCCAGCATCTTGAAGAAGGCGCAGAGCTCGCGCAACTCAGCCAGCGCGTCGGCGACGTGGCGCTGCGTCGGATGGCCGTCGAGGTCGATGTAGAAGTAGTAATCCCACTGGCCGGTACGGGCCGGGCGGGACTCCAGGCGGGTCATGGATACGCCGTGCTTCTTCAGCGGCACCAGCAGATCGTGCATGGCGCCGGGCCGGTTGGGCACGGAAACGACCAGGCTGGTGCAGTCGCGCCCGGTGGCCGGCGGTGTGGCCATCGTCTGCGGCAGGCAGATGACGGCGAAGCGCGTGCGGTTGTATGCCTCGTCCTGGATGGCGTGCGCGGTGATGTGCAGGCCGAAAACCTGCGAGGCACGTTCGCTGCCCAGGGCGGCCCAGGCCGGGTTGGTGGCGGCCAGGCGCGAGCCCTCGGCATTGCTGGACACGGCGCGGCGCTCGACGTCGGGCAGGTGCTTGTTCAGCCAGTTCTGGCATTGGGCCAGGGCTTGCGGGTGCGCGAGCACCGCTTCGATGCCGTGCATCGAAGGCTCCTTGCGCATCAGGTTGTGGCGGATCAGCAGGCTGACCTCGCCGACCACATGGCAGGGCGTGTGCAGGAACAGGTCCAGCGAGCGCGTGACGACGCCCTCGGTCATGTTCTCGACGCCGACGACGCCGAACTGCGCGCTGCCGCTGGCCGTCGCGTGGAAGACCTCGTCGAAAGTGGCGCAGTAGGTCATGTCGGCGGCGCTGCCGAAGTATTCGAGAGCGGCCTGCTCGCAGAAGGTGCCGATGGGGCCGAGCACGGCGACGCGCTGCGGCGACTCCAGCGCCAGGCAGGCGGACATGATCTCGCGCCAAATGGCCGCGACGTGCTCGGACTTCAACGGCCCCGGGTTAGCGGCACGGATCTTGTCGATGACCTGGGCGACGCGGTCCGGGCGGAAAAAGGGTGTGCCCTCGGCGCGCTTGATCTCGCCGACTTGCTCGGCGACGCGGGCGCGCTGGTTCAGCAGGTCCAGCAGCTGGCGGTCCAGGCCGTCGATCTGGTCGCGCAGCGCGAGCAGTGCCTGGGAGGCGACAGGTTCAGCCATGGCGGGCCTCGAAGTCCTTCAGGAATGACACCAGCGCCTGCACGCCTTCCAGCGGCATCGCGTTGTAGATGGACGCGCGCATGCCGCCCATCGACTTGTGACCCTTGAGCTGCAGCAGGCCAGCGGCCTTGGCCGCGGTCAGGAAGCTCTCGTTGAGCTTTTCATCCTTCAGGAAGAAGGGCACGTTCATGCGTGAGCGGCAGCTGGCGTCGACGCGGTTCTCGTAGAAGCCGGAGGCATCCAGCGTCGCGTAGAGCAGGCCGGCCTTGTCGATGTTGCGCTGCTCAATGGCGGCCAGGTCGCGCTTGCCGGCGTACTCAAAGCCTTTCACCCACTGGAACACCAGACCCGCCACATAGATCGCGAAGGTTGGCGGCGTGTTGAACATGGACTGGGCTGCCGCTACGGTTTCGTAGTTGAAGGCCGAAGGACAGATCTCCAGTGCGCGGCCCAGAAGGTCTTCGCGCACGAAGACCAGGGTCATGCCGGCCGGGCCGATGTTCTTCTGCGCGCCGCCGAAGGCCAGGCCGATGCGGCTCCAGTCGATGGGGCGCGACAACAGGTGGGAGGAGCAGTCGATGACCAGCGGCACGCCGTTGCCGATACGGGGCAGGTCATGGAATTCGACGCCGTCGATGGTCTCGTTGGTGCAGACGTGGACATAGCTCGCGTCGCTGCGAAGTTGCCAGTCGCCGGGGATGGCATGCCCGCTGCCGATGTCGGCGGCGATCTGCACGTCGGCATAGCGGCGCGCCTCGGCGGCGCTCTTGCGCGACCAAGAGCCCGTCACGACGACATCGACCTTGCCGCCACGGCTCAGGTTCAGCGGCACGATGGCGTTTTCACCCAAGCCGCCACCCTGCATGAAGAGGATGCGGAAGTTGGCCGGCACGGCGAGCAGCTCGCGCAGATCCCGCTCAGCCGCTTCCGCGATGGAGATGAACTCCTTGCCGCGGTGGCTCATCTCCATGACGCTCATGCCACTGCCGTGCCAGTCCAGCATCTCGGCCGCCACCTGTTGCAGCACCGGTTCAGGCAGTGTGGCGGGGCCGGGGGCGAAATTGAACGGGCGGGCTGTGGTCATCGAGATCCGGGAGGCTACTTCTTGGGCGCGGAGGCTGCGGGCTTGGGCGCGGCGGCCGGCGGAGGCTGCAGGCCCAATTGCTTGGCCAGCGTGGTCTGCAAGGCCTTGAGACGGCCTTCCAGCGTGGGGCCGGCCTCGGCCATCACCTTTTGCGCGACGGCCTTCTGCAGTTCGACGCTGGCAAGGCCGAATTTCTGGCTGACCGGCGATTCTGCCCAGGCGACGACCTGCTTCAGTTCGTCCTCGTTGAAGCGTTCGTCCAGCAGGGCCGAAGCCGTGGGCCCAATCGCCTTGGCGATCTTGTCCTTCAGGTAGGGCACGTTTTCCTCGATGAACTTCTTCAGCTCGGCGTCCATGGCCTTGGCCGTCGCGTCGCGCTTCTCGGGCGGCACTTGCTGCAGCGCGGCGCGGCCGCCTTGCGTCAGCTGCGGCAGGGGTTGCTGCACGATGCTGGCCGCCATGCTGTCGGCCATGCCCTGCTGCTGCAGCGCCACGATCTTGTCGATCAGAGCCTTCTTGGCCGGCGACGGATCGGCCAGGGCGGTGCCAGTGGCCAGGGCCAGGGCGAGGGCCAGGCCCAGGTTGCGAGAGGTCATGTGATCAGTCCTTGGGGGCTTCGGAGGAGTCATCGGTAAGGCCGGCCTCGCCATCTTCGGCAGGGGCATCGGTCTCGTTGGCGTCGTTCTCGACGATGCGCTGCAGGCCGGACAGCTTGCTGCCGTCGTCCAGCGCGATCAGTGTGACGCCTTGCGTGGCGCGGCCGAGTTCGCGGATCTCGCTGACGCGGGTGCGCACCAGCACGCCCTTGTCGGTGATCAGCATGATCTCGTCCTCGGGGCGCACCAGCGTCGCGGCGACGACGCGGCCATTGCGCTCGCTCTGCTGGATGGCAATCATGCCCTTGGTACCGCGGCCGTGGCGCGTGTACTCAACGATGGACGTGCGCTTGCCGTAGCCGTTCTCGGTGGCGGTCAGCACGCTCTGGGTTTCGTCTTCGGCCACCAGCATGGCGATGAGGCGCTGGTCGGGCTCGAGCATCATGCCGCGCACGCCGCGGGCGGTGCGGCCCATCGGGCGCACGTCGTCCTCGTCGAAGCGCACGGCCTTGCCGCCGTCGCTGAACAGCATCACATCGTGGTGGCCGTCGGTCAGTGCGGCGCCGATCAGGTGGTCGCCCTCGTCCAGGTCGACGGAGATGATGCCGGCCTTGCGGGGATTGCTGAAGTCCTTCAGAGAGGTCTTCTTGACCGTGCCCATGGCCGTGGCCATGAAGATGAAGTGATCTTCAGGGAAGCTGCGGAACTCGCCGGTCAGCGCCAGCACGACGGTGATCTTCTCGTCGGCCTGCAGCGGGAACATGTTGACGATGGGCTTGCCGCGCGAGTTGCGCGAGCCCTGCGGTACTTCCCAGACCTTGAGCCAGTAGACGCGGCCGCGGTTGGAGAAGCACAGCAGCCAGTCGTGGGTGTTGGCGATGAAGAGCTGGTCGACCCAGTCGTCGTCCTTCGTCTGCGTGGCCTGCTTGCCGCGGCCGCCGCGCTTTTGAGCGCGGTATTCGCTCAATGCCTGGCTCTTGATGTAGCCGGTGTGCGAGAGCGTCACGACCATGTCGGTCGGCGTGATGAGGTCTTCGGTGCCGAGTTCCTGGGCGTTGTGCTCGATGACGCTGCGGCGAGCGCCCAGCTTGGTCTGGCCGAACTCGTTCTTCAGCTGCACCAGCTCGTCGCTGATGATGGTTGTCACCCGGGCAGGCGTGGCAAGGATGTTGAGCAGATCGGCGATCTCCGCCATCACTTCCTTGTACTCGCCGACGATCTTGTCCTGCTCCAGGCCAGTCAGGCGTTGCAGGCGCATCTGCAGGATTTCGCCAGCCTGCGATTCCGACAGGCGGTACAGGCCGTCGGCCTGCATGCCGTACTCGGGCTCCAGGCCTTCGGGACGGTAGGCGGAGGGGCCACCGGCCGACAGCGTCTCGGTGCGCGACAGCATCTCGCGCACCAGCGACGAATCCCAGCTCTTGGCCATCAGGGCAGCCTTGGCGACGGGCGGCGTCGGCGAGGTCTTGATGGTCTCGATGAATTCGTCGATGTTGGCCAGCGCCACCGCCAGGCCTTCCAGCACATGGCCGCGCTCGCGGGCCTTGCGCAGTTCGTAGATCGTGCGGCGGGTCACCACCTCGCGGCGGTGCTCCAGGAACACGATGACCATGTCGCGCAGATTGCATAGCTTGGGCTGGCCATCGACGAGGGCGACCATGTTCATGCCGAAGCTGTCCTGCAGCTGCGTCTGCTTGTACAGGTTGTTCAGCACCACCTCGGGCACTTCACCGCGCTTGAGCTCGATGACCACGCGCAT
This sequence comes from Pelomonas sp. Root1237, assembly GCF_001425055.1. Taxonomy (GTDB): domain Bacteria; phylum Pseudomonadota; class Gammaproteobacteria; order Burkholderiales; family Burkholderiaceae_C; genus Pelomonas. The sequence continues at coordinate 360,671 of NZ_LMDK01000018.1, forward strand.
CCCGGACTTGTCGGACTCGTCCTGGATGTGGCTGATGCCCTCGATCTTCTTTTCCTGCACCAGTTCGGCAATGCGCTCAAGCAGGGTCTTCTTGTTGACCTGGTAGGGGATCTCGTCAACGATGATCGACTGGCGCGAACCCTTGTCGATGTCCTCGAAATGCACCTTGGCGCGCATGACGACGCGGCCGCGGCCGGTGCGGTAGCCATCGCGCACGCCAGCCAGGCCGTAGATGATGCCGGCGGTCGGGAAGTCCGGCGCCGGGATGATCTCCATCAGCTCGTCAACGGTGCATTCCGGGCTCTTCAGCGCGAACAGGCAGGCGTCGACAACCTCGTTGAGGTTGTGCGGCGGGATATTCGTGGCCATACCCACGGCAATACCCGAAGCGCCATTCACCAGAAGATTCGGCAAACGGGTCGGCAGTACCAGGGGTTCCTTATGGCTGCCGTCATAGTTCGGCCCGAAATCGACGGTTTCCTTGTCGATGTCAGCCAACATTTCGTGAGCGATTTTGTCGAGACGAATCTCGGTGTATCGCATTGCAGCGGCGTTATCTCCGTCGATCGAGCCGAAGTTGCCTTGACCATCGATCAGCATGTGGCGCAGGCTGAATGGCTGCGCCATGCGGACGATGGTGTCGTAAATGGCCGAGTCGCCGTGCGGGTGGTATTTGCCCATGGTCTCGCCCACCGCCTGCGCACTCTTGCGGTACTTGGCGTTGTAGGTGTTGCCCATCTCGTTCATCGCGTACAGCACGCGACGGTGCACCGGCTTCAGGCCGTCACGCGCATCGGGCAGGGCGCGTCCCACGATCACGCTCATCGCGTAGTCGAGATAGGAGCGGCGCATCTCCTCCTCGAGGCTGATCGGGAGGGTTTCCTTGGCGAACTGGGTCATGCGGCAGGATGACGCACGCGCTACACGGCCGCGGCGTCCTCAGAGGTAGGTGAAAGGCGCGAATTCTATGCGGCCCGCCCCCCTGTAGCAGCAGCGCAACATCGTCACCATGGCCTTGAACGTAGGCCGCCACAATGCGTTGGTCTCGGTGCCCCCATGGCACAATCGTCGGGTCCCTAGGAGAAACCCTAAAGTCTCTCCTGAGGTTAGAGGTTGAGTACTGACTCTCGCAGGGCAACTGCGGCATTCCTTGAGAGGAGAATCATGAAGAAACTGAATCGTGTGGCGTCGCTGTTTGCGGTGGCCGCGGTCGCCGTTGCTGCGTCTGGCGCATCGGCCCAAGCTATCGACAACTGGCGCGCAACCGACGGCACCGTCTGGAAGAACGGCACCAACGAATATTGCTGGCGCGACAATTTCTGGACACCCGCTACGGCCGCCAAGGGCTGCGACGGCGAAATCAAGCCGGCACCCAAGGTTGAGCCGCCGGTACCGGTTGCTCCCCCGCCTCCGGCCCCGGCTCCCCAGCCTCCGAAGCCGGTTCCCCCGCCGCCGGCTCCGGTCAGCGAGAAGGTTACCTTCGCCGCTGATGCCTTCTTCGACTTCGACAAGTCGACGCTGAAGCCCGAAGCCACCGCCAAGCTGGACGACCTGGTCAGCAAGACCAAGGGCATCAACCTGGAAGTCATCATCGCCGTTGGCCACACCGACTCGGTGGGCAGCGATGAGTACAACCAGAAGCTGTCGATCCGCCGCTCGGAAGCCGTCAAGGCCTACCTGGTTGGCAAGGGTGTCGAGCCGAACCGCGTCTACACCGAAGGCAAGGGCGAAAAGCAGCCCGTCGCCGACAACAAGACGACCGAAGGCCGCGCCAAGAACCGCCGCACCGAGATCGAAGTCGTCGGTACGCGCAACAAGTAAGCTCAGCGCCCTCGGGCGCTTTGCGCAAAGCCCCGCACGGTCCGCCGTCGGGGCTTTTCTACTTTCTGGATGTCATGACGATCAACGCCGATCCGCAAGAGCTCGCCAAATTCGGCGAACTGGCCCACCGCTGGTGGGACCCCGAGAGCGACTTCAAACCGCTGCACGAGATCAACCCGCTGCGCCTGGGATGGATTCAGCAGCTCTGCCCTTTGGCAGGCAAGCGTGTGCTGGACGTCGGTTGTGGCGGCGGCATTCTGAGCGATTCCATGGCACGTGCCGGCGCCCAGGTGCTGGGCATCGACCTGTCGACCAAGCCGCTGCGCGTCGCAGAACTGCACGCCATGGAGGCGGGGACCGAAGGCGTGGAATACCGCGAAATCGCTGTCGAAGTGTTGGCCACTGAACAACCGGCCAGCTTCGACGTGGTTACCTGCATGGAGATGTTGGAGCATGTGCCCGACCCGGCCTCGGTCGTGCGGGCGCTGGCGACGCTGGTCAAGCCCGGCGGCTGGGTCTTCCTGTCGACGCTCAATCGCAACGCCAAGTCGTTCTTGCTCGCCATCGTTGGTGCGGAGTACGTACTGCAGATGCTGCCCAAGGGCACGCACGAATATGCGCGCTTCCTGAAGCCGTCGGAGCTGTCGCAGTTCTGTCGCGACGCCGGGCTTGAGCTGCAAGGCAGCCGCGGCCTGACCTACAACCCGCTCACGCAGCGCTACAGCCTCGGCAGCGACACCGACGTGAACTACCTGCTGGCTTGCCGCCGTCCCGCTTGAAGCTTGCCGCCCCCTGGTCGCATCTGCAGGCCGTGCTGTTCGACCTGGACGGCACGTTGATCGACAGTGCTGCTGACCTTGCGGCGGCGGCCAATGCGATGCGCGCCGATCGTGGTCTCACGCCGCTGCCGTTGCCGCAATATCGGCCGCATGGCGGCTCCGGCGCGCGCGGCATGCTGGGCCAAGCCTTCGGCGCGGCGCCTGGTCAGTCGGGCTATGACGAACTCAAGCGTGAATTTCTGGATCGCTACGAAGCGCTGATGTATGACAGCACGCGCACCTTTGTCGGCATCGAGGCGGAACTTCTCGGGCTCGCTGATGCGGGCCTGGCATGGGGCATCGTCACCAACAAGGCCGAACGCTTCGCCTTGCCGCTTGCCAAGGCGCTGGGTTTGGCGGCCGGCGCCATCGTGGGCGGCGACACCACGAGCCATACCAAGCCGCACCCCGCCCCGCTGCTGGAGGCAGCACGCCGCTTGAACGTGGTACCGGCGTCCTGCCTCTATGTCGGAGACGACGAACGCGACATCCTGGCCGGTCGCGCTGCTGGCATGGCAACGGCCGCTGCGGCGTGGGGCTATCTCGGCCATAGCGGTGAATTTCGTCATTGGGGCGCCGACCTGGAGCTGTCCGCGCCGGGTGAGCTCTTGAAAGCGCTCGGTCTGGCCTAAGATGCGAGGTCTCTGGGGCCGACTTGGTTTCGACGTGGGTGCGGATCCGGAGTAGGGCATGTCGAGCACCAGTTCGCTCGTAAAACCACTGGAAACAAAGTAACTGCAAACGACTCTACGTTCGCACTCGCCGCTTAATTGCGGATGAGCTTCTCAACGGCAGGCCGATGGGCCGGGCTGAGTTCCGCAAGGGGCAAGGCTGAGAAGTCACTCACATCGGCTGGCGTCGCACCGGGTCACTCGGTGGGGCGTGAGATCAAGTGACTGGCGGGAAAGCTAGCGTGCCACTGCGCGAGTTGACCGTGAGATTCAAATCAGCCGGCTAAACATGTAGATCTGCCCGGTGATGGCTTGCGGACGGGGGTTCAATTCCCCCCGGCTCCACCATCCAATTGAGAAGGCCCGTGTCGGTGACACGGGCCTTTTTTCATCTCGAGTGCGCCGGGGTCAATTGAACCCCTGTCCGCGAATCAGCCCAACAGCCAGGCCCTCGATGCTGAAGCTCTCGCTGTGCTCATCGACGCGGATGGGCTCGAAATCGGCGTTCTCGGGCAGCAACTGGATGCCATCAGGCCCACGCTTGAAGCGCTTGACCGTGACCTCGTCGCCGACCCGAGCCACGACGATCTGGCCATTGCGCGCCTCCTTGGCCGACTGCACAGCCAGCAGGTCGCCATCGAGGATGCCGATGTCCTTCATGCTCATGCCCTTGACCTTGAGCAGGTAGTCGGGCTTCCTAGCGAACAGGCCGGGCTCGACCGTATAGGTCTGCTCGACATGCTCCTGCGCGAGGATGGGCGCGCCAGCGGCGACGCGGCCGATCAGGGGCAGGGTCAGCTGGGCGAAGTGGGGAATCGGAAGGTTGAATTGGCGGGCGCGGTTGACGGCGCTCAGCGCATCGGACTTGAGGCGAATGCCGCGCGAGGTGCCGCCGACGAGTTCCAGCATGCCCTTGCGAGCCAGGGCCTGCAGATGCTCCTCGGCCGCGTTGGCGGACTTGAAACCCAGCTCGGCGGCAATCTCGGCGCGGGTGGGTGGCGAGCCGGTGCTTTCGATCGCGTTGCGGACCAGGTCGAAGATCTGCTGCTGTCGGGCGGTAAGCTTGGGTCGGTCTTGCACGGGGCGGCCTTTTCGTCAGGGCTGGAAATTTGTCCAGCACCTGTATTTTCATCCAGGAATCCAAGAAATTGCAAACCTTTGACCGTCTGATCGTCATTCTGGGCACCGGCGGCACGATTGCCGGCACTGCCAAAACCGCCAGCGACGGTGTGGGCTACACGGCGGCGCAATTGAGCGTTGAGGATTTGCTGGCGGCAGTGCCCGCGCTGTCGGGCCAGAAGCTCGAGGCGCAGCAGGTTGCCCAGCTCGACAGCAAGGACATGGATTTCGCGACCTGGCAGCGGCTCGCAGTCGCCGTACAGCAGCACCTCGACCGGCCTGAAGTCGCTGGCATCGTCATCACCCATGGCACGGACACGCTCGAGGAGACCGCCTACTTCCTGCAGCGCGTGCTGGCACCTGTCAAGCCCGTCGTTCTGACGGCCGCGATGCGGCCGGCGACGGCGCTGGCGCCCGACGGGCCGCAAAACCTTTTCGATGCGGTGCAGGTGGCAGCGACGTCCGATGCGGCGGGCGTCGTCGTCGCATTCGCAGGCCGTGTGCACGATGCGACCCAGGTGCGCAAGACACACAGCTATCGCGTTGACGCCTTCGAGTCGGTCGACGGGGCGCTGGTGGCGCGGGTGGAGGAGGGCGTCGTGCGCCAGCTTGGCCGCTGGCCCGTGGGCGATGGCCTGGGGCTGGCGCGCATCGCCCGGCCGGCCGCACGCTGGCCGAGGGTCGAGATCGTCATGAACCATGCCGGTGCGGATGGCGTTGTCGTGCGGGCGCTCTGCGCGGCAGGCATCGACGGGCTGGTCGCCGCTGGCACGGGCAACGGCACGCTCAGCACCACGCTGGCTGCCGCGCTGCACGAAGCCCGGGCCGGCGGCGTCAAGGTCTGGCGCAGCACGCGCTGCGACGCCGGCCCGGTCATGGACTTGCCCGGGCTGCTGCCCAGCGCCGGCGCGCTGAGCCCGGTCAAGGCCAGGATCGAACTGATCCTGAGCCTGCTGGGCGACTGAGCCTCAGCGGCTGCGGCGCCGGGCCACGAAACCGACCAGGCTCAGGCCGGCCAGCAGCAGGGCATATTGGCTGGGTTCAGGCACGGCCGCGATGGCTTGGTTGGTCAGATTGCCCTCGAAAGCGAAGACGTAGAACTGGTTGCCGTAGGCTGCCGGCGCGCTGCCGCCGTTCGGGATTGCCGTGGCCAGGAAGTCGTTGTCGTTGGCGAGATACAGCGTGTGCATCGTTTTGCCGTTGACGATGACATCCTCGCCGAAGGCAATGCCTTCGAGCTTGGCCGGTATCAGCGCGTCGGAAATGCCGGCGGCGTTGAGCGCGGCCTTGATGTCGAGGAATCGCGTGCCGACTATTGCCGTGCCGGGTTGGGTGCGCAGGTCAGCGATGCCACTGACCTCGGCGGCACCGGTCAGGTCGATCTTGACGAGCTGTTTCACCGCCGCCTTGGAGCCGTCGCCCATGCCCTTGCCGTCGCGCTCCAGCACGATGAGTTCGTGGTCGTTCAGTGCCAGCAACTCGCTGCTGTTGTAGGCCTTGCCGTTGATCTGGTTGTCGAAAGCGAACTGGCTGGTGGCTCCCGTGGCGACGTCGATCTTGACGATGCGGTTGTAGCGGCCGCCGTCGCCGCCGTCCTGGGCCAGCGGGCTCTGCACGAAGCCGAACAGCGTCTTTCCGTCGGGCGAGATGGCCAGGCCCTCCATGCCCTTGTTGGCGACGCGGCCTGCCGTGTTGCCAGAGATCTCGGCGGCGCCGGAAGAGCTGACGTTGCCAACGGCGAAGCTGCTCGGCAGGCTGAAGGTGCGGATGCGCTCGCCCGTCGCGCGGTCGAACTGGTAGACGTAGGGGCCGTACTCGTCGGAGATGAAGACGCTCTTGCCGTCGTTGGAGACGCGGATGCCTTCGGGGTCCAGGCGCGCGTTGGCCGGGTTGGTCGACAGACCGGAAGCAAAGTTGTCGGAGCGGCCCGAGAAGTAGTTCTTGCTGCCGGCGAGGACTGTGCTGCTGTCGACGATACCGCTCAGTGTCGCGGCCTTGGGGCCGTAGTTCAGCGTTGTGGAACTGGACAGCAGCGTGGTGGCCTGCAGCGTCGGCGTCAGCGTGTACGGCAGGGCGGAGCCGGCCGCGTTGGCGGTGAGGCTGAGCTGCACCGTCTGGAAGCGGGCGATGAAGGACGTCGTGTTGTCGAGCTGCGGCGCGCCCCAGTCATTGGCGTTCGGACCGCGGTCCGGCAGCGCCAGGAAGGTGTTGCCGCCGGCCCAGGCCAGGCCCGAGCCCATGCCGCCGAGCAGGTTGGCCGCGAGGCCGCTTTCGAGGGAGTAGTTCAGGCCGGAAAGGTCGCTCAGCGAGCCGCTGAGGTTGCCCATGCCGATCAGCACCGGTTCGGCCGCGCGGGATGGAGCGGCGAGGGCCAGCAGGGCGCTGGCGATGGCGGTGGTCAGGAAGAGGCGCATCGCGGGTCTCCGGGTGTGATTGGAAAACCCGCGATGCTGACCGGCGCACGTGACGCCGGCGTGACGGCCATTCAGACGACGGTTAGACGACAGTCAGCGAGACGTCGACGTTGCCGCGCGTGGCGTTCGAGTAGGGGCAGACCTCGTGGGCGGTGGCGACCAGAGCCTCCAGGGCGGCGCGGTCCATGCCGGGCACGGAGATCTTCATGTCGACCTGGATGCCGAAGGCCCCGGGCTTGTTGGCGTGTGGGCCGATGGCGACGTCGCTGGTAATCGAGACCTCGGCAGGCAGGCTGATCTTCTGCTTGCCGGCGACGGCTTTCATGGCGCCAATGAAGCAGGCGGAATAGCCGGCCGCGAACAGCTGCTCGGGGTTGGTGCCCGGGCCGCCGGCGCCGCCGAGTTCCTTGGGCGTGGACAGCGTCACGTCGATGGCGCCGTCGGACGACTTGGCGGTGCCGGCGCGGCCACCGGTGGCAGTGGCGGTGGCGGTGTAGAGGGCTTTTTCGATGGCCATGGTGGCTCCTTTGGGGTGGTGGGGGAAGAAATCAGGCAGCCGTGTCGGCGGCCCGGTTGAGTTGCTGGCGCAATTGCGTGAGCCGCTGCGTCAGCGCGATGACCTCGTCCAGTTCGCAGGCGCTGGCGCAGGCGAGGTGGCCCGGGATGTCCAGGGCCTGCTCGCGCAGCTTGCGGCCCTGCGGCGTCAGGAAGATGTCGACACGACGCTCGTCGTCGCTGGCGCGGCGGCGCTCGATGTGGCCCAGGGCTTCCAGGCGCTTGAGCAGCGGCGTCAGCGTGCCCGAGTCCAGCGACAGGCGCTGGCCGAGTTGTGAGACGCTGGGGCCTTCGACCTCCCACAACACCAGCATGACGAGGTATTGCGGATAGGTCAGGCCCAGCGGCGCCAGCAGGGGCTTGTAGATGCGGGTCATGGCCAGCGAGCTGCTGTACAGCGCGAAGCAGAGCTGGCGGTCCAGCTGCAGCCATTCACCGCGAGGATCGGCGGTGGGGGTGGAGGTCTTGCTGCGTGCCATGGCCATTAATGTAGTTCGCAATTAAATTGCACACAAGTTAAATGGTCTTTCATGCGACACCGGACGCTAGGGCGATCTGAGACGATGCGCCACCCCCAATCACAAAAGACGAGGAGAGACGATGCAGATGGTCGCAATCGTGCTGTCGGCGCTGGTCGCGCTGTTGCACCTGTATTTCCTGGTGCTGGAAATGTTCTTCTGGACCAAGCCGCTGGGCCGCAAGGCCTTCGGGCTGAAGGCGGACTTCGCCGAGCAGACCAAGGCACTGGCGGCCAACCAGGGCCTCTACAACGGCTTTCTCGCCGCAGGCCTGGCCTGGGGCCTGATGCAGGGCGCCGCAGGCGCGGGCAAGCCCTGGCTGGTGTTCTTCCTGGGTTGCGTCGTCGTGGCCGGCGTGTTCGGCGCGGCCACGGCCTCGAAGAAGATCCTTTTCGTGCAGGCGCTGCCAGGCGCGATTGCCCTGGCAGCGGTGCTCGCGATCTAGGCGTTCAGCGCCTCGATCTGCTCACCCAGCTCCAGCCAACGCGCCTCGTCGGCTTCGAGCTGGTCGCTGATCGCCTTCAGGCGCTTGCCCATCTCGGCAATGGCCGAGGCGGCAGCGCCTTCGGCGAGCTGGGCTTCGATGCCGGCGCGCTCAGTGGCGAGAGCATGCATGCGCTTGTCGATCTGCTCCATCTCCTTGCGCAGCGGCCGCGTCTGGTCGGCCAGCTTGGCGCGCGCCTGACCCGAAACCTTGCGGTCCTCGCGCGCGGCAGGCGCAGGCGCAGCTGAAGCCTTGACCACTGGCGCCGGCGCTGCCGCCGACTGCTTCTTGGCCGCACGGGCGGCTTCCTTGCTCTGGTCGAGCAGCCATTTCTGGTAATCGTCCAGGTCACCGTCGAAAGGCTTGACGACGCCGTCGGCCACCAGCCAGAACTCGTCGCAGACCTCGCGCAGCAGCGCGCGGTCGTGGCTGACCAGCATGACGGTGCCCTCGAACTCGTTGAGCGCCATCGACAGCGCCTCGCGGGTGTTCAGGTCCAGGTGGTTGGTGGGTTCGTCCAGCAGCAGCAGGTTGGGGCGTTGCCACACCAGCATGGCCAGCACCAGCCGCGCCTTCTCGCCGCCAGACAGGCTGCCGACGGCCTGGTTGACCATGTCGCCAGTGAAGCGGAACTGGCCGAGGAAGTCGCGCAGTTCCTGCTCGCGGCCGGCCGGGCCGACCTCACGGGCCAGCCGCACCATGTGCTCCAGCGGGCCTTCGTCCAGGCGCAGCACGTCCAGCTCCTGCTGGGCGAAGTAGCCGATGGACAGGCCCTTGCCCTGCGTTAGCCTGCCCGCCAGCGCCGGCTGGGTGCCGGCAATCGTCTTGACCAGCGTGGACTTGCCCTGGCCGTTGGCGCCGAGGATGCCGATGCGCTGTCCGGCCAGCACCGAGCGGTCGATGTCGCGCACGATCGTGGTCGTGCCATAGCCGGCCGACATCTCGTCGAACATCAGCATCGGGTTGGGCAGATTCAGCGGCTCGCGGAACTCGAAGTTGAAGTCGGCAGACGCCAGCACGGGCGCCAGCCGCTCCATGCGCTCCAGCGCCTTCACGCGGCTCTGCGCCTGCTTGGCCTTGCTGGCCTTGGCCTTGAAGCGGTCGATGAATTTCTGCAAGTGGGCCACGCGGTCCTGCTGCTTGGAGAAGGCGGCCTGCTGCAGCACCATGCGCTCGGCGCGCTGCGTCTCGAAGCTGGTGTAGTTGCCGCCGTAGCGCACGAGCTTGCCTTCGTCCAGATGCAGGGTGACCTTGGTGATCGCGTCAAGGAATTCGCGGTCGTGGCTGATGATGATCAGCGTGCCGTCGTAGCGCTGCAGCCAGGCTTCCAGCCAGACCAGGGCGTCCAGGTCCAGGTGGTTGGTGGGTTCGTCCAGCAGCATCAGTTCGGCCGGGCACATCAGCGCGCGGGCCAGCTGCAGGCGCATGCGCCAGCCGCCGGAGAAGCTGTTGACGGGAGCGTCGAGCTGCTCGGTCTTGAAGCCAAGGCCCATCAGCAGCGCCTGGGCGCGGGAGCGGGCGTCGAAGGCGCCAACGTCGGCCAGCAGCGCGTGGGCGTCGGCCATCGCATGGCCGTCGTTGGCGGCTTCGGCGGCTTCTAGCGCGGCGCGGGCAGCAACCAGCGGCAGGTCGCCTTCGAGCACGTAGTCGGTCGCGCCGTCCTCGGTCTCGGGCATGTTCTGGGCGACCTCGGAACGACGCCAGTGCTTGGGCACCTCGACCTCGCCCTTGTCGTTGCCCAGGCGGTGCGTCAGCAGCGCAAACAGGCTGGATTTGCCCGCGCCGTTGCGGCCGACCAGGCCGATCTTTTCGCCGGGCTGCAGCGTGGCCGAGGCGTTGTCCAGCACCACCTTGACGCCGCGGCGCAGCGTGATGTCGCGAAGTGTGATCATGTCGCCGCCTGCCGGGCCGCCCCAAAGGCGGCGAAGCCCCCTCGGGGGGCAGTGAGTGAAACGAACGTGGGGGCTGTCATGCGAGAGCCTCCTTCGTGACCAGCAGGACCTGGTCGTCGCCCGCGGAGGTTTCCAGCCAGACAACTTCCAGGGCCGGGAAGGCCGCCTCAAAATTCTCGCGTTCGTTGCCGATCTCGAGCACCAGCACGCCGTCGTCGTTCAGCGCAGCGGGCGCGGCGCGCAGCAGCTCGCGGATGAAATCCATGCCGTCGCTGCCGCCGGCCAGCGCCAGTTCGGGCTCGGCGCGGTATTCGGCGGGCAGGGCGGCCATGCTGGTGCTGTTCACGTAGGGCGGGTTGCAGAGGATGAGGTCATAGGTGCTTTCGGCACCGGCCAGGCCGTCGCCTTGCAGCAGGCGCACGCGCAGCGCCAGGTTGTGGCGCTCCACGTTCAATTTCGCCACGGCGAGTGCATCGACGTCGATGTCCAGCGCGTCCACCTCGACCTCCGGCCAGGCCATCGCTGCCAGCACGGCCAGGCTGCCGTTGCCGGTGCACAGGTCCAGCACGCGGCGGCTGTCGGGATGTAGCCAGGGGTCGATGCTGGCGTCGGCAATCAGCTCGGCAATGAAGCTGCGCGGCACGATGGCGCGCTCGTCGATGGTGAAGGGCACGCCTTGCAGCCAGGCCTCGCCGGTCAGATAGGCAGCGGGCTTGCGCGTTGCAATGCGTTGGTCGACGAGTTCGGTGATGCTGGCTAGGTCGGCCTCATTCAGCTCACGCTCGGCGTGTGCGTCCAGCGCGTCCAGGGGCAGTCCCAGGCGCCACAGCGCCAGCCACGCGGCCTCGTCAAAGGCGGTCGATGTGCCATGGCCAAAAAACACGCCCGCCTGGTCAAGGCGGGCGGCTTGGGTTTCGATACAGGTGATCAGTTTCAAGAGCCGCGGACGTCCAATGTGATTTCTGTGAAGCTGGCGTCGTCGCCGGCCTTTTCTTCTTTGCGCGGCGCCGTGACCAGGCGTTGGCCCGGCGCTTCGTTCTGCAGCCGCCACAGCAGGTTGGTCGGCGAGTCAGCGAACGCCAGGCCTTCCTCTCGGGTGATGGTGCCTTCGGTGATGAGCTTGGCGAAATGCTCTTCGTAGGTCTGCGAACCCTCGGCGATGGACTTTTCCATCGCCTCCTTCACGCCGGCGAAATCGCCCTGCTCGATGAGCTCGGACGTCAGCTTGGTATTGAAAAGGATCTCGACGACGGGCACGCGCCCGCCCGTCGTGGCGCGCACGAGGCGCTGCGACACGATGGCCTTGAGGCCAGCCGCCAGGTCGTTCAGCAGCGCCGGGCGGGACTCGGGCGTATAGAACGACAGGATGCGGTTCAGCGCGTGGTAGGTGTTGTTGCCGTGCAGCGTGGCCAGCACCAGGTGGCCGGACAGTGCATAGCTGATGGCCGCCGTCATGGTGTCGCGGTCGCGGATTTCGCCGATCAGGATGCAGTCGGGTGCTTGGCGCAGCGCGTTCTTCAGCGCGATCTGCAGCGACGCCGTGTCGCGGCCGATCTCGCGCTGGTTGACGACCGAGCGCTTGTTGCTGAACAGGTATTCGATCGGGTCCTCGATGGTGAGGATGTGCCCGGTCATCGTCTGGTTGCGCATCTCCAGCATGGAGGCCAGCGTGGTGCTCTTGCCGGTGCCGGTGGCGCCCACCATCAGGATGAGGCCGCGCTTTTCCTTGATCATCGTGCCCAGCACGCCCGGTAGCTGCAGGCTCTCCAGCGTCGGGATGTCGTGCGGGATGTGGCGGAACACGCCCGCGATCGAGCCGCGCTGGCGAAAGCCCGACAACCGGAAGCTCCCCACGCCACGCACCGACACCGCCATGTTCAGCTCGCCGGTGTTGTCCAGTTCGGCCAGCGATGCCGGGTCGATGACCTCGGCGATGAGCTGGCGCGGCTGGGGCGGCGTCAGCAGCTGGTCTGACAGCTGCACGGTCTGGCCATTGATCCGGATCAGCACCGGCATGTTGGCTGACAGATAGCAGTCCGAAGCACCCTTGTCGGCCATCAGCCGCAGGATGCGTTCCATGTTGCCGGCGCCGGGGCTGCTCATGATCAGGCCCGCAGCAGTTCGTTGATGCTGGTCTTGGAGCGCGTTTGCGCGTCGACCCGCTTGACGATGATGGCCGCGTACAGCGAGTAGCGGCCGCCATCCTTGGGCAGGCTGCCCGAGATGACGACGGAGCCGGCCGGGATGCGGCCGTAGCTGACGGTGTCGGTGGCGCGGTCGTAGATCGGCGTGCTTTGGCCGATGTAGACGCCCATCGAGATCACCGAGTTCTCCTCGACGATGACGCCTTCGACGACCTCGGAGCGGGCACCGATGAAGCAGTTGTCCTCGATGATGGTCGGGTTGGCCTGCAGCGGCTCCAGCACGCCGCCGATGCCGACGCCGCCGCTCAGGTGCACGTTCTTGCCGATCTGCGCACAGGAGCCGACGGTGGCCCAGGTATCGACCATGGCGCCTTCATCCACGTAGGCGCCGATGTTCACGTAGCTGGGCATCAGCACGACATTCTTTGCCTGGAAACTGCCGCGGCGCGCGACGGCCGGGGGCACGATGCGCACGCCGCTGGCGCGCAGCTGCTCGTCGCTCCAGCCCGCGTACTTGGTGGGCACCTTGTCGAAGAAGGTCAACTCCTTGTCGCCCATGATGCGGTTGTCGTTCAGCCGGAAGGACAGCAGGACCGCCTTCTTGACCCACTGGTGCACCGTCCACTGGCCGACGCTTTCGCGGGTGGCCACGCGCAGGCGGCCGGCGTCCATCTCGGCGATGACGTGCTCGACGGCCTGGCGCAACTCGGGCGCGTTGGTGGGATCCAGCGCCGCGCGGTTGTCCCAGGCGAGGTCGATCAGGCTTTGCAGTTCAGCGGTGTTCATGGGAGAGATTTCGTGAAGGAGACGATGCGGCGGGCGGCTTCGAGGCATTCGGCCTCGTCGGCCACGAGAGCCAGGCGGATGCGCCCGGCGCCAGGGTTGCTGCCATTGGCTTCGCGCGCCAGCAGGCTGCCCGGCAGGACGGCGAGATTGTATTGAGCGAGCAGCTCCTGGGCGAAGCGCACGTCGTTACCGCCTGGAACAGCCGCCCAGAGGTAGAAGCCGGCGTCGGGCAGGGCCACGTCCAGAACGTCAGCCAGCAGGGGCGTGACTTCGGCGAACTTGTGGCGGTAGCGGGCCCGGTTTTCGACCACATGGGCCTCGTCGCCCCAGGCCGCGATGCTGGCCGCCTGCACGATGGGGCTCATGGCGCTGCCGTGATAGGTGCGGTAGAGCAGGAACTTCTTCAGCAGGGCCGCGTCGCCGGCCACGAAACCCGAGCGCAGGCCCGGTACGTTGGAGCGCTTGGACAGGGACGTGAAGGCGATCAGGTTGCGGAAGTCGGGGCGGCCCAGCCTGGCAGCGGCCTCAAGGCCTCCCAGGGGCGCCTCGTCACGGAAATAGATCTCCGAATAGCACTCGTCCGACGCGATGACGAAGCCGTGGCGATCGCTCAATTCGAACAGGGCCTGCCATTCCGACAGCGGCATCACCGCGCCGCTCGGGTTGCCCGGCGAGCAGACATAGAGCAGCTGGGTGCGCGCCCAGGTCGCGTCATCGATCTGGCGCCAGTCGACGGCGAAGTTGCGCGTCGGATCGGAATTGGCGTAGGCCACCTCGGCACCGGCCAGCAACGCGGCCCCTTCGTAGATTTGATAGAAGGGATTGGGGCAGACGACGGTGGCGCCGGGTCGGCTCGAGTCGACGACGGTCTGGGCGATGGCAAACAGCGCCTCGCGGGAGCCATTGACGGGCAGAACCTGCGTGGCCGGGTCCAGCGTCAAACCGTAGCGACGCGCGATCCAGCCAACGATGGCCTCGCGCAGGGCCGGCGTGCCGGCAGTGGCCGGGTAGCCCGCCAGGCTCTTCATCGAGTTGCTGATGGCCTCCGCGATCAGGGCCGGTGCGGCATGGCGCGGTTCGCCGATGCCCAGCGAGATGGGCGCGAGGTCGGGATTGGGCGTGATGCCGGCGGTCAGCTCGCGCAGGCGCTCGAAAGGATAGGGGTGCAGCCGGTCGAGCCGCGGATTGACGGGAAAACTCATGCAGGCATGATAGGGCGCGGCCCGTGATCTGCAGCCTGGGGAGGCATGTGACGAAACGCTGTTGGCTGATCTGCGCGCTGCTTGCCGCAAATGGCGCAGCCCTGGGCCAGGCAGCCTGCCAGAAGGTCGTCGTGACGGCCGATCCCGAGTACCCGCCCTATGCCTGGTATGACGGCCAGACGCTGCGGGGCGCCAGCGTCGATGTGGTGCTGGCCGTGCTGCAAGCGATCAAGCTGCCCTATGAACTGCGCTATGTCGGGCCGTTCGTGCGCGTGCTGCAGAACGCGCGCGTCGGCGAGGTGGATATCGTCACCGAACTCAAGCGCAATGCCGAGCGCGAGCAATACCTGGCCTTCGCCGACACGCCCATCTTCACCAACCCTTCGTCGGTGTTTGTGCGAGCCGGGCAAAACCTGAAGTTCACCAAACGCGAAGACCTGCGCGGGTTGCGCGGCGGCGTCACGCATGGCACGCGGTTCGGTGACGGGCTGGACGAGTACATCGAGGCCAATCTCAATGTCGAGGCAGGGCCGGGCATCAAGGAGAACTTCCTGAAGCTCGACGCCGGCCGCATCGACTACTTCATTTCGCCACATTACCCGGCACTGTCCCATCTGATCACCAGCGGCAACGAGGGCAAGTACGTTGCGCTCAAGCCCTATGCGGCTGAGGCGCTGAACTATGTGGGCTGGTCACGCCGAAGCGCCTGCCTGGGGCGGCTGCAGGAGTTCGATGCCATGCTCAAGCGCTATCTGTCCACCTTGAACGCCGGCCGCATCGTCGATGACAACCAGGACGCGTGGCGGCGCAACCCCATCATGAAACGCTGATCAGCCCAGCATCCCCGACTCAAACCCATGGGCCGGCAGGTCCACGCGCTGCGCGGGCGTCCAGCCGGGCTTGCGGTGCTCGGCCACCACGTTGGTGTAGATGCCGCCGCGCACATACCACTTGGCCGTGATGCGGATGAAACGCGGGTCGGTGACCTTGATGATGTCGTCGAGGATGGTGTTGGTGACCTTCTCGTGGAAGGCGCCCTCGTTGCGGTAGCTCCAGAAGTACATCTTCAGGCTCTTGAGCTCCACGCAGAGTTCGTCCGCAATCATGTCGATCGTGAAGTGGGCGAAATCGGGCTGGCCGGTCAGCGGGCAATGGCAGGTGAACTCGGGCACCTGGAACTGGATGACGTAGTCGCGTTCCGGGTTCGGATTCGGAAAGACCAGGATGTCCTTGCTGGGCTTGGTGGGCGGGTTCTTGGGCACCTCGCGCATCTTGGGTTTCTTCTTGGCGGCGGGGGCGGAGGCGGACTTCTTGGTAGCCATGATGCAGGGTCAATCAGAGAGGGTGCGAATGCTATCATCCGACCCCGTTGAAGCGCCCCTGAAAGGCGCTTTTCTTTAGCCAAATCAAGGGCTTACGCGCAAGCTTCATGCGGCTGAACTCGATCAAGCTGGCCGGCTTCAAATCCTTTGCTGAACCCACGACCTTCCAGTTGCCCGGGCAACTTGTCGGCGTCGTCGGGCCCAATGGCTGCGGCAAGTCCAACATCATGGACGCGGTGCGCTGGGTGCTCGGAGAGAGCAAGGCGAGTGAGTTGCGTGGCGAGTCCATGCAGGACGTCATCTTCAACGGCTCGGGCAACCGCAAGCCCGCGGGGCGCTCCAGCGTGGAGCTGGTGTTCGACAACCAATCCGCCCGCGCCGGCGGCCCGTGGAACCAGTTCACCGAGATCGCCGTCAAGCGCGTGCTGACGCGTGACGGCACCAGCAGCTACTTCATCAACAACCAGCCGGTGCGCCGCCGCGACGTGCAGGACGTCTTCCTGGGCACGGGCCTGGGGCCGCGCGCCTACGCCATCATCGGCCAGGGCACCATCTCGCGCATCATCGAGAGCAAGCCGGAAGAGCTGCGCCTGTTCCTGGAAGAAGCGGCCGGCGTGTCCAAGTACAAGGAACGCCGCCGCGAGACCGAGAACCGGCTCAAGGACACCCGCGAGAACCTGACCCGCGTCGACGACATCCTGCGCGAGCTGAACGCGAATCTGGAGAAGCTGGAACGCCAGGCCGAGGTCGCGGCGAGCTATCGCAGCCTGCAGGACAGCGGCACGCTGAAGCTGCATCAACTGTGGTTCCTGAAGCTGCGCGACGCCGGCAACGAGGCGACGCGCGTCAAGGCGGCACACGCCGAGGCGCTGAATGCGCTGGAGTCGCGCACTGCCGAGCTGCGCGCCGTCGAGGCCACGCTGGAAGAAGTTCGCCAGGCCCACTACGCGGCGGGCGACGAGTTGCACGCGTCACAAGGCCGCTACGCCGAGGCCCAGCTCGAAGTGAGCCGGCTGGAAGAGCGCATCCGCTTTGTCGTCGAGAGCCGCAACCGCGCGCAAGCCCGCCTGACCGAGTTGCACACGCAGGACGGCCAGTGGCGCGAGCGCGTCGAACAGGCCAAGGCCGAGCTGGAAGGCATTGCCGAGCAGATTGCCGGCGCCGACGAACAGAGCGAGATCCTGGCCGCCCAGGCCGAGGAGCAGCAGGCCCAGCTGCCGCAGAGCGAGGACGCCGTGCGTGCCGCCCAGGCCCGAGCCAACGAGCAGCGTGCCCTGGTCGCCCAGGTGCAGCAGCAGATCCAGGTGCTGGCGGCCGAGAGCCGCAGCGTGGACGAGCAGGCGAGGGCGCTGCGCCAGCGCGAGGACAAGCTGACGGCCGAGTCGCGCGCCCTCGGTGCGCCCGATCACGAGGCGCTGGAAGCCCTGCGGGAGCGCAGCGCAGCGGCCGACGAGGCGCGCGATCTGTCCGACGCTCGCCTGCAGGAATTGGCCGAGCAGGTGCCGCAACTCGAAGAGCAGCGCCGCAACGCCCAGCAGGACACCAACGCCCAGCTCGCCCGGCAGTCCGACCTGACCGCTCGGCTCGAAGCGCTAAAGGCCCTGCAGGAGAAGGTGCAGACCGAGGGCAAGCTCAAGCCCTGGCTGGCCAAGCATGGCCTTGATGGCTTGCAAGGCCTGTGGACCAAGCTGCACATCGCCCAGGGTTGGGAGAACGCGCTGGAAGCCGCGCTGCGCGAGCGCATGGGCGCCTTGAGCGTCGGCCGGCTGGACACGGTGCGTGCCTTCGAGGCCGACTCGCCGCCAGCTCGCCTGGCTTTTTATTCGACGCCGAGCGGCTCCATCGCCAACACGCACGAGACGCTGCCCAAGCTCAGCGAGTTGCTGCGCCTGAACGACGCGGGCCTGTCCGCGCTGCTGAATGACTGGCTGGAAGGCGTCTACACCGCGCCGACGCTCGATGACGCGCTGGCCGCGCGCGGCAAGCTGACGCACGGCGAGCTGATCCTGACGCCGGCCGGCCACGCCGTTGGCCAGTTTTCGGTCACCTTCTACGCGCCCGACTCCGAGCAGGCCGGCCTGCTGGCACGCGCCCAGGAGATCGAGCAGCTGACGACGGCCCAGCGCGCCCAGAACCTGATCGCCGACGAGGCTCGCCTGTCGCTGAGCCGCATCGAGCACCAGTTCAACGACGCCAATGGACGGTTGACGACGCTGCGCCGCGAGGCCAGTGAGGCGCAGACCCGCGCCCACCAGATCCACGTCGAGCTGCTGCGCCTCTCCCAACAGGCCGAAGCCAGCCAGCAGCGCCGCAGCGTGCTGGATGCCGAGTTGGCCGAGATCGCCGCCCAGCAGGAAGGCCTGCAGGAGCGCCGCGCCGTCGGCGAGGCCCGCTTCGAGGAACTGGACATCCAGCTCGGCGACGCGCAGCAGCGCCACGCGGAGCTCGAAGACGGCACCATCGCCGCCGAGCGCAAGCTGGCTGATGCGCGCGAGCAATTGCGCGCGCTGGAGCGCCGCTCTCAGGAAGCGCGCTTCGCAACCCAGACGCTGGCTGCCCGCCGCGGCGAGCTGCAGCGTGGCATCGAAACTGCAGAGGCGCAGATCGCCACCGTCGCAACCTCGGCCGCCAGCCTGCAAGGCGAGTTGGACACGCTGAACGACGCCGCGGCGCAAGCCGGGCTGCAGGACGCGCTGGCCGTCAAGGTCGAACGCGAGCAGGCCTTGGCCGCCGTGCGCACCAACTACGACGATCTGAGCTTGCGCCTGCGCAAGGCCGACGAGCAGCGCATGGGTTTCGAGCGCAGCCTGGACCCGCTGCGCGAGGCCATCACCAAGCTGCAGCTCGAGGAGCAGGCCGCCCAGCTCGGCGGTGCGCAGTACCGCGAGCAACTCGAAGCGGCGGCCGTCGACCTGGAAGTGCTGGCCAAGTCCATCGAAGACGGCGTCGTCAAGCTCTACGGCCTGCAGGGCGAGATCGATCGCATCAACCGCGAGATCGCGGCCCTGGGCGCCGTCAACCTCGCCGCACTCGACGAGCTGACCACGGCCCGCGAGCGCAAGACCTTCCTCGACTCGCAGTGCGCCGACCTGAACTCGGCCATCAAGACGCTGGAAGACGCGATCCACAAGATCGACCTGGAGACGCGCGACCTGCTGGGCTCGACCTTCAACCAGGTCAACGACCACTTCGGCCGCATGTTCCCCGAGCTGTTCGGTGGCGGCGAGGCGCGCCTCGTGATGACGGGCGACGAGATCCTGGACGCCGGCGTGCAGGTCCTGGCCCAGCCGCCGGGCAAGAAGAACAGCACCATCCACCTGCTGTCGGGCGGCGAAAAGGCGCTGACGGCCATCGCGCTGGTGTTCGCGATCTTCCAGCTCAACCCGGCGCCCTTCTGCCTGCTGGACGAAGTGGACGCACCGCTGGACGACGCCAACACCGAGCGTTATGCGCGCCTCGTCACCAAGATGAGTGCGGGCACGCAATTCCTCTTCATCTCGCACAACAAGATTGCGATGGAAATGGCTGAACAACTGATTGGCGTGACCATGCAGGAGCAGGGTGTGTCGCGCATCGTGGCCGTCGACATGGACAAAGCCCTGGCGATGGCGGAGGCGGCATGAACGTTTCGTTGACCGAACTTCTGGCCATCACGGGTGGCGTGGTGCTGATCGGCGTCATCGCCCAGGGCGCCTGGGCCGCCCGCAAGGCGGGACCGAAGCGCGCGGTGCCGTCGTTGGAGGAGCCGCATTTCGACGCGCCGCCCGTGACGGCGGAGGCGACTGCCGAGGCCGAGGCGCTGGAAGCGACGCTGCCCGCCGTGGCCCGCCCGCTGCGCCGGCCGTCGGCGCGGATCGACGCGCTGATTGACGCCATCGCGACCATCACCGTCGAGGCTCCCATCTCTGGCGAAATGGCCCTGCAGCACCAGCCCGGCAGCCGCCGCGCCGGCACCAAGCCGCTGCAAATCGAAGGTCTGAATGCCGCAACCGGCGACTGGGAACTGCCCGCGCCCGGCCAGCGCTACAGCGAATTCCAGGCCGGGCTGAAGATGGCCAACCGCAGCGGCGCCCTCAACGAGATCGAGTACTCGGAGTTCGTGCAGAAGATCCAGGCCTTTGCCGACGGCGTTGGCGGCTTCGTGCAGTTCCCCGACATGCTGGACGTCGTCGCCCGCGCCCGCGAGCTGGATCAGTTCGCGGCCAGCCATGACGCCCAGCTTGCCCTGCTGCTGCGTGCCAAGGCCGCGGCCTGGACGCCAGGCTTTGTGCAGCAGGCCGCGGGTCGCCACGGCTTCGTCGCCGGTGCGCTGCCAGGCCGCCTCGTCATGCCGTCGGCAGAAGAGGGCGCGCCGCCGGTGCTGACGCTGCAGTTCGATGCCCAGGCTGCGCTGGCTGAAGACCCCGAAGCCCTGTCGCTGCGCGAGCTGACGCTGGCGCTGGACGTGCCGCAGACGTCGGCCGATCAGGAGCCGTTCGCGCTCTGGCAGGAGTCGGCCCGCGCACTGGCCCGCGATCTGGAGGCCGAGGTTTGCGACGACCGTGGCCAGGTGCTGGGCCTGCATGCCTTCGCGTCCATCGACGTTGAGCTGAAGAAACTCTACGAAGCTTTGGCGGAGCGTGATCTGGCCGCCGGCTCGCCTGCCGCACGAAGGCTGTTCAGCTGATCGCGTGACATTGGCCGCGCAAACGCCGCGGTCTGACTGACAACCGACGGGGCGGCGGGAGGCAAAGCTTCTAAAGTCTGCGCGTTACACGGCCCTTCAAGCCTGATGCGCAGCGGCGGCTTCCCCCAAGTTTTCAGTCCCACCCTTCGTCCAGCCACCCAGTTCTGGCTGGTGGGCTGGCTGTTGCTGCTGTCGCTGTTCGCTGGGCCAAGCCTCGCCGCCCCCACGCTCGCCCAGCAGATCGAAGCCATCGAAGCCAGCCATGGCAGCGAGCCGCCCGAGGTGGTCGCGCGCCTGCGGCCGCTGGAAGCGCAGGCCCGCGCCATGGGCGGCGACAACCTGCGCGTCTTTCTCGCCGCCTGGGGCTATGCCCACGGCATGATGGACCAGTTCACGGTGGTCGATGCGGCAACGGCCGAGCTCATCGATCTGGGCGAACGCGAAGGCAATGCCGCGGCCATGGCTTCGGCGCTGGCACTGCGCGCGACCGTCCTGCAACTGTCGGGCCGCCTGAGCGTCGCCTACGACTGGGTGAACGCGTCCCTGCCCTGGGTGGAAAAGACCCAGGACGAGCCCTTGCGCTACTGGGTGTTCATGACGGCGGGCAATCTGAGCCTCGCGACGGGGCATTTGCAGGAAGGCCTGCGCAGCTACGCGGCGGCGAGCCGGTCGGCGCAGGCCCAGTCCAACCCGCGGCGCGGGGCGCAGGCCCATATGGCGCTGGCGCCCATACGCCTGGTCCTGCACGACATCGACGGTGCCCGTGCCGATGCGCAGCAGGCCTTTCGCCTGGCCGAGTCCGCGGGCAGCCTGCCCCTGCAACTGGCGGCCAAGTTGATCGAGTCCCTGGCCGAGGAAGAGGCCGGCCGCGGCCCGGCGCGCGACCTGGCCCGGGAGCAGGCCCGTCGGCTGGCCGCCCAGATCGAGCCCACGCTGGCCGCCAGCGCTGCCGCCGTGAATCCTGCTTCGGGCAGCGCGACCTGGTTCAACACCCAGGCGGAGGTCGTGCAGGAACTGGCCGACCTGCACCTGAGCGCACGCAACTTTGTGGCCGCGCAGCGCTATGCCGAGACTGCGCTGAAGCTGGCCCGACAGGAAGGTGACGAGGACGCTGTGGCCGTGGCCACGATCAGTTCCGGGCTGGCGCGACTCGGCTTGCGCCAGACGGCCCCCGGCGACCAACTGGTGAACGAGGGCCTGGCGTCGCTGGAGAAGCAGGGCCGCAAGGTGCGCCTGCTGGAGCAGTTGAACCGGCATGCCGGCCTGCTGGAAGCCCTGGGCGATGCGGCGGGCGCGCTGCGCCAATCGCGCAAGGCACTGGGGCTGGAGGCCGAGCTGGTGCGCAACGACCGTGTCAGCACGGTGCTGGAACTGCAGCGCCGCTCCAGCTTCGAGCAGAACCAGCGCGCCCTGGAGAGCCTCAAGCATGACAACGAGCTGCAAGCCAGCCAGCTCGAGCGCCACAGCAGCGAAAGGCGGCTGACCCTGGGCCTGGCCCTCGCCCTGCTCATCGTCGTGCTGCTGACAGTGACCTTGTATCGCCGCGCCCGCAAGGCCAACCGCACGCTGCAGGCCCACAACGCCGAGCTGGCTTACGTCGGCCTGCATGACCGCGTGACCGGCCTGCCCAACCGGCGCGCACTGGAGCGGCGGGCCCGGGAGCTCGGCAACGAGAGCTTCATCGGCTTGGGGATAGCCATCAATCGCTTCAGCCGCATCATGGGCAGCCTGGGCCATGCCGCCGGTGACGACTTGCTGTGCCAGGTGGCAGCTCGGCTGAAGTCCGTCGTCGAGGGCGCCGGTGGCCGGCTCTACCGGATGGACGGACTTTCCTTCGGTGCCATCGTGCCCGCACTGGGCGATGACGCCGCCCTGCGCAGCCTGCTGGAGCAGCTGCTGCAGGTGATGCAGCCTGTCTTCGAAGTGCAGCGCCAGCAGCTCGCGGTGACCTTGAGCATCGGTGCCGCTGAATACCCGCGGCACGGCGCGCAGACCTCCGACGTGGCCAAGGCCATCCAGCTCGCCATGCGACAGGCGCAGGGCCAGCCGGGCAACAGCGCGGTGGTTTTCACGGCAGGCCTGCTGGCCGACCAGCAGGACCGGCTGCAACTGGAGGCCCGCTTGTCGCAGGCCCTGGAGCGCGGTGAACTCGAACTCTTCTACCAGGCGCAGTGCGATCTGCGCACGCGCCGGCTGTCGGGCTTTGAGGCGCTGCTGCGCTGGCGCAGCCCCGACGGCCTGATTGCGCCGGACCGTTTCATTCCGCTGGCCGAGGAATCCGGTCTCATCGTGCCCATTGGCCGCTGGGTGCTGCAGCAGGCCTGCCGCCAGGCCAGGATCTGGCATGACAGCGGGCTGGGCCGGCCCGTGATGGCCATCAACATCTCGCCGCGGCAGTTCCAGCATCCCGAGTTCATGGCCACGGTGCGCGAGGCGCTGGAGAGCAGCGGCATGGATCCGCACTTCATCGAGCTGGAGATCACCGAGGGCGCCATGATGGACGACGCCGAGTCCACCATCGCCAAGATGGCCGAGCTGCGTGCGCTGGGCCTGCACCTGGCCATCGATGACTTCGGCACCGGCTATTCGAGCCTGGCCTATCTGAAGCGCTTTCCCATCAACCGCCTGAAGATCGACCGCGCCTTCGTGCGAGACCTCGGCCAGGACGAGGGCGGTGCGGCCATCGTGCAGGCCATGATCCAGCTGTCGCACAGCCTGGGGATGACCGTGGTCGCGGAAGGCGTTGAGGATGCCAGCCAGGAGGCCTGCCTGCGCAACTGGCAGTGCGACGTGATGCAGGGCTTTGGCTATGCGCGCCCGCAGCCTGTGCGAGAGGCGACGGCCTTCCTGGAGCGGTGCAGCCGTGAGGGCGGGATCGCGGAATAAACTGAAGCTCCATTCAGACCTCGGACTCGGCGCTTGACCACCAGCCTGCTGCTGATTGCCCTCCTCATCGCCGCCAGCGCCTTCTTCTCGATGGCCGAGCTGTCACTGGCGGCCTCGCGGCGGCTCAACCTGCAGCAGCGCGCCGACTCCGGCGATGCCCGCGCAGCCAAGGTGCTGGCTGTGCAGGAACATCCGGGCGACTACTTCACCGTCGTGCAAATCGGCGTCAACACGGTCGCCATCCTGGCCGGCATCGTTGGCGAGGGTGCGTTCACGCCGCATTTCGAAGCGGCGCTTCGTCTCGTCGTTTCACCCGAACTGGCCGCGACGCTGGGCTTTGCCGCCTCCTTCATCAGCATCACGTCGCTCTTCATCGTGCTGGCCGACCTGGTGCCCAAGCGCTTGTCGATGAACGAGCCGGAGCGCGTCGCCATGACGCTGGTAGGCCCCATGCTGGCCCTGTGCCGCGTGCTGAAGCCCCTGGCCTGGTTGTTCAGCGGCATCACCGAGGGCTTGATCCGCGTGTTGGGCCTGCCGGCCAAGCGTGACGAGACCATCAGCTACCGCGACATCCTCGCGCTGACCGAGGCCGGCTACCAGGCCGGCGTCGTGGCAGACGAGGAGCAGCAGGTCATCGCCAACGTGTTCGAGTTGGACACGCGCACCGTCGAGACGGTGATGACGGAGCGCGAGCGCATCGTCTTCTTCTCGCGCGACGACGATGACGTGCTGATCCGCAACCGCATCGCCGACACACCCCACTCGACCTACGTCGTCTGCGACGGCGACGTCGACCAGGTCGTCGGCTACGTGGACGCAACCGACCTGTTCCAGCGTGTGCTGCGCGACGAGAAACTGTCGCTGCGCGAGGACGGCGGCGTGCTGGTCAAGAAAGTGCTGATCGTGCCGGACCGGCTGACGCTGTCCGAGATGCTGACGCAGTTTCGCGACGCGCATGAGGACTTCGCCGTCGTCGTCAACGAGTACAGCCGCGTGGTGGGCGTCATCACGCTGAACGACGTGATGAACACGGTGATGGGCAGCCTGGTCGCGCCGCACGACGAGGAACAGATCGTGCGTCGCGAGGACGGTTCCTTCCTGGCCGACGGCATCACGCCCATCCCGGATGTCGAGCGGTCGCTGGGCATCGAGGGCTGGCCGCATGCCGGCACCTACGACACGCTGGCCGGCTTCCTGATGGTCATGCTGCGCCGCATTCCGCGGCGCACCGATGTCGTCGAGTGGGAAGGCTGGCGCTTCGAGGTGGTTGACGTGGACAGCTACCGGGTCGACCAGGTCATGATCACCGCGGTAGCGCCTGCCGTCAGGGTTTGAAGTTGCCGTCGCTGCGAGCCTGCGAACCGCTGGCGCAGCTCGTGAACTCGCGGTTGCCGCTGCCGGTGGCTTGATTGCTTTCCCAGACGGCCGACGAGCCGTTCCACTTCACATACTTGTATTGAATCGCCGTGCCGGCGGGCAGGCTGACCGTGCCGCTCCACGGCACGTTGGCGCCTGAGCCCTGGATGGTCAGCGCGAAGCCTGAACCCGGCGCCCAGGCGCCGAGACCGGTCACGTTGCCAACGACGCGCAGGTTTTCGCCCATCACCGTGTTGGCGTTGGCGATCGTGAAGGTCACGGCACAGCTGCTGCCGCCGCCGCCGCTGGTCTTCTGCCCGGTGTAGATGGCCACGGCCGGCGTGGGGCTGCCGCTGTTGGCCGGCACCGTGATGCTGGCGTTGCCGCTGGCATCCACCGTGATCGAGTCGGCCGTGCAGCCCGTGCCGGCGGCGTTCTTGGTGCCGTTGATGACGTTGCAGTAGGTGCCTGCGGAGAGACCCGTGGCAAACGTGCGCGTCCAGGCACTGCCGCTGTTGTTCAGCGCGACGAAGCCCACATTGCCGCGGCTGAAGGCGACCTGGTTGCCGTTGTTGCCGACGATCCAGTTCTGCTGCGCCTGGCCGAGGCTGGCATTGCGGAAGGCCACCATGTTCGCCAGCGGCGTCCAGCGGTGGGCGAAGTCCCAGACGACGTTGATCTGTGGCGCGCCGCCGCTATAGGGGCTGGCGCTGGGGCGGTCGGCACCGGTGTCGGTGAACTTGAAGCCCGAATAGAGCTGGGCCTCGCCATAGCCCTGGGCCAGCATGAAGACGTGCGCCAGCGTGTAGCGCTGCCCGGTCGCATCGGCGCCGCCGTTGTTGTTGATGTTCAGCGAGCCGCCGTTGCGCTCGGTGTCCCAGTTGGTGATGAAGACGGTTGCGTTCTGCGGCTGGATGAAGCCCCAGCTGCCGCCCCAGTTGCCCCAGGTGCCCATGACGCTCGGGATGCTCGCGAGGTTCAGGCCGTTGTTGTTGCGGAAGACATCGCGCATGGCCGACGTGAACTGGAACTCGTTGAGCGTGCCTACGGGGAAGTAGCTCGGCCGGTCCACCTCGCCGTCGTTGATGATCTCCTGCGTGACCCAGATCGGCTCGCCCTGCAGCGTCGTCGGGTAGGCGGCCTTCACGGCGTTCATGATCGACGTCCAGGCGCCGGCCGGCATGTGCTTGGACGCATCGATGCGAAAGCCGTCCACGCCCATGGCCAGCAGGGCCTTCAGGTAGTTGACGATCTGGCCCTGCACATAACTGCTTTCGGTAGACAGGTCAGGCAGGCCGCCGAGGCGGCAGTTCTGTACCGCCCAGCGGCCCGAGGGCGAGTTGTAGTCGCTGTCGGCGATGTTGCAGTTGGCGTGGAAGTCGCTGGCGCTGAAGAAGGGGTAGGCGAGCGTGCCGGCGTTCCAGGTCGAGCCATCGGTGGCCGTGCCGCTGCCGTCGGCCATCTGGTTGACGACGATGTCGGCATAGACGCGCACACCGGCCGTGTGGCAGGTGTTGATCATGGTCTGTAGCTGCCCGGGCGTGCCCATGCGGCTGGTCAGGTTGGTGTAGTTGACGGGCTGGTAGACGCCCCACCAGCCATTGGCGTTCTTGGACGCGCCGGGCGGCGAGATCTGCACGCCGCCAAAGCCCTTGGGGCCCAGCCATTGGGTGCATTCGGTGGCGATGTCGGGCCATGACCACTCGAACATCTGGACCGATATCGAGTTGGGGTTCAGCGCGTGGGCCGGTGAGGCGAGGGCGGCGCTCAGTGCGAGCGCGAACGAGAGCGAAGGGGCGAGTCGGAAGCTCGCGGGCAGCAGCGATGGCATGGGTGTGTCTCCGTCATGTGGTCGACCGCCGCCCTCGTCATGGGGCGGCTGGGTTCGGCCAATCGACTGCTTGCCCTGGCCGCCTTTCCCGTTCAGGAAAGTGCTGCGACTCTAGACAGACGGCGGTAATTTAAATGTAGGAAAACTACCAATCAACGAGCAAAATCCCTAGAACATTCGGCGGCGGCGAGGTGACTCAGAGCGATTTCCGACGCGATGCCATCTCTTCTCCAATCTTGGAGAGGGATGCTTTGTCCAGATGGGACTGGGCGATGGGGAATGCTTGATCGTCTTCGGCTGCCAAATGGGCCTGATAGTGAGTTGTGTAGTTAAGTAACACGTTGCCATCAAGAGGCGCGGTTCTTCCGCCGGTCCATGCGAGCAGAGGCTCGCGCAACAGCGCCCACAGTCGCCCCATCTCGACGTGGTCGGCGTGCAGTCGATCGGCCAGATCCGTCAGGCCAGCCCTGCGCAGCCGCGGCAGCACATGACGCTCCTCGTCTTCGTGGTGAGCCGGGCCGGCGCGGTCGAAATAGCGCAGCACATCGGCCGCAGCGTCGCGCGCCTGGGCGTCCACGCCATGCTGCTGGACATGTGCATGCAGGCGCTGCAGCAGGTCCAGGCTGCGGCGCACGCGCTCGTGGCAGGCGGCCAGCATCTCGAAGGGCTGGTCGAAACCGACAGCGGGGCCGGCGTGCAGGAAATCGACACGGGAGCTCATGCGACGGATTGTCCGACCGCGACAAAATGCCCCCATGACCGCCGCCCCCGCCTCCCGCGCCGCCGATCTGCGCGCCCAGCTGAACCATCACGCCCACCAGTACTACGTGCTCGACGCGCCCGAGTTGCCGGACGCCGAGTACGACAAGCTCTTTGCCGAGCTGCAGGCCCTCGAGGCCGCCCATCCTGAGCTGCTGACGGCGGACTCGCCCACCCAGCGCGTCATCGGCGCCGTGCTGCCGGGGCTGACGCCGGTGCGCCATGTCGTGCCCATGCTGTCGATCACGACCGAGACCGACACGACCGAAGGCGGAGCCATCGCCTTTGACGCCCGCGTACGCCGCGAGTTGGGGCTGAAGGAGGGCGACGCAGCGGTGGACTACAACGCCGAGCTGAAATTCGACGGCCTGGCCATCAACCTGCGCTATGAGGACGGCGTGCTCGTGCAGGCCGCCACGCGCGGCGACGGCGAGACGGGCGAGGACGTCACGCACAACGTGCGCACCATCGGCCAGATCCCGCTGCGCTTGAAAGGTGACGCCCCGCCGGTGCTGGAGGTGCGCGGCGAGGTGTACATGCGACGCGACGCCTTCGAGGCGCTGAACGAGCGCCAGCGTGCCAAGGGCGACAAGACCTTCGTCAACCCGCGCAACACGGCCGCCGGCGCCATCCGCCAGCTCGACTCGCGCCAAGCGCGCGACAAGCCGCTGAGCTTCTACGCCTATGGCATCGGCGACGTGCAGGGCTGGGCGCTGCCGGCGACGCAGTCGGGTCTGCTCGATGCCTTGGCCGACTTCGGCGTGCCCGTCAACAAGCTGCGCACGGTCGCAGCCGGTACGGCGGGCCTGGTCGAATTCCATCAGCGCGTGGCGGCTGCGCGTGACGACCTGCCGTTCGACATTGACGGTGTCGTCTACAAGGTCAATTCCCGCGAGCTGCAGCAGAGGCTCGGCTTCAAGACCCGCGAGCCGCGCTGGGCCGTGGCCCACAAATACCCGGCCCAGGAGCAGGTGACGACGCTGCTGGCCATCGACGTGCAGGTGGGCCGGACAGGGAAGCTGACGCCGGTGGCGCGGCTGGACCCGGTGTTCGTCGGTGGCACGACCGTCAGCAACGCCACGCTGCACAACGTCTTCGAGATGCGCCGCAAGGGCGTGCGCGTCGGCGACAAGGTCATCATCCGCCGCGCCGGCGACGTGATTCCCGAGGTCGTCGGCCGCGTGCCCGGCGAGCGCGCCAGCTACGTCCCCAACTTCCACATGCCGCGCGCCTGCCCCGTCTGCAAAAGCGAGGTCGTGCGCGAGCGCGGCGGCATGGACCACCGCTGCTCGGGCGGCGTGTTCTGCCCGGCCCAGCGCAAGCAGGCCATGCTGCACTTCGCCGGCCGCCGCGCGATGGACATCGAAGGCCTGGGCGACAAGCTGGTCGAGCAACTCGTGGACGCCGGCATCGTGCTGAGCCTGCCCGGCCTCTACAAACTCGGTGTCGCCAAGCTCGCGGCGCTGGACCGCATGGCCGAGAAGAGCGCGCAGAACATCGTTGACGCGCTGGAAAAGAGCAAGACGCCCACGCTCGCGCGCTTCCTGTTTTCGCTCGGCATCCGCCAGGTTGGCGAGACGACGGCCAAGGAGCTGGCGCGGCACTTTGGCACGCTGGACAAGCTGATGAACGCCAGCGTCGAGCAATTGCTCGAAGTGCCTGATGTCGGCCCCATCGTCGCGGCCAGCATCCACACGTTCTTCGCCCAGCCGCACAACCGCGAGGTCGTCGAGCAGCTGCTGGCGGCCGGCGTAAGCCCGAAGGAAAGCGCGGGCGAGGCCGACGACCGGCCGCGGCCGCTGCTGGGCAAGACGCTGGTGTTGACAGGCACGCTGCCGACACTCTCGCGCGACGAGGCCCAGGCCTTGATCGAGGAGGCGGGCGGCAAGGTCAGCGGCTCGGTGTCGAAGAAGACGAATTACGTCATCGCCGGCGAGGAGGCCGGCAGCAAGCTGGAGAAGGCCCGCAGCCTCGGCGTCCCCGTGCTCGACGAGGCCGGCCTGCGGGCCTTGTTGGAGACGGGCGCCTGAGCAGCGCCCGCCCGCTCACTGGCTGACCTGGATGACCCGGCCGTTGAGCGGCTGCACGGGTCGGGCGTTCATCGCATAGACGCGGCCAAAGCGGGCGATCTGCTCGGCAGACACCTGCACCGGCGTCTTCAGCACGAACCAGCTGACGCCTTCGCTGCAGGGCGGCGTCGTCAGCGAGCCGGCGAAGCTGTAGTAGGCGCGGTTGTCGGGCAGCAGGGCGTTCAGGTCGATGCCAAGGCCGGCGACGCTGGACTCCTGCTCCTTGGCCTTGGGCAGGTTGTCGAACACGGCCTGGATCAGCGGCAGCCTGGCGCCCTTGTCCATCAAGACCGCCACGACGGCCAGTTTGCCGTCCTCGCTCTTGTGAACGAGATGAGCCACGAGCGGATAGGCTTTGCCGTTCACCCGTTCCTCGCTGGGCTTGTGGAAGTGGAACTGCAGCAGCTCGTAGCGCTTGTCGCCGACGGTGATCGAACTGCCCGGCGCGATGTTGACCTGCACGGTGTGGCCGTTGTCGATGATCTTCAGCGGCGTGGGCTTGTAGTCGAAGCTGATCGCGGGCAGGGCAGCCGACTGGACGTCGGTGGTGCGGATGTCGATGGGCGACTGGGTCTGCCCCATCGCGCAGGTGCCGAACTTCTCGTCGACGCTGGCCCATTTGGCCGGCCCGGTCACGCCGCTGTAAGTCCAGTGGGCCGGGTGCTGGCCGGGGTGTGCGGTCGCCGTTTCGGCGCAGAAGCCGGCGGCTGGCAGCAGGGCCGCCGTGAGCGCGATGACGTTGAGCTGGGAAATCCTTTTCATGTGCGGCTCCTTGAGTCTTGGAAGTACGCCGCCGCGCGGGAGGCGGCGCCGGTCATTGTGTGACGAGAGCCGCAGCCCTGGCGACAGCTTTCGGACAGCCGGTGGATGAAGAAATGCGAGCGCCCCGTGGCGGGTTTTTACAAGACCCCCAACCGACCGCTGCGGACACTGGGTTCCATCGATTCACCTCACCTGGAGCCCACCATGACCGCTGCCATCCGCCCCTTCCACATCGACATCCCGCAAGCCGCCATCGACGACCTGAAGCAGCGCCTGCGCCAGACGCGCTGGCCGCAGGCCGTGGCGCAGGACTGGAGCCGCGGCCAGCCCGTCGCCTTCGTCCGTGAACTGGCCCACCAGTGGCTGAACGGTTTCGACTGGCGCCAGCAGGAAGCCGCGCTGAACCGCCACCCGCAGTTCACAACCGAGATCGACGGCCAGACGATCCACTTTCTGCACGTGCGCTCGCCCGAGCCGCATGCGCTGCCGCTGATCCTCACCCATGGCTGGCCCAGCACGGTGGCCGAGTTCCTCGACCTGATCGGCCCGCTGAGCGACCCGCGCGCCCATGGCCTCGACCCCGCGCAGGCCTTCCATCTCGTCATCCCGTCGCTGCCTGGCTTCGCGTTCTCGTCGCCGCTGGCGGGGCCCGGCTGGGACGCCGCCCGCACCGCCGCCGCGTGGGATGTGCTGATGAAGCGCCTCGGCTATGAGCGCTACGGCGCGCAGGGCGGCGACGCCGGCGCGCTGTTGACCCGCGAGTTGGGCATCCTGAATCCGCAAGGGCTGGTGGGCGTGCACCTGCAGCAGATCTTTGCCTTCCCGAGCGGCGCGCCGGGCGAGATGGAGAAGCTGTCGCCTTTCGAGAAGGCCGGCCTGGGCAACCTGGCGCGCTTCCAGAAGTACAACGGCTACGCCGAGATCCAGTCCAAGCGGCCGGCGACGCTCGGCTTCGGCCTGGTCGATTCACCGGTCGCGCAGCTGGCCTGGAATGCCGAGCTCTTCTTCGGCTTCGAGGGCGAGGCCGCCACCACGATGGATCGCGAGCGTTTCCTGACGCATGTGTCGCTGTACTGGTTCACGGCCACCGGCGGCCAGGCGGCCGAGTTCTATCTGGAGAACGCCCGCACCGGCGCCGGCTACCGCGAGCTGCCCAACGCGGCGCCCACCGCGGTCGCCTCCTTCCCGAACGACTTTCGCTCCGTGCGGGCCTTTGCCGAGCGTTCGCACAGCAACATCCGCCAGTGGACCGAGATGCCGGAGGGCGGCCACTTCGCCGCAACGGATGCGCCGCGGTTGCTGATCGATGACATCCGCAGCTTCTTTGCCCAGGTGAACTGAGCACGAGGCTGGCTACGATGGGCGAATGCCCGCCGACATCCGCCGCGAGACGCGCGAGGCCGATTCACCGTCGGCCTCGCGCTTCATCGCTCGCATCGAACAGGTCGAGTACGCCGCCCCGGCGGTGGAGGTGGCGCGGCCGGCCGGCGCCTGATCAGGGCTTGCGCCGCGGCGTCGCGTCCGGCCCCAGCACGCCCTTCACATGCGCCCATTCGGGCACGGTCTCGAACAGGTGGTCGATGAAGGCGCGCGTCTTGGCCGGCATCAGCCGGCGGCTGGCCGTCAGCAGCGTCACGGGCAGGGGCTCGTAGCTCCACTCGGGCAACACGGGCACCAGGGTGCCCGCCACGATGTCCGACGCCACCATGCCGAAGGGAAAGCTGCCGAGCCCGCCGCCGGCGCGCGTCAACGACAGCACCAGGCCGATGGAGTTCGCTTCCAGCGGGCCAACCGGATGCACCTCGGCCGTCTGCTTGCCGTTCTGCAGCGTGCGGTACATGCCCTTGCCCTGGGTCAGCACGACGAAGTCATGCTCGGCCAGGTCTGCAGGCGTCTGCGGTGCGGGCCTGGCCTGCAGATAGACCGGGCTGGCATACAGGCCTCGCTCCAACAGCATGTACTGGCGCGCCACCAGGTCGGGCTCGTCCACCGGGCCCATGCGCACGGCCACGTCATAGGGCTCGTTGAAAAGGTCGACACGGCGTGGCGTCGTGTCCACCTCCAGCTCCACCTTGGGGTAGCGGCGTATGAAGCGAGCAAAGCTTTCCGCCAGCACCAGCATCGCAAACTCGGCCGGCACGGACACGCGCAGTCGCCCTGTGGGCGTGGCATCGCGTGAGGCCAGCCATTCGCGCGTCTCGGCGATGTCCTCTTCGTGGCGGGCGGCGCGTTCGGCGAGTTGCTCGCCCAGCTCCGTCAACGTCAGCCGGCTGGCGCCGGGCACAAAGAGGCGGGCGGCTACCGAGGTCTCCAACGCCGTGAGGCGCCGGCTCAAGGTTGCCTTGGGCAGGTCGAGCTGGCGGGAGGCCTCGGACAGCGATCCCGCCTTGTGAACCTGGGCCAGCAGCAAGAGGTCGTCGATCTTCATGGCGTCGTTTATCTCGCTGTTTCTCGTTTGGTTTCGTTTCGTTTCTGGAACGGTGAGTTTGAGTTTTGTGGCTATTCGCCATAAATGGAACTCTCTACAGTCGCGGCCATCATGTCAACCGCCCGTCTTCTCCAGCCCCAAAGGCACCGCATCGGCGCCGGCTTCCAGGCCGAGGGTTGGCGTGAGCCGCTGGCGTTGCTCGACCCTTTCATCATGGTCGACCACTTCCGCATGAGCGAGCCGGCGTTTGCGCCGCACCCCCATGCCGGCTTCTCGGCGGTGACCTATCTCTTCGATGACTCGGCCACCGGCATGGTCAGCCGCGATTCGCTGGGCGGCGAGCATGAAATCCTGCCGGGTGGCCTGCACTGGACGCTGGCCGGCCGGGGCGTCATGCATGACGAATTTCCCATCGAGGCGGGCCGCGAAGCCCATGGCCTGCAGATCTTCGTCAACCTGCCCGCCGAGCAGAAGCTGCGCGCGCCTACCGTCATGCGGCTTGCTGCCGAGCAGATGCCGCGCCGCGTGGGTGACGGCTGGCGCGCCATTCAGATCTTCAGCGCCGACACCGGGCTGGACCTGCCTTGGTCGACCTCGCTGGTGCTGGTCGACATTGACGCCGGCGCTGCCTTCGATTTCGTGCTGCCCGAGGGCGAGCAGGGTTTTGCCATCCCCATCCACGGCAGCGGCCACACCGGCGAGCTGCCACTGACCACCGGCCGAGCCCTGAGCGTGTCCGTCGGTGGCGGCGCCCGCATCGTGGCCGCTGAGGCGCTGCGCCTGGCCTGCTTCTGCGGCCGGCCGCTTTTCGAGCCCGTCGTGCGCCACGGCCCCTTTGTCATGAGCAACGAAGGCCAGGTTGTGGCCGCGCTGCAGCGATTCCAGTCTGGCGGCATGGGCCGCCTCAGCCCTAGAACAACCTCAAGCAACAACAAGGAAACCCTGTCATGAATGCACCGCAAGACAACACCGTTGCCCCGAAGCCTGCCAAGAGCGGCCCGCCCGTGCCCCTGCTCATCGTCGGCGCGATCCTGCTGATCGGCGGCATCGGCCTGGGTGGCCGCATGTGGTGGCGCGCACAGCATCTCGTCGAGACCGAGAACGCCTTCGTCGCCGGCCGCCTGCACCCCGTCGCCACGCGCGTGGCCGGTGTCGTCACCGAGATGCGCATGCAGGACAACGCGGTCGTCAAGGCCGGCGACGTGCTGCTGCGCCTGGACCCGTCCGACGCCGCCGTGCAGATCGAGCGCCTGAAGGCCCAGATCGCGCAGGCCGACGCGGCCATCGCAACGACGGCTGCGCAGATCGCCCAGTCCAAGGCCCAGGCCGCGGTGACGAACTCGCAGGTCGCCCAGGCCGAGAGCGTGCTGGCCCGCACCGAGCTGGACGCCAAGCGCAGCCAGGCGCTGTTCGGCGCCGAGTTGCGCGCCACGAGCAAGCAGGAACTGGATGCCGCGCTTGCCGCCCGCGACGTGGCCCGCGCCGACCTGACCGCCCGCAAGGCCGGCGCCTCGGCCGCCAAGGAAGCCATCGCCGCCGCCGAGAGCGCGCGCCAGTCGGCCAACGCGCAAAAGAGTGCGACGCAGGCCTTGCTGAAGGACGCTCAGAACCAGCTTGGCTATGTCGAGCTGCGCGCGTCCAGCGACGGCCGCGTCGGCAAGCGCACGGTCGAGGTCGGCCAGCGCGTGCAGGCCGGCCAGCAGTTGGCGGCCATCGTCGAGCCCGAGGTCTGGATCACCGCCAACTTCAAGGAAACCCAGCTCGCGAAGATGAAGCCGGGTCAGAAGGTGCACGTGAAGGTCGACGCCTTCCCGGGCAAGGAACTGGAAGCCCATGTCGACAGCTTTGCCCCGGCCTCGGGCGCCAGCTTCGCGCTGCTGCCGCCGGACAACGCGACCGGCAACTTCACCAAGATCGTCCAGCGCGTGCCGGTCAAGGTTGTCTTCGAGCCCGAGAGCCTGAAGAGCCTGGGTGAAGCCGCGACACGCATCGTGCCGGGCCTCTCGGTGCAGGTGGAAGTCGAAATTTCCGAGTAAGCCTGACATGGGCAACGAAAACTACCTCCCCCCGCCGCCCGACCAGAAGGTCAGCGGCCGCACCTGGTTGGCCGTGCTGGCCAGCCTGCTGGGTGCCTTCATGGCGGTGCTGGACATCGCCATCACTAACTCCTCGCTGCGCGACATCCTCGGCGCGCTGTCGGCCACGCAGGAAGAGGGCTCCTGGATCTCCAGCGCCTACCTCGTCGCCGAGATCGTCGTCATCCCGCTGGCGGGCTTCCTGTCGATGGTGTTCTCCACGCGCCGCTACCTGGTCGTCAACGTCGCGCTGTTCCTGATCTTCAGCACGCTGTGCGGCATGGCCTGGAGCCTGGAGTCCATGATCGCCTTCCGCGCGGCCCAGGGCTTCACCGGTGGCGTCATGATCCCGATGGCGATGACGCTTGTCACGCGCAAGCTGCCGCTGAACAAGCGCCCCATCGGCCTTGCGCTGTTCGGCATGACCGCCACGCTGGCACCGACGCTTGGCCCCACCGTCGGCGGCTACCTGACCGAGTTGTATGGCTGGCCCAGCATCTTCTACATCAACTGGGCACCCGGCATCCTGCTGATGCTCGGCGTCAGCATCGGCCTGGACAAGGAGCCGATGAACTTGCGGCTGCTGCGTGAAGTGGACTGGTGGGGCGTCGTCTTCATGGCCATCGGCCTTGGGTCTCTCACCGCGATGCTCGAAGAGGGCAATGCCAAGGACTGGTTCGCCAGCCCCTTCATCATCACGGCCGCCGTGCTGGCGGTGGGCGGCATCTATGGCTGGGCCTGGCGCGGCCTGACGCGCAAGAACACCTTCATCGACCTGCACATCCTCGGCCGCCCCAGCTTCTTGATCGCCGGCGTCATTGCGTTTGCGACCGGCATGGGCCTCTACGGTTCGGCCTTCATCCTGCCGCTGTACCTGGGCCAGATCGCCAGCTACACGCCGATGCAGATCGGCATCGTCATCATGTGGATGGGCCTGCCGCAGCTCTTCATCATGCCCTTCGCGGCCAAGCTGTCCACCAAGCTGGACAACCGCGTGATGATGAGCGTGGGCCTGGCGCTGTTCGCCACCTCGTGCTTCATGAACACGCACATGAGCGCCGACACGGCCGGCCCGGAACTGTTGTTCGCGCAGATCGTCCGCGCCCTGGGCCAGCCGCTGATCATGATCACGCTGACCAACTTTGCGGTGAACGGTGTCCCGCCCAACCTGCTGCCCAGCGCCTCGGGCATGTTCAACATGATGCGAAACCTCGGTGGCTCCGTCGGCATCGCCACGCTGGCCACGCTGCTGACCAACCGCGAGCACCTGCACAGCGCCCGCGTCGGCGAGTCCATCAGCCTTTACGACCCCGCCACGCAGGCTCGCCTGGACACGCTGGCGCAGAACTTCGCCAGCAAGGGCGCCGACCTCGCCACCGCCCAGGACATGGCCATCAAGGCCCTGGACAACGTCGTGCGCCGCGACAGCTTCGTCATGGCCTACAACGACGCTTTCCTGATCCTTGGCATCGCGCTCGTCAGCTGTGTCGTCATCGTCTGGATGAGCAAGAAGGTGCTCGGTGGCGCCGGCGCCGCCGAAGCCGCACATTGAATCGGGAGATCAACATGATCCAACTCAAGACCGTTTTCACCCTCGTTGCCATGGCGGCGCTGGCCGCCTGCACGACGCTGGGCCCCAACTATCAGACCCCAGCCGCCAACGCACCGGCCGCCTATCGCGCCGCAGCCCTCGTGGCCGGCGCCGAGCTGCAGCGCGACTGGTGGCTGCTGTTTGGCGACGCCCAGCTCGACGCGCTTGAAGCGCAGGCCCTGCAGGCCAGCCCCACGCTGGCGGCCGCGGCCGCGCGGGTCGAACGCGCCCGCGCCGTGTATGGCGCGACAAAGGCGGACGAGCTGCCGCGTGTCGACGTCGGCGGCAGCGTCACCAACCTGCGCACGTCCGCCAAGTCGGTGACGACGCCGGTGCTGGGCGGCCAGGCCATCACCTTCGACGGCACCCAGACCGGTGTGCAGGCCTCCATCGGCTGGGAGCTGGACCTCTGGGGCCGCGTGAAGCGCCAGGCTGAAGCTTCGCAAGCCCAGCTGGATGCCTCCACGCTCGACGCTGCCGCCGCCCGCGTCGCGCTGACCGCCGACGTCGCCGCCGCCTACTGGCAGTGGCGCGCGCTGGCCGACGAGGCCGCAGCGTTGCAACGCCTGCGCGACAGCCGCGCCAACGCCTTCAAGGTCGCGCAGACCCGCTTCGACGCGGGCTCCTCGACGACGCAGGACCTGGAGCGCGTGCGCGCCGAACTGGCCTCGGCCGACGCCGACGTGGCCGACCTGCCGCGCCGCCAGGCGCTGGTGGCCAACCAGATCGCCGCGCTGACCGGCCAGGCCGCGGCCGAGCTGAAGCTGCGGGCGTCACCGATGGCGGCACCGCCGCAGATCCGCGCCGGCCTGCCGTCCGAGCTGCTGCAACGCCGCCCGGACCTGGCCCAGAGCCTGGCCCAGCTGCATGCCGCAACCGCCCAGGTCGGCATCGCCGAGGCCGCCTTCTACCCGTCCATCCGCCTGACCGGCAGCTTCGGCTACCAGAGCAAGGAGTTGGACTCGCTGATCTCCGCGCCAGCGCGCCTGTACAACATCGGTCCGAGCATCTCGCTGCCCATCTTCGAAGGCGGCCGCAACAAGGCCAACCTCGCCGGCGCGAGGGCCTCGGTGGACGAGTCTCTCGCCGCCTTCCGCGGCCGCATGCTGCAGGCCTTGCGCGAGGTCGACGACGCGCTGGCCGAACTGCAGGGGCGCGCGACGGTGGTGGACGCCCAGAACCGCACGTTGGCGTCCAGCAGCCAGGCGTTGAACGTGGCCAAGAGCCGCTATGACAAGGGCGCCGTCAGCTATCTGGACGTGACCGAGGCCGAGCGCACGCCGCTCGCCACCGAGCGCGCGCTGGCCCAGCTGCGCGGCGCGCAATGGGCGGCGACGGCGCAACTCGTCAAGGCGCTGGGCGGCGGCTGGACCCAGGGCAGTTGATCCCGGGGCTCAGCCCCTGTTCTCGTCGAACTGCTCGGCGCCCGGGACGGCCTGAAGCCAGGGCTCGCGGCGCTTGACCCAGAGCTCGTAGCTCGGCACGAGGGGCGTGGGCGCCTGCGACAGGATGCCGAGCTTGATCTCGGCCTCCTGGTCGTCGAGGGAAAACAGCCGCGAGCCGCAGCGAGGGCAGAAGCGCTGGCCGCGGAACTCGGCGGTGTCGCCTTGATGCTCGAACTGGCCGGCTGGCCAGACGGCGTAGAAGGTGAAGGCCGAGCCGCTCTCCTTGCGACAGTCCATGCAATGGCAGATGCCCACGCGCAGCGGTTCGCCTCGGGCGGCCAGCTTTACCCGGCCACAAAGGCATTCACCGGAATAGGTCGTCATGGCCGTCAGGGAATGATTGAAAGCAGGGCCACCGCCATGCGGGCGGCAGCCCCTTGGTGCGCCCGGGAGAAGGCTTGCGCCCGTGCCGCCATGGTCTGCCGTGACACAGTGTCCCCACAAAGTGCCAGGCCCTGGGCGACGGCGTCGGACAGATCGGCACAGCGTCTGGCCGCACCCGCGGCAATGGCCAGCTCGGTCGCCTCGGCGAAATTGAAAGTGTGCGGCCCCGCCAGCACGGGGCAGCCGCAGGCCGCGGCCTCGATGAGGTTCTGGCCGCCCAGTGGCGCGAAACTGCCGCCGAGCAGCGCGACGCTGGCCAGGCCGTAGTACAGCGGCATCTCGCGCATGGAGTCGCCCAGCCAGACGTCGACGGTGAGGGCCTCGGGCGGCGGCTCATCGCCCCACTGGCTGCGGCGCGCCAGCGTCAGGCCGGCAGCCTGAATGAGCGCTGCGATCTCGTCGAAACGCTGGGGATGGCGGGGCACGATGGCCAGCAGCGGTCGAGGGGCAGGCAGCTTGACCCAATCGTGGAGCAGCGCTTTTTCCTCGCCCTCGCGGCTGACGGCCAGCATCAGCACGGGTCGGTCCAGGAGGGCGGCCCAAGCTTGGCCGCGGGCGATCAGGGCCGGGTCCATCGCGATGTCGTACTTCAGGTTGCCGGCCACCTCGACACGGGCCATGCCCATCGCGCGGATGCGTTCGGCGTCGGCCTCGGTCTGGGCTAGGGCCAGCGTCATGCGGCGCGCCGCCGGCCGCATCAGTGCCGCCAGGCGCCGGCCCTGGCGCAGGCTCTTCTCCGACAGGCGCGCGTTGGCCAGCACCATGGGCAGCCCGGCCTTCTCGGCCTCACGCTGCAGCGTCGGCCAGACCTCGGTCTCCATCAGCACACCCTGGCGCGGGCGCCAATGGCGTAGGAAGCGGCGCACGGCGCCAGGCGTGTCATAGGGCAGCCAGGCCTGGGCGTCGCCCTCGCGTAGCAGGGCTTGACCGGCCTCGCGGCCGGTGGCGGTGGAGTGCGTCAGCAGGAACTTGAGCGCGGGGTCACGGGCACGCAGGGCGTCGACCAGGGCGCTGGCCGCGCGTGTCTCACCCAGCGAGACGGCGTGAATCCAGAGTCGGCCTGGCTCGGCGGCTGATTTGTAGAAGCCCAGCCGCTCACCCACCGCATGCCGGTACAGCGCCTCCTTGGCGCCGCGCCGCCACAGCCGCAGCAGGTAGAAGGGGGTCAGTAGCCACAGCGCAGCCTGGTAGGCCAGCCGCGCAAGTGCCTCACTCATCTCCGCGGCCGCGACGCGCCGCCGACCGGCCAGAGCCAGTAGAGCAACGGGCCGAAGACGGGCATGCCGCAGAACACCAGCAGCCAGATGCGTGGCTGCTCGCGCTTGATGACATGCACGCCGCTCAACAAGGTCGGCAGAAAGAGCACGAGCAGGGCAAGCAGGGCCCCAATGCCTCCGCCTTCCATGGCGCTCAGTGGCCCGCGGCGAAGGTCGCGTCCGGCTTCACGCGCTTGAGTTGCTCCAGCACGTCGTGCTGGATGCGTTCCAGCGCCTCGGGCGTATGGCCTTCGAAGCGCAGCACCAGCACGGGCGTCGTGTTGGACGGGCGGATGAGACCGAAACCATCCGCGTACTCGATGCGCAGGCCGTCGATGGTGATCAGCTCGTTCGCACCGGGGAAGTCGGCCAGCGTCGTCTGGGCCTTCAGCGTCTTGACGACCTCGTGATGCTCGCCTTCGGCGCAGGGCACGTTGATCTCGGGCGTGTTGAAGCTGTTGGGCAGGGCCTGCAGCACGGCGCTCGGGTCCTTGGCCCGCGACAGGATCTCCAGCATGCGGCCGGCCGTGTACATCGCGTCGTCGAAGCCGTACCAGCGCTCGGCGAAGAAGATGTGGCCCGACAGCTCGCCGGCCAGCGGCGCGCCGGTCTCCTTCAGCTTGGCCTTGGCCAGCGAGTGGCCGGTCATCCACATCAGCGGCTTGCCACCGTGCTTCTTGATCCACGGTGCCAGGCGCTGCGTGCACTTGACGTCGAAGATGATCTCGGCGCCCTTCTGGCGCTTCAGGATGTCGGCCGCGATCAGCATGATCTGGCGGTCCGGCATGATCATCTCGCCGTCCTTGGTGACGATGCCGAGGCGGTCGCCGTCGCCGTCGAAGGCCAGGCCCAGCTCGGCGCCGGTGGCGTGGACGACGCGCTTCAGGTCTTCCAGGTTCTCGGGACGGCTCGGGTCCGGATGGTGGTTGGGGAAGTCGCCGTCGACCTTGGAGAAGATGTCGATGACCTCGCAGCCCAGCGCACGAAGGATGGCCGGGGCCGAGGCGCCGGGGATGCCGTTGCCGCTATCGACGACGATCTTCATCGGGCGGGCCAGCTTGCAGTCATTGACGACCCGGTGGGTGTACTCGGGGACGATGTCCATCTTGGCGCCGCGGCCCTTGCCCTTGGCGTAGTCCTCGGCTTCGATGCGCTGGCGCAGGCCCTGGATCTGCTCGCCATAGACGGCGGCGCCCTTGAGCACCATCTTGAAGCCGTTGTAGTCCTTGGGGTTGTGGCTGCCCGTGACCATGATGCCGGAGCTGCAGCCGTGCGCACCGCGCGTGGCAGCGACGTAATAGAGCATGGGCGTGGTCACGGCGCCGATGTCGACGACGTCCAGGCCCGTAGAGCGCAGGCCACGCACGAGTGCTGCGACCAGGCCGGGGCCCGACAGGCGGCCGTCACGGCCGACAGCGACGGCCTTTTCGCCCAGGGCCTTGGCCTCGGTGCCGAAGGCACGACCCAGGTGCTCTGCGAGCTCCTCGTTCAAGGTCTGGCCGACGACGCCACGGATGTCATAGGCCTTGAAGATGGATGCGTGAACCTGCATGAAATGCCCTCGAATACTGGGTTTTGAAAACGCGCCGGATTGTAGGCACGGCCCGTGGCCGACCATCCGTCGCATCGGCTGTCGATTCGTCACTCATGCAAGGGGCATGCCGCCCGCCCTTCCTACACTCGCGCCCCATGACATTCACCGAGGAATTCGCCCAGGCCCTGCGCCACCAGCGCGTGCTGATGAAGCATCGCCCGGACCGGATGCGCTTTCGGCTGCTGATCTACCTGATCTGGACGCTTGGTTTCGGCACCGTTTTTTCTGTCATGGCCGGCCTGCAACAGGGCAATCTCGGTTCGCTCTTCTGGTGGCAGGCCCTGATGCCAGGCAACATGCTCGTCAGCCTGTGTGTGTCGATCGGCTTCTTCAGCATCTTTCGCGTCTTCGAGCGGCTGGCGCCGCAGCGCTGGCTGGACACCATCATGGGTTGGCGCGACTGGCGCTCGGGACTGTTCTTCTCTGTGTTGTCCATCAGCTGCGCGCTGCTTGGCGTGGTCGTTGGCATGTGGCTGGTCGACCGCATCTGGATGGGCAACGGCAACACGTTGCAGCTGCTGGGTAGCTTCGGTTTCTGGCGCCAGTTCCTGCTGATCTCGGTGTTCATTTCCGTCGTGGCGAGCTTTCGCTACCGCGCGCGGTGGCGCCAGGAGATGCTGCAGGCCCGGGTGACCGAGGCCCAGCTCAAGCTGCTGCAAGGCCAGATCGAGCCGCATTTCCTGTTCAACACGCTGGCCAATGTGCAAAGCCTGATCGACTTCGACCCGGCGCGGGCCAAGCAGATGCTGGAGCGCTTCACCGATTACCTGCGCGCCAGCCTGGGCCAGTTGCGCGGCGACACGACGACACTGGCCCAGGAGTTCGCGATGCTCGACGCCTACCTCGCGCTGATGCAGTTGCGCATGGGCGAGCGGCTGCGCGTGCGGCTGGAGCTGCCCGCTGAGTTGAACGGCATCGAACTGCCGCCGCTGCTCGTGCAGCCGCTGGTGGAGAACGCCATCCACCACGGCCTGGAGCCCAAGATCGCCGGCGGCGAGATCGTCGTCAGCGCGCGGCGTGAGGCCGACACGCTGGTCATCGATGTCGACGACGATGGTCAGGGGCTGGACGCCCCGAAACGGCGAGGTGGCAACGGCGTCGCCCTCGACAACATCCGCGAGCGGCTCAAAGCCCGCTGGGGCCTGCGCGCCACGCTCGAACTTCAACCCCGCGAAGGCGGCGGCACCCGCGCCCGCATCTGCATTCCCTTTTCTGCCTGAACACCATGACGACAGCCCTCATCGCCGATGACGAACCCCACCTGGCCCAGTACCTGAAAGCCCAGCTCGCCCAGGCCTGGCCCGAGCTGCAGATCGTCAGGATCGCCGCCAACGGCGTCGAGGCCGCCGAAGCCATCGCCGACCTCGAGCCCGACCTGGCCTTTCTGGACATCCAGATGCCCGGCCTGACCGGCCTGGAGGTGGCCCAGGGCATCGAGGGTGCAACGCGCGTTGTCTTCGTGACGGCCTATGACCAGTACGCTGTCGAAGCCTTCGAGGCCCGTGCCGTCGACTACCTGCTCAAGCCGCTGAAAGCCGAGCGCCTGGCCGCGTGTGTGACGCGCCTGCGCCAGGAGGCGCCACCGCCGGCTGGCGACGATGCGCTGGCCGAGACGCTCAAGCGGCTGCTGCCCACTGCGGCATCGGCACGGCTGCGCTATATCCGCGCCGCCCAGGGGGAGCTGATGCACCAGATTCCCGTCGATGAAGTGCTGTTCTTCCACGCAGACGACAAGTACACCGTCGTGCAGACGGCCACTGCCGAACACCTGATCCGCACGCCCATCTTCGAGCTCGGTGGCCAGTTGGACCCCGACCGCTTCTGGCAGGTGCACCGCTCCACCATCATCAACCTCGACCACCTCGCCGGCACGCGCCGCGACGAGCAGAGCCGGCTCTTCGTGCGCATTCGCGGCCAGGCTCGCGAGCTGCCTGTCAGCCGCGCCTACGTTCATCTGTTCAAGGCGATGTAGAACGGCCTTCACCCGGCTTAGAGTCGGGGCATGCTGTTGTCCCGCCGCTGCCTGCTGTTCGCCCCGGCTGTACTGCTGGGCACGGCCCAGGCCGCGCCGCCATTGGAGTGGGTGGCCGGGAATCTGCCACCCTTTGCGTGGGAGGCGAGCGGTGGCCCACGCGGCTTTGCCCACGAGTTGGCCGTTGCCATGGCCCAGCGCCTGGGCAGGCCGGCCCTCGTCAGCTACGTCCCCTGGGCGCGCGCGGTGCGCACGGTCGAGCAGGGGCGGCACTACGGCATCTTTCCGCTGGCGCGGACGCCGGACCGGGAGGCCCGCTTCCAGTGGCTGGTGCCGCTGATGACGGTGCGCTACGGCCTCTACACTCTCGCGACCGAGACGCGCCTGGAGCTCGACCAGTTGCGTGCGCTGCGCGTCGGCGTGCTGCGCGGCTCGCCCATTGCGGCCAATCTGCGGGCCGAGCGCTTCAAGACCATCGTCGAAGCGAAAGACTACCGCGACCTGTTGCGCCTCCTGCGCGAGCAGGCGCTGGATGCCGTCTACGCCGGCACGCCCATGCTGGAGGCTGCAATGGACGAGTATGGCCAGGCCCGCATGCTCTTCGTGTTGCAGACGACGCTCGGCGAAGCCACGCTCTACATGGCCGCGTCGCTCGGGCTCGATGCCGCCGAGGCACGGCGCTGGGTTGCGGCCTACCGCCAGCTTGAAGAAGACGGCACCGTCGCCCGCATCCGCCGCCGCTACCTGCAGTAAGTTCTGGGGGCATGTCCGAAAGCTGCCAGGATCTGGCAGGGGCCCGTCCTAGACTGGCTGCATGTTGTCCGAGACCCTCCCACCCGACGCCGCCTACGCCGTCCTGCAGTCGCACGACGCGCGCTTCGACGGGCGGCTCTATGTCGGCGTCACATCCACCGGCATCTACTGCCGCCCCGTCTGCCGCGTGCGCCTGCCGCGGCGCGAGAACTGCCGCTTCTTCTCGACGGCAGCCCAGGCCGAAGCCGCCGCCTTTCGCCCCTGCATGAAATGCCGGCCCGAGCTGGCACCGCGCGCCCTGCCGTGGACGACGATGGACGCCTCGCGAACGCTCGCCCAGCAGGCCGCTGCCTGGCTGGATGCCTGCGATGACGCCGAGGCCAGCGTCGAAGACCTGGCAGCCCATCTCGGCATCACGAGCCGGCATCTGCGCCGCATCTTTCAGGCCGAGCACGGCGTGTCGCCCTTGCAATACCTGCAGACGCGCCGCCTGCTGCTCGCCAAGGCCCTGCTGACCGACAGCACGCTGCCCGTCAGCGAGATCGCCTTCGCGGCCGGCTATGCGAGCCTGCGGCGCTTCAACGCCGCCTTCGTCGAGCACTACCGCCTGCAGCCCACAGCCCTGCGGCGCGAGGGTGGCGGTGCGGCCCCCGTGTCGCGGCTGCGGCTGAGCTACCGCCAGCCCTATGACGTGGCCGGCGTGCTGGCGTTTCTTGCGCCGCGTGCGATCACAGGGGTTGAGCGGGTGGAGGAGGGCGGTGTCACACGCTCCCTGGCGCTGACTCACGCCGGCCGGCGCCATGCCGGCTGGCTGCGCGTGAGCTTCGCCAAGGCGGGAGAGGTCGGCGTCGAACTGTCCCCCACGCTCTG
Source organism: Pelomonas sp. Root1237 (assembly GCF_001425055.1). Lineage (GTDB taxonomy): Bacteria > Pseudomonadota > Gammaproteobacteria > Burkholderiales > Burkholderiaceae_C > Pelomonas. The sequence goes on from NZ_LMDK01000018.1 coordinate 405,114, forward strand.
GCCTGCCGTCGGCTCGCTATTGCCGCTGTTGCGCCGCTGGCTGGACCTGGACGCCGAACCCGAGGCCATCGCCGCTGCGTTGGGCGAGGCGGCCGTCGCAGGCCAGCGGCTGCCGGGCTGCCTGGACCGCTTCGAGCTGGCGGTACGCGCCGTACTGGGCCAGCAGGTCACCGTGGCGGCCGCTCGCACACTCGCCGGCCGTTTCGTCGAGCGTTTCGGTGAAGCCTTGTCCGACGCGCCGGAAGGCTGCCAACGCTTGTTCCCCACACCCGAGTGCATTGCCGAGGCGACGCGCGACGACATCGCGTCACTCGGCATCATTGGCCGGCGTGCCGACAGCCTCATCGCCCTGGCCCAGGCCTGGCCGACGCTGGCCTTTGCCCGCCACGAGGGTTCACCAGAAGCCGCTGCCGCCGAGCTGACGGCCATCCCCGGCATCGGCCCCTGGACAGCCGGCTACATGTTGATGCGGGGCTGGAGCTGGCCCGACGCTTTCCCGCCCGGCGACGTCGTCCTGCGCAAGGCCCTGAGCCGCGAAGGCCCGTTGCTGTCGCCCAAGGCCTATCTCGAAGCCGCGGAGCACTATCGCCCCTACCGCAGCTACGCCGTCCTTCATCTCTGGAGAAGGGCTTGACCCACCCCGTACGCGCTTCGCGCGCCCCCTCAAGGGGGCACTGCCAGTGGCCTGGCAAAGCCAGTTGCGCGGCAGTCGCGCGGCCAATCAGAAAGATCGGAGTTACTCGATGAACCATCACGTTTTGCAACGCAGGATCGAAACCCCACTCGGCCCACTGACGGCCGCGCGCAGCGCCACGGGCCTGTCGGGCCTGTGGTTTGACGGGCAGAAGCACCATCCCGGCGCGCTTGACGTGCCTGAGGACGACGGCAGCGACGCCGTCCTGTCGGCCACCGAAGCCGCGCTGACGGCCTATTTCAGCGGCAAGTCTTTCGACCTCCCGCCGCTGGACCCGGCCGGCACGGCCTTTCAGCGCGAGGTCTGGCAGGCGCTGCTGGCCATCGCGCCGGGGCAGCCCTCGACCTATGGCGCACTGGCCGAGCGGCTGGGGCGCGCCAGTGCGGCGCGGGCACTGGGCGCCGCAGTAGGCCGCAACCCGATCTCCGTTCTCGTGCCCTGCCATCGCGTCGTCGGCGCCGATGGCTCATTGACCGGCTATGCCGGCGGGTTGGAGCGCAAGCAGGCCCTGTTGAGCCTGGAGGGTGTTACCGCATGAAGGCTTTCGACATCGGCGAGCTGGTACTGCTCGCCGCGCTCTGGGGCGCCTCCTTCCTGTTCATGCGCCTCGGGGCCCATGAGTTCGGGCCAATCGCGCTGGCGGCCGTGCGCGTCGGCCTGGCCAGCGCCATGCTGATCCCGCTGCTGGCAGCGCGCGGCAATCTGGCTGACCTGCGCAAGCACTGGAAGGGCTTGCTGCTCGTCGGCGCGCTCAACAGCGCCATCCCGTTTGCGTTGTTCTCCTTCGCGGCCCTGTCCATCACGGCCGGCCTGTCCAGCATCGTCAACGCGACGACGCCGTTGTGGACGGCCGTCGTCGCCTTCGTCTGGTTGCGCCAGGGGCTGACACCATGGCGCGTGCTCGGCCTCGTCATCGGCTTTGCGGGCGTGGCCTTCCTGGCCTGGGACAAGGCCGGCTTCAAGCCCGGCGAGGACCATTCGGGCTTCTGGGCCGTGCTGGCCTGCGCGACGGCCACCCTCTGCTACGGCATCGCGGCGAACGCAACCAAACGCTATCTGGCCGGCGTTTCTCCTCTCGCCGTGGCCACTGGCAGCCAGTTCGCCGCCGCCGTGCTGCTGGCGCTGCCAGCCGCCTGGCTGTGGCCGGCCGCCATGCCGAGCAACGTCGCCTGGGGCTCGGCGCTGGCGCTTGCCGGCCTGTGCACGGCGCTGGCCTACATCCTCTATTTCCGGCTGATGAGCCGAGTCGGGCCGACGAACGCGGTATCGGTGACCTTTCTGATCCCGCTCTTTGCCATCCTGTGGGGGGCGCTCTTCCTGCAGGAAGCCATCACGTCCCAGATGGTGGCCGGCGGCGCCATCGTGCTGGTCGGCATTGCGCTGGCGCTGGGCCTGGTGGGCCCCAAGCCGCGCTGAAGTCACGCGGCGGATCTCCAGGCGCCTCGGCGCGGCGCAAACAGTGATAGCGTGCGCGCCATTGCATTTGGTAGCGCTACCTTAAGGCGCATGGAGACCGCACGATGTCCTTGCTCCCATCCCGCCGCTGGATCGGCGCTCTCGGCTTGCTGGCCGCACAGATCCTGGCCACCACCGCCATGGCCCAGCCCTCGGGCGGCCCTTATGGTCCGGTGCCGCAACGCTACGCGGTGCCCAAGGCGCCGCACGTCTATTTCGTGGCGCCTGACGGCAAGGCCGAGGCTTCCGGTGCGTCGATCAACGAGGCAACGTCCATCGAGGAAGCGGTGACGCGCGTCGTCACCGGCGACGCCATCGTCATGCGCGGCGGCACCTACCGCACCGGCGGTCTTCAGCTCAACCAAGGCATCACCATCCAGCCTTATCTGGATGAAGTGCCTGTGCTCAAGGGCACGCGCGTGGCGATCGAGTGGCAGAGCCTGGGCAACAACGTCTGGCGCACGAAATGGGCCACGCTGTTCCCGGCCCAGCCGCTGGGCTGGTGGCAACGGGAGCGTGAGGGCATGAAGACGCCGCTGCACCGCTTCAACAACGACATGGTCTTCATCGACGGCGAGCCGCTGCAGTCCGCGGGCTGGGAAGGCGAGGTCAGTGCCAAGGCCTACTACGTCGACTACGCCAAGGGTCATGTCTACATCGGCGCCGACCCGACCGGTCGCCTCGTCGAGATCACGGCGCACGACATCGCCCTGCACCGCCCCTCGCGCGAAGTCCACGGCAAGCCGTCGGACCGCAAGGGCCCGACTCTGCGCGGCATCACCTTCACGCAATACGCCTACCGGGCCATCGACATCGAGGGCAAGAAGCCGTCGACGCTGGTGTCGGAAGAACCGACCGACGATCCCGTCGGCCCGTCACCTGAAAGCGAGCACGGCAAGGAGGTCATGGGCACGCTGCTGGAGAACGTCACCATCAGCCATTGCTCGCGCGTGGCCGGCTACTTCCGCGGCGACGGGCTCGTCATCCGCAACTCCCTCATCAGCGACACCGGCACCGAGGGCATCTATGTCATCGGCTCGTCGGACGTGCTGCTGGAGCGCAACCTCATCCGGCGCAACAACGTGGAGAAGTTGACCGGCTATTTCCCGGCAGCGGTGAAGATCTTCAACCAGTCCTACCGCGTCACCGTGCGCGACAACCTCATCGTCGAGCAGCCGAACTCCAATGGTGTCTGGTACGACGTGGGCAATGTCGGCGGCGCGTTCGTCAACAACCACGTCGAAGGCACGATGGCGGGCCTGTTCTTCGAGATCTCGAAGGGCATCGTCGTGGCTGGCAATGTGTTCGTGAACAACGTGCAGGGCATCCGCATCCTGAACAGCTCGGACGCCCGCATCCTCCACAACACCTTCGTCAATTCGCCGGCCCTGATCGACCGCAACGAGCGCAGCGCGCAGGGCGACCACTTCGGCTGGCATCCGCAGACGGGGCCGGACGTCAGCGAGCGTGTCGGCCATGTGTTCGAAGGCAATCTGCTGGTGGCCGATGCCGCGGTGAAGGGTCCGCTGCTGCGCGTCGAACAGGCGGCGGTCACCTGCGGCAAGGTCACGCAGACCATGATGAGCCGCGTCGACGGCAATGTATATCTGCGTGCGGGCAGCGGCCAACCGCTGATCAGCTGGGCGCCGCTGCCGGAAGCGGCTTGCCAGGCCCACTTCGCCAGCCTCGACGCCCTCCGCCAGGCGGTGCCGGGTGCGGAGGCAAGGGGCCGGGCGCTGCCGGCCTACGCAGGGGCGGTGTTTCGTAGCCCGGAGCTGCGGCGGTTTGAGCTGGCGCGCGTGCCGGACGGGGTCCAGCCGCTACCGATACCGGCCGAGGTGCGCAAACTGCTGGGCTGGGAGGCCAGCCACCAGCCGGGCGCGCTCCCCGCGGCCCGCTGAGCTGATCACGCAGAAGCTCAGCAGCTCCGCGATCACCAGGTCGGTCCCAACGTGGCATGGGAGAAGGCCAGGCTGGGCATGGGAAGCCGGTCGACATACAGGCCATTGCTAGCCAGCCATGGGACGGCAAAGCGGCGCGATCGTCGGCCAGCGTGTCGGAGTCTTCGCCGGCAACGCTCGCCGAACTTCACCGAGGGAGCCGTTGTGGGCGCCGTCCTCACCTAACGTCGTTGCAGATCATCCGCCGTCAAGGTCTGCAGGAAAGCCACGATGTCCGCCTTCTCTGCGTCAAGCAGAATCAAAGGCCGTCCGCTGGTACGACTTCGGTAATACACCTCTAGGTCGACCGCCTCGGCCAGCGTTGGCACGCTACCGTCGTGCATGTACGGAGCCGTCAGGCCGACGTTACGCAGACTGGGCGTCTTGAACCGACCGATGTCTTTGGGTTCTCGGGTCACCACGAAACGGCCAAGCTCGGCAAGTTCAGGTTCCCTTGCAATGACCAGCCCGGTGTCCGGCTCTTTGTCAGCCAGGCTCAAGAAGATCCGCACCAGCTCGTCTGAAGATTTCGCGCCGTTCTTGCTCGGGACGAAGACGTCGTGGAATGCGTGGACGGCCACCAATCGCTTGAAGGAGGTGACCGACCCCAACAGCAAATTGGTGATCTCCAACACGTACGAAGTCGTCAACATCCCTGCGGGCAGCTGCAGCTCTGGCACCAGCAGCCCCGCGCTGAACAACTACGAGACCGGCCGCGTTAAATCCCAAACCCTGGCCGACGGCTCGACCTTCAGTTATTGGTACTCCACCACGGCGACCCAGCCGCCTTGCGCTGGCGGCGCAGTGACGCTGCCCGCCTCCTTGCAGACCGACCTCATCGACCGCCGCACCATCGGGCGGCGCGTGCAGTTCGACGCTCGCGGCAACGTCATCAAGAACATTGCGGCGATCGGGCAGCCCGAGCAGCAAACCACCACCTTCACATACACCGACAACCTGCTGACCAGCCTCACTGATCCGCTGAACCGGCAGACCACCTTCGGCTACGACACAGTCGGCAACCTCAAGACGCTCACGCGCCTGGCCGGCACCGCGGATGCCGTCGTCACCAGCGCCACCTACGACACGGTCTTCAACCAACCCCTGACCGTGACCGACCCGCTGGGCCACACGCACACCTTGCGCTACGACGCCCGCGGCAACCTGCGTAGCGTCACCGACCCGCTGGGCCACGTCACCACCTTCGCCTACGACGACCAAGGCCTGCTCATCAGCACGAGCGACGCCCTGGGCAAGACCAGCCTGTTCAGCTATGCCAGCGCCGACCCGCTCAGCGCGACCGACCCACTGGGCCGCACAGCCAAGCAACTCACCGATGCGGTCGGGCGCGTTACCACCACCACTGACCCCCTGGGCAACACCACCATCAATACCTGGGACGCCATGAACCGCCTCACGCAGGTCACGGACGCGCTGGGCGGCCTCACCACATTCAGCTACGACAACAACAGCCAACTGCTCAGCCACACCGACGCCAAGAATCAGACGACCGGCTACTCCTACTGGCCCACCGGCCAGGTCAAGGACAAGACCGACCCGCTGGGCAAGGTGGAGAGCTACCTGTACGAGCCCGGCGGCCGGCTCAAGCAGCGCACCGACCGCAAAGGCCAGCTCAGCGGCGTCACCTATGACAACCTGGGTCGCGTCAAGACCATCGGCTTCGGCGCCACGGCGGCCAACCCCACCGCCTACACCAGCACGGTGACCCTCACCTGGGACAACGCCAACCGCTTGACGCAGATCGTCGACACCCAGGGCGGCGTGAGCAAGACCATCACCCGCGCCTACGACACGCTGGACCGCCTGACCCAGGAGAGCACCGACCAAGGCGAGGTCAACTACACCTACGACAAGGCCAGCCGGCGCGCGACCATGACTCTCAAGAACGGTCCGGCAGGCAGCCAGGTGGCCCAGCCCACGCTGACTTACACCTGGGACAACGCCGACCGGCTCACGCTGATCACCCAGGCAGCCGGGGCCAGCAACGGCAACCAGGCACAGACGGTGGCCTTCCAGTACGACGACGCCAACCGGCCCACCAAGACCACCTATACCGGCGGCATGAGCGTGAACACCACGTACACGGATGCGGGCGAGGTCAAGACGCTGAAGTACCTCAAGGCCGATGGCAGCGTCATCGCGCAGGGTGGCTACACGTATGACCTGGCGGGCCGCCGCACCGGCGTCAGCGGCGACCTGGCCAACTTCATCGGCACGCAGCAGCCCGACATCACCGACGCCAGCTACAACGCCGCCAACCGATTGCTCACCTGGGGCGGCAAGACCTTCAGCCATGACCTGAACGGCAACATGACGGGTGACGGAGTCACGACCTACACCTGGGATGCCCGGGACCAGCTCGTTGCCGTCAACGACACGATGACCAATGCCGGCTTCAAGTACGACAGCCAGGGCCGGCGCGTCTCGCGCACGCTCGGTTCAGCGACAACGGCTTTTAACTACGATGGCGACAACTTCATCCAGGAGTTGGATGCGCTGGGCAGAAGCGGCAACATCCGAGCCAACCTCATCACCGGCGGCATCGACCAGCACTTCATGCGCCAGACCACCGTCAATGGCCAGCCCAGCATGAGCTGGATCATGGCCGAGGCCAACAACAGCACCGTGGTGCAGGCCGACGGCGCGGGCAATGTGCAGAAGAGCTTTCAGTACACGCCCTATGGCACACCCATCGCCACCACCGGCACCAGCACGGACAGCCAGCGGTACACGGGGCGAGAGGATGACGGCACGGGGTTGTATTACTACCGGGCGAGGTATTACAGGCCGGATTGCATGAGGTTCATCAGCGAAGACCCGATTGGGTGGGCCAGTGGGCAGGTGAATGACTACGCGTATGTGGGTGGAGATCCGGTTTCGATGACGGACCCGGAGGGTGAGTTCGGTGTTGCCGGTGCCGTTGTTGGAGCTGGTATTGATCTGGCGACTCAACTGATTTTGAACGGAGGTAATTTTGGTTGCGTCAGTTGGGGCTCCGTAGCTCTTTCAGCAGGGATGGGGGCGATAGGTGCGATTGGCGGACGCTTGGCCACTGCTGCAGTCCGTGGGCCGGGGCAAGTATGGTCGCATTGGGTACCGGCCAGATTCTTTAAGCACGTTACTAAGACAGGGGAAAGGGCTTTCTTCCAAAATCGTGGGATGGTTTGTGGAATGGCAATTTTGTTTCGCCGCTGCGGCATTTCTTGCATGATCCCAAAGCTTTTCCTAGAGGCTGGCGTGATTGGGGCGCCAGATGGAACCCCTTTGCGAGACAGCTGGATCGCACTCCCGGCTGGCTTAAAGGTGGAGCGGGTGGGGGCGCTCTGGGAACTACTGTTGGGGTCGCCAGCGGCTCCGGAGAGTGCGATTAGCGCAAGAATCAGGGAATGAATTATGCTTGGAAGAATTATCCGATGGATGAAATACGGCGGATCATTTGGTTTGCGTAAGCAGGAGAGAGATTTGCTCCAGGTCGCTAAATCTTCACTTTCCGCTGAGGATCAGCCTCTGTTTTGGCAGCAAGTTGAGAGCGTTGAATTGGTTCAGAGATCGAGCGAAGATCGAATGGTTTTGATTTTTTTTCCACCTGACCACTTGCCGTTGAAATTGGATAACAAATCGCCTGAATTCCCGATGGCAAGAGTGACCCTCTCGGATGGAATCAATCGATTAAGCGCCGTTGTATTTCTACATCGAGGCCTTTTATCGTCCGTTGAATACTCAAAATCCCCACGTTGCTTTCGGGGTAAGACAGTCAATATGGTCCTGCGCCAAACCAGCGTTGCTGACAGTGGTTATGCCGCGCAGATTGATCAAGAGGAGCATGGTTCCACACCATAGCTTGCAACTGCTACCGCGCTAGGTATTGAAGGGCGGGTTCATGAGGTTCATCTCTGAGAACCCGATTGGCTGGGCGTTGGGGCAGGTGAACAACTATGCGTGGGTGGCGATCCGATTTCTCGAACTGACCGTCAGGCCTATTTCGCCCCATTGGTTCTGAAGCAGTGGAAATCAATTGGAACCACTGGTCTTCTGGGTGTGCGGGGTGGAGGCGGTGGCGTATTGGGCGGGATTCTCCTAGGGACAGCTATCGCCGCAGCGGGCGTGGCAAAAGGTTATTTTGACGGAAACTGCCCACCTGAAATTTCTATCAAAATGAGGTAACAGAGACCCATGATTAGATTCAGAGACCTTCTGTTATTTCATGTGACTGCTATTTGCATTGCTGGAGTATTTGTTACCCTGGGATTTCTGATGGCAGGCGCCGATGGAAATGAGCCGATTGGCAATTTCTGGCTGGTGGCAAAAACCGGGCTTAAATTTTCGTACCAATTGCTATCGCTGACCCTATCTTTACTTGTGCAAATACTTCTATTTGGACGTTTGATCGGACTGACTATTTTTAAGAGTAGAGCAATCGACCCTTTTGCTCTCGCAATCTTTGCGACGCAAGCAATCATCCTCTGGGCGCTTCTAAAGTGACTCTGCCGTACAACCTGTCCAGTTGCGCGAGGTGACGCAGCTATCGGCGTTGGTGTGGCAGTTGCAGGAGGTGGTGGCAATGGGTGCGACTAAGCCAGTACTTCTGGCCACCGCAGGCAGGCTTCTAAAGTCCTGTTGACGGACTTGCGGGACGATGGGACCGTTGTCGATGTCTTTCGTTCTATTCTTACAAAGGATCTGAAGCAGGGAACGCTCTGCATGTCGAACATGACCTATGCAACGGTCACAGACATCTACCTTACGGGACTGGCGGGGCCTCGATCACTCAATATGCCGTGGTCCATGTATCTAATACTGATTGCTGTTGGCCTCTTCACACTGTCCATTCCCGTGCGCCTGCGGCTGGTGTTTGCAGAACCGCGGCCGGTTGGGGCGAGCGAGTTGGCCAGATTGCTTGCCGAGGCCGTGCGGAAGAATCCCAATCACTACACGGGGGCCAGCGCATCCGACATCGAGCGCCGCTTGCAACAAGCAAAAACCTTTGCACAGATAAGGCGCGCATTTGAATTGAAATCACCTGCTGTACTTCCTTGAGAACGAGGCGAGGGGCACTCAGTAATGATTTTCGTCATCAATGAGGCGACCACTTCGGCTGGCATCCGCAGACGGGGCCGGACGTCAGCGAGCGTGTCGGCCATGTGTTCGAAGGCAATCTGCTGGTGGTGGATGCCGCGGTGAAGGGTCCGCTGCTGCGCGTCGAACAGGCGGCGGTCACCTGCGGCAAGGTCACGCAGACCATGATGAGCCGCGTCGACGGCAACGTCTATCTGCGCGCGGGCAGTAGCCAACCGCTGATCAGCTGGGCGCCGCTGCCGGAAGCGGCTTGCCAGGCCCACTTCGCCAGCCTCGACGCCCTTCGCCAGTCAGCGCCAGGTGTGGAAGCCACCGGCAAGGCGCTGCTGGCCTACGAAGGGGCGGTCTTCCGCAGCCCGGAGCTGCGCCGCTTTGAACTCGCTCGTGTGCCGGAGGGCGTTCAGCCGCTGCCGGTGCCAGGGGAGATACGCAAGCTGCTCGGTTGGGAGGCAACGCATTTGCCGGGCGCGCTGCCGGCCAGCTCGCGCTGAGGGCGCTCCGGCCCGAGCCTCCTAGTGGCGCTTGCGCCAGGCATCAACCACACGCTCCGTCAGCACATCGGTCTCGCGCTGTTCGTCGGCGCTCAGCGCCGGCGGCGCCCAGCGCCCTTGGCGCATCATCTTCTCGACGTTCTCCATCGAATCGCGGCTTTCCTTGGTCGCCGCCGGGCCGGACATTTCAGTCAGGATGCGCAGCCACGCTTCCTTGTAGGCCTGCCGCTGCATCGCCGTCTCGCCCAGCGCGCCGAATGAATGGACGTAGGTCGACAACGCCTCCAGGTCGCCGTCCTCGGCGGTCTGCCGCACCTCGCGCTGCAGCTTGCCGAGCAGTTCCGGTGCGGCGACGGCCTGGTTGGCATGGGCGTTGAGCCACAGCAGGTACGCCAGCGCCATGCCAGGGAGCTCTCCCTCGTAGGCTCGCTTCAGAAACTCGCCCCTGCGCGCCAGGGTGGCCGTGTCGAAGAACTGGCAGCGTCGCTGCAAGTCCTGCTTCTCCTTGATCCATTGGTCCATGTTGAAGCCAGGAGTCTTCTCGAACACTTGCCGCAGCGGGCCGCCCTGGTCGCGTACGCTGTACGCGAATTCGATTGTCTGGGTCGCATGCTCGCATCGCTCGAGCACGTCGGCTGCTTTGCGCGCCTGCGCTGGCGTCGCGCCCTCTTCCAACGCAAGCTGCACCGTGCGCAGTTCCTCCGGTGTCGATGAGGCCGGCGTGCGCAGAGACGGGGGAAGCGCAGCCGGCGTGGCCGCGCTCGCCGGCTGGGTAGCGGCATCGGCCTTCGCGTCAACGATCGGCTGTAGCAACGTTCCTAGAAGCGTTGCCGAGGGCGGGGCTGGCTGGGTGGGCGGCAGTGAGGTGGGCGCCTCGGCCGATCGGTTCAGTAGCCAGCCGCCTGCGGCCAGCGCTAGTGCGACGGCCGCGACGGCCGCGACCGTCCACGCTGTGCGAATGGGCACGGATGCGGACCCGGCCACTTTTCCCGCCACCGCTTACTTTTGCGGCGCCGCCGCCGCGCCATCCACCCGGATCACGCGCCGCGAGCGGCCTTCGGTGTCGTCCAGTGACTCGCTGACCAGGCGGTTGTGCTGCTCCCAGTCCTCCGCGCTGCGGATGATGCTGGGCTTGATGAGGACGACGAGCTCGCGCTTGCGGCCGTTGTTGGCGCGATTGCCGAACAGCATGGACGTCAGCGGGTTGCTGTCGGCGCCGGGCACGCCCGAGCCGCGGCGCGTGGCTTCCATCTGCATCAGGCCGCCGATGGCGACGATGTGGCCGTCGGGGATGCGCACGACGGTGTCGCTCTCGTTGACGCTGGCGCTGGCCAGCGGCAGGCGGAAGTTGCCGACCGAGCCGAGATCGACCTGCTTGATCTTCTCGGTCACGTTGGAGACCGAGGGGTGGATGTGCAGGGTGATCATGTCGGCCGCGTCGATCTGCGGCGTCACGTCCAGCGCGATGCCGCTGAAGAAAGGCGTCAGCGTCAGCGTCGGGATCTGGTTGGTGGTGCCGTTCGTGCCGTTGGTGCCGGTATTGGTGCCGCTGTTGCTGCCACTGATGCCGGTGATGAAGTAGTCGTCGGTGCCGACCTTGAGCACGGCCTTCTGGTTGTTCAGCGTCGCGATGCGCGGGCTGGACAGGATCTGCGTGTCGCCATGGCTTTCGACGAAGGCCAGCAGCGCCTGGAAGCCGCCGCGCGCCAGCGCCAGCCCTAGCGTGCCGCCGCCGGATGAGGGCAGGGGGATGAGGTCGGGCCAGGCTGGGCTTTGCGTGCCGCTGGACAGGGTGGGCAGCCCGCGCGTGTTGCTGACCAGCGGGTTGATGATGCTGCTGACGCCGCTGGGGATGGAGGGGTTGACGCTGGTCTGGCCGATGGCGCTGCGTTCGCCGATGCGCGACCAGTCGATGCCGCTCTGGTAGCCCTCGCGCAGCTCGACCTCGACGATCTTGGCCTCCAGCATGACCTGGCGCTCGACGGCGATGCGCGTCGCCTTCAGCCAGGCCTCGACGTGACGCAGCTCCTCTGGCATGGCGCGCACGGCGACCGTGCCGGTCTGCGGGCTGGTGATGACGGCGCGGCCCTCGCCGCTGCCGACCAGGGCCTTCAGCGCGTTGTTGGTCTCGCCCCAGAAATCGCTCGACACCTTGGTGCTGAGCTGGCTGCTCTCCTGCTGCTGGACCGTGGTCGTGCTGCCGCCGGTGGCGCTGCCAGTGTTGCCGCTTGCACCGGCGGCGCCGTTCTGGCTGCTGGCCGGCGCGGCGCCCGAGCTGACGCGAACCTCGCTGCGGCCGCTGCGCTGATGGGCCAGCGCGTTGATCGTGAACACGCGGGTCTGCAGCGTGGGCGGAAAGACGGTGATGCGGCGGCCGTCGATGGAATAGTCGAAGCCGTAGACATCGCGGATGGCGTCCAGCGATTCGCGCACCGTGACGCCCTTGAGGGTGACCGACAGCTGGCCCGACACGCTGGGATGCACGAGCATGCTGTAGCGCGTGTCGCTGACCAGGGACAGGAAGACGTCACGGGCCGGCGCGCCATTGACGATGAGGTCGAAGCGTGGCTCGGGCGGCAGCGCGGGGGCGGGCGGCGGTACGGGCGTCGCCACCACGACCGGTGCGGGCACGCCAGAGGCGGCGGGGGCGGCTCGCTGGGCCTGCAGCTCCTCGCGCAGGGCCTGGCTGGGCTGGGCCACGCGCAGCGGCTTGTCGGCACAACCTGACAGTCCTGCTGCCAGCAGCGCAGCGGCTGAGCTGGCCAGCAGGAGTCGATGGACGGGGGCCTTCATGGCTTCTCCTTGGATTTCTTCACGCCGGATGCAGCCCGGGCCGCCTCCGGAGGCGGGCGCTTCTCGACGCCGCCATACAGCGGCTCGCGCCGGACCTGGCCGGCCTCGCGCAGCCAAACGGCCTGTTCGGTGATGCGCTCGATGCGTGCGCCTTCGATTTGTTCGCCCACGCCATAGCGGCGGCCGCGCTGTACGACATACGCGCGGCCTCCCGCGAAGACGACCTGGCGGATGGCGTTGTCGGCCGGCGCAACGCCAGAGGCAGCCGGTGCGGCCGAGGCCGCCATGGCGCTGCGCAGCGCGGGTGGCCAGGCCGTGGGGTCGCGGGTGGGTTCGTCGGCGGCCTGGGCCAGCGGCGCAGCGAACAGCAGGGCGATGAATGCCGCTCTCATGGCTGCACCTTCAGCAGATAGATCCGGGCCAGCAGGCGCGGCACCTCGTTGGGGCCGCCGCTGCTCAGGCGCATCTCGCCCCAACGCAACGCCGGCAGTTCGCGTTCCAGGGCCTGCACATAGTGCTGGGTGTCGCGGTAGCTGCCTTGCAGCTGCAGCTCGACACCCTGCCAGCTCATGCCTGGCATGCTCGGTGGCAGCGCGTTGCCTGCTGCCGATGCCGATGCGGACGGCAGGCTGACGGGCGTGTCGTCCAGCAGCGTCAGTCGTTCCAGTACCAGGCCCGGCTGCTGGGCCAGCACACGCTGCAGCAGGGCCGACAGCCCTTCGGCGGGGTTGACGGTGCTGGCCTGGCGCAATTCGCTGTCCAGGCGCTGGCGCTCGTTGCGGGCGCTTTCGAGCTGGATTTGCAATTGTTCGGCCGGCGTGCCGCCGCTGCCGCTGGCGCTGATGAACTGCTCGCGCAGCTTGCTGATCTCGGCGGCCTGCTGCGCCTGAGCGTTGCTGCGCAGCTTGGCGCGGGCGGACTGCGGCGCGAGCACGAAGGAGTCGAACAGCAGGGCCAGTACCGCCACGATGCTGAGGAACAGGATGGCGCGCTCACGCAGGCTGAGCGCGTCGATGCGCTTGGCCTGGCGTTCCCAGCGCTGCAGCAAGGGCGCGAGGCGGCGCCGCAGCAGCGCGAGATCGATGGTCGTCTGCGCCTTCATCGTGCGCCTCCGGTTGCGGCGCTGGCCGCATGGGCCGGCGCGCTGACCACGCGAAAGGCCCAGACCGGCAGGCCGGTGCTGACGAGCGGGCTGTCACGCGACAGCAGCGGGTTGCCGCCCGTCTCGGTGCCAGGTGCTCCCAGGCGCTCGACGCGCAGGGCCGACAGCTGTTGACCGGCCAACAGCGGATGGACCGCGAGCCTGGCCAGCCAGGGCCTCAGCATGGCGGTGTCCAGCGTGCCGCCGACGAGTTCGACCCGGCCCGGCGTGTAGCGCAACTCGCTGAGCCAGGCCGGTTCGGGCAGGGTGCGCGCGATCAGTGCGAGCAGGTCGGAATGGCGCTGCCCGGCTGCGTCGGCGCCCAGCACCTGCAGCAGCGCACGGCGATCAGCGTTGCCGGCCGCCAGTGGCAGCAGTTGCTGCTGCACCGTGGCGGCATCCAGTGGTGCGGGCAGGTTGGCGCGGGCCACGGTCAACTGCTGGCGCTCCGTCGCGTATTGCGCGAGAACGACCTGATGCTGGGCTTCGGCGCTGCGGTCACGCTGCTGCAGCCACAGCGCCGCAGCCAGGCCCGCGAGGCACAGCAGGCCCGTGGCCTGCACCAGCGTCAGCGCCGAGAAATAGCGCTTGGGTGCTAGCAGGATCGGCGTGAGCAGGTTGATTTGCTGGGCCATCAGCAGTGCCCGCCCGGCCGCCCGAAGGGCACTGGCGCCCCCTTGGGGGGCAGTGAACGAAGTGAACGAGGGGGCATCACAACTTTCGAGTCTCGGTGCGCAAGGCGGCGCCCAGCAGTGGCAGGCAGGCGCCCAGGGCCTGGGCTGCGTCGCCCTCGGGGGCCGGCGCGTCGGGCGCGAAGGCGGCTAGCGGATTCAGAGCCACGGTGCGCTGGCCGAGCTCGCGCTGGATCAGCGTCGCGACCTCCGCGCCGTGCTCGGCCGTGATGACGTACAGCCGCGCCAGTGGCAGCTCGGGCCAGCTGCGCTCCCAGACGTCGATGGAGCGTTGCAGCTCGACGACCAGGGGCGACTCCTGCGTGGTGCTGGCGTCGAAGGTGCCGCCGGGCTGGTATTCGAAACCCAGCGGCAGTTCGGCGGCGCTGGCGTCGGCCTGCTCGCCGCGCGCACGCGCCAGCAGGCCGGCGTCGCCTTCGAGGCGCCGCGTGTAGAAAAGCTCATCGCCAGCGCTGACGACCAGCAGGCAGTGGCGTTCGTCGATATGGACGGCGGCGCAGGCGCGCGCGGCCAGGTCGTCGGCACGGGCCTGGGCGGCGAGCAGATTGCGCAGGGCCGTCTCCCAGACATCGACGATGGTGATGTCGCTGCTGATGCCCGCAGCGCCGTTGGTCAGCGCCTTGATGGCGCTGTTGCGGGCCGCGACGACGAAGAGCTGGCGCTGCGCGCGCTCGACGTCGCCACCGACGTGCATGACATCCAGCGTCAGTTCGGCAACGTCGACGTCGACCATCTCCTTGATCTGCCAGCGCGCCGCGGCCTTCAGCTCCTCCGGCGGCACATTGGGGGTGTCGACCTTGAGGATCTGGTAGTCGGCCGGGTCCAGCAGCGCGATGGCGTCGCCCGAGGTGACGGGTTTTGCCTCGCTCATCAGGCCCCAGCGCAGCAGCCGGGCCGGCTGGTCCTGGTCATGACCGGGTGGGCCGTCGGTCAGCACGAAGGCATGCTGTTCGCCAACGCGGCGCAGCAGCAGGCGCTGGCCGTTGCGGCGGGTGGACCAGGGCCAGCGCATCAATAGTTCTCCCGCTGGTAGACGACGCCGTCGCTGCCGCGGTACAGGCCCCAGGTGGCGCGGGCGCTGGGGTCGCTGGTGGCGGCCGCGCCGCACCAGGCCCCGCGCAGCGACGCGAGGTTGGCGCCGGCGGTGGCGGGCACCGCGGCGCTGGCCCAGCCGCCGGCCGTCTTCAGGCAGGACGCGTCGGTGGGCGTGGAGCTCAGGGCCACGGCCACGTCCATGCTGCCCAGGCGGCCACCGCCCGGGGCGGCCAGCGTGATGTAAGTTGGTTGCAGCGGGTTGACGACGACAGCGGTGTTGGGGACGTTGGGGTACATGACCGCATCCTGAGCGGTGAGGGTCTTGCGGAAGTTGCCGAAGCTCAGGTTGGCGGCGGTGATGCGGGTGCAGGAATCCAAGGCGTTGGTCACGAAGGCCGTGCCGTTCCAGGATTGGGCGGTCAGCGGCAGTTTCAGCGTGCGGTTGGCGGCGCTGAGCGCATTTTGTAGGCGCAGGCGGCCGTAGAGCAGGGGGATTTGCCCGGAAGGGCCGGAGGAATTGACCTGCGTTCGATCGTTGCCGGCTACCGCGTCGGTGTCGAGGTCGAAGGCGGCCATGGCCACGCCGTCATCATCGACCGGCGCGATTCCGAACTGGGCGCTGTTGAAGGGACCATCGACTGTCGCGCCACGCGCGACTTTGGCGGTGAGGGTCACCGAGGCCGTGCCGTTCGTCCAGGTTCCAGCGCTGGCAGAGGCGCCGACGCGGCCGGCAAACTTCGTTGCACCGGCGATGCCGGCAAGATTGAACCTGCCATGCGTGCCGAGGGGGAGCTTGGTGAAGTTGCCGCTGGCATTGCTGGTGTAGTTGCTGGTCTTGTTGCCGGCGGCATTGACGGCCGTCAGCGTGAACGCGAGGCTGAAGTTCTCGTCCAGGTAAGTGAAAGTCGAAGCCGGCGCGCATGCCAGATCGCTGCGATGCGTAGGCAGGCCCTGCGTAACGGTGAGGCCGGCCGGGATGAAGCGGCCGATATTGCCGGTGGGCGTGCCGGTCACGGCGCCGGTCGGTGCGGCCACACCGAGGTAGCCGCTACTGGCCAGGGCAGGCGTCAGCGTGATGATGCCGACCTCGGCGTAGCTGAGATTGCCGACGTTGGCGACGCCGTTGATGAACAGGCTGCCGGCCACGGTGCCGTTGGTCAGCGTGCCGGAGGCGCCCGGCGAAGGCAGCACCAGGGTCGGTGTCAGCAACACGCCTTCGGGCGTCGACTCCTTGCCGAAATTGGGCGTGGCAACTCCCCCTGAGGTGACGGCGGTGATACGGGCGCCGAAGCTGGCGCCTGCAGCCACGAAAGAGCCGCCGGCATCATTGGCCGCGGCGGGATTGGGCTTGGCGCCGCTGGCGACGTTGGAGATCAGAAAGCGCGCCGGCTTGGTGACGAAGGCGTTGCCTGTGCCGTTGATGTCAACACCGGCTGCGGGGTTGACCGCGTAGTTGAAGAACAGCGACGTCTGGCCGACATCGTTGAAGGTCAGCGTGAAGGGAGCGTTGCCGTTGGTGTCGAAAGTCATCGGCACAGCGGCCGTGGCGGTGGACACGCCGCTGGCGTTGCCGGCAACGGCGGTGCCATTGACGCTCATCAGGTTGCTGCCACCGCAGCTCGCCGGATTGAGGCATTGATAGCCCCAGTTGACGTTGCGGGAACCAGTCAAGGCAGCCTCGCAGGCTTGGTTGTTGGTGCCGGACTTGACGGCACGCAGCCAATAGGAGGCCGATGCCGTGCCAGCCGTCTGCATGGGCAGGGTGATCGCAGCACCGGTGGTGGTGGTGGAGACCAGGAAGCCGGAGCGCTTGAAGGTCGTCGAGCAGCTGTTGGACACATAGCAGCTGGCGCCATCGGGGCAGCATTCACGGGCATTGGCGGCGGCGGTGCTCTCGGAGCTCAGCGTCAGCGTCACGTTCGTGTTGTCGGCGCCGCCGGGGAGGCTGAGCGTCGTCGTCGCGACGCCGTTGCTGAAGTTGAGGGCGCTGCTGCCCAGCGTGCCGGCGCTGGTCGTCAGCGTGGCCGTGCCGTTGACCGTCGTCTCGACGCTGCAACTGGCGGCGTTGGTGGCGCAGGCCTTGACGGTCACCGTCGTCGGCAGGCAGGTCAGGCTGGTGGATGGCAGCCACACCTCGTAGTGGTCCAGCGGCAGCGGACAAGTGCGCGAGGCCGGCGCCATGTCGGCCGTCAGCTCCAGCGCGCTGATCTCGTAGTTGTAGACCCGCATTTCGTCGATGAGGCCGTTGGCCGACCTCAGCGTGCCATTGGTGGGCGCGGTGCTGCTGCGGTTGTCGCCGACAAAGAGGGTGCCGATGCTGTTGTCCAGAGTGCCGCTCGTCGTCGCCGTCGTGGCGCCGACCTGAACGCCGTTGAGATAGATGCGCAGCGTGCTCTGGTTGGTGCCGGTAGCCAGGTTCCAGGTGATGCCGATGTGCTTCCACGTGCTCGCGGCGACGGACTGCGCCGGCGTGGCGGTCGATACCACGAGCCCGTTGCTGTCGGTGACGGTCAGGCGCAGGGAGCCGTCGCTCTGGCGCACCAGGAAGAAGGGCTTGCTCGTGGACGTCGTCGCGTCCAGCAGCATCGCCGCCGAGTTGTTCCAGGCCGTGCTGGCGTCGTACCAGAAGGTCACGGCGCCCTTGTCGCCGACGCCGGAGTTGACGTCGAGCAGCGTGTCCACTGCGTGGCTGGCGCTCGTCGTGTCGGCCGGGATGCTGAGCGAGCGGCAGACCTTGGCCGTGGCCGAGGTGACTGCGTTGCCGATGCGCACGCCGTTGTTGCTGTTGCCGCTGCTGTCCGCCACCTCGCCGACGCGACCGCTGTAGTTCCATTCGTCGAAGCGGTACTCGGCGCGGCGCGTCGGCGTGCCGTTGGGCACGAACCAGCGGATGGCGCTGCCGTTGGCGTTGTAGCCGCTGTTGTAGGAGTACTGGGTGGTGTCGCTGCTGCTGACCTGCACGCCAATGGTGGCGTTGGAGCCGCTCGCATTGGCGTTGCCGTACTGGTACTTGAACTCACCGTTCTCGAACAGGATGATCTGGAAGGTGTAGGGGGTGCTGGTGTTGTACTGATAGACACCGTTCCAGGACACGACGACGTAGCGGTTGGGCGCCGTGCCCTTCTGTTCCCAGGTCACGCCGCCGCTGCCGGCGCGGCTGGGGTCGAGGTCGGTCCAGTAGGCCAGGATGACGTTGGTCGTGGCCGAGGCAACGCAGCCACTCTGCGTGTCGGCCGCGCCGGCCGGCAGGGCGGTGTTGGTGTAGGTGCGAAAGAACCCGGTGTCGGTCCCGAACTGCAGTCCACCATTGGTCAGCACGCGCACCGACGTGTAGGCCGTGCCTGCGAAGGTGAACTTGAAGCCGCCGGTGAAGGTGATGGTGGCCTTGTCGTCGTCGCCCGGGTAACTGGTGCAACTGCGGTCCCACGCGAGGGCATTGGCGGCCGTCTCCCAGGCATAGCTGTCGCTGCGGAAGGTGTAGCTGGACGCGGCCTGCGCGAGGCCGCACAGCAGGGCCAGGGCGATCAGCAGGAGACAGCGGGCGGCGTGCATGTCTTGTACGACAAGGTACGGCTGAGCTGGCGCTCGGCGTAGGTGGGCTCGGTGGTGCTGCCGTTGGGGCAGGCGCCGCCGCTCGCGATGTTGCAGGCGGTGGCCTGCACGACGTAGAAGGCCAGTTGCTGCTCGCCGTCGGTCACCGTGCCGGCAGCCGGATTGCGCGCGCAGGTGATGGTGACGGTGAAGTCGGACAGTTGGTCGGGCAGGGCGATGCTCTTGGTGGCGAAGCAGATGGGCTGGGCGGCACCGCGCAGGACCTGGTAGCTGCCCCAATCCAGACCAGCCAGGGCGGCCTGGTAAGCCTTGGCCGCGGCCAGTTCGCCGGCCGAGCCGAGCTGCTGGCGCTGGCTCAGCGAGGCCAGCGCCACGCCCAGCGCGGCCAGCACCACGAGGATGAAGAGCATGGACATCATCGTGAAACCGGTACTCCGGTTCGATAAGCCGCGCAGCGTTCTCATGGCAGGTTGTCCACGTGGACGGCGTGATAGAGGGACACGGTCTCGCCGTTGCGGGCTAGCGAAATCTGCAGCGAGGCGAGGGCGTAGCGGGCCGTCGCCGCGCCCGTGCTGTAGCTGAAGCTGCAGGCGGTGACGTTGCGGGCCAGCACGGCGGCGGTGCCTGCCGGCGGGTCGGCCTGGCTGGCTGTCGCGGCATAGCCGCTGTAGCGGGTGAGCGTGCCGGCGGCGATATTGCAGGTGTAGCTGACGGGTGACTCGATGGCATAGACGCGATATGGCGGCGACTGCAGCGCATTGGGCAGCGCTGCGCCCGCGACGCCGACGTTGACGGCATTGCCCGCGGCGTTGCCGGAGATGCGCACGTTGTCACCGGCGTAGGCGTCGGCGTCCGGCGTGTCGGCGCCGAGGTTGTACCAGGCCAGCTTCTGGCTGGCATGGCTGATCGCGAGCGGCGGCCCAACGATGGCAAAGTTGGGGACGGGCGCGACGCCGAACTGCAAGGCACCGGCACCGGCGGTGGCGTAACGCGCCGCTCCGCTGACGGGGATGAGCTCCAGGCTGTTGCCCTTCACGCGCACGCTGTTGGGCAGAGCGCCGGCCAGGTCGCGGGCGATGCGGCGCAGCGCGGTGTCGGCCTGTTCGCCGAGCTGGGCGCGGTCGTTGCTGGCGAAGTAGGCATCCGTCGCCGGCACGATGAAGACCGAGACTATGGTGATGACGATGCCGGTGAGGACGATGGTCATCACCGCCTCGATCAGCGTGAAGCCTTGCTGGCGTGAGCGAACGCCTTCAGTTCGCATCGTTGGGGGCATAGCGGGTGCGCCAGCCTTGCAAGGTCAGCGTGCTGCTGTCGGGCGCAGTGACGGTGACGGTGATCTTCAGCGCCTCGCCGGCCACGACGTTGTCCAGGGCGGCCGAGGTCACGGCGACCGAGGCGCTGTAGCCGCCGAGGCCGGCGATGGCCGTGTTGGCCACGTCGCGGATGCCGCTCATCGAGAAGCCGGCGTAGTCGTTGACGTTGTCGAAGGAGGTGGTGCCGTAGCGGGTCTCGCCGGGCTCGGTGCCGCTGCCTTCGACGAGTGCTGCGCACCCGGTTGGCGACACCGTGGCCGACGTGGCCGTGGCGACGTTGGCATCGTCGGGATCGCACCAGGTGAAGTTCATCAGCTCCACCTCGCGCAGCAGCGACTCGGCGATGGCCAGCTGCTGGCGGCGGATCATGGGTTCCGCGCTCGCCGTCGTGGCCGTGACGAAAACCTTCAGCAGCGCGGCCAGCGCGATGCTGACAACGACGATGAAGAGCAGGAGTTCGATCAGGCTCAGGCCGCACTGGCGCGGCCGACGGGGCATGGCCGGCATGCGGGGGATGCTAGCCGAGCGCCTCATGGGTCAAGCCTCAAGGAGTCGCGTAGATCAGGCCCGTATCCGCCTCGATGCGGTAGGCCTGGCTGTAATTGCTGGAGGCGACCGTGACGGTCAGCGCGCCACCCGTGTGGGTCGTCGTCGCGCCGCTGTTGCCGCTGTTGAAGGTCACTGTGCCGCTGGAGGACAAGCAAGGGCTTTCGGTCGCAGGGCAGGGTAGCGTCGCGATGGCGGTGCCACTGCCATTGCCGTAGGCCCAGCTCACGCCGGTGCTGCTGATGGTCTCGATGATGGGGCGGCGCTGCTGCAGGGCCAGCCTGAGCATGGCCTGGTGGCGGCCCTGAAGGTCATCGCCAAAAGAACGCAGCCGCCACAGCGTCGTGTCCACCACCTTGGGGAGGGCGAACACCGCCAGGGCGGCTGTGATCACGATGACGAGGATGAGCTCGATCAGCGTGAAGCCCGCGTCGGCGCGCGGGGCGTGGGTCATGGGATCAAAGGATGCCGGTGACGGTGAAGGTGGCCTTCTTGTCGATGTGACCGGTCAGCTCGCAAGTGCTCACGGTAATGTTGGCGGCAGCGGTGCTGTCCGTCGTGACCGAGAAACCGGTGGGCAGCGGGCTTTGCAGCATTGCGATGACGTCGGAGCACTTGGTCACGGCCACGCCGTTGTTGCCGTTGGCCTTGCGACCGGCGTAGTTGATGGCCGAAGCGGAGCTCAGCGCGCCGGCAAAACCGTTGACGGCCGCCTGCTTGGCGTCGTCATCAACGGCGACGAACTTGGGCAGGGCGACGGCCGACAGCACGCCGAGGATGACGATGACCATCACCAGTTCGATCAGGGTGAAACCAGCTTGCACAGACTTGTTCATGGGGTGCCTTCCTGCGCTCTGGGCGCTGTGGTCCGGGGGGTGACAGGACTATCGGGCAGCGGCTCAGCGATGAGAAGTGAATTGCGCACGAGTTTTATGACGGGTCCACACCGGCCTGCAAACCGTTGCAGGCTTCACGCCCTGGCCGTCGCTTCAACGCCCCATGGCCGCCTGGCCCAGGTTCCACAGTGGCAGGAAGACACCCAGGGCCAGCACCAGCACCATGCCGCCGATGATGCTCAGCAGGATGGGCTCGATGGCGGCGGACAGGCCCTTGATGGCGAAATCGGTCTCGCGCTCGTACATCTGCGCGATCTCGGTCATCAGGGTATCCAGCTCGCCCGTCTCCTCGCCCACCGCAATCATTTGCAGCACGATGGGCGTGAAGACGCCGGTGCCTGTTGCGCAGCGCGAGATGCTTTCGCCGCGCTCGACGCCGTCGCGCATCTGCTCGATACGGGCGCCGATGTAGGCGTTGTCCACGGTCTGCGCGACCACGGTCAGCGCCTGGCTGATGGGCACGCCCGAGCTGCTGGCCAGCGCAAAGCTGCGCGCGAAGCGGGCCAGCGTGGCCTTGAGCACGATGTTGCCGGCGATGGGCAGGCGCAGCTTGAAGCGGTCCCAGGTGTAGCGGCCGCCGGGTGTGGCGATCCAGTTTCGCCAGGCCAAGGCCGCGCCGATGCCAGCAGCCACGACCAGGGGCCACCACTTCACCGTCCAGCCCGAGAAGCCGAGCAGGATGCGTGTCATCAGCGGCAGCTCTGTCTTGAAGTGGGAGAAGACGTCGGCGAACTTCGGTAAAACGAAGACGTTGATGACGATCAGTGCGATGGCCATCGCGACGATCACCATGATGGGGTAGCGCAGCGCCTGCTTGATGCGGGCGCGGATGTCCAGCTCGAACTCCAGGTGCTCGGCCAGGCGCTGGAAGACCTCGGTCAGCTTGCCCGTCAGCTCGCCGACGCGGGTCATGGCGACGTAGAAGCTGCTGAACACGGCCGGGTGGCGCGCGAAGGCGGTGCCCAGCTCGCGACCCTGGTCCAGGCTGGCGCGCACGTCCTGCAGCAGGGCGATGATGCCGGGGTGGCTGGTGGAGGCCTCCAGCCCGGCCAGCGCGCGCAGGATGGGCACGCCGGCCTTTTGCAGGGTGTACATCTGACGCGTCAGCACCAGGGCGTCTTCCTGCGTGATGGGCTTGGCGAGCAGGGCCTCGAGCCAGTTGCCGCCGCCCGCCACGCTGATGGCCTCGGTGGTCGCTTCGATGCTGACGGGCACGACGCCGCCGGCCATCAGCTGGGCCGCCACCGCGTCGCTGTTGATGGCATCGACGATGCCTTCAACCAGCTCGCCGCGGCCGTTGCGGCCCTTGAACGCGAAGTTCATGCGGGTTGCCTTCTGTGCGTTCGAGCCGCGAGCCGAGCGCTGGGCCGCCCCGAGCCGGATCGCGGGCGATGTGCTTGCGGCTCAACGCCGCAAGCATCGCCGTCCCCGCGGGGGACCGACTGGACTCGCCCGCGTTCAGCGGCGCGAGGCTGGGCGAGGGGCTTCAACTCTGACATTCAGCATCTACGCTGATGCGCACCGCCTCGGCCAGCGAGGTCTTGCCCTCGCGCACCAGGTCCATGCTGCGGTCGGCCAAGGTCTTGCCCTTGAGCGATTTGCGAGCGGCCGCAAGGAAGGCGCCGGCATCGCTGTTCTGGATGGCCAGGGCCATGTCGGGGTCCATCTCCAGCATTTCGTAGATGCCGCGCCGGCCCTGGTAGCCGGTGCCGTTGCACTCGGCGCAGCCGCGGCCGGCGACGCTCTTCACCGGGCCGGGCGCCTCGCCGTTCATGGCCATCACCTCGTTGATCCAGGCCTGCTCCTGCGGCGAGGCCAGATGCGGCTCGGCGCAATGCTTGCAGACGCCGCGCAGCAGGCGCTGGGCCAGCACGGCCTGCAGGGAGGTGGCCACCATGAAGGGCGGCGCGCCCATGTCGAGCAGTCGGAAGGGCGTGGAGACGGTGTCCTTGGTGTGCAGCGTGGACAGCAGCAGGTGGCCGGTGATGGCGGCCCGAAGGCCGATCTCGGCCGTCTCGGCATCGCGCATTTCGCCCACCAGGATGACGTCGGGGTCCTGGCGCAGCGCGGCGCGCAGCACCTTGGCGAAATCGAGCTCGATCTTGTCGTTGACCTGCACCTGGGTCAGCCCCGGCAGACGGTATTCGATGGGGTCTTCGGCCGTGATGATCTTGAGCTTCTCCGAGTCCAGTTCGGCGAGCGCGGCATACAGCGTCGAGGTCTTGCCGGAACCGGTCGGGCCGGTGACCAGCAGCATGCCGGAGTCGCGCCCGAGCAGCTCGCGAAAGCGCTTGAGCATGTCGTCGGGCATGCCGATGTCGCCGAGGCGGCGCAGGGCCGAGCCCTGGCCCAGCAGGCGCATGACGACGGATTCGCCGTACTGGCTGGGCATGGTGGACAGGCGCACGTCCAGCGTGCGGTCGGAGAGGCGCAGCGTGAAGCGGCCGTCCTGCGGCAGGCGCTTCTCGGAGATGTCCAGGCCCGCCATCAGCTTCAGGCGCTGCGCCAGCGCGGGCGCGATGCGTTTGTCGGCTTGCGTGAGCGTCTGCATCAGGCCGTCGACGCGGTTGCGGATCAGCAGCTCGCCTTCCTGGGGCTCGATGTGCACGTCGGAGGCGCCGGCGCGCGTCGCGTCCTCGAACACCGACTGCAGCAGGCGCACGACCGGTGCGCCTTCCTGGCCGACGCTGGCCTGCAGGGCGCCGAAATCGACGGCGTCGCCGATGTCCTTCTCCAGCGCCTTGGCCAGGCCGGAGATCTCGTCGCTGCGGCGGTAATGCTTGTCGAAGACGGCCGGCAGCTGGCTTTCGGCCACCACGGCCATGGCCAGGCGGCGCTTCAGGATCTTGGCCAGCTCGTCGAAGCCGAACAGGTCCAGCGGGTCGGCCATGGCGACCAGCAGGGTGTCGCCGCGCTCCTCCAGCACCAGCGCGCGGAAGCGCCGCGCTGGCGTCTCGGGCAGCAGGCGCACGAGGTCGGTCTTGAGCGGGAAGGTCTTGAGGTTGACGAAGGGCGCGCGCAGCTGGCGGGCCAGCACATGGGCCAGGGCCTCCTCGGTGATGAGGTTGGCCTCGATGAGGATGCGGCCCAGCTTCTTGCCGGTGGCGCGCTGCAGCTCCAGCGCCTGGCCGAGCTGCTCGGCCGAGATCAGCTGCTGCTCGACGAGGACGTCGCCGAGACGCAGTTTGGGGCGGGGTGCTGCTGCTGCGGTATCGGTTGTTTCGGCCATGGGGGTCAGGAATGGAGCACAGCCACAGAGGCACGGAGGCACGGAGAAGCAGCCCAAGCCTTCATTGCTCTGTGTCTCCGTGCCTCTGTGGCTGTGTTGATAAAGCTCATGCGTTGCTGGTCGCGTGAACCTCGGCGAGGGTCGTGATGCCCTGCAAGACCTTGATGATGCCGTCCTGGCGCAGCGAGCGCATGCCTTCGGCGAGGCCGCCGTGATGTAGTTCCTCGGCGCGGGCCCCGGTCTGGATCATGCGCCGTATGTCTTTGGACACAGTCAGCAGCTCATGCAGGCCGGCGCGCCCCTTGTAACCACTGCCGCCGCAGGCCGTGCAGCCGGGGCTGTGGTGCTTCATCAGCCGGCCGCCCTGGCCGTAGGACTTGATCCATTCCGACATCAGCGCGAGCTTGCTGGGCCGTCCCTCGGCCGGGAAGACGTGCAGATAGTCGTCCAGCAGTTCCTGCAGCTCGGCCTCAAGCATGGGCTCGCTGGTGCGGCAGGCGGTGCAGCTGCGCCGCACCAGCCGCTGAGCCAGCACGGCCAAGAGCGAGTCGGCGAAGTTGAAGGGGTCCATGCCCATGTCCAGCAGCCGCGTGATGGTCTCGGGCGCGCTGTTGGTGTGCAGCGTGGAGAGCACCAAGTGGCCGGTCAGCGAGGCCTCGACGGCGATCTCGGCGGTTTCCTGGTCACGGATCTCACCGACCATGATGACGTCGGGGTCGGCACGCAGGAAGGCGCGCAGGGCCTTGGCGAAGGTCCAGTCGATCTTGGGGTTCACCTGGACCTGGCGCAGGCCGGCCTGGGTGATTTCGATGGGGTCCTCGGCCGTCCAGATCTTGCGCTCGGCCGTGTTGATGTGGCTGAGCGCCGAATGCAGCGTCGTCGTCTTGCCGGAGCCGGTCGGGCCGACGCAGAGCACCAAGCCATATGGGCGGGCGACGGCGGTCTGCAGAGCGGCGAGGTTGGCGGGCGACAGGCCGATGCGGTCCAGCGGCATGGGCCTGCTGCTGGCCAGCAGGCGCATGACGACGTCTTCCAGGCCGTTGTTGGTCGGGATGGTTGCCACGCGCAGCTCCAGCCGGTGCTGGGGCGAGTACTTGGCGAAGTTGATCTTGCCGTCCTGGGGCTTGCGGCGCTCGGAGATGTCGAGGTCGCACATGATCTTGATGCGCGCGATCATCGCGTTGCGGTAGGTGGGGGGCAGCTCCAGATAGGGCTGCAGCACGCCGTCGCGGCGGAAACGGATCTTGAGTTTTTCCTTGCCCGGGTAGGTCTCGATGTGGATGTCGGACACGCCCTGGTTGTGCGCCTCGATGATCATCGAGTTGATCAGGCGCACGAGCGAGTTGTCGCTCTGCTCGATGGGCGACTCCTCTTCCCTGGCGCTGCGCTCGCTGCTGTCGCGCTCCAGGCTCTCGATGAGCTTGTTGGAGTTGTCCAGCGTGAAGTCGGGCTGGAAGTCGGGCAGGGGGTCGACGGCGCTGCCGCGCGGCAGGGGCTCGCCGCCATAGCGGTCGAAAGCCAGCGGAATGGCGAACTGCAGGGTGCCGAGCTTGGTCAGCGTCGGCACGACCTTGAGCTGGGTGATGAACTCGACCTCGTCGAGGGCGTCGCGCCGCGTCGGGTCTTCCATGGCCACGACAAGGCGGCCGTCGCGCAGCAGCAGGGGCAGCACCTCCAGACGCTTGGCCACCGCGTGCGGCAGCTTGCGCACGGCGTCAGGCTCGATGGCGAAGTTCTCGACATCGACCACCGGGTAGCCCATCTTGCGCGCCAGCGCCGACTGCAGCTGCGCGCGGCTGATGACGCCCTTGCGCACCAGCAGCTCGCCCAGCGGCACGGAGCGGTCATCACGCTGCTGAACCAGCGCCACCTCGAGCTGCTCGGGCGTGACCAGCTCCAGCGCCAGCAGCGCCTCGCCGATGCGCACCATCGGCATCTTGGCCTGCTGCTCGATGGCCTGCAGCAGTTGCTCGGCGGTGACGATCTGCTGGTTGACGAGGATGTCGCCGACGCGGCGCTGGCGCAGGTCGTTCTGCTCGACAGCGGCGGCGTTGAGCTGCTCGGGCGTGACGAGTTTGTCCTTCAGCAGCAGGTCGCCCAGGCGCTCACCGATCTCGAAATTCGCCAGCACCTCGCGGGGCACGAAGACGCGGCGCACGGAGTCGTCGTCATCGGCCAGCGGCGGGAAAAGGAACAGGCCCAGGCTGTCGTGATGATGGCCGATGGTCACGCCCTTGAGCTCATCGCCGCCAGTGAAGACGACGCGGAACTCGGTGCGCGGGCGCTGGTCGACGCTGAGCGGGGAATTCAGGTCGCCGGCATCGCGCGGCGGCACCTCCAGCGTGCGCAGCAGCTTGACGGCACGGAACTGGCTGAACTTCAGCGGCATGCTGTTGCGCGCTGGCGGCACATTGATCTGCACGATGCGGTCGCTGGCATCGAGTTGCAACAGCTGGCCCATGCTGCGGCTGTTGTTCAGCCCCAGGATCTCGCAGGCCTCGGACCCACGCTGCACCTGCGGCTGGGGGTAGGCGGCATAGGGCGGGCTGGGCCAGAGAAAACCGGAGGCCGGGCCTGCCGCAGTGGGTGAGTCGGCATCGCCATGGGGCCAGGGCAGGGGCTGGGACGGGTCGGTCATGGGCTGGGCAGCAGGTGTGCCGATGATTATGGAGGGCTGCGGCGCTCGCGCTGGCCCCGAAAAACGCCATGCTGACGCCGCAGACCGACGGGCCGCGGGCTCGCCCGGCTTCGACATGAAACGACACAATTGGGGCCATGAACATCCTGCTCACCGGTTTCGAGCCCTTTGGCGGCGAGGCCATCAATCCGTCCTGGGAAGTGGCCCGATCGCTGCATGGCCAGATCATTGCCGGAGCGACGGTGCAGGCGCGTTGCCTGCCGACGACCTTTGGCGGCGCTCCCAGAGTCTTGGCTGAAGCGCTGTCCGTGCACAAGCCCGGGCTCGTCATCGCACTGGGCCTTGCGAGCGGCCGGGCAGAGATTTCCATCGAACGCTTGGCCGTCAATCTCATCGACGCGCGCATCGCCGACAACGCCGGCGAGCGCCCGCAGGATGTGCCGGTGCGGGCGGACGCGCCGCCGGCCTATTTCTCGACGCTGCCCGTCAAGGCCATTCGCAACGGGCTGCGCGCGGCCGGCCATCCGGTGGGGCTGTCGTTGACCGCGGGGGCGTTTGTCTGCAACCAGGTGTTTTTCGAACTCCAGCACCGGCTCGTTGGCCTTGGCGTGAAGAGCGGCTTCATCCATGTGCCGGCCCTGCCCGAGCAGGCGGCTCGCACCCAACCGACGGTACCCAGCATGGGCCTGGCGGCTCAGATCGATGCCATCAAGCTGGCGATTGCGATTGCACTGGAGGGCGACGAAGCCCTGGCATCGGCCCTGCCCGACGAGGGCGCACCGGTGGCCTGATCAGTCCTCGGTGTAGTGCCGCCAGCGCGCGCTGGCCTGGCGCATCAGCTCGACCTGGCGGTAAAAGCGCCGGCAATTGGTGCAGATGCGGTGGTGCAGGCGCAGCGACAGCCGCTCGGTCAGCGGCATGCTGCGATCTTCCGCCTTGAGCGTGATCTGCGTGGCCTCCCGGCAGGTGATCTTCAGCTTGATCAAGTCGCCCCTCCAGCGGTCGCGCCGCCGAACCAGCCGGACTGCAGGCAGTCCCGCAGTCTCAGCCGGGCCCGGTGCAGCATGACCCACAAGTTGGTCGGTGTGATCGCCAGTTCCTTACAGATCTCGTCCGATTCCAGCTCCAGCCACTCCCGCATCATGAAGAGGCGGCCCTGCTGGCCGGGCAGCTTCTCGACGCAGGCCTCCAGCACCCTCATGAAGTCGACCTGGCGCAGCGAATCCTCGGGGTTGCCCCAGTCGTGCTGGGTCTCGCGCCAGTGGCCGTCGCTGGCGAACAGCAGATCGTCAAGGTCCTCGCCGTCTTCGCTGCTGCAGGTGGTCGACAACTCGCGGCTGTTCTTGCGGATCTGGTCGACGAGCTTGTGCTTGAGGATGCCGACCAGCCAGGTCTTGAGCTGGCTGTTGCCCGCGAAGGCCTGGGGCTTCTCCAGCGCCGCGAGCAGGGTTTCAGAGACGGCATCCTCGGCCCAGGCGGGGTTGCGCAGCTGCAGGCGCGCGTACTTCAGCAGCGGCGGGCGCAGGGCTTCGATCTGGCGGCAGTAGTCCGCTGAGGCGGTTGGAGCGGTCATGGCGGCGGCAGTGTAAGGACTTGGCAGCGTCTTGCGACTTCGTTCTTGCCGCCGGATGATCGGCCGCCTTTTACCCCCCAACCTTTTGGAGACCTGTCTCATGAAGAACCAAGCCCTCGTGTCCTCCGCTCTCGCCGCCGCCCTGTCCCTGGGCATGGTTGCCCAGGCCCAGGCCGCCGATGCCGCCAAGGAAAAGTGCTACGGCATCGCCAAGGCCGGCCAGAACGACTGCGCCACCGCCAATGGCAGCCACTCCTGCGCCGGCCAGTCCAAGGCCGACAAGGACGCCAACGAATGGAAGTACGTCGCCAAGGGCACGTGCGAGAAGGAAGGCGGCTCGACCAAGGCGCCCGCCAAGAAGTGAGGGCTTGACCGCCATGACCGCGGCGCCAGCCTCGCCCTGTGTAGGCATTGGCTGGCGCCAGCCGCATTACGAGACCTTGCTGGCCGAGCGCCCCGCACTCGGCTTCATCGAAGTCCATTCAGAGAACTTCTTTGCCGACGGCGGCATCACGCTGGCCGTGCTGGAGGCGGGCCGCGCGGCCTATGACGTCAGCCTGCACGGCGTGGGCCTGGCACTGGGCTCGGCGGCGGGGCTGGACGATGCTCACCTGGAGCGGCTCGCTCGCCTTGCACGGCGCGTGCAGCCGCGGTGGGTGTCCGACCACGCCTGCTTTGCCCGCGTGGGCACGGGCCTGCATGCGGCAGACCTGCTGCCCATCCCCTTCACCGACGAATCCCTCGCGCTGATGGCGACCCATGTCCAGCAGGTCCAGGAACGCCTGGGCCGGCCCATGCTGGTGGAGAACATCAGCGCCTATGTTGGCTGGGCCGGCGACACCCTGGCGGAGCCGGAGTTCTTCAACGAGCTGACACGGCGCAGCGGCTGCGGCCTGCTGCTGGACGTCAACAACCTCTTCGTCAATGCGCGCAACGCCGGCCTGGCGCCGGGCGACGCGGCGGGTGAAGCCATGCGCTGGGTTGACGCGATCCGCCCCGGCAGCGTCGGCGAGATCCATCTGGCCGGCCACTGTGAGCAGGACGACGGTCTCGTCATCGATGACCATGGCAGCCGCGTGCGTGACGAGGTCTGGCGTGTCTACGAACACACGCTGCAGCGGCTGGGCCCGCTGCCGACGCTGATCGAATGGGACACCGCTGTGCCCGATCTGGCGGTGCTGCTGGCTGAAGGCCAGCGGGCGAGGGCGCTGCACCCGTGAAGGCCGCTCAGCAGGCCTTTGTCGATGCGCTGCTGGGGCGCGGCGAGGCGCCGCCCGGCCTGACTGGCGGCG
Organism: Pelomonas sp. Root1237; assembly: GCF_001425055.1. GTDB lineage: Bacteria > Pseudomonadota > Gammaproteobacteria > Burkholderiales > Burkholderiaceae_C > Pelomonas. The sequence continues at coordinate 435,494 of NZ_LMDK01000018.1, forward strand.
AGCGCGGCCTGGCGGCCTATCGCAACAACCTGCGGGCGCTGTCGGCCCAAGCCCTGGCCGTGCCCTTTGTGCGCTTGCGCGAGGAACTCGGCGAGGACGAATTCGCGTCGCTGGCCTGGACCTTCTGGCGCGCCCACCCGCCCGAGAGCGGTGACCTGGGGCAGTGGGGTGGGGTGCTCGAAGGCTTTCTGCTGGAGCGCGCCGGCGAGGCTTCGGGCTTGCCCGATCTCGCTCGCCTGGACTGGGCGCTGCACCGGGCCGAACGCGCGCAGGACGCTTCGTTGGACGCCGACTCGCTGGCCCTGCTCGGCACCACATCGCCCGACAAGCTCTGGCTGCAATTGCGGCCAGGCCTGGCGGTGCTGGCGCAGTCCGACGGGCCGGTGGTGGTCTGGCGAGCCGGTTGGCGCGGGAAATGGCAACCCGTGTCGGCCGCCGATGCGGTCTTCATGCGGGCCCTGATCGACGCCGTGAATCTTGCCGAGGCATTGGAGGCGGCCACAGTGAAAGGTTCTGGCGGTGAAACCGACTTCGACTTCGCCGCCTGGCTGCAAGCCGCGTTGCACAACGCCTGGCTGCAGGGAGTCAGGGCCACAACACCGAACCGGACCACCACACCATGAAAGCTCTGATTTCCAACGCGCTGCGCGCCGTCACCGACCCGGGCCTGCAACCCACCCGGCTGCCCGCGCCGCTGGACACGCTGGTCAGCCATCTGCAGTCGCTGGCGCTGCTGGCGGCGCGGCTCTACGTGGCCAAGGTCTTCTTCATGTCGGGCCTGGTCAAGCTGCGCGACTGGTCGTCCACGCTGGCCTTGTTCAACGACTACTACCAGGTGCCGCTGCTGCCGCCAGCGCTTGCGGCCTATATGGGCACCGCGGGCGAGCTGGTGATCCCGGTGCTGCTGGTGCTCGGCCTGGCGGGCCGCTTCGCCGGTGTGAGCCTCTTTGTCGTCAACCTGATGGCGGCGCTTTCACTGCCGGCGGAGGACCTGTCGGCCGCCGGTGAGGCGCAGCACATCCTGTGGGGCGTGCTGGCCCTGGCCATCGCGCTGTGGGGTGCGGGGCGCTGGTCCGTCGATCGCATGGTGCTGAACCCGGCGGCTGGCCGCGCGCATTGACACAAGGCATCCGTGTGTAAGCAGCGGCCACAATTGGAAACCATCTGGCAGCTGGGTTTGCCCTAGTCTCGCGGACAGTTAGCAAGAGTCCGCCGATGGAGTTTTCAGAGCTGTTCACCCAGAGCGCGCGCGACGTGCTGCCCCACGCCAGAAAGAAGGGGCTTGTCACCTACTTCGACTATCACGGGCCCCGCCTCGAGCTTCACGATCCTGGGCCCTACCTGCGTGCCGGCATCCACCGGATATTGCTGGGCATCGTCGACTGCTTTGAGTCGGGTTTCGTTATGTTCACCGCGGTGGTCGAGCCGCCGGTCTTCGGCCGAAGCAGCATCGTCATCCACGCCGCTGGCACTGGCGCGAGTTGCCCATCCGATGTCGTGGGCGTACTGCAGCGCCTGCAGTTGGTTGCCGAGGATACCGATGTGGCCCAAGGGCTGATTGCGCGAGCGCAAGCGCCTTGTCCGGCCACCGCCGGCTCGGTCCAGTTCGTCGACGCGGGGCTTGACGGCCTGGTCATCTCACTGAGCGGCGAAGTTGTCGCGGAAGAGGTGGTGTTCGAGCACTCACCCAACGCCACCGGCTCGGTGGCATGGCTGGTCAGCCCTCCGCCCGGCGCGCTGGACTCGGTCGAGACGAGGCTGCGGCACCTGGGCTGGCACGTGGTGTCGTTCGAGCGGATCGAGGAGGCCGCGGCGGCGATATCCGCTGCTGCGGCACCGATGTTGATGATCGTCGCGGAGAACAGCGGCCAGGAACTGGCCCAGCTCGAACAGATCGCCCAGGCCTTGCCCAGCCTGTGGACGGTGCTCGCCGTGGTCTCTGGCTCCGACACGCTGCGCTTTCGGCGCCAGTGCTCGGTCGACATCCGGGTGCTTCCGCTCAGCCCGCTGGAACTGGAGCGCTTCACCGCGCATGTCGATACCCGGACTTCGACGGCCCTGTCGCGGCTGACGTCGCCCACGCCGCTGTACGTGCAGGAGAGCCGCCGTGTGCTCGTCGTGGACGACAACGTCGTGAACCAGATCGTCGCGCGGGGCCAGCTCGAGGCCTTGGGCTACGAAGTGGTGGTGGCCGGCGACGGCATCGAGGCACTCGACTCCTGCTGCGACGAGCCGCCAGACATGGTGCTGATGGACGTGGACATGCCGGTCATGGACGGACTGGAAGCCAGCGAGCATCTGAGGTCCTTGCAGCGCGTCGGCAACCTGCCGCCATTCCCCATCATTGCCGCCACTGCCGGCGACACGGATCTGCGGCGCAACGCATGCCTGAAAGCCGGTATGGACGGCTACCTCAGCAAACCCATGGACCTTCAGGCATTGGCCGACGAGTTGCACCGAGTGCTGCCGGGGCGGCCGATCTCCTTGGAGCTTTGAAGCCTGGGGCTCAGGGCTATTCGCGCGGGCGGAAGGTGAGGATCAGCACTGGTGGCACGCGGCCGTCGACGTCGCGCGGCAGGGTCTCGGCCTTCTCGATGGCGCGCAGCACGGCACGATCCCAGTCGGGGTCGGGACTGGCCTTGAGCACCTTGCTGCCAAGAATGCGGCCGTCGGGGCCTAGCGTCACCTGCACCTCGGCGGTCGGGTTCGCGACGCCATCGTCTGGGTAGATGATGAGGGGGCGGATCTTGCCCTTGATGCGGCCGGCATATCCCGCGGACGGCGCCGAGTTCTGGGCCGCGGCGCCGGTGGAGCCCGGCGTGCCACCGGCCATGCCCTGGATGCGGCGCAGGTTTTCCTGACGTAGCGCTTCGCGCCGGGCATCGGCCTCCTTGGTGTCTTTCGCCTCCTTTGCATCCTTGGCCGCCTTGGCGTCCTTGGCCTTCTTGCGGTCCTGCTCTTCCTTGTCCGCTTTCTCTTTGGCGAGCTTGTCCTTGGCCAGCTTCTCCTGGGCGGCTTTTTCGCGCTCGACCTTGGCAGCCTCGTCGCGGGCCTTTTCCTCCTTGCGCTTCTTCTCCTTGGCGATGGCGATCTCGGCCTCGCGCTGCTCGGCGGCGGCCTCTTCGGCTGCTCGCTGCTGGGCGCGGGTGTCGGGCTTGGGCGCTTCGGGTTCGGGCTCGGGCGGCGCTTCCTCGCGCGGCGCGGCCACCTGGGGCACCGCCGACCACAGCTCGGCCTCGAAGGCGGGCGATGAATCGCTGTGCCAGTTCAGGCCATAGCTGAGCGCGAGGATCAGCAGGCCATGGGCGATCAGCGCCAGGGTCATGCCGCGGCCGAGGCCCGCAGCCTCGGGGGGGCGTAAGGTCGCGCTCGTCATCTCACTTGGAGGAGGAGGCGCCGCTCTTCACAGCCAGGCCGACGCGCTGGATGCCGGCGCGCTGCAGCGTGTCCATGACCTGCACGACGGCCTCGTACTTGACGTTCTTGTCGGCCGAGATGACGACGGGGCTGGTCGCATCCTTGCCCTGCGCCTTCTTGACGCGCTCGGCCAGGCGGTTCGCGGGAATCGATTCGGGCTCGAGCTGGTCGACCTTGATCTTCAGCTTCTCGTCGGTGCCGACGATGATCTGGATGACATGCTCGGGCTGCTGGCGGCTCTTGCCCACGCTGGGCAGGTCCACGAGGCCAGTCGTGATCAGCGGCGCGCTGACCATGAAGATGATGAGCAGCACCAGCATCACGTCGATGAACGGGACCATGTTGATCTCGTTCATCGTGCGCCGCCGACGGCCGCCACGGGAGGAGATGGAGGCCATCAGCTGTGGGCGGTGGAATTGCGCTGCAGGATGTTGGAGAACTCCTCGATGAAGGTCTCCAGCGTGATTGCGCTGCGGTCGATCTGGCGCGCGAAGCGGTTGTAGGCCAGCACGGCGGGAATGGCGGCGAACAAGCCGATGGCCGTGGCGACCAGCGCTTCGGCAATGCCCGGCGCGACCGTGGCCAGCGTCACCTGCGTCAGATTCGACAAGCCGACGAAGGCGTGCATGATTCCCCAGATGGTGCCGAACAGGCCGACATACGGGGAGACCGAGCCCACCGACGCGAGGAAGGACAGGTTGTGCTCCATCGCGTCCAGCTCGCGATGGAAGCTCGCGCGCATCGCGCGGCGGGCTGCGTCGAGCAGGGCGCCGGCATCGGTCACGCGCTTCTCACGCAGCTTCAGGAACTCGCGCATGCCTGAGGCGAAGATGCGCTCCAGAGGTGCGGCATCCGCACGGTTGCCTACCGACTGGTAGAGGTCGTTGAGGTTCTTGCCGCTCCAGAACTCGGCCTCGAAGGCGTCGTTGCGGCGCTTGATCTGGCCCAGGCCGATCAGCTTGCCGAAGATGACGCTCCAGCTCGCCAGCGACACGAGCAGCAGGCCCGCGATGACGAGCTGCACCGCGAAGCTGGCGTGCAGGATCAGGGAGACGATGGACAGGTCTTGGTTCATGCGGTGATCGCTGCCACGACGGTGTCGGGCAGGCGTTGGGGTTTCAGGTCGCTGGCGCGCACGCAGCCGATGCGGATCTCGCCTTCGCACAGCAGCGTGTTAGCGCGCAGCGCGCGCTGGCGAACCACGAGGCTGGCGCGGCCCGCGGGCTCAGGTTCGACAGTGATGGTCAGCAGATCATCCAGCTTGGCCGGCGCGGCGTAGCGCAGGCTGGTAGCGGCGACGACGAAGATGAGGCCGGTGTCCTCGCGCAGCTGGTGCTGCTCGACGCCCGCCGCACGCAGCCACTCGGTGCGAGCGCGCTCGAAGAACTTCAGGTAGTTGGCGTAGAAGACGATGCCGCCGGCGTCGGTGTCTTCCCAGTACACGCGAACTGGAAATTCGAAGTTCATCCAATCACCTCGCGCAGACGATGCACGGCTTCCTGCAGGTCTTCCATCGACGACGCGAAGGAAAGGCGCATCCAGCGCTGCGGATCGGTCAGGCCGAAGTCGCGGCCCGGCGTCAGCGCGACCTGGGCGCTTTGCAGCAGTTCGTGGGCGAAGGCCCAGCTGTCGGCGTGATGGCGGCTGACATCCATCCAGGCGTAGAAGGCGCCGTCCGGGGGCACTGGCACATTCAAGTCCAGGGCGTTGAGCGCGGGCACGATGTAGTCGCGGCGCTCGCGCAGTACCGCACGGCGGCGTTCGAACTCGGCGATGGAGGCGGGCTCGAAGGCCGCCAGCGCCGCCATCTGCGACAGCGTGGACGGGCAGATATAGAGGTTCTGCGCCAGCCGCTCGATGGCGGGCACGAGATCAGGGGGCAACACCAGCCAGCCCAGGCGCCAGCCCGTCATGCCGAAGTACTTGGAAAAGCTGTTGACCGAGATGATGTCCTCGCCCAGTGCAAGCGCGCTGTGGCCGAAATGCTCCTCGTAGCTGAGCGGCAGGTAGATCTCGTCAACCACCGTGACGCCACCGCGCTCACGCACGAAGCCGGCGATGTCGGCCAGCACCTCGGGCGCAATGGACGTGCCGGTCGGGTTGCTCGGCGAGGCCAGCAGCACGCCACGGGTCGCCGGTGTCCACGCGTCGCGGACCTGCTGCGCTCCGAGCTGGAAGCGCTCCGCGGCGCCGGTCGGCAGCAGCCGCGGCGTGGCGTCCGCAGCCGTCACGAAGTGGCGATTGCAGGGGTAGCAGGGGTCGGGCATCAACACCTCGTCGCCGCGCTCGAAGAGGGCCAGGCAGGCGAGTTGCAGGCCGGCCGACGCGCCGGCTGTGATGGCAATGCGTTCGGGCGCGATGGCGAGGCCGAAGCGCTGGCCGTACCAGCGCGAGATGGCTTCGCGCAATGCGGGCAGACCGAGGGCATCGGTGTAGGGCGTCGGGCCCTGGGCCACGCGGGTGACCGCCTCACGGACGGCAGGCGCAGCGCCGAAATCGGGCTCGCCGACATTGAGGCGGATCATGTGCCGGCCGCCCAGCGCCGGATCGCACAATGGCCCGGCCGCGACCCGGGCCGCGGCCTTGGCCAGCTCCATCACATAGAAGGGCTCGATGCGGTCGAGCCGCGCGGCCAGTTTCATCAGCGCTTCGTCAACGCTTGGCTGCGACCTCGACGGGGCGCAAGTCGCCCGCCGCGCGGTCCAGCACGCCGTTCACATATTTGTGCCCATCGGTGCCGCCGAAGGACTTGGCCAGCTCGACCGCCTCGTTGATGGCAACGCGGTAGGGGATGTCGACGCAGTGCTTGAGCTCGTAGGCGCCGATCATCAGGATGGCGTGCTCAATGGGCGAGAGCTCGGTGGTCTTGCGGTCGACGTGGCGCGACAGGATGGCGTCGAGATCAGCCGCTTCGTTGACGCAGCCAGCCAGCAGCGCGTCGTAGTGCTTCACGTCGAGCTTGGCATAGCCTTCCTGCTCACGGCCCAGGGCGGTGATGGCGCCGATGTCCTCGCCGGTCAGCAGCCATTGGTAGAGGCCTTGCACGGCGGCCTCGCGTGAGCGGCGGCGGGCGGACTTGGCGGGAGCGCGCTTGACGCCAGGTTTGTTGGCCGTCTTCGTGGCGGTCTTGGGGGTGGAGGCGTTCACTCGATCTCTTTCAGCAGATTGGCCATTTCGACGGCGACGCGGGCAGCGTCGCGGCCCTTGGGTTCGGCGCGGGCCCAGGCCTGGGCTTCGTTCTCGACGGTCAGGATGGCGTTGGCGATCGGGATGCCATGGTCCAGGCCGACGCGGGTGACGGCCGCGCCGCTCTCGTTGGCCACCAGCTCGAAGTGGTAGGTCTCGCCGCGGATGATGCAGCCCAGGGCGATCAGCGCGTCGAAGTCATTGCTCTCGGCCAGGGCCTGCAGGGCCAGTGGCACTTCCAGCGCACCCGGCACGGTGACGTGGCGGATGGCTTCGGTCGGCACGCCGAGCACCGACAGCTCGGCCAGGCAGGCGCTGGCCAGGGTCGAGGTGATGGCGTCATTGAAGCGCGCCTGGACGATGGCGATGGTCAGCTCGCTGCCATCGAGAGCGCCCTCGAAGCTGGGCAGGCCTGGTTCGGAATCTTGCATCGCGGGCCTTTCGGGTTCAGCAGTTGGGAGGCGCAGTAAAGCCGGTCACTTCGAGGCCATAGCCGGTCATGCTGGGCATGCGGCGCGGGCTGCCCAGCAGGCGCATGCGGTGTACGCCCAGGGCCTTCAGGATCTGGGCGCCGACGCCATAGGTGCGCAGGTCCATCGCGCCCTTGGTGGCGGGGGCCGGCTCGCAGGCCTGCACGCGGGCCAGCACGCCGGCGGCGTCCTCGCCGCAATTCAGCAGCACGACCACGCCGCCCGGGCTGGCCTTGACGGCGGCCAGCGCGGCGGGCAGGCCCCAGGAGTGGCCGCAGGGGCCGGCTTCCAGCAGGTCCATGACCGACAGCGGTTCGTGCACGCGCACGAGGACTTCGGTGTCGGGCGTCCACTGGCCTTGGCTGAGCGCCAGGTGGGTGCCGCCGGTGCGGTCGGTGAAGACCTGGCAGTCGAACTCGCCCTGGGCCGTGTTCAGGCGGCGCTCGGCAACGCGCTGGATCAGGCTCTCGTGGCGGCTGCGGTGTTCGATGAGGTCGGCGATGGTGCCGATCTTCAGGCCATGCTCGGCAGCAAAAATCTCAAGGTCGGGCAGGCGAGCCATGGTGCCATCGTCCTTCATGATCTCGCAGATCACCGAGGTGGACGACAGGCCGGCCATGCGCGCCAGGTCGCAGCCGGCCTCTGTATGGCCGGCGCGCATCAGCACGCCGCCGTCGTGGGCCTGCAACGGGAAGATGTGGCCGGGTTGTACGAGGTCGCTGGCCTTGGCGTCCGCCGCGACGGCCGCCTGCACGGTGCGGGCACGGTCGGCGGCGGAGATGCCGGTCGTGACGCCGGTGGCGGCCTCGATGGACACCGTGAAGGCGGTGCCATGCTGGGTGCCGTTGCGCCGCGTCATCGGCGGCAGCTGCAGGCGCTCGCAATGCTCGCGGGGCAGTGTCAGGCAGATCAGGCCGCGGCCGTAGCGGGCCATGAAGTTGATGGCCTCGGGCGTGACGAGGTCGGCCGCCAGCACGAGATCGCCTTCGTTCTCACGGTCTTCCTCGTCGACGAGGATGACCATGCGGCCGGCAGCCAGCTCGGCCACCAGCTCGGGAATGGGGGAGATGGGCATAGCCGGCGATTGTAGGTGGCGACCCTAGCGGCTGGTGCCGCGTGGGGCGTTACTTCGGACGCAGCCGCAGGCGCAGATCCGGGCCGATGGGTGTGGCTTCGATGAGGCGCCAGCGACGCGCGTCGCCGAGTTCGGCCAGCGGGCTCAGCGCCGCGAGCGGGCGGCCTTCGCCGATCAGCATGGGCGCCTGGTAGATCAGCAGCTCGTCGACCAGGCCGGCATCGAGGAAAGCCCCGGAAAGCGTCGGACCGGCTTCGACATGCAGTTCATTGATGCCTTGGGCGCCGAGTTCGGTCAGCAGCGCGGCCAGATTGGCCCGCCCGGGACCGATGACGCGGGCCTCACCGGGGGGCTGCAGGATGCGGGCGCCGCCTGGCATGCGGCCTTGCGGGTCCAGCACGATGCGCAGCGGCTGACGAGCAGTCGGCACCAGGCGCACATCGAGGCGCGGGTCGTCGGCCAGCACGGTGCCGATGCCGGTCAGCACGGCGCCTGCGCGCTTGCGCCAGGCATGGCCGTCGGTGCGGGCGGCCTCGCCGGTGATCCATTGGCTGCGGCCATCGGGCAGGGCGGTGCGGCCGTCGAGCGAGATGGCCGACTTCAGGCGCACGAAGGGCCTGCCGCGCTGCATGCGCGAGAAGAAGCCGATGTTGAGTTCGCTGGCCGCCTCGGCGATGGCCGGGTCCGCCAGTTCAACCTGCAGGCCGGCAGCCTTCAGGCGCGCGAGGCCCTGGCCGGCGACTTGTGGGTTGGGGTCCTTGACCGCAGCCACGACGCGCGCGATGCCGGCGGCAATCAGCGCATCGCAGCAGGGCGGCGTTCGGCCATGGTGGGAGCAGGGCTCGAGGGTGACAACGGCGGTCGCGCCGCGCACATCGTGGCCGCGCGCGGCTGCATCGCGCAACGCCATCACTTCGGCATGGGCCTGGCCAGCCGGCTGGGTGTGGCCCGCGCCGAGTTCCCGGCCGTCGGGAGCCAGGATGACGCAGCCGACGCGGGGGTTGGGGTCGGTCAGGCCGATGGCCTGCTCGGCCAGGGAAAGCGCTCGCAGCAGCGCCGCCGTGATTGCGGGCGAATTCATGCGAGCAGTCTAGGGCCCGCCAACGCGGCGGCTAAGGTCCAGGGGCAGGCTGCAGCTGGATGGTCGAGTAGTCGGCGAAGACGCCGGCACTTGGATTCACCGCTGGCGCAGTCGGGCAGTCAAGGTCGCCGCGGATGACCAGGAAGTTCTGGCGTGCCAGGGATCCCGTCACCTTGCCATAGACCTCGGGATGCTCTTCGTTCTCCAACGCCTTCAAGTCGGTCGTGAACCTGCTGCCGTTGCCGTTGTAGTCGGCGCTGTAGCGGCAGACGCGGTATTCGGATGCGGTGGTGCCGATGGTGATGCCCGTCAGTTCAAGCTTGCCAGCCCAGAGTTTGGTGGTGGTATCGGGGTAGACGATGCAGTTGTAGGTGACGAAGGGCTGGGCGCTTGGCGACGTGGTGGGGGCATCGTCGAAGCAGTCTGGCGCCGGTGTCGGCGCCGAGGCGGTGAACGTGTCCAGCACCATGCTGCCACCGCTCATTACCGGCGCGCCGTTGACGAGTTGTGGCAATGAATAGCTGCCGCCAGTGATAGCCAGTCCCAGGTCGATGGCCGTGCCACCGGGGGCGCTCGGGTTGGGCGGGTTGCTATTGGAGAAACGGATCACGCCGCTGAGCAAATAGCCGACCCTCGCGCCGTTTTTGCAGCCTTCGACAGCGGCGGCCGTCAGTGCGGACAGCACCGTGTTGATGGGAAGGTTGCACGTCCCGGTGATGACGCCGGTCACGTTGTTGAAGATCCAGATATTGGTCGGCGTGTTATTTGGAGAGAATGCGCTGATCTTGCCGTCCAGTTGCTTGGCTCCCGGCGGGATGAGGGGGCTGCGGCCCGAGGGCTGGGTCACGGGGCCTGCCGGCGGTGTGAAGCCCACGGCCGCACTGAAGAGCGGATCCACAGCGGCGACGACCGTGTCCAGGTTGACGAACTGCGGGTCGCCAGCGCGGTCGGTCCAGGCCACGCTGACGCGGACATGCCTGGCGCCAGCCAACTGCGTGACCAGGCGCTCAATGCTGTAGGTGGTGTTCGAGTCCGCCGGCGTGAGCGGCGTTGCCGCCTGGGCGCTGATATCGCTATAGGCCGGTGTCGCGGCTGGCGTCGCCGCGGTCCGCGTCACCGTCGTGAAGGTTTTCAACGTGGCCATCTCGGCGCGGGCGATGCGCATGGCCTCGCTGCGTTGCTTGGCCAGGTCGGCGCCCCGGCGCAGATTGCTCATCAGTCCGACGAGGGCGAGCATGCCGAAGGACATCACCAGCAAGGCCACCAGGGCCTCGATCAGCGTGACGCCGCGCTGGCGGCGCGAGGCGCGGCGGGAAGTTTGGGAGTGCAAGGACTTGAGCATCGTCAAATTCCGTAGGTCCCGTCGATCCAGCCACCTGAAACGCGGGCGTAGCTGCCCAGGCGGTTGCGCAACTCGTTCGCAATGGACTGCTGGTAGATGATGTCCATCTGGCCCGTTGTGGTCATTTGACCCTGGACCACCACCATGCCCGTGACCTGCGAGGCCCCTGCGGTGTTGTTCGTCCAGGTCAGGTCCCCGAGGACGACCAGCATGCCGTTCAGTTGCATGGGGCCAGTGAGGGCCACGTCGCCGTACACGACGAGCACGACCGGTGCAGCCGCCGTGCCGATGGTGACATCGGAGCTGATGGCCATGTCGCCGCTGACAGTCAGGATGCGCTTGCCGGCGTTGACGGCGTCGACGAGCGCCGTGCCGCAATCGACCGCGCAGGTCACGGCGCGTGCGGCAGGGTGGTTGAGATATCGGCTCGGCGCCATGCCCATGAAGTTGCGGAAGAACTTGATGTTGCCTTCGGTGGTGTTACCCAGGTTCTGTAGAGAGGTGTCGCCGAAGACCCGCGCCTGATCCGGCGGCGTACCCGGTACGCTGTCCATGCGATCGTCATTCAGCGTCGGCGCCAAGCCACCGGAGACGACGAGCAGGCCGCCCGAGCGCGGGTCGGTGTTGTGCAGGCCCAGGCCGCCGCTGCCTGCGGTCGTCAGGTTGCCCTTGACCGTCAACGGTGCGGCCGGCGAGGAAGGCACCGCTGCAATGAAGGCGATGGCGGTGTTCTGCAGCACCGTGGCCGCCGCCCGCTGGCTGCGGGCCTCGGTGTTGGCACTGACGCAGTTGTCGACGCTGCTGTCGGTGCACCCATAGGCTGACAACAGGAAGCTGCCGTAATGGGTGGCGGCGTCCGTGCCCAAGGCGATGCCGAAGCTTGGGATCAGGGCGCCTGCGAGGGCCGTGCTGGGTTGGGCCGTGCGGCTAGCGGGTGCCGGGCAGCGGCAGACCAGACCCGTGTCGGTCGAGGAGCAATCGACGACAAGGTTGAGGTTGGAAGGGGTCGGGAGCTTGCTCGTGACGGCACGATCGGCGGCCGAGACATTGAGGTATTTGTCGACAAAGCGCGTACCGCCCGTGGCGACCGTGGCGCAGTTGTCGTCGATGCCCGTGCCATTGAGCATGGCCACGGACCACTCCACGCCTGCTTCGGCCATTTCCTGAGCCATGCTGGCGCGGTAATAGCTGCCGGAGATGCGCTGCTCGAACATCAGGTTGCGGTTGGCATAGGCGGCCAGCAGGGCCATGACCAGGAAAAGCACCATGACCACGACCAGCGTGGCGGCACCGCGCTGGGGCCGTGCGAAATGCATGAAAGGTTCTTGCTTCATGCTGGGCATTCCCCACTGATGTCGTCGGCGCGAATCTTTTCGCTGACCGTCAGCGTACGGACGACGCTGGGATCGGCCCTGGCGACCGCCCGGATCGTGAAATTGACGGTTCTCAAGGACTGGGTCGGGCAGGTTCCCGCCGACGTGCAGGACGGGTCGCAGAGATCGTCAAGAGGAATCTGCTGCGTCACGATGTTGGCTGCGAAATTCGTGATCCTGACGACGTTCGGATCGGTGATGGGCTGCCAGTTGTGAGCGCCGTTGGCTAGCAGGCCCAGCGCAATGGAGAGTGTCTCGTCTTCCAACTTGACGCCGAATTGCTCGTTGCCTGAGACGATGTTGCTCACGTTCAGAATGCCGTTGGCCTTCTTCGCATAGCGGTAAAAGAGATCGCTGCCGCCAGCGGTGGTCTGGGTCAATGCGGTGTAAGGGCTGGAGGCGGCTTCCTTGGCCGGCGTTGCGCCCGCGTTGCGCTCGGGCTCCCAGACCCCCTTTGAAGGCAGGCCGCGGTAACCCGCCCGGCGCATGTCCTGCTGCAGCAGGTCGGCGGCGATCCGCAGGTCCTGTTGCATCTGCACTTCCAGCATCAGGCGCCGATGTTCGTTGATCTGCCGCGTGGCCACGACGGCCGCGCCGGCGGTGACGATCAGGCCGACCGTGATGCCCACCATCAATTCAACCAGACCCAACCCGCGTTGGGCTCGGTACGACTTGGTGCGTGCGGTATTCAGCATGACGCGTACCCACTCATCCTTTGAAACGGCTTGGCCTCGTTTCTTTCGGCCGGCGCAGACGGCGCGCAAACCCTGACACGCCCGATGCCATTCACCTCAATGCGCAGCGTGTAGCCTTTTCCCAGGCCCACCACGTCGACTTGGAAATTCCCAGTCTCCATCGTCATCTGATCGCGCGCGAATCGGATGTAGTTGTTGCCAGCGGCCCAGACACCCTCAGCATCGAACTGCACATGGGTTTTGGGCAACTGGAACAGGCGCAATGACCTGCCGCCTCCGGTGGGGCAAAGATTGTTCGCCGGATAGTGGCATCTGCAATTGTTGCCCCCCGCCGATGTCACGACCATCGCGCAGCTCATCGTCGCGTGCGGGTCGAATCGAACGAAAAGCAGAGAATTGGCCGCATTCGTTTCCGCCTTGGCGTAAGTCAATATGCCGGAAACCTCTTCGGCAGCGGCCGTCACCCGGCGCCTTTCCAGCAAATCGGCCATCGAAGGAATGGCCATCGCCAATATGACGCCGAGAACCGCCACGGCGACCATGATCTCGATCAGCGTCAGGCCGGATATCCGGGCCTTCAAGATGCGGACAGGGCTTCTCATGACTATCGAGGCCAGCATTCAGAGCCGGTGTCGCGATTCGTGCCGCTGTTGCTGGGGTCGCCTGTCGCCGAGTACTGGGGTGTAGCACCCACCAGGGTCACCGTCAGGGTCTTGCAGGTCAGATCCGTCGCCTGTTTGCCGCCAGCTATAGGGGTTGCCGTGGCGATGTAGCCGACGTCAAACCCCGGGGTTGCGCCGACGCCTGAGAGGCTGACGCTGTAAAGGGGCGTGATGCTGGCAATGTTCAAGTTCAGTGCGCTGAGGGTCGACGCGTAGGTGGCTGAATTGCTGCGGAAACGCTCCTGCGCCTGCATGACGGCGGTCAGCGCGGAGATGGCGTCTGCGCGGCGGGCACGCTGCATGTGCGAGGTGTAGGCGGGATAGGCAACTGCGGCGAGGATGCCGGCGATGGCCAGCGCGACCATCAGCTCGATCAAGGTGAAGCCACGGCGTCGCGAACGGGAACAGGTGCACATGGTCCGATTTTTTGGCAGTACGTCACAACGATCGGTAACGTCTTGGCCGCTCATCCGCCGAGTTGCGCCGCTGGTCGGCATCCACCATGAATGAAGGGGCGAATGAAACGGCCCTCAGGCGCACTTGGGCATGCCGCTGACTTTGTTCGTGCCCACGTAGCAACTGCGCACGCGGCCGGTGAGGGCCACGACCTGGCGGATGGATTGGCCGCCGCTCAGGCTGAGATCAATGCTGCCGGCCTGGGTGACCAGGCCTTGGAGGTACTGGAATTGCAGCGTCTCGGCGTTGCTGCTGAGGCGCACGGGCTGGGTCGTCGGCAGCCACTCGGCCTTGATGACCTGGCTGCTCGGCTTCTTGCAGGCGGCCTTGCCGCCAGCACAATCGCAGTCGTCCTTGGCGCCGATGTACATCACGTAGCAGGCGTTGGCGCCCTTGCCGCTGATGCGGAAGAAGACCGAGTCGCCCAGGCGGGCCGCTTCGCTGCGCGCCAGGCGCAGGTCGCTGGCCAGGGTGTCCGCGCTGACGCGCAGTTGCTGCTGCTGGCGCATCGTGCCCATGGCCGGCACGGCCTGGCCGAGCAGGGCGGCGCAGATGCCGACGCTGGCGCAGAGCTCCACGAGCGTGAAACCACGGTTGCTGCGACGGGTGTTGGCGGTGCGGTTCATGGTGCTTCCCTGGGTTCGTTGTTGATGGAACGAACTCTAGGAAGCGGGGCTCACCGCGTCTTTCACCCCAAAGGCGGAACGAAGAGGGATGGCGGGTGCCCCATCCCCCTGGTCTCCCCCTCATCTCCCCCCGCCGGGGGATAGGGTCAACCCGGTATCAGATCTCGCGGATCAGCTGCCGGAACTCGTCGACGTCCTCGAAGCTGCGGTATACCGACGCAAATCGCACGTAGGCGACCTTGTCGATGCGCTTGAGCTCGCGCATGACCAGCTCGCCCAGTCGCGTGGACGCGAGCTCGCGGGCGCCGCTGGCGAGCAGCTTCTCCTCGATGCGGTTGATGGCCGCATCGATCTGCTCGACGCTGACCGGCCGCTTGCGCAGGGCCAGCTGCATGGAGGCACGCAGCTTGGACGCGTCGAAATCGGCGCGCCGCCCATCTTTCTTGACGACCGATGGCATGGCGATGTCGGCCCGCTCATAGGTCGTGAAGCGCTTGTCGCAGGACAGGCAGCGGCGCCGGCGCCGGACGACGTCACCCTCATCCGACTCCCGGGTCTCGGCGACCTGGGTTTCGGTGTGAGAGCAGAACGGGCAGCGCATTGAGGCTCGACTTAGCCGCGGTAGACCGGGAAGGCGGCCGTCAGCGCCGCAACCTTCTCGCGCACGGCGGCCAGGTTGGCCTCGTCATGCGGCTTGTCCAGCACATCGGCGATCAGGTGGGCCGTCTGGCGCACCTGCTCCTCCTTGAAGCCGCGCGTCGTCATGGCCGGCGTGCCCAGGCGAATGCCGCTGGTGACCATGGGCTTTTGCGGGTCGTTGGGGATGCCGTTCTTGTTGCAGGTCATGTGGGCGGCGCCCAGGATGGCCTCGGCTTCCTTGCCCGTCAGGTTCTTGGGACGCAGGTCCACCAGCATGACGTGGCTCTCCGTGCCGCCGGAGACGATGCGCAGGCCGCGCTCGATCAGCGTGTCGGCCAGCACCTTGGCGTTCTTGACGACCTGCTCCTGGTAGACCTTGAACTCGGGCGTCAGGGCTTCCTTGAAGGCCACGGCCTTGCCGGCGATGACGTGCATCAGCGGGCCGCCCTGGATGCCGGGGAAGATGGCCGAGTTGATCTTCTTGGCGATCGCCTCGTCGTTCGTCAGGATGATGCCGCCGCGCGGGCCGCGCAGGCTCTTGTGCGTGGTGGACGTGACGACGTCGGCGTGGGGCAGAGGGTTGGGATAGACGCCCGCGGCGATCAGGCCGGCGTAGTGCGCCATGTCGACCATGAAGTAGGCGCCGATCTCCTTGGCGATCTTGCCGAAGCGCTCGAAGTCGATGCGCAGCGAGTAGGCCGAGGCGCCAGCGATGATCAGCTTGGGCTTCTTCTCGCGGGCCAGGGCTTCCATGGCGTCGTAGTCGATCGCTTCATTGGCGTCCAGGCCGTAGCTGATGACGTTGAACCACTTGCCGCTCATGTTCAGCGCCATGCCGTGGGTCAGGTGGCCGCCTTCGGCCAGGCTCATGCCCATGATGGTGTCGCCCGGCTGCAGCAGCGCGAAGAAGGCGCCTTGGTTGGCCTGCGAGCCGGAGTTGGGCTGCACGTTGGCGAATTCGGCGCCGAAGAGCTGCTTCAGGCGATCGATGGCGAGTTGCTCGACGACGTCGACGTACTCGCAGCCACCGTAGTAGCGCTTGCCGGGGTAGCCCTCGGCATACTTGTTGGTCAGCTGGCTGCCCTGGGCCTGCATGACGGCCGGCGAGGTGTAGTTCTCGCTGGCGATCAGCTCGATGTGGTCTTCCTGGCGGCGGTTCTCGTTCTGGACGGCGGTCCAGAGTTCGGGGTCGACCAAGGCGAGGGTGGAGGTGTTGCGGTCAAACATGCTGGTGTTTCCGAAGGTCAGGCGGTGAATCCCCGGCGGTCACGGCAGGCGTGATGTCCCAAGGCTGCCCAGGCGAACGGCTGATAGCGGTTGTCATGTCGACAGAGGACAGCCGCCTCACGCTCCCCGGTGGTGGCCCACCTCAGGTCAGCTAGTGACCCTGATCGCCAGTCGCGTGAATGCTCAGTGTATGTCAGCCGCGCCTCAGCGCAGCAGGGCCACCTGGGCGGAGTCGCCGGTCGAGGGGGCAGACGCCGCTTCGCGCACCAGCGGCCGGACGGTCGTCATGGTCGGCACCGTGCGGCCGGCCGCGACCGCCTTCAGCAGGTCGTGCTCGGCCAGCACGCGGCCCGCATAGCCTGTGTCCTCGGCCAGATTGGCCGCGCCGACGTAATAGCGCAGGCCCTCTTCCAGGCCGCCGGCGCGCTGGATGCATTCCTTCAAAACCTGCACGCCCACGCGCAGATTGGTGACCGGATCGAAGGCCGCCAACGTGCCGCCGAAGGCTTCGTACTTGTCGTCGTGCACGCGGGTCATGACCTGCATCAGGCCCTGGGCGCCAACGGCACTCTGCGCAAAAGGGTTGAAGCGCGACTCGATGGCCATGATGGCCAGGATCAACGTTGGCTCGACCTTGGCGCGCTGGCCCACGGCCCAGGCTTCCTGCACGAGGCGGCTGATGGGTTCCGGCGCCACGCTGTACCGGCGCGCCAGCCAATGGGCGACGGCGGCCTGCTGGCGGCTCAGCTCGCGGGGGTCGGTGGCGGTGGCGCGGGCAATGGCATCGGGCTCGGCCGACGCCATCAGGGTGTTGCCCTCGGCCTCGGCACGCGCTTCATGGCGCGCATTCAGCCAGCCGAGGGTGGCGGATTCCACTTTCTCACGCAGGCCGGCCTGGCTCGTGAACACCAGCAGCACCGACACCACGGCCAGCCCCAGCAGGGCCAGTGTGTTGTGGCTGACCACGAGCAGGCCGTTGCCGATGTCCTTGACGAACAGCGACGCCGAATCCCGCGTGTGGCGAGCCAGGCTGAACAGGTCTTGACGTGTCGTCATTCGACTCCTTGTGCCGCAACCCGCCTCAGGCTGCCTCGATGCGAAGCGGTCTGGGTGGGGCGACGGTGATAATTTCCCGGCCGATTGCTCTGGTCTGTGGCATCTCTGTGCCCGGAGGACCTGGCCGGTTGGGCTTCAGTAAAAACCCGAAGCGACGAATTTTACGAGGCGTAGATAACCAGTCAAGGTTGTTTTGCCTCTTCAAAACTACTTTTGGTTATGAAATACAGCGATCTGAGGGACTTCATCGCCGGCCTCGAAGGCCTCGGAGAGCTCAAGCGCGTGCGTGAAAAAGTCTCGCCGGTGCTGGAGATGACTGCCCTCAGCGACCGCGTGCTGCGGGCCGGCGGACCGGCCCTGCTGTTCGAGGCGCCGGCCGGGTTTTCCACCCCCGCCTTGACCAATCTTTTCGGGACAACGCGTCGCGTCGCACTCGGCATGGGCGCTGAGTCTCTGGCCGATTTGCGGGATGTCGGCCGGGTGCTCGCCAGCCTCAAGGAGCCCGACCCACCTAAGGGCCTGAAAGACGCCGGCAAACTGTTGCAGATGGCCAAGGCCCTGTGGGACATGAAGCCCGCCGTGCAGCGCCGCGCGGCCTGCCAGGAAGAGGTCATGGAGGGCAGCGACATCGACCTCGGCCGCCTGCCCATACAGACTTGCTGGCCGGACGACGCAGCCCCCCTGATCACGTGGGGTCTGGTCATCACCCGGGGGCCGACCCGCACCCGCCAGAACCTGGGCATCTACCGCCAACAGCTTATTTCCCCCCGCCAGGTCATCATGCGCTGGCTGGCGCACCGCGGTGGTGCGCTGGATTTCCGCGACCACGCGCTGGCCCATCCGGGCGAGCCGTTTCCGATCGCCGTGGCCCTCGGTGCCGATCCGGCCACCATCCTGGGCGCCGTCACGCCGGTGCCAGACAGCCTGTCCGAATATCAGTTCGCCGGCCTGCTGCGCGGCTCGCGTACTGAACTGGTCAATACCGGCGTGGGCAAGAACCAACCGCTTCAGGCACCGGCCTCGGCCGAGATCGTGCTGGAAGGCCACATCCCGCCTGCCGCACCCGGCTACACCGGCGTCAGCGAGCGCGGCGTGCCGCTGAAGGAAAAGGGCGGCTATCTGCACGCGCTGGAAGGCCCATTCGGCGACCACACCGGCTATTACAACGAGCAGGACTGGTTCCCCGTCTTCGAGATCTCTCGCCTGACCCAGCGCAAGAACCCGATCTACCACTCGACCTACACCGGCAAGCCGCCGGACGAGCCCGCCATCCTTGGCGTTGCGCTCAACGAGGTCTTCGTGCCCATCCTGCAAAAGCAGTTTCCCGAGATCGTTGACTTCTATCTGCCGCCTGAAGGCTGCAGCTATCGCATGGCCGTGGTATCCATCAAGAAGGCCTACCCCGGCCACGCCAAGCGGTTGATGTTCGGCATCTGGAGCTTCCTGCGCCAATTCATGTACACCAAGTTCATCGTCGTGGTCGACGACGACATCGACACGCGCAACTGGCAGGAAGTGATCTGGGCCATCACGACGCGCATGGACCCGGTGCGCGACACCACCCTGGTGGACAACACGCCCATCGACTACCTTGACTTCGCCTCACCGGTCAGCGGCCTGGGCGGCAAGATGGGGCTGGACGCGACCAACAAGTGGCCCGGCGAGACCAGCCGCGAATGGGGTCGCGGTATCAGCCTGCCGCCCGAGATCACGGCGCGGGCCGAGGCGCTATTCGGGCAACTCTTCTTGAAGCCCTGAGCGTGCTCGCCTACTGTTGAGATGCCTTTTGAGGCACAACCTCTGGCGCAATCCCTTGCGCGCCAGGAGCCCTTCGGCAAATCGCCGTGGAGCCCCAAGGTGGCATAGCCACCCACCCCGCCCGGCCTTAAAGCCCGGCGGGGTTTCTATTTGTGGCGCCTCATCGGCCCGCCCACCACGCCAAGGTCTCGTAGACCACATAGCGCACACGTGCAAAGCCCTCGACGGAGGGGCACCAGTCGTCAAAGCTGCTCAACGCGTCATCGCGCAGACCCATGGGGGCCGCCAGCATCGTCAGACCCAACGGTGCGGCCTCGGCCTCGAAGGCGCGCAGCGCGCGGCGCATGTGCGCCTCATGCGTGACCAGCACGACCTGTTTCACGCCCGCCTTCGCCAGCAGCGGCAGCGTGTGGGCGGCGTTCTCCCGCGTGTCCCGTGAACTGGCTTCGGCCCAGCGCAGTGGGAGGCCATAGTCCTGAGCCGCCACGCGGGCAATGATGTCGGCCTCGGGTTCGCGCAGTTCAGTCGCTGTCCAGCCGATACCGCCGGAAAAGGCCAGCGGCCAGCCGCTGCGCCGGGCAACCCAGACGCCATAGGCCAGGCGTTCGGCGGTGATGCGGGCCGGAGCACCAGCGGCGAACTCAGGCGCATGGCGCTTCACGCCGCCGCCCAGCACGAGCACCGCGCCGTCTGAGCGAGCGCGCAACGCGTCAATCCGGGCTGGCTCAAGAGCCGTGGGCAGCCCCACGGCCCGGCTCAGCAGTTCGCCCACCGCCTCGGTGGCCGACAGCCAGACGCCGATCAGCGCCAGGCCCAGCAACACCCCGCCCAGGCGCCGGCCTCGTTGGAGTCGCCAACCGCCCCAGGCCGCGAGCAGCAACAGGGGCGCTGGGGGCAGGGCGGCGGCAAGCAGCAACGTCTTGAAGCCTGAATAGTCGAGGGAGATCACCTGTGGCATCTTCGCCGACATCAATAATGCTTTTGCCGTGACAGTGACCTCCCGTTCCCCCGCCCGCCTCGCCCTCTGGACCATCGCCGCGCTGTCGGCCCTGGTCACCTTGCTGCTGCTGGTCGTGACATTGGCGCTACCCGGCTGGGTTACCGGCCGTGGCGCTGCACTGGCGAGCGAGGCCCTGGGCCGGCCGGTGACCGTCGAGGAGGCCAGTTTCCAGCCCTGGCGTCTGGCCCTGGTCATCGAAGGGCTGAGTATTGCCGGCGCCGACGCCGGGCAGCCACCGCTGTTCAAGCTGCAGAAATTGGACGCTGCCCTGTCGCTGCGCTCTCTGCTGCGCGGCCGTGCCGTCATCGAATCCGTGGCCTTGACCAAGCCCGAACTGCGCCTCGCCCGCGTGGCCGAGGGCCGCTATGACATCGACGACCTGATCCAGCGCTTTGCCGCCAAGCCCGGGGCGCCCGAGGAGCCGGACGCCGAGTTCGCCGTCTACAACATCGAGCTGGCCGACGGTCGCATCCTCTTCGACGACCGCCCGGTGCAGCGCAAGCACGAGCTGGCCGGCCTGCACCTGGCCCTGCCTTTCATGTCGACGCTGCCGGCCGACGTCAAGGTCAAGGTGCAGCCCCAGCTGAACGGCAAGCTCGACGGCGTCGCCTTCGACAGCCGCGCCGAGGCGCTGCCCTTTGACGACGACGTCAGTGCTCGTTTGTCCTTCAAATTTGCCGGGCTGGATCTCGCACCGCTGGCCGCCTATGTGCCTGCCAGCGCGCCCGTCCGACTGGCCGGCGGCAGGCTCGATGTCGACGTGGCGGTGGACTTTGCCGAGCGCCCCAAGCAGACGCCGGGTGTCAAGCTCAGTGGCCTCATCCAGCTGCACGAGCTGGCCCTGACCCAGCCCGACGGCCAGGCCCTGCTCGGCTTCAAGCGGCTGAGCCTGCCGCTCGCCGATGTGCAACCGCTGCGTCGACAGCTGGGCTTCGGCGCCATCCTGCTGGAGTCGCCCGATGCCTGGCTGCGCCCGCTGCCGGCAGGGTCAGGGTCTGGCGGCGTGTCCTCGCCAACTGCGGCCCCCTGGCAGTTCAGCCTTGCCGGGTTGGAAGTCAAGGAGGGTCGTTTCACTCTCAACAAGGGCCTGGCGCTAGAGGCCATCCAGATCAAGCTCGGCGCAGCCGCCTGGCCGTTGAAGTCGCCTGCCCAGCTCGACGCCAGCCTGCGCCTGGACCGGGCCACGCTGACGGCCCAGGCCAAGCTGTCGCCCGAGCTGCTGCAGGCTGATGCTGAGCTGGATGGCCTCGCCGTCGAGCGCCTGGCCGCCTGGCTGCCGTTGCCCAGCGGCGTACGGCTGGCCGCCGGCCTCTCCACCAAGGCTGGCCTCACCGTCACGAACCCGCTGGCCGAAGGCGCCGCCGACCGTGCCCAGCTGACCCTGGCCGAGCTGCGCATCAGCGACGCTCGCCTTGGCCTGCCCGGCGCGCCGCGGCTGGTGACGCTGGCCTCGGCCCAGCTCGACAAGGCCAGCGTCGAACCTGCCACGCACGCCATCACCCTCGGCACGCTGGCGCTGGACGCGCCGCGCGCTCTGCTCGCCCGCGAGCAGGGTGGCCGCTTGAACATCGCCGGCCTGCTGCCGCCTGACAGCGCCGCGTCCGCTGCCGGCCCGGCCTGGAAGGTGCAGCTTGCTGGCCTGACGGTCGAGCGCGGCGCACTGCGCTGGCAGGACGCCGCCGTGCCCGCAGGCGTCACGCCCGTGGCACTGACCGCCGAGCCGCTGCGCCTGCAGCTCGGCGCTCTGAGCTGGCCCGCCACAACGCCCGTGCAGGTGCAGATCACCACCCAACTCGCGGCCCTCGGCGCGAATGATCAGCCCATCGCCGCCAGCGCCGGCAGCCTGCAGTGGAGCGGCCGCGTCGGTATTGCGCCGCTCTCGGCCAGCGGCAGCCTTCAGGCCAAGGCCCTGCCGCTGCATCTGCTCAACGCCTACCTCGACCCGGCCTGGGGACTGCATCTGCAGCGCGCTGAGCTGGGGCTGAAGGCCGAAGTCACCGCCCAGCAGGCCGGCGGCGCCTGGACGGCCAACGTGGGCGGCGACGTGCGCGTCGGGCCGCTGGCGCTGCTGCAGACCCGCGTCGTCGAGGGCCTGCGCGTCGTCGGCGAAGACCTGCTGAGCTGGCAGGCACTGCAGCTCGACGGCCTCAAGCTCGCCCTGGCGCCGGGCGCGCCGCCACGCCTGGCCGTGAAGGACGCGCTGCTCGAAGACGCCTATGCCCGCCTGATCGTCAACGACCAGGGTCGCTTCAATCTGCGCGACATCGGCCCGGCGGAAGCGGCTGCAGCGCCCGCGCCAGCCGCATCGGCAGCGCAGCCGGAATTCGCCGCCGAACGCATCCGCGTCAACCGCGGCGTCGTCGATTTCAACGACCGCTTCGTGCGCCCCAACTACAGCGCCCGCCTGACCGAGCTGCAAGGCTCGCTGGGCGCCTTCTCGTCCACCAGCAGCGCGATGGCGCCGCTGACGCTGAAGGGCAAGGTCGCCGGCACCGGCCTGCTGGAGATCGACGGTCAGCTCAAACCGGGCGCACCACTGGCCATGGACATTGCCGCCAACGCGACCGACATCGAGCTGGCGCCGTTGTCGCCCTACGCCGCCAAATACGCCGGCTACGCCATCGAGCGCGGCAAGCTGTCGACCAAGCTGCGCTACAAGGTCGAGCCCGGCGGCCAGCTGGTGGCCAGCAACCAGATCATCCTGAACCAGCTGACCTTTGGCGAGCGCGTGGAGAGCCCTGACGCGACCTCGCTGCCGGTGCGCTTCGCCGTGGCGCTGCTGAAGGACGGCAACGGCGTCATCGACGTCAACCTGCCCGTCAGCGGCTCCCTGAACGATCCGGAGTTCAGCGTCGGCGGCCTGGTCTGGAAGCTCGTGCTCAATCTCATCGGCAAGGCGCTGACCTCGCCCTTCGCCCTGTTCAGCGGCAGCGACGCACCCGAGGAGGCCCAGATCGCCTTCGTGCCGGGTGGCGTCGAACTGGCCGACTCGACCAAGCTCGACCGCGTAGCCAAGCTGCTGGTCGACAAGCCCGGCGTGCAGCTGACGCTGACGGGCTGGGCCGGCATCGCCGCCGAAGGCCAGGCCTTGCGTGAACAGCGCCTGGCCAGTGCACTCAAAGCCGAAAACGCAACACCCGATGCCGCGCTCAAGCGCCTCTACCAGGCCAGCAAGCTGCCCAACAAGCCCAAGAACCTGCTCGGCCTGGCCAAGGATCTGCCGCCCGAGCAGATGCGCGGCCTGCTGCTGGGCAGCTACGCCATCGAAGACGAAACACTGCGCCAGCTGGCGGTGGCCCGCGCCACGGCGGTGCGCGATGCGCTGCTGGCCCGCGGCGCGCCCAATGCGCGCGTCTTTCTCGCCGCGCCCAAGCTCTGCGACCAGGGTTGCGATGAGACCTGGCGCCCCCATGTCGAGCTCTCCCTTGGCGCTCATTGAAGGTCATTCCATGTCTGCTACGAATCTCGAACGCATCACCCTGGCCGGCGGCTGCTTCTGGTGCCTGGAGGCCGTCTACGAGCGCGTGCGCGGCGTGCACCGCGTCGAGAACGGCTATAGCAATGGCCAGGGACCCAAGCCGACCTACGAGGCCGTCTGCGGCGGCAACACCGGCTATGCCGAGGTCGTGCGCATCGACTTCGATCCCGCCGAGGTCTCGCTGCGCGAACTGCTGGAGGTGTTCTTCACCATCCACGACCCGACGACGCTGAACCGCCAGGGTGCCGACGTCGGCACGCAATACCGCTCGGGCATCTACTGGCATACCGAGGCGCAGCGCCAGCTCGCGGCCGAGGTGCTGAAGGAGGTCAACGACCATCACGCCGGCCGCGCCGTCACCGAACTGTTACCTGAGACCAATTACCACTCGGCCGAGGCCTATCACCAGCACTACTACGCCCGCAACCCCGAGCAGGGCTATTGCGCCTTTGTCGTTGCCGGCAAGGTGGACAAGTTCCTGGCCAGCTTCAAGCGCCTGGTCAAGTGATGCTGGCCTGGGGCGGCCTGCGCCATCGCTACGCCGGCGGCGCCGAGCTCGCTTATGCCGACTTCGCGCTCGCCGCGGGCCGGCATCTGCTGCTGCGTGGCGCCTCGGGCTCGGGCAAGTCGACCTTGCTGGCCCTGTTGGCGGGCCTGCTGCGCGTGCAACAGGGCGAACTGAACGTTGCGCAAACCGAGCTGCAGACGCTGAGCCCGCGCGCGCTGGACGCCTGGCGTGGAGCCACGTTGGGCGTCGTGCCCCAGCGCCTGCATTTGAGCGAGGCGCTGACTGTGGCCGAGAACCTGGCGTTGCCGGCGCTGGCCGCAGGGCAGGGCGCCGACCCGGAGCGCGCGGCCGAGCTGATGGAGGCGCTGGACATTGCTGAGCTGGCGAATCGCCGGCCGCACCAGCTCAGCGTTGGCCAGGCCCAGCGCGTGGCGCTCGCGCGCGCACTGATGCGCCGTCCGCGCCTGCTGCTGGCCGATGAACCCAGCGCCAACCTGGACGATGAGCACACCCTGCACATGCTGGCCCTGCTGCTCGATGCGGCCGAGCGCGAGGGCTGCACGCTGGTCATCGCCAGCCATGACGCGCGTGTCGTCGAAGCGCTGGCAGAGCGGGATGACGTCAGCGAGGTGGTCTTGTGATCCGCCTCGCGTGGCGATACCTGTGGTCCAGCCCGTTGACGACAGCGCTGAACCTGCTGCTGCTGACGCTCGGCCTCGCCGCCGTGACCTTCGTGCTGCGCGCCAGTGCCCAGGTCGAGGCGGGGCTGAAGCGCGACCTCGCCAGCATAGACCTCGTCGTCGGCGCCAAGGGCAGCCCCATGCAGATCATGCTGGCCGGTGTCTTCCACCTCGACGCGCCGACCGGCAATATCCCGTTGGCGACGCTGGAGCTGTTGAAGCAGCAGCCCCTCGTCGCCCAGGCTGTGCCGCTGTCGCTGGGCGACTCCTTCCGCGGCTACCGCATCGCTGGCACGACGCCGGCGTACATCGATCTCTATGGCGGCCAAATGGGGCAGGGCGCGCTCTGGACGAAACCGATGCAGGCCGTTCTCGGCGCCGAAGTCGCGCGCACGAGCGGGCTGAAGCCCGGTGACCGTTTCGCCGGCAGCCACGGCTTGGCCGAGGGTGGCGGCGCGCATGGCGAACATCAGTTCGAGGTCGTCGGCGTGCTGGCCGAATCCGGCAGCGTGCTGGACCGCCTCGTGCTGACCGATCTGGCATCGGTGTGGGAGGTGCACGAAGACCACGCCGTCTCACACGACGAGGAGAGCGAAAGGAAGGAGATCACGCTCGCCCTCGTGCGCTACCGCAGCCCGCTGGCCGCCGTCATGCTGCCGCGCTGGGTCAATGCGCAGGACGGCCTGCAATCCGCCGCGCCGGCGCTGGAAACAGCCCGACTGATGCGCCTGGTGGGTGCCGGCACCGAAGTGCTGCGGGGCTTTGGCATCGTGCTGCTCGCGGCGGCGGGGCTGTCGGTCTGGGTCGCGTTGCTGCATGCGGTGCGGGCACGCCAGGGCGATCTTGCGATGCTGCGCATGCTGGGCGCGCCGGCCTCGCGTGTCGCCGCGCTGATCGCGCTGGAGGCCTTGCTGCTCGCCGGCCTCGCCGCCGTGCTGGGGCTGGTGGCTGGGCACGGCCTTGTTGCGCTGCTGGAGCGTCTGCTCGCCGAGCGACAGTCGCTTCGCCTGGGCCAGCTCGGCATGAGCGAAGCCGAATGGCTGGTGCCGCTGCTTGCCGGCGCCCTGGCGCTGCTGGCCGCTGCCTGGCCCGCATGGCGGGCCTATCGGCTGGATGTCACAACCCTGCTGCAAGCTCCGCGCTGAACCCCGACAATCCCGCCATCATGAAGTTCAAGCCCCTTCTCGCCGTCTGTCTTGCCGCTGCTGCTGCGTTCGCCCAAACGCCGCCGGGCATGGGGCAGGGGCCTGGCTATCACGACCCACGCAGCCCCTTCAAGCCGCTGGAGGAGCGCGCCGACATCGTGTCCTGGCATTTGCTGTCCCAAGTCACCGCCAAGGCCGAGAAAAAGAAGATCGTGCCGACCTTCCCCGCGGCCGTGCAGGCGCTGGACCGCAAGACCATCAAGGTGCAGGGCTTCATGATGCCGCTGGAGGCGGGCGACAAGCAGCAGCACTTCCTGCTGTCGTCGGTGCCCACGACCTGCTCCTTTTGCGTACCGGCCGGGCCCGAGGGACTGGTCGAGGTGCGCACCAAGAAGCCGGTGCGTTACACGCTGGAACCCGTCGTCGTTGAGGGTGTGCTGGCCGTGCTCAACGACGACCCTTACGGCCTGTACTACCGCGTCGAGGACGGCAACGCCGTCAATTAGGGCGCCAGCCGTTCGCGCACCCAGCGGTCGGCATCCAGGCTGAAGACCAGCCGGTCGTGCAGCCGGGAACGGCGCCCCTGCCAGAACTCAAAACGGTCCGGCACGAGGCGGTAGCCGCCCCAATGCGGCGGCCGGTCCGGGTTCAGGCCCTGCTGAACGGCCGCCTTGGCGGCGTTGGCCACCAGCACAGCACGTGAACTGATGACCCGACTCTGTGGTGAAGCCCAGGCCCCAAGGCGCGAATCCAGCGGCCGGCTCTTGAAGTAGTCGTCCGATTCCTGGGCCGAGGTCTTCTCGACGCGCCCCTCGATGCGCACGACGCGTTCCATCTCCACCCAGTGGAATTGCAAGGCCGCGTAAGGGTTGCCTGCTAACTCTTCACCTTTACGGCTTTCGTAGTTGGTGAACCAGACCATGCCGCGTGCATCGCAGCCCTTGAGCAGCACGACGCGGGTCGACGGCCGGTGGTTGGCACCGACCGTGGCCACCGTCATCGCGGTCGGCTCGGACATATCGTGGGCGATGGCCTCATCCATCCAGCGGTTGAAGAGCGCCAGCGGTCCATCCGCAGCTTGCACCTCATCCAGCTCCCCTAGTTCGTAGCTCTTTCGGAAGTCGCTCAACTTGCTCATGGCGGGAGGTCATCAGGCCTGGCGTTAGGCCCGCGTTGGTGCTGCAAAGGGCTCAGTCTAGGCGCAAGGCGCAGCGATGCCGGTGGCGTCGCGAGCACTTGCAACAACGACTGAGCCCTTTGCAGCTCCAACCCGGAGGGCCGGGGCGAGTTGCGGGGTGATTCGTCGTTACCCGCTCGTTGTGTAGGCCCGCCACACGCCTCGCAGGCGCCTTGCCTCACCCCGCAACTCGCCCCGGCGCGGGCCCAACGCCAGGCCTGACGACCTCCCTACGTATGCAGACCTTCCCTTAAGTGAACGCCCCAGTTTCAAGCGAAGCCTCACTCGGCATGCTTGTGGCACTGCAGCAAACGGCTCAGACCGGCGCTAGGTAAGTGGGTTTTGAAGGACGAATAGCAAATGACAAAGCGACGCCCCGTCGTCGTTGTGCTGGCCGCGGGTCGCGGCTCGCGCTTCCGCGGCTCGGGCCACAAGCTGGAACAGCACCTGGCGGGAACGCCCGGTGGAGATACCTTGCTGGCGCGCACCTTGCGCCATGCCATCGCGACGCAGCTTCCGGTTGTCGTTGTGACGACGGCAGCCCTGGCGCCGGCCGTGCACAAGCTCATCGCGGCGCGCGACGTCGTGACGCTGCCTGAGCGCGATACCCACGGCCGGCCTCAGCCCATCGGCATGGGGCATTCCATCGTCGCCGGCGTCAGCGCCACGGGTGATGCCGACGGCTGGCTCATCCTGCCGGCCGACATGCCGCTTGTGCAGCCGACCACCATCATGGCCGTGGCCGAGGGGCTGGAGCGCTACCCCGTCTGCTATGCCCAGTACCGCGGCATCCAGGGCCATCCGGTCGGCTTTGGCACTGAGCTCTACTCGGAGCTGGTGGCCCTGCAGGGCGATGAGGGCGCGCGGCGCATCGTGGCTCGCTACGCGGCGCAACCCATTCCCGTCGACGACCCCGGCGTGCATGTCGACGTCGACACCGAGGAAGATCTCGCGCGGCTCAGGGGCTGATCAAAGCGGGGCGCACAGCCCGTGCTGCGCCGCCAGGTGGGCCTGGCGCTCCAGTTCCGCGTCGCGGATCCCATGTTCGCGCAAACCCTGAACGGTGCGCAGCAGATAGTCCAGCGTCGTGCCGTAGCGGCCGCTGGCGTGTTGAAAGATGTGCAGCAGCTCCGGCTCATGCAAAGGCCCGGTCCAGTTCGGGCTCTGGCGCGACAGCGTGAACGCCAGGGCGCGCAGCCGGCCCGCGCCGGTGTCGCAGTTCAGCCAGCGCGGCTCGTAGACGCCGTTGGGCATCTCGCGTTCCCACAAACGCGGCAACACCTCTTCACCGACGGTGCGCGGGATGCGGTAGACCAGCCCGCGGCAACTGCCACCCGAGATCAGCGCCAGCACCAGGCCCGGCTCCTGGGGCGAGCCGCGGTTCACGCGCGAACGCATGCGCAGCACGCGGTGAAAGCCCAACACCCGCGCCGGCAGCGCGTCGGCATACTCGAACTCGGGCCGCCAGATCAACGAGCCATAGGCAAACAGCAGCAGGTCTTCGCCGCTAGCCCGCCATTCGGCGGTCGTGCGCTGCAACAGATGGGCGCTGCGCGCCGGGCCATGGGGAATATGGATTGCCTGTGACGCCATCGCCCCCATCTTGTCATGCCAGAGAGTTGCACGACGTTTCTCAGGTACCCAGCCCGTAACCCGCGCAGCGCTGGAGGCAAGTAATATGGTTACCTAAATTCCCAAGGGCCGGTTACGAGAGCCGCAGGAGACCCGCATGCACGACACACTCATTCAAGTTACAGACCGCATCCGCGAACGCAGCGCCAAGCTGCGTGGCGACTATCTCGCCCGCATCGCCAAGCTCGGCGGCCGCCAGCGCGGTTTCGAGCGCATGGGCTGCGCCAACGTCGCCCACGCCGTGGCGGCTATGCCGTCCAACGACAAGCTGCGCATCGTCGCCGAGAAAGCCCCCCACCTCGGGGTCGTCACGGCCTACAACGACATGCTGTCGGCCCACCAGCCCTACGAGGGCTACCCGGAGCAGATCCGAGCCGAGGCCCATCGCCTGGGCGCCACGGTGCAGGTCGCGGGCGGCGTGCCGGCGATGTGCGATGGCGTGACGCAAGGCCTGCCCGGCATGGAGCTGAGCCTGTTCTCGCGCGACACCATCGCGATGGGCACGGCAATAGCGCTGACGCATGACGTCTTCGATGCGGCCCTGCTGCTGGGCATCTGCGACAAGATCGTGCCGGGCCTGTTGATCGGCGCACTGCACTTCGGCCATCTGCCCTGCGTCTTCGTGCCCGCCGGGCCGATGAGCTCGGGCATCTCCAACAGCGACAAGGCCAAGGTGCGCGAGCTCTACGCCCAGGGCAAGGTCGGCCGCGACGAGTTGCTGAAGAGCGAGCAGGCGGCCTATCACGGCGCCGGCACCTGCACCTTCTACGGCACCGCCAACAGCAACCAGATGCTGCTGGAGGCGATGGGCCTGCACACGCCGGGCAGCGCCTTCGTGCATCCGCACGACGACCTGCGCACGGCGCTGACGCGCGAGGCGGTCGCCACGGCGATCAACATCAGTGGCCGCGTGGCGGGCCGGGCCGCCAAGCCTATAGGCCACCTCGTCGACGAGCGCTGCATCGTCAACGCGATGGCGGCGCTGCTCGCCACCGGCGGCTCGACCAACCACCTGATCCACTGGGTCGCCGTCGCCCGTTCGGCCGGCATCCTGATCGACTGGACGGACTTCTCCGACCTGTCCGCCGTCGTGCCCTTGCTGTCGCGCGTCTACCCCAATGGCAGCGCCGACGTGAACCAGTTCCAGGCCGCCGGCGGCCCGGGCTTCGTCATCCGTGAGCTGATGGACGCCGGCCTGATGCACGAGGACGTCATCTCAGTCGCCGGCGACAGCCTGCGCCCCTATGCCTTCGTGCCGCGGGCGGTGGGCCAGAGCGGCGAGGTGGTGCGCGAGCCGCTGCCGGCCGTCAGTGGCGACGACGGTGTCGTGCGCACGGCCGCCGCGCCTTTCAGCGCCACCGGTGGCCTCAAGCTGCTGGCCGGCAACCTCGGCCGCGCCGTCATCAAGGTCTCGGCCGTGCCCGAAGATCGCCACACCGTGGAGGCGCCTTGCCGCATCTTCACGACGCAGGAAGCCATGCTGAACGCGTTCAAGAACGGCGAGCTGGAGCGCGACGTCATCGTCGTCGTGCGCTTCCAGGGCCCGCACGCCAATGGCATGCCCGAGCTGCACAAGCTGACGCCGCCGCTGGCCGTGCTGCAGGGCAAGGGATTCAAGGTGGCGCTGGTCACCGACGGCCGCATGAGCGGTGCCTCGGGCAAGGTGCCCGCGGCCATCCACGTCAGCCCCGAGGCCCTGGCCGGTGGGCCGCTGGCCAAGCTGCGTGATGGCGACGTCGTGCGCGTTTGCGCGCAGACCGGCACGCTGGCCGCCCTGGTCGACGAGGCCGATTGGGCGGCCCGCGAGGTGGCGACGCTCGATCCGGACGAAGCCGACGTCAATGCCCACGGCCTAGGCCGCGAACTCTTTGCCGGCCTGCGCCGCAATGTCCTGAGCGCCGAAGAAGGCGCCTGCACCTGGTTGTGAAGTGAGACAGCCCCTCGTCCAGTCTGGCGGCGCTGAACGCGCGCCAGCCTGGCCGGTCCCCCGAGGGGACGCCAAAGCTTCCGGCATTGAGCCGCAAGCTTCGCCAAGCGGGCCGGCTCGGGAGCGGCCCAGCGCTCGGCCCGAATACCCCGGTCTTATGGAGAATTGAAATGATCGACACCCTGAGCCTGGCCAGCCACGGCCCCGTCATCCCCGTCATCGTCATCCAGCGCCTGGAAGACGCCGTGCCGCTGGCCGAAGCGCTGGTTGCTGGCGGCGTGCGCGTGCTCGAAGTGACGCTGCGCACCCCCGTCGCCCTGCAGGCCATGGAAGCCATGGCCAGGGTGCCGGGCGCCATCGTCGGCGCCGGCACGCTGCGCAGCCCGGCCGACGTGACGAACGCCAAGAATGCCGGCTGCCAGTTCGGCGTCAGCCCCGGCTACACCGACGCACTGGCCGCCGCCTGCCAGGCCCAGGGCCTGCCGCTGCTGCCCGGCGTGTCGACGGCCTCCGAGGTCATGCAGGCCAATGCCGCCGGCTTTGGCTTCCTGAAGCTTTTCCCGGCCGTTGCCGTCGGCGGCGTCAACCTGCTGAAGTCGCTGGCCGGCCCCTTCCCGGACGTGGCTTTCTGCCCGACCGGAGGCATCTCGCTGGAGACGGCGCCGCAGTTCCTGAAGCTGCCCAACGTCAAGGTCTGCGGCGGTTCCTGGCTGACGCCGCAGGACGCGGTCGACGCCAAGGACTGGGCGCGCATCACCAAGTTGGCCTCCGAGGCCGCGGCACTGCGCGCATGACGCTGGCGGTCGTTGCGACCGTTGCGGCCGTCTGGTCCAGCGCAACGCACAGCTTCTCCAAGTTCGCGAGAGGCGAGCTGCGCCTCATCGCAGGGCAGGGCGTCGAAGGCGACGCCCATTGCGGCGTGACGGTCAAGCACCGCTCGCGCGTGGCCGTGGACCCGACCCAGCCCAATCTGCGCCAGGTCCATCTGATCCAGGGCGAGCTCTTCGACGAACTCGCCGCCCGCGGGTTCGGCGTTCAGCCCGGCCAGATGGGCGAGAACCTCACGACCCGCGGCATCGACCTGCTCGCGCTGCCGCGCGGCACCGAGCTGCGCATCGGCACCGAGGTCGTGCTGCGGGTGACCGGCCTGCGCAACCCCTGCCTGCAGATCGAGAACTTCGAGGCTGGCCTCTTGAAGGCCGTCGTCGACCGCGATGCCGACGGCGAGGTCGTGCGCAAGGCTGGCATCATGAGCATCGTGCTGGCCGGCGGTGCCGTGAAGCCGGGCGATGCGATCACGGTACGGCTGCCGCCGCTGCCGCACCACAAGCTCGAGCGCGTCTAGCTCGGCAGGTCGAACAACAGGCAGGTGGTGCTGGCGTGGGCGTAGAGCTTGCCGTCGTGGCCGACCAGCGTCGCCTCCGACGTCGTCACCTGGCGGCCGCGGTGCACCACCTTGCCGATGGCGCGTACGAAGGGCACCTTGTCGCTCAGCGCGCGCACGAGGTTGATCTTGAACTCCAGCGTCGTGTAGCCGCGGCCCACCGGCAAGGTCGTGTGCACCGCGCAGCCCAGGGCGGAATCGAGCAGCGTCGCGAACCAGCCGCCGTGCACGCTGCCGAGCGGGTTGTAGTGCTTGAACTGTGGTCGCCCCTGGAAGACGGCGATTCCGTCCTCCACCGAGATCAGCAGGAAGTCCAGCGTCTCGCTGATCGGTGGCCGGGGTGCCAGGCCATCCAGCATGGCCTGCATCTGTTGCAGGCCGGTCTTGCCAGCCAGCATGGCCCGCGAAGCCAGGCCGGTTTCACCCTGCTGCCGCGTGCGCAGCGCGGCCTCGTCAGCTTGCCATTGGGAAAGGACGGCTTCGGGAGAGGGAGAACTCATGGCGGCGGCTTCAAGCGATGAAGCCCTCGATTCTGCGCAAAGCCGGTGCCCCGCGCTGTCACCAGTGTTCAAGCGGCCAGGCGCTGCTCCGCAACGGCCTTGCGGCGCGAAGGTTCGTCCATCCTCAGCTTGTCCAGCACCGGACCCTGCCAGGGCAGCAGATACACCAGCGTCGCCAACGTCGCGCGTCGACGCGACGACAGCAGCGGGCGGCCGCGGGCGTCCAGCAGCAGCACGTTGGAGCGCACATTGAGCGGATCGGCCTGCGCGACGGTGCCCTCGTTGATCTCGACCCAGTCCCATTCCACCCAGGCGCAGGCGTCGGCATAGCAGCGCTCCCAACGCGTCGAGCCGCTGACGCGGTGCTCGTCGCGGCGCACGCGGTGCACCTGGGTCCGGGCGTGGCGGACATCCTGGGCGGCGCTGGACAGCGCGGCCACCGGCCAGCAGACGCTGCCTTCGGGCAACTGGATCAGGGTTGGCATGGACGGCTCCTCTGTGTCGTGTGATTCGAACGGGAGGGCAGTCTCTGGTCAGGGCCAGTGGGGAACAAGCTGGCAGACTTGGCAGGTATGGGTAAGCCCGAAATGAACTACCAGCAGCTGATCGACGTCGGCCTGAGTGACGACTTCGAAAGCTTCGAGCGCCGTCTTGTCGCGACGGCGGATGCGCTGGGCTTCCCGATCATCTCCGGCGTGCTGATGCGTGGGCGCCTGCAGGACGCCGATGTGCAGATCACGTCGCTGGGGAACACGCCCGAGGGGTATCTCGCGGTGGCGAAGGACCTGGGCGAGGCCCGTCGGGATCCCGTCATGGCCAAGCTCATGAGCCATGCCGTGCCGGTCGTCTACGATCAGAAAACGTATGTAGCGGCGGACGCCGGGGACATCTGGGAAGCGCAGGCACCCTACGGCTACAAGACGGGAATCGCCGTCAAGCTGCACCTGCCGGGTGACAAGCACTTCCTGCTCGGCGTGGATCGCGACGAGGCGCTGCCCGAGCCGGGCATGCAGCTGATGCAGATGGTTGCGGGCCTGCAGCTGCTGGCTGCGCATGCGCTGACGGCGGCGGACCGGCTGCTGGGCGCGAAGCTCAACAAGGGTGATCTGCCCAAGCTGACCCGGCGCGAGCTGGACGTGCTGAGCTGGACGGCCCAGGGCAAGACGGCCTGGGAGGTCAGCGTCATCCTGGGCATGAGCGAGAAGACGGTGAACTTCCATCTTGGCAATGTGATGCGCAAGCTGGGCGTGACGTCCAAGCACCAGGCCGTGCTCAAGTGCGTGGCGGCCGGCATTCTGTAATGCGGTTTCAACCTAGCAGACTTGCTAGGTTTCTAGGGGGGTTAAAACAGGGAAAGTGCGGGCAGGCGACATCTAGCCCCCACCCTGCAGGAGCCCCCCCATGAAAGTCATCGACCTGATCTGCGAACTTCTCGGTCTGCCCAAGCTTGGAGGCTGACCTGATCGACGGGTTCTTGCCCAATGCATGCGGCGATAGATTGCGCAGATGACCAGCTCCAGCCAACGAGCTCCGCATCTCTCGCATTCCTGATGCCGCTGCATACGGCCCCGGCCCCCCACCCTTGCCGCAGCACAGGCACCGTGTCCATTTCCCCCGAAACCTATGCCCGGCTTTTGAGCCTCGCCGATCAGGCGCCGCTCGATTGCCTGCCACTGACGTCGCGCACCCTGGCATGCGCCAAGACGCTGGGCTACAACCAGATCGGCCAGATCCGCAGCACGCCCAACAGCCGCCTCTTTGCCGACCTTGGCGAAGATCGCGCCGAGGAACTCCAGCGGGCCCTCTATGACTTCGGCGTGCGGCCGATGCAAGGCGGCGAGCTGAGCGGCTGACGCGCAACCACCCTTCAACTCCTTCGAGCCCGCCTGCTTCGGCAGACCGGGCTCCTTTTTTGTCCACGTTCACGCATGTGCCTTCGTGCGAGCATGCGGTCCGTATGCAAGACCGCGACATCCCTCTCGACGCCTGGCCGCGCCGCGCCGCGCTGGCGCACTTCCGCACCATGGCCCAGCCGGCCTTCAGCATCACCGCGCCGGTCGACGTGACCGGCCTGCGCGAGCGCGCCGCTGCTCACGGCGCCACGCCCTGGCTGGCCTACCACCACGCTGCGCTGGAGGCCGCCAATGGCATCGATGCGATGCGCCAGACCCTGACCGACGGCGGCCGGGGCGTGCGCGAGTTCGGCGTCATCCATGCCAGCACGACGGTGCTGCGCGACGACGGAAGTTTTGGCTTCCTGACGCTGCCACGCGAACCTTCGCTCGCCGGCTTTGCCGCCCGCGCCAAACCCGGCATCGAGCGCGTGCGCCGTGCCAGTGGCGACCTTTTCGCCGCCGATGAGCCCGGCGACGTGCGCGAGGAAACGCTGGTCCACATGACCGCGCTGCCCTGGCTGGGGTTCACTGCGTTCACCCACGCGCGCGGTCAAGGCGACGACCGGCCCAAGGTGGCCTTCGGCCGCTTCACCGAGACGAACGGCCGGCTGCTGATGCCGGTCGCCGTCGATGTGCACCATGCACTGTGCGACGGCGTGCACATCGGGCGCTTCTTCGAACGCTTCCAGGCAAATCTGGACGCGATCTAACGATAGGCCGCCACGTCGACGTCGCCCGCCTCGCTGTCGAGCATGTGGCGCCAGGCGTCAGGCTGGCTGCCGTCCAGGTCGGTGAAGCCGTAGATGCGGGCCAGCTGGCCGCTGGACAGCGACTGGCCGTTCCAGCGCGCGACGTCGGGGTCGGTCGCGAGCGCCACGACGGCCCGCCCGACGAAGGCCGGGCTTTCGGCAATCGCGAAGCCCGGCACGCGGTCGATGGCGTCGCGCCAGTTGTCCTCGCGCACGCCAAAGGCCTCCAGCATGGCCTCGGAGCGCAGCCAGCCCGGCGTCAGCGACAAACCCGTGGCACCGTGCGACTTCAGCTCATGGCCCAGTGCAAAGCCCATGCGCAGCACGGCCGCCTTGGCAAGGTCGTAGAAGAAGGAATTGCGGTAGCGCGTGCCGTTGTATTCCTCGGTGCCGTCATTGATCTCCACCGCCAGGCCGCCCGGCGCCTTCAGCAGCAGCGGGATCGCGAAGTGGCTGGTGATGGCATGAGTGTCGATGGCCAGGCGCAGGCTGTGCAGGCCGAATTCGAGATCCGACTCCCAGACGGTCTTGCCCCATTCGATCTTGCTCGCGCCGAAGATGTCGTTGACCAGAACGTGCAGTGCCCCCTGTTCACGTTCGATGCGAGCGACCAGATCGCGCACTTCGTCGGCCACCAGATGATCGACCTTTACCGCGATGCCACGGCCGCCCGCAGCATCGACGAGAGCTGCCGTCTCCTCGATGGTTTCGGGTCGATCCATCTCCGAGCGGGCCGCCTGCGTGCTGCGCCCGGTGCAATAGACCGTCGCACCGGCCTCGCCCAGGGCCACCGCGATGCCACGGCCTGCGCCGCGCGTGGCGCCGGCCACCAGGGCCACCTTGCCTGCCAGATGCCTGTTGTGCATGTCACTCGCCTTTGAAATGACCGGTTTGCGATTCGCGGTTTGTCGAAACTCGCTGCTCCGATTCGTCATGCAGCAGATGCCGGCCGATCGCCGGGCGTCAGTCAAACTTGAAGGGTATCGATATGGCAACGCAAGACAACAAGGTCAAGGGCCCCGCCTCCTATTTCCCCTCCATCGAGAAGAAATACGGCCAGCCCATCGCGCACTGGGAACAGGTCATCACCCGGGCCGGGCCGTTGAAGCACATGGAGCTGGTCAACCTGTTGAAGGCCGAGCACGAGATGGGCCACGGACACGCCAATGCGCTGGTGGCCTGGGTCCTCGCGAAGAGGTAGCCCGCGTCGCCGGCGCGCTATCCGAGGTCAGTCGTCGAGGGTGACGATGACCGGCGCATGGTCGCTCGGCCGCTCGTTCTTGCGCGGCAGCTTGTCGATCTCGCAGGCCGTCACGCGGGGCTTCAAAGCCTCGCTGACGAGAATGTGGTCGATGCGCAGGCCCTGGTTCTTGCGGAAGGCCATGTTGCGGTAGTCCCACCAGCTCCAGCTCTTGGGAGGCTGCTCGAAAAGCCGGAAGGCGTCGGTCAGCCCCAGGGCTATGAGCTGCTGGAAGTGCTCGCGCTCCTGCGGCGTGCAGTGGATCTGGCCAGCCCATGCGACGGGGTCGTAGACGTCGCGGTCCTCGGGCGCGATGTTGAAGTCGCCCATCAGCACCAGCTCGGGGTGCTGCTTCATTTCTTCGATCAACCAGCCGCGCAGGCCGGTCAGCCAGTTCATCTTGTAGGTGAACTTGTCGCTGTCGGGCGCCTGGCCGTTCGGGAAGTAGCCGCCGATGACGCGCACACCGCCCACGGTGCCGGCGATGACCCGGGCCTGCTCGTCGGCAAAGCCGGTGATGTTCTTGACGACGTCATCCGCGCGTTCACGGCTGATCAGCGCGACGCCGTTGTAGGTTTTCTGGCCGAACCACTGCACTTGGTAGCCGGCCTCGCCGATCTCCATGGTCGGGAATTTGTCATCGGTGAGCTTGGTCTCTTGCAGCACCAGCGCATCGACGGGGTGGGCAGCCAGCCAGTCCAGCACCTGCGGCAGGCGGACGGCGAGGGAATTGACGTTCCAGGTAGCGAACTTCTTCATCCTGTGATCCTAGCGTCGTCAGCCGCCGACCTCGGCCTCGGTATCGCAGTCCATGCAGTTCTCGATGGGCGGCGCAGGCAGGTGGAGATCGCTGTGCAGCTGGCGCAGCGCCGTGCGCAGGCCTTCCTCCACGACCGGGTGATAGAAGGGGCAGTCCAGCATCTGCTGCACCGTGTCGCCGCGCTGCACGCTCCAGGCCAGCAGGTGGCCAAGGTGCTCCGCGGCAGGGCCGATCATCTCGGCGCCCAGCAACCGGCCCGTGCCGCGCTCCGCATAGACATGCAGGCCGCCGCGGTTGACGAGCATGACGCGGCTGCGGCCCTGGTCGGCAAAGCTGACGCGGCCGACGTCAAAGTCGCGGCCCGTGGCGACCAGCTCCGAGTGACTCGCCCCCGCGATGGCAATCTGAGGCTCGCTGAAGACGATCGCCAGCGGTGCTCGGCGCGGGCGACTGTGCACATCGGGCCAGCGTGCTGCGTTGTCGCCGGCGATGCGGCCGGCGTCCGACGCTTCATGCAATAACGGCCGATCGTTGGTGACGTCGCCGGCGATGAAGACCGGCATGCCGCCCCACTGGCTGGTGTGGCGGTCGATCAGCGGGTGGCCTTGGGCATCGCGTGGCAGGTTCAGGGTCTCCAGCCCCAGGCCGTCGAGATTGGCCTGGCGGCCTGCAGTGCAGAGCAGGGCATCGAAGCGCTCGCCACCGACGAGCACCTGGTCGCCGTCCGGCGTCGGGTCCAGCGCGGCGCTCAACGTCAGTGGCAGGTCTTCGGCAAACAGCTTCTGGGCCAGCGGCTGCAATTCGGGATCGGTCAACGGCCCGACGCGATCGCCGCGAGCGAACAGGCGCACGCGCACACCGAGCTTGTGCAGGGCCAGGGCCAGTTCCAGGCCGATGACGCCGGCGCCGACGACAGCGATCGACTTCGGCAGGTCGACCCAGTCGAAGACATCGTCATTGACGATCAGCCTGGCTCCCAGGCGTTCGCGCCAGCCCGCCGGCACGAAGGGCCGGGAGCCGGTTGCGATGACGATGGTTCGGGCCTCGACGCGCTGGCCATCGACGTCCAGCACGCCTTGGGCGAGGAAGCGCGCCCGGCCGAAAAGCCGCGTGGATTCCGGCCAGCCATGCACCGTCTCGAGCACGAAACCGACGAAACGATCGCGCTCGTCCCGCACCCGCTGCATGACGGCCCGGCCGTCAATGCGCGGCGCCTCGGCCTGCACGCCGAAGCGATGCGCCTCGCGCACGGCCTGGGCTGCTTCGGCCGCAGCGATCAGCAGCTTGCTGGGCATGCAGCCGACACGCGCGCAGGTGGTGCCGTAGTGGGCGGCCTCGATCAGCAGCACCCGGTCGGTGTGGGCGCGCGCGGCGCGGTAGGCAGCCATGCCGGCAGTGCCGGCGCCGATGATGGCGACGTCGCAGGAGAAGGTCACGGTGCTGGGCTTCCTGAGTGTCCGACTGGGCAGGATAGCCGCTGCCGCGTCAGGTGTGCAGGCCGCGCCGCGCGGCTTCCTCGCGCAGGCAGTTCAGCATCAGCTCCGCCCCCGGCGACAGCTGATGGCCGCGGCGGGTGACGATGCCATACGCGTCCATGCGCAGGCCGAGGTCGAAGTTGAGCACAGCCAACAAACCCGCCTCCAGATAGGGCTTGACCAGCTCTTCGGGCAGGGCCGACAACATGTCGGACTGGCCGAGCAGGCTGGTGATGACGGGCAGGGACAGGGTCTCGACGGTCTGCTGGGGCTGGTCCAGGCCGGCGGACAGGAACAGGGCGGTCAGGCGGTCGCGCAGGATGCTGCCGCCGGGCGGCAGGATCCAGCTCTGGCGGGCCAGCTCGGGCAGGCTGAGGTCGCGACGGTCGGACAGCGGGTGGCCGGCGCGCACGACCAGGCAATGCGGCTCGTCGGTGAGCGGTTCGAAGCTGAGCTGGGCGGCCGACTCGCTGTCCAGCACCCGGCCGATGACGAGGTCGAGCTCACCGTTCTGCAGGTGCTGGATGAGCAGCTTGCTGGTGTCCACCGAGATGGCGACATGCACCCGCGGCTGGCGCGCCTTGAGCTGCGTGATGGCGGCCGGCAGCAGCGTCGTCGAGGGCGTCAGCACGGAACCGACCGCCACGCGGCCCGACAGGCCCGACAGCAGTTCCATGAGCTCCTGATGGCCGGCGTCCAGCTCGGCCAGGGCCGCGCCGGCGCGCCGGATCATGACCTCACCGTACCAGGTTGGCGCCACACCGCGCGGCAGGCGCTCGAAGAGCTTGACGCCCAGAGCGTGCTCGAGATCGGCCAGCAGCTTGGATGCCGCCGGCTGCGTCAGGTTGGCGGCCTGGGCGGCATGCAGGATCGAGCCGTGCCGACCGAGTTCCACCAGCAGCACGAGCTGGCGGGTCTTCAGGTGGGAGCGGACAAAGCGATCCGAGCGCGGGTCAGTCATTCGTGATAGAGCTGCGACCGGCCCCCATCGATGAGGATGTCGGTTGCGTTGATGAAGCGGGCTTCGTCGCTGGCGAGGAAGAGCGCAGTGTAGGCAACCTCGATGGGCTCGCCGACGCGCTTGGGCGGCAGCAGCTCGACCTGCCGTTTGGCGTCCTCGGGTGAGTTGGCCAGCCACTCGACGACACGCTCGGACAGGATCAGCCCCGGCGAAATGGAGTTGACGCGGATGTTGTGCGCGGCGTATTGGATGCCTAGCGCCTTGGTCATGCCGATCAGTGCATGTTTGGCGACGGGATAGGGGAAGGCGTTGGGGATGATGCGGTGGCCGTGCACCGAGGCGACGTTGACGATGCTGCCGCCGCCGCTCTCCAGCATGCCGGGCAGCACGGCACGGCTGCAGTGCATCGCGCCGTCGAGGTCGACGGCGAAGCAGCGTTGCCACTGCGCCGTCGTCATCGCCAGCGGCTCGGCGAAGACGTCCATGCCGGCGTTGTTGATGAGCACGTTGATCGTGCCGAAGCGCTCGACGCCGCGCGCAGCCATCGCGCGCACGGCGGCTTCATCGGCGATGTCGGTGGCGATGAACATGGCGTTGTCATCGCCCAGCTCCTGCACCAACGCCGCGCCCAGCGCCTCGTCGGCTGCCAGCCCGTTGAGGATGACTCTGGCGCCCTCGGCGACAAAGAGCCGGGCGATGGCCTTGCCGATGCCCTGGGTGGAACCGGTCACCAGCGCGACCTTGCCTTGCAGACGTGAACTCATCTCAGCTTTCCATCGTGGCAAACGCCCCACGGTTCGTCGTATTTGCGGGCCGAGCGACGGGCCGCTCCCTAGCCGGCCCGCGCTGGCGATGTGCTTGCGGCTCAATGCCGCAAGCATCGCCGTCCCCGCGGGGGACCGACCAAGGTAATCCTTGGGCGAGGGGCTCCATATCAGCCACGGCGTTCGCCTCGGGTCTTCAGTTGGTCGAGAAGGACGGCGGCCAGCAGGATGAGGCCACGCACGAGGTATTGATAGAACGCGTCGACGTTGAGCAGGTTCATGACATTCTCGACTGTGCCCATGATGAGCACGCCGATGACGACGCCGAAGATGCGCGCCTTGCCGCCCTGCAGTGACACGCCGCCCAGCACGCAGGCCGAGATGACGTCCAGTTCGAAGCCCGTGGCCGCGTTGGGCTGGCCGCTGGTGATGCGTGCCGACAGGATCAGGCCTGCCAGCGCCGTGACGACGCCCTGCAGCAGGAAGATCCACACGCGCAGCCGTTCCACGCGCACACCCGCCAGGCGTGCCGCCTCGGGGTTGCCGCCGATGGCCAGCGTGTTGCGGCCGAAGACGGTGTGATTGAGCAGCACGCCGAAGATGAGGAAGCTGAAGCCCGTCATCCAGATCGGCAGCGGCAGGCTCAGGAAGCTCGTGTCGCCGAAGCTGATGAAGCCTTCGTCGGCGATGCCCACGGCCTGGCCCTTGGACGCGATGAAGGCCAGGCCCCGCACCATCAGCATGGTGGCCAGCGTGGCGATCAACGCGTTGACGCGCAGATAGGCGATCAGCACGCCATTGCCCGCGCCGATCAGCGCGCCGGCCAGCAGCCCGCCGCCGATGGCCAGGCCGACGCTGCCGGTGCGCTCCAGCACCATGGCGCCGAGCACGCCGGCGAAGGCGATGGTTGAGCCCACCGAGAGGTCGAAGTCCCGCGAGGCCAGGCACAGCATCATGGTGCAGGCCACCATGCCGATCTGGGCGACCGACAGCAGCAGGCCGACGATGTTGGCGCTGGAGAAGAAGTTCTCGACGGTGAAGGCCAGCACGACGAAGAGCAGGCCGTAGCCCAGCGTCATGCTGTGTTCCTTGAGCAGGGCGCGGGACGTCGAGGACATGGCGGGGCGGGGCGTGAGAGTGGTCGTGTTCATGATCAATGCAGTGGTGCGGCGGGCGCTCCGTCAGGCAAGGCCAGGGCAAGTGCGGCGGTCTCGCTGGCGTTGGCGCGGTCCAGTTCGCCGCTGATGCGGCCGTCGCGCATGACGATGAGGCGGTCGGTGATGCCCAGCACTTCGGGCAGCTCGCTGGAGATGACGATGACGCAGCAGCCCGAGGCCGCCACGTCGTGGATGATCTTGTAGATCTCGTTCTTGGCACCCACATCGATGCCGCGGGTCGGCTCGTCGAGGATGAGCACCTTCAGCCCTGGTTCGGCCAGCCAGCGCGCGAGGATGACCTTCTGTTGGTTGCCGCCGGACAGCAGGCGGATCTCCTGCTCGCGGCTCGGCGTCTTGATGCGCAGCTTCTTGATGAAGTCGTCAGCGCGCTGCGCCTCCTGGCCGTGGCGCAGGAAGATGCCCCCCGCCAGGCCATGGCGGCGGCAGCTGATATTGATGTTCTCGGCGACTGAGCTGTGCGACAGGATGCCCTGTTCCTTACGGTCCTCGGGGCAGAGGACGATGCCCGCGGCGATGGCGTCCGCCGGGCTGTGGGCCTGCACCGGCTGGCCGTCGAGCAGCACCTCACCGCCGCGGCGTGCGTCGGCGCCATAGAGCAGGCGCATCAGCTCGCTGCGGCCGGCGCCGACCAGGCCGAAGAAGCCCAACACCTCGCCGGCTCTCACGGCAAAGCTCAGTGGCGTGGGCAGGCGGTCGCTTTGCAGGCCGCGCGCTTCAAG
Organism: Pelomonas sp. Root1237; assembly: GCF_001425055.1. GTDB lineage: Bacteria > Pseudomonadota > Gammaproteobacteria > Burkholderiales > Burkholderiaceae_C > Pelomonas. Next base: position 477,729 of record NZ_LMDK01000018.1, read on the forward strand.
CCGCATCGGGCCCTGCTGGCGGCTGCGGTAGTCGTAGATATCCTGCAGCTCGCGGCCGACCATGTCGGCGATCAGGCGCTCACGCGGCACCTCGGCCATGACCTCGTGCGTGACGATCTTGCGGCCATCACGGAAGATGGTGCAGGCGTCGCACAGCTCGTACAGCTCTTCGAGGCGGTGCGAGATGTAGATCAGCGTGCGCCCTTCGGCGCGCAGCCGTTTCACCAGCCGGAACAGGATTTCGGTCTCGCGGTGCGACAGGCTGCTGGTGGGCTCGTCGAAGGCGATGACCTTGGCGTCCTGCATGACGGCCTTGCAGATCTCCACCATCTGGCGCTGGGCGATGGACAGCTCCGACAGGCGCGAGGCCGGGTCCAGATCCACGCCGATGGCTGCCAGTTGTTCGGCCACCAGCCGGCGCGCGGCCTTGTGGTCGACGAGGCCCAGGCGTGTCGGCAGGCGGCCGAGCAGCACGTTCTCGGCCACCGTCAACTCGGCCACGTACTGCAGCTCCTGGTGGATGATGGCCACGCCGGCGGCGATGGCGTCGCCAGCCGAAGTGAAGTGGCGCTCCTGATCATCGATCAGCAGCCGGCCACCATCGGGCTTGTACTGCCCGCCGAGGATCTTCAGCAGCGTGCTCTTGCCGGCGCCGTTCTCGCCGAGCAGGCCCATGACCTGGCCCGGCCGCGCCTCGAAGCTCACCCCGTTCAGCGCCTTGACGCCGGGGAAGACCTTGCTGATGTTGTCGAACTGCAGGGAAGCCATGTCAGAGGCCCATCTGCTTTCGGAGTTCAGCTTGGTTTTGACGGGTCATCAGGATGCCGCTGGTCAGCGTGACCGGGGGCGGCGTCTTGCCGGCCGTGGCCCATTCGAAGACAGCCGTCGCGGTCTCGTAACCATGGCGCTTGGGGCTGATCAGCACCGTGCCGTAGAAGGCCGTGGGCGTGGGCTTGGTGAACTCGTTGAGCGCCGTCTGGCTGCCGCCGATGCCGATGGCCAGCATCGCGTCCTGCTTGATGCCACGGCCTTCCGCAGCGCGTACGGCGCCCAGGGCCGCTTCGTCGTTCAGGCCGAAGGCAACCCAGCGCTTGAACTTGGCGTTCTTCGTGAAGGCGATGTTGGCGGCGTTGAAGGCGCTCTCCGTGTCGGTCTTGGCCTGGGGCGCGTCGACCACGTTGGCGGCCGGCACGCCGGCAGCCTTCAACGCATCCACCGCGCCCATGGTGCGATCGCGCGCCGTGGGCAACTGGTCGAAGGCCACGCGCAGCACGCCCACCTCGTCCAGCTTCCAGCCGCGTGCCTTCATCTCAGCCAGCAGCCCCTGGCCGACCTGCTTGCCGATCTCGTAGCCCGAAATGCCCATGTGGGGAATGTCGGCGATGGGCTTGCCGGCGCCGTCGACGAGTTGGTCGTCCACTGACATGACCTTGAGGTTGTGGCGCTTGGCGGCGCGGTTGACGGCCACGCCGAGCTTCACGTCGGGTGCGCAGATGACGAAGCCGACGGCCTTCTGCGCCGCCAGGTTGTCGATGGCAGCCATCATCTTTTCGCCGTTGGGGATGCCGATCTTCACGAGGGTGAAGCCCTTGTCCTTGGCGGCCTGCTCGGCATAGCGCCATTCGTCCTGGAACCAGGGCTCTTCGGCCTGCTTGACGAGGAAGCCGATCTTGACCGGTTCGGCCGCCTGCAGCGCGAAGGGGGTGGCCAGCAGGGCCAGGGCCAGTGCGGCGCGTCGTTGCATCTTCATCGTTGTCTCCTAGTTTTTCATCAGTCTTCAAACAGGGCGTCAGGCACACCCAGCGCCGTGGGCAGACGCAAGCCGAACAGGCTGCCGGACAGCGGCTGGGCGGCGAGAGCGTCGCGGCTCAGCTCCGTGCGGGCGGTGGTGAGCATCAGCTGGTCCATGCCTTCACCGCCGATGGCGGGGCAACTGGTGTGAGTGGCCGGGGCGCGCAACACGCCCATCAGCCGGCCCTCGGGGTCGTAACGTGCCACGCGGCCGGCGCCCCATTGGGCGTTCCACAGGCAGCCTTCGGCATCGACGACCGAGCCATCGGGCCAGGCGTCGTCGCGGTCCATCGCCGTGAACAGGCGGACGTTGTCGACCTGGGCGGTGTCGGCGTCGTAATCGCACTGCTGGATGCGCTGGGAGAGCGTGTCGCAGAAGTACATCGTGCGGCCGTCCAGGCTGAAGCAGATGCTGTTGGCAATCGCCACCGCCGGCAAGGCCAGGCGGCGCAGGCCGTGGGCCATGGAGTATTGGTAGAAGCTGGCGATCGTGGACTTGGGCCGGCGCTCCTGGGCCTCGTTCATCGTGCCGAAGACGAAGTTGCCGCGCCGGTCGGTGCGCCCGTCGTTGATGCGCGTGCGCGGCTCGGCGGCGTCGACCGGGGCAGCGGTCTGCAGCTGGCCAAGATCCAGGTTGTCGCCCAACGTCGCGAGAGCCAGGCGCTTGGCCAGGCCCAGCAACACGCGGCCCGAGCGGCAGTGGGCGAAGCTGCCCAGGCGATCCGGCAGGCGACATGACAGCGGTCCCGCCGCGCCCGGCTGCCAGGCAAACAGGGTCGCCGCCTCGATGTCCGTCCACCACCAGCGGCCGCCATGCCAGAGCAGGCCCTCACCAAGAAGGGCGCCCTGTGGCAAGGTCAGTTCAAGGTCGCCGTTCAATGTCATCAGAAGTCCAGGTTACGGAGCGGTTCCATTCGGCACAAATCGAATGTCCGGGCTTAACTATCCAGATTCGGAATACCGGTCACTCAGGGCGCGATCGCTGCACGCCTGACCGTCAGCAGCCGGGCGCCGCGCAATTCGGCGACCTGCGTCTGGCCGGCGGCGAAGGCGGGCCGATGGGCCGCGTCGATGTAGACCGGCGCGTCGCCGCGCAGCGGCAGCACGCTGAGCTGCAATTCGGCACCAGGCTGCAGCGCGAACTGGCGCAGGCCGATCTGCCAGCGCTGGCCGTTGTAGTACCAGTCGTCCAGCATCCGGCTGCCGGCGAAGACGCGGCCGATGTCGCCGACGAAGTCCAGTTCCAGCAGCACGTCCTCCGCGTTCGGCGCCAGCGGCTGGGGCAGCTTCAGCGACCAGGTCGCCGCCGCTGCAAATGCCTCAGGAATAGGCTGCACGGCCGCCTTGGCCAGGCCACCCTTCAGCACGGGTGGCACGGCCCGGGCCGGGCGGGTGGGGCTGATCTGCAGCGTCGGCTGGGCGTTGTCGCCCGCCAGCTCCAGGCGTTGCAGCAGGCCGTCCTGGCCGACCTTCAGGCCGACCGCACGCGGCCCGGGCAGGGCAGGGAAGACGGCGGCGCGAAGCGGCTGCGGCCCGATGCCGCGCAGTTGCAGCTTGCCGTCCGCCACCCAGGCCTGCTGCTCGCTGAAAACGAGCCGGCGCTGCCCGGCAATCTCCAGCACGTTCAACTGCTCCACCTGTTCCGGCGCCAGCAGCAGCACGCTGACGGCGCGGCCGTCGCGGCTGCCGATGCGCTGCAGCTGGTTCGCGTCCGGCTTCAGCGTCCTGATGCCGTCGGGCAGCGCGAACTCTGCGGGGACGCCGGCAGTCGTTGCGAACACATGGACGATGCCCTGGGCGCCCGCGTCGAGGCGCGTGACCGGCTGGGCCGTCGCGTGGCGCAGCATCACGCCGTCGAGCTCGAGGTTGATGGGCCAGATGAAATAGGCGCCATTGGGAATGTCGATCGGCGTGCTCGGCAGCGTCACCGTGCCACCCGGCAGCTGCAGCTCGAAGCGCACGCCGACCTGCGCCGGCATGGCGTACTGGCGCACATGGTTGTTGAAGAACAGGAAGCCGGCGTCGCCCTTGCTTCGCACGGACCAGCGCGGCGTCTGCAGGTCGGCCGGGTTGGTCGGCGAGCGCTCGGGCTGGCGTACCGTCATCGTCGCCAGCGCGGCGCCGTGTTCGCGCAGGAAATAGTGGAAGGGACGCAGCTTGGTCAGTACCGGGCGCTGCTGACCGTCAGGCCCCAGCGGCGCCTGGAAGTCGTAGCTGATGCGTGGCGTGTCGTTGTAGCCGCCGCTGAGCGTGCTTTCCTCCAGGCCGGTGCCGCCCACGCCGACCGGGTTGCGGCCGCCGTGGAACATGTAGTAGCCGAACAGGTTGACGCCCGAGCCCAGCTGCACGGGCAGCATGGCCGCGATGTCGTCAGGCGACACCAGCGTGCGGCGGCGGTACATCGCTGGCAGGCCGGGGCCGTATTCGGCGCCGAGGAAGGGCACCTTGTCCTTGTCGGTCTCGGCGGTGCCAGGGGCGTGCGACTGGGTCTGCGCGCCGAGATCGCCGCTGACGCGGGTGTTGAAGCGGAAGGCGTGCGTCTCCTTGGGCGGCAGCTCCCGAGTGCTGGTGGCCCAGGGCTCATCCGGGTAGCCACCGAAGACGGGGGTGACCTCGCCGGACGGGTAGACGGTGCCGTCCCAGCCTGTGACGGTGTAGAGCGGCACATCCATGCCGGCCTTCAGCGCGAGCTTCTTTAGTGCGCTGATGTGGTCCTCGCCCTTGCCAGGGCCGCGGACGTTGTATTCGTTCTCCAGCTGCACGCCGACGACCGGACCGCCGTCCTTCCACAGCAGGCCCTTGAGCTGCACGCCGATCTCGGCGTACAGGCGCTCGACATGGCCCATGTACTCGGGGTCGTTGCCGCGCGTGGGCATCTTGTCGACGACCCAGTCGGGAATGCCGCCGTAGCGGGCCTCGCCGTGCGCCCAGGGGCCCAGCCGGACGACGACCTGCAAGCCGGCGGCCTGGGCCAGTTGCACGAAGCGGCGCAGGTCGTGGGTGCCCTTCCAGTTGAAGGCGCCGGGCTGCTCCTGGTGGTGGTTCCAGAACACATAGCTCGCAACGATGTCGATGCCGGCGGCCTTCATCAGCCGCAGCTGGGTATCCCATTGCGAGGCGGGTGCGCGGCTGTAGTGGTACTCGCCCATGACCGGCAGCCAAGGCTTGCCGTCGCGCAGCAGGTACTGGCTGTTGACGTCCAGCGTCTGGCCCTGAGGCGAGCGTGCCGTGCCGAGCTGCAGGTGGCCGGTTGTCGGCGCCGGAGCGGCGGCGCGGGCATCGAGCTTGAGCAGCGTGTCGGCGCTGGCCTGGCCAAGAGCGAGCAGCACCAAGCCTGCGCACAGCGTGAGCGTGCGGTTCATGGGGTCTCCGGTGTCGTTATCTTTTTTTGTCGCGTGTCAGAGCGCGCGCCAGGCCTGCACGAAAGCTCTTGCCCGCGGTGCCACGTCGGACGCCGTCAGGCCTGGGCTGTAGAGCGCCGAGCCCAGCCCGAAGCCGGCGGCGCCCGCTTGCCTGTACGGGGCCATCGTCTCGGGTGTGATGCCGCCCACCGGCAGCAGGCTCAGCTCGCGCGGCAGCACGGCACGCATGGCCTTGAGCACCGGCGGCGTGACCAGCTCGGCCGGGAAGAGCTTGAGCGCGTCGGCGCCGGCCTGCAGGGCCGCAAAGGCTTCAGTCGGCGTGGCCGCGCCGGGAATGCAGGCCAGGCCACGCGCCTTGGCCACGCGGATGACGGCGACGTCGGCATGCGGCATGACGATGAGGCGGCCACCGGCGATCTGCACGTCACGCACCGCGTCGGCGCTGAGCACAGTGCCGGCGCCGATCAGCGCGTCGTTGGGCATGCGGCGTGCGAGGCGGGCGATCGAGTCCAGCGCCTGGGGCGAGTTCAGGGGCACCTCGATGACGCGGAAGCCTTCGGCGTAGAGGGTGTCGGCGATGGCCTCGACTTCGTCAGGCTTGACGCCGCGCAGGATGGCGACGAGGGGGAGTTGTTGCAGTGCCTGGTCGAGCATGTCAAAGCCCCATGGTTTGCGCCAGCCGCCAGAGGCCGGCGGGCGCGGTGTTGTCGAGTTGCAGCGGCTTGTCCATGCCGAAACGGCCGAGGGCGAGCGCATATCGTGCGCACAACGCCGTGTCGCCGATGAGGGCCAGACGCTCGGGCGTGGCGGCCTTCAGTTCGTTGGCGATCTCGTGGCCGATCAGCAGGCCCGAGAGGTAGTCGGGCAACTGCTCTGCGGGCAACCGCTTGAAGAGGCCCAGCGTGCGCACGGCAAAAAGCTGGTGGCTCAGGGCCCCGTCCTCGCGCGCTGCGTCCACGCCAGCCAGGAACGCCTGGGAGGAGGGCGCTGAACTGCCGTCCGCTGGCATCAAGCGGGCGAGCACGGAATGCTGGCGCAGCAGTGCGTAGAGTTCGCCGGTCATGTGGGTTGCAAAACCCGTCACCCTGCCAGCCTCGACGCGCGCCCACTTCGAATGCGTGCCAGGCAGCACCAGGCAGGCCTGTTCGGCCAGCTCGGGATGCAAGGCGAAGGCGCCAACAATCTGGGTCTCTTCGCCGCGCATGACATCCGGTTGGGCGCCGTCATGCATCAGGCCGGGCACGATCCAGAACCTGGCATCGACCTGCAATGCCTGGCGAGCCAGCGCGGCGGCGTCGGCCGGGCAGGGCGCATAGGGCGCTTCGCGCCAGCCATGCTGGCTGCCGACCATGCCGCAGGCGAGCATCGGCAGCTCGGGCCAGCCGTTGGTCACGGCGGCCAGCGCCTGGGCGAAGGCGTCTGCGCCGGCCAGCGTCGAGGCGCCCTGCTCGGATTGGCGCGTCGCCAGCACGGCACCGTCGGCGCCCAGCAGGAAGGCGCGCAGCCGCGTGCTGCCCCAGTCGAGCGCGATGAGGCGGCCGCCGTCGATCACCATTCGGCGACGCTCCCGTCAGCGTGGCGCCACAGCGGGTTGCGCCAGTCCGGCGCCGTCTTGCTGGCCTCGATGACCTTTTCCTCGTCGACCACCACACCCAGGCCGGGCTTGGTCAACGGCTTCATGTAGCCGTTCTCGATGTGGAAGTCTTCCTTGTTCAGCACGTAGTCGAGCAACTCGCCACCCTGGTTGTAGTGGATGCCCATGCTCTGTTCCTGCAGCACCGCGTTGTGCGACACGAAGTCGACGTGCAGGCAGGCGGCCAGCGCAATGGGCCCCAGCGGGCAATGCGGCGCGAAGGCCACGTCGTAGGCTTCGGCCATCGCAGCGATCTTGTGGCACTCGGTGATACCGCCGGCGTGAGAAAGATCCGGCTGCACGATCGACAGGCCACCGGCCTGGAAGACGCGCTTGAACTCGAAACGCGAATACATGCGCTCGCCGGCCGCCAACGGGATGGCGGTGTGCTCAGCCAGACGGGCATAGGTTTCGTCCTGCTCGGCCAGCACGGGCTCTTCGACGAACAGCGGCCGGTAGGGTTCCAGCGCTTTCAGCATGACCTTGGCCATCGGTGCGCCGATGCGGCCGTGGAAGTCGATGCCAAACTCGATGTCGTGGCCAAAGGCTTCGCGGATCTCGGCGATGCGGGCCACGGCTTCGTCGACCTTGCGGGCGCTGTCGATGAGGCCCATCTCCTCGGAGCCGTTCATCTTGAAGGTGTCGAAGCCCCCTTCGCGCAGCCGCTTGATGTCGCGGATGACATCGGCCGGCCGGTCACCGCCGACCCAGGAATACACCTTCATCTTGTCGCGTACCAAGCCGCCGAGCAGCTGGTGCACCGGTGCGCCCAGGGCCTTGCCTTTGATGTCCCACAGCGCCTGGTCGATGCCGGCGATGGCGCTCATCAGGATGGCGCCACCGCGGTAGAAACCACCGCGATACATGACCTGCCAGAGGTCGTTGATGCGGGAGGCGTCTTGCCCGATCAGATAGGGCTCGAACTCATGCACGGCAGCTTCGACGCTGCGCGCCTTGCCTTCGATGACGGGCTCGCCCCAGCCGCTGATGCCGGCATCGGTGTCGATTTTCAGGAACATCCACCGCGGGGCGAGGCGGTAGGTCGTCAGCTTGGTGATTCTCATGGGGCCATGACTGGTGCAGGAACGGCCGAAAGCTTAGGAGGGGCTGCTAGTTCTGAAATATCGAATCTTTGCCAGCGGCTATATGGATTTCATATTGGTGGATAGGCGCCGAAAAGCAAAAGGGCTGCAGAAGCAGCCCTTGAGCGGTTGCGGCACGCGGTTCACATGCCCGTTTCAGTGCGACTTCAGTCGCGCTTGCTGTTGTACTGGCCACTCACGGCGTCGCCCAGTTGACCCACGATCGCCAGCGTCGCCAGCACCAAAGTCACGATCAGCAGTTCCATTTGTTTCCCTTTCTTCGTTGTTGACGGATCGCATCTTAGGGTTTTCACCATATCAACAAGGGTTAACCCTATGCATTGCGGGCATGGAACGATGCGGTACCTGCGCCGAGAGGGCGTCAACGCGTGGCTTTCGTGCGATCTGCACTGAGGGCGGGGCGGCGAACGGCCTGTCGGTTGTTTCGCCTTGCGACTTGTTTGTCCGTTTGTTTGGTAAGACCGGGCATGTTGTATGCTTGACTTCGGTCTGACCAAATGCAATGCCGGCCGACCGGAGACAACAAGGAATCAAGAAGCATGAAGTTCACTGACGGACAGTGGATGCATCAGCCGGGCGTGGCCGCACATTACGCGGCCGAGGCCTATGCGATCGAAGTCCACGAAGACCGCCTGGTCGTGCTCGCCACGACCCGCCCCATCAAGCACCGCGGCGACACGCTGCAAGGCCCCACGCTGACCGTGACGCTGAGCTCGCCGTTACCCGGCGTCGTCCGCGTCAGCGTCGAGCACTACGCCGCGTCGAGCGCGCCGCGCCTGCACATCCCCATGNCATGAAGTTCACTGACGGACAGTGGATGCATCAGCCGGGCGTGGCCGCACATTACGCGGCCGAGGCCTATGCGATCGAAGTCCACGAAGACCGCCTGGTCGTGCTCGCCACGACCCGCCCCATCAAGCACCGCGGCGACACGCTGCAGGGCCCCACGCTGACCGTGACGCTGAGCTCGCCGYTGCCCGGCGTCGTCCGCGTCAGCGTCGAGCACTACGCCGCGTCGAGCGCGCCGCGCCTGCACATCCCCATGCCCGGCGCTGGCAAGCATCCAGTGCAGATCGACAACGGCGACACCCAGGCCACGCTGACCTCGGGCGCGATTTCTGTCGACGTCAAGAAGGGCGAMGGCTGGAGCCTGACCTTCCGCGAAGGCGACCGCRTSCTGACCAAGAGCGACTGGCGCGGCCTGGGCTTCATCCAGTGGGCCGGCAAGGACGGCCTGGTGCGCCACCACGTCCACGACCAGCTGTCGCTGGGCGTGGGCGAGAACGTCTACGGCCTGGGCGARCGCTTCACGCCCTGGGTCAAGAACGGCCAGATCGTCGAGAACACCAACAAGGACGGCGGCACCGCCTGCGAGCAGGCCTACAAGAGCGTGCCCTTTTACCTGACCAACCGCGGCTACGGCGTGCTCGTCAACGAGGCCGGCCCGGTGTCCTTCGAGGTCGGCTCGGAGAAGGTCGCCCGCGTGCAGTTCAGCCGCGAGCTGACCAACCGCGGCTACGGCGTGCTCGTCAACGAGGCCGGCCCGGTGTCCTTCGAGGTCGGCTCGGAGAAGGTCGCCCGCGTGCAGTTCAGCCGCGARGGCGAGAGCCTGGACTACTGCGTCATTGCCGGCCCCACGCCCAAGGACGTCGTSGGCCGACTGACAGCGCTGACAGGCCGCGCMCCGCTGCCCCCGGCCTGGAGCTTCGGCCTGTGGATGACGACCTCGTTCACCACGCAATAYGACGAGGCCACCGCCACCCACTTCATCGACGAGATGGCGCGCCGCGAGCTGCCGCTGKCGGTGTTYCACTTCGACTGCTTCTGGATGCGCGAGTTCCAGTGGTGCGACTTCGCCTGGGACCCGCGTGGCTTTCCCGAGCCCGAGGCGATGCTCAAGCGCCTGCACGCCAAGGGCCTCAAGATCAGCCTCTGGATCAACCCGTATGTGGCGCAGAAGTCGCCGCTGTTCGCTGAAGGCGTGAAGCACGGCTACTTCATCAAGAGAACCAACGGGCTGACCTTCCAGACCGACCAGTGGCAACCCGGCATGGCCATCGTGGACTTCACGAACCCGGCCGCCAAGGCCTGGTACCAGGGCCACCTGAAGCGCCTGATCGCGCAAGGTGCGGACTGCTTCAA
>NZ_LMDK01000019.1 GCF_001425055.1 Pelomonas sp. Root1237
CTCTTCTCCGTCCAGACCATGGGCTTCTTCCGGGGCTTCTAAACCCCGAAAGCGTTACCCATGTCCTGGCACACCCGTTACCTATGTCCCCGGTCTATACAGCCCCGCAGAAGAAAGTTACCCGGCCGCCGGGACGGACCCCCGGCAATGCATCGAGCAGACGCGCTCTCCGCAAAAGCAACCCACCCCACCCTCACATCTGCCGAAACAGATGCGCACAGCTCTCCGCCACCAACAGCATCTCCGCTCCATGCTTCAACTTGATCTGCATCCTTCCCCGAAAGTCCCGGCTGACCGTGGCAATCGAGTTCACATTGACCAGCGTCGAGCGGTGGATCTGCCAGAACTGCTGCGGGTCGAGCTCGTCGATGAGCTCCTTCAGCGGCTTGCGGATCAAGGCCTCGCCGTCCTTCAGCCCCAGCCGCGTGTACTTGTTGTCGCTCTGGAAGAACATGACCTCGTCGACCGTGATGAGGCGCAGCGTCTGGCCCACCGAGGCGTTGATCCAGCGAAGCGGTGCGCGCGCGGCAGACGGTGTGGCGGCGGGGCGAGCGACAAGCTCGTCGAGCACGCCACCGAGCTGGGCCGGTGCCTGCCCCAGCCGCGCCTTCAACCGCGAGATGGCCGTGAACAGGCGCGCGCCGGCCAGCGGCTTGAGCAGGTAGTCGACGGCGCCCTGGTCGAAGGCGGCGATGGCGTACTGGTCATAGGCCGTCACGAAGACGACATGGGCACGGCCATTGACCTGGCGGGCCACGTCGATGCCGGTGGCGCCGGGCATCTCGATGTCGAGGAAAAGAATGTCGGGCTGGTGCCGGTCCAGCAGGCGCAAGGCCTCCAGGCCATCGGCAGCTTCGCCGACGATGCTGAGTTCGGGCCAGAGCTTGCCGAGCTGCTCGACGAGTTCGCCACGCAGCGCGGCTTCGTCCTCGGCAACGACGGCGGTGGGGGCAAACAGGCTCATGCAGAAAGTTCTAAGGTGAATTCGGTGCGGCCATTGCCACTCGTGCAGACAAGTTTCGCGCCAAGCACCGCCAGGCGCTCGCGCAGCGACGCGAGGTCGGCGTCATCGCTGCACAGGCCCTCCTGGTCGAAGCCCAGCGTGATGCTGCCATTGACGCTGAGCCAGCAGCGGCTTGGGTGACCCAGCCGCACCGCACGCTGGACCAGGGGCAGCAGCAGCATCGGTGGCAGCTGGGTCGCGCCGTGCGGGCCGAGTTCGCAGTCGAAGGCGGGCGGGTCGCCGTTGAGATCGCGCAGAAGGTCAAGGTAGCTGGCGATCAACTCGGCCTCGCTGCCCAGCGTGGCGCCGGCGTCGCGAAGCCGCGGCAGGGCCACGCGCAGATGGCGGATCAACCGCTCCAGCCGCGCGCTGGCGGTCGGGTCCTCGCGGCCATAGGCCTGCTCGACGGAGACGAGGGCGTCGAACAGCAAGGCCGGGTCGACCTGGGCCTGCAGGGCGGCCAGGCGCGAGGCCAGCGCGTGGCGGCGCAGCTGGCTGTGCTCACGCAGCAGGTCCTGCGCGGCCTGGTCCTGGCGGCGGCGCAGCGTGCGGAACTCCAGCACGCCGACGATCATCAGTGCCGGCATGAAGACCCACAGCGTGTCGCCGATGACGGCGTTGACGCGGAACATCGTGCACTTCATCTTGCCGTGGGTCTGGGCATAGATGTCGCACAGCGACGGCCAGGGCAGGGCGGCGGCCAGCGGGTAGATGACGGCCATGGCCAGCACGGAGCCCAGCAAGGTGGCCGCCACGAGGCGCTGGCGGCGCGCCGGGTGGATGGGGCTGCTGCGCGCGGCCGGCAGCCAGCACAGCAGCAGCACGGCGCAGCTGACCAGGGGCAGGCTGAGCTGGCGGGCCAGCACCTGGGGCAGTTGGTCGCCGACACGCAGTTCCAGCAGCGAGGTCAGGTCGATGGCGCCGAACAGCAGGGCCGCGCTGACGAAGACCAGGGCCTCGTTCAGGCTCAGGGAGCGCCAGGACTGCAGCACATGACGCAATGCATTCATACCAGAGCTTCTGCCGGCAGATGCACGCGGGCCACGACGCCGCGCGGCTGGACGGCCTCCAGAGCCAGCGTGGCCATGTCGCCAAAACGCGCCGCAAGCCGTGCGCGCGTGTTGGCCAGGCCGACGCCGGCGCCGCCGCTGGCCGTGCCGAAGCCCTGGCCGTTGTCGGCCACCTCGACGGTCAGGCCGCCTTCGGCCGCGTGTGCAGCGCGGATCTCGATGCGCCCACCCTCGGGCAGCGGCGACAGGCCGTGCTTGATGGCGTTCTCCACCAGCGTCGGCAGCACCAGCGTCGGCAGGCGGGCCGTCAACAGCTCGGGCGGCGCGCTGATGTCGAAGGACAGGCGCTCGCCCATGCGCATCTGCAGGATGGCGAGGTAGTGGCGCACCAGCTCCAGCTCTTCGGCCAGCGTGGATTCATGCCGGCGCATGCCGGGCAGGGCAGCGCGCAGGTAGGCGATCAGGGCCACCAGCATGTTGCGGCCACGCTCGGGCTGGGTCTCGTACAGGCGCTTGACGTTGGCCAACGTGTTGAACAGGAAGTGGGGCTCGATCTGGGCGTTCAGCGCCGACAGCTGAGCCTCGGTCTGCTGCGTCTTGAGCGCCTCGCGCTCGCGGAACAGCCGGGTCAGCTCGTCGCGGCCCTGGCGCTGGGCGCGGCTGACGAGCAGCAGCGCATAGGCGATACCGCCGAGCAGGGCCCACAGCAAGACGGTGGACATCACCCAGGCGGGCTTGACCTTGTTGCCGGGGTCGCCCATCGACGAGACTGCATAGCGCAGCCAGGTGCCGAGGGCCGCGCCGAAACCGACGGCGCCGGCCTGCACCGTCAGCGCGGCAGGCAGCTTCCAGTGCCGGCCGGCCAGCAGCGCTTCGGCCAGGGCCACCATCAGCAGCAGGGAGATGCCGGTCAGCAGGCATTGGCGGCTGAAACGGATCAGGTCGAAGAGGGCGTCGTCCAGGCCCCCGTCGCCCTCGCCGAACCAGGTCAGCGCGCGCGAAATGGCGTAGAACAGGCAGAAGTAGTAGACGCCCGCCAGCATGCGCAGATTGCAGACGCGGCGAAAGGCTTGCAGCGGGCTGAGGTCCTCCATTCGGGCGATTCTCGGTGGGCCATCGCCGCCCGGTGTGGGATGCGACGAACTGCCCTCAGGGGCTGCCGGCCGCGGCAATCAGCGCCTTGAGTTCCCGCTCCGATGCCGATGGATCGCCGAGGTTCACTTCGATGAGGCGGCGCAGATGGGTGATGGACTCGATGTCGATGCTGCGGCACAGCACGCCGGCATGGCTGCCCTCGACATGGGCCAGCTCGCCCGCCATCGAGATGACGATGTCTCCCGGGGCGCCGGCGCCGAGGGGGAGCTTGACGAGGCAGGGCATGCCGACCTGCGGCGGGTGACCGGCCGGCAGTTGCAGCAGAACGCCCTTGAGGGAAATATCCAGCACCTGGCAGCGCAGGTGTTCCTGGGTCGTGATCAGCTCGGCGCCCGAGGCGAAGGCGACGCGGGTGAATTGGCGGCGTTCGGTGCTGATGATGGTCTCCCTGATCGGGCGAGCCCGGGCGAATGGGTTCGGCCGATCCTAGATGAAAGGTTCCAGCGCGGCACTGCTGCTGAAGACGGTGCTGTGCTCCACCGCCTGCTGCAGCCGCTCCGGCGCCAGCGAGGCCAGGCCCATGGCTTCCAGCATGAACCAGGCGGCGCGCAGCAGGGCGACGATTTCGTCGCGGGTGCCGTCGATTTCGACCGGGGAGTCATCCCAGCCGCGCTCCTGCTGGGCCTGGCGTGGCGCGACCACGGCGGGCCGGTGCGCCCGCGCGATGCGGGCCAGCAGCTCGCGGGTGTCGACCGTTGCGCTGGGGGCATCAATGAGCCTGACCAGATCACCGAGCTGCTGCTCGGCCGCGGCGGCCAGCAGCCGGGCGGCCTGGTCGGCCCCGCCCGCCAGATAGAGGCCGGCGGCGAGGTCGGCGTATTCGAGGGCGGCGGACAGCCGCTGGAGGTCGGGGTTGGACGACATGATCGTCGAGTCTAGGTTGTGTGAAGGGGCAACGGGCGGCCAAACTTCACGCTGTTTTGTTTATGCTGGCCCCTCCAATGAGGGCCTCAAGGAGAGCTGCCGTGATCGATCGTCGCCAGCATCTGCAACACCTCGCAGCCCTGGCATCTGCTGCGGCTGTGCCTGCTTTTGCCGCGGATGACAAGGACGGCACCTATGACGAGGAGTCCGTCCTCAAGGCTGCCACCGATTTCTTCGGCCAGACGACGGAGGGCCTGGCCAAGGTCATCGAGAAAGCCTTCAAGGAGCAAGGGCGGCCCAATGCCTACATCAAGGGCGAGGAAGCCGCCGCCGCCATCACCGTGGGCCTGCGCTATGGCGACGGCGAGTTGCTGATGAAGGGCGGCGGCGCGTCCAGGGTCTACTGGGCCGGCCCGTCCATCGGCTTCGACCTGGGCGCCAATGCGTCCAAGGTCTTCACGCTGGTCTACAAGCTGCCCAAGGCCAGCGCGATCTACCAGCGCTTTCCCGGTGTGGACGGCAGCCTTTACTACATCGGCGGCGCCGGCATCAATTACCAGCGCCTGAATGGCATCACGCTGGCGCCCATCCGCCTGGGCGTGGGCCTGCGCGCCGGGGCCAGCGTCGGCTACATCCACTACCGCCGCGAGAAGAGCATCAACCCGTTCTGAGCGGCCATTCCGCGTCCGCGCCGGCAGGCGTAGACTGTATTTTTGTACAGCATTTTCCGGGGCCAACGTGAGCACCACCAACGACCTGTCCGTGCAGGACATTTCCAGCGAAGTTCTGATCGAGAAATACGCCAAGGGCGGCGAGCAGACGCCCGACGAACTGCGTGAGCGCGTCGCCCGCGCCCTCGCCCAGGCCGAGAAGCCGGCCGACCGCGCCCACTGGACGGCGGCCTTCCTCGACGCGCAAAAGCGTGGCTTCGTGCCGGCCGGCCGCATCATGTCCGCCGCCGGCACCGAGCTGTCGGCCACGCTGATCAACTGCTTCGTGCAGCCGGTGGGCGACTCCATCGCCACGCCCGAGGACGGCGTGCCCGGCATCTATACCGCGTTGACCGAAGCTGCCGAGACCATGCGCCGCGGTGGCGGCGTCGGCTACGACTTCAGCCGCATCCGCCCGATGGGTGCCTGGGTCGGCTCCACGCGCAGCCACGCCTCCGGCCCTATCAGCTACATGCGCGTGTTTGATCGATCCTGCGAGACGGTGGAGAGCGCCGGCAGCCGCCGCGGCGCGCAGATGGGTGTGCTGCGCTGCGACCACCCCGACATCGAGGCCTTCATCCACGCCAAGGACCAGGGCGACCTGCGCAACTTCAACATCTCCATCGGCGTGACCGACGCCTTCATGGAAGCCGTGCAGGCCGACGGCACGGTGGAGCTGGCGCACAAGGCCCAGCCCAGCGCCGAGCAGATCGAGGCCGGCGCCTACCAGCGCGGCGACGGCCAGTGGGTCTACCGCAAGGTGCGCGCCCGCGAGCTGTGGGACCAGGTCATGCGCTCCACCTACGACCACGCCGAGCCGGGCGTGCTCTTCCTGGACCGCATCAACGCTGACAACAACCTGCATTACTGCGAGACGATTGCGGCGACCAACCCGTGCGTGACGGGCGATACGCGGCTGGCGACCCAGCACGGCCTTGTGCCCATCGCCTGGCTGCAAGCCAATGGCGCGGCGTTGGATTGCACGGTGGACCGGCGCGCCCTTGGCGCCGAAGAACGCGGCACCGTGGTTCGCCCCGCCGTACCCGCCTTCCTGAGCGCCGGCCAGGCCGAGGTCTTCAAGGTCACGACGGCCGAAGGCTATGAGATCAAGGCAACGGCCTGGCACGAGTTCTACACAGCACGCGGCAAGCTCAAGCTGTCCGAGTTGAAGCCGGGCGACGAGCTGTGGGTGCAGTCCGGCAAGGGCCAGTTCGGTGCCCAGGGTAGCGAGGCACTTGGCACATTGCTCGGCTTGATCACCGGCGACGGCCATTTCACCAACCGCGGCAAGGGCGAGCAGGCCGCAGTCGTCAACCTGTGGAACGAAGAGCGCCAGCTTGCCGACGGCATCGCCGGCTTCGTCAACACCTTGATTGCTGGCATCGCTCAGGCACCGCGTGAGTACCACGTCAAGCCGGTCGCCATTGCCGAACGCAATCTGGTGATGATTCGCTCCATCATGCTGGCCCGCGTGCTGGACGGCTATGGCTTCAACGCGAAGACCAAGCTGGCCGTGCCCGAGGTCGTCTGGCAGGGCAGCGAGGACTGCATGCGCGGTTATCTGCGCGCGCTGTTCCAGACCGACGGCACGGTCAATGTGTCTTCGTTCAGCCAGAGCTGCTCGGTGCGGCTGTCGTCCATTCATCGGCGCCTGCTGCAGGACGTGCAGGTGCTGCTCGCCAACTTCGGCGTGTTCTCGCGCATTCACGAGCGGCGCCAAGGCGGCGCGCGCAGCCTGCCGGATGGCCACGGTGGCCGACGCGACTATCTCTGCCAGACGCTGCATGAGCTGATCGTCGATGGCGAGTCGCGCGAAGTCTTCATGCGCGAAGTCGGCTTCCTGCTACCAACCAAGCGAGAGAAGTACGAGGCCTGGGTTGAAGGCAAGGCGCTGCTGAAGACCCAGCGCTTCGCCGCGAAGATCACATCCATCGAGGCTGCCGGCATCGAGCCCGTCTACGACACGACGCAAGCCGACGGCAACACGGTCATCTTCAATGGCCTGGTGACCGGGCAATGCGCCGAACAGCCACTTCCGCCCTACGGCTGCTGCTGCCTCGGCTCCATCGACCTGACGCGCTTTGTGCGCGACCCCTTCAGCGCCAAGCCCGCGTTTGATGAAGCCGGTTTTGCCGAGGTCGTGGCCGTGGCCACGCGCATGTTGGACAACGTGCTCGACGTGACGCCGTGGCCGCTGCCCGCACAGGCGCAGGAGGCGTCCAACAAGCGCCGTGTCGGCCTGGGCTTCACGGGCCTGGGCGATGCCCTCGTCATGCTGAACCTGCGCTACGACACGCAAGAGGCGCGTGACATGGCCAGCCATATCAGCGAGCTCATGCGCGACGCGTCCTATTCGGCTTCGAGTGACATCGCCGCCGAGCGAGGCAGCTTCCCGCTGTTCAATGCCGACTTGTATCTCTCCGGCGGCAGCTTTGCGTCGCGCCTGCCGCAGGGGTTGAAGGACAAGATCCGTTCGCAAGGTCTGCGCAACTCCCACCTCTTGTCCATCGCGCCCACCGGCACCATCAGCCTGGCCTTTGCCGACAACGCGAGCAATGGCATCGAGCCGGCCTTCTCGTGGACCTACACGCGCAAGAAGCGCCTGCCGCAGACCGAGGGCGGTGGCTTCAAGGAATACGCGGTCGAGGACCATGCCTGGCGGCTGTACCGCCACCTGTTCGGCGCCGACGCGCCGCTGAGCGATGCCTTCGTCACCGCACTCGAACTGAGCGCGGCCGACCATGCCTCCATGGTCGCGGCCGTCGCCCCGTACATCGACACGTCGATCAGCAAGACGGTCAATGTGCCGGCCGACTATCCGTACGAGGACTTCCAGAACCTCTACATCCAGGCCTGGCAAACCAAGCTCAAGGGCCTGGCCACCTATCGGCCCAACAGCGTGCTGGGTTCGGTGCTGTCGGTCACGCCCGAGGTCAAGCAACCGGAGCCATTGCGAGCCGACGTCGGCGGCGCCAACCAGCGCTTGCGCGTGGAGCGCCTGCCCAATGCGGTGGTGGCCTCGCTGCGCTGGCCCAGCCGCCCCGACATGCCCGGCGGCAACCCGGCCTGGAGCTATCTGATCCAGCACCCGCACGGCGACTTCGCCCTCTTCATCGGCGAGCTGCCGCTGGAGGGGCCTGACGCCGGCCTGTTCGGCCGCAACCTGCCCTTTGAGGTCTGGGTCAACGGCGCCGAGCAACCGCGTGGCCTGTCGGCTCTGGCCAAGACCCTGTCCATGGATCTGCGCACCAACGATGCGGCCTGGCTGCGCCTCAAGCTCGATGCGCTCGCGACAGTCGCCGAGGAGCGCGCCTTCGAGATGCCCATGCCGCCCAGCGGTGAGAAGCGCCTTTTCCCCGGCGTCGTCGCCGCGACGGCGGCCGTCATCCGCTGGCGCTGCGAGCAGCTCGGCGCGTTGGCCGAAGGCGGCGCCACGCCCGTGGTGGACGCCATGTTCAGCCGCAACGAGCCGCGCACCGGCGTGTCCGGCACCCTGGCCTGGGCGGTGGACGTGGACAACCCAGCCACCAACGAGCAGTTCACACTGACGCTGAAGGAAGTGGTGCTGCCCACGCCCGAAGGCGGCAGCGTCATGCGGCCGTGCGCGATGGGCTTCTCGGGCAATTACCCCAAGGCCCTGGACGGCCTGGCGCGACTGCTGTCGCTGGACATGCGCGTGATGGACCCCGGCTGGATCGCGATGAAGCTGCGCAAGCTGCTCAATGTCGGCGAGCCGCTGGGCCACTTCATGGCGCCGGTGCCGTCACTGAACGGTGAGCGCCGCCAGCAGGTCTGGCCTTCGACCGTGGCTTATGTGGCCCGCCTCGTCATCCATCGCTACGCGATGCTCGGCATCCTCGACGAAGCCGGCCAGCCACTGAGCGACATGGGCCTGCTGCAGACGCCCGCACCCAAGCTCGCGGCGGCCGCTGGCACCCTGCAAGTCCAGGCCGGCAAGCCCTGTCCGGAATGCGGCAACGCGACCATGATCCACAAGGACGGCTGCGATTTTTGTACGGCGTGTGGCTATGTGGGGCAGTGCGGGTGAGAGTGTGCGCTGCACCAATTTGTGAAAGTACCCGCGGGCCATGAGGTTGCCGGCGAAGGCAGTCGCTGGCTCGAAGCGCCGGGAGGCCTCGCATTCTCGAGAGCGCCTCGAGGAATAGGGGCGGGCGGCCGCAAAGCCGCGTGGCCGCGGAGATGGTCTCGCCGACTTGGCCAGCCCGACGAATCGTCAAGGAATAGCGGCTTCAGGCGCCCGCGCCGGGCGCTTCGGTTTGCCAACAGGGAATCAATGGAGTTACCTCGCCTCAATTTACGAGCCCTTGCAGTCGGGCTCATCAGCATGCTCGCCTTGGACATGGTCTCGGGCTTTGCCGTCCTTGCTCTTTGGCCAGGCAGTGTTTCGACGTCGGCTGATGTCGCTGCGCTTCCCGCCCAACCCGAGTACTTGGCAGTTGTCTTTGTGCTCGGGACGTTGACGACTGCCATGGGTGGCGCAATCTGCGCCCGCCTGGCTCCAACCGTGCCGTACTGGCACGCAGCTGCGTTCGGTGTACTGAGCATTGCCACCGGCTTGCTGCTCTCCGACGCGGCGCAGTCGGCTTGGTTCACGGCGCTGGCGACCCTCGTCACCATCCCCGCGGCCATTTATGGGGCCTGGGCAGGCCTCAAGGCACGCCGGTAAACGGAAGGAGACTATCCCGGCGGCTGGATCAAGTTCACCGCCACCGGCTGCCGCCCATCCAGCACATCCGTCGTGACCTCCCGCAGCACCACGGCGCCATGCTGTTTGCGCCAGCTGTCCCAGAGATGAGCCGCGTCGGCATCGATGCTGGGCGGCCCGTTGAGCGCATAGGTGCGGCCC
Source organism: Pelomonas sp. Root1237 (assembly GCF_001425055.1). GTDB lineage: Bacteria > Pseudomonadota > Gammaproteobacteria > Burkholderiales > Burkholderiaceae_C > Pelomonas. The sequence continues at coordinate 9,610 of NZ_LMDK01000019.1, forward strand.
GTCTTGGTGGTCACTTCCTCGGTGTCGATGTGCACAAAGGCCACGGCCGACGAGACCTTGGCGCAGTGCTCGTCCTCGATGTAGCCGACGAGATGCCAGGTGGGGGCGTCGTAGCTGGGCACCTGCACCTCCCAGGCCCGCCAGCGGACCAGCACGATGCGCGGCTCCTGGGAGAAGGGCGTGGAGATCCAGAAGCCGCTCATGGGCGTGCCGGCAGTGGTGGTTGCGTGCGAGTGGTGGCCGCCGGCGCCAGTCGGCGCGTTCTACGGCGCTGTTCAATGGCGCGACGCCACAGCGGCCTCGGCGCCGCGTGCGACCGGAGCAACTCGGAGCCGAGGTTGTCGAACCAATTCGGCACGTTCAGTCGGAAGGGGGTTCTCATGCCTGAGACCTGCACTGCTCAACCTTGAGCGCCCCTCAACAATGTCCTCAGCGCCAGCGCGTGGCTGTAGGACGTTGAGCCGCTTACATACCGGCGGGCCGGCAGCGGGGTAGTCCGAACTGCCGGTGCACCTCTGGTGCGCTACCGCACCGACACGACCGCATCGCGTGGCTACCTTGCGCTGGAGCACCTCCCGGTGTGGTCTGTCGCAAAGGAATCTTCATGTCTTCACGCTCAACAGCGCTGGCCCTGTGCTTGCCCATGCTGGCGCTGCTGCTGGGCGGTTGCCAGCGCAATGAACCACCGCCCACGGTCATCGTCGCCCCCGGCCCTGCGGGCGAACCGGGGCCGCCGCCGTTGTCGTCGTGACACCCGCCGCTTCGGCGGCGTCGGCATGAATCAGGCCGAGCGCCTTCGCTCAAGGAGAACGTCATGAGCATCTCAACCATTCTTTTGATCGTGCTGATCCTGCTGCTGGTCGGCGCCTTTCCGACCTGGCCGCACAGCCGCAGTTGGGGCTATATGCCCTCGGGCGGCATCGGCTTGCTGCTGCTGATCCTCATCGTGCTCTGGCTGATGGGCCGGTTGTAGGCGCGCCTCATGCCTTCCACGCTTCAGGTCGTGTCCCTGAAGGGCGCTTGCGGCACTAACGGTTGCACCGTGATGCAGTTGTTGACGCCGGCAAGACCGGGCAGATGGCGCACGCAATTGACCGCGTCCTGGCGCTGGCAGTGCCAGCGCACTTCACCCGACAAGGTCAGCCAGCCGGCTTCAACGCTGGCCCGGACCGTCCCCGGGGGCAGAGACGGGTTCCACGTCAATGCCGCCTGCGCCATGTAGGCGAGATCGGCATCGCTGGGTGCGGGCATCGCGGGCGAACGGCGCTGTGGCTCTGCTTTCATGGGGGCCTGTGCAGCAAGGGCAGGAGGAGCTTGGACGCGTGCGCTACGACGGGTCTGTGCGGCGGCGCACACAGCGCGGCATGCCACGGGTGCGCTGCCGCACAGTCAAGCGCGCGCGGCCGCCCTAAGGTCTGGGCAGTCCTGGCCAGAAATCCTTCGTCGCCTGGACCTCAATGCCGGAGCACCCCATGAAGCAGTCGATGAAGGCCAAGAACAAGCCCGCGGAACCCGCCGGCCACCCGCCCGTGCTGGATATCAAGCCCGAGCTGCCCAAGCCGTCGGCCCACATGCCCGAGCGCCACAAGCACGCCGGCCGCAAGGGCCAGAAGGGGTCGCGATGAACGCCACCCTCCAAGCCGATCCTTCGGCTCGCGTTCGCATGCGCACCGACGGCCCGCCCGTCCCCATCTACCGCAACGAAGACCCACCAGCTTGCCGCGAGGAAAGCTTCCTGAGCATGGCCAGACGCCGTTCGCCCTGGGTGTTCCTGATCGGCCTGGGCGCGGTGCTGATGGGTGGCCTGCTCGGGCAGGCATTCGTCGCCTTGGCCTAGGGCTCCGACAAGGAAGCCACAAGGACCCGCCCCCATCAAGCGCTGAAGCGGTAGCGCAGCTTGCCCAGGCGTCCGCGCCAATAGGTCTGGCGCCCGCTGAGCAGCAGCCAGGCCACCTCGCCGGCCAGAGGCACGCGCATGCCGTCGCGGGTCGTCCACTCCTTCCAGCGCCCTTCCCAGGGGGCCATTTCAGTCATCCGGCCCACCTTGCGCCCGCGCGCCTCGGCGCGCACCGTGTCCACCAGGCCGGCATCGCCGAACTTGAAGCGCAGCGTCACCGAGACGGTGCCGTCGGCCAGCGTGGCATCGGCTTGGCGCGCGTCCACCGCCGCCCAGCTCACGCCCTGGCTGGGCAGCAGGGCCGTGGGGTACCAGGGCGCCTCGGCCAGGAAACGCATCAGCTCCCCGCGCGCCAGCTCGCCCCCGCCCTGCTGGCGAGCCATGTCGAGCGCGCCAAGCAGGGCCGCATGCAGCAGGCCCGCGCCGGCCAGATAGCTGTCCTGCACGCGCACGCTCAGGCCGGAGAACAGCCCGACACGGGCATTCCACAGAAAGCCCGGTCCGCGCGTGGCGACCTGCTGCTCGGCCGTGAAGGGCTGCCAACGGTCGCCGGCGGCCGACAGGTTGAGGAAGCCGCTCTGCGTCAACCTCACGCCGCGCACCAGTGGCTGGCCGGCGGTCAGCGCGATGCGCAGATAGCGCTGCACCGGTGCCGGCAAATGGATGAGTTCCGCGGGGTCGAAATGGGTGACGCCCGCCGGGCCTGGCTCGGCATTGAGCTTGGCGATCAGCGCGCTGGACCGTGAGCGCCAGCGGCGCTGGCGACGCGCTCCCAGCAGCAGCGTGATCGCGAGGGCCAGGGCGGCGAGAAGGACAAAAGCGGCGAGCAGCCAGTCCATGCGGTGTTTGCCGGTTTGTCGGGTGAAGGGGCGCAAGGCTCGCCGAGCCTGGGCCAACGGTCTGTGCGCTGCCGAACACTGGAGCGCTCGCGCGTCAGTGCTTCAGCGCCGGCTGGGTCCGCCACCGTACAGACGGGTTGCCCGACACGGCACAGACTTTCCTCACGGGCCTCGCCCCGACACCGGAGAACGCCATGCATACCCCCCAAACACACTCCCTGCGCCGCAACGCCCTTGGCCTGCTGCTGGCCCTTTCGGCCAGCACGCCCGCGCTGGCGCAGATCACCTTTTATGAGCAGGCCAACTTCCAGGGCCGCTCCATGACCAGCAACGGCAGCGTCAGCAATTTCAGGAGCAACAACTTCAACGACAGGGCCTCGTCGGTGGTGGTGCGCAGCCAGCGCTGGGAGGTCTGCGTGGACCAGCGCTACTCGGGCCGTTGCCGCGTGCTGCGACCCGGCCAGTACCCGTCGCTCGAAGCCATGGGGCTGGACGAGCAGATCTCGTCGGTGCGCGCCGTGCAGCGCAATGCCCGCGATGACGAGTTGAGCTATGCGCCCTACCCGAGCGTGCCGGCCGACTACCGCCGCCGCGACCGCGAGCGCCTGTACCAGGCGACCGTGAGCGATGTGCGGGCGATCTACGGCGAGTCCGGCCAGCGGCGCTGCTGGACGGAGCGTGAGCAGGTCGGCGACGGCCGCCGCAGCGACAACAGCGTGCCCGGCACCGTCATCGGCGCGGTCATTGGCGGCATCCTCGGCCATCAGGTCGGCGGCGGCACGGGGCGAGTGCTGGCCACGGCCGGCGGTGCAGTGGCCGGTGGCGTGGTGGGCAACAACATCGGCCGCAACAACAGTGGCGAATCGGTGGTGACCCGCGACGTGCAGCGCTGCGATGACCGGCCGGTTGCGCAGAACCCTGCCTACTGGGACGTGACCTACAACTTCCGCGGCCAGCAGCACCACATGCAGGTTGCCACGCCGCCCGGCGCCACCGTGACGGTCAATGCCAACGGCGAACCGCGCGCCTGAACCACGGGCGGGTGCTCCAGCGCACAGACCCCGGCAATCCTGAGGGGCAGCATTTGCATGCATCCCTCCACCAGAAAGCTCTCATGATTGCCGCCGTCGTCACCAACAACCCGAGCAAGGCCGCCCTGCAGGACAACCTGCTGGCCACGGTCCACAGGACCGGCCACTTCAAGCACCTGATGGCGGCCGTCAAGGCCGCCGGCCTGGCCGACGTGCTCGACGGCTCGGGGCCTTACACCTTCTTCGCACCCAACGACAAGGCCTTCGACAAGCTCGCCAGGAACGAGCTGGTCGACCTGCTCAAGCCCGAGAGCAAGGCCAGGCTGACGGCCATCCTGCTGCTGCACGTGGTGGCGGGCCATGTGAAGGCCGCTGCGGCGGGCGGCCAGCCCGCCACGCTGAAGTCGCTGCAAGGCGAAGACCTGGCCATCGACATGACCCCGGCCGGCCTGCGCGTGAACAAGGCCCGCGTCGTCGAGCGCGACATCGAAGCCACCAACGGCGTCATCCATGTGATCGACACCGTGTTGATGCCGGCTGCAAGCTGACCCGTCCCGGCTTTGCCGCAGTGCCGCCGGTGCAGTTGCGGGATGCGTGGCCTCATGAGGGAACTCCGCGGCGTCATGGGATGACGTGGCTTGCAGAAAACGCGGCCACCGGCGCATGTTCGTCAGCGTGCGGAGCGCCGTTTCCAGGGGGGAATTTCATGCCGGCGCGGTAGCTCGCCCGGTCCTGCGCATAGCAGCCGCAGGCCGCCGCCTCCAGGCCGGCGCGGTCGCTGACCGTGACCCAGCCCCGGTGGTAGCGGATCAGGCCAGCCTCCTGCAGCGCGCCCGCCGCCACCGTGACGCCGACGCGCCGCACGCCCAGCAGGTGGGCCATGCCTTCCTGCGTGACCGCGAAGCCGTCGCCCTGCGCTCGGTCCTGCCCCATCAGCAGCCAGCGTGCCAGCCGCGCCTGCAGGGCATGGAAGTGCAGGCAGGCCGCGGCCGTCGCTGAAAGCCTCAGCTGCACCAGTAGATAGCGCATCAGCAGCCGGCGCAGCCCCGGGCTGTCGGGCAACTGGCTGCGCAGCGCCGCGGCGGTCAGGCTCCAGGCCTGGCCGTCCTCCTGCACCATCACGCTCACCGGGCTGGTGGCCACGCCCAGCAGCAACTGCACGCCCACCACGCCCTCGCAGCCCACCATGCCCACCTGCAGCGGCGGGTGAGCGTCCATGAGCGTGACCAGCGAAAGGAAACCCTGCAGCGGGAACAGCAGCACGCGGGCAGGCTGGTCCTGGGTGCCCAACCGCTGCCCGCTGCGCAAGGGCACCTGAATGCTCTGCGCCAGCAGGCGCCGCAACTCGGCGGCGGGCAGGTGATCGAGCAACTGGTTGGCAGTCATGCACCAGTCTGCACATCACTTGTTGATTGCCGCTGTGCGCCAGCACACGCTGCGGGTCAGGGCAAGGGAATTGCCGGCCAGTTCAGCAGCCGGTCGTACTCCTGCTTGACGACGCCATAGCATTCGCAGCTGCGCTGTTCCAGCCCCGCGCGGTCCAGCACGGTGATGTGGCCCCGCGCGTAGTCGATCAGGCCGAGCTTTTGCAGGTTCAGCGCCGCCTCGGTGACGCCTTCACGGCGCACGCCCAGCATATTGGCGATCAGCTCCTGCGTCATCACCAGCTGCTCGCCGGCGATGCGGTCCAGGCTGAGCAGCAGCCAGCGGCACAGCTGCTGCTCCAGCAGATGATGGCGGTTGCAGACCGCCGTCTGCGCCATCTGCGTCAGCAGCGCCTGCGTGTAGCGCAGCAGCAGGTGCATGCCCACGCCGTAGCGGTTGAACTCCACCTTGATGGCCGCCGCGCGCAGCCGGAAGGCGCCGCCGGCGCTTTGCACCACTGCACGGCTCGGGGTGGTCTCGCCGCCCATGAAGAGCGATACGCCGACCACGCCTTCGTAGCCCACCACGGCGATTTCGGCCGAGGCGCCGTCCTCCAGCACATAGAGCAGCGACACGATGGCCGTGGTGGGGAAATACACGTGGCTCTGTGGCCGGCCGGACTCGTAGATGACCTGGCCCAGTTTCAGTGGCACGAACTCCAGCTGGTCGGCCCAGCGGTCCCATTCCTCGCCCGGCAGGGCGGCCAGCAGGCGGTTGCTGCGAGGGGCCAGGGCGTCAAGCGGTGCAGACATCAATCCTCCCGCGCTGGCGCGACTTAGAAGCAACAACTCTATCCAGCGCCTGGCCTGCCGTGTGTACGGCATCGCACATAAACATTTTTGGCATGCTGGGGGCGTCGCCCTTATTGCGTCAGCGCCAGCGCCAGCGCCAGCGCCAGCGGTAGCCGAGGGCCGATGAAGGTGCTCACCTGGGTGCAGGCAAGCAACGGAGGTTCCACGCCGTTGGGCGTGGCTGGACGACGTACATGGGCTGACTCCCGCTAAGACGTCGATCCTGACGGTGCCTGTTGGGTAGGACCGTGCGCTATCGCACAGAGGCGCCGCCGGCCGCCGTGCTACGGCTGGGCAAACCAGGCACGGTTCCCAGGCTCGTTCGCGGGGCCGACGGCGCCGCCATGCTGCAAGGGCATGGCCGCCGGCGTCTGTGCGGTGTCGCACATGGGCGGCAGGCCGGCCGCCAGCGCGGCCAGCAGGCGCATCTGTTCGGCCTGCAGCGCCAGCAGTTCGCTCCATTGCTGCTGGCGCAGCTGATCCAGCTTGTCGTGCAGCAGCATGATTTCGAGTTCGGCCTTGAGGTTGACCTCGTAGTCATGCCCCGCCGTGACGCGGTCCTTCTCGGACTGGCGGTTCTGCGACATCAGGATGATGGGCGCCTGCACCGCCGCCAGCATGGACAGGAAAAGGTTGAGCAGGATGAAGGGATAGGGATCGAAGGTCTGGCCTCGTGCGGCCAGCAACACGACGTTCATGCCCACCCACACCAGCATCACGGCCGCGAACAGGCTGACGAACAGCCAGGAGCCGCCAAACGCGGTGACCGCATCGGCGGCGCGCTGGCCCCGGGTCGGCGGCGTGGTTGCCGCGGCTTCCGGATGCTGCGTGATGGGTTGGCGCAGGCCGATATGCCGAGCCACGCGCTGCGCGCGCACGTCGAGTTCCGCAAACGGCCGGCCCAGCAGGGCGGTGGCCTGCGCGTCGTGGGCATCGTCTGGCGGGAGCGACATGGGGGACGAGGAAGCGGGGGTGACGGCGAGTCTGCCCGCGGCCTGGCCGGCGCACCGTCTGCTGGCGCACACAAGACGGCGCCTGGCCGGGCCGCTGGCGGCCGAATCCCAGGGCGCTTACGGCGCTTTCGCCGCACTCGGTGGGCTGATCGACCATTGCTGGCGGTACTCGGCCCGGTAAGGCAGCAGGTCATCGACCTCCAATTGCCCGAGTTGCCGCAGCAACTCCGTCGTGATGGCGATCGGGCGGGCGACGCGGCCGCTGGGGGGCTGCCTGGCGAAGGCGCGCTTGAGCTCATCGGCCAGTTGCCAGCCCTGCTGGCCAGTGGGCTCGGCGATGGTCGCGAGCTGCTGTGAGCGGCCCGAGCGGATGCGGCTCAGTGCCGTGCGTGAGCCGTCGCCGGCCGCGATGCCAACGACGTCGCGGCGGCCCAGGGCCAGCAGCGGAAAGTGCATGGAGTCCATGTAGACGTCGTTGATCGCCAGCACATGGGTCCAGCGCGTGCCGAACTGCCGATGCAGCCGTTCCAGCGCGGCCGGCATGTCCTTGGAGGCGTTCGAAATCGGCAGGTCTTCCACGGCGAGCAGTTCGCATGAGGCGCAACGCGACAAGGCCTCGCGCATGCGCAGGGTCTTGACGTTGGCGATGTCGAAGCGGCTGTCGTTGAAGATGACGACGCCCGCCCGGGCACCGCCGGGCTGGGCGACCAAGGCCGCGGCCATGTCGGCCACGACCGCGGGGTCGGTGCTGACGTTGGCGAACAGATGAGGCGTCGACCCATGGCGCGGGGCCGCGTGCCAGCCCACCAGCACGGGAAGAGGCCGCGAAGACAGGGCCAGACGGTCGGCGATATCGGCTTCGTCAAAGCCGCCCAGCACGATGCCGTCAGGGCCGGCACGCAAGGCTTCGTCGAACTGACGCCTGATCGTCGCCTTGTCGCCCTTGCCGTTGACGATGCTCAAGGTCCAGCCGAGTTCCTGGCAGGCCTGCTCGAAGCCACGGTAGACGGCGGTGATGCCGCCGTTGCGGAAGTCCTGGGCCAGGAAGACGACCCGCCTCGGGGCCTCGGATAGCGGCGGTTCGGCCTGCGCTGCCGATGCCATGGCCGCGCAGGCAGCGAGCAGGATCAGCACCGGTAGGCGCAGCCACAGCCACAGCGGCGGCAGGCGGGGCGCCGAGCGCGGTTCGGAAGAAGGGGCGGCCATGGGCGCGAGCCTAACTTGCCATGGCCCGATATGCGCGCTTGAGCATCGGACCTCGGGTAAATCACATCGCCCGACGGCGAGCCAGTGCTTGCTCGACCGTCAATTCGCGACCAGCGGCGTGAACAGCGGTACGGCCATGCGCACCGGGATGACGTCCAGGCGAGCCTTCAGCACCGTGTAGTCCTCGCCGCCGAGGGCGCCGCTGAACCAGCCGACGAGCCCAGGCCCCTTGTAGAGGCGGAACTCGAAGCCGAGCTCGGGGGAGAGGTCGCCGGGGCGGGGTTTCGCGCGGTAGGCGAGGCCGCGCACCTCGGGCGCGCGGCCGTCCAGCAACTGGGCCATCGCCGTGACGATGGTGTTGTCGGCCAGGATGTCGAGGAAGTAGTTGTCGTTCTGCAGATAGGGCTTGTAGTCGCTCGCGGCCGGGTCGATCTTGGGCTCGCGCAGCTTGTGTGCGGCGGGTATCGTGACGCCGGTCTTGAGGTCGTGGCGGTCGCCGCGGTCCAGGTAGCTGATCAGCGCGCCACGCAGGTTGAAGGCCGGCAACTTGGTGTCGGCGCTGGCCTCGGACAGGTCCACCAGCAGTGCACCGCGCGCGCCGACGATCTCGACCTCGCTGCCCTTGACGACGGCGGCTGTGTTCTCTTCCACGCCCAGGCCCAGCGTATAGCCGAGTGCCCGCATGGCTGGCAGCATGCGGCCGATGCGGCCGCGCTTGAGGAAATGCTGGTCGACGAACAAGTCCGGTCCGATGAAGCCCAGGCCGCGGTCGAACTCCCGCCTGTCGCGCCACTGGCCCTTGAGGACCTGCATGTTGTCCGGTGCGTCGCGGAACATCATGCGGCTCATGATGGCCGCGCCGGCGCTCGTGCCGGCCACGACGCCGCCGCCGTCGAAGACCTGGCGGATGGCCAGCAGCATGGCCGTCGGCTCGCCGCCGGGCTGCAGTGTGTCGACGATGTGCTCCTGCGCGCCGCCGGAGAAGAACACGGCTTTCGAGGCCGCGACCTTGGCGATCAGTACCGGGTCGTTGAGGTTGGCCTGCAGGTCGATGTCCTTCTGGCGCGGCGCAACGGGAATGGCCTCGGCATTGGCGCCGCGGCGGTTCAGCGCCGCGACGATGAGGCCGGCGCTGCGCTCCGGGTTGGCCGCCGCCGTGGCGAACACGGCGATGCGAGCGCCGGCGCCGCCGGACTCATCGACGATACGCTGCCAGACGGCATCGTTGTCGTTCTTCAGGGCGCCACCGATGACGATGGCGGTGCCGGCATGGGCAGTGGCGCTCAGCGCGAGCGCAGCGGACAGGAGCAGGGCAACGAGGAATCTCATGCGCCCATCTTGTCAGCGTCGGGGCGACTGAACCAGCGGGTCAGGCCCGGGCGGAAAATCATGCCATCAAGGCAGGTTGCCGCACCCGAAGCGCGTCCGGCAGGCCTGGGCGGCCGCTCATGTCTACGCGACCTTCGCCCTTGAGTGGCGGCCTAGCGGCGCGACGACGGGATGTCATGCCGTTGCCGCGCTGATGCAATGCGCAGCGTCAACTGTTTGGCAACGGCAGGCAGGCCCTGGACAGGCCGCTGCAAGCTGGTGCGCCGCCGCGGCTCAGGCGCCAATCAGGCGCCGCAGCCACGGCCGCAGCGCGAACAGCGCGGCGCCCGTGACCAGGCTGCCGACGGCGAGCTGCGTGAACAGCGTCGCGTAGGCGGCATTCGTCGTCAGCGGTGAGCCATCCACCGGCTGGGACACCACGCCCGAGAAGTCGCCCGCGAACAGTGACGCCAGGCCGGTCACCAGCATCCAGCTGCCCATCATGACGCCCTGGTATTGCCTGGGCGCCAGGCGACCGATCATGGCGTAGCCGATGGGCGAGATCAGCAGCTCGCCCACCGACTGCAGCACATAGCTGAGGAAGAGCCAGGAGAAATCCGAGCGGCCCGAGGCATCGGCAAAGTGGATGCCCACAGGCAGCACGAGAAAGCCCAGGCCCATCAGCACGATGGCGGCCGCGAACTGCATCGGGATGTCCACCGGCCAGCCGCGGGCGCGCCAGCGAGTGAAGAGGGCGGCCAGCAGGGGCCCGCCGATGACGATGGTGACGGTGTTGATGTTCTGCACCCATTGCGGCGCCACGGCCACGCCCCAGACGTTCATCAGCACATTGCCCACCGCATAGAGCTGCAGGCCGTTCGGGGCCATCTGGTAGAGCGACCAGAACACCAGCGAGCCCAGGGTCAGCACAAGATAGGCCTTCATGCGCTGCTTCTCGGCCGGCACCGGGTGGCGAACCGTGATGACGACCAGGGCAATGGCCACCAGCGCGCAGAAGGCCTTCATGCCGATAGCGGTGTCGCCCGGCTGCTTCAGCAGCCAGACCAGCAGCGGCACCAACCCCACCAGCACGGCGGCGCCGGCGGCGAAGCGGCCCCAGAAGGCCAGGCCACGGCGGTGGGCGAGGGGCGTGTTGCGGTCGGCCAGCGTGCGCCAGAAAATCAGCGCCACCGCGATGGCGCCGGCATTGCCCAGCGTCGCGAACCAGAACAACGACGGGTAGTCCTCACTGAGCTGGAACACGCCCGACACCGTGAAGCCGATGAAGAAGCCGACGTTCATGCCGGCGTAGTTCCACAGGAAGGCGGCCTCGCGGCGGTTGTCCTCGGGGGTGAAGCGCTGCGTCAGCATCATGTTCACGCAGGTCACGTTCAGGCCGCTGCCGGTCAGGAACAGGGCCATGCCCCAGTACAGGCCTTCCAGGCTGCCGCCAGCGACGGTGCCGCAGCCCAGCACCTGCAGCAGCATGCCGCCCACGAACAGGTTGCGGTTGCTCAGGAAACGGCCGCCCAGGTAGCCACCGAACAGGTGCAACCCATAGTTGAAGGCGCCGAACACGCCGGTGATCAATGCGGCCTGCTCGCTGGTAAACCCGTGGTGGCGCGTGGTGTACAGCGTCAACGTGAACTGCAGCACTGCGAAGCCCAGCGTCGCGAAGACCTGGATCAGGAAGAGCACGGCAGACCCTTCGGGAATGCGTGCCTGGAGTTGTTGGAGTCGGCTCATGGGGCGCGGATTGTCCTGGCGCGAAGCGAGGTTTCGTGTGGGTGTCATCCCGTGCCTCGGCGATCATCCAGCCCTGGACAACCACCGTTTCATGGACAGCTGGGGATGACGGACCGACTCGACCTCGTGCGCGCCTACCTGGCCGCCTATGCAGCGCGCGACCTCGCCGCCATCGAGCCCATGTTCGCCGACGCCATCACGCTGCGTGACTGGAAGATCCGCGTCGTCGGCAAGGCTGCGGCGCTGGCCGAGACGCGCAAGAACTTCGAATCCGTCGCCAGCCTGGCGATCGATGTGCTGGCGGCTTACGACCGACCGGATGGTGCCGCGGCCGAGCTGAAGATCACCGTCAATGGCCGCGACACGATTCACGTCGTCGACGTGTTCGAGTTCGAGCCCTCGAACCGCATCGCGGCCATCCGCGCCTACATCGGCCGCGGCGACGACTGAGAGGGCGAGAGCTTTTCATCCACGCCCGCCTTGCACGCCAAAACACCCTCGCCCGTCGTTGCAAATGCTCGCCATAGCCCGCTATGGCTGTGCTTTGCGCCTAGTTCGAGGGCGTTTTGACGCGCCTTTCGGGCGCGTCTGAAAAACTCTCACCCTCTGAGCCGCACGCACGGCCCCGACGCACCGGCTCGGCTCAGCGAGACGCCGCTGTGTCCGGCTTGTAGTCCACGCCGTGCGCGGCCAGGTAGTCGCGAATCAGGCGCCTCACCACCTGCGAGGGTGTCTGGTCCTGCTGCGCGCACAGGGTCTCGAAGGCCTTCTTCTTGTCCGGATCAATCAGCACCGTCAGGCGGGCGGTCTTTTGTTCCATGCCGGCTCCTCATGTTCATCAAATGATAATTGCAATCATATTGAATTCAAACTAAATTAGCGCTGTGACCATCAGCTTCCTGCACCGCCTCACCGGCAGGCACCGCACGCGGTCGGCCAATCGGCAGCTCGGCGCGGTGCTGGCCTTCGTGGCCGGGGCGGTCAACGCGGGCGGCTTCCTGGCCGTGCAGCGCTACACCTCGCACATGACCGGCGTGATCTCCGGCGTGGCCGACGATCTCGCCACCGGCGGCGTCGCGCTGGCGTTGACCGGGCTGGCCTCGCTGCTGGCCTTCATCGCGGGGGCGGCCTGCTCGGCCCTGTTGATCAACTGGGCGCGCCGGCGCCACATGCACAGCCGGTACGCGCTCGCCCTGCTGCTGGAGGCTGCGCTGCTGCTGGCTTTCGGCCTGCTGGGGGCCCACCTCGACACGCTGGCCTACCTGCTGGTGCCGACAGCCGTGCTGCTGCTGTGCTTCATCATGGGCCTGCAGAACGCCATCGTGACCAAGATCTCCCAGGCCGAGATCCGCACCACCCACATGACGGGCGTGGTGACGGACCTGGGCATCGAGCTGGGCCGGCTGCTGTACTGGAACCGCGCCACGTCGCCCGATTCTGTGCACTTCGTCCGCGCCAATCGCGACAAGCTTTTCATCCACAGCCTGGTGCTGGGCCTGTTCTTCGTCGGCGGCCTCGTCGGCGCGCTGGCCTTCAAGCACTTCGGTTTCTCGGCCACCCTGCCCATCGCATTGCTGCTGGTGCTGATGGCCTCGCCGCCGCTGATCAACGACCTGCAGCGCGCCTGAGCGCTGCTGCCTTTCCCGCACGCCATGCCCGACACCGCCGACCCACACCAGTTCGTCAAGCCCTTCGTCTATGAGACGCTGGATACCCGGGCCATGCATTTCACGATCTGCGAAATCCAGAGCCGCATGAAGGTGCAGCACCCGCATGCGCTGGACCTGGCCTACACGCGCACGATGATGGCCTTCCTGCTGTTCGTGCCGCGGCCCGAGACGCTGGCCATGATCGGGCTGGGCGGGGGCTCCATGGCCAAGTTCTGCCACCGCGAGCTGCCGGACACGCGCATCGAGGTCGTCGAGATCAACCCCCACGTCATCGCGTTGCGCGAGCAGTTCCAGGTGCCACCGGACGATGCGCGCCTGCGCGTGCGGCGCGGCGACGGGGCCGACTTCGTGCGCCACACCCAGGACCGGCTGGACGTGTTGCTGGTGGATGGCTTCGACCATGAAGGCCAGCCGCCGGCCCTGTGCTCGCAGGCCTTCTACGACGACTGCCGCACGGCGCTGCGCGAAGACGGCCTGCTGGTGGTCAACCTGCACACCGCCCACCCCGAGTTCCAGCGCCATGTGGCCCGCCTGGATCGCGCCTTCGACGGCGCGGTTCTTCTGGTGGGCGACAAGGAATGCAGCAACACCGTGGCCTTCGCTGGCCGGCGCGCGCTGCGGGCGCCAGCGCAGGCCGGCGCGCTGCGCAAGCCGCGGCCGCTTGCTCGCCAGGCCTGGGACGAACTCCTGCCCGCGTTTGCCCATGTCGCAGCCACGCTGCAACACCAGCGCGAAGGTGGCTGAGCCCGAGGGCGGGCAACGTCTTGATGCCGCCCTGCAGTCAGGTGTGCGGTGATGGCGGCCTGACGGAGCGGTACACGCCGCGCCGCTCCGGCCGGCTCAGCACCAGCTGCCACAGCTGGCCCTGGCGGGAGCGGAAGAAGCCGGCGCAGCTCAGCAGGTAGTAGCGGAACATGCGCCGGAAGCCTTCGTCGTAGCGGGCGGCCAGGCGCGGCCAGGCCGCCTCGAAACGCTCGGCCCAACTCATCAGCGTGCGGTCGTAGTCGGGGCCGAAGTTGTGCCAGTCCTCGATGATGAAGCGGCCCTCCAGCGCGCCGGCCAGCTCGACGGGCGAGGGCAGCTTGCCGTTGGGGAAGATGTAGCGCTCGATCCAGGGGTCGGTATGCGGCGCGCGCTGGTCAACGCCGATGCTGTGCAGCAGGAAGAGGCCCTCGGGCGCCAGCAGCCGGCGGGCGGTGTCGAAGTAGACGCCGTAGTTCTTCAGCCCCACGTGCTCGAACATGCCGACCGAGACGATCTTGTCGAAGCGACGGTCATCGGTGCATTGGAACGAGCGGTAGTCCTGCAGCAGCAGTGTGACGGGCAGGCCTTCACAACGCTTCTCGGCCAGGGCCAGTTGTTCCTTGCTGACGGTGATGCCGGTGACGCGCACGCCGAAGCGCTCGGCCGCATGGCGCGCCAGGCCGCCCCAGCCACAGCCAATGTCCAGCAGCGTCTCGCCGGGCTGCAGTTCGAGCTTGCGGCAGATCATCTCCAGCTTGTGCGCCTGAGCCTGCTCCAGACCTTCAGCATGCTCCCAGTAGGCACAGGAATAGATCATGCGCGAGTCCAGCATGGCTTCGAAGACATCGTTGCCGACGTCGTAGTGGTGCTCGCCAACCTGGTGGGCGCGTGCCTCGCTCTGCAGATTGAACAGGCGATGGCGCAGGCTCTCCAGCAGCAGCTTCCAGCGCGCCGAGGCCGGCGCGGTGCGGTCCAGCTGCGCGCGCAGCAGGCGGTCGAACATCATGTCCAGCCGCTCGCAGTCCCAGTCGCCGTCGACATAGGCCTCGCCGGCGCCCAGTGACCATTGCGTCAGGATGCGGCGGTAGGAGCGGGCATCGTTGACGCGCATGTCCCAGGGCCGTGCGCCGTTGATCTGCACATCGGCGCGTGCCAGCAGCTCGCGCAGCACGGTGGGCGGCTGCGGTGCCGAATGCGGCTTGGGGCCCTCGGGGCGGGATAGCGTGGCTTGCTCCGCTGGCATGCGCAACGACTCCTTTCAACGACGCCCTCAGTTTGCCGTCGCTTGCGCCGCGGTGCAGCCCCAAGTTTCAATGACTCACGGCGCGCGGGGATATCGCCAGGGCCTCTGTTGGCGCTACGGCAGGCCCCAGCCGAACGGGTCATCTGGCGCGATCAGCAGCGTGGCCTCCGCGCTGATGTAGGCCTGGCCGCGGATGGTGGGAATGATGCTTGCTCCGTCCTTCTCGAACCAGCCGTCGAAGACGCTGCCGATGACGCTGGCCTGGCGCCACACCTCGCCGGCGCTCAGCTTGCCCGCGGCCGCGAGGCAGGCCAGCTTGGCGCTGGTGCCGGTGCCACAGGGCGAGCGGTCGTACTGGCGGCCGGGGCAGAGCACGAAGCTGCGCGAGTCGGCGAGGGCCGGGTCGACGTCGGCGAAGAGTTCGATGTGGTCGATGACGGCTTGGTCAGTGCCGCGGTGGCCCTGGTCCTGCAGGGCCTGGCCCAGCATGGCGGCGTAGTCGGTCAGTGCCGCGACGTGCGCGGGCGCGATGGCCTGGCCATGGTCGGCGCACAGGAAGAACCAGTTGCCGCCCCAGGCGATGTCGCCCGTCACCGTCTGGCCTGTCGGCAGGTCGACGCTGACGCCGGTGGCCAGGCGGTAGGCCGGCACATTGCGCACGCTCACCTTCCCGTCCTTGTGCAGGGTGGCCCGCACCTGGCCCACCGGCGTCTCGATGATGTGCTCGCCGGCTTCGATGCGGCCCAGATGGGCCAGCGTCGCCATCAGGCCGATGGTGCCGTGGCCGCACATGCCCAGGTAGCCGGCGTTGTTGAAGAAGATGACGCCGGCCGTGTGGGCTGGGTCCTGTGGCGGGCAGAGCAGGGCGCCGACGAGGACCTCACTGCCACGCGGCTCCAGCAGCGTTGCGCGGCGGTAGCGGTCGTGCTCGCGGGCCAGCAGTTCCCGTCTCTCGGCCATGGTGCCAGCGCCGAGATCGGGAAAGCCGTCGATGACGACACGCGTCGGCTCGCCGCCGGTGTGCGAGTCGATGATCTGGATGCGCTTCATGGTTGCGACTGGCAATGAGCCGGCCGTGTCGCCAGTGCCTTCGCGACGAGGGCCTCGATGCGCTCCCGCTCCGCGCCGATGACGGGCAGCCGTGGCCGGCGCATGTGCTCGCTGCCCACGCCCACCAGCAGGTCGATGAGCTTGAGGTTCTGCACCAGCTTGGTCGACACATCCAGGTGCAGCAGCGGCGTCATCCAGCGGTAGATGGCGCGGGCCTCGTCCCAGCGGCCTTCCTGCATCAGGTTGAACAGGGCCACCGTCTCGCGCGGGAAGGCGCAGCCGACGCCGGCCAGCAGCCCGTCGCAGCCCAGCGCCAGGCCCTCGAAGGCGAGATCGTCCACGCCCATGAAGAGCTGGTAGCGGTCGCCGAGCAGGTTGCGCAGGTCGGTGATGCGGGTCACGTCGCCGCTGCTTTCCTTGATGGCGGCGACATGTTCACAGTCGGCCAGTTCGGCGAAGTGTTCGGGCTTGAGGTCGACGCGGTAGGCGACCGGGTTGTTGTAGACCATCAGTGGCCGCTGGGCGGCATGGGCATAGGTGCGCACATTGGCCATCGCCTCGCGCGCATCGGCCACGTAGATGACCGAGGGCATGACCATGTAGCCGGCCACGCCCAAGGCATTGGCGCCTTCGATGAAGCGCAGCGCTTCGCGGGTGCTCGCCTCCGACACCGTGGCCAGCACCGGCACGCGGCCGTTGGCAGCATCCAGCGCGCAGCGGGCGACGGCCAGCTTCTCGTCCAGCGTCAGCGTGCTGGCTTCGCCCAGCGAGCCGCAGCAGACGACGCCATGAATGCCGTTGCGGATCTGGAAGTCGATGTGGCGCGCCGTGCCTGCGAAGTCGAGGCTTTCGTCGGCATGGAACTTGGTGGTGACGGCGGGGAACACGCCGCGCCAGGGGACGTTGTGCATCTGTGGGGCTCCTGGATGGGGAGCCCCATGTTCGCTCAACTAGAACGACGTCCAGTCGTCGCCGTCGGCGGCCACCGCAACGGCGGCCGGAACCGGAGCAGCCCTGGGCGCCACCGCGCGCGCCTTCGCCGGGCGCGCAAGAGCCGGCCTGGCCACGCTGGCCGTCCTGGCCCGGCTGACGGGCGCCGCAGCCGGACGGGCCGCGTTGACGGCGTCCAGCTTGAAGGCCGCCACCGTCTCGGCCAGTTGGCCGGCCTGGATGCGCAGGCTCTCGGCGGCCGCCGCGCTCTCCTCCACCAGGGCGGCGTTCTGCTGCGTGACCTGGTCGAGCTGGTTGACGGCATCGCCGATCTGGCCGATGCCCTTGCCCTGCTCGCTGCTGGCGGCGCTGATCTCGCTGATCAGGTCCGCCACGCGGCGCACCTGGCCAACGACCTCGTCCATGGTGCTGCCGGCCTCGCCCACCAGCTTGTTGCCGGCTTCGACACGTTCGACGCTGGCACCGATCAGCGCCTTGATCTCCCGCGCGGCCTGGGCGCTGCGCTGCGCCAGGGCCCGCACCTCGCCGGCCACGACGGCGAAACCGCGCCCCTGCTCGCCGGCCCGTGCCGCCTCGACGGCCGCGTTCAGCGCCAGGATGTTGGTCTGGAAGGCGATGCCGTCGATGACGCCGATGATGTCGGAAATCTTCTTCGAGCTGGTCGTGATCTCATCCATGGTGGACACCATCTGGCCCATGACCTGGCCGCCGCTCTCGGCCACGCGAGCCGCGCTGCCTGCCAGCTGCGCGGCCTGGTGGGCGGTGTCGGTGTTGTGCTTGACCGTCGCGCTCAGCTCCTCCATGGAGGCGGCGGTCTCCTGCAGGTTGCTGGCCTGCTGTTCGGTGCGCTGGCTCAGGTCGGCGTTGCCCTGGGCAATCTGGCCGCTGGCCGTGGCGACGCTCTCGGCATTGCCGCGCACCGCGCCGACGATGCCCACCAGGGAGTCGTTCATGCGCTGCAGCGCGTTGAGCAACTGGCCGGCCTCGTCCGTGCGGTCGGTGGACAGATGCAGGCGCAAGTCCCCTGCAGCCACCGTCTCGGCGGCGGCCACGGCCTGGCGGATCGGGCCCACCACCGAGCGGGTGATCAGCAGGGCCATGGCCACGCCGAGGGCCAGCGCGGCAGCGGCCGCGACGATGACCGCGATGCCGGCAAAGTCAACGGTCGCGTTCGCCGCGGCGGCCGCGGCGTGCATCAACTCCTTCTGATAGGCGATCAGCGCGTCGAGCTGCTGGAAATACTTGAGCTGCAACTCATGCGTCTCGCTGAGCAGCAGGTTGCGGGCCTTCTCCGTGTCGTCCTTCAGGCCCAGATCGATGACCCTGCGCACCGAGGCCACGAACAGCTGCCTGGCCTGCACGACGCCGCCCAATATTTCGCGCCCCCGCCCCGGCGGCACGCTGGCGTCGAGCTTCTCGAACAGCTCGGCCGTGCGCTTGGCAGCGGCGTCGACATCGCTCAGCTGCTTGCGTTTGCCCTCGGCATCAGACAGCAGCAGCACATTGCGCACGGCCAGTGCGTTGATATTGACGTTGTCCTTGATCTGTTCGAGCTGCTCGACCTTGACCATCCGGTCTTCGACCATCACCTCAAGCTCGTGGTCGATGCCAAGGAGCGCCGTTCGCGCATAGGCGGCCAGCAACACGGTGAAGGCGATGGAGATGGTGAAAGCCAGGCCGAGTCGCTGGCCGATCCGCAGGCGCGTGAGGAGGTTCATGGTGGGTCTCCTTGTGGGTGACGCTCCCTGATCGGCCTGGGCTTCGTGTCGAGCCGTATTCCGTGCCCCGAGTCTCTTCCTTCAGGCCGGCGCCACGCAAGACGTTTTTAGCGGCGTTACCGCCGCGAAAAGCCAACAACTACCGCCGCTGCCCGTGCTGGGGGGTGCCTAGCGCCCGTGGGCACAGCCGGCAGCCAATGACGGTGTGCGCGCGGCCGCAGCGTCTAGAACGAGGCAGGCGCCGCCCTGGGCCCGGCCA
The DNA here is from genome assembly GCF_001425055.1 of Pelomonas sp. Root1237. Lineage (GTDB taxonomy): Bacteria > Pseudomonadota > Gammaproteobacteria > Burkholderiales > Burkholderiaceae_C > Pelomonas. Next base: position 28,441 of record NZ_LMDK01000019.1, read on the forward strand.
CGGCGTCGAGCTTGAAGGCCGCAACCGTGCCGGCGAGTTGGCTGGCCTGGATGCGCAGGCTCTCGGCCGCGGCGGCGCTCTCCTCGACGAGGGCGGCGTTCTGCTGGGTGACTTCGTCGAGCTGGCTGACCGCCTCGCCGATCTGGCCGATGCCCTTGCTCTGCTCGACGCTGGCCGCGCTGATCTCGCTGATCAGGTCGGCCACGCGCTGCACCTGCCCGACCACTTCGCCCATCGTGCGACCGGCGTCGCCGACCAGGCCGTTGCCCGTCTCGATGCGTTCAACGCTGGCGTTGATCAGGACCTTGATCTCGCGCGCGGCTTCGGCGCTGCGCTGGGCCAGGCTGCGCACTTCGCCGGCCACGACGGCAAAGCCCCGGCCCTGTTCGCCGGCGCGCGCAGCTTCCACGGCTGCGTTCAGGGCCAGGATGTTGGTCTGGAAGGCGATGCCGTCGATGACGCCGGTGATGTCGGCGATCTTCTTGGAGCTGGCGGTGATCTGCTCCATCGTGTTCACCACCTGGCCCACGACCTGGCTGCCGCTCTCGGCCACGCGCGCCGCACTGCTGGCGAGCTGGGCGGCCTGGCGGGAGACGTCGGTGTTGTGGCTGACCGTCGCGGTCAGCTCCTCCATGGACGCAGCCGTCTGTTGCAGATTGCTGGCCTGCTGCTCGGTGCGCTGGCTCAGGTTGGCATTGCCCTGGGCGATCTGGCCGCTGGCCATGACGACGCTGTCGGCGTTGCCGCGCACCGTGCCGACGATGTCGACCAGCGCGTCGTTCATGCGTTGCAGCGCGGCCAACAGCTGGCCCGCTTCGTCTCGGCGATCGGTCGTCAGATGCAGCCTCAGATCACCGGCTGCCACGGTCTCGGCAGCGCGCACCGCGTCCTGGATCGGGCCCACCACCGAGCGCGTGATCAACAGCGCCAGCGCCACACCCACGGCGCCTGCCAATGCCGCCGCGATCAGCATGGCTGCCGAGGCAAAGCTCACGGTGCCATCGGCAAGCTGCGCCGACGTGCGCATCAGCTCCTTCTGGTAGTCGATCAGGGCGTCGAGCGCGGCGAAATAGGCCTGCTGTTTGGCCTGCACGTCGCCCAGGAGCAGATCGCGTGCGGCGTCCTTTTGCTGCTGCACGCCAAGGTCGGTCACGCGCTGCAGCGTTGCGACATAGGGCGCCCGTGCTTCGGCGGTGGCGGCCAGCAGCTTGGTGCCCTGGCTGGAGGTGATCGAGGCCTGCAGCTTCTGAAACAGGTCACCCGTGCTCTTGCGGTTGCCCGCAATCGTGTCCAGTTCCTTCTGAATGGCGGCTGGATCGCTCAGCAGCACGATGTTGCGCACCGTGCGCGCCGTCAGATTGACGTTGTGCTTGACCTGTTCGAGCTGCTCGACCTTGACGACACGGTCCTTGACCATCAGCGCCAGCTCGTCGTTGATCTGCCTCAGCTGGCCACGTGCATACAGCGCCAGCGCAACGCTGAACAAGATGGAGACCGCGAAGCCGAGACCCAGGCGCAGGCCGATGCGAAGGTCCTTGAAGATATTCATGGTTGTTCTCCCTGTGTGATGGCGGCGCGTGCATCCGCCGCCAGGCTCCATGTTGAATCGAAGTTAGCACGAGGATGTGAAACTATGCGAATCTTTGATGCCGCGCAAGGGACAGTGCACGTGGTGTGCAGTTCGCGGCACTGGAGCAAAGGCATGGAGACGCAAGCCAACCTGGGCGAAAGGGTGCTGGCGCTGGTAGCGCAGCCGCCTGACACCGGATGTACGCCCAGCGCGCGGCCCCGGGATGCGGCGGCGCGCGCCATCGAGGGCGCCGCAGCCAAGGCCGGCCTGGCCGCCGGCACGCTGGCCCTGCCGCCGGGGCCGCTGGGCTGGGCCACCATCGCGCCGGAGATGCTGGCCGTCTGGCAGATCCAGCGCCAACTGGTGGCCGACATTGCCGCCCTCTATGGCCGCAGCGCCGACCTCGGCCCGGCGCAGATGCTGTGGTGCCTGTTCCGCCACACGGCTGCGCAGGCCCTGCGCGACCTGACGGTGCGCGTCGGCGAGCGCGTCATCGTGCGCCCGGCCGCGCAGGTGCTGCTGCAACGCGTGGCCGAGGCCATCGGCGTGCACCTGGGCAAGAAGGCCGCCAGCCGGATGCTGTCGCGCTGGGTGCCGCTGATCGGCGCGGCGGGGGTCGGCGCCTATGCGTATTGGGACACGCGCCAGGTCGGGCGGGCAGCGCTGCAGCTGTTCGAGAACGAACAGGTGATCGAGAACGAGGCGGGCTAGCCATCTCGGCGACAACCCTGTGTAACTTCTGTGTCGGGCCTGACAAACTGGCGTCCGTATGCAGCTTCCCACCATCCTGGACATCGAAGCCTCGGGCTTCGGCCGCGGCAGCTATCCGATCGAGGTCGGATTCGTCGCGGTGGACGGCGGGCTGTTCTGTGGCCTGGTCACGCCCGAGCCCGATTGGCTGCATTGGGACCCCAGCGCCGAAGCCCTGCACGGCATCAGCCGCGAACTGCTTCAGCGCCACGGCAGACCGGTTCGCTGGATGGCTGAGCAGCTCAATGAGCGGCTGGCCGGCCAGACCGTCTATTGCGATGGCTGGGGACAGGACTACCCCTGGCTGGCGCGTCTCTACGACGCGGCCGGCATGCGGCAGAACTTTCGCCTGGATGACCTGCGCCGGCTGCTCGACGAGCAGGAGGCCCAGCGCTGGCGCGGCGTCACCGAAATCGTGCGTCAGCGACAGCGCCTGACCCGTCACCGCGCCAGCAGCGATGCGCGCGTGCTGCAGCTGGCCCTGGACGAGATCAAGAACGGCGTGGCTGTCTAGGCTCCTAGATTTCGCCGCCGCGGTGGCAGCCGCGCCCGGCACGCTTGGCTTCGTAGAGGCTGGCATCGGCCTGTGCCACCAGTTGCTCCAGGTTGACCGCGCCCGTCGTCGCGACGCAGTAGCCGATGCTGACGCCGATCTCCAGCTCCAGCTCGCCGATGTGATACGGCGTGGAGAGGGCGTGCAGCAGTTTGTCGGCCACCGTGGCGGCGTCGCTGGCCTCGTGCACCTGCGGCAGCAGCACGGCGAATTCGTCGCCGCCCAGACGGGCCACCAGGTCGCCCGGGCGCAACGCATGGCGCAGGCGCAGCGCCACGGCCTTCAGCAGCGCGTCGCCGGTCGGGTGGCCGTGCAGGTCGTTGACGGGCTTGAACTTGTCCAGGTCGAGGTAGAGCAGGGTCAGGCGCTGGCCCGGTGGGGCGGTCAGCAAGCGGCGCGCGCCCTCCTCGAAGCCGGTGCGGTTGAGCGCCTGGGTCAGCGCGTCGGTCTGTGAGGCCAGGCGCAGCCGCGCCTCCTCGCGCCGGGCTTCGGTCACATCGACCTCGATGCCGATCAGGCCTTCGATCTTGCCGCTCTGCACGCGCAGCGGTGCGTACTGCGCATCGAAGCTGTGGCCGTCGCGTTCGCTGTGGTCGACGAGATCCAGCCGGCGCGTTTCGCCAGCCAGGGCGCTTTCGATCAGTGGCGCACGGGCTGCGTAGTCCTGCACGCCGAACAGCTCGGCCAGCGGCCGGCCGACCCAGTCCTTGAGCTCGACGCGGCGCTGCTCCTCGAAGGCGGCGTTGAAGAAGATCACCCGTGCCTCGGTGTCGCCGACGAGGAACTGTGCCCGCGCCGTGTGGGCGACGGCCAGCAGCATGGCCTCGTTGCGTTCGCTCTCGCGCTGGGCGTGCAGCTGCTCGGACATGTCGCGCAGGATGACCGACACGGTCTCGACACGGCCGCGCACGTCGCGGTGCATGATGATGAGGCAGTCCATCGGCAGCTTCGCGTCGCCCAGCTGCAAGCCGATTCGGCCGCGCCAGTGGCCCTCGCGCATGGCGGCGGGCAGCACCAGCTTTTCGTAGAGGTCGAGCTGCTCGGCCGAGAAGTAGTCGGCGATGTGGGCGTCGCCCAGCAGCGCATCGGCGGCCATCCCCAGGCGGGCCCGCGCAGCCGGGTTGAGATAGGTGACCTGGCCATGCTCGCGGGCCTGGCAGACGAAGTCGGGCGTCATGTCGAAGATGGCGGTCAGCGTCTGCAGGGCCTTCTCCTGCTCGCCGCGCTCGGTCACGTCTTCCACGGTGCCGGCCTGGCCGGCCACCCGGCCGTCGAAATACAGCGGCGCCGTGCGCACCGCGATCCAGCGGATGCGGCCGTCGTCGCCGCGCTTCATCTTGCGCACCATGTCGATGGGCTCGCCGGTGGCCATCTGGTGTTTCCAGCGCTGGATCAGCATGTCGCGCTGCTCTGGCTGCACGAGGGTGGTCCAGCCCCACTCGACGTTCTCGCGCCTGAGGCCGTGCACGTGCAGATAGCTGTCGTTGACGTAGACGATTCGACCGGTCTCATCGGTGCGGAACAGGCCCAGCGGCATGGCATTGCTGGTGGCCTGCAGGGTCGCCTCGCGCAGCCGTGCCGCGCGCTGCAGTTGGCCCAGCCAGCGCGCCAGCAGCACCAGGCCCAGCGTGGCCAGTACCGCGGCGGCCACCACCAGGCTGCGCTGCCGCCAGAACGGCACCAGCACGTCTTCCTCGGTGCCCGACAGCAGCAGCTTCAGGCCGTAGTCGGACAGGGTGACGAAGGCGCCGGTGCGGGGCCGGCCGTCCGTGGCCGCGCCGCTGCTAGCGTAGAAACCTTCTTCACCGCTGAGATTGCGGCGGGCGGCGGGGAATTGTTCGAAGAGGTTGCGGCCGACAAAGCCCGGCACCTCAGGCCGGCGCGACAGGGCCAGGCCGTCGGTGCGCAGCATGACGAGGGAGGATGGCGGCAAGGGCACGAACAGGCCCTGAATGTCATGCAGGCGCTGCAGGTCGATGGTGGCCATGACGAACTCGTAGTCGTCCAGCGGCCGCGACAGCCGCATCAGCAGCGGCAGGCGCAGCCGGCCGTCGTCGGCGCGGCCGCCCAGGCGCAGCGGCAGTCCCAGCGCAATGCCCTCGGGCACCAGGCCGGCGATCTCGCCGAAGGCCGCGGTGCCGGCGATGCTGGCGTCGTCGCCCTCAGCGCCCGCCTGCAGCCGGCGCACCTGGCCGGTGGGCGCCACCAGCACGATGTCGACCATCTGGCGCGAGCCGCTGCGCACGCTGTCGACGAACTGGCGCAGCATGGCGTCGGCCTGCGGCCGCCCCTCCTGCCCATCAGCGCGACGTGTCAGCAGCCACAGGTCCACGACGCGCAGCGCGCTTTCGGCCTGGCGCAGCACGGGCTCGGTCTGCATCGCGACGGCGCGAACGCCGGTGGCCAGCTCCTGGCGCTGCTGGGCCAGCAGTTCACGGGGCTTCTCGACGGCATACCAGCCCACCAAGGCCCAGATCGTCAGCACGACGGAACCGAAGGCCAGGGCGGGCGCCAGCAGCAGGGCACGCTCGCGCCAGCGGCGGCGGCGGGCCTGCTTCAGCGGCTCGGTGGGCGGGGTGGAGGCGCTCATCGGGGGCAGGGGTTGCGGGCCATTGTGCGCCGCGGCCTCCGCCATCCGGCGCCGCTATTTCGGCGCAAACAGCGTCGCCTGCTGCTCCCGTAGCAGCTTCTTCTGCACCTTGCCCATGGCATTGCGCGGCAGCTCCGGCACGACCAGGATGCGCTTGGGCACCTTGAAGCCGGCAATGCGGGCCTTGAGCGCCTGGATCAGCGCCTCGGGGTCAGGCTGACCGTCGGGCGTGATGACGGCGACGACGGCCTCGCCGAAGTCTGGATGCGGCACGCCGATGACGGCCGATTCACCCACGCCGGGCAGGTCGTTCAGGAAGCCCTCGATCTCGGCCGGGTAGACATTGAAGCCACCGCTGATGATGAGGTCCTTGCTGCGGCCGATCAGCGTCAGATAGCCATTGGCGCCGACGCGGCCGACGTCGCCGGTCTTGAACCAGCCGTCCGCGGTGAACTCCTCGGCCGTCTTCTCGGGCATCTGCCAATAGCCGCTGAAAACGTTCGGCCCGCGCACCTGCACATGGCCGATCTCGTCCGCCGCGCAGGGGCGGCCCTCGTCATCGACGATGCGCAGGCTCACGCCCGGCAGCGCCGGGCCGACGGTGCCGCCTACTCGTTGGCCCTGGTCGCCGTCCTCCGGGCGGCACGGGTTGGAGGTCAGCATCAGCGTCTCGCTCATGCCGTAGCGCTCCAGGATGGCATGGCCGGTGCGGGCCTGCCATTCGCGCCACGTCTCGATCAGCAATGGCGCGGAGCCGCTGATGAAGAGGCGGATGTGGCTGCTATCCAGTGTGCGCTCCTGCAACAGCCGCACATAGAGCGTCGGCACGCCCATGAAGACGGTGGCCTCGGGCAGGCGGCGCGCTACTGAACCGGCGTCGAACTTGTTGAACCACAGCATCTTGCTGCCATTCAGCAGCGCGCCATGCGAGGCGACGAACAGGCCGTGCACATGGAAGATGGGCAAGGCGTGCAGCAGCACGTCATCGGGCTGCCAGTCCCAGAAGGTCATCAGCGTCCGCGCGTTGCTCAGCAGATTGCCGTGGCTGAGCATGGCGCCCTTGCTGCGCCCGGTCGTGCCGCTGGTGTAGAGGATGGCAGCGAGGTCGGTGGCGGCTCGTTTGACGGGTTCGTGTGCGAGCGGCATCTGCGCGGCGCGGTCCAGCAGCGTGCCCGTGCGATCGTCGTCCAGCGTGAAGACCCAGCGCACGCCGCGCTGGAAGGCCAGCTTGCTGACCCAGCCGAAGTGCTTGCCCGCACAGACCACGACGCCTGGTGCCGCATCGCCGATGAAGTGCTCCAGTTCGGCCGCGTGATAGGCCGGGTTCAGCGGCAGGTAGACCAGGCCAGCACGCAGCACCGCCAGGTAGAGCATCAGGTTCTCGACGCTCTTGTCGGTGTGGACGGCGACGCGGCTGCCAGCGGGCAGCTCCAGCCGGCCCAGCCAGTTGGCGAGCATCGCGCTGCCATTGTCGAGGTCGCGCCAGCTGTAGAGCAGGCCGTCGGCGTCGATGGCGGTCGCGTCCAGGTCCGCCGGGAAGCCGGCGCGCAGGGCCGAGTAGAGATTCATGGTGCTGGTTGACGGGGTGGTGTCTTACCAAGTGACTGCCGTGGAACCGGCTTTGCCGGGCCACTGGCAGTGCCCCCTTTCAAAGGGGGCCGGCGAAGCCGGTAGGGGGTTAGTCCATTTTTGCGCCTGAGCGCTTGACGACCTCTGCCCAGCGCTTGACTTCAGAGCTGACGAATTGCCCGAAGGCGTCGCCATAGAGATTGGGCGTCTCCGCGCCCAGGCCGTGCCAGATGTTGCGGATGTCGTCCGTCGCGAAGGCCTTGCGCAGTTCGGCCTGCATGGCGGTGATCGCTTCCTTGGGCGTGCCCTTGGGTGCCCACAGGCCGTACCAGGTCGACACCTCATAGCCCGGCACGCCGGCCTCTGCGGCCGTCGGCACATCGGGGAAGCCGACAGCACGTTTGGGAGCCGCCACCGCCAGCGCCTTGATGCGGCCGCTCTTGATGTGGTTGGCCGACGAGCCCAGGCCGTCGAACATCAGGTCCACCTGGCCGGCGATCAGGTCCTGCAGTGCCGGGCCGGCGCCGCGGTAGGGGATGTGGGTGATGAAGGTCTTGGTCTGCAGCTTGAACAGCTCGCCGGCCAGATGGTGGGAAGTGCCGTTGCCGGCCGAGCCGTAGTTCAGCTTGCCGGGCTTGGCGCGCACCGTGGCGAGCAGACCCTTGAGATCGCTGACAGGCACCTGGCCCGGGTGCACGACGATGACCTGAGGCACGCTGGCCAGCAGGGCCACGGGGATGAAGTCCTCTTCCAGCTTGTAGTCCAGCCTGGGGTACATGGACGGCGCAATGGTGTGGTGCACGGCGCCCATGAAGAAGTTGTTGCCGTCCGGCGCCAGCTTGGCGGCGATGGTGGCACCCACCGTGCCGCCCGCGCCGCCCTTGTTGTCGATGATGACCTGGCGGCCCAGCTGCCGGGTCAGCAGCGCGGTCAGTGGCCGCGCGAAGGCGTCGGTGCCGCCGCCGGCGGGGAAGGGCACGATCCAGGTCTGAGGCTTGTTGCCTTGGGCCAGCGCCAGCCAGGGGCTGCACAGCGCGGGCAGCAGCATGCGTCGCTTCATCGGCTTGTCTCCGTCAGTGTTGTGCGGCAATTATGGTTGCAGCAATGCGGTCACACGGGCGAGCAGCTCCGGCTTGGAGAAGGGCTTGTTGAGGCTGTCGCAGCGCGCTTCGTGCAGGAACTGGCGGGCGATGGGCGACAGCGTGTCGCCGGTGACGAACAGCATGCGCCGCGCCAGCGACGGGTGCCGGGCCTTGACCTCGCGCCAGAGCTGGGCGCCGTCAATGTCGGGCATGTGCAGGTCGCTGACGATGGCGTCGAAGCGCGCCTCGGCGAGCATGGCCAGTGCGACCGCGCCGGACTCGGCCGTCATGACCTCATAACCCGCGCCCGACAGCATCTCGCCGATCAGCTCGGCAATCTCGGTCTCGTCATCGACGACGAGGACGCGGGCGCTGCACTCGTCGGTCGCCGGCAGCGGTACGGGTTCGGTCTCACTGGCCTCGGGCTCGCCGCTGACGGGCATCTGCAGGCAGAAGCAGGCGCCGCTGCCATCGTCCTGCAGCGTCAGCTCGCCGCCGTGGTCGCGTGCGATGGAGCGCGACACGGCCAGGCCCAGGCCGGTGCCGACGCCCTCGCTCTTGGTCGTGAAGAAGGGCTCGAAGATGCGCTCGCGCAGCTCGGGGTCGATGCCGGGGCCGTTGTCGCGCACCCGCATCCAGACGCGCGGCGTGCGGCGGCGGTCGCCGTCGGTCATGGGCGCCACGCCGGTGGATACGGTCAGGCGGCGGCCGTTGTCTCGAGCGCCCAGGGCCTGCTGGGCGTTGACGATGAGGTTGAGCACGATCTGGCCGATCTGATCGGCATCGGCCTTGACGGGTGGCAGGCCCGGTAGCAGGTCCAGCGTGACGGCGATGCCGTGGCTGCGCAGCACATAGCCCAGCATGTCGACGGCGGCGGTGGCGAGGTCGTTCAGTGCCACCTCGCTGCGGTTGGCGGGCCGGCTGCGCGCCATGTTCAGGAAGGTGCGCACGATGCGGCCGCAGCGTTCGGCGGCCTCGTGGATGCGCTGGGCGTCGGCGGCGCGCGGGTCGCCGCTCATCTTCTCGGCCAGCAGGGCTGCGCGGCCCATGACGATGGACAGCGGGTTGTTGAGCTCGTGGGCCACGCCGGCCAGCAGGCTGCCCATGGCCGTCAGCTTCTCGCTCTGGCGCAGCGCCTCGCGCTGGCGTTCGATCTCGCTCAGCGCCGTCTGGCGCTCGGACAGGTCGAACAGCGACGCCGTATAGAAGGCCTGGCCGGCTACATCGGTGCGCCACAGCACCATCTCGACGGGAAACTCGTTGCCGTCGGCGCGCTGGGCCTGCATCTCGATGCGCTTGCCGATGATGCGCTGTTCGCCGCCGGCCGAGACGCGCGCCATGCCAGCCTCGTGGGCCGCGCGCAGCCGGGCCGGAATCATCACGTCGGACACCGGGCGGCCAATAGCCTCGGCGCGCGCCAGCCCGAACATGGCCGCCGCGGCGGGGTTGAACTCGACGATGTGGCCGGTCCTGTCGGTGGAGACCAGGGCCGCCATCGCGTGGTCGAAGATGGAGGACTTCAGCGCCTCGCTGGCCTGCAGCTCGGTGACCTTGGCCGACAGCTCGGCGTCGCGCCGCTTCAGCTCGGTCAGGTCCAGGCTCATGACGACGGTGGCCTGCGGCACGCCGGCCTGCACGTCGACGGGAATGAGGTGCTCGCGCATATAGCGCCGACCGGCACCAGCCAGTTCGGTCCAACCCTCCCACGCGACGGTCTGGCCGCTGGCCAGGCGCGAGCGCACGGCACCGTAGTCGGCATAGGCGGCGTCGCCAATGATGCGGCCGATGGGCTGGCCGAGCACCTGCTTGGGATGCAGGCCGGTGAACTTGAAGAACTCGTGGTTGGCCCAGACGAAGCGCTCGGCCACGTCGATGACGACGACGCGCGCCGGCACGGCTTCCAGCAGCTGCGACAGCAGCGGCAGCGTGGCCTTGAGCACGCTGCCGAGTTCGCCCACGCCGGCGTCGGGCGTGGGGTGGAAATGCAAGGTCTCTGTCATGCGGCGCGCTCTCCCTGGGCGCGCCGATGATAAGCAGGCTCAGGCGGCCAGCGCCTCGGTAGCGGCACCCTCTTGCATGGTCCGGGCGACATGGCCGTACATCACCGTCCAGGCTTCGCGCACCTCGGCCGTGAAGCCATCGCCAAGGCCGGCGGCCAGGGTGTCCAGCAGCGCGGCACCGACGCTGGCGTAGTGGGCCTCGACGACACCATAGCCGGCATGGCGCTGGCCGAGCTTGAGCAGCACGGGGTTCAGCGAGGCGGGGCGGTCAAGCAGGTCGATGGCGGCGCCGATCATCTGCATCAGCCGCGCCCCCTGCTCGACCATGGCGCTGCCACGGAACAGCGCGCGCAGGGCGGGGTCACGGGCAAACAGCTGGGCGTAGAAGGCCTCGGCGACGGTGGGCGCCAGGGGCATGAGCGGCGCGAAGCTGCTGCGGATCAGGTGGATTTGGTGCGGGGTCATGGCAGCCTCGGTGTCAATGGATGAGGTAAGCGTCGGCGACGGGTGCGAACACGCACAGCAGTGGCAAGGCCATGATGAGGCGCTCGAGCAGGTTCCAGCGGGGCGAGGGCGCAGGGGCGTGCTCGAGGTCCTCGGCGAAGGCTTCGCTGCGGCAGCCGACGAGCATCGTTTCGGGCCAGTCGGTGGAGGGGTTGTCGCTGCGGTAGTGCATGAGGGTCTTCCGGTTGGTGTGTCGCCACTGTCGGCCGCGCCGGTTTCAAGCGCGCTTCACGTCGGCTCGACTGTGTTGCGTTTGTTTCAACACCACGCTGCCTTGCCCCGAGCAAGGCCGGCCTGCCTATCATTCGCCGCCATGCCAGACACCACCCCCACCGTGTTGCTCGTCGACGACGAGCCCGAATTGCGTGCCCTGCTGGCCGAGTATTTCGGCCGCAACGGCTTCGAGGTCATGCAGGCCCAGGACGCCGCCGCGGCGCGCGCCAGGGTCGCCGAGCGCGTGCCCGACGTGGCCGTGCTCGACATCAACATGCCGGGCGAGAACGGTCTGTCGCTGGCCCGCGCGCTGCGCGAAGCTCACCCGCGCCTGGCTGTGCTGATGCTGACGACGGCCGGCGAGGCCATCGACCGCATCGTCGGCCTGGAGGTAGGGGCGGACGACTACATCGCCAAGCCCTTTGAGCTGCGCGAACTGCTGGCCCGCGTGCGCGCCGTGCTGCGCCGCCTGCAGGTCACGGCCGCGCCGGCACCTGTGCTCGCACCGAGCGATCCGGAGCGCGTCGCCTTTGGCCTGTGCGAGCTCGACATGGCCCAGCGCAAGCTCTTTGGCGCGGTGGGCGAGGAGATCGACATCACGGCCGCCGAGTTCGACCTGCTGGCCCTGTTCGCCCGCCACCCCAACCGCCCGCTGAACCGCGACCAGATCATGGAGCAGGCCCACAACCGCGGCTGGGACGTGTTCGACCGCAGCATCGACCTGCGCGTCATGCGCCTGCGCCGCAAGGTGGAGCGCAACCCCGACAAGCCGGAGGTCATCAAGACCGTGCGCAACGTCGGCTACGTCTACGTGCCGGTGGCGGGCTGAGCGGGCGATTTCCCGGCGCCAGCCGCAGTTGCAACAAGTCCGCGGCAGCTGGTGTCGCAGTGGTTTTGTACCGTATCCTGACCGTCAGAGGACGCGCGAAATGCGCCGCTGCGCGCAAGCTGCAGCCGTGCATGCGCCTTGCGACGGCATGGGTCACTTTTTCTCGCTGATCAACAGAGGGCTGCGCTTCGCCGCCCTGCTTGGGCTTGCATTGGGCGGTGGCGCATGGGCGGCAGACGAGCCCGCCCCCACGCCCTGGGCCGCCCGTTCGGATGCGGTGTTCCACCAGGTGCTGGTCGCGCCGATGTCCTTCACCGCGCTGGCCCAGGACGGCGAAGGCTTCCTCTGGATCGCCACGCAATCCGGGCTGTCCCGTTGGGATGGTTATCAGCTTCGCAACTACGTCAGCGACATGGCTTCGTCCGGTGCCTTGCCCGACAGCTACGTGCAGGCGCTGCATGTCGATGACCAACGGCGTCTTTGGGTAGGCACCAGCGCCGGTGGCCTGGTGCGGTACGAGGCGCGCACCGACCGTTTCGTCGCCCCATTGGCTGCCGGCGCGGCGCTGAGCCGCAAGAGCGTGCACGCCATGCTCGACGAGGGCAACGGCCTGCTGTGGGTCGGCACCGGTGCCGGTCTGGACCTGCTGGATACCAGTCGCGGTACGGTCCAGCGCCACGCGGTACTGGCCGGGACCAAAGGCCTGCCCGATGGCGCCGTGCTGGCGCTGCTGCGCGACTCGACGGGCGGCCTGTGGGTGGGTACCGACAAGGGCCTCTTCCGTCGCGCCGCCGGCGGCGAGCGCTTCGTGCAGGTGGGGCTGCCGGCCGAAGAGCACGCGCCATTCGTCGCCAGGCTGCTGCTGGACAGCCAGCGGCGGGTCTGGGTCGGCACGCGCTCGTATGGCGTTTTCGTGATCGAGCCCGAGCCTGAGGCCGAAGCGGTGCCGTTGCATCGCCTGTTGCAGGCGGCTGGCGCCGACGTGACGGGGCTGGGCAACGCGCCGATCCGCGTGATGGCCGAGGCCGCGCCGGGTGACGTGTGGCTGGCCCCCGATGGGGGCGGCATCCTGCGCATCGACACCCGCCGCTGGGAGATGCGTCGCGTGCGGCACCGCTCGGACAGCGCGGCCAGCCTGCCCGACGACGACGTTGCTGCGATGTACCGCGATCGCAGCGGGCTGCTCTGGGTCGCCACCGACACGGGGCTCAGCCACCACGACGCGCGCCAGGTCACGGTCAGCACCTGGTTCGGCGGCCCCGGCGCAACGGCTGGCATCAGCCACCTCAACGTGCCTTGCGTGCTGCCCATGCCCGATGGCAGCGTCTGGCTCAGCACGGGCGACGGTGGCATCGACATCGTCAGGGCCGATCAGGGCCGCATGGCGGCATTGCGGCCCGACGCTGCCATACCGGCCACCGCGCTGCCCCCAGGCCGCGTGCTGAGCATGGTGCGCGCGCCCGACGGCGTGGTCTATCTCGGTACCCAGCGCGGGCTGTATCGCGCCACGGCCGATGGCCGAGCGGTGCAACGGCTGGCTATCCCCGGCCGCTCACCCACTGCCTCGGTGTGGGCCATGGCGATGCAGGACGGCCGGCTCTGGCTGGGCGGTCTCGACGGCCTGTGGGCGGTGGCCCCGGCCGATGGCCTGCAACTGGGCGTGCTGGCGCATGAGGACGGCAGCCGCCTGGACGAGCAGCGCGTCACCGCGCTGCTGGCGGGCCGGGACGGCGTGCTGTGGGTGGGCACGCGCACGGGCGTGTTGCGGCTGGACACGGCCACGATGGCACTGAGCCGGTTGGCGCCCGACGCGCCCGGCCGGGTGGGCTTTCCCGTTGGCTATGTCTCCTCCATGCTGCTGGACCGCCTTGGCCGCCTGTGGGTGGCCAGCTTCGGCGCCGGCGTGCGCGTGATGGAGGCCGCGCAGGCGCCGCAAGCCCAACCGCAGGTCAGGCGCATCACCCTGGCCGAAGGACTGCCGCACAACGGCGTCGATGCGCTGGTGCTGGCGCCGAACGGCGACGTCTGGGCCAGCACCGACGGCGGCATCGCCCACATCGCACAGGACAGCCTGCGCGTGCGCAGCCTGCGCGCGGCCGAGGGGGTGGGTATCCCCACCTACTGGACCAACGCGGGCGCGTCCAGTGCCGACGGCATGCTGCTGTTTGGCGGCATCGGCGGCTTGACCATCGTGGACCCGCGCCAGCCCGTGGCCCGCGCCGAACCGGCGCCGCTGGTGATCACTGAAGTGCGGCTGGGCGGTGTGCGGGCCGTGGTGCCACCGGCCTCGCCCGGCGACGAAGCCCTGACTCTCGAACCACAGCGACGCAGCCTGCTGGTCGAGTTCTCGGTGCTCGACTACGGCGCGCCTGAACGCAACCGCTACGAATACCGGTTGCCGGGTGTCGACGCCGATTGGGTCGCCACCGAGCCGAACCGGCGCATCGCCACCTACACCAATCTGCCGCCCGGCGACCATGTGCTGGAGCTGCGCGGCGCCGGCGCGCAGGGCGGGTGGTCCGAGGTGTTGCGGCTGCCGCTGCATGTGCGGCCGCGCTGGCACGAGATGCTGTGGTTTCGCGTCGGCCTGGGCGTGGCGGTGGCCGCGCTGCTCGTCGCGATGATGCAGGCGCGCACGCTGATCCTGCGGCGGCGCCAGCGCACGCTGGAGTTGCTGGTGGCCGAGCGCACGGTGGCGCTGGAGCAGCGCACGAGCGAGCTCCAGAGAAGCCAGCAGCAGCTGGAGCAACTCGCCTACTACGACGGCCTGACCGGGCTGGCCAACCGGCGCCTGTTCAACGACGACCTTCGCCACCTGATGGCCCAGGCGCAGCGCAACGGGCTGGGGCTGTACCTGCTGCTGATCGACCTTGACCATTTCAAGCAGATCAACGACACCCAGGGACACGACGCCGGCGACGCGGTGCTGAGGACGGTCAGCGCCTGCCTGGGGCTCGCCGTGCGGGAAGCGGATCGCACGGCCAGGCTGGGCGGCGACGAGTTCGCCGTGCTGCTGCCCGACACCATCGAGCCGGCTGCAGCGGAAGCGGTATGCCGCCGTATTGCCCAGGCGCTGGCCCAGGTACTGCCTCAGGGGCAGTCGTCGCTGACGCTGCCCAGCGCGAGCATCGGTGCCGCCTGCTATCCGCGCGACGCGCAGGATGTGGACGGGTTGTACAAGGCGGCCGACCTGGCGCTCTACGACGCCAAGCGTGCGGGGCGATCCCGCTGGCATTTGTATGCGGGGCCGCGGGTCTAGGCGCTGGGTCTGTCAGTTCGGCTCGGGCAACTGGAGCCAGCGCTGCAGCCGCGTGCGCAGTGCGACGAAGTCCAGCGGCTTGGTCAGGTGCTCGTCCATGCCGGCCTCGAGGCTGGCGGCCACGTCGGCATCCAGCGCATGGGCCGTCAGGGCCAGAATGGGGAATGCGGGCAGCTTGCCTTCGCGCTGCTGGGTGCGGATGCGGCGGGCGCATTCCAGGCCGTCCATGCCGGGCATCTGGATATCCATCAGCACGAGATCCGGGGCGGACTCGGCACAGGCCGACAGGGCTTCGAGGCCGTTCCTGGCCAGGCGGGCCTGAACGCCCATCAGCGCGAGGAATTCCAGCGCGACGACCTGGTTGATGTGGTTGTCCTCGACGAGCAGGACCTGGGCTTGTCGTTGGCTCGGGGCGGTACCGCCCTCGTCGGGCTCCGGCGCGTCAACACCCGCACCGTCGGTGGCGGCATTGAGCCAGAAGGGAACCAGCACCTGCGCCGGCTCGGGCAACCTCGACTTGTCCATCCCCATGTCCTTGTGTCAGCTTGTTCTTTTCTTATGCGGCCCTCGAGGAGCCGTGAGCCATTGTTGCCTCAGCTGGCGCCGCAGCGCAACCGGATGCCCCATGAATGCAGTGCGACTTGGGCCGCTCATGTCGCCTGAAACGACCGCTCGTCGGTCGCGGGTGCTGACAGTTTTCGTCCATGCGTCTCCCTACACTGCTCGCCTTTGTCGTTTTGGCCCCCATCAATGTCTGACGGTCTGATCCGCATCCGAGGCGCTCGGCAGCACAACCTCAAGAATCTTGACCTCGATCTGCGCACAGCGGAGCTGACCGTCGTCACCGGGCCCAGCGGCTCGGGCAAGTCCAGCCTGGTGTTCGACACCCTCTATGCCGAGGGCCAGCGTCGCTACGTGGAGACCTTTTCCGCTTACGCCCGTCAGTTCCTGGACCGCATGGACCGCCCGGCGGTGGACAAGGTGGATGGCGTGCCGCCCGCCATCGCCATCGACCAGACCAACCCGGTGCGCACCAGCCGCTCCACGGTGGGCACCATGACGGAGCTGAATGACCACCTGAAGCTGCTTTTTGCGCGCGCGGCGGAGCTGTTTGACCGCAAGACGGCGCTGCCGGTCAGGCATGACACGGCCCAGAGCATTTATGTGGAACTGCTGGCTCGTGGCGAAGCAGCCGGGGACCCCAGGATGGTGCTCAGTTTTCCGGTGGAATTGCCCGGCAACACGAGCGCGGAGCAGGTGCAGCAGTGGCTGTCCGCCAGCGGGTTCACGCGGGTGCAGGGCGAGCGCGAGGTTGAGGGCAAGAAGGTGTTGGATGTGGTGGCCGATCGCTTCCGCATCCAGGGGGCCGACAAGCAGCGCGCGATGGAAGCCATCGAGCTGTGCTTGAAGCGCGGCGCGGGTCGGGTGAATGTTCACGTCGGTGACGACGGCGCCACACTCTGGCGGTTCTCGACCGGCCTTCACTGTCCCGAAAGCGACATCCGCTACGCTGACCCGCAGCCGGCGCTGTTCTCCTTCAACTCCGCTTTCGGCGCTTGCGACAGCTGCCGCGGCTTCGGCCGCGTCATCGGCGTCGATCTTGGCCTCGTCATTCCCGACGACCGCAAGACCCTGCGCAACGGCGCCATCAAGCCCATGCAAACGCCGGCGTGGAAGGACTGTCAGGAGGACCTGCTGAAGTACGCCGGCGAGGCCGGCATCCCGCGCGACACGCCGTGGAAGGATCTTTCCGCCGCCCACCGCGAATGGGTCATCAACGGCACGCCGAACTGGAACGGCAACTGGAACAAGCAGTGGTACGGGGTCAAGCGCTTCTTCGAATACCTCGAAAGCAAGGCCTACAAGATGCACATCCGCGTGCTCTTGTCCAAGTACCGCAGCTATACCGAGTGCCCTTCCTGCCGCGGCGCGCGGCTGAAGACCGAGGCGCTGCTGTGGCGCGTCGGCGCCAAGGAACTGGCCGACGTGGCACTGCCCGCGGAGCAACGCTTCCTGCCGGTCGGCGTGGATTGGAGCCGCCAGCAACTGGAGACGCTGCCGGGCCTGTCCCTGCACGACCTGATGCAGTTGCCCATCCAGCGCCTGCGCAACTTTGTCGACGGTCTGCAGCTGCCCAGCACCATGCTGGACGAAGCGCTGAAGCTGCTGCTCGACGAGATCCGCCACCGCAGCCGCTACCTGTGCGACGTGGGCCTGGGCTATCTGACGCTGGACCGCCAGAGCCGCACCCTCTCCGGCGGCGAAGTGCAGCGCATCAACCTGACGACGGCGCTGGGCACCTCGCTGGTCAACACGCTGTTCGTGCTGGACGAGCCCAGCATCGGCCTGCACCCGCGCGACATGGGCCGCATCGTGCAGGCCATGCAGCGCCTGCGCGATGCGGGTAACACGCTGGTCGTCGTCGAGCATGATCCGGCGGTCATGCTGGCGGCGGACCGCCTCATCGACATGGGCCCAGGCCCCGGCGAGCGCGGCGGCCAGATCGTCTACGACGGCACGCCCGAGAGCATCCGCTCGGCCGACACGCTGACCGGCGCCTACCTTGGCGGGCGCAAGCATGTCGGCATGGGGCTCAAGCGCCTGGTGGACGAATCGACGCCCAAGCTCATCCTCGAAGGCGTGCGCGAGCACAACCTGCGCGACGTGACAGTCGAGTTCCCGCTGCAGCGCCTCGTCGTCGTGACCGGCGTGAGCGGTTCGGGCAAGAGCACGCTGATGCAGGACGTGCTGTATCCCGCGCTGGCCCGCCAGTTCGGCAAGGCGACCGAGACGCCTGGCGCGCACGAGCGGCTGCTGGGTGGCGACTTCCTCGCCGACGCCGTGTTCGTCGACCAGTCGCCCATCGGCAAGACGGCGCGTTCCAACCCGGCCAGCTATGTCGGCGCCTTCGACGAGATCCGCAAGCTGTTCGCTGTCGCGCCGCTGGCCATCGAGCGCAGCTACACGGCCGGCATGTTCAGCTTCAACGCCGGCGACGGCCGCTGCCCGACCTGTGGCGGCTCGGGCTTCGAGCATGTCGAAATGCAGTTCCTCAGCGACGTCTACCTGCGCTGCCCGGACTGCGACGGCAAGCGCTTCCGCGCCGAGATGCTGGATGTGAAGCTGGCGCTCAAGGATCGCGACCTGAGCGTGTCCGACGTGCTGGAGCTGACCGTGGCCGAGGCGGTGAACCTGTTCAGCGAGCACCGCGCCGTGCTGGCCAAGCTGCAGCCCATCGTCGACGTGGGCCTGGAGTACGTGCGCCTGGGCCAGCCGGTGCCGACGTTGTCGGGCGGCGAGGCGCAGCGCCTCAAGCTTGCGGGCTTCCTGGCCGAGGCGGCGGCGTCACCGCGTTTCGGCGTCGCCAAGAAGGGCACGCTGTTCCTGTTCGACGAGCCGACGACGGGCCTGCACTTCGACGACATCGCCAAGCTCATGCGCGCGCTGCGCAAGCTGCTCTCGGCCGGCCATTCGCTGATCATCATCGAGCACAACCTCGACGTCATCCGCGCGGCCGACTGGCTCATTGACCTCGGCCCCGAAGGCGGCGAGACCGGCGGCGAGGTCGTCTGCGTCGGCACACCCGAGGAGATCACCAAGCATGCGAGCTCGCACACCGCCGCCGCGCTGCGCGACTACGCGCTGCACATGGACCGCCCGGCCATGGCCGTGGAAGAAGGCCGCGCGCTGCAGTCCATCATCCGCGGCCGCCGCCAGGCCGATGAGGCCATCAAGATCGTCAATGCCCGCGAGCACAACCTCAAGGGCCTGAGCGTCGACATCCCGCGCGGCAAGTTCAACGTCGTCACCGGTGTGTCCGGCTCCGGCAAGTCCACGCTGGCCTTCGACATCCTGTTCAACGAGGGCCAGCGCCGCTACCTCGAATCGCTGAACGCCTACGCCCGCAGCATCGTGCAGCCGGCCGGCCGGCCCGAGGTGGACGCGGTGTGGGGCATCCCGCCCACTGTCGCTATCGAACAGCGCCTGTCCCGCGGCGGCCGCAAGAGCACGGTGGCGACGACAACCGAGGTCTGGCACTTCCTGCGCCTGCTCTACGTGAAGCTGGGCGTGCAGCACTGCATCAACGACGGTGCGCCGGTCAAGCCGCAGAGCGTCGAGTCGATTGCTGCCCAGTTGATGCGTGACTACCGCGGCCAGCACGTGGGCCTGCTCGCACCGCTGGTGGTGAATCGCAAAGGCGTCTACACCGACCTTGCCAAGTGGGCCAAGGGCCGCGGCCACACGCACCTGCGCGTGGATGGCGAGTTTCTGCCCACGTCGCCGTGGCCGCGCATCGACCGCTTCAAGGAGCACACGCTGGAGCTGCCGGTCGGCGACCTTGTCATCGCCCCCGAACGCGAAGCCGAGCTGCGCGAGCTGCTGGCCAAGGCGCTGGACGTGGGCAAAGGCGTGCTGCACCTGCTGGCACCGCTGGACGGCCTCAGCGTGGAGGAAGGCTCGACCGGTGCCGGCGTCGGCACGGTCAAGGTGTTCTCCACCAAGCGCGCCTGCCCGGTCTGCGGCACCAGCTATCCCGAGCTGGACCCGCGGCTGTTCTCCTACAACTCCAAGCACGGCTGGTGCAAGGGCTGCGTCGGCACGGGCCTGGCGCTGACGCGCGAGCAGCGCAAGGAGCTCGACGACAGCGTGCAGTCCGACGACAACCGCGGCCGCGAGCAGAGCTTCCCTTCTGAAGAAGTCGAGGTCGAAGGTCTGACCGACGCGGTCTGCCCCGATTGCCACGGCACGCGCCTGAATCCGACCGCACGCTCGGTGGAGTTCGAGCACAAGGGCATCGGCGACGTCGCCGCCTGGAGCGTCGGCGAGGCGCACAGCTGGGTGAAGGGCCTGCACCTGCATGGCCGCGACGCCGACATCGCACGCGACGTGGTCAGCGAAATCCTCGGCCGGCTGGAGTTCCTGCAAGAGGTTGGCCTGGGCTATCTGACGCTCGACCGTGCGGCGCCCACATTGTCGGGCGGCGAGGCCCAGCGCATCCGTCTGGCCGCGCAGCTCGGCAGCAACCTGCAAGGCGTCTGCTACGTGCTGGACGAGCCCACCATCGGCCTGCACCCGCGCGACAACCAGATCCTGCTGAAGGCGTTGGCGACACTTGGCGACAAGGGCAACACGCTGGTCGTCGTCGAGCACGACGAGGACACCATCCGCCGCGCCGATCACATCATCGACATCGGCCCTGGCGCCGGCAAACGCGGTGGCCGCGTGGTGGCTCAGGGCACGGCGGCGCAGCTGGCATTGGAGCCTGAGTCGACCACGGGCCGCATGCTGGCCCACCCGCTGATCCACCCGCTGCAGGCGCGCCGACCCATCGAGGCCGATGCGCCCAAGCTGACCGTGCTGAACGCCGCCCTGCACAACCTCAAGGGCGTGACGGTGGACGTGCCGCTGCATCGGCTGGTGGCCGTGACGGGCGTGTCCGGTTCGGGCAAGTCGACGCTCGCTCGCGACGTGCTGCTGGCAGGCATGGCCGTTGCGGTGCCGTTGAGAAAGGCCCCCGCCAAATGGACCGGCTGTGACGGCATCGAAGGCCATGCGCAGGTGGACCGCGTGCTGGAGGTCGACCAGACCCCCATCGGCAAGACCCCGCGCTCCTGCCCGGCCACCTACATCGGCTTCTGGGACGCGATCCGCAAGCTGTTCGCCGAGACGCTGGAGAGCAAGGCGCGCGGCTATGCGCCGGCGCGCTTCAGCTTCAACACCGGCGCGGGCCGTTGCCCCGGTTGCGAGGGCCAGGGCATGAAGACCATCGAGATGAGCTTCCTGCCCGACGTGAAGGTGCCCTGCGACCAATGCCATGGCCAGCGCTTCAACCCGGAGACGCTGGGCGTGTCCTGGCGCGGCAAGAGCATTGGCGACGTGCTGGCGATGGAGGTCGACGAGGCCGTCGAGTTCTTCGCAGCGATGCCGTCGATTGCGCATCCGCTGCAGTTGTTGAAGGACGTGGGGCTGGGCTATCTCACCTTGGGTCAGCCTTCGCCGACCTTGTCAGGCGGGGAGGCGCAGCGGATCAAGCTGGTGTCGGAGTTGGTCAAGGTCCGGGACGACGTGGCGAGGCGGGGGCAGAAGGCGCCGCACACGCTGTATGTGCTGGACGAGCCGACGGTGGGTTTGCACATGGCGGATGTGGAGAAGCTGATCCGCGTGCTGCATCGCCTGGTGGCAGGCGGGCATTCGGTCGTCGTCATCGAGCATGACCTGGATGTGATTGCGGAAGCCGACTGGGTGCTGGACCTGGGGCCGGAAGGTGGGGATGCGGGCGGGCGTGTCGTCATCGAAGGCACGCCGGAACAGGTGGTGGCGAGCGGCAGTCACACGGGTGTGGCGTTGAAGCCGGTGCTGGCACGGTTGGGCTGAGTCGGCCGCGCTTCGGTTTTCCAGAAGTCCGGTTGCGGCTCCGCCTGCTTTGTCCGAGGCATCGGACCGGACAAACTGCACCGTTCAATTGACCGGAGAGGTTTGCGATGGCGTTCGTTGTGGGCTGGGTGCTGGTCTTGCTGCTGTTGGCCTTGTGGTCCAGCCTCGTGTGGGCGGTGCAGTCGTTTCTCACCGGCCTGCTGGCCCATGCCGGCAGTGTCGGCTCGGGTGGCTGGAGCTTGCCGGAATCGCTGAGAGACTGGCTGCCCGCGGCGGTGGCGGATTGGTTGGTGTCGACGGTCGAGACGCTGTCGCCGCAGTTGCAATCCCTGGCCAGGGCGCTGCCGTCGCTGGCGGGCGGCGTCACGGTGCTGGCCTGGGTCGTCTGGCTGCTCGGTGCCGTGGCGCTGTTCATCCTTGGCCTGGCCATCCACGTCGGCGTGGCGCTGTGGCGCAAGTCAAAGGCATCCACGTCGCCGCCTGCCACGACGATCCCGTGACGAATGGGGGTCGCCGCGCCTGCTTCTTAGAATTCGTTGCCCCTAACCCTAGGGGGTAGATTCAGGAGATCCCTTGAAGCCCGTGACCTTCGCTGCCATCAGCAGCCTGGCCCTTGCCGTGGCCCTGTCGGCCGCAGCCCCCCTGCAGGCACAGACCGCGCCGCCCAAGCCCGTTCCCAGTCTCGAGCAGATCTTCCGTGCCGAGCCTTATCGCAGCGAGCCCGCCAAGGACGCCGATTTCAGCCGCAGCGGCCGCTACCTCGCCTGGCTGTGGAGCCCGTTCGGCGAGCCCGGCACCGATCTCTGGGTGCACGACACCAAGACCGGCAAGACGCAGCGCATCACGTCGCCCCAGGTCATGGCGGCCTTCGAGGCGCCGGAGGACATGGAGCGCTTCGACAAGAAGCTCCGGCAGCGCAACACCGAATACGCCGAGCGCCAGGCCCGTGAGGTGGCGCAGCAGGCCTATCTGCGCGGCGAGAAAGTCGACCTGGCGCAGTGGGAAACCGCCGCGATTGCCACGCTGAAGAAGGAGCTGGCCGAGAAGAAGGCCAAGGACGACGCGCAAAAGGCTGCGGACAAGGCCGAGGCTGAGCTCGAGAAGCAGGCCATGGCCGCGCTGGCTGCAAAGCGCGCCGGCAAGCCGGTGCCTGCGGCAGCACCGGCATCGGCCGCCTCGTCGCCCGACAAGGACAAGGAAAAAGAGCTGTGGGAGCTCCGCGACGAGCTGAAGAAGAAGCTGGCCCGCGACAAGCTCAAGCCCGCCGATCTCTATCCCGGACCGAGCCAGTTCGCCTGGGCACACAAGGCCGACGAACTGGTCTTCCAGTACCGCGGCGGCCTCTACCGCTGGAAGGCGGACGACAAGATCCCCACCGTTCAGCCGCTGGTGGCCACGCAGCGCGACCTGAAGCTCGTCGCCTACACGGCCGACGACAGCGGCGTCATCTACACGGACGAGACCCGCGTGCTGCGCAGCGGCTTCAAGCAGACCGGCGTGCAGGTCATCAACCGCGAGCTCATCCACCCGGACGACGAGCAGAAGAAATACAAGATCGACCAGACGGCCATCAGCGAGGACGGCCGCTGGATGTCGCTGCTGGCCAAGGCGCCGCTGAAGACGGCCGACGACAAGCCGGCGCCGCCGCCCAAGCAGGTCGAGATCATGAACTACAGCGAGCGCTGGGCCACGGCCAAGAAGGTCAACCGCGAGGTGTCCGACGACAAGCGCAACCAGCAGCCGCTGGCCCTCTATATCCGCCAGTTGCCCACCGGCAATGAGCCGCCCCGCAAGCAGCCTGCGCCTGTGTTCACGCAGAACGGTGGCGATGTCTGGTTCGAGATGAGCGATGTGGCCTGGGCCCGTGACGGCAGCCGCTATGCCTTCACGACCTGGGAGCGCGACAAGGAGCTGCTGCGCGTCTACATCGGTAAGACTTCTTGCCCCCAGCCGTCGGGTACGACGGCTGCCCCCCAAGGGGGCGCTGCAGGCCTTGGGAGCGGCCCGGCGGCCTGCGACGAATCCGCCAAGCCCGAGATGGTGCTGGAGCGCCGCGGCGAGGTCGGCCACGAGGTTGTCAACGTGCTCAAGCCCCGCTTCACGCCCGACGGCAAGACGCTGGTGCTGGCCCTGGACGAAGCCGGCTGGCGCCAGCCCTATGCCATCGACGTGGCCACCAAGGCGCTGCGCCCCCTCGTCAAGGGCGAGTTCGAGGCCCACCAGGTGATCGGCTTCACGGCCGACAGCAAGGCCATGTTCGTGCTGGCCAACCAGGGCGACATGGCGGCCATGAATGTGCTGCGTGTCGACCTGGCCAGCGGCGCCACCCAGGCCCTGGGTGCAGCGGGCGAGTACCACCGCGCCGCGGCGGCCTCGGAGGACGGCCGATGGGTCGGCGCCGTGGCCGGTAACTGGGCCCAGCGCCCGGAGCTCAAGCTGCTGGCCACTGACGGCAAGACGCCGGCGCGCACGCTGACCGACAGCAATGACAAGGCCTGGGGCGAGTTGAAACTGTTGCGGCCCGAACGCTTCAATTTCACCAACCGTCATGGCGACCGCATCGAGGCCTATGCCTTCAAGCCCGCCAGTTGGACCGCGGCCGACAAGCGCCCAGCCATCGTCTACGTCTATGGCGGCCCGCTGAACGACCGCCACATCGTCGAGGTCGACAGCTTCCAGAACACCGCCTATCTGTTCGGCCAATACATGGCCGCCAGGCATGGCTATGTGACCATCGCCGTCGACCCGCGCGGCCACAGCAACTATGGCCGCAAGTTCTCTGACGCCAACTGGGAGCGCCCCGGCGAGCCCCAGGCCGAGGACCTGGAAGACCTCGTCAAGTTGCTGCCCACGCAGTTCGGCGTGGACGCCCGGCGCATCGGCCTGAACGGCTGGAGCTTTGGCGGCTTCCAGACCCAGTACACGATGTATACGCGACCCGACCTGTTCGCCGCCGGCATCGCGGGCGCCGGCCCGACCGAATGGGAGAACTACAACAGCTGGTACAGCGGCCGCACCATTGGCAAGGCCACGGATCGCACCAAGCCGGTGTTGCGCAAATACTCGCTGCTGCCGCTGGCCAAGGGCCTGAAGAAGCCGCTGATGCTGGTGCACGGCATGCAGGACCCGAACGTGCTGTACCAGGACACCGTCAACGTCTACCGCGAGTTGCTGGATTCGGGCAAGGAGTCGCTGGTCGAGCTCTTCCTCGACCCCGACGGCGTGCATGCCATGGGTGGTGTCGTCAAGCCCGCCGGCTGGCACCGCAGGTACGAGGCCTTCTGGCTGCGCAACCTGGGCCGCGCGACTCCCTGAGAAAAATCAGGGCAAGGGCCGCAGTTGCGTCGCCAGCACCTCCTCGGCCACCTTCTGGCCGAGGCGGTAGCCCACGTCCACCGAGTTGCGGAAATGCACGCCGCTCCAGACGCGTGAATTGGCCAGCTCCTGGCCCATGGCCTCGGGCGAGCTCCAGCTGCGCGTCATCGACAGCGCCGAGTTGACCCAGACCAGTGGCGCCTGGCTGTCGCCGCGGAAGTCCTTCAGCAGAGCCTGCAGCGTGCCGCCGCCGACCGCGCCGCCCGAGGGGTAGTCACTGTTGGGCGGCGTGTGGATCAGCGGTTCCCAGCTCGCGTCGCGCAGCTTGGCATCGGCAAAGGCACCGCGCAGCGCGTTGTAGGGCCGCCAGTGGCGGTACTTGGTCTTGATGCCGGTGTAGACGATGCGCGAGTCCAGGTCGGCCATGTCCATCAGGGCCAGCATGCGCGCGAACTCAAGCGGCGTGGCCTTGGTGCTCTCGGCCAGCTTCTTGAGCATCGCCACGGCGTCCTCCCCCTCGCCGGAGTTCCAGAACAGCGCGATGACCGACTGCTCGCCCGTGCGCTGCGTGCTGACGCGCCCGCCGACGGCCTTGACCTCGGCCAGGTCGCGCAGCGCCACGGCGCTGCCCACGGCCGGCGGCGGGCCAGGGTCGTAGGCCGCCACGTCCTTGATCGCGAAGGGCTTCATGCGCGCCAGGCCGATGCCCGACTCCTGCTTGTACTCGGGCGTCAGCACATGGATGCCCGGCGCCGGCTCGACCTTGGGCGGCTCGACGCGCGCGAAGCTGTCATCCGCCCGCGCGGCCAGCAGCGCCAGCGCGACGCGCCGGCCCAGCGCCACGCCCTTGGCACGCGCGGCCGCGTCGGTCACGGCTTTCAGCGAGGCCTCGTAGGTCTTGTCGAGCAGGGCCTGGTCGGCGCCCGGCACGTTGCCGAGCACGACGCGGGCGGCGGAGGCGACGGCCGCCTCCGGCGAGGCATCCGGCACCGCCGCCGGCGCTGCGCCATAGGCCTGGTAGCGCGGCGTGATCGCATTCAGCGCGTTGAACATCGCCAGGTCGGTCAGCAGCGTCGCGGGCAGGACCTGACCACGCGGCGACTTCTGCAGCACCTTGGGCGTGGCTTCGGCCCAGTCGCTGACGACATCGGCGCGCACCGGCGCGATCAGCAGCGCCAGCAGCAGGGCGCAGAGCTTGAGCATGAGGTTCTCCCTGGAAGAAAGACGGCGACGCTACGCCGCGCGGACGGCCTGCGCAATGAGGAGCGACGCCCTGACCTGCCCTAAGCTGTCGGCCATGGTGACCCCGCCCCTGCCGCCCGACGAAGACCGCCGCCTCGCCCGCCTGGCGGCGCTGAGCGTCATGGACACCGAGCCCGAGCCGCTGTTCGACCACCTCACCGCCCTGGCGGCGCAGATCTGCGGCACGCCCGTCGCCCTGCTCGGCCTGTTGGACGAGCGCCGTCAGTGGTTCAAGGCCGCCGTCGGTTTTGGCCGCAGCGAGACGCCGCGGGCCCAGACCTTCTGTGCCCACACGCTGCTGGCCGATGGCCTCTTCGAAGTGCGCGATGCCCGGCTGGACGCCCGCTTCGTCGACCACCCCGATGTGCTGGCCCGCCCCGCGCTGCGCTTCTATGCCGGCGTGCCCATTCGCCTGGACGACGGCAGCCACCCCGGCACCCTGTGTGTCGTCGACTTCCAGCCGCGCGAGCTGACCGAGGCGCAGCGCGAGGCCCTGACCCGCCTGGCCGACGCCGCAGCCGAAGCGCTGATGATGCGCGAGCGCGCCTTGCGTGGCGCCGACCTCGAGGCGGCGGAACAGCCCTTCCAGGTGCTGGCCGAGACGGCACCGCTGGGCATCTTCCGTACCGACGCGGCAGGGGACTTCATCTTCACGAACGCAAACTGGCAGCGCATCTGCGGTCTGCCGGCGCGTGCTGCCCTGGGTGAGGGCTGGGCAGCCACGCTGACGACCGAGGACAGCACGTCGGTGCTGGCCCACTGGCGGCGCTGCGTTGCCCAGCGTCAGGCATTCGAGATGCGCTACCGGTTGCGCCGCGGCGGCAACGGCCACGGCGTGCGCCAGGTCTGGACCCGTGCCCGGCCGTTGCTGGCGCCCGATGGCGGGTTGCGCGGCTATGTCGGCATCACCGAGGACGTCACCGACCGCATCACCGCCGAACGCGAGCTGCGCGACAGCAAGGCCCTGCTGGACCGCACCGGCCGCGTCGCCGGCATCGGCGGCTGGAGCCTGGACCTGCAGACCGAGGAGCTGGTCTGGAGCGACCAGACCTGCCGCATCCACGACCTCGAGGCCGGCCACCGGCCAACGCTGCAGGAGGCCATTGGCTACTACAAGCCCGAGGCGCGCGCCGCCATCGAGGCGGCCGTGCTGCGCGGCATGCAGCACGGCGAGCCCTGGAGCCTGGAGCTGCCGCTGGTGACGGCCAAGGGGCGTGAGATCTGGGTGCTGTCCCAGGGGCAGGTCGACTGGCAGGACGGCGTGCCGGTGCGGCTGGTAGGCGCCTTCCAGGACGTCACCGAGCACCACCGCGCGGCTGTCGAGCTGGAGCACAACCGCCAGCGCCTGCGCGCGCTGTACGAGTCGACGCCGGCGCTGATGCATTCGGTAGATGCGGCCGGCCGGGTGCTCAGCGTGTCCGACCGCTGGCTCGAGCGCCTGGGCTACAAGCGCCAGCAGGTCATCGGTCGCGCCATGGACGACTTCATGACACCGGAGTCGTCGCAGCAGGTGCGCGAGGTCTACCGCCCGGCGATGTGGCGCGACGGCCATGTCGGCGACTGCCCCGTGCAGCTGATCTGCGCCGACGGCCGGCTGCGCGACGTGCTGGTCTCGGCGGTCGCGGAATACACGGCCGACGGCCGGCCACTGCGTGCCCTCGCCCTGGTGGATGACATCACCGAGGACCTGCAGCGCCGCGCCGAGCTGGCGCACGAGCAGCGCATGCGCCGCCAGACCGAGCGCCACGTGCAGGAGCTGGACCAACTGCTGCATGAGCGCTCCGAGATGCTGGACGTACTGGCCCACGAGGTGCGCCAGCCGCTGAACAACGCCAGCGCGGCCCTGCAGGGCGCGGCCGCCAGCCTGGCCGGCCGCGGTGAGCGCCAGGCCCAGGAGAGGCTGAACCGCGCCCAGGCCGTGCTCGGCCAGGTGCTGGCCGGCGTCGACAACACGCTGGCTGCGGCCAGCCTGCTGGCGGGCGGCGGGCGCATCGCGCGCGAGGACACCGACATCGACACGCTGATCGCCGTCACCATTGCCGACCTGCCGCGCGAGCAGCGCGACCGCATCGTCGTGCATCGCCACACGGCCACCCGCACGGCGCTGATGGACATGAGCCTGCTGCGCCTGGCCTTGCGCAATCTGCTGTCCAACGCGCTGAAGTACGCGCGCGGCGTCAGCCCCGTGACCCTGCATGTCATCGATTTTGATGAACCCGCCGTGCTGCAGTTCGAGGTGGCGGACGCCGGCCCCGGCATTCCGCGCGAGCTGCTGCCCCGCCTCTTCACCCGCGGCGCGCGCGGCAGCGGCGGCACTGAGTCGGCCCACGGCCTGGGCCTGTACATCGTGCGCCGCGTGATGGACATGCATGGCGGCACGGCGGAACTGTTGCGCACCGGCCCATTGGGGACGGTCATGAGGCTGACGCTGCCCCAGGCCGACTAGAGCGGACTAGACTCGCGCGGCCCCTCTCCGGAGTGGCAACGCATCCGATCCCCGTGGTGTGAACAGGCCCTGTCCCGCGATGCCCTTGCGCCCCGATGTCGCCGTGTTGGAGGATTTGGCCGACCTGGCCTGGTCGGGCCAGCACCAGCGTCTCATCGACGTGAGCGCGGGCTGGCGCGGCGACGCCCGGGTGCTGGAGCTGCGCGTCGAGAGCTTCATCGCGCTCGGCGCCCTGGCTGCTGCGGCCGATGCCGCCGCGGCCTTGGCCAAGCTGGCCGAGGGCCGTCCCGCCTGGCGGCTCCGCGCCCGCCTCGCGCTCGGGCTGGTGCAGATGCGCCGCGGTGAACTGCTGGCGGCCATCGCCACCGCCGAAGCCGCATTGGCCGAGGCCGGCACTGACGCACTCGACCGTGCCTATGCGCTGGCCCTGCTGGCCGAAGCCCAGTGCCGTTGCCAGCTGGAGCCCGAAGTGGCGCTGGGCCGGGTGCACGAGGCCGCCAAGCTGTTTGCCGCCGCCGGCAAAACTGTGCCCCGGGGCCGCTGCGGTTATATCGAATCCCTGCTGCTGGGCATGCTGGGTTTCGTTGCCGAGGCGCGCGCGGCGGCCGAGGCCGCGCTGGCGCTGGCGCTGGCCACTGGCGACCTGCTGGGCCAGGGCAATGCCTACAACGCCCAGACCTTCAACAACCCCGACCTGGCCGACTGCCTGCATCTGTGCAAGCTGGCGCTTGCGGCCTATGCCGCGGCCGGCTATGCCGAGCGCCAGGGCACGGCCATCCACAACATCGGCAACCATTACGTCACGCTGGGCCTGACGCGCCGCGCGCGCCGCCACTACCTGGCCGCGCTCGCGATCTGGCGCCGCAGCGGCGCGACGGCGCTGCTGCCCTACACGCTGACGGCGCTGGCCCGGCTGGACCTGGAGGGCGGCGCGCTGGCCGAGGCGCGCGCCTATGCCGGCGAAGCCGAGTCCCTGAGCCTGGCGCGCCAGAACCCGGGCTTTCGCTCCGAGATCGCGCGCCTGCAAGGTGAGCTGGCGATGGCGGAAGGCGATGCAGCGACTGCAGCGGTGCAGTTCCGCCTGGCGCTCGACCATTCGCCATCGGCCGCCCAGCGCATGGCCGACCTCGGCCTCATCGCCTGGGCCGAACTGGGCGCCGGCGACCTGCAGGCGGCGTTGAATGCCAGCGCCGAGGCCGCCCGCCTGCACTGGGCCCAAGGCCTGGCGCCGCTGGAGAACCTGGACCTGCCAGCCCTGTGGTGGCGGCGCTGCGAGGCGCTGCGTGCGGCCGGCCGCCGCCGCGAGGCCGGCGTGGCGCTGGCGCGGGCCTATCGCTTCGTCTGCCTGCGCCTGGCCGGCTTGTCCGACGAGGGCTTGCGGCGCAACTCGCTGAACAAGCGGCCGGTGGCGCGTGCCGTCGTGCAGGCCTGGCTGGCCGACGGCGGCAGGCCGCGTCATCTCAATGGCGCCGCGCATCTGGACGAGCGCTTCGCCCGCCAGGTCGACGTCGGCCTGCGCCTGGCCGAGCTGGCCACGGGCACTGAGCTGCATGAGTTCCTGGTCGACGAATCGGCCGAGATCAGTGGCGCCGAACGCGTGCTGCTGGTGCTGGAGTACGGCGGCAGCCTGCGCCACATCGCCAGCCATCTGATGCCGCAAGGGGAGGCCGGTGGCGAGGAGGCGCTGCTGACCGCCATCACACCCTGGCTGGATGAAGCGCGCGGCAGCCGCGCGGCGGCCCTGCGCATCGGCCCCGAAGGCGTGCCGGCCGTGCAACAGCGCTCCTGCCTCATCGCGCCGCTGATCGCCGAGCGCGAGCTGGTCGGCTACCTCTACGCCGACCTGGACGGGGCGTTTGGACGCTTCCGCGAGGGCGACCGCGATCTGCTCGTCATGCTGGCCGCCCAGGCCGCCGTCGCGCTGGCCAACCTGCGGCTGCGCGAGGGCCTGGAGCAGCGCGTTGCCGAGCGCACGGCCGAGCTGCTGGCCAGCAAGGCGCAGGTGGAGCGCCGCGTCAACGAGCTGGCGATGCTGAACAACCTGCAGCAGAGCCTGTCGCCGGAGCTGAGCTTCGAGGCCATCATCCAGCGTGTCGGCGACCGCCTGTGCGAGCTGCTCGAGACCCGGGACATCGGCATCCGCTGGTATGACCCGGCCAGCGGCCTCAACCACTACCTCTACGAGCTCGAGCACGGCGTGCCCATCCAGCTGCCGCCGGAGCGGCCGGCGCCGGACGGGCCCTTCGAGCAGATGCGCCGCACGCGCCAGCCGCTGGTCTGCCGCAACGTGGCCGAGATCGCCGCCGCCGGCCTGCTGGCGGTGCCAGGCACCGACCAGGCGCTGTCCTTCGCCAACGTGCCCATCATCGGCAACGACCAGGTGCTGGGCGCCATCCTGGTCGAAAGCTATGAACGCGAGAACGCCTTCAGCGAGGCCGACGTGCGCTTCCTCAGCACGGTGGGAGCCAGCGTCGGCGTGGCGCTGGAGAACGCGCGCCTGTTCGACGAGATCCAGCGCCGCACGCGCGAGAGCGCGGCCCTGGCCGAGGTGGGCCGCGAGATCTCCTCCACGCTGGACCTGGCCACGGTCATGAACCGCATCGCCGTGCATGCCAAGGAGCTGCTGGACGCCGACAACAGCGCGGTTTTCGTGCCGGAGGAAGAGGGCGGGGGCGCGGCGCGGCGCTACCGCGCCATCGTCGCCGTCGGCAGATACGAGAGCGAGGTGCGCGACGCCGTCATCACGGCCGGCGAGGGCATCATCGGCTCGCTGATCGCCAAGGGCGAGCCCGGCGTCATCAACGCCGCGCGCGACGACCCGCGCGGCGTCCGGATGGAGGGCACCGAAGAGGACCCCGACGAGCGCATGATGGTGGCGCCGTTGCGCGCCGGCCAGCGCGTGCTGGGCGCCCTGACCGTCTGGCGCCAGGGCGGCCAGCCGTTCCGCGACAGCGAGCTGAGCTTTCTGGTGGGCCTGAGCCTGGCGGCGTCGGTGGCGATGGAGAACTCGCGCCTGTTCGGAGAAGCCCAGGCCGCCAAGGCCGTGGCCGAGCAGGCCAATGCGGCCAAGAGTGCCTTCCTGGCGACGATGAGCCACGAGATCCGCACGCCGATGAATGCCGTCATCGGCATGAGCGGCCTGCTGCTGGACTCCACGCTCGACGGCGAGCAGCGCGACCACGCAGCCATCATCCGAGAGGCCGGCGAGGCGCTGCTGACCATCATCAACGACATCCTCGACTTCTCGAAGATCGAGGCGGGCCGCATGGACATCGAGAGTGCGCCCTTCGTGCTGCGCGATTGCGTGGACGCGGCCGTCGACCTGATCGCGCCGCGCGCCCGCGAGAAGGGCCTGGCGCTGGCCGTCGACATCGCGCCCACTGTGCCCGCTGGCATCAATGGCGACGTGACCAAACTGCGCCAGATCCTGCTGAACCTGCTGTCCAACGCGGTCAAGTTCACCGAGGCAGGCAGCATCACCGTCGAAGTGGAGGCCGCTCCGGCCGAAGGCGGCGTGGAGCTGCGCTTCCTTGTGCGCGACACCGGCATCGGCCTGGGCGCTGAAGCCCTGGCCCGCCTGTTCCAGAGCTTCAGCCAGGCCGATGCGAGCACCTCGCGCAAATACGGCGGCACGGGCCTGGGCCTGGCCATCAGCCGGCGCATGGCCGAGCTGATGGGCGGACGCATGTGGGCCGAGAGCGACGGCCCGGGCCGCGGCGCGCGCTTCGGTTTCACGCTGCGCGCCACGGTGGCGGCCGACCTCGTGCCCAGCCCGCGCCGCCAGCGCGCCCAGCCGGTGGCGACGCAGCACCTCGCCGAGCGCCACCCGCTGCGCATCCTGCTGGCCGAAGACAACGTCGTGAACCAGAAGCTGGCGCTGCGCCTGCTGCAGCAGATGGGCTACCGGGCCGACCTGGCGGCCAACGGCGTCGAGGCTCTGGAAGCCCTGCAGCGCCAGACCTATGACCTCGTGCTGATGGACGTGCAGATGCCCGAGATGGACGGGCTGGAGGCCAGCGCAGAGATCAACCGGCGCTGGCCCGAGAGCCGGCCACGCATCGTGGCGATGACCGCCAACGCGATGGCCGGCGACCGCGAGGCCTGCCTCGCCGCGGGCATGGACGACTACGTCACCAAGCCCATTCGGGTCGAAGCCCTGGTCGATGCCCTGTCGAAGGCGCCGCAGCGCCAGGACCATTGATATGAAAGTCAGCCCCTCGCCCGGTCTTGCGCCGCTGGACGCGGGCCAGCCCAGTCGGTTCCCCGGGGGGACGGCGATGCTTGCCGGATCGACCGGCAAGCACATCGCCCACCGGGCCGGCTTGGGGCGGCCCGGCGCTCGGCCCGCATGCTCTTTCATGCATCGCGAGTGCCGCGAATGCGGAATGGATAGCTGACATGACGACCGCCCGCAGCGCCGACCCGACCGACGTCGAACAGCTCCGACACGCGCTGGCGCAGCGCGAGGCCGAACTGGCCGTCATCAACGCCGTGCAGCAGGCCCTCGTGGGCCAGCTGAGTCTGCAGGGCATCTATGACCTGGTCGGCGACAAGTTGCGCGAGATCTTTCGTGGCCGCGACGTCGGCATCCGCGCCTTCGACCTGGATCGTGGCCTGCAGCACTTCCCCTACCTCGTCGAACGGGGCCAGCGCCTGTGGCCGGATTCGATGCCGCTGCAGTCGCAGGGCGTCGCCCACCACTTGATGACGACCAGGCAGACCCTGCTCGTCAACCGCGATGCCAAGGCGGTTCTGCTCGGCCTCGGCAGCGCCCCGCCGGCGGGCACGGAAATTCCGCGAGCCGTCGTCCTGGTGCCGCTGGCCAGCAACGGCACCGTGCGCGGCGCCATCGAACTCAACGATTTCGAGCGCGAGGACGCCTTCGGCGACTCGGAGGTACGCCTGCTGGAAACCATTGCCGCCAGCACCAGCCTGGCGCTGGACAACGTGCAGTTGTTCAACGAGACGCAGGGTGCGCTGCAACGCCAGACGGCCAGCGCCGACATCCTGCGCGTCATCAGTTCCTCGCCCACCGATACGCAGCCGGTCTTCAATGCCATCGTGCTGACGGCTGTACGCCTGCTGAGCCTGGACTGGGCCGCTTTCGTGCGTGTCGAAGGCAGTCAGTATCTGTCCCGGGCCGTGGCCACGCCCGCCGGACTGGAAACCGGGCGATGGACCGAGCCGGTGACCATCGACCCGGAAGCCAACTTCCCCTCCCAGGCCATCGCCTGGAAGCGCACGGTCCACATCCCGGACTGGGACGCGATCGAACTGCCGCCACGCCAGCAGATGATTCGGGCCGTCACCGGCGCGCGTACTTCGCTGTGCGTGCCGCTGCTGCGCGAAGGCGAGGCTGTGGGCGCAATGATGTTGTTCCGCAAGCGCCCGGGCGGCTTCACCGCCAAGGAGATTGCGCTGGCCGAGTCCTACCGCGACCAGGCCTTGATCGCCATCGAGAACGTGCGGCTCTTCCACGAGGTCCAGGCAGCCAAGGCAGCTGCAGAAGCCGCCAACGAAGCCAAGAGCGCCTTCCTGGCGACGATGAGCCACGAGATCCGCACGCCGATGAATGCCGTCATCGGCATGAGCGGCCTGCTGCTGGACAAGCCACTTAATGACGAGCAGCGCGACTTCGCCGCCACCATCCGCGACAGCGGCGACGCGCTGCTGACCATCATCAACGACATCCTCGACTTCTCGAAGATCGAGGCCGGGCGCATGGACATCGAGGCCCAGCCCTTCGACTTGCGCGACTGCGTCGAGTCGGCCCTGGACCTGGTGGCGCCGCGCGCCGCCGAGAAGCGGCTGGACCTGGCCTATCTGTTCGAGGGCGATGTGCCGACCTCGGTGAACGGCGACCTGACGCGGTTGCGCCAGATCCTGCTGAACCTGCTGTCCAACGCGGTCAAGTTCACCGAGGCGGGTGAGGTCGTGCTGACGATCACCGCGCAGCCTCGTGGCGAGCAGTACGAGGTGGGCTTCACCGTGCGCGACACCGGCATCGGCATGAGCGAGGCCGCCCTGGCCAAGCTGTTTCAGAAGTTCAGCCAGGCCGATGCCAGCACCAGCCGCAAATACGGCGGCACCGGCCTGGGCCTGGCCATCTCGCGCCTGCTGGCCGAGCTGATGGGCGGGCGCATGTGGGCCGAGAGCGCCGGGCCAGGCCATGGCTCCAGCTTCCACTTCACGATCGTGGCCCCGCTGGCGGAGCCGCAGACGATGGCGCGGCGCGAGTTCTTCGGCCCGCAGGTTGCCCTCAAGGGCCACCGCCTGCTGGTGGTCGACGACAACGCCACCAACCGGCGCGTGCTGGCCCTGCAACTGGCCAAATGGGGCCTGGTGCCGCTGGACACCGAGTCGCCCGAGCAGGCCCTGCAATGGCTGCAGGCCGGCGAGCGCTTTGACCTGGCCATCCTGGACATGCACATGCCGGGCATGGATGGCGTCGAGCTGGCTCGCCGCATGCAGCCGCTGGCGCCCGCGCTGCCACGGGTGCTGTTCAGCTCGCTGGGCCGCAAGGAGATTGGCGATGCCGCAGACGCCTTTGTCGCCTATCTGCACAAGCCCCTGCGCCAGAGCCAACTGCACGACATGCTGATGGCCTTGCTGGCCGGCAAGGCGGCGGCGGCAGGCGATGCCCCGGCCGCGCCGCGGCTGGACCTGGGCCAGGCCGAGCGCCACCCGCTGCGCATCCTGCTGGCTGAGGACAACGTCGTGAACCAGAAGCTGGCGCTGCGCCTGCTCGGTCAGATGGGCTACCGGGCGGATGTGGCCAGCAACGGCATCGAGGTGCTCGAAGCGGTGGCGCGCCAGACCTATGACCTGGTGCTGATGGACGTGCAGATGCCCGAGATGGACGGGCTGGAGGCCGCGCGGCGCCTGCGTGCGTTGCCGCAGTGCCCAAGCATCGTCGCGATGACGGCCAACGCCATGCAGGGGGACCGCGAAGCCTGCCTGGCGGCGGGCATGGACGACTACGTGACCAAGCCGATTCGGGTGGAGGCGCTGGTACAGGCCTTGCAAGCCGTGCCGGTGCGGTCATGATGCGGTGCCCGGTCCGGGTGCAGTTGAAGGTGCACGGCTGCATGGATGGGGCGCAAAGGAGGGGGTCATGGCGGTGATCGACGACGACGTGTTCGCGGCACTGGTGGACAGCGCCGGGGCCGACTTCATGCCCGAGCTGATCGACTCCTTCCTGGAGGACGTGCCGCAAGGCCTGGCGGCGATGCGGTCGGCCATCACTGCCGGCGACGCGGTGGCCTTCAGACGGCATGCGCATTCGCTCAAGAGCAACGGCGTGACGTTTGGAGCCACGGCTTTCGCCGAGGCGGCGCGCGCGCTGGAGCACACGACGCTGGCCGAGCTGGGCGCTGCTGCCGCCGGCCGGGTCGATGCGCTGGCCGCGTTGTTCGACCCCGTGGCCGCCGAGCTGAAGGAGCGCCGCCATGCGTGACCGCCGTGCCAAGCGTGCGCGCATCCTGCTGGTGGAGGACAACCGGGTCAACCGCCTGCTGCTGGCGCGCCACGTCGAGTTGCTGGGCCACGAGGTCGTGGCGGTCGAGGACGGCCTGGCGGCGCTGCAGCGCGTGCAGCAGGAGGCCTTCGACCTGCTGCTGGTGGACATCCACATGCCGGGCATGGACGGCATCGAGCTGATGGAGAAGCTGCGCGCCCACCCCGAGCTGCGCGAGCTGCCGGTCATCGTGACCTCGGCCGTCGAGGGCATGGACAGCATCGTGCGCTGCGTCGAGCTGGGCGCCGAGGACTATCTGCACAAGCCCGTCAACCTCGTGCTGCTGAAGGCGCGCATCAACGCCAGCCTGGAGCGCAAGCGCCTGCGTGACCAGCAGCGCGAGCTGGTGCGGCGCTTCGCGACCCGCGAGGTGGCCCAGGACCTGGAGGCGGAGGGCTTCGCACTGGGCGGGCGCCGGGTGCAGGCGACGGTGCTGTTCTGCGACATCCGTGGCTTCACGACGCTTGCCGAATCGCAGCCGCCCGAGGACATCATCGAGCTGCTGAACACCTACTACACGCTGATGTTCGCGGCCATCAACGGTCATGGCGGCGTCGTCAACCAGATGATCGGCGACGGTCTGATGGCCATCTTCGGCGCGCCGCAGCCGCTGCCCGCGGCCGGCCAATGCGCCGTGCTGGCGGCGGCCGAGATGATCGAGATGGTGGCCCAGTTCAGCGAGGAGCAGCGCGCCGCCGGCCGGCCCGAGATCCGCATCGGCGTGGGCATCGCCAGCGGCGATGTCGTGGCCGGCTACACCGGTACGCGCCAGCGCGCCACCTACACCTGCATCGGCGACGCGGTCAACGTCGCGGCGCGCATGGAAGCTCACACCAAGGTGGCCGGCCACGCCGTGCTGTTCGACGCCGCGACCCAGGCCCAGCTCGCCGGCGCGCTGCCGAGCGAGCCCATCGGGCCGGTGCAGTTCAAGGGCAAGACGAGCTCGGTCGACGTCTTTGCGCTGGTGCTGGCGTGACTGGCTCTGTGAATTGCCTTCGACTTGCGGGCCGAGCGCCGGGCCTGCCCTGGGTCAGAGGCCCAGGTCCTTCCGTAGGCACAAGCAGTCCGCAGGGACTGCTTGTGTCCGACTCCAGTTCCCAAGCCGGCCCGCCCATGGCGATGTGCTCGGCGGTCAATCCGCCGAGCATCGCCGCTCCCTCGGGGGGCCGGCCAAGGTATTCCTTGGACGGGGGGCTCACATGACCGAGGGCTATCACGACCGCCTGCTTGGCGAGCTGCTGGCCCAGGCCTTCGGCGAGCTCGACGCGGCCACGCTGGCCCTGCTGCGCGAGCAGCTGACCTGGGTCGAGGTGGCTGGCGGCCAGACGTTGATGCAGCAGGGCGAGCCGGGCGACTCGATGTATCTGTCGGTCAGCGGGCGCTTGCGGGCCTATGTGTCGAGTGATGGCGAGGCGCCGCGTGTCGTGCGGGAGCTGGGACGTGGGCAGGTCATCGGCGAGATGAGCCTGTACACGGCGGCGCCGCGCTCGGCCACCGTCGTCGCCATCCGCGACTCCGTGCTCGTGCGGCTGGACAAGGATCCCTTCCTGCGCCTGATCGAGCAGCAGCCGCGCGTCGGCATCGCGCTGACGCGCCAGATCGTGCATCGGCTGCAGACCGAACATGCGCCCGCGCCCTTCGCTGCGCCGGTCGTGCAGGCGCTGCTGCCCATCACCGCCGGCGTGGACGCGGCCGGGCTGGCACTCGGCCTGGCGGCGGGGCTTGGCCGTTTCGGCCGCGTCTGCGTCATCGACGCGGCCGCGGTGGATGCCGCCGTCGGCGCGGCGGCCGACGAAGGCGAGCGCTATCGCCAGGTGTCGCTGTGGCTGGACGAGGTCGAGGCCGCCCACGACTTCGTGTTGCTGCTGGCCGACGACGCGCCCACGCCCTGGACGCAGCGCTGCTGCCGCCATGCCGACGAGGTGCTGCTGCTGGCCGATGCCGGCGCCGCGCCGGCCGTGCACCTCAGCGAGACGCAATGCCTGGTGCAGCGCCCGCCACGAACGGAGGCCGACGAGATCCTCGTGCTGCTGCACGCGGCCGACACGCCGGCACCGCGCGGCACGGCGGCCTGGCTGGCGCGCCGGCCGGTGGCCGATCATTTCCACGTGCGCCCCGCGCTGGCAGGCGACCTGGCCCGCCTGGCACGGCTGCAGGCGCGCCGCGCGGTCGGCCTGGTGCTGGCCGGCGGTGGCGCGCGCGGCTTCTCGCACCTCGGCCTGCTGCGCGCGCTGCAAGAGCAGGGCGTGGTGGTGGACTGCGTGGGCGGCACCAGCATGGGCGCGGTCATGGCGGCGCTGGCCGCGACCGACCAGCCGCTGGCGCACACCACGGCCGTTGCGCGCGAGGCCTTCAAGGTCAACCCGACCGGTGACTTCAACCTGCTGCCGCTGATCTCGCTGATCCGCGGCCGGCGCCTGCGCGGCATCCTGGACCGAGCGCTCGGCCGGCTGGCCGGCCCGGGCGCCGGCATCGAGGACCTGTGGAAGCCTTTCTTCTGCGTGGCCACCAACTATTCCCAGGCCAGCGAGGCCCTGTTGACCCACGGCCCGCTGGAGCGTGCGCTACGCGCCAGCACGGCCATCCCCGGCGCGCTGCCACCCGTCGTCGTCGATGGTGACCTGCTGTGCGACGGCGGTAGCTTCAACAACTTCCCCGTCGACGTGATGCGCGCGCGCCGCGGCGTGGGCCTGGTCATCGGCGCGGACCTCAGCCTGCACAAGGCCCGCAAGCTCGACTTCGACGAGGTGCCCGGCCCCTGGGCGCTGCTGCGCGACCGCTGGCGCGCGCGCTCGCGGCGGCGCTACCGGCTGCCCGCGCTGTCGGCCTATCTGCTCAACGTGACCATCCTCTACAGCAGCTCGCGCCGCCGTGCCGCGCAGGCCGCCTGCGACGTCTATTTCAACCCGCCGCTGGAGCGTGTCGGCCTGCTGGCCTGGCAGCGTTTCGACGCCATCGTCGAGCAGGGCCACGCGCATGCGCTGACCGTGCTGGCCCAACCCCAAGTTCAGGCGCTGCTCCAACCATGACCGACACCCTCGCCACCATCCTCGGCTTCATCGGCGCCACGCTGATGCTGGCCAGCTATCTGATGAAAAGCATGCTGCCGTTGCGCATCGCGGCACTGACGGCCTGCTGCTTCCTCGTCGCCTATGGCGCGCTGAAGTCGGCGCTGCCAACGCTGCTGCTTTATGGCGCACTGATCCCGATCAACATCAAGAAGACGTTGCAGATCAGGAAGCTCGTCAAGGCCATCGAGAACGCGCGCGACGGCACGCCAGTGTCCGAGTGGCTGCTGCCGCACATGCACCGCCGGACCGTGAAAGCCGGCACCACCTTGTGGCGCCAGGGCGATGCCGCCACCGAGATGCTCTACCTCGACACCGGTACGCTGCGGCTGGCCGAATACGACGAACTGCTGCCGCCGGGCAGCCTGGTCGGCGAGATCGGCCTGTTCGCGCCCGACAACCGCCGCACGCTGACGCTGGAGGCTCCGGGCGATTGCGTCGTCTACAGCCTCACAGCCGAGGAGATGGCCTTGCTCTACTACCAGAACCCCAAGCTCGGTTTCCACGTCATGCGCCTCGTCGTCGCGCGCCTGATGCGTGATGTGCAGCGCCATCGACCCGAAAACGGGTTGCCGTCGGCATGAGCGGCGTGCTGGACCGCTGAAGGCGGCCGAGGCCGTGGCCTGGATCACGCCGCAGCGGGGTCTTGAGGCGGCCCGACAGACCCGGTCAAGAATTCCCCGCAGCGGCGGCTGTCGGCAGCTCCTAGGCTTGGAGCCATGTTGGCCGTCGTCCTTTCCACCCCTCAGGCGGGCCAGCGCGTCAGCTGCCGGGGCAGCCTGCCGATGGAGATCGGCCTCTACACGGCCGTCGAGCAGTTCGATGCCGCCGGTGCCGAGAGCCTGCAGCTGACGTGGGCCAGCAACGTGCCCGCCGACGCCTGCCGCGCTCTCGGCCTGGCCGATCTCATCGCCACGACGGCCCGAGAGGACGCCTGAACGATGGGCTTGCCGGAATTGCGCGAAGACACGTATGTGCGGCTTGGTGGGCTGATGCAGGAGAACCTGGGATTGGGC
Source organism: Pelomonas sp. Root1237 (assembly GCF_001425055.1). Lineage (GTDB taxonomy): Bacteria > Pseudomonadota > Gammaproteobacteria > Burkholderiales > Burkholderiaceae_C > Pelomonas. The sequence goes on from NZ_LMDK01000019.1 coordinate 68,338, forward strand.
TTTGCGACGGTCAAGAGGACCGTGGTGGCGTCCCGTCTGGCGCCGCGGCTGCAGCGCCTCGGCCTGGACAGCTATGAGGCCTATGTCACGCTGATCGCCACGGCGGACGATGGCGGCGAATTCCAGATGGCTGTCGACCTGCTGACCACCCCCGAAAACCATTTCTTCCGTGAGTTGATGCATTTCGACCTGCTGGAGTCCGAACTGAGCCGTGTCCGTCCGCAGCGCCCGCGGCTGTGGAGCGCGAGCACTTCCTTCGGCGACGAGGCCTACAGCCTGGCCATGCTGCTGGCCGACCTGCAGCAGGCCGGGCGCGTCGGCGCTGATTGGCTGGTGCTGGGCACCGACACCAACGAGCGCCGTCTGCGCAGCGCCGCCGAGGGCCTCTACCCGCAGGCGCAACTGCGCGGGGTCACGCCGGAGCGGCTGCGCCGTTACGGCCTGGGCGGCGACCCGGCAAGTACCGGCCTGGTGCAGATGCAGGCCGGCCTGCGCGAGCGCGTGCGCTTCGAGCGCCACGACCTGCGCGCACCGCTGCACGGCGCTCAGGGCTTTGATGCGATCTGGCTGCGCCAGGTGCTGGTCTATTTCGATGCGGCGACGCGCCAGACCGTCCTGGCGCAAGTGCTGGCGCGGCTGCATCCCGGGGGCTTGTTCTTCGTTGGAACGGCCGAGCAGGGCCTGGTCACGACGCCGGGCCTGGATGCGCTGGCCCCAGGCGTTTTCAGAAAACAGGTCTAGATCAGCTGCAGCGGCGCGCGGAAGACATAGCCGACCCGCGACTTGCTCTGCAGCGGCACCAGGGTGGGCGTGGCGCGCTCGATGCGGCGGCGCAGGCGGTAGATGGTGGCCGACAGGCCGTCGTCGGTCTCGCCCTCGGGCACCTCGCGGCCGAGCTTGTTCAGCAGAGTCTCGCGCGTGACCGGTTCGCCGCCGGCCTGGGCAAAGCATTCCAGCAACTGGCGGTCGGCCTCGCTCAACTGGATGCGCGTGCCGTCGGGCACGACGAGCTCGCCACTGGCGCGGTCCAGCTTCCAGACCGCGTCGGCCGCCGAGGGCTTGGCAACGCGGCGCTGCACGGCGGCAATCGCCAGCGACACCTGCTCGAACTGCACCGGCTTGACGAGATACATGTCGGCGCCAGCCGTGATGACCTCGCGGAAGACTTCCGGCCCGAGGCGCCCCGACACGACGACGACGCCGGCATCGGTGCGCCGGCGCAGGATCTTGATCAGCTCCACGCCGTTGACGCCGGGCAGCATCAGGTCGACGAGATAGAAATCAAAGCCAAAGGCATCGGGTGAGGCCAGCAGCGCATTGCTGTCGTCGAAACGGCTGACCGCGATGCCCTGCTGCTCCTGCAGATGCTGGGTCAGGAACTCGGAGTACTCAGCGTCGTCATCGATGAGGGCGAGGGTCTTGGGTTGCATGGTGGCGGGGGACACGAGAGCAGCCGCGGAGTTTGCCGCATGACTGGGGCGTCAGCATGCCTCGGAAAGCCTCTTGAACGTGGTTTGCTGCACGTTTTGGGTCATAAATGACTGACACTAGGCGGACGCTGTGATAAATCAAGCCGCCAACGAGCGGCACGAGGAGACCGCGATGGCCGATGACGTGCAAGCCGAAGGCCCAGACGAGTTGACTTGGCTGCATCCGGGCCAGCGCGCGGCGCCGCCCGAGGCGCTGCGACGCATCCAGGTGCTGTGTGGCAGCCGGCCCGACCTGTTCGCCGCCATGTTCCTCGTGCTGGCAACCCACCAGGAGCTGCCGCGCGACATGCTGGCGGCGGCGATCAAGCAGTTCCGTGCCGACCTGGATGCCTACAGCCGCGACGATGTTGTCAGCTTGCTGACAGCCATCTGGAATGGCGGCAAGAGCGGCTTCGATGCCGTGTTGCGCACACGCGCCAATTCGCCCAAGAAGGGCGGCGGCGCGTTCTCCTGGGTGAAGGAATGAGCCTCAGCCCTTGAGGCCGAGCTTGCGCCAGCCCTCCACGCCCAGCTTGTCCAGCGTTTCTAGGTTGTTCTCGTAGATGGACGCCGTGTCGGGCATGGACTCGACGGCGCGCTCGATGCTGTCTTCGCGCAGGATGTGCAGCGTCGGGTAGGGCGAGCGGTTGCTGTAGTTGGCGATGTCGTCGGGCTCATTGCCTTCGAACTGGTATGCGGGGTGGAAGTCGGCGATCTGCAGGATGCCGTCGAGCTTCAGTTCTTCCACCAGCGCGTCGGCCGCGTCCAGGAAGTCGTTGAAGTCGAGGAAATCGGTCAGCACATGGGGATGGATGACCAGCGTCGTGTCGACCTCTTCCGGATCGGCACGGTTGAGCGCCAGCAGTTCGCGGGCCAGGTCCTTCAGCAGCGCCTCGGGCTCGGTGGCGTCGCTGACGACGTAGCGGATGCGCTCGTTGACGTGGACGGCCTTGGCGAACGGGCAGAGGTTCAGGCCGATGACGGCCTTGACGACCCAGTCGCGGGTGTCCTGGATGATTTGCTCGTGATTCATCGCGGTGTATTCAACCAGGCTTCAGCCATCCTGACCCACATCGAGCCGCCCAGCGGAATCAGCTCATCGTTGAAGTCATAGCTCGGGTTGTGCAGCATGCAGGGCCCCATGCCATGGCCACCGACGCGGTGGCTGCCGTCGCCGTTGCCGATCAGGAAGTAGCAGCCGGGCTTGTCGAGCAGGTAGTAGCTGAAGTCCTCGGCGCCCATGGTGGGCTCGAACTCCTGCACGTTGTCGGCACCGACCATGTCGGTCAGCACGCGGCGAGCGAATTCGGTTTCTTCGGGGTGGTTGATCGTCGGCGGGTAGTTGCGTCGGAATTCGAACTCGGCAGTCAGCTCGAAGGCGCCGGCGAGCTGCTCGGTCATCTCCTTCATGCGGCGCTCGAACAGGTCCAGCAGCTCCAGCGTGAAAGTGCGCACCGTGCCCTCCATGACCACTGAGTCGGGCACCACGTTGGTCGCCTCACCGGCGTGGATCATGGTCACGGAGATGACGCCGGGGTCGATGGGACGCTTGTTGCGCGACACGATGGTCTGGAAGGCCGTGACGAGCTGGCAGGCGGCCGGCACCGGGTCCAGGCCGAGGTGGGGCATGGCGGCGTGCGAGCCCTTGCCGCGCAAGGTGATCTTGAACTCGTTGCTGCTGGCGAACACCGGGCCACTCTTCAGCGCGAACTGGCCGGCCTGCATGCCGGGCCAGTTGTGGGCGCCGAACATGGCCTCCATCGGGAACTTATCGAACAGGCCGTCCTTGATCATCTCGCGCGCGCCGCCGCCACCTTCCTCGGCAGGCTGGAAGACGAGGTAGACGGTGCCGTCGAAGTTGCGGTTCGTCGCCAGGTGCTTGGCGGCGGCCAGCAACATGGCGGTGTGGCCGTCATGGCCACAGGCGTGCATGCGGCCCAGGTAGGAGCTGGCGTGCGGGAACTCGTTGCGCTCGGTCATCGGCAGCGCGTCGATGTCGGCGCGCAGGCCGACGGCGCGGTCGGACGAGCCGTTCTTGACGATGCCGACGACGCCGGTCTTGCCCAGGCCCCGGTGCACGGGGATGCCCCAGTCGGTCAGCGCCTGGGCGATGACGTCGGCTGTGCGCTGCTCGTGGAAGCAGAGTTCGGGGTGCTTGTGCAGGTCACGGCGGATGGCCGTGATGGCCGGCGCGTCGGCCAGGATGGTGTCGATGAGCTTCATGAGAGGGTGACTTCAGGCTCTGTAGAGGCCTGAGTTTAGGATCGGGGCCTGTTACCAGGGCAAAGGTCGGGTGCGTTGCCACTCAAAAGCCTGCGAGCAAGGCGCGAAACGAAGCTGGGGTCGTCCCCAGCGAGGCTTCGCAACGCCGCGCGCAGGCTTTTGAGTGACAACCCTTCGGGAGAGGGTCTGCGCGGGCGCATGGCGTTGTTGCGCGCCTGGCCTGGGCATGAGCCCTGGCGGCGCCGCGCGTCTAGCCCTGCACCCGCGCAGACCCTCTCGCACCGATCTTTGCCCTGGTAACAGGCCCCTCCGTGAACGTTCGTCGTTGGTCAAGAAACTGGCTGTTGTGGCTGGCGCTGCTACTCCCCCTCGCGCAAGCGATGGCCGGGGTGCATGCGCTGTCGCACGTCGGCAGCGACCGCCAGGACGACGGCATCGCCCACCTGGTTCACTGCGACCTCTGCCTGACCGCCGCCGACCTCGGCGCCGGCGCGCCAGTGGCCGAACCGGTGGTTCTGGCTGTCGGCTCGGCCACGCATGCCGCGCCGCTAGTGGCCCGCGGCGGTGTACCGCGCGCGGTCAGCCTCGGCCTGCCCCCGGCCCGCGCGCCGCCCGCTTCCGCCTGAAGTCCAAGCCTTCCCGCGCCCAAAGTTGGCGCGGGTGTTTGCGTTTTCTTGCGGAAGTACCTTCATGCGTTCCTTTGCCCTGGCGCCCCTTGCGGCCGCCTGTCTTGTTTCCCTTTCTGCTCAAGCTGAGCCCGCCGAATCCCTCGACAAGGTCGTCGTCACCGGCAACCCGCTGAAGAGCCAGGTGCTGGCCCAACCCAGCGATTCCCTCAGCGGTGACCAGCTCGTGCTGACCCGCGCCGCCAACCTCGGCGACACCCTTCAAGGCCTGCCCGGCGTGGCGGCCACCAACTTCGGCCCCAACGCCAGCCGGCCCAGCATCCGCGGCCTGGATGGCGACCGCGTGCGCATCTTGAGCAACTCCGGCGCGTCGGTGGACGCGTCCAACCTCAGCTTCGACCACGGCGTGGCCATTGACCCGCTGGTCATCGACAAGGTCGAGGTGCTGCGCGGCGCGGCGGCCCTGCTGTACGGCGGCAACGCGGTGGGCGGTGTCGTCAACACGTTGGACAACCGCATCCCGCGCACGCTGATCGACGGCCTGAGCGGCGCGGCGGAAGTTCGCCTCGGCGGCGCCTCGCGCGACAAGAGCGGCGCCGTGGTGCTGGACGGCGGCAGCGGCCAGCAGCACGCCGGCTTTGGCTGGCATGTCGACCTGGCCGGGCGTGACGCCGGCGACCAGGTCGCCCCGCGCTTTGACAGTGATGGCGAAACCCGCACCAGCGTGCGCAACTCCGCGGCGCGCAGCCATGGCGGCGCGGTGGGCGGCTCGGTGTTCTTCCAGGGCGGCTATGCCGGCGTGTCCGTGGACGACTTCCACACCAACTACGGCACCACGGCCGAGGAGGACGTGACCATCCGCATGCAGCGCCAGCGCCTGGCGACGGCGGGCGAGTGGGCGACGGCCGACGGCCCCATCCACCGCGTCAGCTGGCAACTCAGCCGCAACCGCTACGAGCACCAGGAGGTGGAGGGCACGGGCGAGGTCGGCACGACCTTCAAGAGCACCGGTACCGATGGGCGCCTGGAGGTGGAGCACGCCGCGATCCAGACCCCATGGGGCCCGGTCAAGGGCTTGGTCGGCCTGCAGACCGAGTCGCTGGACTTCTCGGCCCTGGGCGAGGAGGCCTTCGTGCCCAGCACGCGCACCCGCAATACCGGCGTCTTCGTGCTGGAGCAGGCCAGGCTGGGCGGCGTGGACTGGTCGGCGGGCGCGCGCAGTGAGCGCGTGACGGTGGACTCGGACGGTGGCGAGCGCTTCGGCACCCCGGCGGACAGGCGCTTCAAACCCGTCAGCGTCGCGCTCAGCGGCGTCTATCCCTTGAGCGACGCCTGGAGCCTGAGCGCCAACCTGAACCGCACCGAGCGCGCACCGGCCTACTACGAGCTGTTCGCCAACGGCCTGCATCTGGCCAGCGCGGCGTATGAGCGGGGCGATGCCAACCTGGGCCTGGAGCGGTCCAAGGGCCTGGACGTCGGCTTGAAGTGGGAATCGGCGCAGAGCCACGTCCACGTCAATGTCTACGAGACGCGCTTTACCAACTACATCGCGCTGCAAGCCACCGGTGCGACGGTGGACAACGACGGCGAGGCGGTGCCGGTCTACAACTTCCAGGCCGTGCCGGCGCGGCTGCGTGGCGTCGAGCTGGAAGGCCGCTGGCAGCTGCATCCCACCATCGCGTTGCTGAGCCAACTGGACGCCGTGCGCGGCGACAACCGTGCCACCGGCGAGCCCCTGCCGCGCCTGGCACCGCTGCGCGCCATGCTGGGCCTGGAGGCCCGGCAGGGCGACTGGTCCGGCAAGCTGGAATGGCGCGGCGCCGCCCGCCAGACCCGCGTCGCCGAGTTCGACACGCCCACGCCCGGCTACGGCACGCTGCGCCTGTCCGTCGCCCGCCAGCTGCGCTGGGGGCAGACCGACGCCCTCTGGTACCTGAAGCTCGACAACCTGGGCAACAAGCTGGCCTACAACGCCACCGCCGTGCCGACCATCCGCGACCTGGCGCCCCAGGCGGGCCGGTCGGCGAGTACAGGGTTGCAACTGCGTTTCTGAGGCCTCGACCCGGTGTACAACCGTGCATGCCGCCCATGTACCGGGCGGTATGCACGCAAGTCGTGCGTGCACGCACCAGAAGCTTCTTTCTAGCGCGGGCGCGGAACTTGCGTCGCGAGGCAGGGAACAGGAGCAACGATGCAGACCGCCTTTGACGAGATGAATGCCGCTGCGCTGCAGTGGCAAGGCGCCACCGGCCAGGCCCAGCAGGCCGGTGGCGTGCGTGCTCACTACGAGAGCTATGCCCGCTGGCTGGCCGAGCAGCCCGAGTCGCTGATGCGCGAGCGGCGCGAGCAGGCCGAGCTGATCTTCCGACGCGTGGGTATCACTTTCGCCGTCTACGGCGACAAGGACTCGGGCGAAGGCACCGAGCGCCTGATCCCCTTCGACCTGATCCCGCGGGTCATCCCGGCCAGCGAGTGGACGTCCATGCAGGCCGGCCTGGCCCAGCGCGTGACGGCGCTGAATCGCTTCATCCACGACGTCTATCACGACCAGGAAATCCTCAAGGCCGGCATCGTGCCCGCCGACGAGATCCTGAACAACGCCCAGTTCCGCAAGGAAATGATGGGCGTGGACGTGCCCGGCGGCGTCTACAGCCACATTGCCGGCGTCGACATCGTGCGCGCCGGCCACGCCGACGGTAGCGGCCACTACTACGTGCTGGAAGACAACCTGCGCGTGCCCAGCGGCGTGAGCTACATGCTCGAGAACCGCAAGATGATGATGCGGCTCTTCCCTGAGCTGTTCGTCAATCACCGCATCGCGCCGGTGGCGCATTACCCCGACCTGCTGCTGGACACGCTGCGCAGCGTGGCGCCCTCGGGCGTGTCGGACCCGACCGTCGTCGTGCTGACGCCGGGCATGTACAACTCGGCCTACTTCGAGCACGCCTTCCTGGCCCAGCAGATGGGCGTGGAGCTGGTCGAGGGTCAGGACTTGTTCGTCGACGGCGGCTTCGTGTACATGCGCACCACGCGCGGCCCCAAGCGCGTCGACGTGATCTACCGCCGCCTGGACGACGACTTCCTCGATCCCAAGGTGTTCCGCGCCGATTCGCAGCTGGGCTGCGCCGGCCTCGTGGACGCCTACAAGGCGGGCAAGGTGACGCTGTCCAACGCCATCGGCACCGGCATCGCGGACGACAAGTCCATCTACCCCTACGTGCCGAAGATGATCGAGTTCTACCTCGGCGAGAAACCCATCCTGCAGAACGTGCCGACCTATGTCTGCCGCGACAAGGAAGACCTGGCCTACACGCTGGCGCACCTGTCCGAGCTGGTGGTCAAGGAGGTGCACGGCGCAGGGGGCTACGGCATGCTCGTCGGCCCCGCGGCTACCAAGGCCGAGGTGGAGGCCTTCCGGGCGCAGCTCATTGCCAACCCGGGCAACTACATCGCCCAGCCGACGCTGTCGCTGTCGACCTGCCCGACCTTCGTCGAGTCGGGCATCGCGCCGCGTCACATTGATCTGCGACCCTTCGTGCTGTCGGGGTCGAGCGTGCGCATGGTGCCCGGCGGGTTGACTCGGGTGGCGTTGAAAGAGGGGTCCTTGGTGGTGAACAGCAGCCAGGGTGGTGGAACCAAGGACACCTGGGTTCTTGAGGACTGAGGGAGGACTGATCGATGCTTTCAAGAACCGCTGACCACCTGTTTTGGCTGAGCCGCTATATCGAGCGGGCCGAAAACACCGCTCGGATGCTGGACATCGCGTACCAAACCTCCCTCCAGCCGCAATCGGCGACGGAATCCGAGCAGTCGTGGAGCAGCCTGGTGTCGATCTCCGAGCTGAACAGCCTCTACAACACCAAGTACCCGCGCATCAACAGCCGCAGCGTCATGGAGTTCATGGTGGCCGACGAGAACAATCTCTCGTCCATCTTCAACTGCCTGCGCGCGGCGCGCGAGAACGCGCGGGCCGTGCGCGGTGCGCTGACGACCGAGGTCTGGGAGACGATGAACCAGACCTGGCTGGAGTTCCGTCGCCTGCTGCGCGAAGGCCTGCTGACGCGAGATCCGTCGCAGCTGTTCGAGTGGGTCAAGTACCGCTCGCACCTGTCGCGTGGCGTCACGGTCGGCACCATGCTGCAGGACGAGGCCTTTCACTTCATCCGCATCGGCTCCTTCCTGGAGCGGGCCGACAACACGGCGCGGCTGCTGGACGTCAAGTTCTATCGCCACGACGGGGAGATCGTCTCCGAGCGCGACACGGCGCGCGATTTCTACTACTGGTCGGCCGTGCTGCGCTCGGTGTCGGGCTTCGAGATCTACCGCAAGGTCTACAGCAACGTCATCCAGCCCGACAAGGTGGCCGAGCTGCTGATCCTGCGCCCCGACATGCCGCGCTCGCTGTCGCATTGCGTGACGCGCATGCTGGCCAACCTCAAGCGCGTGGCCAATCCACAGTCGGGCGAGACGCTGCGCCGCGTCGGGCGGCTGGAGGCGGAACTGGCCTTCGGGCGCATTGACGAGATCCTGGCCAAGGGCTTGCATCCCTTCCTGGACGACTTCCTCGCCGAGGTGGCCGATCTCGGTGCCGGCATCAGCCGCGACTTCCTCGTTCCTTCGACAGGATGACAGTGCCCCTCGCCCTGTCCTGCCGCGCTGAACGCGGGCGGGTCCGGTCGGTCCCCTTAGGGGACGGCGATGCTCGCGGCATTGAGCCGCGAGCACATCGCCATCGCGGGCCGGCTTGGGAGCGGCCCGGCGCTCGGCCCGATAACTCTATGCGTCGCGATAGCCGCGAATGCAGAACGGACAACTGACATGAGCATCCACGTCGCCCTCAAGCACGTCACCCGCTACAAATACGACCGCCCCGTCAGCCTCGGCCCGCAGGTCGTGCGGCTGCGGCCGGCGCCGCATTGCCGCACGCCGGTGCTGAGCTACTCGCTGCGCATCGAACCTGCCGACCATTTCATCAACTGGCAGCAGGACCCGTTCGCCAACTACCTGGCGCGGTTGGTCTTCCCCGAGAAGACGACCGAGTTCACCGTCACGGTGGACCTGGTGGCCGAGATGTCGGTCTACAACCCCTTCGACTTCTTCCTCGAAGAGCACGCCCAGACCTTCCCCTTCAAGTACGACGAGGTCCAGCAGATCGAGCTCGCGCCCTATCTGCAGGTCGAGCCGCTGACGCCCTTGCTGGCCGCCTACCTGAAGGAGATCCCGCTCGACCGGCGTTCGACGAATGACTTCCTCGTCGAGCTCAACCAGAAGGTGCAGGGCAGCGTCTCCTACCTGATCCGCATGGAGCCCGGCGTGCAGACGCCCGAGGAGACATTGGAGAAAGCCTCCGGCTCCTGCCGCGATTCCGGCTGGCTGCTGGTGCAGTTGATGCGCCACCTCGGCCTGGCGGCGCGCTTCGTGTCGGGCTACCTGATCCAGCTGACGCCCGACGAGAAGGCGCTGGACGGCCCCAGCGGCACCGAGGTCGACTTCACCGACCTGCACGCCTGGTGCGAGGTCTATCTGCCCGGCGCGGGCTGGATCGGCCTGGACCCGACCTCCGGCCTGCTCGCCGGTGAAGGCCACATCCCGCTGGCGGCCACGCCCACGCCTGGCAGCGCAGCGCCCATCAGCGGCGCCGTCGACAAGGCCGAGGTCGAGTTCGAGCACGAGATGAGCGTCACGCGCATCTACGAATCGCCGCGCGTGACCAAGCCCTACACCGAAGAGCAATGGGCCGAAGTGCTGAAGCTCGGCGAGCAGGTGGATCGCGAACTGGCCGCCGGCGACGTGCGGCTGACGATGGGTGGCGAGCCCACCTTCGTGTCCATCGACGACCGCGACGCCCCCGAATGGAACACCGAGGCGCTCGGCCCCACCAAGCGCATCCACGCCCAGCAGCTCACGCACAGGCTGCGCGACGAATATGGCCAGGGCGGCTTCCTCCATTTCGGCCAGGGCAAGTGGTACCCGGGCGAGCAGCTGCCGCGCTGGGCGCTGTCCATCTACTGGCGTGCCGACGGCCAACCCTGCTGGCGCAACCCGGAGTGGTTCGCTGACGAACGCGAGGGCCACGCTTACACGAGCACGCATGCCCAGGCCTTCATGAGCGCATTGACGCGCCGCCTGGCCCTACCAGACAGCCATGTCGAGCCCGCTTACGAGGACACCTTCTACTACCTGTGGCGCGAGCGCCGCCTGCCGGTCAACGTCGACCCCTTCGACTCGCGGCTGGACGACGAGATGGAGCGGGCGCGCCTGCGCCGCATCTTCGAGCAAGGCCTGGCCGAGGTCGTCGGCTATGTGCTGCCGATCGCCCACAGCGGCGACTCGCCGGCCCTGGCCGGCACGCGCTGGCAGACGGGGCCCTGGTTCTTCCGCGACGATCGCCTCTACCTGCATCCCGGCGACTCGCCGATGGGCTGGCGGCTGCCGCTGGACTCGCTCCCCTGGGTCAGCAAGGGCGACTATCCCTATCTGATCGAGCAGGATCCTTTCGCACCGCGCGGCATGCTGCCGGCCGCGGCGGCACTGCGGGTGCAGACGCTGGGCGTGACGTCGGCCGGGCCGGTGCCGGGCCTGCGGCTGGGGGGCAAGGCCGGTGCTGCTGCGGGTGGCGCCGGCATTGGTGGGGCAGGGGCAGGCGACGCCTCGACCCAGGCCGCACCAGGCCGCTTCGAGAGCGCCCGTGACGTCACGCGCACGGCGCTGTGCGTCGAAGCCCGCGACCCGCGGCGCGCCAACGGCCCCGCGGCCGAACGCAAGGGCAAGGCCAGCGGCGTGCTCTACGTCTTCATGCCGCCGCTCGAAAAGCTCGAGCATTACCTGGAGCTGTTGACGGCGGTGGAGGCGGCTTGCGAGGACACGGGCTACAAGATCGTGCTGGAGGGTTACCCGCCGCCGCGCGACCCGCGCCTGAAGCTGCTGCAGGTCACGCCAGACCCCGGCGTCATCGAGGTCAACATCCACCCGGCCCACAACTGGCGCGAGTTGGTCGACCACACCGAGTTCCTGTACGAAGCCGCGCGCCTCACGCGCCTGTCGAGCGAGAAGTTCATGATCGACGGCCGCCACACCGGCACCGGCGGCGGCAACCACTTCGTGCTCGGCGGCGCCACGCCGGCGGATTCGCCCTTCCTGCGCCGCCCCGCGCTGCTCGCGTCGCTGCTGGCCTACTGGCACAACCACCCGTCGCTCAGCTATTTGTTCAGCGGCCTCTTCATCGGCCCCACCAGCCAATCGCCGCGCGTGGACGAGGCGCGCAACGACCAGTTGCGCGAGCTGGAGATTGCGCTGGGCGAGATCCACAAGCTCGGGGACAACGTCGCTCCTTGGCTTATCGACCGCACGCTGCGCAATGTACTGGTCGACGTGACCGGCAACACCCACCGCAGCGAGTTCTGTATCGACAAGCTCTACTCGCCCGACTCCGCCACCGGCCGCCTGGGCCTGCTGGAGCTGCGCGCTTTCGAGATGCCGCCGCATGCGCGCATGAGCATCGTGCAGCAACTGCTGCTGCGCGCGCTCGTCACCCGCTTCTGGAACAAACCCTACCGCGCACCGCTGGTGCGCTGGGGCACGGAGCTGCACGACCGCTGGCTGTTGCCGCATTTCGTGCGCGAGGACTTTGCCGACGTCATGCAGGACATGCGCGAGGCCGGCTATGCCTTCGACGCCAATTGGTTCGCGCCGCACTTCGAGTTCCGCTTCCCGAAGTACGGCGAGTTCGTGGCCCGCGGCGTGCATGTGACGCTGCGCGGCGCGCTGGAACCCTGGCACGTGATGGGCGAGGAAGGCTCGGCCGGCGGCAATGTGCGCTATGTGGACGCGTCGCTGGAACGGATGGAGCTGCTCGTCACCGGCCTCGTCGACCCGCGCCACCGTGTGACGGTCAACGGCGTGCCCGTGCCGCTGCAGCCCACGGGCCGCGTCGGCGAGTTCGTCTGCGGCGTGCGCTACCGCGCCTGGCTGCCGGAGTCGGCCCTGCACCCCACCATCCCCATCCACGCGCCGCTGACGCTGGACCTTGTCGACACCTGGCAGAACCGGTCCTTGGGCGGCTGCCGCTACTCGGTCGCGCACCCGGGCGGGCGCAGCTACGAGACGCTGCCGGTCAACGCCTACGAGGCCGAGAGCCGCCGCCTGTCGCGCTTCGTGGCCATGGGCCACACGCCGGGCCAGGTCGAGGTGGGTGAGCCGAAGCGCAGCCTGGAGTTCCCGTTCACGTTGGATCTGCGCAAGGTGGGCTGATGTAGCACAATTGCGCTACAACATTGGAGCCCCCCATGTCGACGACGACCATTCGCCTGGAAGACGACTTGAAGGAACGCGTGAGCGAAGCCGCCGCGCGGGCCGGCAAGACGGCGCATGCCTTCATCCGCGATGCCATTGCCGAGTCGGTCGAGCAGGCGGAATTCGATGCGGAGATGGACAGGATCTGCGAGGAGCGCTGGACTGAGTTCCTGAAGACTGGCGAAGCCGTCAGTCTTGACGAAGCCAAGGCGTACTTCGATGCCAAGGTTGCCGGTAAGCCGGCGGTACTGCCGAAGCCTCGCAAGATTCTCGAATGACGAGTGTCGAGCTTGGGCGCGGTGCAATTGACGATCTGGATCGCATCACGGACTTTCTGATGGCGCACGATGCTGACAACGCCGTCGAGCGCAAAGACGAGTTGCTCGATGCGCTGCGTGTGTTGACTTACGCGCCAGAAATCGGACGCCGTGCCGGCACCGGCACGCGTGAACTGGTCGTCGGCCGGGCTGCACGAGGTTACGTCGTCCGCTACCGATACGTGCCGCGCGCTGATGTGGCCGTTGTAATCTCGATTCGCCACCAGCGCGAATCGCGCTAAGACCCGAAACATGCGCATCGAAATCGAACCCGGCGTCCGCCTCTTCGTCGACATTGAGGGCCTGGGCCATGAGCCCGTCGGCCCCGAACTGCGCGAGAAGCCGACGCTGATCCTCATCCATGGCGGCCCGGGTTTCGACCATACCGCCTTCCGGCCCTTCTTCAGCCGCTTCACCGATCTCTGCCAGGTCGTCTACTTCGACCAGCGCGGCCATGGCCGCAGCGACCCGCGGCCGGCGGATGAGTGGGTGCTGGACGTCTTCGCCGACGACATCGTGCGGCTGTGCGACGCACTGGGCGTCGTCAAGCCCATCGTGCTGGGCCAGAGCTTCGGCGGCTTTGTCGCACAGCGCTATCTGGCCCGCCACCCGGAGCACCCGGGCAAGGTCGTGCTGTCCAGCACCTCGCATCACTTCGGGCTGGAGCGCAAGATCGAGCGCTTCGGTGCGCTCGGCGGGCCGGACGCCGCGGCCGCCACGCGCGAGTTCTGGGAGAACCCCGGCCCGGCCAGCTGGGCCGTGTATGAAAAGGTCTGCCGCCGCCTCTACAACACGCAGCTCAAGAACCCGAACGCCGGCGGCTGGATGATGTTCAAGCCGGAGATCCTGTTCGCCCACACCCGCACCGAGCTGCGCGACATGGACCTTCGCCCGGGCCTCGCGAATGTGCAGTGCCCGGTGCTGGTCATGGCCGGCGAGCAGGACCCGGTCACGCCGCCGCAGGACGCCGAAGAGATCGTTGCCGCGCTACCGGCGCAATGGGTGCAGTTCGAGCGCTTTGCCAACGTGGGCCATGGCGCCTGGCGCGATGACCCGGAAGCGGCCGAACGCGTGTTGCGCGCCTTTCTGTCGCCGCGTGGCCAGGTTGCCAGCGAGCCGGGCTTACCGGCGCCCTGAGCAGTGACCGGCGCCAGCCGGCGCACCCCCCGCAGCCCCGGGCCGGCGCCGCGCGGACATTGCTCGACAATGCCCTTTCCGCCTTCTTCGCGCCGCATGACCGCATCGATCCTCCTCGCCCATGTCTGAGCTCACCCCCAGCCAGTGGAGCCTGCTTCCCGACGAGCCCGAGGAGGTGCTGGCGCCCGACCCGCTGGCGCTTGCCGCTTCGGCCGCGTTGCGCAGCCGTGACGGCCACTTCTATGAGCTGACCGGCCAGGTCAACCAGCCCGGCGAGCCCCAGGGCGGCCTCACCGAGCGCTGGCGTCGTTTCTTCGCGGCCGGCGGTGCGGCGGGTTGGCAGGAGCTCAGCGCCAAGGCCCTGCGCGTGCAGCGCCGCGTGCTGGAGGACGGTGCCAGCTACAACGTGCACAGCGATGCCCCACCGCTGCCCGGCCAGGACGAGAGAGAGGGTGCGCCGCTGGCCCGCCACTGGCCGCTGGAACTGCTGCCCATGCTCATCGAGCCGGACGAATGGCGCCATATCGAGGCCGGCATCGCCCAGCGCTCGCGCCTGCTCAACGCCGTCATGGCCGACACCTACGGGGAGCGCAAGCTGTTGAGCGAAGGCCTGCTGCCCGCGTCACTGGTGCTGGCCCACCCGCAATACCTGCGCGGTATGCATGGAGCCAAGCCGGCCGCTGGCGTTCACCTGCATGTGCTGGCCTTCGACCTGACGCGTTGCGCCGACGGCCATTGGTGGGTGGTCGGCCAGCGCACGCAGGCGGCGTCGGGCCTGGGCTATGTGCTCGAGAACCGCCTCATCGTTGCCCAGCAGTTCCCCGAAGCCTTCCGGCAGATGGCCGTGCAGCGCCTGGCGGCGAGCTACCGCGACTTCATCCAGACCCTGACCCAGCTGTCACCCGCCGGCGAGCGCAGCCGCGTCGCGCTGCTGACACCGGGGCCGCGCAACGAGACCTATTTCGAGCAGGCCTTCCTGGCGCGTTATCTCGGCATCACCCTCGTCGAAGGCGCCGACCTGACGGTGCGCGCGGACAAGGTCTATCTCAAGACCCTGGCCGGCCTGGAGCGCGTGCATGTGCTGCTGCGCCGCGTTGATGACACCTGGCTGGACCCGCTGGAGCTGCGCCCCGACTCCATCCTTGGCGTGCCGGGGTTGCTGCAGGCAGCGCGTGCCGGCGAGGTCGTCATCGCCAATGCGCCGGGCGCCGGCTGGCTGGAGAGCCCGGGCCTGTCCGCCTTCTGGCCCGGCGTGGCCGAGAGCCTGCTGGGCGAGGACCTGACGCTGCCAGCCATCCAGAGCTGGTGGTGCGGCGAGGACAGCGCCTGGCGCAGGTTGCGCCCGCGGCTGGCGGAGTTTGTCGTCGTGCCGACCTTCTCGGCCAGCAGCACGACGCGCAGCTTCTCGCCCATCGTCGCCGCGGAACTGACCGACGAGCAGCTCTGGGAGCTGGCCGAGCGTATCGACGCCGACCCCACCGCCTACACCTTGCAGGCCCGCGTCAAGCCCACCAAGCAGCCGGTCTGGACGCGCGGCGCGCTGGAGCCGCGCGTGGCCGTGCTGCGCGTCTTCGCCATGACCGACGGCCAGGGCGGCTGGAAGGTGCTGCCCGGCGGCCTGGCGCGCGTGGCGCCCAAGCGCGACCCGCTGGCCGATGCCTGGCTGTCCATCCAGCGCGGCAGCTTGAGCGCCGACACCTGGGTCATGACCGACGGCGAGGTCGACCCGACGACGCTGCTGGCCCAGCCGCTGCAGGCCGCCGACCTGCGCGACGTGCACTGGACGGTGACCAGCCGCGCCGCCGAGAACCTGTTCTGGCTGGGCCGCTACACCGAGCGTGCCGAGAACAGCGCCCGGCTGGCGCGTCATGTCATCGAGGCCAGCGTCATGGTGCAGCGCGGCGCGATGCCGCCGCCCATGCTGCCGCTGCTGGACGCGCTGGCGCGCCGCCATGGCCTTGTCGGCGCCAAGGCGCCCGCGGCCGAGGACGACCCGCGTGGTTTCGAGCGTGCGATCCTGACGGCCCTGCTGCCGGCGTCCGGCGAGACCAGCGTCGGCTGGAACCTGCGTGCGCTGCAGTCCTGCGCCCAGGCGCTGCGCGAGCGCCTGTCGCCCGAGGCCTGGCGCCTCATCCACGAAACAGCCGCCCAGTTCGAGCAGCATCTGCGCGCTGTGCTGGACCGCCCCGGTCCGGGCACGCCGGTGACCGATGTGCTCAATGTGCTGGCGCGCGCCGACACCCACCTGGCCGCCATCACCGGCGCCCAGACCGACCGCATGACGCGCGATGACGGCTGGCGGCTGCTGTCCATCGGCCGCCAGATCGAGCGCCTGTCCTTCCATGCCGAGGTGCTGGCCGAGACCTTCGAGCATGGCTTGGCGCTGACCGAGGACGGCTTCGGCCTGCTGCTGGGCGTGTTCGACTCGACCATCACCTACCGTGCCCAGTTCCAGGCGCGCCGCGAGGCACCGCCATTGCTGCACCTGCTGGTGCACGACACCGACAACCCGCGGTCGCTGGCCTGGGTGGCGCGCACGCTGCGCGACCGCTTCGCCAAGCTGGCCCGCCACGATCCCGGCTGGGCCGCCGACATCGCTGCCGAGCTGCCCGTGCCCGAGGCCTGGCCGCTGGCCGAACTGGCGGCGTCAGGGCCGGCCCTTGTCGAGCATCTGACGCGCGCGGCGGCCCAGGCGGGCGAGTTGTCCAGCCTGATCAGCCAGCGTTATTTCGCGCATGTGCTCGGCGCAGAACAGCGAGTCTGGCAATGACAGGCATCCGGCTCGCCGTCCATCACGTCACCGAGTACACCTACGACGACTCGGTGGAATGGGCCTATCACGCCGCCTGCCTGGCGCCGCGCCACACGCCCTGGCAAAAGGTCAGCGACTGGCGGCTCAACATCGACCCGTTGCCGGACGGCTGGGGCGTCGAGGGGCTGGAGCTGGATACGGGCGAGCTGGCCCGGCATCTGCGCCGCGACCCCTGGGGCAACCAGCACCTGAGCTTTGGCCATGCGCGCGTGCATGAACGCCTCGTCGTCGACAGCCGCTTCGAGGTGGAGCTCAGCGACCGCCCGGTGCCCGAGCCCGGCCGCGGCCAGGCCTGGGAGGCCGTTGCGGCCGGCCTGCGCTACCGCGCTGGCCGTGCGCTGCAGGAGGCCGACGAGTTCGCGCTCGCCTCCAACTACGCCGCACCCGACGAGACGCTGCGCGCCTATGCGCGCCGCGCCTTTTCGCCCGGCCGCACGCTGGCCGCCGGCGGCCTGTCGCTGATGCACCAGATCCACACCGACCTGCGCTATCTGCCGCAGAGCACGACGGTGGCGACCCGCGCCGCCGACGCGCTGGCCCTGCGCAGCGGCGTCTGCCAGGACTTCGCCCACGTCTTCATCGCCGCCTGCCGCTCACTGGGCCTGGCGGCGCGCTATGTGAGCGGCTATCTGCTGACACGCCCGCCCGAGGGCGTGACCAAACTTGTCGGCGCGGATGCCTCGCATGCCTGGGTTGAACTGTGGTGCCCCGAGCAGGGCTGGCTGGCCCTGGATCCGACCAATGCCGTGCCTGCGGGCCTGGACCACGTCACGCTGGCCTGGGGCCGCGACTATGCCGACGTGGCGCCGCTGCGCGGCGTGCTGCGCGGCGGCGGCGTGGCGACACTGGGCGTGAGCGTCAGCGTAGAGCCGATGGCCGACTGAGCGGCGTCAGCTCCGCAGCAGCGGCAGCACCGACACCACCATCAGCGCCGCGGCACCCCAGTTGAAGGCCTGCAGCGCGCGCGGCCGGTGCAACCAGCGGCGCATCTGCTCGCCCAGCAGGGCCCATGAGCCGCAGCAGGGCAGGTTGACGAGGACGAAGACGGCTGTCAGCGCCGCGATGCCGAGTTCGCCATAGGCCGTCACGGCCGTCAGCGCCATGGCCCAGGCCTTGGGGTTGACGACCTGGAACAGCGCCGCAGCGCCAAAGCCCAGGGGTCGGCCCTGGCCGCCGCCTTGAGCGGTCGGTGGCGCGGCGCTGGCGATCTTGACCGCGAGGTAGAGCAGATAGGCCAGGCTTGCCCACTTCAGCACCTCATGCAGGCCGGGGTAGCGCGTGAACACCTCGCCCAGCCCCAGGCCGACGAGCACCAGCATGACGCCGAAGCCGAAGCTGATGCCCAGCAGATGCGGCAGGCTGCGCCGCCAGCCGAAGTTGGTGCCCGAGGCCAGCAGCATCAGGTTGTTGGGTCCGGGCGTGATGGACATGACGAAGGCGAAGCCGGTGAGGGCGGCCAGGGTGCTGAGGGTGGTTTCCATGGCGCGCAACTCTAGGCAGGTCGGCACCGAATGGGTTTGCGTTGTGCAGTGCGTTGGCTCGCCAATGTGCAATCATCTGCGGCCATGGATGCGATCGACGACAAGATCTTGCGCGAGCTGGCCCGCGACGGCCGCATGACCAATGCCGAGCTGGCCCAGCGCATCGCGCTCAGCCCGTCGGCCTGCCTGCGGCGCGTGCAAGAGCTGGAGAGAGTGGGCGTCATCAAGGGCTACCGCGCCGTGCTGGACCCGGCGCGGCTGGGCCTGGGTTTCGTGGCCTACGTGGCCATCGGCCTGTCGCGCCACACGCTGGACGAGCAGCTGAGCTTCGAGCAGGCGATGAAGGACTGCCTGGTTGTGCGCGAGTGCCACAACGTGACCGGTGCCTTCGAGTACCTGCTGCGTGTGGAGGTGGCCGACCTGCCGGCCTACAAGCGCTTCCATGCCGACGTGCTGGGCGGCCTGCCCCAGGTCAGCATGATCACCAGCTACATCGTCATGGACTCCCCCAAGGACGATCGCGGTTGAATCTTGGTGCCCCTCGCCCAGTCTTGCCCCGCTGGACGCGGCCAAGCCTGGTCGGTCCCCCGAGGGGACGGCGATGCTTGCGGCATCGAGCCGCAAGCACATCGCCAGCGCGGGCCGGCTAGGGAGCGGCCCGGCGCTCGGCCCGCAGAGGGGTCAACGTTTCACTTTTCCGTCGCCCGTGAGCATCGACAGCTCCACGAAGCTGGAGCCGGTGTGCTTGGTGGGCGAGAAGTTCAGGTGATAGCCGCGTGACTCGTAGCCGGACAAGGTCTCCAGCGCGGCGATCAGTGCTTCGCGGGTGGGCCGGCCGCCCAAACGGCGCAGGGCATCGACGATGACGCGCGCCGCGACATAGCCTTCCATGCTCGTGTAGTTGGGCTCGGCCTTGGCGTCGAGCTTGCGCAGGGCCTGCTGGTAGTCGTTGACGAGGCCGACCGCGGTGCCGAAGGGCGACGGCATGACCTGCGAGACGACGATGCCGGCGGCGTCCTTGCCGAGCTCATCGGCCAGGGCCTGCGTGCCGACGAAGGACACGTTGTAGAACTGGCCGAAATAGCCTGCCTTGCGGGCCTCGCGGATGAAGGCGGCGCAGCTCTTGTACGCGCTGATCTGCACGATCGCCTCGGCCTGTGCCGGCACGAGGGTCTTGATGGCCGCAGCCACGTCGACACTGTTGCGCTCCACCGTCGCAACGGCCACCGGCTGCAGGCCACGTTTTTCCAGCGCGCGAAGCACGCCCTTCAGACCGGCCTGGCCATAGGCGTCGTTCTGGTGGAAGACGGCGATCTTCTTCAGGTCGAGCTGGGTCAGCTGTTTGACGATCAGCTCGGTCTCGTCGTAGTAGGACGCGCGGATGTGGAAAACCAGCTTGTTGAACGGGTCGCGCAGCGCCTCGGCGCCGGTGAAGGGGGCGATGAAGGGAATCTTGGCGGCCGTCGCCAGCGGCAGCGCCGCCACCGATGTGGGCGTGCCCACATAGCCGAACAAGGCGAAGACATCCTCCTGGATGAACTTCTCGGTGTTGGCCTTGCAGCGCGCGGGCTCGTAGCCGTCGTCCAGCGTCTTCAGCACGATGGGCAGGCCGCCCACGCCGCCGCTGGTGTTGACGGCATCGAAATAGGCCTTGGCGCCGAGCTGCATCTGCAGGCCGAGCTGGGCGGCGGGACCGGTCAGCGGCACGGACTGGCCGAGCACGATGGCGCGGCGTTCCTGGGCGCGAGCGGATGTGGCCGGCAGCGCGAGGCTGGCCAGGGCGAGATGGGCTTGGCGGCGGGTCAGCATGGGCGCGAATCATGCCCCAAGCCTGGGGAGGCTGTTACAACCGATCGGCGCACAGTGCCCGCCGGGCGTGAATACATCCCGGCGGAAACGTTTGCTAACTTGTGCGTGCGCGGGCGCGGCCGGCGCGTTTGTTGGCGAACATGGCCTCGTCGGCGAAGCGCATCAGCGCATCCGCCGTCTGGCCATCCACCGGGAAGTGGGCCAGGCCCAGGCTGCTGCCCACGGCCACCTGCTCGCCCGAGCCCAGCGTGATCGGCTGGGACAGAGCGTCCAGCAGCCGGTTCAGCACCGGTTCGGCGTCGGCCGGCACCAGGGTCGGCGTCAGCAGCACGACGAATTCGTCGCCACCCAGGCGGGCCACCGTGTCGCTGGCGCGCAGGCCGGTGTGCAGGCGGGCGGCCACGGCCTTGAGCACTTCGTCGCCGGCGTCGTGGCCATGGCTGTCATTGATCTGCTTGAAGCCGTTCAGGTCGAGATAAGCCAGCGCAAAGACATGGCCGCTGCGCTCGGCGGCGGCAATGGCCTGCTTGAGCCGGTCGCCCAGCAGCAGGCGGTTGGGCAGGCCGGTCAATGCGTCGTGCAGGGCCGCGCGCTCCATGCGCGCCTCGTGGGCCTTGCTCTGCGTGATGTCGACCATCATCCACAGCGACTCGCCACCCCGTTCGCTGGATACGGCGGGCAGCTCGACGCCGGCCAGGTCCACCCAGATCAACGAGCCGTCCTTGCGCCGCATCTGCAGCTGGGTGCGAAAGCGACCGCCGGCCTTGAGCTGTGGATAGGCCAGCGCACCCAGGGTCTCGTAAGCGGTGTCGTCGACGTAGAGCTGGCGCACCGGCGCACCGAGGAGTTCGCCCTCGGCGTAGCCGAACATGCGCTCCAGCGCCTGATTGCGCCAGACGGTCACGCGGTCTCGCAGCTTGACGATGCCGACCAGATCGCTCTCCAGCATGGCCTCCTGGTCCAGCGTCAACTGGTGCAACTGCTGGCGGATGCGATGGGTCTCGCTGATGTCGAACATCACGGAGCGGCTGCGCAGGTAGTTGCCGTTGGCGTCGTAGACGGCCGTGGCCGACAGGCTGACGCGGCGGGCTTCGCCCTGGCGGCCCTTGACGCTGAACTCCAGCTCCGAGATGCGCCCTTCGCGCATAAAGCGGGGGAAGGCCTGGCTGAACAGCAGGCGGCCCTCGGCATCGAAGAAGTCCGCCGGGCTGGCCTGGCCGATCAGCTCTTCGGCCGTGCAGCCCAGCCAGCTCAGGCCCAGGGCGTTGATCTGCAGGAAGCGCCCGTTCTCGTCCAGCGCGTAATAGGCACAGGGCGCGTTGTCGTAGAGGTCCTGCAGGCTCTGGCGCGCCTCGTCGGCCTGGGCCTGGAGCTGCTTGCGGGCCGTGATGTCGGACTCGATGACCATGAAGCCCGTCAGCGCGCCCTCGGCGTCGTGCAGGGGCTGGACCTCGACGTCCACCCAGTAGTCGCGGCCGTCCTTGGCGCGGCGTATCAGCTCGACCTTGCAGCCCAGTCCAACGCTCATGGCCTCGCGCATGCCGTGCACCGTGTCCTCGTTGGTCAGCTCGGAATGCAGCAGGTCGCTCGGCCGCTTGCCCACGGCCTCCGCACTGGTGAAGCCGCTGAGCCGCGTGAAACCGTCGTTGACCCAGTTGATGCGGCGATCCGTGTCGGTGATCAAGACGGCATTGGTCGTGTGGCTGGCCACCATGGCCAGGCGCGCCAGGTCGGCGGTCATGCCGCGCGCCATCTCCTCGGCGCGTGTGCGGCCGGCGGCCAGCAGATAGACCGTCACGGCCAGCAGCAGGCTCAGCAGCGCACCGCCCAGTTCCAGGCCCAGGCCCGACAGGCCCAGCAGCCGCATGGACGCCTCGCGGGTCAGCGCCGTATCGAGCATGAACTCGCGGCCGGCGACCGTGAAGCGCAACGAATCGGCCGTCGGCGCGTCACTCAGCTCGTAATCGGCCGCCTCGGCCGGTGCCAGCGCCTGGCCCGCGCGCGTCGCCAGCAGGGGCTGAAACTCGGCGTCGGTGGTCCGGACGGACAACTTCAGGTCCAGCAGCGACGACGCCGGCTCTGCCACGCCGCGCAGCAGGTCGCCCGCCACCAGCGGGGCATACAGCAGGCCGAGCAGCGCGGCGCGGCGTTCGGCCGGCGTGCCGGGGTCATGGCCCTGCAGATAGACCGGCACGAGCAGCAGGAAACCGGTGCCCTTCAGAGGGTCCTGCACCAGGCGCACGGGGCCGGAAAGAGTCGCCTCGCCGCTGTCGATGGCCTGTTCGATGGCCTGGCGGCGCACCGGGTTAGCGCCGGAGTCGATGCCCCAGGCCGAGAAGTTGTGCGAGAACGGCGAAATCTGCGTGACGACGTAGAGCGTCGGGTCCTGGCCCGAGCCATGCACGCGGAATTCGGTGCCCCCCTCGCGCTGGCGGGCCGCGACGAAGGCGGCCAGGTCGCGGCGCGCCACCCTCTCGATGAAGCCGAAACCACGCACGCCGGGGAACTCGCGGGGCAAGTCGCGCGACTCGACATAGGCGTCAAAGGCCGCGCGGCTGAACTTGCCCTCCAGCGCCGCCAGCGCGCCGCGGGCGCCCTTGAGGCCATAGACCGGCATGGTCAGCCGCTTCACGACATCGGCCTGCAGCCGCTCAACCTGGCGTTCCTGCAGGCCGCGCGCCTCGGCGCCGGCGCGCTGCTGCTGCCAGATGACGGCGCCCGCTGTCAAAGCCAGGCCGATGGACAGCACGGCCGCGGCCGCCACCCATGCAGCCGTGCTGACCTTCTCTGACCCGGTATAGCCGTCTCCGATGCGCAAGCCTTGACTCTTTTGTGGCGCGGCATGCTGCCTGCGTGGCGATTGAAGCATGTCCGGTCCGCGCCGTCAGCCCCATGGCGGGGCCGCCCGAGCACAATGCCAGCCATGAATATCTTCCTCATTCAGGCCCGCGCCAACCGCCTCGCCAACCGCCGCCTGCTGGGTGCGCTGGCAGCGCTGTCCGATGCCGATTTCCACGCCCCGCGCACCAGCTTCTTCCCCAGCCTGGCGCTGACGGCCAATCACATCCTCAATGTGGACCATTACTACCTTGCCGCCCTGCAGGGTGACGCAGCCATGCGCCACATCTGGGCCAGTTATGTGCCGGCGCAGACGGCGGCCGAGCTGGCGGCGCGGCAGGACGAAAGCGACGAGAAGCTGGTGGCGTTCTGCTCAGGCTTGCAGCCGGGCGACGAGGAGCGCATCGTCGCCTTCGACCGCGGCGCCGGTATCGAGAACGGGCCGCGCGAGCCGGTGGGGCGGGTGCTGGCGCACCTCTTCATGCACCAGACCCACCATCGGGGGCAGGTGCATGCGATGCTGGCCGGCACGGCGGTGAAGCCGCCGCAGCTGGATGACTTCATCATGCTGGGCGATGACAAGCATCGTGTGGCGGACATGGCGGAGCTGGGTTGGGCCGAGCCGGTGTGACGGCAGACGCAAATGGCGGGTATGGCGGTAAGGCACAAATCGATCGCGTCCAACATCGAGCTGATCCGGCTCCTGAACTTCGGTGAGCATGCCCTGGCCGTCGACTGCGCCCAGGCCGCGCTGCGCAACCGGCCCTCCGACAGCAAGCTCTGGCAGTTGCTCGGCCTGGGCCATATGCAGCTTGGCCAGCATCGCGACGCGCTGGCGGCGCTGCGCCGTGCGGCCGAGTTGGCGCCGGGCGATGCCGAAATCCGAGACAACCTGCGCATTCTCGGAACGGCGGCCGGGACGATGGCCTGGCAGGCTTTTGCCGCGGCGATGGAAGCAGGCGACCTGCCGCAGGCGTTGAGCCTGGCGCGCCGTGCGGTGCGTGACGAACCGCAGGAGGCGGCGCGTCACAACAACCTGGCCGTCGCGCTGGCGGCTTCGCAGCGCATGTCCGAAGCCATCGATGCCAGCCGGCGCGCGGTGACTTTGGCGCCGCAGTCGGTGGAGTTTCAATTGAACCTGGCCCGCTTCCTGACGGTCACCGGGCAGGAAGCCGACGGACCGGCCAGCTATCGCCGCGTCCTCGAACTCGATCCCGAGAACGTGGAAGCGCGCCGCCTGCTGGCCTGGCACGCTGCGCACCGGGGTGACCCGGCCGAGGCTGCGGCCTACTGCAGCGCGAGCCGCGATGAGTTTCCTCGCGACCTGTCCCTGTTCAGCAACCGGCTGTACTACGGCACGCTCGATGGCAGCCTGGCGCCCGAGCAGAGCTTCGCCGCGCATGTCGAATACGGCCGGCGCGCCGAGGCCGCGGTGCCGGCTGCCGGCTTCGCCTTCGCGCAGCCGTGCGACCCGGCGCGGCGGCTGCGCGTGGGCTTCGTCTCGGGCGATCTCTACGATCATCCCGTGGCCGGCTTCATCGAGCCGGTCTGGGCGGCGCTGGACCGGACGCAGATCGAAGTCTGGGTCTACGCGGGCGGTGCGAAGCGCGATGCAGTCACCGAGCGGCTGCGCCCGCTGGCCCAGGTCTGGCGCGACGTGCGGGACCTCGGCGACGAGGCGCTGGCGGCCCGCATCCATGCCGACGCGATCGACGTGCTGTTTGACCTGTCGGGCCACACGGCCGGCCACCGGTTGCCGAGCTTTGCGATGAAGCCCGCGCCGCTGCAGGTGACGTGGATCGGCTATCCCAACACGACCGGCCTGCGTGCCATGGACTACGCGCTGTGCGACCGTTTCAATGCGCCGCCGGGCCTGTACGAGCACTTCTACGTCGAGAAGTTCGCGCGCATCCCCTGCTCGGGCACGTTCACGCCGCTGGTTCGGCTGCCGGAGGTCGGTCCGCTGCCGGCGCTGGCGGCGGGGCGGGTCTGCTTCGGCAGCTTCAACGCGGTGCGCAAGATCGGCCCGGAGGTCGTCGCTGGCTGGGCCCGCGTGTTGCACGCCGTGCCGGATGCGCGCCTGCTGATCGGCTACGTCGCCGCGCAGGCGCAGGCGCAGCGCCTGGAGGCTGAGTTCGCGCGGCAGGGCATTGCCGCGGCGCGGCTGCAGTTCCGGCCGCCCGTGGCGCTGGCCGACTACCTGGCCCTGTACGGCGAGGTGGACCTTGTGCTCGACAGCTGGCCCTACGGTGGCGGCACGACGACCAACTATGCGCTCGCGATGGGCGTGCCGGTCGTGACGCTGCGCGGCGCCGGGCGGGCGCATTGCCAATCGGCCGGCGTGCTGGGCCGCATCGGGCTGGAGGACTGGGTGGCGCGCGACGTCGACGAGTTCGTCGCCATCGCTGCCGCCCGGGCCGGCGATCTGCCGGCACTGGCGGCCTTGCGTGCGGGCCTGCGGGATCGCTGGCAGGCCACGCCGCTGCGCCGGCCGGCCACGGTCGCGCGGGGCCTGGAGCGAGCCGTTCGCCGCATGTGGCAGCGCTGGTGTGCAGGCCTGCCGGCCGAGCACTTCGAGATCGGGCACGACGAGGTGCCCGGCCCTGTCCCGGCGCCAGCGCCATGAGCATGCGGCTGCTGATTCCCGACCTGCCCTGCGCAGACGCGCTGATGCCCTGGCTGCGCCGCATCGACGCCGCACGCCAGTACAGCAACTTCGGCCCGCTGGTGCGGGAGCTGGAAGCGACGCTCGCGGCGCACTGGCCGATCGCGCCGATCGCGCCGGTGGGGGCGGACCTGCATGTGCGCACGGCGAGCAGTGGCACCGCCGCCCTCGAACTGGCGATGGCGGCGCTGGACCTGCCGCGGGGCGGCGAGGTGCTGATGCCCGCCTTCACCTTTCCCGCCACCGCAGCCGCTGCACTGCGCCAGGGGCTGCGGGTGCTGTTCGCCGACGTCGCCGAGGGCAGTTGGCAGCTCAGCCCGGTGCTCGCGCGCGAGGTCGCACGCCACCGCCGCCTGGCGCTGGTGATGCCCGTGGCCACCTTCGGCCGGCCGCTGGATGCGGCCGCGTGGGACGCCTTTTCCGAGGACACGGGCGTCCCGGTGTTGATGGATGCCGCGGCGGCCTTCGGCAACCAGGCCGTCGGGCATCGGGCCTGCGCCGCCTTCAGCTTGCATGCGACCAAACCCTTCGGCATCGGCGAGGGTGGGCTCATCGCCACGCGCGACGCCGCCCTGGCCGAGCGTGTGGCTCGGCTGTCCAACTTCGGGTTCGAGGGCGGGCGGGCCGCCGCCGTGGCGGGCAACGCCAAGATGTCAGAGTACGCGGCTGCCGTGGCCCTGTGCCAGTGGGCACGCCGTGGCGCGCTGCGCGAGCGGCGCCGGGCGCGGTGGCCGGCCTACAGCGCGCTGCTGGACGGCTTGCCCGGCGTGGGGCGGCAGACGGGCTTCGATGCCGGCGACGCGCTGCCGGCCAACCTGGTGTTGATGCTGCCCGTTCCCGCGGCGCCGGTGGCCGCAGCCCTGGCCCGCGAGGGCATCGAGACGCGCCGCTGGTATTGCCCGCCGCTGCCGGCGCAGCCGGCCTTCGCGGCCTGCCCGGTCGTTGGCGATCTGCCGGTCACGGCCGCCCTGGCCGGGCGCAGCCTCGGCCTGCCCTGGCATGGCTTCCTGACCGAAGCAGACCTCGATCAGCTGCGGTGCGCCCTCGCCACGCATGTCGTGCCTACCCTGATGCAAGAACCAGCCGGCCATGCATGAGAGGCCGCGCCTGCTGGTCGCCAGCGTCGGCAGCCTGGTGGGGCAGAACCTGCTCGAAGGGCTGGCTGGGCGGCGCGAGGGTGTCGAGGTGGTCGGCTTCAACTCACAGGCCGACGCGGTCAGCAACTTCCTGTGCGACCGCGTTCACCTCACTCCCGAGCTCAACAACGCCGGCTTCCTGGCCCGCTTCGAAGCCATCGTGGCGCAGGAGGCACCCGACCTCATCCTGCCCGGTCGCGACGACGACGTTGTCTTCCTCGCCGGATGGGCCGAGCGCAACCCCGGGGTGCGCTGCATGGTGGGCGGCGCAGCGAGTGCGCAGGTGCTGCGCGACAAGCGGGCCACTGCCGCCTTCGCGACGGCACGCGGCCTGCCCTTCGCACCGACGCTGTGCGATCAGGACGGTTGGGCCGCCGTGTCAGGGCTGGCGTCTGGATGGGGCTGGCCGCTGGTTGCCAAGCCGCGCCGCGGCAACGCGTCGCGCGGTGTCGTGCTGGCCACCGGGGAGAGCGAACTGCGCGCCGCGCTGTCCTGGCCGGACTACTGTTTTCAACCCTGGCTGGGCGCCCGGCCGGAACTGGCGGCCTGGCAGCGACTGCGCGAGGGTGGTGTGCCGCTGGACTGGTCGTTGCCTGGAGTGGAGAAGCTCAGCCTGGACGGCTGCGTGGCGCCCTCGGGCCGGGTGCTGGCGCCCTTCGCGACGCGGCACACGCAAGTCAGGCTCGGCCGCACGGAGCGTGTCGAGGCGCTGGCCCTGGACGGCGAGCTGCGCCCCATGCTCCAGGCCTTCGGGGCGGCCTTGGCCGACCTGGGCTGGCGCGGCCCCTTCAATGTGCAGTTGGGCCGCACGCCGGACGGGCTGCTGCTGGCCTTCGAGATCAACGGTCGCTTCACCGGCAGCGCGGCCACGCTGGGCCACCTCGGGCTGGACTACATCGGCGAGTGCCTCGGCGCCTTCCTGGAGGGTGCGCCGCTGCCTGGCGTGCGCCCGGCCACCGCGCAGCGCGTCGACAAGCGCCTGGGCAACTGGGCGCTGGACCTCGACGCCGCGGACACGCTGAGGCGCGCGGGAGTCTGGGAGCGCTGAGGGCTACAGCTCCGCCACGCCTTTGACCCGCACCGGCATCGCCACCGGCTGCGCCGCAACCTCGACCGTGCGGCCATGGAAGCGATCCAGCAGTGCCTGCCATTGCTTCTTCACCGCAATGACGTTGGCATGCTTGACATGCCCATAGCCGCGGATCTTCTCGGGCAGGCGGGCCAGTTCGACGGCGGTGTTCAGGTTGTTGGCCGTCAGTGAAGCGAGGATCTCGTCGACCAGCTTCTCGTAGTCGGTGATGAGCTGGCGCTCCATGCGGCGCTCCTCGGTCTTGCCGAAGATGTCCAGCACGCCGCCGCGCAGGCCTTTCAGCTTCGCCAGCCACTTGAAGGCGGTGAAGGTCCACGAACCCATCTCGATCTTCTTCGCACGGCCGTCGGCGCCGGGCCTGGAGATCAGCGGCGGGGCGAGGTGGAAGGACAGGCGCTCCCAGTTCTCGAACTGGTCCTTCATCGCCTTCTCGAAGCGGCCGTCGGTGTACAGGCGCGCCACCTCGTACTCGTCCTTGATGGCCAGCACCTTGGCGTAGTAGCGCGCCACGGCCTGTGTCAGGCGTTGGCCCTTGCCGAGGGCGGACTCGGCGGCGCGCACGCGCTCGACCAAGGCGCGGTAACGCTGGGCGTAGGCCGCATCCTGGTAGTCGGTCAGGAACTGGGCGCGCCGCTCGATCAGGCCGTCAGGGCCGTCGAGCTGGTCGAAGTTGAAGAGCTTCACCACGTTGACGTCGCCGGCCAGCCTCGGAATAGCGTCCGGTGCAGCGATGGCCAAGCGGCCCAGCGCAAAGGCGGTCTTGTTGGCCTCGGCGGCGACGCCGTTCAGCTCGATGGCGCGCATCAGCGCCGCCTCGCTGACGGGGATCAGGCCGCGCTGCCAGCAGGCGCCCAGCATGATGATGTTGCTGGGCAGGGTGTCGCCCATCAGGCGCTGCGAGATGTCCTGGGCGTCGATGGTGTCGAGTTCGCCTTGCTCGCCGACGGCGAACTTCATCTTGGCGATCAGCGAGTCGCCCTGCAGCGATGCATCCGGGTTGCGCACAAAGCCGGCCGTGGGCAGTTCATGCGTGTTGGCCAGGATGACGGTGCGACCGGCCTTCACCGTGCCCAGCGCATCGGGCGAGGCGCCCACCACCATGTCGCAGGCCAGCAGCACGTCGGCCTGCTGGGTGTCGATACGCACCTGGTTCAGCAGGTCCAGCGTTGGTGCCACGCGCACGAAGCTCAGCACCGCACCACCCTTCTGCGCAAAGCCCATGAAGTCCAGCACCGAGGCCTGCTTGCCCTCCAGGTGGGCGGCCATCGACACCAGCGCACCGACGGTGACGACACCGGTGCCGCCGACACCGGTGACCAGCAGGTCGAACGGCCCCGTCCATTGCCAGGGGGCAGGCGGCTGGATGGCGGCGAGTTCGCGCGCCAGGTCTTGCGCCGTGTAGCTGCCGCCGGCCTTCTTCTTCAGTACCGGTTCGTGCACCGACACGAAGCTCGGGCAGAAGCCGTTCACGCAGGAGAAGTCTTTGTTGCAGCTGCTCTGCTCGATGGCGCGCTTGCGGCCCCAGTCGGTCTCCACTGGCACCACGGACAGGCAGTTCGATGCGACCCCGCAGTCGCCGCAGCCCTCGCAGACGGCCTCGTTGATGAAGATGCGGCGCGGCGGGTCCGGGAATTCCTTCTTCTTGCGGCGGCGGCGCTTCTCGGCGGCGCAGGTCTGGTCGTAGATCAGTACCGTCACGCCTTCGATCTCGCGCAGCTCGCGCTGCACGGCATCCAGCTCGCTGCGGTCATGGAAGGTCGTGCCGGTCGGAAACAAGCCATGGTGGCCGTCGTACTTGCCGATCTCGTCGGACACCACCACCAGGCGCTTGACGCCCTCGGCCTCCACCTGGCGCGCGATCTGCGGCACGCTGGTCTGGCCGTCGACCGGCTGGCCGCCGGTCATCGCGACGGCGTCGTTGTAGAGGATCTTGTAGGTGATGTTGGTCTTGGCCGCGATGGCCTGGCGGATGGCCAGGTAGCCCGAGTGGTAGTAGGTGCCGTCGCCCAGGTTCTGGAAGACGTGCTTTTCCTTGGTGAAGCGCGATTGCGCCGCCCAGTCCACGCCCTCGGCGCCCATCTGGATCAGGCCGGAGGTGCCGCGCTCCATCCAGCTGGCCATGAAGTGGCAGCCAATGCCAGCCAGGGCCCGTGATCCCTCGGGCAATTTCGTCGACGTGTTGTGCGGGCAGCCCGAGCAGAAATAGGGCTGGCGGCGCACCGCGTCGGCGGCGTTGCTCAGCAGTTGCGGCGTCAGGAAGTCGACGACCAGGTGGCGGCGGTCCAGCGCCGGGTTCAGCCGCGCCAGCCAGTCGGCCACCGTGCCCATGATGCGGCTGGGGCGCAGTTCGCCCAGGGCGCTCAGCACCGCGCAGCCATGTTCATCCGTCTTGCCGACGACGCGCGGGCGCTGGAAGTCGGGCAGGTGGTAGAGCAGCTCCTTGATCTGGCGTTCGACGACCGGGCCCTTCTCCTCGATGACCAGCACGTCGGTCAGGTTGGAACAGAACTCGGTGATGCGGGTCGGCTCCAGCGGGAAGACCAGGCCCACCTTGTAGACGCGCACGCCGGCCGCGGCCAGGGCGTTGGGGTCGAGGTCCAGGCGCCGCAGTACCTCCATGAAGTCGTAGTGCGCCTTGCCCACCGTCACGATGCCCAAAGTAGCCGCCGGGCTGGTGACGATGTGCTTGTCGATGCTGTTGACCTTGGCGAAGGCCTTCACCGCTTCGATCTTGTGCGCCAGGCGCGACTCCAGCTCCAGCGAGGGCAGGTCCACCGAGCGGATATGCAGATTGGTCGGCGCCGTGTAGTCGACGGCATGCTCGAAGTCCAGCGGCACGGCGTCCAGGTCTACCGTCATGCCGCTCTCGACAACCTCGGAGATCGCCTTGAAGCCCACCCAGGCGCCCGAGAAGCGCGACAGCGCCCAGCCATACAGGCCGAACTCCAGGTACTCGGCCACATTGGCCGGGTGCACCAGCGGCATGCTCCAGGCCTGCAGCGCCTGGTCGCTCTGGTGCGGCGTGCTGCTGGAGACGCAGCCATGGTCGTCACCGCAGACGACCAGCACGCCGCCCTGCGTGCTCGTGCCGTAGACGTTGCCGTGCTTGAGCGCATCGCCCGAGCGGTCCACGCCCGGGCCCTTGCCGTACCACATCGCAAACACGCCATCGACGGTGCGCTGCGCATCCAGCGCCACCCGCTGCACGCCCAGGCAGGCCGTCGCGGCCAAGTCTTCGTTGATGGCGGGCAGGAACTCGATGTGGGCCTTCTCGAGGAACTTCTTGGCCTTCCACAGCTGCTGGTCCACCATGCCCAGCGGCGAGCCGCGGTAGCCGGAGACGAAGCCGGCCGTCTTCAGCCCGGCGCGCTCGTCCTGGGCTTTCTGCGCGAGCAGCAGCCGCACCAGGGCCTGCGTGCCGGTCAGGAAGACGGCGCCGCTGTTGGCGGCGAGGTTGTCGCTGAGCTGGTAGGGGCGCAGGCTGGGCGTGACAGAGGTGTCGGACATCGGATCTCCTAAGGCGGGAAATTCTTCCCTCCATACGCCGGAAGAACTTGCCTCAATGCCGGGTTGCGGCGGGCCGAATGAGATGATTCTTCTCCAAAGAGGCTATTTAACGAAACGCCCCCACGCCCGCGTTGCTGGCTGCCCCCCGAGGGGGCGCGTCAGTGGCTTCGGGCGGCCGGGCACCACTGACATGGAAACAAACGAGTTCGACCGGGCCAGCCTGCAGATCCTTGAGGCGTTGCAGCTTGACGCGCGCCTGTCGACTCAGGCCCTGGCCGAGAAGGTGGGCCTGTCGGCCACGCCGGTGTGGCGGCGCGTCAAGGAGATGGAGGAGCGCGGCGTCATCCGCGGCCAGGTCGTGCTGGTGGACCGCGAGAAGATCGGCCTGTCCATCCTCGTGCTGGCCAATGTCAGCCTGGTGCGGCACAGCGAAGGCGCGGTGGAGCAGTTCGAACGCCTGGTGGGCACGCGACGCGAGATCATCGAATGCCATGCCATCACCGGCGAGGCCGACTACGTCATCAAGGTTGTTGCGGCCGACATGAAGGCCTATGACCTCTTCCTGCAGCAGCACATCTTCAAGCTGCCGGGCGTGAGCAGCGTACGCAGCAACGTCGTGCTGCGCGAGGTCAAGTACGAGACGGCCCTGCCGGTGGGCTGACCGCCCCGCAACAGGCTGGGCGTGATCGATTGCAGCCATAGACGCTCTTCGCCCTGCTTTGCGAATCCGTCTCGACGGCACGCACTCTGGCGGCGCTGGCCCAGTCCGATGCGGCGATGCAGCGCGTCAAGCTGGTGCGTCGGCAATGGAGCTGAGAACAGCCAGAGCCGCCTCGAAATCCAGCCGGTCCAGCGCGTGGCGCAGCCGCTCGAAGCCGGCCTCGCCGCAGGCCGCGCGCAGTGCCGGGGCGAGGGGCTGGAACTGGTCCAGGGCGGCCAGGTCATGCGCCTGCAGGGCCTGCTTCAAGCGCACCAGCGCCTGCGCATCCAGCGGGCGGGCCGCGGCGGTCGCCGGGCCGGGCTGGCGACCTTGCAGCCAGGGTCGGGCCTGCGCCGCCAGTGCCGACAGGCGCTGCGCCACTTCGGCCAGCGCGGCCTGGAAGTCCTGTCCGGCGCGGGCCTGGACTTCGCCACGCTGGGCTGCCTGGCGCAGGGCCGCAGCCGCCAGCAAGCCGGCGCTGCCGCCCAGCTTGTGCAGGCGGGCGGCGGCTTGCGTGGCATCCAGGGGTGCCAATGCCGTCAGGTCCACGAACTCGTCGAGCAGGCGCTGTAGCAGACGGGCGAAGAAGTCCAGGTCGCCCTGCATGCGCTGGCTGGCCTCGTCGCTGTCGATGCCGTCCAGCGCCGGCCAGGCCTCGCCCGCCGGGCTCTCTGCGGCGCGGGCGGCCACCGGCAGGCGCCGGCCCTGCATGCGTTCGACCTGCTCGCGCAGCTGCTGCACGAGGCCGGCCGGATCAAAGGGCTTGCTGATGAAGCTGTTCATGCCGGCGTCCAGCGCGCGTTGGCGCTCGCTGAGCAGGGCGCCGGCAGTCAGCGCCAGGATGGGCAGCTCGCGCAGGCCGAGTTCGGTGCGGATGCTGCGCGCGGCGGCCAAGCCGTCGAGCACCGGCATCTGCACGTCCATCAGCACCGCGTCGAAGCCACCCGGCTCGGCGCGCAGCCGCGCGACGGCGGCGGCCCCGTCCTGGGCCAGCGTGACGATCGCGCCCTCCTGCTCCAGGATGCGCCGGGCCACCTCGAGGTTGATGTCACTGTCGTCGGCCACCAGCACGCGCACGCCGGGCAGGCGCTGCACGGCTGTGGCGCTGGGGCCGCTGGCCAGCAGCGGCTGCGTGGTGCCGCGCGCGGCCAGCGCCGCCTGTACGGCGTCGAAAAGGGCCGACACATCGGCTGGCAGGCGCAGCTGCCCCACGCCGGCACCGCGACTCATCAACACGCAGGGCAGGGCGGCCAGGCGTTCCTGCAAGACGCGCTGCCCGGCCGAGGGAAGGGTCTGCAACAGGCGGTGGTCGAGCAGCACCAGGTCGGGTGCGGCGCGGCCCAGGCGCTCCATCAGCGCCGCGGCGGCGTCCAGCGGTTCGGCCTGCCAGCCAAGGTCGGCACACAGGCGCTGCAGCGCGTCGCGCTGGGTGGCATCGTCGCTGGCCAGCAGCAGCGTCAGCGGGCGGATGGCCGGGCCCGGGCCGGCCGCGGGCTCGAAGGGCAGGCGCACGATGAAGCGCGTGCCGGCGCCGGGGCTGCTGCTGACGCCGACCTGGCCGCCCATCAGCTCGCACAGCTGCTTGACGATGGACAGACCCAGGCCCGTGCCGCCGTAGCGGCGCGACGTGGAGCTGTCGGCCTGGGTGAAGGGCGTGAAGATGCGCGACAGCGCCTCGGCCGGAATGCCAATGCCGCTGTCCTGCACGGCAATCTCGAGCTGCAGCGGCTGGGCACCGGCGTCGGCGCAGCGCGCGCTCAAGGCGACCTCGCCCTCGGACGTGAACTTGATGGCGTTGGAGACGAGGTTGCTGACGACCTGGCGCAGCCGCGCCGCGTCGCCGAGCAGAAGCGGTGGCAGGCCTGCGTCCAATTCGAGATTGAGCGCGATGCGCTTGGACTCGGCTTGCGACTGGAACAGGCTGGCGACATCGCGCAGCAGCGCGCGCGGGTCGAAGGGCGTGGCTTCCATGACCATCTCGCCGGCCTCGATCTTGGACAGGTCCAGCACCGCGTTGATGACGTCCAGCAGCGAGCGGCTGGCGCTGCTGACCTTGGCCAGCAGGTCGCGCTGGGCGGCGTCCAGCGGCGTGCGTTCGAGCAGGAAGGTCAGGCCCATGACGGCGTTCATGGGCGTGCGGATCTCGTGGCTCATATTGGCCAGGAAGTCGCTCTTGGCCGCGCTGGCCGCGTCGGCCGCCTGCATCGCGCGGCGCAGGGCGTCGGCATCGGCGCGGCGCTCGGTGATGTCCTGCACGGCGCCGACCAGCCTGACGAC
This sequence comes from Pelomonas sp. Root1237, assembly GCF_001425055.1. Classification (GTDB taxonomy): domain Bacteria; phylum Pseudomonadota; class Gammaproteobacteria; order Burkholderiales; family Burkholderiaceae_C; genus Pelomonas. Next base: position 102,717 of record NZ_LMDK01000019.1, read on the forward strand.
GCGGCCGGCCTCGCGGCCTTCTTCTCGTTCGGTGGCGCCGACGGAATGCAGCCAGCGCAGCCGACCGTCCGGGGCCAGCAGCTCCAGCTCCAGGTCCCAGCCCTCGCCGGTGCGAGCGGCCGTGGCCATGGCCTGGCGCAGCTTCTGCTCGGAGTCGGGCATGAAGCCGCGCAAGACCGCCTCGCTGTCCGGCTCGGTGCCGTCCGGCAACTGGTGGATGGCGTGGGTCTGGCCCGTCCAGCTCAGCCGGCCGCTGTCCACATCCAGCTCCCAGCCGCCGACGCCCGCCATCTGGCCGGCGCGCTCCAGAAAGGCCTCGTTGCGTGCAAGCTGGCGGTTGCTGTCGCGCAGGGCCGTGTCGCGCTGCTGCAGGGCGGCCGTCATGGCGTCCAGGGCCTGCGACAGCTGGCCGAGCTCGTCCTTGTCTGCCAAGCCGCTGCGGGCAGCCAGGTCACCGCCTTCGACGGCCTTGGCCACGCTGCGCAGCTTGTCGATGGGCGCGAGCACGCGCTTGAGCAGCAGGCCGGCCAGCAGCAGCGTCAGCGTCAGCAGCGTGGCCTGCGTGGCGACCGCCAGCCAGCGCTGGCGCACGGCGTCGCGGCGGCGCGACTCGACGAGGTCGCGCGACAGCTCGAAGGCGCCGTCGCTGACGCGGCGCGTTTCGTTGACCAGCTGGTCGGTCAGCATCTCGCGGCGGGCGACACCATCGGCATCGACGGCTGCCGACTGCGAGGCCTGGCGCAGCGCGGCGAAGACCTGCGGCAGGCCGCGGGCCGTGTCCTGCAGGTCGCCGACCTGCTCGGCGCTGGCCGCGTCCGCGCCGGCGTAGTTGGCCAGCGCCTGGCTCAGGCGCTGGTGCACGAGGTTCCACTGCCGGGCGGCGCGTTCGCTGTGGTACAGGCCGTAGTCCTGGGTCAGCACCAGCAGGCCGGCGGCGTCGCGCGCAATGACCTCGACCGTCGTGCGCTGCGCGTCATTGCGCTCGGAGGCTTCGCGCTCGATGGCGATGCTCGTCAGCCGCGTGCCGACGACCAGCAGCGCCGCGATCACACAGGTCATCAGGGCGGGGCGCAGGCGCATGGTGGTTTACTTGACTATCGTCATCGAGCGCGGATCCAGCGCGCGCAGCGGCTCGACGCGCATCAGCTCGAGATAGTCCGGCACGGCCTTGTTCTCCACCAGGCCTTCGCGCACCGCCCAGCGCGACTCGGCCTCCAGTGTCGACAGCAGGTTCTGGTCGAGGCCGAGGTGGAACTCATAACCGTCAAGCTGGGCGGCAGCATTGCGGGCGCCGACCTTCCAGCGTGCCCCGAGCAGCTCGTGGGCGCGGCCCGGTTGGTTGTTGAGCAGGGCCACGCCGCGTTGTGCCGCCTTGAGCATGCGCAGCAGCGTGGCCTGGCTGAGCCCGGGCTGGGCAACGAGGTTGACCATGACGGTGTAGGGCCGCAGTGTCGACAACTGCACGCCCTTGGGGCCGAGCTGCTGCAGCGCCTGGGGGCCCGCGGGGCGGTAGAGGCCGGCCGCGTCCACCTCGCCGCGCAGCAGCGGCTCGGCGCCGCGATCGGGGTCGATGAAAACGAGGTTGACCGAGTCGCGCGGCACGCCATTGACGAGCAGGAAGACGTTGGTGAAGTAGTGGGCGCTCGTGCCGCGCACGACGCCGATGCGCTTGCCGGCGAGATCGGCGGGCGTGCGGATGCCGCGGTCGGTGCGCGCCACCAGTGCCGTGTCGCGGGGCGTTGTGCCGAAGGTGGCGACGATCTCAAAGCGGTGGCCGGCATGCAGGGCGAACACCATGGGCGTGTCGGCCACCGTCGCGATCTGGGCCTCGCCGTCGGTGAGGTGTTTGAGGCAGCGCCGGCCGTTGATGCAGCCGATGACCTGCACGTCCAGGCCCTCGGCCGCGAAGAAGCCCTCCTGCGCGGCCAGCTGCAGCGGCGCGAACAGGGTCGAGTCGCCAATGGCGATGACCAGGGGAGCCGCCGGAACCGCGAACGTGGTCGCAGCGAGCAACAGGCCGGCGAGCCAGCGGCGCAGTGTGGATGGGGCACAGGAAGTCAGGGACATGTCGGGTCCTGGTCTGGCGCAGTGTGTGGGCCGCCGAGCCGCGGCTGGCGCTCAAGCGTGGGCATGGGCCTCGCTGGCTTCGCCGATGCGACCGCGGCCGGCCGCCTTTGCGGCATAGAGGCCGCGGTCGGCCGCTTCGACGAGGGACTCGCCACGTGTCAGCACGACGCTGGCGTCCAGATCCGGCCGGGCTGCGGCCCAGCCGACCGAGACACTGACGAGGCAGCTCGGTGTCGCATCGGCATGCGCCAGCGCCAGGTCGGCCACGGCGTTGACGATGCGCTGGGCCATGGCACGCGCGCCGGCCGCGTCGGTCTGCGGCAGCAGCACGGCGAACTCCTCGCCGCCGTAGCGCGCGGCCAGGTCGGCGGGGCGGCGGATGCAGCCGCGGATGGCGGCGGCGATCTCGCGCAGGCAGGCGTCGCCGGCCACATGGCCGTAGCGGTCGTTGTAGCGCTTGAAGTGGTCGACGTCGATCAACAGCAGGGCCAGGCTCTCGTGGCCGCGGCGGGCGCGCTCGCATTCCAGGCGCAGGTCCTGGTCGAAACGGCGGCGGTTGGCCAGGCCGGTCAGGCCGTCGGTCAGGGCCGAGGCGCGCAGCGCGTCGCCCAGGGCCTTCAAGCGCAGCTGGGTGCGGGCGCGCGCGACGACGACCTCGGCCACCGGCGGCTTGCGGATGAAGTCGGAGGCGCCAGCCGCGAAACCAGCCACCTCGACGGCGACCTCGGTGTGGCCGGTGATGATGATGACGGGCACATCGGCCAGCCGCGGGTCGGCACGCAGCGCGGCACAGACCTCGAAGCCCGAGAGGCCGGGCATCTCGGCGTCGACGAGGACGAGGTCGGGCGGGCTCTCACGCGCCAGGCGCAGCCCGTCCTCGCCGGACAGCGCGAAGCGCAGTTCGCCCAGGCCGCTGAGCATGCGCGCCAGCACCTGCACGCTGGCGGCGTCGTCGTCGACCAGCAGCAGGCTGTGGCGCGTGTCCAGCTGGGTGGGCCAGCTGTCGGGAGCGGGCAGCATCATGTGGCGAGCGGCGGCTCGTGGCCGTCGGCAGTCGCAGCGCACACGCAGACCCGGCCCGGACCGGCCTCGAGCGCCGCGGCCAGCGCGGCGGCGGCGGCCACGCTCGGGTCGCCATCGCTGGCCAGCAGCCCGATGCCGATGGCCAGGGTCAGTTCGGCCTCACCGGCCAGTGCTTGCTGCAGGCGTGCGGCCAGGGCCGCGGCACCGGCAGCCGTGGTGTCGGGCAGCAGCAGCGCAAAGACTTCGTCGCCGTGGCGCGCGACCAGGTCGCCGGGCCGCTGCAGCGCCTGCTGGGCCAGGCCGGCGACATGACGCAGCGCGTTGTCGGCGGCGCCTTGGCCATGGCGCTTGCGGTAGGCCGCCAGGCCTTCGAGGCCGGCCAGCAGCAGGGCCAGCGGCTGTCCGCTGCGGCGGGCGCGGCGGCATTCCAGGTCCAGCTCGTCGTCGAACTGGGCGCGTTCGGCCAGGCCGGTCAGCGCATCGCGGCGGGCCAGGCGCAGCAGGCGCTGGGCGGTGCGATGCAGGCGCAATTGCATGGCGACGCGGGCGCGCAGGGCCGGGCCGGCGACGGGCTTGGCGACGAAGTCGGCCGCGCCGAGCTCGAACACGGCAGCCTCGACGCTGGCGCCGGTGTGCTGGGTGACGAAGATGACGGGCACCTCGGCCAGCAGCCGGTCGGCCTTGAGCTGGCGGCAGACCTCGAAGCCGTCGATGCCGGGCATCTCGGCGTCCAGCAGCACCAGCTCGGGCTGCCAGCTCCGCGCGATGGCCAGGGCCTGGGCGCCGTCGGTGGCGAAGCGCAGCTGGCTGTAGCCCGACAGCAGCCGGCCGAGCATCTGGATCATGCCGGGGTCGTCATCGACGAGCAGCACGCGGGCATCCGCCAGGGCCGGCAACAGGCTGTCGAGCCGGCTGGCCAGCGGGCTGGGCGCGGCGGGGTGGAGAGGGCTGGGGAGGGTCAAAGGCATGGCGCGGCCCATTTTGGGGCCGCGCAGCGAGGCTGAGTCAATCCGGGTTGTCTGTGGGCTGGCTGGCCGCCAGCAATATCTCGAAACGGCAGCCGCGGCCGGGCTGGCTGCGCACCTCCAGCCGCCCGCCCATGGCCTGCACCAGGTCGCGCGTCAGCGTCAGGCCCAGGCCCGTGCCAGGGATGGCGCCGCCGTCACGGCCGAGGCGGTTGTAGGGTTCGTAGAGGTGGGCGAGCTGGTCTTCGCTGAGGCCGCAGCCGCGGTCCTGCACGGCCAGCACGACCTCGGGGCCGCGGGCTTCGATCTCGACCGCGATGCAGATGCCGTCGCCGGCGTACTTGATGGCGTTGGACAGCAGGTTGTCCAGGCATTGGCGCAGGCGGCGGGCGTCGGCGCGCACGCGCACGGGCGGTGCCGGTGGCGGCGCGCTCAGCAGCATGCCGACGGCGGCGGCCTGGGCGGCGGCCGGTTCGCAGGCCTGCCCGGCCAGGGTGTGCAGCTCGACATCCTGCAATTCGACATGGAACTGCCCCGACTCCATGCGCGCGACGTCGCTGACGTCGCCGAGCAGCCCCGACAGCTGGCCGACGGCGTCGAGGATGTGGGCGAGCTTGTCGGCCTGGCTGGCGCTCAGGCGTTCGGCCTGCATCAGCTGGGCGAAACCCTTGATGACGTTGACCGGGTTGCCGATCTCATGGGCGATGTAGGAGAGCATGGACGCGGTGGCGCGGCGCGTGGCGGCGGCCTCGGTCTGGCGGCGCGCCAGGGCCTGCTCGCGGTCGCGCTCGCGGGTGTCGCGCAGCACGTGCACGGTCAGCGCGTCGGCGCCTTCGCCTTCGGTCGAGGTGCTGACCTCGACTGGTACGCGCTGGCCGCTGGCGCGCTGCACGCAGTGGCGGCCCAGAGCGTCGATGATGAGCAGCTCATCCAGGCGCAGGCTGAGCGGCTGTGCTCTCACGTTGAGCAGGGCGCAGGCGGCGGCATTGGCCATGACGACGCCGCCGGCCGCGTCGACGACGAGGATGGCGTCCTTGCAGGCCTGGACGATGGCGGCGACCCGACCGTCGCTGATCTGGCGGTGGTCGTGGTCGACCTGGCGGCGCTCCAGCGAGCGCTTGCGCTCAACCAGGCGGCGCACGCGGGCGCAAAGCACCGGTGCGCTGAAGGGCTTGCGCACGAAGTCGTCGCCGCCCAGAGCCAGCGCGCGGGCCTCGTGGCCGAGGGTGTGGGACTGGGTCAGGAACATGATGGGCACCTGGCCCAGCGCGGCGTCGGCGCGCAGCCGCTTGCACAGGTGAAAGCCGTCGCTGTCGGGCAGGTCGATGTCCAGCAGGATGAGGTCGGGCTTGAGCTCGCCGACGAGGCTGAGGGCCTGGGCGCTGTTCAGCGCGAAATGGCATTCGCCGACGTCGGCCAGCAGGCTGCGCACGAGCTGGATGCTGGTGGCGTCGTCGTCGACGATGAGGATGCGCGTGCGGCTCTGGGAGGTGGCCTCGGGCTTGTCTGTGCGCTCGGCGGCGGCGCGCAGCTGGGTGCGCAGGCGCGCCAGCACCTGCACGTCGTCGAAGGGCTTGCGCAGGAAGTCGTTGGCGCCGAGGCTGAGGGCACGAGCCTCGATGCCGGGATCGACATGCGAGGTCGCGAAGATGATGGGCAGCTCGGCCAGGCCGCGCGTGGCGCGCAGGCGGCGGCAGACCTCAAAGCCGTCCATGCCAGGCAGCTCGACATCGAGCAGGACCAGGTCGGGGCGATGCAGCTCGGCCAGGCGCAGCGCATCCTCGCCATTGGTGGCGAAGCTGATCTGCGCGAAGCCCTTGAGCAGCTGGCCCAGGTACTCGATGGCGGCCACGTCGTCGTCGACGACGAGCAGATGGATGAGGCAGGCGCGCTCGGACGGTGTGCGGGCCACGGCCGCGGCCGCGGGCCGGGTCACGCGGGGCTGGGCGGGCGGGGGGGCGGGCCTGGGGCTCGTCGCGAGGGCGTTCATCATGTTCTCTCCCTGAGAAGCAATCGAATCAGCGGCCGCCGTGCTCGGCAAGCGCATCGGCCAGGCGGCCGGCGAGCTCGAGGATGTCCAGCGGCTTGGTCCAGTAGTCGTCGAAGCCGGCCTGCATGGCCCGCTCGATCTGGCCCGGCGTCGCGTCAGCGGACAGCGCGATGCACAGCGTGCCGGCCAGGGCGGCGTCTGCGCGCAGCTCCCGGACGACGTCCAGGCCCGACAGGCCAGGCAGGTTGATGTCGGTCAACACGACCTCGGGCTTCTGGGTCTTGGCCAGGGCCAGACCGGCGCGGCCGTCGCCAGCGTGCAGCACGCGCCAGTCGGGGCGGTCGCGCAGGGCTTCCTGCACGAGCAGGGTGTTGAGCGGCTCGTCTTCGATGTAGAGCAGGGTGAAGGCATCCTCGGCCCCGGAGCCCGCATCGAAGCGGCTGGGGCGGCCGGGCTCGGCGCGGTCGACGTCGAGCAGGCCGTCGACCAGCTGGTGCAGGCGCTTGGCGGAGTCCAGCACCCATTCGATGCGCTCCTGCTGGCGCGGCGTCAGGGGCTCTTCATGGTTGAGCAGCAGCAACTGGCTGAAGCCGATGACGGCATTCAGCGGCGTGCGCAGCTCATGGCTGGCGCGGGACAGGAAAGCGCTCTTGGCGGCGCTGGCCTGTTCGGCGGCGAGCTTGTCGCGGCGCAGGTTCTCGATCTCGATGTGCTCGTCGACGTCGGCGATGAAGCCATGCCAGAGCACGCTGCCGTCGGCCTGCAGCGAGGGGCTGGCGCGGCCGGAGCGCCAGGCCGGCCGCTCGGCGCCGGGCAGGCAGACGCGGAACAGCCGCTGCCAGGCCTGCTGGCCGGCCTTGGCCTCGCGCATGCCTAGCAACAGCCCGGGCAGGTCCTCAGGGTGCACGCGCTCGGCGAAGACGCGCAGGCCCTCAGGCTGCAGCGGCGCCATGGGGCCGAAGATGTGCTCGGCCTGGCCGCTGATGAAGCCGAGTTCGCCACCGCCGCCGGGCGCGCTGCGGTACTGGAACAGCATGCCGGGCGTCTCGCTGCTGAGGCGGCCGAGCAGCTCGGCCTGGGCCTGCAGATGGGTGCGGCTGGCGAGCAGGTCGACATGCTCGCGGCGGTGGGCGAACCAGGCGCCGACCGCGTTGGCAATGTCGGCCAGCAGCGTGGCCTGCACGGCGTCCAGGCGGCGCGGCACGGTGTCGCCCACGCACAGGGCCCCCAGCGTCAGGTTGCCCAGGCGGATGGGCAGGCCGGCGTAGGCGCGCAGGCGGGTTGCACCGATCACCCAGGGGCTGGTGGCGAAGCGGGGATCGGTCGTGGCGTCGGGCACCTCGAACAGCGTCTCGCCGAGGATGGTGTGGGCGCAGAAGGAGGCCTCGCGCTCGCAGTCGACCACCTCGGTGCCGTAGCGGGCCTTGAACCACATGCGGCGCTCGCCGACGAGGCTGATCAGCGCGATGGGATAACCGAGCAGATGAGCGGCGCAGCGCACCAGGCCGTCGAGCACGGCGTCGGGCTCGGGCTGGGTGGGCGGCTGGCTCAGGCCCAGCTCGGCCAGGCACTGCAGGCGCTCGGCCTCGTCGGCGGGGAGTTCATGCGCCCGCATGGAGGGCCTCTGAGCTTTGGGGGACGGGCATCTGGGACTTTCGCCGACCGAGGGCCGGTGACTGTCAATCTAGGCGCCCCCACCCGGCGGCGCTGCCGGGAGTTCTTGATGCCGGTTGCCGGGGCGCTCAGGTCCGCGCCGCTCAGGCGTCGTTGCTGATCAGACCGTGACGTATTGCCAGCTTGACCAGGGCCGTCACATCGGACGCGCCGAGCTTGGCCATCAGCCGGCTGCGGTAGCTGTCCACCGTCTTGGGCGACAAATGCAGGGCGGTGCCGATCTCGTTGCTGGAATGGCCATCGACGACCATGGTGACGACCTGGCGTTCACGCACCGACAGCGCGGCGAAGGGGTCGTCGCCCGTGCCTTCAGCCAGCGCCCGCGCAGCGAGTTCGCCCACGCCCTGGCCGAGATGGCGGCGGCCGCTGCGCAGCGCCTCGATGGCCTGCAGCAGTTCCTCCGATGGCGAGCCCTTCAGCACATAGCCGCAGGCGCCCAGCTTGAGGGCCATGCCGACGTGGCGGGGCTGCGCCGACATGGTCAGCACCAGGGGCCGCACGGGCAGGTGGCGGCGCTGCAGCTCGGCCAGCAGCTCCATGCCGGAGCGCGGACCCAGCGACAGGTCGACCAGGACGATGTCCGGCGTCAGCTGCTGCAACTCGGCCAGGGCGGCGGTGATGTCGCCGCTGTCGCCGACGACATCATGGCCAGCCTCGGTCAGCAGCGCGCGCAAGCCCTGGCGCACCATGGCGTGGTCATCGACGAGGTAGATGCGGGCGGCTTGCGTCATTCGGGCACGCTCCATCTCAAGGTCAGCTGGGTGCCGCCGCCCTCGCGCGGGCCCAGCTCCAGCGTTGCGCCGATGGCGCGGGCGCGCTCGCGCATGCCGATGAGGCCGAGGTGGCCGGGGCGACGCTCGAAGTCGGCGTCCAGGCCGCTGCCGTCATCGGCCACGCCGAGTTCGATCTCTTGCGCACAGCCGTAGAAGCTGAGCCTGACCTCGGTGGGCCGGGCGTGGCGCAGCGCGTTCTCCAGGCCTTCGCGGGCGATCATGAACAGAGCGTACTCGACCTCCACCGGCCAGCGCTGCGTCAGCAGCTCGTCCTCCGCGTCCAGCACCAGGCGCACGCCCGGATGCAGGGCGCGGCGCTGAGCGACCTCGTTGTCCAGCGCCGCGGCCAGGCCTTCGTCCTCCAGCAGCGGCGGGCGCAGGTCGACGAGCACCTGACGCACCTCGCGCAAGGCCTGGTCGATGAGGCCGCGGGCCTGCTGGCGGGCGTCCGCGGCGCCCAGGTCCAGCATCAGGCGCAGGGCGGTCAGCGTCTGGCCGAGCTGGTCGTGCAGGGCCTGGGCCAGGCGCTGGGTGGTGCGGCGCTCCTGGTCCATCAACTGCTCGGCCAGGGCCGACAGCGCGGCCTCGGCGTCGACCTGCACCGAGATGTCGACGACGGCGCACAGCAGCAGCGCCCGGCCCGCCAGGTCGACGGGTTCGGCGACGAGCTTGGCGTGCAGGCGGCAGCCTGAGACCGGGTGCAGTTCGCGGTCGTCGATCTCGGTGCGGCCCTCAGTGCCAGGCAGTGGCGCCAGGCCCAGGGCCTCGGCGGTCTGGCCGACGACGGACAGCGTCGGCCAGCCGAGCAGGCGGCCGAGCTCGTCGTTGGACTCGATGACGGTCTCGCTGGCGACGTCGAACAGCGCGATACCAACCGGCACCGTGTGGAAGAGGGCGCGGAACTTGGCCTGGCTGTCGGTCAGCGCCTGTTCGGTGAATTTGGCGATGGTGATGTCGGACAGCGTGGCCAGCACGCGGGCTGGCTGGCCGCGTGCGTCGCGCTCGGTCCAGCCGCGGCAACGCAGCCAGCGTGTCGCGGCGCCGGCCAGGCGCAGGTCGATGTCCAGCGGCGCGCCGTGCTGCAGATGGGACTGCAGGGCGGCCCGCCATTGGCCCTGGTCGTCGGTTTGCAGCTGTTCGGCGAGGCGGCCGGGGCGATCCAGCAGGGTCAGGGCACGGGGCGACAGGTATTCGCTGTCGGCAGCGATGTCCCATTCCCACAGGCCATCGGCGGCGCCCTTCATGGCCCGGGCATAACGCGCCTGTTCGGCGTCGGTGCTGCCGAGGTCGCGGGCCATGCACAGCCAGCCCGTGCCGTCCAGCAAGGGGGCGATGCTGGCCTCGAAGCGGGCCAGGCGGCCACTTTGGGTGCGCAGCGCATAGCGCAGGCGCTGGGAGCTGGGCGCGCAGGCTGCCGCGAACTGCTGCGCCAGGGCGGGCGGGCCGATGCTTTGCAGCGATCGACCCTGCAGCGTTGCCCAGGGTGCGTGCAGATCGGGGTGATCCGGGTGGTTGCAGGCCGCGAAACGCAGGTCGGGCCCGATCAGGAAGCACAGGTCCGGCAGGGCGGCTGCGATGGCCGGCGCAGCCTGCGTCCAAGGCTCGCGGTCCGGCGTTTCAGGCATCGCTACAGCGTACCGTAGCTGTGCAGGCCTGAGAGGAACATGTTGACGCCCAGGAAGGCGAAGGTCGTGACCAGCAGGCCCACCAGCGCCCACCAGGCCGAGGCCATGCCGCGCAGGCCCTTCATCAGGCGCATGTGCAGCCAGGCGGCGTAGTTGAGCCAGACGATCAGGGCCCAGGTTTCCTTGGGGTCCCAGCTCCAGTAGCCACCCCAGGCCTCCGCGGCCCAGAAGGCGCCGAGGATGGTGGCGATCGTGAAGAAGGCAAAGCCCAGCGCGATGGACTTGTACATGAGGTCGTCGAGCTGGGGCAGGTCGGGCAGGCGCGCCGTCAGGTGGCCGCGCAGCGCGACGGCAATGCCCAGGAAGGCGGCGACACCGGCGATCTTGTAGGCCCAGCCCTGCAGGCCGGCGACGGTGGCGGCCTCCAGCGTGGCGCCGAAGCGCACCGCCAGGATCAGGCCGACGATGCCCAGCGGCATGGCAACGAGGCCGATGACGAGGGCGCGTGTCGTCGCCGTCTTCAGCAGAAAAGCCAGGGCCACCATGGCCGCCAGCGCGAAGCTGCCATAACCGACGAAGTTGGCGGGCACGTGGATCTTCATCCACCAGCTCTGCAGCGCCGGCACCAGGGGCTGGATCTCCTGGGCCTCGCGGGCCAGCGTGTACCACAGCAGGAAGCTGACCGCGCCGCTGACGACCAGCATCACGTAGGCGCCCAACGAACGCGTCGCGAAGCGGGCCTCGTAGTAGAGGTAGAAGGTTGTCGTCAGCCAGCAGAACAGCACGAAGACTTCGTAGAGGTTGCTGACGGGGATGTGGCCGATGTCGGCGCCGATCTGGTGGCTCTCGTACCAGCGCACCAGCGTGCCGACCAGGGCCATGAAGACGCCGCCCCAGGCCAGCTTGGAGCCGACCACCTCGGCCACGCTGTTGCGGCCGGCGCCGGTGAAGAAGCCGCCCCAGTAGAAGAGCATGCTCATGTAGAACAGCAGGCTCATCCACAGGATGGCGCTCTGGCTGGACAGCATGTACTTCAGCCAGAACACCTTCTCGCCGGCGGCCAGGTCGGCGCCGAAGCCGTCGGTGTGCTGGGCATACAGGCCGATGGCGATGAGGGTGGCCGCACCGACGGCGACGCTCAGCCAACGCAGCGGCTTCCAGAACCAGCCCAGCGCGATCAGCGCCGGCATGGCGCACAGCAGGATGCCCTGCTCGTAGACGTCCATCGACGCGTGGTAGCGGCTGAAGGCATAGCCGCCACCGAGCAGCACGAGGGCGGCGAACAGCCAGTCGAGGGTGTCACGGCGCTGCAGCGCGTGGCGGCGCGGCAGGTCAAAGGTGGTGGTGTTCATGAGGGCTCCTTCAGCACGGCGGCTTTGAGCTGGGCGAACATAACGGCGTTGTCGGGCGACTCACGGGTGCTGGACATGGCCATGCGCACCTGCGAGCCGCCCGGGTCGGCGCTGGGCACGAGCCAGACCCACAGCCTACGCTCCTTGATGTAGAGCATGGAAAAGACGCCGACGATGAGCAGGAGGGCGCCCAGATAGACCAGCTTCTGCCCAGGCGCGCGGGCGACCTGGAAGACGCTGGCCTGGACCTGCTCGAAGTTCTCCAGCTGCAGCAGCGTGGGCGACGGGTAGTAGAGGCTGTCGGACAGGGACAGCACGGCCTGGGTCATGAAGCCCTGGGCGGCGGCATCGGTGCCGGCGGGCTTGAGGCCAGCGCGCTCGCGGGCGATCTGGTGCAGCTCGAACAGGCTGCCGTTCAGGATGCGCAGCAGCACCTCGGAGACGCGCTGGCGGTCAGCCTCGGGCACATCACGCTCGATGAACTGCGACAGCGCCGGCAGGCCGCCCTTGACTTCGTCGCCGGGCTTGGCGGCGGCGCCGGAGAACAGCGTCAGCGCACGCTGGGCCGTCAGCTGCAGCTGCGGCGTCAGCTGGGGCTGGTTGGGCGGCGTGGCGGCGGCGGCATAGCGGCGCGCAGCGACGTCACGCTGGGCGGTATCGGCCAGGGCCTGGCGAAGGCGCAGCCAGCCGCTCAACTCGCCGTTCTCGTCGGCCGGCATGCGCAGATAGCGGAAGGTCTCGGCCGGGGTGTCGCGCACGCCGGCGAGGAAGAGCTTCTGCCCGTCCAGCTCGACCGGCAGCATGTAGTTGTTGTACTCGCGGGCCTGGCCGGCGGCGTCGCGCAGCTTGTAGCTGAAGCTCGGACCGACGTTGTGCAGAACTTTGCTGCCGTCCGACTTGGCGCCGCTGCCGAGATGCTTGCCAAGCGCCGCGCCGAGGTCGACCTTGCGCACGTCGGCGCCGCTGGCATTGGCGCCGCTGCTACCGTCATTGGCGAGGTTCTCGACATTGATGACACGCAGGCCGTCGAGCTCCAGCGTCTGCTCGCCAAAGGCCATCTTCGTGCCGACGCGGCCGGCAAGCTTCACGGGCGTGCCGGTGCTGGCCAGCGGCATGGCCTTGAGCTCGAGCTTGCTGCCGCCGTCCTCGAAGCTGCTCTGGTAGATGGCCAGGCCCTTGTGGATGACGGGTTCGTTGACCTTGACCGTGGCCTCGCGCCGTGTCGTGCCGTCATGGATGACGATGTCGCTGGCAAAGCTCTTGGGCATGCCCGTCGGGTAGTAGTCGACCTTGAATGCCTTCAGCTCGATGTCGAAGGGCAGGTCCTGCAGCACGACGCCGCTGGGCAGGCTCAGCACGGCGATGCCCTGGCGCTGCTTCTCGGTGACCGACACATTGCCGCGAAAGCTCGGATTGCCGGTGGAGAGCCGGTGTTCGGGCCGGATGTCCGACACGAAGCCTGAGCCGGTGTAGAGCTGCTTGCCCTGGGCCCACATGGCCAGCTTGACCATGGCGTTGCCGTCCAGCACGCCGCCAATGAGGATCAGCACGATGGCGGAGTGGGCGCAGAGGTAGCCGATCTTGTTGGCCGCGCCGCGGCGGGCCGCGATCATGATGCCGTTGTCGCGCCGCTGCACGCGGGCCTTCCAGCCGTGGGCCGCCAGCGTATTGCCGATCTCGGCGAGGGCCATCGAGGGGTTGCTGGGCAGCTCTCCGATGGCCTTGTGGTGGTGGGCCTGCAGGGACTGCTCGCGCACGCCCTCCTTGTAGCTCTTCAGGTCGACCAGGATCTTGGGCGCGTTGCGGGCGATGCACAGGCTGGTCGAGAGCACCAGGAAGGTCAGGATGACCAGAAACCAGGGCGCGCTGTAGACCGTGTAAAGCCCCAATTTGCCGAATACCTCAGCCCAGAAGGGGCCGAACTGGTTGACGTAGTTGCCCATGGGCTCGCTCTGGCGCAGCACGGTGCCGATGACCGAGGCGATGCAGATCACGCTGAGCAGCGTGATGGCGAAGCGCATGGACGCGAGCACGTCCAGCAGTTCGCGGGCGGGTGAGGAGCGAGGGACAGGGACGGCGGACATCAGCGATCAACAAAAAAGGCCGGTGGGGTTCACCGGCCTTTGTTCCTCAAGGCAAGCGCCGCGTTCAGCGCAGGCCAGCGATGTAGTCGGACACGGCCTTGATTTCCTTGTCATTCATCTTGGCGGCGACGGTGACCATGACGGGATTGTTGGCGCGTGCACCGCTGCGGAAGGCCACCATCTGCGCTTCGACATAGTCGCCATGCTGGCCGCCCAGGCGCGGGTACTGGACCGGCAGGCCGGAGCCGTTGGCACCGTGGCAGCCGGCACAGGCCGGCACATTGCGCTCGGCAATGCCGCCGCGGTAGATCTTCTCGCCCAGGGCGACCGTGTCCTTGTTCTTGGCGAAACCCGGCTTGGCGGTCTTGGCGGCGTAGAAGGCGGCCACGTTGCGGATGTCGTCCTCCGACAGCGGGGCTGCCATGCCTTGCATGACGGGGTTCTTGCGCTTGCCGCTCTTGAACTCGGTCAGCTGCTTGGCCAGGTATTCGGCATGCTGACCCTGCAGGATGGGATTGGCCGGGCTGCCACGCGAGCCGTCCGCCGTGTGGCAGGCTGCGCAGACCTGGGAAGAAATGGCACCGCCCTTGGCCGAATCGGGCTTGGCAGCAACAGCAGCGGGCTCGTTCGCGTGAGCCGTGGCGGCCAGCAGCAGACTCGACAGGAGGAGGGCGACAGTCTTCATGGATTTATACGGTCTCAAAGGGCGTAACCCGAGAATTTTACAATGCTGAACCACAGCGTCCGAGCTAGACATGACCGACAAGATTCCTGAGGCCCTGCCGGCCGAGCCCCTCACCGAGAAGCTCGCCCTGGCCTGGACGCATACCACGCGCTTCCTGACCACCGCCAGCCAGCTGGTGCATCTGCCCGCCACCGAACTGCCCGAGATCGCCTTCGTCGGCCGCTCCAACGCCGGCAAGTCCACCGCCATCAACACGCTGGCCCAGCAAAAACGCCTGGCCTTTGCTTCCAAGACGCCGGGCCGCACCCAGCACATCAACCTCTTCGAACTCGGCCCCAAGGACGCGGCCGACGCCCTGTTCGCCGACTTGCCGGGCTATGGCTACGCGGCCGTGAACAAATCGGCCAAACTGCGCTGGCAAAAGGTCATGGCCGACTACCTGGAAGTGCGCCGCAGCCTGTCGGGCGTCGTGCTGATGGTCGACTCCCGTCTGGGCCTGACCGACCTGGACAAGCAGCTGCTGGAGTTCGTCGCCGCGCGTGTGGCCACCGGTGAGATCAAGTTGCTGGTGCTGCTCACCAAGTCCGACAAGCTCAATCGCAAGGAAGCAGACGCGGCCTTGCGCGCGACGACGGAGTTCCTCGCTGCGATGACCACCGAGAACTCCGACGTGGCGGTGACGCTGTTCTCGGCGCTGAAGAAGAGCGGCGTCGGCGACGTGGCGCTGGCGCTGCGCGAATGGGTGCTGGCGCATCGGCTGCCCGACGACATGCCGGCGGTCGAGCCGATTCACTCGGCGGGCTGAAGCTCAGCCGCCGTCCAGGTCGCTCATCAGCGTGTCCACGGCGCGTTGGACGACGTTATCGTCTTCCAGTGCCGTGATGAGGCCGTTGGACAGCAGCGCCTCCAGCGCGCGGCGGGTCAGCGGCAGGCGTTCGTCGGAGTCGCGGCCGACGAACAGCAGGAACTGCCGGCCCTCGCTGATCCAGGCGATCTGGGTGGTATGCCAGTCGCCCTGGATGAAGAGATGGAACCAGCGGCCGATCTGCAGGCCATCGATCCAGCGTTGCAGCGCCGCGCGCGCATCCGGCGAATCGTGCTGGTTGTAGAGCTGCACCGGCACAGTCGGCAGTTCGCCGCGGTCGACGTCGACGCTCAGCCAGTGCGAAGGCACCTGGGAATCGCGCTCCTCCATCAGGCGCTGGACGATCTCGTCGGCCGAGGCGGGCGCGGCACTGCTCGCCGTGGGCGAGGCGGGCGGCGGGGCGGCGGGGCGGCGCTCGGCGGGGTCCAGCGCCGGCAGGCCGCGCAGCAGGCGGGCATGCTGGGCCATCAGTTCGGACAGGGCCGGCTCGCGCTTGGCTTCGGAGAGCTGGATGCTTTCGCAGCCGGTCAGCAGGCGCTCGATGAGGACGGGCAGGCGCATGCGCAGGGCCTCGCGGTCGGCCAGGTCGCGCGGCGTGATGAGGCTGTCGAGCACGGCGTCGACCATCTCCATCGCCGCGTGGGCTTCGTGCGAGTCGCGGCCGTGGCGCACCATGGCCGCGACGATGACGTCCACCCAGGCCGTCTGCAGGAAGCGGTGCATGCGCGGGCCCAAAGGGGCGCCGGTGATCTGGTGGTCGATCTGATCGCGGATCAGCTCGCGCCAGTCGCTGCGCAGCTGTTCCCGCTCCAGGGCCGCCAGCGCGACGGCATTGCGTTCGCTGCTCTGGCGGGCCTGCTGGTCGATGTGGGCGTCGACGCGAGCCAGCACCTGCTGGAAGAGCAGGGCGTTGGGCGTGGGCGCGTCGACGAGGAGCTGGGCCTCGGCTTCCATGAAGCGCAGGAAATCCACAAGGCGGGCGTCATCGGCGCGCTCGAAGGCCATGCCGTGGGCGGCGACGCGGTTCAGCAATGCCCAGGTGGGATGGTCCTGGCGGCGCAGCAGCATGCTGTCGCTGCGTGCCAGGCGCACGACGGCGATCTGCAGTCGCGCCAGCAGCGCCTTCAGCGGCGGCAGCAGGCGCGGGTCGGCCAGGATCTGGTCATAGAGCCGGCTCAGCATGTCCGGCCCCGTCGAGCGCACGAAGGGCGCCGGGGCCAGCGGACCGCGCTGGGTGACGGGGCTGTGGGGCGCCAGGCCCTGCGGCCGGGAGTTGACCGCGTCGACGCGGCGCGACAGGCCGTCCAGCGTGCCATGAGCGGCTGGCCGCGTACTGACGCCGCGGGCCGCGGCCAGGCGCTGGTGGGCCAGCGGGTCGGTCTGGGCATGGCCGTGGGAGGCCACCATGTCGCTGATGTCGGCGGCGCGCAGCGTGGCGCAGGCCTGGGTGTAGAGGCGGTTCAGGGCGCGGGCCAGCGGTGTCGCGGCCACACGCATCAGCTCGTACTGGGTCTGGGCGCCGAGCGGGCTGGACGCCAGCGCATGGTGAAGTGCGTGAGCGTAGAGGGCCGGGCGCAGCGGGTTGTCGCGCTCGCGGGCCCGTGCGATGCCGCGCAGCGCCGCGAAGAAGTTGCCGATCTGGTGCAGCTCGGCCCGGCTCATGTCCTCGGCTGCATGGGCGACATGGGCGATGGCCACGTCCTGCAGCGCCTGGTGTTCGTCGACGAGGCTGAGGCTTTCCAGGCCGCCGAGCTGGGCGGGCGAGCGGTGCAGGGGATCGTCGCCGCGACGGCCGGCCTGCAGCAGCTCGATGAGCTTGCCCTCGAAGTCGGCCGCGAAATGCGCGCGCACCTTGCGCCAGGCCTCGCGCAGTGGATAGTGCTGGGGCTGCGCTTCGAGCTCATCCTGCACGCTGTTGAGCAGGTCGCGGGCCATCGGGCCGGCTTCGGTCAGCGCGTGGTCAAGCAGGTCGTGAGGGTTCGGGCTGAAGGGCATGGACGCTATCGAGGGGCGTGATGAGATTATCCGGCGCCAGGCTGGTGCACCCCGATGTGTTGCCCCCTCTTACCGACCCCTCAACCACATGGCAAACGCCGCACTTCAGAACCTTTTCACGCTTTTCCAGGCTGGGCGCCATGCCGAGATGGCCGCGCAGGCCAGCGCATTGCTCGCCGAGCATCCCCAGGACGGCACGTTGTGGAAGGCCCTGTCCGTGGCCCTGCAGATGCTGGGCGAGGACGCGCTACCGGCCTTGGAGCGCGCCCTGGCCCTGTTGCCGGACGATGCCGAACTGACGGCCAATCTCGGCGCCCTGCTGGCCTCGCGGCAGCGTTGGCCCGAGGCGCGGGCCGCCTATGAGCGAGCGCTGGCGCTGCAGCCGCGCCTGCCGGGCGCCCACAACAACCTCGGCAACGCGCTGCTGGCGCTGGGCGAGCCGGCCCAGGCCCTCGCCGCCATTGAGGCCGCCCTCGCGCTGCAACCCGGCTTGGTCGCTGCCCTGGGCAACCGCGGGCGGGCGCTGCTGGCACTGGGGCGCCACGCGGATGCGGCGCAGGCCTTCGAGCAGGCGATCGCAGCACGCCCGGCGGATGCGGGTCTGCGCGGGCATGCCGCAACGGCCTGGGCCGCAGCCGGGCGCCCTCGTGAAGCGGTGGCCAGGCTGCGCGAGGCCGTGGCCCTAGCGCCGGCGGATGTCGCCCACCGCTTCGCGCTGGGCAACCTGCTGCAGGAGGTCGGCGACGCGGCGGGCGCTGTTGACGCCTGGGAGGCGGTTCTGTCGCTGGATGCCGGCCATGCCGAAGCCGCCTGCAATCTGAGCCTGCTGCGGCCGCAGCGCGGCGAGGCGGTGTTGACGGCGGCTCTGGCCACGGGCCTGGCCGGCGAGCGCCGGGCGGCGGCGCTGGCCAACCTGGGCGGGCTGCGGCTGCGCGAGGGACGGCATGCACAGGCTGTGGCCGCCTACCGTCAAGCGCTGGACGACGCGCCGACGTCGCCCCAGGCTTTGAGCAACCTCGCCCAGGCTTTGAAGCAGCAGGGCCGCCTGGACGAGGCCGATGTGGTGCTGAGCCGCCTCATTGCCCTCGATCCGACGCTGCTGACCGCACGCAGCGACCGTTTGCTGCTGCGTGCATATCGCCAGCAGGGTGCCGAGCTGCGGAGCGAGGCGCAGGCCTTCGGTCAGGCTGTGGCGGCGCCTGCCGTTTCGCGGCCCGCGCGCGCGGCTGGGCCTTTGCGCGTCGGCTTGGTGTCGGCCGACCTGCGCGGCCATCCGGTCGGGCGGCTGGCCGAGGCCTGGCTGCCGGCGCTGGCGCGGCGTTGCGAGCTTTTCGTCTACGCCAACCATGGTGGCGACGATGAACTGACCCTGCGGTTGCGGGCCGCCGCGCCGCGTTGGCTGCACGTGGCCGGCTGGGATGACGCGACGCTGGCGCAACGCATCGCGGCCGATGGCATCGATGTGCTGATCGACCTGAACGGCCACACGGGCGGTCATCGCCTGGGCGTGTTCGCGCGCCGGCCGGCGCCGCGACAGTTGAGCTGGCTGGGCTATGCAGGCAGCACCGGGCTGGCCGAGATGGATGGCTTCATCGGCGACCGTTGGT
This sequence comes from Pelomonas sp. Root1237, assembly GCF_001425055.1. Classification (GTDB taxonomy): domain Bacteria; phylum Pseudomonadota; class Gammaproteobacteria; order Burkholderiales; family Burkholderiaceae_C; genus Pelomonas. The sequence continues at coordinate 121,422 of NZ_LMDK01000019.1, forward strand.
TGTTGCCTGAGGGCGCCGAAGCCGGTTTTGTGGAGCCTTTGCTGCGGCTGCCCGACAGCTTCACGGTCTATGCGCCGCCCGCCGAGGCGCCTGCCGTGGCCATGCGGGAAGGACCGATGTGCTTCGGCTGTTTCAATGCCCTGCACAAGCTCGGCGACGAAGTGCTGGCGCTGTGGGCGCGCGTGCTGGAGGCGGTGCCCGACAGCCGGCTGCTGCTGAAGGCGCCCGGTCTGCAGCACGAGGCGGAGCGCACGGCCCTGTTCGGCCGCTGGCCGGGTGATACGGCCCGGCTGGACCTGCAGGGGCCGGGGCCGCTGGCCGACTATCTCTGCGACTTCGGGCGCATCGATATTGCCCTCGACCCCTTCCCGCACAGCGGCGGCATGACGACGCTGGACGGGCTCTGGATGGGCGTGCCGGTGCTGACGCTGCCGGGGCCGGCGCCGATCTCGCGTCAGGGCCTGAGCTTCATGCAGACGCTGGGGCTGGCGCAAGACTGGGTGGCGTCGGACGCGGAGGACTATGTGCGCCTGGCGGTACGCTGGGCCGCAGATCGCGCGGGCCTGGCGGCGCTGCGCGCCGGGCTGCGTGAACGCATGGCAGTCAGCCCCCTGGGTGACGCCGAGCGCTTCGCAGCGGGCTGGGTGGCGCAGGTGCAGGCATGATGCGCGCCGTCGCCATCCACCTCTCGCCCATGAAATGCCTCCTCGGTTTCAGCCTGGCCTGTGCGGCCACTCTCGTGCATGCCGATGACGCCGCGACCAAGCCCTCTGAGCTGCCGCTGTGGGAGCTGGGTGTGGCCGCCGGCGCGCTGTCGCAGCAGGCCTATCCGGGAGCAGACCAGCAGGTCACGCGCACGCCGGTGCTGCCCTACGTCATCTACCGCGGCAAGGTGCTGCGGGCCGATGACGCGGGCGCGGGGTTGCGGGCGGTGCGCACCGAGAGCTTCGAGCTGGATGTGTCCTTCGCGGGCTCGCTGAGTGCTGGCGGTAAGGAGCTGCGGGCGCGCGAGGGCATGCCGCGGCTGCGTTCGCTGGTGGAGTTCGGGCCCGTCGGTCGCTGGTATCTGAACGGCCGCAAAGCCGCTGACAGCCTGACTTTCGAGCTGCCGCTGCGCGGCGTGTTCGAGGCGAGCGACCTGCGCCGGCATCGCGGCATGAGCCTGGAGCCGGAGCTGGCTCTGGAGCACCGCGCCAGGGCGGGCTGGAGTTATGGCGTCAGTGCGGGAGTGCTGTTCGGCGACCGTCGCCTCGGGGCGACCTATTACACCGTCGCGCCGAACGAGGCGCTGGCGGATCGGCCGGCCTATGCGGCTCGCGCCGGCTTGATTGCCTGGCGGCTCAAGGGCGGGGTGTCGCACCAGCTGACGCCGGATGTGCGTCTGTTTGCCATCGGACGTGTCGACAGCGTGGCTGGGGCCGCCAATCGCGACAGTCCGCTTGTACGCCAGACCACGGGCGCCAGCGTCGGCATCGGGCTGACCTATACGTTCGCGCGCTCAGCCGCCCGAGCGAGCGACTGAGAACCTCAGGCACAAAAGAAAAGGGGCTGCTCGCGCAGCCCCTTCCTGAATGCTTGATCAGTTGGGGACAGAGCTGTCGGGCGAGTACGCCCGCCAGGTCTGTCCCGCAATGTCTTACATATCCATACCGCCCATGCCACCCATGCCGCCCATGCCACCAGGCATGCCGCCACCGGCTGCTTCGTCCTTGGGGGACTCGGCGACCATGGCTTCGGTCGTCAGCATCAGCGACGCGACGGATGCGGCGTTCTGCAGGGCAGTGCGCGTCACCTTGGTCGGGTCCAGGATGCCCATTTCGATCATGTCGCCATAGGTGTCGTTGGCGGCGTTGAAGCCGTAGTTGCCCGAACCGGCCAGCACGGCGTTGACGACGACGGAGGCTTCGCCACCGGCGTTGTAGACGATCTCGCGCAGCGGTGCTTCGATGGCGCGCAGGACCAGCTTGATGCCGGCGTCTTGATCAGCGTTGTCGCCCTTGATGGCGCCAGCGGCTTGCTTGGCGCGCAGCAGCGCGACGCCGCCACCAGCCACGATGCCTTCTTCAACGGCTGCGCGCGTGGCGTGCAGCGCGTCTTCGACACGGGCCTTCTTTTCCTTCATCTCGACTTCGGTGGCAGCACCGACCTTGATGACGGCAACACCGCCGGCCAGCTTGGCCACGCGCTCTTGCAGCTTCTCGCGGTCGTAGTCGCTGGTGGCTTCCTCGATCTGGATGCGCACTTGCTTGACGCGGGCTTCGATGTCAGCGGCAGCGCCGGCGCCGTCGATGATGGTGGTGTTTTCCTTGCCCACTTCAACGCGCTTGGCCTGGCCCAGGTCGGCCAGCGTGACCTTCTCGAGCGTCAGGCCGACTTCTTCGGCGATGACCTTGCCGCCGGTCAGGATGGCGATGTCTTCCAGCATGGCCTTGCGGCGGTCACCGAAGCCAGGCGCCTTGACGGCGACGACCTTCAGGATGCCGCGGATGGTGTTGACCACCAGCGTGGCCAGGGCTTCGCCGTCCACGTCTTCCGAGATGATCAGCAGCGGGCGGCCCGACTTGGCGACTTGCTCCAGCGTCGGCAGCAGATCGCGGATGTTGCTGATCTTCTTGTCGTACAGCAGCACGAACGGGTTGTCCAACAGCGCGGCTTGCTTTTCCGGGTTGTTGATGAAGTAGGGCGACAGGTAGCCGCGGTCGAACTGCATGCCTTCGACGACGTCGAGTTCGCTGTCCAGGCTCTTGCCGTCTTCAACGGTGATGACGCCTTCCTTGCCAACCTTGTCCATCGCTTCGGCAATGATGCGGCCCACTTCATGGTCGCTGTTGGCGGAGATCGTGCCGACTTGCGCGATTTCCTTGGAGGTGGTGGTGGCCTTGGAGGCCTTCTTCAGCTCGGCGACCAGGGCGGTGACCGCCTTGTCGATGCCGCGCTTCAGGTCCATCGGGTTCATGCCGGCGGCCACGTACTTCATGCCTTCGCGAACGATGGCTTGAGCCAGGACAGTCGCGGTGGTGGTGCCGTCACCGGCGTTGTCAGACGTCTTGGAAGCGACTTCCTTGACCATCTGCGCGCCCATGTTCTGCAGCTTGTCCTTCAGCTCGATTTCCTTGGCCACGGACACGCCGTCCTTGGTCACGGTCGGGGCGCCGAACGAGCGCTCGAGCACGACATTGCGGCCCTTGGGGCCTAGGGTCACCTTGACCGCGTTGGCCAGGATGTTCACGCCTTCAACCATGCGGGCACGAGCCTCGCCGCCAAAGATCACGTCTTTTGCTGCCATTTGATTCTCCGAATACTTAAATTGGGGTCAGAGTCGAATTCTCTGAATCAGTTGGGGACAGAACTCGCGCTGCGCGCTTCGGTCTGTCCCGCAAGCTATTACTTTTGCACCACGGCGAAGAGGTCTTCCTCGCGCATGACCAGCAACTCGTCACCGTCGACCTTGACGGTCTGGCCGGAATACTTGCCAAACAGCACGCGGTCGCCGACGACGACGTTCAGGGCCACGAACTCACCCTTGTCATTGCGCTTGCCCGGGCCGACGGCCAGGACTTCACCTTGATCAGGCTTCTCGGCGGCGTTGTCGGGGATGACGATGCCCGAGGCGGTCTTGGTTTCTTGCTCCAGACGGCGAACGATCACGCGATCGTGCAGGGGGCGCAGCTTCATGGAATCTCCTTGAGAGTTGGAACCGGAGCGGCCGCGGCAATCGCGGCTCGCCGAAAAAAACGGGGCCGCCAGCGGAAAACCGGTCGGCCCGACTCGTTAGCACTCGAATGAGTTGAGTGCTAGCAGAAAGCCATTATAGGGACGGCGGATGACGATTCAAGCCTTGCGGAACTGGGGCTTGCCATATACCGGCGAAGCGCGCCTTTGCGCCACCCGGGCAGCCGTTTGCCGCAGTCATCGACCGCACATGGGTGGGCCCCAATGAAAAACGACCGCCGTAGCGGTCGTTCTTGAGGCGTGAGGCGCTGCTTTAGCGAGCGACGCGACGGCGTGTCCAACCCAGGCCCGCAAGGGCGCCCAGGGTCAGAGCGATGCTGGCGGGCTCGGGCAGGCGGCCAGGAGGCTGCGTGTCGACGGTCTTGAAGCTGAGGTCATCGAGCAGAACAGCCTGGTCGTTCGCCGAGAACACCACTGTGCGGCCCACGCCCTGGAACGTCAGTGTGATTTGGTTGGACCAGTTGCAGAACACGTAGCTGTTGCATTCAGCGCCGGTGAGACCGTTCAGGCCGCCGCCGAGTTCCTTGCCGCTGGCGTCGTAGACGTGAACCGAGAGATTGATGCCCAGGGTGCTGCCCGAGTAGACGAAAGACAGGGCGTCGACGAAGCCGTCCGCGAGGTCCAGCGTCAGGCTCTGGATACCTGCCACCGCAGGCTTGGTCCAGTCCTGAGCGAGAAAGAGCGCGCCGCAGCTGCCGGTGCGGGAAAAGCTGATGGCGCCGGCATCACCATTCGGGCCATAACTGCAGGCTTCAGACGTGGACGCCCAGGCGGCGCCACTTCCCACGACACCCTTGGATGCGTAGCGGGAGGTCAGTTGCTCCATGGTCTGCACGTCCTCGAAGTCCAAGAAGACCGCACCGGCCATCGCCGATTGCATGGTGGCCGTCAAGGCGAGTGCCAGAAGTTTGCTCGTCGCGCGCATGGCGTTCTCCGTCCGGGTTTGTTCGAGTTGGGTTGTTGGGCGGACTGTAAACAAGCACCTGCGCGCCGGGCCGCGTTGTGCCCCTTCAGTTGAGGGGGAGTCAAGCACCTAGGGGCCGCGCTTAGGGGGGTGAAGAGGTAATGCGCGCGCATATATGAGTTGCCGAGATGACTCGCTAGATCGCGCGGCTGGCAGAAGGCCTTGGCTACACTGCCTCGGGTGGAAACCAAATGGCTTGAAGACTTCGTCAGCCTGGCCGAGACGCGCAGCTTTTCCCGCTCCGCCCAGCTGCGCCACGTGACCCAGCCGGCATTCTCGCGCCGCATTCAGGCCTTGGAGGCCTGGGCCGGCGTCGACCTGGTGGATCGATCCTCCTATCCGACCCGGCTGACGGCCGCTGGCGCAACCTTGCTGGCCCAGGCCGTCGAGCTGCTGGGCAATCTGCAGGCGACGCGCAATATGCTGCGCAGCCATCAGGCGGCCGACCAGGACATGATCGAGTTCGCCGTGCCGCACTCGCTGGCCTTCTCCTTCTTCCCGCATTGGCTGATGGGGTTGAGACGCGGCTTCGGCGCCATCAAGTGCCGGCTCAACGCGGCCAATGTGCATGACGCGATGCTGCAGCTCAGCGAAGGCAATTGCGATCTGCTGCTGGTCTATCACCACGCCAGCCAGCCGCTGCAGCTGGACCCGGAGCGCTACCAGATGGTGTCGCTGGGCCACGAGACCTTGTCGCCGTATGCCAGGGCCGACAGTCAGGGCGAGCCGATGTTCCGGCTGCCCGGACGGCCGGGCCAGAAGATTCCCTTCCTGAGCTACGCGGCCGGCGCCTATCTCGGCCGCCTGGTCGAGCTTATCGTCAAGGAGGCGGACTGCGCGCTGAACCTCGACGCCATCTACGAGACGGACATGGCCGAAGGCCTGAAGGCGATGGCGCTGGAAGGCCATGGTTTTGCCTTCCTGCCCGCCAGCTCGGTGCAAAAGGAGATCGCCAGTGGCCGCCTCGTGCCCGCCGCTGCGCCGGGCACCTTCAGCGTCAGCATGGAGCTGCGCATCTATCGCGAAAAGCCCGAGCTTTCGCGCCGGCTCAAACCAGCCTCCTTGGCTTTGTGGGACTATTTATCGTCCGCGGCATGACCTCATCCAGCTTGCGCATGCATCGTGTAAACCCGTATTCGGGCTGAGCGTGCGGCGTGGTCTGCTCGCGGCTGTTATCGATATCCACTTCCTGTTGTTGGAGTCTCCATGAAGAAAGTTCTGCTCGTCGCAGCCCTGTTCGCCGGCGTTTCGGCCGTGCATGCCGAAGACACGCTGAAGAAGATCAAGGACAGCGGCGCGATCACGATGGGTGTGCGCGAATCGTCGGGCCTGTCCTACACCATCGGTGATGGCAAATACGTCGGCTACCACATCGATGTCTGCGAGCACGTCGTTGCCGACCTGCGCAAGCAGCTGGGCAGCAAGATCGAAGTCAAGTACCAACCGGTCACATCGGCCAACCGCATCCCGCTGACCGTCAACGGCACCGTCGACCTGGAGTGCGGCTCCACGACAAACAACGCCACCCGCCAGAAGGACGTCGCCTTCGCCGTGACAACCTATGTCGAGGAAGTGCGCATCGCCGTGAAGGCCAACTCTGGCATCACCGGCATCGGCCAGCTCAACGGCAAGACCGTCGCGACGACGACCGGCACCACGTCCGTGCAGACGCTGCGCAAGCACGAGCGCGCCAACGGCGTGGACTTCAAGGAAGTCTTCGGCAAGGACCACGCCGACAGCTTCCTGCTGCTGGACTCAGGCCGTGCCGACGCTTTCGTCATGGACGGCTCCATCCTGGCCAAGAACATCGCCACGTCCAAGAACCCGGCCGACTTCAAGATCGTCGGCGAGGTGCTGTCGGTCGAGCCGATCGCCATCATGATGCGCAAGGACGACCCGGGCTTCAAGACCGCGGTCGACAACAGCATCAAGGCCATGATGAAGTCGGGCGAGATGGCCAAGATCTACGACAAGTGGTTCATGCAGCCCATCCCGCCGACCAACACGAAGATTGGCCTGCCGGTGTCCACTGCGACCAAGGACGCCTGGGCCAACCCCAACGACAAGCCGATGGAAGACTACGCGAAGAAGTGATTCGCGCATCGACCTGAACCACCGCAAAGCGGGTGCCTGGCACCCGCTTTGCTTTAGCTAAGAGGCTTGAGGAGAGGGCCATGAGTTGGGACTGGCAGTTCTACTGCAATGACACCGCCACCGGGGAGGCCGTTGCTGGCTGCTTCGGCCCGGGCGGCAAGGAGCAGACTTATCTGCAATGGATGCTGAACGCCTGGGGCTGGACGCTGAGCGTCTCGCTGCTGGCCCTCGTGCTGGCGCTGGTGGTCGGTTCGCTGATCGGCATTGCTCGCACCGCGCCGAACAAATGGCTGGCGCGCTTCGGCGAGGCGTGGACCGAGCTCTTCCGCAACATCCCGCTGCTGGTGCAGGTCTTTCTCTGGTACCACGTGCTGCCATCGCTGTTCCCGGTGCTGCGTGAGGCCGTGCCGTCCTCCGTGCTGGTCGTCTTCGCCTTGGGTTTCTTCACCAGCGCGCGCATCGGCGAGCAGGTCAAGGCCGGCATCAAGACCCTGCCCACCGGCCAGCGCTACGCCGGCCTGGCCATGGGCCTGACGCTGCCCCAGACCTACCGCCACGTGCTGCTGCCGATGGCGTTCCGCATCGTCATTCCGCCGCTGACGAGCGAGAGCATGAACATCGTCAAGAACTCGGCGGTCGCCTTCGCGGTCAGCATCCCCGAGCTGGCGCAGTTCGCGCAGCAGGCCTCCGAAGAGACGTCTCATTTCGAGGAGATCTACATCCCCGTCACCGCGCTGTATTTCGTCTCGGCCTTCGCCATCAACCGCATCGCCAAGTTCATTGAGGCGCGCGTGCGCATCCCCGGCCAGTCGGGAGGCAAGTGATGCTGAATCTCGACTATTCCTTCGTGAACTGGGCGGTCGTCCAGAGCTTCGTCGCCAAGGGCTTCTGGTTCTCCATCCAGCTGACGCTGGTGGCCATGATCGGCGGCATCATCCTGGGCACGCTGCTGGCGATGATGCGGCTGTCCAGCAAGCCATGGCTGTCTGTGCCGGCGGCGTTTTACGTCGACACGCTGCGCTCCATCCCGCTGGTGATGGTGATCCTGTGGTTCTTCCTGCTGATCCCCAAGCTCGTCGGGCCGCTGGGCGGGCAGATGTCGGCCTTCATCACCTTCACGCTGTTCGAGGCCACTTACTACTCGGAGATCATGCGTGCCGGCATCCAGTCGGTGTCGCGCGGTCAGGTCAACGCCGGGTATGCCGTGGGCATGACCTACGGCCAAAGCATGCGTTACGTGGTGCTGCCCCAGGCCTTCCGCAACATGCTGCCGGTGCTGCTGACCCAGACCATCATCCTGTTCCAGGACACCTCGCTGGTCTATGCCGTTGGCGAGTACGACCTGCTCAAGGGCTTCGAAGTGGCCGGCAAGAACTTCAACCGCCCCGTCGAGACCTATCTGGCGGCTGCGGTCGTCTACTTCGTCATCTGCTTCGGCCTGTCCCGCCTCGTGCGGGAGCTGCAGAAGAAGATCGCCATCATCCGTTGAGTCGAATCGAGTCCGCCATGATCGATATCAAGAACATCTCCAAGTGGTACGGCAGCTTCCAGGTGCTGACCGAATGCACCACGACCATCCAGAAGGGCGAGGTTGTCGTCGTCTGCGGGCCGTCCGGCTCGGGCAAGTCGACGCTGATCAAGACCGTCAACGCGCTGGAGCCCTTCCAGAAGGGCGACATCGTCGTCGACGGCATCTCCATCGCCGACCCCAAGACCAACCTGCCCAAGCTGCGCTCGCGCGTCGGCATGGTGTTCCAGCATTTCGAGCTGTTTCCCCATTTGTCGGTGACCGAAAACCTGACCATCGCGCAGATCAAGGTGCTGGGCCGCTCGGCGGCCGACGCGAAGACCCGCGGGCTGAAGATGCTGGACCGCGTCGGCCTGAGCGCCCACAAGGACAAGTTTCCCGGCCAGCTTTCTGGCGGCCAGCAGCAGCGCGTGGCCATCGCGCGAGCGCTGTCGATGGACCCCATCGTCATGCTGTTCGACGAACCCACCTCGGCGCTGGACCCTGAAATGGTCGGCGAAGTGCTGGACGTGATGGTGCAACTGGCCCACGAGGGCATGACCATGATGTGCGTGACCCACGAGATGGGCTTTGCCAAGCGGGTCAGCAATCGCGTCATCTTCATGGACGCGGGCAAGATCGTCGAGGACTGCAGCAGCAGCGACTTCTTCACCAAGCCCGAGGAGCGCTCGCCGCGCGCCAAAGACTTCCTCGCGAAGATTCTCCAGCACTAGGAAGGAGCCCGTGATGAGCAGCGTCGGCACGGGATGGAGAGAAGTCATCGCGGCCGACGAAGCTGCTCGCCACGCTGCCGCCGCCAAGGCCATGGCCGAGATGCAGAAGCGCAAGGACGAGCGCTTCGGCGCCGGCCGTGCACTGCACCGCAAGGGCGTTGCCGCGGTGCGCGGGCGGCTGCGTGTGCCGCAGGGCCTGCCAGGGCATGCCCGCCACGGCCTCTTTGCCGAGCCGGGTGAGCATGAGGTCTGGGTGCGGCTGTCCAACGGCGCGATGGACAAGCAGAGCAACCGCCGGCCCGACATCCGCGGCTTTGCGATGCGGGTCTTCGGCGTCGATGGTGAGGCGGCCCTCGGCGGCCGCACCGATCACCAGGACCTGTCGCTGATCAACCAGACGGCCTTTGCGTTTCCCGACAGCCGCCATTTCTTCGGTCTCGTCGAGGCAGCCGGCCGCAGCCCGGGCGCAGTGATCGGCTGGATGTTCAAGACCTTCGGCTTCATCGGCGGCTTCAAGCAGCTCAAGAAGCTGGCGGCGACGGCCAGCAAGCCTTTCACGGGTTTCGCGACCGAGGCCTTTGCCAGCACGCTGCCCATCAGCTGCGGCCCCGCCGCCGTCAAGCTGCGCCTGCTGCCGCCCGCCGGGCTGAAGCCGCGTACCGAGGTCAACGGTGACTGGGCCGGCGATCTCGCTGCCCAGGCGGCGGCCGGCCCGTTGAAGTACCGGCTGCAGCTGCAGTTCTTCGTCGACGAGGCGCGCACGCCGCTGGAGGACGCGTCCGTCGAATGGCCCGAGTCCGTCGCGCCCTTCGTCGACGTGGCCGAGCTGACGCTGGAAGCGCCGTCGACCGACGTCGACTTCATCGCTCGCGTCGAAGCCGGTGTCTTCGACCCCTGGCAGGCGTTGGTGGCGCACCGGCCTCTGGGCGAGGTCATGCGCGCGCGCAAGGTGGCCTACTTCACCAGCCAGCAGGGCCGCGGCGCCGCCTAGCCGCGCCGCGCCATCCCGACGCGCTGATTCAAAGGAACATGCCGCCCGAGGCTTCGATGCGCTGGCCGGTGATCCATCCCGCACCGGGGCGCATCAGCGCGGCCGCAGCGCCGCCGATGTCCTCGGCCTCGCCGACCCGGCCCAGCGCCGTGACCGAAGCGACAAAGCGGTTCAGCTCCGCGTTGTCGCGCACCGCGCCGCCGCCGAAGTCGGTCGCGATGGCGCCCGGCGCCAGCGTGTTGACGCGGATGCCGCGGGCCGCCAGCTCCTTGGCCTGGTAACGGGTCAGCACTTCCACCGCCCCCTTCATGGCCGCGTAGGCGGCATAGCCCGGGATGGTGAAGCGGGCCAGGCCGCTGGAGACGTTGAGGACGCTCGCGCCGTCGGCCAGCAAGGGCAGCAGGGCCTGGGTCAGGAAGAAGGGGCCTTTCAGGTGGATGGCGAGCATCGCGTCGAACTGGGCCGGCGTTGTCTCGGCAAAGCTGGCATGCGCGCCGGCGCCGGCGTTGTTGATGAGGCCGTCGAGCTGGCTGGCATTCCAGGCCTTCAGGCCGGCGCCCACGCGCTCGGCGAAGGCCGGGAAGCTCGTCGGGTCGGCCACATCCAGCGGCAGCGCCAGCGCACGGCGGCCCAGGGCCTGGATTTGTGCAACGACGGCATCCGCCGCCGCAGCGGCTTCACGGTAGGTCAGCACGATGTCGTGGCCGTCGCGGGCCAGGGCCAGCGCCATCTGGGCGCCAAGGCCGCGGCTGCCGCCGGTGATCAGGGTGATGGGGGAAGAACTCATATCAGCTCCGTCAGAGGATGGGGTTTGTGGACGGAGTGAAATTTATTGTTCGTTCTGATGTGGATAAAGTCGCCGCAGCTGAAATGACTGTGCTTTGAATGACATCCAATCTCGACCTCGCTTCGCTGCGCGTCTTTTTGCAGGTGGCCGAACTGGCCCATTTCAGCCGGGCTGCCGATGAGCTGGGCATGCCCAAGGGCCGCGTCAGCCAGGTGGTGCGCGACCTGGAGGCGCAACTCGGCACGCGGCTCTTCCAGCGCACCACCCGGCGGGTCAGCCTGACGTCGGATGGCGAATTGCTCGCGGAGCGGGCCCGCGCGCTGATGGCGGACGCCGGCGAGATCGAGGCGCTGTTCCAGCAAGACCAGCAGCTCAGCGGCCGGCTGCGCGTGGATATGCCGGTGCGGCTGGCGCTGGACGCCGTGCTGCCGGCCCTGCCGGAATTCCTGGCCGCCCACCCCGGCGTGACCGTGGAGCTGAGCTGCACCGACCGCCGCGTCGACCTGGTGGAAGAGGGCTTCGACTGCGTGCTGCGCGTGGGTGCCGTGCACGACCCGCTGCTGGTGGCGCGGCCGCTGGGGCAGATGCGCATGGTCAACGTGGCCAGTCCCGGCTACCTCGCCGCGCATGGCACGCCGGCCACGCCGGACGACCTGGTCGCGCAGGGCCACCACCTCGTGCACTACAGCCAGAGCTGGGCCGACCGCCGCCCGCGCTTCGACTGGGTGGACGCCGCCGGGCAGGAGCGCACGCTGACCCTGCCGTCACGCGTCACCGTCAACAACACCGACGCCTACCAGGCCGCGGCGGTGGCAGGCGCCGGCGTCGCGCAGTTCCCCCTGCAGGGCGTGCGGCATCTGCTGGCCGACGGCCTTCTGGTCCAGCTGCTCGACGGTTTCGATGCCGCGCCGCTGCCCGTGCGACTCGTGCTCAGCCAGCGCCGCCACACGCCGCGCCGGGTGCGCGTGTTCATGGACTGGCTGGCGGGCCGGCTGGCCGACCGGCTTGATGCCCAGGGGAGCGCTGAATAGGTCCCGCGATGCGGCGCGCCCTGGTTTGGGATGGGCTGCAAGGCGCAAACCACAGCCATAGCTTGGCTATGGCGAGGATTTGCAACGCAGCAGACCGCCCAAAGCAGGGATGCGCCGCGCGTGAGGACTTGTTCAGCGCTTCCCTATAGCTTGACCGGCCCGTCGATGGCCGCCGCGCCCGACACTGCCGCCTTGGCCTGCTGCTGGCGCACGCGGTCCAGATAGCCCTCGGAGCGCTGCAACTGCTCCTGGATGAGCTTGTTGTTGGTGCCCATGGTCTCGATGGCCTTGCTGCGGAAGTTGTCCATCGCGTCCATGGCCTGGAAGGTCTGGTCGAACATGGACTGGATCTGCTGGATGCCCAGCATGGGGTTGGCCGAGAACTCGGCCGTCGCGTCCACATGCTGGTTCAGCGCCGTGCCGGTCTGGTTGATGAGGTCGCCGATGGTCTTGTTGACGCCCTGCAGCATCTGCATGACCTCGATCTGGTTGCCGGTGGCGCGCGCCACGGTCTGGGCCACGGCCAGGGCACTCATGCCCGTCGTCGCGACGCGATCGCAGCCAATCATCATTTCGCGGCCGGTCTTCTTCAGCACGTCCAGGGCCAGGTAGCCGTTCACGCAGACGGCCTGCTGGGTCTGGATGTCGGCCAGGTTCTGGCGGGCGTAGAACAGCACTTCCTGTTCGAGTGCCTTGGCCTTCATCGGGTCGGTTGGCTGCAGCTCCTGCACGCGCGTGGCCAGGCGTTCGTCCAGCACACGAGCAAAGCGCGCGGCGGCGGCGAGCTTCTGCATCGCCTCCCAGAGCTTGCTGCGCGTGGCCTCGACGTCGATGACGTCCTTCTGGATGTCGTCCTTGGCCGCGTAGAGCTGGGTCATGGCCGTCTGCAGCTGCGAGCTGGCGGACTGGAAGCGGCGGAAATAGGCCTCCAGCTTGTTGCCGAAGGGGATGATTCCGAGCAGCTTGCGCGGCTGCAGCAGGTCGCCGTCCTTGCCGGGGTTGAGCTCGTCGAGCTGGCCGCGGATGGCCGCGATGGCCTTGTAGGCCGGCGTGTCGGTCGCACCGACGAAGTTGCGCTGCATCAGGCTGCCCTGCATCAGCCCGGCGGCCAGGCTGATCTCCTGGCGGCCGAGCTGGAAGGCGCTGTCAAGCTTGGCCTTGAAGGGCTCGCTGTGCAGGTCTTCCTTCTCCAGCGCCTCGATGAAGCGCTGCACCTGCGCATCCACCTGGCTGCTGACCTCGGCCTTCAGCGGCACGGCCTCGACGGCGGCGGCCGGTTGCACCGGCGTGATGACCTCGGGCGGGGTCAGCGTGAACGTGGGAGCGGCGGTTGTCGTGGTCGTGGTGTTCATGCGATGTCCTTGCTGCCGAACTTCTGGTTCAGGAATTCACTGTGGCGCAGGAAGGCCTGGGCGTCCTGCGAGGCGAGATCGTCGCCGAGCTGCTCGACCTTGGTCTCCAGCTCGGCCAGCACGCCCTCGAAGGTGGTCTGCGCCGTCTTGCCATTGGCCAGCAGCTTGGTGGTGGCGAACTGCGCCGGGATGCTGAGATAGGTGTTCAGCGCCTGCGGCAGATAGCTGATGGCGATGTGGCGGGCGTGGAAGGTTTCCTGCAGGCTGAGCTGGCCCTTGCTGCGCTCCCACTGGTCGAGCAGGCCTTCGAGGCGCTGGCAGAGCTGCTTGATGCGCTGGGCCAGCGGCGCCGGAATGCGCCCGCCCGGGTTGTGTTCCGTCAGGCCGCGCACACCGGCCAGCGCCCGGCCCATGGCCTCGCGGGCGTCGCCCTCGTCCTCGAAGTTCAGCGCTTCCCAGGCGTCCTCGCGCGTGCTGGGCCAGCCCCACCACAGCGCGCCGCCGACCAGGCCGACGGCATAGCCGAGCGCCGCGACACCCAAACCCCAGCCGCCGAGAAAGCCCAGGCCCTTCAGCACCAGCACGGCGGTCGCTGCCAGCAGGCCGCACCAGTTGGCTGGCGCGTTCAGCCATCTGAGAAGCCCGCTCATTGATACGCCCGGATGTCCTTGAACACCGCATACAGCGGCGTCTTGCGTGCATCGAAGACCCTGCCGCCGGTGATCTCCACCAGCGCCTTCAGGTCGCCCGCATCAGCCTCGCCGAACAGCACCATGAAGACGGGGATGCCGCGCACGTCCTCGGGCAGCTGCTCGTAGGCGCGTTTGAAGTCTTCCAGGCGGCGGCCCATATTGCTCTTGCCGTCGGTGAAGGCGACGACCGAGTACTGGTAGTCGGGGTTGCGCTTGCGCTCCTCCAACATCTGCTGCAGGCCGGCCAGTACCGCGTCGTACAGGGCCGTGCCGCCGGCCATCTTCAGTTCGTCGGCGGCGTCGCGCACACGCTTGAGCTCATTGCGCTTGGCCTCGGTGTCGGCCTGCGGCAGCACGCCCTTGGCCACCTTGCTGCCGGCCGGGATCTCGAAGGCCACCGGCTCGCGTGGCCGGTCGCTGAAGGGCAGGAACCACAGCCGCTCGCGGTTGGTCAGCTTGGCGACGCGGCCGGTCAGCGATGCGTCGGCGCCGGCCAGGTAGTGGATGGCCTCGACGAGCTGCTCGCGGCGCTTGCCCTGCATGCTGCCGCTGGTGTCCAGCACGAAGGTGCTGGCGATGGGTTTGCGGAATTCGTTGAGATAGGCGTCGATGAGGCCGTCGGCCAGTTGGCGGTCGGGCGAGAAGGGCAGCTCGACCTGGAAGCCGCGCGCCGGCAGGATGTCGGCGACCTGGGCGGCCACTTCGGCCCGCATCGGGCGGCGCAGCGTCTGGCGTGCCAGCCACAGCTGGGCGGTGTCGCCCTTCAGGTATTCGACGACCTTCAGGTAGTCGGCCCGGCGCGCCTCGTTGAGCAGCATGAACGGGTAGTCGGCCGTGGCCACACCTTCGTACGGATAGATCAGGTGCAGGGGCTCGCGCAGCTTGCCGCTGGCGTTCAGGCTCAGCAGCCAGCTCTCGTAGTTGATGAAGGCGTTGGCCCGAGTGCCCTGCTGCTTGATGAACTGCTCGGCCAGGTAGGTCGAGTTGTCACCGACGATCTTGTAGCCCTTCAGGAAGTCGGCAATCGCGCCACGGTCCACATCGGCGGCGGAGAGCGCCTCGCCCTTGCCGCCGGCCGCGGCCACCACGCCCAGCAGGGCCATGAAGCCCTGGTTGCTGGTGGCCGGGTTGGACAGCGCGTACTGCAGCTTGCCTTGCTTGGCGGCACGGGTGATGTCGGCCCAGGTCAGCTTGGCGTCGGGCTTGTCCCAGCCGTTCTTCGCCGCATCGCTCTTGCTGACGCCTACCGCCATGGGCGACAGCATGATCTTTTCCTGCAGCTTGACCTTGCCCTGGCCGGCCGCATCGCTGAGCAGGTATTTGGCATTGGCGAACCAGGCCACGTCGGGCTTGGGCTTGCCGGCGCTGTCGCCGCTGAGCACCTCCTGGGTGCTTTCCATCGTGCCGCCGAAGCGGAACTGCACGTCCACGCCGGTGGCCGACTTGATCTGCGCGGCCAGCGGCTCGATGTCCTTGAGGTCGCTGGTAGCCAGGACCTGCAGCGTGGAGCTGGCGGAGGGTTGCGGCGCAGCCTGCGGGGCGGGCGCAGGATCGGGCGCCTTGCCGCAGGCGGCCAGCAGCGTGAAGCTCAACAGCAGTAGGGCACGGCGCATCACTGGTTCATCTCCCGGCTGACGATGTCGATCATTTCAAACATCAGATCGAACCCTGGCGGGTCGATGACCTGGTTCAGCTTCACGTCCACGGCCAGGCCGGCGGTCTTGGCAGCCTCGGCAAAGGCAGCCGTGTCGCCGGTGCGGAAGCCCTGCTCCAGCGCCACGGCCTGCAGCGTCTTGTTCGTGGCCAGCAGTTCGGCCAGCCGCTTGCCGCGCTCGTTCAGCGCCACCAGCACCCATTTGTTGACGATGGTGGGCTGCGGGTACATCAGCACCATCTCGGGCCGTACGCCGCCTTTCTGGGCCTGGGCCACCATCTGCGCCTCGTAGATGAAGGTCATCGGCGTCTTGCCCATGCCGATGGACAGGTAGTCGTCGAAGGCGCCGTTGACGTAGTTCTCCTGGAAGCCCTGGCGCTTGAACAGCTCGGCGAGCTGGGCCGCGTACTTCTGCGCTGCCGTGCGGTCGGCCACCACGTCACCGTTCAGCGCCGCCGAAGTCAGCGCCAGATACATGGCGGCCGAGTTGCTGCGGCGGATGTCGGTCGTGCTCACCAGCACGCTGCGCGACACCGCGTAGTCGCCACTGGCTTTCAGGTCACGCCAGCGCTGCTTGGCCAGCATGGCCTGCGTCAACTTCTCCATGTCCAGGCTGTAGACCTTGGGCGCCATCGTCTTGGCCATGCCGTTGGCGGCCAGGATCTTGGCGACCGGCTCCCAGGACGCCACGACCAGCGGCGTGTGGAAGGGCGAGGTCTGCGTCGCGGTCTTGCCGGCCTTGCGCGCGGCGTCGGCAATCATGTTGGCGGCGACGACGCCGCTGGCGATGAAGAAGTCGGGCTGGTCGGCCGCGCCGATCTTCGCCGCCATGTCGCGGCTGCCCACGCGGGCCACCTGCACCGGCAGCTTGGCGCCAGCCAGCAGCTTGCTCACCCTCTCGTCCTTGAAGAACGCCTCCACGTCGACGGCGATCAGACCCTTGAGCGGCTCGGCGCTCGCGACGGCCGACTGCTCCTGCGCGATCTGCTTGGTTTCGTCATTGGCGCGCAATGCAAAAAACAGGGCGCCGCCAAACAGCGCCAACAGGACCAGGGTGCCGGCCAGTCGTTTTGGGGTGTTCATGAGGGGGTGCAAGCTCCTTTCAATGAGATGCGCAGTGTGCCTGCACCGGGCGGGGTGCGGCGGCGACAATCCGGTTTTATGACCCAAGCTCCCATACAGCTCACCCTCACCCGGCCTGACGACTGGCACTTGCATCTGCGCGACGATGCGGCGCTCGCCAGCGTGCTGCCCTACACGGCGCGCCAGTTCGCCCGCGCCATCGTCATGCCGAATCTGCGCCCGCCGGTCACGACGGCCGCCCAGGCGGTGGCCTACCGCGAGCGCATCCTGGCCGCGTTGCCTGAGGGCCTGGACTTCCAGCCGCTGATGACGATGTACCTGACGGACAACACGCCGCCGGACGAGATCAAGCGCGCCAAGGACGCCGGCGTCGTCGCCCTCAAGCTCTATCCGGCCGGTGCCACGACCAACAGCGACGCCGGCGTGACAGACCTGCGCAAAACCTACAGGACGCTGGAAGCCATGCAGCGCGAGGGCCTGCTCTTCCTGGTGCACGGCGAGGTGACGGACGGCGACATCGACGTCTTCGACCGCGAGGCGGTGTTCGTCGAGCGCGTCATGAAGCCGTTGCGCGCGGCCATGCCCGAGCTGAAGGTCGTCTTCGAGCACATCACGACCAAGGAAGCGGCCCAGTACGTGCTAGAGAGCGACCGCTTCACGGCCGCCACCATCACGCCCCAGCATCTGCTCTACAACCGCAACGCCATCTTCACCGGCGGCCTGCGCCCGCACTACTACTGCCTGCCCGTGCTGAAGCGCGAGGAGCACCGCCAGGCCCTGCTGAAGGCTGTAGCCTCGGGCCTGCCGAAGTTCTTCCTCGGCACCGACAGCGCCCCTCACGCGGCGCAGCTGAAGGAAAACTCGGTCTGCGGCGCCGGCTGCTTCACGGCCATCTCGGCGCTGGAGCTGTATGCCGAGGCCTTCGAAGGCATTGGTGCGCTCGACAAGCTCGATGGATTTGCCGGCCACCATGGCCCCGACTTCTATGGACTGCCGCGCAACACCGGCACCGTCACCCTGAAGCGCGAGCCCTGGACCCTGCCCAGCGCCGTGCCCTTCGGTGAAGCGCAGTTGAAGCCCCTGCGCGGCGGCGAAACCCTGAACTGGAAACTCATCGCATGAAGAAAGTTGCTTTTCTCGTCGACTTCGACAACGTCGCCACCGACGTCATCGAGCAGGCCCTGCAGATGGCCTTCAAGGACTATGAAGCCGTCCACATCCGCCGCGCCTACTGCAACGCCGAGCAGGCGCAGACCCACCAGTCCTTCCTGAAGCGCCTGGGCCTGCGCGCCATCGTCAATCTCGCCATTGGCAAGAACTCGACCGACATTGCCATGGCCGTCGACGCGATGGAACTGGCCATCACCGAGAAGCCCGACGTCATCGTGCTGGTGTCGTCGGACAGCGACTTTGCACCGCTGGTGCTGCGCCTGCGCGAGAAGGGCGCCTGGCTGCGCGGCTTCGGCCAGCACGGCAAGACGGGCGACGGCGTCATCGCCATCTACGACCAGTTCAACGAGCTGGCCCATGACAGCGGCAAGCCTTCGGCCAAGCGCCAGCCGGCGAGGAAGACTGCGTCTCCCCGGCCAGCCGCGAAGAGAGCCGCGCCGGCCAAGGCCGCGGCCGCGGCCCCGGCCCCTGCGCCGGCTGCGAAGCCAACGCCGGCACCTGCACCTGCGCCGAAGGCTGCGCCGGTGCCTGCACCCAAGCCGGCCGCGGCACCCGCCCCGGTTGACGCCAACGTTGCCGCCGCCCGGGAGATCAATGCCATCCTGGCCCTGCTGCCCAGGCTGGCCGACGGCCAATGGCATGACCTCGGCGTGGCGGCCAAGGCGCTGAAAGAGGCCGGCCTGCTGCCCAAGACGGCAGCGTCGACCAAGCTGTTCCGCAAGCACCCGCAGGCCTTCCAGCTGCAGCCGGCCAAGCAGCCCAACCAGGTCCGCTTCGGCCACGGATGATTCGGAATGCTTCACGGGCCTTGCGCGGTGACGAGCGGCTGTCGTGCGCAAAGCGGCTAGCATCGGCGGCCTCCACCGGAGGTCCTGCTTGCTGAAGTCCTGTCTGAAGTCCCTGCTGGGTGCGGCGTTCGCCGGCCTGGCCCATGCCGCTGCTGCGCAATCGCCGCCGCCCGCGCCCGCTACCGCGCCCAACCCGCAGCAGCCACAGGCGCAGCCCCCCACCGTGTCCGCCAGCGCCCGGCGCCTGTATGAGCGCAGCAAGGGCCAGCTGCTGCAGATCCGCACGCTGCTCAAGACCCAGGACAGCCAGGCCTCGGTCGGCTCGGGCTTCCTCGTCAGCGACGACGGCCATGTCGTCACGAACTACCACGTCATCAGCCAGTTCGCGCTGGAGCCCGACAGCTACCGGCTGCGTTACGCGACGACCGACGGCCAGGGCGGGGCGCTGGAGCTGCTGGACTTCGACGCCCGCCGAGACCTCGCGCTGCTGCGTGCCGTCGACGACGGCAAGGGCGGTGGGCTCAAGGGCCGCGGCGCGCTGACCTTCCGCCCGCAGAACCAGCCGCTGGCCAAGGGCGAGCGCATCTATTCCATGGGCAACCCGCACGACGTGGCCTTCGCCGTCGTCGAGGGCAATTACAACGGCCTGGTGGAGCGCAGCTTCGACCCACTGATCTATTACGCCGGCGGCATCAACCCCGGCATGAGCGGCGGCCCGGTGCTGGACGAGGACGGCCTGGTCGTCGGCGTCAATGTGTCGACGCTGCTGTTCGCCCAACAGGTCAGCTTCCTCGTGCCCGGCGAGTTCGCCGAGAGCCTGGTCAAGCGCAGCCTCGCCGCCAAACCCATCCGCACGGCGGCCTGGGGCCGGCTGCGCGACCAGTTGACGCGCTACCAGGACGAGCTCGTCACGCGCTTCCTGGCCGCACCGTGGGAGAGCGCCAATCACGACCGCTACCGCCTGCCCGTGCCCAAGCAGGACTTCATGCGCTGCTGGGGGCGGGGCACCTCGGCCGATACCAAGGGCCTGGACTTCGAACGCTCGCAGTGCCGCATGGACCACGCCCTCTTCGTCAGCGGCAATCTGCAGACGGGCTGGCTGGACATGTCCCATGAGGCCTATGACGGCAGCAAGCTCGGGGCGCTGCGCTTTGCGCGCCAGTACACGGGGAGCTTTCGCAACGAGCGCCTGGGGAGCGCCGACAAGTCGCGCACCGCGCCGTACTGCAAGGAGCAGTTCGTCGATCGTGATGGACTACCGCTGCGAGCCGTCGTTTGCCTGCGCGCCTACCGCAAGCTGGACGGCCTGCACGACCTCAGCGTGCTCGTGACGACGGTGGACTCACCCACCGAAGGCGCGCTGGGCCGCTTCGACGCCCGCGGCATCAGCTTCGACAACGCGCTCAAGCTGGCGGCGCATTACCTGGAGGGCTTCGCGTGGACGAACAGCAAAGCCAAGTGATGCCTGCCATCCCTGACGCCGCAGTCGTCGAACTGCTGGGCCGCGACGGCCGCGCGACCCTGGTGCAGCGCGTGACGCACTGGCCGGTGCGCATCGGCCGCTCGCCGGCCTGCGACATCGTGCTGGACGACGGCCACCTCGCCGCGGAACATGCCGAGCTGCAACTCGCCCCCGGCGGTGGTGTCAGTCTCAGGCTGCTGGACAGCCGCAATGGCGGCAGCGTCGCCGGCAAGCGCCTGGCCGCGGGCGAGGAGGCCACGCTGCCCGAAGGCGGCGCCTTCCAACTCGCGAGCTGCTCGCTGCGCCTGCGCACCAGCGCCGACGCGCTGGCGCCCGAGCATTTGATGGTGATCCATCCGGTGCGCCACTGGGCTCTGCTGCCGCTGCTGCTGCTGTCTCTGGTGTTCTTCCAGTGGCTGGACCGCTGGAGCGCCGTCGACCCGGACGCACGCTGGATCGACTACGCCTCGCCGTTGCTCGGGCCGCTGGCCTTCGTACTCGGCTGGGCCGGGCTGTGGTCGCTGGCCAGCCAGCTCTTTCATCATCGCTTCCCGTTCACGACGCATCTGCGCCGTGCCCTGGTTGTCATCGTCACGCTGCAGGTGCTGGAGTGGCTGCTGCCGGCAGTGGCCTATGCCTTCTCGTGGCCGCGCCTGATGGTGGTGGAGTCGCTGGCCACGCCGGTGGCCGCTGCGGCGTTGGTTGCCTGGCATGCCGGCCTGGTCTGGCCGGGCGCGCGGCGCATCCTGAACGGCGGCATTGCGGCCCTGCTGCTGCTCTTCCTGGGCCTGCAGGTGGGCAGCCGCCAGGAACAGCAATACGTCTTCGGCCCGCCCTACCTGGCCAGCCTGCCGCCGCCGGCGCTGCGCCTCGTGTCGCCGCAGCCGCCTGAGACGCTGATCGATTCGCTGAAGCCGCTGAAGGCCGAACTGGCCAGGCAGGCGCGCAAGGACAACGAGGGCGCCGTCGACGACGACGTCGGCGCCGGCGAGTGAGGCGCTGCGCTCAGGTCTGTGGCAGGAAGCCGTCGACCGAGAGGTAGCGCTCGCCGGTGTCGTAGTTGAAGCCCAGCACACGTGCATTCGCGGGCAGCTCGGGCAGCTTCTGCGCGATGGCGGCCAGCGTGGCGCCGCTGGAGATACCCACAAGCAGGCCCTCCTCGCGGGCGCAGCGGCGGGCGTATTCGCGTGCGGCCTCGGCCTCGACCTGGATGACGCCGTCCAGCAGCGCCGTGTCCAGCACCGCCGGGATGAAGCCCGCGCCGATGCCCTGGATGGGGTGCGGGCTGGGCTGGCCGCCGCTGATGACCGGTGAAGCGCTGGGTTCCACCGCGTAGACCTTGAGTTGGGGCCAGGCGGCCTTGAGCACCTGAGCGCAACCGGTGATGTGGCCGCCGGTGCCGACGCCGGTGATCAGCGCGTCCAGGCCGTCGGGGAAGTCGCGCAGGATTTCCTGTGCCGTTGCCTTGACGTGGATGGCCGGGTTGGCGGCGTTCTCGAACTGCTGCGGCATCCAGGAGCCGGGGTGCTGCTCTAGCAGCTCACGGGCGCGGGCGATGGCGCCCTTCATGCCCTTCTCGCGCGGCGTCAGGTCAAAGCTCGCGCCATAGGCCAGCATCAGGCGGCGGCGCTCGATGCTCATGCTGTCCGGCATGACGAGGATGAGCTTGTAGCCCTTCACCGCCGCCACCATGGCCAGGCCGACGCCGGTGTTGCCCGAGGTCGGCTCGATGATGGTGCCGCCGGGCTTGAGCAGGCCCTGCGCTTCGGCGTCCTCGATCATCGACAGCGCGATGCGGTCCTTGATGGAGCCGCCCGGGTTGCTGCGCTCGGACTTGACCCACACCTCGGCGCCGCTGAACAGGCGCTGCAGGCGGATGTGCGGCGTGTTGCCGATGGTGTCGAGGATGCTGGCGGCTTTCATCGAGGGCTCCGTTTCTGCGAATCGGAGCAGTGTGCCAGCTCACTTGGTGCGTGGCTTGGGCAGGCCTTCGTCGCCATGCTTTATGTGCCCGTCGCGCATCAGGCCAACGCTGAGCGCCACCGCGCGCGCGGCACGCTTGACCTCTTCCTGCACGTCGGTGTCCTTGTCCAGAGCGTCATGGCTGGTTGCATAGGGCTCGTAGTAGCCGATGTAGCGGTCCAAGCGCGCGCCGAATCCGGCGTCGACCAGGCCCATCCAGTCCAGCCAGTCCGACAGCGCACGGCGCGTGCCGTCGATGCCGGCGACGTCGCCGTGCACGACGAGGCCGTAGATGCGACCAGCGAGGTGCTTGGGGTAGCCCCAGCCCTTGAGCGCCATCTCGCGCGCCAGTTCGGGCTTCTTGCCCTGGGTGGAGGTCGGGTCGGGGTTGCCGCCGTCGGCGCAAACGAGGCGGTCCATCATCAGCTTCAAGGGGCTGGTGGCCTGGTACCAGTGCACCGGCGTCAACAGCAGCACGCCGTGGGCGCGCACCCAATGCTCGTAGATCTCGGCCATCCAGTCGTTGGTCTGCCCGGTGGCGTGGTTGGGGTAGCAGCTGCAGGGCCAGTGGCACAGCGGCATCGCGGTGGACACGCAGCCCTTGCAGGGGTGGATGTGGCGGTCGTAATCCGACGTCAACCGGCTCAGGTCCAGCACTTCCACGGCCATGCCTTCGGCCTCGCAGGCGGCGCGGGCGATCTGTGTCATGCGCCAGGTCTTGGACATCTCGCCCGGGCAGCTGCCGTCGTTGCGCGGCGAGGCGTTGATGACGAGGACGCGCGATGATGAGCTGGCCCAGGCGTCCTGAGCCTCCTTCAGCCGCAGGTGCAGGTCGCGCCATTCGCGCGACAGGTCGTAGCCGGGATCAGCAAAGCCCGGGCCGGCCTTGACGGTGATCGGGGCCTTGCGGCCTTCCTCGAAGGCCTCCCAGGCAATCTGCTCCAGCCGACCCAATGCGTCGCGCTCGGCGCCGTAGGCCGGGTCGACGAAGCGTTGCCGGAAGCGCTCGCCGAACTCCTGGCGGCCCATGATCTGCGCCTGGCCGGTTCTCACGGGTGAAGTCATGACGGAATCTCGGTAGTGGACGTGGCCTCAGGCAAACCACATGCCCGCGCCTGCGATACTCGCTCCCGTGAAGCAAGCCAGACCGCCGCTGGGGCAAGCATGGAAACATGGCCCTGGAGGAAGGTCCGGACTGCATAGAGCGGCGTAGCAGCTAACGGCTGCCCGGCGAAAGCCGAGGATCAGAGCAACAGAGACGAGTCGACCAAACGTGCGGGGTTCGCCCCGCGGGACCGTGAGCGCAGCTCACGGGGTCGGGTGCAACGGGCAATCTCTACGCGCAGCAACACCAAGTAGGCCAGCGTTGATGCGGCTCGCAGAGCTGGCGGGTAGGTGGCACCGAGCCGGGCAGTGATGCTCGGCCCAGAGGAATGGCGGTCACGCCGTCCGAACCGCAAGGGGAGGGCGGTGCACAGAATCCGGCCTATCGGCTTGCTTCACTCTTTTCTTGCCTCTTTCTTTCGGCTGAACGGCCCCGGCTCGATAGACTGCCTTGCATGAATCCCGAAGCCAGCCGCCTCTGGCGTGCGCCTCGCTGGGCCCTGTCCGTGCTGTTGGCCTGTTTGGCCATGGTGGGCCCCTTCTCCATCGACACCTATCTGCCGGCCTTTGCCGGCATTGCCGCGGCGCTGGATGCGACCCCGGTGCAGATGCAGCAGACGCTGTCCGCCTATCTGCTGGGCTTCGCCTTCATGAACCTCTTCCACGGCGCGCTGTCGGACTGCTTCGGCCGCCGCCCCGTCGTGCTGATCGGCCTGGGCGTCTTCACGGCGGCCAGCGTCGGCTGCGCGATGGCGGGCTCCATCGGCCAGCTGGTGTTCTGGCGCACCGTGCAAGGCATGTCGGCCGGCGCCGGCATCGTCGTGTCGCGAGCCATCATCCGCGACATGTTCCCACCGGCGGATGCCCAGCGCGTGATGTCGCAGGTGACACTTTTCTTCGGTGTGGCACCGGCCATCGCCCCCATGGTGGGCGGCTTCCTGTTCGTGCACGCCGACTGGCACTCCATCTTCTGGTTCCTGACCGCCGTGGGCGCTGCCCTGCTGGTATCCAACTGGCGGCTGCTGCCCGAGACGCTGCACGCGAACCTGGTGCAGCCCTTCCACGTCGGCGCACTGATGCGCGAGTACTGGCGGCTGTGCAGCAGCCCGAAGTTCATGATGCTGGTGCTGGCCAGCGGCATCCCGTTCAACGGCATGTTTCTCTACGTGCTGGCCACGCCGGTGTTCCTGGGTGAACACCTGCACTTCGCGCCGCAGCAGTTTTTCTGGTTCTTCCTGTGCTCCATCGGCGGCATCATGGCTGGCGCGGCGGTCAGCGGCCGGCTGGCGGGCAAGATGGGCCCGAAGCGCCAGATCATGCGGGGCTTTCGCATCATGGTGGCCGTGTCGATCACCAACGTGCTGCTCAACCTGTTCGCGCCGCTGAGCCCCTTCTGGGCTCTGCCCATGGTCGGCCTGTTCGCCTTCGGTTGGGCGCTGATGGTGCCCGTCGTCACGCTGCTGGTGCTGGACCAGGTGCCCGAGCGCCGCGGCATGGCTTCGTCGCTGCAGGCCTGCATCGGCTCGGCGGCCAATGGCCTGGTGGCTGGTGTGCTGGTGCCGCTGGTCATGCACTCGACCGTGGCGCTGGCCCTCACGTCGGCGGGGCTGATGATGGTCGGCCTGGTGGCCTGGTACGGCGTCAGGCGCTCCGTTGCGGCCTGATCGTGACTCAAGCCTGGCGGCCGCTTGCCGAAATCACCGACATGATGAAAAAGCGCTGGCTGATCACCGCGCTGCTGGCCGCCTGTGCGGCTGCGCAGGCAGAGGAACCCAAGGAACCCGTGGAGGTGCTGCGCCAGCGCCTGGCGGACCGCCTGTCCACCAAGCCCGAGGGCACGGCCACCGCCAAGCCGGCGGCCAAACCCGTCAAGCCGGGCAAGGCCGAGGCCGCCAAGCCGACGCATTGGGGCTACACCGGCGACATTGGCCCCGAGCGCTGGGCCGAGCTGGCGCCGGAGAACAAGCTGTGCGCCGTCGGCACGCGCCAGAGTCCCATCGACATCCGCGAGGGCATCGCCGTCGAGTTGGAGAAGATCAGCTTCGACTACCGCACCAGCAGCTTTTCGGTGCAGGACAACGGCCACACCATCCAGGTCAATGTCGGCGCCGGCAACGGCCTGACCGTCATGGGCCGGCGCTATGAACTCGTGCAGTTCCACTTCCACCGCCCGAGCGAAGAGCGCGTCAACGGCAAGCAATCCGACATGGTGGCCCACTTGGTACACAAGGATGCGCAAGGCAAGCTCGCCGTCGTCGCCGTGCTGCTGGAGCGCGGGCCCGACAACAAGCCCCAGCCGGTGATCCAGACGGTCTGGGCCAACCTGCCACTGGAAAAGGGCGAGGCCTTGCAAGCCCAGGTGCAGATCGACCTGAACCAGTTGCTGCCCGCCGAGCGCGGCTACTACACCTACATGGGTTCGCTGACGACGCCGCCCTGCAGCGAAGGCGTGCTGTGGATGGTGCTGCGCCAGCCCGTCACCATGACGGCCCAGCAGCTCGGCATCTTCGCCAAGCTCTACCCGATGAATGCGCGGCCGCTGCAGGCCGGCTCGGGGCGGCTCATCAAAGAATCCCAGTAACGGTCTTCGGGCCGAGCGCTGGGCCTGCCATGAGCCAGAGGCTCATGGCCTTCCGTAGGCACAAGCAGTCCGCAGGGACTGCTTGTGTCCGACTCCAGTTCACCGAGCCGGCCCGCTTGGGCGATGTGCTTGCGGCTCAATGCCGCAAGCATCGCCGTCCCCTCGGGGGACCGACCAGGTGCAGCCGCGTTCAGCGGGGTGCGACTGGGCGAGGGGTCACACGTCTCACCCCAGACAGCCAGTCGTGCAGCGTCGCGAACAGCTGCTCGGCGACGACCGGCTTGGCGACGTGGTCGTCCATGCCGGCGTCCAGGCAGCGCTGGCGCTCGTCGTCGAAGGCATTGGCCGTCATGGCGAGGATGGGCAGTTCGGCGCCTTGGGGCAGGCGGCGGATGGCGCGCGTTGCGTCCAGGCCATCCATGACGGGCATCTGCACGTCCATCAGCACCAGGGCGTAGTCACCGGCCTTGACCATGTCGACGGCCTGCTGCCCATCGGCAGCCACATCCACCGCCAGGCCGGCACTGCCGATGAGGGCGAGGGCCACCTCCTGGTTGACGGGGTTGTCCTCGGCCAGCAGCAGACGGCGTGGCTGAGCTCGCGCCAGCTCGGCAAGCCGTTCGCGCGCTGAATGCGGCCGTGGGGCCGCTACCGGCGGCGCCGGCGCCTGGCTGCCGGCCTCGACGGGCAGGGTGAACCAGAACGTGCTGCCGCGGTTCAAGGTGCTGTCGACGCCGACATGGCCGCCCATCAAGTGGGCCAGGCGCCGGCAGATTGCCAGGCCCAGGCCGGTGCCGCCATAGCGCCGCGTCGTGGAACTGTCGGCCTGCTCGAAGTCGCGGAACAGCCGCGCCTGCGCATCGTTCGCAATGCCGATGCCGCTGTCCTGCACCTCGAAGCGCAGTGCCAGCGCCGGGCCGGGCTGGGTCTCGTCGAGCCGCGCGGCCAGGCGCACGAAGCCGCTGTCGGTGAACTTGACCGCATTGCCGGCGAAGTTCAGCAGCACCTCGGAGATGCGCTGCGGGTCGCCGATCAGCACGCGGCCGCCCAGCTCCGGCGCAACGTCGGTCTCGACACGCAGCCGCTTGGCCGCGGCGGCCTGGGTCGTCATGTTGGCGATGTTGTCCAGCACCTCGCCGACCGTGAATTCGCGCTGCTCCAGCCTCACCTTGCCAGCCTCGATCTTGGAGAAATCCAGTACGTTGTTGATGACGCTGAGCAGGTGCTCGGCCGCATTGGCGACCTTCTGCAGACGCTGCTGCTGCTCGGGCTCGATGGTGTCGCTCTGGGCCAGATAAGTCAGGCCGATGATGGCATTCATCGGCGTGCGGATCTCGTGGCTCATGTTGGCCAGGAAGGCGCTCTTGGCCAGGCTCGCGGCCTGGGCGGCCTGCGTAGCTTCCGCCAGCTCGGCAGTGCGCGCCTCGACGAGTTCCTCGAGATGATGGCGGTAGCGCTCCAGCTCCAGCGCGTCGCGGCGCTGGCGTGAGATGTCGGTCAGGAAGCCGTGCCACAACACGCTGCCGTCGGCCTCGCGCTGGGCGATGGCATTGCCGTAGATCCAGCGCTCGCTGCCGTCCGCCTGCGGCGTGCGGAACTCCTGCTGCCAGGGGCTGAGGTTGCGCGCCGAGCCCAGTAGGCTCTCGCGCACGGCGGCGCGGTCGTCGGGGTGGATGCGCTCGAACCAGGGCGTCGCGCTGCGGCTCAGCTCGGCGCTGCCGAGCAGGAAGTATTCGCGCACCGCCTCGCTGACATAGGCGAACGAGAACTCGCCGTTGACGGCCAGACGCAGCTGATAGACGACGCCGGGCACCGTCTCGGCCATGCCGCGCAGGCGCTCGATGAGATTGCGCTGGGCGTCGAACTGCTGCTGCAGTGCGTCGCGCATGTGCTCGAGGTGGCCGCCGAGCAGGCCGATCTCGTCCTGGCGGGTGTGCTCCAGCTTGGCATTGAAGCGGCCCTCGGCGAGGTCGTTGGCGAAGTCGCCCAGCTCGCGCAGCGGGCGGAACAGGCGCGAGTTCAACAGCCACAGCACCAGGGCCAGCGAGGCCAGCAGCTGGCCGCCGACGGTCGCGCCATAGAGCCAGCGCTGGCGCAGCACGGCCGTCGTGCTGAGGTGGTCGTCGATCTCGATCTGGATGTGGCCGATGCGTGTCGCGCCGCGCAGGATGTCGCGCTCGCCGGTCAGCGTCTGGCCCAGGCGCCGCTCGGGCAGGTGGTTCTCGATAAAGGGCAGGCCCTGGGACGCGTCGCTGACGCTGACGCGCACGACCTCGGGCGACTTGACGATGGCCGAGACGACCTCGCGTGCGGCCACGGCGTCCAGGTTCCACAGCAGCTCGGGCAAGCTGCTGGCCAGCACGTCGAGCTTGGCGTCCAGGTCGCGCTGCAGCGCCTGCTCGGCGACCTTGGATTCGCGCAGGCCGATGAAGAGGCCGCCGACGATGAGGGCCGGCAGCAGCAGGCCGATGCTGGCGCCCAGGGCCAGGGCGGCAAAGAGCGAGGACGAAGGCTTGCGGCTCAAGATGAACTCATTGGTGCACCCTTGGCGCGGTGCGCTGTCCCGCCAAGCGGGAGCTGAGCGCCTTCGGGCGGCCGGGCGGCGCTCATGCTGCCATGAGATTGGCGAGTCCAAAGCAAAACGCGCCACGACGCGTGGCGACGTGGCGCGTTTCGTGGTGCACGAGCGTCAGCCCTTGCCCAGCAGGGCGGGCTTGAGCGAAGAGTCGACGGGCTTGTCGCCCAGCCAGATCTTCAGGATGGCGTTGTAGAAGTTGACGTCCTTCATCGGTTCGCCGATGGGCTTGCCGTTCAGGGCCATGACGGTGCCGGTGTCCGGGATCCAGTCCACGGTGATGACGTCACCCTTCTTGCCCTGCGGGATGTTGACGAAGGCCTCGCCGAATTGGGCCAGCTGGTTGACGAACTTGGAGCGCTCGGCCTTGTCGGTGTTGGCCGTGATGCCAGCCATGAAGGCCTGGCCCAGGTCGTCACCGGTCACCTCGCGCAGCAGGCCGAGACTGAAGCGGCGCGGGCCTTGGGTGTCCAGCACGCCGGCCGTCGTGTCCTTCTTCTCGGGCAGGTAAAGCACCAGGGCATAGACCTTGACCACGATGCGCACGCGCACACCGGCGCCGTTGACCTTCAAGTCCTTGCCGGCGACCTTGACGGTGTCGTCGAACTTGAGGCCGGCCACTTCGATGGCTTGCGCCGCGCCGCCCAGGCCGAGGGCGAGGCCCAAGCCGGCAATCCATCGGCTGGCGTTGTTCGTCTTCATGCAGTCTCCTGATCTTTTGAGGATGGGGATGATCGCGCCTTCAGCGTGCCGCCTCGAGCTTGAAGAGGCTGACGACCTCCTCGAGGCCATGGGCCTGATCGCGCAGCGAGTCGGCAGCAGCGGCGGCTTCTTCCACCAGTGCGGCGTTCTGCTGCGTGCTCTTGTCCATGTCATGGATGGTATGCGTGACGCGCTCGATGCCGGAACTCTGCTCGGCGCTGGCATGGGTGATCTCGCCCATGATGTCGGTCATGCGTTGCACGCTCGCCACCACGCCCTGCATGGTGTTGCCCGCCTGGGCGACGAGCTGGCTGCCCTGGGCCACCTTCTCGACCGAATCGCTGATGAGGCGCTTGATCTCCTTGGCCGCGTCGGCACTGCGGCCAGCGAGAGACCGCACCTCGCCAGCCACGACGGCAAAACCGCGGCCCTGCTCGCCGGCCCGCGCGGCCTCCACGGCGGCGTTCAGGGCCAGGATGTTGGTCTGAAAGGCGATGCCGTCGATGACGCTGATGATGTCGACGATCTTCTTGCTTGATGCGTCGATGCTGCCCATGGTCGTCACGACCTTGGCCACCACGGCGCCGCCTTCGCCGGCGACCTGCGAGGCGGCCTTGGCCAACTGATTGGCCTGTTGGGCGTTCTGCGCGTTCTGCTGCACCGCGTCGGTCAGCGTCTTCATGGCCGACAGTGTCTGCTCCAGCGATGCGGCCTGGGCCTCGGTGCGCACCGACAGGTCCATATTGCCGCTGGCGATCTCGCTGGACGCCGAGGCGATGGACTCGGTGCCCTCGCGCACGCGGCCGACGATGCCCTTGAGGCTCTCGTTCATGTCATGCAGGGCCTGCAGCAGCTCGCCGGTCTCGTCGCGGCTGCGCACCTCGATCTCGCTGGTCAGGTTGCCCGACGCCACCTTGCGTGCCACAGCGACCGCGCCGCGCAGCGGGTTGACGATGCCACGCGTGATCAACACACCGGTCAGCACGCTGGCGGCGATGGCGGCCACGGCCAGGCCGAGCAGCAGCAGGGCTGTCTTGTTGGCCACGCGGTTGGACTTCTCGCCGGCCGCATCCATGCCGGCGTTGCGAGCCTCGACCAGCTTCTCCAGCGCGGTCATGTACTTGATCTGGGCCGCGCGCACCGAGAACTGGAACTTCAGCGGCGCCCCTTCGGTATCGCCGGACGCCACTGTCTTCACGAACGACGCCTGGGCCGGCAGGAACTTGGCGCGGGCTTCCTTGACCGCCTTGAGCTGCTCCTGGCTGGCCTCGTCGGTCAGCAGTGGCTCCAGCTCGGCCATGGTCTTTTCATGCGCGGCCATCTGGGCGGCAACCGTGTCCAGCTCCTTCTTGATCTGTTCTTCGCCGCTCATGATGAGCGTCGTCATCATGCCGCGCACGGCGTCGCCCAATTCGCCCTTGGCCTTGTTGGCCAGGGCCACGGCCTTGTAGTCGGTGCTCAGTAACTGGCTGATCTCGCCGTTCAGGGTCTGAATGCCGAAATAGCCCAGGCCGGCCATGGTTATCAGGCAGGCGATCACGACGGCAAAGCCCGCCGCGAGGCGCTGTCCGATGCGCATATGGGACAAGAAATTCATTGGGGGCTGCCTCGGTTTTGATATTTGGTAGGAGCCCCCGGTTTGAGTTCTTGGCTGAAGGGGCTGAAACAGCATGAAATTTCAGCAGAAATCACCCGGGGCGAGTGCATTCTGAGCGGCCAGCCGGCGAGGCTTGCCGTGATTTGTGCGGCAAAACCCTGTCAGACATGGCTTGCGACGGTGGCCCTGGGGCGGGCGATTCAACCTTGGGGCAAACGCCACATCGCAAACGCCCATCACTTCAAGCAGCACTTCTCAATATCCAGGCAAGTCCTTATTTATTAACAAGATTTTTTACTGGCGCTGTATAAATTAACAGCGCTTGCTAAGTGCTTGATTTCATTGAAAAAACTTGTGCCGAACCTTGACCGGGTGGGGTCTGGCCCTTAAAGTGGGAGGAAGTGTCGTTTCGTGGTGAAAAGTGTCGGAAATCGTCTTTCAGGGTGCCTCCAACTTGGCCTTAGATGCCAAGGGCCGCCTGAGTGTGCCCAGCCGACACCGGGAGGTGCTGCAGCTGATCTGCCAGGGGCGCCTGACCGTCACCAAGCACCCCGATGGCTGCCTGATGCTGTTTCCGCGCCCGACCTGGGAGCTGTTCCGCGACAAGGTCGCCGCCCTGCCGATGTCGGCTTCGGGCTGGAAGCGTGTTTTCCTCGGTAACGCGATGGACGTCGACATCGATTCGGCGTCGCGCGTGCTGGTCTCGCCCGAGCTGCGCAAGAGCGCCGGGCTGAAGAACGACGTGATGCTGCTGGGCATGGGCAGCCACTTCGAGCTCTGGGATGCCGAAGCCCATGCCGCCCACGAGGCCGAGGTGATGGCCGGTCCGCTGCCCGACGCGCTCAAGGACTTCAGCTTCTGATGGGCGCCGAAATGAACGAGAGCGCCCAGTTCAGCCACACCACCGTGCTGCTGAATGAGGCGGTCGACGGCGTGCTCGCGCGGCCCGACGGCGTCTACGTGGACGGCACCTTTGGCCGCGGCGGCCATTCGCGCCTGCTGCTGAGCAAGCTGGCGCCCGAGGGCCGCCTCATCGCCATCGACCGCGACCCCGAGGCGATTGCCGCCGCGGCGGCCATCACCGACCCGCGCTTCTCCATCGTCCACAGCGCCTTTGCCGACATGGCCGAACAACTGGCTGCTCTGGGTGTTCATCAGGTGGATGGTGTGCTGCTGGACCTGGGTGTGTCCAGCCCTCAGATCGACAACCCGGAGCGCGGCTTCAGCTTTCGCTTCAACGGCCCGCTGGACATGCGCATGGACACGACGCGCGGCCAGAGCGCGGCGGACTTCCTGGCCCGTGGCGACGAGCGCGACATTGCACGAGTGATTCGAGACTATGGCGAAGAACGGTTTGCTTCACAGATTGCAAAGGCGGTTGTTGCTTGCCGGGAAGCCGGCACGCCGCTCACGCGCACCGACGAGCTGCGCGAACTCGTGGCTCGCACGGTCAAGACCCGCGAGCCCGGCCAAGACCCGGCGACCCGCACCTTTCAAGCCCTTCGGATTCATGTCAATGGCGAGCTTGAGGAGCTTGAGCAGGGCCTGAACGCCGCTTTGCGCCTGCTTCGCGCCGGCGGCCGACTCTCCGTCATCAGTTTCCATTCGCTGGAAGACCGGCGCGTCAAGACCTTCATCGCCGAGCGCAGCAAGGCCGTGTTCGACCGCCGCGCGCCTTTCGCCGAAGCCGCGCCGCTGATCCTGAATGCGCTGGGCCGCATCAAGCCCAGTGATGCCGAGGTGGCTGCCAATCCGCGCTCACGCTCCGCCGTGTTGCGTGTGGCGGAGCGCACCGACGCGCCGCTGCCGCCCGTCACCTCCAGGCGCTGACGTGGCGAAAGTCAATTTCATTCTCATCCTGGCCGTGCTGGCCAGTGGCGTCGTCCTCGTGCACAGCGCCTACGAGTCGCGCCGCCTGTTCGCCGAGCGCGACAAGGCCAAGGCCGAGGGTCAGCGCCTGGCTGCCGACGCCGAGCGCCTGGCCGCCGAGCGCCATGCGCAGGCGACCAACTTGCGCGTCGAACAGGTGGCTCGGGAGCGCCTGGGCATGCGCGTCATCAGCCCGGCCGTGGTGGCGTCGGGAGTCGCCCAGTGAGCAAGGCCAACAAGTCCGGCGCACGCGCCCTCGGCTCGGGTCGTGGCGTCAGCTATTCCACCAGTCCGCTGCTGGCGTCCAAGACGCCGCCCTGGCGCTCGCGCTTCCTGGTCGCTCTCGTCGGCCTGGCCTTCCTGGGCCTGCTCACGCGAGCCATCTGGGTGCAGGTGCTGAACACCGACTTTTTCCAGAAGCAGGGCGAGGCCCGTTACGCCCACACGCTGGAGCTGCCGGCCAGCCGCGGCCGCATCAACGACCGCACCGGCCAGGTGCTGGCCGCGAGCGTGGCCGTGCCGTCGATCTGGGCCATCCCCAAGGAGGTCGATGCCGACGCCGACAAGCGCCGCGCGCTGGCCAAGGCCCTGGGCCTGTCGAACAAGGAGCTGGAGGCCAAGCTCAACCCCGAGACCCGCTTCGTCTGGCTCAAGCGCCTGGCCGACGACGAGACCGCCGCACGCGTGAAGGCCATCGGTCTGAAGGGTGTGTTCCAGGACCGCGAATACCGCCGCAAATACCCCGAGGGCGAGGCCGCGGCGCACGTCGTCGGCTTCACCGGCGCCGAGGACCGCGGCCAGGAAGGCATCGAGCTGGCCTTCCAGAAGGAGCTGCAGGGTCGCGACGGCTCGCGCTCGGTGGTGCGCGACCGCCTGGGCCGTGTCGTCGAGGACATCGGCGACGTCGTGCCCGCCGCCAACGGCCACGACATCGACCTGTCTGTCGACTCCAAGGTGCAGTTCTTCGCCTACCAGCGCATCCGCGACGCGGTGGCGGAGAACAAGGCCAAGGCCGGCTCCGTCGTCGTGCTGGATGCGCAGACCGGCGAGGTGCTGGCCCTGGCCAACTTCCCGAGCTATGACCCGGGCAACCGCCAGAACCTGTCCGGCGAGCAGCTGCGCAACCGCGCACTGACCGACGTCTTCGAGCCCGGCTCGACGATGAAGCCTTTCATCGCCGGCCTGTCGATGGAGACCGGCCGCACGACGCCCGACAGTCTCGTCGACACCGGCAACGGCAAATACGCCTTCCAGGGCGCCGTCATCAGCGACACCAAGCCGCATGGCGTGATCCCGGTGCGCGAGGTCATCAAGTTCTCCAGCAACATCGGCGCCACCAAGCTCGCGATGCAGATGCAGCCGCGGGAGATGCACGAGATGTTCACGGCCATCGGCCTGGGCCAGCGGCCGCAGATCAGCTTCCCCGGCGCGGTGACCGGCAAGCTGCGTCCCTACAAGACCTGGCGGCCCATCGAGCAGGCGACGATGAGCTATGGCTACGGCCTGTCGGCGTCGCTGTTCCAGCTGGCGCGGGCCTACACGGTTTTCGCGCGCGACGGCGAGATCGTCCCGGTCAGCATGCTGCGCCAGCCGCACGACCATCCGATCGCCGGCATCCGCGTGTTCTCACCCAAGGTCACGCAGGACCTGCGCCTGATGCTGCAGGCCGCCGCTGGCCCGGGCGGCACGGCGCCCGAGGCGCAGGTGCCGGGCTACAGCATCGGTGGCAAGAGCGGCACGGCGCACAAGCAGGAAGGCCGCGGCTACGCCAGCCACAAATACCGCTCCTGGTTCGTTGGCATCGCCCCCATCAGCAAGCCGCGCATCGTCGTCGCCGTCATGGTCGACGAGCCGACCGCGGGCGTTTACTACGGCGGCAAGGTCGCCGGCCCGGTGTTCAGCCAAGTCACCGCCCAGACGCTTCGTTTGCTCGGCGTACCGCCCGACCTGGACGTGAAGAGCCAGATCGTGGCCAACCAGAAGGCCGTCGCGGTCGAAGAGAGCTTTTGATGCTGACACGCCTCAAGTCCCCCGATGCCGCCGCTCGCTGGCTGTCCGAATGGTGCACCGGCACACTACGCACCGACAGCCGCCAGGTCCGCCCCGGCGATGCCTTCATCGCCTGGCCCGGCTATGCACGCGACGGGCGCGAGTTTGTCGCGGCGGCGCTGGAAGCCGGCGCCTCCACCTGCCTGGTTGAAGAGGCCGATGTCGAGCGCTTCGGCTTTGTCGATGCGCGTGTGGCCTCGCTGCCTGGACTGAAGGCCCGCACCGGCGAGATCGCCGCGACCTTTTTCGGCAAGCCCACCGACACGCTGGACGTCATCGCCGTCACCGGCACCAATGGCAAGACCTCGTCGGCCTGGTGGATCGCCCAGGCCTCGGCGCAGTTGGGCAAGCGCTGCGGGGTCGTCGGCACGCTGGGCATCGGCGAGCCGCCCAAGCTGGACTACAACGGCCTGACCACGCCAGACCCCGTGCTGCTGCAGGCGGCCTTCGCTCGTATGCGCGACGAGGCCTTCTCGGCCTGCGCCATCGAGGCGAGCAGCATCGGCATCGTGGAGGGGCGGCTGGCAGGCAGCGCCGTGCGCGTGGCGGTGTTCACCAACTTCACACAGGACCACCTCGATTACCACCGCACGATGGATGCCTACTGGGCGGCCAAGCGTGCGTTGTTCGCCTTCCCCGGCCTGCGCGCCGCGGTCATCAATCTTGACGATCCGCAAGGCGAGGCCCTCGCCGCCGAGTTGGTCGCCCTCGATGTCTGGACCACCGGCGTCGCACGCAGCGACGCGCGCCTGTCGGCCCGTGGCCTGCACTACACCGGCGAGGGCCTGGCCTTCACGCTGCATGAGGGCGAGGAAGCCCTGCCGGTGCAGACCAGCCTGATCGGCGACTACAACGCGGCCAACCTGCTCGGCGTGGCAGGCGCTCTGCGCGCCCAAGGTGCTGCCCTGGCCGACGTGGCGCGCGTGCTGGGCCGCGTGACGCCGGTGCCGGGCCGCATGCAACGTGTCGGCAATGGCCGGGAGCTGCCCCAGGTGGTTGTCGACTACGCGCACACACCGGATGCTCTGGACAAGGCGCTGTCCGCCCTGCAGGGCCTGGCCCAGGCGCGTGGCGGCGAGCTGGTCTGCGTGTTTGGCTGTGGTGGTGACCGCGACCGCGGCAAGCGGCCGCAGATGGGTGCCATCGCCGCCCGGTTGTCGGGTCGCGTCGTCATCACCACCGACAACCCACGCACCGAAGCGCCGGCACAGATCATGGCCGACATCGCCGTCGCTGCGCCCGAAGCCATCGTCGTCGAGGCCCGTGAGGAAGCGATCCGGGCCGCGGTGATGAACGCCAGCTCGCGCGACATCGTGCTCATTGCAGGCAAGGGTCATGAGGACTATCAGGAAGTGAATGGCGTGCGCCGGCCCTTCTCGGATGTTGGCGAAGCGCGCGCGGCGTTGCTGGAAAGGGCAGGTCTGTGAACCTGTTTTTGACGCTGGCTGAAGCGCAGGCGCTGCTGCCGGGATCGACGCTGGTCGGCGACGGCGCGACGGGCCTCGCCCGCGTGCACAGCGACACGCGCACGCTGCGGGCGGGCGACCTCTTCGTCGCGTTGCGCGGCGAACGCTTCGATGCCAACGACTTCCTCAGCGAAGCCAAGGCCTCGGGCGCCGTCGCCGCGCTGGCTGAACGCGGTCTGGCCGAAGCGGGCCTGCCGGGCCTGCTTGTCGCCGATGCGAAAGCGGCCCTCGGCCAACTCGCCGCCGCCTGGCGCCGCCAGCAGCAACTGCCCGTCATTGCCGTCACGGGCAGCAACGGCAAGACGACGACGACGCAGATGATCGCCAGCATCCTGCGCGCCTGGGTCGGCGATGCAGCCCTGGCTACCGAAGGCAACTACAACAACGACATCGGCGTGCCGCTGACGCTCTTGCGTCTGCGCCACGACGACGAAGCCAGCCACCGCGCCGCCGTCATCGAGCTGGGCATGAACCACCCCGGCGAGATCGCGCCGCTGGCGGCAATGACGCAGCCCACCGTGGCCCTGGTCAACAACGCCCAGCGCGAGCACCAGGAGTTCATGGCGACCGTCGAGGCCGTGGCGCGCGAGAACGGCGCCGTCATCGAGGCGCTCAGCGCCAGCGGTTGCGCCGTCTTCCCGGCCGAAGACGCCTGCGCGCCGATCTGGCTGGAGCTTGCGGCCCAGCGCCCGCACCTGAGTTTTGCGCTGCGCGGCGAGGCCGACGTGACGGGCGACGCAGTCTGGATCGGCACGCACTGGGCGCTGGAGCTGCACACGCCCGCGGGCACAGCGCCGGTCGCGCTGCACATGGCCGGCGAGCACAACGTGCGCAATGCACTGGCCGCCGCGGCCTGTGCGCTGGCCGCCGGTGCATCGCTGGCCGCCATTGCTCAAGGCCTGGAAGCCTTCCGTGCCGTCAAGGGCCGCTCGGAGCTCAAGCTCGACGCACGCGGTCGCACGCTGATCGACGACAGCTACAACGCCAACCCCGACAGCGTGCGCGCTGCCATCGACGTGCTGGCTGGCATGCCGGGCGAGGGCTGGCTGATCCTCGGCGACATGGGCGAGGTGGGCAACGACGGCCCGGCCTTCCACCGCGAGGTGGGCGCCTATGCGGCCGAGCGCGGAATCGCCCATTTCTGGACGGCCGGCGGCGCTGCCCGTGACGCCGCAGCGGCTTATGGCCCGGGCGCCCGTGCCTTCGACAACACGGCCGCGCTCGTTGCAGCCCTCACAGAACAACCCAGCGTGGCCCAGACCCTGGTCAAGGGCTCGCGCTTCATGAAGATGGAACAAGTGGTCGCTGCACTTCAAGTGAGCCCCCAGGTCCGGGCAGAGCCCGGACCGCCCCCCGAGGGGGGCAAGTCGCCTAGGGGCGGCCCGTCGGCGACTTCATCCGGAGGCTCCCATGCTGCTTAGCCTCGCCCAGTGGCTGCAGGGCCTCTACCCCGACCTGGGCTTTCTGCGCCTTTTCCAGTACATCACCTTCCGCGCCGTGATGGCCGCGATGACCGCACTGCTGATCGGCCTGGCCTTCGGGCCCTGGGTCATCCGCCGCCTGACCGAAATGAAGATCGGCCAGCCCGTGCGTGCCTATGGCGTGCAGACCCACCTGGCCAAGACCGGCACGCCGACCATGGGCGGCGTGCTGGTCCTCATCGGCATTGGCGTGTCGACGCTGCTGTGGTTCGACTGGAGCAATCGTTTCGTCTGGGTCGTCATGCTGGTCACCATGGGTTTCGGCGCCGTGGGCTGGGTGGACGACTGGCGCAAGGTCGTTGACAAGAATCCGGAAGGGATGCGTAGCCGCGAGAAGTTCTTCTGGCAGTCGCTGATCGGCTTGTTCGCCGCCCTCTATCTCGCGTTCAGCGTGTCGGAGACGTCATTCCTCGGCGTCGTGCAGCTGTTCTTTCGCTGGGTGTCCAGCGGCTTCTCGACCGAGCTGCCGCCCAAGGCCGACCTGCTGATCCCCTTCTTCAAGACCATCAGCATGCCGCTGGGCGTGTGGGGCTTCGTCGCGCTGGCCTATTTCGTCATCGTTGGCACCAGCAACGCGGTCAACTTCACCGACGGCCTGGACGGCCTGGCCATCATGCCGGTCGTCATGGTCGGCTCCGCCCTGGGCCTGTTCGCCTACCTGACCGGCTCGTCGGTGTTCTCCAAATACCTGCTGCTGCCCTACATCCCGGGCGCCGGCGAGCTGCTGATCTTCTGCGCCGCGATGGCTGGCGCAGGCCTGGCCTTCCTGTGGTTCAACGCCCATCCCGCGCAGGTGTTCATGGGTGACGTCGGCGCGCTGGCGCTGGGCGGCGGTCTCGGGACGCTGGCTGTCATCACGCGCCAGGAAATCCTGCTCGGCATCATGGGTGGCATTTTCGTGGCCGAAGTGTTGAGCGTGATGCTGCAGGTCAGCTGGTTCAAGTTCACGAAAAAGAAGTTCGGCGAGGGCCGGCGCATCTTCAAGATGGCGCCGCTGCACCACCACTTCGAGAAGAGCGGCTGGAACGAGACGCAAGTCGTCATCCGCTTCTGGATCATCACGATGCTGCTGTGCCTCGTCGGCCTGGCCAGCCTCAAGCTGCGGTGACCGCATGAAGCTGGACCTGCCGCAACTACTCGATCAGCGCGTGCTCGTGCTGGGCCTGGGTGACTCCGGCCTGGCGATGGCGCGCTGGTGCGCGGGCTTCGGCGCGAAGGTGACCGTGTGGGACTCTCGAGAGCAGCCGCCGCAGCGCGCAGCACTGGGCGAGTCGGCGCAGTTCATCACCGGCGAGCTGACGGCGGAGATGGTGGCGGGCTTCAACTCGGTGTTGAAGAGCCCAGGCCTGTCGCCGCTGGATGCGCGCCTGGCGGCTGTTTACGCCCACGGCCCCGCAGTGCGGGGCGAGCTGGATCTGTTCGCTGATTCACTGGCCGCGCTGAAGGCCCAGCACGGCTACGCACCCGCCGTGCTCGCCATCACCGGGACCAATGGCAAGACGACCACGACCTGCATGACCGGCCTGCTCGTCGAGCGTGCCGGCAAGCGCGTGGCCGTCGCCGGCAATATCGGCCCGACCTTGCTGGACACGCTGACCGAGGCGCTGGCCAAGGAGCCCGATCCGGCACCGGTCGAAACGCCGGCCGAAGTCGTGGCCGAGGAGATCGAAGACGCTCCCGTTGAGGAGGCTGCTGAGGAAGAAGCGGCGGTGCTGCCCGACGAGGAAACGCCCCTGCCCATTGACCCACCGCCACCGCGTGGCCCGGTCTTCGAGACCCTGCCCGAGGTCTGGGTGCTGGAGCTGTCCAGCTTCCAGCTTGACGGCGTCAACGGCTTCGAACCCACGGCCGGTGCGGTGCTGAACCTGACCCAGGACCACCTCGACTGGCATGGCGACATGGCTGCCTATGGTCGTGCCAAGGCGCGCATCTTCGGTCGCGAGTCCGTCATCGTCGCCAACCGTGACGATGCTGAGGTCGAAGGACTGGTGCCGGCGCCGGTGTTCGTCAAGGGCAGCCGTGGCAAGGCCGGCCGCACCGTGTCGCGCCATGTCGTGCGTTTCGGTCTGAACCCGCCCAAGGTCGCAGGCGACTTCGGCCTTATCGATGAAGGCGGCCTGACCTGGCTGGTACGCGCCCTTGAGCTGGATCCGACCATCAAGCGCAAGAAGAGCGATGAGGCAGAGCCCCTCATCATCCAGCGCCTGATGCCGGCCGACGCGCTGCGCGTGCGGGGCCGCCACAACGCCGCGAACGCGCTGGCTGCACTCGCGCTGGCTTGCGCCGCCGGCTGCGAGCTGGCGCCCATGCTGCATGGCCTGCGCGAATATCGCGGCGAGCCGCATCGCGTCGAACCCGTGGGCAGCATCGAAGGCGTCGAGTTCTTTGACGACAGCAAGGGCACGAATGTCGGCGCTACCGTCGCCGCGATCTCCGGCCTGGGTGCCGACCGCGCGCCGGCCAAGCTGGTCCTCATCCTCGGCGGCGATGGCAAGGGCCAGGACTTCGCGCCACTGGCCGATGGTGTTGCCCGCCATGCCCGCGCCGTGGCGCTGATCGGTCGCGATGCGCCGCAGATTGAAGCAGCGCTGGCCAACACCGGCATTGCCATGCAGCACCACGCGACGCTGGAGGCCGCCACGACCTGGTGCCTGCAGCAGGCCCAGAGCGGCGACAGCGTGCTGCTGTCCCCCGCCTGCGCCAGTCTGGACATGTTCCGCAACTACGCCCACCGCGCCGAGGTCTTCGTCGCCACGGTGCAGGGTCTCGCTGACGAACGCGGGGTGGCGCTATGAGCGCCGCGCCGGGCCGTCCCAAGCAAGCTCGCTCCCGCTCGGCGGGACAGCGCGCAGCGCGAAGGGTGCATCAATGACTGCGGTCTTGAACGGCTTCACCGCCAGGCTGCAGTCGCTCTGGAAGAAGGGCGACACCGAGGACGCCAGCGTGCCGGTGCGCGACTGGGTGTCCACCTCGGCTGGCCGACCGACGCAGTTGCAGGGCTTCGACATCACCATGGTGTGGGTGGTGCTCGCGCTGATGGCCTTTGGCCTCTTGATGGTCTATTCGGCCTCCATCGCGCTGCCCGACAACCCGCGCTTCGCCAAATACCTGCCGACGCACTTCCTGACGCGCCACATGATCGCCATCGGCTTCGCGCTGGTCGCAGGGCTCGTCACCGTGCAGATCCCCGTCGCGATCTGGGAGCGCTGGGCGCCCTGGGTTTTCGTCGCCGCCCTGGTGCTGCTGGTCGCGGTGCTGATCCCTGGCATAGGCAAGGTCGTCTACGGCGCGCGGCGCTGGATTCCGCTGGGCGTCATGAACTTCCAGCCCAGCGAGCTGGCCAAGTTCGGCATCGCGCTGTACGCGGCCAATTACATGATGCGCAAGATGGACGCCCGGGAGAACTTCTTCCAGGCCGTCACGCCGATCGCGATCTCGCTGGCCTTCATCGGCCTGCTGCTGCTGGCTGAACCCGACATGGGTGCCTTCATGGTCATCGCGGCCATCGCGATGGGCATCCTGTTCCTGGGCGGCGTCAACGGCCGCATGTTCCTGCTCATCACGCTGGTGCTGGTGGGAGCGTTCGTGTTGATGATCAGCTTCAGCGAGTTCCGCCGCGAGCGCATCTTTGCCTACCTGAACCCCTGGGACGAGAAGTACGCCCAAGGCAAGGCCTACCAGCTGACGCACAGCCTGATCGCCTTCGGCCGCGGCGAGTGGCTGGGCCAGGGCCTGGGCGGCAGCGTCGAGAAGCTGCACTACCTGCCCGAGGCGCATACCGACTTCCTGCTCGCCGTCATCGGCGAGGAACTTGGTTTTGCTGGAGTGGCCGTGGTGATCCTTGCGTTCTTCTGGCTGACCCGCCGCTGCTTCCTCATCGGCCGCCAGGCCATCGCACTGGACCGCGTGTTCGCGGGTCTCTACGCCCAGGGCATTGGCATCTGGATGGGCGGCCAGGCTTTCATCAACATGGGCGTGAATCTGGGCGCACTGCCGACCAAGGGGCTGACGCTGCCGCTGATGAGCTTTGGCGGGTCGGCGATCTTGATGAACTGTGTGGCGCTGGCCGTTGTTCTGCGGATCGACTTGGAAAACCGGCAGATGATGCGCGGAGGCAGGTCATGACGCGGCACCTGGTCGTCATGGCCGCCGGCACCGGTGGCCACATCATTCCCGGCCTGGCGGTCGCCGAGGAAATGCAGCGCCGCGGCTGGACCGTGTCGTGGATCGGCACGCCGACCGGCATGGAGAACCGCCTGGTGCCGGCACGTGGCATCGAGCTGGATGCGCTGCCGTTTGCCGGCCTGCGCGGCAAGGGGCTGAAGCATGCGCTGCGCGGCATCGTCGGGTTCTTCAAGTCGCTGGGCCAGGCGCGTCGCGTCTATGCGCAGCGCCATGCGACGGCCGTGCTCGGCATGGGCGGCTATGTCTGCCTGCCGGGCGGCCTCACCGCCGCCTTCACTGGCCGGCCGCTGATGCTGGTCAATGCCGATGCGGCGATGCTGAAAAGCAACCTCGCGTTGAAACCCTTTGCGCGCCGGATTGCATTCGGCTTCGACGGTGCGGCGGCGGCTTCGACGTCGGGCGCTGTCGTCAGCGGCAATCCCGTGCGTGCCGAGATCGAAGAACTGCCACTGCCGGCCGAGCGCATGGCCGAGCGCGCCGGCCCCTTGCACATGCTGGTGCTGGGCGGCTCGCTGGGCGCACGCGCGCTGAACCAGGCGGTGCCGCAGGCGCTGGCGCTGTGGCCGCAGGAGCAGCGGCCGCTCGTGCTGCACCAGTCGGGCCAGGACCATCTCGGCGCTGTCTGGCAGGCCTATGCCGATGCAGGCTTGTCGGCCGAAGTGCGCCCCTTCATCGACGACATGGCCGCGGCCCTGGCCTGGGCCGACGTCGTCGTCTGCCGGGCCGGCGCCATCACCGTCAGCGAACTCTGCGCGGCAGGCTGTGCCGCGGTGCTGGTGCCGCTGGTCGTCAGCACGACATCGCACCAGCGCGACAACGCCGTTTTCATGGCCCAGCACGGCGCGGCCATCCACCTGCCGCAGGGCGAATTGACGCCGGCCAAGCTGCATGAATTGTTGAGCGGCCTGGACCGAGGTGCCCTGCTCGCCATGGGCGAGAAGGCTCGCTCGCTGGCCCGGCCGCGTGCGGCGGCCCGTGTGGCCGATGAAATCGAAGGAATGCTGAAGTGAAGCACGCGGTTCAACGACTGCATTTCGTCGGCATTGGCGGCGCCGGCATGAGCGGCATCGCCGAGATCCTGCACAACCTCGGCTTCACGGTCAGCGGCTCGGATGCCGTCGAGAGCGCGACGACCGAGCGCCTGCGTACCCTGGGCCTGCGTGTCGAGATTGGCCATGCGGCGCCCAACATCGGCGACGCGCAGGCCCTGGTTACCAGCACCGCCGTCGCCGCCGATAACCCCGAAGTGCAGGCCGCTCGCGGCCGTCAGGTGCCGGTGGTGCCGCGCGCTGTCATGCTGGCCGAGCTGATGCGGCTGCGCCGCGGCATCGCCATCGCCGGCACGCATGGCAAGACGACGACGACCTCCCTGGTCACCGCCATCCTCGTCGAGGCGGGCCTGGACCCGACCTTTGTCATCGGCGGCAAGCTCAACGCCGCCGGCGCCAACTCGCGCCTCGGCAAGGGCGAGTTCATCGTCGTCGAGGCCGACGAGAGCGATGCCTCCTTCCTGAAGCTCAGCCCGGTGCTGTCCGTCGTCACCAACATCGACGAGGACCACATGGACACCTATGGTCATTCGGTCGAGCGGCTTCACGATGCCTTCATCGAATTCCTGCACCGCATGCCCTTCTACGGCGCGGCGGTGGTGTGCGCCGACGACCCGGGCGTGCGGGCCATCCTCGGCCGCATCGAGCGGCCGGTCGTCAGCTACGGCTTGTCCGCGGGTGTCGGCGTGCGCGCGGTCGATGTGCAGGCGCTGGCCGGCGCGCAGATGCGCTTCAGCTGCCAGCGCGAGGGCGCGGCCGACCTGGACGTGCTGCTCAATCTGGCCGGCGAGCACAACGTGCGCAATGCGCTCGCGGCCATCGCCATCGCGATGGAACTGGACTGCCCGGACGAGGCCATCCAGCGGGCACTGAAGAATTTCTCCGGCGTCGGCCGCCGCTTCGAGAAGCATGGCGAATGGCCGGCGGGCGATGGCGGCCGCTTCGAACTGGTCGACGACTACGGCCACCACCCGGTCGAGATGGCCGCCGTGCTGGCCGCCGCACGCGGCGCCTACCCGGGCCGCCGCCTGGTGCTGGCCTTCCAGCCGCACCGCTAC
Source organism: Pelomonas sp. Root1237 (assembly GCF_001425055.1). Taxonomy (GTDB): domain Bacteria; phylum Pseudomonadota; class Gammaproteobacteria; order Burkholderiales; family Burkholderiaceae_C; genus Pelomonas. Next base: position 165,141 of record NZ_LMDK01000019.1, read on the forward strand.
ACGCGCACGCGGGACTGTTTTGCCGACTTTGTGCGAGTGATGGGCGGCGCAGACGTCGTACTGCTGACCGAGGTCTATTCGGCCGGCGAGGCGCGCATCGAAGGTGCGACCGGTAAGGCGCTCGCTCAGGCCGTGGGCACGTCGAATTTCGTGGCCGGCGTGGCCGACATGCCGGCGGCGCTGGCCACGTTGACCCGCGATGGCGATGTCGTCATCGGCATGGGAGCAGGCTCGATGAGCAGCCTGCCGGGCCGCGTCGCGGCGCATTTCCAAGGAGGCGCAGCATGAAGTCGCCTGTCGATCTGAACATCGATGCCAAGGGTCTTGGCAAGGTTGCCGTGCTCTTCGGTGGCCACAGCGCCGAGCGGCCGGTGTCGCTGATGAGCGGCAACGGCGTGCTGGCCGCGCTGCAATCCATCGGCGTCGATGCGCACGCCTTCGATCCCGCCAAACGTCCGTTGCAAGCCCTGAAGGACGAGGGCTTTGATCGTGCCTTCATCGCGTTGCACGGTCGCGGCGGCGAGGACGGCACCATCCAAGGCGCTCTCGAATGGCTGGGCGTTCCCTACACCGGCTCCGGCGTGACGGCCTCCGGCGTCGCGATGGACAAAACCATGACCAAGCGGCTGTGGGCCAATGAGGGCCTGCCGACGCCGCAATACCTGGCGCTGTCCCGCGCCGACCTGACTCGCGAGCGCATCCGCACGATTCCCGACACGCTCGGCCTGCCCGTCGTCGTGAAGCCGCCGCACGAGGGTTCGAGCATCGGCATCACCAAGGCCGCCGGCTACTCCGACATGCAGGGCGCTGTCGAGTTGGCCCTGGGCTTTGACGATGAGCTGCTGTTCGAGCAGTGCATCGAAGGGCCCGAGCTGACCTGCGCCGTGCTGGGTGAAGGCGAGGGCGCCGTCGCGCTACCCGTCATCGAGATCCGCGCCGAGGCCGGCAATTACGACTTCGCGAACAAGTACGAGACCGACACGACGCAGTATCTGTTCGGCTCGCTGCCCGCCGCGCTGGAGGCCGAGATCGGTCGCCTCGTGCTGCATGCCTATCGCCTGCTCGGCTGCCGCGGCTGGGGTCGCGCCGACCTGATGCTGCGCAAGTCCGACATGAAGCCCTTCCTGCTGGAGATGAACACCAGCCCCGGAATGACGTCGCACTCCCTGGTGCCCAAGGCCGCGCAGGCCGTGGGCGTCGACTACCCGCATCTGTGCCTGTGGCTGCTTGCCCAGGCCAGGCTGGATCGCCTGATCACGTGAACTCCGCCGCCGCCGCCACCGCCGCGCTGCCGTCCGATATCCGCCTGATGAATGCGGTGTCGGCGCTGCTCGTGGCTGCGCTGGTGGCAACCGCCGCTTGGGGTGTGCTGCGCTGGGTCGTGCGCCTGCCGGCGTTCAACCTGCGTGCCATCCAGGTGGAGGGCGATGTCAGCCGCAACAGCGTGGCCTCGCTGCGCGCCAATGCCCTGCCGCGCCTGCACGGCTCCTTTCTCAGCATGAGCCTGAAGGACGGCCGCGCCGCTTTCGAGGCTGTGCCCTGGGTGCGGCGCGCGCAGCTGACGCGCGTCTGGCCGATGCGGCTGCGGGTCAATCTCGAGGAACACCGGGCCGCCGCCTATTGGGAGGCGCGCACCGATGGTGCTGACTCTGCGACCGAGGCCGCGGCCGAACGGGCCCTGGTCAACAGCTTCGGCGAAGTCTTCCAGGCCAATCTCGGCGACGTCGAGGACGAGACCCTGCCTGTGCTCGCCGGCCCGGCGCAGACGGCCGGCGCGATGCTGCAGATGTGGCGGGCCCTGTCGCCGGCCGCTGAAAAACTCGGCGAGGGCATCGACCGCCTGGACCTGTCGGGCCGCGGCTCCTGGCGCGCGACGCTCGGCAGCGGTGCCGTTGTCGAACTGGGCCGCGGCAGCGAGACCGACGTGGTCGAGCGCTTCGGCCGCTTCGCCCAATCCATCACGCAGGTCACGGCGACCTACCGCAGCCCACTGCTGTCCGCCGACCTGCGCCACGCCGACGGCTACGCGGTCAAGCTGCGCGGCGTGACGACGAGCACCCCGGGTAAACCCGTAAATAGAAAACGTTGAGGACGGACATGGCCAAGGAATACAAGGATTTGGTCGTCGGGCTGGATATTGGGACCGCCAAGATCATGGCCGTCGTGGCCGAAGTTTTGCCGGGGGGGGATTTGCGCATTGCCGGCCTCGGGGTGGCGCCGTCACATGGCTTGAAGCGCGGCGTCGTCGTCAATATCGACGCCACCGTCCAGTCCATCCAGCAGGCCTTGAAAGAGGCTGAAATGATGGCTGACTGCAAAATATCTAGGGTTTACACGGGGATTACGGGCAGCCATATCCGCGGCCAGAACTCCACCGGCATGGTCATCGTGCGCGACAAGGAGGTCACGCCGGTTGATGTGACCCGCGTCGTCGAAACCGCCAAGGCCATCAATATTCCCAACGACCAGCGCCTGCTGCTGGTCGAGCCGCAGGAATTTGTCATCGACGGCCATGAGGTGAAGGAGCCCGTCGGCATGAGCGGTGGCCGGCTGGAGGTCAAGGTCCATATCGTGACCGGCGCGCAGAGTGCGGCCGAAAACATCGTCAAATGTGTGCGGCGCTGCGGTTTGGAAGTGGATCAGCTGGTTTTGAACCCGAGCGCCTCCAGCCATGCCGCCCTGACCGCCGACGAACGCGACCTGGGGGTTGCGCTGGTCGATATTGGCGCCGGCACGACCGATGTGGCGATATTCACCGGCGGCTCGATCCGCCATACCGCCGTCATCCCCATCGCGGGCGACTTGATCACCAGCGATATCGCGATGGCGCTGCGCACGCCGACCAAGGACGCCGAGGAAATCAAGGTCGAATATGGCGTCGCCAAGCAACTGCTGGCCGACCCTTCCGACCAGGTGGAAGTGCCCGGCCTGGGCGACCGCAGCCCCAGGATGCTGTCCAAGCAGGCGCTGGCCGGCGTCATCGAGCCGCGCGTCGAGGAAATCTTTTCCCTGGTGCATCAGGTCATTCGTGAGAGCGGGTATGAGGAATTGCTGTCCTCCGGCATCGTGTTGACCGGTGGATCGGCCGTCATGCCGGGCATGGTGGAACTCGCCGAGGATATTTTCCTGAAACCCGTGCGCCGCGGCCTGCCCACCTATTCGGGGGCCCTTTACGACATGGTTGCCAACCCCCGATCGGCCACCGTCATGGGCCTGCTGGAGGAGGCCCGGCTGTCACGCAGCCGGGGTTTCAAGGCAGCGCAGCAGGCTGGCTCGGTGCAAACCCTGCTCGGCCGGGTCAAGGATTGGTTCATGGGGAATTTTTGACCCCCACGAATTACGAAAAATTTGTTTCAGCAACTAGTCAATCTATCTGTGCCACGGCACAATTGCAGTAGGAGGTTTGATATGCCCATCGAGATGATCGAAGAGTTTGACCAAGGCACCCAAATCAAGGTGATCGGGGTCGGTGGCGGCGGCGGCAACGCCGTGGACCACATGATCGCCCAGGGCGTTCAAGGCGTGGAATTCATCTGCGCGAATACCGACGCGCAGGCGCTGAATCGGTCCAAGGCCGACCAGTTGCTGCAACTCGGCACCTCCGGCCTCGGCGCTGGAGCCAAACCCGAAATGGGCAAGGCGGCGGCTGAAGAGGCCGAAAACCGCATTCGCGAATCCATCGCCGGCGCCAATATGCTGTTCATCACCGCCGGTATGGGCGGTGGTACCGGCACCGGTGCTGCGCCGGTGATTGCCCGGGTTGCCAAGGAAATGGGCATCCTGACGGTCGGTGTCGTCACCAAACCCTTCGATTTCGAAGGCGGCCGGCGCGCCAAGGCGGCCGATGCCGGCCTGGCTGAACTCGAGGCCAATGTCGACTCGCTGATCGTCGTGCTGAATGACAAGCTGCTCGATGTGCTGGGCGACGATGTCACGCAGGATCAAGCCTTCGCGCATGCCAATGACGTGCTGAAGAACGCCGTTGGCGGCATTTCCGACATCATCCACATCCCCGGCCTGGTCAACGTCGACTTCGAAGACGTCAAGACGGTGATGAGCGAGCCCGGCAAGGCCATGATGGGCACGGCGCAAGCCACCGGCCCGGACCGCGCCGCCAAGGCCGCCGAAGCGGCCGTGGCCTGCCCGCTGCTGGAAGGCATCGACCTCTCCGGTGCGCGTGGCGTGCTGGTGCTGATCGCCGCGGGCCGCAGCAACTTCAAGCTCAGCGAGTCGCGCAACGCGATGAACGCGATCAAGCGCTACGCCTCGGATGAAGCGCACGTCATCTTCGGCACCGCCTACGACGAGAGCCTGGGCGACGCGCTGCGCGTGACCGTCATCGCCACCGGCCTGACGGCCGGCCGCGCCCGCCAGCAGGCGCCGCTGCAGGTCGTGCAGACCCAGCAGGTGGTGCGCAACGGTACCGACGGCATGCCTGTGCTGACGCAGGCCGTGGCCATGGCCACGCCGGCCACGGGCCAGCAGGCCAATGTCGGCCTGGGCCTGGGTGACTTTGCGAACGCCAATGTGCCCAGCGTCTGGCGCCATGGTCGCTCGGGCAGTGCTGCGGCCAAGGTCGAGGCCCTGTCGTCCAACGGCATGGACGAGATCGAGATCCCGGCCTTCCTGCGCAAGCAGGCAGACTGATCAGTCGCTGATCCTAAGAAGGGCGAGCCGTGAGGCTCGCCCTTTTGCTTTGTCAGGACGCGCGTACTACCGCCGCGGCCAGCTTTGCGGCGCCAGAAAGCAGGGCCAGCAAACCGCCTCCCGCCAGCACCAGGGCCAAGGCATCCATGCGCGCACCGGGCAACGTCGCGGCAGCCGTTGTCAGCAGAGCGGCTGCCGCCATCTGCAGGAAGCCCAGCAGCGCGGAGGCCTGGCCGGCCTGCGATGCAAATGGCGTCAACGCCAGTGCGGTGCCAGTGGGTGAGACCAGCCCCATGCCGAACAGGAAGATGCCCACCGCGACGGCAAAGCCCGCGAGACCGGCTCCACTCGCGACAAGCATCGTCAGGCCGCCGAGTGTTGCCAGCGCTGCGCCAATGCGCAGCACGGTGGGGCCACCCCAGCGCGAGGCCCAGCGCGGCGCGGTCTGCCCTGCTGCGAAGACGACGAACACGGACGTGGCAAAGAACAGCCCGACCTGCAGCGCGCTGAAGCCGAAATCGCGTGCCAGCACCAGCGGCGCCGTGCCAAAGAAGGCAAATAGCGCGCCGAGGATGGCGGCCGTGGCGAGTGCCGGGCGCATGAAGCGCGCATCACCCAGCAGCACGACGTAGCCGCGTGCCAGCGCGCTGGCCGGCTGGTGTCGCCGTCTCTCGGCCGGCAGCGTCTCGCCGACGATGCCAACATAGGCCGCCGCCAGCGCCAGGCCCGCCAGCACCAGCACAACGAACAGCGCGCGCCAGCCCCAGGCGGCCTGCACGAGGCCACCGAGCAGAGGCGAAAAGCCCGGCGCCGCGGCCATGACAACCATGATGCGGCCGAGCAGCGCAGCGAGTTGCGGGCCTTCGAAACGGTCGCGCGCGGCGGCGCGTGCCAGCACCGACGCGGCGGCGACGCCGACGGCCTGAAGCGCGCGGCCGAACAGCAGCAACGGCAGATCGCTCGCCAAAGCACAAACCACGCTGCCCACGATGAAGACGGCCAAGCCGCCCAGCACCACGGGCCGGCGGCCGATGCGGTCCGACAACGGGCCGACGATGAGTTGGGCCAGCGCGAACACGGCGAGGAAGAGGCTGAGCACCGCCGTCATGGCCGCCTCACTCGACCCCAGGGCCTGCGCCATCACGGGCAGAGACGGCAGCAAGATGTTGGTGGACAGCGTCGCCAGCGCTGACAGCGCGGCCAGCGTCAGCAGCCAGGGGCGGGGCACGGCGCTCATTGACTGGCTCCTTCGGCAATGAAGGCAATGCTGCGCGCGATGACGTCGGCATCCGCCAGCAGACGGCGATGGCCAAGCCCGCTCACGCGCTGCAGATGCGAGCCAGCCCAAGCCGCATGCAGCGCCTCGGATGCAGCGAAAGGCACGGTGCGATCCTCCGGGTCGTGGACGATCAGCCCGGGATGGCGCAGGCCATGCTGCAGCCGCTCCAGGTCCACATAGGTGATGCGCGTGCCGATGAAGCGTTCCACCCAGCCCGCAAATGCGGCCGCATCCGCCGGGCCCAGGCCTTGAGCGGCGGCCAGGCCCTTGACCATGGGCGACAGCGAGGAGGGGCCGGCCAGGTGCACGCTGCGCCCGACTCGCCAGCCGTGGGCAAACGCGAGCAGCGCGGCGGCCGAGCCCATCGAATGGCCGATGACGCCGTGCACCTCCTTGCCGATGTCGGCCACCACGGCGCGCAGTGCGCGGCCGGCATGCACGACGCTGGCCGCATGACCGGTCGAGTCGCCATGGGCGGGTAGATCGAAAAGGGTGACCGAGAAGCCGGCCTCGACCAGGGGCCGGGCGAAGCCGAGCAGATGGGCGCCGCGGCTGTTCCAGCCGTGGACGAGGACAACGCGTGGGCCGACGCCCAGCGTCCAGCGCGCGAGCTTCAGGCCTTCGTGGCGCAGCGGCGGTTCGGCGTGGCCAGCCAGCGCAGCGCGCTCCTCGGCCGTCAGCGGCACGCGCTCGGGCGCCGAGAAGGCATGGCGGGCCGCTGCGAGGTGGCCGTCGTCATGGGCCGTGAAAGGCGCTGCAAGGGCAGGGGAGGCGAGCATGGCGTTCTCCTGAGTTTCGGGGCTCAGCCCGCGTAAGCTGGCGCGGCCGTGGACAGGCTCTGCTTGACCTGGCGGCTGATGTCGTCAGCCAGCACCTCGAAGGCGCCGGCCTCCAGCCCGGCCAGGGCCAGGCGAGCGACATCGGCCGGCGCAGACTTGGGGGCGTCCATGCCGCGCGTCATGTCGGTGTCCATGTAGCCGACATGCAGGCTGGTCAGCTGCGTGCCCTGGGCCTTCAGCTCGCTGCGCAGCCCATTGGTCAGCGCCCAGGCGGCGGCCTTGCTGGCGCTGTAGGGCGTCAGGCCCGGTACCGTCACCCAGCTCAGCACGGACAGTACATTCAGCACCGCGCCGCCGCCGTTGGCCTGCAGCACCGGCGCGAAGGCCTGGGTCAGCGCCCAGACGCCGAAGAAGTTGGTGTCCAGATGGCGGCGCGCCGTCGCGATGGCATCCGCGTCGAGCACGCCGGCCTGCTGCGAGATGCCCGCGTTGTTGATCAGCAGCGTCACATCCGTACATTGCGCAGCCGCCGCGGCCACCTGGGTGGGGTCGGTCACGTCCAGCGCGACGGGCACGACGCCGGGCAGGTCGATGGAGGCCGGGTCACGCGCGGCGGCATAGACCTTGGCGGCGCCCGCGGCCAGCGCGGCCTGGGCAAAGGCGCGGCCCAGGCCGCGGTTGGCACCGGTGATGAAGACGACGGCGTTCTTGAGCCTCATGGTGGCAATTCCTTCTCGATTTGCTTATTCATGTCGACCGACATGATTGATATAAATGTCGGTCAACATATAAAATGCGTCAAGCCCGCCCACACAAAGACCCCAGGAGACCGCGATGAAGGTCAGCCGCGCCCAGGCCGAAGAGAACCGCGAACGCATCCTCGACAACGCCGCCCAGCTGTTTCGCGAGCGCGGCTTCGATGGCATCGGCCTGAACGACCTGATGCAGGCCGCTGGCCTGACGCGTGGCGGCTTCTATGGCCACTTCGAGTCCAAGGACGACTTGGCCGCCCAGGCGACGCGGCGCGCGCTGCAGGCCAACCGCGAGCAGTGGAAGACGCAGTCCGACCGCAGCCTGCAGGCCTGGGTCAAGGCCTATCTGTCCGACGCTCACCGTGACCATATCGGTGCCGGCTGCGGCCTGGTCGCGCTGGCGGGTGATGCTGCGCGTGGCGGGCCGGCCGTGCGGGAGGTGTTTGCGGAGGGCGTCGCCAACCTCGTGGCAACGCTGCAGGAACAGATGCCGGCCGACTCGGCGCCCGAGCAACGCGAGCAGGCGCTGGCCATGCTGTCCACGCTGGTGGGGGCGCTGTTGCTGTCACGCGCTGTCGGCGGCGACACCGCGCTGTCCAGCGAACTCCGCGAGGCCGCCCGCAAGAGTCTGCCTGCCGGCGGCTGAACGGTCGCCACCCGCCGCCCAGCGGTGCTGCGGCGGTTGGGGCGCGGCCAGCCCCTGTGGCATGCTCGCGCCCCATGTCAACGCCTAGAAGAAATCATAGGGATGCTTGAGTTGGGCCTGCTATGGCGCCGCGGCCTGCTGCTGCTGGCCTTGCTGGCCTGTCTGCCGTTACAGGCACAGCGATTGCCCCAACCCAGCGCACGGGCCGGGAGCGATGACGCGGCCCCCGCTGAGCTTGCCACCACCGCCTGGACGCGCGACCAGCTCGACGTCTGGTGGACTGCACTGCGCCACCACACGGTGGCCGGCGGCGACCATCTCGAGCTGCCGCCTGAACTGCTGCCTCCCGAGGACGAAGCGGCCTGGAAGCCCGTGGCGATGCCTGACGTGCGCTCACGCCCCGGCGCGGCCATGGTCAGCGATGCGCGGGGCTACGAGATGCGCTGGTACCGACTTCACGTACCGGGCGGGCGGGACGAAGCCATGGCCTTGTATCTGCCGCGTCTGGTCACGTTGTCGGCCGCGGTGCTGGCCCGCACCGACAAAGGCTGGCAGGCCCTGCTGGACAACCAGCATGCCGAGCGCGAGCAATGGGTGCAGCCCCTGTGGCTGCCTCTGCCCGGCATCGGTGCCCAGGGGCTGGACGTGGTCGTCGCTCTGCCGGTGCCGGCGGGCAGCTATCACGCGGTGTCACGCATCTGGATCGCCCCGCGCGATCAGCTGGAAAGACGCTGGCTGTGGCGGGTGCGCGCCCAAAACGGCCTGCCCCAGGCCGTCAGCCTGACGCTGGCGGTGCTAGGGCTGTTCGCGCTGACGCTGTGGTTGCGCCGCCCCGAGGCCATCTATGGGCTGTTTGCCCTCGGTGCCGCCGCATGGATGGTGCGCAACCTGCACTATTACGTCAGCCTGCCGGCTTCGCCGGCGGGGCAGGACTGGTTCTGGTGGGCCACACACGCATCCATGGGCTGGGTCATGCTGACGGCGCTGTTGTTCGCGCTGCGCTTTGCGAGCCGGCGCATCCTGTGGCTGGAGTGGGCGTTGACCGCCAGCGTGACGTTGGTGAGCCTGCTCAGCATGCCGCTGTGGCTGCGCCAGCTCGACATGGTCGTCATGCAGTACGCCGTCACGGCCGGCGTCGCCACCATCGGCACGGCCTGGGTGGCTTTCCTGGCCTGGCGGGAGCGCCGCACCGAGCTGCGCATCATGGCCGTGGCGCTGGTCATCGGCGTCGTCATCGGCGGCCACGACCTCGCCGTGCTGGCCGGCTGGGCCTGGCCCGAACACTTCTTCCTGATGCCGTTCGCGACGCTGGCCGTCATGCTCAGCTTCCTGCATGCGGTGCAGCGCCGCTATGTCGGTGCCGTCGAGCAGGTCCAGGCCGAGAACAGCCAGCTGCAGGAGGACCTGGACGAGCAGGTCTCGGTGCTGCATGCGCAGAACGCGCAGCTGCGCGAGGCCGAGCGCCAGCAGGCCCTGCTGCTGGAGCGTCAGCGCATCATGGCCGACATGCATGACGGCCTCGGCTCCTCGCTGCTGTCGGCGCTGGTGGCGATGGAGCAGGGCAGCATGTCGCACGAGCAGTGCGTGGAGGTGCTGCGCGAATGCGTGGACGACCTGCGCCTGGTCATCGACTCGCTGGAGCCGGTCGGCCACGACCTCGTCTCGCTGCTGGCGACGATGCGCTACCGCCTGGGAAAAAGGCTGCAGATCGGCGGCCTCAAGCTTGACTGGGACGTGCAGGACCTGCCGCCCCTGGCCTGGCTGGAGCCGCCCGACGCGCTGCATGTGCTGCGCCTGATGCAGGAGGCACTGAACAACGTGCTCAAGCATGCCCAGGCCAGCCGCGTGCGCATGGTGACGCGCCACCACGGCAGCTATGTTGAGATCCGCGTCGAGGACGATGGCGCCGGCTTCGACCTGCAGAGCATTCAGCACGGCCGCGGCCTGAAGAGCCAGATCAAGCGCGCCCAGCGCCTGGGCGGCAAGCTGCGCATCGACTCCCAGCCCGGCATGGGCACGCGCCTGTCGCTCAGATTGCCCGTGGAGCGCAAAGGCGAGGTCTGATCTTGGACAATTGACCCCATGGTCAAGCAACGCACCCTGAAGTCGATCACACGCGCCGTCGGCGTCGGCATCCACAGCGGCCAGAAGGTCGAGCTGACATTGCGCCCAGCGCCGGCTGACACCGGTATCGTCTTCCGCCGCGTCGACCTCTGCCCACCGGTCGACATCCCGGTCGGTGTGACGTCGGTCAGCGACACGCGCATGGCCACCACCATCAGCCCTGGCGGCGACCCGGGCGCGCCCAAGGTGCAGACCATCGAGCATCTGCTGTCCGCCTGCGCGGGCCTGGGCCTGGACAACCTCATCATCGACATCAACGCCGACGAGGTGCCGGTGTTGGATGGCTCCGCGGCGAGCTTCGTCTTCCTGCTGCAGTCGGCCGGCATCGTCATGCAGGACGCGCCTAAGCGCTTCCTGCGCGTGAAGAAGCCCATCGAAGTGCGCCACGGCGAGGGCAAGAAGCTGATGTGGGCCCGGCTGGAGCCGCATCACGGCTACACACTGAGCTTCGAGATCGAGTTCGACAACCCGGCCGTGGCCGCCACCGGCAGCAGCTTTGTCTTCGACATGGGTTCGGGTACCTACAAGAAGGAGATCGCCCGCGCACGCACCTTCGGCATGACGGCCGACATCGACCTGATGCGCTCGCGCGGCCTGACGCTGGGCGGCTCCATGGACAACGCCATCGTCGTCGACGACTACAAGGTGCTGAACGCCGACGGCCTTCGCTATGACGACGAGTTCGTCAAGCACAAGATCCTGGATGCCATCGGTGACATGCAGGTCGCCGGCATGCCGCTGCTGGCGGCGTACACCTCCTTCAAGGGTGGCCATGCGCTGAACAATAAGCTGCTGCGCGCGCTGCTGGCCGACGAGGCCGCCTACGAGATCGTCAGTTTCGACGACGAGCGCGCAGCGCCCAAGGGCTTCGCCGAGCTTGCACCAGCATGGTGATGAGAGCGTTTACATGCTGATTGCCCGCCTCGTCGTCGGCCTGCTGCTGTTCTCGGCTGTCTTGTGCTTCGCCTTTTCCATCGCCACCGGCCAAGCGCGCTGGCGGCGGCTTGGGCTGATGATCATGAAATGGACGCTGGTGGCCGGTTTGGCCTTCTTCGGCGTGCTCATCCTGGAGCGATTGGCGCTGTTGCTGTGACGCTCGTCACGCCGCATCGCGCGCCCCCTTGGCTTGCGGGGATGCGAGGCCGGCGGCATGTGCTCAGAATGCAATCACGGTCGCTGTTCGCGTTGCAGCGGCCCAGTCCGGGACTCCACAAACCGGGCGCCACGCGCGGAGAAGGCCGGGGGGCCGGGGAAGCGCAGTGGATTGAAGAGAGAGATCGTTGTTGAAACTGATTGGGCCGCTCCCGCAGGAGCGGCCCTTTTTTTGTTCCCGCACCCCAGCGCAAGCTGTCGACAAGCTGTCCGTCTTTGCTCGAATTCAGCTGCCGAGATAGCGGTCGCGCAGATGGGCCTCGAAATGCGCCGGGTTCAAGGCCTCGCCGCTGGCGCGCCGAACCAGTTCGGGCGTCTCATAGCGGCTGGCCGTCTGCCAGACATGGGTGGACAACCAGTCGAACACCGTGCCCAGTTCACCGCGGGCGATCTGCGCATCCAGGTCGGGGCGCTGGGACCGCATCGCCGCAAACCACTGCGCCGCGTACATGGCGCCGAGCGTGTAGCAGGGGAAGTAGCCAAACAGGCCGGCGGGCCAGTGCACGTCCTGCATGGGGCCGTCCTTGAAGTTGCCGCGGGTGTCCAGCCCGAGCAGTTCCGCCATCTTGGCGTCCCACAGCGCCGGGATGTCGTCCACTTCGGCCTGGCCTTCAATGAGGGCGCGCTCGATGTCGAAGCGCAGCAGGATGTGCGCGGGGTAGGTCACCTCGTCGGCATCGACACGGATGAACCCGGGCTTCACGCGCGTCAGCAGCTTGTTCAGATTGCTGGGCTCGAAGGCGGGTTGGTCGCCGAAATGCTTCACCAGCAGCGGTGACAGCAGGCCGGCGAAGGCCGGGTGGCTGCCGAGCTGCATCTCGAAGGACAGGCTCTGGCTCTCGTGGATGCCCATGGAGCGCGCCCGGCCCACTGGCTGGCCGAGCAGGTCGCGCGGCAGGTTCTGCTCGTAGCGGCCATGGCCCGTCTCGTGGATGGTGCCCATCAGGCTGGGCAGGAAGTCATCCTCGCGATAGCGCGTCGTCATGCGCACGTCCTCGGGCACGCCGCCGCAGAAGGGGTGGGTACTTTCGTCCAGGCGGCCGGCCGCGAAGTCGAAGCCCATCAGCTTCATCGCGTCCAGGCCGAGGGCCTTCTGAGCCGCCGTGGGGAAGGGGCCGACGGGCTGGATAACGGTCTCACCGGCCTGCTTGGCCGTCACGTCGCGGATCAAGCCCGGTAGCCAGCCGCGCAGCGGCGCAAAGGCCGCTTCGACGTCGGCACTGCGCATGCCCGGCTCGTAGTTGTCGAGCAGCGCGTCGTACTTCGACAGGCCCGCGCTCTGCGACAGCGCTTCAGCTTCCTGACGCGCAATCTTCAGCACCTCGCGCAGGTTCGGCGCGAAGCCGGCCCAGTCGTTGGCCGGACGCTGGCTGCGCCAGGCGTGTTCGCAGCGGTTGTTGGCCAGGCTCTTGGCTTCCACCAGCGCCTGCGGCAGCGCGTTCGCGGCGCGCCAGACGCGGCGGATCTCGCGCAGGTTGGCGCGCTGGCCCTCATCCAGTGGCTCGGCGTCGGCAGCCTCCAGCAGGCCGGGCAGGGCCGGGTCGGTGGCCAGTTGGTGCAGCAAGCCGTCCATCTCGGCCAGGGCCAGGCTGCGCGCCTCGTTGCCCTTGGCCGGCATGTTGGCGGCCTGGTCCCATTGCGCGATGGCCTGCAGATGGCCGAGGTGGTGCAGGCGCTGCTGGCGCGTGGCCAAATCTTGGTAGGCAGAGGTCATGTCAATCCACGTAGTGGGGTATTGGAACTTGCGGGCCGAGCGCTGGGCCGCTCCCGAGCCGGCCCGCGCTGGCGACGTGCTGGCGGCTCGATGCCGCCAGCATCGCCGTCCCCGCGGGGGCTGAGGCCGGACACGGCAAGTCCTGTGGACTTGTGGTGCCTACCGAAGGGCAGCCGCTCCGTCGGCTGCGCGGTCTGCAAGACCGACCGGGCTCGTCCGCGTTCAGCCGGGCGAGATTGGGCGAGGGGCAGCGTCATGACAACCAGGTCTCCGGAATCAGCCAAATCAAAGCCACGGTGTAGAGCAAAAAACGCAGGAACTTGCCCAGTGCCATCCAGCCCACGCAGGGCCAGAACGGCAGCTTGAGCCAGCCGGCCACGGCGCAGAGCGGGTCGCCGACGATGGGCAGCCAGCTCATCAGGCAGGCCTTGGGGCCGAAGCGCTGCAGCCAGCGCATCGCACGTGAGTGCGAGGGCTCGTGATGCTTCACCGCCTCGACCGCCTTCTCGGCGCCGTAGCCTATCCACCAACTCGTCATGCCGCCCAGCGTGTTGCCGACCGTGGCCACCGCGATCACGGCCCAGAACATGCTCGGGTCCGCCTTGATAACGAGGTAGACGGCTGGCTCCGAGCCTAGCGGCAGCAGGGTGGCCGAGACGAAAGTGATGACGAAGACGGCCACCAGCCCGACCTGGGGCAGAGCCAGGGCGGCGAGCAGCTCGCTGATGAATTGACCGAGCCAGGCTTCCATGGCGGTCATTGTCGGTGCGGCCGGATGGCTACAATCTCGCCTCTTTTTTAAGCAGACCCTCTCGTGCAAATCGGCCCCCACCTTCTCCCCAATCGGCTCTTCGTGGCGCCGATGGCAGGGGTGACGGACCGGCCCTTCCGCCAGCTCTGCCGCCGCCTGGGTGCGGGCTATGCGGTCAGCGAGATGGTCACGTCGCGCAAGGAGCTGTGGGGCAGCCTCAAGACCTCACGCCGCGCCGACCACAGCGGTGAGCCGGGGCCCATTGCCGTGCAGATCGCCGGCACCGACGCGGCCATGATGGCCGAAGCCGCGGCCTACAACATCGACCGCGGCGCCCAGATCATCGACATCAACATGGGCTGCCCGGCCAAGAAGGTCTGCAACAAATGGGCGGGCTCGGCACTGATGCGCAACGAAGCGCTCGCGCTGGAGATCGTCGAGGCCGTCGTCGCGGTGTGTGCCAAAAGTGGCGTCACTGGCGGCGTGCCCGTCACGCTGAAGATGCGCACCGGCTGGAGCGCCGATGAGCGCAATGCGCTGCGCCTGGCCCGCTTGTTCGAGTCGGCCGGCATCGCGATGCTGACCATCCACGGCCGCACGCGCGAGCAGGGCTACAAGGGCCTGGCCGAGTACGACACCATTGCCGCCGTGAAGACAGCGCTGACTATTCCCGTCGTCGCCAACGGCGACATCGACTCGCCCGAGAAGGCGCGCGACGTGCTCGCCTACACGGGCGCCAACGCCTTGATGATCGGCCGTGCCGCCCAGGGGCGGCCCTGGATCTTTCGCGAGGTGGCCCACTTTCTGGCGACAGGCGAACACCTAGCCGCGCCCACCGTGCTTGAAGCACGCGACTGGCTGACCGAGCATCTGCACGACCACTACGGCCTGTACGGTGCGCTCAGCGGCATGCGCAGCGCCCGCAAGCACATCGGTTGGGCCGTGCGCGGCCTGCCCGGCGGCGAAGCCTTCCGCCAGCACATGAATACGCTCGAGAGCTGCGACCTGCAGTTGCAGGCTCTGCGTGACTGGTTCGATGAACTCGGCCAGACCCACGACCGGCTGCCGCCCACCGTCGCGGCCGCCAACGACGAAGACGCACAGGCCGACGAAGCCTGTGCCGCCTGAAACCCATTCGCGCCCTGTCATGAGTGCCCAGAAGAACACCACGCCCAACCCCATCGACGCCTGCGTGCGCGACAACCTCGAAGCCTTTTTCCGTGACCTCGACGGCCAGGAGCCGCATTCGATGCACGAGATGCTGGTCAAGCTGGTCGAGAAACCGCTGTTCGAGATCGTCATGCGCGAAGCCGGCGGCAACCAGAGCAAGGCCGCGCAATGGCTGGGCATCAACCGCAACACGCTGCGCCGCAAGCTGACCGATCACAATCTATAAGACTTTGCGGGTTGGACCTTTGAGCAAAGCGAAAAGCTCCGACCTCAACTGAACATGCTTTGCGGGTTGGACCTTCGAGCGCAGCGACAAGCTCCGACCCCAACTGATCAAGAATATGACCCAACTCACTGCATTGCTCTCGGTCTCCGACAAGACCGGCATCCTCGAATTCGCTTCAGCGCTGCACGCCCTGGGCGCCAAGCTGCTGTCCACCGGCGGCACCGCCAAGCTGCTGGCCGAAGCCGGCCTACCCGTCACCGAGGTGGCCGAGCACACCGGCTTCCCGGAAATGATGGACGGCCGCGTGAAGACGCTGCATCCCAAGATCCACGGCGGCCTGCTGGCCCGTGGTGACACGCCCGAGCATGTCGCGGCGATGGAGAAGCACGGCATCACGCGCATCGACATCCTGGCT
Organism: Pelomonas sp. Root1237; assembly: GCF_001425055.1. Classification (GTDB taxonomy): domain Bacteria; phylum Pseudomonadota; class Gammaproteobacteria; order Burkholderiales; family Burkholderiaceae_C; genus Pelomonas. Next base: position 180,796 of record NZ_LMDK01000019.1, read on the forward strand.
GTCAACCTCTACCCCTTCGAGGCGACCGTGGCCAAGCCCGGCTGCACGCTGGAAGACGCCATCGAGAACATCGACATCGGCGGCCCGGCCATGGTGCGCAGCGCGGCCAAGAACTGGAAGGACGTGACGGTGCTGACCGACGCGGCCCAGTACGCCGGCGTGCTCGCTGAACTCAAGGCCCACGGCAAGACCAGCGACAAGACACGCTTTGCCTGCTCGGTGGCCGCCTTCAACCGCATCGCCCAGTACGACGCGGCCATCAGCAACTACTTGTCCGCGTTGCAGGAAGACGGCAGCAAGACCGAGTACCCGGCGCAGATGAATTCGACGTTCGTGAAGGTGCAGGACCTGCGCTACGGCGAGAACTCGCACCAGAGTGCGGCCCTCTATCGCGACCTGTTCCCTGCACCTGGGTCGCTGGTCACCGGCAAGCAGCTGCAGGGCAAGGAACTCTCGTACAACAACATCGCCGATGCCGATGCGGCCTGGGAATGCGTGAAGAGCTTTGACACGCCGGCCTGCGTCATCGTCAAGCACGCCAACCCCTGCGGCGTGGCCGTGGCCGGCACCGCGGCCGAGGCCTACAGCAAGGCCTTCAAGACCGACCCCACCAGCGCCTTTGGCGGCATCATCGCCTTCAACCGCGAAGTGGACGGCGCGGCGGCCCAGCTCGTCGCCAAGCAGTTCGTCGAAGTGCTGATGGCTCCCAGCTTCAGCGCCGAGGCGCTGGAGATCTTCAAGGCCAAGGCCAATGTGCGCCTCATGCAGATCGCGCTGCCGCCGGGCGGCCCACGCCCCTGGGACCAGGGCCGCAACGCGGGCGACAGCAAGCGCGTCGGCTCGGGCCTGCTGATGCAGACCTCTGACAACCATTTCCTGAAGCGCGAAGACCTCAAGGTCGTCACGACGCTGCAGCCCACGGCCCAGCAGCTCGACGACCTGATGTTCGCCTGGACCGTCGCCCAGTACGTGAAGAGCAATGCCATCGTCTTCTGCGGCGGCGGCATGACGCTGGGTGTCGGCGCCGGCCAGATGAGCCGCCTCGACTCGGCCCGCATCGCCTCCATCAAGGCCCAGCATGCGTCCTTGAGCCTGCAGGGCTCGGCCGTGGCCAGCGATGCTTTCTTCCCCTTCCGCGACGGCCTGGACGTGCTGGCCGACGCGGGCGCGAGCTGCGTCATCCAGCCGGGTGGCTCCATGCGCGACGACGAAGTCATCGCCGCAGCCAATGAGCGCGGCATCGCGATGGTGGTCACAGGCGTACGCCATTTCCGCCATTAAAGAGCCCCTCGTCCAAGGAGTACCTTGGCCGGTCCCCCGAGGGGACGGCGATGCTTGCCGGATTGACCGGCAAGCACATCGCCAAGGCGGGCCGGCTCGGGAGCGGCCCAGCGCTCGGCCCGCAAATCCCATGAAATGCCCGTGTCACCTCGGGGACTAGACGCGCGCCTCTAGTCCAGGGCCTCCACCGATGGTGGGGGCCCGTCTTGCGGTTAGCCTCGACGCACTAGATCGAGAACCGGAGACATGCCCATGGACACCGCCCTGCAGGAGCGCCTGCACTTGGCGCTGACGGCGCAACGCCGCGCCTACGAGGCCGAGCGCATGCCCTCGTACGAGGTGCGCCGTGACCGCCTGCAACGGCTGCTCAAGATGACGCGCCAGCACGGCGAGGCGATCGCTAGCGCCATGGCCCAGGACTTCGGCCATCGCGCCCGCCAGGAATCGCTGCTGGCCGACATCTTCACCGTCGAGTCCGGCGCCCGCCACGCTATCAAGCATCTGCGCCGCTGGATGAAGACCCGGCGCGTCGCCACGCCGCTGCACTTCCTGCCCGGCCGCAATGTGCTGATGCGCCAACCGCTGGGTGTCGTGGGCATCGTGTCGCCCTGGAACTACCCCTACTACCTGGCGATGGAGCCGGCCGTCGCGGCGCTGGCCGCCGGCAACCGCGTGCTGATCAAGCCGTCCGAGCTGACGCCGGCCACTTCCGAGTTGATGGCCCGCCTCGTCGCCGAATACTTCAAGCCCGAAGAGATGCAGGTCATCACCGGTGACGCCGAAGTGGGCAAGGCTTTCACGACGCTGCCCTTCGACCACCTCTTCTTCACCGGCTCCACCGCCGTCGGCCGCCACGTGGCCCAGGCCGCGGCCAAGAACCTGACGCCGGTGACGCTGGAGCTCGGTGGCAAGTCGCCGGCCGTCGTCGACCGCAGCTGCAACCTCGACCTGACCGCGTCGCGCCTGGCCTTCGGCAAGCTCTTCAACGCCGGCCAGACCTGCGTCGCGCCCGACTACCTGCTGGTGCCCAAGGAGATGGTCGAGCCGCTGAGCCAACAGATCCTGGCCGAGATGCGCCGCATGTACCCGCGCATCGCCGGCAATGCCGACTACACCAGCATCGCCACGCCGCGCCACCATGCCCGGCTGCAAGGCCTGATCGCCGACGCGGCCGAGCGCGGCGCCCGCGTGCTGCGCAGCCATGACGAGCAGCCCGACGACAGGCGGCTCGTGCCGGCTCTGCTGCTGGACGTGCCGCCCGAGGCCACCGTCATGCAGGAGGAAATCTTCGGCCCGCTGCTGCCCATCGTCGGCTACGACAAGGTCGACGAGGCCCTCGCCCACATCAACCGCGGTGATCGCCCGCTGGCGCTGTACTGGTTCGGCACCGACAGCGCTGCGCGCGACCACGTGATGCGCGAGACCCATGCCGGCGGTGTGACCATCAACGACTGCCTGTGGCATCTGGGCCAGGAAGAGCAACCCTTCGGCGGCGTCGGCGCCAGCGGCATGGGGTCCTACCACGGTGAGTGGGGCTTCCGCACCTTCAGCAAGGAAAAGCCGCTGTTCATCCAGTCGCGCTTTGCCGGCACCAAGCTGTTCCAGCCGCCTTACGGTGCCACCTTCGAGAAACTCCTTTCGCTGCTGCGACGCATCGCCTGACCATGAACGACCCTCAAGCTTTCGACGAGACCCACGACGTCATCGTCATCGGCGGTGGCTCATCCGGCTCGGCGCTCGCCGGCCGGCTGAGCGAAGACCCCGGCACCCAGGTGTTGGTGCTGGAAGCCGGTGCCGACGTCAGCAACTGGCTGGGGACGGTGCCCACGGGTGCCGTGCTGATGGTGCCCAGCAAGCTGCACAACTACGCCTTCGAGACGGTGCCGCAGCCGGGCCTGAATGGCCGCCGCGGCTATGTGCCGCGCGGCAAGATGCTCGGTGGCTCGTCGGGCATCAACGCGATGGTCTACATCCGCGGCCAGCGCGAGGACTACGACCACTGGGCCGCGCTCGGCAACCCCGGCTGGGGCTGGAGCGATGTACTGCCTCACTTCATCAGGAGCGAGGGCAACGACACCTTCGGCGCCCCGCTGCATGGCCGCGATGGGCCGTTGAAGGTCAGCCAGCTGCGCACTGACAACCCGCTGCAGGCGGCCTGGGTGGCCGCGGGGCGTGAGGCGGGCCACGTCATCAACGCCGACTTCAATGGCGAAACGCAGGAAGGCGTTGGCATCTACCAGGTCACGCAGGACCGCGGCGAGCGTTGCAGTGCGGCCCGCGCCTACCTGCGCCCGCACCTCGGCCGGCCCAACCTGCGCGTGACCGTGCAGGCGCAAGTTCAGCGCATCCTGTTCGACGGCCGCCGCGCGGTGGGCGTGGAGGTGAAGGTGGGCGGCGTGTTGCGTCGGCTGCAGGCCAGGCGTGAGGTCGTGCTGGCGGCGGGCGCCATCCAGTCGCCGCAGCTGCTGATGCTGTCCGGCGTGGGCGATGCGGCGCAACTGCAGGCGCAGGGCATCGCCGTGCTGCACCACCTGCCCGGCGTGGGTGCCAACCTGCAGGACCACCCGGACTTCGTGTTCGGCCTGCGCAGCAGCAGCCTCGACACCTTCGGCCTGTCGCTGCGCGGCGGGTTCGCTTTCTGGCGCGCCGTCCAGCGCTACCGCGCCGAGCGCCGCGGCATGCTGACCAGCAATTTCGCCGAAGGCGGTGGCTTCCTGCGCACCAGCGCCGCGCAGGCGCGGCCGAACATCCAGCTGCACTTCGTCGTCGCCGCCGTGGAAGACCACGCGCGCAAGATGCGCATGGGGCACGGCATGTCCTGCCACGTGTGCCTGCTGCGCCCGCAAAGCCGCGGCACCGTCAGGCTGGCCGGTCGCGACGCCGGCACCGCGCCGCTGATCGACCCAGGCTTCTTCCAGCATGCCGACGACATGGCGCAGATGGTGGCCGGCTTCAAGCTCACGCGCGAGCTTCTGCACCAGCCGGCGCTGCGCGCGCACTGGCGCACCGAGATGTGGAGCACCGAGACGCACTCCGATGCCGACATCGAAGCCTTGCTGCGCCAGCGCGCCGACACCATCTACCATCCCGTGGGCAGCTGCAAGATGGGCACGGACGCGATGGCCGTGGTGGACGCCGAGCTGCGTGTGCACGGCCTGCAAAGCCTGCGCGTGGTGGATGCGTCCATCATGCCCACGCTGATCAGCGGCAACACCAACGCGCCGGCCATGATGATCGGCGAGAAGGCAGCGCAGATGATGCAGGTTGCAGCCCGCCAGCCCGAGATCGTTGCGCAGGCGGCCTGAGCATGATCCTGGAGATCGCGCAGCTTCAGGTGCGGCCTGATCAGGGCGCTGAGTTCGAGAGGGCCTTTGCCGTCGCGCAGGGAATCATCTCGTCCATGCCCGGCTACCTGGGCCATGAGCTGCAGCGCTGCCTGGAGCGCGCCGATCACTACATGCTGCTGGTGCGCTGGGAGAGCGTCGAGCACCACGAGGTAGGCTTTCGCAAGTCCGAGGGCTACCAGGAATGGCGCCGGTTGCTGCACCACTTCTATGACCCGTTCCCGACGGTGCTGCACTACGAGCAGATTTGAAGCCTCGGGATGCGAACATGCGGTCCACGCATGTACAGCCCGCCACAAATCCGCCACGCCACGCCTGAGGACGCTGCCGCGCTCGCGGCCTTCGGCGCCCAGGCCTTCGCCGACACCTACCGTGACCTCAGCGACGCGCAGGAGATCGCCGACTATGTCGCCGAGCACTTCCAGCCCGAGGTCATGGCTGGCGTCATCCTGGACACCACCTGCACGGTGCTGCTGGCCTGGGTGGACGAGCAGCTCGCCGGCTACGCCATCGTCAAGGTCGAGCCCGCGCCCGATTGCGTGGCGGGCCCCGACCCCATCCATCTTTGGCGCATCTATCTCGGCGAGGGCTTCATCGGCCGCGGCCTGGGCGCGGCGCTGATGCATGAGGTGCATGCCGTGGCGCGCCGGCGCGGGGCGCAGACCCTGTGGCTGGGTGTCTACGATCGCAATGTGCGAGCCGTGGCCTTCTACGAGCGCTTCGGTTTCGCCCAGGTTGGCGGCCAGGAATTCCTGTTCGGCGGCCAGATCTACATCGACCCGGTTTACGCGGCAGCGGTGCACCCGGCTGCACCCGATTAGGCCTGCTCATGATCGAAGGTTCCTGCCTGTGCGGCAGCGTACGCTGGCGCTTCGATGGCCAGCCCGACGGCGCGACCGCCTGCAACTGCACGGCCTGCCGCCGCTACGGCACGCTGTGGGCCTACGACTACGTGGATGAAGGCATCCATGTCACGGGCCCGACGCAGGCCTATGTGCGCGGCAAGGCGCTGGAATTTCATTTCTGCCCGACCTGCGGCTGCGTGACGCATTGGCGCGGGCTGAGGTTGGAAGCCGACGGGCGCCGCCGCATTGCCGTCAACCTGCGCCTGGCCGAGCCCGATGCGGTAGCGGCCATCCCGATCGATCACTTCGACGGCCTCGATACTTTCGACGACCTGCCGCGCGACGGGCGCTGCGTGGCGGACTATTGGTTCTAGTCCTACAGGTAAAGCCTTGAAACCGCACGGCTCGTCGCCAGATCAGGGGCGCAAACTGCCGTCTTCCCACGCGCGTGGCGGGTGGGTGATGGTTTGAGGAGTGTTGCGATGAAATTCCCCCGATTCCTGCTGCTGTGCATGGCCCTGCTAGGCACGCTCTGGCTGGGCAGCGCCCAGGCGCTGCCTAACGTCGACGAGGTGCAGGCCGCTGCTCAGCGTGGCGACTACGCCGGCGCGGAGAAGATGATGCGCGAGGTTGTTGCGGCCAAGCCCGACAGCCCGCGCGCCCATTACGTGCTGGCCGAGATCCTGGCCCACCAGCGCCAGTTCTCTGAAGCCGCCGAGCACACGCGCCGCGCTCGCGCGTTGGACCCTGCCATCAAGTTCGCCGACGCCGCCAAGTTCAATGCCTTCGAGCAGTTGCTGCAGCGTGAGCAGGCCGGGGCGGCGAAGTCCGTCGCGCCGACTGCCGTCAATGCGGCACCGCCGATGCGCGCCGCGCCGGTCGAGCGCAGCGAGAGCGGCGGTGGTGTGTCCCTCTGGCTGCTGATCGGCGGTGCCGTCATCTTCATCTGGCTGGCCATGCGCTGGATGCGCAACCGCACCGCCGCGCAGAGCCAGCAGCCGGCCATGGCGGGTGGTTATGGCGCGGGCGGCTATGGCGCTGGTGCTGGTTATGGGCCTGGCGGCATGCAGGCGCCTGGCTCGGGCGGCCCCGGCATGCTCGGCGTTGGTCTTGGCGTAGCGGGTGGCGTTGCCGCCGGCATGCTGGCCGAGAAGCTGCTCCATGGTGGCCATGACGAACGCAGCGTTGCGCGCGACACCGATACCAGCGGCGGCCTGATCCCCGGCAGCTTTGATTCCGGTGGCTCCAGCAGCGCCGCCGACGAACTGAGCCGCCGTGACGTCGACTTCGGCAGCGGTGACGGCTGGGGCGGTGGCGACGCCGGCGGCGGCGATTTGGGTGGCGGTGGCGGCGGCGGCGACGACTGGTAAGTCCTCACGGGCTGGCGCGGGGGCGGGCCCCGATAATCCCGCCCCATGACGCCAGCCGCTTTCACCGGCCAGTTGCTCTCCTTCATTGCCCGCCTCATCACGGGGGCTCAGGGCCACTGGAAGGGCTGCCCGCCGACGGCGGAGCAGCGCATCTACATCGCCAACCACCAGAGTCACTTCGATCTCGTCCTGATCTGGGCTGCCTTCCCACACGACCTGCGCGCCACCACGCGCGCCATCGCCGCCCGCGACTACTGGACGACCAGTGCCCTCAAGCGCTGGCTGACCACCTCGGTCTTCAACGCCATCTACGTCAGCCGCACGCGCAGCAAGCCCGACGAGGACCCGCTGGAGCCCCTCGTCGAGGCGTTGGCCAATGGCGACTCGCTGGTCATCTTTCCCGAGGGCACGCGTTCCAACAAGGGCAACCCGCAGCCCTTCAAGTCCGGCATCTACCACCTCGCCGAGCAATTCCCGCATGTGCAACTGATCCCGACCTGGATCGACAACGTGCAGCGCGTCATGCCCAAGGGCGAGGTCGTGCCTGTGCCCATCCTGTGCACGGTGACCTTCGGTGCCCCCATCCAGCTGCAGGCCGGTGAGAGCAAGGCCGACTTCCTGTGCCGTGCCCGCGAGGCCGTCATGGAGCAGCGGCCCGACCCCTACTGGGTCGGCCGCGAAGAGGAGGGCCACTGATGCGCTGGCTCAAGGCCTTGACGCCCAGCGAGCAGGTGGCGCTGCTCTTCGTCGTGCTGTTCGGCTTCCTGATGCTGCTGACGGTGGGGCTGTTCCTGAACTCGCTGCGCGAACGCGAGAACGAGGACGAACGCCTGAAGTCCCAGCTCGCCTGGGAGCGCGTGCGCCGCGACCTGCGCGCCGCCTGGATCGGCGGCTGCATGTTCTGGGTGGCGTGGATTTCCGGGCCGCTCGGCGCGACGCTGCTGTTCGCGCTGTTCTCCTTCCTGGCGCTGCGCGAGTTCATCACCCTCGTGCACACCGAGCGCAGCGATCACCGCACCCTCATCGTCGCCTTCTTCGTGCTGCTGCCCATCCAGTACATGATCTGCGGCACGCGCTTCTTCGACCTGTTCACCGTCTTCCTGCCCGTCTACGGCTTCCTCGTGCTGCCCATAGTCAGCGCGTTGGCGGGCGACCCGCGGCGCTTCCTGGAGCGCAACGCCAAGATCCAGTGGGGCGTCATGGTCTGCGTCTACGGCCTGTCGCACGCGCCGGCGCTGCTGCTGCTGGATATTCCGGGCAACACCGGCCGCGGCGCCTTCCTGCTGTTCTTCCTGGTCATGGTCGTGGCGGCCTCGCAGATCGCGCAGGAGATCGCCACCCGCGCGCTGCGCCGCCGCCCGGTGGCCCGGCAGATCAGCCGCAGCTTCTCGATGCGGGCGTGGTGGATCGGCACCTGCACCGGCGCCCTGGCGGGCCTGCTGCTGTACTGGATCACGCCGTTCAAGGCCGGCCAGGCGCTGGCCATGGCCTTCCTGACCGCCGGCGCCGCGGGCTTCGGCGGCCTGGTCATGAAGGCCTTGAAGAAGGACGCCGGCGTGCTGTACTGGGGCAACCGCAGCTCCATCACCGGCGCCGTCGGCCTGCTCGACCGCATCGCGGTGCTGTGCTTTGCCGCGCCAGTGCTGTTCCATTCGGCGAACTGGTACTACCGATGAGGATCCTCGGCATCGACCCCGGCTTGCAGACCACCGGTTTTAGTTCCGGCCCGTCGCTGGCGCGACTTCACGACCGCTGCGCGCTCATGAGCCTGCACAGAAACCTCGCTACCGTCGCCACCACGGGTGTTGTGCCGTCATGAGAATTCTCGGCATCGACCCTGGCTTGCAGACGACCGGTTTTGGCGTGATTGAGGCTGATGGCCCCCGGCTCGCCTATGTGGCCAGTGGCACCATCAAGACCAACGCCGTCGCCACCGGCGACCTGCCGGCGCGGTTGAAGATCCTGTTCGACGGCATCCGCGAGGTCACGGCGCGCTACCAGCCGCAGTGCGCGGCGGTGGAGATCGTCTTCGTCAACGTGAACCCGCAGTCCACGCTGCTGCTCGGCCAGGCGCGGGGCGCTGCCATCACCGCGCTGGTGTCGGCCGACCTGCTCGTCAGCGAATACACGGCCCTGCAGATGAAAAAGGCCATCGTCGGCCACGGGCATGCGAAGAAGGAGCAGATCCAGGCCATGGTGCAGCGCCTGCTCAGCCTGCCGGGCCTGCCGGGCAAGGACGCCGCCGATGCGCTGGGCATTGCCATCATGCATGCGCATGCGCGCGTCAGTTTCGAAGCGATGAGCCGCAGCACGACGCTGGAGCGGCGCCAGCACGCGCAGTTCAAGGGCGGGCGGACGTACTGAAGGCAAAACGGCCCGCCGAGGCGAGCCGTTCGTGCTGAGCGCGATCGTTCAGGACTTGCGGCGCCGAGCCATGAAGCCAACGAGGCCCAGGCCGCCCAGCATCAGCGCATAGCTCTCCGGTTCTGGCACGACGGCGGAGATGCTGTAGCCGCCACTGCCCTCGGCGCCAATGGCATGGGTGTAGTGCAGAAATGCATCGCTTGCATCCACGCTGCCCGAGTTCAAGGTGATGAGCCAGCCAGGACCGCCAGAGGCGTAAGACAGGCCGAGGAACACGCCGTCCTGGTAGTCAGCGCTGGAGCCGGTCTCCAGCGTGTAGTTCACAGACATGAAGGTCATCGAGAAAGCCGACAGCGGAACGGCCTCGAAGCCACTCCCGGTCAGTGCGGTGGTGTCGACCGTATAGCTGCCGGAGAAGGTCAGGCCGAGCACCGAGGGCGAGCCGGCATCGATGGCGCCGTTGAAGTTGTAGCTGACGGCTTGTGCCGACGTGGCGAGCAGCGCGGCGGCAGCGATGAGCAGGGGGCGGAATTGCATGATGGTTGTCCTTGCGGGAATCAGAATTTGAACGAAGCGGCGTTGACTGCGCTGCAGAGCACGGCCTTGAGCTTGACCATCGGGCGCGACGTGGCGGCGCCGGCCGAGCCATCAGGGTCGTAGCCGATCAAGGCGCCGTCAGCCTGGTTGGTGCAGGTGACATGGCCGGTGGCCAGTGGATCGGCGCTGGTGATGTGCACGCTCTTCAAGAGTTCGGTGAACACGAGGGTGTCCTGGCCGGGCTTGAAATCGGTGACGGTGTCCAGGCCGTCACTGCCAGTGCGGTACACGAACTGGTTCTTGCCGCCCTTGCCGGTCATCGTGTCACGGCCCAGGCCGCCTTCGAAGACGTCGTCACCGTCGGTACCCACGAGGGTGTCGTTGCCATTCGTGCCGTAGACGGTCTTGACCAGGTTCAGCCCAATCAACATCGGGTCATGGTCGGAGGCGCGGAACTGGTTGGGCTGGTACCAGTCATTGCCGGCGGCCTTGTCCTCGGTGTTGTAGTCGATCCATTCCGGCTCGTCGGCGTTGATGTGCCAGCTGGTCGCGCCCGTCACCTTGGCGGCGATGGCGGCGGTGCCCAGGCCGTGGTCGAGGCGGCCGGCGCTGGCGTCGAAGACATAGCTGTAGTCGGCCGGGTCGAACATGCTGACGAGGTCGACGATGCCGGCGCTGGTCAGCAGGTCGATCGGGTCTTCCTTGGCGTAGGAATTGAAGTCGCCGAGCATGATGACGCGGTCGGTGCCGGCCGTGGCCGTGACGGTGGGCAGCCAGTCCAGCAGGCGCTGGGCCTGCTGCTTGCGCTGCAGGTTCCAGCAGCCCTGCAGGTCGCCGGTGTCGCCGTTGGCGCCGGTGCCGCAGCTGCCCTTGGACTTCAGGTGGTTGACGACGACGGCGAACTTCTCGCCGTTGGGGGCCACGAAGCCCTGCGCGTAGGTCGGCCGGTTGTTGATGGCGTTGTCGTCGGACATCGACGCACCCATCAGGCCGAGCTTGGCCGGCTTGTAGATCATGGCCACGCGGATGGCGTCGGTGCCCGTGGACGGCGGCAGCGGCACGGCGGCATAGGTGTTGACGCCCATCATGGCGTTGAGGCCGTCGACGAGGTTCTGCACGGCGAAGTTGCCGCTGTTCTGGATCTCCATCAGGCCGACGACGTCGGCGTTCAGGCCCGACAGGGCGGCCAGGATCTTGGTGCGCTGGCGATCGAATTCCGCCTGGTTGTCCGCACCGCGGCAGCCGGCGCTCGGGCAGGCGCCGCCGCCCGGCACGGCGCTGCCGTTGGTGAAGGTCGTGAAGAAGTTCAGCACATTGGAGCTGGCCACGCGGACATTGCCGCCCACGGCCGGCGGCGCCAGCGGGCGCGCGATCGGGCGGGCGAACACCGGCGCGGCGGTCGGGTGGATCTTGTAGGCCAGCGGGCCGGTGGCCGAGTCGGTCGAGGGGCCGAAGTCGACGACACCGGTCACGCCATCGACCGTGTCACCAGCGCGCACCGTGCCGTCCTGCCACAGGTAGGGCGTGGGGTTGGGGAACTTGGTGGCGCTGCTGTCATCCAGCACGACGCTGCGGGCCAGGTTGGCGGCCTGCATCGCCAGTGCCGCCGGGCCGGGGCGCAGTACGTTGGTGGGGTTGAGCGTGCGGCCGCCGGCCGACACGGTCAGCTGGCCCCAGCTGCCGACGAAGTTGGTCTGGTTGACGGTCAGCGGGTCGGTGATGTGGACCAGCATGCCCTCATAGCGCTCCATGTCCGACTGGCTGGCCAGGGATGCCAGGCTGACCTCGACCGGCAGGGGCAGCGGGTTGCCGGTGCTGACGACGGTGACGTTGGTGACGCTGCTCAGTTCGGTCAGCGGGTTGGCCTGGCTGGCGGCGCTGCTCGAGACCGAATATTCCTGCACCTTGGCCGACACGTTGACCTTGTCGCCGACGGCCACGGTGGGCGCCGTGCTCGTGAAGACGAAGATGCCGTCGGAGGTCGCCGGGTCACCGTCGCCGTCCGGGTCCTGCAGGTAGAAGCCGTTGTTGATCAGCTTGGTGACGACGCCACCGGTCGTGACGGTCGTGCCGTCCATGCCGCTCTTGGCACCCGAACCCTGGATGGCGGGGATCTTGACGACGCCGCTGACCGACAGCTTGAATGTGCAGCTCGCCGTCTGGGCTTCGTCGTTGTCCCACTTCAGGCCGAGGTTGTAGTTGCCGGCCGCGAGTGTGTTGTCGACGTTGATCTGCTGGGTCGCGGCCACGCCGTCGGCGCTTGCGCCGACGAAGCTGCCCAGAGTCACACCGGCGGGCAGGGCGCCGACCACGCTGGCCGCATTGACGCGGCTGTCGCTGTCGGTGGCGCTGACGACGAAGCTGGAGGCTGCGCCGGACACGGCGGCCTGGTCGGGGCAGCTCGGGATGATGGGCTGGTTGACGTTGCCGCCGCCGCAGAGGTTGGCGGGCGTGGCGCCATTGCGCGGGCTGACGGGCCCAACCGTGAAATCGGCGCTGTTGGCGTTGGTGTCGGTGCAGCCGGCAGCGTTGCGCAGCGCAGCCGTGGTGGCGGCCAGCGCGGGCGTGGGGCTGCCTTCAACGGGCGTCGAGCTGCCGTAGGACAGGATGTCTTCCACGCCGGTCGGCGCAGCCACGGCAGGCAGCGTCGTGCCATTGGTGACGAGGGCGACCTTGCCCGAGGCGCCACTCATGTTGATTGCGCCCGACGTGACGTCGATGTCGGGTGTGGGGAGTGCCACGCCCGCGGCGCCGCCGGAAGCTTCGGCGATCAGGTAGTAGCGGCCCGGCTGCAGCACGACGCCGGCCGGGATGACGGTCTTGTTGGTCCAACTGGTGCCGGCGGCCGAGGCGTACTGCACCGACCAGCCGCCAATCGTCACCGGCGTCGTGCCGGCGTTGAAGAGCTCAATGAAGTCGCGGCTGTAGGTGGCGTTGGCGTTGCCGCCCCCGCCATAAACCTGGCTGATCACAACCCCGCTGGCCGAGGCCAGCACGGCGGGCGCGGCGAAGGCCGCGGCGAGGAGGGAGACCAGTGGTTTGATTCGCATGACTATTTAGTAAAAATTGCCGCAATGGGCGCGGATGCTAACGACCACCTGTGACGGTTTGACCCGCCGCATTCAGGGGGGTGCCATCGGGCATGATCCCGGCCCATGTCGCCAGCACTGCTTTTGCTCGGGGTTCTCACCTATTTCGCGCTGCTATTGGTACTGGCGCGGTGCGTCTCGCACGGTTCCGGAGCTGAGGGTTTCTATGTGGGGGGCAGGGAAAGTCCCTGGCCGGTCGTTGCCTTCGGAATGATCGGGACGTCGCTGTCCGGCGTCACTTTCATCAGCGTGCCGGGCTCGGTCGCGATCAGCGGCTTCACCTATCTGCAGATCGCGCTCGGCCAAGTGGTCGGCTATGCGGTCATCGCCCTGGTGCTGCTGCCGGCCTATCACCGCCTCAAGCTCGCCTCCATCTACGGCCTGCTCGGTGACCGGCTCGGCCCCGCAGCGCAGCGCCTGGGTTCGGCCTTCTTCGTGCTGAGCCGCACGCTGGGTGCGACGGCACGGCTCTACCTCGTCGTGGCGGTATTGCACACGCTGATCCTGCAGCCGCTGGGCGTGCCGTTTGGGGTGGGCGCGGCGGTCGTGCTGGTGATGATCCTGCTCTACACCGTGGAGGGCGGCGTGAAGGCGCTGGTGTGGACGGACACGCTGCAGACCGCGGGCATGCTGACCGGCTTGGTCGTCTGCTTGGCGCTGCTGTGGCAGACCGGTGCGTTGGCGCAGATCGATGCCGCTGGCCTGAGCCGCGTCTGGGTCGGCGATCCGCTCTCCCGCGATTTCTCCGCCAAGGCGCTGCTGGCCGGCATGTTCATTGCCATCGCGATGACGGGGCTGGACCAGGAAATGATGCAGAAGAGCCTGTCGGTCGCAAAGCTGCGCGACGCGCAGAAGAACGTGCTCGTGCTGGCCGTGCTGATGCTCGTCGTTGTTGCGGCCTTCCTGCTGCTGGGCGGGCTGCTGACGCTGTTCGCTCAAGCGCACGGCATCGGGGTCAAGGGCGACGCACTGTTCCCCACTGTCGTCATGCAATACCTGCCGGCCTGGGTGCAGGTCGTCTTCGTGCTGGCTCTGGTGTCGGCGCTATTGCCCAGCGCCGACGGCGCGCTGACGGCGCTGACGGCCAGCACCTGCCTGGACCTGCTGCGCTTGCCACGCGAGGACGTGCGCACGCGGCGGCGCGTGCACCTCGGCTTTGCGGTGCTGTTCCTGGCACTCGTGCTCGGCTTCAAGGCCCTGGACAGCACCAGCATGATCTTTCTGATCCTGAAGCTCGCGGGCTACACGTATGGGCCGCTGCTGGGACTGTTCGCGTTTGCGATGTTCACGCCGAGGGCGGTGTCGGGGCGGGCGCTGGTCGGCGTTTGCGTGGCGGCACCGCTACTGTGCGCGGTGCTGGACTTCGGGCAGCCGTGGGGCGGGTATCAGATCGGGTTGGAGTTGCTGCTGCTCAATGGGGTGCTGACGTGGGTCGGGTTGTGGGTCGCCGGGCGCGGGCGCCAATAATGATCTGGGTGTTCAACTTCGGACTGGGTGTCTGTGCGTTGCTCATCGTTGCGAACTGGGGCTCCCTGATCTATGCCGCGTTCAGGAAACGCAGTCTTTCGTTTGCGCCGCCCTTTCTTTCCGGCTTGCTGGCTACGCTGCTGATCGCGATGCATCCCGACGTCGAGGTTCGCGCTTTTTGGTGGCTTCCGCTTTTGCTCGATCCGAGCATTGCATTTGCGCTGTCGGCCACTGCGGTCATGGCGCTGGTTCGTCGGCTCCGCGCCTGATTTTTCTCATCACCGGGCGACACTCGCCCCTTGCATGTTGTCGACAGTCCCTGTTTTCGCCAGCCTCTCCCGCATGCTTGCCGCCTTTGTGCGCGAGCACTGGCGCGCCTACGCCGCCGCGGGTGCCATGCTCACCTGCATCGCCGCATTGACCGTCTGGATCCCCCGCCAGGTCGGCCATGTCGTCGACGACCTCGTCGCCGGCGGCCTGAAGGGTGATTCGCTGCTGAAACAACTCGGCCTGCTCGTGCTGGCCGGGCTCGTCATCTACCTGCTGCGCGCCGGCTGGCGGCTGACCCTCTTCAAAGCGTCCTTCCAGCTTGGTGCACGACTGCGCACGCGGCTCTACGCGCGCCTTGCGCTGCAAGGCCCCGCCTACTTCCAGTCTCAACGCACCGGCGACCTGATGGCGCTGGCGACCAATGACATCGACACCGTCGAGCAGGCCGCCGGCGAGGCGATGCTGGCGGGCTTTGATGGCACGCAGACGCTGGTGCTGGTGCTCGCGATGATGACGATCGGCATCGACTGGCGCCTGGGCCTCGCGGCCCTCGTGCCCTTTCCGTTGATGGCGCTGGCTTTCTGGTGGATCTCCAACCATCTGCACCAGGCCGCGCAGGACTCACTGGGCGCCTTCAGTGGCCTGAACCACCAGGTGCAGGAAAGCCTGTCCGGCGTGCGCACAGTGCGCGCCCTGGGCCTCGTCGCGCGCAGTGAGGCGCAGTTCACCGAGCTGGCCGAGAAGGCGGCCGAGGCGAGCTTTCGCTCGCAGCGCTGGGAGGCTGCCTACGAGCCCGCCGTCGGCATGACGCTGTCCGCCGCGTTCGCCATCGCGCTGGCCGTGGGCGGCTGGCTGGTGGCGCGCGGCGAGATCAGCATCGGTCAGCTGACGGCCTTCACGATGTACCTCGGCCAGTTGATCTGGCCAATGTTCGCGGCGGGTTGGGTACTGGCATTGCTGGAGCGCGGCCGCGCGGCCTGGACGCGGCTGGCGCCGGTGCTGGACGCGCCGCTGACACTGACCGATGAGGGCAGGGCGGCGCTGCCGGCCCACGCCGAACTGCGCGCCGACGGGCTGACCTTCAGCTTCCCCGGCGCCAAACGGCCGGCGTTGGAAGGCGTGGACCTGGCACTCGCACCGGGCAAGACGCTGGGCGTCGTCGGCGCGACCGGTGCGGGCAAATCCACTTTCGTGCGCTTGCTGCTGCGCCAGTCCGAGCCGGACGCGGGCCGGCTGACGCTGGGTGGTGTCGCATTGCCAGAACTGCCGCTCGCTACGCTGCGCGCCCACATCGCCTGGGTGCCGCAGGAGCCGTTTTTGTTCTCGGCCTCGGTGGCTGACAACATCGCGCTGGCCAAGCCCGGCGCAACGCGCGAAGAGATCGAGGCTGCAGCACGCCTGGCTTCGGTGCACGACGACGTCGCGCGGCTCCCCGAAGGCTATGCGACCGAGGTCGGTGAGCGCGGCGTGACGCTGTCGGGTGGCCAGCGCCAGCGCGTTGCCATCGCACGGGCTCTGTTGAGTGACGCGCCGCTGCTGGTGCTGGACGACGCGCTGTCCGCAGTCGACACCGGCACCGAGACCGACATCCTCGACCACCTGCGCGAACTCCGAAGCACACGGTCGGACCGCAGCGTCATCGTCATCGCGCACCGGCTTTCCGCGGTGATGGACGCCGACGAAGTCATCGTCCTCAAGCAGGGCCACGTCATCGAGCGCGGCACGCATCAACAACTGCTGGAGTTGGGCGGCTGGTATGCCGCCCAGTGGCGCTATCAACAAATCGAGGCCAGCCTTGAAGCCGCCTGAAACCAAGCCGACGGAAAAACCGTGGAAGAGCGTCGGCCTGCTGCTTGACGCCGCCAAGCCTGAAAAGCCGCACCTGATCCAGGGCGGCATCTGGCTCGTCCTTGCCGCCGGCCTGGAGGTGCTCGGCCCCATCCTCGGCAAGCGCTACATCGACCACCACCTGCTGCCGCGCCAGTTCGACATCACCGAGATGGCCACGCTGCTGGCGCTGATGCTGCTGACCGGCTGGGCCGCGAGCTGGATCCGCTACGCCCAGCTGTCGCGCATGGCCGGTGTCGCGCGCCGCTCGGTGCTGCGGCTGCGAGAGCGGGTCTACGCGCATGTGCTGGCGCTACCCATGGCCTTCTTCGACAAGGCCATCACCGGCCAGCTCGTCAGCCGCGTCACCAACGACACCGAGGCGGTGAACCAGCTCTACCGCCAGGTGCTGTACGTGATGCTGGACTCGACCATCGTCGTCTTCGGCTCGCTGGTGGCGATGGCCTTTCTCGACTGGCGGTTGATGCTCATCGTCGCGACCCTGGTGCCGGCCATGGTGGTCATCATCCTGGGCTACCAGAAGCTGTCGGCGCCGGCGGTGGCGCGCACGCGCCAGCTGCGCAGCGACATCAACGCGCAGATGGCCGAGAGCATGGCCGGCATGGCGGTGCTGCAGGCCAGCGGTGCGGCCGGGCGCTTTGGCGCGCGCTTCGAGACGACGAATGCCGAGCACCGCCTGTCGCGCATCGCCGAGCTGCGCGCCAACGCCTGGCTGCTGCGCCCGGCGCTGGACCTGATGAACGTGCTGCTGCTCGTCACCGTCATCTACAGCTTCGGGCGGCGAGAGATGTCGGGGCTGGAGGTCGGGCTGCTTTACGCCTTCCTGAGCTACATCGCCCGGGTGGTGGAGCCGCTGATCCAGATCACCATGCAGTTCGGCCAGCTGCAGCAGGCCATGGTGGCGGCGTCGCGCGTGCGCACGCTGCTGGAGGAGGATGAGCACCGCGGCCCAGCCCAGGACGGCCGCGGGATTGCCCAGGGCAGCATCCGCATCGAGGGGCTGACGTTTGGCTACGACCCGGCGCGGCCGGTGCTGCATGGTATCGATGTGGACATCCCGGCCGGCAGCTTCGTCGGTATCGTCGGCCACACCGGCAGCGGCAAGAGCACGCTGCTGTCGCTGCTGCTGCGCTTCTACACGGCGCAGGCCGGCCGCATCACGGTGGACGGCCAGTCGCTGGCCAGCGTGCCGGACGCTGCCTTTCGCGACGCCGTGGGCCTGGTGCCGCAGGAGCCCTATCTGATGTCGGCCAGCGTGCGCGACAACATTGCGATGGGCCGGCCGGGCATCAGCGAGGACGACATCCAGGACGCGGCCACGGCGGCCCGCGCGCACGACTTCATCACGGCGCTGCCGCAGGGCTATGACACCCGGCTGGGCGAGGGCGGGGCGCGCGTATCGACCGGGCAGAAGCAGTTGCTGGCGATGGCGCGGGCATTGGCAGGCTCACCGCGCATCCTGTTCCTGGATGAGGCGACCAGCAATATCGACAGCGCCACCGAGCAGCGCGTGGGTGAGGCGCTGACGGCGCTGCGCGGGCGCGTGACGGTGGTGGCCATCGCGCACCGGCTGTCGACCATCCGCGCCGCCGACCAGATCCTCGTGCTCAACCACGGACACCTGCAGGAGCGTGGTTCGCACGAGGCGCTGATGGCGATCGAAGGCGGCTTGTACCGCCGCCTGGTCGAACTGCAGACGCTGGAAGAGCCCGACGCCGAAGCCGAGCCTGTCTGACCTGCGTCAAGGCGCCGTTGCGCTCCGCGGCCTAGGCTGCGCGACCATGAATGAACTCGTCCGCACTTCGCCGCAAGTCCTGATCTGCGGCGCCGGCCCGGCCGGCCTGGCGCTGGCCTGCGCGCTGCACGACCGCGGCCTGGCCGTGCGCGTGCTGGAGCAGGCCGATGCGGCCGTGCTGGCGAGTCCCTGTGACGATGGCCGCGAGATCGCACTCACCCACCGCTCGCGCCGCGCGCTGGAAAACCTGGGTTTGTGGGCGCACCTGAGCGACATCGCGCCGCTGCGCCGCGCCAGTGTGCGCTCCAGCGGCTCACGCACGGCGCTGCCTTTCGAGTCAAGTGGGCAGGATCTCGGCTGGCTGGTGGCCAACCACCGCATCCGCGCCGCGGCCTGGGCCGGCGCACAGCAGCGCGGCATCGAGGTGCTCTGCGGCCGCACGGTCGTCGGCTTTTGCCGGGACGGCGAAATGGCCACCGTGGACACGCGCTGCGGTGAGCGCCACCTGGCACCGCTGGTCGTCGCGGCCGACAGCCGCTTTTCGCCGCTGCGCCGCCTGGCCGGCATCGGCGCTCGCCATCACGATTTCGGCCGCAGCGCGCTGCTCGTACCGCTCGCGCACGAGCGCGACCATGAAGGCGTGGCTCAGGAATGTTTTCTGCGAGGCCACACGCTGGCGCTGCTGCCCAAGACGGGGCGGCGATGCTCGGCGGTGTGGACGGTGGCGAATACCGAGCTGCCGCGCCTGGCGGCGATGGACGAGACGGAGCTGGCCGCCGCCATTGAAGCCGCCGCCGAGGGCCGGCTGGGGCCGATGCGCGTCGACGGTGCCCGCCATGTCTATCCGTTGGTGGCTGTGTGGGCCGAGCGTTTCGTCGCGCCGCGCCTGGCGCTCATCGGCGACGCGGCGGTGGGCATGCACCCGGTCACCGCGCATGGCTACAACCTGGGGCTCTACGGCATCGAAGCGTTGGCGCAGCGGCTGGATGCGGCCCGCGATCCGGGCGAGATGAGCGCGCTGCTGGCCTATGAGGCGGAGCACCGCCGTGCGGCGGGGCCGCTGTATGCCGGCACGAATGCGCTGGTGCGCTTCTTCACGGACGACCGCGCGCCGGTGTTGGCGCTGCGCCGCGCCGTCATCGACATCGCCCGCCATCTGCCGCCGCTGCGCGCGGCAATCACGCGCCGGCTGGTGGACGCCTAGCGGCCCTGCGCTTCCAGCACGCTCAGGGATCCGCGCAGCGAGCGCAGCGCCTGTTCCATCGGCGTTTCGCCCGGCGCAGGCAGCAGGCGGGCCTCGCGGCTGGCCAGCACATCCTCGCGCAGCGTCAGGCCGGCGCGCGCGAACTGCGGCTTCAGCAGCGCCGCGCGCTCACGCAGCAGTTCGCGCGTGGCTTGGTAGGCATGCTCGGCGAGGTGGCGGCGTTGGCTGTAGCTGAAGGTGTTGGCCATGAAGAGCTCGGCATCGCGCGGGTCGGGCTCGAACAGCAGGATGTCGGTCTGCGGGTGCGTCAGCTCATAGCCCTTGAGGCCCAGCGCCAGGCGCGAATGGATCAGCGAGCGGAAGGTCTGCGACAGCACCAGCGGCAGGCCGCCGTCCACCAGGCGGTGGATGCGCGGCTGCAGCGCGCGCAGGGCCGGGCGGCCGAGCTTGCTGGCGAGCTTCTTTGCACGGCGCGAGCGCGCATCGCGTGGCGACAGGCGGTTGCTCTCGTAGGGCACGAGCGGGTTCAGGCAGATCAGCAGGTCCAGGCCGCGGTCCAGCAGCACGGAAGCGTGCAGCGTCTTCTTCAACGCGCCGTCCACGTAATGCCGGCCGTCGATCTCGACCGGCGGGAACAGCCCCGGCAGCGCCGCGCTGGCCTGCACGGCCTGCGAGATGGGCACATGGTCCCAGCCCTCGGCGCCGAAGGGGATGGCTTCGCCGGTGTCCAGGTCGGTGGCCACCAGCACGAGGCGATGGCGCAGGTCGCGGAAGTCGTTGCTGCGGCCGGGCTCGGCAAAAACCTGGGTCAGCGCCTCGCCGAACCGTTCGCTGGACAGCAGGCCGGTGGGCAGCACGCGGCCCAGGCGCTCGATGGCGCCGAGCAGGGAGCGGCCTTCCAGCAGCACCTCGCGGGCGGCGTCGGCCAGCAGGCCGGGCAGCAGGCGCAGGCGTTCGCCGAACTCGGTCCAGGCGGGCTGCAGCAGCTCGGCGGGGTCGAAGCGGTCGGGGGCCTCGGCGGTGTTCTCGATGAAGGCGGCGCAGAGCTGGCGCGGCGTCATGCCGTTGGCCAGGCCGGCGGCGATGAAGCCGCCCGCACTGACGCCGATGTAGCCGTCGCAAGCGGTGAAGTCGAGGCCTTGAACAGCCTCCTCCAAAGCACAAAGGGCGCCAACTTCATAGATGGCGCCCAGTGGGCCTCCGCCTGCCAGGGCCAAACCGATCTTCGGTTGGCTCATGGTCAGAGAGAGTTACTTGCTCAGGCTTGAGCGGCTTGCTCGGCGGCCGGAGCGGCGGCAGCCTTCTTGGCAGCCGGGGCGCGCTTGGCCGGAGCAGCCTTCTTCGCCGGGGCGGCAGCCTTCTTGGCGGGAGCGGCAACCTTCTTGGCCACAGCCTTGACGGCGGCCTTCACCGGAGCGGCCTTCTTGGCAACAGCCTTCTTGGCGGGCGCAGCCTTGGCCACGACGGCCTTCTTCACGGCAGCAGCCTTCTTGACGACGGCCTTCTTGGCCTTGGCAGCGGGCGAAGCCTTCTTCAGGCCGGCCGACACGGCCAGGTCGTCGATGCGCTTGATCAGGCTCTGCACGTCGCTGGCGGACGGCACGTTCAGGGTCTTCAGCGCCTTGGCGACGCGTTGCTCGAAGATGCTTTCCAGCTTGTCCCAGTGCTGACCGGCCTTGGCGCCGACATCACCAGCCATGCCGCTGACTTTGGTGGCCACGGCGCTGAGCTTTTCCTCAGCGGCGGATTGGGTCTTCTTTTGCAATTTGAGTCCTTCCGAAACGAGGGCCTCGAAAACCTTGCCGCCTTCGCCCTGGGCCTTGGCGAAAGAGGCCAGACCGGCGGCCCAGATCTGCTGGGCGCTGTCCTTGACATTCTTGGCCATGTCGCCATCGAGCAGGCCAGCCGGGAAGCCGGTGGCGGCCGAGGCCTTCTTCTTGTCTGCCATCTTTTGAAGCTTCTTGACCATTTGGGTGTCCTTGCGAGTTAGCGCGGTTTGTTGGGATCAGCCGCCGGGACTGTAGCGGCGCGATCCCCCTTCAGCACGGCCATTCCTAGTGAGTGCGCTCTACGATGGCGAAGGCCGTTTCCTGGGGAAAGTGCCCAGCGGGCGGCCGCAAACCCTGGTCAAGAATCAGCGCGACAACGTCCAAATCCACAAGCAGGAGACCCGCATGCAGTATTTCGTCACCGGCGCCACAGGCTTCATCGGCAAGCGGCTCGTCAAGAAGCTGCTGGCTCGCCGCGGCAGCACGGTCCATTTCCTGATGCGCGAGGAGAGTGCGGCCAAGCTGCCCGACCTGCTCGCCTACTGGGGCGTCAGCAAGACCCGCGCGATCCCCGTCTACGGCGACCTGACGAGCAAGAAGCTCGGCGTGGCCAGCGACGCCGTCAAGAGCCTGAAGGGCAAGATCGATCACCTTTACCACCTGGCCGCGGTCTACGACCTCGGCGCCGACGAGGAGTCGCAGGTCGCGGTGAACATCGAGGGCACCCGCAGCATGGTCGAGTTCGCGCAGGCCATCGACGCCGGCCATGTGCATCACGTCAGCTCGATTGCGGCGGCAGGCCTGTACGAAGGCGTGTTCCGTGAGGACATGTTCGAGGAGGCCGAGAACCTCGATCACCCCTACTTCATGACCAAGCACGAGAGCGAGAAGATCGTGCGCAAGGAGTGCAAGCGCCCCTGGACGGTCTACCGCCCGGCCCTCGTCGTCGGCGATTCGACGACCGGCGAGATGGACAAGATCGACGGCCCTTACTACTTCTTCAAGCTGATCCAGCGCATGCGCCAGATCCTGCCGCCGTGGCTGCCCAGCGTCGGCCTGGAGGGGGGACGCATCAACATCGTGCCGGTGGACTTCGTCGTCGACGCGCTCGACCACATCTCGCACAAGGTCACCAAGGCCCACGGCTGCTACCACCTCGTCGACCCCAAGGGCTACCGCGTCGGCGACGTGCTGGACATCTTCAGCAAGGCCGCGCACGCGCCCAAGATGAACCTGTTCATCAACGCCGCGTTGATGGGCTTCATTCCCAAGAGCGTCAAGAAGGGCCTGATGGCGCTGGCGCCGGTGCGCCGCATCAAGAACGCGGTCATGAAGGATCTCGGCATCCCCGAGGACATGCTGACCTTCGTCAACTATCCGACCCGCTTCGACTGCCGCGACACCGAGGCCGCGCTCAAGGGCTCGGGCATCGCCTGCCCCGACCTGAACGACTACGCCTGGCGGCTGTGGGACTACTGGGAGCGTCATCTCGACCCGGCGCTGTTCATCGACCGTTCGCTGCGCGGCGCGACCGGCGGCAAGGTGGTGCTGGTGACCGGCGGTTCCTCGGGCATCGGCCTGGCCGCCGCCATCAAGTTCGCCGAGGCCGGCGCCATCACGCTGATCTGCGCGCGTGACGAGGTCAAGCTGGCCGAAGCGGTCAAGGAGATCAAGGCTGCGGCGGGCAAGGACGCGCAGATCCACAGCTATGCCTGCGACATCGCCGACGAGGCCGGCTGCGCCGGGCTGATCCAGTGGTGCACCGAAGAGTTCGGCGGAGTCGACTTCCTCATCAACAACGCCGGCCGCTCCATCCGCCGCGCCATCGAGAGCAGCTACGACCGCTTCCACGACTTCCAGCGCACGATGGACCTGAACTACTTCGGCTGCCTGCGCGTGACCATGGGCCTGCTGCCCGGCATGGTGGCCAAGAAGAAGGGCCATGTCGTCAACATCAGCTCGATCGGCGTGCTGACCAATGCGCCGCGCTTCAGCGCCTACGTGGCCAGCAAGGCCGCGCTGGACGCATGGACGCGCTGCGCCTCCAGCGAGTTCGCCGACACCGGCGTGACCTTCACGACCATCAACATGCCGCTGGTGCGCACGCCGATGATTGCGCCGACCGCGATCTACAAGAACGTGCCGACGCTGGCGCCCGAGGAGGCCGGCGACATGATTGCGCAGGCCTGCATCAACAAGCCGGTGCGCATCGCCACGCGCCTGGGCATCTCGGGCGAGATGCTGCATGCCGCCGCACCGCGCATCGCGCAGATCGTCATGAACACGACCTTCCGCATGTTCCCCGACAGCTCCGCCGCCAAGGGTGACAAGTCGGGCAAGTCTGGCCTGTCGCCGGAAGCCATCGCAATGCAGCAGATGATGCGAGGCATCCACTTCTGAGGATGTGAAGAAAGCGCCCAAGGGCCTATCGAGCCCAGGCGTCTGAAGGGAGGATCTCTTGCAACACTCACACCCTGTCGGGCCGCTGCCGTCCGTCAAGCCGGCGCCTACGCCGCGCAGCTACCAACTGCGGGCCTGGGGCGCCGTGGCCTCGCTGGTCGCCTTCCTCGGCA
This sequence comes from Pelomonas sp. Root1237, assembly GCF_001425055.1. Taxonomy (GTDB): domain Bacteria; phylum Pseudomonadota; class Gammaproteobacteria; order Burkholderiales; family Burkholderiaceae_C; genus Pelomonas. Next base: position 204,492 of record NZ_LMDK01000019.1, read on the forward strand.
TCTATTTCGGCCTGGCCGGCTGGTTCGCCTGGACGGCGTGGCGGCTGGGCCAGAGCGCCTTCGCCGGCCGCAGCGACGGCTTCTGGGCCTTTCTGGTGGCGCTGTGCGCGGCGCTGCTGGCCGTCTTCATGCTGAAGGCGCTGTTCTTTCGCCAGCGACGCGCTGAAGACCATAGCCTGGAGATCCAAAGCACCGACCAGCCCGCGCTGTTCGTCGAGCTGAACGCCATTGCCGATGCTGTCGGCGCACCGCGCCCGCACCGTGTGCTGGTGTCGGCGCGCGTCAACGCGGCGGTGTTCTACGACCTGTCGCCGCTGAACCTGCTGTGGCCGACGAAGAAGAACCTCGAGATCGGCCTGGGCCTGGTCAATGTGCTGAACCGCAGCGAACTGCGCGCGGTGCTGGCGCACGAATTCGGCCACTTCGCGCAGCGTGCCATGGCCGTGGGCCGCTGGGTCTACGTGGCCCAGCAGATCGCCGCGCGGCTGGTGGCGCAGCGCGACATGCTGGACAACTTCCTGCAGGCCCTGTCCCGCTTCGACTTCCGCATCGCCTGGGTCGGCTGGGTGCTCAGCGTCATCGTCTGGGCCATCCGCAGCCTGGTGGACAGCGTCTTCACCGGTGTGCAGCTGCTGCAGCGCAGCCTGGGCCGCGAGATGGAGTACGGCGCCGACGCGGTGGCCGTCGCGCTGACCGGCAGCGATGCGCTGGTGCACGCCCTCTACAAGCTGCAGACGGCCGACATCGACTGGGACCGTGCCGCCGGCGTGGCGGGCGAGCTGCGGGTCAAGGAGCAATGGGTGGGCGACCTGTTCGCGCTGCAGGGAGCTATCGCCGAGCGCACCGGTCGCATGCTGGATGACGCCGACTATGGCCGGGTGCCGGTCGCACAGGGCGGCCCCAGCCGCCTGTTCGACACCGCCGACAGCGCCGTGCCGCAGATGTGGCGCACCCATCCGCTCAACCATGAGCGCGAGGCGCGTGCCAAGACAAACTACAAGGCCAGCGAGGTTGATGAGCGCAGTGCCTGGACCTTGTTCGAGAACGCCGCCACGCTGCGCGAGCAAGTCACGCGCCGGCTGATCGAGGCGCCCGAGGCCGCCAAGGCCATGGATGAGGCGGCTCTGCAAGAAGCGCTGGATGAGCGCTTCGGCGGCGAGCTGCTGCAGCCGCGCTACCGCGGCGCCTATCTGGGCCGCGCACTGACCCGCCATGCGGCCGAGCCCGGCCAGTTGGTTGGCGACCTGCCCGAGGAGGCGGAGGGTATCCAGCGCCTTGCCGCCCTCTATCCGGCCAGCCTGGGTGAGGCCGTGCGGCGCTGGCGCCGCATCGACGCCGACAAGGAGCCGGCCGAGCATGCCGAGCTGCTGGCCGAGTTGCGCCGCCACGACCAGATTGCCCGCGAGACCCATCTCGCATTGGCGCGGGCACTGGGCGACGGCAGCGAGGCGCGGCTGCGCGGCTTGCTCGCTCAGCTGCACTACGCCGAGCACACCGCCGCCAATCTGCGCGACCTGCGCGGCATGCTGGCGCACACGGTTCGCGTCGAGACCACGGGCCGGATCAGCGATGCCGGTCGCATGCGCGTGCGAGATGCCGGCGGCCGGCTGCATCACGCGCTGCAGCAGTTCTATGCCGAAGCCCCTGACGTGGTGCTGGATGAAGTCACCTGCAAGCGGCTGCAGGTCGACAGCTGGGTCGCCGCGCTGGGTGAGTTGAAGCTCGGCCCGCCCGACATCAGCCATCTGGGCGATTGGCTCGGCGTCATCGACAGCTGGATGGACCTGGCCGAACGCGCCCTCAACGGGCTGCGTGGTGCCGCGCTGGCGGAACTGCTGGCCGCGGAAAGCCGCACGGCTGCCAAGGAGCCCGCCGGCGAGGCGACGGTGCCGTCCACGCCGCGCGGCTACGCCACCCTGCTCGAAGGCGCCGAGCGCCCGCGCGACCTGCGCCCCAGCCCGTGGGCGCGCTTCCTGGCCGCACAAGGCCGCGGCGCGGCTGCGGCGCGTATCGCCGTGGCGGGCGGCATCGTCGTCGGCGTGCTCGGCTTTGGCGGTGGCTATGGCGACATCAGTGTGCAGGTGCTCAACGGCTTCGACCGCCCGGTGCGCGTGCGCGTCGGCGGTGCGAGCGCCATCACGCTGCCGGCTTTCGGCTCGGCCACCGTCGGCCAAGCGCCGGACGCGCATCTCCCGATCAGTGCCGAGACGGAGCAGGGCGAGCTCATCGAGCGTTTCGAGGTCGCCCTGGAGCACGGCCCGGGCCAGCCGATCTACAACGTCGCCGGCGCCGCGCCGCTGGTGGAATTGACCTACACCTATGGCCGCGACGCGGGGCAAGTACCGCCCAGGGTGCTTGGCGCACCGCGCTGGTCGAGCAGCCAGGCCGATGTCTTCTTTGGTGACCCACCCCACAGCGTCTCGGTCAAGCAGGGGCAGACCGAAATCCGCCACGTGCTCTACAGCGCAGCGGATGTGGCCCCGGCCATGCAGCTCAGCCTGCTGCGCGACGACGCAGCGGCGGTCGAGCGCTTGAGCGAGCAGCATCTGCTTTGGGACCGCCGTGATTCGCCCGTGCGTTACGCCTGGTTGCGACTGCTGCGCGGCCAGCCGGCCCACGACAAGGTGCTGGCCGCGGCTCTGTCACGCGAGCCGGCAGGCATCGAGCTGCTGCGCGAACGCATGGACACCTTGCCCGCCGACGAGAAGAGGAGCTTGTGTGACGAACTCGACGGCCGCGCGGCCGCGCCGGTAGCCGACGGCCATTCGGTCTATCTGGCCGCACGGTGCTTGCCCGAAGGTCCACTGCGTGACGCCGCGCTGCTGGCAGGCCTGGCGCGCTTCCCCCAGCACGCCTGGCTGGCCTATGGCGCGGCCAAGGCCGAAGCCGGCAATGCCAACTGGCGCGTGGCGCTGCGTGACTATGAGCTGGCGCGTGTGGAGCCCGCACTGGCGCCGTTTGCCAGCATCGAGGCCAACCGGCTGCGTCGCTTGCTTGGCGAAAAGGAGCTGGGTGTCGAGGCCGAGCGCATCGGCCCGCCGAGTCGATTGCTGGGCGCACTCGGCTACCAGGTGCGGGCACGCGCGCTGGTCTCCGAGCCCGAGGCCTTCGCCAGGCTCGCGGCCGGAGAACCGGACAAGGCGGCCAGCGTCGACGCCGCGCCTTCTTCGCATCTACTGCGTCTGGCTGCGGCGTCCGACGGCGCCTCGGCCGACCTGCGCCGGCGTGTCGCGACCCTGCCTCCCGACGACGGCCTGGACGAGCTGACTTACTGGACGGCGCTGGCCCTGGCCGACCGCGAGGGACGGCCCGCGCCTGCGCTGCCCGCCGCGGCCATGGCCAGTGCCGGCATCGAGCCCGACCAGATCCGCAAGCTCGAAGCCTTTCGCAACGCGCTGGGCAGCACTGCCGCATTGGCCAGCGCTGAAAAGCATCTGCAAGGTTTGTTGCCCGAGCTGCGCGGCCAGGCCTACAGCATGGCCACAGTGCGCCTGGGTGGCCGCGCGCCGCCAGCTTGGCGGGAAGCCGCCAAGCGCTTGCTCCAGAGCCACGAGCGCCCCTACTTCAACTGAATCACAATGCCCCGGAGCCCGGCCTCGGCCGGGCTTTCTCATTCAAGGAACCGAGCTCATGTTGAGAGGCCAACACGTCGGCTTGCGTTATGTGACGGAAGACGATCTGCCCTGGCTCAAGCGCGCCGTGGGCGACCCGCAGGTGCGCGGCCCCTACCTCGGCTCGCGCATGATGACGCCGCATGCTGTGGACCAGCGCTGGAAGGACAACGGCTTCGCCAACGAGGACGCCGAGCGCCTGCTGATCTGTCACCTGCACGACGGCAGCGTCATCGGTGACGTGGTGCACTTCGCCGCGGCCCGCTACACGACGGCGCGCGAGATCGGCTGGACGCTGGCCGACGTCGCGATGCGCGGCCGCGGATTGGCTTCGGAGGCTGCCGCGCTGTTGGTGGACTATCTGTTCGAGAACTGGCCGGTGAACCGGCTGTCCTGCGGCATGTCGGTGCACAACCATGCGTCCCGGCGTGTGGCGGAGAAGTGCGGCTTCACGCACGAGGGCATCCAGCGCGGCGTCGTGTTTGTCGGCGGTGAGTATGTGGACTGCCATTCGCTGTCGCTGCTGCGCAGCGAGTGGATGGCGATGAAAGGCAAGGACAAGTGAGCTCCGCTGGCCACAACAACCGTGAATTCGATCTGATCGTCTTCGGTGCGACCGGCTTCACGGGCCGTCTTGTCGCGGAATACCTGCACTTGAGCGGGGCCGGTGGCGCGCGCTGGGCAATTGCCGGGCGCAGCCTGGACAAGCTGGGCAAGGTGCGCGACGAGTTGCACCTGCCGCCGTCCGTCGCGCTGCTCAAGGCCGATGCGAACGACGCTGCAGCGCTGAAGGCACTGGTGGCGCGCACGCGCTGCGTCATCACGACGGTCGGGCCTTACCAATTGCATGGCGAACCGCTGGCGACGGCCTGCGCCGAGGGCGGCACGGATTACGTCGATCTCTGCGGCGAGCCGCTGTGGATGGCGAAGATGATCGACAAGCTCACGCCACTGGCGCAGAAGAGCGGCGCGCGCATCGTCTTCTCCTGCGGCTTCGACTCCATCCCCTTCGATCTCGGCGTCGTCTACCTACAGGCTGAGGCGCAGAAGCGCTTCGGCGCGCCGCTGCCGGAAGTGCGCGGCCGCGTCGCACGAGTGAAGGGTACGGCGTCGGGCGGCACGCTGGCCAGCATGATGGAGACCATCGAGGCCGTGCGCCGCGAACCCGGGCTCATCAAGGTGATGGCCAACCCCTTCGCGCTGACACCGGGTTTCAAGGGCCCGCGCCAGCCCGGCGGGCAGGCCGCGGACTTCGACGGCTGGGCCGACCGCTGGAGCGGCCCCTTCTTCATGGCCACCATCAACACGAAAAACGTGCACCGCAGCAACGCGCTGCGCGGCCACCCCTGGGGCGCCGATTTCATCTACAGCGAGAAGCTGTTGACCGGCAAGCCCGGCCAGGCCGACAAGGGGCGCAAGAAGGCCATCGCGCTGGCCCGCTTCACCAAGCTGCAGAACCTGGCCCTGGGCTTCACGCCGACACGGGCCCTGCTGCGCCGCTTCGTGCTGACCCAGCCCGGCGACGGGCCGGACAAGGCGGCGCGCGAGGCCGGGCACTATGAGCTCTGGTTCACCGGCAGGTCGGCCGGCGGCGAGCTGCTGCGCGCCGTCGTCAAGGGCGACCGCGACCCCGGCTATGGCTCGACCTGCAAGCTCATCAGCGAGGCCGCCCTGTGCCTCGTGCAGGACGTGGGACGCGACGCGACGCCGGGCGGCATCTGGACGCCGGGCAGTGCCATGGGGCTGGCCCTGGTGCGCCGCCTGCATGAACGCGCCGGGCTGACCTTCGAGATCGCGGCTTGACGGGCGTCCCGCGCTGGGCGGTCAGCCAGCCGCGCATGCACTGGACGCTGCAGGCCAGCCTGGCCGAGACGCTGGCCACATTGGAGGCGGCCGCAGCGGCCGGTGCCAAGGGCTGCGTCGGCACCGAGCTGGCGTTGACGGGCTTTCACCGCCGTGTGCCTGAACTGCTCGATGAACGGGCGCTGACCGATGCCGAGGCGCAACTGCGTGCGGCCTGCGCGCGGCTCGGGATCGCGGCGGCCGTGGGCGTGCCGACACTGGGCGTGGACGGCGCGGTGTTCAACAGCCATCTCTACATCGACGCCGCGGGCCGCGAGCTGGGCCGCGTGCACAAGCGCGGGCTGACCGACAGCGAGGCGACTTTCTTCGCGCGGGGTGATGAACGCGGCTGGACGGCGATCGGTGGCGTGCTGGCGACGTCGGTGCTGTGCCGCGAGACGCTGGACGGCGCAGCGCTGCTACCGGAGCTGCGCGCCGCGGCCATTGGCTCGGGGCCACGCGTGATCTTCTGGCCCAGCTACATCAGCGAATCCGACGCCGAGCAGGCGGCGCTGTGCAAGGCCTATCGCAGTGGTGCCGAGGCACTGGCGCGCGAGCTGGGTGCCTGGGTGCTGCAGAGCAACTGGCCCGAATCGCTGAACGCACCCGAGCAGCGCGGTTTCGGGGCCAGCGTCGTCATTGCGCCGGATGGCCACTGCGTGCTGACGCTGCCGCGGGATGAAGCCGCCTTGATCGTTGTGGATCTGGCTTAGCGCCGGCGCTTGGCCAGCCAGCCGAATACGCCCAGGCCGGCCAGCAGCAGCGCGCCACTGGTGGGTTCGGGCACCGGGGCAGTCGCGCCGGTCACCGTTGCGGCATTCAACCCCCAGCCCTCGTCGCCCAGGCCCTGGAAGCCGGCACGGTCTGAACCTTCAAAGCTCGTCGGGCTGTCGATGCTGAAGACCAGTTGGTTGCTGCCCGCGGCCAACGTGACGGGGAGGCTGATCGTCAGCTGCTGGTTGACCACCGCACCGACCGTGGCGCCGTTCGGGTTGAACAGCACGCGGTCGGCGCCACCGCCGCCGAGATTCCAGGTGCCGCTGAACACTTCGCTGCCATTCAACGTCACGCGCAGGATGTCGATATAGCCGTTGTCGCCGTCCAGCGTGGCGTAGCCGGCCAGTGTGAAGTCGATCAGGCCGGTGCCGGCGCCAGCGGCGAAATTGGCGGTCACCGAGACCGTGGTGTCCAACGTGGCCGTCGGCGCGGGCAAGGTGTACAGCGTGGCGGCCCAGGCGGGCGCGACCGTCAGCAAGGCGGCAGCGAGCAGCGGCAGGCGGGGCATCGAAGTCATCGCGCGTCTCCGGTGGGGTTCGGCGCAATCTATCCGCCGCCGATCCGCGCCGTGGGCTTCGAACTTGGGGGTGTCCCCCGACTCGGGGGGGCAGGTTCAGCCGCGCCGGATCAGCGCCGCATAGCAGCCGCGTCGTGCGTAATGGGCGTGGATGTAGTCCACCTCAGGCCGGGCCAGCAGGCGCTCGATGAGGCCTTCGATGGCTGCGCCGTCGACGATGTCCGCATCGATCATCAGGCCCGCTGCATCGAAGGCGCGCAGTGACAGCAGGCGGCTGCGCAATGCGTCGGGCACGGTGTCGATGGCGTCGAAAGCTTCTCCGGCCTTTTCGCGCACGTAGATGGCGTGGCGGGAGCGGTAGGGCGTGTCGGCAGGCTGGTGCTCGTGGTTGATGAGCAGCACGGACTCATCCTCAGTGGTGTCGCGCAGTTCGACGCGGTCGGGCAGGCCCGCGCCGCGATGGCGCAGCGCACCGTGGTCGGCCAGCGCTGCGTCGCTCAGGCCGAAGAGGTGCTGGAAGGGTTGGGCGGACAGCCCGGTGATGCGAAAGGACATGACGTGCTCCGTGGAAGGGGATGCACGTCATTCTTCAGGGGTGAGCGGGCCGCGTCTGGCCGCAATCGGACCTTCAATCTCGGCCTGCGGGACGCTCATAGCCGTTGTCCACCCAGGCTTCGGCGGATGCCTGGCTGAGCTTGAAGCCAGCCGCGACCTTGACCTGGGCCAGGCGCTCGCCAGCGGCGTCATGCGCGCTGAGCCAGGCATAGGGATCGTCCTCGGCGGGCACGATTTCAAGCGTGATCTTCAGCCAATTGCCATCGCGCGCCACATAGAGCGCCTTGTTCAACTGGGCGTGCAGTTGCTGCTCATGGCGGCGGAGGACCTCGGAGGCCGTCTTAACCAGCGTGTTGAAGGCGTTGACGTCCAGTGGCTTGGGATTCTTCTTGTCGCGCCCCATGGTCCAGGGGCCGACCAGGGCCGGCTCGCTTTCGCCGGCCTTGAACATCGCGACAGCCCAGCCTTCGTCGTCTTCGTTCTTGATGACCTGGGCCGTCCAGCCGTTGTCGCGCCATAGGCGCGCCTCGAAGACGGGTTCGTCCAGATCAGTCATGCCTTCAATCCCTTGGCCAGCAGCTCGGCGACGAGCGCATTGATGCCGCCTTCACGGCCGGTGGCGCGTTCGCGCAACTGCTCGGTCAGTTCAGCAGGCAACTTGCAGGCAAAGGGAACGAGGCCGGCGGCGGCGTCCAGCTTGCGCTGGGCCTTGCGGTCAGGCAGGGCGGCATGGCCGAAGCGGCCGGGGGCCGCCTTGCCGCGCATCGCGCTGTCCAGCTTCAGGCCGGCGAGCCGTTCAAGATCGGTTTTCTTCATGCTCATGGGCCGGATTGTCCCCCCTTGGAGACAAGCCGGCCTGTGAGCGTCAGCCGTTGGTGGCCGGAGCGGCCGGCACAACGGCCGGGGCGCGCTGCACGCGGGTCTTGCCGCCGGTCGTCACGAGGACGACGGGGTCACCGCTGTTGAAGGCTTCGGCGCCCTTGGCCTGGACGATCGCGCGGCGCTCGCCGTTGCGCAGCTGGACGATGATTTCGAGAGCATCTTCCTTGGTCGCCGAGCGCTCGATGGCGTTGCCGATAACGGCGCCGGCGACGGCACCGATGACGCCAACGACCGCGCCTTCACGGCGGCCGCCGACCGAGCTGCCGGCAATCGCGCCGGTCACGCCACCGGCCACGCCGCCGACGCCGCTCTGCGAGCCGTCGACGGTGACGGGGCGGGAGGACAGCACGGTGGCGTCCTGGATCTGGGACATGCGTTGCGCGTCACCACGCTGGACGACGTCGGGGCTGGTCGTCGAGCAGGCCGAAAGCACCAGGGCCGCAGCCAGGGTGAGGGAGGTCATGAGCTTGGACATTCGAATACTCCTTGGGCAAACCGGCAGCCCAACGTCGCCAATTGTCTCGCCGTTGACGGCTCGATGCCCCCGACTACAACTCTTTACCGTTGGCGGTCAACGGGAATGACCCGCATCACCCATGCAGGCGCGAGCTGCGCGGCACGCTGGCGAGCAGGAACTCCATCTGGTCGGCCAGGATGCGGCGGCCGCGCAGGATCATGTCCTCGTGCAGGCTGGGCACATAGGGCAGGTAGAGCAGGCTCATGTGCGCCTCCTCCGGCATGCGGTTGCCCTTGCGGCCATTGCAGGGCCGGCAAGCGGTGATGCAGTTCATCCAGGTGTCGTAGCCGCCGCGCGATGTTGGGTGGATGTGCTCGCGTGTCAGGTCTTCGGGCAGACAGTGGTGGCCGCAGTAGGCACAGACGAAGCGGTCGCGCACGAACAGCTTGCTGTTGGTCAGCGCCGGCGCCTGGCGCCAGGCCCGGCTGGGAACGGCGCCACGCACGGCAATGATGGGGTGGACCTCGATGCGCGACTGGCGCCCGGAGATGCGCTGCCAGCCCCCGCGCAGCACCTGGCAGGGGTCGCCCAGCGTCCAGGCCACGCCGTCGCAGGCGTAGATCACGGCCGCTTCACGGGTCGTGATCCAGGCCTGGGGTCGGCCGGAGACATCGAGTTGGAGCACATCCACAGAAGTCAACCTCCTCCCGGAGACTACTTCAGAAGCGACCCGGCACTCAAGCGTGTGTGCATGACAGCGTGGCGGTTCTGCGCATCCGGTATTTGGGCCGAGCGCCGGGCCGCCCCTAGCCGGCCCGTCGGGCGATGTGCATGCGGCTCGATGCCGCATGCATCGCCATCCCCCCGGGGGATCGGCCGGGCACGCCCGCGTTCAGCGGCGCGAGACCGGACGAGGGGCTGGGGTTTGCACTAGGTTGTTGGCAGTATTAGGCACATCACCCTAGGAAATCGGTAGGACAAGCTGGCGCTGTCACGGGAGCGACCTGCAAAATAGAACGATCGTTCGTTTTATTCCAGGCTGGCTTCCGCCCCTTCTGCCCGTGTCCACGCTGCCCACTCCCGCCAAGAAAACCGCCCCGCTGCGCGTTGCGAAGCCGGCGCGCGTTGCGCGTTCGCTGCAAAAAGGCCAGCAGACCCGTGCCGCCATCCTCGAGGCTGCTCTGGGCCTGGCCTCGCACATGGGCCTGGAGGGCTTGTCCATCGGCGCACTGGCCGATGTGACAGCCATGAGCAAGTCGGGCGTCTTCGCCCACTTCGGCTCGCGTGAGGAACTGCAGATCGCGGTCGTCACTGAGTATCACGCCAAGTTCGAGGAAGAAGTCTTCTTCACCGCCATCCGCGAGCCGCGCGGCCTGCCGCGCCTGCGCGCGATGTTCGAGCGCTGGGTGCGCCGCGTATCCGTCGAGGTCGACTCCGGCTGCATCTACATCAGTGGCGCCGTCGAGTTCGACGACCGGCCCGGCCCGGTGCGCGATGCTCTCGTGGCCATGGTCAAGGCCTGGCATGCGGCGCTGCAAAAGGCCATCCAGCTCGCCATCAGCGAGGGCCATCTGAAAGCCGATGCCGATGTCGAGCAGATCTGCTTCGAGCTGCACGGCCTGATCCTGTCCCTGCACCACGACGCGCGCTTCATGCGCATCCCCGGTGCGCTGGCACGCGCCGGCATCGGCTTCGACCGAGCCATCCAGTTCTACGCCACGCCGCTTGGCCTCGACATCGACGGCAGCCGCAAGCTTCCAAAGACCGGCGCCGCCAAGCGCTGAACCCCTTTCTTGACCCACTGACCGTTCCAGGAGTACCCCGATGCCCCAGTACACCCCGCCCATGCGTGACATGCAGTTCGTCATGCACGAGCTGTTGAACGTCGTCGACGAACTGAAGATGCTGCCCGCGCATGCAGACATCGACGCCGACACGATCAACGCGGTGCTTGAGGAGGGTGGCAAGTTCGCCGCCGAGGTGCTTGCGCCCATCAACCTCAGCGGCGACGCCGAGGGCTGCACGCTCGACAAGACCACGCACGAGGTCAAGCCGCCCAAGGGCTTCAAGGAAGCCTACAAGCAGTACGTCGAAGGCGGCTGGCCGGCACTCTCCTGCGACCCGCAGTTCGGCGGCCAGGGCCTGCCGCATCTGGTGAACCAGTTCTTCTACGAGATGCTGAACTCGGCCAACCAGGCCTGGACGATGTACCCGGGCCTCTCGCATGGCGCCTATGAAGCCCTGCATGCCCATGGCACGCCCGAGCAGCAGGCCACCTACCTGCCCAAGCTGACCAGCGGCGAATGGACCGGCACCATGTGCCTGACCGAGCCGCATTGCGGCACCGACCTCGGCATGCTGCGCAGCAAGGCCGAACCGCAGGCCGATGGCACTTACAAGATCACCGGCCAGAAGATCTTCATCTCGGCCGGCGAACACGACATGGCCGAGAACATCGTCCACCTGGTGCTGGCCCGCCTGCCGGACGCGCCCGTGGGCTCCAAGGGCATTTCGCTCTTCATCGTGCCCAAGTTCAACGTCAACGCCGACGGCTCACTGGGCAGCCGAAACGGCGTCTTCTGCGCCGGCCTGGAGCACAAGATGGGCATCCACGGCAACGCCACCGCGCAGATCGTGCTGGAAGGCGCGAACGGCACGCTGGTGGGCCAGCCCAACAAGGGCCTGGCCGCGATGTTCGTCATGATGAACGCGGCCCGCCTGGGTGTCGGCAACCAGTCCCTGGGCCTGACCGAAGTGGCCTATCAGAACGCCGTCGCCTATGCCAAGGACCGCATCCAGATGCGGGCGCTTTCCGGCCCCAAGGCCCCGGACAAGCCGGCCGATCCCATCATCGTGCACCCCGACGTGCGCAAGATGCTGCTGACGGCCCGCGCCTTTGCCGAAGGCGGCCGCATGCTGCAGGGCTATACCGTGCTGCAACTCGACAAGGCGCTCAAGAGCGGCGACGAGGACGAGCGCAAGGACGCCGAAGCCGAAGTCGCGCTGCTGACGCCCATCATCAAGGCCTTCATCACCGACAACGGCTGGCTGGCCACCTCGCATTGCATGCAGGTGTTCGGCGGCCACGGCTTCATTCACGAGTGGGGCATGGAGCAGTACGTGCGCGACGCGCGCATCAACATGATCTACGAGGGTACCAACACCATCCAGTCGCTGGACCTGCTGGGCCGCAAGGTGCTGGGCAACAACGGCGCCACGCTGAAGAAGTTCGGCAAGAAGATCGCCGCCTTCATCGAGGAAGAAGGCACCAATGAGGCCATGCAGGAGTTCGTCAACCCGCTCGCCGACCTCGGCGACAAGGTCAACAAGCTGACGCAAGAGCTGGGCATGAAGGCCTTTGGCAACCCGGATGAGGTCGGCGCCGCGGCGGTGGACTATCTGCGCGTGGTGGGCCACATGACCTTCGCCTTCTTCTTCGCGCAGGCCGCCAAGATCGCTCTGGCCAAGAAGGACAGTGGTGACCCGTTCTACACGGCCAAGCTGGCCACGGCGCGCTTCTATTTCGCGAAGCTGCTGCCCGAGACGGCGACGCTGATCCGCACCTGCCGTGCGGGCCTGGCGCCGCTGATGGAAATGGAAGAAGCTCTGTTCTGAACCGCTTGATGAACGACAAGGATGCCCCGATGAAATTCCTGTTCGCTGCTGCCCTGCTGTTGCCCGCGTTTGCGTTCGCGCAGACTTCACCCGTGGGCCTGTGGAAGACCATCGACGACGACGGCAAAACCGCGAAGTCGCTGGTCCGCATCAGCGAACAGGGGGGCACCCTCGTCGGCAGCATCGACAAGCTGCTGGACCCGAGCGCGGAGCCCAACGCGAAATGCGACAAGTGCAAGGATGACCGCAGGGACCAGCCCGTCGTCGGCCTGCAGATCATCCGCGGCGTGAAGACCGAAGGCGACGGCATCTGGGGCGGCGGCGAGATCCTCGACCCCAATAACGGCAAGACCTACCGCACCCGCTTGAAGCCGGTGGACGGTGGCAAGAAACTGGAGATGCGCGGCTACATCGGCCCCTTCTACCGCACGCAGACGTGGATTCGCGTGGAATGAAGTGGCCCCTCGCCCAGGCTGCCGCGCCGCACGCGGGCCAGCCTGGTCGGTCCCCCGAGGGGACGGCGATGCTTGCGGCGTTGAGCCGCAAGCACATCGCCAGCCGGGCCGGCTTGGGGCGGCCCGGCGCTCGGCCCGAAGGGCAATGAACAACTGGCAAACATGGAGAAAGAAATGAGTCGATTCCAAGTCCGCAAGGTCGCCGTGCTCGGCGCCGGCGTGATGGGCGCGCAGATTGCGGCCCACCTCGTCAACTGCAAGGTGCCGGTCGTGCTGTTCGACCTGCCTGCGAAAGAAGGCGCCAAGAATGGCATCGTCACCAAGGCCGTCGACGGCCTGAAGAAGCTCAAGCCGGCCCCGCTGGGTGATGCATCGGAAGCCGCGCTGATCCAGCAGGCCAATTACGAAGAGCACCTGGAAGTCCTGCGCGGCTGCGACCTCATCATCGAGGCCATTGCCGAGCGCATGGACTGGAAGCTCGACCTGTACACCAAGATCGCGCCCTTCGTCGCACCGCATGCGATCGTGGCTTCGAACACATCTGGATTGAGCATCACCAAGCTCTCCGAAGTGCTGCCCGAAGAAATCAAGCCGCGCTTCTGCGGCATCCACTTCTTCAATCCGCCGCGCTACATGGCCCTGGTCGAGCTGATCAACACGCCGACCACGCAGCCGGAGATCCTCGACCAGCTCGAAGCCTTCGTGACCACGTCGCTGGGCAAGAGCGTCGTGCGCGCCCACGACACGCCCAACTTCGTCGCCAACCGCGTCGGCATCGCCGGCATGATGGCCACGATGATCGAGGCTGAGAAGTTCGGCCTGACGGTGGACGTCGTCGACGACCTGACCGGCAAGAAGCTGGGCCGCGCATCGAGCGGCACCTTCCGCACCGCGGACGTCGTCGGCCTGGACACCATGGCCCACGTCGTCAAGACGATGCAGGACAACCTGAAGGACGACCCGTTCTACAGCACCTACGCCACGCCCAAGGTGCTGGCCGGCCTGATCGAGAAGGGCGCCCTGGGCCAGAAGACCGGCGCCGGTTTCTACAAGAAGGTCGGCAAGGACATCCAGCGCCTGGACTTCGCGACCGGTGAATACGTCGCCGGCGGCAAGAAGGCTGACGAGATCGTCGCCCGCATCCTGAAGAAGGCGCCGGCCGACCGCCTCAAGCTGCTGCGCGAGAGCACCAACCCGCAAGCCCAGTTCCTGTGGGCCATCCTGCGCGACAGCTTCCACTACGCGGCCGTGCACCTGAACACGGTGGCCGACACGGCCCGCGAGATCGACTTTGCGATGCGCTGGGGCTTCGGCACCACGCAAGGCCCCTTCGAGCTGTGGCAAGCCGCCGGCTGGAAGCAGGTCGCTGAATGGATCTCGGCCGACATCGCCGACGGCAAGACGCTGTCCAGCGCTCCGCTGCCGGCCTGGGTCACCGAGGGCCCCGTGGCCGAAGCCGGTGGCGTGCACACGCCGGCGGGCTCGTGGAGCGCCGCTGAGGGCAAGTTCAAGCCGCGCAGCGAGCTGCCGGTTTACAAGCGCCAGGCCTTCCCCGAGTCGCTGCTGGGCTCCGGCGCCGCCGACCCGCTGAAGAGCGGCACCGAGTTGTTCAAGAACGAGGAAGTGCGCGTCTGGACGCTGGACGGCAACGTCGTCATCGCCTCCATCACCGCCAAGCTGCACCTGATCAGCCCGGCCGTCACCGAAGGTCTTTTGCGCGCCGTCGAGATCGCCGAAGCCGACTACAAGGGCCTGGTGATCTGGTCGCCGGACGACGTGTTCTCGGCCGGCGCCAATCTCGAGAGCCTGATGCCTGTCTTCATGAAGATGGGCAGCAAGGGCATCGCGCCGGAAGAGAAGAAGCTGCAGGACATGATGCTGCGCCTGCGCTACGCGTCCGTGCCGGTCATCGCCGCCATGCGCGGCCTGGCCCTGGGCGGTGGCGCCGAGCTGGCCGTGCACTGCGCACGCCGTGTCGCCCACGTCGAGAGCTATGTGGGCCTGGTCGAAGTCGGCGTGGGCCTGGTGCCCGGCGGCGGCGGACTGACCTATATCGCCCGTCGCGCCGCCGAGATGGCCGCCGCTGGCAATGCCGGCGCCGACATCCTGGCCTTCCTGAAGGACGGCTTCCTGACCGCGGCCACCGCCAAGGTCGCAACCTCGGCCCATGAAGCCAAAAAGAACGGCTTCCTGCTGGAGTCCGACATCATCGTGCCGCACAAGGACGAATTGCTGCACGTGGCGACGGCCACTGCCATCGGCATGTCCGAAGCCGGCTACCGCCCGCCGCACAAGGCGCTGTTCCCGGTCGCCGGCCGCAGCGGCATCGCGACGATCAAGGGCCAGGTCGCCAACATGCGCGACGGCGGCTTCGTCAGCGCCCACGACTACCACCTGGCCGCGGCGATTGCCGACGTGGTCTGCGGCGGTGAAGTCGAGGCCGGTTCTCTCGTCACCGAGGAATACTTGATGGCGCTCGAGCGCAAGCACTTCTGCAGCTTGCTCGACAACCCGAAGACTCAAGAGCGAATCATGGGCATGTTGCAAACCGGCAAGCCCGTCCGAAACTAATGACATCGCGGGACAGACCGAAGCGCGCAGCGCGAGCTCTGTCCTCGACTGACTAGGAACAAAGTGAACCGGCTTCAACGCACCCTCGCCAAGCTGGACGGCCTGCCTGGCCCGCTGCGGGGCGCCGCGCGCAACTTCGCGTTGCGCCGCGCAGTGCCCTTCACGGGCACGGCATCGCTCGATTTCATTGCCCTCACGCCCGAGAGCAGCGAGATCCGCGTCGCCAACAAGCGCCCGGTGCAGAACCACATCAAGGGCGTGCATGCGGCCGCGATGTCGCTGCTCGCCGAGACCGCCACTGGCATGGTGGTGGGCATGAATGTGCGTGACGACTGCCTGCCGCTGTGCAAGTCGCTGCAGGTGAACTTCAGGAAGCGCGCCACCGGCGGTCTGGTCGCCAAGGCGCACCTGACCGCCGCTCAGCGCTTCACGATGGCGAACGAGACCAAGGGTGAAGTGCGGGTCGCCGTGACCGTGACCGACGAAGCCGGCATCGAGCCGATCGAGTGTGAATTTGTCTGGGCCTGGGTGCCCAAAGAAAAGCCCCAGGCTTAAGTAAAGGAAAGACCATGAGCAAGCAAGTCCAAGACGCCTACATCGTCTCCGCCACCCGTCTGCCCATCGGCAAGAGCGGCCGCGGCTTCTACAAGAACACGCGCCCCGACGAGATGCTCGTCAAGGTGATGCAGGCCGTGCTGGCGCAGGCCCCGGGCCTGGACCCGGCGGCCATTGAAGACGCCATCGTCGGCTGCTCCTTCCCCGAAGGCGAGCAGGGCATGAACATCGCCCGCGTCGCTTCGGTGCTGGCGGGCCTGGGCCCGACCATTGGCGGCGTGACGATCAACCGCTACTGCGCCTCCGGCATCACCGCCGTGCAGATGGCCGCGGACCGCATCCGCGTCGGCGAGGCCGATGTGATGTTTGCCGGCGGCGTCGAGTCCATGTCCATGATCCCGATGGGCGGCAACAAGCCCAGCCTGTCGCCGCTGATCTTCGAGCGCGACGAGAACATCGGCATCGCCTACGGCATGGGCCTGACGGCCGAGAAGGTCGCCGCGCAGTGGAAGATCAGCCGCGAAGCCCAGGACGAGTTCTCGGTGGAATCGCACCGCCGCGCCGTGGCCGCCATGGCCGCCGGCCACTTCGACGCCGAGATGACGCCCTTCGACGTCATCGAGCGCACGCCCAACCTGGCTGACGGCACGGTCAACACCAAGACCCGCACCGTCAAGCTCGACGAAGGCGCCCGCCCCGACACCTCGCTGGAAGGCCTGGCCAAGCTCAAGCCCGTGTTCGCCGCCAAGGGCAGCGTCACCGCCGGCAACAGCTCGCAGACCTCCGACGGCTCGGGCGGCCTGCTGATCGTCAGCGAAGCGGCCCTGAAGCGCTACAACCTGACGCCGCTGGCCCGCTTCGTGTCCTTCGCCGTGCGCGGCGTGCCGCCCGAAATCATGGGCATCGGCCCCATCGCCGCCATCCCGGTCGCGCTGAAGGCCGCCGGCATCACCGCTGCCGACCTGGACTGGATCGAGCTGAACGAAGCCTTCGCCGCGCAGTCGCTGGCCGTGCTGAACGACCTCGACAGCAAGGGCATCGTGCTGGACCGCAGCAAGGTCAACCCCAACGGCGGCGCGATTGCGCTGGGCCACCCGTTGGGCGCCACCGGCGCCATCCGTGCGGCCTCGGTCATCCACAACCTGCGCCGCACCGGTGGCAAGTACGGCATGGTGACAATGTGCGTCGGCGCCGGCCAAGGCGCAGCAGGCATCTTCGAAAGGCTGTAAACCATGGATCGTCGCCGCGCGCTCAAGACCACCACGGTGTTGCTCGCGGCGACCCCGCTGGCGGCCTGTACGGGCAAGTTGAAGACCTTTGCGACGTGGAAGGACGGTCAGCAGGCCGTGCTCGATCTGCTGTTCGCGCCCAAGGTCGTGCAGGACAACCCCTGGAACCTCAGCCAGGTCATGCAGCATCTGGCCCAGAGCATCGAGTTCTCGATGCAGGGCTTTCCGGCGCTCAAGGGCGCCTGGTTCCGCTCCTCCATCGGTTCGGCAGCTTTCGCGGTGTTCAACGCACGCGGCGCGATGAGCCACAGCCTGGACGAGCCCATCCCCGGCGCGCCGGCGCTGGACGCCTCACAGGCGCTGAAGACCTCGGTGCAGCGCCTGCTGGACGCCATGGATGCGTTTGCGCAATTCAACGGCACACTGCGGCCTCATTTCGCCTACGGTGAGCTGACCAAGCCGCAGTACGAGCGAGCCCATTTGATGCACTTGGCCAATCACTGGACGCAGTTCCACGCCAGGACGGCTGTCGCGTGAGCCCCTCGCCCAGTCTCGCTCCGCTGAACGCGGGCCAGCCCGGTCGGGACCGCGTTGCGGCAGTGCCGCAACGCTTCGGCAAGCACAGGCCGTCCACTGGACGCCCTGTGTCCGGCCTCAGCCCCCGAGGGGACGGCGATGCTTGCCGGCTCGACCGGCAAGCACATCGCCAGAGCGGGCCGGCTAGGGAGCGGCCCGGCGCTCGACCCGCCGACAATACAAGCAGCCCCGACAGGAGACTGAAATGACCATCAAGAGCTACACCATCAACGGCGTCGCGACCATCGAGATCGCCCGCCCCGAGAAGAAGAACGCGATCACCCAGGCCATGTACCAGGCCATGGCCGACGCGCTGCGTGCGGCCGATGCCGATCCGGCCGTGCGCGCGGTGCTGATCACCGGCCAGCCGGGCATCTTCACGTCGGGCAATGACCTGGAAGACTTCATGGCCGGCCCGACGCGGGGTGAAGACGCACCGACCTTCCAGTTCATGCATGCGCTGGTGGACAGCACCAAGCCCGTGATCGCTGCCGTGACCGGTGCGGCCATCGGCATCGGTACCACCATGCTGCTGCACTGCGACTTCGTCTTCGTCGCCGATGACGCCCGACTGGCCATGCCCTTCGTCGCCTTGGGCCTGGTGCCCGAGTTTGCGTCCAGCGTCGTGCTGCCCCAGCTGATCGGCAACCGTCGCGCGGCCGAGAAGCTGCTGCTGGGCGACCCCTTCACCGGTGAGCAGGCCGTCGAATGCGGCATCGCCAACCGCGTGCTGCCGGGTTCCGAAGTGCTGAACCACGCACGCCGCATCGCCGAACGGTTCAACAACCTCGCGCCGGGAGCGGTGCGCGACAGCAAGAAGCTGATCCGCGATGCGCAACGCGACGCCGTCAAGGCCGCCATCACGCGTGAAGCCGAGATCTTCGGTGCCCGCCTGCGCAGCCCCGAGGCGATGGAGGCTTTCCAGGCCTTCTTCCAGAAACGCGTGCCGGACTTTTCCAAATTCTCCTGAAGCTTTCAAAGATCGCACTCGGCCCACTGCTGATTTGGCAGGGGCGCCGAGTCCGTGCGACGGCGCTGCGTTTGCCCGAGGCCGCCGGCCCGCGTTGGGCCGAAGGCTCGACGTTGCGGCTGCTGATCGTCGGCGACTCATCCGCCGCTGGAGTCGGTGCCGCGCATCAGGACGAAGCGCTGGCTGGGCGGCTCGCTCAGGCTCTGGCAACGCGCCTCGGACAGCCGGTGGGCTGGCAGCTCATCGCCACCAGCGGCCATCGCAGCGAGCAGGCGCTCGCGGCGTTCGAGGCGGCGGACGTGGTGCAGGCCGATGTGCTGATCACCTCCCTGGGCGTCAACGACGTTGTTGACCAGATCGCGCCTGCGCAGGCGTTGGTGGCGTTGGACCGCATCCACGCCCTTGCGACCGAGCGCGCCGGTGTGCGCCTGAGCGTGCACTGCGCGGCGCCGCCCATGCAGCGATTCCCGCTGCTGCCCCAGCCTCTGCGCTGGTTCTTCGGCCGCCAGGCAGCGCGCTTCAACGTGGCCCTGAGTTCGGCGGTCGAAGGCCAGGCATCACGCCATGTGCTGCATCTGCCCGAGGCCATGCAACGCAATGCCGCCGAGTTGATGGCCGAAGACGGCTTCCACCCCGGCCCGCGCGGCTATGCGCTCTGGGCCGAGGCGCTGGCCGATCGGGTGGTGGCGTCGTTACCTCAGCTATCGATCCACTCACCAAGTTGAGCGTTGCGGCCGCCCGGCCGTTCCTAGACTGCCCCGGCCGCAGCAACGCGGCAGCACCGGCCGCGCGAACCTGCAGACGGCGGGCTCAATAGGAGACAAAACATGCGGATCGATTTCCTCCGTCGGTGCCTGCGCCGGCTGGGCGCGGCAGCGTGCCTGCTTTTGGCGACGGCCACGGCCACGCCAGCATTGGCGGCCTTGAGCCTCACCACGCTCTACGACAGCGGCAGTTCTGCCAAGCTGCAATACCAGGTGGACACCGGCGGCGGCCTGGTGTTCAAGGTGATGGCCTACGACAACGGCGTCAGCACCCAGTCCAAGGGCGACCTTTCCAGCCTGCTCTACAACGGCGTGCAGTACGCGGACGCCAGCCGTGGCTCGCAGCTGAACTCCGGCTTTGATTACCTCTACAGCAACGTCTCGGCTGTCGACGTGCAGGCCCAGATGATCAGCAGCAGCGGTGCGGCCACGTCGGCCTCCACCGCCAACGGCGGCGTGGTCAGCGGCGGCACCTACGTCAAGATCACGGTGACCGTCTTCAGCGCCAACGGCGGCGTGCTCAAGCACTACTACATGGCCAAGAGCGGCGAGCCGCGCATCTACATGGGCACCTATTTCACCGAGGAGCCCGACACGCTGAATCTGGTGCGCTTCATCCTGCGCGTGCCCATCGCGGCGCTCTCCAAGGGAGGGCCGGCCGGCCTGCCCGGCGGCCTGGCCAGCAACGGCAGTTGGCCGCAGGACCTGCGCGGCACGGACACAACTGTCGAAGCGAGCGACGTGTTCGGTTTCTCCAGCAGCACCTCCAGCGCGGGGCAAACGCGCTCCAAGCACTACTCCAACATGCGGCTGAAGGACTGGCAGTACTTCGGCGGGCTCAACAGCGCCGGCAGCGTGGGGCTGTGGTTCTATCGGGACAACAACGAAGGCAATTCCGGCGGGCCCTTCTACCGCAGCCTGCTCAACCAGATCACGTCCACCAACAACGAGCTGACCTATATCGTCAACTACGGCGAGGGCCAGACCGAGGCCTTCCGCATGGGGGTGTTGAACAGCTACACGCTGATGTTCACCGCTGGCGGTGCGCCGTCGGCGCCGGATACGAGCTGGTTCTCGGTGATGGCGCTGGACGGTTATGTGGCTGCGTCCGGCCGCGGCACGGTGGCCGGCGTCGGTCTGTCGGGCACCGATTCGAACTACAGCTACACGGTGGGCTTCTCCAGCAGCACGGCGCAGTACTGGGCCAGCGCCAACCTCGCCAACAACGGCTTCTTCAAAAGCACCGGCATGCGGCCGGGCACCTACACGCTCACGGTCTACAAGAACGAGCTGGCGGTCTACACCGGCAGCGTGACCGTCACGGCCGGCGGCACGACGACCTTGAACACGCTGGCGATCAACGCCGACCCTTCAGCCAAGGCGGCGCTGTGGCGCATCGGCAACTGGGACGGCACGCCAGCCGAGTTCCTGAACGGCGGCAGGCTCACGACCATGCACCCGACGGATGCGCGCATGAGCAGTTGGGTGCCGGCCACCTTCGTGGTGGGCACGTCGAGCGCGGCCAGCGGTTTCCCGGCCTGCCAATGGAAGGACGTCAACAACGCGCGCGTCATCCAGTTCACGCTGACCAGCGCCCAGGTGCAGAACCTGACGCTGCGCATTGGAACGACGGAAGACTTCAACGGCGCCCGGCCGCAGATCAGCGTCAACAACGGCAGCTGGACCTCCGCCATCCCGACCGCGCCGCCCAAGGGCTCGCGCAACCTGACGGTGGGCACCTACCGCGGCGTGAACCGGCTCTACAGCTTCGACATTCCGTCGACCGCGCTGGTGGCCGGCACCAACACGGTGACCGTCAATGTCGTCAGCGGTACCTCGGGCACGGCCTACCTGAGCCCGGCACTGTCTTACGACGCGGTCGACCTGATCGTGACGCCGTGACCCCTGGATCGGCGCGGGCCGATCAGGGTGCCACCAGCCTCGACTTGCCTTCGCGGTCGATGGCCACGTAGGTCAGGTTGGCCTCGGTCACCTTGACCACGTGCAGGTTCTCCGGGTCGCGCTCGGCCATCACCTCCACGTGCACGGTGACGGAGGTGCGGCCCACCCGGGTGACTGTGGCGTAAAAACTCAGCAGGTCGCCGATGGACACCGGCTGCTTGAAAACGAACTCGTTGACGGCGACGGTGGCGACGCGGCCACGCGAGATGCGGGCCGGCAGCACCGAGCCGGCGATGTCGACCTGGGCCATGATCCAGCCGCCGAAGATGTCGCCGTTGGCGTTGGCGTCGGCCGGCATGGGCATGACGCGCAGGACGAGCTGGCGGTCACCGCCGTGCGGTGTCGATGGGGCGTTTTCAGTCATGGCGGGATTGTCCCGTACAAGCTGCCGTTCAGAAGCGCTACCGGTTGTCGGCGCCCGGCGTGGCGCGGGGCGCCGTGTCACCCCGCTGCGCCTTGCGCAAGTCGGCCGCCTCGGCCTCGGCCAGGCTCCTGTCCTGGTCGCTCAGGCGGAAGACACGGATGGAGTCCCGCACCCGGCTGACCTGGCCGTTCAGCGCTGTGGCCGAAGCGGCCAGCTCCTCCACCATCGCGGCGTTCTGCTGCGTGATGGCATCCATCTGCTGCACGGCCTCGCCGACCTGGGCGACGCCGGTGGCCTGCTCGCTCGCGGCGGTGTCGATCTGCACCAGCACTTCGCTGACGTGCGACACGGCGGAGGCCACCTCGTCCATGCGCAGCTGTGCGTCACCGGCCCGGTGGCTGCCGGTCTCGACGCGCCCGCGCGATTCCTCGATAAGGGCGCGGATCTCCTTGGCTGCCGTGCCGGTGCGCTGAGCGAGGGCGCGCACCTCGGCGGCCACCACCGCGAAACCGCGGCCCTGCTCGCCGGCGCGAGCCGCCTCGACGGCGGCATTCAGGGCCAGGATGTTGGTCTGGAAGGCCACGCCTTCGATGACTTGGATGATGTCGCCGATGCGCTGCGACGAGTCGGTGATCTCCTGCATGGTGTCCGTCACGCCGTGGACGGCTTGCTGGCTGCGCTGGGCCACACCGGCGGTCTCGCGCGCAAAGCGGGCACCGTCGCCGGCCAGCTCCGAGGTCTGCCGCACGGTGCCGCTGATCTCGTCCATCGCGGCGGCGGTCTGCTCCAGGCTGCTGGCTTGGGACTCGGTGCGGGAAGACAGGTCCTGGTTGCCGGCGGCGATCTCGCGGGCGCCGTCCTCCAGGTGGATGACCTCCTCGCGCACGTCGCGCACGACGGTGCGCACGGACACGGTCAGTTGGGCCAGCGCCAGTTGCAGCTCGCCGATCTCGCCCCGGCCGCTGACCTCGACGTGCCGCGTCAGATCGCCGCCTGCCAGCAGGTTGGCGGTGGCAATCACCTGGCGCAGCGGGGCGATCCCGCTCGCGAGCAGGCCGTAGCTGGCGGCGGCGGTGCTGGCCAGGGCAGCCAGTACCAGGCCCCAGCCTGGCGCGCCGGCCCAGGCTGCGAGCAGCGGTCCGGCCGCGGCCAGCACGGCCAGCAAAACCATCTGGCCGCGCAACTCGGGCCGCAGCCAGTCTGTCAGGCGGCCCACTGTGTCGTTGCGCTTGACCACGCCGCGCCGCAGCACATGAGTCCGGCGGCCTGCGGACGCCTCAGCGCGCATGGTGGCGTAGAGCTGCTCGAAGCGGCGTACCTCGACGTCGCTGGGCTTGGTGCGCACCGACAGATACCCCACCGTGCGGTCGCCGTTTCGCACCGGCGTCGCGTTGGCTCGCACCCAGTAGTAGTCGCCGTTCTTGCGCCGGTTCTTGACGAGTGCGGTCCAGGGTTGTCCGCCCTCGATGGTGGCCCAGAGGTCGCGGAAGGCCTCCTCCGGCATGTCCGGGTGGCGCACGATGTTGTGCGGCTGGCCCAGCAACTCCGCCTGCGCGTAGCCGCTGACGGCCACGAAGCTGGGGTTGCAGTAGGTGATGCGCCCCTTCAGGTCCGTGATGGAAATGAGGGTCTGGTCGGAGGCCAGGGCGTACCCGTTCGGGGTCACCGGTTGGTTGTTGCGCATATTGGCCTCTCAGGTGGGACGGATAACCAGCCCTGGTTTTCGGCGCCAGGGGCCCAGCGTAGGCGTAGAAAGGTGCACCGCGATTGCGCTGCGTCAAAGGCGCAAGGGGTTCGCCGGCAGTTCCCATGCGGAACACGCCTTCCGGCGCGCGACCGGACAATGCCGGCATGCGTTCTCTTGCCGCCCGCCTCCCTGAACCCGCCTCAGCCAGCGCTCCCCGTGGCGACTGGGGCACCGTCGGCCGCCTGCTGCCCTATCTGTGGCGCTACCGCTGGCGCGTTGCACTGGCGCTGACCTTCATGGTGGGCGCCAAGCTCTGCAATGTCGGCGTGCCCCTGCTGCTCAAGCAGCTGATCGACAGCCTGAACCTCAAGCCTGGCCAGCCCGAGGCCCTGATGGTGGTGCCGCTGGGTCTGCTGCTGGCCTATGGCGCGTTGCGGCTGTCGACGTCGCTGTTCGCCGAGGCGCGTGAGCTGATCTTCGCCAAGGCCACCGAGGGCACGTCGCGCAGCATCTCGCTGCAGGTGTTCCGGCATCTGCACGACCTGTCGCTGCGCTTTCACCTCGAACGCCAGACCGGCGGCATGACGCGCGACATCGAGCGCGGCACGCGCGCTGTGCACTCGCTGATCAGCTATTCGCTCTACAGCATCGTGCCGACGCTGATCGAGGTCGTGCTGGTGCTGACGCTGCTGGGCGTCAAGTTCGACGTCTGGTTCGCCGGCATCACGGTGGCGGCGTTGGTGATCTATATCGGCTTTACCGTCGTCGTCACCGAGTGGCGCACCAAATTCCGCAAGACGCTCAACGAGCTGGACTCGGTGGCCCACAGCAAGGCCATCGACTCGCTGCTGAACTACGAGACGGTCAAGTACTTCAACAACGAGGCCTTCGAGGCCACGCGCTATGACGAGAGCCTGGAGAAGCTGCGCCGCGCGCAGCTGAAAAGCCAGCGCACGTTGTCCATGCTGAACACCGGCCAGCAGCTCATCATCGCGTCGGCGCTGGTGCTGATGCTGTGGCGAGCCACCCAGGGCGTCGTGGCGGGCCACATGAGCCTGGGCGACCTGGTCATGGTCAACGCCTTCATGATCCAGCTCTATATCCCGCTGAACTTCCTCGGCGTGATCTACCGCGAGATCAAGCAGGCGCTGACGGATATCGAGAAGCTCTTCGTGCTGCTGGACCGCGAGCGCGAGATCGCCGATGCGCCGGATGCCGCCGAGCTGGCCGTGGGTGGCGGCAGTGTCGTCTTCGACAACGTCCGCTTCGCCTACGACCCCGTGCGGCCCATCCTGCACGGCGTCAGCTTCGAGATCCCGGCGGGCAGGAAGGTCGCCGTCGTCGGCCCCAGCGGCTCAGGCAAGAGCACGCTGGCGCGGCTGCTCTACCGCTTCTACGACATCGACTCGGGTGGCATCCGCATCGACGGCCAGGACATCCGTACGGTGACGCAGTCCAGCCTGCGCCGCGCCATCGGCATCGTGCCGCAGGACACCGTGCTCTTCAACGACACCGTGGCCTACAACATCGCCTATGGGCGGCCCGGCGCTGGCCAGGCGGAGGTGGAAGGCGCGGCGCGTGCGGCGCATATCCATGCCTTCATCGCGGCGACACCGCTCGGCTACGACACCATGGTGGGCGAACGTGGCCTGAAGCTGTCGGGTGGCGAGAAGCAGCGCGTGGCCATTGCGCGCACGCTGCTGAAGAACCCGCCCATCCTCATCTTTGATGAAGCCACGTCGGCACTGGATTCGACCAACGAGCGAGCCATCCAGGCCGAACTGGAGTCCGTGGGCCAGAACAAGACCGTGCTGGTCATCGCCCACCGCCTGTCCACCGTCGTCGACGCGCACGAGATCCTCGTGCTGGAGCAGGGCCGCATCATCGAGCGCGGCCGGCACGACACCTTGCTGGCCAGGAACGGCCGCTACGCCGAAATGTGGCGCCTGCAGCAGTCAGCTGACTAGTGCGGCTTCTTGGGCTTCTCGAAGCTCTTGGGCCGATAGACGTTGCCGTCCCACTCGCCGTCCGTGCGACTGTCGCGCGCATCGTGCAGGGCCGACTCGCGGGCGCGGCGAATGACGCGCTCGGCCTCCAGCGCGGCGGCTCGGGTCTGGCGCTGGCGGCGGCGCCAACCGGTCAGGCGGGCGATCTGCAACTCCACCCACGATGCCAGGGCGGCCACGCCGGCATCCACCCGCGCCTGCAGCCGGTAGGGCAGGGCCATGTGGACCGCCATCGCGATGCAGACGGCAAGGCCGGTGGCGGCGAGCAGGGTCTGGAGCATGGCCTGAAGTTAACCTAAACCGACGCTTGCGGCCACCTGCAACCACCCGCGTTGGGGGGATGGTTACGCTTTCTGGTCGGCGTCTTGGCGCAGAGCCCACAACGCCAGCATGGCGTCAGGAATCTTGCGGCTGGCTTCGTCGCGCTCGGCAGCCGAACCTTCGGCCAGCGCGCCATCCTCACCGCCCAGGGCGGCGATGGGCGCGAGCAGCTCGGCCGTCCCGGCACCGTCGAACAACGGCCCCCAGGCCTCGGGCGCCAGGTCCACGGCCATCAGGAAGCCGGCAGCCCAGTCTTCGGCGTCGGCGTACTCGGTGTCTTCATCTTCGCTGTCCCCCTCCAGTGAGGCAAAGCTGAAGATGGGCTCCCAGGCCTTGGGCGCATGCGTCCAGGCCATGGCGATGGACTGCACATGCCGCAGCATCGCCATGACGACCTTTTTGCGCTGCTTGCCGCTGGCGAAGGGCTTGGGGTCGGGCTCCTGGTCGCCGCCCCAGACCACCGGCAGCCAGGCGTCTCCAGGCAGGTCGGCCAGCTTTTGCGGCGACAGCAGCAGGCCAGTCAGATAGCCGTCCAGCGCCTCGATGTTCATCGCGCTATCGGTGGGCAGCACCGAGAGCAGCTCGTCCAGGTCGTCGAGCTCCTCGTCGGACAGCGGCCGGTTGTCGGAGGCAGGGTTGTATTGGGGGTACTGCATGGGAGTCGTCCTTTGCCTCGCGAGTTCAGCCGTGGCGGCCGTGGCGGCTCTTGGGCTTCTTGTTGTCGATTTCGGCGATCTGTGCCTTCAGCAAGGCCATCAGCACGCGGGCGTTCTGCTCCGTCATGACGATGACGCTGCTGGGCTCGATGCCGTCGATGGGCGTCTTGGGCGTGACCATGGCGTCCACCTTGAACATGATCTGGCCGTGCTGGTTGGCGGACGCGGCCTTGAACTTCTGGATTTCGATTTGATGGGTCTTCATGGGGCGTGCCGGACGAATGAGGAGGCCGGCAGGCCGCCATCTTGCCATTCCGGGCGGCGAGACTTAAGGTGGCGCATGGCAAGGCCTGCTCGACTCGAGATCGCTGGCGCCGTCTATCTGATCGGCGCCCACTGCCCGTTCGAGAGCGGGCAGCAGGCTTTTGTCGACGAAGCCGATCGTGCCGAAATGCGTGCCTTGCTGGCCCAGGCCCTGCACCGTTTCGACGCCCAGGCCCTGGCCTACGCCCTGCTGCCCGACCACTACCACCTGCTGTTGTTCACGCGCCGCGCCAATCTGTCGCAGCTGATGCGGCATGTGAACGGCGTCTACACCCAGCATCACCAGCGCCGCCACGGCTTCAGCGGCTCGCTGTTCCAGGGGCGTTTCCATGCCGTGCTGGTCGACCGCGAGCGCCATCTGCTGGATGCCTGCCGCTATGTCGACCTCAACCCGGTGCGCCTGCGCCTGGCGCGTGGCGCGGCGGATTGGGCCGGCTCGAGCTTCCGCGCCCTGGCCGCCATGGAAGCCGCGCCCGAATGGCTGGACGTCGATGGCCTGCACAGCCATCTGCTGGGGCGCCCGGCGACGGCGCCGGCCCAGCATCGCCTGGCCGGCGAACGCTATGCCCGCCTGGTCGCCTCCGAGCCCGGCTTGCAGCTGTGGCCCGGGCGTCTGCGTGAACAGATCTTCCTCGGCGACGCCGACTTCGCCGCGCGCATGCGGGCCGCCGCCGTTGCGCCCCGTCGCGTGGCCCGCACGGGCTTTGGCGAGTGGCTGAAGCGCGCCGGCGGCATCCGCGAGCAGGCGCTGTGGCTGGCCCATGCCGAGGGCGGCGTCGCGATGACGGATCTGGCGGGCCAGCTCGGCCTGTCCGTATCGCGCATCAGTCGCCTCATCGCTGCCGCCGAGCGCGCCGTCTGATGCTCAGACGCCGGGCGCTGCTACTGGCCGGCCTGCCGGTTCACGCATGGGCGCAGGCCTATGCCGGCCCGCTGTTCGATGCTCATCTGCACTACAACGACGACGCCCAGGCGCTGCATCCACCGGCCGATGTACTGGGCCGCATGGCCCGCGCGGGCGTGCGCGGTGCGTTGGTCAACAGCCGGCCCAACGACGGCACGCTGCGTCTCGTCTCTGAGCCGGGGCCGCAATGGGTGCCCTTCATCCGCCTGTACCGCGACCGGGCCGACTACACCGGCTGGTTCGCCGACGACAGCATTCGGCTGATGGTGCTGGAACTGCTGAAGCGCGGCAGCCCGGCCGGGCCCTTCCGCGGCCTGGGTGAGTTCCATCTCTACGACAGCGCCAATGCCGATGGGCCGACCGCCATCGCACTGATGAGGCTGGCGCGCGAGCGCGGCCTGACCGTGCTGGCTCACGTGGACGATGTGGCGGTCGACAAGCTGCTTGGCCACGCGCCCGGCACGTCGCTGATCTGGGCCCACACCGGCATTTCCGGCGAGCCGCTGCCGCGCGTTCGCGAGCTGCTGGCCAAGCACCAGGGCCTGCGCGGCGAGCTGTCCTACCGGGCGGGCATCACGTTTGACGGCAAGCTTGGCGACGACTGGCGCGCACTGATGACACAGCACCCGGGGCGCTTCCTGATCGGCTCCGACACCTGGGTCCCCCAGCGTCTGCAGCACTACGAGGGCCTGTTCGCCGAGTACCGCGGCTGGCTCGGGCAGTTGCCGTCTGAGGTGGCTCAGCGCATCGCCTGGCGCAACGCGGCCGAGTTGTTCGCCCTCCAAGCTGCTTGAACGGCGCAAGGCCGCCATGACTTCTGACAGCCCCCGTCGTGGCAGCGGAGGGCGCTAAGCTGGCGGCCCTGCCAATCGGCATCACTTCGGGAGACGCCCATGCGCCGCTTCGTCCTGACCGCCTTGCTGCTGGCCAGCTCCACCTGGGCCGCCGACATGAGCCCACCGCCGGAGATCAAGCCTGCCGCGGCCGATCCACTGGCCACGCCACGCCGCCTCATCGCGGCCAAGGACTGGGCAGGCGCCCTGGCCGCGTTGCGCACCGAGCCCCAGGCCGGCAATGCCGACTGGCACAACCTGATGGGCTATACGCTGCGCAAGCAAGCCACGCCGCAGTTCACCGAGGCCGAGGCCCAGTACCTGCAGGCACTGCGCATCGACCCCAACCACCGTGGCGCCAACGAATACCTGGGCGAGCTCTATGTGATGAAGGGCGAGCTGCCCAAGGCACGTGAGCGCCTGGCCGTGCTGGAGAAGCTCTGCCCGGCCGGTTGCGAGCAGCGCGAGCACCTGCAGCGTGCCATCGCGGCGGCCAAGTAACAGCTTGCAGCCCGCGCCGGAGCCAGGCGTCCACCCCCTAGGATGCGCGCCATGCTGAAGTTCCTTCTCCAACGCCCCTGGCTCGCCGCCCTCGTGGGCGTGCCGTTGGCGATCCTGCTGCTGGGTGCCATCGTGGCGGCGCTGATCTGGGCGCAGCTGCCGGCCCTTGATGCGCTGACCGACTACCAGCCCCACCAGCCGCTGCGCGTGCTCAGCGAGGACGGCCAGCTGCTCGGCGAATTCGGCGCCGAGCGGCGGCGCTTCGTGCCGCTGAAGGACATCCCAAAAGCCCTGCAGGACGCGTTGCTGGCCGTCGAAGACAGCGACTTCTACGTGCACTCCGGCATCGACTACAGCGGCATCGGCCGCGCCATGCTGCACAACATCCTGCACCCGACGCGGCTGCAGGGCGCGTCCACCATCACGCAGCAGCTGGCCCGCAACATCTTCCTGAGCAACCGGCAGACCTTTGCGCGCAAGGCCCAGGAGGGACTGCTGGCCATCAAGATCGAGAGAAACCTGAGCAAGGATCAGATCCTCGAGATCTACATGAACCAGATCTCGCTGGGCAACAAGGCCTATGGCTTTGGCGCCGCGGCCGAGCGCTATTTCGGCAAGCCGCTGGACAAGCTCAACACCGGCGAGATTGCCGTCCTCGTTGGCCTGCCCAAGGACCCCAACCGCCTCAACCCGGTTCTCTACCCTGAGCGCACCAAGCGTCGCCAGGCTGTCGTGCTGGGACGCCTCGTGGCGGTGGGCCAGATCACGCAGGCCCAGGCCGACGCCGCTCGCGAGAAGCCGCTGGACGTGCGCCGGCCCAAGCGCCTCTCCGGCGTCGCCGACCACGCCGCCGAGCAGGTGCGTGCCGAGATGGTGACGCGCTTTGGCGAGGAGGCCTACACGCGTGGCCTCACCGTCTACACGACACTGCGCTATGCCGAGCAGGCGGCTGCGCAGGAGGCGCTGCGCCATGCGCTGTTCGAGCTGGAGCGCCGCCAGCCGTTCCGCGGCCCCGAGGCGACCGTCGAGCTGCCTGAAGGCGAAGACTTCGACGAGGCCCTGGAGACCGCCTTCGACGCCCACCCCGACCTCGGCGAGCTGCGCACCGCCGTGCTGCTCAAGGTCGACAAGAGCGCGGCCGAGCTGGTGATGGCCGACGGCGAGAAGATCAGCTTGAAGGGCCAGGCGCTACGCCCGCTGCAGAGCCTCAAGCGCGGTGCCGTGCTGCGGGTGATGGAGTCCGGCAAGCAGTGGCAGCTCAGCCAGACACCGCAGGCCGAAGGCGCCGTCGTCACGCTGGACCCGGCCACCGGCGCCATCCGCGCCCTGGTGGGCGGCTTCGACTTCGCCCGCAACCAGTTCAACTCCGCCACCCAGGCCTGGCGCCAGCCGGGCTCGGCCTTCAAGCCTTTCATCTACTCGGCCATCATCGACCAGGGGGCCTGGGCCGGTACCCTGGTCAGCGACCAGCCCGTCGAGGTCGGCGACTGGTCACCGCGCAATTACGACGGCCAGTACGAGGAGGCGCTGACGCTGCGCCAGGGCCTGGCCCGCTCCAAGAACATGGTCACCATCCACCTGGTGCAGGCCCTGGGTCCGCAGCGCGCCCGCGCCTGGGCTGCGCGCTTCGGCCTGGACGAGGACAAGCAGCCGCTGAACCTGACCATCGCCCTGGGCACCGGCTCCGTGACGCCGCTGCAGATGGCCCAGGGTTACGCCGCCTTCGCCAACGCCGGCCAGCTGCCGACGGCCTGGCTCATCGACCGCGTGCAGGACGCGCAAGGCGCGGTGTTGTGGAAGGCCGAGGCGCCGCGCTTCAAGACGGCTGTCAGCCCGCGCAATGCCTTCATGACCTCGCAACTGCTCGCCGCCGTCGCGCGCGAAGGCACGGGTGCGCGGGCCAGCAGCCTGCTCGGCCGCTGGGACCTCTATGGCAAGACCGGCACGACCAATGACGCCGTCGACGCCTGGTTCTGCGGTTTCCAGGCCACGCGGGCCGGTGCCGTCTGGATCGGCTATCCCCAGCCCAAGTCCCTGGGTGAGCGCGAAACCGGTGGTGGACTGGCCCTGCCGGTCTGGGTCGCGACCATGGCCGTGGCCTTGAAGGGCCAACCCAACACCCAGCTGGCACCGCCGGACGAGGGTCTGGTGCAGCAAGACGGCAACTGGTTCTACTCGGAATTCGCCGGCGACATGGCGATCGCGCGCATCGGCCTGCCACCGGCCCCGCCGCGCGTCGATGAGGCTGCGTCCGAGCCCGCGCCGTCGGCGCCGCCGATCAACCAGTAGCGACCAGCGGCCTCATTGCCCTGCCGGCGGCTCCCAGAGCTCGACCTTGTTGCCATCGGGGTCCATCACCCAGCCGAACTTGCCGTACTCCGAGTCCTGCGGTTCGCCGACGACGTTGCAGCCTTCCACGCGCAGGGCCGCCAGCAGGCCGTGCAGGTCGGCGACGCGGAAATTGATCATGAAAGCCGCGGTGCTCGGCGCGAAGTAGCCGGTGTCGGCCTTGAAGGGGCACCAGTTGGTGCCACCCGCGCCGCCCGGGTTGTCGGGCGTCGTCCAGGGGAAGGTGACGCCGCCCCAGGCCTCGACGGGCAGGCCGAGGTGCTTGCCGTACCACTCGGCCAGGGCCTTGGGGTCGGGCGATTTGAAGAAGATGCCGCCGATGCCGATCACGCGTTTCATGCGAGCTCCTGAAGTGGCACGATTTCAGCACGCGATGGGGTGCTTGCGCATCAGCCCTGATACGGCCCCTTGACCTCGCCCCAACCCCATTTGGGCATGGTCGCGTCGGCGTCCACCGTCACGCCAGGTTGCGAATTGAGAACGGCCAGACGCGAGCCCCATTCAAGGTAGCCCACCAGCGCGGAGCGGAACTCGGGGTCATCGGGCATGCCAAGCTGATCGGCCGTGTCCAGCAGCAGTGCGACCCAGGCGCGGCGCTGTTCCTGGCTCAGATGGCGGTCGAGATGCTGGCGCACCATGTGCGGATGGCCGCCATGCTCGGCGGAATAGGTGGCCGGCCCGCCCAGCACCTCGGCGAGGAAGGCGGCCACATGAGCCGGATGCTCGCCGTTCATGTGGGCAAAGACGGGCGCGAGCAATGCATCGTCCTTCACGCGCTGGTAGAAGCGCTCGGTCAGCCGTTGCAGCGCGGGCAGCCCGCCCAGCCAGTCGTAAAGGGTGGGGATCGCGGGATCGCTCATGGGGGTGAGGGCAGTGTGGATGCGCTGGACGTGGGGTTGGCCGTGACCTTCACAAGTCGGTGTTTGCCCGCGGTCAGCCACAGCGCAAACGCCAGCTCGCCCACCAGGACCGGCAGCATGACGGCCGGGAACAGCAGCCTGGCGAAGGCCGGCGCCAGCAGCAGCGCGAAGCTGTTGAGCAGATAGGCCAGGCCCGCGAGTGCGAGCAGCCAGCCCAGCACGCGTGGCAGCACGCCGCTGTGAGCGATCAGCGCACCGCAGATGACGCAGGAGAAGCCGAAGAACACCAAGCCGATGGCAAAGCCCTGGCCGTGCAACTGAACCGCCAGCATCGCCAGCGCCTCGCGCTGGGCTGGCGGGAAGGCGGTGCCCATGGCGGGGCCGGTCAGCAGGTCCAGCGCCGCGAGCAACTGCACGCGGTTGGCGACGAGCATGGCCGTCTGCACGAGGTTCAGGCCAGCCGCAGTCAGTGCCAGTGGCTCGTTCACGGGCCGCAGCAGCCGCCACATCATGACGATGATCGGTAGGTCCAGCACCTGCATCAACAGGTCTGCGCCCAGGCCCAGGCGCCACAGCTGCGGGTGGGCGGCGATGCGCTCGGCCGTCGCGGCGGCATCGCCGGCAACGACGAGGCTGCCGCGCACGAAGGCTTCGCTCCACAGCCCGAGCGCAATGATGGCGAGGTAGCAAAGTCCGGAGATGCGCAGTTCGCGCGAGCTCACGCTGGTCATGCCGGCCTCACGGCATGCCAGGCCCAGCGGGCCGTGCCGCGCACCAGCCAAGACAGGCCGGCGATGATGCCGCCGACCAGCGTTGGCAGCACAGCGCCAAACGTCCAGCTCATGCCGAGCGCGAAGCCGAACAGGCTTTCCGGCCGATGGGCCGGCAGCAGCACCGCAAGCAGCAGCATGCCGAAGAAGATCGCCTCGGTCAGCGCCTGGAGCTGGAGGCTG
Source organism: Pelomonas sp. Root1237 (assembly GCF_001425055.1). Taxonomy (GTDB): domain Bacteria; phylum Pseudomonadota; class Gammaproteobacteria; order Burkholderiales; family Burkholderiaceae_C; genus Pelomonas. The sequence goes on from NZ_LMDK01000019.1 coordinate 237,588, forward strand.
AAGGCCAGCGACAGTGCTGCGCCGGTCAGCAGGGGCAGCGCGAAACCCAGCGCGATTGGCGCCCCCTCCTGCATCGTTGCCGGGCGGCGCGGCAATCGACCAGCCGCCCAGGCGGCCAGGGCCGGCAACAGCAGCAAGCCCCAGGCGTTGGACAGGCCCGGCAGATCGGGGCGCTGCAGCAGATGGTGACTGACGATGCCGCCATGAAGGGCCTCCCAGCCAAGATGCAGGATTTCGGCGAGGCCGGCGAGGGCGGCGAGCGCCAGGCGCGGTGGGGTGATGTAACGCATCCGCCGGAGTGTGGCCGAGGAGATGCGTGGCGGCGGCACGGGCTGCGACCGGCGGCAGGGGCGGGGCGGTCAGCTGCAATGCCAGCCGACAGTCGGCAGGGTGATTAACGGAAGCAACGCCGGGTAACAGCTGTCGGGCTCACCCGGCTCTAGAGTCGAGGCCTTGCCACGACCGAAGTCCCAGCCCATGCGCCATCGCCTTTTGAGCGTTTCCGTTCTGACTCTGCTGGCCTTGCTGCTCGCGGGCTGTGCCGCGGTGCGCGACGGGCGTGAGGCACGCGGGCGTGACGCGCACATGGCTCAGGCGCCGTCGGTGGCGGGCGTGGCGGAGGAGAGCTTCGGCAAGCCGGCCTGGGGACGCAAGGGCGAGTTCTCGCTGAGCGGCCAGCGCGTGCGCTACGAGCGCGGCGCCGAGCGGCTGGCCTTGTTCGAGCCTTTGCCCGCCAATCTGCGCACGCCCCTTAACTTCAGCTGGCAGGGGTCGGGGGGCGAAAGCTCGACCGTCTGCGAGGCCTGGACATCGGAGTCCAGCGCCAATGGCCGGCTGACTGACAGCAAGCCCTGGGTGCTGAGCTGCCGCTGGGGCAATGCGCCAGCCGCCATGCTGCAGATCGGCGAAGGCCAGATGCGCCGCGGCAAGCTCAGCCGCGAAGGCGCCTACCGCCGCGGCGAGCTGACGGTGGGGCTGCGTTCAGTGCATCTCCACGAAGGCAGCGCGCAGCCGCAAACAGTGGCCACGGGCTACGAGATGCTGCACCAGGGCACCGTCGTCGGCAGCCTGGACCTGAGCGGCAGCCAGCCGCGGCTGCGCCGCCCCGACCCGGCCACACCGTTGGGGCGGGCCGTCACGGAAGCGGCTCTGGCCCTTGCGCTCGCCTGGGAGCCGAGTTGAGCTGAACTGAACTGAACTGACGCCAGGAGCGTCAGGTCTCCAGCTTCAACGGCGGTACGCGCCGGCGCAGTGGCTGGGCCTTGACGATGCTGGAGCTGGTCTGGGCGCAATCGGCCAGCCTGTCCAGGGCCTGGTCGAGGTGTCCGATGTCGCGCAGCGCCAGGCGCAGCACGAAGCAGTCGTCGCCGGTGACCTTGTCGCACTCCAGCGCCTCGGGCATGTCCTCGATGCGCTGCTGCACCTGGGCCAGCGCACCGGGCATGGGTCGCACGCGCACGATGGCCTGCAGCGTGAAGCCCAGGGCCAGTGGGTCGATGTCGATGGTGAAGGCGCGGATCACGCCGCGTTCGCGCAGGCGCGCCAGCCGCTCCGAGGTGGCGGGCGGCGACAGCCCAATCGCCTCGGCCAGGTCCTTCAGCGGCGCACGGGCGTCGGCGGCCAGGGCGGCCAGCAGCAGGCGGTCGATGTCGTCGATCATGATTAGGTTCGAATGGATAAGTGCCGTCGTTGATTCTGCCGAAGCATCAGATTGCCGTCTTTAATGCATATATCGGCCGGGCTGACCTTGAAACAATGGCATTCCTCGTCATTGCAAGGAAGCACCGTGTCCCCCACTACCCGTGGCGCCCTCGAGATGGGCAGCGCGATGAGCCTGCTGGGCTCGATCGGCTATTTCGTGTTGCTGTCCGGCCTGGCGCCGCTGGACGTCGTGTTCTGGCGCTGCGGCTTCGGGTTGCTGACGCTGGCGCTGATCTGCACGGTGCTGGGCCTGTGGCGCCGGCCGAGCGCGCGGGAGCTCGGGCTGGCCGTGCTGGGGGGTGTGGCCATCGTGCTGAACTGGGTGCTGCTGTTCGGCGCCTACGGCCGGGCCTCGGTGGCCGTGGCCACGGCGGTCTACAACCTGCAGCCCTTTCTGCTGATGGGCCTGGGCGTGGTGTTCTTCGGCGAGCGGCTGAGCGTGGCGCGGCTGGCCTGGGTAGCCCTGGCCTTCGCGGGCATGGTGCTCATCGTGCAGGCACGGCCGAGCGCCGGCTATGTCGGCGGCAACTTCGGGCTGGGCGTGGCGATGGCCCTGGGTGCCGCGGCGCTGTGGGCGGTGGCGGCCGTCGTCGCCAAGCGCCTGAGCGGCATGCCCGCCCCGCTGATCGCCATGATCCAGGTCGCCGTGGGCCTGCTGATGCTGGCGCCCTTTGCCGACCTCGGCCACCTGCCGCAGACGGCACTGGGCTGGATGCCGCTGGTGGTGCTGGGCGTCGTGCACACCGGGCTGATGTACGCGCTGATGTATGCCGGCGTGCAGCGCCTGCCGACGGCGCTGCAGGGCGGCCTGTCCTTCCTCTACCCGGTGGTCGCCATCCTCGTGGACTGGCTGGCCCTGGGGCACGAACTGGCGCCGCTGCAATGGCTGGGCGCGGCGGCCATCCTGCTGGGGGCCGCGGGATTGTTCGTTGGGCCTGTTAGCCCTGCGGAGATGGGTCGCGTTGTGGCCAGAAGGGCCGCAGGCACGACAGCAAACCGCAAGCTGGGTTGATACCCAGCGAGGATTTGCAACACAGCATGCGGCCCTTCTGGCCACAACCCTTCGGGAAGGCCCGCCGCAAGTGGCCACTCGTTGTTGCAGCCCTTGCCCGCACATGAGTGCGGGCTGCACGCTGCGTCTAGATTGGCCCCTTGCGGCGGGCCTTCGCGGCCCATCGCCGCAGGGCTAACAGGCCCTACTTCTCGGCCAGCGCCTTCAGGTTCGCCAGCCCCGCGTCGAAATCCGGCCCGACCATCTTGTCCATGAACAGGCCCATCCAGCGGTAGACCGGGTTGCTGCCCATGTCGCCGTCCATCGACCACGTCACCTGGGTGGCACCACCGTTGGTCTCGAGGCGGAAATCGCCGGTCGAGGTGGTGCCGAAGTCGGGGAAATAGAGCTCATAGCCCAGGCGCTTGGGCGCCTCGGCCGTCGTGAAGGTCATGCGGCCATCGCCCTGGCTCTTGCTCTTCCAGGCCCAGACGGCGCCGGCGCCCGAGGCGGGGCCGCTGTATTCGATGGCCATGGCCGGATCGCGCTGGTTCCAGGCGCTCCAGGCTTTCCAGCTGCGCGGATCGGCGACGAGGGCGTAGATCTTGTCCGGCGCGGCGTTGATCTTCACCGTACGCGAGAGCGTGTACTTCGGCGACAGCATCAGCCCGCCGCCCACGCACAACACCGGCAGCGCGACGATGGCGATCAGCAGGACCTTGAGCACTTTCATCGGGAGTCTCCCGGGGTGTTGACGTGGCCGCACTGTGGGCGCCCCGCACTGGTCACACAATCCGCACAACTCCTTCCTACAAGCTCATGACGAACTCCGCCGACCTTGCCTCCGTATACGCCGAACAGGGCTATCTCGTCATCCCCGGCTTCAAGACGGCCGCCGACGTCGCCGCGCTGCGCCAGCGCGCCCTCGACATCGTCGATGCCTTCGATCCCGGCGAGCAGCGCCCCGTCTTCACTACCGAAGAGCAGCAGCGCCATGTCGACGATTACTTTCTCGACAGCGGCGACCAGATGCGCTGCTTCTTCGAGGAGGAGGCCTTCGATGCCGAGGGCCGGCTGCGCGTCGACAAGGCCCTGGCCATCAACAAGATCGGCCATGCGATGCACGACCTCGACCCGGTCTTCAGCGCCTTTTCCAAAGGCCAGGCGCTGCGCGGCGTGGCGGCCGAGCTCGGGCTGAAGCAGCCGCAGGTCTGGCAGAGCATGTTCATCTTCAAGCAGCCCGGCATCGGCGGTGAGGTGCGCTGGCACCAGGACGCGAGCTTCTTCGAGAGCGACCCCATCACGGTGACTACCTTCTGGTTCGCGCTGGAGGATGCGACGCTGCACAACGGCTGCCTGTGGACCGAGCCCGGCGGCCACAAGGGCGAGCGCGGCGTGCTGCGCGAGCGCTTTGTGCGCGAGGGCCGCAAGGCCTGGATGGAGCAGATCGACGCGACGCCTTGGCCCGCGGCGGATTCCCGCCAGGCCATTCCACTGGAGGTCGAGGCGGGTTCCCTGGTCGTCTTCCACGGCCTGCTGCCGCATTACTCGGCGGCGAACCGCTCCGACAAATCGCGCCATGCCTACACGCTGCATGTGACGGACGCGGCCAGCCGCTATTCACCGCGCAACTGGCTGCAGCGTGACGGCACGTTGCCGGTGGGGGGTTTCTAAGCCGCGCCCTCACAGCGGTCACAAGTACATACACCCCAAGCCCTTTGTCCTACAAGGCGAAGGAGCTTGCACCGGCATGGCGCGCCGCGGGGTCACCTCACAGTCGGCTCCATCGCAAACGTCGACAACGACGACCGGAGGCCGACATGAAATTTCCGAAATCGATGCACGCCGAGGGCTGGGCCAACCACCTGGAGGAGACCAAGCCCGAGCATCTGCCCGATGCGCTGAAGGCCGGTGGCTCCGCGCCCCTGCACGCCGCCAAGGTCCCCCCCGTCGGCGCGGCGCGATTCAAGCCGACCGGCGTTGGGGCCAAGGTGTCGGCGACGACGCCGCTTCATGCCGAAACGCCGCGTGTCGAGCCGGTTCACGCCCGACCCCAGCCCGCCACCGCATCGCTGCAGCGTGACCGGCAGATGAACTGGATGATCCCCGCCGGTGCCGGCGCCGCCCTCATCGCCGCTGTGGCCATCTGGGCCATGAACCGGCCGAGCGAGGCACCTGTCACGCCGCCCGCCATCGTGGTTGGCAGCGCCGAGCCACAGACCGAAGTTGCCGCCGCCACCCCGGCGCCGGAGACACCGGCCGCGTCACAGGCAGAGGACAGCACGACGACCACCGTCGCTGCTGCGCCAGCGCCTGCTGAGCCTGCAGCGACCACTCGTCTGGGCCCGCCGGTGACGACGACCCGGCCGGCCGCTGACGCCCCCGCTGTGGTGGCTCAGGCGCCGGCGCCCGCAGCGCGACCCGACATGGTGTTGCGCGGCGCGCCGACCAGCCCGGCTGCAACCCTGCCGCCACCGACGACCGTGGCCGCCGCGCCAGCGAACGCCCAGCCGCTCAGCGTACCGCCTGGCTCGGCGCCCATCGTGATGCCGCCCACCGCGGCCGGCCCGGCCACGGCGACCCAAACCATGCCGCCCGCGACGCCGCCACTGGCCTCGGCAACGCCTGCTGTGCCTGACACGGTTGCCGGCTCGACGGCGCCTGGCACGTCGCCTCAAGCCCAGGCTCAAGCCCAGCCGCAACCGCCGCAGCAGATCCTGCCGACGGCCGAAGACAGCGGCATCACGGCCAAGGTGCGCATGGCCCTCGCCGCCGATTCAACGCTGGCCGCAGTGCCCATCGCTGTCAGCACCGACCATGGCGTCGTGAAGCTGGAAGGCCAGGCACCCGACACCCAGACCCGTGAGCGGGCCACTGTCGTCGCGTCCTCAACGGGTGGCGTGAAGGCCGTCGATAACCGCCTGACTGTGCCGCCGGCTGCGGTGGTGAGCCAGGCGCCGACAAGCCAGCAATAAGCGATCCGCGCCAATGACAAAGGCGCCCTTCGGGGCGCCTTTTGCGTTTGCGTTGCAGGGCTGCGTTCAGTGGCAGCGCTGGCTGCGGGCGGGCGCCAGTTCGGCGTCAATCAGCGCTTCCTCGGTCACCTCGCGGGCGGCCTCGAGCTGCTGGCAGAGTTCGCTGATGCCGTCGTCCCGGCCGCCAGTGACTGCCGGCAGCGGCGCCGCGGCAATCTCGGTGGGCAGGTCAGCCAGGGCGCCGATGAGCTGGAACAGCAGTTCCAGGCTGGCTTCACCGTCCTGCGGCAGGTCGCGCGCGGCACCCAGGCTGCGGGCCAGATACCAGCAGGCTTCGGCCGCGTTGTCGCAGGCCTGGGCCTTGAGTTCAAGGGCGCGATTCCGAGCTTCAGCCTCATCGCGTTCACGATAGGCCTGGGCGATCTCATAGGCACCCAGATCCGCCGGGACGGCATCGTCAAGCGAGAGCGCGGCAAAGTCGAGTTCGTGGGCCATGGGTACTGCGGTGTTCGTGACAGGGCCATCCTAACGGCGGGCCGGCCCGGCAAGTGCCCCCTCACCTCGAGCGGCGTGAAGCAATCCCCGGAACTAAGTCACTATTCAACGCTTCTTCGTGGGACGGGTCCAGCCAGTCAATGCAACTTGTTTGCCGCGGGCGACAGCGAGGTCACCGGGAGTAACGTCCTTGGTGATGGTGGAACCACCGCCAATGGTGGCGCCATTGCCGATCTTGATGGGCGCCACCAGCACGCAGTTGGAGCCGACATGAACGTCATCGCCGATCGTTGTGCGGTGCTTGTTGGCGCCGTCGTAGTTGGCCGTGATCGAACCCGCGCCATAGTTGACACGCTCGCCCACGGTGGCGTCGCCCAGATAGGCCAGGTGGTTGGCCTTGGCACCCTTGGCCAGCGTCGAGTTCTTGACCTCGACGAAGTTGCCGATGTGCACCTCGGCGCCCAGTTGTGCGCCGGGCCGCAGGCGGGCGAAGGGGCCGATCAGTGCACCCTCACCAACGCTGGCGCCCGCTGCTTCACCGTCGATGTGGGTGAACTCGTGGATGCGTGCGCCGGCGGCGATGGTCACGTTGCGGATCACGCAGTTGGCGCCAATGCGCACGCCATCGCCCAGGCTCACATCGCCCTCGAAGACGCAGTTCACGTCGATCTCGACGTCCTGGCCGTGCGTCAGCGTGCCGCGCAGGTCGAAGCGGGCCGGGTCGGCCAGGCGCACGCCGGCGCGCATCAGGCCTTCCGCCTGGCGGACCTGGAAGGCGCGTTCGAGCTGGGAGAGCTGCACGGGGTCGTTGACGCCCAGCACCTCGATCTCGCTGTGGGCCTTGATGCCCAGCACGGGCAGGCCCTCGGCGACGGCCATCGCGACGATGTCGGTCAGGTAGTACTCGCCCTGGGCATTGTTGTTGGTCAGCTGGCCGACCCAGCGCTTGAGCGCTGCAGTGGGCGCGGCCATCATGCCGCTGTAGCCCTCGTGGATGAGGCGCTGCTCGGGCGTGGCGTCCTTGTGCTCGACGATGGCGAGCACGCCGCCGTCATCGGGGTCGCGGATGATGCGGCCGTAGCCGGTGGGATCGGCGAGGTCGACCGTCAGCAGCACCAGGGCGTGGCCGGCGCAGGCGTCGATGAGAGCCTTGGCCGTGGTGGTTTCGATCAGGGGCACGTCGCCGTTCAGGATCAGCGTGGTGCCTTCACCCAACAGCGCCGGCACGACCTGCTGGATGGCGTGGCCGGTGCCGAGCTGGGGCATCTGGCGCACGAAGGAGATGCCGTCAGCCGAGACGGCCGCCTCGACCTGGTCGGCGCCATGCCCGGTGATGACGATGCGCGCGCTGGCGGCCAGGGGCTCGCAGCTCTTCAGCACATGAGCCAGCAATGAGCGGCCGGCGAGCTTGTGCAACACCTTGGGCGTTGCGGACTTCATGCGGGTGCCCTTGCCCGCCGCCATGATCACGATGTTGAGCGCCATGCCTGCCTTGCGACTACGTTTGAACGAAGCCGCGATTATGGGCAGGCGGGGCGCTGTTCCCTGCTGTCCTCGCCGCTAGCGGACGGCTTGCACGGAGACGCGATGCGATTTCGGGTTGACCTTGGGGAACTCGGCCATGGCCGCGTCGAACAACGGCGTCAGCAGGGCGTCGCTGCCCATGGTCACGCCCTCGTTGCTGGCATGGGTCTCGAACAGGGCTTCGCCGCTGGCGCGGTCACGCATCAGCAGGGCCACGGCGCGGTCGTAGCGGCGATCGAAGAACGGATCGTGACGCCAGCCAAAGCCGCTCCAGCCTGGCACATAGCCATAGCGCGGCGAAATGAGGCGGCCGCGCCAGCGCCACCACAGCGGGTCATCCCAGGGCACGGGGTCGTAGGCGGTGACGCGGGCGCCCAGCGTGACGAGCACGTCAGCGCTCTTCGCATCGGCGGCAGGCCTGAAGCCGGCCTTTTCCAACGCGGCCTTGGCGGCGTCTTCCAGCGTGGCCTGGCGCTTGGCGGCTTCCTCACTCTGCTGCTGCGAGGGCAGGCGGTCGAAGGCATAGCTGCCGGGCTTGCGGTCGGCCGGCCAATTGCCATAACTGGAGACGTCAGCGGAGACCGTGTACGGGCCGGCGCAGCCGGTGAAGGCAGCGACCGAGGCAGCGGCTAGGGTGGCGAGAATCAGGCGGCGGTTCATGACGGCACCTCCATCAACGAGATGCCGTCATTCTGACCCGCTCAGATTGCCCGCGTGTAAATCAGCGTTGCAGCGTGATGACTGAAGCCTGCGCGGGTGTCGCGCAGCTTTCATCGTCGTCGAAGGCGATGTCGCCGTCGGGCTCGGCCCGGCCCGTGGCCTTCATGGTCTCGAACGGGAAGAGCTTCTTGTCCATCATGTGCGAGGGCACGACGTTGCCCATGGCCGTGAAGATGTTGTCGATACGGCCGGGGTAGCGCTTTTCCCACTCGTTGATCATGGCCTTGACCTGCACGCGCTGCAGGTTGTCCTGGCTGCCGCACAGGTTGCACGGAATGATGGGGAACTCGCGGTGTTCGGCCCAGCGCACGAGGTCGGGCTCCTTCACATAGGCCAGCGGGCGGATGACGACGTTCTTGCCGTCGTCGCTGACCAGCTTGGCCGGCATGCCCTTCATGCGGCTGCCGAAGAACATGTTCAGGAACAGCGTCGTGACCATGTCGTCGCGGTGATGGCCCAGCGCGATCTTGGTGGCGCCCAGTTCGCCGGCCACGCGGTACAGGATGCCGCGGCGCAGGCGTGAGCACAGGCTGCACGTCGTCTTGCCCTCGGGGATGAGCTTCTTGACGATGGAATAGGTGTCCTGGTTCTCGATGTGGAAGTCCACGCCGCGCGAACGCAGGTAGTTGGGCAGCACCTCCTCGGGGAAGCCGGGCTGCTTCTGGTCGAGGTTGACGGCGACGAGGCTGAACTTGATCGGCGCGCGCTGCTGCAGGTTCAGCAGGATGTCCAGCATCGCGTAGCTGTCCTTGCCGCCCGACAGGCAGACCATGACCTTGTCGCCGTCTTCGATCATGTTGAAGTCGGTGACGGCCTGGCCGACCTGGCGGTGCAGGCGCTTGGACAGCTTGTTGATCTCAAACGCGGCCTTCTTGTCGGCAGCGGCTTGTTCGGCGAAATCGAGGACGTCAGCGGTGCCCGGCCGCCCGAAACCGCTGACAGCCCCCTCGGGGGGCAGCTCGCCGTGCGAGCGTGGGGGCAAATCAAGTTCAGACATGTTGTTCACCATGCACCCAGTTCGGTGCTGATTGCGACTTCGCAGTCGGGAAAGATTTCGAGCTTGGTCAGCTTCAGGCGCACGCCGACGACGCCGGGCAGGCTCATCAGGCGGTTGCAGAGCTTGCCGAGCAGGGCCTCGACGAGGTCGGTGTGCTCGGCGGTGCATTCGTCGATGATGGCCGTGCGCACGCGGCGGTAGTCCAGCACATGGCCGATGTCGGCGTCGCGCGCGACGACAGGCATGGCACCGAGGTTGACCTCGGCATCGACCTGGATGGGCTGGGGCCCGGTGCGCTCGAAGTCGAGCACGCCGAGGTTGGCGCGAAAACGCAGGCCCTGCAGATGGATGACCTGGCGGTTGTTGTAGCGCTGCGGCGCGGCGGCGACCTGCGGGCGCAGCGCCAGTTCGATCTGCTTGGCCGCCTGCACGCCATCGGCCAGCGCCGTCTGCACGCATGGATGCCAGCGACGGCTGGCGTCACCGGCGACGAAGGCGCGTTGGCGCGAGGCTTCGTCCAGCAGCGCAAAGGCGGAAGGCTCGGGCTCGAAGCCCAGCAGTGCGGCGACAAAGTCGAAACGTTCGGCGCCGACAGTGACGCCGCGGTCGTCCGGCAGCAGGGCCTCGGGCAGTGGCGTGGCCAGTTGCACCGTGATGCGGGGGTGGGCTGTCGCCCGCTCGGCCAGGTGGATCTGGGCGCGCCAGCTGCCGCGCGACCAGACAGTCACCTCATGGCCGCGCTCGGCCAGGAAAAGGGCGTTCTCTGCGGCGTTGTCGCCGGCGCCCAGCAGCAGCACGCGCCCTGGCGACAGGGCCTCGCGGCGGGCGGTCAACTGGGAGGCGTCCAGCACGCGCTCATGCGGCACGGCGAAGTAGCGCGCCGGGCGCAACAGGCGCAGGCCGGTGGCGACGAGCAGGGCGCGGGCCTGCACATGCTCGCCGGTGGCCAGTTGCAGGGTCCAGCCTGCGGGCGTGTGGCGGGCGGACTCGGCCCGCGTGCCCAGGCGCAGCGTCATGCCCGGCGTGGCCTGGGCCTGGGCGGCGTAGTGCTCGCCCAAAGCAGCCAGGCGGGCGGCGGGCTCGCCCAGCACCCAGTCCTGGGCGAAGTTCAGGCCGGCCAGCGCGGCGCACAGGCGGGATTCGCGCTCGACGAGCAGGGCTGTCATGCCCATCTGGCCCAGCCAGGACGCGGCGCTGCAGCCGGCGGGGCCGCCGCCGAGGATGGCGACGTCGATGGAGGTGGGGTTGGGCATGGGGTGGTTCGGGCAGAACCACGAATTATCCCAGTCGCGCCTTTTTCGTGTTCAGGCGTTTGAAGAGGCGCCACCCCAGCAGCGCGGCAAGGATCACGCCGTAGACGGCCGGCTCGGCGAAGTTGTGCTTGCCGGCGCGCATCCAGATGAAGTGCAGCAGCGCGATGACGGAGACGGCGTAGATCGTCTTGTGCAGCGCCTGCCAGCGCTTGGCGCCGAGGGCCTTGATGGCCTTGTTGAAGCTCGTTGCCGCCAGCGGCGCCATCAGCAGCCAGGCGGTGAAGCCCATCAGGATGAAGGGCCGCTTGGCGATGTCGCGGGCGATGTCGGAGAAATCCAGCCCCATGTCCAGCCAGCCATAGGCCAGCAGGTGCAGTGAGGCATAGCTGAAGGTGAACACGCCCAGCGTGCGCCGAAAGCGCGCCAGTGCGGCCAGGCCCGTCAGCTCGCGCAGCGGCGTGATGGCCAGCGTCAGCCACAGGCCGCGCAACGTCCAGTCGCCCAGGCCGCGGATGATGGCTTCGGCCGGGTTGGCACCGAGCCGGTTGGCTACGGCGCCGAAGACCAGCCACGCCAGCGGCGTAAGGCACAGCAGGAAAAGCGCCGGTTTGGCGCCGCGGCTGAGCAGCGCCGCCGTCAACGCACGCCGCATCAGAAATTGCGCTTCAGATCCATGCCCGCATAGAGCTGGCCCACTTGCGCTTCATAGCCGTTGAACATCAAGGACGGCCGCTTCTTGGCGAACAGGCCGTCTTCGCCAATGCGGCGCTCGCTGAGCTGGCTCCAGCGCGGATGGGCCACGGTGGGATTCACGTTGGAATAGAAGCCGTATTCCTGGGGTGCGCTCTCTTCCCAGCTGCTGCGCGGCTGCTTCTCGACGAAGCGGATCTTGACGATGCTCTTGGCCGATTTGAAGCCGTACTTCCAGGGCAGCACGATGCGCACCGGCGCGCCATTCTGGTTGGGCAGCACCTCGCCATACATGCCGAAGGTCAGCAGCGCCAGCGGGTGCATGGCTTCATCCATGCGCAGGCCTTCGAGGTAGGGCCAGTCCAGCACCGACGAGCGCAGCCCGGGCATCTGCGCGCGATCGGCCAGCGTCGTGAATTCGACGAACTTCGCCTTGCCGGTGGGCTCTGCTTTCTTGATGAGCTCTGACAGCGAGTAGCCCACCCACGGGATCACCATGCTCCAGCCTTCGACGCAGCGCAGCCGGTAGATGCGCTCTTCCATGGCGCTGAGCTTGAGCAGCGCGTCGAGGTCGTAGCGGCCGGGCTTGGCGCATTCGCCTTCGACGCTGACCGTCCATGGCCGGGGCTTGAGCGTGTGGGCGCGCTCGGCGGGGTCGGCCTTGTCGGTGCCGAATTCGTAGAAGTTGTTGTACGAGGTTGCATCGGCGTAGCTGGTGACTTTCTCCATCACCATCGCACTGGCCACGGCCGAGCGGGCGCCCGGCAGCTTGGGCAGCTTGCCGCCACCTGGCGCGGCCTGGGCCTGGGCCAGGGCCAGCGGTGACGCGGTTGCCAGGCCAAGGCCGGCCAGGGCAGTGCGGCGGTTCAGGTAGACCCGGCGGGGCGTGATCTCGCTGGACAGGGGCTCGTGAAGGGCGGTCGTTCGAATCAGCATGAGGGGCTCTCGGGTCTGTGGGCTGAGGCTGGGTCGGGCCAGGACGGGCGCAACTTACACCGTCGGATGAAAGGCTGCCCTACGTCATGGCAAATCCCGCGCCCTCCACCGGCGCCGGCAAAAGGCGTGTCCTGGGCTTTGTGTTCTCGACGGTCGCTGATAAGTCGGCCTGTTCATGTTGCTTTATCGGCGTCAGGAGCGTGCGCCTTGGCGCGTTTGGTTCTGCGGTTCCGGCCAGAGCGCATTTCCCAGCGATCTAGACTCGCATCAACGTCTTCCTACATGACGGCGGGGTTCCGGCCAGAGCGCATTTCCCAGCGATCTAGACTGGGGACGAAGTTGCACCGCGCCAGCGCGCGGTTCCGGCCAGAGCGCATTTCCCAGCGATCTAGACTCGCGGGCACCGGCGGCGCGCGGGGTCTCGTGTTCCGGCCAGAGCGCATTTCCCAGCGATCTAGACTGCTGGACACCAACACCAACGCCCTGGCCTCGTTCCGGCCAGAGCGCATTTCCCAGCGATCTAGACTCCCTGTCGATGACGATGGCGCGGTAATTCGGTTCCGGCCAGAGCGCATTTCCCAGCGATCTAGACTAACCGGGATCAGCAACCAGACCGCCACCGGGTTCCGGCCAGAGCGCATTTCCCAGCGATCTAGACTCCACGTCTGCCACTCGCATGAACTGCGCTGGTTCCGGCCAGAGCGCATTTCCCAGCGATCTAGACTCGACGGCCGCGAGGACCTCACCGGCAGCGAGTTCCGGCCAGAGCGCATTTCCCAGCGATCTAGACTCAGCCTGGTGATGTCGCGCGGCGTGATCCAGTTCCGGCCAGAGCGCATTTCCCAGCGATCTAGACTGGCAGTCGCCCGCGTCGAAGCGCCAGGCGGGTTCCGGCCAGAGCGCATTTCCCAGCGATCTAGACTTCACGGTCTTGGCATCGACGTTGATGTGCTGTTCCGGCCAGAGCGCATTTCCCAGCGATCTAGACTCTTGATGGTCTGCGGGTTGTAGCCGCGCTCGTTCCGGCCAGAGCGCATTTCCCAGCGATCTAGACTGAACGGCTACGAGGCCATGTGCGTGGTCGCGTTCCGGCCAGAGCGCATTTCCCAGCGATCTAGACTCTTCACCACCTACGCCCCCTGGCTCATGTCGTTCCGGCCAGAGCGCATTTCCCAGCGATCTAGACTTGAATGAACTTGCCGATGCCGGCGACTTCGAGTTCCGGCCAGAGCGCATTTCCCAGCGATCTAGACTCGTCGCCGAGCGCGTTCCATTGGATGTTGAGTTCCGGCCAGAGCGCATTTCCCAGCGATCTAGACTGCATCGACGTGTTCATGTTGGGCATGACCAGTTCCGGCCAGAGCGCATTTCCCAGCGATCTAGACTCGCGGCCTCGGCCATCATGTCTCTGTCGCCGTTCCGGCCAGAGCGCATTTCCCAGCGATCTAGACTGGTGGTGCGTGCCGCGGTGCTGCTGATACTGTTCCGGCCAGAGCGCATTTCCCAGCGATCTAGACTGGATCTGCAGGACACCCACTTGATCAATGAGTTCCGGCCAGAGCGCATTTCCCAGCGATCTAGACTGACCGCCCAGAACGCCAGCGCGCAGAACCAGTTCCGGCCAGAGCGCATTTCCCAGCGATCTAGACTTCCAGTGGCCTGTGGCCGATACGCCGCCGAGTTCCGGCCAGAGCGCATTTCCCAGCGATCTAGACTTCCAGCCGGCCAACTGCACCTGGTGATCCAGGTTCCGGCCAGAGCGCATTTCCCAGCGATCTAGACTCCCAGACCGTGTAGCCGCCGACGGAACGCGGTTCCGGCCAGAGCGCATTTCCCAGCGATCTAGACTCGCATTGCCAGTCGGCAGCAGAACGCCATTGTTCCGGCCAGAGCGCATTTCCCAGCGATCTAGACTGGCCGATACCTGCGTCAGCAAGGATTGCTAGTTCCGGCCAGAGCGCATTTCCCAGCGATCTAGACTCTCGCCGTGTCGCTCGAGCCTGTTGGTCAAGTTCCGGCCAGAGCGCATTTCCCAGCGATCTAGACTCTGCGAGCCAGGCCAGTACGGCGCGTATCTGTTCCGGCCAGAGCGCATTTCCCAGCGATCTAGACTCCGAATTGCTGGTTGCATCGAAGATCGTGAGTTCCGGCCAGAGCGCATTTCCCAGCGATCTAGACTCCTGGAGCTGCGCGCGCATCACCTGGGCCTGTTCCGGCCAGAGCGCATTTCCCAGCGATCTAGACTCGGCTACAGCGACGAGCCCGACTGCGTGCACGTTCCGGCCAGAGCGCATTTCCCAGCGATCTAGACTTCCAGTGGCCGGTAGCGGTCACGCCGCCGAGTTCCGGCCAGAGCGCATTTCCCAGCGATCTAGACTCCTTGGACCCCGCGGTCAGCACCTTGTAGGGTTCCGGCCAGAGCGCATTTCCCAGCGATCTAGACTACGGGTTCGTCGGCAGTGAGCCAGAATGGCGTTCCGGCCAGAGCGCATTTCCCAGCGATCTAGACTCGCTCGCGCAGCGCGGCCTCAACCTCACACCGTTCCGGCCAGAGCGCATTTCCCAGCGATCTAGACTCCTTTGGCAGGAACAGTACGGCTCGGCCGTGTTCCGGCCAGAGCGCATTTCCCAGCGATCTAGACTCGGCTGGATCGGCGTTGGCGGCTTCGCCTCGTTCCGGCCAGAGCGCATTTCCCAGCGATCTAGACTACCAACAAGGAGCTAAGGGGCAAGGCGATCGTTCCGGCCAGAGCGCATTTCCCAGCGATCTAGACTCGGCCGGCAACAACCCCTTGATTCGTCAAGGGGTTTTTGCCTTCTGGACGGGCCGAAAACGTGCGCATGGCTAGAACAGGTCGAATTGGTCGGGCGTTTTTTTGGCCGGCTGCTTGGCCTTGCCCTGGTAGCTGATGATGCGTTCGTACTGCTTGTCGGTGAACTGCAGGATATTGACCTTGCCGCCGGCCGGCAATGCCCCTTCGACCCGTTTGCAGTAGGTCTCTACCTGGGTGCCGCTGGTGCAAAAGCGCATGTAGACGCTGAACTGGCTCATCTCGAAGCCCATATCCAGCAATGCGTTGCGAAACTCGGTGGCTGCGCGACGCTCGGCCTTCTCGACCACCGGCAGATCGAACATCACCACCATCCACATCAGCCGGTATCCCGTAAGCATGGGGCGCGGCTCATTCGTCGGCCTGCAGCGCTGACGCCAGCGACAGCGGCAGGCCGGGCAGGGGCAGGTCCAACTTGTCCCGCTCGCCCAGGTACACCTGCGCCAGCGAAACCGCCAACCGCTGCGTGCAGACCATGACAGGGGTTGCCCCCGCAGCTGTCTGCATGTCGTCGTAGAGCGTGCGCACCAGGGCGCGCTTGGACTCGGGCGTGACTATCTCTTCGCCATTGCGGCGCAGCTGCCAGACCTTCAGATCGATGACGGGCCGGAAGGGTTCCATCAGGTCATCGACCAGCCGCATCGCGTTGTTGTCGTGGCTGTGATGCAGGCCGATGCCGGGGTGCAGACCCGCTGCGATGATGGCGCGGGCCATCGCAGCGCGCATCACCGTGTAGCCATAGTTCAGCAGGCCATTGACACCACCGCCCTGCTGATCTCGCCGGAAGCCGTCGCCGAACAGCAGGCCCCAGTAGCGCCGTGCGCCCTGGGCCTCCAGGTTGTCGGGGTCGCCGCTGCGCACCTTGGCGGCCAGCGCGGTCAGTGGCGCAGTGGGTGCCCCGGCGGCCTCCAGCGCGGCGGCCTGTTGTTCCAGCTTGGATCGCACAACAGCAGCCCACAGGCGCTTGTGCGTGGGCAGGCTGGCAGCGATCTGCGCCTCGATGCGCTTGGACTGCTCGAAATTTCCCTCGATGGGCAGCAGCATGCCCACCGCGTTGTGGTTGGCCGCGCACAGCACGAACGGCGCGCCGCGCTCGGCCAGCGCCACGAGCAGGTTGTTCGTGTAGCTCAGGCCCTGGGCATTGGCGATCACGGCGGCGATGTCGTCTAGCGGCACCTGGCCGAGTTCCTTGCCCGACTCCGTGTCCTTGACCACCATGAAGCCGCGATTCATGGACAGGTGCCGGCGGTCATCGGCCACTTCGACGATGCGGCCGATCATGCGAGCTACTCCTTGAAGCCGGGGTCGCGCAGCTCGCCCGCCGGCGAGACCGTGACCCGGCGGCCACGGGCTTTTTGAAGTGATCCGGCATATTTGGACAGATAGACAAACTGGTCTTGTTTGTCTCTATTGCGCGCATCTCCGTTGGCTTCGTTATGCGGCGCAAAGAAGATCTGGCCGTTACCCGTCATGTTGACGACGCGCAGCACCACAGGCCGGCCCTCGTCGTCGTCGAAGCGAACCATGTCACCGCCTTGCAGGCGCATCACCAACGGCTTGCCTGAAATGCTGCGGCTCTTCGACTGGATGTGCGCCAAGGCGGCATCTCTGCCGAACTCGCTGACCAGGCGATATGCCTCGAAGGTTGACACGACCTCGCCCTCCCATCGACCCTTGTCGTTGCGCACGATGTCCATGCAAAACTTGGGGCTGGCCACGTAGCCCTTGTAGGGCAACTGCTGACCGGCCTTGTCGCGGTGGTGGCGTTGCAAATGCTCCGGCCCGGTGAAGCCGACCATCGCCTTGGAGTCGGCTTCCTTTTCATTCGGCTTGCCGCCGCCGATGCCGCGCGTGCGCCACATGTTCTTGGGGTCGAGATGCGGCGGGCGATAGGTTGTGTCCTCGTGCATCGCGCCCTCGAAGCCATGATCCGGCTTATGGCTGACCCAGATCGAATTCACTGCGCGCTGCACATGCTCGCGATAGCTGTCCCACGGGTCGGGCATGGTCTCGACCAGCCGGTCCAGTCCTTTGCCGCGCGCGTCGGCGCTGGCCTGGGCAAAGCGCTGCAGCAGGCCCTGGTCGGTCACTGCCACGACGCAGGCATCCACCGCGTGATGCCGGTGGTCGTTGCGGTTCTTCTCGCCGTTCAATCCGAGGATGTCGTTAAGGCCGAACTTGGCGCGCAGCATCGCCGTCATCTGCCCCGGAATCACGCGTGTGCTGGCAGGGCAGACAAGGCTCAAATACTCGCGCGCCACTCGGCTCAGGTGGCGTGTGTCGTTCAGCGCCCGGGCCAGGAAGTCCTTATCCTCCTTCAGCCACTTCTCTAAGCCGTCCGGCGCAAAGCGCTGGCGCTTGGCGCGGGGCATGCGCTCGGCGCGCATCAGGATGCCGTCGTAGTCCCAGCCTTGTCCGGCAAAGGCTTCGCGCGCGTCCCAGGGCGTGCGGTTGCCTTTGAGGCGGTTGACCAGGCGCATCGCCACGGTCTTGTTGTTGAGGCTGTCATCCAGCGTCATCGAGAACGGCAGGATGTGCTCGATCTCCACCTGTTCGCTCAACACCATGGCCGCGCTCAACTGCACGCCGCTATAGGGGCAGCGCCGGTCCGCGATGTCGAAGCTCAATTCCTCCCAGAGGATCAGCTTCTGGATGTCCGCAAGGCGCACGCGCTCATCGGCAATGCCCAGGATGGCCGCCGCGTCCTTGCGCAGCCGCTCATTGCGCTTCTGGTTCTTCGCTTGCTGCTCCTGCGTTTCGCGGCGCTGGTCCTGGCTCTGTTTGAGGTCGCGTGCCACTTCCACGATCACCTCGGTGGGGTGGCCGTAGCGCTTGATCAGCGCATTGACGACGACGCGCACCTGGTTCAGCCCGATGTGCACCGTCGGGTTGGCGATTCGGCCGAAGCGCTTTTCCGGCGTGTCATTCAGTTCGCCAGTGCCGAATCCCACATGCCGCTGCAGGTACTCGCCGTAGTAGGGCAGCTCGGGCAAGATCTCGCCGGTCGAGGCCGCGTGGCTGATGTGGCTGTGATGGTCGTAGCCGGCGGCCAGCACGGCCTTGTCGTAGGTGATGACCTCGGCGCGCATGGCCGGCAGGATCTTGGCCAGCGCCTTGGCGCTCAGCGAGCCGTAGCCCTCGGGCAGCGCGGCATTGGCGATCTTCAGCGCGTGAGCCTCGTCTACGCCTGTGGATGTGGCCAGCCAGTCCACCAGCCGTGCTTCGCTTTCCTCCTCCTGGATGCGCATGACGATCTCGTCCTGGCGCGCCTCGCTGAAGCCGTGCCAGGCCGGGCCGAAGAAATCCTTCTTGCCGAGCAGCATGCTGGTGGCATTGCCCTTCAGCTCGGTTCGCTTGGCGTCGGCCAGGTTGAACTGCACCGTGCCCGGTAGGCCCAGCAGCTTGGGGATGGCCGTCTTGAAGGACTTGCTGCCGTCCTCCAACGCCGCCACCAGCTTGTCGCGTTGCTCAACGCTCAGTGACTCTTCCAGCAACCGGCCGCCGAGCAGACGCAGGTGGTTGACCTCCTGCAGGATGCGGAAGCGCTGCTGGCTGGGCAGGGCCAGCGGTGCGCGCGGCTCGTCGGGCTCCAGCGTGCAGCGGCCGGGGCGGACGGGACGCAAGTTGCGCTGGTGCAGCAGGCAGTCCTTCAGCGTGGCGCGGGCGGCTTCGCCGAACTGGGTGGGACTGAGTTCCGCTTGTTTGGCCCACAGCGCGTCGAACTCTGCCTCCACCATCGCGCGGTCTACATACAGGTCGTAGCTCTTGTCGACGCGCGTCTTGCCATCGTCCTTGGTGATGCGCTGCTCGCGATAGCGGGCACGCACGGTGAGGACGTTCGGATCGCTCATGCGCCGCCATAGCAATTCGCCCACCGTCCGCGCCCTGCCATCGGCGCCTGCCGTATCAAGCTGTGCGCGCAAGCCGCCGATGGCTGCCTTCAGAGCACCGCTGTCGTTGTCCTTCCTGTCTGTGCGGCGGTTGCTCTTGAAGCCGCGGCGCTGGTTGAGATGGAAGAGCGCGCGGGCGAACTCGGCCGGCGTCAGTGCCGCGTCCAAACCCTTGGCGCGCAGCTCGTAGGGATTGAGCGTCTCCAGCGCCTTGCGGGCCGCCTCGTCAGCAGGGAATAAGTCGTGCTCGATCAGAAGCCGCTGCATGCGCGCCTTGCGCTTGAGCAACCTGTCGCGGCGTCGGCGCATGGCGCGAGCGTTGCGGCGCGTGACCGCCAGCGAGGAGCCGTCTTTCGGATTGCGCCCGTCCGGGAAGATGCGTACGCCGGCGCGCACGATGGCGCAAGGCTCATCCTTGGCGTTGAGTTGCACGATGGCCCAGCCGAGTGAAGTCGAGCCGAGGTCCAAAGCCAGCCGATATTTCATGGGCACTCCTCCCTGGAGTTCTTGTATTGATGCCGCCGGTGGATTGGACGTTGATCGCGTCTCCGGTCGTATCAGGGTTGCTCCGCAGGGAGGGCGGTAGCCACGGCGTTAGCATGCACACGTTAGATCGCTGGGAAATGCGCTCTGGACGCTAACAAGCTGAAAGATGCACCAAATGGAAGGCCGCGAAGTCGCAAGACGCGCGGCCTTCGTCCTTGTGCGGAGCAACTGTGGTCGCGGCGCTGCGACAGCGCCCCCGAGGCTCGACGGCGTGGTGGATACCCCGCCGCCTCAAACATTCAGCGCGCGGATCCCGCCGGCACGTTCACGGGAACCTCCAGGATGAACGACGCACCTTGCCCAGGGCCATCGCTATGGACGCTCAAGCTGCCGCCCATCTCCTGTGCGGCCAGAACGCAGCTGTGCAAACCAAAGCCATGCCCGTTCTTGCGCGTGGTGAAACCATGAGAGAAAACGCGGGTCAGATTCTCCGGCGCGATGCCTTCGCCGTTGTCCGTCACCGTGATGCGCAGCACAGGCCCTTCCATCAAAACAGCACCGAGCGTAATGAAGGCGCGTTTGTCCGCGGTCGCGCTCAACGCTTGTTTGGCGTTGCTGATCAAGTTCACCAGTACCTGCAACACGCGATGCCGATCCAGTAAGAGAGCGGGCAAGGTCGGGTAGTTTTTTACAACATCCACTTTGTGACGCGTCAGCGCAACCGTGTGCATGCGCAGCGCGTCGTCCAGCAGTTCGTCCACCTTGGCGGATTCGACAACACGCGGCGTGCCTGCATATGACTGCTGGGTTGCGATGACCTGTTTGATATGTTCCACGCTGCCGCACAGCGCGCCCAGTTCAGTCGTTATGGCTTCGTGCTCACCCTCGAGTGTTCGAGCCAGTTCACGCAAATAGGTGGGCAGCAGCTTGCCTTTGCTGTCCTGCGTCAGGAACTGCCCCAAATCCTCGGTATGCGCATCCATCAAAGCCACGGAGCGGGCGAGTCCCTTGAGCTTGGATGCCCGCAACTGGGCGCCAATCAAGTCGGCCGATACGTTGACGCTGTTGAGAACGTTGCCCACGTTGTGCAAAACGTTGGTTGCGATCTCTGCCATGCCGGCGAGGCGTGCCGCAGTCAGCAGTTGGGCCTGCACCTCTTCAATTTTTCGCTCGGCTTCCTTCAGTTCGGATATGTTTTTTGACGTTCCGAAGGTCCCGATCAGTTGACCATGCCGGTCTCTCCAGGGGCTTTTGGTGGTGAGATACCAAACAACGCGCCCATCGGGATGGACGGTTTTCTCGCTCTTTTCGACGATGGGTTTTCCGGTCCGGAGGATTTCTTCTTCATCATGGCTGAATTCACTCGCCCTGTCCTGGCCGTAAAGGTCTGCATCGGTTTTGCCGATCACATATTTTTCAAACTCATCCACGTTGGCCAAATGCGGCGGGAGTGCGTCTTCATCCGTGCCGGGATGTACTGCGCGGTAGCGGCTGATCGATAGTCGCAGCAGGTTATGCAGCTCTGAACGGCTTATTTTGACGAAGCGTGATTTCAAATCCTTGAAGAAGATGGAATCAGGCGAATTCTCCATCAGCGTGCTCAGCAAATCGTGGTGATATGCCAGCGCTGCTTCCGACTGCTTCAGCGCAGTAATGTCCTTGGAGATGCCGAAGGTGCCGATGATGACTCCTGCACTGTTGCGCAGCGGCATTTTGGTACTCAGCGTCCAGGACTCGGCGCGGCCATCCTTCCAGGTTTCCTTCTCCGCTTTGCCAATCATCGGTTGGCCTGTGCGCAGTATTTCCTGTTCATCCTCATAGGCGGGGCGCGCATGCTCTTCGGAAAAAAAATCGAAATCTGTCTTGCCTACCAATGCCGCCGGCGACGCGGCCCCGAATTGCAACGCCTGGGCTTTGCTGCATTTGAGAAAACGGGACTGCATATCTTTGAAATAAATATGATCGGGTGAGTTGTCCAGGAGTGTGCGCAGCAAATCTTGCTCATTGATCTGGGACGCATCCACTGGGCTCTCTGCCGCTGTCGTCTCTGCCGACGAGTTCACGCCTTGATGCGCCTCGGCAAACTGTTGCAAATGCCACTTCTCTGTCAGGGAATGTGACAGCTGGATGACTTCGACGCGGTCAAGAGGCATTTGAAGCGTCAGCCACCTGCTATTCGTTGCTCCCATGGCTTCGAATAACGAGTCAGAGGAAGAAGCGAGCCGCTCCGCGCAAAGCACGATCTGAACTCTGGGATCAATTGCCCAAATTTGGGGGGCTATTTCGACCGCTGTCCATGCCTTCGTTTGAGAGGCGCCTATGAATACCAAGGTATAAGGTTGTGAGGCCAGCAGGGACTGCTGCATAAGGGCAAGGCTGTCGGGGGTGTCGCGGGCGCAGTCCAGTTCGAATTTCCCTTGCGCATGGGCATCTTCGACCAACATGTTGCGAAAGGCGCCGTGAGTGTCGGGATTGCTGTCCACGACGAGAATACGGCCCTTGTTTGGGGCAGGCCATGTTTTCATGATGGGTTGCCTTGCATGAAGTGGCTTCAGATATCGGACACTGGCACTTCGGCTTGCGTTTTTGTCTGTCGCACGGGCAGCGTGACGCGAAACGTGGTGCCTTGACCCACGACACTTTCCACGTCGATGCGGCCGTGGTGTTTCTGCACGATGCCGTAGGACACCGATAGCCCGAGCCCCGTGCCTTTGCCAACGGGCTTGGTGGTGAAGAAGGGCTCGAAAATATGCTTGAGCGTGTCGGGTGGTATGCCAGTGCCCGTGTCGGCCACCTCCATCCACACGTGCGCCCCTTCGGCTCCCGTTCGAATGGCGATGCGGCCACGTTTTTCACCAATGGCGTGAGTCGCATTGACCACAAGGTTCATCACCACCTGATTGATCTGTGAAGGCAGGCATTCAATATTGGGAATGGCGCCATATTCCTTGACCAGATCGGCCTTGTACTTGATTTCGCTGGCGACGATATTCAGCGTCGAATCGATGCCCTGGTGCAGATCGGCTGATTCCCAGTCTTGCGACGAATCAATGCGGGAAAAGTCCTTCAGATCCTGGACGATCTGGCGCACCCGCACAATGCCTTGCTTGGATTCTCGTATGAGCACTGGAATGTCTTCTTTCAAGAAATCCAGCTCCACACGTTCACGCAGTGCGCGCAGATTTGCAATCACCTCGGGTGCCGTGATGCTGGTTTCTGCGTGTTCATAGGCGGCAATCAGCTCGAATAGTTTTCCGATATATCCATCCAAGGTGCCATGGTTGGAGAAGATATAGCCGATCGGATTGTTTATCTCATGCGCGACACCTGCCGCAAGCTGACCGATGGAGGCCAGCTTTTCTGATTGGATCAATTGCCCTTCCAGATGCTTGCGCTCCCTTATCTCGTTCTGTAAAACTTCGTTGACGGTGAGCAGTTCACTGGTGCGTTCCCGTACCGCGTCTTCCAAAAGGGTGCGGTGCGCCGCCGCATCCTGCATCATTTGCCATTTGGTGGTGAGCGCCGTGGCCAGTTGGAAGACCTCGATGGAATCAAAGGGTTTTTTGAGGATCAGCAGACGGTCGGACACGTCCAGGCGCGCCAAGATATCGGCCCACGAACCGTCGGCATATGCCGTGCAAATAACGACCTGCAAACGTGGGTCGCGCTGCCATAGATGTTCAATGGTTTGCACACCATCCCAGCCGGGCGGCATGCGCATATCCACGAAGGCCATGGCATAGGGCCTGTTTTCGTGGAGGGCGGCCTCTAATCTTGAAAGCCCCTCCTGCCCCTGATAGGCAGAATCGAGTTCAAAGGCGATTTGGGGGAGCGCGCTGTCCTCTTCGCCAAACAAAGCTGCTTCCACGGCGCTGAGTTGCGCGTGTTCCGGCGCTTGCGGCATGAGGATCTTTCGAAAATCCTCGTGGATTGCAGGCATGTCATCCACCAACAGGATGCGACGGTTTTGCGGGGTCTTCATCGCTGGCCCTCCGGATTGGGGACTGATTTTTCAGAATAATTAGAGCAGATTTCCGTAAGGGTATGTCGCGAATGAGATACTGGCTGTGCACCCGTCTTATGGGAGTGGATTGAAATTTCTGACCGATTGGAGTCATTGGGGCGCAGGGCTTCGCTCCTCCGCTCATTACTGGCTGCTGCATCCAGTGCGCACTTGGCAGCGGCCCGAAGTGGCGGTCATGGTGGGCCCATGTGCGGCCCGGTGTTCGGAAGCGGGACTTGCCGGGTTTAGCTCACTTGAAGTCCCGACTCTCCGTCGGCAACCGGCCCAGCAGCGGG
The DNA here is from genome assembly GCF_001425055.1 of Pelomonas sp. Root1237. Taxonomy (GTDB): domain Bacteria; phylum Pseudomonadota; class Gammaproteobacteria; order Burkholderiales; family Burkholderiaceae_C; genus Pelomonas. The sequence goes on from NZ_LMDK01000019.1 coordinate 261,376, forward strand.
TTGAGGTTGGTGAAGCCCTGCGCCAGCAGGTGGCGCACATCGCCGTCGCCGCGCTGCCAGACGCCTTCCACGGCCAGCAGCCGTGCGCCGAGGATGGTGTTGCGGTGCTCTTCATAGACCTTGGGCCAGACGATGACCTGCACGTTGCCGGTCTCGTCCTCCAGCGTGACGAACAGGGTGCCCTTGGCCGTCTGCGGCTTCTGCCGCCCGGTGACGATGCCGCAGGCCTTGGCGCGGCGGCCGCTCTTGACGGCGTCGAGCTGCTGGGCGCTGAGCAGCCCTTGCTTGGACAGGCGTGGGCGCAGCAGGGCCAGCGGGTGGCGGCGTAGCGTCAGGCCCGTGGCGGCGTAGTCCCACAGCACCTCCTCGCCCTCGGCGGCGGCGGGTAGTTCGAGATCATCCTCGGGCAGCAGGCTGCCCTGCAGCAGCTCCGGCATGGCATGCAGGGCCGAGGCCTGCCAGACCTGCTGGCGGCGATGGCCGGCCAGCGACGTCAGTGCATCGGCGGCGGCGAGCTGTTGCATGTCTTGCTGCGTCAGGCGGGCTCGGAAGGCCAGGTCCTGCGGGTGGGCGAATTCGCCGTCGCGAGCGCGAGCCTGCTCGATGCGCTCGGCCGCCTCGTCGCCCAGGCCGCCGACGAGGCGCAGGCCCAGCCGCACGGCGGGTTGGTGCTCGCCCGGTCGGGGCTCCAGCGTGCTGTCCTTGTTGCTGTGGTTCACGTCGATGGCGCGCACCTCGACCTCGTGCCGGCGCGCGTCCTGAATGAGCTGGCTGGGCGTGTAGAAGCCCAGCGGTTGCGAGTTCAGCAGCGCGCACAGGAAGGCCGCGGGCTCGTGGCATTTGAGCCAGGAGCTGACATAGGTCAGCAGCGCGAAGCTGGCGGCATGGGACTCGGGGAAGCCGTAGGAGGAGAAGCCCTTGATCTGGCTGAAGATGCGCTCGGCAAACGCGTCCTCATAACCTCGTTCTCGCATGCCCTTGACGACCTTGTCGTAGTACTTCTCCAGCACGCCGGGGCGCTTCCACGCGGCCATGGCACGGCGCAGCTGGTCAGCCTCCCCGGCGCTGAAGCCCGCGGCGATCATGGCCACCTGCATGACCTGCTCCTGGAAGATGGGCACGCCCCGGGTGCGCCACAGGGCTTCCTTCAGCGCCTCGCTGGGGTACTCCACCTGGTCTGCCGGCAATGCGCGGTTCTTCAGATAGGGGTGCACCATGCCGCCCTCGATCGGCCCGGGGCGGACGATGGCGACTTCCACGACCAGGTCGTAGTAGTCGCGCGGCTTCAGCCGCGGCAGCATCGACATCTGGGCTCGCGATTCGATCTGGAACACACCGATGGTGTCGGCCTTGCAGATCATGTCGTAGGTGGCGGTGTCGTTGTCGGGGATGGTCAGGTCGATGGCCGTGCCGCGCATCGGGTTGACGAGATCGAAGCAACGCCGGATGGCGCTGAGCATGCCCAAGGCCAGCACGTCGACCTTCATCATCTTCAGCTCGTCGATGTCGTCCTTGTCCCACTCGATGACGCTGCGGTCCTTCATCGTCGCGTTCTCGATGGGCACGAGGCGCTCGAGCGAGCCTTGCGTCAGCACGAAGCCGCCCACGTGCTGGGAGAGGTGGCGGGGCAGCCCGTTGAGCTGGCGGCCCAGGGTGATGAGTTGCTGAAGCCGCGGATCGTCGTCCGGCAAGCCAAGCTGCTGCAGCAGCTCGATCCGATGTTCTTCGGGCAGCACCTGGGTGGACCAGCCGCTGTGGTCATTGCTCATCACTTCGAGCTGCGCCTCGCTGAAGCCCAGCGCCTTGCCGACATCCCGGATCGCGCTCTTGGGCCGGTAGCAGATGACGACGGCCGTCAGCGCGGCACGGTCGCGGCCGTATTTCTTGTAGAGGTGCTGGATGACCTCCTCGCGGCGCTCATGCTCGAAGTCGACGTCGATGTCGGGCGGTTCGTTGCGCTCGCGGCTGATGAAGCGCTCGAACAGCAGCGTGCTGCGGTCGGGGTCCACCGATGTGACGTGCAGGCAGTAGCAGACGACGCTGTTGGCGGCTGAGCCGCGACCCTGGCAGAGGATGCCGATGCTGCGCGCGAAGTCGACCACATCGGCAACGGTCAGGAAGTAGTGTTCGTACGCCAGCTCCTCGATCAGTTCCAGTTCGTCCTCGATGCGGCGCTTGAATTTGTCGGGCACACCGCCCTTGGCTTCTGGCCAGCGCTTGTAGGCACCGGCATAGGTCAGGTCGCGCAGGTGCTGGCGCGGCGTGCGACCGGCAGGCACAACCTCGCTGGGGTAGCGGTAGCTGATCTCGTTGAGGCTGAACGTGCAGCGAGCCGCCACCTGCGTCGTCTCTCGCATCAACGCTTGCGGATAGATCTGCGAGATCCGGTAGCGGCTGCGCAGATGGCGCTCGGCGTTGGGCTGCAGGTCGAAACCGCACTCGGCCACCGTGCGGCCCAGGCACGTGGCCGTCATCACGTCCTGCAGCGCCTTGCGCGAGCGCACGTGGAAGTGCACGTCACCGGCGGCAACCAGCGGCAGCGCCGTCTCCTCGGACAGCGCCTGCAGCCGCTGCAGCCACAGCGCATCGCTGGCCTCGCGCAGCAGCTCGACGGCGATCCAGGCGCGGCCGGCGAAATGGCGCAGCACCCAATGCGCCGCCGGCGCCAGCTCGGCATCTGGGGCCTCGCGCGGCAGCACGAGCAGGGCCAAGCAGTCGGACAGTTTCTCGGGTGAGATCTGGCGCCAGTGCAGCGTGTACTCGCCTTTGACCGGGCTGGCACGCCGCAGCCGGGTGATGAACTGGCTGAGATTGCCGTAGCCGTTGAGGTTCTGCGCCAGCAGCACGAGCTTGAAGCGCGGCGTGCCGGTGTCGTCGCGCACAAGGAACTCGCTGCCGATCAGCAACTGCATCAGCTGCGGTTGCGCAATGTCGTCTTCGGTCTGGCCCGCCTCGCGTGCAACCTCTTTCAGGGCGTGGTGCGCTGCCTCGCGCATCTCCCGCAATTGCTTGTGCGCGCGCACGACGCCCGCCAGCGAGCATTCGTCGGTGATGGCCAGCGCTTCGTAGCCCAGGTCGCAGGCACGCTCCACCAGTTCGGCCGGCTCGGACGCGCCACGCAGGAAGCTGAAGGCCGACAGGCAGTGCAGCTCGGCATACCGCGGCACGTCGGTGCGCGAGCCGGGCTGGGCCCGTTGCCACCCATCGGCGGCGCGGCGCAGGTCGGCTTCCGAGGCGATTCCCTGCTCGCGCAGCATCGCCAGCCGCTCGTCGCGGTCCGACATCGGCGGCGTCATGCGAAGACCCCATGCAGGAACCATCCCGATGTGGCCGTTGCCGCGTCCGGCAGGCGCTCGTGATAGACCCACAGCAACCCGCGCGCGGCGCTGCGGTAGACGAAGTAGTCGCGCGTCTGCAGGCCGCCGCGGCCCTCCCACCACCCGGCCTCGATGCGGTGCGGGCCGCTGACTCGCGCCAGCGGCCCGGCGTACAGCGGCTGTTCCTGCGCATCGCAGCGCAGTGGCTGTGGTGGCTCGACGAGCCAGGTCGGCTGCGGCCCTGGTGGAGAGCGCACAGCTACGGCAGGCGGTGCTGGCCAAGGCTGCCAGCGCTGCATTTCGGCCAGCCGATGGTCTTCGCGCAGCCGGCCTTCGCGCACATGGTCGGCGCCCAGGCGCACCGACAACCGCTCCAGCAGCGCATTCGTCGTCGTGCGCTCCTGCGGATCGGCGGGGCCGGGCAACAGGCTGCTGCTGCCTTCCTCCAGCGGCAGCACGGTATCGGCGCTGAGGCGGATTTCGCCGGCTGGCGCGGCCAGTGTCATGCGGCCCAGGTGTTCGGACAGCAGCCTTGTAAGCCGCCTCAGATCGCGCGTCGTGTCCGCCGTGGCCACGGTCAGCTCGCCGCTGTCGGCCACGTCGCGGGGGCGCATCGCGTCGTGCTGCCAGGCCAGTCGCAGCGCACGCACACCGGCATGGCGGGCGGCGAGGAAGGCGCAGAGCTGGCGCAGCAGGGTTTCAGCAAAGTGCAGCAGCACGGGCGCGTGCTCGACGCGGTAGGGCAGCTCCAGCCGGGCGTCGAAGCGATCGGGCAGGGTCAGCCAGCTGTGTATCTCGGGCAGGTCGCCATAGGCCTGGTCCAGCGCCGTCAGCAGCGCCGGGCCAAAGCGCTTGGCCAGTGCCGGGCGAGGCAGCCGGCGCAGCTCGCCCAGGCGCGTGCAGCCCAGGCGGGCCAGCATGGCGTGATGGGCTTGGGCGGCGCTCAGTGCCGATAACGGCAGCGCGTCCAGGCGCTCGCTCAGGCGGCCAGGATTGATGTCGCTGCAACGCGCCAGTGCCAAGGCGCCCAGCGCTGTCGGCGCCCAGGCCATGTCGCCCAGGGCCAAGCCGGCTTGTGTTGCCTGCGTCTGCAGCCGCTGCCGCAACGCCCGTGCGCCGCGGAACAGCCGCAGGCTGGCCGACACCTCGGCCACCACCGCTTCCTCCAGCCGCGCAACGCGCGGCGTGAAGCTCAGCGCCAGCCAGCCGAGGGCGTCAACATCGCCAATATGACCTGTTGACCCCCAGGGCAGGGCTGCGCCCTGCCCGCCCCCCGAGGGGGTCAAGGCAACTTGGGGCGGCCCGGCGTTGCCTTGGGCATCAGGCCTGCAGCACAGGGCGAGCCAGCGCATGAGGGCGCTCCATCGGAGGGCTGGCCGGAGCCGGCGCGGGCTCCGGCATGGGGGCAGGCAGGGGCTTGCGCTTGGCGGCAGTCAGCAGCGGTTCCACCGCGCCGGGCACGGCGGGCAGTTCAAGCCAGCCCTCGTGCGCGGGCCCGCGGCGCTTGAGCAGGTGCACGGCCAGGTCCCAGCCCTCGCCCGGCTGCACGATCAGGCGCAGCGGCGCGGCCGAGGACTGCTGCTGCACGCGCTCCGGCCGCATCAGGAAGGCCGGCGCATCGGAACTCAGCGCATTGACCTGCAGGCGCCGGATCTGCTCCGGCCGCGCCTCGGGCAGCCAGGCCAGCACGGCCACGCGCGACTTGATGGCCTGCTCGGCGGCCCAGAGCGCTTGAGCCGGCGTGCTGGCCTCCACCCAGATCAGTGCCGAGGGTGGCAGGCCCAGGGCCTGCAGGCCCGGCAGATGGGGCGTGTGGGGCGGGTTGATGAGCAGCAGCGAACGCAGCGCCGACGTGACCACGCGTCCGCGACGGCCGGGAGCGGCCGCCGGCAGGGCCTGGGCCGCCCACCAGCCGCGCAGAGCCGGCGCCAGCAGCCGCCACTCCAGCACGCCGGGCTGCGATGTCAGCAACTCGGTGACTGCCCGCAGCGGCCAGCCGCCGCCGGGCAGTTCGGCGTCCAGCGCCGCAAAACCGCTGGCCAGCGTCGGATCGGCGGCGGTGCTCAGGCTGCTGCCGCGCCACAGCCACCCCTGCAGCCGGGCGTCGTCCAGCGGCAGGGGGACGAGCGGGGGCCGCAAGGCAGCGCAAGGGACACAGGAGGCGAGAGAAGCGGACAACATGGCCAGGAAACAGGCAGGTCGGGGGAAGAATCCGGAGCTTGAATGAGATCACAAGACTGTATGGATATCCAGTATTTTCTGGCAATCGACCCCACCTTGGCGCTAGCATTTCACGGCGTTCCTGGAGAGCCGCCATGCAACTCGCCCCGCTGATCTGCGTCCATGACGTGTCCGCCAGCAGCCGCTGGTATCAGCGCTTGCTGGAGTGCCACAGCGGCCACGGCGGCGACGAATACGAACGCCTGAACGCGCCCGACGGCCATTTGCTGCTGCAGTTGCACCGCTGGGAGGTCGATCACGATCATGGGCCTCTTGGCGACGTCGAGTTGCGCCCCTATGGCAACGGCGTGCTGCTGTGGTTCGAGCTGGCTGACTTCGACGCCGCCGTGGAGCGGGCGACAGCGCTGGATGTCGACGTCGTCAGGCCGAAGCGCTGGAGCCAGAACGGCAACTGGGAGTTCTGGCTGCGCGACCCCGATGGCTATGCCGTGGTGTTGACGAGCCCACTGCCCTGAGCGAATCAGGCGAAGCCGTCGCCATCGAAGTTGACCTCGTCCTCGTCACGGGCCAGCGTCGGGGTGCTGCCCTTGGGCCGCATCGCTTCCAGCTGTTCCCTCAGCTTGGCCACTTGGTCCAGCCAATAGTTGGGCGTGCCAAACCAGGGGAAGGCGAGAGGGAAGGCCGGGTCGCCCCAGCGGCGAGCCAGCCAGGCGCTGTGGTGGATCATGCGCATTGTTCGCAACGGTTCGATCAGGCGCAGTTCGCGATCATCGAATTCGGCGATCTGCTCGTAGCCATCGAGCACGGCGTTGAGCAGGCTGCGTGCAGCATCGGGCTCGCCGGGCAACAGCATCCACAGGTCCTGCACCACCGGGCCATTGACGGCGTCGTCGAGGTCGACGAAGTGCGGCCCGCGGTCAGGCGTCCAGAGGATGTTGCCGGGATGGCAGTCGCCATGCAGGCGTGTCAACTGCAAGTCGGGCAGGCTGTCAAAGGCGGCCTGGATGGCATCAATGCAGCGGCGTGCGGCCTCGTCCCAGGCGGGTGCGATCTCGGGCGGGATGGCGTCGTTGCCCATCAGCCAATCGCGTGCGGCCTGGGCGGGCGCGGCGCTGGCCCAGGCCAGGCGTTCGGCAAAGGGCTTTTGGCGGCCGACGCCGTGCAGGCGAGCCAGTAGCCGGCCGATCCAGCGCAGCACTTCGGGGTCTTCCAGCTCCGGCCCGCGCCCACCCTGGCGCGGCGTGACGGCCAGGCGCTGGCCCTGATAGTGGAAAAGGGTGGAGCCGCCCTCTAGCGTCCACGGCGCCGCGACGGGCACCTCGGCGGCGGCGAGCTCGGTGGCGAAATCGTGTTCTTCCAGGATCTGCGCATCGCTCCAGCGCGCCGGGCGGTAGAACTTGGCGACAGCCGCGCCGCCGTCCTCCAGGTGCAGCATCAGCACGCGGTTCTCGAAGGAGTTGAGCTGCAGCAGCCGGCCGTCGGCACGCAGGCCGGCGGCGTCCAGGGCGTCGAGCATGAACTCCGGCGTCAGGTCGCCGAAACTGAGATCAGGGGTCGCGTCATGCATCCGGCGAGTGTCGCCGGTTGCAATCAACTCCGACGGGGACGCTGGGTGGCGTAGCGCGGCGCATCGACGACGACGCCGACGATGTCGTCCATCATGGCCTCCTCGTCGGCGTCATCGAGCACCGGCAGATTGCGCGGGTTGTAGCGCGCCGGGTCGAGGTTGCGTGAGGACAGACGGCGCTGTGGATGCGGCGCGGCGGGCTGGGCCGGCATGCGCGGATGGCGGTCGCGCTCTCGGTCCCCATAGCCGTCATTGCCGCCACTGAAGACGCCAGCGTCCTGCCACAGCGGCAGAGGCTGGGAGAACTGCCCCCAGTCGCTGCCGAATTCGTCCTCGCTGCTGCCCATGCGGCGGCGCGGCGGCGTCGATGTGGCTGCCGGTGCGGGGAGCGGGCCGCGTGAATTGCTGCTCTGGGGCACCAAAAGCTGCAGCTCGGCGACGCTGGGCAGCTGGTCCATCGCGCAGCGCAAATAACGCACGCGGCAGGCGGAGAGCACGGCATGCTTGATCTGCAGGCTGCGCGGCGTAACGCCGCGCTCGCCCTCGAGGTCGATGGCGGCCAGCACGCGACCATTGGGGCTGCAGACCGCGAAGGTCACATGCGAGGCGCCGAGCAGGTCGAACCAGTAGCGCACTTCCTTGGCCTCGGTCGGCTGGCAAAACCGCACCAGCGGCAGCTTGGACAGCACGACGTGGTGGGGCAGGGCCTCGCGCAGCAGCCGGAAGACACGGCGCTCGTCGGTCGTGAATACAGGCCGCGCCGTGAGTGACCACTCCGCCGGCAAGCCTTTATTGGCGTACGCAGGTCGGCGCAGCGCCCAGATCAGGCTGATGGCCAGACCCAGGACGCAAACAGCCAGCGCGGCGATCCAATAAATGGCGTACGGCATACCCTGAAGGGATTTCGGCGGATGACGCCGACCTTGTTTTCTCGCGGCGCAATGGTCGGGCAATGTAGCGCAACGTCCCTAAAAGGAATTACTCGCTAGTCCCGATTCCCCCGGGCCTGAGGGGGAGCATGCCTGGGAAAACGGCCGTTAGCCCGTCATTTATTCCTTGGCGGCGCGCCCGGGAGATTCGAAATGGGCTTTGACCTCGGCAACGCTGTCGACAAATCCACTCAGCACTTGAGCCTGGCGCTTGAACTGGAAATCCAGCTCGCCCAGATGCCGCTCCAGTGCCTGCTCGACCTGGGAGCTGAATGATTCGGGTGGCAGGCGCAGATAGGCCGCGGATTCGCTGCCGTCGCGCTCGACGATGGCGCCAGCCGCTGCCGCAATGCGCAGCATGGGACGGTTTTCGCTCAGTGCGTGGATGAACAGGGTGTCGATACCCCGGTTGCGGGCATGCAAGCCCGCGGCGTCGAAAAGCCGCCGTCCCAGGCCCCGGCCGCGCGACTGCGGCAGCACGGAGACGCCGAACTCGGCCATCGTGCGGCTGGGCTCATCCGGCATCGGTTGCCCATAGGCCAGATGGGCCAGGGCGATCAGGTGCAGGCGGCGGTTGAAGATGCCCAGCACCTCGTCGCGGGCAAAGTCGATGCTGAGGGCGTATTTGCGAATCTGCTCGTCCGAAGCCGGGTACCCGAAGCGCAAGTAACGGTCCTGCGGCTCCAGCGCCAGCAGGTGGTCAATGATGCGATGGCGGTGGCGGCGCGCGAGTGAGCGAATTGGCACCCAGGTGGAAAGGAGCTCCAATGCAGCCCGGGCCTTGGCCAGCGGGCCTGCCGGTTCGGCCGGGGCGGCTGCCGGCGCAATCGGGTCGAGGCCGAAGGCCGACAGCTCATGGCCCTCGCCCGCCGCGGCTTCGGCGAGGGGAGGAGAGGCGGCGGACGGGGGCTTGGGCATGGCGGGCACTGCAAAGGTATGGCAAGGTTAACGCCTCGGTCCTTTTCAAACCATCGGCCGCACTGCTACACTCGTGGGCTTTTCCGTCAAAAGGCTGCGGGAAAGAGCCGTGTTGAGAGGCTGTGCATCAGACACAAGCACCGAGACCGGTCGAAGTTCAGCCATCTATTGCCGGTTTCAGCAGTTTGAAGCCGGCGCAGCGAAAGCACTCTCATGAAGACCTTCAGCGCCAAGCCGGCCGAAGTGACGCACGAGTGGTTTGTGATTGACGCCACCGACAAGGTGCTCGGACGTGTTGCCAGCGAAGTGGCACTCCGTTTGCGCGGCAAGCACAAGGCCATTTACACGCCTCACGTGGATACCGGTGATTTCATCGTCATCGTCAATGCCGAAAAGCTCCGTGTCACGGGCAACAAGGCCACCGACAAGGTGTACTACCGTCACAGCGGCTTCCCCGGCGGCATCTACGCCACGAAGTTCAAGGACATGCAAGCCAAGCACCCCGGCCGCGCGCTGGAAAAGGCCGTCAAGGGCATGCTGCCCAAGGGCCCGCTCGGTTACGCCATGGTCAAGAAGCTGAAGGTCTACGCAGGCCCGACGCACCCGCATACCGCCCAGCAGCCCAAGGCTCTCGAGATCTAAGGAACGGCCATGATCGGAAACTGGAATTACGGTACGGGCCGTCGCAAGTCGTCGGTCGCTCGCGTCTTCATGAAGAAGGGCACGGGCCAGATCATCGTCAATGGCAAGGCCATCGACGCTTACTTTGGTCGTCAGACGTCCATCATGATCGCCAAGCAGCCCCTGCTGCTGACGAACAATGGTGAAGCCTTCGACATCAAGGTGAACGTGCACGGCGGTGGCGAATCGGGTCAAGCCGGCGCTCTGCGCCTGGGCATCACCCGCGCGCTGATCGACTACGACGCAGCCCTGAAGCCCGAACTGAGCCGCGCCGGCTTCGTCACGCGTGACGCGCGTGAAGTCGAGCGTAAGAAGGTCGGTCTGCACGGCGCCCGTCGCAGGAAGCAGTTCAGCAAGCGTTAATTGCTGCGCATCGACACAAAAGGCCGCTTCGAGCGGCCTTTTGTTTTTGCGCGGACAATCCCCATATTCGTCTCTGGACAGATTCACAGGAGCCTCGCCATGAGCGCCGTGCTTGATACCCCCGTCACTGACATTCCCGTGCCCCTGGTGTTCACCGACAGCGCCGCCGACAAGGTGCGCGACTTGGTGGCCGAGGAAGGCAACCCGGACCTGAAGCTGCGCGTTTTCGTGCAGGGTGGTGGTTGCTCCGGCTTCCAGTACGGCTTCACCTTCGACGAGGCCGTCAACGACGACGACACGCAGATGCAGAAGAATGGCGTCACGCTGCTGATCGACTCGATGAGCCTGCAATACCTGATGGGTGCCGAGATCGACTACAAGGAAGACCTGCAGGGCGCCCAGTTCGTCATCAAGAACCCGAACGCCACGACGACCTGCGGCTGCGGCTCCTCCTTCTCGGTCTGAGCCTTCGCTCAACCCTCGCTGACAAGCCGCCTCCGGGCGGCTTTTTCATTGCCGACCCATGGCACCTCCCTTGCCGTCTCCCGACATGGATCAGGAACGCAAGCAGCGCATGCTGCTGTGGCTGGTGGCCCTCGGCTTCTTCATGCAGACGCTGGACGCCACCATCGTCAACACGGCGCTGCCGGCAATGGCGCGCAGCCTGGGCGAAAGCCCGCTGCGCATGCAGTCCGTCGTCGTCGCCTATTCGCTGACGATGGCCATGCTGATCCCGGCCACGGGCTGGGTGGCGGACCGCTTCGGCACGCGCCGCATCTACGTCGGCGCAATCGTCCTCTTCGTGATCGGCTCGGTGCTGTGCGCGTTGGCGCCCAGCCTGGACGCCCTGGTCGCCGCGCGTGTCGTGCAAGGCGCTGGTGGCGCGCTGCTGCTGCCGGTCGGACGCCTGGTCGTGCTGCGCACCTTCCCGCGCGAGCGCTTCCTGCAGGCGATGAGCTTCGTTGCCATTCCCGGCTTGGTCGGCCCGCTGATCGGCCCAACGCTGGGCGGCTGGCTGGTGCAGGCGGCGTCCTGGCACTGGATCTTTCTGATCAACCTGCCGGTCGGCCTCATCGGCGCCTTGGCCACGTTGCGCTACATGCCAGCACCTGCGCCGGTCGCGGTCGGGCGCTTTGATCTGACGGGCTATCTGCTGCTGGCCTTCGGCATGGCCGCGGTCTCGCTGGCGCTGGACGGCCTGTCGGGCCTGGGCTTGCGCCAGGCTTCGGTACTGATGTTGATGATCTTCGGGCTGGCCAGCCTGACGACCTACTGGCTGCATGCCCTGCGCCGGCCCGACCCGCTGTTTTCGCCCCGGCTGTTTCGCATCGGTGCGCTGCGCATCGGCCTGCTCGGCAATCTGTTCTCGCGCCTGGGCAGCTCCTGCATGCCCTTCCTGATCCCGCTGCTGCTGCAGGTGACCATGGGCTATTCGCCCGCCCAGGCCGGCATGATGATGTTGCCCGTGGCCCTGGCCAGCATGTCGATGAAGCGCGTGACGACACCGCTCATCCGGCGCCACGGCTACCGGCGTGTGCTGGTCGTCAACACCTTGCTGGTCGGGCTGACGATGGCGAGCTTCGGCTTCGCCACGCCTGGGCAGCCGCTGGTGGTGACTGTCGTGCAACTGGCACTCTTTGGCGCCGTCAACTCGATGCAGTTCACCGCGATGAACACGCTGACGCTGAAGGATCTCGAGCCCGACAACGCGAGCAGTGGCAACAGCCTGCTGTCCATGGTGCAGATGCTGGCCATGGGCATGGGTGTGGCCGCGGCGGGCGCGGTGCTGGCGGCCTTCACAGCGCACTTCGGCATGGACGGTGTGCAGACGCTGCAGGCCTTTCGCGCCACCTTTGTCTGCATGGCCCTGATCACGATGGCCTCGGCTGGCATCTTCGGCCAGCTCGAATCGGGCGACAGCCACGTGGCGCTGGCGATCAAGCAGCAGGACCCGCCCGAACCGGGCTGAGCCCGCGCTGTCAGGCGGGGTAGAGTGCCCCCAGCAGGCGCGTGCCTGCTGCGCCGGTGACGGCAGGCAGATTGCCCGGCCGGCGCTCGACAAAGCACCGGGCCAGCCAGGCGAAGGCCGCCGCTTCGACCTGGTCGACCGGCAGGCCGTGCGCGGCGCTGGTCTGCACGGCCACGCCGGGCAGCAGCGCCGCCAGGCGGCCCATCATCGTGCCGTTCAGGGCGCCGCCACCGCAGGCGATCAAGTGCTTGGCCTGTGGCATGGTGGTGTGCAGGGCGTCGGACACGCAGCGAGCGCTGAGCTCCAGCAGCGTCGCCTGCACATCCTCCGGCGCGAGACTGGGCGCCAGCTTCGCGTCCAACCAGCGCAGATGGAAGAGATCGCGCCCCGTGCTCTTGGGCGGCGGTAATGCGAACCAGGGTTCGGCCCGCAATGCCGCCAACAGTTCGGGAAGCACCTTGCCCGTCGCGGCCCAGGCGCCGTCGGCGTCATAGGCCAAGCCGCGATGTCGGGCGATCCAGCCATCCATCAGGCAGTTGGCCGGGCCGCAGTCGAAGCCGCCGGTGCGGCCGTCGGCATGCAGCAGGCTGAGGTTGCTGATGCCGCCGAGATTGAGCACTGCCACGTCCGCCTGCGCTGCACCGAAGACGGCGCGGTGGAAGGCCGGCACCAGTGGCGCGCCCTGGCCGCCCGCGGCCACATCGCGGCTGCGCAGGTCGCAGATGACGTCAATGCCGACCTGCTCGGCCAGCAGGGCGCCGTTCAGCAGTTGCGTCGTGTAGCCGTCGAAGCCGTCCGGGCGGTGGCGCGCCGTCTGGCCATGAGCGCCCAGCGCCGCAATCTGCTTGCGTGGAACGCCCGTGGCTTCAAGCAACTGCGAGACGACGTCGGCATAGGCACGGGCTACCGCATTGGCAGCCAAGGCGGCGCGATGCAGCTCGTTACCGCCAGGTGCGTTCAGTGCCAACAACTCGTCGCGCAGCGCGTGGGAGAAGGGGGCATGCACATGGCCGGTGACGGCCAGCGCATCGGCGTCGAAGAGGACGCCATCAATGCCGTCGAGCGAGGTGCCCGACATCAGCCCGATATAGAGCTGACGGAGCTCAGTCGGCGGCTGAGACGCCATCCATGGTCTCGGCCACGGCCAGTTGGGTCTTGACGCTGGCGACGGTCTGCAGGAACTGCGACTTGGCGTAGTTCGGCAGCGTGATCGCCTCGGAGGCGCGAGCGATGGTGCGTGGGTCCATGTGGCGGCCACCGACGCGGAACTCGAAGTGCAGGTGCGGGCCGGTGGCCCAGCCGGTCGAGCCGACGGCACCGAGCTTCATGCCCTGTTCGATGCGCTGGCCCTTCTTCACGTCGATCTTGCTCAGGTGAGCGTAGACCGTGCTGCGGTCGCCGGCGTGGCGCACCTGCACGACATTGCCAAAGCCGTTCTGCCAGCCGGCCATTTCGACCGTGCCATCGCCCACCGACCGCACGGCCGTGCCGGTCGGCGCACCGTAGTCGACACCGTTGTGCTGGCGCCAGGTCTGCATGATGGGATGGAAGCGCATCGCGAAGCCGCTGGTGATGCGCGAGAACTCCATCGGGCTGGCCAGGAAGGCGCGACGCTTGCTCGTGCCGTCAAAGCCGAAGAAGCTGCTCTTGCCGGTGGCGTTGTCCTTGAAATAGACGGCCGAATAGGTGCGGCCGTTGTTCGTGAACTCGCCGGCCAGCAGGCGGCCGACGCCGCCGTCCCACGGGACCGGCTCGCCGTCGGCGGTCAGCGTCTCGTAGACGATGCTGAAGCGGTCGCCCTTGCGCAGCTCGCGGTGGAAGTCGATGTCGCCCGAGAACATGTCGGCCATCTGCGAAGCGATGGCGTCGGGGATGTTGGCGTCGTCGGTGGCGGCGAACAGCGAGGTGCGGATGGTGCCGCTGCCCAAGGCCACCTGGGCCTGCAGCGGGGCCGTTTCGGTGCGGGCGGTGAAGCGGCCGCCGACGCGCTCGATCGTCAACCGGGTGAAATGACTTGCTTGCTGCTCGACCTTTTCGGCCGGGAAGCGCATGACGATCTTCTGCACCTGGCCGGAGGCGTCGGCTGTCAGGTGGACCATCTTGCCGGCGCGGCCCTGCAGCACGCGCCGGCCCAGCGGGTCGGTGCGCAGGAAGGCCGCGGCGGCCGGATCGAAGGCGCCGGCACGCTTGAGCAGGCTGTCAGGGGTATCGCTGGAGCGAGTGGCTTCGGCGCGGGTCAGGCCGACGGCGTGCGTGGCCAGCTCCTCGAGCTGACTCTCCACATCGGGCGTGGCCAGGGTCTCGACCAACGTGCGCTTGGGCAGCTCGGCGGCGTCAGGGGCCAGCGGCGCGATGCCGAAGGCGGTCACGGCGAAGCAACTCAGCAGGCCGACGACGGTGGCCGTCAGCGCACGCGGATGCCGGGCGGCAAAGGCCTCGGCGTGCTGCAGGCTGGCTTGGACTTGCTTCAGGCGGTTCTTAACAGTCACTCTCGCTGTCACTCTCGGTATTCCCGGGGTTGTCGCTGGGGCAATCCCGGCCGAGCCGGTTCAGCGCTGAGGCCGCTCGTGGGCGGCCCTTAAAATCCCTGGATTGGTTGTGTTGAAACAACACCCCCAAACGAAGGGTGAATTCTAACGGCTTTGTCCTACCTGGCATGCCGGTTAACCCCGATGGATCAATAACTTAACGTTTCGCCCGGCTTGCTGCCGGGCGCCGATGCGCCATGTCCGACGCTCCGCAATTCCCCATCACCGATGCTGTCCTCGAAGCCCTGGCCGTCACGCGCCGCGGCGTGGACGAGTTGCTGCCGGAGGCCGAGTGGACGAAGAAGCTGGCCCGCTCCGCCGCCACCGGTGTGCCGCTGCGTATCAAGCTGGGCCTGGACCCGACGGCGCCCGACATCCACGTCGGTCACACGGTTGTCTTGAACAAGATGCGCCAATTGCAGGACCTGGGTCACCAAGTCATCTTCCTGATCGGCGACTTCACCTCGCTGATTGGCGACCCGTCCGGCCGCAACGCCACCCGCCCGCCGCTGACCAAGGAACAGATCCAGGCCAACGCCGAGACCTACTACGCCCAGGCCAGGCTGGTGCTGGACCCGGCGCGCACCGAGATTCGCTACAACTCCGAGTGGAGCGAGCCGCTGGGCGCGGCCGGCATGATCCAGCTGGCGAGCAAGTACACGGTCGCCCGCATGATGGAGCGCGACGACTTCACCAAGCGCTTCGCGGCCCAGACGCCGATCTCGGTGCACGAGTTCCTCTACCCGCTGATGCAGGGCTACGACTCGGTGGCGCTGAAGAGCGACCTGGAGCTGGGTGGCACCGACCAGAAGTTCAACCTGCTGATGGGCCGCCACCTGCAGCAGGAATACGGCCAGGAGCCGCAGTGCATCCTGACCATGCCGTTGCTGGAGGGCTTGGACGGCGTCGAGAAGATGTCCAAGTCAAAGAATAACTACATCGGCATCACGGAGGCGCCGAACACGATGTTCGCCAAGATCCTGTCGATCAGCGACGTACAGATGTGGAAGTGGTTCGAGCTGCTGTCCTTCAAGTCCCTGGCCGAGATCGCCGCGCTGAAGGCCGAGGTCGAGGGTGGCCGCAACCCGAAGGACGCCAAGGTCATGCTGGCCAAGGAGATCACGGCGCGCTTCCACAGCGCGGCGGCGGCGGACGCGGCCGAAGCCGACTTCAACAATCGCGCCCGCGGTGGCATTCCTGACGAGATTCCTGAAGTTCAGTTGAGCGGCGCGCCCATGGGCATCGCCCAGGTGTTGAAGGGGGCCGGCCTTGTCGCATCGACAGGCGAAGGCCTGCGCATGGTCGAGCAGGGCGGCGTGCGCCGGGCCGGCGAAGTCATCGCCGACAAGGGGCTGAAGCTTGACGCCGGCGAGCATGTGCTGCAGGTGGGCAAGCGCAAGTTCGCGAGGGTCGTGCTGAGCTGAGCGCCCGGCGGGCGGCCGTTCGCCACCGTTCGCTGGCGATTCCCGCCGCGCGCTGTCCATTCGTCGCAAGCCGTTGGCCCCAAGGGCGAGGCATCCGCACAGTCCAGGCATCGCAACACCCACCGGATGCCGCCAATGACTGCTTCTTCCATCCCCTTCTGGCCCTTCGCCGTCCTGGCCGGCCTCGTCATGCTGGGCTACCGCCAGTCGCGTGACCGTGTCGTCCAGCCCGGCATGCTCGCCAAGGTCGCCCTGGCCATGCTGGCCCTGTCGCTGTATGGCGTCACGACGGCCTTCGGCGCACACATGGTTCCCGTGCTGGCCTGGGCGACGGCCTTTGCAGCTGCCGTCTTCATCGGTGGCCCGCTGTTTGCACCGCGCGGCCTGGCCAAGGAAGGCGCCGCCGTGCGCATGCCCGGCAGCTGGGTGCCGCTGGGCCTGATGCTCGGCATCTTCATGACCAAGTTCGGCCTGGGCTTCGCCAACGGCATGGGCGCCCATGTGCTGCAGGAGCTCTGGTTCATCGCCGCGGTGAGCGCGATCCTGGGCCTGTTCAGCGGTGCCTTCGCGGCCCGGGCCACGGCGGTGCATCGCTTCGTCCGCGCCGCTTGATCTCTCAAGCCCATGAAAAAGGGAGGCCGCGGCCTCCCTTTGCTTTCACGGCTTGACCGGCCGCAGATACGGTCCCGGCTTCACCACCTGGACCGGCTGCTCGGCAATCCGGCGCTTCAGCTCGGCCAGCGCCGCATCCAGCTGCGCGTCCTGGCCCATCGCCGTCGCCCGCGGCGGGTTGTCGACCTCGATGTCCGGCGTCACGCCGATGCCCTCGATCAGGAAGCGGCCCTCGGCGTCGATCTGCCCCGTCTCGGCGGCCCGCATGATGCCGTTGTCGATCAGGCGGTTCTGGTCCGACAGCCACACGCCCGCCCCCGAGCTGCGCTTGCCAATGACGGGTCCCAGCTTGAGGCGCTTGAAGCCCTCGGCGAAGGTCTCGCCGTCGCTGTAGGTGTCCTCGTTCATCAGCACCACCGTGTGGCCGCGGTAGACGTTCTGCATGTTGGCGTAGACCGGCGCGCCGCCTGGCGAGCGCGGTTGCCAGAAGGCCCAGGCGCGGCGCAGCAGCTTTTCCAGGATCCAGCTGTCGATGTTGCCGCCATTGTTGTAGCGCACGTCGATGATGAGGCCGTCGCGGTCGCTGGCAGCGTAGAACTCGCGCACGAAATCGGCGATGTCGGCCGCGCTCATCGCGCGCAGATGCACGTAGCCGATGCGGCCCTGGGCCGACTGCTCAACGGCGCGGGCGCGGCTGACGCGCCAGTCGTTGTAGCGCAGCTGGTTTTCGCGCGTCTGCGCCACCGGCGTGACGATGCGCTGCACCGTCTTGCCGCTGGCCTGTTTCACCTCCAGCAGCACCTGGCGGCCGGCCTGGCCGCGCAGCAGCTCCAGGATGTGCGGCGCGCTGGCGCTGGGGCGGCCATTGACGGTCGTGATGACGTCACCCACTTGCAGGTTGAGACCGGGCGCGGCCAGCGGCGGTGCCTCGGATGGCAACTCCTGCTCATGCGCATAGATCGCATCGATGCGCCAGCCCTCCGGTGCGCGCGAGAAGCGCCCACCGAGGCCCGCGAGGCCAGGCTCGTCGGGCGCGAGCCGCGTGTCGCCGGCGCCGATCTGGCTGTGCAGGGCGCCCAGTTCGCTGACCATCTGCGCCATCAGCTCGGCGAGCTCGAAGCGGTCGGTCACACGGTCCACCAGTGGCTCGTACTTGGCGCGCACGGCCACCCAGTCGACGCCGTGCATGGCCTTGTCGTAGAAGTGGTCGCGGTGCATGCGCCAGGCGTCGGCGAACATCTGCTTCCACTCGGCGCGCGGCTGCGTGGCGATCTGCCAGTCGCTCCAGCGCACTTGCAGCTTGGCGAGTTCAGTCGGCAGCTTGGGCGCCGCGTCGACGACGAGGATTTCCGGCGCCGCACCCGCGGGCTGGTTGCGCACCAGCATCAGCTTCTTGCCGTCGGCACTGATGTCGTAGTTGCGCACGTCGCTGGCCAGGATCTCGGCCGGGCCGCCCTGGTTGTCGATGCCAACCGACTTGAGCTGGCTCTTTCCGTCCAGATCACGATCCAGGAACCACAGGCGCTTGCCATCCGCGCGCAGCGCGCGGTAGCTGCCGGCGGTCACGGGCAGCTCGTGGAGGCGCTCGGCCAGGCCTTCGAAAACGATGGCGGGCTTGCCCTTCTTCTCGGCGGCTGGCTTCTTGTCGTCCTTTGGATCAGGCTTGCGCTCGGTCGGCTCCTTGTCGGTGGCCTTCTTGTCCTCGGCGCGCTGCTCGTCGGCCTTCTTCTCGGTGACCGACTCCAGCTCGTCCTTGGCCGCGAACGGCGAGCGCAGGCCCGTCTGCAGGGCCAGCGCGTAGAGCTTGGCGCGGAAGCCGAAGAACGGCCCGGTGTTGCGGTCGCCCCATGTGCTGCCATTGCCCGTCGTCGCGAAGTTGCGGTTGGACGCGAAGTACAGCCATTGCCCGTCCGGGCTGAAGGTGGCGCTGTCGCTGTCGTAGCGGTCGCTGGTCAGCGTGTGGGTGCGGCCATCGGCCGTGCTGTAGAGCTGCAGCTGGCTGCGGTCGGCATGGCGCAGCGACAGCGTCCAGGCCAGGGCCTGGCCATCGGGACTCCAGCCCTGCAGCTGCGGCGCGTCACCAAGGGCGCTGCGAGCGATCTCGCGTGTTGTCTTGGCCTTCAGGTCGGTCAGCCAGATGCCGCCTTCCTTGTCGGTATGCGCCAGCCAGCGGCCGTCGGGCGAAGGGAGCAGGTCGCGGCGCTGCGTCGTTGCGCCGCTGGTGATGCGTTCGGGTTGACCCGTGCCATTGGCCGCGAAGCGCCAGATCTCGGTCTCGCCGCTGAAGTCGCAGACGGCGAAGACGCTCTTGTTGTCGCTGCTGAATTCACCCTTCTTGCAGCTGCCGTCGGCCGGCAGCGGCAGCTCAGCGCGGCGCAGCTGCTGCACGCCCTGCGTCGCGAGGTGACCGCGCGCGGCCAGCAGCACGCGCTCGCCATTGGGGGCGAAGGATGTGTCGGTCAGGAAGTCCTGCGGCTTCTTGATCCAGCGCTCGCGCTGCTGGTCGAAGTCGCCGCCCAGGCTGATGTCGAGCTTCTTCGCGCCCGCGCTCTGCGCGAGGTCGACGAGGTAGAGGTCCGCGCCCACTGCATAGACGACACGGCTGCCGTCGATGGATGCGTGGCGGATGTCCCAGCCCTTGTGCGTGGTGTGCTGGCGCATGTCACCGCCTTGGGCATTGACCGACCAGATGTTGACCGTGCCTTCGCGGTCCGACAGGAAGGCGACGCGCTCCGCGCCACCGTTGCGGTAGGGCAGGGGACGGCGATCGTTGTTGCCCTCGGCGATCAGCGGTTTTGCTTCCGCCTTGTCCGTCAAGTCCAGCGACCACAGCCGCGCGATGGCGCCGCCGCGGTACTGTCGGGCGTTGTCGCTGCGCAGGCCGCTGCGCGTGAAATAGAGCGTCTTGCCATCGGCGCTCAGCGCGGCGTCGCTGGCCTCGCCGACGGGCAGTTGGCGGCGCTGGCCAGTCTTCACGTCGATGGCGAAAAGCTGACTGCCGGGACGGGCGTCCAAGCCGGTGTAGAGGACTTCGCCGGCGGCCGTGAAGCCCCAGACGCGCATGCCGCCGCCTTCCCAGGTCAGGCGCTTCGGCGGGCCGCCGGCCACCGGCATCAGGTAGATCTCGGTGCCGCCGTCGTACTGCGCCGTGAAGGCCAGCCATTGCCCATCGGGCGACACGGCGGGCTGGGTCTCCTGGCCGCTGTGCGTGGTCAGCCGCTGGGCTTCGCCGCCCTGCGTGCCGACGCGCCAGAGGTCGCCCTCGGCGACGAGATAGACGGCATCGCCACCCAGTGTGGGCTGGCGATAGAAGCCGCTGGTGCCGGCCCAGGCGCTCGTGGCGCACAGGACCGCAGCGAGCGCGGCGAGACGGAAGCGGGGCATGGGGCTCTCCTGATGAGGGTCGCCATTGTGTTGTTAGGGGAATGGAGGGCGATTCGTCACATCGGGTGAATCCGTAGAGCCTCTGAGCGCGTAACAGCGCTCAGATGCCAAGACGGCATTGCCATACAGGATGCCCCCGATGAAAGCTCGTCTCACCCGCAGCGCCGTGGGCGCAGCGCTGCTCTGCCTGGCCGTTGGCGCCCAGGCTTCCAGCCACCGCGAAGCGCCCTTCATCACGACCGTGCCCAAGGTCGACGCGACGGACTTCTACATGTTCAACAGCTACGAGACCGGCCGTGCCGGCTACGTGACGCTGATCGCCAACTACCAGCCGCTGCAGGACGGCTATGGCGGCCCGAACTATTTCTCGATGGACCCCAACGCGCTCTACGAGATCCACGTCGACAACGTTGGCGATGCCAAGGAACACCTGACCTTCCAGTTCCGCTTCAAGAACACGCTGTCCAACAGCGGTGCCGGCACGTCTTTAAGCGTCGGCGGCAAGATGGTCGGCATCCCGCTGATCCAGTCGGGCGCGGTGGCCAGCGTCAAGGACGCAAACCTGCAGGTCAACGAGAGCTACACGCTGACCGTGGTGCGCGGCGATCGCCGCAGCGGTACTGCCCAGGCGGTCACGCATGCCACCAGCGGCGCGACGACGTTCGACAAGCCGGTCGACAACATCGGCAAGAAGACCATCGCCGACTATGCGAGCTATGCGGCCAAGCATGTCTACCCCATCACCATCCCCGGCTGCAGCACGCCGGCCAAGGTCTTCGTCGGCCAGCGCCAGGACCCGTTTGCCGTCAACCTCGGCACCATCTTCGACCTGGTCAACGCGCCGGTCTCCGTCATCACCGACCCATCGCTGATCAATGCCGCGCCCAACACCCTCGACGACAAGAACGTCTCCACGCTGGCGCTGGAGGTGCACAAGGACTGCCTGAAATCCGCGACCGACGATGTCATCGGCGGCTGGACCACGGCCAGCCTGCGCCAGGGCCGCCTGCTCGATCCCAAGCCGGGCTCGGGCCATCAGGCCAGCGAGAAGGCCGGCGGCGCCTGGGTGCAGGTCTCGCGCCTGGGCATGCCCCTGGTGAATGAAGTCGTCATCGGCCTCAAGGACAAGGACAAGTTCAACTCCTCCAAGCCCAAGGACGACGGCCAGTTCGCCGACTACGTGACCAACCCGACGCTGCCGGCCTTGCTGGAGATCGCGCTGGCCCTGCCCAACACCGCGCCGACCAACTTCCCGCGCAACGACCTGGTCACCACCTTCCTGACCGGCATCAAGGGTGTTAACCAGCAGAAGACGGTCACGGCCTCCGAGATGCTGCGCCTCAATACGGCAATAGCGGCCGTGCCCTTCGCTCAACAAAACCGTTTGGGCATCGTCGGCAACATCCTCGCCGCAGGCAACGACAACGCCGGCTACCCCAACGGCCGCCGGCCCAAGGACGACGTCGTCGACATCTCGCTGGTGGCCGTCATGGGCGGCCTGTGCGTGGCCAACGGCGACACCGACAAGCTCGGCTTCGGCGCGGCCTGCAAGCCCAGCGTGGTGCCCCTGGGTGCCACGACTTTCAAGCTGCATGACGCGGTCGATCAGGCTGTCGTGCCCCTGCTGAGCGGCTTCCCCTACCTCAACACGCCCATCCCGGGCACCAAGTGAAAGGGGCCGCCATGTTGACCCGCAAGACTGCCGCGGTCGCCGCCGGCGCCGTGCTCGTGCTGGCCGCCTGCGGCGGCAGTGACAGCGACACTGAAATCATCAGCCCGCCGCCCCCACCGCCGCCGGCCCCCACCGCGGTGCCCGACAGCGCCGTGGCCTCGTCCGCCGCCCTGGTGAGCTACCTGAAGGCGCAGAAGACCGACGACGAGACCACGGAGGCGCTGACGCTGCCGACGGTGGCGGTGTCGGTCAGCGAAACCGAAGAGCCCGTGAGCCTGTGAAGCACCTGCTCGTGCTGCTGCTGGCAATCCCGCTGGCGGTCTTGGCCGAACCTTTCGTCCCGAAGGTCGACGCCGAGATCGTGCAGCGCCTGCCTTACCGCATCGACGCGGCCGAGCGCCAGCGCCGTGCGGCCTTGTCGCGCGACCCAGCACAGCTGCAGCTCGCCGTAGCCACCGCCCGCGCGGCGCTGCAGCGCGCCCGCGTGCATGGCGACCCGCGCGAGCTCGGCGCGGCACAGGCCGCGCTGGCGCCGTGGTGGCACCAGGCCGATGCACCCGCCGATGCCGTGCTGCTGCGCGCCCGCGTTCTGCAGGCGCGGCACGAGTTCGAGCCTGCCCTGGCCGAGCTGCACCGCCTGTTGGCGCGCGAAGATCTCGCGCCGGAGCATCGCGCCCAGGCCCTGCTCGACGCGGCCGCGTTGCATCAGCTGCGCGCCGAACTAACCGAGGCTCGCACCTTGTGCGAACAGCTTCAACCCCTGGCCGCACTGCCGGCAACTGCCTGTCTGGCCGAGCTGGCCAGCCTGTCAGGCCAAGGCCAAGTGGCGGCACAAACGCTGGCCCAGCTCAGCCCGGGCCGGTCCACCGCGCCCTGGCTTGCACTGATGCGTGCCGAGCTGGCCGAGCGCCTCGGCAACGAGACCACCGCGCCTGCCCTCTACCGTGCCGCGCTGGCCGGTGAGGACGAGGTCTACACGCGCGCCGCGCTGGCCGACTGGCTGCTGGCCCGCCAGCGCGCGGCCGAGGCCCTCGTGCTGGTCGAACGCAGCCCCGATGCAGAGGCCGATGCATTGCTGTTGCGCCAGGTCATCGCCTTGCGCCAGCTCGGCCGCGATGCGTCGGCGCCGACGGCCCTGATGCGCGAGCGCCTTGCCGCCGCCGACCGCCGCGAATCGGGCAAGCATGCGCGCGAGCAGGCCCGCTTTGCCCTCGATGTCGAGCAGCAGCCACGCGAGGCCCTGCGCCTGGCCCGGCTGAACTGGGCGATGCAGCGCGAGCCTGTTGATGCGGTGCTGCTGCTGCGCGCTGCCCTCGCCGCTGGGCGCGATGGCGATGCGACGCGTGAGGAACTGGCGCGCGTGCTGCGCGGCAAGGGCTGGCAGGATGCACGCCTTGCCGCTCTTGATCGGCGTTTTGACCGGAGCTTCGCGCCGTGATCCGTTGTTTGTTGTGGCTGGCGCTGCTGCTGTGCGGTGTGGCCCAGGCCCACCAGGCCAGCGAGGCCTATCTCGTCTACCGCGTCGAAGGTGCGGCGGTCGAACAGCGCCTGGACATCGCCTTGCGCGACCTGGACCGCGACCTGGCGCTGGACGCCGATGGCGACGGCAACTTGAGCTGGGGCGAGGTGCGCCAGCGCTGGCCCGACATCGAAGCGCTGGCCATGGCCGGCCTGCGCTTCACCGCCGATGGCGCGGCCTGCACGCCGCAGGACCGTCCCCAACCCCAGCTCGACCAGCACAGCGACGGCATGCACGCCGTGCTCATCAGCCACTGGCTCTGCCGCGCCGCCGTGCATGAGCTCGACATCGACTACCGCCTCTTTGCCAGCACCGACACCGCCCACCGTGGCCTGGCCCGCCTCGTCGGCGCGGCGGGCGAGCCGCTGGTGCTGACGCCCGGCGCCGGCCCACAACGTCTGGCGCTGGACAGCCGCGGCTTCGGTGGCTTCGTCGTCGAGGGCATGGCCCATATCGCCAGCGGGCTGGACCATGTGCTTTTCCTCGTCACGCTGCTGCTCGTCGCCGTCTGGCGTCGCGAGGGCAAGGGCTGGGCGCCCCGTGCCAGCGGCCGCGCCGCGCTGGCCGAGACGCTCAAGCTTGTCACCGCCTTCACTCTGGCCCACTCCATCACCCTGGCGCTGGCGGCCAGCGGCGCCATCGACCCGCCGACCACCGTCGTCGAATCGCTGATCGCGCTGACCGTGCTGCTCGCCGCGCTCGACAACCTGCGGCCCTTTGTGCCTGGGCCGCGCTGGAGCATGGTCGGCCTCTTCGGCCTCGTGCACGGCGTCGGCTTTGCCGGGCCGCTGAAGGACCTGGGCCTGCGCGGCAGCGAACTGGTGCTGCCGCTGCTGGGCTTCAACCTCGGCGTCGAGCTGGGACAGCTTGCCGTCGTCGCGCTGCTGCTGCCACTGGCCCTGATGCTGCGCTCGGCGACCATCTACCGGCGCTGGATCGTGCCCGGTGGATCCAGCGCTGTCGCCGCGCTGGCCCTGCTCTGGTGTGTCGAGCGCAGCTTCGGGCTCAGCCTGCTGCCTTGAGCGGCCGCAGGCGGCTGCGCAGCAACGCCAGGTCGAAGCGGTAGAACACCGCCTGTATGCCGCGGCCCGATGCGCAAGTCGACAGCGCATCGTCGCCTTCGTGCATCCCGCCAGCCGTATCCCGCGCGCCCAGGCAAGCCAGCCCGGGCGGCAACTGGGCCAGCAGCATCTGGGCCATGATGAGGCTGTCGGCATCGCCGACCAGGGCTTGGAGCGGGATGTCGACACTGCCGGCAGCGTCGTCCAGGTGCGTGGTCAGTGCCTGCTCCAGCCGCGCGCTGACGCCCAGCATGGCAGGCTCGGTGGCAAAGGCCATCGCGTCGGTGTCCAGCAGTGCGCTGATCAGGACGGCCATACAGCCTCCTGGCGCAGGTCGCTGCGCAGCGGTGTGATGCGGTAGCTGTAGCCCGGGCGCATCAGCAACTGCGGGAAGGCGCAGCGGCTGAAGCCATCGCCCACGACGTCGCCGGAGCGGTCGTGCAGCATCTCCCAGTAGAAGCCGAAGACCTGTGGCGGCTGGCGCCGCAGACGCGGCAGGCCGCAAGCCGGGCGGCTCGCATGAGGAATCCAAAGATTTGGCACGGCATGCTCCCCGGGGCACACACAAGCGGCCCCTACATGCACAGACGCGCAAATCCGCGCGACCCGGTCACGCCGGCATGCACAAGCTAGGGGGAGGAGGTCAGCCTGCGGCGATGCCGGCGGTCACGTGACCCGCGGGCACGTGGGCGGCCGCACTCGTGACATGGCCGACCTGATCGTCGAAGAAGAAGTCGGGCTCGAACTCGCGCAGGAATTCCCCCTTGGCCAGGCCGCCGAGAAACATGGCCTCGTCGACCTCGATCTGCCAATCCATCAGCGTGCGGATGGCGCGCTCGTGAGCCGGTGCGCTGCGCGCAGTGACGAGGGCCGTGCGTACCTTCATGCCGTTGGCGTGTGAATGCTGCAGCCGGTGCAGCGCCTCCAGCATCGGCTTGAAGGGCCCGGCCTGTAGCGGCAGGTGGGCGCGCTGCAGTTCATGCTCGCGAAAGGCCGCCAGGCCGTCGCGCTGGAACACCTGCTCCGCTTCGTCGGAGAACAGCACCGCGTCGCCGTCGAAGGCAATGCGCAATTCCTTGGGATGCGCTGCCGAGGCCCGCGCCGCCAGCGGCATCACGCGCGCTGCGGCCACGCCGGCGCCGAGGGCTTGGCGCACATCGGCCTCGTTGGTGGACAAAAAGAGCTGGGCCGACAGCGGCTTCAGGTAGCGCCAGGGCGAGGCGCCACGCGTGAACACGCCGCGCTCGATGGGCAGGCCGTAGTGCTTGGCCGAGCGGAACACGCGCATGCCCGAGATCGGGTCGTTGCGCGACAGCACGACGACCTCCACCTGGGGTGCGCCACCGGCGTTGAAGGCCAGCAGTTTCTCCACCAGCGAGAAGGCCACGCCGGGCGGCGCCGGTTCGTCCAGGCGCTGCTGCTGCAGGGCCATGTAGGCATGGTCGTCGCCGGCCTCGAAGACCTCGTTCTCGGCCTCGAAGTCGAAGAGGGCGCGTGACGAGATGGCGACGACGAGTTGACCGGAGAGCGTGGCTGGCATGGCGGTCGATGATAGGGCTCGACGCCCGGGCCACGCCTTCCTAGACTCGCCGCGTTTTCAACTCGAAAGACTTGCCCATGCGCGCTGCTGCCCTTGCCATGCTGCCCATCCTCGCCGCCTGCGCCAGCAAGCCGGTGCCGCCTCAGGTGCCCGCCGCGTTGCAGCCCCCTGCCGGGCAGGTGCTGCAGCTCGAGGCGTTGGCCCAGGGCTGGCAGATCTACGAATGCCAGGCCAAGGCCGATGGCAGCGGCACCGCCTGGGTCTTCAAGGCGCCCGAGGCCACGCTGGCCGACCGCGCGGGGCGGCCGCTGGGCAAGCATTACGCCGGTCCGACCTGGGAGGGACTGGATGGCAGCACGGTCGTCGGCGAGGTCAAGGCCCGCGACCCGGGCCCGGACGCGAAGGCCATCCCCTGGCTGCTGCTCGCGGCCAAGAGCAACGGCGGCAGCGGCGTCTTCAGCACGACGAAGAGCATCCAGCGCGTCACGACGGTCGGTGGCGTCGCGCCCGCCGAGGCCTGCACGGCGGCCGGCCAGGTCGTGCGCGTCACCTACACGGCGACCTACTACTTCTACCGCTAGATCACGGCCAGCGCGGTGGCGAGGTCGCGCCGCAGGTCGTCCGTGGCCTCGATGCCTACGGACAGGCGCACCAGCGAGTCCGTGATGCCCAGCCGCGCCCGCGTCTCGGGCGGAATGGAGGCGTGGGTCATCAAGGCGGGCAGCGAGATCAGGCTCTCGACGCCACCCAGGCTCTCGGCCAGCGTGAACAGCTCGACGCGCTGCAGGAAGCGGCGCGCACCGGCCAGGTCGGCCTTCAGCGCGACGCCGATCATGCCGCCGCCGCCGCGCATCTGGCGCTTGGCCAGGGCGTGCTGCGGGTGGCTTTCCAGGCCGGGGTAGAGCACACGCTCGACCTGGGGCTGCGCGGCCAGCCAGGTCGCCAATTCGGCGGCGCTGGCGTTGTGCCTCTCCATGCGCAATGCCAGCGTCTTGAGGCCACGCAGCGCGAGGAAGCTGTCGAAGGGCCCGGCCACCGAGCCGACGGCGTTGTGCAGGAACTCGAGCTTCTCGCGCAGCTCGGCCTGGCGCGGCTCTCCACCCACGACCGCAATGCCGCCGATGACGTCGCTGTGGCCGTTGAGGTATTTGGTCGCCGAGTGCACGACGAGGTCGAAGCCCAGTTCCAGCGGGCGCTGGGCCCAGGGGCTGGCGAAAGTGTTGTCCGCCACGGCCAGCGCGCCGTGCTCGCGGGCGACGCGGGCTATGGCTGCCAGGTCGCTCAGGCGCAGCAGCGGGTTGCTGGGCGTCTCGATCCAGATCAGCTGGGTGTCAGGCTGCAACGCAGCGCGCACGGCCTCGGTGTTGCGGCTGTCGACGTAAGTCACGCGCAGGCCGGCGCTGTGCTTGCGCACCCGCTCGAACAGGCGATAGCTGCCGCCGTAGAGGTCGTCACCGGCGACGATATGGGCGCCAGCGGGCAGGGTGTCGAGCACCGTGGCCATGGCCGCCAGCCCGGATGCGAAGGCATAGGCCTGGGCGCCGCCTTCGAGGTCGGCGACGGCGCGCTCCCAGGCCTGGCGGGTCGGGTTGTGGGTGCGGCCGTACTCATAGCCGGTGTGCTCGCCGGGGCCATGTTGGCGGTAGGTGGAGCTGACCGAGATGGGCGGCATGACGGCGCCGGTGACGGCGTCGGGTGACTGACCGGCATGGATGACGCGGGTGTTGAAGTCGAGTTGATCGCTCATCGCGCGATCTCCTTGCGCAGATGGTTGATGAGGTCGAAGCGGGTGACCAGGCCGTGGAAGCCGGCGTCGTCCGCAATGACGGCCACGAGGCCGCGGCGCAACTGCTCGTTCAGTTCGGTGAGCGACGCGCTGGGCGCCAGCGTGATGACGTCGGTATTCATCGCGCTCTGCACCAGGGCGCCAAACGCGGCCGGGTCGGCATGTAGCCGGGCCAGCAGGTCGGACTCGTCCAGCAGCCCGACGAGGCGGTCGCCGTCGAGCACCGGCAATTGCGACACATCGGCCTGGCGCATGCGCGAGAAGGCGGTCTGCAGCGTGTCGTCCGGCCCGACCGACACGACGCCGCCGCTGGTCACCGGGCGCGAGATCAGGTCGCGCAGGTCGCCCAGGCGCGGGCGCGTCAGCAGGCCCTGGTCGAACATCCAATGGTCGTTGTAGACCTTGGACAGGTAGCGCGTGCCGGTGTCGCAGACGAAGGTGACGACACGCTTCGGCGTGGTCTGCTCGCGGCAGTAGCGCAGGGCCGCGGCCAGCAGCGTGCCGGTGGATGAACCGGCCAGGATGCCCTCGGCGCGGTAGAGCTCGCGCGCGGTGGCGAAGCTGTCGGTGTCGCTGATGCTGTAGGCCGTGCGTACCGGCCTGAGGTCGGCGATGGGCGGGATGAAGTCCTCGCCGATGCCTTCCACCGCCCATGAGCCGGCGTCACCGAATTTGCCGGTGTCGATGTAGTCCTTCAGGATGGACCCGACCGGGTCGGCCAGCACCATCTCGATGCCGGGGCGCACGCGCTGGAAGAAACGACCGAGGCCGGTGATGGTGCCGCCCGAGCCGACGCCACAGACGATGGCGTCGACGTCGTGGCCCATCTGCTGCCAGATCTCGGGCGCGGTGGTCGTCTCGTGGGCCAGCGGGTTGGCGGGGTTGTTGAACTGGTCGGCATACCAGGCGCCGGGGATTTCGCGCACCAGGCGGGCGGCCACGTCCTGGTAGTAGGCCGGGTGGCCCTTGCCGACGTCGGAGCGTGTCAGGTGCACGCGGGCACCGAGAGCCTTGAGCTGCAGCACCTTTTCGGCGGACATCTTGTCGGGCACCACGAGCGCCACCTGGTAGCCCTTGGCACGCGCCACCAGGGCCAGGCCCAGGCCGGTATTGCCGGCGGTGGCTTCCACCACCGTGCCGCCGGGTTTGAGCAGGCCCTCGCGCTCGGCTGTCTCGATCATGGCCAGGCCGATGCGGTCCTTGATGGAGCCACCGGGGTTCTGGGATTCGAGCTTGAGGAAGAGCTGGCAGGGGCCGGTGTCCAGGCGCAGCACGGGCAACAGCGGCGTGTTGCCGATGAGGTCCAGCACGGCGGGCCGGGCCTCGAGCGGGAGTCGAGCGTTCATGACGAGTCGGGCCGCGGGTCGGGCGCGGCCAATTTGGGCTAGACCTCGCAGGATACGAAGGGAGGCTTCGCGCGCAATCCCGTTTTTCGCATGAGCTTGCGCGGTTTTCGGCCGAGCCCCGCCGCACAAGCAAATGCGAAAAGCGTCGTTCACGGCGGCTTATGTGATTCCTAGCATGCGACCACTTGTTCTCCAGGAATCCAGATGACTCTCTCCCGCCGCGTAATCACCCTGGCCTTGGTCGCTGCCGGCCTCTTTGCAGTGCAGGTCGCCCACGCCGACCAGCTCGACGACATCAAGAAGAAGGGCGAGCTCGTGGTCGGCGTGCTCGGCACCGACGAGCCCAACAGCTTCATCGACCCCAAGACGCGCGAAATCATTGGCTACGAGGTCGATCTGGCCCGCGCCATCGCCACCCGGCTGGGCGTGAAGCTGCAGATCAAGCAGCTCGCCGTCGCTGCGCGCATCCCCGAGCTACAGCAAGGCCATGTCGACCTGCTGGCTGCCTCCCTCACGCACAACAAGGAGCGCGAGGCCGTCATCGACTTCTCGCTGACCACCTTCGTCACCGGCCAGAAGGTGCTCGTCAAAGCCGATAGCGGCATCCAGAACGTAGCCGCGCTCGCCGGCAAGAAGGTCGTCACCATCAAAGGTGGCACGCAGGAGCCCAATATTCGCAAGGCCGTGCCTCAGGTCGACGTCGTCACCTTCGACACCGGCCCGCAGGCCTTCCAGGCGCTGCAGCAGGGCAAGGGCGTGGCCTTTGTCAACGATGAGGTCTCGCTGCTGGATCAGCACGCCAAGCTCGGCGCGGCGTCGGCGCAATACCGCATCCTCGACCAGAACATCAGCGTCGAGCCCCTGGCCATCGGCATTCGCAAGGGCGAGAAGCGCCTGAAGGCCGAGGTCGATGCGGCGCTGAGCGGCCTGGAGAAGGGTGGCGAAGCCGACAAGCTGTTCGTCAAGTGGTATGGCCCGGACACGCGTCTGAAGTTCCCCAAGCGCACCTTCAAGATCGACAGCGACAAGGTCGAAAGCTGATTCGTCGGTCTGTCTGATTGCAGCCGCCGCCTCACGAGGGCCGGCGGCTGCCTCGTTTCTGGTGAGCCCCCCGATGCCCGTCCTTTCCTTTGCCCCGCTGCTGCAGGGCGACTACCTCACCTGGCTGCTGCAAGGCCTGCGCCTGTCGCTGCTGCTGACCGGCCTGACGCTGCTGACCGCGCTGCCTTTGGCTGTCTTCATCGCGTTGCTGCGCCTGTCACCGTGGCGCGCGTTGCGCGTCATCGGAGAAGGCTATGTCGAGGCCGTGCGCTGCGTGCCGCTGCTGGTACACATGCTGTTCTGGTACTTTGGCGTGCCGGAGCTGCTGCCCGCCGGCATCAAGGAAAAGGTCTACGCCGGCAATATCGAGATCCTCAGCGCCTGGGCCGCGCTGACGCTGTACACGGCCGCCTACATGAGCGAGGACATCCGCTCCGGCGTGCGGGCCGTGCCCGGCGCGCAGCTGGACGCGGCGATGGCCCTGGGCTTCAGCTTCCTGGCCGGCATGCGCCTGGTCGTGCTGCCGCAGGCCCTGCGCATCACGCTGCCACCGCTGCTGTCACAGACGCTCAACCTCTGGAAGAACACCAGCATTGCCACCGTCATCGGCGCGGCCGAGCTGATGACGCAGGCCCAGCGCGTCGAGTCGGCGAGCTTTCGCGGCTTCGAGACCTTTGCCCTCGTCACGGTGGCCTATCTGTCGGTGTCACTGGTGCTGACGGGGCTGGCGCAATGGGCGCAGCACGTGGTGTCGCCTCAGGGGGCCAAGCGATGAGTGGACTCGTCGACACCTACTGGCTCTACTTCCTCGTCGGCCAGTACCCGCACGGGCCGCTGGGCGGCCTGGCGCTGACCGTGATCCTCGCCACACTGGGCCTGGTGCTCGCGCTGCCGCTGGGCATCCTGCTGGGCTTGGCCCGCTTCAGCCCGAATCGCTGGCTGCGCCTGCCGGTGACCGGCTGGGTCTGGGTGGTGCGTGGCACGCCGCTGCTGATGGTGGTGTTCTGGGCCTATTTCTTCCTGCCCACGGTCACCGGCCACAAGACCGACCAGTTCTGGACCATGCTGATCGCGCTGATCGTCTTTGACGCCGCTTACCTTGCCGAGATCGTGCATGCCGGCCTGCAGGCCCTGCCACGCGGCCAGCTGCAGGCGTCGATGTCGCTGGGCATGACGCGCGGCCAGGCGCTGCGTTCGGTGCTGCTGCCCCAGGCCTTGCGCCACATGCTGCCCTCGCTGATCAACCAGTTCGTCGCAACCATCAAGGAGACCTCGCTGGGCACCATCATCGGCCTCTCCGAGCTGTCCTTCATCGCCAACCAGATCAACGCCCAGGTGCTGGTCAAGCCGGTGGAAATCTACCTGACGCTGGCGGGTTGCTACTTCGTCATGTGCTTCGGGCTGACGCGCGTGGCCAGGATGGCCGAACGGCGCCTCGTCGCGCCGTAGTGCATGACCGCGCGACCGCCGTGGATCCGGCTTTGCCGGTCCACCAGCGGTGCCCCCTTGAGGGGGCCGCAGCTTCGCTGCGGTAGGGGGTGGTCTATTTCACCCAGGTGTTCAGCTGGATGATCGGCAGCAACACCGCCAGCACGATCAGCAGCACCACCGCGCCCATCGCGACGATGAGCAGCGGTTCGAGCAGCGTGGCAGCAGCCATCGAGCGGCGCTGCACCTCGACGCCCAGCTGGCGCGCCGCGCGGCTCAGCATCTCGGGCAGTTGGCCCGTCTGCTCGCCCAGGCGGGCGAACATCGCCAGGATGCCGGGAAAGCGCTTCTTGCCGGCCAGGGCCGAGCCCAGCGGCGCGCCTTCGCGCACCTGTACGAGGGCGTCCAGCGCATCGGCCTGCATGGCGCGGTTGGACAGGGTCTCGGCGGCTGCCTGCAGGGCCTTCAGGATGGGCACGCCGGCACCGGCCAGCATGGCCAGCGTGCCAGCGAAGCGGGCGGCGTTGTAGCCGCGCGCCAGCCGCCCGACCAGGGGCAGGCCGAGGATGCCGGCGTCAAAGCGCAGCCGGAAGGCCGGCGCCTTCAGCGCGAAGCGCAGCGCCACGCCGCCGGCGACGAGAACGGCCAGCATGGCCCAGCCCCAGCTGCGCACGAAGTCGCTGACGGCGAGCATCGCGATCGTCAGCGCGGGCAGGGCGCGCTTGGAGCTGGTGAACACGGTCGCGATCTGCGGCACGACATAGGTGACGAGGAAGATGACGATCAGCACCGAGATGAAGGAGACGATGGCCGGATAGGCCATTGCGCCGATGAGCTTGGCCTTCAGGTCCTGGCGCTCCTCGAGGTCGTCGGCGAGCTTCTCCAGCACCTGGCCCAGCGCGCCGCTTTGTTCGCCGGCAGCCACGACGCCGCGATAGACCTCGTCGAACTCGCGCGGCGCCAGGCCCAGGGCCCGCGCGAAGGTCGAGCCGGCATTGACCTCGGCCTTCAGTTGCGAGATCAGCTCGCGCTGCTTGGTGTCCTCGCTCTCGTCAGCCAGGGCTGTCAGCGCACGCTCGATGGGCAGGCTGGAGCCGACCAGGCCGGCGAGCTGGCGCGTCCAGACGGCCAGCGCCGTCGTGCTGAAGACGCGGCGGGTGAAGCGGCTGCCTTCCTGGGTGCCGTGCTGCTGCACCATCTCGATCGACAGTGGCGTCAGGCCTTGCGCACGCACCATGGCACGCGCCGCACGCGGGTTGTCGGCCTCGATCAGGCCGCTGCTCTGGCGGCCGGCGTCGGTGAGGGCTTCGTATTTGTAGGCTGGCACGGCGGGTCAGCTACTCGCGAGTGACGCGAAGCACTTCTTCGAGCGACGTCACGCCGGCGTCGATCAGCCTTTCGCCGTCCTCGCGCATGGAGCGCAGGCCGTTGGCCTCGGCGGCGGCCTGCAGTTGGCTCTCCGGCGCTCGGTTGTGGATGAGGCTGCGCACGGCTTCGTCGGCCACCATCAGCTCATACACGCCTGTGCGGCCCTTGTAGCCCGTGTGGCCGCAGGCATCGCAGCCGACGGGGTGCCAGCGGTCATGGTCGTCCTGGCGCTTGCAGACGGGGCACAGCCGCCGCACCAGGCGCTGGGCCAGCACGCCGAGCAGCGAGCTGCTCAGCAGGAAGGGCTCGACACCCATGTCGGTCAGGCGCGTGACGGCGCTGGGCGCGTCGTTCGTGTGCAGAGTGGCCAGCACCAAGTGGCCGGTCAGCGAGGCCTGGATGGCGATCTGAGCGGTCTCGTAGTCGCGGATTTCGCCGATCATGATGACGTCCGGGTCCTGGCGCAGGATGGCGCGCAGGGCCTTGGCGAAGGTCAGGTCGATCTTGCTGTTGACCTGGGTCTGGCCGATGCCGGGCAGCTCGTACTCGATCGGGTCCTCGACGGTCAGCACATTGGTCGTGCTGGTGTCGACGGTCTGCAGCGAGGCGTACAGCGAGGTCGTCTTGCCCGAGCCGGTCGGGCCGGTGACCAGGACGATGCCGTGGGGCTGCTGCACCAGCTTCTTGAAGGCGGTCAGCACGTTGCCGTCCATGCCCAGGCCTTCGAGCGTGAACTTGGATTCGCTCTTGTCCAGCAGGCGCAGCACCGCGCGTTCGCCGTGCGCCGAGGGCAGGGTGGACACGCGCACGTCGATGGCGCGGCCGCCGATGCGCAGCGAGATGCGGCCGTCCTGCGGCAGGCGCTTCTCGGCGATGTCGAGCTCGGCCATGATCTTCAGCCGCGAGATCAGCGCGGCGTGCAGACCACGGTTGGGCTGCACCACTTCGCGCAGCGTGCCGTCGACGCGAAAGCGCACCGACGAGGCGCGCTCATAGGGTTCGATGTGGATGTCGCTCGCGCCGTCCTTGGCCGCCTGGGTCAGCAGGGCGTTCAGCATGCGGATGATGGGCGCGTCGTTGGCCGCTTCGAGCAGGTCTTCCACGGCCGGCAGGTCCTGCATCATGCGCGACAGGTCCACCGCGCTCTCGACCTCGCCGACGACGACGGCTGCGCTCGATTCACTGCCGGCATAGGCGGCGTTGATGCGCTCGGCCAGCGACGTGACGGCTTCGGATTCGAGCCGGTCCACCGCGTACTGGCGCTGCACCTCGGACAGCGTGGCCCAGCCGACCTCGGGCGGCGCCCACAGCGTCAGCGTGCTGCCGTCGTCCTCCAGCAGCACGGTGTTGGCCTTGGCGAAGGCGTAGGGCAGGGGGTGGCGGGTGGCGGCCATGGATCGATCGCTTACTGTGGCGATTGCTGCGGCGATTGCTGCTGCTGTGGCGGCGGCTGCAGCGACGGTTGCGGCAGCGCCTTGTTCGGCGGCGAAGTCTTGGGCTCGGGCAGCACCGGCGCGCCGGTGTCCGGCAGCACGAGGCTCTTCTGCGGCTGGCTGAGCTGCTGCACGCCGCGGATGCTTTCGTAGCGGTCCAGCGTCAGCTGGTTGGCGCTGTCGGCGTTGCGCATGACGACGGGGCGCAGGAAGACCATCAGGTTGGTCTTCACGCGCTTGCGGCTCTTGCTGCTGAAGAGGTTGCCGATCAGTGGGATCTTGGACAGCCCGGGCACGCCGTCGTCGCCGTCGGTGTACTCATCCTTCAGCAGACCGCCGAGCACGATGATGTCGCCGTCATCGACGACGACGCTGGTCTCGATGGCGCTCTTGTCCAGCGTCGGGCCGGTGGTGCTGTTGGAGCCGGGCACCACGGAGGAATTCTCCTGGTAGACCACCATGCGCACGGTGCCGCCTTCGCCGATCTGGCTCTTAATCTTCAGCGTCAGGCCCACGTCCTTGCGGTCCACGGTCGTGAACGGGTTGACGGTGCCACCGGTCGTCGTGCCGCTGGCGTAGGAGCCCGTCACGAAGGGCACGTTCTGGCCGATGACGATGCGCGCTTCCTCGTTGTCCAGCGCCACGAGGTTGGGCGTGGACAGCACGTTGGCGCCGCTCTGGCTTTCGAAGAAATTGGCCACGGCGCCGAGGGTGTAGAAGTCGCCGACCTTTTTCAGAACGCCGATGTTCAGGCCGGTGGGCGCCGAGCCTGAACTCAGCGCCGGACCCACGGTGGAGCGGCCACCGGCGACGGCCACCGTGCCGTTGATGATGTTGGCCAGGCCCGAGCCGAAATTGGTGCCGGCGCCGGTGATGGTGCTGTCGCCCTTGCTGCCGAACAGGTTCTGCCACTGCACGCCGAACTGGGCCGCCTTGGTGTTGTCGATCTTGACGATCAGCGACTCGACGTAGATCTGGGCGCGGCGCGAATCGAGCTGCTCGATAACGGCGCGCACCTGCCGGTACAGCGGCTCGGCAGCCGTGATGATCAGTGAGTTGGTCGACGGGTCGGCCTGCACGAAGCCGCCGGTGGAAGGGCCGGCTGACTGCGTCAGCGGCGTCGTCGCGGCGGTCGAGCTCATGCCGCCGGTGTTGCTGTTGGCGGCGTTGCCGCCGGTCAGCGAGGGCGAGGCGCCAGTCAGCGAGCCGCTGCCACTGAGGCTGGACGTGCCGGAGGAGCTGCCGCCACTGCTGCTGCTCGACGAGGCAGCGCCGAAAGCCGCACGCAGCACGGTGGCCAGCTTGGTGGCGTCGGCGTTCTTCAGGTAGACGACGCGGATGTTGTTGCCGCCGCCATCGCCGCTGGGCTGGTCGAGCTTGTCGACCATCGAACGCACCGCGGCCAGGCGCGCCGGGTTGCTGGCGCGCAGGATGAGGCCGTTGGAGCGCGGGTCGACGAGCACGTTGACGGCGCTGCTGCTCTGGCCGGGCACGGCCCCGCCGACGGCCGCACCGCCATCGGCCAGGCGCTGCACCAGCGGTGCTAGGTCGGCCGCGACGGCATTCTTCAGCGGCACGATCTCAATGTCGCTGGTGCCCGGCGTGTCCATCGCCGCGATGATCTTGGCGATGCGCTGCAGGTTGTCGGCGTAGTCGGTGATGATCAGGCTGTTATTGCCCGGGTTGGCATTGATGGTGTTGTTGGGGCTGATCAGCGGGCGCAGCACGGCGACGAGGTTGTTCGCGTTCTCGTGCTGGATGCGGAAGATCTGCGTCAGGATCTGGTCGCCACGCACTGCGCTGGTCTCGACGGCCACCGAGCCGGCCTGCAGCTTGGCGTCGGGCTCGGGCAGTACCTTCAAGAGGCCGGCCGTCTCGACGACGGTGAAGCCCAGGCCGCGCAGCGCTGCGAGGTAGTTGAGGTAAGCCTCGCGCACCGACACCGGCTGCTCGCTGTAGACCGTGATCGTGCCCTTGACGCGCGGGTCGATGATGATCTGGCGGTCCAGCATGACGCCGATGGCGCGGGTGACGGCCTCGATGTCGGCGTTGACGAAGTTCAGTGTGACCGGCGAGCTGGCGCGTACGGCGGGGCCTTTGCCCGAGCCTGGCCGGCCGCGCTGCACTGTGGCGCTGTCGGGCTGGGCGAACGCGCTGCCTGCGGACGTCAGCAGCACGGAGAGCGCGGTAGCCGAAGCGACGGCGGTGCGTTGGAAATTCATGATCATCCGATCGTCAGGACGGAGCGGGCCCCTTGGCGGCGCCCGATGATGTTCAGCAAATTGTTCAGCGCTTCCTCGCGGCCCGGCGCGGCGCCGGCCTCACCAGTGAAGCGGCTCTTACCACCGCTGTTCAGTGTGCCGACGCCCGAAAGCTGCAGTGCGCCCTCCAGCGTGGATAGGCGCAGCGTGCTGACGCCGGGATTGGCGGTGTCGGCCGTCACGGTGAAACGGTAGCTGCCCAGTGGCGCAACCGTGGACACGCGCGAGGACAGGTTGAGCAGGTCCAACTGCAGCTCGCCGAACTGGCGCCAGCGGCCCTGCACCGATTCGAGCCTCAGCTCGCGGGCCGACAGGCGCAGCGAGCCACCCAACTGCAGCGTGTTCCACGGCGTGCCCAGGCCCGCCAGCAGGCCGGCGGGCAGGCGGGCCAGCCAGTCGGTCTGGTTGTCGACGCTGATCTCCATGCGGCCCAGGCCCGGCTTGACGCCCAGCAGCAGGTCGCCGTTGATGCAGCAGTCCTGGCGCGCCGCGAGCTGCAGGCCCAGGCCTTTGACGGCCATGCGCCAGTACAGCCGGCCGGGCAGGGCCGAGGCATCACGGCTGCCGGTGCCACCGGTCAGCACCAGCACGCCCGAGCCATTCCAGACGCTGCCGCGCGTGTCAACGATGAGCAGGTGGTCGTTGCTGGCCGAGGCCAGCGCGCGTGCCAGCCAGCTCGCCGGCGCAAAGACGATGAGCGCGGCGAGGATGCCGATCAGGGCGCCGCCCACGGCCCAGCGCCGGGGCGTGCGGTGGCGCACCGCACGGCCGCCATAGCTGCCGCTGACCAGCACCGAGTCCGACATTTGCTGCGTCGTGTGGCCGCTGCGCTTCTTGAACAAGGCCATCAGGCGCCTCCCAGGCTCAGCACCAGCGTGCCGGCATAGCCCTTGGGGCCGCGCGTCAACTGAGCTTCGACGGGCCGGGCCCGCGCTGCCGAGCGCACCTCGCCCAGCCAGCCCTGCAGCAGCTCGGGTGCGACGCCGGTGAGCGTGACGACGGCGCGGTCGCCCGTCAGGTT
This sequence comes from Pelomonas sp. Root1237, assembly GCF_001425055.1. Taxonomy (GTDB): domain Bacteria; phylum Pseudomonadota; class Gammaproteobacteria; order Burkholderiales; family Burkholderiaceae_C; genus Pelomonas. The sequence goes on from NZ_LMDK01000019.1 coordinate 298,725, forward strand.
CAGGCGGGCTGCGGCGCCCAGGTGTTCGACGGAGGCCTTCAATGCGGCCTGGGCCTGGTCGGGCGGCACCGGCGGCGCCGCGCGCAGCGCCTGGGCCTCCTGCGCCTGGGCCTGCATCTGCTGCAGTTGCAGCTCCAGCCGGTCCAGTTCGGTGGGCGCTGTCTTCAGCGTTCGCAGGGCCGGCGCGAGCAGCACGCTCCAGGCCAGCAGCAGGCCGAGCAGCAGGCCGATGGCACCCACGGCTAAGCGTTCGCGTTCGCCCAGGGCTTGCCAGTGCGCGAGCGCCTGGGCCTTGGCCTGGCCGAGTTGGGCGGAGAGGCCGTCGCCGGCGCTGGAATTGAAGCGGGCCATCAGGGGCGTCCTTGCGCGTTGGTGCGGCTGATGGTCAGCTTGCCCTCGCTGGCGTCCAGCTGCCAGCCTTCGCTGCGCAGCTGATTGCGGAAATTGTCGATCTGGGGCTGGGCCCAGCCCTGTGCCGACACCGTGAGGCGGCCGGGCTCGAAGGCCAGCGCATCAGTCGGCGGGCGGTCGGCCGGCCAGGCCATGGCAGCGGCCGCGAGCAGGGCTTCGAGGTCCTGCTCGCCGACGCTGCCGGCGCTGGCGCGCAGCAGGTCGAGCTGCTTTTGCATCTGCACCGGCGCGTCGAGGATGGCACGCACCTGCGGGAAAGCGCCGGTCAGCGTTGTCGTGACCGCCTCGCGTCGCGCCGCCACCTCGCGATGCTGGTGCCAGGCCCACAGGTTGAGGCCCAGCAGCTGAACGATGGCCAGGCCGGCGAGGCCGTAGCGCACCGGCTGCCAGGGCTTGCGCATCAGCCCGCGGCTGAGAAGGCGCAGGGCGCGCACGCCACGGGCGCGGGGCGCAAGGTCGAACTGGCGGAAATCCCAGGCGTTGTCGACGACGGCCAGCCCCCGCTGCGTCGGCGTCTGCACGGTGACCGTCGTGCCCAGCCAGCGCTCGGCCACTGTCGCCACAGCTGGCGTGGCCGTCCACTGCGCGGCATGCACTAGGCCAGGCGGGAAGAGCTGGCGCGCCAGGCCGCCTTCCAGCGGCAGGGTGGCGACGCCGTCGACATGGCTCCAGCGCAGGGCGACGCCGGCGCCATTGGCTTCAAAGAAATGGCCGCGCGGCAATTCGTCGGGCCAGGACAGCGGTGCGACGCGATCGATGAAGATATGGGCCGCTTCGAGCTGGGCCAGATGCTCGGCCAGCCAGGGGCGCGACGTGACGGCGATCCAGGCCGTGTCGCCGCCCAGGGCGTCGGGCTCGACCGCAAAGTGCAGGGTGTCGGGCTCGTCGAGCAGGGCCTCCTCAAGCTTGCCGGCGAGGGCAGCGCGCATCTGGCGGCCGGCGCGCGGCAGTTCGACACGGCGCCAGGCCACATCGGACTCGTTGACGACGGCGATGACGCTGTCCGCCGCCGGCAGGCCACCCGGCGCGGCACGGCCCTCGGCGGTGATCTGGCGGCCATCCGGCGTCAGTGCGTAGTCGTACTCGCGCACCGCGTTGGCGCGCGGCAGCTCGGCCGCGGCGGACGCGGCTTTGCCCAGGGCGCGCAGGCGCGTCCGTGGGGGCAGGAACAGCAGCAGGGTGCTCATTGGGAGATCAGGGGCGGCGCATTCTAGGAGGGGCGGCTGCCTTCCCGGCCCGGGCGCCAAGCCGCCGGTGAAAGTCTGTAGCCGGGTTCGAGTTCAAGGAATCACTGATCCAGCAGCTGGTTGATGCGCTCGCGGGCGAGGACGTCCATGCTCAGGTTGTTGCGAAAGATCAGCGAGCGCTGTTCGAGCTGACGCTCGTCAAGGCGCAGCCGGCCGGTGACGATGAAGTAGGACGAATCCACCGACGCCCGGTTGCCGCTGAGGTCGACAGCGGCGGGCAGGAAATTCTTGGCATCGTCGACGTTCTGTAGCGGCTGGGCCTTGCGGCCCTGCACCAGGCGCTCGGCCGAGGCGAGGTCGACGCCCTCGAACAGCGCTGCGATGACTTCGCGCGGCGCGGTGTTCAAGTTGACCGGCGTGGGCTTGGGCAGCAGCACCACATAGGGCTGCAGGCGCTTGAGGGTGTCGGCGTCCAGGCCCAGCCAGGCGAGCTGGTCCAGGCCGGCCGGCTGCAGGGGGCCGGACTCGCTGATGGCCGCATCGCTCGCAGGCGCGCCGGGCCCGCTGGCGGCGCTGGCCGGCGCCGGGAAAGCGCTCCGCAGGCCGGTGACGATGACGGCAGCCGCGCCGGGCGCCGCGTTGACCTGGCTGCACAGCCGCTCCAGCACGCGCTGCTCCAACTCCGGCACCTTTGCACCGCCGAGCAGTGCGCGCAGGTTGTAGCGGCTCTGCGCGTCCTCGATGGTGCCGGACAGGAAGGCCTCGGGGCCGTCGTCGTCGCTGGCCGCCGTTCGGTCGGCAGCCAGGAAGGTGGACAGCCGCGCCTCGGCCAGCGGCACGGCCCAGGGCTCGCCGAGGTGGTCGATCTTCTTCCGCTGCTGGCTGTTGCCTCGGGCGTCCTCTTTCAGAATCAGGCGGGCCCAGTCCAGCGCGCCCTGCAGGATCCAGGCGCTCTGCGCGCGGGCGCGGTCGGCGGCTTCGATCTGCACGGCGCGATACTGCTGCCAGACCATGCCGGCGGCGAGGCTGGCAATCAGCGTGACGATGATCATGGCCGTCAGCAAGGCGGCGCCGCTCTGACGAGTCTTCATCGAACGGTCACCTCCAGCTCGCGCGTCAGCGTGCCAGTCAGGCCGCTGCCCTCGGCGAACTGCATGGCCACGCGCAGGCCGGCGGGCGGCTGGGTCGGCGTCTTGGGGTTGACGGGGCCGGCGTTGTCGTTGCCGTTGCCGCCGGTGGACTGGCAGTTGCTCCAGGCATTGCCCCAGTAGCAATAGAACTGCCAGCCGGCCACGCCGTCGAATGCGCGTAGGGCCGGGTTGCGCTGGTCCAGTTGCTGCAGGCCGCGCTGGCGCTGGTCTTCGAGGTCCTGCACGGTACGCTGCGCCGGGCTTTCCCATCGCCATAGGCTGCCTTCGCGCAGGGTCCAGACGACGACCTGCAAACCGGTCGGCGCCTGGCGGGTCAGCACGAGGTTGCCGCCGTCGAAAGCGATGGGTTGCACGGTGCTGTGGCTGTCCTGCAAGGCGTGCAGGTCGACCTCCCACTGCGCCAGCACGGTCTGCAGCCGGGCGGTCTGGGCCAAGTGGGCCTGGGCGATCTCGCGGCTTCTCACGAGGGCGTCGATGCCGCGCCAAGCCATGGCCGCCATGGTCGCCATGACGACCAGGGCGACGAGCACCTCGACGAGGGTGAAGCCGCGCACCTTCATCAGAACTTGCCCATGATGGTGCTCAGGCTGAGCACGGGGCGGCCCTGGTCGTCGGTGACGTCGGCGTCGACGCGGCGGAACAGTGGGTTGGGCGTCGGGCTGACCCTGAGCTTGCCGCCATAGCTGCGGCCGAGCTGCTCGCAGCTGAAGGGCGATTCGCCGATGTCGGGAAACTGCTGCGTCAAGCGCAATTCGGTCAACAGGTTCTCGGCGCACCATTGGCCAGCGCTGACCTGGGCCAGGCGCTCGGCGTTGTTGGTCAGCGCCCCGGCAGCCTTGATGCCGGCGCCCAGCGCGATGGCGACGATGACCAGGGCGACGAGGACCTCGATCAACGTGAAGCCGCGCTGGTCATGCACGGGATTCATTGCGGCGTGACGATGTCAAAGGCGGCCAGGCCATCGGTGGCCAGCACGAGTTGCTGGCTGCCGAGCTGCAGGCGCAGGCGCTGGGCGGGGATGACGGGTTCGGGGCCGAGCCTCAGGCCAGGGTTGGTGGCGGTCGCGTTCTCGATCAGCACGGCCACCGGCTCGCCGAGCCAGCGCGTCGGCAGCTGGATGGTGCGGGGCAGGCCTTCGAAGCGGAAGTCGTCACCGGTCTTGATGCCTTTGGGAATCCAGCGCACGTCCAGGCCCGACGCGCGGCTCTCGGCACGCGCCGTCTCCAGCAGTGCGGCCAGGCGCTGGGCTTCGCGCTGCAGCTGCAGCTCGGCGGGGTCGCGCAGCGCCAGCGTGATCGTGGCGCTGGTGATCGCGATCAGTGCGACGACGACCAGCAGCTCGATGAGCGTGAAGCCCCTGGGCTTACTGCCAGGAACCGATGTCCGCGTCACGGCCCTCGCCGCCGGCGCGGCCGTCGGCGCCAAAGCTATAGATATCAACCTCGCCCTTCACGCCGGGATTGGCGTACTGGTAGGGGTGGCCCCAGGGGTCGTTGGGTAGCTTCTCCAGATAGGGCTTCCAGTTCGGCGGCGGGTTGCCGGCCGTGGGCTTGTGCACGAGGGCGTCCAGGCCCTGCTCTGAGCTCGGATAGCGCTGGTTGTCCAGCTTGTAGATCTTGAGCGCCTGCATCAGGTTGTTGACGTCGGTGCGGGCGGCGGTGACGCGAGCGTCTTCGGCGCGGTCCAGCACGTTGGGCACGACGAGGGCCGCGAGCACGCCGATGATGACGAGCACGACCAACAGTTCGATCAGCGTGAAGCCGCGGGCAACGGAGCCGGTGAGGGAGGAGCGACGCATGTCTGGGGGCGTGGAAGCGCTGAGCTGCGGTGAGCGGGCCATCATAATGGGCCATGCTTGCTCGAACGATGGCGTTTACGGTGTGGCTGCTGCTCGGCGGCTCGGTGGCTTACTGGAGCCTGCAACTGCTCGCACGGCCGCTGGCCATGCCGGCTTCGGTGCTGCCGGCCGGTGAGGGGCGCGGCGGCGCGGTCGACCTGAGCCGGCTGCTCGGCGTGACGGCGCCCGAGGCCGTGCCCGAGCCCGAGGTCGCGGTATCGACGCGGCTGCGCCTGCTGGGTGTTGTCGCGCCCAGGAACGCGAAGGCGGCCGAGGCCGGCGAGGGCGTCGCGCTGATCGAGGTGGACGGCGTGGCGCGCACGGTGCGCGTCGGCGCAGTGGTCGACGGCGAGTTGCGCCTGCTGCGCGTGGACGTGCGCAGCGCCAGCCTTGGCCGCATCGGCCAGGCGCCCAGCCAGGTCTTGCAGATCAGCCCGCCGGCCGCTGCGGCGACGGGCGCGCTGCCGCCGGCTGCGCCATCTCCGGTGGTGCTGGGCGGCAATCCGAATGGCAATCCCAATGCCGCGCCCAACGCACAGGGCCTGCCGCGGCGCGGCAATGCGCCGCCGCCCGTGCCGGCCACCTATGGCGCGGCGCCGGCAAATCAGGCCTCGCCGCCGACGCGCGAGGAGCAGCAGCGCTGACCTGGTGTTAGGCGCCCAGCGTCGGGACGTGGGCGCTGGGGTCGGGGCGGGCCGCGACGCGGGCTTCGGCGACCTCGTGCAGATCGGTCAGCAGAGCGGCGGCGGCGCGGATCATCGGCCAGGCCAGGGCCGCGCCGGTGCCGTCGGCGCTGTCCATGCCCAGTTCAAGCAAGGCGGAGGCATGGAACAGGGCCAGCGCTTCATCCAGGCCGCGGTGCACATGGCTGCGGCAGAACACCGCGTAGTCGGTCACCGGCGCGCAGATCAGCGACGCGAGCTTGAGGGCCGCGCAGGCGGCGATGCCGTCCACGATGATGAGGCTGCGCTTGCTGGCCGCAACGAGCATGGCGCCAACCATGACGGCGATCTCGTGGCCACCGAAGGCCGCGATGATGTCCATGGGGTCCTTGGCGTCGCGATGGCGGGCCAGGGCGCCTTGCAGCACGTCGAGCAGATGGACGAGATCGTCCTGGCGCATGGTCGGGCCAGAGACGATGAAGTCGCGCACCGGTTGGTCGGACAGCCGCGCCAGCACCAGGGCGGCGCATTCGGGCGAGCCCTGGCCCATGGAGGCGCAGGCCAGCACATTGCCGGGCAGGTTGTCGGCGATCTCCATGCCGACGCGCACGCCAGCGTGGGCCTGCTCGACGCTCATCGCATGCGCGGTGCGCGCGTTGCGCGTGCCATGGGCGACCTTGCGCGCCAGCAGCCGGGCGTGAGGGGGCAGGTTCTCGGCGACGCCGCAGTCGACGACGGTCAGGTGCAGGCCCTGCAGCCGGGCAAAGACTGACACCGGCAACTGGGCATGCAGGGCCATCTGCACCTGGTCCCTGGTGGCGCGGCCCCATTGGGCGCCGACGCCGTCGACGACGATGCCGTGATCGGAAGCGAAAAGACCGAGCACCGGGTCGCGAAAGCGCGGCGTCAGGCTGTTCTGCACGAGCCCGAGGCGGACGGCCAGTGGTTCCAGTTCGCCGAGGCCGCCAGCGATGGCCGAGCGTCGATCGACGCGGTCACGCAGGGCTTTTTCCAGCTCGGGATTGGCGGTGGGGGAGATCAGCGACTGTTGGGCAACGGTCATGGCGCAGGCGTTGTCAGACCCCGCATTTCAACTCAACCGAGGAACAAGCGATAGACCGGATTGGAGGTTTCGTCTTCGAAGGGGTAGTTCAAGCCGTTGAGGAACTCTCGCAAAGCCGCCGCATCGCCCCTGGGAACCTGGATGCCGACAAGGATGCGGCCGTAATCCGCACCCTGGTTGCGGTAGTGGAAAAGGCTGATGTTCCAGTCGGGGTGCATGCTGGACAGGAAGCGCATCAGCGCGCCCGGCCGTTCTGGAAAGACGAAGCGATAGAGGCGCTCGTCGCGTGCCAGTTCGCTGCGCCCACCCACCATGTGGCGGATGTGCTGCTTCGCGAGTTCGTCGTTGGTCAGGTCCAGCGTCTCGAAGCCGGCCTTGCTGAAGGTGCGGGCCAGCTTGGCAGCGTCGTCGGGCTTGGAGATGGCGATGCCGACGAAGATATGGGCGACGTCCGCGCCAGCGATGCGGTAGTTGAACTCGGTGACGCTGCGCGGGCCGAGCAACTCGCAGAAGCGCTTGAAGCTGCCGCGCGCCTCGGGGATGGTGACGGCAAACAACGCCTCGCGGTGCTCGCCGACCTCGGCCCGCTCGGCGACGAAGCGCAGGCGGTCGAAGTTCATGTTGGCGCCGCAGGTGATGGCGACCAGCGTTTCGCCCTTGGCGCCAGTCGTCGCGGCGTATTGCTTGACGGCGGCGACGCTCATCGCCCCTGAGGGCTCAAGAATGGAACGCGTGTCCTCGAAGACATCCTTGATGGCCGCGCAAACGGCGTCGGTGTCGACGACGATGTAGTCGTCAACCAGTTCGCGGGCGATGCGGAAGGTTTCCTCGCCCACCAGCTTGACGGCGGTGCCGTCGGCGAACAGGCCGACGTCGCTGAGCGTCACGCGCTTGCCTGCCTTCACCGAGCGCAGCATGGCGTCAGAGTCGGTGGTCTGCACACCGATGATCTTGATCTCCGGGCGCAGCGCCTTGACGTAGGCAGCAACGCCGGAGATGAGGCCGCCGCCGCCGATGGCGACGAAGATCGCGTCGATGGGGCCGGGATGCTGGCGCAGCAGCTCCATGGCGATGGTGCCCTGGCCGGCGATGACGTCGGGGTCGTCAAAGGGGTGGACGAAGGTCAGGCCTTGCGCGCTCTCCAGTTCCTTGGCGTGACCATAGGCGTCGGTGAAGCTCTCGCCGAACAGCACGACTTCGCCGCCGTGGCCGCGCACCGCCTCGACCTTGACCTGGGGCGTGGTCACCGGCATCACGATGACGGCGCGGCAGCCGAGCTTTTTCGCCGACAGCGCCACGCCCTGGGCGTGGTTGCCTGCCGAAGCGCAGATGACGCCGGCCGCGCGTTGCTCGGCCGACAGATGCGCCATCTTGTTATAGGCGCCGCGCAGCTTGAAGCTGAAGACGTCCTGCTCGTCCTCGCGCTTGAGCCAGACCTTGTTGGACAGGCGCTTGGATAGCTTGGCGGCGGCGTGGAGATGGGTCTCGCGGGCGACTTCGTAGACCCGGGCGTTCAGGATTCGCTGCAGATAGCTGCTGCCGGGCGGCAGCATCGCGGGCACCTGAGATGACGTGCTGGACGGCGCCTTGGCGGGGGGCTGGCGTCGGCGCGAGGGGGCGCTCATCGTCTCTCCATGGTGTCTTGTTGCGGCGCCGCATGATAGGGGAGACCCTCATGGGGCGCCGCTTGCCTGCCTTCGGCGAAAAAAAACCCGAGCTTTTGCAAGCTCGGGTTGAATCCACCATGGAGGCGGTGGAGGAGACAATCGGTGCGAAAACGTTTTCGCTTGAGTGGCAGTTTAGCGCCGAGTTATGCTGCGCTGCAATATTTTTCGTGAACGAATTGGAGCTTTGACTCTAGATGACCATGGAATGCACCGTCAGTTGGCTGGGTCCTGAGGGCCCGAGTGGCATGAGCTTCGTGGCCGAGACCGGCAGCGGCCATGTGCTGAGCATGGACGGCGCGCCGGACGGTGGCGGGCGCAACCTGGCGCCGCGGCCCATGGAAACCGTGCTGGCGGGTACGGGCGGCTGCACGGCCTATGACGTGGTGCTCATCCTCAAACGCGGCCGCCATGATGTGCGTGGCTGCAAGGTGACGCTGAAGGCCGAGCGCGCCACCAGCGATCCCAAGGTCTTCACAGCCATCCACTTTCACTTCATCGTCAGCGGCAAGGGGCTGAAGCCTGAGATCGTCGAGCGCGCAGTGGCGCTGTCGCACGAGAAATACTGTTCGGCGACAGCCATGCTGGCCAAGACCTCGGCCATCAGTACCTCTTTCGAGGTCACTGAAGTTTGAGCCAGGTCTGATCAGATGTGGTGAGCCACGGTCGTCATGACCTTGGCTGCCGCGCGCATCAGCTCCGCAATGGGCGCGGGCAATGGCCGCGCGCCGGCGGCAACGGCCGCGTCGGCATGCTCGGCTTCCTCGCGCCGCATTTGGTCGACGATGGCGCGGGATGGCGCGTCGGCCTCAGGCAGGCGTTGAAGATGCGAGGCCAAGTGGGCTTCGACCTGGCGCTCCGTTTCGACGACGAAGCCAAGGCTCCATTGATCGCCGGCCAGCCCAGCCAGGCTGCCCCAGGCGAAGGCACCGGCCCACCAGAGCGGCGCGAGGTGGCTGGTATGGCCATCCAGTTCGGCGATCCGGTCGGCCGTCCAGGCGAGGTGATCCAGTTCTTCCTGGGCGGCTTGTTCGAAGTGCCGCCGCAGCTGCTCGTTGCGGCTGAACAGCGCCTGTGACTGGTAAAGCGCCTGGGCGCAGATTTCACCGACGTGATTGACGCGCATCAGCGCTGCCGCGTGCTGCTGGTCTGCCGCATCCAACTCGACCGGCGACTGGGCCGCCGACGGCGACTGGCGGGTGGCGCGGGTGGGCACGAACACGGTGCGAAGCCCGGCGTCGAGCGCGCTGATCAACCTGTCCCGAAAGTCCAGATCACGACGATGTGAATTGCTTGCTCGAGGTTGCATTCAGTTAAGCAATGTTTCGATGAAGAAATGGTGAATCTGGGGCGGCGTTGTGGATCGGCAACGACAACACATAATTTCATATCCGTGAATTCCCCAGCATCTCAAACCTGTAGTGGAATACGCGCACTTCCTCATAGGAGGTAAGTCGCTGTGGCCTGTTCGCTCGGCGACTCGGATGAATACCTAGGAGTATCGAATGAAGAAAGCTCTGATTGCCTTGGCCGTCCTCGGTCTGACCGGCGGCGCTGCCGTCGCGCAATCGTCCGTCACTCTGTTTGGCGTCATTGATGCCGACCTGAAGTACGTCAAGACCGGCGGTCTCACGGTGAAGAAGTTGGACTCCAGCGGTCTGAACACCAGCCGTTTCGGCGTGCGTGGCACCGAAGATCTGGGCGGCGGCCTGAAGGCTGGCTTCTGGCTGGAATCCCAAGTCGACACCGACACCGGTGTCGCTGGTGGCGGTAGCGCCTTCTGGGGTCGCCGCGCCACGGTCAGCCTGAGCGGCGACTTCGGTGAAGTGCGCCTCGGCCGCAACAAGACCGTCTCGCGCCTGCACGTCGAAGACTTCGACCCGTCCGCATTCACCGGCCTGGGCAGCGTCAGCGTGCTGTACAGCAACCTGGGCAGCGGCAACGGTACGTCTTTCGGCCGTGCTGACAACCTCGTCTCGTATTCCCTGCCGGCCAATCTCGGCGGCTTCTACGGCGGTGTGGACATCTCGGCTGGTGAAGGCGTGGACACGAACAAGGGCCAGTCCGTTCGTCTGGGCTATAAGCAGGGTCCCCTGCACGTGTCGGGCGCCTATGCCAGCACGTCCAACGCGGGTGACAGCAGCAAGTTCAAGCTGACCTCGATCGGTGCAGCCTACGACTTCGGCGTGATTCGCCCGTCGCTGTCCTACACGGAGTCCAAGTACCTGTCGCGCAAGCAGCAGATCCTGACGGCTGCCGTGACGGCACCGCTTGGCCAGGGTCAACTGTGGGCCTCGTTCACGGACGCCAAGGCCAATGCTGGCGCCGAGACGGCCGTCGCGGGCTACACCGCCATCGGCGATGCGAAGCTGTTCGCGGCTGGCTACATCTACAACCTGTCCAAGCGTACCGCGCTGTACACGACGTTCTCGCAGCTGAAGAACAGCGGCGCTGCGCGCTTCGCCGTCGGCGGCGCTCCTGCAGCGACCTCCAACGGCCTGAAGTCCACCGGCTACGACGTCGGCGTTCGTCACAGCTTCTGATGTCGAGCGGCCTCTCGGCCGCAGCGAAATCAGCCAAGCCGCCTTCGGGCGGCTTTTCTTTTGTCCCATGCGGGACAGGGGAATTGCTGTGGGAAATCAACAACAGAGCTCGCGTTATGGCAGGGCGCATCACTGAGAATCAAAAAGTTCACTTTTCTTCGCAGGAGACAACCTTGATGAAAAAAGCCACTCTGGCAGTTGCCGCTCTGGCCGCTTGCACCTCTTCCGCTTGGGCCCAGTCCACCGTGACCCTGTACGGCATCGTGGACGCTGCCGCGCGTTACACCACCAACGTCAATCCTGGAGCTGCACCAAAGCAGTTGATCCCTGGCGGCATGTCGCAAAGCCGTCTGGGCGTGAATGTCGTGGAAGACATGGGCGGCGGTCTCAAGGCTCTGGTGAACATGGAGCATCGCCTGAATTCGGACACCGGCGCGGCGTCCTCGGGAACCGATTTCTGGCGTCAAGCCTGGGTTGGCCTGCAGTCCAGTGACCTGGGCCAGATCCGCCTCGGCCGTCAATACAACATCCTGTTCGACGTCTACACCTCGACCTTCGCATCCTTCCGCTACTCGCCGTATATCGAGGCGTACAAGCCCGAAATCGGCATGTCCATGGCCGCGCGTCAGGACAACATGGTCAAGTACCTGGCCCAGTTTGGCAGCTTCTATGCCGAAGTCCAGGTGAGCGCCGGTGAAGGTCAATCGGGCGCTGCCGCGGCTTTCCCGAACAAGACCGTCGGCGGCTTGGTTCGCTACAACGACGGTAAGTTCGGCGCGGGCGCCGCATATCTGCAAGCGACCGAGCAGACCGGCAAGAAGATCAAGGCGACCGTCCTCGGCGGCTCGTACACGAATGGCCCGCTCTACGTGCATGCGTCGTGGGGCGAGAACAAGTTCGAAAACCCCTTCACGCTGTTGAGCCTGAGCAGCCCCGCAGCTTTCGCGGCCTCGACCGCCGCCGGCGGCCCGGCCAATATCGCCCTGGCGACGCGTACAGCCTATACCGGCGGTATCTTGGGCGCGAACATCTTCAATGGCGATGCGGCTGACATCAAGAAGCGCACCATGATCATGTTCGGCGCGACCTATCAGTTGACGCCTCAGCTGAACATCGGCGCCAATGCCTGGTTGACCGAACAAACGCACTACGGCACGGTCCAGAACCTGGGCCCGTTCAGTGCGGCCTTTGCAGCGGCGCCTGGCGGTTTCTCGACGAACGCCAACACCAAGTCCAAGGCTAACTTCTTCGCCGTCGTCCTCGACTACGCGTTCTCCAAGCGCACCGACGCCTACCTGGAAATGGACTACACCAAGCTCAAGGGCGAGGTGCTGTTCCTGAACGGCGCTGGCAAGCGTGGCGGCGCGATGGTCGGTCTGCGTCACCGCTTCTGATGCCGATGCGGGGCTTCGGCCTCGCGAGGCGTCTCGACGGGCCGCGAAAGCGGCCCGTTTTCATTGGCGGCTCAGGCTCGCGGAGCTAGGGCTTTCCCGGGAAGCCCCGGCCCCCGCACTTCGCCATGATCCCGCCTTCGCGCCGCGCAAAGACGCGCTCGCTTCAAAGTCTTCATGCTGGTCTTCATCCTTCGCCGCCTTGTCCAGGCTCTCGTCGTCATGCTGACGGTCGCCTTCATCGCCTTCATGCTGTTTCAGTACGTGGGCGACCCGGTCACGAATCTGCTGGGCCAGGATGCGACCGAGGAGCAGCGCATCGCCTTGCGCAAGGATCTGGGCCTGGATCAGCCCTTTCCCGTGCAATTCGCGCGCTTCGCGGTCAACGCGGCCCAGGGCGAATTCGGCATCAGCCTGCGCCAGGGCCGCAAGGTTTCAAGCCTCATCGTCGAACGCTTCCCGGCGACGCTGGAGCTCGCTCTCGTCGCCGGCCTGATTGCGCTCGGCCTGGGCATTCCGCTGGGCGTCTATGCGGCGCTGCGCCGCGGCAAGGCAAGCGCGCAACTGCTGATGACGGGCACGCTGTTCGGTGTCAGCCTGCCCAATTTCGTCATCGGCATCGTGCTGATCTGGATCTTCGCGGTCGAACTCAAATGGCTGCCGAGCTTCGGCCGCGGCGAAGTCGTTGCCCTGGGAGCGTGGACCTCGGGCCTGCTGACGCGCGACGGCCTGCTGCACCTCGTCTTGCCGGCCTTCACGCTGTCGGCCTTCCAACTGACGCTGATCATGCGGCTCGTGCGCGCCGAGATGTTGGAGGTGCTGCGCACCGACTACATCCGCTTTGCCCGCGCCCGCGGCCTGACGGACCGCAGCGTCTACTTCGGCCATGCATTGAAGAACACGCTGGTGCCCGTCATCACGATCACCGGCCTGCAACTCGGCTCATTGATTGCCTTTGCCATCATCACCGAGCAGGTCTTCCAGTGGCCCGGCATGGGCCTGCTCTTCATCCAGGCCGTGCAGTTCGCCGACATCCCCGTGATGGCCGCCTATCTCTGCCTGATCTCGCTGATCTTCGTCGTCATCAATCTGGGCGTTGACCTCCTCTATTTCGCCGTCGATCCGCGCCTGCGCGTTGAGGGCAAAGCACATTGACCATGGCAGTCGACGCCAATCCCAACTCCACCCCGTCGGCATCCGCGCTGCGCGGCTTCTTCGACGGCGACGTCTGGCATTCCTTCCGAAACTCGCCGGTCGCGATGCTGGCCGCTGCCATTGCGCTGGTCTGCCTTGTCTGCGCGCTGTTTGCGGAGCTTGTGGCGCCGCACAACCCTTTCGACCTGGCGACGCTGGAACTGATGGACTCGCTCAAGCCTCCGGCCTGGGTCGATGGCGGCGAAGCCAGGTATCGGCTCGGCACGGACGGCCAGGGCCGCGACATTCTGTCCGCGCTGATGTACGGCGCGCGCATCTCGCTGCTCGTCGGCATCGCCTCGGTGCTGCTGTCCATCCTGATCGGCGTCAGCCTGGGCCTGCTGGCGGGCTTCGTTGGCGGCCGCACGGACGCCTTCATCATGCGCATCTGCGATGTGATGCTGTCCTTCCCGTCCATCCTCGTCGCGCTGATGATCAGCGGCGTCGGCCGCAGCCTCTTCCCGCACGCTCCCGACATGCTGGCCTTCGTCGTCCTCGTGCTGGCGATTGCGCTGACGGGCTGGGTGCAGTACGCACGCACCGTGCGCGGCTCGACGCTGGTGGAGCGCAACAAGGAGTACGTGCAGGCCGCCCGCGTCATCGGCGTCGGCTCACTGCGCATCATGCGCCGCCATGTGCTGCCCAATGTGCTCGGGCCGGTGCTGGTGTTGGCCACCATCCAGATCGCGTCGGCCATCATTACCGAGGCGACCTTGTCCTTTCTCGGCGTCGGCGTGCCGGCGACCAGCCCGTCCCTGGGCACGCTGATCCGCAACGGCAATGACTACCTGTTCTCGGGCGAATGGTGGATCACCGCCTGGCCCAGCCTGACGCTGGTGCTGATCACGCTCAGTGTGAACCTGCTGGGCGACTGGCTGCGTGACGCGCTCAACCCCCGTCTGCGATGACTGTCCCTTTGCTTGAAGTCAGCCACCTGCGGGTGGAGTTCCCGACCCGCCGCGGCACGTTGTTGGCGCTGGACGACATCTCTTTCTCGATCGCTCCCGGTGAGATCCTTGGCGTCGTCGGCGAATCCGGCGCCGGCAAGTCGCTGACCGGTGCGGCCATCATTGGCCTGCTGGACCCGCCGGGCCGCATCGCCGCCGGCGAGATCAGGTTGGCGGGCCGGCGCATCGACAACCTGCCTTACGAGCAGATGCGCCGTATCCGCGGCAAGGAGATCGGCGCTGTCTTCCAGGATCCGCTGACGTCGCTGAATCCGCTCTACACAGTTGGCCGGCAACTCACCGAGACGATCACGACCCACCTTGATTTGAGCGCCGCCCAGGCCCGGGCCCGGGCCGTCGAACTGCTGGCGTCCACAGGCATTCCGGCGCCGGAGGCTCGGGTCGATCATTTCCCGCATCAGTTCTCGGGCGGCATGCGCCAGCGTGTCGTCATCGCGCTGGCCCTGGCGGCCAACCCCAAGCTCATCGTCGCCGACGAGCCGACCACGGCGCTGGACGTCTCAATCCAGGCGCAGATCATTGCGCTGCTGAGGAAGGTCTGCCGCGAGCAGGGCGCGGCCGTCATGCTGGTCACCCACGACATGGGTGTCATCGCCGAAACCTGCGACCGCGTCGCCGTCATGTACGCCGGCCGCATCGCCGAGATCGGCCCGGTGGCCGACGTCATCCACCACCCGGCCCACCCCTATACCGTCGGGCTGATGGGGTCCATCCCGGCGATGGACGAGGATCGCGAACGCCTGCTGCAGATCGATGGCTCGATGCCGCGCCTCACTGCGATCCCACCGGGATGCGCCTTCAACCCGCGCTGCCCTCGCGTTGTCGAGCGTTGCCGTGCCGAGCGGCCCGAACTGGTCCAGGTTGGCGCGACGACTGCGGCATGCTGGCGGCCTGTCACCGTGGAGGTGCCGCGATGAGCACGCCCCTCGTCGAGGTACGGGACCTTGCCAAGATCTTTGACGTTTCACCCCCCTGGCTGAACCGCGTCGTCGAGCGCAAGCCCAGGGCTTTTGTGCATGCGGTGGACGGCGTGTCCTTCAGCATCGAGCGCGGCAAGACGCTGGCTCTCGTCGGCGAGAGTGGCTGCGGCAAGAGCACGGTCGCACGCCTGCTGGTTGGGCTGTACGCGACGACGCGCGGCGCGGTCAGCTTCGACGGCGAGGACATCGCCAAGACGCTGGCCGGTGCCGGTGCCCTGAAGCTGCGCCGGCGCATGCAGATGATCTTCCAGGATCCCTATGCGTCGCTGAACCCGCGCTGGAAGGTGCTGGATATCGTCGCCGAGCCACTGCGCGAGCACGGCCTGATCCCGGGCGACGCGGAGGCCAGGCAGCGCGTCGGTGAGCTGCTCAGCTCGGTTGGCTTGAATCCGGCCGATGCCGAGAAATTCCCGCACCAGTTCTCTGGCGGCCAGCGTCAGCGCATCTCCATCGCCCGTGCGCTCGCGACGCAACCGGAATTCCTTGTCTGCGATGAGCCGACTTCTGCGCTGGACGTGTCTGTGCAGGCTCAGGTCCTCAACATCATGAAGGATCTTCAGCGCGAACGCGGCCTGACCTACCTCTTCATCTCGCACAACCTGGCCGTCGTGCGCCATGTGGCCGACCAGGTCGGCGTCATGTATCTCGGCCGCCTCGTCGAGGTGGCCGACAAGGCCCTGCTGTTCGCGCGCCCGCTGCACCCTTACACACGCATGCTGCTGGATGCGATCCCCGACATCCACATGAGCGGCCGCGCCCGCACGCCGGTGCGGGGCGAGGTGCCCAACCCGCTGAATCCGCCGAGCGGCTGCAGTTTCCACCCACGCTGCCCGCTGGCCAATGTGCGCTGCAAGGCCGAGCGGCCGGCGCTGCTGGAGATCAAGGGTGTGCGCGTGGCCTGCCACGCGGTGGAAGAAGGCCGGGACTAGCGCGCAGGGCCAGACGCCGGAGCAGAGGCCGCGCCGGCCGGCTTGGGCAGGGTCAGCGGCCCCTTCTGCCCACAACCCATGAGGGCGGTAAGGGTGATCAGCAGGACACCTAAACTGGCGGCAGTCTTCTTCATCCGCCCAGTTTATGCCCCTGTCCGACGCCGATTACCACGCCAAGGCCCACGCCCTGCTCGCTCGCATCGAGGAGCAGATCGATGCCTGGCTCGAGGCCGACGTGGTGGACATCGACACCCATCGCACCGGTGGCCTGCTGGAGCTGAGCATGCCCGGAGGCAGCAAGATCGTGCTGAACACCCAGCCCCCGCTGCAGGAGATCTGGCTTGCGGCGCGCTCGGGCGGCTATCACTTCAAGTGGGACGGCTCGCAATGGGTGGACCGCGAAGACCAGGAATTCCTCGCGCGCCTGTCGCGCTGCGCAAGCGAGCAGGCAGGCCAGGCGCTGGCGTTCAGCACCTGAGCCGCTATCTCTTGAAGAGGTCCAGGATGGACTTCTTCTCGTCCTCGGTCGCCGCGCCAGGTACCGCCGCGGGTTCGCTGGACAGTTCACGCACGCCGTTGCCGGTTGTGTATTCCTCGTAGAACCACTCGCCATTGACGTTGACGATGCCTTCCGGCGGCGTGATTTCGTCGACGGGCTTGTTCTTCAGCGCAAAGCCCATGTACTCGATCCAGACCGGCAGGCTCAAGCCTCCGCCCGTCTCGCGGTCGCCGAGCTTGCGCGGCTGGTCATAGCCAATCCAGACGATGGCGACGAGATCCTTCTGGTAGCCGGCGAACCAGGCATCCATCGAATCATTGGTCGTGCCGGTCTTGCCATAGATGTCGGGACGCTTCAGCGTCGCCTGGGCGCGGGCTGCGGTGCCGCTGCGCGTGACCTCCTGCAGCAGGCTGCTCATCAGGAAGGCGTTGCGTGGCTCGATGGCGCGGGTGTCGTCGGTCAGCGTGACGGGCAGGGCTTCGTAGAGCAACCGGCCCTTGTTGTCGGTGATCCTGGCGATGAGCTGCGGGCTGACGCGATAGCCGCCGTTGGCGAACACCGCATAGCCCTGGGCCATCTGCATGGGCGTCACCGAGCCGGCGCCCAGGGCCATGGTCAGATAGGCAGGGTGCTTCTCGGCCTCGAAGCCGAAGCGCGTGATCCAGTCCTGCGCGTAGCGCACGCCGATGGAGTGCAGCACGCGAATGGAGACCATGTTCTTGGATTTGGCCAGCGCCGTGCGCAGCGGCATCGGGCCTTCGAACTTGCCGTCGTAGTTCTTGGGCTCCCAGGGCTGGCTGCCGGTCGTGCCAGCGTCGAAGAACAGCGGCGCATCGTTGACGATGGTGGCCGGCGTGAAGCCCTTCTCCAGCGCCGCCGAGTAGATGAAGGGCTTGAAGCTCGAACCCGGTTGACGCCAGGCCTGGGTCACATGGTTGAACTTGTTCTTGTTGTAGTCGAAGCCGCCGACCATGGCGTGCACCTGGCCGGTCTTCGGGTCCAGGGACACGAAGGCGCCCTCGACCTCGGGCAGTTGGGTGACGGTCCACTCGCCGCCGTCCTTCTGCTTGGCGCCCTTGACGACGCGGATGACGGCGCCTCGGCGGATGCGGGTCTTGGGATTGCCCTTGTCGGACAGGCCGGAGGTGGCAGGCTTGAGACCTTCGCCGATGATGGCGATCACGTCGCCGCTTTGCAGCACCGCCGTCACCTTCTTGGGATCGGCCTCCAGCACGACGGCGGCAAGCAGCTCGTCATTGGCAGGGTGGTCGGCCAGCACCAGCGCGATGCGCGCGTCCAGTTCCTTGGCGTCGCTCGGCAGATCGGCATAGGCCTCGGGGCCGCGGTAGACCTGGCGCTTCTCGTAGTCGAGGATGCCACGGCGCAGCGCGCGGTAGGCCGTGTTCTGCTCGGCGCTGTTCAGCGTCAGATAGACGTTCAGCCCTCGCGAATAGGCTTCGTCGCCATACTGGCTGAAGATCAGCTGGCGCGCCGCCTCGGCGACGAACTCGGCATGCGATACCGACTCCTGCACCGGGCGGATGCGCAGCTTCTCGGCCTTGGCCTCATCACGCTGCTCCTCGGTGATGTAGCCCGTCTCATACATCCGCTCGATGATGTATTGCTGACGGATGTTCGCGCGGCGCGGGTTGTTGATGGGGTTGTAGGCCGACGGCGCCTTGGGCAGGCCGGCCAGCATCGCAGCCTCGGCGATGCTGAGCTTGTCCAACGTCTTGCCGAAGTAGATCTCGCTGGCTGCCGCGAAGCCATGCGCGCGGTGGCCCAGGAAGATCTGGTTCATGTAGATCTCGAGGATCTTTTCCTTGGACAGCGCCGACTCGATCTTCAGCGCCAGCAGAATCTCGTAGATCTTGCGCGTGAAGGTCTTTTCCGTGGAAAGGTAGAAGTTGCGCGCCACCTGCATCGTGATGGTCGATGCGCCCTGGCTGCGCGACTCGCCCACATTGGCCAGGCCCGCGCGGATGATGCCCAGGTAGTCGACGCCGCCATGCTGATAGAAGCGTGCGTCCTCGATAGCCAGCACGGCCTCCTGCATGACCTTGGGAATCTCGCGGATTGGCAGGTAGTTGCGGCGCTCCTCGCCAAACTCGCCCAGCAGCACACCGTCAGTGGACAGCACGCGCATGGGCAGCTTGGGTCGATAGTCCGTCAGACCACTGATGTCGGGCAGGTTGGGATAGGCCAGGGCCAGACCCAAGGCCAGCAGCAGGCACACGGCCGCGATGCCGCCTGCCACGACGCCCAGAGCCCACAAGGCCCAGCGACCGAGGCGGGAGCTCAGGCCGGAGAGGGGACGGGAGGTGGGTGTGCCGGCGGGCGAAGGACTGGGTGCAGCAGAGCGGGGCTTGTCGATCATGAGCCGGCGGGGCGCGCCCGCGGGCGCGTTGGGAGGAGGCGGCGGATTATAGGAAGCGCCGCCTCGGCATCCTTGTATACCCGCGCATGCATCAAACCGTGTGCCAAACGACCGCTTCACATGTGTTTTTCAGTAGCTTGCAAGTTGGTTGAATCGTGTATGTTTAGCAACGTGGCGTTACCAGCTCGCGCCGAATTTCCGTTCGGCGTCAACGGCTTTGCTGCTAGCATTCAAGTAACTTATTAATAGTCCGATACGTAACTCGCGTGTCGGGAACAAAGGGCATGGGAATACTTGACGCACTTTTGGGTCGCAAGCACCCCCCCCTGATTGGCCTGGATATCAGTTCATCCAGCGTCAAGCTGGTGGAGCTGAGCCAGACCAAGAGCGGTGAATTCGTGCTCGAGCGTTTTGCCAGCGAGCCCTTCGAGAAGGGCTGGATTGCTGACGGCCAGATCGAGAAGTTCGACGAGGTAGCCGACGCGGTCCGCCGTGTCGTTGCGCGCAGCGGCAGCAGGACCCGCGACGCCGCCCTGGCCATGCCGCAGTCGGCCGTCATCACCAAGAAGATCATGTTGCCCGCCGGCTTGCGCGAGGAAGAACTCGAATTGCAGGTCGAGGCCGAGGCCAACCAGTACATCCCGTTCTCGCTGGACGAGGTCAGCCTGGACTTCTGCGTCATCGGCCCCAGCCCCACGTCGGTGGGCGATGTCGAGGTGCTGATCGCCGCCTCGCGCAAGGATCGCGTGCAGGACCGCCAGGGCCTAGCTGAAGCGGCAGGCCTGCGTCCCGTGGTGCTGGACATTGAGTCCCACGCCTCGCGCATGGCCATGGGCCGCTTGATCGCTGCCCTGCCCAATGAAGGCAAGGATGCGCTCGTTGCGCTGTTCGAGATCGGCGCCGACACCACCAGCCTCAAGGTGCTGCGCGACGACGAGCTGCTCTACGACCGGGACCAGTCTTTTGGCGGATCCCAGCTGACACAGCTCATCTCAAGGCAGTACGGTTTCTCCTTCGAAGAGGCCGAGCAGAAGAAGCTCGCCAACGAACTGCCCGAGGATTACGAGAGCAGCGTGCTCAACCCCTTCGTCGACAGCCTGTCTCAGGAAATCGGTCGGGCGCTGCAGTATTTCTTCACCAGCACGCCGCATCACAAGGTGCACTACGTGATGCTGGCCGGCGGCACGGCCACTCTGCCCGGTCTGAAGGAGCGAGTGACGGACCTGACGGGCTTCGCCTGCATGGTGGTCAATCCCTTCGAGAACATGGCCATGGGCTCGGCCGTGCGCGAGCCCAAGCTGCGTCGTGAGGCGCCGTCCTATCTGACCGCCTGCGGCCTCGCGATGCGGAGGTTCTTCCAGTGATCCTGATCAACCTGCTGCCGTATCGCGAAGAGCGGCGCAAGCGGCGCAAGGCTGCCTTCTTCGCCGGCCTGGGCTTTGCTGGCCTGGTCGGCGCCGGCCTGGTGGTGGCGGCCTACTTGATGCTGCAGTTCCTGACTGCGGAGCAGCAGTCGCACAACCAGTACATCCAGAGCGAGATTGCGCGGCTGGAGGCCCAGATCAAGGACATCGCCGATCTGAAGGCCGAAATCGAGTCGCTGAAGGCACGCCAGCGTGCCGTCGAGGACCTGCAGACCGATCGCAACACGCCTGTGCAACTGCTCAATGATCTGGCCCGGCTCGCGCCCGAAGGCATCTATCTGACGGCCATCAAGCAGGACGCCAAGCTCGTCACCATCAGCGGCATTGCCCAGACGAACGAGCGCGTGTCCGAATTCCTGCGCAACGTGTCGCGCAGCTCGGAATGGCTGGAGAAGCCGGATCTCATCGAAGTCAAGCTGGCCAATGTCACGACCAACACGCGTGACCAGCGGCGCCTGCTGGACTTCTCGATGAAGGTCTCGATCAAGACCCCGCCGCGCGAGGCTGCGCCGGGTGCCGCAGCGCCGAAGAAGAGCTGATCGCCCATGGCCACCTCCACATCCAAGTTCGACCTGAACGCCTGGTTCGCCGATGTCGCGAGCCAATTCCAGGGCCTCAATCCCAAGGAGCCCGGCCAGTGGCCGCTGCTGCCCAAGCTCGCAGCCTCGCTGGTCGTGATGCTGGCCGTTGCCATCGCCGGCTATGTCTTCGTGCTGTCCGACGTACAGGCGGGCCTGGAGGCAGAACGGGACCGCGAACCGCAGCTGCGCCAGGACTATCACAACAAGCTGGGCCAGGCCGTCAACCTGCCCGAGTTGCGCAAGCAGAAGAGCCAGGTCGAGGAATACGTGACCCAGCTTGAAAAGCAGTTGCCCGGCAAGGCGGAAATCGATTCCCTGCTGTCCGATATCAGCAGCGCGGGCGTCGGGCGCGGCCTGCAGTTTGAGCTGTTCCGGCCCGGCCAGGTGCTGATCAAGGACTATTACGCCGAGCTGCCGATCGCGGTCAAGGTGTCGGGCCGCTATCACGACATCGGCGCCTTTGCGGCCGACGTGTCGAATCTGTCGCGCATCGTCACCTTGCACAACCTCGTGGTCGTGGCACCCGCCGGCCCGCGCGACGCGAACGGTCCCCTCAGCATGGAAGCCACGGCACGCACCTATCGCTACCTGGATGCCACCGAAGTCGCCGAGCAGAAGAAGGCCGCGACCAAGACGGCGGGAGGCAAGAAATGAAGCGTCTGCTGATGCCCCTCGCCGTGCTGCTGGCGCTGGCTGGTTGTGGCGGCGACATGGATGAGCTGCGCCAATGGATGGAGCAGGAGCGCAAGGAAGCCAAGACCACCGTCACGCCGCTGCTGCCGCCCAAGAAATTCCTGCCCCAGCCGTATGAGTCAGCGGCCGGCGTGGATCCCTACAGCCCGCAGAAGCTCAGCGTCGCGATCAAGCAGGAAGCCGCCCAGCCGAATTCCCTGCTGACGGCCGAAATCAGCCGTCGCAAGGAGCCGCTGGAGGCCTATCCGCTGGACGGCATGGCCATGGTGGGCAGCCTGACGCGCGACAACCGTCGCTACGCGCTGTTGCGCGTCGACAACCTGTTGTATCAAGTCAAGGCCGGGGACTACCTCGGCCAGAACTTCGGCCGCATCACCAAGATCAGCGAGACCGAGATCACGTTGCGAGAAGTCGTCCAGGACGCTGCGGGCGAGTGGATCGAGCGCACCAGTACCCTCCAGCTACAGGAGAAGGGACGATGAACAAGACACCGCAGGAGAATAAGTCGATGGGCCGTGGCTGGTTGGTGGGATTCGCACTCACGTTGCTGGCCGCGCCGGCGGCTTGGGCACAGACGCAGATACGCTCGATCAATACCAGCCAGCAGGCGGGTGTGGAGGTCGTGCGGATCGAACTGAGCGAGCCGTTGCCGGCCCTGCCGACCGGCTTCACGATCCAGGCGCCGCCGCGCATCGCCATCGATCTACCGGGCGTCACGAACGGCGTCGGTCGCAACCAGATCGACATCAACCAGGGAAATCTGCGCTCGGCCAATGTGGCGCAGGCGGGCGAACGCTCCCGCATCGTGCTGAACCTGCGCCATGCATCGGGCTACACGGCCAAGCTGGAAGGCAGTGCACTGGTCATCGTGCTCGACCCGACGCCTGCGCAGCCCTTGCCCCAGGCCCAAGCTCCCGGCGAACCGGTCCATTTCGCACAGAGCCTGAACGCCGCACCTCAGCCGCTGCGCGATATCGACTTCCGTCGCGGCGCGGACGATGCGGGCCGCGTCATCGTCAACCTGCCCAGCAACCAGGTCGGCGTCGACATCCAGCAGCAGGGCCATGGCCTGGTGGTCGAGTTCCTGCGTTCCAGCCTGCCGGAGAACCTGCGTCGCAAGATCGACGTGACCGATTTCGGCACCCCTGTGCAAACCATCACCACGAGCCAGGTCGGCGATCGGGTGCGCATGCTGGTCGAACCCAAGGGCAGCTGGGAACACAGCGCCTACCAAAGCGACAACCAGTTCGTCCTGGAAGTCAGGCCGCAGAAGGTCGATCCGAACAAGCTGACCCAGGGGCCCGGCTACGCGGGCGACAAGCTGTCGCTGAACTTCCAGAACATCGAAGTCCGGGCACTGCTGCAGGTCATTGCCGACTTCACCAACTTCAACGTCGTCACCAGCGACACCGTGACCGGCAGTGTCACGCTGCGCCTGAAGGACGTGCCCTGGGATCAGGCGCTGGACATCATCATGCAGGCCAAGGGCCTGGGCCTGAGGAAGTCCGGCAACGTGTTGTGGATCGCGCCCAAGGAAGAGCTCGCCACCAAGGAGAGGCTGGACCTTGAAGCCAAGGCCGCCATCGCTCAGCTCGAACCGCTGCGAACCCAGTCCTTCCAGCTCAACTATGTGAAGGCCGAGGACCTTGCCAGGGGCTTGACCGGTCAGGGCATCACGTCCTCCGGCAGTGGCGGTTCCAGCGGTGGTGGCAGCAGCAGTAGCAGCGGCAGCAACAGTGGCACCGGCACCCGCATCCTTTCGACGCGCGGCAGTGTCATCTTCGAGCCTCGTACCAACCAGCTCTTCGTCTCGGACGTGCCGAGCAAGCTCGAAGAGATCCAGGCCATGATTGCCAAGATCGACATCCCGGTGCGCCAGGTGCTGATCGAGGCGCGCATCGTCGAAGCCAACGACAAGTTCGGCCGCTCGTTGGGCGTCAAGCTCGGCGCGAACGACCTGCGCGGGCAGCAGGGAGGCATCCCGGGCTATAGCGTCGGTGGCGGCAACTACGTGACCGTTGGCGGCAACTACAACGGCATCGGCTCACAGACCAACCAAGGGGTCACGGCCAACTACAACAACACCCAGTTCGTCAACCTGCCGGCGAACGTGTCGTCCGACGCGTTCAGCGGCGGCACGGCAACCCAGGTCGCGCTGTCGCTGTTCAGTGCCACCGCCAACCGCTTCCTGAACCTTGAGCTGTCGGCGCTTGAATCCGACGGCAAAGGCAAGGTCGTGTCCAGCCCGCGCGTCATCACGGCCGACCAGGTCAAGGCCCTCATCGAGCAGGGCGAGGAGCTGCCCTATCAGGTGGCCACCGCGAGCGGCGCCACCTCCGTGCAGTTCCGCAAGGCCAACCTCAAGCTGGAGGTCACGCCGCAGATCACGCCTGAAGGCAGCGTCATCCTGAACGTGGACGTCAACAAGGACAGCCGCGGTACTTTGACGCCCCAGGGCTATGCGATCAATACCAAGCATGTTCAGACGCAGGTGCTGGTCGAGAACGGCGGTACGGTCGTCATCGGCGGCATCTACACCCAGGACGAGGGCGAGACCGTCAACAAGGTACCGCTGCTGGGCGATGTGCCTTTCCTGGGCAACCTGTTCAAGAACAAGACCCGCACGACCTCGAAGACCGAGCTGTTGATCTTCCTGACGCCCAAGGTGGTCAGTGAGCGGTCAACGGTGCGCTGAGGATTCACCGAATTGACGATGTGTCAGCTGCGCTGGCTACACACGGGAGTGAGCAGAGATGTTGAAGTTTGATGTTTGGAGCCGGACTGCGGTTCGCGCGTTGTTGGGTGGTGTGCTCGCTGCAGCGCTCACGGCCTGTGGCGGTGGCGGTGGAAGCGCCGGAACACCGGTCTTCGATCCCCCGGCATCCACCCCGTCGGGCGCGGCGAGCGCCGTGGCGGCCGACCTCGTCGTTGTGCTGAACAAGGCCACGTTGACGAACACGGGGTCCGACTCCATCACGGCGACGGTGACGTCCATCGACACCAACCGCGCCGCGGTCGGCAACGTGCCGGTTACCGTTTCAATCAACGCCAATGCAGTGGTGTCGACAAATAACGCGACAGCGACCAATGCCAGCGGTCAGCTGACGGCCACGATCACCCAGGGCTCCGACACTTCGGTTCGCCCCGTGACCCTGACCGTGACCTCGGGCACTATTACGCGGGCGGTGACCTTCAATGTCGTCCAGCAGTCTTCGACCAATAATCCTCAGGCCAATGACCTGACGTTGACGCTGAGCGCGAGCAATATCAACAACTCGGGCAGCGCAACGATCACGGCCACGGCTACGGCGGTGGACAGCAATAGAAACGCCTTGCTGGGCATTCCCGTGCAGTTGTCGGTGACAGACGCCAGCGCCTTCCTCATCGCACCCTCCAGCACTACAAATGCCAGTGGGCAGGTAACCGGTACGGTCAACATCGGGCAGGACCGCTCGAATCGCACCATCACAGTCGTTGCGACAAGCGGCAACTTGACGCGCACCGCTGCGTTCCAGGTCATTGGGGCAAACTTCTCGCAAGCCAGCCCGGTGCCGGCCGTTGCGACGGTGGGCGCCGCCGGTACCGTCCAATACACGCTGTCTGACGTGAACAGCAATCCGATGCCGGGCGTGACTATCAATGTCAGCGGCAACGGCGTGACGAGTGCCACGGGGACGACGGACTTGAATGGCGCCTATACGTTCACCTACACCACACCCAACGCCCCGGGAACCAATCTGACGATCAAGGCGGTAGCCGGCGGGCGCGAGTCGCTCGTGACGATTCCCGTCGCAGGCGGCAGCACGACGGTGCCAGTGGCTGGCTCCACGCCTGTCGCGACGGCACTGAACCTGTCTGCCGATGTCGTCACCGTCAACACGTCCTCCACCAACAACCAGGTGACTGTCAGTGCCATCTTCCGCGATGGCAGCAATGCGCCCATCTCCAATGTCCGCGTGCTGTTCGCGGCAGCGGGCGACAACGGGACCGGCAAGATTGGCTCTGGGGCAAACTCCGTTCTGTCAGATGCTTCGGGTACCGCTTCGACGACTTATGCCCCTGGCGCCGTCAGCAGCCCGACGAACGGCGTGACCATTCAAGCCTGCTGGAAGGTCAGCGACTTCGCGCCCGGCGCCACGGCTGGCAGTTGCGTCGCTGCGGGCGGCCAGTTGCTTACCACGACGCTGACCATCGTCTCGAATCCGGTGTCGATCTCGATCGGCACGGACAACTCGATCGGTGACGGTGGCGGTGGTCTGACGTATGTGAAAAAGTACGTCGTGCTCGTTGTAGATTCAGCTGGCAATCCCAAGGCCGACGTTCAGATCACCCCGTCGTTGGATCTGGGTAGCTATTCGAAGGGGTTCTGGGAATACAACGCCGGGAAGAAGCGCTGGGAGCTGACACCTCAAGGCGACTATGTGGCCGTCATTGGTACCGGGGGGTTTACCGTGGGCCAGCTCAACGCCATTTGTCCCAACGAGGATTTGAATCGGAACGGTGTCGTCGATGGCGGTGAGGACGTGAATGGCAACAAGCAGTTGGATCCACGCAAGTCCGATGTCGCGATCACGCTGGTGGGCGCCACCAGGACGGATGCAAACGGCGTCGCTGTGCTTCAGCTCGAGTATCCGAAGAGTCTAGGTACTTGGGTCGACTACAAGATCACGGTCACGGCTGCGGGTGTCCTCAGCCCACCTGCTTACTACCCGATTGGTGTGCCGGTGTCCCTGTCGTCCAAGTCTTACTCCGCGCTTGTGGCCGAGGGCGTCGCTCAAGGCAAGACCTACGCGGCAAGCGTAGTTGACTACCTGTACACCTACGCACGACTGCCGGTCGCTGCAGCAGACCTTTCCAGCGAATCGGCGCCGGCGTTCGTGGTCAGCCCTTATGGCACCAGCAACAGCTGCGCCAGCGCGAAGTGACGTGATCGCCCTTGTGGGCATGCCTGGCGGTGGCAAGTCCACCGTCGGCAAACAACTGGCACGCCAAATTGGCGTGCCTTTTGTCGATTCGGACCATGAAATCGAGCAGCGCATCGGCGGCAGCATCAAGCTGTTCTTCGAGCGCCATGGTGAGGACGCTTTTCGGGACCTTGAGACCGAGGTCATCGCCGAGCTGATCGCACGTCCCGGCGACCGCGTGCTGGCCACCGGCGGCGGCGCGGTGCTGAGAGAGCGCAATCGCGAACTGCTGCATGGCGGTGCGACGGTGCTCTACCTTCGCTCCACGCCCGAGGACCTGTTCCGGCGTCTGCGCCATGACACGACGCGGCCGCTGCTACAGGTGCGCGACCCGCTGGCCAAGCTGCGCGAACTCCACCACCAGCGCGACCCGCTCTACCGCCGCTGCGCGCACTATGTGCTGGAAAGCGCGCGACCTTCGGTGCATGCCCTCGTCAACATGGCGCTGATGCAGCTGGAGCTGGCGGGCCTGCTGGACCCGACCCGCGTCGCGGCCACCGTGGGGGCCGAACCGCTTTGACGGCGCCTTGACGGGAGGCGGAGGGCCGCTTGCGAGGTGCCTCTTACACTTGGCCGCATGCCTGCCACCGATACCGTCCGCATTCAGCTCCCTGACGACCGCAACTACGAGATCCGCATCGGTTCAGGCCTGCTGGACGCGCCTGCCAGCTGGCAGCAACTGCCCAAGGCAGCGACGGCTGTCATTGTCAGCAACGAGACCGTGGCGCCGCTGTACGCCGCTCGCCTGCGTGAACGCCTGCTGGCGGTCTACGGTCGCGTCGATATGGTCGTATTGTCGGATGGCGAGCAACACAAGGATTGGGACAGCCTGAACCGCATCTGCGACCACCTGCTCGGCCAGGCCCTGGACCGCAAGACCGTGTTGTTCGCGCTGGGCGGCGGCGTTATCGGTGACATGACCGGTTTCGCGGCGGCCATCTACATGCGCGGCGTGCCCTTCGTACAGGTGCCTACCACATTGCTGGCTCAGGTCGACTCGTCGGTGGGCGGCAAGACGGCGATCAACCATCCGTTGGGCAAGAACATGCTCGGCGCCTTCTACCAGCCCGCGCGCGTCATCGCCGACCTGGACACCCTGGACAGCCTGCCGGACCGCGAATTGCGCGCTGGCCTGGCCGAGGTGATCAAGTACGGCCCGATCGCTGACGCCGGTTTCCTGTGCTGGATCGAGGACAACCTCGACGCGATGCTGGCGCGTGACAAGGCCGTGCTCGGCTATGCGGTGCGGCGCAGTTGCGAGATCAAGGCCGACGTGGTGGGCCAGGACGAGCGCGAGCAGGGCCTGCGCGCCATCCTGAACTTCGGCCACACCATCGGCCATGCCATCGAAGCGGGCCTCGGCTATGGTGCGTGGCTGCATGGCGAAGCCGTCGCCTGCGGCATGGTGCTGGCGGCCGACCTGTCGCAGCGCATGGGGCTGATGCCGGCCGGCTTCGTCGAGCGCCTGCGCAGTCTGATCGAGAGGGCAGGGCTGCCGGTGCAACCACCCAAGCTGGGCGCCGAACGCTATCTGTCGCTGATGCGCGTGGACAAGAAGGCGGAGGCGGGTGAGATCCGCTTCGTCCTCATCGAGGCGCTCGGCCGAGCCGGCCTGCACTCGGTGCCAGACGCACGCATCGTGGAAACACTGGCAGCGTACGGAGCGGCCTGAGATGTCGACGCCGCGTCCGGCCTACGCCGCTGACCCGGCGCGCAGCCGCGGCCGCCGCCTGCCCGAGCCGCCCGCACCCACGCGCAGCGAATTTCAGCGCGACCGCGACCGCATCATCCACAGCACGGCGTTTCGCCGCCTCGTCTACAAGACCCAGGTCTTCCTCAACCACGAGGGCGATCTGTTCCGCACGCGGCTGACACATTCTCTGGAAGTGGCCCAGCTCGGCCGGTCCATCGCACGCAGCCTGGGCCTGGACGAAGACCTGGTCGAGGCCGTGGCCCTGGCCCATGACCTCGGCCACACGCCGTTCGGCCATGCGGGCCAGGACGTGCTGGACGAGTGCATGCGCGCCCATGGCGGCTTCGAGCACAACCTGCAATCACTGCGTGTCGTCGATCAACTGGAGCAGCGCTATCCGGATTTCGACGGCCTCAACCTGTGCTTCGAGACGCGCGAGGGCATCCTCAAGCACTGCTCGCGACGGCATGCCGAACTCATCGAGGCCGTTGAACCTGACGGCATCGCGACCCGCTTCCTGCATGGCGGCCAGCCCAGCCTGGAGGCCCAGCTCTGCAATCTGGCCGACGAGGTGGCCTACAACGCGCACGACGTTGACGATGGCGTGCGCTCGGGCCTGATCGAGCTGGAGCAACTGCTGGATGTCGAGCTGGTGCGGGAGCATTGGCGGGCGTCGCTGGATGCGCATCCGGGCCTGGCCGGCAAGCGCCTGCTGTTCGAGACCATCCGCCGCATGCTGTCGGCTCAGGTCTACGACATCATCGACGCCACGCGTGCGGCGCTGGACGAAGCGGCACCCAGCGACGTCGATGCTGTGCGCCGGGCTGAAAAGCCCTTGCTGCGCTTCAGCCCGGAGATGCGCATCAAGAGCACGGCGCTCAAGCGCTTCCTCTTCGCCAACCTCTACCGCCACCCGCAGGTGCAATCCACGCGCAGCCGCGCCGAGCAGGTGCTGCGCGACCTCTTTGCGGCCTATTCGTCCGATGCGACGCAGATGCCGGCGGACTTCGCCGAGCGCGCCGATCGTGAACGAGCCTGTGCTGACTACATTGCCGGCATGACCGACCGGTTCGCCATTCGCGAGCATCAGCGGTTGACGGGCAAGACGCTTTTCTGACGTCACTCCACAAAATGGGGTCGGAGTCGATTATTCTGGCTGCTCCTGCCGAGGCCGTTGTGCCGACAAGGATGCATTCATGGCCCGTCTACCTCGATTGATCCTGCCGGGTCAGCCTCACCACGTCATCCTGCGCGGCAACAACCGCCAGGCCATCTTCTTCAGCGATCACGACCGCCAGCAGATGCTGGTCACATTGACCGAGGTCGCGGCTCAGTATGGGGTGGCCGTCCATGCCTACGTGCTGATGGACAACCACCTTCACCTGCTGCTGACGCCGCCCGCTGCGGACGCTCTCAGTCGCATGATGCAAGCGCTCGGCCGCCGCTACGTGGCCTGGTTCAATACCCGTCATCAGCGCAGCGGCACGCTCTGGGAAGGTCGGTTCAGGGCGGGCTTGGTCGAGGGCGAACGGCATCTGCTGGCCTGCATCCGCTACATCGAATTGAATCCGGTGCGTGCAGGGCTGTGCCAGGACGCGGCGCAATGGCCCTGGTCCAGCGCCGCTCACCACCTCGGCCTGAACCGCAGCGCGCTGGTCACGGAGCATGAACTGTATTGGTCACTGGGCAACACACCCTTCGAGCGCGAGCATGCCTATCGCGAGTTGATGGACCAGGGTGTCACCCTGCAGGAGCAAGCGCAGTTCACTGAGGCCGTGTTGCGGGGGCGGCCAGTGGGCGGCGCAACATTCCTGAAGGCGCTGGGCGACACCCACCCGAAAGTCGCACTCAAACGGCCGCGCGGACGGCCGCGCAAAACGCCACTAGCATCGTCGGAAACCAAGCCAACCGGAGTGGCGTGACTATGACCCCATTTATTTAACTTCACCACGTCGATGGGGAATTAATTGACTCTGACCCTAATTTAATCAAGTTGCCGCAAATGCTGCACTGCATTACGCTCCCGCCCTGTTGTGTTCCAGGAGGGCGCCATGAGCCACGCCGCGCAGATTCAAGCCGAGATCCAAGACCTAGCCGAGCACGGGCTCTACCGGCCGGGCAATGAGAAAGACGCCTGCGGCCTCGGGTTCGTGGCACACATCAAAGGCCACAAGGCGCACCACATCGTCCAGCAGGGCCTGAAGATCCTCGAGAACCTGGACCACCGCGGTGCAGTGGGTGCCGACAAGCTGATGGGCGACGGTGCCGGCATCCTGATCCAGATCCCGGACGAGTACTACCGCGCCGAGATGGCCAAGCAGGGCATCAACCTGCCGCCGCCCGGCGAGTACGGCGTCGGCATGATCTTCCTGCCCAAGGAAGCTGCCTCCCGCCTGGCCTGCGAACAGGAATTGGCCCGTGCCATCAAGGCCGAAGGCCAGGTGCTGATCGGCTGGCGCGACGTGCCGGTGGACCGTGACATGCCCATGTCGCCCACGGTGCGCGAGAAGGAGCCGGTGATCCGCCAGATCTTCATCGGCCGTGGCACTGACATCATCGTCCCCGACGCGCTGGAGCGGAAGCTCTACGTCATCCGCAAGACGGCCTCCAGCGCCATCCAGGCGCTCAAGCTCACGCACAGCCGCGAGTACTACGTGCCCAGCATGAGTTGCCGCACGGTCATCTACAAGGGCCTGCTGCTGGCCGACCAGGTCGGCAAGTACTACCTGGACCTGGCCGACCCGCGCGTCGTCTCGGCCATCGCGCTAGTGCACCAGCGCTTCTCCACCAACACCTTCCCCGAGTGGCCGCTGGCCCACCCCTACCGCATGGTCTGCCACAACGGCGAGATCAACACGGTCAAGGGCAACTTCAACTGGATGCGCGCCCGCGAAGGCGTCATGAAGTCGCCCGTGCTGGGCGACGACCTGAAGAAGCTCTATCCCATCAGCTTCGAGCACCAGTCCGACACGGCCACCTTTGACAACGCCATCGAGCTGCTGACGATGAGCGGCTACCCGCTCGCCCACGCGGCCATGATGATGATCCCGGAAGCCTGGGAGCAGCACGAAGGCATGGACGAGCGCCGCCGCGCCTTCTACGAGTACCACGCCGCCATGATGGAGCCGTGGGACGGCCCTGCCGCTATGGCCTTCACCGACGGCCGCCAGGTCTGTGCCGCGCTGGACAGAAACGGTCTGCGGCCTGCTCGTTATTGCATCACCGACGACGACCTCGTCGTCATGGCCTCCGAGTCCGGCGTGCTGCCCATCCCCGAGGCCAAGATCGTCAAGAAGTGGCGTCTGCAGCCCGGCAAGATGTTCCTCATCGACCTGGAGCAGGGCCGCATCGTCGACGACGAGGAACTGAAGAACCAGTTCGCCAACGCACGCCCGTACCGCCAGTGGATCGAGAACGTTCGCGTCAAGCTGGACGACATCGCCGTGCCCGACACGGCCCGCCCCGGCTTCACGACGACGTTGCTGGACCGCCAGCAGGCCTTCGGCACCACGCAGGAAGACATCAAGTTCCTGCTCGCCCCCATGGCCGCCAATGGCGAGGAGGGCATCGGCTCCATGGGCAACGACTCGCCGCTCGCGGTGCTGTCGGGCAAGAACAAGCCGCTCTACAACTACTTCAAGCAGCTCTTTGCCCAGGTCACGAACCCGCCGATCGACCCGATCCGCGAGAACATCGTGATGTCGCTGAACAGCTTCATCGGCCCGAAGCCGAACCTGCTGGACATCAACGCCATCAACCCGCCGATGCGCCTGGAAGTCAGCCAGCCCATCCTCGACTTCGACGACATGGCGCGCCTGCGCGGCATCGAGAAGCCCACCAACGGCAAGTTCAAGCCCAGTGAGCTGGACATCACCTACCCGCGTGACTGGGGCCGCGCCGGCGTGGAAGCGCAGCTCGCCTCGCTGTGCGCCTCGGCGGTTGACGCCATCAAGACCGGTCACAACATCCTCATCATCACGGACCGCCATCTGAGCCAGGACCGCATCGCGATTCCCGCGCTGCTGGCCCTGTCCGCCGTCCACCACCATCTGGTGCGTGAAGGCCTGCGCACGACGGCCGGCCTGGTCGTCGAGACCGGCACCGCCCGCGAGGTGCACCACTTCGCCGTGCTGGCCGGGTATGGCGCCGAAGCCGTCCACCCCTACCTCGCGCTGGAAACGCTCGAGGCCATGAAGGACGAGCTGCCGCCCAAGCTGACCGCCGAACAGGCCCGCTACAACTACATCAAGGCCGTGGGCAAGGGTCTGTCCAAGATCATGTCCAAGATGGGCATCTCGACCTACATGTCCTACTGCGGCGCGCAGATCTTCGAGGCCATCGGCCTGAAGCCGGACTTCGTCGAGAAGTACTTCCGCGGCACCGCCACGCAGGTGGGCGGCATCGGCGTGTTCGAGGTGGCCGAGGAGGCCATCCGCATGCATGAGGCGGCCTTCAGCGACGACCCGCTGCTGGACAGCATGCTGGAGACCGGCGGCGAGTACGCCTGGCGCACCCGTGGCGAAGAGCATATGTGGACGCCCGACGCCATCGCCAAGCTGCAGCACGCGGCGCGCTCGGGCAAGTTCGAGACCTACAAGGATTACGCTCAGCTCATCAACGACCAGAGCAAGCGCCACATGACGCTGCGCGGCCTGTTCGAGTTCAAGTTCGACCCGACCAAGGCCGTGCCGCTGGAAGAGGTCGAGTCGGCTGCCGACATCGTCAAGCGCTTCGCCACCGGTGCCATGTCGCTGGGCTCGATCTCCACCGAGGCCCATGCCACGCTGGCCGTGGCGATGAACCGCATTGGCGGCAAGAGCAACACGGGCGAGGGCGGCGAAGACCCGGCCCGCTACCGCAACGAGCTCAAGGGCATCAAGATCACCGCTGGTACCAAGATCAGCGACGTGATCGACGGCAAGGTCATCGCCGTCGACTACGAGCTGAAGGAAAACGACAGCCTGCGCTCCAAGATCAAGCAGGTGGCCTCGGGCCGCTTCGGCGTGACGACCGAGTACCTGGTCAGCGCCGACCAGATCCAGATCAAGATGGCCCAGGGCGCCAAGCCCGGCGAGGGCGGCCAGCTGCCCGGCGGCAAGGTGTCCGAGTACATCGGCATGCTGCGCCACTCGGTGCCGGGCGTGGGCCTCATCAGCCCGCCGCCCCACCACGACATCTATTCCATCGAGGACCTGGCCCAGCTCATCCACGACCTGAAGAACGTCAACCCGAAGGCGGACGTGTCGGTCAAGCTGGTGTCCGAAGTCGGCGTGGGCACGGTGGCCACCGGCGTGGCCAAGTGCAAGGCCGACCACATCGTCATCGCCGGCCATGACGGTGGCACGGGCGCGTCGCCGTGGAGTTCCATCAAGCACTGCGGCACGCCCTGGGAGCTGGGCCTGGCCGAAGCGCAGCAGACGCTGGTGCTGAACCGCCTGCGTGGCCGCGTGCGCGTGCAGGCCGACGGCCAGATGAAGACCGGCCGCGACGTCGTCATCGGCGCGCTGCTGGGCGCCGACGAGTTCGGCTTCGCCACCGCACCGCTGGTGGCCGAGGGCTGCATCATGATGCGCAAGTGCCACCTGAACACCTGCCCTGTAGGTGTGGCCACGCAGGACCCGGTGCTGCGCAAGAAGTTCACCGGCCGCCCCGAGCACGTCGTCAACTACTTCTTCTTCGTTGCCGAGGAAGCGCGCCAGATCATGGCCCAGCTGGGCGTGCGCAAGTTCGACGAACTGATTGGTCGCAGTGATTGGCTGGACACCAAGAAGGCCGTCTCGCACTGGAAGGCCAAGGGCCTGGACTTCGCCCGCATCTTCCACCGCCCCAACGTCCCGGCCGACGTGGCCCGCATCCACAACGATGTGCAGGACCATGGCCTGGAGCGCGCACTGGACGTCAAGCTGATCGAGAAGTGCCTGCCCGCCTTCGAGAAGGGCGAGAAGGTGCAGTTCATGCAGGAGGTCAGCAACGTGCGCCGCTCGGTGGGTGCACGCCTGTCCGGCGAGCTGATCCGCCGCAAGCCCGAGGGCCTGCCCGACCACACCATCTTCATCCAGATGGAAGGCACCGGCGGCCAGAGCTTCGGCGCCTTCCTGGCGCATGGCATCACCTTCTACCTGATCGGTGACGCCAACGACTACACCGGCAAGGGCATGTCGGGCGGCCGCATCGTCGTGCGCCCCAGCATCGACTTCCGCGGCGACGCGACCAAGAACATCATCGTCGGCAACACCGCGCTGTATGGCGCGACGCGCGGCGAGGCCTTCTTCCGTGGCGTCGCCGGCGAGCGCTTCGCGGTGCGCCTGTCGGGCGCCACGGCCGTCGTCGAGGGCACGGGCGACCATGGCTGCGAGTACATGACCGGCGGCACCGTCGCCGTGCTCGGCAAGACCGGCCGCAACTTCGCAGCCGGCATGAGCGGCGGCATCGCCTACGTGTTTGATGAGGACGGCCACTTCGCCAAGCGCTGCAACACCAGCATGGTGTCGCTGGAGAAGCTCGCCACGGCGCAGGAGCAGGAAGCCAGCGTCGACAAGGCCATCTGGCACCGCACCAAGGGTGTCGACGGCGTGGACCGCGAGGCCCAGACCGACGAGGCCATCCTGAAGAAGCTGCTGGAGGACCACCACCGCTGGACCGGCAGCCAGCGCGCCCGCGACATCCTCGACCACTGGGCCGAATCGCGCGGCAAGTTCATCAAGGTGTTCCCGAACGAATACCGCCGCGCGCTGGGCGAGATCAACGCCGCCAAGGAAGCCGCACAAACCATCGCTCAGGCCAAGGCGCCTGAAGCCGTCACCGCCAAGGCCTGAGGAGAGGGAGCATGGGAAAAGTCACCGGCTTCATGGAATACGAGCGTCTGGAAGAGGGCTACGAGCCCGCGCCCGCCCGCGTCAAGAACTACAAGGAATTCGTCATCGGCCTGAACGTCGAGCAGGCGAAGCAGCAGGGCGCGCGCTGCATGGACTGCGGCACGCCGTTCTGCAACAGCGGATGCCCGGTCAACAACGTCATCCCGGACTTCAACGACCTGGTCTACAAGGGCCGGCCGGAGGACTGGAAGAACGCCATCGTCGTGCTGCACAGCACCAACAACTTCCCCGAGTTCACCGGCCGCATCTGCCCCGCGCCCTGCGAGGCGGCCTGCACGCTGAACGTCAATGACGACGCGGTCGGCATCAAGTCCATCGAGCACGCCATCATTGACCGCGCCTGGGCCGAGGGCTGGGTCACGGCCCAGCCGGCCAAGGTGCGGACCGGCAAGAAGGTGGCCGTCGTCGGCGCCGGCCCGGCCGGTCTCGCGGCGGCGCAGCAACTGGCCCGCGTCGGCCATAGCGTCACCGTCTTCGAGAAGAACGACCGAGTCGGCGGCCTGCTGCGCTACGGCATCCCGGACTTCAAGATGGAGAAGTCCCACATCGACCGCCGGGTCGAGCAGATGAAGGCCGAGGGCGTCGAGTTCCGCACCGGCGTGATGGTCGCCGCCCTGCCCGAAGGCAGCAAGGTCACCAACTGGGCCAAGGAAACGATCAGCGCCGGCGAGCTGAAGAGCCAGTTCGACGCCATCGTGCTGACCGGCGGCGCCGAGCAGTCGCGCGACCTGCCCGTGCCGGGCCGGGAGCTGTCCGGCGTGCACTTCGCGATGGAATTCCTGCCGCAGCAGAACAAGATCAACGCCGGCGACAAGCTGAAGAACCAGTTGCGCGCCGACGGCAAGCACGTCATCGTCATCGGTGGCGGCGACACCGGCAGCGATTGCGTCGGAACGAGCAACCGCCACGGCGCCAAGAGCGTCACGCAGTTCGAGCTGTTGCCCCAGCCGCCCGAAGTGGAAGACCGCCCGCTGACCTGGCCCTACTGGCCGATCAAGCTGCGCACCTCGTCCAGCCATGAAGAAGGTTGCGAGCGCGAGTTCGCCATCGCCACCAAGGAATTCATCGGTGAGAAGGGCAAGCTGACTGGCGTCAAGACCGTGCGCCTGCAATGGCAGGGCGGCAAGATGACCGAGGTCGAAGGCAGCGAGCAGATCCTCAAGGCCGACATGGCCTTCCTGGCGATGGGCTTCGTGTCGCCGGTCGCCACCATCCTGGAGGCCTTCGGCGTCGACAAGGATGCGCGTGGCAACGGCAAGGCCTCGACCGAAGGTGCCAGCGCCTACAAGACCAATGTCGACAAGGTCTTCGCCGCCGGCGACATGCGCCGCGGCCAGAGCCTGGTGGTGTGGGCCATCCGCGAAGGCCGCCAGGCCGCGCGTGCGGTGGATGAATACCTGATGGGTTCGACGACGCTGCCGCGCTGAGCACGCCGCCTCGCCTCCTGCAACGCGACCTCCGGGTCGCGTTTTTCATGGCGCCGTAGCAATTACTTACGGGGGCATGCCGTTCGTCGCGGCGGCATGGACGCCCGTCGAGAAGCAGTGTCGAGGTGCGCAGTTTTGCACGACATTCACGCCGGCGCTGCCGCAGAATGCCCCGAAACGACCACTTGATGGTCCTTCTACCCGGCGCTCATCGCCTCGTCGCCGCTCCACAGGAACTGCCCATGTCCCAATTCGCGTCTCCTCAGGTTCAACGTGGCTTCACGCTGATCGAGCTCATGATCGCGGTGGCCATTGTGGGCATCCTGGCAGCGGTGGCTGTCCCGCAATACAAGGACTACGTGCGCCGCGGCTCCCTGTCCGAAAGCTTCTCGCAGCTGGCGGACTACCGGGTCAAGATGGAACAGTACTACCAGGACAACCGCAACTACGGGACCACGACCTGTGTCGACGCCGCGGCCGCCCCGAGCTGGAAGACTTTCGTTCCCACCGGCGCCAAGAACTTCACCTATGCCTGCGGCCTGACCAGCTCCGGGCAGGGCTACACCCTCACGGCCACCGGCAAGACGGGCACGGTGTCGCTGGGGCATGTGTACACCATCAACGAAGCCAACGTGCAGGCCACGACCACCTTCAAGGGCGCGGCGATGACCGGCAAGAACTGCTGGCTCGCCAAGGGCAGCGAGTGCTGAGGTGAACATGAAGCGGCCGGCCCTGAGGGGCGTTACCTTGATCGAGCTGGTGGTGGTGGTCGCCTTGATGGCGTTGCTGCTCATGGCCGTGATGCCCAGCGCCAGCGCCTGGATACGCAACACTCAGATCCGCAACGTGGCCACGTCCCTGCAGGCTGGCCTGCAGCGCGCCCGCGCCGAGGCGATGCGGCGCAACACCAATGTGCGCTTCTCGCTCGTCACCCTGAGCAACTCGGCGGTGATGGACAACAGCTGCGCGGTTAAAGAGGACGGCATGTCGTGGGTGGTCAGCCTTGACGACCCGGCAGGCAAGTGCGCGACCGCGGTCAGCGACACGACAGCCCCCCGCATCCTGGACAAGCATGCCACCGGCAGCGGCAGCCAATCGGTCGTGGTGCAGGGGGACGATGCCGCCGGCGGTGACGCTGCGTTCGTCGTGTTCAACGGCTTCGGCCGCCCCGTAGACCTTACCCCTGTGGCCACGCTGACCACGCTGAACATCGACAACAGCGTCCCTGGCGATGACTTCCGCGCGCTGCGCATCGTCGTGGGGACCGGCGGCGCCATCCGCATGTGCGAGCCCAAGGTCACCGCCAGCAGTGATCCGCGCAAATGCTGACCCGCTGCACCATGGAGTCCAAGGCATGAAAGCAAGCTCGAACCTGAAGGCTGGCCGCGGCCAGCACACCGGCTTTGCGATGCTCGAAGCCCTGGTCGCGCTGCTGATCTGCGCGATGGGCGTGCTGGGCGTCGTCGGGCTGCAAGGGGCCATGACGCGCGCCCAGACGTCCGCCACCTTCCGGGCCGAGGCGGCCTTCCTCGCCCAGCAGTTGCTCGGCGAGATGTGGACCGACCGCACCGGCCTCAACGCCTACGCCACGGCCAGTTGCGGGGCGGCCTGTCAGGACTGGCAGGCCCGCGTGGCGGCCCGACTCCCCAACGGCGAGTCCACGGTGACCGTGGCGGCCACGGGGGCGGTGTCCATCGAGATCCGCTGGACGGCGGCTGGTGAGTCGACCAATCGATTCACGATGGCCTCGTCCATCAACTGAGGGCCGCTGTCGTGATGGTCTTGAATTCCAAACTGCCCCCCTGCCGGGCGGCCGTGCGCGGCGCGACGCTCATCGAGCTGATGATCGGGCTGCTGCTGGGCCTGGTCGTCGTGCTGGTCACCGCCCAGGTGCTGTCCTTCGCCGAAGGGCAGAAGCGCGTGACGACCGGTGGTGCCGATGCCCAGGTCAATGGCGCCCTGGGGCTGTACACGCTGCAGCGCGAAATCCAGATGGCCGGCTACGGCCTCATCGATGATCTGCCCGCGCTCGGCTGCCCGGTCGTTGCCAACCATACGAGTACGGGCGCCTTCAACTGGACGCTCACGCCGGTGGTGATCGCCGCAGGGGCCAATGGCGCTCCGGACAGCGTCACGGTCATGTCGTCCAGCCGTGCCTATGCCGTGCCGGCGATCGTGAGCGTCAATCACCCGATCACCGCGGATCGATTCACCCTTCGGTCGGCGGTGGGGATCTCGGTGAGCGACATCGTGATCGCCGTGCCCGCCGGCAACTCCGCCACCAACTGGTGCGGCGCCTACCAGGTGACGCAGATCGCCAACAGCAACCAGGTCGTGCATGGCGCGTCGTCCTGGAACAGCGGCGCGCAGGTGGCGCCGGCTGCGGGCTATCTTGCGGGCGATCGGCTGATCAACGCGGGTCAACTGGTGCTGCGCACCTTCGCGGTGGATGCCAACTACAACCTGCAACAGCAGACCCTGGACCTGGCCTCGGGCGGGATGCAGTCGCAGGAGCTGTTCCCGCAGATCGTCTACCTGCGCGCCCTGTATGGCAAGGACACCAACGCCGACCGCGTCGTGGACACCTACGACAACGTGACGCCCACCACCAATGCCGGCTGGCGGCAGGTGCTGGCCGTGCGGCTCGCACTCGTCGCTCGCAGCGGCAGCTACCAGAAGGACGAAGTGACCGTGGCCGCGCCGAAGTGGGATGTAGGCAAGGCAACCACCGTCACCGGTGCCACCACGTGCGGCAGCAGCAATTGCCTGGACCTGGTGGTCAGCGGCGTGCCGGACTGGAAGCACTACCGCTACTCGGTGTTCGAGGTGACGGCACCCCTGCGCAACGTGATCTGGGGACAAAATTAAATGACGGACTGCCACGCAACCAGGACAACGGCGACCCGCCGGCAGCGGGGGATCTCGCTGATATTTGCATTGATCGCCCTCGTGGTCATCTCTCTGGCCGCGGTGGCGCTGGTGCGGTCGGTGGACACCAGCTCGCTGGTCATTGGCAACCTCGGGTTCAAGCAAGATGCAACGTCGGCGGCCAGCCAGGCCGCTGAATCGGCCGTGGCCTACCTGAACGCCAATGCCGGCACGAATCTGCACAACGACCGGGCCGCCGCCGGCTACTACGCCAGCAGTCGCGACTCGCTGGACATGACTGGTCAGGGTTCCACCAGCAACGCGCGAGCGGTGGTGGATTGGACCGGCGGCGGCGCCTGCTCGCTTTACGCGGCGGGCAGCTTTGGCACCTGTGTGAGCCCGTCTGCCCAGATCAGCCTCAATGGTGGCGCGAATACGGCGCGCTACATCATCACGCGGCTGTGCGCGGGTGAAGGTGCACCGTCGGCAGTCGACTGCGCAGTGCCCACCGGTTCGGCGCTCACGGGCGGGGGCAACAAGGGCGTGCAGAGCTACAAGGACGGCAAGGCACAGACCATCGTCACGAATTCCCAGTACTACCGCATCGTCGTGCGCGCCACCAGTGCGCGCGGCACCGTCTCGTTCACCGAAACCATGGTCCAGCTGTAAGCCACGCAGGAGATCAAGCATGAAAACGACCTCTTTTCTCCCTGGGTTGCGATGGATGGTTGGGGGCCTGCCCCTGCTCCTGGCCGCGTTGACGGCCAGCGCCGCCGGGCTCGCCGATCTGGCCGACCGGCCGCTGGCCAGCACGACCAATGGCACGCTGGTGCGCGCCAACCTGATGTTCGTGCTCGACGACTCGGGCTCCATGAGCGACAACTACCTGCCCGACGACGCGCCGACCGGCGACGTGTGCTTCGGCTGGGTCGGTGCCAACAAGATCTTCTACGATCCCAACCGCAGCTATCCGGCGCCCTTGAGATCCAATGGCACGTCGATGACGGACGCCACTTTCACGGCCGCCTGGAACGACGGCTACATGAGCGGCTCGAGCACCGTCGACCTGAGCAACGACAACCCGGAAACGCCCAGTGTCGTCGGGGCGACCGTCGGCACCCCCGTTCAGTCGGCCACCTCCGCGGTGTGCGGCGCCAGAAACGATCCCGCTTGTAGCGTTCCCGGCAGCGGCTCCACGTCGAACTACGACAGTGCCAGCAACACGACGACCAGCGTCGTGACGTCGTACGCGCGCATCAATGCACCCGGCAAGACCTGCAAGAACAACGTAGCCAATAGCTGCTCCATCCAAAAAACCGTCACCACGACCGCGACCGAGGGTGACTATGGCTCCTTCCTCTGGGCGACGCCCAAGGCCGGGAAAACGGGCAGCAGCTGCGCAGGCCCCGACTTCGACGTCGTGCGCGCCCAGAACGCGACCGCGGCGCAGAAGCAGAACTATGCCAACTGGTTCTCCTACTACCGCACCCGCATGCTGGCCATGCGGGCCGGTGCCGGCATGGCCTTCGCCAGGATCGACGCCACGCGATTCCGCGTTGGCTTCTCCAAGATCAGCGAGTACGCCAATAACGGCGCCGACGGCACGGGCTTCCTGAACATCCGTGACTTCGACGGCGGTACGCAGAAGACCGACTTCTTCACCCGCCTGTACGGCACGTCGGGCAACAGCGCCACGCCGCTGCGGCCGGCATTGGCGCGGGCGGGGCGCTATTTCGCCAACAAGCTGAGCGGGCAGAGCGACCCGATGCAGTACGCCTGCCAGCGCAACTACACCATCCTCTCGACGGACGGCTACTGGAACGAGGGCAGCATCACGCACAAGGACCTGGCCGGCACCGTGGGTATCGGCAACACCGATGCGGGCGCGTCGGTGGCGCGGCCGATGCGCGATGAGGGCAACGGCGGCGCCGGCTACGCCGACACGCTGGCCGACGTGGCCCAGTACTACTACGTCAACGACCTGCGCACCTCGGCGCTGGGCAACTGCACGGGCTCGGTCGCCAACCAGGACGTCTGCGCGAACATCGTGCCGGTCGACACCAAGGACAACAACCCGGCCCAGCACATGACCACGTTCGCGATGGGCCTGGGCCTGAGCGGGACGTTGACCTACGACAAGAATTACGAAACCCAGAGGAGCGGCGACTTTTTCGACATCAAGCAGGGCAACAAGGTCTGGCCCGAGCCGAAGTCCAACACGCTGACGGCCGTCGACGATCTCTGGCATGCCGCCGTCAACGGGCGCGGCACCTACTACAGCGCCAACAACGCGTCGGAAATGGCCGCCAGCCTCGTGGATGCGCTGACCCGCATCGACGCGGCCACGGGCAGTTCGGCCGCGGCGGCCACCAGTTCGCTGACACCGTCGGCGGGCGACGACTGGTTGTTCATCCCCCTGTACACCACCAAGACCTGGGACGGCACCGTCAATGCGTTCAAGATCGACACCGGCACCGGGGCCGTGATCAACCCGGGCACGCCGATCTGGTCGGCCGCCGATCGCATCAAGGCCCAGGCCTCGCGCACCATCCTGTTCAACAACGGCAGCAACAGCCTCGTCGATTTCACCGTGGCCAATCTGACCACCGCCGGCAAGATCAGCAAATTTCCGGACCCATGCGTCGGGGCGAGTCAGCTGAGTCAGTGCGCAACGATGGACCCGGGCGCCAAGCTCAAGGCCACGACCGCCAACCTCGTCAGTTACCTGCTTGGCGCCACCACCTACGAACAGTCCGCCAGCGCCGATGCCGACAAGGTGTTCCGCACCCGCGCCGGTCCCTTGGGCGACATCGTCAACGGCGCACCGGTCTACGTGAAGCAGTCGCCCATGAGCTTGAGCGATGCCGGCTACACCGCGTTCGCCGGCACCAAGCGGCCTGGCGTACTTTATGTGGGCGCCAACGACGGCATGCTGCACGCCATCAAAGTGGTGGACAAAGACAACGTGGCAGATGCCACGAGCGGCACCGAGCTGTGGGCCTATGTGCCGTCCATGGTCATGTCGAACATGTACATGCTGGCGGACGCCAACTATGAATCCAACCACCGCTTCTTCGTCGACGGCGCGCCGGTGGTGGGCGATGTGTATGACGGCACGAAGTGGCGCACTATCCTGGTGGGCGGCCTGGGCAAGGGCGGCAAGGGCTACTACGCGCTGGACATTACCGATCCCGTCTCTCCCAAGGCCCTGTGGGAGTACGCCACTGACGGCGACCTGGGCTACAGCTACGGCAACCCCATCATCACCAAGAACAAGGCCGGCAAATGGGTCGTGATGTTCACCTCGGGCTATAACAACGCTTCGGGCGTGGGCTATCTGTACGTGGTGGACGCCGTCACGGGCGCGCTGGTGGATGCAACGAGCAAGATCAAGGCCGGGACCAGTGTAGGCAGCCCCAGCGACCCCAGCAACCTGGGCAAGATCAACGCCTGGGTGGATGACGACAAGCTCGGCGTCGCATCGCGGGTGTATGGCGCCGACATGCTCGGCAACGTCTGGCGCTTCGACTTTGACGACAACTACGGCCCGGCCGGCAAGGAAAGCATGCTGCTGGGCCAGACGGGTAGCAACCAGCCCATCACGACCAAGCCCGTGCTGAGCGAGATCATTGATGGCAACTACAAATACCCGATCGTTTCGGTGGCTACGGGGCGCTACCTGGGCACCGGGGACGTTGGCGACACCTCGCTGCAGTCCATCTACAGCTTCAAGGACGACCTGGCGGTGTCTGGCCTGGGCGCGCTGCGCAGCAATGCCAACATGGTCCAGCAGACGCTGAAAGCCGACCGCAGCGGCCTGGAGAACGGCGCGACCATCAACTGGGCGACGCAAAAGGGCTGGTACGTCGATCTCAGCCTCAGCGCCGGCGAACGTGTCAGCGTCGACTTCGACCAGCAGCTCAACCAGCTCATCGTCGCCACCAACATTCCGCAGCCGACCGTCTGCTCGCCCGGCGGCACTTCCTGGCTCTACTACCTGGACGTCGGTTCCGGCAAGCCGCTGCTGACCTATTCCAGCACCACGCTGGTGGCGGGTATCACGACCATCGTCAGCTCCACCGGCAAGCTGCTGACCCTGGTGCAGCAGGTCGACGGCAAGAACGTCCCCCGCACAGGTGCTGACCCGATCAACCTGCCGCCAGGCACCCTGCGGCGCACCTCATGGCGCGAGCTGATGAACTGAGAGGCGCAGGCGCCAGCGGCTCGGTACGGGCGCCGTGGTGGTGCCTGGCCGGGGCGGCGCTGGCACACCTCGCGCTGCTCGCCTCCGGGGCGCAGGCGCTGAGCGACTGGAAGCGGGACCAGCTGCTGCCCAAGCCTACCGACGCGCCGGCGGCGCTGAAGGTGCGGTACGTGGCCGCGCCTGCCGTCACGCCGATTGCGGCGGCCGCCGAGCAACCGTCGCCTGCGGCCGCCATCTCTGGCCCGGCGACGGTGCCGTCGCCCCTTCCGCCTGAGATTTCCCGTGAGCCCTCGCCGCAACCCGCGGCGTCTGTCGTTGAGCCGGCCGTCTATGTGCCGCGGGCGCTGCTCAGCGTCGGGCCCGTGGCGCGCACGCCCGTGCTGCTGCAATGGCCACTCAACTGGCCGGTGCGGCGGTCCTACAACGCCATCCTCAAGCTCTACCTGGACGAGCAGGGGCGGGTCGAGCGTGTCGAGCCCGACGGCGACGCCGTGCTGCCCGAGCCGCTGTTCGAGACGGCGCGGCAGGCTTTCATGGCAACCGATTTCAGCCCCGGTCAGCTGAATGGCCAGGCGGTCAAGTCCTGGATGCGCATCGAGGTGAACTTCGAGTCGGAGAAAGTCGCCGCTCCGCCTTGAAGGCCGGGCGTGCGGGAAGGCTTGGTGTTTCCCCTATCATGGCGCCCTTTCTCCCGCCCCCCGGCTTGCAGCCTGCCTGCGTGAATCCCTTGGCAACCGCACCTCTGATTGAACTGCGCAACGTCAGCGTCGGCTACGGCGACCGCGTGGTGCTGGACGGCGTCAACCTGAAGCTGGAGCGCGGCAAGGTGCTGGCGCTGATCGGCACTTCGGGTGGCGGCAAGACCACCGTGCTGCGCCTGCTTGGCCGCCAGCTCAGGCCCATGAGCGGCCAGGTGCTGTTCGACGGCCAGGACCTGGCGCCGCTGGACCTGGACGGCCTGTACGCCGTGCGCCGGCGCATGGGCATGCTGTTCCAGTTCGGCGCGCTGTTCACCGACCTCAGCGTCTTCGAGAACGTGGCCTTCCCGCTGCGCGAGCACACCGACCTGCCCGAGGCCATGATCCGCGACCTGGTGCTGATGAAACTCAATGCCGTCGGCCTGCGCGGTGCGCGTGACCTGCTGCCCAGCGAAGTCTCCGGCGGCATGGCCCGGCGCGTGGCCCTGGCCCGTGCGATTGCGCTGGACCCGGACCTGGTGCTGTACGACGAGCCCTTCGCCGGCCTGGACCCGATCTCGCTGGGCGTGGCC
Source organism: Pelomonas sp. Root1237 (assembly GCF_001425055.1). Classification (GTDB taxonomy): domain Bacteria; phylum Pseudomonadota; class Gammaproteobacteria; order Burkholderiales; family Burkholderiaceae_C; genus Pelomonas. The sequence goes on from NZ_LMDK01000019.1 coordinate 343,580, forward strand.
GCCCGGTTGATCCGCGACCTGAACGACGCCCTCGGCCTGACCAGCATCATCGTCTCGCACGACCTGCACGAGACCTTCGAGATCGCCGACGAGGTGGCGATGGTGGCCAATGGCCGCATCGTCGCCCAGGGCACGCCGGACGAGCTGCGCCACAGCGATGACCCGCTGGTGCGTCAGTTCGTGGGTGCCGAGCCTGACGGGCCGGTACGCTTTCACCAGCCTGCCGTGCCGGTGGCCGAGGACTTCGGGGTGGCGTCATGATGGCGCTGGCCGCCAACCTGGGCTTGAGCGTGCGCATGCTGCTCGCCGACTGGGGCGCCGCCGCGCGGCTGTTCGGCGCGCTGCTCGCCTGTTCGCCCCGGGCGCTGATGCGTTTCGTGCTCGTGCGCGAGCAGCTCTTCTATCTGGGCAATCGCTCGCTGCTCATCATCGGCGTGTCGGGCCTGTTCGTTGGCTCCGTGCTGGCCCTGCAGGGCGACTACGCGCTGCAGCGCTACGGCTCCCGGGAAGCGGTGGGCCTGCTGACTGCGCTGAGCCTGGTGCGCGAGCTCGGCCCGGTGGTCACGGCGCTGCTGTTCGCGGGCCGCGCCGGGACGTCGCTGACCGCCGAGATCGGCCTGATGAAGGCCGGCGAGCAGCTCACCGCGATGGAGATGATGGCCGTGGACCCGGTGCAGCGTGTGCTGGCGCCGCGCTTCTGGGGTGGGCTGATCGCGATGCCCTTGCTGGCCGCGGTCTTCTCGGCGGTTGGCATCATGGGCGGCTGGCTGGTTGACGTGCCGCTGCTGGGCATCGACCCCGGTGCCTTCTGGTCGCAAATGCAAGGCGGCGTGGATGTGTTCAAGGACGTCGGCAACGGTGTCATCAAGAGCCTGGTGTTCGGCGTGACGGTCACCTTCATCGCGCTGCTTCAGGGCTATGGTTGCCGGCCCACGCCCGAGGGCGTGTCGGCAGCGACCACGCGTACCGTCGTGCTGTCGTCGCTGGCCGTGCTGGCCCTGGACTTCACGCTGACCGCCATGATGTTTTCGATTTAGGGAGAAGGAAGGATGCAATCCTCTCGATATGACGCCTGGGTGGGCCTGTTCGTGCTGATCGGCGGCGCTGCGCTGCTGTTCCTCGCGCTCAAGGCTGGCAACCTGCTGAGCCTCAATTTCGATGCCACCTACCAGGTGTCGGCGCGTTTTGACAACATCGGCGGCCTGAAGCCTAACGCCGCGGTCAAGAGCGCCGGCGTCGTCGTCGGCCGTGTCGAGTCGATCAGCTTCGACGACAAGACCTTCCAGGCCAAGGTGCTGCTCAATATGTACAAGAACACGCAGTTCCCCAAGGACAGTTCGGCCAAGATCCTGACCTCGGGCCTGCTGGGCGAGCAGTACATCGGCCTGGAGCCGGGTGCGGATGAGAAGAACCTCGCCAGCGGCGACATCATCAGGCAGACGCAGAGCGCCGTGGTGCTGGAAAACCTCATTGGCCAGTTCATCAACAGCAAGGCGTCGGACATGGGCAGCGCCGCAGCGGCAGCACCTGCCTCGGGGAGCAAGCCGTGAACCGTATCGTCCGCATGCTGGCCCTGTTTGTCCTGGCCCTGAGCCTGGCGGGTTGCCAGACCGTCAAGGGTGTCGGCACGCGCATCGAGCGGGCTGTCGACAAGGTCATGGGCTCCAAGGGCCAGCGGCTGGATCCCTGGGAATCCTGGAACCGCAAGGTCTTCGCCTTCAATGAGAAGCTGGACGAGAACGTGCTCAAGCCCGTCGCGACCGCCTATACCGAGATCGTGCCTGCGCCCATCCGTACCGGCGTCGACAACTTCTTCGGCAACATCGGCGACGCTTGGTCGGCGATCAATCTGTTCCTGCAGGGTCGTTTCAAGGCCGGTGTGGAGCAGGGCATGCGCTTTGCCGTCAACTCGACGCTCGGCCTGGCTGGCGTGCTGGATATCGCCACCGAAGCGGGCCTGGAGAAGAACAGCCAGGACTTCGGCAAGACGCTGGGCAAATGGGGCATGGGCACGGGTGCCTATATCGTCTGGCCCTTGTTCGGCCCGTCCTCGGTGCGCGACTCGCTGGCCTTGCCGGTGGACTGGCAGGCCTCGCCGGGCGTGATCTTCGACGATGGCCGCAAGAAGGTCGCAATTACCGCGCTGAGCCTCGTCAACACGCGCTCCAACTTCCTGCGTGCCGGTGAAATGCTCGATGGCATTGCGTTGGACAAATACACCTTTTACCGCGACGCCTATCTGCAACGCCGCGGCAGCTTCGATGATGACGACGAGGTCGAGGTGCTCGTGCCGGGCAACGGCGCTTCGGCAGCGACCACCGCAGCTTCAGCGCCCGAGCCTGCGGCGTCCGAACCCGCGGCGAACGTGAAGAAGCCTGCCGAGCCTGCCTCTGCAGCGGCGCGGTGAATCCGCACGCGAACGGTTACGTCCCGAGAGCCAACCAAAATCCGGACTGGCGCGTTGAGCGCCCGTCCCGTTCAGAGAAAGCGAAACCATGACTGTGCTGAAATCCCTGCGCCGCCGCCTGCTCACCGTGGCCACCCTGGCGACCTTGAGCCTTGGCCTCGTGCATGGCGCCCATGCGGCCGATGGCGGCACGCCCGACCAGCTGATCCGCCAGCTGTCCCTGGAAACCATCGAGGCCGTCAAGGCCGACAAGGACATCCAGGCCGGCAACGTCAACAAGATCATCGCCCTGGTCGACGCCAAGGTGATGCCTCACGTCAACTTCCAGCGCATGACGGCATCGGCCGTCGGCCGCTTCTGGCGCCAGGCCACGCCGGAGCAGCAGACCAAGCTGCAGGCCGAGTTCAAGACCCTGCTGGTGCGCACCTATGCCGGCGCGCTGACGCAGGTGAAGGACCAGACCATCGGCCTGAAGCCGCTGCGCGCCCAGCCGACCGACACCGAGGTCGTCGTGAAGACCGAGATCCGTGGCAAGGGCGATGCCATCCAGCTCGACTATCGCCTGGAGAAGGCCGGTGCCGAGTGGAAGATCTATGACGTCAATGTGCTGGGCATCTGGCTGGCGGACCAGTACCGCAACAGCTTCGCTCAGGAGATCGGCGCCAACGGCATCGACGGCCTGATCAAGAGCCTGGCGGACAAGAACGCCAAGGCCGGCGCTCCCGCCGCCAAGGGCTGATCTTGAGCGGCCTGAAGCTGCCTGCACGGCTGCGCACGGACGGCGCCCGCGCCGCCTGGGCGCAGATGTCGCCCGCCCTGCGCGCCGAGGCCGCCCAGGTGCTGGCGGCGGCCGGCCGTGAGGTCAGGCTGTCGGCTGCCGAGTTGAAGGATTTCGATTCCGCGGCGCTGAGCGTGTTGCTGTCGGCCGGGCGCCAGTGCACCGAGCAGGGCGCAACGCTGAAGCTGGACAACGCGCCCGACAAGCTTCGCGAACTGGCTCGCGTCTACGGCGTGGCCGAACTGCTGTGGCCGCCTGCCGCGGCCGTCTGATCAGCCCGCGTAACGTTTCGCGCGCAGATTCTTCTTGATCTCCTGCAGCATGGGCCGCAGGTGCTGGCCCAGCTTCAGCGCCACGCCCGTGGTCAGGATGTCCACCGCGATCAGATGCAGCAAACGCGACACCATGGGGCTATAGCGGTCGAAGTCTTCGGGATGGTCCACCGCCAGCAGGATCTGGCTGGGGCCTAGCGCCAGCTGCGCCAACGGCGAAGCGCTGGCCGTGATGATGATGATGGTTGCGCCCTTCTTGCGCGCGATGTCGGCCGCATCCAGCAGGTCGCGGCTGCGCCCCGAATTGCTGATGATGACGGCGCAATCGCCTGGCTGCAGCATGGTCGCACTCATGAGCTGCACATGGCCGTCGCTGGTCGCCGCCGTGTTCACGCCCAGGCGGAAGAACTTGTGCTGGGCGTCCTGGGCCACGATGCCGGAGTTGCCGACGCCGTAGAACTCGATGCGTCGGTTGTGGCGGGCCGAATCGGTCAGCGCGTCGATGGCGCGCTCGAAGGCATGGCTGGCTGCATCGTTGCGGTAATGCAGCAGGGCGGCAACGGCGTTGTCGACCACCTTGACGATGATGTCGCCCGTCTTGTCGTCCTCGTCCACGGCACGGTGCACGAAGGGCACACCTTCGTTGACGCTGCCGGCCAGCTTCAGCTTGAAGTCGGCCAGGCCGTCGTAGCCGACGCTGCGGCAAAAGCGCACCACCGTCGGCTTGGATACATGCGACCGGTCGGCCAACTCGCTGACCGGCAGGCTGGCGAAGCTGCGGGCATCAAGCAGCAACAGCTTGGCGACGCGCTGTTCGGCCGGCGGCAGGGCCGGCAGGGCGGCCTTCACGCGCTCAAGAATGCTCATTGTTCTTCCGCCCAACTGAAACCATCACGCGCGACCAGTGCGCTTGCGGCGGCCGGGCCCCAGGAGCCTGCCGAATAGGGGCGCGGGCCGCTTGCGTCGGCCGCCCAGGCGTCGAGAATGGGTTCAACCCAGCGCCAGGCCTGCTCCTGCTCATCGCTGCGCACGAAGAGGTTGAGGCGGCCGGCAATCGCATCCAGCAGCAGGCGCTCATAAGCGCCGACGCGCTGCGTCGCAAAGGCCTTGTCGAAGTCCAGGTCCAGCGACACCGGCGTCAACTGTTCGCCGTGGCCGGCGCCCTTCTGGGCCAGCAGTTGCAACTCCAGGCCGTCCTCGGGCTGCAGCTTGATGACCAGGCGGTTGGGCTGGCTTGCGCCGGGGAAGATCTTGTGCGGTACGGGGCGGAAGTTGACGACGATCTGTGCGTCGCGTTCGGCCAGGCGCTTGCCGGTGCGCAGGTAGAAGGGGACGCCGGCCCAGCGCCAGTTGTTGACCTCGGTGCGCAGCGCGACGAAGGTTTCGCAGGCACTGTCGGGCGGCACCTTGACCTCTTCCAGATAGCCCGGCACGGCCTTGCCTTCGATGCTGCCGGCGCGGTACTGGCCGCGCACGACGTCGCGGGCGACGCTGTCGGGCGTGAAGGGCTTCAGCGAACGCAGCACCTTGAGCTTCTCGTCGCGGATGGCGTCGGCGTCGTTGCGCGCCGGCGGCTCCATCGCGATCATGGTCAGCAGTTGCAGCGCATGGTTCTGGATCATGTCGCGCAGCGCGCCGGTGCCGTCGTAGAAGGCGCCGCGTGTGCCCACACCCAGGCGCTCGGCCAGCGTGATCTGGATGTTGGCGATGCTTTCGCGGCGCCACAGCGGCTCGAACAGCGCGTTGCCGAAGCGCAGCGCCATCAGGTTCTGCACCGAGGGCTTGCCGAGGTAGTGGTCGATGCGGAAGGCCTGCGCTTCGGCGAAGACGCTGCGCACCGCGCGGTTGATCTCCTGGGCGCTGGCCAGGTCATGGCCCAGCGGCTTTTCCAGCACCACGCGCACCTTGTCGTGGTTCAGGCCCACGGCGCCGAGTTGCTGGCAGATGCCGGTGAACAGGTGCGGGCTGGTGGCGAGATAAAGGACGACGGTGTCGGCGTTGCGCGCGTCCAGCCATTCCTTGAGCCCGGCGTAGTGATCGGGCTGGGACAAGTCCATGCGGCGGTAATGGATCAGCGCCGCGAAGCGCTCGAACTCCTCGTCGTTGGGACGCTTGGCGCCATCCACTTCGCGGAAGCGCTCCTTCAGCCATTCGCGATAGCGCTCGTCCGTCTGGTCGTCACGCGCGACGGCGAGAATACGGCCGCCTTCGGGCAGCTTGCCGTGCCGGAAGGCCTGGAACAGCGCGGGCATCAGCTTGCGCCATGTCAGGTCGCCGGTACCGCCAAAGAACACGAGATCGAAAGACATCTGCGGGGTCTCCAGGCCAGCGTCTCCCATGGAGCGCTAACCGTTGTGTAACTAAGTTTCGTGAAATACTATGCAGCAGTTTCTTCGTCGGGTCAATCCGTTCGACCCGGATACAGGCAGCCCATGAACCAGCTCGACCAGCTCAAAACCCTCACCACCGTCGTTGCCGATACGGGCAACTTCCTGCAGCTCGCGCAGTTTGCACCGCGAGATGCAACGACCAACCCTTCACTGATCCTGAAGGCGGTGCAGTCGCCCGACTACGCGCCGTTGCTGAAGGAAGCGGTCGAGGCGCATCGCGGCAAGCCCCTGGACGAGATCGTCGACCAGGTGCTGGTGCGCTTCGGTCTCGAGATCCTCAAGGTCGTGCCAGGCCGTGTGTCCACCGAGGTCGATGCGCGCCTGTCCTTCGACAAGGCCGCGTCGCTCGCCCGCGCCCGCCGCGTCATCGGCCTGTACGAAGCCGCCGGCATCTCGCGCGAGCGCGTGCTGATCAAGCTGGCCTCGACGTGGGAAGGCATCCAGGCCGCTGCCGAACTGGAGCGCGAAGGCATCCGCTGCAATCTGACGCTGCTGTTCGCCTTCGCCCAGGCCGTGGCCTGCGGTGAAGCCAAGGTCCAGCTGATCTCTCCCTTCGTCGGCCGCATCTACGACTGGTACAAGAAGTTCGCCGGCAGCAGTTGGGATGAGGCGGCGATGGCCGGCGTCAACGACCCCGGCGTGAAGTCGGTGAGCCAGATCTACGCCTACTTCAAGCAGCATGGCATCAAGACCGAGGTCATGGGCGCGAGCTTCCGCAACATCGGCCAGATCCAGGCGCTGGCCGGCTGCGACCTGCTGACCATCAGCCCCGATCTGCTCGCCCAACTTCAGGCCACCGACGCCAAGCTGGAGCGCGCGCTCGACCCGGCCAAGGCGGCGGCCGTACCCGCCATCCACCTGGACGAAGCCGCCTTCCGCTTCGCGCTGAATGAGGATGCGATGGCCACCGAGAAGCTGGCCGAGGGCATCCGCCAGTTCGCCGTCGATGCCGGCAAGCTCGACAAGCTCATCGAGGCCGCCTGACATGACGGCGCGCTGCGACCTGTCTCCCGTTTGGGCTGAACTGCAAGCCCACTACGCCGCGAGCGGTCGCGGCTTCGATATCCGTGAAGCTTTCAAGGCGGATGCAGACCGCTTCGGCGCGCTGTCGTTTGAAGCGCCCGAGGTGTTCGCCGATCTGTCCAAGAACCGCATCGACATGCCCACGCTGACCCTGCTGCTGAAGCTGGCGGCCGACTGTGGCCTGGAAGCGCGGCGCGATGCGCTGCTGCGCGGCGACCCGGTCAACCACACCGAAGGCCGCGCGGTGCTTCACACGGCGCTGCGCGCGCCGGCAGGCAGCAAGGCACCGTTCAATGCCGAGGTGCAAGCATCTCTGGATGCGATGCTGGCCTTTGCCGAGCGCGTGCGCCGCGGCGAGCGGGGCGAGATCACCGACGTCGTGCACATCGGCATCGGCGGCAGCGACCTCGGCCCGGCCATGGTCGTGCAGGCGCTGCAGGCCTTTGGTCGTCGCGATCTCAAGCTGCATTTCGTCTCCAACGTCGACGGCCATGACCTGGCGCCCGTGCTGGCCGGCGTTGACGCAAAGCACACGCTGTTCGTCATTGCCTCCAAGACCTTCACGACGCAGGAGACGCTGGCCAATGCGCAAGCTGCCAAGGCCTGGTTCCTGGCCGCCGGCGGAACGGATGTGGCGCGCCACTTCGTCGCGACCAGCAGCAACACTGCCGCCGCTGCCGCCTTCGGCATCGACACCGCCTTTGGTTTCTGGGACTGGGTCGGCGGCCGTTACTCGCTGTGGTCGGTCATCGGCCTGCCCATTGCCATCGCCGTCGGCGCCGACAACTTCCGTGAACTGCTGGCCGGCGCGCATGCGATGGACGAACACTTCGCGTCGGCGCCGCTCGACCGAAATCTGCCGGTGCTGCTGGGCCTGGTCGACGTCTGGTACCGCAATTTCCATGGCTTCACCAGCCGCAGCGTCGCACCGTATCACCAGGGCCTGCGCCGCCTGCCCGCCTATCTGCAGCAGCTGGAGATGGAGAGCAACGGCAAGGGCGTGGACTTGGACGGCAACGCGCTGTCAATCGGGACGTCGCCCGTCGTCTGGGGCGAGGTCGGCACCAACGGCCAGCACGCCTACTTCCAGATGCTGCATCAGGGCACGGACGTCATCCCGGTGGAGTTCATCGCGGTGAAGCGCCCGAATCACGGCGTAAGCGGAGAACTGGCCGAGAAGCTGGCCGACCAGCACCGCAAGCTGCTGGCCAACTGCCTGGCGCAGAGCCAGGCATTGATGCAAGGCAAGACGGCCGCCGAGGCCCTCACCGAGAAGGCGCCGACCGCGTCGGCAACGCTGGACCGTGGCGTCTTGTCCCGGCACCGCAGCTTTCCTGGCAACCGCCCGAGTACGACCCTCGTGCTGGATGCGCTGACGCCGCGTTCGCTCGGCGCGCTGATCGCCCTGTACGAGCACCGCGTCTTCGTGACCGGCGCACTGTGGGGCATCAACAGCTTCGACCAGTGGGGCGTGGAACTGGGCAAGGCACTCTGCAACCAGTTGCTGCCGCGCCTGGACTCCGGCGACACGGCGGGCCTGGACGGCTCGACCGCCGGCCTGTTGAAGCGGCTGGTGGCCGCATGAAGATCGTCTTTGATTTTGGCGGCGTGGTGTTCCGCTGGCATCCGGCCAGCTTCCTCGCGCGCATCTGGCCGCACCGCATCGAGACGCTGGAGCAGGGGGCGGCCGCGGCTGTGGTCTTTTTTCAGAACTATGGTGGCGACTGGGGCCTGTTCGACCAGGGCCTGATCGGCGCCGACGAGGTGGTGCGCCGCATCTCGGCGCGCACCGGCTGGCCGCGGGGCGACGTCGCTGCGGTCGTGCGTGCAGTGCCGGACGAGCTGATGCTGATCCCCGCTACTGCCGTGCTGATCCGCGATCTGCGCGCCGCGGGGCACACGCTGCACTTCCTGTCCAACATGCCCGAGCCGTATGCGGACCATCTCAGCCGCAGCTTTCCACTGAATGAATGGTTCGAGTCGGGCCTGTTCTCGGGCCGTGTCAAGCAGATCAAGCCGAGCGCCGAGATGTTCGCGATGGCCGAGCGTCACTTCAATGCGCCGCCGCAGGACCTGCTTTTCCTGGACGACCACCCGGCCAATGTTGATGCGGCCCTGTCACGCGACTGGCAGGCCTTCCTGTTCACGGATGCCGCCAGCGCGCGGCGTGAGCTGGTGTCGCGGCGTCTGTTGAGCGCTTGAGCGCCTGATCAGTGCACCAGCGGCTCGCCGTCCGGCCCGTATTCATCCGGGTTCTGGGGCGGCGTGGCGGGCACGCGGAACGACTCGCTGGCCCAGGCGCCGAGGTCGATCTGCCGGCAGCGCTCGCTGCAGAAGGGCCGCCATTTGTTGCTGGGTGCGAACACGCTGTCGCCGCCACATTGAGGGCAGCGCACGATGCGCTCGCCTGCGGGGTTCGTCTTCATTGGCACAAGGCGAGTTCGAAGCCGCTGTCTTCCTGTGCCAGCTTGAGCCGGCCTTCCTCGTCCTGGCGCATCAGGCGGATGGAGATCATCAGCCGATGGCCGGAGATTTCGGGGATCAGCCCGAGGCTGGGGTCGATGCGCATGCGCAGCAGCTGGTAGACGCGGCCAGGCGGCAGGCTCTGCTGGAACTGCCCCGCGGTGGCCGCCACCTTGTGCGGGGCTCCAGAGTCGCGCAGCAGGCCGAGCAGCACCTGCAGGGCCTCAGCCAGCGGCATCAGCGTCTGGGCCCAGGTCATCAGATCCTTGCGTCGGCGCACCGGCAGCAACTGCTGCCAGTTGTAATAGGCCGGCAGGTCGAACTCGCAGGTGCCGCCGGGAATGCTGATGCGGCTGCGGATGCTCATCAGCCACTCGTTGCCCGTCAGCGTCGCGCCGGCCTTGCCGGCCAGCGCGTTCAAACGCTGGAAGGCGCCGTCGATGCGGGCGACGACTTCATCCAGGCGTGCTTCGTCAAGGCCGGGGCTGCCGCGGTAACCGATGAATTGCGCCTTGTGCTTCTCGAGTTCCTTGAGCAGATCGCTCTTGAGGTCGGCACGCGAAGCGACGTCCATGATTTCGAACAGCGTGACCAGGGCGAAATGATGGTCCAGCGCGGTCTCGCGCGACATCAGCGTGCCGAGGCGGTCGAACAGATGCTCGAGGCGAAGCATCGTGCGGATGCTTTCGTTGAACGGGTACTCGTACAGGACCAAAGGTGCCTCGGGTGGACTGCGATCAGGGCCGGGCGATTGTTTCACAGCCCCAGCGCTCGGCCAGGCTGAGAACCTCGTTTCTGAGCGCAACAAGCGGTAGGCGATCGTTGTGGAGCACAGCGTCGGCCGCCGCCCTGCGGGCTTCGCGGCTGGCCTGTGCTGCGATGGCGCCCGCAATGCGTTCGCGCGTCCAGCCCGGGCGCTGCAGCACCCGTTCGATCTGGGTTTCGATCGCGCAATCGACGACGAGCACGCGGGCGACGCGCGCCCGCCAGCGACCGGATTCGACCAGCAGAGGCACGTCGAAGACGACAAGGCGGGCCGTCGCGGTCTCAGCCTGCGCCTGTGCTTCAGCGGTGATCAGCGGATGCAGGATGGCCTCGAGCCGGCGCTTGGCCGTCGGGTCAGAGAAGACCAGGGCGCGCATTCGATCGCGGTCCAGGGCCCCATCGGTGCTGATGAAGTCCGCGCCGAACTGCACTGCAATGGCAGGCATGGCCGCACCGCTGGGCGCGGTCAGGGTGCGGGAGATGGCATCCGTATCGATGAGGGCGGCGCCGGCTTCGTGTAGAAAGCCTGCGACCGTGCTCTTGCCGCTGCCGATGCCGCCGGTCAGGCCGACCCTCATCAAGGGTTCATGTCCAGCCGAGCCAGCCCAGCACCGTCGGCTGGCCGGCAAACAGCACCACCAGGCCACCGCCGGCCAGGAAAGGGCCGAAGGGCACGTAGCGGCCCTCACGCAGGCCGGCATTCATCTTCATGATGATGCCGATGACGGCACCGATGGCTGAGGCGCCGAGGACGATGGGCAGCACCATCTGCCAGCCCAGCCAGGCGCCCAGCGCCGCGAGCAGCTTGAAGTCGCCATAGCCCATGCCCTCCTTCTTGGTGAGGAGCTTGAACACCCAGTACACCGACCACAGCGACAGGTAGCCGCTCAAGGCGCCGATCAGGGCCTTGTCCAGCGGAATCGTCCAGCCCATCAGGGCGGCGGCGAGCCCGGCCCAGAGCAGGGGCTGGTTGATCGCATCCGGCAGCAACGTGGTGTCCCAGTCGATCATCGCCAGTGCGATCAGAGCAGCGACGAAGCCGCACCAGAGCAGCGTGGTCGGCTGGGCGCCGAAGCGCCAGGACAGGGCGGCGAAGGCGGCGCCGGTGAGCGCTTCAATGATGGGATAGCGCTTGGAGATCGGCGCCTTGCACGTGGCGCATTTACCGCCCAGGCGAAGCCAGCCAATGACCGGCAGGTTTTCATGCCAGCGCAACTGATGGCCGCAATGCGGGCAGCGTGAACGCGGCGCGGCGATAGTGAATGGAGGCAGGGCTTCGATCTTGGTGCCGTAGACATCCACGGCCTTGGCCAGCTTTTCAGCCTCGGGCAAAGGCACGTCAGCGACGCGCGCCATGGCGGCCGCGTCAGTGAGCTGCGCGGCCGACTCATGCAGCCACTGGCGCTCCAACATCAGCGGCAGGCGGTAAATGACGACGTTGAGAAAACTGCCGATGCAAAGACCGAAGATGCCGAGGATCCAGGGTGACAGCAGCAGGCTGTAGTCCACCGCCATCAGACCACCTGGCCGAGCTTGAAGATCGGCAGGTACATCGACACGACGATGCCGCCAATCAGGCCGCCCAGGATGACGATGATGAAGGGCTCCATCAGGCTGGACAGCGCCTTGACCGCTTCATCCACCTCGTCCTCATAGAACTCCGCGGCCTTGGCCAGCATGTGGTCGAGGGAGCCGGATTCCTCGCCGATGGAAGACATCTGCAACACCATGGTCGGGAAGATGCCCGTCGTCTGCATCGACGTCGTCAGCGCGGCGCCGGTGGAAACGTCGCGTTGGATCTGTTCGGTCGCCTCAGCGAATACCGCATTCCCCGAGGCGCCGCCGACGGAATCGAGCGCCTCGACCAGCGGGACGCCTGCGGCAAACATCGTCGACAGGGTCCGCGTCCAACGCGCGACGGCGGACTTGTACATGAGGTCACCGAAGACGGGGACCTTCAACAGCAGGCGATCCATGCGCTTTTGCATCGGCACGGAGCGCTTCCAGGTCTGCAGGAAGAAATAGATGCCACCGCCAATGCTGCCGAAGATGGCCCACCAGTAGGAGACGAAGAACTTCGACATCGCAATGATCATCAGCGTCGGTGCTGGAAGGTCGGCGCCGAAGGACTTGAACACGTCCTCGAAAGCCGGCACCACAAAGATCATGATGACTGCGACCACGATGAAGGCGACCACCATCACCGCGACGGGGTAGGTCAGTGCCGACTTGATCTTGTTCTTGATGGCAACCGTCTTTTCCTGATAGACCGCCAGCCGGTCCAGCAGGGCCTCCAAGATACCGCCGGTTTCGCCCGCTTCGACGAGGTTGCAGTACAGGGCGTCGAAATATATCGGGTGCTTGCGGAAGGCCGATGACAGGCTCGTGCCGGTCTCCACATCCTGTCGGATGTCGTTCAGCAGCCGTGTGAGGCGCGGGTTGGTCGCGCCGCGGGCGACGATGTCAAAGGACTGCAGCAACGGCACGCCGGCGCGCATCATCGTCGCGAGCTGGCGCGTGAAGATCGCGATGTCCTTCTGCTTGACCGCGCTGCCGCCGCTGGAGCGGCGCTTCTTGACCTTGTTGACCAGGATGCCCTGGCGGCGCAAGGTGGCGCTGACCATGGCCTCGCCGCCGGCCCGGAGTTCGCCTCTGACGATCTTGCCATTGCGATCCTTGCCCTCCCACTCGAAGACGAAGTCCTTGACGCCTTTTGCTGCGGCAGTGGCAGTAGCCATGCGCTCTCCTCGAGACTGATTATTCGTTGGTGGCGGACAGCACTTCTTCCAGTGTCGTGACGCCGACGCGCGCCTTCACGAGGCCGGACTGGCGCAGATCGCGCACCCCTTCCTTCTTGGCCTGCTCGGCGATGTCCATCGCCGTTCCCTCAGCCAGGATGATGCGCTGGATCGCCTCCGTGACGGGCATCACTTGGTAAAGCCCGACGCGGCCGCGGTAACCATTTGTGCAGCTGCTGCAGCCGACGGCGCGATAGAGCTTCCAGCTGCCGTCGAAATCTTCCTCGACGAAGCCGGCCTTGATCAGCGCTTCGCGTGGGTAGTCTGCCGGCTGTTTGCAGTTCTCGCACAGCCGGCGCACGAGGCGCTGAGCGGTGATGAGCAGCACGCTGGACGCGATATTGAACGGCGCCACACCCATGTTGAGCAGACGGGTCAACGTTTTGGGCGCGTCATTGGTGTGCAGCGTCGACATGACCATGTGGCCCGTCTGAGCGGCCTTGATCGCGATATCGGCGGTTTCCAGGTCACGGATTTCGCCGACCATGATGATGTCTGGATCCTGGCGCAGGAAGGACTTCAGGGCCGTCGAGAAGTTCAGGCCCGCCTTGTCGTTGACGTTGACCTGGTTGATACCGGGCAGGTTGATTTCGGCCGGGTCTTCCACGGTCGCGATGTTGACGCCAGGCTGGTTCAGGATGTTCAGACAGGTGTAGAGAGACACCGTCTTGCCGGAGCCCGTCGGGCCGGTCACAAGCACCATGCCGTAAGGGCGGTAGATGCAGGCGAGCAGGCGCTCCTTCTCGATCTTCTCGTAGCCCAGCGCTTCAATGCCCAGCTTCGCGGAGGACGAGTCCAGGATACGAATGACGATCTTTTCGCCGAACAGCGTAGGCAGGGTGCTGACGCGGAAATCGATGGACTTGCTGCCGAACTTCAGCTTCATGCGCCCGTCCTGGGGCACTCGCTTCTCGGAGATGTCCAGGCGCGAAATCACCTTGATGCGCGAGGCCAGCTTGTCCTTGATCGCAATGGGCGGTTGCGTGATCTCGCGCAACTCGCCATCGACGCGAAAGCGCACGCGGTAGTGGAACTCGTAGGGTTCGAAATGCAAGTCCGAGGCGCGCAGATTGATCGCGTCGACCAGCATCTTCTGCAGGAAGCGGACGACGGGTGCGTCCTCGACGTCTGCCAGTTCGGCAGCCTCCTGCTGCGGCGTCGCATCCTCTTCGGCGATGTCGAAGTCGAAGTCGCCGCCAGCGATGCTCTCGAGCGATTCCGTCGCGCTGACGCCGCTGCTGGCCAGCATTTTGGCCAGCTTGTCATGCTCGACGATGACCCATTCCGGCTGCAGCTGGGTCGCGAACTTGATGCGTTCAATGACCTCGAGATCCGTGGGATCGGCGCCGCCGACGAAAAGGCGATTGCCGCGCCGCGACAGGGCCACGACCTGGTACTGCTGGGCCAGCTTGGCGTCGATGACGTTCTGCGGCATGCGCTGCGGGTCCATCGCCGACAGATCCAGCAGCGGCAAGGCCAGGGCACTGGACAAGGTGTGCGCCAGATCGACTGGCGAAACCAGGCCGCTTGCGATCACCGCGTTGACGAAACTGGCCTTCTTTTCCCTCGCCTGCTTGACGAGATCTTCGGCGGCCTTGGCCTGGAGCTTGCCGGCGTGCACCAGCATGCGCGCCACCCCCGACAGGGAAGACTGAAGCGGCTCGGCGAGCGTGGTTTCCACAGGCAGTTGCGTCAACGACGGAAAGAGCGAAGTCTGCCAATTGTGCCAGTCGGTAGCCGGGCGCGAGGCAAACGAATTCCAGGGATAACGTCAGGATTTCAGGGTTGCCGGTACTGTGGCCCGGTCGATTTGCGGACCCTCATCCCGAGGGCGAAGACTTGGTCGGGGTGAGAGGATTCGAACCTCCGGCCTCTACGTCCCGAACGTAGCGCTCTACCAGGCTAAGCTACACCCCGATGTCTTCTGCGCGAGCCGCCTATGAGTGGCGCTCAACCGACTGAATTGCGAATTCTAGCAGAGATTCTGTCCACCTATTTGGAGGCAGGTGGCTGAGACATTCGGCCGCGTGCCGCGCTTCGGTTCGCGCCGCTTCCCGGGTCGATTCGAGGGCGCCGGTTGAGCGCACGATGGCAACGATATCCTGCAGTTTTTCCTGCTCGCCCTCTTCGATGGCATGCCGAAGCAATGCGCGTTGCTCGCCCGTTGCTCGCTCCATCGCGATCAACAGCGGCAGTGTCGTCTTGCCCTCGCGCAGGTCGTCCCCGATGTTCTTGCCGAGCTCCAGGGCGTCTCCTTCGTAATCCAGCACATCGTCGATGAGCTGGAAGGCCGTTCCCAGCGCGCGCCCATAGGCGGCACAGGCTTCCTCGACCTCGGGCGGGGCGTTGGCCAGTACCGCGCCGAGGCGAGCGCTGGCTTCGAAAAGCTTGGCAGTCTTGAACCGGATCACGCGCAGATAGCTCTCCACCGTGATGTCCGGGTCGTGCATGTTCATCAGCTGCAGGACTTCGCCCTCGGCAATGACGTTGGTGGCCTCTGCCAGCACCTCCAGCACCCGCATGCGGTCGACCGACACCATCATCTGGAAGGCGCGCGAATAAAGGAAGTCGCCGACCAGCACGCTCGCAGCGTTGCCGAACAGGGCGTTGGCGGTCGGCTTGCCGCGACGCAGTGAGGACTCGTCAACGACGTCATCGTGCAGCAGCGTCGCCGTATGGATGAACTCGACGACGGCGGCCAACTCAAAGCGCGCCGGCTTGGCAAAACCGAGCGCGTTCGCAAACAGCAGCACGAGCTTGGGGCGCATGCGCTTGCCGCCGGCATGCACGATGTAGTGCGCGATCTGGTCGATCAGCGCCACATCGGAGGACAGGCGCTGCGCGATGACCGCGTCGACCTGGGCCATTTCGTCGGCCAGCAGGGCGAGTACCTCAGCAACTTGGGATGGGGGCGAGGCTGACTCGACGCGCACGTGGACTCTCAGGCAAGGAATGGGGTGATTATAGAAACGGCGTCCATGCGCTTGCGGGCATGGTCGGGCCGCACTGTTGTCGTGAGGCTTGCAGGAGGCCCAGCGCGTGGAGCATTGCCTTTCGATGAAGCGTCAGGGTATACTCGCGGGCTCTTTGCAAGCCGTGTGTCTTTGATGGGTGGCGGGCAATGGGGATCAAAACCGACAAAAAGGCCCGACGAGGGCGGCGGCGCGGGCTGAATGGCTGGCGTCAAGCTGCTGGAGCCGGGTGATTGCACCCCTGAGGTGCGGAAGGATGAATATGTATGCGGTCATCAAAACCGGCGGCAAGCAATACAAGGTTGCTGCCGGCGAAAAGATCAAGGTCGAGTTGCTCGACGTGGAAGTCGGCGCTGAGGTCACTATCGACCAAGTGCTGGCCATCGGCAGCGGCGACGGCCTGACGGTCGGCGCTCCGCTGGTCGCCGGCGCTACTGTCAGCGCCAAGGTTGTCAGCCATGGCAAGCACGACAAGGTTCGCATCTTCAAGATGCGCCGTCGCAAGCACTACAAGAAGAGCCAAGGCCATCGCCAAAACTTCACCGAGCTGGAAATCAGCGCGGTCAACGGCTGATTCCAGTCGTCTTTCGCTAATTTCTAGGAGCTAACTCATGGCACAGAAAAAAGGCGGCGGTTCCACACGGAATGGCCGCGACTCCAAGCCCAAGATGCTGGGCGTCAAGGCTTACGGCGGTGAACTGATCTCCGCAGGTTCGATCATCGTGCGTCAGCGCGGCACCAAGTTCCACGCTGGCGTCAACGTCGGCATGGGCAAGGACCACACGCTGTTCGCGTTGGTCGATGGCCACGTGTCCTTCGCCATCAAGGGCGAGAAGAACCGTCAGACCGTCGTCATCACGCCGCTGGCGGCTTGATGATTGCGTGATCCGGACGGGTCGCCCGCCCGGATACTTCCAAGCCCCGGCTCGCCGGGGCTTTTGTTTTTTAAGGTCCGGCTTGCCGGAGCCTTTGCTTGTTTGATCCGGCTTGCCGGGTTTGTTTTTTGGAAAGCCCGCCGCACTGAATCGCAGCGGGCGCGCCGCAACCCAGCCAGTACGATGGCTGCTCAGCCATGAAATTCGTCGACGAAGCCACCATTGACATCGCAGCCGGCAACGGCGGCGCGGGCTGCGCCAGCTTTCGTCGCGAGAAGTTCATTCCCTTCGGTGGGCCGGACGGCGGTGACGGCGGCAAGGGTGGCAGCGTGTGGGCCGAGGCGGACCGCAACCTGAACACGCTGATCGACTACCGCTACGCACGCCGCCACGAGGCACGCAACGGTGAGGCTGGTCGCGGTTCCGACTGCTTCGGCGCGGCGGCCGACGACATCGTGCTGCGTGTGCCGGTCGGCACCATCATCACGGACCTGGAAACCGAATCCGTCATCGGCGAGTTGATCGAGTCCGGCCAGCGCATTCTGCTCGCCAAGGGCGGCGACGGCGGCTTTGGCAACCTGCATTTCAAGACGTCGACCAACCGTGCGCCGCGCCAGAAAACGCCGGGTTGGCCGGGCGAGGCCAAGAAGCTGCGCCTGGAGCTGCGCGTGCTGGCCGACGTTGGTCTGCTGGGCCAGCCCAACGCCGGCAAGTCGACATTGATCACGGCGATCTCCAACGCCAAGCCCAAGATTGCGGACTATCCGTTCACGACGTTGCATCCCAACCTCGGTGTCGTGCGCGTCGCGCCCGAGAAGAGCTTCGTTGTCGCGGACATTCCAGGCCTCATCGAAGGCGCCTCCGAGGGCGCTGGCCTCGGTCACCAGTTCCTGCGCCATTTGCAACGCACGCGGCTGCTGCTGCATGTCGTCGACCTCGCGCCCTTTGATCCCGAGGTCGATCCGGTCAAGGAAGCCAAGGCCATCGTGGCCGAGCTGAAGAAATACGACCCTCAGCTGCATGCCAAGCCACGCTGGCTGGTGTTGAACAAGCTGGACATGGTTCCAGAGGAAGAGCGTGCCACGCGCGTGAAGGACTTCGTCAAGCGCTATCGCTGGAAGGGGCCGGTCTTCGAGATCTCGGCGCTGACACGCCAGGGCTGCCAGCCGCTGATCCATGCGATCTACGAACACGTCGCTGCCGAGCAGAACGTGCTGGTCGAGCCCGATATCCGTTTCGAGTCCAACAGCCCCGCCGAATGAGTTTGCTGTCCAGCGCACGCCGCATCGTCGTCAAAGTCGGTTCCAGCCTCGTCACTGACGAGGGCCGCGGCATTGATGCCGAGGCGATCGCGAACTGGAGCCGCCAGCTGGCGGCGTTGGCGAAAGAGGGCCGTGAGCTGATCATGGTGTCCAGCGGCGCCATCGCTGAGGGCATGAAGCGTCTCGGTTGGGCGACACGCCCCAAGGAACTGCACGAATTGCAGGCCGCTGCAGCCGTCGGTCAGATGGGCCTGGCGCAGATGTACGAGAGCCAGCTCAGTGCCCAGGGCATGGCCAGTGCCCAGGTGCTGCTGACGCACGCCGACCTGGCGGACCGGGAGCGCTATCTCAATGCGCGCTCGACGCTGCTGACGTTGTTGGCCCATCGCGTGCTGCCCGTCATCAACGAGAACGACACCGTCGTCAACGACGAGATCAAGTTTGGCGACAACGACACGCTGGGGGCGCTGGTCGCCAACCTGGTCGAGGCCGATGCGCTGGTGATCCTGACCGACCAGCGCGGCCTGTATTCAGCCGACCCACGCAAGGACCCAACCGCCCGCTTCATCGATACGGCACAGGCCGGCGATCCGGAGCTGGAGCGCATGGCTGGCGGCGCCGGCTCGAGCATCGGCCGCGGCGGCATGATCACGAAGATCCTCGCGGCCAAGCGCGCGGCTGGCAGCGGCGCCGGCACCGTCATCGCCTGGGGGCGCGAGCCCGATGTGCTGCTGCGCCTGGCGCGTGGCGAGGCCATCGGTACGGCCCTGCTGGCGGCCACGCCCAAGCTGGCGGCGCGCAAGCAGTGGATGGTCGACCACCTGCAACTGCGCGGCTCGGTCAAGGTGGATGCCGGCGCGGCGATCAAGCTGCGCGACGAGGGAAAGAGCCTGCTGCCCATCGGCGTCGTCGAGGTGCAGGGAGGCTTCCACCGTGGCGATGTCATCGCCGTGCAGACGGCCGAGGGCGTCGAACTCGCGCGTGGCCTGGCCAACTATTCAGCCTCGGAAGCCCGGCTGATTGCGCGCAAGCCGTCGTCAGAGTTCGAGGCGCTGCTCGGCTATGCGGCAGAGCCCGAACTTATCCATCGAGACAACTTGGTGCTCCGCTAGAGGCGCAGCCCCCTCAGTTCGGTGGCTCACCCTCCGGCGGCGTAGCCGTTGTCTCCAGCGGCGTGTCCAGCGGCATTGGCCCGCTGTTGCGCTCCCGGTGCGCGGGTCGCATGCCGGCACGCAGATAGCGGTTGTGATGGTTGATGCGCGGCAGGTAGCGCGCCAGTTCCGTCAGCGCCATCTCGTAAACGCCGCGCTTGAACTCGATGACGGCCTCCAGCGGCACCCAGTACTCGTTCCAACGCCAGGCGTCGAACTCCGGGTGGTCGGTGGCGCGCAGGTTCATGTCGCAGTCGCGCCCCACCATCTGCAGCAGGAACCAGATCTGTTTCTGGCCCCTGTAATGGCCACGCGCATCTCGCCGAATGAAATGCTCGGGCACCTCGTAGCGCAGCCAGTCGCGAGTCCTCGCGATGATGCGCACATGCTCTGGCGTGAGCCCCACTTCTTCGTGGAGCTCTCGGAACATCGCCTGCTCAGGCGTTTCACCGTGCTTGATGCCCCCTTGCGGGAACTGCCACGAGTGCGTCCGGATGCGTTTGCCCCAGAAGACCTCGTTGCGTTGGTTGAGCAGGATGATGCCGACGTTGGGGCGGAAGCCTTCACGGTCGAGCATAATCAACCTCAAATCTCTAGTTGGTTCGATTATTGCATCGGGCCACGATCGTCACAGCGCCCTCGCTAACCCGAAGATTTCTCCCTGTTTTGTCGTGACTTCGGCCGGGTTTTCACCCGGCCTTCGCATTTGCCAGGCGCTCTCCTGGCCTTTGATCCGGTCTGCCCATGAAAGCCTCCCAGTTCTTCGTCTCCACCCTCAAGGAAGCGCCCGCCGATGCCGAGGTCGTCAGCCACAGGCTGATGATGCGCGCCGGCATGATCAAGCGCCTGGGCGCCGGCATTTACAACTACATGCCGATGGGTCTTCGTGTCATCCGCAAGGTCGAGAAGATCATCCGCGAGGAGATGGACGCGGCGGGAGCCGTCGAATGCCTGATGCCCGTCATCCAGCCAGCCGAGCTGTGGCAGGAGACGGGCCGCTTCGACAAGATGGGCCCCGAGTTGTTGCGCGTGAAGGACCGCCATGGCCGCGACTTCATCGTGCAGCCGACCAGCGAGGAGGTCATCACCGACATTGCCCGCCAGGAGCTGCGCAGCTACCGCCAGCTGCCGAAGAATTTCTATCACATCCAGACCAAGTTCCGCGACGAACGCCGTCCGCGCTTCGGCCTGATGCGCGGCCGCGAATTCACGATGAAGGACGCCTACTCCTTCGACCGTGACGTCGAGGCCGCCGGCCGCAGCTACGACAACATGTACGCGGCCTACGGCAAGATCTTCGACCGCTTCGGCCTGCAGTACCGCGCTGTCGCTGCAGACACCGGTGCCATCGGCGGCGACCGCTCGCATGAGTTCCAGGTCATCGCCGAGACCGGCGAAGACGCCATCGTCTATTGCCCGACCAGCGACTACGCCGCCAACATCGAGCTGGCGGAAGCCGTCGCCCTGCTGCCCGGCCGCGCCGACGCGCTGCAGACGCTCACCAAGACGCCCACGCCGGGCAAGGCTACGTGCGCCGAGGTGGCGCTGCTGCTCGGTCTGCCGCTCGCGCAGACGGTCAAGTCCCTGGTGCTGGCCACCGACGAGCTCGACAAGGACGGCAACATCGTCAAGACCCAGGTCTGGCTGCTGCTGGTGCGCGGCGACCACGACCTGAACGAGGTCAAGGCCGGCAAGGTCGAGGGATTGAAGGGCGGCTTCCGCTTCGCGACCAGCGGCGAGATCGACGCCCATTTCGGCTGCAAGCCCGGCTACCTTGGTCCCATCGGACTGAAGCAGCCGCTGAAGATCGTCGCCGACCGCACGGTCGCCGTCATGAGCGACTTCGTCTGCGGCGCCAACGAGGCTGACTTCCACTTCACCGGCGCCAACTGGGGCCGCGATCTGCCCGAGCCCGACGTCGTTGCAGACATTCGCAACGTCGTTGCCGGTGACCCC
This sequence comes from Pelomonas sp. Root1237, assembly GCF_001425055.1. Lineage (GTDB taxonomy): Bacteria > Pseudomonadota > Gammaproteobacteria > Burkholderiales > Burkholderiaceae_C > Pelomonas. Next base: position 364,692 of record NZ_LMDK01000019.1, read on the forward strand.
TCGCCCGACGGCAAGGGCCTGCTCGCCATCCAGCGCGGCATCGAGGTCGGCCATGTCTTCTATCTCGGCACCAAGTACTCGGCCGCGATGAACGCGAACTTCCTGGACGAGAACGGCAAGCCCAAGCTGATGGAGATGGGCTGCTACGGCATCGGCGTGACCCGCATCCTGGGTGCCGCCATCGAGCAGAACCATGATGCGCGCGGCATCATCTGGCCGGACGCCATCGCACCCTTCACCGTCGTCATCTGCCCCATCGGCATGGACCGGAGCGAAGAGGTCAAGGCCGCCGCCCACAAGCTGTACGAGGAGCTCAAGGCGCTGGGCGTTGACGTGCTGCTGGACGACCGCGGTGAGCGCCCCGGCGCGATGTTCGCGGACTGGGAGCTCATCGGCGTGCCGCACCGCGTCGTGCTGGGCGACCGTGGCTTGAAGGAAGGCCAGGTCGAGTACCAGGGCCGTCGCGACGAGGCCGCGACCAAGCTCGCCGTGGGCGATGTGGTCGGCCACCTGAAGGGCCTGCTCAAGCTTTGAAGCGCCGGCTGCTGCTGTCCAGCCTGCTCGCCGCGCCGCTGGCGGCGCAGGCCGGCGCCCAGGTCGAGGAGCCGCTGGCGGACTCGATGCGCTCGGCGCTGACCGCCTCCATCGCCCAGGCGGCCCCGCCGCGCCCGAAGTTCGAGGCCAGCCAGGTCGATGAGCGCATGGCCTATCTGCGCTGGCTGGGCGCGATGAGCGAGCGGCTGAAGAAGCGCAAAACCGAGACGCAGATCCGCATCGAGTTCCTCGAGACCGTCTGGTACGAGGCCAAGCGCGCGGGCCTGGAGCCCAGCCTCGTGCTCGGCCTCGTGCAGGTCGAGAGCGGCTTTCGCAAATACGCCATCAGCATTGCCGGCGCGCGCGGCTATATGCAGGTCATGCCCTTCTGGGCCAAGCTGATCGGCGACGGCGATGCCGCGCGCCTCTTTCACATGCAGAGCAATCTGCGTTTCGGCTGCGTCATCTTGCGCCACTACCTGGACCTGGAGAAGGGCGACCTCTTCCTGGCTCTGGGCCGTTACAACGGCAGCCGCGGCCGGCCCGAATATCCGAACGCCGTATTTGCCGCGCGGCGGCAGTGGTTGCTGCCCGGCGAGAAATGACTCAGGGCTTTCCCGGCGTGGCTTGTGGCCGGGAGCGGTCAGGGCGTTAGGCTTTGAGGTTTCGTCCACAAGACAAGCCACCCATGCCCGCTGCCAAACGCTTCGCGCCTCTTCTCCTGACGACATTGCTGGCTACCAGCCTGAGCTGGGCTCAGCAGCCTTCGGACAACCCCCTCTTCACGCCCAGCCCGCTGCCGCTGCAATATCCGCAGTTCGACAAGGTACGCGACGAGCATTTCGGCCCGGCCCTGGACAAGGGCATGGCTGAGCAACTGGCCGAAATCCAGGCCATCGCCGACAACCCTGCAGCGCCCACCTTCGACAACACCATCGTCGCGTGGGAGAAGAGTGGCCGGTTGCTGAGCCGCACCTCCACGCTGCTGTTCAGCCTGATCGGTGCGGACGCCAACCCCGCCCGCCAGCAGTTGCAGACCGACTACGCCGCCAAGCTCGCCGCCCATCGCGACGCGGTGCTGCTCAACCCCAGGCTGTTCGCCCGCATCGAGACCTTGTACGCGACGCGTGGCAAGGCAGCGCCCAACGCCGAAGGCAAGCGCCTCATCGAGCGCTACCGCCGCGACATGGTGCGCGCCGGTGCGCAGCTGAGCGACGAACAGAAGGTGCGCATGAAGGCCATCAACGCCGAGTTGGCGACGCTGGGCGCGCGTTTCAACAAGGCGGTGCTGGCCGAGGTCAATGACTCGGCTCTCATCGTTGACAGCGCCGAGGATCTTGCCGGGCTCACGCCGGCCCAGGTGGCCGCCGCGGCCGAAGCCGGCAAGAAGAAGGGTCTAGAAGGCAAGTACCTGTTGACGCTGCTGAACACCACCATCCAGCCGCTGGAGACCGAGTTGCAGAACCGTGCACTGCGCGAGCGCCTGCACCGCGCATCCGTCGCGCGCGGCAGCCGCGGCAATGCCAATGACACGACGGGCATCGTGTCCCGCGTGATGACGTTGCGCCAGGAGCGCGCGGCCCTGCTCGGCTATGCGACGCCCGCCGCCTATGTGCTGGAGGAGGAGACGGCCAAGTCCGCCGAAGCCGTCAATGCCATGCTCGGCAAGCTTGGGCCGGCGGCCGTGGCGTCGGCCAAACAGGAGGCTGCCGAGCTGCAAAAGCTCATTGATACCGACCAGGCCGTCAAGAAGCAACCCAGTTTCGCCCTGCAGCCCTGGGACTGGAGCTACTACTCCGAGAAGCTGCGTGCCGCCAAGTACGGCTTCGACGAAAGCCAGCTCAAGCCCTATCTGGAGCTCACCAGCGTGCTGGAGCGCGGCGTGTTCTTCGCGGCCAACCAGCTCTACGGCATCAGCTTCAAGCGCCGCACCGATCTGCCGGTCTACCGCGACGACGTGCGCACCTACGACGTCTTCGACACCAACGGCAAGCAGCTCGCCATCTTCATCGCCGACCTCTACGCCCGACCCAGCAAACGCGGCGGTGCATGGATGAACGCCTACGTCAGCCAGAACGCGCTGGAGGGCACGCAGCCGGTCGTTGCCAACCATCTCAACATCCCCAAGCCACCGGCCGGTGAGCCGACGCTGCTGACCTGGGATGAGGTCAACACCTTGTTCCACGAGTTCGGCCACGCGCTGCATGGCATGTTCAACAAGGGCCAATACCCGGGCCTGGGCCGCGTGCCGCGCGACTTCGTTGAATATCCCTCGCAGGTCAACGAGGTCTGGGCCGACTGGCCCAGCGTGCTGGCCAGCTATGCCAAGCACTACCAGACTGGCGAGGCCATGCCGCGTGAACTGCTCGACAAGGTGGCGCGTGCCAAGCGCTTCAACCAGGGCTACACGACACTGTCTTATCTGAGCGCCGCCATCGTCGACCAGCGCCTGCACCAGCTCAAGGCCGGCGAAGTGCCCGCAGCCGACGGCATCATGGCCTTCGAGGCCAAGGTGCTGAAGGACGAAGGCGTTGACTTCGGCCCCGTGCCGCCGCGCTATCGCCTGCCTTACTTCAGCCACATCATGGGCGGCTACTCGGCCGGTTACTACGCCTACATCTGGAGCGAGGTGCTGGACGCAGACACCGTCGAATGGCTGAAGGCCAATGGTGGCTTGAAGCGTGCCAACGGCGATGCGCTGCGCGCCAAGCTGTTGTCGCGTGGCGGCAGCGAGGATGCGATGGTGCTGTTCCGCCACCTCGTGGGCCACGAGCCCGACATCAAGCCGCTGCTGGAGCGGCGTGGGTTGGTGGTGCAGAAGCCCTGAGCGGGCCAGGGGAACGCTGAATCGGTCCCGTGATGCAGCGCGCCCTGGTTTGGGATGGACTGCAAGGCGCAAACCACAGCCATAGCGGGCTATGGCGAGGATTTGCAACGCCGCAGGCCGCCCAAAGCAGGGATGCGCTGCGCGCGAGTGACTGGTTTAGCGTTTCCCTAGAGCCCGGCCCAGGACTTGGGCTGCGCCGCCGCGACGCCGGCCAGCTCCAGCACCCGCTCGGCGGTCTCGTTGACCACCTCCTCGATCGTCTTGGGGCGGTGATAGAAGGCCGGCAGCGGCGGGAAGCAGATGCCGCCCATTTCGGTCACCGCGACCATATTGCGCAAATGGGCCAGGTTGAGCGGTGTCTCGCGCACCATCAGGATCAACCGGCGGCGCTCCTTCAAGGTGACGTCGGCGGCGCGGGTCAGCAGGTTGTCGCCAAGCCCGTGAGCAATCGCCGCGAGCGACTTCATCGAACAGGGCGCCACGATCATGGCGGCGGTCGCGAAGCTGCCGCTGGCGATGCAGGCGCCGATGTCTCCTGGCGCGTAGGCATGGTCCGCCTCGGCTTCCAGCGCAGAGCGGTCCAGGCCGAGTTCGTGATGGACGTTGAGGATGCCGGCGGGCGTGGCGATCAGATGGGTCTCGACGCCCAGCTCGCGCGAGCGGCGCAGCAGCCGCAGCGCGTAGGCGGCGCCCGTCGCCCCGGTCAGCCCGACGACGAGCCGCTGCGGGCTCATCAGGCGGCCGTCAATGCCTGCTGCAGCTCACCCGACTCGTACATCTCCATCATGATGTCCGAGCCGCCGAGGAATTCGCCGTTGACGTAGAGCTGGGGGATGGTGGGCCAGTTGGCGTAGTCCTTGATGCCCTGGCGCACTTCCTCGTCCTCGAGCACGTTGAAGGTCTTGAGATCGGTCACGCCGGCGGCCTTCAGGATCTGGATGGCGCGGCCGGAGAAACCGCACATCGGAAACTGGGCGGTGCCCTTCATGAAGAGCACGACGCGATTGGACTTGACCAGGTCGTCGATGCGTTGCTGAACGTCACTCATTGCTGTTCTCGTCAAAAGGCAAAACGGCAATTATCCGGGACGCGCCCGGTTGAGCGTCAGTAGCTGTACGCCAAGCCCAATTGCAGCAAGGGCTTGAAGCGCAAATCGCGCATGGCGTCCTCGAAGCCCTGGGCGCTGCTGCGGCCCAGGCGCAGGCTGCTGCCATAGGAGCCTGACATCAGGCCGAAGTCGGCGCTGAAGGCCAGGCCGCTCTTGTGCACGCGGCCGGTGTAGCCGATGCCGACATAGGAGAGATTGGCGTTGTCCAGCGAATAACCGTCAGGGCCGTTCAGCGACAGGCTGCGCCGCCCCGCGGAGACCGGGCCGCTGCCCAGGGCCAGGCCGCCACTGCTTTGCGACATGGACAGCGGTCCGAGCAACAGGCCACCGGTGGCACGAAGGCCGCCGCGCAGGCTGGAGAAGCCTGAGCTGGTGAGGTAGTAGTCGCCAAGCAGGTTGGCGCTGAGCACACGGGATCCGCCGAGATGGGGCTGCTGCGCCTCGCTGCCGCTGTCGATGCTGTTCAGCTGCAACCGCGCCTGCCAGCGCGGATTGGCGTTGTCGTCGGCCTGGGCCGAGACGGCATGGATAGCACAAAGGACAGAGAGGCTCAGTACTGCAGCGCTGGCGAGGCGGGCCATGATCGTCTCCTGCGCGGTGCATCGAGTGGCACCGGGATTTGATACTACGCCGGCCAGTCAGTTACGGGAATGAAGAACTGGCAGCAATACATCACACATTTCGGGGAGCTTTCAGCTGGTTGCACGCCAGCAGCCGCCACTGGCCCGCGGCCGACCGCCCAGGTCGCGCCTCAGCGTGGCCTGGGCAAACCCCCGTGCGGCCAAGCGGGCGGCGACCGCTTCGGCCTGGTCCCAGCCGTGTTCCATCAGCAGCCAGCCGCCATCGTTGATGTGTTGCGGTGCAGCATCAATCAGGGTTTGCAGGTCGGCCAGTCCGTCACCTCCAGGCGTCAGGGCCGTGATCGGCTCATGGCGCAGGGCTGGCAGATGCGGGTCGTCGCCGGCGATATAGGGCGGGTTGCTGACGACGAGGTCGAAGCGCCGGTCGGCCAGCGGCGCGAACCAGTTGCCGTGCCGCCAGTCAACGGCCAGACCCAGGCGTTCACCATTGGCGCGAGCAACAGCCAAGGCGTCGGCGCTGAAGTCAACGGCCGTGACCTGGGCGTGCGGGCAGGCGGCCTTGATGGCCAGCGCGATGGCGCCACTGCCGGTGCCGAGGTCGGCGACGCTGGATTGGCCCGGCAGGGCGGCGAGCAGTTCCAGCGCCCAGTCGACCAGGGTTTCGGTGTCCGGCCGAGGGATCAGCGTGGCCGGCGTGACCTGCAGCATCAGACCGTGGAAGGGCTGCCAGCCGGTCAGGTGGGCCAGCGGTTCACCAGCGGCCAGCCTTTGCAGCGCGGCTTCGGCGCCGGGTGCGAGTGCGTCGCCATGGGTGACAAGCCAGGCGCGGCCCTGGCCGGTCAGGTGGCCGAGCAGCGTCTGCACATCGCCGCGCTCGACGCCGAGCTGGCGGGCGAGGGCGAGCGCCTCATCGACTGTCACGCCCGGCCTTCTTCGAGCTGAGCCAACTGCTCGGCCGCCTGCGCCGCCTGCAGGCCCTGGATGACGTCGCCGAGGTCGCCGTCCATGATCTGGCCCAGCTTGTAGAGGGTCAGGTTGATGCGGTGGTCGGTCAGGCGGCCCTGGGGGAAGTTGTAGGTGCGAATGCGGTCGCTGCGGTCGCCGCTGCCGATCAGCCCCTTGCGCGTGGCGGCCTCCTTGGCGGCGCGCTCGCTGCGTTCCTTCTCCTGGATGCGTGCCTGCAGCACCTGCAGCGCCTTGGCCTTGTTGCTGTGCTGGCTGCGGCCGTCCTGGCATTCGGCCACGATGCCGGTGGGCAGATGGACGACGCGTACAGCGGAATCGGTCTTGTTGATGTGCTGGCCACCGGCGCCGCTGGCACGGAAAGTGTCGATGCGCAGGTCGGCCGGGTTCAGCGTGATGACCTCGGCCTCGTCGGGCTCGGGCATCACGGCGATCGTGCAGGCGCTGGTGTGAATGCGGCCCTGGGTTTCGGTCGCCGGCACGCGCTGCACGCGGTGGCCGCCGGATTCGAACTTGAGACGACCGTAGACGGCATCGCCCTCGACGCGCACGACCAGTTCCTTGTAGCCGCCGAGGTCGGAGATGTTCTCGGACAGGATTTCGGTGCGCCAGCCCTGGCCTTCGGCGAAGCGCAGATACATGCGCGCCAGGTCGCCGGCGAACAGGGCCGCCTCGTCGCCACCGGCGCCGGCGCGGATTTCGAGGAAGGCGTTGCGCTCGTCGTCCGGATCCTTGGGGATCAGCGCGAGTTGCAACTCTGCGTCGAGCGACGTCAGTGCTGTCTCGTTGGACGCAATTTCCTCGCGGGCCATCTCTGCCATCTCAGTGTCCGCCAGCATGTCGCGTGCCGCGGCGAGATCGGCCTCGTGTTGCAGATAGCGCCGGTAGCGCTCGACCAGGCCAGACACCTCGGCCTGCTCCTTGGTCAGCGCGCGGTAGCGCTTCATGTCCGAGGCGACGCTGCCGTCGGCAAGGATGGTGTCGAGCTCGGCGAGGCGGAAGCCGAGGCGGTCGAACTGCTGGCGCAGGGAGTCTTTCATGGGCACGGAACGGGAATGCAGTCAGGGGCGGCGCAAGCGATGCACCGAGCGGCGGCTTGAGAGCGCCGCTAAGACTGCTTGCCGCGCAGGAAGAGGCGCGACACCGTCTGGGCCAACTGCAGGCGTTGCTCGCCGTCGCTGGCATGCAGTTCGGCCAGCGTGCCGTGAAGCAGCTTCTGCGTGATGCCCTTGGACAGCGCATCCAGCACCTCGTCCACGTCCGCGCCCTTGGCCAGCAGCTTGCGGGCGCGGGCGATCTCCAGCGCCCGCCAGTCGTCGGCCTGGGCATGCAGAGCCTGGATCAGAGGCACGGTGTGGCGCTGGTCCAGCCAGTGCATGAAGCTCTGCACGCCGGTCTCGACGATGGCCTCGGCCTGGGCCACGGCGGCCTGGCGTTTCTCGCCGGCGGTCTGCACCTGGGCGGCGAGCTCGTCGACCGTATAGAGATAGACGTCGTCCAGCTGGGCGACCTCGGGCTCGATGTCGCGCGGCACGGCCAGGTCGACCATGAACATCGGGCGGTGCTTGCGTTTCTTCAGCGCCCGCTCGACGGCGCCCAGGCCGATCAGCGGCAGGCTGGAGGCCGTGCAGGAGACGACGATGTCGAACTCGTGCAGGCGCTCAGGCAGGTCGGCCAGGCGCATGGCCTCGGCGCCGAAATGGGTGGCGAGCTTCTCGCCGCGTTCCAGCGTGCGATTGGCCACGGCCATCTGGCGCGGCGTCTTGGCCGCGAAGTGAGTCGCGGTCAGCTCGATCATCTCGCCGGCGCCGACGAAGAGGACCCGTGTCTTGGCCAGGTCCTCAAAGAGCTGGCCGGCCAGCCGCACGGCAGCAGCGGCCATGCTGATGGAGTGGGCGCCGATCTCGGTGGAGCTGCGCACCTCCTTGGCCACCGAGAAGCTGCGCTGGAAGAGCTGGTGCAGCGTCGTGCCCAGGGCGCCGGCGTTCTCGGCTTCACGCACGGCCTGCTTCATCTGGCCCAGGATCTGTGGCTCGCCCAGCACCATGGAGTCCAGGCCAGCCGCGACGCGGAAAGCATGGCGAGCGGCATCGCTTCCCTGCATCACATAGGCATGCTCGCGCAAGGCGCCGGCCTGCACGCCGCCGGCATCGGCCAGCCAGGCGATGGCGGGTTGCACCAGGGCTGACGGTGCGGCCACATAGACCTCGGTGCGGTTGCAGGTCGACAGGATGGCCGCCTCGGGCGTGCCGGACAGCTTCTGGCGCAGGCCGGTCAGTGAAGGGGCGAGCTGCTCGAGCGTGAATGCAAACCGCCCGCGCAGATCGAGCGGGGCGGTGTTGTGGTTCAGGCCGAGAGCAAAGACGGACATGGGCGTGAATTGTAGGATTCGCGGCTTTTCCGCATCTGACATCGGTCAAGCCCGAATGAGCCCACTTGACGCCTTTTGGCACATCGCGAATCTCTTTGCCCCAGCCTGGGGGCTGGCGGCGCTACTGGCGTTGGCGATCAAGGGCCTGTGGCGGCGGGTGGCGAAGCCTCTGGGCTGGCAAAGGTTGTGGGCCTGGGGAGCGGCGGGCGGCACGGCGGCCACCATCGCCACATTGATCCTGCTGGGCCGCGATGGCCGCATGGCGGGTTACGCCTTGCTGGTGCTTGGCGTCGCCCTGCCGCAGTGGTATTTGCTGAGCTTCAAGCGCTGAGCACGTCCTCGGTCGTGACGACCTCGCCGCGCAGCGAATGCGCGAAGGCCGTCGTGATGCGCACATCGACCAGCTGGTTCATCAGCCGCGGCGAGCCGGGGAAGTTGACGATGCGGTTGCACTCGGTGCGGCCCATCAGCTCCGAGACGTCCTTGCGCGCATTGCCGGTGACAAGCACCTTCTCGACCTTGCCCACCATGCCTTGCGAGATGGTGATGGCATGCGCCTCGATGGCCGCTTGCAGCTCCTGCAGGCGCTTGACCTTGACCTCGTAGGGTGTCGTGTCCTCCAGCGCCGCGGCCGGCGTGCCGGGGCGGGGGCTGAAGATGAAGCTGAACGAGGCGTCGAAGCCGACGTCGTGCACCAGCTTCATCAGCTTGGCGTGGTCTTCGTCCGTCTCGCCGGGGAAGCCGACGATGAAGTCGCTGGCCAGGCGCAGGTCCGGGCGGATGGCGCGCAGCTTGCGCACGATGCTCTTGAACTCCAGCGCCGTGTAGCCGCGCTTCATCGCCATCAGGATGCGGTCGCTGCCATGCTGGACGGGCAGGTGCAGGTGGTTCACGAGTTGCGGGATCTTGCCGTAGGCCTCGATGAGGCGGGGGCTGAACTCGTTAGGGTGGCTGGTCGTGAAGCGCAGGCGGCGGATGCCGGGGATCTCGGCGGCGTATTCCAGCAGCAGGGCCAGGTCGGCGAACTCAGGCGTATCGCCCATCTTGCCGCGGTAGGCGTTGACGTTCTGCCCCAGCAGGTTGATCTCCATGACGCCCTGGTCAGCCAGGCCGGCGATCTCGGTCAGCACGTCGTCAAACGGGCGCGAGACCTCCTCGCCGCGGGTGTAGGGCACCACGCAGTAGCTGCAGTACTTGGAGCAGCCTTCCATGATGGAGACGAAGGCCGAGGCACCCTCGACCTTGGCCGGCGGCAGGTGGTCGAACTTCTCGATCTCGGGGAAGGAGATGTCCACCTGCGGGCGGCGCTGTTCGCGGCGGGCATCCAGCATGGCGGGCAGGCGGTGCAGGGTCTGCGGGCCGAACACGATGTCCACGTAGGGTGCACGCTCGATGATGGCCGCGCCTTCCTGCGAGGCGACGCAGCCGCCGACGCCGATCATGACGCCCTTGGCCTTCAGGTGCTTCACGCGGCCGAGGTCGCTGAAGACCTTCTCCTGCGCTTTTTCACGCACCGAGCAGGTGTTGAAGAGGATGAGGTCGGCCTGCTCGACATCGGTCGTCGGTTCGTAGCCTTGGGCGGCGCCCAGCACGTCGGCCATCTTGTCCGAGTCGTACTCGTTCATCTGGCAGCCGAAGGTCTTGATGAAGACCTTTTTTGTCACGACCTCGCTCATGGCTTGCTCCAGGTCTGGTTGCCCGGGTTGAACTGCCAGGTTGCCGACTCGGCCGGCGTCGTCGGCCAGGGTTTGTTGGCGATCTCGGCCGGGTTCAGCAGCCAGACGTCCATGATCAAGCCGCTGTTCTCGACCGTGTAGTGCACGATGAACTTCTGGCCGGTGATGGCGCCTGGCTGCACCAGCAGATTGGTGTCGCCTTTGATGCGGCTGCCGGGTGCGAGGCGCGCGTACTTGCCGTTCAACAGCACGTCAGGGTGCTGGGTGACGACGAGTTCGCCACGCAGGGTCTGAGGCGTGAAGAAGCGGTGCGTCTGGGCCTGGGCGGCCAGACAGCTGACGGCCAGCGCCAGCGGGAGTGCACAGCGGTACATGGTATGTGTCCAGTGGCTGCGGTGGAAATGAAAACGACCCGGGAGTGTCCCGAGCCGTCGGGCTCGGCATGACGAGCCAAGCGCCCGCCATTGTAGCGACGGGACCGGTTGAGCTTGGTGGCGGCTCATGCGCGGCAGTCCCCGGCATGGAAAGGATTCGGCAAATTTTTCAAGCTGGCCGCGTCGGCATCCCTTCGGTGCAAAGACGGGCAGGAAATCCTTGCCGCTGCCTGAGGCGGGAACGGCCTTTGCCAATTGAAATGTTGGCAGCCGCCTGTCCACCGCGCCCAGAGCGCATACACGGCTTGAACATGAAAGATTTACCCACCCTCCATGCCGCCGATGAGAGCTCGACCGCGGGAGTTCACGCCCGAGCCTGGCTGCAGGACGACGTGGAGGAAGGTATCCGGCGCGGAGCGGCGTACGCGGGCGACTGGCGATACAACCGACTGTTGGCAGCGTTGCTGCCGGAGCACCGCCAGAGGTGGCTGGCGCAAGCGGAATGGGTCTACCTGCGCCCCGGCCAGATGCTTCACGAAGCGTCTGCCTTCATCCAGTGGGTGTACTTTCCGATCACCGCGCTGGCGTCGCTCTCGGTGCCGGATCGCGCGGGCGCCTGCGCCGAAGTGGCGACCGTTGGCCGCGAAGGTGTCGTGGGTCTGCCGCTGATCGATGGCAACTACACGCGCAGCCGCGCCGTGGTGCACATGCCGGGCAAGGCGCTGCGCCTGCGTGCCTCTGCCGTGGCCGAGGAGTTCGCGCGCCACGCCACGGTACGCCGGCTGCTGCTGGCCTATTCGCAGGCCCTGGTCGCCGAGATCATGCAGACCGCCTTATGCAGCCGGCATCATGGCCTGGAGCAGCAGCTCGCGCGCCTCATCCTGCTGCGGATGGACCGCCAGCAGTCCGATGAGCTGACCATGACCCAGGAGTCCATGGCCGGCATGCTGGGTGTGCGGCGCGAGAGCGTCACGCTGGCCGCGGCTCGGCTGCAGCAGGGGGGCTATATCCGCTATGCACGGGGCCATATCACGGTACTGAATCGCAGCGGACTAGAGACGCGCACCTGCGACTGCTATCACACCATCCACCGCGAGTTTGAGCGCTTGCTGCGGCCCCGCCCGGTCTACTGACGCCGGGGCCGGCCCCGGCGTCCCTTGCGTCAGCCCTGCTTGCGCTGGCGACGGTAGCCGAGGAAGCCTGCGGCAGCCAGACCGCCCAACAGCATGGCGGTGCTGCTCGGCTCGGGCACCGGCGCAAAGTTCAGCGATCCGCCGCCCTGGCGAATGCGGAAGCCGCCCGCGAACGGCTCGACCTGTGACGGCGTGTTGGAGAAGGCCGTCAGCGCGACCGAATAGAAGGGATCGGGTGAGAAGAACGTCGGCTGGTTCAGCGCCACCGTCAGCATGGCGTTGGCCGAGGGGCTGAAGGTGCCGCCGCCAGTCGGCACCGTCAGCACGCTGCCCGAGATCAAGGTGCCGCTGGCCAGTGCCATTTCACCGCTGGCTGTTTCGGTGGGCGTGTTGCCGCTGAAGCCGAAGGTCGCTGTGCCGTTGTAGCCGTACAGCGTGTAGGTCAAGGTCGTGAAGTTGCCGAAATTGAACGTCGTGGTCGGATCGTTCGTCGTCGTCGTGCCGGTACCGGTGAAGGCGAGATACAGCCCGTAGTCGGTGTTCAGGCCGGTGGGTGTGAGGGCGTTGCCGCCGAGCTGGAAGCCGGTGACGGGCAGATAGCCGGTCTCGGTGAAGTTGCCCAGTGCGTCGATGGTGACGGTGGAATAGTCCGAGATCAGTACAGCAGTCGCATGGAGCGGCGTCTGCGCGCGCACTCACACATGTCCCCCCAACACCACCCCCAATACCTTGAGCCAACGACTCAACGACTTCGGGCATGAAGGAAAACCCCCGCCAGCGCGCTTGCATCTCGGCTGTTAGCTCCTCTAGCGAAGGAACCAAGCCGTTCCGCGGCCATGCTTGAGGCATTGATCTGGTCCCACGCGCCAAGCAGGAGCGGACCTCCTTCGTTGGCCGTCGGGGCCATGCTGCACTGTCTGCAACGACGGCGGCACTTGAGCCTCAACCGCCAAGCGTCACGCTTTTTCGAGAAGGTAGGCGACGGATGCGGGGGCCAGTTTCTCCACGAACGTCGTTCGGTGATAAGGCGTCCGCCATGACAACAAGTTGCATACCAATTGGTCGAGTTTCACAGTGAAATAATTGTTGTAAGCATCAACACCAATTTTTGTTGCAATTATTGGGATGGGCCGGAAATCATAAAAAGACCGGCGCGCGACCTTGAAACCAGCCTCGTCAATTATCTTATCAAATATGTCGATTGGAATTCCCCGCTCGTTAGCAGTGAGGCCGGCCCTCGGCTTCCTCCAGTCGCCCATTGAAACAATTGGCTCTCGAATACAGAAAGAGCCGCCGACAGATAGGCATCGGTAAATCTCCTTCATTACGTGCGAAACATTGGGCACGTGGTGCATTACTCCGAAGCACGTAATTAAGTCGAAACGGTTGCTCTCAAAGGGAAAATCCCCAGATACGTTCGGCTTTACATAGGTTGTAGGTGTTTGGCCAATCGTCGAGTCCATAGCGAACGCGTCGGATGGCTCAAGAATCATTATGCTTTGCAAGCGGTCAGCTATCGGAATCAATTCGTCGCCGTAGGCACTACCAATGCCGAGCGCTTCTTTGAATCTCTTCCCTCTGAGAAATTTGTAGAACAGCTCATTATTTAATGCATGATACTCATAACGATAGTTCGATTTGTCCTTTGCGCCAAGATTTGCATACCCATCTTCCTCGCTTTTGAACCAATCCATTATCTGCGGAGGCGTCAAATCATCTCCGTAGAGCCTTTTGCCAGAAATATATAGCTCAAATTTTCCGTCATTCATCAAGCTTCTCCTAACTGCCATAGCGAAGAATTACCATTGGCATATTGACATCGACATGATTTCAGCCAAGAGTTCGCCTCACACTTATCAAAAGACGCCTCGCGGGTGAATTGAAGCACCTCTAGCACACCGACATTGCTGCCGCCATGGCTTACAACTAACTAGCTCTTTGCTCGCCGCGATCAGTGGTATTGATGCTCCCCACATCATTCACTACGACATCTGAATGCGCCTAACCGGAATTGTGCTCAGGCATATTCGTCCATCCGTCGTTTCCAAGGTTGCCCTCTGACGACCCAGTGCCAGGATTTCCGGCCATAGTGCAGCGCCATGCCTTAGGCAGTCCTACCGCCGAAGCCAGCTGGATAACACGGTCACCGACCGCCCAAAGTCCAGAACCGGTCGGAGCTGCGGTGCCGTACTGACTGATTACCCCGCCTGTTCCCGGATCGTGTTCCACTACTCAGCCCAACTCATTCGTTTCGTCAGCGACTGTCCCAAGATTTCCCGAGGCAGCCCTGTGAAGGCGATCGACTGGAGATTACGACGGATCGGCCTGCGTTTCTCCATGAGCGTTATTAGTTACATAGCCGCTGCGCATCGACCTGTGCTGGTCTAATTTCCACGGACGCCTCGATAGGTGGAATTCACCTGGACGAGGGACATGAGCAAGAGACAACGAAGGTACTTCGACGCGGCATTCAAGCTGCAGGTCGTGCAGATGATTCGCGAGCATGGCCTGGGCGTGAGCGAGGTCTGCCGCGACATGAAGCTGGGCGAGCCTCGCCATGAGGCGGTGGCAAGATCAGGCCCAGCTCGATGAAGAGGCGACCGGCCGGCCTGGCATCGGCAAGCCGCTCACCGCAGAGCAGCAGCGCATCCGTCAGCTTGAAGCCGAGAACAAGCAGCTGCGAGGCGACGTCGACATCCTAAAAAAGCATCGGCCTTCTTCGCCCGGGAACTGCGCTGAGGCACCGACTCGTCGAGCAGTTGAGCAAGAAGGCCGTCATTGTGGGCCGCCTGTGTAGTGTGCTGGGCGTCAGCCGCTCGGGCTGCGCCCGCAGCCCGCCTGGCCAGCACGCAACTCAAGGCAGAGTTCGCCGCCAGCGGCCGGGTTTACGGCAGCCGCTGGCTGTGTGCGGCGCTGCGCGCCAAGGGCCTGCGGCTGGGGCGACACCGGGTGCGTCGGCTGATGCGCGAGCACCGGCTGCGCGCGCTGTGGAGGCGTAAGTTCATTCACACCACCGACAGTGGCCATGCGTGCCCGTCTCCGACAACGTGCTGGCGAGGCGCTTTGATCCCAGCGGCCCCAACCAGGCCTGGGTGAGCGACATCACCTACATCCGCACGCGCAGCGGCTGGCTGTACCTGGCGGTAGTGCTGGACCTGTACGCGCGCAAAGTCGTGGGTGGGCGATGGCACCGAGCATGCACGCCGAGTTGGTCTGCGCGGCGTTGCAACTGGCCATCGCGCAACGTCACCCGGCGCCAGGGCTGATCGTGCATTCGGACCGGGGCAGTCAGTACGCCAGTGCGCTGCATCAGGGGCTTCTGGCTCGCTACGGCCTGGTCGGCACATGAGCCGCAAGGGCAACTGCTGGGACAACGCGGTGATGGAGCGCTTCTTCCTGAGCCTCAAGACCGAGCGCGTCTGGCAACGCGCCTGCACTCAAACTGGGCAACCTGCCACCCAATGCCTTCGAGCAGCAATCGGCAGTCAAACAACCTATCGCTGTGTCCGAGAAAACTTGATCAGCACAATACGCCGCCCCGACGACGTACGTACGGGGAAGTGGGGCCGTCCCGTACGTGCGGGCAGAGGCGCGCTCCGTAGGCGCCTTGGGGGTAAGAAGCGCGTAAGAAGCGCTATAGGCCGCCACTGAAGCTTAGAAAGCAGAAAAGCCACCGCTAGGGTGGCTTTCGTGTCTAAGTGCTTTCGCGCTTGGACTATTTTTGGTGGCGCTTCAGGGACTCGAACCCCGGACCTGTGGATTATGATTCCATCGCTCTAACCAACTGAGCTAAAGCGCCTGAGCCGGCTATTCTAAGCGAAGTTTTTGGAGGCTGGCAAGCTGTCGCGAAAGATCACAGCGTGGGCTCGCGCAGGTAGGCTTGCAGCGGCTTGCCCGGCAGGCGCTTCAGGCCCTCGACGACCCGGGTGGCGTTGAACACGGCGCCGGCGTCATTGGTGTGGGTGCGGGCGTCGGCGAAATAGGCGTCGACGCGCTCGGCACCGATGACGCGATAGGCCTCGGTCACCAGCATCGTCAGGTCGATGAACTGGGCGCCGTTCTCGCGCGCCACCTGCTCGCCCCAGGCGGTGTAGCTCTCGAAGTCGCGCGGCTGGCCCGTCTGCCAGCGGTCCTTGTGCGGGATGGGCGACAGCACGACGACATGGGCTCCCTTGGCCTTCGCATCGTTGATGTAGCGGGCCAGGTACCAGCCGAAGCTCTGCACCATCTCCTTGCTGCCGTCAGGCCGCGTGTCCTCGACCGCCTCCGGGCCGATGCCGGGCACCGAGCCGCGGTTCTTGCCAGCCGGGTCGCCGATGCGGGCGCCGTCGTTGTGGCCGAACTGGATCAGCAGCGTGTCGCCGGCTTTCAGCTGGTCCAGCACCGAGGCCCAGCGCCCTTCGGTGAAGAAGGTGCGGCTGCTGCGGCCGCCGATGGCGTTGTTGACGATGTTGATGCGCTGGGTGTCGAAGAAGGGTGCGAGTCGCTCACCCCAGCCATAGGCGCCGTTCTGGCCGCCGCTGCGCACGGTGGAGTCGCCAATCAGCACGAGGCTGGGCAGCTTGGGATCGCGAGGTGCTTCGACCTTGACCTTGCGGGCGTCGACGACGGGCCGGTCGTCCGAGCCGTCGGGCGCGAAGCGGCGGGTGTAGACGGCGTCCGGCAGCACCTTGTTCTGGATCAGCCCGGCGATGACGAGCTGCGCGTTGACCGCCGCGCCGAGCCAGTTGGTGTGTACGGTCTCCTGCGGCGTGTCGGCAGGGAAGAGCTTCTCGACCGTGGCCTTGCCGAGCGCCTCATAGCGCAACGCGCCCCATTCGTTGAGGTCGATGAAGGCCACGCTCTCCTGCCTGGCCACCTCGGCGGCCCAAGCCGCGAAATTACCGCCGGCGCGCGTCACCTTCACACCATCAGCCTCCCAGCGCTTGCGGATCACGGGCGAGCAGACGACGGGTGTGGCGCCGGCCGCGCGGATCTCGGCGATGTAGCCACGCAGGTAGGCGCCGTAGGTGTAGACCGTCTCCGGCTTGCCAGTCAGCTGGTTGTCGATGTCTTCCTTCTCCGACCCCGTGCCGCGCAACACGCCGCGGGCGCGGCTGTTGTCGTTGACGGGGCTGGCGTCGTTGTGGCCGAACTGCATGACGACCCAGTCGCCTCGCTTGATGAAGGGCTTGGTGCGGTCCCAATGGCCGCTGCTGCGGTAGGTGCGGCTGGAGAGGCCGCCCACGGCGCGGTTGACGACGTTGATCTTGTTCGTGTCGAAGTAGGCGGCGATCGGGTTGCCCCAGCCCCACTGACCTTCGGCTCCCTTGCCCTGGCCGTCGTCCTGGCCATTGCGCACCGTCGAGTCGCCGATGAGGATCAGCGACGGCAGTTCGGGCTTGGCTGGCTCGGGCAGCTTGACCTGGGCGCGGGCGGGGTCGGTGCTGGCGGTGAAGGTCTGGGCCTGTGTCAGGGGCAAGGCGAACAGTGAGAGCAAGGCGATGAGCGTGCGGATCATGGCGCGCATGCTAGGAGCAGGCCGGGCCAGGACGGCGCAAGTTCTTGAGCGATTGAGGCCCAGCAACATCGCGCAACAGAGCGAGTCCTAGAGTCGCGCCACTTCTACCGGGCACCCATCATGTCGCTTCGCAAGACCTCCCTGCTGCTGTGCCTGCTGTTGGCCACGGCGTCCACCTGGGCACAGATCGGCCAGCGCTTCCCGTCCGAGAAGCGCGTCGTTCCTGACCCCGTCACCGGCACGCCGCTGACCTTCCTGACCACGCTGCCGCGCGGCGACTCGAAGATCTACCCTAGCCATCCGCAGTGGACGGCCGACGGCCAGTGGCTGGTGTTCCGCTCGGCGCGCGTGAAGGGCGAGGCCATCGCCGTCAACGAGGCCAGTGGCGAGATGGTGCAGGTGACCGAAGGCGGCTATGACGGCATGCTCAACCTTGCGCAGTCGGGCGGCAACAAGCTCTATTTCCTGCGGCCCGACAGGAAGGGCGCCCCCAGGGCCATGCAGGCCATCGAGGTGGACCTGGACCGCGTCTTCGCCGACAGCCGCGCCGGCATGATCAAGCCGGCCAGCAGCTACCAGCGCGTCATCGGCACGCTGCCGCCCGAACTGGAAGCCGTGGGCGACAACGCGCTCGACGCGGACGGTCAGTGGTTCTACTTCCGCATCCAGGGCAAGGCCTACGCCGGCGCGCGGCTGCCCGCTGGTACCAAGATCGAGCCACCTTTCGGCCCGCGCGGCATGGGTGCCGGGCCGCATGCCATCGGCAAGATCAATGTGCAGACGGGCGAGATCCGCCACGTCGTCTCGGTGCCCTTCCAGATCGGCCACATCCAGAGCAACAGCTGGAACCCGGGCGAGCTGGTGTTCAGCTGGGAGACGGGCGGCAAGTCACCGCAGCGGACCTGGACGGTCAAGGGCGACGGCACCGGCCTGCGGCCGCTCTATCCCGAAGCACCGTATGAATGGGTCACGCACGAGGCCTTCATCGGCAAGGACGAGGTGGCGCTGGCCATCATGGGCCACCGCGCTATTCCCGGCGTCGTTGATCCGAACCGGCCGGCCGCCACCGACGTGGGCGGCGCCAACCCCGGTCAGGACGCCGCCTGGGGCGATGCCGGCACGCGCGAGAAGCCGACGGGCCTGGCCATCGTCAACCTGCGCACGCGGGAGATGACGATTGCGGGCCAGACACCCTCGGGCAGCGGCCTGTGGCATGTCCACGGCTCGTCAGACGGGCGCTTTGCGGTTGGCGACGACTTCAGCCGCAGCCTCTACCTGATCGACCGCAAGACGCGCGAAATGATCCTGCTGACCACCGGCCACAAGACCACGGCGCGCGACCACCCGCACCCGACCTTCAGCCCGGACGGCAAGAAGATCCAGATCCAGTCCGCCATGCTCGCCGCCGACGGACGCGAGATGAATATCTGCATCGTGCCGGTACCCCAGGCTTGGCTTGAGCGCAAGCCGTGAGCTTGTACGCTGACGGTTCGACGCCAATATTCAAATATTGATATTCGATTCGTTCGAATGAAACCGCCGCGGGCGGGTTTGTTGATATTGAAAATCAGGCGCCATATTGCCTAACGCTCAAATTGCCGGCACGCGGCTGGCGCATGGCCGCATCACTGGCCATTGGGCCGTTGCGCGCTCAGCCGCTGGGCCGGGTTAATCAGGAATTTGAGAGAATCTGCGCCTTTCAAGGGTTTTTGCGGAGTCAAAGCAATCACGGTCGTGATTCTTTGCCGGCGTGTGAACACAGCGCAAAACCGGCCCCTAGACTGTCTTCGGGGCAATAAAGAGAGCCTTTTCGAGCTCTCCCCGGTTGATATTTTCGGAGACAGACAAAATGCTGAAGAAGATTCACGGTGGTTCGCCGGTTTCGCGTTGGACGCCGCTGGCCCTGGCTATCTCGGCGGCCCTGGCCGGCCAGGCGCACGCCCAGCAGCCCGCCGCGCCGGCAGATGCCGCTTCGGCACCTGCGGCGGCCGACAAGGCCAAGGCCCAGCAGCTCGACACGGTCACCGTCACCGGCATCCGCCGCTCCATCCAGAGCGCCATCGACCGCAAGCGCAACGCCTCCACCGTCAGCGACAGCATCGTGGCGGAAGACATCGACCAGTTCCCGGACAAGAACGTCGGCGAGGCGTTGTCGCGCATCACCGGCGTGCAGCTGTCGCGCCAGTTCGGCGAAGGCTCGCAGGTGTCCATCCGCGGTGTCGAGCCCGACCTGAACCGCGTCGAGATCAACGGCATGTCGGTGCTCGGTACCAACGGCGGCGCGGGCCGCGGGGCCGAGTTGCGCGAGCTGGCGTCGGAGCTGATTTCCTCCATCGACGTCATCAAGGGCTCCACGGCCGACCTGACCGAAGGCGGCATCGGCGGCACCGTGCGCATCACGACGCGCAAGCCGCTCGACTTCACCAAGCGCACCATCGCTGGTACGTTGGCGGCCGAGCAGGGCAGTCTGCGCGGCGGCATGCAGCCGCGCGGCACGCTGCTGCTGGCCGACAAATTCCTGGACGGCAAGCTCGGCCTCATGGCCAACCTGGTCTACGACAAGATCTACACGCGCGGTGACTTCTCCCGCAACACCTCCTGGGCCTTCCTGCGCGACTGGGACTTCTCGGCCGACAAGACCATCACCAGCCTGAACGCCAATGCGGCGGCTGTCACCACGTCGGCCGGCTGCAGCAGCCTGGCTGCCGCTGACCAGGCGCCTTGCCGCAGCCAGTGGTTCGACTACTCGCCGCGCATCTCGCGCTACGGCATCTGGACCCGCGACCACAAGCGCAGCTCCGCCGAGGTGACGGCGCAATACCAGTTCACCAGGGAGCTGGACGCCTACGTGAGCTACCAGGCCAACACGCAGGCCCAGCGGCTCAACGACATGAACTACGGCACCGACTTCTCGGCGGTGACGCGGCTGGCTTCGCCGGGCAATGCGCCGGTCTACCGCGCCGACGCCACGGTGCAGACTGCCGGCACCTGCGTCGCGGCGCCCACCACCACCACGCCGGCCGGCATGGTGGTGGAGAACCACCACGTCACGCAGTTCACCGTGGGCAACTGCCTGAACGTGGCGGGCCAGGGCGGCCAGGGCGCGTTCAGCACGTCGGCGCGCGACTTCGCGCTGGACATCGAGTCCAAGTACACCACCGCCGGCTTCAAGTTCAAGAACAACAGCTGGCGCGTCGAAGGGCTGCTGGGCGACTCCAAGTCGGACTACAAGAGCGAGAGCAACAACATCGTGCTGACGCAGAACGCGCCGGGCCTGGTCGTCAAGCTCGACGGCAGCCACCTGCCGCAGTTCACGTTCCCGACGGCCTACAGCCCGGACAACGCGTCGTCCTATGTGCAGGCGCAGCTGCAGTACCGGCCGTCGGCCACGAAGAACGCCGAGCGCCAGGGCAAGCTGGACTTCCAGTACAACTTCGACCACAACCTCTTCCAGAGCCTGTGGTTCGGCGGCCAGGCGCGCGAGTCCAGTTCGCGCCAGTACAACGGTGGCGGCTACCTGGTGCAGAACAACGGCAGCCTGACCGCCACCGACGAGGCGGTGGACATCAATGCCCGCACGGCCAACGTCAACCAGACCTTCATCTGGGACCCGCTCTACACCGGCACGGCGCAACGCCCCAACGACGCGCAGACCTACATCAACAGCGGCTACAAGACGGCGTACGTGACCGGCGCGCGCATGCAGGAGATCGTCAACGCGATCCGCACCAAGTCGCCCGGCACCTTCATGGGCGGCTATGGCGACGTCTCCGGCGTACCCGCCAACTGGACGGCGCCGAACTATGCCGCCACGGTGGCCTCGGGCATCTTCGACACCAGCGACTTCAGCCACAAATACCTGTACTCGACGCCTGGCAACGACGGCAAGACCTACCCGCAGATCCCGGCCTTCGACATCACCGAGAAGGTCAAGGCGGGTTACGTGCGGCTGGACTGGGGCACCGAGATCCTCGGCCTGCCGCTGGATGGCAATGTCGGTGTGCGCTACACCCGCACCGACGTGACCTCGACCGGCCTGCAGACGGACCGTACCTGCAACCCGGCCACGGTGTCGACCTGCTCGCCGCTCGTGAACACGAACAAGGTGGTGTCCATCAGCAACAGCTACAGCGACGTGCTGCCCAGCCTGAACGCCACGTTGCAGCTGATCAACGGCAAGCTGCTGGTCCGCGGTGGTGCGGCCAAGGTGATGGCCCGTCCGGCGATCAATCTGCTGGCGCCCAACGTCACCTGCACGACCGGCAGCGGCGACCCGGCGCGCGGCGGTGACGGCACCGACGACTGCACGGCCGGCAACCCGGAACTCAAGCCCTACCGCGCCACCAAGTACGACCTGAGCGTGGAGTACTACCCCAGCCGCGACACGCAGGTCAGCCTGGCCACCTTCCGCACCGAGATCGGCACCTATGTGCGTACCGGCGTCTACCGGCCGAGCGTGAACTTCTACGGCGACGGTCGGCTGTTCGACGTGACCCAGGCCGTCAACGGCGAGGGTGCCAAGACGCAGGGCATCGAGCTGGCGGGCCGCACGGCCTTGTCCTTCCTGCCGGGCTGGCTGGGCAACTTCGGCGTGGATGCCAACTACACGCGCATGGCGTTCAGCTACGCCAAGGGCAACGAACTCATCAGCCCGCTGGACAACTCGGTTCTGCCTTACCCAGGCATGTCGAAGAATTCCTACAACCTGGGCCTGTGGTACGACGACGGCAACTTCAACGCGCGCCTGGCCTACGCTTATCGCGACAAGTACTACACCGGCGGCAACGACGTGTCGGGCAATCCCAACTTCAGCGACAAGACCGGCTACCTGGACGCCAAGATCCAGTGGAAGGCGACGAAGAACTTCACGCTGGCTCTGGAAGCCAAGAACCTGACCAACCAGGCCGAGCTGACCTATGCCGGCGACCTGGGCCGGCCCAACGAGCTGGCCTGGTCGGGCCGCCGCTACTACGTCACACTGGGCTACAAGCTCTGACCTGAATTGGACTCCCGGGCCGGCATGGCCTCTGTGTTGCGCTGATCGCGCACCGGCCCCCGCCTCCGCTGGGGCCGCTTTTTTTGACCGCCACCATGAGTCTTCTGCGCCATCTCCTCGTCTGCTGCCTGTTGTTGGCCAGCGTTGCGCAAGCCCAGCCCAGGCAGATGGAGAGGCTTGATCGCGGCGTCGTTGCGTTGACGACTTCGTCCGGCGTGTTCGTCAGCTGGCGCC
Source organism: Pelomonas sp. Root1237 (assembly GCF_001425055.1). GTDB lineage: Bacteria > Pseudomonadota > Gammaproteobacteria > Burkholderiales > Burkholderiaceae_C > Pelomonas. The sequence goes on from NZ_LMDK01000019.1 coordinate 386,989, forward strand.
TGTTGGGCACGGAGCCAGCCGGGGTGCGTTTCAATGTCTACCGCGATGGCAAGCGCATCAACCACGAGCCGCAGGCGCTGACCAACCTGGTGGACGCGCAAGGCCGCAGCGACAGCCTCTACACCGTGCGCGCCGTTGTGGGCGGCCAGGAGCAGCCCGCGTCCACCGCCACCGCGCCGTGGAGCCAGCCCTATCTGCGTGTGCCGCTGCAAAAGCCCGAAGGCGGCGTGACGCCCGACGGCGTGGCCTACCGCTACGAGGCCAACGACGGCGCGGCGGCCGACCTGGATGGCGATGGCCAATACGAGCTGATCGTGAAGTGGCAGCCCACCAACGCCCACGACAACTCGCACAAGGGCCATACCGGCCACACGCTGCTGGACGCCTACAAGCTCGACGGCACGCGGCTGTGGCGCATCGACCTCGGTCAGAACATCCGTGCCGGCGCCCACTACACCAGCTTCCTCGCCTACGACTTCGATGGTGACGGCAAGGCCGAGCTCATGATGAAGACGGCCGATGGCGCGGTGGATGGTGCGGGCAAGGTGATTGGCGACGCCAAGGCCGATTACCGCAACGAGGCGGGCTATGTGCTGGCCGGCCCCGAGTTCCTGACCGTGTTCAACGGCTTGACCGGCGCTGCCATGGCCACTGCGGACTACACACCGCCACGCGGTGACGTGGCCGCCTGGGGCGATGCCTACGGCAATCGCGTCGACCGCTTCCTGGCCGGCGTGGCCTACCTGGATGGCCAGCGCCCCAGCGCGGTGTTTTCGCGCGGCTACTACACCCGCGCCGTGCTGGCCGCCTGGGACTGGCGCGATGGCAAGCTGACCCAGCGGTGGGTGTTCGACAGCGACGCGGATGCTGCGAGCAAGCCCGCTGCGGGCCAGGGCGCGCATTGGTTCTCGGTGGCCGACGTCAACGGCGACGGCCTGGATGACATCATCTACGGCGCTGCCACCATCTCTGGCACCGGCAAGCTGCTTTACAGCACCAGCCTGTGCCACGGCGACGCGCTGCACGTCAGCGCCTTCGACCCGGCGCGCGAGGGCCAGCAAGTTTTCATGGTTCACGAGACTCCGCGCTGCTACGGCGAGCACGGCCTGGAGATGCACGACGCGGCCACGGGCAAGCTGCTGTGGAGCATGTCCGGCAAGAACACCGACGTCGGCCGCGGCGTCTGCTTCGACATCGACCCAGCCTATCCCGGCGCCGAATGCTGGGGCTCCGTCGGCGGCCTGATGAGCGCGGGCGGCAAGCTCATCAGCGAGCAGCACCCCAACCGCTACAACTTCGCCGTCTGGTGGGATGGCGACCTGCTGCGCGAGTCGCTGGACCACGTCGCCATCGACAAGTGGAACCCTGCCAGCGTCAAGTTCGAGAACGTGCTGAACGGCAAGAAGTTTGGTGCGGCGTCCAACAACGGCACCAAGGGCAACCCGGTGTTGTCGGCCGACTTGTTCGGCGACTGGCGCGAGGAAGTCGTCTGGCGCAACGAGGACAGCACGGCCCTGCTGGTCTTCTCGACGGCCGTGCCGACTGAGCACCGCCTCGTCACGCTGATGCACGACCCGCAATACCGCGTGCAGGTGGCCGCGCAGAACGCCGGCTACAACCAGCCGCCGCACACCAGCTTCCACCTCGGCCACGGGATGAAGCCGCCGCGCTACCTGCCCATCACCACGCCATGAGGCTGGTCGCGCTGTTGCTTGTTGCGCTGGCCGGCTGCGTCAGCATGGAACCTGCGCCGCGGCCGCTCTACCGCGACCCGGTGCTGGACGGCGCGGCCGACGTGTCGCTCGTCTTCAACCGCGGCCTGAAGCGCTGGGAGATGTTCTACACCAACCGCCGCGCGACGCTGCGGCTGGACGACCCCAAGGACGTGACCTGGGTGCACGCCACGCCCATCGGCATCGCGACGACGGACGACGGCAACCGCTGGCGCGCGTCGGGCGAGGCGAAGTTCCCTGCCGAGTGCACCGGCGCCACGCTGTGGGCGCCCGAGATCCAGGACTTCGACGACGTGTACCACCTGTGGCTCACCATCGTGCCCGGCGTGCACAAGAGCTGGACGGGCGAGCGGCGCATCGAGCACCTCACCAGCACGGACCTGCGCAACTGGACCTGCGCCGGCAAGGCGGAGCTGGGCTCGCCCAAGGTCATCGACGCATCCGTCATCCGCGCGCCGCAGGGCGGCTGGCGCATGTGGTTCAAGGACGAGCAGGCCGGCAGCAAGCTCACGGTGGCTGACAGCCCCGACATGAAGACGTGGACCGTGCGCGGCCCGGTCAGCCCGCTGCCCGGTGAAGGGCCGACGGTGTTCCAGTTCGCCGGCAAATGGTGGCTGGTTGCCGACCTGTGGAAGGGGCTGCTGGTGCTGCGCTCCGACGACGCCGAGCACTGGCAGGAGCAGCCCACGCGACTGCTGGCCGGCATCGGCGAGCACCCCACCGACCGCGCCAAGGGTCAGCACCCGGGCGTCACCGTTGTCGACGGCCGGGCTTACCTCTTCTACTTCACGCACCAGAGCGGCGAGCCTGAAGCGAAGGCCGACGACCGCTGGCACCAGCGCACCGTCATCCAGGTCGCGGAGATGAAGCTGCAGGACGGCTGGCTGACCGTGGACCGCAACGCGCCACCGCCGGACCTGCGTTCCGCATTCAAGGCGCGGTGAAAGGCCATTCATGAACACAGCCACCGAGGCACAGAGGCACGGAGGCAGACGCACTTTCTCTGTGCCTCTGTGGCTCTGTGGCTGTGTCCTGTTCTTTGCGGGAACTGTCCATGCGGCGCTGGACGTCTCGACTCATGCCACGCCTACCAGCCTGCCGCTGGATGGCGCCGTCATCGTTGGCAGCGCGAACGCTGATCCGCTGGAAGCATTCGTTGCGCAAGACCTGGCGGAAGACTTCAAGCGCCTCGGCTTGCGGACTGGCAACAAGGGCGCCGTGCAGATCTGGGTCGGCACGGCCGGCCGGCATGCGCAGATTGACGCCGCCGGCCTCGACCTCAGCAAGCTCAAGAGTTGCTGGGAATGTTTCCAGATTGCGCTGCTGCGCGACCCCGCGCCCGGCGTGAAGCAGGCACTCGTCATCGCCGGCGCCGACCGCCGCGGCACCGCCTACGGCGTCTACACGCTGAGCCAGGCGCTGGGCGTGTCGCCCTGGCATTGGTGGGCGGACGTCGCGCCGCTCAAGCGCGGGCCATTGCATGTCAGCCTGACTGAGCCACTGCACGACGGTCCCGCCGTGAAATACCGCGGCCTCTTCATCAACGACGAGGACTGGGGCCTCTTCCCCTGGGCCTCTCGCACCTTCGAGCCCGAGGCCCGCACGATTGGCCCGCGCACCTACGAGCAGGTCTTCCGCCTGCTGCTGCGCCTGAAGGCCAACACGCTGTGGCCGGCCATGCACCAAGTCTCGGGCGCCTTCAACGCCGATCCGCGCAATGCCGAGCTCGCGCAGCGCTATGGCATCGTCATGGGCTCATCCCACGCGGAGCCGATGCTGCGCAACAACGTCGCCGAGTGGAAGGCGCCGGCCGAGCAGTACAACTACGCAACCCATCCCGAACAGGTGCGCGACTACTGGGCCGAGCGGCTGAAGACGAATGGCCGCTTCGACAACCTCTACACGCTGGGCATGCGCGGCATCCACGACTCTGGCATGCAGGGCGGCGGCACGGTGGCCGAGAAGCAGGCGCTGCTGAACCGCTTGCTGGCCGACCAACGAGAGCTGCTGGCAAAGCGCGTAGGCGACCCGGTGACGCTGCCCCAGGTCTTCGTGCCCTACAAGGAAGTGCTGCCTTTGCTGCCCGGGCTGGCCCTGCCCGACGACGTGACGCTGGTCTGGCCCGACGACAACTTCGGTTACCTCCGCCAGTTCCCCGACGCGGAGCAGACCAAGCGCTCAGGCGGCTCGGGCGTGTACTACCACCTGAGTTATCTCGGCGCGCCGCTGTCCTATCTGTGGCTGTCCACCACGCCGCCCGCACTCGTCGCCGAAGAAATGGGCCGCGCCTTCGATGCCGGCGCGCAGCGGCTGTGGATCGCCAACGCCGGCGACATCAAGCCGCACGAGGTCAACCTCAGCCACTGGTTCGACCTGGCCTGGAACCCGGCCGCCGTGCGGGCGCAGGGCCAGCAGGCCTACCTTCGTGAGCTGGCGCAGCGGCTCTTCGGCGTTGCTGGCATCGCCGCCGAGATCGCCGCGATTTGGGACGGCTACTACCGCCTCAACTTCGAGCGCCGCCCCGAGCATCTGCAATATCACCTGCCCGGTGAACGCGTGAAGCGCAGTGGCCTGGCGCCGGCCGTCATCGACGAGCGCCTGGATCGCTTCGCCCAGCTGCTTGCCCGCCTGGACGCCGTGCGCCCTCGGATCGCCGCCGCGCAGCGCGACGGTTTCTTCCAACTGGTCGAATACCCGCTGCGCGCTTCGGCCCTGGCCAACGAGCGCTTCTTCGCGTTGGAGCGCTACGCGGCGACGATGGAGCGCGATCCCGCTGGTGCCCGCCGCTTCGCCGCCCAGGCCGTGCGCGCCGATCAGCGCCTCAAGGCCTTGACCGCGCGCTGCAACGGCGGCCGCTGGGCCGGCATCCTGGCCGAGGAACCGGCCGATGGCCTTTGGACCAGCTACCGCCAGCAGGCGCCGTTGCTACCGGCCGCCGGATTGGGTGGCAGCACGGCCGATGCGCTGAGCGACATCGCGAAAGCCGCTGCCGACCTCGCACCCGTGGCCACGGCCGCTGCAGCGCCACCCGCGCTGCGTGTGACCGCCTCGCAGGGCTGGCGCCTCATCCCCGGCCTCGGTCGCGGCGACGGCGTGCTCGCCGCACAGCAGCCCGGCTCGACCTTGGCGCTGCAAGCCCAGGCACCCGCCGGCGCCAGCTGCCTGCGCGTCTACGTGCTCCCCACCTACCCGTTGACCGCAGGCGAGCCCTGGCAGGCTGATGTGGTCGTCGACGGCCAGACCCACCCATTGCGCTGGCCGCGCGGCGTGCAGGACGCCGCCTGGGGTCAGGGCGTGCTGGCCAATCGACTGAGCGCATCCCTGAGCCTGCCAGAGCGCGCCGCCGGAACGCTGCGGCTGCAACTGGCGGCCGGCCAGCGCGACCTGATGTTCGATGGTGCCGAACTGCTGCCCGGTGCCTGCCGCTCCTGACCGCGAGTCAGAATTCCCAACCTTGTTGACCCCACCCTCCCCATGAGAGCACGCATCCCAGTCACGCTGATCCCTTGTCTGCTGGCCCTCGCAGGCGCCGCTCATGCGCAGACGACTTGCGTCGCAGATTTCTCGGCGTTCGGCCAGGGGCGGTTTGCCGTCGAGATCAAGGCGAGACCGGACGGACGATTTGATGCGGTGGTCAACGGCAGCACGACGAACGCGGCCACCTCGCCCGTGGACGAAGTCGTCCGCCCCGGCTTGAACCTCGCTGCCGATCCCCATGGCAAGGAGTTCGCGCAGTTCAATGCCGCCGAACGCTCGCTGGTGCACCTGCAGGGTCTTCGCGAATCCCCGAAGACGCGTGACTTCGTCAACCTGCCGTTCTCGCCCGCCGACGTGCGGCGGCTCAGGACGTTCGACCTCATCGGCAAGACGGACAAGTTCGGCGGCCAGGTTCTGATGGAGGCCTTCGACGAGCAGGGTGCCTCGCTCGGCAAGGTGCTCCGCCGCGTGCTCGTCGCAACGTGCCGGTAACCGCTTCTGAGGTGACCTCGTGAAACTTGCTTCGCTCGCCCTTGCCGCCCTGCTCGCCGCCTCGGCCTGCCAAGCCCAGAACCCGCTGGCCCTCGGCAAGGACCTGCGCACCGCCGACCCCTCCGGCCATGTCTGGCCCGACGGCCGCCTGTGGCTCTACACCTCGCACGACGAGGAATGCCAGGCCGACTTCCACATGAAGGACTGGACCGCCTTCTCGTCCACCGACCTCGTCAACTGGACGAACCACGGCGCGGTGCTGTCGGTCAAGGACCTGAAGTGGGCTGACGACTACGCCTGGGCGCCCGACGCGGCCTACAAGAACGGCAAGTACTACCTCGTCTTCCCCGCCGGCACCGGCGTCAAGGACCGCCAGAACCCGAAGAACAGCACCAAGTGGATGGGCATCGGCATCGCCGAGAGCGACTCACCCGCCGGCCCCTTCAAGGACATGATCGGCGCGCCGTTGTGGCGCAAGCCCTACGCCAATGACCCGGTGCTGTTCGTCGACGACGACGGCCGCGCCTACCTCTACAGCCGCACATCAGGCGTCAACTACCTGGTGGCGGAGATGGCTGACGACATGCGCAGCATCAAGGGCGAACTGCAGAAGATGGACATGGGCGGCTACGAGCCGCCGATGGAAGGCCCGTGGGTGTTCAAGCGCAACGGCCTGTACTACTTCACCATGCCCGAGCACAACCGCATCCTGACCTACTACACGGGCACCTCGCCCAAAGGCCCGTGGACCTACCGCGGCGTCATCATGGACGCCGAGGGCGGCAACAACCACCACTCCATCGTCCAGTACAAAGGCCAGTGGCTGCTGTTCTATCACCGCTGGCTGGACGTCTCCGGTGCGGTCTGTGCAAAGAAGCAGCGGCACGTGGCGGCGGAGTACCTGCACTTCAATGACGACGGCACGATCCGCAAGGTGGAGCGCACGGAGCAAGGCGTGGGCGACTTCCCGCAGCGCGCCGCGAAGCGCTGAGGGGGAGCGATGAACACTGATGAATCGATTAACGCGCTGGCGCGGCAGGCCCGCGCGCATTGGGAGGCCGGGCGCCTCGACGCGGCCGAGGCCTGCTTTGTCCGAGCCATCGCCGCAGCCGGCGGGCAGGCGGGTGTCGCCGACCTGCACGGCCAGCTGGCGGCCGTGATGGACGGTGCCGGCCGTCTGGCCGATGCCGTCGCCCAATCCGAACTGGCGCTGGCGGCAGAACTGGCGCTGGGGCAGGGGGACTCGCAGCCCAGCGTGAAGGTGGCGCGCTACTTTTTGGCGGACCGGCTGCTGCGCCTGGCGGAGACCGGGCGGGCGCTGAAGGTGCTGGCGCCGTCGCTGGCCGCCCTGCCCGATGACTGGCTGCTGAACACCGCGCAGGCCGAGGCGCTGCTGGCCGTCGGCCGCGCCGACGAGGCCAAGGCCGCGGCCCGGCGTGCGCTGGCGAATGCCGGCTCGGACGCCAAGCGTGCCCAGTTGGCCGAACGCCTGCAGGCGGTACTGCGGGATTGATGGCCCGCTCGCTGCCGCCGCTGCAGACGGGTCATCCAGAGCAGCAGTACCTTTAGCCAGCGGCTCGTCCGGTGTCTCTTGTGCCTCGCTCGGCCAGGGTGCGCCACACCGTCATGGTGCGAGCCGTGCGGCTTGGCGGCTTGGGGACTCGCCCGGGCGTCAGCAGGTCCATGGCCTGGATGGCGCGAACCAGGAAGGGCAGGGCGAAGAGCAGCGGCATGGCCAGTAGGCGGAGCGCCTGGGGCGTACCCGCCTGGAACTGGTGCAACTGGTGGACGGAGAACGGCAGCGTGAGCGCGTGCTGCGCGAGTTGCATCGTGACCGACTTGTGCCAATCGGCGTCGACGCCACTCATGGCACAGCGCTGGCGGCGGCTCAGATGAAAGTCCGGCGGGTCGCTGCGCCGCAGTCGCAGGCGCAATTCCGCTTGTGGCACAGCCGGCAGCGAAGCCATGTATTCGTGCGCTTCCAGCGCCAGCTGGAGCCGCGCCGCGTCGGCCAGGATGCCGGTGATGGCCGGGTCCGTCGAAGCGATGCCGCCCAGGATCTTCAGGCGGCGCGTGGCGTCATGCAGTTCCCAGAGCCGGATGCGGAAGCTGCGTTCCGAGTCCGGCACTTGATGACCCGCGATGTACTCAAAGGCGTCATGGGCCTCGATGACGCAGCGCGCCAGGGCGCTCATGGACGGCAGATCCCACAGATCGAGAGGCGGCTGCTGGGTGGGGTCAGGCGCCAGCCGGCGCAAGGCGATGCCGTGGGACAGCAGCTTGGCGAAGATCTGTTCGCCATAGCTGACATGCACAGCCGAGAGGGGCTGGCCGGTCAGGGCCGCGGAAACCGCCTTGCCATGTTCGAGCACGGCGTCGAACTCGCGCAGCTTGGAACGGTAGTCAGCCCAGGTATTGATCTCTTGCAGCATGCTTGCTTTATTGCCCCGACAAGCGCGCAAGGTTAGGCGAAGTTTGGGTTGCCCAGTTTCTCGCCCATCCAGCGGGCTGCCAGCGCTGGCCATTGATCCTGCGTGCCGGCCAGTTCCCGCAGCGCGAAGCCGTGTTCGGCCTGCGGGAAGACATGGGCCTCGACGTCGAGCCGGTGTTGCTGGGCCGCGGCGATCAGGTTGAGTGCATGGGCGACGGGCACGACGGGGTCGTGCAGCGCATAGGCCAGGAACACCGGGCAGCGCGGCAGGCCGTGGGGCTGGCTGGCAATGCCGATGGGCCAGGCGTCGTAGAAGGCCTGCTTCTCGGGCGGCGGAAAGTCGGGTTTTCCGGCAGGAAACTTGTGATCACGGTGGTTGGCATTGAGAGGCGCGTAGGCGATGACGGCGCCCGCCGATTCCCGCTGGCAGGCCATGACGCCGGCCAGATGGCCGCCGGAGGAGAGGCCCACGTGCAGCAGCGGCAGCGGCGGCAGCGTGGCGAGGTGATCCAGCGCGAGCAGACCGTCCTGCAGCGCGATGTCGAAGGGCTGGCCGTCCTGACCGGGCAGGCGATGCACCAGCACATGGGCGTCCAGCCCCAGCGTGTTCAGCCATTGCGCGATCTCGACACCTTCCTTGTCGTGCATCAGCTGCAGGTAGCCGCCGCCGGCATAGACGAGGGCACGGCCGCGCGCCGGTGAGGGCGACGGATAGGCGTGCAGCTCGGCCCGCGTCGGGCGGCGGCAGATGCGGTCGGGCGATTCGCCGTCAAAGACATTCGGCGCGCCGGCTGACAGAGCAATGAGGTTCATCGTTTCTCGGGCAGCGGCAGGCCGAAGTCCGGCATGCCGTCGGCCGTGAACGCCAGCGGCTGTACGCGGGTGGCGCGACCGGTGTCCTTCAGCGGGTCGCCGACGATGTCGCGGTAGTTGCGGGCATGGAAGACGTTCAGCACGCTGCCATCCGGCTCGGTGACGAAGCTGTTGTGGCCGGGGCCGTAAATGCCGTTCTCCGGGCTGCTGGTGAACACCGGGCCGGGCGACTTGCGCCAGTTCTTCGCGTCCAACAGGTCGGCGTTCTCGTCGGCCCACAGCAGGCCCAGGCAGTACTCGGCGCCGGTGCCGGCGGCCGAGTAGGTCATGAAGACGCGGCCGCCGTGGATGAGCGCAGCCGGCGCCTCGTTGACGAAGTGGCGCACCTTCTCCCAGGCGTAGTCGGGCTGGCTCAGCCGCACCTGCGGGCCTTGCAGTTCGGTCGGGCTCTTCATGCTTGAGATGAAGATGTCGGTGCTGTGGTTCTTCTTCGCCGGGTCGGTCTGGGCCCAGGCCATGTAGCGCCGGCCGCGATGCTCGAAGACGGTCGCGTCCAGCGTGAACGTCTCCCACTGCGTCCTGATCTGCCCGCGCTCGGTCCAGTCGCCCTGCATGGGGTCGGGCGACGCGTTCTCGAGCACCCACAGGCGGATCTTCCACGGCTCCTTCGCTTCACCGGCGCTGAAGTAGATGAACCAGCGGTTGTCGATGAAGTGCAGCTCGGGCGCCCAGACGTGGTGGCTCATCGGGCCTTGCTCGTGCCGGCGCCAGATCACTTTCGGATCGGCAGTGGCGAGGCCAGCGATGCTGCGCGCGCGGCGCAGCTCCAGCCGGTCGTATTCGGGCACCGTGGCCATCAGGTAGACCCAATCGCCGCGGCGCAGGATCTGCGGGTCGGCGCGCTGGGGGACCAACGGGTTGGGCCAGGATGTGGGCTGGGCGCCGGCGGGCAGGGCCGTGGCGAGCAGTGCAGTGGTCAGCAGCTGGCGGCGGGTGAGGTTTGCAGCAGACATGGTTCAGGGCAGGCGGTAGAACTCGGCCTCGACGATGGACAGCACGCCGCGGCCGAGGCGGCTGGCGCCGGTGTCGACGATTTTCTGGTTGGCGACTTCGGTGTTCGCCGTTTCCGTGCCGCCTTCGGCCTCACCGGCCAGCTCGATGCCGACCGTCTGGCCGCGCTGGGGCTTGAGCGGCAGCGTCACATAGCCCAGGCTGCGCTCGGTCAGGCCGCGCCAGACCTCAGTGCCGTCGACACTGACGCGCAGCGGGTAGCGCCGCTCGCGCCAGCCGCCGAGCTTGAGCGTGATCTCGTTCAGCGTGGCCGGCTCGGCCAGCTTGAAGCGGATGGTGCCCTTGCCGGCTTCGCTGATCCAAGCGGTTGATTCGTCATCGTCAATGGCCTGGGCCGGCATGCCGCTGTCGGCCTCGACAGACGCGATGGCAACGGCCAGGCGGCTTGCCGTGAAGGAAGGTGTGGCCGGCGTTGTTCCCCGTGTGGATTGCGGCGCCAGGCCGTCCGCAGGGAAGCGGGTGCTCAAGCCGCCGATGACAGGCACGGGCTGCGAACGCAGTTCCAGCGTGGCCGGAGCCAGGCCGGGCGCCTCGGCGCGCAGCCGGATGACGCCCGCGTCGGTCGTGCTGCGCACCAGCACGCGGTTGACGCCGCCTTCCACCGGCAGCTCGCGCGCCAGCACGAAGTTGCCCGGCCCCTGCGCAATGCCGCCGCGCCATTCGGCTGGGCCGTCCAGCGTGAACCTCACCGTGTCCAGCGCGATGGGGTTGCGTCTGCCGGCAGCGTCCACCACTTCGACCTGCACCAGCGCCAGGTCGGCGCCATCGGCCTGCAGGCCTTGCGGGTGCGTCCGAGCCGCCAGCTTCAGCGCGGCGGGCGCGCCGGCGGTGACGCGCACGTCCTCGCAGACGGTGTTGCCGTCCTTGTCCAAGCCCACGGCACGCAGTTCGCCGGGTTCGAAGCGCACGCTGTCGAAGCGGAAGACAAAGGGTTCGGCGGCCTCGGCCGTGCCGATGACCTTGCCGTTCAGCGTCAGCTGCACGCGCTGCGCGCTGGAGATGACGGTGACCGTCTTGACCGTGCCCGGCGCGTAGTTCCAATGGCCCAACAGATGGACGCGCGGCTTCTCCACATCCACCCAGCCGTCCCACATCACCTGGTGAGTGAAGAAGCCCTCCTTCGGAATGCGCATCGCATCCACCTCGCCGCTGCGGCGGTAGTTCTCAGCGCCGCGGTGGTGGCTGTTGCTGTCGCTGAAGATGATGTTGACGCCGCCCGACGACACGCGCGTGCCGGTGCCCGGGCGCTCGCGCCAGAAGTCCACCCAGCGGCGCACGTCTTCCAGTGCGTGGGAATCCTGGTTGCGGTTGTAGGCCGCAGCGCTCTGGCCCTTGTGCTCGGGCCCGTCGCCGTCGCGGTGGAAGGGCGGCGAGAGCTCGTCCCAGAACTTGCGGGCGCCCTCGTCGCGCGAGTACTCCATGGCCCACATCGGCCGCCGCGCGCTCTTGTTGACGTAGAGCATCTCGCCGCCGTACTCGGCCACGTCCTGCAGGGCTTGGGACAGCATCTCGCGGCTGCCTGAAGCGCGGCCGCCGTGCGGGTCGAAGCGGTCGCGCAGCGCGGCCATCTCGCGCATGTGCTCGGCGCTGACGCCGCGGTTGCCCGACTCGTACATGAGGATGCTGGGGCTGTTGCGGAAGTAGACGATGGCGTCGCGCATGGCCTCCATGCGCTGCTCCCAGCGCCGGCCGGTCACGTCGGCCTCGGAGTCGCCCGCGGGCATGGCCTGCATCAGGCCTACGCGGTCCAGCGATTCGACGTCCTGCTTCCACGGCGCGGTGTGCATCCAGCGCACGAAGTTGGCATTGCTGGCCAGCATCTGGCCGTTGCTGTAGTCGCTGAGCCAGGGTGGTACCGACAGGCCGATGGCCGGCCACTCGTTGCTCGTGCGCTGGGCATAGCCCTTGAGCTGGATGACACGGCCGTTGAGCCTGACCATGCCTTGCGTGAACTCGGTCTGGCGAAAGCCCGTGCGCGTGACGACACGGTCAACGGGCTTGCCATCGGTGCTAAGCGTCGTCTCCACGTCGTAGAGGGCGCCGTGGCCCCAGCTCCAGAACTGCAGGCCGGTCACGAGCGCCTTGGCGCTGACGGTGGCGGTGGCGCCGGCGGGAATGGTTTGGGTGGGCGCCCTGAACGTCGCGATGACGCGGCCGCCCGGCTCGCGCAGCGTCACCTCATAACCAAAGCGGCGCGGCCGGCCGTGCTCGTTGCGCACCTGGGCTTCGGCCGTGATGGTCGCGCGGCCGGCCTTCTGGTCGAAATCCTTGGCATAGATGTAGACGCCGGTCGTGCCGAGGTTGGAGAGCAGTGGCAGCGTCTGGTAGAGCCTGTCGGTGAGGTGCAGCCGCAGGTTCTTGGGCAGGCCACCGTAGTTGGCGTTGAAGTTGCGGTCAGCCCACTGATAGCGCTGGTTGGTCGCCTGCTCGCGGTAGTCCCAGCGGTTGTCGGTGCGCACTGCGATGAGGTTGTTGCCGGGTTTCACGGCCTGGCTCAGGTCGAAGCCGAAGGCGGTGACGCCGTTCTCATGCAGGCCGATGCGCTGGCCGTTGACCCAGACCTCGGCGGCCTGGCGGGCGCCTTCGAACTCGATGAAGACCTTGCGGGTGGCGACGTCGGCGGGCAGCGTGAAGCGCTTGCGGTACCAGGCGATGCCGGTGCTGTGGTCGACGATGTCCTTGGCGAAGGCGTCGTCTTCATTCCAGGCGCGGGGCAGGGTGACGGGCTTCCAGCTGGCGTCGTCGAATGTCGTGCTTTCGGCGCCCGGCGCGTCGCCGACATGCAGGCGCCAGCCGGGGTTGAAGTTGTAGGTTTCGCGGGCGGATTGGGCCGACAGTGCCGCCGCTGCCAAGGCGAGGGCGAGGGCGGCCAGCCATCGCTTCATTTCGCCTGCGCCTTGTAATGCTCGGCCAGCACGTCGAACGCCAGCTTGCGTTGCCCGGTCTCGGAGATCAGGCCCTTGCGGTTCCAGCCGTTCTGGTAGACCGGGTGCTCGCGGCGCGGCGAGCGGAAGTCCTTCAGCACCCAGGGCGACAGGCCGCGCAGCGTCGGCACGTTCGCCGCCATGGCCAGCGTGGCGCGGTAGTAGTCGGCCTGATAGTCCTCGGAGAACTTCGGTCTCAGGGCCGGGTCACGAAAGCCCGCGAAGGCGTCGGCGCCAAACTCCGAGAACAGCAGGGGCTTGTCCTTGGGCACGTCCCAGCGCAGGCGGCGCACGGTGTCCAGCGTGTCGTCGCCATACCAGCCGGCATAGGTGTTGACGGCGATGACGTCGAGTTGCGACAGCAGCGGGTCGGCGATATGGATGGTGTCACCTTTTCGCTCGACGAGAAGGGCCGCGCTGACAAGGCGGCTGGCGTCCAGAGCGCGCACGGTTTCGGCCAGGGCGGTGTGAAAGCGCGTGCGGTTCTCGGCCACCGGCGTCTCGTTGCCGACGCTCCACAGGATGAGGGCGGCGCGGTTGCGGTCGCGGTAGATGGTCTCGGCCTGCATGCGGCGGCCCTTGTCGAGCACGGCGGGCGTGTCCCAGTCGATGCTCCAGTAGACGGGGATCTCGCTCCAGACCAGCAGGCCCAGTTCGTCGGCCACGCGCAGCATGGTCTCGTTGTGCGGGTAGTGGGACAGGCGCACATAGTTGCCATGCAGGCCGTTCTTCACCTCGCCGAGCAGGCGGCGCGCGGCGGCCTCGTCGATGCGGCGCGCCGGGTTGGGGCCGATCTCTTCCTCATGGATGGAGATGCCGCGCAGCGTGATGGGCTGGCCGTTCAAAAGGATGTCGCTGCCGCGCACGGCGATGGTCCGAAAGCCCATGCGGTCGCGCACGTGGTCACCGCCGGCCTCGAACTCGACGTCGTAAAGCGTCGGCGACTCGGGCGACCAGCGCTTGAGCCCCGCTGGCGCGGCAGTGTCGAAGCGGGCTTCGCCGTTCGCGTCGGTGCGGGTCGCCAGCGTGAGGTTCAACGCGGCGATGCGCAGGCTCACGGCCTGATTGGCCGGCTGCGGGCCGTTGAGCTGCAGGCTGCCGACGATGCGGCCGGCCTCGGTCAGGCGCAGCGTGGCGTCGTCGATGAAGGTGGCGGGCGTCTGGAACAGCTTGACCGGCCGCGTGATGCCGCCGTACAGATCCCAGTCGGTGATCTCGGCCGGAATGGTCTGGGCGTCATGCTTGGAATCGACGCCGACGACGAGGCGGTTGCCGGTCTCGCGCAGGGCCTGCGTGACCTCGACGACAAAGGGTGTGAAGCCGCCTTCATGCTTGCCGACTTCCTGGCCGTTCAGGAAGATGGTAGTTCGGTAGTTGACGGCCTCGAAGCGCAGGAAGCTGCGCCGGCCCGGTTTGGTGGGCGCATCGAAGCGGCGCTGGAACCACATCAGCCCGTCGAAGTAGCGCAACTCGGGAACCGCCGAGTTCCAGGCGCCGGGGATCTCCATCGCCGGCGCGCGGTCGAGGTCGTATTCGAAGAAGCCCGCGCCGCCCTTGGCCTCGGCCGCGGCCACGTCAACGTCACGAAAGCGCTGCATGCGCGGCTTGGCGGGCCAGCCGTTGATGTCGGTGAAGCCCGTGCGGTAGAGGTCCTTGGAATAGGTCCAGCGGCCCGACAGATCCTGGTCGGCGGCGCGGGCCGTCAGCAGCAGGGATGGGCGCAGCGAGTCGGCGGCGAGCGTCGGTAGGGCGAGGGCCCAGGCCAGGGCGAGGGTGATCCAGGTGCGCATGACGACCCGCCTTCAATTGAAGTGGAAGAGGGGCTGCAATGGCCACTGGCGCGGCTTGCTGTCGGCCTCGACCTCCATCAGGTCGGCCATGTAGTCCCACCAGCGGCGCATGACGGGCTGCTGGGGCAGGGCGTCGAAGGCGGTGCCTGGCTTGCGCTTGAGCACGGCGAAGAGGGACAGCGTGGCTTCGTCGAGAAAGATCCAGTAGTCGTGGATCCCGGCCTCGCGCAGGGCCGCGGCCAGATCGGGCCAGAGCTCGTCGTGGCGGCGCTTGTACTCCGGCACGACGCCGGGCTTGAGCTGCATCTTGAAAGCCAGGGTCTCGTCGCTCATCGCTTGTCTCCTTCTTATTGAACGTCCTGCTCCGCCATCGGCAGGGCCGACACGTCGCGGCGGCGCAGGGCGGGATCATGTCTCCAGCAGGCGCTGCTCAGGCCGGTGAGTTCGATACCCGCTCCGACGGCGATGGGCTCGCCCAGCGACATGCGACTGTCCGCAAAGCGCCAGTCCACGGCGTCCAGCACATGGCCGCCGCGTTGCGCCTCGATGTCCAGCCCCGTGAAGTGGAAGCCCCGCAGCGGCGTCTCGGCATAGGCGTCGACCTCGAAGGCGACTGCCGCGCCGCGCGCCTTGAGGCGCTCGATGCGCACACCGTCCACCCGGACGCGACCCCGTTCAGCGGGCACCGGCGTGGCGAGGTTGAGCCAGTGAGCGGGTGCGCCGGCACGTTCGGCGGCAGGGATGTCGGCGCAGCTGAAGGCGGGGTTCCAGTTCATCGTCACGCGCACGGCGGTGGGCACGTCGTGCAGAACGAGGTCGCTGATCGTCACGCCCTCGATGAAACCCCCACGGCTGGGTGCGGACTTGAACAGCAGGCCCACGGGCACCGGCGCGTGGACCTCGATGCGCCGCGCCGTGATGCGCCGAAAACCGCCCGAGGTCTCGCTGCCGAAGGTCAAGCCCGCGGCACCCTCGCGGACGATGCAGTCGCTGATGCTGATGTCTTCGCAGGGCCGCGCGACGCGCAGGCCGTCGGCGTCGCGGCCGGCTTTCAGCACCAGGGCGTCATCGTTGACGGCGATGTCGGCGCGGCGGATCTGCACGCGGCGCGAGGAGTCGATGTCGATGCCGTCGGTCGATGGGCCGCGCGCGTCACCGTCGTTGTTGCGAATGGTGATGGCGTCGACGGTCACGTCCTCCGAGTAGCAGAGGTGCAGCGTCCAGAAGCCGGAGCGACGCAGCAGCAGGCCGTCGCCAATGTGGATGCGGGCGGACTCGAAGACCTGGATCAAGCGGGGGCGCTGCGCGTCGTAGTCCGACGCCCAGCGCAGGCCGCGCGGCTCGTAGAGCGCGCGCAAGGCCCAGTAGCTGTCCCAGAAGACCTGGCCATTGCCGTCGATGCAGCCTTCGCCGACGAGGCCGACGTCATGCTCGCCGTAGATGTTGACCAGCGCTGCCGGCCAGCGCATCTCGATGCCTGAAACGCGAGTGGCCAGCAGTGGGTAGTCGGCCAGGTTGCGCGAGCCCAGCAGCGTGGCGCCGCGATCCAGCCGCAGCGTCATGCCGCTTTTCAGGAAGAGCGAACCCGTCAGGTAGGTGCCGGGCGGGATTCGCAGCGTCGTGCGCTGCAGCGCCGCGGCATCAATGGCGGCCTGCAGCGCCCGCGTGTCGAGCGTGAGGCCGTCACCGCGCGCGCCAAAGGCCTCGGCATCCACCTCAGACGATGCCGCTGCCCGAAGCACCCGCCTTGGGCGGGCGCTTGACCGCAGCCTTCTCGCGGTAGCCGCTTGCGCGGTAAGCCGCGACCGGGTCGATCGCGCCGCCGGCACGCAGGCGGGCCATGGCGAGGATGGGGCTGACGTCGGTGCGGAAGGCCTTCTTCAGCGCCTGGGCGGATTGCAGTGCGTCGTTGGCTTCCTGGAAGTTCGCCAGCGCCTTGCGGTCCACCAGCGCGGCCTGCACGAAGGCGCGCTGCACTTCGACGGCGCTGCTCATCAGGCTTTCGATGGGGTCGGTGACGTTGTGCGACTGGTCCAGCATGTAGGCGGGCCTGAAGCTGGCGTCACGCAGCGTGGCGTCGGCCAGTTCGTTGAAGACGAGGAAGAGTTGGAAGGGGTCGATGGAACCCGAGTCCAGGTCGTCGTCGCCGTACTTGCTGTCGTTGAAGTGGAAGCCGCCCAGCTTGCCGAACTGCGCCAGGCGCGCCACGATCATCTCGATGTTGGTGTTGGGCGCGTGGTGGCCCAAGTCCACCAGGCACTTGGCCTTGTCGCCCAGCGTTTGCGCGGCGGCGAAGCTGGTGCCCCAGTCGGCGATGACGGTGCAGTAGAACGCTGGCTCGAACAGCTTGTGCTCGATGTACATCAGCCAGTCGTCCGGCAGCGCGGCGTAGATGCCCTTGGCGCTGTCCAGGTAGCGCTCCAGCGAGCCGCGCAGGTTGTGCTGGCCGGGGAAGTTGGCGCCGTCGCCGACCCACACTGTCAGGCCCTTGGAGCCCAGCGTCTTGCCCAGCTCGATGCAGTCGATGTTGTGCGCCACGGCCTGCTCGCGGGCGGCCTGGCTTTGTGCAGTCAGGCTGCCGTACTTGTAGCTGTGGGCCTGGCCGGGCTGGTCCTGGAAGGTGTTGGAGTTGACGGCGTCAAAGCTCAGGCCCAGGCTGTCGGCCTGCTGGCGCAGGGCCTTGGGGTCGCTCGGCCTGTCCCAGGGGAAGTGCAGCGACACGGTGGGCGTGGCGCGCGTCAGCTGGTGGATGACGGCGCAGTCCTCCAGCTTCTCGGTCACGTCACGCGGCTCGCCCTTGCCGGGGAAGCGCGCGAAGCGCGTGCCACCGGTGCCCACGCCCCAGCTGGGCAAGGCGACAGCGAAGGTCTGGGCGGTGGCGGTCAAAGCCTCGATGTCGACGCCGCGGCGGGACAGCATGCCGCCCAGCGCGTCGTAGTCGGCCTGCAGCGTGGTGCGCTGGCTGGCGTTGTGCTGCTCGACCTGGGCCGTGTCGATGATGTTGGTTGTCATGGTTGTCTCCTGGCCGCCGTGTTAACGAGTAAATGCGGCGGCGTTGCCCGCGTCAACGTTGAGGACGTTACCCGTGCTCTTGCCCGACTTGTCGCTGGCCATGAAGTACACCGCCTCTGCGATGTCCTCGGGCAGCACGCTGAGCTTGAGCATGCTGCGCTGGCGGTAGAACTCTTCGATGTTGTCGGTCTCGATCTTGTTGGACGCGGCGCGCTCTTCCTTCCACTTGCCGTCCCAGATGCGCGAGCCGCGGATGACGGCGTCGGGGTTGACGACGTTGACGCGCACGCCGATGGGCGCGCCTTCCAGCGCCACGCAGCGGGCCAGGTGGATCTCGGCCGCCTTGGCCGTGCAATAGGCCGAGGCGCCGGCGGACGCGACGAGGCCGTTCTTGCTGGCCACGAACACCATGCTGCCGCCGATCTTCTGCTGCTTCATCAGGCGGAAGGCACCGCGGCTGACCAGGAAGTAGCCGGTGACGAGGATGTTCTGGTTGCGGTTCCAGATCTCCAGCGTGGTGTCTTCCAGCGGCGCGGCAGAGGCGATGCCGGCGTTGGAAACGAGGATGTCCAGGCCGCCAAAGCGCAGCGCCGTGGCTGACAGCAGCGCTTCCACTTCGGACTCGGACGTGATGTCACCGCGCACGGCGGCCACGTTGTCCTTGCCGCCAGCCTTCAGCAGGTTCTGGCGGGCTTCTTCCAGCGCCTCGGCGTCGATGTCGGTCAGCATCACGCAGGCGCCTTCCTGCAGCAGCTGGCGTGCCACCGCCTGGCCGATGCCGCCGGCGCCGCCGGTCACCAGGGCCACGCGGCCGGCCAGGCTCTTGGGCTTGGGCATGCGCTGCAGCTTGGCTTCTTCAAGCAGCCAGTACTCGATATCAAAGGCTTCCTGCTCGGGCAGGCCGACGTATTTGTCGACGCCGTTCGCACCGCGCATCACGTTGATGGCGTTGATGTAGAACTCGCCGGCGATGCGGGCGGTGGCCTTGTCCTTGGCGAAGGACAACATGCCCACGCCGGGGATCAGGTAGATGATGGGGTTGGCATCGCGCACGGCCGGGCTGTTGGCGCGCTTGCAGCGCTCGTAATAGGCCACGTAGTCGGCGCGGTAGTCGTCCAGCGCCTTGTCCAGGCCGGCCAGCAGCGCGTCGACGTCAGGCCTGGCCGGGTCGAAGTCCAGCACCAGCGGGCGGATCTTGGTGCGCAGGAAGTGGTCGGGGCAGGACGTGCCCAGGGCGGCCAGCGCGGCCAGGTCCTTGCTGCCGACGAACTCCAGCACCGCGGCGCTGTCGTTGAAGTCGCCCAGCTTGCGTTCGCTGGCGCTGATGCGGCCGCGCAGCGCGGGCATCAGCTTGGCGGCGAGGGCTGCGCGCTCTTCGGCGGGCAGGGTGATGGTCTTGACGCCGCCGAACACCGGCTGCTTGATGTTCTCGGCCAGCCACTGCTCGGCCAGGCGGATCATCTCCAGCGTGATCTCGTAGCAGCTCTTGGCCGTGTCGCCCCAGGTGAACAGGCCGTGGCCTTCCAGGATGATGCCCTTCAGGTTCGGCTGCGACGTGGCCAGGGCTTCGAGCTTGAGGCCCAGGTCGTAGCCGGGGCGCTGCCAGGGCAGCCAGCCCAGCTGGCCGCCGAAGATCACTTCGGTCAGGCGGCGGCTGTCGGCACAGGCGGCGATGGCGATGATGGCGTCAGGGTGCATGTGGTCGACATGCGCCTTCGGGATATAGGCGTGCAAAGGCGTATCGATACTCGCCGCTCGCGGATTCAGATTGAAGGTGCAGTGCGGCAGGTAATCCACCATCTCGTCTTCATGTTCCAGGCCGCGATAACGTTGCTTAAGCGCCTGCAGCTTGTCCATATAGAGCGTGGAGAAACCATCCAGCTTGATGGACCCCAAATCGCCGCCCGAGCCCTTGACCCACAGTACCTCGACATCCGCGCCGGTCAGGTGGTCGCGCATCAGAACCTTGGCCGAGGTATTGCCGCCGCCGAAATTCGTCACGCGCAAATCGGAGCCCAACAGATTGGAGCGGTAGAGCAGCAGTTCGGGTTCGCTCAACTTGGCTGCCACGGCATCGTCCCACTTGGAGACGATGGGAGCCGTATCTGAGAATTTGGCGGGAGTTTGGGAATTTGCAGTCATCAGCTTGCCTGTATTCAGTCCGTCATTCATCTCCGTGAGCGCAGCCTGCGACCCGGAGCCCGCCATTCGCGGGATTAGCGGAGCGCAGTGTGGGCCGAAACAGCGCGCCATGGTCGGCGCCGGTGCAGGAAATCAAAAGGATGAGCGAATGCATCGGCCGCGGCACCTCCGCTCACGAAACGCTCATGGCCGTGAGCGTTTGCTGATTGACCTTGTCACGCAGCTGACGTAATCTGCACTTGGAACAGCGTTTCACCCAGGCTTTGATTGCTTCTGAGCGTGAGTGGATTGGGCTGTTGCTGCCGGCGCCTACGCTCACCGGCTGCGATCAAGGAGCCGGCCTCAGCCGGGCCGCCAAGCCAAGCGACGCCTGCCCTTCAGAGGCTGGGTGCCATAAATACGAGACAACGGTCGCCACCGATTCTCCGGGGCGCCCGATAAAGGTGATCCACATGATCAATCACAAGCGTCACAAGCGTCTGCTCAAACTGCTGGACGAACGCGAGCACGCCAGCGTTCAGCAATTGATGGACTGGTTGTCGGCCTCGGCCGCGACGGTGCGGCGGGATATTTCCTGGCTGGCCGCAAAAAACCAGTTGACCCGCACTCGAGGCGGCGCGCAAAGGTTGGAGCAGAAGAAAAAGTCATACACGCTGTCCAGCGAGACTTTTCAAAACAATGCCCAGCAACATACCGCCGCCAAGCGCGCCATCGCGCGTTATGCCACCTCGATGTGCAATAACGGCGAAACCATCATCATCAATGGCGGTACCACCACCTTCATGATGGCGGAGTTTCTCGTCGAGAAGCAGCTGAAGATTCTTACCAACTCCTTCCTGATGGCCGAGCGCCTGCTCGTCACCAGCGACAACGAGATCATCCTGCCCGGCGGCAAGGTTTACCGCGAGCAGAACGTCATCCTCAGCCCGTTCGAGAACGACGTGGCCCAGCACCACTACGCGGCCAAGATGTTCATGGGCGTCTACGGGCTGTCCATCCTGGGCCTGATGGAGGCCGACCCGCTGCTGATCCAGGCGGAGAAGCGCCTCATCAGCCAGGCGGAGGAGCTGATCGTGCTGGTGGACAGCTCCAAGTTCCAGCGCAAGGCGGGCCTGGTGCTGTGCGGCTTGAACCGCGTGTCCACCGTCATTACCGACACCGGCGCGTCCGACAGTGCCGTGCAACTGCTGGAGCACTACGGCGTGCGCGTCATCACCGTGGAGCCTGAAGCCGTGGACCCTCGCGTGGTGGAGGCTTCGGCGCTGAGCTCGCATGACTATGCGGCCGTGCTGGAGTCGGGCTCCTACCACCGGCATGCGGGGCTGGTGTCTTGAGCCCTGGGGCCGGCGATCTCGTTTCAGGCACCGTCGTCCTCGACATCGGCAAGACCAACGCCAAGCTGACCCTCATCGACGCGGCTGGCAAGACGCTGGCCGAAGCGCGCACGCCCAATACCGTGCGGCGAGACGAGCCCTATCCGCACCACGACACCGAGAGGCTGTGGGGCTGGATGCTGGGCCAACTGCGCGAGCTTTCCACGCTGGCGCGCATCCGCGCCATCGTGCCCGTCACCCACGGCGCGACGGCGGCGTTGATCGATGGCGCCGGCCTGGTGCTGCCGGTGCCTGACTATGAGCATGTGCCGGGCGACGCCGTCGATGCCGCTCGCTATGACACGCTGCGGCCGCCGTTCGACGAGAGCGGTTCGCCGCGGCTGCCGGCCGGCCTCAACCTCGGCCGCCAGCTGGACTGGCTGCAGGCGCGCTTTCCCGAGGAGTTCGCTCGCACGCGACATGTGCTGATGTACCCGCAGTACTGGGCCTGGCGGCTGTGCGGGGTGGCTGCGAGCGAGGTCACTTCCTTGGGTTGCCATACCGACCTGTGGCGTCCCCGGGTGGGCCGCTGGTCCAGCCTGGTCGAGCGCCTGGGCTGGGAGAAGCTGTTCCCGCCGCGCCGCGATGCCTGGTCGCGCTTGGGCAAGCTGCGGCCCGAGCTGGCCGCGGACACCGGCCTGCCCGGCGACTGCGAGATCGTCTGCGGCATCCACGACAGCAATGCCTCGCTGCTGCGCCATCTGCTGACCCTGCAGCAGAGCGGCCCCTGCACGGTGCTGTCCACCGGCACCTGGGTCATCGCGGCGGCCCTGGGCTCGGCAACCAGGCCTCTCGTCGAGGCCCACGACATGCTGGCCAACTGCGATGTCTTTGGCGACGCAGTGCCCTGTATCCGTTTCATGGGTGGGCGCGAATTCGGTGCCATTGCCGGTGCGCAACCGGCCAGTTTCGGTCTGGACGAACTGCAGCGACTCATTGCACAGCGCACCCTGGCCTTGCCCTGCTTTGCCGAAACCGGCGGGCCGTTCGCGGGCCAGCCCGGCCGTGTCACCGGCCCAGCACCCCAGACGCCCGCCGAACAGGCCGCGCTGGCCACGCTCTACGTCGTGCTGATGGCCGACCATTGCCTGGCCGCCCTGGGCACCACCGGCCGTGTCGTCGTCGAAGGCGCATTCACGGCCAACCGCTGGTTCGGCCCGCTGCTGGCCGGCCTGGCCGAAGGCCGCGACGTGACCGTGTCGGACGACAGCAGTGGCACGACCTGCGGCGCCTGGCTGCTGGACGCCTGGGGCAGCGCGCCCGAGGCGGCAGCCGCGCCGGTGGCCGCATTGAACCTGCCGGGATGGCGTGCTTACCGCGAGGCCTGGCGTACCGAGGCCGGCACAACCTGATCAACCCATGTTGAGAAAAGGGCCGGCCTCTCGCGAGGCCGGCCCTTTGACGTTGGGCTCGTTCGATCAGCTGCTGCGGCGGCGACGAAGCGCGGCCAGGCCCAGGCAGGTCAGCGCCAGGGAGCCAGGCTCGGGGATGGTGAAGGCACGCACGCTGTCGATGGCCGGCACGCTGTAGCCGCTCGTGTCGGTCGCGCTGTCGAAGGCATAGACCCGCACTTCGTCAAAGCCGACGGCGTCACTCAGCCCGAGTACGCCGCCAATGCCCGCCGCGCCCAGGGACACGCGACCGGTGCCGGTCTGCACGCCGTCCAGCCAGGTCTGCCACATCAGGTAGATGCTGGCGTAGCCCGAATCGACGGCGAACTCGATGCCGTTGAGGTCGCGTGCAGTGCTGCGGATGGACAGATAGGCGTTCATGCCTGCGGTGGCGAAGTAGTTGCCCGCGAAGGATTGGCTGTAGGTCTCCCCGGCGCCCAGGTCCACGCAGTTGCCACCGGCATAGCCGCAGCCGCCGTTGTCGTTGGCAAAGCCCGTGTGGCTGAACAGCAGGCCGCCTTCTGACCAGGGACTGTCCAGGTTGATGTTGGCCTCGAAGTCGGCAGCGGAGGTCAGGTGCGCTGCGCTCGGCGTGGCGCTGCCGGCGCCAGTGGTCTGCACGACGGCAGCGCTGACGTGGGCTGCCAGCAAGGCAGAGGCGAGGAGGGCGATGGTTTTCATGGGAAGAGCGTTCATTGCGCGGCAATCAGATCGATGGCATCGAAGGACAGCGCCGGGCTCAGGAAGGCGGCACCGGCGGTGCCGCTGACGGTGTTGATGGTCAGCACGTTGGTGCCGACGACCAGCTGCGCGGCGGGGATGTCGAAGCTGTAGGTGCGGTTGAAGCCGCGGTAGGTGCCCACGGTCAGGTTGCGCGACACCTTGGGCGGTGCGGCGGGAATGGCCGACGTCCAGCTGTTGACCGTGACCTGTGGGCGGGCGCCGGCGAAGTCGGCCGTGGTGCCGAGGCGCAGCCGCAGCGGCGCGGTGTTCTGGCCGCGCTTGAGCGTGAAGCGCACCTGCAGGCCGTTGTTGACATCCTTCCATTGATAGGCGGGCCATTGCGTTGCGGCATTGGATTGGCCGATGACGAAGGGACTGATATTCCACGACGCCATGCGCACGTCGGACGGGTGCATGAAGGTCAGCTTGTCGCCGTTGATGAACTCCTGCGGCGTGCCGTCCCAGTGGCCGATGCGCCACAGCGCCGGCGTGGCCTCGGGGTCGGCCGTGATGGCCACCGGGTTCAGCGCGTACGTGGCATTGGCGGTCACCGTCACCCAGCCGGTCTGCACGGCCAGCTCGCCCTTGTAGACCGTCATCGTGTAGACGCCGGGCAGCATGCCCGTGGCCGTGAAGTGGCCGTCGACGGGGTCGGCGTCGGCCCAGTACTGTGCCTGCGCGTTGGCGAAGCCCACCGTGTAGGGCAGGCCGGCGATGCGGCCCGTGAGGCCGGCGCCGCTGACCGAGCCTCGGCTCACCGGAGGCACGTAGCCCACCAGGCCCACGTTGCCGTACCAGCTGGTGTCGGGGCGGGCCGTGGGGGCCGTGCCGTCGTTGAAGATCATCGTGTAGGTGTTCAGTACACCCATGCGGAAGGCTTCCGTCTGGGCCTCGCCGTAGTTGACGATGTAGGTCAGCTCGTTGGTCGTGTCGGTGATCTGCTGCAGCAGGCTGCGGTAGAAGGGGCCGCCGGAGCCGCCTTCGTTGTTGTCGCGCCAGAACCAGATGCCCACGCCAGGGCCGGAGCCGCCGACGAACTCCCAGTCCTTCAGCCGGCGGTTGGCGTAGTGCTTGGAGCGGGACTGGCCGTATCGCGCATCGGTGGCCGGGAAGCCGAACACGTCGCTGGCCTCGATGGCGCCGCTGGTGCCGCGCAGGTCCTCGGCCCAGAAGCTCTCGCCGTTGTAGGTGCGCAGGCCACCGGCCGCGTTGGCCGGGCCGCCGTTGGGCAGCCTGGCGATGGGGATGCGGGCGATGAAGCGCACCAGGCCGTGTACGTCCGGCTCTTCGGTGAAGTGCGTGCCCATGTGGATGTTGGACTCGCCCTTCTTCACCAGGTAGTAGTGCGTCAGCACGCCACCCTTGGTGCTGGTGCTGGTGAGGGTGACGCGGATGTAGTCGCTCGCGTTGACCACGCCGCCATTGCTGCTGGAAGCCGGCGTCACGGTGCCGTTGGCGCTGACGGCCTCCACCTTCAGGCCCACGGCGCTTACGCCGTTGTAGAGCCAGTCGGCCCCGGAGTTGAGCTGCGTGCCGCGGGCGGGGTCGGCGTACTCCACGCCCTTGTAGACCATGCTGGACAAGTCGCCGATGGCCGTGGTGCTGCTGCTGTCCCAGCCACGCACCTTGAACACCAGGCCGCCATCGGTGTCGATGACGTACTGCGGTCGCGCCGCGTTGTTGTTGTCGTGGACGGTGGTGATGCTGAAGGCGGCCATCGCGGCCGGTGCCGCCGCGGCGAGCAGGCCTGCGGCCAGCCAGCGCACCCAGGGCGGGCGCGTGCTTGTGGTGTTCATGGAGTCTCCTGGTTTCGTGTCGTTGTTCACGGTCTGTGGACTTGGCCGCAAACCGGAGCGGAATGTAGGCAGCGCCTGACTCCGCGTGTACTCAACCCGTTGAGCGTTTGAACAGCGCCGCTCTCGCGTCTTCGAAGCTTCGCTCAGAGGAGCGCTACCACTGCGTTTGCGATAACCGTTGCGACATCGCGCACGGTGTCAAAGCGCGTCAACTCACTTCATCAGCGCCTGGTAGGTCAGCGTGCGCACGCGCAGATGCAGCGTCGAATTTCCCGCGGGCCGCAGCTGCGTCATGAAGAGGATGACGAGGCGCTCCTTCGGGTCCACCGTGTACTGCGGGAAATAGGCGCTGCCCCAGCCGAAAGCGCCTTCGCTGCCCAGTTCCTTGAAGCCGCCGCGTTTCACGTTGACCCAGAAGCCCAGCCCGAAGCCATCGGCATCGCCGCCGGATTTGGAACCGAGATGGTCGGCCGTCATCAGCGCCACGGTGTGGGGCGCGAGGATGCGCACGCCATCCAGCTCGCCCTTGTTCAGCAGCATCTGCAGGAAGCGCGTGTAGTCGCCCGCGGTGCTCAGCATGCCGGCGCCGCCGGACAGCAGCTTGCGCGGGCCGTTGACGAAGTCGCTCTTCGCAGACGTTTCCATCAGCTTGAGCTGACCGCCTTCCAGCCCGTAGACATTGGCGAGGCGTTCGACCTTGTCAGCGGGCAGGAAGAAGCTCGTGTCCGGCATGCGCAGCGGGTCGGTGATGCGCTCCTTGATGAAGCGGTCCAGCGGCTGGCCGGAAACGACCTCGACGAGGCGGCCCAACACGTCGGTGGCGTAGCCGTAGATGAATTGCTCACCCGGTTGGCTCTGCAGCGGCAGCGCGGCGAAGCGGGCGGTCCACTGTGCCAACGTCTCGTCGTTGCCGACGAGGTACCAGTCCTTCATGCCAGCAGCGCTGTAGGCGGCCTGGGTCGGGCCGCCGCCGTAGCTCATGCCGGCCGTGTGCGTCAGCAGGTCGTGGATGGTCAACGGGCGGCGCGGCTTCTCGGTGCCGCCTTGGGCCAAGGCGACCTGCATGTGGGCGAAGGCCGGCAGATAGCGCGCCACCGGGTCCTTCAGCAGGAAGCGGCCTTCCTCGTAAAGGATCATCGCCGCCACCGTCGTCAGCGCCTTGGTCATGGAGGCGATGCGGAAGATCGTGTCCGTGCGCATCGGCCTGGCGTTCTCGATGTCGCGCTGGCCATAGGCCTTGAAGACGACCGGCTTGCCATCGCGCAGCACGGCCATCACGCCGCCGGCGAGCTGCTGTTTGCCGATCTGCTCCTCGATGGCTGCGTCGAGCCGCTGCAGGCGTTCCGGCGAGAAGCCCTGTACGTTGACCGCGGCGGCCTTGGGCGGTGCGGCCGAGGTCGCCGGGGCGTGGATCAGCGCGGCGCAGGCCAGCGCCAGGGCGGCAAGGGGGGTTCTCATTCGGCTCAATCGCCCAGGGGGCGTTGCTGGGTGAAGCCCGGGCTCGCTGCAACGTGGAACTGCTCCGGCGGCAGCGGCCTGGCGGGGTCAATGGCGCCAAGATCATCGCGCAGCTGTGCGGCCACCGGCACACGGGCTTCCCGCAAACCCAGGGCCACCAAACGCGCCAACTGCATGGCGCCGTAGTTGTTGTGGTGGGTGTTGTCGAGCTTGCCGTTGTTCATCGGATGGGCGGCCTGGGAGCGCTCGGGGCCGAGGGCCGCGTAGAACTGCTGGCTCATCGCGTTGAGATCGATGAAGGCCAGCTTCATGTCCTGCGCGACCGCGCGCGCCGCGTCGGCGTACTCGGTCAGGCTGGGCCTGAGCTTTCCCTCGGGGTCGAAGTTGCGCCTCTCCATCGACGACACGACGACCGGCACGCCGCCTCGCGCCAGGATGCGCTCGGCATGGGTGCACAGCTCGGCCTTGTAGGTCTGGGCGTTGCCGCTGCCGTCCTTCTGTTGTTTCTGGTCGTTGTGGCCGAATTGCAGCAGCACGGTGTCGCCCGGTTGCATGACGGACAGGATCTTGTCGATGCGCCGGCGTGCCAGCGAGTCGCGGAAGGTTTCGCCCGACTGCGCATGGTTGGCCACGGCCACGGTGGGCTTGAACAGGGCCGTCAGCATCTGGCCCCAGCTGCTGTAGGGCTCGCGGGACTGATCGGCCACCGTGGAGTCGCCCAGCAGGAAGACGGTGGGCACCCTGACGGGCTCGATGACGAGACTGCGCAGCGCCGGCTGGCTGCCGTTGATCTCCAGCGTCAGGCGCTGGTCCCAGGCCCAGATCTCATCCTTGCTTTCGCGCGGTTCCTTGAGCTTGACGACGCCTGCTTCCACACCCGGCACGGCGGCGATGCGGGCGGTGCGCACGTTGACGATGAAGCTGCGCGTTTCAGTTGCACCGGCAGCCACCCCCACGCTGTCCAGCATCAGCCGACGCAGCTCGGCTTTGATGGTCGTGTTGCTGGCGGCGGCGGCGCCGAGCGTCGCGGTGACGCGGTAGTTGCCTTCCGCGGGCACGTCCACCGTGAAGAAGCTCGGCTGGCCGGCGGCATTGAGCGCGGCGCCGGGCTCGAAGCCGGCGCCGCGGTCACGGCTGTAGGTGGGCGCGGGCGTCGTGGTGAAGTCGAAGCTGAGCGGTTCGGCCGCGCGTGGCTGGGAAACACAGCCACTGAGGCACAGAGACACAGAGAAGAGCATGGAGAGAAAGGGCAGATTTCCTCTGTGCCTCTGTGTCTCTGTGGCTGTGTTCATCGATGTGGTCATGTCAGTCAGTGAGCTGGTCGCCGATCAGGGCCAGGTTCTGGATGGCGGCCAGTCCCCACTGCGCGGTGTCATTGGTGCTGATCCAGGGCGCTTCGTCCACCGGGTTCAGCGCCAGCGGGCCGGCGATGCGCGTGGTCTTCAGCGTCTTGTGGCCGCGCGGATCGTCGGCCAGGAACTCGCGCCAGGCGCGCTGGGCCAGGGCCTTGTCCTGCTTGCTCTTGGCCGCGTAGGCGCTCAGACGCGAATGGCCCACGCTCAGCACCGTGCCGCCGCCGTGCGGCGCGCCCAGCGCCTTGACCTGCTGGTCGCGCGGCGCGTTGTAGAGCTCGCAATACTGCAGCCAGGCCTGCTTGAACTCGGGCTCATCGATCAGCTCCACCAGTTCGGCCATCATCTCCACAGCACCAAAGACGGCGCTCAGGTGGCTGGCGCTGAGCTTGTCGCCGCTGACGTTGTGAAAGGCGCCTTCGTTCGGCCCCGTGGGCTCGTAGCCACCGCTGCCGGTGAAGAAGCCGTGGGGCATGGCGGCGATGCCCTGCATGCCGCGCAGCAGCTTGTTGCGCCAGCGCACATCGCCGGTGCGCTCCCACTCGGTCAGCACGTTGGCGACGACCGAGCCCCAGTCCGTGCCGAAGCCGATGCGCGCCGGCCAGGGGCCCTTGTCCACGCGGCCGGCGATCTTGCGCACGGGGTCGACCTCATCCATCTTGGTGTCGGCGCTGAGCACCTCGCGCATGACGTCGCCGATGCGCTCGTCGGCCGTCAGGTAGTAGTAGAAGCGGCGGTAGGCCGCCGTGGAGATGCGCGCCTGCTTGGCGCTGCAGCCCCAGTGCTGCACGTTGTGGCGCGTGCCCAGGCCCTGGAAGCGGCCGGCGTGATAGATGTCGACCTCGCTGGTGTGGCGCACCATGGCCTCGGCGAAGCGGAAGATGTCGGCGCGGCCACTGCGTAGATAGGCATACCAGAGCCAGAGGTCGGGTGACAGCTCCGAGTTGTCCCAGGCGAAGCCGCCGACGTCGTAGCGCCATTCGTGGCGATCACTGTCGTAGGTGTGGCGGATGTCGCCGTAGTCCCAGAAACCGTACCAATGGCGCTGCTCGACCTCCTTCTTGTAGAAGTCGAACAGGAAGTCCAGCTTGTCCTCGATCTTCTGGCGCGCCGGCGTGCTGCGGTCGGGCAGGCTCCACAGCTTGCCGAACACGCCGGCCGCCAGATAACGCTGCGGTGATGCGGCGAGCTGCGGCGGTGCCTGCACTGCGGCGGCCATCTGCACCAGGCGTTCGCGCGTGGGCGTGGCGGCCAGCGCCCACAGCGTGATCTCGCTGCTGCGCGCGATGCCCACCGGCGTGCCGAAGCCCTTCTCGTAGTCCTCGTAGGTCATCTCCAGGCCCTCGAGCTCCTGCTCGTGGGTCTCCTGCCCCAGGCCATCGTGATAGAAGCGCAGGTCCATGGCCGGCGCCTCGGGCGAGTGCATCCACAGCGTCACTTGCGCGGCGTCGGTGTGGGCATTGCGGATGTCCAGTTGCGTCGGGTGGCGCTGCCAGAAGTCGCGCAGGCCAAAGGCCACGCCGCCGGTGGCGCCGCCGATATAGCCGCTGCCTGGCGCCCGCTTGCCGAAGGCGGCGGGAATCCAGCCATGGCCGGCCTTGGTGCGCTTCTTGATCTGGAAGCCATCGGCACTGAGCTGGCTCAAGGAGTAGTCGCCCCAGGCGGGGATGCGATGTTGCAGCTGGCGCACCTGCGTGCCCCATTGCGCTACCGGCGGCGTGGCGCGGCCGGCCAGCTGGGCCTCACGCACGACAGCACCCGGGTCGCGGCGCAGCCCGGTCAGGTTGCGCACGCCCTCGGCCCACAGGCCACCGGATTCGCCGGCAAAGCGCACATGACGGTCGTAGAGGGCGTCGCGCAGCGGCACGTCGAAGCGCAGGCCGATACCGCGCAGGAAGTCCTTCTGATCGTCGCCATCGAAGACGAAGGTGTGCATGACGCGCAGCGATTCGGCGCCGGCGTAGAAATAGAAGCGCACCGAGAAGGGCAGCCATTCGCGGCCGGCGGCGCTGCGGTGTTGGCCGTCGACCTTGATGACGGCGCGCACCGGGCCGGTCTGCTCGACGGTCAGTTTTGCGATGCGGCTCTGGAAGGCGGTCTGCGTGACGGCGCCCTGCTCGGCATCGGGCTTGTCGTCGGTCTGGGCGATGAGGGTGCAGGAACCCAGCACCTCGCGGCCGTCGCGCTCGATGCCCTGGATGAGCTTGGCGCCCTGGCGTGGCAGCCTGCAGCGGATGACGCCGTTGTCGACCTCGATGAAGTCAGCCTCCTCGCGCACCTTCACGGTGGCACCTGCGGCGGCAGCACCCTTGCCCGGGCGGATGCTGGGCTGGGCACCGGCATCGACGCCGGCTGGCAGCGCATGCGCCGTCCACTTCAGCGAGCCATCGGGCCACCAGGCCAGCGGCCAGGTCTGCAAGGCCAGTGGCTTGCCCTGCGCGTCCAGCGCGTGGAAGGCCTGATCCTTCCTGTGCTGGCCGCGCGGCCAGGGCAGACCCAACGTGGCGCCGAGCGCCAGCGCGGGGGCGGTGCCATCCAGCCAGCGCAAGCCGAGCAGGTCGTCCGACGTGGCGACGGTCGGTGCGGGCGCCGATGCAGCACCGGCGGTGGTGGCCAAGCCGGTCAGACCCAGAGGCAGGGACGCGGTCTTGAAGAAGTTGCGGCGGCTGAAGTCGGTCATGGGCGGGCTTGCAGAGGTTGCAGCGAGGAGTCGGCGGCGTGGCCGCTGCCGCGGCCCCACAGGCGGTCGTAAGGCCAGCCGGTCAGGTCTTCGACGATGCGGCGGCTGTCATCGGTCTCGGCTTCGGTCGCACCGCTGCGCAGGCGCTCGACCTCGTTGACGAGGACGGCATGCGTGCTGGCATTGAGGCGGAAGGTCCAGGAGGCGATCAGGCCGAACAGCATCATCAAGAGGGGCCCGCCCACCATCAGCCCGGTGATGGTCTGGATGGCCTCGGGGCTTTGCACGATGACCTCGCCGGGGCGGCTCTTGGGCGAGATGTAGCCGCCCAGGTCGATGATCCAGCCGCTGGCGATGATGGCCGCGCTCTGGGCCATCTTGCGCACCAACGTCATCACGCCGGCAAAGATGCCCTCGCGGCGTTGGCCGGTGACGGCCTCGTCGATGTCGGGCAGGTAGTTGTAGACCGACCAGGGCACGAAGTTCAGCGTGCCGCGGCCCAGGCCCGCGAGGACGATGGGCGCGAAGATCCAGAACACCAGGCTGAAGCTGCCGCTTGCCGGGTTCAGCGCGGTGAAGAGGTTGGTGCCCAGCGCCTTGAAGCCGGCGTCGAAGCCCTCGGGTCGCACCAGGAAGAAGCCCAGGTACAGCAACAGCGCTGCGCCGAACAGGGAGATCGCCAGGCGGTAGGCCAGCACGGGCCCGGTGCGGATGACGATCTGGATGGCCACCATCACCGAGATGAGCTGGGCCACGTACATGACCGTCATCAGCTGCGAGATGACAAGGGTGGCGCCCATCAGCACCGTGGCCACGAAGATGGGGAAGGCAGTGTTGAAGATGTCCTGTGACAGATAGCCGCCCAGGTAGATGGACAGGTGCTGGCGGAAGGCGCGGATCTTCAGCGTCGAGAACAGGTCGCCGAACATCTTGAGCGGCAGGGCCAGTGCGGCCTTCAGCGTCACGCCGCCATAGGTCTGCGACATGACCGCCTGCGCGCGCGTGCCGTAGGGGCGCTCCCACGTCGTCAACACGACGATCGTCACGACGACCGAGAAGATGCAGCCAAAGATGGCCGCCATCCAGAAGAAGGTGTCGGGCGAGTCCTTGCCGCCGAACTGGCTGATGAGCAGCGTGGGCAGGTAGGAGGCCAGGATGGCCGAGCTTTGCGCGACGATCATGCGGGCGCCGGCGAACTTGGCCTTGCGCTTGTAGTCCTTGGTCATCTCGGCCGCCAGCGTTTCCCAGGGGATGAGAAACATCGTGTACAGCAGCTCGAAGAAGATGAAGGCGAACAGGTAGTAGTAGAAGGTGTGGCCGGCGCGGAAGATCAGCGCGAAGCTGGGCAGCAGCGGGATGGTGATCAGCAGGAAGAGCTTGCGCCGGCCAATCTTGCGGCCCACCCAGGTGTGGCGCAGGTTGTCGGAGACGTAGCCGATGAGGGGGCAGGTGATGGCTTCGAGCAGTCTCGGGAGGCCGAGGATCAGTCCCGCGTCGACGGCGCTGAGGCCGCAGAAGGTGGTGAAGAAATAGAACAGCCAGCCGGTGATGACGGCCTGGGCGCCGGCGCCCAGCATGTCGCCGCTGCCCCAGCCCCAGTAGTTGATCCAGGTGGGCTCTTTGGCGGCGGGGTGAAGGTTCTTCTGCATGGCTTAGATGAAACGGACGAGCAGCTCACCCATGGCCAGCAACGCCATCGCCTGGCCGAAGGGCATGGACGTCAGCGGGATGTCCTTGTATTCCTGCAGCGTGTTGAACACCGGCGTGCCGAAGCTGACCTGGGTCAACTCGCCCGCGTCGTTGATCTTGCTGCGCACCGCCAGCGCGGCCTTCAGGCCGACGGCTTCGAACTCCTTGGGCAGATAGCCCTTGCGCACCGCCTTCAGGATGCCGTAGGCAAAGCCGGCCGAAGCGGCGGCTTCGTCGTAGGAGGTCGGGTCGTCCAGCAGCGTGGGCCACAGGCCGGACTCGGACTGGCATTGGGTGAGCGCCTTCACCTGCGCCTCCAACGTCGACACGAGGAAGTCCCGGAACGCATCACCCTCGGGCAGGTTCAAAAGCTCGATGAACTCCGGAATGACGATGGTCACCCACGAATTGCCCCGCGCCCAAAGTGCATTCGCGAAGTTGTGTCGCCCCTCAAACGTCCAGCCGTGGAACCACAGCCCCGTCTTGCGGTCGGCCAGGTATTTGATGTGGATGAGGAACTGGCGCTTGGCCTCCTCGACGTAGTGCGGCCGGTTCAGCAGCAGGCCGAACTTGGCCAGCGGCAGCACCGACATCATCAGCGTGTCGTCCCACAGCTGCTGGTGGTTCACGCTGTTGTAGACGATGTGCTGGAAGCCGCCTTCTTCGGTGCGCGGCAGCTCGTTGTAGACCCACTCGGCCCAGCGATCGATGTAGGGCAGGAAGCGACGCTCGCCGGTGCGGTCGAACAGGTAGGCCAGCGTCAGGAAGGGCGCCACCGTGTTGATATTGCGGCTGGGCATGCCCTCCGCAAAGCGGGCCTCGAACCAGCTCGTCATGATGCTCCAGGCCTTGGGGTCGCCGGTCAGCTCCCAGACCTTGTAGACGCCATACAGGCCCACGCCGTGGGTCCACTCGAAGCCGTTCCAGCCCTTGGTGTCCAACACGCGGCCGTCGTCCAGGCGCAGCAGGAACTTGCCGTCCTTGTCCTCGATGTTGACCAGGTTGTGGATCAGGCGATCGATGGCGCCGCGAATGTCGTCGCGGTCCGCGCCGAGGCCGGCCGTGTGATGAGCCAGCAGCGGGTGGATGCGCGAGGAATCGACGGGCTTGAGGACTTGATTGGGCATGGTCTTGTCTCGATGTGTATTCAACGCTGCAGGTTGCGCGGTTGGGGCACCGGCTCCAACGGTACGCCGCCGCGGGCGACGGCCAGCGGCACCAGACGCACGGCCTCCAGTGCGTTGGCCGCCTGGCCGTCGGTGGTGACGGCCAATGTCAACGTGTTCTCGCCGTTCGGGTTCAGGATGCCGGGCGGCAACACGAAGACGCGCTGCGGGCCGATGTGGGCGATGAACTGGCCCATATTCCAGCCGTTGACGAAGATCAGCGCGCGGTTCTCGACCTCGGAACGTGGCTTGGTCGTGTCGCCAAAGGCCAGCCCGAGCTGCACATCGTGGCCGGCCGGCAGGTCCAGCTTGAAGTTGGTGCGCAGCCAGTAGCTGCCCGGCGCTGGCGGTGCGGCGCTCACGGTCGTGGCCTCCCAGCCGGGCTGGGGCTTGGTCGGGTCAACGGGCAGATGCCAGCCCATGCGCTCGCCGTGCAGGCCACCGCTGTTCATCGGACCGCGCACGAGGTCGGCAATGTCCTCGCCGCCCTTGTTGCCCTGGATCTTCCAGGCGATGGGAACGCCGAAGCGCTGACCACCTTTGTGCGCGAGGGACGCCGAGATCAGGCCGCGCGCCTCCTTGTGCACGTCGTCGGCGAACAGGTCCCAGTTGTGCGAGTTGTTGCGCACGACGACGGCCAGCACATGCTCGCCTGCGGGCAGGTCCTTGAGCAACTGCTTGAAGGTGTCGGTCGTCTCGGGGAAGGGGCGGCCGGTGTCGTGCTCCTGCTGGCCGATGAACTTGCCGTCCAGCCAGACCTGGATCATGCCGGCGCCACCGCCGCCGAAGAAGAGTTCCAGCTGCAGCGGCTTGGTGTCGCTCGTTGCGAAGCGGCCGCGGTACCAGACGTCGCCGTGGTGGAAGCCGTAGTCGCTCATGGCCAGCACCGGCTGGCCTTTGTCGGGCGCGGTGTAGACATTGGCGGCCGAGGCGCCCGCGTCGGCCTTGCGCCAGGCGCTGTCGTCGAAGCCGGGAGTGGCTTCGAGGGAGTCGAAGCGGCGCGTCCATGCTTGCTGCGTCAGGTCAGGCAGCTTGATCGCATCCGGGCCAGGCAGGGCGGTGCGGGCGGCGAGGCTGAAGTCTTGTGCCGAAGTGGCGATGGGTTGGCCATTGAAGCTCAAGCCGGTGATGTCATCGGGCACCCAGGCGCGCAGCGCGCTGGGCGCGGTCGTGTCGCCGCTCAACTTCAATGTCTTGCCGTCTACGGTCGCCGTGCGGACGAGGGCCGGGCTGCGCACCAGCACCGCTTGCAGGCGCCAGAACTCCTGGCCCGTCTTTTCGTCAGCGATCAGCAGCAGCAAGGGGGCACGCCCGGCGCCGCTGATCAGCACTTCGATGAGGCCGGTGTGCTGGTAGTTCAGCCGCAGGTCGCCGCGCTTGGCATCCCAGTTCACCTGGGCCTGGCCGCGCAGCAGCTTCACGGTCGGCCTGGCGGCATAGCGCAGCACGGTCTCGCCGTCGTCGCCGTTGCGGCCGTAGAACAGCGCCACATCACGGGCGCCTTGCTGCAACTGCGCCTGCAGCTCGCTCGTGCTGTAAACCAGGTGCTGGCGTTCCAGTGCGTAGCTGGCCAGCAGCATCTTGGCGTCCTGGCCGGTCAGCGTCAGCTTGCCGGCCTGCGGCACCTGGTAGCTGCCGTCACGCGTTTGCAGCTTGAAGCTGAACGCCTCAGTTCCTGTCAGCGCGTTGTGCTGAGCCAGCAGCACATGGCTGCCCAGCGCCTGATTGACGTTGTGATAAAGCCTGACCTTGGCATTGCCCGAATCAAGAGGCTCGCCCTTGTCCATCTGCGCCAGCACGGGCGTGGCCGCCTGCACGAAGCCGCCCATCTGCTTGAGCACCAGCGCCTTGTCGCGCATGACGCGGGCCTCGCTGATGGGCGAGCCGTAGTCGTAGCTGGTGTAGACGATGGGCCCCGGCTGCCAGCCCCAGCTGGTGCCACCATAGGCCATGTAGATGGAATGGATGGTCAGCGCGTTGATGAGGCTGCTACCGTAGAACACGCGCTGGTAGCCCGGTCCCTGGCGCTGGGCCGTGCATTCGTAAGTGCCGTTGCTGCCCCAGTAGTCGAACCAGCCTGCGCCGATCTCGGCGACGAAGCCCGGCGTGTTGGGGGAGGCCAGCGAGCCGACCTTGGGGAAGTTCTTGCCGTAGATGCCCCAGTCCGGCGCCGGTGCCGGCGTGCCGGGTTGGGCGTCCACACCGCAGACGCCGCCGGGATAGCCGTCAAAAGCGTAGAGGTCGGTCGGGCCGGGGTTGGCGAACGGCGCGGTCGAGTTCTTGGGCGTCCAGTCCGGCAGCCGTGAGGCGGCGTTGTGGAACAGCGGCACGGTGATGCCGTCGGCGCGCGCCTTGTCCGCCAGGTGCTGCATGTGGCGGATGTTCTTGGGGTTCACCGCGAACAGCTCGTTTTCCAACTGATAGGCGATGACGGTGCCGCCGCCGTTGGTGATCTGGTGGCGGGCCAGGATGGCGTTGATCTGCGTCATCCATTCATCCGCTGCGGCCTGGTACTCGGCCGCGTCGGTGCGGGCCTCGGCGCGCTGGCGCAGCAGCCAACCCGGGAAGCCGCCGGCCGTCAGCTCGGCGTTCACATAAGGCCCCATGCGGGCGATGACGTAGAGGCCTTCCTCCTCCGCCATCTGAATGGCGCGCTCGATGTTGCGCACGCCGGTGAAGTCGTAGTGGCCCGGCTTGGCCGAGTGGTAGCCCCAGCTGAAGTAGAGCGACACGGCGTTGAGGCCCGACGCCTTCATCTTCTGCAGTACGTCGCGCCACAGGCTGGGCGAGGGCAGGCGGAAGGGGTGGAACTCGCCGGCGAAGATCATCTCCCGCTTGCCGTCGATGATCAGCGAATGGCGGTCCCAGGCGATGGATTTGGGCTTGGCCTTGGGCGCCGTCGCGCGCTCCAGCTGCGCGGTTTCTTCCGAGATGACGGTGAAGTGGCGCACCGTGCCCGACACGCCGCCCAGTTCCTTCTTGGGCGTCCAGGTCTGCAGGCCGTCGAAGCTGTCGGAATACCAGTACCGCTTGGTCGTGTAGTCGTCGAAGTAGATGCGCCAGCCACCCTTGATGGGTACCAGCGCCTGGCCTTCCGACGGGCCGCCCCAGCCGGCCCAGTCGCCGGTTTTCTGAATCGTCCACGGGCCGTCCAGCGACGGGGCCGTGGCCAGTTCGATGAACTTGGTCGTCTCGTTCTTCGTGAAGGCGACGTAGCGGCCTTCATGCTGGATGACGAAGGTGTCGATGTAGTTCTTCTCCAACCCCTGCATGGGCACCGGGTCGGAGAACTTCGTGAAGCCGGCGTCCAGCGCCTTCACGAAATAGGCGGCGAACGGCCCCTGGGTGCAGCCCTTGGACAGGCTCACGACGAGCTTGAAGCTGCCGTCGCTGTCGCGGAACCATTCAGGCGCCCAGACGTTGGACACACCCGGCAGCTTCACGGGCACGTCGGCCACATGCGTCCAGCTTTTCATGTCCGCCGACTTGGCGATGCCGAAGGTCGAGCCGTTCCAGTTGGTTGTGTAGGCGATGTAGTACAGCCCGTCCGCCGCGCGGATGATGGACGGGTCGCGCAGCAGCTCCCTGGCCGGCGTGTAGACCTCCGAGCCCAGCGAGGTGAAGTTGACGCCGTCGTTGGAACTGAACAGGCTCAGCGTGTTTTGCGACGTGGCCATGAAGGCCGACATCAGATAGGTTCGCTCGCTTTTTGCCACCGGGGACGTCGCTTGCGCCGGCGTGCTGACGGCGGTGGGCGCCTGCTGGCCCGGGAGATCCTGCGCCTGGATCGCCCCGCACAGCAACAGCGC
The DNA here is from genome assembly GCF_001425055.1 of Pelomonas sp. Root1237. Classification (GTDB taxonomy): domain Bacteria; phylum Pseudomonadota; class Gammaproteobacteria; order Burkholderiales; family Burkholderiaceae_C; genus Pelomonas. The sequence continues at coordinate 424,311 of NZ_LMDK01000019.1, forward strand.
GGCCCACCAGCTGGCGGAGCGGGGCGACGGAGCAAACGGCAAGGCAGCGTGCATAGCGGACCGGGAGTGCGGGGAGCCTGATTCAGTGTCACCCGGTTCGCCGCCGCCAAAAAATCAAGCGCGTGCGAGAAAGGGGCCTTCGCCTGGGCCGGCGAGAATGCCCCCATGTTCAGTTTCTTCAAGAAGACGGCGCCGGCGCCGGTGCCCGACGAGGCGCCCACCCTGCTGCCCGAGGGCTGGGTCACCAAGCCCGCCAGCCCGCCACCTCCGCCCGCCGCTCCCGAGCCAGTTGCACCACCGGTCGCTGCGCCCCAAGCACCCGTTCCCGCCGCGCCGGCTCCCGCGCTGCCCGTCGCCCTGCCGCCGAGGGCGCTCGAACCCGCCGCTGCGCCGCGCCAGAGCTGGATGGAGCGGCTGCGCGCCGGCCTGCGCAAGACCGGCGGCAGCATTGCCGGCGTCTTCACCGGCACCCAGATCGACGACCAGCTCTATGAGGAGCTGGAAGAGGCGCTGTTGATGGCCGACGCCGGCGTCAAGGCCACCCAATTCCTGCTCGATGACCTGAAGCGTCGCGTGAAGGACGCCCGGGCCAGCGACCCGCAGGCCGTGCGTGGTCTGCTGATCGACGCGCTCACCGAGTTGCTGTCGCCGCTGGAAAGGGGCCTGGAAGTCGGCCGCCACACGCCCACCGTCATGATGGTCGTCGGCGTCAATGGCGCCGGCAAGACGACCAGCATCGGCAAGCTGACCCGCCATCTTGCCGAAGCCGACCAGAAGGTGCTGCTGGCGGCTGCCGACACCTTCCGCGCCGCGGCGCGCGAGCAGTTGGGTGTGTGGGCTGACCGCGCCAAGGTCGAGATCGTCAGCCAGGAGGGCGGCGACCCCGCGGCCGTGTCCTTCGACGCCGTCAATGCCGGCCGCGCGCGTGGTGCCGATGTCGTCATCGCCGACACCGCCGGCCGCCTGCCGACGCAGCTCCACCTGATGGAAGAGCTGAAGAAGATCAAGCGCGTCATCAACAAGGCCCAGGAAGGTGCGCCTCATGAGGTGCTGCTGGTGGTGGACGGCAACACCGGCCAGAACGCGCTGAACCAGGTCAAGGCCTTTGACGAAACGCTGGGCCTGACCGGGCTCATCGTCACCAAGCTCGACGGCACCGCCAAGGGTGGCGTGCTGGCGGCAATAGCGCGCGAGCGGCCCGTGCCGGTCTATTTCATCGGCGTGGGCGAGAAGCTGGAAGACCTGGAAACCTTCAGCGCGCGCGAGTTCGCACGGGCGCTGCTGGAGTAAGCCGCCCGAACTCCGTGCGGACCCAGGCTTCGAACGCGTCGACCGCCGGCGCGCCGACGCGAGCGGCACCGCGCAGCAGTCGGTAGCCGTAGGCCGAAGGCAGCGGCGCGCAGCGGGCCCGCACGAGGCGGCCTTGCGCCATGTCCTCGGCCGCGAGCGCGAACGGCACAAGGCCCACGCCCAGCCCGGCCACCGCAGCCTGCACCAGCAGCCCGCCATGGCTGTAGCTGCGTGAGAAATCGAGATGCCGCCGCGCGGCCAGCCCCTCGCGCGACAGCAGGCGCTGCCAGGCCTGCAGCCCCCCTTCCTCGTGCAGCAGCGGCTGGCGCAGCAGCTCGGCCAGTGGCGCGGGCTTGGGCGTGAGGGCAGGGCTGTAGACGACGACCTGCTGCTCGGCATACAGCGGCGGCTCTCCCATCTTGTCGAGAGCCTGGTAGCGCAGCGCGATGTCGCAGCCCCCACCGTCGAGGTCGGCGAGTTGGTCGCTGGCCTGCACGCGCACGTCGACCGCCGGATGGGTCGCGGTGAACGCATGCAGCCGCGGAACCAGGAACTTCATCGTCAGCGAATGCGTGCTGGATACACGCACGGTGTGCGGGTCCTGCGTCTCGCGCAGCGCCAGCACCTGCTCGCGCAGTTCGCCCACCATGCGCGTGACGCTCGCGGCCAGCGCGCGCCCGGCCGGCGTGATGGCGACATGGCGCGGGTGGCGCACGAACAGGGCCAGGCCCAGGGACTGCTCCAGCAGCTTGATCTGCTGGCTCAACGCTGCCGGCGTCTTGTGCAGCTCGGCTGCCGCCGCGCGAAAGCCATCGTGGCGGGCGGCCGCTTCGAAGTCGAGCAGGCCGGACAGGCTGGCAAAAGGCTTGGGCATGGCGCGAGGGCAAGTTTTCCTGATCCTCAGGATAGCCAAATCTCGGTTTCGCTTCTCGCCCCGCAAGGGAAGACTGCTGGCCATCACTCCACGGACGAGTCATGAGTCAAAAAATCCTGGTCATCGGCGGAACCCGATTTTTCGGCATTCCTCTTGTTGAGGCACTGCTCGCTGCTGGCAACCGCGTGACGATCGCGACGCGAGGCCGCACGCCCGATCCCTTCGGCGTGCGCGTGCGCCGCGTCGCGGTGGACCGTGGCGACGCGACGGCGATGCAGGCTGCATTCAGCGATGCGCGCTTTGACGTCGTCTACGACCAGATGTGCTACGGCCCGGATGAAGCCGCACTCGCCGCACGCCTGTTCACCGGCAAGGTCGGCCGCTACCTGATGACGTCGACGCTCGAGGTCTATGACGCGCGGCATGGCCAGCTGGCGCGCGCCTATCGAGAGGAGGATCTCGACCTGGCGCGGTCCGTGGACAGGCCGCCGACGGCCTATGGCGACGGCAAGCGTCGCGCCGAGGTCCAGCTGCTGGGGGCTCGGGAGCTGCCGGTCGCGACGCTTCGGCTGGCCCACGTGCTGGGCGGCGCGGAGGATTTCACCGGCCGGCTGCGCGGCTATGTCGAGCGGGTCCTCCGTGGCGAACCGCTGCTGCATGCGGCGGTGCCGGGCGCGACCTCCTTCATCGATGTGCCTGGCGTGGTGGCGCTGTTGGTCTGGGCTGGCCGCCAGGACTTTCTCGGCCCGCTCAACGTCGCGAGCCGCGGCACGCTGACGGCGCCACAACTGCATGCGCGTATCGCGACAAGATTGGGGCGCGAGGCGCTGATGACGCCGAAAGCTGGTGCCGGTGCGAGCCCTTTCGACTACGCCGCGCTTCACGCGCTGGACACCGGTCGCGCGACGGCGCTGGGCTGGCTGTTTGATCCCCTGGACGACTGGCTGGATGCCCTCATCGACACGCACGCAGCAGCGCTGGCTGGTGAAGGGGTGGGCGCATGAACGGCGTCCAACACCTTGGCGCCTTCCTGCTGGCCGCCTTGCTCGTCATCGTCGTGCCGGGGCCGGCGACGCTCTATGTGCTGGGCCAGGTGCGCACGGCGGTGCCTCGCGCCATGCTGGCCGTTGGCGGCCTGGTGGCCGGCGATCTGTTGCTGATCACGGCGGCTGGCCTGGGGCTGGCCAGCCTCCTGCGGCAGTGGCCGGCGGTGTCGGTGGCATTGCGGATGGTCGGCGCGCTGTATGTCGCATGGCTTGGGCTGACCATGCTGCGCAGCGCTGCGGCGCCTGCCACCATGGAGGAGAAATCCGGCGGGAAGGTCAGCGGCGCTTTCGGGCCGGCCCTGCTACTGACCCTGCTCAACCCCAAGCCCATCCTGTTCTTCGGCGCCTTCTTTCCGCTCTTCCTGACGGTTGACAACACCGACTGGCTGGGCGGCTTCATGCGCCTGGGCCTGCTGTTCGAGCTGATCAACATCGGCTGGTTCGCGCTGTTGATCGCAGGTGCGGCCCTGCTGCGCCGTCGTGCCCGCATGCCCGCCGGGCCCTGGCTGAACCGCCTCGGCGGTCTGGGCTTGCTGGGCTGCGCGGCCCTGGTGATGTTCGGCTAGTGCGCGTGCGGCGTATCGGCGTAGTAGCCGGATGCGCGCGGCTTGGGGAACAGCGTGTCACGCAGTCGGTCGCTGGATTCGTTCTGCCATTCCCGGTTCCACGGTGTGACCGCCAGCTCGGTGGCGCCCAGCACGCGCAACAGGCGATCCCGTTTTCTGGAATGGCGAGGCTCGTCGGCGACGGGCAGCAGAACGACGGAGCGCGCATAGCCGTGTTCGTCGCAAAGCGCGAAGTCGACGGTCAGCAAACCCGTGCGCGACAGCCACTCGCGGTAGGAGTATTGCTTCGGCACCCGCACCAGCTTGTGCAGCGGCACATGGGCCAGCAGGAAGCCCTTGGGGTGTTCCAGTGCCAGGGCTTGTGCGATGCACTTGTGGGCATGGCGCTCCGCGCTCACCAGCACCCGCGCAGCGGTGGGCGGCCACTGCATCACGGTATCGCTGGCGTCCTTGCGAGGCGCTCTGCCTTGCCCGGTGAGGTTGCTCAGCCAGGCGCTGACGGCGTGGGGAAGGTGGAGATTCAGCATGCGCGCGACGCTAGCGGTCGCGCCGGTTCTTGACCATGCTCCGTTGTCCCTCGACCTTGGGACCAAGTGTGTGGACTTGTGTCCCCGCTGACCGGAGGCTGTCGGCGGGCGGATTGGCCGAACGCTCGAGCGCGCACGCCTGCGGGTTTACATCCCCGGCAAGCCCTTCATACCGCCCATGCGCTTCATCATCTTCATCAGGCCGCCGCCCTTCATCTTCTTCATCATCTGCTGCATCTGGTCGAACTGATTCAGCAGGCGATTGACGTCCTGGATCTGCACGCCGGCGCCGGTGGCGATGCGGCGCTTGCGGCTGGCCTTGCTCTTGCCATCCATCAAGAGGGCCGGGTGTGAGCGCTCCTTGGCGCTCATGGAACGCAGGATGCCTTCCATGCGCTTCATGTCGCGCTCGGCGCGGTCCATGTCGGCCTGGCCGGGCTGCTTGTTGCCCATCATGTTCTGCGGCAATTTGTCCATCAGGCCGCCCAGGCCGCCCATCTTCTTCATCTGCGCGATCTGCTGCAGGAAGTCATTCAGGTCGAAGCCGCTGCCGCTCTTGAGCTTGTCGGCCATCGCCTGGGCGCTGGCCATGTCGACGTTGGCCGTGACCTGCTCGACGAGGGCCACGATGTCGCCCATGCCCAGCACGCGGCCGGCGTGGCGGTCGGCGTCGAAGACTTCCAGCCCGTCGATCTTCTCGGACACGCCGGCGAACTTGATCGGCGCGCCGGTGATCTGGCGCACCGACAGCGCCGCACCACCGCGAGAGTCGCCGTCGAGCTTGGTCAGCACGACGCCGGTCAGCGGCAGAGCGTCCTTGAAGGCCTTGGCGGTGTTGATCGCATCCTGGCCCTGCATGGCGTCGACGACGAACAGCGTCTCGACCGGGTTCAGCACCGCGTGCAGCTCCTTGATCTCGGCCATCAGCGCTTCATCGATGGCCAGGCGGCCGGCGGTGTCCACCAGCAGCACGTCGATGTAGTGGCGCTTGGCGTAGTCCAGCGCGGCCAGCGCGATGTCACGAGGCTTTTGCTCGGGCGTGGACTCGAACCATTCGGCGCCGGCCTGTCTGGTCACCGTCTTCAACTGCTCGATGGCTGCCGGGCGGTAGACGTCGGCGGAGACCGTCAGCACCTTCTTCTTGCGCTTCTCGATCAGGTGCTTGGCGAGCTTGGCCGTCGTCGTCGTCTTGCCGGCGCCCTGCAGGCCGGCCATCAGGATGACGGCGGGCGGCTGGGCGGCGAGGTTGATGTCGGCCACGCCTTCGCCCATGGTCGCGGCGAGTTCCTTGTGCACGACCGAGACCAGCACCTGGCCGGGGTTCAGCGAACCGACGACCTCCTGGCCCAGAGCCTTCTCCTTCACGCGGGCAATGAAGTCGCGCACCACCGGCAGGGCCACGTCGGCCTCCAGCAGGGCCATGCGCACCTCGCGGAGCATGTCCTGCACGTTGCTCTCGGTGATGCGGGCCTGCCCGCGCATCGTCTTGACGAGGCGACTCAGGCGGTCGGTGAGGTTGGATGCCATGGTGGGGAGGTGGGCTAGGAGGCTGTCGGGCTTTGGGCGGGGTGCACGTTGGATCTGCAAGGGGGCTGAGGCTAGGCGCGACGACGCTGCGGGCTCGTGCCCGCGAGGAGGAGCAACAACGCATCAGCCCCCTTGCAGACCCAACCCGAAGGGCCGAGGCGATTTGCGGGGCCATGCGTCGTTGCCGACTCGTTGCTGGGCCCCACCCAACGCCTCGTCGACGCCTAGCCTGGCCTCGCAACTCGCCTCGGCGCGCACCCCGCCCAAAGCCCGACAGCCTCCTGGACCGCCAGAACGGCGGCAGGCCAAAAGTACACTGCAGCCATGAGTTTATCGCCCGCCCTTCTTGCCGATGCTGGAGACGCCGCAGCCGGCGCCCAAAGCCTCGGCCCCGGGCCGGCATTGGCCGTCGCCAGCGCGCTGGCGCTGCTGGGATATGTCTGGGTTGGCCTGCTGCGCGCGCGCGCCGGCGACGATGCCTCCGTGCGGCGGCCGCTGCGGTCCGTGCCGCCCATGGCCCTGGCCTGGACGGCCCAGTTCGCCGCCCTCTATATAGATATCAGTGGCTACGGCCTGGCCGAGCCGGGAGCGCGCTTCGGTTTCGCACCGGCGCTGTCGATGACGACCTGGCTGGTGCTGACGGTCTATCTGGTTGAAAGCCGCTTTCTGCCCCTGCACAGCGTGCGGCGCGTGCTGGCCTGGCTGGCGGCGGCGGCCGTGCTGCTGGCTTGGGGCTTCCCCGGCGAGAGCCGGCCGCTGGCCGCGTCGCCCTGGGCGCCGTTGCACTGGGTGCTGGGCCTGGCGTCCTACGGCCTGTTTGGCGTGGCGGTGCTGCATGCGGCGCTGATGAACCGCGCCGAGGCGCAGCTGCGCCGCAAGCAGTCGACACCCGCCGGGCTGCCGCTGCTGCGGCTTGAGCGCCTGACCTTCCAGTTCGTGGCCGCCGGCGTCGGCGTGCTGTCCCTGGCCATCCTGCTGGGATGGTGGTTCACACCGCATTGGCGCTGGGACCACAAGAACCTGCTGGCCGTGCTGGGCTGGCTGGTGCTGACCGGCCTGCTGGTCGGGCGGCGCATCTACGGCTGGCGCGGCCGGCGTGCGACGCGCTGGCTCTACGCCGGCGCGGCCTTGCTGCTGTTGTCCTATGCCGGCTCGCGCTTCGTGCTGGAGGTCATCCTGCAGCGCGGTGTCAACGGAGGCGGCGCATGAAATACCTGCTGCTGCTGGCCCTGCTGGCGGGCCTGTTCTTTGTGCTGGGCATCAAGCGCGGCCGGCCGCGCGAACCCGAGGCGCGCAAGCCCCAGCCGCCGGCGCCGCCGCAAGCCATGCTGCGCTGCGCCGAATGCGGCATGCATCTGCCCGTCGATGAGGCGCTGCCGGGCAAGGGTGGCGTGTTCTGCAGCTCGGCGCATCGCACCAGCTTCGAGGCCCGCGAGGGGCAGGCCTGACGGTGGCCGGCGCCGGCAGCTGGTTCGTCGAGCAGCCGCCGGCGGAGCCGCCGGCCGAGGCCAGCGCTTCGTTCGAGCGTCTTTACCGCGCCTTCCTGTCGGCGCGTGCAGCCCTGGGCCTGGCCCTGGTGATGGCCCAACTGATCTCGGTCGTTCTCGGCACGACGCCGGCGCGCTCGACGCTGGCACTGAGCCTGTCCTATGCCGTGGCGGCCCTGGCCCTGTGGCTGGCGCCGCAGCTGCGGCGGGGCGCCTCGGCGCGCAGCCTGGCGCGCATCAGCAGCCCCCATTGGTGGAGCGCCATCGGCGTGGACTTGATCCTGTTCGGCGTGCTGCATGCGCTGGACCCGAGTGGGGTGAACTACGGCGCCCTCTTCGTCATGCCGGTGCTGATGGCGGCCGTGCTGAGCCCGCGCATGCTGGCGCTGGCTACAGCGGCGATGGCAACGCTGGGCCTGCTCGGTGCGGCCGCCTGGTCGCTGCTGGCCGGCCTGGACGTGGGCCTGAAGACGACGCAGGCCGGCTTGGTGGGCAGCGGCCTGTTCGCCGTGAGCCTACTCGCCGGTGAGCTCAGCGCGCGGCTCGCTCGCGAGGAGAAGGCCGCACGGGGCAGCCTGGCGCTCGCCCGCCAGCAGGAGCTGCTGAACCGCCTGGTCATCGATGAGATGCAGGAGGGCGTGCTCGTCGTCGATCGGCGTGGCCGCATCCGCGCGATGAACCCGGCGGCGCGCAGCCTGTTGGGCGCCGCCAGCGGAGAGTTGAGCTGGCAGTTGCGCGGGCGGGCCGACTGGCAGCCCCTGGTGCTCGCGTTGGAGCGAGCCTATGGTGGCAGCGCCGGCGAGGGGGGAGCGGAAGTCGACGTGGCGCTGGCGCTGGACAGCGGCGCCGCGCGCAGCCTGCGCCTGCGCCTGCGCTTCACACGCCAGCGCGAGGGCAGCGAGGAGCTGTGCGTGCTGTTCGTCGAGGACAACCGCGAGCTGCTGGCGCGTACCCGCCAGGAGAAACTGGCCGCCATGGGCCGGGTGTCGGCCGGCATCGCTCACGAGATTCGCAACCCGCTGGCGGCCATCGCCCAGGCCAATGCCTTGCTGGCCGAGGACGTCGCCGGCGGGCGCGCCGAGCAGCTGACCAGGATGGTCGCCTCCAATGTGCAAAGGCTCAAGCGCCTGGTCGACGACGTCAGCGAGCTGGCGCCCGGCATGCAGCCCGACACGCAGCCGCTGGACGTCAGCGCGCTGGTGCAGGAGACCTGCGAGGACTGGGTGCAGGTCAACGGCGTCGAGCCGGGTGCCCAGAGCCGCTTCCGGCTGCACATCGGCGCGCCAGGCCTGACGGGCCTGTTCGATGCCGAGCATCTGCGCCGCATCCTCGTCAACCTGCTGGACAACGCGCACCGCCATGCCGAGCCCGGCGCGGGCGCGATCCAGGCGACGCTGGACCGCCACGGCGATGCGCTGGACCTCGTCGTGCGCAGCGCGGGCGCGCCGGTGCCGCATGAGATCGAGCGCCATCTGTTCGAGCCTTTCTTCTCGACACGCAGCCGCGGTTCGGGCCTGGGCCTCTACATTTGCCGTGAACTGTGTGAGCGTCACGGCGCCCGCATCGACTATCGCCGCGCCACTGACGCGGCGGCCAACGAGTTCTGCGTTCGACTGCGCACGCCCTCATCTGCATCCTCTGCATGACTACTGCCACGCTCCCGCGCCTGCTGGTCGTCGACGACGAGCCCGATCTGCGCACGCTCTACGAGCTGACGCTGCTGCGTGAAGGCTATGAGATCGACAGTGCGGGCACGGTGGCAGAGGCGCTGGCGCATCTGCAGGCCCAGACCTACAGCGCCGTCATCACCGACATGAAGCTGCCCGACGGCTCGGGCCTGGCGTTGCTGCGCTGGCTGGAGCAGGCCGGCCGACCCGAGAAGGCCATCGTCATCACGGCGTTCGGCTCGGCCGAGAACGCGGTGGAAGCCTTGAAGGCCGGCGCCTACGACTACCTGACCAAGCCGGTGGACCTGCGCCAGTTCCGCCTCGTCGTCGGTTCGGCACTGGGCCGCGTGGCGCCCGATCCCAGCCCGGCGGCGCAAGAAAAAAGCGCGGCAATGCCGGCGTCGGCGCTGCGCCTGGTGGGTGAATCACCGGCCATCCGCGCGGTTCGCTCGCTGATCGACAAGGTGGCGCGCAGCATGGCGCCGGTGCTGGTGCAGGGTGAATCCGGGACCGGCAAGGAGCTGGTGGCGCGGGCCATCCACGACCACGGCGTGCGCGCCGGGCAGGGCTTCATCGCCGTCAACTGCGGCGCCATTCCCGAGAACCTGCTGGAGGCCGAGTTCTTCGGCTACCGCAAGGGCGCGTTCACCGGTGCCAACGAGGACCGCGAGGGCTTCTTCCAGGCGGCGGATGGCGGCACGCTCTTCCTGGACGAGATCGGCGACCTGCCCCTGGCGATGCAAAGCAAGCTGCTGCGCGTCATTCAGGAGCGTTCGGTGCGGCCGGTCGGCGCCACCGCCGAGACGCCGATCAATGTGCGCATCCTCAGCGCGACGCACAAGGATCTGTCCGCCGAGGTGGCGGCGGGGCGCTTCCGCCAGGACTTGTTCTACCGCCTCAACGTCATCCAGATCCGCGTGCCGCCGCTGCGCGAGCGCCTGGAGGACCTGGGCCTGATCAGCACCCGGGTGCTGACCCGCATCGCCCAGGACGCTGGCGTGTCACCAGCGCCGCGACTGACGGTGGGTGCGCTGCAGACGCTGTCGCGCTATGCCTTTCCCGGCAATGTGCGCGAGCTCGAGAACCTGCTGCACCGCGCGCTGGCGCTGGCGGGCGGTGAGTGGATCGACGCCGACGATCTTGGCCTGCCCGACACGCTGCTGGACGAGGACCGCAGCGAGTCGCAGTTCGCCGCGCTGGACACCCCCCTTGGGGCGGCACCAGTGGCCGAGGGCGTGTCCCTGCCCGAGGAATTGCCGTCGGACCTGGCGCGCTATCTCGACGAGGTCGAGCGCGCCATTCTGCTGCGAGCGCTGGAGCTGCACCGCTTCAACCGCACGGCCGCGGCAGCCAGCCTCGGGCTGTCGCTGCGCCAGATCCGCTACCGCATGGCGCGGCTTGCGATCTCGGCTGGTGACAGCTGAAAGAAAAACCTTCTCGGGATTTGCCCTGCTTGAATCTGCGGCGAGGCTATAGAGCGCTTGCTCGGACGCAGCGCTGGCGCGGCCTTGCGGCCCGCTTCGGCCCGCCAGCCCAGTGTTGATGCGGGTTGCCGGTTGCAAGCCCCGATCTGATCGGCCAAAGGCGCGCGCAGGGCATTTGTCCAGAGAAATCGCGGCCAGGGTTTGACACTAGCGGTAGTGCTTGAGGACGGCGGGGGCCATAGATATAGTGTTCCTTCGTGATATCCTGCTGAGCCAGTCGACCCCATGACCATCCCCTCGGATTCGCTGTTTGCAGTGGCTTGGCCACGGCAGCAAAGCGCCCGGGGACCAAGCCGAAACGCCGGCCTGGCAATGGAGCGGCAGGGACGAAATACCCCACTGAAGCACCGCACGATGCGCTGGCCCGACCTTCGGGTTGATGCCGCGCATTTGCCCGTCATTTCTCGATAAAGGATCCCCTCATGCTGCATGAAGCCGCCACGGGCCAGGCCACCTCCGCCTCGCTGTCGTCGCAGTCCCCGGTCGCGTTTGGATCCGACGCCACCGCCCCCAGCGCCCCTGCGTTGTCCGGCTATCAGGCCTACCAGATCATTCGCCGCAATGGCGCCGTGGTCTCGTTCGAGCCGAGCAAGATCGCCGTTGCGCTGATGAAGGCTTTCCTGGCCGTGCATGGCACCAGCGGCGCAGCCTCGGCCAGCGTGCGTGAGACGGTGGAGCAGCTGACCCAGAACGTCGTGCGCGCCCTGCTGCGCTCGCGTCCGAGTGGCGGTACCTTCCATATTGAAGATGTGCAGGACCAGGTCGAGCTGGGCCTGATGCGCAGCAGCAACCATGAAGTCGCTCGCGCCTACGTGCTGTATCGCGAGCGCCGCACGCAGGAGCGCGCCGCGCAGGGCGAGGCCACGCGCGCCGCCGAGCCGGTGGTGATGGTGGTGGACCGCGGCGAGCGCCGCCCGCTGGACCTGGGTGCGCTGAAGTCGCTGATCGCGTCGGCCTGCGAGAACCTCGGCGCTGACGTCAAGCCTGATCCCGTGCTGGCCGAGACCCAGCGCAATCTGTACGACGGCGTCGCCATCGACGAGGTCTACAAGGCCGCCATCCTGGCCGCGCGCACGCTGATCGAGAAGGACCCGGGCTACAGCCGCGCCACCGCGCGCCTGCTGCTGCACACGATCCGCCGCGAGATCCTCGGTGGCGAGGTGCTGCAGGGTGAGATGACCCAGCGCTACGCCGAGTACTTCCCCGGCTATATCAAGAAGGGCGTGAAGGCCGAACTGCTGGACGAGAAGCTGCAGCAGTACGACCTGGTCAAGCTGGGTGCGGCGCTCAAGCCCGAGCGCGACCTGCAGTTCGACTACCTCGGCCTGCAGACCCTGTACGACCGCTACTTCCTGCACATCGAAGAGCAGCGCATCGAGCTGCCTCAGGCCTTCTTCATGCGCGTGGCCATGGGCCTGGCCCTGGGCGAGATCGACCGCGAAGCCCGCGCCATCGAGTTCTATGAAGTGCTGTCGAGCTTCGACTTCATGTCCAGCACGCCGACGCTGTTCAACGCCGGCACGCGCCGCTCGCAGCTGTCGAGCTGCTACCTGACGACCGTCAGCGACGACCTCGACGGCATCTACGAGGCGCTGAAGGAGAACGCGCTGCTGAGCAAGTTCGCCGGCGGCCTGGGCAATGACTGGACCCCGGTGCGCGCGCTGGGCTCGCACATCAAGGGCACCAACGGCAAGAGCCAAGGCGTCGTGCCCTTCCTGAAGGTCGTCAACGACACGGCCGTCGCCGTGAACCAGGGCGGCAAGCGCAAGGGCGCCGTCTGCGCCTATCTGGAAACCTGGCACCTCGACATCGAGGAGTTCCTGGACCTGCGCAAGAACACCGGCGACGACCGCCGCCGCACGCACGACATGAACACGGCGAACTGGATTCCCGACCTGTTCATGCGCCGTGTGCTCGAAGGCGGTGACTGGACGCTGTTCAGCCCCAGCACCTGCCCGGACCTGCACGACCTGTTCGGCAAGCCTTTCGAAGTCGCCTACACGGCCTACGAGGCCAAGGCCGACCGCGGCGAGATCAAGCTCTTCAAGCGCATGCCGGCCAAGGACCTGTGGCGCAAGATGCTGTCGATGCTGTTCGAGACGGGCCACCCCTGGATCACGTTCAAGGACGCCTGCAATGTGCGCAGCCCGCAGCAGCACGTCGGCGTCGTGCACTCCAGCAACCTGTGCACCGAGATCACGCTGAACACCAACGACAGCGAGATCGCCGTCTGCAACCTCGGCTCCGTCAACCTGGCCCAGCACATCAAGGATGGCCAGATCGACCAGGCCAAGCTGAAGAAGACGACGCGCACCGCGATGCGCATGCTCGACAACGTCATCGACATCAACTACTACGCCGTCAAGAAGGCGCGCGACTCCAACCTGCGCCACCGCCCGGTCGGCCTGGGAATCATGGGCTTCCAGGACGCGCTGTACCAACTGCGCACTCCCTACGCCTCGCAGGCTGCCGTCGACTTCGCCGATCGCTCGATGGAGGCCGTCTGCTATCACGCCTACTGGGCCTCGACCGAACTGGCCGAGGAACGCGGCCGCTACTCCACCTACAAGGGCTCGCTGTGGGATCGCGGCATCCTGCCGATCGACTCGCTGGACCTGCTGGCCGAGGCCCGCGGCGGCTACGTCGACGTCGACCGCTCGACCACGATGGACTGGGACGCCCTGCGCGGCCGCATCGCCAGCTTCGGCATGCGCAACAGCAACTGCGTGGCGATCGCGCCGACGGCGACCATCTCCAACATCATCGGCGTGGACGCCTCCATCGAGCCGTGCTTCGGCAACCTGTCGGTCAAGTCCAACCTGTCGGGCGAATTCACCATCATCAACGAATCGCTGGTGCGTGACCTGAAGGCGCTGGGCCTGTGGGACGACGTGATGGTCATGGACCTCAAGCACTTCGACGGCTCGCTGCGTCGCATCGACCGCGTGCCGGAGGAGATCAAGGCGCTCTACGCGACGGCCTTTGAAGTCGACACCGTGTGGCTGATCGAGGCCGGTGCTCGCCGCCAGAAGTGGATCGACCAGGCGCAGAGCCTGAACATCTACATGGCCGGCGCGTCGGGCAAGAAGCTCGACGAGACCTACAAGCTCGCTTGGCAGCGCGGCCTGAAGACGACCTACTACTTGCGCACGACCAGCGCGACGCAGGCCGAGAAGAGCACGGTGACGCGCTCGGGCCAGCTCAACGCGGTGTCCAACAGCACCGCAGCAATGGCCGCCGCACCGGTCGCGCCGGTTGCCGTCGTCGAGCCCGAACTGCCGGCGACGGACATGAAGTTCTGCTCGATCGACAATCCGGATTGCGAGGCCTGTCAGTAAATTCGGAGCGAGGCCTTCACTTGTCTATACAAGTGAAGGCCTCGGTTTCGATGCCCTCGCGCAACAAACTTTGCGCGAACGATGCAAATAGCTGTAGCTAGTTCTTGTTGATTTGCACAAGCACTGCCGATAATTCGAAGTGATAGGAAGCACACCATGCTGGATTGGGACGAAGACCTGAAGTCCACTGACACACACACCGCGAAGCCTGTCGCGGCACTGCCTTCGGCACCCCTGATGCCTGAAGTTGCTCTCGCTTCCTCTCCTGCTCCCAAGTTGTCCGGCGAACCAACCACCGCGCGTCGCGTGAAGGCTGCCGACAAGCGCATCATCAACGGCCAGACCGACGTCAACCAGCTGGTGCCCTTCAAGTACAAATGGGCCTGGGAGAAGTACCTCGCCACCTGCGCCAACCATTGGATGCCGCAGGAAGTGAACATGAGCCGCGACATCGCGCTCTGGAAAGATCCCAACGGCCTGACCGAAGACGAGCGCCGCATCATCAAGCGCAACCTCGGCTTCTTCGTCACCGCTGACTCGCTGGCCGCGAACAACATCGTGCTGGGCACCTACCGCCACATCACGGCACCCGAGGCTCGCCAGTTCCTGCTGCGCCAGGCGTTCGAAGAGGCGATCCACACGCACGCTTACCAGTACATCGTGGAGTCGTTGGGTCTGGACGAGAGCGAGATCTTCAACGCCTACAACGAAGTCCAGTCCATCCGCGACAAGGACGAGTTCCTGATCCCCTTCATCGGCGCGATCATGGACCCGCACTTTCACACCGGCACGCCGGAGAACGACCAGACGCTGCTGAAGAGCCTGATCGTCTTCGCCTGCCTGATGGAAGGCCTGTTCTTCTACGTCGGCTTCACGCAGATCCTGGCGATGGGCCGCCAGAACAAGATGACGGGTGCAGCCGAGCAGTACCAGTACATCCTGCGCGACGAGTCAATGCACTGCAACTTCGGCATCGACCTGATCAACCAGATCAAGCTTGAGAACCCGCACCTCTGGACGGCCGAGTTCAAGGCCGAGATCAAGGCGTTGTTCCTGAAGGCCGTCGAGCTGGAATACCGCTACGCCGAGGACACCATGCCGCGTGGTGTGCTGGGCCTCAATGCCTCGATGTTCAAGGGCTATCTGCGCTTCATCGCCAACCGCCGTGCGGTGCAGATCGGCCTCGAAGCCCTGTTCCCTAACGAAGAAAATCCCTTCCCCTGGATGAGCGAGATGATCGACTTGAAGAAGGAACGCAACTTCTTCGAGACGCGCGTCATCGAGTACCAATCAGGCGGGGTACTGAGCTGGGACTGAAGTCCCAGCCATCACAAGATCAAGACCTGGCCAATGCAGTCACCGAGCGAAACCCGCATCAACACGCTAGACGTGGCGGGGCTGCATGGCGATCCCATTCACCGTATCGAGGCGCTCCTCCTGGGCGACTCTCGGGCGGTGAATAACCGTATCCGCACGGACCGGTCCGTGCGGGACGGTGACTTTTCCACTTGATCAAGGAGAAAACCATGGCAACTGCAAAGACCCCGGCTAAGGCCGCAGCGAAGAAGGCCGCTCCGGCCAAGAAGGCTGCRCCCGCCAAGAAGGCCGCTCCGGCCAAGAAGGCYGCTSCSSCCAAGAAGGCCGCTGCCAAGCCCGCCGCGAAGCCTGCTGCCAAGAAGGCCGCAGCTCCGAAGAAGGCTGCCGCCAAGCCTGCCCCGGCTGCCAAGCCTGCCGCTGCTGCAACCGCTCCTGCGGCCAAGACGGCTCTGAGCCCGCAAGCTGCCTGGCCCTTCCCGACCGGCAACAAGCCCTAACCAGGCGATCCGCTGACTCGCCGCCGGGTGGTTCGTCCACCCGGATCCCGGCGAAGCAGGCAACCCGGCCCCGAAATTTTCGGGGCCGGGTTTTTTATTTCCGCCGTCCTTTTCGCAGGGCCGGGATGCATCTGCTAACGGCTTGTCCGGGCGATGCGGCATGGTCCTACAGGGCCCGCGAACCTGCCGACCTAAAGTCAATTCCGGGCGTAGACCCCTTGCCTCTCTCCCCGCAGCACGCCAGCGTGTTCCGGCCTGACGTCTGACGTTGGTCGAATCGCTCAAGTCTCAGGGACTCGCATGGGCTCTGCGCCTTTCCCATTGGGACGGCAACGAGGCCATGACGCGGACCGCACCATCGCAGGCGAACTGCGGGTGGCCGTTGATGGGCAGTCGGAGTCGACGCTCTCAGGGGTAGAAGATGTTGACGCTGTAGCCGCTGACCTTCTGGCCACCCGTTCCGAACACCAGGCTCAAGGCCTGTTCAGAATCGGCATTGACCTGCGTCAGCACCGGGGTCAGGGTTTCGGGACCGAGCACGCGGCGGGAGAAAGCCGCGCCGCTGGCATCGGTCAAGCTCAATTCCACCCAAGGCGCGGCGACGTCCACGCTGGTCTTGTTGCGCAGCGCGAGATTGAGCTTGTAGCTGCCGGCGCCCACCGGGCTGAGCGCCGTTGATTCGATGCTGAGCGCCTCGATGCGCCGCCACGGTTTGACCTCGCAGCCAGCGGCGCTGCACAGCGCCTTCAATGGCTCGCGCAGGGGCGGGTGCAGGGCGGCAATGGCGTCGCGAAAGTGCAGCGTCACCTGCAGGGCCAGCATTGCGGCAAGCAAGAGGGATGCGACGCCGAGGGCCACACGCACGGCAGGGCGATTCCAGCGAGCGGTGTTCTCGGCCTTGCGCATGAACTCGGGCACGAGTCTGCCGGGCGCCTCGGCCTTGCCGGGCTTCTGCGGCTTGGCGGCTTTGGCGACCTTTGCGGGCTTGCCCGGCCGCTCCGCCGGCTCGGCCGTGATGGGAGCCATCTCGGCCATCGACGGTTCCGGCCCGGCATCACGCGCCACCATGGGCGGGGGGGCGGCAACCGGCTCGCTGGCACGGTCGTCACCCACCCAATGAGGCTCGGGCCTGGCTTCCTGCCGACCGTACTCGGAGGGCCAGCCGGTAGGCAAGGCCTCGGCACGGGGCTCGGGTTCGGGGGGCGGCATCCAGTCCGCTGGCGGTGTGTAGACCGGGGGCGGAGGTGGCGGAGGGGGAGGCGGTGGCAGGGGCTCGGGCTCCGGCACCACGGTGGCCGGCGCATACTGTGGCGGCCAGGGCGGTGGAGCGTCCCGCTCGATGTCGAACAGCAGTTCGCGGGCGTCGAAGATCTCCGCGCAACGGCCACAGCGCACCCAGCCATCGGAGACGCGCAACTGGTCCTCGACGATCCTGAAGATCGTTCCGCAGGCCGTGCAGCGCGTCGCGAGGCTCACGGGTGCACCCTTCGCGCTGCGCGCTTGCCTGGCCGACGGAGCGGCCAGGCGTTCGCCAGGCATGAGATGCCCTCAGGGCGTCTCAAGTCCGGGCTCACTCCCGCCAAGCGGGAATGAGCACCTTCGGGCGGCCGTGCGGTGCTCATGCCGCTCGCTGGGCCGTCATCAGGATCCAGCCATCCTCTTCATCGCTGACTTCAAGCGCCAGCCAGGGCGCGTAGGCGGCCTTCAGTTCCTCAGCCTGGCGGCTCAGGATGCCAGCCAGGATCAGGTTGCCGCCGGGCGCGACATGGGCGCAAAGCAGTGGTGCGAGCAGCTTCAGCGGTGTGGCCAGGATGTTGGCCATGACCAGCGGGTACTCGCCCCGGGCCAGCTCCGGCAGGCCGGGTTTCAGCGTGACGCCATTGGCCGCCGCGTTGTCGCGCGACGAAGTGACGGCAGCCGGGTCAATGTCGACGGCGTCGATGTCACGCGCGCCGTGCAGGGCCGCGCCAATGGCAAGGATGCCGGAGCCACAGCCATAGTCCAGCACGCGAATCCAGGGCTGGGAATGGGTCGCGATCCAGCGCAGGCACATGCGCGTCGTTGGATGTGTGCCTGTACCGAAGGCCAGCCCGGGGTCCAGGCGCATGACGCGTTGGGCCTGCGGCGGTGCCTCGTGCCAGCTCGGCACGATCCAGAACTCGGGCGTGATCTCGACCGGCGCGAACTGGCTTTGCGTCAGGCGCACCCAGTCCTGCTCGGGCACGGCCTGGATGGCTTGCACATGCACATCCGTAGCCCAGTCCTGGGCCAGGATCAGCGTCGCCGCCTCGGTGGCCTCGGGCTCGGTGGGAAAGAGGGCCTTGACGACCGAGCGCTCCCAACCGGCTGCGGGCGCCGGCATGCCGGGTTCGCCGAACAAGGCGTGCTCAGCCTCGGTGTCTGCGTCGGCATCCTCCACCGAGACCGCGAGAGCGTCGATCTCCATCAGCGCATCGCTGACGATCTCGACGTCGGCCTCGTGGCAGACCAGGGCCAACTCGAAGAGGTTGCTCATCGCTTGTGGGCAGCCATCCAGCCTTCAAGGTAATGGATGGATGTGCCGCCTTCGATGAACTTGGCGTCGGCCATCAACTCGCGGTGCAGCGGGATGTTGGTCTGGATGCCTTCGACGACCGTCTCGCTCAGCGCGATGCGCATGCGCGCCAGGGCCTGCTCACGCGTGTCGCCGTGGACGATGATCTTGCCGATCATGGAGTCGTAGTTGGGCGGCACGAAGTAGTTCGTGTAGGCATGCGAGTCCACGCGCACGCCGGGCCCGCCCGGCGCGTGCCACATCGTGATGCGGCCGGGCGAGGGCACGAACTTGACCGGGTCCTCCGCGTTGATGCGGCATTCGATGGCGTGGCCGCGCATCTCGATCTGGCGCTGCGTGAACGGCAGCTTCTCGCCGGCTGCGATCTTGATCTGCTGCTGCACGATGTCGATGCCGGTGACCATCTCGGTGACCGGGTGCTCCACCTGGACGCGCGTGTTCATCTCGATGAAGTAGAACTCGCCGTTTTCGTACAGGAACTCGAAGGTGCCGGCGCCGCGGTAGCCCATCTTCTTGCAGGCCGCCGCGCAGCGGTCGCCCACCTTTTCGATGTTGCGACGCGGGATGCCGGGTGCCGGCGCTTCCTCGATGATCTTTTGGTGGCGGCGCTGCATGGAGCAGTCGCGCTCACCCAGCCAGACGGCGTTCTTGAAGGTGTCAGCGAGGATCTGGATCTCCACATGGCGTGGGTTCTCCAGGAACTTCTCCATGTAGACCTCGGGGTTGCCGAAGGCCGCACCCGCTTCGGCGCGTGTCGTCTGCACCGCGTGCACCAGGGCCGCCTCGGTGTGCACGACGCGCATGCCGCGCCCGCCGCCGCCGCCGGCCGCCTTGATGATGACGGGGTAGCCCACCGATCGGGCGATCTTGATGATCTCCTTCGGGTCCTCGGGCAGGGCGCCCTCGGAGCCGGGCACGCAGGGCACGCCGGCGCGGATCATGGCCTGCTTGGCCGAGACCTTGTCTCCCATCAGGCGGATGGACTCAGGCGTCGGGCCGATGAAGGTAAAGCCGCTGCGCTCGACGCGCTCGGCGAAATCGGCGTTCTCGCTGAGGAAGCCGTACCCGGGGTGGATGGCTTCAGCGTCCGTCACCTCGGCCGTCGCAATGATGGCCGGCATGCTGAGGTAGCTCTGGGCCGAGGGCGCCGGGCCAATGCAGACGGCCTCGTCGGCGAGGCGCACATATTTGGCGTCGCGATCGGCTTCTGAATAGACGACGACGGACTTGATGCCGAGTTCTCGGCACGCTCGTTGAATGCGCAGAGCGATCTCTCCGCGATTCGCAATAAGGACCTTCTTAAACATCGAGTGGCCTCACTCGATCACGAACAGCGGTTGTCCGAACTCTACGGCCTGGCCGTTCTCGCACATGACCTTGGTGATCGTGCCGCTCTTGTCGGCTTCGATCTCATTCATGATCTTCATCGCTTCGATGATGCAGATGGCTTCGCCTTCCTTGACCTGCTGGCCAACGTCGGCAAACGGCTTGGCGTTGGGGCTGGACGCACGGTAGAAGGTGCCGACCATCGGCGACTTGACGATATGGCCGGTCTCGACCGGCGCGGCGGCCGGGGCCGCTGCGGCGGCGGGCATGGCGACCTGGGCCGGTGCATGGGCGACGGGAGCGGCGGCGTAGACCGGCTGCATGGCCACGGCGGCGGCCGGGTCAGCCTTGACGATGCGGACCTTGCCGTCGGCCTCGGTGATTTCCAGTTCGGAAATATTGGATTCCGAAACCAGGTCGATCAGGGTTTTGAGCTTGCGAAGGTCCATCTTGGCTCCAGGCGGTGTTGTTGTTGTGGGGGAAGAGAAAAAGCGGCGCGAGACCGGAGGTCAGGCGCCAGCTTCCAACGATTCGAGGGCGTGGCGCAGCGCAAGGCGGTAGCCGTTGGCGCCGAGGCCGCAGATGACGCCCACCGCCAGCTCACTCATATAGCTGTGGTGGCGGAAGGCTTCGCGGCGGTGGATGTTCGACAAATGAACTTCGATGAAGGGCAGGGCCACAGCCGCCAGCGCGTCACGGATGGCGACACTGGTGTGGGTGTAGGCGGCCGGATTGATGATGATGAAGCGCGTGCCGTCGGTGCGCGCAGCCTGGATGCGGTCGACCAATGCTCCCTCGTGGTTGCTCTGGAAGCTGTTCAGCGTGGCGCCGGCATCCGTGGCGATCTTGCCGAGTTCGGCATCGATCTGCGCGAGAGTCTGCGCGCCGTAGACCTCGGGCTCGCGGGTGCCGAGCAGGTTGAGGTTGGGGCCATGCAGGACGAGAACTTGCATCAAACATGTGGCGGCGCGCCTGCCCGAAGGTCTAGAGAGTCGCCACTAAATTGAGGAAGGGCGAACTTTACGCGTTTTGGACCCGATTTCCTGCTGGATAGGGAAATTCTCGGGGGCGCGTCAGCTTCGGGTCAATTGGCGCAGTTCTTCCAGGCGGCTCACGCCCAGACGCCGCCAACTGATCTCGCCGGTCTCGTCGAAAACGACGGAAAAGGGCAGGCCGCCGGCCGGATTGCCCAGTTCCCGCACCAGCCCCAGGCCTTCCGGCCCGGCCAGCGCGACCGCGAAGTCCAGCGGCGTCTTCTGCAGGAAGGCCTTGACCGGCTCGGCCTGATCCACCGCCAGGCCAAGGACCTGCCAGCCCTTGCCCTTGGCTTCCTTGTAGAACTGGTTGATCTCCGGCAGTTCCTTGACGCAAGGCGGGCACCAGGTGGCCCAGAAGTTGACCAGCAGGGGCTGGCCGCGCCAGCGGGCGACGTCCAGGTCGCTACCGTCCAGGGCAGGGAAGCGTCGCGCCCAGAATGCTTGGGCGACGACGGAAGCCACCGGTGGGTTCAACTTGCGCCAGGCGAAGGCGGCGCCCAGGGCTGCGGCCCCGACGCCGGCGCCAGTCAGGATCAGGCGGCGGTTGATGGGCGTCATTCGGCGGCCTCCAGCAGGTTTTGCAGCGCGGCCAGGTCGCCGCGCTCGGTCATGCCGCGCGCGTCGGGCTTGAGGGCGCCGCGCAGGTCGTCGAAGTCCAGGATGGTCAGGCACAGCGTCACCCGCTCGCCCAGGGCGGCGCAAGGTGCATCCAGGATGAGCATGTCGACCTGCCGGCCACGGCCGGCTGTCGTTTCGGCCACGTCGAAGTTGATGCCGCGATCCAGCAACGCGATCTCGGCGGCCTTGCTGTCGTCGCAATACAGCTGCAGGTGAACATTGGACAGCCGTGTCGCCGTGCCGCGCCAGACGGCGCCAGTCAGGTGCGGGCGAAACTCGGCCAGGCGCGCCATCCACTGCGCGGCCAGTTCGCGCAGGGCCCGCAACTCGGCCGGCTGAGTGTCGGCATGGAAGATGGCGATGTGCTCGCGCACGGCGTCCTCGACCTCGTCGTTGCCAGGCAGGGCGGCGCGCGGCGCGCCCAGGTCGCGGGCGGCGCGCTGCTTGGCCGGGCCCCAGTCCATGCCCTCGTCGACGATGAGGCGGGCGGCGGCAGCGGCGATTTCTTCGGTGAAGTCGCTCATGTCAGTGGCGCACGGCCGTCCGAAGCACTGACGCGCCCCCTCGGGGGGCAGTGAGCGAAGCGAGCGTGGGGGTGGTCATGGCGTTTGGGCGCTGTTCATGCGGCCGACGATGAGGCCGGCCCGGCCCATGACATAGGCCGAGCCCGGCTGGCGCTCGAAGCGCTTGGGCGCCGGCAGCATCACCGCCAGCCGCGCGGCCTCGAAGGCGCCCAGGCGTGACGCATCCGTGCGGAAGTAATGCCGCGCCGCGGCCTGGGCACCGAACAGGCCTTCCCCCCATTCGACACTGTTCAGGTAGATCTCCAGGATGCGCTGCTTGCTCAGCAGGCCTTCCAGCATCAACGTGAGGATCAGCTCCTGGCCCTTGCGCAACAGCGTGCGCTCGCCGGAAAGGAACAGGTTCTTGGCCAGCTGCTGGGTGATCGTCGAGCCGCCGATGACCTTGGCCACACCCTTGCCGCGAGCTTCCACGCGGGCCTGTGCCTTCTCGTTCTTCTTCCAGGCGCCCTTGAGGGCCTCCCAGTCCACGCCGCCGTGCTGGGCGAAGCCGTCGTCCTCGCTGGCTATGACGGCGCGCTTGAGCGTGGTGGCCAGTTGGGCGTCGTTCACCCACTGCTGGCTCCAGGCGACCTGCTGTTTTTCCTTCAACAGGCGCACGGCCTCGCTGCGCTGGAAGCTGGTGGACTGCGGTGCGAGGACGTTCATCAGCGCGATGCGGCCAGCAAACCAGAGCTGCAGGCAAATGACGGCCAGGGCCAGCACAGCGACGAGTCGGCCGATGTGGCGGATCACAGCGCGGCCCTCAGCTCGGATCTCAGCGCTTTCAGCACCGGCGCCGTGTCCGGCCGCACGCCGCGCCAGAAGAAGAAGGCCTCGGCCGCCTGCTCGACAAGCATGCCCAGGCCATCGCGCGGCTCGGCGCCGTGGGCGGCGGCCCAGTCCAGAAAACCTTGCGCCTTGGGGCCGTACATCATGTCCAGCGCCAGCGCGCCGCGGGCCAGCACGCGGGCATCGACCGGCGAGGACGCGCCGGCGAGGCTGGTGCTGGTGGCGTTGACGACGATGTCTTGCGCAGCGGGGGCCTCCGCCAAGGTGACCGCGGCAAGGGGGACGCCCAGGTCGGCATGGCTGGCCACCAAGGCCTGGGCCTTGCCCACTGAGCGGTTGGCGATGGTGATGCGCGCCGGCCTGGCCGCGATCAGGCTGCCCAGCACGCCCGCCGCCGCGCCACCGGCGCCCACCAGCAGCACCTGCAGGCCTTCCAGCGGCCGGCGGGCGTTGCGCTGGATGTCGTTGACGAGACCGACGCCGTCGGTGTTGTCGCCCACCCAGCCGCCTTCGTCGAAGCGCAGCGAGTTGACGGCGCAGGCCAGCGCGGCGCGTTCCGTATGTTCGGTGGCCAGCGCAAAGGCATCGAACTTGAAGGGTACGGTGATGTTGCAGCCCTTGGCGCCAGCGGCCGCGAACGCGCGCAGCGTGGCCTCGAAGCCATCCAGCGGCGCAAGCAGCCGCTCATAGACGAGCTGCTGCCCCGTCTGCTCCGCAAACATCGCGTGGATGGCCGGCGAGCGGCTGTGCTCGACCGGATGACCGACAACGGCATATCGATCAGTCATTGCGGCTGCCCCTGCAAAGTCGTTTCCAGGCTTTCGTCACGCGTGAACTTGAAGCGCGATGTGATGACCAGCACCTCAGCCCCGCGCAGCATCTCCTTGCTGAAATTGCCGAAGGGCGAGGCCGCCTGCACGATGGCGACGGCGCGCTTGTCCAGCGTCGGGTTGCCGCTGGATGCGACGATCTCGGTCTCGATGACGCGGCCCTTGTGGTCGATGTGGATGTTCATCGTCAGTTCGCCATAAAGCTTCTTGCCGCGCGCCTCGGGGAAGTCGCGCGTGCCGCGCTCCTCGATGCGGCGGCGCAGGCCGTCGTAGTACTGGGCGTAGACCACCTCGCGCGTGGCTGGGCTGACGTAGCGCTTGCGCGGCCGGGCGCTCTCATCGTTGACGCGCTTCTCGATCTCGGCGAGCAGGTCCACGAGCTGTCGGCGTTTCTCGGCCAGGGCGCGCTCGGCAGCGTCGGTCTTTTCGCGGCGCGGGTCAGGCGGGGGCAGCAGGGCCAGCTCGCGCCTCACCTGGGTCAGCAACTGCTGTTGCTGCTGCTGCAACTGGGCGATCTGCGAGCTTTGCGCCTCGGCCGCATCACCCACTTCGCTTTGCCGCGCCGGTGGCAGTGGCGAAGTCGCGCGGCCGGTTTCCATGTTGCCACCGCCGGCCAGGTTGGCCTGGGCCAGGGCCTGGGCCTTGACGGGGGCCTCGTTGGAGCGCGTGTTGACGAGCACGACCTCCAGCGGCGTGTCCTGGAAGATGCGGTTGAAAGCCTCGGGCGCGGCGATGCGCAAGCTCAGCAGCGCGCCGTGCACGCCGAGCGAAAAAGCGAGCGCGATCTGCAGCGTGCTCGGTTTGCGCATCTCAGCTTTGCGAGGCCGCTTCGGCGGGTTCTGCCTCGCCGGAACCATCATTCAGGTCGATGGCCAGTGTCAGCGGTGCCGCCGCGGCCTCGAGCTCGTCCTCATCGCCTTCCGCTTCCTCCGCGGCCGGCGCTTCATCCAGCCGCTCGATCAGCGTCGCATGCACGTCCAGCGTCATCTCGTCCAGGCCGGTGATGCGCACCTTCACATGGCTGCCGCGCGGCAGCGAGTCGCAGCCCAGCGCCTTGAACACCAGCGGCAGGTCGTCGGCGCGCACCAGGCCGTCCTTCATGACGGCGGCGGTCAGTTCGGTCGTGCCGTTCTGCTGCAGCCAGCGCAGCGTCCAGAAGCGCTCGATGCCGTTCTGGAAGCCGTTGTAGGCCATGTAGGCGGACTCGAAGCCCGAGATGATGGAGAACAGTTGTGCGTCCTTGGGCTTGAAGGGCGCGGCCAGTGCTGCCATCTTGCCGTGGCGGGCGCAGGCAATGATCTGCCACTGGTTGACCAGGTCGACATAGCGGCGCAGCGGCGACGTGGCCCAGGTGTACTGCGCCACGCCCATGCCGGCATGGGGCAGGGCCTTGACGCCCATGCGCACCTTGATGCCCGGCGCGAGGCTGGCCTGGCTGCGGTAGATGCCGGGCAGGCCCAGCTCGGCCAGCCAGCCACCCCAGGCGGAGTTGGCCAGGATCATGGCCTCGGCCACGATCAGGTCCAGCGAGCTGCCGCGGGCGCGCATGCTGATCTCGACGGACTCCGTGCCGTTCGGCGCCTCCGAGCGTTCGCCGGCAAGGCGGAAGTTGTAGTCCGGCCGGTTGAAGTTCTCGGGTTTGCCGCGCACGACCTCGCGCTGGGCCTTCAAGTGCTTGGCCAGGCGCCAGGTGAAGGCGAGTTCGCGTGCGAAGGCGTAGTCGGCCGGCGCCTCGCCCGACAGCGTGGCGTCGGTGACGATGCCGTCGAGCTTGTCGTGGCGCAGGTTGGCGGCGATGTGCACGCGCTCCAGCCTGGTCTCGCGTGCCTTGATCTCGAAGGTGGCCTCATCCATCGTGAAGTAGATGGAGACTGCCGGGCAGTCGCGGCCCTCGATCAGCGTGTAGGCCTGCACGACGTCGTCGGGCAGCATGGTCAGCTTCCAGCCCGGCATGTAGACGGTGGACAGCCGCTCGCGGGCGACCTTGTCGACGGCAGAGTCTGGCGTGATGGCCAGGCCCGGTGCAGCGATGTGAACGCCGAAGGTGACGGTGCCCGTGCCCAGGCCCTGCACCGACAGCGCGTCATCGATCTCGGTGGTCTGCGAGTCGTCGATGGAGAAGGCGCGCGCCGGCGACAGCGCCAGCTCGTCCTTGATCTCCGGCGCCGTCAGCGCGGGGAAGCCGGCGCCCTTGGGGAAGTTCTCGAACAGGAAGCGCTTCCAGTGGAACTGGTAGGCGCTGGTGATGGCGCCGGCGCCCTGCAACAGGTCCAGCGGCGCTTTGTGCGACTTCTTGCTGGCCTCGACGACAGCCTTGTATTCCGGGCCGTTCTTGTCGGGCTTGAAGAGGATCTTGTAGATCTGGTCCTGGATGGGCGCGGGGCAGGTGCCCGCCGCCAGCTCGTCGGCCCAGGACTCGATCTGCAGTTGTTGCTGGCGTTTGCGCTCGATGCCCAGCAGCGCGGCCTTGACGATCTCCTCGGGCGCCTTCTTGAACTGGCCCTTGCCGGCGCGGCGGAAATAGTGCGGTGCTTCGTAGAGACGAAACAGCGCGGCCGCTTGCTGCAGGGTGCCGGCCTTGGCGTCGAAATAGTCGCGCGCCAGGTCGGCGAAGCCGAATTCGCCTTCGGGGGCGAATTCCCAGGCCAGGTCGAGGTCGATGTCGTCGGCCAGCTTGCGGGCCTCCGCCAGCAACACGGCTGGCGCCGGCTGCTCGAATTTCAACAGCACGTTGGCGGACTTGACCTTGACCCGCTTGCCCGAGTCCAGCTCGACCTGCAGCGAGGCATCGGCCTCCGACATCACCCGGCCGGCGAGAAATTTCCCGGCGTCATCAAACAGCGCAAACATAGGAGGGCGATTGTCGCCTCAGCCTTGAAGGTGTTTCAGCAAGCCGGGCAGGTGGTCTTCGAAGTCGGACAACCCGTGGTCGCTGCCCTCCAGCACCTCGCCGTCGCAGCCGGCATAACGGGCCAGCATCTCGCGCCAGTCCAGCAGCTCGTCGCCCTTGGCAATCAGCGCGTAGTAGCGCAGCGGCTTCGTCAGCCGTGCCGGCGGCGTCAGCGCGGCCAGTTCGGCCACGTGCTGGGCAGTGAACTCGAACTTCAGCTGCGGGTCGTGCCAGGCGGTCAGCGTGCCGATGTGGCGGGACAGGTCGCGCGCCGGGTCGACGGCGGGGTTCAGCACCGCGACGCGCCAGCCGCGATGGGCGTGCTGCTCGGCCAGCGAGGTGGCGTAGAAACCGCCCAGCGAGCTGCCGATGACGGCGGCACCCTCGGATGGCCAGGCCGCCACGATTCCGGCGACGAGGGCCATCGCCTCCAGCGGGGAGGGCGGCAGCTGCGGGCAGGCGAAGGTCAGGCCCGGCTGTGTGGCCGCCCAGGCGGCCATTCGCAGCGCTTTGGCCGAGGCCGGCGACGAGCGAAAGCCGTGCAAATAGAGCAGATGAGTCAACGACATGACGGAAGTTTTTGCGTGAATTTCTGCCGCTCCGCGACGGGGGAGGGCTCCGATTGACGCGAGTGTCGCTCCCAGCCACAGTGCCTGCCTTTCCGCAATCCCGGACCGTCACCCCATGATTCCGATGCCCCGCACCGCCCTGGCCGCCGCCGCCCTGCTCGCGCTGGCTTCGGTTGCCCAAGCCCAGACCCCGCCCGCGCCCAATGGCGCCGCTTCGGCCCCCGGCGCCGCCGCTTCGGCACCCGCTCCCGCCCGCCCGCCCGCCGACCCGACGGCGCCCAAGCCCTTTGCCGAGATCATCAAGGGCGCCAAGGAGCAGCCCGGCCTGTTCCCGATCTGGCGCAAGGACGAGAAGGTCTGGATCGAGATCCCCAAGGAAGCCTTCAACAAGCCCTTCCTGTTCAGTGTCAACGTCGCCAACGCCGTCGGCGAGCGCGGCCTGTACGCCAGCCAGATGCTGGGCGACGAGCTGGCCGAATGGCGTCGCATTGGCAACCATGTGCAGCTGATTGCGCTGAACACCAAGTTCCGCACGGACAACCCGTCCAGCAAGCTGGCCATCGAGCAGGCTTTCTCGCCCAGCCTGATCGGCGGCGTGCCGGTCGCCAGCGCCGACCACCCGGACCGCAAGTCGGTGCTGATCGACGCCAGCAACCTGCTGCTGGGCGACATTCCGGGCTACTCCACGCGCCTGGAATTTGCCTACCGCCTGCCGTTTGCGCCCGACCGAGGCAACTCATTCATCGAAGCCACCCGCGCTGATGCCCAGGTTTCCACGCTGACTTCACGCGTGCACTTCGCCACGCCGCGCATTCCCGCGCCGCCGCTGGTTCCCGTGCCCGTGCCTGTGCCCACGCCGCCTCAGGCGACGCCGGACCCGCGTTCGATGTTCTTCAGCTTCGTCTACAGCTTCCGTGCCTTGCCGGAGCAGCCGGCCGCCGTGCGCCATGCCGACCCGCGCCTGGGTCATTTCATGGAGAGCTACAGCGACTTCGGCGACGACCTGAAAGCCAACCCGCGCGTGCACATGATCGCCCGCTGGCGCCTGGAGAAGAAGGACCCGAGCGCAGCGCTGTCGGAGCCCGTGCAGCCCATCGTCTACTGGATGGACAAGAACATCCCGACCAAATACCGCGCGGCGGTCAAGGCCGGCATCGAGGAGTGGAACAAGGCCTTCGAGAAGATCGGCTTCAAGGACGCCGTGCAGGCCAGGCAGCAGCCCGACGACGCTGACTGGGACAACATGGATTCGACGCACGCGTCCGTCCGCTGGTTCACCGGCGCCGACGTCGGCTTTGCCATCGGCCCTAGCAACAAGGACCCGCGCACCGGTGAAATCCTGGACGCCGACATCGGCATGAGCGACGTCTTCGGCCGCGGCTCGCGCCGCCTGGCTTCGGACGACGTGCTCGGCTTCCATGGACACGACCATGCCGCCAGCAGCTGGATGAGTGAGCGCAGCCAGCGGCTTTCCGAGCAGCAATGCAATTACATGGCCGACCAGGCCAACGAGTTCGGCTTCGCGCTGGATTTGCTGTCCCTGCGGGGCGGGGCAGAGGGCATGGACATGAACGGCCCCGAGGCCGAGGCCCTGGCGCAGGCCGTCATCAAGGACGTGGTCATGCATGAGGTCGGCCACACGCTCGGCCTCAAGCACAACTTCAAGTCCTCCACGACGGTCACCCAGGCCCAGCTCAAGGACAAGGCTTTCACCGAGGCCAATGGCATCTCCAACTCGGTGATGGACTACAACGCCTACAACCTGCCGCTCAAGGGCGAGGCCAAGGCCAGCCTGACGAACACCACGCTGGGCGCCTACGACTACTGGGCCATCGAGTACGCCTACAAGCCCATCGTTGCGGAGCAGGAAGCGGCGGAACTCGCCAAGATCGCTGCGCGCTCGACCGAGCCCAAGCTGGCCTATGGCGACGACTTCGACCAGGGCGTCGGCGGCCCCTACGATGGCTTCGACCCGCGCACCAACCAGCGCGACCTGGGCGACGACCCACTGGCCTATGCCAAGAAGCGCCTCAAGCTCAGCCAGGAGCTGTGGGAGCGCGTGCAGTCGCGCCAGGCCGCCGTTGGTGACGACCCGCTGCGCAACCGCCGCTCCATCTTTGAGAGCTTCCGCCAATTGGGCATGACGGCCAACAACGTCAGCAAATACGTGGGCGGCATGCAGGCCGAGCGCGTGGTGCCGGGCATCACGACCGGTCCGGCTTTCAAGCCGGTCGACAACGCCCAGCAGCGCGAGGCCCTGCGCTTCATTGCCAGCGGCCTGCTGTCCAGCGATTCGTTCAAGTTCAAGCCCGAGTTCCTCGTCACTCAGACGCTGGACTACAACGAGTGGGACCGCGGCCTGCCCATCTCCATCCCGGACAGCGTCAGTGCGCTGCAGGGCCGGGTGCTGGACCGCCTGATGTCGCCCAACACGGCGCGCCGCCTCATCGAGCAGGGCGCTTACCTGCCCGAGGCCCAGCGCAAGGGCGCGGTGTCGCTGAGCGAGGTCTATGGCACGCTGCAGGGCGCGATCTTCAGTGAGCTGAAGACCGGCGCCGAGATCGACCGCATGCGCCGCAGCCTGCAACGCGAATACCTGCGCCGCCTGCAAGGCCAGCTGAACCGTGCGACCAATGGGGCGACGGTGTACGCCGACGCTTTCTCGATGGCACGCTGGCACGCGACTCAGCTCGCCAACGAGCTGCGTGTGGCCTCGGCCAAGCCGGGCCTGTCGGTCGAGACGCGTGCGCATTTGGCGGAGACGCTGGACATGCTGAATTCGATGCTGAAGGCGTCGCTGGTGCGCAGCTGATCGGCTTCGTGCTCAATCAAAGGCCGGCTTCATGCCGGCCTTTTTTCTTGTCTTAGCATGGCCGCCACTTCGAGGGATCCGCCATGTCCACACCCGACAAACTGAATCAATTCGGTGCCAGGAACCTGCCTGGCTATCTGGGCATCGTCTTCACCCAGGCCGACCCCGCCGAGATCAAGGCCGAGCTGGTGGTGCGCGAGGAGCTGATGGCACCCAACGGCTATCTGCACGCCGGCAGCATCGTCACGCTGGCGGACAGCTGCGCCGGCTACGGCTGCATCGCCAACCTGCCGCCGGGCGCGGTGGGCTTCACGACCATCGAGCTGAAGTCCAACCACCTGGGCACGGCGCGCGAAGGGACTATCGCCTGCGTGGCCCGGCCGGTGCACCTGGGCAAGACGACTCAGATCTGGGATGCGGTGGTGACGAACAAGGAGACCGGGAAGACGATGGCTTTGTTCAGGTGTACGCAGATGGTGTTGTACGGGAAGTGAGTTGGTGTGGTTTGCTCTTGCAGGCGTCCTCATGACTCGCGTGCAGTGCCGCGGGAATCCGCCCCGCGAGGGCGGGTAACTTTCTTCTGGCGCCGTGTATAGACCGGGGACATAGGTAACGGGTGTGCCAGGACATGGGTAACGCTTTCGGGGTTTAGAAGCCCCGGAAGAAGCCCATGGTCTGGACGGAGAAGAG
>NZ_LMDK01000020.1:0-345000 GCF_001425055.1 Pelomonas sp. Root1237
TTCCCTGGCCTGGACATGAACTTCCCTGGCCTGGACATGAACGAATGGTTCGGGCTGGACATCCGCTTCACCGTCAACATGCCGCAGGACCTCACCATGGACCTCATGCTGCTGTCTGATGATGGGGCCATCCTCACCATCGATGACGTGGAGGTGATCAACAACGACGGCATCCATGCGGCTTATCCGCTGATGGAAACCGTGAAGCTGGCCAAGGGTTTGCGCAATTTCCGTGTGCGTTACTTTCAGGGGCCTGGCTACGGTCTCGCGCTGATCCTGGGTTGGAAGAAGCCGGACGGCAAGGACTACCAGTACATCCCCCGCCGGCTGCTCGGACGCCCGCCGGCCGCCGCTTCGGCCCCGGGATAGCACGATGCCGCGAGCTTGACCAGCGCACCGCTGGGTTACGCGCTGACCGCTGTGGTCAGCGTCCATCTGCCGGCTGCCCACCGCGACTCATGCTCGCTGCGTTTCTCGTAGGAGAACATGTCGATTTCAGATCGACCATCATCGGTCAGACCGATGATCGACCGCAGAAGTTCACTGCGCCGAGCTTGGATAAACCGAACGCTGTCCAGCGATGGCGGTCGCTGGCTTCGGCAAAGTGCCATCCAGCCTGTTGATCAGCACATTGTCGAAGTACGGCGTGCTGACCCGGTTCTGCGATGCGCCCGCCATCAGACCCGCCATGCCCTTCCCGTACAGCGTGTCGGTCGCACTCAGTACCGCTTTGCCATCGACGACGGCGGTGATGGTGGACCCGCTGAAACGCAGCGCCAACTTGTGCCACTGAGCTGGCGCGATGCCCGCTAACTGCGTCGTCGCGAGCACTTTTTCCCCGCCAGGACTGCTGTCGTTTTGCGCCTTGATCAAGGCCTGCTGCTCGGCGTCGCCTTCCAGCTTCTTCGGGTCAGCCTTGCCGCGAATGACCACCAACCGCAACTGCCCGCTGTCGTCCAGTTGCGCGAAGTAGCCCTTGGGGATGACACCGAAACCCGTGCCAACGTGGTTCACACGCCCCATCACGGCGGCCGTGTCGCCAGGCTGCAGATACACGTCGGTGCTGACTTCGTAGTCTTGCCAGGCGTCGTCACCCACGATGGTGTACGGCTGCCAGTCGGGCCCCCACGAGATCGTTGGCACTGGCGTCATCTGACGCAAGCAACGTCCTTTCCCCCCTGGACAAGCGGTCAACTCGAAGGCACCGCTGATGTCGGAGAAGTAGCGCGGCAAATAACCCCATTGCTTCGGATCGGCATATTGTTCGAAGGTCTCGTAATAGGGGAAGGGAAAAGCCTTGACCTCCGGGATCTTGTCGAAACCACCCTTGCGCTGCCCACGGGTGGTCGTCAGTGAATAGACAGCATGCGGATCGAGGGTGAGCGTCACGACACCATTGACCGGTTCGAGGTCATCCTGGCGTACGAAATGCTCCTTCTCATTGCTGCGCCAGACTGCCAGCTTGTTCGACGACAGGCCGCCGCCAATTTCGAAGCGGACCTGCTGCGGGGCCTTGGCGTCTTTGGTTTCAAGGATGATGCTGTAGTCGCTGGCTGGCGATTTCAGGGTGACATAAGTGCCGCCCGCCGTCAGGTCGCCACTGCCACCCTTGAGGTAGGTCCAGCCAATTTCGGTGAATTGGCCGTAATGGGCGTAACCCCAAAGCACGGGGTTGAGCTGGTAATGCGCACTCCAAGGCCAGTTGGCCCGTATGGCCGCTTCTTTCTCTCCGGAATACGGGGTCATGGTGTACAGGCCTGCAATGCCATACCAGTTGACGACCTTGGTGGCGCCGCTGCGAACAAAATTCTCGTTGAAACCCTGCACCATCGAGATCAGGCCGTCATAGCCCGCCTTGTACACGTGCTGCTCGGTATTCCAGATCGGCTTGTTGAGGCTTTCAGCCAACTCGCGCACCGATGCTGGCGTAAATGACGCGGGCGGATTGATATGGGCGCCGATGATGTCGATCGAGTCGCGCAAGTCTTTGTCCGTCAGCATGTCCTTCACAAAATTGAATTTCCAATCGTCCGGCCAGTTGTCAAAGGCGTGAATCTTTGTCGACTTGAAACCATTCGCTGTCAGGGTCGTGCGCAGCGCCTTGCTGAAGTCATAGCTCACGCCCTTTTCATTGCGAATTCCGATCGCGTCCAGCTCCAGCCCATACACCTGGCGCAAGCCCTGGAGCCACGTCACGTAGTAGTTGGCCGTGTCTCGTGAAAAGAAGTTGAGGTCGCCCTTGTCGTCGCTACCGGCTTGTTTTGCAAACACCGGACCCTGGTCGCCCAGCCATCCGGGCGCGCTCCAGGCGGTGGCATCAAGCGAGAGTTTCGGATTGCGCTTCTTGGCCTCCTGCATAACCCACCACATATAGCCGCGCGAATAATTCAAGTCATCGCGCTTGTGCATGTGGCTGAGCATGGAGCCCTGCGTAGAATTGCCGTCGCCGGGAATTTCGACGTACAGCGCGCTGACGGAAGCACCGAACCTGGGCTTGTAAATTAAATCAAGAATCTGGCTACGCTGGGGTTCTGGATAATCCTTCAACAAGACCGACGTGGCCCCGCCACCATCGACGACGCCGATGCCGTCAAAACGCTTCCCGCCCGCATCGCCTTGCAGCGTAATGCGCTGCTCTGGCGGTGATGCGAGCACGCCGTTGGATCCGATAATCAATAACAGAAATATAACTGGCAAGGAAAAACGGCCGCGCATAGGAAACTTCCACGAAATCGTCAGGCCGGGCTGAGGCCGGCAATTAAAAACAAATAAGCCTCGGGTGTTGGGAAGTTCGACTTCGTGTCGATCCGATGCCTACAGCTATTTTGAGAATTGCCAGTAATCGAACTTGAACAGTTCTTCGCCGGCCGCACCGCGGAATACGAAGAAAAGATCTTGGACGCCGGAGGCTCCAGAGATCTCGGCCAACTGCTGCTTCCATTCGCCGCCGGTTCCCGAGACCGGCAGGGTGCCGACCAACTGGCCGTCGAGCTTGCCCAGATGAATCTCGATCTTCCCCCCGCTGGCCTCCTTGGCCTTGGCCGTGCTGGAGAGGCTGGCCATGAAGGCGCGCGCGCCGGTCACGCCGAAATCGACATTTCGCACCTGGATGTAGGCGCCATCGTGGATGCCGCGCACGTTCTGGCCGCCGGCGCTGCTGGGTTCGATCTTGACGCCGGAAGACCAGGCGATGGTCTCGGCTTCGACTCGCTTGTAGGGATCGAGCGTGCCGACCGGTGCCGGCCCTTCCTTGGTTGGCTGCACCATCGGGACCGAGCCATCGGGGTTGAACTTCAACTCGTCGACGCACACGGAACGTTTGAAGCCATCGCCTCCCGGAAGCGCGGCGTTGTGATAGAAAAGGTAGGTCTTGCCCTTGTAATCGACCACGCCCGGGTGGTTGGTGAAGGCGCTCTGCGGGGCCATGACGGGGCCGCCGTAAGTCCACGGCCCTTGCGGTGTGGGGCCGGTGGAGTAGCCGAGAGGCTCAGGGAGCGGACCAGCGGCAAAAAACAGGTAGTAGCGCTCATTGCGCTTATAGAGCCAGGGGCCTTCTTCGTAAGACGTGCCGCGTTTTGCGTCCGCAGGGATGCGCTCGCCCAAGGCCTTGATGGTCATCGGATGCCGAATGAGGCCGTTCTCCCCGACGCTGGTGTCGTAGGAAATCATGTTCTTGTTCAGCTTCACCGACCACAGATTGGGATTGCCCCAGGCGAGATGGGCCTGGCCCTTGTCGTCGATATAAACGGTCGGATCGATACTGTCATACTGGCCGCCGATCAGCGGCTTTTTGAGGGGATCGGTGTAAGGCCCGAGGGGATTGTCGGCGACCAGCACGCCAATGCCCCGGCCTTGCAACGGAGCATAGAGATACCATTTGCCATCCCGCTCAATCACCTGGAGGGCCCAGGCGCCGTTGTCAAAACCATCCCCGCCTGAGATCTCCTTGGCGGCCCAGGGAAAATCCCGGAGGGAGGCGATGGCGCCATGCTGGGTCCAGTTCACCATGTCCGTCGTCGTGGCGAGCACCCAGTTCTTCATGTTGAAGTTACCTTTTTCCCCGACATCTTCGTCGTGGCCGGAAAACAGGTAGAGCGTGCCGTTATGGACGATGGGGGCCGGATCGGCCGTGTACATCGTTTGAATAACCGGGTTGAGCGCGAATGACGTCGCGGGCAGCAGAGCAAACACGGACAAGAGAACGACAGCGGAGAAGGTTGGTTTTTTCATGACGGGCGGAAATTGGGGGAAGTGGGAAATAAGGTCGCGCCGCGTCAGCGCCCGTCTTTCGCCCCTTGTCCGATTCGGTAATAGTCGAAGTCCACACGGCCGCCGGCGGTTTTGGTCGAGTAATAGAAGAGACCGAAGCGATAACCCATGAAGTGCTCCGGAAGGGTGTAGTGAAGAGCCGAGGGACGTCCGATGGGGGTCCAGGATTTGCCGTCGAGGCTGTAGGAGAAGCGGGCGACGTCAGGCGCGGGCAGAAATTCGCATTCGACCTTGAGGTGAACGGTTTTGCCGGAGAGGGGAACGGAGGCGATTTCCTCGGGATTGCCGGAGTCGGCGCTCACCATGACGAGAGATCGGGTGCCGCCGCTCATCTTTACGCCAACAAACCCATAGTCTTTCTGAAAAGCGGCGATGCCGGCCAGGTCGCCGTCTTTCATGCCACTCACGTCGATGCTCGTGGTGGCGAAACTGCTGGGGCCAAAGGTGCGCTGGGTGAGGGTGTTCGTGGCCTCCGGCAACGTGGAAACGACCCGGCTGGTGACGAGGCTCAGGTGGCCCGGGCGCTTGGTAAGCGACCAGTCACGCGGCTTGGGGTTGTGATTCCATTGCCAGGCGAGGGGCAGGTCGGGATCGCCGGGCCGGCGGTCGAATTCGTCGGAGGCGACGACGCCCGAGACGCCGGAGACGCCCTGTACGCCGGCGGGGATGTCGAGCGTCATGGGCGCCTTGCCGTTTTCGCCGAGCACGGGCCAGCCGTCCTTCCAGGTCACCGGCACGAGATAGGGAATGCGACCGACGGCGCCGTTGTCCTTGAAAAGATAGGCGTACCACTTGCCTTCGGGCGTGTCGATGAGGCCGCCCTGGGCGATGCCGCGGTCATCGAGCACGATGCGACCCTCGTAGGGACCGTCGATTTTGTCGGCGCGGTGGACGATGACGCTGCGCGCCCAGCGGCTCCCGGGCGAGGCGATGTTGACGAGGTAGTAGCGGCCGTTGATCTTGAAAAGCTGCGAACCCTCGCTGAGCCCGCCCAGGTCGGAGCCGAAGACGGCGTTGAGATTTTCGATGATGACCTTGTTCACGCCGCCGGGCTTGATTCCGGAGAGGTCGGGTTGCAGCTCGGTGAGCGTGATGCGACCGGCCCCCCAGAGCATGTAAACGCGACCGTCGTCGTCGAAAAACAGGCTGTGGTCATGCAGCGCTGGCTCGAAACTCGTCTCTTTCCACGGGCCGCGCTCCGGATCGCGCGTGGTGTAAATGTGGGTGCGTCCGCTGGTAGAGGCGAACGTCGAGACATAGAACACGCCGTTGTGGAAACGCAGGCTGCTGGCCCAGGAGCCGCGACCGTAGGCGGTTTTGCCGTTTTCGAGGCGCATGGCTTCGTTGTCGGCAAGGGTTTCATAGGCGTAGGAAGCCATGCTCCAGTTGACCAGGTCCGTGGACTTCATGATCGGGAGGCCCGGGCTCATGTGCATCGTCGTGCTGCTCATGTAGTAGGTCTTGCCGACACGGATGATGGCGATGTCCGGGACGTCGGCCCAGATGAGCGGGTTGTGGGCAGGAGCCGCCTGTGCAGCTGGTGCTGCCTGTGCAGCCTCGGCCGCCGGAACGACCTGAGACGCGACGGAGAGCACGAGGGCCATCAGCATGGGAAAGATCGGGCGGTTCATGAGACGCGCGGGAGAGCCGGCGGAACGGCGGCCCAGGCTGCCAGCGTGTGTGTTCATGTTTTGTCTCTGGAGTAGTTATTGCGAGTCCAGCGCCGTAAAGGCAGCAGCAACGGCCTGAAGCAGCGCACGGCGCGACGGCGAGGAAGCGTCAGCTGCGGCGACGGAAATCTCGTTCTTCTTTATCGCTCAGATCCGGGGGCGGCTTCAGGGTCGCAGACCTCACTTGCGCTCGAAGCGCCAGTGATCGAACTCAAACATCGTCGGCTCGCCTTGACCCCTGAAGATGAGGTAGAGGTCGTGCACGCCCGTGGCGCCTGAGACCGGCACGCTTTGCTGCTGCCACTGATCCCGGCCGCCGGTGCGGGCCACCGTCAGGGTGCCAAGATGGGGACCTTCGACGCTGTCGAGCCGCAACTCGATCTTGCCGCCGTCCATTTCGCTGGCCACGTTGGCGACGAAGCGTGATGCGCCCTTGCTGCCAAAGTCGACGCCGTTGACCTTGATGTAGCTCAGATCGGTGATGCGCGTGACATACATGCCGGCCTTGTCACTGCGCGCGGTCTTGATGCCAGGCGCCCAGTCGAACGGGCGATCCCGATCCCGCTTCACGCGGGACGTCCAGGCCATGGTCTCGGCCTCCACGCGTTCGTAGGGCGACAAGGGTTTGAGCGGAGCGACGCCGACGTTGTCCCACCAGGGGAGCATGTTGATGGTGCCGTCCGCGTTGTAGTCGAACCGGGTCACGGTGACGGAGCGGCGTTCGCGATGGATGGGCGTGTCGGCAAAGTTCAGCCGGTAGTTGAACCCGAACAGGTAGGACCCACCCATGTAGTCGATGATGCCCGGGTGGTTGCCAGTCGAGTTGGTGTTGTGGTCCATGATGTCGCCCTTGTAGACCCAGGGGCCGGTGGGCTTGTCGCTCATGGCGTAGCCAATGCCTTCGGGGCAGCAGGCCGATGCGTAGGCCATGTAGTACTTGCCCTGGCGCTTGTAGAACCAGGGGCCTTCCTGGTAGTTCCCCGGCTTGGAGTCGATCTGCTTGATCTCGCCCGAGTAGGAAATCATGTCCTTGTTCAGCTTGACGTACCAAAGATGGGGATTGCCCCAATACATATAGGCCTGACCGTCGTCATCGACAAAGACCGTGGGATCGAAGTAGCCGTTGGCCTTGTCGATCAACGGCTTGCCCAAGGCATCCTTGAAGGGGCCTTCGGGCCGGTCGGCCACGGCGACGGCAATCACGCTCTTGGGCCAGCCCTGCACACTCACCGACGCGTAAAGGTAGAACTTGCCGTCGCGCTCGACCACCTGGGAAGCCCAGGCATCGTTGTCCTGCACCGCCCAGGGGAAGGTGGCCAACGACGCCACGACGCCCTTGTCGGTCCAGTTCGACATGTCGGTCGACGCGTAGAGCCGCCAGTTGCGCATCTTGAAGTCGCGGGCGTCGTCCTCGTCCTGCCCGGTGTAGAGGTAGACAACCCCCTTGTGCACCAACGGTGCCGGATCGGCGGTGAAGCTGGTCTGGACGACGGGGTTCTCGGCCTGGCTCGGCTGCGGCCAGACGCAGGCCTGGACAAGCGCCAGGAGCGCAAGCACGCGCGCAATCATGGGAAACCTCGATTCGGAACGATGCGGAGCGGCGAAACGGCCATCCGCTGGGAAAACTACGGGCGATTTCGACCCATGCCGCATGGCGCTTCACCTTTCAGGTTGATCAGTCCGAGCTGACGCCAGTGGGCGTGCAGCAGATGGTTTTTATCGTGCCCGCATGAGCTCAAGATGCGCCAGGGATCAGCCCAGCATCTTGAGCAGCATGCGATGGTGCTGCGGCATGCGCGCCACCGAGGCTTCGATGGCCTTGCGACGCTGGTCCAGCGCCTGCGTGGCGCGCTCCGGCGAAATCTCCGCGAAGACCGGATCGTTGCGCTCCGGCCAGTGCTCCATGCCGGCGTGGATGGCCAGCCAGCTGGTGGCGTCGAACCCCTCTTCGTCGTACTCATGCAGCACGCCGTAGCGACGCCACAGCTCCATCCGGAAGGCCAGCGTCTCTGGCAGCTCCATCGATGACACGTGCCGCCACAGCTCGCTGTCGCGGCGGCGGGTCAGGCAGTAGTGCAGGATGATGAAGTCGCGGATGCGCGCGAAGCGGCGAGCCGCGCCGTCGTTGAACAGGGCCCGGTCGTTCTCGTCCACCGGCCGGCCGGCGGGATGGTGGCGGTGCCGCCACAGCTCGCTGTCGCGCCGCCACAGCTCGCTGTCGCGGCGGCGGGTCAGGCAGTAGTGCAGGATGATGAAGTCGCGGATGCGCGCGAAGCGGCGWGCCGCGCCGTCGTTGAACAGGGCCCGGTCGTTCTCGTCCACCGGCCGGCCGGCSGTCAGCAGGGTCATGAGRCGGCTGATGCCGTCCTGGATCAGGTAGATGCTGGTGGACTCSAGCGGCTCCAGGAAGCCSGAGGACAGGCCGATGGCGACGACGTTGTGCACCCAGAAGCGCTCGCGGTGGCCGGTGGTGAAGCGCARCARCCGCGGCTCGCCGAGCGGCTTGCCGTCGAGCCGGGCCAGCAGYTGTTCGCGGGCACGGTCGGCGTCGATGAAGCGGCTTGAGAAGACGTGGCCATGACCGGTGCGGTTCTGCAGCGGGATGCGCCACGCCCAGCCCCCTTCCAGCGCCGTGGCYTGGGTGTACGGGGCCAGTTCCTCGCCAACCCGCTCCGTGGGGCAAGCCCAGGCGCCGTCGACGGGCAGCCAGTGGCTGAAGTCGACGAAGGGCTCTGCCAGCGCCTGGCCCAACAACAACGAACGAAAACCCGAGCAGTCGACGAACAGGTCRCCYTCGATGCGCCGGCCGTCCTCCAGCTGCACGGCGGCCACGCCACCATCGGCACGGCGGGACACGTCGGTGATGCGTCCCAGCGTGTGGCGGGCRCCGCGCTGCACGGCCARTTTGCGCAGGAAGGCGGCGTACTGAACAGCATCGAAGTGGTAGGCGTACTTGAACTGCGCCTGCTCGTCGGGCAGCACGAAGCGGCCCTTCATCGCCATCACCGTCGGCACGCACTGCACGCCCAGCGGGTCGAAGTGGTAGGCGTACTTGAACTGCGCCTGCTCGTCGGGCAGCACGAAGCGGCCCTTCATCGCCATCACCGTCGGCACGCACTGCACGCCCAGCGGYTCGGYCAGCCCCATGCGGCGGTGCTGGCCCCACAGCGTCTGCGAACCGAACAGGTTGCCGAAGTGGCCGAAGGTGTGGAAGTAGTCCTTGCCCACGTCCAGCCAGTCGCAAAAGCGGATGCCCAGCTTGTAGGTGCCGTTGGTGGCGCGCAGGAAATCGCGCTCGTCKATGCCGATCAGCTGGTTGTAGTTGCGGATGGAYGGGAAGGTGGCTTCGCCCACGCCGAYGATGCCGATSTCCTCGGACTCGACCACCTCGACGGCGGCGCGGCCCTTCAGCCCGGTGACCAGCGCCGCGGCCACCATCCAGCCGGCGCTGCCACCGCCCACGACGACGATGCGAGCAATTTTCTGCGTCATAGAGACTCTGCCAAGTTCTTGGGCGCCATCAATGATCTGCGCCGACGTCCATCATTTCCATCTCTGGCCACGCGGCGCCGACCCACGCAAGTGGGCATGCCGCCCGGACAGTCCGTCCAGGCGGCATGCAGTTACGCCGCGTCAGGGACCGCGTCAGCCCTGCTGCAAGTTCTTCCGCCGCCCGCAACGCGCGAGCGGCTATGATCTGCGCCGACGTCCATCATTTCCATCTCTGGCCACGCGGCGCCGACCCACGCAAGTGGGCATGCCGCCCGGACAGTCCGTCCAGGCGGCATGCAGTTACGCCGCGTCAGGGACCGCGTCAGAACTCGTAGCGTGCGCTCATTGAGTAGCTGCGGCCAGGGTAGAACCACGCACGCCCCATCGTGCCGATGTGCTGCTGCTGCGTCTGGCGGACGATGACGTTGTTCAGGTTCGTCATGTTGAGCGACATACTGAACTGGTCGCTGAACCTGTAGTTCATGCCCGCGTCCCACTGGCCGAACGCCTCCTGCCAGGTCGGCAGGCCCCAGCCCACATCCCGGGCACCCGGGCGCGTCGGGTCCGCGCTCGTCGCATCATCGCCGCGCGTGCCATTGGCATCCGCCCCCTGCAGCACCCGGCTATGCCAGTTGTAGGCCAGCCGTGCCGAAAACGGGCCGCGGTCGTACATCAAGACGAAGTTGGCCGCGTTCTTGGCCATGTAGGGCAGCGGCAGATCGTTGAACGGCACGCCGTTGGTGTCGCAGCCGAACAGGTGCAAGGTGCCATTCGTCTGCGTCCTGCCCGCATCGCAATAGGGGTTGTAGATCTGCTTGTACAGGCTTTGCTTGGCGTCGATGTAGGTGTAGTTGGCCGACACGCCGATGCCCTTGGCCCACTCCGGCAGCACGCCGTCCAGGAAGGGCAGCTTGTCCAGGTAGGTCATGCCCGCAACTTCCAGGCCGCTGACCTTGGCTTTGCCCACGTTGGCAGGACCCGTGACCGAGAAAATCTGCGGATTGCCACCCACACTGTTGTAGGTGCGGCTGTAAGAGGTGTTCATGATGACGTCCTTGACATCTTTATGGAACACCGTGCCCGTGATGGACTGGCCGTCACGCGGGTACCACTCCAGCGCCAGGTCATAGCTGTTGGCCGTGATCGGCTTGAGCTTGACGTTGCCAGAGTTCTCGCCACGGTAGGAGACCCTCTGGTTGATGGCGTCGTAGTCCTGCCACAGCTTGATGTACTCGCCAAGTTGGTTGAAGCCGGGTCGGTTCATGCTCTGGGCCATCGCCAGGCGAGCCTGCAACCTGTCGGTGAAGTTCATCTTCAGGTTGAGCGACGGCAACACCTTGACGAATTCGTTCTGCACGTTCAGAGGCCCTCCGAGCTGGTCGAAGCGCGGCAGATCGGGCGGCGTCTGCGAGTTGTATTGCGTCTGGAAAGCTGTGTAGCCGTGCGAGACGTCGCGGGTCAGCACGACACGCACACCGGCGTTGCCTTCGATCGGGAACTTCAGGTCGTCGAAGCCGAAGCGCAGCGTGGCGTAGACCGCGTCGGTCTGTTCGCTGTGCGTGCTGGTCTTTTCCGGGTTGCCGTCGAAAACCAGCTCCTGGAAGTTCTGATAGTCCTTCGCGTAGTCGCACGTGATGTTCATGGTGGGGAACAGCGCCTTGCCATCCAGGCATTGCTGGTAGCGGTAATCGTTGGCCAGCGTCTTGTATGTGTTCGGGTAGTCGCGCACGGCACCGATCGTCGGCATGACGATGTTCGGCAGCTTGCCCGCCTTGCCGCCATAGAAGTTGCTGAAGTTGAACACTTCGACCGGCACGGTCTGGTAGCGCGGGTCGCTCATGTAGCCGAAGCTTCCGCGTGATTGCCAGTCGAGCCCATCGGTGACCGCAGGCGGCTTGCCGGGCGTGGAGGTCTGCTTGACGGCCCAAGGATCGGAAGTGGACGTCCAGGTATTGCCCGTGGCGTCGTAGTGGCGTGCCACGCGATAGGTGGCTCTCACGCCGACACGGATGTCACGCAGGATGGGGTTGTCCTCGAAACGGTAACGCGCGTCGGCCTTCCAGGCGTAGAGGTCGGCATCGGCCTTGCTCATGCCCGGCATGACCAGGTTCCAGTAATAGTTCTTCGGGTCGGCCAGGAAATCCGTGGCGGTCTGGTCGAACCCGATGCGCACCGGACTCTTTCCGGACACGTCGATGCCCATGCTCGGCACGTAGGTGCCCAGCTGCATGTTGCGGCCGATCGAATCGTTCTTCGCATGAACCCATTGGACGTCGTTCTGCACCAGCCACTGGTCGTTGATGGCCCACTTGAAGTTCCACGCCAGTTCACCGGTTTTCGAATTGCTCCGATTCCAGCCGCGCGAGACGTTGAAGCCCAGGCCGCCATCGGCAAAGGTGTTCGCCCCGAGGCCCCCGCTGGGGTAGGTGTAGAGGCCAGAGGTCAGCACGTTGTTGGCGTCGTACGTCGCATTCTTGATCACCGACTTGTACGGGTTCTCCACTCCGGTGTAGATGCCCTGCTCGCTGCCCGTCTCCCGTGCGCCCGACAGGAAATAGGTCAGCGACGAGTCCATCCTGTCCTTCTTCCACTGCAGCGCGGCGTAGAAGCCGGCACGTTCGGTGTCGCCGGTGTTGTTCCGGAACGAGGCCGATTTCGGCGCCCAGGCCACCTTGCCGGCGATCAGGTCGGTCCGCGGGAAGTAGGCATCCAGCTGGATGCTCTCATTCTGGAAGCTGGAGTGGTTGTAGGAGAGGTCCAGCAGCACGCCGACGCGCCCGATGTCCGTATTCCATTGGGTGGTGTACAGCCCCGACACGCTGGGCGAATTCTTGCCCGAGCGCTGCACGTAGTTGTTGCCTGCCGACAGGTAGGCCTTCGTTCCTTTGTAGTCAAAGGGCAAGGCTGTGCGCAGGTTCACTGTGCCGCTGACGCCGCCTTCGATGATCTCGCTGGAGGGGTTCTTGTAGACGTCCACGCCGGCCATCAGCTCTGGCGGGATGTCACCCCAGCTCAGCTCGCGGCCCGGCCAACCGGCCGAGAACGACTCGCGGCCATTCAGCACCGAAGAACCCCAGCTGAGGCCCCGCACGCTGATGCCCGAGCCTTCGACGGAGAAGTGCTCCGGGTCGCCACGCGACTTGTTGCGGTCGATGACGACGCCCACGACGCGCTGCAGCACTTCCGTGATCGACTTGTCCGGCAGCTTGCCGGCCTCTTCCGCGACGACCGAGTCGACGATTTCCTCGGCGTTTTGCTTGATCTTCTGCGCCGACTGCAGCGCTGCGCGCTGCCCGGTGATGACAACGGTTTCCAGGTTTGCCGGCTTTTCAGCCGCCGTCTGTGCCATTGCGGCGCTGCCGACGGTCAGCAGCATCATGTGGACCATGCCGCGATGGATGGCCGTGGTGCGGAACTGTTTTTTCATGGTGTCTCCGTATTCCTTCGATGTGTCCGGCGGCAGCTGGCTTCAGCGCTGCCGCGTGCCCCGGCACCGAATGCCGAGGCCGCCCCTCGCGATGCTGGTGTCACCGCCCCGATCAACACGGGGCCGGTCGCTGACACGCAACGCCGCTCGCGGCCTGGGTTACTGGATGGTGATGGCGCCCTTGATGGTCAAGTCGGACGCGTAGATGCCCGCGGTTTTCTTGTCCACGTTCGCGTCCATCAACCAGAAGCGCGTGCGCACGACGTTGGAGGACTGCAGCAGCGTCGCAGCCGAGGCGCGCGAGGCCGCCATCTTGTCCAGGGCCGCCTTGAACGCGGCGGCGTTGACGGGGGCGCCCGTGCTGTCAAAAGGGTTCGGCAGCTTGCGCACGTCGTCGTCAAGCGACGCCGTGGTGACGCCCGACAGGCCGCAGGCATCGGTCACCGCGAAGTTGTCAAGCGGCACGCCGTAGCTGAGCAACCCCGGCAATGGGGCCCACACCAAGGTGCTCAGCCTGACGTTGCAGCCGTTGTTGCGCTTGCCCAGGTCCAGGTGCACGACGATGGGCTTGTTCGACGAGTAGAGATCAAGGCCCAAGCCCATGGTGAAGCCCAACGCCTTCTCGGTGGTTACCTGCAGTCCACCCACCGTGTCGCCCGACGAATTGAAGCCACTCAGGCCAGGCGCAAAGATGTCGATGCGGTTGAAGCCGTATTGCCAGCCGCCGGTGAACATGGTGTCCGGGATATGCAGGGCCGAATCGAGCGTGGAGCCATCGGTGGAGACCTTGCTGTAGCACCAGTCGCCCGCGCTCGCATCGCACCACTCCCAGCCAGCGTTGAGCGCGCTGTCCCACGGGTTCACCCAGACGTTGCCGCCCTGCTTGGTGACTAGGTTGTTCATTGTTCCGCGACCACCTCCCGGCGCGAAGCCGTCGGCAATGAGCAGCGGGTCGACGGCGATATAGCGCTGCGTCGTCGTCTCCTTGTAGCTCTCATTGCCGGCTTGCTTCGCCGACACCGCGCAGGAGCCCTTGGCCAGCAACTGGAGCGTGCTGCCGCTGACGGTACAGACCGCAGGCGTGTCGCTGGAGAAAGTGACCGGCAGCCCTGAGCCCGAGGTCGCGCTGA
This sequence comes from Pelomonas sp. Root1237, assembly GCF_001425055.1. GTDB lineage: Bacteria > Pseudomonadota > Gammaproteobacteria > Burkholderiales > Burkholderiaceae_C > Pelomonas. The sequence goes on from NZ_LMDK01000020.1 coordinate 13,989, forward strand.
GCGCGATGGACTTCGTTGCCGCGCTGAGGACGTAGTCCGGCGGGGTGAAATCAACCACCTGCGCATGCTTCAACACATTGAACAGCTGGCTCGCATCGTCGGCAGCGGCCCATTGGGTGCCATCCGAACCGGCCCCGCCGGGCTGGCTGGCGATGACCAGGCACTCACCCGCGGCCACCAGCGTCAGCTTGTCACCAGCGACCGTGCAGGTGGTGGGTGTGCCGGTTCGGAAGCTGACCGGCAGCCCGGATGTGGCCGTGGCTGACAAAGTCGTCGGGGGATTCAGCAGCGTGCCGCCTATGGCGCCACCCGGATATTTGAGAGTTATGACCTGGTAGCGGCCCTCTGAGCCGCCACCGCCACCGCCACCGCCACCGCCACCGCAGGAGGCCAGAAAAGCGCAAGCCGCAATAACGGTCAACTTCCGGGCCTGCGGAACCATCTTTTTCGTCACTTTATGTCTCCTGTTCTGAAATAACTGGGCACCCGGCTGCAGAACTTGCTCTGCAGCGACGCTGCTCCTTGAGATCGGCTCGCCCCGCCTCACTGACGGCGACTTGGTTCGGTCGTTGCACCAACTATTGGCCGGTGAGAGAAAGCCGCCCGTTGCGTCTTTGTCACCCTGTTCCAAGGCTGGCGAGCGCACCATGAACCGCGCCGTCTGTCAGAAATGCTTTCCGATGCCTGCGCCAAGCGTACAACTGGTAAGACCAAAGAGACATAGGGCAAACTCCCGGACAGACCAGATCTGTTTTTTTTTGGAGACTTTTTGTGCGAAATCGTCCACTTCAGCGGATCGTCATCGTCGGCGGCGGCAGCGCCGGCTGGATCACCGCCGCCCCGCTGGCGCGGATGCTGTGCCGGCCTGACCAACCGGATCAGCATTGCGAGGTGACGCTGGTGGAGTCGGCGGACATCGGCACTGTGGGGGTCGGCGAAGCGACGTTGCCAACCATCCAGTTCTACAACCAGCTTCTGGGAATCGACGAGGCAGACTTCGTCCGCAGCACGCGCGCCACCTTCAAGCTCGGCATCGAGTTCCAGGACTGGGGCCGGATCGGCAATCGCTTCTTCCACGGCTTTGGCGGCTTTGGCCCAGCCATCCACAACCGACCGCTGTGGGCCTATTGGCTCCGTCTGCAGGCGCTGGGAGACCAACTCCCCTCCTACGAGGAATGGTCGACTGCGACGGTGATGGCCCGGCAGATGCGTTTTGTGCCGCCGACGCCCGGCGAGCCGTCGCCTTCCAATGCCTTCGACTACGCCTTTCACTTCGATGCATCGCTGTACGGTGCCTACCTGCGCGAGTACGCCCTCAAGCATGGCGCCAAGCGCGTCGAGGGCACCATCACGCGCGTCGAGACGCGGCCCGAAGATGGTTTCGTGGCGGCACTGCACCTGAGCGACGGGCGCCGGGTGGAGGGCGATCTCTTCATCGACTGCTCCGGCTTTCGCGCCCTGCTGATCGACGGTGCGATGAAGTCGCCCTATGAAGACTGGAGCCGCTGGCTGCCCTGTGATCGCGCGCTGGCCGTGCCCTGCGAGCGCGCCGGCCCCATGACGCCCTACACGCGGTCGACCGCACGCACGGCCGGATGGCAATGGCGAATCCCGCTGCAGCACCGCACGGGCAACGGGCTGGTCTATTGCAGCGGCTACCTGAGCGATGACGAGGCGCAGCGCACGCTGCTGGACAACCTGGACGGCAAGGCCCTCGACGAGCCTCGGCAACAGCGCTTTGTCACTGGGCGACGCAAGCAGGGCTGGGTGAAGAACGTGGTGGCCATCGGCCTGTCGTCCGGCTTCCTGGAACCGCTGGAATCCACCAGCCTGCATCTCATCATGGACGCCGTCAGCCGCCTGACGGCCATGCTGCCTGACCAGTCGTTCCAGCCGGCACTGGCCGACGAGTTCAACCGGCAGATGGCTTATCGCTACGAGTCCGTGCGCGACTTCATCATCCTTCACTACAAGCTGGGCGAGCGGCGCGACAGCGAGTTCTGGCGCTACTGCGCCGACATGCCCATTCCCGACGATCTCGCCCACCAGATCGACCTGTTCCGCAAGACCGGCCGCGTCGCCGTGATCGAGCCGGAAGGCTTTGCCGAACCGTCGTGGGCGTCGATCCTGCTGGGCCTGGGCGTCTATCCCGAGAGGTACGACCCGTATATCGACCTGGTGGACCCGCAGCTGATCCGCCGGCACCTTCATTCGGTGCACAGCTCGATCTCGCGCACGGTGGCATCCATGCCGTCGCACGCGGACTTCCTGGGCAGGATCTCCGCCCCGCCGAAGGCCTGACGCGCGTGGCGCCCCCGACGAGGGGCAGCCCCGGTCTTTGCGTCGAAGTCACCCGTCGCCGCGCAGGCTGCCTCGTCAGCCGCTGCGCTGGCCTGTCGCATCATCTCGGCCGCGCCGGCACGGGTTGAACACACTGCGGTCGTCCCTCCCAAACTGAAAGGAAGAACCGATGGACTACCGAGCCCTTTTGACCATTCCACTGGTTGCCTTGGTGCTGACCGCCAGCGGTGCCGAAACGCTGCGCCAGCCGACCGGCTGGGTCTCCTTTGCCGGTTGGGATGGACTCAACAGCCCGACGCACGAAGCCGGCGTGGCCCCCGAGACGGAGAACAGCAGCCAGCGCGCCCTCACCGTCAAAGCCATCGGCGAGCGCAAGGCCCACCAGATCGGCAGCATCTTCCAAGGACTCACGGGGTATGCGGACCGACGCATACGCTTTTCCGCGCAGGTGAAGACGGCTGGCGTCGATCAGTGGGCCGGGCTCGTGGTCGGTTCGGGCATCCATCCGTTTTATCACGTGCCGGACCTCCAGGAAGTCGAAGCCGGAGCCGTGGCGCCACGCGGCGCTGCCGGCTGCCCAGATTGGTGTGATGTGAGCGTCGTGGCCGACATCTCCGCGGCAAGCGGTGGCATTGCCACCGTCGGCCTGGCCCTGATCGGCAACGGCCAGGTCTGGGCGCGCGGGTTCAAGCTGGAGATCGTCGGGCGAGAAGTGCCGGTCACCACCCACCGCTTTGGCGCCGAGGCAGCTGCCCTGAACAAGGCCAACGGGGAGTGGGTCGAGAAGCAGATGCGCAATTGGGGCGCCACGCCACCGCAAAACCTGTCGCTGCAGTAACGACGCGCAGGCTGCCCTTCCATCAGAACCCTCTCCAAGGCACCGAACATGGACTACCGCACTCTTTTTCTCGCCCCGCTGGCCGCTATCGTGCTCAGCGTCGGCGCCGCCACCCCGCCGCGCATGCCCTCTGGCTGGCTTGCCCACAACACATTCATCTTCTCCGAAGCCACGCTGTCGGCTTCGAACGGCTATGAAGTCGGCATCGATCCCGCCAGCGACGCAGTCGGTAGCCCCAACTTGACGGTCCGCTTCGTGGCACCAACCGAGCCTTGGGTCGTCGACATGGGTGCGGCGCACCAGTCCCTGTATGGCTACGCGGGCAAGCGGCTGCGCTTCAGCGGCCAGTTGCGGGCCGACGCTGTGAAGGGATGGGCCGGGCTCTTTCTCGGCCAGGGCGATGTGATCCTGCTGAACCGGATCGTGGTGGCCCAGCCCGGTGCGGAAGCGCTGCTGCCCGCTGGCATGGCGGTCGCGAGCGATGGGGACTGGCATGACGTCAGTGTCGTGTTCGACGTGCCAGCCGACGCACCGCAAGTCATCCTCGGCCTCGGCTTGGTCGGTGAGGGCCAGGTCTGGGCCCGCAACCTGCAGTTCCAGGTCGTCGGCAACGAGGTGCCGACGACCACGACGAAGATCGGCGTCGACCTGCAGTCGGCGCGCCGTGCCGATGCAGAGCACATGGCGGAGATGGCGAAAAAGCCGCCCTCGCCGCTGCTGAACGCGGCGCTGGACTGAAGGCTGGCCATGCCACGCCCGCCGCTGCGCCGCGCCTTGCTTCCTGCCCTCCTCCCCGCCCTACTGTTCTGGGCGGCTTGGGCCCTGTTGCACTGGATCTGGCCCTACGCCCGCTGGCTGGCCCCGGCCGCCCAACTCTGGCTGGCCTACAGCGCCGCCTGGTTCACGCTCAACTGGCGCTGGTGGCCGCTGGCGGTGCCGCTGGCCGCCGCTCTGGGCGCCGCGGCGGGGACGTTGCTGCTGCCGGCCGTCGACCTGGCGCAATGGCAGAACCCGCTGGCGATGTGGCGGCCCTGGCTGCCGGCCTTCGCCTTCGCGCTGCTGATGCATCTGCCGGCCCGCTGGTGGCGCTGGCGTGAGGAGCAGGCCTTGGCGCTGCGCCTGGCGCACGCCGAACACACCGCGGCGATGGCCGAGCTGTCGCGCCAGGTCAGCCTGACCGAACTGAAGGCGCTGCAGGCCCAGGTCGAGCCGCATTTCCTGTTCAACGCGCTGGCCAGCCTGCAGCAGCTGATCCGCAGCCAACCGGCCACGGCCGAGCGCTTTCTCGGTGAGCTGCACGACTACCTGCGCCTGGCCCTGCCCTCGCTGCGCGAGCCCATGAGCACGCTGGAGCGCGAGTTCGAGCTGGCATGCGCCTACCTCACGGTGATGTCCACACGGCTGGGCGAGCGCCTGCGCTTCGGCCTGGACGTCCAGCCCGGCTGCGAAGACCACGAACTGCCACCGCTGATGCTGCTGACGCTGGTGGAGAACGCGGTGCGCCACGGCATCGAGCCCAAGCCGCAAGGCGGGCGCATCGAACTCGACGCTCGGCGCGAGGGCGAGCGCCTCATGCTGGAGGTGCGCGACGATGGCGTGGGCCTGCAGGCGGCTGAGTCGGGGCCGGTCAACGGTCAGGGCCTGGGCCTGGCCAATGTGCGTGACCGCCTGGCTGGCCTGTACGGCGAGGCGGCGCGCTTGAGTGTTCAACAGCGTTCCACGGGCGGCGTCTGCGCGCGCATCGAGCTGCCCTGGAACATTCCCGAGACCCGATGAAGCACCCCACCGCTCTCCTGATCGAAGACGAAGCCTTGCCACGCCAGCGCCTGCGCGAGGGCCTGGCCGAGCTGTGGCCGCAGCTGCAAGTGCTGGCCGAGGCCGAGGACGGCGAACGCGGCCTGGCCCTGGTGCTGGAACTGCGGCCCGACATCGTCTTCGTCGACATCCGCCTGCCCGGGCTGGACGGCCTGCAGCTGGCGCGGCGCATCAAGGGCCTGTGCCACATCGTCTTCGTCACCGCCTACGACGCGCACGCGGTGACCGCCTTCGACCAGGGCGCGGTGGACTACCTGCTCAAGCCGCTGGCCACCGAGCGCCTGCGCGAGACGGTGCAGCGCCTGCAGCAGCGCCTGCAGTTGCCGCCGGCCGAGTTGGCGCGCTGGTTGCAGCAGTGGGCGCCACCCTCCTTGCCATCCAGCGCCCCTGCCGTGCCCAGCGCGCCGCTGCGCTGGCTGCAGGCTTCACAGGGCGAACGTTTGCACCTTGTGATGGTGGCGGATGTGAGCCATTTCCGCAGCGACAACAAGTACACCTGCGCCTTCACCGCGGAAGGCGAATACCTGCTGCGCCTGTCCTTGCGCGAACTGCTGCAGCAACTCGACCCGGAGCAGTTCTGGCAGATTCACCGCGCCGTCGTCATCAACGTGGCCCACGTCGCGCGTGTGGACCGCAGCCTGGGCAGCATGGAAGTGCTGCTCAAGGACGGCAAGACGAGGTTGCCGGTGAGCCAAAGCTTCCAACCCCGGTTCAAGCCGATGTAGCGCGCAGTGTCGGCACACGCCGGCGGCCTCATTTGCTGGACGGAAACGCAAACGCCGCGTTTTCGCGCACGCCCGACGACGGCCAGCGCTGAGTGATCTGCTTGCGGCGCGTGTAAAAGCGCACCGCGTCCGGGCCGTAGGCGTTCAGGTCGCCGAACAGCGACCGCTTCCAGCCGCCGAAGGAGTGATACGCCACCGGCACCGGCAGCGGCACGTTGACACCCACCATGCCGACCTGGATGTGGTCAGTGAAGTGCCGCGCCGTCTCGCCGTCGCGCGTGAAGATGCAGGTGCCGTTGCCGTACTCGTGCGCGTCGATCATCGCCATCGCCGCCTGCAGGCTGTCGACGCGGACGATGCCGAGTACGGGGCCGAAGATCTCTTCCTCGTAGATGCGCATGCCGGGCGTGACGCGGTCGAACAGGCAGGGGCCGAGGAAGTAGCCGGCCTCGTGCCCGGCCACCGTCAGCCCGCGGCCGTCGACGACGAGTTCAGCGCCCTCTTCCACGCCTTGATCGACATAGCCACGCACCTTCTCCAGATGCGCCTTGGTGACCAACGGTCCCATGTCGCAGCCGGCCTCGCGGCCCGAGCCGATCTTCATGCGGGCCATCTCGGCGATGAGCTTCTCGCGCACGGCATCGGCCGTCGCATCGCCCACCGCGACGACCAGCGGGATGGCCATGCAGCGCTCGCCGCAGGAGCCGAAAGCCGCGCCCATCAGCGCCGTGACGGCGTTGTCGATGTCGGCGTCGGGCATGACGACGGCGTGGTTCTTCGCGCCGCCCAGCGCCTGCACGCGCTTGCCGTGCCTGGTGCCGGTGGCGTAGATGTATTCGGCAATCGGCGTCGAGCCGACAAAGCTGATGGCCTGCACGCGTGGGTCGGTCAGAAGCGTGTCCACGGCCTCCTTGTCGCCGTTGACGACGTTCAGCACGCCCGGCGGCAGGCCGGCGTCCTGGGCCAGCTGGGCGATGAACAGCGTGCTGCTCGGGTCGCGCTCGGACGGCTTCAGGATGAAGGTGTTGCCGCAGGCCACGGCCATGGGCCACATCCACAGCGGCACCATGGCCGGGAAATTGAACGGCGTGATGCCGGCGCAGACACCCAGCGACTGGAACTCCGACCAGGCGTCGATGCCCGGGCCGACGTTGCGACTGTGCTCACCCTTCAGCAGCTCGGGCGCATAGGTCGCGTACTCGACGTTCTCGATGCCGCGCTGCAGTTCGCCCAGGCTGTCGGCCAGCACCTTGCCGTGCTCGTCGGTGATGAGGCGGCAGATGGTGTCGGCATGCGCTTCGAGCAGCTCCTTGAAGCGGGTCAGCACGCGGGCGCGCTTGAGCGGCGGCGTGTTGCGCCAGGCAGGGAATGCGGCTTGCGCGGCGGCTATTGCCGACTCGACGGTGGCACGGTCCGCCAGGCGGACCTGCGCGCCGACCTTGCCGGTGGCGGGGTTGAAGACGTCGGCCGAGCGGCTGCCGCCGTCGACCTGCTGGCCGTTGATGAGATGGGTGATCACGGGATGTTTGGGAGTAAAAGTTCAGAGAGTCGCGTCGAAGCAGTCGCCTAAAGCGGAGACCAGCGAGTCGATCTCGGCGGGCGTGCTGATGAAGGGCGGCGCCATCTGGATGGTGTCGCCGCCGTAGCGCACGTAGAAGCCCTTGGCGTACATGGCCATCGCGATGTCGAAGGGGCGCTTGGCGGGCTCGCCGGGCAGCGGCGTGACGGTGATGCCGGCGGCCAGACCGAAGTTGCGGATGTCGGCCACATGCTTGGCGCCCTTCAGGCCATGCACGGCCGTCTCGAACATCGGCGCCAGCTCCTTCACGCGCTGCAGCGCATGCTCGCGCTCCAGCAGGTCCAGCGAGGCGAGGCCGGCCGCGCAGGCGACCGGGTGGGCCGAGTAGGTGTAGCCGTGCGGGAACTCCAGCATGTAGTCGGGCCCGCCCTGGGCCATGAAGGTGTCGTGGATCTCCTGCTTGGCGACGACGACGCCCAACGGCTGCACGCCGTTGGTGATCTGCTTGGCGGCGGTCAGGATGTCGGGCGTCACGCCGAAGGCCTCGGCGCCCGTCCACGCGCCGGCGCGGCCGAAGCCGGTGATAACTTCGTCGAAGATCAGCAGGATGTTGTGCGCGGTGCAGATCTCGCGCAGCCGCTGCAAGTAGCCGACCGGCGGGATGACGACGCCGGCCGAACCCGAGAACGGCTCGACGATGACGGCGGCGATGTTGCTCGCGTCATGCAGTGCGATCAGTTGCAGCAGTTCGTCGGCCAGGGCCGCGCCCATCGGCCCCTCCTGTGGCGGCATGCCCTTGAAGAAGCTGCCGTTGGGCGGCTGCGTGTGCGGCAGGTGATCGGCCTCCACGCCTTGGCCGAAGGTCTTGCGGTTGCCCACCATGCCGCCGACCGAGATGCCGCCGAAGTTGACGCCGTGGTAGCCCTTGGCGCGGCCGATCAGCCGCGTCTTGCCCGCCAGGCCCTTGGCACGCCAGTAGGCCCGCGCCATCTTCAGCGCCGTGTCGGCGGACTCCGAGCCCGAGCCGGTGAAGAACACGCGGTTCAGCCCCGCAGGCATCTTCTCGACGATCTTGTTGGCCAGCTCGAAGGACAGCGGGTGGCCGAACTGGAAGGCCGGCGAGTAGTCCAGCTCGCGCGCTTGGCGGCTGACGGCGTCGACGATCTCCGTTCGCCCGTGGCCCAGGCCTGTGCACCACAGGCCCGACAGGCCGTCGAAGATCTGCCGGCCGTCGTCGGTCCGATAGTAGGCGCCGGCGGCGCCGGTCAGGATGCGGGGGTTGGCCTTGAACTGCCGGTTGCCGGTGAAGGGCATCCAGTGGGCGTCCATCCATCCTGCGGGTCGGTCGGCGGTCTGAGTCATGGCTGCTCGTGCGAGTGGTTTGCGCCGCATCGTGCCCGGGCCAATGCTTGTAGACAATGACAACATCGCCATGTCTACTTGCCGGTCAATGAAACCAAACGACGCACGTCTTCCGGGCCAGATTGCCGATGTGGACCTGCGCCTGCTCAGGGTCTTCAAGGCCGTCGTCGAATGTGGCGGCATGGCGGCGGCGGAGCTGGAGCTCAACGTCGGCATGCCGACCATCAGCCGGCAGATCAAGGACCTGGAGGAGCGCCTCGGCCTGGTGCTGTGCCGCCGCGGCCGCGCCGGGTTTGCGCTGACGGCCGAGGGCGCCGAGCTCTACGCGGCGGCGCTGCAACTGCTGTCCGCCACCACCGATTTCCGCGCCCGGCTGGAGGAGATCCACCACCAGATCGGCGGCGAGCTGCACCTGGCGCTGTTCGAGAAGACCGTCAGCAATCCCGCCTGCCACATCGACCGCGCGCTGGCGCAGTTCAACGAGACGGCACCGGGCGTGAAGCTGCACATCCATGTCGGCACCATCACCGACATCGAGCAGGGCGTGCTGTCGGGCCAGTTCCAGGTCGGCGTCATCCCGGAGCATCGAAGGTCGGAGAGCCTGGCCTACCGGCCGCTGTTCGGCGAGCAGATGCACCTCTACGCCGGCAGCAGCCACCCATGGTTCAAGGCCGACCACCGCTGGAGCTGGGCGGACCTGAGAGGCCAGCAACTGGCGGGCCTGGGCTACCACTCGCCCAACCTGGTGCTGACGCACCGACAAAAGCTGGAGCGTGCGGCCACGGCGTCCGACCAGGAAGGCGTCGCCACGTTGATCCTGACCGGCTGCTTTGTTGGCTTCCTGCCCGACCATTACGCCCAGCCCTTTGTCGACGCCGGCCGCCTGCGCGCCGTGTCCGTCGATGAGCTGAGTTATGACTGCAGCTTCGCCTGCATCTACCGCCACGACCCCGCACCCACCCGGGCTGCGGCAACCCTCGTGCAGGCGCTCGAAGCGGCTCACGCCTGAGGAAGCGGCGACTACCATCCCGCTCCTGCCTTCACCGCCATCTTCAGCGGCCTCGCGCCCTCCATCTCGCATGAGCCACACGCCCGATTCCTCGCGATACGACCGCCAACCCTATCGCCGCAGCGGGCGCAGCGGTTTGCTGCTGCCGACCTTGTCGCTCGGCCTGTGGCACAACTTCGGCGACGTCGACCGTTACGACAACGCCCGCACGATGCTGCTGGGCGCCTTCGACCGCGGCATCACCCACTTCGACCTCGCCAACAACTACGGCCCGCCGCCGGGCTCGGCCGAGCTGACCATGGGCCGCGTGCTGCGCGAGGACCTGCAGGCCCACCGGGACGAGCTGATCATCTCGACCAAGGCCGGCTATCGCATGAACCCGGGCCCCTACGGTGAATGGGGCTCGCGCAAGTACATGCTCGCCAGCCTGGATGCGAGCCTGAAGCGGCTCGGCCTGCCCTATGTCGACATCTTCTATTCGCACCGCCCCGATCCCGACACCCCGCTGGAAGAAACGATGGGCGCGCTGGACCAGGCCGTGCGCAGCGGCCGGGCGCTGTACGTTGGCCTGTCCAACTACTCGGCCGCGCAGACCCGCGAAGCCAGCGCCATCCTGCGGCGGCTGGGCACGCCCTGCGTCATCCACCAGCCGCGCTACAGCATGCTGGACCGCCACGTCGAGGGTGGCCTGCTGGAGGTGCTGGCCGAAGAAGGCATCGGCTGCATCGCCTTCTCGCCACTGGCCCAGGGCCTGCTGACGGAGAAATACCTCTCGTCCATCCCTGCCGACTCACGCGCCGCGCTGGGCGGCTTCCTGAAGCCCACCGACATCACGCCGGGACGGCTGGCGGCGTTGCGCGCGCTCAAGGCACTGGCGGATGCGCGTGGGCAGACGCTGGCGCAGCTGGCCCTGACCTGGGTGCTGAGGCAGCCCGGCATGACGTCCATCCTGGTTGGCGCCAGCCGGCTGGGCCAGATCGACGACGCTCTCGGCATCGTCTCGGCAGCGCCACTGACCGATGCGGAGCTGGCGGCGGTCGACTCCGCGCTGGCGCTCGAGAAGGCCGCCGGCTGAGGCCGCTCAGCCGCCGGGGGCCGCCAGGTTCTCGCGCAGCTTGGCCAGCAGCGCCAGCAAATGCCGGCACTCCGCCTCGTCCAGCCCGCTGACGGCCTGCGCTGACACGCGCTGAGCCTGCTTGCGCACCTGCTGCTGCAAGGCCTTGCCCGCCGCACTGACCTGCAGGTGCACGCTGCGCCTGTCGGCCGCATCGGCGCTGGCTTCCAGCAGGCCACGCTCGCGCAAGCCCGCAATCAAACGCGCCACCTGGCCCTTGTCGCGCCCAGAGTGCTGCACCAGCTCGCTCTGCGTCGCGCCCGGGCGAGAGGCAAAGAAACCCAGTGTCTTGGCCTCCATGTGGCTCAGGTCATGCGCGGCTTCCTTCAGCGCCTGGAACTGCAGCGAGCGGAACCGGTGCATGACCGAGTGAACGCTCTCCACGACCTCTTCGGCGAGGTTGCCCTTATTGTTGACAATATCAACTTGTTTGCGCATGATGGATGACATTATCAACCAATGTTCCAGCCCACCATGTCCGACCCCACCACGGCGCCTCTGCGCCGCATCCAGCGCGTCCGCCATGAACTGCTGATGCGCGACCTCGAAGTCAGCCGCGTCGAGCAGCTCAGCCCGCACTTCGTCTCGGTGACCCTGCACGGCGAGTCCCTGGCGAGCTTCCGGTCCGACTCCTTTGACGACCACGTGAAGCTCTTCTTCGGTGAAACGGATCGCCGCGACTACACGCCGCGATCGTTCGACCGCGAGCGCCGCGAGCTGACGATCGAGTTCGCGCTGCACGGCGCCGGCGCCGCCTCCGACTGGGCCGGCCAGGCCGCGGTTGGCCAACACCTCAGGGTCGGCGGCCCCCGAGGCTCGATGGTCATCCCGACCGACTACGACTGGCACCTGCTGATCGGTGACGACTCCGCCCTGCCAGCGGTGCATCGCCGCCTGGAAGAACTGCCGCCCGAGGCGCGCGTCATCACGGTGTTGCAGGTCGGCGACGCCGCGGACCGCCGGCTGTTTACCGGCCGTGCGCAGACGGAAGTGAACTGGGTCGAAACGCCCGAAGCGCTGCAATCCGCCGTCGCCGCACTGAAGCTTCCCGATGGCGAGGGCTTCGCCTGGGCCGCGGGTGAAGCGTCCGCGATGGCCTCGGTGCGGGCCCTGCTCGTGGCCAAGGGCTTGCCCAAGGAAGCGCTGAAGGTGGCGGCCTACTGGAAGGCCGGCGCCGCAGCCTTTCACGAGACGCTGGAGGCCTGAGCCGAGTTCAGGCCTTGTGGCCGCGCGGCGAATCAGCCAGCGGTAGCCGCACACGGGCGTCCAGGCCCGACACGCGCGCGCCTTCGATCCGATTGACCAGTTCGATCTGGCCGCCCAGGGAATGAACCAGGGCCAGGCAGATCGCCAGCCCCAGGCCTGATCCCTTGCCCGCATCGCCGACGGCAAAGGGCAGGAAGAGCCTCTCCTGCTGCTGCGGCGTCAGCCCCGGCCCGCCATCGGCAATCAACAGCTGCGCCATGCCCATGTCGAGCGACAGCGCGATGGCCAGCCGCCCGCCCACCGGCGTGTGCTGGATGGCGTTGTGCAGCAGGTTGCGCGTCAGCTCGCGCAGCGCCCACTCGTGGCTCTCGACGGCCGCGGGCTCGGTGTGGATGTCGAAGTCCAGGCCCTGCTTGGCGATCAGCGGCGCCAGGTCCAGGGCCACGGCGCGCGTGATCTCGGCCCAGTCCTGCGTCGGCATGGCCTCGCCCGGCTGGCGCATCTGTTCGGCGCGCGCCAGGGCCAGCATCTGGTTGGCGAGCTGGGTGGCGCGGTTCACCGTGGTGTCGATTTCGGCCAGGGCCTGCAGCGGCTCCACATCACCCTGGCGGGCGGACTGCACCTGCACCTTCAGCACGGCCAGCGGCGTGCGCAGCTGGTGTGAGGCGTCGCGCACAAAGCGCTTCTGGTGCTCCAGAAGCCGCGCCTGTCGTGCCAGCGCCTCGTTGGTGGCGACGATCAGCGGTGTCAGCTCGACGGGCAGGCCAGGCGCCTGCAGCGGGCTGAGGTCGTCGGCGTCACGCGTACGCAGCGCGGCGCTGAGCTCGCGCACCGGCCGGGTGGCGCGCTGCACCACGGTCCAGACGACGATGGCGATGACGGCCAGCAGCAGCGCCTGGCGCCACAGCGTGTGCAGCAAGACCTGGCGCGCGAGGCCGCGGCGCAGGTGCAGCGTCTCGGCAACCTGGATGGTCGCCAGGCCCATGCCGGTCTGGCCAGACACCGGCTGCAGCAACACGGCCATGCGCACCGGCTCGCCACGAAAGCGCGCGCCGTAGAAGTCCACCAGCGCCTGGTAGGCGCCCTGGTCGGGCAGCTTGCCCGTCCAGTCGGGCAGGTCCTCGTCGCCCGAGACGAGCTCGCCTTTGAAGCCTCGCACCTTGAAGTAGAGCCGGCTGCGGCCATCGGTCTCGAAGGCTTCCAGTGCCGAATACGGCACGGGCGCCAGCAGCCGCGCCTGCTCGCCGCTGCCCGCCACGCCGAGCAGTTCGCCGATGGCCTTGGCCGACGCCAGCAGCGTGCGGTCGTAGGCGGTGTCGACGGCGCGCAGCGTCTCGCGGTAAAGACTGAACGTGTTGATGGCCACCAGCAGGCCGACGGGCAGCAGGATGCCCCACAGCAGGCGGGCGCGCATGGACAGGGCGGCGAGGCGCTTCATCGGAGGCGGCTCAGTCGTCCGGCTGAAGCAGGTAGCCCAGGCCGCGCAACGTCACGAGCTTGGCGCTTCCTGGTGGCAGTCGCTTGCGCAGCCGGTAGGCCACGACTTCGATCGCATCGGGCAGTGCATCCGCCGCGTCCGCAAACACCAGTTCGAAGAGCTTGTCCTTGGCCACCGCCTGGCCCGGTCCCACGAGCAGCGCGCGCAGCAGCGCGGCCTCGCGCGGCGCCAGGTCCAGCGGCTGGCCATGGTGATAGACGGCGCCACTCTGGGCATCGGCGCGCAGGCCGCAGAAGCTCGGTGCGTCGGCGGGCCGGGCCTCGCTGGCCTGGCCCTGGCGGCGCACCAGCGCGCGGATGCGGGCCTCCAGCTCGTCGAGGTCGAAGGGCTTGGGCAGGTAGTCGTCGGCGCCGGTGTTCAGGCCGAGGATCTTGTCGCCCAGCGTGCCGCGGGCCGTGATGATGATGACCGGCGTCGTCAACCCCTCGGCGCGCGCCTGGGACAGCACGTCCAGCCCATCCTGGCCCGGCAGGGACAGGTCGAGCAGCACGACGTCCGGCACGCTGGCGCGCCAGCGGCTCAACGCCCGCGCGCCGTCGTCGCAGATGACGACCTTGAAGCCGCGCCGCTCGAAAGAGCGCTGCAGCGTCGTCTGCATCGCGGCGTTGTCCTCGATCACCAGCAGCTTCATGGGCCGGCAGGCTAGCACCGCGGCGCTGTGAAACAGGGGCTGAGGTTTACCCCGAGGCCATGGACAGCGGATTGACAGCCTCGTCGTCAACCATGCGGGCTGCAAAAGAAAACCGGCCGCTTCCTCATCCGCAGGGGCTCGGCCATCATGCCGGGGCGGGATACGCCCCGAGACGACAAGGAGACAAGCAATGCGTCGCGATACCTTCCTGAAGTCCCTGGCGGCCCTGGCCGCAGCCGGCGCCTGGCCATTGCAGGCCAACGCCGCCGGCGTGCCCATGAAGCTCATGATCCCCGCCAACCCCGGCGGCGGCTGGGACACCACCGGCCGGGCACTGGGCAAGGCACTGCAGGACGCGGGCCTCGCGTCCTCCGTGCAGTTCGAGAACAAGGGCGGCGCCGCCGGCGCCCTGGGCCTGGCGCAGTTCGTCAACGCCAGCAAGGGCGACCCGCATGCCCTCATCGTCATGGGCGCCGTCATGCTGGGCGGCATCATCACCGGCAAGCCGCCGGTGACGCTGGCCCAGGCCACGCCGATTGCGCGGCTGCTCAGCGAATACAACGTCTACGTCGTCCATGCCGCATCGCCGCTGAAGACGATGAAGGATGTCGTCGAGCAGCTCAAGAAGGACGCCGGCAGCGTCAAGTGGGGCGGCGGCTCGCGCGGCTCGACCGAGCATGTCGCCGCGGCCATGATCGCGCGCGACGTCGGCGTGGACGCGGCCAAGATCAACTACGTGCCCTTCCGCGGCGGTGGCGAGGCGGTGGCGGCCATCCTGGGCGGCAACGTCACGGTGGGCGGCAGCGGCTTCAGCGAATTCCAGCCCTATCTCGAGAGCGGCAAGATGCGCGCGCTGGCCGTCACGGCGCCGACCCGCATCAAGGGCCTGAATGCGCCGACGCTCAAGGAGCTGGGCATCGACGTCGAGATCGGCAACTGGCGCGGCGTCTACGCGCCGCCCGGCATCACGCCCGAGCAGCGCAAGGCGCTGACGGACATGGTCGTCGCGGCCACCAAGAGCAAGAGCTGGGCGGAATCCATCGACAAGAACGGCTGGACGCCGGCACTGCTGTCCGGCCCCGAGTTTGAGGCCTTCGTCGACCGCGAGTTCGCGACGTTGCGGGCGATCATGGTCAAGTCGGGGATGATTTAGCCCCTCGCCCAGTCTTGCGCCGGCTGAACGCCGGCAAGCCTGGTCGGTCTTGCAGACCGCGCTGCGGCAATGCCGCAGCTCTTCGGCAGGCACGACAAGCCCACAGGGCTTATCGTGTCCGGCCTCAGCCCCCGAGGGGACGGCGATGCTTGCGGCATCGAGCCGCAAGCACATCGCCATCGCGGGCCGGCTTGGGAGCGGCCCGGCGCTCGGCCCGAAATTCACGCGGCGCTGCCGCGAATTCACAAGGATCGCTGATGAGCAGCAATTCCTCTTCCAACGGCCAGACATTCGTCGGCGTCGGCACCCTGCTGATCGGCGCGGTGATGGCCTACGGCGCGACCTTCATCTCGTCGGAGGCCGGTTATGCCGGTGTCGGGCCGAACGCCCTGCCCTGGCTGGTGTCGGTGGTGCTGATGATCTGCGGCGCCTGGCTTGTCTGGGAGGCGCGCACAGGGGGCTACCGCGAGATGGAGGCGCCGTCGGGTGCCGAGCGTTGCGATTGGAAGGCCGTCGCCTGGGTCATCGCTGGCGTCATCCTGAACGCGAGCCTCATCACGACGCTGGGCTTCATCCTGTCCTGCGCGCTGTGCTTTGCATTCGCCGTGCGCGGCCTGCGAATTTCGGAAGGCAAGACGGGCGGCGCAATCAAGCGTGGCCTGCTGGACCTTGCGACCGGCATCTGCATCGCGGCGCCGGTGTTCTGGCTCTTCACCAAGCTGCTGGCGATCAACCTGCCCGGCCTGACGGCCAGCGGCTGGCTGTGAGGAAAACACCATGATGGATCTCTGGAACCAACTGCTCGGCGGCTTCGCCACCGCCGGCACGCCCATCAACCTGATGTGGGCCTTCCTCGGCTGCGTCATCGGCACGGCCATCGGCGTGCTGCCGGGCCTGGGCCCCGCGGTGACGGTGGCCATGTTGCTGCCCATCACGACCCAGGTGGAACCGACGGCGTCGCTGATCTTCTTCGCCGGCATCTACTACGGCGCGATGTACGGCGGCTCGACGACCTCCATCCTGCTCAACACCCCCGGCGAGACCGGCACCATGGTGACGGCACTGGAAGGCTTCAAGATGGCCAAGAGCGGCCGCGCCGGCGCTGCCCTGGCCACCGCGGCCATCGGCTCCTTCGTGGCCGGCACCATCGCCACCGTGCTCGTCACGCTGTTCGCACCCCTCGTCGCAGACTTCGCCGTCACCCTCGGCCCGCCGGAGTATTTCCTGTTGATGCTGCTGGCCTTCACGACGGTCAGCGCCGTGCTGGGCAAGAGCACGCTGCGCGGCATGACGTCCCTCTTCATCGGCCTGGCGCTGGGCCTGATCGGCCTGGACCAGATCACCGGCCAGGTGCGCTACACCGGCGGCGTGCCCGAGTTCATGGACGGCATCGAGACCGTGCTCGTCGCCGTCGGCCTGTTCGCCGTGGGCGAGACGCTGTACCTAGCCCTCTACGAAGGCCGCAGCACCGCCGACCTCAACAAGATGGGCAGCGTGCACATGACGCGCCAGGAATGGCGGCGCTCCTGGCCGGCCTGGCTGCGCGGCACCCTCATCGGCTTCCCGTTTGGCACCATCCCCGCAGGCGGCTCAGAGATCCCGACCTTCCTGAGCTATGCCACCGAGCGCAAGCTCAGCAAGCACAAGGAAGAGTTCGGCACCACCGGCGCCATCGAGGGCGTGGCGGGCCCCGAGGCCGCCAACAACGCCGCCGTCACCGCGACCCTGGTGCCGCTGCTCACACTGGGCATCCCGACCTCGGTCACTGCGGCCATCCTGCTGAGCGCGTTGCAGAACTACGGCATCCAGGCCGGCCCGCAACTGTTCACCACGTCCTCGGCCCTGGTGTGGGCGCTGATCGCGTCGCTCTACATCGGCAACGTGATGCTGCTGGTGCTGAACCTGCCGCTCGTGGGCCTGTGGGTGAAGCTGCTGAAGATCCCGCGGCCGCAGCTGTATGCGGGCATCCTGATCTTTGCCACCGTCGGCGTCTACGGCATGCGCCAGAGCGCCTTCGATCTCTTCCTGATGCTGGGCCTGGGGCTGATGGGCGTCGTCATGCGGCGCTTCGATTTCCCGACCGCGCCAATCGTCGTCGGCATGATCCTCGGCCCCCTGGCCGAGGCCCAGGGGCGCAATGCACTGTCCATCGGCAGCGGGAACTGGAGCGTCTTCATCGAGCGGCCGCTGTCCGTGGGCCTGCTGGTGGTGCTGGCCGCCGTGCTGCTGCTGCCGCGTGCATGGCGCTGGGTGGCCGCGCGGCGCTGACGCCGGCGCGATTGGCGGGCCCGTCCCGTGCTGCGAGGACCCGGATCAGAACGGGTCTTTGAACTGCATCGTCACGAAGAACGCGCCCCGCGCCTCGCCGGCCTGGCGGCGCAGGTTGGCCATGTAGCCCAGGCTGAAATCCACGCTGTCCACCAGCGTCACGCGCAGGCCCGTGCCCATGGCAAGGCGGGTACGCGGGCCGCTCAGGCGCGGGCCGAGATTCACCGCATCCAGCATCAGCAGCGGGCTGATAGCGATGGCATTGATCTCGTCCATCAGCGTGTCGACGATATGGCGCACCGGCTCGATCTCGCGGCGCGCGTCCCGCTCGGCCACTTTGGGGTCGGCCGCCGCGAACCACCGCGCCAGCTGCTCGACGTCGGCGCGCAGCGCGGCGCCTTGCTGCGTGACGCGCGGGTCGCGCGGGCCGGCGTTGAAGCCCTCCACGCAAAGCGCCACCACCTGCCCCAGGGTGTTGGCGGTGTCTTCACCGGGCAGCAGTTCGGTGAACAGGCCAAGCTGCGTCAGGCTGGACTCCTGCAACACCTGGGTGATCTCGTCCTGGGCTTGAGCGAGCTGCCCCTTGCAGGCGGCGAACGCATCGCTGTCGGCGCTGCCCGCAGGGGGCTGCACGGCGGCCACGGCGCCATCCAGCGCGGCCAGGGTCTGCTGCACCTTGGGCAGTTGCGCAATGGCCTGCAGATAGGTCGGCATGGTGGTGCGGTTGTCCGCCGCGAGGCCGCCGACGGCGGAGTCCAGCTGGCCGTTCAGCGCGGCGCGGACCTGGGCGTCGCGGTAAGCCTCGGCCGGTACCAGGGGCTGGTTGAACACCGGCAGCGCCGCCGTCAGGCTTAAGCCCGAGAAGCGCCGATAGCCCGGGCTGGCGGCGCTGCCGGCCAGTGCATTGGTGCCCAGGCTGCGCAGCAGCGGCGCCGCGCGGATCTGCCATTCCTCGCCGCCGATGAAGGGCTGCTCGCGCCCGCCGGCGAAGAAGCGCGCGCCGTGGGGCACCAGGCCTGCCTCGCGCAGATGGCCCAGCGTCAGACGCGTCTCCAGCGACAGGCTGCGATGGTCGGCCACCAGCCAGCGGCCCTCATGGGCGATGTCGACGATCTGCTTGACCCAGTCCAAGCCCGCGCCGCCGCTGCCGGCGCCGAACTCGACCGCATAGCTCGCGGCCAGGCTCTGCCGCGCCAGCCGTGCCGTGGTGCCCGCCATCAGCTTGAGCGACTGGTAGCGCTGGTCCGCCACCAGGCCTGCGGCGGGGTCGTCCTGGCCGCGGCTGCGATGCTGGCCGGCGTCCAGCGCCGCTCCCAGGCGCATCGCCAGCGCCCAGCTGCCCAGCGGATGCGTCTGAGCGAAGGCCTGGGCCTCGAGGTTGTTCTGCCCCAGCCGCGACACGGACTTGGCGGGCACCGACTGGTCGGCATAGCCCAGCCGCCAGGCCGTGTGGGCCCAGATGCCGTCGCTGTGCTCCCGGCCTCCCTCCAGCGCGAGCGCCACGTCGCGCAGCCGATCGCTGGCATACGCATCGAGGGCGAGCGAGCGCCAGTAGGCGTCGGCACCCGCACCACTGCGGTTGTACAAGGCCGCCACCCCGGCGCCAGCGCCCTCGCCGGCCCGATACCCCAGGCGGGGCTGCAGGCGCATGCCTGGCCGCAAGGCCTCCTGCCCGGACTGGCGCTCCGGCGCTGCCGTCTCGCGCTGGCGCGACTCCCAGGTGAGCCCCACCGACAGGGAGGCCTTGATGGCGTAGACGAAGAACACCAGGTCCAGGCCCTGCGGCGTGCAGCTGACCATCACCGGCAGCACGCGGCCGCCGACACGGGCCTCGACATCCAGGTTGGCGAAGGGCAGCGCCGCGATCTGGTTCCACACGGTCGTGACCTGGCTGGCGCTGTAGGGCGTGCCGCGCAGCGGCTCGGCCAGGGCCTTCGCCTGGTTCAGGTCCGCGCGGATCCAGGGCAGGAAGGCCAGCGGCGTCTGCACGTCCACGGCATGGATGGGCATGCCGCCAAAGGCGCCGTTGGCCGGACAGGCATTGCCGACGACGACCGCAGCCTGCCCGGCTTGCGGGCCGGCGCTGGCGACGGCGGGCGCCAGCAGGGCGGGCAGGGACAGCGCCCAGCACGCGCCCAGTGGCGGGCGTCTCACCGCTTGATCAGCGTGCGCTGGATGGTGGCATTGGCCGCTGGGCCGCCGGGCTGCTGGCTCGCGAGCGCCGCGTTGGACGCCGGGCCGGCCAGGAAGGCGGCCTGCGTGGCGGTCAGGCCGTTGGTGGCTGTGGCGGCGGCCTTGCTGTGCAATTCCTTGTCGACGACCACGTCCAGGCTCACGCGCGCTTCGCCGTAGGCCACGGCCTTGTCATCGCGGCGGAACAGCTTGAAGTGGATGGTCCAGGTCGGCAGGCCGTTGTCGTCGCTGACCTTCTCCAGCCCGAACACGATGCGGCGCAGATCGTCCTTGGTATTCACGACGAGGTCGACCTTGATGTTGGTGATGATGTGTTCTCGGGTGGTCATGGCTGGCTCCTGATCTTGATTGACCGGCATGAGTAGGCCGCCGGCCCGCGCCGGGGTCATCCGTAGAAGTGGGGAAGGTCGGCGGCTGGCGGCTGCCGCAGGCCAGATTCGGCCTCCTCCAGCGGCGCCAGCAGCAGCTTCAGTTCCATCTCGCCGAACTTGCTCAGGCTGCTGCCGTCGTCGCTGCCGAGCAGGCCGTCGGCCAAGGCCTTCTTGCGCGCCTGCAGCTCCAGCATGCGCTCCTCGATGCTGCCCTGGGCCACCAACTGGTAGACGAACACCGGCTGATCCTGGCCGATGCGGTGGGCGCGCGCGCTGGCCTGGGCCTGCACGGCTGGGTTCCACCAGGGGTCGACGTGGATGACGGTGTCCGCGGCCGTGAGGTTCAGGCCCACGCCGCCGGCCTTGAGACTGGCCAGCAGGATGGGCTCCTCGCGCGCCTGGAAGCGGCGCACGACCTCGCCACGCGCGGATGCGGCGGTCTGGCCGGTCAGGCGCAGATGGGGCAGGCCCAGACGGTCCAGCTCAGCGGCAATCAGGTCCAGCATCTCGGTGAACTGCGAGAACACCAGCAGGCGCCGGCCCTGGGCAACGAAATCGGGCAGATGCTCGCGCAGCCATTCGAGCTTGGCGCGCTCTACAAAGGGCGGCATCTCCACGCCCTTGAGCAGCAGCGGGTCGCAGCAGACCTGGCGCAGCTTCAGCATCGCGTCCAGCACGCTGATCAGGCTGGTGGCATTGAAGCCGTCGCGGGCCAGGATGCGCCTGACCATGTGGTCGGCCGCCACGCGCACGCTCTCGTAAAGCTGCTTTTGCTGGCCAACCAGCGTGACGCGCTTGACCAGCTCGGTCAGCGGCGGCAGCTCGGTGGCGACCTCCGTCTTCATGCGGCGCAGGATGAAGGGCCGCACACGCGCCGCGAGAAGGCGGGCGCGCGGGCCGTCGCGGTTGACCTCGATGGGCTTGCGCCAATGGCGCGCGAAGCTGCGCGAGTCGCCGAGGAAGCCGGGCATCAGCAGGTCGAACAGCGACCACAGCTCGCCGAGGTGGTTCTCCAGCGGCGTGCCGGTGAGGGCCAGGCGGTGGCGGGTGTCAAGCCGGCGCAGCGCGCGGGCGGCACGGGCCTGGGCGTTCTTGACGGCCTGGGCCTCATCGAGGATGAGCAGATGCCAGGGCTGGGCGGACAGCTTGCGCAGGTCGCGCCAGACGAGGTTGTAGGTGCTGAGCACGACGTCGGTATCGGCGAGTTGCGCCGCCTCGCGGTCGGCGCCATGCCAGGTCATCAGCCTGAGCCCCGGCGCGATGCGCGCCGCCTCCTGCTGCCAATTGAAGAGCAGCGAGGTCGGCACGATGACGAGGGCCGGGCGGTCCAGCCGACCAGCCTGCTTCTCGGTCCAGATGTGGGCCAGGGCCTGCGCCGTCTTGCCCAGGCCCATGTCGTCGGCCAGGATGCCGGCGAGGCCCTGCTCGCGAAGGTATTGCAGCCAGGCCAGGCCATGCAATTGATAGGGCCGCAGCTGCAGGCCGAGACCTTCGGGCTGCGCCATCGAAGTCGGCGCGCCGGCCGCCAGCAGGCGCTGGCCCAGCGCCTTCAGGCCCGCGTCGCCATGGATCTGCCAGCGGCCGCGCGATTCCTCCTCGATGCAGCGGATGCGGTCGGCGTCCCAGGCATTGAGCTTGAGCGGCTTGCCCTTCTCCAGCTCCACCGGCTTGAGCAGGTCCAGCAGCGCCAGCATGATGGCCTTGAGCGGCGCGGCAACGGCGTGATAGCGCCGGCCACCAGGTGCGCGCAGTGACACGATGGCGTCGTCCTCGATGGCGACGATGGCCACCGCATCGAGCCAGCGCTTGTCCTTGCGCAGCAGGTTGGCGATCAGCGGGGCCAGGTCGATGCGCTGGCCATCCACCTCCATGCCCAGGCTGACCAGCCAAGCGCCGGTGCGGCGCTCCAGACCCAGGCCTTCGACGCGGCGGCTGGGCGGTGGCGCTTCGGTGTCTTCAGCCAGCCCGAGCTGCCAGCCACTGACGGCTTGGCTATGGTGGGCAAAGCCCGGCTCGGTCGTGACCTGCCAGCCCAGGGCCTGCAACTCGGGCACCTTCTCGGCGTGGAAGTCGCCGAAGAACTCTTCCTGGACCAGGGTCCAGAGCGAAGCGTCCAAAGGCAGCGGCGCGCCGCGCCATTGCAGCAGGGCCGGGTCCAGCGCAATCAGGCCACGCGTCAGCAGCGCCAGCTCGGCTTGCACGTCGGCCGCAGCCAGCATCGCCACCGTCACTTGCTCGCCCCGCGGGCCGAGGGCGCCGCGCGGGCGCAGGCCGAGCAAGCCGTCGCCGCGCGTCAGCGTGCGCAGCGTCAGGTGAGGTGGAGGTGCGGCAGGCATGGCGACAGTCTCGCAGCCCGCGAGACTGTCGCGACCGAACTCAGGACTTCAGCACGCCCTTGATGTGGGCGGCGATGGCGTCGTCCTGGCAGTTCGTGAAGAACAGTTCCTGGAACTTCTCGCCCGACACGGCGGCCTTCAACAGGTCCTGGTCGACGGCTTTCAGCGTGGTCAGCATGTCCTTGCAGGACGCGGCCTTCAGGTCCTTCAGGATGCCGCGGTTCTTGGCCATGATGGCGGCGCGCTCCTTGGGGTAGCCGGCGCCGCGCTCGTTCTCGAACAGCTTGCGGTAGCAGTCCTGCAGGTTCAGCTCAGCGGCCCAGCCGAAGCCCTTGGCGTAGGGCATGGACATGCAGTTGCCGTCGTTGATCTGGCCGAACAGGAAGGCGTCGGTCGGGTCGATGACCAGGCCGCAGAAGACGCCGGGCATGGAATTGCAGGCCAGCATGGAACCCATGCCGGTGCCGCAGCCGGTGACGACGAAGTCGGCGGCCTTGGAGTTCAGCAGGATGCCGGCGAGCAGGCCGTTCATCACGTAGGTGAGCGAGGCCTTGTCCTCGGGCGCGTACATGCCGTAGTGGTGGACGCTGTGGCCCAGCGGCTCGGCGACGGTCTTGAGGGCGTTGTGGACGATCTCGGACTTGGCGGCCTGGCTGTTCTCGATGATGAGGGCGATCTTCATGGCGGGTGGCTTTCGGTAGCGGAATGGGGGCTGGGGCGGCACAGGCCACCCCGGTTGCATGGGCCGCGGCTGCTCGAGCCAGAGGGGCTCGAGCGCGGGCCGTCATGCCAGGCGTCCGCCTCGAAAGGCCGGGACTGCATGGTCCCGATGGAGCAACCTGGCCAACCGCGCACCTCGAAGCGAGGTGCTGACGCTGGCGCCATTGTGCCACTTGCGCCAAATATTGGAACGCCGTTTCATAAAAGCACTCAAGCCCGCGATCGATGCGATGCGAGCCTCGCAGCATCAGCGGCGGTGGGGATCGTTGGGCCGGCGGTCGGCACCGTTGGGCACGCCATCACGGTCCGCGTCGCCGCGGGCCCAGCCACCGCGCCGCAGCTCCCAGTGGCCGTTGCGCTCCTCCCAGGCGGGCTGGTTGTACATGTAGCCGCGGCGCTCCTTCACCCAGACGCCCTGCTGCCAGACGTGGCGGCGGCCGTTCCAGTTCCAATAGCCGGGCACCCAGACATAGCCGCGGCGCGCGCCCGGCATCACTTCATGACGTGGAGGCGGCGGTGCGGTCCGGATGGACACGCTGACCTGTGCTGCGGCTGCGGTCGGGAGTGCTGCTGCACCAAAGGCACAGCTGGCGACCAGACACGAAGCGAGGAGGGTTCTGTTGAGCATGACGATCTCCAAGTGACAGGAGGTCATTCAACGACTGGCCCCGACGCGCGGTGGTCGGACAAGCGCCCGTCGCGCCGCAAAGTTGTGCAAAGCGTCCAACTGATCGAAGGCGGGTGAGGCCTGCCGCAGCGCCTCAGTCGCCTTCACCACCCAGCGGCTTCAACTGCCGGCCCGCCGGCAGAGCGCGCAGGTATTTGAAGGTGCCCGTCGCATGGGCGCAGAGCTTGTCACCCGCACCGAATACCGAGCCCTCGCAGAAAGCCATGGTCGTCGAGCGATGCAGCAGCTTGCCCACCGCGCGCAGTTCGCCCTCGCCGGGGCGCATGAAGCTGGTCTTCATCTCCACCGTGACGACGCCCGGACCGAGGTCCGGCAGGTGCCGGTTCACGCTGCGGGCGGCATGCGCCATCGCCACGTCCAGCAGCGTCATCACCACGCCGCCGTGGGCGACGCGCCAGGAGTTCAAGTGCTGCTCGCTGATCGTCAGCCGCAACTCGGCCTCGCCGTCGCCGACCGAGTGCAGCGTGAAGCCGAGTTGCTGGACGAAGGGGATGTGGACCGGGAACTCCATCGACCGATCATCCCCCGTGGATGGCCGACACGCCGCCGTCGACCGCCAGGATCTGGCCGGTAATGTGCTTGCCGGCCCTGGACGCAAACAGCAGGGCCGCGCCCTTCAAATCGTCGTCATCGCCGATGCGGTTCAGCGGCGCGTGGGAAGCGAGTTGCTCTTCACCGATGGTCGCCATCAGGCCCTTGGTCATCTTGCTCGGGAAGAAGCCCGGCGCCAGCGCGTTGACGGTGATGCCGTACTGGCCCCACTCGCCGGCCAGCGCGCGCGTGAAGTTCACGGCCGCGCCCTTGCTGGTGTTGTAGGCAATGGTCTTCATGACGGCCGAGTTGCCGCCCAGGCCGGCGATGGAGGCCACGTTGATGATGCGGCCCGACTTGCGCGGGATCATGCTGGCCTTGGCCACCGCTTGCGCAAAGACGAAAAGGCTGCGGATGTTGAGGTCCATGACCTTGTCCCAGGCCTCGATGGGGTGTTCCTCGGCGGGTGCACCCCAGCTCGCGCCGGCGTTGTTGACGAGGATGTCGATCTGGCCGAGTCGCTCCATCGTCTCCCTGACGACGCGCTGTGCGTCCTCAGGCTTGGACGCATCGGCTGCGATCCAGCGGGTGTCGATACCGCGCGCCTGCAGGTGGGCCGCGGCCTCCTCCAGGTCGGCCGCCTTGCGCGAGGTCAGCATGATCTTGGCGCCAGCTTCACCGAGCGCTTCGGCGATCTGCAGGCCCAGGCCGCGCGAGCCGCCGGTGACGAGGGCCACCTGGCCGCTCAGGTCGAAGAGGTCTTGGACTTTGGTGCTCATGGTGTCTCCAGCTTCTCAAAAGTATTCGGATTTCATTTCGCGGCACAACGGCTCACGTCGCGCCACGACGTCCAGCCAGGCGCCGATCTTGGGCAGCTCATAGGCGAAGAAATAGCGAGCCGCGGCGCGCTTGCCGTGGGCGAAGTCGCTGTCACCGCTGACGCTCAGCACCACGTCCAGCCACAGCCACGCCAGCACCGTGTGGCCGAAGGCCTGCATATACGGCGTCGCATTGGCCAGCGCCTCTTCGGGCTCACCCGTGCTCCAGGCCTTCTTGGTCGCGCCGCCCACTTGTGCCAACGCTGCGGCCAGCTGGTTGGCCTGCGGCGCCCAGTCGGTCTGCATCGCGCGCTCGATGGTCTGCTGCACTCGCGCGGCCAAAGCAGCGAGAGACGCCCCGCCCTGCTGCACCACCTTGCGACCCAGCAGGTCCAGCGCCTGGATGCCATGCGTCCCCTCGTGGATCATGTTCAGGCGCTGATCGCGCCAGTACTGCTCGACGGGGAAATCACGCGTGTAGCCGTAGCCGCCCAGCACCTGGATGGCCAGGGAGTTGGACTCCAGGCACCACTCGCTCGGCCAGCTCTTGGCGATGGGGATGAGCACATCCAGCAGGGCCTGCGCCTCGGCCTTGGCGTCGCCGGTATTCAGCTCATCGACGAGACGGGCACAGTACAGCTCCAGCGCCAGGCCGCCCTCGACATAGCTCTTCTGCGCCAGCAGCATGCGGCGCACATCGGCGTGTTCGATGATGGGCCGCTGCGGGCTGGCCGCGTCCTTGCCCGTCGCGGTCATCGGCCTGCCCTGGGGACGCTGCTTGGCGTATTCCAGGCTGGCCTCGTAGCCGGCATAGCCCAGCATGACGGCACCGAGACCCACGCCAATGCGCATCTCGTTCATCATGAAGAACATGCAGCGCAGGCCTTCGCCGGGCTTGCCGACGAGATAGCCCACGGCACCCGCTTTGCCTTCCGGCTGGAAGCGGCCTTCGCCGAAGTTCAGCAGGCAGTTGGTCGTGCCGCGGTGGCCGAGCTTGTGGTTCAACCCGGCCAGCGCGATGTCATTGCGCTCGCCGGTCAGCTGGCCGTTCTCGCCGACCATTTGCTTGGGCACGATGAAGAGCGAGATGCCCTTGGTGCCCGGAATGAGCTTGCCGTCCGGCCCCGGGATCTTGGCCAGCACCAGGTGGACGATGTTCTCGCGCAGCTCATGCTCGCCGCCCGAGATCCACATCTTGTTGCCGCGCAGGCGGTAGCGCGGGCCGAGGGCGTCGTTCTCGTCCTCCAGCTCGGCGCGCGTGACCACATCGGACAGCGACGAGCCCGCCTGCGGCTCCGACAGGCACATGGTGCCGAACCACTGGCCAGCCAGCAGCGTCTTGGCGAACACCTCGCGCTGGCGCTCGCTGCCGTGTTCCATCAGCAGGTTGGCATTGCAGGTCGTCAGCACGCCGTAGGAGCCAGCGTGGACGTTGGCCATGCTGACGAAGGCATTGGCGGCCGTCTCGACGAGGCAGGGCAGCTGCATGCCGCCCAGCTCGTAGTCATGCGCCGCAGCCATCATGCCGGAGTCGACCAGGGCATTGACCGCCTCCAGCGTCGCCGCGGGCAGGTGCACGCGCTCGCCACCTTCATCCACAACCACGCGCGGCTCCTCCGTGTCCATCAGCCTGTAGCTCGGCGCGAACTTCTCGCGGGCGATGCGCTCGCAGGTGTCGAGCACGGCGCTGAAGGTCTCGCGCGAATGGTCGGCAAAGCGCTCGCGCGCGGTGAGGTCGCCAGCACGCAGCCAGTCGAACAGAAGGAACTCCAGGGTGTCGCGCATGGCTGCTATCCCGTTGTGGTGACGGCCGTGGGCTCAATGCCCAGGTCGGCCATGATCAGTCGCCCGCTACGCGGACGATGGTGCCCTGCGCCAGCGCGCAGAGCTTCTCGGCGCCGCCCTTGACGGCAAAGATCTCGCAGCGACAGACCGCCTGGTTCTTGCTGACCGCGTCGGCGCTGGCGCGGGCGATCAGGCGTTCGCCAACGGCCGGACGCACATAGTTCACCTTGAACTCGCTCGTCACGACCTCGACCTGCATGGCCGTGCCGCCGGCATAGGTCAGCGCGTTGTCGGCCAGATAGCTGACGACGCCACCATGCGCAAAACCATGCTGCTGCAGATGCTCGGGCTTGAGCACCAACTGCAGCTCGACCTTGCCCGGGGACAGCGCCGCCAGTTCCGTGCCGAGCAGGCGGCTGAAGGCTTGCTTGGCCAGGATCTCGCGGCCCATCTGCAGGAAGACCTCCGGCGAGACGGCCATGGTCTTCAGAGCACTTCGAAGATGCCAGCCGCGCCCATGCCGCCGCCAATGCACATCGTCACGCAGACGCGCTTGGCACCGCGGCGCTTGCCTTCGATCAGCGCATGGCCGGTCAGGCGCTGGCCCGACACGCCGTAGGGGTGGCCCACCGCAATCGCGCCGCCGTTGACGTTCAGGCGGTCCATCGGGATGCCCAGCGTGTCGGCGCAGTACAGCACCTGCACGGCGAAGGCTTCGTTCAGTTCCCACAGGTCGATGTCGGCAACCGTCAGGCCGAGCTTCTTCAGCACCTTCGGGACGGCGAAGACGGGGCCGATGCCCATCTCGTCGGGCTCGCAACCGGCCACGGCAAAGCCGAGGAAACGGCCGATGGGCTTGAGGTTGTGCGTGGACGCGTATTGCTCGCTGACCAGCGCGCAGGCGCCGGCACCGTCGCTGAACTGGCTGGCGTTGCCGGCCGAGATCAGACCGCCGGGCATGGCGGAGCGCAGGTCCTTGATGGCGTCATAAGTGGTGCCTTCGCGCAGGCCCTCATCGGCGCTGATGGTGACTTCCTTGCTCATCAGGCCCATGACCTTGTCGGCCATGCCCATGGTCGTCGTGACTGAGATCAGTTCGTCGGCGAACTTACCGGCGGCCTGGGCGGCGCAGGCCTTTTGCTGGCTGCCGGCGCCGTACTGGTCCATGCGCTCACGCGAGATGTTGTAGCGCTTGGCCACGTTCTCGGCGGTCTGCAGCATGTTCCAGTAGATCTCGGGCTTGAGCTTCATCAGCGCCGGGTCGACCAGCATGTGCTTGTTGGCCTCTTGCTGCACGCAGGAAATGCTCTCGACGCCGCCGGCGATGTAGACATCGCCCTCGCCGGCAATGATGCGCTGCGCGGCCATCGCAATGGTCTGCAGGCCGCTGGAACAGAAGCGGTTGATGGTGACGCCGCTCACCGTGATCGGCAGGCCGGCCTTCAGCGCGATCTGGCGCGCGATGTTGGAGCCGGTGGCGCCTTCGGGCGTGGCACAGCCCATCAGCACGTCTTCGATGGCACCGCCATCGATGCCGGCGCGCTCGACGGCTGCCTTGACGGCGTGGCCACCCAGCGTCGCGCCATGGGTCATGTTGAACGCGCCCTTCCAGCTCTTGGCGAGCGGCGTGCGGGCGGTGGAGACGATCAGTGCGTTGCTCATGTCTTGTTCCTTGTCAGTCGCGCGCTGCGATCAAGTGAAGCTCTTGCCTTCCGCCACGAGGCGGGCCAGCAGCGGGGCGGGCGTCCAGAACGCACCGTCATCCATCGGGTTCTTGGCAAAGCGCTTCATTGCCTGCATGACGTTGAAGAGGCCGAGGGTGTCGGCGTAGCACATCGGGCCACCGCGGAAGATCGGAAAGCCGTAGCCGGTCAGGTAGACCATGTCCACGTCCGACGCGCGCTGGGCAATGCCCTCTTCCAGCAGATGCGCGGCCTCGTTGACGAGGGCGAACACCAGGCGGTGCACGATCTCCTCGTCGCTGATGTCGCGCTTCTTGGCGCCGATGGCTTCGCGGTGCTTGGCGAGCATCTCGTCGACGACCGGTGACGGGATCGCGTCGCGCTTGCCAGGCAGGTAGTCGTACCAGCCAGCACCGGTCTTCTGGCCGAAGCGGCCCAGCTCGCACAGGCGGTCGGCGCTCGCCGAGTACTTCATGTTGGCGCGCTCTACAGCGCGGCGCTTGCGGATCGCCCAGCCGATGTCATTGCCCGCCAGGTCACCCATGCGGAACGGGCCCATCGCGAAGCCGAACTTCTCGACCGCCTTGTCGACCTGCTGCGGCGTGCAGCCTTCATCGAGCAGGAAGCCGGCCTGGCGGCTGTACTGCTCGATCATGCGGTTGCCGATGAAGCCGTCGCAGACGCCCGACACGACAGCCGTCTTCTTGATCTTCTTGCCAATGGCCATGACCGTCGCCAGCACATCCTTGGCGGTTTCCTTGCCGCGCACCACTTCCAGCAGCTTCATCACGTTGGCTGGGCTGAAGAAGTGCATGCCCACCACGTCCTGCGGGCGCTTGGTGAACGAGGCGATCTTGTCGACGTCCAGCGTCGAGGTATTGGACGCGAGGATGGCGCCGGGCTTGGCGACTTCGTCCAGCTGCTTGAAGACGGCCTCCTTGACGCCGATCTCCTCGAACACCGCCTCGATGATGAGGTCGGCGTCGCCCAGGTCGGCGTAGCTCAGCGTCGTGCTCAAGAGCGCCATGCGCTGGGCGTATTTGTCTTCCTTCAGCTTGCCCTTCTTGACCTGCGATTCGTAGTTCTTCTTGATCGTCGCGACGCCGCGGTCCAGGGCTTCCTGCTTGGTCTCCAGGATGGTGACCGGGATGCCCGCATTCAGGAAGTTCATCGAGATGCCGCCACCCATGGTGCCGGCGCCGATGACGCCCACCTTGGCGATGGTGCGCAGCGGCGTGTCTTCGGGCACGTCGGAGATCTTGCTGGCCACGCGCTCGGCGAAGAACAGGTGGCGCAGCGCCTTGGACTCGGGCGTCAGCATCAATGCCATGAAACCCTCGCGCTCGGCGCGCATGCCGTCGTCGAACTTCATGTTGACGGCACTGGCCACGGTCTCCAGGCAGCGCAATGGTGCCGGGAAGTTCTTGCTCATGCCGCCCACCATGTTGCGGGCGAACTGGAAGTAGGCCTCGGCGTTGGGGTGGCGGGCTTTCAGGTCGCGCACCTTGGGCAGCGGGCGCTTCTCGGAGACTTCTTCAGCGAACTTGACGGCGGCATCGACCACGTCGGCGTCGACGATCTTGTCGAACAGCTTCTGGCCCGGGACCATGGCCAGCATCTGCGCCTCGACCGGCTCGCCGCTGACGATCATGTTCAGCGCGGGCTCCACGCCCAGCGCGCGCGGCAGGCGCTGCGTGCCGCCGGCGCCAGGCAGCAGGCCCAGCTTCACTTCGGGCAGCGCGACCTTGGTGCCGGTCTGCGCGACGCGGTAGTGGCAGCCCAGGGACAACTCCAGGCCACCGCCCATGCAGACGCTGTGGATGGCCGCGACGACCGGCTTGCTGCAGTTCTCGACGACAGCGATCAGGCTCAGCAGGTTCGGCTCGGCCAAGGCCTTGGGGCTGCCAAACTCCTTGATGTCGGCACCGCCCGAGAAGGCCTTGCCGGCGCCGGTGATGACCAGGCTGGTGATGGCCGGATCGGCTTCGGCGCGCTCCACACCGGCCGCAACGGCGGCGCGGGTGGCAAAACCCAGGCCATTGACCGGCGGGTTGTCGAGCGTGATCACGGCGACGCTGCCGCGAACTTCGTAATGGGCTGTCATGGGCACGACCTCAGTTGGCGGGCCCACCGCGCCTTGCGCAGCCGGCCCAGAATAGAACGACCGTTCGATTCTAGGCAGCGCCCGCCGCGCAGTCTTGTCCCGGCAGTGACAAGGCCGTGAAGGGCTCAGTACTGGGACTTGGGCAGGACCACGGTGTCCTTGAACGCCTTGGCCGCCTCCGGCTCCGCTGGCGGCTGCAGCTTGGCCTCGGCATAGCGGCGCATGGCCTCGGCGGCATCCAGGGGGGCAACAGGTGCAGGAGCCTGGCGCGGCGCGGGCCGCACTGCCAGGCGCAGCTCATGGCAATCGCGCTGCAGCTGCTCCACCTGCTTGCGTGCCTGGGTGAGCTGCTGGGCGCCAAGTTGGCGGGACTGCTCCACGTGCATCACCCGCTCATGCTCGCGCTTGATTCGTTTGGCTGCCCAGGCGTAGACGGCACCTCCCGCCACCAAACCGCCCACAGCAAAGCTGCCCACCAGCTGCAACAGTTGACCGTTGTCCATTTTTTCTCTCCCCTGACACCGTTGTCCGTTGGCACTGTATCGGTCTGACGGCGCAACGCCTGTCTTGCCAGGGTTTGTCACGAGTCGCCACCGCTCCGTCTCGCCCTTGGACGCCCAGCGCCCCCCGGCTAGAGTGCGGGCCATGCTGATTCCGGTCGTCTACCCACCCCGCGATCCCGCGCCGCCGCCGCAGTTTTCCCCGCCGCCGCCGCCAAAGTCGGAGGAGCCCGCGCCTCCTCCACCGCCCGAGCCGCCTTCCACGGCATCCACGACCGAGGGCGATGTGCCCTGGATGCTCTATCTGCTGCGCGTGCTGGGCCTGTGCGCCTTTCCCGTCGTCATCGTCATCGCCGGCGTCGCCGTGCTGCTCGGCCTGGAACAGGCCCGCGAAACGCTGCTGTCGCTGGAAGTGGGCAGCGCACAGACCGCCCTCCTCGTCTTCGCCTTCGGCTTGTGGCTGCTGCTGGCCTGGTATGTGAGCCGCCTGCTGCTGGACCGCCGCTTCAAGCCCGACACGCTGGGCGAGTGCATGAACCCGCGCTTTGGCGACGGCCTGCGTCGCTGGCTGCCGCGCGGGCTCATCCTCGGCGGCGGCCTGCCCATCGCGATCTTCTTCCTGGTGCAGACGCGCGAGCGCCTCATCGGCGTCGCGCTGCTGGCCGTCACGGCGGGACTGGCCCTTTTTGTCTGGAAGCGGCGCGCCTGGCTGCTCAAGCTCGGCACGGGCTCGTGGCTGGCGCGTTGCCTCGCCCTGGATGGCCGGCGCGAGGCCATCGCGCTGCTGGAGCGTGAGGACCGCATGAGCACGCCGTCGCGCGTGCTCGTCGCGCTGGTGCTGCTGCTGCAATGGGGCGTGTTCGCCGCCCTCGTGGCCTGGCCCGAGGCCACGGCGCGCGCCATCGGCTCACCGGCCCTGGTGCTGCTGGCCATGGGCAGCTGGATCGTCTTTGGCGGCATCCTGCTGACCTATGCACCCAAGGCGTTGATACGCATGCCGCTGACGCCGTTGCCGCTGCTGCTCTTCGTGGCATTTGCCCCGCTGAACGACAACCACCGTGTGGCCGACCCTGAGCGCAGCGCTCGCAATGCCATCGCCGCCCGCCAACCGGCCGACGCCTGGGTGCAAACCTGGCTGCGCACCGTGGGCGCGGACGGCAAGCGGCCGCTCGTGATCGTCGCCGTGGCCGGCGGCGCCTCGCGCGCGGCGTATTGGGGCAGCGCATCGCTGGCGCGCCTGCAGGATCTCGGTGAACAACAGGGCGTCAACTTCGCCGACTCGGTCTTCGCCATCAGCGGCACGTCGGGCGGGGCCCTGGGCGCGGCCAGCTTCGTCGCCGCCGTGGACGCGCGCCGCCAGGCGGTCGATGCTGCCAACTGCACGCCCTGGAAGCTGGTGCGCGACTTCACTGGCCGCGACCATCTCTCCACGCCGGTCGGCGACATGCTCTACCCCGACCTGGTGCAGCGCTTCCTGCCCCTGGCCGTCGCCGGCGCGGACCGATCTCTCGGCCTGGAGAAGGTCTGGACGCATGACTGGCCCAGGAGCCTGGCCCAGCAATGTCCGCTGCGCCCGACCGCCCATCCCAACCCCTGGGGCGAGGCGATGACGGCCTTGCACGGCCGCGCCACCGACGCCGAATGGCTGCCGCTGCTGGCCATGAACGCCACAGCCCTGTCGCGCGGCCAGCGGGTCTACCAGTCCGACTTCCTGCTGGCCGGTGGCGACGGCATCGACCTGCTCGACCCCTCGCTCGGCCTGGAGGTCGAGCGCATGACGCTGGCTCAGGCCGTGCACAACAGCGCCCGCTTCCCCTACATCAGCCCTGCCGCAGCCGTCATCTTCAAGGAGGCGCACAGGGATGAGGAGAACGGCGATGTCGGCCGCGTCTGGGACCGTCTGGGCGATGGCGGCTACGTGGAAGCCAGCGCGACACTGCTGCTCTCCGACTTGCTGCGCGACCTCGAAGCCAGCGGGCGGCTCAAGGCCTGCAAGCCCGAGGACAACTGTGCCGCCCAAGGCGTCCTGGACCGCTCGCGGCTGCGCCTGCTGCTGCTGGTCAACAGCGCCTCGCAGGTCGACGACTGGCTGTGCCGCGACGCACCCACGGCTGCCGATGCGCAGCCGCTGGACGGGCGCCGCTACCGCGCCACGCACATGGGCCTGAACGAGGTGGTCGCGCCGGCGCAGGGCATCCTGAACAGCAACGACGCCCGCGCGCGGGACTCGGCAGTCGAGCTCATCAAGCGCATCGGCGGCTGCGGCCAGGTGGCGGAGCTGCGCATGCCTGCACTGCCAGGCCAGCGCCAGCCGTCGATGAACTGGATGCTGAACTCGGCCTCGCGCGAGCTGATCGACTCGGCACTGCTGGAGAAGCTCAATGCCACCGACCCGGCCGTCGGCGCGGCGCAGGCCCAGCTGGTGGCCCATCTGCGCCAGGCCAAGGGCTGGATGCTGCAGATGAAATAGGGCCGTCACAATGCGGCCCCCATGCCCAGCTTTCTCCTGCACCTTTGCACCGCGCCGCAGCGCCGCGCGCTGTGGCGCGCCTTGCTCGCCGTCCTGCTCATCGTCATCACCTGCCTGGCCCTGAGCCCGGCACCGCCCAAGACCATCACCACCGGCTGGGACAAGTCCAACCATGCCCTCGCCTTTGCCGCGCTGGCCTTCAGCAGTGTCTGGGCCATGTGGCCCGTCTCGCAGCGGCCGCGGCAATGGGTCTGGCTGGTGATCGCGCTGGTCGGCTACGGCATTGGCATCGAGATCGCGCAGAGCTTTCTGCCACCGCGCGAGGCCGATTGGCATGACGTGGTGGCCGACAGCGTCGGCATCGCCCTGGGTCTGCTGGCGGCCTGGCCCATCACAGCCAGCGCAGCACGCCGACGGTGACGGCGGGCACGAACAGCAGCAGCAGCAACCTCAGCACGTCGCTGGCCAGGAAGGGCATGACGCCCTTGTAGGTCTCGTTCATCGGCACGTCGCGCGCCATGCCGTTGACGACATAGACGTTCAGCCCCACCGGCGGCGCCAGCATGCCGATGCCCACCGTCATCAGCACCAGGATGCCGAACCAGATCGCCTTGGGCTCGGGCGCAAGGCCGAACAGGTCCAGGCCCATGATGGTCGGGAAGATGACGGGAATGGTCAGCAGCAGCATCGACAACTCGTCCATCACGCAGCCCAGCACCACGTAAAAGGCCAGCACGCCGGCGACGATGGCCAGCGGCGGCACGGGCAGCCCGCCCACCCACTGCGCCAGATGCGCGGGCATCTGCGTCAGCGCCAAGGCCGAATTCATCATGTCGGCGCCGAGGAAGATCATGAAGACCATGGCCGTCGTCTCGGCAGTGCCCAGCAGCGCGCGCTTGAGTCCATCGCCGCGCAGCTCGCCCGACAGCAGGCCGCTGGTCAGCGTCGCCAGCGCGCCGATGGAGGCACCCTCGGTCGGGCTGAACAGGCCACCGTAGATGCCGCCAAAGACGACGACAAAGATGGCCAGCAGCGGCCATACGCCCAGCAGAGCGTGCCAGCGCTCGCTCCAGCTGTGGCGCGGTCCCGGCACGGCCAGATGGGGCCGCAGCCGGCAGGTGATGGCGATGACCGCGAGATAGCCGGCGGTTGCGATCAGGCCGGGGATGAAGGCGGCGGCGAACAGCTTGGCGATGTTCTGCTCGGTCAGGATGGCGTAGACGATCAACGGCACCGACGGCGGGATCAGAATGCCCAGCGTGCCACCCGTCGCCAGCACGGCAGTGGACAGGCGCCCGTGATAGCCCGCGGCCTTCATCTCGCCGTAGGCCACCTGGGTGATGGTGGCGCAGGTGGCCACCGACGAGCCGCAGACCGAGCCGAAAGCGGCCGACGCCAGGATGGCCGCAAAGGCCAGGCCGCCGCGCCAGTGGCCGACCCAGGCAGATGCGGCACGGAACAGCGCCCTGGACAGCCCCCCCTGCGTGGCGAACTGGCCCATCAGCAGGAAGAGCGGAATGACCGACAGCTCGTAGACGGTGAGGCGTGCGACGGCCGAGCCCTTGATCAGGTTCAGCAGCGCCGCGTCGTTGCTGAGCCAGGCATAGCCAAGGGCGCCGGGGATGAACATGGCCGCGGCGATAGGCACGCGCAGCGCCATGAGCGCGAGCATCAGGCCGAAGATGACCAGGCCGGCGGTCACTTCTTGACCGCCTGCGCGACAGCAATGACGGCCGTCAGCGCAAGGCCCGGCGCCAGGATGGCGTAGGCCCACCACATCGGCAGGCCCAGGATCATGGTCTGCTCACCGGCCTCGTCCACCGCCGCCGCGCCCATGCCGGTGCGCCAGGCCAGCAACCCCAGCATGACGGCCAGCAGCAGCGCGCCGAAGCGGTCCAGCGCGCCATTGACGCGCTCGGGTGCAGCCTGGGTAAAGAAGTCCACGATGATGTTGCCGCGCCGCAGCTGGCACCAGGGCAGGCACAGCGCGATCGCCAGCGCGATGCCGATCTGGCTCAGTTCCACATCACCACGCACGGGGCTGGCGAACAGGTTGCGGCCGATGACGCTCCACAGCGTCATGCCGGCGACGAGCAGCGCGCAGACGCCGCCCAGCAGCGCAAATACTGCCGCCAGCTTCCCAAGCCATTTCACTTCTTGTACTTGGCCAGCAGCGCCTGCGCTTCGCTCAGCATCTGCTTGCCGGGCAGGCCACGCTTGTCCATGTCGGCGGCCCAATCGTCGTAGAGCGGATGGCTGGCCTTGATCCAGTTGTCCACCTCGGCAGCCGGCACCGTGTAGAAGACATTGCCGCGGTCCACCGCCGGCTTTCGGCCAGGCGCCTGGCTGGCATCCCAGGTGCGGCCGGCGGCCTGTGACAGGGCGGCGCCGGAGTTCCTGTCGATGACGGCCTTCAGGTCGGCCGGCAGGCTGTCGTATTTGGCCGGGTTCATCGCCAGGATGAAGACCGCGCTGTACAGCGCCGGCCGGCTCGGGTCGGTCTCGGTGTGGTACTTGACCATCTCGTGCAGCTTGACCGAGGGGATGACCTCCCAGGGCAGCGCAAAGCCGTCGATGGTGCCCTTGCTGACCGCATCGGCCACGGCCGGCAGCGGCATGCCGACCGGTGAGGCACCCAGGCTGCTGAGCAGCTTGTTGGTCTGGCGCGTCGGCGCGCGCAACTTCAGGCCCTTGAAGTCGGCCAGCGTCTTGATCTGGCGCTCGCGGGTGTGCAGATAGCCCTCGTCGTGCGTCGCGAACATCAGCGGCTTGACCGCGGCAAACTCCTTGACGGCGTACTTGCCATAGAAGTCCCAGGCTGCGCGCGACGCCGCCTCGGCGGAATTCGTCATGAAGGGCAGCTCGAACACCTCCATGATGGGAAAGCGCCCGGCCGTGTAGCCCGGTAGCGTGAAGGCGATGTCAACGACACCGTCCTTGACCTGGTCGATCAACTGGGCCGGCGTGCCGCCGAGCTGCATGGCCGGGTAGACCTGGCATTTCAGGCGGTTGCCGGAGTCCGCCGCGATCCTGTCGCACCAGGGCGCCAGGATCTGTGTCGGCGGCATGGCGCCGGGCGGCCAGAAGTGATGCACCTTGAGCGTGATCGGCTCGTTGGCCTGCACCGCGGTCGCGGCCAGCAGGGCGGCGATGAAGGCGATTGCTTTCATGCCCGGTCTCCTTGTTGTATGGCGGCGATCCTAGGGGAATTGGCTCTGCTGACATCCCCGCACCCACCCTAGGGGGGGTGTCCTACAGCCAAAGACCCTGCACTGACATACCGTTGGCAGTAGTTTGCGATACGGTGCCACCCATGTTGACCGAGCTGCTCCGCGCCACCCGAGCCCATTCGCTCGCCCTTGCCGCGCCCCTGTCGGACGAGGACGCCCAGCTGCAGTCCATGGCCGACGCCAGCCCTACCAAATGGCATCTGGCCCACACGACCTGGTTCTTCGAGACCCTGGTGCTGTTGCCACATCTGCCGGACTACTGCGTCTTCGACGAGCGCTGGCCGCGCCTCTTCAATTCCTATTACGAGAGCCTGGGCCCGCGTCATGCGCGCCCGCAACGCGGCCTGCTGAGCCGGCCCAGCCTGGACGAGGTCAAGGCCTACCGCCGCCATGTGGACGCCGCCCTGGCCGACCTGCTGCCACATGCTGGCGACGATGCCCGCCGGCTGATCGAACTGGGCTGCCACCACGAGCAGCAGCACCAGGAGCTGCTGCTGACCGACATCCTGCACGCCTTTTCCTGCAACCCACTGCTGCCGGCCTACGACGTGTCAACACCGCTCAAGGCCGTCGCCCCCGATCAGGCCTGGCTGAAGCACGCTGGCGGCATCGTCGACATCGGCCATGGCGGCAGCGGCTTTGCCTTCGACAACGAAGGCCCGCGCCACCAGGCCCTGCTCGCGCCTTTCGAGATCAGCAACCGCCTCGTCACCTGCGGTGAGTACGAAGACTTCATCGACGCGGGCGGCTACCGCGAGCCGCTGCTGTGGCTGTCCGATGGCTGGGCCGCGGTACAGGCGCAAGGCTGGCAGCGGCCGGCCTACTGGCTGGAGGACGGCAGTGTGTTCGGCCTGCATGGCGTGCAACCGCTGGATGCCGACGCGCCTGTCATGCAGCTCAGCTTTTACGAGGCCTGCGCCTTTGCCGAATGGGCCGGCGCGCGGCTGCCGACCGAGTTCGAGTGGGAGGCGGCATGCGGATTGCCGGGCTTCGCGCTGGCCGCCGATCAGGCCTGGCAGTGGACTCGCTCCAGCTACGCGCCCTACCCCGGCTTCAAACCCGCGGCGGGCGCGGTTGGTGAATACAACGGCAAGTTCATGGTGGGGCAGCAGGTATTGAGAGGCGGCAGCCTCGCGACCCCGCTGGGCCACGCACGACCGAGTTACCGCAATTTTTTCCCGCCGGCCGCACGCTGGCAGTTCAGTGGAGTGAGGCTCGCAAGATGAAACCAGGAATTGAATGGCGCCAGCCCCGCGCTTCGGCCGACAACGAGCAGTTCGCGGCCGACCTGCACGCGGCGCTGAGCCGCGCGCCCAAGGCGATCTCGCCCAAGTACTTCTACGACGAGACCGGCTCCAAGTTGTTCGAGCAGATCTGCGACCTGCCCGAGTACTACCCGACGCGCACCGAACTGTCATTGCTGCAGACGCATGCGGACGACATGGCCGCGCAGATGGGCGGCCAGGTGCAGCTCGTCGAATACGGTGCCGGCGCTCTGCGCAAGGTGCGCCTGCTGCTGGACGCCATCCCGCGCGACAGCGTGCAGTTCGTGCCGGTGGACATCTCGGGCCCGCACCTGCTGGCGGCCTGTGACGGCCTCGCGGGCGACTACCCGGGCCTGGCCATCCAGCCGCTGGTGGCTGACTTCACGCGCCCGCACACGCTGCCGCCCTGCCCCGAGGGCAGCCGCCGTGTCGGCTTCTTCCCTGGCTCCAGCATTGGCAACTTCACGCCGAGCGAGGCGGACGCCTTCCTGCGTCTGGCCGCGGGCGAACTGGCCGGCGGTGGCCTGCTGATCGGCATCGATCTCGTGAAGGACCACGGCACGTTGCATGCGGCCTACAACGATGCGGCCGGCGTGACAGCAGCCTTCAACATGAACCTGCTGCACCGCGCCCGGCAGGAACTGGGCGCCGAGTTCCCACCGGACGGCTTCGAGCACCTAGCCTTCTACAACCCGGCCTACCGACGCATCGAGATGCATCTGCGTGCGACGCGGCCGCTGGAGCTGAGCTTGGGTGGGGAGGTCTACACCTTCCACGAGGGCGAAACGCTGCACACGGAGCATTCACACAAATACACGGTTTCGGGCTTCCAGTCCCTGGCCGAGCGCGCGGGTTTCAAGCCAGGCAAGGTGTGGACGGACGCGAACGGGTGGTTTGCGGTGCTGTGGCTGGAGGCAGAGAGCAGCAAATAGGCCAGCGCTATGCGCGCCTCCCACCAAAACCCGGGCGCTTGCTGTCGTGCTTGACGACGATGATCCTGACCTCGTCCGCGATCACGCGATAGACAACGGTGTATGGAAAGACGCTCATGGCGAAACCGCGTCGGCCATTTGAGCGTGGCGAGCCGATGTCGGGATGCTCAAGGAGCAGGGCAGCAAGCCGTTTGAACTCTGCAACAAAACGGGCTGCCACGATGGGCGAGCCCTCACGCTCGTAGAAGGCGGCGGCTTCGTGGACGTCTTGCTCTGCGGCCGGATGCAGTGTGACCTTCATCCGGGAAAGCGGGCTTCCAGTCTGGCGACGGCCACATCGACGGGCACGGCGTTGGCGGTGCCGACTTCAAGCTCTTGCTCGCGTTCGTCGGCCAGCTTGTCCCAAGCAGCCTCAACGCCAGCGTCCACGTCCAGGCTGGCGATCAATCGATCCAGCAACTTCGCGCGATCGGCTGGCGATAGTCGCAGTACTTCTGCTTGAAGGGTTTCGAGAGCGGTCGTCATGAGCATCCCCTGGGGCCCGAAGCTTGGGCAGTTTGGGTAGCTTGCCACAACTCCGTTCGGGCACTGCGAACCCGAACGATGCATGATGCGGTCGGCGATGCGGTTCACTGCGTTCACCCCTACTGGAGCCCGGCGATATAGCGTTCTGCCGCGTCAGAACACGGAATCGATTGGCAGCGATCTCAGATCGCCAACCTCTCCCGCACCCCATCCGCCGCCATGTCCTTGCCCCGCCCACGCATGACGATCTCGCCGCGCTGCATCAGCAAATACTGGTCGGCCAGCTCTTCGGCGAAGTCGTAGAACTGCTCGACGAGCACGACCGACAGGCCCTTGTCGTGGGCCAAGTGCTTGATGACGCGGCCGATGTCCTGGATGACGTTGGGCTGGATGCCTTCGGTCGGTTCGTCCAGCAGCAACACCTTGGGGCCGGGCGCGAGCGCGCGGGCGATGGCGAGCTGCTGTTGCTGGCCGCCGGACAGGTCGCCGCCGCGGCGTGAGCGCATCTTGTCGAGCACGGGGAACAGCTCGAACAGCTCCTTGGGCAGTGGCGTGCCGGCGGGCTGGCTGGAGAGGCCCATCTGCAGGTTCTCCATGACCGTCAATCGCCCGAAGATCTCGCGGCCCTGCGGCACGTAGCCGAGGCCTGCGCGAACGCGCTGGTGCGTCTTCAGCTTGTTGATTGCCTCGCCGTCCAGCGTGATGCTGCCGGACGTGACAGGCACGACCCCCATCAGGCTCTTCAGCAGCGTCGTCTTGCCGACACCGTTGCGACCCAGCACGACCGTGATTTCACCGGGCTTCAGGTCGAAGCTCAGGCCGCGCAGGATGTGAGAGCCGCCGTAGTGCTTGTGCAGATCCTGCACTTTCAAGATGTCATCTGCCAAGGTACACCTCGATCACCTTCTCGTCCGACTGCACGGCGGCCATGGTGCCTTCGGCCAAGGTCTTGCCTTCATGTAAAACCGTGACCGTGCGATGCGCGCCGGCCAGCGTGCCGACGAAGTTCATGTCGTGCTCGACGACGACGAGCGAATGCTTGCCCTCCAGACTCAGGAACAGCTCGGCGGTGCGCTCGGTCTCCTCGTCAGTCATGCCGGCGACGGGCTCGTCGAGCAGCAGCAGCTTGGGGTCTTGCGCTAGCAGCATGCCGATCTCCAGCCACTGCTTCTGACCGTGGCTCAGCAGGCCGGCGACGCGTTCACGCTCGTCGGCGAGATGAACCGTCTTCAACAGCTCATCCAGGCGATCACGCTGTTCGCCATTCAGCTTGGCGCGCATTGCAAAGCGCGCGCGGCGATCACCGGCGAGAGCCAGCTCCAGGTTCTCAGCCACGGTCAGCGCCTCGAACACCGTCGGCTTCTGGAACTTGCGGCCGATGCCGGCGCGGGCAATCTGCTGCTCGCTCATCAAGCGCAGGTTCAGGTTGCTGCCGAAGAAGATGCGCCCGCTGTCGGGCCGCGTCTTGCCGGTGAGGCAATCCATGGTGGTCGTCTTGCCGGCACCGTTGGGGCCGATGACGCAGCGCAGTTCGCCCACGCCCACCGTGAACGACAAGCCGCCCAGCGCCTGGAAGCCATCGAAGGCGACCTTAAGGTCTTCGACGTAGAGCGCAACACCTTGGTTGAAAACCGGCTCGCCAGACGTGGCGAAGCGGGTAATGGCACGGGAGCGTGCCTCAGCGCCCGCCTCAAGAAGTTCTGGTGTCATTTCTTGAACCTCTTCGCCAGCCCCATCAAGCCTTGCGGCAGGAACAGCGTCACCGCGATGAAGAGCCCGCCGAGGATATAGAGCCAGCCCTCCGGCCACCAGGCCGTGAAGACCGATTTCGTCCCATTGACGAAGAAGGCACCGAGCACCGGTCCGATCAGCGTGCCGCGCCCGCCGACCGCTGCCCAGATGGCCATCTCGATACTGGCCGCCGGGCTCATCTCGCCGGGGTTGATGATGCCGACCTGGGGCACGTAGAGGATGCCGGCCAGCGCGCACATGACGG
Source organism: Pelomonas sp. Root1237 (assembly GCF_001425055.1). Lineage (GTDB taxonomy): Bacteria > Pseudomonadota > Gammaproteobacteria > Burkholderiales > Burkholderiaceae_C > Pelomonas. The sequence continues at coordinate 55,574 of NZ_LMDK01000020.1, forward strand.
CCGAGATCACGTAGGCGCTGAGCTTGAAGGCGACGGGGTCATAGCCGAGGAAGCGCACGCGACCCTCGGCGTCGCGGATGGCTTGCAGGATGCGGCCCCAGCGGCTTTTTGTCAGTGCCCGGGCGATCAGGTAGCAAGTAATCAGCGCCAGGCCGCTGGCGATGCACAGACCGACTTTCATGCCCGGCGTGTTCAGCGGCATGCCGGCGATGCGCTTGAAATCGGTGAAGCCGTTGTTGCCGCCAAAGCCCGTCTCATTGCGGAAGAAGAGCAGCATGGCCGCCACCGTCAGCGCCTGCGTGATGATGGAAAAGTACACACCCTGGATGCGCGAGCGGAAGGCGAAGTAGCCGAACACCGCCGCCAGCAGGCCGGGCACGGCCAACGCCAGGAAGATCTGCCCCGCCAGCGAATCGCTGAGCGCCCAGTGCCAGGGCAGTTCCTTCCAGTTCAGGAAGACCATGAAGTCCGGCAGGTCCGACTGGTACTGGCCTTCACGGCCGATCTGGCGCATCAGGTACATGCCCATGCCATAGCCACCCAGGGCAAAGAAGAGCCCATGGCCCAGCGACAGGATGCCGCCGAAACCCCAGATGAGGTCCAAGGCCAGGGCACAAATGGCAAAGCAAAGAAACTTGCCGAGCAGGCCCACGTAGAACTCGCTCAAGTGCAGCGCGTGGCCGGGCGGGAAAGCGAGGTGCAGCAAGGGCACGAACAGCAGCACGAGGGCCACCGCGATGAGCAACGTCTTCTTCATTCGACCGACCTGCCCTTCAACGCGAACAGGCCTTGTGGCTTTTTCTGGATGACGAGCACCAGCAACATGAGCAGCGCGATCTTGGCGAGCACAGCGCCCTGCCAACCCTCCAGCAGCTTGGACAGCACCCCAAGGCCCAGGCCCGCGTAGACGGTGCCGGCAAGCTGGCCCACGCCGCCGAGCACGACGACCATGAAGGCGTCGACGATGTAGCTCTGGCCGAGGTCAGGGCCGACATTGCCGATCTGGCTCAGTGCGCAGCCGGCCAGGCCCGCGATGCCGGAGCCGAGCGCGAAGGCCATGGTGTCGACCTTGGCGGTGTTGACGCCCACGCAGGCCGCCATGCGGCGGTTCTGCGTGACGCCACGCACCATCAGGCCCAAACGCGTCTTGGCCAGCAGCAAAGCCATGCCGACCAGCACCAGCGCTGCAAATCCAAGAATGGCCAGACGGTTGTAGGGCAGCGTCAGGTTGGGCAGCAGCGCCCAGCCGCCGGACAGCCAGGTGGGGTTCTCGACTGCCACGTTCTGCGCGCCGAACAGCGTGCGTACGGCCTGCATCAGCACGAGTGAAATGCCCCAGGTCGCCAGCAGCGTCTCCAGCGGCCGGCCGTAGAGCCAGCGGATGACGGTGCGTTCCATCGCTGCGCCGACCAGGGCCGCGACGATGAAGCTGGCGGGCAGCGCCAGCCACAGGTAGTAATCGAAGGCGGCGGGCAGCCAGGCGCGAAAGCCCTGCTGCACGCAATAGGTGGCGTAGGCGCCCACCATCAGCAGCTCGCCGTGCGCCATGTTGATGACGCCCATCAGGCCGTAGGTGATGGCCAGGCCGAGCGCCACCAGCAGCAGCACCGAGCCCAGGCTCAAGCCCGAGAACAGCAGCTGCGCGCGCTCGCCCCAGGCCAGGCGGTCGCCGATGGCGTCGATGGCGTTCTTCATCGCGGCCTTGGTGGAGGCATCGGTCTCGCTGCCGATGCGATCCAGCAGCAGGGCCCGCGTCGTCGGGTCGGCGCTGCCGGCCAGCTCGACGGCAGCGGCACGGCGCTGTGCGGCGTCCGTTGACGACAGCTTGGCGCCTGCCACCAGCGCACTCAACTGGCCGCGCAGGTCCGCATCGGTCTCGGCCGCCAGCGCACGCTCGTACAGCGGCAGCTTGGCGGCGCTGGCGTCCTCACGCAGCGTCGCCAGCGCCTTGGCGCGCGTGTCGCGATCCTTGGACAGCAGGGCCAGCCCGGCCAGGGCCGAGTCGATCTCGCGGCGCAGGCGGTTGTTCAGCATGGGTTCGTCGCCCTCTGGCGGCGCGGCGCCCTCGGCGGCCACGACCGCCTTGCCCTCGCGCAGCCGCACGCGGCCGTCGAGCAGGGCATGCAGATAGTCCGCCAGCGCCGGGTCAGCCTGGGCCACGGCCTCGTTCAGGGCGGCGACACGTTCGTCACCCTCACCCGCAGCGATGCGGGTGAGCAGCTCGGGTGGCAACGCAGCCCAGGCTTGAAGGCCACACAGCGCCAGCAGCCAACCGAAAAGAAGTCGCTTGATCATGAAGGCCCAGCCGAGTCAAAACCAGCGCGGTGCGACAGCACGCGCGCCTCTCCAGTGGGCGCCGCCCAACCCGGCCTGGCCGGTCGGACGGCGCGCCGCAGCTTTGCTGCGGCTTACTTCGTGGGCTCGTCCTTCTTGCCCTTGTTCTCAGGGATGTAGGGGCTCCACGGCTGGGCCTTGACCGGGCCGGGCGTCTTCCACACCACGTTGAACTGGCCGTCACCCTTCACTTCGCCGATGAAGACCGACTTGTGCAGGTGGTGGTTCTTCTCGTCCATCTTGGACGTGATGCCCGAAGGTGCCGTGAAGGTCTGGCCGGCCATGGCGGCGATGACCTTGTCGGTGTCGGTGCTACCGGCCTTCTTGACGGCCTGCGCCCACATGTTGATGCCGATGTAGGTGGCTTCCATCGGGTCGTTGGTCAGCGGCTTGTCCTTGTGGCCGGCGATGCCCTTGGCCTTGGCGTAGTCGCTCCACTTCTTGATGAAGGCGTCGTTGGCGGGCGCCTTGATCGACATGAAGTAGTTCCACGCGGCCAGGTGGCCCTGCAGCGGCTTGGTGTCCACGCCGCGCAGCTCTTCCTCACCGACCGAGAAGGCCACCACCGGCACATCGGTCGCCTTCAGGCCCTGGTTGCCCAGTTCCTTGTAGAAGGGCACGTTGGAGTCGCCGTTGATCGTGGAGATGACCGCCGTCTTCTTGCCTTCGGCGGCGAACTTCTTGATCTTGGCAATGATGCTTTGGTAGTCCGCGTGGCCGAAGGGGGTGTAGTCCTCCATGATGTCGGCTTCGGGGATGCCCTTGCTCTTCAGGAAGGCGCGCAGGATCTTGTTCGTCGTGCGCGGGTAGACGTAATCGGTGCCCAGCAGCACGAAGCGCTTGGCGCCGCCGCCGTCCTTGCTCATCAGGTATTCGACGGCGGGGATGGCCTGCTGGTTGGGTGCGGCACCCGTGTAGAACACGTTCTTGCTCAGCTCTTCACCCTCGTACTGCACCGGGTAGAACAGCAGCGCGTTGGTCTGCTCGAAGACCGGCAGCACCGACTTGCGGCTCACCGAGGTCCAGCAGCCGAACACGACGGCGACCTTGTCCTGCGAGATGAGCTGCTTGGCCTTCTCGGCGAACAGCGGCCAGTTGGAGGCCGGGTCAACCACCACCGGCTCCAGCTTCTTGCCGAGCAAGCCGCCCTTGGCGTTGATCTCGTCGATGGCCATCAGCACGGTGTCCTTCAACACGGTCTCGGAAATGGCCATGGTGCCGGACAGCGAATGCAGCACGCCGACCTTGATGGTGTCGGCAGCAAAGGCGGCGTGGGGGAGCAGGGTGGCAGCGGTGGCCAGTGCAAGAGCGGAACGGCGAAGCATCGGTATTCCTCCAGGTTGGATGTGAGGGTCGGGTAGCCGGAGGGCATGAGCGCAAGCCTCGTGCCAGCTTCGTGCACTTCGTCACACCCGGCGATCGCCCGGCCGGTCGCACGTTCACGGCCCATGACAGCCCTGTCGCGGTGCGATTCGCACCGTTGGTGTACTGCAGCATTGGGCTATTGCACGAAAACAGGGCTGGTCATGCCCCGATTTGTGGCTTGCGGGTAGACCCTAGCCAGCCAAGCCGCGCAAGACCTGGGACCGGCTTCGGCTGACCATCAACGCCCGGCCGTCCTTCAGTTCGGCGCTGAGCTGGCCATTGGCCAGGCGCCGGAAGCGCGCCACCGCATCCAAGTTGACGATGCAACCGCGGTGGATGCGCACCCAGCGCTCGGCGTCCAGCCTCTCCTCCAGCCGCGCCAGGGCCAGATGCAGCAAGTGCTCGGCACCGCCGGCGTGCACGGCGACGTAGTCGCCCACTGCCTCGAAGTGGCTGACCTCGGCCACGGCCACCGGCACGATGGCCGCGCCGCTGCGCACGAACAGGCGTGTCAGCGGGCCGCGCCCGAGCAGCTCGGCCAGTCGCTCCAACGCCGGTGGGCAGGGCTCGCCCAGGGCGGCGCGCACACGCTCCAGCGTGGCATTGAGCCGCTCAGCGCCGAAGGGCTTGAGCAGATAGTCCAGCGCGCCCAGCTCGAAGGCCGTGATGGCGTGTTCAGCGTGGGCCGTCGTGAAGATGACCAGTGGTGGCGTGCCGGACGCCGCCAGGCGGCGCAGCACCTCGGTGCCCAGCAGACCCGGCATCTGGATGTCCAGGAAGACCAGCTCGGGCTTCAGGCGCTGGATCTCGGCCAGCGCCGCCGGGCCATCGGCCGCTTCGCCCACGCAATGCAGCCAGGACAGGCCGCGCAGCAGATGGCGCAGGCCGGCACGGGCGACGGGCTCGTCGTCGGCGATCAGGGCGGTGACAGCGGCCGTCATGCCTCGTCCTTCACCGGCAGGCGCAGTTCGACGCGCAGGCCCCGGCCAGGCGCCGTCTGCACTGTCAGTGAAGCGCTGGCGCCGTAGAGCCAACCCAGCCGCTCGCGCAGCCGGCGCAGGCCGGTGCCGCCGGTCTCCAGCGCGGCGGGCTCAGCGCCCATGCCGTCATCAGCCGTGGCGATCAACAGGGTCTCGCCTTCGACGCGTGCAGTGACGCGCACCGTCGTCGCCTCGACCCGCGGCGCGGCACCGTGGCGCACCGCGTTTTCCACCAGCGTCTGCAGCGCGAAGCTCGGCAGCAGCTCGTTCAGCGCCGCGTCCTCGAACTCGGTGACAACACGCAGGCGCTCGCCGAAGCGGATGGCCTCGATGTCCAGATAAAGCTGCACCATCGCCCACTCCTCGCGCAGCGTGACGAACTCGCGCGGGTTGTCGAAGCTCGCGCGCAGCAGGGCCGCAAGTTGCTCGGCCGCGCGCGTGGCGCGTTCGGGGTCGAGTGGGATCAGCTGCACCACGGTGTGCAGCGCGTTGAACAGGAAGTGAGGATGCAGCTGGGCGCGCAAGGCTGCCAGCTGGCTGCGCGCCTGCAGCGCTTCGAGCTGCGCGTTGCGGGCCGCGGCGCGCTGGGCGTAGGCGACGCCGGCGATCATCACGTAGAACCACACGCCGGTGACGAGATAGGCCGCGATGCCGGGGCCCACCACCAGAACGATGCTGCCCACCCTCACGCTCTCGACGATGCTGTTGGCCAGCACCCAAGCCACGGCGTACAGGGCCGCACCCAGCGCATGCTTGGCGATGAAGGCCAGCCGCATCGGATGCGGCCAGGGCAGGCGAGCGGTGACCCGGTGCACGACGAGGCCGAGCACGGCCGCCGTCGCCATCAGACGCAGCGAGTAATGCAGCGCCTCGTGAATGCCGGCGCCATGCACGGTCATCATCAGCACCGCGAACAGCGCTGCTACCGGCAGCCAGCCGATCAGCCATTGCACCCAGATCCAGGCTCTGCCCATTCCTGCTCCGCGCCTATCTAACTGCTTTGCGCGACGTGCGCTTGGCGATGATGGTCAGCGTCCCCTCCTCCCAGTTCGCGCCATTGTCATAGGAGCGGTCCTGGCGCATCTTGAAACGCTCCGCCGTGATGTCCATGAAGCGCGTGCGCGTCAGCATCGGCTTGCCCTCGGCGTTCTGACCACTGCCCTCGAGCAGCATTTCACCGCCCTGCCACTGGCCGTTGCTGCTGCCGAAGCGCGCGCGGTAGACGTCCAGGCCGCTGATGAGCCAGCGCTTGGTCTTGGCGTCGAAGATGCGCTGGCTGTAGTTCAGCGACGTCGGGTTGCCCGACGCATCGAAGATGCGCAGCTCGTCATCCAGGCCGTAGCCGTCGAAGGCTTTCCAGGCCTTCCAGCTGCCCATCAACTTGGGCGCCCCGTGGATCATCGCGGCCAGGCCACCGACCTTGGGTGCCACCTCCAGCTCCCACTGGCCAACGAGGAAGTCGAACTGCGCAGCTTCGGCCGGCGCGGTGGCCGCTGCGGGCGCCGCGCCGCCATGCTGGGCATGGGCAATGCCGGTGAAGGCGAGAGCGAGGGACAGGACAAGAGCTTTCATGACGTCTCCAGGTAAGGGATGGCGCAGCATCGCGACGCGCGCGACGCCTGGCGAGGGCCAAATCGCCGAGTGGCACAACGGTGCCGTCCAACGGTGCGCCGCGCGGCCGGCGCCTTCCTACATTGGTCGCCATGGACCCAACTGCACTCATCCGCCTGCGCGGCGTCGGCAAGAGCTACCCGCAAGCGGGCGGCGATTTCCAGGCCCTCGCCGCCCTCGACCTCGACATCCACGCCGGCGAGTTTGTCGCCGTGGTCGGCCCCTCGGGCAGTGGCAAGTCGACGCTGCTCAACCTGCTCGCCGGTATCGACCGCGCCGGCTGCGGCGAGCTGAGCGTGGCTGGCCAAGACCTGCGCGCCCTGCCCGAGCGCGCACTGTCCCGCTGGCGCGGCCGCGCCGTCGGCGTCGTCTTCCAGTTCTTCCAGCTGCTGCCCACGCTGACGGCGCTGGAGAACGTCATGCTGCCGATGGACTTCTGCGACCAGTGGCCGGCCGCTGAACGGCCTGAGCGAGCACTGGCCTTGCTCGAGCGCCTGGGTGTGGCCGACCAGGCGGACAAGTTCCCGTCTGCCCTTTCAGGCGGCCAGCAGCAGCGCGTGGCCCTGGCCCGGGCGCTGGCCAACGCGCCGGCGCTGATCCTGGCCGACGAGCCGACTGGGAACCTCGACTCCGTCAACGCCGAAGCGCTGCTGGCGCTGCTGGCCGAGCTGGCCCGGGAACAAGGCGTCACCATCGTCATGGTCACGCACGAAGCCGCCGCTCTGGGCCAGGTGCAGCGCAGCCTGCGCCTGCGCGACGGCCGCCTCGTCGAGGACTGCCGTCATGCTTAGGGCACTGAAAAGTTGGCGCGACCTCTGGCAACACCGCGCGCGCAGCCTGCTCGTTGTGCTCGCGGTCGCGCTGGGGCTGACCGCCGCCGGCACCATCCTGAATGCGTGGACCCTGGTCGAACGCGCCACCGACCAGGGCTATAGCGCCAGCCTGCCCGTCTCGGCCACGCTGGTGCTGGACCGGGCCGATGCGCAGGCGCTGGCCCTTGCCAAGGCACAGCCCCAGGTCGTCGCCGCACGGCTGCGGCGCAGCGCGATGGCCGCCGTGCAGGCCAATGGCCGCTCGCGCAATGCCGTCGTCATCGCGCTCGACGACTTCCAGCGCGCCGACATCGGGCGGCTGCAGCTCGACACGCCACCCACGGACGGCGGGCTGTGGATCGAGCGCTCCTCGCTGGACTTCTCCGGCGCCAGCGTCGGCGAGCCGGTGTCCTTGCGCGTGGCCGGTACCGAGACACTGCCGGTCGACATCAGGGGCTTGGTGCGCGACGTCAGCCAGGCGCCCGGCTGGATGGAAAACCTCGTCTACCTGTACGGCACCGGAGCGACGCTGACGCGACTGGGTGCGCCAGCGGGTTTCAACGAATTGCAGTTCCGCATGCGGGACGAGCACGCGACGCGCGCCGACGTGCGCGCTGTCGTCGACACCTTGAAGGCCGCGCTGATCGCCGGTGGCTACGTGGTCAAGAGCGTCGACGTGCCCGAACCCGGCCAGCACATCCACGCCGCACAGATGGACTCGCTGCTGATGACCCAGGGCGCCTTCGGCTTGCTGGCCTTGCTGGCCTGCGGCTTCCTGGTCGTCAACCTCGTGGCCGCGATGCTGGCCGGGCAGACGCGCGAGATCGCCGTCATGAAGGTGCTGGGCGGCTCGCCTGGCCAGATCGGCGCGATGGTGCTGGCCCAGGCCGGCGCTCTTGGCCTGCTGGCCTCGGCAATCGCACTGCCCTTGGCGCTGTGGCTGGGGCGGCTCTACGGCGGTCTCAAGGCCGAGCTGCTGAACTTTCCGCTCGACGGCATCGCCACACCGGCGTGGGGCGTTGCGCTGCAGTTGGCCGTCGGGCTCGCGCTGCCGCTGGCCGCCGCCGCGCTGCCGGTGCGCACGGCCCTGCGCCGCCCCGTGGGCGAGGCGCTGCGCGACATCGGCATCACCCGCGAAGGCCGGCCGCTGAGCCTGCAGCGTGGCGCGCTGGCGGCGCGGCTGGTGCCGCTGCTCGGTGGCTGGGCGCGGCCACTGCTGCTGTCGGTGGGCAATGCCTTTCGCCGCCGCCAGCGCATGCTGCTGACCGTGCTGGCCCTGGCCAGCGGTGGCGCGGTGTATCTGGGTGCCGCCAATCTGCGCAGCGCCGTGCGCGGGTCGGTGGACGATCTCTTCGATGCCCAGCGCTACCAGCTGCAGGTGCGCGTGGCCGCGCCCTCACCCGCCGGCAAGTTGGAGGCGCTGGCCCTGGACGTGCCCGGCATCACGGCGGCCGAGGCCTGGCGTGGGCTGCGCACCGGCGTCGGCGCCGAACCACTGACGCTGCTTGGCGTGCCGCCCAGCGGCCGTCTGCTGGCGCCGCGTCTGCTCGAGGGTCGCTGGCTGTCGGGTGACGGCGAACTCGTCGTCAGCCGTCTGCTGCAGCGACAACAGCCCGCGCTGACCGTCGGCAGCCACCAACGCATCGCCGGCCGCGACTGGACCGTCGTCGGCCTCGTCGATGCCGGCCCGCAAGCTCTGGCCTACACCTCGCGCGCCACGCTGGACGCGCTGGCCGGCAACGAGCTCGCGACCAGCCTGGTGCTGAAGCTGGATCGGCCGGACTCGCCGGTCGCCCTCCTTGACGCCGTGCAGCAGCTGCGTGGTGCCCTCACTGAAGCCGGCATCGGCATTGCCGCCAGCCAGTCCCAGGCCGACAACCGCCGCGTCGTCGAGGACCATCTGCTGATGGTTGTGGACTTCCTTGGCGCCATGGGCCTGGTGATGATTGCCGTCGGTGCGATGGGCCTGGCCTCGACGATGGGCCTGGCCGTGCTGGAGCGCCGGCGCGAGATCGGTGTGCTTCGGGCCATCGGTGCACGCGATGGCGCCATCCTGGCAATGGTGCAGGTCGAGGGCCTGACCCTGGTCGTGCTGGCCTGGCTGACGTCGCTGCCCCTGGCCCTGCCCATCAGCGCCCTGCTCGAGGTGGCCTTCGGCCGCATCATGTTCAGCGTGCCATGGCGCTTGCTGCCGAGCCCGGCCACGGCGTTCGGCTGGCTCGGATTGATGGCGCTGATCTCGCTGATTGCCTGCGCGCTGCCCGCACGCCGCGCGTTGCGCATTCCCGCTGCGCAGGCGCTTGCCTACGCCTGAGTCACGGTAAGCCCCAATCGCCATTTGAAGCACTTCTCAAGACAATCGCGGCCTCCCGGCAGGTGGCGATCTCCTTGAGTCACACAACATTACAGAAGTCGTACGAAACGCAAGGTTGGCGCTGCCGGGCGGCCCGCAAGATGCGGCGCATGCTGGCGTTGGCGGTGTTGCCCTGGAGTTGCGCGGCCATGGCGGCTGGGCCGACTGTGGCCACGCCTGCAGCCGAGGGCGCGGGTGAGCTGAATGTGCTGCATTGGTGGACGTCTGCCAGCGAACGCGCCGCGGCCAACCACGTCGCCGCACGCATGGCCGAGAACGGTCTGAAGTGGGTGGACGGTGCCGTGGCCGGTGGCGGCGGCGGGCCGGCCATCAAGGTGCTGAACGAGCGCATCCTGCGCCGCATGGCGCCCAAGGTGGCGCAGCTCAACGGCGCGTCCATGAACGAATGGGCCGACATGGGCCTGCTGCTCGAACTCGACGGTGTCGCCGCGAAGCGCAACTGGTCCAAGGTCATGTTCCCGCAGGTCATGGCCCAGGTGACGGTGCGCGGGCACATCGTCGCGGCACCGTTGGGCATCCAGCGCATCAACAACCTCTACTTGAACAAGGCGTTGCTGAAGCGCCATGGCATCGAGCCGCCCAATGACTGGGACGGCCTGGAGCGCGCCGCCGTCAAGCTGCGCGCTGTCGGCGTCACGCCGGTCGCCTTCAGCGACGAGCCCTGGCAGGTGGCCACCATCTTCGAGGCCATGCTGCTCAGCGAGGCCGGCCCGGCGCTGTACCGCCGCATGCTGGAGCAACGCGACCCCAGCGCTTTCGACGACCCCGCGTTGGAGCGCGCCCTCAAGCGCCTGCGCAACTGGCGCAACCTCGCTCTGCCAGCCAGCGGGGTGGCGCCCGGCGAGCGCCCTTGGACCGACGTCGTTGCCGACTTCGCCAATGAGCGCGCGGCCATGATGATCATGGGCGACTGGGCTCGCGGCGAGTTGGGCGCCATGGGGCTGGAAGGTGAGCGCGACTTCAGCTGCAAGGCCGTGCCCGGCACCGCCCAGGCCCATCTCTACAGCATCGACACCCTGGCCATGCTGGCCGGCAATGGCGGCAGCCAGGCCGACCAGGAAAAGATGGCCGAGCTGCTCGGCAGCGCCACGCTGCAACTGGGCTACAACCGCATCAAGGGCTCCATCCCCGTGCGCCGCGACGTGCCGGTGGACGAGCTGGACCCCTGCGCGCAAGCCTCCTTCCATCTCTTCGCCAACCCCAACACGCCGCGCGTGCCGAGCCTCGTGCACCGCATGGCCTTTGGCGAGGTCGGCAAGAACGCCATCATCGAAACCGTCCACCGCTTTGCGCTGGACCCGAGCCAGACGCCCGCCGCCGCACAGCGCAAGCTGCAGGGCCTGCTGCGCGCACTCGCTCCGAAGACGAAAGCCTCCCCATGACCCCGCGCAAGATCCTGATCGTCGACGACGATCAAAAAATTCGCAGCCTGCTCAAGACCTATCTCGAGAAAAACCAGTACGAGGTGCTGCTGGCCCACGATGGCGCCAGCTTCATGGCCGAGTTCGAACGCCACCGCGACGAAATCAGCCTGTGCATCCTGGACGTGATGCTGCCCGACACCGAGGGCTTCACGCTGTGCCAGTCGGTGCGCCGCCGCTCCGAGGTGCCGGTCATCATGCTGACCGCCAGCGCCGACGAAACCGACCGTATCGTCGGCCTGGAGCTGGGCGCCGACGACTACCTCGGCAAGCCCTTCAACCCGCGCGAGCTGCTGGCTCGCATCAAGGCCATCACGCGCCGCACCGGCCAGGAGAAGGCTAAAGAGCCGCGCTACTACGCCTTCAACGGCTTCACGCTGGACCTGCTGGAGCGCAGCCTCATCGACCCCGACGGCACAGCCACCGCGCTGTCGGGCATGGACTTCCAGCTGCTCAAGCTCCTCGTCGAGCACCCCGGCGAAGTGCTGGACCGCAGCCGCCTGGCCGAGGTCACGCGCGGCCGCGACCTGGGGCCGCTGGACCGGTCGCTGGACGTGCAGGTCAGCCGCCTGCGCCAGCGCCTGCAGGACGATGGCAAGCAGCCGGCGCTGATCAAGACGGTGCGCGGCTCGGGCTACGTTTTCTCAACGACGGTGACGCCAAGGCATGCCCTCGGAGGTTGAGGACGCAGGGCCGCCCGTACCGGCGCGCCGCTGGTGGCAGCGCGCCAGCAGCTTTCTGTTCGACAGCCTGCAGGGCCGCTTCGTGCTGGCCATGCTGGGCGGCCTGGCTCTTGTGCAGTTGGTCGTCAACCTGCTCTGGTACAGCCAGATCGAGCAGCGGGTGCGGCGCCAGACCGAGCTGGCCGCGCATCACGTCGCCAGCGGTGCAATAGGTGCCGTACGTGCGCTGCGTGAGCTGCCGGCGGCCTATCGCCCCCTGCTCATCGAACAGTTGCGCACGATGGGCGGCACACGCTTCCTCGTCTTCTTCAACGGCGCCGCGGTCAGTGTTGAGCCCCTTCCCAGCCAGCCGATGGCGCACATGTTGGAGCAACAGGTCACACAGGAACTGACCGCCCAGTTGCCCAAGGGCACGCCGCTGCGCGTGGCGCTGGCCTCGCCCATCGGCCTGGCCGTGTCGCCCAGCGGCGCGCTGCTGAGCGACTTGCCGGAGAGCTGGGTCGAGCCCTCGTTGATTGCCGCCGAGCGGCCCGCGCCCTTTCTCGTCATCCAGGCCGAGACCGAGCCGGGCGTGTGGCTCTACCTGAGCAGCACCCTGCCCGATCCCTACTTCCTGGAGCAGCTGGAGTTCTTCACCTGGCAACGCTTGACGCCGCAACTGCTGGCCCTGGGCCTGGCCGTGCTGCTGACGCTGATCGCCGTGCGCGCCATCACGCGGCCGCTGGCAGGCCTGAGCCAGGCGGCCGCGCGCGTGGGCCGGCGCGTGGCGCCCAAGCCATTGCGTGTCAGCGGCACGCAGGAGGTGCGCCAAGCCATCGAGGCCTTCAACGACATGCAGGAGCGCATCCGCCGCTACATCGGCGACCGCGAGCGGCTGTTCGCGTCCATCTCGCACGACCTGCGCACGCCGATCACGCGGCTGCGCCTGCGCAGCGAGTTGCTGGACGACACCGCCGTGCAGGACGAGTTCCATGAGGACCTCGACGAGCTGGACATGATGGTGAAAACGGCGCTGCAGATCGTCAAGGACACCGACATCCACGAGAACCGCGCGCCGCTGCGCATCGACCTCGTGCTGCAGAAGATGGTGCGCGACGCGCACATGGGAGGGCACAAGATCGAGCTGCAGAACGAGGCGCTGACGGTATTCGGCAAGCCGCTGGCGCTCAAGCGAGCCATCGGCAATTTGCTGGACAACGCGATGTTCTACGGCGAAAGCCAGCAGCAACCGGTGGAGGTCAGCGTGTGCAGCGACGAGGACGGCCTCGTGCTCGTGACCGTGCGCGACCATGGCCCCGGTGTGCCGGAGAGCGCGCTGGCGCGGCTGGGCCAGCCCTACACGCGGCTGGAGCATGGCGCCGCGATGCGCAAGGAGGGCTTGGGCTTGGGCCTGTCCATCGTGCGCGAGATCGTGGCGGACCACGGCGGCACGGTCGGGTTTCGTAATCACCCGGCCGGCGGATTTGAAGTCCGGGTTGCCCTACCCGCAGGCTGAGCAATGGCGCCTCCCAAACACATCGCCATCGTCGGCGGCGGCACGGCCGGCTGGATGACGGCCAACCTGCTGCGGCACCGCTGGGCGCGGCTCGGCGTTGACGTCACGCTGATCGAGTCGGCCGACATTGGCACCATCGGCGTCGGCGAGGGTTCGACGCCCTTTTTGCGCCACTTCTTCCGCACGCTGGGCATTGAAGAACGCGACTGGATGCCGGCCTGTGACGCGACCTTCAAGAGCAGCATCCGCTTCCCCGGCTGGAGCACCGTTGCGGGCTACGAGAGCTACGTTCATCCTTTCTTCAGTGAAGCGGACCGTGAGCTGGGCAATCTCTTCTTCACCAACGCCTGTCTGCGTCGGCGTGGCCAGGCGGCCGATGCCAACCCGCGGGACTTCTTTCTCGCCGCAGAGTTGGCCCGGCAGCGAAGAGCGCCGCTCGGCACGGATTACGCCTATCACTTCGACGCTGGCAAGCTCGGCGCCTTCCTGCGCACGCACGCGGTGGGCCTCGGTGTGCGCCACATCGTCGACACGGTGGCGCGCGTGGAACTGCGCGAGAACGGCGACATCGCGGCTGTGCACATGAAGAGCGGCGCGCGCGTCGATGCGGACCTCTTTGTTGATTGCAGCGGCTTCAAAGGCCTGCTGATCACCGAGACGCTCGGCGAGCCTTTCCTCTCCTATCGCGACAACCTCTTCAACGACCGCGCCATCGCCATCCCGACACCGCTGGTTGACGGCGAGGACATCCCCTGCGAGACGGTGTCGACCGCCCTGCGCCACGGCTGGGCCTGGCAGATTCCGCTGACGACACGCTATGGCAATGGCTATGTCTACAGCTCGGACTTCGTCAGCGACGACGAGGCCGAGCGCGAGTTGCGTGAGCAGGTCGGCGCCGCGGCCGAAGGCGCCACCGCGCGACGCCTGCGCATGCGCGTTGGCTGCGTGAAGCAGCACTGGCGCCAGAACTGCGTCGCCATAGGCCTGGCCCAGGGCTTCATCGAACCGCTGGAAGCGACGGCGCTGATGCTGATCCAGCTCAGCGTGGAGCAGTTCATCGCAGCCATGGAAGGTGGCGAATTCGAGCGCCGACAACAGGACGCGTTCAATCGCCGCGTCAGCGAGATGTTCGAGGGCGTGCGCGACTACGTCGTCGCCCACTACCAGCTCAACACGCGTCGCGACACCGACTACTGGCGTGCCAACCGCGCCAACAAGAACATCTCCGACCGGCTCGCCAGCCTGCTCGACGTCTGGGACCGCGGCGGCGACTTCGAGGCCGAGCTGGAGCGCCACGGCGCGAAGCTGATGTATCTGCGCCCGTCCTGGTACTGCCTGTTCGCCGGCATGGGCCGCTTCCCGGCTGAGCTGCGCGCGGCGCCTCAGGCCGTCACGGCCGCGGTCGCAAGACAAAGCCTGGCCAACATGGCTCGGGCGTTCCGCTCACACCATCGCTGCTTGATGGGCGAATGAGCCATCTGCACCAGCTTGCCGTGTCAGTCGCGTCGAGGTCACCTCCACTCGCCAACTCCGGTGTTGACCGACGTTCGCTCCAGGCTGGTTGCAGTCTTTCGCCGCGACGCCCAGGTTGGCCGCTCAGCTCCCGAGCTTCCTTTCAAACGACCGACCGGGACGCTCTGAAGCGGGTGGTCACGGCACCCTGAGCCGCCGCCTCATAAAGAACTTTCCGGAGTTCGTCTCGCTGAACATGAGAATTTACGAGGTGGACTTCGCTCGAGCATTTCGGTGCACCCTTCCCAAGGACGTCGGTACGCTCTGCGGCCAGAACGTTGCGTTTGTCGTCAGCTCAGACCTTCGTCCACGTGCAGCACGCCGGCTCGGGCTCGCCGTCCAGACTCGTCAAGACGATTGCTGCCGCGCCCGCAAGCACCGGAGGTCGATGGTCGGACTGACTGTGGCGATACCTGGTTCCAGCTAGACGCGATGCTAGAGTGCGCCGCCCCGTCTCTCCCGCCCGCCGGACACTGTCCGCTTCGATACCCAGGCCTTCCAAGCCACCGAAGAGCCATCGTCACAAGTTGCCCACGCTCGCTGACGTCGCGCGAGAAGCAGGGGTTTCTGAAGCGGCGGCGTCCTCCGCGCTCAGCGGTGCGAACGGTTCGACGCGCGTATCGATCGAGACGCGTGAGCGGGTCCTTGCGGTGGCGGCGCGCTTGAGCTACCGGCCGAACGCGACCGCGCGTGCGCTGACGTTTCAACGCACCAATGCCATTGGCTTCGTCGCCAACATCGCCAATGAGGAACCCAACCTCTACCTCCTGGAAGTGTTCAACGGCGTCGTGCGCGGTGCGACGGAGGTCCACCAGACCACATCCATCTTTCCACTCGGCGGCTGGGAAGAAGCGCCCAAGCGCATCCCGGCCTTGTGCGACGGCCGCGTCGACGGACTCGTCGTGCTGGCACCCTACCTGGAAGATGACAGCACGACCTGGCTCCCACCGCATACGCCCATGGTCACGATCCATGCCGGCAGGCTGTTGCGGGCGCAGGTGAACGTCGAGGCGGACGATGAAACGGGCGGCTATGCCATCGCGCGCCACATGCTCGGGCTTGGATATCGCCGCATCCTCTGCGTGGGGGGACCGGTGCGCGCCAAGGGCGCGGACCGCCGTGTCGAGGGCTTCCTGCGCGCCCATGCCGAAGCCGGGGTCGAAGTTGCTTCCGACCATGTGATCCGCACGTGGTTCACCGGCGAAGGGGGCAGGCAGGCCATGCAGGAATGGCTGCAACGCCACCGCGGCCAGCCGTTGCCCGAGGCCGTCTGCTGTGGCAGCGACGACATCGCCTTCGGCTGCATCGAGGCATTGGAGGGCGTCGGGCTGAGCGTTCCTCGGGACATCTCGATTGCAGGCTTCGATGACACCTTGCTGGCCCGCTCACTGCACATGACGACGGTGCGCCAGCCCCTGCTTGAGATGGGGCGCCGCGCGGTCGAGGTCCTGATGCAGTTGATCGAAGCGCAGCGCCGAGGGGAAGCCTACGCCGGCCCAAGCGACATCGTTCTGCCCATCGAAATCGTTCACGGCCGAAGCTTGCCCGGTCCTCGAAGCACGCAGCTGATCGTCCCTTGACACGGGGAAGCCGCTAGGTTTTTCCCTAGTTAGTTCGGCCACCGAACGAACTAAGATTGCTTGCGCGGCACGACCGCAACTATTTTGGTCAATTGATTAACCGCCCCATCAAATTGATTAACCGGTGAATTAACGCGCGTGGTTGGAGGAGTCATATGCCGCGGGGCGAATCCATTCATTTCTCCCGCGGACCTCGCTGCTGACGATGACCCTGCTTTGCCCGTGGGGTCGATCGATGAGTCCGCAAACCACCATGTGCACAGCCGCCACAACCGAATTGAAGGTTCTCACTTAGCCATGCGCCTCGCCAGACTGCTTCAACACACCGCTCTTTGCTGCGCAGCCATCACGTGTGCCGCCGCTCCGGCCGCCGGACTGGCACCAGGCGCCAACCCCGTGCTGCGCGACCGCTTCACCGCCGACCCCGCACCGCTGGTGGTGGGCGACACGGCCTACCTCTACGTGGGTCGCGACGAGGCCAAGGGCAACGACTTCTTCCTGATGAAGGAGTGGCTGGCCTACTCGTCCAAGGACCTGCGCCAGTGGACCGCCCACGGCACCATCATGAAGCCCACCGATTTCAAGTGGGCGGTGAGCGATGCCTGGGCCGCGCAGGTGGTGCAGCGCAATGGCCGCTTCTACTTTTACGCCACCGTGCAGCACAACGACACGCAGCCGGGCAAGGCCATCGGCGTGGCGGTGGCCGACAACCCGCTGGGCCCGTTCAACCCAGCCCCTACGGCTGGAGTGACATCGACCCCACCGTCTTCATCGACGACGACGGCATCGCCTGGCTGGCCTGGGGCAACCCGGTGCTCTACCTGGCCAAGCTCAAGGCCAACATGACCGAGCTGGACGGCCCCATCGAGAAGATCTCGGTGCCCAACTACACCGAGGGGCCGTGGCTGTCCAAGCGCAAGGGCACGTACTACCTGACCTACGCATCCATGGCGCAGCAGGGTCTCTTCGAGCATTTGTCCTATGCCACCGCGCCGAGCCCACGCGGCCCCTGGACCTACCAGGGCCTGCTGACCGGCGCCGTGCCCAACAGCTTCACCATCCATGCCGGCGTCATCGACGACTTCAAGGGCCAGTCCTATCTCGTTTATCACAATGCCGCGCTGACGCTGAACGGCGAGACCGGCGCCACCTCCCGCCGCTCGGTCGCGATGGAGTACCTCTACTACGACGCCGACGGCCGCATGTGGCCGATCACGCAGACGGAAGCCGGCATCAGCAAGCCGCCCCAGCCGCCCAAGGGCAAGGTGCCGGCGCTGGCGGACCCGGGCCGCTCCGACCCGCGCGTGGCCGTCCAGCAGTTCGCCCAGGGCTATCCCGAAACCTGGCCTGGCAGCCCGGCGCTGGCCTCCGTCACCCGGCCTTTCGAGCAGACACCCGAGCCCATCGGCTTCAACCGCGACGGCGGCGCCAGCCGCCTGGTGCAGACCTTCGTGCCGCGCGCCGACATCCCACTAGGCCGGCTCAGCCTGTACGCCGGTGACGGCCACGGCACGGACGCCACGCGCAGCTTGCGCCTGTCGTTGCGCGACGTGGAGGCCGGCACCGAACTGCTCGGTGCGGGCGAGGGCCTGGCCATTGCCTACCGGCCGCAAGGGGCCGGGCTGCTGAGCTTCGACTTCAGCGCCCATCCGCCTGTCGTGCTGAAGTCCGGTCGTCGCTACGCGCTGACGCTGCAGGGCCAGAAGGACGCGGTGACGATCAACCTCCGCGCCAGCCGCAGCGATGTCTATGCCGACGGCGAGGCGACCCTTGATGACCGGCCGCTGAAGGACAAGGAAAGCGGCCGCCCTGCGGACTTCGCGTTCGCGCTGTATGCGCGGTAGGCGCGCTGAAACGGCCTCAGGCCGGGCGGCAAGTCGCCTTGACCGACGCGACTCCAAATGACTGATCCGGACAAAACATGGACAAACACGCTGACGACCTGAGCCGCCCTTGCGCCGCCTCTCCCACCCGCCTCATGAACCGCCCGGTTCTTTGGCTCGTGATGGCCCTCGTGCTCTGCGTCGCGTCTCAGGCCGTTCCGGCGGCACAGGCAGCTCCTGCTCACAACCCGCTGATCTGGGCCGACGTTCCGGACATCGCCATCATCCGAGTAGGCAAGACCTACTACATGAGCAGCACGACGATGCACATGAGCCCGGGCCTGCCGATCATGAAGTCGACGGACTTGGTCAACTGGCGCATGGCTTCCTACGCCTATGAAACGCTGGCAGACAACGAAGCCCTCCGCCTCGACAACGGCAAGGACGCCTACGCGGCCGGCTCGTGGGCCCCCAGCCTGCGTTACCACGACGGCGTGTTCTATGCCTCGACCTTTTCGTACACCAGCGGACGCACCCATATCTTCAGCACGCGCGATCCAGAGCGCGGCCCGTGGAAGGAGATGAGCTTCGAGCCCGTGCTGCATGACCACAGCCTGTTCTTCGACGATGACGGTCGCGTCTACATGGTTTACGGAGGCGGGCGCATCACGCTCGTCGAGCTGAAATCCGATCTCTCCGGCGTCAAGCCCGGCGGCGTGAACAAGGTTCTCATCGAGAACGTCAACACCGTCTTCGGCACCGACCTGGGCGGGCTCAATGGCGAGGGTTCGCATCTTTCCAAGATCAACGGCCGCTACTACCTCTTCAACATCGCCTCGCCCGCAAGCCGCTGGGCGCCCACCGTCATCGTCCACCGCGCCGACAGCATCGACGGGCCCTACGAGGGTCGCATCGTGCTCGATGACCGTGGTATCGCCCAGGGCGGCCTCATCGACACGCCCGACGGCAAGTGGTACGCCTATCTCTTCAAGGGCAACGGCGCCGTCGGTCGCATTCCCTACCTCGTGCCCGTGACCTGGAAGGACGGTTGGCCCGTGCTCGGCGAAAACGGCAAGGTGCCCATGACGCTCGACATCCCGGCCGGCGCACAGGGCGCCTCCGGCATCGTCGCCTCCGACGAATTCAACCGCCAGCCCGGCGACCCTGCCCTGCCCCTGGCCTGGCAATGGAATCACAACCCGAGGCCCAATGACTGGTCGCTCACCAAGCGCGCGGGCCATCTGAGCCTCGTCACCAGCCGGGTCGTTGCCACGTTGCCGGAGGCCACGAACACCCTCACCCAGCGCACCTTTGGCCCTGCCAGTTCCGCCACGACAAGCATCGATGTGAGCGGCATGAAAGACGGCGATGTGGCCGGCCTCACGGTCTTCCAGAAACAGTACGGTTTTGTCGGCGTCAAGATGACCGGTGGCGTCAGATCGCTCGTCATGGTGAGCGCCGATTCCGACAAGCCCGAGGAGATCGCCGCCATTCCCCTCGCTGGCAAAACCGTTCACCTCAAGGTCGAAAGCGAATTTGAGCCCGCGCCCGAACTCGCCCGCTTCTCCTACAGCCTCGACGGCAAATCCTGGACTGCCATCGGACGTCCCTCGCGCCTGACCTATTCCTACCCAAAGCACTTCATGGGCTATCGCTACGGGCTCTTCTTTTATTCGACCAAGACCGCCGGCGGCCGTGTGGACTTTGACTACTACCGCATCAGACCCACCGGCGACCCCCGCTGATCTTCGCCGTGCGCCTCACCCACAACACATTCCAGCAGCCGCAGGCCGTCGTGCCGGCACCGTTCTCCGCGAAGCACGGCCCGCAAGGCCCCTGGTGCTGGAGCTGCTACCCCAATCCCTCGGAGTTGTCGGGATGTAAGCCCATGTACTGAGCTGCGTCCTTCCATAACGCTCGAGTCCGGAGGAGACAACCGGCCGAGCACTTTCAACCTTGAAAGGTAGAACATGAGAACCTTGATACCAGCACTGCTGCTTGCATTCGGAGCAAGCGCAGGCAGCCTCGCGCAGGCGCAAAGCTGCGGCAGTGGCGGCGGCGCCACCGTCTGCCTCACAGCCAGCGGAACGGCCAACAACAACCAGCTCAGTTGGACCGTCAGCGGCAACGTCTCGCGCCTGGAGGTCTACCGCGACATCGACGCCGACCCCGCCGGCCGCACCCGCATCGCCGTGCCGGGCAGCAGCGCCCGGAGCTACGCCGACGGCTCGGCCAACACCGGCACGCCGTACTGGTACTGGGTCAAGTTCACGACCAACGCCGGCAGCTACAACTCCGGCTCGGCCAGCGCCACACGCGGCAGCAGCTGCGCGCCGACAGCCATCACGCCCTACATCAGCGCCAACGGCTCCTGGACGCAGACGTCCTCAGCCACGGTCACCGCTGGCAACTCGGCCATCCTCGGCCCGCAGCCGACGACCGGCGGCTCGTGGGGGTGGAGCGGCTGCGGTACGTCGGGTTCGGCACGCCAGCAGACCATCACGCCCACTGCCAGCTGCACGGCCACCGCCACCTACACCAACACCTGCGGCGCCAAGACCACCCAGGCGTTCGCGATCACCGTGCCCAGCGCGCAGACCCAAGTCTTTCCGAATCCCGGTATCAACCTGGGAAACACCCTCGAAGCATTCTGGCCAGGAGCGGCGGCGCCCACCAAGGCACTGATCGACTCCATCAGGGATAGGGGGTTCAAGACCCTGCGCATACCCGTTGCGTGGGATTTTCATTCCACCAACGGAACGATCGATCCCGCGTTCATGGCCCAGGTCAAGCAGACGGTCGACTGGGCCCTCGCCGACGGCCTGTACGTCATCATCAACGACCACTATGACCTTGGCTGGTTCGAACGCAACGGCTTCAATTCCTACGACCCTGCGATCAATGCCAAGTTGATCAACATGTGGACCCAGGTTGCGAATACTTTCAAATGGTATGACAGCGACAAATTGGCCTTCGCTGTCGCCAACGAACCTGACGCGCCAACCCAGGCCAAGACCGATGTGCTCTACAAATACCAGCAGAATTGGATTACCGCGATGCGCGCCAACGGCGGCGGCAATGCCGTTCGCTGGCTGATCGTCCAAGGGCCGAACACCAATATCGATAACACGATTAACTATGGAAAGAATCTACCTTCGGATCCGGCGAATAAGCGGATGGTCGAAGTGCACTTTTATGATCCCTTCGACTTCACCTTGATGGAAACAGATGAGTCGTGGGGGACTTGGAGTGCCTTCTGGGGAAGTTATAACGTGAGCAATCAGTTTACGAATCGCAATGTCAAGGGGGGATATAACGAAAGCTCCATTGATGCTCAGCTCGCCAAGATGAAGTATTTCACGGACCGGGGCATCCCCGTGCTGATCGGCGAATATCGCGCGGGGGTAAAGCCGGCGAGCCTCGGCCTGACCGGCTCATACAAGGACCAGAACTACCGGGCAGCCACGCACTGGAACAAGTACGTGCAGAACAAGATCGCCAGCCTTGGGTTCAGTGGCACGGGCTGGGTAACCCAACACGACATTTTCCACGAGACGACCGGTGAAGTCCTGGACTGGAACCTGCTTGGCTCCATGCTTGGCACTTCCGATATTGCTCCGATTCCGGGTCTGTAATTCCCTGGGAGTTTGTCCGAAGGTCCGCCGCATGGCGGACCTTCTTTTGAATTCCTTGGCCGATTCCGGACGTATCTACGACAGCGGGAACGGCCGCGGTTTCCTCTACAGCAACTGAGCCAATGGTTCGGCGGCCTGGCGTCCAGCTTCTGGCGCCGGGCCTGCCGCCCTCTCTTCCGAAGTCCTCCGAAATCCTCCAATGAACACATCCCTGTCCCTGCCCCGAAGCGTTATCAGCCTCGCGGCGACGCTCCTTTCACTTGGCCTGTGCACCGCGACCCCTGCGGCCACTCCCGCCGCTCGCGTGGTGACGCTGGACCGCGCTGCTGCGACCCAGCCCATGGACCGCTTCTTCGATCTCTCGGTCGGCGCGGACTACCCGGGCACCACCGGCCGCCCCGAAAACCTCGCCCAGCTCAAGACGGCTGCGGACGAGCTGGGCTTTCGCTATGTGCGCTTCCACGACATCTTTCACGACGTCTACGGCACGGTGAAGAAGGACGGCGACAAGCTGGTGTTCGACTGGACCGGCATCGACAAGCTGTACGACGGCATGCTGGCCAGTGGCGTCAAGCCCTTCATCGAGCTGGGCTTCACACCCGCCGTGATGAAGACCTCCGACCTGAAGATCTTCTACTGGAAGGGCAACACCTCGCACCCGCAGCCAGGGCCGTGGGCCGAGCTGATCGACGCGTTCGCGCGCCACCTCATCCAGCGCTATGGCATCGAAGAGGTGCGCAAGTGGCCGTTCGAAGTGTGGAACGAGCCCAACCTCGACGGCTTCTGGGAAAAGGCCGACCAGAAGGCCTATTTCGAGCTGTACGCCAACACCGCGCGCACGCTCAAGAAGGTGGACGCCCAACTGAAGGTGGGCGGCCCCGCGACGGCCGGCGCTTTCTGGGTGCCCGAGTTGCTGGCTTATGCCAAGCAGGAAGGCGTGCCGGTCGACTTCGTCACCACCCATACCTACGGCGTCACGGAAGGCTACCTCGACGAGTTCGGCAAGTCGGACCGCATCCTGGACCCTAACCCCGACGCCATCGTCGGCGACGTGCGCCGCAATCGCAAAGAGATCGAAGCCTCGCCGTTCCCTGGCATTCCGCTGTACCTCACCGAGTGGAGCACCAGCTACAACCCGTACGACAAGGTGCATGACAGCTACATCAGCGCGCCGTGGATCCTGACCAAGCTGCGCGCCACGCGAGGCTATGCGCAGGCGATGAGCTACTGGACCTACAGCGACCTGTTCGAGGAGCCGGGCCCGCCGCCCCGCGCCTTCCATGGCGGCTTCGGCCTGATGACTCGCGATGGCCTGCGCAAGACGACCTGGTTCGCCTACAAGTACCTCAACGCGCTACGCGGCAATGAGATCCCGAGCGCGGACGACAAGGTGCTGGCTGCGGTCGATGGCGACAAGACTGCCGTCGTGGCATGGGACTGGCAGCATCCTGATCAAAAGAGCACCGCTAACGGCGTGTTCTTCGCCAAGCCGGTGCCCAACGGCCCGGCGCCAGCGCTCAAGCTCGCGCTGCGAAACCTGAAGCCGGGCGCCTATCGGCTCGAGCTGCGTCGCGCCGGCTACAAGGCCAACGACGCCTACACCGCTTACCTCGAGATGGGTTCGCCCATCAACCTCGACGCGGCGCAGCTTGCCAAGCTGCAGTCACTGACCCGCGACCTTCCCGAAGTAAAGCGCACCGTCAACATCGGCAAGGACGGCCTGCTGAACTTCACCGTGCCAATGCGCAGCAACGACATCACCTTGCTGACGCTGGACCCGGTCAAGCGCTGAAACGCAGTGCTGCTTGCATCACGATACGCCCCCTAACCGCCGTCTTTCCAGCCACTCTCCCAGGCGTATCGGCGCAAAAGACCCAGACGCTGGCAACCGGACCAGTGCAGCTCGGCTGTGCTGGTCTCCGCATACCAACCGCCCGCGAGTGACGGCTCCTGGCCGAGACCTAACCTCCGTGGCCATCATCTCGACCGGCAGCACCGCCGCAAAGGCGACCGGCGCCTTCAAGCTGGAAGCAGCCGAGGCTTCAATAGAACCAGCGCAGCGGTGCGAGCACGGTCTGAGGGAACAGGACCATCACGAACATCACCGCGAACTGGGCGGCCATGAAGGGCAGAACCCCGCGCGTGACCTCGTCCATCTTCATGCGGCCAACACCGGCCACCACGTTGAGGACGGTGCCGACCGGCGGCGTGATCAGGCCGATGGAGTTGTTGACGATGAAGAGCACGCCGAAATAGACCGGGTCGATGCCGGCCGCCTTGATCAACGGCATCAGCACCGGCGTCAGGATCAGGATGGTGGGCGTCATGTCCATGGCCGTGCCCACGAGCATCACGAGCACCATGATGGCGGTCAGGAGCAGCGTCTGGTTGTCCAGCAGCGGACGAAGCAGGTCCACCATCTGCACCGGCAAATTGGCCACCGTGACCAGCCATGCAGACACCATGGCCGAAGCCACCAGGAACATGACCACCGCCGTGGTGCGCGCGGCCGTGATGAAGATGCGCATCAGCGCCTGCAGCTTCAGCTCGCGGTACAGCACGGTGCTGACGAACAGCGCGTAGACCGCGGCCACGACCGCTGCTTCAGTAGGCGTGAACACGCCCATCCGCAGCCCCACCAGGATGAAGACCGGCAGCATGAGCGCCCACACCGACTCGCGTGCCGCGGCCCAGACTTCGGCGCGCGTCTTGCGTTGAGGCAAGGCCAGCATTTCCTTGCGGCCGACCCACCACCAGGTCAGCGCCAGGCCGATGCCGATCATGATGCCGGGGACGATGCCGGCGATGAACAGCTTGCTGATCGACACATTGGCGGCGACGCCGAAGATGACGAAGCCGATGCTCGGCGGAATGATGGGACCGATGACACCCGCCGCTGCGATCAGCCCGCCGGACACTTCGCGCTTGTGCCCGGCCTTGATCATCATCGGTAGCAGCAGCGCCGTCAGCGCGGCGGCATCCGCCACCGCGGAACCCGACAGTGCCGACAGCAGGCAGGCCGCGAGGATCACAACGTAGCCCAACCCACCCTTGACGTGGCCCACGAGCGCCAGCGCGAAGTTGACGATGCGCTGCGACAGCCCGCCGACGTTCATGATCTCGCCGGCCAGCATGAAGAACGGCACCGCCAGCAGCGGGAAACTGTCCGCACCGTTGATGAAGTTCTGCGCCAGGATCTGCGCGTCGAACAGGTCCAGATGCCACATCAACGCGACGCCGCTCGCCAGCAAGGCATAGGCGATGGGTATGCCCAGTGCCATGGCGCCGAGCAGGCTGCCGAGGAAGATGAGGACCGTCATTGACGTGGGCGACCGGTCGTGTCGCTGGCGCCGTGGGCAGGTAGCTGATCACGCTGCGGTTCGCTGCGCGCCAACTCGGCCTGCAGGGCTTCGAGCTCGGCCTGCTCTTCCGACTCTGTGACCATCACGAGGTCGCTCTCCTCGAGGTTGCCGGTCAGTAGCCGTGCGAGCTGCAACAGCAGCAGGATGCCGGCGCAGACAGAGAAGACCACGCCCGGCGCATAGAAGATGGCCATGGATGCGCCGGTCACCGGCGCTGCCACGTCCAGGTTGATGCGAGCCTGTTGCCAACTGCCCTGAAGGAACAGCCAGGTCAGGTACAGCATGAGAACGTGGCCCAGCACCATGCAGGCCTTCTTGCCCGCCACAGGCAGGCGCGACACGAGCATGTCGGTGCCCAGGTGTGCACCGTCCTTCATCGCCACCACGGCGCCCATGAAGCACAGCCAGACGAACAGCCAGCGCGAGACTTCTTCGCTGACGGCGATGCCGGAGTTGAAGGCATAGCGCAGCACGACGTTGCCGAACACGAGCACCACCATCACGGCGAGCGCAGCGCCGATCAGCAGGTCGATAGCGCGGCAAAGCCGCTGGATGGCGGCGTCGATCAAAGCGCCTTCCCCGTGTGACGCCCGGCTCTCACAGGCGCGTCCCCTGCAGCAGGCCTCGTTCAGCCAGGTTGCCGATGAGGGCGCGCAGGCCGAAGCGCCATGGCGGCGCCGTCTCGCAATGCGTCACGCGGTTTTGCAGGCTGCCCAGCCAGTGGCTGTGGATGGTGACCACGTCGCCCAACTTGTGGGTGAAGCCGCTGCCGGGCTCGTCACGGTCTTCAGTGGGCGCGAACAGCGTGCCCAGGAACAGCATGAAGCCGTCGGGGTATTGGTGGCACGCCATCGTCTGGGCCACCAGGTCGACCGGGTCGCGGCTGATCTTGGCCATGGTGTTGATGCCGCGCAGCGTGAAGCCGTCGTCCCCGCTCACGTGCAGGTGCACGGTCTCGCGGCGCACCTCGTCCAGGCCGAACGGGCCGTCGAACAGGCGGATGAAAGGGCCGATGGCACAGGAGGCGTTGTTGTCCTTGGCCTTGCCGAGCAGCAGTGCGCTGCGACCTTCGATGTCGCGCAGGTTCACGTCGTTGCCCAGTGCCGCGCCGACGATGACGCCCCGGCTGTTGACAGCCAGCACGACCTCGGGCTCGGGGTTGTTCCAGGCGGAATCGGCGCGGATGCCGATGTCCTGGCCGTGCCCCACGGCGGCCAGCACCGGCGCTTTGGTGAAGACCTCGGCATCCGGCCCGATGCCGACCTCCAGGTACTGCGACCACAGGTTCTTCTGCTGCAGCAGCGTCTTCAGCGCCTGCGCCTGCGGTGACCCGGGGCGGATGTCGGCCAGGCTGTCGCCGATCAGCGCCAGCACCTGGCTGCGCAGCGCCTGGGCACGACTGGCATCGCCGCGCGCCTGCTCCTCGATCACACGCTCGATCAAGCTCGAGGCAAAGGTCACCCCGGCGGCCTTGACCACTTGCAGGTCGCACGGCGCCAGCAGCCACGGCAAAGCCGGGTCGCGGCCTTCCGCCTTGCTGTTGTCCAGCAGCGCATCGACGCTGCACAGCAATTCGCCGGTCACCGAGCGCACGGCCGACGCGGGATCGTCTGTCTCGAGCAAGGTGCTCATGGTGGCGAAGTGCCGGCTGACGTCGAACACGCCGTCCGGGCGCTGCAGCACCACAGATGGACCACCGGGCGAGCCGGCGCGCCAGACGCGGCCCACCAGCGTGCCGGCCAGGCCGTCTTGCGGCAGCAGGGGGTGCACGCCCTCGGCGCGCGCAGGCAGGGCGGTCGTTGTCGCGGTCATTCAGGCTTCTCGGATGTTGTGAAAGGTGGGACGCGGAGCGCGTGGCGATGTCGGCAGGCCGTCGCGAACAAGGGTGGACGCCAGGCGGGCGGTTGCGCCGCCATGCGAAACAAACTACTTGGCGGCTGCCGTGCCGCTGCGCACCTTGGCCAGTTCGGCATTCAACTCCGCCGTCGTGTCCTCGCCGAACTCCTTGCTGAACTTGGCCAGCACCGGCTGCAGCTTGCTGCGCATCTTGGCCTGCTCGGCCGCCGGCAGGTCGGTGATCTGCATGCCGGCCTTCTTGAGCTCGGCCAGGGCCGTCTCGGAGAACGCGCGGATGGTCTTGCGCTCGTACAGCGTGGCTTCGCGTGCGGCGTCCTGCACGATCTTTCGTTCGTCCGCCGAGAGGCCGTCCCAGGTCTTCTTGGACATCAGCAACACCCAGGCGCTGTACATGTGCCGCGACAGCACCATGTGTTTTTGCACTTCGTAGAACTTGCTGGCAAGGATGGTGGCGGCGGGGTTCTCCTGGCCATCCACCGCCGACTGTTCCATCGCCGTGTACAACTCGGTGAAGGGCATCGGCGTGGCGTTCGCACCCAATGCGTTGAAGGTGTCCAGGAACAGTGGACTCTGGATGACGCGAAGCTTCAGGCCGCTCAGGTCTTCGGCGCGCTGCACCGGGCGACGCGAATTGGTGACGTGCCGGAAACCGTTTTCCCAGAAGCCCAGGCCAATCAAGCCTTTCTCGGGCAGCGTGGCCAGCAGCTTCTGGCCAAAGGGGCCGTCCAACACCGCATCGGCTTCCTGTTCGTTGTTGAACGTCAAAGGCAGGTTGATCACGCCGAAGGGCTTGACGAGGGACACGAGCGTCGAGCTGTCGGGCACGGTCATCTCGAGCGTGCCGCCGCGCAGCGCCGACGTCATGCTGATGTCGTTGCCCAGCGCGCCGCTGGCGAAAACACGCGCCACCAGCTTGCCGCCGCTCTTGGCTGCCAGCTGTTCGGCAAAGAACTTCAGCGCCTTCGCCTGAGGATGGTCCTCGCTGAGGCCGATGCCGATCTTGAACACGTGTTCCTTGATTTGCGCCGAAGCGGGGCCGGCGAGCGCGGCGAGCAGGGCAGCGGCGAGGCCGAGGGATCTGATTTGCATGATGTCTCCAGGATCGTGAAGTTCGGAGCGCGTGACCTTGCTCCGACCTGCCGGCCCCTCTGGGGGCGGTTCTTGATGGAGTCGGAGGCTAGGTGAGCCCCCTGGCCCAGTCCACTGAATTTTTTAGCTAGCATCCATTCCAAATGCTGATGAGTTCCGACAAGCCTTCTGGGAAACCCTTGGCCGTGGCGCAACTGTCGCGGCTGCGTTTCAGGCATCTGCACTTCCTGGACATCCTGGGACGCACGCGCAATCTGCGGCTGACTGCCGAGCAGATGCACATCACCCAGCCGGCAGCGACCAAGGTGCTCATGGACATCGAGGAGATGCTGGAGTCGCGCCTGTTCGATCGCCTGCCGCGTGGCATGCGGCCGAACGAGCTGGGCCTGTTCACCTTGCGCTACGCCCACGCGGCGTTGGACAGCCACCGCAAGTTCGTCGACGAGTTCAGCACCCTGAAGCAGGGCGGGCACGGCCATTTGACGATCGGCGCCATCTCGGGCTCGGCGGCGCACCTGCTGATTGCGGCGGTGGCCGAGCTGCAGCGCCTGCGTCCGTTGCTGGTGTTGAAGATCCTGGAACAGAGCAGCGACCAGCTGATCATCTGGCTGGCCGAGCGCAAGATCGACGTGATGATCGGCCGTTTCACCGACAAATCGCAAAGCGACCAGTTCCAGTACGAAAGGCTCGCCGGCGAAGGATTGCAGATCACTGCCGGCGTTCACCATCCGCTGCGCGGCGTTCAGGCACCGGGGCTTTTGGAGCTCTCGCGCTGGCCGTGGATCCTCTATCCGACGTCCACGGCGCTGCGCAAGGTGTCGGACGACATCTTCAGCAGCACGGGCCTGTCGCTCACCTCGGGCATTGTCGAGACACCGTCGTTCCTGTTTGCGATCGAGCTGATGCAGAGCACCCACATGCTGTCGCTGCAGCCTGCTGCGCTGGTGGACAAGTACGTGCGGCGGGGTCTGCTGACGCGAATTGCCGCCGACCTCCCCGATCGCATGCCCGACTTCGGCCTGATCACATTGCGAGACGAGCCCCCCAGCACCGCGGTTCAAGCGTTCACGGACGTCATTCGCAACTTGGCCGAGCAGGCGATCGCGACAGCGTAGGTCCGCTGCCCTGCCCTCGCACCCCCGACGAGGGCTGCATCAGCAGCCGCGGCGAGCCCCGGACGACAGCCTCACCATTTCCTGAGCCGGCTGCCGAACAGCGCGTAGAACAGGATGAGCCCGTACCAGGGCAGCATGACCCAGTAGCCCCGCTGCGGCGTCCACACATCGGCGAAGTGGCCGTAGAGCATGGGGATCAGCGCACCGCCCGCGATGCCCATGATGAGCAGGGCCGAACCGGCCGCCGTGTACTTGCCCAGGCCTTCGAGCGCCAGCGGCCAGATGGACGGCCAGACCAGCGCGTTGGACAGGCCTAGCATGGCGAGGAAGAACACCGTGTTCGGGACCGACGGCACGCCGGCCCAACCCAGCAGGGCCTGCGAGATGCCCGACTCCGTCGGCGACGACATGGCCACGCCGAGCACGAAGGCGATGCCGCTGACGGCCGAGAAGATCAGGGCCAGACGCTGTGACATCCAGCGCGGAATCAGCGCCACGCCGAGCAGATAGCCCAGCACCATGAAGCCCATGGTGTAGGACGTCAACACGCCGTAGTGGGCCACGCCAAGTTCACGGCCATACAGGCCGATGGTGTCGCCGGCGATGACTTCCACACCGACATAGCCGAACAAGGCCATCGCACCGAGCACCACCTGCGGATGCTGGAAGACACCCCAGCGCTTCACGGCACCGGTGGGTGCATCAGCCGCTTCCAGCTCGGGCTCGCGCAGCGACGAGAAGTGGATGAGCGCCATGAAGATGACCAACCCCACGGCCATCACCGCATAGGGAAAGACCAGGCGCTGCGACAGCTCGTTGCGCAGCGCTTCGCGCCCCGCCGCATCGACCGCCGCAAGCGCCGACTCGGAGAAGCGCTCCATGCCGGACAGGATCAGCGCCGAGAACACCAGCGGCACGACGATGCCGGCGCCCTTGTTGAACAGGCCCATGATCGAGATGCGCATGGCCGCGCTCTCGCGCGAGCCGATGCAGACGATGTAGGGGTTGATGGCGGTCTGCATCAGCGTCATGCCGCTGGCGAGGGTGAACAGGGCCAGCAGGAAAACCGCGTACTGCCCCGACTTGGCCGCCGGGATGAAAGCCAGCGCACCGATGGCCATGACGCCGAGAGCAGCCGTCATGCCGCGCTTGTAGCCGATGCGCGCCAGGATGGCCGCGCTCGGCAGGGCCATCACCGTGTAGGCGATGTAGAAGGCAAACGCCACCCACAGCGCCTGGAAGTTGTTCAGCTCGCAGACGATCTTCAGGAAGGGGATCAGGGAGCCGTTCAGCCAGGTGACAAAGCCGAGGATGAAGAACATCAGGCCGATGAAGATCATCGGCAGCAGCACGCCCTGGCCTGCCGTGGATGTGAGGGTTTTGGTGTGCATTTGAGAAGGCGTCAGGCAAGGGCTGGCAGCGGTGGGTGTACACCGCCGCCAGGAACCGCAACAGAGGTCGAACCTTAGAACTTGGCTCGCACGCCGACGCTGTAGCGAGCGCCGTTTTCGTACACGCCCACCGGGATGCCATCGACCGTGTTGGACTTGATGACCTCGTTGTTGAGGTTGACCGCGCTGGCGTAGAGGGCGATCTTGGGTGTCACGTCCCAGCTGGCCGACGCATCCCACTGGCCATAGGCGCTGTTGACGACCTGGCCGCCCATCTCCACGTTGCCATAGCTCTTGGAGCGGTAGTTGTACGAGACGCGCAGCGTGATGGGGCCCTGCTCGTAGTAGCCGCTGAAGTTGAACTGGTCACGCGAGTTGCCCAGCACCTTCAGGCGCGGCTGGCCGGCCACGGCGCCGGCCTTGGCGTCGGTGAAGGTGTAGTTCACGACGGTGCCGAAGCCGGTGTTGCCGAAGGGCTGCTGCCACTGCAGCTCGAAGCCCTTGATGTCGGCGCCGTTGTCGGCGTTGTAGGGGCGCTCGATGGTCAAGGTCTCGCTGCCCACCTGCTCGGACTTGGAAGCCTTGTAGGTGAAGGTGTCGAGCTTCTTGATGAAGAAGGTGCCCGAGATCAAAGCCGCATCGGCGTAGTACCACTCGGCGCCGATCTCGGCCTGGTTGGCGTGCACCGGCTTGAGCAGCGGGTTGCCGGCATAGCCCTTGGACAGCACGGTGCCGTCGCGACGCATGCCTGGGCTGAGCAGGTCGAAGGTCTGGCGGGCCATGGCGCGCGAGACCGAACCGCGCAGGATGAGCTGCTTGCTGAGGTCGTAGACGACGTTCAGGCTGGGCAGCGCATCGGTGTAGTTGTTGCCGACGCTGGTGGGCGAGAAGCCGCCGCTGGCGTTGCCGAGGTAGCCGTCCGAGGTCTGCTGCGTGCGCACGAAGCGCAGGCCGAAATCACCGCGCAACTGCCCCATCGCATAGTCGGCCTTGGCGTAGACGGCGCTGATGCGCTCCTTGATCTGGTAGTTCTCGTTGAGCACATCCTTGTACGTCATGGCCTTGTCGAACATTGGGATGCCCTTGCTCGCAACCAGCGCGTCGTCATACCAGGCGTATTGGGTCAGCGCGTCGGACGTGGCCGCCGCCTGGCTCAGCAGCGGCGAGGGGCCGGTGGACAGGTCAGACAGGCTGAACGACTGCCAGCCCGTGGAGCCTGGGCCGGCGGTGCCCTGGATGCGGGTGTTCTTCAGCGTGTTGTCGCGCAGCTTGATACCCAGCTTCACGGCCTTGATGACGCCACTGTCGAGATCGAAGGTCACGTCGCCCTGGGCGTAGTTCTCCTTGGCCTCCATGCGGCGGATGCGGTCGTCGCCGGCCTTGAGCGTCAACACCTTGGGGTCAAGCGGGCTGATGTCGAGGTACTTCACGCCGTAGTGATCCGGCCCGAGCGAGATCGTCGTGCGCGTGTCGCCCTCCATCCAGAAGTGACGGTCATGCGAGCTGCCGCCCGAGCTGTTGGTGGTGCCGACCTGGCCATGGAGCTGCCAGTTGCCGCCCTGGTAGCTGCCGTCCAGATCTGCCACGCGGGACTTGATGTAGCTCTCGCGGTAGATGGGCTCGAAGGACACGCCGGTCTTGGGGCCAAAGGTGCCGCCCACCAGCGCCTTGCTGCCGTCGGCCACGGTGATGAACTTCGGGTCGACGGCGCTGATGACGCCGCCCACCGCCAGGCCGCCGGCCTGCCAGAGGTAGTTCTGGTTGTTGTTGTTCATCTTCATGTCCGAATCCATCAGGTTCAGGACGATGTCGGTGGCCGGGCTGGGCTGGAACTGCAGCGCCAGGTTGGTCGTCGTACGCTCGCGCTCCTGGCGGAAGATGGCCGAGCCGCCGCCCCAGGAGGCATAGGCGTTGGTGACGGCGCCGTTCTGGTCCTTCACGTCGTACTTGCCGTCGGAGAACTGCTCCAGGCCGTCGCGGCGCATGTGGCGCTTCTGGCTGCTGATGGCCAGCAGCACGCCGAAGGTCTTGTCGTCGCTCTTCCAGTTCAACAGGCCCGAGACCTGCGGGTCGGTCTTGCCGGGCAGCTTGCTGTACATCGCCTCGGCCGAGGCCTGCAGCGTCAACTGATCCTTGAAGGCCAGGGGCTTGCGGGTCTTGACGATGACGAGGCCGCCGATGCTGCCTTCATCCAGGTCGGCCGACGGGCTCTTGAACACGTCCAGGCTGCCGACGATCTCGGAGGGCAGCACGTCGTAGTTGAAGCTGCGCGTCTGCGGCTCGTTCAGCCACCACTCCGACGACGCGACGGACTGGCCGTTGAGCTGCGTCATGTTGAGGTTCTTGTCGGTGCCGCGCACGAAGATGGCCTTGCCTTCACCCCAGATGCGGTCCACCGAGATGCCGGGCACGCGCTGCAGCGAGTCGGCCACGTTCTTGTCGGGGAACTTGCCCACGTCCTCGGCGCTGATGCTGTCGACGATGTTCTGCGACTCGCGCTTCTCGGCGAGGTTCTTCTTCAGCGTGGCCCGCACGCCGCGGATCTCGACGGTGTCGAGCTGCTGGGCGGCGTCCTGGGCCATGGCGCCAAGCGCTGTCGCGCCGAGTGCCAGGCCGATAAGTCGGGGCAAGAGAAGGGGCTTGAAGTGAGGCTTGGCCACGTAGGTGCTCCTGGGCAACGAGTTTTGTTGGACAACAAGGGGCCTCGCCCATGGCAGATGTGCCATCGGGTGGGGCTCAACTCAGAAGGCCAGGGCTGCGTTGTCTCTTGTCGTCAGACCCTGGCCAGTGCCCGCAATCTAGCGGCGGCGCTCACACCTGGAGCAAGGCGTTGCGCTTTGTTGGACTTCATTGCGCCGACGTTACGTTGGCGCAAGACAGGGTCAGGTCGCGGCCGTGATTTGCCCGTCGCAGGCGCCGAAACCGATGCGCCGGTATCCGGGTTTTTCCGCAAAGGCGCGCAGGCCGAGGGTGTCGCCGTCGAGCACGAAGGTGCGCGTCTCGCCATTGGGCAGCGTGATCGGCTGCTTGCCACCTGCAGTCAACTCCAGCAACGAGCCAGCCTCTTCCGGCGCAGGCCCGCTGATGGTGCCAGTGCCCAGCAGGTCACCCGGCTGCAGGTTGCAGCCGTTGCTGGCGTGGTGGGTCAACATCTGCGCCAGCGACCAGTAGGCATGGCGCAGGTTGGAGCGTGACAGCCGTGTCGCCTCGCTCATGGCCGGTGTCTTGAACCAGACCTCCAGCTCGATATCGAAGCTCGCGTTCGCGCGATGCGCCGGCGAGTCGAGATAGGGCAGCGGCTGCGGGTCGCCGTCGGGCCGCGTGAATGGGATGCGGAAGGGCGCCAACGCCTCCATCGTCACGATCCACGGCGAGATCGTCGTGCCGAAGTTCTTGGCCAGGAAGGGCCCGAGCGGCTGGTACTCCCAGGGCTGGATGTCGCGGGCCGACCAGTCGTTGAGCAGCGTGAGGCCGAAGGCGTGCTCGTCCGCTTCATCGATGCCGAAAGGTTCGCCCAGTGCGTTGCCGGGCCCGACGAAAAGGCCCAGCTCCAGTTCGCAGTCGACGCGCGCGCTGGGCTTGAAGACGGGCACCTCGGCGTCCGGTGGCTTGACCTGGCCCTTGGGCCGGCGCAGCGGCGTGCCGCTGACGACGATGGAGGAGCTGCGGCCGTGATAGCCGATGGGCACCCACTGGTAGTTGGGCAACAACGGGTTGTCCGGGCGGAACAACTTGCCGATGGCACGGGCGTGGTGGATGCCAGTGTAGAAATCGGTGTAGTCGCCGATGCGGCAGGGCAGCGTGTACTCGGCCTCGGGCTGCGGCACGAGTTCGAGTTCAGGCGAGCCGGCCTTCAAGGTATCAAACAGGCGATGGCGAAGCGCGCGGCGCTCGCCACTGGGTCGAGCCATCAGGGCGTTGAGATCGGTGATGCCCCAGCCGGTCAGGTCGAGGATCTGGTCGCCGATGCCGACGCCCACACGCCAGGGCTCCAACGTGCCGGTGCGGCGGAACGTGCAGAACGGCAGGTTCTGCAGCGGGAAGTCGGTGGCCGGGTCGTTGGCCGAGGCGACCCAGGAGAGAGCGGCTTGGTCGTGCGTGTGATCAATCATGCTTTGAACTCGTCTTTCAGACCTTGCCAGCAGTTGGCGTAGGTCGCCTCCAGCGGCGCGTCACGTAGCGCCCAGCTCGTGGGCTTCAATGGCCAGCGCGTCTCGAACATGAAGGCCAATGTGGCGTCCAGCTTGTGCGGCTTCAAGTCGGCGCCGCTGGCCTTGTCGAAGGCCTCGGTGTCGGGGCCGTGCGGCACATAGCTGTTGTGCAGGCTGGCGCCACCGGGCTTGAAGCCCTCGGGCTTGGCGTCGTACTGGCCCAGCACCAGGCCCATGAACTCGCTCATCACGTTGCGGTGGTACCAGGGGGGCCTGAACGTGTCCTCGGCCACCATCCAGCGCGGCGGGAAGATGACGAAGTCGACATTGGCCCAGCCAGGCGTGTCGCTGGGGCTGGTCAGCACCGTGAAGATGCTGGGGTCGGGGTGGTCGAAGCTGACGGTGTTGATCGTCATGAAGCGCGACGTGTCGTACCGATAGGGCGTGAGGTTGCCGTGCCAGGCCACGACGTTGAAGGGGCTGTGCGCCTGCTTCGCCCGCCAGAGCTTGCCGCCGTAGCGCTTGACGATCTCGTACTCGCCGTCTTCCTGCTCGTGCCAGGCCACCGGCGCCTCGAAGTCGCGCGCATTCGCCAGGCCGTTGGAGCCGATGGGGCCGAGTTCGGGCAGCCGCATCGCCGCGCCGAAGTTCTCGCAGACATAGCCGCGGGCGGGCACGTCGAGCGGGTCGACCTTGAAGGCCATGCCGCGCGGCAGCAGCGCGATGGAGCCGGGTGCGACTTCCAGCCGGCCCAGTTCGGTGGTCACCAGCAGGCGGCCTTGCTGCGGCACGAGCAGCATCTCGGCATCGGCGTTCACCAGGGCGCGGCGACCCATGGAGCGCGTGGCGACATAGGCGTGGGCACCCATGCCCGTCATGCCGACCTCGCCGTTGACGGCATAGCTGCGCAGGCCGTCGACGAAGTCGCCGTCGCCTTGCATGGGCGCCGGCCCCCAGCGCAACGGATCGGGCGAGGCGCATTCGCCCTCCGCCGCACCGCTTTTCCAGAGCGCATGCGACAACGCCTCGTAGCCCCCGACGACGACCGACGGCCGGCGACGGTACATCCAGGTGCGCTGGTTGTCGGCCCGCGGTGCGGTGAAGGCGCTGCCGGACAGCAGCTCGGCATACAGCCCGTGCGGCGCGCGCTGCGGGCTGTTGCGGCCGATGGGCAGTGCGCCGGGCACGGCTTCGCTGCTGTGCTGGTTGCCAAAGCCCGTCAGGTACTTCATGGAGCTCAGTTCAGTCATGGTGTTCGTGCGCCAACGCGAAGGCTTGCCGAAGCACCTCACGGTCGCCAATGTGGTTGCACAGGATCAACGCAAGCCGCGCCAGCCAGTCGGCCGCGGCGGCGTCGGTGAGGCCGGCCTGGGCGGCAATGAGCTCGGCGTAGAAGACATCCGCCTCGCCCCCGAAATTTGGGGTCAGTGTCAATTTATGCATCGGGCTTCCCTTGAGCTCGGGCCAGCGCGGTGCGCAGCACGTCGGCATCGAAGCGGTGCCAGCGCGCGGCCACGATGGCGTCGGGACGGATCAGATGAACGCTGCCGGGCCGTGCGCCGTAGCGCGTGGCCGCAACGCCCTCAGCCGGCAGCGTGACCACACGCACACCGGCCGCTGGCACCGGCCAGCCGAAGGCCAGCAGCACGAACTCCGAGCCGAACAGCTCGCTGAGCCAGCCCTCGTCCAACGGTGCGTCCGGCGCCGGGCAGCCCGGTGCAGGGCCACCCGCCCAGGCCTCGGTGTCCGGCGTGCTCAGCGGCGAGTCGACATGCTCGGTCGGCGCGGACAGACGGCCGCTGTTGACCAAGGGCTTGGCGAAGTCGGTGCGTGCTGCCAGGTCCAGCGCCGCCTTGCGCAGCCGCAAGCTGAGCGCGCTCTTGGGGCTGATGAAGTCGGTCGCGCGCGTGGAGTGGCCGATGTTGTCGTCCGCCGCCTCGATGCGCTCGAACTCATAGGCGTCCAGCAGCATGTCGCCCCCTTCGCCCTTCAGCACGGCGGCCAGCTTCCAGCCCAGGTTGTCGGCGTCCTGCACACCGCTGTTGGCGCCGCGCGCGCCAAAGGGAGAGACCTGGTGGGCCGCGTCGCCGGCCAGCAGCACACGGCCCACACGGAAGCGCTCGGCGCGGCGGCAACAGAATTGGTAGATCGACGACCAAGCCAGCTCGAAACCGTCGGTGCCCAGCATGGCGGCAACGCGAGCCTTGATGCGCTCGGTTTCGCGCTCCGCCTCAACATTCGCATCGCGGCCGAGCTGAAAGTCGATGCGCCACAAGCCCTCGGCCTGCGCATGCAGCAGCACGGACTGGCCACGGTGGAAAGGCGGATCGAACCAGAACCAGCGCTCGGGCTTGGCGGGGTCCAGCCCACGCGGCTGCACGCCGGGGGCGAGGCGCACGTCGGCGATCAGGAAACGGTCCTCGAACACCTGTCCTTGAAAGCCCAAGCCCAGCAGCGTGCGCGTGGGGCTGCGCGCGCCGTCGCAGCCAACGACCCAGTCGGCCCGCATGTCGAACAGGCCGTCGGGCGTGCGCACATTCAGCGTGACACCGGCCTCGTCCTGCTCCAGCCCGATCAACTCATGCTTGCCACGCAGCTCGATTCGCCCATCCAGTTGCACCGCGCGCACGAGCTTGGCCTCGACCACGTCCTGTTGCAGGTTCACCATCGCCGGCATCTTGTGATG
Source organism: Pelomonas sp. Root1237 (assembly GCF_001425055.1). Lineage (GTDB taxonomy): Bacteria > Pseudomonadota > Gammaproteobacteria > Burkholderiales > Burkholderiaceae_C > Pelomonas. The sequence continues at coordinate 92,850 of NZ_LMDK01000020.1, forward strand.
GCTCTGTGGCAGCAGGTCGAAGGCATACGCCTCGCGCTCGCCGTGGAAGACGCGGCCGCGCTGCCAGCGCACGCCTTCGCGCGCGATGGCCTCCCCGATGCCGAGACGGTCGAACACCTCCAGCGTCTTCTTGGCCCAGCAGACGGCGCGCGAGCCCTCACCGATGCGGTCGCTGTCGTCGATGACGACGACGGGCACATCGCGCCTGGCGAGATCGAGCGCCAGCGTCAGGCCGACAGGTCCGGCGCCGACGATGACGACCGGGCGGCGCTGCGGCTGGGCGCTGCGCTGCTCCAAACTCTGGTGATACGGGTACTGCGGCAGATCCATACCGCGTCAGGCCCCTTCCAAGGCCTTCCACATTTCCACGTCGCGCTCGGCGGTCCAGATGCGCGGATGCGATGTGCCACCGGCCTCGTCGTAGGCGCGGGTCACGTCGAAGGGCATGCAGTGGTCGAAGATGACCCAATGGCCGTACCTGGGCCGCAGCGCGGCCAGGGTGCGCTGGTACACCGCCTTCAATTCCTCGTTGGCATTCACGCCCGCTTGCACGGCTGCGAACAGCTCACTGACGAAAGCGCGCGTGCCGGACAAGCCTGCAGCAACCTGCTCGGCACCTTTCAACGCCGGTCCACGCCCTGGCACGAGGGTGTTGGCGTTGAGCGCGGCGATGGCATCCAGCGTTGCCGGCCAGTCGGCAAAGTGCGCGTCGCCGCAGTAAGGCGTCGCGTCGAATTCGACGAGATCGCCGCTGAACAGCGCCCGCTCCTCGGGCAGCCAGGCCACCGTGTCGCCCGCCGTGTGGCCGCGGCCGGGCGAGAACATCTCGACCTTGACGCCGCCCAGGTCCAGCGTGAGCCGGCCGCTGAACGTCAGCGTCGGCCAGGTCAGCCCTGCCGGCACGGACTCGACGTTGCGGAACAGCCGCGGGAAGCGGCCGATCTCGCTGGCCTTGTCCTGCTCGCCGCGCTCCTTGATGAGCGCCAGCGTCGCGTCGCTGGCAATGACCTGCTCCAGGCCCTCGGCCTTGAAGGCCGACGCGCCCAGCACGCGCACCGCGTGGTAGTGGCTGAGCAGCACGTACTTGATCGGTGCGGTCGTCACTTCGCGGATGCGACGAATCACATCGGCCGCCATGACGGGCGTGGCCTGGGTGTCCACCACCATGACCGCATCGCGGCCGATGACGATGCCGGTGTTGGGGTCACCCTCGGCGGTGTAGGCCCAGGCGTGCTCGGACAGACGTTCGAAGGTGACCCTTTTCTCTTCCAGGTCGGCTTGCGAGGCAAAGGCTTTGGTCGTCATGCGGGTCTCCAACATCGAAGCCGAAATTTATCCTATTACAAATCAATTCACCAATATAGAATTTTCAGCATGGTTGAGCCCAAGGCCCCGCGAGGCATCCAGAGCATCGAAGTGGGTGGCCAATTGCTGCTGGCACTGGCCCACCGCGGCAGGCCCATGGCATTGAAGGACCTGGCCCGAGAGGCTGGCATGACGCCGGCCAAGGCCCATCCCTACCTCGTCAGCTTCATCAAACTCGGCCTCGTGGAACAGGAGGGCGGCAGCGGGCCCTATGGCCTCGGGCCGCTGGCACTGCAGCTCGGCCTCATCAGCCTGCAGCAGTACGACCCAGTGAGGCTGGCCACGCCTGTCATCGAGGAACTGGCCCAAAAGATCGGCCACACGGTCGCCATTGCCGTCTGGGGCACGCACGGCCCCACCATCGTGCGCGTGGCCGAGGGGCCGACGCCCGTGCACATCAGCATGCGCCATGGCACGGTGATGAGCCTGGCGGGCACGGCGTCGGGGCGCCTGTTCGCGGCCTATCGCACCGAGGAAGCGGCGGCGCTGGCGCAGACCCTGCCGGAAGAGGCGGTCATCGCCGCCGTGCGCGCGGCGGGCCTGGCCACGTCGCGGGACAGCGTCGTCGCCGGGGTCAGCGCTGCGGCCGCACCCGTCTTCGACGCCTCCGGGCGCCTGGTGCTGGCCTTGACAGCCATCGGGCCCACTGCCGGCTTGGACATTAGTCTTCAAGCACCGCTGGCCGCCGCGTTGCGGGATGCTGCAGCGCTGTTGTCACGGCGCCTGGGCCGATGAAACATCTCAGCCGCCACGACAGGCAGGCGACAGCAAGTTTTGCTGAAAACCAAGCAAACTATTTTTGCGACCTGGAACACGAGTTCAAGAATCTTTCGACTCAGTTGGCAACTTGTGATTCAAAACATATCTCTTAACGTCATATCTGATCAAATAAAGAGATAGATGGTCACATTTGATCTTCACATGCTGCCGAACCATGGCGGAACGTGAAGATGGATTGCTGGTTGGCAAACTGCAGCATTCCAGCCACACCCGCGCATGCTTGGGGGTGGCGATAAATCTCATTGCGATCAATGACTTGCGCTCCAAAACGGCCCTGCATCAGCTGCATTTGAAGAACGGCTAGGGGTTTTCCCAAGCCGGTCTGAATTTCGTGCGCTCCGAGAATTTGCTTCAGCCGCCGCCCGATCGGGCGGTTTGTCTCTTGGCTGAACCGTCTGGCAACACACCCGCTTGCCATTCCTTTCTGGAGCAGTGATGCATAAGCAAACCAAAATCGCCGCCGCGGTCCTGATGACCGTCGGCGGTCTCAGCGCTTGGGCCCAACAAGCCCCCGCGGAACCGCAGCAGATCGAGCGAGTGACCGTCACCGGTTCGGCGATCAAGCGCATCGACGCCGAATCCTCCGTGCCGGTCACCATCGTCAAGATGGCCGATCTGCGCAGTGCCGGCGTGACCTCCGTCGAACAGGTGATGGCCAACCTGGTGGGCGTCCAGCAGTCGACCAACGCGGCACAGTCCATCGGCTCGGGCAGCGGTGGCGCCTCCTTCGCCGACCTGCGCGGCATCGGTCAGGACAAGACCCTCGTGCTGCTGAACGGCGAGCGCATCGCCAATAACGCGGTCGACGGCTCGGCCCCCGACCTGAACATGATCCCCTTCGCTGCGATCGACCGCATCGAAGTGCTGCGCGACGGTGCCTCGGCCCTGTACGGCACGGACGCCATCGGCGGCGTGATCAACTTCATCACGAAGAAGAGCTACAACGGCGGCACCATCACCCTGGGCTATGACAGGCCCAAGCATGCAGGTGGCCGCGCCAAGAGCGCCAACGTCGGCTTCGGCTTCGGCGAGCTGGACAAGCAGGGCTTCAACCTCTCCGGCTTCCTCAGCATGAAGAAGGAAGACCCGATTGCGGGCAACGAGCGCGACTTCAACAAGCGCATCGTCGGTGGCCTGTCCAACAGTACCGATCCCGCCAACTACACCCAGGATTTCAGCGCGCTCTACAACCCGGCCGCTCCGGGCTGCGCGGGCACTGCCCTGATCCCGATTGCCGGCGGCACGCAGTGCAAGATCGTCACGCCGAACTTCGTTGACTTCGCGCCCAAGTCGGACACGGTGTCCGGCATGCTCAAGGGCACGCTGCGCGTCAATGATTCGCTGGAACTGGGTGCAGAAGGCTTCCTGACCCGCAACCGGGTCACGACGCGCATCGCCCCTGTGCCCTACGGCGGCTATTACATGAACCCGACCATGCCCAATGGTCAGAAGAACCCCTATTTCCCCACGGCGCACATCGACCCGACCTTCGATGATGGCACCGCCGGCACAAAACCCTTCAACCCTTCTGCGGCCTTCGCCAACCCGGTGGCCGTGCAGCCGGGCTTCGCCTACGTCTTCTGGCGCGACTTCCCCAACGGTTCGCGCGCGCAGATGAACGAGAACAAGCAAAGCCGCATCGTGCTGTCGGCCGAAGGCAACGCCCTCAACTGGGACTATTCGGTCAAGTTCTCGGCGAACAAGAACACGGTCGACCAGAACCTGACGGGTGGCTACGGCGACGGCGACATGATCGGTGAAGGCCTGCTCGAAGGCGTCATCAACCCCTTCGGCGCCCAGAGCGCCGCCGGTACCGCCCTGCTGGAAAAAGCGGCCCTGAACGGCAAGCTGCAGACCGCCACCGGCAAGATCAACATCTTCAAGATCACGGCGAGCCGCGAACTGGGTGACTGGTTGGGCGCTGGGCGCCCGGCGCAGATCGCCGTGGGTGGCGAGTACCGCAAGGAAAACTACGATTCGCACCCGGTCAAGGAATTTGCCCAGCTCGTCTCGGCGTCGACCGGCGTCGATCCCGATGCGACTGCCAAGGGCACGCGCAAGGTCGGCGCCCTGTACACCGAAGTCAACGTGCCGGTGAACAAGATGCTTGAGCTGACCGGCTCCGTGCGTTATGACAAGTACAGCGACTTCGGCGACAGCACCAATCCCAAGCTGTCGTTCCGCTTCCAGCCCAGCAAGGAAATGCTGTTCCGCGGCTCGGCATCGACGGGCTTCCGCGCGCCGACGCTGTTCGAGCTTTACAGCTCGACTTCGTTCACCAACACGGCCGGCAACTTCAACAACCCGATCAACTGCCCGGGCGGCACCCCCATCCCCGGCGCATCGCAGGCCAACTGCAATGGTCAGTTCCAGGTCCAGAACGGCGGCAACCCCAATCTGAAGCCTGAGAAGGCCAAGAACTACACCCTGGGCGCCGTGTTCGAACCCATGACCGACCTGAGCCTGGGCATCGATTTCTGGGCGATCAAGATCAAGAACGCGATCGCCGTGCTGCCGCAGTCGACGCTGTTCCAGAACTACACGCAGTGGCAGCAGTACTTCCACTTCTCCCAGCCCGGCAACCTGCTGTCCATCACCAGCAACTGCCCGGGTCCGAAGTGCGGTTACGTTGAACAGCTGAACCAGAACCTGGGCGGCACCAACACCAACGGTATCGACCTGAGCGCCCAGTACCGCCTGCGTTCCAACGTCGGCCAGTTCGACTTCGCGTTGAACAGCACCTTCGTCAACAAGTACGAGTACCAGGACTACCCGTCGGGCCCGTGGAACCAGAACGTTGGCATCTACTCCGGTGCCGGCCCGATCTTCAAGTGGCAGCACAACCTGACGGCCAACTGGGCCTACAGCAGCTTCGCTCTGGGTACGGCGGTGCACTACAAGTCCGGCTACGTGGACTTCACGCCGACCAACCATGTCTCGGCGTTCACGACGACCGACCTGTACGGCAGCTGGTCGCCGATCAAGGGCGCTTCCCTGGTGCTGGGCGTTCGCAACCTGTTCGACCGCGACCCGCCGTTCACCAACCAGGCCGACCTGTTCCAGTCTGGCGGCTGGGATTCGCGCTACGCAAACGCAGCGGGCCGCACCTACTACGTGCGCGGCACCTACTCGTTCTAAGCTCCCAACGGGCTCAGCCCCGAAAGCCGCTCAGCTTGCCTGAGCGGCTTTTTCTTTGTCGTGGCCAAGGCCGACCTCTACAGCGGCGACCTGCTTTGACTTGAGGTCCTGAGCGGGAGCACCAGCGCACCCTCCGGAAAGCGGGTGCTCATGAAGTCCACGAAGGCCTTCACCTTCGGGCTGGCCAGGCGCCGGGAGGTGTGCAGCACCCACAGCTCGACCTCTTTGCCGTCCAGGCTGCCCCACTGCACCAGTTCGCCGTCATCGACTTGCTGCCCGACGATGGACCGCGGCACCAGCGCGGCACCGGCGCCGGCCAGCGCGGCGTCCCTGAGCATCAGCATCGACGAGAGCCTGAGCACCGGCACGGGCTCGATCAGCAAGCGACCCTCGTCGACAGACCAGGTCTCGCCGTCCCGATAGGCGCTGACGACGGCGGGCACACGCACGGGCGCAGCGCCAGGCGCGGGCCTGGCGATGGACGGCGCGGCGACGACCACGAGGCGGTCCTTCGCAAAACAGCGGCCCACCAGCGCCGTGTCCACCCGCGGGTTGGGGCGGATGGCGACGTCGAACTGCTCGTCGACGAGATCCACCACCCGATCTTCCGCCACCACCTCCAGAGTGACGTCGGGATAGAGCCCGCGGAACTCCGCGCACAGCCGCCCCATCGCCAGCTGTGAAAACAGGATGGGTGCCGCCACGCGCAGGCGCCCGGCCACCTTGCCGCTGCCTTCCCGCGCCGCGCCGATCGCATCGGCCACCTCGTGCATGGGCCCTTCGGTACGGCTGAGCAGCAGCTGGCCGGCCTCGGTCAGCTCCAGTCCCTTGCCGCCGCGCTCGATGAGGCGCACGCCCAGTTGCTCCTCCAGGTCCGCCACGCGCCTGGACAGCGTGGCCTTGGAGCGCCGGCTGGCCCGGCTGGCTCGGCCAAAGCCACCGTGCGTCGCCACGAGGTTGAAGTCGGTCAGGGCGTTCAGGTCCATATCGTCTCAATTTGAAGACACATTGTCCTGATTTTGGCGTCTGTGTTTATGGATTGCAACGGCCTATCTTTCGTCCAAGCCAGCGAAACAAATCGCCTGGCCCTGGTCCTTCCCCTTAATCAGCTTTCAAGAGAGTCCATCATGAGCATCCTCGTCATCGGTTCCACCGGCACCGTCGGTTCCCTCGTCGTCCAAGGCCTGGCCAAGCAAGGCGCTCAGGTCAAGGCGATGGTCCGCCGCACCGGCACCCAATCCCTGCCCGCCGGCGTCGACGGCGTCGTCGCCGACCTCGGCGACGTGAACTCCCTGCGCCTGGCGATGAGCGGCGTTCGCACGCTGTTCCTGCTGAACGCCCTCGCCCCCGACGAGGTCACGCAGTCGCTGCAGGCGCTCAGCGTCGCCCGTGAAGCCGGCATCCAGCGCATCGTCTATCTGTCGGTCATCCACGCCGACCTCTACACCGATGTGCCCCACTTCACCGGCAAGCACACCGTGGAGCGCATGATCGAAAGCCTGGATCTGCCGGCGACCATCCTGCGCCCGGCCTATTTCATGCAGAACGATGCCGCCATCCAGTCCGTCATCGAAGGCTACGGCGTCTTCCCCATGCCCATCGGCGCCAAGGGCTGCGCGATGGTGGACGTGCGCGACATCGCCGACATCGCCGTGGCCGAGCTGCTGCGTCGCGACCGGTCGCCGGAACCCCTGCCCCGCCTGACGCTGGAAGTGGCCGGCAACGAGGTCTTCACCGGCGAGGCGGCTGCCGCTGTCTGGGGCCAGGCGCTGAATCGCGAGATCCGCTACGGCGGCGACGACGTGCAAGCCTTCGAGGCACAACTGGCCGCGCAGCACGTGCCCGCCTGGATGGCCTACGACCTGCGCCTGATGATGAGCCGCATCCAGCAGCTCGGGCAGATTCCCGCCGCCGGCGCAACGCGCACGCTGGAGAAGATGCTGGGCCGCCCGCTGCGGACCTACCAGGCCTTCGTGGCCGAGCGGGTGGCGACCTAAGGCTTGCTAGCCAGGGCGACGCCGGCCAGCACCAGCAGGCTGCCGGCCACGAAACTGGGCGACAACGCCTCGCCCAGCAACCAGACACCCAGCAGCACGCCAAACAGTGGCGTCATAAAGGTGAAGGCGCCCAGGCGCGAGGTTAGGTAGCGACGCAGCAACCAGAACCAGGCCAGGAAGCTGGCGAAGGACACGACCAGGCTCTGGAAGGCGAGGTGGGCCCAGACGGCGGCAGTCGGCTCCAAGCGCCACTGACCCGTCGCCCAGGCACCCGGCAGCAGCAGCACGAAGGCGCCGAGCAGCTGGTAGCACAGCGTCTCGGTCGCCGGTGCGGCGGCCAAACGCGTACACCGGATGGTGACCGTCGTAGCGCCCATGGCCAGGCCGGCCAGAACCGCGAGCAGGTCTCCCAGCAGCGCAGAGCCGTCAGGGGCCAGACCGCCGCGCAGGAAGGCCAGCGCGATGCCTCCGAATGCCAGGCCTATGCCCGCCCAGCGACGCCGGTCCAGGCGCTCGGCCGGCAGCCGCCAATGCAGGCCCAGGGCCGTGAACAGCGGCGAGGTGTAGAGGAAGACGACGACGTGGGAAGCCTGGGTCAACTGCAGCGCCAGGGCCACGAGCAGGAATTCCAGCGCGAACAGCGAGCCCGCCGCGGCACCGGCTGCCCAGCGGCGGCGATCCAGCGCCTCGCCGCGCCAGCGCATCAGACCGGCGAGCAGCAACAGGGCGATGCCGGAGCGCAGGCCGATCATCAGCATCGGGCCGGCCTGCGCCGTCACCGCCTTCAGCGACACCTGCTGCAGGCCCCAGAGGCAGCACAGCAGGAGCATGACGCCGCCGGCGCGGGCGTCGAGCGGGCCGGCCGTGATGCCGGGCGGCCGGGCAAGCTTGGCGGGTAATGCGGTTGGGGCGGGATTGAGGTACTTCATGGCCGCCAATGTGCCGGTCGGCCGCGAATCCGAAAAGCACATAATTCGCTTCCAAATCATCCGCTTTTCGAATTCATGCGCGATCTGCAGATCGACTGGCTGAAATGCTTTGTGGCCACCGTCGATGCTGGCTCCCTGTCCAGCGCCGCGGCCGAGATCCACCGCTCGCAGTCGGCCGTCAGCATGCAGCTCAAGAAGCTGGAGGCGGCCGTCGGCCACCGCCTGCTTCGGCGCGATGCGCGCCAGTTGGAACTGACGCATGAGGGCCAGACCCTGCTGGGCTATGCGCGACGCATACTGGACCTTCAGGCCGAGGCCCAGGCGGCGTTGCGCGAGGACGATGTCTCAGGTGTCGTGCGCCTGGGCGTACCGGATGACTACGCTCGCAGATACCTGACACCGGTCCTCAAGCGCTTTGCGCCGCGCCATGGCGGCGTTGAGATCCAGCTGGACTGCGAGCAGTCGACCTCGCTGATCCCGCGCGTGGCGCGTGGCGATCTCGATCTGGCTCTGGTTTCGCGCGACCACGCACGGCGCGGCACCCTGCTCTTCCACGAGCCCATGGTCTGGGTCGGCTCCCCGCAGTTTGACATCTGGCGGCGCGACCCGCTGCCCATTGCAGTCTACGAGGAGGCCAGCCTGGGCCGGCGCAGCGCCATCAACGCCCTCGCCCTGCAGGGCCGGCCCTACAAGATCGTCTACAACAGCTCCAGCCTGGCAGGGCAGATCGCAGCCGTCGAGAGCGGCCTGGCCGTGGCCGTGCTGACGCAGTGCAGCGCGCCGCCGCATCTGCAACTTCTGGGCGCCGAACAGGGCCTGGGACCGCTGGAGCCGATGCAGGTAGCCGTCTACCGCAGCAAGACGTCCAAGGGCAACAAGGCGGTGGACAGCCTGCGGCGGATGCTGATCGAGACGCTCAGGGTGTCGGGCTGACACGCAGCATCAGCACGCCGTGCGGCTTCACGCTCCCGCCGAACTCGCCCGAGACGCCGCGGGTCTTCTTGCCCGACCACAGGTCGTGGACCTCGGCCTTGATGCGCGGCGCGAGGTCCATCTGCTCCCACGTCACCTTGATGTCGACTGCCGTTTCGCCGCGGTTGAACAGCACGGCCGCACGTTCGCCACCGGCCAGCGTGCGCACCCAGACCTCCAGGTTGCCCTGGCGCCAGACGCGACGGCCCTGCCGGCCCAGCGGGTCCTGGTCAACCTTGATGACTTCGGCATTGGTCAGGATGCGGCGCGTGTCCGCATCCATCTTCGCCATGTCGTTGCCCGCCACCAGCGGCGCGGCCAGCATGGCCCAGATCGAGAAGTGGCTCTCGTACTCCGTCGTCGTCATGCCGCCGTTGCCGACCTCGAGCATGTCAGGGTCGTTCCAGCCGTTGGGCGCGGCGTCGGCCCACAGGTCGGCATTCATGTCGATGATGTCCAGCAGGCCGTGCGACCACTCCTTCTTGCCCTTCCAGGCATCCCAGATATCGCCCGTGGTGCGCCACAGATGGCCGACGGGATGGGCCCAGCGGCCGGGCTGGCTGCCGCCCCATTCGCAGATGGACAGCACGATGTCACGGCCCGATTCGCGCAGCGCCTTGGCCATGATGGTGTAGGCCGCTTCGGGGGTGCGCGGGCCGGTGTAGCACCAGTCGTATTTCAGCCAGTCCACGCCCCACTTCGCATACTGGCGCGCATCCTGGAACTCGTGGCCGGCGCTGCCGGGGCGGCCACCGCAGGTTGCGGCGCCGGCATCGGAATAAAGGCCGAACTTCAGGCCCTTGGAATGAACGTAGTCGGCCAGTGCCTTGATGCCCGACGGGAAGCGCTCGGGGTCGGCCTGAATGTTGCCGTCCGCGTCGCGGCTCTTCTGCCAGCAGTCGTCGATGACGATGTAGCGGTAGCCCGCGTCTTTCATGCCGGAGGCGACCATCGCGTCGGCCTGCTGGCGGATCAGCGTCTCGCTGACGTTGCAGGCGAACTTGTTCCAGGAGTTCCAGCCCATCGGCGGCGTGGGCGCGAGATTGGGCTTGGGGGCGTCGAGCTTGAGCGTCTCGTGCGGGGCGGCCTGGGCGCCGGCAATGAAGACGCAGGTCGACAGGGCCAGCAAAGCGCGGCCGAGCCAGGTTGAAGTCATGGGGAAAACTCCGAAAAAAGTCAGACGGTGCCGCGGCGCGCTTCCAGCTCGGCGCGGATCTCGTTCATGCGCCGCTCGGTCAGGAAGTAGCGGGACACGATGTAGAGGGCGATAAGCAGCCCGAGGATGGGAATGCCCGACAGGGCGACCCGGATCATGAACAGCGCATCCTCGCCCTGCACCGGCAGCTTAGCGTTGAAGCCGGTGAACATCAGCACCCAGCCGGAGGCGCCGTTGCCCAAGGCGAGGCCGACCTTGGAGATCCAGGAGCCGCAGGCGGCGAACGAACCCTCGCGGCGCTGTCGGCTGCCGAGCTCGTCATGGTCGATGACGTCGGCCATCGCCGAGCCGTAGATCGTCCAGAACCCGGCACCGACGAAGGCCACGCCGCCGCTGGCAAACAACTGCAACCAGGGCAGCTGCGGGTTGTAGAAGAACCAGTCGCCGACGAAGGCGAGGATGCCCAGCACCAGCACCGTCATCAGCGCATTGCGCTTGCCCCAGTGCCTGGCCACCCACCCGGCGAAGGCGATGCCAACGAGGCCGCAGACCAGACCGGCGATGCCCATCATCGAGTTCCACTTGGTGGCTTCAACGACGTTGCCGGCGCAGACGTAGTAGACGGTGGCGTAGTAGCCCAGCATGCCCACCATGGAGGTGGCCATGTTGTAGGCCATCATCGTGCCCAGCATCTGGCGGAAGGGCTTGTTCTTCAGTGTGCGGTACAGGGTGTCCTTGAAGGGCACGCGCTGCCGGGTCTGCGCCACGACCTTCTGGTAGTAGCGTTCGCGGGTCAGCAGGAAAATGGCGATGGAGACCACCACCATGATGCCGCCCAGGATGCTGGTGTAGACCTGGGCACCCAGCAGGATGTCGGGCTTGCCCGACGCATCGTTGAAGACGGCCAGCGTCGTGAACTGGGCCGCCACGAACATCGCCAGCTCGGGGAGCTTCTGGATCGCGTTCTTCCACGACATCACACGCGTGCGCTCGTGGTAGTCGGGCGTCATCTCCGCACCCAGGCTGTTCCAGGGCATGTTGAAGCAGCTCATGACCGGCACGTACAGGCAGGTCGAGACCAGCATGAAGATGAAGTATTCGTTGTCGCTCCAGCCGCGGCCGACGGCGAACATCAGCGGCAGGCCGATGCCGGCGAGGATGCCGCCCACCAGGATGAAGGGGCGGCGGCGCCCCCAGCGCGTGCGGGCGTTGTCGGAGAGCCAGCCGAACAGCGTGTCCGAAACGGCATCGACCGCGATCTTCAGGAAGATGACCGTGGAGATCAGCCCCGGCGCCACGCCGAGGAAGATGTTGAAGACGTGAAAGGCCAACGACTGGTAGAGCCAGTGGCCCCACATGTCCAGGAAGGAGCCCAGGCCGAAGCCGATCTTCTGCCGCGCGGGCACGCGGTCGGCCGCAAGTGTTGGCGCTGGCGGCACGGAGGCGGTCGGGCGCTGCACGGGCGGCATGGCGGCCCCTTCGGGATCGGCGATCAAGACTGTCTCCTTCGCCTGGCGCTGAGCGAGGCGGTATTTTTAGTAAACAGTCCTATTTTCGTTCGTTGATCGCACGAACGAAAGGCGGTGCAACTACCTAGGCAGCCACCTAGACAGCTGCGGTCTTGCGCCTGGCCTTGCGCGGCGCGGCCTCGGCTTCAGGCGCCGCGACGAAACGGGAACTCTCGCGCACGACCAGCTCCACCGGCAGCGACGCGTCATTGGGTGCGACATCGCCTTCGATGAGGGCGCGTGCGGCGACGTTGCCAAGTGCTTCCTTGTCCATCTTCACAGTGGACAGGGGCGGCTTGTTGCGGGCAGCCTCCTCGATGTCGTCGTAGCCGATGAAGCGGATGTCCTCGGGCACCCGCAGGCCACGCTCAAGGCAGACCTCGATGGCGAACATGGCCGTCGAGTCGTTGTAGGCAAAGACCGCGTCCGGGGGGGTGGGCAGGGCCAGCAGGCGGCTCATCGCATCGCGGCCGGCGTCGCCGTATTCCAGCGCCGGGTCCAGCGTGACTTCGTAGTCGGGGTCGAACAGGCGACCGGCCTCGAACAAGGCGCGGCGGAAGCCCTTGGCGCGCAGCGACGTCGAGTAATGCGCCAGCGGCCCGAAGATGGCGGCGATGCGCTGGGAACTGCCTTCCAGCAGGTGGCGCGTCGCCAGCCAGGCGCCGAGCTGGTTGTCGTCATTGACGCAGCGCACGCCGGGGTAGAAGTGGTCCACGAGCACCAGCGGCAGTTCGCAGCGGCGAATGGATTCCATGGCCTCGGGGTCGAAATAGCCGGCACCCAGCAGCGCCTCGGCCTCATGGCGGCGTACCTGGCCGGCCACGTCGTCACCTGCCAGCACCGACATGATGCTCAGCGGCACGCCGGCCTCGCGGCAGGCCGTCTCGGCGCCGTGCAGCACATAGGAATAGAAGGGGTTGTTGGCCAGCGAGCCGAGGCTGCGGCTGTACAGGAAGAGCATGCGGCGTGGCTTGCCGGTGCGCAGCTTGCCGACGTCATAACCCATCTGCTGGGCCACGCCGAGCACCTGGGCGCGGGTCTGCTCCGACAGGCCGGGCTGGCCCTTCAGCGCGCGCGACACCGTGCCGATGGACACGCCCGCGGCCTCGGCCAATTCGCGAATCGTCACTCCCTTGTCGGCCATCACCCGAGCTCCCGCTGTTGTTTAGCACGTCGCATCGGGCGCGATTGTGCATCGGCACCCCAGCGGCCCCGGGTACACCCTGTACCGGGGGCAAAACCTAGGCTGGATATTGTTCACTAAACAATCGCTGTTGCATAGAATATTTCCGAACCACCGACGAAGCGCGCCAAGCGCCGCCGACATGCTCCCCTGCCCCATCGCCGTCCTCGGCGAAGCCCTGGTCGACGAATTCCATGACGGACCCGTCGCGGGTGGCGCGCCCTTCAACGTGGCGCGCTCGCTCGCCGCCATGGGCGCGCCGGCCCTGTTCATCAGCCGCGTCGGCGCGGACGATGACAACGGCCGCCTCGTGCTCGACAGTGCGCGCCGCTACGGCCTGGACAGCGCCGGCGTGCAGCGCGACCCGCAGCACGCCACCGGCCGCGTCAGCGTGCACGAGGACGCCGGAGGCCACCACTTCGAGATTCAAGGCGACGCCGCCTGGGACCATATCGACGCCGCGGCCGCCCGCCCTCACCTCGCTGAAACGGCGCCAGCGTGGCTCTACTTCGGCAGCCTGGCCCAACGCCAGCCCGCCTCGCGCGCGGCCCTGCGCGCCCTCGTCAAGCCTTTCACCGGCACGCGCTTCCTGGACTTGAACCTGCGGGCCAGCACTGAAACCCGACTGCTGGCCGCCGAGTCGCTGATGCTGGCCGATTGGGTCAAGGTCAACGACGAAGAACTGGCCCAACTGGCCGGCTGGTTCGATGCCGGCGCGCCCGACGACGCCGGCCGCGCCAGCGCATTGATGGCACGTTTTGCACTGCAACGCCTGGTGCTGACCTGCGGCGCCAGCGGCTGGCGCTTCTACGCGCCGGGCGGCGTACTGCTGGCGCAGGGTGCTGGCGTCACCCAGCCGCACATGGTCGACACCGTCGGCGCCGGCGATGCTTTCACCGCCCTGCTGCTGGCCGGCCTGTCGCTGGGCCGTGACCTGCCCGCCACGCTGGCCCTGGCCAATCGCTACGCCTCCTTCATCTGTGGCGTGCGCGGCCCGCTGCCCGCCGAACCCCTTGCCCTGCAACCCTGGCGCACCGCCCTGCATGCGCTGCCGACCTCTGCCTGAACGACTGCCCGACATGGACCTGACCCCGCCTCCCACCTCCCTGGCCGACCTCGTCGCGCCGCCCGCCGGCTCGGCCATGCGCCGCCCCGGCTTCATCTTCGGCGCCGGCACCTCGTCGTACCAGATCGAAGGCGCCGCGCATGACGACGGCCGCCTCGAATCCATCTGGGACCGCTTCTGCGCGACGCCCGGCAAGGTGCTGCGCGGCGAGAACGGCGATGTGGCGTGCGACCACTACCACCGCTTTGAAGAAGACCTGGACATCCTGCAGCGCCTGGGTGTGGACGCCTACCGCTTCTCCATCGCCTGGCCGCGCGTGATGGACGAGGCCGGCCGCCCGAATGCGAAGGGCATCGACTTCTACAAGCGCCTGCTCGACGGCCTGGCCAAGCGTGGCATCCGCGCCTTCGTCACGCTGTATCACTGGGACCTGCCCCAGCACCTGGAAGACCGCGGCGGCTGGCTGAACCGCGAAACGGCCTACCGCTTTGCCGACTACGCCGAGCTGATGAGCCGCGAACTCGGTGGCGGCCGCGTGGCGGCCTGGACGACGCACAACGAGCCCTGGTGCTCAGCCTATCTTGGCTATGGCGACGGGCACCACGCGCCCGGCCTCAAGTCCAACCGCTGGGCCGCCCAGGCCATGCACCATCTGCTGCTGGGGCACGGCCTGGCGCTGCCCATCCTGCGCGCCAACGACCCGACGGCCTTGCACGGCATCGTCGCCAACTGCGCGCCGGGCTATGCCGACACTGACACAGCCGAAGACCGCGATGCCGCTTCGCTGTTCGAGACCTACCAGAACCGCTGGGTGCTGGACCCGCTGCTCAAGGGCGAATACCCGGCCGACCTGTGGCGGCTGTGGAAGGGCTGTGAGCCCCTGGTGCTGCCCGGCGACATGGACCTCATCAAGCAGCCCATCGACTACCTGGGCATCAACTTCTACAGCCGCGCCGTGCTGCGCTCCAAGGGCCCCGACACCATCGACTGGGTGCGCCACCCCGAGGTCGAGCGCACGACGATGGACTGGGAGGTCTACCCGCAAGGCCTGCAGGACCTGTTCGAAGCCTTCAAGCGCGACTACGCCAATCTGCCGCCCCTCTACATCACCGAAAACGGCATGTCGAGCGACGACCAGGTCAGCGCCGGCGAGATCGACGACCAGCAACGCCAGGCCTACATCAAGCAGCATTTCGCGGCATGCTCACGTGCCATGGACAACGGCGTGGACGTGCGCGGCTATTTCATCTGGTCGCTGCTGGACAACTTCGAATGGGCCTTCGGCTACGAGCGCCGCTTCGGCCTCGTGCACGTGGACTTCGAGACGCAGCAGCGCACGCTCAAGCGCAGTGCGCTGGCCTATGCGGACTTCCTGAAGGAGCGCGCCGCGGCGCGTTGAGCATGGGCATCCGGCGCGTCGTCATCCTCGGCGGCGGCTCCGCCGGCTGGATGTCGGCCGCCGCGCTGACGACAGGGTTGCGCGGCGTCGCCGTTGAGCTGGTCGAGTCCGAGGAGATCGGCATCATCGGCGTCGGCGAAGCCACTTTTCCGTCGATCCGCAGCTTCAACGACATCCTCGGCATTGACGAGGCTGAGTTTCTCGCCGCCACGCGCGGCAGCTACAAGCTCGGCATCCAGTTCTGCGACTGGAAGCAGCGCGGCGAGCACTATTTCCACACCTTCGGTGACTTCGGTCCACTGGACGGCCCGATGGCGTTGTGGGGCCAACTGCGCCGCCTGCAGACAGGCCCCGGCACGCCGCTGGGCGAGTTCTGCCTGCCGACGGTGATGGCGCACCAAGGCCGATTCTGCAGGCCTGCAGAAGGCGAGGACAGCCTGGCCTCGCGCTACACCTACGCCTACCACTTCGACGCGACGCTCTACGCCGCCTTCCTGCGCCGCCTGGCCGAAGGTCGCGGCGCGAGGCGCACTGAGGGGCGCGTCGTCGGCGTGGAGCGCCACGAGGACGGCCGTGTGCGCGCGCTGCACCTGGCCGACGGGCGCGAGGTCGAGGGCGATCTCTTCATCGACTGCTCGGGCCTGGCGTCCCTGCTGATCGGCCAGACGCTCGAGCAGCGTTTCATTGACTACGGCCACTGGCTGCCAGTGGACCGCGCCTGGGCCGTGCCCACCGAGCGCGCACCGGGCGATCTCGCGCCCTTCACGCGCTCGACGGCGCTGGAGGCCGGCTGGGCCTGGCGCATCCCGCTGCATGACCGCACCGGCAACGGCCATGTGTTCAGCAGCCGCTTCATCGACGAGGGACGGGCGCGCGAACAGCTGCTGGCCCAGCTCGACGCGCCGATGCTGGCCGAGCCGCGGCTGCTGCGCTTTCGCACCGGCCACCGCGAGCGGTTCTGGGTCAAGAACGTCGTCGCCATCGGCCTGGCCGCCGGCTTCCTGGAGCCGCTGGAGTCCACCGCCATCTACATGGTGCACAACGCGCTGGGCCGGCTCATCCCGCTGCTCGGCGAGGCCGATCACACGCAGGCCGCGGTCGGCTTCAACGTGCAGCAGCTGCGCCAGTACCAGCGCATCCGCGACTTCATCATCCTGCACTACGCCCTGAGCGAGCGCCGCGACAGCGAGTTCTGGCGCACGCTGACGAGCATGGAGCTGCCCGAGTCGCTGGACTACAAGTTGCATGCCTGGCGCGAGACCGGCACCCTGCATGCCTACGACAACGAGGCCTTCGACACGGCGAGCTGGCTGGCCATCCACGCCGGCATGGGCGACTGGCCGCGGCGCCGCAGCCCTTGGCCGGACGAGATGCCGGCTGAGTTGGCAGCCCGCTATCTCACTGAGCGCCATCAGGCCATTGCCGCGCTGGCCGCCGGCATGCCTGACCACGACAGCTTTCTGCGTGCACGCTTGAGCGGTGCTGCGGGATAGCGCCCATGCTCAGAGCCGAAGCCCCTACCTAGACTGGCGCGATGGAAAACCTGAACAAGCCGCTGCGGCGGGTCGTGATCGTCGGCGGTGGCGCCGCCGGCTGGATGTCGGCCGCCGCATTGAGCGCGGTGCTCAAGCCCCCGTATGAGATCCGCCTCGTCGAGTCCGACGAGATCGGCATCATCGGCGTGGGCGAAGCGACCATCCCGCCGATCCGCATGTTCAACGGCCTGGCCAAGATCGACGAGGCGGAGTTCCTCAAAGCCACGCAAGGCACGTTCAAGCTCGGCATCGAATTCGTCAACTGGGGCCGCCAGGGCGAGCGCTATTTCCACGGCTTCGGCGGCGTCGGCCGCGAGGCGCTGTGGCCGGTGGACTTCTCGCAATACTGGCTGCGCCTGCGCGCGCTGGGCCGCGCGCTGCCGCTGGACGCCTACGTCATCTCCAACATGGCGGCCAAGGCCAACCGCTTCATGCTGCCGCGGCCGGACATGCAGAACTCGCCGATGGCCGCACTCGGCTATGCCTATCACTTCGACGCGTCGCTGTACGCGAAGCACCTGCGTGCCCTGAGCGAGCAGCGCGGCGTGCGCCGCACCGAAGGCAAGGTCGTGCGCGTGCTGCTCAATGAAGAACCGGGGCCAGCCGAAGGCCATGTGCGCGCCGTGCAGATGCAAAGCGGCGAACTGGTGGAGGGCGACCTCTTCCTCGACTGCTCCGGCTTTGCCAGCCTGCTGATCGAGAAGGCCCTCGGCACCGGTTTCGAGGACTGGAGCCACTGGCTGCCCTGCGACCGCGCCGTGGCGGTGCCCAGCGAGAGCACGAGCCCGCTGCTGCCCTATACGCGTTCGACCGCGCACCGGGCCGGCTGGCAATGGCGCATTCCGTTGCAGCACCGCGTCGGCAACGGCCATGTCTATTCCAGCAGCCATGTCAGCGACGACGAGGCGGCCGGCGTGCTGCTGAAGAATCTCGACGGCCAGCCGCTCGCCGACCCGCGGATCATCAAGTTCCGCACTGGCATGCGTGAGGAGGCGTGGCGGCGCAATGTGGTTGCCATCGGCATGTCGGCCGGCTTCGTCGAGCCGCTGGAGTCGACGGCCCTGCACCTGATCCAGATGGGTGTGGCCAAGCTCATCGAGGCCTTCCCCCACAGTGGCTTCGACGCCCTGGAGATCGCCGAGTACAACCGCCAGAGCCGCGAGCGCTACGAATACGTGCGCGACTTCATCGTGCTGCACTATCACCTGAACCAGCGCGACGACAGCGAGTTCTGGAAGGCCTGCGCGGCCATGGCCATTCCCGGGGCCCTGCGCTGGCGCATGGCGCTGTATGCCTCCAGCGGCCGCCTGGCCAATGTCGACGGCGACCTGTTCCGCGAGCCGAGTTGGCTGGAGGTCATGGAAGGCCAGAACCTGCGCCCCAAGGGCTGGCTGGCGCTCGCCGAGCTGCAAGGTGTCGAGGAAACGGCCGCCTACTTCAAGGGCGTGTCCGACACCATCGCGCAATGCGTGGCCGTGATGCCCGATCACGCGGAGTTCGTGCGGCGCTACTGCCCAGCGATGCCAGTCTGATCACGCGAAACGGCTGAGCGAGGTGGAACTGCTCTCCGTCTCGCCCGACGCGATCGACGCCCACCCGCTGATCCGCGAGTACTTCGCGGCGCAGCTGAAGCGGTAGCAGCCCGAGGCGTTCCAGGCGGCCCACTCGCGGCTGTTCGACTATCTGTGCGAGAACACGCCGCACCGCCCGGACGGCCTCGACGGACTGGCCCCGCTCTACGAAGCCGCCACCCACGGCTGCCGCGCCGGACGACAGCAAGAGGCGTTTAGGTCGGAGCGACGGGCCTTGCGTCGAGGACCTGGTCCGCAAGTTCCGGAAGTGACGGCCGAACGGCGGGTTGCCTGAACCCGCCATGTCGGCCTACGCTTTCGCATCCAGCCAACCGCTTCACTTCGGATCGAAAGCCATGACCTCACTGCCGTCCCGCCGCCGATTCACCGCTGCGCTGCTGCTTGGCAGCCTGGCAGGTGGCTGCGCTGCCGCCGGCGAGTCGGTGAGCATCCCGCCGCCGGCCCAGGATCTGGCACCCACGGCAACCGGCCTGCAGACCGCGGTGTTCGCCGGTGGTTGCTTCTGGGGCGTACAGGGTGTGTTCCAGCATGTGCAGGGCGTACAGCAGGCCGTCTCCGGCTACGCGGGTGGCACGGCGAGCACGGCGAACTACAAGCTGGTCACCAGCGGCCGCACCGGCCATGCAGAGGCGGTCGAGGTGACGTTCGACCCATCGCAGGTCAGCTACGGCGCCTTGCTGCAGGTCTTCTTCTCCGTGGCACACAACCCGACGCAGCTGAACCACCAGGGACCGGATATCGGCCGCCAATACCGCTCGGCCCTGTTTCCCGCCGACGCGGCGCAGCGCGAGACGGCCCAGGCCTACATCGCGCAATTGGACGCGACAGGGCTCTACGGCAAGCCCATCGTGACCAAGGTGGAGAACAGGGGCAACTTCTATCCCGCCGAGAAATTCCATCAGGACTACTTGGTCGACAACCCGCGAGACCCCTACATCGTGTTCCACGACCTGCCCAAGATCGCGGCGCTGAAGCGGCTTTTCGGCGAACGGTTCAGAAGCGAGCCCATGCTGGTGAAGCAAGCGCGTTGATCCTGGCCCAGTGGCCGACGCGCATAAAAAAAGCACCGCGGAGCCAACCGCGGTGCCGGGTCTTGCGAGTGGCGGGCGGGCCGGGCGGCCCGCCCTTCATCAAGCTCAGAAGCTGTACTGCATGCTGACGCGATAGCCGCGGCCCGACGTGAAGTAGTTGTGGCCGATCATGCCGATGTGCTGCTGCATGATCTGCTTGTACGTCTTGTTCGTCAGGTTGGTGGCATCGACACCCAGGGACAGATCGTTGCCGATCTTCAGGTGCAGACCTGCGTCGACCTGTCCATAGCCGTCAGCCCAAAGCGGCAGGCCCACGGGCAGGTTGTGCTGACCAAAGTTGGCGCTCGCCGGGTTGGTGTCCAGCGCATTGGTCTGGTTGGGGCCGGTGTTGTCGGAGTTCAGCGCCACGCCGTAGAGGTATCTGCCGCGGTAGTTGTAGGCAATGCGGGCAGAGACCGGACCACGGTCGTAGAGCAGCGCGATGTTGAAGGTGTTCTTCGACAGGTTGTCCAGCGGCATATCGCCGAAGGAACGGCCATCGGTGTCACAGCCGTTGATGTACAGGTTCAGGTTGTCCTGGCCTGCGCCGGGCGAGCAGTAGCCCGTGTACACCGCGTTGTAGCGCTTCACCTTGCTGTCCACGTAGGTGTAGTTCGCCTGCAGGCCAATGCCCTGCAGCAGCGAGGGCAGGCCCTCGAAGTACTGCTGGTAGGCCACTTCGAAGCCCCGCGCATAACCCTTGGCGCCGTTGACCGGGCCGTTCAGCACGAAGTTGACCGGCTTGCCGTTGGCGTCGTTGACCGTGCGGTTGAAAGCCTGGTTGACGATGATGTCCTTGAGGTTCTTGTTGAAGACGGCGGCAGTCACGGAGCCGTTCTTCGCGAAGTACCACTCGGCCGTCACGTCTTCCTGGTCGGAGCGGATGGGCTTGAGCTCGGGGTTGCCGCTGGCCGTGCCGGTCAGGTTGATCTTCTTGACGTTGGGCGGCACGCTTTGCGCATCGACCTCGATGGTTTGCGACATCGACAGGAAACCCTGCATCTGGCTGAACTGCGGGCGCGCCAGGGCCTTGGACGCGGCAAAGCGGAACTGCAGCGCGCCGTCCGCCGTGGCCTTCCACTTCAGGTTCAGGCTGGGCAGGTAGTCCGTGAAGCTCTGGTTGAAGTTCTGCTCCTTGGCGAACGGCGTCAGCTGCGGCACGGCCAGGCCGACCGCACCGGGGGGCGCGGCCTGCGTGGTCAGGATGGTGTAGCCGTCGGCCTGGTTCTTGGTGTGGACCGCGCGCAGGCCGACGTTGCCGTCGATGGGCAGGCCCACCTCATCGAAGGAGAAGCGCAGCTGTGCATACCCCGCCGTGGTGGTCTCGGCCTGGGTGTTGCGACCGGCCGGGTCGGTGCCGAAGGAAGTAGGAGCCCACTTGCCACCGCCCTGGATGCTGTTGGCCTGCTGCGGGCAGCCCGCACCATCCCAGCCCGGCTTGAAGTTCGTGCACTCGTTCAGGTAGAGCTGGTGCAGCTTGTTGTAGCTGTTGGGCCAGTCGAAGGCCACCGAAGCCGCCGGGAAATACAGCGACGGGAGGTTGGCCTTGCCGCCGCCCATGAAGTCGGCGTAGTTGTTCTTGTAGGTGGGGATATCCGGCGCCTTGGTGATGTAGGCCAGGTCGCCGATGTTCCAGCCCACCTGCCAGGCGTGGGTGATGGTCGCCCAGTTGTAGCTCGGGTTGCTGTTGATGGTCTCGGCGTCGCGCTTGGCGATGCGCACGCCCACGCGCAGGTCGTTGAGGATCTTGTTGTCGTGGAAGACCCAGCGCGCATCACCCTTCCAGGCTTTTTGCGTGCCCTTGCCCTTGTCCAGGTGGTCCATCATCATCGCCCAGTAGTACTTGCTGGGGTCGTTGAGGACGGCCATGTCACTGGCGTCGAACACCAGGCGCGGCATCGAGCCGGTGTAGTCCACGGTCTCCTTGGGCAGGGCTACAGCGGTGCCGACCGTGGAGTCGAAGTTGTTGGTCTTGGAGCGGATGTACTGGAAGTCAGACGTCAGCGTCAGCTGCTCGTTGACCTTGCCGGAAATCTTCCAGGCCAGTTCATCGGTCTGCGAGTTGCGCTTGGAGTAGCGCGTCTGGTTCTCGACCTCGATGCCGGTGTAGTTGCCGTTGGCGTCCTTCTTGCCGGTCAGCACGCCCTTGGTCATCACGCCGTTGGCGTCGTAGGTGCCGTCCAGCACCTCGACGTTGTAGGGGTCGACCTGGGCGCTGACGTTGTTCTCGTTCCAGTTGAACTTGAACTTGGAACGGAAGAAGGTCAGCGAGGACTCGACGTCGTCCTTCTTCCATTGCAGCGCGCCGTAGATGCCGTCGCGCGTGCGGTCGTAGAACTGCTGCTTCCACGACATGTCGCGGGAGAACCAGGTCGGGCTGGTCGGCGTGGCCTTGTAGAACGGGTCCAGCACCAGGCCGTCCGTGCGGTTGGAACTGAGCGAATGCGCCACGTCGATCAGCGCGCCGAACTTGCCCGCGTCGGTGTTCCAGGTGTTGGACAGCAGGCCCGAGACGCTGGGCTTGTTCTTCTTGGCCAGGCTGTTGCGCGAGACGTCGAGCGAAATCGAGCCCTTGAAGCCGGGAAAGTCGAAGGGCAGGGCCGTGCGCAGGTTCACCAGGCCGCCGATGGCGCCCTCGATCTGCTCGGCCGAGGGGTTCTTGTAGACGTCCACGCCGGCCATCAGCTCGGGCGGCACGTCCTCGAAGCCCAGCGTGCGGCCCTGGTTGGCGCTGAAGGTCTCGCGGCCGTTCAGCGTTGAGCTGACATAGGTCAGGCCGCGGATGTTGACGCCCGACCCTTCGACCGAGAAGTGCACCGGGTCGTTGGACGACGACACCCGCGACATCGTGGCCCCGACGATGCGCTGCAGCACCTCGGACACCGAGCGGTCGGGCAGCTTGCCGATCTCGTCGGCGACGACCGAGTCGACGATCTCGTCTGATTCCTGTTTGAGTTTCTGCGCCGACGCAAGCGCGGCGCGGCGCCCAGAAACAATGACGGTCTCCAGGGCCTGAGGCGCCTTGTCAGCCGCGGGTGCTGCCGCCGGAGCTGGCGCGGGCGTGTTCTGCGCCAGCGCCGGTGTGGCTGCCCAAACCAGCGCCTGTACGGCCGCCAGGGACAGCGTTGTCCTCTTGAAATGTCTCATCCTCTTTGCTCCTCTTCGGTGGGAAACACTCAGCCCTTGCGGGCCTCGTGCCGGTCCTGCTGGTTTCTATGCCGCAGGTATTTGGTAACGCTAACAATGTCCAAGTAATCGGACATCCGGACTACTAGGGATAGGGGATATACGCATGGCTCCTGCATTCAACCCTCCTTTCTCCGCAGATGGATGTGCTGTGCTGGCAACTCGAGTGCCACGGTTTCCAGAGATTCTGGTAGCGCTATCCTCGAGCCGACGAGACGTTCGGTGCCAGGCACCAGATCGATGAAGTTGTCCGCCAGATCCAGGCCCGGGTACTGGAGCCAAAGGCCTTTGACCGGTCGGTCGCAGCTCAGCCGCAAGGCCTGGCCCTCGGCCTGGATGGCGATGCGCGCGCCGGCCAGGCGGTAGAACTTGAAGGGTTCGGTCCAGGCGCAATCCCGCGCGAGCTCGCGGCCGTCCGCATCGAAGGCGCACAACTCGGCGACGACCGGCTCGTCAAAGCCCGGCAGAGGCTGGGTCGTCTCGACGCTGGTCGACGCTGGAACCGCTTGCAAGACGCGGGTGCTGGCGAGCTGGCGTCCATCCATCGCGAACAGGCGCAGCTGCAACGCCAGTTCACAGGCCTGAGCCTCGCCGTTCATGACGGACAGCCGCGCCTGCCCTGCCTCCAGCCGCACGGCTACGGCCAGCGGCGCCAGGGCGCGGCGCACGGCATGCCAGGCCGGCTTGACGGTGCCCGAAGAGTCGATGAGGGCCCAGCTCGTCACAGGCCAGCAATCGTTGAGCTGCCAGACCAGGGCGCCCCCGACGGCGCGCGCACCGGGCCGCTGCCAGCGGCGGCGGAAGTCCTGGTACGCCACCCGCATGGCCTCGGCCTGCACGAACTGCGTCGCGTAGACGTGATCCGCCAGCGTGCCGCCCATGCGCAGGTTGTCGGCCAGATAGACCGACAGGCGCCGATGCCCGTCCGGCCCCGCCGCCGAGCCGGCCTTGTTGTGCCACTGCACCGTGCGGCTCTCGGGGAAGCGCTCGGCTTTGGGCAGCACCGATTCAAACAAGGCCAGCGAGGGATGCGACTGCATGCCGAATTCGCTGACGAAGCGCGCCTGCACGTCGCCATAGCGTTGGTAGGGCAGCATCTGCTGGTGCCAGACCTCCCAGCTGTGGCGGTCGCCCACGGTCGCGTCGGAGGACTTGGCGCCGTCGCCTGGGGTGAAAGGGCTGCCCGGCCAGTAGGCGGTATCCGGGTCCAGTGCCGCGCAGACCTCGGGCAGCAGGCCCTCGTAGATCGCCCGCGCCTCGAAGCGTTCGGCCGGCACGCCCGGGCCGGCCAGGCCGACGGACTCGGCCAGCATGTAGTCCTCGTTGTTGCCGCACCAGAGCGCCATGCAGGCGTGGTGGCGCAGGCGCTTCACGGCGCTCTCAGCCTCCGCACGCACGCTGGCGAGGTAGTCGGCGTTGGCGGGGTAGAGACCACAGGCGAACATGAAGTCCTGCCAGACCAGCAGGCCGAGTTCGTCGCAGGCCTCATAGAAAGCCTCGTGCTCATAGATGCCGCCGCCCCAGACGCGCAGCATGTTCATGTTGGCCGCCGCCGCCTGGGCCACGCGCTCGCGGTAGCGCGCCGGCGTGATGCGCTCCAGCAGGTTGTCGTCGGGGATCCAGTTCGCGCCGCCGGCAAAGAAGGCCTGGCCGTTGACCTCGAAATGGAAGCTGCTACCCGCCTCGCCTTCGACGGGGACCTGCACAAGGCGCAGCGTGCGCAGGCCGATGCGGCGGCTGTCCTGCGCCACGACCTGATCGCCGTCCAGCAAGTGGGCCACCAGCGTGTACAGCGGTTGCCCGCCCAGGCCGCGGGGCCACCAGAGCTGGGCCTCGCTGACATTCAGCGTCGCACACGCTGCATCGGCTGGCACGACCTGGCGGGCCACGCTGCGGCCGTCGGCGTCCAGCAGCTCGAAGGCGCAGCGCAAGCCGGCGGCACCGGCGGGCCGCGCCGAGACCTGCAGCGTCGCGCGCCGCCCGGCCACGTCAACCTCGCTGCGGCAGTGCAGATCGTCCAGGCGCGCCGACCAGCTGTGCCGGCGCACCGCGCGCCAAGGGCCGCTGACGAGGAGCTCGGGACCCCAGTCCCAGCCAAAGTGGTACTGCGCCTTGCGGGCATGCAGACGGGCGCTGTCGCCGTTCCAAAGCTGACGCTTGCCATGCACGGCCTCGACCTCGCGGGCACGCCCCAGCGGCGGCTCAAAGCACAGCAGCAGTTCGTTGCGCCCAGGCTGCAGGCGGCGGCGCACATCGACCCGGCGCGGCACGAACATGTTGTCCGATGCCAGCAGCTTCTCGCCGTTGAGCCAGACGCTGCAATAGGTGTCCAGGCCCTCGAAGACCAGGTCCTCGTGGTCGGCCAGTGCGCCGGCCTCGAAGCCCAGCCGCCATGCCCAGCGGCGCTCGCCGACCCAGCGCACCTCGGCCTCGTTCATGCCGTAGAAGGGATCGGGAATGCGCCCGGCCGCCAGCAACGCGCCATGGGCCGTGCCGGGCACAGTGGCCGGCAGCCAGGCATCAGCGGGCAGAGCCGACAGCGCCGGCCCGCCAAGGCCCTCGGGCGCCTCGGCCAGCAGCCAGTCGTCGTGCAGATCGATCAGTCGTTCAGGGCTCACGTGTCGGAGTCGTTGCGGTTGCGTTGCACACCAGCCCGCGGCGGGAGACCCCGAGCCGAACGGCACGCTTCGCCGATCAGCCTCTGCGCCGCGCCTCAACGCGGCCGCGGCTTGTCTCCTGCTTCGCCACAAGCAAAGCTAAACATTGTTCTGTTGCGCATTCTGTTTCTCTACGACAACGCTAGCACTCGGGGATATTCCTGATGTTTTCTGGAAGAGACAGTCAACACAGCCGCTCAACTGCCGCACATAATCCGGTCCGTTTAGTAAACAACAACGAGACAAGGTGGCCAAGCCGGCCACGCGCTTCCCCCGCAATGAAAGCCCTGCTCACCCAGGCGGCGCTGGTCCTCGGTCTCGCAGCCGGCGTGCCACTCGCCCACGCTGCCCGCCTCGTCATCTGGATGGTGGGCGACGACAAGACGCCCCAGGTCATGCAGCCGGCCGTCGCCGCCTTCCGCGCCGCCCATCCGGATGTCGCCGTGGAAGTGCGCGACGTGCCCTGGGCTGACGCGATGACCAAGTACTCCGCGGCACTGGCCAGCCGGCGTGGGCCTGATCTCGTCACCGGCAGCACCTCCTACGCGATCGCGCTCGGCGCCAAGGGCGCGCTGGTCGACCTGAACCAGGCGGCACCCGACCTCGCCCGCCAGCTCGAACAGCACGCCAACCCCGGCGCGCTGCGCGCCATCCGCCGCCCGGACGGCCGCCTCTACGGCGCCCCCTTCGACATGCATGTGCAGCTGCAGTACTACCGCAGCGATCTGGCCACCGGGGCACCGGCGGACTGGGAGGGCTTCATCACCGCCGCCCGCAAGCTGCGTGCTCAGGGACACGGCTTTGCACAGCAATGGGGCAATACCAGCTGGCTGGGCTTCTACCCCTACCTGCGCCAGGCCGGCGGGGCGGTCTACGACGCCAACTGCGCACGCGCCGTCATCGACAGCCCCGAGGCCGTGCGCGCGCTGACCTATTACGCGCGCCTGTACCGCGAGCTGCAGGCACCCACGGATGGCTGGCCCGACGCCGACGGCGGCCTGGAAAGCGGCGCCTACGGGCTGATGCAGTCCGGCACCTGGCTGCTGTCGCGCATGGACATGGTGCACAAGGGCCTGGTCGGGCGGTGGGCCGCCGCGCCGCTGCCCATCGGCCCGACGGGCAAGCGCACCGCAGTGCTGGGCGGCACGGTGCTGGCCATCACGCGCTTCTCGCCCAATCGCGAGCTGGCGTTGGACTTCATGCGCACCGTCTACCAGCCCGAGGTCACACGCCGCATGGCCGAGGCCGCGCTGGCCTACGGCGGCATGTGGCTGCCCTCCGGCCGGCAGGATCAGATCGCCACCCTGCCCCTGCCCCACCGCGAGGCTCTGCTGACCCAGCTCGCCGACGCCGAGGGCCCGCCGCCCTGCCCCGCATGGATGCGCCAGGACTACATCGTCACCCGCGCCGTGCAGCGCGTCGTGCTGGCCGGCGGCGACCCGCAGGTGGAGCTGAGCCGCGCTGCCGCCGTCATGAACCGTGCACTGGCCGCATTGGGAGCGCAGCCATGATCTGGCGCCGCCATGGCCGTGACATGTTGCTCGTCGCGCCCTTCTTCGCCCTGTTCGGCCTGTTCGGCGTCTGGCCCGTGCTGCGCTCGGCCTGGCTGAGCTTCACGGACTACCACGCCACCGACGCCCCCAACTGGATCGGCCTGCGCAACTACGCCGAGCTCTTCGCCGACGAACGCTTCTGGACGGCGCTGGGCAACACCGCCACCTACATGGCCTCGGTGTCGGTCATCGCGGTGCTGCTGGGCCTGCTGCTGGCGCTGAACTTCGGCAGCAACTCGCGGCTGCACCAGTGGGTGCGCGTGGCCTTCTTCCTGCCAGCCGTCGCTGGCGGTGTCGGCGCGATCTCGGCCTGGAAGTGGCTCGCCAACTCCGAGGCCTATGGCCTGTTCAACAGCATCCGCGCGGCCGTCGGCCTGGAGCCGGCGCGCTTCCTCGGTGACCCGCAATGGACGATGCCCGTCCTCGTCCTCGTCGGCGTCTGGTCGGTGCTCGGCTACAACCTCGTCATCTTCGTCGCCGGCCTGCGCGCCATCCCCGAAGAGCTCTACCAGGCCGCGCGCCTGGATGGCGCCTCACGCTGGCAGCAGCTGCTGCACATCACGCTGCCCAACCTGCGCCCCACGCTGGTCTATGTGAGCGTGACCGGCATGATCGCCAGCTTCCAGGTCTTCTATGAGCCCTATCTGCTCTACGGCGCGGTCGAGACGCTCGGCGGCCCGCTGGACTCGGCGCTGATGCTGGTGACCTATCTCTTCGACCGGGGCTTTCGCCAGCTCGACCTCGGCCTGGCCTCGGCGGCCGCCTGGGTGCTGACGACGCTGCTGTTCGGCCTGACCTGGCTGAACCTCAAGTTGATCGGCCGGGAGGGCGGGCGATGAAGTGGACTCGCATCCTCCAGGCACCGCTGTGGCTGCTGGTGCCCGCCATGCTGCTGCCCTACTACTGGATGGCCGCCGGCGCCTTCAAGACCGTGGCCGAGCTGCTGCGCCAGCCGCCCACGCTGCTGCCGCAGGCGCCGACCTCGCGCAACTTCTTCAACCCCGACTGGGCCGGTACCACGGCCGATCCGACCAAGCTCGCCGGCATCCTGCAGGTGCAGGTCGAGGGCCACGGCTTTTTGCGCTTTTATGCCAACAGCCTGCTCGTCACCATCGTCGTCACGGTCGTCAGCCTGCTGGCGGCGTCCCTCGTCGCCTTCGTGCTGACCAAGCGGCCCTTCCCCGGCAGCCGCTGGCTGTTCCGCGCGCTGCTGGTGTCGATGATGCTGCCGTGGGAAGTCACCATCGTGCCCAACTTCGTCACTGTGGCGCAGCTGGGCTGGATCAACACGTACGCCGCCTTGCTGGTGCCGGGCTTGGCCAAGGCCTTCGTCGTCTTCTACTTCCGCCAGGCCATGCTGAGCGTGCCCGATGAACTCATCAGCGCCGCGACCCTGGACGGCGCCGGCACGCTGCGCATCTGGTGGAGCGTCGTGCTGCCCATGCTGCGGCCGGCGCTCGCGGCCATTGCCATCCCGGTGGCGGTGGGCGAATGGAACAACTTCCTGTGGCCGCTGCTCGTCGTCAACGACGCGGCCACGCTGACCCTGCCGCTGCAACTGGGCAAGATGGCGGGCGACCTGAGCTTCAACCCGCAATCGGCCGCCGTGTTGATGGCGGGGTCGCTGCTCGCCTCGCTGCCGGCCGTCGTGCTCTTCCTGGTTTTCCAGAAGCAGTTCGTTGCCGGGCTGCAAGCGGGCGCCACCAAGGGCTGACATGAATTTGCTGAAAGGATTTGCGTTGTCTTTGTCTCTGATGCTGCCGGCGGCCGGACAAGCCGACGCTCGACTGCAAGGTGTCATGCAACGGCTTCAGGCCGGCGAGACCATCACGCTCGCGACGATCGGCGGCTCCATCACGACCGGCTACGCCGCCCAGCCGCCGCGTGAACGAGGCTGGGCCGCACTACTCGCCAGATCGCTGGGACCGAAGGCCAAGCTGGTCAACGCCGGCGTCAGCGGCACCGACTCGGCCGCCGGTGTGCAGCGGCTGCAGACGCAGGTGCTCGACAAGTCGCCCGACCTGGTCATCGTCGAGTTCGGCGTCAACGACCAGTGGCTGGATCCGGCCGTGCGCGGCAGCAGCTATGAAGCCATCCTGCGCCGACTGTTGACTTCCAAGAAGCCGCCCGCGGTCGTCGTGCTCGGCCTGACGCAGCAGGGCAACCAGGCGCGCGACGCGGTCGATGCGCAGCTGAAGCTGGCCGCTCACTACGGCCTCGCCGCGCTGGACTTCGGCCGCTGGATGCAGGCCCGCGTCGATGCCGGCGAAGACCGCTGGGCGGCTCTCTACGACGAGCCCGTCCACCCGAACGCCACCGGCCATCAGCGCATCGCGCTTGCGCTGGCCGAGACACTGCGGGCAGCCGCCCGCGGGCCGGTCGCCGCGCCCGCGCCGCTGCCCGAGCCCGTCTACGGGCGCGCTCACGAGTTCACGCGGATGCTGGCCGGCGAGACCCTCAAGCCCTACCAGGTGCGTGGCTTCGAGCGTGGCGGCGAGGTGCATCCTGAATGGACCGGCCAGCAGCCCGGCTGGGTCAGCAAGGCCGACGATGCCGAGGCTCATTTTCTCGTCTGGGGACGCGAGGTCGCGGTCTTCCACGCCGAAAGCGAGCACTACCGCAACCTCGAAGCCTGGGTGGACGACGGGCCCGTCGTCACGCTCCGCGGCCAGGTGCCGGAACGCAAGGGCTACCTCGGCTGGCACTACGCCGTCGTCGGTCGCGAGCTGGAGCCCGGTGCCCACCTGCTGCACGTGCGCGTGAAGAAGGACGAATGGACCGGCAGCGGCCGCCCGGCGAGCCTGCTGGCCGTCATGTCGGCCGGCATCTTCCCGCCCGAACTCCACCCGAGCGACTTCGTGCGCGAGGCGCCGTCGAGCAAGCCAGGCCTGATAGCCGCGGACGATCCCAAGCTGCGCTGGATCGGCCGCGTCGGCACCGCGCCGGGCGGGAAGCTGCTCGCCTGGAGCGGCAGCGAGCTGCGCGCCCGCTTCACCGGCGACCAGCTCACGCTGCGCCTGGCACCCTCGCGCGGCAGCATCAACCATTTCACCGTCGAGGTCGACGGCCGCCGCCACGCGCTGGCGCTGCGCAGCAGCGGGCCGGCCGACTGGCGGCTGCCCTTGACGACCGGAGAACACGAGCTGCGCCTCGTCAAGCGTACCGAGGCTTCGCAGGCTGAAAGCGTCTTCCTCGGCCTGCGCCTGGCCGAAGGCGGCAAGCTGCTCGACCCGCCCGCACCCCGGCCGCTGAAGCTGGAGTTCTACGGCGACTCCATCACCGCCGGCGCGTGCAACGGCGATATCGGCGAGGATCAATACGCCGACCTGTCCAGCCACGACGGCACGCGGGCCTATGGCGCCGTGACTGCTGCCAACCTGGGCGCGGACTACGTTGGCATCGCCATCAGCGGCATCGGCATCACCGCGACCTGGGACCAGCTGCTGATGCCCGAGGTCTGGAACCGTTATGCACCGCGGCTGGACGCAAGGGTTGCGCCGCCCGATGCACGCGCGCCCGACGTCGTGCTGCTCAACCTCGGCCAGAACGACCATGGCTTCCCGGCTTCGAAGGGCCAGACCATCGCCACTGACTTCGGCCCGCGCTATCTCGCCTTCGTACGCGGCCTGCGCGCGCGCTACCCGCAAGCCAGGATCGTGCTGCTGATGGGCGGCATGTCGGCCCCGCGCGAACAACCCGCCATCCCGCGTGCCGTGCTGGGCGCCATGCAGACGCTGCGCGCGGAAGGCGACGCCAAGGTCTGGTCCTACCGCTTCGAGGCCTTCTCCTGGGCCCATCCGCGCATCGACGTGCATGCCTTGATGGCCGACGAGTTGACCCGTTTCCTGAAAGACGAGGTGCTGAAATGATCCCAGTTCCCGACATGCGCCAGCCCGCAGCGTTGTGGGCGCACATGCGCCACACGCTGGACTTCTACGCGCCGCGTGCGCGCGACGAAACCGGCGGCTGCTTCCAGTTCTTCAAGGACGACGGCACGATCTACGACCGCCGCACCCGCCACCTCGTCAGCAGCACGCGCTTCGTCTTCAACCACGCGCTGGCCTGGCGCTGGTTTGGCGGACCTGTTCACGACGTCGCGCACGCACTGGCCTTCGTCAACCAGGTCCATGCTCAGCCGCAAGGGGGCTATGCCTGGGTGCTGGACTGGCACGACGGCCGCGCCACGGTGCTCGACGGCGCCAACCATTGCTACGGCCTGGCCTTCGTGCTGTTGGCCAACTCGCACGCCACAGAAGCCGGCGTGCCCGGCGCGCGCGAAGGCATCGCCGCCACCTTCGAACTGATGGAGCAGCACTTCTGGGAACCCGCCCACGGCCTCTACGCCGACGAGGCGACGCCGGACTGGGGCATCGGTCCCTACCGCGGCCAGAACGCCAACATGCACGCCTGCGAAGCCATGCTGGCTGCCCACGCCGCCACCGGCGAATCTCGCTACCTCGACCGTGCGCTGACCCTGGCCACGTCCATCGCCCAACGCCAGGCGGCGCTCGCGGGCGGCCTCGTCTGGGAGCACTACAACACCGACTGGACACCCGACTGGGACTACAACCGCGACGACAAGACCAACATCTTCCGGCCCTGGGGCTTCCAGACCGGCCACCTCACCGAGTGGGCCAAGCTGCTGCTGATGCTGGATCGTCGTCTGGGCGCAGCGGCACCCGGCTGGCTGGTGCCGACGGCGCGCCACTTCTTCGACACCGCCATGCAGCGCGGCTGGGACGGCGTTCACGGCGGCCTCGTCTATGGCTTCGCGCCGGACGAATCATGGCGCCCCCCGCCTGCGGGTACGCAGTCGTCCCCCCGAGGGGGACACGCCGGCCTTGGGAGCGGCCCGGCGCCCGACATGAAGGTGTGCGACGCCGACAAATACTTCTGGGTCCAGGCCGAAAGCCTTGCCGCCGCCGCCTGGCTGGCCGTACGCACCGGCGACGACGCGTACTGGGCCTGGTACGACCGGCTCTGGGCCTATGCCTGGCAGCACTTCGTCGACCACGAGCACGGCGCCTGGTATCGCATCCTCGCGCCCGACAACAGCAAAGTCACCGACGAGAAAAGTCCCGCCGGCAAGACCGATTACCACACCATGGGTGCCTGCCAGGACGTGCTGGCCGCGCTCCGCGTGCAACCGCCGGCACGGAGCTGACGCCATGACTCGCCTTGCAACTGCCCTGCTGATCGCGCTGCTAGCCGCCTGCGGTGGCGGAGGTGGTGGTGCCGCCGCCGAACCGGCACCGTCCACGCCCACAGACCCCTGGGCCGCCTACCCGACCACGCCGTCCGGGACACCGCCCGGCGCCTCGGCACAGGCCCGCACCGCCGCCGCGGCGCTGGGCGGCGGCATCAACTTCGGCAGCATGCTGGAAGCGCCCAGCGAAGGCGCCTGGGGGCTGAAGGTCGAAGACGAATTCATCCAGCTCGTCGGCCCGAGCGCCAGCCCGTCTTACAGCCAGGCGGTGCGCCTGCCGGTGCGCTGGAGCAACCACGCCAGCCTGGATGCCGCAGCCACCATCGACGCGGCCTTCATGACCCGCGTCGAAGGCATCGTCACCAAGCTGCTCGCGCGCAATGTCACCGTCGTGCTGAACATGCACCACTACCACCAGCTCGATGGCGATGCCGTCGAGGCGGGCGAAGCCAGCGTCGCGGCGGACGTGGTGCAGTTGCGCTTCCTGGCCATGTGGCGCCAGATCGCTGAGCGCTTCGCCAATGCCGGGCCGGGCCTGGTGTTCGAGCTCTACAACGAGCCGCACAACAAGCTCGAGGCCGACTGGAACACCCTGGCCTCGCGCGCCCTGCGCGTGGTGCGCGCCAGCAACCCGAGCCGCGTCGTCATGATCGGGCCGGTGCAGTGGAACAGCCCCTGGGCCCTGTCCAAGCTGCAGCTGCCGGCCGACGCCAACCTGCTGCTCACCGTCCACCATTACGAGCCGTTCACTTTCACCCATCAGGGTGCGGAATGGGTCAGCCCCTCACCGCCCGTGGGCGTGGATTGCTGCGACGCCACCCAGCTGGCCAAGATCCGCGAAGGCCTCGACCTGGCCGCCAACGAAGGCAAGCGCCTGAGCTACCCCGTGGTGGTCGGCGAGTTCGGCGCCTACAGCCGCGCGGCACTCGGCGCCCGGGTGCGCTACCTGAAGGCGATGCGCGCCGAGATGGCTGCCCGGCAGCTGCCCTGGATGTACTGGGAACTGGCCTCGGGCTTCGGCCTCTATGACCCGCAAGCCCATGCCTGGCGGACCGACCTGGTCCAGGCGCTGTACGGCACCACCCTGACGAAGGACTGATCCATGAAGCTGCGACACCTCGCCACCACCTGCCTGCTGGCGTCCCTCGTCCAGGGCGCCTGCGCGGCCGAACTGCTGCCCTGGCGCGGCATCAGCCTGTCCAGCGCCGAATGGGGCGAGAAGCTGCCCTTCCCCGGCATCTATGGCAAGGACTTCGTCTATCCCAGCGTCGCCAGCACGGCCTACTTCCAGGCCAAGGGCATGAATCTGATGCGCATCGCCTTCCGCTGGGAGCGCCTGCAGCCGGTGTTGAACGGCGAGTTCGACCCGACGGAACTCGCTCGCCTGCGCGAGTTCGTCGACGGCACGACCGCCCGCGGCCTGCATGTGCTGCTGGACCCGCACAACTACGCGGCCTACAAGGAGGTGCATGTCGGCAAGCCCGAGGTGCCCATCGCCGCGTTTGCCGACTTCTGGCGGCGCCTGGCCCTGCAGTTCAAGGACAACCCGAAAGTGCAGTTCGGCCTCGTCAATGAGCCGCGCAACATGCCGACCGAGACCTGGGGCCAGGCCGCCCAGGCCGCCATCGATGCCATCCGCAAGACCGGCGCGACCAACCTCATCACCGTGCCCGGCAACGGCTACACCGGTGCCTGGAGCTGGTTCGAGTCCAAGTGGTACGGCACGCCCAACGCCGAGGTCATGGGCAAGGTGAGCGACCCGCTGGACCGCATGGTCTTCGAAGTGCACCAGTACTTCGACAAGGACGGCTCCGGCACCAGCCCCGAATGCGTCAGCCCCGAGATCGGCGCGGAGCGGCTCAAGCGCTTCACCGAATGGCTGCGCAAGAACAAGCGCCGCGCCATCCTGGGTGAGCTGGGCGGCGGCGCCAATGCCGTCTGCGAGCAGGCCGTGACCGGCGCGCTCAAGCATCTGCAGGCCAATGCCGACGTCTGGGACGGCTGGCTGTGGTGGGCCGGCGGCCCGACCTGGGGCGACTACTTCTTGTCGCTGGAACCCACCGCCGACGGCCTCGACAAGCCGCAGATGCGCTGGCTGGCGCCTTTCCTCAGCCCAATTGCAGTTCAACGTCCCTGAGCGACTGAAGGAAGTCCTTGGCGTCGAAGGCTTCACCCAGGGCCAGCGCACCGCTGCGCTCGAAGGATGGCTGCAGCATGCGCTCGGCCGCCTCCACCACCAGCGGCGCCGACACCGCATAGATGTCCTGGCCACGGGCGATGGCCTTTCTCGCGCTCGCCCCTTCGCCGGCTTGGACGACCATCTCGAAGCGCTGCGCTGAACGCCCCTGCGCGTCACTGGCCTCGGGCGGCGGCGTGGTGGTGTCGCGGATCTCCTGCAGGGACGACAGCGTCAGCCACGAGCGCAGGTTCTGCACGCGCAGATGGCGGGCGATGGTGATGACCTCGCTGAAGGGCAGCTCGACCATGGTCTGCTCACCGTGCTCAGCGCTGAACGCCCAATCGCGCTGCGCCGCGGGCGTCGGCATACGCACGATCTGGCCGCCCTGCAGCACAACGCGCGGCACCTGATTGCGCTCACCGGTCTTGCGGGTGCCCTCGGTGGGCCACCAGTGGTCCAGCGCGATGGCGATGGCCAGGTCGTGCACGGCGCCGTCGCCCATCAGCGCCGTCGCCAGCAGGTCAGCCAGCCCGCCGTAAAAGCCCGCCGCCGGAATGATGGCGACGCCAGCCACGCGAGCCCGGGCATCGAAGTTCTCGAAGACGGCTTCAGCGCTGGCCTGCTCGGCGGTCACGTCGATATAGCCGCAGCCAGCGCGCAGCGCGGCCTCGATGACCGGCGCCGCCGTGTCGAGAAACGGCCCGGCGCAGTTGATGACCACGCCGCAGCCCTGCAGTGCAGCGTCCAGCGCGGCCGCGTCGTCAATGGTCGCGACCCGCGCCTCCACGCCAGCCGGCAGTCGCGACGCATCCCGCCCGATCGCCACCACCTTCAAGCCACGCCTCAGCGCCTCGTTGACGACGAATCGCCCGGTGTGCCCGCCGGCACCGTAGACCGCAACCGCCTTCTTGCCCAAATCCTTGCTCATGATCATCCTTTTAAAACGAGACAGACCTGTCTGTTCTTTGAACGATACAGAATGGTCTGTATCGTGTCAACACCGAATCGACCGCCGTGATGAACATGCCTGCTGAAACTGCCCCCGAAGCTCAGAACGTCCGCGAGCGCCTGCTGGGCGTGGCGTCCGAGCTGTTCTACAAGAACGGCGTTCGCGCGGTCGGCATCGATCTGGTCATCGAGCAGGCCGGCGTCGCCAAGAGCAGCCTGTACCGCCACTTCCGCACCAAGGACGACCTCATCGTGGCCTTCCTGGAGCGCGAAGATGTGGACTTCTGGGCGACCTGGGACCGGGTCGCCGCGGAGAACGCGAGTGATGCGAAGGCCGAACTGGAAGCTCATATGCGCTGGATAGGCGAGCGCCTGGGCCGGGCCAACTACCGCGGCTGCCCGCAGATCAATGTGGCGGCCGAGTTCGCCGAGCAGGATCACCCGGCACGCGGCGTGGCGCGAGCCCACATGCAGGCGCTGCGGTCACGCCTCACGGTCATCGCCCAACGCCTGAAGGCACGCGCGCCGAAGGTACTCGCCGCTCAGCTGGCCTTGCTCGTCAATGGCGCCTTCGTCAGCGCCGAGCTGCTGACGCCCGACGAAGCGACGGATGTGCTGCTGGCCGCGATGCGCGCCCTCGTCGAAGCCGACCGCTAGTCTTCCTTCATCTGCGCCGCCTTGGCCACCGGCGCCAGGCGGGCCTTTTCGGCGACGAGGAACTTGCGGAAGTCCTCGCGGCTGCCGCCCGTCGGGTCGATGGCCAGCGGGATGAGCTTGGCGCGCAGCTCGCTCGTCTTCAGCGCCGCATTCACGGCCGCATTGAGTTTGTCGAGGATGGCCTCGGGCGTGCCCTTGGGCGCGAACACGCCCGACCAATGGCCAATGAAAACGTCATTGAAGCCCTGCTCCTGGGCGGTGGCCAGGTCGGGCAAAGCCGCGATGCGACGGTTCCACGTCGAGGCGATGGCCTTGAGCTTGCCGGCCTTCACCATCGACAGCACGACGGGGCTGGCCTCGGAGGTCGCATCGACCTGGTTACCGACAACGGCCGCCATGCCTTCGGAGCCGCTCTTGAAGGGCACGATCTGCAGCTTGGCGCCGGCCTTGAGCTTGAGCATCTCGGCCACGAAATGCGGCGTGCTGCCGGTGCCGGCCGTCGCGAAGTTCAGCCCCTGGCCTTTCCTGGACGCCGCGATCAGGCCCTTCAGATCCTTGATGGCCGAGTCGCCCGGCACGACGACGACCGAGGGGCTGACGGCCATCATGACGACGGGCACGAGGTCGTTCTCGGCATAGGGCATGCGTGTCTTGATCAGCGCATTGGTGATGACACCGGCCGCCGGCGTCAGGAAGGTGTAGCCGTCCGGCGCGGCCTTGGCCACATAGGCCGCGCCGATCATGGAGCCCGCGCCGGGCTTGTTCTCGATGATGATCGGCTGCCCCAGCTGCTTGGCCGTGGCTTCGGCCACCGTGCGCGCCACGATGTCGTTGGCGCCGCCGGGGCCAAAGGGCACGACGAAGTGCAGGGGCTTGGACGGCCAGGCCGTTTCCTGGGCATTTGCGGTCAGTGCAAGCAGCAGAGCTGCGACGGGAACAAGGCACTTCGGCACGGGCGTCTCCTGAAGGTGGTACAGCCCAGCCTAACGCCCTGCGGCGCGCCCGCGAAACGTGAGAACCCGCACAGGCATG
The DNA here is from genome assembly GCF_001425055.1 of Pelomonas sp. Root1237. GTDB lineage: Bacteria > Pseudomonadota > Gammaproteobacteria > Burkholderiales > Burkholderiaceae_C > Pelomonas. The sequence goes on from NZ_LMDK01000020.1 coordinate 129,958, forward strand.
AGCTCATGACAAAAGCTTTGTTGGGTTTTGTGTCATCGGCCTGCAGACTTGCAGCGTTGCCACCCGTACCGACAGCTTCCGCCACCACCGATGTGTGAGCTTTTCGCCCTCAACAGCCGCCAGCCGGCCGCCGCCACCTTCTCCCTCAGCGGCTTCGCCGCCCGCGGCGGGCGCACCGCAGACCATGTCGACGGCTGGGGCGTGGCCTTTCACGACGGCGAGCGCTGCGAAGTCACTGTCGAGGACAGCCCGGCGGCCGAATCCGAACTGGCGCGTCATTTCGGCCACCACCCGGTGCAGGCACGCAACATCCTCGCCCACATCCGCAAGGCCACCCAGGGCGCCCGCACCCTGGAGAACTGCCACCCCTTTCGCCGCGACTGGGCAGGTCGCACCTGGGTCTTCGCGCACAACGGCGACCTGAAGGACTTTCACCCCCAGCTGGACGGGAGCTTCACGCCGGCCGGCCAGACCGACAGCGAACGAGCCTTCTGCTGGTTGATGCAGAAGCTCCAGCAGCGCTTCGGCAACCAGCCGCCCGACTGGCAGCAACTGGCCGAAACGCTGACGCCCTGGATCCACGAGATCGCCGAGCACGGCCGCTTCAACCTGCTGCTGACCGATGGCCGCGCCATGCTGGCGCATGCGTCCACCAAGCTGCACTGGCTGCAGCGCCGCCCGCCCTTCGGCCACGTCTCCTTGCGCGACGGCGACCTGAGCGTGGACCTGGCCACTGTCAACAACCCGGCTGACCGCATGGCGCTGGTCTCCACAGAGCCGCTAACCCATGGCGAGGCCTGGCAGGCGTTCACAGCCGGTGAAGTGCGTGTGTTCCAGGACGGCGATTGCGTGTTCGTCAGCGAAGGCGTGGCCGAACTCGCGGCTGCCTGATCAAGGCGCAGCCAGCGCCTCGTCCACCACTCCGCGCGCTTCCTGGAGCAACAGCTGCAGATGCGCCTCGTCGCGGAAGCTCTCCGCATAGACCTTGTAGATGTCCTCGGTGCCCGACGGCCGCGCGGCGAACCAGCCACTGGCCGTGCCCACCTTGATGCCGCCAATCGGCGCACCATTGCCCGGCGCCTGGCTCAGCACCGTCATGATGGGCTCGCCTGCCAGTGTCGTCGCCTGGACGTTCGCAACCGTCAGCGCGGCCAGCCTGGCCTTCTGCTCGCGCGTGGCCGGGCCTTCGACGCGGTCGGCGTGCGGTGTGCCGAGGGCCGCCGTCAGGCCCTGGTAATACACCCCCGGGTCGCTGCCGGTGCGCGCCGTGATCTCGGCCGCCAGCAGCGCGGCGGCGATGCCGTCCTTGTCGGTCGTCCACACGCGGCCATCACGGCGCAGCATTGATGCGCCCGCGCTCTCCTCGCAGCCCAGGCCCAGGCTGCCTTCAGCCAGGCCCGGCGCAAACCATTTGAAGCCAACAGGCGCCTCGAACAGCGGGCAGCCCAGGCGCCGCGCAATGCGGTCGATCAGCGCCGTCGTGACGACGGTCTTGCCGACGGCCGCGTTCGCGCGCCAGCCGGGCCGGTGGCGGAACAGATAGTCCACGGCGACGCTGAGGTAGTGGTTGGGCGGCATCAGACCGGCACTGCGGGTGACGATGCCATGGCGGTCATGGTCGGTGTCGCAGGCAAAGGCCACGTCGAAGCGATCGCGCAGGCTCGTCAGCCTTTGCATGGCCCAGGGCGATGACGGGTCCATGCGGATCTGGCCGTCCCAGTCCAGCGTCATGAAGGCGAACCGCGGATCCACCTCGTTGCTGACAACCGTCAGTGGCAGGCGGTAGTGCTCGGCGATCGCGGGCCAGTAGGCCACACCCGCGCCACCCAGTGGGTCCACGCCCAGCTGCAGGCCGGCTGCACGGATCAGGTCGAAGTCGATGACCTGCCCCAGCGCCGCCACATAGCTGCCGAGGAAGTCGTACTCATGGCAGGCCGATGTGCCGAGCGCCCGCTCGGCGTCCTTGCGCAGCACCCCCTTGAGCGATTGCTTCAGATGCTCGTTGGCAGCCGCCTGGATGCCCGTCGTGACATCGCTGCCCGCCGGGCCACCATGTGGCGGGTTGTATTTGAAGCCGCCGTCGCGCGGTGGGTTGTGCGACGGCGTCACGACGATGCCGTCGGCGCGCTGCCAGCCTTCGCGGCCGCGGTTGTATTCAAGGATAGCCAGCGACACGGCCGGTGTCGGCGTGAACTGGCCCGCCGGCGCCAGCATCACGTCCACGCCATTGGCCACCAGCACCTCCAGTGCGCTGAGCACAGCGGGCTCGGACAGCGCATGCGTGTCGGCGCCCAGAAAGAGCGGGCCCGCGATGTCGCTCTGCTTCCTGTGGTCGCAAATGGCCTGCGTGATGGCCAGCACATGCCATTCGTTGAACGAGCCATCCAGGGCCGAGCCGCGGTGGCCCGAGGTGCCGAAGCTGACCTGCTGTTCGGCGCAGCTCGGGTCGGGCTGGCGCGAAAAATAGGCTTCGCGCAACGCCTCGACGTCGATGAGGACATCGGGTGGCGCGGGCTTGCCAGCAAGAGGGTGGCGTTCGGCACTCATCGTTCGGGGCTCTCCCGTTCTTCGGTGAGACCATACTGCCAGCATGGCGCGGCCACGGTGCCGGACATCGGCACACAGGCTTGCAGGCCCCGACCTACAGGCAACGCAATTGCCGCGCGGCGTCTCAGCGGCCAGACCGCTTCTTGATTCGCGCAATGCCGGTCTTGGCAAAACTCACCGAGCGCTTGGCCGCTTCCTGGACCTGGGCTGCGGCGGGCAGCTTGTCCTGAGCCCATGAGGCGGCCTTTTGCACGGACTGCTGGACCTGTGTCGCCGCCGTGCCGGCCGCGGCCTGCAACTGCTCGGGCGAGGGCAAGCGCTCACGTGTCCAGTCAGCGGCGTCCTTGGCCGACGTGCCCAATTGCTCAGCCCCCGACCTGGCGCCATGCCACGCCTTGGTCGCTGCGGTGCCGGCCGCGGCCTGCAGCTCCTCGGGCGAAGGCAGGCGCTCGCGCGTCCAGCCGGCCGCCTCCTTGGCCGAAGCGCCCAGCTGTTCGGCCGCCTTGCCCGCGCCCGACCTGGCGGTGACCCAGGCCTTGGTGAGCGGGCCGTCAGGCTCTTGCAGCAACAGCGTCAGGCTGGCTGCCAATGCCGCCTCCTCGGCCTCGGACAGCGGCCCGCCGGCTTCCAGCAGCCGGCGCAGGAACTGGCCGAGATCGGCGGCGATGGCCTTGTGGTTGCAGTCGGGGTTGGCATGCAGGAAGGCCGACAGCTCAGCGGCCACCTCCTCGACCGAGCCTTGCATCACGCCCGGCTCGATCTGCGCGACGGCCCGCGTGACGAAGCTGGCGTCCAGGCCCCAGTCGTCCACCAGGTGTTGCACCAGCGCTTGCCGCTCGGCAGGCTCGATGTGGCCATCCACCGCGGCCAGCCGCAGCGCCAGCGGCGCGATGAGGTCGAAGAGGGCCAGGCCCAGCGTGTCCAGCGGCGTGTTCAGGAACTTGGGGATCTCGATGACACGCGCGCCCTTGGTGTCACCCAGCCACCGGTACAGGCCGTAGCAGGCGCCGCCCGAGGCCAGCGCGGCCAGCGCCACCCAGCCAATGGGCGTGGCTGCGGCACCGATGCCCAGCACACCCGACTTCACGACGGCGGCGCCCGCGCCCGCGGCACCCAGCACGTCCCAGACCTCGCGGGTGCGGTTGATCATGCGCAGGGACTTGTAGGCGTTCTCGCCGATGGCGAGCTTGGCCTTGAAGCGCAAGGGCTCGGCGACGACTTGCGTGACGTCGTCAAGCGCGGTCCCGGTTTCGGCTGGGTCCACTGTCGGTTGCTGCTGGGTCGTCATGGCGACCAAGCATAGAGGGTGCACATCGTGGACGGCGCGGTCTTCGGGCCGAGCGCCGGGCCGCTCCCTAGCCGGCCCGGTTGGCGATGTGCTCGCGGCTCGATGCCGCGAGCATCGCCGTCCCCTCGGGGGCTGAGGCCGGACACATGGCGCCCAGTGGGCGGCATGTGCCTGCCGAAGAGCTGCGGCGCGAGCCGCAGCGCGGTCTGCAAGACCGACTGGGCTTGCCCGCGTTTAGCAGGGCAAGACTGGGCGAGGGGCAGCGTTATTTCAGGTGACCGGCGCGGGGTTGAACAGCACCAGGCTGTTGTGCAGCTTCCAGTGCTCGGCCCAGGTCTTCTTGCGGCCGCTGGCGACGTCGAGCAACAGGCGGAACATCTCCCAGCCGGTCTCTTCAATCGTCGCCTCGCCATCGGCGATGCGGCCGGCGTTGACGTCCATCAGGTCGTGCCAGCGGCGGGCCAGGTCCGTGCGCGTGGCGACCTTGACGACCGGGCATTCGGCCAGGCCGTAGGGCGTGCCGCGGCCGGTGGTGAAGATGTGCAGATTCATGCCGGCGGCGAGTTGCAGCGTGCCGCAGATGAAGTCGCTGGCGGGCGTGGCGGCGTAGACGAGGCCGCGCTGGTCTCGCTTGAGCTTGTCGCCGGGAGCGAGCACATGCGAGATGGCCGAGCTACCGCTTTTGATGATGGAGCCCATCGCCTTCTCGGCGATGTTGGACAGGCCGCCGGCCTTGTTGCCAGGCGTCGTGTTGGCCGAGCGGTCGACGCGGCCGCGGTCGAGGTAGCGGTCGTACCAGCCCAGCTCGCGAATGATGGCGTCCGCCACCTCGGGCGTGGCGGCGCGGCTGGTGAGCTGCTCCACCGCGTCGCGCACCTCGGTGTTCTCGCTGAACATGATGGTGGCGCCCGCGCGCACCAGCAGATCGGCGCAGAAGCCCACGGCCGGGTTGGCCGTCACGCCCGAGAAGGCATCGCTGCCGCCGCATTGCACGCCGACGACCAGCTCAGCTGCAGGCACGGTCTCGCGCCTGCGGGCGTTCAGGCGCTCCAGGTGAGGCTTGGCACTTTGCAGGATGTCTTCGAGCATGGACATGAAGCCCACGTGCACGTCGTCTTGAAGGCAAATGGTTTCGGGGCCGCTGGCCGGGTCGCGTTCGTCGGTGATCGGGAATGAGCCTGGCGGCAGCAGGCGCGCGGGCTGCAGCTTTTCGCAGCCCAGGCTGACGACCATGACCTCGCCGCCGAAGTTCGGGTTCAGCGAGATGTTCTTGAGGGTGCGGATGGGGATGACGGCATCCGGCGCGTCGATGGCCACACCACAGCCATAGCTGTGCTCCAAGCCGATGACGTCGTCCACGTTCGGGTAGCGCGGCAGCAGCTCGGCCTTGATACGCGCGACCGCCTGGGCGACGACGCCGGCCACGCACTGCACCGTCGTCGTGATGGCGAAGATGTTGCGCGTGCCGACCGAGCCATCCTTGTTGCGATAGCCCTCGAAGGCGTAGCCGTCCAGTGGTTCAACGACAGCAGGCTTCACGGTGGCGATGGGCAGGCCTTCCAGCGCACGTGCGGCGGGCATCTGCAGCAGGCGCTCGTGCACCCAGCTGCCGGCGGGAATGGCCTTCAACGCATAGCCGATGGGCACGGCGTAGCGCAGTACCACTTCTCCCTCGGCGATGTCGCGCAGCGCGACCTTGTGGCCCTGCGGCACCTTGTCGCGCAGCGCCAGCCCCGCGCCTGGGATGCCGTCCGGCAGCACGGTGCCTTCGGCCAGGCCGCCGTCGTTGGCAACGATGGCGACGTTGTCCTCAATGCGCATGCGCAGCGTCAGGGGCGGACGGGGGGAAACAGCAGTCATGGTTTGCCAAGGCGTTGCTACAGTTGAAGTTGTTGTACGTCGTCTAGTTGTCGTACAACTTCCGTCACTTTAGACGGCGCAATCATTTCAAAACTCCGGGAAAACCCGCGAATGCACGCCCCCCTCGCCCGCCGCCGGCCGCGCACGCTGGCCCTCGAACTGGTTGACTCGCTCGGAGACCGCATCCGGGCCGGCCAGTTGCAGGCCGGCGACAAGCTGCCGACCGAGGCGGCCATCATGGGCGAGTTCGAGGTCAGCCGCACCGTCGTGCGCGAGGCCATCTCCAAATTGCAGGCGGCTGGCCTGGTCGAGACGCGGCACGGCATCGGTACGTTTGTGCTCGGGCCTGGCGACGGGCCGTCATTCAAGATCACGCCGGAACAGTTCAGCACGCTGCAGGACGTCATCGCCGTGCTGGAACTGCGCATCGGCCTCGAGACGGAGGCGGCCGGCCTGGCAGCGCAGCGGCGCACCGCCGACAACCTCATTGCCCTGCGCAAGGCGCTGGACGCAGTTATTGCCGCCGTCGAAGCCGGCCAGGACTCGGTGGCCGCCGACTTCCAGTTCCACTTGGAGATTGCCCGCGCGACGCAGAACAGCCACTTCGCCGACCTGATGGCAACGCTGGGGGCCCAGATCATTCCGCGTGCCCGGCTGGAGCCGGTGGCGGACATGAGTGCGGAGCGGCTGGCCTATATGCGGCGCGTCAACGCGGAGCACGAAAGCATCCTCGACGCCATCACCAGCCAGGATGCCGAATCGGCTCGTGCGGCCATGCGCACCCACCTCAGCAACAGCCGTGAACGTCGCCGACGCGCCCAGGCTGAAGCCAGCTGACCGTCGGTAAAGAAACGGCCTTCGCGGGTTTTCACTAGTCATTGTGGATTTGACCCAAGTTGTACGATGACCTACAACTTCAGTCATCCCAACACCCACGGAGACCCGCCCATGTCGCCCCAAGAACTCAAAGCCGTCCTCGAAGCCGGTCTGCTGTCTTTCCCGCTGACCGACTTCGACGCGCAGCTGAACTTCGCGCCCAAGCCCTACGCCGAGCGTCTGGAGTGGCTGCAGCCCTATGGCGCCTCGGCGCTTTTCGCGGCGGGCGGCACGGGTGAGTTCTTCTCGCTGGAGCCGGGCGAGTACAGCGACATCATCAAGGTGGCGCTGGACACCTGCCGGGGCCGCACGCCCATCCTGGCCGGCGCCGGTGGCGGCACGCGAGTGGCCGTCCAGTACGCGCAGGAAGCTGAGCGCCTTGGCGCCCAGGGCGTGCTGCTGCTGCCGCACTACCTGACCGAAGCCAGCCAGGAAGGCCTCATCAATCACGTCGAGGCCGTCTGCAAGAGCGTCAAGTTCGGCGTCGTCGTCTACAACCGTGGCGCCTGCAAGCTGACGCCGCAGAGCCTACTGGTGCTGGCCGACCGCTGCCCCAATCTGATCGGCTTCAAAGACGGTCTCGGCGACATCGAGAAGTTCGTCTCCATCCGCCAGACGCTGGGCGATCGCTTCGCCTATCTGGGTGGCCTGCCCACCGCCGAGCTGTTTGCCGGCGCATACAAGGCCATGGGCTGCCCGGTCTACTCGTCCGCCGTCTTCAACTTCATCCCCAAGACGGCGATGGAGTTCTACAACGCCCACGCCGCGGGCGACACCGAGACCTGCAACCGCCTCGTGCGCGACTTCTTCATCCCCTACGTCGCGCTGCGCAACAAGGGCGAGGGCTATGCCGTGTCCATCGTGAAGGCCGGCGCGACGCTGGTGGGCCACACGGCCGGGCCGGTGCGGCCGCCACTGTCGGACCTGGCTGCAGCCGAGGTCGACGCACTCGGCGCGCTGATCTCCAAGCTCGGCCCGCAATAAGCCATTCCACAAGACCCACTGGAGACAAGCCATGAAGAAACTGCTGACCGCCTTGCTGCTCGGCGCCGCTGCCACCACCGCAGCGCTGGCTCAGGCCTGGCCCGCCAAGCCGGTGACGCTGCTGGTGCCCTTCCCGCCCGGCGGCTCCACCGACGCCATCGCCCGTCTGCTGGGCAACAAGCTGCAGGAGACCCTTGGCGGCAGCTTCGTCATCGACAACCGCGGCGGTGCGGGCGGCACCATCGGCACCGGCATGGTCAAGCGCGCGGCGCCGGACGGCTACACCGTCCTCGTCTCGTCGCTGGGCCCGCTGGTCATCGGCCCGCACCTGCTGAAGAACCTGCAGTACGACCCGACCAAGGACCTGGACTACATCACCGTCGCCGTGCAGGCGCCCAACGTGCTGGTGGTGCCCGCCGCGTCGCCGCACAAGAGCATGGCCGACGTGCTGGCCTATGAGAAAGCCAACCCCGGCAAGATGAGCTTCGGCTCCAGCGGCAACGGCAGCAGCGACCACATCACCGCCGAGCTGTTCTGGCTGCAGACCGGCACGTCGGGCCTGCACATCCCCTACAAGGGCGGCGGCCCGGTCATGACCGACCTGCTCGGCAACCAGGTGGATGCCAGCTTCATGAACATCAACACCGCGCTGCCGCAGATCAAGGCGGGCAAGCTGCGCGCGCTGAGCATCACGAGCGCCCAGCGCTCGCCAGTACAACCCGACGTGCCCACCATGGACGAGCTGGGCATCAAGGGGCTGCAGGTCTACTCCTGGCAAGGCGTGGCCGCGCCCAAGGGCCTGCCCGCCGACATCAAGGCCAAGCTGCATGCCGGCATCGTCAAGACTTTGAACTCGCCGGACATCAAACCGAAGTTGCTGGAGCAGGGTTTCGAGGTCGTTGCCAACACGCCCGAGCAGTTCACCGCCTTCCAGGCGAGCGAGTTCGCACGCTGGAAAAAAGTGATCGAAGAACGCAAGATCACCGCAGATTGAGCCCACCCCCGAGGCGCTGACGCGCCTCCCCCTCAAGGGGGCGCACCCGATGGCCTGGCAGAGCCAGTTCCATGGGTGCCACTTGGTGGGGCACTACATCTTTGAAGTACTGACATGACCTCGACCCCCGTCATCAAAGAGCTGCGCGTTGTGCCCGTCGCCGGGCGCGACGGCATGCTGCTCAACCTCAGCGGCGCGCATGCGCCCTTCTTCACCCGCAACCTGTTGATCCTGACCGACAGCGCCGGGAACACCGGCGTCGGCGAGGTGCCCGGTGGCGAGAAGATCCGCCAGACGCTGGAGGACGCGCGCCAGCTGGTGGTGGGCCAGCCCATCGGTGGCCACCAGGGCGTGCTGCAGAAGGTCAGCCAGTCCTTTGCCGACCGCGACGCCGGCGGCCGTGGCCTGCAGACCTTCGACCTGCGCACCACCATCCATGCCGCCACCGCGATCGAGTCGGCCTTCCTGGACCTGCTCGGCCAGCACCTGGGCGTACCGGTCGCGGCCCTGCTGGGCGAAGGCCAGCAGCGCGATGCGGTCGAGATGCTGGGCTATCTCTTCTACGTCGGTGACCGCACGAAAACCGACCTGCCGTACAACAGCGAGTCCGGCGCCGACAACGCCTGGAGCCGACTGCGCCATGAAGTGGCGCTGACTCCCGAGGCCGTCGTCAAGCTCGCCGAGGCCGCCCGCGAGCGCTACGGCTTCAACGACTTCAAGCTCAAGGGCGGCGTGCTGCGCGGCGACGAGGAAGTCGAGGCCATCCGCGCGCTGCACGAGCGCTTCCCCGACGCGCGTGTGACGCTGGACCCCAACGGCGGCTGGCTGCTGAAGGACGCGATCCGGCTGATGCGCGATATGAAGGGCGTTCTCGCGTATGCGGAAGATCCCTGTGGTGCCGAGGATGGCTTCTCGGGCCGAGAGGTGATGGCCGAATTCCGCCGCGCTACCGGCCTGCCCACGGCCACCAACATGGTCGCCACCGACTGGCGCCAACTCTCGCACGCGCTGTCGCTGCAGAGCGTGGACATCCCGCTGGCCGACCCGCACTTCTGGACCATGGCCGGCAGCGTGCGCGTGGCGCAGACCTGCCGCGACTGGGGCCTGACCTGGGGCTCGCACTCCAACAACCACTTCGACATCTCGCTGGCCATGTTCACCCACGTGGGCGCCGCCGCGCCAGGCAAGGTCACGGCCATCGACACGCACTGGATCTGGCAGGACGGCCAGCGGCTGACCAAGGAGCCGCTGCAGATCGTCGGCGGCCACGTCAAGGTGCCGGCCAAGCCGGGCCTGGGCATCGAGCTCGACATGGCCGAGGTCGAGAAAGCGAATAACCTTTACAAGCAGCACGGCCTGGGCGCTCGAGATGACGCCATCGCGATGCAGTTCCTCATCCCTGGCTGGACCTTCAACCCCAAGCGCCCCGCGCTTGATCGCTAAGGCAGTACCCATGTTCAAGAACCTCATCGCCGGTGAATGGCTGGACGGCCACGCCGTCTCGCGCAACATCAACCCCTCCGACACGCGCGACCTGGTCGGCGAATACGCCCAGGCCGACGCGGCCCAGGCCGAGCTGGCCATCACGGCCGCCACCGCCGCCTTCCCGGCCTGGAGCCTGTCGACACCGCAGCAGCGCTTCGACATCCTCGACGCCATCGGCACCGAGATCCTGGCGCGCCGAGCCGAGCTGGGCGACCTGCTGGCCCGCGAGGAAGGCAAGACCCTGCCCGAGGCCATCGGCGAGGTCGGGCGCGCCGGCTATATCTTCAAGTTCTTCGCCGGCGAGGCATTGCGCCCGGGCGGCGAGAGCCTGCCCTCGGTGCGCCCCGGCGTCGGCGTGGAAGTGACGCGCGAAGCCGTCGGTGTCGTCGGCCTCATCACGCCGTGGAACTTCCCCATCGCCATTCCCGCCTGGAAGATCGCACCGGCCCTGGCCTGGGGCAATTGCGTCGTCTTCAAGCCTGCCGACCTCGTGCCGGGTTCGGCCTGGGCGCTGGCCGAGATCCTGTCGCGCAGCGGGCTGCCGGCTGGCGTCTTCAACCTCGTCATGGGCCGCGGTTCGGTGGTCGGCGAGAAGCTGCTGAACGACCCGCGCGTGGCAGCCATCAGCTTCACCGGCTCGGTGGGCACGGGCCAGAAGGTCGCGGCGGCCTGTGTGGCGCGCATGGCCAAGTTCCAGCTCGAGATGGGCGGCAAGAACCCCATGATCGTGCTGGACGACGCCGACCTGGGCGTGGCCGTCAACGCCGCCGTCAACAGCGGGTTCTTCTCCACCGGCCAGCGCTGCACGGCGTCGAGCCGCCTCATCGTCACCGAGGGCATCCACGACCGCTTCGTTGCGGCCATGGTCGACAAGATGAAGACGCTGAAGGTGGACGACGCCCGCAAGGCCGGCACCGACATCGGCCCGGTCGTCGACGCCAGCCAGCTCGGCCAGGACACCGACTACATCGGCATCGCCAAGACCGAGGGCGGCAAGCTGGCCCACGGCGGCGAGCGCATCGAGACCAATGCCGACGGCGCACCGGGCTTCTACCTGACGCCGGCCCTCATCACCGACACGACGCCCTCCATGCGCATCAACCGCGAAGAGGTGTTCGGCCCGGTCGTGAGCGTGCTGCGGGCCCGCGACTACGAGCACGCACTGGCCCTGTCCAACGACACGCCGTTCGGCCTGGCCGCCGGCATCGCGACGACCTCGCTGAAATACGCCACCCACTTCAAGCGCCATTCGCAGGCCGGCATGGTGATGGTCAACCTGCCCACCGCAGGCGTGGACTACCACGTGCCCTTCGGCGGCCGCAAGGGCTCCAGCTATGGCCCGCGCGAGCAGGGCCGCCACGCGGCTGAGTTCTACACAACCGTGAAGACGGCTTACACCCAAGCCTGATCCCACCCCTTTGGCACCACCGCCCGGCAAGAGGCGGAGCCGCTGCATTGCCCGGAGACAACCGATGAATACCGCCACCGCCACCCTGGCCCACGCCGCCAGCGTCACGCGAACGAAGAAGCGCTTCGCCATCCTGGCCATGCTCTTCATCGTCACGACGATCAACTACGCCGACCGCGCGACGCTGTCCATCGCCGGCCCGGCGTTGTCCAAGGACCTGGGCATCGACTCGGTGACGATGGGCTTCATCTTCTCGGCCTTCGGTTGGTCCTACGTCATCGCCCAGTTGCCGGGCGGCTGGCTGCTGGACCGGTACGGCTCCAAGAAGGTTTACGCCGCCAGCATCTTCATCTGGTCGGTGTTCACGCTGCTGCAGGGCGGCATCAGCTTCCTGACCGCGACGGCGACGACCGCCGTCGTCGTGCTTTTCGCGTTGCGCTTCCTGGTCGGCGCGGCCGAGGCGCCGTCCTTCCCCGCCAATGGCCGCATCGTCGCGTCCTGGTTCCCGGCCGCCGAGCGCGGCACGGCCTCGGCCATCTTCAACTCGGCCCAGTACTTCGCCACCGTGCTGTTCGCGCCGCTGATGGGCTGGATCACGCACAGCTACGGCTGGCCGGCCGTCTTCGTCGTCATGGGCCTGCTGGGCATCGTGGTCAGCGCCGTCTGGCTCAAGACCGTCTATACGCCCAAGACCCACCCCGGCGTCAACCAGGCCGAGCTGGACCACATCGCGGCCGGCGGTGCCCTCGTCAACATGGACCAGCCCGGCACGCAGAGCCGCAGCTTCGCGCCGGAGTCCCCCAAGCTCGGCTACATCAAGCAGTTGCTCTCCAACCGCATGCTGATGGGCGTCTACGTCGGCCAGTACTGCATCACGACGCTGACCTATTTCTTCCTGACCTGGTTTCCCGTCTACCTGGTCAAGGAACGCGGCATGTCCATCCTCAACGCCGGCTTCGTCGCGGCGCTGCCGGCCATCTGCGGCTTCGCCGGCGGCGTGCTCGGCGGGCTGATCTCTGACGGGCTGCTGCGCCGCGGCAAGACACTGACCGTGGCCCGCAAGACGCCCATCGTCATCGGCATGCTGCTGAGCACCAGCATGATCCTGTGCAACTACGTCGACAGCGCCGTGGTCGTCGTCGCCATCATGTCGTTGGCCTTCTTCGGCAAGGGCCTCGGCGCGCTGGGCTGGGCCGTCGTTTCGGACACCTCGCCCAAGGAAATATCGGGGCTGTCCGGCGCGCTGTTCAACACCTTCGGCAACACCGCCGGCATCACGACGCCCATCGTCATCGGCTACCTGATCAAGGGCACGGGCTCGTTCAACGCGGCCCTGGTGTTCGTCGCCGCGAACGCGCTGGTGGCCGTGTGCTGCTACCTGTTCGTCGTCGGCGACATCAAGCGCTTCGAGCTCAGGAAGGACTCCTGACCCACCTGGCGGCCCAGGCTTCGTAGGCCGCGAGCGTCTTCACCGGCCAGGTCCCCCACCAGGTATAGCCGTTGCGCCGCTCCAGGCTGAGGTCGTTGACGTCGTCGTGCAGGCTCTTGTCGCGGTCGCCGAACACCGGCTTGAGCGTGGCCGGGTCGTAAAAGCGCGACCACAGCGGGCCGGCGCCCGGCTGCACCACCAGCCGGCGCGCGTCGTCCACCTTGACGAAGGCGCGGTCGCGCACGGCCAGGGCACGCAGCATGACGATGCCGCCCTTCACCGCGGCGACGACCGCCGGCGACGGGTCGGGCAGGCTCATCAGATAGCCCAGCGCCCGCGCGCTCTCGCCGCTGCTCAGTGCCGGCGGCTCGTAGTTGCGCGCCGAGGCCGGCGCCAGCGTCAGCGCGTCGTGCTGCTGGGCCCACAGCGTCGGCTTGCCGTCGATGCGGATCTGCGTGGCCAGCAGCAGCTGCACGGCGCGCGCCTGTGCCGCCGCGGCGTCGGCCTTCAACGCGGCTGGCAGGAAACCCAAGTCGAGCTCACCGTGCGCGGCAGCCCCCATCAGCTCGGCCACTTCGACGACGGCGTCGTCATTCAGCGTGATGGCGTCGTGGTAGCCGCCCTGCAGCGGCCACACCTGGGGCCAGCCGCCGTTGGGAAACTGCGCCGCCAGCAGGTAGCGCAGGCCGCGCTCGGCCGCCTGGCGGTAAACGGCACCGGGCGCGCCGGGCTGCTGGGCCGCCACGCGGGCGAGGAAGCGGATCTCGGTGATGGTGGCGTCGTTGTCGATGGTGCCCACATAGCTCCACTGCGCGTCCTGGGCCAGGTCGAAGTCGCCCGGCGTTGCCCGCTTGGAGTTGTTGTCGGCCACAAACGCCTGGCCGGGCAGGCGCGGCGCGCGGTCGCGCGGCTGGTTCTTGCCCCAGCCGCCGGCGGGTGTCTGGAAGCTCAGGACGTTGCGGGCCACGGCCAGGGCCGCGTCGCCGGCATACCAGGCGGCGGGCTTGTCCAGCGGCATGCTGGCCTCGGCATGACCGCCCTCGGGCGGCGCGGGCCAGGCCGTCAGCCCCTTGCGCTCGGCCGCCAGCGCGGCGCGGTCGGCGGCGCGCTGGGCGTCGGAGCGGGCCAGATAGGCCACCCAGGGCCCGCGTTCAGTCGCCGGCAGCGCCGCGACCCGTTCGGCCGTCAATGGCTGGGCCGGCGGGATGACGCCGATCTGCGCTGACCAGGCCGACGAGCAGAGGGCCAAGGCAAGCAGGGTGAAACGGCAGGCAAGGGGCATGACGGGCGCCGAAGTTTGGGGGTGGCCGGCAATCTACCGGCTCGCGCGGGCCGCGAGGGCGCTAATCTCGCGCCGCTCACACAGTTGATCGAGACATGATTCATCGCGCGCGTTTCCCGTGGCTGGCCGCCCTGCTCGTGCTGGCCGGTTGTGCCAGCCCTCCTCCACCGCTGCCCGCTGCGGCGCCGCCGGTTGGCCTGCAGCAAGCCTGGGTGCAGGCCGTCGCCGGGCCGGCCTGGGCTGTACGTGCGCTGACGGGCGAAGCCAGCTGCCCCACGCTGCGCTGGGGCAGCAGCGTCACCGCCATGCAGGAACGCAGCGCCCCCGGCGACGAGCCGCCGCCCGCGGGCAACAAGGAGCCCGAGCGCAAGCCGACGCACTTCACGCTGCGTGCCTGCGAGGCGCCCTGGCCCGCCGATGCGGCCAGCGTGCAGGTGGACGACATCATGCTGCATGCCCCCACTGCCGAAGCCCGCCGCATCGTCGTCATCGGCGACACCGGCTGCCGCCTCAAGGCCTCGGACCGCGACTTCCAGGGCTGCAACGACGCCTCGGACTGGCCCTTCCCACGCGTGCTGGCCCTGGCGCTGAGGCTCAAGCCCGACCTCGTCATCCACGTCGGCGACTACCACTACCGCGAAAGCCCCTGCCCGCCCGGCATGGCCGTCTGCGCCGGCAGCCCCTGGGGCTATGGCGACGACACCTGGCAGGCCGATTTCTTCCAGCCCGCCAAGGCCCTTCTGGCCGCCGCGCCCTGGGTCTTCGTGCGCGGCAACCACGAGGCCTGCGCCCGTGCCGGCCAGGGCTGGCTGCGCTATCTGGACGCCGAAACCGGTCCGGCGCGTGCCTGCCAGCCCGCCGGCCCAGGCGTCAACGAGGGCGACTTCACCGCGCCCTTCCCCGTGCCGCTGTCGCCGCGCAGCCAGCTCATCGTCTTTGACTCCTCGGAGATCGGCAGCCGCACGCCGCCCCGGGATTCCCCCGCCTGGGCCCGCTGGCGCCAGCAGCTCGACCGCGTCGCAGAGCTGGCCCAGGGCAGCGCCCAGAGCCTTTTTGCCAGCCACCATCCCAGCCTGGCCTTCAGCCCCAGCCCGATCGGCGCGCCCCGCGCCGCCCGATCGGGCCTGACGCCGCTGCTGCAGGACGCGGCACCCGGCCGCCTCTTCCCGCCAGGCGTGCAGGCCACACTTCATGGTCACATCCACATGCACCAGGCCCTGGGCTTCGCGAGCAATCATCCGGTCACCCTCGTCGTCGGCAACGGCGGTTCGGCCGCATCAGGCCACGTCAACGACGCCGCGGCCCTGAAGCACGAACTGCTGCCCGGCGCCCGACTGGAGACGGTACGCATCCACACGGACTTCGGCCTGTCTCTGCTGACGGCCACGCCCGAGGGCTGGCAGCTGCAGGCGCTGGACGCCCTGGGCCAGCCGCTGTCGACCTGCCGCCTGGCCGGCCAGAAGCTGAGTTGCTGATGGGCACGCCTCGTAACGAGTGCCTTTCGTCAGGGCGCACGAGAAGTAACGCCCGCGCATTCCATCACTGCGCACCCGATTTGAAGGGTTTCCAGCAGGTAAATCGATACAGCATCGAAAGCCCCCCCGGCTAAACTGGCCGCACCTGTCAAGCTGTTTTTGGCGGGAACCACGTTGATAGAGGACTCGGCTACATGAGCTCCAGATTGAAAGTCGCCGGTTGGGTTGCCCTCGGTGCCGTCGCAGGTGCACTCACCACCATGCAGCTGCAGGCCAATGCGCGCAGTACCCTGTCCCCCCTGCCGCTGGACGAAATGCAGCAGCTCGCGGCCGTCTTCGGCCTCGTCAAGAGCGACTACGTCGAATCCGTCGACGAAAAGAAACTGATCAACGACGCCATCGCCGGCATGGTGTCTGGCCTGGACCCCCACTCCCAGTTTTTTGACAAGAAGACCTTCAAGGAATTCCGTGAAGGCACGACCGGCAAGTTCGTCGGTGTCGGCATCGAGATCGGCATGGAAGACGGCCTGGTCAAGATCGTCTCCCCCATCGAAGGCTCGCCCGCCTTCCGCGCCGGCCTCAAGAGCGGCGACCTGATCAGCCGCATCGATGACACCGCCGTGCGCGGCCTCACCATCGACCAGGCCGTCAAGAAGATGCGCGGCGACCCGTCGACCAAGGTCAGCCTCACCATCTACCGCAAGGCCGAGAACCGCACCTTCCCCGTGACCATCGTGCGCGAGGAGATCAAGGTCCAGAGCGTGCGTGCCAAGGTCATCGAGCCGGGCTATGCCTGGATCCGCGTCAGCCAGTTCCAGGATCGCACCGTCGACGACTTCGCCAAGAAGCTCGAAGAGATCTACAAGCAGGAGCCCCATCTCAAGGGCCTGGTGCTTGACCTGCGCAACGACCCGGGCGGTCTGCTGGATGCCTCCATCGCCATCTCGGCGGCGTTCCTGCCCAAGGACGTCGAGGTCGTGTCGACCAACGGCCAGATCGCCGAATCCAAGGCCAGCTACAAGGCCAGCCCCGACGACTACCGCCGCCGCAGCAGCGACGACCCGATCAAGCGCCTGCCCGCCGCGTTGAAGAACGTGCCGCTGGTGGTGCTCGTCAACGAAGGCTCGGCCAGCGCCAGCGAGATCGTCGCCGGCGCCCTGCAGGATCACCACCGCGCCACCGTCATGGGCGCCCAGACCTTCGGCAAGGGCTCGGTGCAGACCGTGCGCCAGCTGGGCCCGGAAACGGCATTGAAGATCACGACGGCGCGCTACTACACGCCGAGCGGCCGCTCCATCCAGGCCAAGGGCATCGTGCCCGACGTGCTGCTGGACGAAACCGCCGAGGGCAATGTCTTCGCCGCGCTGCGCATGCGTGAGGCCGACCTCGAAAAGCATCTGAACAACGGCCCCGAGGACGAAAACGAAGCCCGCCAGAAGGCCCGCGAGGAAGCGCGCCAGAAGCTGGAAGCCGAGTACGCCAAGCGCGCCGAGCCGCCCAAGCCCCTGCCCGAGTTCGGCTCGACGGAAGACTTCCCGCTGATGCAGGCGCTGAACAAGCTCAAGGGTCAACCGGTCATTGCGTCCAAGTCGGCTGTCGAGCGCAAGGCCGAAGCCAAGACGACGGAATAACTACAAAGAGTCCTGACTTCAAAAAGCACAGGGGCCTCTCGCGAGGCCCTCTTTTTTTGCCCAACCGGTGCCACGCCCCTCCTCAGCCGGCAGTGGCGAGATGGGTCAGCACGCAGCGCCACTGTCCCTGCACCTGGCGGTAGACATCGGTGATCCATTCATCGGCGCTGATGGGCTCGCCCCTGAAAGTGCCGGTGTTGCTGCCCCGCCCGGTGACGACCGCCATGTCGCCGTACACGCTGGCCCGCACCACCTGCTTGGTCATCGAATCGTGCGTCAGCATGCCGCTGGCTATGGCATGGAGGATGGCCTCGCGCGAGATCGGCCCCTTCTCCGGCGTCACGAGGGTCCAGTCCTCGGAGATGCATTGGGCGATGCGCTGGACGTCGTTGCTGACCATGGCGTCGTTGAAGCGATCTTCGAGCGCCTGGAATGCCCGCAGCACCTCGCCATCGGCGGGCGCGGTTGTCATGACGGGCTCCCCGCGACCATCGCGTCCCAGCGGCGTTGCATTTCGTCGACGCTGACCTCCTCCGCCTTGCTCGCAACGAACCAGCTGTAGCCGAAGGGATCGGCGATCAGACCGCTGCGGTGGCCATGGAACTCGAGCTTGACGGCACGCAGGACGGTGGCGCCGTGCCGCACGGCGTTCGCAACGAATGAGTCGGCATCGGCCACGTCGAGGTGGAACTTGACCGGGGAGCCGCCGATCGTCTCGGGCCCGACGGCCCCGAAGTCAGGATACTCGTCGGCAATGAAGACCCGTGTGGCGCCGAACAGCAGCTCGGCATGGCCGATGCGTCCATCGGACGGATCGATCAGCTTGAAGTCCAGGCTGGCGCCCAGGGCCTGGACGTAGAAGTCGATGGCGGCCTGAGCACCCCGAACCACAAGGTAGGGCGACAGGTTGTCGGGTGAAGTGCCGACTGCGGGCATGATGAATCTCCGGTGGTGTCGAATTAGATTACGATACGTCACGTAATGAGTCAAGCAACCGATCCGACACCGCCGCGCAAGCCCGGCCGCCCGCCCAGCGAGGAGGCGCGCCGCCTCGCGCTGGCGACCGCCTACCGCATCCTGATCGAGGAGGGCCTGGGTCGGCTGACGATCGAGCGCGTGGCGGCCGAATCGGGCGTCAGCAAGCCAACGATCTACAGAACCTGGACCAATGCCCAGGACCTCGCGATGGCCGCCTTCATGGCGCACCCGGCCTCGGATGAACCGGCCTCACGGGCGAACTCCGTGCAGGCCGGCCTGCGGGCGCATCTGCGTGGCGTCATCGCCACCTTCGCCACGCCGCGCGGTCGCCAGATCACGCTGACCATGGCCTCCGCCGACCCCGACAGCGAACTGGCCAAGGCCTTTCGCAACCAGGTGATCCTGAAGAGCCGCGAGGCCGGCCGCCAGCTCATCGAGCGCGGCATGTCGCTGCACGAGATTCAATCCGGCATCGATATCGACGTGGCACTCGACATGATCTACGGGCCGCTATTCTTCCGGCTGCTCGTCGGCCACCGGCCGTTGTCGCTGCAACTGGCGGAGCAACTGGTCGAGACGCTCTTCAACGGAGTGGCGTCGGCGCAAGATGCGCTCGGCTGACGCTCATCGCCGCCGGGTCACGGCCAAGGCGCCCAGGGCCGCCACCGCGCCGAGGGCCGGTACTGCCCGCCAGCCCAACGATGCCAGCAGGGCCGAGCCCAACGCCGCGCCGCTGGCCATGCCGACGAACATCGTGCTGACGAGCACGGCATTCAGCCGGCTGCGTGAAGCCGGGTCCAGGCTGTAGACCACGCTCTGGTGCGACACCAGCGCGGCCTGCACGCCCAGGTCAAACACCACGGCCACGCCCACCAGCAGCCACAGCGAGGCGGGTGCCAGCGCCTGCACGGTGAAGGCGATGAACACCAGCAGCGCGCCGACGCGGATGACGGCCTGCGGGCCGCGCTTGTCCGCCACGCCACCGGCCAGCGGTGCTGCCAGCGCGCCCGCTGCACCGGCCAGGCCGAACGCCCCGGCCACCGCGCTGCCCTGGCCGAAATCCGGCCCCGCCAGCACCAGGGCCAGCGTCGACCAGAAGGCACTGAAGGCCACGCTCAGCAGGCCCTGGGCCAGCGCAGCCCGGCGCAACGGGGCATGCCGGGCCCACAGCCCCGCCATCGACAGCAGCAGCGAGCCATAGCCCGCCGACGTCGCCGGCACGAAGTGCGGCAGGCCGCGCCACAGCAGCGGGATCAACGCCGCCACGGCCAGCGCCGCCACCGCGTAGACGGCGCGCCAGCCGGCCACCGCCGCCAGCGAGCCGCTGGCCACGCGCGACAGCAGGATGCCCAGCAGCAGGCCCGTCATGACCTGGCCCACGCGCTTGCCGCGCTCGGCCTCGGGCGCCAGCGTGGCCACGGCCGGCACGATGTCCTGGGCCAGCGTTGCCGTCAGGCCGATGGCCACGCTGGCGATGCACAAGGCTGCAAAGCCCGGCGCAAGCGCAGCGCAAGCCAGGGCGGCAACCAGAGCGACGGACTTGACCGCAATGATGCGGCGCCGGTCGAAACGATCGCCCAGCGGCGACAGCAGCAGAATGGCCGCCGCATAGCCGAGCTGGGTCAACGTGGGCAGCAGGCCGATGGCCGCGCTGCCGACGCCGAACTGCTCGGACAGCAGGCCCAGCAGCGGCTGCACGTAGTAGAGGGAGGCAACGGCCAGGCCGGTGGCGGTGGCAAGCAGCAGCGTCAGCGCGGGGCTGAGCGGGGCGACATGGGGCGCGGACTTCATCCCGCCAGTGTCGCGAGGGCCGGCAAATCCTGCGCTGCCAGGGCTATCCTGACACCATGAACGACGACGACCTGTTGCGCTATTCCCGCCATCTGCTGCTCGACGAGATCGGCATCGAGGGCCAGCAGCGCTTGCTTGACGCCAGCGCCCTGGTCATCGGCGCCGGCGGCCTGGGCTCACCGGTGGCCCTCTATCTGGCTTCGGCCGGTGTCGGCCGCATCACGCTGGTCGACCATGACACCGTGTCGTTGACGAATCTGCAGCGCCAGATCGCCCACGACATGAGCAGCCTGGACAAACCCAAGGTCGACTCGGCCGCCGCCCGCATGGCGGCGCTGAACCCCGGCGTGCAGGTGCGCGCTCTCGCGAGGAAGGCGGACGCAGCCCTGCTCGATGCCGAAGTCCCGCGCGTAGACGTCGTCCTCGACTGCACCGACAACTTCGCCACCCGCCACCTCGTCAACGCCGCCTGCGTGCGCCACGGCAAGCCGCTGGTCTCGGGTGCGGCCATCGGTTTCGACGGCCAGATCAGCGTCTATGACAGCCGCTCGCGAGAGCAGCCCTGCTATGCCTGCCTGTTCCCGCCCGAATCCGGCTTCGAGGACGTGGCCTGCTCAACCATGGGCGTGTTCGCACCGCTGGTGGGCATCATCGGCGCCATGCAGGCCGCCGAGGCGCTGAAGCTGCTGGCCGGCGTGGGCGAGCCTTTGGCCGGGAGGCTGCTGATGCTGGACGGCCGGCGCATGCAGTGGAGCGAGATCGCCATGCAGCGCGACCCCGAATGCTCCGTCTGCGGCGGATGAAATCCCGCGAACGCCTCTGAATGGGGCGGAAAATTCCGTCCCGACCTGCCCACAATCCTTTTTCCCCATGAAGCCCACCGACGTCCCGACGCGCAACTTCCCGACCGCCAAGGAAGAGTGCCGCGACCTGCCCCCTCACCCCGACTACGACGGCCCGGGCGCCGCCTACAACCTGGCCTTCAAGGACGAGACCTTCCTGCTGCGCCAGGACATGCGCGCCGTGCGCATGCAGCTGGAGCTGATGAAGCCCGAGCTGATGCAAAACGAGCAGGGCGTCAAGTCCACCATCGTCATCTTCGGCAGCGCCCGCATCCTGTCGGCAGAGGCCGCCCAGGCCCTGCTGACCGTGGCCGAGGACCGCGGCGACGAAGCCGGCGCGGCACGAGCGCGCCGCCATCTGGCGATGAGCCGCTATTACGAGGAAGCGCGCCGCTTCGCGCAGATCGCCACCGCCGCTTGTACCGAGCGCGGCAATCATGTCGTCGTCGCTACCGGCGGCGGCCCCGGCATCATGGAGGCCGGCAACCGCGGCGCCTACGACGTCGGCGGCAAGAGCGTCGGGCTGAACATCGTGCTGCCGCACGAGCAGTACCCCAACCCCTACATCACGCCGGAGCTGTGCTTTCGCTTCCATTACTTCGGCCTGCGCAAGATGCACTTCCTGATGCGCGCCGTCGCCCTGGTGTGCTTCCCCGGCGGCTTCGGCACACTGGATGAACTCTTCGAGACGCTGACGCTGATCCAGACCAAGAAGAGCCGGCCGCGTCCCATCCTGCTGTTTGGGCGAGAGTTCTGGACCAAGCTGATCAACATCGAGCTGCTGATCGAGACCGGCATGATCAATCCCGTCGACGCACAGCTCTTTCACTACGTCGAGACGGCCGAGGAAGCCTGGGCCATCCTCGAATCCGCTCCTGAACTCGCCAGCCCCGCAACGCCATGACCAAACTCAGAAACGTCTCCCTCATCGGTGTGCCGACCGACATCGGCGCCGGCGCCCGCGGCGCGAGCATGGGCCCCGAGGCCATGCGCGTGGCCGGCCTGGCCGAGGCGCTGCGCGCCCGCGGCGTGGACGTCATCGACCGCGGCAACCTGGCCGGCCCGTCCAACCCCTGGCTGCCGCCAACCAACGGCTACCGCCATCTGCAGGAAGTCGTCGCCTGGAACCAGGCCACCCACGACGCCATCTACGCCGAACTCAAGACCGGCCGCCTGCCCATCATGCTGGGCGGTGACCACTGCCTGGGCCTGGGTTCCATCAGCGCCGTGGCCCGCCACTGCCGCGACACCGGCAAGAAGCTGCGCGTGCTCTGGCTGGACGCGCACGCCGACTTCAACACCAGCGAGCTCACGCCCAGCGGCAACATCCACGGCATGCCCGTGGCTTGCCTGTGCGGCTTCGGCCCCAAGGAGCTGGTCGAGATCGGTGGCCATGTGCCGGCCATCTCACCGAAATGGATCCGCCAGATCGGCATCCGCAGCGTCGACGAGGGCGAGCGCGCCTTCGTGCACGAACACGACCTGGAAGTGTTCGACATGCGCTTCATCGACGAGATGGGCATGCGCCACACCATGGAGCTGGCCCTGGCCACGCTGGACGACAACACCCATCTGCACGTCAGCTTCGACGTCGACTTCCTCGACCCCGTCATGGCGCCCGGCGTCGGCACAACGGTCGGCGGTGGCCCGACCTACCGCGAGGCGCATCTGTGCATGGAGATGATCGCCGACACCGGCCGCATGGCTTCGCTGGACCTCGTCGAGCTCAATCCGGCGCTGGACGAGAAGAACAAGACGGCGCTGGTGGCGGTGGACCTGATCGAAAGCCTGTTCGGCAAGAGCACGCTGATGCGCAAGTAGGCGCGAGATGAAGCCCCCACGCTCGCTTCGCTCTCTGCCCCCCGAGGGGGTGTGTCAACGCCTTCGGACGGCCGAGCGGCGCTGACAAGTATGGACGCCACGCCCTATCTGCTGGTCCAGCTCAGCGACCCGCACATCACTCATCCGGGCCGGCTGATCTCCGGCCGCGTCGACACCGCCGCGGCGCTGCGCCACGCGGTTGAACGTGTGCTGCAGATCCGCCCGCGCCCGGTGGCCGTGCTGGTCAGCGGCGACCTTGTCGATGCCGGCCACCCGGCCGAGTACGCGCAGCTGCGCGAGCTGCTGATGCCGCTGGTCGATGCGGGCCTGCCGCTCGCGCTGCTGCCCGGCAACCACGATGCACGCGGCCCGCTGCAGGAGGCTTTCGCGGGCCTGGCCCGCGTGCACCGCGGCGAACCCGGCGCGACGGCCATCCAGTACGCGCTGGACCTGCCCGGCCCGCTGCGACTCGTCGTGCTCGACAGCCTGATGCCCGGCCGGCCCGAAGGCGGTTTCGACGATGCGCGCCTGGCGCAGGCCCAGGCCCTGCTGGCCGAGCGGCCCGACATGCCCACGCTGGTCGCCCTGCACCACCCGCCGCACGCCACCGGCCTCGCGGCCATGGACGCGATGTCGCTGCAAGCGGGCCTCGCCAGCTTCGAGGCACTGGTCGCTGCCCACCCGCAGGTGCAGCGCGTCGTCTGCGGCCATCTGCACCGCATGACCTTGGGCCGCATCGCCCATGCCGCGGTCATCAGCGCGCCTTCCACCGCCCACCAGGTCGCACTGGACCTCGCGCCCGACGCACCGCTGGCCCTGGCGCTGGAGCCCGCCGGCTGGCTCATCCACGCCTGGGGGCCGGGCCTGCCTCTGGTCAGCCATCTTGCGCTGGCAGGGGACCACGAGCGCATCGCCGACCTGTGAGACCGCCCGCGCATGCGAGGATGCGGCGCATGAAAAGGCCACTCACCCTGCTCGCGCTTTCACTCGCCCTGCAGGCCTTCGCGCAAGCGCCGCCAGTGCCGGGCGACACCGAGCGCTACACCCTCTTCAACGCGCCCGTCACCCTGCTGCGAAATGCCCAGCTGTTCGACGGCACGGGCGGGGCACCGCGCGAGCACATGAGCGTGCTCATTCGCGACGGCCGCATCGCCGACGTGAGGCCCGATGCTGAGCTCAAGACCCCGGCCGGCGCGCTGGTGAAGGACCTGGCCGGCGGCGCGCTGATGCCCGGCTTCGTGCTGCTGCACGAACACCTCTTCTACCCGACCGAGCGCGGCAGCTACGGTGCCTTCTTCCAGAGCTTCCCACTGCTGTATCTCGCTGGCGGCGTGACGACGATGCGTACGGCCGGCAGCATGAGCCCCTATGCCGACCTCAACACCTGGAAGGACATCCGCGACGGTAAGGCGCCCGGACCCGACCTTGACGTGACCGCACCTTTCTTGAACGGCATCCAGGCCTTCGTCGCCCAGGTGCCGCGCCTGGTCAATGCCGAGGATGCAGTGCGCCAGGTGGGCTACTGGGCCGATGTCGGCGCGACCTCGTACAAGGGCTATATGCACCTGACGCGCGAGCAGCTCGACGCGATCGTCAAGGCCGCGCATGAACGCAAGGCCAAGGTCACGGCCCACCTGTGTGCGGTGACCTACGCTGAAGCCACGGCCATGGGCATCGACAACCTGGAGCATGGCTTCTTCGCGGCCAGCGATTTCGTCGAAGGCAAGCAGGCCGACGCCTGCCCGAGCGGCGACGCGGTGCCGAAGTCCCTCGACGCGCTGGCCGTCGACGACCCGCGCATGGCCGCCCTGCAGCGCCAGATGATCGAACGCAAGGTGGCCCTCACCTCGACGCTGACCATCTTCGAGACCTTCTCGTATGGCCGCCCGATGGCCTCGGCCGCGGCGCTGGACCTGCTGATGCCGCAGCTGCGCGAGCAGTACGTGGGCCGCTACACGGCCGTCCAGCGCGGTGGCCCCAACCCGCATGGGCGCATCCTTGCGAAGAACATGATTTGGGAGAAGCGCTTCCACGACGCTGGCGGCCTGCTCGTCGCCGGCACCGATCCGACGGGCTATGGCGGCGTCATCCCGGGCTGGTCGTCATTGCGGCAGTTCGAGCTGCTGCGCGAAGCCGGCTTCGACGCCGCGACGGCGGTCAAGGTCATGACATCCAACGGCGCGACCTATCTGGGCCGCACGGCCGATGTCGGCCGCGTGGCCCCTGGCCTGCGCGCCGACCTCATTGCCTTCGCCGCGCCGCTGGATGCGGCCAAGCCAGCTTTACCTGAAGTGGCGTGGACGATGAAGGCCGGGCGGGCGTGGGACCGGGCCAAGATCCTGAATGCATGGAAGGGGCAGGTCGGCTTGCGATGAGGGCTTTCGCGCTCGCACCGGCGCTGGGACTCTGCACTCGCGACCGGCACGCCGATGCCGGTGCGGGCGGGCTACTTTGCCGAGCCTTCGTCGTACCGCCTGGGCAGCAGGATGCGGAAGGTCGTGCCGACACCGCCCTGGGATTGCAGCTCGGTGGTCGCATCCAGAAGATCGCACAAGCGCTTGACGATCGACAGCCCGATGCCTTCGCCCGGCTGCTGCTGGACCGGCCGCGCGTCTTCCGGCGAGGGATGCACGTCAGCCAGGTCCACGCTGACATGCGTGATCGCGCCCGTGGCGTGGTCGGCCACGACCTGCTTGGCCTGGTCGGTCGCTTCCTCCAGCGCGCCCGCCAACTGCGAGCCGGGCCCGGCGTGAAAGCCCGGCCCGGTATCGCTGACCTCGAGAAACCAGCGTTCCATGTCGCCAGACGCACAGTCTCCGCAACTGACCGTGACGCCGCCACTGCGTGTGTACTTGATCGCGTTGATCACGAGGTTCTGGGCGATGCGCCGGGTCTTGACCGCGTCGCCCTCCACGGGCAAGGCGGCGACCCCGTTGAACTTCAGGTAGAGCCCGCGCTCCTGTGCATGCGGCTGCAGGTCTTCGCACAACGCGCCGAGCACCGCGGCGGCATCGACGAGTTCCAGGTTGCGGTGTTCGAGGCCGCCCTGCAAGCGGGCGAGGCTGGTCACGTCGTTCAGCAGATGGCTGAGCGAGCCGACATTGCGGTCAAGCAGGCGCAAAAAGCCGCCGCGCATCGGCTCGGACGCCTTTGGCGACGCGAGGCCCGCGGTGACGGTGGCCACGACGCCGAGGCTGCCGCGCAGGTCATGCGCCGCCTGCTGCCACAGGCTGGCGCGCTCCTGCTCCAGCTCGCGCAAGGACTGCAGGGCCTGTTCGAGATCGCGGATATGGCTGCTCGCCTCGATCTGCTGCAGCTGGAAATATTGCGACACGCTGGCGCTGATGGCGTCACCGCATTGCTGCGCCCAGATCCTGCGCGCCTCGGCCATCACCGCGAGGTGGAGCCCGGAATTGGCGGCCGCGTAGTCCTCCAGCTCCACCACGACACACTCGTTCAAGCGCCCGAGTTCGCGCGTCACCTCGCCAAGGTCGAAGCCTTGCTGCCAACGGTGCAAGCCGTGGGCTGCGGCGTCGCCCTGATGGCGCTCGTCATCGTCCACGTCCGCCGCCATCTCGCCGCCGGCCAGCTTGCGCTCAAAGTTGACCAACAGCGCTGGAATGTGGTCGTGGAGCTGGGCCCGAGGCAGCGCGGCCCCACTGGTCAGTGCCGGGTCAGACGTCACCGCCATCCGCCATGCCTGCAGAATAGCGCCGCGCCGACGCTTCAGGTGGGTGCCCAATGCTGCATGTTCCAAGGATTGCATCGAGGCGTCCTCTGTTTGCCCGACGGGGCAAGTCGCATTCTGAGTGACGAACCCGGTTCGCGTCGCGGCAGGCCCGAGTAACAGGTCAGGCGCCGCAGGCCAAGTCGTGACCTCCCGTCACCTCACGTGATCGTGAAAACCTGGATGGTCCGCATCAGTTCCCTGGATTGCTGCTTCAACGACTCCGCAGCCGCCGCAGCCTGCTCCACGAGCGCGGCGTTCTGTTGTGTCGCCTGGTCCATGCGGCCGACCGCCACGTTCACCTGCTCGAAGCCGGAAGCCTGCTCGGCGTTGGCGGAAGACATCTCGGTCACCATGGTGGACACCTGCTCGATCGAGGCGACGATCTTTTGCATGGTCTGGCCGGCATGCTGCACCTTGTGCGAGCCATCGCTGATCCGGTTCACCGAGTCGCCGATGAGGGTGCGGATCTCCTTGGCGGCCACGCCGCTCCGCCCGGCCAGCGCACGCACCTCCTGAGCCACCACCGCGAAGCCGCGGCCCTGCTCGCCGGCGCGCGCGGCTTCCACCGCTGCATTGAGCGCCAGGATGTTCGTCTGGAATGCGATGCCATCGATGACGCCGATGATTTCGCTGATCCGCTTGGCCTGGTCGTTGATACCCTGCATCGTCTGGACCACGGCGTCCACGGCCGTGCCTCCTTCGCGCGCGAAGGCCCAGGCATCGGATGCAATGCGCGTGGCCTCTTGCGCCGTCGCAGCATTCGTGCGGATGGCCTCGGCCAGCTGCGCCATGGTGGCTGCCGTCTGCTGCAAGGCCGCGGCGGTCTGCTCGGTGCGCATGGACAGGTCCTGGTTGCCCTGCGCGATCTCGCCAGACGCCGTATCAATCTGGTCGGCCGCTTCACGGATGTTGTTGATGGTCTGGCTCAACTGCAGCGACACCTGATCGAGTGCACGGAGAACCTGCCCCGTCTCATCGCGCCCGGCCTGGATCTCATGCCGCCGCAGGTTGCCGCCCGCCACGTCCCGCGCGATATCCAATGCCCGGCGCAATGGGCCGGTGATGACGTTGACGCACACCCAGATCACGACGGCCGACAGCAGCAATGCGGCCGCGGCCAGCCCGATGGTCAGGCGGTTGCCGAAGGCGACGGCATCCGTCGCCGCCGCCGCCTGCGCCCGGCCGGAAGTCAGCTGCTCTTCCGTCAATACGGCGGCCTGCTTCTTCAGTTCTGCGAAGGCCCCTTCTGCACCCGTCATGAACATCGCCGAAGCCGCCAGGCCGCCACTCTTCATGTCCAGCGCGCCGGCGGTGGCCTTCTCCAGCTTCGCGAGGGCAGCCTCGATGGCATCGAAGCGCTCCGCCAGCTGCGGCCGCTGAGCGGCTGCAGCCCTCATGCGCGCGATGTCGGCGTGCATGCCTCGGAAGACCTCAGGGATCTGCGCATCAAGGCGCGAGATGACCTCTGCCTTCATGCCCGCACCCTCATAGGCCAGGCTTTGCATGATCAGCCCGTAAGCCAGCATCGCCCGCTCGCTGAAGGCACTGGTCTCCGCGACGCTTGGCAGGCCCTGGCTGGCGATCAACTCGACTGCATGGGCCGTTCGCACGTTGGTCAGGTAAGCCGAACCCGAGGAAACGAGCAGGCACACCACCACAAGCACTGGTGCCAATGCGACCTTCGCGGCCACGGGCAAATCATTCAGGTTCTTGAACACGATGGCTCCCGGTGAGACCCTCGATCCGGCCGATCCACGCCGCTATCGCTTCTCAGCGATAGATGCCGACGCCAACGAAGCCCTCCGGCTTGTTGATGCGAACGACGTAGCTGGTCTTGTCCTCGATCTTCTTCGTGGCCGGGTGCACCCATTGGTAGTCGACCCAACCGGCGCCCTTCCTGGCGGCGGCGATCATTTCCTTGTTGAACTCCTTGCCGGTGGAGTCCTTCACGTCGTTGAAGTTCTTGCCGACGAGCTTCTCGTTGGCGCCGTGATAGATCATCACGCCGTCCATGCTCTGCGCGAACACGTACATGTCCTTCGGATGCCATTTGGCGTCGGCGAAGTCCTTGAACGCCTGCTCGCTACCCACCTTGTTCACATGCGCGGCGGCCGCCTCGGCCAAGGCCTTGGCTTCGTCCTTCGTCCCGCGCGCGGGGTCGGCGGCCGACGCGGCACCCATGGCGGCGCTGCAAGCGCCGATCAAGATCAAGCGACGTAAGAGGTTCATTGGATGGTCCTTCCAAAAACATCAAGAGGTTCGACTCGCGAGCTTGCAGATCGGCAGGCTCGATTCGATCTTAAGCACCATCAAGCCAGTGCGATAGCCGAAAAGTCGAACAACCGTCGAGTCGTCCAGTTATCTTCTGCACAACGGTCGGCGGCGCGGCGGCAAGCGATTTCACGCGCTGACGATCCACCCCTCGATCGGGTCCGCGCCCTGCGGCCAGCCATGGTCCGGCTGCTCGGCCGCCCAGGCCGCCTGCAGCATCGCCAGCACCGCGTCCAGGCTGTCGCCGCTCGCATCGGCAACCAGGTCGTCGCGCTGTGCATGGCTCAGCTTCAAGCGCAGGCCCAGCCGCGTGCGGCCCTGTTCCAGGCCCTCGACGATGTCCTTGCGCGCGATCAGCCGTTCCGGCGTCTGCGCGGCCTTGGTGTCGCTCTTGTAGGAGCGCCGGCCGATCAGCTCGCGCGCCAGCAGCCCCGGGTAGGCCTCCAGCGCCACGCGGGTCGGGTCGCCCGCCAGATGACCCGGCAGATGCACGCCCGCCGCAATCAGCCGCGGCACGCCGGCATGCAGCATCCAGGCCACCGGCGGGTTGACCCATTTCATGCTGGGGCTGGCGCCGGCCGGGCCGTCGCAGGCGCGGTGGGCGAACTTGGCGCCGGCCGGGCGCGCGTCGCAGAAGGCGGCAAAGCGGTCTCGGATGTCGACTCTGCTCAAGGCGGCGTAATGGGCCATCAGCGCGGCATAGTCGGTCGGCCAGCCGAGGTGCTCGACGAGTTCACGCGGCAGACCGAAAGGCAGGTCGAAACCGGCCACCCAGGGCCCCGGCCGGACCAGCCAGCTGGAAAACTCGTCCAGGCTGT
Organism: Pelomonas sp. Root1237; assembly: GCF_001425055.1. Classification (GTDB taxonomy): domain Bacteria; phylum Pseudomonadota; class Gammaproteobacteria; order Burkholderiales; family Burkholderiaceae_C; genus Pelomonas. The sequence continues at coordinate 159,468 of NZ_LMDK01000020.1, forward strand.
GTAGCGCTACCAGGCCAGCAAGGCGGACGACGGCGCCATGCCGCTGGCCGCCGGCGACCCGGATTGGCTTGGCTGCCCGAGGCGCACTCGTGAAGTCAACCCCGAAAACAGCGATGTCCGTCATGCCCGGCATTCTGGGCCTAGGCAGAATCGGCTGGTTCCATGTCAGCCCTCCTCGACCTCCCCGCCCTGCCTGCCGAAGACCGCGGTTTTGACGCCGCCGCATTCGACGAGGCCTTTGCCGCCGCACGCCTGCGCGCCGCAGCCGGGGCTTATGAGGCGTCCAGCGAGGCGCTGGAGCAATTGCTGCTGACCTGCCCGCCGGCCCAACAGCGCCGGCGCGCCGAAACCCTGGCCCTGCTGGCGCACCAATATCCGCGCCTGGGCAAGCTGACGGCGAGCGCGCGCTGCTCGACGGAGGCGCTGGCCCTGGCCGAACGCCTGGACGACGACGGCTTGCTGGCCGACGCACTGACCAGCCAGTGCTATGTCTACGGCCAACTGCTGATGGGCCGCGAGGCGCTGGAGTCGGGCATGAAGGCGCTGGCCGCCGCACGCCGCGCCGCCGACCCGGTGCGCGAAGCCTGGGCGCTGAACCGCGTCGGCGTCGCCTATTCCAGCCTGGACAACCCCGTCCAGGCCTGTGCATCGGCCGGGCAGGCGCTGGAGATCGCCGCCCGCACCGACTGTGCCGAGGTGCTGTTCTCCTGCCACAACAACCTGGCCTATTTCTGGCTGCGCCGCGTCGAGGAGGCCCGGACCCTGGGCGACGCCACAGCCCTGGCCGACGCCGTAGCCAGTGCCCGCCGCACCGCGGATCAAGCCACCGTGCTGGCCCGCCAGTCCGGCAGCCCCTTCCAGGTGGCGGTGGCCGTGTCCAACTTGGTCAACGCGCTGCTCGCGGGCGGCCTGTTGAACGACGCCCTGCCGCTGCTCAACGAATTCGGCCATCTCGCCCACGACCACGGCTACCGCACGCTGGCCGTCGAAGCCGACGCGCAGCGCGCCGTCTTCCTGCGCCTGAAGGGCGAGCCCCTGCAGGCCGCGCGCATCCTGGAGGCGCTGCTGCAGGCCGCCGCGGAGCCGCCGCCGAAGCTGCGCCGCCTGCTGATCCGATCGCTGTACGAGACCTACAAGGCCTGCGGCCAATACCGCGAGGCCCTGGTCTGGCTGGAGGAACTCGTCGGCCTGGACCGCCAGATCTCGCGCGACAACCTCGTGCTGCAGACCGAGGTCATCCTGATCCGCGACCAGGTCGAGCAGGCCCAGGCCCGCGCCGACAGCGCCACCGCCGACGCCCGCCGCGAACGCGCCCGCGCCGTGCATCTCGAGACCGAGCAGGCGCGCCTGCGCGAGCACGCCATGGCCCTGGACCGCGCCGCCCACGAGGACGTGCTGACCGGCCTGCACAACCGCCGCCACGCCGAGTTCGCCCTGCCTCTGCTGGTGGAGGGTGCGCGCATGGCCAACCAGGTCATCAGCGTCGCTGCGCTGGACGTCGACCATTTCAAGCGCATCAACGACACCCATGGCCACGCCGTCGGCGACGCCGTGCTGCAGCAGCTCGCCCAGCTGCTGCGCCATCGCCTGCGCAGCGCCGACCTGCTGGCCCGCATCGGCGGTGAAGAGTTTTTAGCCGTGCTGGTGGGTATCGCCCCCCAACAGGCCGCCGAGATCTGCGAGCGACTGCGCCTGGCCGTCGTCGAACACGACTGGGCCGCCGTCACGCCGGGCCTGCTGGTGCGCATCAGCGTCGGCATCTCGGGCGGCGCGCCGCAGCAGCATCAGGGCGACAGCCTGCTGCTGCGGGCGGACCAGGCGCTGTATGCGGCCAAGCGGGGTGGGCGCAATCGGGTGCACGTGGATTGAGGATCTGGCGGCACTAGATTCCGGCAGAGCCGCCATGCTCATCACGCAATTTCGGGTTGCGCGCAAGCATCTCCATTCGTCCGCGTCTCCCCATCTCAATCAGCCCTCTACAGCGCGAGATATCCAGTGAAGATAGGCTCTACGAACGTGACCCTGGCTGGATTCGCTACTTTTTTTCTATTGGCATTTGCGTTCTATGCGGCCGTTCAAACCCCTTTAGCGGCCTTCGCCAAACATTGGTTCATCTGCGGGGCGATCGTTCAATATCTATGCAGCTTGCCAATGGAGAAAAGTGCCAAGGCACTGCATGACCACATGAGTGCGATTGGTAAGCCGCTTCCAAAGAGTCGTGACGCCATTTTGGCCGCCGCCAAAGAGAGCCCTCATCTGATTCCAGGATTTCTGCTTGAGAAATACAACCTCTGGCAATCGGTATCCATCTTTCTTGGTGGCGCCTTGCTTTGTTCCATCATCTTGATGGCAATTTCATTCTTGAAATTCATTTAGGGACAGGTAAGCAGCGTCGCGAAATACCGCTTCAACGCCTCGATCGCCACCCTCACCTTGGCCGGCTCGCCCTCGCGCTTAGGCGTGACGGCCACCACCGGCATCGGCATGAAGCGCCATTGCGGCAGCAGGCGCACCAAGGTGCCGCGGGATAGCTGGGCCAGCACGTCCGCATAGCCAAGGCGGGCGATCCCCAGACCCTGCTCGCACATCTGCCGCAGGGCCACGTGGTTGTTGCTGGCGATGCGCACGGGCACCTGCAGACGCTGGCTTTCGCCACTGGCGCCGTGCAGCAGCAGGGCAATGGCCGGCGCGGCGTCGCCGGCGTCCTGCGTCTCGGCGGCCCAGGCCAGCCAGTCTAAACCGGGCAGATCGGCGGGCGTCGCAGGTTGTCCATGGCGCTCGACATAGGCGGGCGCGGCGCACAGCACCATCTCGACCTCGCACAGTGGCCGCGCCAGCCAGTTGGAATCGGCGAGCTGGCCGACGCGCACCGCGATGTCGATGCGGGCGTCGATGAGGTCGATCATGGCGTCGTCCACCAGCAGGCGCAGCCGCAGCTGAGGCGACTGGGCCAGCACCGGCGCCAGGGCCTGGGCGATATGGGCCGCAAAGCCCACCGGTGCGGCGACGCGCAACTCACCGCTGGGCGCATCGCGCGCCTGGGCCAGCGATTCGGCCGCCGCGCGAGCCGCCTCGACGAGGCGCAGGCAATGCGGGTAGCAGCGCTCGCCGGCCTCGGTCAGCGCGAGCTTGCGTGTCGAGCGGTGCAGCAACGTGACGCCCATCTGGCGCTCCAGCGTGCGCAGCGTCTGGCTGACAGCCGAAGCGCTCATGCCCAGACGCCGCCCGGCCGCGCTCATGGAGCCGGCGGCGACCGTTTCGGCAAATACGGCAAAGGGCTTGAGCTCGTCCATCCTTAAGCACCACTTCAAGGTCTTGGCGATTTTTACCGTCTTATCGCCGGATCGTGAAGCCCATATCGTTCATCCATCGCTTTCAATCCTTTGGAGAACCTCATGAACATCGCTCTCATCGGCGCCACTGGATTCGTTGGCACTGCCGTCCTCGCCGAGCTGCTGCAACGCGGCCACCAGGTCACCGCCCTCGTGCGCGACCCCGCCAAGCTGGAAGCGCGCCCGGGGCTGACCGCCGTCGTTGGCGACGCTTACGACGCCAAGGCCGTGGCGGCCACCGTGCGCGACCATGACGCCGTCGTGTCGGCCTTCAACCCGGGCTGGAATGAGGCCGAGCTCTACGACAAGTTCCTGCGCGGCGCGACCGCCATCACGCAGGGCGTGGAAGCCAGCGGCGTCAAGCGCTTGCTCGTCATCGGCGGCGCAGGCAGCCTGTTCGTCGCGCCCGGCGTGCAGCTGGTGGACACGCCGGACTTCGCCAGCCATGTGCCGGCCAACATCGTCCCCGGCGCCCGTGCGGCGCGCGACCACCTGACCGCCCTGCGCGGCAACACCCAGCTGGACTGGACCTTGCTGAGCCCGCCGGCCCTGCTGGCCCCGGGCGAGCGCAGCGGCAAGTACCGCGTCGGCGGCGAGCAGTTGCTGATGGCGGGTGACGCCCCCGCCGGCATCACGGTGGCCGACCTGGCCGTGGCCATCGCCGACGAGATCGAGCAGCCGCGCCATCTGCGCGCGCGCTTCACCGTCGCCGCGCCGCTCTGAGGCCGTCAGCGTGGCAGTTGCCGCGCCAGCAGCGCGACGACCCAATCGATGAAGACCCGCAGCCGCGCGCTGACATGGGGGTTGGGCCGGTAGGCCAGGTACAGCGGCATTGGCGCGAGGCGCCAGTCCTCGAAGACGGGCCGCAACTCACCGGCGGCGACGTGCGCATCGGCCATGTAGCGCGGCAACCAGAGCAGGCCGATGCCGGCCAGCCCGGCGGCGAGGTAGGCATTGCCGTCGTCCACCGTCAGCGTGGCTCGGCCGGCGACTTCCACGGTCTCGTCGCCGCGCGTCATCGCGTACATCAGCGGGCGGCCGGCGCGAGCGCCGCGATAGCCCACGACACGGTGATGCGTGCCCTCCAGCTCGCGCGGGTGGGATGGCACGCCGGCGCGCGCCAGGTACGCCGGTGCCGCAAACACGCCGAGTTGCAGCTCGCCGACACGGCGCGCCACGAGCGAGGGGTCGGCCAGCTCGCCGCCACGCACGACGCAGTCCACGTTGTCGCCTATCAAATCCACGAAGCGGTCGCTGACGCCAAGCTCCAATTCCAGCTCCGGGTAGCGCGCGTGAAAGCCCGGCAGGGCCGGCACCAGCACCAGCCGCGCCAGCGGGCTGGGCACGTCGACACGCAGGCGCCCGCGCGGCACGCCCGACGCGCCGGCGAGGCTGCTCTCCACCTCGTCCAGCTCGGCCAACAGGCGCACCGCCTGTGCGTAGTAGGCGGCACCGTCGGCGGTGGCTTGCACGCGCCGCGTGCTGCGGTTCAGCAAGCGCACGCGCAGCCGCGCCTCCAGCTCCTGCACCAGCTGGGTCACCCGCGTGCGGCTGAGCTGCAGCGCATCGGCCGCCTTGGTGAAGCTGCCCGCCTCCACCACTCGCACGAACGCCTGCATGGCATCGAAGCGGTCCATCGCGCCCTCCTTGGGTCGCGATTGTCCAATGCGGCAAAACAGTGGTGTCCGCCGCAGCGTCTAGCTCGAAAGAGAGCCGTTGCCTAGAGTGCAGTCATCGTTTTCTTACGGAGATTGCCATGACCCGACGCGACGTCGTCTTCCCCGCCGGCCGCCAGGCCCTGTACGAGCACAACCGCTATTCGCCGGCGGTGCGCGCCAACGGCCTGCTGTTCGTGTCGGGCCAGGTGGGCAGCCGGCCCGATGGTTCACCCGAACCCGACCTCGAGACTCAGGTGCGGCTGGCTTTTGACAACCTCAACGCGGTGCTCGCCGCTGCCGGCTGCAGCTTCGCGGACGTGCAAGACGTGACCGTCTACATCGTCGACCCCGAGGCCAACTTCGAGAAGATCTGGGCCATCGTGCCCGAGTATTGGGGTGAGGCGCCCTACCCCACGCTGACTGGCATCGGCGTGACCTGGCTGTACGGCTTCAAGTTCGAGATCAAGGTGGTGGCCAAGCTGCCGGAGGCTGCGCAGGCGGTTTAGGCTTGCGCCTTTGCCTACCGTCCGAGCGGCCCATGAACCCCGTCCTCATCGAAGTCCTGCGCGGCAGCACCGTCGAGTCCCGCCATGCCGGCGCCCTGGCCATCGTCGACGCCTCGGGCGCCGTGCACACGGCCCTGGGCGATATCGACCGGCCCATCTTCCCGCGCTCGGCGGTCAAGCTGCTGCAGGCCCTGCCGCTGGTGGCCAGCGGCGCGGCCGAGACCTTCGGCCTGACAAATGAAGAATTGGCCCTGGCCTGCGCTTCGCACAGCGGCGAGCCCGAGCATGTGGCGACGGCCGCCGGCGTGCTGGCCAAGTTGGGGCTGACGGCCGACGCGCTGGAATGCGGCACGCAATGGCCCAGCCGCGAGCCGGTGCTGCGCGGCATGGCGACGCGCGGCGAGGTCGCGACGCCGCTGCACAACAACTGCTCGGGCAAGCACAGCGGCTTTGTCTGCGTGGCTTGCCTGATGGCGCGCAATGGTGGCGCCGAGCCGGCCGAATTCGCGCGCGGCTATGTCGCGGCTGAACATCCCGTGATGCGCGAGGTGTCTTCCGCCTTGTCAGCCGCAACGGGCGTGGACGTCGAGCAAGCACCGCGCGGCATCGACGGCTGCTCCATCCCGACCTTTGCGCTGCCACTGCGTTCATTGGCGCTGGCCTTCGCGCGTTGTGGCACCGGCCAGGGACTGTCCGACGCGAACGCCCGGGCCGCGCGCAGGCTGCGCCAGGCCGCTGCGATAGCGCCCTTCATGGTGGGCGGCACGGACCGCTTCGACACCCGCGTCATGCAGGCCTTCGGCGAGCGCGTCTTCTGCAAGATCGGCGCCGAGGGCGTCTACTGCGCGGCGCTGCCGGAACTGGGCCTGGGCATCGCGCTGAAGATCGACGACGGGGCCGCCCGCGCGGCCGAAGCGGCTTTTGCCGCGGTCGCCCAAGGCCTGCTGAAGATCGAAGACGAGCTGTTACGCAGCTACAGCCACTTGCAATTGCGCAACTGGCGCGGCATCGATGTCGGCTCGCTGAGGCCGGCGCAAGCGCTCACCCAAGCGCTCGCACCCTAAGCACGTTCCGCCTCAGTGGCGGTCGCGGCGCGGTGCCAGCGCCTGATCGGCGTTGCTGCTGGTCGATGTGTCGGTCGTGGTCGTCGTGGTCGTGCTCGACGTCGTGGTGTCGGTGCTGCTTGGGTAGGCAGGCGTGCTGGGCTGCGTCTGAGCCGGCATGGGCGGTGCGGCGCTGACATCCGTCGCCGGCGAGATCGGTGGCGAGGCCTCGCTGGTCGTTGTCGTGGCAGGCTGCGGCTCGATGCTGGCCACAGGCGCCGCAGGAGCCGGGGTCTCGGCGGGCATCGCTACTGTCGTTGTCGTGTCCACCGGATTGGGCTGGCTCGTCGTGTCCAGCGGATTGGTGGGCGTGGCCTCGGCCAGGGTCGGGGCCGTATCGGCGTCGCGCGACAGGCCGGCGGTTTCATCGCTGGAGCGCGTGGACGCGCAGCCGGCGACACCAATCACCAGGGCGGCCGTCGCCAGCGCAACGGTCGTCGACAAGGGGTTGAATTTCCTGCTCATGATGAACTCTCCAAGGTTGATGAAGCGGTTCACGCTGCCATCACCTGGCAGCGCGGCGCGGCCGACGCCGCCTGTGCAGGCCGGCAAAGACCGTTCCCGTGCCGGAAGCACCCCCTGCCGGCGGAGCCCATCTGATGCCTTGCTTGGCGCGCCGTCAGTCGCCAGTCGATAAGAAACGATACAAAACGCGACCAAGCAAGCGCTTGGTTGGCTTTACAGTCCAGCCCCATGCGTGCTGTGAATCCCCCCTCGTCCGCACCCTTGCCGCCGCGCGAGCGCCTGCTGCGGGAGGCCATGCGCCTGTTCGGCGAACGCGGCTTCGACGCCGTGCCGACGCGGGAGATCTGCGCCGCCGCGGGCGTCAACCCGGGTGCCATCCACTATCACTTCGTTGACAAGGACGGTCTCTACCGCGAGGTGCTGCGCCTGCCGGTGCAAGAGTTGCAGCAACAGCTCACCGGTTTCGATGACCCGGGGCTGGACCTGCACGAGGCCATCCGCCGCTTCCTGCAGCCGTTCCTGTTCGACGATGGCGCCTGCAGCGCCCAGATGTTCTTCCGCGAGATGCAGGCGCCCAGCCCGATCTTCATGCAGACGGTGGCGCAGGAAGTCGGGCCCATCTTCGACCGCTTCGCCCGCCTGCTGGCCCGCCACGCCGGCCTGGACGAGCCGACGGCCGCCATCCACCAGCTCGCCATGGGCCTGCAGGCCATGGCTCACGACTACTCCATGACCCGACCCATGCTGGACGCCTTCCACCCCGAACTGCTGGCCGACGACCCCCTGCTCGAGCACACCTGCGCCCGCCTCGCCAACTGGGGCTGCGCCCTGGTCGCCTACGAACGCGCCAAACATGAAGCCCCTCGTCCAGCCGCACACCGCTGAACGCGGTGCGTCTGACCGGTCCCCCGTGGGGACGGCGATGCCCGCGGCGTTGAGCCGCGAGCACATCGCCAGCGCGGGCCGGCTCGGGAGCGGCCCAGCGCTCGGCCCGGAATACCCCCTCTTCAGGTACCGCGAACACGCAATGGACAACTGAAATGATCCCCCCAAGAAAAATCCTCGCCGCCCCTCTGCTGGCCCTGCTGAGCGCCTGCATGACGGCGCCCACCGCGACGCCGCCGGCCGCCACGGCCATCCCCGCCGCCTGGCGCTCGCCGCTGCCCCACGGCGGCAGTACGGCGGCACTGACCCAATGGTGGGCGGCCTTCGAGGACCCGCAGCTGGCCCGCCTCATCGAGCGCGCCGAGAGCGGCAGCCCGACGCTGGCCCAGGCCGCCGCCCGCCGCCGCCAGGCCGAGGCCAGCGCCACCCAGGCCCGTGCCGCCCTGCTGCCGCAGCTGACGGCCAATGCCCAGGCCCAGCGCGGTCGCAACCTCAACGCCGTCCCCGGCATCAGCAGCCAGGGCAGCGCCCAGTTCAACGCGAGCTGGGAGATCGACCTCTTCGGCGGCCAGCGCGCCGCCGCGGCGGCCGAGAACCTGCAGGCCCAGGCCGCGACGTCGGACTGGCATGCCGCACGCGTCAGCCTGGCCGCGGACGTGGCCCAGGCCTATGTGCAACTGCGCCTGGCCCAGGGCCACGAGGAATCCACGGCGCTGGACACCCGGTTTGCCGAACAGATTGCCGGCTGGGCGCGCGAGCAGCAGAAGGCCGGCCTGATGAGCGCCAGCGACGCGGCCATCCTGAACACCGAACGCGCCGCGGCCTCCGCCGCTCGCAGCCAGTGGCGGGCCGAGGCCCAGATCGCGCTGCAGAGCCTGGCCCTGCTGTGCGGCGAGCAGGCCCAGGCCCTGGCCAAGGAGCTGGCGCCGTCGGCCATCGCCGACGAAAAGTTCGAGCTGCGCCGCAGCCAGCCCAAGGCGCCGGGCTTTGACGTCAGCGCCCTGCCCGCCCAGTTGCTGGCCCAGCGCCCCGACGTCGCCGCCGCCCACCAGCGCTGGCTGGCCGCCACCCAGCAGCAGCGCAGCGTCGAGGCCCAGCGCTGGCCGCAGCTCAGCCTCGGCGCCCTGGCCGGCGAGTCGCGGCTGCGCGTCGGCGGTGCCAGCAGCAGCGCTTCGATGTGGGCCGTCGGCCCGTCCCTGAGCCTGCCGCTGTTTGACGGCGGCCAGCGCAAGGCCCGTGCCGAAGGCGCCCAGGCCGCCGCCGACGAAGCTGCTGCGGCCCTGCAAGCCCGTTGGCAGACGGCCGTCGCCGAGGTGGAGGAGGCCCTGCAACGCGTGGCCGCCGGCGCCGAGCGCGAGCGCGAGATCGATGCCGTCAAGCGTGAATGGGAGGGCATCGCCCTGCGTTCCTTCTCCCAGGCCCAGGCCGGCCTGCAGAGCGGCGTGCAGCGCAACACCACTTTCCGCAACGCGCTGGTCGCCTACGACGCCGTGCTCAGCGTGCGCGCCGAGCACGCGCTGGCCTGGATCCGCCTTTACCGCAGCCTGGGTGGCGGCTGGACCGCCGACGCCCCCACGACGAACACGAACACCGCCTCCGCGCGCTGAACGCCATGAAGATCCGCATTCCTTTCCTGACCACCGCACTCACCGTCGCCCTTGCGGCGGCCTTTGTCGCCGCCCTGTCCAGCCCCGCCTTCGCCGCCGACGCCGCCAGCGCGGCGCCCAAGGCGGCGCTGACCGTCAAGCGCGTCGTCGCCCAGGCCGGCACCTGGCCTCAGACCCTCGCCGGCACCGGCTCCATCGCCGCCTGGCAGGAGGTCGTCATCGGCGCCGAGATCGGCGGCCAGCGCCTGGCTGCGCTCCTGGTCGACGTGGGCGACCGCGTCAAGAAGGGCCAGTTGCTGGCCCGCTTGAGCCCCGGCACGCTGGAGACGGATCTCGCCGCCAGCAAGGCTGCGCTGCTGGAGGCCGAGGCCTCGGCCCGTGAGGCGCATCAGACCGCCGAGCGCGTGAAGACGCTGCAGGGCAGCGAGGCGCTGTCGCCCCAGTCCATCGACCAGGCCCTGGCAGCCGACGCGGCCGCGCAGGCCCGCGTGGCTGCGGCCAAGGCGCGGGTGCAGGCCGACCAGTTGCGCCTGTCGTACACGCAGATCACGGCGCCCGACGACGGCGTCATCAACGCCCGCATCGCCACGCCCGGCGCCCTGGTGCAGCCGGGCCAGGAACTGTTCCGCCTGCAACGCCAGGGCCGCCTGGAATGGCGGGCCGAGGTGCCCGGCGCCGAGCTGGCCCAGCTCAAGGTCGGCCAGACGGTGCGTGTGCAGCCCAGCGGCGCTCAGGCCGTGGAAGGCCGCGTCCGCCGCGTCGCGCCGCAGATCGACCCGCAGACCCGCAACGGCCTGGTCTATGTGGACCTGAAGGCCGGCGAGGCTTTGCGTGCTGGCCTGTTCGCCCGCGGCGACTTCGTGCTCGGCGAGAGCCAGGGACTGACGCTGCCGCAGACGGCGGTGCTGCTGCGCGATGGCTTCAGCTATGTCTTCCGCCTCGACGGCAGCAAGGTGCGCGAGCAGAAGGTGCAGCTCGGCCGCCGCGAGGGCAACCGCGTCGAGGTCAAGTCAGGTCTCGCCGCAGGAGCGGCCGTCGTCGAGTCTGGCGTGGGCTTCCTCGCAGACGGTGACACGGTTCGCGTGGCGCAGTAAGGAGACGCCACCATGTTCAACGTCTCCCGCTGGTCCATCGCCAACCCGGTGCCGGCCATCATGTTCTTCATCATGCTGACGGCGGCCGGCCTCTACGGCTTCAAGCAGATGAAGATCCAGCAGTTCCCCGACATCGAGCTGCCCACCATCGTCGTCAGCGCCTCGCTGCCAGGCGCAGCACCCGCGCAGATGGAAACCGAGGTTGCCCGCAAGATCGAGAACTCGGTCGCCACGGCCCAGGGCGTCAAGCACATCTACACCAAGGTGCAGGACGGCATCGCCACCGTCACCGTCGAGTACCGCCTCGAGAAGCCGCTGCAGGAAGCCCTGGACGACACCCGCGACGCCGTCGCCAAGGTGCGCGCCGACCTGCCGGCCGATTTGCGCGACCCGGTCATCACCAAGATGAATCTGTCGGGCATGCCCATCCTGACCTACACGGTCTCGAGCAACCGCATGGACGACGAGGCCCTGTCCTGGTTCGTCGACAACCAGGTGACCAAGCGCATGCTGTCGGTGCGCGGCGTGGGCTCGGTGGCCCGCGTCGGTGGCGTCAGCCGCGAGCTGCGCGTGGAGATCGACCCCAGCCGCCTGCTGGCCCTGCGCGTCAGCGCCGCCGATGTGTCGCGCCAGTTGAAGCAGGTGCAGCAGGAGGCTCCCGGCGGCCGTGCGACGCTGGGCGGCTCCGAGCAGTCGCTGCGCACCATCGCGACCGTGCAGACGGCCGCCGAGCTGGCCGCGCTGAGCATCCCGCTGCCGGACGGCCGCCACGTGCGGCTGGACCAAGTCGCGGCCGTGACCGACACCCTGGGCGAGAAACGCGCCGGCGCCTTCCTGAACGGCAAGTCCGTCGTCGGCTTCGAGATCGTGCGCGCCAAGGGGGCCGGTGAGGTCGACGTGGCCGAGCGCATCCGCGCCGCGCTGGAAGAACTCAAGGCCGCCCACCCCGACATCACCGTCACCGAGGCCTTCAACTTCGTCGACCCCGTCATCGAGAACTACGACGGCAGCATGAAGCTGCTGCTGGAAGGCGCGGCGCTGGCCGTGCTGGTCGTCTTCCTGTTCCTGCGCGACTGGCGCGCCACGTTTGTGAGCGCCGTGGCCCTGCCGCTGTCGGCGATCCCGGCCTTCCTCATCATGTACTGGATGGGCTTCACGCTCAATGTCGTGACGCTGCTGTCGCTGTCCCTCGTCATCGGCGTGCTGGTGGACGACGCCATCGTCGAGATCGAGAACATCATGCGCCACCTGACCATGGGCAAGACGCCGCTGGAAGCCGCCCGCGAGGCGGCCGACGAGATCGGCCTCGCCGTCATCGCCACGACCTTCACGCTGATCGCCGTCTTCCTGCCCACCGCCTTCATGAGTGGCGTGGTCGGCAAGTTCTTCGTGCAGTTCGGCTGGACGGCTTCCATCGCCGTGTTCTTCTCCCTCGTCGTCGCCCGCATGCTGACGCCGATGATGGCCGCCTACATCCTGAAGGCACCCAAGAAGCAGCACAAGGAACCGTTCTGGATGGCGACCTATCTGGGCTGGGCACGCTGGGCCTTCACGCACAAGGGCAAGACCCTGGCCATCGCCGCGGTCTTCGGCGTGGCCGCCTGCACGCCGCTGTTCATGGGCGCCATCCCCGGCGCCTTCATCCCGCCGGACGACCTCAGCCAGACGCAGATCAGCATCGAGCTGCCGCCCGGCAGCACCTATGAGCAGACGGCGGCAATCGCCGAACAGGCGCGCGCTGCCGCCGCTGCGCACAAGCAGGTCAAGTTGGTCTACACGGCCGTCGGCGGCGGCAGCGCCGGCGGCGACCCGTTCGCCATGAGCGGTGCGGCCGAGGTCCGCAAGGCGACCCTCACGCTGAATCTGACGCCACGCCACGAGCGCCGCGGCATCAGCAAGCAACAGATCGAGCGCGAACTGCGCGAGAAGCTGGAGAACATCGCCGGCGCCCGCATCAAGGTGACCTTCGGCGGCTCCAACGACAAATACCAGCTCGTGCTGGCCGGCGAAGACGGCGACGCGCTGGCTGCCCACGCGGCCAAGGTTGAGAAGGAGCTGCGCGCCCTGCCCGGCATCGGCCAGGTGACGAGCAGCTCCAGCCTGCAACGCCCCGAGCTCATCGTGCGCCCCGACGCGGCGCGCGCGGCCGACCTGGGCGTGTCCACCGCGGCGATTGCCGACACGCTGCGCATCGCCACGGCCGGCGACTACGACCAGTTCCTGCCCAAGCTCAACCTCAGCCAGCGCCAGGTGCCCATCGTCGTGCGCCTGCCCGACGCGGCGCGCGCCGACCTGGCCCTGCTCGGCCAGCTGACGGTGCCCGGCACACACGGCCCGGTGCCGCTGCAGCAGGTGGCCGAACTGACGCTGACCAGCGGGCCGGCCCAGATCGACCGCTTCGACCGCCTGCGCAACGTCAACTTCGAGATCGAATTGAACGGCATGCCGCTCAGCGAAGTGCAGGCGGCCGCCGCGGCCCTGCCCAGCATCGCCAACCTGCCACCGGGCGTGAGCAAGGCCGAGATCGGTGACGCCGAGGCCTTTGCCGAACTGGGCCAGGGCTTTGCGCTGGCCATGGGCACGGGCGTGGCCTGCATCTACATCGTGCTGGTGCTGCTCTTCCATGCCTGGGTGCAGCCGGTGACCATCCTGGGTGCGCTGGTGCTGTCCATCCCGGGCGCCATCCTGGCGCTGTTCGTGACCGGCACCGACCTGTCGATGCCGGCCATGATCGGCATGATCATGCTGATGGGCATCGCGACCAAGAACTCCATCCTGCTGGTGGAATACGCCATCGTCGCCCAGCGCGAGCAGGGGCTGACGCGCCTGGAGGCGCTGCTGGATGCCTGCCACAAGCGCGCCCGGCCCATCGTCATGACGACGCTGGCCATGGGCGCAGGCATGATGCCCATCGCGCTGGGCTTCGGCACCGACCCAAGCTTTCGCGCGCCGATGGCCATCGTCGTCATCGGCGGGCTGATCACCAGCACCTTCCTGAGCCTGCTGGTGATTCCGGTGCTCTACGAAGTGGTGGACGACTTCATTCAGCGCGTCAGCCGAAAGAAAAAGGCGCAGCCGGAAGGAAAAGAAGGCGCCGTCAGCTCAGCTTGAACACGGCCACTGATTGAGATAAGTCGTCGGCCTGCTGCTGCAGGCTGGCGGCCGCCGCGGCGGATTCTTCGACAAGCGCGGCGTTTTGCTGCGTCATCTGGTCGAGGCTGGCGATGGCCTGGCCGATCTGGCCGATGCCGGTGCTCTGTTCGCCGGTGGCGAGGCTGATCTCTGACACGATGGAGCTGACCCGCGCGATGGCGTCAATGATCTCGTGCATGGTCTGGCCCGCGCGGGCCACCAGCGCGGTGCCGCTGTCCACGCTCTCGCCGCTGCTGAGGATCAAGCCCTTGATCTCCTTGGCGGCCTCGGCCGAGCGCTGGGCCAGCGTGCGCACCTCGCCAGCAACAACGGCAAAGCCACGGCCCTGCTCGCCCGCCCGCGCGGCTTCCACGGCCGCGTTCAGCGCCAGGATATTGGTCTGGAAGGCGATGCCATCAATGACGGAAATGATGTCGCCGATCTTGGTTGACGACGCACTGATGCGGCCCATGGTCTGCACGACCTCGTCCACCACCGCGCCGCCGCGGCGCGCCACCTCGGCGGCGTCCGTGGCCAGCTTGTTGGCCTGGCGCGCGGATTCGGCGTTGTGCGTGACGCTGGCCGTCAACTCCTCCATTGCCGAGGCCGTCTCCTGCAGGTTGGATGCGGCCTGCTCCGTGCGGTTGCTGAGATCCTGGCTGCCGATGGCCACCTCGCGTGAGGCGGTGGCGATGCTGTCGGTGCTGCTGCGCACGCCGGTGACAACCTCGGCCAGCGAGTCCTGCATGCCTTGCACGCCGCGCATCAGCGCGGCGGTCTCATCGCGGCCCTCGGCCCGCACGGGCTGGCTCAGGTCACGACCGGCAATGCGCTGGGCGCTGAGGATGGCGCGGGCCAGGGGCTCCAGGATGGAGCGGATGTTGAAGAAGGTGTAGGTGCCGATGACCAGCACACCGCCAATGATGACCAGCGTCAGGTCCATGCGGATGGCCTTCTCCTGCTGGTCCAGCACCGCGACTTCTTCGGCCGAATGCTTGTCGACCTTCTCGGTCATCTCGGCGAGCGACTTGTCCATCGACCGCACCGTGCCCTTGATCGGCTCCATCGCCTGATTGGCCGCCGCGGTGTCGCTGAATTCGCCCTTGGCCACGCGCTCGGCAATGCCGTTGAAGCCGCTGCGGTAGTCCTGCAACAGCTTGATGAGCTCGGCCGGCATCTGCTTGACGTCGGGCGCGATGTCCAGCTTGGCGACCTTGTTCAGACTGGTAGAAACCTTCTCATAGGTTTCGCCCCATTCCTTGCGGTAGCGCTCGACGGCCTTGGCGTCCGCAAGGTTGATGAGCAAGTCCTTCTCGTAGCGCCGCAGGTTGCCGACGCCGGCGCGTATGTGGGCCAGTTGAGTCAGAGACTCGACGTCGTTGTCGAGGTAGTGAACGAACTTCGCCTTGGCCAGCGACAGGCTCCACAGCCCGTGCAGGCCGATCACCAGCATCGCCGCGATGGCGAGGCCCGCCAGTGCATAGAGCCGCGCCTTGATCGTGAAATTGCTGAGCTTCATCGCCACTCCTCACCACGAACGCAAGCCGCAACGGGCGGCACCGTCGTCCCTCGCAGCCGCAGCCTGTCGACCCAGGAATGATCACAGCGGCGTGATTTATTAGAGGTCGTGGCGCGAGCCTAGTCCTTTGTCAGGCGGCCGCCAAGGGGCTCAAGCCCCCGGGGTGGCGTCAGGCGACCACAGCTCACGCATGGCTGCCTCGAAGGCATCCCCCACCCGGGTGGGGGCCCGCCACGGCCGGGCCCGGCCGGCCACCCAGACCGACTGCCAGGGCGAGCCGTTGCTGCCAAAGACGACAGCATCCAGCAAGGCTTCGTCGGGCAGGCCACGCAGCGCATCGGCGTCGCGGTTCAACACCAGGGCGTCGGCGCGGGCACCGGGCGTCAGGCCCCAGGCCGCGAAACCGGCAGCGCGGGCGCCACCTTGGACGGCAGCATCGAAGAGCCGGGCCGCGCTGGACGGCTGGCTGCCGGGCGCGGACGCGACATTGCGCTGGCGCAGCGACAGGCGCTGGCCGTACTCCAGCCAGCGCAGCTCCTCCACCCAGCCGCGCGTGACCTGGCTGTCCGAGCCCACCGTCAGCGGCACCCCACCCGCCAGCCAGCGCGGCAGGTCGGCCAGGCCGTCACCCAGGTTGGCTTCGGTGCCGGGGCAGATGACGATGCCGGCGCCGCTGCGGGCGACGGACTCGATCTCGGCCGGTTCAGCATGGGTGGCATGGACCAGCTGCCAGCGCGGATCCAGATGACCCTCGTCCGCCAACCACTGGATGGGGCGGCGGCCGGTCGCAGCGAGGCAGTCGGCCACCTCGGCCGTCTGCTCGGCCACGTGGATGTGGATGGGCAGGTCGGCCGCGCCGGCCAGATCCCGCAGGCGGGCGATGTCGCGCGGCGAGGCGCCGCGCAGCGAATGCAAGGCCACGCCGGCATTCACGCGCGGCAGGCCGGCGGCCAAGACGCGCTGGCTGGCGCGCCAGACCCAGTCGGCATCGGCGGCAAAGCGGTGCTGGTCGGGTCTCAGGTCCGTGTTCGACGCATTCACACCGAAGCCGCTGCGCGTGTAGACGACCGGTAACAGCGTCAGGCCGATGCCGACGTCCTCGGCCGCCTCGGCCAAGGCCCAGGCCATCGCCAATTCGTCTTCGAAGTGCTGGCCTTGCGCGGGGTGGTGCAGGTAATGGAACTCGCAGACCTGGGTGTAGCCACCGCGAAGCATTTCGGCATAGAGCTGGCTGGCGACCGCGCGCAGCTGCTCGGGCGAGATGCGCAGGGCCAGGGCATACATGCGGTCGCGCCAACTCCAGAAGTCGTCCTGCCCGGCGTCGCGGCGCTCGGCCAGCCCGACGAAAGCACGCTGGAAGGCGTGGCTGTGGGCATTGACGAGGCTGGGAATGACCGGGCCGCCGAGCTTCTCCGCGTCTGGCGGTGCCGACAGGTTGACCGTAATCTCCGACCAATGGCCGTTCGCATCGACGCTGAGCAGCACGTCGCGCTGCCAACGGCCATCCACCCAGGCCAGGCTGGCGTGCAGTCGCTTCAAGGCTGCCATGCGAGCATCTCTTTCAACATCTTTTCGATCAACGGCGCCACGTCAGTCGCCAGGGCGTTGTCGTAGGCACCCGAGGGCTGCGCTGCCTCGTTCATGTAGCAACGCTGGCACATCTCCAGCTGAACCGCGTGCACCCCGTCGCCCGGGCGGCCATAGTGGCGAGTGATGTAGCCGCCCTTGAAGCGGCCGTTGACGACCTGGCTGAATTGCCGCTGGCTGGCCAGCAGCGCGGCCAGGCGGTCGGTGATGGCCGGCGCGCAGGAAGCGCCATCGGCCGTACCGAGGTTGAGGGCCGGCAACCGGCCCTCGAACAGCCAGGGCAGCTCGGAGCGGATGCTGTGGCCGTCAAAGAGCAATGCATGGCCGTGTTCGGCGCGCAGGCGTGTCAGCTCCGCCGCCAGCGCCTCGTGATACGGCTGCCAATAAGCCTCGCGGCGCGCGGCGATCTCGATGGCGTCCGGCTCGGTGCCGTCGACGTAGAGAGGGTCGTCGGTGAAGAAACGGGTCGGCACCAGGCCGGTGCCTCCCGAAGCGCCGGGATAGAGAGGCTGATCGTCCGGCGGCCGGTTCAGGTCGATGACGTAGCGGCTGTAGCGCGGCACGATGAGGCTGGCGCCCAGCGCTGATGCCAGCGGGCCGTAAAGGCGCTCCAGGTGCCAGTCGCTGTCCTCACTGGCCAGGGCGCGCGTTACCAGGCGCTTGGCCACCTCGGGCGGAATCTCCGTGCCGACATGCGGCAGGCTGATCAACAGCGGCGCGCGGCCCTGCTGCAGGCGATAGACGCTCATGACCCTCCCTGATTTCCTTGGAAGACCCGTTCTTTCAGCGGGTTATGCCCAAAGCATGCTGCCAGCTCGCGGGGGTGCGCGCTATCCCAGACACAGAAGTCGGCGCGCTGGCCAGCCACGAGCTGACCGCGGTCGGTCAGGCCCAAGGCACGGGCGCCGTTGACGGTCAGGCCGCGCAGCGCCTCCTCGGGCGTCAGGCGGAACAGCACGCAGGCCATGTTCAACATCAGCAGCGGCGACAGCGTCGGCGAGCTGCCAGGGTTGTGGTCGGTGGCGATGGCAATGGGCACGCCGGCCTCGCGCAGCGCGGCAATCGGCGGCAGCTGGGTTTCGCGCAACGCATAGAAGGCGCCGGGCAGCAGCACCGCGACGGTGCCCGCCTCGGCCATGGCCCGAACACCGGCCGGGCTGAGGAACTCAAGGTGGTCGCAGCTCAGTGCTCGGTAACGGGCCGCGAGCTGGGTGCCGCCCTGGTCACTGAGCTGCTCGGCGTGCAGCTTGACCGGCAGGTTCAGCCGCTGCGCTGCGTCGAACACGCGCGCGACCTGGGCCGGGCTGAAGGCGATGTGCTCGCAGAAGGCGTCGACCGCATCGACGAGGCCGGCCTCATACAGGTCGGGCAGCCACAGGCAGGCAGCGGCGATGTAGTCGTCGGCATCGGCGAACTCGGGCGGCAGGGCATGGGCGGCGAGATAGGTCGTGCGCACGTCGATGCCCAGGCCCTGGAGCTGGCGCGCGACGCGCAGCATGCGCGCCTCGGTGGCGGCGTCCAGCCCATAGCCGGACTTGACCTCCAGCGTTGTGACGCCCTCGCGGATGAGGGCCTGGGCGCGCTTGCGGGCGGCGGCCAACAGCTCGGCCTCGCTCGCCGCACGTGTCGCCGCGACCGTGGAGCGGATGCCGCCACCAGCCTTGGCGATGTCGGCATAGCTCGCGCCATGCAGCCGCTGCTCGAACTCGTTGGCGCGGCTGCCGCCGTAGACGAGATGGGTGTGGCAGTCCACCAGCCCCGGCGTGACAAGGGCACCATGCAGTTCGATGGTCTGCTCGGCCGCAGGAGCCTCGGCGCTCGGGCCGACCCAGCGCAGCAGGCCGTCCTCGACCAACAGAGCGCCGTCGTCGATCAGGCCCCAGCCATGCTCGCCGGCCAGCGTCGCAAGAACCCCGCCGCGCCATAGCTTCATGTATCGGGGCCCCAGGTCAACCACCAGGCATTGCCCTCGCCCGTGAAAACGCAGCTCTGCGCCACCGGGTCCTCACACCAGGCCAGCGTCAATGGCGCCATCGGCATCGCGCGGTGGCCATGCTCGAGCAGGCCGCCGTTGACGGTGAACAGGCCCACCCAAGGCGTCTTGGGCAACAGCACATGGTGGGCCGACTCGACCTCCAGGTTGCCGCGCCTCTCCATCACGTTGAAGACATCGGTCTCACCCTTGATGAGCTCGGCCTCGGGGGCGAGGCCACCGTCGAAACGCAGCGGCTCGTCGCCGATGCTCTGCGGCCAGTCGAACAGGCGCAGGCCCGCGCCGCCGATGACGGCCAGCCAGCGGTGCACGCCGGGGAAGGCCGAGAACGGCCCGTCACGCTCGACGCGCGCCACGCTGACGCGGACTGCCCAGTCATGGGCGTGCGGCCAGGCGAGCAGCTCGCGCGTGGTGCCGCCCGTGTTTTTCCAGGCCTGCGGCTGCACGTCGGCCGCGCTGACCCTGCTCCAACTCATGTTCTTTTCCTTGCGCTCAAGCCCGCTTCACGGGAGTGGAGCATTTTCCGCAGCTCTGTGCGGCGCAGCTCATGCCGCGAAGCTCCCTTGCAATTGGTAACGTGCTCCGGGGTGGGTCAGTTTCACGCTGGTTACGGCAACACCACGGCTGTAGGTGATGCGTTTGACGACCAGGCAGGGGGCGCGGCGGTTGATGCCGAGCAGCTTGGCTTCGACCTCTCCGGGCAGGGCCGCCTCGATCATGTAGCGCGCTTCGGACAGCGGCGCCACCTCCAGCAGGTAATGCGTCGGCGTGATGCGCGTGAAATCCTGTGAAAGATAGTCGGGCGCACTGGCCGGGTTGACGGCACGCTCCTCGCACTGGATGGCCACGCCGTTCTCCAGGTGCACGATGAGGCTGAGGAAGACGGGCGCACCACGCTTGAGGCCGAGCTCGGCCGCCTGCTGCGGCGTCGCCTTGCCCTTCAACAGCGCATGCACGCGCGCTTCGTGCATGCCGCCGCGCTCGAGGATCTCCTCATGCACGTCACGCACGTTCAGCGTCGACGAGATGCGATGCAGCTGGGCGACGAAGCTGCCCACGCCCTGGACGCGCTCGATCAGCCCTTCCTGCACCAGCTCGCGCAACGCCCGGTTCACCGTCATGCGGCTGACTTCGAACTGGGCGACAAGAGCGCCTTCGCTGGGCAGCAGATCGCCGGCCACCCAGTGGCTGCTGGCGATGCCTTCGCGCAGATGGTTCTTGACCTTGAGGTACTGGGGTTCGGGGCTGGCCGGGCTTCTGGGCATGGGCGCCATCCTAGTTGACTTGACTTGTATAGACAACTAGAGTTCGCGGCACTTTCAGGAGTACCCGATGCCAGCCCTGCCCCGCCCTGTCAAAGCGCCCACCGGCACCCAGCTCAGCTGCAAGAGCTGGCTGACCGAGGCTGCCTACCGCATGCTGCAGAACAACCTCGACCCCGCCGTGGCCGAGAACCCGGACGCGCTGGTGGTCTACGGCGGCATCGGCAAGGCGGCGCGCAACTGGGAGGCGTTCGACGCGATCTGCAAGTCGCTGCGCGAACTCAACGACGACGAGACGCTGCTGATCCAGTCCGGCAAGCCGGTCGGCGTGTTCCGCACCCACCCGGACGCGCCGCGGGTGCTGCTGGCCAACTCCAACCTCGTACCGGCCTGGGCCACGTGGGAGCACTTCCACGAGCTGGATCGCAAGGGCCTGATGATGTACGGCCAGATGACGGCTGGCAGCTGGATCTACATCGGCAGCCAGGGCATCGTGCAGGGCACCTACGAGACCTTCGCCGAGGCCGCGCGCCAGCATTACGGCGGCGTGGCCAAGGGCCGCTGGGTGCTGACCGCGGGCCTGGGCGGCATGGGCGGCGCCCAGCCGCTGGCCGCCACCTTCGCGGGCTTTTGCTCGCTGAACATCGAATGCCAGCAGTCGCGCATCGACTTCCGCCTGAAGACCCGTTATGTCGACGAGCAGGCCTTCGATCTGGACGACGCGCTGGACCGCATCGCCAAGTACACGGCCGCCGGCGAGGCCAAGTCCATCGCGCTGCTGGGCAACGCGGCGCGGCTGATCCCGCAGCTTGCCGAGCGCTGCAAGCAGGGCACGGCCGTCAGGCCCGATCTGGTCACCGACCAGACCTCGGCGCACGACCTCATCCACGGCTATCTGCCGGCCGGCTGGAGCGTCGAGCAGTGGAAGGCCGCCGCAGCCGATCCGGCACAGCACGCCGAACTGAAGACCGCTGCCGCCAAGAGCTGCGCCGACCATGTGAAGGGCATGCTGGCCTTCCAGCAACTGGGCATCCCGACGGTGGACTACGGCAACAACATCCGCCAGGTCGCGCTGGACCAGGGCGTGGCCAACGCCTTCGACTTCCCCGGCTTCGTGCCCGCCTATGTGCGCCCGCTGTTCTGCGAGGGCAAAGGCCCGTTCCGCTGGGTGGCGCTGTCGGGCGACCCCGAGGACATTCGCAAGACCGACGCCAAGCTGAAGGAGTTGTTTCCCCAGCATGAAGCCCTGCACCGCTGGCTGGACATGGCCGCCGAGCGCATCGCCTTCCAGGGTCTGCCCGCGCGCATCTGCTGGTTGGGGCTGGGCGAGCGCCACCTCGCGGGCCTGGCCTTCAACGAGATGGTCAAGAGCGGCGAGCTGAAGGCGCCCATCGTCATCGGCCGCGACCACCTGGACAGCGGCTCCGTCGCCAGCCCCAACCGCGAGACCGAAGGCATGAAGGACGGCTCGGACGCCGTATCCGACTGGCCGTTGCTGAACGCACTGCTGAACACGGCTGGCGGCGCCACCTGGGTGTCGCTGCACCACGGTGGCGGCGTGGGCATGGGCTACTCGCAGCATTCCGGCGTCGTCATCGTCTGCGATGGCACCGACGCGGCCGCGAAGCGCATTTCGCGCGTGCTGTGGAACGACCCGGCCACCGGCGTCATGCGCCACGCCGACGCGGGCTACGACACCGCCGTCGACTGCGCGAAGAAGAACGAACTGAACCTGCCTTCCCTGTGAAGTCTTCTATGAAACTCATCCCCGGACAACTGACGCTCGATCAACTCGCCGACATCGCCGCCGGCCGCGCTGCGCTGCAGCTCGACGACTGGCGTGCCGTCGACAAGAGCGCCGCCCTGGTCGCTGCCGCCGCCGCGGGCGATGCGCCCGTCTATGGCGTCAACACAGGATTCGGCAAGCTGGCGAGCACGCGCATTGCCAAGGACCAGCTCGCGGCACTGCAGCTCAACCTGATCCGCAGCCACGCGGTGGGCGTCGGCGCGCCGATGTCGCCCGAGGTCGTGCGCCTGATGCTGGCCACCAAGGCGGGCAGCCTGGCGCGGGGCTTCTCGGGCGTGCGCCGCGAGGTCGTGCAAGCCCTGCTGGATGCGCTCAGCGCCGGCTTCGTCCCCTATGTGCCCTGCCAGGGATCGGTGGGCGCCAGTGGAGACCTGGCGCCGCTGGCTCACCTCACACTCGCGCTGATGGGAGAAGGCGAGGCGCTGGTGGCCGGCAAACGCATTCCGGCGCGCGACGAACTGGCCCGCCTGGAGCTGCGACCACTGACGTTGGCCGCCAAGGAGGGCCTGGCCCTCATCAACGGCACGCAGGCCAGCGCGGCCCTGGCCCTGCACGCGCTGCTGCGCTTCGAGGGCCTGTTCGCCACGGCCCTGGCCAGCGGCGCGATGACGCTGGATGCAGCCCGCGGCAGTGACGGCCCCTTCGACGCCCGCATCCACGAGGTGCGCGGCCAACCCGGCCAGATCGAGGTGGCCGGCGTCTATCGCGAGCTGCTCGCCGGCAGCGCCATTCGCGCGTCGCACCGCGAGGGCGACGAGCGCGTGCAGGACCCGTATTGCCTGCGCTGCCAGCCCCAGGTCATGGGCGCCTGCCTGGACCAGGCCCGCCATGCTGCCCAGGTGCTGGTGCGCGAGGCCAATGCCGTCACCGACAACCCGCTGGTGTTCGACGACGTGATGATCTCGGGCGGCAACTTCCACGCCGAGCCGGTGGCCTTCGCGGCCGACAACCTGGCCCTGGCCATCGCCGAGGTGGGCGCCATCGCCGAGCGCCGCATCGCCATGCTGATCGACCCGGCCATCTCGCGCCTGCCGCCCTTCCTGACGGCCGACGCCGGCCTGCACAGCGGCTTCATGATCGCCCACGTGACGGCCGCGGCCCTGGCCAGCGAGAACAAGAGCCTGGCCCACCCGGCCAGCGTGGACAGCCTGCCGACCAGCGCCAACCAGGAGGATCACGTGTCGATGGCCACCTTTGCCGCGCGCCGCCTGCACGCCATGATCGACAACACGGCCCACATCGTTGCCATTGAGCTGCTGGCGGCGGCCCAGGGCATCGACTTCCTGCGTCCGCTGCAGAGTTCGGCGCCGGTGGAGGCCCTGCACACGCGGCTGCGCGCCGACTGCGCCAGCAGCCCGGCCGATCACTACCTTGCGCCGGACATCGAGCGCGCGGCCGCATTGGTGCAGGCCGGAGCGCTCAAGGCCGAGCACGCGCCGGGTTTCGCTCAGTAGCGCCCCGCCGCGCCTGCGACGCGCAGGAACACGTAGGCAAACCACACGACGACGGCCTTGTGCAGCAAGGCGCGCAGGCCGGTACCGGCACGCTCGCCGACGCGCTGCGAGACCGCGATGGCGGCCTCGATCTCGCTGGCGAGTTGAACCGCGAAGCCGGCGTCCTGCACGACGACGTTGGCCTCCAGGTTGACCAGCAGTGACAGCGGGTCGATGTTGGAGCTGCCGACCGTGGCCCACTGGCCGTCGACGACGGCGACCTTGGCATGCAGGAAGGCTGGCGTGTACTCGTAGATCTCGACGCCATGGCCGAGCAGGTCCGCATACAGCGCTTCGGCAGCCCAGCCCGCGATCCGGTAATCCAGCTTGCCTTGCAGGAGCAGGCGCACGCACACGCCGCGGTCGGCGGCGCGGCGCAGGGCATGGCGAATGCGTTGACCGGGATAGAAATAAGGGCAGACCACGTCGACGCTCTCGCGGGCGTCGGTGATGGCATCGGCATAGGCATGCTCGATGGTGCGGCGCCGGCGCAGGTTGTCGCGCAGCACGAAGGCGGCGCGGACCGGTTGCAGATGCGACACCGGCTCGCCCAGCCGCTGCGGCCCACGCCAGAGCTGAGTCACCCAGAGGCCGAAACGGCGCCGCAACGGCACGTAGTCGATAAGCGCATCGTCGAACTCCCGGCCCAGCCAGGCGCGTGACCAGATCGAACGCACGCTCTGCGCGACCAGGTCAACGAGGCCGCCACTCACCTGCACGGCGAAGTCCAGCCGCGGCAGCTCGGTGACGCCATGGTGCATGTCCAGGCGATCATCGATGACGTTGATGCCGCCGACGAAGGCCTGCTCGCCATCGACAACGCAAAGCTTCTGGTGCAGGCGGCGCAACTGGCCCGGCTGGAACCAGCGCCACCAGCGATCCATGGGCCGGAACACCGCCAGGGCCACGCCGCTGCCGGCAAAGCGCTCGCGCAGCGTCCTGATGCTGGCGTTGCTGCCGAAGCCATCGACGACGAGGCGCACGCGCACGCCACGCTGATCCGCCGCAATCAAGGCATCGGCCAGGGCCAGCGAGGTGGCGTCGTGATGAAAGATATAGGTCGCCAGCCAGACCTCGCGGCTCGCGCCGTGGATGGCTGCATGCATGCGCGGGAAAAGCTGCTCGCCGCCGCGCAGCAGTTCGACCTCATTGCCGCCAACGAAGCCGGGGTCGGCGGCCTGGTGGCGTCGGCGCCGCCTAGACCCCAGGCGCCTCATTCGAGGGCCAGCTCCACAATCAGCGGCAGGTGGTCTGACATGCGCGACCAGCTCGGGCCGCGCGGCACCTGAACGCCGGTGCAGCGCAGGCCACGCATGTAGACGCGGTCCAGCGCGAACACGGGCAGGCGCGATGGAAAGGTGGGGGCCCGAGTCCGCCCGTGCGGTGCCGTCGCGCGACGCAGGCCGTGGGCACGCATGGGCGTGTCCAGACGCTCACCCCAGTCGTTGTAGTCGCCGGCAACAAGGAACGGCGCGCCCTCCGGCACGTTGTCGCGCACAAAGCTGGCGAGGCGGTCAACCTGGCGCATGCGGCTGGAATGAATCAACCCGAAATGCGCGACGACGACGTGCACGACCGTGCCATGCCAATGCACCGGCACATGCAGCAGGCCGCGTTGCTCCAGGGAGTGGTCCGACACGTCGTGGTGGCCGATGTCGCCCATGGGCCAGCGCGACAGCAGCGCGTTGCCATGCTCGCCGAACTTGGTCGTCGCGTTGGTGCGGTAGGCCACCTCATAGCCTTCGGGCGCAAGGAACTCGGCCTGGCCCTTCTCGGGCCAACCGAACCAGGTGCGGTCGAAGTAAGCGGCTTCGCGGTGATGGAAGAGACGCACCTCCTGCAGGCAGACGAGGTCGGCGTCCATGGCCTCCACACCCATCTGCAGGTTGTGGATCTCCAGGCGTTTGGCCGGCCCGAGGCCGCGCACGCCCTTGTGGATGTTGTAGGTGGCCACGCGCAGCACTTCGCCGGGCGGGTGAGGGGTGGGGCGGGCGACGGATCTCATGGCATCTCAGCGGCGTGCGGCCGCCCGAAGCCGCTGAGCGCCCCCTCGGGGGGCAGCGAACGGAGTGAGCGTGGGGGCTTCATAAGATTGCGGCGCTGAAGCGGGGCAGTTGCAGCACGGCTTCGGCGTTGGATGGTGAGAAGCAGCGGTCGGCCGCCTCATGCCAGGGCAGCCAGAGCCACGATAGATGCTCGCGCGGAGCCAGTACCGGCGTCAACGCCTCAGGCAGTTGTAGGCCGAAGACGTGTTCGGTATTGCGCGTGACGCCCGGGGCGTAGCGATGGCGCCAGTGAGGGTAAATCTCGTAAACATTGGCGAGATGCCAGTCGCGCAGCTCACCGCCCAATGCGGCGATGTCGAAGCCCGTTTCCTCCAGCACCTCTCGGCGTGCGGTCTCCGCGAGCGCCTCGTCGGGAGTGTCCTTGGAGCCCGTGACGCTCTGCCAGTAGCCGGGATGGTCAGCGCGCTCGATGAGCAGGACCTGCAGGTCCGGCGTGTGGATGACGACGAGGACGGACTCGGGGATCTTGAAGGGCTTGGCCGGGGGCATGCGGCCAGCATAGCGCCGGCCAGGCCATGAAGAATCAGGTCTTCTTGCGCCGCGCCACCTCGGGCGGCAGCTCCTTGGCCTGCAGCTCGCGCACCTGGGCGACGAGCTGGTTGTGGGCGTCCAGGAAGGCCGCGGCAATGACCTTGCCTTCGTTGGAATTGCTCCAGCCCGCGCCGGCCGCGCCACCGAGCTTGCCCAGCACGGCGCCGCCGACGCCCAGGTCGGCCACCTCGACCGAACCGGTGGACGCAGCGACCTGCTCGGTGGTCTCGTTATCGGTCAGCAGCAGGGCTGCCTGGGCCTGCTTGAGCTTGACCTGCTCGGCCGCGCCGACGAGCTTGTTCAGATAGGGAATGGCCTGCAGGATGCCGCCGATCTGGCGGCCCGCGTCCTGCTCGCTGAAGGTGAGGCTGGGTGTCAGGCTGTACTGGGCCTCATAGCCCTTGCCCTTGCTCACCGTGTTGCCCTGCTGGCGCAGGATGCCGGCTTCCTTGAGTTCCTGCTCGCGCACGGTCGCCTTGAGGCCGGCGGCGCGGTCGACAACCCGGAAGCAGCCGCTCTGCTGGGCCAGCAGGCGCACCAGGGGCACGGGACTGGACGGCAGCTGGTAGCTGCTGGAGTAGGCATAGCCGTTGGGGTTCTCGACCAGGGCCAGCGTCGCCACCGGTGCATCGCACTTGACCAGCTCGCGGCTGGCCTTGTGCGCACCGGCCGGCCCGGCCGAGCCGCTGATGACGGAGCCGCCATCGCCCAGCGTGGTGGACGATTTGCCGCAGCCGGCGAGAAGAGCGACAACGCCGGCGGCGAGGAGGGGGCGGACATTCATGCGGGACACCTGGAAGGACGAACGCGGGAGTCTGCACTGGGTGTGAGGTGGGGCTTGAGCTTTGAAGTGGGGACAGGGGTGGGGTGTTTTTTCGGTTGTCCTTTTGACTCGCTGCATTGCCGGGAGTCCGTCCCGGCGGCCGGGTAACTTTCTTCTGCGGGGCGCCAGAAGAAAGTCACCAAAGAAGAGGCGCTGAACCGCACACCATCGCGACGCCGCGAGGAGCGGCGCGCGAAAACTTCCTCTGGGACCACAGGACGAAGCGACCCGCTGCGCTCTCGCTGCTGTCTCTGTCACCAGCACCATCCATCGCACCGCCTGGCCGCTTAACGCGCGGCTGCACGCCGAGCTCACCAGAAAACCAAAGGCAGCGTCGCTCGGGCGACGCGGTATTCCCTGGTGAGTTCGGCGTGCAGCCGACGTTAAGCGGCGTGAAGGGGCGATGGATGGCCCTCTTCACAGGGACAGCGGCGAGAGCGCAGCGGATCGCGTCTGGGCGTAACGCATCTGTCGCTTTGAACCCTGCCCTCGGCACTTGGTGCTCGTGTGCGGTTCAGCGCCTCTCTTTTGGTGACTTCTTCTCTGGCGCGACAGAGAAAAGTTACCCGCCCGCCGGGGCGGATTCCCGGCGCGATGTATACGAGCGATCAGGACAGTCGCATAGCCAACCCACAAACAAAAACGGGGCCCGCAGGCCCCGTTCATTCGCTTGCTCAGCTTACTGCGCCGCAGCCGCCGAATTGCGCAGGCGGATGTGCAGCTCGCGCAGCTGCTTTTCGTCCACCAGCGACGGCGCGCCGGTCAGCAGGCACTGGGCGCGCTGGGTCTTGGGGAAGGCGATGACGTCGCGGATGGACTCGGCCTTGGTCATCATCGTGACGATGCGGTCCAGGCCGAAAGCCAGGCCGCCGTGCGGGGGCGCACCGTACTGCAGCGCGTCCAGCAGGAAACCGAACTTGATGCGCTGGTCTTCCGCGCTGATGTTGAGCGCCTCGAAGACCTTGGCCTGCACCTCGGCACGGTGGATACGCACCGAGCCGCCGCCCAGCTCCCAGCCGTTGAGCACCATGTCGTAGGCCTTGGCGATGCACTTGCCCGGGTCCGACGTCATCAGGTCCTCGTGGCCGTCCTTGGGTGCCGTGAACGGGTGGTGAACGGCCGCCCAGCGGTTGTTCTCCTCATCGTGCTCGAACATCGGGAAGTCGACGACCCACAGCGGCGCCCAGACGTCGTTGAACAGGCCATTGGCCTTGCCGAACTCGCTGTGGCCGACCTTCAGGCGCAGCGCGCCGATGGCGTCGTTGACGACCTTGGCCTTGTCCGCACCGAAGAACAGCAGGTCGCCGTCCTGGGCGCCGGTGCGCTTCAGGATCTCGGCGACGGCTTCGTCGTGCAGGTTCTTGACGATGGGCGACTGCAGGCCTTCGCGGCCCTTGGCCACTTCGTTGACCTTGACCCAGGCCAGGCCCTTGGCGCCGTAGATCTTGACGAACTCGGTGTAGGCGTCGATCTCGCCGCGGCTCATGGACGCGCCCTTGGGCACGCGCAGCGCGACGACGCGGCCGCCCGGCGTGGTGGCCGGGCCGCTGAACACCTTGAAGTCCACCGTCGTCATGGCGTCGGTCAGCTCGGTGAACTCGAGCTTGACGCGCAGGTCGGGCTTGTCGGAGCCGAAGCGGTGCATGGCTTCCGCGTACTTCATGACCGGGTAGTCACCCAGCTCGACGTTGAGGTTCTTGCGGAAGACGTGGCGGATCATGCCCTCGAACATCGAGCGGATCTCTTCCTCGGTCAGGAAGGAGGTCTCGATATCGATCTGCGTGAACTCGGGCTGGCGGTCGGCGCGCAGGTCCTCGTCACGGAAGCACTTGGTGATCTGGTAGTAGCGGTCGAACCCCGACACCATCAGCAGCTGCTTGAACAGCTGCGGCGACTGCGGCAGCGCGAAGAAGTGGCCGTCATGCACGCGGCTGGGCACGAGGTAATCGCGCGCACCTTCCGGGGTGCTCTTGGTCAGCATCGGCGTCTCGATGTCGACGAAGCCGTGCTCGTCCAGGAACTTGCGGACTTCCATCGCGACGCGGTAGCGCAGCATCAGGTTGTTCTGCATGTAGGGGCGGCGCAGGTCCAGCACGCGGTGCGTGAGGCGGGTCGTCTCGCTGAGGTTGTCCTCGTCGATCTGGAAGGGGATGGGCACCGACGGGTTCAGCACCTCGATCTCGTGGCAGAGCACTTCGATCTTGCCGCTGACGAGGTTGGCGTTCTCGGTGCCGGCCGGGCGGGCGCGCACCTTGCCGACGATCTTGAGGCAGAACTCGCTGCGGACGTCCTCGGCAATCTTGAAGCTGTCGGCGCGGTCGGGGTCGCAGACGATCTGGACCAGGCCTTCACGGTCGCGCAGGTCGATGAAGATGACGCCGCCATGGTCACGGCGGCGATGGGCCCAGCCCATCAGGGTCACGGTCTGGTCGAGCAGCTTTTCGCTGACTTGGCCGGCATAGCAGGTACGCATGGGATTTCTCCGAATTCTTTTCAGGGGGTGTTCTTGGGGCGCTGGCGAGCTCGCTCGGCTCTCAGGATTGAACGCCTGCCGGGGCGTTCAACCCGGCTGGTTTCGCGCCGCCTCGTCGGCGATGGCGCCGAGGTCCACGGGATGGGGCAGCGGCGCCACGGTGCCCATGGAGATGATGTATTTCAGCGCCTCGTCCACCGTCATGTGCAGGGGCTTCACGTCCGACCTGGGCACGATGAGGAAGAAGCCCGAGGTCGGGTTGGGCGTGGTTGGCACGTAGATGCTGACGTGCTCGTCCTCCAGATGGCAGGCCACCTCGCCGCTGGGCGTGCCGGTCACGAAGGCGATGGTCCAGCTACCGGCACGCGGGTACTGCACGAGGACGGCTTCGCGAAAGGCGTTGCCGCTGCTGGAGAACAGCGTGTCCGACACCTGCTTGACCGAGCTGTAGATGCTCTTGACGATGGGGATGTGGGACATCAGCCGGTCCCATTGCGTCAGCAGCCATTGGCCGAAGATGTTGGCAACGAGGACGCCGGTGGCCAACAGGCCACCGACCAGGATCACCAGCCCCAGGCCGGGCACATGGCGCAGCTCCAGGATGGCCTCGCGCAGCGAGGCCGGCATGATCAGGGCCAGCGCGGCCAGCATGGACCCGAAGACGCCGTTGACGACGTCCAGAACCTGGGCCAGCACCCAGATGGTGATGGCCAGCGGCAGCCAGACCAGCAGGCCGGCAACGAGGTATTTGCGTAAGGAAGCGCCCACGAAGCTTTTCGGTCAGTGGCAGGCGCAGGAGCCGCCGCAGGAGGTGGAGGAAGACGGCGATGCGGATGCTTCAGCCTTGGCGGCTTCGGGCTTGGCAGCATCGCTGGCGGCCGGGGCCGCGGGGGCGGCGGTCGAGCCACCCTTGAAGTCGGTTGCATACCAACCCGAGCCCTTCAGCTGGAAACCAGCTGCGGTGACCTGCTTGGAAAAGCTCTGCGCCGCGCAGGCGGGGCAGGTGGTCAGCGGCGCGTCGGACAGCTTTTGCAGCACATCCTTGGCGTGGCCACAGGCGCTGCAGCGATAGGCGTAGATTGGCATGGTCGGGCTCGAAGAGACGCAAAGCCCGACATTTTAAGGGACACGCTCAGGGATGAGGCTGGAGATGGTGGCTGACGTGCTCGCGACGGTCGGTCAGCACCTGGGGCATCAGCGAGCCGACCACCATGCCCGCCAGCGCCGCCAGCAGGCCGGCCAGTTGCCCCGGGAAGAGCTCGCCCCAGGTCGTCACCTGCGGGAAAAAGGCCACCCAGACGGCGATGCCGGCAAAGATCGAGAACACGGCGCCCTGGGTGGTCGAGCGGCTCCAGTACAGACCAAAGACCAGCGGCACGAAGGCGGCGACCAGGGTGACCTGGTAGGCGGCGCTGACGAGGTCGTAGATGGACGTGCCCTGCAGCGCGATGGCGTAGGCCAGCACGGCGAAGGCGAAGATGACGAGCGTGACGCGCATCGCCACGAGAGACTGCTTGTCGCTCATGCCGGGGCGGATCTGCTTCAGGATGTTCTCGACAAAGCTGGTCGTCGGCGCCAGCAGCGTGGCTGACGAGGTGCTCTTGATGGCCGACAACAGCGCACCGAAGAACAGGATCTGCATGAACAGCGGCATGTGGCCCATGACGAAGCTGGGCAGCACGCGCTGGTAGTCGTTCTGGGCCAGCTCCAGCGCCTTGTCGCCCATGACGGCCACGGCGGCCAGCACGATGAACATGGGCACGAAGGCAAAGGCGATGTAGCTGAAGCCGCCGATCATGGCGCCGCGCTGTGCCGTCTTGGCGTCCTTGGCGGACATGACGCGCTGGAACACGTCCTGCTGCGGGATGGAGCCCAGCATCATGGTCAGGCCCGAGCCGAGGAACATGGCCATCTCGGTGAAGGTCGGGTTGGGCAGGAAGCGGCCCAGGTCGCGGCTCTTGGCCAGGGCCAGCACCTTGTCTGCGCCGCCGGCCAGGTCCGAGGCAAACACCGCGATGACACTCAGGCCAATGACCAGCACGATCATCTGGATGAAGTCCGTCCAGGCCACGGCCAGGAAGCCGCCGATGACGACGTAGACCAGCACCGCCAGCAGGCCGACGACCATGCCGGTCTGCGGGCTCATGGCGCCGTCGGTCAGGATGTTGAACACCAGCCCCAGGGCCGTGACCTGGGCCGCCACCCAGCCGAGGTAGCTGAGGATGATGGCCAGCGAGCAGAACACCTCGACGCCCTTGCCGAAGCGCTGGCGGTAGAAGTCGCCGATGGTCAGCAGGTTCATCCGGTACAGCCGCGCGGCGAAGAAGGCGCCCACCAGCACCAGGCAGAAACCGGCACCGAACGGGTCTTCGACGACGGCGCCCAGGCCACCCTGCACAAACTTGGCGGGCAGGCCCATGACGGTTTCGGCACCGAACCAGGTTGCGAAGGTCGTCGTGACGACCATGATCAGCGGCAGGCTGCGCCCGGCGACGGCGAAGTCGCTGGTGTTCTTGATCCGGGTGCCGGCCCAGACACCGATGCCCAGCGTGCCGAGCAGGTAGAGCACGACGAAAACGATGAGCGTGGTGTTCATGAGCGCAATAAGGGCCGAAAAATTTGGCGCGGATTATGAGGGCGCGGCTGGCGAGCCTTGCTAGGGGCTGATGTCCAGAAAGCGCACGGTCAGCCAGGCCACGGCGACGCCGATGGCAAAGCCCGCGGCGCCCCAGAGCAAACCGGAAAGCAGCCGGTTGGTGCGCCGCAGCTCGCGCACGAGAGCGCGGGTCTCGGCGTCGTCGGCACGCCGGGCCTGGCTCTTGAGGGCGTCGTGCAGCAGGCGCGGCAGCTCGGGGATGAGCTGTGCGAAGCGCGGCGCCTCCTTCATCAACTGCTTGTTGAACGCCGGCCAGCCGACCTGCTCGTTCATCCAGCGCTCCAGGAAGGGCTTGGCCGTGGCCCAGAGGTCGAGTTCGGGATCGAGCTGGCGGCCCAGGCCCTCAACGTTCAACAGCGTCTTCTGCAGCAACACCAGCTGGGGCTGGATCTCGACGTTGAAGCGGCGCGAGGTCTGGAACAGCCGCATCAGCACCTGGCCCAACGAAATGTCCTTCAGCGGCCGGTCGAAATGAGGCTCGCAAACCGCCCGGACCGCGCTTTCGAGCGCATCGACGCGGGTCTCGGGCGGCACCCAACCCGAGGCGATGTGCAGCTCGGCCACGCGCTTGTAGTCGCGCTGGAAGAAGGCGATGAAGTTCTGGGCGAGGTAGTCCTTGTCCACCTCGGTCAACGTGCCCATGATGCCGAAGTCCAGCGCGACGTAGCGGCCGAAGGTCTCGGGCGCCAGGCTCACCTGGATGTTGCCCGGGTGCATGTCGGCGTGAAAGAAGCCGTCGCGGAACACCTGGGTGAAGAAGATGGTCACGCCGTCGCGGGCCAGCTTGGGGATGTCGATGCCGGCCGCCTCCAGCGCCGGGTGGTGCGAGATCGGCACGCCCTTCATGCGCTCCATGACGATGACCTCGGAGCTGCACAGGTCCCAGTGCATCTCGGGCACCATGATCAGATCCAGCTCGGCCATGTTGCGGCGCAGCTGGGCGGCATTGGCGGCCTCGCGCACCAAGTCCAGCTCGTCGTGCAGATAGGTGTCGAACTCGGCAACCACCTCGCGCGGTTTCAGGCGCCGGCCATCGGCGGAGAAGCGCTCGATCCAGACGGCCAGCTGGCGCATCAGCGACAGGTCGTCGTCGATGATGTCCAGCATGCCGGGGCGCAGCACCTTGACGGCGACCTCGCGGCCGTCCTTCAGCGTCGCGAAATGCACTTGGGCGATGCTGGCGCTGGCCACTGGCTCGGCGTCGAAGGTGGCGAACAGTTCCTCCAGCGGCCGGCCGAAGGCGCGCTCGACGATTTCACGCGACAGCGCCGCCGGGAAGGGCGGCACGCGGTCCTGCAGCTTGGCCAGTTCCAGCGCGACATCGAGCGGCAGCAGGTCGCGCCGTGTCGACAGCACCTGGCCGAACTTGACGAAGATGGGGCCGAGGTGCTCCAGCGCCAGCCGCAGGCGCACGCCGCGCGGCTGCTGCCAGCGCCGGCCCAGCCGGGTCAGGCGACGCAGCAGCCTGAAGCGCTTGCGACGCAGGCCAGACAAGGCCAGATCATCGAGACCGAAGCGCCAGACCGTCCACAGAATGACCAGCAGCCGCGAGACAAACCTCATGCGCCGCTACCGGACGTCGTCGTCGCAAAACGCGCGGCCATGCCCGACAACGTGCGCCGCAAGGTGCGGCCGAACTGGGCGAGCTGGCGGGCGGGCAGCGGCCCGACGATGCCGGCCAGATCGTCCTCGATGTCCCAGCGCAGGTTGTCCATCAACCAGTGCATCTCGCCAGCGAAAGCGGCATCGCCCTGCACGCTGACGGTGGGCGCCTCTCCCGTGAATGCACCCAGAGCCAGCTTGGCGGGGTTGGATGCATCGATCTCGATGCGCAGGCCGCCGGCGCCTGCCGGGGCGGCGTCCAGGCGTTCAAAAAGACCCGCTGGTGTGACACCGAGTATCAAATCAGGCGCCGCCGGCAGCAGGCTAGGCCAGCCTGCCAGGTGGACGACGAGCCCACGCCCAGCCAGCGGCCGCAGGCGTTGCGCCGCGATGGGCTCCCGCGACACGACATGGTTGATCAGCAAAACAAGGCGATCCTGCAGGGCCGGCATCAGCAAGGGCGTGATGGACGGCAGCGGAGGCAGGGGCGGCAGGGGCCAGGAAGCAGACATATACAAGATTGTAGGCAGCGGACCATGAACAGGGGACGCCGACGGTTCGGCCGTCAAATTTGTTGGTAGAGAATCCCTGATCCTTTTTCAGCCTCGGGTACACCCTGACCCGAGGACTACCAAACCCACCAAGATGTTTGAGGACCGCAGCTACAAGAGGACGTTCTACAGCGCACCGCAGTCGGTCGAATCCCTGATCGCCGCTTTCCTGGAGCCCGGCATCATCGTTCTGACCTTTCTTGTCGTGAACGGTCACTTCGACGAGCCGGTGCTGCGCCCCACCCTGACGCTGTGCCTGCTCGTCTTCGCCCTCACCTTCCCGGGTCGCAACCGCTTCAGCGACCACCCGGCCAGCGCCCTTGTGGACGTGCTGTCCTCCTGGCTGGTGCTGCTGGGCATCCTGCTGCTGTGCGGCTACGCCACCAACAGCCTGCACTATTTCGAGGACGAGGTGCTGCTGTGGTGGGCCGTCATCACACCTGCCGTCCAGATCGCCGCCATCGAGACGGGCCGGCGCATCCAGCAATGGCGGGCACGCGACCCGGGCGCGCGCCGTACGGCGGTCGTCGTCGGCGCGGGCGTGCTTGGCCACAAGGTGGCGCGAGCGCTGCGCGACTCTCAGGGCGTCGTCTGCCTGGGCTATTTCGACGACCGTGCGCCTGAGCGCCTGCACCCGGAAGCCGGCGCCTCCATTCTGGGCACCCTGCCCCAGCTCAGCGAGTTCGTGCGCGACAAGGGCGTGCGCGAGGTCTACATCACCCTGCCCCTGGGGTCGCAGCCTCGCATCGTCGAGTTGCTGGAACAGGTGCAGGGCACGACGGCCTCGCTGTTCTTCGTGCCCGACGTGTTCGGCATCAGCATCATCCAGGGCCGCCTGCAGGACATCTCGGGCGTGCCGGTGGTCGGCATCTGCGAGACGCCCTTCACCGGCACCAACCAGCTGATCAAGCGCGTCAGCGACGTCGTTCTGGCCACGTTGATCCTGATCCTCATCTCGCCCATCCTGCTTGCCCTGGCCATTGGCGTGAAGCTCAGCTCACCAGGCCCTGTCATCTTCAGGCAGAAGCGCAACGGCCTGGATGGCGAGGAGATCATCGTCTACAAGTTCCGCTCCATGCGGACACAGGACAATGGTCCCGTGGTCAAACAGGCCACTAAGGGCGACGCGCGCATCACGCCCTTTGGCGCCTTCATCCGCCGCACCTCGCTGGACGAACTGCCGCAATTCATCAATGTGCTGCAGGGTCGCATGAGCATCGTCGGGCCGCGCCCGCACGCCGTGGCCCACAACGAGGAATACCGCAAGATCATCAAGGCCTACATGGTGCGCCACAAGGTCAAGCCGGGCATCACCGGCTGGGCCCAGGTGAATGGCTTGCGTGGCGAGACCGACACCATCGACAAGATGGTGGCACGCGTCGAATACGATTTGGAATACCTGCGCAACTGGTCACTGGCCCTGGATCTGCAGATCATCTTGCGGACCGTGAGGCTGGTGGTGTTTGATCGCCATGCCTATTAAGCCTGCTCGCCATTGCCACCGTTGGACCCGGCTTGCGCTGCTGATCGCCGCGCTTTCAGCGGTCCAGTCCGCGCACGCTCAGACCGATGACACGACGCCCTTTTATGTCGGTGCATCGTTAGGTGTTGCTCATGTCTCTAATGTGTACCGACAGTCAAACGCCGCCAACGATGACACAGTGACCAGCGCCGGGGTTCTGGGCGGCATCGACACGAAGCTCGGTCGTCAGCATCTGACGGTGGACGGCTCGCTGCAGAGCAACCGCTATTCAACGATTAGCGAGCTCAACAATCGCTCCTACACCTTGCGCAGTGCGCTCAATTGGCAGACGGTGGGTAATCTGTCGGGAGTGCTGAGCGCCAAATCGGACCGATCCCTCGCTGACTTCAACATCGGTAGCGGCGTCGACCCCATCCTCAAGAAGAACATCGAACGCGAGGACGAATACCAGGCCTTGGTCCGCCTTGGCGTACTGACGCGGTATACGCTGGAAAGCAGTTGGACGCACCGCCGCCGGGACTTCACCGCCTCGGAGTACGACCGTTTCGACTTCGAGCAGAACACGGGCTCCCTCGGCATCTATGCCACGCCCGGCGGCAATGTCAGGCTGGGCCTGGTGGGGCGACGCACCAAGGGCAAAAACCCGCACTATCCCATTGGCCTTGCCTTGGACCCGCAGACGGCGCAGGTTGTCGTCGTCTCGGTACCTAATGACTACACCCGGGACGACTTCGACTTCACCACCAAGTGGAGCACCGGCGGCCGCAGCACGCTAAACACGCGCATCAGCCGCAGCAAGTCAAAAAACAGCCTCGATGACCGGTTACGCGATTTCAGCGGCACCACCGGTGCCATCGGTTGGAACTGGCAGCCCACAGCCAAGTTGCAATTGAACCTGCAATATGCGCGGGACACCGGGCAGGAAAGTGTCGTCCAGACGGCTGACCTGAACCGGGTCTACACCACCTATCAGCTGGGCGGCACCTACGCCGTGACAGGCAAGGTCAGTCTCAGCGCCAAGGCGAGCCGGAACCGCGCCACACGCACCAGCACGGCAGGTGCCGCCGTTGCCGATGCGCTGGACGACTTCAAGACGTACAACCTGAGCATGCGCTGGGCGTTCACACGCGGCCTCAGCCTGGGCTGCCAGTACGACCGTGCCAGCCGCAACAGCAGCATTGCCCAATACGTGTACACCGCCAGCAGCTACGGCTGCACGGGTCAAGCCATCTTCTTCTGATGACCACCATCCTGCTCACGGGTGCGACAGGCTACATCGCGTCGCACACTTGGCTGGCTCTCCAGCAGGCGGGCTATCGCGTCGTCGGCGTGGACAACTTTTCCAACAGCTCGCCCGTCGTGCTGGAAAGGCTGGCGGAACTGGCCAGCACCCCCATCGAGTTCGAACGTGCCGACGTCTGCGACGCCGCGGCAATGGACGAAGTCTTCGGCAGCTACAAGCCGGCCGCCGTCGTGCATTTCGCTGCCTACAAGGCAGTTGGCGAATCCGTCACCCAGCCGCTGGCCTATTACCGCAACAACCTGGGCGGCCTCGTCAACACCTGCGAGGCCATGAAGCGCCACGGTTGCACGCGCATGGTGTTCAGTTCCAGCGCCACCGTCTACGGCGCTCCGGACAAACTGCCCCTGCGCGAGGACGCACCGACCTCGTCGACCAACCCCTACGGCGCGACCAAGCTGATGGGCGAGCAGATCCTGCACGACCTCGGCATCGCCGATCCAACCTGGCAGGCCGCCTGCCTGCGCTACTTCAACCCAGTCGGCGCCCACGAGAGCGGCCGCATCGGTGAAGACCCGCGCGGCACGCCCAACAACCTGATGCCCTATGTCGCCCAGGTGGCGGTGGGCCGGCGCACCAAGCTGGCCGTCTTCGGCAATGACTACGCAACGCCCGACGGCACTGGCGTGCGCGACTACATCCATGTCAGCGACCTGGCCGAAGGGCACGTCGCTGCACTGCGCTGGCTGCTGGCCAATACCGGCTCGTTGACCGTCAATCTCGGCACCGGCCAGGGCTACAGCGTGCTCGACCTGGTGCGCGCCTACGAAGCCGCCAGCGGCCGCAGCGTGCCCTACGAAATCGTCCCGCGCCGCCCTGGCGACATCGCAGCCTGCTGGGCCGACCCGGCCCTGGCGCGCGAGTTGCTTGGCTGGGAGGCCAAGCTCGATCTCGCCCGCATGTGCCAAGACAGTTGGCGCTGGCAACGACTCAACCCTCACGGTTTCAATCCCGCATGACCCACGTTCAACCCGTCATCATGGCCGGCGGCTCCGGCACCCGGCTCTGGCCTCTGTCGCGCAGCGGCTACCCCAAGCAATTCCTCGTGCTGTCCGGCAACGAGAGCCTGTTCCAGCTCGCCGCGCGCCGCCTGGCCGCGCTGGCCTCGCCCGAGTTCGAGCTCGCCGGTCCCTGCATCGTCGGCAATGAGGAGCACCGCTTTCTCGTACTGGATCAATTGCGCGAGACCCGGCAGGAGCCCAGCAGCGTGCTGCTGGAACCGCTGGGCCGCAACACTGCACCGGCGCTGACGCTGGCCGCATTGGCCGCACTCGAGGGCGGCAAGGACCCCGTCCTCGTCGTCACGCCGGCCGACCAGACCGTTACCAACCCGGCAGCCTTCACCGCGGCATTGCAGGACGCGGTCCGCATCGCGGCCGAAGGTGCCATCGCCATCCTGGGCATCACGCCAGACCGGCCCGAAACAGGCTACGGCTATATCCGCACCTCGGGCGACGCCGCGGGCCTGGTGGTCGCACAGTTCGTCGAGAAGCCCAACCTGGAGACCGCCCAGCGCTATCTGGCCGAAGGCGACTACTACTGGAACAGCGGCATGTTCGTGCTGCGTGCCAGCGTCTGGATGAAGGCGCTGGAACGATTCCGCCCCGACATCGCCGCTGCCACGCGCGCTGCCTGGGATGCGCGCAAGACCGACGCCAAGTTTGTGCGCCCCGGCAAGGCCGAGTTTGCCGCTGTGCCCAGCGAATCGGTCGACTACGCCGTCATGGAGCGCTGCCCCGGGACGGACATCCCCTTGCGCATGGTCGCGCTGGATGCCGGCTGGAACGACCTCGGCGCCTGGGAAGCGGTCTGGCAGGTCTCCGAGAAGGATGCCGACGGCAACGCCTTCGTCGGCGACGCCTTGATCGCCGACAGCAAGAACACCTTGGTGCACGCCACCAGCCGCTTGGTCGGCGTCGTCGGCCTGACGGACATCATCGTCGTCGAGACGGCCGATGCCGTGCTGGTCAGCGACCGGTCGCGCAGCCAGGAGGTCAAGCAGATCGTCAACCGCCTCGGGGCCGAGCAACGCGGCGAGCATGCCCTGCACCGCAAGGTGCACCGCCCCTGGGGCTGGTATGACAGCATCGACTCGGGCGAGCGCTTCCAGGTCAAGCGCATCATGGTCAAGCCGGGTGCCTCCCTGAGCCTGCAGATGCACCACCATCGCGCGGAGCACTGGATCGTCGTGAGCGGCACGGCCGAGATCGTCAACGGCGACAAGACCATCCTGCTGACCGAGAACCAGTCCACCTACATCCCGCTGGGTCAGACGCATCGCCTGGCCAACCCGGGCAAGGTGCCGCTGGAGATCATCGAAGTGCAGTCAGGCTCCTATCTCGGCGAGGACGACATCGTCCGCTTCGAAGACACCTACGGCAGAACATGACCATCCTCGTCACCGGCGGCGCCGGCTTCATCGGCAGCAACTTCGTGCTGGACTGGCTGCGTGAGAGCGACGAGCCCGTCGTCAATCTCGATGCGTTGACCTACGCTGGCAACCTCGAGAACCTGGCCTCGCTGGACGGTGACGCGCGTCACGTCTTCGTCAAGGGCGACATCTGCGACCGCGGCCTGATCGACAGCTTGCTGGCCAAGCACCGCCCCCGCGCCATCGTCCACTTCGCGGCTGAGAGCCATGTAGACCGCTCCATCCACGGCCCCGGCGCATTCATGAAGACGAATGTCGAGGGCACGTTCACGCTGCTGGAAGCGGCACGCACTTATTGGGGCGGCCTTGAAGGCGAAGCCAAACAAGGCTTTCGCTTCCACCACGTGTCGACCGACGAAGTCTATGGCTCGCTGAAAGCCTCGGATCCGCCCTTCGCCGAAACCAACGCCTACGAGCCCAACAGCCCGTATTCGGCCAGCAAGGCGGCCAGCGACCACCTCGTGCGCGCCTGGCACCACACCTACGGCCTGCCGGTCGTCACCACCAACTGCTCGAACAACTACGGGCCCTATCACTTCCCGGAGAAGCTGATTCCGCTGCTGATCGTCAATGCGCTGGCAGGCAAACCCCTGCCCGTCTATGGCGACGGCCAACAGATCCGCGACTGGCTTTACGTCACCGATCACTGCAGCGGCATCCGAGCCGTGCTGGCAGGCGGCCAACTGGGCGAAACCTACAACATCGGCGGCTGGAACGAGAAGGCCAACATCGACATCGTCAAGACGGTGTGCGCCTTGCTCGACGAACTCAAACCCTCGGCGGACGGCCCCTACGAGCGCCTCATCACCTATGTGAAGGACCGCCCCGGCCACGACCGCCGCTACGCCATCGACGCACGCAAGATCGAGCGCGAGCTGGGCTGGCGCCCGGCAGAAACCTTCGAGACCGGCATCCGCAAGACGGTGCAGTGGTATCTGGACCATCCAGACTGGGCCGCCCGCGTGCAAAGCGGCGCCTACCGGGACTGGGTTGCCAAGCAATACAGCTGAAGCCATGAAGATTCTTCTTCTCGGCAAGGGTGGCCAGGTCGGCTGGGAACTGCAACGCTCGCTGGCGGTGGCCGGCGAAGTCGTCGCGATGGACCATGACGACGGCGCCGACTTCACGCAGCCCGAGGCGCTGCTGGCGCGCGTCAGGGCCGTCGCTCCCCAGGTGATCGTCAATGCCGCGGCTCACACCGCTGTGGACAAGGCCGAGAGCGAGCCCGAGCTCGCACGTCAGATCAACGCCGCCGCGCCCGCCCTGCTGGCCATCGAGGCCAAGCGCATGGGCGCCCTGCTGGTGCACTACTCGACGGACTATGTCTTCGACGGCAGTGGCAGCCATGCGCGTGATGAGGAAGCGCCCCTCGGCCCGCTCAGCGTCTACGGCAGCACCAAGGCCGAGGGCGAGGACGCCATCCGCGCCAGCGGCTGCCAACACCTCATTCTGCGCACGAGCTGGGTCTATGCGGCCCGCGGTGGCAACTTTGCCAAGACCATGCTGCGCCTGGCCGCCGAGCGCGAGCAGCTCAAGGTCATCGCCGACCAGATCGGCGCGCCAACAGGCGCCGACCTGCTGGCCGACCTGACCGTCCACATGCTGCGCGCCGCGCGCGTGAACCCTGCGCTGACCGGCACCTATCACGCGGTCGCTGGCGGCGAGACGAGCTGGCACGAGTACGCCCGCTTTGTCATCGAGTTCGCACGTGCACAGGG
Source organism: Pelomonas sp. Root1237 (assembly GCF_001425055.1). Taxonomy (GTDB): domain Bacteria; phylum Pseudomonadota; class Gammaproteobacteria; order Burkholderiales; family Burkholderiaceae_C; genus Pelomonas. The sequence continues at coordinate 200,545 of NZ_LMDK01000020.1, forward strand.
CAAGGTCATCAAGGTCGCGCCGGACCAGATCCTCGCCATCCCGACAAGCGACTACCCCACACCGGCGATGCGCCCGCTGAACTCGCGCCTGGCCACGGCCAAGCTGCAGCAGTGCTTCGGCCTCGTCCTGCCGCCCTGGCAGCAAGGAGTGGAACGCATGCTGAACGAAATTCTTTAAGGGCTCCGATGAAAAACCGCAAGGGCATCATCCTCGCTGGCGGCTCCGGCACGCGGCTGCACCCGGCCACGCTGGCCATGAGCAAGCAGCTGCTGCCGGTGTACGACAAGCCCATGGTCTATTACCCGTTGAGCACGCTGATGCTCGCGGGCATCCGCGACATCCTGCTCATCAGCACGCCGCAGGACACGCCTCGGTTCGAAGCCCTGCTTGGCGACGGTTCGCGCTGGGGCCTGAACATCAGCTACTGCGTGCAGCCTAGCCCTGACGGCCTGGCACAGGCCTTCATCCTCGGCCGCGATTTCGTCAATGGCTCGCCGAGCGCCCTCGTGCTGGGGGACAACATCTTCTATGGCCATGACTTCGCCGGCCTGCTGGGCAGCGCCACGGGTCGCGACGGCGGCGCCAGCGTCTTCGCCTATCACGTGACCGACCCCGAACGCTACGGCGTGGTCGACTTTGATGCCCAGCAACGTGCGCTGTCCATCGAAGAGAAACCGAAAAGCCCGAAAAGCAATTACGCGGTGACGGGCCTGTATTTCTACGACGAGCAGGTCTGCGACATCGCGGCGGCCATCAAGCCCAGCGCCCGCGGTGAACTCGAGATCACCGACGTCAATGCCCAGTACCTGCGCCAGGGCCAGCTCAATGTCGAGATCATGGGCCGTGGCTATGCATGGCTGGACACCGGCACCCACGACAGCCTGCTCGAAGCGGGCCAGTTCATTGCCACGCTGGAAAAGCGCCAGGGGCTGAAGGTGGCCTGCCCGGAAGAGATCGCCTACCGTGCAGGCTGGATCGATGCTGCACAGCTTGAAACCCTCGCCAAGCCCCTTGCCAAGAATGGCTACGGCCAATACCTGCTCAAGCTGCTGACCGACAAGGCCTTCTGAACACGATGCAAGTCACGCCAACCGCCCTTCCCGAAGTCCTGCTCATCCAGCCCAAGGTCTTCGGCGACGCCCGCGGCTTTTTCATGGAGAGCTGGAACGAGGAGCGCTTCAACCAGGCCCTGGGCTACGACGTGCACTTCGTGCAGGACAACCACTCGCGCTCCGCGCGCGGCGTGCTGCGCGGCCTGCACTACCAGCTCGACCCACATGCTCAGGGCAAGCTCGTGCGCTGTGTCTCCGGTGCCGTGTTCGACGTGGCCGTCGACATGCGCCGGTCCAGCCCCAATTTCGGGCGCTGGGTCGGCTTCGAACTGTCGGCCGAGAACCAGCGGCAAGTCTGGATCCCGCCTGGCTTCGCCCATGGCTTCGTCGTCGTCAGCGAAACCGCGGACTTCCTCTACAAGACCAGTGGCCGCTACGCACCCGAGTGCGAGGGCGCAGTGCGCTGGGATGACCCGACCATTGGCATCGAATGGCCGCTGGACGGACTCATACCGCAACTGTCGGCAAAGGACGTCAGCGCACCACTGCTGGTTGAGGCCAAGACCTTCACCTGAGTCGATCGGCCCGCAGCTCAGGCGCGCGCGTCACCCCAACGCAGCGGCGTCACCTCGTCGCCGACATAGCTGGTGTGCCCGGTGCGATCCACGCAGTACTGCGGCGAGATGATCATCTCGCGCACCGTCATGCCTTCACCGATGCGCGTGTGCTCAATGAGCACGGCCCGCTCAACGACCGAACCGGCGCGCAGGTGAGATCCGTGACCGATCCAGGTAGGTCCGATCACCCGAGCACCTGACTCGATACGCACGTTGGAGCCGATATACACCGGGCCCTCGATGTGGACCTTGTCCCAGTCCACTGAAGTGTTCAGCCCCACCCACACCTGCGGCCGCACCTCGCGCCCAGGGATGTCCATTTGCGCGACGCCGCCGGCCATGACCTGCTGGGTGACGGCCCAATAATCGGTCACGCGGCCGATGTCGATCCAGTTGAACGGCCGTTTCTGCGCAAAGAAGGGCAGGCCCTTCTCCACCAGCAGCGGAAACAGCTGGCTGCCGATGTCGAACTCGACGCCCGACGGGATCAGGTCGAGCACCTCGGGCTCGAAGATGTAAATGCCGGTCGACGCCAGGTTGCTCTTCGCCTCCTCGGGCTTGGGCTTTTCCTGGAAGGAAGTCACCCGGCCCTCGGCGTCCGCGACAACAATGCCGTAGTTTTTGGTCTGGTCGCGAGGCACTTCGAGAGTAACGACGCTTGCGATAGCTCCCTTGGACTTGTGCTCGGCAAGCGCCGCGGCGATGTCCAGATCGATGACGGCGTCGCCGCACAGCACGAGGAAGGTTTCATCGAAGAAGCCGCCGAAGTCCTGGATCTTGCGCATGCCTCCTGCTGATCCGACCGGCTTACAGATCACCTCGCCTTGCTCGCGAACGCCTTCGTAGGAGTAACCGAGCTCAACGCCCCACCGGTGACCCGAGCCGAAGTAGTTCTCGATCTTCCAGTGCATGAAGGCCACGTTGACCATGACCTGCTTGACGCCATGGCGCGCCAAATGCTCGACCAGATATTCCATGACCGGCTTGCCCAGGATGGGCACCATCGGCTTGGGCGTGTGCTTCGTCAACGGGCGCACCCGCGTTCCCTGGCCCGCGGCCAGGATCATTGCTTTGGCCATGCCGGCCTCCTAACGTAGTGACGGTTGCACCAAAGCTAGCAAGCGGCAGGCCTGCCGCACACAGTTAGGGGGTCAGCCGCGGCCGATACCTCGATAGTCGATGCCTAGCGCCTTCATCAGCTTGGGGTCGTAGAGGTTGCGGCCGTCGAAGACAACAGGTGCCTTGAGCTTCGACTTGATGGCGTCGAAATCCGGCGTGCGGAATTCCTTCCACTCCGTCACGATCAGCAGTGCGTCCGCGCCCTGCAGCGCCGCCTCGGCGCGCTCGACCAGCGTCACGTCGTCACGCGGGCCAATCACGCGAGCCGTTTCCGGCATCGACACCGGGTCGTAGGCTGCGACCGTTGCACCGCGCCGGGTCAGCTCATCGATGATGACCAACGATGGTGCCTCGCGCATGTCGTCGGTGTTCGGCTTGAATGCCAAGCCCCAGATGGCGAAGCGGCGGCCCTTGAGGTCGTCGCCGAAACGCGCCACGACCTTGTCGACCAGCACGCGCTTCTGGCGTTCATTGGCTTCTTCCACGGCGGTCAGCACCTTCAGCGGAATACCGTTGTCGGCGGCGGTCTTCACCAGCGCCTTGACATCCTTCGGGAAGCAGGAACCGCCATAACCGGCGCCGGCGTACAGGAATTGATAGCCGATGCGCGGATCAGAGCCGATGCCGCGCCGAACCAGCTCGATGTCGGCGCCCACGCGCTCCGCCAGCAGCGCCAGCTCGTTCATGAAACTGATGCGTGTGGCCAGCATCGCATTGGCGGCGTACTTGGTGAACTCGGCGCTCTTCACGTCCATGACCAGCATGCGGTCCTGCGTGCGGTTGAACGGCGCATACAGGGCGCGCATCAACAGCGTGGCCTGCTCGTCGTCGGAGCCAATGACGACGCGATCAGGCTTCATGAAGTCGTCGACCGCCGCACCTTCCTTCAGGAACTCAGGATTGGAGACGACGGCATATGCCATGTCTCCGAGGCCACGCTTTTCGAGTTCTTCCTTGACCGCAGCGCGGACCTTGTCGGCCGTGCCGACCGGCACCGTGCTCTTGTCGACGATGACCTTGTAGTCCGTCATGCGCTGGCCGATGGAGCGGGCCGCGGCCACCACGTACTGAAGGTCGGCCGAGCCGTCTTCGTCAGGCGGCGTGCCCACGCCGATAAAGAGCAGCGTGCCGTGCTGTACGGCCATGTCCACATCGGTGGTGAACTGCAGGCGGCCGGCCGCCACATTGCGGCGCACCACTTCGAGCAGGCCGGGTTCGTGAATAGGGATCTCGCCGTCGTTGAGGACGCGGATCTTTTCGGGATTCACGTCCAGACAAACCACGTGGTTGCCCATTTCGGCCAAGCAGGCTCCGGTGACCAGGCCCACGTAGCCGGTGCCGATGGCGGTGACTTTCATTCTCAATCCTCGTGCAAAAAACGGTTAACCCGTTTGTAACGCAGTCACGTGACGGTCCAGTGCCATTCAGACCTTGTAGTAGTCCCGATACCAGGCGACAAACCGCTGGATTCCTTCAGGTACAGGCATCGCCGGACGGAAACCCGTCCACTCGGCCAGCTCCTCGACATCAGCATGCGTAGCCGGCACATCACCATCCTGCATGGGCATGAAGTTCTTGACAGCCTCGCGGCCCGCGGCCTGCTCGATGGCCTCGATGAAGCTCATCAGCTGGATGGGTGCGTGGTTGCCGATGTTGAAGACGCGGTAGGGGGCGCTGGAGCGCGCCGGATCGGCTTTGTTGGGGTTGTAGTTGGGGTCGGCGGTAGCCGTGCGGTCCAGGACGCGCACGACGCCCTCGGCGATGTCGTCGATGTAGGTGAAGTCGCGGACCATCTTGCCGTGATTGAACACGTTGATGGGCCGCCCTTCGATGATGGCCTTGGTGAACAGGAAGAGCGCCATGTCCGGCCGGCCCCACGGGCCATACACCGTAAAGAAGCGCAGGCCCGTCGTTGGCAGCCCAAAGAGGTGTGAATAGGTGTGGGCCATCAGCTCATTGGCCTTTTTCGTCGCGGCATAGAGGCTGATGGGGTGGTCGACGCTGTGGTGCTCCGAGAACGGCATCAGCGTGTTGCCACCGTAGACGCTGGAGCTGGACGCATAGGCCAGGTGCTGCACACCACCGTGGCGACAGCCTTCCAGGATGTTGGTGAAGCCAACGATGTTGCTGTCGATGTAGGCGTGGGGGTTTTCGATTGAGTAGCGCACGCCGGCCTGCGCCGCCAGGTGCACCACGCGTTCGAAGCGCTCATCGGCAAACAGCTTGGCCATGCCGGCGCGGTCGGCCACATCCATTTGCACGAAGCTGAAGCCCGGGTTGGGCGTCAGGCGGGCCAGGCGATCGTGCTTGAGCTGCGGGCTGTAGTAGTCGTTGAGGTTGTCCAAGCCCACGACCTGGTCACCACGTGCCAGAAGGATCTGGCAGACATGCATGCCGATGAAGCCGGCAGCGCCGGTGACGAGAACTTTCAAGACCAATCCTCCAAAAAAGCCAACGCCGATTGTCGTGCAGCGCACAGCAGGGCGCGATCATTGCCCCACCCCCGAGACAAGGTCGCTCGAGTTGGCCCGGGCCTTGCCAGCGAGCGCCCGCGCGACCGAAGAGGGACGCTCCCGGTTCAGTGGCGCCGGAACAGACCGGCGACTCCCGGCTTGGTGAGCAGCGGTACGCGATAGTTGCTCATGAATGTCTTCAGGCTCTTCAGGTGCATACGCGCCGAGCGGCTGAAGACGTCTACGCTGGCTCGCTGATGATCGTGCACCAGCACCGCGCCGGCGCAGCAAACCACCTGATGACCCGACTTCCAGACGCGGGCACACAGATCCACGTCCTCCATGTACAGGAAGTAGCTTTCGTCCATGCCACCGATGGAACGGAAAAGATCTGTACGAATGACGAAGCCCGTACCCATCACCCAGTCGGCGTGAAAGGGCGCGCCGCTGGCCCAGGCGTCCATCATCATGTGCGAGGCGACCGACTTGCGAATGAAGGGCAGGTTCCCCAGACGGGATCGCCGGCCGATGATGTCCATCAGGCTGTAGAAGCGCCGCGCGGAAAACTGCCTCGACCGATCGGGGTTCACCAGGTCCAAGCCGATCAGCCCGACCTTGGGCTGCGTGTCCAGGAGCTCCAGCGCCTTCTGGATCGACTGGTCGACGAAATAGGTGTCGGGGTTCAGCACCAGCAGATATTCGGAATCAACCTCGGCCAATCCGGTGTTGATGCCCGCCGAGAACCCGCCATTGCGGTCGGAAGCGATGAAGCGGACACCAGGCGGCAGCTGGGCGCGGAGCACCGACACGGAATCGTCCGGGGACGCGTTGTCCACCACGATCACGTCGGCATCCCGCTCGATGACACCGTATTGCTGCATCGAGGCGACGCACTTCAGCACCAGGCGGGGCGTCGCGTAATTGACGATCAAGGCAGACAACTTCGACAAGGCATCTTCTCCAACTCAGGTTCTGAACTCAACGACGCTGCTTGAGCTGCAGCGTGGCATCGACGTACAGCAAGGCCGACTGCAACGCCTCGGCCGAGCGTTCCCACGTGAACGTCTCGAGGATGGCTGCTGCCGCGCGCTTGCGTGCTGCACCAGCACATGCATCTTTTAGACCCGCAAAGGCCGCCTGCCACGATGCCGAAGATCCCAGCTGCACGAACTGGGCCGCATCGCCCAGCACCTCGCGAAGCACCGGGATGTCAGCCGCGATGACGTGGGTGCCGCTGGCAAGGGCCTCCAGGGGCGGGATGCCAAATCCCTCCCAAAAGGACGGATAGAGCAAAGCGGCAGCACCTTGATACAGCTGGCGCAGCCGGGCGTCATCCACGTAGTCCAGGAACTCGATGCGGTCCCGCAGGCCGAGGCTTTCGGCCTGCGATTCGAGCGCCTTGCGGTAGTCGCCACCGCAGGACGCCACCACCAGCCTGTACTCGTCGGACCACGCGGCGCACTCGGAGAGCACCTCCTGCACGTTCTTGTGCGGATACCGTGCACCAACCATCAGCAAATACGGCGGGGCAGCAGCTGGCAAGACGTCAGACGATGCTGGCGCGAACCGCGCCGCATCGACTCCGTTGGGCACCACATGGATGCGTTCCAGTGGGAACTTGTAGTGCTCGGCAATGTCGCGGCGGGTGGTCTCGGACACCGTGAACACCGCCGCGCACTGCTTCAAGACCCGCGGCAGCAGGTGCCGGAAGTACCAATACTGCATCCGATGCTGCTGGGGAAAGCGCAGGCAGATGAGGTCGTGAATCGTGATCACTTGGCGCGCCGCCCGAGGCAGTGCGTGGTGCGTCGGCGAGTACAACAGCCGGGCGCCGGGCAACTCCACCGAGCGCGCCCACAGTGCGCGCTTGATGGCCGCCCCGCGGCTTGCGCCGATCGCCACGCTGGCGGGAGCCGAAACCAGCCGCGGCGCATCCGGGACAAAACCATGCCCCGCCACCACCGAGATCTCAAACCGCTCCGACAGCGCCTTCGCACAGCGTTCGGCATAGACACCGAGCCCCGTCGGGCGCGCGCCCAGCATCGACAGATTCACAACCAGCATCTACTCCATCCTTTATAGGGCTCGCATCTCCGAAATCACGAACGCCGTCTTGTCGGTCGCCGTCCCGCCTCCGCCAGCAAAGCCGATCGACATCTGCGCCACCGAACCAGCGGCCAACGCGCTCTTCTTGACTGTCGACCAGTCCGCCAACCGCGCCGTCGCGAACAGCGCCGTGTGCTGGACTACGCCGCTCGCCAGTTTCTCGGTTGCCAGTGGCAGCAACCAGATTGCACCGTCCTTGTCCACGGCCTGCATCATCAGCGGCTTGAGCGGATAGGCCACGCCGGCAAGCGGGGCTGCCTTGAACGAAACCCCGTTCAAGGTGGATGCGACGGTCGCCGGCACATCGGCAATCGGGAACACCCAGCCGTCACCCGCGATGTTCAACGTCGAACGCGAGATGAAACCATCCATGCAGGAGTTGCCGGTCGAGGACTTCGCCTCCAGCGCCATCGAGACAATGGGCGCGGACCGGGTACGCCAGGTCAGGCAAACCGGCGCCGATAACTTCGCGCCCAAGGCCGCTGCGCTGGTGTCGGGCACCGACACCGTGCGCACGACCAGCGCGTCCGTGACGCCACCGCTGGACACCGAGGCGCGCATGAAGCCGCGCACGCCTGCCGTCGAGCCGGCCTTGAATTCACAGGCAAACGGCGTCGACGTATTGGGCCGCACGCCAACCGCCACCTGCCTCTGCACCGGCACCATGTCGCTGCTGCCCGAGCAATCCACGTTCAGCGTCTGTGCCACTATGGAAGAGTTCGCCAGCACGGCACCGCTGACGCGAACGGTGCTACCTGCCACCGTGGCCGCTTCGAGCGCATGAGCACCCACGACCTCCTTGCCAACGGTCCCCGGCGCCTCGATGTCGCCGACGATACGCAGCGTCGCACGCGCCGCGACTGACGCGGCCGCCGCGGGCAGCTTGGTGATGCCGACCAGGCTGGTTGAAGTCGTGGCGACGAGCACGGGCTCACTGCCGCCCAACTCGCTGCGGTTCAGCGGGCGGCCGAACATGTCCCAGAACTTCGCATCGGCGGGCCACTTGGCCGAGGCCGCCTCGTCACCCCAGGCCACCGCGACGACACCGGAAGTACCGTCACCGAAGAACACGGCGGACGAAGCGGAATTCGCCACGTGGCGATAGCCCGCCAACGGCTTGCCGTTCACGTGCCGCACCAATGCCGCCAGAGCCGCATAGGACGGGCGCGGTGAAAAGTCGGCATTCAACACGCCCCAGTTGGCGCGGCCCTGCTCGACGAGTTCCCGGAAAAAGAAGAAGAAGACGCGCTCGTAGCCCGCAGCGAACCCGGATGCATAGGTCTTCACGAGGAAAGCCGCTTGCGCCCGTTCGGTCGCGGCCGTGATGGGACCCGCGGTGCCCGTCGGACCCTGCACGCCCAGGCCGGTCTCGGTGATCCAGCCCGGCTGACCCGTGGCGCCGCCGGCGGCGTCGATTGGAGCGACGCTGGCCGCAACGAACTCCAGCGTCTGGTCGGGATTGGCGTAGTAATGCTGGTTGCGCAGATCCAGCGACGCCACGCCGCTGTTCTCGTAGGTCGCCTTGAAAAACTCGTCGAGCCCGCGGGACGGCGCTCCACCCAGCACCTTCAATTGCGGCCGAGCCGACTTCACACCTGCATAGAACGCCTTCAACTGCGAGGCATATTGCCAGGGCGTACCAAGGTAGAAATCGGTGTTCTGCTCATTCCAATATTCGACCCCGTCAAAGTACGGACCCATGTCGCGCGCAAACGCCGCGCCGAAAGCCTGCAGCGCCGCAAGGTCGCGTGGCGGCTTGCGGTCGCCCGACGTCACCGTGTCGCTGCTGTAGCGAGTAAAGGCCGGTGAATCGTGGAACGACGTCACTTGCGAGAAACCTGCAAGGGACAGCCTGCGGGCCACGTTGAGGAATCGCCCCCACAACGGCGGGTTCACCGCAGCGGTGAGCTGCACCTGGGACCAGCGCAGTCGGTCACGCACGGAGCCGACACCGGCCGCCGACAAGGCATCGATGGCCTTGCCTATCGACTGATCATCGCCGCCGTACCAGCTCAGACCCGCGTCCATGCCGAAACGCTTGTCCAGCTTTGGGCGCGTGGCCGGGATGACCACAAAGGAGACCGGCTTGACCGCAACCTCTTCGGGCACCTGGACGGTGAGCCTGTAGAAGCCCGGCGTGAGTGCAGGCAGCGTCAGCAGGTTGCTCGACGCATTGAGCACGAAATTGTCGGCGCGGTAGGCGAATTGGCCGTCGACATCGCGGACGGTGACCGATGCGGTGCCTTTTGTCCCCCGCACGATGAGCCATTGGCTTGGCAGCGTATCGACGATGAAACTGCCATTCACGGGCGTCGGATCCGCGGTCGCCGCGGACACGATGACGGAAAAGGCAACTCCGCTGGCGAAGATACCCAAGCGACGCACAAACTTGATGCTAAACATATATTCCCCTTTCAGGGTTTAATTGCCCCTATTTATGTGGTCTTCTTGGGGTAAAAAATCCATTCCAAAACAGCATATTTTCGAATTGCGAAATCAAGAGCAAGCGGCACTATCAACCCACATGAAAATCCAACCATCGCACCACCGAACCCATCTATGCGAGTGCTAATCCTGCTTTGCACATAGTAGTGAAACAGGAAAATCACCAGCGATCGTTGCCCTATGTACTCCAATGCCGAACCCGCCTTACCGCGGATCAGAACGCATAGTCCTGACACGACCAAGACGCAAACAACAGCGAAGGGCAATGTGCCAACGCCCTCAATGAGCCGATGATTCAAATCGAGAACCATTAAGCCTAGACCTGAAGCGTACCAACCGATGGCAGCCACCAAGGCGGCCAACACTAAGATCCATACGGGGTGATGAGCTGAACTTCCTACGAGATGTAAATAACGTCGCCTAACTGTAATTCCGAACGCAAAAAACGCTAAACCTACGGGCACAAGATCTAAGGACCAAGGGAGTGCCCGATAGGTGACGGTATCACGGTCGATTTCAATACCCGGCATGGCATAACGGGACGTCTGTGCGAAAATTAGCAGAACAAGCAAAATAACAAGTAAACGCGGCGTGCGCATTTCACTTGTGTTGCGAAGCGTCACAAGTTGAGCGATGCCGACCAGGAAGAGACATGGAAGAAACCAAATGTGTGGCTGCGGCATGAGGTCGCCTACGCCTGCAATCACGCCGATCAAGTTCGCAATAAGCGCTCGCCAATCCAATTTCGCAGCTATTAAAGAAAATAATACACCACAAACCAAATATGGGACCAACAATGCCCGAAGACGGCTGCGAAGATACCTTGTGAGCGGAACCTCTTTGTGCACTAGGCCAGCCGCATAAAAGAACAACGGCATGTGGAACAAATAAATCGCAGCGTGGAGCTGATGATTCTTCAGCCACGGATTGTGCCCAAGAACAACCAGGACGATACCGATCCCTCTCAGCCTGTCAATCCAATCAAGACGCTCAGCGGGCATATCTGGGCAAAAGGAATTTACCGGTTTCTTGAGCAGGCAATGTAGCGACGAGCAATACAGCGACCATAAAGGGCTCATAATAAAGCCCAAACACGCTCATCATCAGCCACGCGCAATAGAACGATGCCAGCGGCACAGCCAAAGCACCTCCACCCGCGCCGGCCATTCGATTAATTACCACCCAAATACGCCACGAAAGGTACAGCCAAAAGGACATTCCCGCCAGACCACAACTGACCACTATTCCAAGAAACCCATTGTCAATTGGCACGCCCGCTTTGATGTTCGAGTTGAACACCCAACCCAAACCGAAGAGCCATGCCAATGGGCCCTCGACATTCAAGTAGTGGAGGTAATAGTTGACACCATAGAGTCGAGCGTCGAGCGACTTGGCCGACACCAAATACCTAAAATCCCTGAGTGCATCGACGTTCATGATGAACGCTTCGATCACATACCGCAGGAAGAACACGCCAACTCCAGCCACCATTAAAACAATGGGCAGCCACACCGGAAACAACGATGCACGGTTGACCTTTGACCGCAAGTATCCCCATATTGTGAGAAGCGAAACCGCTACCGCGGTCAGATAGACCGCTCTGGTTAGCGTGGCGATGCAGCCAGCGAGAAGAACGAGCCCGACAAGTCGCCAAGCAAGCCGTTTGGAGAATGCCGGCGCGAGAAGTGATCTGTAAAGACAGATCACCAGGGGAATACACAAAAATATACCCAGGTCGTCTGCATGCGAGAAAAATGCGGAGCCCCTGACGCGCCCTCCCGTCGTCGCATTAATGGAATTGACGGAAGCAGTGATGTAATAGCCGAACGAGAAAAGATTTTTAGTAACTGCCTGCGCCACCCCAATTGCTGCCATAACGACACCAAAAGCGACCAAATACATCGTCAGTGGTCCCGATTTCACCGAGCCCGAAACTATTGGCGAGACCGCGAAAAACATCAGATAGAAGAAATACACGTGAAAGGACAGGAGGATCCCCACCACGGGCAATGACTGCGTGTTTGCGTTCACCATTGCTGCCAGCAATAGAAAAGCGGCGAACAGCCACGTGGCCGCAATAATGTCTGGCGCGCCGATCGCCATCTCGCGACCGCGATTCAGCAGGCGCAGCGAGAACATCGCCAGCACCAGCAGCGTGAGCAGCGTGACGGAGGGCGTCGGTGCATGCAGCCGCTTGAAGAGATAGTCCCAGGCGCCGCCCATCAGTGTCACGGTCCAGATGCCAACGAAGAGGATCCCTCCGACGCTCAGGAAGAGGTTGCCGGTGGACGCTGGCTGACGCGTGGAAGCGCCCGGCGTTTTCAGCGAAGCTGCAATGAAACCCATAGGTCCTTACCCCCGGTGCTGCACGGTTTCGTACAGGTCGATGTACTCGCTGACCACACGCTCTGGCCTGAAGGTGGCCGCCAGCGCCAGAGCCGTCCTGCTGATCGCCTCGTAGCGGTCAGCGTCGTCGTAGGCGGCCTGGAGCTGAACAGCCAGGCCATCCGCTGCATGGATGTCGAACAACCAGCCCGTTTCTCCGGGCTTGACGAGCTCACCGCTGCCGCCGGTTGCGGAGGCGATGACGGGTACGCCGTGGGCGAAAGCCTCGAACAGAACCCGCGACAAGGGCTCGGCCCACAACGATGGCACCACACAAACATCGACCTGCTTGAAGAACTCGGGCTGCGGCACGACACCCAGGAACTTGACCGGCAAGCCCTCAGCCAAGGCCCTTAGATGAGCGGTGTAGCTCGGTTCTCCTTCTCCGGCAATCACCAGTTCGACGGCATGGCCCTGCCAAGGGCCGCGAACGAGGCCGGCAAAGGTCTTGAGCAGCATCTCGACGCCTTTGTGCGCCGTCAAGGTGCCAATGAAGCCCACCACGAAGGGGCGCCCGTCGCGCCTGGGATGGCGCCGCGCATCGATGGGCTGATCGGTGCGGTAGCCGTTGTAGATGACGGAGTGCCGCGCCTGCGGGAACGCGCCTTCCTCGAGGTGACGGTCCAGCGTGTAGCGGCTGTTGCCCACGACGGCCGTCACCTGCCGGGTCGCGGCAATCTTGTTGGCCGAAAGCAGCTTGCACTGGAAGCAGCGATCGGTGCCGCAGGGTTGGCCGCCGCGAAAGAAGCCGTAGTTGGCGCAAAGGAGGGCGTAGTCCCTCAGCGTGTGCACGATGGGAATGCGCCTGCGTGACGCGGCGCCCCAGACCGATACCGACAGCCAGGCGAGGTTGTTGGTGTGGACGACGTCGGGGCGGAATGCGTCAAGTGCCTCGTCGGCATGGCGCAAGCTGCCCGCGGTGTAGGTGTTGTGGAGGTGGAAGGCGGCTTTGCGCAAGCCCGATGGCAGGCTGGCGGGCAGCCGCCGCGCAATGTTGGCCGAGGGGCGGCGGAAAACGCGCACCTGCCCCACGCGTTCGGTCTCGGCCGCCGGTTCGCCCGTGGCCAGCACGGCCACTTCATGCCCGTCGGCGGTCAAGGCATCCGCCAGGATCTTCAGCGACCGCTCGGCGCCGCCGACCTGGTCAGGGAAGTAAAAGGAATTCACCATCAACACACGCACGTCAGCCCCTCCTACAAATCGGCATAAGTGAGGTCAGCGCACCGTTGCCAGCTGAACTCGCGGGCGCGCGCCACGCAGGCGCCGGCAAGCTGGCCGGCGGCGTTGGCGTCGAGCATGGCGAGCAGCTGTGCTGCGATGTCGGCGGTGTCGCCGGGTTTCGCGAGGAAACCGGTGACGCGGTCCTGAACGACTTCGGGCACCGCATGGGCGGCGGTGCTGACGGTGGGCAGGCCCTGGAACGCCGCCTCCAGAAACACGAGGCCGAAGCCTTCGACGCGCTCTTGATCCGGCTCTGCGGCCAACAGGAAGGCGCGGCTCTCGGCATACGCGGCCCGCACGATGGCGTCGGGCTGCGCGCCCGCGAAGGTCGCGCGAACGCCCAGGCGCTTGGCCTCGGACTGCAGATGCGTCGCGTAAACGGGGTCGACGGGCCGTCCGATGGCCAGGTAGCAGATTGTCTGGCGCTGGCCTGGCGGCAGTTGGGCGATAGCCTGCAGCGCCCGGAGATGGCCCTTGCGCGGGTCGAGCCGCGCCACGGTCAGGACGATGCGGTCTCCCTCGGTCGCCCCGCACAGCCGCCTGACTTGCGCGCGCTCTTCGGCGCTGGCCGGCTCAGCCCAGTACTCCGCCACGCCGAGGGGCGTAACCCGGCGCTCGACGGATGCGGGCGGCGCGAGTTCCCGCTCGACGAGCGAGAGCGTGAACGCACTGTTGGCGCACACGCGGTCCAGGCGATGGACGGCCTGGCGAGCCCTCAACCATCTCGCCGAACGAGACCGCCCGAGGACGATGGCGTCCGTGCCGTGGAAGGTCATGACGGTCTTCACCGCACGGGGCACGCCGCTCCACGGCAACGCCAGCAGCAGGGGCCAGTCGGCGACGTGGACGACGTCATAAGTCCGCTGCCTCAGTTGCCGCCGCAATGCACGAATGACGGTGAGCAGCGTCCGGTTCGAATACACGTCGCCAGGAAATCTGAACACCCCAGCGTCGTCCTGCGACGGCGCTGTAGCACTTCTCGCAAAATCAGGCGCCAGTACATCGACGCGGTGCCCGCGGGCCAATGCGGCGCTTCGCACCTCGGCACAATACCGACCAATACCTCCGGGGTACGGCGGATATTCATGCGTGGCGATCAGGATATTCAACGCGACTCCTTCTGGCGACGGTAAAGGGTGATAACGAGGGCGGCGATGATGACCGCGAGCAACAGTTCGCTCGCCAGGCATGTGAGGGCGGCACCCGGCGCCCTGAATTGCGGTATCACGACCAATGCCGTCGCAAGATAGAAAACGACGACGACAAACTGGGCCACCATCCGGTAGCGCTGGTACCCCGCGCCGGACAAGGCGTCAGACAAGGTGTAGTGAACAGCCTGGATCACAGGCAGCACCGCCAGCCATTTGATCAAGGGGATGGCCTTCGCATAGCCCGCGCCAAAAACAAGAGGCAAATAATCAGCGCCCAGGACCAACACGGCGGCGACTCCCAACGAGTAAGGCAAAGCGAACGTGAGCACCCGCCGCGACAAGGCCAGCGCCTGTGCAATTCCGCCTTGCCCTTGCCGGAAGAACCTGCCCGCCGCCGCGTCGAGCATGGCGCGCACCGGCATGAACGACATCGCCGCGACCCGGTAGGCCGCCGCATAGGTTCCCACGTCGGCGGCGGTGCCGAAACGCGCCAGAACGAGTTTGTCCGCATCGGTGTAGATGGCCTTGGCCAGCGTGCCGAGCGAGAAATCGGTGCCATGCCCGAGGTCTTTGCCGATCGCCTTCCAGTCGACGGATAGGCCGCCCGCCGCGCGGGCCATGAACCAGATCAGCGCCGCGGCGAACATGATCGAGAACGCCAGGAACAACGAGGCCCACACCAGTGCCGTGACGCGGTCGGAAACGATGATCGCGACGAGAACGCTGGCCACGCGCGCACAGGATGTCGCCACGTTGATCACGGAGGCGCGCCCCTGCTGCTCCAGGGCACTGAACAATTGAGCCGCTGTGACAGCGGTTCGCATGAAAACCAGTTCGCCCAGCAGGACGATCAGGGCAACGCCGAAGGCGACCGGCGTGGACGAGATCATCACCACCGCAGCAGCCCCAATGGCCGCGCCTGCAGACCCGGTGACCAGTTGGACGCTCAACGCATTGCCGAGCGCAACCGGTGCGTGTTGCGCTTCCCGCGCGACGCGCATCAGCATCACGGAGCCATAACCCAACCCCGCCAGCGGCAACAACAGCGAGGCGGCGGAATTGATGGTGGCCAATGTGCCGTACTCAGCAGCACCCAGGCTGCGCGCCAGCAGCGCGAAGTTGATCGCCTGCAGCACGACCACAGCCAGGCTGCCGCCCAGCATCTTGCTGGCGGCACGTTGGAGGCTGGTTTTGGTGTCGCTCGACATGAGTGGTGATCAAAAGTTTGGCGCAGGGCTACATCAACACCGCCCGAAGCCGGCGAGCAAGATTCAGACCTGTGATTGCCGTTCGACGCCGCTACGCGTTGAACGCGACACTGCCGAGCAACACCGATCGGTGCTGTTTCGGAATGCCTCTCAAGAGGGCGTTGACGAAAATGTCCTGCAGCTGGTACGCCGCGCTCGTGTCGCCTGAAATCATGGACACTCTGAACAGCAGACCGTCGGGGATCTTCCCGTTCAACCCGTAGGCCAGGCGGGCCCGGTTCTGCTCGAACCAGCCCCTGACCACGTCATCCCCGATGCGCATCCAGTAGGTGATCGGTTCGACGCGGCTGCCGAGCTGGCCAATCAGTCGCATCACGGGCAGCGACGAATCCCCCACATGCATGACGTCGGGATGCAATTGGCTGACCCTGAATCCCTGGGCCGCATAACAAACCTCTGGCTTGTGGAGCTGCAATGCGCGCGACTGGTTGGCTCCATAGGCCAGCGACAACATGATCCGTTCACCGGCACGGTTGACGTAGGTGCGCGAGAGGATCTTGTCGTAGATCGCATTGAGCGTGTTGGCGACGTCCGCCGCCACCTCCAGCGGCACGATGCTTCGATCCAGCGTCCAGCCCTCAAAAGCTTGCGGGATGATCCGGTCAAGATCCGGCATCTGATCGGGCCGCGTGATCGTCGGCTTGGGCTGGAGCAGCTCGCCCGCCACGGCGGCGCCGGTCATGAGCCCCGCGGCCAGCACTGCCCGGCGGCGCAAAGGGAGAGGGGATCGCTGGTTCATGAGCTCAACCCAATTCAGTGTGCGCCCGGGTGGCCGGCACGAATTTCCCGATCAGCTTGTCGACGACCAGCATCAGGAAGAGTGCCACCATGAAGAGGACCATCCCTGCGAAACCGTGGACAAACCCCTGGCCCGCTTCATCCCCGAAATGGTAGGTGATCAACACCAGGATGATGACCCGAACGATATTCGCGCAGAACGACACCGGAATGAGGACCGACGCGAGCAAGACGTTCCGAAGCGGTGACGTGTAGCCCATCAGATTCATGTACAGCAGCCCCAGCGCTTCGAGCGTGAACATGGAATTCAAACCGGCACAGGCATCGGCCACCAGCAGTTGATAAGGGCCGACCGACAAGATCACGCCACTGCGCGCGATCGGGTAGCCGGCCATGTGCATGATGGATTCCGCGACATAGGAAACTGCCGCCTTGAGAGGCGTGGTGACCACCTGCACGAGCACGCTGGGCAAGGGCACCATGAACAGCATGAACAACAGCGGAAACGCCAATACTCGCAGGCCTGCCGACCCTTTCATCAAGTGACAGACCGCGGCGAGCACGAAGATCTGAGACAACACTTCGAAGCTATCGAGCTGCTGCGTGCGGCCGAGCAGGTAGAGCGGCATGCCGACGGCGAACAGCAGGCCGGCGACGAGGAAGCTTCCCTCGTTGTCGGGCAGCGCAGCAACCTGCTCACGCCGCCGCCAAGCCAACCAGAACGATATGGCCAGGATGATCGGGCCGTGGCCTTGTTCCGCCGATGCCCAAACGGTCTGCGAGAGGCCGACATAGGTCGGCACGTACATGAGCGCAAAGGCAACGAGCAAGGGCAACCACACCGTCCAATAGTTGCTCCACGGGACGCTTCGAGCCGTCGGACTAGATACCGAAACCTTCAACATGTCCCGTGGAACCAATTCTCAAACGTTAGACGGATTGCCCAGCACGCTGGCCGGAGTTGCTCAAAATTCGTTGACCACCACACCTGCCACGACGGCCGGCGTTTCCGCCAAGTTGCCGACGAGATCCTGTAGCGCCGAGATACGCCCGTGATCCTTGCGGGCAAGAACCAGCGCCGCGCCACATCGCGCAGCGATCACCACGCTGTCGCTGCCATAGCAAGCGGCCGGGCTGTCCACCACGACATGATCGAACTTCGTGGCCAGCTCGCGCATGAGCAGGCCAAATGCGGGCCGTTCAACCAGTTCCAGCGGGTTCGGGGGCGTGGTGCCCACGGGCAGGACGAACAGGCTTTGCACGTTAGGCACCTGCTGGATGACCTTGGCCTCCGCGCGGCCGCTCAAGATGCCGGAAAGGCCGGCATCGTTACTCACGCCAAACACTTCGTGCTGACGCGGATGCCTCATGTCGGCATCGACCAACAAGGTACGCCCGCCAAGCTGGGCCAGAACCACGGCGAGGTTCGCCGCAAAGTAGGTCTTTCCGTCACCACTGTCGGGGCTCACCACGGCAATCGCCCTGCGCTGCTGGCCCTCGTTGTAGAGCCGCATCATGATCTGGCTGCGCACCGCGCGGAAGCTTTCGGCCTGCACACCGAACGGCTGGTTCAGGGCGACGAGTTCGGGATTGGCCTTGCGCCGCTCATCGTCCGCTGCCAGCGGATAGTGGAACTGTTGGGCCAGGGCGAACATGACGTCGTCATTGCTCGCGAACCCGAGTGCGACCGCTGCCTCGCCAAAGCGCAGGCCCTCACTTCGTTGCTGTTGGACGATTTTTTCGACTTGATCGGCAGACAGCAGCCGCAGGTCCTTGAGGATGCTCCCTATGGAGCGGTCAGCCACGTTTTCGTAAGACGTCATCAAATGCTCCGGCCGGAGTCAGGGGCGCTGAGCGCCGGTGCGCCAGGCGAATGGAGCATCGGACGTGCGGGGTTGAACCGTTTTGCCGTTGGCTTGGGAAGCGTGCCCAGCACCGGAAGACCCAATGCCGTCACCACATCCTCCAGCGCGCGAATGCGGCGGTCGTTCAATTCGAGGATGAGCGCGACGCCCACCGCCAGCAAACCGCCCAGCAAGATACCGACTGCCGTATTCAGCAAGAGTTTCGGGCTGCTGTGTTCCGCGGGCGGCAGCGCGACGGTCAGCATGCTGGCATAGCTCTGCGTGTTCTGCGCCTCGAGTCCGGTCTGGCTCAGGCGGGCGGCCAAACCATCGTAGATGCGCTGCGCATTCTCGACCTCCCGCTGCAGGACGGTGACCTCGTCCCGCGAAGACTTCAGTTCAAGAACCTTCATGCGCTGAGCATCCAGCGAGGCCCGGACCTGCCCCTCACGAGATTTGTTGATCGTGTTGCTGACCGAGACGCCGCCCGAAATCCGCGTCGTTTCGCTGTCGATCTTGCGCTTCAGTTCGGCAATATTGGCCTTCGTTTCGCCCACCTGCGGATTCGCGTCTCCCAGGCGCTGCGACAGTTCCTGCAGCCGTGCTTCCGCGCGGCTCAAGTCGAGCTTCAGGCCCCCAATCACCGGGTTGTTGATCACCTCTTGGAGCCGATCAGTCTGGGTGCCCTGGGCCTGGGTCTGGCGGCTCGAGCTTTCCGCGGAGATGGCCTGCAACTGCGTCAGCTGACTGCTGAGTTCGTTCAATCTCGCGTTCTCTACGTCGAGCCGTTCGTCCGTGGCGATGATTCCCTTTTCACGCTGAAAGGCCGACAGCTTGGCCTGGGCTCTTTCAAGCGCTTCGCGGGCGTCATGGGTTTGCGTATCGAAGAACTTCCTGAAATTCTGCGCAGGGTCCGCGCGCAGTTCCAACGTGGTGGCGATATAAGCCTTTGCGTATGCATTCGCCAGCGCGGCGGCGAAGGTGGGATCCTGGCTCTTGAACGAAATATTGATGACGTTGCTTTCCCGACTCGGCTTGACGTCAAGATAGTTTTGCAGAAAGAGAATCACGTACTGCTCGATGGTTCCCTTCCCTTCACCATCGTCCTGCCACTGCTCCCGAATACCCGGAACTTCCGTCAATCTGAGATCGCGAATGACGCGCAGCGCAACGCGATCGCTCATCAGGATATCCAGCTGCGTCGCCATGAAGCTGGGCATGATCGCCGAAGGATTGACGAACGCGGTGATCGGGTCGGGCTTGACGTCGATCACCACGCTGGCTTCGCCCTTGTACTTCTTGGGCAGCACCAGGCTGATCACGACGATCGCCGTGACAACAAACGCGAAAACACCAAGCGCCGCCCACTTTCTGGCGCGCAAGACAGCGATGAATTGAGCAAAAGTCATTGTTCCCGTCCTGGCTCAGAGCTCTTAGAAGAGGCTTTCACGCACGTAAACGACGTCCCCGTCCTGGACCTTCTCGTCCATCGCGGGCGTGACGACCTGGACGCGCCCATCGGCAGACTTTCGGTGCACACGGACGCCCCGCTCGGTACCGCGCTGGGTCAGGCCACCCCCAACCGCGAGCACCTGCATCAGGGTCATGCCGCGCTCCAGGCGCATCGGCCCGGGGCGCTGCACCTCGCCATAGATATAGACCAGCGGAGCACGGTCCACCCAGAGCACGTCGCCGTTCTGGATCAGCACATCGTTGACTCGGCCCTGCTCCGCGGCGGGACCGAAGACGGTGGGCAGGTCGATTTCCGTGCGGAAGGGCTTACCGTTGCGCATGCCGGTCAGCACGAGTTGGTCACCGCCCGTCGTCGCAACGCCACCCGCATTGGCCAGCAGGTCGGTCATGCGCATGTCAGCGGTTTCGATCGGGAAGCGGCCGGGGCGGTTGACCTGGCCCAGCACGCTGGCCTGGTTGCCCTTGATCTGCATCAGGACAAGCGTGACCTGTGGCGACTTGACGAAGTTGCCGCTCTTCAAGCCTTCGGCGATGAGCTTTTCGGCGGCGCTGACGCCCAAGCCGCCAATGCGGATGTTGCCGAGCAACGGGTAGCTGATGACGCCTGTTTCTGACACCCGAGTTTCGAGTGTCAGGTCCGGGTTCTGATACACGACCACACGGACGACGTCGCCAGCGCCCAGATGATATTCAGCCATGGCGGGAGCAGCCGCCTTGGCAGGGGCAGGAGCCTGAGCCTGCACGCACGCGGCCGCCAAACCGAAAGTGGCGGCAAGAAGCAGTTGGTGAAAACGAATCTTCATCATTTCAGACCCATACCCTTGGAGATCGAAGCCGAATCAAGACCGCTGGCCGCCGGGGCAGCAGCGGGAGCAGGAGCAGGCGCCTCAGAGGTGACCGGCGCCACGGGCGCAGGCGCAACAGGCGTCACACCGCCAGCCGCCGAAGCCGCCTGCGCGAACTTGCCGACGTATTCGATCTTGGAACTGTCACGCAGCGCCTTGATGTCCCTCTGCACGACTTCGGCCTTGCGCTGGTTCATCAGGAAAGCTTCGATGGCAGGGCGGGCGCGGACTTCATCCACGGGCTGGCTGCGCGAGCCGACGAGGAAGAGCACCGTCATCCCGTTGGGGCTGGGGCTGACCATGGAGTCGCCATCCTTCATCTTGGCAATGGCGTCCAGGCCGGCCAGGGGCAGCTGCTCGGCGGCCCGCACGGCCTGGTTGCCGTTGAAGCGGATGTCGGCGGACTTCAGGTATTCAGCGAACTCGTTGAGGTTCTTGGCCGCCGCGAGCTTGGCGCGGATGGTCTCGAACTGCTCCGGCTTGGCCTCGATCTGCAGTTCCTGCAGGCTGTAGATGCGGCGGTCCTTGAACAGGGCCGGCTTGTCGTTGTAGTACTTGGCAATCTCTTCGTTGTTGGGCTTGGCAACGCTTTCGCCAACGCGCTCGGCGTAAGCCCGGGCGATGATCTCGCGCTTGGCGGCTTCGATCTGCTGCACGACGCGCGGGTCGCGGTCGAGCTTTTGCTCCTGCGCCTTCTGGACCGCCAGTTCCTGGTCGATCAGGCGCTCCAGCACCTGACGGCTGGCGGCCTCGGCCTGCTCCGGCTTGAGGCCCTGCTGGCGCTGCAGCACGAAATTGATCTGGTGGACGGTGATCTCTTCCTTGTTGACCTTGGCCGCCGTCTGGGATGCCTTGTCGCCCTTGTCACCACCGCAGGCCGTCAGCAGCGCCGCAACGGCGACGACTGCCAAGAGCAGGTGGGCACGGTGCTTGTTCTGTCGGTTTGCCATCTGATGAAGGTCCTTGTTATGCAGAGAAAGGGCACCCGCCCCAAAGAGCGAACGAGTGTAGCGGCGCGATATGTCGCTTCTGCGGGGCCCACGAAGCCATAACTGGGTTCGTCGGCGACCGGCAGTTAGAGCAAATACAAGCGGGAAGTTCCCAAGATCCCACGTTCTTGGGGGGTGGTCGCTTGCGATTGAGGATGACGCCTTCCGGCGTCATTCGATACGCAATATTCGGTATTCGACTTTCGGGCCGAGCGACGGGCCGCTCCCTAGCCGGCCCGCTCAGGCGATGCGCTTGCCGCTCAATGCGGCAAGCATCGCCATCCCCCGGGGGCTGAGGCCGGACATGGTGAGTCCAGTGGACTCGCCGTGCCTGCCGCAGAGCAGCGGGCTTGACCGCTGCGCGGCCTGCAAGGCCGATCAGGCTGCCCGCGTCCAGCAGGGCAAGACTGAGCGAGGGGTCAACATTTGATCCCGGCGTGCAGGGCGACGATGCCGGCACTGAGGTTGTGCACGTCCACGTGGCCGAATCCGGCCGTCTTCATCATGGCCTTGAGCGTGGCCTGGTCGGGATGCATGCGAATGGACTCGGCCAGGTATTTGTAGCTCTCGGCGTCGCCAGCGAACAGCGAACCCAGCTTGGGCAGGATGTTGAAGGAGTACCAGTCGTACGGCTTCTTCAGCGGCTCGGCGATGCGCGAGAACTCCAGCACCAGCAGCCGGCCGCCCGGCTTGAGCACGCGGCACATCTCGGCCAGGGCCTGCTCCTTGTGCGTCATGTTGCGCAGGCCGAAAGCGACGCTGACGAGGTCGAAGCTCTCGCTCTTGAAGGGCAGCTTCTCGGCGTCGGCCAGGCTGGTGGGCAGGATCAGACCCTCATCCAACAAGCGGTTGCGGCCCTGGCGCAGCATGGCCTCGTTGATGTCGGTGTGCACGACGAGGCCGGTCTCGCCGACCTTGCGGGCGAAGGCGCGCGACAGGTCACCGGTGCCGCCGGCAATGTCCAGGGCTCGCTCGCCCGGCTTCAGGTTGGCGACCTGCACGGTGTAGGCCTTCCAGGCCCGGTGCATGCCGGCCGACATGAGGTCATTCATCAGGTCGTACTTGGAAGCGACCGAGTCGAAGACGCCACGGACCTTGGTGGCCTTCTCGTTCTCGTCGACCTGCTGGAAACCGAAATGCGTTTGAGTCATGGATTCAGTGCCGGGATTCAATGCGAATGGCAGCTGCCGCCACCTTTGACGGGCATGGCGTCGTCGCGGCTCTTGCCAGCGGCGGCAAGGCGGGCCTCGTAGTCGCGCCAGAGAGCGTCCTGCTGGCTGCCCAGCTTGTAGAGATAGTCCCAGGTGAACAGGCCGCTGGCGTGACCGTCCGAGAACTCGGGCCGCACGGCGTAGTGGCCGACCGGCTCCAGGCCGGTGATGCCCACGTCGCGCTTGCCCGTCTGCAGCACTTCCTGGCCCGGGCCATGGCCCATGACCTCGGCCGAGGGGCTGTAGACGCGCATCAGCTCGAAGGGGATGCGAAAACGCGCGCCGTCGTCGAAGGCGATCTCCAGGACGCGAGAGTGCTGGTGGACGGTGAGTTCTGTCGGGGCGGCCATGGCTGGGCAGTTTAGAAGCTCTGGTAGGCCGGCAGCTGGCCGTCCTTGGGCCGCACCTGGGTAAAGCGCGCTGCCAGACGAGATTGCACGCTGATGGGCAGCGGCGCGAAGCCGGTGCCGCGGGTCAGGTCGTCGCCATGCATGAAGCACCAGTAGAGGAACTTCAGCGCGCCCTGTGTCCTGGCGGCCGTGGCGGGTTCGGCATCAAGCAGCACGAAGCTGGTCAAGGTGATCGGCCAGGCGTCGTTGCCCGGGCGGTCCAGCAGCGTGGCGAGGTCGTCGCCCTGGCGGTGCATGTCGCTCTCCAGGACGGCGGCACGAAAGCCCTGCTCGGTCGGCAGCACGAAGCGGCCGGCCGCGTTGCGCAGCTTCACGGCGGCCAGCTTGTCGCGCAGCACACGGTCGTAGGAGACATAGGCGATGGCACCCGGCGTGGCGCGCAGCGTCTGCACCATGCCGTCATTGCCCTCGGCCTTCAGCGGGTCGCTCGGCCAGGCGGGCAACTGGCCGATGCCGACGTCGGTCTTGAACGCGGCCGAAGCGCCCGCGAGATAGCGGCTGAAGCCCTCGGTGGTGCCCGATTTCTCGGCACGCACGACGCGCTTGATCGCCAGGCCCGGCAGGCCGACACCCGGGTTCAGCGCCGCGATGCGGGCATCGTTCCAGACCTTGATGCGGCCCTGGAAGATGTCGGCCAGCACCTCGCCATCGAGCTGTAGCGGCGCGGCCAGCGGCAGATGGACGACCGGCACGACGCCACCGATCAGCATCGGGATCTGCACCAGTTTCTGCTTGGCCAGCTCGGACGGCGGCAGCGGCGCGTCGGTGCCGCCGAAATCCACCTTGCGGGCACCTATCTGCTTGATGCCGTCGCCCGAGCCCGTGCCCTTGTAAGCAACGGCGCCGCCGCCGGCCTTCTCGAAGGCGCGCGCCCAGGTCTCGTAGACCTTGGATGGAAAGGTGGCGCCCTGCCCTTGCACGGGTTGGGCAAGGGCCGCTGAGGACAGCAGAAGTGAGGCAGCGAGGGCCAGCATCGGGCGCAGGAAAACGGGCATGACCAGGAGCAAGTGACTTGGTGAAAACCCGTAATCATGCCTTGTGTCTTCCGGCCCGCGATGGCGGTGGCCGCTCTAATCTCCCGGTTTCACGGCTTCCAGCTCGTCACCTCCATGCCCCGATTCGCCCGCCATTGCCTGGCCGCTGCCACCGCCCTGCTCGGACTGGCCGCCACCGCCCAAGCCCTCGACCTGAGCGGCCTGTCCAAGGACGTCAGCCCCTGCGACGACTTCTACGCCTTCGTCAATGGCAACTGGGAGGCCGCCACCGAGGTGCCCGCCAGCCGTGGCCGCATTGGCAACTTCGATCAGCTGCGCCAGAACAACGACGCGGTGCTGGACAAGGCACTGAAGGAATTGGCCGACAAGCCGGCGCTGCAGAACACACCGGGCCTGAAGCTCATTGCGGCCTATTTCTTAAGCGGCATGGACGAGGCCGCCGTCGAGGCGCGCGGCATCAGTTCGATCACGCCACTGCTGAACCGGATTGACGGCCTGCAGCGCCGCGAAGACCTGCCCACCCTGCTGGCGCTGCTGAACCGCAGCGGCATCCACGCGCCCCTGAACTTCAGCGTGCAGGCCGACCGCAAGGACACGCGCCGCAACGTGCTGGCGCTTTCGCAGTCGGGCCTGGGCCTGCCGGACCGTGACGACTACTTCCGCAGCGACGAGCGCACCCGCACCGTCGGCGCCGCCTACCGCAGCTTCGCCCAGACCCTGCTCGCCGCCGCCGGCCGCCCGGCCAGTGACGCCGAGCTGGACGCGCTGATCGGCTTCGAGGCCCAACTGGCCGAGGCCACCCGCGAGCGCGCCAGGCTGCGCGATCCGAACGCCAGCTACAACCCGATGAGCCCGGCGGAACTGGCCGCCGCCGCACCGGGGCTGGACTGGAGCGCCTACCTGGCCGTGCTGACCGCGGGCGCCAAGCCGCCGCAGCGCTTCCTCGTGGGCCAGCCGGAATTCGCCACACGCGTGGCCAAGCTGGCCACTGATGCGCCGCTGGACCTGTGGCGCCGCTACCTGGCGGTACGCGTGCTGGACACTTTGTCGCCCCGCCTGCCCAAGGCCTACGCCACGGCCTCGTTCGAGTACCGCGGCAAGACCATCACCGGCTTGCAAGCCCCCCCGCCGCGCAGCGAGGACGTCATCTTGCAGATCGGCGGGCGCACCGGCGGCGAGCCGATGGGCCTGGCGCTGGGCGAAGTGTTCGTCACACGCGCCTTCTCGCCCGAGGCGCAAAAGCGCGCGGGGCTGCTCGTGGAAGACGTGCGCGCCAGCATGAAGGAGCGCATCGAGAAGCTGGAATGGATGACACCTGGCACCAAGGCCAAGGCGCTGGAAAAACTGGCCAACATGCAGGCCAAGATCGGCGCGCCCGAGAAGTGGCCGCAATACGAGGGCCTGCAGCTGAGCGCCAACGACTATGCCGGCAACTGGCTCAGGGTCTCGCTGTGGCACAGCGGCCAGCAGGTCAAGGACCTGGATTCGCCAGTGGAGCGCGGCCGCTGGCGCATGGCGCCGCACATCGTCAATGCGCAGGCGGGCGGCCTCAACGAGATCACCCTGCCGGCCGGCATCCTGCAGCCGCCGTTTTTTGATGCCAAGGCCGACGACGCGACCAACTACGGCGGCATCGGCGCGGTGATTGGCCACGAGATCACCCACCATTTCGACGACAGCGGCCGCAACTTCGATGCCATCGGCTCATTGACCGACTGGTGGACGCCGGCCGATGCCGCCGGCTACAAGGCCCGTGCCGACAAGGTGGCCGACCGCTACGCCGCAATCTCGCCGCTGCCCGGCTACAACATCAACGGCCGGCTCACGCTGGGCGAGAACATCTCCGACATGTCGGGCCTGCCCATCGCCTACGAAGGCCTGCAGCGCGCGCTCAAGCGCAGCGGTGGCGCGGACCGGAAGATCGAAGGCTACACGCCGGCACAACGCTTCTTCATCAGCAACGCGCTGGTCTGGCGATCCAAGGTGCGCACCGAGTTCCTCATCAACCAGGTGCGAACCGACCCGCACTCGCCGGCCAAGTTCCGCGTGCTGACGCCGATGAGCAATTCGGCTTACTTCGCGCAGGCGTTCTCGTGCAAGGCGGGGAGTGCGATGGTGGCGAGTGATCCGCTGACGGTGTGGTGAGTCGGGTTGTTGATTGAACTGAGACGGGGCTTCGGCCCCGTTTTCTTTTTTGGTCGCTCTTGCCGCGGTCCTCATGACCCGTGTGCAGTGCCGCGGGAATCCGCCCCGCGATGGCGGGTAACTTTTCTCTGACGCGCCAGGAGGGTGTCGAAGAAGAAAGTTACCCGGCCGCCGGGACGGACTCCCGGCAATGCACCGAACAAAGAGAACAACCGCAAATGCCACAAAGAAAAACGGGGCCGAAGCCCCGTTCCCATTCAACCAACCAAACCGCTTACCACTGCAGCTTCAGCGTGTACGAGCCCGTGCCGCTGTAGCGCAGCACCTGCACATACAGCGTCACCGAGCCCGAGCCGCCATTGGCGTAGCTCGCGCTGTCGACCTGCCCCGCCGCCTTCTCGCTGCTGGCCACCGTCGTGCCGGAGCTGTTCTTGACGTAGAGGTCGAAGTCGTTGCTGCTGCTGCCCATGGTCAGCGTCGCGGCCAGCGTCTTGCCGGCCGGCAGCGTCACCTTGAAGTAGTCGGTGTCGCTGGTCGAACTGATCGTGCCGGCCACGTTGGCCGGTGCCGAGACGGTGTTGGCCGTCGAGATCGAGCCGTTGGACTCCGTCTCGTTGACCGTCGGCAGGCCGCCCGTGCCCGTGATGGCCGCCACCGCAGCCGCCGCATCCAGGATGCCGGCGCCGCATTGCGAGCAGCTGCCCGGGAAGGCGCGCGCGCTGCTGATCAGCGCAGCCTTGATCTGGTCGGGCGTGGCGGTCGGCTTGGCGCTCATCATCAGCGCGACGACACCGGCCACATGGGGCGTGGCCATCGACGTGCCCTGGTAGTAGGCATAGCTGTCCGAGCCCGGCGCCTTGGTACCGGCGTTCAGCGTGCTGAGGATGCCGTTGCTGCTGCTGGAGCGCACATCACCACCGGGCGCCGCCAACGTCACGATGGCGCCGTAGTTCGAGTAGTAGGCGCGAGCACCATTGCGATCCGTGGCTGCCACTGCAACCACGCCGGAGCAGTTCGCCGGGTTGGAGTTGCTGGCGTTCTGGTTCTCGTTGCCGGCTGCGACGATGACGCTCGTGCCGCGCGAACGGGCGCTGTTGATGGCATTCTGCGACGTGGTGTCGCAGGCACCGCCGCCACCAAGGGACATGTTGATGACCTTGGCCGGCGTGGCATTGGTGGGCAGGCCCGAGACGCTGCCGCCCGAGGCCCAGACCATGCCGTCGGCGATGTCGGAGGTGTAGCCGCCGCACTTGCCCAGCACGCGCACGGGCTGCACCTTGGCGTTGAAGGCGATGCCCGCCACGCCGGTGGAGTTGTTGGTCTTGGCCGCAATGGTGCCGGCCACGTGAGTGCCGTGCCAACTGGAGTTGCTGGCCGGCTCGCCGGTGCCGCACTCGCCCGCGGCGGTCCAGTCGCCCGGGTCGCTCGGGTCGCTGTCGCGGCCACTGCCGTCGTTGGAGACGGCCGTGTCGTTGATCATGTCGTAGCCGGCCACGATCTGGCCCGACAGGTCGGCATGCGGGCGGTAGCCGGTATCGATGACGGCCACGACGACGCCCGAGCCGGTGGACAGGTCCCAGGCCGCCGGGGCGCGGATGCCGCCGGTCGTCTCGTACAGGTCCCACTGCGAGCTGTAGCTCGTGTCGTTGGGCGTGAACATCGGGTACATCTTGCGGTCGGGTTCCGCGTAGGCGATGTTGGGGTCGGCGGCCTTGAGCTGGTTGGCCAGGCTCAGCATTTCGCCGTGCGAGAGCGCCTTGTCGAGCTTGTAGATGTGGGCGCCAGTGCCCATCTGGCGCAGCACGCGAGCCTTGGCGCCGCGCAGGGCCAGTGCCGAGTTCACGACATTCAGGCGAGCTTCCAGTGCGTTGGTAGCGATGCCGACGGCGCGCAGTACGGTGGCGTCCTGGGCATCAACCTGGGAGGCGTCGCGGTAGCTGACGATGAGGCGGTCGGTACTGCTCGCACGCACCAGGCTGGCAACGCCCACGTCGACCTGGGTGTTGGATACGCCAGCCTGGCTGGCACCCGCCGTCAGCAGGCCACAGGCCAGTGCGAGCAGGGTTCTCTTGTTGGCAAAAGCAAAACTCATTTGTGGTGGTTCCGGAAAAGTCACCGTGGCGGACGGCGCACCGGCTCGGCCCGCGGGATCTCCACGAGGAGCACCACTGTGTTCAGCTCGCCGGCAGGACTCAACCCAACAACAAAACCGTCCTGGCCGACATGGCGCATCCGAAGCGGGCCGCAGTGTGTCCGTGGCGCGAAGGCAGCCTTGTCACCAGCCGCAGTGACGGAAGTAACCCTAGCGGGCAATCACGGATGACAGCGCCCGTGACCAATGGCATGCGCACGCTCGAGCGAGCGAAACAAGCCGGCTGCAATTCGGTCGCGGTTTTCAGCGGGTCGTCGCATGGCACTGGCAACTCATCGCTTGCGGCTTGGGGCCGCTCATTCACGCGCCTAGCCTGAACACAGGTCGACGCGTTTTGCGGCGCCCGCCCCCCCCACCAAGAACCCACAGGAGCTCGTCATGTCCAACCGCTATTCGATTGCCCAGCGCACCCCTTTGCTCAACAGCCTGTTTGCCGGCGTCGCCTGTGCAGTCGCGCTGACCCTGACTGCAGGCCCCGCGCTGGCCGCCCCAGGGGATCTGGAGCGCGTCGAAGTCAGCGGCCGTGTCGTCGAGGCGCCCGTGCGCTACGACATTCACGACGCCTGCGCCAGCCTCGACCGCCAACTGCAGGACGCGCTGCAGACCACCTGGGAGAACGAGCGCCGTGTCGGCCAAGTGAAGGTGCAGATCGTCATCGACGGCGGTGAAGTCACTGCTGTCAGGACCGACGGCATCTCCAACCGCATCGAGCGCACCGTGCGCAACGCGGCCAACATGTTGGAGTGCGGCCCGCAGAAGACGGCCGGCGCGCAGATCTATCGTTTCCGCGTCGACTTCATCGATCCCGACGACCGCAACAACCAGCAGGTCGCCGGCGCCGGGCGTGGCTATCGGATCGCGATGGTCAACGAGTGAAGCACGGCGGCGTCGACGCGAGCAAGCGCCAGCGGCAGGCGCTCTACCGCCGGGCCGCCCAGTTCGCGCTGGGGCATGGCCCAGATTGGCGCCGGGAAATGGCTGTCCCAGTCGAAACGCGCGACGACATGCCAGTGCAGATGAGGCACGACATTGCCGAGACTGGCGATGTTGACCTTGGTCGGCGCGAGCAAAGACCTTAAGGTCCGCTCGATCTCGGTGACAGCGTCCATGCAGGCGTGTCTATCCGTGACCGACAGGTCACTGAACTCGGCGACATGGGCGCTCCAGATGAGTCGGTAAAAGGCCGGGAAACGTTGCGCTTCGTCGCCATCGACGACGCGCACGACGCGGAACTGCGGCGTGCGAGCGACGACGAAACCGCCGTCGCCCTCGCACAAGGGGCAGCTCACACCAGCACCCGCTCGATGCCGCCGTTGTTGGCCTTGGCCACGTACTCCGGCATCCAGTTGGGGCCGAGGATCTGGTTGGCCATCTCGACGACGATGTAGTCGGCCTCCAGCAGGCCGTTCTGCAAGTCATCACCGTAGCGGGACAGACCCTGCAGGCAACTCGGGCAGGACGTCAGGATCTTCAGGTTGTCGTTCGCGCCGACCTTGCCGCTGTCGCGCAGCTGCGTCTCGGTCTTGCGCAGTTCCTCTTCCTTGCGAAAGCGCACCTGCGTCGAGATGTCTGGCCGCGTCACGCCCAGCGTGCCGCTCTCGCCGCAGCAGCGCTCGCTCTTCACGACGTTGTCACCCACCAGCGCCTTCACCGTTTTCATCGGCTCCTGCAGCTTCATCGGCGAATGGCAGGGGTCGTGGTACAGGTAGCTGGTCTTGGAGCCGAGCGTGATGCCCTTCTCCAGCAGGTACTCGTGGATGTCGATGATGCGGCAGCCCGGGAAGATGTCCTCGAACTTGTAGCCCTGCAGTTGATCGAAGCAGGTGCCACATGACACCACCACCGTCTTGATGTCGAGGTAGTTCAGCGTGTTGGCGACGCGGTGGAAGAGCACCCGGTTGTCGGTGATCATCTTCTCGGCCTTGTCGAACTGGCCCGAGCCGCGCTGCGGGTAGCCGCAGCACAGATAGCCGGGCGGCAGCACCGTCTGCACGCCGGCATGCCAGAGCATGGCCTGCGTGGCCAGGCCCACCTGGCTGAACAGCCGCTCCGAGCCGCAGCCGGGGAAATAGAACACCGCCTCGGTCTCGCTCGCCATCGACGGCGGGCGAATGATGGGCACGTAGTCCTTGTCCTCGATGTCCAGCAGCGCCCGCGCCGTCTTCTTGGGCAGGCCACCGGGCAGCTTCTTGTTGATGAAGTGGATGACCTGTTCCTTGATCGGCGCGGCACCCAGCGTGGCCGGCGGCGCGCTGGTCTGCTTGCGCCCCGCGAGCTTGAACAGGTCGACCGCAAAGCGCTGCGCCTTGAAGCCGATGCCCACCATGGCCGTGCGCATGAACTTGATGGTCTCGGGGTTGGTCGCGTTCAGCATGAACATGGCCGCCGCATTGCCCGGCCGCCAGGTCTTCTGGCCCATCTTGCGCAGCAGGTTGCGCATGTTCATCGTCACGTCGCCGAAGTCGATCTTGACCGGGCAAGGCGAGAGGCACTTGTGGCAGACCGTGCAGTGGTCGGCCACGTCCTCGAACTCCTGCCAGTGCTTGATCGACACGCCGCGGCGCGTCTGCTCCTCGTACAGGAAGGCCTCGACCAGCAGCGAGGTGGCGAGGATCTTGTTGCGCGGCGAATAGAGCAGGTTGGCTCGCGGCACATGCGTGGCGCAGACCGGCTTGCACTTGCCGCAGCGCAGGCAGTCCTTGATCGAGTTGGCGATCTCGCCGATGTCGCTCTGTTGCATGATCAGCGACTCGTGCCCCATCAGACCGAAGGACGGCGTGTAGGCATTGCGCAGGTCGGCCGGCAGGGAAGCATCCTTCAGCAGCTTGCCCTTGTTGAAGCGGCCTTCGGGGTCGACGCGCTTCTTGTAGGCCGTGAAGTTGGCGATCTCGTCGTCGGTCAGGAACTCGATTTTCGTGATGCCGATGCCATGCTCGCCGGAGATGACACCGTCCAGCGAGCGCGCCAGCGTCATGATCCGCGCCACGGCCGCATGCGCCGTCTGCAACATCTCGTAGTTGTCGCTGTTGACGGGGATGTTGGTATGCACATTGCCGTCGCCGGCATGCATGTGCAGGGCCACCCAGACGCGGCCGCGCAGAACTTCCTTGTGGATGCGCTTCAGTTCGGCAATCAGCGGCTCGAAGGCTGCGCCGTTGAAGAGGGCCTGCAGGGGCTTGAGGATCTGCGTCTTCCACGACGCGCGCAGTTCGTGCGTCTGCAAGCCCTCGAAGAATCCGCTGTCCAGGCCATCCAGCCATTGCTGCCACAGGTCGCCCACTTCGCGCAGCAAGGCCAGCGCCTGTTGCACCCGGTCTTCCAGCAACTCTGCGCTCGGGATGTCACCCGCGTCGTCGCTCTTGCCCAGCGGCAGCTTGCCCGTCAGGAACAAGGCTTGCAGCGCCGTCACCAGCGCCAGCTTGTTGCGCAGGGACAGCTCGATGTTGATGCGCTCGATGCCCAGCGTGTACTCGCCCATGCGGTGCAGCGGGATGACCACGTCCTCGTTCACCTTGAACGCGTTCGTGTGCTTGCTGATGGCCGCGGTGCGCTTGCGGTCCAGCCAGAACTTCTTGCGCGCGTCGGCGCTGACGGCGACGAAGCCCTCGCCTGAGCGGCCATTGGCCAGGCGCACGACCTCGCTGGTGGCACGCGCCACCGCATCGGCGTCGTCGCCCACGATGTCACCCACCAGCACCATCTTGGGCAGGCCACCGCGCTTGCTCTTGGTCGCGTAGCCCACCGCCTTCAGGTAGCGGTCGTCCAGATGCTCCAGGCCCGCCAGCAGCACGCCGGTGTCGGCAATCGAGAACATGTAGTCCTTGATGTCGACGATGCTCGGTACGCAGTCCTTGGGGTTGCCGAAGAACTCCAGGCAGACCGTGCGCACATGCGCCGGCATCTTGTGCACGATCCAGCGTGCGCTGGTGATCAGGCCGTCGCAGCCTTCCTTCTGGATGCCCGGCAGGCCAGCGAGGAACTTGTCCGTCACGTCCTTGCCCAGGCCTTCCTTGCGGAAGACGCGGCCGGGGATGTCCAGGCGCTCTGTTTTCTCCAGCTTGGTGCCCGACGCGTCGAAGTAGCGCAGCTCGAAGCTCGCCAGCTCCACGTCGTGGATCTTGCCGAGGTTGTGGTTCAGGCGGATCACCTCCAGCCACTTGGCCTCGGGTGTCACCATCTTCCAGCTGGCCAGGTTGTCCAGCGCCGTACCCCACAGCACGGCCTTCTTGCCGCCCGCGTTCATCGCGACGTTGCCGCCGATGCAGCTGGCCTCGGCGCTCGTCGGATCCACGGCGAAGACGAAGCCGTTGGCCTCGGCCAGGTCCGCCACACGCTGGGTGACGACACCGGCCTCGCTGAAGATGGTGGGCACCTCACGGTCCAGGCCTGGCAGGCGCAGCATCTCGACGCCGCGCAGCGCTTCCAGCTTCTCGGTGTTGATGACGGCGCTGTTCCACACCAGCGGAATCGCCCCGCCGGTGTAGCCCGTGCCACCGCCACGCGGGATGACGGTCAGCCCCAGTTCGAAGCAGGCGCCCACCAGGCCGGCCATCTCGGCCTCGGTGTCAGGCGTCAGCACGACAAAGGGGTACTCGACGCGCCAGTCGGTCGCGTCTGTCACATGGGACACGCGCGACAGGCCGTCGAACTTGATGTTGTCCTTGGCCGTGTGCTTGGCGAGCTTCTTGGCCGAGCGCTTGCGCAGTTCAGCCACGCGCTCAAACATCAGTGCGAACTCGGCCACTGCACCACGCGCCGCCTTCAGCAGCTCACCGACCGACGCGTCGCGTTGCGCATCGGCAGCGGCGTCACGGCGCTTCTCCACCTCGCCCAGGCGATGGTGCAGGGCCTCGATCAGCTGGCCACGGCGGCGAGGGTTGTCCAGCAGGTCGTCCTGCAGATACGGGTTGCGCTGCACCACCCAGATGTCGCCCAGCACCTCGTACAACATGCGCGCGGAGCGGCCCGTGCGGCGCTCTAACCGCAACTGGTCCAGCAGCTCCCAGGCCCGGGAGCCCAGCAGGCGGATGACGATCTCGCGGTCGGAGAACGACGTGTAGTTGTAGGGAATCTCGCGCAACCGGGGGGCTGCGCTCTCAGCCGCTTCAGCGGTGGGCATCAGGGGATGCGGAGCGTTCATGGCAACCGGCGTGACCGGAAAAGTAGCCTTCGCAGGCTGGTTCGGGCGGGCAGCGGCTCGGGTCGGCAGCAGGGCGGGCAAGGACTACCCGGCTTGTGGCCACGGCCCCTCGCGGCAAGGGTTGGAATCCTAACCGAGGGGGGTTGCCCCCAGGGCGCCACCGTGTTTGCCCGCCATTCGTCGCTCATCAAGCGGCGCTATGCTGGCCCGCAAAACACCGCATGGAGACACTGCAATGAAGTCGTTCGCCTATGTCATGGCGCTGGGCGCTGCCCTGGGCCTGGCCAGCCCGGCCCAGGCCCAGACCGAGATCCAGTGGTGGCACGCCATGGGCGGCGCGCGCGGTGAATGGGTCAACGACCTGGCCAAAGACTTCAACGCCAGCCAGAAGGACTACAAGGTCATCCCCACCTTCAAGGGCACCTACGACGAGTCCATGCCCGCGGCCATCGCCGCCTTCCGGGCCGGCAATGCACCCCACATCCTGCAGGTCTTCGAGGTCGGCACGGCCACCATGATGGCCAGCAAGGCCGCCATCAAGCCGGTGGCGGACATCATGAAGGAGGCCGGCGTCCCCTTCGACCCCAGCGCCTATGTGCCCGCAGTGGCCAGCTATTACACGGCTCCCAACGGCCAGATGCTGAGCTTCCCCTTCAACAGCTCGACCACGGTCTTCTTCTACAACAAGGACGCATTGAAGGCCGCCGGCGTCGACAAGCCGCCCACCAGCTGGCCCGAAGTGGCCTCCGCCGCCGCCAAGCTCAAGGCCAACGGCAGCAAGTGCCCCCTCACCACATCGTGGATGAGCTGGACGCAGCTGGAGAGCTTCTCGGCCTGGCACAACGTCGAGTTCGCCACCAAGAACAACGGCTTCGGCGGCCTGGACGCACGCCTGGCCTTCAACACGCCGCTGCACCTGCGCCACATCGAGAACCTGGCCAACATGTCCAAGCAAGGGCTCTTCGTCTACAAGGGCCGCGGCAATACGTCCGACGCCACCTTCGTGTCGGGCGAGTGCGCCATGACCACGGCCTCGTCCAGCATCTACGGCGACATCAAGAAGAACGCCAAGTTCGCCTTCGGCATCACCGCCCTGCCCTACTACCCGGACGTGCCCGGCGCACCGCAGAACACCGTCATCGGCGGCGCCAGCCTCTGGGTGATGGCAGGCAAGAAGCCGGCCGAGTACAAGGGCGTGGCCAAGTTCTTCGAGTACCTGGCGCGGGCCGATGTCGCATCCGAAAGCCACAAGCGCACCGGCTACCTGCCGGCCACCAAGGCGGCCTTTGTTGCTACCGAGGCCAGCGGCTTCTACAAGGCCAACCCGGGCAGCGACGTGGCCGTCAACCAGATGATCCGCAAGACCACCGACAAGTCGCGTGGCGTGCGCCTGGGCAACCACCCGCAGATCCGCACCATCGTCGATGAGGAATTCGAGCTGATCTGGGCCGGCAAGAAGACCGCGAAGGAAGGTATCGATGCCGCCATTCAGCGCGGCAACGAGCAGCTCGAAAAATTCGCTAGAACGGCCAAGCTCTGAACTGAGATGAGGCCCCCACGCTCGCCATGCTCGCTGCCCCCCGAGGGGGCGCCAGTGCCCTCCGGACGGCCGAGCGGGCACTGACATGGCGCAAGAAAAACGCGTCGTCTTCCGCTCCCGCTGGCTGCCGTGGCTGCTGCTGGCGCCGCAGGCGGCGGTCATCGGCGTGTTCTTCTTCTGGCCGGCGGCCCAGGCGCTGCTGCAATCTCTGCAGCAGCAGGACGCCTTCGGCCTGTCAACCGAATGGGTTGGCCTGGACAACTTCAAGGCGCTGTGGGCCGACGCGAGCTATCTCGACTCGTTCAAGACCACGGCGGTTTTCTCCTTGCTGGTGGCGGTGCTGGGCCTGTCGATTTCTCTGCTGCTGGCCGTCATGGCCAACCGCGTGGTGCGCGGCGCCGGCATCTACAAGACCCTGCTGATCTGGCCCTATGCCGTGGCGCCGGCCATCGCCGGCGTGCTGTGGCTCTTCATGTTCGCGCCGTCCATCGGCATCGTGGCCTATGGGCTGCGGGCCCTGGGCTACGACTGGAACCACCTGCTCAACCCCGACCACGCCATGACGCTGATCGTCATGGCCGCGGTGTGGAAGCAGATCTCCTACAACTTCCTGTTCTTCCTGGCCGGCTTGCAGTCCATCCCGCGCTCGCTCATCGAGGCGGCGGCCATCGACGGCGCCAGCCCCTGGCGGCGCTTCTGGGACGTGACCTTCCCGCTGTTGTCGCCCACCAGCTTCTTCCTGTTGGTGATCAACATCGTCTACGCCTTCTTCGACACCTTCGGCATCGTCGACGCCGCCACGCAAGGCGGCCCCGGCAAGGAGACGGCCATCCTGGTCTACAAGGTCTATCACGACGGCTTCAAGGCCCTGGACTTGGGCGGCTCGGCGGCGCAGAGCGTCGTGCTGATGGTCATCGTCGTCAGCCTGACCATCCTGCAGTTCCGCTTCGTCGAGAAGAAAGTGAACTACTGATGGTCGAAAGAAAACCCTGGCTGGACTGGCTGGCCCACGCCATCCTGCTGCTGGGCGTGGCGGTGGTGGCCTTTCCGCTCTACGTGACCTTCATCGCCGCTTCGCAGACGTCTGAGGCCATCTTGCATGCGCCCATGCCGCTGGTGCCGGGCGGGCATCTGCTCGACAACATGGCCACGGCCCTGGGCGGCGGCACCGGTTCGGGCTCCAGCGCGCCGGTGGCCCGCATGATGTGGGTGAGCTTCGTGACGGCCATGGTCATCGCCGTCGGCAAGATCGCCATCTCGCTGCTGTCGGCCTTTGCCATCGTCTACTTCCGCTTCCCGCTGCGGCAGCTGTTCTTCTGGGCCATCTTCGTGACGCTGATGCTGCCGGTGGAAGTGCGCATCGGGCCCACCTACCAGGTGGTGGCCGACCTGCACATGCTCAACAGCTATGCAGGCCTGACCGTGCCGCTGATTGCGTCGGCCACGGCCACCTTTTTGTTCCGCCAGTTTTTCCTGACGGTGCCCGACGAGTTGGTGGAAGCCTCGCGCATCGACGGCGCTTCGCCGCTGCGCTTCTTCAAGGACGTGCTGCTGCCGCTGTCCACCACCAGCATCGCCGCCCTCTTCGTCATCCAGTTCATCTACGGCTGGAACCAGTACCTCTGGCCGCTGCTGGTGACCACCGACGAGTCCATGTACCCCGTGGTCATCGGCATCAAACGCATGATCAGCGGCGGCGAGGCGGCCAACGACTGGAACCTCGTCATGGCCACGGCCCTGCTCGCCATGATCCCGCCCGCGCTGGTCGTGATCCTGATGCAGCGCTGGTTCGTCAAAGGTTTGGTAGATACAGAGAAATAAATGGCTGCCATCTCCATCCGCAAACTCTTCAAACGCTATGGCCACGGCGCCAAGGCGGTGCAGGTCATCCACGGCGTGGACGCCGAGGTCCACGACGGCGAGTTCGTCGTCATCGTCGGCCCCTCGGGCTGCGGCAAGTCCACGCTGCTGCGCATGGTGGCGGGGCTGGAGGAGGTCAGCGAGGGCGAGATCGCCATCGGCTCTCGGGTCGTCAACAACGTCGAGCCGGCGGACCGTGACATCGCCATGGTGTTCCAGAACTACGCCCTCTACCCGCACATGAGCGTCGGCCAGAACATGGCCTATGGCCTCAAGCTGCGCAAGATGCCCAAGGCGGAGATCGACGAGCGCGTGCAGCGCGCCGCCAAGATCCTGGAGCTGGGCCATCTGCTGGAACGCAAGCCGCGCGAACTGTCCGGCGGCCAGCGCCAGCGCGTGGCCATGGGCCGCGCCATCGTGCGCGACCCGCAGGTTTTTTTGTTCGACGAGCCGCTGTCCAACCTCGACGCCAAGCTGCGGGTGCAGACGCGGCTGGAGATCCAGAAGCTGCACCGCGAGCTGGGCGTCACCTCGCTGTTTGTCACCCACGACCAGGTCGAGGCCATGACGCTGGCGCAGCGCATCATCGTCATGAACGGCGGCCGCATCGAGCAGATGGGCACGCCCGAAGAGGTCTACGGCCAGCCGGCCTCGACCTTCGTCGCCAGCTTCATCGGCTCGCCGGCCATGAACCTGCTGCCGGGCCGACAGCACGGCGGGCAGTTCTACATCGACGGCGCCGAGCTCGACGTGCCGCCGGGCGTGGAAGGCGAACTCACGCTGGGCCTGCGCCCCGAGCATGCGCACCTGGCCGACCGGGGCTGGCCCCTGCGCGTGGAGATGATCGAGATGCTGGGCGCCGAGCGCCTGGTCTATGGCAAGCTGGGCGCCGGCACGCCCTTCACGCTGCGCCTGGACGCCACCCTGCCCCCACCGCAGCCGGGCGACTGGCTGCACCTGGCCTTCAGCCCCGTGCACCTGCACCGCTTCGACGCCAAGACGGGACAAAGGCTGTGAAGACGCATTGGCCCTATCCGCTGTGGCTGGCCCATCGAGGCGCCGGCAAGCTGGCGCCGGAGAACACGCTGGCGGCCTTCCGCATGGGCGCAGGCTTTGGCTTTCGTGCGTTTGAGTGCGACGTCAAGCTCAGCCAGGACGGCCAGGCCTTTTTGCTGCACGACGACACGCTGGACCGCACGACCAGCGGCCAGGGCTCGCCGGCTTCAGCAGACTGGGCACAGCTGGCCGGGCTCGACGCCGGCAGCTGGCACAGCCCCCCGTTTGCCGCCGAACCGCTGCCGCGCTTCGCCCAGATCGCCGCCTTCTGCCAGGCCAACGGCTGCGCGCTGAATGTCGAGATCAAGCCCTGCCCCGGCGAGGAGGCCCGTACCGGCGCGGCCGTCGCCCGCGAGGCCGCTCGGCTGTGGGCCGGCGCACTGCCACCGCTGTTGAGTAGCTTCAAGCCTGAAGCCATCGCTGCAGCCCGCGACGCCGAGCCCGCCTTGCCACGCGCGTTGCTGCTGGACAAGCTGTGGGACGGCTGGCCCGAGGCCGCCGAGGCGCTGGGCGTCGTCGCCGTCATCACGAACTACCGACTGATGGACCGCGCGCTGATCGAGCGCCTGCATGCCAGGGGCTGGCGGGCGCTGGTCTACACGGTCAACGACGCGGCGATAGCCGAGCGGCTCATTGCCGACGGCATTGACGGAATCATCACGGACGCCGTTCGCGAACTCGGACCTCAATGAACTCGCCCCTGCTCAAGACCCTTTGCGCCGCGACCCTCGGGCTGCTCGCAGCAGTGGCCCGCGCCGCCGCACCCAACTGCGAAACCGATCCGCAGCTGCA
This sequence comes from Pelomonas sp. Root1237, assembly GCF_001425055.1. GTDB lineage: Bacteria > Pseudomonadota > Gammaproteobacteria > Burkholderiales > Burkholderiaceae_C > Pelomonas. The sequence goes on from NZ_LMDK01000020.1 coordinate 239,553, forward strand.
GCTCGACCGCATCACCGAACGGGTCATCCTGGTCGGCGAGACCCATGGCAACGAGCAATCGCCGGCCTTCGTGGCCCGGCTGGTCTGCGGCCTGCTGGCACTCGATCGCCCCGTCATCTTGGCGGTGGAACGAGTCAGCCTTGAACAGCCGGCGCTGGCCCGCTACCTGGCATCGGCCGGCCGCGCCGATGACGTCCGCGCACTGCTCCGCGAGGAGGACTGGGCAGCGCCCGCGCAGGACGGACGCAGCAGCGCGGCGATGCTCAAGCTGCTGGAGCAGGTGCGGCGCTGGCGCCAGGCGGGGCAACCTGTCGAGCTGATCGCCATGGTGCAGCCCTGGAGTTCCGATGCCGCTGCCTCCGCGCCCGCCAGCGATCCCAAGCTCGTGCAGGCCCGGGAGGACCGCGGCATGGCCGACACCGTCACCGCGGCCCTCGCCCGGCATCCCGCGCACAGCGCCGTCGTGCTGGCCGGCAGCTTCCACACCGTCATCGGGTCCAAGATTCACCAGGACATCATCGGCTCGCCGTCCCTGGGCGACGTGCTCGCGACCCGCACGGCCGTCCATGTCATCGGCTTGAGCAGCGGCGCCGGTTCGTCCTGGACCTGCCGAACCAGCTGCGGCCCGAACCCGGTGCTCGCCGTCCCCTGGGATCTGCCCGATGCCCGCATCGACACCCGCGTCAGCCTCGGCGAGATCAGCGTTTCGCCGCCGGCAGCGGCGGTGCGCTGATCAACTGCGCGATGCGCGAGTAAAAGGCCACGTTGCGCGGATGCCCACAGCAACTCGTCCGTCGCGTCCTTCCGTGCGGTGAGCCCGCCAGTCCCTAACGCCTTAAGCAGCATGACTAGGGATGGGCTTTACGGGCGAAATGCGAGAACGTCTTCCAAGTTTCAGAAAAGGCTCAAAGGAGACCTGTATGAAAAGGATGCTTGCCGTGTGCGGCTTTTTGGCAGCGAGCCTGTCGTGTCAAGCCGATATTCAAGCCACCGCCTCGTTGAGCGGCTTTCACTTCGAGCTGATCGACCTCGATCTGGGTGACGGAATTTCACCTTCCCTCACGTTAAAGACGAGTACATCAGACGCAACGATCTGGACAACCACACCCGAGGGAATAACGGATCAACTGTCCGTGCAAACCGCAGTGCCCTTTACAGGCTTCTCTCGCTCGCTGACCCGCGGGGATCAGACAGGTGAGATCGAGCTGGTGAACACGAGCCTGAACAGCCTTCGCCTGACGACTTTCGTCAATTCATCGCTGGATTCGATGGCGCCACCGCATTCGGGTACCGGCACCTACGCGTACACGGGGTGGTATCCCAGCTTCATGCTCTCAGCCAAAACTCAGCTGACCATCGTTGCAGACGCCAAGCTCGCGGCGTCTTCCACCATTCCGGTCGACCCGAGCCTTGTCAATACGGCGATGGTCAATAGTCTCCTCAGCGCGTCAACGGATGGCCAATATGACGATGATTCATTTCAGAAATTGATAAGTGGCAATAATGGATTCTCATTCACCGGCGAGAAGACGTTGTCGGTGACCGTTTCGAACGACTCGAACGAAAGCAGGAATGTGAGTGTTTCCGCCTATATCAGCTCGACCCAGGTGCTGAATCCGGTCCCAGAACCGGCAAGCATTTCCCTGCTGATGGCCGGACTTGCGTTGGTGGGCATGATTCTGAAACGGCGCAGAGGCTGACCGCCATCATTGAGCGCAACGGCACGTCGGTCGTGTGACCAGTAAATCAACAACAATGATGCCCTCGCCGCCGAACTAGCAGACAGCCACCTTTTCCCGGCTGCGAGAGACGAAGTTCGTTGTTCCCGCCGCCCCATACCGTCGCCTTGAACCATGCCACGCGCAAACTAGAGCAAAGGCAGCCAAGGTGAATGACCCCGGCTTCTAAACGCCAACCCGCATCCACTGTGGATGCGTCTAGCAAGTTGTTCAGGTCGATCAGAGTGTCCTTACTCCACAGGACAGCGCGACGGTCTGCGCTACGCCCTACAACATCACCTGCGTTGTTGATGTCAGCGGCGTTGAAGGCACCGAGATCGGTGACGGTGGCGCCGTCCCACAGGGCGGCGTGTGAGCCAGCATCGCCAGCGATATCGCTGTCACCCACCACTTGGCCTCGATCGTTTATCGCTCGAGCAAAGCTGTCAGTACCGCCCAGCGTACGTAAATCCGCAGCGATAGTGCCGTGCCACAAGATGGCATGCCTCGCCGCATTTTTCGTGATATCCCGCGCCCACTATTTGGCCGGAATTATTAATGCCCAAAGCGAAAGTTTCACTGCCACCCAAAGTGCCGAGAAGGGTTTTGACACCGCCATTCCACAACGTTGCATTGGATTCGGAAAAAGCAGGCAAGTACGTGTTGCCCACCACTTGGTCTGTAAACCGGGAGGGCGGCTGCTGTTTCAGTCATAGAGGGAGTCCGCGGGCGGTCGTCTCGCACCACCGGCGGCGCAGCGACCAAAGACCTACGAGCCCGCCGGTGAAGGCCAGCCAACCGCTGGGCTCCGGCACAGGCGACAGCGTCGCGCCGTTGAAGAATCCGGACCCGGTGCTCATGGTCTCTCCCGCGAAATTCTTGATGTCCGTCAGCTCGAAACGCACCGCGAACGGCGTTGACAGCGAAGCGCTGGTCTCAAAGCCGAACGTCGCCGTCACTGGATGGCTGTAATCGGTGTTGATCCAGCTCGCAGAGCCGCCCCCCGGATCCGCCGTCCACTGCAGCGTGATGACCTGGGGCACGCCGAAGTCAAGAGTGACGTCGCCCTTGGCATCCAGCAATGCGGCCCACGCTGCCACCGACCCTGGCCCGCTCGCCACGGGCGTCGCCAAGGCGTTGTCCCAGCTGAGTTGGAAGGTGACCGCGCTCAAATCGACCGCTGGCTTCGAGCCGAAGAAGAAAGTGGTGGTGGCCGTGCCTCCGGCAACAAAGCTGCCAGAGGTCATGTAGAGCATGACCTCATCGAAGTCAGCGACCGCGCGGGCAGACGGGCTGCACGTCAAGGCGGCAGCCACCAAAGCCAGGGTGGCCAGACGTGGCCGGGCAAGAGGGCGCACAGCACAAATGATTGACATGGTGGGACCTTCGGGTGAGGCGGATGAGAGCGCCTGTGCAGCATGCGCCCGCACCCCGTCGTGTCCAATCCCTATGCCGGCACGGTGACACGAGTCGGCTGCTTCGGCGGCGACGAATGCCTCTGCCTGACCTTGTCCCCCGCGCCATCGGCATCTTGCGCGCCGCTCAGACCGCCGCCCCCCAAGGTCGTGCTCTGGAGGTCGACGCTGCTAGGGAAGGTCTGGCAAGTTCAGGACACGCGCGCGTAGACGCATGTGTCGCGGGGATGCCCGTCGACACCAAGCGCCTCATTGCGCAGGATGCCTTCCAGCTCGAAGCCGCAACGTTCGGCAACCGCGCGGCTCCTGACGTTGCGCGGATCGCAGCGGATCTCGACACGGCGCGCGGACAGCACATCGAAGGCCAGGCCTGTCAGCAATCGCACGGCCTCGCTGACATGGCCCTGGCCCGCCGCCTCGGGGCGGATCCAGTAGCCGATCTCGAAGCGCCGCACCGCCCAGTCCATGCGGTGCAGGCCGGTGCCGCCCAGCAGCCGACCCGGGCTTCCATCGGCGCGGCGGGCGTAGATGTGGAAGCACAGGTCGCGTCGGGCGATGAAGTCGGCCTGCATGCGGCGCACCACCATCTCCGAGCTCTCCGCCGTCGGCGCCTCCTGGGCCCACGGCATCCAGGGGCGCAGATGCGAGATCGCCTGCGTGATGACGACGGCCAGCTCCGCGCCGACGCCGGCACGCGGCATCAGCAGCACGGTGCGCTCGCCGTCCAGGCGCTCGGGAATGTCGATCAACAGCGGATCAAGACTCATGGGCACCCTTCGCGCTGCGCGCTGTCCCGCCGGGCGGGAGCTGAGCCCCTTCGGGCTGCCGAGCGGGGCTCATGCTGTCACCACTTCAACCGGCTTGGGCAGTTCGCGCACGCCGCGGATGACTGGGTGACGCCAGGCCAGGGCCGCCAGCAGGCACGCGCCTACGCCCGAGAAGGCCAGCGCCGAGCGCAGGCCCATGTGCTCGCCCAGCCAGCCACCGATCAGTGCGCCCGGCCCGGCAGGCAGCAGGATGAGCCAGCGCATCGTGCTCGTCATGCGGCCCAGCATGGGCGCCGGCGTGACAGCCTGGCGCAGCGACAGGAAGTTGATGAAGATCAGCACGGCACCGAAGCCGAAGGCGACCAGCATCACGCCAAAGCTGACCACGCCCAGATGACCCGCCGGCGCCAGCGCCAGCTGCAGCCAGCCGACGCCGCAGGCCGCATAACCCAGCACCAGGCATGGCCCCGGGCCGATGCGGCGGCTGATGCGGTGGCCGAAGATGCTGGCCAGCACGGTACCGGCGCCCAGCGCGACGTAGGACAAGCCGACCGTCTGCGGCGCGAGCTGCAGCTCGCGCGTTGCAAACAGGATCTGCACGACCAGGGCGGCGTTGTGGAAGAGCTGCCAGCCACCGGTGGCGGTGGCCAGGCTGATGAGCAGCTTGTGCGAGCGCACGAAAGCCAGGCCTTCCTTCAACGAGGGCCAGAAAGCGCCGCGCGTGGCAGACAACTGCTCCTGCACGCGGATGCCACGCAGGATGACTGCCGACGCGAGCAGGGCCACGGCATCCACGGCCAGGGCCAGCGGAGCGCCCAGCAGCCTGATCAGCACGCCGGCCAGGCCCGGCCCGACGACCTCGGCGCCAGAACCGGCCAAGGCGTTCTTGGCATGCGCCTCGACAAGCCGCTCGCGTGGCACCACCTGGGTCAGCACGATCTGCGCGGCGCTGCCAGCTGTCGTGTGCACGGTGCCCAGCACGAAACCGACGACATACAGCCAGCCCATGCCCAGCCAACCCATCCAGGCGGCCAAGGGCACCGTGGCCACGGCAAAAGCGAGCAGGGTCTCGCCGGCCACATAGACCGGCAGCTTGCGCATGCGATCCAGCAGCACGCCCGAAGGCAGCGAGAACAGCACGAAGGGCAGGATCTCCATCGCCTGCAGCAGGCCCATCTGCGTGGGGCTGGCGTTGAGCAGCACCGCAGCGGTCAGCGGCAGGGCCAGCATGGTGACCTGGCCGCCAAGGGAGGAGATGAGGATGGACGACCACAGCCGCCGGTAGACCGCGTCGCGCAGCAGGTCGCCGGGCGCGAGGGTGAAAAACTTGGAGAACATGACGCTTGAGGCTCCGACAGGACTCGACGGGCGGGTCAGCCCCGCCGGGATGAAACGACGCGCAGGGGCGTCAGTCGAGGTCGAGCAACTTGGTCATGCGCTGCATGCTAGCAGCGCGGCCGCGCGGTGTCGCGTGCCGGTGGTCACGGCTTGCGGACGACAAGTTCGGCGTAGCCGGTGGCCGAATCGAATTCGCGCGACAGCGAGCCGGTAGGCAGCGACGCAATCAGCAACTCGGCCGTCGTGCGCACCTCACAGCCGACACACACATGGCCGCCGAACACGCGACCCGCCGCATCGGACACGCTGGCATGCAGATGCGCGCCATCGGGCGTCAGGCTGCCGCTGAGCGTCAGGATTTCGAGCGGCCCGGCGATGGTGGTCGGCTCCGGTTCGCCAGCGAAGCGCAATTGCGCATGAACGAGGCTGCCGATGCCGGCGACGACAAAGCCGGTGCGGCCTTCCAGCGCGCCGCGCAGGTCGTCCCCGGGGTTCAGGCGCAAGACCTCCACTTCAGTAGCCTACGGCCGCGCCATCGCGCCGCGGATCGCTGGCCGCCACATAGCCCTCGACACCCGGATCACCCAGCCGCCAGATGAACTGGCCGGCGCCGAAGTCCTGGTAGCTGTCGTGGATGTCGCCGATCTCATGGCCGCGCGCGCGCAGCGCCTCGATGGTCGCCGCCGGCATGTGCAGCTCGACGTTGATCGACAAACCTTCGTTGAAGCGCCAGCGCGGCGCATCGCAGGCAGCCTGCGGGTTCTGGCCGTAGCAGAGCATGCGCACCAGCGTCTGCAGATGCCCCTGCGGCTGCATGTTGCCGCCCATGACGCCGAAGCTCATCACGGGCGCGCCGTCCTTCGTCAGGAAGGCCGGGATGATGGTGTGGAAGGGCCGCTTGCCCGGTGCGACCTGGTTGGCGTGGCCGGCCTCCAGCGTGAAGCAATGGCCACGGTTCTGCAGGCTGATGCCATAGCCCGGCAGCACCAGACCAGAGCCGAAGCCCATGTAGTTGCTCTGGATGAAGCTGACCATCATTCCGGACTCGTCGGCCGCGGTCAGATAGATGGTGCCGCCCTTGATGGGGTTGCCGGCACCGAAGGCCTGGGCGCGCTGCGGGTCGATGAGCTTGGCGCGCGAAGCAAGGTAGTCGGGATCGAGCAACTGGGCCGCGCTGACCGTCATCGCGCCGGGCTCGGCCACGTAGCGGTAGACGTCGGCAAAGGCCAGCTTCATCGCTTCGATCATCAGATGCTGGGCCTCGGGGCTGTCGACCTCGTGCGCCGTCACATTGCAATGCGCCAGCAGGCCCAGCGCCATCTGTGCGGCGATGCCCTGGCCGTTGGGCGGGATCTCGTGCAACGTATGGCCCGCAAAGTCCTTCGCCAGTGGTGTAACCCACTCAGGCTGATAGCCCGCCAGGTCGGCCTCGGTCAGCGCGCCGCCGGTCTCGCCCGCAAATCGAACGAGCGCCTTCGCAATCTCGCCGCGGTAGAACGCCTCGCCCTTGGACTCCGCAATCAGCTTCAGGCTGCGCGCCGCTTCCTGAAAGCGAAACAGCTCGCCCACCTCGGGCGCTCGCCCTTGCGGCAGAAAAGCCCGAGCAAAGCCGGGCTGCGATGTGAGCTCGCTCAACGCCGCCGCCATCGCCCACTTGCCCTGCACGATCGGCGGCACCGCATAGCCGCGCTCGGCGATCTCGATGGCGGGTTGCATCAGATCGGCGAACAGCAGCTTGCCGAAGCGCTCGCTCAGTGCGATCCAGCCGCCCACGGCGCCAGGCACGGTCACCGAGCCCCAGCCTCTCCTGGGCATGACCTGCTCCCCAAAGAACTCCGGCGTCCACGCTGCCGGCGCTGGGCCGGATGCGTTCAGGCCATGCAGCCGCTTGCCGTCCCAAAGGATGCAGAACGCATCCGAGCCGAGGCCGTTGCTGCAGGGTTCGACCAGCGTCATGCAGGCCGCCGTCGCGATCGCCGCATCGACCGCGTTGCCGCCCGCCTGCAGCATGCGCAACCCGGCCTGGGCCGCCAGTGGATGCGAGGTCGAGACGATGTTGCGCGCGAACAGCGGGCTGCGCCGGCTTGAATAGCCAGCGCTCCAGTCGAAGTGGGATGCGGTGTTCATGCGCCCGATTCTGCCGGTGTAAGGCTTTGCAACGTGGTCAACGATGCCGGGCGAGGCGTCGTTGTCACCCCAAGCTTGCGCAAGCCGAACCGAAATCCCCGAACCACCTTGGAGCCCTCAAGATGAACACGCTGAAGACCACGATCGCCACTGCCCTCATCACGCTCGCTTCGGGCGTGGCCCTGGCCCAGACTCCGGCTGCCACGCCGGCCACCGCTGCGACACCCGCCACGGCGGCAACACCGGCTACCAAGGCCGCACCGGCCACCGCCGCCACGCCTGCAGTCGCCGCCACGCCGGCCGATGCAGCCAGCGCTGCCAAGCACGCGCCCAAGCACCATGCGAAGAAGCACGCTGCCGCCAAGACCGGCGACATGCCTGCCAAGACCGAAACCAAGACGCAGTAAGCGCATCAGCGCTCCGCGCAAGGCCGTAGCCCGCAATGGCTGCGGCCTTTTTGTTGCGCGATCAGCGGATCGGCGCCATCTCTTTCAGTGCTTTCACCGCACCGGCGCCCATGGCCGCGCCAAAACGCTTGGCCAGGCGCTCAGCGACGTTCTCGCGCGGCGTGTAGTCGATGACGTCCTCGGCCTTGACGACCTCGCGGGCCACATAGTCGAGGTTGCCGAAGTGGTCGGCCAGGCCCAGCTTGACGGCCTGCTCACCGTTCCAGAACAGGCCCGAGAAGGTCTCCTGCGTCTCCTTGAGCCGCTTGCCGCGGCCTTCGCGCACGACGGCGATGAACTGCTGATGGATCTGGTCCAGCATGGCTTGCGCGTAGGCGCGCTGCTTGGGGTTCTCCGGACTGAACGGGTCCAGCATGCCCTTGTTCTCGCCGGCGGTCAGCAAGCGGCGCTCGACGCCGACCTTCTCCATCAAACCGGTGAAGCCAAAGCCATCCATCAGCACGCCGATGGAGCCGACGACCGAGGCCTTGTCGACATAGATCTCGTCGGCCGCTGCGGCGATGTAGTACGCGCCGGAGGCACACATCTCCTCGACGACGGCGTAGACCGGCTTGTCGTACTGCTTCTTCAGCCGCTTGATCTCGTCGTAGACGATGCCGGCCTGCACCGGGCTGCCACCGGGCGAGTTGATGCGCAGCACGACGGCCTGGGCCGCGTCGTCCTTGAAGGCGTCTTTCAGCGCGGCCAGCAACTGCTCGGCGCTGGCCTCGGTGTCGGCGGCGATCTCGCCACGCACCTCGACCAGGGCGGTGTGCGGCGTCGTCGACGGCGTCACGTGCTTGCCCTGCAGCCACAGGCTGTAGACCAGCAGGGCCGCCAGCAGCAGCCAGAACAGCCGGAACACCGTGCGCCAGCGTCGCTCCAGCCGCCGCTCGCGCAGGAAGTCGCGCGCCAGCTGGGCCAGCAGCGTCTCGTTTTGCGGCGTGAGCTGTACCGGCACGCCGACGGGCTCGGGCATCGGGGGCGGCAGGGAGTCGTCGGAGGTGCTGCTCATATCAATCTTCAAAAGCGGGTTTGGTGTCGCGGGTCGGGTGCCAGTAGACCTCGCCATCGCGCTCGGTCAGGTCGATCTTCGTCAAGCGGCCGCGGTTGCAGGGGCCCATGACGCATTGGCCGGTCGATGGTTCGTAGACGGCGCCATGGATGCTGCACATGATGAAGCGCTTGTCGCTGTCCAGGAACTCGCCTTCCTGCCAGTCCATCTCGGTGGGCACATGGGCGCAGCGGTTCAGGTAGGCGACCGCCTTGCCGTCGAAACGCAGCGCGAAGGCCCGCACCGGCTCGCGCCACTGGATGACGTCGAAGCTGACGGCCTTGCCGCGCTCCACGAGTTCGGCCGAAGCGCACAGGTGCTGCAGCGGCGCGACTTCGGGCTCAGGCATGCGCGATCAACCAGTCATGCAGCTCGCGTGTCGAGTGCGCAACGAAGAGCGGCTTGAACTCGGCAAAGGTCTCGTGGTCATGCGCGCCAAAACTGACCGCGACGCAGGGCACGCCGGCATTGACGGCCAATTGCAGGTCGTGCGTTGTGTCGCCGATCATCAGCGTGCGCTCGGGCTCGGTGCCGAACTCCTTCATCAGCTCCAGCAGCATCTGCGGGTGCGGCTTGGAACGCGTCTGGTCGGCTGTGCGCGTGCCGTCGAACAAATGACCCAGTTCGCTGGACGCCAGCACGCGGTCCAGGCCCGCGCGGTTCTTGCCGGTCGCCACGGCCAGCCAGTGATGCCTCGCCTTCAAGGCCTCCAGCATCTCGAGCGTGCCCTCGAACAGCGACAGCTCGTGCTCCGAGGCGAGATAGTGGTGGCGGTAGCGCAGGCCCAGCTCGGGGTAGCGCTCCTCGGCCAGGCCGGGCACGGCATGCTCCAGCGCATCGCGCAGGCCCAGGCCGATGACATAGCGGCAGTTCTCGAACCCGGGCTCGGGCAGACCGATGTCCACGGCGGCGCGCTGGATGCAGCGGGCAATCAGCGCCGTGGAGTCAAACAGGGTGCCGTCCCAGTCGAAGGCGATCAGGTCGAATTGTTGCGGGCGGGAGGTCATGAAGGGATTGTCGATGTTCGGGCTTTCGCCTTGAGACTCAGGGGCGCTCGACTTGGCGCAAGCGAGATGCATAACCGGGGATCGGCTCCAGCCGGCAAGGCTGACGGGCGCCTTCGGCGGCCGGTTCGGTGAACAGCCGGACTGCGGGCGATTCGAGTGTCACGCCGGCCTCAAGCAGGATGTCCCAGATGGCTTCGTAGCGCGCTGCCACATCGGCCGCATTGCCAGTGCAGAAGGCTTCCCTCAGCACCGCGGCGACGGGATTGCAGCTGACTGGAGAGTTCTTCGGCTGATACGGCACGGTGGCGCCACGCGCCCAGCTTGCGAAATGCGGCCTCCACGCCTCGAATTGCTCCTGATCCCCGCCTGCTTCCCAGAAGGCTGCCATGACGAAGCAGCCCTTGGCCGGCCCGGCGGCTTCGATGAGCCGGTCAAAAGCATCGAGCTGGCCTTGCTGGGTCGCCACGCCCAACAGCCAATGCGGCCCAGGCCCGCCCAGGATCATTGGCTGCTCACCGAAGTAGGACATCACCTCGGGTTCGCGCAATCGCTGCTCGATCACCGCCCACGGCAGGCCGCCAGCAGCCAATTCGTGCGCATGGCCGGCTCGCTCTTGGAGCGTCAAAGGCGCCAGGCCCCAGCGCTGCCGAAATCGCTCCACCTCGGCGCCCTCGGCACGCGCCCAGAGCTGAAGCAACCACCAACGCCGAGTTTGCATCGACGCCTCCCGCAGGGACTGCTCGGCCAACCAATGGTAGAGCTCCGGATGCCGCGTACAACCGGGCCCTGCGCAAACAGCCGCGACCGCCAGAGGCATTGCGAGGCCCGACCTGCCCTGCTTGGACAAGCGCTGCCAGAAGGCCGGCATCCTCGGCTCGGCGCCCTCGACGTATTGCCCCATTGCCTCGGCCCAGGCGAATGCCTGCGATCCCGCTCGCAGGTCGCACCAAACGTCGTCGGCGGCGCCCACATCCGCCAACAGCGTGTCGCGGTGCCGGGGGCGGGCCTGCCCATCGCGCAACGGCTTCATCTCGACCACCAGCTTCAGCCCCAACTGCTCCATCCGCTTCTGAACTGTTGCCACGCGGCGCTTGGCCAGCGCCGTCTGCGCTCTCTTGGCCGGCGACAAGTGCAGGGCCAGCTCGTTCGCCGGGCACTGCGCGGCACGCACCGCCAACTCGTTCAGGGCGACAAGGCCGTCGCGTGTCAGTCGATCGGTGCGCGCTTCGAATTGCAGGGGAATGGGCGCAGGCGGCATGATCGTCATGGCGGCCACCCACGAGCCGCCCAGAGAGGCCGCGACGATGAAGGCCGCCCGGCCCAACCGCTCAAGCGCCCGCCACAACTTCATGCGGCACTGTCCACCAGGCTTCGGCAATCGGCAGGCAATGGCGCCTCGCAGGTCACCGTCTCCCCCGTCGCCGGATGCTGGAACTGCAGCCTTCGCGCATGCAAGAACATGCGGTCGAACTTGGCACGCCCGCGCGCCAGCTCGCGATTTCGCTCGAAGTCGCCGTACTTGGGGTCGCCGACGATGGCGTGACCGGCCTGCTGCAGGTGGACGCGGATCTGGTGGGTGCGGCCGGTCTTGATGGTCACGTCCAGCAGGCTGAAATGCGGCGTGCGCTGGACGACCTTCACCAGGCTGATCGACCGCTTGGCGCCTTCCTCATCCGCCTTGCCCGGCCTCACCCAGCGCTCGCCGTCGCCGCCGACGAACTTGACCAGCGGCACGTCGATGACCTTGAGCTTGGCCGGCCAGTCGCCCCAGACCAGGGCGGCATAGGTCTTGCCCGTCTCGCGCTCGCGCAGCTGATCCTGCAGTGCCACCAGCGCGCTGCGCTTCTTGGCAATCATCAGCAGGCCGGAGGTTTCCTTGTCGAGCCGGTGCACCAGCTCCAGGAACTTGGCCGTCGGCCGCGAGCGGCGCAGCGCCTCGATGACGCCGTAGCTGACGCCCGAGCCGCCATGCACCGCCACGCCGGCCGGCTTGTCGATGACAAGCAGGTGCTCATCCTCGAACACCACCGGAAACTCACGCGCCGGCGCCTCGGGCTGAGCCGGGCGCTCGGGCAGGCGCACCGGCGGGATGCGCACCTCGTCACCAATTTCCAGCCGGGTGTCGGCCTGGGCCCGGCCTTTGTTGACCCTCACTTCGCCGGCCCGGATGACGCGGTAGACGTGGGTCTTGGGCACACCCTTGAGTTCGCGCAGCAGGAAGTTGTCCAAGCGCTGCCCGGCGGAGCCTTCGTCCACCGTGACCCGGCGCACGGCTGGCGCCGTGGCAGGGGTTTGCGTGGTGTCGGGTGGCACTTGGCCTACCCCTATAATCCTTTTCACCACGTTGCTGCCGTAAGTATTTGATTTGTTTGATTTTAGCGGCGGTAACGTGTGGCCGACGGGGCACAGCCCTGGCGGCCACAGGCGATGCAACGCGAAAGACGGCCGGCAGGTTTCCTCCCCGAGTGAGTGAACGGCCCGCTGTCCGACGCGGCAGAGCGATGACACAAGAACCCGCGAGCCCCGCTGCCCTTGATTGTTTCAAGGAACCCGGCGCCCGCAGATAACAAGGTTTCCATGGCGACAGAGCACCTGGCCTTCGGGCCGCGCGAGCTGTCACCAGCGTCCAGCAGCCCATGCAGATGAGCATGCCCCTCCCCCCACACGCACCTCTGCGGCCCCGGCTAGATCCCGGTGTGGCCGCCCTGCCCCGGCTTGTTGCCGGGCGGGTGCGCGCGGGAGCCGGCGGCTCGGCTCGCATGACCGCTGCTGCGGCGCACGCGCCAACGCCAACTGCGCGCTGACCCCCACGGTCGGCCGCGCTTTCGGTCCAGGGCGATTCCTTCCTCGGTTCTCGAGTCATTGCCCGTGCATCTTTAGCCGCCAGCGCTTTGGCTTGGCGGCGCGATGAACGTGCGCGTTTCGCGGCGGCTGACAAGCCGCCCGGCGCGAGAGGAGTGATGACATGAAACGCATGCTGATCAATGCGACGCAGCCGGAAGAGCGGCGCCTCGCGATCGTTGATGGCCAGAAGCTGCTGGACTTCGAGACCGAAATCGAAGGCCGCGAGCAGCGCAAGGGCAATATCTACAAGGCCGTCGTGACGCGGGTCGAGCCCTCGCTCGAAGCCTGCTTCGTCGACTACGGCGAGGACCGCCACGGCTTCCTGCCGTTCAAGGAAATCTCGCGCCAGTTCTTCCGCGAGGGCACCGACGTCAAGAACGCGACCATCAAAGACGCGATCAAGGAAGGCCAGGAGCTGCTGGTCCAGGTCGAGAAGGAAGAGCGCGGCAACAAGGGCGCGGCGCTGACCACCTTCGTCAGCCTGGCCGGCCGCTATCTGGTGCTGATGCCCAACAACCCGCGCGGCGGTGGCGTTTCGCGCCGCATCGAGGGCGAGGACCGCGAGGAGCTGAAGGAAAACCTCGACCAGCTCGAGTACCCCAAGGGCATGTCCCTGATCGCACGCACCGCCGGTATCGGCCGCACGGCGCCCGAGCTGCAGTGGGACTTGAACTACATGCTCAAGCTCTGGACCGCGATCGATGACGCGGCCAAGGGCGGCAAGGGCGCCTACCTGATCTACCAGGAATCCAGCCTGGTCATCCGCGCGATCCGCGACTACTTCACGTCGGACATCGGCGAGATCCTGATCGACACGGACGACCTGTACGAGCAGGCCAGCCAGTTCATGAACCACGTGATGCCCGACCAGGGCCATCGCGTGAAGCGCTACCGCGACGACGCACCGCTGTTCAGCCGCTTCCAGATCGAGCACCAGATCGAGACGGCCTTCAGCCGCACGGTGAACCTGCCGTCCGGCGGCGCCATCGTCATCGACCACACCGAAGCCCTCGTGTCGGTCGACGTCAACTCGGCCCGCTCGACCCGCGGCACCGACATCGAAGAGACGGCCACCCGCACCAACCTCGAAGCGGCCGACGAAATCGCCCGCCAGATGCGCCTGCGCGACCTGGGCGGCCTGATCGTCGTCGACTTCATCGACATGGAGGAGAGCAAGAACCGCCGTGACGTGGAACAGCGCCTACGCGACGCGCTGCGCCAGGACCGCGCCCGCGTGCAGTTCGCCTCCATCAGCAAGTTCGGCCTGCTCGAAATGAGCCGCCAGCGCCTGCGCCCGGCACTCAGCGAAGGCAACCACATCACCTGCCCGCGCTGCAACGGCACGGGCCACATCCGCGACACCGAGTCCTCGGCACTGCAGATCCTGCGCATGGTCCAGGAAGAGGCCATGAAGGACAACACCGCCGCCGTGCACGTGCAGGTGCCGGTGGAAGTGACCTCCTTCCTGCTGAACGAGAAGCGCACCGAGATCACCAAGATCGAACTCAAGCAGCGCGTCACCGTGCTGCTGGTGCCCAACAAGCACCTCGAGACGCCGAACTACAAGCTCGAGCGCCTGCGCCACGACGACCCGCGCCTGGAGAACCTGCAGGCCAGCTACACGATGATCGAGGAGCCGACCGACGAGGTCGGCATCACGCGTCGCGGCGACGTCGAGAAGAAGAACAAGCAGGAGCCGGTCATCAAGGGCATCCTGCCCGAGCAGCCCGCGCCGGTCGCCGCACCGAAGCCCGAGCCCGTCGCGGCCGCGCCCGCACCGGCGCCCGTCGTTGCGCCCCCGCCGCCAGCACCGCAGGCCAAGGGCTTCTTCAGCCGCCTGTTCAGCTTCTTCGGCGGTGGCGATGCCGCGCCGGCCCCGGCACCTGCTGTCCAGGCGCCCGCAGCGGCGCCCGCCGCAACGGACAAGCCCAAGCGCGAAGGTGGCCGTGACGGCCGCCGCGACGGTGGCCGCCGTGGTGAGCGCGGCGAGCGTAGCGAACGCGGTGAGCGCAACGAGCCGCGTGGCCAAGGTGGCCGCCGCGATGGCAAGCCGCAGGAAGCCCGCGGTGAGCGTGCCGAACGCGGTGACCGCAAGCCGCGCGCCGAAGGCGCTGACAAGCCTGAACAGCAGCAACGCCCGGAGCGCGGCGAGCGCACCGAACGTGGTGAGCGTGCTGAACGTGGTGAGCGCACCGAACGCGGTGGTGACCGCCCGGAGCGTGGTGAGCGCCGCCCTCGTGGCGAGCGCCAGGAGCGCCCGCCGGTCGAGACCGTGGCCGCCTTGCCGGTTGCCGCGCCGTTGAGCGAAGACTTGGCCGCCGTCCACGACGCGCCGCCGGCCTTTGTCGACAGCCAGGCCGAAGCCGCCCTGCCTCCGACTGGCGACACGCCGGCCGGTGAAGAGCGCCAGGGCCGTGGCCGCCGCCGCCGCCGTGGTGGCCGCGAGCGCGACGATCAGACGGGCACCGAAGGCACGGCAGAAGCCGGCGTCGAAGCACCGGCTGAAGTTGTTGCTGACGCGGGCGCCGAAACCACGCCGCCCGTCGAAGGTGATGACGCCGAGGGCCATGGCCGCGAAAGCCGCCGTCGCGGCGGTCGCAATCGCAACCGAGGCCGCCGTGAGGAAGGTGCCGTCGAAGGCCAGGAAGCCACTGCTGGCGAGGAGGCCGCTTCGGCCGCCGCGCCGATGCAGAGTTCGCTGATCGAAGACGCGATGGCCAATGCTGCTGCGCCGGTCCAGGCGCCCGTAGCCGTGGCAGCCGCACCGGCTCCGGTCGCTGCCCCGGCGCCGGTTGTCCAAGCCTTCAAGCTGCCGATGGGCGAGCTTCAATCCATCGCCGAAGGTGCCGGCCTGCAATGGGTCAACTCCGACGCCGACAAGATCGCCGCTGTGCAGGCCGCCATCGCGGCCGAGCCCGCACCGGCCCCGCTGGGCCGCGAGCCGGCAGCGGTCGCCGTTGTCGACGAGGGCCCGCTGGTGCTCGTGGAAACCCGCAAGGATCTCAGCCAGGTGAAGCTGCCTTTCGAGGCATGATTCGGGTCGGCTGATCCCACCCTCCAACGCCGCTCGGCCACAAGCCGGGCGGCGTTTCTCTTTTTCAGAGCCCCAACTCCGAGGCCCCCATGACGACCACTGTCACCGCAGACGCCGCCACCGCGGCAAGCCCCGCGGCCAAGATGCCGCCGCAGATCCCCTACATCATCGGCAACGAAGGATGCGAGCGCTTCAGCTTCTACGGCATGCGCAACATCCTGACGGTCTTCATGATGACCAGCCTGCTGCTGGCCATTCCCGAGGACCTGCGCAAGGCCGAGGCCAAGGAGGTGTTCCACACCTTCGTCATCGGTGTCTATTTCTTCCCGCTGCTGGGCGGTTGGCTGGCCGACCGCTTCTTCGGCAAGTACCCGACCATCTTCTGGTTCAGCATCCTGTACTGCGCGGGGCATGCCTGCCTGGCCCTGTTCGACGACAACATCCGGGGCTTCTACTTCGGCCTGTTCCTGATCTCGCTCGGCTCGGGTGGCATCAAGCCCTTGGTGAGTTCATTCGTTGGCGACCAGTTTGACAAGAGCAACCGGACGCTGGCGCAGAAGGTCTATGACGCCTTCTACTGGATCATCAACTTCGGCAGCTTCTTCGCGTCGCTGCTGATGCCCCTCATCCTGAAGAACTATGGCGCCAGCGTCGCCTTCGCGCTGCCGGGTCTGCTGATGCTGGCCGCCACCGTCATCCTGTGGAGCGGCCGCAAGAAGTATGTGCACCAGCCGGCGCGCGGCGCCAACCCGCACAGCTTTTTGAAGGTGGTTTGGACGGCCTTGAAGGCCGGCGGCGCTGGCGCCGCCGTGGCATCGCTTGGTCTCGTTGGTGCGGCCTACTCGCTGAGCCGCATCGATGGCCTGGGCCTCGTGCCGGCGGTCTGCCTGGCCCTCGTGCTGGTGATGGGCTTTGGCGGCGTGGGCGCGGCGATGCAGCTGGAGCGCGCGCGCGGCGTGCATCCGGACGAGGCTGTCGACGGTGTGCGTAGCGTGCTGCGCGTGCTGGTGCTGTTCGCGCTGGTCACGCCGTTCTGGTCGCTGTTCGACCAGAAGGCCTCGACCTGGGTGCTGCAGGCCGATCAGATGGCCAAGCCCGCCTGGTTCCAGTCGTCCATGATGCAGGCGCTGAACCCGGCGCTGGTGATGATCCTGATCCCCTTCAACAACCTGGTGCTCTATCCCACGCTGCAACGCATGGGCCTGCAGGTGACGGCACTGCGCCGCATGGGCGCAGGCATCGCGCTGGCGGGTGCGGCCTGGATCGTCGCCGGCGTGTTGCAGCTGTGGCTGGACGAAGGCACGACGGTCAGCATCGTCTGGCAGATGCTGCCCTATGCGCTGCTGACGCTGGGCGAGGTGCTGGTCTCGGCCACCGGGCTGGAGTTCGCCTACAGCCAGGCACCGCTGTCCATGAAGGGCACGATCATGAGCTTCTGGAGCCTGTCGGTGACCATCGGCAACCTGTGGGTGCTGCTGTCCAACGTCAGCATCAAGAGCCCGGCGGCGCTGCAGGCGATCAAGTCGACCGGCTACAGCGAGACCGCCTGCCTGATGTTCTTCTTCGCCGGCTTCGCGCTCGTGGCCGCGACCCTGTTTGCGCTCGTGGCAAGGCGCTATCCGATGCTGAACAATTACCGCAGCTGAAGTGCGGCGGTGAATAGCCACCTTGGTTTCAGCGCCTGGCTCAGTAAGCTGCGCGGCACATGACAGACGCTCAAAATCGCCGCCCCTACGTCGATCCCACGCTGGTCGATCACCATGCACCACGCGCCGCGCCTGAGCCGGCGCCCGAAGCTGCGGCCTGGCAGCAGTCCTCGAACCGCCCGCGTCCGGCGGGCGCCCGGTCGCCGCGCACCCGCGTGATCCGCGAATCCAAGCGCGGCTACTTCGCCCGCCACTGGCATGGCGAGATGAGCCTGGTGCGCAGCTACTGGGTCAACAACTTCCTCGTCGCCACGCCACTGGCTTTCCTGCTGACGGGCCTGATGACCTGGATCAGCGTCAAGGGCGACTCGCTACAGGTCAGCGCCATCTCGCTGCTGGTGACCATGCCGCTGCTGCTGGCGCTGAACCTGTGGTGCATCGTCGGCGCCTGGCGTGCCGCGGCCAACTATCTGCGCGAAAGCGGCTCGGCACTCTGGGGGTGGCTGGCGCGCATCACGCTGGCGCTCAGCACCCTGCAGTTGTTGGCCTCGGTGGTGTTCGGCTTCCTGCCCAGCGTGGGCGAGTACTGGTCCATGGCCCGCGGCGTCGACCCGCTGGGGCAGGCCAAGTTCAGCTTCTCCGCCGATGGCCGCAGCCTGCGGCTGGATGGTGTCATCGGCATGGGCGACGGCGAGCGACTGCGCCAACTGCTGAACAGCGAGGCAGCACGGGACCTCAAGCGCGTGGAACTGGCGTCACCTGGCGGCCGCGTGCGCGAGGCTGAGCGCATGGCCGCGGCCTTGAAGGCGCGCGGCCAGGCCAGCCGCGCGGTGGGCACCTGCGCCAGCGCCTGCACCCTTGTCTTCCTGGCCGGGCAGCCCCGCCATATGACGGCCACGGGCGAGCTGGGCTTTCATCGCGCATCCACCGGCACCTACAACCCGGTCTTCGAGGAACTGGCCAACCAGCAATTGGCCAAGACCTACACCGAGCTGGGCCTGCCGCAGCCCATGATCGACAAGACGCTGCGTACGCCGTCGCGCAGCATGTGGTTCGTGCCGCGCGACGAGCTGGTCTCCTACGCCTTGATCGCGCCAGCGCCACCCACACTGGCGGTGCCACTGCCGGCCGCCAATGCCACGCTGGCCGATTTCGACGATGCATTGCACATGCACCCCGTGTGGGAGGCGCTGGACAAGCGCACCCCAGGCACCGTGGACGACATCGCCAAGCGCATGCTGGCCGCCCACCAGGCCGGCGCCAGCGAGGAGGAGGTGCAAGCCACCGTGCTGTCGCCCCTGGCCCGCCAGATGCCGGATCTGCTCGGCGGCACCGACGCCGTGTTGCGCCACCGCTATGTGCAACTGGTGTCCGACCAGCTGAAGGCCCTGCGCACACCACCCGCTGGCGTCAGTGCCGGGGCCTGCCGCGACCTGCTCGACGGGCGCATGGGCGTGCGCCCGCAGCTCCCGCAGGCCTTGCAGGTGCGCGAAGCCCAATGGCTGCAGGACGTGGCCAATGGCACGCTGCCACACCGGCAGCCCAAGCCGGTCAGCGCCCTTGAGATCGAGGTCCTTGAGCGCACCGTGGGGCCGACGGCCATGGGCATGCTGTCGCGCCTGTGGGTCGACGCGCCCGAGGCGGCCAAACCCAGCGTCGCTGCCAGCTGCGACCCCGCCATCGCCATGCTGGACCGCCTGCAGGGCCAGCCCCCGGCCCGCCGGGACCTGGCGGAGCGGCTGCTCTTCCAGCCATCGCGCTGATCAGGACCGCATAAGTTCGCTTGGGTGAAATTACCCAGGCCAGCTGATGCCGGTCGTCCCTTCGCCCTTTCTACGATACCGCTCGGTTGCCAATTCGGCACCGCTTTTCATGGAGTTGCTTTCGTGACCATCGCCTCCCCGCTGCGCCTGCCTTTGCTTGGCGCCCTGCTCGGCCTCAACCTCGCCGCCCAGGCGGCACCGAGCGCGCCCGCCGCCGTCAGCTTCGACACCACGCCGCGTGCCGGCCAGCATCAACGACAGCAGATCGACCTGCAGGCCGTCATGAAGATGCGCGTCGAGGCCGGCCCCGACGCGACGGACGAGCAGCGCGCCAAGGCGGCTCAAGCCGCCGAGGGCATGGCGCTGATGGGGCCGATGAAGATGAGCATGCACATGGAGCAGACCATGCAGGTCGGCGCTGCGGACGGCGAGGGCTGGCTGCCGCTGAGCTTGTCGGTCGGCGCCAAGGGCGGCAGCGTGGAAATCGGTGGCAAGCCCGCACCGCTGCCCAGTCTAGGCAAGACCGACATGCGCATTGCAGCGCGCTTCAACCCCAAGGACTTCGGCTTCGAGGTGCAGAAGGTCGAGGGCGGTTCACCCGAGCTGAGCGAGGCCATGAGCAACCAGGGCAAGGCCGCGATCAGCGAGTCCCTGCAACTGCTCAAGGCCCTGAGCCAGCGCCCGCTGAAGGTCGGCGACAGCGTTGAGGTGCCGCTGAACATGGCCCTGCCCATGCCGCTGCCAGGCGGCGCCGGCGGCATGCAAGGCCTGGTGCGCTACACGCTGGCCCGCGTGGACAAGGGTGTGGCGCATTTCGACCTGAGCATGGATCTCAACATGAACATCGACACCCCGCTGCCCAGGCCCGCGGCTGCTGCATCCGCGGCCAGCGGCGCGGCCGCGGACGCTGCACCGCCGATGCTGCACATGCAGATCACGGGTGGTGGCAAAGGCACGAGCTCGCTGCGCCTGGCCGACCGCCTGCCGCTGGCCAGCCAGCTCGCCATGGACATGAAGATGACGATGAACGGGCCCGACAACGGCCGGATGTTCATGGACATGGACATGGTCGTGCAGTCCAAGGGCGAGTCCCTCGCCAAGCCCGCTGCCGCCAAGCCAGCGGTCAAGAAGGCGCCCTGAGCGGGGGCGCCAGGACTCGACCCTAAGGCGCCGACTTCTCCACGACGACAAAGGCGACGGCATAGTCCTGCTCGTCGCTGACCGTCACATGGGCGCTCAAGCCCCGGGCGGCGAACCAATCGGCCAGCGCTCCATGCAATGCGATCTCGGGCTTGCCACTGCGCGCCTTGACAACTTCCATGGCCCGCCAGGTCATGGGCATTCGCATTCCCATGCCAATGGCCTTGGAGAAGGCCTCCTTGGCGGCGAAGCGCGTTGCCAGATAGGCCTCGCCGCGCGCGTCGACCTTGGCGCGGCGCTCCCTGAAGACGGTCAGTTCGTGCGGCCCCAGCACCTTCTCGGCGAAGCGCTCGCCGCGCCTGGCGAGCGTGGCGCGGATGCGCCGGATGTCGCAGACGTCGGTGCCGATGCCGTAAATCACTGGTAGGCCGTGGCAATGACCTGTTGATAGCCGCGCACCGTATCGGCGTAGCCCAGCTCCAATGCATCGGCGATCAGGGCATGGCCGATGGACACCTCCTGTACACCCGGGACATGGCGCAGGAACAGGCTGAGGTTGTCGCGATTCAGGTCGTGGCCGGCATTGATGCCCAGCCCGACCTTGAGCGCCGCCTCGGCCGTGGCCGTGAAACCGGCCAGCACGGCGTCCTGGCGTTCGGTACCGAAGGCGCTGGCAAAGGTCTCGGTATAGAGCTCGATGCGATCCGCGCCCAGCTCGGCCACGGCCGCCATCGCGGCCGGATTCGGGTCCATGAAGAGGCTGACGCGCACACCCAGGCTTTGCGCTTCATGGATCAACGGCTTCAGTCGCCCGGCGTCCTGCGGCAGCATCCAGCCATGGTCGGACGTGAACTGCTCTTCCGAGTCCGGCACGAAGGTGACCTGATGGGGCCGGTGCTTGCGCACGAAGTCCATCAGGTTCTGCGTCGGGTTGCCCTCGATGTTGAACTCGGCCTGGGGCCAGTCCTTCAGGAAGGCAGCGAGGTCGTCGACGTCGCCGGCACGGATGTGCCGCGCATCGGGGCGGGGGTGGACAGTGATGCCCTGGGCGCCTGCCAGCAGGCATTGCTCCGAAGCACGCAGCACACTGGGAATGCCCAGGTGGCGGGTGTTGCGCAGCAGCGCGACCTTGTTGACGTTAACGGACAGCGCGCAGCGGGCGCCGGCGTGGGCAAGCGGGTTCATGCCCCCATCGTAGTGGAGCGTCACAACCCCTGGCGCGTCAGGGGGAGGTGCTGAGCACCATCAGCAGTCCGTCGCGCACGTCACCACCGGCCGGCAGCCAGACGACCGAGAAACCGCGCTTCGCGTCCCCGGCGGCCGTGAAGCGCTGCTGCCAGGCCGGGTTGCCGGTCTCCACGCGGCCGGCACTGGCGGCGAGCTTCCAGGCCGGCGTGGCAGCCTGCTGGTAATGGCCCAGCACGACCTCCCAGGCGGTATCGCCGGGCAGCCGGTAGAGCTGGGTGTCCACGACCCGCGCCTGCATCGCCTTGCTGACAACCACGTTGGCACGGCGAGCGGCGGACAGCGAAGGCTCACCGAAATGATCCCAGTCCACCGCCACGGCGCCGGCCGGCGGAGTGGGCAGCGCCACGACCGGCGTTGCGGTGGCGGCGGTGCTCATCATCAGCAAGCCCAGGCCGGCGAGCAGGCAGGCGCGGCGGGCCGGGTCGGTGGGAAGTTGGGGCTCATGGCTTGGCATGTTCGCGGGTGACGATCCAGGTGCCGTTGAAGGCCGCACCGGCGCCGCTGCTGGCGGCCTGCTCCAGATCGGGACGGCCGTTGGGCAGGGTGCGCGTGGCGACGCTGGGCACCAGCGCCCAGAATAGCTTGTCGTCGGCACTGACCTGGTCGCTGATCTTGGCGTCCATGGCGGCCTTGACGCCGAACTGGGTCCATTCCTTCAGCACCGAGGCGGCGATGCCCACGGCCGGATTGGCACGGCCCGCGGTCTTGTCGACAACCGTCAGCACGCTCTTCAGCGTCGCATTGATCAGGTCGCCCTGCTCCTTCGCGTCCTGGGTGATGTCCTTGACCGCTGCGCTCACGGCGCCGGCGTAGTAGCCGGCCGTCTCCGCGTTGACGAAGCGCTGGCCGCCACCGGGAGCAGCAGTCTGGGCCTCGAAGCGCGCGGCCGGGTTCTCGTTCTTGCCGTTGCCCAGCGAGATCTGCGCCTGGATCTCGCCCAGGGTATTGAAGTCCTTGGCGTTCAGCGAAGCCTTGGCATAGGCCGCCAGCGCCGAGCCGTTGGCCGTTTCGCGGTTGGCGGCCAGTTCGCGCATGACGCCATTGGTGTCGCTCAGGATCAGCTGGCCCATGCTGCGCCGCACGTTCTCGGCGGCGTCGGGCCGGCCGCGGCCCGCCAGATCGGTCATCACCGAAGCGGCGTCGGCGAAGACGCGGGCCTTGGTGTCGGCATCACCGATGCCGCTGGCGACCTTGAGCAACTGCTCCAGCGACTTGGTGTCGGTGCGCACCGCGCCGACGCCGCCACCCATGCCACCCGCGACGAGGAGGGTCTCGTTGGTGGCCGCCTTCAGCACCGCCTGGCGCTGCTCGGGCAGCAGGCCCTGCAGGGCCTGCTGGGCGGTGGCGGAATCCATGCTGCCGATCACCTCGGCGATCGCGCGAGCCTGCGGATCGTGCAGGCGCGACTCGTTCATCGTGTCGATGGCGGTTTGGTCTGTCGAGGCGCCGGCCAGCTGTTTGACGAAGTCGAGCTTGGTCTGGTTGCTGCCGTGCTGACCGACGGCGGCGGCCAGGTCGGTGATGTTGTCGTCGGACAGCAGGCGGTCGCGCGAGGTCTGGCGGCCGGTGGTGCGGTCGAATGCCTGTGACAGCTTGGCCAGATCAGCGCCGCTGAGGTCGCGGGCCATCTCGTTGAAGAAGTCGCGTCGCTCGCCCTGGCTCAGCCCGCCATTGCCGAACCACGAGTCGTCGTTCATCTCGTCGGCGATCTGGCGCAACTCGTCCGCGCCGAGCTTCGCCATGACCGCCCGGCTGTCCGCCGCGTCGAGGTTGGACAGGATGGACTTGACGCTCTTGATGTCGCCGTTGGTGACGGGGTTGAACCAGCCCGTCTCCATGTGGTGGCGGATGTCCTTGACGGCGCTGTCGACGGTGTTGGGCGGCATGGTGGGCTCTCGGTCGGATTGCAAGGCGCCGGGCAGTCATGCAGCACCAGCTCATGCCGCGCATTCTTGGCAGTACCTGGCCGCGCCGAAAGCTGCGTCTGGCCCTAGCCGCGGCGCAACCCTAGCTGCGGCTGACCCTAGCCCCGTCCAGCAATTGCTGCACGTCGACCATCAGCGAGCGGGTACGCAGCTGCTGGTGGCCAAGGTGGTAGTGGAGCAAGCCGCGCAGCGTGGTCTTCAGGCCTTGCAGCTCCACCGCGCAGGCCTGACGCAGCGCGGCGGGGCTGCCGTGCAGCAGCGCGGCCTGGAGCTGGATGAGCAGCGTGCCGGGCAAGCTGGCGTCGCTGGTGGGCGGGATGAGGCCGGACTCGGGCGAGAGCTGGTAGCGGCGCACGGGGTCGATGGCAGTCTGCGTGGTCGTGACGACGCTGAGGTCGGGCAGCAGGCCCAGCTCGGCCAGCAGCCTGATCTCGAAGGCACGCAGCGCCGCGTCGCCCTCGGCCAGATGGGCCAGCGTGTCGGCGTACGCGTCGAAGAGCCGGGGATGCGGGTCGTGGCGGGCCAGCAGCTTCATCAGCAGCTCATTCAGGTAGTAGCCCGAGAACAGCGCCGCACCCGCCGGCAGGGTCGCACCGCCGCCCCACTCCGCGCTGCGCAGGGTCTGCACCTCACCACCCTCCGCCTTGGCGGGCTTGGAGAGACTGACAGAGATGCGCTGCAACGGCAGCAGTACGGCGCGCAGCTGCGAGTAGGGCCGTTTGGCGCCCTTGGCCGCGACGGCGAGCCGGCCGGACTCGCGCGTGAACAGGTCGAGGATGAGGCTGGACTCGCTCCAGTCGTGCTGGTGCAGCACGTAGGCCTGCTGGACCGCAGGCGGGCGCGTCAGCCGCATCGGCTCGGCCGATGAACAAGGTCACAGAGGCACAGAGGTACAGGGAAATTCAAGGTTTTCCTCTGTGTCTCCGTGCCTCTGTGGCCGTGTTGTCTTTGACGATCACTCGTAGCCGTAGCTGCGCAAATGCTCTTCGGTATCCGCCCAGCCCGAGCGCACCTTGACCCACAGCTCGAGGAAGACCCGGCCATCCATCAGATGCTCCAGTTCCTGGCGCGACTCCGAGCCGATGCGCTTCAGGCGCTCGCCGCCCTGGCCGATGATCATGCCCTTGTGGGCGTCGCGCTCGACGACGATGCTGGCGCTGATACGCCGCAGCTCGCCCTCCTCTTCCCACTTGTCGATGATGACGGTGGAGGTGTAGGGCAGTTCGTCGCCGGTCAGGCGAAACAGCTTCTCGCGGATGATTTCGCTGGCGAGGAACTTCTCGCTGCGGTCGGTCAACGCATCCTCTTCGTAGAACCAGCCCTGCTCGGGCAGATAAGGCTTGAGGATCTTGAAGAGGCGGGTGACGTCGGATTCCTTCTTGGCCGACAGCGGCACGAACTCGCTGAAGTTGCGGCGCTCCTGCATGCCCTTGAGCCAGGGGGCCAGCTCCGCGCGGCGGTGCACGGCATCCAGTTTGTTGGCGATCAGCACGACCGGCTTGTCTTCAGGCAGCAGGCCCAGTACCTTGGCGTCGTCCAGGCCAAAGCGGCCGGCCTCGACGACGAAGAGCACGAGGTCAACGTCGGCCAGCACGCCGTGTACGGTGCGGTTGAGCGTGCGGTTGAGCGCGGCGTTGTGCTTGGTCTGAAAGCCGGGCGTGTCAACGAAGACGAACTGCGCCTCCTCGACAGTGCGCACGCCGGTGATGCGGTGGCGCGTCGTCTGGGCCTTGTCGGACGTGATGCTGACCTTCTGCCCGACCAGGGCGTTCAGCAACGTGGATTTGCCGACATTGGGGCGACCGACGATGGCGATGAGGCCACAACGCTGGGGAGGACCGTCAGCGGTGGCAGCGGCAGTGGGTACAGCGTCGGTGGTCATGATTTGCCTCGTTCGGCGGTGAGTCTATCCAGCAGGCGGCTGGCAGCCTCCTGCTCGGCGGTGCGGCGGGAGCGGCCTTCGCCGAGTTCGGCCACGTCCAGGGCCGGCACCGCACATTCGACCTCAAAGGTCTGGGCATGGGCCTGGCCGCGCGTCGCGACGATACGGTAGCTGGGTACGGCGATGCGGCGGGCCTGCAGCCATTCCTGCAACGCGGTCTTGGCGTCCTTGGCGAAGTCGCCGGCGCTGGTGGCGGTCGTGATGGTCTCGCCGAGCAGGCGGCGCACGATGGCCAAAGCAGCGTCGTAGCCAGCGTCGATGTAGGCCGCGCCCAGCACGGCCTCGACAGCGTCGGCCAGGATGGACGGGCGCTGCGCGCCGCCGCCACGGGCTTCGCCGTCGGACATCTTCAGCACCGCCGGCAAGCCCATGGCCAGCGCCAACTTGTGCAGGCTTTCCTCGCGCACGAGATGGGCGCGCACGCGGGTCAGGTCGCCTTCGTCGGAGCCGGCATAGCGCTCGTACAGCAGGCTGGATACGGCCAGGCTGAGCACGGCGTCGCCGAGAAACTCCAGGCGCTCGTTGTGATCGGCGCCGTAGCTGCGATGGGTCAGGGCGCGTGCCAGTAATTCGGGTCGCTGGAAACGATGGCCCAGGCGCTGTTGCAGGGCCTCAAGCACGGCGCTCATCGAAGCGGAAGCAAGGTCAACGCGACTTGCCGTGGTACTTGATCAGCAGGTAGACCGGCCCGAAGAGGTCAATCTCCTTGTCCCAGGCGAACTCGATGACGACACGGTCATT
Organism: Pelomonas sp. Root1237; assembly: GCF_001425055.1. Taxonomy (GTDB): domain Bacteria; phylum Pseudomonadota; class Gammaproteobacteria; order Burkholderiales; family Burkholderiaceae_C; genus Pelomonas. The sequence goes on from NZ_LMDK01000020.1 coordinate 265,708, forward strand.
GCCGTCCTTGGTCACGACGAGGTCGCTGCTCTTGAGGCTCTGGATCGAGTATTCGACGGCGATGGCTTTGTCGAACTCCTGGCGCACCTGAGGCACGGTGGAGGGGTTGCCGGCCGAGATACGGTCGACCACGCGCTGCACGGTGTAGTACTCCAGCACCGTCGGGAAGACCTTCATGCCGACGACGGCCGTGGCGGCGAGAACGATGCCCCAGAACAGCAGGCCGAACAGCGTGACGCCACGCTGGCGGCGAGAGGAGGTCGGCGACGAAAGGAGGCTGCTGCTCATCTGGGTGTCAATTGAAGAAGGTACCGATGCGCTTGAGGTTACCGAAATTCATCCACACCAAGAAGGCCTTGCCGACGATGTTTTCATCCGGCACGAATCCCCAGAAGCGCGAATCGCGCGAGTTGTCGCGGTTGTCGCCCAGCATGAAGTAGTGTCCGGCGGGCACCTTGCAGGTTACGCCCTCGATGGTGTAGCGGCAATTCTCCTGGAAAGGGAAGGGGCCGTCGGCACGGTCGGCACGGAAGAAGGTCTGGGCCTGCGGCTGCACGAGGATCTCGTGCTCCTTGTCGCCGAGCTTCTCCAGGAAGCGGGGTCGGTAGACGCGCGGCGAGCCACTGTCGTCATAGAAATTGCCCTGGGGCTGCACCGGCGCGGCCTGGCCGTTGATATAGAGCTTCTGGTTGACGTAGCTGATCTCGTCGCCCGGGATGCCGGCCACACGCTTGATGAAGTCGGTGCTCGGGTCTTCAGGGTAGCGGAAGACCATCACATCGCCACGCTTGACGTCGTTGTTCGGGATGATCTTCTTGTTGATCACCGGCAGGCGGATGCCGTAGTGGAACTTGTTGACCAGGATGAGGTCACCGACCAGCAGCGTCGGCACCATCGAGCCCGATGGGATCTTGAACGGCTCGAACAAGAAGCTGCGCAGCAGGAAGACGACGAGGATGACCGGGAACAGGCCGGCGGTCCAGTCCAGCCACCAGGGCTGCTGCAGGATTTGCTGGCGGGCGGGCTCCACGTCGCCATCCACCCGGGCGATGCCCTGAGCAGCCAGGTTCTCGCGGCGCTTGGCGTCGTTGGACACCAGCGCGTCGGCTGCAGCGCGGCGCGCCGGCGCGAAATGAAAGCGCTCGGCCAGCCAGTAGAACAGCGTCACCGCCGTCAGGACAAAGAGCAGCAGCGCGAAATTGCCGTTCCATCGGCCGGCGTACCAGCCGCCCAAGTAGGCCACCAGGGCCGCATACAAAACGCCGGTGAGAACGCTCATCGATTGAAGGGGCATGGGGAGTTAATCGTCGACTTGCAGGATGGCGAGGAAGGCTTCTTGCGGCACTTCCACGGAGCCGATCTGCTTCATGCGCTTCTTGCCGGCCTTTTGCTTTTCCAGCAGCTTGCGCTTGCGGGTGATGTCACCACCGTAGCATTTTGCCAGCACGTTCTTGCGCAGCGCCTTGATGTTCTCGCGGGCGATGATGTTGGCGCCGATGGCGGCCTGGATGGCCACGTCGTACATCTGGCGCGGGATCTGCTCGCGCATCTTGGCGGCCACGCCGCGGCCGCGGTACTGGCTCTGGCTGCGATGCACGATCATGGACAGCGGGTCGACCTTCTCGCCGTTGATCATGATGTCGACCTTGACGACGTCGGCCGCGCGGTATTCCTTGAACTCGTAGTCCATGGACGCGTAGCCGCGCGAGGCGCTCTTGAGCTTGTCGAAGAAGTCCAGCACGATCTCGGCCAGCGGGATCTCGTAGGTCAGCATGACCTGCTTGCCGTGATAGGCCATGTTGAGCTGCACGCCGCGCTTCTGATTGGCCAGCGTCATGACGACGCCGACGTAATCCTGCGGCATGTAGAGGTGCACCGTGACGATGGGCTCACGGATCTCCTTCATGCGGCCGATCTCGGGCATCTTGGACGGGTTCTCGACCTGGATGACCTCGCCGTCGTTCATCTCGACTTCGTAGATGACGCTGGGCGCGGTGGTGACGAGATCCTGGTCGAACTCGCGCTCCAGCCGCTCCTGCACGATCTCCATGTGCAGCAGGCCCAGGAAGCCGCAGCGAAAGCCAAAGCCCAGCGCCTGGCTGACCTCGGGCTCGTAGCGCAGCGACGAGTCGTTGAGGCTGAGTTTTTCCAGCGCATCGCGCAGCTGGTCGTACTCACTGGCCTCGGTCGGATACAGGCCCGCGAAGACCTGAGGCTGGATTTCCTTGAAGCCGGGCAAAGCCTCGGTGGCCGGGCCGGCATTGTTGGGCAGCTTCTTTTCCAGCGTGACGGTGTCGCCGACCTTGGCCGCCGCCAGCTCCTTGATGCCGCAGATGATGAAGCCCACCTCGCCGGCCTTCAAGCCATCGCGGTTCTCGCTCTTGGGCGTGAACACCCCCATGTGCTCGATCGGGTACACCGTGTTGGTGTTCATCATGCGGATGCGCTCGCCCTTCTTGAGCTCACCATCCACCACGCGCACCAGCATGACGACGCCAACGTAGTTGTCGAACCAGGCGTCGATGATCATCGCGCGCGGCGGGCCGTCCGGGTTGCCGCGCGGCGCCGGCATGCGGGCAATGACGGCCTCGATGATCTCGTCGATGCCCATGCCGGTCTTGGCCGAGCAGGGGATGGCGTCGTCGGCGTCGATGCCGATGACGTCCTCGATCTCCGCCTTGGCGTTCTCTGGGTCGGCGGATGCCAGGTCCATCTTGTTCAGCACCGGCACGACCTGGACGCCCAGGTCCAGCGCCGTGTAGCAGTTGGCCACCGTCTGCGCCTCGACACCTTGCGAGGCATCGACGACGAGCAGTGCGCCTTCGCAGGCCGACAGCGAACGGCTGACTTCATAGGAGAAGTCCACATGCCCCGGCGTGTCGATCAGATTGAGGTTGTAGATCTGGCCGTCCTTGGCCTTGTACTGGAGTGCCGCGGTTTGCGCCTTGATCGTGATGCCGCGCTCACGCTCGAGATCCATCGAGTCCAGCACCTGCGCTTCCATCTCGCGATCGCTCAAGCCGCCGCAGCGCTGAATGATGCGGTCGGCCAACGTGCTCTTGCCGTGGTCGATGTGGGCAATGATGGAGAAGTTGCGGATGTGATTCATGGAGATCGGGGGCACGCCAACGGAGCAGGACACAACGGCGAAGGCCGTTGCAGCGCAAGCTCACATCGCTTGCGATGTGAAGCCGCGAAGCGGCGTGCTACAGCTAAAAAAAAGGCACGTCGAAGAGGCGACGTGCCTTCCAACAAAAGGTATGGCAACTGCTTGTTGGGCCTTCATTGTAGCCAAAAGGCCCAGCCGGGAAGCCGCACCAGTATTGGTTTTCCGGTCGTTGCAGGCTGCCAACAAGGAATTTTAACCACAGGTTATCCACAAGTTCCTGTGGATCGCCTGTGGATCAAATCAAGGCGTTGCCGGTGGGCGTCGATTCCACCGTCAGACACCCGTTCCAGGACGCATCGAGCCGCCATTTTAGCGGCGGACGCGAACAATCCCCGCCTTTATCTAAGAGTTAGCCAGCGCCAACTTCCATATTCAGTGGACAACCCGGGTCGGGGCGCCCAGCGGGCTTACCGCATCGCGGAAAGCCCGAGCAGACAGCCCAGGTTTTGCCGCCTCACCGCACCGGTTTGAGCAGCACGAAGCTGGTGACGTCCTCCCGGCGCACGACCAGATTCATCGCCTTGTTCTTGTCCGCCTTGGCGATCTGGGCCTGGAAGGCCTTCACCGAGGACACCTCGACGTTGTCCACCGACAGGATGAGGTCGCCCTCGCGCAGCCCGGCGCGAGCGGCTGCACCCGCGGCATTGTCGACCTTGACACCGGACTTGAGCTTCATTTCCTTGCGCTGCGCATCGGTCAGTTCCGACACCTTCAGGCCAAGGGCCGCGCTGGGTGCCGTCGCCGCCGGCGCTGGCTCGTTGCCGCCTTCGCTGCCGCTACCCGGCTTCTTGCTGCGCTCGTCTTCGCCAATGGTGACGACGACATCCTTGGTCGCACCGCGGCGGAAGACGGTCAGCGTCGTCTTGGCGCCGGGCTTCACATTGGCCACGAGGCGGCGCAAGTCGGCCGCCTTGTCGACGGTCTTGCCGTCGACCTTGGTGACGACGTCGCCGCCTTCCACTCCCGCCTTCTCGGCCGGGCTGCCGGCGATGACGGAGCGGATCACGGCGCCCTGCGGCTTGCCCAGACCGATGGCCTCGGCGATTTCCTTGGTGATGTCGTCCGGCAGCACGCCCAGGTAGCCGCGCACGACACGCCCGCCAGCGCGCAGCTCATCGGCCACGCGGATCGCGTCGGCGATGGGGATCGCAAACGAGATGCCCATGTAGCCGCCGTTCTGGCTGTAGATCTGCGAATTGATGCCGATGACCTCGCCGCGCATGTTGACGAGCGGGCCGCCGGAGTTGCCAGGATTGATGGCCACGTCGGTCTGGATCAGCGGCAGCAGATCGCCTGTGTCGCGCTGCTTGGCGCTGATGATGCCGGCCGTCACCGTGTTCTCCAGGCCGAAAGGCGAGCCGATGGCCATGACCCATTCGCCGACGCGTGACTTGTTGCTGTCGCCGACCTTCACTACCGGCAGGCCGGTCGCCTCCACCTTCACGACCGCCACGTCGGAGCGCTGGTCGGCACCGATGAGCTTGGCCTTGAGTTCGCGCTTGTCCGTCAGCGTGACGATGACTTCGTCAGCGCCCTGCACGACATGGGCATTGGTCAGCACGTAGCCATCGGCGCTGAGGACGAAGCCGGAGCCGACACCACGGCGCATGGGGCCGTCGTCGTCGGGCGTGCCGCCACCGCGCGGCGCGCCGCGGCGCTGGTTGGGCACAGGGATGCCGAAGCGGCGGAAGAACTCCTGCATCTGCTCGTTCATCTCCGCCTGGCCTTCGGCCATCTTGACCTTCTCGGCGGTACGGATGTTGACGACCGCTGGGCCGACGCGCTCCACGATCTCGGCGAAGTCCGGCAGCTCGCGCGACTGCGCCACGGCGGGTGCCTGCCCCAGCGTCAGCGCAAGCGCCAGCGCCGTGCCGGAAAACAGAAAGCGCGCGCGCGCGGGGTGAAGGCGGGTCTCAGCGTGCATAAGGGAGTTCCAGGGATTCAGCAGGACAAGGCAGATGGGGCATCGAAGCGTCACTTCAAGGACGGGACTGCGAGGCGGCGGATTCCGGCAGGGCCAAGCCCCAATCAATGATCTCTGCCGGCGCCTCTCCTGGCAATCCGGCCTCCCGCGCCGCGCCAACGGCAGGCAGGGTACGGCCTGCAGCGGTCTGCGCAAAGCTAAGGCCGCCAAGTCCCTGCGCGCGCGGTGTTGTGTTCGGTGCAGCGGCGACCTGGGCGTCCGGCGCAGGCGCAGGCCGCAGCAGGCCAACGCCCAGGGCCAGGGCCACGAAGCTGGCGGCCACCGCGACGGGCGCCAGCCAGTCGCGTCGGCGCGGGTGGTCGACCACCTCGGCCGGTAATTGCGCATGCAGGGCTGCGAGCAGCGCTTGAGGTTGCCGGTGCAGTTCCGGCAGTTCGGTGGCGCGAAGGCCATCACCGGCCGCATGCCAGAGCGCCCAGCGCTCGCGCAGGCCCGGGTCGCTCGCCCAGGCCGCGTTCACGCGCGCCCAATCGACCGGCGTGGCGCGGCCGTCCATGACGGCGGACAGCGCTTCGTTCAGTGAGTTGTCGGCAGCGCTCACCATCGCCGCCCTCCGCCGCCGCCCAGCAGCGGCCGCAGCCGCGCCGCGACGGCCTCGCGGGCGCGGAAGATGCGCGAGCGCACGGTGCCCGGCGGGCAGTTCATCAGGTCGCCGATCTCGTCGTAGCTCAAGCCATCCACCTCTCGCAGCAACAGCGCCCGGCGCTGATCCTCGGCCAGGGCTGCGACCGCGTCGTCCAGTTCCCGTGCCAGCTGGCGACCGGCGAGCAGGGCCTCGGGGGTCGCATCGTCGCTTGGAGTCGCGTCGGTGCCGAAAGTTCCCTCGCCGTCGTCCAGGGATTCGACGGGCCGCTGGCGGGCGCGTTGGGCGTTGTGGCGTTTGGCCGCGTTGATCGCGATGCGGTAGACCCAGGTGTAGAACGCGCTCTCACCGCGAAAGGCCGGCAATGCGCGATACACGGCCAGGAAAGTCTCCTGGCAGAGATCGGCCACGTCTTCGGGCGAGCGCACGCTGCGCGAAAGCAGCCGCTCGACGCGACGCTGGTACTTCAACACCAGCATGTCGAAGGCCGCGCGGCTGCCGCCCTGGGCTTCCCGCACCAGCAGGGCATCGGCATCGGCGTCACTCATTGCGGCGCCCGCGGTGCGGAGAACAGCGTCGCGCGCAGTGCCGTCCATTGCGTGGGCTGCTGGGTACGCGACAAAGGCAGCCAGCGTGGGCCGGGGCTGGCGCGCAGCAACAGCCAGGCATCCAGATCGATCAGCACGGCCAGTTGCACTCGGGGCCCGTCATCGCGACCAGGCTCGTCCAGCCACCAGGCTTCGCCGTCCCAGCGCAGCCGTCGCGGCAGCACGGCGGCCATGCGCCAGGCCCACCAGGCGACCAGAGGCACGGCCAGCAGAATGGGCCAGGCCAGAGCCCGGTAACTGAGTGCCCAGGCAGCCAGGCCACCCGAGGCCAAGGCCGCGATGCACGACACGAAGGCCTGCACCGCCGGCTGGGGCTGCAGATGCACGACGACCGGCGGCGTGCGGCGCATCGCCGGCGAGCGCGATCAGACGCGCTTGAAGATCAGCGTGCCGTTGGTGCCGCCGAAACCGAAGTTGTTCTTCGCTGCGACGTCGATCCTCATGGGCCGCGCCTCGTTGGCGCAGTAGTCCAGGTCGCACTCGGGGTCCTGGTTGAAGATGTTGATCGTCGGCGGCGCGACCTGGTCGCGGATGGCCAGCGCGGTGAACACCGACTCGATGCCGCCCGCGCCGCCCAGCAGGTGGCCGGTCATGGACTTGGTCGAGCTGATGACCATCTGCTTGGCGTGGTCGCCAAAAGCCAGCTTGATCGCGTTGGTCTCGTTCACGTCGCCGAGCGGCGTGGAGGTGCCGTGGGCGTTCATGTACTGGACCTGGTCGGGGTTCATGCCCGCATTGCGCAGCGCCGCGCGCATGGAGCGCTTGGGGCCATCAACGTTGGGAGCGGTCATGTGGTACGCGTCCGCGCCCATGCCGAAACCGGACAGCTCGCAGTAGATCTTGGCGCCGCGCTTCTTGGCGTGTTCGTACTCCTCGAGCACCAGCACGCCGGCGCCCTCGCCCAGCACGAAGCCGTCGCGGTCCTTGTCCCACGGGCGGGAAGCGGTCGCGGGGTCGTCGTTGCGGGTGGAAAGCGCGCGGGCAGCGGCAAAACCGCCGATGCCCAGCGGTGACACCGCGCCTTCGGCACCGCCCGCGACCATCACGTCGGCATCGCCGTACTCGATGAGGCGGCCAGCTTCGCCGATCGCATGCAGGCCCGTGGTGCAGGCCGTCACGATCGCCAAATTCGGTCCCTGGAAACCGAACTGGATGGAGACATGGCCCGAGATCATGTTGATGATCGAAGCCGGGATGAAGAACGGCGAGATACGGCGGGGGCCGCGGTTCATCAGCTCGGTCTTGGTGTCCTCGATCAGCGGCAGGCCGCCAATGCCGGACCCGACGAGCACGCCGATGCGCTCGGCCTGCTCTTCGGTCAATTGATCGCCGGTCGGAAGACCGGCGTCGCGCACCGCCTGCATGGACGCCGCCAGCCCGTAATGGATAAAGATATCCATGTGCCGAGCTTCTTTCGCGGGGATGTAGTCCTCGATCTTGAAGCCCTTGACCTCACCCGCGAAGTGGCACGCCAGATTGCTGGCGTCAAAACGGGTGACGGTGGCGATGCCGGAACGACCGGCGAGGATATTGGCCCAGCCTTCGGCAACGGTATTGCCGACGGGACTGATCAGGCCAAGACCGGTGACGACGACGCGGCGACGGCTCATGCAGTGCGGATCAGAGTTGCGAGAGAAAGAAAGCCTTCAGGCCTTCTGGTGCTTGACGGCGTAGTCGATCGCCAGCTGCACGGTGGTGATCTTCTCGGCTTCTTCGTCCGGGATCTCGATGCCGAACTCGTCTTCGAGGGCCATCACCAGTTCCACGGTGTCCAGAGAATCGGCGCCCAGGTCGGCAACGAAAGCCTTCTCGTTCGTAACGTCGGCTTCCGCCACGCCAAGTTGCTCGGCGATGATTTTCTTGACTCGTGCTTCGATATCGCTCATGAATCCTCCAGGAGGGATTTGCTGAAAACAGCCCAGCATTCTACGGGCTCTAGATGGGCTCCCCTAGATCAGGGCGCCCGGGCCAAATCAGGCCATGTACATGCCGCCGTTGACGTGCAGCTCGGAACCAGTGATGTAAGCACCGCCCGGTGACGCCAGGAAGACGACCGCAGCGGCAATTTCCTCGGGGGCGCCCAGGCGGCCCAGCGGGATCTGCGACAGCAGTGCGGCTTTCTGGGCTTCGGGCAAGACCTCGGTCATGTCGGTGGCGATGAAGCCGGGTGCGATGCAGTTGACCGTGATGTTGCGGCTGCCCAGTTCACGGGCCAGCGAGCGCGTCAGGCCGGCCACACCAGCCTTTGCGGCGGCGTAGTTGGCCTGGCCGGCATTGCCGGAGGCGCCGACGACGGACGTGATGTTGATGATGCGGCCCGACCGCTGCTTCATCATCGGCTTGGTGGCGGCGCGGGCGAGGCGGAAGACCGCCTTCAGGTTGGTGTCGACGACGGCGTCCCAGTCGTCGTCCTTCATGCGCATGGACAGGCCGTCGCGCGTGATGCCGGCGTTGTTGACCAGCACATGCAGGCCGCCTTCCTTGGCGACGATGTCGTCCACGGCGGCCTGGCTGGCGGCCGCGTCGGTCACGTTCAGCACAATGCCACGACCGCCTTGGGGGCCAAGGGCCTCGGTGATGCCAGCGGCGCCCGATTCAGAGGTGGCTGTGCCGATGACGCGCCAGCCTTCGTTGGCCAAGGCCAGCGCGATCGCGCGGCCGATGCCGCGGCTGGCGCCGGTGACGAGGGCGACGCCCTTGGGTGCGGATTCAGTCATTTCAGCCGCCTCCCAGCAGCGCACGGGCTTCGGCCAGCGAAGCGGGGTCGAAGACGCAGGCGGCCTGCAGCTCGGCGTCGATGCGCTTGGCCATGCCGGTCAGCACCTTGCCGGGGCCGGCCTCGATGATGTGGCCGACACCGCGGGCCTTCAGCGCCTGCACGACCTCGACCCAGCGCACCGGGCCAAAGGCCTGGCGGTAGAGGGCGTCGCGTAGTGTCGCGTCGTTGTCGGTGATGGCCACGTCGATGTTGTTGATGACCGGGAAGGCGGCGGCATGGAACTGCACGGTCGCCAGCTTTTCCTTCAGCCGCTCGGCGGCCGGCTTCATCAGGCTGGAGTGAAACGGCGCGGACACCGACAGCGGCAGCGCGCGCTTGGCACCGGCGGCCTTCAGGATCTCGGCGGCCTTGTCGGCGCCCACTTTGCTGCCGGCGATGACCGTCTGCTTGGGATCATTGAAGTTGACCGCCTCGACCGCCTCGCCAGTCTCGGCTGCGGCCTGGGCGCAGCCCGCGCGGACAGCCTCGCCGTCCAGCCCCAGGATGGCGTACATCGCGCCGGCGCCGACAGGCACCGCCTCCTGCATCGCCTGGGCACGAAAGCGCACCAGCGGCAGCGCATCGGCCAGGCTCAGCGCGCCGGCAGCCACCAGCGCCGTGTACTCACCCAGCGAATGACCAGCCGCAGCGACGGGCACCGCACCCGTCTCGGCGACGAAAGCGCGCCAGCAGGCGATGCCGGCCGTCAGCATGACGGGTTGGGTGTTGGTGGTCAGGTCCAGCTGCTCTTTGGGACCGGCATGGATGAGCGCACCGATGTCCTCGCCGAGGGCGGACGAGGCCTCTTCCAGTGTGCGGCGGACTTCCAGGTGGTCGCCCCAGGCGTCGAGCATGCCGACGGCCTGCGAGCCCTGGCCGGGAAAGACAACGGCGAAAGGTGCGGTCATGAGAACAATTCCAAATCAGTAGCAGTCAGAGGTGCCGATGCGGCAGCATCTGGACGGCTAGTACTTCAGCAGGGCGGCGCCCCAGGTGAAACCGCCGCCGACCCCTTCCAGCATGAGGGTGTCGCCACGCTGGATGCGACCATTGCGCACCGCGACGTCCAGCGCCAGTGGCACGGAAGCGGCCGACGTATTGCCATGCTCGTCGACGGTGGCGATGAGCTTGTTCAGGTCCAGCTTCAGCTTCTTGGCCGTGCCCTGCATGATGCGGATATTGGCCTGGTGCGGGATCAGCCAGTCGAGGTCGGCCTCGGTCAGGCCGGCCTTCTCGAGCACCGAGCGGGCCACCTTCTCAAGCACACCGACAGCAAGCTTGAAAACGGCCTGGCCGTCCATCTTGAGAAAAGGGCTGCCCAACACCTGGCCACCGGCGACTGTGCCGGGCGTGCATAGCACGTCAACATGGCGCGAATCGGCATGCAACTCGGTCGCAAGGATGCCGGGCTCTGAGCTCGCACCCAGCACGACGGCGCCCGCGCCGTCGCCGAACAGCACGCAGGTCGTGCGGTCCTTGAAGTCGAGGATGCGCGAAAACACTTCGGCGCCGACGATCAGAGCCTTGTTGGCAGCACCGCTCTTGATCATCGAGTCGGCTACGCTCAGCGCATAGACGAAACCCGAGCAGACAGCCTGCACATCGAAGGCCGCGCAGCCATGCACGCCCAGCTTTTTCTGCAGCATGCAGGCCGTGGACGGGAAGACCATGTCAGGCGTGGACGTCGCGACGATGATGAGGTCGATCTCTTCGGCAGCGATGCCGGCGGCTTCAAGCGCCGCCTGCGCGGCCGGCAAGGCGAGGTCGCTGGCAGTCTGGTCAGGCGCCGCGAAATGGCGCGCGCGGATGCCCGTGCGCTCGACGATCCAATCGTCCGAGGTCTCGACGCCGTCGGCCGCGAGGCGATCGGCCAGCGCCTGGTTGGTCACGCGGTCGGCGGGCAGGAAACTGCCGGTGCCGAGAATGCGGGAATAGCGAGTGGTAGAGGTGGCGATGGGGCTCATGCAGCCTGCGCGACGGAGTTCGCCGCGTTGTCTCCAGCATCATTCGCCTTGGCCTGAAGCGTGGCGACGATGCGGTCGTGGACCCGGTCAAGCAGCCGGTTGCGGGCGGCATCATAAGCGCGGGCCAAGGCCTGCTCGAAGGCAAAGGCGTCGGCCGAGCCATGGCTCTTGAACACCAGGCCGCGCAGGCCCAGCAGGGCGGCGCCGTTGAAACGACGGTGGTCGACACGGTGCTTGAAGGCATTCAGCACGGGCATGGCGATCAAGCCGGCCAGCTTGGTCAGCCAATTGCGATTGAACTCTTCCTTGATGAAGCCGCCCATCATGGTCGCCAGGCCTTCCGACGTCTTCAGCATGACATTGCCGACAAAGCCGTCGCAGACGACGATGTCTGTCGTGCCTTTGTAGATGTCGTTGCCCTCGACATTGCCGAAAAAGTTCAACTGGCCGGCCGTACCAGCGGCACGCAGCAGTTCGCCGGCATGTTTGATGGTCTCGCTGCCCTTGATGGCTTCCTCGCCGATGTTGAGCAGGCCGACGCTGGGTTCCTCGTTGCCCTCCACGGCCGACACCAGCGCGCTGCCCATGACGGCGAACTGCAGCAGGTGTTCGGCCGTGCAGTCGACGTTGGCGCCCAGGTCCAGCACGGTCGTGAAGCGGCCGCGCTGGTTGGGCATGACGGTGGCGATGGCCGGGCGGTCGATGCCGTCCAGCGTCTTCAGCAGGTAGCGGGCCACGGCCATCAGCGCGCCAGTGTTGCCGGCGGACACGCAGGCATGGGCCACAGCCGGGTTGCCATCGCGGTCGGCCTTGAGCTGCTGGATGGCGACGCGCATGGACGAGTCACGCTTGCGGCGCAGCGCGACCTCGATGGGGTCGTCCATCGTGACGACTTCGCTGGCGGCGACGACACGGCAACGCGGCCAGGCCGCAGCGGCCGCCAGTTCCTCGGGCTTGCCCACAAGGATGAGCTCGGCGCCCGGATGCTTGTCCAGAAAGGCGCGGCAGGCCGGCAGCGTGACCGAGGGGCCGTGATCGCCGCCCATGCAGTCAACAGCCAGGCGGATCGGTTCAGGCGGGGGTACTGCGGTCATGTCAGTGGTTTTCGTGAGCCACAAAGACCAAACCCGGCGCTGCGCGGTACGCAGGCCGGGTCGGCAGATTCATCGATAGTTTGGCGCCGCGCCTGGCGGCACCGGGCACCATCAGGCCGCGTCGGCCTTGCTCTTCAGCACCTTGCGACCACGGTAGAAACCGGTGGGGCTGATGTGGTGACGCAGATGCACTTCGCCGGTCGTCGGCTCGATGCCGGTACCCGGGGTGACCAGGGCATTGTGCGAACGGTGCATACCGCGCTTGGAAGGCGACTTCTTGTTTTGCTGAACAGCCATGAAATTCTCCAGACTCTGCGGGATTTGGGGGCGGACTGTGGGGCCTTGTGGTCACAACCCCGGGGAGTGAGATCAAAGCTCGAACTCCAGACCGCAGAAAAGCCCACGAGTGTAGCACCGGATGAGAAACCCGCCAAGCTGCTACTGTCGACAGCGAGAGCCAAGCGCCTGAAGCCATGCCTTCAGGCGCTGCCGCCCCGCTTCAGGGTTGCGAGCTTGGCGAAAGGGTTGGGACGCTCCTCCTCTCCTGGCTCAATCACTTCGTCCACATGGGCCAGGGGCTCGGGGCAGATCTCGTGGCGCGGCACCAGCGGCAGGGCCAGCAGCAGTTCGTCTTCGATCAATTCGCGCGCGTCGAGGTGGCGCGGCAGGGCCAGCACATCATCGTCACTGTCCGCGTCGAGCGCGGCCGCCTCGACCTCGGTGTCGACGAAGCGGATCCAGCGGTCGATATCAATGTCTTCGTGGACCGGCTGCAGGCAGCGCTGGCAGGTCAGCGCGACCTGACCGGAGGCGGTCAGGTGCAGCCAAGTCTGGGCCTTGCTGCCCTTGGGCTGGCGGATCTCGCCGTGCAGGCTCCACTGCAGCGCTGGCCAGTCACTGGCCGGCGCTTCGGGAGCGGCCGAGTCGGCCAGCCGCTCCAGCAACGTCGCCGGCCATTCGCCAGACAGGCTGGCGTCATCATGAGCGAGAGCCGCGACATCGAGCTTCTCGGGAACAAAGGCGCGCGATTTCATGGTCGAGAGTTTAGGCGGGGGAGAATGTCCCGATGCCCCAGTTGATCCTTGCCTCGACCTCCCGCTACCGACAGGAATTGCTGGCCCGGCTGCGCCTGCCGTTCGAAGCGGTTGCGCCCAACGTCGATGAAACCGCCCTGCCCGGCGAGGCCCCGGCGGCCCTGGCCGAGCGGCTGGCCTTGACCAAGGCACGCGTGGTCGCGGCGCGGTTTCCTGGTGCCATCGTCATCGGCTCCGACCAGGTTGCCGACCTGGCCGGGGAGGCCATCGGCAAACCCGGCTCCCACGAGGCCGCCACTGCGCAACTGCGCCGTATGAGCGGGCGCGAGGTCGTGTTCCAGACCGCCGTCGCCGTCGTCGCACCGGGTCTGGCGGCCATTGAGCGCGCCGAAGTTCGTGTGCGCTTGCGTGAGCTCAGCGACTCAGCCATCGAAGCCTATCTGCGCGCCGACCAACCCTATGACTGCGCCGGCAGCGCCAAGGTGGAGAGCCTGGGCATTGCGCTGCTGGAGGCCGTCGAGTCCGACGACCCGACCGCGCTGATCGGCCTGCCGCTGATCCGCACCTGCGCCCTGCTGCGGCGCGCCGGCCTGGAGCCTCTCGCATGAACAAGGGCCGTCTGATTCTGATGCCCAATACGCTGGATTTCGGCGTGGACGATTCCCTGGACCTGCGCGAGGTGCTGCCCCAGCGGGTCATTGAGCAGGCCGCGCGGCTGACGCACTGGGCTGCCGAGAGCGCCAAGACCACGCGAGCGCTGCTCAAGCGCGTCGATGCCATTGCGCCGCTCGTCCAGCCGCTGCAGGCCATGCAGATCGTCGAATTGCCACGCCCTCCCAAGGGCGGCAGGGGCGGCGGCGATGACGCGGTCGCCTGGCTGGCTCTGCTGGACCCGGCGCTGGCGGGGCACGACCTCGGCTTGATCTCGGAAGCGGGCCTGCCCGCCGTGGCTGACCCGGGCGCTCGCCTGGTCGCGCTGGCCCATGAGAACGGCATCGAGGTGGTGGCGCTGTCCGGGCCGAGCTCGCTGCTGCTCGCCCTGGCCGCCAGCGGGCTCAACGGCCAGAGCTTCGCGTTTGTCGGCTATCTGCCGGTGGACGCCGCACCTCGTACGGCACGCATCCGCGAGCTGGAGGCCTTGTCGGCCAAGGCCCAGCAGACCCAGTTGCTGATCGAGACGCCCTACCGCAACGAGGCGCTGCGCCAGGCGCTGCTGGCAGCGCTGAAGCCCGGCACGCGGCTGTCGATCAGCGTCGGCCTGACGCTGCCAGGCGGCTGGACGCAGACCGCCACCGTGGCGGATTGGCGGTCCAACGGCACCAAGGTACCCGACCGCATCCCGGCCGTGTTTTCAATCCTGGCTTAGGACTCGACCGGCGCCGGCGCGGGCTTGGCACCGAACAACGCGGCCACTTGCTTCTTGGGCTTGATGTAGCTGGACAGGCCCTTGCCTGCGCCAGCCGGCGCCGCTGCAGCCTTGGTTTTTTCCCAGGCTGGTGCCTCACCGGCAGCGCTGGCCTCGTAGGGCTTGTCGAAGAAGGGATCCTTGGGCGGGGAAGGCGGGCGATAGGTGGGCCGCACGGCGGGACGGGCCTCGAAAGAAGCTTCTCCTCGCTCCTCGCGCGGGCGCTCGAAACGCGGCGGGCGGCTGTCCTGCAGCTCGAAGGGGTCGAGGTCGATCTTGCGCTTGAGCAGCTTCTCGATGTCGGCCACCAGGCGCGCGTCAGACTTGGTGACCAGCGTGACTGCCAGGCCCGAAGCCCCCGCGCGGCCCGTGCGGCCGATGCGGTGGACGTAGTCCTCGGCATTGAAGGGCACGTCGAAATTGAAGACCGCCGGCAGGTCGGCAATGTCCAGGCCGCGCGCAGCCACGTCCGTGGCGACGAGCAGGTCCACTTCGCCGCGCTTGAAGGCGTCGAGCGACTTCAGGCGCTCATCCTGCGATTTGTCGCCATGCAGGGCGGCCGTGCGCAGGCCGTCGCGCTCGAAGGAGCGCGCCAGACGGGCCACACCCAGCTTGGAGTTGCCGAAGACGATGGCCTGGCGGATGGAGCGCTCCTTCAGGATCTGCTTCACTGCGGCACGCTTGTCGTCATCGGTGACGCTGATGAAGCGCTGCTCGACGGTCGAGGCCGCCTGATTGGGGCGGGCCGTCTCGACCAGGATGGGGTCCTGCAGATAGCTCTGGGCCAGGCGCTTGATCTCGGGCGAGAAGGTGGCCGAGAACAGCAGCGTCTGGCGCGCCTTGGGCAGGTAGCTGAGGATGCGCTGCAGGTCGGGCAGGAAGCCGATGTCCAGCATGCGGTCGGCTTCGTCGAGCACGACGTACTCGACCTGGTTGAGCACACAGTTCTTCGCTTCGATGTGGTCCAGCAGGCGGCCCGGCGTGGCGATCAGCACCTCGACGCCGGCCTTGAGCGCGGCCGTCTGCGGCTTCATGTCGATGCCGCCGAAGACGACGACGGAGCGCAGATGCGTGTGCTTGGCGTACTTCTTGACGTTCTCTGCCACCTGGTCAGCCAGCTCACGCGTGGGCGCCAGCACCAGGGCGCGCACCGGATGGCGGGCCGGCGAGACGCTGGGGTTCTCGTGCTTGAGCATGCGCTGCAGCAAGGGGATGGAGAATGCCGCCGTCTTGCCCGTGCCGGTCTGGGCGGCGCCCATGACGTCACGGCCTTCCAGAACGATGGGAATCGCCTTGGCCTGGATGGGCGTCATCGTCAGATAACCGGAATCAGCCACCGCGCGCAGCAGCTTGGGGTCCAGCGGCAGGGTGTCGAAACGGGCAGGCGCGGGCGCCTCGGCGGGCACCGCGACTGCGGACTCAGGGGTTTCTTGCATCCGGTGATTATCCCGGATAGGGGAAAAGGCCTGCCAGCCCTACTCCGGCCGGGTCACCGGCGGCCGTAATTCGGCTCGCGTATTCAGCACCATCCAGCGGGGCGTGCGGAAGCGAACGATGCGCCAATACAGCAGCACGTAGAAGACAACGAACAGCCCGAGGATGACCTGCAGCATGACGGTGTCGTCCCACCAGATCGTCGCTGGCACGACGGACAGGCTGCACAGCACCCAGAGATAGGGCGCGGTCAGGGCATTGCGGCGCGTCAGCACGGCGGCGTCCCGGCTGCCGATGGCCCAGCGCATCAGGCGGCGGTAGATGAGGCTGTGCAGGTGGATGCCATCGGGCATGCCGACCGGCCGGCCACGCACCACCTTGCGCCGGTACATGGAGAACACCGTCTCCCAGACTGGATAGGCGCACAACAGCAGCGGGAACATCGGCGAGACCTCGGGGTTGCGCACCAGCAGCAGGATGGCCAGCTCCGACAGTATGAAACCGAGGAAATAAGCCCCGCCGTCGCCCAGGAAGATCAGGCCGAACGGGTAGTTCCACATGAAGAAGCCCAGCACGGCGCCTATGACCGCGATGGCCATGGCCGCGACGAACTGGTCGCCCGCCTGCAGGGCGACATAGGCCAGGCCCGCCAGCATGATGGCCGAGCACATGGACGCCAGACCGTTCATGCCGTCGATGATGTTGATCGAATGGGCCACGCCACTGACAACCAGCAGCGCAAGCAGGTAGCCGCCCACCGTCGTGGCCGCGATCAAGTCCAGCCCGGGGATCTCGGTCACCTTGATCTGCGCGCCCAGCAGCCAGGCGCCCAGGGCGGCTGCCAGCAGCGTGGCCAGCATGCGGCGCAGCGGGCTGACGCGCTTGGTCAGGTCTTCGATGACGCCGGAGGCGAAGGCTGGCGCGCTGCACGCGAGCAGCAGCCCAGCCATGTGGCGCATGGCCGGATAACGCCAGGTGAGCAAGACCGTGCCGACGGCAAAGCCACCGAAGATGGCAAGCCCGCCAATGCGCGGCACGGGGCGGGAGTGAAACTTCTGCGGGCCGGACAGGTCATGGTCGGCCGACAGCGCACCGTGCAGGTGCGATGAACGGATGATGAGCAGCGTTGCAGCAGCTGCAATCGCAAAGCTCAGGGCGAGAATCGGAAGCATGGAATAAGAGCGCAGGCCTGGATGCGGGGCAGCGGCTGTGACCACCGTTCGGCCGACATCAGCAGTGTAACGACGGGAGACTGCGCCGGGCGCTATCCGGGTTGCCCCCAGGCGCGTAGCTAGAATCCGCGCCGATTCGAGCCCCGTCGGACGTCCGGCGTCTGGGCTGCTCCTCTCAACTTCACGCAGCCCCCATGACTAGTCCCGGTCTCTTGGAATTGCCTAAATATTCACCATCCACCGTGACTCAGACATTCGCCAAGGTAAAGCGCGGGGCGTCCACCCATCTGGCCTGCCACCTGATGGCCTCGCTGGCATTCGGCCTGCTGGCCAGCATGACCTCGCTGAGCAGCCGTGCGGCCGAGACCAACAGCAACGATTCACAGGTAGGGCCGGTGCGGCTGGTCGCACCGTCGCAGACGCCAGCGCGCCCCGCAGGCAGCGACCCGGGCAGCGAAGCACCGCGGGAATCTCAGCGCGAGCCGCAGCGCGGGCCGCAGCGGGAGTCGCTGCGCGCGCTCGATCCTTCGGAACGCGATGCGCGTCGGATTCTCGAGATGAGCGAGTTCGAACGCTACGTGCAGCGTGCCGTCGGTGAAGACGTTGAAGTGCCTCGCTTCGGCATGGAGCTGCTGAGCCCGCGCGTCGGCACGCCAGGCGAAGGTTCCAGCCAGATTCCCGGCGACTATGTCGTCAGCGTGGGCGATGAGCTGCTGGTCAACCTTTGGGGCGCTGTCGAGGCCGACCTGCGCCTGACCGTCGACCGGAACGGACGCATCACCATTCCGCGGGTCGGACCGGTCATGGTGGCGGGCCTGCGCTATGGCGACCTGAATACAGCCATCGACCAGCGGGTGAGCCAGGTGTTCAAGAACTACCGACTCAGCACCTCGCTGGGCAGGCTGCGCAGCATCCGCGTCTATGTCACGGGGTTCACGCTCAAGCCCGGCGCCTATGCAGTCAGCAGCCTGTCAACCATCGTCAATGCGCTGATCCAGGCAGGCGGGCCTTCCGCAGCTGGCAGTCTGCGTCAGATCGAATTGCGCCGCGGCGGCAAGCTGGTCAGCCAGTTCGACCTGTACGACCTGCTCCTGCGCGGCGACAAAACGGCGGATCGCGTGCTGCAGTCGGAGGACGTCGTCCATATCGGGCCTGTTGGGCAGCAAGTCGCACTGATTGGCAGCGTCAACCGCCCTGGCATCTTCGAACTCAAGCCGAGCGAGACCATTGACGACCTGTTGCGGATGGGCGCAGGCTTCAATGCGGTAGCCGACCGGTCGCGCCTGGCCGTTGAAAGCCTGGATACGCGCAACGATGCTCGCATCACCGAGTTGACCCTGCCGCAACAACTGCGCGCAACGCTCAAGAGCGGCGACCTGGTGCGCGCCTTCAACGCGACGGCCGCCTTGTTGCCCCAGCACCGCCAGAACAAGCGGGTGCGAATTGAGGGCGAAGTCCAGCGCCCAGGGGAATACATCCTCCCGCCCGGAAGCAGCCTGACGGACGCCGTCAATGCCGCCGGTGGCCTGACGCCAGGCGCCTTTGTCTACGGCGCCGAATTCAACCGGGAAAGCGTGCGCGTCACGCAGCAAACTCAGTATGAACGCGCACTGCGGGATCTCGAAACCGAGTTCGCTCGCGTTCAAGTGAGTCAGAAGGCGCTGACAGCCGATGAAGCGAACGCGCAGGGCGCGCGAGTGCAGAGCTCCAATCGACTCATAGACCGACTGCGCGCCGTCAAGCCGACCGGCCGCATCGTGCTGCAAACCGCACCCAACGCCGCTCGCCTGCCAGACTTGATGGTCGAAGACGGCGACCGCCTTACCGTGCCTGCCAGGCCAACCACCGTTGGCGTATTCGGTAGCGTCTTCAATGGTGGCAGTTTCGTGTTCCGCCCGGATGCGAGCATTGAAGACATGCTGCGCCTGGCTGGCGGCCCAACCCGCGGCGCCGACACGTCAAGCACCTTCGTGATCCGCGCCAACGGCAGCGTGGTCAGCGCCAAACAGCAGTCCTCGGGCTGGATCTCCATGGGCTCCGGCTTCTCGACACTCGCCGCCTTGCCGGGTGACACCGTCTTCGTGCCCGAGGACCTGACACGCACGAGCTTCAGCCAGGAAGCCAAGGAATGGACGCAGATCCTGTACCAGTTCGGTCTGGGCGCTGCTGCATTGAAGACTCTCAAGAACTAACGGGCAGGTTTTTCGATGCTTCCCAACAATGCGGCAAACATGCCCGTCGAATCCGAGTTGACCCTCTCCGAGTTTGCAGGCGCGCTGGGCGCTCGATGGCGCCTGCTGGTGGTCGCACCGCTCGCGACTGCCGTGCTGGGCCTGGGAGCCAGCTACCTCATTGCGCCCACGTTCATGGCCCGCACGAGCATCATGCCGCCCCAACAGCAGCAGAGCGCCGCGGCCGGCGCCCTGGCTTCTCTTGGAGCGCTGGCCGGGATATCCGGCGGTGTTCGCAATACCGGCGACCAGTACGTCACCTTCGCGCAGAGCCGCACCATCGCCGACCGCATGCTTGAGCGCTTCGACCTGAAGACGGTCTACGAAGAAAAGCTGGCGCACGACGCTCGCCTTGAGCTCATGCGCAACACCCGGATCAATCTTGGCAAGAAGGACGGTGTGATCTCCATTGAAGTGGACGACCACGATCCCAAGCGCGCTGCAGACATGGCAAACGCCTATGTTGAAGAGCTGCGCAAGCTCACCGCCGGCCTGACCCTGACCGAGGCACAGCAGCGGCGAGCCTTCTTCGAGGGGCAGTTGAAGCAGGTGCGCACCAAGCTCGACGCCGCCCAGGCTGCGCTGCAGGGCGTTGGTGTGTCGGCCGAGACTCTCAAGGCGGAACCCAAGGCTGCGATGGAAGCCGTGGCCCGCTTGCGCGCCGAGCTCACCAGCGCCGAAGTGCGTTTGCAGATGCTCAGCAGCAGCCTGGCCGAGCACACGCCCGAGGTGCAGCAGCAGACCGCCGCGGTCACGCGGCTGCGCAGCGAACTGGCGCGTGCCGGTCAGGCTGAGCAGTCCACCGCGGGGGCGGGCTACATCGGCGCCTATCGCGAGTTCAAGTATCAGGAGACGCTGTTCGACCTGATCGCCCGCCAGTACGAACTGGCGCGCGTGGATGAAAGCCGCGACGGTGGCCAACTGCAGGTCATCGACGTGGCCCAGGTGCCGGAGCGCAAATACAAACCCAAGCGCAGCCAGCTGATGATGGCCGGTTTTGCCCTGGCCCTGATCGCAGTGGCTGCTCATACCGCGCTGGTGCTGGTCCGCCAACGCGCCAAGAGCCAGATCTAGAGCGCTGATTGCCCGGCAGAACCGTTTCTGCCTGGAAATCCAGTTCCCCCATACCGAGCAGGCCCCTGCATGAACGCCCTTTTAAAACCCATTCTCGGCCGCAAGGTCCGATTCGCTCTGGTCGGCTGCGGCCGGATTGCGAACAACCATTTCGAGTCGATCAGGAAGCTCGCCGACGACTGCGAGTTGGTCGACGTATGCGACATCGAGCCCGACGCGCTGGCGGCCGCTACCGCGTCGACCGGTGCCAAGGGCCACGGGAACCTGACGGACATGCTGGCCGCCACCACGGCCGACTGCGTGATTCTCACGACGCCAAGCGGGCTGCATTCGCGCCAGGCCATCCAGGTCGCGCAGGCTGGTTTTCATGTGATGACCGAGAAGCCCATGGCTACGCGCTGGCAGGAAGGCCTGGACATGGTCCGCGCCTGCGACGAAGCCGGCGTGCGACTCTTCGTCGTGAAGCAGAACCGTCGCAACCCAACCTTGCAGGTGCTGAAGAACGCCGTCACAGCCGGGCGCTTCGGGCGGATCTACATGGTCAACGTCAATGTGTTCTGGACCCGCCCGCAGTCCTACTACGACAGCGCCGCTTGGCGCGGCACCTGGGAGTTCGACGGCGGCGCCTTCATGAACCAGGCCAGTCACTACATCGATCTGCTGGACTGGATCGTCGGCCCGGTGGAAAGTGTCATGGCCTACACGGGCACCCTGGCTCGGGACATCGAGGTTGAAGACACCGGCGTGGCGGCGGTGAAGTGGCGCAGTGGCGCCATGGGCTCGATCAACGTGACCATGCTCACCTATCCCAAGAATCTCGAGGGGTCGATCACCATCCTGGGCGAAAAGGGCTCGGCAGTCATTGGCGGCGTGGCCGTCAACGAGATCAAGCACTGGGAGTTCCAGACGCCCGATCCGGCGGACGCCAGCATCAAGGATGCCAGTTACCAGACCACGTCGGTCTATGGCATCGGCCACCCGCTCTACTACCTCAACGTCATCGACGTGTTGCGCGGCCAGGCCAAGGCAGAGACCGATGGTCGCGAAGGACTGAAGTCCCTGGAATTGCTGATCGGCATGTACCAGTCAGCCCGCGACGGCCGCCGCGTCAACCTGCCCCTGCAGTTCTGAGCCTGCATGAGCGTCAGCATCCACCCTTCCGCCATCGTTGACGAGGGCGCGCAGATCGGCGACGGCAGCCGCGTCTGGCACTTCGTGCACATCTGTGGCGGCGCGCGCATCGGGAAGGGCTGCTCCTTCGGACAGAACGTGTTCGTCGGCAACGACGTGAGCATCGGCAACAACGTCAAGGTGCAGAACAACGTCTCCGTCTACGACGCAGTGACGCTGGAGGACGACGTGTTCTGTGGCCCGAGCATGGTGTTCACCAATGTATACAACCCCCGCTCGGCAGTGACCCGCAAGGACGAATACCGTCGCACCGTCGTGCGCCAGGGTGCGACGCTGGGGGCCAACAGCACCATCGTCTGTGGCACGACGATCGGTCGCTTCGCCTTCATCGGCGCAGGCGCCGTCGTCAACCGCGACGTGCCCGACTTCGCCCTCATGCTCGGCGTGCCGGCGCGGCAGACCGGCTGGATGAGCCGCCATGGCGAGCGCCTCGAATTCATCGACGGCGAGGCGACCTGCCCCCAAACCCATGACCGCTATCGGCTCGTTGAAGGCCGATGCGAATTGATCCAAGACTGAACATGCAATTCATCGACCTCAAGAGCCAGTACCACGCGCTCAAGACCAGCATCGACGCTCGCATCCAGAAGGTACTCGACCACGGCCAATACATCATGGGCCCCGAAGTGGCCGAGCTCGAAGCCGCGCTCGCCCAATTGACCGGCGCCAAGCACTGCATCACCGTCTCCAGCGGCACCGAGGCCCTGCTGATTGCGCTGATGGCCGAGGGCATCGGTGCCGGCCACGAAGTCATTACCACGCCTTTCACCTTCGCCGCGACGGCCGAAACCATCGTGCTGGCCGGCGCCAAGCCGGTCTACGTGGACATCAAGCCGGGCGACTGCAATATCGATCCCGCCCTCATCGAGGCCGCCATCACGCCAGCCACGCGCGCCATCATGCCGGTGAGCCTGTATGGCCAGGTCGCCGACATGGACGAGATCAACGCCATCGCCGCCAAGCACAACCTATCGGTCATCGAAGACGCAGCACAGAGCTTCGGTGCGACCTACAAGGGCCGCAAGAGCTGCAATGTCTCGAAGATCGGCGCGACCAGCTTCTTCCCCAGCAAGCCGCTCGGCTGTTATGGCGATGGTGGTGCTCTATTCACCAGCGACGATGCCCTCGCGCAGGCCATGCGCGAGATCCGCGTGCATGGCCAGAGCCAGCGGTATACCCACACCCGCGTGGGAGTAGGTGGTCGCATGGACACGCTGCAATGCGCGATCGTGCTGGGCAAGCTTGAACGCTTTGAATGGGAGATCGCCCAGCGCAAGCAACTGGGTGATCGCTACGCGGAGCTGATCAAGGCCAGTGGCGCGCCGGTCGACCTGCTACCGGTGGCCGATGACCGCGACTGCGTGTGGGCTCAGTACACAGTCAAGGTCGAGGATCGCGCGGCCGTCATCGCCGCACTTAAAGAGCAGGGCATTCCGACGGCCGTGCACTACCCGCGCCCATTGCATCGCCAGCCGGCTTACGAAAGCCCGGACTGCCCGGCGGACAGCCTGCCACATAGCAACGCGGCTGCAGCGCGCGTCATGAGCTTGCCCATGAGCGCGGACCTCACAGAAATTCAACAGCTGCAAATCGTCGAGGCTCTCTCACGCGCGCTCCGTGGCGCTTGACTGAATTCCGCACCATCCCAGAAGGCCGGGGCAGTCAGATGAAGCGATTACTCTTTGCGCTCTTTGTCTTCTTGTACGCCGCCTCCTTCGGCTATGCCTACGTGGAGTACCTCAATCCAGTTTGGGAGTACTTCGGCTTCAAGATGTATCCCATGGACGGTGCCCGCCTCGCGGTCGGTGTATCGATGCTGGCCCTTAGCGCTTTCGCTCAGGCCCCCCGGATCACGACACCGGCCAGCTTGGTCGTCTTCGTTCTCTATTTCAATGTCTACATCCCCTGCCTGATCACGTCGCTGATGCTCAGCAGTGACGCACTGAGGCTCTATGGCCCCATGCTGCTCGCACTGACCGCCATCTTTGTGTTGGCCGGCATAGCCGCCTCCTCGTCGCAACCCGGCACACTCAAAGGCACCGATGGACTCCACCCGGGATTCGAACGCTTCGTGCTCATAGCATGGGCGCTGGCCTTTGTCATCATTGCTGCCTATTCAGGCTCGTCTCTGAGCTTGACCAGTCTCGACGATCCGGCCGCGGTTTACGAGCAGCGCACCGCGGGCGCTACTGACAATCCTGTCATCCGCTACATACAGACTTATTTCAGCAACATCTTCACGCCCACCCTGCTATGCATTGGGCTGATCAGGCGCCGTCCCCTCTGGATTGCCGGCGCCTTCGCAGGTGGTCTGTTGATGTATGCAGTCAATGCCCAGCGCACCCTGCTGCTGCTGCCGCTGATTCTGGTGGCTGTTTTCTTGCTCATCTCTCGACCACGCCTGCACCAGTACGCCGCACACACGATACTGGCTGTGTTGTCCGTTGCGATGATCTGGTCGGCACACACACAGGAGGAGAGCCTCTTTGGTGCGGCGTTCGCGGTTTTGCTGACATTCCGTACCATCGCCATTCCGGGCCTGACCGTCAGTCAGTACGAAGACCTGTTCTCAGAGATTGGTCATACCTACTGGTCCAACGTCAAGGGCTTCAGTCTATTCGTGCCGCCACCGGACTGGGCCTTCAATGAGCCCCTTTGGCCAGACCTCGGCTACATCGTTGGGGACAAGCTCTACAACAATCCCATCTTCAACGTGAACGCCAACCTGTTCGCCGGCGACGGCGTCGCGGCAGCGGGCACGGTCGGCATCCTCATCATCGGACTTGTATTCATCGGCTGGATCAAGCTTGTAGATCGGCTGTCGATGAGATGGAATACCTTGTTTGCTGCAATGGTGACATTGCCGCCCGCGATCTCGCTGACCAACGGGCACTTCTTCACAACCATGCTCTCGTTCGGCGGCATCTTTTGGTTACTGGTCTTCAGATTCGTTGAGCCACCGAAGATATCTGCACGCATGCAGGAGACTGCTCCGCAGCCCGCAGGAGACACGCCATCGTGACGGCGCGTGCGTCGTTCTGGTCAGACGTTCGCTGGCAGGCAATCGGCAACACCTCGGCCCAGGCGCTTGGTGTGCTTGGCATGCCGCTGCTGACGCGGCTGTATACGCCGGCCGACTTCGCCGCGCAAAGTGTGTTCTTGCAGTTTGCGATGTTCTTTTCCGGGCTGATGACTTGGCGCTACGAGTACTTCGTGCAGCTCCCCCGGCGTGATAGCGATGCCCTAGCCCTGCTGCGCCTTACGCTGCTGCTGGCCGTAGCTGGCTGCGTACTGCTGACGCCGTTGACATGGTTGTCAGCGCCATTGCTATCCATGGACCCAGGGCAGACACATTGGCTGTGGTTGAGCCCGATGACGGCAGCGTTGATCTCCCTATCCCTGGCCCATCAGCACTGGACGCAGCGCAAAGGCCTGTTCAAGCTGTCGGGCATGGGTGAAGTGCTGGCCAAGCTCGCCTACATTGGCACCGGTGTGCTGGCGACGTTGTGCGGCCTGGCAACATTGGGGCTGATTGCCACGATTGCTGCGGGCGCTGCAGCCAAGCTGGTCTTGCATCTGTTGGCCGGCCGCGCCGACCGACATATTGCAGCCAAGGCAGGTGGCGCCTCCAGCGCCATTCAAGCGGCTCGGACGCACGCGAGACACGCAGGCTCCATGTTTGGCTCGCACCTGCTGGGCACAGTCACAGGCTTGGTGACCATCCTTTTCATCGGCCAGTTCTACGGCAGCATCGATCTCGGCCAATACAGCCTGGTTGCGGCCACCATCTTTCTGCCGGCCGGGCTGATCGGCAGCGCAATCGGCCAAGTCTATTACCAGCGGGCTGCAGCCCTATGGTCACGGGGCGAATCCTTCGCGCCACTTTGGCGACAAACCTTCGCACGGCTCAGCGCGATTGGCGTGCTTGCGTACGCACTCATCGCCCTGCTGTCGCCTTGGGCCTATCCCTTCATCTTTGGTGATGCATGGGAGGCGGCGGGCAGGTATGCGGTCTGGATGTCGATAGCGGCCTTCTTCTCCTTCGTCAGTGCTCCCATGGACCGCTCAAGCCTGGTCGTTGGTCGCCTGCACTACCTGCCGATCTGGCACGCAGCAAGAGCACTGACCACACTGTGCGCGTTGGCCCTCGCCTGGCGCTGCGCGCTGTCCTTCGATGCTTTCATGGCCCTGCACGCCGCTCAAATGTCAGTCTTGTATGTCGTTGACCTGCTCGCCGAACGCAGCTTCGCACGCCTGTGTCCGCCCGACATGGCCCTATCACCCGTTGCACTCGCCGCTCAATGAGTCATGTGCTGATGATCTGCGACTTCTACAACCAGTCGCTCAGCTATCAGGAGAACTTGCTCGAAAGGTATTTCGGCAAGTTGGGCCATCGAGTCAGTATCGTCACGGCCACTACCACCGATGTGTTCGAGTTCGTAGAAAACCGCCACGACGCTCGGCGCCCTGCAAGTATCGAGCGCCACGGTACAACGACCGTCTACAGGCAACCCTATGCCTTCAACTTCGTTTCGCGAATTCGTAAGTTCAAGGGCGTGTCGGATCTGCTGGAGCGAGAGCGCCCCGACGTCATCTTCGTCCACGACATCCAGTTCAACCTGTCCGAAGTCAGCAGGTACAGACAACGCTACCCAGGCACGCGTGTCGTACTCGACTATCACGCAGACTTCAGCAACTCGGCACGCAACTGGCTATCCCTTGCGGTTCTGCATAAGGGCTTACGGAGGCCGCTGCTACACCGATACCTCTCGATGCTCGACGCGATCTATCCGGTCACCCCGGCCAGCCAGCGCTTTCTGAACGAGGTATACGGCGTCTCCAATGACCGCATGACGTTGCTACCGCTTGGTTGTGACATGGATGCGTGCCGCCGGATTCGCAACGAACGGCGTGGGCGCCAGCTGCGTCAACAATATGGCATTGACGCCAAAGCTTTGGTCATCTTCGGCGGTGGCAAATTAGCCCGTCCCAAACGCGTGGAACGCCTGCTCCGTGCCTTCCTGACCCTGCCTGGAGATTCGACATGGCTCATCATTGCCGGAGATGCCAGCAAGGATGACGCAGCGTACCTTGAAGAATTGCGCGGACTTGCCGGCAGTCATCCACGCATCCGCTTCACCGGCTGGCTCGATCAAGAAGCCATCCTCGCCCACCTGGATCTGGCCGACCTCGCGGTCTTCCCTGGCAGCCAATCAATCCTTTGGCAACAAGCGATCGGAATGGGCAAGCCTTTGCTGATCGGAGAACCCAAGGCAGTCATTGGCGGCGATCAGGAAGTTGGCTACCTGAACCGCCACGCCAATCTGGAGTTGTGCATAGAACCAGAGGGTGCACATGCACTCCTGAGCGCCCGCCTGTCGGCCCTGGCAGCGGACCGCACGCAAGTAGAGGATATGGCCGCTGGGGCGTTGCGCACGGCCGATGAGTTGCTCGACTGGAACGTCATCGCTACGCAGACGCTTGGAACTTGAGCATGAAGGTCTTGTTCATTGCGCCACTGCCCGACCCGGTCACCGGCCAATCGCTGGCCTGCCGGGTATTTCTCGACGAACTCGAGAAGCAATACGAGATCGACGTCATCAACATCAACAAGACCAGCCTGAAGAGCGGTGTGATGGGTGGCGCACTGGGGCGCGTGCGCGAGGTGCTGGGATTTGTCTGGCAGGCTTGGCGCCGGGCCCGGCACTGCGACCTTGTCTATTTCACGATCTCGGAGTCGGTGGCCGGCAATTTGAAAGATCTGTTGATCTACGCCGTTTGCGCCAGCCGGCTGTCGCGCATGGCCATTCACCTGCACGGCGGCGCCGGCATGAAGGCTCTGCTGCGCGACCACCCTCTGCTTGCGGCCCTCAACCGCTTCTTCTGGGGACGCATGGGTGCTGTCATCCTGCTCGGCGAGCGGCACCTGCCACTACTGGAGGGCCTGCCGCAACGTTGGCGCGAGCGGCACGCCCATCTCATACCCAACTTCGCGCAGGACTATCTATTCCGCGATGTCGCCGAGATCGAGACCAAGTTCGCCGCGTCCGGGCCGCTGCGCCTGCTCTATCTGAGCAACCTGATTCCCGGTAAAGGCCACGAGGAACTGCTGGGCGCCTACCAAAGCCTGAGCCCCGCGGAACAGGCGCGAATCCGGCTGGATTTTGCCGGCGCCTTCGAAAGCGAAGCCGCCCGCGGCGAGTTCCTGGCGCGGGCCGCCGGGTTGCCCAACGTCAGCTATCACGGCATCGTCGGTGGCACAGCGAAGGCTGGGCTGCTGGGCGACGCACATGTCTTCTGCCTGCCCACCTACTACCCTTACGAGGGCCAGCCAATCTCCATCCTGGAGGCCTACGCTTCCGGCTGCGCCGTCATCACGACGGACCACAGCGGCATCTTCGACGTTTTCGCGCCGGGCGAATGCGGGCTGGCGGTACAGCCACGCTCAGCGGAGTCGATCACTGCTGCGCTGCGGCAATGCCTTGCTGATCGCCAGGCGCTACTGAGGCAAGCACTTCATAACCGTCAACTGGCGGACGAGCGCTACAGGGTTGCTACCTACAATCGCCGTCTTCTCTCGGTGCTCTCCACGCTGGACGCAGCCGCCTGACCCCCATTTGCCAGAACCATGCCCTTGCGCCCTTACCAGATCTGCTCCAACTGCATCATGGACACGTCCGACTCCGGCATCGTGTTCGACGAGCGCGGCTGGTGCGACTACTGCAACAACTACCACCGCAACATCCTGCCCAACTGGCACACCGACGAGCGCGGTGAGCGCGAGATCATGGCGCAGGTCGAGCAGATCAAGCGCGACGGCAAGGGCAAGGACCATGACTGCCTGATCGGCCTGTCCGGTGGCGTCGACAGCTCCTATGTGACCTATCTGGCCAAGGAAAAGTTCGGCCTGCGTCCGCTGCTGTATCACGTCGACGCCGGCTGGAACTCGCAGCAGGCGGTCAACAACATCGAGAAGCTGGTCGACGGCCTGGGGCTGGATCTTTTCACCGAGGTCATCGACTGGCCTGAGATGCGTGACCTGCAGCTGGCCTTCTTCAAGGCCCAGGTGCCGCACCTTGACACGCCGCAGGACCACGCCTTTTTCGCGGGCCTCTACAACTTCGCGGCCAAGAACAACGCGAAATACATCCTGACCGGTGCCAACTACTCGACCGAGTGCGTTCGCGAGCCGCTGGAGTGGCATTACCACGCGTCCGACGTGCGCCAGCTCAAGGACATCCACCGCCGTTTCGGCACGCGGCCGCTGAAGAAGTTCCCGCTCGCGGGCATCTTCCGCTTCAAGATCTACTACCGCTTCTTCAAGGGCGTGCAGGTCGTCAAGCCGCTGAACTGCGTGCCCTTCTACAAGGAAGCGGCCATGGACGAACTGGTGGACAAGTTCGGCTGGCAGAAGTACGCGCACAAGCACTACGAGTCGCGCTTCACGCGCTTCTACGAGGGCTACTGGCTGCCCAGCAAGTTCGGCTACGACAAGCGCCGCGCGCATTTCTCCAGCCTGATCCTGACCGGCCAGCTCAAGCGCGAGGACGCGCTCGCCAAGATCGCCATCCCCGCCTATGACGAGGAAACGCTGGCGCACGACTTCGAATACATCGCCACCAAGCTCGGCCTGACGGTCGCCGAGCTGCAGGCGCTGCACCGCGGCGAGCCCAAGACGTACAAGGACTACGCCAACGACATGGCCATCATCGACCTCGGCACCCGGGTGCTGCGCGCGCTCGGCGTGCAAAGGGCCATCATTCGATGATCACCATCGTCAGCTACGGCGTCGGCAATATCGGTGCGCTGGCCACCATGTACAAGCGCATGAGCATCCCCACGCGCTTCGCGACGACGGCCGCCGAGATCGAGGACGCCACGCATGTCATCCTGCCGGGCGTCGGCGGTTTCGACGATGCGATGAACCGTCTCAACGCCTCCGGGCTGCGCGAGCCGCTGGATGCGATGGTCGCCCGTGGCGGCGTGCCGGTACTTGGCATCTGCGTGGGCATGCAGATGCTCGGTGAGTCCAGCGACGAGGGCCAATGCCGGGGCCTGGGCTGGGTTCCCGGCCAGGTGAAGCATTTCGACAGCACCGGCAAGATGGCGGGCCTGCCGCTGCCGCACATGGGCTGGAACGACGTGAACCCGGTCGCCGGTGCGCCGCTGTTCAAGGGCCTCGAGACCGACGCGCGCTTTTACTTTCTGCATTCCTATTACTTCGAGTGCAGCGACCCGGCTCATATCGCCGCCCGTGCCGAGTACGGCTCGACGTTCGCCGCTTCGGTGCGCAATGGCTGCATCTACGGCATGCAGGGCCACCCCGAGAAGAGCCACCATTGGGGCGCGGCCATGCTGAAGAACTTCGCCGAACTGGAGTCTTCGACATGCTGAGGCCGCGCATCACCCCCTGCCTGCTCGTGCACGAGGGCGGCCTCGTGAAGACCGTCGGCTTCAAGGACCCGAAGTACGTCGGCGACCCGATCAACGCGGTCAAGATCTTCAACGAGAAGGAAGCCGACGAGCTCGTCGTCCTCGACATCGACGCGACGCGCAACGGCGTCGAGCCCGACTACAAGCTGATCCAGGACCTGGCCGCCGAATGCCGCATGCCGCTGGCCTATGGCGGCGGCGTGCGCACGCCGGAGCAGGCCAAGCGCATCATCGAGCTCGGCGTCGAGAAGGTCTGCATCAGCAGTGCCGCCGTCGAGGACCCGACCTGCATCCGCCGCATCGCTGACGCCGTCGGCGGCCAGAGCGTCGTCGTCGTGCTCGACGTGCGCAAGAAGTCGGGTCTGTTCGCCAGCGGCTATGAGCTGTGCACGCACAACGCGACCAAGGCCCACAAACTGGACCCGATCGCCTTCGCGCGCGAATGCCAAGCCCAGGGCGCCGGCGAGATCGTGCTGAACTCGGTCGATCGCGACGGCGTCATGAAGGGCTATGACCTCGACCTCGCCAAGCAGATGCGCGCCGCGCTGCGCATCCCGATGAGCGTGCTCGGCGGCGCCGGGTCGCTCGCCGACATCGAGGCGCTGATCAAGGCCTGCGGCGTCATCGGCGCCGCGGCCGGCAGCCTCTTCGTCTTCAAGGGTCAGTACCGCGCGGTACTGATCAATTACCCGCAGCCGGCCCAGAAGGACGCCCTCTTCGCCGCTGCCCTCCCCCGCTGAACATGTTTGACGACAAGACTCTGCTCATCACCGGTGGCACCGGCAGCTTCGGCAATGCCGTGCTGCGCCGCTTCCTCGACTCCGGCCTGCGTGAGATCCGCATCCTCAGCCGCGACGAGAAGAAGCAGGACGACATGCGCAAGAAGTACGCATCGCCCAAGCTGAAGTTCTACATCGGCGATGTGCGTGACCCGCGCGCTGTCGCGGGCGCCATGCGCGGCGTGGACTACTGCTTCCACGCCGCCGCGCTCAAGCAGGTGCCATCCTGCGAGTTCCATCCCATGGAGGCCGTGCGTACCAATGTGCTGGGCACCGAGAACGTGCTCGACGCCGCCATCCAGGCTCGTGTGAAGCGCGTCATCTGCCTGTCCACCGACAAGGCCGTCTACCCGATCAACGCGATGGGCATCTCCAAGGCCATGATGGAGAAGGTCATGGTCGCCGCGTCGCGCAATCTCGAGGGCACGAGCACCGTCATCTGCGGCACGCGCTACGGCAACGTGATGGCCTCGCGCGGCTCGGTCATCCCGCTGTTCGTCGAGCAGGTGCGCGCCGGCAAGCCAATCACGCTGACCGACCCCGCGATGACGCGCTTCATGATGACGCTGGACGACGCGGTCGAGCTCGTGCTCTATGCCTTCGAGCATGGCCGCAACGGCGACATCTTTGTGCAGAAGGCGCCCGCGGCGACGATCCGCGTGCTGGCCGAGGCCGTGCTCGGTGTCATCGGCGCGCCCGACCATGCCATCCGCGAGATCGGCACGCGCCACGGCGAGAAGCTCTACGAGGCGCTGCTGAGCCGCGAGGAGCGCGCCGGCGCCGAGGACCTGGGCGGCTACTACCGCATCCCGCCCGATGGCCGCGACCTGAACTACACCAAGTTCGTCGAGCAGGGCGAGACGCGCATCCAGGACGCCGAGGACTACACCTCGCACAACACCGAGCGCCTGGACTTGGCCGGCATGACGGCGCTGCTGATGAAGCTCGACTTCATGCGCCGCCTCGCCGCGGGCGAGGCCAACGTGACGGCGGAGGATTGACGTCGTGAAGATCGGCATCACCGGTGCATCGGGCTTCGTCGGCCGCAACCTGCAATGGCGGCTGCGCGAGGCCGGCCATGCCGACGTGCGTCTGATTTCCCATCGGGCGGGCGACGCCGAGCTCATCGAGCAGCTGAGCGGCCTGGACTTTGTCTATCACCTGGCCGGCGTGAACCGGCCGCAGGACCCGGCCGAGTTCGATGACGGCAATGCAGACTTCAGCCTGCGCCTGATCGCCATCCTGGGCAGCCTGCCCGACTCGCCACCGATCGCCTTCGCGTCGTCTACGCAGGCCACGCTCGACAACGTCTATGGCCGCAGCAAGCGTGCCGCCGAAGACGCGCTGCTGCACTACCAGCGCCAATGCCGCGTGCCGGTCTACATCTTCCGGCTGACCAACGTGTTCGGCAAATGGTGCCGGCCCAACTACAACTCGGTCGTCGCGACCTTCTGCCACAACATCGCGCGCGGCCTGACCGTCACGATCAACGACCCGGCCGCGCCGCTGCGCCTGGTCTACATCGACGACGTCATCGACCAGATGCTGGCACTGTTGGGAGCCACGCCGCCGGCCGCCGGCTTCGTCGATGTCGAGCCGACGTACGAGACGACCGTCGGCGAGCTGGCCCAGACCCTGAACGGCTTTCGCGCCACGCGCGAGGGCCTGCTGATCGACCGCGTGGGCACCGGTCTGACGCGGGCGCTGTACGCCACCTACGTCAGCTACCTGCCGAGCGAGGCCTTCGCCTACCAGGTGCCCCGCCACGCCGACCCGCGTGGTGTCTTCGTCGAGATGCTGAAGACGCCGGACTGCGGGCAGTTCAGCTATTTCACGGCCGGCCCCGGCATCACGCGCGGCGAGCATTACCACCACACCAAGACCGAGAAGTTCCTCGTCATCAAGGGCACTGCGCATTTCGGCTTCCGCCATATCGACAGCGGCGAGACGCATGAACTCGTCACGCGTGGTGGCGAAGCGCAGATCGTCGAGACCATTCCGGGCTGGACCCACAACATCACCAACATCGGTGACGACGAGCTCATCGTCATGCTCTGGGCCAACGAGATCTTCGACCGCGCGCGCCCCGACACGACCGCCATGAAAGTCAAGCCATGAAGAAGCTCAAGGTGCTGACCGTCGTTGGCACGCGCCCCGAGATCATCCGACTGTCGCGCGTCATGGCCGCGCTGGACGAACACTGCGACCACATCCTCGTCCACACGGGCCAGAACTACGACTACGAGCTCAACCAGGTCTTCTTCGACGACCTCGGCGTGCGCAAGCCCGCACACTTCCTGAACGCGGCCCAGGGCGGCGCGGCGCAGACCATCGGCAACATCATCGGGGGCATCGACACGGTGCTGGAGGCGGAGCAACCCGAGGCGATGCTGGTGCTCGGCGACACCAACTCCTGCCTGGCCGTCATTGCGGCCAAGCGCCGCAAGATCCCGATCTTCCACATGGAAGCCGGCAACCGCTGCTTCGACATGCGCGTGCCGGAGGAGACCAACCGCCGCATCGTCGACCACACGGCCGACATCAACCTCACCTACAGCACGATCGCCCGCGACTACCTGCTGCGCGAGGGCCTGCCGCCCGACCAGATCATCAAGACCGGCAGCCCGATGTTCGAGGTGCTGAACCATTACCGCGACGGCATCGCAGCGTCGGACGTGCTGAGCCGCCTCAGCCTCGATGAGCAGCGCTATTTCGTCGTCAGCGCCCACCGCGAAGAGAACATCGAATCGCCGCGCACCTTCGGCAAGCTCGTCGGCATCTTGAACGCGGTCGCCGAGGACCATGGCCTGCCCGTCATCGTGTCCACCCACCCGCGGACGCAAAAGCGCATCGATGCAGAGGGCGTCAAGTTCCACGCCGGCGTGCGGTTGATGAAGCCGCTGGGCTTTCTGGACTACGTGCGGCTGCAATCCTCGGCCATGGCCGTGCTGTCCGACAGCGGCACGATCAACGAGGAGTCGTCGATCCTCAACTTCCCCGCGCTGAACCTGCGCGAGGCCCACGAGCGCCCCGAAGGCATGGAGGAAGGCGCCGTCATGATGACCGGGCTGTCGGTGGAGCGAGTACGCCAGGGCCTGGCCGTGCTGGCATCCCAGGCTCGCGGCGAACAGCGCAGCCTGCGCCTGGTGGCCGACTACAGCATGCCCAACGTCTCCGCCAAGGTCGTGCGCATCATTCACAGCTACACCGACTATGTGAAGCGCGTGGTCTGGCGCCAGTACGACTGAGGATGCGCGTTCTCGTCGTCAGCCAGTACTTCTGGCCCGAAGCCTTTCGCGTCAACGAAATCGTCTCCGAGCTGCGTGCACGCGGCCATGAAGTGACCGTGCTGACCGGCCGGCCCAACTACCCCGGCGGCCAGGTCTTCGACGATTACGCGGCGGACCCGGCGGCGTTTGCCGAGTACCACGGCGCCGAGGTCATTCGCCTGCCCCTGCGGCCCCGCGGCAAGGGCTCGATCCGCCTGTTGCTGAATTACTGGAGCTTCGTCTTCTGGGGCTGCCTGCTGGGGCCGTGGAGGTTGCGTGGGCGTCGCTTCGACGCGATCTTCTGCTTCGAGACCTCGCCCATCACCTCGGCCCTGCCGGCCGTGCTGCTGCGCCGCATCAAGCGGGCCCCCCTGCTGCTGTGGGTGCTGGACCTGTGGCCCGACACCTTGTCGGCTGTCGGCATGGTGCGCTCGCCGCGGATGCTGGACTGGGTGGGTGGGCTGGTCGCCTTCATCTACAAGCGCTGTGACCTGATCCTGGGCCAGTCGCGCTCCTTCTTCGCACCAATCGAGCGTTGGTCGCGCGCACCTGAGAAGACGCGCTACTTCCCCCAGTGGGCGGAGGAGGCCTTCGACCGTGATCTGGCCGAAGTGGAGACCGCCACCGAACTGGCGCCGCACCGCGGCGCATTCAAGGTCATGTTCGCCGGCAATATCGGCGACGCGCAGGATTTCCCGGCCATCCTCGCGGCCGCCGAGACGATGCGGGAGCGCAGGGATGTCCACTGGCTGGTCGTTGGCGACGGCCGTGCGGCCGAGTGGGTGCGGGACGAGATCGCAAGGCGCCAGCTGGGCGACACCGTCTTCATGCTCGGCCGGCATCCGCTTGAGCGCATGCCCTCGTTCTTCAAGGGTGCCGATGCGCTGCTCGTGTCGCTCAAGGCCGAGCCCATCTTCGCCATGACCATTCCTGGCAAGGTCTCCGCCTACCTGTCGGCCGGCAAGCCGCTGCTGGCGATGCTCGATGGCGAGGGCGCCAAGGTGGTGGAGGAAGCAGGCGCTGGGCTGACCTGCCCTGCCAGCGACAGCGCCGCACTGGCCCATCAGGTGAGCCTGCTGGCCAGCATGTCCGAGCTGGAGCGTCTCGCCATGGGCTTGAAGGCGCGGGCGTATTGCCGCTCCCAGTTCCACCGCGACACGCTGATTGGCCAGCTCGAACAATGGCTGCAGGAGGCGAGCCAGGGCTTTCGCAAACAGCGATGAGCAGACCGCGCGTCCTGGTGCTCAACCCTCACTTCCTGCCCGGCAGCAAGGGGGGCGGTTCGGTGACGGCGGTGGTGAGCCTCGTCGCGCACCTGAAGGACGACTTCGACTTCGTCGTTGCCGCCAGCGCGCACGACCTGCACACCGCCGAGCCCTATTCCGCCGCGGCCTGCCTTGAGGCACAGAAAAAAGCCGGCGTCGCGTTGCACCATCTGCCGCGCGGCCTTGCCGGCCTCAGGTCGATGCAAAAGCTGCTGAGCCAGCCGTGGGATCTGGTCTACCTGAACAGCTTCCTGTCGCCGGTATTCACGGCCCTGCCGCTGCTGCTGCGACGGCTGCGCCGGCTCGATCTGCCCGTGCTTCTTGCGCCCCGAGGCGAGCTCATGAGTGGCGCGCTGATGCAGCGCCGAGCAAAGAAGCTGCTCTACCTGCGGCTGCTGCGAGGGCTGGGCATGTTCCGAGGGCTGCAGTTCCATGCCACCAGCGAGACAGAGCGGCAAGGACTGCGCGACTTCGGCTTCGCTGCTGTCCACCTCGTCGCCGACCTCCCGCCGCGGGCGCAGGCATTGCCGACACCACGCTGTGCTGACGAATCAGCGCCCTTGAAGGTCGTTTTTCTCTCGCGCATCGAGGCCAAGAAGAACCTGTTGTTCGCGCTGGAAGCGCTGGCCAAGGTCACGGCGCCCGTGTCCCTGGACATCGTCGGGCCTATCGGCAATGAAGCCTATTGGGACGCCTGTCGCGAGGCGACGACGCGCCTGCCCGACTGGGTGCACACCCGCTATCTCGGCCCGGTCGACCCCGAACAGGTCGTCGCCACGTTGGCGCACTACGAGTTGTTCCTGTTTCCGACCCGGGCAGAGAACAACGGCTATGTGATCCATGAGGCGCTGCTGGCGGGCTGCTCCCTGCTGATCAGCGATCAAACCCCATGGCGACATCTTGCTGCGGCCGGTGTTGGCGCCGATCTGCCGCTGCAGGTCTCGCAATTCGCACAAGCCGTGGACGCGTTTGCCGCCCTGCCTGCTGGTGAACGGCTTGCGCAGCGCCAGCGCGCTCAAGGCTACGGCGCAGCCAGGCTCAATGCCGAGGCCGACATCGCCGCGATGCGGACGCTGCTCACGCAGGCGGCGTCAGGGCATCGCTAGTGCCCGCCTTGTTCAACCTGCCCAGCAAGGGTTTCTCGACCCATAGGTGCAGCCAGACCCCCGCCAGCACCGCACCCGACAGCATCACGGGGTAGAGCACCCAACCCCAGGTTTGGCCACGAAGGCCAACCCACATGGCGGCCTTGCATGCCGCGCTGATGAAGGGGTAGTGAACCAGGTAGATGCAGTAGGAAGCGTCGCCCAGCAGTTGCAGTGCGGGATGTCGACCGAACACGTGGCCGGCGCGCTCCGCGCTGACGAGGCCCAGCACCAGAATCGCCGCGCCGATGCCGAGCCAGAGCGTGGGTTTCAGGCCCGTGGTGACGTCGTACACACAGGCGCCCACGAATACCGCCGCACCCAGCAGCGCCACCGTCCGCCCAGGCAGGGCCAGCCGCCGCTGATCGATGACGGCGCACAGCGCACCGGCGAGAAAGAGCGCCAGATAGACGGTGCCGTCGGGCCAGCAGAACAGCGCGGCGGCGAGCGCGGCCAAGCCCAGGGCGGGATGAAGAATCAGCGCAGCGAACAGCCCGTAGAACACCACCTCCCACTGCAGCGACCAGGCCACCGAAATGACCGGCGCTGATTCCGCCGGCACCAGCAGCAGGGCCCGCACGAGTTCAACAGCCGACAGGTTGACGATGCCATGGGCGCCGGCATAGGCCGCCAGGAAGACGATCCAGTAGATGGGGTAGATCCTGGCGAAACGCTTCCACAGGAATCGCCCGATACGCCGGGGCTGATGGATATCGCGGCGATGCGCCGACGTGATGATGAAGCCGCTCAGCACGAAGAAGAACTCGACGCCGGCATGCCCGAACGGCGCCAGGAACGCGCTCACGCCGAAGTAGTGCTGGATGGCCAGGCCGAGGTGAAAGCACAGCACCATCAGTGCCGCAATGGCCCGGCCAGCCTGCAGGGACTGCAGCATCTGGCCGTCAGCCGAACATGTGCATTCGGGTCACCATCTCGTGCCAGTCGGGCGAGCGGTAGCCGGTGGCGGCCTCGAAACGACCGGCGTTCAAGGACCTGTCCAGGACGGGAAGCGGTTCGGCGTTGATCGTGTTGCCGCGGTCGTAGACGCGAGCCACCATCTGCAGCAGCTCGTACTTGCTGATGGCCGGCCCGGCCACATGGTAGATACCGCGCAGCTCCGGGTTGGGCAGCACGAACTCCTGGATGACGCGGGCGAGTTCGACCGTCGGCAGCGCCGAGAAGATGGCGTTGCTGAAGCCAGACACCGTACCGGACTGGGCCAGAAACCACCCCAGCAGCGCATGCGAGGTGTGGAGCTCATGGCCAATGATGGACGTCCGCAGCGTGACGGCGTTCTCATAATCCACCTCGCCCATGAGCTTGCTGCGACCGTAGAGGTCGGCGGCGTCCGGGACGTCCGACTCGGCGTAGTTGCCGGCGGCGCCCGAGAACACGCAGTCCGTGCTGATGTGGACGAGTCGTGCGCCGTGATCCTGCGCGAGCCGGGTGAGGCGATGAGGAAGCAATGCGTTGATCGGAATCGTCAGCGCGGGCGCATCGGCGCCGGCCAACTGCTTGACGATGCCGATGCAGTTGATGATGACGTCCGGACGCGCTTCGGCCAACAGCCGCCGCATCGCGGACAGGTCGCCGGCATCTTCGCAAGCAATGAACGATGCGGACGGCGCGCGCGCCCTCAGGCCCTCGACCGTTTCGACACGCCGCACAGCGCCGACGACGGCATAGGACGGGTCTTGCGAGAACCAGCGCAGCACGGCGTTGCCCAGCATGCCATTGGCGCCGAGAACCAGGAGTCGCTTGGGGGAATGCGTCATAAGCAGGATGCCTTCAAACCACCAGACCGCGCACAGCCGTTTCCCAGTCGAGCTTCATCTCGACGAGGCGGGCAGCCAGGCGGGGTGGGGCCTCGGCCACGGTCGCGAGGCCATCGACGAACGGGCGCCCACCGGCGGCCGTCGGGCGCATGGCCCGAGCCAGGACATAGCGGATGCGCGCCTGTCTCAGCGTCCTTCGCTCGCGAGCGACCGCGGCCTGCAAACCCGGCAACGGCGTGCCCAGCATTTCGGCAGCTTCTGACGTCGCCTGCGCGATCTCCGATTTGAACTCCGGGTGACGCATGCTGCACGTGCCCAGCAATCGCACGAAGTTGAACTCGGTCAGGGTCGAGGGTGCCAGGTGCTTCAAGGTTTCGAGGGCGGCGTGCGCCCAGACGGTTTCCACCGAAAAGAACTTGGGCACCCCCGGGCTCCAGCCCGAGGCGACAAAGCTGCTGGTCTGCGACTCGGCGCTGAGTTGGCCCTTGTGGGTGTTCATCGCACTGCGCCCGGTATTGCTGCCGCCGGAGGCGCCCGGGATGGACAAGGGGAAGTCAACGACCAGGAATCGATCGGCACAGGCCGCCAGGCCCACGGCGCCGGAGACGTCGGGGCTCGAACCATGGAAGTACTGCCCTGAACGCTCGCGAATGCGTTCCATCAGCGTGCGGCGAACGACGCCGTGATAGATCTTGGGCAGGCCGTCCGTGCCCTGCGCGGCTTCGCGCAAAGCCAGGGCCAGCGCCTCGGAAGCCAGGCAAACCTTGCCACCGCCCATCTGCTTGGCGAAATACAGCCTGGAGGCGTGCCTGGCGCCGAAATGGCGTGAGCGGAAGTCCGGCCAGACATAGTTGGCCACCACATTGGGCGCGATCAGGTCGACGCGCTTTTGATGAGCCCACTGCGTCGCATCAAGCAGCGCACGGGAAATGGTGTCGTCATCCCCGATCAGGCACAGGTATTCGCCCTTGCTGGCTGCGACGGCGGCGTTGTGGTTGCCGGTCATGTCCAGCTTCTGCGCAGGCCTGAAATAGTTCAGGCGCGGGTCACGGCCCCGCGGGTGTTCCGCCACCCAGCGCGCCAGTTCGCCGTCGGTGCTGGTGTCGCTGACCACCAGTTCGAGTCTCTCGTCGCCCTGGCTGAGCACCGACTCGATCGCATGCATTGCGTAGCGGGCACGATTGTGCGTGGGTATCACAACAGACAAAAGCGGCGGCATGGGGTCGTCAGAGCGGATCAAGGCTGGGCATTGTCTTAGATCGCTGCCGCAGGGCATGCACGGCGCCGATCACGCAAAGCACGCTCACCAGCAGCCAGGCAGATATCCGCAGCGCCGAGTTGGGTAGCAGCAGCCCCACGAAACCGAAGGGGGTCAGCATCAGCAGGGCGAGCGCCCG
The DNA here is from genome assembly GCF_001425055.1 of Pelomonas sp. Root1237. Classification (GTDB taxonomy): domain Bacteria; phylum Pseudomonadota; class Gammaproteobacteria; order Burkholderiales; family Burkholderiaceae_C; genus Pelomonas. Next base: position 305,472 of record NZ_LMDK01000020.1, read on the forward strand.
CCTGTCGAACAGCCGCCCGCCTCCGTGCAATGGCAGGCGCTGCGCCGCCACGACCAGCAACACGGCATCGAGCACCACGCGCGCCAGCCAGACCCAGGCCGCGGCCTCAATGCCCAGATGAGACGCAGCCCAGGCCAGCGCCACGAGGAACAAAGGCAGTTCGAGGAGATGAAGCTTGGCCGTCGTCGCGGCCTGCCCGGCGCTTTGCAAGGCGGTGTAGGGCAGTTGGGCCAACCCGGTCACGAACATGCCGAGCGAGAAGATCAGCAGGCAGCCCTGGGCCTCGGTCGCAAACGCGGCACCAAGCCAGATCGACAGCAACGGCCCGGCAAAGGTGGCCAGACCCAAGGTGATGGGCAGCAGGACCAGACTCAGGCCGAGCACTGCCTGCCTGCACAGGCGCGCGGCGTCCTGCTCGCGCTGCGCGATCTGCGCCGCCAGCGCCGGGAACAGCACCGCCGTCAGTGCGCCGGGCAGGATCCAGAGCTTCATCACCAGCTCCTGCGGCGTGGCGTAGTAGGCGAGGGTCGCCACCGGTACGAACAGGCCGACGATGAAGCGGTCCGCATAGCCCATCAGAGGGCCCAGCACGTTGCTGACCAGCAGCCATTGGCTGGAGCGCCACAGCGAGCCCAGCAGATCGCGCCGCCATGCGATTCGACCCCGCAGTTGAGGCAACGCCTGCCAGGCGGCAGCGCCGTGGGCCACGGCGCCCAGCAACCGCCCGATCGTGAGCACGGCGGCAATCGCTGTCAGGTCAGGGCCGCACACGTACAGAGCAACGACGGGAGCGGCAAAGGTCCAGACACCCATGGGCAATCGAATGCCATTGACCAGGCCGAAAGCGCCGCGTGCCTCCAGCATGCCGCGCAATCCAGCCGTCAGGATCACCAGAGGCAGGGCCAAGGCCATCCATCGCAGGCTGGCCTGCGCCTCGCCGGTGTCGGGCAAATCGTGCAGGCTGCCCACGAGCCAGGGCGCCAACAGGTAGAGCGCCAATCCGGCCGCCAGGCCGACGCCGCCCATCAGCATCAGCGCCGTGCCGCACAGCGGCCCCACCAGCGCGTCCTCGCCCTTCTCCAGCACGACGGCCAGGCGCAGCGTCAGCGCACGCGCCAAACCCAGATCGAAAAGGCCGAAATAGCTGACCAGCGCCCAGATCAGTGTCAGCAACCCGAAACGCGCCGTGCCCAACCCCGCCAGCAGGACGGGAATCGCAAACAAGGCCACCAGCAGCGGGGCACCAAGTCCGATCAGGTTCAGCAGGGAATGTCGGACGATTCTCAAGGCGGGCCTCAGGGCGCGCGATTGTAGGTGGCGGGTCAGCGCTAACCGGTTCGGCGGGCGTCGCCTGATAACATGGGCGCCCTGCTCCAGGCCCGGGGCAACTCTCCCGATCCAGCCATGTATTTCTGCCGCCAAGTGCTTCTGGTTGTGCTGCTATTGCTAGCAAGCATGGCACCGGCCTATGCCTATATCGACGGGGGCTCGGCCCACCTGATCATCCAGGGCCTGATTGCGGCGGCTGTCGGACTCGTCTACTACATCCGCAATCCTCGCGAGATCTGGCGCGCCCTCAAGCGGCGTTGGAATCGGGACCGCTCCTGATGCGTGTGAGCTTCCGGGATCCCGACGGCAACGTCGAGGATGACGGGCAGCAGGTCTGGCGAAGAGTTCAAGCGCATGCCGCCACGGCAACCGCCGAGCTGCTGACCAGCGCACTGTTTGCCGAGCTGGTCCGGGACGGCCTGCTGATCGGGGTCGAGGAACAACATTCCCAACCGGATGGCAGCCTGCTGCTGCGGCATCGCCGCGTCGAGATGCCCACCTACGCCTTCGAATGGACGCCGGCCATGCTGGCCGATGCCGCGCGGCTGACGCTGGACATCCAGCGGCGCGCCTGGGCTGCGGGCTGGACCCTCAAGGACGCGGCCACCAGCAATGTGCTGTTCGAAGGCTGCCGGCCCGTCTTCTGCGACCTGCTGTCACTGCAGCGGCGCCAACCGGCCGACCCACCGGGGTGGCTGGCCTACGGCCAGTTCGTGCGTCATTTCGTGCTGCCCCTGCTGGCGGTGGCCGAGCTGGGTCGCACGCCCCGAGACATCTTCCTGGCTCACCGCGACGGCCTGCGCGCCGCCGAGATCGCTCCCTTCATCCCCTGGTACGCCCATTTGGGGCTGGCGATGTGGCTGCACGTGCGACTGCCCGCGCGGCTGGAGCGACGCCGCATTCATCGCGATCAGAAAGCTTCCCGATCCGGCAAGGCCGACGGCGCTGACGGCACGCCCTGGCTGCTGGGCAACCTCGGGCGCTTTGTCGACCGCCTGGAGTCACACGGCAGAGGCGTCAGCACCTGGAGCGAATACACCGGCAACCGCGATCACTACCAAGCAGCCGAGTTGACGGCCAAGCGCCACGCCATCGAGGCGCTGACTGCTGAAGGCAAATACAGCCACGTGCTGGACATCGGCGCCAACAGCGGTGAGTTCTCGCTGATCGCAGCGCGCGCTGGCAGCCAGGTGCTGGCCTTGGACGATGACGTCAACGCCTTGCACGACCTGCACCGCCAGGCGCGCCAACTGAACCTGCCTATCCAGTGCCTGCACGCCAACTTTGCGCGACCCACGCCCGCAACGGGTTGGCGCCTCGCGGAAACGCTGGGCTTGCCGCAGCGTTTTGCTGGCCGCTTCGATCTGGTGCTGGCTCTGGCCGTGATCCACCACCTGACCGTGACGGAGCGCCTGCCGACGGCGCAGCTTTTCGAAGTCCTGGCCGACTGCTGCCGTGACATGCTGCTGCTGGAGTTCGTGCCGCGAGAAGACCCTCGCTTCGTCGAGCTCGCAGGGCCGAACATGGGTCTGTACCAACACTGGGATCTCACCTTCGTGCTGGGCTGCGCCGAACCGTGGTTCGAGCTGCAGGACCAGCAGCAGATCTCGGAACATCGCACGCTGTTGCGCCTGCGCCGCCGCGGCGCGCACGCGCCATGAGCTTGGGCAAGGCGCAGCTCGGGCCTGCCGCGCGTCAGGCGCTGCGCTATGCCTTGCTGAGCTTCATCAGCCTCGGCGCGATCGGCGTGGGCGACGTGATCCTGCGCTACACCTACTCGCTGTATCTGTCGTTTCAGCCGGCCAGCTTCCTGCGGGAAGGCCATCTGCTGCTGGTGGCGGTGGCGCTCTTCGGCGCGCTCGGCGGCTGGCTGGATAGGCCGGATCGCGCCTTGCATGCCACCGCCCGAATGGCGCGCGCATTGCTGCTGACGCTGGTCTTCGTGGCGCTGTTCCAGGTCTTTCGCCAATCGCTGGCCACCTCCCTGCCCTTGCCTGGTTGGGCCAAGGCCGGCGCCATGGTCGGCTGCGCCATCGCTGCGGCCCTGATCGCTTGGCGCACGCGCCCAGAGTCGGCTGCGCGGCTGGGCAACGCGGCCTGCCTGGCCATGCTGACGCTGTTCGCGCTGCAGCCAGGCATGACGGGCTATCTGCTGGGCACCTTCTCGCCTCAAGCGCGTGACCATGCGCCCGCGGCGCAGGCAGCTCCCGCCCCGCGGCGCACCATCGTGATCGTGTTCGATGAATGGGACATGGAGATCTCAGAGCGCGAAGGACTCTTCAAGCGAGAGGCAATGCAGGGTCTGCTCAAGCAATCCTTCTTTGCCCAGAACGCCCTGCCCGCGGGGCCGAACACGCTGGAGTCCATTCCAGGCATGCTGTTCGGCCGGCCCTTCGGTGAAGTCGAGCTCGGCGGCAAGGCGTCGCTGCGCAGCAAGAGCGGCGAAGTCTGGAGCCCCGAAACCCCGCAGCTCTTCAGCGACCTGCAGGCCCGCCACATCAGCCACGCGGTCATTGGCTACTACCACGACTACTGCGCGCTGGTCACGACGGCGCACACCTGCCATGCCGAACCCGTCCAGTTCTTCCAGGGGTGGAAGGCCCAGCTCGAGCGGGTGTTCAAGCGCAGCGGGCAGTTCGACTTCCCCTACTCGGTGTTCCTGCAGCAGTGGCATGCGACCTATACCCGCCTGCATGAGGAAGGCCTGCGGGCTGTCGAGGATCGCGCCAACGCCATGGTCTGGATCCACATCAACGTGCCTCATCCGCCCAGCGCCGCGGCGCACCGCGCGCCGCGTGATCTGCGCCAGGACTACCAGGCCAATCTGGCGTTGACCGCCGAGATGATCGAAGAAGTGCGCCAGCGGCTCACAGCCCAGGGCGATGAGGCGACGCTCGTGCTGACGTCCGACCACTGGCTGCGGGAACGCGAGCTGTGGTCGGCCATGTACGAGCAGCAGCGCGGTCCGGGAAGCGGGAGCGCCGGCAAGTCGTCTGATCAGCGCGTGCCGATGATTGTCTGGTTCAGCGGCAACGTACCACCGGTGCAGCACCCATCGCCGATCAGTGCGCTGGCGACGCGCAACCTCGTCCTTGCGCTGCAGGACGGCAGCGTTCGCTCACCGCAGGACGTTGCCCGTTTCTTCGCGCAGCAACCGGCGCCCGTGCCGCCGCGCTCAGGCGGCGCCGGCGTTCATTGACGTGATCGCCATCATCACGGCGACCATCAGCACACCGATCACGGCGCCGATAAGCAGGATGGCAATCGGCTCGATCAGGGCCATGGCCCGCTTCTGACGTTCCCGCGCCGCCTCGGACTGCATGCTGCCCAGCGAGGTCAGCATCGCGTCCAGGCTGCCAGCGCGCTCGCCCACCTTGATCAGGTTCAGCCGCGCCGCCGGAATCCAGGCCGAATGGCGCAAGCTGTCGTACAGCGTTCGTCCATGTTCGAGCTCGCGGGTCGCAGAGGCGATCACCAGTGAAAACTCGCGCAGCTGCAGCGCACCCCGTGACAGCTTCAGTGCGTCAAGCAATGGCACCCGGTTGCGCAGCATGGTGCCCATCAACAGCGCCCACCGCCCCACTTCTGCGTCGCGCAGCCAGGGGCCAAGCACCGGCGCCGCAGCGGCCCATTCGAGCAGCGCACGTCGAAAGCTCGCCCGTGCGAAAAGGGTCACAAGCAAAGCCGCCACGATGCCCACGCCCAGGCCGAGCGCCAGCACATGGGCCTTCATGTACACGGCCGTCTCGATCACCCAGACCGAGAACTCGGGCATCTGCCGACGCGCGCCTCTGAGCAGCGGCGCGAATCGCGGGATGACACCGATGAAGATGATCAGCACCGCGAAAAGGCCCGCCACCACCAGGATGCTCGGATAGACCATCGCGTTGCGCAGCTCCTGCCCCATACGGCGGGACACGTCCAGCTGTTCAGCGCAATCGCTGAGCGCGGTGGCCAGGTCGCCGCTGGCTTCACCCACGCGCACCACCGTCATCAGATGCTCGGCCAGGCCCAGGCCGCTGGACTGCAAAGCGTCGTGCAGGCTGCCGCCCTCGCGCACGGTGCGGGAGGCACGCGTCATGACATCGCCCATGGCGCCACCGACGTGGCCGCTCGCCAGCGACACCAAGGCCTCGTCCAGCGAGACGCCGGCAGCCAGCAAGGTGGCCAGCTCGCGCAACATCACGACCTTGTCTGCCAGCGTCAGGCGTTTAGGCGTGCGGCCGGCACGGGGCAGCGCTGCCTCGGGCGGTGCGTCCAGGGCCTTCAGCGCCAGCGGCGTGAGCCCCTGGCGCAGCAAGTCGCGCGCCGCCTGGGCCGAGTCCCTCGCCTCGATCTGGCCGCTGACCATGTGGCCGGCGGCGTCTTGCGCGCGGTAGCTGAAGCTGTCCATCACCCGCCGTGCTCGCTGGCGGCGCGCAGCACTTCGTCCAAGGTGGACAGGCCTCGCGCGCTCTTGATCAGCCCGTCATCCACCATGGAGCGCCGCCCGTCGGCATCGGCCATGGCAAGCAAACGCTCCGAGCTGCCGCCCTGGGCGATTTCGTGCTGCATCGCCGCGCCGACCGTCACCAGTTCATAGATGCCGACACGGCCGCGGTAGCCCGTGCCGCCGCAGATTTCGCAGCCGCCAGCGGCGAGCCAGGCGGGCTCATCGGGCACATCGTGCAGCGCCGGCAATCGGTCGCGCAGCACCTGCCAACGGCGTTGCAGGCTCGCAGCCTCGGGGTGAGGCTTGGCGCAATTGCTGCAGAGCCGGCGGATCAGGCGCTGCGCCATCACGGCCCGCAGCGCAGCCGCGACCAGATAGGGCTCGATGCCCATGTCGACGAGCCGGTTCACGGCGGACAGCGCGTCGTTGGTGTGCACCGTCGCGAGCACGAGGTGGCCGGTCAGCGCGGCCTGGATCGCGATCTCGGCGGTCTCGCGGTCGCGAATTTCGCCGACCATGATGACGTCCGGATCGTGTCGCAGGATGGAGCGCAGCGCCCTGGCGAAGGTATAGCCGATGTCGGCCTGCGTCTGGATCTGAACGACGCCCGGCAGCCGCAGCTCGACGGGATCCTCCACAGTGATCAGCTTGCGAACGCCATCGTTGATGTGCGAGAGCGCGCTGTAGAGCGTGGTGCTCTTGCCCGATCCGGTCGGGCCGGTCACGAGCACCAGGCCATTGGGCCAGCCCAGCCACTGCTCGAACAGCGCACGGTGGTCAGACTCCATGCCGATGCGATGCATGCCGATGTCGCCGCGTTCCTTGGGCAGCAGGCGCAGCACCAGCGACTCGCCATGCACGGCCGGAATGGCGGAGATGCGGATATCGACTTCGCGCCCGGCCACGCGGGTGGAAATGCGCCCGTCCTGCGGCAGGCGCCTCTCGGCGATGTCCAGGCCGCCGATCAGCTTGATCCGCGAAGCGATGGCCGGGTAGCGATCCATGCCCAGGCTGCTGCGCGTGTGCAGCACGCCGTCGACACGAAAGCGCAATGTGCATTCGCGCTCACCGGGCTCGATGTGGATGTCCGAAGCGCGCGCCTCGAGCGCCTGGGCCAGCGTGTTGTTGACGAAGGCCACCACCGGCGCGTCTTCGGCCAGCTCCCGCAGGCTGCGTGCATCCGCACCCACACTGTGGGGCGATGCGCGCAGGCGCTGGGCCCACATTTCGGCATCGGCCGGCAGCAGCAGATGCCAGCGCAGCGCATTCACATGCGGCTCGCCAGCCAGCGCTTCTGCCACGTCCACGTCAAGCGGATCGGCACTGGCCACGCACAGACCTTCGTCGTCTCGCCACAGCAGCACTTGGCGATCCAGCCACCAGCTCGCGGGCGTGCCGAGCTTGGCCATGCCGGCGCGCATCGCGTCTTCGTCAAGCGCGTTGGCAAGGAGCAGCGGGTAGCCCAGTTGCTCGGCCAAGGCGGCGTAGAGCACCTGCATCGACACGGCGCCCAGGCGGACCAGGATTTCTCCGACACGCCCGCCCTTGCTGGCTTGCACCAGCAGCGCGTTCTCGACTTCAGCCGCCTTGACTGTGCCGCGCTCGATTAGCAGTTCGCCGATCAGCTTGGACGAGCTCACTGGCCCGCCTTCCCAGCCGGAGGCTTGGCGATCAGATCGAGAATGGGGCGGTTGGGCGCTACAGACCCGTCAGGCTTGGTGGCCGTGTCGGCCCACCCCCCCAGCTGCTTGCGGAAGGCCGCGGTCATGGCCTCGGCTTCGCTGCTGTCGTTGAGGATGTAGGGCGTGATCAGGATCACCAGCTCACGGCGATTGCCGCCACTGGTACGGGTGCTGAACAGGTTACCGATCAGCGGAATGTCCTTCAGGAACGGGATACCCGCGCTGCCCTGGCTGGTGTCGTTCGAGATCAGGCCGCCCATCATCACGGTGGCTCCATTGCGCAAGGTCATCTTCGTCGACAGCTTGCGGGTGCTGAAGGTCGGCGAGGTGTTGACGCCCGTGTTGGTCGCAGCAGCGGCGCTGACCTCCTGGTCCACCTCGATGTCGACCTGATCGCCGGAGTGGATGACCGGCTTGACTTTCAGGATGACACCCGTGCTGCGGTACTGGACCGTCTGCAATACGCCCGTCTGGGTCGGCGTCGTGATCGTGCCCGTCGTGGTCTGCTGGCTCGTGATGATGGGCACTTCCTGGCCCACCTGGATGATCGCCTGCTCACCATTGCGGGCCTGCACACGGGGGCTTGAAAGGATGGTGGCCTGGTTCGTCGAGGCCAGTGCGTTCAGGGCTGCCTTCACGCTGCCTGCGGAGTCCAGCAGGCGGAAATTGAAGCCTGAGTTGCCGATGCCGGTGCCGCCCTGGGTGCCGAAGCGGCCGATCTTGCCGTTGCCATAGTCATGACTGGCCAGCCATTCGATGCCGAGCTGGCTGCTGTCGATGGTCGACAACTCCGCAACAGTAACCTCGATCAGCGCGGCCTTGGCGGGACGGTCCAGCATCTGCAGCAGCGAGCTGATCTGCGAATATTCTTCGGGCTCGGCCTGGAAGATCAGCATGTTACTGGACTGGTCGACCACCACCGATGTCAAGCGTGGCGCAGCGGTGCTGCCCGACGAGGCCGTGCTGCTCTGACTCTGAGCCGGTGCCGCGCTGACTCGCCCACGGCTGCTGCTGAGCAGTTGATCCAGCGTCTTGGCCAGGTCGCCGGCATCCTTGTGCCGAACCTGGTAGGTGAAGAAGTTCTTGCCGACGCCGCGCTCACTGGGCTTGTCCAGCGTGCGCGCCCATTGCTCGACGTGCTTGAGCACTTCGTCGCTGACCGCAAAGACATAGACCGAGTTCACTGCCGAGACCGGAAGCAGCGTAACGGGATAGCGGATGCCCTGCTGTGGACCCAGCGGCGCCACGGCGTAGCCCTGCGCGGTCAGCACCTCGACGAGGCGCTTGGCCAGATCGTCGACCGACAGGTAGGCCGGCGTCAGGGCGATGCTGCGGCGCCCGCTCATCAGCGGCTGGTCCAGCATGCGGATCGCCTCGAGCGCCGCCTGCATGTTGTCCGGCGTGCCATTGAGCAGCAGCGCATTGCGGGCGACGTCCTCCTGGATGTTCACGCGATTGGCGAACAGGGTCTTGAGCCACATGGCGACCTCGTTCTGCCTGACCGACCTCATTTCGACGAGCTGGTAGACGGGCCGCAACGGCAGCGGGGTGTCGGGAAGGGCGTCACCGCGGCGGATCTCGGGCAGATTGCCGAGCTGGGCGTTGTCCGGCAGCACGCGCACCAGGCCGCCCACGTCGACAACGGCGATCTGGTAACTCTTCAGAAGCAGCTTGATCGCCGTCTCGAGCTGCGCCGCGCTTTGCGAAGCGGGTGCACGGAACGTCACCAGATCCTTGCGGGCGACCACCGCCGGATCGATGTTGACGTTGCGCTTGAGCATCTCGGTATAGACGATCTGCACGAAGTTCGGCAGCGGCACCTGCTGCAGGTTGATCGCTCCGACCTCATCACCTTGTCGGCTTGCGATGTCGGTGCTGACCTTGGCATCTGCGGCGCTGCGCTTGGCTGCATAGTTGCTTGAAGCAACTGCCGGGGGCGACGGAAGATCATTGACCCGCATGCTCGATGTCGGGGTCTCGGCAGATCCAAAGGGCGAGGAGGCGGCGGCTTCGGGGCTGGCCGTTGCCAGGGGCGCCGGGACGATGGGCGCCAGGGGCGCGCAACCCGACAGGGCTGCCACCAAGGTCAAGAAGGTGCGCCTCCAGAAAGCCGGTACCGGCCTGGCTCTCAGGGATTCATTCACGATTTTCAACTCCAAAGGTCTCGCGTTTCTTTCCGAGACGCACGTGTACTTGGTTGCCATCGATCAACTCAATGACATGCCCGCTCGGTAACTTTTCGCCGACCTTCAAACGCTCGGCAGGCTTGCGATCACCCTCATACAAAACCAGCACGCCACCCACCTTGCCTTGGCCATAAATGCCCGCGAGGCGCCATCGCGGCGCTTCTTCCTGCGCACCGGGTGCGCTGGCCGCCTTCGCCGCACCCCATTGCGCAGAGGTCGCGACGATGGCAGCCCGGGTCGACGAACCATCAGCCTTCGGCAGCGCCGGCAGTTGCCAGGCATCGCGGCGCGCCTGCACGGGAGCCGGCGCCTTGTAGGCTGTCGTCTCCCCAGCGAACCAGCCGAGCAGCACGACGGCCACGGTCAGCAGCAGCTTGTTGCGTAACGTCATCATCTCAGGAAGCCTTCGCCTGCTCGCGATACAGAACGCGGACTTCGATCTCGGCCCGAGGGGGAGCAGCCTGAGGGCGCAGGCGCAGTGTGTCAACGATAATCAGTTGGGGCGACTGGCTGACCTCGGACAGGAAGCCCGTCAGTGCCACGCGATCGCTCATGTCCACGATCAACCGTACGCGCAACGGGCGTGCGCCATCGCTGGTTGGCTTGGTGTCACCGGCAACGATGCTCAGCTCGCGAATCGTCAGGCCCGCCTTTGCAGCCATTTCGCGCAATCGGTCCTGCAGCGTGGCCTCGGCCTGGCCCTGACTGGCGGCGGTCCAAAGCAGCGCCCGCGCGCTCTCGAGCTGCGTGCGCGCATCCTCGGCACGCTGCGGCCAGACCGTTTCCGATCGCAGCGAACTCAGGCGCTGCATCTGGGCCTGGGCTTCGTCGCCTTCCGCGCGCCATGCGGCCGCCTGGTCTTGCGCCAGCAGCGAGAACCAGATCCAGAGCGTGGCGAGGATCATTCGCACGCCCCAGCGCAGGCGCGCATTGCCCATCCACTCCCGGCGAGCCTGGAGCCAGGCTTCACCCAGCGTGGCCTGCAGGTTCTTGGCTGTATCGACTTTCACTGCTTCGTCCCTGCACTGCCGGGCGGTGTAGGCGGCGCACCTTCGCCGCTCAGGCGCTGCAAGCCGGCATCGGCACTGCTGCGCTGGGGCGGCGACACGGACGACAGCTTCATCTGCAGGTCAAGGCCAGCACGAGGCTGTCCATCTCGCGCTTCGGAGACCTGAGTGAACCAGCCACCCGCCTCCAGTCCAGCGATGACCTTGCTGCGCGAGACATCGGCCGGCAGGTCCAGCACGACACGGACTTCCATGCCCTGGATATCGGCTTCCCGGATGAGGCCCGTGCTCGGTAGCAGTCGCAGCAACTCCTCGAGCACCTCCAGGGGGCGCGGCGCCTGCAAAAGCGAAATCAGTGCTGCACTCTGGTCTGCCGAGGCCAGGGCCTTGTCACGCGCCGCCAGCACCGGTGCAACCCCGACTTTCAGTTCCGCGAGCGCAAGCTGCGCCTGACGGCGTGCCTCGAAGCTGTCCCAAAGCGCTCGCGCGGACATGGCGCCGAACCCGATCAATACCAGGGCCAGGACGCCGACCAGCACCCGCTCGTTGCCCTGACCGACCTGCCCGAGCTGATCGGCAGAAACCGGAAGGCGACCAGGTTTTTGCCAATTGGGCGATTCAAGCTCAGGGGCGGTGCTCGCCGAGCCCGCCCAGCCAGCCTGCCGCAGGAATAGCGACCATTCCTGAGCGCTAGGCCGAGTCGCCCACCAACGGGTGACCCGCAGCACGCCAGCCTTCCAGGCCTGGCCTTCGAATCCGTCGAGCGCCTGCACCATGCGCACCCCTTGCGAGTACGCTTCTCGCGCCAGGGTCTCAGGCAACCAGGCTGGGTTCTTCACCGCAACTTGGTCAAGGCGATGCTTCTCGATGGCAAACGCCTGCGCGACCGCCCCCTGCCAACTGATCAAATACTGCGCATCCGGCAGCGGCTCCCAGGCAGCCAGTTGGGCTCGCAAGGCGCCCAGCCGGTCTGCCTCGGGCAGCTCGGAAAGGTCGAATGCACGGTGACGGATCACTCCGCGCGAGATCAAAGTTAGCCCTCGCGCCTGCGCGCCCTGCGCACCGAGTTCCAGCCGGTCACAAAGAAGGCGGGGCAGACGGAGCGGGTCGAGCGAGGTCTTTGCTCGCGTCAGGAAACTTGGCGGCGGCTTGATGGGCATCAGGGGCGGCGAATCGATCCGACGGGCGAACTTCTTGGATCAGCCAGGGCGCGTAGGCCCCCGTCGGCAGAATCGAAAGAGTGTATTCGACCGCCATCGGCAGTCCGGGGGCCCACAACTGAACACGCAGCTCGTTGCTGGCATGGAAATGCACGCTTTCGTCAGTGGGAAACGGAATGCCCGTTGCTGCGATTGCAGCAGTGGCATCGACAAATGGAGCCGTTCTTCTCAGTCGGTCGAAAAGATTCCATTGATCTGCGGATACTTTGGGCCAAAGCGCTCGAAGCAAATCCAATGGCGCTGTATTTGGATTGAACGAATCATTTCTCATAACGTTCGTCCATGAAACCATCCGCTGGCGCAACTGTGGATTTGTCGCCCAAACTGGCATCAGCGCAGTTTCATCGGTGGAAAGTATCCAGTCGTTGCGCGGCGGCGCCAGGCCGACGGCCGCATAGTCAGGCGCCTCGGCACCGTTGAGCCGCTTCAGGGAGTCGGTGTCGGTGTAGTCCAGCAGGATGTCGATCATGGCGCTCGCCTGATCCAGGGAGGCCCCGGCGCCGATCAATGCGGCAAGCCAACGTTCGCGCTGCGGCACGTTCAAGGACAGCAGCCCGCGAGCGTCCTGCACCCGGATCCAGGCGCCATTGCGCATTTCGTAGCTCCGATTGTCCAGCGCAAGTGGCTGCTCATCGGCGAATCCAGAGGACGCCAGGCCGAAGGGCCGCGTGCTCAACCAGAACAGGGCCCGGGCCTTTGCACTTTCTACCAGCAGCCGTCCCTGTGCCAGGTTCTGCATAGAGGTTGCCTGCTGTCGCAACGCGTCCACGCGCAAAGCGAAACGCGTGGCGACGAAAGCCACCAGTGCCAGCGAGGCGATGACGAAGATGAGGACGTAGCCGCCCTCACGCTGAGAAACTCTTGGAGACTTCATCAAGGGAGCTTGGAGAGTTCGATCCGCTTGCCCAGCCGCTCGGAGGATGCCTGCATGGCTGCGACAAAGAGCACTGCTTCAGCGTCGCCATGAACTGCAATGGCTCGGGGTATCAGCTGAGCATTCGGCACCTTGAGCGGCCATTCACTCTGCCACGCTCCGCTCTGGTCCAAATAACTAAAGTGGCCTGCATTACCTTTCCAGCGCGCCAGCACGGCCGTTTGCATGCGCTTCTCAACTGGGCCCACGTCCATCGTGAGTTCCGTCTGGTCCGTGGATTGGCTATAGGTCATCGACAGCGTCACCGGCATAGGCCCGGCCGGTTCGACCACCGGCAGCAAACTGCTGATGCCCTGAACCTTGCGCGGGCCGCCCAGCACTTCATCCGCAGTGCCAGGCTCGCCGGCTCGCAAGCCTTCCAGGGACTGCTGCATCCAGAGCACGTGCAGCCGCTCGAGCCGTGGCTGCAACTGACCGGTGCCGAGGCGCCGCTCCAACTGCCCCAGCTGAAACAGGCCCTCGGCCATCAGCGTCGCCACCATCGCGGCGATGACCAGGGTGACCAGCGTCTCCAGGAGCGTCAATCCATGCTGGTGACGGCCGGCGCTCATGGCGGCTCCTCGCCGCGCCGCCTGGGCTGCACGTTCAGCGCATTCAGCCCAGGCTGCTCAAGGCTGAATTCCACGTGCGTGCCGGTCGACTCCTCGGTGCTCACGACGTCCAGCCGGTAAAGGCCCACTTCCCAAACCGGGCTCTGGCTTCCACCAAAGGGCAGGCTGTGGCGCAGTGGCTCTATCAGTTCCGAACTCCAGCGCACGAGCACGGCGCCAACGCGCCTCTCCCCTTTAGGTTCGACAAATGGATTGATATTGGTGACCAGTCCCACCGTTGTCAGCTGCAAAGCTGCGCGGGCCTGCGCATCTTCAATGCGCCGGACGTCGGTCAGGTTCTGGCCGATCCAGGCGAACAAGGCCAGCCCGGCGCTGGCCAGGATGACCAACGCGATGATCGCCTCCAGCAGGCCGAAGCCGCGTTCATGCGGTTTCATACCCGACGGTTTCAGCCCTGCACGTCGCCAGTGACGGCCATGACGCGCCACACCACCGGCGGTGCGCCACGTTTGCCGAACCGAATCTCTCCAGCGCTCGCAGCGCCCGTCGGACCGTAGCGCAGCGGCGCTGAAAGTTCGATGACCACATCTGTCGGAATATCCGGTACGAGCTCTCTCACAGACGACGCGTCCAGATTCAAGGCGCGCCCCTCATGAAAGGCCCGCAGAGGCAGATTCAAGAGTTGTGCGCGCAGATCGTCCTGCCAGGCGCGCTGGCGCGCAGCCTCCAACCACCTCACCCCCGATGGTGCGACGAGCCCAGCAGCCAGGGCGATCAGCACAAGGACGACGAGCATCTCCAGCAAGGTGAAGCCGCGAAACGCGCGCACCTTGCTGGGGTGGAGACAAGTGCTCACTGAGCAGCCGGAAGAACACCCACGTCAGCCGCGTCGCCCGTGCCGCCGCGCTTGCTGTCGGCTCCCAGGGAGAACAACGCAAACGGCTGACCGTCAGCGCCGGGCACGGCATATTGATAGGGTTGGCCCCAGGGGTCTTCGGGAAGCGCGCCGTCCAGATACGGCCCGCGCCAACGGCTGGCCAAAGCCGGCTCCGGGGGGGGCTTTGTCAGCAGCGCGAGCCCCTCTTCAGGCAGCGGGTAGCGGCCGATGTCCAGGCGCAGGCTCTCTACGGCACCTCGAAGCATCTTGGCCTGCGTAGTCGCCGCGGTGACCTTGGATTGATCGACCTTGCTGAACAGGCGAGGCCCGACGAGCCCGGCTAGCAGGCCAATGATCACGAGCACGACGAGCATCTCGAGCAAAGTGAACCCTGATGGGACCGCCTTGCGGCTCCGCCCATGCTTGAACAATCTTGACATCTCAGAATCCGCGGGGACTAAAGCCGAAGGATTTTAGGTTGAGCGCATTTCCAACGAATTGCCGTCGGCAAATAAAAAGGGCGCCCGAAGGCGCCCTTGACCAATGTCAATTGATCAGTTCGTACCCGGGCGCAGCAGCGGGTAGGACGACATGTCAGTCACCTTGCCGGTCGTCGGATCGTAGGTGTACGAGTTGTACACGCCCGAAATCTTGTTGTTCGGGGCAGCAATGATGAACTTCAGGGCGAAGCGCGTGCCGGCGCTCAGCGTCGGGCAGACTTGCGAAGCGTTGATGAACAACTGCGTGCCAGCCTTGAGCGTGAAGTCGCTGGTGCCGCCAGTGCACGTCACGCCGTCTTCGGTGATTGCCGAAGCCACCACAGTCGCGTCGGCCGAGTGTTGGCTCGTCAACACGGCACGGTTACCGTTAGTAGTCGTGCCGTAAATCGACGCCAACGGCGCTTGCAGTTCCGTACCGTCGCGGTCGATGGTACCGATCGTGGCAGCAGCGATGTCGGCAGTGGTCGCAGCCGTTGCAGCGGTCACGTCAAGCAATGCAGTCACCGACTGGGACGGAACTGCGGTAGTACCGGTCACGACATAGCACAGGGCACGCGTGGTGTCAGCCTGGCCAGTCACGGGCAACGTGAACGATGCCGAAGTCTTGCCAGTATTGAGAGTCAGCGCGGTGGGAGCGGTAGCGCAGTCGTCAGTAGACGTACCCAACGTGCCAGCAGCGCCGAAGTCGCCGGTGAACGTGGCCTTGGTAGTTGCCTGGACCAAATCTTCAAGCTGCACTTGCGTGCCAGCCGTGTTCAACACACCAGTCACGACACCATAGGTGAAGGAACCGATACGAGCGGTCAGGATGTCAGCGGTCGCGGGGGTCGCACCGGTCGTGGTGCCAGCGGTAAACTTCTTGAACGACTGCTCAACGGACGCCGTCGTGTTGTTGGTCGTCAGCGTGAACTTGATACCCGTCGCAAACTTCAACAGGTCGCCAAAATTCCTGTACAGCCACGTCGAGGTGGCGTTAGCGACTGCAGCGACGGCAGTCTCATACAACGAATACGTCGCGACGACGTTCGCAGCATTGCTGTTGGTCACATTGAGCGAGGGCAACGTGATCGTCAGAGCATCGCTTTGAGCATGGCCCGCGCCGGCTGCAGTCACCTGGTAGATCACATAACCGTCGCCAATTGCGCCGCCCTGCACGACAATGCTGTTTGCAAACGCAAGCGTGCCGTTGACTACGTTGGTACCTGCTGCAGCGGCTGCAAACTTGGCGCCGCCGAGGTCAACGCGAATGTAGCGGTCTTGACCACCACTGACACCGAAGCCAAGCTTCGTCGTGATGGTCTGGCCGGCAGCGATAGCGACGCCGGGAGCCACCGAGCTGTAGTTCAACTCTTTGGCAAACGTACCGGTCGTCACGGCCGTGTCCAGGTTGACCGAGGCAAACGCTCCGCCGCCAACCAGCGCACCGATCGCCAGAGCGGTCGCCTTAAACACAAATTTTTTCATTCGGTGAACTCCACAAGGGTTATGGAAAGAGATCGATGATTCGCGAATCACACGCGTTTAGAAACACGCCGCGGCATTCTAGACCGCGTTTTTAAGCGTTTGTCAATGAAACAGCTCGGCTTCGGGAAAACACGTGAGAACCACACGGCCTGCAGCCGGTCAGCTTAGGCCGTACAGCAGCGGAGTTCATAGTAGTAGCGTCGCGCGAAAGCCTCCTCATGGACTTACGACTTTCGTTGCCAGTGAGAGACACTTCGTACGGGTCACACACTTTGTACGCAAGCTTCACACCATTGACGCGTCAACGCCGCGCGGCTCGACAACGTACTCTGATCCAAGGAGTACCGAAAGAAACCGTCGCACCTCCGCGTCCGAGGAGGGTGGATTTTCACCTTGCACGACACCTTTTAACCATGCATGAACCGCCGCATGCCGGGGGCCATCGTCAAGCTTGGCAATCAACAGCCGCTTGACCGGAGTCGGCATCGTCGCGTCGGACTCGGACAACAGTTCTTCATAAAGCTTCTCGCCCGGCCGCAGACCGACATATGAGACGGGGATATCGCGCTCGCTATGTCCCGACATGCGGATCAGGTCCTTTGCGAGGTCCGCGATCCGCACAGGCGCTCCCATGTCGAGAACAAAAACCTGCCCTCCCTCGCCGAGCGCCGCAGCCTGAACGACCAGGCGCGCCGCCTCAGGTATCGTCATGAAATAGCGCGTGATGTCCGGATGCGTCACTGTCACCGGACCGCCTCTGGCGATCTGCTCCTTGAATTTCGGAATCACGCTGCCGCTGGAGCCCAGCACATTGCCGAAACGCACGGCCATGAAGCGGGTGGCGTGGCCCTGGGCCGCCATGTGGCTGATGACCAGCTCGGCCGCGCGCTTGGTGGCGCCCATCACATTGGTTGGATTGACAGCCTTGTCCGTACTGATCAGCACAAAGCGCTCGGTGCCACATTCGGCTGACGCCAGGCAGGCGTGATACGTGCCCATTACGTTGTTGCGCAGGCAGGCCGCGGCGTTGCCCACTTCCATCAACGGCACATGCTTATAGGCGGCTGCATGGAAGACCACTTGGGGCCGATGGGCGGCGAACGTGGCCCGCAAATGAAACAGATCCTTCACGTCGCCGATCAGCCGCAGCAGTGGCAGATGCGGAAAGTGCTCGCTCAGCTCCTGCTCTATCTGATAAAGCGCGAACTCGCTGAGCTCGTAGAGCACCAATTGGCGCGGCCGATAGCGCGCGATCTGCCGGCAGAGCTCACTACCGATGCTGCCGCCGGCACCCGTGACCAATACCACCTTGCCACTCAGTGCCTCGCTGATGCCCCCCTCGTCGAGCTGCACCGGTTCGCGGCCCAGCAAGTCCTCGGGCTCGATATCGCGCACCTCATTGACGCGACGACCAGCCATCAGCTCCGAGCTGCTGGGCACGGTCAACACCGGCAGACCGGTGGCGCCCGCGACGTCAAGGGCCCGGCGCCGTTGCTCGACGGAGGCTGCCGGCATGGCCACGATGATGTGGGTTACGCCATGCACGCTGGCGAATCGCCGCGCGTGGCTCAGGTCGCCCAGCACGGCCAACCCAGCCACGCGCCCGCCCAGTTTGGCGGGATCATCGTCCAGGAAGCCCACGACCACCCAACCCTGGCTGTGCTGGATGCCCGCCACCAGCAGGCGGCCCGCGTCGCCGGCGCCCATCACCAGCGCCCGACGCTGCTCCTGGGCGCTGCCGCTGATGCGGCTGCGCATGTGCTCGTAGAGCATGCGGTAGCCCATGCGCATCATGGCCAGCAGCATCAGCGTGAACAGCGGATGCAGGGCCAGTACGGCCCGAGGGACAGCATGCAAATGGGCCATCAGCACGGCCGCGGTGCCGATCAGGCCCGCCAGCGTGCAGGCCAAGGCCAGACGCTGGACCTCGCCGAAGCCGGAGAAGCGCCACATGCCCTTGGGCACGCGCAACAGGTACAGCACAGCCGCATAGATGGCCAACAGCCCCAGCAGCACCCAACCGTCGTAGTCGGGGCGTGCCGAGAACCAGCGCTCGAAACCGAGGCGGAACAGATAGGTGGCCTGCCAGGCGATGGCAACGACAACGACGTCGAGCAGCAGGGCCAAGGCTTCACGGCGCGGCCGCAGGCGCGTGAGCAGGGTGTCGAGAAACTGCCAGTTCATTGGGAAGCGATTGTCAGCCGCGCAGCACGCGGGCCAACGTCGCCAGGATCAGCCGCAGGTCGGTCATCAGGCTGGCGCTGGCCGCGTACTCGGCTGACAGTTTGAGTTTTGCGGGCATCACGACCTCGCGGTATTCGCGCTCTGGGTCCTGCGCTGCAGCCAACATTTCAGCCTCGTGGCTGAAAGCCAGCGACGCGGGATCGGTGATGCCCGGCCGCACCGCCAGCACGCGTTCACGCAATTCGGCCGAGTAGAGCTCGACATAGCGAGGCAACTCCGGCCGCGGGCCAACGAGGCTCATCGCGCCGCGCAGCACATCCCAGAGCTGGGGCAGCTCGTCGAGCTTGGCCTGGCGCAACACACGGCCCGAGCGCGTGATGCGGGGGTCGGCGCCGACCGTGATGGCCGCACCCGGCTCGACGCGCATCGTGCGGAACTTGTGGATGGTGAAGGGCACGCCATGCCGGCCCACACGCGTCTGGCGAAACAGGGCCGGGCCGGGAGAGTCGAGCTTGATCCAGACCGCGGCCAGCAGCAGCAGCGGCGCGAGAACCAGCAGCCCCAGCGCCGCACTGACCACGTCGAACAGGCGCTTGATCAAGCCAGCAGGCCCCTCACGGCGGCGATGACGCGCTCGACGTCCGCGTCGCTCATCGCCGTGTACAGCGGCAGGCTGACCGTGCGCTCGAAGGCCTTCTGCGACTGCGGGAATTGCTCGGGCGTCAGACCGTAGCGGTCGCGCCAGTAGGGATGCAGGTGCAGGGGCACGTAATGCACGCTGCAACCGATGCCGGCAGCGTACATGCCCTCGATGAAGGCATCGCGTGTGATGCTGGCTTCGTCGGCCAGGCGAACGACGTAGAGATGCCAGGAGTGCGTGTCGCCCTCCGGCGCATCGGGCGGCAGGATCAGCGGAAGGTCGGTAAAGGCCTCGTGATAGCGCATCGCGATCTGCTCGCGGCGCAGCTGGAAGGCCGGCAGGCGCTTCAACTGGTGCAGGCCCAGGGCCGCGGCGATGTCGGTCAGGTTGTACTTGAAGCCGGGCGCGACGATCTCGTAGTACCAGCTCGGCACCTTGGCCGTGAAGCGGTCGAAGGCGTCGCGGCTCATGCCGTGCAGGCGCATGACGCGGGCGCGCTTGGCCAGCTCGGCATTGCGCGTGACCAGCATGCCGCCCTCGCCGGTCGTCATCGTCTTGTTGGCATAGAAGCTGAACACGGTGGCGTCGCTGCCCAGCGTGCCGATCAGCTCCTTCTCCAGCGTGGTCGGCAGTGCATGGGCCGCATCCTCGATGACGCGCAGGCCGTGGCGGCGGGCGATGTCGAGGATGGACAGCATGTCCACGGCCAGGCCGGCGTAGTGCACCGGCAGGATGGCTTTGGTTTTCGGGGTGATCGCTGCCTCGATGGCCGCGATGTCGATGTTCAAGGTCGCCGGGTCGATGTCGACCAGCTTCACGTCGGCACCGAGGTAGCGCACGACCTCAGCGGTGGCCGTGAAGGTGTGGGTCGTCGTGATGACCTCGTCGCCGGGGCCCAGGCCAATGGCTTCCAGCGCCAGGTGCAGGCCTGCGGTGGCCGAGTTCACCGCGATGCACTCGATCTGCGGGTCACCGAGGAAGTCGGCAAAGGCCTGCTCGAAGCGCTTGGCCTTGGGGCCGGTCGTGATCCAGCCGGATTTCAGCGTGTCGACGACTTCGGCGATCTCGTCGTCGCCCAGGTCGGGCAAGGCAAAGGGAAGGAAGGGCTGGGCACTCATGAAGGGATTTTCGACGATCAGGTTTTGGCGATCAGCACCAGCCGGTGGGTACGCAGCCAGGGGACGAGGTTGAGCAGGCCATAGGCCGCAGGCAGCGCCCGGGCCAGCGGTGGCGCCAGCGTCACGCGCCGGGCCGTGAAAGCGCCTTGCGGGAAGAGCTGTCGCACGCGCGCCAGCGGCACGCCGCGGACGTCGGGGTTGCGCGGATTGTTGACGGTGAAGTCGTACCAGACGACGGCGCCACCCGGTTTGAGCCAGCGCCACATCGCGTCGGCCACGTGCTGCTGCAAGGCGTCGTCGAGGATGGACGAGAAGACCGTGGATTGCAGCACCAGGTCCTGGCTGGCCGGTGCGACGTCGGCTTCTGAAGCATCGCCTGGGAGCAGGCGCACGCTTTCGGGCAGGGCGGCGCGCGCGGCGTCCAGGCGCTCGGGCAGCAGTTCGATGCCGGTCAGGTGCGCGGGCAGCAGCCCCAGGCGCAGCAGGTCCAGCAGATTGCCGCCGGCACCGCAGCCCACTTCGGTCGCCTGCCAGTCAGCCGGACGCCCGGGACGTCGGGCAAGCAAGGTCAGCAGCACGCGCTGGCGCTCCTGCCACGTCCGCCAGACCTCGGGCCGCAACAGGCAGTAGCGGTCGGTGCCCTCTGCGCGGGCCTTGCGGCGGGCGTAGCGCTGCGCGATCTGGTCGAGCTCGCTCACGACAAGGCCTCGATGAAGCGGGCGGCGAGAACCGGATAGGCGTGATGGGCCATGGCGAAGGCGCGGCCACGCTCGCCCACCTCGGCGCGCTGCTCGGGCGTCAGCGCCGCCAGCTTCAGCAGCCCCTGGGCCACGGCGTCGGCGTCTTCAGGCGCGACCGTCAATCCGGCGCCGGCCTCGGCGACCGGGTCGTTGCCCGCCTCGACCGAATGCAGCACGGCACGACCGGCCATCAGGTAGTCGATGAGTTTGTTGGGCGCGATGCCGAAGCGGTAGATGGGCGTGCGCTGCCAGCCGATGTAGGCGATGTCGAAGTGGCTCAGCAGCGTCGGGATCTGGGCTTTGGGAATGGGAGCGAAAAAGCGTACTTGCTTCAGCCCCTCGGCGTCGACGCGCCCGGCCAGGCGTGTTGCCTCGTGCCCGCTGCCCACCAGCACGAAGCTGATCGGCCGATCGCGCAGCTTGGCGGCTGCATCGAGCAGCACGTCGAGCGCATTGGGCAGGCCCATGGAGCCGGCATAGCCGACGATGACGCGACCGGCCGCGCGCTCCGCGTCGAGATGCGCCGACAGCGTCGCACCGAGTGGCGCCGATTCACCCTGCCATTCCTCTGGCGCAAAGCCATTGGGCACGATGCGCAGCTTGTTCAGATCCAGGCCCTTTGAAGCCATGTGCTCGTGCACGCAGGGCAGCATGGAGACGACGACATTGGCATCTCGATACGCATCCACTTCCGCCTTGCCGCACATCAGCGCGAAAGGGTGACGCGGCGACATGCCGGACAGCTCGATCAGCGACAGCGGCCAGAGATCGTGCACCTCGTAGACCAGCTTGGCCTTGGCCAGTCGTGCCAGCTTCCTGGCGACCCAGACATCCATGGGATAAGTGCTCGACGCGATCACGGCATCAGGCCGGAACTCGCGCGTCAGCCGCCAGGCGTCGGCGCGCAGCTGGCGCAGGAAGGACAGGATGTTGCGCAAGCGGCCCACGCCGTTGCCCTGGTAGCTGGGCACCGGCAGCCAGCGGTAGCGGATGCCGTCGATGATCTCCTCGACCGGTTGGCCGGGCACCTCGGGCTGTACGGCGCGCACATGGGAGTAGCTGGCCGCGACGATGGTGACCTCGTGACCCGCCCTCACCCATTCACGGGCCAGGTAGTAGGGCCGGAACTCCATGCCGTGGGCAGGCGAACCGGCGTAATGGTTGACCAGAAGGATCCTCATGCCGGCGTGAGCTCCTTGAGCCGGGTCAGGAAGCGCTGCACGTGGGGCTCGAAGAGGCCGTTGGCGGCGACCCAGTTGCGATTGGCGATGGCGAGCTTGGTCGTGTCCAGCGTTGCCATGCGCGCCGGCAGGTCGTCCAGCGAGCCGACGATGAGGCCACGCGCCGAGTCGCCAATCAACTCACGATTGGCAGGCAGTTCGGACAGCAGCGGCACACAGCCATGCGCCATCGCTTCCAGCACCGAAACCGACACGGAATCGCTCTCGGGCAGGCTCAGGAACCAGGTCGAACGGGCGTAGTACGAGGCCTGGGCGGCGACATCCAGCCGGCCGACGAAGGTGATCTGCTCATGCAAGCCACGAGCAGCCGTTTCATCTTCAAGCGACTGACGTAACGAGCCATCGTTCGCAATGACCAAGCGCGCTTCAGGGTTCTGACACGCGATGCGCAGGAACGCGTCAATGACGAGTTGCGGCCGGTAGATCGGCTCCAGGCCGCGGTTCGCGAAGCACAGCCAAGGCTGCTTCTTCGCGTTCTGCTTGGGCATGGCTTCAAGGCCGAATGGGAAGGTCATGACCTCCCCCGCACCCAGCTCGCGCATGCGCTCGGCCATGTAGACCGAGTCCGACGTGGTCAGGGTGCAATTGCGCAGCACCTTCTTCGTCATCCAGCGCCAGGCGCCGCCGCGCTGCGGCGTCACGAGGATGTCGCTGCCCCAGGCCGAGCCGGCGATCTGCGCGCGCAGCCGCCAACCCATGCGGGCCGCCCAGGCCAGTGAACCGTGGGAGGTCAGGTAGTGCGCGTGCAGCCAATCGGCGTCTGTATCGGCCAGCCAGGCACCGACCTTGGGCAGCATCTTGATCAGGGCGACATTGCCGCCGCCATGGTCGGGAGCCGTGTTCAGCGCCAGCCGGCGTGCGTCGGGAAGCAGATGATGGAACTCGGGCAGGAAGCCGCGCGACGAGATGGCATGCAATTGCACGCGTGGGTTGAGCGCACGGGCCCACTTCAGCAGGTGCGGGCTTTCGCCGTCGCCGATGAGGACGAGCTTGAGACCGCCGCTCAGCATGGCCCGGCCCAGGCTGCGTAGGCCTCCCGGAGCTCGGGATGGCGTGCCAGCAAGGCCGCATCGCGCTCGCGCGTGTCGCCCACCTGGCGAGCTGGCTGGCCGGCCATGATGGCGAAGTCGGGTGCGGCGCCGCGCAGCTGCGAATAAGCGCACAGGATGGCACCCTTGCCGAGCGTGCTACCGGGTTCGATGAGGCTGTGCGGGCCAACAAAGCTGTAGGCGCCCAGGCGGATCGCCCCCTTGCGGTAGCCCGGCAGCTCGCCGCCCAGCACCGCGCTGCGACGGCCGTTCACGCGCAGGGCGTTGTGGGTGCTGTGGGTCACGATGGAACAGAAGTTCGTGATCTGCACGCCCTCTTCGATGACCAGGCCCGCGCTCGCGTCGATGAAGTTGAACTGGCCGATGAAGACATGGTCGGCCAGTTGCAGGCCTGCTTCGCCCTCGATGCAGGTGCTGGGCGCGATGCGCGAATGCGGCGCGCCGGCCTCGCCGAACAGCATGCGAAAGCCGAGCAGCCGCAGGAGGCGACGACGAAAGCGGTTGAGCCAGGGTCGAATCATTCCCAGGTCCAAAGTGCCCAGAAGAAGTAGCCGAAGTAGAGCAGCATCGCTGCGGACACACCCCAGCCCGCACCCGCCAGGCCGCCGAGATGGATGCCAGCCGCCAGCCCGCCGACGAACATCACCTGGCCGATCAGCGCCAGCTTCAGTGCCCAGGCCTGTGCACCCCAGGCCATGGTGACTACGGACAGCGGCGACGCGATGAAGTGCAGCGCGACATAGGGTGCCAGCGAGCGGGCCAGTTCGCCGGCGCCGCGCCATTCGGGGCCGAAGACGGTGGCGAACAGCCAGGGCCCGAAGGCCAGCAGCGCGAGCATCAGCGGCAGCGCGATGGCCGTCAGCAGCAGCAGCTTCTTGCGCACCAGGGCGCGGGCTTCGCTGCGGCTGTCGGTCTGCGTGAGGCGGGGGTAGAGGGCCTGCGACAGCGAGCCGCCGACGAGGCTGGCCGGCGCCTTCAGATAGCGCAGTGCCAGCGCCCAGGCGCCAGCCTCGGGCGAACCCAGCCAGGCGGTCAGCAGCGCGATGGCCAGGGTGTCCTGCAGCGCGCCGGCAAAGGCGTGCGGCGTGTTCAGCAGCGGGAAATCGCGATGCTTCTCGGCCATGGCGCGCAACGGCTGGGGTGCCAGCAGGCCACGCCAACCGCGCAGGGGGGCCGGCTGCGCCTGCAGGGCAGCGGCAGCAGCCGTGGCCAATGTGGCGCCGCCGATCAGCCCCCAGGGCCCCGCCTGCAACAGGCCGAAGCCGACCTGTGCAATGGCGCCGCCGCCCCACTGCACGACGCGGCCCCAGGCCAGCACGCCAAACCGACCGGCTCGAGCCGCCCATTGCGCCAGCGCCTGGCTGGCCGCGGCCGCCAGCACGGCCGGCGGCAACGCGGCGGCAACGGGAAGATCCGCCCAGATCATCCAGGCCCCGCCGACGACGATGGCCATGGCTGTCATCGCCAGCAGCATGCGCAGGCACAACGCCAGCAGCGCCGCGGCGCCCTCCTCGCCCGTCTCGAGCGCCAACGCGAACTCGTAGCGCGCACAACCGACAACGGCCAGATTGGTGGCTACCGTCCACACCAGAGAGAACTGGCCGTACTCGGCTGGCGTGTACAGCCGGGCGATCCAGGGGCCCAGCAAAAGCGGCACGGCCTGGGCCAGCGCGCTGCCGGCAAGCAAGGTGAGAGTGGCGCGCGTCAGGCTGTGGGAGGTCATCAAGGCGCGAGATTCTAGAATCGCTGGTTCGACTGAAGGCCCGCAATGACCACAACGACTCCGACTCCTGTTTCGACCGCTCAGGCCGACGACAACCAATTGATCGCCGAGCGCCGCAGCAAACTGGCCGCACTGCGGGCCACCACAGCGGTGCCTTTCCCCAACGACTTCAAGCCCCAGCACCGCGCCCAGCCCCTGCAGGCCCAGTACGGCGAGGTGCCCAACGAGGAGCTGGAACCGCAAGCCGTCAAGGTCAGCGTGGCCGGCCGAATGATGCTCAAGCGCATGATGGGCAAGGCGAGCTTTTGCACGCTGCAGGACGCCACTGGCCGCATCCAGCTGCGCGTGACCATCGACAACGTTGGCCCCGAGGTCTACGACGCCTTCAAGCACTGGGACCTGGGCGACATCATCGGTGGCGAAGGCACGTTGATGAGGACCAAGACCGGCGAGCTGTCCGTCGCAGTGACGACGCTGCGCTTGCTGACCAAGAGCCTGCGCCCGCTGCCGGACAAGTTCCACGGCATGACTGACCAGGAGCAGAAGTACCGCCAGCGCTATGTCGACCTGATCACGGACGAAGACGCCCGCAAGCGCTTCACGGCGCGCTCCAAGGCGGTGTCGGCCATCCGCAGCTTCATGGTGGACCACGGCTTCCTGGAGGTCGAGACGCCCATGCTGCATCCGATCCCGGGCGGCGCCAACGCCAAGCCCTTCAAGACCCACCACAACGCGCTGGACCAGGAGATGTTCCTGCGCATCGCGCCTGAGCTCTATCTGAAGCGCCTGGTCGTGGGCGGCTTCGAGCGCGTGTTCGAGATCAACCGCAACTTCCGTAATGAAGGCATCTCGGTCCGGCACAACCCCGAGTTCACGATGATGGAGTTCTATGCGGCCTACTGGACGCATCATGACCAGATGGACTTCACGGAAGCCGTGCTGCGCCACGCGGCGATTGCCGCAACCGGCAGCGCCGCGCTGACCTATGCCGGCAAGCCGGTGGCGCTGGACAAGCCGTTTGCGCGCGTGTCGGTGCGCGACTCGCTGATCCAGTTCGCCGGCCTCACCGAAGCCGAGGCCGATGACACCGACGTGCTGCGCGCCAAGGTCAAGGCCGCTGGCGAAGAAGCGCCCGCGCGTTGGGGCCTGGCCGAGCTGCAGTTCGGCTTGTTCGAGGCCATCGTCGAAGAGAAGCTCTGGGAGCCCACCTTCATCATCGACTACCCCGTCGAGGTCTCGCCGCTGGCCCGTGCGTCGGATGCCAATCCCAAGATCACCGAGCGCTTCGAGCTCTTCATCACCGGCCGCGAGTACGCCAACGGCTTCTCCGAGCTGAACGACGCCGAGGACCAGGCCGCGCGCTTCCACGCCCAGGTGGCCAACAAGGATGCCGGCGACGAAGAAGCGATGTTCTTCGACGCCGACTTCATCCGTGCGCTGGAATACGGCATGCCTCCGACCGGCGGCTGCGGCATCGGCATCGACCGACTGATGATGCTGATCACCGATTCGCCGTCGATCCGCGACGTGATCCTGTTCCCGGCGCTGCGCCGGGAAGGCGGAAACTAAGCGGCCGAGGCGAGCGCCTTGCCCGCGATGCATTCGCTGTCGATGCGCTGCGACAGCTGCGCGAAGGCGTCCTGCGGCGCTTGTTGCAGGGTCTGGTCAAGCGGACTTTGAAGCAGGCGCAAAGCAAAAAGGGAACGTTTTCAACACGTTCCCTTTTTATCTCCAGTCAGTGCCTTGATGCCCTAACTGACTGGCATTGCCCTCTCGGGTCGCCTTTCGTCGGTTTGAAACCGCTTTGTTTCAGCGCTCGCTCAACGGCTGGCCAGAGCGGAGGCACGGCGCACGACAGGAGCCGGGAAATCACCCAGTTCGCGGGCGGCGTTTTCACCATGGTCGGCTGCCTGGGCGGCGGCGATCTTCTCGTCGGCGCGCACTTCGCTCGGCTTGACGGTCAGCACGGCCTGGCGGGGAAGCTTGACAGTGGCAACCGCGGCAGCCTTGGCCGCGCCCGGGGTCGTCACTTCGATGCCCTTTTCGCCCTGGATGGCGGCCAGTTCACCGCTGTTGCGGGCCGCAACCAGATCGGCAACGACTTGCTCGCGGGTCAACGGGGTGGTTTGGGCGGAGGCGGCGCCTGCGGCGATCAGCAGGGTGGCGGCGATGAGGGTGGACAGCTTGCTCATGACGGGCTCCTTCAGTGTCTGGCAGGAACTTCCTGCTTTCTAGGTCACTCGGACATCGCGACCGCGGTGTCCATGGGCCGAACTGTAGGGAGCCGATCTCAGTAGAAATACTAGGCTGGCGGGAACTGACTATTCATTCAACGCAAACAGTCATCCCTAGTTCGTTATCGTTTCGCCACCACTCATCAACGGTGCTCGAAGTTCGGCGCTCGCTTGGCCAGGAAGGCTTCCATGCCCTCGTGCTGATCATGGCTGCCGAACAGCGCATGAAAGTAGCGGCGCTCCACGGCCACGCCGTCGGTGAGCGGCGCCTGATAGGCGAGGTTGACGAGTTCCTTGATCAGCATCACTGAGGGGCCGCTGAAGCCATTGATGGTTTCAGCGGCGGCCAGGGCTTCTTCGAGCAGCTTGTCAGCCGGCACGACGCGCGACACCAGGCCTGCGCTCTCGGCTTCTGCGGCGCCCATCATGCGGGCGGTCAACAGCATGTCCATGGCCTTGCTCTTGCCCACCGCGCGCGGCAGGCGCTGGGTGCCGCCCGCGCCGGGGACGATGCCAAGCTTGATCTCGGGTTGGCCGAACTTGGCTGTGTCGGCCGCGATGATGAAGTCGCACATCATCGCCAGCTCACAGCCGCCGCCGAGCGCAAAGCCGCCTACCGCAGCGATGACGGGTTTGCGCACCTGCAGGATGGTCTCCCAGTTCTTGGAGATCAAACCGCTCTTGAAAGCCGTGGCGAAGGTGTGGGGCAGCATGGTCGGAATGTCGGCGCCGGCCGCGAAGGCGCGCTCCGATCCGGTCAGCACGATGCAGCCGATGCCGTCATCGGCGTCAAAGGCGAGCAGGGCGGCGCCCATTTCGTCCATCAGCTGGTCGTTCAGCGCGTTCAGCGCCTTGGGGCGGTTCAGCGTGATCAGTCCGGTCTTGCGCGGGCCGTCGCCATGGACGGCGGTGAGGATGCATTCGTAGGTCATTGGCTGAGTTTCCTGGGCGTGTCGTTGATTGATTCTGGCGCGGCTTGCAGCGGCGCGCTCTTGAGCATGAGATCGATATAGGTGTCGGCGTCCTGTCGGATGACCAGGCGCACGGGCAGGTATTGCAGGCCAGGCGCCAGCCAGACTTCAGCGGCCAGATCGCCACCGGCGGGCGCACGGGTGGGCCTGAGATGCCAGCTGGCCAGCGGGCCCATCGGCGTATCCAGCGTCTCTTCGCCCACCACTTCGTATTGCCAGATGTATTGACGGCGAGCCAGCACCAGCGGGAACTGCACGGTACGCCCAGCCTGGAGCAGCTCGCGGCCGGTCAAAAAGAGCCAGGTCAACTGGACGAACTGGCTGGCCGAATCCTGCGCGCCCCGCGAGGCCGGCTCGCGCGAACCGGTGGCGAGTTGGACCTCATTGCCCAGGAAGAACACGCTGGCGCGCCGGCTGTCACTGAGAATGACCTTGGTCTCCTCGTCGTAGCGTTGCGGCGCGATGCCCTCCGGCGTCAACTGGCCCTGGCTGCTCATGCGTCGTGTGATCAGCGGCGCGAAGCTGGGGCCGACGCCGACGTCGAGATGGACCTGGTAGTCACGCCCCCTGCGCAGCCATTCGACCTGGGCCTGGCCGCTGACCGGTCCCCGGTAGTTGCCGGTCAGCACATAGCTGAGCCGCGTTGACAGCGGCCATTCAGGACCGGGCTCACCGTCCACCGACGGCGCCGACGCGGCCTGGGCAACGGAGGCGGGTTGTTCAGGCGCTGACGCTACGGACGCGACGGGCTCGGGGAACGGCGGTTCCGATGCGGCGACGGGCTCAGGTGCGGAGGCCGCCGGACCTGGCAGTTGGACGTTCGCCGACGGCGCCTTGGCGCGCGGCTGAGGTGGCGAAGGCGGCCGCACGCGCAAAGCAGGCGGCTCATGCAACTGCATCTCGCGCACCAGGGCGATCTGCATGCGCGCCGGCATTGGCGGCGGGCCTTCGCTGATCCAGCCCTCGTGGATGCGCTGCACCTCGTGGCCGAGCAGCAGATGCAGTGCCAACACGGCCAGCACCAGCAGGCCCGGCGGCCGCGGTGTCTTCATGCTGCCTCAGGCGCCGAGCCAGTGGCGGCGCGCAGCGTGCGACCCGTCGGCCAGCGTCAAGGCAACAGCAGAGGACTGCGGCGCGGGGAGCTCGACATTGAGCTCGATCAAGCGCTGGTCGCGGCTGACGAGCAGGCGCAGCTGCGTCTCGCCGCTGCCCAGCAGGCCCGCCACCTCATCGAGGCGACGCAGGCGCCAGCCGTTACAGCCGAGGATCTCGTCGCGTGCATTGACGCCGCCCGCCTCGGCGGCGCCGCCGGTGAGTACATGAGTCACGCCAATGCCCGTCAACGCCGCCTCGCGCACGCGCAGGCCCAGACGCTGGGCGACGTTGGTCCGGCCCTCGTCGCGCCAGACAATGCCATGTCTCTCCAGCAGCGCGCGCAGTGGCAGCTCGTCGCGGCCATGCACCCAGCCGTGCAATTGCGCCGCAACCGCGTCGATGGACAGCGCACGCACAGCGTCGAGGATGTCGGCCTCACTGACCGGGCCGCCGGCGCTGGCCGTCCACAGTCGCGTCATCAGCGCATCCAGGCTGGATTTTTGATCCCGCAGGCTCAGGTCCAGGCAGAGCGCGACAAGGGCGCCCTGGCCGTAGTAGTTGCTCGCGGCGTTGACGCTGTTCTCGTCGGGCCGGTAGTACTTGGTCCAGGCCTCGAAGCTGGCTTGGGCCAGCGGCTGCACGCGCCGGCCCGGCGAGGCCAGCACGCTGTTGACGCTGGCAGCGAGCAGTTTCAGATACCGCGGCGCATCGACCAGGCCGGCGCGGCACAGCATCAGTTCGTCGTAGTAGCTGGTGAACCCCTCGAAGAACCACAGCAGCTCGGTGTAGTTCTCGCGCTGGTAGTCGAAGGTCGCGAACTCCGCAGGGCGCAGCCGCTTGACGTTCCAAGCATGGAAGTACTCGTGGCTGAACAGGCCGAGCAGACGCACATAGTTGTCGCTGGGTGCAGCGCTTTCAGCGGCTGTCGGCAGTTCACGCCGTGCACAGATCAGCGCCGTGCTGGCACGGTGCTCCAGGCCGCCATGGCCGTCATCCACGGCCGAGAGCAGGAAGCTGTAATGCTCGAAAGGTGCACCACCCCAGAACGCGATGTGGGCCTCGCAGATGCGCCGCACATCGGCCAGCAGGCGCTCGCCGTCAAAGCTCGGCCAGGCGCCGGCCACGACGATGCGATGCGGCACGCCGGCGGCGATGAACTCGCCCTGCCAGTGCGGGCCGATCTCGAAAGGGTGGTCTAGCAGTTCGTCGTAGTCGGCGGCCTCCCAGCTTCCCTCGGCAGCGCTCATCCCGGTTGCGACACGCCAGCCCTCGGGCAGTTGCCCCAATGTCACGCGATGCGCCTCGCTCTCACGGCCATGGGCGCGCAAGCACAGGCTGCTGGCGTTGAAAAAAGCGCGCCGGCTGTCCAGCCAGGCGGTTCGCACCGAGGCGTCGAAGGCGTAGACGTCATAGCTCAGGGTCAATGCCTTGGCTCGCGACTGGCCGCTGCAGCGCACGCGCCAACTGGCCTTGTCGAGTTGCTCGACGACCAGTTCGTTGCCGCCCTGACGGGCCGTCATCCCGCTCAGATGCTTGGCGAACTCGCGCACGAGGTAGCTGCCAGGGATCCACACCGGCAGGCTGAAGAACTGCTCAGCCGCTGGGCTGGTAAGGGTCAGCGTGACGCGATAGCGATGGGCCGCAATGTCGGCCAGCTCAATCTTGTAGCTTGGTCCCCGCATCAGCTACCCGCGGCGGCGAGAAAGCAGCTCAGCGCTGCGACGGCGGTGAGCCGAAAGCGCAAGGTCAGCCAGTCCGCCGCGCCGAGCTGCGGGTACACGCGGCGGTCGACGAGATAACAGGCGATCAGCACACCGCCATGCAGAGCCAGGCCCGCATAGGCCGGCATTACCACACCCAGCCAGCCCAGCAGCACGGCGCTGATGCCCCAGACCAGGGGCTGACGCCCAGGCAGGCCACGTGCAAAGGACAGGCCCCAGTGGATGCCGCCGAGAAAGGCAATGACCAACCCGGCATACGCTGACATCCCGACGCTCACAAACGTGTGCTGATCGAGGTCACGGTCGCCGATCAGCCAGATCAGGGCGCATCCGAGCATGAAGGGAACGAGGCCGGCGTAGCCCAACCGATGCGCGAGCTCGCGGCGATCCACGCTCATCGGATTCAGGATTTGCTGGCCGGCGCGGCCAGGGCTTGCAGGCGCTTCTCCAACTCCACCGGACCGACGGCACCAGGGATGCGATTGCCGTCCTCCAGCAGGATGGCGGGCGTACCGTTCACATGGATCTTGCGCGACAGCGCGAGGTTGCGCTCGATGGCGGCGTCGTCGCAGGAGGCCGGTGCCTTGGCCGGCTGCTCGCCCTTGAGCATCCAGCCGAGCCAGGCATTGGCGTTGTCCTTGGCGCACCAGATCGCACGCGTCTTCTCGGGAGAGTCGCCGCCAAGGATGGGGATGAGGAAGGTATAGACCGTCACGTCCTTGAGCTCCTGCAGGCCCTTCTCGAAGCGCTTGCAGTAGCCGCAGTTGGGGTCGGCGAAGACGGCGATCCGGCGCTTGCCGCTGCCGTTCTTCCACACCAGCGCATCCTTGAATGGCAGGCTCGCGAAATCGATCCGGTTGAGCTGGGTGATGCGCTCCTCGGTCAGGTTCTTCTTGGCCTTCAGGTCGTAGAGCTCACCTTCGATGAGGAAGCTGCCGGTCGCGTCGGTATAGCGCACCTCATTGCCGATGCGGACCTCCCACAGCCCGGGCATGGGGGCCGGGCGGATCTCGTCGACCTTGGGCGCGTTGGGCATGCGCTCGGCAAGGGCCTTGCGGATGACGGCGTCGTTGGCCAGCGCGGGAAGGCTGATGGCAACAAGCAGGCCGGCCAGGAGTCGAAGGAACGTAGAGGACACGATGGGAGAGCCGGTTGGGGTTCAGAGCCCGAGGGCGCGCTGGGTCAGCCAGCGCTTGACGGGGGTGAGTTGGTTGAGCGCATCCAAGCCGCGGTTGCGCAGGCTCTGGACGGCGGGGGAAGAGTTGGCGAAGAGACGCTGCAGCACGTCGGTCAGCTCGCTCATCGCCAGCGTCGGCGCGAGGCGCTCGCGGGCATAGCGGCGCAGCAGGCGTTCGTCGCCGAGGGGGCGCCAGGACTCGCGCGCAGCCAGCACGTGGGCAAGCGCGGCGACGTCGCCCAGACCGAGGTTCAATCCCTGGCCTGCCAGCGGGTGAACGATGTGAGCTGCATCCCCCAGCAGCACCCAACCCGGGCCGCTGACGGCATCCGCGCGGGCCAGAGCCAGCGGCCAGCTCGATCGCTCGCTACCGAGGCCCAACTCGCCCGCGGCACCACCGGTGGCAGCATTGAGTTCGCGTTCGAATTCGGCGGCCGGCAAGGCTTGCAGTTGTTCGGCCCGCGCCTCAGCGCAGGACCAGACCAGGCCATAAGACGCACCAGGCGCCGGCTTCTCGAAAGGCAGCAGGGCCAGCACCTCGCCACCCGGCTGAAACCACTGGCGAGCGACACCCTGATGGGGCCGATCGGCTTTCAGTCTTGCGGCCAGCGCGCGATGGCCATAGGGCTTGAGCTTGAAGTCGACGCCCAGCGCGGCGCGCGCGGTCGATTCGCGACCTTCGCAAAGGGCGATCAGCGCTGCCGAGGTGTTATCCGCGACGTTGTGAACATGAGGAGAGAAGCGCAGGGCCGTCGCGAGCTGCGCATCCAGCGCGGCGGCGTCGACGATGACGGCCAACTCACGCAGGCCTTGCTGCCATGCCGAGAAGCTCAGTCGGCCGGCAGGCTGGTTGGCGACGGCATCACCGCCGACGACCATGTCGTAGACGGGACTGATCGCGTCAGGGGGCAAGCTGTCCCAGACCTTCAGCTCCGTCAGCAGGGCGACCGAGGCGGCGTTGAGCGCATAGGTCCGCACGTCGTCGGCGCGAGGCGTTCCCGGCGCGCCGGTCATGCCCACGGTCAGCCCCTGAGCAGCCAGGCTGAGCGCGAGGCTGCCACCGACCGCCCCCCGTCCTCTGACCAACACATCCACGCTTTGCATCGGGCAATTGTAGGCAGCGGTGATGCCCGCATCGCCAGCTGGGCCGGCCCGAAGGAGTCGACAGCGCCGGCCGACTAAAATCCCCGATTCGGCGTCGGCCTGCCGTCGCCCGCCCTCCCCTACGGAAAGCCCCCGCCATGAGCCTCAAATGCGGCATCGTGGGCCTGCCCAATGTCGGCAAGTCCACGCTCTTCAACGCCCTGACCAAAGCCGGCATCGCGGCTGAGAATTATCCTTTCTGCACGATCGAGCCCAATGTCGGCATCGTCGAACTGCCCGACCCCCGCCTCGCGGCCCTGGCCGAAATCGTCAAGCCCGAGCGCGTCATGCCCGCCGTCGTCGAGTTCGTCGACATCGCCGGCCTCGTCGCTGGCGCGAGCAAAGGCGAGGGCCTGGGCAACCAGTTCCTGTCCCACATCCGCGAGACTGACGCCATCGTCAATGTCGTGCGCTGCTTCGAAGACCCCAACGTCATCCACGTGAATGGCAAGGTCGACCCGATCTCGGACATCGAAGTGATCCAGACTGAGCTCTGCCTCGCTGACCTCGGCACCGTCGAGAAGAGCCTGCACCGCTATAACAAAGTCGCTCGCGCCGGTGACAAGGAAGCCATCGCGTTGGTCAAGGTGCTGGAGAAGTGCCAAGCCGCACTGGACCAGGCTCAGCCCGTCCGCACCATCAACTTCAGCAAGGAAGAACTGGTCATTCTGAAGCCCTTATGCCTGATCACGGCCAAGCCGGCCATGTTTGTTGGCAACGTCTCGGAAGACGGTTTCGAGAACAACCCGTTCCTTGACCGCCTGAAGGAATATGCAGCGGCCCAGAACGGCCCGGTGGTGGCGATCTGCGCCAAGACCGAGTCGGAGCTGTCCGAAATGGAAGACGAGGATCGCGCCCTGTTCTTGGCCGAGATGGGCCAGGATGAACCCGGTCTCAACCGCCTGATTCGTGCCGCCTTCAAGCTGCTGGGCCTGCAGACCTACTTCACCGCCGGTGTGAAGGAAGTGCGCGCGTGGACCATCCACATCGGAGACACCGGCCCGCAAGCCGCCGCGGTCATTCACACCGACTTCGAACGCGGTTACATCCGGGCGCAGACGATTGCCTATGACGATTTCATCAAACACCGCGGTGAGCAGGGCGCCAAGGACGCGGGAAAGATGCGCGCTGAGGGCAAGGAATACGTCGTCAAGGATGGCGACGTGCTGCATTTCTTGTTCAACGTCTGATACCGACGTCGGACCTTCTTCTGGAACCCGCTTCGGCGGGCTTTTCATTGCCTGGGTGTCCCGGAGAGGCCAAGGCTTGGTGGCGGCAGTTGCCATCGGGACTCGAATGGTTTTGACCTGCCCGGGATTTCCGAGACAGTAATTCCTAGAAGACGGCTGGTTGCGGGTCTTGACGGAGTTGGTGCTTGAACTCCGTCGGGGTCAAGTATTGCAGGCTGCTGTGCGGCCTGACCTCGTTGTAGTGCTGACGCCAGGACTCGATGACGACCTTGGCCTCGCGGCGCGAGCGGAACCATTCGACTGACAGGCACTCGTCGCGGAACTTGCCGTTGAAGCTCTCGTCGGTGCCGTTCTGCCAGGGCTTGCCAGGGTCGTTGAGCACGGTGGCGATGCCGGCGCTGGCGATCCACTCCAAGATGGCCTGGCTGACGAACTCCGGCCCGTTGTCCGAGCGCATGAACAGCGGCGCCCCGTGCGTGCTCACCAGGCGCGACAGCACCTCGATCACACGCTTGGAGCGGATGGACCCGGCTACGTCGATGGCCAGGCACTCGCGGGTGTATTCGTCGATGACGGTCAGGCACTTGAGCTGCTGGCCCGTGGCGGTCGTGTCGAAGACGAAGTCGTAGGCCCAGACCATGTTGGCCTTGAACGGCGTTTGCACGCGCGGCCCCGTGGAGGCAGTGGGCTTGCGCGAGCGTTTCCTGGGCACCAGCAGCCCGGCTTGGCGCCACGGCCGATGCGTGCGCGACCAGCTCAGCTCGAAGCCACGCCGTCGCAGGAAGATGCGGATACGGCGGTAGCCGTAGCGCGGGTACTGGGCCGAGAGTTCCTTCATCGCCTCAATCACCGGGGCATCCTTGGCCGGCAGGCGGGGCTCGTAGCTGGGCGTGGCGCGTGACATGCCGATCAGCCCGCAAGCCCGACGCAGGCTCAGGCCACGCTCGCGAGCGAGGGCGACCTGGGCGCGCCGAGCCAGCGGGCTCACAATTTTTTTGCGTTGATCTCCTTCAGGACTTCGATGTCCAGATCACGCTCGGCCAGCAGTTTCTTGAGCCGGCTGTTCTCCACCTCCAAGGCCTTCAGGCGTTTGACGTCCGCGACCTCCAACTGGCCGAAGTGCTTGCGCCAGGCGTAGATCGTCGGCTCGCTGACCTTGTGCTTCTTGGCCGCCTCGGCCACCGTGGTGCGGTCTGCCTCGCGCAGGATCGCCACCATCTGCTCTTCCGTGAATCGACTCTTTCTCATGGGCTTCTCGGGGGATGGAGCCATCTTCTCTGGGAATCAATGTCTCGGAGAACCCGGGCAGGTCAACCGCCCGACCATCCAGATCGCCGTCACTCTGACCGAAATTACGCAATGGTCAAGCCGCGCTACCTTTTCATGTCCATGCCGCAGCAGCCGTTGTTGAATGCCATGCGAGTGATCGTCGATCGCTACGGACTGGCGACGCAACTTGGCCTGGCGCTTTTCGTGCCGACGAATTGGCATCAGTCCCTTTCGGACCGCCATTGGGAGGAAGACACGCCAGATCTGCGCGAGCGGATGCTGCGTGCGGGTGGCAGGGTTTCAGCGCAGGCGGTTGCCATGATGACCCTGTCCCAGGATCCCGTACCGTTCGGTAACAGAATCGACCGGCATGAAGAGGTCCTTGAATGGGCCAGGAGTTCATGCCATGAGGAAGAGCAAGTTCACTGAAGAGCAGATGGCCTACGCGCTGAAGCAAGCTGAGCTGGGCATCAGCGTCGAGGAGGTCTGCCGCAAGATGGGCATCAGTAGCGCCACGTTCTACAAGTGGCGCCAGAAGTACGCCGGAGTGGGCCCGTCCGAGTTGCGCCG
Organism: Pelomonas sp. Root1237; assembly: GCF_001425055.1. Classification (GTDB taxonomy): domain Bacteria; phylum Pseudomonadota; class Gammaproteobacteria; order Burkholderiales; family Burkholderiaceae_C; genus Pelomonas. The sequence goes on from NZ_LMDK01000020.1 coordinate 341,719, forward strand.
CATGCGCCAGCTCGAGGAGGAGAACCGCAAGCTCAAGCAGATCGTTGCGGACCTGAGCCTGGACAAGGCCATGCTGCAGCACATCGTCCAAAAAAAAGTCTAGGGCCTTCGCGACGCCGCGAGCTGGTGCCGGAGTTGATGCGACTGTTCGGCTGCAGCCAGCGCAACGCCATGCACGTGACCAACGTCTCGCAGGGCAGCTTCTTCTACAAGCCGGTCAAGAAGGACGAGTCCGCGCTGCGCATGCGCATCAAGGAGATCACCAGCACACGCGTGCACTACGGCTATCGCCGGGTGCACGTGCTGCTGCGCCGCGAAGGCCACCCCGACAACGTCAAGCGCGTGTACCGCCTCTACCGGGACGAAGGGCTGTCGCTGCGGCTCAAAAGGCCCAAACGGAACAAGGCCGCCAAGCTTCGCCAGCCCAAGCAACTGGCCCATGCCATCAACGAAATCTGGAGCATGGACTTCGTCGCCGACAACCTCTTCGATGGACGCAAACTGCGCATGCTCACCGTCGTGGACCTGTACACCCGGGAGTGCCTGGCCATCGACGTCGGCCAGAGCTTGAAGGGAGAAGACGTCGTCCGCGCCCTGACCGGCATCGCCGCGCACCGCGGCCTGCCGCAGACCATCAAGACCGACAACGGCAGCGAGTTCATCTCCAAGGCGATGGACAAGTGGGCCTACGAGCGCGGCGTCGAGTTGGACTTCAGCCGACCCGGCCGGCCGACTGACAACGCCACCGTCGAAAGCTTTAACGGGCGGCTGCGCCAGGAGTGCCTGAACGAGCATTGGTTCTTGTCACTGGACGATGCACGGGCCAAGATCGAGGCTTGGCGACGGGACTACAACGAGAACCGTCCCCACTCAGCGCTGGAGTGGGCCACGCCGACCGAATTCGCCCGCCGCAGCCGCCTGCAGGCGGCTGCGGCGAAGTCAGAGGAGCCGGAAAGTTCTACTTCCGAGCGGTACTGAATCGGGTGCAGGGTCAAGGAGCCGGAAAGTTCTACTTCCGAGCGGTACTGAATCGGGTGCAGGGTCAATGACGCTGAATCGCATCGTGGCCAATGGAGAGCATTGGTCGTTCAGAGCCAAAGGCAGCCCCCACGGTTTCCCCGGGTTGCTCGCTGCAATCCATAGGGCGCTAGCGGCCGAGGGAATTGATGATCGCGCGGGACACACCCCGCACGTCACTCTCAGCTATACAGCGCCCAAGCATCTGAAACCTCCAAAAAATCAAGGAAGCCATCGAATGGATTCTTGATGAGGTCTTGCTCGTTGTCGGAGGTGGATCGCCCTATCACTATGAAGTTCTGGGGAGGTGGGACTTGCGGCCCTTAGCGGCAAGTCACCAACAAAACCTGTTCTAGATTGGACGCCGAAACATAGAGTGCATTATTCGCGGCCCTCAAAGCGAAACCCCCACCATCTTTCAATGGTGGGGGTAGGCTTAAATAATAGCCTGACGATGACCTACTTTCACACGGGAATCCGCACTATCATCGGCGCTGGCTCGTTTCACTGTCCTGTTCGGGATGGGAAGGAGTGGGACCAAAATAGCCTGACGATGACCTACTTTCACACGGGAATCCGCACTATCATCGGCGCTGGCTCGTTTCACTGTCCTGTTCGGGATGGGAAGGAGTGGGACCAAGTCGCTATGGTCGTCAGGCTTGACTGGTTGGTTCATTGACATGGTCAATAAACCCAATTCGTAGAGTCAGCAGAACTTGGTTTTATCCAATCTGCACGCTGCAAGTTTTATCGCTTGGCAGCGGAATCAGCTTAATTTGATTGCGTCTTCGTAGCTTCGAAGAACGACATAACTTGAACACTCACCTTGAGACGTGCTGCGCACAGACTCTCAAAGTTATAGGGTCAAGCCTCACGGGCAATTAGTACTGGTTAGCTTAACGCATTACTGCGCTTCCACACCCAGCCTATCAACGTCCTGGTCTCGAACGACCCTTCAGGGGGCTCTAGGCCCCGGCAAGACTCATCTTGAGACGAGTTTCCCGCTTAGATGCTTTCAGCGGTTATCTCTTCCGCACTTAGCTACTCGGCAATGCCACTGGCGTGACAACCGATACACCAGAGGTGCGTCCACTCCGGTCCTCTCGTACTAGGAGCAGGCTCTCTCAATCTTGCAGCGCCCACGGAAGATAGGGACCAAACTGTCTCACGACGTTTTAAACCCAGCTCACGTACCTCTTTAAATGGCGAACAGCCATACCCTTGGGACCGGCTACAGCCCCAGGATGAGATGAGCCGACATCGAGGTGCCAAACACCGCCGTCGATATGAACTCTTGGGCGGTATCAGCCTGTTATCCCCAGAGTACCTTTTATCCGTTGAGCGATGGCCCTTCCATACAGAACCACCGGATCACTTTGTCCTACTTTCGTACCTGCTCGACTTGTCAGTCTCGCAGTCAAGCACGCTTATGCCAATGCACTATCGACACGATTTCCGACCGTATCTAGCGTACCTTCGAACTCCTCCGTTACACTTTGGGAGGAGACCGCCCCAGTCAAACTGCCCACCATACACTGTCCCCATCCCGGATAACGGGACAAGGTTAGAACCTCAAACACACCAGGGTGGTATTTCAACGTTGGCTCCATCAGATCTAGCGACCTGACTTCAAAGCCTCCCACCTATCCTACACAGATCTGTTCAAAGTCCAATGTAAAGCTACAGTAAAGGTTCATGGGGTCTTTCCGTCTTTCCGCGGGGAGATTGCATCATCACAAACATTTCAACTTCGCTGAGTCTCTGGAGGAGACAGTGTGGCCATCATTACTCCATTCGTGCAGGTCGGAACTTACCCGACAAGGAATTTCGCTACCTTAGGACCGTTATAGTTACGGCCGCCGTTTACTGGGACTTCAGTCAAGAGCTTGCACCCCATCATTTAATCTTCCAGCACCGGGCAGGAGTCACACCCTATACGTCGACTTTCGTCTTTGCAGAGTGCTGTGTTTTTAATAAACAGTTGCAGCCACCGATTCTCTGCGGCCTCATTGGGCTCACCAAGTAAATGGATCACCTACTAAAGGCACACCTTCTTCCGAAGTTACGGTGTCAATTTGCCGAGTTCCTTCTCCAGAGTTCTCTCAAGCGCCTTAGAATACTCATCTCGCGCACCAGTGTCGGTTTGCGGTACGGTCGTCAATAGCTGAAGCTTAGTGGCTTTTCTTGGAAGCAGGGTATCACTCACTTCGTCTGCAAGCAGACTCGTTATCACGCCTCATCTAATCCCCCCGGATTTGCCTAAGG
>NZ_LMDK01000021.1 GCF_001425055.1 Pelomonas sp. Root1237
CTCTTCTCCGTCCAGACCATGGGCTTCTTCCGGGGCTTCTAAACCCCGAAAGCGTTACCCATGTCCTGGCACACCCGTTACCTATGTCCCCGGTCTATACACGGGGCCAGAAGAAAGTCACCAAAGAAGAGGCCCTGAACCGCACGCCATCGCGTCACCGCCCTCAGCGGCGCGCGAAAACGTCCTCCGGCTTTGCGGGACGAAGCGACCCGCTGCGCTCTCGCTGCTGTCCCTATCACCTTCACCATCCATCGCACCACCTGCCCGCTTAACGCCGGCTGCACGCCGTTCTCACCAGGAAGACCGATGCAGCGTCGCTCGGGCGACGCGACTTGCCGCGCTCACCTGCCCGACACGTCGCCCGAGCGACGCCGCCTTCATTGATAAGCCCGGCGTGCAGCCGGCGTTAAGCGGCGTGAAGTGGCGATGCGTGGCGCTCGTCACAGGGACAGCAGCGAGAGCGCAGCGGGTCGCGTCTGCCCAAATCGGAAGTGAGAGTTTTCGCGCGCCACACTTGGCGGTGTGGTGCTCGTGTGCGGTTCAGCGCCTCTTCTTTGGTGACTTTCTTCTGGCGCCGCAGAAGAAAGTTACCCGGCCGCCGGGACGGACTCCCGGCAATGTCCCGGCAATGCACCGAGCAATAGCGCTCTTCGCAAAAGCTCCCCAAGAACCACCTCATCCCAAGATCAACTGCAACGACCCCTGCAACGCCTGAATCAACGCCTCCAGCGCCTGCAGCAGTCTCTCGCTGCCTTGGTGCATGCGCTGCACCGCGTCGCCCTGCTCGACGCGCAGGCCACGCAGCAGCAGCAGCCAGGCCTCGTCCACGTCCTTGAAGGCCGGCTGCAGGGTCGGGCCTGCGAGTGGCGCGGCGCGCACGCTGTCATAGGCCTTGATGAATTCATCAAGCCCCGCGGCGAGGCCGCTGGCGTCGTGGCCAGGCATGACCTGGGCGAGCAGGCCTTCCTTGGCCAGGCGCTGGCTCAGCAAGCGCAGCCGCGTGACCTGAGCCAACAGGCCGACCGGGCGCTGGCCGGCGCGTTCGGACAGGCGGGCGACCAGCGTCTCGCTGCTTTCCAGCAGGCGCTGGGCTGCCCGGTCGCTGCGGCCGAGGTCGGGCTGGCGGTTGGCCAGCGCGGCGTCCAGCTGAGCCCAGGCGGCCGATACGGCAGACAACTCCTCGGCCAGATCGTGGCGCAGCAGCTCGGCCAGCCGGGCGAGATTGGCCGCCACGCGTTCGGCCGACGCGTCCAGCAGGGCCTGGGCCTCGCGGCGCTCGGGCGGCGTGAGGCGCGGCCACTGGCGCAGGGCCTGCAGCTTGACGAGGCGCTGGCTCAGCATGCGCTGGGCGCCGGCGCGCTCCAGCGCTTCGGCCAGCTCGCTCGTGTGCACGACACCACGCGCCACCTCGGGCAACTTGGACTGGGTCTGCATCGCGGTATTGCGCAACAGCGCGAAGGCGGCCGCCTCGTCGATGCCGCGGGCCTGCATCAACAGGCCCTTGGCACGTTCTGTCCACTTGCGCTCGTCCAGCTTGGCCTGGGCGGCGAGCTCGCGGGCCTGCTGCTGGGCAGTCAGATCACGCGCCCACAGCAAGGCCTCGCCCAGCACGCTGGCATCCACATCGGCCGGCAGCCATTGCACGGCACCGCGGGCCAGCGCAGCCTGCCGCTCGGGCCCCTGAGGCGGCGGCGACAGCAGCACCACGGGCAAGCCGAAAGCCCGCTCCGAGTGCAGAAGCTGCGCCAAGGCGGTGCGGTCCGGGCACCAGAGCAGCCCGACGGCCGGACCGTCGGCGGGCGGCGCAAGCTCCGAAACGGTGCACACAGACCAGCCCAGGGCCTGCAAAGCGGCCACCTGGGGCGGCGGTTCAGGGCTGCAGATCAGCGAGGGCAGCAGGGGCAGCGAGGTAGGAGCGGCGGTATCAGGCATGGCTTCAGGCTTCACGCCCCAAAACGGCGCAAGAAACAGGCCAGCGACGTTGCCGGCGGGTGGGCATGAGGCTTGCAAGTATCGGCCGTGGTTCCCGCAATGGTGCGGAAACCCTCCCGCTGCACGTCCTTGCCGCCCTGGCACGCGACCGGTGGGTTGGCGTGGGCGCGTGCAGCCAGCACGATAGAGCCCAAGATGTCCGCATTCCAGAACTTCAAACGAGCCGGCCACAGCCCCACGCTGTTCGCCGCCTTCCTTTACTTCGCGTTCTCCTGCTGCATCTGGGTGCTCAATGGCGCGCTGGCGCCCTTCATCAGCGAGACCTATCACCTGACACCGGCCCAGAAGGGGCTGATGCTGTCGATCCCGATCATGGCCGGCGCGCTGATGCGCTTCCCGCTCGGTCTGCTGTCGCAATACATCGGCCGCAAGAACGCGACGCTGGTCGAGATGGGCATGATCGCCGTGGCCATGCTGTATGGCTTCTTCATGGTGAAGAGCTATGACGACCTGCTGGCCATGGGCGTGCTGCTGGGCATTGCCGGCGCCAGCTTCGGCGTGGCGCTGAGCCTGGGCTCGGGCTGGTTCCCGCCGCAGTACAAGGGCCTGGCCATGGGCCTGGTGGGCGCGGGCAATGTCGGCACGGCGGTGTCGGTGCTCGTCGCGCCGCCGCTGGCCCAGGCCTATGGCTGGCAGACGGTCTATGCCTTCGCGGCGGCCGCCATCCTGGTGCCAATGCTGGTCATGATCGTCTTCGCCAAGGAGCCGCCCGATGTCGACGCGCATGCCTCGCTGCGCGAGCACGTCGCCTGCCTGTTCGAGAAGGATGGCTGGGCCTTCAGCCTGATCTACGGCGTGACCTTCGGCGGCTTCATCGGCCTCACCACCTTCCTGCCCACCTACTACTACGACCAGTTCGGCGTCTCCAAGGTGCAGGCCGGCCAGCTGACCATGCTGGCGGCCTTCATGGGCGCGGCGGTGCGCGTGGTGGGCGGCTGGCTGTCGGACCGCTGGGGCGGCGTCAACATGCTGACCTTCGTGCTGGTCGTCGTCGCGATCACGCTGGCCCTGATCGGCATGAGCAGCGGGTCCCTCGTGCTGACGACGCTGCTGCTCATCGTCTGCTTCGCGGCCCTGGGCGCGGGCAATGGCGCCCTCTTCCAGTTGGTGCCGCTGCGCTGGCCCGCGGCCACGGCCGTGGCCGGCTCGATGATCGGCGAGATCGGCGCCCTGGGCGGCGGCCTGGTGCCCAATCTGATGGGCATGTCCAAGCAGCATGCGGGCACTTATATGTGGGGTTTTGTCGTCTTCGCGGTGTTGGCTGTTTTGATGCTGGGCGTCATGCGTGTCATGCAGATCCGCTGGACGCGCACCTGGGCCGAGAAAGGTGGCCGCGCACGCCAAGCCGCCACGGCCGGCCAGGACGCCGATCCGGTGCATTACCAACGCATCTGAGTCGCGGCTGCCCCTCGCGCGAGGGACAGCCCGACGCGCAACGCTCGGCACACTGGGCGCATGAAGACCCTCATCGCCCTCACCCTCGTCGGTCTGGCCGCCGGCGCCCAGGCCGCCACCAGCTGCAAGATTGCCGGCGCCGACATCCGCGTCTCCGACAGCTACGCCGACTTCAACTACTCGCCCAGCGGCAAGGCGGGCGCGACGGGCAGGCTGTCGCGCTTTCGGCTGATGACGCTGGACGGCGGCGAAGCCCCGACCAGCAACGTCGAGCTGAAGACCGTCGACATCACGGGCCCAGGCGACTACACGCTGTCCATGGAGTCGCTGTGGCGCTCGGTCATCCGCGTGCAAGGCAAGAGCCAGCGCGTGACGGCTGGCAAATTCCACTTCACGCGCTTCGAGATGAAAGACACGGTCGGCCATGCGGCAGGCACTGTCGAGTTCACGACCGACCAGGCCAGCGGCTCCTGCACGTTTGATGTCGAGGTCAAGGGCATCAACCGCGACCGCCTTGGGCTCTGAATAGGGCCTGGTAACGCTACGGCAAGGGGTCGCGAAGGCCCGCCGCCAGGGGCCAATCAAGGCGCGGCACGCCGCCCGCACTCGCGTGCGGGCCAGTGGCGCAACGCCGAGTGGCCCCTGACGGCGGGCCTTCCCTTCGGGTTGTGGCCGGAAAAGCCGCGCGCGGCGTTGCAAATGCTCGCCGGGTGTCCAACCCGGCTCCGCTTTTCGCCTTGCTCGCGGCTTTTCTGGCCACAACGCGACCCGTTGCCGTAGCGTTAACAGGCCCTAGCGCGGCAGGAAGGCCAGCCAGGCAATCAGCAGCAGGTTGAGCAGCACGGACAGGCCCAGGCCGACCTGCCAGACGCTCACCGCCTCGCGCGCGGCCTTGGGCGGGCGCGCGGAGGCGGGCTGGTCGCGGGCGGCCAGCCGTTCGAGCGCCAGCAGCAACTCGTCGGCCGTCTCGAAACGCGCCTTGGCCTCGCGAGCGACGGCGCGCATGACGAGACGGTCCAGCGGCATGGGCACGCTGGGCTGCAGCCGGCTGACGCTGGCCGGCTCGCGGCGGTAGCGCGCCAGTTGATAGGGTTCGATCTCGCCATAGGGCAGGCGGCCCGTCAGCGCCTGGTAGAGGGTCACGCCCAGCGCAAACAAGTCAGAACCCGCGTCGGCCGGGGTAGGCGGATCCTGCCATTGCTCGGGGTTGATATAGCTGGGCGTGCCGGCATGCAGCTCGTGCGAGGCCGCGGGCGCGCGTGGGCTCAGGGCGACGCCCAGGTCCAGCACGCGCCACTGGCCATCTTCACCCAGATGCAGATTGGCCGGCTTGATGTCGCGGTGCACGACGCCGGCGGCATGCAGCAGGCTCAATGAGCGCGCGACGGCGCTGGCCAGGCCCAGAGCCTGGACCGTATCCAGCGGGCCTTTGGCGAGCAGTTGCTCCAGCGTGTGGCCGCCATGCCAGTCGAACACGGCGTAGAAGTGGGTGGCGCCATCGGCCGGCGCATGAACGCGCACAAAACCGCTCTCACCCCCACGCCGACGGTGCCGGGGTGCCTCGGCCAGGCGCAGGCCCAGCCAGATCTCGTGGGCCAGCATGGCGCGCTCTTCAGGATCGTCGGCGCGGCCGGGGCGCAGCATCTTCAGGGCCACGAGGCGCCCGGTGGCAAGCTCGCGCGCCTGCAAAAGGCGGTGCACGCCGTTGTCGGCGACGACGGCGGTGACCTGGTAGCCGTCCAGCGTCGCGCCGACACCGAGCGGCCCGGGGCTGGGCAAGGTTCGGCCCAATGCCGCGAGGTCGTTCAGGCCCGGGTCGGCCAGGTCCTTGACGTCGAGGACGAGGGCGGTCGCGTTGTCGTGGCTGCCAGCCGCCAGTGCCGCAGCGGTCAGCGCATCGGCCGCCGCCTGCGCGCCTGGCGTGGTGCGCAACAGGTCGGCGATCTGGCGGCTGCGCAGGGAGCCGTGCACGCCATCGCTGGTCAGCAACAGGCGGTCCCCCACCTTGAGCTCGCCGGCGCTGTGGTCCAGGCGCAGCGCATCGTCCAGGCCCAGGGCGCGCGTGAGGCCGGCGAAGTCGCGGCGCTCCATGCGGTGGTCCTGGGTCAGCAGCAGGCATTGGCCGTCGCGCAGCAGCCAGGCGCGGCTGTCACCCACATGGGCCAACGCGTAGCGGCGGCCGCGCAGTGCGATGGCCGTCAGCGTCGTCAGCGCCTCGCGCGGCTGACCGTCCGGCCCGGGGCGGCGGTTGTGCGAGGCGAGCCATGCGTTCTGGTGCCCGAGCAGGCGGTCCAGCGCCACGCTGGTGTCCCAGTCGGCGGGCACGCCGTGGAAGTCGCGCAGCAGGCTCATGACCGAAGTCTGGGCAGCCATCAGGCCATCGCCGTTGGAATGCTCACCACCGCTGACGCCATCAGCCAGGGCGGCGACCCAGCCGCGCTCGGCCTCGTGCGCAGCCGGCGCCTGCACGCCGGCGAAGTCCTCGTTGCGAGGACGCTTGCCCTGCAGGCTGGACAGGCCGGTATCGAGTTCGAAGCGCATGCGCGTGAGTCGTTGTCAGTGAGCGGTTGGTATTGCGGGCCGAGCGCCGGGCCGCTCCCAAGCCGGCCCGTCTGGCGATGTGCTTGCCGGTCGAGCCGGCAAGCATCGCCGTCCCCTCGGGGGACCGGCCAAGGCAAGGCCTTGGACGAGGGGCTTCATCTTGGTGCAGTTTCAGGGATGAGTGCACCCGCACCGGGCTAGCAAACGCTTCGGCGTGGGGCGTCGCTGGGCGTTTGAGGTTGATTTCTCACGCTGCGGCAGGTCTGAAGGCCAGCTTCATCGCTGGCACATGCCTTGCAAAGCAAAGGGCAGACCAGCTTTGTTGTATGGAGTCCGGCATGAAGAAGATGAAGCTCGTGATGGTGGGCAACGGCATGGCCGGCGTGCGCACGCTGGAGGAGCTGCTGAAGATCACGCCGGATCTCTACGACATCACCGTATTCGGTGCCGAGCCGCACCCCAACTACAACCGCATCCTGCTCAGCCCTGTGCTGGCCGGCGAGCAGACGATCGAAGAGATCATCCTGAACCCGCTCTCCTGGTATGAGGAGAACGGCATCACGCTGCACCTGGGCAAGACGGTCACCGAGATCGATCGCGTGCGCCGCCGCGTCATCGCGGCCGACGGCACGACGGCGGAATACGACCGCCTGCTGATCGCCACCGGCTCGAATCCCTTCGTGCTGCCGGTGCCTGGCAAGGATCTGGATGGCGTCATCGCCTACCGCGATATTGCCGACACCAACGCCATGATCGACGCGGCGACGAAATACAAGCACGCCGTCGTCATCGGCGGTGGCCTGCTCGGCCTGGAAGCCGCCAACGGGCTGATGCTGCGCGGCATGCAGGTCACGGTCGTGCACCTGGTCGACACGCTGATGGAGCGCCAGCTCGACGGCGTCGCCGGCGACCTGCTGCGCAAGTCGCTGGTCGACCGCGGCCTGACCTTCATGCTGGGCGCGCAGACGCAGGAACTGGTGGCCGGCCCCTCGGGCCGGGTCCAGGCCATCAAGCTCAAGGGCAAGGACGGTCAGGTCATCGACGTACCGGCCGACCTCGTCGTCATGGCCGCCGGCATTCGCCCCAACACCGCGTTGGCCGAGAAAGCAGGCTTGCATTGCAGCCGCGGCATCGTCGTCACCGACACGATGCAGACGGTGACCGACCCCCGCGTCTACTCGGTGGGCGAATGCGCCGCCCACCGCGGCATTGCCTATGGCCTGGTCGCGCCACTGTTCGAGCAGGGCAAAGTCTGCGCCACCCACCTGGCCCAGTTCGGCATCGGCCGCTACCTCGGCTCCTCGGTCAGCACCAAGCTCAAGGTCACCGGCATCGACCTCTTCAGTGCCGGCAACTTCACCGGCGGCGCGGGCACCGAAGAGATCGTCATGAGCGACCCCTTCGCCGGCGTCTACAAGAAGCTCGTCATCCAGAACGACCAGCTCGTCGGCGCCTGCCTGTATGGCGACACGGTGGACGGCGGCTGGTACTTCAAGCTGCTGCGCGAGGGCCGCAAGATCGGTGACATCCGCGACAAGCTGATGTTCGGCGAGGCGGGGGCCAACATCGGCGACGTCGGCCACCAGGGCGTCAGCCGCGCGGCCGCGATGGCCGACACGGACGAGGTCTGTGGCTGCAACGGCGTCGCCAAGGGCACCATCTGCAAGGCCATCCGCGACAAGGGCCTGTTCACGCTGGACGAGGTGCGCAAGCACACCAAGGCGAGCGCGAGCTGCGGCAGCTGCACCGGGCTGGTCGAACAGCTCATCATGTTCACCGCCGGCGGCGACTACTCGGCCACGCCGAAGAAAAAGGCCATCTGCGCCTGCACCGACGCCAGCCACCAGGACGCCCGCGACACGATTCGCCTGGCGCATCTGCTGACCTCGGCCGAGGTGTTCCGCGCGCTGGACTGGAAGACGCCCAATGGCTGCGCCACCTGCCGCCCGGCCGTCAACTACTACCTGATCTCGACCTGGCCCAAGGAGGCCATCGACGACCCGCAGAGCCGCTACATCAACGAGCGTTCGCACGCCAACATCCAGAAGGACGGCCGCTACTCGGTCATCCCGCGCATGTGGGGCGGCGAGACGACGAGCTCGGAGCTGCGCCGCATTGCCGACGCGGTGGACAAGTATCAGATCCCCACCGTCAAGGTCACCGGCGGCCAGCGCATCGACCTGCTGGGCGTGAAGAAGGAAGACCTCGTCAACGTCTGGAAGGACATCGGCATGCCCTCCGGCCATGCCTATGCCAAGGCGCTGCGCACGGTGAAGACCTGCGTGGGCAGCGAATGGTGCCGCTTCGGCACGCAGGACTCGACGCAGATGGGCAAGGACCTGGAGCGGGCGCTGTGGCGCATGTACGCGCCGCACAAGGTCAAGATCGCCGTGTCGGGCTGCCCGCGCAACTGCGCGGAGGCCGGCATCAAGGACGTCGGCGTCATCGGCGTCGACTCGGGCTGGGAGATCTACGTTGCCGGCAACGGCGGCATCAAGACCGAGGTGGCCGAGTTCTTCTGCAAGCTGAAGACGCCGGAGGAGGTGCTGGAGTACAGCGGCGCCTTCCTGCAACTCTACCGGCTGGAGGGCTGGTACCTGGAGCGCACGGTGCATTACGTCGCCCGGGTCGGCCTGGATCATGTGAAGAAGAAGATCCTCGAGGACGCCGACAACCGCAAGGCGTTGTGGGCGCAGCTGCAGTTCAGCCTGGACGGTGAGCCCGACCCGTGGTTCGACTTCGACAAGGCCCACGTGGACCTGCGCCAGTTCGACAAGGTGGCCGTCTGATGCTGAACCGCCGCGTCATTCTTCTCGCGAGCCTGGCCTCCGGGCCCGCCCTGGCTCAGAGCCGCATCAGCCAGCTCGGCGAAGCCATCGACAAGGCCGGCGCCCAGCGCATGCTCAGCCAGCGCATGGGCAAGGCCTGGCTGGGCCAGCTGCGCCCCGAGCTGGCGCCGCGTGCGCGCCAGGTGCTGGAGGCCAGCGAGGCCCGCTTCGAGCGCCAGTTGAGCGAACTGCTCGCCTTTGCGCCCACGCCCGAGATCGCCGGCAGCTACAAGGCCATGCAGCACCGCTTTGGCGACTACCGCGCCTTGCTGCAGAGCAAGCCCAGCCGCGAGCGCGTCGACGAACTGCTGCAAACATCCGGCGAAATGCTCAGCCTGGCCCACGTCGCCACCGGCCAACTGCAGCAGCGCTCCACCACGGCGACCGCGATGCTGGTCAACATGTCGGGCCGGCAGCGCATGCTGTCGCAGCGACTGGCCCTGTTCTTCATGGCCGGCCAGCAGGGCGCTCGATCCGACGTCGTGAGCAAGGAAACGGTCAAGGCCCGCGCCGAGTTCGAGACCGCCATGCGCGTGCTGGCTTCGGCCCCTGAAGGAACGCCCGCCATCCGCGACAACCTGGATCTTGCACGCAACCAATGGGTCTTCTTGCAGTCGGCACTGGCCGGCGAGAGCCAGGGGCCGGAAACGGCCAGCAACGTCTTCGTGGCGAGCGAGAACCTGCTCGCCGTGATGGAAACCGTGACGGGGCAGTTTGCCCGCCAACTGGCATGAATCTGCCCCTCGCCCAGCCTCGCGTCGCTGAACGCGAGCGAGTCCAGTCGGTCTTGCAGACCGCGCTGCGGCTCGCGCCGCAGCCCTTCGGCAGGCACAAGCCGCCCACTGGGCGCCTTGTGTCCGGCCTCAGCCCCCGCGGGGACGGCGATGCTTGCCGGATCGACCGGCAAGCACATCGCCAGCGCGGGCCGGCTAGGGAGCGGCCCGTCGCTCGGCCCGTCAGGTTCGGATTGGACAACTGAGGTAGACGCTATGGACGACTGGACCCGCATCTGCGCCCTGCAGGACATCCCCGTGCTGGGCTCGCGCCGTGTGCAGCGCACCGCCGGCATCGACGTGGCGCTGTTCCGCAACGCCGACGACGAGGTCTTCGCGCTGCTGGACCGCTGCCCCCACAAGGGCGGCCCCTTGAGCCAGGGCATCGTCTTCGGCAAGAGCGTGGCCTGCCCGCTGCACAACTGGACGATCGGCCTGAACGACGGCACGGCCCGCGAACCCGATGAGGGCTGCACGCCGAGCTTCCGCGTGAAGCTGGAGGGCGGTGAAGTCTTCCTGCTGCAGACGGAACTGGCCACGCTGGCCTTGGACCTTCCTGCCCCTGTCGCAGGCCCGAAGATTTCGATTGCGGTGGCTTGAGCGGCGAAGACCTGCCTGGCTAGAAGAACATGAGCGAGACAAAGTCCACCTGCCCCTACTGTGGCGTCGGCTGCGGATACGCGCGGAAGCGCGATCCGCATTGCAGTGACATGGCGCACTCCCCTCTCATCCCCTCGCCAAGCGAGGGGCTCCACAGCCGAGGGCGGGTATGACCATGCGCGAAACCAAATCCACGTGCCCTTACTGCGGCGTCGGCTGTGGTGTTGTGATCGAGCATGACGACACCCAAATCATCGGCGTGCGCGGTGACCCCGACCACCCGGCCAACTTCGGCCGGCTGTGCACCAAGGGCACCAACCTGCACCTGACGGCCACGCCGGTCGTCATCCAGCACCAGCGCTTGCGCGAGCCCGCCCGTCGCGCCGAGCGTGGGGCCCAGCCCGCGATCATCAGCTGGGATCAGGCCAACCGCGAGATTGCCGACAAGCTGCTGGCCATCCGCGCCGAGCATGGTCCGGAGTCCATCGGCGTCTACATCTCCGGCCAGCTGCTGACCGAGGACTATCACGCCTTCAACAAGCTGGCCCGCGCCGTCATTGGCACGCCGCACATCGACTCCAACTCGCGGCTGTGCATGAGTTCGGCCGTGGTCGGCTACAAGCAGGCCCTGGGCGCCGATGCGCCGCCCTGCAGCTACGAGGACATCGAGCTGGCCGACTGCGTGCTGATCAGCGGCGCCAACCCGGCCTGGGCCCACCCCATCCTGTTCCGCCGCCTCGAAGCAGCGCGCGCCAACAAGCCCGCACACAAGCTGATCGTCATCGACCCGCGCCGCACCGAGACGGCCGAGCTCGCCGACCTGCACCTGCAGATCCGCCCCGGCACCGACGTGGCGCTGTGCCACGGCCTGCTGCATGCCGTCATCTGGCAGGGCTGGACGGCGGGTGACTTCATCGCCCAATCCACCGAAGGCTTCGACGCGCTGAAGGAACTGGTGCGCGACTGGGCGCCTTCCCGCGCGGCCCAGGTCTGCGGCGTCAAGGAGGCCGACATCTGGCAAGCCGCTGAATGGTTCGCCACCTCACCGAGTTCGCTCAGCCTCTACTGCCAGGGCCTCAATCAGAGCAGCAGCGGCACCGCCAAGAACACGGCCCTGATCAACCTGCACCTGGCCACCGGCCAGATCGGCAAGCCCGGCGCCGGCCCTTTCTCGCTGACCGGCCAACCCAACGCCATGGGCGGCCGCGAGAGCGGTGGCATGGCCACGCTGCTGCCGGGCCACCGCGACCCGGGCAAGGCCGAGGACTGGGCCGAGATCGCCTCGCTGTGGGGTGTGCCTGACCTGCCCGGCAAGCGCGGCCACACGGCCGTGGAAATGTTCGAGGCCGCAGCCCGCGGCGAGATCAAGGCGCTGTGGATTGCCTGCACCAACCCCGCCCAGTCAATGCCCGACCAGGCCACCGTGCGCCAGGCACTGGAGCGCTGCGAGCTGGTCATCCTGCAGGAAGCCTTCGCCCACACGGCCACGGCGCGCTACGCCGACTATCTGTTGCCGGCCTCCACCTGGGGAGAGAAGGAAGGCACGGTCACCAACAGCGAGCGCCGCATCAGCCGCGTGCGCCCGGCCGTGCCGGCGGCCGGCGAGTCCCGTGCCGACTGGCGCATCGTGAGCGACATCGCCGCGCTGATCGACGCCGGCCTGGGCCGACAGCCTCGCCTGACGGCCACGACGCCGGAAGACCTCTGGCTGGAACACCGCGAAGCCACGCGCGGCCGCGACCTCGATATCACCGGCCTGTCCTGGGTCACGCTGGACACCGAAGGCCCGCAGCAGTGGCCCTTCGTCACCGGCCCGACGGCACGGCTCTACACCGATGGCCGCTTCGCCACCGCCGACGGCCGCGCCCGCTTCATCACCAAGCCGTATCAAGCCACTGCCGAAACCGCCAGCCCCAAGCACCCCTTCGCGCTGACGACCGGCCGCATGCGCGACCAGTGGCACGGCATGAGCCGCAGCGGCAGCGTGCCGCGCCTGTTTGCCCACGAAGGCAAACCGCTGGTGCGCATCCACCCCAGCGACGCCGCGCGCCGCAAGCTGGCCGACGGCGAACTCGTGCACGTGCGCTCGCGCCGCGGCGAAGTCGTGCTGCAACTCAAGCTCGATGAGAACGTGCCCCTGGCCGGCGCCGACGTCGCCATGCACTGGGGCGACGAGTTCATCGGCGCCCAGCTCGGCGTCAACGCCGTGACGCAGGGCGCCTTCTGCCCCGACTCCAAGCAGCCCGAGCTGAAGTTCAGTGCCGTCGCCATCGAGCCGGCCGACCTGCCCTGGCGCCTCAGCGCCTGCGCCTGGGTCGCACCCGCAGACGGCCCTCGCCTGCGCGAGCAGCTACGCGCGTTGATGCCGCGCTTCGGCTACGCGCATTGCCTGCCCGAACCGGCGAAGGGCGAACAAGTGGGCTGGGCCTTCGAAGCCGCCTGCGCCGAAGCGCCCGCGCCCGAGCTGGTCGATGAACTCGCCGCCGTGCTGGGCCTGAACAGCCCCGCCGTGCTGCGCTATGCCGATGCCCAGCGCGGCCGCCTGCGCCTGCTGAACCTGGACGGCGACGATCTGCAGGCCGCGCCGTTGCAGGCCCTGCTGCGTGTTGGCCAGCACGACGAAGGCGCCTGGCTGGTCGACCTCTGGCGCGAGCGCACTGCGGCATCGACGGTTGGCCGCTGGCTGCTGTCGCCCGGCACGCCGCCCACCAACACCGTGGCCGCCAGCCCGCAGGTCTGCAACTGCTTTGACGTGCGCGAGGACGTCATCCGCCTGACCCTGACCCGCTGCAGCGGCAGCCCGGCCGAGCGCCTGTCGCAGCTGCAGGGCGAAAAGCGCTGCGGCACTCAGTGCGGCTCCTGCCTGCCGGCGCTGCGCCGCCTCGTCAACACAACGCCTGAGGAAGTTCCGGCATGAACCACACCGTCTCCCTTGTCGGCGCCGGCCCTGGCGACCCGGAACTGCTGACCGTCCGCGCCTTGAAGCGTATCGAGGCGGCCGATGTCGTCCTCGCCGACGACCTCATCGACCCACGCGTGCTGGCCCTTGTGAAGGGCCGACTGCTGCGCGTCGGCAAGCGCGGCGGCTGCATCAGTACCGACCAGCACTTCATCCACGCGCTGATGATTCGCGAGGCCCGCGCCGGCCACCGCGTCGTGCGCCTCAAGGGCGGTGACCCCTTCGTCTTCGGTCGTGGCGGTGAGGAGGTCGACGCGCTGCGCGAGGCCGGCCTCGACGTCGAAGTGGTCAGCGGCCTGACCAGCGGTATCGCCGGCCCCGCCGCCGTCGGCATCCCGGTGACGGACCGTCGCGCCTCGCCCGGCGTCGTCCTCGTCACCGGCCACCCTGGCGAAGGACGTGCCGAGCCCGACTGGGCAGCCCTGGCCCGCACGGGCCTGACCCTGGTCATCTATATGGGTGTGGCCCGCGCGGCCGACATCACGGCCAAGTTGCTGGGTGCCGGTCTGCGCCCGGATCTGCCGGCCGCCATCGTCAGCGCGGCGCACACGGCACAGCAGCGCCACGCGGTGACGACGCTGGCCGAGCTGCCCGACTGCATCGAGCGCGAGGGGTTGAAGAGCCCGGCTTTGCTGGTGATCGGCGAGGTGGCTGCGCATGCGGCGCTCGATGCGGTGCAGCATGGCCAACGCAAGGTCGGCTGAGGAGCCCGCTCGGCACTGATCCCGACCGCGGCGAGAGCAGCTCCAGGCTGAACGCTGCCACCCAGATTTCGCGACCTGATGGCCGCTGTCGGCGGCAACTGTCATTGAACGGGGTGCCGACTGAGCGACTGCTGGACCACCGGGACCGGCCATTCACCGACGCTCGCGCTTGAGACGACCGTGACCCGGGGCGCCGGGCGGGTCAACGACAGCTATCGTGGCCAACGAGCTGGCGGAACCGACCCGAATCGGAGTCCGCACCAGGCCTGTTGAGCGGCCGCAAAGCTGACATTCAACGTTCGCGGTTAGCGGGCGGCGCAGCCGTCCAAGACGTGGATGTGACACTGCGGCCGCAAGCGTGCTTAGGCATCGCGCGCCGACTGGCGGGTTGCAATACTCTGCCCCGCGCGGGTGAGCCCCCTTTCCCGCCAGTGCCTGCCGCCATGCGCCGCCATGCGTTAGGGTGCGCGCCCAGACTGAACCGCCTACGAAGGAGACCCATGAGTACTGCCGGTGTGACGCGTCGCAATTTTGTCCAAGGTGTCGGTGCCGTCGGGCTTGCCACGGCAGGCCATGCGGTGGCGGCTCAGTCCGATCAGCCGCTCTACAAGCAGGCGTCCGCAGGCGTGGCGGTGCGCGTCAAGGACCTGCTTTCCCGCATGACGCTGGAGGAGAAGGTGGCCCAGACCATGTGCATCTGGATCGGCAAGAACCGCGTGCAGAACGAACGCGGCGACTTCGACGCGGCGCAGGCCGCGCAGGCGCTGCCGCACGGCTTGGGCATGCTTGCCCGGCCGAGTGACCGCAAGGGCGTGGACAACACCAACGCCGGCGCAGATGCCAATATGGCCAACCGCACGGCGGCCGAGACGGCAGCCTATGTCAATGCCGCCCAGGCCTGGGCGGTGCAGCGCACGCGGCTGGGCATTCCGCTGTTCATGCACGAGGAAAGTCTGCATGGCTACGCGGCGCGCGACGCGACCTGCTTCCCGCAGGCGATCGGCCTGGCGTCCTCCTTCGACCCAGCGCTGATCGAGCGGATCTATTCGGTCTGCGCGCGGGAGATGCGGGCGCGGGGTGCCAACCTCGCCTTGGCGCCGGTCGTCGATGTCTGCCGCGATCCGCGTTGGGGCCGCGTGGAGGAGACCCTCGGCGAAGACCCCTACCTGACGAGCGTGCTGGGCAAGGCGGCGGTCATTGGCTTCTCCGGCACCGAGCGCAAGCTGGCGCCGGCCAAGGTGCTGGCGACGCTCAAGCACATGACCGGCCATGGTCAGCCCGAGCGCGGCATCAACACCGC
This sequence comes from Pelomonas sp. Root1237, assembly GCF_001425055.1. GTDB lineage: Bacteria > Pseudomonadota > Gammaproteobacteria > Burkholderiales > Burkholderiaceae_C > Pelomonas. The sequence goes on from NZ_LMDK01000021.1 coordinate 15,093, forward strand.
GCCGGCGCAGATCTCCGAGCGGGTGCTGCGCGAAGTCTTCTTCCCGCCGTTCGAGAAGATCATCCGCGAGACGCCGATTGCGGCCGTCATGCCGTCGTACAACGAGATCGACGGCATCCCTTCACATGCCAACCCGTGGCTGCTGAAAACCATCCTGCGCGGCGAATGGGGCTTCAAGGGCCTGACGGTCTCGGACTACTTCGCGATCGGGGATCTGGTGTCGCGCCACCGGCTGGTGCCTGACATGAAGGAGGCGGCTTATCGCGCCTTCACCGCCGGGGTCGACATCGAAACGCCTGACACCGGCGGCTTCCCCGAGCTCGTCAACCTGGTGAAGGCCGGCCGCATCAAGGAGGCCGAGCTCGACGTGGTCGTGCGCCGCATCCTGGAGCTGAAGTTCCTCGCCGGATTGTTTGAAGACCCGTATGTCGACGCCAGCAAGGCGGACGGCCTGACCGCCACACCGGACGCGGTGGCCCTGGCGCGTGAAGCGGCGGTGCGATCCGTCGTGCTGTTGAAGAACGACGGGGTACTGCCACTCGACGGCAAAAAGGTCGGCAAGCTGCTGCTGCTCGGCACGCATGCCAAGGACACGCCCATCGGCGGCTACTCCGACATTCCCCGCCATGTGGTGTCCATCCACGACGCACTGGCCAGCGAAGCGAAGTCGCAGGGCTTCGCCTTCGAGTACCGGGAAGCCGTGCGCTTGACCGAGAAGCGCGAGTGGACGGAAGACGAAGTGCGTTTCATCGCCCCGGCGGTCAATGCCCGCCTCATCGCGGAGGCCGTCGAGGCGGCCAAGGCGGCAGACACGATCGTGATGGTGCTGGGCGACAACGAACAGACCACCCGCGAGGCGTGGTCGGACACCCATCTGGGCGACCGCGACTCGCTGGAACTGATCGGCCAGCAGAACGACCTGGCGGCCGCCATCTTCGCGTTGAACAAGCCGACGGTCGTCTTCCTGCTGAACGGCAAACCGCTGGCGATCAACCTGCTGAAGGCCAAGGCCGGCGCCATCATCGAAGGCTGGTACCTCGGGCAGGAAACCGGCCATGCGGCCGCCGACATCCTGTTCGGCCGCGCCAACCCGGGCGGCAAGCTGCCCATCAGCTTCCCCCGCAACGTGGGGCAACTGCCCGTGTACTACAACGCCAAGCCAACGGCCAGCCGCGGCTACCTCGGCAGCGACAACACACCGCTCTATCCCTTCGGTTTCGGCCTGAGCTACACGACGTTTGCGCTGTCAGCGCCGCGCCTGTCCAAGGCAACCATCGGGCCGGCGGACAGCGTGACGGTCTCGGTGGACGTCACCAATACCGGCAAGCGCCAGGGCGACGAGGTGGTGCAGCTCTACATCCGCGATGACATTTCGTCGGTGACCCGACCCGTCAAGGAACTCAAGGGCTTCGCCCGCGTGACGCTGGCACCCGGCGAAAAGCGGACCGTCACCCTCACGATCACGCCAGCAGAACTCCAGTTCTACGGCATGGACATGAAGCGCGTCGTCGAGCCCGGCAGCTTCACCATCATGGCCGGCCCCAACAGCGTCGATCTGAAGACCACCACTTTGACGGTTGCTGCGGCCTGAACGACATGACGCCATCACTCTCGCTTTCCGTGCTCGCCACGACGTTGCTGGCGACGGCGGCTTCCTTCGCCGGCACCTACCAGCAAACGCCCACGGGCGTGTTGGTGAGGCCCGATACGGGCAGCGTGAAGGAGCTGCGCCTGAATGCCATCACGGAGTCGATCATCCAGGTCGTCGGCGTCGACGATCCGGCGCGTGCGCAGATCGAGTCGCTGATGGCCGTCGCCAAGCCAAGCGGACGCTTCACCGTGAAGGCCGGCCCCGACGCCGTGACGCTCGATGCAGGCAAGGCGTCGGCCCAGGTGTCGCTGAAGGATGGCCGGGTCACCTTCCTTGACGCCAAGGGTGTCGCCGTGCTGACGACTGAGCGGGCCGACCTCCAGCCGGTCATGGTCGAGGGCCGGCCCTACGTCGCTCCCTCCGCCCAGTTCAACCGGGGCACGACCGAGGCGTTCTACGGCCTGGGGCAGCACCAGAACGCGCAGATGGACTTGAACGGCGAAGACGTCGAGCTGCGCCAGCACAACATGGACATCGCCATCCCGTTCGTCGTGTCCGACAGGAACTACGGCGTGCTCTGGGACAACGCCTCCGTCACGCGCTTCGGCAACCCGCAGCGCTTCGGGCTGGCCAGCCGTGACTTGAAGCTCACCGCGCTGGACGGCGCCAGCGGCCTGACGGCGAAGTACTACGTCGACGATCAATTGATCCTGACCCGCGTGGAGCCTGACATCCGCTATCAGTTCCTCAGCGATGTCCGCAACTACTGGCCCACCGACGCCGCGCTGAGCAAGGCCGCCACCCGCGGCAGGAAGGTCAGGGTCGTCTGGGAGGGCACGGCCACTTCCGACAAGCCGGGGCTGCACAAGATGCGCCTGTTCGCTTCGGACTACGTGACGCTGAAGGTCGACGGCAAGACCCTCTTCGACCATGGCATCTGGCGCGCGAATTGGAACGGCTGGTACAACAATTTCGAGCAGCCGTTCAGCCCAGGCAAGCCGGTCAGCCTGCATGTCGAATGGCGGCCGACGAGCGGTCTCATCTCGCTGCACCACTCCGACCCCGAGCCGGCCGCCGACAGGCATTCGCTGCGCTTTGCGTCCGAAGCCGGCACCGGCCTGAGCTACTACTTCATCGGCGCCGATTCCATCCAGGGCGTCATCCGCGGCTACCACCAGGTCACCGGCATCCCGCCGATGATGCCGAAATGGGCCTACGGCTTCTGGCAGTCCCGGCAGCGCTACCGCACCCAGGCCGAGTTGCTCGGCGTGCTCAAGACCTACCGCGCCAACCGCTGGCCCATCGACAACATCGTGCAGGACTGGTTCTACTGGCCGGAGGACCAGTGGGGCAGCCATGCCTTCGATGCAGCACGCTTCCCCGATCCCAAGGGCATGGTCGATGAAGTGCATCGCCAGCATGCCCGGATCATGATTTCGATCTGGGGCAAGTTCTATCCCAACACCGCCAACTACAAGGAGCTGGACGCCAAGGGCTATATGTGGCGCCGCAATGTCGAACTCGGCATGAAGGATTGGGTGGGGGCAGGCCATCTCAACAGCCACTTCTCGCCCTACAACCAGGAAGCGCGGGACGTCTTCTACCGCCAGATGAAGAGGCCCCTGGTCGACCTCGGCTTCGACGCCTGGTGGATGGACAACACCGAACCCGACGTGCGCTCCAACGCCAGCCCCGAGGAACTCGCCGAACTGATCACGCCGACGCAGATGGGGCCGGGTGCGCTGGTGACCAACGCCTACTCCACCATGAGCACCCAGGCCGTTCACGACGGCCTGCAGCGGGACCGCCCGGACGTGCGCCATTTCATCCTGACCCGCTCCGGCTTCGCGGGCGTGCAGCGAAACGCGGCGGCCGTGTGGTCGGGGGATGTCGTCGGCACCTGGGACAACCTGTACAAGCAGATCTCGGCAGGAGTGCAGACCGGGTTTTCAGGCGTGCCCAACTGGACGCACGACATCGGCGGCTATTCCCAGGAAGCCCGGTTTCAGGACAAGTCGGTTGCGGGGCTTCAGGAGAACCGCGTGGCAGGCGGCGTGCGTACCGCCGAAGACCTGAAGGAGTGGCAGGAGCTGAATCAGCGCTGGTGGCAGTTCGGCACCTTGTCACCCTTGATGCGCAGCCACGGCGAAGGCGTGAAGCGCGAGATCCACGAAATCTCGCCCGAAGGGTCCGCCATGCGGGCCAACATGGTGTGGTTCCTGGAGCTGCGCTACCGGCTGATGCCCTATATCTACACGGCTGCCGCGGACAGCCACTACGAAGGCGCACCCATCATGCGCGGCCTGGCACTCGACTTCCCGGCAGACGCCACGGCCAAGAAGATCGCCGACCAATACCTGTTCGGCAAATCGATGCTGGCGGCGCCGGTGACGCGGTATGGCGCAACGTCCCGCCCGGTCTACTTCCCGGGCACATCGACCTGGTTCAACGTCTGGACGGGTGAGACGGTCAAAGGCGGCCAGACGCGAACCGTGGCCGCCCCGCTGGACCAGATACCCCTTTACGTCAAAGCGGGCGCCATCGTGCCCATGGGGCCCGTCACGCAATATGTGGACGAGAAGCCCGACGCGCCGTTGACCATCCACGTCTATACCGGTGCCGATGGAAGCTACAGCCTCTACGAAGACGACGGCATCTCAAACTCGTACAAGGCCGGCCAGTACACGCGCATCCCGTTTGTCTATGACGACAAGCGCGCCGAAGTCACCATCGGGCCGCGCTCCGGGGGCTATGCGGGCATGGTGACGAAGAGAACCTTCAACATCCGCTTCCTCAAACCCGGCGACCGCACCGTCGACTTCGATGCGCCTGCTATTCCCGTGACCTATTCAGGAGACCGTATCGTCGTCAAGGCGCTGTAAGGGCACCGTCGGCGAATGGGACCACGGCAGAAGGCGCCGCGTCACGGCTTGAACAGATCGACGCGATTTGTGATGAGGCCAACGATGCCGAGCGGCGACCGATCGCTTGATCGACGGCCAAGCAAGCGTTAGAGCGACGGAAAGCGAATCGCACCTTCCGCGGGTAACTTGTACATGCACGCAACGAATAGCGGGCTGACGAGCCAGCCGTTCAGCCAGGAACATACCGATGGCAGGTTCAGCGTTGCAAACCATCCCGGCTCCACCGAGGCGAACTGGCGGACGAAGGGCAACACTGCCAAGTCGGTGGCGCATGGCGTGGCGCCGCCCAAGCAGGGCGCGCTTTGCAGCCGTGCCTCTAGCGGTCGCAGAAGCACATCCAGCGCCCTGTCGCGGTGTGCGTCTGGCGTGAGGGTCTCACTCGCGTAGCGCTGGGAGTACTTCCAGCGGTCCAGGTGATGCTTGAAGTCGCCGTCGTTTCGCTGTACCAGGTCAAGGTTCGCAGGCGACTGCGCCCGCGCCCACCAGCCCTGCGCATCGGGCGCGGCCAGTGCCCAGCGCATGATGTCCCAACTCTCCTCGATCACGCTGCCATCGGGCAACTGCAGCACTGGTACCGTAGCCTTGGGCGATAGGGCCAGCAAGCTTGCTGGCTTGTCGCGCAAGCTGACCTCCACCGCCTCGAAGGCCCGCCCGGCCTGCAGCAGCGCCATCCGTGCTCTCATGGCGTAGGGGCAGCGGCGAAAGGTGTAGAGCCGCGGCAACTGTGGCCCTGGGGTGGTGAGTGGTGCGTGCGGTGTCAGGGTCGATGCGTGCATGGGTGAGGTCTGTGCAGCTACGCACGTCGATCTGGATCGCAGCCCCAGGTCACTGGAGGCTGGGTGGCCAATGGTCGCACCGCGGGGCCTCGCCAGAGGCCCGTGACAAGCGTTATTCGACCAAGGCCGAAGTGTGGCTGCAGTCAACAGAAGCCTCGAAAGCTGGTGGAGCCCTTCACAATCACGATCCGCGCCCGCTTGTTCGAGATGTCTACCTTTCATCATGGATAAATTCTTGCTGCAGCAGCAGGTGTTGGAACGGCTCGCCGAAGACCTGCTGCAAGCCGAACAGGCAGCGCGGGCGGCCCATGAAACGGCAACTCACGAAGAAAATATCGCCGAGAACAAATACGACACGTTGGGTCTGGAAGCGGCCTACCTGGCCACCGGCCAAGCTCGTCGCGCCCAAGCCATCCGCCAGGCGATGGCCAATTGGCGCCAATTCCGCCCGCGCCCCTACGACGCCGGCAAAGGCATACAGCTCGGCGCGCTGGTCTGCCTGGTCGATGCCGACGACAAGCAGCAACAGCTCTTTCTCGGCCCGGCTGGGGGCAGCATGAAGTTGGTCAGCGGCGCTCAGACCATTCAGGTCATCAGCAGCGAATCCCCGTTGGGCAAGGCCATGCTGGGCAAATGTGAGGGTGACGAGGTGTCGATACAGGCGGCTCTGATCCGACAGCGGTTTGAGGTGCTGCGGGTTCATTGAGCCGCAAGCAAGGTCACGGCGACTTGATCAGAAATCAATCGCCCCAACCCCTTCAGGAAGCTCCGCACAACTCCTGGCGAGCTATGCGGAGTTCGTTCGGGCTCTCGGCCTCGCGCACATCAATTCACTTCGGTCGCACTGACTGCAAGGCTTGTAGAGGTTGCCGTCATCGGCTCACCCGTCGACGCGGCAGCAGCGACGCCCGCTTGCCGGCAGTCCCGGTCAGCTCAGCTTGAAGCTGCTCACCAGCCCCGCCAGCCGCACGGCCTGTTCCTTCAGCGACTGAGCCGCTGCGGCGGACTCTTCCACCAGCGCTGCGTTCTGCTGCGTCATCTGGTCCAGCTCTGTCACGGTGCCGTTGACCTGACGCAGCCCCTGGCTCTGCTCGACGGCGGCGGCGCTGATCTCGCCAATGATGTCGGTCACACGTTGCACGGAGCCGACGATGTCGGTCATGGTCGTGCCGGCGTCGTTGACGAGATGCGTGCCGGCCTCGACGCGCTCGACGCTGGCGCCGATCAGCGCCTTGATCTCGCGGGCCGCTTCCGCAGAGCGCTGGGCCAGCGAGCGCACTTCGCCGGCCACGACTGCGAAGCCGCGGCCCTGCTCGCCCGCGCGGGCCGCTTCCACCGCGGCGTTCAGCGCCAGGATATTGGTCTGGAAGGCGATGCCGTCGATGGTGCCGATGATGTCGGCGATCTTGCGGCTGGCGTTGTTGATCTCACCCATGGTGCTGACGACGCGCGACACGACCTCGCCACCGCGGCCGGCCGTCTCGGCGGCAGCGCCGGCCAGCTGCTTGGCCGTCATGGCCGAGTCAGCGCTCTGACTGACGGTACCGGTCAACTGCGTCATCGAGCTGGAGGCCTGCTGCAGGTTGGACGCCGTCTGCTCGGTGCGCTGCGACAGGTCCATGTTGCCGCTGGCCACCTCGCTGGAGGCGACCTGGATGCTCTCGGCCGACTCGCGCACCTGGCCGACGATCTCGGACAGCGACTTCTGCATGGCGGCCAGGGCCTGCATCATCTCGGCGGACTCGTCCGTGCCGCTGGCCTCGGGGGCACGCGACAGGTCACCGCCGGCCATGCGTTCGGCAAAGCGCTTGGCTGCCACCAGCGGGCCGATGATGGAGCGCGAGATCAGCACGGCCAGCGCGCCGCCCACGATGACGCAGACGACGAAGGCGACGATGAAGCCGACGAAGACGTTGCCCACCAGCTTGTCCACCGTCGCAAAGATGTCATCGCCGCGCTTCTTCAGGTCGGCCTCGATGTTGTTGAGCATGGACAGCGCCGGCTCATAGGCGACGTCCGCAGCCTTCATCTCCTCGAAGGCCGATTGGGCGTCGGCGAAACCATCTGCGCTGATCTTGTCGGCCACCGGCTTGACGGCCTTGCGGTAGTCGGCCATCAGCACACGGAACTTCGCCAGCGCCTCGCGACCCTTGTCTTCGGTCGTCATCTTGCCGAAGTCGTCCATCGCCTTGTCCAGGCCCGCCTGGGCGCCGTCCCACTCCTTGCGGGCCCGTGCCATGCCTTCCTTGTTGAAGATGGAGGCCACCAGCGTCGATGTGGCCGTCTTGCTCTGCAACAGGTGGCTGCGGGCCGCAACAGTGATGTTGGACGTCGGGATGAGCTTCTGCGTGATGCCCTGGATGGCCTTCTGCGACACGTTCAGGCCAAAGCCACCGACGGCAACCAGCAGCGCCGTCATCGCCAGGATGATGCCGAAGGCCAGCCAGAGGCGGGCTTGGATACGCAGGCGTCGCAGCATGGCGGTTCTCCTCGTGGGAAAGGGCAATCAGAAATAGCCGCTGATTGAAGCAGAAACCCGCACGGGCAGATACAAATGCGCTGGTAGGCTCGCGGCATCGTTCACGGCACAGCCCACCATGAGCTTTTTGGCCATCGACATCGGCAACACCCGGCTCAAGTGGGCCGTCTATGAAGACGGCGCCGAACCTGGCAGCCCGCCGACGCAGCACGGTGCCGTTTTCCTGGAGAACATCGACCGCCTCGCCGACGAGGCTTGGCAAGCCCTGGCCCCGCCGTCACGCATTCTGGGCAGCAACGTGGCCGGCGACGCGGTGCGCCGCCGTGTCGAGGAGCAGATGGAGCACTGGGACCTGGTGCCCCGCTGGGTCGTGCCCGCCGCCGAGGCGGCCGGCGTGAGAAACGGCTACGACCACCCGACGCGCCTGGGCGCCGACCGCTGGGTGGCCGTCATCGGCGCCCATGCGCACGCCAAGAAGCGCGGCTTCGAAGGCCCGGTGCTGGTGGTCATGGTGGGTACGGCGGTGACGGTGGACGCGCTGTCCACCGACGGCGAGTTCCTGGGCGGCCTCATCCTGCCCGGCCACGGCATCATGCTGCGCGCGCTGGAAGGCGGCACCGCCGGCCTGCGTGTGCCGACGGGCGAGGTGCGCGACTTCCCGACCAACACCAGCGACGCGTTGACGACGGGCGGCACCTTCGCCATCACCGGCGCCATCGAACGCATGTTCCGCCTGCTGGCCAAGCGCGAGGGCCGCGAGCCCCTGCTGCTGATGACGGGCGGTGCAGGTTGGAAGGTGGCGCCGGCGCTGGATGCGCCTCATGAACTCATCGAAGGGTTGATCTTCGATGGGCTGCTGGCGATCAACGCGGCGCGGACTTGACCCACACGTACGACGCCGCCGGCCGCACAACCCGACGGCTGCCGCGATCAGAGAAGATCAGTCCTCGCACCGGGCCAGTCTGCAGCGGCCGCGATGGCGGCGGCCTTGAAGTTCGCCGCCTGCAGCAACAGATCGACCACCTGCCCAGCCAGTAGCTTTCCTGCTAGCGAATCGCTCGGGTAGTGCAGGCCGGCCACCTCACGGTTTAGGGCGATATCGGCAGCGGCGGCCAGCAACTTGTCCGTCAATTGCGGAAAGAGGCGCGCATAGAAGTAGGCCAGCGCGTGCGCCTGCGTCGAATGTCCGCTGGGATAGGCAGGGTGGGCAGGATAGAACGGCGCGCCCTTGGGGTACATCGGTTCAACGTCCTCGCAGCACATGAACGGGCGCCCCCGGCTGAACACCCGCTTGAAGTAGTAGATCGGGCGGTCGAGGTTGTCGTACAGCAACCTCAGCGCGGTCCACGTGGCGGGCTTGGTTCCGAACACCAGCGGCCCGACGATGGCCTGGATCGTTTCAGTTGCCGAATACACGGTGCCTTCTGCCTGCTGGCAGATCGCAGTCTTCCTGGCCGGCCTCTCGACCTTCAGCTCAACCAGGTATCGGCATTCGTAGGCCTGTCTCCGCTGCGGCGGTACGGCCAACGTGATCAGGCTGCGCCAGTTCAGGGGCAGGTCTGGCGGATTGCGCCCGGCATCCGTCAATAGATCGGGTTTCCATTCGCCATCCGCAAACAGACAGTCATCTGCGCAAGGACATTCGCTCATATTCGCCTCCCTGGCGCCAGAGTGCTGCCTCTGGCTTGAACCGTTGTGAAATCAGCTTTTATCGATCTTCACCAGATGCACCGACAACGCATCCTTGAACCAGCCCGGGTGTGCGTCGCGCCATTCATGAGCAGCCTGCTCCGTGCCCAAAGCCATTGAGGGAAAACACTGGAGCTCGGTGGCTGCCGCGCCCTTTGCATACGATGCGACTTCGGCAATGAACGGCGGCCGGTCGTCAGCCTTGGGCCAGGTGACGGGTTCATTTGGGGTGCCCTTGGGAACGACCCTCAGCCAGACGTGGCACGGAAGCAAGACCGTCTTCTGCTCCCATTCGATTTCTCTCATTACATTCCTCCGTTGGTGTGTTCTGACACGGCGTCAGCGTCGCAAGGGTAGTGGCAGTAAACCGGCATGCAAATAGGTCAGTTGCTCAGACCGTTGGGAACCACCTCAATAGTGATGGGCTTGGCCATGCTGATGAGCGCCGACAGTTGCCAAACGCCAGCCAGTCCATCGATTGCCTACATCGGATCGTGGCCCGAAGCTTCTGACCCGGTCTACAAGCGCTTCACGGCTGCGCTGTCCAGACGGCACCCGGAGTTGTCCGTCAAAGCCTCGATCCGGCATCATCAAGCGGATGCGGGCAACATCGTGGCGATCGACAAGGCGCTGAAGGCTGCGCTGGAGGGCCGGCCCACTGTGGTGGTCACCCCGACAGGGCAATCTGCAATGCGGGCGGCAAAGCTGCCAAGCCCGACACCCTTCGTCTTTTCCGGCTACACAGACCCAGTAGCGGCCGGCATCCGGGACTCGCTCCAGTTCAGCGCTTCCGCTAACACCGGCGTATCGCTGCTCGACGTTGTCGACGGCAAGCGGCTGGAGATCCTGAAGGACGCCTTTCCACACATCCGCAGGGTCGCTGTCCTGGCCGATCGGTCCTGGGCCGAGAAAAACGGCGGCTCAGCCAGGCTGACCCAACCTGCCCATCTTTTGGGCCTCGAGGTCACCGTTTTCCTTGCCGAAAGCAAGGTCGAGCTTGATCAACAATTGGCCGCGCCGGTAGCCACAGGCTACGACGCCTGGTACATCCCTCCCAGCTACATCGCCTATGTCGCCGAGCCGGAGATCATTGACCATCTCCGGCGGCTGAAGGTGCCTGCCATGCATTCGACTGCGAGAGAGGTCAGAGCCGGCGCCCTGATGGCCTACGAGCAGGACACTTCATTCGTGATGGACGCGCTTGCCGATCTGGTGGCCCGCGTCTGTGACGGGGAGCGCCCCGGCGGCATACCCGTCGAGAGGCCGCATCGCTTCACCTTGATCCTTCGTGCCAATGGCGACTCTGGCTCCCCGCGCCCCGATGCGGCGGTCATTCGCCGAGCGGACATCGTCATTCGATGAATTCAGCATCGCCGGAACGGCCGACCCACAGCCCCCTGTCCAGACGCTACGCGGTTTGGTTTTGCGGACTGACGCTCCTCGTGCTGCTCGTATCCGGAGCGTCCGAGACCTACTTCGGGTATCAGGAATCTTCAGAGCACATTCAGTCGGTTCAGGCCGCCCAGGCAGAAGGCGCCGCGCGCGAGATCGCCAATTACCTCGCCGTCATTGATGCCGGCCTGCGCGATGTCGCCAAGATGCCCTGGGAAGGCCCAGGCTTCGGCCTTCAGCAGCGACGCGAGGAGTTCTATCGGCTGATGCGGCTGGTTCCCGCGATCACAGACCTGCAAGTAGTCGATCGTCAAGCCAGGGAGCTTCTGCATGTATCGAAACAGGCCATGGACCGATCATGGCTTGGCACGGCATTGGATGAGCCCGAGCTGGCTCGATTCGATGACCGAGATGGCGTGCGCATGGGCAAGACCTTCTTTCGGGATGACCATCTGCCCACCGTTCGCATGTCTGCTTTCGACGGTGTCGGCGCCATCGTCGCCACCATTGATCTGCGACTGCTGGGTGACGTGGTCGCGCGGCTGAAGGCTGGCGAGGGTGGCGTGGCCTTCATCGTAGACGGCCATGGCACGCTGATCGCACATCCCCGCGCGACGGACATCCTGAGCCGGATCGACCTTTCGGCATCGCAAGCGGTCCTTCAGGCGCGTGCTCATGCCGCGTCGGAGCCCATCCTGGTCCGAGGTCTGCGAACCCTGGATCTCCAGCATCAACCGGTCATCGCGACGGGAGCCGGCATACCGGGTACAGACTGGATCCTGTTCATGGAACAGCGGCGCAGCGAGGCGCTGCGCCCTGTCTGGGCCACCATCAGCCGAACGCTGCTCCTGATGGCACTGGGTGGCATGGCTGCCTTGCTGGTCGGTATCGCTTTCGCTCGCCGCATGGCGGCCCCCATCCTGACCCTGCGCCGCGCCACAGCCCAATTCGCCGTTGGCAATCTGGGCAAGACCATCCAGCTGGGACGGCAAGACGAGATCGAAGACCTCGCCCAGGACTTCAACCAGATGTCCTCCCGCCTGCACGACCTCTACACCAGTCTTGAAGCCAAGGTTGCCGAACGCACGGCCCAGCTTTCCGATGCCCGCGACGGCCTTGCCGCCCGTGCAGAGGAACTCTCCCGCCTCAAGGACGAAGCCGAACGCGCCAACGCCGCCAAGACGCGCTTCCTCGCCGCCGCCAGCCACGATTTGCGCCAACCCATGCACTCGATCAGCCTGCTGCTGGGCGTGCTGCAGGCACGCCTGTCCAGCTCCGAGCACCTGGCCCTGGCCGACAAGATCCAGTCTTCCGTCGCAACGATGGAGAATCTGTTCGGCAATCTGCTGGACATCTCCAAACTCGATGCCGGCACGGTGCAGGCCCACATCGAGGATGTGAACCTGGCTTGGCTGTTGCGTGGGCTGGAACAGATCTGGGCCCCGCAGGCGGCTGAGAAAGGCCTGAAGCTGCGCGTGCGACCCTGTGACGTCGTCGTGAAGGGCGACGCCGCGCTGCTGGCGCGCATCGCCGGCAATCTGGTGGCCAACGCCATCCGCTATACGCGAGAAGGCGGCGTGCTGGTAGCCTGTCGGCGTCGCGGCGCCAGGGTGGAACTGGAGGTCTGGGACAGCGGGCCCGGCATCGAGCCCCGCTACCAGGAAGCCATCTTCGAAGAGTTCTTCCGCATCGAGGCGCCCGGCACGGGCCAGGAGAAGGGCCTGGGGCTGGGTCTGTCCATCGTGCAGCGCAGCGCCCACATCCTGGGCTACCGGCTCAGCGTGGACAGCCGTGTAGGCAAAGGCTCGGTGTTCCGCGTCGAAATGCCGCTGGCCGGACCCGCCACGCGGTCAGCGAAGGTCTCGTCAAGGCTTGCGGCCAGCCAACAAGCGCTTGAGGGTCGTTTCATCATCGTCGTCGACGACGATGAGACGAATGCCCAGGCCCTGGTCGACGCGCTGCTCGCGCTGCGCTGCCACGTCGTTGCAGCGGCCTCCTGCGACGACATGCTGGCCCAGTTGCAGCAGCATCTGCGTGTGCCGGATCTCATCGTCACCGACTACCAGCTCGGCGCTGGGCGCAATGGTTTCGAGGTCATCGCGCGGCTTCGCCAGCACTATGACGAAGACATTGGCGCCGTCATCGTGACGGCCAACACGGAAGCCGCCCTGCAGCCGCAAGCCCAAGCCTGCCGCGCCCGGCTGCTGCACAAACCGATCGGGCTTCAGCGGTTGCTGGAAGCCATGAGGGAATCATTGGCATCAACGGCAGAGCCTTGAGCCGGCACCGGCTCTTCGAAGCACAGTCCCATGCGACTCGCAGCCAGTACGGCCTGGGTGCGCGTCGTCACGTTCAATGCCCGCAGCACGCACGAGGTGTGCGCCTTGACGGTACTGAGCGACAGGTTCAGCTGCCGACCGATCAGTTTGGCCGGTTTGCCCTGCAGCAGCAGATGCAGCACGTCGGCCTGGCGCGGTGTCAGGCCCAGCTCGACGGGGCGCCGCCCCTGCGCAGGCGGTGCCAGCGGTGCCGGCATGGCGGGAGTCAGCGCACGGCCGCCGAGGAACACCGACGACGGCAGGTAGATGCCCTTGGCAAGGATGAGGCGCAGCGCACCCAGCATGACCTGCGACGTCGAGCTCTTGGGAATGAAGCCCATCGCACCCGCATCTAGCACGGCAAGCACCGTGTCCTTGTCATCGGCCGAGGACATCACGACGACCGGCACCTCAGGATGATCACGCCGCAGCCGGCCCAGACCCTCGAGACCAGACAGCCCTGGCAGGCCGAGGTCGATCATGACCAGATCGGCGTCGCCGCGCTCGGCAAGCACCGCAAAGGCCTCCTCGCAACTGCCCGCCTCCCAGGTTTCAAGTGCTTCCACCAGTGGTTTCAGCAGCAGTGCCACGCCTTCTCGGAACAGGGGGTGATCATCAATCAACAGAACTTTCATCGGCAGTCTCCCGCTGGGCTGCATGGTATCGGCGCAGGAACGCGCCATCGTGGATTGCGGGTAAGCCTTTTGGCCAGGCCTTTTGGTCTATGCGCGGTGGCATGGGTTGGTGTGCTTCTAGGCAATGGCGATGCCGGCTTGCAATCACCAAACTTGATGACATCAACGAGGGCGCCTTTGCGCCACACAGGCTCAGGGAGATCCAAATGCTGCAAGCTGTTCCCGTCGCATACACCGAACGCCGAGTCGGCCACGAAGCCCAGCCACGCCAGGTGCTGGGCGCCCTGCCCCAACCGCTGATGGTGCTGCTGCCCGATCGGCGCCTTCTGTTCGTCAACACGAGTGCGGAGCACTTGCTGGCAGAGGGACTCTGGCAGTCGCGGTCCGAACACCTGATGGGCCTGGGGCAGCTGGACGCACAGCGCCTGGGCGAGGTGCTGGCGCTGGCGGCCGCGGGCTCGTCCTCGCGCACCGGGCTGTGGTTCACGCCCAGCTTTGCGACCGGCTGGCTGCACGCGGCGCCGCTTGCGCCGGCCATCAGCAGTGCCTCGGGCTGGCCTGACGGCTGCCTGCTGCTCGTCATCCATCTGGACCAGCCGGTGCTGACCCAGGCCGCACGCATCGACGCGCTGACCCGCCAGTGCCGCCTCAGCCAGGCCGAACGCCACGTGCTGATGCTGCTGGCCGACGGTGAGCCGGTGGAGGCCGCCTCCCGTCACCTCGGTCTGTGCGTCAGCACCGTGCGCAGCCATGTGCGCAACCTGCTGGGCAAGACGCAGGCACCGTCGCTGATGCAATTGCTGCGCTGGACGGGCAGCGCGCAGATGCTGCCGCACTGATAAGGGGCACGGCATCTAGCGCGAAGTCAGGGCTTGCGAGCCTTGACCTAGCCCGAGCCAGCTCCCATCATCCGCGGCGCCCAAGGGAAGGGCCAACAAAGCGCGGGAGCTCGAAGACGTGCGATCAGAAACTCGAACCGACGACGAGCGGCAGGATGAGCTGATCCAATCCTTCATCTATGGGCGCTTCGAGGACATCTTCCTCAGCCAGAGCCTGCGTGCGCAGGTCGGCATGCTGCTCGCGGCGAGCTTGATCGCCTTCATCTGGTTGAACCGTACGCAAGCATGGCCGCCTGTCGCCTGGGAGGCTGCCGTGATCGCGGTCACCGGATGGCGCATGCGCTACACGACCAAGTTCGTACGCGCCGCTACCGAGGGCACCGGCTCCATGCGCCGCATCGCCTGGCTGCTGGCCATCAATGGCGTGCTGATGGCCGTGCCCCTGGTGGCTTTCGGCGGTTTCGACGCCACCGAGCGTGCGGCCATCTCCATCATCCTGCTGTCGTCGGCAACCGCCTCGACCGTCACCACCTCAGGCCACCGCTCCCTGTTCCTGGCGTTTGCCGCGCCCATGCTCATCCCCCTGGCCGGGACCTGGATGTTTCTCGGCGGCCTGCAGAACCCAAGCCCGGGGGAGTGGTGGCTCGCGGGGTTGATCATCGTGTTCCTGCTCTTCCTGGTCGGCCTGGGCAAGCAGGTCAACAAGGTGTTCGAGGAATCAAGCAAATATCGCTACGGCGAACAGCAGCTCAATGCCAAGCTGACGAGGGCACTGCAGCAGGCTGAAGAGCACCGTCTGGTTGAACAGCAACTCAATGCAGAGCTGACGCAGGCACTGCAACGCGCTGACGAGCACCACCAGGTTGAACAGCAGCTCAACGCCAAGCTGACGCTGGCATTGCAACGCGCCGATGAGTCCAACCGGGCCAAGACCAAGTTTCTTGCAGCCGCCAGCCACGACCTGCGCCAGCCGCTGCACGTGATGACCGTATGGCTCGGCGTGCTGCGGCAATCCAAGATCGACGAGGACACGCGCGGCATCGTGAACAAGCTGGAGTCGATGAACCAGGCCTTGTCCAAGCAACTCGAAGGCCTGCTGGACATTTCCAAGCTCGACGCCGACATCGTCACGCCCAGACTCGCGCCCTGCAGCCTCGATGCGCTGCTGACCGGGCACCAGCAGGCCATGGAACCCGTGGCACACCTCAAGGGCATCCACCTGGAACTGCAGTGTGACGAGAGCCTCGCGGTAGCGACCGACGAGACACTCTTCTCCCGCATCCTGCGAAACCTCACGGACAACGCGCTCAAGTTCACGCGCCGTGGAGGCAGCGTCCGCCTATCCCTGCAACGAGACGGCGATGACGCAGTGCTGAGCGTGGCCGATTCAGGCGTGGGCATTGCAGAGAAGGAACTCGAATATGTCTTCCAGGAGTTCTATCAAGTGGCAAGCACGGAGCGGGACCGCTCCGAAGGCCTGGGGCTGGGCTTGTCCATCGTTCGTCGCCTGTGTGCCCTCCTCGGCGTGCAGTTGGCCCTGGAATCCAAGTTCGGCGTCGGCACCACGTTCAAGCTGAGGCTTCCCCTTTCCAGCCTCGAAGAAGAACCCGTCATTGAAATCGCGGCGCCCGAGGTGGTGGGCTTGTCGGTGCTGGTCATCGACGACGAACTGGACGTCCGCGAGAGCACCCAGGCCCTGCTGCGCGGCTGCAATGTGCATCTGGCCGCATCTGGCGCAGAGGCGCTCAAGATCGCTCAGGCCGTCTTCATCGACGTGATCCTGTCTGACCTGCGCCTGCGAGACGGCGAGAGCGGCATTGACGTCATCCAGCAGCTGCACTTGGTGCGCCCAGAGGCACACGCCGTCATCATCACCGGAGACACCGCACCGCAACGGTTGCGCACGGTCATATCGGCCGGCATCCCGCTGATGATCAAGCCCGTTGATCCCCAAAAGGTCGTCCGCGATTTCAATATTTCCAGCCGACCAAGCCAGCAAGAAGCCAGCTCACCAGGGAGGTGATCGGACATGAACAGCGGCAGCACCACGGCGGCTCCGGCCGCAGGACAACGCCTGTCCCAAGGGCTCGGCGAGCTCTGGACCTCTGACGTCGACAAGCGTCGCTTCGACGTGCTGATCGTCGGCAGCGGCTACGGCGGCAGCATGGCCGCCGCCGAGCTGGCGGGAAGGAGCTCGGGCACCACCGGCAAGCCGTTGCGGATCGGCCTGCTGGAACGGGGCAAGGAATACCTGCCGGGCGAGTTCCCGTCGCACTTCAGCGAGCTGCCGGGACACATGCGCATGGGGCAGCAGCAGACGGGGCGCGTGGGCGGCAAGCACGAAGGCTTGTTCGACCTGCGCCTGGGGGAAGACGTGAACGCTCTCGTCGCGAATGGGCTGGGCGGCGGCTCGCTGATCAATGCGGGCGTGCTGCTGAAGCCAAAGCTGACAGACCTTCCCCCCGGCGATTTGCACGAGCTGGTCTACGAACTGGAGCAGGCCGGGCTGTTCAAGGAGGCCAAGTACCTGTTGGGTGGCTTTGCGATACGCAACAAACGGCAGGTGCGCAACAGAATCACCCTCCACCCGGGCGCCAGCAACAAAAGCGGATTGCCCAAGACCGAGGCACTGAGCAAGCTCTCCAGCCGCGCAGCTGATATGCCGCCCTTGTCGGTAGCCATGGCCAACGAAGCCAATTCGGCGCAGGTCAAGCTCAACCAATGCACGCTCTGCGGCGATTGCATGACAGGCTGCAACATTGGCGCCAAGAACAGCCTGGATGCCAACCTGCTGGAGCTGGCCAAGTGGCGCGAGGCGGAAATCTATACCGGCGCCACGGTGCTGTCCCTGCGACGCAGCGACAAGGACGATCCACACTGGCGAGGCAGGCCCGATTGGGTCGTACGCGTCGTGCATACATCGCCTGCGCTGCAGCAGCGAGAGCCGAAAGAGCTCCACCTGTATGCAGACACGGTCATCCTCGCGGCAGGCACGCTGGGCAGCAGCGAGATCCTGCTGCGCTCCCGCACCGACAAGCTGGTGTTTTCGTCCCGGCTCGGCGAGCGCTTCTCATGCAATGGCGACAACATCGCCGCCGTGGCCCAGATGCCCGAGGCAACAAAGGGCTGCGCGGATGAACAAGTCGGGTTGAAGGATCGAGGGGTCGGCCCGACCATCACCGGCTCCATCACGGTGCCCGTTTCGGCAAAAGTGAAGCGGCCTTTCCGCATCCAGGAGTTCTCGGTACCCGGCCCGCTGAAGCCGTTGTTCGAGCAACTCGTCACCACGGCCAGCCTGATCCACCGCATGCCGGAAGGCGACTCCACAAGGCATGGCGCGGAAGGCGCCGGCACCGATCCCCTGGCCGTGGACTCGACGGCCATGGGCAAGACGCTGCTGGTCGGCGTCATCGGCCACGACGATGCCGCGGGCTCGTTGCACTTGCCGCGGCCGTTGCGCCCGCGCGACCGGCCCGCCGAGCCGGGCACGTTGAGCATTCACTGGCCCGAGGCCCGCAAGGCCCGCGACCTCACCCAGGCGCATGAGGAGCTGGAACGGCGCGCGCTGGATGTGAAGCCGGCCGCCCGGCTCATCGCCAACCCGATGTGGCGGTTGCTGCCGCCCAAGCTGGAGCAACTCGTCACCCAGCCACGCGGCCCCGTGCTGACGGTGCATCCACTCGGTGGCTGCCCCATGGCCAAGACGGCGGCCGATGGCGTGGTTGACCGCTTCGGCCGCGTCTTTGACGCAGGCCGGGAGCGACTGCCCAATGATGAGCCCATCCATGACGGCCTGCTGGTACTGGACGGCTCCATCATCCCGGGGTCGTTGGGAGCCAACCCGGCGCTGACCATCGCCGCGACAGCCTTGCGCGCGGTGCGCCGGCACTGGGAAAGTTTTCCTCCCGCCAGTTCGCTTCCGCCACTGCGCAATCGCCGCATGGCACAGCCGGACGACACCCGCCCCAACGCGCCTTTGCGGCCGACGGAGATCGAGATCGTCGAGCGCCTTGTCGGCACGGTTCCCCTGCAGTTCAACACGACGCTACCCCAACCGCATGTGGTGGAGCTGACGCTGGCCTACGAACGTTTCCATCCCGAGGATCTGCGCACGCCGATGAACCGCAAGGTGGAAGTCAGGCCGGGCCACAGCTCGGTCATCCGCATCTTTGAACAAAGCACCTGGGACGAAAAACACTTGCGCGTGGCCAGTGATGCTCAGCGCGAGCAGCACATCAAATTCAAGGCGGAACTGCGCGGCGATCTGCGCTTCCTGCACCGTGAGCGCTCTTCGTCGCTGAAGCGCCGGTTGCGCACCCTTGTCCCATGGGCGTTGAACCGGGGCCTGCGGGACATCGTCCAGAAGATCAAGGAGCCGAACAAGACCAGCGCCGGCCTGCAGGACTGGCTCGAGTACGCGGGTGACCTGTGGCGCATGGCCTCGCGCGCAGGCGAGGTTCGCCGCTTTGACTACGAGCTCTACGTGGGCAAGGTGCTCATGCCCTGGGAAGACGCAGAGGGCCCTCGCGAAGGCCAGGGCATCTCCGGCGTCAAGCGCCTGACCTACGACCGCCGTGCCAACCCCTGGCACCAGCTCACCCGACTCTCCCTTACGCGCATGCCGGGCATGCCGAACAGCCAGCGGCCCCTCCTTGAACTCGACATGCGCTTTCTCGCCAGCCAGGGCTTCCCGCTGCTGCGCATCACGGGTCAGCAGGACCACGCCCGCGCGCTGCTGGACCTCGCCTGCTTCGGCCTGCTGTGGCTGCGTGTGCTGATCAGCATCCATCTGTGGACCTTCCGCAAGCCCGACACGCCGTCGCTGAAAGAACCCGACCGCTTGCCGCGGCCCATTGCGGGCCTGCCCTCACCCGAGATCACCGAACTGTGGGTGGACCGCATGCCCGGGCCCTACGAGGAAGCCATCCAGGATCCGCGCCCCGCTGCAGGTCGATGCCGGCCCTCGCTCATCGACTTCTGCAAGAACAGCGGCGATGTGCCCGTCAAGATCCGGCTGACCCGCTACCTGCCACCGCCCACCGTGGAGCGCCGCGGTCGGCCGCTGGTCATGCTGCACGGCTACAGCGTGAGCGGCAACACCTTCACACACGAATCATTGGCGCCCAACAGCGCGGCGGAGTTCTTCTGCCGCCAGGGCCGCGAGGTGTGGGTGGTTGACCTGCGCACCAGCACCGCGCTCGCCACCGCCACCTACCCCTGGCCGATGGAGCAGGCCGCGCTGGTCGACATCCCCGCGGCGCTGCTGCACATCCGCAATGCCACCGGCAAGGAAGTCGACGTGCTCGCGCACTGCATCGGCTGCGTGATGCTGAGCATGGCCTTGCTCACCGACCCGCGCAAGGTGCGCTCAGGCGTGACGCAACTCAGCGTCGACTCCTGGCTGACCACGGAGCACCTCGCCACGCTCACCGCTTTCAACGGTGCCGAGCCGCCGGCAAAAGGCGCCAGCCACCCTTGCGTGCACCGCGTCATCCTGAGCCAGAAGGGCCCGCTGCTGCGCTACACCGACAGCAACATCTTCCGCGCCTTCGTGCTGCAGTCGGCCCGGCGGCTGCTGATGAAGGACGACTATCAGTTCCGCCCGCCTCGCGAGCCCAAGGTTGCCGATCAGCTGCTGGACCGCCTGCTGGCGAGCCTCCCCTACCCCGACGCAGACTACGACGTCGAGAACCCGCTGTGGCCCTTCAAGACCACACCCTGGGTCGCCTCGCGCCACCGCATGGACGCGCTCTACGGACGCGACTTCGATGCCGCCAATCTCAGCGATGAGACGCTCGAGGCCATCGACGACCTGTTCGGCCCCATCAACCTGGAGACCGTGGCCCAGACCATCCACTTCACGCGCTTCCAGGTCATCACCAACCAGCGCGGCCGTGGCGAGTTCGTGACACGTCGACAGCTGCGCGAGCGCTGGAGTCCAATCCCGACCATGATCATCCATGGTCAGCACAACGGGCTGGTCGACGTGAACACGCAGGACCTACTGGGAAGCCACCTAGCCGGTGCCGGTGTGCGCCTGGACCATCCCAAACCCGATGAGGGGCCGTATGCGAACCTGGGCCATCAGGACGTGCTCATCGGCAGGGATTCGCTTCCTGTCTTCGAAGACCTTGAGCGCTTCCTGAGCTTGAAGGACGACGAGCTTCCTGACCCGCTCGAGCCCGAAGAGGCGAGGCATGTCTTCCTTTCGCCATGGATCGGGCCCCGCATCGCGTTGTCCGACAAGGCGACGAGCGTCGTCCGGCTGGCCTGCATGTCCCACCCCGTTCAGGGTCGGGCGACGCTTTGCCTGTTCCCGGTGTCTCAAGCCGGTGGTCAATTCAAGCTGGGGCAAAACCCGGCCGGCGTGGTCGTCGGCGACGACGACAACAGTGAGCGATGGCTGTTCGCCCAGCCCGCCGTTCCTTCGGACGGCAGCACCGGGTCAGACTATCTCGCCTTGCTGGCGTATGCCCGTGACGAGGTGGTCGACTGCGAGGAAGCATGGCCATTCATCCCGCAGCCGACGTCGGCCAACCCTCCTTCGGGCCTGCGCGCGCTGCTGGTCGCGCAGCCCTTGGAAACCGCCAAGCTCCTTCAGCAAGCCCAGGAGTGGGTGAAGCTCCAGCCCACCGCGGTGCTGCAGAACGCCTTCGTCAAGGCCGGGGCCTTGGCGGCGGCCTTGAGCCAGCACACCGCCACCTCACCGCAATATGGCACCCGTTTCGCGCTGGCCAGCTGCCAGTACCCCGCCGGCCTCATGGATGGCCCGGTAGCACAGGCCAACCTGCAGCAGCTGGCTGACACCACGCTCGAGGGCCCGCAGGTGGGTTTCGCGCTGCTGGTCGGCGATCAGATCTACGCCGACGCCACTGCCGGCCTCATGGACCCGATGCGCCGCGACGAACGCTACGACCAGCCTCACCAGAAGGCCCTGCGCGCCAGCGGCATGCGCAGCCTGCTGCGCAGCATGCCGGTGCAGATGCTGCTGGACGACCATGAGATCGTAGACAACTGGGAACCCACGCCGGAGAAGGTCGAACAGGCGCGCCCCATTGATGCATTGCGCAACCGCCTGCTGCGGCGCCACGGCTTCAGCGCCTTCCGCCGATACCAACGCATGGCCCATGGGCGTTTCAGTCATTCCGCGACCGCCGACATGCATTTCCTGCATGCCGGCTTCCCCTTCTATCTGGCTGACACGCGCACCGGGCGCACGGCACGCGGTTCCACCGTGCCGCAAGCGCAGCAGTCCATCCTGAGCCATCGCCAGGAACAACGCCTGCAGGCCTGGCTCAAGCGCCACCGCGAGGCCGTGAAGTTCGTGGCCACACCCTCCCTGCTGCTGCCCCGCCGCCTGCAGACCAAGCAAGACCCCGCAGGCGGCGCGCGCCACAGCGATGCCTGGGACGGCTTCCCAGCCTCGCTGGAAAGGCTGCTGACCTTCATCGCCGAGAACGGGATCACCAACACGGTGTTCCTGTCGGGCGATGAGCATCACAGCCTGGTCGCGGAGATCGAGATCACCGCGTCGAGCGGCAGGGCGGCGAAGGTCCTCTCCGTCCACAGCTCGGGCCTCTACGCGCCCTTCCCGTTCGCCAACGGCCGTCCGAGCGATCTGGTGCTGAACGAGACCTTCCCGCAAGGCGAGCTGACGGTGAAGGTCACCTCACACCTCGCCCAGACGGGTGATGGTTATGCAATCCTCCACACCAATGGCATCGACCTCGACGTGGAGTTCAGCCGCCCGGGCGGCGCCCCGCCGAAAACCATCAGCAAGCGGCTGGTTTGAACCTCAGAGGATGAACCGACTCAAATCCTCATTTGCCGCCAACGCGCCCAGCTTCGCATCCACCGCGGCCGCATCGATGACCACGGTCTGACCCGAGTTGCGCGGCGCGTCGAAGCTGATCTCGTCGAGCAGCCTTTCCATCACCGTCGCCAGCCGCCGCGCGCCGATGTTCTCGGTGCGCTCGTTCACCTCGAAGGCGATCTCGGCCAGGCGGCGAATGGCCGCGGGCTGCAGGTCCAGCGTGACGCCTTCGGTGGCCAGCAGGGCCTGGTACTGCTTGACGAGGCTGGCGTGGGTGCTGGTCAGGATGGCTTCGAAATCAGCGACCGACAACGAATCCAGCTCGACGCGAATGGGCAGGCGGCCCTGCAGCTCGGGGATGAGGTCGCTGGGCTTGGCCAGGTGGAAGGCGCCACTGGCGATGAAGAGGATGTGGTCGGTCCTGACGAGGCCGTACTTGGTCGACACCGTCGTGCCTTCGACCAACGGCAGCAGGTCGCGCTGCACGCCCTGGCGCGAGACCTCGGCGCCACCGTGTTCGTTGCGCGATGCCACCTTGTCGATCTCGTCGATGAAGACGATGCCCATCTCCTGGGCATTGGCCAGCGCCGCGGCGCGGATCTCCTCCTCGTTGACGAGCTTGGCCGCTTCCTCTTCGATGAGCAACCTCATCGCTTCGGCGACCTTGAGCTTGCGCGTCTTCTTCTGAGTGCCGCCGAACTGGCTGAACATGCCCTTCAGTTGTTCGGCCATGTCCTCCATGCCTGGCTGGTTGCCGAAGGGGCCGAGCACTTCCATCGTGGGCCTGGGGGCGAGCAGGTCGAGCTCGATGTCCTTGTCGTCGAGCTGGCCCTCGCGCAGGCGCTTGCGCAGGGTCTGGCGCGTCGCGTTGTCTCCGTCCTGCGAGCTCGGGCTGCCCGGCAACAGTATCTGCAGGATGCGCTCCTCGGCGGCGTCCTCGGCGCGCGTCTGGCAGCGGCGCATGGCCCCCTCGCGCTCCTGCTTGACGGCGACCTCGATCAGGTCACGGATGATGGAGTCCACATCCTTGCCGACATAGCCGACCTCGGTGAACTTGGTCGCCTCGACCTTGATGAAGGGCGCGCCGGCCAGCTTGGCCAGGCGGCGGGCGATCTCGGTCTTGCCAACGCCGGTCGGGCCGATCATCAGGATGTTCTTGGGCGTGATCTCGCCGCGCAGCTTCTCATCGACCTGCTGGCGGCGCCAGCGGTTGCGCATCGCGATGGCGACGGCGCGCTTGGCGGCCTGCTGGCCGACGATGTGGCGGTCCAGCTCGGAGACGATTTCCTGTGGGGTCATCGAACTCATTCAAGCACCTCGAGGGTGTGATTCTGGTTGGTGTAGATGCAGATCTCGCCAGCAATCTCGAGCGAGCGCTTGACGATGTCTGACGCGCTCAAATCGGTGTGCGCCAGCAAGGCCTTGGCGGCCGCCTGGGCATAGGCGCCGCCCGAGCCGATGGCGACGATGCCCTGCTCGGGCTCCAGCACGTCGCCGTTGCCGGTGATGATCAGCGACGCGGTCTTGTCGGCCACGGCCAGCATGGCCTCCAGGCGGCGCAGCACGCGATCGGTGCGCCAGTCGCGTGTCAGCTCGACCGCCGCGCGCACCAGGTGGCCCTGGTGCTTTTCCAACTTGGCCTCGAAGCGCTCGAACAGCGTGAAGGCATCCGCCGTGGCACCCGCGAAGCCCGCCAGGACCTGGTCACGGTAGAGCTTGCGCACCTTGCGCGCGCTGGCCTTGACGACGACGTTGCCCAGGGTCACCTGGCCATCGCCGCCGATGGCGACCTGCCAGCCGGTGGGCGTCTGGCGGCGCACTGAAACGATGGTGGTGCCGTGATAGACGGCAGAAGATTCTGAAGACATAGGCCGTCCCAGTTGAGGTTCAGCCGCGGTTTCGCAAGGTCGGCCGCGGCCGCGGGATCAGTTGATCCGCACCTTGACCTTGGCATGCTCGTTGATGCCCATCGCGCCGAAAAACAGCGCGACCAGCCGGTGGGCGTCGGTGAAGACGACCATGCGGTTCTCGGTCCGGCGCTGCAGCACCCAGTTCAACAGGTCGCCGGCGGCCATGAAGTCCAGCCGGATCAGCTTGGTGCAGGAGATGTTGATGATGCTCGCGTCGCCGACCTCGGTGGACAGCGTGCGCAGGCTGTCGGAGATATCGCCGCTCATCTGGCCCATCAATTCGAGCTGGGCCAGGCTGGCCTCGGCAACGCTCGTGTCGAGGAAGGTCGACTGCGCCTCGCTCTGCATCGAGCTCGTGGCCGGGCTGTTGGTCGACGAGCCTTCGCCGCCGATGCGCACGCGGCACTTGGCGCGCTCCCAGGACGGCGGCGAGACCTCGTAGGTCACGCAGTAGTCGATGGCGGCCTCGTCGAACTGATCGGGTCGGTTGGCCAGGCGCAACGCTTCCAGCCGCAGCATCCAGAGCACCGGGTCGGTGTCGCGTTCGCCCACTGGCGCCAGCTCCTTGAGCTGGTTCAGGAAGCGGTCGCCGCCCACCCATCGCTGGTCGACCTGCTGCTGGGCCCAGACCCGAAACAGCTGGCGCATCTGGATGGCGGCCTCGATCTCGATCTCTTCCAGCGGGCCCCAGTCGAAGACCCAAGGCATGGGCAGGGTCTCGCTGCGCTTTTGCAGCAGCGTCACATCCTCGGCTCTCACGGTGGAGGGCGCCGTCCAGCTGACCTGGCTGGCCTTGGCCATGGGCGAGCGGTTGGACTGGCGTGTCGATTCGGCCACCAGCTTGGGCATGGAGAACCACTGCGGTGCCGACAGGCCGAACTGCTGGGCGTACTCGACGGCCAGCGCCTCGAACTTGCCCTGGGCGCCGGTGGCGCGGTAGTGGTCGAACAGCACCAGCCAGGTCTCGCCGTGCAGATTGCGGCTGCCGCCCGGGCGCACGAGCTCGGTCAGGGCACGCTCGCTGTTCTCGTAGTCGGCGTTCGCAAAGGCGATGACTGCCTCGTCGAGCTCGGGGTCGTGCACGACCTCCTGCACCTCGACATCGGGCGTGGATTCGGCCAGCGTGAAGGACAGCGGCATGTCCAGCGGCGGCAGGTCGGGCAGGCGGCTGGGCGGCGAGTCGGACAGCGGCGGGATGGCCGCGCCCATGGTCACGGCAGCCGGCGGCGTCGGCGCCTGCAGGCGCTGCACCTCACGCGGCGTCGAGAACTCGCTGACCCGGCCGCCGTTGGCCTCGGCAGGCGACGGCGCCGCGACGGAGGACGAGAAGGCCACCGGCCGCGTGCTGGTGTCGAAGAACCCGGGCTGCTGCTTGGGCACAGCCTGCGTCGTCGCAAAGCTCTCGCCCACCATCTGCTGCTCGATCTCGTCGATCTTGGCTTTCACGCCCAGATCGATCTTGGAATTGGGCTCGCTGATGCGCTCGTCGTCGCCCATCCGGGACGGCGACGAGGCCAGGGCCGCGAGCTGCTCAGGTGTCAGGCCCTCGCGGCGGATGCGGCGCAGCATGTCGAGCTCGCGCTTGCGCACGAAATCGTTGCGGCGCTTGCGCTCCACCATCGCACGCAGTTCGGCCTTGGCAAGGTCGCCCTCGGGGTCGTCCTGGCGCGAATTGATCTCGGCCCAGTCCGTCGTGGGGTTGGCCACGAAGCGCGCCACCTTGCGGAAGAAGCTGTCGCCTTCCTTCGGGTCTGCGGGCTTGGATTCGGACATGTCTGGACTATGCCTCGTGGAAACGAACGGGTGTCAGCGACCCACGGGCCGAGCGCCGGGCCGCTCCCAAGCCGGCCCGCCCAGGTGATGTGCTTGCGGCTCAACGCCGCAAGCATCGCCGTCCCCTCGGGGGCTGAGCCCGGACACGGTGCGCCCTGTGGGCGCGCCGTGCCTGGCGAAGGGCTGCGGCTCATGCCGCAGCGCGGCCTGCAAGGCCGGCCAAGGTTCACCTTGGACGAGGGGCTCCATTCAGTCCCCGAACATTTTTTGCTTGAGCTCGCGGCGCTGCTGCGCTTCGAGCGACAGCGTGGCCGTCGGGCGGGCGATGAGGCGGCCCAGGCCAATGGGCTCGCCGGTCTCGTCGCAGTAGCCGTACTCGCCGGTGTCCAGTCGCGCGATGGATTGCACGATCTTCTTCAGCAGCTTGCGCTCGCGGTCACGGGTGCGCAGCTCCAGGGCGTGTTCTTCCTCGATCGTGGCGCGGTCGGCCGGATCGGGGACGATGGTCGTGTCCTCGCGCAGATGCTCGGTCGTCTCGCCCGCATTGGACAGCACGCCGTCCTTCAGCTCGGTCAGCTTGGCGCGAAAGAACTCGATCTGCTTCGCGTTCATGTACTCCGAGTCCGGCATGGCCAGCACCTCGGCGTCCGTCAGCTCGGCGCCCGATTTGGTCTTCCAGGCGTTGACCAGCTTGGGGTCGCCTTTGGCGGCCACGCGCGGCGTCTCGTCGACATGGCCAGCGCCACGCACGGGGGGCTTGGGCGGAGCGAACCGGTCGGCGAACCGGTTGGCTGGCGCGGGCGCCTCGAGCATCGCGACGTCGGCGCCGGGGTCAGTCTTCTTGGCGCCCTTGGGGGCGGTTTTGGGGGCCGGGGTCTTGCTCACTGTCTTCTCCTCGCTCAGGGCTTGCATCGGCGCGGTGTCAGACCTTGATCCCACTGCTTTTCAGCCGGCTGCCCAATTTTGAGCGCGGCGGATTGTAGCCACAGGGAATCTTCAGCCTTCACCCCCCGGGAAACGGTGCTCCCGGGGCAAAAAAACATCACGCCAAGCAGCCTTCCAAGCCTTGCATCAGTACCTCTTTTGGCAGGTCGATACCAATGAACACCATCTTGCTCTGCTTTTTCTCTCCCGGCATCCACTTCGGGCCGAGATCGGAGCCCATCATCTGATGCACGCCCTGGAAGATGACCTTCTTGTCCGTGCCTTTCATGTGTAGGACACCCTTGTATCTGAGCATCTTGGGACCGTAGACCTGCACGATGGCGCCCAGAAAGTCCTCCAGCTTGGCCGGGTTGAAAGGCTTGTCGGCACGAAAGACGAAGCTTTTCACGTCGTCATCATGGGCATGGTGGTGGGGATGGTCGCAATGCTCGCCATGTTCATGATCGTGATCATGGTGATGATGGCCGTGGTCGTGAGCGTCCGCTTTGAGGAAATCCGGGTCGATCTCCAGCTTGGCGTTCAGATTGAAACCGCGCAGGTCGAACACCTTGGCCAGGGCCACCTCGCCGAAATGGGCGGTCTGGATGGGTGCCCGCGGGTTCATGTGCTTGATGCGGTGCACCAAGGCCTCGACGGCCGCCGGCTCGACCAGATCGGCCTTGCTGATGAAGATCTGGTCGGCAAAACCCACCTGCATGCGCGCTTCCTGGCGACTGTTGAGCTGCTCCTCGGCGTGCTTGGCGTCCACCAGCGTCAGCACCGAGTCCAGCAGATAGCTCTCGGCGATCTCGTCGTCCATGAAAAAGGTCTGGGCGACGGGGCCGGGGTCGGCCAGGCCGGTGGTCTCGATGACGACGCGCTCGAAGTCCAGTTCGCCCTTGCGGCGCTTGGCGGCCAGGTCGGACAGGGTCGTGCGCAGATCCTCGCGGATGGTGCAGCAGACGCAGCCGTTGTTCATCTGGATGATCTGCTCGTTGGTGTCGGACACCAGGATGTCGTTGTCGATGTTCTCTTCGCCGAACTCGTTCTCGATGACGGCGATCTTCTGGCCATGGGCCTCGGTCAGCACCCGCTTGAGCAGCGTGGTTTTGCCGGCACCGAGGAAGCCGGTCAGGATGGTGGCGGGAATGAGGCCTTGGGGCTTGGACATGATGGGAACCGTTTTCGTCGAAGGCGGCAGATATGGGGGCTGGGAGGCCCAGCACAAGGTTTTGTCAAATCAATCGGCTATTCTGTCCCTTCCGCAATACCTTGACAGCTCCCCTTGAGCGAACCGCATTCAGGCAGGCCCCCAGTTCGCGGGGCCGCCAAACACCCGCCCGAGGCCCGTGGCCTGCTGGAGCGCATGCTGGAGTTCCTGCACCCCGGCCCCGACTCCAAGAGCGAACTGATCGATACCCTGGCCGACGCCGAGCAGCGCGAGCTGATCGAGCCCGAGTCGCGCCAGATGCTGGAAGGCGTGCTGCGCATGGCCGAGCTGTCGGCCGGCGACGCCATGGTGGCCGCACCGCGCATGGACCTGCTGGACATCGACGCGCCCTATGACGAGCTGCTTGGTCTCGTCATCGACACCGGCCATTCGCGCTTCCCCGTCTTCGAGGGCAGCCGCGACAACATCATGGGCATCCTGCTTGCCAAGGACCTGCTCAAGATGCAGCGCGCGCCTGAGCTGAACCTGCGCGCCCTGCTGCGCCCGACGGTCTTCGTGCCCGAGAGCAAGGGCCTGAACGAGCTGCTGCGCGACTTCCGCTCCAACCGCAACCACCTGGCCATCGTCATCGACGAGTTCGGCAACACCGCCGGCCTCATCACCATCGAAGACGTGCTCGAAGAAATCGTCGGCGAGATCGAGGACGAGTTCGACGACAAGGATGGCGAATCCGGCATCTACACCCTGGCCGACGGCAGCCAGCGCATCGCCGGCGACGCGACCATCGCGGCCGTCAACGGCAGCTTCAACCTGGCCTTGCCGGACAACGACTTCGACACCATCGGCGGCCTCATCGCCCATGAGCACGGCCGCGTGCCGCGCCGCGGCGAGACCGTGCAGGTGGGCGGCCTGAACTTCGCCGTCATGCTGACCCGCGGCGGCGCGGTGCGCTGGTTCAAGGTCACGCGCGCCCCCGAAGACGAGACCGAGGCGTGAAGGGCGCGAGGGCTGCGGCTGTCGCACTGGCCGCAGGCCTGCTGCACACGGCCTCATTCGCGCCCACCGGCGCCTGGTATCTGCAGCCCATCGCGCTGGCGCTGCTGTTCGCCACCATCGAGCAGGCCACCCCCAGGTTCGCGGCCCTCGTCGGCGCGCTGTTCGGCTTTGGCTGGCTGGCCTCGGGCCTGTGGTGGCTGCATATCAGCATGCACCAGTTCGGCGGTATCCCCTGGCTGCTGGCCGCGCTGGCGGTGGCATTGCTGGCGGCCTTTCTCAGCGGCTTCTACGCGCTGGCCCTGGGCCTGACCGCGCGCTGGATCGCGCCGGGCCGCTGGCGGCTGCTGGCTTTTGCGCCAGCCTGGCTGCTGGCCGAGCTGGCACGGGCGACCTGGCTCAGCGGCTTCCCGTGGATCGCGGCGGGTTATGCCCACACCGTCGGCCCGCTGGCGGGCTGGGCGCCCTGGGTGGGGGTCTACGGCATCTCCGCGCTGGCAGCGCTGGCGGCCGCCGGCCTGGTATGGCTAAAGCGCGGCGCCGTTGCCTGGGCCGCGCCTGCGCTCCTGATCCCGCTGGCAGGCCTGCTGCTGCCGCAGGACTTCACGACCTCCACGGGCCGCCTGGCCCTGTCCCTGGTCCAGCCCAGCATCCCGCAGGACCAGAAGTTCGACCCGGCCCGCTTCGCCGCCAATCTGGAGTTGCTGGCCCGGCTCATCGAGTCGGCGCGCGGCCAGGTCGTCATCACACCCGAGTCCGTCGTGCCGCTGCCGCTGGCCGAACTGGACCGCGCCACCCTCGTGCGCCTGGCCCGCCCCGAACGCCCCGCACTGCTCGGCGCCTTCCTCGGCAATGCCGACGAGGGCTTCGTCAATTCCGTCGTCGCCCTGGGCAGCGACTACCACTACGGCAAGCGCCATCTGCTGCCTTTCGGCGAGTTCATCCCGCCGGGCTTTGGCTGGTTCGTGCATGCCATGAACATCCCGCTGGACGACCAGGCCCGCGGCGGCCACCAGCGCCCCTGGGCCGTCGCCGGCCAGAGGCTGCGGCCGCTGATCTGCTACGAGGATCTGTTCGGCGAGGACTTCGTGCAGAGCGCCGTCGGGCCCGACGCGGCGACCGCCTTCGTCAACGTCAGCAACCTGGCCTGGTTCGGCACCGTCATGATCCAGGACCAGCATCTGCAGTTCTCGCAGATGCGCGCTCTCGAGTTCCAGCGCCCCGTCGCCCGCTCGACCAACACTGGCGCCACTGCCCTTGTTGACCATCACGGCCACATCACCGCCCGGCTGCCCGCCCTGCAGCGCGGCGTGCTGGAGGTCGAAGTCGACGGCCGCAGCGGCTCCACGCCCTATGCCCGCTGGCTGGCCGCGCTGGGGCTTTGGCCGCTCTGGCTTTTGTCCCTGTTGGCCCTGGCGGGCGTGCGCAGGGCGGCCTCATAGAATCGGCCACCCCCTCTCCCCCTCGCCTCATGCTGACCTTCCAGCAAATCATCCTGACCTTGCAGGACTATTGGTCCAAGCAAGGCTGCGCCCTGCTCCAGCCCTACGACATGGAAGTTGGCGCCGGCACCAGCCACACCGCCACCTTCCTGCGCGCCCTCGGCCCCGAGCCCTGGAAGGCCGGGTATGTGCAGCCCAGCCGCCGCCCCAAGGACGGCCGCTACGGCGACAACCCGAATCGACTGCAGCACTACTACCAATATCAGGTGGTGCTCAAGCCCGCGCCGGCCAACATCCTGGAGCTCTATCTCGGCTCGCTGGAGGCGCTGGGCTTCGACCTGAAGAAGAACGACGTGCGCTTCGTCGAGGACGACTGGGAGAACCCGACGCTCGGTTGCTGGGGCCTGGGTTGGGAGGTGTGGCTGAACGGCATGGAGGTCACGCAGTTCACCTATTTCCAGCAGGTCGGCGGCATCGACTGCAAGCCCATCACCGGCGAGATCACCTACGGCCTGGAGCGCCTGGCGATGTACTTGCAGGGCAAGGAATCGGTCTATGACCTGGTCTACACCGACGGCCTGACTTATGGCGACGTGTTCCACCAGAACGAGGTCGAGCAGTCGACCTACAACTTCGAGCACAGCGATGTGGACTTCCTGCTGTCGGCCTTTGCCGCGCATGAAAGGAAGAGCCAGGAGCTGATGGTCGAGAAGCTCGCCCTGCCCGCCTACGAGCAGCTGCTGAAGGCCGCCCACAGCTTCAATCTGCTGGATGCCCGCGGCGCCATCAGCGTGACCGAGCGCGCGGCCTACATCGGCCGCATCCGCAACCTGGCCCGCGCCGTTGCGCAGAGCTATCTGGACAGCCGCGCGCGCCTCGGCTTCCCGATGGCCCCCAAGGCCTGGGCGGATGAAGTCGTCGCGCAGATCGAACTGAAGAACAGCAAGAAGGCGGCCGCTTGATGAATCTGCTCGTTGAACTGTTTGTCGAAGAGCTGCCGCCCAAGGCGCTGAAGAAGCTGGGCGAGTCCTTCGCCAGCGTGTTGGCCGACAGCCTGAAGGCCCAGGGCCTCGCCGCTGCGGACGCCGCCGTCACGTCGTTCGCGTCGCCGCGCCGCCTCGGCGTGCATGTGGCCAACGTCGCCGCCAAGGCCGCCGACAAGGCCGTGCAGCAGAAGCTGATGCCGGTCGCCGTCGCCCTCACCGCTGATGGCCAGGCCACGCCCGCGCTGCTGAAGAAGCTGGCCTCCATCGGCGCCGGCCCCGAAGTCGTGCCGCAACTCAAGCGCTTGCCCGACGGCAAGGCCGAGGCGCTGTTCTGGGACAGCATGCAAGCCGGCGCCACGCTCGCGCAGGGCCTGCAGAAGGCGCTGGATGAAACCCTCGCCAAGCTGCCCATCCCCAAGGTCATGAGCTATCAGCTCGAAGACGGCTGGACCGACGTGAAGTTCGTGCGCCCGGCCCATGGCCTCGTCGCGCTGCACGGCAGCGAGATCGTGCCCGTGCAGGCCCTGGGCCTGACTGCCGGCCGCACGACCTGCGGCCATCGCTTTGAAGCCGCCCAGCCCACGGTCAGCATTAAATCGGCCGACAGCTATGCCACTCAACTGCGTGACCAGGGCGCCGTCATCGCCGGTTTTGCCGAGCGGCGCGCCGAGATCGCGCGCCAACTCAAGGGTGCGGCCGATGCGCTGAGCCTCACGCCCATCGATGACGCGGCCCTGCTCGACGAAGTCACCGCCCTCGTCGAGCGCCCCAATGTGCTGACCTGTGCGTTCGAGGCCGAGTTCCTGGCCGTGCCGCAGGAGTGCCTCATCCTGACGATGAAGGCCAACCAGAAGTACTTCCCGCTGCTGGACTCTCAAGGCAAGTTGACCCGCCACTTCCTGGTCGTCAGCAACATCGCGCCCGCCGACGCCGGCGCCGTCGTGCAGGGCAACGAGCGCGTCGTGCGCCCGCGCCTGGCCGACGCCAAGTTCTTCTTCGACCAGGACCGCAAGAAGAAGCTCGAAGACCGCCTGCCGGGCCTGGCCAAGGTCGTGTACCACGGCAAGCTGGGCAGCCAGGGCGAGCGCGCCGAGCGCGTCAGGTCGATCGCGCATGCCATCGTCAACCAGCTGAGCATGGCGACCCTGCCCTACACGGTCGACGCCGACGACGAGTTCAAGGTGCTGGACAGCAAGGTCCAGCAGGCCAGCCAGCTCGCCAAGTGCGACCTGCTGACCGACATGGTCGGCGAGTTCCCCGAGTTGCAGGGCATCATGGGCGGCTACTACGCCCGCCACGAAGGCCTGCGCGACGGCGTCGCCATCGCCATCGAGGACCACTACAAACCGCGCTTCGCCGGCGACGCGCTGCCGCGCAACCACACCGGCACCGTCGTGGCGCTGGCAGACAAGCTGGAGACGCTGGTGGGCCTGTTCGGCATCGGCCAGCTGCCCACCGGCGACAAGGACCCGTTCGCACTGCGCCGCCATGCGCTGGGCGTCATCCGCATCCTCGTCGAGAAGAACCTGCCGCTGGACCTGCCCGCGCTGATCGACGCGGCCGTGCCGGCCTTCGGCGAGCTCATCGAGAACCCACGTGAACCGCTGCTGAGCTTCTTCGCTGATCGCCTGTCTGTGTCGCTGCGTGACCAGGGTTACAGCGCCCAGGAAGTCGACGCCGTGCTGGCGCTGAACCCCGCTCGCCTGGGTGACGTGCCGCGCCGTCTCGAAGCCGTGCGTGCCTTTGCCGCCCTGGCCGAAGCGGCGTCGCTCGCGGCTGCCAACAAGCGCGTCGGCAACATCCTGAAGAAGGTCGAAGGCGAACTGCCCCACGCCATCAACGATGCGCTGCTGAAGGAAGCCGCCGAGCAGGCCTTGGCCGCCGCGATTGCCGAAGTCCAACCCACTGCCGACCTGCTGTTCGAGCAGCATGACTACACCGGTTCGTTGAAGGCCCTGGCCGCGCTCAAGGGCCCGGTAGACGCCTTCTTCGACGACGTGATGGTCAACGCCGAGGATCCGCTGCTCCGCGCCAACCGGCTGGCCCTGCTGGGCCGCCTGCACGCCGCCATGAACCGGGTCGCCGACCTGTCGCGCCTTGCCTAAAGCCTCAATGCGCGCCGACCACGCCCACGGCATGAAGCTCGTCATCCTCGGGCGGGACGGCACGATCAACCGCTACCGCGACGACCACGTCAAGGCGCCGGAGGAACTCGACCCGCTGCCGGGGGCGCTGGAGGCCGTCGCGCGCCTCAATCACGCCGGCTGGCACACGGTGCTGGCGACCAACCAGGCCGGCATTGGCCGCGGCCTGCTGGACATGGCTTCGCTGAATGCCGTGCACATCCGCCTGAACCAGTTGCTGGCCGAAAAGGGCGGGCGCCTGGACGCGGCGTTCTTCTGCCCGCACACGCCCGAAGAAGGCTGCGACTGCCGCAAGCCCCTGCCCGGCCTCATCCAGCAGATCGGCGAGCGCTTCGACGTCGCGCTCGCCACCATCCACATGGTCGGCGCGTCGCTGACCGACCTGCTGACGGCGCAGAACGCCGGCTGCATGCCCCACCTCGTGCTGACCGGCCCCTTCGGCAGCCTCGGCACCAACGAGCTCGCCAACCTGCTCGTGCAGGTGCCCACGGCCCGCGTGCACGACGACCTGATGAGCTTTGCCGAAGCCATCATCCAGGAGGAGCGCCGCCGCGTTGCCGTGCAGCGCGGCCAGGTTCTGACCCCCGACACCCAGGCCGGAGACCTGAACTGAAGTGATGAGCCCACCCCCTACCGGCTTCGCCGGCCCCCTCAAGGGGGCGATGCCAGCAGCCCGGCAAAGCCGGTTCTGCGGCATCCGCTTGGCCATGCACTCTGGCGCCACCGTTGCGCACCTATTGATTCGGAAGTCCTGATGGCAACGCTATTGAGCGCTATCCGCTCGCTGATCTTTGTCCTGGTTCTCGTCGTCACCGTCATCCCCTGGGCGACCGGTGTCGTCATCCTGTCCATCTTCCGCCGCGGCGACCCGGTCTACTGGGCTTGTGCCGGCTGGCTCAAGGTCGCCATCTGGAGCGCGCGCCTCATCTGTGGCATCCGCTGGCGCATCCAGGGCATGGAGAACCTGCCGTCGGCTTCGGACCGCCGCGCCGGCGTCGTGCTGCTGTCCAAGCACCAGAGCACGTGGGAGACCTTTGCCTACCCGGCCCTGCTCAGCCATCCGCTGGCCTATGTCTTCAAGCGCGAACTGCTCTACGTGCCCTTCTTCGGCTGGGCGATGGCGCGCATGGACATGATCCACATCGACCGTGGCCGCCGCACGGAGGCCTGGAACAAGGTGCTCAGCCAGGGCAAACGCCTCGGTGGCCAGGGCAACTGGGTCATCATGTTCCCCGAAGGCACGCGCATCCCGCGCGGCCAGGTCGGCGACTACAAGACCGGCGGCACCCGCCTGGCCATCGAGGCCGGTCTGCCCGTCGTGCCCATCGCCGCGACGGCGGCGCGCTGCTGGCCACGCAAGAGCTTCCTGCTGCGTCCGGGCGTGGTGGACATCTCCATCGGCCGGCAGATCCGGCCCGAGGGTCGCTCGCCAGCCGAGCTGATGAACGAGGTCAAGGACTGGATCGAATCCGAGATGCGCCGCCTCGACCCCGAGGCCTATGCCAACCCTCCGTCCGCCGGCGTCGCCGGCGACCCGGCGGCGAACCAACGCTGATCACCATGCCCGCCAAGCGCCCGGCCCCACTCCTGCAGGACAGCCAGCTGTCACTGTTCGACGTGGAGCCGGAGATCACGCCAGCCGAGCCCGGCGCGCCGCGCGCGCGGCGTGAGCTGCTGCTGGGCCAGCATCGCATCGGCTATGAACTCAAGCGGGCGCGCCGGCGCTCGATCGGCTTCGTCGTCGGGCCGCAGGGCCTGCGCGTCAGCGCACCGCGCTGGGTGCCCATCAACGAGATCGAACGCGCCCTGCATCACAAGGGCGATTGGATCCTGCGCAAGCTCGTCGAGCAGCGCGAACGCCAGCAGCGCATCCAGGCGTCGCGCATCGAGTGGCTGGACGGCGGCCGCCTGCCCTATCTCGGCGAAGCGTTGACGCTGGTGCTGGCACCTGCCGAGCGCGAGGTGGTGTGGGATGCCGCCACGCGCCAGTTGCGCCTGCCACTGCCCCAGGGCGCCTCGGCCGAGCAGATCCGAGACCTGGCCCAGTCCTGGCTGCAGGCCCGCGCGCGCGAGGACTTCCTGCCGCGCTGCCGCCAGTTCGCCGACCAGCTCGGCGTGGCCATGAAGTCGCTGCGCCTGTCCTCGGCGCAGACGCGCTGGGGCAGCGCCAGCGCCGACGGCTCCATCCGCCTGAACTGGCGCCTCATCCATTTCGCGCCGGCCATCATCGACTACGTCGTTGCTCACGAACTGGCCCATCTGCGCGAGATGAACCACAGCCCGGCGTTCTGGGACACGGTGCGCTCCGTGCTGCCCGATTTCGAGCGCTCGCGCGATGCGCTGCGTGAGGAATCCATCGTGGTTCAGTAGGCCCCTCGTCCAGTCTGGCCCGGCTGAACGCCGGCCAACCTGGCCGGTCCCCCTGGGGGACGGCGATGCTTGCAGCATTGAGCTGCAAGCACATCGCCAAGGCGGGCCGGCTTGGGGCGGCCCGGCACTCGGCCCGAAAGACGCCGCAATGGCTTGCATGTGAATACTACCGAGCCACGGTCACCCTGCCGCCTTCACAAAGCGCAACACTTCGTCTGACGCTGTCACACAGGTACCCGCAGCCGGCCCAGCCGGAGGGAGTGAAGGTACCGCGCTAAGCCGGACCGCCGCCGCACGATCTTGATCGTCGGCGGCGTTTCTCTTTGGCGCCGGCGTCAGCCGGGCAGGAAGCGGTAGACGCCGTCGGCGCCCAGTTCGCGCCTGAGTTCGCCCTTGAGCCACAGCGCGTGCAGGTGGGCAATGGCCTCGCCCATCGCGAACGTCGTCTGGTGCAGGTCGAGCTTGCGTTTGAACAGCACGGGCAGCAGGCCGGCCGCATGCGTCGGTTCGGCGCGGCAGGCGGCGATGACCTCGGCGAGGCGCTCGACATGGTGCTCCTGCAACTGGTCGATGCGCGCATGCAGGCCGGTGAAAGGCTTGCCGTGCGAGGGCAGCACCAGCGTGTCGGCCGGCAGCTCCAGGTAGCGCTTGAGTGAGTCCAGATAGAGCGTCAGCGGGTCGGCCTCGGGCTCGACGTCGACGACGGAAACATTCGTCGAAATGCGCGGCAGCACCATGTCGCCGCTGATCAGCAGCTTGGCTTCTTCGCAGAACAGGCTGATGTGCTCGGGCGCGTGGCCGTAGCCGGCGATGCAGCGCCAGGTGCGCCCGCCGATGTCGATCTCGCTGCCATCCATCAGCCGCCGGTAGCTGGCCGGCACGACCGGCACCATCTTGGGGTAGTAGTCGGCACGGGCGCGGATCTTCTCCAGCGACTCCGGGTCGGTCAGGCCATGGCTGCCAAAGAAGGCCGCTGCCGAAGCGCCGCCCATGCCCACCGTCGAGCCGCTGGCCAGGCGGGCGAGGTTGTAGTCGGTCGCGCTCATCCACAACCGGCAGTTCCATTTCTCGGTCAGCCAGTGCCCGAGCCCGAGGTGGTCAGGGTGGAAGTGCGTCGCAATGACACGCAGCACGGGCAAACCGTCCAGGTGCGCGGCAAACACCTGCTCCCAGTTGGCGCGTGTGTCGTCGCTGGCGATGCCGCAGTCGACGATGGTCCAGCCCTCGCGACCATCGAGACGGTCACGCAGCAGCCACAGGTTGATGTGGTCCAGCGCAAAGGGCAGGCCCATGCGCACCCAGCGCACGCCGGGTGCCAGGTCCAACGCCTCGCCGGGTTGGGGCAGGGTATCGCCCAGGGGGTAATGCAGTTCGGATTCGCGTGGATTGGCCATGACCGCTCTAGACTGACGTTTACGTCAATTGAGTGTAGCCATGCCCTCCCGCCGACCTGTCCCCGCCGCGACCGAAACGACCTACACGATCACTGAACTCGCCGCCGAGTTCGACATCACGCCGCGTGCGATCCGCTTTTACGAGGACATGGGCCTGCTGGAGCCTGGCCGCAAGGGCCGCAACCGCGTCTACACGCCGCGCGACCGCACTCGGCTGAAGCTGACGCTGCGCGGCAAACGCCTGGGCCTGGCCCTGCAGGAGATCAAGCAGCTCGTCGACATGTATGACAGCCAGGCCAGCGCTGCGCCCCAGTTGCGGGCCTTCCTCACCATCCTGGCGCAGCACCGCCAGCAGCTCGAACAGCAGCGTCACGACATCGAAGTCACGCTGGCCGAG
Organism: Pelomonas sp. Root1237; assembly: GCF_001425055.1. GTDB lineage: Bacteria > Pseudomonadota > Gammaproteobacteria > Burkholderiales > Burkholderiaceae_C > Pelomonas. The sequence continues at coordinate 53,053 of NZ_LMDK01000021.1, forward strand.
ATCCAGCAGCACGAGAAGCGTTGCCGCGCCTTGCTGGGGTCTTGAACCATCGGCCAAGCGTGACGCTTTGCCGGGAGCGGCCTCAAATTGCGTCGCATGCGGGACAAACCCCGCTGACGCCATCCCACAGTCTGACTAGAGTCCGCCCCTCGACCGAGGTGGCATTTGCCACCGGCCGAAATGTCTTTGTGGAGCTGTCATGACACTCGGACCGCGCCGTACCCTGGCGCTTGCCCTGCCCGCCATCGCGGGCGCCCTGCTGATGCTGGCCCAAGCGGCCAGCGCCCAACAAGAAGCACCCAAGGCCGAGAGCCTCGAGCGTGCGCAGAAGGCCGCCGACGCCGTCTTCCACTGGATCAAGCTCAACGCCGACAAGGGCGCCAACCGTCAGGCGCCCGCACCGGCGCCGGCGCCAGCCGCCGCGCCGCGCAAGCCGGCTCCGGCTCCCGTGGCGGCCGCGCCCCGGCCCGCGCCTGCCCCAACGCCCGGCACGGCACCCGCACCGACCGCTGCCGCAGCTGTTGCGCCCCCGACCACCGTTGCTACCGCGCCGCAGGCGGCGCCCGAGCCTGAACCTGAAGTTGAGCGCACGCCCGTGCTGCTCGCCTCTGCGGCGCCGACGCCCGCCCCCGCTGCCCCGATGGCCGCCGCGGCACGGGCCGCGGAGCCGCCGCCCAAGCCGGCCGAGGAAGAGGCCGAGGAGCCGCTGAAACTGCTGGCCAAGGTCGAACCGGCCATCCCGCGCCAGATGCAGCAGCAGAGCACCTTCCGCAACGGTTTTGCCCAGGTGCAGTTCACGGTCGGGCCTGACGGCGCGGTCCAGCAGGCCTCGGTCATCAAGGCCAGCCATTCGCGGTTGGGCACGGCGGCCGTCGAGGCCGTCAAGCAATGGCGCTTCGCTCCCATCCGCAAGGCCCGCGAGGCCGCTGTCGAAGTCGCCTTCAAGAGCGACACCGACTGATTTCAGTCTCGGGCGTCCCCGGGTTGACGCTGAGCCAACGGGCGGAGATGCTGTTGTCGAGCCGTTAGAAGTCCTGCGGCCACAAATCAGGGAGTTTCCATGTCCATCCGTCTGCTCGCCCGCATGCTCGCGGGCATTGGTCTTTGTGCTGCCGCCTTCGCAGCCTCGGCCACCGGCCCGTATTCCGGACTCGTCGTTTTCGGCGACAGCCTGTCCGACAGCGGCAACAACGCTTTGCTGCTGTCTCAGGGCCCCGGTGGGCTGCCGCCCGTCAACATTCCGGGCGACGGCTACTACAGCAAGATCCCGTCGACGGCGGGCACGTATTCCAATGGCTGGGTCTGGACGCAGTACTTCGCGCAATCGCTCGGCGTGGCGCTATCGCCCTCACTGGCCGGCGGCAATAACTTCGCCTTCGGTGGTGCACAGACCAGTCTGAACGGTGGCGAGATTCCGCAGTTGCCGGGCTTCCCGTACAGCATGCAAACCCAGCTTGGCATGTATCTGGGCGCCACCGGCAACCTCGCCGATCCGAACGCTCTTTACGTGGTGGCCGGCGGCGGCAACAACATCCGTGTCGCATTGGAAGCGATCGCCATGGGTGCCGACGCTGACGCCACGGCTGCCGCGACAGTGGCCAGCTACGCCGCCGACATGGCCGGCATCGTTGGCAGCCTCAAGCTCGCCGGCGCCCAGCATGTGCTGGTGCTGAACACGCCGAACTTCGGCCTCACGCCGCTGGCCAACGCGATGGGCGCCAGCGGCCAGGCCTCGGCGCTGAGCTTCGCCATGGACACCGCCCTCACCGGCGCGCTGGCTGGCAGCGGCGCACAGGTCTTCGACATGTACGGCTTCATGACGAGCGCCGTGGACAATGCCTCGCAGCTGGGCTTCAGCAACTGGACCAATGCCTGCGCAGCAACCACCAGCAGCTGCGATCTCAGCACCGCGCTGTTCTGGGACGGCATCCACCCCACGACCCTGGCGCACCAGCAGCTCGCTGCAGCCGTGTTCGCGGTGGCCGTGCCTGAGCCCGACATGGCCGCGCTGCTGGCCGTTGGCCTCGTCGTCGTGGCGCTGGCGGGCTCAAGGGCCCGGCGCCGGGCAGTTGTCCAGCAGGGCTGACATCGCCTCCAGAAACACCCGGGTGCGCAACGGCATCAGCCGGCGCTCCGGGAACACCGCCCAGCAGCTCGAGCCCGGCAGGTGCCAGTCCGGCAGCAGGCGCTGCAGCCGGCCCAGCGCCAGCGCATCCCTGACGATGAGGCGGTCAATGCCGGCGATGCCGACGCCGCTTTGCGCCAGCTGAGCCAGCAGGCTGGGCGCATTGGCCAACGTGCGCTGCGCCGGCCGGGCAAGGTGGGGCTCGGCCCCCTCGCGCTGCAGCCGCCAGGGCACGGGCTCGCCGTGGCGGGTCAGCAGCATCAGCCCGTGCATGGTGTCCAAGGCCTGCGGCAACAACGGCTCGCCGACCCGCTCCAGATAGCCCGGTGACGCGTACAGGCCCCAATGCGTCGTCGCCAGCTTGCGCGCGGCGAGCTGGCTGTCCTCGTCCATCGATCCCATGCGGATGGCAAGGTCGAAGCCCTCGCCGATCAGGTCCACGCGCCGCGGCGTCAGGTCCAGCTCCAGCTGCACCTCCGGGTAGGCCAGCGCGAATTCGGCCAGCATGCCGGCCGCCACCTCCTGGGCGAAGTCCGCCGGCATGCTGACGCGCAACCGGCCGCTGGGTTTTTGCTGGCGGTGCAGGGCCAGCGCCAGCGCGCCATCCACCTCTGAAGCGACTGCCCGCGCGTGCTCCAGCACGCCGGCGCCGAAGTCAGTCAGTGTCAACTTGCGCGTCGTGCGCTGCAGCAGCTTCTCGCCCAGCCGGGTCTCCAGCGCGCCGATGCGCCGCGACACCGTGCTCTTGGGCCAGTGCACCCGCTCGGCGGCGCGGCTGAAGCTGCCGGCCTCCATGACGCGGGCAAACAGCAGCAGGTCGTCGGCGTCTGATTCCATCATTGGCCCCATTGATCCATTGGCGGAACAATCATATGCAAATCACCGACTTCTGAAGTTGATTGGACAGTCCTAGAGTTCATTCCATCGCAACCGCCAACCTGGAGCACCCGAATGAACATCCTGCAAATCAACGCCAGCGCCCGTCGTGCCACCGATGACCAAGGTTCGGTTTCCACCCGCCTGGCCAGCGAACTGACCGCCGGCCTGCGCGCCGCCAACCCTGGCGCCACGACCACCGTGCGCGATCTGACGCTGACACCCCAACCTGTGCTCGACGAAGCCGCGCTGGGCGCCCTGTTCACGCCAGCCGACCAGCGCACGCCCGAGCAGGCCGCCCGCGTCGCGCTGGACGACGCGCTGATCGCCGAACTGCAGGCCGCCGACACCGTCGTCATCGGCGTGCCGATGTACAACTTCAACATCACCGCCCAGCTCAAGAACTGGATCGACGCCGTCGCCCGCGCCGGCGTCACCTTCAAGTACGGTGAGAAGGGCCCTGTCGGCCTGGTGACCGGCAAGAAGGTCTACATCGTCACCAGCCGCGGCGGCATCCATCGCGACCAGCCCAGCGACCAGATGACGCCCTATCTGCGCGCCGTGCTGGCCTTCCTGGGCATGACCGATGTCGAGTTCGTCTACGCTGAGGGCATGGCCTTCGCCGCAGAGCAAGGCCTCGCCAACGCCCGCGCCCAGATCTCCGAATTTCTGATCGCCTGAAAGAACGCCATGAACACCGTCGCCACTTCCCTGTTGAACCAACCGCGCGAGGTCGAGCGCCTCGTCGCTGGTCAGCCGACCAGCGACGGTGCCGGCGTCAAGCTCAACCGCGTGCTGACGCAGAACCTGCAGCGCCGGCTGGACCCCTTCCTGATGCTCGACGCCTTCGGCACGGACAACCCCGACGACTACATCGCCGGCTTCCCTGACCACCCGCACCGCGGCTTCGAGACCATCACCTACATGCTCAATGGCCGCATGCGCCACCGCGACTCGGCCGGCAACGAAGGCCTGATCAGCGACGGCGGCGTGCAATGGATGACCGCCGGCCGCGGCGTCATCCACAGCGAGACGCCGGAGCAGAACGCGGGCCGCATGGCCGGCTTCCAGCTCTGGCTCAACCTGCCCGCCAAGGACAAGCTGCGCGCGCCCTGGTACCGCGATGTGGCCAGCCACGAGGTGCCGGAGTTCGAGCGCGACGGCGTCAAGGCGCGCGTCATTGCCGGCGCGAGCCATGGTGTCGAGGGTGCCGTGCAGCGCGACAGCACCGAGCCGCTATACCTCGACCTGCACTTCGCGCCCGGCGCCCGCTTCGAGCAATTGCTGCCGCCCGAGTTCAATGCATTCGTCTATGTCTACGAAGGCGGGCTGAAGTTCGAGACCGGCTGCCAGGTGCCCTCGGGCCGCATGGCCATCCTCGCCAACACGCCCGGCAGCGACGGCGTACGCCTGCAAGCTGGCGACCAGCCGACCCGCGCGCTGCTGATTGCCGGCAAGCCGCTGGGCGAGCCCATTGCGCAGTACGGCCCCTTTGTCATGAACACCGAGGCGGAGCTCGTGCAGGCCGTGCGCGACTTCCAGGCCGGCAGACTCGCCTGAACGCATGGACCGCTTGCAGGCCATGGAAGTCTTCGTCGCCGTTGTCGACAGCGGCGGCTTCGCGAGCGCGGCGCGCAAGCTGGACCTGTCGGCCCCAGTCGTCACGCGCGCTGTGGCCGAACTGGAAGAGCGCCTGGGCGTGCGCCTGCTGACGCGCACCACCCGCGCCGTGCGCGTCACCGAGGCCGGCGCCCGCTATGCCGAGGACTGCCGGCGCATCCTCGCCGACGTGGGCGACTCCGAGGCCGCCACCAGCGGCAGCCGCAGCCAGCTCAAGGGCCTGCTCAGCGTCACGGCGCCGGTGCTGTTCGGCAACTTGCACGTCACGCCCATCGTCACCGACTATCTGCAGCGCTACCCGGACGTCGACGCGCAATGCGTCTTCGTCGACCGCGTCGTCAACCTCGTCGACGAGGGCCTGGACGTGGCCGTGCGCATCGGCGAGCTGCCGGACTCCTCCCTGCGCGCTATCGGCGTTGGCCAGGTGCGGCGCATGCTGCTGGCGTCGCCCGGCTATCTGGCCACGCATGGCCGGCCGCAGCGCCCCGATGGGCTGTCGGGACACACGCTGATCCAGCCCACCCAGGTAGCGCCCTACCCTGAATGGCGCTTTGCCGAAGCGGGTCGACCGCTGGTGCAGCGCATCCGCCCCCGCTTGCGCACGACAACCAATGATGCCGCCCGCTCCTTCGCGCTGGCCGGCCTGGGCATCGTGCGCCTGCTCAGCTACCAGGCCGCCGACGCGCTGGCCCGGGGCGAGTTGCTGCCCTTGCTCGAGGATTTCGAGCCGCCGACCATCCCCGTCCACATCGTGCATCACGAGGGCCGGCACATGACACAGAAAGTGCGTGCCTTTGTCGACCTGGCGGTGGACAGCCTGCGCGCGAATCCCGCCCTGCGCTAAACGTTCTGCGGTGCCCAGTCGCGGAACCGCCAGCGCAGCGGCAGCGCATCACGCAGCCACCAGCCCTCATCCAGGTGGAAGCGCCAGGCGCGCTCGGCCTTGTCGTCGAGCGCGGCCCGTTCCGGCCCGTCCCAGACGATCTCGGCGCGACCCGTCAGGCTCAACAGATCGCCGCGCTCGAAGTCAATGAAGAGCAGGCCCGCGCGTCCGTCGAGTTGCAGATTGCCCAGCGTCATGAACATGCGGTTGCCGGAGTAGTCCGGCACCAGCAACGTGCGTGCGTCCTCTTGCGTGACGAAGCCGGCGGGACCGCCGCGGTGCGACACATCCGCCCCTGCAGCGCCCGCATGCGTGGCGACGAACAAGGTATCGGCGGCGGCGATCAGCCAGGCCGCGTCGCCGTCCAGTTGCGACACGCGCTCGATGACGCGCGGCCGCGTGTCCGCCGCATCGCGCACCCATTCAACCTCGCGGCCCTGGATGTACTGCGGGCAGTTGCCTACCGTCTGCTCCACCTGCAGCCGCAACCCTGAGGGCTCGACCGCCAGCAGCCTGCCGTTGACGCGGTTGCGCCGCCGCGTGTGCAGCTCGATGCCCAGCAAGCCGAGCCGCGCGCCCGGTGTCATGCCGGCCGCGGCCGGATCACCCGGGATGGGCGTGGCCGCGAAGGTCAGATGCCAGGCATCCGGCGCCTGCACGAAACCCGGCGGCCCCACCAGCACCGTGGCCCAGGGCCGACCGGTCGGGTCCACACTGCCGGCCAGCATCAGCGGCAGCTGCTCGTAGAAGCGCTGGTGCTGCTCGGGCATGTGGTCGCGCACGACGCGGCGACCGACCTCGGCCATGCGCTCGGCGACGCCGACGCGAGACTGCACGGCGACCTCGCCGGCGTGGAAGGGTTGATCCATTTTCAGTGGCCTTTCGTATTTGCGGGCCGAGCGCCGGGCCGCTCCCTAGCCGGCCCGCCCTGGCGATGTGCTCGCGGCTCGATGCCGGGAGCATCGCCGTCCCCTCGGGGGACCGGCCGGGCACAGCCGCGTTCAGCGGGATGGGACCGGGCGAGGGGCTTCATTTCAGGCGGCCCGCAGGCCGGCCGGCGTGGTCTTGAACGGCACAAAGCCCGGCAACGCCTCGATGCGCGCGAGCCAGGCACGCAGCGCCGGATAAGGCGCCAGGTCCACATTGCCCTCGGGCGCGTTGACGATATAGCTGTAGCCGGCGATGTCGGCCAGCGTGGCGTGGCCGCCGACGAGGAAGGAGCGACGAGCCAGCTCGCCTTCCATGACCTTGAACAAGGTGTGAGCCCGGTTGATCACCTCGTCAGCATCGAAGCGTGCGCCGAACACGGTGACGAGGCGGGCCGCCGCGGGGCCGAAGGCGATCAGGCCCGAGGCCACCGACAGCCAGGCCTGCACCGCCGCGCGACCGGCGGCGTCGGCCGGCAGCCAGCGGCCCGCCGGGTCGTACTTGCTGGCCAGGTAGACCAGGATGGCCGTGCTGTCCCAGACGCAATGGCCGTCGTCATCCAGCAGCGGCAACTGGCCGAAGGGATGGCGGGCGAGGAACTCGGGCGTCTTGTGTGCGCGGGTGGCGAAGTCAATGTCGACGAGTTCATGCGGCAGGCCCAGCAGGGACAGTGCGAGCTCGGCGCGGTGGGCGTGGCCAGACAGCGCGTGGCGGTACAGCTTGAGGGTCATGGAAGGCTCCGTTGAAGACGGGACCACTGTGCCCAGCGCCGCGCCCTGGCGAAACGGCGCGCGCCGCAAGTCATTCTTTCCGCGGCCGATGGGAGTCGCCGTCAGCTCAGCCGTCGCCCCACCAGCACCAGGTCCTTCTCCACGCCCTCCAGCCGCGCCACCCGCGGCATGAAGCCCCAGCGCTCGAAGCCATGCTTCTCGAACAGGCGCAGGCTGCCAACGTTGGACGCAAAGATCGTCGCCGTCAGCGTCTCGATGCCCAGCGCGGGCGAACTGGCAATGGCCTGTGCCAACAGATAGCTGCCCAGGCCCCTGGCCTGGTAGGTGGGGTGCAGGTAGATGGCCAGGTCGGCCGTGATGAAGTAGCCCGGCCTCTCGTTCATAAAGTGGAAGAAGCCGAGATAGCCGATGGCGCCCCGGCCGGGCCTGTCGCTGTCCTCGGCCACCCACAGCGGCCGGTGGTCGGGCGTGTGCTGGTCGAAAGACGGGCGGCGTTTGGCCACGGTCGTCGGTTCGAGGTCGCAACTGCAGGTGCGCGTCGCGACGGCGAAGTTGTAGATGTCGACGATGCGCGGCAGGTCGTCGGCGATGGCATCGCGGTGCAGATAGGCCATGAGGGGCGAGGTTAGCGGCGGCAAGGCAAGATGCCGCCATGGACAACCCTCGCCGCCACAGCCCCGCCGCCGAACGCAACGGCCCGCCCATCCTCGCGGCCCTGCAGCGCCTGTTGCCGCATCGACCGTCAGGAGGCCTGCTGCTGGAAATCGCCAGCGGCACGGGCCAGCATGCGGCTTTTCTCAGCGAAGGGTTGCCGGGTTGGCAATGGCAGCCCAGCGACTTCGATGCGGCCTCGCTGCCATCGATTGCCGCCTGGTGCGAAGGCCTGGCCCGCGTGCGCCCGCCCATCACGCTGAACGTGCTCGACGCCGACTGGGCGGGCGTGCCGGCGCAGGTCGACGCGATCTACTGCGCCAACATGATCCACATCGCGCCCTGGGCCAGCACGGCCGGGCTGATGCAGGGCGCCGCGCGGCATCTCGCGCCCGACGGGTTGCTGATCACCTACGGCCCCTACCTCGTCGACGGCGAGGCCACGGCGCCGAGCAATCTCGCCTTCGATGCCGACCTGCGCGAGCGCAATCCAGCATGGGGCATCCGCCGGTTGAACGATGTCGCGGAGCAAGCCGCGGCCGCGGGTCTGCAACTGCGCGAACGGCTGGACATGCCGGCCAACAACCTGCTGCTCGCCTGGCAGCGCATCTCTCAGGCCAGCCCGGCCGCCAGGTGATCGCCAAAAGCCCTGACCTTGGCTGAGTTGCGCCGCTGCGGCGGGCTGACGAGCTGAATGGGAATATCGCGGCCTGGCCAATGCGGCAATGCAGGCTCCACCTCGCCGCTGGCCAGCTCGGCCTCGAACAGCCAGGTCGGCCCGAGGGCCAGGCCCATGCCGCTCAGCACCGCCTCGCGAATGACCTCGCCATTGTTGGTTTGCAGATTGCCGCCCACCTGCACCGTGACAAGGCTGCCCGGCGCGGCGCTGGCGCCCGGGCCGGCCGCCAGCGTCCAGGCGTCACGCGAGCGCAGTTCGCTGTAGACCAGGCAGTTGTGAGCCAACAGATCCGCCGGCTCGCGCGGCGGATCACCCCGCCCCTCGAAGTAGCCGCGCCGCGCGACGACCAAGCGCCGCGTCGTGCCGATGCGGCGCGCGACAAGGCTGGAGTCCGGCTGCTCGCCGATGCGCACCGACACGTCGATGCCCTGCTCGATGAGGTCGACAAAGCCGTCGCTGACGCGCAGGTCGATCCTCACGCCAGGGTGTGCAGCCAGGAAGCTGCGCACCAGCGGCAGCAGCTTGAGCCGGCCGAAGCTGACCGACGTCGCGACGCGCAGCCAACCCTGCAACCGGTGCTCGCCCGCGCGCAACTCGCTCTCGGCCTCGGCGATCTCGGCCACCAGCCGCCGCGCCTGCTCCACATAGCGCTCACCCGCCTCGGTGAGCTTCAGCGCCCGCGTGCTGCGGGCCAGCAGCTGCGCGCCCAGTGCCTTCTCCAGCGCCGCCACCTGCTTGCTGACGGCGCTCTGCGTGCTGCCCAGTTCGCGTGCCGCCGCCGAGAAGCTGCCCAGCTCGACGACCCGCACCAGGGTCTGCATTGACTGCAATCGGTCCATGCCTGCTTGTTTCAGTCTTGATTGGAATAAATCTTAGGCAAACCGGCCGGCTTCTGCATTGAGGAGGCAGCAATCACAGTGAGTTCACTCAACCACTGGAGTCATTTCCATGACCTCGTCTCGCATCGTCCTCATCACCGGCGCCCTGACCGGCATTGGCCGCGCCACCGCCCTCGCCTTTGCCAAGGAAGGCTCAGTCGTCGTCGTCAGCGGTCGCCGCGAACCCGAAGGCCAGGCTCTGGCCGCCGAACTGAAAACGCAAGGCGCCGCAGACGCCACCTTCATCCGCGCCGACGTGCGCCACGAGGCCGAGGTGCGCTCGCTCGTCGAGCAGACGGTCGAGCGCTTCGGCCGCCTGGACGTGGCCGTCAACAACGCCGGCACCGAGGGCAGCAACGGCCCGATCGCCGAGCAGAGCACCGAGAACTACGACGCCATCTTCGACACCAATGTGCGCGGCATGCTGTTCTCGCTGAAGCACGAGATGCGCGCCATGCTGGCCCAGGGCAGCGGCGCCATCGTCAACCTGTCGTCGGTGGCCGGGCTGATCGGCTTTGCGGGCGCGTCGGTCTATGTGGCCAGCAAGCATGCGGTCGAAGGCCTGACCAAGAGCGCCGCGCTCGAAGGCGCCGCCGCCGGCGTGCGCGTCAACGCCGTCGCGCCGGGACCTGTCCAGACCGACATGATGGAACGCTTCCTCGGCCGCAGCGAAGACGCCAAGGCCGGCCTGCTCGCCGCCATCCCGGCCAAGCGCGCCGGCACGGTGGACGAGATCGCGCAGACCATCGTCTTCCTGGCAAGCGACAAGGCGCGCTATCTGACGGGGCAGTCGCTGGCGGTGGATGGGGGGTTCACGGCGCAGTAGGCGCCGCGACCGTGCGGCGCGGGTGTTAGCCTGTGCCGCACGGTGTGTCTCAGGCGCAACGGCAGACGGGTTGGCACGCGCAGTTCGGTCCGCAGGCGCAGCCGGCAGTGGCTGCCGCGGCGGCCAGTTGGGTCGCAAGCGACTGGCAACCGCAGGTGCAGGAGGCGCCGGGGCAGTTGGCGCAATTGCAGGCGGGGGTGGTGGTGTTTTGCATGGATAGCTCCGTGAAGTGACAAAGATGCGGACCGGTTTGTCCGTGAAAAGAATTCTGTTCATTGCGGGCCCTGCCGGCTTGAACAAAACGGCTGATCTGCGCTGGCGCAGCGGGAGGCGTTGATGCCGTCGGCCAAGCCCATCGTCGGCATCGGCCGTGTGCTGCTGTGGAGCGGCGGCAGCCTGTGGATAGGCCGTGCCACGGGCCACGCGCAGGCCCATGCCCATCACGCCATCCAGGTCTCGATGGCGCTCACGGGGCGGCTGCGCCTGTGCGGCGCCGAAACGCCGTGGCGGGACCACGCCGTCGCCATGGTTCACCCCCACCAGCGCCACCAGTTCGATGGCGGCGGCGAGACGGTGGCACAGATCTTTGTGGAACCAGAGACCACGCAAGGCCGCGCCCTGCTGCAGCTGCACGACGCAGCGCCCATCGTCGACCTGCCCAGCGAGACGATTCAGCCCCTGCTCGCTGCCTTGCGCGACGGCTTCGCCAGCGAAGCGCCGGACGAGGCCCTCATCGCCATCAGCCACCGCCTCGTCGACACGCTGTGCGGCCAGGCACTGCCTGCATTCAGCGTGGACCCGCGCATCAGCCGCGCCATCGAATTCATGCGCGAGCGCCTGAGCGAGCCGGTGACGCTCGCTCAGGCCGCCGCCGCGGCGCATCTGTCACCCAGCCGCTTCCGCCACCTGTTTGTCGCGCAGACCGGCATGTCGCTGCGGGCCTATCTGCTCTGGGCCCGCGTCGAAGCCGCCGTTGGTGCGGCCATGGGTGGGGTGTCGTGGACGGAAGCAGCGCAGGCCTGGGGATTTGCGGATTCGGCCCATCTCAGCCGGACGTGTCGGCGCATGTTCGGCATCGCGCCGACGATGTTGGTCAGGCCTTAGTGGGCGGAACGTTGCGATGGTTACGCGTCAGTCCTCTCCGAGGAAGGCAAGCACCAGCGCATTCTCTTCACCACGAAGGAGAACCACTTCGGAAAATGTCCAGTCCCGAATCGGAAAGGTGATGACTGCCGCGTCGACCACAGCCAGTTGTTCGAAGACGCATCGTGCAACTTGATTAGCTTCGTCCGAATCAAATCCCGGCCAACGGAAAACGATGTCGCGCTCAAGTCGGTCAACCAGCTCTCGCAGCCCCTCATCCCTGCTATGGAACTGAACAGGGTTACGTCCCTCCGGCGGACGAAGTTGGTGCGCATAGGCTAGCGCCCACGCCTCCAGCAATCGGTCCACTCTGTCGACTGCAAGCTCCTTAGGCGCACGCGTCACCAGGAACTCGGCTGGATTTGGGCCGTGCTCGATGATGTGATTGATCGCTGAATAGAGCTCCGTGTGCACCTCAGTCCTTGCGCCCCGCGCCCAGATACGTCTCAATGACCCTCGGATCAGCCGCCAGCTGATCCGCCGGTCCACTGAGCCCGAACTCCCCCGTCTCCAGCACATGCCCGTGATCGGCCACTCGCAGCGCCGCACGCGCGTTCTGTTCGACGAGCAGGATGCTGACGCCACTGGCGCGCAGGTCGTCGACGATGGTGAAGATCTCGCGCACGATGAGCGGCGCCAGGCCCAGGCTGGGTTCGTCCAGCATCAACAGTTTGGGCTGGCCCATCAGCGCGCGGCCCAGGGCCAGCATCTGGCGTTCGCCGCCGGACAAGGTGCCAGCCGCTTGCGCGCGGCGCTCCTTCAGGCGCGGGAAGCGCGTGTAGACGCTGTCCATGCCGTCGCGCCAGCGCTTGTCGCCGAGCTTCTTGGGCCGCCAGCCGCCTAGCAGCAGGTTGTCCTCGACGGTCATGGTGCCGAACAGCTCGCGCTTCTCGGGCACCAGGGCCAGACCGGCGAGCACGCGCTCTTCCAGCGTCAGCTTGGCGATGTCTTCGCCCGCAAAGCGCAGCCTGCTGCTGCGCGACGGGATCAGGCCCATCAGCGCGCCCAGCAGCGTGGACTTGCCGGCGCCGTTGGGGCCGATGACGGTGACGACGCTCTTCTCCGCCGCGGTGAAGCTCAGGCCATGCAACACCTCGGCACGCCCATAGCCGGCGTGCAGGTCGACGACCTCCAGCAAGGCGCTCATTCGTCCGCTCCCAGGTAGGCCGCACGCACCGCCGGGCTGGCCTGCACTTCAGCTGGCGTGCCCTCCATCAGCCAGCGACCGAACTCCATGACGACGATGCGGTCGGTCAGCCTCATGACGAAGTCCATGTCGTGCTCCACGAGCAGCAGCGACAGGCCCTCGCCCTTCAGCTGCCGCAGCACTTCGGCGAGCGCTTCCTTCTCCTTGTGGCGCAGGCCGGCGGCGGGTTCGTCCAGCAGCAGCAGCGACGGGTCGCTGGCCAGCGCGCGGGCGATCTCGACGAGGCGCTGCGGCCCCAGCGCCAAGTTGCCGGCCAGCTCATGGGCTTGGTCGCCCAAGCCGATGCGGCGCAGCTGGCGCATGGCCTCGGCGCGGGCCTGAGCCTCTTCGGCCGCATTCAGGCCCAGCATCGCGCGCAGGGTGCCACTCTTGGTGCGCAGATAGGTGCCCAGCGCGACGTTCTCCAGCACCGTCATGTCGGGCACCAGCTTCACATGCTGGAAGGTGCGGCTCAAGCCGGCGCGGGCGATGTCGCGGCTCTCGCGGCCGTCCATGCGTTGACCGAGCAGCTCGACCTCGCCGCTGGTGAGCGGCAGCACGCCTGAGACGAGGTTGAAGGTCGTGCTCTTGCCGGCGCCATTGGGGCCGATGAGGCCGACGATGTCGCCGGCGCGGATCGCAAAGCTGATGTCGTTGACGGCGACCAGGCCACCGAACTGCTTGCGGATCTTGCGCACGTCCAGCAGGGCCGCGCCGCGCTCGGGGTGGCTGCGTGCACTCAAGGCCGGCACCGATTCGTCCACCGCCTTCGCACGGCCCGCCGGCAGCCAGCGTGCAATCAGCGGCCACAGGCCATCCGGCGCAAAGCGCAGCACCAGCACCAACACGACGCCGAAGACGATGATCTCGTAATTGCCCGAGCCGCCGAACACCAGCGGCAGCACGACCTTGAGCTGGTCCTCCGCCAGTTTCACCAGCGCCGCCCCCGTGAAGGCGCCGCCGACCGTGCCGATGCCACCGAGCACGGCCATGAAGAGGTATTCGATGCCGAACTTGATGCCGAAGGGCGAGGGGTTCACGCTGCGCTGCATGTGGGCATACAGCCAGCCCGACACCGAGGCCAGCAGCGCCGCGATGACGAACATGATGAGCTTGTAGCGGAAGGTCGACGCGCCCATGGCCTCGGGCATCGTCGAGCCGCCGCCGCGGTTGGTGTTGAGCGCTCGCATGATGCGGCCTGGCCGCGAATCCAGCAGCCGCGTGACGCCCAAAGCGGCGAGCAGGGCCGCCAGCCAGATCAGCAGATAGATGCGGCGCTCGCTCTGGAAGCTGAAGTCACCAAGCGTGATGGCCGGCAGGCCCAGCAGACCGTCGTATTTGCCGAGAGGCTCGAGGTTTCCGACGAGGAAATAGAGCGCCAGGCACCAGCAGATGGTGGCCAGCGGCAGGTAGTGGCCCGACATGCGCAGCGTCAGCGCGCCGATCACCAGGGCCAGCACCAGCGTGATCGCGAGGCCCGCCACCAGCCCCAGCCAGGGCGACATGCCCAGCGCGTTGCAAAGATAGCCGGTTGCGTAGGCACCGACACCGGCAAACGCGGCCTGGCCAAACGAGGTCAGGCCGCCCACGCCGGTCAGCAGCACCAGGCCCAGCACGACCAGCGAAAAGAGGCCGATGTAGTTGAGCTGCGTGATCCAGAAGTCCGGCACCGGGACAAAGGGCAGGACCAGGACAGCGATGGCGGCAGCGATGGCGAGATGCGTGCGGTTCATCGCGTCAATGCTCCTCGTGGTGCGGATCCACGAAGGACCGCCAGAGGAGGATGGGCAGGATCACCGTGAAAACGATGACCTCCTTGAAGGCGCTGGCCCAGAAGGAGCCGAAGCTCTCGATAAGGCCGACGCCGATCGCGCCGGCCAGCGCCATCGGGAAGCTGGCCAAGCCACCGAACACCGCGGCGACGAAGCCCTTCAGGCCGATCAGGAAGCCGGTGTCGTAATAGATGGTCGTCGACGGCGAGATCAGCAGGCCCGACAGCGCGCCGATGAAGGCCGCCATCGTGAAGCTCAGCGAGCCGGCCGCATCGCCCGAGATGCCCATCAGCCGCGCACCGGTGCGGTTGATCGAGGTGGCGCGCAAGGCCTTGCCCATCAGCGTGCGCTCGAAGAAGAAGAACATCGCCACGAGCAGCGCGATGGAGGCGCCGAAGATGATCAGCGTCTGGCCCGTGAAGCTCAGCGGCCCGACGTCGTAACGCGCTTCCCAGAAGGCCGGTGTGCGATAGCCCTCGGCACCGAAGAAGACCAGGCCGACGCCGGTCAGCGCGAAGTGCACGCCGACGGACACGATGAGCAGCGTCAGCACACTGGCGCCGGACAGCGCGCGGTAGGCCAGGCGGTAGAGCAGCGGGCCCATGGCGGTGACGATGGCCAGCGTCAGCAGCACTTGCATCCACAGCGCGGGCTGGCGCTGGACGATCGACGGCGTCGCCACAGCAATGGCGACGGGCAGGCCCAGCGGCATGATGAGGCGGGACTTGAAGCGCGCCATCGGCCAGCGTTCACGCAGACCCTGAATCACGTCCAGCACCGCGACCGCAATGGCCATCATCAGCAGCAGCCAGACCGTGCCCGGCACCTTGCCCATCTGCAGGGCGGCCAGCGTCAGCGCGCCGAAGGCGACGAACTCGCCCTGGGGAATGAAGATGACGCGGGTGACCGAGAACACCAGCACCAGGGCAAGGGCGACCAGCGCGTAGATCGCGCCGTTGGTCAGGCCATCCAGGCCCAGGATCGCGGCAATCGTCAGGTCCATCGGGGAGGCGCGCAGGCTAGCAGCAGGAAAGTGCGCGGATCGTAGCGACGATTTCCTACTCGACCCTTGCGCGAACCCTCACTTGTCCGGCTTGTCAGCTGGCCGGCGCGGCGTCTTCGCCAGCGTCCAGCGCCCCCCACCGGTCAGCTTCAGCACATGGCGGTGAAAGCCCGCCACGGCGGCGCGGTGGGCGATGCTGATCAGGGTGGTGCCGCGTTCGGCCAGCCGCTGGTACAGCCGCTTCTGGTTGGCATCATCCAGCGCGCTGGTGGCCTCATCCAGGATGGCCAGGCGCGGCGCATGCACCAGCAGGCGCGCGAATGCCAGGCGCTGCTGCTCGCCGCCGCTGAGCAGCTTTTCCCAGTCCTCGCTGCGGTCCAGGCCGCTGTCGCCTTCGGCGAGGTGGCGCAGCTGCACCTCGTCCAACACCTTCAGCAGCGCTTCATCGTCGAGCTTGCTTTGCGTGCTGGGGTAGATGAGCTGGCTGCGCAGCGTGCCCACCTGCAGATAGGGCCGCTGCGGCAGGAAAAAGACATCCTCGCGCGGCGGGTGCAGTACCTGGCCGCTGCCCTGGGTCCACAGGCCGGCGATGGCGCGCAGCAGCGAGCTCTTGCCACAGCCACTGGCACCGGTGATCAACAGTGAGCCGCCTTCCGGCACGTGCAGGGAGAGCTTTTCGACCAGCACCCGGTCACTGCCCGGCGCGTGCACGGTGAGGTCCTTGATGTTCAGCTCGCGGCCTTCCTGGCGGTCGATGCCGGCCTCGGGCAGTGCCGCATCCAGCACTTCGGTCATCACATGCAGGCGGTCGATGCCGGCCACGAAGCGCGAGAGGCTTTCGAAGTTGTCGATGATGAGGGACACCGCCCCCAGCACCGCCGCAAAGGCGCCGCCGGCCTGCACTGCCTGGCCCACCTCGAGTCGCCCGCCAAGCACGTCGGCGGCCAGCACGACGCTGGGCACCAGCAGGCTCAGCTGGCTGAAGGCCCGCTGGAAAAGGTTGAGCCCGAACTGCGCGCGGATCAGCTTGCGTGTGTTCAGCAGCGTGGCGCGCAGGCGCTGCTGCAGCTGGTGGCGCTCCTGGTCTTCGCCGCCATAGAAGGCGATGGACTCGGCGTTCTCGCGCACGCGCATCAGCCGGAAGCGGAAGTCCGCCTCGCGCTTGAGCTGCCAGTAGTTGAGCCGGATCAGCGGCCGCCCGAACAGGCCGAGAGACAGCAGGGTGCCGGCCACTGCGTAGACGACGAGAAAGCCCACCAACGAATGCGACAGCGACCACAGCACGGCACTGAAGGCCACCAGTTGCATCAGCGAGCCCAGCAGGATGAGCAGGAAGTGCAGCGACCGGCTGGTGAAGGTGTTGATGTCGTCGGCGATGCGCTGGTCCGGGTTGTCGATCTCGTCGCCGGCGATGTGAAAGTAACGGCGCTCGCGCAGATAGCCGTCCAGGAAGCGGTGGGTCAGCCAGCGCCGCCAGTCGTTGGCATAGGCGTCGCGGGCGTAGTAGTAGATGGCAAAGATAGGCACCGCGAAGGCCATGATCCACAGCATGGCGCGCACCGCGGCCCAGAAGCGCGGCTCGTCGCGCGCCGCCAGTGCCGAGGTCAGCTCGCCGGTCTGGTTGTTCAGCAACACGGCGAACTGCGTCTCGGCCAGCATCAGCACGATGAGCCCGACCAGAAAGGCCCAGGCCCAGACGCGCCGGTCGCCCACCCAATAGGGTTTGGCCACGGTCATGAAGCGTTTCAATGCAGAAACAGGGGCGGCCATGAGTAAGCGATTGCAGTTGTCTAGACAAGGCTATCGTTACGGCCGGCGGTGGACTGTCGGACGGCATGCCGACGCGGCCAAAGCAAAGGCGCCCTCGCGGGGCGCCTTTGCTTTGGCGAGTTGCAGGGTCAGCCGTTGCGGGTGACCACCAGCTGGTTGTTGACCTGCTTCACCCCGTCGATGGCCGCGGCCAGCGTCGTAGCGCGCTCGCGCGACCTCGGGTCGGGCGCCTGACCGGACAGCGTCACCTGCCCGTCACGGGTGTCGACATTGATCTGCGTGGCCTTCAGCTGGTCATCCACGGCCAGCGCGGCATTGACCTTGGCCGTGATGTTCATGTCTGAAGAAACGCGGGCTGTCGCATCCGCGGCCTCGCGCGCCGACATGCGGGCGTCGGCCAGGACTTCGCTGCCTTCGCGCTTGGCATCGGCCACGGCGTTGTCCGCGCGCTGGCCGGCGCTCAGTTCATCGTCGGGCTGGCGGCTGCAGGCGCCAAGCGCAGCGGCCAGGGCGAGAGTGGCCAGCAGGGGCAGGCGGGCAGTGGTGTGCTGTTTCATTGGGGCGTCCTTTCCGGTGCGAGGCCATCAGGCCGGTTTTCATACTTTGGACGCCTCTGGCCGCACCCGATTTCGGCCCAGGCGCCGATCGCCTGTCGGACCGAACCGACAGGCGCGTGTGTCAGCCAGCGTCCTACAGGCATGGGGCCCCCCGTCCCACGCCGGTCCCGGCAACCGGCCGCGAGCATGGCCTTCATGAAAGTCGCCGTCACCATTGCCGGCGCCGTCGTGCTGGTCGTCATTGCCGTCGTGGGCATGGATCTGGCCGGCTGGCCTGGCCTCGCGCCCCGGCTGGCCGCCCAGGCCGAGCGCGGCCTGGACATGGACGCCGGTGCTCGGCTGCACCTATTGTGGAAACCTCGGCTCGAGGCCCCCCGGCTGCGCGTCAACGGCACTCGCGGCGAGCCCCTGGCCGACGCCAAGGACGTACTGCTGAACTGGCAATGGAGTGACATCTGGGCCTGGCGCCGCGGCGCACCGCTGCGGCTGCGCCTGGTACAGGCCGAGTCCTTGTCCCTGAACTGGCAGCGTGACGCCGCCGGCCGCACGGCCTGGCCGGTGCAACCCTCGGGCGCCCGCGATGAGCCGGCCGAGCTGCCGCAGATCGACCACCTCGTCGTCCGCCACGGCAGCGCCCAGCTGGACGATGCGCCGCTGCTGCTGGTCGGCGACGCCCGCTTCGCGACCCAGGCCGACGGCAAGTGGACGGCCGACTTGAAGGGCAAGTTGCGCGGCCAGCAACTCGCGCTGAAGGCCGAAGCCGGCGCCGGGCTGGCCCTGCTCGCGCCCGCCGACACCGGCCTGCCGCCGGTGCAGCTGCGTGCCGAACTGACCCAGCGTGACGGCCGCATCGCTTTCGCCGGCACGGCCGCATCGCTGCTCGACGCCCGCGCGCTGGACGGCCAGCTGCAGGTGCGCGGCAACTCGCTGGCCGACGTCGGCCGCCCTTTCGGCATCACCCTGCCCAGCACGCCGCCGCTGGAGCTCAGCGGGCGGCTGCAGCATGCCTCGGGCGTCTGGCAGCTGGGCGGTGCCCGTGCCCGCATCGGCAAGAGCCAACTGGCCGGCGATTTCAGCTTCGACACCCGCGAGAAGTCAACACGGCGCCCCATGCTCAGCGGCATGCTGCGTGGCGGCCCGCTGCGCCTGGCCGACTTAGGCCCAGCCGTCGGCGCGGATGCGCCACCCAGCCGCCCGGGCCGCGTGCTGCCCGACCGGCCGCTGGACCTGCCGTCGCTGAGCACGATGGACGCGCGCGTCGCCGTCGCGCTGACCCAGCTCGACCTCGGCAGCGCCAAGCTTGCGCCGCTGGCACCGGTGAATACCAGCGTGGTGCTGGAAGGCGGCGTGCTGACGCTGGAGAACTTCAATGCCGGCGTGGCCGGCGGCGAGCTGGCCGGCCGGCTGCGGCTGGACACGCGCCCCAGCCCGCCGCTGTGGCAGGTGCATGCCGACGTACGCGGCATGGCCATCGAGCAGTGGTTCAAGTTCCAGGCCAAGAGCCTGAGTGAACACCCCGTGACCGGCCGCATGCGCGCCGACATCGACGTGCAGGGCCACGGGGGCAGCACGGCCGCATTGCTGGCCAGCCTGAACGGCCCTATTCGCCTGCAGCTCGACAAGGGCAGCATTTCCCATCTGCTGACCGAAGCCACCGGGCTGGACCTGGCTCAAGGCCTGGGCATCCTGCTGCGCGGCGACAAGAACCTGGCGCTGAATTGCGCCCGCCTGGACGGCAATTTCAAGGCGGGTGTGCTGAGGCCACGCTCGGCGGTGGTGGACAACCGCGACAGCCGCATCGACATCGACGGCCGTATCAGCCTGGCCGACGAGACGCTGGACCTGCGGGTGGTCGCCAGGCCCAAGGACTTCTCGTTGCTGACGCTGCGTTCACCGGTGCGCGTGCAGGGCACTTTGGGCGACCCGCGCATCGCCCTGGAGGGCAAGGCCCTGGGCGGCAAGGCCATTGCCGCCATCGCCCTGGGGGCGCTGGCGCCGCCGGCCGCCCTGTTGGCCTTCGTCGATCCCGGGGAGGACCTGCCACCCGTGAGCTGCGATGGCCCGGCTGCGGCGCCACGTGCGGATGCGAGCGCCAAGCCGGCTGTAACCGCGTCGGCGGCTTCCTACCCGGCAGCGCGGCGGGGGCCGGCACCCCAGCACCAGCGCCAGCCCTAGATTAGCGATGCCAACAGTCCAAGGAGAAACCTCATGCTGCGTTACGCGATCATCTTCTTTGTTGTCGCCCTCGTGGCGGCCCTATTCGGCTTTGGTGGCATCGCCGCCAGCGCCGCAGGCATTGCCCAGCTGCTGTTCTATGGCTTCATCATCCTGGCCATCATCAGCCTGGTGGTGGGGCTGATGCGCAGATAGCGACTCGGTTCGTCCCTGCGCGTGGCCCGCGTTCAGCTTCGAGAAGAAGCGCGACGCGGGCCACGCTTTTTGGTGCAGTTCCGACAGGCCTGCCACAAGCTGACAGGCTCGGAGCAAGGATCAATCGACGGCCAGGCGCTCAACGGCCGCGATGGGGCTGTTCCTGGATGGCGTCGAGGAACTCGCGCAGCGTCTCGCTGCAAGGCCCCTGGGGGCAGAGGAAGAGGCCTTCGGCCTCGGCGGGCACATCGGCCGCAAAGCCCAGTGTGCTCAGCGAATTCATCGCGTCGCCGCATAGCGCCACGGTGCGGCCGCAGCGCCAGGCCATTTTCAGCAGGGCTTGCAACTTGGCGCAGCCGGTTGGTGCGGCCCAGGCGTCGGAATTCAGCACGATAAGGCCGTCGGCCCAATCCGCCTCGACGGGCGGCTCGCCGAACTCGTCGTCCAGACGCCAGTCCAGGCGATGCACGCTGCTGTTTGCCGCCAGCACCGCCAGATCGGCCTCGCAAGCCTGCATCACATCGGCCGTACCGACCACGCAGATCAGCACATCCGCAGCCTGCGAAGGTGCTGTTTCCAGCCGGGGCGGGCTGTCCATCATCGTGTCCATGATTGCATCTCCGCAAATCGGGATGCTTCACTCTCGCGCGGCCACCTCCGCACCCGCGTGAGCCTGCGGCGCGACGCCGTGTAGGACGGCGCGCCAGGCCCGCCTCAGTCCCCCAGGCGACGCTCCAGCATCGCATCGACGCTGTCCGCCAGGCGGCTCAGCAGCCCGCCGAGCACCGCCACCTCCTCGGCGCTGAAGCCCTGCAGCGCCTCCGCGCTCAACGCCTGCATGACGCCGCGCGCCTTGGGCATGCGCTCGCGGCAGGCGGTCGTCAGCGAGATGAGGCGGCTGCGGCCGTCCTCGGGGTCGGGCACTCGCTCGACGAGGCCGTCTCTTTCCATGCGCGCCAGCAGCTGGGCCATGCTGGGTTGCTCCACATGGGCCAGGCGCGCCAGCTCCGCCTGGGAGCGCGGCTTGCCGTCCTTCAGCGCCATCAGCACCGGCAGCTGGCCCAGCGCAAAGCCCTGCTCGCGCAGCAATTGGTCGGCCATGCGCTGGAAGCCGCGGTGGACATGGCCGATCAGCTTCAGCGGCGGTTGGGGTTCTCGAGGCTCGGGCATGGACGCACAGAAAGGACTGATGAACGGTCCTTGACTTTACATAGGCGCCTATCTTAATATGAATAGGCTCCTATGCAGCGAGCTCGGCGTCTCATCCTGCTCCAGTCTCTGCTGCCATGTCCGGGCACGCCCTCGCGCACACTGCGTGGCAGTCCCAACGCCGCCATCGAGCGGCACGCCAGCGCCCAACATCCCCCCATCAGGCCCCGCGCCTGCCACCGCCGCCGCCCATGCCCGAAGCCACCGCTCCAGCCACTGCCCCGCCGCTCGCCTTCACCCCCTACCAGCGCTTTGCCACCGGCCTGCTGACACTGCTGCAGTTCGCCGTCATCCTGGACTTCATGATCATGTCGCCGCTCGGCGCCATGATCATGCCGGCCATGTCGATGACGGCCCAGCAGTTCGGCCTGGTCGTGTCGGCCTATGCCTTCAGCGCCGGCATCTCCGGCCTGCTGACGGCAGGCTTTGCCGACCGCTTCGACCGCAAGAAACTGCTGCTGTTCTTCTACGGCGGGTTTCTGCTCGGCACGCTGTGGTGCGGCCTGGCCACCAGCTTCGAGTCGCTGCTGATGGCGCGCATCGTCACCGGGCTGTTCGGCGGTGTCATCGGCTCCATCGTCATGGCCATCGCCGCCGACCTCTTCGAGCCGGCACTGCGTGGGCGCGTCATGGGCCTGCTGCAGGGCGGCTTTGCGGCCAGCCAGGTGCTGGGCCTGCCTTTCGGCCTCTACCTCGCGACGCACTGGGACTGGCACGCGCCCTTCATGGCGCTGGTGGCTTTCGGAGCGGTCGGTGGCCTGCTGATCGCCTGGCGCATGAAGCCGGTGGACGCCCACCTGAAGCTGCAGAGCGACCGCAGCGCCTTCGCCCACCTCTGGCACACCGTCGCCAAGGCCCGCCATGTGCACGCCTTCGTCATCACGGCGCTGCTGACGACCGGCGGCTTCATGATCATGCCCTTCGCCAGCGCCTTCTCGGTGAACAACGTCGGCATCGACCTGCAGCACCTGCCCATGGTCTATCTCGTCACCGGCATCAGCACGATGTTCGTCGCGCCGCTGGTGGGCCGCCTCACCGACCGCCTCGGCCCGCTGCCGGTGTTCTACGTCGGCAGCGCGATCACCATCGCCATGGTGGCGATCTACACGCGGCTGGGCACGTCATCGCTGACGACGCTGGTCGTCGTCAACGTCATCCTCTTCGCCGGCATCTTCTCGCGCATGGTGCCCTGGCAGGTTGTCGTCACCGGCATCCCCGCGCCGGAGCAGCGCGGCGCCTTCACGGCCATCAATGCGGCGTTGCAGCAGCTGGCTGGCGGCCTGGCGGCGCTGGTGTCCGGCCATATCGTGAGCATTGGCACCGACGGCAGGCTGGAGCACTTTCCGTGGGTCGGCAACGTGCTGATCGGCACGACGCTGATCGTCTGTGTGCTGCTGTGGCAGTTGCAGAAGAACGTGCCCAGGAAAAGTCCACGCTGACGAGCAGGCCGCGCCCCCCGGCCCGGCGGCCAGGCGGATGCTGGCGCCATTGCGCGCTGCCACTCACCCGACGTGGCCGAATCCCGGCGCAGGCACGCAGCGCCCCTGAAACGAGGCGTTTGTCACGGGTTGCCGTCTGGTGCCACATGCGGGCCGATGTCGCGTTGCCGCCATCCGGTCGCTGCGTTATCGTCGAGCGACCGGGTCACCGTTGGGGGGGTGCATGGGGCAGCCACAAAGCCGGGCATGTTGCATTGCAGCAGCTGCGCTATGGGCGGCGCCCGCGGCGGCCCAGGCCCCTCTGGTCGACCTCAGCCTGGAAGAGCTCGGTAGCGTCACCATCACCTCCACTGCCAAGCGTGAACAGCGCCTGGGGGATGCGGCGGCCTCACTCTTTGTCATCACCGCCGACGACATCCGCCGCGCTGGCGTGACCCGCCTGCCCGAGGCCCTGCGCCTGGCGCCGAATCTGCACGTCGCCGAAACCTCGAGCGGCGACTATGCGATCAGTGCACGCGGCTTCAATGCCGGCTCGGCCAACAAGTTGCTCGTCCTTATCGACGGGCGCTCGGTCTACACGCCGCTGTTTGCCGGCGTGTTCTGGGACGTGCAGGACGTGGCGCTGGAAGACATCGATCGCATCGAGGTCAGCAGCGGCCCCGGCAGCACGCTGTGGGGCGTCAACGCCGTCAACGGCGTCATCAACATCATCACGCGCAGTGCCTCGGCCACGCGCGGCAGCCTGGTATCGGCGGCGGCGGGCAGCCACGAGCGCGACACGGTGCTGCGCCATGGCTGGTCGCTGGGCGGCGGCGGCGACATGCGCCTCTACCTCAAGCACACCAGCCAAGGCCGCACCGAAACGGCGGCGGGCACGCCCGTGGAGGATGCGGGCCACATGCTCAGGGGCGGCTTTCGCGCCGACTGGGGCCGCGGCAACGATCGCGTCACACTGCAGGGCAATGCCTATCGCGGCAATCACGGCCAGCCGCTGCCGGGCAGCATCGACGTCACAGGCGTGAACTTCGCGCTGGACACCATCCGGCTCTCCGGTGCCAACCTGCTGGCGCGCTGGGATGGGCCGGTCGGCGGCGGCGAACTCAGCGTGCAGGGCTATCTGGACCGCACCGTGCGCGTGAACCCGCCCACCTTCGACGAGACGCTGGAGATCGCCGACTTCGAAGTGCAGTACACGTTGCGGCCCACGCCTGACCACACCGTCGTGCTGGGCGCCAACCATCGCCGCTCGCAGGACCGCGTCGGCCACGGCGCGCCTGAGTTCGCCTTCCTGCCCGAGCGACTGAACCAGGCCTGGACCAGCCTGTTTGTTCAGGACGAGGTCGCGGTTGCCGAGGGCCTGCGCGTGACACTCGGTGCGCGTGTCGAACGCAATGACTACACGGGCAACGAGTTCCTGCCCAATCTGCGCCTGGCATGGAAGCCTTCGCCCGGCCAGCTGTGGTGGGCTTCGGCCGCACACACCGTGCGCGCGCCCTCGCGGCTGGATCGCGACATCTACATCCCTGCCCAGCCGCCTTTCATCCTCGACGGCGGCGCGGGCTTTCGCGCCGAGACGGCCAATGTGCTGGAGCTCGGCTACCGCGGCCAGCCACTGCCCGCACTGACGCTGTCGGCCACGGCCTTTCATGGCAACTACGACCATCTGCGCACCCAGGAGCTGGCGCCCAGCGGCATGTCGGTCTATTTCGGCAACGGCATGAAAGGCCGCGTCAGCGGCCTGGAGGCATGGGGCAGCCTGCAGGCTGCGTCCTGGCTGCGCCTGCACGGCGGCGTCACGCTGCTGAGGCCGCGCCTGCAGCTCAAGCCGGGCAGCATCGACACCGCCGACTCCGTGGCCGCCGCCGCCGGCGCCATGCCACGCCAGCTGTGGCGGCTGCGTGCGGCCTTCAACCTGCCCAGCGATGCCGAACTGGACCTCATGCTGCGCCATGTCGGCGCCCTGAGCGCGCCAGACGTGCCGGCCTACACGGCCGTGGACCTGCGCCTGGGCCGGCGCATCGGTCCCGATGTCGACCTCGCGCTGGTGGCCCAGAACCTGTTCGGCAGCCACGGCGAGTTCACCGCCATCCAAACCCGCACCGAGTTCGGCCGCAACCTCATGCTCCAGATGCGCATGCGCTTCTTCTGATGAAGGCCGCCCGCCTCGCCCGCCGAACGCTGCTGCTCGCGGCGTTGGCCATCGCGGGCGGCGCGCGTGCGGGCGACGATGACGGCCTGGCCGAATACCAGGTCAAGGCCGCCTTCGTCTGCAAGTTCGGCAACTACATCGACTGGCCACCGCAGTCGCTGGGCCCGGTGGGCGAGCCGTTTCGCATCGGCGTGCTGGCCAGCGAGGCGGTCGTCGAGGAGTTCCGCCGCACCGCCACGGCCACCTCCGTGGCCGGGCGGCCCGTCGAGGTGCGCCGGCTCGTGCGCGGCGAAGTGCCAGAGGGCGTCCACGCCCTCTTCGTTTCGCGCGGCATGGTCTCCTACACACCCAACCTGCTCGCGGCCGTACAAGGGAGGCCAGTCCTCACCGTCACCGAGTTTGACCCCGGCGGCGCAATGGGCATGATCAATTTCGTGGTCATCGACGACAAGGTGCGTTTTGACATCCTGTTGCCGCCCGCCACGCAAAGCGGCCTCAAGATCAGCGTGCGCCTGCTCGGCGTCGCGCGTCGGGTTGAAGGCAAGTCATAGATGTTCAGGCTCTCACTCCAACGGAGACTGCTCGGCGTCACGATGTTGACGGCCCTGGTCGCGTTGCTTGTCGCGCTGGGCGCGATGGTGGCCTATGACCTGAAGTCCTATCACGAAGGCTGGGTGGCTGATCTCAAGGCCCAGGCCGAGCTGCTCGGCCATTCGACGGCGCCGGCACTGGAGTTCGACGACGTCAAGGTGGCCAGCGAGAACCTTGCGCTGCTGCGCCTGCAGCCGCGCGTGCGTGCCGCCGCCATCTACGGCGCCCAGGGCGAGCGCTTCGCCTCCTACACGGCCGCGGGCGCCGACGCGCCGCTGCCCGCGCATGCTGAAAAGCAGGGCGTGCACCGTGCCGACCGCGACATCGCCGTCGCCCTGCCCATCGTGCAGGACGGGCGCGCCATCGGCAGCGTCTATCTGCGCGCCGAGTACGCGCTGCATGACCGCGTGCTGACCTATCTCGGCATCGCCGCGGTGGTCGCCCTGGCCGCGCTGGGCATCGCTTTCCTGTTTTCCATGCGGCTGCAGCGCGCCGTGGTGCAGCCCATCCTCGCCATCAGCGATGTGGCCCGCGACGTCATGCAGCGCCAGGACTATTCGCGCCGGGCCGCCAAGATGACCGACGACGAGGTCGGCGTGCTGGCCGATTCCTTCAACGGCATGCTCGGTGAGATCGAGAAGCACGCCCAGGAAGTCATGCGGCTCAACGAGCAGCTGGAAGCGCGCGTGCACGAGCGCACCGCCCAGCTCGAGACCTCCAATGAGGACTTGCGGCTCGCCACCGCCGTGGCCGAGAAGGCCAACCGCGCGAAGTCGGAATTCCTGTCCAGCATGAGCCACGAGCTGCGCACGCCGCTGAACGCCATCATCGGTTTCGGCCAACTGCTGGGCACCAACATCGCTGACGCCAAGCCCGAGCGGCGCCAGGAGTTCGTCGACCACATCGTCGGCGCCGGCAAGCATCTGCTGACGCTGATCAACGAGATCCTCAACCTCGCGCGCATCGAGAGCGGCCATGTGGAGCTGTCGGTCGAGCCGGTACCGCTGGATGATGTGCTGTCCGAGTGCCGCAAGATGATCGAGCCGATGGCCAGCCAGCGCGCCATCGCCACCCAGTTCGTCAACAGCAGCGGCTGCGTGGCGCTGGCCGACCGCATGCGGCTCAAGCAGGTGGTGCTCAACCTCGTCAGCAACGCCATCAAGTACAACCGCCCCGGCGGCTCGGTGCGCGTGGACTGCGACCGGTTCAATGCCGGGCATGTGCGCATCTCGGTGAAGGACACCGGCGCTGGGCTCCAGCCCGAGCAGGTCGAGGCGCTGTTCCAGCCCTTCAACCGCCTCGGCCAGGAGGGCGGCCCCGAGCAAGGCACCGGCATCGGCCTGGTCGTCACCCAGCGCCTGGTCGAGCTGATGGGCGGCCAGATCGGCGTGCACAGTGTGCCCGGCGAGGGCAGCGTGTTCTGGGTCGACCTGCGGGCCAGCGAACTCCCCGCTGTGCCGCACGCCGAAACTGACTGGGGCGACCTGGCCAGCCTGACGGCCGCGCCGCGTGAGGGCGAGGCGCCAGCCACCGTGCTCTATGTGGAAGACAACCCCGCCAGCCGCCAGCTCGTCGAGGAGCTGCTGGCCGCACGCGGCGACATCCGGCTGCTGACGGCGCCCGACGGCCAGCGCGGGGTCGAGATGGCCCGGCAATATGTGCCCGACGTCATCCTGATGGACAACAACATGCCGCGCATGACCGGGCGCGAGGCCCAGTCCATCCTGCACATGGACCCGCGAACAGCCCATATCCCCATCATCGCGCTGACCGCCAACGCCATGCCCGATGCCGCGGTGGCGGGCCTGGCCGCAGGCTTCTTCCGCTACCTGACCAAGCCGCTGGAGCCGCGGCGGCTGCTGGAGGCGCTGGACAGCGCGCTGGCCACCGCGCGGGCGCGACGCTAGACGCCTGCCGCGGGTTTCTGCTGCTGATCGCGAAAGCGCCGCTGAGCCAGCACCAGCATGCGGGCGAAGGAGACGACCGGGCGCGGCTGCGGCTGCGGCCGCGGAACCGTGGGCAGGGGCAAGGTGTTCATCTGAAGTCCTCAGTGAAGTCAACCGAAGGTGAAGGCATAGGCGCGGGCGCCGGGTGCATCGAAGCGGATCTCGAACGTGCGTGCGCGCACCGGGCCTCGCTGGCGCACCAGCTGATAGAGGCGCTCGCCACTGGCCAGGCCGCGGCCGTCGGCGCCCACGTCCAGGCCCGCGTCGGTGCCAGGCGGCTGGCCGTCGAGGGTGATGCGGAATGGCAGCGGCTTGCCGTCAGTTGCGGGACCAAGCACGAGGTGCAGGTCGCGCGCTTGAAAGCGCAGCGCCACGCTGCCGCTGTCGCCCGACAGCTCGGCGTACTCGGGGCGCACGGTCCAGTCGCCGGCCAGCGACCACTCATTGAGCCGGGGGGTGCCACCGGCATAGCGCTTGAGGCGGTCGGGCAGGATGCCGCGGGCTGCACCGTGCCCATGGCCGAGATAGGTCTCGGGTGAGCGCACATTGGCGATGTCGGGCGCCAGGCCGATGCCGGTCGCCGCAACCTGGGCCATGCCCGCCTCCGGCGCCTTGCCAGCCTCGCGCAGCAGCTCGCGGATGACCCGCTCGGCGCGCTCATAGTCGCCCTCGCCGAGCTGCTGGTGGCGCACGCGGCCCTGGGCGTCAACGAAATACAGCGCGGGCCAGGCCTGGTTGCCAAAGGCGCGCCAGATGGTGAAGTCGTTGTCGAGCACGATGGGGTAGTCGAGCTTTCCTTCCATCGCGGCCTGGCGCACGCGCTTCACATCGCGCTCGAAGCCGAACTCAGGCGCATGCACGCCGACGACGACCAGGCCCTGGGGGCCGTATTTCTGCGACCAGGCGCGCAAGTACGGCAGGGTGCGCTGGCAGTTGATGCAGGAATAGGTCCAGAAGTCGACCAGCACGACCTTGCCGCGCAGGCCGGCGAGTGCCAGCGGCGGTGAGTTGATCCATTCGCCGCCACCGTCCAGGCGCGGGTCGGCCGAGGCGTGAGCGGTCATGAACAGGGCGAGCGCGGCGGCGACGGAGAGCCTTCTGGCGAAGTTCATGACGTGGAACTGCGGGTTGCGAAATCGATGGCGTTCATTATTATTGACCGATCGTTCAAAAACAAGTCCAATTCATTCATGGCAAGACCTTCCGAATTCGACAGGGACGAAGTCCTCCACCGCGCGATGGAGGTGTTCTGGTGCCAGGGCTTCGAGGCGACGGGCATGCCCCACCTCGTCGAGGCCATGGGCATCGGCCGTCAAAGCCTCTACAACGCCTTCGAGAGCAAGCGCGGCCTCTTCCTGGAGGCTCTGCGCCTTTACCAGGCCGAGCGCGCCAAGTCGCTGCAGAAGGTGCTGGCATCCGCGCCCTCGCCGCTGGCCGGCATCGAGACGCTGCTGACGTCCATCGCCACCTCCAGCGGCGTGGCGCGCACGCGCGGCTGCATGTCGGTCAACACCGCCGCCGAGATCGGCACCAGTGACGAAGAGGTCGCCGCCATCCTGCGCGAGGGCGCTAGGCGCTCCAAGGCCGACGTCGCCGCCGCGCTGGCGCAGGCCAAGCAGCAGGGCGAACTGCCGCCCAGCCTCGACGAGACCGCTGCCGCCGACTTCGTGCTGACCGTCATGCGTGGCTTGCGCCTGAGCGCCAAGGCGGGCGCCAGCGTCACCGAGACCCGCAATGTCGTGCGCATGGCTCTGTCGGCCTTGCGCCACTTCCAGGCCGAGGCCTGATCCAGCCACAAGCCCCGGCACCATGCGCGCCATCGAGAAAGTCGTCTACACGGCCCATACCCACACCGCCGGAGGCCGCGATGGCTGGGGCAAGTCCAGCGATGGCCAGCCTTTGACGGCGCCCACCAGCTCTGCCCCCACTCCCATGCGACGCGGGGCAATATCGACCTGCGCTTCGAGGTTCTCTAAGTCGCCAGCAGGTAGTCCACGAAGCACCTCACCCGCAGCGGCACATGCCGCTGATGCGGGTAGAGCAAGTTGAAGGGTCGCGAGCGGCCGCCGAAGGGCTTCAGCAGCTCGACGAGGCGGCCCTGGCGCAGCTCTTCCTCCACCGTGAAGCGATAGGCCTGGAAGATGCCGGCGCCGTGGCGAGCCAAGGTCACGCCGGCCAGCACATCGTCGGAGCAGCTGGTGCCGCCGGTGGTCTGGCGTTCGGCGTCCTTGCCGTCGACACGGAACAACCAGGGAATGGTGCGGCCACTGCTGGGCAGCTCGAACTGGATGCAGTCGTGCTGCGCCAGCTCGTCGAGTGACTGCGGCTCGCCACGCCGGCGCAGATAGTCGGGCGCGGCGACGAGCAACAGCTCGGCGTCCTCCAGGTGCCGCGCGATCAACGTCGAGTCGGCTGGCGCGCGCACGCGCACGGCGAGGTCATAGCCCTCGGCCGCGAAGTCGATGTTGCGGTTGCTGACGTGCACATCCACGCGGATCTCCGGGTAGCGCTCGCGGAAGGCCGGCAGGCGCGGCAGCAGGCGGTGGTGGCCATAGGTCGTCGGCACGCTGATGCGCAGCAGGCCGCTCGGCGCCGCCTGCCGGCCGCTGACCTCGCGCTCGGCCTCCATCAGCTGGTTCAGCACCTGGCGGCATTGCTCGTAATAGGCCTGGCCCGCGTCGGTGAGGCGGATCTGCCGCGTCGTGCGCACGAACAGGCGCACGCCCAACCTCTCTTCGAGGCGCGCCACCGTGCGGCTGACAGCCGCCGGCGTCACGCCCGCCGCCGTAGCCGCCGCCGTGAAGCCGCCCAGCTCCGCCGCCGCGCAGAAGAGCTCCAGGCTGCCCAGCATCAGGTCGTCGAATTGCCGATTCATGCCATCACATCATGTAAATACTGAAGTGGCCAGGATCTTATTTATTGATCACGACGTCGCCAATAGATTTGAGTCCATCGCAACCCAATGGAGTCATCCATGAACCACTCTCCTCGCACCGTCATCGTCACCGGCGCCTCCAGCGGCATCGGTCTGGCCATCGCTGCCGCCTTCCTGAAGCAGGGCGACAACGTCGTCGCCAACGGCCGCAACGCCGAGCGCCTGCAGCAGGCCGCCGTCGAACTCGGCAAGCCCGACAACCTGCTCACCGTCGCCGGCGACGTGGCCGACCCGGCCACCGGCACCCGCCTCGTACAGGCGGCCATCGAACGCTTCGGCCGCGTCGACGTGCTCGTCAACAACGCCGGCATCTTCAACGCCAAGCCCTTTGTCGACTACACGCCGGCCGAGCTGGATGCCCTCGTCGACACCAACCTCAAGGGCTTTGTCTACCCGTCGCAGGCCGCGGCCCGCCACATGGTGGAGCGCAAGGCCGGCCACATCATCAACATCACGGCCGCCATCGCGTCGCAACCCATCCAGGGCGTGCCAGCGGTGTTGCCGGTGCTGATCAAGGGCGGCATCAACCACGCCACCCGAGCCCTGGCGCTGGAGCTGGCACCGCACAACGTGCAGGTAGCCGCCGTTGCACCCGGCATCGTCGACACGCCGATGTACACGGCCGACATGCATGGCTTTTTGAACACGCTGCAGCCGGCCGGCCGCATCGCAACCGTGCAGGAGATTGCCGATGCGGTGCTCTATCTCGCCGGCGCGGCCTTCACGACCGGCGTCGTGCTGCCCGTGGATGGCGGCATGAGCTCCGGCAAATGGTGATGCCATGACCGACCGCGAAGAACTGCTGGCGCTGCTGCAGCGCTATTTCGACGGCCTCTACCGTGGCGATGTGGATCTGCTCGCGCAGGTCTTCCACTCGCAGGCGCGGCTCTACGGCGAGGTCAGCGGCCAGGTGCTGCTGCGCGACGTCGAGCCCTATCTGCAGGTGGTGGCCAAGCGGGCCAGCCCGCAAAGCCAGGGCGAGACCCAGCGCATGCAATTGCAGGCCCTGCGCATCGACGGCTCGGTCGCGCTGGCGACGGCGCGCTGCCAGATGCTGGGCTTCGACTACCTGGACCAGCTCAGCCTGCTCAAGGATGGCGGCCGCTGGTCCATCGTTGCCAAGCTCTATACCCATCAGGAGACCTGACCGTGCCCTACATCCGCATCGAGATCACCCGCGAAGGCGTGACGCTGGATCAAAAGAAGCAATTGATTGCCGAGGCGACCGACCTGATGGTCCGCGTGCTGAACAAGGATCCGGCGGCCACCTTCGTCGTCATCGACGAGGTCGACACCGACAACTGGGGCGTTGCCGGCCGCACCGTCACCGAGCTCCGGCACGAGCGGGCGGCGGTGCCAATAAAAAGATGAGGGCGCTCGCCATCGGCCGGCGAGGACCCTCATCGAAACACCAGCGGGCCACACCCGGACCACTGGCGGAGACACAGGCGATGAATCAGAAGCTGGCGCGCAGACCCACCTGGCAAGTGCGACCCGGCTCGCAGAGCGCGTACGGCGCGTTGGCCAACTGGAAGCTGGTGCGCTGCGAGGCGCGGGTCAGGTGGACGACGCCGAACATGGCCTGCCTCTGGTCAGAACTTCATCTGAGCGGTCAGCTGATAGGTACGGCCCGGATCCCAGTAGCCACGCACGGCGAGCTCTTCCTGGATGTAGGACTTCTGCGTGGCCTTGTTCAGGTTGGCAACGTCAAAGTTGAGCGACACGCCCTGCTTCCACCCCACCCAGTCGCCGATTTCGAGACGGGTCGAGAGGTCCGCCTGGTAGTAGGCCTTGTTGTACTTGAACATGGTGCCTGCCGGGATGGAATCCGTGTTCTTCGACTCGAACGGAGTCCGGGCCTGGTAACTGTTGCTCAGGCGGATGGAGCCGCGGCTGTTTTCGAAGTACACGGTCAGGTTGGCCGTATAGGGCGCCGCGCCAATCGGCACCTGGCCGCTGGTGCCTGCATCCTGCTTGGTACGGGTGTAGTTGGCGTAGAAGCCGAAGCCGTTGATCGGCAGGAAGCGGTCCAGCGACTGCGCCCAGCTCAACTCCCAGCCCTTGAGCTTCATGATGTCTTCCGTGTTGAGCGGCTGCGACAGCGGAATGTTGAACTTGTCGGGGCCGCCGGCCGCAGTCACCGCCAGGTCGATCGCGCTGCCCGCTGCGTACTGCAGCGAGTCGGCACCGAACTCTTGGCGGATCTGCGACAGCGTCATCTGGCGCACGACAGTGCGCGGGAAGTTCTTGATCTTCTTTTCGAAATAGGCCGCCGCGACATAGCTGCCCTTCTTGTCCGTGTACCACTCCCATCCAAAGTCCAGGTTCTTGGACTCGAAGGGCTTCAGCCCCGGGTTGGTGGCGGTGGCGTTGGACAGGGCCACATCATTGGACGTCGCCCTCAGCGGCTGCAGCGCCTTGGGGTCAGCACGGGTGATGGCCTTCGAAGCCGCCGCGCGGACGATCATGTCGTCAGCCAAGTTGTACGCCAGCGTGCCGCTGGGCAGGGTGTTGCTGTAGGAAGTCTGGCCCGTCGTCTCCGTGACCAGGTTCGGGTACAGGCCGCCGTTGGCCAGGCCTGCATTGCGCGGATCGGCCACGTTGCCCGTGTATGCGCCGACGCTCTGCGAGGTGCGCGTGCGGCGCAGGCCCGCGTCATAGCGCAGCAGGCGGTCGAAGACGCGCGTCTGGCCGGACACCTCGATGTAGTTGCCGAAGACGTTTTCACCGAAGTCCTGCGGAGACGCACCGCTGAGGGCGTTGCTGCCCGCGAGCTGGACCATGCCGGCGGTGATGCTGTCGTAGCTGGTGGCCCTAGCGAAGCGGCTCCAGTCAATCGTGACGAAGCCGTTGGGGCCGGGCACCAGGTACTTGGAAATGTCCGGCACGGCCGAGCCCTGATAGGCCAGCGCGGGCCCGCCAGCCGTCGCGCCCTGGCCGTAGCCAGGGTATTGCGTCGCCGGGTTGGCCGTGATCGGAATGATCGCGCAGCCATTCGGGTTGGTGTTGTTGGGCGCGTACATGCGCACGTTCAGGTTGCCGCCGCAGACGACGTTCTGCAGACGGCCATCGTCGTTGAACGGCGTGATCAGGCGGTGGTAGGTGTCATAGGCCATGCCACCCTTGAGGGTCAGGCTCTCGTCTCCCCAGGCCAGATTCCAGCGTGCACCCCTCGTCTTGATCTCACGGTCCTCACGATTGACGCTGATCTGGGCGCCCGTCGCGTTGCCGTGGTGATCCCAGGTGTAGCCGGCCGGGCTGTTCGGGTCGAAGCCGTTGGGCGTGTAGACCGGGAAATTGGCGTTGGCGCCGATCTTCACCGTGAACGGCTTGGCCGCGTCGGTCGGGACCAGGAGCGTGGGCGCGGTGCGGCTGAATTTGCTGCTGGCCTGATTGGCCTGCGCGTCCAGCGTCCACTTGTCGGAGATGCGCCATTCGAAGCCCGGGTTCACGGACGTGAAGCTGCTCCTCTCGTCCATGCGGCGGTATTCAAGGAAACCGGTGCCGTTGAGGAGGGTGCCGCCCGTCACGAAGCAGTAGACCGCGCAGTCGCTGCGGTCATAGCTCATTGCCGAAGGGATGACGGCGCTGTTGCGGACGTTGATGTCGAAGTCGACACGCTCCTGCTTGCTGGTCTTGCTGCCAGTCAGCAAATCAAGGTAGGCGTCGAAATCTGAGGTCGGGCGGAACTCGAAGCTCAGCAGGCCATTGGCACGGTTGCGCTCACCCGTGAAGTTCACCGGGCGCGGCAGGCGCGGCATGTAGCCGTTGTCCAGTTGCTGGATCGTGGCATTGGGGTTCAGCTGTTTCAGCAGCGCCATATCGACGGACTGGCCGGCTGCCAATGTCGTCGAACCATAGGTACCGGCGGCCGCAGCGGGCACAGTCGTCGGGATGCCCCAGGCACCGTTGGTGGTTGAGGTACCCGCGCCGGTCTGCAAAGGGTTGGTCAGACGGGGCGTGACCCAGTCGGTGCCGTCCTCGAAGCCGCGCGTGGTGATCTTGTTGCGGGCGAAGGACACGCCGGCCAGCACGCCGAAGGTGTCGCCGAACGTCGTGCTGTAGAGCGCCGTGCCGCGCGTGCTGGGCTTGGGCGCGGGGTCGTTCTTGGCCAGTTGCAGCTTGACGGTGCCGCGCGTGCCGGCCTTGTCGAATGGGCGGGCGTTGCGCATGTTCACGACGCCGGCGATAGCGCCTTCCAGCATCCCGGCCGTGGGGCTCTTGGACACCGTGATGCGCGAGAACAGGTCGCCCGGCATGAAGTCCAGGTCGACTTCGCGGTTGGCGCTACCGGCACTGCTGAAGCTCGTGGAGGCCGATGCGACGGGGTTACCGTTCATCAGGATGCGCGTGAAGTTGGAACCCAGGCCGCGGACCTGGATGTTCAAACCCTCACCCGTCACGTCGCGGTTCACCTGGACGCCGGGGATGCGCGAGATCGACTCGGCGAGGTTGTTGTCCGGGAACTTGCCGATGTCTTCGGCGTGGATCGAGTCCGACAGGCCGATGTTCTCGCGCTTCGAAAGCGCCGAGGCAGCCAACGAGCTGCGGATGCCGGTCACGACGACCGTCTCCAGTTGCTGGGCCGATGGTGCCGGCGCGGTCTGCGCATACGCCTGCGTGATCAGGCTGGCCAGCAGCGTAGTGCCCAGGGCCAGCTGTCGATCCAGGCGGGCGCGGCGGCGCGGCCGCGAATTGGTCTTGATCATCTTGTCTCCTGATTGGTTCTATGACGCCGTCACCACCAAAATGGTAGCGCGCACATTTTCAATTTACGTCCATAGGAAACCTCAGTCAACGAGGGTGTGTACTAATGTATTAGTGAGCTGCGAGACAGAAAGGCGGCTAAGAATTGCAAGGTGATCGAACATTGGATAGCGCTCTCAGGCTTGTCGGCCGACGGGCCAGACCGCGCCCCGTCAGCCGCGCCAAGACGCATCAAGCCCGCGATGACAATGGCGCCCAGCCTCCGCGCGCCAACGGCAGATTTGGCTCGCCCCTCGAGATGAACACCACGCTAGATCCCACCCGCCATGCGGCGCCCCAGGTCGTCGAAGCGCTTCGCGCCGCCATCATTTCGCTGGAACTGGCGCCAGGGAGCGCCCTCGACCGCGCCGAGCTGGCCCAGAGCTTCGGCGTCAGCCAGACGCCCGTGCGCGACGCGCTCATGCGGCTCAGCGAGGAAGGCCTGGTGCTCATCCGCGCCCAGTACACGACCCAGGTCACCCGTATCGACGTGCCGGCGGCCCGCGAGGCGCATTTCCTGCGCCGCTCCATCGAAATCGAAATCGCACGCCTGCTGGCACTCTCGCACGACCAGGCAGTGATCGACGACCTGCGAGCCCAACTGGCGCGCCAGGTGGGCCTCGCCGCCAGCAAGGACTATCCCGCCTTCATTGCGGCCGACAAGGAGTTCCACCGGTTGATGTACGTCGCCGCCGGCCTGCCGCGGCTGTGGTCGGTGGTGACGCGCATGTCGGGCCACATCGACCGGCTGCGGCTGCTGCACGCGCCGAGCGAGGGCAAGGCCGAGTCCATCCTGGCCGGCCACCTGGCCATCCTGCAAGCCATCGAATCGGGTGACGCGCAAGGCGCGCAACAGGCCGTGCGCGAGCACCTGTCGGGCACGCTGGCCTCGGTGGAAGAGATCCAGCAACGCTACCCCGAGTACCTCATCCTCTCTTGAAGCGCCGCCCGCTTCGCCCCCCGCTTGGCAGGCGCAATCGGTAGCGCTCACAATTCGGGCCGCCTCCCTACCGCACCGCGAGCCGCATGACCCCGACCGACCCCAGCTTCCTTCCCGCCGACGCCGAAGGCGCCCTGGTGGACATCTCCGCCCAAGCCGCCACGACGGCCCATGGCGTCGGCGCGCTGATGAAGCACTTGCGGAGCCGCGCACGATGACGCGCCGACTGCGCTCCCAGGACTGGTTCGACAACCCCGATCACATCGACATGACGGCGCTCTATCTGGAGCGCTTCATGAACTACGGCCTCACGCCGCAGGAGCTGCGCTCGGGCCGGCCCATCATCGGCATCGCCCAGAGCGGCAGCGACCTGAGCCCCTGCAACCGCATCCATCTGGAGCTGGCGAAGCGCGTGCGCGATGGCATTCGCGACGCGGGTGGCATCGCGATGGAGTTCCCTCTGCATCCCATCTTCGAGAACTGCCGCCGCCCCACCGCGGCGCTGGACCGCAACCTGGCCTACCTCGGCCTCGTCGAGATCCTGCACGGCTACCCGCTGGACGCCGTCGTGCTGACGACGGGCTGCGACAAGACGACGCCGGCCCAGGTCATGGCAGCAAGCACCGTCGACATCCCGGCCATCGTGCTGTCCGGCGGCCCGATGCTGGACGGCTGGTTCGAGGGGCAGCTCGTCGGCTCCGGCGCCGCCATCTGGGCCGGCCGGCGGCGGCTCGCGGCGGGCGAGATCGACGAAGAGACCTTCATCGAGATTGCTGCGGCCTCCGCGCCCTCGGCCGGCCACTGCAACACCATGGGCACGGCCTCGACGATGAATGCGCTGGCCGAGTGCCTGGGCCTGTCGCTGACCGGCTGCTCGGCCATCCCGGCGCCCTACCGCGAGCGCGGCCAGATGGCCTATGAGACGGGCCGACGCATCGTCGACATGGCGCGCGAGGACCTGCGGCCGTCGAAGATCCTCAGCCGCGACGCCTTTCTCGACGCCATCGTCGTCAACGCGGCCATCGGCGGCTCGACCAACGCCCAGCCGCACCTGATGGCCATGGCCCGCCATGCCGGCATCGAGCTGACAGCTGCCGACTGGACCGAGGTGGGCCAGCACGTGCCGCTGCTGCTGAACATGCAGCCGGCCGGCCAGTTCCTCGGCGAGCGCTTCCACCGCGCCGGCGGCGTGCCGGCCGTCATGTGGGAGCTGCAGCGGGCCGGCCTGCTGCGCACCATCCGGCCGACGGTGACCGGCCA
Organism: Pelomonas sp. Root1237; assembly: GCF_001425055.1. GTDB lineage: Bacteria > Pseudomonadota > Gammaproteobacteria > Burkholderiales > Burkholderiaceae_C > Pelomonas. The sequence continues at coordinate 90,265 of NZ_LMDK01000021.1, forward strand.
CACGATGGCCGCCAATCTCGACGGCCGCGAGACGCAGGACCGTGAAGTCATCTACCCGGTCAGCGCGCCACTGAAGCCCGACGCCGGCTTCGTCGTGTTGAGCGGCAACCTGTTCGACTTCGCCATCCTGAAGGCCAGCGTCATCTCGGCGGCTTTCCGCGAGCGCTACCTGAAGGACGGCGCTTTTGAGTGCCGGGCCATCGTCTTCGACAGCCCCGACGACTATCACACGCGCATCAACGATCCCGCGCTCGGCATCGATGAGGGCTGCATCCTCGTCATGCGCGGCGCCGGGCCGATGGGGTGGCCGGGCTCCGCCGAGGTCGTCAACATGCAGCCACCGGACGCGCTGATCCAGCGCGGCGTGATGAGCCTGCCCACGCTGGGCGACGGCCGCCAGTCGGGCACGTCGGACAGCCCCTCCATCGTGCATGCCTCGCCCGAGAGCGCCATCGGCGGTGGGCTGGCCTGGCTGCGCACGGGCGATGTCATCCGCGTCGACCTGATCGCGGGCCGCTGCGATGTGCTGCTCAGTGATGAGGAGCTGGCGCGCCGCCGCGCTGAAGATGCACCAACTGCGGTACCGCCGAGCCAGACACCGTGGCAGGAGATCTACCGCTCGACGGTGGGGCAGTTGTCGACCGGCGCTTGCCTGGAACTCGCCGTGCCGTATCGCGGCGTGATCGACACGCCGCCGCGGCACAACCATTAGGGCCTGCTAACACTACGGCAATGGGTCGCGAAGGCCCTCCGCCAGGGGTCAATCAAGGCGCGGCACGCCGCTCGCACTCGGGTGCGAGCCAGTGACGCAACGCCGAGTGGCCCCTGGCGGAGGGCCTTCCCTTCGGGTTGTGGCCAGAAAAGCCGCGTCCAGCGTTGCAAATGCTCGCCGGGTGTGCAACCCGGCTCCGCTTTGCGCCTTGCTCGCGGCTTTTCTGGCCACAACGCGACCCGTTGCCGTAGCGTTAACAGGCCCTGTGTGGTCACGCCGGGCAAAGTGCATTAAAGTGATATCTCCTTTTTCTGAGATATCGCCATGCCCGCCCTCGAACAGCTCTCTCGTCTCGAACTGCCGGCTCGCGCGTTCAGCGGCTTCGTGCCCATTGCCTGCAGCCTGGGCGGGGCGGCAGTGGCGGCGGCGCTGTTCGTGTGGTCCATAGGCAACCTGGCGCTGATGGTGCTGACCGTGCTCCTCTTCGCGGCCAGTTTGCTCATGCTGATCGGGATCTACATGCAGGAGCCCAACGAGGCGCGAATCCTGACGCTGTTCGGCCGCTATGTCGGCACCGACCGCCATGAAGGCCTTCGCTGGGCCAACCCGTTCGCGATGCGGGAGCGCATCTCGCTGCGCGCGCGCAACCTGAACGCGCCGCACATCAAGGTCAACGACAAGCGCGGCAACCCGATCGAGATCAGCGCCGCCATCGTCTGGCGCGTGCAGGACACGGCGCGCGCCGTCTTCGAGGTGGACAAGTTCGAAACCTACGTGGGCGTGCAGGCCGAGACGGCCATCCGCCATCTGGCCACGCAGTTCGCCTACGACGACGGCGAAGACCTGGACCCCGACGAAACGACGCTGCGCGCCGGCCAGGACGAGGTCGTCAAGGCGCTGGTCGCCGAACTGCAGGAGCGCTGCGCCCAGGCCGGCGTGGCGGTGCTGGAGGCCAAGATCACCCACCTCGCCTACGCCCCGGAAATCGCTCAGGTGATGCTGCGCCGCCAGCAGGCCGAGGCCATCATCAGCGCACGCAAGAAGATCGTGCAGGGCGCGGTGACGATGGTGGAGGAGGCGCTGCGCGGGTTGTCGGAGCGCGAGATCGTCGTGCTGGACGACGAGCGCAAGGCCGCCATGGTGTCCAACCTGCTCGTCGTGCTGTGTTCGGACAAGGACGCTCAACCCATCATCAACGCTGGCACGCTTTACGCCTGAGCGCGCTGCGGCATGGCCAGCCCGGACAAGAAGGCCTTCGCGTTGCGGGTGGACCCGGCGCTGTGGGCACAAATCGAACGCTTGGCAGCCCAGGAGCTGCGCTCGGCCAATGCGCAGGTCGAAGTGCTGCTGCGCGAGGCGCTGGCGCGGCGCGGCATCAAGCCGGCCGCCAGCCCGGCGCCCCGGCGAGGGCGGCCACCCAACGAGCCGGGCGACACCGGCCAAGGGTAGACGCGCTCACGTCGAGACGGCTATATCCGGCCCATAAAGAACAGCACAAGCACGATCAGCAAAACCAGGCCGATCCCTCCCGTTGGCCCATAGCCCCAGCCGCGGCTGTGGGGCCACGCCGGGATGGCGCCGAGCAGAAGAAGGATCAGCACGACGAGCAGAATGGCACCTAGACTCATGGCAGTCTCCTTGGTAGTTGGGGCTCACGATTCAACGGCGCTGAAGCGCCTTGAACCTGTGCCGACTCTCCTCGCAAGGCCGATCCGCAGGTGTAGGACTTGACCGCGCAACCGGCTAGCCCGATGCCGGCTCAGGTCTCCAGCCGACCCTTCAACGCGGCATGGTCGGCCGCCAGCGGCGTCACGCTGGCCGCAGCCGCCAGCGCGCCCAGCGCCTGCCGGCGCAGCGCCTCGCCATCCGCCGGCTTCAGTGCCACCAGCCAGGCGGCTGCCTCGGCCCAGGCCAACCGCGCCGGGCGACCCAGGCTGGGGTCGTCAAACAGCGGCTGCAGCCGGGCCAGGGCCTCGCGCAGTTGCGCTTGCGCGCCGGGCTTGTGAAGCTCGGCCAGCAGGGCGCCGTACACCGCTTGCAGGGCACTCCAGCGCAGGTCGGCCGTGGGATTGGGCGCGGTGCCGGGCGACGCCTTCCACGCGGCAAGGCCCTGCTCGACCACTGCCAGCGCCTGGACGGGCTGGCCATTGCGCCAGAGCGCGAGACCATGCTGGGCGGCCAGCGTCCGCGGCAACTGGACCCATTTGCTCTGCGGGCCCTCCTGCCGGGCCAGGCGCTCGTTCTCGGTCCAGGCCAGGGTCGAGGCCTCGAGCGCTGCGGCCCATTCGCCACGGCGCAGGTGCACAAGCGACAGGGTATTGGCCTCTTGCAGCAGGCCATCGTGCCAGGCGATGTTGGCGGGCTCGGCCTCGACATTGGCGCGGCGCAACGGCATCGCGGCCTGCAGCTGGGCCAGCGCGTCGTCGAGCCGGTCCAGGCGCAGCAGCGTCAGCGCGCGGGATGCCAGAGCGACGCCGAGCTGGTGGCGGAGGTAGACCTCGGTCTTCATCTCGCCGGGTGCGGCACGGCGGTCGCTCTCGGCATGCATGGCGGTGTCAGCCAGCAGTTCGCGGTAGACCGGCTCGGCCTTGGCGTACAGGGCCAGGGCTTCGTCAAGCTGGCCTGCCGCGCTCAGCGTCTGCCCGAGGCTCAGGGTGGTGTTGGCCAGCTCCACGCCCAGGGCTGCGCGGCCCAGCACGTCGTCCCTGGCAAACGGGCGTGCCTGTTCGAGGCGCTGGAGGATGAGCCGGCTGTTGGCCACCGCACGCTCGCGCTGGCCGGTGTTGCGCAGCCGAACCGACTGCACCTGCAGCGCGCGGGCATGCCACTGCGCAAAACGCCAGTCGTGATGCTGGCTGGCCCACAGGCGCTCGCCCAGCTCGACGGCGCGCTGGGCCATCGCGTCGGTCTGGGCACCGAGTTCGGCCGTGCCGGTGGTGTCATTGCCCAACAACTCGGCGCGGCGGGCGAGGATGGCGGCGCTGAGCGCCTGCAGGTCGCCATCGGGCTGCTCGCCCTGCACCAGGGGGTCGAGCGCGGCGAGGGTCTGTGCCAGCAGCGCATCCTGGGCCTTGCTGCCGCCGGGCAGGTAGGCGATCGCATCGCCGAAGCGGAACACCAGGTCGGCCGTGATGCCCTTGACCGCCGTCAGCCGCAACTCGGCCGCGGCGCGCGCTTGGCCGGCCACGTGTGCCTGCCAGGATGCCGCAGCCAGGCCCCCGGCCAGGGCCAGCACGACGCCCAGACCCAAGGCCACCGGCAGGCGGTTGCGCCGCACGAACTTGGACAACAAGTAGCCGCGGCTGGGCGCGCGGGCGCTGACCGGGTAGCCCGCAAGCGTGGCGCGCAGGTCGGCGGCGAACTGCTCGACGCTGGCATAGCGGCGGCCCACGTCCTTCTCCAGCGCCTTGAGCAGGATGTTGTCGAGATCGCCCTTGAGGCGCTGCCGGGTGATCAGCCAGGCCTGGGCATCGGGCGCCGCAGCGTCGGGGCTGCTCAGTTGCGAGGGGCGGGTCGGCGCTTCGTCGAGCACCGCGCGCGCGGCCTCGGCGGGGCCGCGCGCATTGCGGCCGTAAGGACGCTGGCCAGTCAGCAATTGGTAGAGCAGCACGCCCAGCGAGTAGACATCGGTACCCGTGCCCACCGGCTCGGCGCGCACCTGCTCGGGGCTGGCGTAGTTGGGCGTGAAGGGGCGGACGGCGCCAAGGGTGCTGTCGTTCCCTTGCGCCTCGGCCGGGTCGAGCGCCTTGGCGATGCCGAAGTCGAGCAGCTTGACCTGTCCGTCGTACGTGACGAGCACGTTGCCGGGCTTGAGGTCGCGGTGCACGAGCAGGTTGCGGTGAGCGTGGGCAACGGCGTCGGCCAGTTGCAGGAAGAGCGCGAGGCGCGCGTCGATGGGCCGTGAGCGCGCCGCCTCATCGATGGGCAGGCCATCGATGAACTCCATGACGAAATAGGGCAGCCCGTCGGCGCTGAGACCGGCGTCGAAGAGCTGGGCGATGTGCGGGTGATGCAGCCGCGCCAACGCCTGGCGCTCCTGCGCGAAGCGCTGCAGCACGGCGTCGCTGTCCATGCCCCGCTTGATCACCTTGATGGCCGCGCGGCCCTCGAAGCTGCCGTCAGCGCGACGCGCCTCGTACACCTCGCCCATGCCGCCGCTGCCGATGCTGCGCACGACGGCCCAGGCACCGAAACGCTCGCCGTCGCGGGACAGGCTGGCGGCCACGCTCTCGGCGATGGGCCGCGATAGCAGCGGATCGCCGTCGGTGTGGTCGGCGTGATGGGCGAGCAGCGAGTGCAGCTCGGCCTTCATCGCGGCGCTCACGGGCAGCGCGTCGACATGCGCCGCACGCTCGGCCGCAGGCAGCGCCACCGCCTCATCGAAGAGGCTTCGCAGGGCGGCCCAGTCGGCGGGCGTGGGGGTGGGGGTGGTCATCGGCGGGCTCGGGGTGGGCGGTGGCGACGCGACTGTAGTGACGCACCGGCATGCGGGGGAGCGGGGGAACCGCCCCCCGTGCCATCACTGCTTGACGAGGCCGCTGCACTGCGCAAGCGACTTGACCGGTCGCGGCATGCGGTGGCTGGCGTCGGCGCTGTACGACGCCGGCACGTTCAGCGCCGCGTTGGCCGGCTGGTAGGCCAGCGTCACCCAGGTTTGTTCACCGGCGGTGAAGTAGTCCTGCGCCTGCACCGCCACGCTCTCGCCAAAGGTGACGATGACGTCGTCCTCGTCGCCGGCGAGGCGGGTCGTCACGTCAACATTGCCGCTCACCAGGTGGAAGACGCCGCTGCTCGACACGTCCAGCGTGCAGCTGCTGCTCGTGTAGTGGCCGACGAGTGCCGCCGACATGTCGGCCGCGGTGGCGCCGTTCAGCGTCGCGACGTTGGCGCCGCCTGCGCTGGTCGGGTTGGGGTTGCTCAGCCAGCACTCCACCCGGTCCGTGGCCGTGGTGAAGCCGGTGCCGCCCTGGCGCGCCACGCCTTGCGCCATCACACCCTTGACGAGGGTGAGCTGGGCGTAGCGGTCGTTCGGCACATCGCTGGCCTGGACCCGCGTGAGGCTGACGACATTGAGGATGAGGTCGCCCACGTCGCCGTTGACGGCGGCCTGCAGGCTGCGTCCACCGGCCGAGACGGTCAGCATGCCGTCCTTGGCCACGGCAATGCTGCACGAGGTGGTCTCCTGCGTCGCCTGGCCCGGCGTGAAGACGCGCCCGAGCTGGCCCTGCCAGGTGCCGATGGCCGGCGCGACGTCTGCGGCCATCGCCTGCCCCTTGGGCGTGAGCACGATGGCGTGCGGCGCCGGTGGCGTGGGATCGGTGCCCGTCAGCGCGGGCGGCAAGCGGTAGATGCCATTGGTTGCGGCGCTGAAGTCGGCGATCAGGTCGATGTAGGTCTTGTGGCTGGCAAGCGCGGCGGCCATGACACTGTCCAGCAGCGCGTCCGTGGAATCGCCCGGCTTGGCGTCGAACACGCCGGTGAAGGGGTCGAACGGCCCGGTGGGCAGCACGTAGCTGCCGGCCGTGAGGGTGGCAATCAGCTGGGTGAGCGCTCCGGCGGTGTCGAGCCGGGTGCCCGCCGGTGCGGCGGCCAGGCCCGCAAACCAGGTCGCGGGCGGCATGCCGGCAGCGCGCGCAATGGTCAGGTCGGTGAGGGTGGTGATGTTCACGCGCCCGGCGGCCACGGCAATGCTGTGCAGCGAAAGCGCATTCGGCACGCCGCCCACCTTGCCACCCGACACCTGCAGTGCGCAGGGCAGCGTGTTGGCCGGCACGTCGACGGTCCAGGTGCCGGTGGCGCTGGTCGGCAGCGAGACCGTGGCCGGCCCGCTGGTACAGGTGGCCGTGACCGTGCCGCCAACGACGGGCGCGCCGCTCGCAGCCACGCCGGTCAATGTGGCCTTGACAACCGCCGGGGCAGGCGCAGGCGCGGGCGCAGGGGCTGGGGCGGGTGCAGGCGCGGGGACGGGCGCAGGCGCTGTTGCGACCGGTGCAGGAGCCGGTACTGCGGGCGCCGTGGTGCCGCCACCCCCGCAGCCGGCCAAGGTGGCAACGGCCACGGTGGCCGCCGCGATCACGAGGCCACGCAGGCCGTGGGGAGTTGGGCAAGGGGTCGATGTCATGGTGGAGTCCGGTGGGAGGGGTGGCACCCCTCGCCGATTCGAGGGGCATGCCGGGGTACGCAGCGTGGCGCGGCCAAAAGGCTCATCGGGCTTGAAAACAGGCACGCATGAACCGAGCAATCCTTCGCAGGCATGTCGCGGCGCCGCGCGCAAAATGCGCGGCGCCATGACCGCTATGACTGCCCTGTCCGCTTCGAACCCCGCCGCCGCCGATGTCACCGAGTGGCTGCGCCGGCTCGACACGGACGCGGCCGGCGCGTCGAACCAGCTCTTCGAGCTGCTCTACGGCGAGCTGCACCGCATCGCGCGCGCCCACATGGGCCGCGAGGCGAACGCGCACACGCTGAGCCCGACGGTGCTCACGCACGAGGCCTGGTTCCGCATGGCCGAGCAGACCCGCACGCAGTGGGCCAACCGGGCGCACTTCCTGTCGGTGGCCTCGACCATGATGCGGCGCATTCTGGTGAACCACGCGCTGGCCAAACGCACCGAGAAGCGCGAGGCGCAGCTGGTGTCGCTGTCGATCACCGGTGCACCGGAGATCGGCGTGCAGGCCGAGCCCGACGTGGTGGCCGTGCACGAGGCCATCCTGGCCCTCGAAGCCGTCGACCCGCGCGCGGCCAAGGTGGTGGAGCTGAAGTTCTTCGGCGGGCTCGAAAACGACGAGATCGCGCAGGCGCTCGATCTGTCGCTCGCCACCGTCAAGCGCGACTGGGCGCTGGCCCGCGCCTGGCTGCGCCGCGAACTGGGCGCCGCGCCATTGACCTGACGCGAGGGCAGCGGTTCACCTGGCGCTTTTCAGCCGTTGCACCAGCGCATCCCGCGCGTTGCCGATCATGGGCAGGTAGGCCCGCTCGAAGGTGGCCTCGTCGAGCGTGACCGCGGCAGTCGCATTGCTGGTGCCACGCGAGCGGCCACCGGTCAGCAGCGCCAGGCCCATCGACAGCGCGTTGCTCGTGTTGTCTGACTTGCGTGACTCGTCGGTGGTGGTGTCGACGAGCGCGAAGCCGTCGGCAGCGCCCTGAACCAGGCGGTCGACGTAGAAGGCGCCGTTGACGCCACTGCGCGACGTCGTGCGAAAGATGCGCTGCCCTTCCTGCGACACGATCTGCAGCTGGGTCTCGTTGGGGTAAAGCACCGGGCCGGCCTCGATGGAGGACTGTGAGCGACGCGCGATATTGGCCAGGAAGCCCTTGCTGCCGGAGGCGGTGCCGAAGCTCGCGAAGAAGTGCAGGCGCACGAAATGCAGGTCAAGCGCCTGCGCCACCGCGCTGGCCTTTGCACCGTTGGCGCCATCCAGCGCGGTGATGCGGTCGCTCAGCGTGCCGCGGCCTCCTGCCGTCTGGAAGAAGGCCGGCATGCCGGTGGGCGCGAAGATCTTGGAGACGGCGCCCGTGTCGTCGATGACGTAGGGCGCCGGCTTGCCCATGCGGGCCTCGACTTCGGCGTACTCGGGGCGAGCGCGAACCGTGTCCATGCCGACGACTTCAAAGCCGGCAGCGGTCAGTGCCTCGACGGTGTCGCGGTAGACGCGGTCGGTCAGCGCCTGCATCGCCGCATCCGGCACGCCGCGCAGTTCGGCCTGCACCGAGGTGCTGTTGCCCCCGCCGCTGCCGCTCGCCTTCAGCGTGGTGACGAATTCAATCCCGAACTGGTCGATGGCGACACGGCGCGCACCCTTGATGGCCGAGCCGTTGTCGCTGCCGACGGAGACCGTCGGCGCAGCAGTTTGCGCGGCGGCTGGCGGCACGCCAGCCAGGAGGGTGAGCGTGGCAAGGAGCAGCGGGGCGAGCAGTCGGCACATGGCGGTCTTTCGTGGCAGGGCTGAAACCTTCGGTTCATCGAAGGGGACAACCCGGTACGCAAGACGGTCAGGTGAAAAGGCTCATCCCCACCACCCGTCAGCCTGCCTGCGCGGTTGGATACGACGCTGCAGTGACCGGCGAGACCAGGGACCAACCCATCGCCTTGTACAGCGCAGCGCCTGATTCCGTGGCCACCAACACGCCTTGCCTTGCCTCCAGATCGAGCGCGATGCTTGACAAGATGGTCATGACGCGTCGCCCCAGCCCCTTCCTCCTGTGGGCCTCGGCCGTGACGATTTGATCGAAGGTGGCGAACGGACCCTCGATCGCCACCTGGCCGCCGGCCGCGATTTCTCCTGAACCTGCGATCAGCCTGGCAAACGCGACCTCTCCCACCTTGTCGGTCTGCATGCGATAGCCCTCAGGGGCGGTGGCGTCGCCGCCCCTGAGATCGGTGCTCATCAGAAACTCGGGTTCGTGAAACTGCCAATGATGGGAGAGCAAGGGAGACACGCTTTCACGTGGTGCGCAGATCTTCAGCCAGCTGCCGGGGCCGGTCTCGGTGACAAGTTCTTGAAGGAGATGTCGATCAAGGGCGGGAAGAACATAGCGAGTCGTCTGCCCGGGCTTTCCGACCGAAATCTGAAAGCAGCCGGAGCGCCGGACCGGCGCTGGCGTGCACCGCGAAATCGCCCAGCCGCAGGCCCAGGCACGAGCAGCGACTGCGGGGTCGAGCGCGCCGGCGTTGCGGTCACCCGCGGAGTTGATGGAGGGAGGGATCATCTGTGCAGTTCAGAAAATGAAGGGCATCTGCATCGGCAGCCATGGCATCGGCAATCAGCCTCATGTCATGGTCGCTGATGGCAAACAGTCCGAAACGAAACGAATAGCCCCAGCGCGCGCGGTCCTGCACGAACTCGAAGCGGTCGATCAGCGGGGCGATGGGCGCTTCGCGTGCGGGCACATAGTCCACGTCCTTGCGGAAGGGGACGAAGCCGCCACCCATGTCAAAGGCGTAGGGCTCGCCGGGCCTGACCAGCCCGAGCGACACAAAGGCCTGCAGCTTGTCGCTGCCGCCCATGGTGACTGTGGGCGCGTAGTAGGCCACGCGGTCACCGGGCCTCACGCGCCGCAACGGCGCGACCTTGCCATGGCACACCTGCATATAGCCTGCGCCGCGTTCCGCGCAGCCTCGGCGTGCGTGGGTGGCGCTGGCCACGGCAATCCAGTTGCCGCGCGGCGCGGCCGTGCCGGCCTGTGCCGATTCCTCCCACAGGGTGGCGTTTTTCATCGGAGCGCCTCGTGCGCAAATTGGGAATCGCCATGATGGCGGGAGGTCGCGACAACGGCTTGTCAGCAGAAGGCACCCCGCCAGCCGGTGAGTCCTGCCCACGCCGATCGCGAGCGGGCAACGGAGTTCAGCAACGCGGCAACGGGCATAGTCCTGGCTCTTCCCTTGCCTTGAAGCCGATGACCCCGCCTCTCGCCGCCCGCGGCTCCTGCTACTGTGGCGCCGTCTCCGTCACGGTCCCATCGCCTTTGCGCCGCCCGGACAACTGCCACTGCGGCGAATGCCGGCGCCTGAGCGGTGCGGCATTCACCACGTGGATCACAGCGCCGCGCGATCAGGTCGTCGTGAACAACCCCGAGGGGCTGTCGGTGTTCTGTCCCACGCCCAACCTGCAGCGCTCGTTCTGCAAGACATGCGGATCGCATGTCTTCACCGCGGACGCGCGGCTGCCAAGGGCTTACGGGTTCCCTGCGGGGCTCTTTGAGGGCGAGCCCATCGAGCCGCCGGGCGAGGACTACTTTCTCGATGACAAGGCCCGTTGGTGTCGGCGTTCTTTACACCCAGAAAGCTGACCGCAAGCAAATCACCGCCACAGCAGGGTTTTCTCTGATGGCACGATGCTTGCTAATTCGTTCAGGTCTTTCTTTGGGAGTAATTAACTATGTTGAAGTCTCTTGCCTTGGCCTCTGTGCTGTCCCTGGGCAGCCTTGCGGCGCAGGCCACCCCCTTCGTGTTGGGCACCGGCACGCTGGGCGCAATCACGGTCAACAGCGGCAACGTCGCTGTCGTGCCGAGCCTGGTGAACGACACCTTCACGTTCTCGCTGGCGTCGGCTTCGAGCGTGCAGAGCAATGTGACGACGATCTTCGGCAGCCTGTCGCCGGCCTTCTACAGCATCGTCAGCACCGGCGCCGATCACGTCGTGGGCGGCACTGACGACACCGTCATCACCGGCTTTGCCTTCACGTCCACGTCGACCGGGCATTTCACGAACCTGAGCGCCGGCAACTATTACTTCAACGTGTTCGCGTTGGCTAACCAGGCGCCGTCGGCCTACGCGATTTCGGCTTCGGCCACCGCGATGCCGGTGCCGGAACCTGAAACCTACGCCATGCTGGCAGCAGGCCTGGGCGTCATGGGTTTTGTTGCTTCGCGCCGTCGTCGCGATCTGTAATTGATTTGATTTCTGGGTCACTCCCGCAGTGATCCGCCGAAGTCCCCAAAAGCCCTGGCCTCAAGCGCCAGGGCTTTTTTCGTGGGGCGGCCATGCCGTCAACTGACTGCGCCGCGCGTGTTCACGTACAGCGAATACAGCGAATGCGTGCTCGCCATGAAGAGACGGTTGCCCTTGGCGCCGCCGAAGCAGAGATTGGCGCAGCGCTCGGGCAGGTGGATATGCGCCAGCGGCTTGCCCAAGGGGCCGTAGACGCGCACACCGTCCAGCACCGCCGCATCCGCATCCGCGCTGCCGTCACTGCCAAAGCCACACCAGAGATTGCCTTGCACATCGACGGCCATGCCGTCGAAGGCACCTGGGCACCCCGGGTCGATCAGCAGCCGCTTGTTGCTCAAGGACACGCCGTCCACGTCATAGGCCCAGATCAACCGATGCGGCTGGGCGCGGCTTTCGATGACGTAGAGGGTCTTGCCGTCAGGGCTGAAGGCCAGGCCGTTCGGGCCCTTGAGGTCGTCGATCTGCAGTGTCAGCTCGCCGGTCACGCCGTCGATGCGGTAGACGGCCGGCGTCAATTCAGACTCGGCCTTCTCGCCCTCGAAGTCGCTGGCGATGCCGAACAGCGGGTCGCTGAACCACAGGCTGCCATCGCCCGGATGGCAGGTGATGTCGTTGGGCGAATTCAGCCGCTTGCCTTGATGGCGATCCGCCAGCACCGTGATGCGGCCGTCGTACTCGGTGCGCGTGATGCGGCGCGTCAGGTGTTCGCAGCTGACGAGGCGCCCCTGGCGGTCGCGCACGTGACCGTTGGCGTTGTTGCTGGGGTTGCGGAACTCGCTGATGGCACCGGTGATCTCGTCCCAGCGCAGGATGCGGTTGTTGGGGATGTCGGAGACGAGCAGGTAGCGCCCGTCGCCAAACCAGACCGGCCCCTCGGCCCAGGCCAGGCCGGTGGCCAGTTGCTCGACGCCCGCAGGGAAGAGGCGCAGCGGCAGGAAGGCGTCGTCCAGCACCTCGATGGCCGCGTCGGGCCGGCGGGCGTTGGGCGTGAAGGGGATCTTCATTGGTCTGCCGGCGCCTTCTCGAAGGGGCCGAGGATGACGAACTGGCCGCCCTGGCAGCGCACCTCGGGCCGGCTCGGGTCGACATAGGGCTGGGCCGCCTCGACCTCGGCGCGCCAGGGCTCGGAGCTGTCCTGGGGCTTGAAACCGATGTGGTTGGACGCGCTGTTGTCCCACCAGGTCGAGCGGTTGTCGCTCATGCCGTAAATGATGCTGTGGCCGACGACGGGCGCGCTCAGTGCGGCGACGAGGAGGCGCTCCAGGTCGTCAAAGCTCAGCCAGCTCGACAGCATGCGGCGGTCCGTCGGCACGGGCCAGCTGGAACCGATGCGCACCGACACCGTCTCCAGGCCGTGGCGGTCGAAATAGAACTGGGCCAGGTCCTCGCCAAAGGCCTTGGACAGCCCGTAGTAGCTGTCCGGCCGCGGCGCGGCCCTTGGCGTCAACGTCTCGCCCTGGCTGTAGAAGCCGGTCACGTGGTTGGAGCTGGCGAAGATGATGCGCTTCACGCCGCGCTGGCGGGCCGACTCGTAGACGTTGTAGGCGCCGACGATATTGGCCGGCAGCACCACGTCGAAGGGTTTCTCGATGGACACGCCGCCGAAGTGCAGCACGGCGTCGACATCCTTCAGCAGTGACTGCATGGCAGCCAGATCCTCGAGCGGCGCCTGCACGACTTCCTCGCCCTCGCCGGCGGGGTCCATGGGTGCGAGGTCCGACAGCCGCAGCACGTCGCAGTAATGCTTCATGCGCGGCCGCAGCACGCGGCCGAGGTTGCCGGCGGCGCCGGTCAGCAGCAGGCGCTTGAAGCGCGGGGCGGAGAGAGGGTTCATTTCAGGGCGATGCGTGTGGATTGCGGGCAGAGCGCGGGCCTCTCCCAAGCCGGCCCGCTTTGGGCTTAGACGAGCGGCTCACTCATGCGCCGATGCGCAAGGGCGGGCGCAGCCGCGGCGCCGCGTCGGACTGGCGTCGGACCAGCGCGAAATCCATGAGCTCATGCTCGCAGGGCAGAGGCACTCCGGTGCGGCGCGCGCGGATGTGACGCACCAGCAGGTCCACCGCGGCACCGGCCATCTCCATGATGGGCTGGCGCACGGTGGTCAGTTCGGGCCAGATGGTCGTGGCCAGCGGCGCATCGTCGAAGCCGACGACCGTCAGGTCGCTGGGCACGTCCAGGCCCATGCGATGGGCGATGGCGACCGTGGCTGCGGCCATGTCGTCGTTGCTGGCGAAGATGGCCGTCGGCCGGCGCTCCTGCGAAAGCAGGAACTCGGCCGCGTCCAGGCCCGAGCGGTAGGTGAACATGCCCTGGGCGACGACCTCCTCCTCCTCGATGTTGAGGCCGGCGTCGGCCATCGCCGCATGGAAGCCGGCCAGGCGGCGGGCGCTGCTGCTCTGGTAGGGGTCGCCGATGATGAAGCCCATGCGGTGGTGGCCCAGGTTCAGCAGGTGCCGCGTCATCTCGTAGGCGGCCTGGTAGTCGTCGATGCCGACGGCGCAGACGGCTTCGGGCGGCACGCCGCTGGACACGACCACGGCCGGCGTGTCGGTCTCGGCCACGAGCTTCAGCAAGGGCTGGGAATCGCAGAAGGGCGGCGGCAGGATGAGGCCGTCGATGCCGTTGGCGATCATCTCGGCCACCGGCTTCTCCTCACCCTCGCGCGCGGCCTCGCAACGCTGCACGACGAGCTGCACATGGCGCAGGCTGGCCTTGTTCAGCAAGCCGATGAGGAATTCATTGAGATAACCGGCCGTCGGATCGATGTAGAGCATGCCGATGCGGATGGGCTCGGAGCCGGCCAGGTGGCGCGCGGCCTGGTTGGGCAGGTAGTTCAGCTCGGCGACGGCGGCCTGCACCTTCTCACGCGTGCCCGGGCGCACGTTCTGCTCCCCGTTGATGACCCGCGACACCGTCATCGGCGACACCCCGGCCAGCGCGGCGACATCGGCGATGGTCGCGACCTTGGGGCTGCGCCCGGAGCGAGCGGTTGGCTTCAAAAGGGTCCCTCGGATGGTGGTGGGTTTGTTTGCGCAATCATATTTGGCTTGGGGACTCTCAGCCGCCGCGCCCCGGCGCGAAGTTGAAGCGCAGCGCTTTGTAGTCGTCCAGCGAGCGCTCGGGGGGCCGCACGCCGGGCGGCAGCAGCAACCCCGAGGCGGACTGGAAATAGGCGAGGCAGGCATCCCGCCACCAGCGAGCCTCGGTCTCCTGCACTGCCAGGTAGGCGGTGACGTCGGCATGGCGGACGGGGTCGATGTCGGCTTGCAGCGTGGCCCAGCGCGCGCGCATGTCGACGACGCTCGCGACGCCACGGTCGTAGCGCGCTACCAATTCGGCCCACAGCGTGCGGCCAGACGCCAGCCGGTAATCCCAGGGCAGGTGGTGGAACCAGAGCAGCCACTCCTCGGGCGTCGTCTCCGGCCGTGCCAGGCGGGCGGCCCAGCCGGGCGCGTACTGGGCCGTCGCGTTGCTGCCGCGCGGCGAGCGGTCGAAACCGATGCCGTCACGGCCGGCGCGGTGGAAGTAGACCGGGTTCCAATCGGCCCGCTCCAGGTTGTCGACCCAGGGCGCCGGGCCATGGTGGTGGCCCGTGCCCATCAGGTGGTGCAGGCCGAGGGGCATCATGTAGTCGACGACAGCTTCACGCGAGGCCAGCATCATTGAGACGAGGGTGTCCACCGCACGCGGTGTCCTCGTGAAGGTCTGCTGCACCCATTCGCGGGCGATGTCGGCCGAGGCGAGATCCTGGTCCCAGGCCAGGCGGCCAAACGCGTACCAATTGGCGCAATCGAAATGCGAACCGCACCAGTTGCGGTCGCTGCCGATGTTGGCCACGCCGGCCATCGCCGTGATCTGGCGGGCCACGGTCGCTCCTTGTGGCTTCGCGCGGGTATCGGCGCGCAGAACTTCTTCGAACAGGGGCCCGAGGTAGACGAGGTGGGTGGAGAAGCCGAGGTATTCCTTGGTGATCTGCAGCTCCAGCGCCAGCGGCGTCTTCGGCATGGCGCCGAACAGCGGATGGAAGGGCTCGCGCGGCTGGAAGTCGATGGCGCCGTTCTTGACCTGCACGATGACGTTGGGCGCAAAGCGGCCGTCCAGCGGCTGAAACTCCGCATAGCCCTGCTTCGCGCGGTCACCCGCGTCCGGCGCGTAGACGAAAGCCCGCCACATGACGATGCCGCCGTGCGGCGCCAATGCCTCGGCCAGCATGTTGGCGCCGTCGGCGTGGTGGCGGCCATAGTCCTGCGGCCCCGGCTGGCCCTCGGAATTGGCCTTGACGAGAAAACCACCGAAGTCGGGGATGCGCCGGTAGATCTCGTCGGCCTTGGCCTGCCACCAGGCGCGCACGGCCGGGTCCAGCGGGTCTGCAGTCTTCAGCCCGCCCAGTTCGACGGGCGCCGAGAAGCGTGCCGACAGGTAGACGCGGATGCCATACGGCCTGAACACGTCGGCCAGCGCCGCCGCCTTGGCCAGGAAAGGCGCGGTCAGGGAATCGGCCTTGGCATTGACGTTGTTCAGCACCGTGCCGTTGATGCCCAGCGACGCATTCGCGCGGGCGTAGTCGACGTAGCGCCCATCGCGGATGTCGGGCAGCTTCCACCAGTCCCAGATCGACGCGCCCGCATAGCCGCGCTCGACCGTGCGGTCCAGGTTGTCCCAGTGGTTGAGCAGGCGCAAGCCGACCTTGGGCGCGGACCGCAGGTCCAGCTTGCCCAGGTTGGTGCCCGTCTGCGCCGCGCGCAGCCAGGCAAAGCTGCCGTAGAGCAGGCCGATGTCGGCGTTGGCCGCGATCAAGGTCACGGCCCGGCCTTGGAGCTTCAGGCTGCGCAGCAGATAGCCCTCGCGGCCCAGCTCGGCCCAGGGCAAGTTCAGCCCGGCCGGCGCGCTGGCCGGCGTGACCAGCAGCAGAGCACCGTCCGCCAGCTGGGCCGACACGGCCGGCTCCCGCCCCGTCAGGCCCGCCACGCCGCGCTTCAATTCCGCAACGGCGGCCTGCAGCGTTGGTGACATCGGCTCGGCAGGGAGGATGCTGCGGGCCCGCGTCAGCACCTCGCTTTGAGTCACGGCTGGCAATGCGCGGTAGCGCTGCCACAGTTCGAAGCCATCCTCCACCGCACTCCATGCGGGTTGCAGCGCGGCCGCCAGCAGCAAGCCGGCCAGGCCTCGGGCCCATGTCTTCATCAGGTCTCCTGTATGGGCCGACCGGGGTCGCAACCCCGGAATCGCGGGAATGTTAGAGATTTCTCGCTTGCGCAATGCAAAATGGTAGCGCTACATTTGAGTCCATAGCAAGCGGTGTCGGAAGGACGCCGCTCAAGACGGAGACCGCATTGAATTCTCATCCCGCCCTACCGGCTCCCGCCACCTGCCCCTACGCCCTCGCGCTTCGGGGAGATGCGCTGAAAGCCGCGTGATGGTCGGGGCTGTCGCCACGCCGCCGGGCCGGCAGCGCTGGGTTATCTGCGCGCGGCTCTTCGTTGCGGCCACCGTCAACCACCTCCCCACCCTGCAGCGGCCCTTCGCGGCCGACGGGCTGTAAACCATCTAGGGCCCGCATGCAGTTCACCGCCGATCAGCACCTGCTCAAAGACCTCAACCGCATGGCCGTCGTGCGGCAGCTGAGCGCGTGGCCCGGGCAGTCGCGTGCGGCGCTGGCCGAGTCGCTGCAGCTGACCAAATCCACCGTCAGCGGGCTGGTGAAGGAGCTGATCCACGAGGGCTGGCTGCTGGAGCGCGAGGTCGTCGCGACCGGCGAGCTGGGCCGCCGGCCGACGCCCCTCTTCGTCGACCCCGGACGGCTGGTGCTGCTGGGCGCCGAGCTGGGCGTGGAGGGCGTGCAGGTCGTCGCCACCTCGCTGACCGGCGACGTGCTGGCCCGTGCGCGCGCGCCGCTGGACGCCGGACGGGACGCCCCTCTCGCGCTGATGCGCGCCGCCCGGCTACTGACGCAGGTGTACGCGCGCCTGGACACGCCGGCTCAGCGGGTCATCGGCATCGGCATCGGGCTGCCCGGCGGCGTGGACGAGCAACGCGGCCATCTGCATTTCGCCCACAACCTCGGCTGGCGCGACCTGCCCGTCGGCCGGCTGCTGGTCGAGCATCTGCGCAACACGCCGCTGCAAGGCGTGCCGCTGTTCGTGCAGAACGACGCCGATGCTGCGGCCCTGGGCGAGCTGGAGTTCGGCGCAGACGGTCGCGACCCGCTGATCTACCTGAGCCTGGGCCTGGGCGTGGGCGCCGGCATCGTCGTCGAGGACCGGCTGCTGACCGGCGCTCACGGCCTGGCTGGGGAGGTCGGCCACACGACGCTGGAGATCGACGGCCCGCGCTGCAGCTGCGGCCGCCGCGGCTGCGCCGAAGCCATGATCGGCTTTCGGACCATGCTGCCCGCTGGCGAAGAAGGCGGTGGCCTGGCCGGGATCCAGCGCCGGCTGAGCGCCAGGCAGCCCGACAGCATCGAAGCCGTCGCCCGCGCCGGCAGCTATCTGGGCATGCTGCTGGGTAATCTCTGCGCCGCCTACGACCCCGGCCGCATCGTGCTCGGCGGCCCCGCCGTCGAGATCGGCGCCCCCTTTCTCGAGCACGCCTTCCGCACGCTGGAAGCCTATGCCAGCGCCGCCGGCGTGGCGCCGCCCCTGGTCACCCTGTCGCGCTTCGGCGTCGATGCCGTCGCCGTCGGTGCCGCGGCCCTGGCCCGCTACCGTCTCACCCGCCCCCTGATCGCCGCCAGCCGCCTGGCTGCGGCCGCCTGACTCTCTCTGCACCGACACATGATCACCAACCCCATCCTGCCGGGCTTTCACGCCGACCCCTCGATCTGCCGCGTTCCAAGTGATGGCGGTGACGACTACTACATCGCCACCTCCACCTTCGAGTGGTGGCCCGGGGTGCGCATCCACCATTCGCGCGACCTGCAAAACTGGCGCCACCACAGCTACGCCGTCACGCGCAAGAGCCAGCTCGACCTGCTCGGCCACCCCGACTCGGCCGGCGTCTGGGCGCCCTGCCTGAGTTACTCGGGTGGCCAGTTCTGGCTCATCTACACCGACGTGCGCTCCACCTTCGGCGCATTCAAGGACACCCACAACTACCTGATCACCGCGCCCAGCATCGACGGCCCGTGGAGCGAGCCCATCTACCTGAACAGCTCCGGCTTCGACCCCAGCCTCTTCCATGACGACGATGGCCGCCAGTGGCTGCTGAACCAGCAATGGATCCACCAGCCCGGCAAGCACCACTTCAACGGCATCCTGCTGCAGGAGTACGACCACGAAGCCAGGCGCCTGATCGGCCCGGTGAAGAACATCTATGCCGGCACGCCGCTGGGCGTGGTCGAAGGGCCCCACCTCTACCGCCGCAACGGCTGGTACTACCTGCTGACGGCCGAGGGCGGCACCTTCTACGAGCATGCCGTCACGCTGGCCCGCTCACGCAACATCG
The DNA here is from genome assembly GCF_001425055.1 of Pelomonas sp. Root1237. Taxonomy (GTDB): domain Bacteria; phylum Pseudomonadota; class Gammaproteobacteria; order Burkholderiales; family Burkholderiaceae_C; genus Pelomonas. The sequence continues at coordinate 108,871 of NZ_LMDK01000021.1, forward strand.
ACGGCCCCTACGAGACGCTGCCTGGCAACCCGCTGCTGACGGCCTGGCAGCAGCGCACCGACGGCCTGCAGCGCAGCGGCCACGCCAGCCTCGTGCAGACGGCCCATGGCGATTGGTACCTCGCCCACCTCTGTGGTCGCCCGCTGGAATGGAGTGGCCCCAACGCGGACAGGCAGAACGGCGAGTACGTCGGCCTGCACTGCCCGCTGGGCCGCGAGACCGGCATCCAGCGCATCCACTGGCGCGATGACGACTGGCCGGAGATCGAAGGCGGCGGCAATGCGCCGCACTTGCAGGTGGCCGGGCCGGGCCTTCCCGAGCATGTCTTCCCGGCCGAGCCGGCGCGCGACGATTTCGACGGCGTCACGCTCAACCACCACCTGAACTCGCTGCGCGTGCCCTTTGACGAAAGCTGGATCTCGCTGACCGAGCGCCCCGGCTGGCTGCGCCTGAAGGGCCGCGAATCGCTGATGAGCCTGTTCGACCAGAGCCTCGTCGCGCGCCGCCAGCAGCATTTCAACTGCCGCATCGAGACGCGCCTGGAATTTGCACCCGAGCTATTCCAGCAGATGGCCGGCCTGGTGGCCTACTACAACACTGGCAACCACGCCTATCTGCACGTCAGCCGCGATGTCGATTCCGGCCGGCGCGTGCTGCGCCTGACCGTCAACCGCGACTCGGCGCTGAGCGAGCCGGCCACGCCGGTCGTGCTGGCGGAGGGCCCGGTCGACCTGGCCGTCGAGTTCCGCCACGACCGCTACCAGTTCCAGTTCGCTCAAGCCAATCAAGCGGGCGGTGCCTGGCAGGACGTCGGCCCGGCGCTGGACACCGCCATGCTCAGCGACGAAGCCGTGACGCGCTTCGTCGATGGCTACGCGCGCAGCTTCGGCTTCACCGGCAACTTCATCGGCATTGCCTGCCAGGACCTGTCGGGCCAGCGCCTTGCCGCGGACTTCGACTACCTTTCTTACGAAGCACGGCCCTGAGACCGCGCCTCTCTTAAAACGACACGAGACACCCCATGGCCACCACCCACCAGCCCTTGTCCTTCATGGAGAAGGCCGGTTACAGCTGCGGCGACGCGGCTGCGAACCTGGTCTTCATGTCCATGATCCTGTTCCAGCTCAACTTCTACACCGACGTGTTCGGGTTGAGTGCGAGCACGGCGGCCGCCATCCTGCTGTGGCCGCGGCTGTGGGATGCCATCTTCGACCCCGTCATGGGCGTGCTGGCCGACCGCACCGAGACGCGCTGGGGCAAGTTCCGCCCCTGGGTGCTGTGGACCTCGGTGCCCTGGGCCGTCGTCATGGTGCTGGCCTACACGTCACCCGACCCGGCCTGGGGCTGGAGCACCGGCATGGTGGTGGCCTATGCGGGCATCACCAACACGCTGCTGATGACGCTGTACTCGATGAACAACATGCCCTACTCGGCGCTGGGCGGCGTCATGACGGCGGACCTCAACGAGCGCACCAAGCTCAACTCCTACCGCTTCGTGTCGGTCAACGTCGCGCAGTTCGTCGTGGGCGGTTTCACGCTGCCGCTGGTGGCCAAGTTCGCGCAAGGCGCCGACCGCGCCCACGGCTGGCAGGTCACGATGACGATCTGGGCCGCGGCCTGCCTGCTGCTCTTCATGGTCACCTTCTTCACGACCAAGGAGCGCATCAAGCCCATCGCGCAGGCCAAGTCCTCGCCCAGGCAGGATTTCAGCGACCTGCTGAAGAACGGCCCGTGGATCGCGCTGGTGGCCTACACGCTCTTCCACTTTGCGCTGCTGGCGCTGCGCGGCGGCGCCCACTACAACTACTACCACCACTACGCCGACAAGGCCGCCATGTTCGACTTCGTTGCAGCCCTGGGCCTGACGACGCCCGACGCGGCAGGCACTGGCAGCCTGGCCGACAGCCTGGGCTACATCGTGCACGGCACGCGCGACGGCCTGGCCCAGTCCAACACGGCCGACGTGTTCAACAGCATCGTCAACATGGTGGGCACAGGCACCACCATCGTCGTCATCATGCTGTCGGTGGGCCTGTCCGCGCGCTTCGGCAAACGCACGGTCGCCATCACCTGCTTCGCGCTGTCGACGCTGACTGCCTCCGCCCTCTACCTGCTGCCGCCCACCGCTACCTGGGGCATGGTGGGCCTGGCCTTCCTGGGCTCCGTCGTCTATGCGCCGACCTGCGCCGTCATGTGGGCCATGTATGCCGACGCGGCGGACTACTCAGAGTGGCAGACCGGCCGGCGCTTCACCGGCATGGTCTTCGCCACCATCGGCTTCTCGCTGAAGGCAGGCCTGGCCATCGGTTCGGCGGCCCTGCTGTGGATCCTGGCCGGCTTCTTCGGCTACGACACCCAGCAGGCTGCGGCGCCCAATGCCGTTGAGGGCTACCGCTTCATGTCCAGCATCTTTGTCGGCCTGCTGTTTGCGGCCTGCACAGTCTGCATGCTCGCCAACAAGCTGACCAAGCAGACCACGCTGACGATGGCCGACGAGCTGGCCCAGCGCCGCCAGAAGGCCGGCGCCGGCCCTGATGACGACGGCCCGGCCAATGCCGTACCGGCCACCGCCTGACCTCTTTCACCACCCTTCCCTGATCCCGCAGTAAGGACCCGCCATGAGCACCGCCTATTCCGACCTCCCCACCGTCCCCTACGAAGGCCCCCAGTCCACCAACCCGCTGGCCTACCACTGGTATGACGCCAAGCGCGTCGTGATGGGCAAGACGCTGGCCGAGCACCTGCGACCGGCCGTCTGCTACTGGCACAACTTCTGCTGGAAGGGCGAGGACATCTTCGGCCTGGGAGCCACCGCCCACCAGCGCAACTGGTTCGCCGAGGCTGACGCCGTCACAGCCGCCAAGATCAAGCTGGATGCCGCCTTTGACCTCTTCGGCAAGCTCGGCCTGCCCTACTGGTGCTTCCATGACCGCGACGTGGCCCCCGAAGGCGCGACGCTGGCTGAGTCCAACCGCATCCTCGACGGCCTGCTCGAAGCCGCGGCCAAGAAGATGCAGGATCAGAAGATCGGCCTGCTCTGGGGCACGGCCAACCTGTTTTCCAACCCGCGCTTCATGAGCGGCGCGGCCACCAACCCCGACCCCGAGGTCTTCGCTTACGCCGCAGCGCAAGTGAAGCACGTGCTCGAGTGGACGAATCGCCTGGGCGGTCAGAACTATGTGCTGTGGGGCGGCCGTGAAGGCTACGAGACCCTGCTGAACACCGACCTCAAGCGCGAGCTGGCCCAGTACGGCCGCTTCCTGTCGGCCGTGGTGGAGCACAAGCACAAGATCGGCTTCAAGGGCGCCATCCTCATCGAGCCCAAGCCGCAGGAGCCCACCAAGCACCAGTACGACTACGACAGTGCCACGGTCTACGGCTTCCTGAAGACCTATGGCCTGGAGAACGAGGTCAAGGTCAATCTGGAGGTGAACCACGCCACGCTGGCCGGTCACAGCTTCGAGCATGAGGTCGCGACCGCCTGTGCCCTGGGCATCTTCGGCTCCATCGACGCCAACCGCGGCGACGAGCAGCTGGGCTGGGACACCGACCAGTTCCCCAACAACCACGCGGCCCTGGTGCCGGCCATGCTGGAGATCATCCGCGCGGGCGGCTTCACGACCGGCGGCACCAACTTCGACGCCAAGGTGCGCCGCCAGTCCATCGACCCGACCGACCAGCTCGAAGGCCATATCGGCGGCATGGACACCATGGCCCGCGCCTTCCTGAGCGCGGCGGCGCTGTACGAAAGCGGCCAGCTGGAGAAGGCCGTGGGCGATCGCTATGCGGGCTGGAACGGCGAGCTGGGCCAGAAGATCCAGGCGGGCGCCAGCCTTGACGATTTGGCTGCCATCGTGCACGCCCAGGGCATTTCGCCCGTTGCGCGCTCCGGCCGTCAGGAGCGCCTGGAGAACGTCGTCAACGCTTTCGTTTAAGCATGTTTCTCGGCATCGACCTCGGCACCTCCGAGCTGAAACTGCTGCTGCTGGACGAGCAGCACCACATCGTCGCGACCACCGGCGTCGCGCTGACCGTGCAGCGTCCGCAGCCGCTGTGGAGCGAGCAGGACCCCGCTGCCTGGTGGGCCGCGCTCGATCAAGGCATGGCGCAACTCGGCCAGAGCCACGCATCCGCCCTCGCAAGGGTGCGCGGCATCGGCCTGTCGGGACAGATGCATGGGGCCGTCACGCTGGACGACGCCGACCGCGTGCTGCGGCCGGCCATCCTGTGGAACGACGGCCGCAGCGCCGCGCAATGCGCCGAGATGATGGCCGCCTGCCCCGAGCTGCCGGCCATCACCGGCAACCTGGCGATGCCGGGCTTCACGGCGCCCAAGCTCGCCTGGATGCGCCAGCACGAACCCGAGCTGTTCGCCCGCGTGGCCAAGGTGCTGCTGCCCAAGGACTGGTTGCGCCTTTGCTTGAGCGGCTCCTTTGTGAGCGAGATGAGTGACGCCGCCGGCACGCTGTGGCTGGACGTCGCTCGCCGCCGCTGGTCGCCCGAGGCGCTGGCGCTGACGGGGCTGAACGAGAGCCACATGCCGCGGCTGGTGGAAGGCAGCGACCCGAGCGCTGGCTTGAAGCACGAGTTGGCCGAACGCTGGGGCCTGCGCGCCGGCATCCCGATTGCGGGCGGTGGTGGCGACAACGCGGCCAGCGCCGTCGGCATGGGCGTCGTCAAGCCAGGCCAGGGCTTTCTGTCTCTCGGCACCTCGGGCGTCATCTTCCTGTGCAACGAGGCCTTCAGCCCCAACCCGGCGCGTGCAGTGCATGCCTTCTGCCATGCGCTGCCGAACACCTGGCACCAGATGAGCGTCATGCTCAGCGCGGCGAGTGCGCTGCGCTGGGTGACGCTGCTGCTCAAGGAATCGAGCGAGGCCGAGCTGATCGCCAAGGTCGCCCAGCTCACCCCGGCCCAGCGCGAACGCGCGCCCCTCTTCCTGCCTTACCTGAGCGGCGAACGCACGCCGCACAACAACGCGAATGCGCAGGGTGTGTTCTTCGGCCTCACGCATGAGCACGATGCCGCGGCCCTCGGCTACGCGGTGCTCGAAGGCGTGGGCTTTGGCCTGCTGGACGGCTGGCAGGCCTTGCAGGCCGGCGGTGGCACGGCCGAGTCGCTGTGGCTGGTGGGCGGCGGCGCGCGCAGCGAGTGGTGGGCGAAGTTGCTCGCCTCGCTGCTGAACATCCGCCTCGTCAATGGCGTGGGTGCCGAAGCCGGCGGCGCGCTCGGCGCGGCGCGCCTGGCTTGGCTGGCCTGTGGCGGCAGCGTCGACGAGGTCTGCCGCACGCCCGAGATCGCCCGCGTGGCCGAGCCCGATGCCGCGCTGGCCGCCGAACTGCGCCCGCGTTTTGAGCGCTTCCAGCGCCTGTATGGCGCGCTGCGGGCCGAGTTCAGCTGAGCGTCACTGCCAGGCGGGCGGCTTCGCGCCATGCATCGCCGACACTGAAGCGCTCAGACAACTGATCTGCTCTCACCAGCACCAAGTCCTGCGCATGCGCCCCACCACCGCCTTCGCCGCCCTGCTCCTCGCTTTGCTCGCCGGATGCGGCGGCGGTGGAGGCGGTGCCGCCGAACAGCCCCCGGCCAGCACGCCGGCCCTGCTGACGCCCGAGCTGACCTGGCCCGCACCGGCCGCCATCACCTGGGGCACCACGCTCAGCGCCGCCGAGCTCAACGCCAAGGCCAGCGTGGCCGGCAGCTATGCCTACACGCCGGCCACCGGCAGCCGGCCCGAGGTGGGCAGCCAGACGCTGAGCCTGGTCTTCACGCCCCAGGACGCGACCCGCTACCGCAGCGTCACGCTCAGCCGCCCGTTGCGGGTCGACAAGGCGCGACCGGCGCTGCGCTGGGACGCGCCCGGGGCGGTTGTGCAGGGCGCCGCCGTGACGGCCGCCACCATGGGCAGCGCACCCCGCGCCCTCTACGGCGTGCAGGGCGCGGCCGACCCGGCCTCGTTCAGCCTGCTGGACGGCCGGCCGCTGAGCCAGGCCAGCGCCACACCGGGCAGCACTGTGCTGCGCGCCCGCTTCTTGCCGCAGGACACGGCCCACTACGAGCCCGGCTGGGTGCAGACCCTGCTGAGCGTCAAGCCCGCGGCAGCCACCGCGAGCGTTGACTTCGGCGCGGCGCGCCAGACCATCCAGGGCTTCGGCGGCTCGGCGGCCTGGTACTACACGCCCATGGCCGCCGCCCGCGCGGACGTGCTGTTCGGCACCCAGGGCGATGACGCCCTCGGCCTGAGCATCCTGCGCCTGCGCATCGCCCCCGCGGCCTGGGACGCCACCGCCCGGACCGCCGACACCGGCGCCTGGAGCGCCGAGATGGGCAATGCCGTCGCTGCCCAGGCGCGCGGAGCCCTGGTGTTCGCATCCGCCTGGACGCCGCCCGCCTCGATGAAGCTCGCCAATCCCGAGCGGCGCGACCCGCTGTGGAGCGGGCGGCTGGACCCGGCCGCCTACGCCGCCTATGCCGAGTACCTGAACGCCTACCTGCGCTACGCCACGAGCCGCGGCGTCAGCCTCTACGCGGTCTCGCCGCAGAACGAGCCCGACTGGGACCCGGCCGACTACGAGTCCTGCCTGTGGAATGCCGACGAGCTCAAGGCCTGGATCGCCAACCACGGCGCGGCGGCCGTGGCCGGCACGAAGACGCTGCTGATGGCGCCCGAGTCGCTGAACTTTTCCCCCGCCACCACCGAGGCTCTGCTGGCCGACCCCGCCGTGGCCGCGCGCATCGGCGTCCTCGGCGGCCATCTCTACGGCGGCGTGCCGCAGGCGGCCGAGGGCGCACAGGGCCGTCCCGTGTGGATGACCGAGCACTTCCTGGATTCGGTCAACAAGTCCGGCACGGCCACGGCCTGGGCCACCGGCATCGACGACGCCCTGGCCATCGCGCGCGAGGTGCACGAGGGCTTCACCCTCGGCCAGTACAACGCCTACGTGCACTGGTGGCTGGTGAACGCCAACGACGCCCAGCCCACCGGCCTCATCGACGCCGCCAACCGGCCCAACCACTTTGGCCTGGGGCTCAAGCACTACGCCTACTTCATCCGCCCCGGGCTGCAGCGCGTCGAGGCCACCGCCCAGCCGCTGCCGGGCGTGAGGCTGTCGGCCTACGCCTCGCCGGCCGGCGCCGCCAGCCCGCGCGCCGTACTGGTGCTGATCAACGACGGCAGCCAGCCGCAAACCCTGGACCTGGCCCTGGCCGGCCGCGCGGACAGCAGCTGGACGCCCTATGTCACGACCGCCACCGCCCGTTTCGAGCGGCAGGCGGCCTTGTCCGCCACGGCCGGGCGCCTGAGCCTGACGCTGCCGGCCAAAAGCCTCACCACCCTGGTCACCCCATAAGAACGAGACACCCCGATGAAGAAGACTGTCCTGCTGCCTGCCCTGCTGGCCGTACTGGCCGCCACCGCTCAGGCCGAGGTGCGCCTGGCCCCCGTGTTCGGCGAGCACATGGTGCTGCAGCGCGAGCGCCCGCTGCGCCTGTGGGGCCAGGCCACGCCCGGCCAGACGCTGACCGTCGAGTTGGCCGGGCACCAGGCCCGCACGCAAGTCGCCGCCGACGGCCGTTGGCGCGCGCAGCTGCCTCCCCTGCCCGCCGGCGGCCCGCACCGCCTGCGCGTGCAGGGCGACCAAACGGTGGAGCTGCGCGACGTGCTGATCGGCGATGTCTGGCTGCTGTCCGGCCAGTCCAACATGGAGTGGCCGCTGGCGACCACCGACACCGGGCCGCAGGAGGTCGCGTCGCCGCAGAATCCGCAGCTGCGCCAGTTGCGCGTGCCGTTGCGCGCCAGCCTGCAGCCGCAAGCCGACATCGCGCCCGCCGCCTGGCAGGTGGCCCAGCCCGGCGCCGTGGGCGAGTTCAGCGCCGTCGGCTACCACTTTGCGCGCCAGATGCAGGCCGTGCAGGGCGTGCCCATCGGCCTCATCAACACCGCCTGGGGCGGCTCCCATCTCGAGACCTGGGTGCGCCGCGAAGCGGCCCTGCGCGACCCGGACCTGGCGCCGGCAGTCAAGGCCCTGCCGGCCGACGAGAAAGCCTTCGCCCGCGCGCGCCGTGAGCGCATCGAGGCCGCGGTCGCGGCCTGGCAGCCGGGCCTGCCCTGGCAGGGCGTGGACGCCAGCGGCTGGTCGGCCGCCGCCGACATCGACACCGCCTGGCCGACGCTGCAGGCGCCGCAGGTCTGGGAATCGCAAGGCCTGCCCGACCTGGACGGCATCGTCTGGATGCGCCGGCGCATCGAGCTCAGCGCCACGCAGGCGGCCGGCGCCGCGCAGCTGCACCTCGCCAAGGTCGATGACTGCGACGAGGTCTGGGTCAACGGCCAGCGCGTTGGCGGCCAGTGCGGCTACGACCAGCCGCGCCGCTACGAGCTGGCGCCGGGCCTGTTGCGGGCCGGCGCCAACTGGATCGCCGTGCGCATCACCGACACCGGCGGCGGCGGAGGCTTCCACGGCGACGCGGCGGCCTTGCGGCTGGACACGGCGGCCGGCAGCCTGCCGCTGGCCGGCGCCTGGCGGGCGCGTGTCGAGCAGGCCAGCGCCAACACCGGGCCCACGGCCAACGACGCGCCCACGCTGGCCCACAACGGCCTGATCGCACCGCTGCAGGGCCTGAGCGTGCGCGGCGTGCTCTGGTACCAGGGCGAGAGCAACACCGGCCGCGCAGCCGCCTACGCCGACGGCTTCAAGCGGTTGATCCAGGACTGGCGCGCCCAGTTCCAGGCCCCCGAGCTGCCCTTCCTCTTCGTGCAGCTGGCCGCCTTCCTGCCGCTGGCCGACAACCGGCCCGGCCACGGTGGCTGGGCCGAACTGCGTGAGGCCCAGGCCGCCGCGCTGGCCCTGCCGCACACCGGCATGGCGGTCGCCATCGACATCGGCGACGCGGCCGACATCCACCCCCGCAACAAGCGCAGCGTCGGCCAACGCCTGGCCGCCCTGGCCATGCATGAGCTGGGCCTGCGCCCGTCGCCCGCCACGGGGCCGCGCCTGACCGGCACCGAGGTGCGCGGCAATGAGCTGCGGCTGCGTTTTGCGCAGACCGCCGGCGGCCTGCGCACGGCCCGGGCCGGCGAAGCCTTGCGCGGCTTCCTGCTGGCGGGTGCCGACCAGCGCTGGCAACCGGCCCAGGCGCGGCTGGAGGGCACCGATGTCATCGTGTTGAGCAGCCCGGCCGTGGCCGCACCGGCGGCGGCGCGCTACGCCTGGGTCGACAACCCCAGCGAGGCCAACCTGATCGGCGGCGACGGGCTGCCGATGGCGCCTTGGCGCAGCGACAGCTGGGCGCTGGAGACGCAAGGCCGGCGCTACCCCGACTGAGCAGCGGAGAGCCGTCGGCGCTTGATCGAGATCGCAAGCGCGATGCACACGAGCAGGAAGGCACCGTCCATCAGCAGCATCGTGCTCAGCTGCTCGCCCGCCGTCCATGGCCGTGGCGAGAGCGGTGCCAGCAGCGTCTTCACGGTCGGCGGATCAGTCAGCAGCAGGTCCCGCGTCCAGTTCACCGCGGCGTGCACGCCCGCCGCCGCGGGAACGCTGCGCCAGCGCACGAACACCAGCCCGAACAACAGCGAGCCCACCGTGGTGCCCAGCAGCGCCACCTGCCAGGGCCAGCCGTTGACGACATGGAACACCGCGAACAGCAGCGCGGTGAAGAGCTGCGCCTGCCAGTGGCCCCATCCAGCGATGAGCCGCTCGAAGCTGTAGCCGCGGAACACGAGCTCCTCGACGGCGTTGCCGCACAGCAGCCAGAGCAGCGACCACGCCGCCATTCCTACGCTGAAGCGCGGATTCCACGCCCAGGGAAAGGGCAGCGCGAGCCGCATCACAAGCGCGATCATCACGATGAGCAGCGCCCCGGCCACGAACCCGGCGACGAGCTGCCCCAGCCGGCGCCATGACGCATCGAGGCCGAGCACCGCAAGGGAGCGCCCCTCGTACCGCAGGAAAAGATGGCTCAGCGCGACGACGGCCGCGACCAGCACGATCGGATGCCCGACACCGAGGAGATTCGGCACCGCCCAGATCGGCGCACAGATCAACAGGAACAGCAGCGCCCGACGAATCGATGTTGAAGGCGCCAGCGGCGCAGGACTTCCAGGCGGGAACGGGAAGGTGGTCATTGAAGCCTGTCGAGGAGCGTGCGATACCCAGCGGTCCATTTGACCGCCTGCCAGGCACCGCCGTCGATGACGGCCTCAATGATGCGTGCGTGCCGCAGCGTTGCGCTTGCGGGTCTCGGCGCCCTTCTTGGCCGACGCCGATCGCTCGGCCGCCGTGCGGCTGGCCGCGGCCTTGCCACCCAGGCGGCCACCCTTGCGCGAGGGCTCGTGGTTCTCGGGCTGGCCGCGACCGGAGCCCGACTTCTTGCCGCCGCCGGTCTCCTTGTTCACCGTTGCCCAGGCGCGGGCCTCGGCTTCTTCCTTGGGCACGCCGCGGTGTTCATAGCCGCTTTCGATGTGCTCGGCCTGGCGTTTCTGCTTGTCGGTGTACGACGATTTGTCACCTCGGGGCATGGCGGTCTCCGGGAGTGGAAAGCTCCCACCATGCGACGCTGAGGTTCGCAGTGTTGTAGGACGCTGTGCCAATTACATCCGTTGGCCATGCAGGCGCCATGGCTTCAGACAAAGCGCGTCGACAACCTCACCACCAACTCGGGTTCGGGCGCGACGGCCCTGGGCCGGCGATGCGCCAGCAGGTCCAGCATGGCCGCGGCGGCGCGGCGGCCCAGTTCGGCCGGCGACAGGTTGACTGTCGTGCGCGGCGGGCAGGCATGGGCCGCGGCCAGCACGTCGTCGAAGCCGACGACAGAGACGTCCTCGGGAATGCGCAGGCCGTGCCGGTACAGCGCCTGGGCGGCGCCGGTGGCCATCTGGTCGTTGGCAGCGAAGAGGGCCGAGAACTCGATGCCGCGGCGCAGCAGGTCTTCCGCGGCGCGCTCGCCGCTGGCTTCCTGGTAGTTGCCCCGCTGCACCAGCGCCCGGTCCAGCGCAATGCCGGCCTCCTCCAGCGCCGCCCGGTAGCCCTGCTCGCGCTCCAGCGCATCCGGGTGGGTCGGGTCGCCGGTGATGTGAGCAATGCGCCGGTGGCCGCGCTGCAGCAGATGCCGCGTCGCGGCGCGGGCGCCCTCGAAATCGTTGGAGTGCAGGCTGTGCAGGCCCGGTGCCCGCAGTTCCCGGCCCGTGGCCACGACCGGCAGCTCCAGGGCCAGCTCGGTCAGGAAGCGGTCGTCCAGCGTGCCGGTCAGCACGATGATGCCGTCCACGCGGCGTGCCTTCAGCGACTGCACGCAGCGCTCCTCTTCGCGCCGGTCCCAATGCCCGCTGGCGACGACGAGGCCATAGCCAGCCTTGGACAACGCCTCCTCGACGCCGCGCAGCGTCCAGGCATAGCAGGGGCTCTCGAAGTGCTGCACGACGATGCCGATGGTGCGGGAGCGCCCATCGGCCAGCGCCCGCGCGATCGTGTTGGGCACGAAGCCCAGCCGCGCGATGGCCGCGAGCACGGCGTCGCGCTTTTCGGGGCGCACATGCGGCGCGTTGTTGATCACGCGCGAGGCCGTCGTCGTCGACACGCCGGAGGCGTCGGCCACCATGCGCAGGGTGGCGGCATGGGAAGAGGGAGAGTGACTTTTCATCGAACCATCAGACAGAAATGACAGCGTTGTCAACTGGTGTGCAATCGTGCATCAACATCTGCAATTGAGCAAGCGCAGAGGTCGGGCCAGATCGCTTGTCGATTTCACGGGTCGTCGTTCGTCGTGGGGTGAGACGGCGGAATTCTTCTGCCGCACCCTGCCTCTGGAGACCCGACCATGCGATTCCTTTCGATGATCCGCGCCGACGAAACTACCGGCCAAGGCCCCACCGAGCAGTTGATGGCCGACATGGGCCAGCTGATCGACGAGCTGACCCGCTCGGGGCAGCTGGTCAGCACCGCCGGGCTGCGGCCCTCCTCGGAAGGCGTGCGCGTGCGCCTGCACCGCGACGGCCAGCTCTCGGTGGTGGACGGCCCCTTCACCGAGACCAAGGAGGTCATCGCCGGCTACGCCATCTTCGAGGCGCCCTCCCGTGCCGAGGCATTCGAGCTGACCCAGCGCTTCCTGCGTCTGCATGGCACCGGCTGGGACCTCGCGTGCGAACTGCGCCAGATCGACGGCCCCGGAGAGGGCTGCACCCATTCAATTTCCTGAAGAAAGGACCGGCCATGCCCTCCTGGTCAACGTCCCTGCGCGAGCACTACCGCTGGATCGTCGTCGCCGCGGGCGGCCTGCTCGGCTGCGTGGCGATCGGCGCGCTGTTTTCCCTGCCGGTGCTGCTGCGGCCCATCGCCCTGGACACGGGCTGGTCCACCACGGGCATCTCCACCGCCATGACGGTCGCCTTCGTGGCGCTGGCCGTCGGCAGCATGTTCTGGGGTGCCCTGTCCGATCGCGTCGGCCCGCGCCTCGTGGTGGTGACGGGTGCCCTGCTCCTCACCGCGGGCCTCGTGCTGGCCAGCCTCGCCACCTCGCTCGTGGCTTTCCAGCTCTGCTTCGGTGCCATCGTCGGCGTCAGCGCGGCGGCGATCTTTGCGCCGCTGATGGCCTGCGTCACCGGCTGGTTCGATACGCGGCGCAGCCTGGCCGTGTCCCTGGTCTCGGCAGGCATGGGCATGGCACCGCTGACCATGTCGCCGCTGGTGGCCTGGCTGGTGCAGGGCCACGACTGGCGCAGCACGCTGCAGATCGTCGCGGCGCTGGTGGCCGTCATCATGCTGCCGGCAGCGATGCTCGTGCGCCGGCCACCGGCGCTGACGGCGGCCGCCACTACACCGGGCCAGGCGCAGGAACCCGGCATGTCGGTCGGCCAAGCGGTGCGCTCGGCACCCTTCCTGATCCTGGTGCTCACCAGCTTCCTGACTTGCGCCACGCACTCGGGCCCGATCTTCCACACGGTGAGCTATGCGGTGACCTGCGGCATCCCGCTGATGGCCGCGGTGTCGATCTACAGCCTGGAGGGGCTGGCGGGCATGGGCGGCCGTCTCGTGTTCGGGCTGCTCGGCGACCGCTTCGGCGCCGCGCGCACGCTGGTGCTGGCCCTGCTGGCTCAGGCGGTGGTCGTGCTGGGCTATCTGTATGCGCGCGAGCTGAAGAGCTTCTACACGGTAGCCGCCCTGTTCGGCTTCACCTACGCCGGCGTGATGCCGCTGTTCGCCGTCATCGCACGCGAGAACTTCCCGCTGCGCATGATGGGCACGGTGATCGGCGGCACCACCATGGCCAGCAGCATCGGCATGGCGCTGGGGCCGGTGCTGGGCGGGCTGATCTACGACTCGTTCTCGAGCTACGCCTGGCTCTTCATCGGCGCATTCGCACTGGGCATGGGCGCCTTCCTGTCGGCGCTGATGTTCATGCGCCTGCCACGGCGGCCGTTTGCTGCGGCGGCGGCCTGAGCGCTGCGTTCAGCGCTCGAAGAAGAAACGCATCATTTCCGCGCTGGCATCGGGCCCACGAGCGTCCGCGTAGGAGCCCGACGGATCGCCGCCCGACCAGGCGTGGCCGGCACCCCGCACCAGCCATTGCTCGGTCACGACCTGGCCTTGCGCGTCCTTGTGCAGCCGCCGCCTGCAAAAACGCCCGCCGCGCTGGAGACCTTGCTGTTCATCCACGCTGACGGCGGTGCAGCCGTGGGTGGCCGCCACCTGGTCGGCATTGCTCGGATGGACCGTGGCATCGGCATCGCCGTGGAAGACGATCATGCGCACGCCGGATTTGGCCTTGCCCGACGGCGTGGGGCTGCTCCGGCCCTGCATCGCGGCCAGTGCGCCCGGCAGGTCGCGCGCCGCACCGGCAGCGAGCCCGGAGTGCACGCCTGCCGCGGCGAAGACGTCTGGGTGCGTGTCGGCCAGGATCGCCGCCATCGCGCCGCCGGCAGACAGGCCGGCCACAAAGATGTGTTTGGCGTCGACGCCGTGGCTGGCAGCGATGTGCTGAACCATCGCGGTCAACAAGGCGGGTTCGCCGCGGTTGCGGCCCTGGTGGTTGTGCTTGAACCAGTTCCAGCAGCCCTGCGCATTGGCCTGGCGCGCCTGTGCCGGGTAAAGCACCAGCGCGTTGTATTCGGCACCGAGCGCGTTCATGCGCGTGCCCTTGGCGAAGTCGTCGGGATTCTGCGTACAGCCATGCAGCATGAGGACCAACGCGCGCGGCTTGTCAGCCTGGGCCGGCGGGATGAACAGGCGGTAGTCGCGTACGCCAGCGCGATGGGTGTAGTGGCCGCTGACGAACTGCGAGTTCGCGCTGACTTCAGGAGCGGCCGCCGGCATCCCTTCTTCAATGACACGCGCTTCGACGTCAATGACGGCGTCATCCAGCGGTGGGGAGGGGCGAACCGGCGCTGCGCTGCGTTCCAGCGCCTCGGTGATGGCCGCCATCGCGGCCTGCAGGTCGCCGGCACGCGTGAGCGCGGTGGCGTTCTTCATCAATTGACCGAATTGCGGATGCATGGGGACTTTCAAGAGTCGAGCGGCCCGGCTTAAAGCAGCCGCCCGACCAGGGCGGTTTTGACGGCGGGACTGGCGTGGAGGGCGCCAAGCACGGTCAGCGACTCGATGGTGGCGAGCGCCAGTTCCGGCGTGACATCGGGCGCGATGACGGCGAGGCCCAGCACGCGGATCTGCAGCTTCTGCCCCGCCGCCTGGACCTCCGCCAGGTCGGCCGCGCTGAACTGCTGGATGCCCAGCACGATGCTCTTGCGCGAGACCACCTGGCGCACCACATCTGCGTGCGTCGCGATCTGGTTGCGAATGGCCGTGCGGATCAGGTCGCTGCGGTTGGCATAGAAACCCTCCTGCACCAGCAGGTCGATCTGGCCCAGGTCGACGCAGCCGATGTTGAGGGTGAGCTTTTCGTCGACAGGCTTGGCCGCCTTGGGCGAGAGCAAAGGTGTGGAAGGCATGGCGCCATCATGCAACCATCCACTTGGATTCCACTAGCCTTATTTTGTAAGCGTTTCAAAGCGCCCGGCCGAGCCAAGGGCGGCAGGCCGCATCAGTCGCTGTCCTGCCCGGGCAGCAGCGCAGGCCAGGGCCAGCACTGCGATTGATCCGCGGGCTCCCAGGCATCCGCGGCCTGGTAGCCGATGACGCGCAGCAGCGAAGCCAGCGGGTTGGCGGCAGGGGCGAACCTGGGGTCCAGGGCCTTGTCGATGGTGTCCACCAGGCCTTGCAGATGGGCACGCTGGATGCGGTCCCCGCTGGTGGCCTTGGCACTGATCACACCCTTGAGATCGCGCAGCTCGGCCCTCACCACGGCTTGGCCGTCGTCCAGGCCCATCAGGCCGGCAATGCTGAGGCCGGTGAAATTGAGGCGCGCAGCGAGGGTGTCGACATAGTGGCGCTGCAGGCCGCGGCGCGGCGCGGCGATGGCAGCGCCGCTGGCGAGTTCGGTGAACACGCCGCGGCGCAGCTCGGACAACAGCTCGTCCAGGCGGTAGGCCTGGGCGCCGAAATGCGCCTCCTGGGCTGCCAGGCGCTGTGTGCGGGCAGGGTCCAGCATCATGCGCAGCAGGCTGCGCTGGGAGGTGCTGACCATGCCGGGTGGCTCGGACGCGCGCAGGCGCTGGGTCACGGCCGGGTCCAGCAGCCATGGCGGGGTGGCCAGCAGTTGGCCGGTCAGGAACTTCACCGCGCGAACCTGCTGGGCGCGAGGCACGGGCGTGGCAATGGCGCCGGGCTGGTCGTTGTGCTTGTTCTGCACGCCGTAGCCGCCCACGATGGCCGCCACGTGGCTGAGTTCGCGCAGCCACTGCGTCCAGGTGGCGCGGTAGAGATCCTCCAGGGTCTTGTCGTCCTTGCCGTCCTGCGGCACGAGGCCCGGCAGCATCTTGACCACGCGCTCCAGGTTGCGCATGCCCAGCGTGGTGGCAGCCACGGCGTCCGCATCGCCGACGGCCTCGGCGTTCTCGCCGAAGTCGCCGCCCTCGGCCTTGGGCGCGCTGAAGCGCAGCCAGGGCTTGCCGTCCTGCTCGCGCGCCCACAGGTTGAGCTGCTGGCGCTCCTCTTCGGGCGTCTTGGCGCTGGGGATGGGGGTGTAGCCCCAGCGGGTGGCGAACACGTCGTAGGGGCCGATCTTGGGAATCAGCAGCGCGGGATCGACGTTGTCCTCCGGCTGGACGAGGTAGTTGAAGCGGCTGTAATCCATCAGCGTGGGCACATGGCCCATGGTCTTGAGCCACTGGGGGTCGCGCAGCTTGTCCACCGGGTACAGGGAGCTGGCCTTCATGTTGTGCGGGAAGCCCAGCGAATGCCCCACCTCGTGCGTGACGACGAAAGCCACCAGGTCGCCCATGAGGTCATCCGGCAGCGGCAGCTTGCGGGCGCGCGGGTCCAGCGGGCCCACCTGCGTGACGTACCAGTCGCGCTGCAGCTGGACGATGTTGTGGAACATCACGATGTTGGCGTTCAGGATCTCGCCGCTGCGCGGGTCTGCCAGGTGCGGGCCGTAGGCATTGGCGGTGGGCGACGGCACCCAGCGGATGACGCTGTAGCGCACGTCCTCGGGGTCGAACTCCGGGTCTTCCTCGGGCGTGGGGAATGGCCGCGCCTGCACGGCGTTCTTGAAGCCCGCGGCCTCGAAGGCCTCGTTCCAGGCCTCGACGCCCTTCTTCACATAGGGCACCAGCGAGGTGGGCGTGGCCCTGTCGATGTACCAGACGATGGGCTTGACCGGCTCGCTCACCGCGGCGCCGGGGTCCTTCTTCTCCAGCCTCCAACGGGTGATCAGGCGCTCGCGCCGGACCTCGTGCGCGCCGGCGCCGAAGTCGGTGCGGCTGACGCTGAAGAAGCCCACGCGGTCGTCCAGCAGGCGCGGCATCATGGGCTGCTGGGGCAGTTGCACGATGCTGTAGGCCAGGTTGAGCGACACGCTGCGCGCCGCCTGCATCTGCGGCAGCACGGGCAGGCCCGGTATCGTGGGCATGGGCGTCGGCATGACGGTGTAGGTATGCACCGCGTCCACCCGCACGCTGCCGGGGAAGGCCTTGGTCTGCTCCACGTAGCTGCGGCTGCTGTCCACGCCGCCGCGCACCATGGCACGGGCGCTGAAATCGCCCACTTCGGAGTTGAACAGCCGCGTGACCTCAATCACCGGCGCGCCGTCCTTGCCGAAAGCCTCCACCGGAAACACCGCCAGGATGGCATCCCGCTGGGACAGGCGCACGGCGTCCGCGATCGGGCTGCCCGGCGCGCTCACCGCATCGTGCGACACGAGCTGCAGCATCACGCGGTTTTGCTTGAGCACGAAGCGCAGCACGTCCTGGTTGAGTGTGCGCCCCACATGATCCTGGCCCGCGGGCACGGCGGTGGCGTTGGCCACCATCAGCAGCGGCTGCTCCAGCAAGGCCTTGGGGATCTCGAAATAGAGCTTGTTCTTGAGGTTGTGGACGCGGAACAGGCCCTCCTGCGTCTTGGCCTCGGCCGTGATGACCTTGTCGAAGGGCTTGGGCTCGGTCACGTCGGGCGCCGCCGGGCGCGTTGCGCCAGCGGGCGCCGAGGCGCCGGAGGCCGGCGGAGCGGGGGGCGTTTGGGCGAAAGCCTGGCTAACGGCCAGAGCCAGCAGCAGGGCGGCTGACAGCGCCCGGCTTTGCGTCTTGTTTTTCATGGCATCCCTTGGGTCCGGCGCACCACAGCGCGCACGGTGGGCATCATAGGCAAGGGGCCGACGCGCTCACCAAGCCTTGAAGCGCCCCGTGACATGCAGCAGCGCCATGAACTGCAGCAGGCCGTCGTAGTAACGCCATTGGCCGGCGGGCGGCTCCAGCGCCCAGAGATCGTTGACAAAGCGCGCACCCAGCGGCTTGTCGACGAGTAAGGCCGCGACGGCATTGCTGGCCATCAGGCCCGTGGCGGCCTCGTCATTCAAGGGTTTGCCGTCCACCGTGTAGAGATGCGGATAGGGCTTGCCGTACTTGCCTTGTGAAGCAAAGAAGCCCAGCAGCTTGCGGCTCAGGCCCGCGGCGTCGGGGTTCTTGTCCCACCAGGCCTGGTCGACGCTCCAGTTCACCGCCGTGCGGAAGGCGTCGTAGCGGAAGTCCTCATGGCCCTCGTGCACCCGGGGGCGGCCGTCGAATTCGGCGTAGTCGGGCGTCAGGCCGGTCCTGGGATGAGCCGCCACGGAGAAGTAGGCGCGGCTGATCCCGGCGATCTCGGCCCAGCGCTCGCGGTCCTCGGGTTTGGCGGCGCGGCGGGCCCAAATCTCGTAGAAGGCGGGCAGGTGGTAGGACGGGTCGCTGAAGTCGGCCGCCTTGCCGATAGGCACGAAGACGACCTGGCCGCGCTCGGGCGAGAACATCGAGCGCACGCCATCGACGATGCCGCCGTTCATCTGCTCCTTGTGCAGCATGGTGCTGAGCAAGGCCTGGGCCTGGGCGTTGTAGTCGTACAGGCCCTGGCCATTGCCCCAGCGGGCGGCCGCCATCAGCAGCGCCGTGGCGAAGTACTCCTCGCCGTCGGACGCGGGCACGGTGTCCTTGTCGCAACCCTTGGGCTGGCATTGCCAGCGAAAGTAGCCGGCGCGCGGGCCCGTGCGGTAGCGCATATGCGTGGCGGCCCAGTTCCACAGCGCGTCGAACTCCGCCTTGCGGCCCATCTGCACGGCAATCATCATCCCGTAGGACATGCCCTCGCTGCGCACATCGGCGTTGTTGACGTCCAGCACATAGGCCGCCGGGCCGTCGGGGGTGGCGGGCGCGGGGTAGACGACACGGTGTTCGGCGTCGCCCTCGAACAGCGACTGCCAGTAGCCGGCCAGCCTGGCGTCGATGTCGGCCTCGGTCACGCTGGGGCGGATCTCGCGCAGCAGGTTGCGGTAGTTGCCGGTATGTGCCGCGCCACGCGGCGGGAGGGTGACCGAGGCCAGCGGTGCCAGCACCAGCTTTTGCAGCACCGCGTTGTCATCGAGGCGCCAGACCTTGATGACATGGCGGCCGGGCTGCAGGCTGGCAACGCGTGCGCTGAGCACAAAGCCGTTGTCCTTGACGGCCTGCGCCCAGTCCTTCTCGCCGCGGCTCAGCTCGGGGCCTGCAGTCGGCACCAGGTTCAGCTTGAGCTCCTGCGCCGGCAACTCGTCGACGGCCACGGCCAGGCGGATGCCGCCCGCATTGCGCGTGTCCAGCGTCGGCACCATGTGCAGGCTGAGCAGCGTGTCGCCGGCATGCGACGTGTCGACGTCGTACTCCAGCCGCACGCCATCGGCCAGCGTTGTCGGCGCGTGGCCTTGCGGCAAGGCCGTCACAGCGCCGAGGCCGTGGCCGAGGTTGGGGATGACCGTCCAGGTCAGGCCCTGGCCGTTGATGGCGCGGCTGAAGCGAATCGCCTCCAGCGTGATCGCGTTCGACGGTTCTGCCGTGGCGCGCTCCAGCTGGCGTTGAACTTCGGCCGGATCGGCGCTGCCCGCCACGCGCTTCACCGCCGGCATGATGTTCTTGTCCGGCTGCTGCCAGCTCGTGTAGCCGATATGGGTCTGCAGCATCATGCCGGCCCATTTGCCGTTCGCGAGGGCGTGGTACTGGTCGGCGATGGCCTGGTCGCGCTGGAAAGCGGCCTCGGCGCGGTCGGCAAAGACATTGGCGCGTGCGTCACCCGCCGCAGCCAGCTTGCGGTTCCATGCCGCCGCGTAGTGCAGCCGGTAGAGGTTGGCCATCGCCAGCACGGGGTGCTCGATCAGCTGGAAGTAGGCGTCGAGCTGGTCGGCCTTCAGCCCCGCCTTGACCTTCGCCACGCGCGCTTCCAGCACCTCCCATTCGGCGACGCGGCGGCCGAAGTCGCCGCCATCCAGCGCATCGGGCGAGGCGTTGCCGAGACGGAAGCTGCCCGCGTCGACGAGCTCAGGCTTGCGCCGTGCCGCATACTGGCTGTAGCGAGTGACCAGCTCACCGATCTCCGCGGCTTGAGCGCCGCTGAAGGTCCGCGCCGCCCAGTCGCGCGGGTAGGCCGTCAACGCCGCCGGCGTCATGCGCGTGGGCGACCAGGCCATGTCGAGGAAGAAGCTGATCGGGAACTCCATCGGCTTGATGTCGCCGACGTTGACGATCCACAGCGCGTCCGCTCCGCGCTCGTGGGCCAGGTTCATCTGCTGCCAGGTCTTCTCGATCTGGTTGGTGTTGAGCCACTTGTAGTTGCGCGGCCCGCCCACGTAGTCGAAGTGGTAGTACACGCCGTAGCCGCCCTTGCGGTCGAGGTCTTTCACCGGCAGGCGGCGGATCTGGCCCCAGTTGTCGTCGGCAAACAGCAGCAGCACGTCGTCGGGCACCTGCATACCCTTGTCGTAGTAGTCCTGCACCTCCTTGTAGAGGGCCCACATCTGCGGCGTCTTCTCGGCCGGCTGGCCGGTCACGTCGGCAATGATCTTGCGCTGGTCGCGCACGACGCTTTCGAGCAGTGCGGTGGCCGTGCCCTCGCTCATCGGCTCGTCGCCGTCGCCGCGCATGCCCACGGTGACGAGGGTGTCGAAGGCCTTGCCGCCGGGCCGGCCCATCGTGCGCTGGATGCCGCCGCGCCAGAACTCGCGCAGCTGCTCGGGGTTCTTCGCGTAGTCCCAGGCGCCGCCCTTGGAGCGCGCCCATTCGTCATGAGCCCGCGACATCGGCTCGTGGTGGGAGGTGCCCATGACGACGCCCATCTCGTCGGCCAGCACCATGTTCCTCGGGTCGTCGGCATTGAAGGCGCGCGGCGCCCACATGGCCGGCCACAGGTAGTTGCCGCGCAGGCGCAGGATCAGCTCGAAGACATGGGCATAGAAGGCCGAGTTGGCGCCGCCGAACCTGGCCTGCGCCCAGGTGCTCAGCGCCGGCGCCTCGTCGTTGATGAAGATGCCGCGGTACTTGACCTGGGGCTGGTCGTCACGGGCGCCCGCGGTGATGAAGACATCGGTCTTCTTTTCCACCGGCACGTCCGCCCACCAGGCCCAGGGACTGACGCCCATGCGGGCCGACAGGTCGTAGGTGCCGAAGACCGCGCCGCGGCGGTCAGAACCGACGATGACGAGGGCGCGGGCGACGCCCGGCCAGGGCTGCTCGACGACCACCTGGCGGTAGGCCTCCCAGCGGCCCTTGAGCCCGTCGAGCTTGAGCTTGCGGCGGGCGACGAGATCGTCCAGCATGGGGCTGCGCCCCAGCTCGCCGATGACCACGATTTCGCCGCGCGCGTCGGCGATACGGTTCAGCAGCGCTGCCGGCTTGCCCGACACGCGCTCCAGGTCCGCCGCGAAGTTGCGGCTTGCATGCTGGAGCGCCGGATCGGCCGCAGCATCGACAACAACGCCAGCCGCCTGGCCCGCCTTCACCAGTGCCAGCGCGCGGCCGGGGTCGCGCGCGCAGACCGACACGGGTGCGTCGCAAGCCAGGGCGGGCACGCAAACGCCAGCCGCGACCAGCAGCCCCGCGAGGATTTTCAAAACACGACGAATCACCGCTAGTCTCCACGCCCGGCGTCCTGGCACGGGACGCTCTTTGGCCATTGATGTTTACGCAATCAGTTTTAAAGCACAAAGATGATCGCGGGGGCTTCTCGGGATTTTCCCTGGTATCTCAGCCCACTTCTGCCCGATGCGCGTCGCCATGATGAATTCCAGAAAGGCGCGCTTCAGTCTATTTATGGTAGCGTAACCTTTTCGAAGCCGCCCGCACTGCCCACGTCCAGCAGGCCACGATTCATGATCCACAACCCCGTGCTGCCCGGCTTCAATCCGGACCCCTCCTTCTGCCGCGTCGGCGATGACTTCTACATCGCAACCTCCACGTTCGAGTGGTACCCCGGCGTGCAGATTCACCATTCGCGCGACCTCGTCAATTGGACGCTGGTGACGCGCCCGCTGAACCGCAAGAGCCAGCTCGACATGCGCGGCAACCCGGACTCCTGCGGCATCTGGGCGCCCTGCCTGTCCTACGCGGACGGCCTGTTCTGGCTGGTCTACACCGATGTGAAGCGCTTCGAGGGTAACTTCAAGGATGCGCACAACTACATCGTCACGGCGCCCAGCATCGAGGGCCCCTGGAGCGACCCGGTCTACGTGAACTCGTCGGGCTTCGATCCCTCTCTCTTCCACGATGAAGATGGCCGCAAGTGGTTCCTGAACATGCTGTGGGACCACCGCACCGGCTCCATCGGCGGCCAGCCCAAGGCCTCCGCATTCGCCGGCATCCTGCTGCAGGAATGGGACGCCGAACGCCGCCAGCTCGTCGGGTCGGTTACCAACATCTACCGCGGCACGCCGCTGGGCCTGGTCGAAGGGCCGCACCTCTTCAAGCGCCAGGGTTGGTACTACCTGATGACGGCCGAGGGCGGCACCGGCTACGGCCACGCGGTGACGCTGGCGCGTTCGCGCGCGCTGCATGGCCCCTACGAGACCCACTCCCAGCGGCACGTCGTCAGCAGCAAGGACGCACCCGACGCGCCGCTGCAGCGCGCCGGCCACGGCCAGGTCGTGCAGTTGGCCGACGGCAGCGTCTACCTCGCCCACCTCTGCGGCCGGCCGCTGCCGGGCACGCGGCGCTCGCCGCGCGGCCGCGAGACGGCCATCCAACGTTGCGTCTGGGGTGAGGACGACTGGCTCTACCTCGCCGACGGCGGCATGGTGCCGGCCGTCGAGGTGGCTGCGCCCACTGATGCGCAGCCGCTGCCGCGCGAAGCCGTGCGGCGCAGCTTCGTCAACTGCCCGCGCCTGCCGCAGGAATTCCAGTGGCTGCGCACGCCCGAGCCTGACCGGCTGTTCACGCTCACCGGCGGCGCACTGCGGCTGACCGGGCGCGAGTCGGTGGGCAGCTGGTTTGAGCAAAGCCTGGTGGCGCGGCGCCAGGAGGATGCCGGCTTGCGCGCCGAGACGACGGTGGCGGCTTTTTCTCCCGACACCTACCAACAGGCCGCGGGCCTGACCCATTACTACAACCGCCACAAGTTCCACGCCCTCCTCATCACCTGGGCGGATGGGCTGGGCCGCGTGCTGAGCATCCTGTCCTGCCCCGGCGATTGGCCGGACAACCGGTTGCAGTTCCCCCTCGGCGAACCCGTGCCTTTGCCCGCCGAGGGCCCCGTGCAACTCGCTGCCGACATCGACGGCCCGCATCTGCAGTTCCTCGCCGACTGGGGCCAGGGCTGGCAGCCCGTGGGGCCGGTGCTGGACGCCAGCGTCATCTCCGACGAAGGCGGCCGCGCCGAGCATGCCTCCTTCACCGGCGCCTTCATCGGCATGCTGGCCTTCGACACCAGCGGCCGCGCCCAAACGGCTGACTTCACCCGCTTCGACTACCTGCCTCGATGAGCACCCAGGGTTCAGCAGCCGATCCCGCGGTCTTCACGCTCGGCACGGCTGGCGGCCTGCAGATCCAGGTCAGCGACTTCGGTGCGCGCTGGCTGTCCTGCCTCGCGCCCATGCCGGATGGCAGCCGGCGTGAGGTCGTGCTCGGGCACGCGACGCCGGCCGATCACCTGCGCGAGCCCGGCTTCTTTGGCGCCATCGTCGGCCGCTATGCCAACCGCATCGGCGGCGCCGCCATCACGCTGGACGGGCGCGCGCATCGGCTCGTCGCCAACGAGGGCGAGAACCAGCTGCACGGCGGTCCGGATGGCTTCGACCGCCGCAGCTGGACGGTCGTCGACCACGGTACGCACCACCTGCGCCTGGCCCTGCATTCGCCCGATGGCGACCAGGGCTACCCCGGTGCACTGAGCGCCGAAGTCGAGTACCGCCTGGACACGCAGCGCCCAGTCCTCACGCTGCACTTCGGCGCCCGCGTGAGCGCGCCCTGCCCGGTCAACCTGACCAGCCATCCCTACTTCAATCTCGACGGCTCGGCAGCGCCCGTGCTCGGCCATCGGCTGCAGGTGGCCGCGAGCGCGATGCTGCCGGTGCGGCCCGACATGGTCCCGACCGGCGAAGTCGCCCCGGTCAACGGCACGCCCTTCGATTTGCGTCAGCCACGCCCCATCGGCGATGGCCTGGGCCAGGGCGAGCAGCAGGCGCACGGCAGCGGCTACGACCACTGCTTCGTGCTGGACGAGAACGCCGCCCGCGGCGAGGCGCCCGCCGCCGCGCTGGTCTCGACCGACGGGCGCCTGGCCATGCGACTCTTCACCAACTACCCTGGCCTGCAGGTCTGCAGCGGAAATTTCGTGCACCATGCCAAGGGCCGCGACGGCCTGCCCTTTTCACGCCATGCCGGCATCGCGCTGGAGCCGCAGTTCTTCCCGGACGCGCCCAACCACCCGGCCTGGCGCGAGCAGGGCTGCATCCTGCGCCCCGGCCAGACGCTGGCGCGCTGGATGCGCCTGGAGTTCGACGCCCTCGCCCGATGAAGCCGCTGCCCATGACCAAGACCCCCGAAGAGCTGCGCAGCGCGCGCTGGTTCGCCAAGGACGATTTCCGCAGCTTCGGCCATCGCAGCCGTGTGCTGCAGATGGGCTACGCCGCCGAGGACTTCATCGGCAAACCCGTCATCGCCATCGTCAACACCTGGAGCGATGCCAACCAGTGCCACAGCCACTTCAAGCAGCGGGTGGAGGACGTCAAGCGCGGCGTCCTGCAAGCGGGCGGCTGGCCACTGGAACTGCCGGCCATTTCGCTCAGCGAAAGCATGGTCAAGCCGACGTCCATGCTCTATCGCAACTTCCTCGCGATGGAGACCGAGGAGCTGCTGCGCAGCCACCCGGTGGACGGCGCCGTGCTGATGGGCGGCTGCGACAAGACCACGCCCGGCCTCTTGATGGGCGCCCTCAGCATGGGCCTGCCCTGCATCTACCTGCCGGCCGGCCCGATGCTGCGCGGCAACTGGCGCGGCCAGGTGCTGGGCTCGGGGTCGGACGCCTTCAAGTACTGGGACGAACGCCGCGCCGGCCGCCTGAGTGACCAGGCCTGGGCCGAGATGGAGGCCGGCATCGCACGCAGCCACGGCACCTGCATGACGATGGGCACGGCGGCCACGATGATGGGCATTGCCGAGGCGTTGGGCTTCACGCTGCCGGGCGCCAGCAGCATCCCCGCGCCAGACGCCAACCACATCCGCATGTCGGCGGAATGCGGCCGGCGTATCGTGCAGATGGTGTGGGGGGACCTGACGCCAGCGAAGTTGCTCAGCAAGGGCAGCTTCGCCAACGCGATTGCCGTGGCCATGGCCATGGGCTGCAGCACCAACGCCATCATTCATCTGGTCGCCATCAGCCGCCGCGCCGGGCTGCCGGTCACGCTGGACGACTTCGACGCGGCCAGCCGCCATGTCGGCGTCATCGCCAACATCCGGCCCAGCGGGGATGCCTACCTGATGGAGGACTTCTTTTACGCCGGCGGGCTGCCCGCGCTGATGAACGTCATGCGGGACAAGCTCGACCTCGGCGCGCTGACCGTCAACGGCCGCACGGTGGGCGAGAACGTCGCCGGCGCCGAGGTGTTCAATGCCGATGTGATCCGGCCACTCGACAACGCCATCTACGCCGAAGGGGCGCTGGCCGTGCTGCGCGGCAACCTGGCGCCGGACGGCGTCGTCATCAAGCCCAGCGCCGTGGCGCCCCATCTGCTGCAGCACACCGGCCGGGCGCTCGTGTTCGACGACTACCCGAGCCTGAAGGCCGCCGTCGACGACCCGGATCTGGACGTGACCGGCGACGACATCCTCGTGCTGCGCAACGCCGGCCCGAAGGGTGCCGGCATGCCGGAGTGGGGCATGCTGCCTATCCCGACCAAGCTGCTGAAAGCCGGCGTGACGGACATGCTGCGCCTGTCCGACGCACGCATGAGCGGCACCAGCTACGGCGGCTGCCTGCTGCATTGCAGCCCCGAGGCCTTCATCGGCGGCCCGCTGGCGCTGGTGAAGACGGGCGACTGCATCACAGTCGACGTGCCGGCCCGCCGCATCCACCTCGAAGTCAGCGACGAGGAACTTGCCGCGCGCCGCGCCTCCTGGACACCGCCGCCCGCGCGCTACGAGCGCGGCTACGGCTGGATGTTCGCCCGCCACATCCTGCAGGCCCATGAGGGCTGCGACTTCGATTTCCTGGAAACCAGCTTCGGTGCACCGGTCCCCGAACCTGTCATCTACTGAGAGCCATCATGAATCCCGACACCCGAAAGAAGCTCATGGGCGTCAGCACCGCCACGCTCTGCACCGCCCTGTTCAAGCGCGGCCTGCGCGGTCAGTTCATCCAGGACGTGCGCCCGCTGAACCCCGGCCTGCCGAACATGGTCGGCCCGGCTTACACGCTGCGCTACATGCCGGCGCGCGAGGACCTGAACGACATCAGCGTGTTCAAGGACCGCAGCCATCCGCAGCGCAAGGCCGTCGAGGAATGCCCGGAAGGTGCGGTGCTGGTCATCGACAGCCGCAAGGATGCGCGTGCCGCTTCGGCGGGCGGCATCCTGGTGGCCCGGCTGATGGTGCGCGGCGTGGCCGGCGTCGTCACCGATGGCGGCTTCCGCGACAGCCCGGATATTGCCCGCTACAGCATGCCGGCCTATCACTCGCGCCCGAGCGCACCGACCAACCTGACCCTGCACCAGGCCATTGCCATCAACGAGCCGATCGGCTGCGGCGATGCGCCGGTGTTCCCGGGCGATGTGATCGTCGGCGATGCCGAGGGCGTCATCGTCATCCCGGCCCACCTGGCCGACGAGATCGCGAACGAATCCGTCGAGATGACCGTCTTCGAGGACTACGTGCAGGACAAGGTGATGGGCGGCCGCAGCGTGCTGGGCCTGTACCCGCCGACCGACGCCGACGTGGCCGCGGACTTCGCGGCCTGGCGCCAGCTCAAGGGGCGCTGACCTTCGGGCATCGCCTGTCGAGCACTTCGACAGGAAAGGCTTCGGCCATCACGCGATAGCCGGCCAGCGACGGATGCAGGCCGTCGTTGTCGACCTCGGCACGCAGGAATGCCGGACGCGCGGGGTCGCGCATCAACGCATCGAAGTCCACCAGTGCATCGAAGCGTCCCGGCTCACGCAGCCAGGCGTTCAGCGCCTGGCGATCGGCCTCGTTCTCGGCTTGCGGTGAGTAGTAGCCGCTGCCCGAATAGGGCATGACGGTCGAGGCGATCAAGCAGACGCCCCGTGAGCGGGCACGCTGGGCGAGGTCAGTGAAACCCGCCTTCATCTCGGCCAGCAGCGTGGCGCGAGACTCGGGCGTCGTCGGCCGGCCGCGATGGCTGACGCCGAGATCGTTGACGCCGATCAGCACGACGGCATGCGTGGCGCCGGTTCTTTCCAGCACGTCGCGGTCAAAACGCGACACGAGGTTGGGGCCGAGCCCGTCGCGCAGCAGGCGCCCACCGCCGATCCCCGTGTTGATGACCGAGACCTCCCGCTTCTCGGCCATCAGGCGACGCGACAGCACATCGGTCCAGCGTTGGTAGCTGCCCGACGGCACGCCATAGCCGTCGGTGATGGAGTCACCCGTCGCGACGAGGACGGGCAGCACCCTGGCAGCCCGCACGTCCAAGGCTGCCAGATGTCTCCAGCCTTCCTGGGCCACGGCCTCGGGCCAGTCCGCCGTGCCAACGCGATCGCCTGGCACCGCCCAACTGCGGATGCGCGAACCTGGATGCATACTGGCCTGCGCCGGCCCGGCCTGCACATGCATCTGCACGGCGACATCGGCCTGGCGTGGGACGGCGAATTCGATCACGTCGCTCCAAATCTCGGCATGCGCCGGCACGACGACTTCACGCCGACCCCCAAAGCTCAGCGAACGCAGGCTGGCCGCGTTGACCACCACGCCGTCCACCAAGGCCACGCTGGCCGCGCCCAGGGTCAGCGGCTCGGCGCCGAAGAGGTTGCTGATGCGCACCCGCAGGGCCCGACCTGCGGCGTCCACGCGCACGATCTGGCGCAAGCTGACGTCGCGCAGGGGCTGGCGCCACGGGAGCGGGGCGTCAGCTGGCGGCGCCTGCTCCAGCTGCGCGCTGGCCCAGGCCGCCAGCCAGGTGCCGCCGGCATCGTCTCGCGGCGCGCCGGCGCACCCTGCCAGCAGCAGGATGGCAGTCAGCAGGCCGAATCGGAGGCTCGCTCTTGGAGATGGGCTCATGCCAAAATGATAGCGCAACCATTTGCTCGCCATCCAGGCGGCCCGGGGAGCGTGGTTGTTGCACCTGCAGGCCCTGTCCAGAACTCCCGGCTTGCCTTTTCAGCCGCGATCTGCGCCCGAGTCCTGCGCGCTTTTCATCCGCGTACCGGCGCCTGGGCCAACTGGGCCGACCACAGCGGTTGCGTCGCGAGTTCCGCGGCGGTGACGTCGTCTGCCGTCACCGCATATTCATTGCTGCTGCGCTCAACAAAATAGGCAGAGCGGTAGCGCTGCAGCAGCCCCCCGAGTGCCCTGCGGGCCTGATTCGAAGGGCCATTGAAGACGAGGGTCAGCGTGGTCATGGTCGGTGCTTTCATCAAGGGCCGAGGTCATCCCATCGGCCCTCCTTGAACGCCAGGCAACCCGTGCGGTTGACGTTCAAGGTTGATACAGCTTGTGAGCGCACCGCCCAGGCTAAGCGACCCGGCCTACAGGCGCCCCATCAGCAGCAGCACCAACACGATCAGAGGAACCGTGAGCCAACGCCGCCTCGGGACGAAGCGCAGGCCCTGCCAGGACCCGCAGACATCCTCACATCCTCAAAACAGCTGACATGCCGTTCCCGCAGGCTTGATGGGCCTGCCGTGAAGGCGCACAGTGCCAGCCTCGCCAGGAGATCACGATGCGATTCAGCCGCCTCGCCGCACTGTCCCTGGCCATGCTGCCGCTCGGCGCCATGGCAGGGGCGCTGTACGGCACCGTCCGCTCGGATCATGGGCCGCTGGGCGCCGTACAGGTTCAGCTGGCCTGCCCCCGCTTCGGGCAGGGCGCACGCATCACGGAGGCGACGAGCGATGCCAACGGCAGCTTCGCGCTGCGCCTGCCCGTGAATGGCAAGTGCGAGATGCGCGTGCAGCGCGGCACCAGCATCGGCCCGCCATTCGAGGTCTATCTGTTCGAGAACCCCGTGCGCTTTGATTTCGTCGTCGGGCAGCGGCTGGAGAAGCTGCGGTGACGGTCAAGGAGGCGGACAAGGTCAACAACAAGGCGCAAGACAAGGGCAAGCCCGGCGAGAAGGACACCGGCGCCACGCGCCTGGAGTGGATCAAGGCGATCGGCATGCCGGTAGTGACGCTGATCGTGACGGTGGTGGGCGGCTACTACCTGACCGGCCTGCAGAAGGAACGCGAGACGCGCGAGGGCAACGAGAAGCTGTACGCGCAGTTGCTGACGCAGCGCGAGCAGTCGGACGCGCAGATCCGCAAGGACATGTTCAACGTCGTCATCAGCAACTTTCTGAAGGAGCCCAAGAAGGGCGACCTCGAAACGCAGGTGCTGCAACTCGAACTGCTCGCGAGCAACTTCAACCAGTCGCTGGACCTGGCGCCTCTGTTCAAGGACGTGGCCCGCAAGCTGACAGGCAAGGACGCCTCGTCCACGCCGCGCAATGCCGAGTTCAAGAAGCGACTGGACCTCAGCGCGGCCAACCTGATCTCCAAGCAGGTAGACAGCCTGTCGCACCGGGGCTTCGCCAAGGGCTATCCGCAGCCGCTGGGCGGTTGGGCAGAAAACTTTGGCAAGCCCTTCATCGACGAGAAGATCACGCTGCAGCGCCTCATGCCGCGATCACGAGCGGCACCGGGCGGCAAAGGCGAATCCATTCACTTCC
This sequence comes from Pelomonas sp. Root1237, assembly GCF_001425055.1. Taxonomy (GTDB): domain Bacteria; phylum Pseudomonadota; class Gammaproteobacteria; order Burkholderiales; family Burkholderiaceae_C; genus Pelomonas. The sequence goes on from NZ_LMDK01000021.1 coordinate 138,567, forward strand.
AGGTCGAGATCGTGGATGTGAACCTGGAGCGCCGCGAGGTGGAGGTCAGGCTGCGCGTCGACTTCCCGGGGGACTCGGAACAGGACGTGGACCGGCATTTCTGGGTCAGCCAATACGACTTCCCCATGCTGGACAACACGCAGTTGCCGCAGGGGCTTCGCTGCTCCATCGTCATCACCGAATTCCTGGTGCCGGACGGCCCCGCGGACAGCCGCGAAGCCAACAGCGCCGTCAAGTTCCACCTGGTCGTCTTTCCTGCTGCGAGCGCCAGCTTCAAGGAACGCCAGGACTATGACGACGTGCTGACCGACATGTTGAGGTTCAGCGCCAACCGAGGCGAGAAGGAGGCAGCACGCCCATGAACACAATTCCACTGCCCTGCCGCCGCTCCTTGCTTTGCGGCGTCGTCCTGGTCCTGGCCGCGGCGCTGCGTCCGCAGCACGCCCTGGCATACGCCGCAGCATCGGCGCCCACCGGCAATGACGACGAGGCCCCAAAAGGCAAACCGCCAAAAGACAAGGATCGAGATCGGGACAAATCGACCACCCGGCTGGTCGTCAAGGTCAGTGGCAACGGCAAGCCCGTCAGCCACGCCGATGTGAAGGTCAAGGTCGGCGGCGGTGACGGCATCTCCCTCGTGACCAATGACCGCGGCGAAGCCTCGCTGACTCTCAACGCCCCGGGCGCGGCCGAAGTCCACGTGATTGCGCTGGGCTGGGCGTCCGGTCGCGGCGTCGTGGAACTCAAGGCCGGCGAGCCGACCTCGCTGCAGATCGAACTCAAGAAGTCGCAGTGAAGGCGGCTGCGGATAGCGCCCGGTGAGAAGGGCCCGCCGCGAAGCTCGGGCTCAGGGCGCGGCGATGCCGTCGATGCGGTCCAGGCGCACGATCATGCGGCCAAACTGCTGATTGCGCAGTTCAACCCACAGCCCCGGTTCGATGCGCGTCACCGCGCCCGAGATCGTCTGCCCGGCCACGTAGAGCGTGATGCCGCGCTTGTCCTGCAGCGCCGTGGTGAGCGCCTGCTCGATGCCTCGCGTGGCATCGGTTGCATGAGCAACGCCCGACACGAAGGCGCAGGCGACGACGAGCGCGGCCAGCGCACGGCGTGAGGAAAAGGGGCGGGACGGTTGCACAGACATGGCAGGGCTCCTGAATGCTGGTTGGACGGGCCTTGACTGTGCTCGACGCGGGTCACCAGGAGACGTCAGGCGAGGCAGGGGTTTGTTTCGTTTGTTGTTCGTGCCGATCTTGAGAATCAGACACGGCTGACGCTGCGCCACCCTCGCCTGGCGCAGCATGGGCCCCAAGGAGACCACAGCCGTGATCGCAAGCTTGCTCGGCCCGTTGCTGGGTCGCTGGGCGTTTGAACCGTTCGCCAAGGCCTTGCCCCAGATGGGCGACACCGAGCGCGCGGCGCTGGAGGCCGGCACGGTGGGTTTCGAAGGCGCATTGTTCGCCGGCGCGCCGGACTTCGACCGCCTGCTCGCCATGGCGCCCAACCGCCTGACGGCCGACGAGCAGGCCTTCCTGGACGGCGACGTGCGCGAGCTGATTGCCATGCTCGACGACTTTGCGATCGACGAGGCGCACGACCTGCCGCCCGAGGTGTGGCGCTTTCTGCGCGAGCGGCGCTTCTTCGGCATGATCATCCCGCGCGAGCAGGGTGGCCTGGGCTTCGGCCATTTCGCCCACGCCGCCGTGGTGACCCGTATCGCCACCGTCAACGTGGCCACCGCCGTGACGGTCATGGTGCCCAACTCGCTGGGCCCGGCCGAACTGCTGCTGCGCTACGGCACGGACGCGCAGAAGGCCCACTACCTGCCCCGCCTGGCGGACGGCCGCGACCTGCCCTGCTTCGGCCTCACCTCGCCGTACGCCGGTTCCGACGCTGCGGCCATCCCAGACACCGGCATGCTGACCGAGCGCGAGATCGACGGCCACACCGTGCGCGGCTTCAGCGTGCGCTTTGACAAGCGCTACATCACGCTCGCACCGGTGGCCACCGTGGTGGGGCTGGCCTTCCAAGCCGTGGACCCGTCGCGCCCGCCGGCGGAGCAGCATCTCGGCATCACTTGCGCACTGATCCCCGTGCCCACGCCGGGGCTGGAGATCGGGCGCCGCCACCGGCCGATGAACTCCGCCTTCATGAACGGGCCCATCCACGGCGACGATGTGTTCGTGCCCATGGACTGGGTCATCGGCGGCGAGGCACAGGTGGGCCAGGGCTGGCGCATGCTGATGGAATGCCTCGCTGCGGGGCGCGCCATCTCGTTGCCGGCGTTGGGCGCGGCCATGCAGCAGACAGCGCTCTACGTGATGACGGGCTATGGCCGCATCCGCGAGCAGTTCGGCCTGCCCATCGCGCGCTTCGAGGCCATTGCGGGTCTCATAGCCCGCACGGCGGCGGATCTGTACGCGTCCGACGCCGCGCGCCGCTACACGGCAGCGGCACTCGACGCCGGCGAGCGGCCCAGCGTGGCCAGCGCCATCCTCAAGGTGCAGCTCACCGAGGCCGGCCGCCGCGCCGTCAGCACGGGCATGGACGTGCTGGGCGGCAAGGGCATCATCAGCGGCCCGAGCAACCTGCTGGGCGTGGCCTATCGGCATGCGCCCATCGCCATCACGGTGGAAGGCGCCAACCTGCTGTCGCGGGCCCTCATCATCTTCGGCCAGGGCGCCGTGCGCTGCCACCCACACGTGATGGACGAAATGGCTGCCGTGCAGGCCAAGGACGAAGCCGCGCTGGGCCGAGCCCTGCTCGGCCACGCAGGCCACGTCGCGCGCAACCTCGGCGCCAGCCTCTTCGGCGCCGGCCTGAAGGGCCGTGTGCCGCCAGGGCTTGAAAAGGAAGCCCGGCTCATCGCCCGCTTGTCGGCCAAGTACGCGCTGACGGCCGACCTCGCGATGGGGCTGCTCGGCGGGCGGCTCAAGCGCATGGAGCTGCTGTCCGCGCGGCTGGGCGATGTGCTCTCCCACCTCTACCTGGCGGCGGCCAGCGTGTGGCGCTTCAAGGTGGAGGAGCAGGGCGAGGGCGACCCGAAGATGCTGCCATTCGCCCGGGCCGCCATCCGCTTCCGGCTCGAAGCCGCCGCGGCCACGCTGCGAGATCTGCACGCCAACATGCCTTCGGGCGCGTTGAAGGCGCTGTCGCCGCTGCTGCTGCACGGCACCCGCCACCTGGCACCGCTGCGCGATCGCGATCTCGTTGCGCTGGCCGAATCACTGCGCACCGATCCCTCGCTCGTGGCCCGCCTGTGCCCCGACTTCACCCCGCCGGCCACCGGCGGGCTGCGCGACCTGGCCGACGCGCTGCGCCTGGCCGATGCATTGGGCGGCGCCCCAGCCGAGGCGGTCTCCGAGCTGAACCGCGCACTGCGCCGCACACGCTCGCTGGAAGCCGCCGCCGCCAGCTCGCGCGACCCCGAGGCCGCGCTGGCATATCTGCGCGCGGCGGACAAGGTCATTCAGGTGGACTGACGCGACGAAGCAAGGTCTTCCTGTGGGCAGCGTCATTGGGCCTGAAAAATCACTCCTCCCAGCGAAACCGCCAGATCGCCAGCAGCCCGAAGGCTGCGCTGAAGCCCAGCATCACCGCGCTGGGCAGCAGCGCCGCGGCGAAGGGCTGACCGCGCCACGTCATCGCATCCAGCGCATCCACGGCCCAGCGTGTCGGCACGGCCAGCGAGACCGTCTGCAACCACTCCGGGAAGATGAAGGCCGGTACCCAGGCGCCGCCCAGCATGACCATCAGCAGCGTGGCCAGGATGGCCAGGCCGCGTGTGGCCTCGGGCGTGCGGCCCAGTGCCGCGATGAGCAGGCCGAAGCTGGCCGTCAGCAGCGCAAAGCAGGCCAGCACCAGTGCAAAGCCGGCCGGGCTGCCGAGCACGCGCACGCCGAAGGCGGCGATGGCCACGACGTAGATGATGGTGAAGACGATCAGCGAGATCAGCGCGCTGGCGGCGATGCGACTGCCCAGCAGCTGGGCGCGCGACAGCGGTGCCGCGCGCAGCCGCTTCCACAGGCCCAGGCGGCGCATCAGCAGCAGGCCCATGCCCATCTCTACGCCGCTCATCAGGATGAACTGCACGCCCATGCCGGCGAAGGAGTGGGCATAGCTGTTGTAGGCCACGGGGGCGGCATTGGTGCCAGATTGCAGGGCCTCGACCTCGCGCGTCGTGTAGGGCATGGACAGGCCGCCCGCCGCCGCCGCGGAAGCACCGCCCGGAGGCTGAGCGGCCTCGCGCTTTTGCACGGCGCCGATGCTGTCGAACATGCGCACAAGCTCGGCCCGGCGTTCGGTGTCCAGGCCTTGCGAGGTCTCGACCTGTTGCTTCATGTCCGCCAGCACGGGGCTGCCGGCGCTGAAGGTGCTGCGGCTGACCTCCTGCATCAGCGTCTGCGCCAGCAGCCCGCGCACGACGGCCAGGGCGCTGGCCTGCGAGGGGTCGTAGTGCAGCACGATCACGGGCTTCGGGCTGGTGCCGAACATGGCCCCCGCCGCTTGCTGGCCCAGGCCCTGCGGCAGGATGGCCGCGGCGCGCAGCTTGCCGGCGCGCACCTGCGCCACGACGTCGGCCTCATCGGTGACCGTGGTCTTCAACGCGGACTCGGCCTGCAGTGCTGCGACGACGCGCTGCGACAGCGGGCTGCGGTCCAGGTCGACGACACCGACGGCGATGCCGGCCATCTTGCTGCTGGAGCCGAACAGGCTGCCGAAGAAGGCGGCGATGAGGATGGGCGCGACGATGCTCATGAGCAGCGCGCGGCGGTTGGAGAAGTGCAGCTTCAGTTCTGCACGGACGAGCGCGAGGATGGCTTGCATGGTTCAGTCCCGCAGTTGACGACCGGTGAGCGACAGGAAGACGTCTTCGAGCGTCGCGCGGGCCGAGGCGAGACCGCGCACCCTGACACCTCGCTGCGCCAGCGCGGCCAGCACGGCGCCGGCGTCGCGGCCGATGTCGGCGACGCTGACGTCCAGCCGCTGGCCCACCCGCCTGACATCGGGAAAGCCGGCCAGGCCTTGCAGCGCCGCATCGTTGGGCTCGCCGTCGATCTCGACGTGCAGCGTCTGCGCGGCCGGCAGCAACGCGAAAAGCTGGGCCTGGGTGCCGCTGGCGACGACGCGGCCATGGTCGATGATGACGAGGCGGTCGGCCAGGCGCTCGGCCTCCTCCATGTAGTGGGTCGTGTAGATCAAGGCCTTGCCGGCGCGCTTGAGCATCTCCAGGTTGTCGAAGATGGCGTTGCGGCTTTGTGGGTCGACGCCGGCCGTGGGCTCGTCGAGCAGGATGATCTCGGGGTCATGGATCAGCGCGCAGGCGATGTTGAGCCGCCGCTTCATGCCGCCGGAGAAGGTCGAGGGCTTGTCCTTGGCGCGGTCCGACAGGCCCACCATGGCCAGCACCTCGTCGGCGCGACGCTTCAGCAGTTCAGGCGCCATGCCATAGAGGTTGCCGAAGAGCTCCACGTTCATGCGCGCCGGCAGTTCCTCGTACAGCGCGATGTCCTGGGGCACCAGGCCGATGCGGCGCTTGTAGCCGGCCTCGTCGCTGGCGAGGCTGACGCCACCGGACAGCGTCACCGTGCCGGCATCGGGCACCGTCAGGCCGCAGATCATGCCGACCGTCGTCGACTTGCCAGCGCCGTTAGGGCCGAGCAGGCCCAGCACCTCACCAGCCCGCAGCTCAAGGCTCACTTCATGCACGGCCACGCGGTCGCCATAGGCCTTGCGCAGGCCGCGCGCCACCAGCACGTCTTCCTTCATTGCCGCCTCCATGGGTTCCGAATGGGCGCGATGCTAGACAGGGGCCGGGCGGCGCGCGCCTGCCATGCGACGAACGGCAAGCATCGGGCGCGGATGAACGGCACCGCGCGCCAACTGTGAAAGCTGGGGTCGGCGGTTGATACTGCCGGCATGAAGGCACGCATCGGCATCATCGGCACGGGCTGGGTCGGCACCAGCGTCGCGTTTTCAACGCTGCTCGCCGGGCATGCGCGCGAACTGTGGCTGTGCGACCAGCGCGCCGCCGTGGCCGAGGGCGAGGCCATGGATCTGGCCGACGGTGCGGCCTTCTACCCGCGCTGCGCCGTGAGTGCCGTGCCGCTGGCGCAGATGCGCGAGGCCGACATCGTCGTGCTGGCCGCCGGGCGCAACGGCCGGCCGGATGAGAGCCGGCTGGACCTGCTGCGCGACAACGCCCGCATCGCCGCCGGCATGGGCCGGGCGCTGGCCGGCTTCGGCGGCATCGTCATCGTCGTGACCAACCCGGTCGACGTGCTGACCCGCGTGGTCGCCGCGGCCGCCGGCTTGGCCGCGGAGCGTGTCATCGGCACCGGCACGCTGCTGGACACGGCGCGGCTGCGCGAGCGGCTCGCCATGCACCTGAAGGTGTCGCCGACGTCGGTGCATGCGCAGGTCGTGGGCGAGCATGGCGACTCGTCGGTCGTGCTGTGGTCCGGCGCGCGCGTCGGTGGCGTGGCGCTGCGCGACTGGGCCGGCTGGCCGGCGGACGAAGAAGCCACGCTGGCGGGCCACGTGCGCCGCGCGGCCTACGACGTCATCCAGCGCAAGGGCGCCACCAACCACGCCATCGGGCTCGTCACGAGCGAGCTGATCGGCGCCCTCGTCAATGATGAGCGCCGGCTGCTGCCCGTCAGCCGCGTGCAGGAGGGCGCCTGTGGCATCCGCGGCGTGGCGTTGTCCCTGCCAGCGCTGGTGGGCGCGGGCGGCGCAGTGCAGGTGGTGGAGCCAGCGATGGATACGGCCGAGCGGGCGGCGTTGGCGGCGTCGAGCGCGGTGCTGGCGCAAGCATTCGCGTCACTCGCCGCCGGCGCCTAGGCCAGCTTGGCGGGCCCCCATGCGGGCCGGCTCGCAGCCTTTGCGCGCTGCGGGCTGCGGCGCTTGACACCGCTGCCGACGCGCGCCGCGGCGGCGCGTGGTGCTGCAGGCGCCGCGGGCTCGTGCGCCGGGCTGCTCTGAGCCAGCTTGAACACTTCGACCGTCTGCACCAGCCGCAGTGCCTGCACCCGCAGGCTCTCCGCTGCCGCCGCGCTTTCCTCCACCAGCGCGGCGTTCTGCTGCGTGACCTGGTCCATCTGGCCGACGGCTTCACCCACCTGGCACACGCCGGCACTCTGCTCCGTGCTGGCCGCGCTGATCTCGACCATGATGTCGGTCACACGCTTGATCGAGTTGACCACTTCCGTCATCGTGGCACCGGCCTGATCGACCAGCGCCGCGCCCTGCTCGACACGCTGCACGCTCGCACCGATCAGGCTCTTGATTTCCTTGGCGGCGTTCGCCGATCGACCGGCCAGGCTACGCACCTCGCTGGCGACGACCGCGAAGCCGCGGCCCTGCTCGCCGGCGCGCGCCGCTTCCACCGCCGCGTTCAAGGCGAGGATGTTGGTCTGAAAAGCGATGCCGTCGATGACGCCGATGATGTCGGCAATCTTCTTCGAGCCGGCGTTGATCTCCTTCATCGTGTCGACGACCTGGCCGACCACTTCGCCGCCCTTGATGGCGATGACGCTGGCGCCCTGCGCGAGTGCGTTGGCCTCGCTGGCGTTGTCGGCGTTCTGCTTGACGGTGGCGCTGAGCTGCTCCATCGAAGCTGCGGTCTCCTCGAGCGCCGAGGCCTGCTCCTCGGTGCGCTGGCTCAGGTCGTTGTTGCCCTGGGCGATCTGTGCCGATGCGGTGGCGACCGCTTCGGAGTTCTCGCGCACGCCGGCCACCACGCGAGACAGGCTCTCCTGCATCTCCCGCAGCTGCGCCAGCAGGCTGGTCGTGTCGCCTGGCCTGTGGTTGTTCATGGCTGCGCCCCACTCGAGCGAAGGTCTCCTCAGGGCGCCTTGTCATCACCGGTGCGCGCGCCCCGGGGCGCTTCGCCCAGGATCCGCCCGACGGCCTGCCGCAGTTCCTCGTTCTCGAAGGGTTTGGCCAGCGCGCCATGCGCGCCCAGCTCGAGCGCCTGCTGCAGACGTTGCTCGCTCTCGCCGGAAACGACGAGCACCTTCAGCGGAAACGGCGGCGGCTGCTCGCGCAGGAAGCGCAGGACGCCGAAGCCGTCGATGCCGGGCATCTGGAGGTCCAGGGTCATCAGGTGCGGCTTGAAGACGTGCAGCATCGACCCCGCCAGGAAGCCGTCGCTCGCGGTGGCCACCTCGAAGCCTTCGCGCTTGAGCGCCCGCTTGATCGCGCTGGCCATCGCGGCTTCGTCGTCGACCACCAGGATGCGTTTGGCTTGCCCGGGCATGTCATCGGGATCAGGAATGCCATGCACGCTCATGAACCGGCGCAGTTCGGTCGCGAGGACGCGATAGTCGCCACGGCCAGGCAACCGATAGGCCTGCAGCTCGTTGCGCTCGATCCATCGAATCACCGTCCGAAAGCTCACGCCGCATATCCGCGCAGCCTCACTACTCGTCAAAGTCTCATTCACGGCGGCTTCTCCTGATTTGTTGCTGTCAGGTTAGAGCCGTGTGTCACGTTAGTCAAGAACGTGGCGTGCGCCTGATTTCACGAAAGAGCTGGCAGTAACGGGGTGGCGGCTGGCCGTGCGGCTTGTCGCTGCGCGCCGCTTGGCGTTGATCGGCGGCCGGCGGTGTTCACGAGTTCGAGCCAGCCAACCGCATCCCCCATGCGGTTGGCCCTCGCCGAGCACCGCGGCAAGCGTGAAGGAACGGGCGGGTCGAACGAGCAGCAGCCGCTCTGACGGCGTGATGAGCGCCGCTCAGAACGGTGAGCGGGAATCCGGCATGCCCGAGAGGGCGTTCCGCGCGTTGGCTTGCCTCTCGCCCTCTCAGCCCGCCGCCAGCGCCCGCCCGATCAGGATCTTCTGCACCTCGCTCGTGCCCTCGTAGATCTGCGTCACCCGCACGTCGCGGTAGATGCGCTCGACGGGGAAGTCGCTGAGGTAGCCATAGCCGCCGTGGATCTGGATGGCGTCTGAACAAACCCTCTCGGCCATCTCGCTGGCGAACAGCTTGGCCATGGCCGCCTCCTTCAGGCAGGGTCGGCCGGCATCCTTCAGGCTGGCGGCGTGCCAGATCAACTGGCGCGCCGCCTCGATCTGCGTGGCCATGTCGGCCAGCTTGAACTGCACCGCCTGGTGGTTGAAGATGGGCTGGCCAAAGGTGACCCGGTTCTTGCTGTAGCGCAGTGCCGCCTCAAAGGCCGCGCGCGCCATGCCGACCGATTGCGAGGCGATGCCGATGCGCCCGCCCTCCAGGCCCGACAGGGCGATCTTCAGGCCCTGGCCTTCATCGCCCAGGCGGTTGGCTGCGGAGACGCGGCAGTTCTCGAACAGGATCTGGGCCGTGTCGCTGCTGTGCTGGCCCATCTTCTCCTCGATGCGCGCGACCTGGTAGCCGGGTGTGTTGGTCGGGACGACGAAAGCGCTGATGCCCTTCTTGCCGGCGGCCTTGTCGGTCACCGCCATGACGATGGCGACATCGCCGTGCTTGCCGCTGGTGATGAACTGCTTGACGCCGTTGAGCACATAGTCATCGCCATCGCGGACGGCCGTCGTGCGCAGGCCGCCGGCTTCCGAGCCGACATGAGGCTCGGTCAGGCAGAAGGCGCCCAGCATGTCGCCGCGCGCCAGGGGTTTGAGGAAGCGCTCCTTCTGCTCGTCGTTGGCAAAGCCCATCAGGATGGAGCAGACCGGGCAGTTGTTGACGCTGACCACGGTACTGGTGCCGCCGTCACCCGCGCCGATCTCTTCGAGGATGACTGCCAGCGCCAGATAGTCCAGGCCCGCGCCGTCCCATTCGGTCGGCACGGCAACCCCATAGCAGCCCAGGGCCGCCAGGCCCTTCAACTGCTCGGCGGGGAAATGGTGGTTCTTGTCCCAGGCCGCGGCATGGGGGGCGATCTCGGCCTGCACGAAGGCGCGGATGGCGTCTTGCACGGCGAGGTGGTCTTCGGTAAGAAGCATGGTGCTCAACCTGTTGGATTGGATGAGCCATTGTCGAGGCTGTGTCAGCCGGGGCGCAGCGGGAAGCGCAAAGGCGCCGCATGCGCCGCCTCGACTTCGCCCCGCCAGGTGCGGACCGTCAGCGCGTCGCCTTCAAGATTCAGGCGCTCGCGGATACCGGCGTCCAGCATCTGACGCTGCCACCAGTCCGCGCGTTCTGCGGCCGGCAGCACATTCAGTTGCTGGCTGAGGTCGAGCGCGGCCTGGGACAGCACCAGGTCGGCCTGGCGCAGGGCATAACCCTCGAAGGCAGGCCGGGCGACTTCCACCAGCACATGGCCGACCGTGTTGCGCCAGCGCAGGAAGCGCCACCAGGAGACTTCGGGGTCGGGCTTGCCGCGCACCTGCCGCGCCAGCGCCGGGCCCTGCAGATGGCCGAAGGACCGCATGTCGGCCAACCAGTAGGCGCTCATGGCCTGTATCGTCAGCTGCGGCAGGTGGCCCAGGCTGTGCCGGCTTGCCCAGGCATGCAGCGGATTGGGTTCCATGTCGAACATCTGGTCGCCATCCGTCTCGCGCTGGAAATGCGACTCCGCCGCCATCCACAGGCGCGGCTGCAGCAGGCGTGCCGGCAGCGGGGCTCGCCAGGCAGCCGGCAGAGCGGCGCCACCGGGCTGGCGTGCCGCCCACTGGGCCAGCAGTTGCTGGTGCCGCATGACCGTGGCCCAACCGACAGCTTGGCCGAGCAAGGTCTGGGAGCCGGAGGCGAAGAGGCGCAGCAGCGCATCCGCCCTTGTCCAGGACGGCTCCGCGCGCTGTGCATCCGGCGCGAGCACGGCTTCGATCTGCAACCAGCGCATGCAATGGGTAACGCCTCCGAACTGCGGCAGCGCCAGGGCTTCGAAGGACGAGCTGCCGGGTGGGCGGGGCCGACGCACCGGTGCCGGCTCCTGGAAGCTGGGCCTGGCTGCCAGCGCCTTGCAACGTTCGCCGAACAGGCTGGCATTGGCCATCTGCGCCTTCAGCCCCGCCGCGGCGGTGCGCCAGCGGGCCACGCAATCCTCCTTGGCGGCGTTGCAGTTCCAGTCCTCTCCCGATGGCAGCGCCAGCAGCCCGGCTTCGCCGCTGACCTCACCGCGCCAGCTGCGCTGCCCCCAGGCATTCGGCGCCTCGCCCTGCGGCGCGCGCAGCCCCTGGGCGTCGAAGAAGGCGTTGTCCTGCGGCGCCAGCGTCACTGCCTGCGGCAGCAGCTCCGGGGGTACCGGCTGCGGGTCGGCATCCGCCCAGCGACCATTGCAGGCCAGCCAGGCAAGGCCAAGCAGCAGCAGTAGCGCCATCGGACCGAGCACGATCCACAGCAACACCTTGAACCCACGGCGCATCGACAAGCTCCCATGAAGACGGCGCAGCTTAGGCAGCAGCGGTCGCGGTAGCAGTAAAGGACCGAAGGGAATATTCCCTCGGTCGCCCTCCGGCGGTTTTCGGAGCGGCGTTCACCCTGTTTGCCCGCTGCCGCCGTAGAAGCAGAGGCCCTGTGTTCGCCAGCTTCACGCTGACGAACACGGTGCACTCGCCGACGATGCCGGTTTGGGCAAGGTGTTGTCGGTGCCCGCCTGGCCCGCCCGTCCCGGACACCTTTATGCCTTCTGTCTCGACGCTTCGCTCGCTGTTCGCCCTGCTGACCCTGGTGGCCTCCTCGGCCGCTTTCGCGCTCAGCCCTCCGCCACCGCCGCCCAAGCCCCTGCCCCCGGTAGCGCCGCCCATGCCGCGCTTCATCGTGCCCGACGCCAGCCAGCCGCTGACGCTGCAGCGCGTGCAGGTGCAGGCCACGCTGGCCGGCGCCCAGGCGCAGACGCGCATCGAGCTCGTCGTGCACAACCCCAACCCACGCCAGCTGGAAGCCACGCTGGAATTCCCGCTCGATGCCGGCCAGAGCGTCGTCGGCTTTGCGCTGGACATCCGCGGCGAGATGGTCAGCGCCGTGCCGGTGCCCAAGGACAAGGGCCGCCAGGTGTTCGACGACATCTCCCGCCGTCGCGTCGACCCGGCCCTGCTCGAGCGCACCGCCGGCAACAACTTCAAGCTGCGCATCTATCCGGTGCCACCCAACGGCGAGCGGCGCGTCATGCTGCAACTGGCCGAGACGCTGCAGCCCGACCCGCAGGGGCGCATGCAGTACCGCCTGCCCTTGAACTTCGGCCAGCCGATGGGCCAGTTCGAGGGTCGCTTCGACCTGCGTGGCGGCAAGCCGCAGGTGAGCGGCGCATTGGCCGGCGTCGAGACCTTCTCCCATGGCGACGAGACGTCGCTGCGGCTGCAGCGCCGCAACTGGCAGCCGCGCGAGGCGCTGGCTCTGAGCTGGACCGCCAGCGGCGGCGACAGCGTCATCGTGCAGGAACATCTCGGCCAGGTCTATGCCTACGCGGAGATCGCCGCCGCCGAGGGCACGCGTGGCGCCACCCGCCTGCCTCGCGAACTCAACCTCGTCTGGGATGCCTCCGGCTCCGGCGCCGAGCGCGACCATGCGCGCGAGTTCGCCCTGCTCGATGCCCTCTTGTCCGCCGCCCGCGACGTGCGCGTGCAGCTGACCGTGGCACGCGATGCCGCCGAGCCGGTGCGTGTTTTCGACGTGCGCGGTGGCGACTGGCAGCCCCTGCGCCGCACCCTGCAGCAGTTGCCGTACGACGGCGCCAGCAGCCCGGCCGCCTGGTATGCCGGCCTGGCCGCCGCGCCCCCCGGCAGCGGCACGATGAGCCTGCTGTTCAGCGACGGCCTGGCCACCTGGCCCGACCTCGGCGGCCTGCCACCCGCCGGCCCCGTGTTCACGGTGAATGCCGCCAGCCGGGCCGACCTGCCACGACTGCGCCGCCTCGCCGAGGCCGGCGGTGCACGCCTGCTGGACCTGACCCGGATGGGCACCGCGTCCGCCTTCACCGCGCTGACAAGGCCCGGCCTGCAGGTACTGGACGTGAAAGGCGACGGCGTCGAGGGCATCGAGGACGTCGTCATCGAATCCCTGCACCCCGAGAACGGCCGCCTCGCCATCGCGACTCGCCTGACAGTGGTCACCGGCCGCCTCCTCGTCACCCTCATCGACGGCCAGGGGCGGCGCAGCCAGCGCCGCATCGAGCTGAAGGCGCCGACCGAGAGCCCTCCGTCCGACGAGGCCACGCTGCCGCTGGCGGCGCGGCGCTGGGCCGAGCTGCGCATCGCCGAACTGTCGGCCGAGCAGCAACGCAACCGCGCCCAGATCCGGCGTCTGGGCGAGCAGTTCCGCCTGCTCAGCGCCGAGACCTCGCTGATCGTGCTCGACGAGCTGGCCGACTATGTGCGCTACGAGATCGCGCCCCCCACGGCCACCCTGCGCGCGGCCTACCGGCAGAGCCTGGCCCAGCGCGGCGCCACGCGCCAGGCCGATCGCGAAAGGCATATCGACAGCCTCGTGCAGCGCTTCAAGCAGCGCCAGGCCTGGTGGGCCCAGGAGTTCCCGCGGGGGCCCGTCGAGACGCCGCCCGTCGCCGTGGCCGAGTCCCGGCCGGCAGCGCCTGCGCCGGTCCGCCCATCGATCGCGCAGCCAGCGGCCCCCATCGCCCTGCGAGAGCCGCCGCCAGCACCCGTCGCAGCGCCGGCACCGCCGCCTCTCGCGCAGATGTTGACTCCCTCAGCTGCGCCCGCGCTCGAATCCGTGGCCGTGACGGGATTGCGCCGCGCCCGCGAAGAGGACGCCGGCACCACGGCCGCCCCGGCCAGCATCGCGCTGAGAGCCTGGGAGCCCGATGCCGCCTACGCACGCCGCCTGCGCGAGGCCAGCGACGCCGAGCGCTATGCCATCTACCTGGACGAGCGGCCCGGCTATCTGTCCAGCACTGCCTTCTTCATCGACGCGGCCGAGATTTTCTTCGCCAAGGGCCAGCAGGCACTGGCCGTGCGCGTGCTGTCCAACCTCGCCGAGATGGAGCTGGAGAACCGCCACATCCTGCGCATCCTGGCCTACCGGCTGCAGCAGGCCGGCCAGACCCCCCTGGCCGTGCCGCTGCTGGAGCGCGTGCGCGAACTGGCACCGGACGAGCCGCAGTCCTCGCGCGACCTCGCCCTGGCCCTCGCCGCCACCCAGCCCCAGCGCGCGCTGGACCTGTTGTGGGACGTGGCCAGCCGGCCCTGGGACGGGCGTTTTGCCGACATCGACCTGATTGCGCTGACCGAGCTCAATGCCCTGGCCGCCCGGACGCCCAAGCTGGACCTGTCGCGTGTCGACGCGCGTCTGCGCCAAAACCTGCCGCTGGACCTGCGCGCTGTGCTGACCTGGGACGCCGACAACACCGACATCGACCTCTGGGTGACCGACCCCGACGGCGAGAAGGCCTACTACGCCCACCGCCTGACCCGCCAGGGCGGCGCGATGTCGCGCGACTTCACCGGCGGCTACGGCCCCGAGGAGTTCTCGCTGCGCCGCGCCAAGCCGGGCCGCTACGAGGTGCGCGTCCAGTTCTATGGCCACAGCCAGCAGTTGGTGTCGCCCTACACGACGCTGATGCTGTGGCTGGCCACCGGCTTCGGCACCGGCGCGCAGAAGGACGAACGCGTCGTGCTTCGCCTGTCGGGCCGGGGTGACCAGGTGCTGGTGGGCAGCTTCGAGGTGGAGGGACGGGCTGGTGGCGCAGCGAAGTAACGACAGGTTTGCTCTGACCACTCGGCGCATGACACCCCTGCCGAGGCAGAACAGAAGGCAACGTCCTACGTCCTGAGGTTCCCGCGCCGGCAGCGTCTGGGCATACTCGGACACGGTGAGTCACGCTTCCGCCTCCACCCCAGCCGCCGTGCTGCCGCACGGTGCGCGCCGCGTGGCCTGGCTGCTGATCGGCATGGCGGCGTTGCTCGCGGTGCTGGGGCTGTATGCCATCACGGCGCTGTCGGCCGCACGGGCCTACGTCGCTGGCGAAAGCCAATGGTCACGTGCGCAGAAGAGCGCGACGCTGGCCCTGGTGCTCTATCTGCAATCCGGCGACGAGGCGCAATACCAGGCGTTCGAGCGCGAGATCGCCGTGCCCCTGAACGCCAGGCGTGCACGCGAGGCCATGGACGGAGGTGGCGCCCATGACGACGAGGCCCGCCAGGGCTTCATCGAATCGCGCAACCATGCCGACGACACGTCCGGCCTGATCCGGCTCTACCGCTGCTGCCGCGGCCTGCCCTATATGGCCGAGTCGGTCGCCATCTGGCGCGAGGCCGACGAGCTGATCACCGAGATGACCGCGCTGGCCCACCAGGCCCGCGAACTGCCTCCCGAGGCCCGTGCCGCGCTGCAGCCCCGCGTGCTGGCGCTGGATGCGCGGCTGACGCCGATGGAGCAGCGCTTCTCGGCCAGCCTCGGGCTGGCGTCGCGCATCACGGCGGCGGCACTGATCGGCATGCTGATGGTCTGCGCCCTGCTGTTCGGCCTGACCGCCGCTGGCCTCGTGATGCGGCGCGCCCGCGAGGACCAGGGCACCCACCAGGCCGTGCAGCGCAGCGAGGCGCTGTTCCGCTCGCTGTGGGAGACCAGCATCGACGGCGCCGTCATCATCGATGCCGGCAGCAGCATCCGTTTCGCCAATCCCGCCATCCACGCGCTGCTCGGCCATGAACCGGGCAGCCTCAACGGCCAGCCGCTGGCGACCTTGCAGCCCGAGGCCCTGCGGGCGCAGCACGTCGCTGGCCTGGCCCGCCACATGGCGACCGGAGAAAAACGCCTGGACTGGCGCGGCGTCGAGACGCTGGCCCGACATGCCGATGGCCGGGATCTGCCGGTGGAGATCCGTTTCGCGCGCTTCGAGCTCGACGGCGAGACGCTGTTCGTCGGCTTCGTGCACGACATCTCGGAACGCAAGGCCGCCGAGCGCGTGGCCGCCGAGCACCTGAGGCTGCAGGAGGCTGACCGGCTCAAGTCCGAGTTCCTGGCGCGCATGAGTCATGAGCTGCGCACGCCACTGAATGCCATCCTCGGCTTCACCGACCTGATCCACGGTGGCCGCAGCGGCCCGGTCAACGCCGAGCAGAAACGCCAGCTCGGTTTCGTCGCCAGCTCCGGCCGCCACCTGTTGGCCCTCATCAACGACCTGCTGGAGTTGTCGCGCATCGAGGCCGGTCGCATGGAC
Source organism: Pelomonas sp. Root1237 (assembly GCF_001425055.1). Taxonomy (GTDB): domain Bacteria; phylum Pseudomonadota; class Gammaproteobacteria; order Burkholderiales; family Burkholderiaceae_C; genus Pelomonas. The sequence goes on from NZ_LMDK01000021.1 coordinate 154,620, forward strand.
CTCCACATCGAGCCGATCGACATCGCCGAGATCGCTGCCGACGTGGCGGGCCAGTTGCGCCCGCTGGCCGAACCCCGGGGCCTGGTGTTGAAGCTGGCCATGGCCCCGTCGCTGCCCTGGCGTGGGGACCGCCGCAAGCTGACCCAGGTGCTGATCAACCTGGTGGGCAATGCCATCAAGTTCTCCGAGCAAGGTGACATCGAGATCCAGGCCTGGCAAGACGGCGAGCGCCTGGTCCTGAGCGTCAGGGATCACGGCCCCGGCATCCCCGAGGCGCATCGAGCCCTGCTCTTCCAGCCCTTCCGCCAGCTCGAAGGCGGCGTCGCCCATGCCCAGGAGGGCACGGGGCTGGGCCTCTATCTGAGCGCCCAGCTGCTGGCCGGCATGCAGGGTCGCATCCGCCACGAGCCTGCCGAAGGTGGGGGCTCGCGCTTCATCATCGAGATGGACGCGCTGCCATGACGCTGCCGCGGGTGCTGCTGGTCGAGGACAACGCGGCCAACGCCTATCTCGCGCGCTACGTGCTGGAGGCCGCCGGCTTCGAGGTCGACTGGGCGGCCAATGGCCAACTTGGCCTGGAAGCTGCCGCCGCGCGCCGGCCCGACATCATCCTGATGGACCTGCGCATGCCGGTTCTCGACGGCTACGAGGCCACACGCCGACTGAAGGCCGATCCGTCGCTGCGCGACGTGCCCGTGCTGGCGATGAGCGCCCAGGCCATGCCCGAGGAACGCGCCCGAGCGCTGGCGGCCGGCTGTGCCGCCCATATCGGCAAACCCATCGATGTGACCACGCTCGCGGACGAAATCAGGCCCTGGCTGCCTTGACGAGCAGCGTGCCACGCCCGACTACGCAAGGGTGGGCGTTGCGCACGGTCGCGCGCCCATCGACGAGGGCCAGCCACCCACCGAGCGTCGCATTCCATTCCACGCTGGCCACGCGCCAGTGCAGCAGCAGCTCCTGCTCGGCGAACACCGGCGCCTTGAAGGCGAAATTGAAGTTCAGGCACAACAGCTCGCGATCCGCGCCGTCATCGCCGCGCGAGAAGTGGCTGGCGACGAGGCCGATCATCTGCGCCGTCGTCTGCTGGCCGCTGGCGATGATCTCGCCGTGCCGTGCCCGCTGGGCCGCCTGCACATCGTGGTGCAGGGGGTTGGAGTCGCCGGTCAGGCGGGCAAAAGCGGCGATGTCCTCACGCGTGAAGCGGATGTGACGTTCGCAGGTTTCCCCGGCACGGATCAGGCTGGTCGTTTCGGCTTCTGCGAGGGTTGTGTCCATGGGTCGAGACCTTAGCGCAATCCGCCGGGCCGCCGCGCCGCCAATAAAGGGGACTCACCAGTCCAATCGTTGCCCGTCGTAATTGAAGAAACTGCCCGTATCCGCCGGTTTCACGCTGGCCAGCACGGTGCGCATGCCGGCGATGCTGGTCGACGCGTCGATGTCGGCGCCCGAGCCGCCCATGTCGGTGCGCACCCAGCCGGGGTGGAAGCTGATGACGGTGGCCTTGCCTGCCAGGGTCAGCGCGGCATCTTTCATGACGGAGTTCACCGCCGCCTTGGAAGCCCGGTAGAGCCAGCCGCTGGTGCTGGCGCGCGAGCCGATGGACCCCATCTTGGAGGAGAGGATGGCCACGCGGGCACCCGGCGCCAGCGCCTCGGCAATCTGCGGCAGCAGGAGCATCGGACCCAGCACATTGGTGTGCATGACGGCGTCGAAGTCCTCCACCGTCGGCGTCTCCAGGCCCGAAGTGCTGGGACCGTAGACGCCGGCGTTGATGACGACGACGTCGAAGCTCTCGCCGTCGATCAGCCAGGCCAGGCCGGACACGCTGGCCGTGTCGGCCACGTCCAGCTTCAAGGCGCGGGCGCCGTGGGCGTGCAGCCGGTCCAGCGCCGCCTCGTCGCGGGCCGTGGCCGTGATGCGGGCGCCGGCCGCGCGGTACTGGCGCACGAACTCCAGGCCCAGGCCGCGCGAGGCGCCGATGATCAGAACGTTCATGGTTTGGTCAATGCGAGCTTGGCGGCCAGCACGGTGAAGAGGCCAGCACCGCCGAGGTTGAGGCCGCGCCCCAGCCAGGGCCGCGGCCGGCTGCGGCGCAACGGCGCCACCAGCACGATGAGGGCGAGCAGGAACAGCAGCCCCTGAGCGATGAACCAGCCACCCAGGAACAGGAAGGCCAGCGTCTTGTTCGACGCGTCCGCCGCGATGAACTGCGGCAGCAGCGCAAGGAAGAACAGCGCGACCTTGGGATTCAGCGCATTCGTAAAGAAGCCCTGTCGCGCGGTGCGCCACAGCGACTGCGGCGCGCTCACTTCGGCCGCGGCCGACGCCGGACGCAGCCCGGCCCGGGCCATGCCCCATGCCACATAGAGCAGATACGCCGCACCCACGAGCTTGACGACCGTGAAGGCCTCGGCCGACGTGGCCAACAGCGCCGCCAGGCCAAAGGCCGCGGCCAGCGAATGCAGCACGCAGCCCGCCATGATGCCGACCGCCGCCGCCACGCCCTGGCGCCAGCCGCCACGCAAGGTGCTGGCGACCGTGTAGGCCATGTCGACGCCGGGCGTCGCGTTCAGCACGAAGACGGTGGCGGCAAACAGCGCCAGATCGTGGGTGCCCAGCATCAGAGCATCTCCACCGCCAGCGCCGTGGCTTCACCACCACCAATGCACAACGCCGCCATGCCCTTCTTGAGCCCACGGGCCTTCAGCGCGCCCAGCAGTGTGACGACGATGCGCGCACCGCTGGCGCCGATGGGGTGGCCCAGTGCCACGGCACCGCCGTTGACGTTGACGATGTCGTGGGGCAGCTTGAAGTCGGCCATCGCGGCCATGGTGACGGCGGCGAAGGCTTCATTGACTTCCCACAGGTCGACCTGGCCCGCCTGCCAGCCGGCCTTGGCCAGCGCCTTCTGGATGGCGCCGGCCGGCGCAGTGCTGAACCATTCCGGCGCCTGGGCGTGCACGGCATGGCTGACGATGCGGGCGATCGGTGCCAGGCCGCGGGCCTTGGCCGTGCTCTCGCGCATCAGTACCAGGGCGGCGGCGCCGTCGGAGATGCTGGACGAGGTGGCGGCGGTGATGGCGCCGTCCTTCTTGAAGGCGGGCTTGAGCGACGGGATCTTGTCGAGCTTGGCCTTGAAGGGCTGCTCGTCGAACTTGATGACGGTGTCGCCCTTAGGCGAGCTGATCGTCACCGGCGCCATTTCCCAATCGAAGGCGCCGCTCTCGTTGGCGGCCTTGGCACGCTGGGTGGAGGTGATGGCGTATTGGTCCATGGCCTCGCGGCTGAAGCCGTATTTGCTCACGCACTGTTCGGCGAACACGCCCATGGCCTTGCCGCGCTCATAGGCGTCTTCCAGACCGTCCAGGGCCATGTGGTCGTACATCTGCGCAACACCGTACTTGACGCCCTTGCGCGCGAACATCAGGTGGGGGGCGTTGGTCATGCTCTCCATGCCGCCGGCCACCATGACCTCGGCCGAGCCGGCTGCCAGCATGTCGTGGGCAAACATCATGGTGCGCATGCCGGAGCCGCACATCTTGCTCAGTGTGACGGCGCCGGCCGAATCGGGCAGGCCGGCCTTGCGCACGGCCTGGCGGGCGGGCGCCTGGCCCTGGCCGGCCATCAGGCAGTTGCCCATCAGCACTTCATCGACCGAGTCGCCCGGCACGCCGGCGCGCTCGACGGCCGCCTTGATGGCAATGGCGCCCAGCTCCCAGCCGGCCAGGCCGGCGAAATCACCCAGCAGGCCGCCGATGGGGGTGCGGGCGGCGGAAACAATGACGATCGGGTCGGACATGGCTGTACTCCGTTGGTAACTCAGATGCGCCATTCTGACGCGATCAATTGACGTGCGCGTCAATTGCCGCGCAATGCCAGGGTCAATCGGTTGGGCTTGGGGCCTAGCGCCAGGCCGTGGCCGGCGCGCTGCCGCATTCAACCGGGCGGATGTCGGGTTCCAGCCGCCGCACGGCCTGGCACAACTGGCGCCAGAAGGCGCGCGTCCAGTCCGGGTGGCGCTGGGCGAACTGCGGCGAGGCCGGCGCGAAATAGGGCAGCTTGGCCACGCCTGGCGCCCATTCGACGAGCTCGGCGCGCTGCTCGGGTGTGAGCACCTCGCGGGTGCTCAGCAGCAGGTCGAAGCGGCGCGCCTGCAGCATGGTCGGCCCCGCGTCGAGTGCGCTGATGGGCTCGACCGCCCAGCCGTGACCGCGCGCGATGGCGTCCTGCACCGAGCCGGCCAGCACGCCCACACGCAGGCCCTTGGGCAGAAGCTTGCCGTCCCAGGCGGGATCGGGAGCCTCGCCACCGCGACCAAACAGCGCCAGGTGGCCGAATACGGGGGCCCAGGCGACGTCGGGCCGGCCTTGAGCATCGAGGGGGAAGCGCAAGCTGCGCAGTCGCTCGGGCGTGGTGCCGAACAGCAGCGCGATGTCGACGCCGCCCTGGGCCAATGAGGCCGACAGGCGGCGGTTGGGCAGGCGCAGCAGTTCGCCCTGGCAGCCCAGACGTTTGAGCGCCTCGCGCACGGCGACGACCTCCCAACCTGGCGGCTCGGGAAAGTCGGGGCCCTGGCCCAGCAGGCCCGGCGGCGAGGCAGCATCGCTGAAGCCGATGCGCAGCGGCTGCGGGCAGGGCGCCGCGCGGGTCGATGTAGCCACCCAGCACAGCAACAGGGCCAGGAGCAGCAGGCGGGTCATCGCGCCAGTTTAGGCCTCGGGTTCAGCGCCATAACCGGTAAGCCCAGAAGGCTTCCTCCGTCTGGATGCGGCGGCGCAGGTCCTCGGGGCTGAAGCCGGTCAGGCGGCGCGTCTCGCGGCAGAGATGGCTCTGGTCGGCGTAGTCGTTGTCGGCGGCGATGTCGGCCCAGTTCACACCCGCGCCGGCCTCGGCGGCAGCCACCGCGTGGAAGGCGTTCTCGGCGCGCGACACGGCGCGCAGCTCGCGCATCGGCAAGCCGGCCCAGGCCTTGATGCGGCGCTCGAGCTGGCGCAGGCTGCGGCCGGCCGCGCTGGTGGCGGCGCGCACCGCCAGGGCCTGGGTCCAGTCGGCATAGCGGTGGCCAGGGCGCTGCGTGCCCAGGGCCTGCCAGCGTGGCAGCAGGAAGTCTTCGAGCAATTGCAAGCGCGTGGCGTCATCGGGCGCGGCGGACATCTGCTCGGCCCAGGCCAGCCAGTCCGCGGGCAGCATCTCGCGCGCATCGACGACCCGGTTGACGTGGCGGTCCAGCGCGACACCAGTCAGCGCGATGAAGGCGTCGGGCAACAGCAGCAGCTTGAAGGCCCACACCTCGCCGAGGTTGCGCGTGTGCGTGGGCAGCGTGAACGGCCCGCCGAACAGCACGGGCGCGTGGCGGCGCTCCGGCGGCGGTGTTGAGAAACCCGGTGTTGCCAGCCATTCGCTGCTGCCCTCGGCCCACCAGAACAGCTGGACCAGCGGTGTTGCGGGAAAGTAGTTCTCGCGCTGCACGGCCTCGAGGTTTCGGCCGCGCGTGTCGCGCAGCATCACGCCACGCACGCAGCCGGCGAGGGCCAGCGGCGGCAGCCAGAGGCGTGTGTGGGCTTGCATCGCGATCAGTGTCGCATTCGTTCAAGACCCGTCCGCCCCGGGAGCGCAGCATCACGGTCCATGACAACACTGACCTGGAACGACCTGCCTGGCCACCCCACGCGCTGGTGGGGCATCCCCGTGCTTGCGGCCATGCGGCGCGACTATCTCGCGGTGATCTCCGCGCAGCGATCGCTGGGCGATCTGCCGCGCCAGACCATCCTCGGCGAACGCGGCGTCGATGTCTTCGACCCGGAACTGGTGCGCGAGGTCATGGTGGACCATGCCGACGCGCTGATCCGCTGGGCGCGCGGGCCCGAGGTGTTTTCCCAGCTGATGGGCCAGTCCGTCCTCGTCACTGAAGGGCCCACCTGGCAGCGCCAGCGCCGCATGCTGATGCAGGCCTTCACGCCCAAGCGCGTGGCCGGCTATGCGGCGCTGATGACCGATGCGGCCGTCGCCGGGCTGGCCGGCGTACAGGACGGCGAGGTGGCGATGGACACGCTGTTCAGCCACCTGACGATGGACGTCATCTCGCGCACGCTGTTCAGCACGCCGATCGGCGCCGACACCGCGGCCGCTGCGCACGCCGTGCAGGTGCTCAGCGAGACGGCGCTGGCCGAGATGTTCTGGCCATTCACGCTGCCCGACTGGCTGCCGCTGCCGGGCAAGGCCGCCAAGCGGCGCGCACACAAGCTGATGCACGGACTGCTGGGCGGCCATGTCAACGCCCGGCGCGCGCCCGGCGACGGCAAGCCCGACCTGCTCGGCATGCTGATGGCATTGCGCGACGAGGCGACCGGCGAGGCGCTGTCGCCACAGGAGGTCTACGACCAGTGCATGGTCAGCTTCCAGGCCGGCCATGAGACGAGCGCGACGGCCCTGCTGTGGTGGAGCTGGTTGCTGGCGGCACACCCTGAAGCCCAGGCGCGCGCCCGGGCCGAAGTTGATGCCGTGCTGGCCGGCAGCGTGCCAACGGCCGATGACGCGGGCGCCCTGCCCTTTCTCTCCGCCACGCTGAAGGAGGCGATGCGCCTGTACCCGCCGGTGGCGGCCGTCATGACGCGCCGCCTGACGCGTGAGATTACGCTGGGCGGCGTGCGCCTGCCGGCCCGCACGCTGGTGCGCGTGACGCCCTGGCTGCTGCACCGCGACCCGCGCTGGTGGCCGGATGCGCCGCTGGCCTTCAAGCCCGAGCGCTTCATGCCAGGGGCTGCACACGAAATCCCGCGCGGCGCCTACATCCCCTTCGGCCTGGGCCCGCGCGTCTGCCTGGGCCAGCATTTCGCGGTGCTGGAGATGACGCTGATCGCGGCGCTTCTGCTGCAGCGCTTCGAGCTGAGCCCGGCCGGCAACGAGGCGCCCAAGCCGCGCATGGCCGTCACGCTGCGGCCCGAGTCCGGCCTCACACTGAGGCTCACTTCACGGAGGGCGGCATGAACCCCTGGCTCGTTGGCGCGGCGGCGCTGGTCTTCGTCATCGGCCTGGCGCACTCATGGCTGGGCGAGCGCTTGCTGTTTCGCCATCTGCGCGCTGGCGGCCTGGTGCCCGTCGGCGGCCAGCCGGCGCTGCGCGAATTCCAGACCCGCATCCTGTGGGCAAGCTGGCATGTCGTGACCGCCCTGGCCTGGGCACTGGCGGTGGTGCTGGCGTGGCTGGCCCAACCGGCGGTGCAGGCGATGTCCGGCGGCATCATCGAAGCGGCCGCCGCCACGGCGTTGGCGGTCAGCGGGGGCCTGGTGCTGCTCAGCAACCGCGGCCGTCACCCGGCCTGGATCGCGCTGCTCGCGGCAGCCGCTTTGGTGCTGATGTCTTATCGATAGAAGGCTTCGACCGCGCCCTTGAGCTTGATGCACAGCGGCCGGCCCTTGCGGTCCAGCGTCTTGCCGGCGGGCACCTTGATCCAGCCCTCGCTGATGCAGTACTCCTCGACGTCCTGGCGCTCCTTGCCGTTGAAGCGGATGCCGATGTCGTGCTCGAAGACGGCGGCGACGTGGTGAGGGCTGCGCGGGTCGACGCTGAGATGGTCGGGCAGTTCGGGGCGGCTGGGGGTATCAGGCATGGAATGGGGCGGGCGGAGAAGCAAACCGGCATTCTCGCGCGCAAGGTGGGGGTTCCGCACGGGCGCACTTGGCGCCAGCATCGCGCCCATGACAGAGATCACCCAGCTGCTGACGGCCCTGGCGTCCGGCGAGACTGAGGCGCGAGACCGCCTCTACACCCTGCTCTACCCCGAGCTCAAGCGCCTGGCAAGAAGTCATCTCGCCGGCCACGCCCCGATGACGCTGGAGCCGGCGGCACTGATCCATGAGGTCTGGCTGAAGAGTGCGGGCCGCGAAGCCGCGCAGCACCGCGCGCAGTTCTTCGCCCATGCCAGCAAGGTCATGCGCAGCGTCATCATCGACCACGTTCGCGAGCGCCACGCCGACAAGCGCGGCGGCGGGCAGGCCGAGGTGACGCTGTCGACGGCCGCGCTGGAGCAGATCGCACCGCCCGATGTGCTCAAGCTCGACGACGTGCTGCAGATGCTGGAGCGCGCCGACGGCCGCGCCCACCAGGTCGTCGAGATGCGCTTCTTCGGCGGCCTGGAGCTGGAGGAGATCGCCGAGCTGCTGGGCGTTTCGGTGCCGACGATCAAGCGCGACTGGCGTAAAGCGCGGGCTTTCTTGTTCGACGCGTTGCAGGCGTGAAATGAAACCCCTCGTCCGGTCGCGCCTCGCTGAACGCGGGCCATCCCAGCCGGTCCCCCGCGGGGACGGCGATGCTCGCGGCATCAAGCCGCGAGCACATCGCCTGACGGGCCGGCTTGGGAGCGGCCCGGCGCTCGGCCCGATTTGCCGCCGCGGCCAGTTGACGTGAACACCACTGACCGGGCCGGCGCGCTCGCCGCCTTCGATGAATGGCAGGACGCGACGCCGGCCGAGCGTGAAGCCTTGCTGGCCGAGCTGCCACCGGCGCAACGGGAGCGGCTGGAGGCCCTCATCAACGCTGACCACGCGGCCGAAGAGCGCGGCTTTCTGGCCAAGCCGGCGCAAGTACCGGGCGCTCCCGAACTGGCCGGCCAGGTGCTGGGCGCTTGGACCCTCGTCGCACCGCTGGGCAGCGGCGGCATGGGCGAGGTCTGGCGCGCTCGGCGCAGCGATGGCGCCCACAGCGGCGAGGCGGCCATCAAGCTGCTGCACAGCCCCTGGCGCGGCGAGGGGAACCAGGCGCGCTTTCGCCGCGAGGGCGAGCTGCTGTCGCGGTTGACCCATCCACACATTGCCCGCCTGCTGGACATCGGCGAAGCCCTGGTCGGCGCGACGCGCACGCGCTATCTGGTGCTGGAGCTGGTGGAGGGCGAGCGCATCGACCGCTGGTGCGAACTGCGGAACCTTCATGTGAACGAGCGGCTGCGGCTCTTTCTGCAGGTGTGCGACGCGGTGGCTCATGCGCATGCGCGCCTGGTCGTGCACCGCGATCTCAAGCCGGGCAACATCCTTGTCACCGCGGACGGCCAGGTGAAGCTGCTGGACTTCGGTGTCGCCAAGCTGCTTGTTGATGACACCGGCGCGGAGCTGACTGCGCAACTGCCTGCGGGCCTGACGCCTGAGTACGCCGCGCCTGAGCAGCTGCGCGGCGAGCCCGTCAGCACCGCCACCGATGTGTTTGCGCTGGGCCGCCTGCTGTGCCTGCTGCTGACCGGCCAGCGTGAGCCTGCGGCCACACTGCGCGGCGACCTCGCCCTGATCGTCGGCCGCGCGCTGAAGGAGCGCCCCGACGAGCGCTATGCCGGCGCCAGCGCACTGGCCGACGACGTGCGCCGCCATCTCGAGCATCGCCCCATCCTCGCGCGGCCTGACTCGCTGGCCTACCGTAGCGCCAAGTTCGCGCGCCGCTACCGGCTGCAGTTGGTCGCGCTGAGCCTGGTGCTGGCCAGCCTGCTGGCCGGCATGGCCACCACCACCTGGCAGTGGCGCGAGGCCGCGCGAGAAGCCGAACGCACTCGCCGCGTGCAAAGCGTGTTGACCGAGCTCCTCGCCGGCCTCAGCCCCGACGCCTCCGGCAGCGCGACGGTGCCGATGATCGAGCTGCTCAGGCGCAGCTGGGCCGAGGCCAAGCGCCGGCTGGGCGATGACCCGGCCATGCTGGCCGAAGTGGCCCGGCCACTGGGGCTGCTGCTGAACCAATCCGGCGACATGCCCCTGGCGGCCGAAGCGCTGTCGCTCGCACACGCCCAGCTGCAGGGCCGCGGCGAGGCGGGTCGCGACGTCGCCTTCGAGCTCGCCAATGCCCGCAGCCGCCTGGGCCAGACCGACGATGCGCGCGCGCTGCTGACGGGGTTGGTGCCCGCGCTGCCGGCCCAGGACGACGCGGTGGCTTTGTCCGCCCTCGCCCATCTCGGCGAGATGGCGATGGAGGCCGGCCGCCTCGACGAGGCGCAGTCGCTGCTGACGCGGGCCGAGCAAGGGGTTCGCGAGCGTTTCGGCACGCGCCATGAGCGCTATCGGCGCGTGGCCGATGCGATGTCCAGCCTCGCCCGGGCCCAGGGGCGCTGGGACGATGCGCGGCGCTGGCTGCAAGCCCTCGTCGATGCCAGCGAAGGCGCGGGGCGGCTGATCGCCGCCCAGGCCCGGATGGCCGTCGCGACGATGGAGGTCGAACTGGGGCACCACGTCGCCGCCCTGCCCCTGCTGCGCGCCAGCGTGCAGGAGCTGCAGGAAGTGCTGGGACCGGCCGACCTCAACACCGTCTCGACGCGCACCTGGCTGGCCACCGCGCTGTTCCACGCCGGCCGACCCGACGAGGCGGCGCGCGAAGCGGAGCTGGCGTTGGCGCAGGCCCGCCGCGGCGGCGAAGCCCAGGCGACCGCCGTCGTGGGGCTGGTGGCAGCACGCCAGCAAATGCGCCGTGGCGAGCCGGCCGTGGCCGAGGCGCGGATGCGCCCGCTGCTGTCCACGCTGGAAGAGGCAGGACACCCGGCGGCGGAGCGCGCACGCGCGCTGCTCGGCGAGGCGGCGCTGCGCCAGGGGCGCACGGCCGAGGCCGTCGCGATGCTGACGCAGGCCGAGGCCGCCCAGCGCACGCGCCTGGGGTTGCAGGACACCGATCGCTGGCCGACGCTGGCGCTGCTGGGGCTGGCCCATGAAAGCGCCGGCCGCATCGAGCCGGCTCGCGCCGCCTATCACGAGGCCCTGGCGCTGGCCGAGGCCGGCCTGCCGCCGGGCCATCCGGACCGCCTGCGGCTGAGGGCGCTCGTCGCGCTCGGAGACGGCCGCGACGCGCGCGCCGAGCTGGATGCCTACGCTGGTGCGCTGGCCGACCGTGCTGACGCCGCGGCCATGCGCACGCGGCTGTCGCAATTGCTATCGTCCACATCCCGCCCGGCGCCGCCGGGCCTGGCCCTGCTGGACTTCTGACGGAGGACTGCGATGAAGCTTCTCGATTCGATGTTGGCAACGGCATGCCTGGGCGCCGCGCTCGCGGCGCACGCCGCTGATGTGGCACCGGCCACCGGCACCCCGGCGGTCAAGGCCGCCAGCTCACCGGCGGTGAAGGCTGCCACCCCGCCCGGCGGCGCGCCCGTCGCCGGTGGCAGCGGTGGTGGCGCCGCGACCGATGGCAGCAATACCGGCACCCAGGTCAAACCCAAGCTGCCCAAGTGCCCCGACCCGGCCAACACCGCCTGCCCGGCGGTGAAGGTGCCAGTCAAGACGGGCGGTTAGCAAGTAGTGGACCGTTATGCCTGCCGCCTTGTACGGCGGCAGTCCTTCGGCCCGCGTCGCACAGGGCGAAGGTTCTGCGCCCGGTCGGGTCTCAGCCCTTCGTCACCACCAGCGTGACCTCGTACTTGCCGCCATCCCCGACGATGGTCAGCGTCTTGCTCTTGGGGCCGGCTGCCACGTCGAGCAGGTTGGTGCTGAGCACGAACTCCTGGGTCGTGCCGACGCGGTCGTCGAAGTTGGGGAAGCCGGTGGGAATGCCGAGCGCGCCGTGGATGTCGGCCTTCAGCTTGCTCACGCGCTGAGCCCGCGTCATGCCGGCAGAGGCCGCCAGCGAGCTGACGACGGCGCCCTTGGTCAGCTCGCGCGCCGTGCCAGGCTTGCCATCGTCGTGCTCCATCATCGACACGAGGATGACGGCATTGGCCGGGTTGGCGATGGCCTTGGCCTGGCCCGACGGGCCCCAGGCATTGCGGCGCCAGATGATGAAGGGCATGTCGCTCGGGTTGATGCCCGGCTGCAGCGGCTGGGTGCTGCGGGATTCGCCCTCGTCGACGTCGCCCCACGGGCCGTAGAGCGTGACTTCGGCGTTGGGCAGGATCGGGTTGGTCAGGTCGACGGCAGTGACGAGCACATAGGGCTCGTCCGAGCCGACCTCGTCGGTCTCGATCTTGCACTTGATGCTCTTCAGGGCGATGGTGACGGGCAATGCGGCCATGATGGTTCTCCGATAGAGGTGGGGCACGGCAACACGCCGGGCCTGTCATCAAGGACGCAAGTGCGGCCCGCCAGGGATCACACGCGCGATGTGAAAACTACCGCCGGGATAGCCCCCAGGGCCTGCTGACAGCCGGTGACATGACCGGCGCCGACGATGGCTTCATTCATCACCCAACGGAGACCACCATGCAACCCGACTGCCTCATCCTCTACGTGCACAGCCCTGCCGAGAGCGTGCTCTTCTATCGCTCGCTGCTGGGCCGGGAACCCGTCGAGCAGAGCCCGAACTTCGCGATGTTCATGCTCAATGACAAGACCATGCTCGGCCTCTGGGCCGCGCATGACGTGCAACCGGGCAGCGGCCAGCGCGGCGGCGGCGCCGAGATCGGCATCACGGTCGGCACGGACAACGAAGTCAATGCCGCCGTCGCCGCCTGGAAGGCCTCGGGCTGGCCGGTGCTGCAGGTGCCGACGGCGATGGACTTCGGCTTCACGGCAGTCACCGCGGACCCGGACGGCCACCGGGTGCGGGTGTTCAGGCCGACGCAGGGTTGAGCAGCCCCTCAGTCGCGCGCCGCAGACGGCGCGACGGCGGCGCCCTCGATGCGGTGGCGTTCCAACGACCTCGCGACGAAGCCTGAGGCCTTGGCCTGTTCCACGAAGGCGGCGAGAAAATGCGCACCGACCGCCTTGCCCCTGGCCATGCCCATGGCCTGGTTGATGACCATGAAGCGCCAGGGCAAGAGCCTCAGGCCCGGCAAGCGCTTGGCGTCGGCTTCCAACTGCTGCTTCACACCGGCGGCCACGTCGAGCTGGTGCGCCAGGAAAAAGCTGACCACCTCGGGTGAGGTCGGTGCGCGCTCGATCGTCGCCGCCTTGAGTTCGCGTGTCAGGTAGAGGTCGTAGGCGCTGCGTGCGCCGACGGCGACACGCGTGCCTGCGCGATCCACGTCCTCGTTGGCCTGCAGCGGCGAATCGTTGCGCACGAGGTAGGCGCCCTCGATCTGCACGTAAGCAGCCGAATAGGCGGTGGACGCGGCCCGCGCGGGATCGATGGCGAAGAAGCCTACGTCCACGCGGCCGGTGGCCAGAGCATCCACCGCTTCGCCCGCGGACTTCACCACCATCAACTCAGCCTGGACGCCCAGCTGCCGTGCCAGCTCACGCGCCAGGTCGACCGACACACCCGAGGCTTCGCCGGTGCTGGGGTCGCGGTTCGCCAGGATGGGATTGCCCAGATTGATGACGGCGCGCAGCCGGCTGGTGGGTGCCAGTTGGGCGATTGCTTCGGGAGCGGGTGTTGGCATGGCGGCGCACGCGGCAAGAATGGGCAGGAGCAGGATGCACAACGCATTCAGCGCGCGACGGTCCACAGCAGTTGAGGTGTTGATGCCTGCGCTCATGGCTGGCTAGCCTACACGTCAGCGACGCTGGGGTTTGTTCTATCTGGCACCCTCGCCTGGCGCCCCCAACTCCGCTCCATGTTCTTCTTCATGCGCCCCAGGCCCGTCGTGGACCGTCGGCCCGTGGCGGAGCAATCCGTCCAGGTGAAGGCGCCGACGCTGCCGGCGTTGACCGCGCTGGCCAAAGCACCGTGGGGCGAAGCGCAGCGCCAGGTCAGTGCTGACGAGCCCACCTCGCTTCAGCGCGTGCGCCGCGGCTTGCTCTTGCCGCGCAGCTGAGCGCCGGCGCTGGCGTTGCCGCGCGTCGCCGGCTTGTCGGCGGCTGGCTTGGCGGGTTTGACCAGGCCGGTCGCCGCAGACACGGCCACGGTCTGGTACTCGGCGGCGTATTGCTTGCGCATGCGCACCATCTCGCGCTGGTACTTGCCGGCGAGCTGCTGCTTCTTCGTGTCTGACAGCAGGCGGCCGGCGACGTGGAAGAACTTGGACTCCTCTTCTTTCAGGTGGTGGCGCACCTTGAAGCTGAGTTCCTTGGCGGTCGCAATCCAGCCATCCTGCTGCTTGTTGCGCACCGACAGGTCTTCGAGCAGCTCGTCCACCTGGTGGTGCTCATGCAGCGCATGCCGCGAGGCATCAAGGCCTCCGTCCTCCATCAGCAGCGGCACGTAGAGGAAGCGCTCTTCGGCCGCCGCGTGTGCCATCAGCTCGACCTTCAACTGCAGGAACAGCAACTGGCGCGCGGCCATGTCGCCGCGTGACGCGGTGAGCTTGCGGCACAGATCGCGTTGCAAGTCGTGGCTTTCGCGGATGGCGTCGAAGATCATGCGGTTGTCCCCAGAGGCCACGGGTTGCGGCGGCGCCATTGTTGATGGGCGGCGGGGCGGCGCCTGTCGGACGGAGCCGCTTCGGCTCAGGCCGCTGCGAAGCGCCGCGCCGGGTCGTAGGGGAACACATCATGCACATGCCCCGCCAGGATGCGCTCCTTGTGGCTCTGCCAGAAGCCCGCGTCCAGCAGGTCCGCGTGGTGGCGCATGAAGCACTCACGCACTTTCGGATTGCCGAGCAGGAAGGGCGCAAAGGTCTCGGGGAAGACGTCGCGCGGCGCGACGGCGTACCAGACCTCGCCTGACATTTCTTCCTCCTCATTGCGCGGCTCGGGCACGCGGCGGAAGTTGCAGTCGGTCAGGTATTCGATCTCGTCGTAGTCATAGAACACGACCTTGCCGTGGCGGGTCACGCCGAAGTTCTTCCACAGCATGTCGCCGGGGAAGATGTTGGCGGCCACCAGGTCCTTGATGGCGTTGCCGTACTCGATGACGACGCGTTCCACCTGCTCGGGCGTGGCTTCTGCCAAGTAGATGTTCAGCGGCACCATGCGGCGCTCGATGTAGGCGTGGCGGATGACGAGGTCGTCGCCATTCTCTTCAATGAGGCTCCCGCAGAAGTGCTTCAACTCATCGAGGAGCTCTTCCTCGAAGCGATGCCGCGGGAAGGCCACCCGCGTGTACTCCAGCGTGTCGGCCATGCGACCGACCCGGTCGTGGCTTTTCACGAGCAGGTATTTGCTCTGGATGAGCTCGCGCGTGGTGTCCTTCTGCGGCGGGTAGAAGTCCTTGATGACCTTGAAGACGAAGGGCCAGCTCGGCAGGTCGAACACCAGCATGACCATGCCTTTGATGCCGGGCGCGATGCGGAACTTGTCCGAGGAATGGCGCAGGTGGTACAGGAAGTCGCGGTAGAAAAGGTTCTTGCCCTGCTTCTGCAGGCCCAGCGCCGAATAGATCTCGGAGCGTGGCTTCCTGGGCATCATGGAGCGCAGGAATTGCACATACGCACTCGGCACCTCCATGTCGACGAGGAAGTAAGCGCGGGCAAAGCTGAACAGGATCAGCAGATCGTCTTCGCCGAACAGCGCCGCGTCGATGAAGAAGCGCCCGCTGTCGTCGTCACGCAGGATGGGCAGGGCAAACGGCGTCTCGGTAAAGCCGTTGATGATCTTGCCAACGACATAGGCGCCCTTGTTCCGGTAGAACAGGTTGGACAGCACCTGCAGCTGGAAGTTGGCGCGCCGGCGGAACTCGCCCAGGCGTTGCGCGACGGCGGCCAGCACCTGGTCGACGTCGGCGTCAAGGTGGGCGAACTCGCCGTTCAGCTGGAAGTTGGTGATGACGCGCTGGAGGGTCTCGCGCAGCTTGTCCGGAGCCGGGTAGTAGGCGCGGTAGGTCGGGGTCGCTCCGGGCTCGTCGTTCTCGATGTACTCGGTCGAGATGGCCGGGCGCACGAAGATGAAGTCGTTGTGGAAATAGGCGTGGTGCAGGATGCGCGTGCACACCGAGTTGAAGAAAGTCTCGGCGAGTTCGGGCTGGCGGTGGTTGGTCAGCAGGCCGATGTAGTGCAGCTTGACCTGTTGCCAGACTTCCATGGCCAGCGTCGACGCCGAAAAGCGCGCCTCCAGCAGCTCGCTGGCCTCGGCAACGCGGGCGTCGTAGAACTCGATGCGCAGGGCCTGGGCACGCTGCTGGCCCTGCCAGTCGCCATGCTCGAAGCGCGCCTTGGCCTCGGCGGACGTGGCGCGGAAGAGCTTGTAGTGGCGATCGAAACCGCCCAGCAGGGCCTGGGCGATGTCGAAGGCGCGCGAGTCCGTGAGCTGGGTCGGGAACATGCCCCGACTCTATTCAGGCCACTGTGGCGTAGCGCGCCTTGACGCGCTCCAACGCACGGCGGTAGGACGGCTCCACGTCCTCGGCCTTGGTGGCCGTGAGCTGCAGGTCCTCCAGCAGGCCGTTGTGCAGGCCGTAAACCCAGCCATGCACGACGATCTCCTGGCCGCGCTGCCAGGCGTCCTGCACGACCGTCGTCTGGCAGGCATTGCGCGCCTGCTCCAGCACGTTCAGCTCGCACAGTGCGTCGACGCGCCTGGCCTCGGGCAAGCTGTCCAACCAAGCCAGGTGGTCGTTGCGCACGTCCTGCACGTGGCGGATCCAGTTGTCGGCCAGACCGGTGCGGATGTCGTAGAGCGCCGCGCGCACGCCGCCGCAATTGCTGTGGCCGACGACGATGATGTGGCGCACCTTGAGTTGGTCCACCGCGAACTGCATGACGGACAGGCAGTTCAGGTCCGAATGCACGACGACGTTGGCAACGTTGCGATGCACGAACAGCTCGCCCGGCAGCAGGTCCACCAGCTCATTGGCCGGCACGCGGCTGTCGGCGCAGCCTATCCAAAGATATTGCGGCGTCTGCTGCTTGAGCAGGCTGGAGAAGAAGCCCGGCTCGCGGGCCTCGGTGTCAGCGGCCCAGCGTTTGTTGTTGTCGAGCAGATCCTGCAGTTCGGGGTTGGTCGTCGTCATGCCGGCATTGTCTCAATGGCGAGTTACATCGTCTCCGCAAACAGCTCGCGGCCAATCAGCATGCGGCGGATCTCACTGGTGCCGGCGCCAATCTCATAAAGCTTCGCGTCACGCCAGAGCCGGCCCAGCGGGTATTCGTTGATGTAACCGTTGCCACCGAAGATCTGCACGCCTTCGCCGGCCATCCAGGTGGCCTTCTCAGCCGTCCACAGGATGACGGAGGCGCAGTCCTTGCGCACCTGGCGCACATGCTCGGCGCCCAGCATGTCGAGGTTCTTGGCCACCGTGTAGGCAAAGCTGCGTGCGGCCTGCAGCACGGTGTACATGTCGGCCACCTTGCCCTGGATGAGCTGGAACTCGCCGATGCTCTGGCCGAACTGCTTGCGGTCGTGGATGTAAGGCACGACGTTGTCCATGACGCTTTGCATGATGCCCAGCGGCCCGCCGGTCAGCACCGCGCGCTCGTAGTCCAGGCCCGACATCAGCACCTTGGCGCCGCCGTTCACGGCACCCAGCACGTTCTCGGCCGGCACCTCGACGTCCTGGAACACCAGCTCGCCGGTGTGCGAGCCGCGCATGCCCAGCTTGTCGAGCTTCTGCGCAATGGAGAAGCCCTTCATGTCCTTCTCGATGAGGAAGGCCGTCACGCCGCGTGCGCCCAGCTCCGGCTCGGTCTTGGCGTAGACCACCAGCGTGTCGGCGTCGGGGCCGTTGGTGATCCACATCTTGTTGCCGTTGAGCAGGTAGACGCCGCCCTTGCCCTCGGCCTTGAGCTTCATGCTCAGCACGTCAGATCCCGCGCCCGGTTCGCTCATCGCCAGCGCACCGACATGCTCGCCGCTGATCAGCTTGGGCAGGTACTTGGCGCGCTGCGCGTCGTTGCCGTTGCGCTTGATCTGGTTCACGCACAGGTTGCTGTGCGCGCCGTAGGAGAGGCCCACCGAGGCGCTCGCGCGGCTGATCTCTTCCATCGCCACCATGTGGGCCAGATAGCCCATGTTGGCGCCGCCGTATTCCTCGGGCACGGTGATGCCCAGCACGCCCAGGTCGCCCATCTTGCGCCACAGGTCCATCGGGAACTGGTCGCTCTTGTCGATCTCGGCCGCGCGGGGCGCGATCTCTTCGTCGGCGAAGGCGCGCACCGCGTCGCGCAGGGCATCGATGTCTTCGCCGAGTTGGAAGTTGAGGCCGGGCAGGTTCATTCGGGTCTCCTGGTCCGCCCTGTCAGTGCCCGCTCGTGCCGGGCCTGCAGGGCAGGTTAATTGACGTAAACGTCAACTGTAGCAAGCGCGTCCGGATCAACCCGCTGCGTCGGCAGGCTGCGGCAACAACCGGCGCACCAGCGGGTGGCTGATCTTCTTGTCCGTGCCCACCGCGTAGAACTGCTCGACGACGCCTTCGGCAGCGCCGACGTTCACCAACCCATAGCGGCCGGTCAGCGCGTCGTCCACCGCGGTGGCGGCTGGGAACACGCCCAGGCCCTCGCTGCCGAAGGTGGCCAGCAGCGCGCTGTCCTCGAACTCGCCAGTGATCCGCGGGCGCAGGCCGAGGTCGGTCAGCCAGTGGTCCAGCCGCGGGCGCAAGGCCGCGTGCGAGGTGGGCAGCAGCAGCGGCACGTCGGCCAGCGAGGCGGGGAAGTCGCGCGCCGCCGCGGCCGCCCAGCGCGGGTGGGCATACCAGGCCACCGGCGAGCTGCCGAGTGAATGGCTGTAAACGCGCAGATTCGGGTTGGCCGGCGCCGGCCGGTCGGCCAGCACCACGTCGAGCCGGTGCAGGGCGAGGTCGCCCAGCAGGTCGTCGAACTCGTCCTCGTGGCAAAGCAGGCGCAGTTGCGGCGTATCGAGGATGGGCGCGAGCAGGCGCTGCGCGACGAGCTTGGGCAAGCCGTCGGAGATGCCCACGGCCAGGCGCACCGTCGGCGCGGTGGCGGCATCCCGCACCCGCTCGGGCAGGGTCTCGCCGATCTGGAAGATCTGCTCGGCCTGCTCCAGCGCCGCGATGCCGGCTTCGGTCAGCGTCAGGCCGCGGCCGGCCGGCTTGAGCAGGGCCGCACCGAGGGCCTGCTCAAGCTCACGCACCTGGGTCGAGACGGTCTGCACCGACAGCCCCAGCTTCTCCGCGGCCCGCGTCAATCCGCCCTCCTTGGCAACGGCCCAGAAGTAGTAGAGGTGGCGGTAACTGAAGCTCAGGCTCATGGCGATTCAGCAAGTAATCACGAAGAAACGTTTCGCGATTCTCTGCTTTTATTTGGTGTCTTGCCTACGTACCCTGCCCGTGTTCTTTCAAACCGGAGGCCTGCCATGCAAACCCGCCCCATCGCCATTGCCATGCCCCACGGCGGCGCCCTCGACCGCGGCACCGCCCATCGGGTGCTGCGCAACACCTATGCCCTGCTGTCGATGACGCTGCTGTTCAGCGCCGCCGTCGCTGCTGCGGCCGTCGCCTTCAACCTGCCGGCACCCGGCATCATCCTGACGCTGGTGGCCTATTTCGGCCTGCTGTTCGGCATCCACAAGCTGAAGAACCGCGGCGCCGCCGTCGGCCTCGTCTTCGCGCTCACCGGTTTCATGGGTTGGACGCTCGGCCCGCTGCTGACGCGCACGCTGTCTCTGCCCGGCGGCGCCCAGACCATCATGTTGGCCCTCGGCGCGACGGGCGCCGTCTTCCTGGCGTTGTCGGCCTATGCGACGACAACCAAGCGTGACCTGTCGTGGATGGGCGGCTTTCTGTTCGCCGGCATGGTCGTCGCCGTGCTTGCAGGCCTGGCAGCGATCTTCTTCCAGATCCCCGCATTGGCACTGACGGTCTCGGCCGTCGTGGCCCTGCTGTCGGCTGGCCTGATCCTGTTCGAGACCCAGCAGATCGTGAACGGCGGCGAGACCAACTACGTGCTCGCCACCGTCAGCCTGTTCGTGTCCATCTTCAATCTGTTCACGAGCCTGCTGCACCTGTTCGGCTTCGCAGGTTCGGATGACTGAGGCCGGACCGAGGACAGCGCCTGCGCGCTGTCCGACGCTTGCCGAAGGCCAGGCGCCATGCTGGGCGACTGGCATGACGATCAGGGCTGCTTGCTGAGCAGCCAGCGGTACAGGCCCACGCCGATGCCGGCAAAGGCCAGCAAGCCCAGCACCTGGCCTGCGGTCGCGAAGCTGTCGCCCACCAAGGCCAGCGGCGCGCCGTTGCCGGAGAACACGACGACGGCCGCGAGGATGACGCCGAGCAGGCTCTCGCCGACGATGAGGCCGGAGGCCAGCAGCACGCCGAGCTGCTTGGTGGCCTCGGGGTCACGCTTGTGCGAAGCACGGCGGTCGAACCACCAGCCGGCCACGGCGCCGACGACGATCATCAGCGTGCTGTTCATCGGCAGATAGATGCCCAGGCCGACGGCCAGCGGCGCGCAATGCGCCTTGCCGCCGGTCGCACGCTTCAATACCTCGTCCACGGCAATGGTGGCGACGCCGATCAGCACGCCAATGCCGATGAGGTTCCAGTTCAGGTCGCCTTGGATGACTCCCTTGGCCAGCGCCGAGATCAGGGCAGCCTGGGGCGCAGCGAGGGCCTTCTTGGGGTCGACACCCGGCGCGCCAGCGAAGCCATAAGCCTGGTTCAGCAGGTCCAGCACCGGCGGGATGACGATGGCGCCGGCCACGACACCGATGATCAACGCCACCTGCTGGCGCCAGGGCGTGGCGTCAACGAGCTGGCCGGTCTTCAGGTCCTGCAGGTTGTCGTTGGAGATGGTTGCGACCGCGAACACGACGGCCGTGACGAACAGCGCAAAGGCGACCAGCGCCTGGCCGGTGGACGCCGGCAGCATGGGCTTGACGACCAGGGCCAGCAGCAGCGACACGCCGATGACGACGAGGATGCCGACGCCCGACAGCGGGCTGTTGGACGAGCCGATCAGGCCGGCCATGTAGCCGCAGACCGCGGCCACGAAGAAGCTCATCAACACGACATAGACGACACCGCCGACCACGAGCAGGCCAAGCTGGTCGCCCAGGCCGGCGCTTGTGGCGAAGCTGGACAGCATGAAGCCGATCGGCAGCATGCAGGCCAGCGTGATGAGGCCGACGGTGCCGATGGGGATGTCCTGCTCGTTGCGCGGCAGCGTGTCGGCCTTGCCGGCCTTGCGCACGCGAGCCGACATGGCGGCCGAGTGCAGGCCGGCAACGACCGGCTTGGCCAGCTTGACCAGCGTCCAGATCGCCGCGACGGCGATGCAGCCGGCGCCGATGAAGCGCACCTTCTTGCTCCAGGCAAACAGTGCGACCGCTTCTGCGGCGCCGTCGACACCGGACGTCAGGATGGGCACGCCACCCAGCCAGGCGATGCAGGCGCCGACAAGGATGGCCACACCCACCCACAGGCCGACGAGGTGACCCACGGCCAGCAGCGCGAAGCTGAAGTTCAGGTCATAGCCTGTTGTGGGCCCACTGCCGCTCTTCTCGCCGCCGGGCAGCCGGAAGTACTGCGCCAGATTGGCCGCGAAGAGCTGGGTGGCAACGACGATGCTGAAGCCGGCCGACACGACGGTGCCGGCCACGATGGCGGCCAGGCCCTGGCGGTTGGCTTCGCCACTGTCGGCGGCATGGCCGACCTTGAGCACCTCGGCGCAGGCCACGCCTTCCGGATAGGGCAGCGGCGAGTTGGTGACCAGCGCCCGGCGCAGTGGGATGGAATACATGACACCCAGCACGCCGCCCAGGGCGCACAGCGTCATCGACATCCAGTACGGGAAGCCCGTCCACCAGCCGATCATGACCAGGCCGGGCAGCACGAAGATGATGGAGGACAGCGTGCCGGCCGACGAGGCAATCGTCTGCACGATATTGGTCTCGCCGATGGAGTTGCCCGCCGCGCGGCGCAGCAGGGCCATGGAGATGACGGCGGCCGGGATGGAGGTCGCAAACGTCAGGCCGGCCTTGAGGCCGAAATAGACGTTGGCGGCCGTGAAGACCAGGGTGATGAGGATGCCCAGGACGATGCCGCGGGCGGTCAGTTCGGTCCCGAGCGGCGCGGGTGAGGCGTTGGTGGTCACGGGCTGGAGGCGGGAGTTTGAGATGGGGGCGGATCATGCCCCCATTCGCCGGCCGGCCGGACCGGGTTCCCCCGCGTTCAGCAGGGCTTGACGCCGTTGACCGCCAGCAGCACCGAGTAGACCGAGCTCGTCGCACAGATGAAGAGGCGGTTGCCCTTGGGGCCGCCGAAGACGAGGTTGGACACCCGCTCGGGCATGCGGATGCGACCGATCAGCGTGCCGTCCGCCTCGTGGCAGTGGATGGCGCGCCCGGCACTGGTCCAGATGCGGCCGGCGGTGTCGCAGCGAAAGCCGTCGTAGAAGCCGGTGTCGCAGCTGATGAAGACCTCGCCGCCGGTCAGCGTGCCGTCGGCGTCCACGGAGAAGCGGCGCATCGTGCCGACGTCCAGGCCGGTGTCGGCGACGTAGAGCCAGCGCTCGTCGGGCGAGAACGCCAGGCCGTTGGGGTGGGTCATCGTGTCGACCACCACGCGCAGCTCGCCGGTGTCCGGTTGAAGCCGGTAGACATAGCAGCCCGGCTGCTCTTGCGGCGAGCGGATGCCTTCATAGTCGTCCACGATGCCATAGGGTGGGTCGGTGAACCAGATGCTGCCGTCGGACTTCACGACCACGTCATTGGGGCTGTTGAGCCGTTTGCCTTCATGGTGCGAGGTCAGTACGGTCAGCGAGCCGTCGTGCTCGGTGCGCACGACGCGCCGGCCGCCCTGCTCACAGCTGATGAGGCGCCCTTGCCGGTCCAGCGTATGGCCATTGGTGTAGCCCGAGGGCTTGCGGAACTCGGCGACGTGGCCGGAGACCTCGCACCAGCTCAGCATGCGCTCGTTGGGGATGTCGCTCCACAGCAGGCGGCGCTGGGAGGGGATATAGACCGGCCCCTCGGTCCAGCGGCAGCCGCTGGCCAGGCGCTCCAGCCGGGCGCTCTTGCGAAAGCAGTCCTCGAAGCGCGCGTCCAGCACTTCGAATTCGGTCGGCTCGCTGGGGATCTCGAAACTCATCTCGTGTCGTCCTTTCATTGGAAGAACGACATCGTCCGGCGACGGACCCGTCGCTGGGCGGCGTTGCAGGGCGCGCGAATGCCGCTTCGCGGCGATTTCAGTCCGCCAGCGGCAGCCCGGCGTCGGCCTTGCACTCGTCCAGCACGAAGACCGAGCGGAACTTGCGGATGTTGGGGTCGTCGAAGAACAGCTCGCGCGTCAGCGCCTCGAACTCGGCCACGTCGCGGCAGCGGATGAGCAGCAGGAAATCGCTGTCGCCCGCCACATAGAAGCATTGCTGCACGCGCGGCGCGGCGGCCATGCGGCGCTTGAAGCCGTCGATGACGGCCTTGCGGCTGGCCTCGCGCAGTTCCACCTCCACCCACACCGCCAGGCCGTAACCCAGCGCCGCCGCATCCAGCACCAGGCGCTCGCCGCGGATGACGCCGGCGTCGCGCAGCCGGCGGATGCGCCGCTGCACGGCCGTGACCGACAGGCCGATGGCGGTGGCGATGCGCTCGGCCGGCTGGCGCGGGTCGTCCTGCAGGCGGCCGAGGATTTGCCGATCAAATTTGTCGAGATCAGGTGCGGAGTCCGTCATGGCCGAGCACCATACCCGGACGCTCAATTGACGTTAACGTCAATTGGCGACCTAGAATCCGGCCCGAGCAAGGAGACAGCCATGACCGATCTCGCCGCTGACTACAAAGCATTGGCCGAGTACCGCCCGACCCACAAGGTCCGTTTCGTCACCGCCGCCAGCCTGTTTGACGGGCACGACGCCGCCATCAACATCATGCGGCGCATCCTGCAGG
Source organism: Pelomonas sp. Root1237 (assembly GCF_001425055.1). Taxonomy (GTDB): domain Bacteria; phylum Pseudomonadota; class Gammaproteobacteria; order Burkholderiales; family Burkholderiaceae_C; genus Pelomonas. The sequence continues at coordinate 178,175 of NZ_LMDK01000021.1, forward strand.
GCATGGGCACTGAGGTCATCCACCTCGGGCACAACCGCTCGGTGGACGAAGTCGTCACCGCGGCGCTGCAGGAAGATGCCCAGGGCATCGCCATCAGCTCCTACCAGGGCGGCCACGTCGAGTACTTCAAGTACATGGTGCAACTGCTGAAGGAACGCGGCGGCGAGCACATCCAGGTGTTTGGCGGCGGCGGCGGCGTCATCGTGCCGGCCGAGATCCGCGAGCTGGCCGAGCACGGCGTGCGCATCTTCAGCCCCGAGGACGGCCAGCGCATGGGCCTGCAAGGGATGATCGGCGAGATGGTCATGAAGGCCGACCAGGACTTCAGCGTCTATGCGCCGCAGAACCTGTCGGCCATCACCGGCCACTCGGAAGCGGCCTGGCGGTCGCTGGCCCAGCTGCTGACGGCGCTGGAGAACGGCAAGGCCGATGCGGGCATCGTCGACGCGCTGCGCGACCAGGCCAAGAGCATCAAGACGCCGGTGCTCGGTATCACCGGCACCGGTGGCGCCGGCAAGTCCAGCCTGACCGACGAGTTGATCCGCCGCCTGCGCCTCGACCAGGGCGACGCCCTGCGCGTGGCGCTGATCTCCATCGACCCGTCACGCCGCAAGAGCGGTGGCGCGCTGCTGGGTGACCGCATCCGCATGAACGCGATCAGCCCCTGGGGCCAAGGTCCGCGCGTCTTCATGCGCTCGCTGGCCACGCGTGACTTCGGCAGCGAGATCTCCCCTGCCCTGCCGGATGTCATCGCCGCCGCCAAGGTCGCAGGCTTCGACCTCGTCATCGTCGAGACCTCCGGCATCGGCCAGGGCGACGCGGCCATCGTGCCGCTCGTGAACGTGCCCATGTACGTCATGACGCCCGAGTTCGGCGCCGCCAGCCAGCTCGAGAAGATCGACATGCTGGACTTCGCCGAGTTCGTCGCCATCAACAAGTTCGATCGCAAGGGCTCCCTTGATGCCCTGCGCGATGTCAGCAAGCAGGTGCAGCGCAACCGCGAAGCCTTCACGGTGATGCCGGACACCATGCCGGTGTTCGGCACCATGGCCAGCCGCTTCAACGACGACGGCGTGACGGCGCTGTATCAAGCCCTGAAGCTGCGCCTGGCCGACCTCGGCATCCCCTTCAGCGAAGGCCGCCTGCCGCGCGTCGACACCCGCCACAGCACGCACCAGACCCCCATCGTCCCGGCTGCCCGCGTGCGCTACCTGGCCGACATCAGCGACACCGTGCGCAGCTACAAGGCCCGTGCGCGCAAGCAGGCCGCGCTGGCCCGCGAGATCCAGCAGCTGGAAGCCAGCCGCGCCATGCTGGAGGCCGCCAACCCCGACAAGAATGGTGCCCGCACCGCGCTGGGCGACCTCGCCGAGCAGCGCAAGGCCAAGCTCGACGGCGACGCCCGCCAGCTGCTGCAGCAGTGGCCCGACATGGTCAAGGCCTATGCGGGTGATGAGTACGTCGTGAAGATCCGTGACAAGGAAATCCGCACGGCGCTGGTCACCCAGAGCCTGTCCGGCACCAAGATCCGCAAGGTCGTGCTGCCCGGCTACGAGTGCCACGGCGAATTGCTGAAGTGGCTGATGCTGGAAAACGTGCCCGGCAGCTTCCCCTACGCGGCCGGCGTGTTCGCCTTCAAGCGCGAAGGCGAGGACCCGACGCGCATGTTCGCCGGCGAAGGCGATGCCTTCCGCACCAACCGCCGCTTCAAGCTCGTCTCCGAAGGGATGCCCGCCAAGCGCCTGTCCACCGCCTTCGACTCGGTGACGCTGTACGGCGCCGACCCCGCGCCGCGGCCCGACATCTACGGCAAGGTCGGCAACAGCGGTGTGAGCATCGCCACGCTGGACGACATGAAGGTGCTGTACGACGGCTTCGACCTGTGCAGCCCGACCACCTCCGTTTCGATGACCATCAACGGCCCCGCGCCGTCCATCCTGGCCATGTTCATGAACACGGCCATCGACCAGAACCTCGCCAAGTTCAAGGCCGACAACGGCCGTGAGCCGACCGCCGATGAGGCCGCCAAGATCAAGGACTGGGTGCTGGCCAATGTGCGCGGCACCGTGCAGGCCGACATCCTGAAGGAAGACCAGGGCCAGAACACCTGCATCTTCTCGACCGAGTTCTCGCTGAAGGTCATGGGCGACATCGCCGAGTACTTCGTGCACCACTACGTGCGCAATTTCTACTCGGTGTCGATCTCGGGGTATCACATCGCCGAGGCTGGCGCGAACCCGATCTCGCAGCTGGCGCTGACGCTGTCCAACGGCTTCACGTTCGTGGAGGCTTACTTGGCGCGCGGCATGCACATCGACGACTTCGCGCCCAACCTGAGCTTCTTCTTCAGCAACGGCATGGACCCCGAGTACACCGTGCTGGGCCGCGTCGCCCGCCGCATCTGGGCCATCGCCATGCGCGACCGCTACGGCGCCAACGAGCGCTCACAGAAGCTCAAGTACCACGTGCAGACGTCGGGCCGCAGCCTGCACGCGCAGGAGATCGCCTTCAACGACATCCGCACCACGCTGCAGGCGTTGATCGCCGTCTACGACAACTGCAACTCCCTGCACACCAACGCCTACGACGAGGCGATCACGACGCCCACTGACGAGAGCGTGCGCCGCGCGATGGCCATCCAGCTCGTCATCAACCGCGAGTGGGGCTTGGCCAAGAACGAGAACCCGTCGCAGGGCGCCTTCATCATCGACGAGCTGACCGAGCTGGTCGAAGAGGCAGTGCTGCGCGAGTTCGAGCGCATCAGCGAACGCGGCGGCGTGCTCGGCGCCATGGAGACCGGCTACCAGCGTGGCCGCATCCAGGAAGAGTCGATGCACTACGAGATGCTCAAGCACACCGGCGAGTACCCCATCATCGGCGTCAACACCTTCCGCAACCCCAATGGGGAGACGGTGCCGGAGCACATCGAACTGGCCCGCTCGACAGACGAAGAGAAGCAGTCGCAGCTGTCGCGCCTGGCCGAGTTCCAGGACCGCCACGCCGCCGAGTCGCCGGCCATGCTGGCCCGCCTTCAGCAGGCCGTCATCAAGAACCGGAATGTGTTCGACGTGCTGATGGAAGCCGTGCGCGTGTGCTCGCTGGGCCAGATCACCGGCGCCTTGTTCGAGGTCGGTGGCCAGTACCGCCGCAGCATGTAGGGCTTACAGCCCGCGGCAGCGTTGCTCGAAGGCAGCTGCCAGGCGCTCAAGATCCCCGCGCTCACCTGCCGTCATCTCGGCCTCACGGGCGCGCCGGGCGCGCAGGCTGTTGCGCAGTTCGACGCATTGCGCGAACTCGCGCTCCTGCCGCGCCTTGGCCTGAGCCAGCGCGCGGCGCTCCTGCAGCGAGCGGTTGCGCACGTCCTCCATCAATTGGTTGACCTTCTCATTGGCGTCCTGCTCTTCGGCATAGCAGTCGCGCTGGTAACGGTAGTCCAGCTGCTGGCGCGTGGACTCGTCGGCGCCACCATCGCTGCCGGCCTGGTTCAACTGCTCGCGCAGGCGCAGGCAGCGCGGGCTCATGAACTGGCTGGCTTCTGGCGCCTTGGGACCCAGGCGCGCGATCTGCGTGGAATCGGCTTCAGGGCAGGGTCGGTCGCTGAAGGCCGTGGTGCCGTCGGGCTTGCGGCATTTATAGACACCCGCGCCTTCGGCCCTGGCCATGCCCGTCAGTGCCAGCACGGCCAACGCGGCCCAGGCCAGGCGGGTCGGGGTCACAGCTTCTGCTCCCGGTCGCCGCCATTGCTGTAGCGGCGCTTGTAGCGAGACTTCTCGAGATACTCGCGCGCCGTCAGCCCATCCGCATTGCGCGCGGCCTTGGGTGCGCCCGCGGCGAGCAGGGTATCGACGATGGCGTCGGAATTGCCCACCGCGGCCAGGTGCAGGGGCGTGTTGCCCTGGCGGTCCTGCGTGAAGACCGAGGCCTGCAGGCGAATCAGTTCGGCCACCGCGTCATGCCGCCCTTCCTCGACGGCCCAGTGCAGGGCCGTGCGCCCCTGGCCGTCCAGCGCGTTGATGTCAGCGCCGGCCGACACCAGCGGGCCGATGGACTTGAGCGCCGCGTAATGGATGGGCAGGCGACCACCGATGTCGGGCGAGTTGATGTTCAGCCCCCGGCTGGTCAGGAACACCAGCGCCTGGGCATCAGCGCCGTTGCGCGCCGCCAGGTGCATGACGCCGACATGATCGGGCGTCTCCTGCCTGGGGTCGAGCTTGAGCTCTTCGATGAAGAATTTCAGCCGGTCCAGCGTCGGCTTGGCGGCGGCCTGCTGCAGCAGCGTGCCCTTGTCCAGCGCGCCGACGTTGCGAGGCTCGGCCCCATGGTTGGCGATCCAGCGCAGCGCCGGCAGGCTGCCAGTGCCCGCGTTGTCGTAGAGCAGGCGGTTCAGCCCGACGGCGCCCACGCGTTTGGCCGTCTTGTCGATGTCGATCATGCCGCTGGCGTCGGCCATGCCGTTCATCAGCATCATCTCGCGCAGTTCGGGCCCGAGGCCGGCGACGTCCTGGGTGCTGCGCCGCGCCATGCTGCACCAGGTCAGCAGCGAAATGATGACCACCAAGGCCGCTGCTCGCAGACCGATCCCCAGCCAATTGATGCCTTCCCGCTCCACTGCTTCCCCCCGCTTTTCTAGGCGGGGCGGATTGTGCAGCAGCACTTTTTCAAACCAGGGTGCCAGACTCGATGCCGCCCCCTAGACTCCCCCGAAAGCGGGGTCAGCGCGCCAGCACCACCCGGTCCCGCCCCGCGCGCTTGGCCTCGTACAGGGCCGCGTCTGCGCGGCTGAACAGCGCCTCGGGCGCCTCGTCGGGCGCGAGGGCCTGGGCCACGCCGATGCTGACCGTCACGGTCAGCGGGCCGGCCGCCGTCTCGAAGGGCTGGCCGCCGATGGCCTCGCGCAGCCGCTCAACCAGGCGCAGCTCGCCGCCGGCCTCAGGCTTGAGCCAGATGACGGCGAATTCCTCGCCGCCCAGGCGCACCGCCAGATCCAATGGCCGCAAGGTGTCGTGCAGGCGGGCGCCAATGCCACTGAGCACGGCGTCGCCCACCGCGTGGCCGTGCGTGTCGTTGATGCGCTTGAAGTGATCCACGTCCAGCAGGGCCAGCACCGGCGGATGCTCGACGCCGCGCTGCAGCAGGCGGCGCAGGCGCTCGTCAAAGCCACGCCGGTTCAGCAGGCCGGTCAGCACGTCGATCTCGATGAGGCGCTCGATCTGGCGCAGCGCACGGTCCTGCAGCAGCAGCAGCATGGCCAGGGCCTGGCCGATGAGCAGGGCGATGACGGCGAACAGGCCCATCGAGTTGTATTGCACCAGTTCGGCCCGCGTTTGGGCGATCAGGGGCGACACGGCCAGGCCGCGCGCCACCTCGATGATGGCGCTGATGATCAGGTCGGCCGCCAGCAGGCCCAGCGGAAAGCCGCGCTGCGCGCGCCAGGCCTGCAGGGCGGCATGGGCGGCAGGCATGGTCAGCACGGCCGAGGCCAGCATCGTCAACGTGATCGAGGGCCAGAACTGCCCCGTCCAGGCCGTCAGCGCGAAGGAGCCGATGCAGGACAGGCCCGTGAGCACCAGCGGCCAGGGGCAGCGCAGCGGCAGGCCGAGGTAGACGCGCAGGCCGAGCAGCACCATCAGCGCGGACAGCAGGCTGCCGAGATGGCCCACCGCCCAGAAGGTGCGCGGTGCGCCCATGGCGATGAGGGCCACGCGCGCCGCCTGGGTCAGCGCCGCGGCAGCAAAGGCACCGGCCCAGAACCACAGCGCGCGCTCGCCCTTCAGATGCCAGGCGCCGCCAAGCGTGGCCAGGGCCAGCATCGTCGTGACGAGCTGGAAGACGCGCAGCAGCGTGTCGGCGTGCAGGGGTTCCATCGCGAGATTGGTTCAGCCTCGACGAGGCACGATGCCTGCATCGCGTGGCCGCCGTGATGCGCGCCACGAGCGCGCCGTGATTGATCTCACGGAAGTCAGCGCGCCTGCAGGCTCTGCATGGCGGCCTTGACGCGCAGCAGCATGGGCGAGGCGCCGGTCACCTTGGCATCGAAAGGGTGCAGGCGCTGGCCGCCGGTGGCCGCCATGATCTTGCGCACGTACAGCCGCGTCTCGGCATAGGGCGGCACGCCGAGGTAGCGGTCCACGGCCCTCTCGCCGGCGTTGTAGGCCGCCACGGCCAGCATCACGTCGCCCTCGAAATAGGCCAGCAGCCAGCGCAGATAGGCCATGCCGCCGCGGATGTTCTGCGACGGGTCGCGCAGCCGGATGACATTGAAACGCGTCGCCGTCTCGGGCAGCAGCTGCATCAGGCCCTGAGCCCGCTTGGGCGACTCGGCCAGCGGGTCGAAGTTGGACTCGGTGGCCATGACCGCCAGCACCAGCGCCGGCGCGAGCTGGTATTCGGGCGCCAGCAGCTTCACGTAGTTGACGATGGCCGGCGGAGCGTTCTGGGGCAGCGGCAGCGTCGCCCACAGCGACAGCGGCTTGGCATTGCGCGCAGCGGGTGGCAGGGCAGCGACAGCCACCGGCAGGTCGGTCTCGGGCGGGCGCAGGCAGGGCGGCGGGTCGCCCAGGGGGGTGCCGCCCATGCGCTCGAGCATGTTCTGCGCCTGCTCCATGCCTTGCTCGGCTGCGGCGGCGAACAAGTGGGCGGCTTCGGCATCGTTGCGCTGGATGCCGCGCGCATTCGTCAGCATCCAGCCCAGGCTGAACTGGGCTTCAGCGTCGCCATAGCGGGCGGCGCGGCAGTAGAGCTTGGCAGCGGCTACCTCGTCGCGCCTGACGCCGTCGCCATACTCCAGTGCCTTGGCCTCCAGGCGCCAGCGCTCCACCTGGGCCGGCACGACCGGCCCGCGCTCGCCCGGTGGCATGGTCGGGCGCGGCAACTGCTCCAGCGTCAGCGTCGGCAGCTGGGCCAGGGCCGCTGAGCAGGCGAAGAACAGGAGCGGCAGAAGGCGTCGCAAGGGTCAGTCCGGAGGCGGCAATCAGGGGGCGGAAGTCTAGACTGGCCCAAACAACCCGCCGCCTGCATGAACAAGACCCGCCTCGAAGCCTTCAGCGACGGCGTCATCGCCATCATCATCACCATCATGGTGCTGGAGCTGAAGGTGCCTCACGGTACCGACTGGGAGGCCCTCAAGCCGCTGTGGCCGGTCTTCCTGTCCTATGTGCTGAGCTTCGTCTACGTCGGCATCTACTGGAACAACCACCACCATCTGCTGCATGCGGTGCACAAGATCAGCGGCGGGGTGCTCTGGCCCAATCTGCACCTGCTGTTCTGGCTGTCGCTACTGCCGTTTGCCACCGGCTGGATGGGCGAAAACCATTTTGCGCCGCTGCCAGTGGCTGTCTATGGCGGCGTGCTCGTCATGGCCGCCTTGGCCTACATGCTGCTGCAATGGGCCTTGATCTGCATCCCCGGCAACAACACCGTGCTGGCCCAGGCGCTGGGCAAGGACTGGAAGGGCAAGATCTCGGCAGTCATCTACCTGGTGTCCATCGCGCTGGCCTTCGTGCACGTCGGCCTGTCGCTGGCGGGTTACACCATCGCCGCGGCGCTGTGGCTGATCCCGGACCGGCGCATCGAGCACCACTTGAACAGGAGTGAGTGAAATGCCCACCCTCGATCCGCGCATCGACACCTACCTGGCAAGCGTGCCCGAGTTCGCCCGGCCCATCCTGACGCGGCTGCGCGAGGACGTGCACGCAGCCTGCCCCGACGTCGTCGAGACCATCAAGTGGAGCCGGCCGCACTTCACGCTGGATGACAAGCTGCTTTGCGGCATGTCGGCCTTCAAGGTGCACTGCACCTTCGGCTTCTGGGAGCGCGAGGGCGCGACACCTGGACAGCCCGGTGCCATGGGCGATTTCGGCCGCATCACGACCCTGGCCGACCTGCCCAGCAGCGCAGAGTTGCGCAAGCAGGTCAAGGCCGCCGCCGCACTGCTGCGGGCCGGCGCGCCGCGCGCCGCAAAACCTAATCGCGAGCCGCGGCCCCAGCTCGAGATGCCCGACGACTTCGCCGCGGCGCTGAGCAAGGTCAAGGCGGCCAAGCAGCACTACGACGCCTTCGCGCCCAGCAAGCAGCGCGACTACCTCGAATGGGTGCTGGAGGCCAAGCGCGAGGACACACGCACCAAGCGCATCGCCCAGGCGGTGGAGTGGATCGCTGACGGCAAATCACGCAACTGGAAATACGAGAGTTGTTGATTGCCCCTCGTCCAGCTTTGCAGCGCTGAACGCGCGCCAATCTAGCCGGTCCCCCGAGGGGACGGCGATGCTTGCGGCATTGAGCCGCAAGCATCGCCATGGCGGGCCGGCTTGGGAGCGGCCCGGCGCTCGACCCGAATACGCAAAGCAAATACCGGAGGCTCAACCCACCACGGATTGCAAGGTCGAATTGCGCATCCAGTCGTCGGCCACGACGACGCGGTTGCGGCCTTTCTGCTTGGCCTGGTAGAGGGCCTTGTCGGCCAGGTGCATCAGCGTTTCGGGCGTGTCGCTCTTGGCCGCTTCGGCAACGCCCGCCGACAGCGTCACGCGCAGTGGCATGCCGCCGTCGCCCTGCAGTTCCAGCGCCTCCACGGCCAGGCGCACCTGCTCGGCCAGATGTTTGGCGCCGGCGGCACCGGTGGCAGGCAGCACGAGGCCGAACTCCTCGCCGCCCAGGCGCCCGAGCACGTCGGAGCCGCGCAACCGCGAGCGCGTGCAGGCCGCGACGGCCTTCAGCACCTGGTCGCCCACGGCATGGCCATGCCGGTCGTTGACGCGCTTGAAGTGGTCCAGGTCCAGCATGACGAAGCCGACCGGCTGGCCCTCGCGGCGGCCACGCTCCATCGCATGCGCCAGCAGCGACACCGTCGTGTTGTGGTTCACGGCACCGGTCAGCCCGTCGACGCTGGCGAGCTTGCGCATCTGGCTGGCCATACGCTCGAAATTCGCCAGCACGAAGCCGAAGCCCGCCGCCAGCATCGCCATGAAGGCCAGCATGAAGATGGCGCCGCTCCAGGCCTGCCAGGGCTCGGCGTCGGCCGGCGCGGCACGCAGCCACCAGGCGGCAAAGCCCACGCGCAGCCACAGCGCCAGGCTGGCCAGCAGCAACATCAGTGAGACGGCGCGAAAACTCGTCTCGCCGCGCCAGCCCAGCCGCAGCGACGCGAGGGTGGCCGGCAGCAGCAGCGCGCCCATGGCCGCCGACATCGCGCCAGCGCGCACCGGCTGCGACACGTCCAGCACCGCCGGCACGGCCAAGGCCGCAAGCAGCAGCAACCCGTGGTGCCAAACCGGCAGGCCGCGGTTCAGCAGATGCCGCGATACCGCTGCTGCGAAACCAGCGAGGCCCGCCATCAGCAGCCAGTTGCCGCCCAGCAGTACAGCCCAGCCAGGCAGCCAGGGCTGCAGCGCAAAGAAGGCAAAGCCAAAGCTGAAGGCCAGCCCCGCCCAACCCAGGCGCTTGAGCTCGCCGCGGCTGAGTGCCCCGCGCCCAGCCATCCACAGCTGCAGCGTCAGCAGCCCGAATCCGAGCACGAGCATCAGCACCAGGGTGGGGATGTGCAGCGACATGCGCGAGCGGCGCCTCGTTGGTTGTGTTGAGTTGTAACACCCAGTGTAGACAGAGCCGGCACACTGCGCCGCAGGGTCTGCGCCGATGGCGTGAGGGCGCGCCGCCGAATCCAATGCCCGGCGTGATCGCCTCTGCCCTGACCCCGGCGCTGTGCCTGCTGAACCCGCATGCCGCCAACGGCCGCTGCGCCGCCCTCGCCGCCCCGCTGCGCGAGGCGCTGCCCGGGGTACCGCTGGTGCTGCCCGAGAACGTCGCCGCCGCACGCCAGCGCCTGCTGGCCCTGCCCGAAGGCAGCCGCGTCATCGTCGCCGGCGGCGACGGCACCGTGCACCAGCTGCTGCCGGCCCTGGTCGCACGCCGGCTGCAGCTGGCCATCCTGCCCGGCGGCACCGGCAACGACCTGGCCCGCGCACTCGGCCTGGCACGCATGGGTTGGCGCGAGGCCTTGGCCCACGCACAGCGCGCGCCGGCCGCAGCGATGGACCTGGGCGAGATCACGACGGCCGAAGGCGGCGCCCAGCTCTTCATGTCCAGCCTGACCGCCGGCTTCGACGCGGCCATCGCCATCCGCGCCCAGGCCGCACCCCACTGGCTGCGCGGCCAGCCACGCTATCTGTGGGCCACGCTCAACGAGATTGGCCGGCTGCGCGTCTACCCGATGCGCGTCGAGGCCGATGGCCAGCTGCTGAGCGACGGGCCGATGCTGTTCGCCTCCAGCCTGAACACGCCGAGCTATGGCAGCGGCATGCCGGCTGCACCCGGCGCGCGCGTGGACGACGGCGAGCTGCAGCTGCTGCGCGTTGCCGCCTTCGGGCGGCTGGGTGCATTGGCCATGATGCCGCTGCTGCTGACCGGGCTGCACCTGCGTCATGCCAAGGTGAGCTTGAGCCGCTTCAAGGCCTTGCACCTGACCAGCCCCGCGTCCGTGCCGCTGGCCGTGGACGGCGAGCCCCTGCCGTCCGCCACCGACATCGCAGTGCGCGTGCTGCCGCAGGCCCTCAGCGTCGTCCGCGCGCGATGATGGCGCCATGGATCATGACGACACCCCGCGCGCCGGCTGGCTCGGTCCCTGGCTGAAAGGCTTTCCGGCACTGCAGCCGCCCCTGCCACTGGCCGACGTGGCCCAGCGCGGCTGGACGCTGCACGAGCTGCCGACACCCCTGGCCGTCGTGCGCCAGCAGGCCCTGGCCCACAACATCGCCTGGATGCAGAACTTTGCGGCCCAGCGCGGCGTGCAGCTGGCGCCGCATGGCAAGACGACGATGAGCCCGCAGCTGTTCCGCCGCCAGCTCGACGCCGGCGCCTGGGGCCTGACGTTCGCCAACGTGCACCAGTTGCGCCTGGGCCTGGCCGCTGGCGCGCGGCGGGCGCTGATCGCCAACCAGCTCATCGGCGCGGCCGAGCTGGCCGAATTGCTGGACCTGCGGCGCCGCCACCCTGGCCTGGAGCTGGCCTTCTTTGTCGACTCGCAGGCACAGCTGGATCTGCTGGCGGCGCACTGGGCGGATCTGGGCCAAGGCGAGGCTCGGATCGACGTGCTGATCGAACTCGGCACTTCGCGCTGCGGCGTGCGCGAGCATGGCCCGGCGCTGGCCTTGGCGCGTGCACTCAAAACCCACCCGGCACTGCGGCTGCGCGGCATCGGCTTCTACGAGGGCCTGCAGGTCCGAGGCGAGAGCGAACCCGACCGCGCGCTGATGCAGCAATGGCAGACGCGCATCGAGGCACTGCTGAGCGACATCGAAGCGGAGGGCCTGATCGACGCCGATGCGCAGCCGCTGTGGCTCAGCGGCGGCGGCTCGGCCCTCTTCGATCTCGTCGCCCCCGTGCTGGCCGGCAAGCCTGGCCGCCTGGGCCTGCTGCGCTCGGGCTGCTATGTCTGTCATGACCACGAGCACTACGGCCGCTATATGCGCAGCATGGACGAGCGCATGGGCACGCCGCTGTCGGCGCCCAGCCTGCAGCCGGCGCTGGAGGTCTGGACCCAGGTGCTGTCCTGCCCCGAGCCGGGCCTGGCCTTGCTCAATGCCGGCCGGCGTGATGTGTCCTTCGATGCCGGCTGGCCGCTGCCGGTCTGGCATCTGCGCGGCGCCGAGCGATCCAAGGCCCCCGCAGGTTGGCGTGTCACCGGCCTGAATGACCAGCATGCCTATCTGCGCTGGGATCCGAGCGGATGGGACGGCCCGGCCGTCGGCGAGCGCGTCGCGCTGGGCCCCTCGCACCCGTGCACGACCTTCGACAAATGGGCCTGGATGGCCGTCGTCGACGAGGACGACCGCGTTGTCGATGCCATCACGACGCAGTTCGCATGAAACGCCGTCATTTGCTGAGCCTCTCCGCCGCAGCCCTGATGCCCGCCACCGCCGCCACGCCACCGCCGCGCTTCCTGCACGTCGGCACCTATGCCCCGCTGGGCCAGGGCCTCTACAGCTTTGCCATCGCCGCCGACGGCGGCCTGAAACCCCTGGGCCTGACGGCCAACGCCCGCAGCCCGAGTTGGCTGGCAGCCCAGGGCCACCACGTCTATGCCGCAGAGGAAGGCGCTGACCATGTCGCTGTCTATATCCAGGACGCGCACGGTCGGCTCGAACTTGTGCAGCGCCAGCCCAGCGGCGGCCGCGGCCCGGTGCAGCTGTCGCTGAGCAACGGCCACGCCTGGGTTGCCCATTACGGCGATGCCCGCTTTGCTGCGCTGCCACTGCAAGCCGATGGTCATCTCGGCGAGACCGAGAGCTGGCCCAGTTGCGCCGGCCCAGACTGCCGGCCGGGCCCGCAACAGGCGGCCAAGGCTCCGCCCGGCAGCCAGGCCAGCAGCGGTCACGAAGCACCGCACGCCCACATGATCCAGGCCAGCCCCGACGGCCGCTGGCTGCTCGGCACCGACCTGGGCCGCGACCGGTTGCTCGTCTGGCCGCTCAAGTCCGGTGCGCCGAAGGCCGCCGCTTTCGAACTCGCACTCAGCCCGGGCTCGGGTCCGCGCCACTTCGCCTTCCATCCCACGGACGCCCGCTGGGTCTACGTGCTGCAGGAAGAGTCGTCCACCTTGTCGACCGTCGAGCTGACGGCGGCCGGCCCGCGCCTGATTGACGAGATCTCCGTACTGCCGGCCGGCTTTGCCGGCACCAGCTACGCCTCCGACCTGCTCGTCGCACCCGGCGGCCGCCATCTCTACGCATTGAACCGACTGCACGACAGCCTGGCCGTCATCGCCCTGGCCCAGCCGCGCCGCCCGCGCCTGCTGGACCATCACTGGGTGCATGGCAGCTACCCGCGCAGCGCCTGCCGCGCCGGCCGCCACCTGTTCGTATGCAACCAGCGCAGCGACCAGCTCAGCCATTTCGACCTCGGCCGCCCCGAGCAGCCGCGCTTCACGGGGCGCCAGACGGCGGTGCCCAGCCCCGCCGGGGCCTGTTCGCTCTAGACTGAGCCGATGAAGCAAGCCGCCCTCGTTTTCCTGCTCGTCGCCTCGGCGCTGGCCCGCGCCGAACCCATCGGCTCGGTCGACACCGCCTTCAAGCTGATCGGCCCCGACCACAAGGTGGTCGTGGATGCCCATGACGATCCCAAGGTGCAGGGCGTGACCTGCTATGTGTCGCGCGCCAAGGCGGGCGGCATCAAGGGCGCCATCGGCCTGGCCGAGGACAAGGCCGAGGCCTCCATCGCCTGCCGCCAGGTCGGCCCCATCACCATCAGCCAGGCACTGCCGCGCCAGGAAGAGGTCTTCAACGAGCGCATATCCCTGGTCTTCAAGCGGCTGCGCATCGTTCGCATGGTGGACGCGTCGCGCAATACCCTGGTCTACCTGACCTACTCCGACCGCCTCATCGACGGTTCGCCGCAGAACAGCGTGACCGCCGTACCGGTCGGCCGCGAAACCCCCATCCCCATCAAGAAATGACATTCACTGCCGCCCTGTTCGCGCTGATGCCCATGCAGGCGCTGGCCGCGGCGCTGGTGCTGATCACGCTGATCGGCTGGCACGGCGCGAATGCCGGCGGCCGCTGGGCCCAGGTGGGCATGGCAGCCCTGGCCCTGGGCCTGGCCATGGCGAGCCCGACCCACGGCGATCGAATGGCTGTGCCGACCCTGCACAGCGTCGGCCTGGCCGTCATCAGCCTCGGCCTGTCCGCGCTTTGGTGGGCCCTGGGCTTGTGGCTGACGCCGCGGCCGGGGCGCTGGCTCATGGCGGCTGCACCGCTGGTGCTGGGCATTGGCCACGCCCTGTTGGCGGACGAGCATGCCGTCGGCCAAACCCTGGCTGACGCGGTGCTCGGCGCCCAACTCGCCTGGCTGGGCGTGGCGCTGATGCTGCCGGGCCGCAGCACGGTGCTGCAGGGCCTGAACAGCCGGCGCTGGCGCCTGCTGGGGCTGGCCGCCGTGCTGCCGCTGCTGGCAGCCATGCTGGGCCGCGCCGCCACCACCCTGCTCGGCGACACCGCGCCCTGGCCCGACCTGCTGCTGGCGCTGGCCGGCCAGCTCGCCCTGCTGCTGGCCCTGCCGATGCTGCTACTGGCTTGGCGCGGCCAGACCGAGGCCGAGCTGGCGCGCCTGGCCCAGACCGACGGCCTGACCGGCCTGGCGGACTGCAACGCCTTCACCCAGCGCTCGGTCGACCTGATCTCCATGGCGCGCCGCTACGACGAGCCCCTGGCCCTGGTGGTGCTGGACCTGGACGACTTCGCGACCCTGCAAGCAGAGCGCGACATGGATTTTTCCGATCGCGCCCTGGCCCTGTTTGCCAGCTGCATTCAGGCCCAGATGCGCCTGGGCGACCTCGCCGGCCGCCTGAGCGGCGAGCAGTTCGGTGTGCTGATGGCGCGCTGCCTGCCCGAGGGCCCGCAGGCCCTGGACCAGCGCCTGCGCAAGGCGCTGGCCGAACGCGCACCGGCCGAGCTGGGCATGGCGCTGTCCTTCAGCGCCGGCTGGGCCAAGCTGCGCCCCGGTGACCGCGGCCTGGCCGACCTGCAACGCCGCGCCGACACGGCCCTTTACGAAGCCCGGCGCGCCGGCAAGGGTCAGTTGATGGCCGAGCCGGGGGTCCAGGACTGACATGAAGCCTCTCGTCCAACGGGTACGTTGGCCGGTCCCCCGGGGGGACGGCGATGCTTGCCGGCGCGACCGGCAAGCACATCGCCAGCGCGGGCCGGCTAGGGAGCGGCCCGTCGCTCGTCCCGCAAGTCTTCTGGGATGGAGTCACCGAGATGTCCACCTCTGACAACCTCGTCGACGAATGGGTCGGCCACAACCTGCTGGCCTCCGACCCGGCCTTGCTGGCCGCGCTGCGCGAGGCCGCGCCGCAGGCGGTCGAGCCGCTGACGCGCTATGGCGCCGAACTCGGCAGCGCCGAGACCGCCCAGCTGGCCCGCGACGCCAACCGCAATGGCCCGCAGCTGCGCCAGCTCGATGCGCGCGGCCGCCGTGTCGACCTCGTCGACTTCCACCCGGCATGGCATGCCCTGCTGGCCATGTACCGCCGCCAGGGCCTCGTGGCCGACGTCTTCGCCACCGACACGCCCGGCCGCTGGGCCCACTTCGCGGCCGGCTGCTATCTGCATGGCCAGGTCGAGGCCGGCTCGCTGTGCCCGGCAACGATGACCCAGGCCGCCATTCCCGTGCTGGCCAGGCAGCCCGAGCTGTTCGCGCCGCTGCGCGACAAGTTCTTCAGCCGTGAGCACGACCCGCTGGACCGGCCGCTGACGGAGAAACCGTCGATCTGGGTCGGCATGGGCATGACCGAGAAGCAGGGCGGCTCCGACCTGCGCCGCGTGACGACTGCAGCCGCGAGCCAGGCCGACGGCAGCTATGCGATCACCGGCCATAAATGGTTTTTCTCGGCGCCCAGCAGCGACGCCCACCTCGTGCTGGCCCGCACCGAAGCGGGCCCGACCTGCTTCTGGCTGCCCCGCTACACGCCCGATGGCGCGCGCAACGCCATCCAGGTGATGCGCCTGAAGGACAAGCTCGGCAACCGCAGCAACGCCAGCAGCGAGGTCGAGTTCCACGGCGCCTGGGCGCGGCGTCTCGGTGAAGAAGGCCGCGGCATCCCGACGCTGATCGAGATGGCCGGCTACACGCGCCTGAACTGCGTCATCGGCAGCGCAGCGCTCTTACGCGCCGGCCTCGTGCAGGCGCTGCACAACGCCCGCGAGCGCTCGGCCTTTGGCCGGCACTTGGCCGAGCAGCCGCTGATGCAGACCGTGCTGGCCGACCTGGCGCTGGAGAGCGAGGCCGCGATGCGGCTGATGCTGCGCCTGGCTCGGGGCTTCGAGAGCAACGAGCCCGGCTGGCAACGGCTGATGACGCCGGCCGCCAAGCTCTGGGTCTGCAAGCGCGCCATCGAGTGCACCGGCGAGGCCATGGAGTTGCTCGGCGGCAATGGCTACGTGGAGGATGGCGTGCTGGCGCGGCTGTACCGCGAGGCGCCGGTCAACTCGATCTGGGAGGGCTCGGGCAATGTGATGGCCCTGGATGTGCTGCGTGCCGTCGCCCGTGAGCCCGAGGTGGCCTTCGCACTGCTCGATGCGTTTGACGGGAGCACGGACGCCCCGGTGCGCGCCGAAGCCCAAAGCCTGCGGCGCCTGCTGACCGGCGACCCGGCGGCACTGGAAGCCCAGGCCCGCCGCGTTGCGCAAGGCCTGGTGTTGTGCGCCCAAGGCCTGCTGATGCGTGAGCAATCGTCCACCCTTGCCGCGGACGCTTTCATCGCGACCCGCTTCGGCGGCGATGGCCGCCTTGTTGGCACGCTGGCCGTGCCGCAGGCGGCAAAGATCCTCGACGCGGCGCTGGTTGGCTAGTCGCCGAGGTAGCGGCGCACGATGCTCGCCTGCGTGCCATCGCGCTCCAGCGCCTCGCTGGCTTCACGGTAGCGCTGCACCAGGGCCGCGTCGACCGAACGCCTGCTGAACATCAGCTGCGCGGGCTCATGCGGCACCACCACGGACGTGGGCACGATGCGGCCGGCCAGGCCCAGCTCGCCCAGCTCCCAGCGCGCCGTCGCCTCGCTGGCCAGCACGCCATCGACGCGGCCGATCTCCAGCATCTGCCACAGGCTGCGGCGCGCCGAGGCCTGGGTCAGCGTGGCGCGAAAGGCCGGGTCAGCGAGCAACTCGGCGTAGTCGGGGCCGTAGACCACCCCGATCTGCACGCCCAGCTTCAGGCCCTGCCGCCAGGCCTCTTTCAGCCGCGTCGCGCTGGCGAAGTCGGCCTCGCGACCGGCACGCACGAAGAGGCGGTTGGCCACGGCAATGTGCTGTTCGACCCAATGCGCATAGGCCTCGCGTTCGGGGCGGCGCAGCGCGCCGGGCAGCAGGTCCAGGCGGCCGGCCTGCAACTCGACCAGGGCGCGTGCCCAGGGTAGCTCGACCCAGACCGCCCGGCATTGCATGCGCTCCAGCGTGCGCTCGACCAGTTCGGTCTGCATGCCGATGAGGTGGCCCTGCCCGTCACGCATGCTGTAGGGCGGGTCGGGGTTCCAGCGCACGCGCAGCTCGCAGGCCGACGCCGGCAGGAAGGCAAGCGCAAGGCAGGTCAGGCTCAGGCGTAGCAGGGACAGAGGCGACAGCACGCCCGCATTCTGATCGAGACGGCGGGCTTGTCAGCCAGCTCCGACAGGCCACTGCGACACCGGCCGATACACGCCGCCCCCGCCCCTGGCGATGCTGGGCGCGCCAACTTCAGCCGGAATCTCCCATGACCATCGAAGCCTCGCTGCAGCACAACTCCCTGGCCGAATCCAGCCCGCACCGCCCCTTCTGGTCAGCGCTGACGCGCCTGTGGTCGCCGGCCGCCACCTCGAGCGAGGCCGAGCTGGGTTATGAATGCGCGCTGCCCTGGACCCTCGGCGAGGACGCGCCCAGGGACAGCGGCGAACCCCGCTACTGAATCAACCCATTCTTCAGCGCGTAGTAGGTCAGATCGCTGTTGGTCGCCAGCTTGAGCTTCTCGAGCACGCGCGTGCGGTAGGTGCTGACGGTCTTGACGCTGAGGAACAGCGCCTCGGCGATATGGCCCACGGTCTCGCCCTGGGCCAGGCGCAGGAAGACCTGGAACTCGCGCTCCGACAGCGCCTCGTGCAGGGGCTTGTCGGGCGCATTGCCGGCGCTGCCGCCACCCACCACGCTGTCCGCCAGTTGCTCCGCCACCGCCGGGCTGATGTAGCGCCGGCCACGCGCCACCAGGCGGATGGCATTGGCGATTTCGTCGGGATCGCATTCCTTGTTGAGGTAGCCGCTGGCGCCCTGGCGCAGCAGCGTCGTCGCGTAATGCGCCTCAGGAAAGCCGCTGAGGATCAGCACCGGCAGTTCGGGGAATCGCGCCTTGATGGCGGCCAACGCGTCCACGCCGCTCTGGTCGGGCATGGAGATGTCCAGCAGCAGCACGTCGACCTCGCCGCCACGCGCCATCTCTAGGGCGTCGTGGCCACTGGCGCCTTCGCCCGTGACGCGCAGGTCGACGTGGTCGGACAGGAACTGGCGCAAGCCGGTGCGCACGATGGCGTGGTCGTCGACGATGCCGATACGGATCATGATGAACGCGGTGTTGAGGGATGGCCCAGCGTAGCAGTCCGCAAGGCGCGCCGCGATACCTTCAGTCCTACATCGACGCCGGCCGAGTCCGACAGGGGGCCGCGCTTCGGGACTATGCCGCCCGTGGTGGCGCGCCGCGATAGTGGCTCCAGCGGCTCCGTGAAGCCGCCATCCAAGGAGAACTGCAATGCTGAACAAGTCCATCCTCACTCTGGCCGTCGCCACCGCTCTCACGGCCACCCTGGCCGGCACCAGCGGCTGCGCCGTCACCCGCAACCAGGAAACCGTGGGCGCCTATGTTGATGACGCCGCGTTGACCACCCGCGTCAAGGGCAAGTTCGCCGCCGACCCGACCGTCAGCGCGATGGCCATCAGTGTCGAGACGCTGAAGGGCACGGTGCAACTGTCCGGCTTCGCCAAGTCGTACGAGGAAAAGGCCATGGCTGAGAAGCTGGCCCGCGAGACCTCCGGTGTCGTCGCCGTGCGCAATGACATCGCCGTGCGACACCCTAACTGAAGACCGCCGCTGAAGGACTTCCAAGGGAGTTTCCCTAGGAGAAGTCCTACAGCGCGATGCGCTGCCGGCACTGCCGGCCCGACGCGGAAGCGGTCCATACTTCAACCTCATCATCCTCGCGCCGCCGTCGGGCCATGCCAGCACTCAAAGCCTTCATCGTCGAAGACAGTCCGGTGATCCTTGAGAACCTGATTGCGACGCTTGAGGAACTGGCTCAGGTCGAAGTGGTGGGCTCGGTGGCCGATGAAGCCAGCGCGGTGCGCTGGATGAGCCGAGACCCCGACGGCAATGCCGATCTCTTCATCGTCGACGTCTTCCTGCGTTCCGGCACCGGCCTGGGCGTGCTGCAGGCCGCCCAGCAGCTCGGCATCCGGGCGCGGCGCGTCGTATTGACCAATTACGCCACCGAGGAAATGCGCCGGCGCTGCGCCAGCCTGGGCGCGGAACGGGTGTTTGACAAGAGCCGCGAGCTCGACGACCTCATCAGCTACTGCGCCGAACTGGCCGAACATGCCTCATCAGCGCGCCCTGCAGCCGCGGCCAGTTGAACGGCTGCCCGTGCTGCGTCATCTCGATCCCTGGCTGGAAGGCGCCAGCCGCAATCGCGGTCTGGCCGTCGGTTTCGCGGCACTGGCAGCAGCCGCCGTCATGGGCGTCAGCGAGGCCGCCTTCTGGGGTGCTGACGAGGCGCTGAACCAGTCCCAGGCCCGCCACCAGGCGCGCAACGACGGCCTGCGCCTGCGCGAGTTGCTGACCGATGCCGAGACCGCGCAGCGCGGCTATCTGCTGACCGGGCGCGACGATTACCTCGCGCCGATCAAGCTGGCCGAGCAGGAGCTGCCCAATGTGTTGTCACGGCTGCGCGGCCAGTACGCCAGCTCCGAATGGGAGGCCCTGGTGGCCGACGCGAGCCGGCGCGCCAGCGAAAAACTCTCCGAGCTGCAGCTGGTCGTCAAGCTTTACCGCGACGGGCAGGACACGGCCTGGCACGGGCTGGTCGAGTCCGACATCGGCCGCGAGAAGATGCAGGCGGTGCGCGACGCCGTCGGCCAGCTCGATCAGCACGAACTGACGCAGATTGCCACCGAGCGCGACGCCGTCGTGCGCTCGCTGAACTACGGCCGCATCGGCGTGCACGGGCTGACGCTGCTCAGCCTGTTCGGCCTGGCCATCTTCCTGCGCCGCAACGAGGCCCTGCACGCGGCCCGCCGTGAGCACGCCCAGGAGCTGGCGCAGGAACGCGACCGGCTGGACCGCGAGGTGGCCCGCCGCACCGCCGAGCTGACCGAGCTGGCCCACCACCTGCAGACGGTGCGCGAGGACGAGCGCGCCCATCTGGCCCGCGAGCTGCACGACGAGCTCGGTGCGCTGCTGACGGCCGCCAAGCTCGACGTCGCGCGCATCCGCCGCATGACGCGCACCGCGGCGCCCGAGATCGACGAGCGCCTCAAGCACATGAGCGAGCTGCTCGACCAGGGCATTGCGCTGAAGCGCCGCATCATCGAGGACCTGCGCCCATCGGCCCTGTCCAACCTCGGCCTCATCCCGGCGCTGGAGATCCTGACCCAGGAGTTCGCGCAGCGCTCCGGCCTGCAGCTCAGCCTGGAGCTGATGGAGGCCCCCAGTGACGAGGCCAGCCGGCTGGCGATGTACCGCCTCGTGCAGGAGGCGCTGACCAATGTGCTGCGCCACGCCAAGGCCAAGCATGTGCGCGTCTCGCTGGCCGAATCGGATGGCTGGCTGCAATTGCACATCCGCGATGATGGCCAGGGTTTCAACCCCGAAGCGGTGGGGGCCGGCCACCATGGCCTGCTGGGCATGCGCTACCGCATCGAAAGCCTGGGCGGCACGCTGCAGCTGCTGTCCGCGCCCGGCCGCGGCACGCTGGTGCTGGCGCGCCTGCCGATGCGCGAAGATCCAGAACCCGAGCCAGCCCCCGTGACCGCGCCCGGCGAACTGGGCAGCCCCAGCCCTTCCTGAAGTCCTACAGGCCAAGCCTGCCCGAGCCGACATGGCGCCGCATCGGGCGCACCCAAACTGCTCCCGGGCGCCGCACCGACAGAGCGCGCGGTAACCGTCTCAGACGCAGCCAGGAGGGCACCATGCAATTCCCGCGATCACCGCATGCCGAGGGCTGGCACACGCAGATGCCGGCACCGCCGGTACCCGACATGTCCATCATGTCGCGGGACGCCGACGCGCTGTCACCGCCCTTGCACAGCCGCCGCTTCCACGCAGCCGCCATGCTCGTCGCCATCGCGGCCCTCGGGGCCAGCGCCGGCGTGGACATGGTCGACGACCCGCGCCCGCTGGACGTGCAGCTGAGTGCCGTCATGCACAAGGCGGCGGACACCCTGCACGGCTGGCAGCAGCAGCTGTCGCGCGGCCTGCAGGTGTCGCTGCGCGCGGTCGCGGACGGGCGCGACAACAGTGCGCCGCCGGCCTCGATACCCGATGACGCCACCATCGTCGCCAAGGCCGAAGCGCCGGCCGTTGATGCCGACGACCGCGACCAGCCAGTGCGCGCCGACGTGGCGCCGCAGCCGCCCCGCGAGTCGCAGGCGACCGCCCGCTGAGTTCAGGCGGGCATCGTCTCTTCGGCGGCAACCAGCAGCTCAGCCAGTGGCTGGGGCCGGTGGAGCAGGAAACCCTGCACCTCGCCGACGCCCAGGCGCACCAACTCCAGCAGCACCTCGGGTGTCTCCACGCATTCCGCCACCGTCGTCAGGCCGAGCGTCCTGGCAACGTCGACAAAGCTGCGCACCGCCACCTGATCGAGCGGGTCGGTCATCAACGCGCGCACGAACTGGCCGTCGATCTTCAGCAGATCCACTGGCAGCGCCTTCAGATAGCTGTATGAGGAGGCGCCGGCGCCGAAATCGTCCAGCGCGATGCGCACACCCAGGGCCCGCATCTGCTGGATGAAGCTCGCCGCCTCGCCGAGCTGGGTGATGACGGCCGTCTCGGTGATTTCCAGGCACAAGGTCGCGGCACGCGTGGGGCCTAGCGCCGTCAGCAGGGCTCGGGCTTCCTGGTGGTAGGCCGCATCCTGCAGCGTCAGGGCCGACACATTGATGGACAGCGACGCGACCTCCGGGGGGCCGCCGCGCTGCAGCAAGTCAACCGCCTGCCTCAAGACCCAGCGGTCCAGTCGCGGCGCGAGATGGAAGCGCTCGGCCGCCGGCATGAAGGCGCCGGGCAACACACGGCTGCCGTCACGCTCGCGCAGGCGCAACAGCAGCTCGCCGCGCAGCCGGCCATCGTCCTCACCCTGGGCCGGCAGCACACGCTGCAGGTCGAGCTCGAAGCGGTCCTCGTCCAGGGCCTGTTGCAGCCGCGTCGCCCAGCGGTGCTCGCTCTGGTGGGCGCGCAGCGTGGCGTCATCGGGCGCCCACAGTTGCACGCGGTTGCGGCCCTGCTCCTTGGCGATCATGCAGCAGGCATCGGCCTCGCGCATGGCGGCATCGGCATCGGGCCAGCGCCCATCCAGCGGGGCCACGCCGATGCTGGTGCCGATGCGAAACCGTTGCTCGCCGTGCACATAGCGGTACTGGTCCATCGCGTCGCACAACTTCTGTGCCACGTGCAGGGCCTCGTCGAGCGAGCAGTTTTCCAGAATGGCCGCGAACTCGTCGCCGCCCAGGCGCGCCACCGTGTCGCGGCCGCGAACGCCGGCCTCCAGGCGGCGGGCAACCTCGCGCAGCACCTCGTCGCCGGCGGCATGGCCGCAGTGGTCGTTGACGAGCTTGAAGCGATCGAGGTCGAAAGCCAGCAGCGCATGGTGGCTGCCATCGCGCTTGGCTCGCTCGAGCGTGCGCGCCAGGCGCTGGCCGAACTCGACGCGGTTGACAAGGCCGGTCAGGCCGTCATGGCTGGCGCGCCAGCGGATCTCGTCGAACTGGCGGCGCTGCTGGGTCACGTCGCGAAAGACCAGCACGGCGCCAAGCACGCGGCCGTCGGCATCGCGGATGGGGGCGACCGAGTCGTCCACGGCGCGCAGTTCGCCCTCGCGGCTCAGCAACATGGCACCGGCAGACAGGCGCGTCGGCCGGCCGGTGGCCAGGCAGCGCTGCACCGGGTCGGCCAAGGGCTCGCCGGTTTCCTCGCGCTGGGCCAGGAAGACATGGCTGGCCGGCTGGCCGCGCGCCTCGGCGGCAGCCCAGCCCGTCAGCCGCTGGGCGACGGGGTTGAGCCAGGTCACGCGACCGAGGGCATCGGTGGTCAGCACCGCATCGGCGATGGATTGCAGCGTGACCTCCAGCAGCTCATGCTGCTCCTGCAATTGCTGTTGCAACCGGCGAGACTCGCTGACGTCCCAACAGACGCCCGACAAGCGCAGCGGCCGGCCGCCGGCATCGCGCAGCACCCGACCGGCGCTGCGCAACACATGGACGCTGCCATCGGGCCAGCTGACCCGCCATTCGCCGTCCAGCTGGGGCCCGTCGCGCAGGGCCGCCCGCACGGCCATGACGGCGGCGCGGCGGTCCTCGGGATGCAGGCGCTTGCGCCAGTTCGCGAGGCTGGTGCGCTGGCCACGCGGCGGCTCGCCGTGCAAACGCCACATGGCGTCGTCCCAGGTGAGTTCGCCATGGCGAGAGTCCCGCAGGTCCAGATTCCAGACGCCAATGCCGCCGCTGTGGGTGGCCAGGGCCAGGCGCTCCAGCGTGCGCTCCAGCTCGGCACGCACCTTGGCGGGTTCACTGACGTCCTGCATGACGACACCGACACGCCGGCCGGTTTCGTCTTCGTCATGGCGACCAACCACGCGCAGCACGCGGTGCCCGTTCGGGCCGGTCTCGCACGGCAACTCGACATCCCAGCCCTCGCCGTCTGCCGCAGCGCGCTGCAGGGCCGCGTCCAACATGGCAGCACCATCGGGGCCGAAACGCTGCAACAGGGCTGCCAGCGTCGGTACCTGGCCAATGGGCAGGCCAAGCAACTCGCAGGCCGAGTCGGACACCGTCAGCTTCTCGGTGCCGGCCTGCCATTCCCAGGCGCCGACGCCAGCCAGGCGGCTGCAGCGCTCCAGGAAGCGCGCGTTCTGCGCCAGCGCGAGCTGCGCGGCTGACACCGAAGCGGCGAGCACATCCCGCGGTGCCTCGTCTGCGGGCACACCCGTCTGCTGGGGTTCGCTCATCGATGCTGCTCCGACGCAAAGACGGGCAAGCATCAAGCCCACAGGAGCGGGGCCGCGTCGGCAGGACGGGCAAGGACTTGTAGGACAGGGCCGCATCCACGCGGGCCTACCGCTTGTCCTACAAGCACCGCGGCGGCGCACTGACAACCACCTGCCCCGGCGGGGCGTTCACTGGGTGCAGCGGCACCGCCGCATTCCTCAGGAGAAATCCCATGACCACCCGTCGCAACCCCTTCGCACACTGGATCGCCCCGGCTCTGCTGGGCGTGGCTGCCATGGCGGCCCTGCCTGCCGCCCGGGCCGCGGACGTCGGCGTCTCCATCGGCTTCAGCCAACCGGGCGTGTACGGGCGCGTCGACATCGGCCGCTATCCGCAACCGGTGCTGCTGGCACCCCAGCCGGTCATCATCGGCCGCCCGGCCTACCGCGCCCAGCCGGTCTATCTGTGGGTGCCGCCCGAGCACCGCCACAACTGGCGCCGCCACTGCGGCTATTACGGCGCCTGCGGCGCACCGGTCTATTTCGTCGAGGACGGCTGGTACCGCCAGAACGTCGTCGTCTACCGTGACCGCGACGGGCGCCGTGACGACTGGCATGACCGCGGCCGTCACGACCGCGGCCACGGGCACGGGCACGGGCACGGCCACCGCGACTGATAGCTCGCAAAAGGCCACGCCGGACCTGCAGTTCCGGCCATCGCCAGCGGGCTCGGCGGCCTAAAGTCGGGTCAACCCTGACCGTTGTGCCGCTTGTGCGGCTGGCCGGATGCCCGACTCTGCTGACCTTTCTTTCCCAACCCCGCTGACCCCGCCGCCGGCCCCGCGCCGGGTCTCGGCCTATGCGTGGCCCATGGCCCTGGCTCTCGCCGCCTGCGGTGGTGGCGGCGGCTCCGCGCCCAGCGAAGCGCCCGGCCCGCCGCCGCCAGCGGCCACGCCCAGCCCGCTGCCCATGCCGGTCCCGGTCCCGGTGCCAACGCCCAGCCCCTCGCCAACGCCCAGCCCCTCGCCAACGCCCAGCCCGTCGCCAAGTCCTGCACCGGCGCCCAGCCCCGCGCCCAGCCCCGCGCCCAGCCCGAGCCCGAGCCCGTCGCCCGCTCCTTCGCCGACGCCGACACCGCCGCCCCCCCCGCCGCCTCCTCCGCCTCCTCCGCCACCACCACCGGTGTCCGGCATCGTCGCGGCGGGGCTGGCGCTGAACAGCGCCACGGTGCGCGTGCTGGACGCGACCGGCAAGGCCATCGCCACCGGCAAACCCGTCACCGCCGCGACCGGTGCCTACGGCCCGATTGCACTGAGTGGCGACGGCCCCTTCCGCGTCGAGGCCTGTGGCAGCGTCGCCGACAAGCCAATCTGCCTTTGGGGTGTCACCAGCAGTGGCGGCACGCTGCATCTGACGCCACTGACCAGTGCCATCACCGTGCTGGCCAGTGACCAGGCTCCCGAGACGCTGATGACCGGCGCCGTGCAGGGCCTGGGCGACACCGCCCTGGCCGGCGCCCAGACCCGCCTGCGCGCAGCGCTCGCGCCAGCCCTGGCCGACGCAGGCCTGGCAAGCGACTTCGATCTGCTGGCTGGCGCGCTGACGGCCGGTTCGCACACCGGCTACGACCGCATGCTGGACACCGTCGCCGTCGGCCTGGGTGCCGACAGCAAGGCCTTCGTGACGCTGACGTCCCGCCTTGGGGCAGGCACCGCCTATCTGGAGACCAACACGACCCAGGGCAGCCTGGGCTTCGACGCCGCAGCGGCGGGGGTGGACCTCACAGGCCTGGATGCGCTGTTCACCAAGCTGATCACGGCCACGGCCAACATCAACAACTGCCAGAGCAAGTTGATCGGCCTGGAGTCCATCTTCGACGCGAATGCGCGTGCCAGCGTCGATGCGATCTCGGCCCCGTTCACTGGGGCCAAGGACGCGGCGCAGCTGGTCTGCCTGCGCATGAACGGCATCCTGGGCGAGGGCGAGGTCATGTTCGGCGGGAAGCTGCTGCGCTCCACGCTCGGCCGCTGCGACTTCGGTGTCGGTGACCCGCTGTGCCGCGTCGGCTTCGTCTATCAGAACGCCGCGGGCTTCCAGCGGCGCTTGGGGCTGGAGCAGGCCGCCGTGAAGCGCCCCTCCGGCTGGACCTTCCTTGGCAACCGCCTGGAGGTGCAGGCCACGGCCGCCGCCCGCCTGGTGCTGACGCGCCGCGTCGACAGCGCGGCACCGGACAGCTATGCGCGCTATCTGGATATCAGCATTCCCGCTATCAGCGCCAGCGGCGGGGGTGTGCTGCAGTGCGCCCGGGTCAGCCAGAAGGACGCGAGCGGTGCCGATGTGCCGCTGGCGCTGTTCAAGAAGGCCGGCGCTGGCGGCTATCTGAGCCTGTGGAGCGTCAGCAGCAGCGACGGCACACCCAGCCTCGATCCGCTCAGCGGAGCCACGCGCGGCAACAACATCGTCAGCCTGCCGGTGCCCGCGGGCGCTGCCGGCGACGCCGTGGCGCGCAATTTCGTACGCGCGGGCCGCAACCTGAAGATCGAGCTGTTCCAGGACGGCGCCTGCGGCACGCCGCTCGGCGGCCTGGATGGCGACAGCCTTGGCATTGAACTCGCCGGCCAGCTGCCCATCACGGCCGCCACCCAGAGCGGCCTGCCCTGGCCGGCGCTGGTGGCCAAGGCGGTCACCGACCTGACCGGGATGAAGGGCGCCGTCAACGCCAAGATCAGCTATGGCCCGACGTGGACCTTGCCGCGCGGCGACCTGCTGCCAGACCGCGCCCTGCTCTGCACCGACACGGCTTGCAACAGCAAACTGGCCGAAACGGAACTCGGCGTCGTCACCAAGGAAGGTTCCACCAAGGGCGCCTTCGCCACCGGCGCCTCGCTAAGCGCAACCGTGGGCAACACGGCCCTCAATGTCAACAGCTACAAACTGCTGCGCATCATCGGCCGCATGCCTGACGGCCTGGTATTGCAGCTGGACAGCCAGTCCTGCTCGGCGCAGACCTCGGGGCTGCCCTGCTGAGCCAGGGCCTGTTAACACTACGGCAACGGGTCGCGTTGTGGCCAGAAAGGGCGCGAGCAAGGCGCAAAGCGGAGTCGGGTTGGACACCCGGCGAGCATTTGCAACGCCGCGCGCGGCATTTCTGGCCACAACCCGAAGGGAAGGCCCGCCGCCAGGGGCCACTCGGCGTTGCGCCACTGGCCCGCACATGAGTGCGGGCGGCGTGCCGCGCCTTGATTGGCCCTGGCGGCGGGCCTTCGCGACCCATTGCCGTAGTGTTAACAGGCCCTAAAAGAACGGGCGCGGCAGCCGGTGGACCGGCTGTCGCGCCCGAGCCATCACCGCCTCATCGCCGCAGCTCGACAGTGGACGGCCAGGGGCGACACGGGCAAGGCGGTCATGCTCAATGCATCAGCCCTCGCGGTGGTGGCGGCTGAATATTCGTCCATCGCCACGCCCACCGCAGTAAGCAAGGGTTGCCTTTGGCGACCGGGCGTCAGCGTTCTTCAGCGCTATTCAGCGCCGTGGCAGCGGGTAGCTCGCCAGGCTGGCATAACCTTTCTTCGAGACTGACTGCACGCCGAAGACGACGTTGTCCTTGGACACCGGCAGCGTCGAGCGCGTGGCCCGGCCCACGTCCTTGAACTGCTGCCAGGCGGCCGAGTCGGTGTCGCGCCAGACGACGCGGTAGCCGGCCACCTCGGGGTCGTCGCTGGCCTGCCACTCCAGCGTCGAGTCGTTGGTCAGCTCGCGCGCATCCAGCTTCACGCCCTTGGGCGGCGCCGGCGCCCAGGCCAGCGTGGCCAGGCCGGCGAGGTTGGCGCGCGCCACATCGGCCACGTAGGCGAAGTCAACGAACTCGGGCAGGTCACCGAACACGACACCGTTTTCGGTCCTGGGGTTCTGGTGCTGGTGGGCGAAGTTCTCAAAGGGTTCGGAGAAGCGCACCGCCGCATAGCCACGCTCCAGGAAGGGGATGTGGTCACCGCCGCGCAGATAGCGGTCGCGGCGTTGGATGAGCTGGACCGTGAAGCCAGGCATGGCAGCCTCGGCGGCCGCCTTGAGGTGGCGGCCGAGCTGGTGGGTCGGCAGGTCCTCGTTGCCACCGGCCTGCAGCAACGGCAGCAGCTCGGCCTGCATGGCAGCGACGGACCTGACGTCGGCGTCGCTGGCAGGGCGGTTGGCGTTGGCGGCGGTCAGCAGGCGCACCAGCGGGTCGAGGCCGTCGGCAAACAGGCGCAGGCGTTTGGGGTCGGCCTGGCCCGCGTCGCCGCGCGAGCTGCCGACGATGTCGTTGGTGATCATGGCCTCGACATTGGTGCCCGCAGCACGTGCCTCGCGTGCCCATTGCGCGGCGCCCAGCAGCCCCTGCTCCTCACCCGGCACTGCCATGAAGACGAGGGTCGCGTCGAACTGACGCCCGGCCATCACGCAGGCGAGCTCCATGACCGCAGCCGTGCCGGAGGCGTCGTCGTTGGCGCCGGGCGCCTCGCCCAGGGAATCCATGACGTCGCTGTTGCGCGAGTCGTAGTGGCCGCTGACGACGAGGACGCGGCTCTTCGACGCACCGCGGCCCGGCAGCGTGGCGACGACATTCACCAGCTCGGTCGCCTGCGGCACGCGGTTGCCGGCCGGCTCGATGAAGCTCTGCTCCTCCACCTGCAGCCGCCCGCCGGCGAGCCTGGAGCAGTTGGACAGCTCCGCCGTGATCCAGCGGCGCGCGGCACCGATGCCGCGGGTGTCGGAGGCGATGTCGGACAGCGTATGGCGCGTGCCAAAGGCCACCAGCCGGCGGATGCGCGACTCGATGCGGGCCGGGCTGACTTCGGCCAGCATGGCCTTCAGCTCGTCGGCCGGCGCAGACTGGGCCTGGGCCGTGGCGGCGAGCAGGGGGAAGAGAATGAGGGCGGTCAATCGGGCTTGCATGCAAACGATTCTGCCCTTGCCGGGTTGGCCGCGTTCTTCTACTCTGCCAGGGGCCTGTGGACCCCTCTGGAATCGGATGCGTTGCCACTCAAAAGCCCGCGAGCAAGGCGCGAAGTCGAAGCTGGGGTCGATCCCAGCGAGGCTTCGCAACGCCGCGCGCGGGCTTTTGAGTGACAACCCTTCGGGAGAGGGTCTGCGCGGGCGCATGGCGTTGTTGCGCGCCTGGCCTGGGCATGAGCCCAGGCGGCGTCGCACGCCTAGCCCTGCACCCGCGCAAACCCTCTCGCACCGATTCCAGAGGGGTTCACAGGCCCCACACCGAGGAGATTCCGATGAGCGAGACGAGCCTGGATTCGCGAGTGAGCACCATCCGAACGGTCGCGCTGGTGGGGCCGGCGGCGGCCGGCAAGACGCTGTTGCTGGACGCATTGCTGGCCCATGCCGGCGCCATCCCGCAGGCCGGCAGCATCGAGCGCGGCAGCACGGTGAGCGACCATGACCCGTTGGAGCGGCGCCTGGGCCATTCGCTGCAATCCAGCCTCGCCCACTTCACCCATGGCGGCATCCGCGTGCACGCCATCGACACGCCCGGTGCACCGGATTTCGTCGGCCAGGCCCTGCCGGCGCTGGAGGCGGCGGACACCGCCATCGTCGTCATCAACGCCCAGAACGGCATCGAGCTGATGGCCCAGCGCTTGCTGGCCGCCGCCGCCGAGCGCGGGCTGACACGCCTCATCGTCGTCAACAAGATCGACTGTCCCGACACCGACCTGCCCGGGCTGCTCGCCCAGATCCGCGAGGTGTTTGGCAAGGAGTGCCTGCCACTGAACTTGCCGGCCAGCGGCGCCAAGCGCGTCGCCGACTGTTTCTTCGCGGCGTCCGGGGACGCCGATTTTTCGTCCGTGGCCGAAGCGCACCGGGCCCTGGTCGAGCAGGTCGTCGAGGTCGATGCGGCATTCGTGGACCGCTACCTGACCGACGGCGACGTCGACCCGCGCGAGCTGCATGCGCCGCTGGAGCAGGCGTTGCGCGAAGGGCATCTGATCCCGGTCTGCTTCTGCTCAGCCAAGACCGGCGCCGGCATTGGCGAACTGCTGTCGGCGATCGAAGCCTTGATGCCGAACCCGGCCGAGGGCAACCCGCCCCCTTTTCTGGAAGGCAAGGGCACGGAGCCCACGCCCTACCCCGCCCGGCCCGACCCAGCCGGCCATGTGCTGGCCCATATCTTCAAGATCGTCGCCGACCCCTACCTCGGCAAGATGGGCGTCATGCGCGTGCATCAGGGCCGCGTCGCCAAGGGCGGCCTGCTCTTCGTCGGCCATGCGCGCAAGCCCATCCGCGTCGCACACCTCTTCATGTTGCAGGGCGCCAAGCATGTCGACATTGACGAGGCTTTGCCGGGTGACCTCTGCGCCATTGCCAAGGTGGAAGACCTCGCCTTTGACGCCGTGCTGCATGACGCGCAAGAGGACGAGCACATCTACCTGAAGCCGCTGGATTTCCCCACCCCGGTGCACGGCCTGGCCATCAGCCCCGCGCGCCGCGGCGATGAGCAGAAGCTCTGGGAGGTGCTGGCCCGGCTGGTGGAGGAAGACCCCTGCCTGCGCATCGAACAGGCCGGTGAAACGCACCAGACGCTGGTCTACGGCCTGGGTGAACTGCATCTGCGCCTTCTGCTGGAGCGACTGCGCGAGCTCTACAAGAGCGAAGTCCTCACCGAGCCGCCGCGCATCGCCTACCGCGAGACGATCTCGGCGCCGGCCGAAGGCCACTACCGCCACAAGAAGCAGAGCGGCGGCGCGGGCCAGTTCGGCGAGGTCTATCTGCGCGTCGAGCCGCTGGAGCGCGGCGCCGGCTTCGAGTTCGTCGACGCGGTGAAGGGTGGCACCATTCCGGGCCAGTTCATGCCGGCCGTCGAGAAAGGCGTGCGCTCGGCGTTGGCCAGCGGCGTCATTGCCGGCTATCCGCTGGTGGACCTGCGCGTGGTCGTCTATGACGGCAAGCACCATTCCGTGGACAGCAAGGAAATCGCCTTCGTCACCGCCGGCCGCCGCGCGCTGATCGAGGCCGTGCGCGAGGCCCGGCCGCTGATCCTGGAACCCATCGTGCAGGTCGAGATCACGGCGCCCGAGCACGGCATCGGCGACATCACCGGCGACCTCGCATCACGCCGCGGTCAGGTCAACGGCACGCGCTCCGCCGTGCCGGGCAGCCTCATCGTGCAGGGCCTGGCACCGCTGGCCGAACTGGCCAGCTACCAGACGCGGCTGAACGCGATGACGGCAGGCGAAGGGCGCTACACGCTGCTGCTGTCGCACTACGAGCCGGTGCCGCCGAACACGCAGGCCGCCCTCGTCGGCGCTTACAAGGCGCACGACGAAGGGGACTGAGCTTCAGTGCTTGGCCTTGGCGGTGGTCTTCCTGGCCGGCTTGGCCTTGGCGTCCACCTCGGTCTCCGTGTGCATGACACACAACCATTCGCCATCCTTGCGCAGCCAGACGGACGAGTCGGCCATCTCCTGCTCCTTCTCCTCCGACTTGCCGCGAGGCGCGATGGCCTGCTTGACTCGATAGGTCAGCACGGCGGTGTCGTCGTTCGGGTGCATGACCTGCATGTCGCTGAACTCGAACGATCTGATGACCATCGGGCCTTCTTCCGCCATGTGCTTGTACTGCTTGCGATCGAACTGCATGGCGCCGTGTGAACTCACCATCAGCGCCGGTTCGTCCAGCAGCGCCACTGCGGTGTCGGTGTCTTCGTCCACCATCGACTGCCAGAACTTCTTCTCCAGCGCGATGAGGGTGCTGTCTGCGGTATGCATGCCAATCTCCTTTGACGGCCTAAAACCTCAATATGGGTGCAGCCTGGCGGGCATTCAGTAGGAGTTGCCGGCTCAGCCGGGTCGGAACCGTCCTACGACCCGGGATCGCGCAGAAGTGAAGGTGAAGATCCATTTATCATTGCGGCCCATGCCCAGCGCCCCCCGCGACGTCGCGCAGATCCGATTGGACAACGCGATGCGGCTGTTCGAAGAGTTCGTCAGCGCCACCGTCAAGAATGCCGATGCCGCCACCCTGCGTGGCCTGGAAAGGCGTTTCGCCGAGAGGCTGCAGATCCAGCCCAGCTACTGGAGCCAGATCAAGGGCCGCTCGCGCCAGATCGGCGAGCGCCTGGCGCGGCAGTTCGAGCAGCTCTGTCACAAGGCGCCGGGTTGGATGGACATCGAGCACGGTGCAATGGCCACTGCCGAGGCACCGGCCATGCCCGCTGCAGCAGCGCCTGCGGCAAGCGACTCGCCCAGCATGCCCCGAGATGACGACGAGCGCTTCATCATCGGCCTGGTGCTGACCTACTACCGCCGCCACCCGCAGCGCGCCCGCACGCGGCTGCTGGATCTGCTCGGCGAGGTGCTGACGTCGACCACACCGGCACCCGTGCCGGTGAAGGCGGCCGCGCCCAGTCCGCAGGCCGAGCTCGACGAGTGGCGCAAGCTGCAGGCGCGCGTCGCGCCGCTGAAGGCCAAGAAGCGCTGATCCTTCCGCGCATCCATCACTGGACGGCCGGTACTACTCACGTTAGGGGTGTTGGATAAAAACCGCTTGCGCAAGAGCAACGTTTGTTTATCATTTGCGCAAGTTGTGGCGTGTTGCAGTTCTCCCGTCACAGCGAGGTCGCACACCCAAGCCCTCTGACCGCCCGGCCCGCTTGCCTCGAGCGCAAGCCCCGGGCCCCAACTCATCCATGCAAACGCAGGCGCCACCCCGGGCCGAGCCGCCGCATTGCCCGCCGCCCACGTGCGGCCCCAACCGGAGCACGCCATGTCCCAATTCACCTCCCCGCGTCCCCTGCAGATCAAAGCGCTCAAACCGCGCAATCCGCTGGTGGCACCGGCCATGCAACGCCAGGCCGGCGCCCACCGAAGCGCGCACGACGCCCATGCCCAGCGCCAGCAAGCCCGCCTCGAATTGCGACGCCTGCTGCGCGACCGCTTCCCCGACGACAGCCCCTGACCACAGCGCGCCGCCTGCCCCTCAGCCATGACCGATCCATGTCATGAGGGCCGGCCCGGCGCCAAGGAGACCCTCATGAGATTGATCGAGTTGAGCGGCCCCGATGCCGCCGAAACCCACGCCGCCTGGGCCCGCCGCTGGACCCGCGTCAAGCGCGCGGCCCGTGCCATCCGGTTGGTGTTCTCGCCGGCCTACCGCCGGCGCCGTGCCCGCAACCATCTGGAGTTCTACGCCGAAGCCGGCGCGCCTGAAGGCGCGCTCTACGTCGATGGCCAGCTGACCGCCCGGCTGGAAGGCGTGCGCAGGCTGTAGGAAAGTCGCCCCTCGTTTGCTCTTGCTCCGGCTGAACGCCGGCAAGTGCGAACGGTCCCCCGAGGGGACGGCGATGCTTGCCGTATTGACCGGCAAGCACATCGCCAGCCGGGCCGGCTTGGGAACTGGAGTCGGACACAAGCAGTCCCTGCGGACTGCTTGTGCCTACGACAGGCCATGGGGCTCTGGCCCATGGCAGCCCGGCGCTCGCCCCGAGATAGGGGTGCCGTCAAAGCTGAAATGGTTGGCAAAACGGGGCCGCCTCCGACGAGCAGGCGGCCCCGCCCAGGCCTAGCATCGGCCCCATGTCCGACCGCCTCTGCCTGACCGCGCCACTCCATAGCCTGGAGGCCTGGGTGGACGCCTTTGCGCGGGCCGAGATCCCCGTACTGGCCGAGACGGCCGAGTCGCTTGAGCACATGCGTGCGACCGAAGACGACGTCGACGCCCACGGCCTGGGAGAAATGATCGCCACCGACCCGCTGATGACGCTGAAGGTGCTGGCCCATGCCAGTGAACAGCGGCGCGGCAGCACTTCCGGGCTCAGGGCCGACGCCGAAACAGTGACCGCTGCCATCGTGCTGATGGGCATCACCCCCTTTTTCCGCGACTTCGGTCCGCAGCCGACGCTCGAACTGGTGCTGGCTGACAACGATGAGGCCCTGCTCGGGCTGTCACGTGTCATGCAGCGCGCCGAACGTGCCTCGCGCTTCGCGCTGGGCTTTGCGGCCCATCGGGCCGACCCCGATGCCGCCGTCATCCACAGCGCCGCCTTGCTGCATGACTTCGCCGAGATGCTGCTGTGGGTACATGCGCCCGTGCTGGCGCTGAAGATCGCCGCCTTGCAGGACGCCGACCGGCATCTGCGCAGCACGGCTGCCCAGCGCCAGGTGCTGGGCATTGAACTGGCCGAACTGGAGCAGGCCCTGATGCGACGCTGGCATCTGCCGGACTTGCTCGCGCGCATCACCAGCGAGAAAGACGGCCGCAACCCGCAGGTGCGCTGCGTGCACCTGGCCGTACGCCTGGCGCGGCACACGGCGCGGGGCTGGGATGACGCGGGCGTGCCGGACGATCTGCACGACATCGCCGAACTGCTCAACCTCGGCGAAGCGCACGCCCTCAAGCTGCTTCACGAATTCGACTGACGCCAACGCCAGGCTATTCCCTTCTCCCCTGGAAGTTCAGCCGCCGCGCATTCCCCGCCATCAGGCCGCGCAGCCTCGTGCGACCGCGCGACAGCCGCGACATCACGGTGCCAACGGGAATGCCCAGGGCCGCGGCGATCTCGGCATAGGCCATGCCATTGACGGCCAGCAGCAGCAGCACCTCGCGCTGCTCCACCGGCAAGGCGGCCACGGCCTTGTGCAGGTCGCGCAGAGCCAGGCGTTCGGACTGCGCAGCAGCGACGGGGATGTCCAGCACCTGCCTGTCGAGGTCCACCACATCCAGCCGGCCACGGCGCAAAGCGTCGACGTGCAGGTTGTGCATGATGCTGAACAGCCAGCCGCGCATGTCGCCCACGCCCTGCCAGAGCCCGGCGCGCGACCAGGCGCGCTCCAGCGTGTCCTGCACGAGATCATCAGCGTCCTCGCGGTTGCGCCGCAGCGACCGCGCATAGCGGTGCAGCCGGGGCAGCCAGCCCAGCACCAGGCCGACGTCGGGCAGCGACGTGCCAGGGCGGGAACGGTACCGGTCGACCGTGGTCATGGCCGGTGAATGCCACCGGCCGGCGCACAGGTTCAAACCGGTACAGCGGTCGTGTTCTTCAGCCGTTCCAGCACGAAGCTGGTCTTGCAGTCCTGCACGCTGGGGTGCATCAGCAGCGTGTCGCTGATGAAGCGGGCGTAGTGCTGCATGTCCTGCACCAGCACGCGCAGCAGATAGTCCATCTCGCCCGTCAGCGCCGCGCACTCGACCACCTCGGGCCAGGTCTGCACGGCAGCGCGGAAGAGGTCGCGCGGATTGCGCAGCGGGTTGTCGGTCTGCTTCTCCAGCCTGACATTGATATAGGCCGTCAGGCCCAGGCCGATGCGCGCCGGCGCCACCAGCGCGACATAGCCGGCGATCACACCGGCCTCCTCCAGGCGACGCACGCGGCGCAGCACGGCGGAAGACGACAGCCCAGCCTCGCCGGCCAGCGTGTCATAGGTGAGGCGGCCATCCTGCTGCAGCGCCCGCAGGATGCGGCGGTCAATGGCGTCGAGCTCGATGGCGGCTTCCATGGCCGTGATTTTGCAGGTTTCCTGCGCCGATGGCCGAGTCCGCGCCGAAGAATGCATGAAACCTGCGCGAACCGCGCCGCAGAATTTTCGTTTTCAAGCATCACGCCGCTGGAGACTTTCATGGCCAAGTTCACCCCCTGGGACAACCCGATGGGCACCGATGGTTTCGAGTTCATCGAGTTCGCCGCGCCCGATCCGGCGGGCCTGGGCAAGCTGTTCGAGACCATGGGTTTCAAGGCCGTCGCCAAGCACCGCCACAAGAGCGTGACGCTGTACCGCCAGGGTGGCGTCAACTTCATCATCAACGCCGAGAGCGATTCCTTCGCGCAGCGCTTCGCGCGCCTGCACGGCCCGTCCATCTGCGCCATCGCCTTTCGCGTGCAGGACGCCGGCCATGCCTACAAACGCGCGCTGGAGCTGGGCGCCTGGGGCTTCGACAACAAGGCCGGCCCGATGGAGCTGAACATCCCGGCCATCAAGGGCATCGGCGACTCGCTGATCTATTTCGTCGACCGCTGGCAAGGCAAGGGCGGCGCGGGCGCCGGTGCCATCGGCAATATCTCGATCTATGACGTGGACTTCGTGCCGCTGCTGGACGCGCAGGGCCAGCCGGTCGACCCCAACCCGGTGGGCCACGGCCTGACCGAGATCGACCACCTGACGCACAACGTCTTCCGCGGCCGCATGAAGGAATGGTCGGAGTTCTACGAGCGCTTCTTCAACTTCCGCGAGGTGCGCTACTTCGACATCGAGGGCAAGCTGACCGGCCTGAAGAGCAAGGCCATGACCAGCCCCTGCGGCAAGATCCGCATCCCGATCAATGAAAGCTCGGACGACAAGAGCCAGATCGCCGAGTACCTGGACCTGTACCACGGCGAGGGCATCCAGCACGTGGCGCTGGGCACGACCGACATCTACGGCACGGTCGAGGGCATGAAGAACACCGGTGTGCAGTTCCAGGACACCATCGAGACCTATTTCGACCTCATCGACAAGCGCCTGCCGGGCCACGGCGAGAACGTGGACGAACTGCGCCGCCTGCGCATCCTCATCGACGGCGCCACCCACCTGGGCGTGGACAACGAACTGCTGCTGCAGATCTTCACCAAGGAAGTCATCGGTCCGATCTTCTTCGAACTCATCCAGCGCAAGGGCAACGAGGGTTTCGGCGAAGGCAACTTCAAGGCCTTGTTCGAGAGCATCGAACTGGATCAGATCCGCCGCGGTGTGCTGAAGGACGAGCCCGCCAAGGCCGTCTGAAGACACTGCCAGGCCTCCTCCGAATGGACGAGGCCCATGTGGCCGACGCCATCGAGCCGGTGCGCCCGCGCGCCGGCCAGGATCGCCCGCTCCGCCGGATTGACGATCTGGTCACAGGGCGTCCAAAAGCAGTCAACGTCAGGCAGACCCGGCAGCGCCGCCAGCCAGGCATTGCCCAGGCGCATCTGCTGCGTGTTGACGCCCAGACCAAGCGCCGCCATGCGCGTGCCCTGGTGGGGTGAACCCAGCGTGATGACATGCGGCGCCTCATGCCCCGCGCCGAAGCGGCGCCACCAGGCCCGCAGCGCCAGGCCGCCCATGCTGTGGGCGCAAAGAATGGGCATACGGCCAGTCAGTGCCTTCAACCGCTGCACGCCGGCCTCGATCTCGTCCGCATAGGCATCGATGCTGCCGAAAGCCGGCTCCAGCGAAGGCGCGACGAAAGCGACACCTTGCTCGCGCAGGCGCTCCATCCAGCCATTCCAGCGGCCACGATTGCAGGAGAAACCGTGCACCAGCAACACGCCCTGCCCGGCGCCCGCCGGCAGATGATCCGCTTCGGCCCATTCGCGCCAGGGCTGGCGCCATGAGAAGGCCAACTCGCTGGCGACGACCTCCCGGGCCCAGGCGCGAAGCAGTTGCCCCCAGGCCGGTGCGGGCCGGTTCACCCAGCGCAATTGCAGGAAGCCCCCCGCCAGAATGAGCGCATGCAGGCCCAGCGTCAGCAGCCCCCAGCCCCAGCCGAAGCGCCAGCCCACGGCCAGCGCCAGGGCCAGCCGCAGCAACACCCAGATCCTTTGCAGTCGTCCGTTCATCGCCCGAGTGTAGGAAGGCAGAATTCCGCCGACCCATGGATGAACTGAGTGCCGAATCCCTGCTGAAGGAACTGCGCGCCGTCGACGCGGAACGCGCCCGCCGTGCTGCCGACCCCGAGCTCGAGGCCCGCGTCCAGAGCGTGAAGGCCTTCCAGCAGCGCCGATTTGCGGCCACCTATGCCGATCTGCTCGCCAACCCACGCTATGAGGCGGCCACGCGCTTCTTCCTGCACGAGCTTTACGGTCCCGACGATTACCGCCAGCGTGATGCGCAGTTCGCCCGCGTCATCCCGACGCTGACCCGCCTCTTTCCCGCCGAGGTCGTCGACACGGTCGCCAAGCTCGCGCAGCTGCACGCCCTGTCCGAACGCCTGGATACGCGCATGGCCGAGCACCTGCTGTCAGCCGATATCAAGCCCGACGAATACGCCATTGCCTGGCGCGCCTGCGGCGACCCGGTATCGCGGCAGCGGCAGATCGAGCTGACGATGGCGGTGGGCGAGTCGCTGGACAAGCTGACCCGCAAGCCGCTGCTGCGCCAGACGCTGCGGCTGATGCGCGGCCCCGCGCAGATGGCGGGCCTGGGCGCGCTGCAGAACTTTCTCGAAAGCGGCTTTGACACCTTCCGCGCGATGCGGGGCGCGGGCGAGTTCCTGTCCACTGTGCGACACCGTGAGGACACACTCGCACGTGCATTGTTTCGCGGTGATGCATCCGCGTTAGGGCAACTCCCCTAGCTTGATGTAACACGGCGTCCCAACATCGAAGGCTTCACGCCAAGCACGTCAGAAGGCCCTCGATGACCGCCGTCCTTGCCGAAGTCACCGAAGTGACATCCCGCGCCAAGCCCTGGCTGGCCAGCTACCCAGCCGGCGTGCCGGCGCAGATCGACACCCGCATCTACGGCTCGCTGGTCGACCTGCTCAACGAGGCCTTCCGCAAGCACGCCTCGCGCGATGCCGCCATCTGCCTGGGCCAGCGCATGCGCTTCTCGGAGATCGACCAGCTCTCCATGCAGCTCGGCGCCTGGCTGCAGGCCCAGGGGCTCAAGCAGGGCGACCGCGTCGCCATCATGATGCCTAACCTGCTGCAGTACGGCGTGGCCATCGCGGCCATCCTGCGCGCGGGCTTCGTCGTCGTGAACGTGAACCCGCTGTACACGCCGCGCGAGCTGGAGCATCAGCTCAAGGACTCGGGCGCGCGCGCCATCGTCGTGCTGGAGAACTTCGCGCACACGCTGTCCGAGGTCATCGACGCGACCGATGTGAAGCATGTCGTGCTCGCCTCCATGGGTGACCTGCTGAACTGGTGGAAGGGCCCGCTGATCAACTTTGCCGTGCGCCACCTGAAGAAGATGGTGCCGGAGTTCCGCCTGCAGCTCATGTCAAAAGAGGGCGACGGCCGCACCGTCGTGCGCTTCAACGAGGCCCTCGCCCATGGCGAGCGCCTGCACCTGAAGAAGCCTGAACTTGGCCCCGACGACGTCGCCTTCCTGCAGTACACCGGTGGCACGACCGGCGTGTCCAAGGGCGCGACGCTGCTGCATCGCAACATCGTCGCCAACATCCTGCAGGTCGAGGCCTGGTTCCAGCCCATGCTGGCCCGGCTGCCCGACCAGAACATGCAGTTCACCAACGTCTGTGCGCTGCCGCTTTATCACATCTTCGCGCTGACGGCCTGCTTCATGCTCGGTGCGCGCATGGGCCACCTCAACATCCTGGTGCCCAATCCGCGCGACATCCCCGGCTTCATCGAGACGCTGCGGGGCCACAAGATCCACATCTTCCCGGCCGTCAACACGCTGTTCAACGCGCTGGCTGCCGAGCCGGGCTTCTCGCGGCTGGACTTCTCCGAGCTGGTCATCTCCAACGGCGGCGGCATGGCCGTACAGCAGGCCACGGCCGAGAAATGGCTCAAGGTCACCGGCTGCCCGGTGGTCGAAGGCTATGGCTTGTCCGAGACCTCGCCGGCGGCGACCATCAATCCGCTGGACCAGCGCGCCTTCAACGGCAGCATCGGCCTGCCGATCTCGTCCACCGAGATCGCCATCCGCGACGACGACGGCCGCGACCTTCCGATCGGCGAACGCGGCGAGATCTGCATCCGCGGCCCGCAGGTCATGGCCGGCTACTGGAAGCGCCCGGACGAGACCGCCAACGTCATGTGCGCCGACGGCTACTTCAAGACCGGCGACATCGGCATCATGGACGAGCGCGGCTATGTGCGCATCGTCGACCGCAAGAAGGACATGATCCTGGTCAGCGGCTTCAACGTCTACCCGACCGAGATCGAGCAGGTCGTCAACATGCACCCGGGCGTGCTGGAGTGCGCCGCGGTGGGCGTGCCGGACGCCAAGTCGGGCGAGGCGGTCAAGCTCTTCGTCGTCAAGAGCGACCCGGCGCTGGCCGAGGAAGACCTGGTCAGCTACTGCACGGCACAGATGACGGCCTACAAGCGGCCCCGGTTCATCGAGTTCCGCGACGAACTGCCCAAGAGCAACGTCGGCAAGATCCTGCGCAGAGA
The DNA here is from genome assembly GCF_001425055.1 of Pelomonas sp. Root1237. Classification (GTDB taxonomy): domain Bacteria; phylum Pseudomonadota; class Gammaproteobacteria; order Burkholderiales; family Burkholderiaceae_C; genus Pelomonas. The sequence goes on from NZ_LMDK01000021.1 coordinate 217,960, forward strand.
ACTCCGCACCAACACTGCCTAAGTCTTATTAGGCCGCGCTCGCTGCCAAGGCCAGAGGCCTTGTCCTTCGCCAGGCACAAACAGTCCTCAGGACTGTTTGTGTCCGGGCTCAGCCTCGGGGGTGGGCTAGAACGGGTTGTTCTTGGCGCGCGTGAGCGCCAAAGTGCCGATGCGCTGCTGCGCGCTCGGGCCGAGCAGGGTGTCGCCGGCCCACAGCCATTGCGTGGGGTTGGCGTCGGTCACCAGCGTGTCCGTCGTGCAGTCCTGAGGCGCGACCTCGGTGCGGCAGGCCGCGTTCGTCACATCGGCGTAGCCGAAGGCGGCCGGGAAGCGCGCGATCTGCTGGATCGTCTCGTCAACGAGCACGAGGCCGACCAGGCGGCCGTCGTTGAGCAGGTTCAGACGCATGGTCGTATTGAAGGCCGAGCTCAGGTCGTTCAGGAAGATGGCGCGGTCGATGTCGGTCTGCTGCTGTCTTTCCTTTTGACCGTAGGGCGTCAGGCCGACGTCGAAGATGGTGGCCACCAGCACACGGCCGTTGGCATTGGCGATGCGGTTGACCTGGTCGGCCAGCAGCTTGCCGCGCGCCTTGGCCTCGTTGATCAACGAGTCACGGCTCTGGGCCGGGAACTGGCGATACAGCTCGAGGATGTCGTTGACGCCGACCATGATGGACACGATGTCCTTGGGGCCGAAGCGGTCGTTGGACAGATGCAGGTCGATCTTGTCGCGCACATCGGCAACCTTGTTGCCCAGTGCCGCGTACATGATGCCCTGGGGCAGCGCGACGAAGTCGGTGTTGCACTGCGGGTAGACGAAGCCAAAGCCGCCGGCCAGGATCTGGCTCCAGACCGGGCTGAGCTTGCAGTCCACCTGCTTGGTGTCGGGATTCAGGCCGTTGATCGTGTACTTCTTGCCGCTTTGCAGAATGGTGCCCATCTCGTCGCCGAAGGCGATGACGCGGGTCGGCGCAAACGGGTCGATCTGCTGGGAGCTGCCACCGCCGCAGCCGGCGATCAGCGCGGCCGCTGCCACCATGGCCAAAGCCAGGCCGCGCTTCAATTTCTGGGAGACAACACGTTGCATGACGATCAACTCAGGAACAAGAACTCAATCGGAAAAGGCGGCCGCGGCCCGGCTGAGCCGGTCGCGCACGCCATCCCAGGCAGGGTCGTGGGGCGGTGCCTCGACCCAGATTTCGCGCGCGCCGGCCGCGTCCAGAAGGCGCAGCACCGCGAACAATTCGTGGGCCGCTGCCGCCGGGTCGGCCGGCATGGCCTGCCAGCGCCAAGCCGGCAGCTGGGCGCGTGAATATACCGCCACCCCCTCCAAGCCCCCGCTGGCGGCCGTTGTGGCCAAACGTAAAGCCAGCGCCTGGGCATCCAGCAGGCGCACGCGGGCGCTCGGCGCGTAGTGCGCAGCCAAGGTGCCCGAGGCCTTGGGCGCCGTGGCATCCGACTCCACGAGCGGCTGGCCCAGGGCGGCCTCGATGCGGCCACGGCTGATCAGCCCCGGGCGCAGCAGGGCCGGATGCTCGCGGCTGCAGTCGACGATGCTGGACTCGATGCCCACCTCGCAGGCACCGCCGTCCAGCACCATCAGCTCGGGGCCGAATTCCTCGACGACATGGCGAGCCAGCGTCGGGCTGACGCGACCAAACCGGTTGGCGCTCGGCGCGGCCAAGCCCTCGACGCCCAGCGCGCGCGCTGCGGCCAGCACGGCGCGGGCGACCGGGTGGGCGGGTGAGCGCAGCGCCACGGTGGCGTGGCCACCGGCCGCAGCCTCGGCCATGCCGGCCTTGCGCGGCACGATGACGGTCAGCGGGCCGGGCCAGAAGGCATCCATCAGCCGGCGTGCGGCGACGGGCAGATGGTCGGCAAAGGGTTCGGCGCCGGCGGCGTCCAGCACATGGACGATCAGCGGGTGGTCGCTGGGCCGGCCCTTGGCGGCAAAGATCCTGGCAACGGCCTCGTCCTGGTCGGCGCGCGCGGCCAGGCCATAGACGGTCTCGGTCGGCAGGCCGAGCAATTCGCCGTCGGCCAGGCGGCGCGCGGCGGCCTGGACGGCTTCGGGATCGTTGCCGGGCAGAAGCAACATCAGAAGTCGGTGGGCAGGCCCAGGATGGCGGCAGCCTCCACGGCGACCGCATGAGCCGCCTCAGGCGTGTCGGCCGTGATGTTCAGATGGCCCATCTTGCGGCCATGGCGGGCGTCGGCCTTGCCGTAGAGGTGCAAATGCGTGCCCGGCAGGGCCAGCACGCGGTCCCAGGCCGGGGGCGTGGGGCCGCCGTCGTCGTTGAACCAGAGGTCGCCGAGCAGGTTCAGCATGACGCTGGCCGAATGCTGGCGCGGCGCCGGCAATGGCAGGCCGGCCAGCGCCCTCACCTGCAGCTCGAACTGCGACACATCGGCGCCGTTCATCGTCCAGTGGCCGGAGTTGTGCGGCCGCGGCGCCATCTCATTGACGACCAGGCGGCCATCTTGCAACCAGAAGAACTCGATGCACAGCACGCCGACATAGTTCAGCGCGTCCGCGACCTGGCGGGCGGCGGCTACTGCCAGCCTGTCGACCTCGACCGGCACATCCGGCGCCGGCACCTCGGTGACGGCCAGGATGCCGCCGCGGTGCAGGTTCTGCTGCACCGGGAAGTTGACGATCTGCCCGTCCGCGCCGCGCGCCACCAGCACGCTCAGCTCGGCTTTCAACGGCAGCAACTGCTCAAGCACGCAAGGGACGCGCTTGAGCCCTTCCCAGGCCTGGGCCAGCTCGGCGGTGGTGGCCACGCGAACCTGACCCTTGCCGTCATAGCCCATGCGGCTGGTCTTCAGGATGCCTGGCAGCAGGGCCGGGTCGACGGCCGTGAGTTCGATCTCGTTGGTGATGACGGCATGCGGCGCGCAGGGCACGCCGGCCGCTTCGAAATGCGCCTTCTCGATGGCGCGGTCCTGGCAGACGGCGACCGACGCCGCGGCGGGCGCCACGACACGCATGCCGGCGAGCGTCTCCAGCGCAAGGGCCGGCACGTTCTCGAACTCGGTCGTGATCGCGTCGCAGTCGCGCGCCAGCTGGGCCAGGCCGAAGGAATCCAGGTAGTCGGCCTTGATGTGCTTCTCGGCCACGGCGCCGGCCGGGCTGACGGCGTCAGGGTCGAGCACGATGCAACGGTAGCCCAGGGCCTGGGCGGCATGCACGAACATGCGACCGAGCTGGCCGCCGCCCAAGACGCCCAGCGTCGCTTGCCGCGACTCGCCAAGCGTCGCCGCACCAGGGAGAAGGGCTGTCAACGCAGTTCCTCGCTCATCGCGCGGGCGATTTCGGTCTGTTTCGTGCGGAAGTCATTCAGCTTGTCCAGCAGGGCCGCATCACGCGTCGCCAGCATCGCCACCGCAAACAGCGCCGCATTGGCCGCGCCGGCATTGCCGATGGCAAAGGTCGCGACCGGGATGCCCTTGGGCATCTGCACGATGGAATGCAGGGAGTCGACGCCCTGCAGGTGCCGGCTGGCGACAGGCACGCCCAGCACCGGCACCGTCGTCTTGGCGGCCAGCATGCCCGGCAGATGGGCCGCACCGCCAGCACCGGCGATGATCGCCTTGAGCCCGCGGCCTGCCGCCGCTTCGGCATAGGCAAACATCTCATCGGGCATGCGATGGGCCGACACGACCCTCGCCTCGAAGCCGACACCGAACTCGGTCAGAATCTCGGCCGCTTGCTTCATCGTCTCCCAGTCGCTGCTGGAGCCCATGACGATGCCGATGACGGCATCCGGGTTCTGGGGGGCTGGGGTGGACAAGGTCGCGCTCCGGAAGGCTCAGAAAAGCCTTGAATTGTAGGTGGCGCGTCCCGAAGTCTGTTGGCGCCACGGGGGGCGGATGCGTTGCCACTCAAAAGCCCGCGAGCAAGGCGCGAAACGAAGCTGGGGTCATCCCCAGCGAGGCTTCGCAACGCTGCGCGCGGGTTTTTGAGTGCCAACCTCTTCGGGAGAGGGCCTGCGCGGGCGCATGGCGTTGTTGCGCGCCTTGCACGGGCAAACCAGCCCGAGCTTCGGCGCGACGCCTAGCCCTGCGCCCGCGCAGACCCTCTCGCACCGCCCCCCGTGGCGCCAACAGACTTCCTACCCTCAGCCATGATCGACATCAACCTCCAGAACTTCGAAGCCGAACTCATCGTCGCGTCCCAGAACCAGCCCGTGCTGCTGGACATCTGGGCGCCCTGGTGCGGCCCCTGCAAGACCCTGGGTCCCGTCCTGGAGAAGCTGGAAACCGCCTACGCTGGCCGTTTCACGCTGGCCAAGCTGAACAGCGACGAGGTGCCCGAGATCGCCACCCAGCTCAGCCAGATGTTCGGCGTGCGCTCCATCCCCTTCTGCGTGATGTTCTCTGGCGGCCAGCCGGTGGACGGCTTTGTCGGCGCCCTGCCCGAGGCGCAGATCCGCGAGTTCCTGGACAAGCACGTGCCGGCCGGCGAGGAACTCGAAGCCGAGGCCGACCTGGCCGATGCCCAGGACCTGATGGCCGACGGCGACCTGGAAGCCGCGCTGACCAAGCTGGCCCATGCCGTGCAGACCGACCCGGCCAATGACGCTGCCCGCTTCGATTACGTGAAGGCGCTGCTGGAACTCGGCCTGCTCAACGACGCGCGCGCTGCCTTCGCCCCGGTGGCGGCCAAGGCCGTCGACACCCTGGTGCCCTCGCCCCGCCTGGCGGCACTGGCCACCTGGCTCAGCGCCTTCGAAGCCGCCACGGGCGCCGACCCGGCGGCGCTGCAGGGATCAATCGCCGCCAACAAGCGCGATTTCGACGCCCGCTTCACGCTGGCCCAGTTGCACCTGGCCAACCAGCGCTTCACCGAGGCCATGGACGAGCTGCTGGAAATCATCATGCGCGACAAGGCCTGGAACGGCGAGGCCGCGCGCAAAACCTACGTGGCCATCCTCGAGCTGCTGACCAAGCCGGCTCCCAAGCACGCCGCCGAGGCCAAAAGTGGCACGCTGGAACTCTCCGGCAAGGCCGCCGTCGTGCCCAGCGACCCGCTCATCGACAGCTATCGGCGCAAGCTGTCGATGGCGCTGTTCTGATCAGGCCCGCCTGACAGCCGCACGGCCCGGAATACTCAGGGCACGCCGCTGTTGCCGCGATTGCTGCGGATGTCGCGCAGCCTCACGCATTCCGGATCGTTGTGATAGATCGGCTTTTCGCACTGCCGGTCGATGCACCAGGCGCGCGCGAACAGCACCCGGCCGCCGCAGGCCTCGTTGGCGGTGCGCGGCTCGGTGGACGGCGCAGGGGCCGCCGATGCCGGGGCCGGTGCCGCCTTGCTCGACGGGGCGGCCGGGCTGGAGGCCGCCGGCTCGGGCGCCGCGAAGACGGGGCTGCGCGGCACGGGGCGGAAGTCACCGGCCTTTTCGGTCACGATGGGCTTGGGCGCCGTTTCACGGCGCGACGTTGCCGAGGCGGACGATGACGCCGGGCGGATGTTGACCGTGGTCACGGCCGACGAGGCCGCCTTGAGGGGCGCAGGCACCGGTGTGACCACAGGTCCGGGCGCAGATGCGGACTGCGGAGCCGGCGCGCTGGCCACCGAAGCTGGCGGTTCGGATTGCGTCTGCTGCACGGGCGCCGGCGCGGCCGCGGCCACGGAGGCCGCGGGTTCGGCCAGTGTCACCTCGGGCTTGGCCTGGTTGCCGCGCAACTGCATGACAAAAAGGCCAAGCAGCAGCAAGGCGCCCACGCCGCCACCGATCATGGCTGGCATCTGCCAGGAGGGCGGCTTCTCAGCCGCGGCCTGCTGCGATGGTTTCGCGGCACGCGGCGGCGGCGCGGGTGGGGACGGAGGAGGAGGCGCGGACTTGCGCAGCGGCACGACAACGGTCTGCCCGTCGTCCTCGTCCAGCGGCGGGCCTTGCACCGTGTCGGCGAATTCGAGATCCAGCGGCTCCGAGGGTGCCGGCGGTGGCGGTGCAGCCGGCACCCGGGGCTGAGCGAGCTGGGGACGCGGCACGGCCGAACGGCCGTCCAGCACCTCGCGCCAGGCGGCGACCGTCTGGGGGCGCTGATGGGGGGCGACACGCAGCGCCCAGTCCATGCCGGCGAGGAAGGCCGGTGAATAGCCGGGCACCTCCAGCGGCAGGAGTTCGTCGCCCATCGCGCGGGCCGTCGCCGGCGGCGGTGGCCGGCCGGTCAGCAGCTCATGCATGGCAGCGGCCAGTGCATAGAAGTCGGTCCAGGCCCCCTGACGCAGTGTCGTCGCCTCGGCGTACTGCTCGATGGGCGCGAAGCTGGGCTTGAGGATGGCGGTGAAGACCTGCGTGCGGTCGCTGATCGCCTGGCGGGCGGCGCCGAAGTCCAGCAGGATGGGCGGGCTGCCGTCGGAGGGCAGGAAGATGTTGTCGGGCGCGACGTCACGGTGCCAGACGTTCTGGGCGTGCAGGGTTTCCAGCCCACCCAGCACGGCGTCGAAGATGCGCTTGACCCAGGCCTCGGGTGGCGGCGTCGGCCGGGCCTTGCGCGCCTCGCGAAGGTTCTGGCCGACCAGGCGCGGCATGGCCATGTAGGCGGTGCCGTTGGCCTCCCAGAAACGGTAGACCTTGAGCAGGGACGGGTGGTCGAAGCGCGCCAGCAGCTTGGCCTCGTTGACGAAGCTGCGTCGACCGAGCTCGAAGGTCTCCTTCATGGAGACCGAACGCACCGACACCTGGGACTGCCCGTCGCGCAGTGCGAACTGGCTGGGCATGTACTCCTTGATCGCAATCTCGCGCTCGAGCGAGTGGTCGCGTGCGAGGTAGACGATGCCGAAGCCGCCCACACCCAGGGTGCCAATGATCTCCAGCTCGCCGAACCGGGTGCCGGCGGGCAAGGCATTGATGGCTTCGTCGTCGCGGGCGTCGGCGGTCACTGATGCACCCTTCGCGCTGCGCGCTGTCCCGCCGAGCGGGAATGAGCCCCTTCGGGCGGCCGTGCGTTGCTCATAGGCCGGCGAGGGTAACGCAGCCAGGCCGTGCCGACTCTCCGGAAAAAGCCGGTCAGCGTGGCGGAGTGCCCAGCCCGGCGCTACTCAAGCGCTCGGCCCAGAGGCGGCGCTGGGCGGCGTCCTGGCCCCAGGCGGCCTGGGCGGCGTCGCCGTGGCGGGCTGCCAGCCCATCCTCATGCAAGCGGGCGTAGACCTGGGCCAGGCGGGCGTGCAGGGCCGCGCATTCGTCGAGGTCGCAGTGGGCCGCATCCTCGGCCAGCACCTCGACGGCGGCTTGGTCGGCCAGGGCCCTGGCACGTTGGACCTCGCCGGTATTGGCCCAGCACCAGGCCAGGTCGGCCAGCAGGCTGCCGCCGGTACGGGCCAGGCCAGCCGCCACCGCCTCGGGCAGGTTGGCCTCCAGCAAGGCAGCGGCAGTGGCGTAGTCGCCCTGCACGGTCAGCAGTTGGGCGCGCAGCAGCGGGGTCAGGTTGGCGCGGGCAGAACCGCCCACGGCATCGTCGAAATGGCCGATGGAGTCCACCCCCAGCAGCACGGCCGGCGCCTCGCCAGGCTCGCCGGCCAGGGCAGCGTGGCGGATGCGCAGGGCGCGCATCTGCATCTGGTTGTAGAGCAAGGCCGCCAGGCCGGCGTCGTCACCGTCGGCACTGGCGGCGCGGCGGCCCCAGGCATACCAGGACGACGCGGCGGCTTCGTCCCGAGCCCCCATCGCGAGATCCCAGGCCATGCCCAGCGCTGAAGCGACGCGACACGCGGCGGCGTTGTCCGCCGGGGCGGCAAGGACTGCGGCGGCATGGGCGACGAGACGGTCGATATCGCGGTCGACAAAGGCCATTTGCGCCAGCCAGGCGTCGCACAGGGTCTGCAGCGCCGCCAGGTTGGCCGCCTTGGCCATGACGTGGGCGCGCCGCACGCGTTCACAGGCGCCGCCGCCGAAGGCGCTGAAATAAGCCGTCAGCCCTTCGGCCAGATGCAGCCAGGCTGCCAGCTCGATGCGCGGATGCACGAGGGCGCGCGCCTGCAGGCGGTTCAGCTCCTCGCGGGCCTCGACCTCGCGGCCATGGCGCAGCCACAGGATGGCACGCTGGACCTGCAGCACGGCGGCACGCGCCGGCATGGAGGCGACGGCGGCAATCTCGCCGTCAAGCCGCTGTGCCAGCCGGCTGCGAAGCTTGACCGGACCGGCTGCAACGCTCATTGGTGCACCCTTCGGCCTGCGGCCTTGCCTGTCCGGCAGCGCGGCCAGGCGTTCGCCAGGCATGCGATGCCCACTGGGCATCCCATGTCCGGGCTCACTCCCGCCAGGCGGGAGCGAGCTTGCTTGGGACGGCCCGGCGCGGCGCTCATGCCGTCAGCCGCTGCAGCGCTTCTTCGTACTTCTGCACCGTCTTGGCGATCACCTCGGCCGGCAGGGCCGGCGCAGGCGCCTTCTTGCCCCAGGGCTGGCCGTCGATGCGCACGGCCTCCAGCCAATCGCGCACGAACTGCTTGTCGTAGCTGGGCGGGTTGCTGCCCGGCGCATAGCTCTCGACCGGCCAGTAGCGTGAGGAGTCGGGCGTCAGCACCTCGTCCATCAGCGTCAGCGTGCCGTCGGCATCCAGGCCGAACTCGAACTTGGTGTCGGCAATGATGATGCCCTTGGTCAGCGCGAAATCGGCGGCACGCTGGTAGAGCTGGATGGAGATGTCGCGCACGCGGGCGGCGAGGTCGGCGCCGATGATTTCAGCCGCCTGCTCGAACGAGATGTTCTCGTCGTGATCGCCCATCTCGGCCTTGGTGGCCGGCGTGAAGATGGGGGCGGGCAGCTTGTCGGCATTGCGCAGGCCCGCCGGCAGCTTGACGCCGCAGACGCTGCCGCTGGCCTGGTATTCGGCCCAGCCGCTGCCGGCCAGGTAGCCGCGCACGACGGCTTCGATGGGCAGGGGCTTGAGCCGCTTGACCAGCATGGTGCGGTCCTGCAGTTGCTCAGCCTCGGCGGGCGTGACGACGGACAGCGGGTCTTGGCCGGTCAGATGGTTGGGAACGATGCCCTGCAGCTTGTCGAACCAGAACAGCGCCATGCGGGTCAAGAGCGCCCCTTTGCCCGGAATCGGCTCGCCCATGATGACGTCGAAGGCCGAGAGACGGTCGCTGGCGACCATCAGGATGCGGTCGTCGCCGACGGCGTAGTTCTCGCGCACCTTGCCGCGGCCAAGCAGCGGCAGGGAGGTCAGGCTGGATTCGTAGAGGGCTTGGGGCATGGCGGCGATTTTAGGTGCCGCCTCCGGCCAGATGGCTTCGTACTGCAGCTGCAAAGCTGTGCACGTCGATCGGCTTGGTCAGATAACCGTCGCAGCCGGCTGCGCGAAAGCGCACCTCGTCGCCCGGCATGGCAAAGGCGGTGAAGGCAATGACGGGCAGATCGGCGAGGTCGGGCGTGGCCTTGATGGCGCGCACCAGGCTCAGGCCGTCGGTACCCGGCAATTGGATGTCAACCAGGGCCAGGGCGGGCCGGTAGGCGCGCAGCCGCGCCCAGGCCTCGTCGACGTGCAGCGCGCGGTCGACGATGAAGCCGTCGGCCTCCAGCACGTACTGTGCGAGATCGATGTTGAGCTCGTTGTCGTCGACGATCAGGATGCGTTCGCCAGCCATGTCAACCTTTCGTGAGTCGGCCACGCCGGTCCTGGCGGGCGGCGCGCAGCAGCGCATCGCGCACCTCGGCCAGGGCTTCGGCCTCGCCGGCGCTGGCGATGGCCGCGGCCGAGCGCGCCAGGCTTTCAATGTCCTGCCCACTGAGGGTCAGCGCCGTCCAGACGATGACGGGCAGCTCGGCCCAGCGCGGATCCCCGCGCAGTTCATGCAGCACCTGGAATCCGTCGATGCCGGGCATCATCAGGTCGAGCACGATGGCCGCGGGCTGCAGGGCGGGCAGGCGTTGCAGCGCCTCGGCGCCGCTGCCGACGGCCACGGCCTCGACGCCCGTGGCCTGCAATGCCGCACACATCAGCTCGCGCGACGCCGCCTCGTCGTCGACCACCAGCACCGGCCGGCCCGGACCCAACCGGTCGCGCAGCGGCACGAGGGCACGCGCCAGGGCCGGGCGGCGCAGCGGCTTGGCCAGCACGTCGGACACCGTGAAAGCCACGCCCGCCCCCGTCGGGGGCGTCAGCGCCAGCGCCTTGACGGCCGCGTGCATGGACGGCCCGCCGCTGCGCAGCGCCGCCAGCAATGACAGGCCGGGCGCATCAGGCAGGCCGAGGTCGATGGCCAGTTCGGTGTAACGGCGCGCGCGGGTCAGGCGCAGCACCTCGCCGGCTGTGGACGCGGTGTCGGCGCTCACGCCGGCCCGCGACAGATCACGGGCCAGGCCGTCGCGCAGCGGATGGTCGCGCAGGGCGATGAGCTGCTGGTGGGCCGGCCGCCCGACCGGCTCGCCGGCATCCAGCGGCTGGCGCGGCAGCACGGCGTAGAAGCGGCTGCCGCGCCCGGGCTCGCTGTAGACGCCGACACGGCCGCCCTGGGCCTCCACCAGCCGGCGCGTCAGCGCCAGCCCCAGGCCCGTGCCCTGGTGGCGCTTGGTCAGGCCGTCGTCGAGCTGCTGGAATTCGACAAACAGATGGCCGAGGCGGTCGGCCGGAATGCCAATGCCGCTGTCCTCGACCTCCAACCGCCACAGCCGCGGGCCCTCGCCCACCACGCGCAGTTCGACGTGGCCGCCGGCGAGCGTGAACTTGATGGCGTTGGACAGGTAGTTGAGCAACACCTGCTTGAGCCGAGCGGGGTCCAGCACCAGGTCTCGCAGCCCCGGTTCGATGGAGGACTTAAGGCTCAGGCCACGCTGCTCGGCGAGCACCGCGACGGTGGCCATCACGTCGTCGACCAGGGCCGGCAGTTCGACCGGCTCGGGATGGAAGTCCATCTTGCCGGCCTCGATCTTGGACAGGTCGAGCACGTCGTTGATCATGGCCAGCAGATGCCGGCCGCTGCTGGCAATGTGCTGCAGCCACTCGCGCTGGCGCGGCCCATCCAGCAGATGCGGCGGATGGGCGCTCATGGTCAGCAGGTCGGCGAAGCCGATGACGGCATTCAGCGGTGTGCGCAGTTCATGCGACATATTGGCGAGGAAGAGGCTCTTGAGCCGGCTGCTTTCCTGCACGCGGCGGTTCTCGGCCGCCAGCCAGATGGACTGCTGGCGGGCCTGCTCGGCGGTGCGCATGGCGGTCACGTCGGCCACGATGCCGACCAGCCGCGGCGAACCGGCGTCGTCGTGGGTGACCCGGGCGTCCAGGCGCAGCCAGTGCACGCTGTCATCGGGCCAGATGACGCGGAACTCGGCATGCCAGGGCCGGTGGCCTTCGGGCAGCGCCGCCAGGCCGGCCTCCACCATGGCCCGGTCGTCGGGATGGACGGCAGCAAGCATGCGCTCGCGGTCCCACGGGCCTTCAGAGTCGGGTCGGCCGAAACATTGGTCATAGCGGCGCGAACGGTGGATCAGGCCGCTGTCCAGCTCCAGCTCCCAGTCGCCGATGGCCGCGGACTCGAGGGCGAAGCGCAGCCGTGCCTCGCTCTGGCGCAGCGCGGTCTCGATCTGGCGCTGGTGGGTCAGGTCGCGGGCGGATTTGATGCCGCCGATGATGCGGCCGGCCGCATCGCGCAGCGGCGAGACCTGGGCGGAGATCTCGACTCGCCGGCCGTCCCTGGCGATGTGAACGGTGCGGAACGGCGGCACATGCTGGCCCTGGGCCAGACTGGCGAGGATGCGCGTCTCCTCGGCTTCACGTTCGGGCGGGATCAGCATCTGCACCGGCTGCCCGACGACCTCCGCGGCCGTGTAGCCGAACATCTTCTCGGCGCCTGCATTCCAGTTGGTGATGCGACCATCCGGCGTCTTGACGATGATGGCGTCGGCCGAGGATTCGACGACGGCCGCCAGGCGGCGCACCTCGGCCTCGGCTTCAGTCAGGCGACCGACGTCGCGGAAGACGATGGCGACGCCACGCACGCGGCCGTCGGCGTGGTGGGTCAGGTCAGCGTGAACCTCAACGGGCCGCTGGCTGCCGTCTCGTGCGACGCAGACGGCCTGGCGCTGGAAAGCGCCTTCGCGGTTGCGCTCGCGCACGACGTCGATGGGGTTGCGCGCCTTCAGGTCGGCCGGCGTGCCCTCGCGCTGGAAGACTTCCCAGACCGGCAGGCCCAGGGCCTCGCGCGCCGGCCAGCCGGTGATGCGCTCGGCCACGGCATTGATGCGCGTGACCCGGCCGTCGCCGTCGGTCGTGATGAAGCCGGCGTCGATGGCCGACAGCGTGGCGGCCAGGCTCTGCTCGGCTTCCAGCTGATGGTCCTCGGCGCTGTGGCGGCGGTCCATCTCACTGCGAAGCGCCTCGTTGGCCGTGCGCATCTCGTCCAGTGACGGCAGGCCCAGCAGCGTGGGCATCAGGCGCCAGGCCACGGCCGCCGTCAGCACGGACGCGCAGGCGGTGAAGACCTTGCCAGCGGTCTGCAGTCCGTAGTCGGGGCGCCAGATCGTCCAGACGTCCAGCACATGGGTCACGCCGCAGGCGAAGATGAAGATGGCGAACAGCGTCGCGATGCTGCCAAGGTTGACCTGGGGGCGTTGGCGGGCATAGCTGGCGATGGCCAGCGGGATGGAGAAGTAGGCCAGCGCGATGGAAAGGTCGGCGCCGACCATGGTCCAGAGCAGGCCGGGCGACCACTGGAAGCAATAGCCGTGGGGCAGGAAACCCGCTCGCGCGACGATTCCGGTCAGCTCGTCCATCCCAGCTCCCGACCCCAATGACCAAGGGGTTATGCCGATGCATTGTGACCCCGCGAACAGGGGGGCATCAGGCGAAAACGTGTCTTATTCCCGGGGCTTCAGCGTGGCGTGATCAGCTCGAAGCCCACATAGCGGGCGATGAAGCGCTCCCGGCCCTCCTGGGCGAAAGCGTCGGCGTCCCAGTCCCCAGGGAGCAGCCGGTCGGCGAACTCGGGGCGGAAGCGGTAGACCTGGGCCGGTAGCGCGTTGCCGTCGGCCAGCGCCACGACGACATCGGCGCGCTCGTACTCGACGCCCTCGAAGGCATCCAGCCGCTCCCAGGCGCCAGTGTCGACGTCGCGATAAACCCGCCCCGGCACAAGGCCGCCCGCCGCGGCCCGCAGGCCGGGGTAGTCCTGGCCGCGCACCGGGTGGCGCTGGTGATCGGTCAGCGAGGCCGGCTCGCTGGCGAATTCACGCCCGCAGACGCGGGCCATGATGTCGGCCCACATCAGTGAGCCGTAGGTGAAGCAGTGACGCGTCACTGAACCCTTATTGGACCTTCTGTGCCAGCTCACCGCGCGCATAGGCGCCAGCGATGTCGACCAGCGTGCGGCCCTTGATCTTGCCGGCCTGGCCTTCGCAGCCGAATTGCATATAGCGCTCCTTGGCGATGACCTTGGCGGCTTCGCGGGCGGGCTTGAGCCATTCGCGGGCGTCAAACTTGTCGGGGTTCTCGGCCAGGAACTTGCGCACCGCGCCCGTCATCGCCAGGCGGATGTCGGTGTCGATGTTGATCTTGCGCACGCCATGCTTGATGGCCTCCTGGATCTCCTCGACCGGCACGCCGAAGGTCTCCTTCATCTTGCCGCCGTACTGGTTGATGATGGCCAGCAGCTCCTGCGGCACGCTGGACGAACCGTGCATGACTAGGTGGGTGTTCGGGATGCGCGCGTGGATCTCCTTCACGCGGCCGATGGCCAGGATGTCGCCCGTGGGCTTGCGGCTGAATTTGTAGGCGCCATGGCTGGTGCCGATGGCGATCGCCAGCGCGTCGAGCTGCGTGGCCTTGACGAACACGGCGGCCTCCTCGGGGTCGGTCAGCATCTGGCTGTGATCCAGCTTGCCTTCGGCGCCGATGCCGTCTTCCTCGCCGGCATCACCGGTTTCGAGGTTGCCCAGGCAGCCCAGCTCTCCCTCGACGGTGACGCCGACCTGGTGCGCCATCTCGACGACCTTGCGGGTCACTTCCATGTTGTATTCGAAAGAGGCCGGCGTCTTGCCGTCTTCCATCAGCGAGCCGTCCATCATCACGGAGCCGAAGCCCAGGTCGATGGCACCGGCGCAGATCTTGGGGCTGGTGCCGTGGTCCTGGTGCATGACCAGGGGGATATGCGGGTAGGCCTCGCAGGCGGCCTGGATCAGATGCTTGATGAAGGGCTCGCCAGCGTATTTGCGGGCGCCGGCCGAGGCCTGCAGGATGACCGGTGCACCGACCTCGTCGGCCGCGGCCATGATGGCCTGCACCTGCTCCAGGTTGTTGACGTTGAAGGCTGGGATGCCGTAGCCGTTTTCGGCGGCGTGGTCCAGCAACTGGCGCATGGAAACGAGAGGCATGGGTTGTCCCCGGTGGAGTTGAGAAATCTGGGCCGACTGCGGTACGCACCCTAGGCCGTAACCGCTTCGTAACTGGTTGGGGATTCTATGGAGGCTGCCGGCCTTTGGGACGGGCGCGCGTTGACCCGCATTCGGGGGTCAGGCAAGGCGCAAAGCGGAGCCGGGTGGGTTACCCGGCGAGCATTTGCAACGCCGCATGAGCCTCGAAGGCGGGTCAACCCGTAGGGCCGGGGCGATTTGCCACGCCATCCAGCGTTGCGCCCGCCTCGTGGGGATGACCCCACAGCGGCGGCCGCGCCTTGTCTGGCATGGCAAATCTCCCCGGCGCGCACCCGTCCCAAAGGCCGGCAGCCTCCAGAGTCGGTAGCGACCCCACCCCCCGTGATTGAAGTAGTCAGCACAATGCGTGCTCATGACAAGACTGGTGTTCGACCACCTCACCAACTGGATCACCGCCGCGGCCAGTGAGCACTCGCTGGCGTTGGCGACCCACATCGAGGAGCGCACCGGGGCCAGCCACCGCGCCGTGCTGTCGGCACTGAAGCGCCTGGTGGACGCCGGCTGGCTGACCCGCTCCGGCACCGGCCGCCGACCGGTGTTCTCGCCCGGCAGCCTGCGCCAGGTGGCGCGCAGTTACACCCTTTACGGCCTGCAGGAAGACCTGCCCTGGCAGCGCGACTTCGCACCCCATTTCGCCTTGCCCAAGCATGTGGAACGCATGGTGCAGCATGGCTTCACCGAGCTCGTGAACAACGCGGCCGACCATTCCGGCGGCAGCAGCGTCACCGTGTCGCTGCGCCAGACGCCCACCCATGTGCAGCTGCTCGTCAGCGATGACGGCATGGGCGTCTTCGACAAGATCTGCAGCGCCTTCCAGCTCGAGGACCCCCAGCACGCGATGCTGGAGCTCAGCAAGGGGCGCCTGACCAGTGCCCCCGATGCCCACACCGGCCGCGGCCTGTTCTTCAGCTCGCAGCTAGCCGATGTGTTCGACATCCACGCCAACAACACCGCCTACCAGCGCCGAGCCTGGGAGAGCGCCGGCTGGAAGAAGGGCCGCGCCCTGCCGCGCCAGGGCAGCTCCATCTACATGGCCATCGCGCTGAACACGACGCGCACGCTTGACGGAGTCATGGAAACCTGGAGCCTGGCAGGCGACGGCATCGAGTTCGACCAGACCCGCGTGCAGCTGCGCCTGCTGACCAGCGAAGGCCAGGCCCTGGACTCCCGCGCCCAGGCCCGCCGCGTCGGCTCCCGGCTGTCGGCCTTCAAGCGCGCCGAGATCGACTTCGACGGCGTGGCCGACGTCGGCCACGGCTTCACGGACGAGCTGTTCCGCGTGTTCGCCAAGGCGAATCCGCAGATTGAGCTGGTGGCGGTGAACGCGACGCCGCGCATCGAGGCGCTGGTGAAGAGCGCCAGGGCCGGATGAAGAAATCGCTCGCACTGGCGCTCGGCACGGCCTGTGCCCTGGCGCAAGCCCAGGACCGTCAGGGCTGCAGCGACGCGATCGAACAAGCCCTGCGAGCGGCGCGACCACCCGCCGTCGGGCTGGGCGATCTGGTCTCTCAGCACTGCAAGCCTTGGCCACCGTCCGTGGACCGGATCTCGGCCGCCGTGATGGGCTTCCGGAGCAACGGCAAATCACCGAGGGGCGACGCAGCCTGGGAGGTGGTAGTGGCTCTGCTAGATGCCCGCACGCTGCGCCCGCTGCACATGCGCTGGACGCATGTCGACTCCGACGCACTGACCGGCATCGACGAATACAGCTTCAAGCTCGATACCGCCGCCTGGCAGCTGACGCCGCAGCTCCGCGCATTGGGGCTGCGCTTTCATTCCTCTGCCTACGGCTCGCGCTATGCCGAAGCCTATTGGGGAGACGAGTTGACGCTGTTCGTGCCGGACGGAGCCGGCCTGCGCGCGGTGATGGGCACCGTAACCCAGGCCCGGCAGCAAGTCGCCAGCAACGGAGACAACTGGCAGGTCGCCAAGCTCTCGTTGGCCATGGGCCGGCCCGGACCGGCGGGATGGGCCGACATCGTCGTCACCGAGGTCGGCCGTGCACCGCAGCGATGGACCTATCGTTACGACGGCAAAGCCTATGGTCTGAGCACGAAACAGGAGCCCTTCTGGGCCCACTACTGCTGCGCGCTGAGCTGGTGATCGCCTAGGGTTTGCGCAGCGCCGGCACCGGCGGCACCGCGATGCGCGGACCTGGGTAGCCCTCGACGACGCCGAAACGCCCGCCATCCTCGCGGGCCCAGTCCATCGCCCAGGCCTGCATCTCGGCCAGCTCTCGGCCGACGAAGTTCCACCACAGCAGCGGCGGCTGGCTCCAAGGTTCGCCGCCCAGTAGCAGCAGGCGTGACGCCACCGTGCAGCGCAGTTCGACCGACGTACAGCCTGGGCCGATGTAGAGCAGCGTGCCCGGTGTGATGACTTCGACCGCGTCATGGCCGGCCGGCGCGGCCTCGACCTCGCCCTCCAGCAGCATCAGCCCATGCTCGAACCCGGGCTGCAGGGCCAGCACCGCATCGGCCGGGCCGTCGGCGACGAGATCCACGCCCAGTAGCGGCGTGAAGCTGGGCACCGGTGAACGCTGGCTGCCGAACTCACCGACCAGCAGCGTCGCCTCGAAGCCACCCTGGCTGAGCCGCGGCAGTTCGGCGAAATGCTGGAAGCTGGGCGCGCGTTCGCGCTCGGCATCGGGCAGCGCGATCCACAGCTGAGCAAGGTGGATGCGGTCGGAGAGCGACTCCTCGCTGTGCGAGATGCCGTGGCCGGCCGTCATCAGATTGACCTGGCCGGGGCGCAGCACCTGCTCGGAGCCCAGGCTGTCACGGTGCAGGATCTCGCCTTCGATCATCCAGCTGAAGGTCGACAGCCCCGTGTGCGGATGCGGGCCGACATTCATGCGCCGCTCGGGCGGCAAGGTGGCCGGGCCGGCATGGTCGGCGAAGCACCAGGCGCCGATGATGCGCCGCGCCTTGTTGGGCAGGGCGCGCTGAATGGGAATGCCGCCCACGTCGCCGATGTGGCTGGCGAGGCGCTCGACGTGGACGCTCATGACGTTCTCTTGCGCACGAAGTCGACAAAGCCGTGGACAAAGGTCTGCAACTGCCCCCGCACCCTGTCATCAACGAGACGGCCGTCGGCGTCGAAGACCGAGCCCGCCTTGGAGACCAGCAGCTCGCCGGCCATCCAGTGGTCGCAGCCGAAAGCATGCAGCACCGGCAACAGCGCGCCCTGGGAGCGCACGGTGCCGAAGCCGCCCGGCGACGCGCCGATCACGGCCGTGGGCCTGCCGCCAAACAGCTTGGCGCCTTCGCCGCTGGGGCGCGACAGCCAATCCAACCCGTTCTTCAGCACGCCGGGGATGGAGTGGTTGTACTCGGGCGTGCTGATCAGCAGCGCATCCGCGGCACGGATCTCCTCGCGCAGCTTCGTCACGGCCTCGGGGATGCCCTGGGCCTCGACGTCCCCGTCATAGAGGGGAATGCCGTGCAGGGTGCGCAGCTCGATCGTGACGCCCTCGGGCGCCATCGCGATGGCAGCGCGCAGCAAGGCGGTGTTGTAGGACGCGCGGCGCAGCGCGCCGCTGAGGGCAATGATGTGCATGGCGATACCGCAAAGGTGGATGCGGGCATGATGCCAGCGATGCACAGCTTCATCCTGCCCGACATGAGCTGCGGCCATTGCGTCGCCGCCATCACCGAAGCGCTGAAGGCGGCCGACGCCCAGGCGCGCGTCGAGATTGATCGCAACGCCAAGACCGCCGACGTCGACAGCGACCTGCCCCGCGAGGCACTGGTGGCCGTGCTGACCGAGGCCGGCTACCCGCCGGCGCCGGCCAGCACCTGACTCAAGCGAAGCTGAACGGCAGTTCCCGCTGACGCTTGCCAGTCAGCCGCGCCACCGCGTTGGCGAGCGCCGGTGCCAGCGGCGGCAGCCCCGGCTCGCCCATGCCCTTGGGTGGGTCGTTGCTGGGCACGATGCTGACCGTCATGACCTTGGGCGCGTCGGGCATGCGGGGCATGGCCATGTCGTAGAAGTTGTTCTGCTCGACGACGCCGTCCTTGAAGGTCACGCGGTGGGTCGGCATGGTCGTGGCCAGCGCGATGATGGCCGCGCCCTGCACCTGGGTCTCGACCGCCTTGGGGTTGACGCACAGGTTGCAGTGCACACCAGCGTGGACTTCCTGCAGCACCGGCTGGCGATCCTTGCCCTTGCCCTTCATGCTCGCAACGACGACATAGGCGACGACCGACTCGAAACTCTCGTGCACCGCCACGCCCCAGGCCTGGCCGGGTTTGAGCTTGCGCTTGCCATAGCCGCTCTTGTCGACGGCCGCCTGCAGGGCGGCGCGATGGCGGTCGGCCTTGGCGTTGCCCTCCATCAGCTTGAGCCGGTAGGCGACCGGGTCCTGCTTGGTGGCAAACGCGATCTCGTCGACCAGGGTCTCCATGACATAGGCCGTGTGGGTGGAGCCCACCGAGCGCCACCACAGCACCGGCACGTTGACGTCCGGGTGGTGGACGCTGAGGTTCATCGGGATCTCGTAGGGATCGCGCATGCCCTCGGTCGTCGTGCCGTCCACGCCCTTCTGGTAGCCAAAGCCTTCCAGCGGCGAGCCCTTCAGGATGCTCTGGCTGACGATGCGGTGCTGCCAGCCGGAGATCTTGCCCGCGGCATCGAAGCCGATCTCGGCGCGGTGCACCGTCATGGGCCGGTAGTAGCCGGCCTTGACGTCATCCTCGCGGCTCCAGATCACCTTGACCGGCATGGGCTTGCCGGCCTGGGCCAGGGCCACCGCCACGGCTGCCGCCTCGCGCGGCCATTCGGTGGCGGGCGTGGCGCGCCGGCCAAAGCCGCCGCCCGCCATCTGCACATTGACCTGCACCTGCTCCGGCTTGAGCCCCACCGTCTTGGCCAGGTTCATCGCATCGATGCCGGGCATCTGGGCCGCGTAATAGAAGTCGCAGCGGTCGGCCTTCAGGTCCACCGTGCAGGCCAGCGGCTCCATCTGGGCGTGGTTCAGATAGGGGAAGACGAAGTCCGCCGTGATCTTCCTGGGCGCCTTCGCCCAGGCGCTGGCATCGGCCTGGAACTCCGGCTTGGGCGCCGGCGTGCCGGGCGTCTTGGCCAGGGCCAGGTACTGCTTGGTCAGCGCCGCGGTGTCGGGCTTGGCCACGCCACCCAGGTCCCAGTCGACCTTGAGCGCATCACGGCCCTTCTTGGCCGCCCAGTAGCCGCTGGCCACCACCGCCACGCCCTGGCCACCGCGGTCCAGCGCCACCGGCAGCACGGCCTTGACGCCCTTGACCTTGAGCGCCTCGGTCGAATCGAGCTTGGCGACCTTGCCGTTGAAGACCGGCGGCCGCTGGATGACGGCCACCGCCATGCCGGGCAGTTGCACGTCCATGCCGTAGGCCTGGGTGCCGGTGCTCTTGGCCTGGCTGACGACCAGCCCGGTGGGCTTGCCGATCAGCTTGAAGGTCTTGGGGTCTTTCAGCGTGACGGCCTCGGGCACGGTGCCCTTCATCGCGGCGTCGAAGAATTCGCCGTAGCCGGCACTCTTGCCGCCACCTGAAATGACGCCGTTCTCGGCCTTCAGCGACGCGGCCGGCACGCCCCAGCTTTCGGCAGCGCTGGCCAGCAACATGGCCTTGGTGCGGGCGCCCAGCTCGCGGTACTGCTGATAGCTGTTCTTGACCGAGTTGGAGCCGCCGGTCAGGTGGATGCCGAAAAGCGGGTCCACATAGGCGGCCTTCTGGTCGCCAAAGCCGGTGCGGACCTTGCTCCAGTCGGCTTCCAGCTCCTCGGCGCAGATCATGGCCAGGCCGGTCTCGACGCCCTGGCCCATGTCCATGCGGTTGCACAGGATGGTGGTGGTGCCGTCCTTGGCGATGGTGACGAAGGCCAACGGTTGTTCAGTCGGCTTGGACCCGGGCTTGGGCGCCTGGGCGCTCGCCATGCCAGGCAACAGCGCCAGGCCGACGGCGCCGCCGACGGTGGTGGTGACGAAGCTGCGGCGGGAAACTCCAAGGGAGCCCGCGGTCAGTGCCTGGTCGATACGACGGGGATTCAGCATGTCGGCCTCCTCAGGCGAGCTTGGCCGCAGCCGTGTGGATGGCCGCGCGAATGCGGGTGTAGGTGCCACAGCGGCAGAGATTGCCGGCCATGGCCTCGTCGATCTGCGCGTCGCTGGGCTTCTTGTTGCCCTTGAGCAGCGCAACCGCACTCATGACCTGGCCGCTCTGACAGTAGCCGCACTGGGCCACGTCATGCTCGACCCAGGCGGCCTGCACGGCCTGGCCGACCTTGTCGGTGGCGATGCCCTCGATGGTGGTCACCGGGCCTTGCACCGAGGAGATGGGCGTCAGGCAGGACCGCACCGGCGCCCCGGCCACGTGCATGGTGCAGGCGCCGCACTGGGCCGCCCCGCAGCCGAATTTCGTGCCGGTCAGCTGCAATTCCTCCCGCACGGCCCACAGCAGGGGCATATCGGGCTCGGCGTCCAGCGAGACGGCGCGACCGTTGACGGTCATGTTGATCATGGGATTCCTCAGGGGGGTGGGACGCGGGCGACTCTAGCCACTTGCGGTGTCCCCGTACATCACTCGGGCATTGCCAAACAAAAAGGGCTCCGAAGAGCCCCCAAGACGTAGCCACTCCGGCGCCGCCTACTTGAACTGGTAGCTCGCCGTGGCGTACCAGAAGCGGCCACGCGGGTCGACGAAGGAACCCGCATAGCCGGTCACGTGCGAGCCATAGCTGGACACGGCGGTGAACGGCGGGTCCTGGTCCAGCAGGTTGCGCGCGCCGACACGCAGGGCCAGCGTGGGCATGGGCTTCCAGCCTAGGCCCAAGTTCCAGCGGCTGCTGTCCTTGACCTTGTGCTCGACGAGCGGGCCGACGTTGGCCTCCACCAGGCCGGCCGATTCCGTCCAGCCCTTGACGAAGATGTTCTCCAGCGTCAGGTTCCAGTTGCCCATGTTCCAGTCCAGACCCAGGGTGTGCTGCCACTTGGGCACCGGCTGCACGCCGGCGCCGTCGCCGGCCGTGCCCTCATAGGACACGAACGGCGTGCCCTTGCCGTTCTGCTGCTTCCATTGGTTGATGAAGCTGCCGGCGTAGCTCGCGCTCAGGCGACCCATGGAACCCAAGCTCCAGCCCGCCTTCACGTCGAGGTCGATGCCGTTGGTCTTCAGATCGCCGAGGTTCTCGACCGGGGTCTCGATGTAGCTGATGAAGCCGCTGGGCTGCAGGCGGTGGATGCGGGTGTTGTAGCGCTGGTAAAGGATCGGGTCGGACATGATGGCGTCGCCGCCGATGGTGCCGATCTGGTCCTTCTTCTGGATGTGCCAGTAGTCGAGCGCGATGGACAGGTCCCGCATCGGCTCGAACACCGCGCCAAAGGAATACTGGCGCGACTTCTCGGGCTTGAGCGAGGGGTCGCTGGACAGGCGCACGTTGAACTGAGTCTCGCAGCGCGGGTCGCCGGCCTGGCCGGGCGGGCAGTTCGGGTCGACGAGGGAGTTGGCGGTGTTGGTGAAGGCCGTCGGGCTGTTCACGTCCCACAGCGTCGGGGCGCGGAAGCCCGTGCCGGCACTGGCGCGCAGCAGCACTTCGCGGCTGGGCTGGAAGCGCAGCGTCACGCCCGGGTTGAACGTGCCGCCGAAGTCGCTGTATTTGTCGTAGCGCGCCTTGACCGTGGCCTCCCAGCCCTTGGCGAAGGGCATGGACAGCTCACTGAACACGGCATAGATGGTGCGCGAGGCCACGGTCTTGGGCACCGTGCCTTCGCCGCCGATGTGCAGGCCCAGCTCATAGTCGGCATTCACGGCATGGTCGTCGGCCTTTTCCTTGCGCAGGTCGGTACCGACGGCCAGCATCATCGGGCCGCCGCTCATGGCCATCAGCTCGGTGCTGGCCTTGGCGTCGAAGGCGTAGGTCGTGCTCTTGGAACGGCGCATCGGGCCTTCCATGCGCGCACGGTTCAGCGCGGCCAGCCCAGCTTCATCCTGCGGGCCGAAGGGGTTGATGACCCCGGTGGCCAGTTCGGTGATGAAGCGGCCTTCATGCAGGTAGTTGTAGTAGTCCAGCGAGCCCTTGGCCTGCGACATCGTCAGGCCGGCGTCGTAGTCCCAGCCCTGGAAGATGCCGGCGGCACCGGCCACGAAGCGGGTCTGCTCGTTCAACACGTTGTTGGTGCGCGGGCCGACCGGCACGGAACGCATCGCGATCTCGGTGAAACCGCCACCCAGCGTGTCGAACTGCGCCGGCGTGTAGCCCAGGCTGGTCAGCAGTGCCGCCGGGAAGTATTTGCTCGAGATGGGGAAGGCGAAGGACGGGTAGGTGCCGTCGGCCTTCACATGACCCGCCGTCGAGTCAATGGGCACGGCGGCAGTGCGGCCGATGGAGTCGTTGCGTGCGTAGCTGGCCTCGAAGAAGACCTGCGAATCGCCGCCCGTGTCCAGCGTCAACCGACCGAAGGCATCGGCCTTCTTGGAGTCGGGCAGGTTCTCCTGCATGGCCGGGTAGATGAAGCGGCAGCGCTTGATCGGCGTGCCGTTGGGGGTCGTCGCGGTCAGCGTCTGGATGGTGTTGAAGTTGGGGTCGCAGGGGCTGAAGTTGGTACCCGCGTTGGCATAGGCGCCCGGCGTGATGTTGAAGTCGACGAGGCGACCTGGGAAGGAGCGGCCCGAGGTGGGGGGATCGGAGCCGGGGATCTCGTCGATGCCGCGCAGATACCACTTCTGGTCGAGGGAGCTGACCTTGGTCTGCTTCTTGACGTTGCCGGTCACGAGCAGGTTGTAGCCATCGGTCTTGAGGCCGCCCATGCCGAAGGCGATGGAGGCGCTCGTCTCCTTGCCGCCGATGCTCTTCTCGGGTGCGCCGTACTTCAGCGTGACGGCGCCCTTGTCGTAGTCCTTGCGGGTGATGAAGTTGATGACGCCGCCGACGGCGTCGGTGCCATACACGGCCGAGGCGCCGTCACGCAGCACCTCGATGCGGTCGATGGCCGCGAAAGGGATGCTGTTCAGGTCCACTGACGAATTGCCGCCGATGGAGCCGAAGGCGAAGTTGGCCAGGCGCCGGCCATTCAGCAGCACCAGCGTCGAGTTGGGGCCCAGGCCGCGCAGGTTGGCGAAACTCTGGGAATAGCCGGCGCCCTGCGTGGTGTCCGACTGCACGGCGGTGTTGGCACCGATGCGGCGCAGGATGTCCTCGACGTTGGTGGCGCCGGTCTTCTCGATCTGGTCGCGCGTCATCACCGACACCGGCAGGGCCGTCTCGGATTCAACCCGCTTGATCGACGAGCCGGTGATGGTGATGCGCTCGAGCTGCTGCTGTTGGGCCGGTGCGTTCTGCGCAGCGGCCGAGCCGGCGATACCGGCGGCCAGCAAGGCCAGCGCCAGTCGGGTGTGACGGTGTTGCATGGAAGCTCACTCCTGTCAGTTGGGGCCTTGTGAAGGGTCGCCCCCGACCCCCGCCGCGGCGCGGCTTGTTGCCCTCATGCAAAGAAGTGTTGAGCCGCAGTTCATGGCTCCTCCCCTGCGGGAAGTCAGGCTGTGGCGCATTCACAGCACTGCGAATTAGGGCCTGACTTCCTTCACGTCCGCGGCCGGCGCCGCAAGGCTCAGACTCGCGCGTACTTGGCCAGCGCCCGCAGCAGCGCCGCCAGGCTGAGGGGCTTGGTCAGATGGGCGTCGCAGCCAGCCGCCAGGGACTGCTGCACATCGGTGTCGAACGCGTTCGCCGTCAGCGCGACGATGGGCGTGCGCTGCCTGCCCTCGGCAGCTTCGATGGCCCGCCATTGCCGAGTGGCCGACAGCCCGTCCAGCCCGGGCATCAGCATGTCCATCAGCACGAGGTCGAAGTCACCCTCGCCCGTGCCCTCACGCAGTGCGGCCAGGGCCTGCTCGCCGTCGCGCGCCCGCGTGATGCGGTGGCCCAGGGGCTGCAGCATGCCCTCGATGACGAGCACGTTGACGTCGTTGTCCTCGGCCAGCAGCAGCTCAAGCGGACGGCTCGGCGCCATGCGTTCAGCGCGCGTCTCTGCCGGGCCGGCATGCGGCGGTTGCGAGTCGGGCAGATCCAGCCGCACCTCGAAGCAGCTGCCCTCGCCTACACGGCTGCGCACGCTGACATCGCCGCCCATCAGCCGCGCCAGCCTGCGCGTGATGGCCAGGCCCAGGCCGGTGCCGCCAAATTCCTGCGCGATGGTCGCATCCGCCTGGGCGAAGGGTTGGAAGATGCGCTCCAACCCGTCGGGTGCAATGCCGATGCCGGTGTCCTGCACGCTGATCAGCACCTGGCCCTGGGTGCTGCGCGACAGCTCGACCGTCACGCCGCCCGTCTTGGTGAATTTGATGGCGTTGCCAACCAGGTTGGTGACGATCTGCGCCACCCGCTGCTGGTCGCCCAGTACCCAGCCCGCCGCTTCGGTGCGCGCGAACACGCGCAGCCACAGGCCCTGGCTCTGGGCGCGCTCGCGCAGCAGCTCCAATTGCAACTCGACGAGGTCGACCAGATTGAAGGGATGCGAGGCCAGCTCCAGCCGGCCGCTCTCGATGCGGGCGTTGTCGAGCAGGTCGTTGATGAGGGCGAACACCTGGCGACCGGCATGGCCCAGCACCTCGACGTAATGGGCCTGATCCGGTTTGAGCGGCGAGCGCGCGAGGATGTCGGAGAAGCCCAGCACGGCGTTCATCGGCGTGCGCATCTCGTGGCTGACCTGGGCCAGCAGCTCGGTCTTGGCGCGGCTGCGCGCGTCGGCCAGCTCGCGCTCGCGGGTCAGCTCGCGCTCCCGCTCACGGGCGTGGCGCTCGTGCTCGACGGCTGTCAGCAGCAGGGCCAGCGCGAGCAGGTAGAAGCCAGGCGCGAGCGTCGGCAGCGTACCGGCCCACGCAGCACTCCAGGACGCGAACAGCAGCGCCGCCATCGCGATGCCCGCCGCCAGCGCCTGGCGACGCAACAGCAGGGGCAACGCACCCAGGGCGAACAACAATGCATCCACGGCCCACACGCCCGCACCGCGCTCGCGCAGCAGCGCCAGCGGCTCGGCGCCCAGGGCTTCGAAGACGGCAGCGTTCAGCGCCGTCCCCGACAACCGGCCCTGGGGCGTCATGACCTCATCGGCAAAGAAGGCACTGCTGCCGACGAAGACGCTGCGGCCGGCGAGCAATCGGGCCAGCTCGGCGTCCTCGCTCTCGCCCAGGGCCGCGCGCATCAGGCGCTGCCAGGACACGCGTGGTGGCTCGCCGCCGCCCAACGGCAGGCGCAGGCGCAGCTGGCCGGCCTCGTCCACAGGCCAGCGGCGCGCGCCCGCGACAAGCTCGTCGCCCTCGCGCCGCCAGCCAAGAGCACCATCGGCGCGCAGCCGCGCAGCGAAGGCCAGGCTGGGTAGGCTGCGCCCCTGCACGCGATGCAACAACGGCAGGCGGCGCAGCAGCCCGTCGTCGTCCAGGGCCACCGAAATGACTCCCAGGCTGGCGGGCTCGGCGAGCGCGTCCAGCAGTGCATCGGCCGGGGCCGTCAGCGCGTCCCAGTCCAGGCCTGGCGCATGGGCCGCGCCCAGGCGGGTCAGCGCGCGCTGCTCGGCCGCACTGGCTGGCGCGAGTTCGACGCCGGCGCGCTGGCGCGTCGCCAGGCCGGCAGCCGCGAGCACCGTCGGCGGGCCGGCGGCCAAGGTCTGCGCCAGCCGTGTATCGCCTTCACGCGGGCCGGCGAAGACGATGTCGACGACAACGAGGCGGGCACCGGCCTGGCCGAGGTAGTCCAGCATCAGCGCATAGACCTCGCGCGAGTAGGGCCACTCGCCCAGGGGCTGGCGCAGCACAAGCAGCGAGGCGTCGTCGATGTCGACGATGACGCTGGTGGGTGGCGGTGCCGCGGGCGCGGCGGCACGCAGCAACAGGTCGCCGATGGCGCGGTCGATACGCGGCTGCGCGCCGGTCAGGCTCAGCAGCGCCCAGAGCAGCAGTGCTCCGGGCAGGGCGAGCCAGGGCCAGCGTTTCAAAGCACGGGGATCAGCAGCAAGGGCAGCAGCCACAGCCAGCGCGGATAGGGCTGCTCGATCATCTGCGTCTGGCCCCAGGGGCTTGCCGCGCCGGCGGCGTTGAAGGCCTTGGCGCGCAAGAAGTACTTGCCCGGCGATGGCTTCGGGATCGCGAGCTCGGGCTTGTCCGTTGCAAAGCGCTGCACGTCCGCGCCGTCAAAGGTCTCGGTCTTGGACCATTCCAGTTCGTAGCGCGTGACGTCCGGGTCGGCCCGCCAGCGCAGCTTCAACTGGTCGCCGCTGACCTCCGGCTCGGCCGGCGGTGGCGCGGGCGGCGGCGGCCTGATCTCGAAGGTTTGCGGGTCGCCGAACGGCCCGGCACGGCCGCCCGCTTCGACGGAGGCGATGCGCCAGTGATAGAGGCCGTCGGGCAGTCGGGCGTCGTAGTTCGCGCCGTCAATGGGTGAGGGTTGCAGAACCAGGTCCTTGAAGCCGGCATCCCGCGCGATCTGCAGGCGCACATTTGGCGCCACCGTGTTGCGCGTCCAGGCGAAGGCCGTGCCACCGGCGTAGCTGACGGCACCGGGCGCAGGCGCCTGGATGAAGGGCGGCTCAGGCCGGGCCAGCAGGCGGATGCTTGCATCGGCAGCGGCGCCCTCCTGGCCGCGCGCGTCGATGGCGCGCACGCGCAGCGTGTAGTCGCCGTCGGCCAGCTCGCGCACCTCGGGCCAGGTGACGGCCGGCTCGCCCACGACGTCATCCAGCAGCAGGCGGTCGAAGTCACCGCCAACGTACAGCTGTACGCGCCAGGTGGCAGCGCCGGCCGGACCGCCTACCCAGGCCAGGTGCAGCGGCAGCCGCTCCGTCACGGGCACCAGGCCACTCAGATCGGGCGCCGACAGCAGCGGCGCGACGCTGCGCGCTGCTCCCTCGGCGAGCAGGCCCTGGCCGCTCGCCACGTCGGGGCCCAGGCCACCGGCATGCACGGCGCCGGACAGCACCTGCATGCGGCTCTGCGAACCCGCCGTCTGCACGCGGAACTCGGTGCCGCGCACGCCCAGGTTCACATGCGGCGTGCGCACTTCGTACAACGGCACGCGCTGTGCGTTGGGCGTCACGCGGCTGTCCGCACCGCCCTGCTGCACGCCGATGCGCACCGCGGGGATGGCGCCGCGGCCCAGCACCAGCAGTTGGTCCAGCGTGATGTCGCTGTCGGGCGGGATCAGCAGCCGCGAGCCATCGGCGAAACGCAGGCTGGCGCTGGACTGAGCGCCGGTCTTGATGCGGTCCCCGCCTTGCAGCGTCGTGCCGGCGGTGAGTGCTTCGCTCGCCGCACCACGCTGGCGCGTGACCTGGCCGCGCGCGAACACGGCCTCGGCGACGCTGGCCTCGCGCTTCAGCCAGGCCACCGGCATGCGCAGGGTCGAACCGGGCATCAACCGCAGCGGATCGGGCACGCGGTTGAGCTTCTGCAGATCGCGCCAGGTCCTGGGCGGCGCCAGCCAGGCATCGGTCAATGTGATCAGCGTGTCACCCGGCTGGATGCGGTAACGCCAGTCGGCATCGGCCGCGTCGGTCTGCCCGACGGCCCACCCACAGGCCAGCATCAAGCTCATGGCGAGCCAGACTCTCAGTGCATTCATCGGAGCCCCTTCCCTGGTAGCAGGGTGCATCCTAGTCATACCTGAGAATGGGCGACACCACGAGGAGGGCGTGCGATGTTCACGATCTCGGCCTTTACCGGCTGGCTGCGCCGGCACCGTTTCGCCTGCTTCGGGTTGATGGTGCTGAGCTTTGTCGTCTTCGGCCTGCTGACCCTGGACCTGGTGCGGCTGGTGAGCGCAAACGCAGCCCTGCTGTCGAACTACGGCTGGCAGGGCCTGCAGGACGGCGGGCTGCGGCAACTGGCCGAGCTGATCGCCTCGACGCTGGCGGCGATGGCGGCCTGGCTGCTGTTCAAGGTCTGCGAGACGGTGCTCGTGCAGGCCTGGACGCGTTAGGCCTGAGCCAACGCATCCTGCAGCTGCCCACGCAGCCGGCGCAGCCGCTGCAGCTCCTGGTCGGGTGCCTGCAGGGCCGGCCACAGCAGCGCGACGAGATCGCGGGCGCTGGCCTCCACGTCGATCTGGCGGCCGGTGATGACCACCTCCCACAGCATGTGCTCCATCGGCCCGAACACCAACGAGCGCAGCATGCGCAGCGGGATGTCGCGCCGCACCTCGCCGGCCTCCTGGCCGCGCGCCAGCAGCTCCATCAGCGGCGCGGTGTAGCGCCGCTGCAGCTCGACGAAGCCTTCGCCGAGGTCCTGGCCCTTGGTTCTGCCTTCCGACAGCACCAGCGCGCACAGCCCCGTGCCCTGGATCAGGAACAGGCGCAGATGCGTCAGCACGACGAACTCCAGCTGCTCGCGCACCGAAGCCTGGCGCGGCAGGCCGGCCTCGATGGCGGCGATGATCTCGTCGTACCAGTCCTGGATGACGCGCATGCAGAGCTCGCGCTTGCCGCGGAAATAGGTGAAGACGGTGGCCTCCGAGATGGCCAGGCGCTGGGCGATCTCGGTCGTCGTCGCACGCTCGTAGCCGCGCTCGGCGAACACCTCGCGGCCCACGCGCAGGATGTCGCGCACGCGCTGCTCGGCCTTGGGGCCTGCGGGGGATCTGCGCTGGGGCGTGACGGCGACGGTGGTCATCGAGGTCGCATTCTGCGTAATTCTTGAGTAACACTCAAGTCGGCATTGCATCCGTGTTCACCCTGGATTATTCTGGCGCCCCTCACGCGGCTCACGAGGCCGTCAATCAATAAGTTGAGCCCTGCTTAGTCATTGACTCGAGCATGGGCTTCGCGGAGACACCATGCCGGTCCTCAATACCCAGCTCAACCCCCGCTCGGCCGACTTCAAGGCCAATGCGGACGCGATGCGCGGCCTCATTGACGACCTGAACGCCAAGCTCGCCAAGATCGCCCAGGGCGGCGGCGACGCCGCGCGCGCCAAGCACACGGCCCGCGGCAAGCTGCTGCCGCGCGACCGCGTCGAGATGCTGCTCGACCCGGGCACGCCCTTCCTGGAACTGGCGCCGCTGGCGGGCCTGAACCTGTATGACAACGCGGCGCCCGGCGGCGGCGTGGTGGCTGGCATCGGCCGCGTGTCGGGCGTGGAATGCGTTGTCGTCTGCAATGACGCAACCGTGAAGGGCGGCACCTACTACCCCATCACCGTCAAGAAGCATCTGCGCGCGCAGGAGATCGCCCAGCAGAACCGCCTGCCCTGCATCTACCTGGTGGACAGCGGCGGCGCCAACCTGCCGAATCAAGACGAAGTGTTCCCCGACCGCGACCATTTCGGCCGGATCTTCTTCAACCAGGCCAATCTGTCCGCCGAAGGCATTCCGCAGATCGCCGTCGTCATGGGCTCCTGCACGGCCGGCGGCGCCTACGTGCCGGCGATGAGCGACGAGACCATCATCGTCAAGAACCAGGGCACCATCTTCCTGGGCGGCCCGCCGCTCGTGAAGGCGGCCACCGGCGAGGTGGTCACGGCTGAGGACCTGGGCGGTGGCGACGTGCACACACGCCTTTCGGGCGTGGCCGACCACCTGGCCAACAACGACACGCATGCGCTGGCCATCGCACGGCAGTCCGTCGCACGGCTGAACTGGACCAAGGCGAGCCCACTGGCGATGCAGGAACCGAAGGCGCCGGCGCACGACCCCGCCGAGCTGCACGGCGTGATTCCCACCGACACGCGCAAGCCCTTCGACATCCGCGAGATCATTGCCCGCATCGTCGACGGCTCGGAGTTCGATGAGTTCAAGGCCCGCTACGGCGCGACGCTCGTCTGCGGCTTCGCCCACATCGAGGGCATGCCGGTCGGCATCGTCGCCAACAACGGCATCCTGTTCGCCGAGAGCGCCAACAAGGGCGCTCACTTCATCGAGCTGTGCTGCCAGCGCAAGATCCCGCTGATCTTCTTGCAGAACATCACCGGCTTCATGGTCGGCCGCAAGTACGAGAACGACGGCATCGCCCGCGCCGGCGCCAAGATGGTGACGGCCGTGGCCTGCGCCCAGGTGCCCAAGTTCACCGTCATCATCGGTGGCAGCTTTGGCGCCGGCAACTACGGCATGTGTGGCCGCGCCTACTCGCCGCGCTTCCTGTGGATGTGGCCGAACGCGCGCATCTCGGTGATGGGCGGCGAGCAGGCGGCCAGCGTGCTGTCCACCATCCGCCGCGACGCCGTCGAGGCCAAGGGCGGCACCTGGAGCGCCGACGAAGAGGAAGCCTTCAAGGCACCGCTACGCCAGCAGTACGAGGACCAGGGTCATCCTTACTACGCGTCGGCGCGGCTGTGGGACGACGGCGTCATCGACCCCGCCGACACGCGCCGCGTGCTGGCGCTGGGGCTGTCGGCGTCGCTGAATGCGCCCATCCCTGAGACGAAGTTCGGCGTGTTCCGGATGTGATGACCCCACGCCTGCGCTCCACGCTGACCTCGCTGCTGGTCAGCCTTACCGTTGCTGCCAACGCCGCCACGCAGGAAGACCTGCGGCGCGTGGACGCCGCGCTGCGCCATGCCGCGTCGCCGTGGTGCGGCCGTCTGGCTGAAATCGACGCGCAGGGCCAGCGCCGCTGCACCGTGTCCTTCGAGAGCGTGGGGCCGATCGGCGCAGGCAACGCGTTCGCGGTGTTCGACATGACCCGCATCTCCGATGAGTTGCTGGCCGTGCTGTCTGAGGACGAACTCGCCGCAGCGATGGGCCATGAGCTGGCGCACGTGGTGTTGGGTCACGGCATCTTCAGGATGCGCCGGCAGATCGCCAAAGCCCCAGACGAGGGGCACGCGATGATGCTGTCGCTCAGTGAACAGTTTGGTATCGAGCCCCACGCAGACACTCCTCAAGACCTGCGCGCCCAGGAGCTGGACGCCGACACGCTCGGCCTGGTCTTTGCCGGCCTGGCGGGGTACGACGTGCATCGCGGCGCGGCACTCTGGCGCACGGCCAGTCAACGCATTCCCGGCATGAAGTCGCATGGCGGGCCCACCCACCCCGACAACGCACGCCGACATGCCAACGCGGCCCAGGTGGCACACAACTTCTGCCGGGCGGCCGCCGCATCGCAGCCGCCCTGGCCCGCCACTGAACGGCTGCTGCCTCGCTACGAGCTGTCGCGCGATGAAGCCGCGCGTCAGCTCGATCCGGCCCTGCTCAGCCGCGCCTGCGGCAAGCCCAACCCAGCCCGAATGCTGAAGGGATGACGAGATGGTCACCATCCGCCCGCTGAGCAGCAATGACTGCATGCAAACGCTCACCACGCTGCTGCACCTGTCCTACGCCAGCCTCGCGGCCCAAGGCTGGAACTTCACCGCCGTTGACCAGAGCGTCGACGTGACGCGTGAACGCCTGGCCGGCGCCCATGGCTTCGTCGCCGAACGGGACGGCCGCTTCGTCGGCACGGTCGCCGTGCGCGGCCCCAAGCCTGCCGGCGAGGCCTACATCGCCGACCCGCCGCCGCCGCTGTACACGACGGCTGGCACGGCCATCCTGTCGCAGCTGGCCGTCCACCCGGACTGCCGTGGCCAAGGCATCGCCGAGCGATTGATGGATGCCGCCGAGGCCTGGGCCTGCGAACAAGGTTTCGCCCGGCTCGCGCTGGACACCGCCGAGCCCGCCGTCGCGCTACGCCGCCGCTACGAGCGCCGCGGCTATGCCACCGTCGGCGGCGTGCAGTGGCAGGGCAAGACGTATGGATCCGTGTTGATGTGCAAGCCGCTTGGCGAGGCCGGCCGGACAATCCCGCACGTAAGCACATTGCCATGAACACCTGCCTGACCGTCACGATCGAGGGCCATGTCGCCCGCGTCACGCTGAACCGCCCCGAGGTGCGCAACGCCTTCAACGAGGTGTTGATCGCCGAGTTGACCGCTGCGTTCACCGAGCTGGGCCAGCGTGCCGACCTGCGCGCCATCGTGCTGGCCGCCGAGGGCAAGGCCTTCTGCGCCGGCGCCGACCTGAACTGGATGAAGGCGATGGCTGGCTACTCCTGGGACGAGAACCACGCCGATGCCACCAAGCTGGCCGACATGCTGTGGGCGATCTATTCCTGCCCCGTGCCGGTCATCGCGCGCGTGCAGGGCGATGTCTATGCCGGCGGCGTGGGCCTGGTCGCCTGCGCCGACATCGTCGTCGCTGTGGATGCGGCGGGCTTCTGCTTGTCGGAGGCCAAGCTGGGCCTGCTGCCGGCCACCATCGGCCCCTACGTCGTCAAGGCACTCGGCGAGCAGGCCTCGCGGCGCTATTTCGTGACGGCGGAGCGCTTTGCCGCTGACGAAGCGAGGCGTCTGGGCCTCGTGCACGAGGTTGTCGCCGCTGATGCGCTGGACACGAAGATCGATGAACTCGTCGCCGCCGTCACCGCCAACGGCCCCGCCGCCGCGCGCGCCTGCAAGCAGCTCGTCAAAGACGTGGCCAGCCGCGAGATCACGCCCGAGCTGCGCGAAAACACGGCGCGCCGCATCGCCGACATCCGCGCCAGCGCCGAGGGCCGCGAGGGCGTGCAGAGCTTCCTGACCAAGACCAAGCCGTCCTGGTTGGGCGCCTGAGCCCATGGCCATCCTCAAGTACTCCTTCTCTCTGACGCCGTCTGCGGCGCCGGTTCCGGCCGCGCCCGAGGCACGGCATGAGTACGCCTATTCGGAGTTCCTGCTGGAACTGGCGGCCCGCTGGCGCCAGTTGCCGGTGCAGGACGACGACACGCTGAACTTCTTCTCGGACGAGGATGGCGCCGCCATCATCATCTCCGCTGATTTCTATGAGATCCCGGACGACAAGGCCCAGGGCCTGGCGGAGACCGTGGTTGCCAGCCGCCTCGAGGCCATCCAGAAGGCCAGCGCCGGGCCAGTCCAGGTGCTGCATCGGGCCATCAAGCCACACTCGGGCGGCGTTGGCCTGGAGTTGTCTTTCGCCGCGGAGGCGGAGAGCGAACACGTGCACCTCTACCTGGGCTACGTGACCTCCCGCAAGGTGCTGAACTTCTCCATGGTCTGCCAGCCCGGCCATGGAGCCGCTGCCTTGTTCAACGCGACAGTGTCGGGCTTTCGGCCGCGCCTGCCCTGACCCGCATGCCCCAGCTCGACGCCATCCAGTTGCTCGCCCTCGCCGCCGCCCTCGGCTGGGCCAGCGGCCTGCGCCTTTACCTGACGGTGCTGCTCGTCGGCATTGCCGGGCACTGGGGCTGGATCGCGCTGCCACCCGGGCTGCAGGTGCTGGCGTCGCCACTGGTGATGAGCTGCGCCGCGGCGCTGGCATTCGTCGAGTTCCTGGCCGACAAAATTCCC
Source organism: Pelomonas sp. Root1237 (assembly GCF_001425055.1). Taxonomy (GTDB): domain Bacteria; phylum Pseudomonadota; class Gammaproteobacteria; order Burkholderiales; family Burkholderiaceae_C; genus Pelomonas. The sequence continues at coordinate 251,617 of NZ_LMDK01000021.1, forward strand.
CTCGTCGACAGCGCCTGGGACGCGCTGCACACGCTGATCCGCATCCCCGCCGGCGCGGCGCTCGTGGCCGGACTCGTCAGTGGCTGGGCGGGCGACCATGGCCAGGCCTGGGCTGTCGTTGCAGCGCTGTTCGGCGGTGGCCTCGCGGCTGTGGCGCACACGGCCAAAGCCAGCACGCGCGCGGCCGCCAACACGTCGCCCGAGCCGTTCTCCAACATCGGCTTGTCGCTGATGGGCGATGTGGCCGTGCCGACCATGCTGTGGCTGGCCTGGGCGCACCCTTTCATCTTCTTCCCGCTGCTCGTCCTGGCCCTTGTCGTCATGGGCGCGCTGATCTGGCTGTGCTTCAAGTTCCTGCGCGCGCTGCTCAAGCGCGTGCGCCGCCCCTCTCCCGCATGACCTCTCCCTCCGATTTCGCCGCACGCAGCCGCGCCGCCGTCTGGCACCCCTGCACGCAGATGGCGCGCCTGGCCGACGTGCCGCCCCTGCCCATCGCCCGCGGCGATGGCCCCTGGCTGTTCGACACCGACGGCCGGCGCTATTTCGACGCCAACTCGTCCTGGTGGGTCAACCTGTTCGGCCATAGCGACAAGCCGCTTCACGACGCCATCAAGGCCCAGCTCGACACGCTGCCCCATGTGATGCTGGCCGGCTGCACCCACGAGCCCGCCGTGCGGCTGGCCGAGCGGCTGTCGGCGCGCACCGGTGGCGCGCTCGGCCATGCTTTCTTCGGCAGCGATGGCGCCAGCGCCGTCGAGATCGCGCTGAAGCAGAGCTTCCACTCATTCAAGAACCGCGGCCGGCCCGAGAAGCGCGAGTTTGTCTGCCTGAAGAACAGCTATCACGGCGAGACGCTGGGCGCGCTCAGCGTCACCGACGTGCAGGTGTTCCGCGACGCCTATGACCCGCTGCTGATGCGCGCCCACATCATCGCGTCGCCGGATGGGCGCCTGGGCAACGAGGCCGAGGCTTTGGAAGCCATGCGCGCGTTGCTGGCCGAGCGCCATGACCAGATAGCTGCCGTCATCGTCGAGCCGCTGATCCAGGGGGCGGCGGGCATGGTCATGTACGCGCCGGCCTATCTGAAGGGCCTGCGCAAGCTGACGCACGAGTTCGGCGTCCACCTGATCGCCGACGAGATCGCCGTGGGCTGCGGCCGCACCGGCACCTTCTTCGCGTGGGAGCAGACGGGCGCGGAATGGCCGGATTTCATCCTGCTCAGCAAAGGCATCACGGGCGGCACGCTGCCGCTGTCGCTGGTGCTGACTACCGACGACGTGTTCGCCGCGTTCTGGAGCGAGGACGTCACGCGCGGCTTCCTGCATTCGCATTCCTACACCGGCAACCCGTTGGCCTGCGCGGCGGCCAATGCGGTGCTGGACCGCTTCGACGCCGGCCAGCTCGACGACAACCGCGCCCAGGCCGAACGGCTGACCCGCGCTTTCGCGCCACTGGCCCCGCGCGTGACCCATTTGCGCCAACGCGGCATGATCCTGGCCTTCGATGTGCCGCAAGCGCCACCACGCTTCGCGGAAGCCTTCCACCTGAAGGCGCGCGAGCACGAACTGCTGATCCGCCCGATCAGCAACACCGTCTACCTGATGCCCCCCTACCTGATCGACGACGCGACCGCGGCCTTTTTGGCCCAGGCCGTGACGGCGACCTTGAACGATGTCCTTGCTTGATCACCTCCAGGCCAAGCTCCACGCGATTGCCGCGCAGAGCCTGACCCGCACGCTGCGCCGCGCCGACAACGGCACCGCGCCCCGCCAGACCATCAACGGCCGCGAGCTGCTGATGTTCTGCTCCAACGACTACCTCGGCCTGGCCGCCGAGCCAGCGATTGCCGAGGCGATTGCCGAAGGCGCTCGCCTGTGGGGCGGTGGCTCGGGCGCTTCGCCGCTGGTCAGCGGCCACAGCGCCGCGCACGAGGCCATGACCGACACGCTGGCACGCTGGTATGCACCGCACATCCCGCAGGCGCGAGCCATCGGCTTCTGCACGGGCTATATGGCCAACCTGGCCGTTGTGACAGCCCTGGGCGACGAGCACACCGAGATCTTCTCGGAGCAGCTGAATCACGCCTCGCTGATCGACGCCGCGCGCCTGGCCAAGGCCGCGGTCACGCGCTATGGCCACGCCGACGTGGCCGGCCTGCGCGCGCTGCTGGCGGCCAGCACCGCCAAGGTCAAGCTCATCGTCACCGACGCCGTGTTCAGCATGGACGGCGACCTGGCGCCGCTGCCGGCGCTGCTGGCCCTCGCCAACGAGTTCGACGCCTGGCTCATCGTCGATGACGCCCATGGTTTTGGCGTGCTCGGCCACAAGGGCCGCGGCTCGCTGGAGCACTTCGGGTTGCACAGCGAACGCCTGATCCTCGTCGGCACACTGGGCAAGGCCGCCGGCCTCGCCGGCGCCTTCGTCGCGGCCCACGCCACCATCGTCGACTACCTGCTGCAGGCCGCGCGCAACTTCATCTTCTCGACCGCCTCGCCGCCAGCCATCGAGCATGCGCTGCTGACCAGCTTCGAGCTCATCGAAGGTCCGCTCGGCGCCGCCCGCCGCGCCAACCTCGTCGCGCTGCAAGCCCAGCTGCGCGACGGCCTGCTGGCGCTGATCGACCAGCACCCGCGCCTGGGCTGGTCGCTGACCGATTCGGCCACGCCCATCCAGCCGCTGATCGTCGGCGGCAATGCCGAGGTCATGGCCCTGGCCGCCGCACTGGAGAGCGCCGGCCTGCGCGTGCCCGGCATCCGCCCACCCACCGTTGCCGCGGGCACGGCGCGGCTGCGCATCGCGCTGTGCGGCACGCACACCGCTGCCGACGTGGACGCCCTGCTGACTGCGCTGCAGCGCGCCGCGGCGGCTCAGGAGCAGGCCGCATGACCGCCTTGAGAAGAGGTTTCTTCATCACCGGCACCGACACCGAGATCGGCAAGACCGCCGTCACGGCCGGCCTGGCCCACGCCTTCGCGCAGACCGGCCGGCGCGTCGCCGCGCTCAAGCCCATCTCGGCCGGGCAGGACTTCATCGGCGGCCACTGGCTCAACGACGACGTCGAGCGCCTGCGCGCCGCCGGCAACCTGGACCTCACATCGGCCGAAGTCGGCGCGCTGCAGCTGCGCACCGCCTGCGCACCCCATATCGCCGCCCGCATCGAGAACGAGGCCATCGCCCGCGAACCCGTGCTGCACGCGCTGCGCACGGTCGCCTTCCGCGCAGACGTCGCCCTCGTCGAAGGCGTGGGCGGTTTTCGCGTGCCGCTCAACGACGAGTGGGACACGGCCGACCTGGCCACTGACCTGGGCCTGCCGGTCATCCTCGTCGTCGGCCTGCGCCTGGGCTGCATCAACCACGCGCTGCTGACAGCCGAGGCGGTGCGCGCACGCGGCCTGACGCTGGCCGCCTGGGTGGCCAACACGGTGGATGAGCGTCAGCCTCACGTCACCGACAATCTGCAAGCTCTGCAGCGCGGCCTTGCCGCCCCCTGCCTCGGCCATGTGCCGCGCCTGGCCCACGCCGACCACGCCACGATGGCACGCCATCTGTCGCTCGAACCTCTGCTCGAACACCTCCCAGCATGAACCAGATCCATACCCTCACCCCCACTTCCGACGCCGACCGCCGCCAGGCCAAGCCCTGGACCGTGAGCGAGATCGCCGCGCTGTTCGAGCTGCCCTTCAACGACCTGCTGTTCCGCGCCCAGCAAGTCCACCGCGAGCATTTCGATGCCAACGCGGTGCAGCTGTCCACGCTGCTGTCGATCAAGACCGGCGGTTGCGAGGAGGACTGCGCCTACTGCCCGCAGTCGGCCCACTTCGACACCGGCCTGAAGGCCGAGAAGCTGATCCCGCTGGAAGAGGTCATGGAAGCCGCCCGCGCGGCCAAGCAGAACGGCGCGACGCGCTTCTGCATGGGCGCCGCCTGGCGCAGCCCCAAGCCGCGCCACCTGGACGCCATCGGCGAGATGATTGCCGAAGTCAAGGCCCTGGGCCTGGAGACCTGCCTGACTGCCGGCATGCTGGAAGACGGCCAGGCCGAGCAACTCAAGAGCGCCGGCCTCGACTACTACAACCACAACCTCGACACCGCGCCCGAGTTCTACGGCCAGATCATCACGACGCGCACCTACCAGGACCGCCTGGACACGCTGGAGCGCGTGCGCCAGCAGGGCCTGAAGGTCTGCTCCGGCGGCATCGTCGGCATGGGCGAGACGCGCCGCCAGCGCGCCGGCCTGATCGCCCAGCTCGCCAACCTCGACCCCTATCCCGAGAGCGTGCCCATCAACAACCTCGTGCAGGTCGAAGGCACGCCGCTGGCCGGCACCGCGCCGCTGGACCCGCTGGAGTTCATCCGCACGATTGCGGTGGCCCGCATCACGATGCCGCGCGCCATGGTTCGCCTGTCCGCTGGCCGCGAAGACATGCCGGAGACCATGCAGGCGCTGTGCTTCCTGGCCGGCGCCAACTCCATGTTCTACGGCGACAAGCTGCTGACGACCAGCAACCCGCAGGCCGAGAAGGACCGGGCGCTGCTGGAGCGGCTGGGCATGCGCTGCTCGACTGAGGCCGAGCTGACGCCGTCGGACGCCGCGGCCAAGGTACAGGTCTGCACGCACTGACATGAAGCAAGCCCTCCTGCTGATTGCCGTCCTCGCGCTGTCCGGCTGCGCCTTTGTCTACGACCAGGTGCAGGACATCGCGCAGACCCAGTGCGCCGGCAATGGCAACGCGCAAGACCGTCGCGCCTGCGAGAAGCGCAACGCACCGGCCTATGACGATTACGAGGCCCGCCGCAAGCGGCTGCAGGAAGGTAACAAGCCGGGCTGACCGCCCTCGCCTGTTTACCTTGCCTCAGCGCCAGTGATCCTGGCCCCGCCTGAACAACCGTGTAGAAGGTTCACGAGACCGGAGACAAGAAGAGATGTTCAAGAAAATCCTGATCGCCAACCGCGGCGAGATCGCCTGTCGAGTTGCGGCCACGGCCAAGCGCCTCGGCATTCAAACCGTGGCCGTCTACTCAGACGCTGACCGCGACGCACGGCACGTGCAGGCCTGCGACGAAGCCGTCCACATCGGCGGCCCGGCGCCGCGCGACTCCTATCTGCAGTGGCAGCGCATCCTCGCAGCCGCCAAGGCCACGGGCGCCCAAGCGGTGCACCCCGGCTATGGCTTCCTGAGCGAGAACGAAGCCTTTGCCCAGGCCTGCGCCGATGCGGGCCTCGTCTTCATCGGCCCGCCGCCCAGCGCCATCCTCGCGATGGGCCTGAAGGCCGAGTCCAAGCGCTTGATGGAAGCGGCCAACGTGCCGCTGGTGCCGGGCTACCACGGCGCCGACCAGGACCCCGTGCTGCTCAAGCGCGAAGCCGGCCGCATCGGTTACCCGGTGCTCATCAAGGCCAGCGCCGGCGGCGGCGGCAAGGGCATGCGCGCGGTCTACAACGCCGACGAGTTCGACGCGGCGCTGGCCTCGTGCAAGCGCGAGGCCATCAACAGCTTTGGCGACGACGCGGTGCTGATCGAGCGCTATGTGCAAAAGCCCCGCCACATCGAGATCCAGGTCTTCGGCGACTCGCACGGCGACTGCGTGTATCTCTTCGAGCGCGACTGCTCCGTGCAGCGCCGCCATCAGAAGGTGCTGGAGGAAGCGCCCGCGCCCGGCATGACACCCGAGCGCCGCGCGCAGATGGGCGAGGCTGCCGTGGCCGCTGCGAAGGCCGTCGGCTATGTCGGTGCCGGCACCGTGGAGTTCATCGCCGAGCAGGACGGCCGCTTCTATTTCATGGAGATGAACACACGGCTGCAGGTCGAGCATCCGGTGACGGAAGCGATCACGGGCCAGGATCTGGTCGAGTGGCAATTGCGCGTGGCCTCGGGCGAGCCCCTGCCGCTGAAGCAACACGAGCTGCGCATGCACGGCCATGCCATCGAAGCGCGCATCTGCGCCGAGAACCCGGACGCCGGTTTCCTGCCCGCCACGGGCAGGCTGGACGTGGCACGCTGGCCCGAGCATGTGGCTTTCCAGCGAGGCAACGTGCGCATCGACGCCGGCGTGCGCGAAGGTGATGCGATCAGCCCCTTCTACGACTCGATGATCGCCAAGCTCATCGTCTGGGGCGAGGACCGCGCGCAGGCGCTGGCCCGACTGGACCTGGCCCTGCGCGATACCCACATCGTCGGCCTGCAGACCAACGTCGCCTTCCTGCGCCGCTGCGCGGCCACGGCGTCGTTCTCGAAGGCCGATCTCGACACCGGCCTGATCGAGCGCGAGAAGGCGGTGCTGTTCGACCAGCCCGGCCTGCCGCTGCGAGTCAGCGCGGCTGCGGTCATCGCGCACACGCTGGCTGTCGAGGGCACGCGGCAAAGCAACGACCCGTGGAGCGCCCGCGATGGCTGGCGTCTCTTCGGCTCGGCGACACGGCGCTTCGATCTGGAGGCCGGCGGCGTGCATCACGAGGTTCTGCTGTCCCGCCACCACCGCGGCGGCATGACGCTGACGGTCGAGAGCGAAGCCATCGAATTCGCGGTTCAGTCCGCCGACACCGAAACACATGAACTCTTCCTCGGCGCCGATCGCCTCCGCGTGAAGACCTACGCCCAGGGCGAACGCGTCGCCGTCTTCGCCGCGAACGGTTCCGCCGTGCTGACCGAGGTCGACCTCATCGCCCACGCCGGGGATTCGCCCAGCGAAGGCGGCCGCCTCACGGCACCCATGCCCGGCAAACTGATCGCCTTCCTCGCCCAGGCCGGCGACACCGTCACCAAGGGCCAACCGCTGGCCGTCATGGAGGCCATGAAGATGGAGCACACCATCTCGTCGCCGCGTGATGGCAAGGTGGCGGAGCTGCTGTTCAGCATTGGCGACCAAGTCGGCGACGGCGCCGAACTGCTGAAACTGGAGGCTTGAGCCATGGCCCTGCCCACCCACGTCAAGATCCTCGACGTCGGCCCGCGCGACGGGCTGCAGAACGAGAAGGAGAACGTCGCCACCGAGCACAAGGCACAGCTCGTGGCGATGCTGCAGGACGCGGGGCTCAAGGAGATCGAGGTCACCAGCTTCGTCAGCCCGAAGTGGGTGCCGCAGATGGGCGACAACGCCGCCGTGATGGCGGCCATCGAGCGCCGCACCGGGGTGCGCTACTCGGTGCTCGTGCCCAACCTGAAGGGGCTGGAGCCGGCGCTGGCATCCAGGCCCGACGAGGTCCTCGTTTTCACGGCCGCGAGCGAAGCCTTCACGCAGAAGAACATCAACTGCTCCATCGCCGAAAGCCTGGAGCGCTTTGCGCCGGTCATAGCAGGCGCACACGCCGCCGGCATCAAGGTGCGCGCCGCGCTGTCCTGCTCGCTCGGCTGCCCTTACGAAGGTGAAATCACCGCCGACCAGGTCGAGCGCGTCGTGAAGCCGCTGCGCGAGCTGGGCGTGGACGCGATCGACATCGCCGACACCATCGGCGTCGGCACGCCGCGCAAGGTGCAGGCGGCCATGGAGCGGGCGCTGAAGCACTTCCCGCTCGCCGAAGTGTCGGGGCACTTCCACGACACCTATGGCCAGGCGCTGAGCAATGTCTACGCGAGCATGGAACTGGGGCTCCACAGCTTCCACGCCAGCGTGGCCGGCCTGGGCGGCTGCCCCTATGCCAAGGGCGCGACCGGCAATGTCGCCACCGAGGACGTGGTGTTCCTGCTCAATGGTCTCGGCATTGAAACCGGCATCGACCTCGACAAGCTCGTGGACGCCGGCGCCTACATCTCCAACGTGCTGGGCCGCCCGCCGGTGTCGCGCGTGGCGCGCGCCGTGCTCGCGAAACGAGCGAGTTAAGCCCGCCGCGCCTTGCGGCGTCAGCCCAGCCGGTCCAGCGCGTTCTCGATCTGACCGCGCTCGTGGTCACCCAGGCCGCGCCCGGCGCGGCGCACGCGCTCAACGAGACCGGCATCGACCGGCTTGGCCTGGCCCAGCTTCTCGGCCACGCGCAGCAACACCTGCAGGCGCTCGAAGCCGCCTTCCATGCTCTCGGCGCTGGCCAGCACGCGCTCCAGGCCTGCGGCCGCCAGCTTGGGCCGGTCCAGCAGGCGGTTCAAGGCCTCGCGCCGTTCGAAGCCGCCCGAGATGCCGCCGGCTGCACGGGCATAGGCGTCGACCAGCTCGGCCTCGTCGCCCTGCATGCGTTGCGCGACGGCGCCGAGGGCCTCGCGCTTCTCGAAATCACTCTGGATGCGCGCCGCCGCCTGCACGGCGGCCGCGAGCACGGCGGGTTGGGGCGTCGCCGACACCTGGTTGTCGATGGCCGTGCGCAGCTCGAAGTCGCCGCCGATACGGCCCAGCGCCTCGGTCCAGGCCGCGAGCACGGCAGGGCTGTCGAGCAGCTTGGGCGCCAGCGCCCCCAGGGCCTCACGGCGCTCGAAGTCGCTGTCGATGCCGGCCACGGCGGCCAGCCAGGCCAGCTGCTGGGGTTCGTTCAGCGGCTGGCGGGCAATGGCGCTCAAGGCCTCGCGACGCTCGAAGGCACCTTGCAGGGTCGTGGAGGCGGTGATCAGGCGGTCCAACGCCACCGCGGGCAGCGGCGCGTCGAGTTGCAGCGCGGCCTCGATGCGGCGGCGGCGCTGGAAGTCCTCCCGGGCACGCTCGATGTCGGTAAGCACCGCATCGACACCGCCCTTGGCGAACAGCTTGCGGGCACGCACCTGCGGGTCGGTCAGGTCCTCGGCCATGCGCTGCACGGCCTTGGCCCACCACTGGCGACCGGCCTGATCCAAAGGCAGGCTCTCGTTGCCGACCCGGTACTCACGCTCGATGCGACCCTCGCCCATGGACTTCAGCACCATCTCGCGCGTCAGCCCGCCCTCGCGCTCCTTCACGGTCAGGGTGCCCGTCAGCGTCTGCACTTCATCCTCGGCGTCGTTGAACACCGCCTTGCCGTCCAGCGTCACGGAGAAGCTGCCGCCGGGATAGCGGCTGTAGATGCGCGTGCCGCGCACCGAGAAGGACATGCCGTCGCTCAGGCCACCAAGGTCGAAGCGATCCAGAAGACTGCGTCCATCGGTGTGGCTGACGACGACCGCCGGCAGCGCGACCAGGGCGATCACCATGGCGCCCACCAGTCCCAGGCGCAGGCCGCGGCGCTCGCGCGGAGCGTCCTCACCCTCGACCTCGGCCTTGAGCAGGCGGCGCACACGGGCGAACAAGGGCGAGCCCGCGCTGGCGGCACCGCAGGCCAGGGCGGGGCCGTGGCCGCCTCCCTGGGCCTTCAGTGCCTCAGCGCAGCGCAGCAGGCTTTGCGCCAGGGCCAGGCGCTGGCCGGTCGGTGCAGCGGCCGCAGCATCGCAGGCCAGCTCGGCCAGCAGGTCCAGGCGCTGCAGCGCGACGCGGTTCAGCACCTGCGGCCACAGCAGGGTCTTCATGACGGCGGCAAGCAGGCGCCAGGCGGGGTCGCGGCGGCGCAGATGAGCCAGTTCATGGCCGAGCACGGCACGAGCTTCGTCGTCCGGCAGGTCCAGGCACCAGGCCGGCAGGCAGAGCACCCGGCCCGGCGCCAGCAGCGGGCTGGCCCAGTTGGCGCGTGCATGGCGCAATGAGGGCAGGGGCAGGCGCATGTCGGCAGCGAGGCGCACGGCCAGGGTTCGCCAACGCGCGTCAGCCAACTCGGGCAGGCAGCGCACGGTGCGGCGCAGCCAGGCCCACTGCAGGGCCAGGCCCAGCAGCATCAACACGGCACCCGCCAGCCACAGCGCCATGAAGCCGATGGCGACGTCATGGGCCTGCGGCGCCAGCGGCGTCGTGATGGGCAAGGCGCCGAGCTGAGCGCTGGGCCGCGCGGCGGCGGGCGCCTCGACGACGATGAGCCGAACATCGGCGGGCACCGGCGCGGCCTCCTGCACGACGACGGCGGGCCGCACGACATCGGCCGGCGCGGTCTGAGGCAACGTGGGCAGCAGCGGCAGGCTGGCGCTGACGAGGCCGCCCAGCAAGGCCAGGCGCCACAGCGTCTCCTGCGTCGACAGGGCCAGGCGGGCCAGCACGCCGGCGCGCTCGGCCGCCCACAGCGCGCCGATCAACAGGCTGCTGTGCAGCAGGTAGCTGCACAGCCAGGTCAGCAGCACATCGGTCATCGCGTCTCTCCCTTGCGTTGTTTCAGCAGCGCCTGCAGCTCGGCCAGTTCGCCGGCATCGACGCCGCGGGCGTCCAGCAGGTGGCTGACGAGGGCGCTGGCGCGGCCGGCGAACAGGCTGTCGACCAGGCTGCCCACCATGGAGCGCTGCACGTCGGCCTGCGTCACGAGGGGCTGATAGAGCAGCGCACGGCCTTCGCGGCGGCTGCTGAGCAGGCCGCGCTTTTCAAGGCGCGTCAGCAGCGTCGCCACCGTCGTGTGCGCGAGATCACGCTCGCCGCGCAGCGCTTCCGCCACATCGGCCGTACTGGCCTCGCCACGCGCCCAAAGCACGCGCATCAGGCTGAGCTGCAGCTCGCTCAGCGACACGTCCCCACTGCCGGTGTCCTCATCCATCACGATCTTCTACAGTTGTCGTACTACAAATGTAGAAGACCGCCATGAAGGCAGCAAGTGTCTTTCGGCAGGGGGTCAGACAGGCGGGTTGCGCAGCCGCTGGCTGAACCACCACAGATGGCCGTCCGGGTCGAGGCAGCCATAGCTGCGGTCGGTCCAGTACTCCGCACCGTAGTCGTTGTCGGTCAGCTCGTAGGTCACGTTGGCGCCGGCCGCGCGGGCCTGGGCGCAATGTGCATCGACGTCGTCGACATAGAGGAACAGCGTCTGCGTGTTGACGCCGTCGACGGCCTTGGGGGAGCGCCCCGCCACGCCAAAGCGCGCCTCGCGCTCGGCGCTGCCCTCGGCCACCATGACGATGGCTTCGCCATAGCGGATCTCGCTGTGCATGACGCTGCCGTCCGGCGCGTCGACGACGATCTCGACCTCGAAACCGAAGGCTTGGCAATACCAGGCGACGGCTTCGCGGGCGTTCTCGCAGTACAGGGCCGACGACAGGCGCGGCCAGCCGGGTGGGGTGGGTTTGGCGAAACCAAGGGTTTTCATCGCGGTCTTGCTGAAGCTGGGGTGCGGTTCAATCCTCGCACCCCGACTGACGCGCCACCACCACCATGAAACTGTTTGAACTGCTTGCCGCCTGCGCTCTCACCCTGCTCTGCGCCCTGCCCGTCCAGGCCCAGGAGGCGCCCATCTACGACGCCGCCAAGGCCCAGGCCTGGGGTGCCAACGACCAGGGCCTGCGTTCGTACACCTTCGTGCTGCTGAAGACCGGCCCCAAGCCCATGCCCGCCGGCCCGGCGCGCGACGAGATGTTCAAGGGCCACTTTGCCAACATGACCCGCCTGGCCAAGGAAGGCCTGCTCGTCTACGCAGGCCCCTTCGACGGCGTAGACGGCTGGCGCGGCCTCTTCATCTTCGCGACGTCGGACATGGACGTCGCCCGCAAGGCCGTGGAGACCGACCCCGTCATCGCCAGCGGCGAGATGGTGGCCGAGCTGCACAAGCACTTCGGCTCGGCAGCGCTGCTGGCCGTGAACGAGTGGCATCCGAAGCTGATCAAGCCCAAGCCGTGAGGGCATTCAGCGCGCCGCTTTGGCCGGCACGGCGCCGCAGGCCGCACTCGGCACCAGTTCGGGCGCGAGCAGCAGGGCCGCCGCTGGCGAAGTACACATCTCGGCCAGCATGTCCATGAAGGCATTTGCCTGCGCGGCGCTGACCCGCTTGCGCACGAGGCCGATGCGATAGGTGTCCGTATGGGCGACGCCCGCCTCCCGCAGCCCCGTCAGGTGCGAGCGGTCTGCCAGATGCCAGGCCACGTCGCGGTTGATCAGGGCGACGCCGTCTTCGCCGTAACGACCGGCCAGCAGCTTGCGCAGCACCGTCGTGTTGTCGGGCTCGACGACCATGGTGTTGGGGTTGGCGGCGACGATGTCCTGGAGCACGGTCGCCGTCCCGGACGGCCCGAACACACCGATGATCCTCTGGGTGCCCAGGCTGGCCGGATCACGGTAGAAGAAGTCCTGCTCGACGCGTGTGAAGAAGACCATCTGGACCCCCACGACGGGCTGGCTCAGGTGGTAGATCTGGCGGCGCTGCGGGGTGTCCAGCAGGGGGAAGATGCCCTCGGCCTCGCCGCGCTCGACAGCGGCCTGGGCGCGACGCCAAGGCAGGACTTCGACCGAGCATTTCCAGCCCAGGCGCGCACAACCCTCCATCACCAGCCGAACGAACGGGCCACGGGCCTGCTGCCCCTCTCGCTCGACGTAGGGCGGAAAGTCCTGGCTCAAAAAGCGCAGCGTGACCTCCGCGGCGGCCGCCGGCCCGGCCATCGCCACCGCGATCGCCAGCAGCAGCCGCGGGGAGATCGGTCTCACGGCTCGCGCCGCAGCACCTTCTCCACCGGGTTCGGCCTCAGCCTGAACGCGTCCGGCATGCCAGAGCCCAGCAGCGGGCGCAGGTAGAGGCGGAAGGCATCGGTCACGTCGGTGCCACTTGCGCTGATGAACTCGTCTTCCATCGTGCGCGTCTTGCCGGCGACGGCGGTGAGGGGCAACAGTTCGTAGTCCACCGCGTAGTAGCCGACGCGCTTGATGGCGACCGAACCGTCGCGGTCGCCGTGGAAGGCGTACTGCACGGCCTTCTCGCCGACCTCGCGGGCCTCGCGTTGGTCCACGTCGGACACGCAGCCCAGGAAGCTGCGCTGCAGATAGCCGAAGGTGTCGCCGCGCACGCGCTTGATGCCGAGCTTGGTCTTGATCTCCTCGCAGAGCAGGTCGGCCAGCGCGCCGGTGCCGCTGAGCTGCACATTGCCGTGGGCGTCGCGCTCCAGGTCACCGGCCAGCTTGGACAGCATCGGCGTGCCGCTGGCGTCGTGGATGCCCTCGCTGACGGCGATGACGCAGCGGCCGAAGCGCTCGTAGGTGGCCTTCACGTCGCGCAGGAACTGCTCGTTGTCGAAGTGGCGCTCGGGCAGGTAGATGAGGTGGGGGCCGTCGTCCTCGAACTTCTTGCCCAGGGCCGCGGCCGCCGTCAGGAAGCCGGCGTGACGGCCCATGACGACGCCGACGTAGACGCCCGGCAGGGCCGCGTTGTCGAGGTTGGCGCCGGCAAAGGCCTGGGCGACGAAGCGCGCGGCGGACGCATAGCCCGGCGTGTGGTCGTTGCCCACCAGGTCGTTGTCGATGGTCTTGGGGATGTGGATGCAGCGCAGTGGGTAGCCGGCCGCCTGCGCCTCCTCCGAGACGATGCGCACGGTGTCCGACGAGTCGTTGCCGCCGATGTAGAAGAAATGCGTGATGCCGTGCGCCTGCAGCACCGTGAAGATCTCGCGGCAATAGGCGGCATCGGGCTTGTCGCGCGTGGAGCCCAGCGCCGAGGCCGGCGTGTTGGCCACCAGCTCGAGGTTGTGGCTGGTCTCCTGGGTCAGGTCGACGAAGTCCTCGTTGACGATGCCCCGCACGCCATGGCGGGCGCCGTAAACCTTGCCCACACCGGCCTGACGCCGCGCTTCGAGCACGACACCGACGAGGCTCTGGTTGATGACGGCGGTGGGACCGCCGCCCTGGGCGACGAGGATCTTGGCGAGACTCATGAACGCTCCTGGCTGTCGTCAATCGACGGCGCGGAGTTTAGGGGTCTCAGCGGTTCATCCAAACTTCAAGTTGGTCCGCGGGCATGGGCCGGGCGAACAGCCAGCCTTGACCCTCATGGCAGCCCAGGCCGATCAGGTACTGGCGCTGCTCCTCGGTCTCGATGCCTTCGGCGATGACGGTCAGGCCCAGGCCGCGGCCGAGGTTGATGACCATCTGGGCGATCGTCGAGCCGGCGGACGAGGCCTGCGCCTCCTGCACAAAGGCGCGGTCGATCTTGAGGCGGTCGACCTGCAGCTGGCGCAGCTGGCTTAAAGATGAGAAGCCGGTGCCGAAGTCGTCGATGGCGACGCTGAAGCCGAGCTGCTTGATGTCGGCCAGCACACGCAGCACGAGGTCGGCGTCTTCCATGGCCATGGACTCGGTGATTTCGAGCTCGATGTTCTGGCCGGCGACGCCGCAGTCCTGCAGCGCGCGGCCCAGCATGTCGATGAAGCCGGGGTGGCGGAACTGCGCCATGGACACGTTGACGGCCATGCGGAAGTCGGCATGGCCCAGGGCCTGCATCTTCTTCAGCTGGGCGCAGGAGGTGCGCATGACGAACTCGCCGATGGGAATGATGAGGCCGCTCTGCTCGGCCAGCGGAATGAACTGGTCGGGCGGGATGAAACGACCATCCAGCGTCTTCCAGCGCAGCAGGGCCTCGGCACCGACGATGCGGCTGCTGCTCAGCTCGACCTGGGGCTGGTAGACGACGAAGAGCTGGCTTTCCTCGAAGCCGGTCCGCAGGCCCTTGAGCAGCTTGAAGCGCTCGCGCGCGTCGCTGCCCATGGCGGCAGAGAAGTACTGAGATGAGCCGCGCTGCTGCTGCTTGGCGCGCTTGAGCGCGATCTGGGCATCGAGCAGCAGTTCGGAGCCGACGGCCTTGGATTCACCCAGGCGCACGAGGCCCGTGGTGGCGGACAGTTGCAGTCGCTCGCCGGCAACGATGAAGGGGTCGGCGAAGACGCTGTTCACGGTCTCGGGGCAGACCTTGGCATGCTCGCCCAGCACGCCAAAGGTGTCGGCGCCAACGCGGGCCATCGCGGTGTTCAGGCCCAGCGTCTCGCTCATGCGGTGCACGACGGCCTGCAGCACCTGGTCGCCGAAGTGGTGGCCAAAGGCGTCGTTGATGTCGGAGAAATCGTCGATGTCGATCAGCGCGAGCGTGACACCGGACGGATCCTTCAGGTTCTTGTCGAGCAGCTCGACGAAACGGTTGCGGTTGGGCAGGCGCAGCAGCGGGTCGTTGTAGGCCTGGTCCAGCAATTGGCTGTAGAGCACCACGTTCTCGAAGCCGACCGAGATGTTGGAGCAGAAGGCGCGCAGCAGCTGCTGGTCGAGCTCGTCGAGCTCGCGGCCGACATCCACGAGCGCTGCCATCGCGCGGCCCTTGCCCATGCCGAAATAGAGGACCGTGCCGTCGTCGTAGAGGTTGCGTTCCTGCTGCAGGCAGCGCTCCAGGCGGTCCCGCACGGTGGCGATCTTGACCTGGGCCAGCGGCCGGTCGATGAGGCCGCTGTACTGGCCGGCGGCCGCGACGATGCGGACTTCGTCGCCGGTTTCGCCGCTGACCTGAGCACAGACCAGGCCCTCGGGCAGGATGCCGAGCAGGGCGCAGAGCTGGGTGACGACGCCCTCGGCGAATCGGGAGAGCCCACGCATGCGCGACAGCGAGGTGCTGCTCTCGACGATCATCTCCAGGCCGCGGCGGTTGGCCTCCAGCGCGCAGATCTGGCGGTAGGAGCGCACCGCGGCCGTCAGCACCGTGTACAGCCGCGTGCGGGTCAGCTCCGACTTGGTCTTGTAGTCGTTGATGTCATAGGCCTGCACCGTCTCGATTTCGGGCGCATAGCCGGGCTGGCCGGTGCGCAGCACGATGCGCAGGGCGTTCAGACACAGCTCATCGCGGATATGGCGCACCAGTTGCAGCCCGGCGTCTTCGCTCTCCATGACGACGTCGAGCAGCACGACGGCGAGGTCGTCCTCGCTGGCCAGCAACTGGCGGGCCTGGGCGGCGGAAGAGGCGTGCAGGAAGACGAGGGGCTGGCCTTCGACGGTCAGGCCCTGCATGGCCAGTTCGGTGGCCTTGTGGACGTCACCGTCGTCGTCAACGATGAGGATGCGCCAGGGCCGGTCTTGCGGGCGATGCTCGCCTTCAGCGTGCTCGGGGTCGTCGAGCAGCTCGAGCAGGTCGTCGTCAACGGCGGGCGTTTCTTGCATGGGGGCGAGGGCTCCGGGGCTGGGGCATCACGGCGCGGCCGCGGCTCCTACTCGTCAAGTAGCCGCAAGCGTACGGCATCCTCGGCCTTGTAGTCACGAAAAGCAGGGGCAAAAGTCCTGCGAATCGCCTCAACGTTTTGCGGGTTTGCCCGGACGCGGCGCGCTGTTACGACTTGCGCCGGTCACGCGCGGCGGCAGGCCAGTGTGCTGGGTCAAGAGCTGGCCCTTGCGCGGGGTGGCCGGCTTCATCGGCGCCGCACTTGCTGGTTTGGCCGCCGGTGTGACGCCGGTCGAGTTCTTGCGCCGCGCGCTTTCGTAGCTGCCGTCGGTGATGGGCTGATAGGTCGGGATCAGGTGGTGCTTGCCGTTGCCGATCAGGTCGGCCCGGCCCATGGCCTTGAGCGCCTCGCGCAGCAGCGGCCAGTTGTTGGCGTCGTGATAGCGCAGGAAGGCCTTGTGCAGGCGGCGGCGGCGCTCGCCGCGCACGATGTCCACGCTCTCGCCGCGCGTCTCGTCACGGCTGATGCCCTTGAGCGGGTTCTTGCCCGAGTGGTACATGGCCGTGGCCGTGGCCATCGGGCTGGGATAGAAGGTCTGCACCTGGTCGGCGCGAAAGCCGTTCTTCTTCAGCCAGACGGCGAGGTTCATCATGTCCTCGTCACTGGTACCGGGGTGGGCGGCGATGAAGTAAGGGATCAGGTACTGCTTCTTGCCGGCTGCGGCACTCGCCGCTTCGAACATCTGCTTGAAACGGTCGTAGCTGCCGATGCCCGGCTTCATCATCTTGGACAGCGGCCCGTTCTCGGTGTGCTCGGGCGCGATCTTGAGATACCCGCCGACGTGATGCGTGACGAGCTCCTTCACGTACTCGGGCGACTGCACGGCCAGGTCGTAGCGCAGGCCCGAGCCGATCAGGATCTTCTTGACGCCCGGCAGCGCACGCGCGCGGCGGTACATCTTGATCAGCGGGTCGTGGCTGGTGTTCAGGTTCGGGCAGATGCCCGGGTAGACGCAGCTGGGCTTGCGGCAGGCGGCCTCGATCTCGGGGCTCTTGCAGCCGATGCGGTACATGTTGGCCGTCGGGCCGCCCAGGTCCGACACGATGCCGGTGAAGCCCTTGACCTTGTCGCGCATCTCCTCGATCTCGCGGATCACGGAGTCTTCCGAGCGGCTCTGGATGATGCGGCCCTCGTGCTCGGTGATGGAGCAGAAGGTGCAGCCGCCGAAGCAGCCGCGCATGATGTTGACGCTGAAGCGGATCATTTCCCAGGCCGGGATCTTGGTCGCGCCGTCGTGGCCGCCCTTCTCGTCCGCATAACTCGGGTGCGGGCTGCGCGCGTAAGGCAGGTCGAAGACGTGGTCCATCTCCGGCGTCGTCAGCGGGATGGGCGGCGGGTTGATCCACAGGTCGCGCTCGCCGTGGCGCTGCACCAACGCGCGGGCATTGCCGGGGTTGGTCTCCAGGTGCAGCACGCGGTTGGCGTGGGCGTAGAGCACCGGGTCGCTCTTGACCTTCTCATAGGCCGGCAGGCGCACCACCGTGTGGTCGCGCGGCGGCATGGTGATGCGGCCGGTCTTGTGGATGGTGATGGGCTTCGCCCCATCGGGCGCGTCGTTGGACGCGCAGGCCTTGTTCTCTTCGACGATCTGGTAGGGGCTGATCAGCTCGTCAATGCGGCCGGGACGGTCCACCTCGGTCGAGTCGAGCTCGAACCAGCCTTCGGCCGTCGGGTCGTCATCGCGGCGCATGAAGGCGGTGCCGCGCACATCGGTCAGGCTCTCGATGGGCTCGCGGCGCGCCAGGCGGTGGGCGATCTCGATGATGGCGCGTTCGGCGTTGCCGTAGACCAGCAGGTCGGCCTTGCTGTCCACGAGGACGGAGCGGCGGACCTTGTCCTGCCAGTAGTCATAGTGGGCGATGCGACGCAGCGAGGCCTCGATGCCACCGATGACGATGGGCACGTCCTTGAAGGCTTCCTGGCAGCGTTGGGTGTAGACCAGGGTCGCGCGATCGGGGCGCTTGCCGCCCTCGCCACCGGGCGTGTAGGCGTCGTCGCTGCGGATTTTTCGATCAGCCGTGTAGCGGTTGATCATCGAATCCATGTTGCCGGCCGCGACGCCGAAGAACAGATTGGGTTTGCCCAGGGCCTTGAAGGCGTCGGCGCTGTTCCAGTCCGGCTGGGCAATGATGCCGACGCGAAAGCCCTGCGCCTCTAGCGTGCGGCCGATGACGGCCATGCCGAAGCTGGCGTGGTCGACGTAGGCGTCGCCGGTGACGATGATGATGTCGCAGGAATCCCAGCCGAGCTGCTCCATCTCCGCCCGGCTCATGGGCAGGAAGGGTGCGGGGCCGAAACGCTTGGCCCAGAACGGGCGGTAAGCGGTCAGGGCCTTCGGGGCAGTGACGGGCAAGGCGGACATAAGAGGTGGATTGTCGACGGCGGACCCAGAAAGCACAAAGCCCGCGCAGGGCGCGGGCTTGACTCAACGGCCAAAGCCGTGAGGGATTACAGCGAACGGATGTTTGCTGCTTGCAGGCCCTTGGGGCCCTGCTTCACTTCGAATTCGACCTGGGCGCCTTCAGCCAACGTGCGGAAGCCGCCGTTGTTCTTGATTTCGCTGTGGTGGGCGAACAGGTCCTTGCTGCCGTCGGCCGGCGTGATGAAGCCGAAGCCCTTGCCGTCGTCAAACCATTTGACAGTGCCGGTTTGGAGGGTGCTCATGGAATTTCCTTACTGTTGTCGTGCTGCGTGGCCCGCCCCAGATCGGCTGCGGAATTCACAACGACGTTCAGGAAATCAGACCAACAAAAAGGCGCCGGATGTCGGCGCCGGGGAGCATTCTAGTTCATGCCGCCAGTCGGATCGGGACGACCACCATGCCGCGTCCCCGCGGAGCGGCGCCTTCGACACGACTTTCCTCGAAAACCGCACAGGCGCAGTCCCGGCAGGCGCCGCAGGCCGTGGCCACGCGCAGGTCATCCTGCAGGGCCTCGAAATCCGGGCAGCCGCTGGAGGCGGCAATCGCGATGTCGCGATCAGAGACTCGGTGGCAGACACAAACAATCATGGGTGCGAAGTCTAATGCGAATCGGTCTCATTTGCAGAAAGAGCGGTTTTGCCGTGGGGCTTTCACTGGGGATACTGCGGCTTAATTTCACGATCCGGAGCTCCCCATGAAAGGCGACCCCCAAGTCATCGCCCACCTCAACGCCCAGCTGAAGCTGGAGCTGACGGCCATCAACCAGTACTTCCTGCACGCCCGCATGCTGAAGAATTGGGGCCTGCTGAAGATGGCCAAGCACGAGTACGAGGAGTCCATCGAGGAGATGAAGCACGCCGACAAGCTCATCGAGCGCGTGCTGACGCTGGACGGCCTGCCCAACCTGCAGGACCTCGGCAAGCTCTACATCGGCGAGAACGCCGTCGAGACCATGAGCTGCGACCTGATCATCGAAAAGGCCTCGCACGTCCACCTGAAGGAAGCCGTCGCCTACTGCGAGCAGGTGCGCGACTACGTGTCCCGCGAGATCTTCGTGCAGATCCTCGACGACACCGAGGAGCACATCGACCATCTCGAAACCCAGCTGGAACTCGTCACCACCGTTGGCGAGCAGAACTATCTGCAGTCGCAGATGAGCGAGCCCAGCTGAGCACCCTCACCCTCGCGCCGAGCCGCCTCTCGCAGGCGGCTTTTTCTTGTCTCAGAGGAAGCGTTCCAGCAGCCGCTTGGAATGCTTGTCCAGCGCCCAGCGATCCGGCACCTGCAACTGCACGCCATGGGTGGACGTGATCAGCAGGCGGCCCTCTTCCAGGCGGCGGATGTCTTCCTCGCTCTTGAGCACGAAGTCGACCTCGCCGCGGTCGGTCTCGATGCGCCAGGTGCTGGGCGTGGCAAAGGTGTTGACCGAAATCAGGCGCTTGAGCGTCGGATGGAATTCGCGGGCGGCCAGTTCGGCCTCTAGCAACCGGCGCGGCCCCTCGGGCAGGGCCGACAGGCGCTCCACCCAGGCCAGTTCATGGCCGTGCGAGCCGACCAGGGACAGGCCCTCGTCCGGTGCCGAGATCGGGTGGGCACGTACCGGCGTGACACCGACATGGCTGTCGCCGTTCAGATCGGTCAGCAGCAACCGGCCAAGGGCGTCCAGATGCAGGTCGCGGAAGGGCAGTGTGGACATTCAGGACTCCGCGGAGGTCGCGATCAGGTCGAGTTCGACCGCCGCGTTCTTGGGCAGCTGCAGCACGCCGACCGAGGTGCGCGTGTGGGCACCAGCCGTGCCCAGCACGCGCCAGACCAGGTCGGAGGCACCGTCGGCCACTTCGCTGTGCTGGGTGAAGCCGGCGTCGCAATGCACGAAGACGGTCATCCTGACCACGGCCTGCAGCCGATCCAGGCTGCCGAGCTCCTGGCGCAGCAAGGTCAGCGCTCGCAGCACGCAGATGGCCGCGGCACGCTTGGCGCGCTCCAGGCTGACCTCAGCGCCGACGACGCCGGCCACGGCAACATGGTCACCGATGCGCGGGATCTGGCCACTCAGGTAGAGGGTTCGGCCGTCACGCACCAGCGGGCTGTAGCGCCCGCCAATCTGCAGGGGAACGGCGGGGTCGAAGCCGTGTTCCGCGCTGGCGGCATCCAGCTCGCGGTCACGGTCGTGCAGGGCGGTATCAAGCATCGGTGGTGTGGGCGCTGGGGTTGGGGGTCACGGCATGTTCCTCCAGGTCTTCCTGGTCCACGCGGCGGACCTGAGCTTCCCAGAGGCGCCAATAGTGGCCCTGGCGGGCGATCAGTTCGTCGTGCGGGCCCAGCTCGACGATCTCGCCGCGGTCCATGACAACGAGGCGGTCGGCCTTGCGCAGCGTGGACAGACGGTGGGCGATGGCGATGGTGGTGCGGCCCTTGACGAGGTTGTCCAGCGCGCGCTGGATCTCCTTCTCGGTCTCGGTGTCCACGGCTGAGGTCGCTTCGTCGAGGATGAGGATGGCCGGATCGATCAGCAGCGCCCGGGCGATGGAGATGCGCTGGCGCTCGCCGCCTGACAGGCCCTGGCCGCGCTCGCCGACGAGGCTGTCATAGCCATGCGGCAACCGCAGGATGAACTCGTGAGCATGCGCGGCGCGCGCGGCTGCGACGATCTCGTCGCGCGTGGCCTCCGGCTTGCCGTAGGCGATGTTCTCGGCGATGGTGCCGAAGAACAGGAAGGGCTCCTGCAGCACGAGGCCGATGTGGCGGCGGTAGTCGGTCACCCTGATGCGCCGCAGGTCCACGCCATCGACCTTGATGGCGCCCTCGGTCACGTCATAGAAGCGGCAGATCAGGTTGACGAGCGTGCTCTTGCCCGAGCCGCTGTGGCCCACGAGGCCGACCATCTCGCCGGGGCGGATGTCGAGGTTCAGGTTGCGGATGACCGAGCGCGAACCGTAGCGGAAGTCCAGGCCCTGCATCGAAATCGCGCCGGTCACGTTCTCGAAGGGCTGGGGGTTGACCGGGTCGGGCACGTTGGAGACGTGGTCCAGGATGTCGAAGATGCGCTTGGAGCCCGCCGCGGCCTTCTGCGTGACCGAGACGATGCGGCTCATCGAATCCAGCCGGCCATAGAAGCGGCCGATGTAGGCCAGGAAGGCTGTCAGCGTGCCGACCGTGATGCTCTGGTGCGAGATCAGCCAGATGCCGACACCCCAGACGACGAGCAGGCCCATCTCGGTCAGCAGCGAGACCGTGGGGCCGAACAGGCTCCAGGTCTTGTTGAGGCGGTCGTTCACGACCAGGTTCTTGGCGTTGGCCTCCCGAAAGCGTTGCGCCTCGCGCCTCTCCTGGGCAAAGGCCTTGACGACGCGGATGCCCGGGATGGTGTCGGCCAGGATGTTGGTGACCTCGCCCCAGACGCGGTCGATCTTCTCGAAGCCGGTGCGCAGCCGGTCTCGCACCAGATGAATCATCCAGGCGATGAAGGGCAAGGGCACCAGGGTGGCCAGCGCCAGGCCCGGGTGGATGTTGAACAGGATCGCCGAGATCATCAGCAGCATCAGCACATCGGTGATGAAGTCCAGCGCGTGCAGGCTCAGGAACACGCTGATACGGTCGGTCTCGGAGCCGATGCGCGCCATCAGGTCGCCGGTGCGCTTGTTGCCGAAGTACTCGAGCGACAGGCCGAGCAGATGGTCGAAGGTCGCCGTGCGCAGATCGGCGGCAATGCGCTCGGACACCAGCGCCAGCAGATAGGTCTTGGCCCAGCCCAGCAACCACGAGAACAACGCCGCACCCAGCAGGCCGCCCAGCAGCGACCCGACCAGCCTGGTGTCGATCGACTGGCCGTTCTGGAACGGGATCAGCACCCTGTCCATCAGCGGCATGCTCAGGTAAGGCGCCACCAGGGTTGCGCCAATCGAGCCGAGCATGAGCGAGAAGCCCAGCAAGAGCTGGCCCCGGTAGGGCCGCGCAAAGCGCCACAGCCGCAGCAGCACCCAGGTGCTCGGCGGTTTGCTGGCCTCGCCGAAATCGAAGGTCGAGTCCTCGCCGTCATCGGCCTCTTCGAGCACGACATGGCCCGAAAGGCGCTGCACCTCGCGGCCGAAGGCGTCGGCAAAGCGCACCGCCGCCGGATTGCAGGCCAGCGTGAAGCGCCAGCGCGCCAGGCGCCGGTCGGCGTCAAACAGCTCCATGAAGGCCAGGCCGCCATGGTCACTGAGCTTGAGGCTCAAGCCCGGCACCAGCGTGTGTTCGACCCAGCTGGCGCTGGTGGGATCGAGGGCCAGCAGGCGTGAATTCGTCAGCGCGATCAGCCCTTGCGCGAAGTGGCCCTGGGCATCCAGGTCAACCTCCAGCAGGGCCACCACGTTCTCGCCAGCCATGAGCCGCCCCTGAAGGACGGCTGTTTGGGGATGAAGCACTGCAGCGGGAGGAAGGTCTTGCATGTTGTTGTTGGCTCTTACGGGCTGCGGCGATTCTCCGCCATGAGTTCAGCGCACAATTCCACGCGATTGCACCGCGCACAACCCCTTACTCGATACGCTCCATGAGCCAGAAGAACGACATCCGCCTGCTGCGCATCAATTACCTGCGCGGGCCCAATATGTGGACCTACCGGCCGGTGCTGGAGGTCTGGCTGGACCTCGGCGAGCTGGAAGACCACCCCAGCCATGTGTTGCCGGGCTTCAACGAGCGGTTGACGGCCGCCCTGCCCAACCTCGTCGAGCACCACTGCGGCGTCGGTGAGCGCGGCGGTTTCCTGGAACGGCTGACCGAAGGCACCTGGTGCGGCCATGTGCTGGAGCACATCGTCATCGAGCTGCTCAACCTGGCCGGCATGCCGACCGGCTTCGGCCAGACCCGCTCCACCAGCCAGCGCGGCGTCTACCGCATGGTGTTCCGGGCGCGTGACGAGCAGGTCGCCCGCGCGGCCCTGGCCGAGGGTCATGCCTTGATCATGGCCGTCATCAACGACCAGCCCTTCGACGCGCCCGCCGCGGTGGCCCGCGTGCGCGACAAGCTGGACGACTGCTACCTGGGCCCCTCCACGGCGGCCATCGTCGCCGCGGCCACGGACCGCCGCATCCCCCACATCCGCCTGAACGACGGCAACCTGGTGCAGCTCGGCCACGGCGCGCGCCAGCGCCGCATCTGGACGGCCGAGACCGACATGACCAGCGCCATTGCCGAAGGCATCGCCAGCGACAAGGACCTGACCAAGACGCTGCTGAAGGCCGTGGGCGTGCCCGTGCCGGAAGGCCAGGAGGTCAAGACCGCCGCCGAGGCCTGGACGGTGGCACAGGACACCGGCCTGCCCGTTGTCGTCAAGCCCAGCGACGGCAACCATGGCCGCGGCGTCTCCCTGGACATCGCGACCGAGGCCGACTGCGAGGCCGCCTTCGCGCTGGCGGCCCGCCACGGCTCCTCGGTGCTCGTGGAGCGCTACATCCCCGGCAATGAGCACCGCGTGCTCGTCGTGGGCGGCCAGGTGGTGGCGGCCGCGCGCGGCGAAGCCGCCTGGGTGCACGGCGACGGCCGCCAGACCGTGGAGCAACTGGTCGAAAGCCAGATCAACACCGATCCGCGCCGCGGCCTGAGCGAGGACTTCCCGCTCAACCGCATCCGCGTGCACGAAGACACCGCCCTGCTGCTGGACCTGCAACGCCAGGGCATGTCGCCCGAGGCCGTGCCCGCGGCCGGCAAGGCCGTGCTGATCCAGCGCAATGGCAACGTGTCCATCGACTGCACGCCCGAGGTCCACCCCGAGGTGGCGCATGCCGTGTCGCTCGCCGCCCGCACCGTGGGCCTGGACATCGCCGGCGTCGACCTCGTCACCGAGGACATCTCCAAGCCGCTGTCCGAGACCGGCGGCGCCATCGTCGAAGTGAACGCCGGCCCGGGTCTGCTGATGCACCTCAAGCCCGCCGGAGGCGCGCCGCAGCCCGTCGGCCAGGCCATCATCGACCACCTCTTCGCCGAGGACGAGACCGGCCGCATCCCCATCGTCGGCGTGGCTGGCTCGCGCGGCGGGCGCCAGATCACGCGCCTGGTCGCCTGGCTGCTGCACCTGAACGGCCGCCATGTCGGCCTGGCCTGCCGTGACGGCCTCTTCCTGGGCACGCGCCGCGTCGAGAAGCGCGACAGCGCCCGCTGGGACGCCGCTCACCGCCTCCTGATGAACCGCGGCGTCAACGCCGTCGTCATCGAGAACGATGCTGCCTCCATCCTGCGCGATGGCCTGGCCTATGACCGCGCCGCCGTCGGCGTCGTCACCGATCTGGACGGCATCGCCGCGCTGGCGGAGTTCGACGTGCAGGACATCGACCAGCTCTACAAGGTGCTGCGCACCCAGATCGACGTCGTGCTCAGCGACGGCGCCAGCGTGCTCAATGCCGCCCACCCGCGCCTGGTGGACATGGCCGAGCTGAGCGACGGCGAGGTCGTCTTCTACGCGGAGGACGGCAGCCTCGAGGCCCTGCAGCACCACCGCGACCGCGGTGGACGCGCCGTCTTCCTGCGCGGCGGCGCCGCCGTACTGGCCCATGGCCCGGCCGAGACGCCGGGCGCCAACATCGAGGCCCTGCTGCGCCGCTTTGGCGACCAGGCCATCGATGCCTCGACGCTACTTGCCGCCGTCGCCGCCGCCTGGGCCCTGGGCATCTCGCCCGAGCTGATCGCCGCCGGGCTCGACACCTTCGTGCCCAACCTGCACCTCGCCTGAAAAGAACACGACTCATGGACGTTTCCCGCACCCGCGCGCTGCGCGGCCCGAACATGTGGAGCCGCCACACGGCCATCGAAGCCGTCGTGCATTGCAACGAGTCCGAGCGCTCGCTCGAGCGCCTGCCCGGCTTCGAGCCGCGGTTGCGCCAGCTCTTTCCCTCAGTCGGCGAGCTGCGCAGAGACGCCTCGCTGGCCCAGGTGCTCGAGCAGGCCACGCTGGCCCTGCAGGCCCAGGCCGGCTGCCCGGTGACTTTCAGCCAGACCCATGTCACGCCCGAGGCCGGCACCTACCAGATCGTCATCGAGTACAGCGAGGAAGACGTCGGCCGGCTGGCCTTCGAGCAGGCGCTCAAGCTCGTGCTCGCTGCGCTGAACGGTGGCGAGTTCGATGCCGACGCGACGCTGGCCCGGTTGCGCGAGCTCGACGAGGACATCCGCCTCGGCCCCTCCACCGGCTCCATCGTCAATGCGGCCCTGGCGCGCGGCATTCCCTACCGCCGCCTCACGCAAGGCAGCCTGGTGCAGTTCGGCTGGGGCGCCAAGCAGCGCCGCATCTGGGCCGCCGAGGTCGACGCCACCAGCGCGGTCAGCGAGTCCATCGCCCAGGACAAGGACCTGTGCAAGCGGTTGCTGCAGGCCGCCGGCGTGCCGGTGCCCATCGGCCGGCCGGTCGACTCGGTGGACGATGCCTGGGCCGTGGCCCAGGAGATCGGCCTGCCCGTCGTCGTCAAGCCGCAGGACGGCAACCAGGGCAAGGGCGTGACCGTCAACGTGACGACACGCCTGGGGCTTGAGGCTGCCTACAAGGCGGCCGACGAGATCGGCCCCGTCATGGTCGAGAAGTTCCTGCCTGGCTCCGACTACCGGCTGCTCGTCATCGGCGACAAGCTGATCGCCGCGGCGCGACGCGATCCGCCGCACGTCATCGGCGACGGCGTGCACACGGTCAAGCAGTTGGTCGACAAGGTCAATTCCGACCCGCGCCGCGGTGACGGCCACGCGACGTCGCTGACCAAGATCCGCTTCGACGACATCGCCGTCGCGCGCCTGACCCAGCAGGGCCTGGCGCCGGAGTCGGTGCCCGACAAGGGTCAGCGCGTCATCCTGCGCAACAACGCCAACCTGTCCACCGGCGGCACCGCCACGGACGTGACGGACGACGTCCACCCGGAGGTGGCTGCACGCGCTATTGCCGCGGCCCAGGTCGTCGGCCTGCACGTCTGCGGCGTCGACGTCGTCGCCGAGAGCGTGCTGCGGCCGCTCGAAGAGATCAACGGCGGCATCGTCGAGGTCAACGCGGCACCGGGCCTGCGCATGCACCTGAGCCCCAGCTATGGCAAGGGCCGCAATGTCGGCGAGGGCATCGTCGGCCATCTGTTCGGCACCGGCAACAAATCGGGCGGCATGGCCGAGGACGGGCGCATCCCCGTCGTCGCCGTCACCGGCACGAATGGCAAGACCACCGTCACGCGGCTGATCGCGCACTTGTTTGCCAGCTGCGGCCTCAAGGTCGGCATGACCAACACCGACGGCGTGTATGTCGATGGCCGCCAGATCGACAGCGGCGACTGCTCCGGCCCCAAAAGCGCCCGCAATGTGCTGATGCACCCGGACGTGGAGGCCGCCGTGCTGGAGACCGCCCGCGGCGGCATCCTGCGTGAAGGCCTGGGCTTCGACCGCTGCCAGGTCGCCGTGGTCACCAACGTCGGCGCGGGCGACCACCTCGGCATGAACTTCCTGCACACGGCGGAAGACCTGGTGCTGGTCAAGCGCGTCATCGTGCAGAACGTCGCGCCCAACGGCTACGCGGTGCTGAACGCCACCGACCCGCTGACGGCCAGCATGAGCTCGGTCTGCCCCGGCCAGGTCATCTATTTCGCCGCCGACCGCCACCACCCGCTGATGGCAACCCACCGCGCCCAGGGCAAGCGCTGCGTCTATGTGGACGGCGACCAGCTCATTGCGGCCCAGGGCGTCTGGCGCGAGAGCATCCCGCTGCGCGACATCCCCATCACGCGTGGCGGCCTCATCGGCTTCCAGGTCGAGAACGCGATGGCTTCGGTGGCCGCGGCCTGGGCCGTGGGCCTGGACTGGGACACCATCCGCCGCGGCGTGGCCAGCTTCGCCAATGACGCCGACAACGCGCCGGGCCGCTTCAACGTCATGGACTACCGCGGCGCCACCGTCATCGCCGACTACGGCCACAACGGCGACGCGATGAAGGCCCTGGTCGGTGCCGTCGCGGCATTGCCGGCCAAGACCCGCAGCGTCGTCATCAGCGGCGCTGGTGACCGCCGCGACGAGGACATCCGCGTGCAGACCGAGATCCTCGGCGGCGCCTTCGACGAGGTCATCCTCTACGAAGACGCCTGCCAGCGCGGCCGCGCGGCCGGCGAGGTCGTGGCCCTGCTGCGTGCCGGGCTGGAAGGCGCGTCGCGCACCCGGCATGTCGAGGAGATCGTCGGTGAGTTCACGGCCATCGACCGTGCACTGGAACGCCTGCAGCCGGGCGACCTCTGCCTGGTGCTGGTGGATCAGGTGGAAGAGGCGCTGGCCCATCTGGCCCAGCGCATTGCCGCCGGCTGAGGCTCAGCGGTACCTGGCCAGCAGGCGATTCAGTTCGCCTTCGCTGACCAGGCCCTGGATGGCGGTGTTCAACGCCGCCAGGCCCACCGGGCTGCTCGGCGACAACGCGCACTGGGCCAGCACTTCCGACACGACCAGCGGCGGATGCAGGGGCAGCTTGAAGTGGCCGATACGCTGCTGGTACTCCAGCACGCGCCGGCCGGTCAGCGCATGGCGGATGCGGCCGAGTTCGAGTTTCTGCAGATTGGCCACCGCATCGGGTGCGTCGTCGCGCAGGAAGCCTGATCGCAGTGCGTCGGCCATCTCCGGATAGACATAGCCGCGCACCGTGCCGATGGGCTGCCCTGTCAACGCTGTCAACGAGGCCGGCGCCGGCACCGAGGCGGCACTGATGAGCAGGGCCTGGTCGGGCAGGAAGGGCCGGCTCCACGCGAAGGCGCCGGGCAGCCAGTCGCTCTGGTAATCGCACAACAAGTCGCCCTCGCCGCGTTGCAGGGCTTCGGCCAGGCGCTTGCGCGGCGTCGGGCGGGCCACCAGATCGCGGCCCAGGCGCCGCGCCAGGGCCTGGCCGATGTCCAGGTTCAGGCCTTCGATGACGCGGTCGCCCTCGATGCGGGCATGCGGCATCAGCGCGCTGGTCTCCACCAACATCACCAGCGGCCGGGCAGGTTCGGCACCGGCAAGCGGGCTCAGCAGCAGCGCGGCCATGCCGCCCACTCCCCTTCGCACCCAATATCGCCGCGTCCCGACCATGGGACTGCATCATGCCGTGCCCGCCAATCCAGGGCGAGCGCAGGGTGGCCAGCCGGCCAGCGGACCGTGACCGGCGCACGAAAACCTGCCGACCCGGCACGCCACGCCCAGGGTCGCATCGCTAGACTCGCCGGTCACCTGCCACACCCCCGATGAAGTCCCGCCTGTCGTTCGCCGCCCTCACCCTGGCCTGGGCCCTGGCGGTGCCGTTGGCCCATGCCCAGACGCAGGCCAGCACGGTCCGCCCCGGCGTGGCCCCGATTCCCCACGATGACCTGCTCTACCAGCAGCTCGGCGGCCAGGAAGCCATCCAGCGCTTCACCAACGATTTCTACGACACCCTGCTGCAGGACGCGCGCATCGCGCGCTTCTTCGACGGCATCAACATGAAGCACCTCAAGCGCGTGCTGGCAGACTACTTCTGCGTCGTTGCCGGCGGCCCCTGCGTCTACGACGGCGTGGGCATGAAGGACGCGCACGCCCATCTGGGCATTGGCAAAGGCGACTTCAACACCCTGGTCGAGCATCTGCAGCGCGCCATGGACAGGGCCAACGTGCCCTTCGGCGTGCAGAACCAGTTGCTGGCCCGCATGGCCCATTTCCACCGCGACATCATCACGAAATGAAGCTGCCAGGACCGGCATTCGCCCAGCCCGACTCACAAAGGGGTCAAGGAAACCGGGCCTGGCCTGGCGCTTCTGCATGAGCCTGCCCCCACACCACCGCAACGGCGGCTTCCAGAACAACCACGGCGACTTCGAGCCCAAGTCGCTGGCGGACGTGATCCGCTGGCGCTGGAACGCCTCCCGTCGCGGCCTGCCGCCGCGCCCGGCTGAGCCCATCCCGACGCAGCCGGCCGATCTCGGCTTCATCCGCGCCAACCACGGCGCTGCGCAGCAGCCGGCGGTGACCTGGATCGGCCACGCCACCGTGCTGACCCAGCTCGGCGGCCTGAACCTGCTGACCGACCCGATCTTCTCCGGGCGCGCCTCGCCGCTGCCCTTTGCCGGGCCGAAGCGCGAGCAGCCGCCAGGCGTGGCGCTGGCCGAGTTGCCCCACGTCGACGCCGTGCTCGTCTCGCACAACCACTATGACCACCTCGACCTGGCTTCGGTACGCAGCCTCGCGCGCCAGCCCGGCGGCAGCCCGCTCTTCGTCGTGCCACTGGGCCTCAGGGCCTGGTTCCAGGCACGCGGCATCGAGCACGTCGTGGAACTGGACTGGTGGCAGGCCGAGCGCCTCGCCGGCGTGGACATCGTGCTCGTCCCGGCCCAGCACTGGTCGGCGCGTGGCCTGAACGATCGCATGAAGACGCTGTGGGGCGGCTTCGCCGTGTTCGCACCGGACTGCCAGCTCTTCTTCGCCGGCGACACCGGCTATTCACGCGACTTCGCCGACATCCGCGAGCGCTTCGCCGAGCGCCAGCAGCCTCATCAAGGCGGCAGCTTCGACATCGCGCTGATCCCCATCGGCGCCTACGAGCCGCGCTGGTTCATGCAGAGCCAGCATGTCAATGTCGAGGAAGCGCTGAAGATCCACGCCGACCTCGGCGCCAAGCGCTCGCTGGGCGTGCACTGGGGCACCTTCGAGCTGACCGACGAGGCGCTGGACGAGCCGCCCCGCCAGCTCGAACGGCAGCGCGCGGCGCTTGGGCTGGCTGAGCAGGCCTTCTTCACGCTGGCCATCGGTGAGACACGGCGTCTGCCGCTTCGCCAAATCCGACAGCCGCCCGAGGAACTTGCCGACAGGCTGCCCCCATCCTCGCGGCTAGGCTAGCCGCGCCATGACTCTCCTTGCCCGTCTTCGTCGGCCTTTCCATGAGCTCGGCCCTGGGCTGATCACCGGCGCGGCGGACGACGACCCGAGCGGCATTGCCACCTACTCCCAGGCCGGCGCGCAGTTCGGCTACGGCATGTTGTGGAGCGTCGTCTTCACCCTGCCGCTGATGGCCGCGATCCAGATCGTCAGCGCCCGCATCGGCTATGTATCCGGCCGCGGCCTGGCGGCCAACATGAAGCGCACGTTCCCGCGCCCTGTGCTGCTGGCGCTGGTAGGCCTGCTGCTGGCAGCCAACACGCTGAACATCGCCGCCGACATCGCCGCCATGTCCAGCGCGCTGCACATGCTGGTGGGCGGCCCGGCGCTGATCTACGCGATCGCCTTCGGCGTGGTGAGCGTGCTGATGCAGGTCTTCCTCGCCTACCAGAGCTATGTGCGCTGGCTGAAGTGGCTGACGCTGGCACTGCTGGCCTATGTCGGCGTCGTCATCGTGCTGGGCCTGGACTGGGGCGAGGTGTTGCTGCACACGATACGGCCGGAGCTGAAATGGAACCGTGACACGGTGCTGATGCTGGTGGCGCTGTTCGGCACGACGATCAGCCCCTATCTGTTTTTCTGGCAGGCGGGCCAGGAGGTCGAGGACTGCGCAGGCCGCCCCTGCAAGCCAGCCGACGTGAAGCGCCATCTGCGCCGCATCAAGCTGGACACGCATGTCGGCATGGGTTTTTCCAACCTCATCGCCTTTTGCATCATGCTGTCCACGGCCGTGACGCTGCATGCCGCCGGCGTGCACGACATCCAGACTTCGGCCCAGGCCATCGAGGCGCTGCGGCCGATCGCGGGCGAGCATGCGGCGCTGCTGTTCAGCCTGGGCATCATCGGCACGGGCATGCTGGCCGTGCCGGTGCTGGCTGGCTCGGCGGCCTACGCGGTGGCCGAGGTGGCCGGCTGGCGCGACAGCCTGAGCCTCAAGCTCGAACGCGGCGAGGGACGCGGCTTCTACAGCGTCATCGCCGTCGCGACCCTGGGCGGCGTGGCCCTGTGCTTCGCGCCGCTGGACCCGGTCAAGGCGCTGTTCTGGTCGGCGGTGTTCAATGGCATCAGCGCTGTGCCCATCATGGCCGCGATGATGGTGCTGGCCACGCGTGAATCCGTCATGGGTGAGCATGTCATCGGCCCCAGGCTGCGCCGCATGGGCTGGGCTGCCACCGGCGTGATGGCGCTTACCGCACTGGCATTGGCGCTGGTCTGAGTTCTTCACGCGCGTGGCGCAGCACCACACGTGACGAGTGCAAGGCGAGGCCGGCCATGATGACGGCCACGAGCAAGTCAGGCCAGGCCTGGCCGGTCAGTGCCACGCCGCCGGCGGCGGCCACGACGGCCACATTGCCCAGCGCGTCGTTGCGGCTGCACAGCCAGACCGCGCGCATGTTGGCGTCGCCTTCGCGCCAGGCATAGAGCATCACGGCCACACCCACATTGGCCAGCAGGGCCAGCGTGCCGACGATACCCATGGTCGCGGCCTGCGGTGGCTCGCCCGCCCAGGCGGCCCAGGCCGCGCGGGCCAGCACACCAACGCCGAACACCGCCATCGCCCAACCCTTGACCCAGGCCAGCCGCGCCCGCCACAGCAGCCCGGCCGACAGCACGGCCAGCGACGCGCCATAGTTGGCTGCGTCGCCGATGAAATCCAGCGCATCGGCCCACAGCGACAGCGACCCGGCGCGCCAGCCGGTCGTGATCTCGACGACGGCCATGGCCGCATTGATCAGCAGTGCCGCCCACAGCACACGGCGGTAGGCCGGCGAATTGCCGGGGCTGGGTTCATCGTGATGGTGGTGGCAGGCGTGGCTCATGGCGGGGAAGACCTTGGCTGAAAACTGCCGCTATTGCAAACCCTGGAGCCACACCAGAGTCAAGCCGAGAATCGTCACATGCGTATCGGAGAACTCAGCCGCCTGACCGGAACAAAGGTCGACACCATCCGCCACTATGAGCGCGAGGGCCTGCTGGCGCCGCCACCGCGCACGGATGCTGGATACCGCGTCTATGGCCCGCCTGATGTCGAGCGCCTGCACTTCATCCGCCGCTGCCGCTCGCTGGACATGAACCTGGCTGAGGTGCGGGCGCTGCTGGCGCTGCAGGGCGACGGGCACGGTGGCGCCAACGGAGCAGGTGTGCATGCGCTGCTGGACGCGCACATCGACCACGTCAGCGCGCGCATCACGGCGCTGCAGGAACTGGAGAAGGAATTGCGCGCGCTGCGGGCACGCTGCCAGGGCGACGAGCCGGCCTGCGCCATCCTCGAAGGGCTGGCCGAGCCGGGCGCCGAGCTACCGCCCAAGAGCCACGTCGGCCACAGCCACTAGGGCATCAGCCGACCCGGCAGACCTTCAGCATGTTGGTGCCGCCGGGGTAGCCCATCGGCTCCCCGCAGGTGATGGCATAGGTGTCGCCGGGCATCAGCACACCGCGCTCGACGAGGATCTTTTCCGCGGCGGCCAGGGCCACGTCGCGGTCCTCGAACTTGGGCATCAACAGCGGCAGCACATTGCGGTAGAGCGCCATCTTGCGCTGGCTGACCGGTTGGGTCGTCAGGCCGAAGATGGGCACCTGAATGCGGTGGCGGCTCATCCACAGTGCCGTCGAGCCGGATTCGGTCAGGGCCAGGATGGCCTTGCAGCCCAGGTGGTAGGCGGTGAACAGCGCGCCCATGGCGATGGACTGGTCGATGCGGCCGAACTGGCGGCCGGCAAAGTCGGTGTCGAGACTGACAAACTCGGCACGCTCGGCTTCCAGCGCGATGTTGGCCATCTGCTCGACGGTCTCGATGGGGTATTTGCCGGCAGCCGTCTCGGCGGACAGCATGACGGCATCGGTGCCGTCCAGCACGGCGTTGGCCACGTCGCTGACCTCGGCACGCGTGGGTACCGGGTTGACGATCATGGACTCCATCATCTGCGTGGCCGTGATGGACACCTTGTCCAGCTCGCGGGCCATCTTGATCATGCGCTTTTGCAGCGCCGGCACGGCTGCGTTGCCCACTTCCACGGCCAGGTCACCACGCGCCACCATGATGCCGTCGCTGGCCTTCAGGATGGCCTCGAGGTGGGGGATGGCCTCGTAGCGCTCGATCTTGGCGATCATGGCCGGCTTGTGGCGATAAGCCTCGCCGGCCACGTTGGCGAGCTGGCGCGCCATTTCCATGTCGGTGGCGTTCTTGGGGAAGCTGACGGCCAGGTATTCGCACTGGAAGGACATCGCGGTCTTGATGTCGTCCATGTCCTTGGCTGTCAGTGCCGGCGCCGTCAGGCCGCCGCCCTGCTTGTTGATGCCCTTGTTGTTGGACAGCTCGCCGCCGAGCTTGACGATGGTGTGGACCTGCGCGCCGCGCACGGACTCGACGGTCAGCACCAGCAGGCCGTCGTTGAGCAGCAACGTGTCGCCGGGCTTCACGTCACGCGGCAGTTCCTTGTAGTCGAGGCTGGCGATGTCCTGGTTGCCCAGCTCGGTGCGGTCGGCGTCCAGGATGAAGGGCGCGCCGGGGATCAGCTCGATCTTGCCGCCCTCGAACTTGCCGACGCGGATCTTGGGGCCCTGCAGGTCGGCCATGATGGCCACCGACTTGCCGACACGTTGCGCGGCTTCCCGGACCATGGTCGCGCGGTCGATGTGGTCCTGCGCCTTGCCGTGGGAGAAGTTCAGCCGCACGACGTCGACGCCGGCGCGGATCATCTTCTCCAGGATCTCCGGCGTGTTGGAAGCAGGGCCGAGGGTGGCGACGATCTTGGTGGCGCGGGTCATGGCTGTCTCGATTCTTGGAAGGCGCGGAATTATGGTCCGCCAAGCCTCGCGCGAGTTTCGTCGTGTTTCAACCCAACACCTTCTCGAAGAAGGAGCTCAATGGATCAGGCGTGTAGCCGCCGAAGGGCCCGCGCTCCGAGTAGCCCAGACGCCGGTACAACGCCAGGGCCTCGGGCTGGTGGATACCGGTCTCCAGCCGCGCGATCCGCAGGCCGCGTTCGGTCAGCTCGGCCTCTAACTGCGCCATCAGCTGCCGGGCGACGCCACGGCCACGCTCGCTATCCAGCACGAAAAGACGCTTGATCTCTCCATAGCCGTCCGCGTCGAAGTGCTTGACGCCGCCGCAGCCGACGAGCTGCTCGCCACGCCACAGCCCGTAGAAGCTGCCCTGCGGTGGGCGCAGGCCATCGGCGGGCTCGAAGTGGTTGCTCTCGCTGGGATAGAGCGCGCCCATATAGGCCTCGGACAGCGCGATCAGACGCCGCGCATCGGGATGACCGGGGTCCAGCGGCGCAAGGCGGGCGGGCAGTTCGGAACTCATGGTGGTTGGATACCAGTTACAGGGAAGGCACCGTCATCGCGAGCAGATAGCGCGCTGATTCGGCCCCGGGGTTGGTGAAAACGCTGCGCCCAAGGCAGCGAAAGCTGATCGAGTCGCCAGCGCCCAGCTCGAAGACCTGCCCCTGCAGAGTCAGCCGCAGCCGGCCTTCCAGCAGGCACAGGTGGTGTTCCAGGCGCGCGACGGTGGGCTCGTCGTAGGCCAGCTCGGCGCCGGGCGCGAGACGGCCCTCGATGACCTCGGTCGCGAAGCCGGCCAGGGGCGGACAGCGCATCAGTCGCTCGAAGCCGCTCTGCACGTCGTGCCAGCGTGGCTGGTCGGCGGCGCGCAGCAGGCGCACGGGCAAGGCCTCGGCTTCGGCGAGCAGGCGGCTCAACGGCAGGCCGTAAGCGCGGGCCAGGCGCGACAGCAGCGTCGCCGTCGGGCTGGTCTCGGCGCGCTCCAGCCGGCTCAGCGTTGCGCGGCTGACGCCGCTTTTCAAAGCCAACTCGTCCAGCGACCAGCCGGCGGCCGTGCGCAGCGCAGCCAGCCGCTCGGCCAGTTGACGCTCGAACTGCCCCTCTTCGCTCAATTCAGAGAATTCTTCTCTCATATGAGAATATGCTAGCCGATATGAAGGACCGCCAGCTCGCTCCATTGATCGCCGCTATGGCCGTCGTGCTGACCTGGGGCGTCAATTTCCCACTGTCCAAGGCCTTGTTCAACCAGGTCGGCCCGACGGGTTTCCTGGGGCTGCGCTATCTGCTGATGCCCTTCTGCGCCGTGGCCCTGCTGTGCTGGCGTTTCGGCATGCGCTGGCCGCGACTGGACCGCGGCGAAGTCTGGCCGCTGGTGCGATTGACGCTGATCGGCCAAGGCCTGCACCTGTTGCTGTCGGCCTACGGCATGCAGGGCTCCACTGCCTTCAGCGCCAGCGTGCTGCTGGCCTGCGGGCCGGTGTTCACACTGCTGATCCTGCGCGCAACCGGCGTGGAGAAGCTCTCCGCGGGCCAGGTCGTCGGCGTGGCGATGGCGGCCACGGGCGCATTGGTTTTCACATCGGACAAGCTGCTCGCCGCCGACTGGCAGGCCGGCCTGGGCGACCTGACGCTGCTGGCCGCCGCCGCCCTCTTCAGCTACTACACGGTGGCGAGCAAGCCACTGATCCAGCACCACGGCGGTGTGACGGTGCTAGGTTATGGCAGCCTGGTGTGCACGCTGCCGATGCTGCTGTGGTGCTCGCCAGCACTGGTGTCCTTGGACTGGGCAACGCAGCCCACATGGGTATGGCCGGGCCTGGCCTGGCAGGTCATCGGCGGCGGCTTCCTGGGCTGGCTGGCCTGGGGCTGGGCCAACGAGAAGCGCGGCGTGGCCCGCACCGCGCCGTTGATCTACCTGATGCCGCTGGTGGCCGGCCTCATCGCGTGGCTGTGGGGCGGTGAGCAGTTCAGCGCGCCCAAGCTGCTCGGCGCCGGCGTCATCCTCGCCGGCGTGGCGCTGGCGCAGTTCAGCCCTGCGCTGAACGGGCCTCGCGGGCTTCCCGCACGTCCGCAACCGCCAGAGCCGTCATGTTGACGATGCGGCGCACCGTCGCGGAGGGCGTCAGGATGTGCACGGGGGCTGCCGCGCCCAGCAGGATGGGGCCGACCGTGACGCCGTGACTGGCGCTGATCTTCAGCACGTTGAAGAGGATGTTGGCCGCATCCAGCGTCGGCAGCACCAGCAGGTTGGCAGCGCCCTTGAGCTTGCTGTCGGGCAGAAAGGCCTGGCGCACGCTCTCGGAAAGGGCCGCGTCGCCATGCATTTCACCGTCGCATTCGACTTCAGGGTGGGCGGCCGAGAACAGCTCGTGGGCGCGGCGCATCTTGACGGCCGACGGCCGCGTGCTGGAGCCAAACATCGAATGGCTGACGAAAGCCAGCTTGGGCGGCAGGCCAAAGCGGCTCACCTCCTCGGCAGCCATCGCGGCGATGTCGGCCAGCTCCTCGGCGCTCGGGTCGTCGTTGACGAAGGTATCGGTGATGAAGAGCGTCATCTGCTCCAGGATCAGCGCGTTCATCGCGGCGAACTGGCGCACGCCCTCGCGAAGGCCGACGAGGTCGCGCACCTGCTCCAGGTGGCGGTCGAAGCGGCCGACCATGCCGCAAATCATCGCGTCGGCGTCGCCCAGCTCGATGGCCAGCGCACCGATGGCTGTGTTGGAGCGCCGCACGGCGGACTTGGCCATCTCGGGCGTGAAGCCGTTGCGCTTCATGCGGGCGTAGTAGGCCTCCCAGTACTGCCGGAAGCGCGGGTCGTCCTCGGGGTCGATGACGGCAACGTCTTCACCCAGCTTCAGCCGCAAGCCGGCGCGCTCGATGCGCGCCTTGAGCACCGCCGGTCGGCCGATCAGCGTCGGCTTGCACAGGCCCTCGTCCAGCGCCACCTGCACCGCGCGCAGCACGCGCTCGTCCTCACCCTCGGCGTAGATGACACGTGCGCACTCGGCCTTCGCGGTGGCAAACACCGGGCGCATGAACATGCCGGTCTGGTAGACAAAGCGCTCCAGCGACTGGCGGTAGGCGACGAGGTCTGCCACCGGCCGCGTGGCCACGCCGTCGGCCGCCGCAGCCGCAGCGACCGCGGGCGCGATGCGCAGGATCAGCCGCGCGTCAAACGGCTTGGGGATCAGATATTCCGGGCCAAAAGCCAGTTCCTGGCCGGCATAGGCCGCGGCCACTTCGTCACTTGTCTCGGCCTTGGCCAGCGCCGCGATCTCGCGCACGCAGGCGAGCTTCATGCCTTCGGTGATCTTGGTCGCGCCGCAGTCCAGCGCGCCGCGGAAGATGTAGGGGAAGCACAGGACGTTGTTGACCTGGTTGGGGTAGTCGCTGCGGCCCGTGGCCATGATGCAGTCCGGCCGCACGGCCTTGGCCAACTCGGGGCGGATCTCGGGCTCGGGGTTGGCCAGCGCCAGGATGATGGGCTGACTGGCCATGGTCTTGACCATGTCGGCCGTCAGCACCCCGGCGGCCGAGCAGCCGAGGAAGACGTCGGCGCCATCGACCACATCGGCCAGTGTGCGCGCCGCCGTGATCTGGCAATAGCGCTGCTTGGACTCGTCCAGCTTGCCGGCCTTCGCGTCTTCACGTTCGGACTGGATGACGCCGCGCGAGTCGCAGACGAAGACGTTGTCGCGCTTGACGCCCAGGCCCACCATGACGTCCAGGCAGGCGATGGCGGCGGCCCCCGCGCCCGACACGGCCACCTTGACCCTGGCGATTTCCTTGCCCACCAGCTCCAGGCCGTTGAGCAGCGCCGCCGACGAGATGATGGCCGTGCCGTGCTGGTCGTCGTGGAAGACGGGGATGTTCATGCGCTTGGACAGCTCGCGCTCGATGTAGAAGCACTCGGGCGCCTTGATGTCCTCAAGGTTGATGCCGCCCAGCGTCGGCTCCATCGCCGCGATGATGTCGATCAGCTTATCCGGGTCGCGCTCGGCGAGCTCGATGTCGAACACATCGATGCCGGCGAACTTCTTGAACAGGCAGCCCTTGCCTTCCATGACGGGCTTGGCGGCGAGCGGACCTATGTCGCC
This sequence comes from Pelomonas sp. Root1237, assembly GCF_001425055.1. GTDB lineage: Bacteria > Pseudomonadota > Gammaproteobacteria > Burkholderiales > Burkholderiaceae_C > Pelomonas. The sequence goes on from NZ_LMDK01000021.1 coordinate 289,695, forward strand.
CAGGCCCAGCACGGCGGTGCCGTTGGTGATGACGCCCACCAGGTTGCCGCGCGACGTGAAGTCGGCCGCCAGCGACGGGTCGCGTTCGATGTCGAGGCAGGGATAGGCCACGCCTGGCGAGTAGGCCAGCGACAGGTCGCGTTGGTTGGACAGCGCCTTGGTCGGCGTGACCGAAATCTTGCCGCGCGTCGGGCTGCGGTGGTAGTCGAGGGCGGCGTCGCGCAGCGCGGCTTCGGCAGGCGACAAGGGTGCGTTGTTCTTTTCCATGAGGGCGGTTCTCCAGGGATAACCCCGTAGGTTACGCCGCGTTTCAGCCCCCGCCGATGCAGGTTTTTTGGCGATCTATGCCGAAGCCGATATCACCCGGTCGCGGCCTTCATGCTTGGCGCGGTACATGGCCTGGTCGGCCTCGCGCAACGCAGCCTCGACATCCGCCGCCGCCGCCGCCTGGGCGACGCCCCAACTCGCAGTGACCTTCAGCCCGGCCGACCATTCAACGCGCGCCAGCACCTGGCGCAGCCGCTCGGCCACGGCCACGGCCTCCTCGGCCGGCGTCTGCGGCATGACGATGACGAACTCCTCGCCGCCCCAGCGCGCCAGCAGGTCGTCACGCGGCAGGTTGGCGCGCAGCGTGCGGGCCAGCAGCACCAGCACCTGGTCGCCGACCTCGTGGCCATGCTCGTCGTTGACACGCTTGAAATGGTCGACGTCGACGAAGACGACCGACAGCGGGAAGCTCATGTCGCCCTGCACTTGCAGCAGCAGGTCCAGTGCACGGTTGAGGCCATCGCGGTTGGCCACACGGGTCAGCGGGTCGCGCAAGGCCATCTTCTCGAGCGCTCGCGAGCGTTTCATCGACAAGCGCAGGCGCCCGTGCACCGTCCAGCTTTCCCAGACCAGATAGCCCAGCAGGCTGAACATCCACAGGCCAACCAGGCCGAGGCGGAAGGTCTCGGGAGCGACCCAGTCACCGACGAGCTCGGCGCGGTCGACGCGGATCAGGTGCTGGCCCGGCGCCACCTGGCCGCTGGTGCTGAAACTGATGACGCGGATGCTGTCCATCTCCGGGCCCACCAGGGATACGGGCAGTTGATGTGTCTGGGCCCACCACGAGCTGACGGCGAACTGCGACAGCCGCACTTCCACCGGCTGGGGCTGGGCGCCGGGCGCGAAGGTGACCTCCTGGGGCTTGAGGCTTTCGGCGTCACCCGGCTTCGTATAGGCCGGGTTGGCATTGCGCAGGAAGACGCGCACCTGTGGCGCCTGATGGTCCAGCGATGGGCCCTCGGCATTCAGCCACAGGCGGATGTGGCTGAAGTTGCTCAGGTCCAGCGGCCGGCCCTTCATCTCGAACTGCAGCTCGCAGTAGGGCCACTCGTAGCCGGGGCGGATGTCGCAGCGCATGCCCACCGGGCCGCCGGCAGGCGCGTCCAGCCTGGCTTCACTCTTGCCGCCGCTGCTGCGGTCGTCGACGATTTCCAGATGCTGACCCGCGCCGCGCCCATCGAGCACGAGGTGGCGAGTCATCCAATACTCGTTGGCATAAAGGCCGAGCAGCGTCGTGACGACGAGCAGGGCGAGGAGCCAGCGCAAAACCATCCGGCAATTGTGTCGGCCGGTAACGCCGGGCGGTGGGGGCGGCCGACGCTGAACGTGAAATCATGACCGCCCCCAGCGGCGGACTTGTATCAGCCCGCTGCGCGCTCGGCCAGGATCTTGAAGGCCGGCAGCGTCTTGCCTTCCAGCACCTCCAGGAAGGCACCGCCGCCCGTGGAGATGTAGCCCACGTCCTTCTCGATGCCGTACTTGGCAATCGCAGCCAGCGTGTCGCCGCCACCGGCAATGCTGAAGGCGACGCTCTCGGCGATGGCGCGGGCGATGGCCTCCGTGCCATGGGCGAAGGCCGGGAACTCGAACACGCCGACCGGGCCGTTCCAGACGATGGTGCCGGCGGCCTTGAGCTTCTCGGCCAGCTTGGCGGCCGTCTTGGGGCCGATGTCGAGGATGAGGTCGTCGTCCTCCACGTCGGTGGCCGCCTTGACCGCCGCCGTGGCACCCGCGGAGAAGGTCTTGGCCGTCACGACGTCTTCGGGGATGGGCACGTCGGCGCCGCGCGCAGCCATCGCATCGATGACGGACTTGGCCTGATCGATCAGATCCGGCTCGGCCAGCGACTTGCCGATCTTCAGGCCTGCGGCCAGCATGAAGGTGTTGGCGATGCCGCCGCCGACGATGAGGCCGTCGACCTTGCTCGCCAGGGCTTGCAGGATGGTCAGCTTGGTCGACACCTTGGAGCCGGCAACGATAGCGACGAGCGGGCGGCGCGGGTTGGCCAGGGCCTTGGTGATGGCGTCGATCTCGGCTGCCAGCAGCGGGCCGGCGCAAGCGATCTTGGCGTACTTGGCGATGCCGTAGGTGGTGGCCTCGGCGCGGTGGGCCGTGCCGAAGGCGTCGTGCACGAAGATGTCGCACAAGGCGGCAAGCTTCCTGGACAGCTCCTCGCTGCACTTCTTCTCGCCCTTGTTGACGCGGCAGTTCTCCAGCAGCACCAGTTGGCCCGGCGCGACGGAGACGGCATCGACCCAGTCGCGCTGCAGCGGCACCGGGCGGCCCAGCAGCTCGGCCATGCGCTCGGCCACCGGCGCCAGCGAATCTTCAGGCTTGAACTCGCCTTCGGTCGGGCGGCCCAGGTGGGAGGTGACCATGACGGCGGCGCCAGCGTCCAGAGCCATCTTGATGGCCGGCAACGAGGCGCGGATGCGGGTGTCCTCGGTGATCTTGCCGGTGTCGTCCTGCGGCACGTTGAGGTCGGCGCGGATGAAGACGCGCTGGCCGGCCACCTTGCCGGCGGCGATCAGGTCGGAGAAGCGGATGACGTTCATGGTGGGCGGGGCAGTTGATGAGAAACCGAAACTGCCGCGATTCTCGCTGCCCGCCGTTCCGGCGCGGTTACCAGCCGAGGCCGAGCTTCAAAGGCAGCATGACCGCCATGCCGACGAGGATGGTGCCCAGGATGCCCTTGCGCCAAAAGTAGTAGGCCGTCGCGGCCACCGCCGCGGGCCAGCGCGCATCCTGCCAGGTCGTGATGAGCTGGCCCTGCGTCATGAAGATCTCGGGCGCGACGACCGCGACCAGGGCCGCCAGCGGTGCAACCTTGAGCAGTTCGCGCAGCCAGTCCGGAATGGGCAGGGGCTTCTCGCCAATCATGAAGAAACTGCGGGTCAGGACGGAAATGCCGGCCAGGCCGAACAGCGCCACCCAGGTCATCGCATCGCTCATGTCCGCCCCTCGGTCGTCGAGTACGCCGACCGATCCCCCGAGGGGATGCGCGCCGACTTGGGACGGCCCGGCGTTCGGCGCACGCTCATGCCCTGGCCTTTCGCGCGTCCAGCCACCAGCCTACGGCGCCCGCCGCAAAGATGGCGCACAGGATGTTGAGCTTGAGCGGCAACGCATAGGTGGCAATCGACACAGCGCCAGCCGTCACAGCCACCCACCACAGCACCTTCTCGGTCAGCAGCGAATAGGACAGTCCCAGCAGCGCCAGCACGCCGGCGAAGCCAATGCCCCAATGCGGCGGAATGCGGTCGGCCAGCAGGATGCCGGCGAAGGAGCAGGCCTGCCAGGTCGGCCAGTTGACGGCCACGCCACCCCAGAAATAGCGTTGCTGGCCCGGCACCGGCACGGGGTCCGGATAGCGCTTGACGAAGTAGACGAAGTTCAGGTCGGCCGCGACATAGCCGCTCAGCAGCCGGCGCGCCCTGGGCAGATGGCCCCAGTAGTTGCGCCATTGCGCGCTGAAGATGACAAAGCGCAGGTTGACGCAGAACGCCGTGGCCAGCAGCACCCACAGCGGCGCGCCGGAGGCGATCAGCGGCAGGGCCGTCAGCTGCGCGCTGCCGGCAAACACCAGCAGCGACATGCCCATAGCGAGCGGGATGCTGAGCCCGCTCTTGACCATGGTCACACCGGTCACCAGGCCCCAGGCCGCCAGGCCCAGGGAGGGCGAGGCCATGTCGCGCGCGCCGTGGCGGAAATCGGGGTCGGCCGCGAGCGCGCGCAACCTGGAAGTCAGACTCATGCCGCCATTGTCGGCGGCACTTCAATCACTGCCCGATGCGACGGACTTTGCCGCTGCCGGCGACGGAGGACGAAATCTCCGGCGAGCCCGCGTACTTCACGTCGCCGCTGCCAGCGATGGAGACATTCAGGCGCTTGGTCGCGTTGACCTGGGCGTCGCCGCTACCGGCGATGCTGACCTTGACGTCTTCCGCCACCAGGTCGGCCGCCTTCACGTCGCCGCTGCCGGCGATGGTCACCTGGGCGCTGGCACAGCGGCCGGCCGCGACGATGTCACCACTGCCGCTGACCTTCATCCCCAGGCGTTCGGCGTCCAGGCCCGCGAAGCGGATGTCGCCGGAGCCGGCGATTGAGGCGTCGACGCCGGCCGTCTTCATGGCCTCGACCTTGACGGTGCCGGAGCCGGCCACAGCGATCGAGCGCAGGGCCGGCATCTCGATGGTCAGGCTGGGGTTGGTCGAGCTGTGCACATTGACGCCCTTTTTGGGCGAGATCTCCAGCGTGCGGCCCTTGCTGCCGTCGACGACGCGGGTTTCGATCAGGGGCAGCAGGTTGCGGTCGGCCTTGACCTCGACCTTGTTGCCCGAACCCTGGCGAATGACGACGTTGAAGCCGCCGGTCAGCGCGACACCGTCGAAGGCGCCCGTGTCGCGGGCCTCGGTAGCGATGTCGCCATTGCCGTTGACGCGCTCGCTGTTGATGGTCCAGCTCCAGGCCTGGGCGGAGCCGCTGAACATGGCGGCGGCCACGAGACCGAGGGCAAAGAGACGGCGGGAGGTGTTCATGTCGGGCTCCATCGGGTTTTGATGGTTCCCATGGTGCCAAGCGGCGCCGGGACGGACCTGACCAACGCGACAGTGCGCAGGATGGAAGGGGCGAAATGCGTCTGGCGGTGCCGGATCAGTGGCCCTTGGCCTTGTCGCCGCCCTTTTCAGACGCCTTTTCAGCGGCTTTCTCGACCGGCTTGGCCTCTGGCTCGTCGGCCGACGGCTTGACCGAGCCCGGGCGCGGCACGACGGGCGCGACGCCCTCGAGCTTGTTCTCACGCATGTACTCGTCCATCTCGCGCCAGCCGGTGTAGACGGCGGCCTTCTGGGCCTTGGGGTTGAGGACGTAGCAGTCCTCGATGGCACGCATCGCATGCCGGCAGGCGCTGCCGATGGCCTTGCCCTCGGCTTCCTTGGCAGCGGCCACTTTGGCGGGGTCGTCGATGCCAAGCTGCTCGCAGGCCGACAGGGCTGCGAGCAGGGGCAGGGCAAGAAGAAGGCGCTTCATGGGCTCAGCTATCGGCCGGCGCGGCTGCAACTTGAGGTCACGGCGAGTCAGCGCCTGGCCATCGCGAGCAGGCGCGTGACGCGTTCCTCGGTCGACGGGTGGGTGGAGAACAGCCCTCGCAGGCCACCACCGGACAGCGGGTTCATGATCATCATCTGCGCCGTCTCCGGGTGAGCCTCGGCGGGTGCCATCGGAATGCCCTGAGCGTAGCGGTGGATCTTGTCCAGGGCCGAGGCCAGCGCGGCCGGGTCGCCGGAGAGCTCGGCGCCGCCGCGGTCGGCCTCGAACTCGCGGGCGCGGCTGATGGCCATCTGGATCACCGTGGCGGCCAGCGGTGCAAGCAACGCGATCGCAATGCTGGCGATGACATTGGTCTGCCGGCCGTTCTCGTCGCGGCCGCCGAACAGCCCGGCGAAGTTGGCCAGCATCGAGATCGCACCGGCCATCGTCGCGCTGACGGTGCTGATGAGGATGTCCCGGTGCGCCACATGGGCCAGTTCATGGGCCATGACACCACGCAACTCGCGCTCGGACAGCACGCGCAGGATGCCCGTCGTTGCCGCGACGGCGGCATGCTCCGGGTTGCGGCCGGTCGCGAAGGCGTTCGGTGCTTCCTCGTCGATCAAATAGACCTTGGGCATGGGCAGACCGGCCCGTTGCGCCAGTTCCTGAACCATCCGATAGAACTGCGGCGCGGTGCTCTCGTCCACCTGCCGGGCGTTGTACATGCGCAGGACCATGTCGGCCGAAAACCAGTAGGCGAAAAAATTCATGCCAACGGCCACCAGCAACGCGATCAGCATGCCGGCCTGGCCGCCGATCCAGGACCCGACGGCCATGAACAGCGCCGTGATGGCGGCCATCAGGACAGCGGTTTTCAGCAGATTGAACATGTCACCGGCCCGGAAGTCAGGAATACGTGGGAGATGGTGCCACGCACCCGGGGTTTCAAGCGTCGAAGCGTTCGCCGACGGCAATCGGCCGGGCCTGGAGGAAGGTCGAAGCCGGCCCGCGCTTGCCCCCGGCGCGTTGCAGTTCGGTCAGTTTCAAAGCGCCTTCACCACAAGCAACCTCCGGCCCGGCGGCGATGACTTCACCCGGCTTACCCCGGCCTTCAACGACCTCGGCCCGCCAAACCTTGAGCGCCTCGCCGGCCAGTGTCGCCTGGCCGCCGGGGAAGGGATCGAAGGCGCGCAGCCGGCGCTCGATCACGACAGCGGGCAGCGTCCAGTCGATGGCGCTCTCGGCCTTCTCGATCTTGTGCGCGTAGGTGACGCCCTCGCCGGGCTGGGGCGTCGGCGCCAGGCTGGGCGCCTGCAGAGCCTCGACAATCAGGCGACCGCCCAGTTCGGCCAACCGGTCATGCAGGGCCGCGGTCGTGTCGTCGGCGCGGATGGTCTCGCGGCCGATCAGCAGCATGTCGCCGGTATCCAGGCCCGCATCCATTTGCATGATGGTGATGCCGGTCTCGGCGTCGCCAGCCTCGATGGCACGGTGGATGGGCGCGGCACCGCGCCAGCGCGGCAACAGCGAGGCGTGGATGTTCAGGCAGCCGCGGCGCGGGGTGTCCAACACCCACTGCGGCAGGATGAGGCCATAGGCGGCGACGACCATCACGTCGGCATCTGCCGCCCGCAACGCCTCGCGCGCCGCAGCCGCGTCAGCGGCATATTTGCCGTCCAGTTTCAGGCCCTGCGGCTGGGCGACCGGGATGCCGGCCGCAACGGCGCGTTGCTTGACCGCCGAAGCCTGCAGCTTCATGCCCCGCCCGGCCGGGCGATCGGGCTGGGTCAGCACCAGCGGCACGGCAAAACCGGCAGCCAGCAACGCGTCCAGCGCAACGGCAGCGAATTCTGGCGTGCCAGCAAAGACGACGCGCATCACAACCTTTGGTTGCGCTTTTTGGCCTCGAGCTCTTCCTCGCGCGTCTTCTTGACCATCTTGGTCTTGATGCGGTCGCGCTTGAGCGGGCTCAGGTATTCGACGAAGACCTTGCCCAGCAGGTGATCCATCTCGTGCTGAACGCACACGGCCAGCAGGCCATCGGCCTCGAACTCGTAGACCTCGCCGTCGCGATTGGTGGCGCGCACGGTGACCTCGGCATGGCGCGGCACCTTGTCGTAGATCTGCGGCACCGACAGGCAACCTTCCTCGCCCTCGACCATGCGCTCGCTGAGACGAACCAGCTCGGGATTGATCAGCACACGCGGGGTGTCGCGATCCTGCGACGTGTCGATGACGATGACACGCTCATGCACATCGACTTGCGTCGCGGCCAGGCCGACACCGTCGGCGGCGTACATGGTTTCCAGCATGTCATCGACGAGCTGGCGGATGCGCTCGTCCACGGCGGCCACCGGTTTGGCAACGGTGTGCAGACGCGGGTCGGGGTAGCGAAGGATGTGCAGTTGGGCCATGGCGCCTTGTAAGCACTCGCAAACGAGCGCTAGCGGTTGTTGGTTGCCCCCGGTGATTGCGGGCAGAATCGCCTGGATTTTCGCCGATCCGGCAATCCCCTCGGAGACCGCGCCAGATGCCCGTTGCCCGCCCAGCCCACTTCGCAGTCCTTGCGACCTGCCTCGCCCTCGCGACGGCGACCTCAGCCTGGGCGCAAACCAGCAAGCTGCCCGTCACCGCCGAACAGCGACGCGTCGCCGATCAGGTCGCGTCCGCGGGCGTGCCCCTGGCCGAACTGGCGCCCAATGCGCCGGACAGCCACACGGTGCAGCCAGGCGACACGCTTTGGGACATCTCCAAGCTGTTCCTGAAAAGCCCCTGGCGCTGGCCCGAGCTCTGGGGCATGAACCGCGACCAGATTCGCAACCCCCACCTGATCTACCCGGGCCAGGTGCTGCTGCTGGTCAAGGTCGATGGCCGGGCCCGGCTGCAACTGGCACAGGGCGTCGGCGGCAATACGGCCGGCAATGGCGTGGTCAAGCTGCGGCCGCAGATGCGCATTTCGGCGCTGGATTCCAGCCCCATCCCAAGCATCCCGCTGCACCTGATCCAACCCTTCCTGACCGACGCTGTCGTCTTCGACACCGATGCGCTGGCCACGGCACCGCGCATCGTCGCCGCCCAGGAAGGGCATGTGCTGCTCGGCCCGGGCGAACTGGCCTATGCGCGTGGCGATTTCGGCAGCGGCACCGACTTCCGCGTCTTCCGCAACGCCCGCCCGCTGCGCGACCCAGCCACCAACGAGATCCTGGGCTACGAGGCCCCGTATGTCGGCACGGCTGAACTGACCCGTCTGGGCGAGGAGCGCACCGGCGCCGATGGCAAGGCCGAGATCGTGCCGGCCACGATGACCGTCCGGCAGATCAAGCAGGAGGTCGGCATCGGCGACCGTCTGGCGCCGGCACCGGCACGCAATCTCGAGCTGTATGTGCCGCACGCGCCCAGCCAGCCCATGGCGGGTCAAATCGCGGCCATCTACGGCGAGGCACTCAACGCAGGCCAGAACCAGATCGTCGCGCTCAACCGCGGCAAGCGTGATGGCATCGAGCGCGGCCATGTGTTCGCGCTGTGGCGCGACGGCGCCAGGGTCATGGACAAGACCCAGGAGAGGGCCGAGGCCATCAAGCTGCCCGACGAGCGCCACGGCATCCTGTTCGTCTTCGAGGTCTATGAGCGCGTGTCCTATGCGCTGATCATCTCGGTGAAAGAGCCGGTTCGACCGGGCGACCGCTTTACCCAGCCTTAGAGAATGGAGCCCCTAGCCCAAGGAGTACCTTGGTCGGTCTTGCAGACCGCGCTGCGGCGGGTGCCGCAGCCCTTCGGTAGGCACATCGCGCCCACTGGGCGCAATGTGTCCGGCCTCAGCCCCCGAGGGAACGGCGATGCTTGCCGGATTGACCGGCAAGCACATCGCCAAGGCGGGCCGGCTCGGGAGCGGCCCAGCGCTCGGCCCGGCGGTTCTTCGAACCGCTGATGCTGACACCCATCGAGCTTGTCGCCTGGCTGCGGCTCACCGAGAGCGTGGGCCCGGCAGCGGCGCGGCGGCTGCTGGCCATGGCCGGCAGCCCGCAGGCTGTCTTCGAACTCCCCGCCGTCGCCCTGGACCAGGCGCTGCCGGGCAAACAGCGCGAGGGCTTCAACAAGCCCCCTGACCATCTCGACGAATTGATCGACAAGGCCCAGGCATGGTTGGCCGAACCCGGCCATGACCTGCTCGTTCTCGGCGATGCCGACTACCCACCCCGCCTGCTGGCCACGGCCGACCCACCGCTGCTGCTGTGGCTGCAGGGCCGGCGCGAACTGCTGGGCGCGCCGTCCATCGCCATCGTCGGCAGCCGCAACCCGACCGCCCAGGGGGGCGACAACGCGCGCGCCTTCGCCCGGGCGCTGGCACGCGGTGGCTACACCATCGTCTCGGGCCTGGCCCTGGGCGTGGACGCCGCCGCGCATGAGGGCGCCCTGGACGCCGACGGCGCCACCATCGCCGTCGTCGGCACCGGGCTGGACCAGGTCTACCCGCGCCGCAACGAGAAGCTGGCGGCGCGGCTACTGGCCGGCGGCGGCCTCATCGTCAGCGAGTACTCACTGGGCACCCCGGTGCTGCCGGCCAACTTTCCGCGCCGCAACCGCATCATTGCCGGCCTGGCCCAGGGCTGCCTGGTCGTCGAGGCCGCCGTGCAGTCGGGCTCGCTGATCACGGCCCGGCAGGCCGTCGAGGCGGGCCGCGAGGTGTTCGCCATCCCCGGCTCCATCCATTCACCCCAGGCCCGCGGCTGCCATGCGCTGATCCGCCAGGGCGCCAAGCTGGTCGAGTCGGCCCAGGACGTGCTGGAGGAGCTGCCGCCGCTGGGCAAGCTGTGCGTGACGCCCGAGCCTGCCGAGACGCCTCACGAGCAGCAGGCGCTGCTGGACGCCATGGGCTTCGATCCGGTCAGCCTGGATGCCCTGATGGCCCGCTGCGGCTGGCCGGCGGCCGAGCTCAGCGCCGCCCTGCTGGAGTTGGAGCTCGACGGCCACATTGCCCGCCTGGCGGGCCAGCTCTTCCAGCGTCGACGGCAGGGATGAGGACAGGCTGGGCAGCAGAGACAGCGAGCTTAACCGCGGATATCAGAGCCTGATCCGAGGGGTTATTCGCGTCCGGAGTGCGCCAGACCCTGGGCTATCATCCCCTCACGATGTTCGATGTCCTGGTTTATCTCTACGAGACCTATTGGCGCCCGGACGCCTGCCCCGATCACGCGCAACTCGCGCGAAAACTGACGGCGGTGGGCTTCGAGAACGACGAAATCCAGGAGGCCCTCTCCTGGCTGGACGGTCTGGCCGCGTCCGGGGAGTCCTACCAGGGCGAGCAGAGCGAACACGCGATGCGCGTCTATTCGCCCGCGGAGATGGAGCACCTGGGCGAGGAGTCGATCAGCTTCGTCAGCTTCCTCGAGTCGGCCGGCGTGCTGCCCGGCCCGATGCGCGAGATGGTCATCGACCGCGCCATGGCCATCTCCGGGAACCCGATGGACCTGGAAGACCTGAAGATCATCGTGCTGATGGTGTTCTGGAGCCTGGGCGAAGAGCCCGATGCGCTGATCCTGGACGAGCTGTTCGTTGCCCCCGAGGATCGGTTGATCCACTGAACCCGCTGATGCACCAAGAACAAAGGACGCCGCGGCGTCCTTTTTCAATTCCTGAATCAGTTGGGGTCAGAGCAGCGCGCTACGCGCGCAGGTCTGACCCGCAAATCATTTGAGCAATTGCCCGGGATCGGCATCCAGCTTGGCCAGCGCCTTGCGCGTGGCCTGCACGGTCAGCGCTTCGTCCTGGGCAGGCAGCAGCAGGCCTGCCTGCAGGAAGGCGGCCATGCGGTTCAGCGAGAACAGCACGCCGCGGCCCTTGGGCGTGACGAACAGCGCCAGCTGCTTGCGCAGGCCGCGCCAGGCCAGCTGCACCTGCTCGTTGCGGCCGCGGTAGTCGAGCATGAACCAGCCGCCGACCTGCAGCTCGCGCGCCCAGGCCACCATGGCCGGCGTCGGCGCGGAGCCACCCTCGGCGACGACCTCCATGCCCTCGGATTCGTGGCCGGACAGGTCGCGCACCAGCATCTCGTCGACATGGCTGTCGCCGCCTTCGATGTCCTCGGGCAGCATGGCTTCCAGTGTCTCGAGCTGGTCCATCAGCTCGTCCAGGCGCTCGCGCGGGATGGCGGCCGTCTTGGCCGTGAAAGCGGCGGCCAATGCGTTGTTGAGCTGGCGCACATGCTCGTCCTGCTTGTCCGTCGGCAGGCCGGCGTGGCTCATGCCATCGCGCAGCGTCTTGAGCAGGGGCGGCAGGCGGCGGATGACCTCGGCACGCTCCTCGCGCGAGGCCTTGGAGCTGGCGCTCCAGATCAGGTCGGCGGCGGCCCGCTTCATGGACTTGGTCACGTCGGACTGGGCGCCCGCGCGCACCGCCGTGACGGCCAGCACGTCGGCCCAGACGTGAAAGAGGAAGTCGCGCACGCCGTCCTGTACCGGCACCTCGGACAGCATCTTGCGCAGCTCGATGGTGTACTGGATGGCCAGGGTTTCGCGTTGCTCGACCTGCTGGGCCAGCGACACGCCGCGCTTGGAGGCCTGGTTCTCGTTCTCGAAATAGTGGTCGAGGAACTTCTCGAACTCGGTCAGCACGGTGGCAAAGACCCGCCGGCCGGTGTCCGGATAGGCCTCGACGACCTGCACGACGCGCTTGATCTCCCGCTCCAGCGCATCGTTGCTGGCGCGCTCCGAACCCGGGCCACTGACCTGGGCCGTGTTGAAACCCATCACGCACGCGCCCATGCGGTCAATGAGACGACGCGCCGGATGGTCGGCGGCGGCAAAGAAGTCGGGTTCGCTGACGGCCACCCGCAGCACCGGCATCTGCAGCCGCGCGAACCAGACCCGCACCGTGGCCGGGATGCGCTCCTCGGTCAGGATGCTCTGGAACATCATGGCGACGATCTCGATGGTCGCGCGTTCGGCCGGGTTGCTCGCGGCCTGCTTCAGGACCTGCTTGAAGGCCTGGTTGCGCGCGCCAATCTCCTCCAGCGCACGCGGGGCGCTGGCGCTGCCACCGGTATCCACACCGCCAGCTGCGCCGGGGCGGCGCTGCAAGGACTCCTGGGCATGCTTGATGGCACCCATCAACCGCGGCGAGGCGGCGGAAACGGAGACGGGCGGCGCATCGGCCAGCGACGGCCTGGCCACGGAGGCGGGTGCATCGCCGCTCGATGAACTGCCACCACCGAGGGTGCCGGCATGGCTGGGTGTCACATCGGCCAGGCTCGGCTTGCCGCCACCCGGGCGGGCCGGCACCTGGCTTTTGACGACCGGAAAGCCCGGCACATGGCGGGCCAGCACACGCTGCAGTTGGGCCATGACTTCGTCGGCCTGGCTGCTCGCCTTGCTGCGCGCCGATGCCCCACCCGCGACCATCGGCACCGGGCCTGACGTGGGGGCGAGACCCGGGCCGGGAGACACCGGCGGTGGCGGCGGTACCGGCGCGCCAGTGGCCGTTGCCGTCGCCGCCGTAGCGGCCTGGGCCGTGCGGCGGATGAAGGGCCGCAGATCGACCTCGGGCAGCACCTTCTGGGCGATCAGCCAGCGGTTGGTCTCGTGGTAGGCCTCGCTGATGAGCTGGGCGAATTCCTCGTGAAGCTCATGGTGCAGCAGCTGCCAGATGTTCGCGTCCAGGCCGACGCGGGTCCAGGCGTCCAGCGCCACGCGGGCCACGACATGGGCCCGCAGCAGGTCCAGCGGTTCCAGGTCGTCATGAGCCTCCAGGGCCTGCATGCGGGTGCGCAGGTCGGTGAATTCCCAGGTCGCCCGGTCCATCATGACCAGGGCCAGGCGGGAGCTGGTGATCTCGCGCTCGATGGTCGAGTCGTCGACCAGGCTCATCTTCACCGACTGGGCCGGCACGGTCGTGTCGTGCTCGCGGGCGTTGTCGGAGACGCCGTGCACTGCCGCGTGGCGCAGCGCCGCGACGACGGCCATCTGCCAGTTGGGGCCCAGCTTCTGCCAGGCCTGCACCGCGTCGCGCCTGGCCATCATGATGGCGTGGGGGACGCCGTGGGCCAGTTGCTGGCCAGCGCCCTGGCCGACCGCAGCGACCAGGGGCGTCATGCCGCGCACCAGAGCTTCCAGATAGACGCGCCGCGCCTGGGTCGCCAGGGCCTGGTTACGAGCGGCGGTCATGGACTGGTGAGGGCTGCGCGGCTGGAATGTTGGGTTGCGATCACTCTACACGACGGCCCCGGAGTTCGGGTCATTGGGGTCGTCACGATTCACGCCCGCCTTGACCAGGTCCTCCCGCTTGACGCCCAGCCACATGGCGATGGCCGCCGCCACGAACACCGAGGAGTAGATGCCAAACAGGATGCCGATGGTCAGCGCGACGGCGAAGTAATGCAGCGTCGGCCCGCCGAACAGCAGCATGGACACCACCATCAGCTGCGTGCAACCGTGGGTGATGATGGTGCGGCTCATCGTCGAGGTGATGGCGTGGTCGATGACCTCGTGGGTGTTCATCTTGCGGAACCTGCGGAAGGCCTCGCGCACCCGGTCGAAGATGACGACAGATTCGTTCACCGAGTAGCCCAGCACCGCCAGGATGGCCGCCAGCACCGCCAGCGAGAACTCCCACTGGAAGAAGGCGAAGAAGCCCAGGATGATGACCACATCGTGCAGGTTGGCGATGATGCCGGCGACCGCGAACTTCCATTCGAAGCGGATGGCCAGGTAGATCATGATGCCGATGACCGTCGCGGCCAGTGCCTTGGCGGCGTCCTGGGCCAGCTCGGCCCCGACGGCCGGGCCGACGACCTCGGAGCGCGACAGCTTGATCGGCTCGGCGCCATCGGCTCGTCTGCAGATCTGCTTGCTGACCTGCTCGCCCTGGGGCGTCACTTCCTGATGCTCGCTGATCGTGCCGGCCTCGGCCGTGCACAGCTCGGTGAAGACCTTGCCGACCAGCTCGGTCTGCTTGATATCGCCGCGCACGGGCAGGCGGATCATCACGTCGCGCGAAGAGCCGAAGTTCTGCACCTGCACTTCGCCGAAGCCCATCTTCTCGACGACCAGGCGAGTCTTCTCGATCTCGGCCGCCTGCGGGTAGGCCACCTCGATGACCGTGCCGCCGGTGAACTCGATGGAGAAATGCAGGCCCCGCGTGACCAGGAAGAACACGGCGGCTGCGAAGGTGATGAAGGAGATAGCGTTGAAGACCAACGCATGCTTCATCAACGGCAGGTCGCGCTTGATGCGAAAGAGTTCCATGTTCTAGCTTTCTCAGGCCTTGGCGGCGACGTCGGTCGTCTCGGCGGCGGGCTTGTCGGCGTCGGGCCTCCAGATCTGCCCGATGGACACGCTCTTGAGCTTCTTCTGGCGGCCGTACCAGAGGTTCACCAGGCCGCGCGAGAACACGACGGACGAGAACATCGAGGTCAGGATGCCCAGGCAATGCACGACGGCAAAGCCCTTGATCGGGCCGGAGCCGAACACCAGCAGCGAGACACCGGCGATCAGCGTCGTCACGTTGGAGTCCAGGATGGTGGCCCAGGCGCGTTCGTAGCCCAGCCGGATGGCCTGCTGGGGCGATTCGCCGCCACGCAGTTCCTCGCGCACGCGCTCGTTGATCAGCACGTTGGAGTCGATGGCCATGCCCAGCACCAGCGCAATGGCGGCGATGCCCGGCAGGCTCAGCGTGGCCTGCATCATCGACAGCGCCGCGATCAGCAGCAGCAGGTTGAAGCCCAGCGCCAGCGACGAGAACACGCCGAACAGCAGGTAGTAGACGCACATGAAGGCGGCCACCGCGGCAAAGCCCCAGGTGACGCTGGCGATCCCCTTCTCGATGTTCTCCTTGCCCAGGCTCGGGCCGATGGTGCGCTCTTCGATGATCTCCATCGGCGCGGCCAGCGACCCGGCGCGCAACAGCAGGGCTGTGTCGCTGGCTTCCTGGGTCGTCATCGCGCCGCTGATCTTGATGCGCCCGCCGCTCAATTCGCTGCGGATGACCGGCGCCGTCACGACCTCGCCCTTGCCCTTCTCGAACAGGATGATGGCCATGCGCTTGCCGACGTTCTCGCGCGACAGGTCCTTCATGATGCGGGCGCCCTTGGCGTCCAGCGTCAGGTCGACCGACGGCGAGTGGTTCTCGTCGAAGCCGGGCTGAGCATCGACGAGGGCGTCACCGGTCAGCACCACCTGGCGCTTGACGATGATGGGGCCGAAGCCGCGGTCGATGAAGCGCTCGGTGCCGAAGGGCACGGGACCGTTGCCCTTGAGCGCCTCCAGCGACTCGCTGCCGTCGTCCACCATGCGCAGCTCCAGCGTGGCGGTGCGGCCGATGATGTCCTTGGCCTTGGCCGTGTCCTGCACGCCGGGCAGCTGCACGACGACGCGGTCGGCGCCCTGCTGCTGGATGACGGGCTCGGCCACGCCGAGCTCGTTGACGCGGTTGTGCAGGGTGGTGATGTTCTGCTTGATGGCGGCGTCCTGCACCGCGACCTGGGCCTTGGGCGCCAGGCTGCCGGACAGCTGCAGCTCGCTGCCCTCGCCCTGCGGCGTCCAGACGACATCAGGCAGCTGCGTCTGCAGCAACTCGGTGGCGGCGGCGCGCTGTTCGGCGTCGCGAAAGGCGATGACCACCGTGTTGCCGTCGCGGCTGATGCCGGCGTGGCGGATGTTCTTGTCACGCAGCATGCTGCGTGCATCGCCGGTCAGCGACTCGGCCTTCTTGGTCAGTGCCGCCTTCATGTCGACCTGCATCAGGAAG
Source organism: Pelomonas sp. Root1237 (assembly GCF_001425055.1). GTDB lineage: Bacteria > Pseudomonadota > Gammaproteobacteria > Burkholderiales > Burkholderiaceae_C > Pelomonas. The sequence continues at coordinate 305,793 of NZ_LMDK01000021.1, forward strand.
TGCACGCCGCCCCGCAGGTCCAGGCCCAGGTACATCGGGTTGGCATGCAGGCTGGCCAGCCATTGCGGCGAACGCGACAGCAGGTTCAGCGCGACGATGTAGGTCGGCTCGGCAGCATTGGGGTTGAGCTCCTTGCTGATGACGTCCTTGGCCTTGAGCTGGGTGTCGGTGTCGCCAAAGCGCGCCTTGACCGAGTTGCCGTCGAACTGGACGAAGTCCGCCTTGATGCCGGCTTGCTCCAGTGCGGCCTCGATGCGGGTGGTCATCGAGTTGTCGACCTTGACGGTCACCTTGGCACTGGACACCTGCACCGCCGGCGCTTCGCCGAACAGATTGGGCAGGGTGTACAGAGTGCCGATCAGCAGCGCGACGAGCAGGATCGCGTACTTCCAGAGCGGATAGCGGTTCATGGGGACTTCCTTGTATGCGCCTGCACGGCGTAATCAGCAGCGCCCGGGCGGCCGTGGCCCGGGAGATGGGCGCAGGGCCGATTACTTCAAGCTGCCCTTAGGGAGAACCTGGGTGACGGCGCTGCGCTGGATCTGCAGCTCGACGCCGTTGGCGACTTCCAGGTGGATGAAGTTGTCACCCAGCTTGGCGACCTTACCGATGATGCCGCCGGCCGTGACAACCTCGTCGCCCTTTTGCACTGCCTCGATCATGGCCTTGTGCTCCTTCTGGCGCTTCATCTGCGGCCGGATCATGACGAAATAGAGCACGACGAACATCAGCACCAGGGGCAGCATGCCGAGCAGGCCGTTGTCGGAACTGGCGGCAGCCGGGGCGGCCTGGGCGTAGGCGTTGGAGATGAACACGTTGAATTCCTTGGGTGGGCGGCCGCAAAAACCGCAGGGCAACCTTGAATTCTAGTGCGCCGCGCCAAACGCCCCGATGACGGGGCTCCGAGGGGCTACGCCGCTGCGCCCACCCCTGCTAACCTGCCGCCGCCACATTCAACCTGTCTGGAGTTCCTCCCTTGCCGATCAGGGCGCTGACCGACCGACTGAGCCTGCGCAGCCTGCTGACGCTGCCCTATGTCGTCTTGGTGCTGGGCCTGGTGCTGCTGGTGGGCACGCTGTCCTGGCGCGCCGGGCGCGACACGGTGAACACCTTGTCGGGCCAGCTCCTGGTCGAGGCCGTGAACCGCATCTCCGTGTCGCTGGAGCGCCATGTCGGCGGGGCCGATGCCGTGCTGGAGGCGGCCTTCCCCACCGGCCTGCCGGCGCCGGAGAACCTGCCCCGCGAGCTGGACGCGCTGCGCAACCGCTTCTGGCTGGCGACCTCGGTGCACCGGGATCCCAACAACTACGTCTACTACGGCGACCGCCAGGGGCATTTCCTTGGCCTGTGGCGCTTCTCCGAACTGGAGGCCGAGCTGCGCGTGCGCACCGCGGGCACCGGCCCGCGCACCATCTACCGCCTCAGCGGCATCACCGGCGACATGCGCTCGCCGGTCACCGAGGACAAGGTGTTCGAGCCGCGCGAGCGCCCCTGGTACCAGGCCGCACTGGCCAACCCGGCGCCGCTGAGCTGGACGCCGGTCTACATCGACTTCAAGACCCTGGATCTGGTCACGACGCGCACCAAGCGCGTGGGCAACGACGTCGGCGAACCCGAGGGCGTGGCCGCCACCGACCTGTCGCTCAAGCAGGTCAATGCGCTGCTGCAGCGGCTGTCATTGAGCGAGAACGCCGTCGCCATGGTCGTGGAAGGCGATGGGCAACTCGTCGGCGTGTCACGCGGCGCACACATGAAGACGCTGGCCGTCGGCCAGCACGAAAGGCTGAACGCCGCGCAGAGCCCCGACGCCCTCGTTGTTGCCGCCTTCGAGGCAGTGCGCCAACGCACGGCGGCCGGCGCCGAGGCCCTGGGCACCGCGCCGCGCACGGCGAGCTTTGCCGATGCCGATGGCCGCGTCGTGCAGCTCGGCTATGCCCGCGTCGACCCGGCCCTGGGCTTGAACTGGCTCATCATCGTCGCCGTGCCGCGCGCCGACTTCCTGGTTGGTGTGCAGCGCAACTTCGTGCAGGCCGGCATGCTCGCGGGCCTGGGCGTCGTCATCGCCCTGGGCCTGGGCTGGGCGGTGCTGGGCATCGTCACCCGTGAGCTGCGCGAGCTGGCCGACGCCGCCCGGCGCGTGGGCGAGGGCGTGCTCGACGAGCCGCCCGAGGTGCACCGCACCGACGAACTCGGCGAGCTCGCGCGCAGCTTTGCCGACATGCAAAGGCGCTTGCTGACCGACCAGTTGACGGGCCTGTCCAACCGCAGCGCCATCCTGCGCCGCATCGAGGACCGCATCCTGCAGCAGCGCCGCCGCGGCGACCGCTGGCCCTTCGCCGTCATGTTCGTCGACCTCGATCGCGTCAAGGACGTCAACAAGCGCTTTGGCCATGGCGTGGGCGACGCGGTGCTGAAGGAGGTCGGCCAGCGGCTGCGGGCCGGCGTGCGCATCGGCGACATCGTGTCCCGCTATGCCGGCGACGAATTCGTCATGCTGCTGGACTCGGTCGAGAACCGCGCCGACGCCGAAGCCGCGCGCGACCACCTCGAGGCCAGCATGCGCATGCCGCTGGAAAGCCTGGCGGGCCTGGCACCGGCCGACTTCCAGGTGGCGGCAAGCTTCGGCATCGCCCTCTACCCCGACGACGGCCAGGACACCGAGAGCCTGCTCCGGCATGCCGATGCCGACATGTTCGCCCGCAAGCAGCCCCCCGCCTAGCGATGCCCGCCAGCCTTGATCTCAGCACCCTGCGCCGCCTTGCCGTCGCGCGCAGCCTGTTCACGCCCACCACCCTGGTCAAGGCCGTCGAGAAGCTCGGCGGCTTTGTGCAGGCCGACCCGCTGCGCGCCCCCGCCAGGGCGCAGGACCTGACGCTGCGCCACCGCGTCAAGGACTACCGCGCCGGCGACCTGGAGCGCCGCTACCCGCGCCTGCCGCTGCAGGAAGACTTCTTCATCAACTACGGCTTCGTCACGCCCGAGCTGCGCGCGCTGATGCACCCGCGCACGACGCGTCGTGTGTGGGACAAGCCGCACTGGAAGCTCGCCAACGCCGTGCTGGCCGAGGTCGAGCGCCTGGGCGAGGCCCATCCCGCCGAGGTCGACGCGGCGCTGGGCCACGGACAGGTGAAGAACTGGTTTGGCGGTAACAGCCGGCTGTCCACCGAGCTGCTGGACGGCCTGCACTACCGCGGCCATCTCGACGTCGTGCGGCGCGACAGCGGCACGCGCGTCTACCGACTCGGTCCGACCTGGGAAGCCCACCCCGACCCGCAGACGGCCATGGACGCGCTGGCCGATGTGCTGGTGCAGAAATACGCCCCCCTGCCGGCCGGCAGCCTGTCCCAGCTCATCCGCATGCTGTTCCACGGCGCCCACCAGTGGCGCGAGCTGGCGCCGGCGACGATCACCCGCGCGAAGGAACGCCTGGCGCACACGCACATCGACGGCGTGGATTGGTACTGGCCGGCGAATGAAGACCCGACACGCGGCTGGCGCATCCCCTCGCAGGTGCGACTGCTCGCGCCCTTCGATCCTGTCGTCTGGGACCGCCGCCGCTTCGAGCTGCTGTGGGGCTGGGCCTACCGCTTCGAGGCCTACACGCCAGCGGCCAAGAGGGTGCGTGGCCATTACGCGCTGCCGCTGCTGTGGCGCGACCAGGTCGTCGGCTGGGCCAATGCCAGCGTGAAGGGCGGGCGACTGAAAGTGGACTGCGGCTATGTGGCCGGCCGCGCACCCCGCGACGCGGCCTTCAAACCAGCGCTGGAGGTGGAGCGGACGCGGCTGGCGGAGTTCTTGGGGGTCGAGGCCGGCTGATGCGAAGGACGAGTGCTTGACGGGGCGGCTAGCGGCCAGCAACTGACGGCCCCACGTCACGGAAAGCCTCTTCACCAGCAAGTCAGCCCGCAAATGGCGAGGATCGGGCTCTGACCACATAGGTCAACGGCCTTCGTTGACGACCATCAGCCACGAAGACGTCAGGTCCGACAGTGACCACGGTCGGCCGCAAGCTGGCGAAGGTGAGCACAGAGCTGCCTTGGCAGCATTGATTCGACTGAAGGACTCCAGCAGTTCCAGCGGCTCCAGCCAGACGCGATGCTAGAGTGCCTCGCCCCGTCTCCAGCCCCCGGAAGTGTCCGCTCCGATACCCCAGCCGTCCAAGCCGCCGAAGAGCCGTCGTCACAAGTTGCCCACGCTTGCTGACGTCGCGCGAGAAGCGGGGGTTTCTAGTGCGGCGGCGTCCTCCGCGCTCAGCGGTGCGAAGGGTTCGACGCGCGTGTCGGTCGAGACGCGTGAACGGGTCCTCGCGGCGGCGGCGCGCTTGAGCTACCGGCCCAACGCGACCGCGCGTGCGCTGACGTTTCAACGCACCAATGCCATCGGCTTCGTCGCCAACATTGCCAATGAGGAGCCCAACCTCTATTTCCTGGAAATTTTCAGCGGCGTCGTGCGGGGCGCGACGCAAGCCCAACAGAGCACATCCATTTTTCCGCTCGGCGGCTGGGAAGAAGCGCCCAAGCGCATCCCTGCGTTGTGCGACGGACGCGTCGACGGGCTCGTCGTGCTGGCGCGTCAGCTGGAAGATGACAGCACGACTTGGCTGCCACCGCATACGCCCATGGTCACGATCCACGCTGGCCCGCTATTGCAGGCCCAGGTGAACGTCGAGGCCGACGATGAAGCAGGCGGCTATACCATTGCACGCCACATGCTCGAGCTTGGCTATCGCCGGATCCTCTGCATGGGTGGTCCGGTGAACGTCAAGGGCGCGGACGTCCGTGTCGATGGCTTCCTGCGCGCCCATGCCGAAGCCGCAGTGGAAGTTGCATCCGACCATCTGATCCGCACGTGGTTCACCGCCGAAGGGGGTAGGCAGGCCATGCGGGAATGGCTGCAACGGCACCGCGGTCAGCCGTTGCCCGAGGCCGTCTGTTGTGGCAGCGACGACATCGCCTTCGGCTGCATCGAGGCGCTGCAGAGCTGCGGGTTGAGCGTTCCTCGGGACATCTCCATTGCAGGCTTCGATGACACCTTGATGGCCCGCGCACTGGGCATGACGACCGTGCGCCAGCCCCTGCTTGAGATAGGTCGTCGTGCGGTCGAGGCCCTGATGCAGCTGATCGAGGCGCAGCGCCGTGGCGAGGCCTACGAGGGCCCTCGCGACATCGTCCTGCCCGTCGAGATCGTCCACAGGCGGACCTTGCCAGGACCGCGGAGCGAGCCGCTGACCATCCCTTGACACGTGCGGAGGTGGCTAGGTTTTCCCCTAGTCAGCTTAACTGGTCGACCAATTTAAGATGCGCGTGCGGCGTGGCCGCACCTTTTTTGATCGGCTGATTAATCGGTTAATTAAAAATTGATCAACCGATTAGGGCCTGTTAACACTACCGCAGGCCATCTGCGATGAGTGCGAAGCAGATGAAGGCGATGAACATGACGTCGAGCTTCTCGAATCTGGAGAAGATGCGGCG
>NZ_LMDK01000022.1 GCF_001425055.1 Pelomonas sp. Root1237
GCCATCAATGATCTGCGCCGACGTCCATCATTTCCATCTCTGGCCACGCGGCGCCGACCCACGCAAGTGGGCATGCCGCCCGGACAGTCCGTCCAGGCGGCATGCTGCTTACGCCGCGTCAGGGACCGCGTCAGAACTCGTAACGTGCGCTCAGCGAGTAGCTGCGGCCCGGATAGAACCACGCGCGTCCCATCACGCCGATGTGCTGCTGCTGCGTCTGGCGGACGATGACGTTGTTCAGGTTCGTCACGTTGAGGGACACGCCGAGCGCGTCGGTGACCCTGTAGTTGACGCCGGCGTCCCACTGGCCGAAAGCCTCCTGCCATACCGGCAGGCCCCAGCCCACATCCCGGGCACCTGGGCGCGACGGGTCCGCGCTCGTCGCGTCGTCGCCGCGCGTGCCATTGGCATCCGCCGCCTGCAGGATGCGGCTGTGCCAGTTGTAGGCCAGCCGCGCCGACAGCGGACCGCGGTCATACATCAGCACGAAGTTGGCCGCGTTCTTGGCCATGTAGGGCAGCGGCAGATCAGTGAACGGCAGGCCGTTCGTGTCGCAGCCGAACAGGTGCAGCGTGCCATTCGTCGTCGCTCTGCCTGCATCGCAGTAGGGGTTGTAGATCTGCTTGTACAGGCTTTGCTTGGCATCGATGTAGGTGTAGTTGACCGACACGCCGATGCCCTTGGCCCACTCCGGCAGCACGCCTTCCAGGAACGCGAGCTTGTCCAGGTAGGTCATGCCCGCAACCTCCAGACCACTGACCTTGGCTTTGCCCACGTTGTCCGGCCCGGTGATCGCGAAGAGCTGCGGAGTGCCGGTGTTGGTGTTGTAGGCACGGCTGTAGACGCTGTTCATGATGACGTCCTTGACATCCTTATGGAACACCGTGCCCGTGATGGACTGGCCGTCGCGCGGGTACCACTCCAGCGCCAGGTCGTAGCTGTTGGCCGTGATCGGCTTGAGCTTGACGTTGCCGGTGTTCTCTCCGGTGTAGGTGAGCGTCCCTTTCTGCTCGTCGTAGTTCTGGAACAGCTTGATGTACTCACCCAGCTGGTTGAAGCCAGGCCGGTTCATGCTCTGGGCCATTGCCAGGCGCGCCTGCAACCTGTCGGTGAAGTTCATCTTCAGATTGAGCGACGGCAGCACCTTGAAGAACTCGTTCTGCACGTCGATCGGTTGATTGATCTGGTCGAAGTGCGGCAGGTGCGGCGGCGTATTCGAGTCGTATTTGCGATCGAAAACTGTGTAGCCGTGCGAGACGTCGTGGGTCAGCACGGCGCGCACGCCGACATTGCCTTCGATCGGGAACTTCAAATCGTCGAAGCCAAAGCGCAGCGTGGCGTAGACGGCATCGGTCTGTTCGCTGTGCGTGCTGGTTTTGGACGGGTCGTTGTCGTAAACCAGCTCCTTGAAGTTCTGATAGTCCTTCTTCAAGTCGCATTCCACGCCTGGGTACTGCGCCTTGGCGTCCAGGCATTGCTGGTAGCGGTAGTCGTTGAGCAACTTGCCGTATGTGTTCGGATAGTCGCGCACGGCACTGACCGTCGGCATGACGATGTTCGGCAGCGAGCCCGCCTTGCCCCCGTAGAAGCTGCCGAAGTTGAACACTTCGACCGGGACGGTTTGGTACTTCGCATCTTTCAGGTACGCGAAGCTTGGGCGCCGGCCCCCCTGGCCGTTGTCTGGGGGATATTGACCGGGTACGACGTTCTGCTTGACGTCCCAGGGTTCGGCAATGGAACTCCACCCATTGCCCGTGGGTTCGTAGCGGCGCGCCACGCGGTAGGTGGCTCTCACGCCGACACGGATGTCACGCAGGATGGGGTTGTCCTCGAAACGGTATCGCGCGTCTGCCTTCCATGCGTACAAGTCGCCGTCGGCCTTGCTGGCGCTCGGCATGATCAGGTTCCAGTAATAGTGTTTCGGATCGGCCAGGAAATCCGTGGCGGCCTGGTCGAACTCGAGGCGCAACGGGCCCTTTCCTGACACGTCGATGCCCATGCTTGGCGCGAAAGTGCCCAACTGCAGGTTGCGGCCGACCGAATCGTTCTTCGCGTGAACCCACTGGACGTCGTTCTGCAGCAGCCAGTTGTCGTTGACGGCCCACTTGAAGTTCCACGCCAGTTCACCGGTCTTCGAGGTGGTCTGGTTCCAGCCGCGCGTGATCTGCAAGCCCAGGCCGCCAGCCTCGAAGTCGTTCGCCCCGGGCCCGGTCGGATAGGTGTACTTGCCCGAGAGCAGCACATTGTTGGCGTCGTACTTCGCTGTCGCGGGGTCGATCTTCGACTTGTACGCGTTCTCGATACCGGTGTAGAAGCCCTGCTCGCTGCCCGTCTCCCGTGTGCCCGACACGAAATAAGTCAGCGACGAGTCCATGCCGTCCTTCTTCCACTGCAGCGCGCCGTAGAAGCCGGCGCGTTCGTTGTCGCCGGTGTTGTTGCGGAACGAGGCCGATTTCGGCGCCCACGCCACCTTGCCCTCGATCAGGTCGGTACGGGGGTAGTAGGCGTCCAGTTGGAGGCTCTCGTTCTGGAAGCTGGTGTGGTTGTAGGACACATCCAGCAGCACGCCCACACGGCCGATGTCCGTATTCCACTGCGTGGTGTACAGCCCCGACAGGCTGGGCGAATTCTTGCCTGAGCGCTGCACGTAGTTGTTGCCCGCCGACATGTAGGCCTTGGTCACCTTGTAGTCAAAGGGCAAGGCCGTGCGCAGGTTCACCGTGCCGCTGACGCCGCCTTCGATGATTTCGCTGGAGGGGTTCTTGTAGACGTCCACGCCGGCCATCAGCTCAGGCGGGATGTCGCCCCAGCTCAGCTCGCGGCCCGGCCACCCGGCAGAGAATGACTCGCGGCCATTCAGCAGCGACGAGCCCCAGCTCAGGCCGCGCACGCTGATGCCCGAGCCTTCGACGGAGAAGTGCTCCGGGTCGCCGCGCGACTTGTTGCGGTCGATGACGACGCCGACGACGCGCTGCAGCACTTCGGTGATCGACTTGTCCGGCAGCTTGCCGGCCTCTTCGGCGACGACCGAGTCGACGATTTCCTCGGCGTTCTGCTTGATCTTCTGCGCCGACTGCAGCGCTGCGCGCTGACCGGTGACGACGACGGTTTCCAGGTTTGCCGGCTTTTCAGCCGCCGACTGCGCCAGCGCGGCGCTGCCGACGGTCAGCAGCATCATGTGGACCATGCCGCGATGGATGGCCGTGGTGCGGAATTGTTTTTTCATGGTGTCTCCGTATTCCTTCGATGAGTCGGCGGCAGCGCGCCCGTGTGGGCGGCTTCGCCTTCTCGGCATCGGATGCCGTGGCACTTGCCCGATCAACACGGGAGACCGGCCACCGGCACGCGACGCCGCGCGCGAACTGGGTTATTGGAAGTAGATGAGGCCCTTGAGGGTCAAGTCGGAGGCAGTGATGCCGTCGGTCTTGTTGTCCAAGTTGATGTCCATCAGCCAGAAGCGCGTGCGCACCACGGTGGAGGACTTCAGCAGCGTCGCAGCCGAGGCACGCGAGGCCGCAAGCTTGTCCAGGGCTGCCTTGAACGCGGCTTCGTTGACGGGGGCGCCCGTGCTGTCATACGGATTCGGCAGCTTGCGCACATCGTCGTCCAGCGAAGCCTTGGTGATGTCCGGCAGGCCGCACGACTCAGTGACCGCAAAGTTGTCCAGAGGCACGGCGTAGCTGACCATCCCCGCCTTCGGGACCCACACCAAGGTGCTCAGAGCGACGTTGCAATTGTTTTTATTGCTCTTGCCCAGATCCAGGTGCACGACGATGGGCTTCGCAGCCGCGAAGAGCTCGGCATTGACGCCCAGGGTGAAGTTGAGCGTCTTCTCGTTGGTCACCTTCAGCCCGTTGAGGGTGTCGTCATCCGTCTTGAACCCGATGGTCCAAGGCGAGAAGATGTCGATGCGATTGAAGCCGTAATTCCAGTTACCCGGGGTCCACCTGCTCTCGGGAAGGTGCAGTGAAGAAACGAGAGACAACCCGTCGTCGGAGACCTTGCTGTAGCACCAGTTCTCCACACTTGTGCCATCGTCGGCATTGGCGTTACACCGCTCCCAGCCCGCGGCCAGAGTGCTGCTCCAGGGGTTGACGGACACACGACCGCCTTGCCAGGTTCTGTAGGACTCCGTCCAGCCGACGCTGCTGCCTGGCGCAAACCCACTAGACACCAACAGCGGGTCGGCGAGCACCTGAAGCTTCTCAGAAGTGCCCGCTGCGCTGGACAGGGTCACCGCGCAGCTACCCTTGGCGGTCAGACGAAGCTCATTGCCGGCCACCGTGCAAACCGTGGGCGTGGTGCTTGCGTACGTCAGGGCGTTGCCATTGGCATCGACCGTGCCCAGCACGACTGTTTGAGTCGCGCCGCCCAACGGAACCACCGCGGGCGGCAAGGCGCCGATTTCAATGAAGGCCTGCCCCTCGGGCATGGCTGTGTATGAGTCATTTTCCGCCGCCGTCACCCCAAGCGTGCAGAACCCTTGCTGCAGGACTTTCAGCGTCGTGCCGCTGACCGTGCAAACCTCGGGCGTCTTCGTCGCCGTGTAGGTTGCCGGCATGCCAGCGTCAGTTTTGTCTGGCAGCGTGATGTTGACGGGAGCCGCTCCGCGCAGAACGATGCCCACCGGCACCAGCGGGCGTTGTGCATGCTTCAACACGACGAACACTTGGCTCGTATCGTCTGCAGCAGCCCATACGGTGCCGTCCGAGCCAACGCCGCCGGGTTGGCTCGCGATGACCAGGCAGTCTCCTGCAGCCACCAGGGTCACCTGTTTGTCCGCCACCGTGCAGGTGGTGGGCGTGCCGGTACGGAAGCTGACCGGCAACCCGGAAGTGGCTGTTGCGGACAACGCGGTCGGGCCGTTCAACAAGGTGTTGCCGCCCGGATATTTGAAGCTGATGGCCTGGAAGCGCCCCTCAGACCCTCCACCACTATCTCCGCCCCCTCCGCCCCCGCAGGCGGCCAAAAAAGCGCATGCCGCTACAGCGGTCAACTTCTTGGCGTGTGGAATCGACTTTTTCGTCACGTTCTGTCTCCTTTTCTGAAATAACTGGTAGCTGCTCAACTGCAGAACTTGCAGCGAGAGCGCTCCTTTGAGCTCGGGCCCGTCTCGCCGAACCCAAGCCATTTGGTTCGGGCGTTGAACGAACTATTTCCGAGTAAAAAAGCCCCCCATCGGCGTGCTTGTTCACCGTGGTTGGGTCTCATCCACCCCAGCCGAACGGTGGCGGAGGATGTGAATTCGAGGCAGCCCTTCACACGGCCGGTCCTAGCCCCAGAACCACCGCCCGAGGTGCGCACGGCACCTCCAAGGACACGCAGTTCGGCCATCCGGGGGCTTACGGTGAGGTCAAACATGGGCTGGTCCGTTGGACGTGGCTGGCGGCAGAGGACGCCGGCCGTATGGGGCTGGTTCCGCTCCAAAGCCACCAAATCGCGCTTGATTCGACGCCGAATCAACCGGAGAAAATAATTGCGGCAAATGCCGCGCGAGCATCATATTTCGATCGACCGTCGAACTAATTAGGGGAAACCCATCGGCGACGCAGGCCCAACATCCCGTTCGGGGCGTGAAATCACACGAGCCCGACCGACCCTCTTTGGGCGCCGAAGCAGGGATCACGCCCATGCGAGCGCCGCCTCGGTGGAGGGCTCGGTCGGTTCGCCGATCCAGCGCCTATGGGAAGACTGGAGGTGATGGCACATCTGCGCCGCCGCAGCTTGCGGATTGCGCGATTTGAGCGCCCGAAGGATCGCCTCATGTTCGTCCAGGGCAGACCGCCAACTGCGCTCCGTTTCCACGCGCACACTCATCTGCGCTGAAATCGGGCTATGCCGACTGTCGAACAGTGCACCGACCATTCCAACCAGCACGGAATTCCCGCCCTGTTCGGCGATGCTGAGATGAAATCGTCGGTCAGCCTCGACTGGCTTATATCCTCTGGCGAGCCCATCCCGCATCGCCTCAAGAGCCTCCTCGACACGATGCAGCCCTAACGTACTGACGCGAGCGGCGGCGAGCGTGGCCACCGCGCTCTCCAGTACAACTCGCGCTTGCAGCAGTTCCTCCGGGCTGTCCCCCAAGCTCAGCGCAGAAGTTTCGCTGCGACGGCCAGACGGGCAGACGTAGATGCCCGATCCGCCGCGAATCTCGATGCGCCCGTCTATCTCCAGCGCGATCAGCGCTTCACGGAGGGAGGGCCGCGACACGCCGAGTAGCGAGGCCAGATCGCGCTCACCGGGAAGCCGTGCGCCTTCGACCAGGCCCTCGGCTTCTATCAGCGCCCTGATCCGATCGGCGATCTGCTCGTACAAGCGACGGGGCTCGACGCTCCGATGATGAAATGACATGGCCTCCGTGAACTCCTATTTCTGAAATAACTGGCAGCCGCTCAAACTGCAGAACTTGCAGCGAAGTTTTCGGCGAGTTTGGTCACCATGGCTGGGGGCCATCCAGTCCGGCCCATCGGTGGCAGGGATGTGAATTCGGGCCAGCCCTCCACGTGGTCGGTCCTAGCCGCAGAACTACCGCCTGGTGTGCGCACGACGCCTCCAAGGGCATGCGGGTTGGCCAGCCGGGCGCTAGGGGTGAGGTCAAACATGGGCTGGTCCGCCTGACAAAAGAGTGCGTTGGACGCGGCTGGCGGCGGAAACCGGCGGCTGTACGCTGCTGGTTCCGCTCCAAACCACCTAATTGGGCTTGATTCGGCGCCGAATCAATCGGCGAAAATAATTGCGACAATGCCGTGCCGCCATCATAGTTCGATCGGCCGTCAAACTAATTAGGGGAAACCCATCGGCGCCGCGGGGTCCACGTGTCGGCGCACAAGGGACCGCAGCGACGCATTGAGAGCGCCGAGTGTTGTCGCCGACGGAAAACTGAGCCACTGGCTCAAAGTTCGGTCGGCGACAACATCACAACTGGTGGCGTCAACAGCACCAGCGCGCCTACTCGACAGTCACACTTTTTGCCAGGTTACGTGGCTTGTCGACGTCCGTTCCCCGCGCGCAGGCCGTGTGATATGCCAGCAGCTGCAGCGGCACGACGTGCAGGATGGGGCTGAGTTCGCCGTAATGCTCGGGCATGCGGATGACGTGCAGGCCGGCCTCGCTTTCGATGGCGGTGTCGCCGTCGGCGAAGACATAAAGCTGGCCGCCGCGGGCGCGCACTTCCTGCATGTTGCTCTTGAGCTTTTCCAGCAGCGCGTCGTTGGGCGCCACCGTCACCACCGGCATCTCGGCCGTCACCAGGGCCAGCGGGCCGTGCTTCAGTTCACCGGCCGGGTAGGCCTCGGCGTGGATGTAGCTGATTTCCTTGAGCTTGAGCGCACCCTCCAGCGCGATCGGGTAGTGCAGGCCGCGGCCGAGGAACAGCGCGTTCTCCTTGCGCGCGAATTCCTCGCTCCAGGCGATGACCTGCGGCTCCAGGGCCAGCACGGCCTGCACGGCGACGGGCAGGTGGCGCAGATCCTTCAGGTGCTCGGCCTCGTCTGCCTCGCTGAGGTGGCCCCGCGTCTGCGCCAGGGCCAGCGTCAGCAGGAAGAGGCCGACAAGCTGGGTCGTGAAGGCTTTGGTGGAGGCCACGCCGATCTCGGCGCCGGCACGGGTGATGTAGGCCAGCTCGCATTCGCGCACCATGGCGCTCGTGGACACATTGCAGATGGTCAGCGTGTGCTTCATGCCCAAGGAACGGGCGTGCTTCAGTGCGGCGATGGTGTCGGCCGTCTCGCCGCTCTGGCTGATGGTGACGACCAGGGTGCGCGGGTTGGGCACGCTGCTGCGGTAGCGGTACTCGCTGGCGATCTCGACGCTGGTCGGGATCTTGGCGATGCTCTCCAGCCAGTACTTGGCCGTGGAACCCGAGTAGTAGCTGGTGCCACAGGCCAGGATGAGGACGTTGTCGACCTCCTTGAAGATGCCATAGGCACCATCGCCGAAGAGCTCCGGGCTGATGCCGGTCACCGCGTCCAGCGTGTTGGCGATGGCCACGGGCTGCTCGAAGATTTCCTTCTGCATGTAGTGGCGATACGGCCCCAACTCGGCAGCGCCGCTGTGGGCGTGCACGGTCTTGACCTCCCGCTCCACTGACTGATAGCGGCCCGTTGTCTTGTCCAGCCGGCTGAGCCAGTAGCGGCCGAGCTGCAGGTCAACGACGTCACCCTCTTCCAGGTAGACGATCTGGTCGGTCACACCGGCCAGGGCCATCGCGTCGGAAGCAACGAAGTTCTCGCTTTCGCCCACGCCGAGTACCAGCGGCGAGCCTTCACGGGCGGCCACGACGCGGTGCGGCTCGTCGCGGCAGAACACGGCCACGGCATAGGCACCCTTCAGCCGCGGCAGGGCCTGCTGCACGGCGTCGAGCAGGTCGCCGCTGTAGAGGTGGTCGATCAGGTGGGCGATGACCTCGGTGTCGGTCTGGCTCGTGAATTGATAGCCGCGCGACTTCAGCTCGGCGCGCAACTCGTCGTGGTTCTCGATGATGCCGTTGTGGACCAGCGCGATGCGGCCTGTGCTCTCGACGCCCGCATTGGGGCCGGGCGAAAAGTGCGGGTGGGCGTTGTGCACGGCCGGTGCGCCATGCGTGGCCCAGCGCGTGTGGGCGATGCCGGTGCCAGCGGAGATGCCGTCCTGGTCGGCCACGGCCTGAAGTTCGGCCACGCGGGACGTGCTGCGGGCGCGCTTCAGGCCGCCGTCCTGGTGCACGGCCACACCGCACGAGTCATAGCCGCGGTACTCGAGGCGCTTGAGGCCTTCAACGAGGATGGGAACGATGTTGCGCTGACTGACCGCGCCGACGATGCCGCACATGGAGGTCTCCGTTGGGGAATGCGTGCATCGTAGGGAGACCGACGTGGCGAATGGGTGCGAAATTTCTCAAAAAATGAAGGAAAATTTCCCGATCCACCCACTGAGAAATATTCGTTCAAATATTCAACATTAATGACTGATTTAGACGCAATCGACCTGCGTCTGCTGGAGGCCCTGCAGACGGATTCATCGCTGAGCAACCAGGACTTGGCCGCGCGCGTCGCCGTGTCGCCTGCCACTTGCTTGCGGCGCGTCAAGCGCCTGGTCGAGGCCGGCATCGTCGAACGCCAGGTAGCCCTGCTGTCGCCTGACAAGCTCGGCGCCGGCCTGTCAGCCATCGTGGAGATCACGCTGGACCGCCAGGGCGCCGAGCACCTGGATGCCTTCGAGGCGCGGGCGGTGCAGGAGGCGGCCGTGCAACAGTGCTGGCGGGTGTCGCCCGGGCCGGACTTCGTGCTCGTCGTGCAGCTGGCCGATATGCCGGCCTACCAGGCGTTCACCCAACGGCTGCTGACCCAGGATGCCAATGTGCGCAACATCAAGGCCTTCTTCAGCGTGAAGCGGGCCAAGTTCGAGACGCGAATCGGACTGCCATCCCCCTAACTTCATATGCCCCCCCGCGAGCCCGGGGGCAAACCACGCTCCCGGGCCGACAGAATCCTGGATCGCCCCCAGACCGGAGCCTTCCATGCTTTCCCGCAAGTCTTTCCGCCCCGCCGCGTTCGCGCTGGCCTTGAGCCTCGCCGGCCTGGCCCCGAGCGCCCAGGCCCTCAACATCGTGCTGAACGACGTTGGCACGACCAAGATGTCTGCCGAGCAACTGGGCGCCTTCCAGACCGCGGCCAACTATTGGTCGGGCAAGCTCACCGACAACGTGACCGTCTACGTCAACATCGCCTTCAGCGACCTGGCCCCCAACGTCCTGGGGTCGACCGGCTCGTCTCGGGCGGTCCTTGACTACGGCTCGCTGCGCAGTGGCCTCGCGACCGATGCCAAGTCGGTGACCGATGCCCTCGCCGTCGCCAGCCTGCCGGCCGGTTCCAGTCTCAGCTTCTTGGCCACCCAGGGCGACCTGACGACCCGCCTCGACAACGACGGCTCGACAAACAACAAGCAGTTCGTCGTCAACACGGCCAACCTCAAGGCCCTGGGCCTGGATCCTGGCACCAACGCCAGCAATCCTGATGCACGCATTGAATTCGCCAATGGCTTCGCTAGCAGCTTCGCCTTCACCCGCGCCAACGGCGGTGTGCCATCCAACAAGGTCGACTTCATCACCGTGGCCGAGCATGAAATTGGCCACGCCCTCGGTTTCGCATCGGGCGTCGATTCCATCGACTTCTGCGTGGGCCATACCGCCCAATGCGGACTGTCCGGGGCACCCAACGAGTTCGAGGCGTCCCCCTGGTACACGCCCCTGGACATGTTCCGCTACTCCGCCGCCGGCCAGCGCGACGTGACGCTGGGCGGCTCGCCCTATTTCTCGGTGAATGGCGGCCTGACATCCATCCAGCCCTTCTCGACCGGTGTCGAACACGGCAACGGTCAGCAGGCCAGCCATTTCGGCATCGGCGCCTTCACGCTGATGCGGCCCTTCGTTGGCACTGGCCAGTCGTATGACGCCACGGCCAGCGACCTGATGGCTTTCGACGCCATCGGCTGGGACCTTGCCGCTGCAGTGCCGGAGCCGAGCCAGTACGCCCTGCTGCTCGCCGGCCTGGCCCTCATCGGCATGGCGCGCCGCCGCAAGCGCGACTGAATCTGCGCGCTCAATGCAAAGCGGCCTCGCGAGGCCGCTTTTTTTTTGCCCGAGCTCAGCGCTTCAGCAGCCCCAGGCCCTTCAGATAGTCCCCTTCCGGGAAACACACCGTCTGCGGGTGGTCGGCCGCGGCGGACAGGCGTTCGATGATGTAGCCGTCCACGCCCGCGTCCAGCCCGGCGCCGGCGACGATCTTGTGGAAGAGGTCGGGCGAGATGCCGCCCGAGCAGGAGAAGGTGTAGAGCAGGCCGCCTTCACTCAGCAGCATGAAGGCCAGGCGGTTGATGTCCTTGTAGGCGCGCGCGGCACGCTCGGCGTGGGCAACCGTGGGCGCGAACTTCGGCGGGTCGAGCACGATGGCGTCGAAGCGCCGGCCTTCGGCCAGGCAGCGCCGCAGCGTGGCGTTGACGTCGGCATCCCAGGCCTGGTGGCAGCTCGCGTCGAAGCCGTTCAGCTCGACATGGGCTTTGGCGCGTTCCAGCGCCGGGCCGGAGGAGTCGACGCTGACCACCTCGCTTGCCCCACCGGCGAGCGCCGCGACCGAAAAGCCGCCCGTGTAGCTGAAGCAGTTCAGCACGCTCTTGCAGCCGTATTGCTTCACCGCGTCGGCAAAGCGGCGGCGGCTGTCCCGCTGGTCGAGGTAGTAGCCAGTCTTGTGGCCTTCGGCCACATCCAGCGTCAGCCGCCAGTCGTGCTCACGGATGGTCAGCGCCGTTTCTCCCTCGCCTCGCAGCCACCCGGTCTGCACGGGCAGGCCCTCCCACTCGCGGGCCTGGGCGTCGGAGCGCTCATACAGGCGTGTCAGGCCGGTCGCTGCCAGCAGCGCGTCGGCAATGACGGCCTTCCAGCGCTCGACGCCGGTGCTGCCGAACTGGGCCACCAGCGTGTCGCCATAGCGGTCCACGACCAGGCCCGGCAGGCCATCGGCCTCGCCATGCACCAGGCGCCAGGCGTCGGAGGCGATGGCCAGCCGTGCCCGCATCGCCACAGCCTGCTCGATGCGCCGCTTGAAGAAGACCGCATCGATGCGCTCGGCCTCGTCGAAGCTCCAGGCACGCAGGCGGATCTGCGACTGCGGGCTGAAGGCCGCCCAGCACAGGAAGGCGCCGTCGGCCGATTCGACACGCACGGTCTCGCCGGCGTCGGCGCCGCCGCGAGCAATGGAACTTTCGAACACCCAGGGGTGGCGCTTCAGCAGCGAGCGCTCCTTGCCGGCGCGAAGCGTGATCTTTTTCATCGCCGGGCCATCCCAAGATGAAAAGCGCCCCCTCGGGGGGCAGCGGCCACACGACGTGTGGGCGCGTGGGGGCAACTGTTCATCGCTGCAACGTCCCGAAGGCGTAGTTCAGGCCGATGTGGACCACGGGCGTTGACTGGCTGCTGCCGCGCATGGTGCGGAACTCGCCCAGGCCGGTGCGCAGCCGCAGCCGTTCGCCGATCCGCCATTGCGCCCACAGCTCGGCTTGCGTCACGGCGCCGCCGCCCACCCGCACGCCACCACCGCCAGCCGCACCGACCAGCCATTCCGCACCGACACGCAGCCCGCCCCACAGCGGGTCGCTTTGCAAGCCCAGGCCGACGAGCCCGAAGGAATAGGCTCCGGCGCTGCCCGCGGCCGCGCTGCCCGCCAACGCCGATCCATAGACATACGGCGTGAATTCGCGCGACATGTTGACGGCCAGATGGCTGACCGCCTCGCGTCGGCCGTCCTTGAAGCGCACACGCGGCAGATGCAGCACGCTGGCGCCGAGTTGCTGCACGCGCACGATGCCGTTGCTCGTGTCGTCGCCAAATGCGACCGGAGACCGGTCCAGCGGCATCGCCAACACCGCACGCACGTATGGCGCGCTGTAGAAACCGCTGGACGCATAGGTGAAACCGGCATCCAGGCGCACGCTGGGGCCCCAGGGCGTGAGCCAGCGCAGCGTCGGCCCGGCGCGCAGCAGCAGTCCACTGCCGGTGTCCAGCGTGCCGCCGCCACCCAGGCCCGCGCCGAGCTGGCCGCCCACGCGCAGCCGCGGCGTGCCGAACAGGGCCCAGTCCTGGCCGATGTTGCCCAGCACTTCCATATAGCCGTCGGCGCCGCCCTGGGCTGCGCCGGCGGCCTCGATACCCCACCAGCTGCCGTCGACGATGTATTGCCTCAGCTCCCCGCCGGCTTTGCCGATGCGGCGCGTCAGCGGATTGCCGCTGCGGTCACGGCTGGCGGAGCGGGGCTTCTCGAAGCCGCCCGTCAAGGCAATCTCGTCGAAGCCCAGGCCCGTGCGTTGCGTCGCGCGCCCCGGGCGGCCGGCATCGTCCGGCGAAAAGCTGGGGAAGCCCAGCGATCGACCGAGGGAAAAGCTCAGGCCCACGCCGCTTTTCACATTGCCGCTCGGGAAGCGGATCTGCGAGATGCCGACGCCCGTGTACCAGGCGCCCACCTCGGTGCGCAGCGACAGCTCGGGCCTGAGCATCAGGCCGCCCCCGAAGCGCAGCTGCTGGTTGGACAGGCCGCCACCAGCGCCCACGTAGAGGCTGGCGGCCAGATGCGTGTCGCCGGAGAGCCGCCAGCGCCGCTGGCCCGTGAAGCCGACGGTGAAGATGCCGCCGTAGTTGCCCTTGGCTGCGCCATAGACGCCCGGCCCGAAACCCCAGTCCTCGTCCAACGCCATCATGTAGCTGATCGAAGCGAAGGCCGTGCGGCCGCCGTCGGGCATCTTCATCTTGGTCCAATTGCCCTCGACCGCGGCCGGGCGCACCGTTTGCACGCGTGCGAACGGCGCGTCGTCGGGAAGGGCCCAGGTCGTGGCCGGCAACAGGGCCGCCAACGCGGCCAAAGCCGTGATTTGGAATCTCATTTCTTGGCTCGAGGGTGCGCGGCGTCGTAGATGCGCGCCAGATGCTGGTGGTCCAGCTGGGTGTAGACCTGGGTCGTCGTGATGTGGGCGTGGCCCAGCAGCTCCTGCACCGCGCGCAGGTCACCGCTGGACTGCAGCAGGTGCGAGGCAAAGCTGTGGCGCAGCATGTGCGGATGAACGTGGGCCGGGCTGCCGGCCGCGACGGCGCGTGCGCTCAGCATGGCGCGCAGCGTCGAGCCGGCGATGCGTTTGCCCCGAGAGCCGACGAAGAGCGCCGCCTCGCCAGCCGCCACGACCTGGGGCCGCACCGCCAGCCAGGTGCGCAGTGCCTCGGCCGCGGCACGGCCCAGCGGCGTGCTGCGGCGCTTGCCGCCCTTGCCCAGCACATGCACTTCATTGGCCTGCAGGTCGACCCAGCCAGCGGCCTGGCCGCTGGCCTGGGCATCCAGCCCTGTCAGCTCGGACGCCCGCAGGCCGGCGCCGTAGAGCAGTTCCACCATGGCACGGTCGCGGGCCTCCAGCACCGGGTCGGCCGCCACCTCGGGCGCGTAGGCGGCGAGCTGCACCGCGTCGTCCACACCCAGCGCCTTGGGTAGAGGCTTGGGCGCCTTGGGCGCGCGCAGGCCGTCGAAGGGATTGAGCGTGACGCGGCCCTGCAGGCCCAGCCAGCGGTAGGCGCTGCGCCAGACCGACAGCAGCAGCGCGATGGACTTCGGCGCCAGGCCTTCACGATGCAACAGGGCCGCGAGACGGCGCGCCTGGGCGATGTTCAGATTGCGTGCGTCGATCGCAGCTTCGACCAACATGACCTGCAGGCGCTCAAGGCCATCGGTGTAGATACGCAGCGTGCGCGGACTCAGGCGCTGCTGCACGCGGGCGTGCTGCAAGAACTCCGTGAAGTCCTGCGCCAACTCCATCATGCAGCGAGCAAGCCCGCCAGCCCGGCACTGGCGATCTCGCCGACGCGGGTCAGGAAGTCGGTGCCCATCTCAGCCGTGTAGCGCGTCGGATCGGGCGAACCCAGCACCAGCAGGCCGAAGGGCTTGTCCTCGTTGGCGCTGGGCTGGTGCAGCGGGATCAGGGCCAGCGAGGTCGCCGTGCCGCCGCTCTCGCTGAGGCCCAGCCAGCGTGCCGCCTCGAAGCCGGAGTTCACGCCGCAATAGGGCTGGCTCAGGCTGGAGGCGAAGCTGCGCACGTCGGGGCTGACCGAGGCGGCAAACTCCGAGGCCTCATGCTCGGGAGCGACGCCCCACAAGCGCAGGCCGGCTTGCGGGATCATGAACTGGTGGCGCAGCTCGGCCAGCAGCACATGGGGCAGCTCCGGCGTGCCCACCGCGCGCATGACGGCCAGCGTCCAGCGGTGCAGGCGGTCGGCGATGGTGACGTTGTCCTGGCCGTTGCGGATCATGTCGATGATGCGCATTTCCAGGCCCTTGATCTTGTCGCGCAGCATCTCGGCCTGGCGCTCCTGCAGCGACACGGCGCGTGCGCCATGCGGGTGCTGCAGCTGCACGCTGGCGAGCATCGCCGCGTGGCGTTCGAAGAAACCGGGGGTGGACGCCAGGTAGTTGGCGATATCGGTTTCGGTGATGCCTTGCACCGCGTCAGCGGCCGGGTTGGAACTCACAGCGTGATCTCTCCGTCAAAAACTTTCACTGCGGGGCCGGTCATCAGCACCGGGTTCTGTCCACCCGCCCATTCGATGCGCAGCAGGCCGCCGCGCGTCTGCACTTCCACGGCCTCGTCGAGCCAGCCCGCGCGGATGCCGGCGACGACGGCCGCGCAGGCGCCCGTGCCACAGGCCAGCGTCTCGCCAGCGTCGCGCTCGAAAACGCGCAGCTTGATGCGGTCGCGGCTCAGGATCTGCATGAAGCCGGCGTTGACGCGTTTGGCAAAGCGCGCATGGTGTTCGATCAGCGGGCCCTGGGTCAGCACCGGCGCCGTCTCGACATCGTCAACGCGCTGCACCGCATGCGGGTTGCCCATCGACAGCACGGCCAGTTCCACGCCCTCGACGGGCCAGAGCTCGAAGCCGTTCACGAGATGGGGCTTGAGCCCGCTCGCATCGAATGGCAGGGCGGCGTGCTCGAACACCGGCGCGCCCATGTCCACTGTCACACGGCCGTCGTCCTGCAGCTTCAGCAGCAGGCGGCGGTTCATGGTGTCGACCTGGATCTCGCGCTTGTCCGTCAGCCCGACATCGACGACGTAGCGCACGAAGCAGCGCGAGCCGTTGCCGCAATGCTCCACCTCGTTGCCGGTGTTGTTGAAGATGCGGTAGCGGAAGTCCGCGCCGGCGTCCTGGCTGGGTTCGATGACGAGGATCTGGTCGCAGCCGACGCCAAAGCGCCGGTCGCCGAGCAGGCGCATCTGCTCGGGGGTCAGCGCGAAGGGCTGCTTCGTTGCGTCGATGACGACGAAGTCATTGCCCGCGCCGTGCATCTTGGTGAAGCGCAATCTCATGAGGGGATTATCGCAAGGCCTTCTCTATGGCAGCTCCAAGCTCCGCCTCGCCCCCTTCCCCCTCGTGGCGATAGACGACACGGCCCTTGGCATCGATGAGCCAGGCGGCCGGCCAGTAGCGGTTCTCAAAGGCCTTCCAGACGCGGTAATCGTTGTCCTGCACCACCGGGTAATGCAGGCCCAGCCGCCGCACCGCCGCCTGCACGCTGTCCAGCGGCCGCTCATGGGCGAACTCGGGCGTGTGCACACCGATGACGACCAGGCCGCGCGCCGCATAGCGCTGGTGCAGGCGTTCGATGACCGGCACGCTGCGCAGGCAATTCACGCAGTCCCAGGTCCAGAAGTCGACGAGCACGGGCTTGCCGCGCAGGGCCTGCAGTGTCAGCGGCGGGCTGTTGATCCAGGCGCCGGTGGTGGCGAATTCGGGCGCGGGCTTGCCGGCGACCTGGCCCTGGGCCGACTCGGCCGGCCCGGCCAGAGCCGCGACCCAGGTGGAGCTGACATTGGCGAGGCTGGCCCCCGCCATCAGCATGACGAGCAGGCCCAACCCCCGGCGCAACCGGCCCGACCAGGCGCGCAGGCCCTGCGCGATGCGCTGGCTGCCATAGGCCAGGGCCAGCATCGGCCCGCCGGCGCCGACGGCGTAGGCAATGAGCAGGGCCGCCGCCTGCTGCGAATCACCGGCGCTGGCGACCAAGGCCAGGATGCTGGCCAGGGCCGGGCCAGCGCAGGGCGTCCACAGCGCGCCCAGGCTGGCGCCGAGTGCCAGGGCGCCAAGCCGCCCGCCACCATGGCCGAAGCGCTGGGCCCAGTCGGCCACACGGCCCAGCGGGCGCGACAACCGCTCCCAGCCCGCCGGCCAGACCAGCAGCAGGCCAAAACCCAGCAGCAGCACGGCCGCGATATCGCGCAAGGCACCGGCCGACAGGCCCAGCACGCTGGCCGAGGCGCCAAAGGCCAGGGCCAGTGCGCTGAAGGACGCGACAAAGCCCAGCACGGTCAGCAGCGGCCGCCACCGGTCGGCAGGCCCCAGGCTGCTGCCGAGCAGCGCCGGCAACAGCGGCAGCACACAGGGGCTGGCCACGGTCGCCAGGCCGGCACCGAACGCAGCCGCCACGGGCAGCACGGCGCTCATTGCGACGCTCCCGGCACACGCTGCCAGGTCTGGGTCCTGCCGAACAACGGCAGGCCGACATAGGCGCGCAGCTTCAGCTCGCCGGTCGGGCCGAGCGACATCAGGCAGTCGTAGGTCTTGCCGTTCTCGCGGTTGAAGATGCGGCCGCGCCATTCGGTGACGGCGCTGCGGCCATCGGGCTGGGTCTCGCGTTCGGAGGGCAGGAAATCGCTGAGGACGTCCATGCCCTCCTGGGCGGGCTGGGCATCGGCCGCCATCGCCTCGCCGGGCCGGCTCATGGACTGGTTGGCGATGACGCGCGCCACCTTGCCGCACAGGGCCGCGCCGCAGGGCGCGACGCGCACTTCCAGGTTGCCGCTGGCCGTCAGCCACAGGCCACGCGGGTCGGCATCGGCACGGGCCGCACCGGCCGCGAGCAGGAGGATCAGCAGAAGGTTTCGCATGAGCACCTCGTCAGTAGTGAAGGAGGTGCCATTGCAGACGGCAGCGGTATCACCGCGATGTCGATGTGTCGCCGGTGGACACGCGCCGGCCGCACAGACAAAGAGCGATACAAAACAGCGGGTCCCGTCCGCTATCGTGGCCGCCATGGACCCGCGCCCCGACCATCTGCTGCTCGTCGACGACGACCGCCAGCTGCTCACGCTGCTGGCCGACTATCTGCGCGCCGCGGGCTATCGCGTCAGCACGGCGACGCAGGGCCGGGAGATGCGCGCCGTGTTGGCCGCCGAGCAAATCGACCTCGTCGTGCTCGACCTGATGCTGCCCGGCGAGGACGGCCTGTCGCTGTGCCGGGACCTGCGCGCACGCGAGGTCGAGCCCCTGCCCGTGCTGATGCTGACGGCGCGCGGCGACGAGGCCGACCGCGTGCTCGGCCTGGAGATGGGCGCCGACGACTACCTCGCCAAGCCCTTTGCGACGCGCGAATTGCTGGCCCGCATCCGCGCCGTGCTGCGCCGTACCCGCCAGCTGCCACCGCGCACAAGCCCGCAGCGCCAGGCCAGGCGTCTGGCCTTCAACGACTGGGTGCTGGACACGGCGGCCCGCCATCTGCTGGACGCCGCCGGCACCCTGGTGCCGCTGACCGGCGGCGAGTACCGCCTGCTGCGCACGTTGCTGGACCACCCCCAGCGCATCCTCAGCCGCGACCAGCTGCTCAACCTCACGCAGGGGCGTGACGCCGACCCCTTCGACCGCTCTATCGACCTGCTCGTCAGCCGCCTACGCCGCCGCCTGCGCGACGATGCCAAGGAGGCCCGGCTGTTGAAGACGGTGCGCAATGAGGGCTATGTGTTCTGCGCGGATGTCGAGGCCGTGGAATGAGCTTGGCCAGCCGCATCGCCGGCCTGCTGATCGCCGGCCTGCTGCTGGCTTATGGCCTGGCCAGCCTGGCCTGGCTGGCCGAGCGCGGCGAGGTGATGGGCCGCATGCTCAACGCCTACCTCGGCCGCGACGTGGCCACGGCCGTCGCCGTGCTGGACCGCTTGCCCGAGGCCGAGCGTGCCGCCTGGTTGCCGAGACTGGCGCGGCCCAATTACCGCTACGAACTCGGCGCGCCGCAGGACGCCCTGGCATCCGACGAGCTGGCGCTGTCTCTCACGCAAACGCTGGCCGCGGAGCTGGGTTCGGCGCGAATCGGCACGGCCGGTGCAAGGCCGGATGGCGAACTGGTGTTCGCGCTGAAGCTGGC
Source organism: Pelomonas sp. Root1237 (assembly GCF_001425055.1). Taxonomy (GTDB): domain Bacteria; phylum Pseudomonadota; class Gammaproteobacteria; order Burkholderiales; family Burkholderiaceae_C; genus Pelomonas. The sequence goes on from NZ_LMDK01000022.1 coordinate 18,699, forward strand.
CGACGGCAGCGCGCTGACGCTGCGCGCCCAGCCGCCACGGCTGAAGCTGTCCGGCGCAACGCTGGCCCTACTGGCCGCGCAGATCGCCGTGCTGGCCCTGTGCGGCGCGGCGGCTGTCAGGCTGGCGACGCGGCCGCTGCGCCGCCTGGCCGATGCCGCCGATGGCCTCGGCGCCGATCTCGCCGCCCAGCCGCTGCCCGAAGAAGGCCCGCGCGAGGTGGCCTCCGCAGCGCGCGCCTTCAATGCCATGCAGGCCCGCATCGCCGGGCACCTGCGCGAGCGCTCCGAAATCCTCGCCGCCGTCACACACGATCTGCAGACGCCGCTGACGCGCATGCGCCTGCGCAGCGAACTGCTGGCCGAGACCGACACGCGCGACAAGCTGCTGGCCGACATCGACGAGATGCGCGGCCTGGTTGCCGAGGGCCTGCACTACGCGGCCAGTGCGCATGCGGCCGAGGAAGCGCCGCAGGCGGTGGACCTCGTCGCGCTGCTGGACGGCCTGGTCTGCGACGGCCAGGACGCGGGCCAGCAAGTCAGCCTTGAAGCGCCCTCTTCCCTTGCGCCGGTGACGACGCGGCCACGCGCGCTGCGCCGCGTTGTCGGCAACCTGGTCGACAACGCCGTCAAGTTCACCGGCGCGGCGGAGGTGGTCGTCACGCTGGACAACAGCCAGCTGCGCATCGCCGTGCTGGACCGCGGCCCGGGCATCCCGGCCGACCAGCGCCAGGCCGCGCTGCAGCCCTTTGTGCGCCTGGAGGCCTCGCGCAACCGCGCCAGCGGCGGCACCGGCCTGGGCCTGGCGATTGCGCAGCGCCTCGCGCAGGCACTGGGCGCCACGCTGGAGCTGCTGCCGCGCGAGGGTGGCGGCCTGGAGGCGCGGCTGAGTCTGCCCGCGAATTGACCCTGCATCTTGAGGAAGCGCGCGCCCGCCAAATCGGCGCAAGCTTGGCGCCATGCCACTGCTCGAGCCGCCGCTGCTGGAGCGCGATGCCGCGCTCGCAGGCCTGCGCGCCGACCTGACCGCCTTGGCCGACCCGACACAAGGCCAGGGCCGCTGCGTGCTGCTCGAAGGCGATGCCGGCATGGGCAAGACGCGGCTGCTGCGTGCCGCGGAACGCGCCGGCGGCAGCGCCATCGAATGGGCCTGGGGCGCCTGCGAGCCGCTGATCACGCCGTTGCCGCTCGGGCCGCTGCTGGACATGCTGCCGCGACTACCCGGTGAGATCGCGGCGCTGCTGCGGCGCAGCGCACCGGCCGCCGAGTTGTTTGCCGCCCTGCTGGAGGTGGCGCGCCTGACGCGCCGGCCGCGGGTCTGGGTGTTCGAGGACCTGCACTGGGCCGACGGCGCCACGCTGGACCTGCTGCGCTTCCTGGCCCGGCGCATCGCCGGCACCCGGGTGCTGTTGTGCCTGAGCTGGCGGGGCGGCGAACTGGGCCCGGCCCACCCGCTGCGCGCGGCGCTCGCGGGCCTGGCCGGCCAGGGCGCGCGCAGCCTCAGCCTGGCGCCGCTGAGCCGCGCAGCCGTGTCCACGCTGGCGGCCCGCGCCGGCCGCCCGGCCGCGGGCCTGTTCGAGACCAGCGGCGGCAATCCCTTCTTCGTGACGGAGCTGCTGGCCGCGCCGCTGGCCGAGGGCCTGCCGGTGTCGGTGCGGGACGCGCTGCTGGCGCGCGTGGCGCGGCTGTCGCCACCGGCGCGCGAGTTGCTCAATGTGGCCAGCGTCTCGCCCGCGCCGCTGGAGACCGCCGTGCTGGCCCATGCCTGCGGCCTGGAGCCCGAGGCGCTGGCCGAAGTCGTCACCAGTGACCTGCTGCAGGCCGGTGGCGATTGCCTGCGCTTTGCGCACGAGCTGACCCGGCTGACCGTGCTGGAAGCCCTGGGGCCCCGCGCCGCGGCCCTGCATGCCGCCGTGTTCGACGCCTTGAGCGAGCGCGGCGCGGCACCGGCGCGGCTGGTGCATCACGCCGAGCACGCCGGCCTGGACCATGCCGTGGCCCGGCTGGCGCCGCGCGCCGCCGAACTGGCGGCCGCCTCGGGCGCGCACCGCCAGGCCGCGACCCTGTTCGGCCTGGCGCTGCGCCGCGCCGCACAACTGCCTGCCGTGCAGGTCGAGCCGCTGGCGCGCGCCCAGGCGATCGAATGCCTGCTGACCGGCCAGGTCGAGGAGGCCGCGCAGGCCGCAGCCCTGGCGCTGAGCCTGGCCGGCGCGCGGCCGCTGGCCCGGGCCGAGCACTTGAGCCTGCTGGCGCGCATCGAATGGACGCGCGGCCGCGCCAGCGCCGGCCTGGCCCATGCCGAGGCCGCGATCGCCCTGCTGCACGAGCACGCCCCCGACAGCCCGGCCCTGGCCCACGCGCTGGCCAACCACGCCCAGCTGCATCTGCTGGACGACGACACCGGCGCGGCGCTGGCGGGCGCCGCCCAGGCCCTGGCCTTGTTCGGCCGCCTCGGCGACCCGGCGGGCGCCCTCGGCGCGCGTATCACGCTGGCCTCGGCGCGGCTGGGCGGGCCGGATGAGGGGCTGGGCACGGTCGAGCTGCACGCCGCGCTCGAACAGGCGCTGGCCGATGGTCGGGAGGAACTGGCCGCGCGCGCCTGGACCAACCTCGCCTCGGCCGCACTGGTCGCGTCGCGCTACGACAAGCTGGAGCGCCTGTGCACGGCCGGGCTGGCGTATTGCGAGGCGCGCGACCTGGACCTGTTCGCCGTGCCGCTGCGCGTGCGCCAGGCTTGCGGCGACATCGCGCGCGGCGACTGGGCGGCCGGCGAGGCGGGCCTGCGCCAGCTCCAGGCCCGCCCTGACCTGAACGAGCTGCAACGCGAGCAGGTCGGCCATCTGCTTGCGCTGCAGGCGGCCCGCCGAGGGGAACCGGGTGCGCTGGCCTACTGGCAGGAGCTGGCCAGTGGACGGCGGCAGCTGGCGGTGTGGCCCTGGTTCATGTCGGTGGATGTGCAGCAGGTGGAACTCTCGACCTTGTCGGGCCCGGCGGGGCGGGCGCGACAGCTGGCGGAAGAAGCGCTGGCCAGAGCGGCCGCGCGGCTGGGGCCGTGGCGGCGGGCGCAGGTCCAGGTGTGGCTGACGCGCCTGGGCCAGCCGCAGGCCCTCGCCGCCGACGCGCCCGCGGCCTGCGCGCTGGAGGCAAGCGGCCAGCATCGCGCCGCCAGCCAGGCCTGGGGCGAGGTGGGCTGCCCCTACCAGCAGGCCTTGGCACTGCTGTGGGGCGATGCCGAGGCCATTGCCGACGGACTGCAGCGCCTTCAAGGGCTGGGCGCCGGGCTGGCCGCGCAGTACGCGCGCCGGCGCCTGCGGCGCGTGGGCGTGAGCGGCGTGGGGCGCGGCCGCTACGGCCATGCCCGGCAGGACCCGCTGGGCCTGACCGGACGCGAGCGCGAGATCCTGGAGCTGCTCGTGCAGGGCCACAGCAACCGCGCCATCGCAGCCACGCTGCACCGCTCCGAGCGCACGGTGGAGAACCATGTCGCCGCCGTCTTCCTCAAGCTGGGGGTGAAGACACGCCAGGACGCCATCCAGCGCGCGAAATCTGAGTAGTGCGCGTCCAAATCCGGGTAACGCCGCCGCAGTGGCGCCGCGCCTCGCCCTCTAGCCTTGCATTCAGGGCCACCGGCCCGCACAGCCTTTGCAAGGGAGACCTGTCATGAAGATCCGCACGCTGCTCACTGCTCTCGCCCTGTTCGCCAGCGGCGCCGCCTGGGGCCAGGCTGGCCTTGCCACCGCGAGCGGCACCGCTCGGGGCGATTTCCAGATCGGCTGCAGCACCTGCCCGCATTTCCAGCTCGGCCTCACCGGCAACCCGGTGCAAAGCCAGAGCGGCCCGCTCGCCGCCCAGGTGGACTACCTCGGCCAGCCCGTGGGCGACCCCAACACGGCGGGCTACAGCCTGGGCGGCGGCGTGGAGTACCACGCCAGCGCCGCCTTGCAGGGCGCCCTGGCCACACCGCTGCTGGGCGCCTATGCGCGGGCCGACAACGAGCCCGTCGTCATCCTCGCCGACCCGGCGCAACTGGAGATCGGCATCGACCTCTATGCCGCCAGCGCCGTCGCGCGCACCCAGCAGACCTACCACTACCTCGGCGCCAGCACGACGACCTACCACTTCGACTTCCAGGTCGACGGCACGCTCAGCAGCACCCGGGCCAGCGCCTTCGGATCAGCGGCCATCTACACCGGCCAGGACCCGTCCTTCGAGGTCGGCCTGATCGACTTCGGCTACAGCAGCCACAGCGGTGTGGGCCTGCTCTACAACCCGCAAGCCTTCGGCGGTGATTTCTCGGTCAGCATCACGGTGGACCCCGGCGCGAGCTTCGTCCTCATCAGCCAGCTCAGCGCCAGCGTGCAGATGACCTACGACACGACCGATGTGCTGGCCGACGCCTCGCACACGCTGCGCCTGACGGCCATCACCGGTGGCGACCCCGGCCTGCTGGTGACTGCCGTGCCCGAGCCATCGACGGCGCTGCTGTTGTCGCTCGGCTTGATCGCGCTGCTTCGCCTGCGGCGGGAACGACGCTGAGGGACTAAGGTGCCGCGCCGATGTCCAGGCCGCGCGGCTGCTTGTAGCGGTGGTAGCCCCACAGATACTGCCCCGGCGCGCGGCGGATCAGGCTCTCCATGGCCCCGTTGACGAGCGCTGCGGCAGCCTCGTTGCTCGCCTCGGCAGGGATGGCCGGCGCGGGCAGCACGTGCACGACGAAGCCTTCACCGCCGGGCAGGCGCTCACCCCAGATCAGCAGCAGGGACGCGCCCGTCTGCTGCACCAGGCGGGCGGCCAGCGTCATCGTGTAGGCCGGCTTGCCGAAGAAAGGCGCCCACACGCCCAGGCCATCGGGTGGCACCTGGTCGGGCAGCAGGCCGATGACCTCGCCCTTGCGCAGCGCGCGGATCATCTGGCGCACGCCGGCCAGCGACGCCGGCGCCGTGGCCAGCCCGGGCCGCTCGCGTGAGCCGGCCATCACCTCGCGTAGCGAGGCCTGCCGCGCCGGGCGGTACAGCACGGTGATGGGTGACTCGGGCGTCGTGAAGCGCTCGGCGATGGCCTGGGCGCAGATCTCGAAGCAGCCCATGTGGGGCGTCAGCATGACCAGGCCGCGTTTCTCGGCCAGGGCGGCCGTGATCAGCTCGCCGCCCTCCCATTGCAGCTTGTCGCCCAGCGGCTTGCCGCGGGTAGCCACCCAGAGCCAGGGCAGCTCCGCCGCCATGCGCCCGGCGGCCGCAATCGCGGGCCGCGCCTCGCTCCAGGCGACGCCGGCCTGGGCCACATTGGCTTGGAAACGCCGCCGGTAGGTCCCCGAGGCGAAGTAGACAACCCAACCCAGCAGCGCTCCCAAAGCGTGCAATAGCGCCAGGGGCAGCCGGGACAGCAAGCGAAAGACCCAACCCATATTTCCTATACTTCGCAGATCGCCGAGTTACTGAACTACTTGCGGGGCGATTCACAAATCCCGCTAAAGCGTTCGCCGCACCTCCAGGAGCGACGGCGACGCCGCCAATGAAGCAACCGGAGTTTAAAAGTGGCCAACGATTTCCTCTTCACGTCTGAATCCGTCTCGGAAGGACACCCCGACAAGGTGGCCGACCAGATCTCGGACGCCATCCTGGACGCCATCTTCGAGCAGGACCCGCGCAGCCGCGTGGCCGCCGAGACGCTGTGCAACACCGGCCTGGTGGTTCTCGCCGGCGAGATCACGACCAACGCCCACGTCGACTACATCCAGGTCGCACGCGACACCATCAAGCGCATCGGCTACGACAACACCGAGTACGGCATCGACTACAAGGGCTGCGCCGTGCTGGTCGCCTACGACAAGCAGTCCAACGACATCGCCCAGGGCGTGGACCATGCGTCCGACGATCATCTGAACACCGGTGCCGGCGACCAGGGCCTGATGTTCGGCTACGCCTGCGACGAGACGCCCGAGCTGATGCCCGCGCCGATCTACTACGCCCACCGCCTCGTCGAGCGCCAGGCCCAGCTGCGCAAGGACGGCCGCCTGCCCTTCCTGCGCCCGGACGCCAAGAGCCAGGTCACGATGCGCTATGTGGACGGCAAGCCGCACAGCATCGACACCGTCGTGCTGTCCACCCAGCACGCGCCCGAGTACTCGCTCGGCGACCGCATGACGGACGAGTTCTACGAAGCCATCCGCGAAGAGCTGATCAAGCCCGTGCTGCCCAAGGAATGGATCAGCGCCGACACCAAGTACCTGATCAACCCGACCGGCCGCTTCGTCATCGGCGGCCCGCAGGGCGACTGCGGCCTGACCGGCCGCAAGATCATCGTCGACACCTACGGCGGCGCCTGCCCGCATGGTGGCGGCGCCTTCTCGGGCAAGGACCCGTCCAAGGTCGACCGCTCGGCCGCCTATGCCGCCCGCTACGTGGCCAAGAACGTCGTCGCCGCCGGCCTGGCGCGCCAGTGCCAGATCCAGGTCGCCTACGCCATCGGCGTGGCCCGGCCGATGAACGTGACCGTCTACACCGAAGGCACCGGCGTCATCCCCGACGACCAGATCGCCAAGCTCGTCAACGAGCACTTCGACCTGCGTCCCAAGGGCATCATCCAGATGCTGGACCTGCTGCGCCCGATCTATTCCAAGACGGCGGCCTATGGGCACTTCGGGCGGGAAGAGCCGGAGTTCACTTGGGAGCGGACTGACAAAGCGGCAGCGCTGCGCGCTGCTGCCGGGCTGTAAGGCCTGGCAGCAGCGCGCCAGCGACCGAAGCCGCTTTGGGGCGAAGCTCATGTCGCTTGCGACGTGAGCGAAGACCACAAGGCCACCGAACCAACACCGCCCTCCAGGCGGTGTTTTCCTTTGCGCCGCCACATCCGTCAACATGTAGAGTCAACGCACCGGCAGGGTGCGCGATCACAGCCGCCCGCCGCGCCATCAACCTGGAGGCGGTGATGAACATGCAATCCATGCGAATCGGGACCCGGCTGGGCCTGGGCTTCGGCCTCGTGCTGCTGCTGCTGGCGGTGGCCCTGGGCGTGAGCTACCGGCAGATCGGCGCCGTCGGCCCTCACATCGACCTGCTGGTGGAACTGCAGCATCGCCAGGACTTCGCCCAGGACTGGCGTACGGCGACCCAGCTCAACGTCACGCGCACCGACGCCGTCGCGCGCGCCGGAGGCTCGGGCCCCGTGGCGGAGTTCTTCTCGCCGATCATCAAGACGACGAGTGCCAGGATCACCGAACTGCAGGAGAGCCTCACCAAGGCGGTGGACACCGAGCGCGACAAGGCCCTGCTCACGGAGATCGCCGATGCCCGCAAGGCCTACGTCGATATCCGCAACCAGGTCTTCGCCCAGCTCAAGGCCGGCGAAGCCGACGCTGCGCTGCAGACGCTGGAGGGCAAGATGCGGCCGGCCTCAGAGGCCTATGTCGCGGCCATCAGCCGCATGGCCGACTTCCAGGGCGAGCGCGTGCGCCTCGAGACCCAGCAGGTCATGGAGGAGGCGCGCCGCACCCAGATGATCATGCTCGTCATCGCCATCGCCTGCCTCAGCGTAGGCATCGCGGCGGCCTGGCTGATCACGCGCTCCGTTGTCGGCCCGCTGCGCGAGGCCATCCACGAAGCCGAAGAGGTAGGGCATGGCGACCTGTCGCGCGACATCCGCAGCGTGGGCAGCGACGAGACCGCGCAGTTGACCCAGGCCCTGGCACAGATGCAGCAGGCGCTGCGCCATCTCGTCGGCTCGGTGCGCGAGAACGCCAGCGGCGTGGCGACGGCCAGCACCGAGATCTCGCATGGCAGCAACGACCTGTCGGCACGCACCGAGCAGCAGGCCAGTGCCATTCAAGAGACGGCGGCGTCGATGGAGGAGCTGTCGGCCACCGTGAAGCTCAATGCCGACAACGCCGGCGAGGCCGACAAGCTCGCGCGTGACGCCAGCCAGGTGGCGCGCCAGGGCGGCGAAGTCGTCGGCGAGGCGGTGCAGCGCATGAAAGGCATCGAAGAGAGCTCGCGCAAGATCGGCGACATCATCGGCACCATTGACGCCATCGCCTTCCAGACCAACATCCTGGCGCTGAACGCCGCGGTCGAGGCCGCACGGGCCGGCGAGCAAGGGCGCGGCTTTGCCGTCGTCGCCAGCGAGGTGCGCATGCTGGCCCAGCGCAGTGCCGACGCGGCCAAGGAGATTAAGGGCCTGATCGGCGACAGCGTCGAGCGCGTCGAGCAGGGCGCCGTGCTGGTGAACAAGGCCGGCGAGACGATGGCGCAAGTCGTGACTGCCATTGGCCGCGTCGCGCAGATCGTGCGCGAGATCAGCTCGGCCAGCCGCGAGCAAAGCACCGGCGTCAGCCAGGTCGGCCAGGCCATCACGCAGATGGACCAGGCCACGCAGCAGAACGCCGCCCTCGTCGAGGAAAGCGCCGCGGCCGCGGAGAGCCTGAAGCAGCAGGCGGACGAGCTGGTGAAGCTGGTATCGACTTTCCGCGTCTAGGACGAAGGCGGGGCGTCGGCTCGGTGCCCTCAGACGACATCTAGAACGGAAAACAGGACGAACCACAAACATGCACGACATCATTTGCCCGCACTGCCACACGGCGTTCAAGGTGGATGAGGCGGGATATGCGGACATCCTGAAGCAAGTACGCGACAAGGACTTCGACAAGCAGCTTCACGAACGTCTCGCGCTAGCGGAGACGGATAAGCGCACAGCGGTCGAGCTGGCCGAGGCTCGCGTTACCGCCACCTTGCAGCAAGCCGCTGCGCACAAGGATTCCGCCATTCAGGATCTCACGGCCAGGCTCGAAGCGGTCGACGTTGAGCGCAGGATGGCAGTGCAAGAAGCAATCAGTGGGCTGGAGAGAGAACGCGACCAGCTCAAGAACTCCCTGGAGCAGGCTGCGCGTGACAGACAGACGGCGGCCCAGCTCGCCGAACTCCAAAAGCTCCAAGAGTTGCAGGCCACGGCCGCCACCAAAGACGCCGAGATTCAAGGTCTACGTGCGCAGCTCCAGGCCACCGAGATGGCCAGGACCTTGGCGGTCACAGAAGCGGTGGGCTCTGTCGAGAAAGAACGCGACGCCCTTAAAGGTGCCCTGGACCGAGCGGCCCTCGAAAAGGAGCTGGCCGAAAAGTCGCTCAAGGACAAGTACGAAACGCAGATCAAGGACCGTGACGACGCGATCGAACGGTTGCGCGACATGAAGGCCAAGCTGTCGACCAAGATGGTCGGCGAGACCCTAGAGCAGCATTGCGAGATTGAGTTCAACCGCTTGCGAGCGACGGCGTTCCAGCGCGCCTACTTCGAGAAAGACAACGACGCACGCACTGGCAGCAAGGGCGACTTCGTGTTCAGAGAATCGGATGATGCCGGGACGGAGATCGTGTCGATCATGTTCGAGATGAAGAACGAGAGCGACCGTACGGCATCGAAGGGCCGCAATGAGGACTTCCTTAAAGAACTGGACAAGGACCGCAATGAGAAGAGCTGCGAGTACGCAGTGCTGGTGTCCCTGTTGGAGCCGGAAAACGAGCTCTACAACACGGGCATCGTCGACGTCTCTCACAAGCATCCCAAGATGTACGTCGTACGCCCGCAGTTCTTCATCCCGATCATCACCGTGCTGCGCAACGCGGCCATGAACTCGCTGACCTACAAAACAGAGTTGGCCTTGGTTAAGGCACAGAACATCGACATCACAAACTTCGAGGGGAAGCTTGAGACGTTTAGGACGGCCTTCGCTAGGGACTACGACCTCGCTTCCAGACACTTTCAGACGGCGGTTGACGAAATCGACAAGTCAATTAACCACTTGCAGAAGACGAAGGACGCTCTTCTCAGCACCGTGCGCAGTCTCCGGCTTGCGAACGACAAGGCGCAGGACGTCACGATCAAGAAGCTCACGCGCGGAAACCCGACGATGGCCGCGAAGTTCGACGAACTGAATAGCTCCGGCGGGGCAAGTGATTTGTGAGCTGAAAGGTCTACGGGTAGCGGCAACGAATGGCGCGGGACGGCCATCAGCAGTCTTTCGCGGACGTCTGCTTTGAAGTAGTTTGACGCTAAAGATTTAACTACGGAAGCTCTATGACGACAAGCGCACGTGTTCTGCCCAGAAGGCACTCCAGGTGAAAATCGCTTTCACTGTCATCGCCGCCTGTGCATCGCTGAGTACGGCATATGCGAGTTTGTGCCCGCCGCCCTCCTTGATGGACGTGGACGCTGAAGTTCGACGCGCTTGGAGCGCCTCTGACACCGTGGTGATGGCCGAGGTAGCTGATATCGACGAGTTCTTTTCGATCGGCGACAGGCGAGTTGGTGAAGTTGAATTCGTAGCTCGGCTCTTCGAGCCAAGGACTCCCCCGGACGACGACCCCGAAAACGACCCAAATCTTCGGCAGGTCGTGCACTGGCATGTCTTGGAAACTTGGAAGGGTGGCAGCCTTCCGGGAACTACCGTAGAAACGGATACGCCCGTGCAATGCTGCGGCAGCGGCGTGCGAGTGTCCGTCGGTACACGACGAGTCCTCTACCTGCGCGACAACAAGAGGAATTCCGTTCGGGCGTGCTCAGCGGACAGCTATCCCATTCCCGACCAAGCTCGCGTTCTTGCTCGCCTTAGACGCCGGTAAGGATGCGACCGGGAAGAGATCCGCTACCTGCGGCCTGAACGACTGCTGCTGCCGTTGAATCGGTTGAGTCGTAGGACCGCTTTGGGTCGACACCCGTCATTGGCTGACCCACTGCACCCACAGCAAGCTCACTCGACCACCTACCCGCTCACCCCCCTCAGCGCGTCGTCCAACACTTCGACCCAGTGCCGCACCGGGTGCGTCGTGCCGCTCTGCAGATGCTGGATGCAGCCGATGTTGGCTGAAACTATCTGTTCGGCCTGCAGCGGCGCCAGCGCTGCGAGCTTGCGGTCGCGCAGTTGCTTGGACAGCTCGGGCTGCAGCACCGAGTAGGTGCCGGCGGAGCCGCAGCAGAGATGGCTGTCGGTCGGCGCGCAGTCGATCCGAAAGCCAAGGTCGCGCAGCGCGCCTTCCACGCCGCCCTTGAGCTTCTGGCCATGCTGCAGCGTGCAGGGCGGGTGATAGGCCAGCGAACCTGGCTTGGCCTTGAGGCGGCTCTTCAGCGCAGGCACCAGCTCGGGCAGCAGCTCGCTGAGGTCCTTGGTCACTTCACTGACGCGCGCGGCCTTGTCGGCATAGGCCGGGTCATGGGCCAACAGATGGGCGTAATCCTTGACCATGACGCCGCAGCCCGAGGCGTTCATCACCAGGGCCTCGACCCGCTCGCCGAGACCCGAGACCAGCGGCCACCAGGCGTCGATGTTGCGACGCATGTCGTCCAGCGCGGCCTCGTGGTCGCCCAGGTGCTCGCGGATGGCGCCGCAGCAGCCCGCGCCGTCGGCCACGACAGTCTGGATGCCGGCGGCGTCCAACACGCGCGCCGTCGCGCTGTTGATATTGGGCGCCATGGCCGGCTGCACGCAGCCCAGCAGCAGCGCGACCTTTCGATTGAGCTGGCGTGTCGGCCAGTCATGGGCCGTGGCCGGAGGTTTGGCCGGTACCTTGTCCTTCAGCGACGCCGGCACCAAGGGTCGGAACATCTGGCCCAGCTTCATCGCCGGCTTGAACAGCGGCGAGGTCAGCCCCTCCTTCAACAGCCAGCGCACGCGACGTTCACCACCGGGACGCTCCACCTTGGCATCGACGACGCGCCGGCCGATGTCGACCAGGCGGCCGTATTCGACGCCCGACGGACAGGTCGTCTCGCAGTTGCGGCAGGTCAGGCAGCGGTCCAGATGCAGCTGGGTCTCGCGCGTCGGCTCGACGCCTTCCATGACCTGCTTGATCAGGTAGATGCGGCCGCGCGGGCCGTCGAGCTCGTCGCCCAGCAGCTGGTAGGTCGGGCAGGTGGCCGTGCAGAAGCCGCAGTGCACGCAGCGGCGCAGGATGCCCTCGGCTTCGGTGCCTTCCAGGGTGCCGGCAAATTCGGGAGCGAGGGTCGTCTGCATGGTCAGAGATCGGGATAGAGCCGGCCCGGGTTGAAGACGCCATGTGGATCGAAGGATGCCTTGAGACGCTTGTGGATGGCCGCCAACGGCGCGCTCAGCGGCGCGAACACGCCCACGCCCTTGTCCTGGGCGCGGAACAGCGTCGCATGCCCGCCCACAGCTGCTGCGGCATCACGCACGCCGGCAGGCGGCATGGGCGTGACGACCCAGCGTTGCGCGCCGCCCCATTCGATGAGCTGCTCGCCATGCAACTTGAGCTCGGGCGTCGCACTCGGCAGGGACAGCCGCCAAAGCCGCGCGCCGCCCGCCACCGCACGCTCGGCGCCGATGAAGAACTCGTCGCTGTGGTCGCGCAGGCCGGTCCAGAAGGGCTGGGCCATGTCGCCCGGAATGACATCGCCGCCCAACTTGCGTGCCGCGGCCTCAACGGCCGCGTTCGCGCCGGCCAGGCGCACGAGCAAGGCACCGTCCCACCAGGCACTGGCCTCGATGGGCAGGGGCTCACCGCCCCAGCGGTTGATTGCCATCAGGGCGGCGGACTGGTCGAAGTCGAAGCGCAGCGTGGCGGTCGCGGCCGGCAGCGGCAACACCTTCAACGTGACCTCGGTGATCAACCCCAGCACGCCCAGCGACCCCGCCAGCGCGCGGCTGACATCGAAGCCGGCGACGTTCTTCATGACCGTGCCGCCAAAGCTCAGCAGCTCGCCCTTGCCGTTGATCATCACGGCGCCGAGCAGATGGTCACGCACCGAGCCCAGCGCCGCCCGCGTCGGCCCTGACAGGCCGGCAGCCACCATGCCGCCCACGGTGCCTTTGCCACCAAAGCGCGGTGGCTCGAAAGCCAGGCGCTGGTGGCGCTTCGCCAGCAGCGCTTCAACATCGGAGATCGGCGTTCCCGCCAGCGCGCTGACAAACAGCTCGCTGGGCTCGTAGGCCGTCACGCCATTCATCTCCAGCGTCGACAGCAGCTCTCCCTGCGGCGCTTCGCCATAGAAGTCCTTGCTGCCGTGGCCCTGGATGCGCAGCGGTTCGCGGGCATCGCGCAATCGGGCTTGCAGGTCCGCGAAGCTCAAAACCGCTCCAGTTCCGGGAAGGCCAGCAGGCCGCGCTTCACATGCATGCGGCCGTATTCGGCGCAGCGGCTCAGGGACGGGATCTGCTTGCCCGGGTTCAGCGTGCCGGCAGGGTCAAAGGCGCGCTTCAACGCCAGCATCTGCTCACGCTCCTCGGTGCTGAACTGCACGCACATGGAGTTGAGCTTCTCGACGCCGACACCGTGCTCGCCCGTCACCGTGCCGCCCAGGGCGACGCTGCGCTCCAGGATCTCGGCGCCGAACTGCTCGCAGCGGTGCAACTGGTCGGGGTCGTTGGCGTCGAACAGGATCAGCGGGTGCAGGTTGCCGTCGCCGGCATGGAAGACATTGGCGCAGCGCAGGCCGTATTTCTTTTCCATCTGCTGGATGTCGAGCAGGATGGTGGCGAGGTGCTTGCGCGGGATGGTCGAGTCCATGCACATGTAGTCGGGGCTGATGCGGCCCGACGCCGGGAAAGCGTTCTTGCGGCCGCTCCAGAACTTCAGGCGCTGGGCCTCGTCGGCGCTGACCTGGCAGCGCGTCGCACCGCTGGCCTGCAGCACGGCTTCCATCTTCGCGACCTCCTCGGCCACCTCCTCGGGCGTGCCGTCGCTTTCGCACAGCAGGATGGCCTCGGCATCCAGGTCGTAGCCGGCATGCACGAAGTCCTCCACAGCAGCCGTCATCGGCTTGTCCATCATCTCCAGGCCCGCCGGGATGATGCCGGCCGCGATGATGGCCGCGACCGCGTCGCCGGCTTTGCGCACGTCGTCGAAGCTGGCCATGATGCAGCGCGCAAGCATGGGCTTGGGCACCAGCTTGACGGTGACTTCGGTGATGACGGCCAGCATGCCTTCGCTGCCGACCACCAGGGCCAGCAGGTCCAGCCCCGCCGCGTCCAGGGCCTCGCTGCCGAACTCGATGGGCTCGCCCTCGGCGGTGAAGCCGCGCAGGCGCAGCACGTTGTGCAGCGTCAAGCCGTACTTCAGGCAGTGCACGCCGCCACTGTTCTCGGCGATGTTGCCGCCAATCGTGCAGGCGATCTGGCTGCTGGGGTCGGGCGCGTAATACAGGCCGTGAGTCGCCGCGGCTTCGCTGATGGCGAGGTTGCGCACGCCGCATTGCACGCGCGCCGTGCGTGACAGCGGGTCCAGCGACACGATCCTGTTGAACTTGGCGAGGGCCAGCGTGACGCCCAGTTCATGCGGCATCGCGCCACCCGAAAGGCCCGTGCCCGCGCCGCGAGCGACGACCGGAACACCGAGACGATGGCAGGCCTTCAGCACAGCCGCCACTTGGGCCTCGGTCTCCGGCAGGGCCACGGCCAACGGGCGCTGGCGGTAGGCGGTCAGGCCATCGCATTCATAGGGCGTGGTCTGCTCGGCCTGGTGCAGCAGGGCATGGGCCGGCAGCAACGGTGCCAGGGCCGCGATGAGTGCGGCACGGCGGGCGGCGAGGTCGACGGGGGCGTTCATGTCGGGCCCACTTTAGTTGCCCATTCCGAATTCGCGACACCCGCAATGCATTGAAGTTGCGGGCCGAGCGCCGGGCCGCTCCCTAGCCGGCACGCGCTGGCGATGTGCTTGCCGGTCAATCCGGCAAGCATCGCCGTCCCCCCGGGGGCTGAGGTCGGACAGGGCAAGTCCTGAGGACTTGCCGTGCCTGCCGAAGAGCAGCCGCTCTGTCGGCTGCGCGGTCTGCAAGACCGACCAGACTCGCTCGCGTTCAGCGACGCGAGGTTGGGCGAGGGGCAGTTCATCTCAGCCTTCGATGACGAGCCAGTAGGCCGGCTTGTGCAAGGGCGTCTCGGGCGGCAGCAACGGATTCTTCAGCAACAGCTGGCGCCGGCGGGCCAGGTGGTGGCGGCGCAGCAGGTCGCCGAAATACTGCTGAAAGAGGCGCGCGAGGCTGCCGTCGCTGGCCGCGGCCTCCATGCCGCGCTGCAACTCGGCCGCCAGTCGTGGCCGGTCCGGGCGCACGAAGAGATAGGAGGCCGCGGGGTAGCGCAGCAGCACATGGGGCTCGATGACGAGGTCATGGGCCGCCGGCGTAGCCGCCTCGTCGTCGATCTCGAAGACGGCGCGCGGGAAGTAGTCGATGCGGCGCATGCGCAGCATGTCGAACAGCGCCTCGTAGCGGCTGATGCCCTGCACCGGCAGGCCGTTGGCACGCAGGATGGCGGTGTCGGGCCAGTCCTGGCCCTGGCCGGCGACGTAGCGGGAGAGTTCGTTGAGGTCGTGCAGGTCGCGCCAGCGATCCACGTCCTCGGGGCGGACGAAGGCAACGCGGCAACCGATGAGGCCGCGGTCCATGGGAACGCGCACCGGCAGCAGCCGGGCCTCGCGCTCGATGCTGGTCATGGTCCAGCACAGATCGATCCGCCCGCTGCGGTCGGCCAGTTCGCGCACGACGCGCGCTTGCGTCATCGGCACGGGCGACTCCATCAACTCATAGTCGGCACCGCTGCGCGTGATGGCGAGCTTGATGACGGCCTGCATGTAGTGCCACTGCGGCACGCGGCCGGGTTCGTGCTGGGGATAGACCAGCGGTGCGGGCCGCGCGGGCGCCTCGGTGGCGCAGGCAGCCGCGAACATGACCAGCAGCGGCCGGCGCCTCATCACCCTCCCGTCGCGCCGGTTCGCCTTCGCCTCAAGGCTTGCGGCGCGCGCTGCTGCGTGGCTTGGCCGCCTTCGCGGCGGCGGTCTTCGCGGCCGGCTTGGGCGCGGCGCCGGACGCCAGGCCCTTGGCGACGCCACCCACCACCGCCCCGGGC
The DNA here is from genome assembly GCF_001425055.1 of Pelomonas sp. Root1237. Lineage (GTDB taxonomy): Bacteria > Pseudomonadota > Gammaproteobacteria > Burkholderiales > Burkholderiaceae_C > Pelomonas. The sequence continues at coordinate 34,537 of NZ_LMDK01000022.1, forward strand.
ACGCTGGCCGCGCGCTTCAGCGTTTCGCTGGCGGCGTCGAAGCTCTGCTTGACGAGGTTGCCGGCGAGGTTCTTGGCCGCATCGGTCGCGGTGTCCTTCATGGCCGAGGTGGCCAGCTGCGTGAACTGCTGGCTCAGCGCCGTCCACCACTGCGTCGGGTCGACGACGGCGGCCGGGTTGTCGGCCACGGCCTTGGCTGCATCGCCGGCCGTCTTCACGGTCTTGGCGGCGACCTTGCTGGCGGTATTGGCCGTCTTGGTCACCGTCTGAGCCGCAGCCTGGGCCACCGGCGCCGCGGCGGCCAGGATTTCGGGTGGGATGCCGGGCCAGGAGGTGCCGTCGCCACCGGTGGGCAGCTTGAGGCTGTCGCGCAGGTCGGCCAGCGGCACGTTCATCGACTTCAGCGTCGACAGCGTCATGCGCTGCACCTCCAGCGCCTGGATGGTGGCGGCCAGCATGCGCGCGTTCTGCTCCAGCCAGAACTGCACCGTGCGCAGCTCCTCGATGCGCTTGGAGAGCTCCTCCGGGTTGAGCGTCGGCGCCACCCACTGGCCGATGCCGGGCAAGGCCGAGCCGGCGTTCTTGACGAGGCCCTGCAGGAACTCGAAACCGGGCACGAACTTGGTGAAGCTGTTGTCGCTCATGTCTTGTCTCCTGTAAGGGCACTTCCATCCTACTTGCTGGGCAGCAGGGCTTCGACAATAAAACCCTGCTCGGCCAGCAGCTTGGGCAGGGCCCGCGGGCCGCTCATGTGCAGCGCGCCCACGGCCACCAGCAGGCGCTGGCCGGCGCCATGCAAGGCCGCGATGCGCTCGGCCAGCGGGCCGTTGCGATCGTCGTTGACTCGCCTGAACCAAGCGCGTTCGGCCGGGCTGTCGGCGCAGGCGCACCAGCGCGGATAGTTCGCCAACGTCCCCAGGTCACCGCGCGACCAGGCGCTGCTGAGCCGGCGCAGCGGCTCGCGCATCTGGCCGCCGCGCAACTGGCGCAGGGTGCCGTCGACGATGGCGGGCAGCTCGGCCGCCGCAGGCTCCAGCGCCTGCAGCTGCTCCTCGACGCTCTCCAGCGACTGCACCGGCCGGCCCTCGCTCCTGGCGCGCGCCAGCAGCATGACGTCCTGGCCAAAACCGGCATCAAAGCCATCGCGGCGCGCCTCCATCAGCGACAGCATGCTGAGCTGCAACATGACCGGCAGCGCGCTCAGGGCACCAGGCGACAGGCAGGCGGCGCGGGCCTGGGTGTCCAGGCGCTGGGCCAGAGCCGGCGGCAGGGGTGCGGCTTTGGGCATGGCGGCCAGCACGGCACCGACGTCGGCGGGGTCGAGCTCCACGGCCAGCACCTCGGTCTGCGCCCAGGCCGCGCGCAGGGCCGGCCCGGCATAGGCCCAGTCGGCCTTGCCGACATGCAGGCTGCCGAACAGATAGCTGGTGTGGCCGCCACGGCTGACGCGCCACAGCAGGCCACGGTCCGGCGCCTTGGCGGCCCAGGTGGCGGCCTGCTCGGCACTCGGCAGGGCCGGCGCCGGCGGGCAGGCGGCATGGGCACTGCCGACGAGAAAGGCCAAAAGGAGGGCGCGGATCATGGGCGGGGTTCGATACGGAGTTCACCAGGTTTCTGGCTGAAGTGCAGGCGACCGAGCACGTCCATGCCAAGCAGCGGCGCGCCCAGGTCGGGCAGCACAGTCACCATCAACTTGTCGGCGCGCACGCCGCCTTCCAGCGCAACGTCGGCCCGCGCAAGAAAGCCGCGCGTGGCGCCGGCCGCGGTATGGGCGCGCACGGCGCCCAGCGGCTTGAGGCCGGCTCGCTCCGCCAACACTTGCGGCAGGGCCGTCGTGGTGGCGCCGGTGTCGACGAGGAAATCCACCTCGATGCCGTCGACCCGGCCGGGCCAGTGGAAGTGGCCGTCGCCCCCGCGCGTCAGCACGATGACCTCGCCGGCAAGCTGGAAGCGGCTGGCCTCGCGCTCGTGCTCCCACAGCTTGAAACCCAGGAAAATGCCCAAGCCGATCAACAGCCAGATCGTCATCAGCTTGAGGGTGTGCGGCAGATCCTGGTGGGACACGGGGGGCGACTGAGGCGAGGGTTTGCGCGGGACCACACGATACCCGGCCCCACCAGAATGCCTTCATGACGCCGCCGCCCGCCCTGCTCATCGCGCTGCTGCTCGCCGGTGGCAGCGATGAGCTGGTGTTGAACCGCTTCAACGACCCCTTCGAGGCCGTGTCGGCCGATATCGCCGATTGCCCGGAGCCCCGCGGCCCGCGCATCACGGCCGCCGAGGCCCGCGTGCAAGCTCACCATCGCGCCGAGCGCGGCACCACCTGCTGGCTCAAGGGCGAATGCAGCGAACCCAATGCCTTCCGCTATGACGCGGCCATTGCCGGGGCCTTGCGTGCCAAGCTGAACGGCACGGCCGCCCTGCATCCGAGCAGCCTGTGGCTGACCGTGCAGGGCCGGGTCGTTTACCTCGAGGGCTGCGTCGGGCACGCCGAGCAGGCGACTGAACTGGAGGCCCGGGCACGTGGGTTGCCGGAGGTGCAGCAAGCCCTGGCCCTGGTGCGGGTCGGCCAGGGCGGCGTCGTGCCCTATCGGCGCATGAATTGACCTGCAAGACCCCAGGCGTGACAACGCCGCCCTGCCTTGTCACGATGGCCCCATGCAACTGCTGAAGCGTTTTGCCACCCTCTTCGCGCTGACGGCCCTGCTGGGCCTGATCGGCTGCTCCAGCCTGACGCTGGCCTATGGGCAGCTGCCACTGCTGGCCGGGCTTTGGGCGGACAACTATCTCGACCTGGACAGCCCGCAGCGCGGCCAGCTCAAGACGCAGCTGCAGGCCTGGCAGGCCTGGCACCGCCGCGAGGAGCTGCCGCAATGGATTGCGCTGGTGGGCCAGGCCCATGCGGCGCTGGACGACGGCGTCACCCAGGACGAACTGCTGGCCCTGGAGCGCGGCGCGCGCGCCAGCGTCGAGCGTTGCCTGCAGCACGCCGCGCCGCTGGCCGCGCCGGTGCTGGCCAGCCTGCGGCCCGAGCAGTGGCAACACCTGGAAAAGAAGATGGCCGAGAAGACGACCGAGTGGCGAGAGAAGCAATCGGGCAAGCGCGGGCCCGACGAGCGCGCCAAGCGCTACACCAGCAACCTCGAACGCTGGCTGGGCGACCTGGACCGCTCGACCCGCAAGCAGGCCGCAGCCGACGCTCGCAGCTGGCATTTCGACCTGCCCGTCATGGCCCAGGCCCGTGCCGCACGCCAGGCGCGGCTGGTGCAGGCCCTGCGCGCCTGGGCGCGCCAGGACCTGGCCGCGGGCACCGCCCTGCTGATGCAGGACTCACAGACCCAGCCCACCGAGCAGCCCTATCGCGAGCAGATCGTCGCCAGCCTGCTGAAGCTGCTCAACAGCCTGGATGCCGAGCAGCGGGCCGCCGTCCGCAAGCATTGGGCCGACTGGGCGGCCGAACTGCGCAGCCTGCAGGCGGCCTGAACCCGGGCTTCAACTCCTCAGGGCGGCCACCGGTGCCAGGCGCGCCGCGCGCCGGGCTGGCACCCACACGGCCAGCTGGCCCAGGGCCCACAGCGCCAGTGCGCCAGCGGGCAGATAGCCCCAGGGCAGGCGCGGCAGCTCATAGCTCTGCATCAGCAGCTGGCTCAGGGCCCAGGCACCGGCCATACCGATGAGGATGCCGGTCGTCGTCAGCAGCAGGTTCTCGAGCTGGAAGTAGCGCAGGATCTGGCCCTGGGTGGCGCCCAGAGCGCGGCGCGTGCCGATCATGCGGGTGCGCTGCTGCACCCAGAAGCTCGCCAGGCCGACGATGCCCATGGCCGTCACCAGCAGCAGCGACACGCAGACACCGCCCATCAGCCAGGCCATGGCGCGGTCCTGGGCGTAGAAGGACGAACGCATCTCGGTCAGGCGCTGGCTCTGCGTGACGACACGGCCCTGGTCGCCTTCTTCGAGCACCGCGGCCGCGGCCTTGATGCGCGAGTCCAGCTGGCCCGGCTCGGCGCGGATCACGTACGAGCCGCCGCCGCGCAGCGGCAAGATCATGGCGGCACCATCACCGTCGCCACGAGCGCGGTGCAGCTGCGTGTGCGTCAGCGTCTGGACGACGCCGATGATGGTCGACGGCGAGCGGCCGAAGATATAGACCTGCTTGCCCAACGCCGGCTGGCCGGGGAAGAGCTTGTCGGCCATCACCTTGTTGATGATGAGCTGCGGGATCTTGGGATCGGAGACGCTGAAGGTCTGGAAGTTGTCGAGCACCTCGTCGGCCGTGAAGTTGCGCCCCTCCAGCAGCTTGAGCCCGAAGGTCGGGATCATCTGTTCATCGGCCGCGTATTGCGCTGCGCTGATGCGCAGGCCCTTGTTGTCGGGCTCGAGCGAGACGCCGCTGTTATTGCTGTTGTTGCCGTAGACGATCTGGTTGGGCACCGTGGCCGCCTTGATGCCTGGCAGCGCACGCAGCCGCGTGAGGTCCTCGGACACGATGCCGGCGGTGCGCTCGGGCGGCTGGGGCTTGCTGCCGCGCAGGGTCAGCACGCCGATCTCGGTCTCGGCCATGCCGCTGTCGGTGTTCAGCGCCTCGACGCGGGTCTGGATCAGGTGCAGCGCATTGGTGACGATGGCGCAGGTCAGCGCCACCTCCAGCACGATGAGGCCGGCCGCGATGCGGTGGCGGCGCAGCGTCGACAGGATGGGCGCGAGATCGCTCAGGGCCCGGCCGAACGCCCCGAGGGGGTTGCCGGTGGCGCGGGCTGGCGGGACGATGGACAGCGTGGAGGAGTCAGACATCACTGCACCTTCAGTTGGACGGCGGGGGTGACGAGGGCGGCACGCCAGGCCGGCAGCAGGCCGGCGAGCAGGCTGGCCAGCAGGGCCAGGCCCAGCGTCAGGGCCAGCATGCTGGCGTCGAGCTCGGCCAGCTTGGCGTAGTCGTTCGGGCTCTGGCGCACCAGCCACAGCCCGCCCTGGGCGAAAAGCAGGCCCAGCAGCGCGCCGGCCAGGCCGAGCAGGCCGGCCTCGACGACGAACTGCTTGAAGATGTCGCCGCGCGTCGCACCGAGTGCGCGGCGCACGCCGATCTCGCCGCTGCGACGCAGCGTCTTGGCCAGCAACAGGCCCACCATGTTGACGACGCAGACGGCCAGGAAACCAAAGGCCAGCCAGGTCTGCAGGCGCACGTCGGCGGGCAGCACCTTCTGCGCGCCCAGCCAGTCCATCACGTTGCGCAGGCGCACATTCGTCGGTCGCTCGTAGCGGCCGGCCTTGCGCTGAGCCTCGGAGTAGGCGACGAGGTAGTCGCGGTAGGCGGCGGCCTCCTCGGGCTTGGCGAACTCGACCCAGTACTGGATCCACGAGCAGCTCGCGTTCAGGTCCAGCGAGGTGCCGCCGTTGGCGCCCTTGGCCCAGCAGTTCATATTGCCCCAGTGGCCCATCTTCAGCAGCATGGCCGTCGAGAACGGCAGGTAGAAGTCCTCGGTCTCGGTGTAGCTGCCCAGGGTCAGGTCCCAGAAATGGGGCTGCACCTTCCAGGGCTTGAGCACGCCGACGATGCGCAGCGGCTGGCCGCGCACGATGACTTCCTTGCCCAGGCTGTTGCCGCCGCCGAACAGCTTCTCGTTGAGCGACGCCGAGATGACGGCGACACGCGCCTCGCCTTCGTCGTCGGCCGCGCTCCAGCCGCCGCCGTATTGCCACGGCGCGTCGAACATCGCGAAGAAGTCGGCCGACGTCATGCGCACGCTCGAGAAGATCGGCTTGGTCTGCGCATCGGGCAGGCCCACGGCGGTGTTGAAGCCGCTGGACATCGCCTGGCGCAGCGCCTTCTTGTCGCGCAGCAGTGCCGTCGCGTCATAGCGGCTCAGGTCGAAGTTGGGCTCTTCACCGGCCTTCCAGCTGACGATGTCCGACGCGTCGAGCTGCACGTTGAATAGGCGAGCGCTCTTGGCGGGAATGGGGTCGCCGGAGAGCACGTGATAGACGGTCAACGTCGTCATGCAGGCGCCGATGCCCAGGGCGAGCGCCATCACCATCAACGCGGAGAGGCCCTTGGCGGCAAGCGTGTTGCGCCAGGCGAGTTCGAGGTAGTGAAGAAACATCAGCGGTTCTCCAGAAGAGCGTTGACGGTGGCCAGTTCGGCGTCACCGAGGGAGCCGGCCGCCTGGTGCAGGGCGAGCAGGGCCAGCACATGGCGGTGGCGGGCCTGGGTCTGCGCGTTCTGCGCGCCGGCCAGGGTCTGGATGGCGAGGAGCAGGTCGGTGGTGCTGCGCGTGCCAAGGGTCAGCCCGGTGCGCGTGGCTTCGAGCGCGCGCTCGGCGGCCTCGACGGCGACCTGCGCGGAGCGCAGCTGCACCGCGCCCTGGCCCACGGCGAGGTGCTGCGCCCTCACCTCGCGCAGCACGGCGCGGCGGCCGGCTTCGAGCTGCTCGCGGGCGGCATCCCGCTGAAAGCCGGCGCGGTCGGCCGCAGCGGCCACGGCGCCGCCGGCAAACAGCGGCACGGTCAGGCGCAGGCCGACCAGGGTCGGCGTGCGGCTGGCGTCGATGGCCGACACACCATCGCCGCGGCGCTGCGTCGTGTCCACGCCCATGCTCAGCGTCGGCAGATGGCCGGCGCGCGCGGCGGAGATGCGCTGCTCGCTGGCCTGCACGTCCAGCTGCAGGGCACGCAGCTCGGGGTTGGCCTGCAGCGCACGCGCGGTCCAGGCCTCGGCGTCGTCCGGCAGGGCTTGCGCGTCGAGGGCGCGGCGCAGCGGCTGCAAGGCGGTGGCGGGAACGCCGGTCAGCTGGGCGAGCGCCTCGCGGGCATCGGCCAGGTTCAGTTCGGCGGCCAGTGTGTTGCCACGCGCCAGCTCGCGGTAGGCGCGCGATTGGTCGGCCTCGACCTGGGCCGACAGTCCCGCCTTGAAACGCGTGTCGGCCTCGCTGACCTGGCGGGCGAAGGCTTCTTCGTTGGCGCGCGCCGTAGCCAGCTGGGCCTCGGCCGACAGCAGGCCGAAATAGGCCTCGGCCACACGGGAGCGCGCAGCCTGCTCGGCGGCGGCCAGGCGGGCCGACTGGGCCGAGGCCTGGCTGCGGCTGGCATCCCATTCGCGCAGGGCGGCCAGGTCGACGAGGGGCTGGCTGAGGCTGCTCGTTGTCGTGCGCACGCGGGCACCGCTGCCGTTCTCGCGCTGCTCGCTGCTCTGCAGGCTCCATTGCGGCAGCAGCGCCGCGCGGGCTTCGCGGGACGCCGCCTCCTGCGCGCCATTGAAGGCCGCAGCCTGGCGCAGCAGCGGGTCGGCCGCGCGCGCCTGCGCCCAGACCTGCAGCAGGTCGTCGGCTTGCGCGGTGGCGCAAGCGATCAACAGCAGGAACGCGATGGTTTTCAAGCGGCGAGCTCCGCAGCCAGGTCGACAACCTGACCGTCGATGACGTGGACATTGCGTTGCGCACGTGCGGCCAGCTGCGGGTCATGGGTGACCATGACGATGGTGGCGCCGTCGCGGTGCAGTTCTTCGAGCAGCTCCATGACGCTGCGCGCCATCGCGCTGTCGAGGTTGCCGGTGGGTTCGTCCGCCAGCAGCAGGCGCGGCTCGCCGGCCAGGGCCCGGGCGATGGCCACGCGCTGTTGCTGGCCGCCCGAGAGCTCGGCCGGGTAGTGGCGGCCGCGGGCCGACAGGCCGACGCGGGCAAGCGCATCGGCGGCGCGCTTCTTGCGCTCGGCGCCGCCGAAGCCGCGGTAGCGCAGTGGCACCTCGATGTTGTCGAGCACGCTCAGGTCGGGGATCAGGTTGAAGGCCTGAAAGATGAAGCCGATCTTCTGGTTGCGGATGCGCGAGCGCTCGGCGTCGCCCATGCGGCTGACGTCGATGCCGTCGAGCTTGTAGCTGCCGCCGCTGAAGGCTTCCAGCAGGCCAGCGATGGTCAGGAAGGTCGTCTTGCCTGAGCCCGACGGCCCGGTCACTGCGACGAACTCGCCCTCGTTGACGGTCAGGTTGAAGTCGCGCAAGGCATAGGTCTCGACCATTTCGGTGCGGTAGACCTTCTGCAGTTTTTCCATCTGAAGCATGGGGGTTGTCCTGTTCAATCGGAGTGGGTTTGGCGGCTGTGTCAGCTTTGCCGACGGCTTGGTTTGTCTAGGTGGCACTTGCTTGGTGGCAAGGTGCCGGGAGTCCCGCCCGGCGGCGGGGTAACTTTCTTCTGCGGCGCCAGAAGAAAGTCACCAAAGAAGAGGCGCTGAACCGCACACGATCGCGACGACGCCGAGAGCGGCGCGCGAAAACACTCACCTGCATTACGGGCAGACGCGACCCGCTGCGCTCTCGCTGCTGTCCCTATGACGAGCACCATCCACCGCCCCTTCACGCCGCTTAACGCCGGCTGCACGCCGGGCTCATCAGGAATACCGCGTCGCTGGGGCGACGCCACGAAGGTACTGGCAGCGATCGCGTCGCCCGAGCGACGCTGCATTAGGCTGTTCTGGTGAGCCCGGCGTGCAGCCGCGCGTCGGACGGGCTGCTGGTGCGATGGATGTTGCTCGTGACAAGTCAGACGCGAGAGCGCAGCGGTTCGCATGTGGGCATCAGCCAGACGGCTGTTGCACGGCGCAGCTCGTGCATGTGGTGCTGGTGTGCGGTTCAGGGCCTCTTCTTTGGTGACTTTCTTCTGGCCCCGCAGAAGAAAGTTACCCCGGCTGCCGGGACGGACTCCCGGCAATGCACCGAGCAAGCACGCTCTCCGCAAAAGCAACCTGATGACCCATCGCGCTCACAACCTCAATCCGCAATCAGGACGCGCTCCGCGCCCTTGAAGTTGTCCGACCCGGAGATGACGACGCGGTCCCCGGCCGAGAGGCCCGAGATCACCTCGACCCGTTCCAGCGAACGCGCACCCAGCTTGACGGCGACCTTCTCGGCCACGCCGCCCCGCACCACGTAGGCAAAGCTGCCGCCGCTCTCGTCGACGAAGCTGCCGCGGGCCACGCCCAGCACCTTGTCGCGCTTGTCCAGCAGCACTCGCACCGACAGGCGCTGGTTCTGGCGCAGCTGCTCGGGCTGTTGCCCGGCAAAGCGCAGCCGCGCGCTGACCTCGCCGTTGACGACCTCGGGCGAGACCGAGCTGACCTGGCCGGCCCAGCGCTGGCCGTTGCCGGTGATCTCGCCAGGCATGCCGGGCTGCAGCTCGCGGGCAAAGCTCTCGGCGACCTGCATCTGCACTTCCAGCGCCGACAGATCGATGACCGACAGCAGCTTGGTGTCGCGGGCGACATTGGTGCGGTCGGGGATGAAGAGCTGGCCCACCTGGCCATCCACCGGCGAGCGCACGGAGAGTTCGCTCACCTGGCGCTCCAGGTCGGCGACGAGCAGTTGCTGGCGCGCCAGCGCACTCTGCTTGGCCTGCACGTCGAGCTTGAGGCTGTCTGTCTTGAGGCCGCGCAGATCGCGGGCCTGGTCGTGCGCGAGCTTGGCCTTGGCGAGAGCGTCCTGGGCGCGCTCGACCTGCATGCGCGCCGTGGCGCCAGCCTCGAAGGCCTGGGTCTGGCGGGCCAGGTCGTTGGCGGCGGTCTGCTGGTCGATGCGGGCGTTCTCGAAGGCGCTCTGCAGCGCGGCCGTCTGTTGGCGGGCCTCGACCTCGGCGCGGGCCAGGTCGGCGCGCAAGGCATCGACATTGCTGCGCTCCTGCGCCAGGCGGTTGGTCAACTCGGGTGAGTCGACGCGGGCCAGCACCTGGTTGCGCTTGACCGGGTCACCGGCCTGCACGGCGAGCGTGACGGTGCCGGCGCCGGGCGCGAACAGCGTCGGGCTCTGCGCGGCGACGACACGGCCTTCGCCGGCGACGTCGCGCGTCAGCGGTGCCACGTCGACGGTGGCCACGGACAGCCGGGCGATGCTGACGGCCGAGTCGGCGGACAGCATCTGCTTGATTCGGCCGCCGCTCACCAGCACGAGCACGGCCACGACGACCGCGCCGCCGGCCAGCAGCAGCGGCCAGCGCCGGGACTTTTGAGCGAGGGGGCGGTCCTGTTCCGAAGTGTCGCGAAAGCGGGTGTTCATGCCCTGTCTTTCGCAAGGGATGTGCCAGCACGCGCCGCGTGAAAAATCAACGACTTGCAACCGTGACATGTGTCCGCGGACAGGTGGCGGACAGTCCGTACAAGGTCCGCAACGGGCAGCAGCGTTTGCTTACGAAAGCGCACAACTGGTGGCGAGACGACACGACTGGCCGGCTCCAACAATCGCGCCGCTTCGGAGACTGAAATGACTCTCGCCCGACTTTGCCTGCTGGCCGCGCTGACCAGCCTGAGCTGGCCCGCGCTGGCTAACGATCTGCCGCCGTCGACGATGACGGAGTCGGAGGCGCGCCGCTTCCTCGGCCAGGCCAGCTTCGGGCCGACGGACGCCAGCGTCACCGATGTGATGGCCCGCGGCCGCGCCGCCTGGCTGTCGAGTCAGTTCAACCTCGCCAACTCCGACTTCAGCGGCGTGCCCTATGTCGACCCCGACTCGAGCAAGGGCTGCCCCACGGGCGCGCCGGCAACCTGCAAACGCGACAACTACACCCTGTTCCCGGTGCAGGTGCAGTTCTTCGCCAACGCCGTCAACCAGCCCGACCAACTGCGCCAGCGCACGGCCCTGGCGCTGTCGGAGATCCTGGTCGTGTCGGGCAATGTCATCAAGCTGCCCAATGCGATGGCCGACTACCAGCGCATCTTTTTGCGCAACGCCTTCGGCAACTTCCGCGACGTGCTCAAGGAGGTGACGCTGTCCCCGGCCATGGGGCGCTTCCTGAACATGGCCAACAACGACAAGCCCAGCCCGACCAAGGGTATCGAGCCCAACGAGAACTACGCCCGCGAGGTGCTGCAGCTGTTCTCCATCGGCCTGTCCCAGCTCAACCTCGACGGCAGCCTGCAGCTCGATGCCAAGGGCCAGCCCATCCCCAGCTACGACCAGGACACGGTCGAGGGCTTCGCCCACGCCTTCACCGGCTGGACGTATGCGCCGCGGCCGGGCGCGACGAAGAACAAGTTCGGCAACCCGAGCTATTACGACGCGCCCATGGTCGCCTTCGACGACCACCACGACAAGGGCACGAAGAAGCTGCTGAGCGGCACCGTGCTGCCCGGTGGCCAGACGGCGCAGGCCGACCTCGACGCGGCCATCGACAACATCTTCAACCACCCCAATGTCGGCCCCTTCATCGGCCGCCAGCTGATCCAGCAGCTCGTCACGGCCAACCCCAGCCCGGCCTATGTGCTGCGAGTGGCCACGGCCTTCAACGGCGGGGCCCTCGTCAACGGCCAGCGCAGCAAGCGCGGCGACATGAAGGCCGTGCTGACGGCCATCCTGACCGACGCCGAGGCCGCCTCCCCACAGGCGCCCGCCAACTTCGGCAAGCTGCGCGAACCCATCCTGCAGCTGACCCACCTGCTGCGCAGCATGGGCGGCGTCAGCGATGGCGTCTGGCTGCGCAGCCAGGCCGCGAGCCTGGGCCAGACGGTCTACAGCCCGGCCAGCGTCTTCAACTTCTTCCCGCCCGACTACGACCTCCCCGACAACCCCAGCCTGGACGGCCCAGCCTTTGGCGTCTTCAACGCCAGCGCCGCCTTCAAGTTGAGCGGCGTGCTGCAGACGGCGCTGAACGGCAAGGGCGTGGCGGCCGACGCTTCCGTGCCCGGCGCCACCGGCACCAAGATCGACCTGGCCCGCTGGCAGGCTCTGGCCACCACGCCGACCAGCCTCGTCGCCGAGATCAACCGCGTGCTCTTCGCCGGCCGCGCCAGCACGGCGCTGCAGGCGGCCCTGTTAAAGGCCGCGCAGATTGCGCCGGCCACCAAGCCGCTGGACCGCGCCAAGGCGGCATTGTTCCTGGCGGCCATGTCCCCCGAATACCTCGTGGAGAACTGAAATGCTGTCCCGACGCCATCTGCTCTCCCACGCCGCGGCATTCGCCGGTGCCTCTGCCCTGCCCTCTCTCGCTGCGCCGCTGCTGGGCAGCGACTACCGCGCCCTCGTCTGCGTCTTCCTCTACGGCGGCAACGACGGCAACAACATGGTCGTGCCGATGGACACCGCCGGCTACGCGGCCTACGCCCGGGCACGCGGCACGGCCGGCGCCGGTGGGCTGACGCTGCCGCAATCGGCCCTCGCACCGCTGAACGGCGGCGGCGTCGGCCTGCACCCGGCGCTGACGCCGCTGGCCGACATCTGGAATCAGGGCCACCTGGCCGTGCAGGCCAATGTCGGGCCGCTGGTGAAGCCCATGACCAAGGCCGAGTTCAACGGTTCAGGAGCCCAGCGACCGAGCAACCTCTTCTCGCACGACGACCAGCAGGACCAGTGGCAGCGCGGCCAGTCCTTCAGCGGCAATGCGGCCACGTCGGTCACCGGCTGGGGCGGCCGGATCGCCGATTTGCAGGCCGCCAATGGCGTCGTCCCCATGGCCCTGTCGGTCAGCGGCAACAACGTCTTCATGAACGGCGCGACCCAAGCCGGCCTGACGGTCGGCAGCGGCACCAGCTTCGCGATCAAGGGCTTTGGCAACAACCCCGGCGCCAGCCCCCTCTACCAGCTCTACCAGGGCCTGCTGCAGCAGCCCTATGCCAACGCCGAGGAACGCGCCGCGGCCAGCGTGCTCAACCAGGCCCTCAAGGCCAGCAATGCCTTGAACACGGCCCTGTCCGGCACCGGCAGCATCGCCGGCCTCTTCAACGGACTGGGCAGCAACGTCGCCCAGCAGTTGCTGACCGTGGCCAAGATGATCGAGGGCCGCTCGGGTCTGGGCGTCTCGCGCCAGCTCTTCTTCGTCAGCATGGGCGGCTTCGACACCCACAACGACCAGCTCAACCAGCAGCAGGCCCTGTTCTCGGACCTCGGCCCCGCGCTGAAGGCCTTCTACGATGCGATGCAGCAGCTCGGCGTTCCCAACGCGGTGACCACCTTCACCGCCAGCGATTTCGCGCGCACCTTGCAACCCGCTTCGGGCGGCGGCACCGACCACGCCTGGGGCAACCACCAGTTCGTGCTCGGCGGCGCCGTCAAGGGCGGGCTCTACGGCCGCATGCCCCAACTCGTTCTCGCCGGGCCGGACGACATGTCCGACGAGGGCCGCTGGCTGCCGACCACGTCGGTCGACCAGATGAGCGCGACGCTGGCCAGTTGGTTCGGTGTCGGCGCGGCCGACCTGGGCGCGGTTTTCCCCCACCTGGCCAACTTCAACGTGAAGAACCTGGGCTACTTCGGCTGATGACAAAACTGGCAGGGGCCGCTGGTACAACCGTCCCATGCCCGACACCTACTCCATCCAGTGCCGCTGCGGCCAGCTCCGCGGCCTGCTGCAGCCCACACGCCCGTCCAATCGCTGTGTCTGCCATTGCTCCGACTGCCAGGCCTTTGCCCGATACCTGGGCGCGCAAGACGCGCTGGACAGCCAGGGCGGCAGCGACATCGTGCAGGTCCCGGCCTCTCACGTCGTGTTCACGCAGGGCCAGGACCGGCTGACCTGCATCCGCCTGACCGCCAAAGGCATGCTGCGCTGGTACGCGAGCTGCTGCCGCACGCCGATCGGCAACACTCTCGCAGACCGGAAGGCCGATTTCGTCGGCCTGATCCATACGGGCCTCGGTCAGGACAAGGCCGCGCTCGCGGCGTCGTTCGGACCGGTCACGATGCGTGTGGGCGTCGACGGCGCCCTGGGCGACAGCAAGCCGAAAGCGGCGGGCATGTTCAGCGGCATCGCCAAGACCCTTGCCATGATCATCATGGGCCGTCTGCGCGGGACCTACCGCGCCAGCCCCTTCTTCGATCCGCAGACCGGCACCCCCGTTGCGAAGCCCCGGGTGCTGTCCACCAAGGAACTTGCGGCGGCCAAGCGCGTCGGCTGAACGCAGCTACTTCGCCTGAAGCTCTTCGCAGGGCTGGATCATCAGGCCGTAGTTGGCCTCCTTGGCATACAGGAAGCGCCCGCTGCTGACTTCGAACAGCAGCTCGGTCGAAACGATGCGGCCCCACCAGGCGCGCAGGAAAAGCAGATCCTCGTTCAGCCACTGCACCTCGACGTTCTGGGCCAGCTCGGCGAAGTCCAGCCGCCAGGCGCGCTTGGGGCCCTGCAGCGTGTAGATCTCGATGGTGTTGACGCGGGGCACGCCCTCCTTCGTCGAGTCGATGGTCACCAGACGATGGAAGGCCGCCGTGTCGTGGGGTGAGCGCGGCTTGTACTCGGGGTCGCTGTCGTCCAGCTCGCGCTCCGGCCGGGCGGCCAGGCGCTTGACCGACACATGACCCGCCAGCGGCACCAGACGCGGCGCGGAATACTCGACGCTGACGGCGTCGCAACGGGGGGCAGCCTGAGCATTGCAGGCAAGGATCAGCAGGGCGAGAGCGGTGTGGCGCATGGGGCGGGACGCTGGAGGTGGCGGGATGCTGCCAGCCTCAACGCCCCGCGCCGCAGCGGGATGACTTCGTTCGTGGGGGGCGGGCGGCTTTCAGGCGCCGACCGCGACAAGGAAGCAGTAGGCCAGCACCGCGCCCCACAGGCACAGCCCGAACAACGAGGAAGCGCTTCGCATCATGTCGTTCTCCCATCCGTTAGAACGCGGCTGCCGGCGCCTCAGGCACGCAGCAGCTTGTCCGCATAACGCCAAGTTTGCGGGGCTTGGGGAAACACTGTTGCCAGTGCGGTTTCCGACAGGCCGAGATGGCGCTGCAGCAACGGCGTCAGCACCTGGCGGAAGTCAGTGCGCACGGCCAGGTCACGTCCGTCGGCCAGGGCGCTGGCGTCCAGGCCCGGCCATTCGCCCAGCATCTGCCCGCCGGCGACCGGGCCGCCGAGCAGCCAGATGACGTTGCCGCGGCCATGGTCGGTGCCGCCGTTGCCGTTCTGGCGCAACGTGCGGCCGAACTCGCTGACGACGACGATGACGGTGTCCCTGTAGGTGTCGCCCAGGCCCACGCTCAGCGCATCCAGGCCCTCGCCCAGGCTGGCCAGGCGGTTGGCGAGCTGGCCGCGAGCGGCACCCTGGTTGACGTGGGTGTCCCAGCCGCCCACCGCCGTGAAGGCGAGCTGGGTGTGGGCGTCCTTGCGGATCAGCGTGCCCAGGCGCCGCGCATCGGCGGCAAAGCTGCGGGCCGACGGCGCGCCGGCGTCGGCGCTCGGGTCCATGGACTTCGCCTCACCGCCGGCCATGCTGCGGCTCATCTCGCCGCGGCCCTGCGTGGTGTCGCGCAGCGTGCCGCTGAGCTGGGCGTCGTTGGCATAGAGCTTGGCCAACCCGCTTTGCATCTGCGGGTCGTCGATGGCGCGGCGCTGCATCGCATTGGGCCCAAGGCCGAGGCTGGCGACGCTGGCCGTGCCGGCAAAGATGCGCGGCGGCGTGCTGCCCTGGCTGATCGCGCGCGTTGGCGCCGGCTCACCCGGCAGGGCCGTCAGCAGCCGGTTCATCCAGCCATCGGGCGTGGACTTGCGACCCGGCGTACCGGACTCGAGGTAGTCCTGGGCGTCGAAATGCGAGCGCGTCGGGTCGGGCGAGCCGCTGGCATGCACGAAGGCGAGCTGGCCGCCGTCCCAGTGGCGCTTCAGCGGGCTCAAGGATGGATGCAGGCCGAACAGCGAATCGAGCTTGATGAGGCCATCCTCCGCGCCCGGTGCCGCGAGCGCAATCTGCGGGCGGCTGGTGGCGTACTCGCGCTCGCCATAGGGCGCGACGACCGACAGGCCGTCCACCGCGCCGCGCAGCATGACGACGACGAGCTTCTTCTGGGTGCCCCCCTGGGCGTGCACCAGAGACACAGGCAGGCCGCCGAGGGTGAAGGCACCGAAGTGCAGCAATTGACGACGCAGCATGGCGGTCACCTCTTCATGAAATCAGGGCTGGCGAGCAGCAGGGCAACCTGCTGGCCGGCGGGCTCGGCGGCCAACGTGCGGCGCGTGGGTTCACTGACCGACGCACCCAGGGTGCTGGTCAGCTTCTCGGCGCTGATGCCACTGCGCTGGCCCAGCGTCGTCGCCAGTTGCACGCGCTGCGTCAGCGCCTCGGGGTTGCGCCAGGCGGCCGCAGTGTTCTTGTAGCCATCGGGCGTTTGTGCGCCGTAAAGAGGCTGGCCCGCCTGCGCCAGCGCGGCGAGCAGATTGCGCGGGTCGGCCGGCTGCAGGTCCAGCGCGCGCAGGCTGGACAGCAGGTATTGGTAGGGCGTCTTGAACTTGGCCTGGTAGGCCTCGCGGCTCCAGAACTCATCGGCGCGGATCAAGGTGCGCGCGAACTCGCGCAGGTCGCCGCCGCTGGCCTTGAAGTTGTCGGCGAGCTTTTGCACCAGGCTGGCCGGCGGGTCGTCGGCCACAAAGGCCTGGGCGAACTTGGTGGCCAGATGGCGGGCCGTGGCGGGATGGGTGGCCAGCACGTCCAGCGCGTGCTCGCCCTCGGCCTGGCCGGCGCCCTTGACGCTATGGCCCAGCCAGGTCTTGCTGCCGTTGTCATGCTTGCGCGGCTCGAAGGCGAACAGGTCGCCCGTGCCGCCGACCAGCGCCTTGCGCGTGTCCAGGCCCCAGCCGGTCAACATGCGCGCCAGCTCGGTCACGTCACGCTGCGCGTAGCCACCGTCCACGCCCAGCGTGTGCAGTTCCATCAGCTCGCGGGCGTAGTTCTCGTTGAGGCCGCTGGGCACCCGGGCCTTCAGCTCCGGCCGCTCGGCCAGGAAGCGGCGCGCGCGCTGCGGCGGCTCATAGCCGGCGACGACGCTCTGGGCGTTGTCGAGGTAGATCAGCATGGCCGGGTGCTTGGCGGTTGCGCCCAGCATGTCGCGGAAGCGCCCGAGCACATGGGGCCGGATGGCGCGCTGCTCGTAATCGGCCACGAGCACGCCGACCACGTTCTTGCCCGCAAAGACGTTGAAGTGGTTGAACCAGAACTCGGTCAGCACCTCTTCGAGCTGGGCCGGGCTCAGCAGCGCACGCGACAGACGGGCCGTCGCGGCCTGGCCGACGAGGGGGCGGATCTTGTCGCGCACGGCATTGATCGCATCGGCATCGGTCTTCATGCCCTGGGCCTGCTCACGCCGGGCCTCGCGGGCGGCCTTCACCGCCTCGCGGTAGCGCCCCAGCAGCTCGGCCTGGCCGAGCTGGAGCACCTCCAGGCTGGCCAGGCGGGCGCTCAGGCCTTCAGGCTGCGGCAGGCGGCGCGGTTCCAGTTGCTCGCTGAGGAAGCGCTCCAGCCATTTGTCGGCGCCTTGCGCGGCGATCGCGGCGGCGTCGGTCGGGCGCGGGCCGTAGCCCAGGCGGTTGAGCGCGTGCAGGGCTCGCTCATCGGCGCCCAGGGCCGGAGCTGCAACCGCAACAGCCGCCTGACTGCGGCGCGCCGCCAGCATGACGCCGCCAGCCAGGGCGGCGGCACTGCTCAGCACAAAGCGGCGGTTTTTCATGGGGACCTCTCCGGTTTCTTGAACCAGAGAATCGCCCGATTCACGCAAGCTCGTATGGCCGATGCGCAAAGATTTGTAGCGAGGGGCCCCTCTCGCCCGAGGCTGGCCGGCTAGGGGACGATTCGGCGCTCGGCCCGCAAATTCATTGGCCGCGAAGCCAATGCTCAAGGCTGCGCAGCGTGGCGGCTAAGTCAAGAGGCTTGTTCCAGTAGCCGTCAAAGCCATGGCGGCGCGCCAGCTGGGAAGCGACGAACTCGGACTCGGCCGTCACCAGCAGGGCCGGCACACCGTCGGGCAGGCCGGCAGCGCGCAGCTGGGTCAGCAATTCGTCGCCACCAATATCGGGCAGGCGCAGATCGCACAACAGCAAATCGACGCGATCCTGCGCCACCAGGCGTCGGGCATCCGCGCCGCTGCGCGCCACCAGCAGGCTACAGCCGGGGCGCAGCTCCAGGATGCCTTGCATCAGCATCACGTTGACGGGATCGTCCTCGACGTAGAGAACCTGGCTTGTCGTCATGCCCGCCCCTTCAAAAGCAGACGGCAGGCTGCAAGCGCCTGGATCGGGCAACACGGCATCGGCAGGGGACAGGCATAGGAACATGACTCGGGATTTTGCGCTGATTATCAAATCTATTAATACGAATGATCAATGCAACCGCCCCTGAACGGGTGGCGTCGCGCTGGATTTGCCAAATATTGCAAGGCGGCCGCGGCGAAAATCGCCTAGGCGCGACGACGCAGTTCGGCCAGCGCCCGCGACAGCGGCAGCCAGCCGTCGGGCAAGGGCCTGCCTGGCGCCCCGTCCGCCGCCGCCATCTCCAGCGCGCGGGCCTGGGCGGCCAGGGCGGGATGGCCCAGCAGCTCCAGCACGGCCTTCAGGCCATGAGCGACGCGGCGCAATGCGGGCGCATCGCCGCTGGCGACGGCCGCATTGCCCTGCGCGAGATCATCCGCAAAGCGGTCCAGGCAGCCGGCGCGAAAACTCTCGTACAGGGCCCGATCGCCGCCGAAATGCTGCAGCACCGGGTCAACGCCCGTGGCCAAGGCCGCGACCGGTGCGGTGGCCAGGGCGCGCCCCCGCAGCAGCTCGCTGACCGTGTCCAGCAACTCGGTCAGCGGCACGGGTTTGCGCAACGTGCGCACGACGCCGCGGGCGGCCAGCGCCGCATGATGGTCGGGGTGAACGCCAGCGCTGAAAATCACCCACGGTGGCGCACCGGCAGCCTGGGCCAGGCCCTCTGCGAGCAGGGTTTCGGCGGAGCCGTCGGGCAGCATCAGGTCGCTGACGACGAGCTGCCAGCCGCCGCCAGCCAGCGCGTCGCGGGCATCGGCCAGGCGGCGTACGACGCTCAGCTCGACCGCCGGCGCCGCCGGGTCATGGTCCGGCAGCTCCTCGAGAGCCAATTCGACGAAGCGGGCAATCGAGACGTCATCCTCGATCAGCAGCAAGCGCGCGGGCATAGGTATGCGCGCGCTCAGGTCGGCTGGGCCGCTGCGGCCTCGGCCAGCAGCGGTGGCAGCTCGGTGACCAGGGCCGTCTTGTGCACCAGCGGCACGCCCTCCAGCGCAAAGGCATACGGCGCACGCTGCGCCTCGTCCAGCGCGGTCACAACGATGAGGCGGCTGCGCGCGAACTGTGGGTGAGAGCGCAGGCTGGTGATCAGCGCCGCGCCGTCGATGCCCGGCAGCAGGATGTCGATGAGCAGCACGTCCGGTTCCAGGCGGCCGGCCATGGCCAGGCCGGCGATGCCGTCGGAGGCGACGTGCAGCTCGGCCTCGGGCAGTTCGCGCTTGACGACCAGGCTGATGAGGTTCTGGAAGTGCACCGAATCCTCGATGAGCAGCAAGGTCAAGGGGCGTTCGTTCGCTCGGGCGCCAGTGCCTGGCAGCGCTGTCGTCGCACGGCCGGCGCGGGCGGCGAGCCAGGCCTCCAGCGAACTGCGCAGGATGCGGCGGTGGCCGCCTGGCGTTTTCCAGGCCTGCAATTCGCCACGGTCGACCATCAGCTGCACGGAGCGCACAGCCATGCCCAGCTGTTGGGCGGCTTCGGTGGTCGAACAGGTGTCGGGCGTGGAGGGGGTGCGGTTCACTTGCGATATTTTGCCGAATTTGCCGGCAATCGCCGAGTTGGAATATTTGATAAAAATGATCGCATCGGAGAATGCGGCACCGATACGGAGCCAGCCATGTTGTTCACCGCCGCCTTCGACCCATCCACACCCCCGCTGGCGCTGCCCCATCCTGCCCTCGACGAGGACCATGACCGCAGCGCCCATCGCGTGCGGCTCGGGCATCTGGCGGAGGCCCTGGCCGTGCATGTGGGCATGGACGCCGACAGCGCCCGCCAACTGCGCCTGGCCGCACCCCTGCACGACATCGGCGAGCTCGACGCCAGCCCTGCCAGCGCCGTACCGCCCTGGCCGCTGACGGCCGAGGAAGAGCACCACCGCCGGCGCACCCTGCCGCACCGTGGCGCGGCCCTGCTCAGCGGCTCAAGCCTGCCCCTTTTCGCCCTGGCGGCCGAAATCGCCCTGTACCACCGCGAGCGCTGGGACGGCAGCGGTTATCCCGAAGGCCTCAGTGGCGAGACCATTCCGCTGTCTGGGCGTATCGTTGCCGTCGTGGACTATTTCGACGCACTGACCCTGCCCCGCAGCTACCGCCCGGCCCGCGCCGACGACCGCGCGCTGGCGATGCTGGCCGAGCAGGCCGGCAGCGCCTTCGACCCGGCCATCGTCGCCGCCTTCCTGGCCCATGCCCCCGAGCTGATCGCGCTGCGCGACCGCGTCAACGCGACGCGCGCCGGAGAGAGGGCATGACGCGGCTGGCTGCCGCGCTGCTCGGCCTTCTCGGCTTTTTGGCCACCGTCGCCGCCGGACCGGTTTCAGCGGCCCCCAACAACACAACCCCTTCGCAGCGCGTGCAGGACAGCGGCGAGTTGCGGGTGTGCATCTGGCCCGACTACTACGGCATCTCGCTGCGCAACCCGCGCACCGGCCAGCTGTCGGGCATCGACATCGACCTGTCGGCCGCCTTCGCCGCCGACCTCAAGGTCAAGCCCGTCTATGTCGACTCCTCTTTCGCGACCCTCATCGAGGACCTGCTGCGCGACCGCTGCGACGTTGCGATGTTCGCCGTCGGCATGACGCCACAACGCGCTCAAGCACTGCGCTTCAGCCGGCCCTATCTGGAAAGCGACATCTATGCGGTGACAACGCGCAGCAGCCGCGTCGTGAAGAGCTGGCAAGACCTGGACCGCCCCGGCGTGCGCATCGCCGTGCAGGCCGGCACCTTCATGGAACCCGTCATGGCGGGTGCCCTCAAACAGGCTAACCTCGTCGTCGTGCGGCCACCCGACACCCGCGAGCGCGAACTCGAGGCCGGCCGCGTGGACGCCTTCATGACCGATTACCCCTACAGCCGCCGCCTGCTGGACAACGCCGACTGGGCCCGCCTCGTCGCGCCGCCCACGCCCTTCTTCGTGCTGCCCTATGCCTATGCCGTCAAGCCCGGCGACGCCGCCTGGCTGACGGCTGTGGATGAATTCGTTGGGCGTATCCAGCGCGACGGCCGGCTGCAGGCCGCCGCCAAGCGCCACGGCTTGAGCGCCATCGTGCGCGAGAGATGAGGCCCCTCGTCCAGTCTCGCCTCGCTGGACGCGGGCAATCCTGGCCGGTCCCCCTTGGGGACGGCGATGCTTGCCGGATTGGCCGACAAGCACATCGCCCAATGGGCCGGCTTGGGAGCGGCCCGGCGCTCGGCCCGCAATGCTGCCCCACACGTCGCGGTCGCTACAAACACGAAAGGGACGGCTGACATGCCCCACCGGAGTCGCTGGCGCCCAAGCATCATCACAGCCAGCGCCGGCGTCCTGCTCGCGGCCACGCTGCTCGCCGGCGCGGGCTACAGCATCTGGCGCGAGAAGCGCGAGCAGACGACCGAGGCCGCCGCCCGCCAGGCGCTGCTCGCGCGCGTGCTCGAGGACCACGCCAGCCGCAGTCTGGACGCCGCCCAGCTGGCCCTGGCCGGCTTGGCCGACGTGGCCGAGCGCGGTGCCCCACCCGAGGTGCTGCAGGCCCTGCTCGGCCAGACCCAGGCCAGCCTGGGTTTCCTGCGCGGCGTCGCCCTGCTCGACGAGGCCGGCCACGTGCTGGCCGCCGCCGACCCCGCCGACCGCGGTGCGCAGATCGCCACGGCCAGGCTTGGCCCGCTGCCGGCCCTGGGCCAGGACTCGCTCGGCGGCTTCGTCGCCGCGCGCAGCCTGGCCAGCCTCGCCGGAGTCGCACCAGGCAGCGCGGCCGCCGTCGTGCCGCCGGGGGTGGGCTTCATCCCGCTGCTGCGCGGCATCAGGACCCCCGGCGGGCGGCCGGCCCTGCTCGCCGCCCTGCTCAACCCCGACGCACTGGCCAACTTCCAGGAACTGACGCTGAACGACGCTCGCGCCGCGGCGGCACTCGTCGACCTGGACGGCCGGCTGCTCGCCGTGACCGCCGGTGCCGACCACCTGGCAGGTGAACGCCTGGCCTCGCTGCAACTGCCCACCGGCCCGCTGGCGCGCGTGCGCACCGGCAGCGAATACGGCCGCTGGGACGGCCCGGGCCTGCGCGATGCCGACCAGCTCGGTGCCTTTCGCGCGCTGCGCACCCGCCCCCTCGTCGTCGTCGTTGAACTGCCCCAGGACGAGTTGCGCACCCAGTGGCTGTCCACCGCCTGGGACCTCGGCCTGCCCGCCATCGGCATCGCCGCCGCGTTGCTCGTGCTGTCGGCCGTGGGCGCGGCGGCCCTGCACGCGCGCGAGCGCTCCATGCTGGATCTCGACGAGGCCCAGCGGCAGGTCGCCGAGCGTGAGCGCGAGCTCAGCGCCATCTTCGGCAGCGTGCAGGACCTGCTGTTCCGCACCAACGCAGCCGGCCAGGTGACCTTCATCAACGAGGGCTATGCCCGCCTCAGCGGCCATCCCGTCGCCCAGGTGCTGGGCCGGCCGCTGCAGGAGCTGTTCGGCGGCTCGCCGGCCGTGGCCACGCTGTTCGCGGCCGGCGACGTTCACGAAGCCCGGCCGCACGAACTGCGCGCCGACTGGATCGCGGCCGACGGCAAGGCGCGCAGCTTCGAGATCCACCTGGTGCCGCTGCGCCGCCAGGCCGGTGTCCTCGAATGGGTGGGCAGCGCGGCCGACGTCAGCGGCCTGATGCGCGCCCAGGCCGAACTGCGCGCCCAGCTCGGCCTGGCGCGCTCGCTGCTGTCCAGCAGCCCGCTGCCCACGTCGGTGCTGGACAGCGACAACCGCTACCTCGACGTCAACCGCGCCTGGGAGCAGTTCACCGGCCGGCGCCGCAGCGAGGTGCTGGGCCGCAAGGCCGCCAGCTATCTGCGCCCCGAGGAGGCCGCCCTGCACGACAGCCGCGACGCCGAGCTGCTGGCGCGCGGCGGCGAAATGAACTACGAGGCCGTCTGGCAAGGCGGCGATGGCCGCCGGCGCGACCTCTACATCAGCAAGTCCACCTTTCCCGACGCCCACGGCCGACCCATGGGCATCGTCGTCTGCTTCATGGACATCAGCGAATTCCGCGAGG
Organism: Pelomonas sp. Root1237; assembly: GCF_001425055.1. Taxonomy (GTDB): domain Bacteria; phylum Pseudomonadota; class Gammaproteobacteria; order Burkholderiales; family Burkholderiaceae_C; genus Pelomonas. The sequence goes on from NZ_LMDK01000022.1 coordinate 57,505, forward strand.
CCGAGCGCGCCACGCGCGCCGCCCGCGACGCCGCCCTGCACGCTTCGCGGGCCAAGTCCGACTTCATCGCCAACGTCAGCCACGAGCTGCGCACACCGCTGCAGTCCATCCTGGGCTTCTCCGAGATCGGCGCGCGGCGCGCGCGTGCCGAGCCCCGCCTGGCCGAGCTCTTCGGCGACGTGCACCACGCCGGCCAGCGCATGCTCAGCCTCGTCAACGACCTGCTCGACCTCAGCAAGATCGAGCGCGGCGCAGAACCGCTGCATCCCGAGCGCCTGGACCTGAGGCCACTGGCCGTCGAGGTCGGCCGCGAACTCGAGCCCCTGCTGGCCGCACGTCAGCTCAGCCTGGCCATGGCCCTGGGCGACGAGGACCTCGTCGTGCTGGCCGACCCGCGACGCCTGCAGCAACTGCTGCGCAACCTGCTCGCCAATGCCATCCGCTTCTCGCCCGTGGGCGGCCACATCGAGGTGACCGCCTGGCAGGACGATGCGGCCGACGAAGTGCGCGTCGACGTCGCCGACCGCGGCCCCGGCATTCCGCCGGACGAGCTGGAGAGCATCTTCGAGGCCTTCGTGCAGTCCAGCGCCACCAAGAACGCCGCCGGCGGCACGGGCCTGGGCCTGGCGATCTGCCGGCGCATCGCCGAGGCTCACGATGGCCGCGTCTGGGCGGCCAACCGCGCCGGTGGGGGCGCCGTCATCAGTCTGGCACTTCCCGCCACGCGCTTTGGCGACACCACGCCGGCGGCGCTTTGACGGCAACATCGAAGGGAACCTCATGGCTGACAGCGACAAGACGAGCGACAAGCTGTTCGCGGGCTCGATCCCGAGGCTCTACGACACCTTGATGGTCCCGCTGATCTTCGACGGCTATGCCGCCGACACGGCGGCGCTGGTCGCGGCCGGCTCGCCGCGCACCGTGCTCGAAACGGCCGCCGGCAGCGGTGCGGTCACCCGCGCGCTGGCGCCGAGACTCGGCGCCGCCGCGCGCTACGTGGTGACCGACCTGAACCAGCCCATGCTCGACTACGCCGCCAGCCAGCAAGGCGCCGACAGCCGCATCGAATGGCGGCAGGCGGATGCACTGGCCCTGCCCTTCGACGACGGCGCCTTCGACGCCGTCTGCTGCCAGTTCGGTGCGATGTTCTTTCCTGATCGCGCCGCCGGCTACGCGGAGGCACGGCGCGTGCTCAAGCCCGCTGGGCGCTTTGTCTTCACCGTCTGGGACCGCATCGAGGAGAACACCTTTGCCGACGAGGTCACCCACGCCGTCGCCACGGTGTTTGCGCACGACCCGCCGCGCTTTCTCGCCCGCACACCGCACGGCTATCACGACGTTGCGCTGATCCGTGGAGACCTGAGTCGCGCGGGCTTCACCGAGATCACGATCGAGACGCGCGCGAAGCTGAGTCACGCATCCTCGGCTCGCGCCGCCGCCACGGCCTATTGCCAGGGAACACCGCTGCGCAACGAGATCGAGGCACGCGACGCCGGCCTGCTCCAGCTCGCCATCGACCGTGCCACCGAGGCGATCGCCAGCCGCCACGGCGAAGGCGTGGTGGCGGGCAAGATCCAGGCCCATGTGATCGTGGCGGCGGGATAGCGGTTGCCGCACAGTGCCGCAGGTGACAGCCCCTCACCGCGCCGGCCGCGCAGAATCGCCGCACCGCTTGGAGCCGTCATGACCGCACGCGCCACCTTCACACGCATGGACGAAAGCAGCCGCGAAGACTGGGGTCTCATCGTGCCCGAGGCGATGAAGATGGCCCGCAGCCTGCCTGACCGCGTGCTCGAGCATCTGCGCCTGCTGGACGGCGACTTCGGCGGCTTCCCGGTCGACCGGCTGACGCACTGCCTGCAGACCGCCACGCTGGCCCATCGCGACGGGCGCGACGAGGAGTACGTTTGCTGCGCGCTGCTGCACGACATCGGCGACACGCTGGGCTCGTTCAACCACCCCGACATCGCCGCCGCCATCCTCAAGCCCTTCGTGACGGAAGAGAACCTGTGGATGGTGCAGCAGCACGGCATCTTCCAGGGCCACAACTTCTTCCACCACATCGGCCTGGATCGCGACATGCGCGAGCAGTTCCGCGGCCATCCGCATTTCGGGCGCACGGCCGAGTTCGTCGAGCGCTACGACAACCCGGCTTTCGACCCGCACGCCCAGGCGCTGCCGCTGGCGTTCTTCGAGCCCATGCTCAGAAGGCTGATGGCCCAGCCGCGCCAGTCGGTCTACAAGGCGGCGATGAAGGCTTAGGCCTTTTGGTTGGCTTTCACAGCCGCCTTGATCAAGGCTTTCAGCGCCGCCTTGTCGATCTTGTCGCCTTCCTTGAAGTCGATGGCGCGACGCACATTGCCTTCCAGGCTGGAGTTGAAGAGACCTTTGGGGTCGGCCAGCGAAGCGCCCTTGGGAAAGGTCATCTTCACGGCGCTCTTGTAGGCCTCGCCGGTGCAGACGATGCCGTCATGCGACCACACCGGATTGCTCCATTTCCACTCCTCGACGATGTCGGGGTCAGCCTCGTGGATCAGCGCCCGCAGCGCGGCCAGCATCTCGCTGCGCCAGCCGCCCAGGCTCTCGATGCGTTCGTCGATCAATGCCGCGGCCGGCGGCGTGGATTTCGATGTGCTCATGGACCGCAAGCTTAGCCAGCTTCTCTGAAGGTGATGCCGGCATGCTTCTCGTCATAGAAGGCCATGCGGCCCTTCAGTGCGGCGTGCTCGTCATAGGGCGCCTCGTAGGACCAGATCGCGTCCTTGAGGCTGCGACCGTTCTGGGTGACGCTGTAGTAGGTGGCATCGCCCTTGAAGGGGCAGTGGGTCTGGGTTTCGCTTCGTTCCAGCTTGTCGACCTTGACGCTGTCGCGCGGGAAGTACAAGCGCGGCGGCGCGCCGGTCTCGTCGACACGGATGACGTCATCCGATTCGGCGACGACCTGGCCGTCGATGCGTGCCGTGACCCGGTGAGCGAGACGGGTTTCGGCAACCGTGTGTTCGGGATGGTCCCGATGCCCAGGGGATTTGCTCATGGGGGTCCTTTCATGCGTCAACGGCGACGGCCCGTCCCGCGGCAATCGCCGTTCCTAGCGCCGCAACATCAGCAAGCCCAGCAGCAGGAAGATGGCGTACAGCGCCCTCTGGAACATCAGGGTCGGCAGGCGCTCGCGCAGGCGCGCGCCGAGCGCCATGCCGGCAAACGCCGCGCCCAACGCCACGCCGCTGGCCCAGGGGTCGGGCGGCGCTGCCGCATCCAGGCCGCCCAGCCGTGCAGCCAGGGCGAGGGAGGCCAGCATGAAACTGATGCCCAGAGCCTGGATCAAGGCGCCCCGCCGCAACTGCAAGGATTGCAGAAAAGGCACCATGGGCAGCACGAAGACGCCGGTGGCCGCGCTGACCGCACCGCCGAGCAAACCGGCCAGCGCACCTAGCCAGCCGGCATGCCGACCCAGGTCCGGCAGCCGCGGCCGGCACAGACCAAACACGCCATAGGCCACCAGCACTGCGCCCAGCGCCAGCCGCGCGCCGCCATGGCCCGTGCTGAGGCTGGGCACCGGGGCGAACAACGTGCCCAGCACCAGGCCGGTCCACAGCGGCCAGAGCCGCCGCCACAGCCCGGCCGCGTGCGAGCCCAGGCACTGGGCGACATTGGTCAACAGCGCCGGCAGCAGCATCAGCGCGGCGGCCGGTGCCGCCGGCAGGTGCAGGCTCAGCAATGCCATCGCCAGCGTGGGCAGGCCCATGCCCGACACGCCCTTGACGAGGCCGGCGAGCAGAAAAGTCAATGCCACCCAGCCCAGCAGGCCGGCGGAAAGCCAGTCGATGTCATCCATGCCGGCATGGTCCGGGCGGCGGTGGCCTGCGTCCATCGCGCAATGCCGCGCCTATCCTCAGGCATTGCCGAAGGATGAGCCATGACCGCACGCAACCCCCACTACCGCATCGACCCCTTCGACCTGCGCCTGTTCGCTGCCGTGGCTGAAGGCCACACCATCACGGCCGGTGCACGGGCCGTGCACCTGTCCCTGGCGGCCGCGAGCACGCGGCTGCAGGCGCTGGAGCGGGTCGTGGGCGCCGTGCTGATGCAGCGCGCCAAGACCGGCGTCACGCTGACCGACGCCGGCCGCACGCTGCTGCGCCATGCGGGTCGGCTGCAGCGCGAGATGGAGGCCTTGCACGCCGGCATGGCCGCGCATGCCCACGGCGTGCGCAGCACAGTGCGGCTGCTGTGCAATACCGCCGCGATCAGCGAGCATCTGCCGCCGCTGCTCGGCCCCTTTCTCGCGGCCCACGCGGACATCGACGTGGAACTGCGCGAACTGGACAGCCAGGACGTGCTGTTCGCCATGCGCCAGGAGCGCGCGGACCTCGGCATCGTGGCCGACTACGTCAATACCGAAGGATTGGCGACGCGCCCCTTTCGTCGGGACGAGCTCGTCGCCGTGCTGCCCGCCGCATGGGTGAAGGGCCGGGCACGGGCCATCGCCTTCACCGAGTTGCTGGCCCAACCTTTCGTCGGGCTGCCGGCAGAGGCGGGCCTGAGCCGCTTCCTGCAGGCCCGCGCGCTGCAGCATGGCCGTGGCCTGCACCACCGCGTGCAGGTGCAGGGCTTCGACGCCATGCTGCGCCTCGTCGCCGATGGCGTCGGTGTGGCTGTCGTGCCGGCACTGACCGCGGCGCGGCTGGCTGGTCCACGTGTCCGTGTCCGCCGGCTGAGTGATGCCTGGGCCGTGCGCCAGTTACTGCTGTGCTTCGGCGAACTCACGCCCGGCGCCGCCGCGCTGCTCGATGCTCTAGTCGTGCAATGAGGACAGGAACTGCTTGAGCTCCGGCGTCTGCGGCGCCCCGAAGAGCGCGGCCGGCGGGCCGATCTCGTGCACGCGGCCCTGGTGCATGAAGATGACGCGGTCCGCCACCTTGCGGGCGAAACTCATCTCGTGCGTGACCATCAGCAGCGTCATGCCTTCGTCGGCCAGGGTCTCGACGACGCGCAGCACCTCACCCACCAGCTCCGGGTCCAGCGCCGAGGTGATCTCGTCGCACAGCAAAACCGCCGGCTCCATCGCCAGCGCGCGGGCGATGGCCACGCGCTGCTGCTGGCCGCCGGAGAGCTGGTCGGGCATGGCGTCGAACTTTTCAGCCAAGCCGACACGGCTGAGCAGCTTCGACGCCTGCTCGGCCGCCTCGTGCGCGCTGCGCTTCTTCACCAGCGTCGGCGCCAGCATCACGTTGCGGCCCACGCTCAGGTGCGGGAACAGGTTGAAGCCCTGGAAGATCATGCCCACCTGCTGGCGCAGCGCGCGCATGGCCATCGCGCTCTCGTAGAGCAGCGGCTTGCCGTTGACGGTCAGCGAGCCGTCCTGGAACTGCTCCAGCCCGTTGATGCAGCGCAGCAGCGTGCTCTTGCCGGAGCCGCTCTTGCCGATGATGGCAATGACCTCGCCGCGCAGCACGTCGAGGTCGATGCCCTTGAGCACCTCGTTGGCGCCATAGGACTTGCGCAGCGCGGTGATGCGCACGATGGGCGCGCCAGGCACGACGGGCGCGGCCTGCAGGTCTTCAAGTTGGGCGGCCATGGGCTTTGCCTTCCAGATGTTGTGCCAAGAGGCTGACGGGGAAGCACAGCGCGAAGTACAGCAGCGCCACGCAACCGAAGACGAGGAAGGGCTTGAAGCTGGCGTTGGCGATCATGCTGCCGGCCTTGGTCAGCTCGATGAAGCCGATGACCGACGCCAGCGCCGTGCCCTTGATGACCTGCACCAGGAAGCCCACCGTCGGCGCGATGGCCAGGCGGCCGGCCTGCGGCAGGATGACGTGGCGCAGCTGCTCGCCGAAGCTCAGTGCCAGGCTGCGCGCCGCCTCCCACTGGCCGCGCGGCACGGCGTCCACGCAGCCGCGCCAGATCTCGACGAGGTAGGCGCTGGTGTAGAGGGTCAGCGCCAGTGCCGCGGCCGTCCAGGCCGACACCTCCAGGCCCAGCAGGGCCAGGCCGAAGTAGGCGAGGAAAAGCTGCATCAGCAGCGGCGTGCCCTGGAAAAGCTGCACGTAGAGCGCGATGGCGCGCCGGGTGCGGGCGCCCATGCCGATGCGCAGCGTCAGCAGCAGGCCGCCCACCAGGCCGCCGCCGATGAAGGCGATGACCGACAGGGCCACCGTCCAGCGCAGCGCCAGCAGCAGGTTGCGCACGATGTCCCACAGGGTGAACTCGATCATGCCGACCGCCTTCCGAAGATGAAGCGCGGGCCGGCCCAGCTCAGCAGCTTGCGCGCTGCGATGGCCAGGGCCAGATAGGCCAGCGTCGCGATGATGAAAGCCTCGAAGGCGCGGAAGTTGCGGCTCTGGATGAGGTTGGCTGCATAACTCAGCTCCTCGGTGGAGATCTGCCCGCAGACGGCCGAGCCCAGCATGACGATGATGATCTGGCTCGTCAGCGCCGGCCACACGCGCTGCAGGGCCGGCGGCAGCACGACGCGCGTGAACACCTGCACGGGGCTGAGCGCCAGGCTCTGCGCCGCCTCCCACTGCCCACGCGGCGTGGCCTGGATACCGGCACGCAGGATCTCGGTGCCATAGGCGCCGAGGTTCAATGTCATCGCGATCAGCGACGCAGCCTCGGGCGACAGTTTCACGCCCGCGGCCGGCAGGCCGAAGAAGATGAAGAAGAGCTGCACGATGAAGGGCGTGTTGCGCAGCAGCTCGACGTAGGCACCGAGCAGGCGGCGCAGCCACACCGGGCCGCTGGCGCGCGACCAGGCGCCCAGCGTGGCGATGAGCAGGCCCAGCGGCGTCGCGATGAGGGTGAGCCCCAGCGTCCATGCCAGGCCCTTGAGCAGCAGCGGCCATTCGGCCAGCACCGCGAGGAAATCGAAGCTGATCATGGCTTCGCTCGCTTCGCGTCAGAGCGGCAGGTCGCCGGTGCCACGGCCCAGCCACTTCTTGGACAGCGCCTCCAGCTCACCGGCCGCCTTGGCCGCCGCGATGATGTCGTTGACCTTGGCCAGCAGCGCGTCCTCACCCTTGGCGACGCCGACGAAGCACGGGCTGTCCTTGAGCAGCAGCTTGTATTCGGTGTTCAGCCCCGGGTTGCGCTGCATCAGGTTGCCGGCGACGGCGGCGCTGGTGGCCAGCAGCTGGGTCTGGCCGGCGGCAAAGGCGGCGATGGTGGCGTTGTTGTCCTCGAAGCGCTTGTATTCCAGCGTGGCCGGCGCCACCTTGGCCAGCTCCTGGTCCTCCATCGCGCCACGCGTGACGGCCACGCTCTTGCCGCCCAGGTCGGCCCAGGTCTTGATGGGCAGGCTCTTGGCCGCGAACACGGCCTGGTAGAAGGGCGCGTAGGCGGCGCTGAAGTTGATGACCTTCTCGCGCTCGGGGTTCTTGCCCAGCGTCGAGATGACCAGGTCGGCCTTCTTGGTCTGCAGATAGGCAATGCGGTTGGCGCTGGTCACCGGCACCAGCTCCACCTTGACGCCCAGCTTGGCCGCGATGAGCTGGGCCACCGCCACGTCCAGGCCCTGCGGCGCCATGTCGGGGCCGACGAAGCCGTAGGGCGGGTAGTCCGTCGGGATGGCGATCTTGATCGCCTTGCTCTTCGTGATGGTGTCCAGCGCGGTCTGGGCCTGGGCAGCGGCGGCCAACAGGCTCAGGCCGGCGATCAGCGTCAGGCGGCGGGAAAGCGTCAAGGTCATAGCAGGGCTCCTAGGTAGGCGGGTTCGGCGGTGGAGGAAGTCGTGGAAGGCAGCGGCGCGAGGGCTTCGCGCAGCTGCTGCAACGGGTCGTCGTCGGCGGGCAGGCGCAGCGCGGCCTGCACGCTGGACAGGTGCTCGGCCATCAGCGCCTCGGCGCGGGTGCTGTCGCCAGCGGCCAGGGCTTCGACGATGGCGACGTGGTCCTGGCAGGACAGCGCCGCATCGTGGGAGGACTGGTAGCGCATCGCGATCAGCGTCGTGCGCGCCGTGACGTCGCGCAGCGTGTCGGCCAGCAGGCTGTTGCCCAGGCATTCGGCCAGGCAGACATGGAAGTCACCGAGCAGGAAGCTGCGCGTGCCGACGTCGTCGCCGCGCAGCGCCGCCTGTTCCTGCTGCAGATGCTGGTTGAGCCGCGCGATCGCGTCGGCAGGCAGTTGCGGCTGGCCGCGGATCAGGCCCAGTTCGATGACGCGGCGCGCCTCGAAGGCCTCGCGCACCTCGTCCGGCGTCGGCGCGATCAGATACCAGCCGCGCCGCGCGCTGACGGTGACGATGCCGCGCGCCGCCAGCCGCGTCAGCGCCTCGCGCACGATGGTGCGGCTGCAGTCGAACAGCATCGCCAGCTGTTGCTCACCCAGCCGCGCGCCAGGCGCGAGCTTCTGCGCAAGCACCGCTTCGATGATGCGCTGGCTGATGTCGGTGGCCGAGATGCCCATGGCGGGGGCTTCGCAGCTTCCATGCCAGCGCTCATCTGGCTTGTATGCAAGTCATGCGCACAAAACTGGGCCGGCTGAGCGCCTTGTCGCACCGGCGCGGTGCGGAACAGCCCCAATGCGGATCGGGTCGTTCCGCATCGGCTAGCTTCATTCTTTTTGGAAGGCTTGCCATGGACCTGCAACTGAAGAACCGCCTCGCCCTCGTGTCGGGCAGCACGGCCGGCATCGGCCATGCCATCGCACAGTCCCTGGCCGCCGAGGGCGCGCGCGTCATCGTCAATGGCCGCATGCAGCCCGCGGTCGACGCCGCCGTCACCTCCATCCTGGCCACCACCGGCCAGGAGGTGTTCGGCTTTGCGGGCGACCTCAGCCAGCCTGACGTGGCCGAGGCGTTGGTGCGCGCGCACCCCGGCATCGAGATCCTGGTCAACAACCTGGGCATCTTCGAAGCCAAGCCTTTCGAGGACATCCCCGACGCCGATTGGCAGCGCTTCTTCGACGTCAACGTGCTCAGCGGCGTGCGCCTGGCGCGGCTGGTGCTGCCGGCGATGAAGGCGGCCAACTGGGGCCGCATCATCTTCATCTCCAGCGAAAGCGCCGTACAGATCCCGGCGGAGATGATTCACTACGGCATGACCAAGACGGCCCAGCTCGCCGTCTCGCGTGGCCTGGCCGAGTCCCTTGCCGGCACCGGCATCACCGTCAACAGCGTGCTGCCCGGCCCGACGCGCTCGCGCGGCGTCAATGAATTCGTCGAGCAAGTCTCCCAGGGCAAATCCTTTGCCGAGTTCGAGACCGAGTTCTTCGAGAAGGTCAGGCCGACCTCGCTGATCAAGCGCTTCGGAACGCCCGAGGAGGTGGCGTCCCTGGTGGCCTATGTCGCCAGCCCCCTGGCCTCGGCCACGACGGGGGCGGCGCTGCGGGTGGATGGCGGGACGACGAAGAGTGCGTTTTAGGGAGGCCAGTCCGGCGCTATAGGCTGCTTCAAGCTGGAAGGGGATATGGGACATGCAGGAAACGGAAGCGCATTGAGCGCGGCGCCGAAACCCAACGCCTGAAACGAGCGTGCATGTAGAGCTGCCATCTCGCACCTACTTCGCCTCACGTGGGGCCGCCTGCAACAGCTCCATCAGCTCCTTCTTCCAAAACTTTGCCTGGAAGACCGTGCCGTGGCCCGCAGTCTGGTCGGACGCGGGTATCAGCAGGGCACGGCCGTTCTTCACGCGCTTGATGTCGCGCTCCATCACGCCCAGTTCGGGTGGATTGCGCTCGTCATCGGCTGAATTGATGGCCAACAACGTGGCCGTGATGCGCTCAAGCCCGGCGGCCGGGTTGTAGTCACGTGACGACTCCCATTGGTAGAGCACGTCGTTGGCGTCGGCACTGTAGGCGGCGGCCAGGCGGCTATTGACGAGCTCATCCGCCTTGGCCCGCACCGGTGCGATCTTGTTGAGTGCCTGGTTGCCGCCACTGGTAGCCAGGCCATAGAAAACCGAGGCGAACTGCGCGCTGCGTGGTTGTTTGGTGTAGCCGCCGTTGAGCCAATCGGGGTCGTTGCGGATGGAGTCGATGATGAGGCGCCTGAGCATCCAGTTGCGGCCGGACATCTCCACCGGCAACGAGGCCATGGGGACTGCGGCGTCCATCATGTCGGGGTACTTCTGGGCCAGGAGCCACGTCTCCATACCGCCCATCGAGAACCCCAGCACCAGCCGCAGGCGGCGTATGCCCAAATGCTCGGTCAGCAACCGATGCTGGGCCTCGACCAGATCGTCGTAGTTGTACTTGGGGAAAGCCATCCGAAGCCCATCGGACGGCTTGCTCGATTTGCCGTGCCCGATGGCGTCGGGCAGCACGATGAAGTAGCGGCTGGCATCCAGCGGCTGACCCGCACCGAACAGCTCACCGGCAAAGGCGGCAGCCAGCATGCTGGTGCCCGACTGCGTGGTGCCATGCAGCACCAGGACCGGCTCGCCCGTCGGCGCGCCGACGGTCGTGTAGTGAATGCGAAGCTCGGAAAGCACCTCGCCCGTATGGAAGCGAAAGTCCCGCACCACCCAGTCGCCCTCCTTGACTGCGGGAGCGTCCGCGGCGTCGGCGGACAGAACGGTGAATGCGGTCAGGGCGAGCGTGGCAACACTGATCACCCACTTCAAGCCGACATCGGGAATCATGTTGGGCTCCTCTTGGCATGCGGCACTTGCACCTTGGATTGGGCCCGACTGCGTCCCGGCCAAGGATGCCCCAGCCCTTACTTTGGCCTGCCAGTGGAGCGTGTCTGAAGCGGCAACACGAGCTGGAAAACCCTCCTTGCCGGGCAACCGTGGCGAGGCGCTATCTCAATCGACTCGCATGAAGTCTTCAGCGGCGACCCGTCGCACGAAGTGCGCGGCTTTCGAGATCGTCACGTCTCGCCCGTCGCCGAACTGCCGCGCCGAAATCCCGGGATTGGCGTGCCGGTCGAATGCCCGCCATAGGCGGCGGATCAAACCAGTCAACGCAACACATTCGCTGAGTCTCTCAGCGGGCGTTTGGAAGGCGAGCGTTTTGCGCGGCCTCTCGTTCAATTGTCTGGCGATCGAGTTGAGCTGTAGTTCGGAGTAGCCCGAGATGTCGATGTCCTTTGGCAGGTATTCTTTCCATCAACACCCCTGCTGCTCACAAAGACACTTGAGCCCCATGCTCGACTACCAGCTCGTTTGCGAAGTTCGCTACGAACTTGACCCCCATCGACTGGACGAGTTCGCGGACTACGCCCGCACCTGGGTCCGCCTCATCCGCCGCCATGGTGGCATCCACCACGGCTTCTTCATGCCACGCGAGGCGCCGGCTGGGTCAGCCATGAGCTTCGCGAGCCTGGGTGCCACCGGCCCCGCTAACGAAGCCGTCGCCCTGTTCGCCTTCTCTGACGACGACGCCTACCGCCGCTACCGTGAAAGCGTGGCGGCCGACCCTGAAGGGATAGAGGCCAATACGCGGTTCGCGGACCCGCCCTTCAAGAGCTATCGACGATGCTTCCTTGAGCCGGCGAGCGAGTAGGTCTCCCAATCGAAAATGGCCGGGCAGGTCTCAAACCTTGAGTGAGAGAGGGCTTCAAGGACCTGCGTGGACACGCCGCAAGCGCCACAACGCAACGCCGAATACGACCAGGCCAACTGCCAGCGCTGGCACCAGGGTCACAACGAGGTTGCCGTCCGGCGTGGCCCACGACACGGCACCCGCAGTGACCAAGGCCGCGACAGTCCCGAGCACGATGGCCGGCGATCTGGCTTTCCGACGCTCGCCCTGATTTGCGCTGTTCATGGCTGAGCGAGCGCCTTGGCCAGAATCGGCAGGCTGACGTCCATCCGATAGTCGACCGCCGTATGGTCGTCGCTGAATTCCTCATACACATGCGGCACGTCCATGGCGAGAAGCCGCTTGTGCATTCGCCTGGCGCCATAGACCAGGTTGTATTGGTCGACATCGCCGCAGTCGATGTACAGGGCCTTGAGCGCGACCAGTCCGCGCCCATGCTCTTCGACAAGGCTCAACGGGTCCCAGGCCATCCAGTTCGCCCAGCGCTCGGGAATCAGCTCGCAGGTATCCAGCGTCACCGGCAGGCGAACGCCATAGGGAACTGAAGGATCCGGGTCGAAGCTCGCCGCCTGAGCCAGCATCATGAGGATGTGCACGTCGCTGTCCTTGACCTTCTTGGCCTGCCAGAAGGCGTCGACCCACGCGCCGATCTCGGGTTTCTTGGCGAGCGCCCGAAGCACCGGCACGAATTCGTGCCGATAGAGAAGCTCGAATCCCATGTCGCCGGAATGCACGGCTGCCGCACTCCAGAAGTCCGGATGCAGCAGCGCATGGACCATCGCGCCGTAGCCTCCGCTGGACTTGCCGAAGATGCCGCGGCGGCCCGGCCCGCCGCAGCCAAAGCGGGCTTCGACGAAGGGCACTGCCTCAGCCCGCAGGAAATCGTCCCAGCGTCCTACCGCGGCCGAATTCACATATTGATTGCCACCGAGGCGCGTGAAGCAGTCCGGGAAGGCCACGACGACGGGCGGCATGGCGCCGGTCGCAATCAAGCGGTCGAGCCGCTCAGGCAGGTTCTCGCCAAAATTCTTCCAGTTGGTGTGCGCCGGCCCGCCCGCGGTGAACCCCACGATATCGACCAGCAGCGGCAGGCCGCGGCCGTCATGCCCTGCCGGAACGTAGACGTCGATGGCGCGCAGCGTGGGGTCGCCGAGCAGATTGCCAGCGAGCACCTGGCTGTCAATCGCCAGGCGATGGACCGCACCGGCGGCCATGTTCGAGGTTGTGCGCATCTTGATCGTCCTACCCAAAGCCGAATTGTTCGCCCGCTGCTGACGTTAGCTGCTCGCCGCCCGAGGATAGTCGCGCGTCGACAGTCGGCCCACCCCAAAGCCGACACCGGCCAGTGCCCCGCAGCGCGGAATCAATCCGTGTTCTTCGCCAGGCGAGCTGCGAGCTTCATGAGCGTGGGCACACGCTTCCTGCCGTGCATGGCACGCAGTCGCGCCTTGGCTGCGCCAATGTCGATGCCCGCGCACGTCACAAACAGCGGCTGCGTTTCCTCTTCTCGCATGACCTCGAACTGCGCCGACAGGCCCGGCAGGCGCTTCTTCGAAACACCCACGATAGGCACCTTGCCACCCAGCGCGTGATACAGGTGCTGGCCAAGGCCCGGCGTTTCGTCAGCATCCAGATGGACAAAGCCGTCAACCAGGATGAGCTCCGGTTCCAGGCTGTGCTCGCGCAGCAGTTGCATCACACAGGGCAGCTCTCGCAGGTCGAGTTCTCCTCGCACGGCCTTCTCGACATGGGTGATGCGCGAGATGTAAGTCTGCGTCGCTTCCGCAGCATCCCAGGCGTCGAAAGCCGCAGCAGCAGCATTCGCCTGCGCGCCATCGAAATGAACAGCCACTACGAGTTTCATGCAGGAGTATGAGCCGCTCTGGGAGTGCCGCCGGCTGAAGCCTCCTGCGTTCGCCCTACGATGCACGGCGTCAGCGTGGCGACGCTGGTAAACGCACGGCCGCAGCCGTCCCTGTGAGGGGTGCAGGCTTCGACACCTGCCACTGACACCTTGCCTTCTTTTATCCCATGCCGCTTCTTCTCATCATCGACATGCAGGTCGGCATGACCTGGCCCCAGTCCGGCGTGCGCAACAACCCGCAGGCCGAGGTGCAGATCGCCCGCCTGCTGGACGCCTGGCGCCGCGCCGGCGCACCCATCGTGCACGTTCGCCACATCTCCCGCACACTCGGATCGCCGTTCTGGCCGGGCCAGCCCGGCGCGAAGTTCCAGCCTGCCCTGGCGCCGCGCGACGACGAGCACGTCGTCGAGAAGAACGTGCCCGATGCCTTCACCCACAGTGGCCTGGAGCGCTGGCTGCATGCGCGCGGCCACCGCTCGCTGGTCATCGTCGGCGTCAGCACCAACAACTCGGTCGAGGCCACCGCACGCAGCGCCGGCAACCTGGGTTTTCAGACCCATGTGGTGGCCGACGCCTGCTTTGCCTTCGACCTGACCGACCTGCGCGGCGTGCGCCATGCGGCCGAGGAGGTGCACCAGATGGCGCTGGCCAATCTGCAAAGCGATTACGCCACCGTCATCGACGCCGAGGCGGCCGCCGCGCTGCTGGCCCGCTGAACCATGCGCCTCCTGCTTGTCGAAGACGACCTCATGATCGGCGAGAGCCTGCGCGAGGCTTTGCGCCGCCAGGGCTTCGCAGCTGATTGGGTGCGAGATGGCCAGGCCGCCGATGCGGTCTTGTCCAGCGGCGAACGCTTTGACGCCGTGCTGCTGGACCTGGGCCTGCCCAAGCGAGGCGGCATCGACGTGCTGCGCTCGATGCGGGCGCGCGAGGACGCGACGCCGGTCATCGTGCTGACCGCCCGCGACGCGCTGACCGACAAGGTGGCCGGCCTGGACGCCGGTGCCGACGACTACCTCGTCAAACCCTTCGAGCTGGACGAACTGCTCGCCCGATTGCGCGCCGTCACGCGTCGCCATGGCGGCCGCACCGACACGGGCTTGCAGGTCGCCGATCTGCGCCTGGACCCCGCCACCCGCGAGGTCACGCGCGCCGGCAAACCCATCCTGCTGTCGGCCCGCGAGTTCGCGCTGCTGGAGGCGCTGCTGGAGCGGCCCGGCGCCATCGTGTCGCGCGCCCAGCTCGAGGACCGCCTCTACGGCTGGGGCGAGGAGCTGGAGAGCAACGCCATCAGCGTCTACATGCACCAGCTGCGCAAGAAGCTCGGCGCCGACCTGCTGCATACCGTGCGCGGGCTGGGCTACTACGCCGGCCCTGAAAAAGGTGGCGCGCCATGAAGTGGCTGGGCACGCTGCGCGGCCGCCTCTTCGCGCTGTTGGCGGCACTTGGCGCGGTGACGGCCCTGGCCGTAGCCGGCGCCACCTATGTCAGCGTGCGCGCCGAGGCCGACGAGTTGTTCGATTACCAGTTGCGCCAGACGGCGCTGTCGCTGCGCGACCAGGGCCGCATCGCCGGCGACGAGGCCGCGGCGCTGGCCGACCCCAGCCTGGACTACCTCGTGCAGATCTGGTCCGTGCAGGGGCTGGAGATCTATTCCAGCCGGCCGCAGGGCATGACCGAGGCGCTGCCGGCGCGCGCGGTGCTGGGCTTTTCAAACCTGCACCTCGCCGGGCAGGACTGGCGCGTGTTCAGCGCGGCCACGCCGCAGCGCGTCGTGCAGGTCGCCCAGCCGCTGGCCGTGCGCCAGAAGCTCGCCGCACTGGCGGCCCTGCGCAGTGTCGTACCGCTGGCAGTGGCCCTGCCGCTGGTGGCGGCGGCCGTCTGGTGGCTGCTCGGCGTGTCACTCGCGCCACTGGCGCGCGTCACCCGCGCGGCCCAGGCCGGCGGTGCCAACGCGTTGCACCCGCTGCCCACCGCCGGCCTGCCCGGTGAAGTGGCGCCGCTGGTCGACGCCTTCAACGACCTGCTCGGGCGGCTGTCGTCCGCCTTCGACGCCCAGCGCAGCTTTGTCGCTGACGCCGCCCATGAGCTGCGCTCGCCGCTGACCGCGCTGAAGCTCCAGCTCGGCTTGCTACGCGATGCGGCGCCGGGCGAGGAGCAGGACGCTGCAATAGCCCGCCTGCGCGGCGGCATCGACCGCGCGGTCCATCTCGTCGAGCAGCTGCTGGCCCTGGCCCGCGCCGAGCCCGGTGCCGCGGCGGCCGAGTTGCCGCTGGACCTCGCCGACCTGGCCCGCCAGGCCGTGGCCGATGTGCAGCCGCTGGCCGACAAGGCCGACGTGACGCTGGCCCTGACCGCCCCCGACCCGCTGCCGCTGACCGGCGACCCCCAGGCCCTGCGCGGCGCCCTGCGCAACCTCATCGACAACGCCGTGAAGTACGGCGCCCGAACGGTGCAGGTGAGCGCGCTGCGCGGCTCGCGTGGCGCACCGCTGCTGCGTGTGGACGACGACGGCCCCGGCATCCCGGCCGACCAGCGCGAGCGCGTCTTCGATCGCTTCCAGCGCGGCGAAGGCGCGACGGTTGAAGGCAGCGGGCTGGGTTTGGCCATCGTGCAGGCGGCGGCGCGGCAGCAGGGCGCCAGCATCAGCCTGGACGCATCACCACTCGGCGGGCTGCGTGCGGAGCTGGCCTGGCCGGCCACGTCATGACAACAGCCTGCCGCTGAGCGCCAGCCACACGGTGCGCACCGTGAGGACCGCGAGCGCCATGCTCAGCAGGCCCAGCAGCACGATGGCGATGACCCAGAGCGGCGCGCTGTCGCGGAACTGCGCGTACTTCAACGCTGCGTTGACCAGCGCGGCCAACGGGAAGCCGATCACCCACCAGCCCAGCGAGAAGCTGGCGCCGCGGCGGAACACCTTGGGCACGATGACAACGAACATGAACAGCGCGAAGTAGAAGAGCAGCGCGGCGAAACGGTCGACGCCGCCCACGAGGTTGACGTACGCCAGAAAGCCCACGGCAAAAGGCGCCATCAGGATCATCAGCGACGGCGTCATGGCGGGCGCCAGCGGGTCGCGGTGCACGAGGCGGCTGAAGATCAGCAGGTAGAGCAGCACCGCCAGCACGGCGCCCACGGCACCGGCCATCAGGTTGACCTCCGGCGCCCAGGCCATGGGCATGTGGCTGCCGGTCAGGGGGATGTCCAGCGTGGCCACGCCCGGCATCAGCGAGGCCGGCAGCGCGTGAGACGCGTCCACGCTGCCCTTGAGCAGGCGGGAGGTCGACACCCCTGCGAGGGCGAGCGTTGCCAGCACTCCGACCGTCCAGATAACGCTGGCGGCAGGCGTGCTGTACCGCTCGACAACCGCCGCCACCAGCAGCACCGCGATGACGACGGTGCCGAAGAAGTTGCCGGACACGGGGTGATGGAACTCCGCGTGCACGGCTTGGCGGTGCCAGGCCAGCTTGGCCAGATAGCCCAGCGACAACAACACGAACACGCCCACGGCAAAGGCGGCTATGGCCTCACCCACCCACACCGGCACGCCCAGGCTGATGTGCGCCAGCCGCCATGCAAGTGCCAGCCCCGACAGGCCCATGACCGAACCGAACAGGCTGACGGGCAGGTCGCGCACGGAGCTTGCCGGGCGCGTTTCAAAAGTGGGGGAGGCTGGGCCGATGGGTTGGGTTTGCATGATGAGCCTTCTGGCGCAATTTGCCGGTGTCGACATTTTCTGCCAGACTCGTTTGGGCGTCTTCGCCAACGTGCGACGTTTTCTGCCAGTCATCGGACCTTCTCTGCCATCCCCGCCATGCGCGTCGCCATCCTCGCCTTCCCCCGCTTCCAGCTGCTCGACGTCGCCGGGCCTGCCGATGTCTTCGTCGAGGCCTCGCGCCAGCTCAAGGACCCCAGGGCCTATCAGGTACAGCTGATCTCCAGCGAGGCCGGCCTGCTCACCAGCAGCAGCGGCCTGCGCCTGGCCGTGGATGCGACGGTGGCGACGCATCGCGGGCGCATCGACACCCTGCTCGTGGCTGGCAGCCCCACCATCGAAGACATGGCGAGCGACGGGCCATTGCAGGACTGGCTGCGGCGCCTGTCGCGCACGGTGCGGCGCTACGGCTCAGTCTGCACCGGCGCCTTCGTGCTGGCGGCCACGGGTCTGCTCGACGGCAAGCGCGTCGCGACCCACTGGAACGCCGCGGCACGCCTGGCGGCCGCCTACCCCGAGGCCTGCGTCGAGGCGGACGCCATCTACGTGAAGGACGGCAAGCTGTTCACTTCCGCCGGCGTGACCGCGGGCATGGACCTCGCGCTCGCGATGGTGGAGGAAGACCACGGCCGCGACCTCGCGCTGCGCGTGGCGCGCGAGCTGGTGATGTTCCTCAAGCGGCCCGGCGGCCAGAGCCAGTTCAGCGCCCACCTGGCCGCGCAGACGTCCGAGCGATCCAGCGTGCGCGACGTGCAGGACTATGTGCTGGCCCACCTGAAGGCCGACCTTTCAGTGCCCGCGCTGGCCGCGCGCGCCGGCATGAGCGAGCGCAGCTTTGCACGCACCTTCCGCAGCGAGGCCGGCACCACACCCGCGGCCTTTGTCGACCATGCCCGCATCGATGCCGCCCGCCGCCTGGCCGAGGAGTCGGACCTGCCGGCCAAGCGGCTGGCGGATGCGGTGGGGTATGCGAATGCGGACGGCTTCAGGCGGGCGTTTGCGCGGCGGTTGGGGGTCAGCCTGGCGGAGTACCGCAGGCGGTTTGCGAAGTCCTGACCGACGCCAAGGGCGTGCGGCTCAGGACTAAGGAGCTGGCGCCCGCTTTGCAGCGACTGCCGTCATCCGCGGCAGGTCGCCGGGTTCACGGTCTTGGACAGGAAGCAGTCGTCGAGTCACCTGTCGACATGGCAGCAGCAACGACCGCTTTCGAGCGGCGAGGGTGCGCCACACGCACCTCACCCCGACATCTCTGCAGCGGAAGCTGCAAGCAACCGTCCGATCGCTCAAGCGTCATCTGGGTATCCCTGAAAGAGCCTTCCTGGCGAAGTCATCAGGGCAGTTCCCGCAAGTTCTCCCAGGACCGCTTCAAGTGGTCAATGAACCACCTGCCCGCGGGCCCGGGCGGTTCGGAAGCCGGGTGATACGCGGACATGGTCAACATGAAGCCCGTCCGCGGCATGTCGTCCACATCGAGGACAACCAGGGTGCCGTCAGCGATGTCCTTCTCGACCATGTGCAGTGGCATGCCGCCCCAGCCGACGCAGTCCTTCAGGAAGGCGTACTTGGTCGACAGATCGGCTAGGCGCCAGGTCGACGGCGACACCACGCCGTAGTCGCGTCCTGCCATCAGGTCTGATCGGTCGGTGAGCACCAGCTGGACGTGCTTCGCAAGCTCGCTCCGGGGAATCCGATCTGCCCATGCCGCGAGCGGATGGTTCGCCGCGGCGACCGATACCAGGGGCAATTCGCCCAAGCGTTCGCTCACCAGCGACGGGAACGTCACAGCCGGCAAGGTCGAGAGAATGCCCAAACTGCACCGCCCATCCAGCACGGGCTGGTAAGCCGCTCCCAGGCCCTCCACGAACAGGCGCAACGGCGTAAGAGGGAATTGGCTCGCAAATGCCTTTGCGGCAGCGCTGACGAGCGCAGTGGGGAAGAACACGTCAACCACCACCGAGAGCTCGGTCTCCTGGCCTGCCGCCATCAGCTTGGCTCGGGCCTTCAGCGTGTCCACACCAGACACGATGTTGCGGGCGTCGGCCAGCAGAAGCACACCCTCCGCGGTGAGCTTCGGAAACCGGCCTGAGCGGTCGAAGAGCACCACGCCGATTTGCTGCTCCAACCCGCTGACCCAGCCGCTCACCGCTGACTGCACGCGGTTGAGCTTGCGTGCGGCGGCGGAAAAGCTGCCCTCGTCCACCGCGGCGATGAACGTCCTGAGCTGGTCCAAGGAAACGCCGTCGAGCAATTGAGACTCCTTCCATCTCTTAAACAGATGGATCGAATCTCAATATACCGGCTTCTCAGAATGGAAGCCGGTCTCCATCATTCGTTCCCATGCAGCCATCGCTGCAAAGGATAGGAGGCAGCAGGGACCCATCTCTGTTTTAGCCCCAGTTTCTGCAAGCCACCCTCAAAGGACCCGTCCCATGCGCAAGACCCTCATCGCGGCCGCACTGGCCGCCGCCACCGCACTCGTCGGCACTGCTCACGCGGAAGTCGCAACCTACAGCATCGACCCCACGCACACCTACGTGACCTTCGAGGTCACCCACTTCGGCACTTCGACCAACCGCGGTCGGTTCGACAAGAAGGAAGGAACCGTTCAACTCGACAAGGCGGCCAAGACCGGCAAGGTCGAACTGACGCTCGAGACCGGCTCCATCAGCACCGGTACGGCCGCGTTCGACCAGCACCTGCAGAGCGACAACTTCCTCAACGCCGCCGCGTTCCCGACGGCCAAGTTCGCCGCCAGCACGTTCAGCTTCAACGGCGACAAGGTCAGCGAAGTCGCGGGGCAACTCACGCTGCTGGGCAAGACCCTCCCCGTCGTGCTGAAGGCCTCCAACTTCAACTGCTACACGAACCCCATCCTCAAGCGCGAGGTGTGCGGCGGCGACTTCGAGACCACGATTCAGCGCAGCCAATGGGGCATCGGCTGGGGCATCAACTATGGCATCCCCGACACCGTGAAGCTCGCCGTGCAGGTCGAAGCCGTCAAGCAGTAAGCCCGCTGCGAACCACTCCCACCCACTTCGAGACCCAACATGCAACTCCTTCATCTTGACTCCAGCGCCCTCGGCGCCGCGTCCGTCAGCCGCCAGCTGACTGCTGAAATCGTCGCCCGCCAAAAGGCGCTTCACCTGGACATCCGGGTGACCTATCGGGACCTTGCAGCCGACCCCGCCTTGCACCTCACCGGCGCTCATATGGCCGCACGCATGGGTGCTACCAGCGACGACGCCACCATCAACGCCGACCTGGTCAAGGGCAACGCCTACATGGACGAACTGCTCGCCGCAGACGTCCTCGTCATCGGCGCACCCATGTACAACCTGTCGATTCCGACGCCGCTCAAGGCCTGGATCGACCGCGTCGCCGTGGCCGGCAAGACCTTCCAGTACACCGCGACCGGGCCGCAAGGGCTGCTCAAGGGCAAGAAGGCCTTCATCGCATCGGCGCGGGGCGGCGTCTACTCGGCCGGCAGCCCGGCTGCTGCGCTTGAGCACCAGGAAAGCTACCTCATCGGCCTGCTGGCCTTCCTCGGTGTGACCGACGTGAAGGTCGTGCGCGCCGAAGGCATCGCGTTCGGGCCGCAAGCCAAGGACGCTGCCATCGCGAAGGCCCTCCAAGACATCGAGGCGATTGCGGCCTGAAGGGCACGCGCTTCGCACATCTCAAACCCCCATCGAAAGAATCATCATGACCTCCTACTCCATCATCGGTTCCGGCAACGTCGGCACCGCCCTGGCCCGTCACTTCGCCCGCAGCGGCATTTCCGTTCGGATCGCCAACACGCGCGGCCCCGAGTCCATTGCATCGCTTGCCGCTGAACTTGGCGACAAGGTGGTTCCCGTCGCGTTGCAGGACGCTCTTGCGGCCGACGTCGTCATCCTGGCTGTTCCGTTCCGTGCTCACGCAGCGGTCGGCGGAGCCCTCTCGAACTGGTCTGGCAAGGTCGTTGTAGACGCGATGAACACCTACGGCATCTCGCCGGAAGAGTTGAAGGGGCAGGCTTCCACGGACGTGGTGGCTGCCGCTTTCCCAGGCGCGAAGGTGGTCAAGACGCTGAACCAGCTGCCGGCCAAGCTGCTCGCGCAAGACCCTGCGGTCAACGGTGGTCGGCGTGTCATGTTCGTGTCGAGCAACGACGCCGGCGCTGAGGCGGCGATGGCCAAGCTGGTCGCGGACCTGGGCTTCGCGCCGGTCCCTCTGGGCAAGGCGAACGAGGGCGGGCTGCTGATCGGTATGGGCGGGCCGCTGATCCTGCAGAACCTCATCAAGCTGAGCTGACTGCCGCCCACGGGTGGCTCACCCACTGCTCTCTTCGGATTGTTCATGCCCCGTTCCATCATCAGCGTCGCCCGGCTCGGCACCCCCTGGGAAACCATCGACCCGTTTCTCGTCTGCGCCTATCACCTCGACCACTATCCACCTGGGAACGCCGACTTGGGACCGGTTGAGCCACCACCTGCCGATACAGGTGCCGGAAAGCCCTGGCGCATGTACTTCGGGCAGACGGTGCCAGGCTTCCCTGCCCACCCGCATCGCGGCTTCGAGACCATCACCATCGTCCGCCAGGGCGTGGTCGACCACTCGGACTCACTGGGCGCCACAGCCCGGTATGGCGCGGGCGATGTGCAGTGGCTGACTGCGGGGCGTGGTGTCGTGCATGCGGAGATGTTCCCTTTGCTGGACCCCCTCGAGCCGAACACGCTGGAGCTGTTTCAGATATGGCTGAACCTGCCGGCGCGCGACAAGATGGCTGAGCCCAGCTTCAAGATGTTCTGGGCCGAGGACATCCCGAGGCATGTTGAAGCCGGCGTCGACGTCACATGCATCGTCGGCGCCTTGCACGGAGTGCACATGCAACAGCCGCCGTCACCGCCTTCAAGGTCATGGGCGTCAGACCCTAGTTCAAACTTGGCCGTGTGGACGTTGAAGATGGCGCCGGGTGCGAGGTGGCAGCTACCGCCTGCCTTGGGTAGTGGCACGCGCAGGCAGCTCCTCTTCTTCAAGGGCTCCACGCTGACCATCGACGGTGAGTGCGTCGACGCGCGTTCTGCTATCGAGGTCGACTGCTCCGCCGTGGTCGAGCTTGTAAATGGGTCCAAGGAAGCCGAGGTACTGCTGCTCCAAGGCCGCTCGATTGAAGAACCCGTCGTGCGGCACGGGCCGTTCGTGATGACCACGCTAGACGAAATCCGACGTGCCTACGAAGACTACCGACACACCCGGTTTGGAGATTGGGCTTGGGGCGTCTACGACCCGAACCATGGCTCGAAGCGGGGAAGGTTCGCTTCAACCGATTGACTTTCGAGGACCGTGGTCAAGCGACTGCTCCCATGGGCGAAGCTGCCGGTCGGTGCCAGCAGCGCTCAACGACCGGTCCGGACGGCTGCTGTCGCTGCTGCATTGGCATGTGAATGACTCAGCTCAGCCTGATGCCAAAGTTCGGCGGACTACTGCTTCGCAGCGGTTGCCGTCGTTCGACGATGGCAACCATGCGACGGCTTTGCGCCCTAAGCGGAAGGTCGAGATCGACGCTCAAGGGCGGCACTGCAGCGGGTGCAGTCTTCCGATCCAGGTTGCCAGGTTCACGCTCCCGGACACGAACCAGCAGCGATGGCCGCTGTCGGGGAGCGCCCCGGAATAGGTGTGGCACTTGAGCGAGGGATGAGTGCGCCTGCGATGCGGCTGGAGGCTGCCGCAGGAGCAGAATTCGCGGCCTGCGAGGCGCTGATCGCCCGCAATCGCTCCGCCACTTCCAGATCACGACGAGTTCGCGCCCTCATCGACCGTCGTGTACGGGGTTTTGCAGACCTTCCCTAGCAGGTCGATGGTCGAACGTCACGCCGTCAAAAGGGGCAGGCGGAGAGGCACGGAGCCGCCGCCTCCACGGCACTAGCGCTTACACGCCCACTCCGATCAGGTTGACTGTCGGAGCCGTGCCGTTGCTGAGGCTCAGGCCCAGTTGCCTCGAGTAGGGCTGCGCCGCAGTGGGACGAAAGCGGATGCGGAAAGTGCACGAACCGCCGTTAGCCGCCAGTGTGCCGCTGGTGCAGGTGTTCTCGTAGAGCTCCCAGTTGGCCGGCGCCGTGACGCTAACGCCAGTGGCCACCGTCGTGGTGCTGGTGTTCTTCAGCGTGAACACGTCCGATCCGGTGCCTGAGCCGATCACCTGATTACCCCAGTTGATGGTGGGGTAGTCGGTCAGGCCGGCGACGTAGAGGTGCAAGCTCGCCTGCACGCCCACTCCGATCAGGTTGACTGTCGGAGCCGTGCCGTTGCTGAGGCTCAGGCCCAGTTGCCCCGAGTAGGGCTGCGCCGCAGTGGGATGAAAGCGGATGCGGAAAGTGCACGAACCGCCGTTAGCCGCCAGTGTGCCGCTGGTGCAGGTGTTCTCGTAGAGCTCCCAACTGGCCGGCGCCGTGACGCTAACGCCAGTGGCCGCCGTCGTGGTGCTGGTGTTCTTCAGCGTGAACATGTCCGATCCGGTGCCTGAGCCGATCACCTGATTACCCCAGTTGATGGTGGGGTAGTCGGTCAGGCCGGCGACGTACAGGTGCAGCGTCGCCTGCACGCCTACGCCGATCAGGGTGACCGTGGGGGCGGTGCCGTTGTTGAGGGTCAGCCCCAGCTGTCCCGAGTAGGGCTGCGCCTGGGTCGGCAGGAAGCGGAGGCGGAAGGTGCACGATCCACCGTTGGCCGCCAGCGTGCCGCTGGTGCAGTTGTTTTCGTAGAGCTGCCAGCCGGCCGGCGCCGTCACGCTGACACCGGTCGCCGCCGCCACCGTGTTCGTGTTTTTCAGTGCGAACAGATCCGAGCCGGTGGTCGAGTTGAGTTCCTGGTTCAGCCAGTTGACGGTGGGGTAGTCGACCAGGCCGCCGACGTACAGGTGCAGGCTCGCCTGCGCTGCATCGACGGTCAGGTTCGCGTTGCGCGTGGCCGGTGTATTGAGCGTGTTCTTCGCCGTCGCGGTGCAGGTCAGCGTGCCGACGACGGTCACCGGCACGGGGATGCTGCCACTGGCGCCAACGCCCGTCGCCGCGAAGCCGTTGGTGCAGCTGACGTCGACCGAGGCGGCGTTCTGGGCGGCCCAGCTGAAGGTCACCGTGTTGCCCGCCCGGATGCTAGCAACGTCGAAGCTGGCCGAAGTCACTTGCGCCGCCACAACCCCGGTGCCATTCAGGGACACCGGCGCCAAGGCGCCCTTGGCATGGCTGAGCGTCAGCGCCGCCTGGCGCGCGCCCGTCTGTGCCGGCTGGAACTTGACGCGGAAGCTGCAGCTGCCCTGGGTGCCGAGCATGGTGGCACAGCTGTTGTCGGTGACCACCCAGTCGTTGGCGCCTCCGATGGCGAACGCCAGTCCGGTGGCGGCCGTCGAGAGGCTCTTGTTGGTCAACTTGAAGTCGGCATATTCGGGTGCCGCGCCAATCGTGTGCGCGCCGAGGTCCACGCTGGCCGGGTTCACCCACTTGTCGTAGCTGATCTCCAGGTCGGGGGCCATCCAGGCCTTGAGCACGTTGAACCAGCCGTAGTTGGCGAGCTGCGGGTTCTCCTGCTGCTCCTGAGCCGTGAAGAAGTCATCCGCGTCCCAGAGGATGATGCCGCCCACGTGTTGCCCCGCGGTCCATTGCAGCGAGGTGCGGAACACCTCGGCGGGCAGCAGCCGCTCCTTGTAGTCGACCAGGCCGTGGGTCGTCCGGCATATGGTGCGATTGGCATCCGTCAGCTTGATTTCGTCGTCGGTGATGCCGAGCTTGACGCGGCAGAGGCTGTCGAACTCGCCATCAGAGAACCAGCGCGTGCCGACGAACGGGATGACGGGTAGCTGCCATTCGCGGGCCAGCTCGAGGGTCTGCGTGTTCTTCGCCTCCCAGAGCGCCTGGTAGTCGGTGTGGTTGGGCGAATAGTCGAAGTACAGGGCCGGCGCAACGAAATCGACACTGGTGCGCAGTGCGTTCTTCAGCGTGCGGTTGCCTGCCCGGTGCCCTTTGCACAGCTTGTCGCTGTAGGAATCGTTGCTGGCGTCGGTGTCCTGGTCGATGGCGGGGAGGCAGTCGGCGTTGATGGCGTTCGGCATGCCATACATGCCGAACTGGAGGTTGGCCCGGCACTGCGCGTTCTCGTTGATGCCTTCGCGCACCCATTTGACGAGCAACTGGTAGTTGTCAAAGTTGAGCCTGGCCTGAGTGATCTTGGCCTGGTCAAGGGTGGTGGCCAGCTCATCCACCCAGTACTGCATGTGCCACTCGATGTCGATCACCAGGGTGTTGACGCCAGCACTGGGTCCATAGGACGGGCTAGCGCAGAAGTCGCGGCCAATCTGCCGGACAGCTTCCGCATCGGCATCAACCAATAGCCGGGGCGGAGGCGTGTCCGTGTCCACCCACGTTTCGTGGCCCACCCACTTGGGTTCGTCCAAACGCTTCTGGGGCCAGACGTAGATCTTGCGGAGCCCGAGGCTGGCTTGGAGGGCGCTCGTGTCCTTGTTGTCATAGACCACGCTGTCGTAGACCGGCACCGATAGGCCGCCGGTCATGTCGCCCGCAGCCAGCGCGCGTCGCGTAGGTTGCTCGGCGCCGACAGCGGCAGCTTTCGCAGCCAGCGGGGCTTCATAGCCGCCACCGCCGCAGGCCGTGATCAGACTGCAGCAAGCCACAGCTAACAGCGCACTCGCACGCATCCCATTTTTCATGGACCCTCCCCTGTTGAGATTCGCAATCAAGCCCGGCCGCATCACGTGCGTAGGGCGTACTCTTTGGCGCGCGATTGTAGGCAAAACCATCCGATCAATAGCAAGCCTGCTACAGCGGGAGCGGATAGGTTGTGACCTTGATCAAAACGGGTGTTGGTACCAGTGCGTGGTCTGCCCCGCGGTCGAGCGACCGGTTCCCTGCTTGAAGCCGCCGGGCGGGGCCAGCGGCACCCAATGACGGGTTTTCGTGGATGTTGCCGCTCGTGCATCGGCCCACGAATGACTCAGATCAGCCTGAAGCCGCCACCGCAGACTCCACGTCCCACGTCGCCTTAACTTTCACCTCACCTTCCCCTCATCGAGCCCTCACCTCCCCTCCCTAGAGTCCACGGCAACGGCTGCGCCGCAGCCCGCCCCTAGAGGAGAGTTCTCGATGACCCAGACCGCCAAGATGACGGTGACTGCCGCGGCCGCTGCGCTGCTGGCTGCCGGTGTGACGCTGACCACCACGGCTTCGGGGTGGACCTTGCCCGGGTTTCACAAGGCGCCCGCCGCAGCGGCCACCGACGCGACGCCCGGCGGCGCCGCCCCGACCACCGTGGCCCTCGCTGCGGCCACCACACCGGCACCCGCCGTGGCCCTTCCCCCCGCCCAGTTGCCCAACTACCGCGCCATCGTGCAGACCCAGGGCCCGGCCGTGGTCGGCATCACCGTGGCCGGCCTGCACAAGGTGGGCAATGACGACGGCGACGAAGGCCCCGTCGCGCGGGGTGACGATGACCCCTTCTTCCGCTTCTTCCGCGGCATCCCCGGGCTGCGCATGCCGCAGCAGGGGCCGCAACCCTTCCGCGGCCAGGGCTCCGGTTTCATCATCAGCAGCGACGGTGTCGTGCTGACCAACGCCCACGTCGTGCGCGACGCCAAGCAGGTCACCGTCAAGCTCAGCGACCGCCGGGAGTTCTCGGCCAAGGTGCTGGGCAGCGACCCGGCCACCGACATCGCCGTGCTCAAGCTCGACGCCAAGGGCCTGCCCACCGTGCAGCTGGGCGACCCCAAGCAGGTGCAGGTCGGCGACTATGTGCTGGCCATCGGCGCGCCCTATGGCTTCGAGCAGACGGCCACGCAGGGCATCGTCAGCGCCAAGGGTCGCTCGCTGCCCGGCGACAGCGTCGTGCCCTTCATCCAGACCGACGCGGCCGTGAACCCGGGCAACTCGGGCGGCCCGCTGTTCGACGCGGCCGGCCGTGTCGTCGGCGTCAACGCGCAGATCTTCTCGCAGAGCGGCGGCTTCCAGGGCCTGGCCTTCTCCATCCCGGTGGACGTGGCGCTGAAGGTCAAGGACCAGATCGTTGCCCACGGCAAGGTCGAGCATGCGCGACTGGGCGTCACGCTGCAGGACCTGTCGGCGCCGCTGGCCTCGTCCTTCGGCCTGGGTGTACCCGACGGCGCCCTGGTCTCCAGCGTGCAGCCCGAAAGCGCCGCCGCCAAGGCCGGGCTGAAGGCGGGTGACGTCATCACGGCCATTGACGGCGAGCCGGTGCGCGTGGCGGGCGACGTTTCCAGCCGCGTCGGCCTGGCCCGCCCCGGCGACAAGCTCAAGCTGGAGCTGTGGCGCGACAAGTCCCGCGTCAGCGAGACCGTCAGCCTGGGCCGCGCCGACAAGGACGCACAGGAAGCCAGCGCCACGCCCCAGGGCGGCTCGCTGGGCCTGGCGCTGCGTCCGCTGGAGCGCCAGGAGCTGCGCGGCTCGGGGCTGGACCATGGCCTGCTGATCGAAGGCGTGACCGGCCCGGCCCAGCTGGCCGGCGTGCAGCCCGGCGACGTGCTGCTGGCCCTGAACGGCAAGCCGGTGCAGAACGTGGAGCAGGTGCGCGACGCGCTGAAGGGCAAGCCGGCCTCGGTGGCCTTGCTGGTGGCGCGTGACGGCCAGCAGATCTTTGTGCCGGTGCGACTCGGCTGACACATCTCGACGGCAGGGTGGCAGGCGCCACTCCGCACCTGGCCCGCGGCTCATCTGCCGCGGGCTTTTTTTCATCAGCGCTCCAGCCGGTGAAAACTCACGCGGCCGCCTGCCGGCCGGCCGGTTGCGCTAGGCTGCGTGTCATCTCACCGACTGCGGAGACCGCCCTGGAGATCTTGCTTGAACTGCTGCTCGAACTGATCTTCCAGGTCTTCGGCGAACTGCTCGTCGAACTCGGCCTGCATGCCGTGGCCGAGCCTTTTCGCAAGCAGCCCAGCGTC
This sequence comes from Pelomonas sp. Root1237, assembly GCF_001425055.1. GTDB lineage: Bacteria > Pseudomonadota > Gammaproteobacteria > Burkholderiales > Burkholderiaceae_C > Pelomonas. The sequence continues at coordinate 85,510 of NZ_LMDK01000022.1, forward strand.
TGGGTGGCCGTGCTCGGCTATGTGCTGCTGGGCGGCATCGTCGGCGCGCTGAGCCTGTGGCTGATGCCCCAGCACCTGACGCGCGATGGCTGGCCCCGCCTGGCCAACCTCGTCGTCACGCCCGTGATCGCCGGTTTCGCAATGACGCTGATGGGCCTCTGGCGCGCGCGCCGCGGCGACCCGGTGCTGCGCATCGACCGCTTCGCCTACGGCTATCTGTTCGCACTGACGGTCGCCGTCGTGCGCTACAACTTCGCAAGCTGAGCCGCCATGGACGCCATTCGCTGGGTTCTCATCCTCATCGCGATTGGCGCTGCAGCTGCCGCCGCCCTGTGGCTGGGGCTGAGCGCGCCGCCCGCAGGCCCGGCCTCGCCCTCCCAGCCCACGACCGTCGTGGCCCAGCCCGCCGCGCCGCCCCTGGCGGCTTCGGCAGCCTCGACAACCACCCGCGCGGTGGCGCGCGCCGCCTCCGCAACGGCTTCGCCGACACCCACCTCCGCAAGGCCGGCCGCACCGCGCATCGGCTCGGAAGGGTACGGCCCGCACATCGATCGTGCGATGGCCGGCGACGATGCGGCGGCCGCCTGGGAGGCGGTGCGCTGGCTGCGGCTTTGCGCGTCGAACGAGACGCGGCGCAACAGCTTCGAGACCGTCCGCAACCAGGGGATATCGCCGGAAATGATGACCCAGATGATGGTGGAGGCCGATGCCGAGTCGAGGCGCTGCCAGACCGTGACCGCCCAGCACCGCGTGATGCTGCCGGAACTGGCCTCACGGGCGGTGCGGGCCGGCGTGGCCGAGGCGGCCTCGGCCTTTGCCGCCGCGACCTTCCCCGGCGACCTGACCGCCGCGCAGCGCCAGCAGGTGGCCGAAGCGATGCGGCGTGACGCGCTCGCCGGTGACGGGCTCAGCCTCATCAATGCGGCGACGTCCAACCCCGCGTGGGGACTGAGCGACGCCGAGCGTTTGAGCTTTCTGATGGCCTACGCCGAACTGCCCGATCACCCTGAGGCCAAGGGCATGGCCAAGTCGCTGCTGGAGCGGGGTGCGCTTCACCTGGCCGCGCCGCCCACACCGCAGCAGATGGCCGCGGCCAGAGAGGCGGCGCAACAGATCCTTGCGCGCAGGCATGCTGGCGGCAAGCCCTGAGGTCGCTCAAGGCATGCCGTTGTCCACGTAGTCGGCAAACCCCGGCCGCGCGCTCAAGCGCTGCAGCCAGGCCTCCACCGCCGGCAGTTCCACGCGCTCGATCGGCGCGTTCTTCCAGCGCTGGGCCGACAGGCCGAGCACGACGTCGGCCAGCGTGAACTCAGGCCCGGTCACGAAGGCGCCCGTCTTGGCGAGCTGCACTTCCAGCATGCCCATGTGCTTGTTCCAGTTCGCCACGCCTGCAGTGATGGCCTCGGGCGTGGCCGGCTGGCCGCGCACCAGCGCCATGAAGGCGACGCGCCAGCTGTTGTTCAGCTCGCCGGCCTGCCAGTCCATCCACTGCTCGACCCTGGCGCGCGCCTGCGGCTCGGTCGGCAGCAGCGTGGTTGCGTAGAGCTTGGTGGCGAGATAGCGGCAGATGGCATTGCTCTCCCACAGCACGAAGTCACCATCGATGAGCACGGGTATCAGGCCGTTGGGGTTCATCGCCAGATAGCCCGGCTCCTGCGGCGAGCGAAAACCCGCCCCCCAGTCCTCGCGGTCGAGCTCGAGATCGAGCTGCGCGGCGGTCCACATGACCTTGCGGACGTTGATGGAGGTGAGGCGGCCGAGGAGACGGAGAGCAGGCATGGGAGATGCGGGCGAGTCAACGGAGCCTGCAGTGTCGGTTCAGAAGTCGGCCCATTCACCATCGGCCGCCGCCGGGGGCTTGACGACGGCCGGGCCGGCGGCAGGCCTGGAGGGCACGCGCGGCTCGACGGGTGCCTGTCTGCGCACGACGGCCTTGACCGCCGGTCGCGTCGACGGCCGGCTCACGGGTGGCGAGGGCTTGCTTGGCCGGGGCGCCGGCACGGCCGCATGAGCCTCGTGCGCGAGCCGGAAGACCGCCACCGCTGCCACGAGCTGGCGGGCCTGCTCCTTGAGGCTCTCGGCGGCGGCGGCGCCTTGTTCGACGAGTGCGGCGTTCTGCTGCGTGGTCTGGTCCATCTGCATGACCGCTTCGCCGACCTGGGCCACGCCGCTGCTCTGCTCGCCGCTGGCGCTGCTGATCTCGCCCATCAGGTCTGTGACGCGGCGGATCGCGTCGACCACTTCGGTCATGGTCGAGCCGGCCTGGTCCACCAGCACCGTGCCGCGCTCGACACGCTCGACGCTGGCCATGATCAGCGACTTGATCTCCTTGGCCGCCTGGGCGCTGCGCTGGGCCAGCAGGCGCACCTCGCCGGCCACGACCGCGAAGCCGCGGCCCTGCTCGCCGGCTCGCGCGGCCTCCACCGCCGCATTCAGCGCAAGGATGTTGGTCTGGAAGGCGATGCCGTCGATGGTGCCGATGATGTCGGAGATGCGCTGCGAGCTCTGCTGGATGTCCCTCATCGTCGCCACCACTTCGTTGACGACGGCGCCACCCCGCACGGCCACCTCGCTGGCGCCTTGTGCCAGCTGGTTGGCCTGGCGGGCGTTGTCGGCGTTCTGCTGCACGGCCGAGCCCAGCTGCTCCATCGACGCCGCCGTCTGCTCCAGGGCGCTGGCCTGCTCTTCGGTGCGGCTGGACAGGTCCTGGTTGCCCTGCGCGATCTGGGCACTGGCGATGGCCACGCTGTCGGAGTTGGCGCGTACGGTGCTCACGATGAGGGCCAGCGCCTCCTGCATGCGCGCCACAGCAGCCACGGTACTCGTCGTGTCTCCTGACCGCACCGGTACCGGCTGGGCCAGGTCTCCATCGGCCACGCGCTGCACGGCCTCGCTGAGTTCGCCCGGCTCGGCACCAAGTGCGCGGCTCAGGCTGCGCGACAGTGCCCAGCCCACGAGACCACCCAGCAAGGCCATCGCGACCGCGCCGCCCAGCATCTCCATGCCGCTGCTGGCGGCGACTTGGCCGGCATCCTTGGCGAGCTGGTTGGCGACTTGGCTCTGCAACTCGATGGAATCGTCGACGGCCTTGAAGATCGTGCTCTGCCGGGCACGCACCTCGCCGGTCAGCATCGCCGCGCCCTCGGCTGTCTTGCCCTCGCTCGCCAGCGCCAACACCTGGTCCAGCCCGTGCCGGTAGGCGGGCGTGTTGTCGGTGATGAGCTTGAGCAGCGCCCGGCTCCTGGGCTGCGCGAGCGCCTTGTCCAGCATGGCGAGCGACTCGTCGGTGGCCGCACGCATCTCGCCGATGCGCTTCACCTCGGCAGCACGGACGGTCGCATCGGTCGTCAGCAGCACATTGCGCACCGCGCGAGCGCTCGTGTTGAGGTTGTCCTTGATGTCGGCGAACTTGTCCATCTTGGGCATGCGATCAAGGGCCAGCTCGTCGACCTTGGCGGCCAGCGAGCCCATCCGCAGCATGCCGAAGACGGCGATCACAAGGCCGAGCAGCACCGCCGAGCCGAAACCCAGGGCCAATCGGGTGGAAACCTTGAAAGCATTGAAGTTCATGGCTTGACCTCGTCGAAGGAGTCGAGCGGCTGGCGACATCGTCGACTCAGCCGGAAGTCGGTCGGCAGGACGCCGTTGTCCGCCTGCACCGCGCTGCGCCTTGGGCGGCGCTCGCTGAAGGGCGCCGCTGCTGGGCTGCCCTGCAGAGCCAGCATGACAGGGATCTTGAGGCGCTGCAAGCTGCACTCCGTGCCTCGGCCGTGCCTCCGGATAGGCACGGGATCTGCCTGCGGCCACACAGCGGCTAGCTAGCCCTGTGTCGACGACTGCTGCGCGCGGCCCGCCTCGGTCAGGGTCACCGTCCAGCGGCCCGCGTCGTCGCAATGCAGGCTGACCCAACCAGGCCCGGCGACGCCACCGAGCCGGGCGTCACTCAGGGCCGTGAACTCGCGCAGCAACTCGCTGACGCGGGCGTCCAGGCGCTTGGCCAGGCGCGTCAGCGGCACGGCCCGGGCGCCATCGCCCAGCTCATGCAGCAGGTCAGGCGGCGTGCGCACTCAGCACGACCGGGATGGACTTGGACGTCGGCGTGCGCGCGGTGACGGAGAAGCTCTGCAGCGGCACCAGCGGGTTGGTCTCGGGGTAGTAGCTGGCCAGGCAGCCGCGCGGGATGTCGTAGGCGACGAGCAGGAAACGCTCGGCGTGGCGCTGCTCGACGTCGCCGCCGGCCTCGTCGATGTAGAGGCTGGTGATGTCCACCCAGTCGCCGGCCTTGAGCCCCAGGTCCTTGAGGTCCTCGGCATGGATGAAGACGACGCGGCGGTGACCATAGACGCCGCGGTAGCGGTCATCGTGGCCGTAGATGGTGGTGTTGTACTGGTCGTGGGAGCGCAGCGTCGTCAGCGTGAAGACGCGAACGTCGCGCTGGCGCTCGGCAATGCGCTGCACAGCCAGGTCGGTCGGCATGGCATGCGTGCTGAACTCGGCCTTGCCGCTCGCCGTGGCCCAGACGCGTTCGCTGGCGGTGTTGCGCAGGCGAAAGCCGCCGGGCGCCTTGATCTTCTCGTTGAAGCCGGCGAAGTCGGGCAGCACGGCCTCGATCTTGTCGCGGATGGTGGCGTAGTTGCTGGCCAGGGCCAGCCAGGGCGTGCGGCTCTTCGTCAGCGTGGCAGCGGCCATGCGCGCGACCAGCATGGGCTCGGAGATCAGGTGCTCGGAAGCCGGCGCGTTCATGCCGGCCGACAGGTGCACCATGCTCATCGAGTCTTCCACCGTGACGCCTTGCGGCCCGCTGGCCTGCACGTCGATCTCGGTACGGCCCAGCACCGGCAGCACCAGGGCCTTGCGACCGTGCACGACATGGCTGCGGTTGAACTTGGTGGTGATGTGCACGGTCAGCTCGCACTGGCGCAGCGCGCGCCAGGTGGCGGCCGTGTCGGGCGTGGCGGCGGCGAAGTTGCCGCCCATGGCGATGAAGACCTTGCCCTGGCCGTCCAGCATGGCCTGGATGGCGCCCACGGTGTCGTAGCCATGCTCGCGCGGCGGCTCGAAGCCGAACACCTGGCCCAGCTTGTCCAGGAAGGCCGGCGCGGGCTTCTCGTAGATGCCCATGGTGCGGTCGCCCTGCACATTGCTGTGGCCGCGCACCGGGCAGGCGCCCGCGCCGGGGCGGCCCAGGTTGCCACGCAGCAGCAGCAGGTTGACGATCATCTGGATGGTCTTGACCGAGTGCCGGTGCTGGGTGATGCCCATGCCCCAGCAGGCGATGACGCGCTCGCTCGTCGCGTAGATGTCGGCGGCCTGCACGATCTGCTCGCGTGTCAGGCCCGAGGCCGCGACCAGCGGCTCCCAGGGCTGCTCGCGCAGCTCGGCAATGAAGCTCTCAAAGCCTTGGGTGTGCTCGGCGATGAAGGCGACGTCCAGCACGCGCGGCTTACCGGCCGCCAGCGCGGCATCGTCCAGTTCGACGACGCGCTTGCACATGCCCTTGAGCAGCGCGAAGTCGCCGCCGACCTGGAGCTGGAAGTAGTGGCTGCTGATCGGCGAGTCGCCCAGCGTCGCCATCTCGATGGCGTTCTGCGGGTCGGCGAAACGCTCCAGGCCGCGCTCGCGCAGCGGGTTGAAGCTGACGATGCGCGCGCCGCGCTTGCGCGCCGCGCGCAGCTCGCCCAGCATGCGCGGGTGGTTGGTGCCCGGGTTCTGGCCGAACACGAAGATGGCATCGGCCTGCTCGAAGTCGTGCAGCGTGACCGTGCCCTTGCCGACGCCGATGGTCGGCCGCATGCCGGAGCCGCTGGGCTCGTGGCACATGTTGGAGCAGTCGGGGAAATTGTTGGTGCCGTACTCGCGCACGAACAGCTGGTAGAGGAAGGCGGCCTCGTTGCTGGTGCGGCCCGACGTGTAGAAGATGGCTTCGTTGGGATCAGGCAGCGCCTGCAGCTCGCGGGCGATCAGCGCGAAGGCCGCGTCCCAGCTGGTCCGCTGGTAGCGGTCGGTCTGGGCGTCGTAGACCATGGGCTCGGTCAGGCGGCCGGTGGCTTCCAGGTCGTAGTCCGACGCCTCGGCCCATTCCTTCAGCGTCTTGGCGCCAATGACCTCCGGTGTCGCCCGACGCGCAGTGGCTTCGGCGGCGACGGCCTTGGCGCCGTTCTCGCAGAACTCGAAGGTGGAGCGGTGGTCACGGTCGGGCCAGGCGCAGCCGGGGCAGTCGAAGCCGTCGGTCTGGTTGGCATGCAGCAGCGTCTTGGCGCCCTTCACGGCCACGCCCTGCTCGTTCAGGTGCTTGGCCACGCTCTTCAGCGCGCCCCAACCGCCGGCGGGGCCGTCGTACAGCTCGATCTTTTGTTCACTCATGTCAGTGGTGCCCGGCCGCCCGAAGCCGCTGACGCCCCCCCTCGGGAGGCAGTGAGCAGCGCGAACGTGGGGGCTGTAAGGTCATATACCAAGAAAAAGGCCCCGCGCCTTGCACAGGCAGCGGGGCTTGTCAGCCTAGCAGGACCGGATCAGTTGAAGAACTTGCCCACGTTGATGAGGGTCTTGTACACGCCCCAGGCCAGTGGGATGCCCACCGCGGCCCAGGCCAGCGCCACCACCGCGGGCGAAGTCGCGGCACTGGCGCCCGACCCCGAACCCACCTCGGCGGCCGCAGCGCGCTCGTGCGCCAGGCGCTTTTCCTCGGCCAGCTCGGCCTCGGTCATGAAGTGCTTGTCGGCCACCGGACGGATCATCAGGTTGGCGATCAGGCCGACGACCAGCATGCCCACGAGGATGTACATGGTCTGGTTGTAGACCTGCTCGCGCGGCAGGCCCAGCTCCAGCTGGTAGTCGCGCATGTAGTTCACGACGACGGGGCCCAGGATGCCGGCCGTGGCCCAGGCCGTCAGCAGGCGGCCGTGGATGGCACCCACCATCTGCGTGCCGAACAGGTCGGCGAGGAAGGCCGGCACGGTCGCAAAACCGCCGCCGTACATGCTCAGGATGACGCAGATCGCGCCGACGAAGGCGAGCTTGGAGCCGGCAGCCGCGCTGCTGGGGATGCTGGCGTACATCAACCCGCCAAGCAGGAAGAAGACGACATAGGTGACCTTGCGGCCGAGCTTGTCCGACAGGCTGGCCCAGAAGAAGCGTCCACCGATGTTGAACAGGCTCAGCAGCGCCGTGAAGCCGGCAGCCACGGCGGCGATCTTGGCCAGTTGCGCCTTGTCCAGTTCACCGAACTTGGCCGTCAGGCCGATCAGCGAACCGCCGAAGACTTCCTGCAGCATGGGGCTGGCCATGCCGATGACGCCGATGCCGGCCGACACGTTCATGCACAGCACGATCCAGACCAGCCAGAACTGCGGAATGCCCCAGACCTTTTTCACGTGCACGTGGCGCTGCGTGATCATGGCGTTGCTGCCCTGGGCAACCGGTGCGGTCCAACCGGCCGGCTTCCAGCCCGTGGGCGGCACGCGATAGCCGAATGCGCCGCCGATCATGAAGACGAAGTAGACGAGGGCCATGACGATGAAGGTCTGCGTCACGCCGACGTCGGTGGCCGTGGCGAAGGTCTTCATCAGTTCGGCCGCCAGTGGCGAGCCGATCATGGCGCCGCCGCCAAAGCCCATGATGGCCATGCCGGTGGCCATGCCGCGCTTGTCCGGGAACCACTTGATCAGCGTACTGACCGGGCTGATATAGCCCAGGCCCAGGCCGATGCCACCGATGACGCCGCTGCCCAGGATCATCAGCCAGAACTGGTGCAGATGAATGCCCAGCGCCGAGATCAACATGCCGCCGCACCAGCACAGGGCCGACACGACACCGGCCTTGCGCGGGCCGGCGCGTTCGAGCCAGCCACCCCAGATCGCCGCGGAGCAACCCAGGAAGACGAAGAACAGCGTGTACATCCAGCCCAGCGTCGAGACCTTCCAGTCGCAACCGCTGACGAAGAGTTCCTGGAAGAAGCCCACGTCGGCGCCGCACTTGATCGCCTCCTTGATGCCCAGGGCCTTGGACAGCGGCAGCCAGAACACCGAGAAGCCATAGGCCATGCCGATGCACAGATGGATGGCGAGGGCCGCCGGCGGCACCAGCCAGCGGTTGAAGCCGACGCCGGCAATGGTTCTTTCCTTGTCGAGCCAGCCCGCACTCCGACCCGGACCGGGTACGGCATCCAATCCCACTGAAGACATGGTGTTCCCTTCGACGTTGATGTGAATCTCGTGCGCAACCACCATCAGCCCGCCCGAGGCGGCGCAGGATACGGGTTGCTTTGTGACGAGTCCGCCGTTGAAGTGGCGATCTAGGGAAAAACCTAGCGCGTCGTGCGGAAAATCCGGGCAGATGGCACGGTTGGATGGGCGGCTATCCTGCTGCGCCATGCGACGCGTATTGATCATTGACGACCACCCCGGCGTGGGCCAGGCGCTGGAACTGCTGCTGTCCCTGCACGACATCGAGGCCAGCATGGCCACCAGCCCCGAGGAGGGCCTGACCCTGCTGGACAAGCGCGCCTTCGGCCTCGTCATCCAGGACATGAACTTCACGGCCGACACGACCTCGGGTGAGGAAGGCGAGCAGCTCTTTCGTGCCATCCGCGCGCGCCGCCCCGACCTCCCCGTCATCCTGCTGACGGCCTGGACACGGCTGGACGCGGCCGTGGCCCTCGTCAAGGCCGGCGCGGCCGACTACCTCGCCAAACCCTGGGACGACGCCAAGCTGATCGCGACCGTCGAGAACCTGCTGGAGCTGGGCGAGGCCAACCGCGAAATCGCACAGCTGCGCGAGGCGCGGGCCGCCAGGCGCGCAGCGCTGGCACGGCGCTACGACCTCGCCGGCCTCGTGTTCGGCTCCGATGCGATGGCCAATTTGCTCGAACTGGCCGGCCAGATTGCCGCGGCACCGGTGCCGGTACTGATCACCGGACCGAACGGCGCCGGCAAGGAACGCATTGCGGCCTTCGTGCATGCCAATTCGAGTGCGCACGGCGGCCCTTTCGTCGCACTGAATTGCGGCGCCCTGCCGGCCGACCTCATCGAGGCCGAGCTGTTCGGCAGCGACAGCGGCGCCTACACCGGTGCGGCCAAGGCGCGCGTGGGCCGCTTCGAGGCGGCCGATGGCGGCACCCTTTTCCTGGACGAGATCGGCAACCTGCCGCTGGCCGGCCAGGTCAAGCTGCTGCGCGTGCTGGAGACGGGCCAGTTCGAGCGCCTGGGCTCGAGCAAGACGCGCCAGGTGCGGGTGCGCGTGCTGAGCGCGACGAATGCCGACCTGCGCGCCATGGTCAAGACCGGCGCCTTCCGGGAGGACCTGTTCTACCGCCTCAACCTCATCGAGCTGAGGCTGCCGCCCCTGGCCGAGCGCCGCGACGATGTGCTGCCGCTGGCTGAACACTTCCTGGCCGGCCGGGCGCGTTTGAGCGAGGCCGCGCGCGAGGCCCTGCTCGCCCACCGTTGGCCAGGCAATGTGCGCGAACTGAAGAACGCCGTCGAACGCGCGGCCCTGCTGTGCCAGGGCGGTGAGATCACGCCGGCCCTGCTGGGGCTGGAGGAAGCCAATGGCAATGGCGGGGGCGCCTGGCGCAACCTCGACGAGCCCAGCCGCGAGGTCGTCGTCGCGGCGCTGAACGCGGCCGGCGGCGTGGTCAGCCGCGCGGCCAGCCAGTTGGGTCTGTCCCGCCAGGCGCTGTACCGGCGGCTGGAGCGTTATGGGATAGACCTTTGATGCCGCTGTCGCTGCGCGCACGCGCACTGCTGGCACTCGGCGCGGCGGCGGTCGTGCCGCCCCTGGTCATCCTCGGCGTGCGGCGAGCGGGCCTGGATGCAGGCATCGCGCTGGCCGTGGCGGTGATCGTCATGCTGCCGCTGATCGGCTGGTTGGCGGCGTTCTGGCTGGCGCCGCTGCTGCGGCTCACGCGCGCGCTCGAAGGCGCCGTGTTGAGTTATCGCGACGGCGACTTCAGCCTCAACTTGGCGCCAGACGGCCCACGTGAGCTGATCGAGCTGACGCAACTGCACGCCGAACTCGGCCTGGCCCTGCGCGAGCAGCGCCAGCACCTGGCCCAGCGCGAGCTGCTGCTGGACACCGTCGTGCAGAACACGCCCGTCGCGCTGGTGCTGACGGCGCCGAGCGAGCGCATCGCCATTGCCAACCTGGCCGCACGCCAGTTGCTGGGCGACGGCCGCAGCCTGACCGGGCTGGACTTCCCCACCGTCATCGCCCACCTGCCGGAGGCGCTGCGCGAAGCCCTCGCCGGCGACGCCGACCGGCTTTTCGCGGTGACGCTGCCCGATGGATCGGAGGAAACCTTCCACCACAGCACGCGCACATTCAGGCTGCAGGGCCAGCCGCATCGGCTGCGGCTCCTGCGACGCATGACGCGGGAGCTGTCGCGGGCCGAAGTCGCGACGTGGAAGCGCGTCATCCGCGTGTTGAGCCACGAGCTGAACAACTCGCTGGCGCCGATCTCGTCGCTGGCCCACAGCGGCGCGGAGCTGGCGCGGCGCGGCAACACCGAGCGCCTGCTGCAGGTGCTGGCCAGCATCGGCGAGCGCGCGGCACATCTGCATGTCTTCCTGAGCGGCTACGCGGCCTTCGCCAAGCTGCCGGCACCGCGCCGCGCCGCGGTGGACTGGTCGGCCTTTATCGCCCGGCTGGCGACGCTGGGCGAATTCCGCGTCGAGGGCGCGCCGCCCGATCAGCCCGGCTGGTTCGATGCGGCCCAGATCGAACAAGCCCTGCTCAACCTGATCAAGAACGCCCATGAGTCGGGCAGCGACCCCGACGAGATCCTGCTGCGCCTGGCCAGCCAGGGCGATGAGCTGCGCATCGAAGTGCTGGACCGCGGCCCCGGCATGAGCGAGGCGGTGCTGGCCCAAGCCTTGCTGCCCTTCTACTCCACCAAGCGCTCCGAACCCGGCTCCCAGGGCGGCACCGGCCTGGGGCTGGCGCTGGCAAGGGAGATCGCCGAAGCCCACGACGGCCATATCGCGTTGGCCAACCGGGACGGTGGCGGGCTGCGGGTGACGATCCGGCTGCCAGGGCGTGCCGTCCTGTCGAATGGGGATGCCAAGACAAGCAATTAGTGACAGAGTGCACAACTTGTTTCAGCGGGCCACCGCCGGCTCGCTGCCTTGGGAGCCGTGCCATGTCTCTTCGTGCCTTGACCCTGCTGGGTCTCGCTTCCCTCGCCTGCACCGCCCAGGCGCAGTCGCAATACCGCCTGTTTGCCGAGTCGTATGCCGGCTACTACAACAGCATCCAGACGACCAGCCCCGTCTTCGGCCTGGACGCCAACGGCAACCCAAATACCGTCTACGGCAGCGTGTATTACGGCTCCGACTACCGCAGCGGCGCCGCCTACGATCAAGCCACGCCACTGCCCAATGTGACGGCCGGTGGTGTCTGGGCAGGTGACGCCAGCCAAGGCATGACGCCCGTCACCGCCAATGCCTACGGCATGACGGACTGGGGCAGCAACCACGCCAGCGCCTCGCTGGCCGGCTTCACGCCGGTGAGCCAGAGCTACGACGGCCAGTTCGTCGTCGGCGCGACCAGTTGGCCCATGCACGTGGAGAGCAACAACCTGACCTATGCGGTCGGGCGCTCGGCCTGGGAAGAGCTCTACCAGATCGGCGGCGGCACCGGCACGGGCACCTTCACCGGCACCATCCACATCGACGGCAGTCTCGCCGGCATCACGACGGGCAATGGCGGCGCGTCCATCGACTGGTCGCTGCGCTCCTTCTCCAACCAGGTCGTCGCGTCGGTCTACGCCTACTACGACGCGGGCTCGGACCACTGGAACAAAAGCGTCTACAGCGACGGCCTGTGGACCTACACGGACGGCAACGGCACGCTGACGATCAACGAGGATGTCATCGGCAGCTACAGCTTCACCTATGGCACGGCGCTATACCTGAAGTCCGAGCTGAGCACGAGCATCAGCGGCAACGGTGCCGCGGACTTCTCCAACACCGTGCAGTTCACGGGCATGCAGTTGCCGCAGGGCTCGACGGTCTATGTGATGTCTGGCGCCGCTGCGGCGGACTACGGCATCAGCTTCGCCGGCAATGGCAGCGGCACGATCTGCCAGAACCTCGCCTGTGCGACCGGCGGCGGCTTGCCGATTCCCGAACCCGAGACCTATGCGCTGCTGCTGTCGGGCCTGAGCGTCATCGCCTGGGTGGCGCGTCGCCGTCGCTGAACTGAAGCCCCTCGCCCGCGGGTACGCGGTCGGTCCCCCGAGGGGACGGCGATGCTTGCCGGATCGACCGGCAAGCACATCGCCAACGGCGGGCCGGCTAGGGAGCGGCCCGGCGCTCGGCCTGCAAGCTTCATAGGTCAGATCAGCAGGGCCGCCAGGCTGCTGAAGCTGAAAAAGGCCAGGCCGGTCGACGCCAGGATGATGCGCGCGATGCGGCCGTTGTCTGCGCCGTAGCGCTCGGCCAGCAGCGACACATTGCTGGCGCTGGGCAGCGCGGCCGCCAGCGTCAGCGCAACCAGCTGCGGCCAGGCCAGCGGCGCCCCCAGCCAGCGCGCCGCGGCACCCAAGGCGAAGACCAGCGCCGGATGCAGCAACAGCTTGATGGCAGCCACCGGCAGGTAGAGCGCCGCCGGCGTCACACGGCCGGCCTTGCGGTTGGCACGGCCCGAGCGGCTGAGCACCGCGCCAATGGAGAACAGCGCCACCGGCGAGGCCGCATCCCCCAGCATGGCAATGACCTTGGCCAGCGGCCCAGGCAACACCAGGCCGCTGACGCCCAAAGCCGCACCCAGGGCAATGGACCAGGGCAGCGGATTGGAAGCGGCCGCCTTCAGCGCCTGCACGAACGCCGCCCGGCCGGCATGCCCGCTGGCGCCAGCCTGGGCCAGGGCGATGCACAGCGAGCTCGTCACGAAGAGGTCGGCCAGGATGGTGCTGACGACAGCCCCGCCAGCGGCATTGCCCAGCAACGCGACGATCAGCGGCACGCCCATGAAGCCGGTGTTGGGGAAGGCCGCCACCAGGGCGCCAAAGGCCGCGTCCTTCATGCCCACTCGCTCGGACAGCGTCGTTGCCACCGTGAAGAAGACGATCAGCAGCGCCGAGCTGAGATAGACGCCGAGCAGGGCCGGGTTCAGCAGCTCCAGCAGCGGCGTGTCGCGGCCGAAGCGGAACAGCAGGCAGGGCAGCGCAAAGAAAAGCACGAACCCATTCAGGCCGGGAATGGCGCTGTCCGGCAGCAGGCCGCGCTCGGCGGCCAGCCAGCCGCACAGCACCAGCGCGAAGAACGGAAAGGTCGTGGCGAGAACGGCAAGCATTGTCCGGGGGCGAGTATCCAGGGCCGTGAGCGAATGCGCGGACCGGCCCGCTTTGTAACAAAGGGGGATGGCAGCCCCCTGGGGTCACCCCTAATATGCCGCGCCATGCGCATGCCCAATCTCTCCCTGCCACCGCCAGCCGCCGCCGCGCCCCTGGACGAAGGGCAGGCGCTGGGCGTGTGGCGGCTGGAGAAACCGCTGGCCGACGGCGAGCAGGCCCATGCCGGCCAGTGGTACAGCGCCCACCATGCAATGGCCACGGAGCAGAAGGCGGCCGTCCTCGTGCTGGACCGCAGCGACCAGGGCGCCGGCGTCATGCTGCGCTACGCCGACCAGGCCGGTGACCTCGCCAAGCTGCAGCACCTCCACATCGCCGTGCCCAGCGACAGCGGCGTGACACCCGATGCCCACCCCTATCTGATCGTCGAAGGGGAGCATGGCGAGCCGGTGCTGCCGCAGTTGCACCAGTTGGGGCTTCGCCAGCGCGTCGAGTTGCTGGTGCAGCTCTGCGAAGCCCTGCGCTCGGCCCACCAGCAGGGCTGGCTGCTGGCCGAGATCGACCCCGCCATGATCTGGCTCGGCCCCGAAGGCGGCGTGCGCCTCATGGGCCTGGGCCTGACCAAGATTCCCGACCCGACCGACCCTTTCGACCGCGGCCTGAGCCTCGGCGCTTCGCCGGCCTTCGTGGCGCCCGAGCGCCGCAACGGCGAACCACCCACTCTCGCCAGCGAGATCTATGGCCTGGGCGCCCTGGCCCGCGTCTTCATCTGCGGCTGGGAGGACACCCCCCGGGGCTTGGCGCCGCTGCGTGGCAGCGTGGCCGAGGCCTGGCCGCTGATGAAGTCGGCGCAGCAGATCAAGCTCGATGCCCTGCTGCGCGGCACCATGGCCGAATCGCCCGAGCTGCGCACGCGCGGCGCCGAGGGCCTCGCCGACGAACTGCGCGAGTGGCTGGGCCTCGCCCCCCCACGCAGCGCCGGCAGCGCTGCCGAACCCGGCCCCGCCGTCGAAGCCAAGGCTCGAGCCGCCTGGTGGAAGCGCTGGCTGTGGCTCGGCGCCGCGGCCGGTGTGGGCCTGCTCGCCATGGCGGCCCACGTTTCGGAGCCGTCTGCCCCCACGGCCGGCACCCGCGGTCTGCCCCAGGGTTGAGCTTTCCGGACGTTGGCTAGGGATGTCGCCGCAGCGGCCCCTCGGCCAACATGCGCGCCCTACCAATGCTGGAGCACCGCCATGGCCCGTTCTCTCCTTGCGCCTTTCGTCGCCGTCGCGCTGTCGCTGGCCACCTCGGCTGCGATGGCCGCCAGTTTCAACACCGATGCCGAAGGCTGGACCACCAGCAACGGTGGCGCCCAGGTCTGGATGGCCAGCGGCGGCAACGGCGGTGGCTGGCTCCAGGTCACCGACATCACGGACGACGACTTCCTGCTGAACGCGCCCACTGCCTGGTTGGGCAACTGGTCGGCCTTTGCCGGCGGCACGCTGTCCTTCGACGCCAGGAACATCAACGGCGATGCGCCGGACTGGGCGCCTTTCGGTGAAGTGACCATCATCGGGGCCGGCGGCGGCGTGGTGTTCGACATGGTGGCCGCGAACAACCCGCCGGCCGATGGTCAGTGGCATCACTACAGTTTCGTGCTGCCGTCCTGGCAGGTGCTGGCCAACGTGACCAGCCTGACGATCAAGGGCGAATTCCATGCTGGCGTCACCGAAGTGGTCGGCATCGACAACATCCAGGTCACGGCCGTGCCCGAGCCCACCCACGCGGCACTGCTGCTGGGCGGCCTGGGGCTGCTGGCGGCGCTACGGCGCAGGCGCTGAACCCGTTCAGCCGGCCCGGGTTGCCCGCGATGCACGGCCTTCGGGGCTCGGCAACAATGCGCGCTTCTCCGGAGGTTTCATGGCCCGCCCGCTGCTTGCGCCGTCATACGCGACCCGTTTTGTCCCGATCCCTGCCGGCTTGAACCGGCGGGCGTGCTGATGGCCGCGGTCGGCGCCTCCCCCGCCCCCTCGGGCCTGCTCGGCCTTGGCGAACTGCAGCTCAAGCTGCCCGCCACCAAGACCCAGTGGCTGGCCCTCGCGGCCGGCGTCGGCTTCGGCCTCGTGGGCGCCGAGCTGGCCTGGCACCACCCGCTGTCGGGGCCGCTCGCACTGGCTGCCTGGGGCGCCGCTGTGCTGCTGGCGGCGCTGTTCTGGGTCAAGACGCCCGTTCTTGTGCTCGCGCCGCTGCCCCTGATCGGCCTGGCGCCCTGGACCGGCTGGATCAGCTTCGAGGAGATGGACCTGCTCGTCACCGCCTGCGGCTGCGGCGGTTATCTGGCCTATGCGCTGCAGCTGAACGCGCGCGACCGCGCGCCGGCCTGGCGCCACGGCCTCGTCTATTCGCCGGTCGTCGTCGTGCTGATGATGGCCCTGGCGCTGTCCGCGGCCTGGAGCATCAGGCGCGGTTTCGCCGACGCCGGTGGCTTCACCTTCGGCTGGTTCCATGGCTATCACGAGGCGATGAACTCGGTGCGCAACGCCAAGGCCATCTTCCTGGCGCTGGCCCTGCTGCCGCTGTGGACGGCCGCAGCCACCGCGCGTCCAAGAGGTTTCTCGCGCGGCCTGCTGCTCGGCCTGGTGCTGGCCCTGGCCGGCGCCAGTGCCGCCGCGCTGTGGGAGCGCCTGGCCTACCCCGGCGTGCTGGACTTCTCGACCGACTACCGCACCACGGCCCTTTTCTGGGAGATGCATGTCGGCGGCGCGGCCCTGGACGGCTTCCTGGTGCTGACCCTGCCCTTCGCCCTGCTGGCCCTGCTGCGCACGCGCTCGCCCTGGCGCTTTGCCATCGGTCTTGTCATCGCGCTGCTGGCGGCCTATGCCTGCCTCACCACTTTCTCGCGCGGCGTCTACCTGGCGTTGCCGCTGGCTCTCATCCCCATGGTCATGCTGGCCGACGCCCAGCGCCGCCGCGCCGCAGCCTCGGGCCCGGAAAGCAGCCAGATCGACAGCACGCTGGGCGCTGTCGACGAGCCGCTGCCGCGCCTGGCCAAGGTCGGGGCGCTTGCCATGGCCGGCGCCTTCGCGCTGGCGGCCGCTCTGATATTCGGCAGCGGTGGCTACCGCGGCCTGCTGGCCCTGTTCTTTGTCATGGTCATCCTGCTGGCCATGCCGGCCAGCCTGTGGCTGCCCACCTTGAGCCAGCGGCTGACGGCGCTGATCATGGGCGGCCTGCTGGCCCTGTTGCTCGGTGGCGCGAGCTGGGCCTTGTCCATGGCCGTGCCGAAGGCGGCCTATGTGCTCAACGTCGTCGCGCTGCTGTGCTGCGCCGCGCTGCGCTGGCGCGACCAGCCGGGGCAGGCACGGCCCCTGTATGTGCTGCTGGTCGCGACGGCCTGGTTCTGGCTGCTGGCCACCATGGTCATCGTGGCCGACTACTGGAGCGGCACCACGGGCCGCTGGACGGCGCTGGCAGCAGGCCTGGCTCTGGCCGGCGTGTGGGCGGCCATGCTGGTGGAGCCGCGCCTGTGGCCCTTGCAGGGCAAGGACAGCCACGGCGCCGCGGGCTGGCGCAAGCGCGCCCTGCTGGTTGCCGGCCTGCTGATGGTGATGGCCATCGTCGCGGCCCTGGGCGGCGGCGCCTATCTGCGTGACCGGGTGGCCACCTGGAAGGAGGACGGCCAGACCCGCCTGACGCATTGGCGCGAGGGCCTGCACCTGCTGCACGGCGGCCGCCAGTGGCTGCTGGGCAAGGGCGCGGGGCGCTTTGTGCCGAGCAATTTCTACGAGGGCCCGGTCAGCAGCCAGGTGGGCGACTACCGGCTGCGCCACGACCCGACCGAGTCCTATCTGGCGCTGGCCGCCGGCAAGCATGCGCTGGGCCGCGGCGAACAGTTCCGCGTCAGCCAGCGCATCACCGCACCGGCGGCCGGGCCTGTTGCCATCACCCTGGTGCACCGCACGGCGGCCGACGCGAATCTGGTGCTGCAGATCTGCGAGAAGAACCTCATCTACCCGGACAACTGCCACAGCGTCGAGCCGATGCTCAAGCCGCTGCGGGCCGAGGCGCCGGCGGAAGGCGGCGCCGAAGCCACGGCGCCTGCCGCGGCAACAGCCGGCATGGGTGCCTGGCAGACCAGCGAATTCAAGCTCGGGCCGGTGCCAGCGCTGGGCGGCGACTGGTGGGCCCCGCGCTTCGTGACCTTCTCCATGGCGCTGGACACGCGCGCGGCGCGCGTCGACATCGCTCGCATCGCGATGCAGGACGCCCAGGGGCGCCAGCTGCTGGTCAATGGCGATTTCAACCGCGAGATGGCACGTTGGTTCTTCTCCAGCGACCGCCACCACCTGCCCTGGCATATCAAGAACGCGGCCCTGCACGTGCTGTTCGAGCAGGGCCTGGTGGGCCTGGCCCTGCTGGGTGGGGCCTACCTGCTGGTGCTGGTGCGCCTGAGCTTCGGCCGTGGTCGCGACCATCCGCTGGCGCCGGCCATCGTCGCCGCGCTGATCGGCTTAGGTACCGTGGGCGCTTTCGACAGCTTGCTGGACGCCCCCCGCGTCGGCTTCGTTTTCTTCACGCTGCTGCTACTGGGGCTGGGGCTGCGGGCCTTGCCAGGGGAAGGGGTAGCGCGAGTGGCATGATGTGCGCCCCTCGTCCAAGGTGTACCTTGGCCGGTCCCCCTACGGGACGGCGATGCTTGCGGCGTTGAACCGCAAGCACATCGCCAGCGCGGGCCGGCTTGGGAGCGGCCCGTCGCTCGGCCCGCAAGCAGAGCCGCCACCAAAGACATGTCATCCCCGCCCGCCGCTGGCCTCAATCCGGCCCAGCTCGAAGCCGTCTACCACCTGAGCGGTCCCTGCCTCGTTATCGCTGGCGCGGGCTCGGGCAAGACGCGCGTCATCACGACCAAGATCGCGCAGCTGCTGGTGTCGGGCTACCGGCCCAGCCAGATCGCCGCCATCACCTTCACGAACAAGGCTGCGCAGGAAATGCGCGAGCGGGCCAAGGCACTCGTCGGCAACAAGGCGGCCAAGGACCTGGCGATCTCGACCTTCCACTCACTGGGCGTGCGCCTGCTGCGCGAGGAGGGCTCGCGGGTCGGGCTGAAAGAGCAGTTCTCCATCCTCGACAGCGACGATGTGCTCAACGTGCTGAAGGACGCCGGCGGCACGACGGATGTGAACCAGGCGCGGCGCTGGCAGTGGACCATCTCGCTGTGGAAGAACCAGGGGCTGGACGCGGCCCAGGCAGCGCAGGTGGCCAAGGACGAGGATGAACGCTCGGCCGCCGCCGTCATGGTGCGCTACCAGGAGCGCTTGGTCGCCTACCAGGCGGTGGACTTCGACGACCTCATCACGCTGCCGCTGAAGCTGCTGACGACGCACGCCGAAGCGCGCGCGAAATGGCAGGACAAGCTGCGCTATGTGCTGGTGGACGAATACCAGGACACCAACGCCGTGCAGTACGAGCTGCTGAAGGCGCTGGTGGGCGAGCGCGGCATGTTCACGGCCGTGGGTGACGACGACCAGTCCATCTACGGCTGGCGCGGCGCCACCATCGAGAACCTGAAGCGCCTGCCGACCGACTACCCCAAGCTGAAGGTCATCCCGCTGGAGCAGAACTACCGCTCCACCGGCAGCATCCTGCGCGCGGCCAACAACGTCATCGCCGGCAACCCCAAGATCTTCGAGAAGAAGCTGTGGAGCGAGTTCGGCGACGGCGAGCCCATCGCGCTGCTGGAGGCTGACGGCGAGGAGCACGAGGCCGAGCGCGCCGTGGCGCGCATCCAGCAGCTGCGTGCCGATGGCAAGGGACCTCAATACCGCGACTTTGCGATCCTGTACCGCGCCAACCACCAGGCACGCATCTTCGAGCAGGCCCTGCGCCGCGCCCAGATCCCCTACAAGGTCTCGGGCGGCCAGAGCTTCTTCGACAAGGCCGAGATCAAGGACCTGTGTGCCTGGCTGCGCCTGCTGGTGAACCAGGACGACGACCCGGCCTTCCTGCGCGCCGTGACGACGCCCAAGCGCGGCATTGGCCACCAGACCCTGGGCGCCTTGGGCACCTTCTCGGCGCAGTGGAAGTGCAGCATGTTCGAGGCCCTCTTCTCCGAGAGCCTGGCCACTTCGCTGACCAAGCGCGCCCTGGACGGCCTGCACGAGTTCGGCCGCACCGTGAACGAGCTGCAATACAAGGCCAAACATACCGAAGGCCACACCGCGGCGCACGCCATGCTGACCGAGTGGCTCAAGGACATTGCCTACGAGGCCCACCTGCTCGACAACGAGGAGAACGAGAAGGTCGCGCAGGCGCGCTGGGGCAATGTGCTGGACTTCGTCGACTGGGTCGCCAAGCGCTGCGGCGGCCAGCAGAGCGAGGAAGGCGGCGTCAGCTTCACCGAACCCAAGCAGAGCGTGCTGGACGTGGCGCAGACCATCAGCGTCATCCTGTCGCTGGCCGAGCGCGGCGACGACCAGGACCAGGTCACGCTGACCACGCTGCACGCCTCCAAGGGCCTGGAGTGGCCTCACGTCGTGCTCGCCGGCGTCAACGAGGGCCTGCTCCCCTTCAAGCGCGAGGAGACCGAGCTGACGGTCGAAGCGCTGCAGGAGGAGAGGCGGCTGATGTACGTGGGCATCACCCGTGCGCGCACGACGCTGGCCGTGTCGACGTTGCGCCGGCGCAAGAAAGGCCGCGACACCGTCGTGGGCATTCCCAGCCGCTTCCTGGCCGAGATGAAGCTGCACGAAGGCATCACCCGTGAAGATCCCCGGGAAAAGCTCAAGCGCATGCGCGAGGAACTGGCCGCCAAGGCAGCCGCCCGGGCGGCACCCCAATAGCCCCCGCCGTAGTGCCTTTCTGCGGGGCGAGCGCTGGGCCGCTCCCGAGCCGGCCCGCGCTGGCGATGTGCTTGCGGCTCGATGCCGCAAGCATCGCCGTCACCACGGGGGACCGGCCAAGGTACCCCTTGGACGAGGGGCTTCTCAATAGTCAAGACTGAAGCGCTCATTCGCGGGGGTACCCCCCGAGCGCGTGAAGTCTTCACAACCTCGCCACGGTAGGCTGCGAACAATGCGATCCAGCCCTTCTTTCCGGTGAGCCTGCACATGAAAGCCCTGGTCCTTGCTGCCGTCCTCGCTGCCCTGAGTTCCTCGACCCCGGCCGGCGCCACGCGCGAAGCGCGCCAACCCATCGTCGACACGACGACGGCCACTGTGATTGCCGATGCCGGCCGCCTCGGCTCGGCCAGCCTGACGTCGTTCAACGGCAACGCCCACTGGACGCCGGCCAACCGCCAGGCCGAAACCGAGTTCGACGCTCTGCCCGCCGAGGTCGACACGGGCTCGCTGCTGATCGTCCTTGGTGCTCTGGCCCTGGCAGTTGCGCGCCCCGTGAGCCGCGCCCTGCGTCGCCAGGAGCAACAGCGCCGTGCCGCGGCACTGGCCAGCACCCTCGCGCACACGCCGCGGTAAAACTGCCCCTCGCCCAGCCACGCCCTACTGAACGCAGGCGTGCCTGATCGGTCTTGCAGACCGCGCTGCGGCAGTGCCGCAGCTCTTCGGCAGGCACATCGCGCCCACCGGGCGCAATGTGTCCGGCCGAAGCCCCCGAGGGGACGGCGATGCTTGCGGCATCGAGCCGCAAGCACATCGCCCAAGCGGGCCGGCTCGGTGAACTGGAGTCGGACACAAGCAGTCCCTGCGGACTGCTTGTGCCTACGGAAGGCCATGGGCCTCTGGCCCATGGCAGGCTTCAGTGAATTGCTTCACAGGCGGCACACCGGCCTGAGGGGGGTGGTTTCGCGAGTGTGAACTCTGCACCCGGCACGGGGCAGAGCTGGCTAAAGAATCGCGGCCAGTCATCACACCGCCTGCCCCCGCCCATGAAACGCGCCCTGTCCCTGCTCGCTCTGATTGCCTTCGGCAGTTCCGCACTGGCCGCCCCCGCGCCGGTGAACCTGCTCGTCAACGGCAGCTTCGAGAGCACGGCCGTGGCCAACGGCAACTGGGTCAACGTGGTCACCACGCCGGGCTGGACCTGGCTCGGCGGGCCCGGCAGCGGTTTCGAAGTCCGCAACAACGTCGCCGGCACGGCCCAGGACGGCCGCAATTTCCTCGAGCTCGACACCAACGGCAACACGCTGATGGGTCAATACCTCGACAACCTCAGCGCTGGCGCACGCTATGAACTGAGCTTCTGGTATGCACCGCGCGAGCTCCAGGCCGCGTCGACCAACGGCATGCAGGCGTTCTGGAACGGCGTGCAGCTCGGCGCCACCCTGAGCGGCCTCGGCGGCAGCGGCAATCAATGGACCGAGGTCAAGTTCAGCCTGACGGCACAGGCCGGCCGCAACCTGCTGAGCTTCGCATCCGTGGGCACCAGCGACGGCCTGGGCGGTAACCTCGACAACGTCAACCTGAACCGCATCCCCGAGCCCGGCAGCCTGGCGCTGACTTTCGCCGCGCTGGCGGGCTGCCTGCTGCTGCCGCGTACGCTGCGCCGCCAGGCCGAGGCGCGCCGCGCCACGGCGCTGGCCGCCGCGCTGACGGCCCCCACGCCGCGCCCGCGCTGAGCCGCTGCCGTCAGGCGGGCTGCACGCCGGCTCGGCCGTCTTGCACGGCGAAACGTGCCACCGTCCGGATGGCGCTGTCAGGCTGCAGGGCATCGTCCAGCGACCGAACCGCCGCCCGCAGCCCCGCCTTGTCGACCACGAAGGCCATGTAGCCACGCTGGTCGCTGCGGCCGTAGTGCAGGTGCGGGTTGTGCGGCAACACCTCGTCCAACCGCTGCTGCTTGCCACCCCAACTGGTGATGGAACTGCCGCAGAACTCGCTGGCGACGACGGGCGAGTCGGGGTCGTCGAAGTCGGCCTTCAGGTCTGCCACGACGTGCGAATGCACGTCGCCGCCCAGCACGACGACGTTGGGCACCTGGCGTTCGCGCACGGTCGCCAGCAGCCGGTTGCGGGCCGGCGCGTAGCCATCCCAACCGTCGGTCCAGTAGGTGGGCTCAGTCGCGTTCCAGTTCATGCGCGCCATCAACGTCTGCTGTGCGACGAGATTCCAGCGGCCCGGCGTGGTGTCCCAGCCCTCGGCCAGCCAGCGTTCCTGGGCCGCGCCCAGCAGCGTGCGTTTCGGGTCCAGCAGCTCCGGGCACTCCCGCAGCGGCAGCGTGTTGCTGCCGTATCTGCCGGCCTTGGTGCACAGCTGCGGGTCGCGGTACTGGCGGTCGTCCAGCGCATGGATGACGGCCAGCCGCCCCCAGATGTGGCGGCCATGCATGCGCATCTCCACACCGCGCGGGCGCCAGGCCTTGGGCAGGGGCTGGTGCTCCCAGCAGGCCTGGTAGGCGGCGGCCCGGCGCGCCGGGAAGTCCTGCGCGATCTTCTCGCCGCGCAGCCCGGCGTAATCGTTCTCGACCTCGTGGTCGTCCCACACGTACAGCCAGGGCACGGCGGCATGCATGGCCTGCAGCGCGGGGTCGGACTTGTACTGCGCGTAGCGGCCGCGGTACTGGTCCAGCGTCACGGCAGCACCGCCTTCCACGGCCCGCACGCGGCCCGGTGCCGCGCCGTATTCATAGATGTAGTCGCCCAGGAACATGACCAGGTCCAGCTCCTCGGCCAGCATGTGGCGCCAGGCGGCGAAGAAGCCGTGGTCCCAGCGCTGGCAGCTGGCGATGGCAAAGCGCAGCGGCTCCAGCGCGTCCGCGGCCGGCGTGGTGCGCGTGCGGCCTGCCGGGCTGCGCTGGCCCAGGGCTTCGAAGCGGTACCAGTACCAGCGGCCGGGCTTGAGCCCTGCGGGCTCGGCGTGCACGCTGTGCGCCCAGGCGCCTTCAGCGATCTCGGTGCCCGAGGCGACGCGGCGCTGAAAGGCTTCATCCTCCGCAACCTCCCAGCGCACCTCGACGCGCGCCGGCAGGTCAGCGCCGGTCAGCCGGGTCCACAGCACCATGCCGTCAGGCGTCGGGTGACCGGATGCGATGCCCAGCGCGAAGCGCGGCGCCACGTCCGCTCGCGCATGGCGCAATAAGCCGGGCGCGAGGCCGGCGGCCAGGGACAGCTGCAGCAGGTGGCGGCGATGGGTGTCCATCGCCGCATTCTGGCTTGGTTAGATCGCCAAAGGATCCACGTCCACGGCCCAGCGCAGCACGGCCTTGTGCTCGCGCTTGAGCGCGATCAGCTCCGGCACCCAGCCGCGCAGGAAGGCCTGCAGCCGTGCGCGCTGCGTGGCCTCCACCAGCATCTGCATGCGCTCCACGTCGGCCACGCGCGCCACGGCATGCGGCACCGGCGGGTAGACCAGCACGCCCTCGTCATGCGCCAGCTCGGCCGCCGCCGCCAGGAAGGCCTTGGCCGCTTCCACCGTGCGCGCCTCGGCACGCAGCAGGGCCAGGTGGGCAAAGGGCGGCAGGCTGGCCGAACGACGCTCGGCGAGCTGGTCGGCAGCAAAGCGCACATAGTCATGGCGCGCCAGGGCCTGGTAGAGGGCATGGTCGCGGTGCCAGGTCTGCACCCACATCTCGGCTCTTGTCTCGCCCGAGGCATCGCGCCCTGCCCGGCCGCCGGCCTGCATCAACAAGGCAAACAGGCGCTCCGGCGCGCGAAAGTCGCTGCTGAACAGGGCGCCGTCGGGGTTCACCGCGGCCACAAAGCGGATGCGCCGGAAGTCGTGGCCCTTGGTGATCATCTGCGTGCCGACGAGGATGTCGACGTCGCCGTCATGCACGGCCTGCAGTTGCGCTTCCAACTCGCCCTTGCGGCGCGTCGAGTCGGCATCGATGCGCAGCACGCGCGCGCCGGGCAAGGCCTCGCCGAGTTGCTCCTCCAGCTTCTCAGTGCCGCGGCCGATGGGGGCGATGTCGTGGTTGCCGCAGTTCGGGCAGGCGCTTGGCACGCGCTCCGTGAAGCCGCAGTGGTGGCAGCGCAGCGTGCGGTCGCGCTTGTGGAAGACGCGCCAGGCGCTGCAGTGGGGGCAGTCGCTCTTCCACTGGCATTCGCCGCAATGCAGCACCGGTGCATAGCCGCGGCGGTTCAGGAAGACGAGGCTTTGCTCGCCGCGCTCCAGTCGTGCCTTCAGTTCGGCCAACAGCGGCGCGGTCAGCGCGGTCGTCACGCCAGCGGTGGGCGGCAAGGCCTTCATGTCGAAGAGCCTGACGCGGGGCAGCGCGCCGCCGCCGATGCGGGCGGCCAGCGTCAGGCGCTCATAACGGCCACTTTCGGCGTGCTGCCAGCTCTCCAGCGACGGCGTGGCCGAGCCGAGCACGACAGGCACCTTGAGGTCATGCGCGCGCCAGATGGCCAGGTCGCGCGCCGAGTAGCGGGCGCCGTCCTGCTGCTTGTAGGAGGGATCGTGTTCCTCGTCGACGACGATCAGCCCCAGCTCGGGCATCGACGCGAACACCGCCAGCCGCGTGCCCAGCACCAGCCGCGCGCGGCCGAGGTGGGCGGCCAGCCAGTTCTGCAGGCGCTGGGCCGGCGTCAGCGCGCTGTGCAGCGACACGATGGCCAGGGGCTGAGGCAGCAGCGCCGCGAAGCGTTCGGTAAAGCGGGCCTCCAGTTGCGGCGTCAGGTTGATCTCGGGCACCAGCACCAGCACCTGGCGGCCCGCCGCCAGCGCGGCTTCGGCGGCGCGCAGATAGACCTCGGTCTTGCCGCTGCCGGTCACGCCGAACAGCAGCAGCGGCTTGCGCTCGCCGCCGTCGATCTGGGCCGTGATGCGGGTGACGGCCTCGGCCTGCTCCGGCGCCAGCTCGGGCCGGACCGGTTCCGGCACGGCGACCGCCTTGGCGACCTTGCGGTCCAGCTTGCGCAAACGCGCAGCCAACTGATCAGGCGAAAGTTCACGCAACTGCGGCGGCAGCACCGCGCTGGCCAGTTCGCCTACGCTGCGCTGGTAATAGCCGGCGGCGAAATCCAGCAGCCGGCACCAGTCGGCGCCCAGCGGCGTCAACGCGTCAAAAACGGCGGCCACCGGCCGCAGGGTGACGTCTGGCGCCATGGTTTCGTCGCCCGGCCAGACGATGCCCAGCAGTTCACGCTTGCCCAGCGGCACCCGCACCAAAGTGCCTGATGCGAGCGCCTGCTCACTCGCGTAGTCAAGCGGGCCATTCAAGCCGCTGTGCTGAGGGGCGTCGACCGCCACGCGCACCGTTGCAGGGCCTTCAGCTTCAGCCATGCGCAGCTCCGCGCTTCTTGTGAAGCAGTGGCTCAGCAAGTGGCTGCAAGTACATGATTCTTAAAGGCTCTTGGGTTGCCCACAATTTCTGTGGATAAGTTTGTGAGCAAATCGCCCCGTGCGGGCCGATAGAGCGCCAGAGCGGGACGAACCGCCCCAAATCCGTTCATCGGCGCCATTTGAGTGCTGCCTTGAAAATCAAGCACTTAGCACGAATTCGGGAAAACTCTTAGGTGCGCCGCACCAACGACAGTCCGCCGCCCTCGCCTCCCGAATTTTGGGGATAAGTCATCGCGG
Organism: Pelomonas sp. Root1237; assembly: GCF_001425055.1. Classification (GTDB taxonomy): domain Bacteria; phylum Pseudomonadota; class Gammaproteobacteria; order Burkholderiales; family Burkholderiaceae_C; genus Pelomonas. The sequence continues at coordinate 111,253 of NZ_LMDK01000022.1, forward strand.
AACTGCAGATTTGACGGCCCTGTCAGGCTGCAGTTCGCAGGCGGCGCGAATGCTGGTGAACCTCGTCCACCAAGGCTTCCACGCTCTCGGGCGGCGTGAACTGGCTGATGCCATGGCCAAGGTTGAAGACATGGCCGTGGCCGGCGGCGGGCTTGCCGAAACTGTCCAGCACGGCGCGGGCCTGAGCGCGTACGGTTTCGGGTGGCGCGAACAGCACATTGGGATCGAGGTTGCCCTGCAGCGCGACACGGTCGCCCACGCGGGCACGGGCGGCGCCGAGGTTCATCGTCCAGTCCAGGCCGACGACGTCGGCACCGGCGTTGGCAATCTCGTCCAGCCACAGGCCGCCGCCCTTGGTGAACAGCAGGCGAGGAATGCGCACGCCACCGTGCTCGGTTTTCACCTGGCTCAGCACCCGGCGCGAATAGGCCAGGCTGAACTGCTGGAATGCGCCGTCGGCCAGCACGCCGCCCCAGGAGTCGAACAGCATGACGGCCTGGGCGCCGGCTTCGATCTGGGCGTTCAGATAGGCGGCCACCGAGCGGGCGTTCACGTCCAGGATGCGGTGCATCAGGTCAGGGCGTGAGTACATCAGGCTCTTGACGAGGCGGTAGTCGTCGGAGCCCCCGCCTTCCACCATGTAGCAGGCCAGGGTCCAGGGGCTGCCGGAGAAGCCGATCAGCGGCACGCGGCCGTTCAAGGCCTTGCGGATGGACGTGACGGCGTCGAAGACATAGCGCAGCTTGTCCATGTCGGGCACTTCCAGCGCCGCAACCGCCGCCTCGTCGCGCACCTGCCTTGCGAATTTCGGGCCCTCGCCCTGCTGGAAGGACAGGCCCAGGCCCATCGCGTCGGGCACCGTCAGGATGTCGCTGAACAGGATGGCGGCGTCCAGCGGAAAACGCTCCAGCGGCTGCAACGTCACCTCGGTGGCGTAGTCGCGGTTGGTGGCCAGGCCCATAAAGCTGCCGGCCTTCTCGCGCGTGGCGCGGTACTCGGGCAGGTAGCGGCCGGCCTGGCGCATCAGCCAGATGGGGGTGTGCTCGGTGGGCTGACGCAGGCAGGCGCGCAGGAAGGTGTCGTTTTGCAGGGGGGCGAACATGGCCAAATTATCCCTGCTGCCTTTCGCCGGCCCTCGCAGCGCGTGGGAGCGCCGTTTGCCGGTGCTCTGCATCCTCCCAGCAGCGAGATGCGCCCATGATCCGAACCCTCGTCACCGTGGCGGCCGCCGCCAGCCTGTCGGGCTGCGGCTACAACCAGTTCCAGACGCTGGACGAGCAGGTCAGCGCCAGCTGGGCCGAGGTGCTGAGCCAGTACCAGCGCCGGGCCGACCTCATTCCCAACATCGTCAACACGGTCAAAGGTGAGGCCAATTTCGAGCAGGAGACGCTGACCCGCGTCGTCGAGGCGCGTGCCCGTGCGACCAGCGTGCAGGCCACGCCGGAGCTGGTCAACGACCCCGAGGCATTGAAGAAGTTCCAGGCCGCGCAGGGTGAGCTGAGCAGCGCGCTGTCCCGGCTGCTGGTGGTCACCGAGAACTATCCCAACCTGAAGGCCAACCAGGGCTTCCAGGATCTGCGCGTGCAGCTCGAAGGCACCGAGAACCGCATCACCGTGGCGCGCAACCGCTACATCCAGACGGTGGCCAGCTACAACGTCCACACGCGCAGCTTCCCGAACAACCTGACGGCCATGCTGTTCGGCTACAAGGCCAAGCCCAACTTCACCGTGCAGAACGAGGCGGCCATCACGACGGCGCCGACGGTGGACTTCGGCACGATGGCCAGGCCGGCGGCACCGGCCGCGTCGAAGTAGCCACGCGATGCGCTGGCTGACTGCCTTGCTGCTGCTGTTGGCGGCGCCGTGGGTCCAGGCCCAGGGCGTGCAGCCCGTGCCGGGACTGAATGCCCGCGTCATCGACCAGACCGCCACCCTCGACGCCGCACAGCGCCAGGCGCTGGAAGACCGGCTGGCCGCCTACGAGCGCGCGTCGGGGCCGCAGATCGTGGTGCTGATGGTGCCGACGACCGCGCCCGAGGACATCGCCGCCTATGCCCAGCGCGTCGCCGACCAGTGGAAGATCGGCCGCCGCGAAGTGGGTGATGGGCTGCTGATCGTCGTCGCCAAGAACGACCGCAAGATGCGCATCGAGGTGGCCAAGGCCCTCGAAGGCGCGGTGCCCGACCTGGCCGCGCGGCAGATCATCGACACGGCCATGAAACCGGCCTTCCGCAATGGCGACTACGCCGGCGGCCTGCAGGCGGCCATCGAGAAACTGCAGGCGCGCATCAACGGCGAAGGCCTGCCAGCCCCCGCTTCCGCGCCGCACGCCGGTGACAACGAGGGCTTTGGTTTCCAGGACCTCGGCATGCTCTTCTTTATCGGCGTGCCGGTCGTCGGCATGCTGCTGACCGGCCTGTTCGGCCGCAAGCTGGGCAGCCTGGCCACGGCAGGCGCCGCCGGCGCGGCGGGTTGGGCCTTTGGCGGCGGCCTCGTCGTGGCCGGCATAGCCGCGGTCGCGGCCCTGGTGCTCGTGGGCCTGTTCGGCATCGGCGCCGCTCGACGCAGCTCCGGCCTTGCCGGACTCAGCGGCCGCCGCGGCGGCATGCTGATCCCGCCCATCATCTTCGGCGGGGGTGGTGGCGGGGGTGGTGGCTTCGGTGGGGGCGGCGGCTTCTCTTCCGGCGGGGGCGGCAACTTCGGCGGCGGTGGCGCCTCGGGAGACTGGTGATGGCGCGCCTGTCACTCCAGCGTTTCATCCGCCATCGCCTCTGGGACGAGGACGATGCCCGCCGCGTGCTGCCACCCGAGGCGCTGGTGCGGCTTCAGCAGCGCGTGGCCGACAGCGAGCAGCGCCACAGCGGCGAGATCCGCGTCTGCGTCGAAGCCAGCCTGCCACTGAGCTACCTCTGGCGCGACGCGCCGGCGCGCGAACGGGCCGTCACGATGTTCGCCAAGCTGCGCGTCTGGGACACCGAGCACAACAACGGCGTGCTGATCTACCTGCTGCTGGCCGAGCACCGCATCGAGATCGTCGCCGACCGCGCGCTGGCGCGCCGTGTCGACGCCGGGCGCTGGCAGCAGCTGGTGGACGCGATGGGCGAAGCGTTTCAGGCTGGCCGTTTCGAGCCCGGCCTCAACGAGGCCATCGATGCCGTGGATGCCCTGCTGGTGGCCCACTTCCCGCGCGCTCCTGGCGCCGCCACGCAGCGCCTCAACGAACTCCCCGACGAGCCCCTGCTCGCGGGGCGCCGTGCCCTATAGCAGCGTCAGGCTCTGCCGGCCCACCCAGCTCTCGCCCGCCGGCAGCTCGACCGGCCGGCCAATGCATGCTGCCTCCACGCACAACATCTCCGACCAGCCTTCGGGGGGCATGTCGGCCAGCTTGGCGCAGCGCTCGGGGCCAGGGTTCCAGACCACGGCATCTTCGAAACCCTGCTGGCGGACGGCCACCTGGCGCCGGTCCTCGGTCACCAGCAGCGGACGCTCCTTGACACCGAAATAGATGCGGTCCAGGTCCAGCACGCCCTTTTCGCCGGTCAGCAGCAGATCCATGCGCTGCAACGCCTCGGCCTGCTTGATGCTGTCGAAATAGCGCAGGCCGGCCAGCCCTTCGACGCTGACCGCGTCCAGGTCGGCCACGCGCAAATAGGTATGCAGCGCCGCTGTGAACTGCAGCGGTGCGTCGCCGAGGTTCTCACAGGCGAGTTCGATGTCGAGGCTGCGGCCGCCCACGCGCACACTCAACTCCAGCTCGAAGGCATGCGGCCAGATCGCACGCGTCGCGTCGCTGTCACGCAGGCGCATGACGGCGAGCGCATCGTCCTTGCCCTGCTGCTGCTGGACCAGCTCCCACGGCAGCGTGCGCGCAAAGCCATGCTTGGGCAGCGGCCCGCGCTCGGCAAACTGCGGGAAACACACTGGCACACCGCCGCGGATGGCCTTGCCTGGCGTGAATTCGCTGCGCGGCGACAGATACAGCTGCTCACCGGCACCGGGCGGACGCCACGACAGCAGGTGGCCGCCGTGCAAGCTGAACTGGGCGCTCGCGCCATCGGGGCTTTGCAGGGTGAAACTGGACGGTTCGGAGCTCATGGCAGGCGGGGCGCGACGGGGCAAAGCCCTATCATCGCCGACTTGTTTTTTCGGGGCCGCCGCCCATGAACACAGCCAGCGCCCGCCCTTCCCAGAAACTGGCCTTCGTGCCCGAGACCCGTTTCGGCCTGTGGTTCCTGTCCACCGCGACCTGGCGTGTTCACGTGCTGGGCCGTGCGCTGAGCGACCTGCAGCGCATGGCGCCGGACGCGCCGCGCGGCGGCGTCATGCTGGACATCGGCACCGGCCAGGGCCACTCCCTGCCGGAGATGGCGGCACGCTTTGCGCCGGCCCAGATCCATGCACTCGACCCCGAGCCCGACTTCGAGGCCCGCTGCGCCGCGATGGTGAAAGCCTGCCCCGTGCCCGTCACCCTGCACGCGGCGCATGCCGAGCGCATTCCGCTGCCGGACGCGTCGGTGGACATCGTGCTGTGCCACCAGACCCTGCACCACATCGTCGACCAGAAAGCGGCCCTGGCCGAGGCGTTTCGCGTGCTTAAGCCCGGCGGCCTGCTGCTGCTGGCCGAGAGCACGCGCGCCTACATCCACAGCTGGATCATCCGGCTGCTGTTCCGCCACCCCATGCATGTGCAGCGCACGGCGGACGAGTTCATCGCCCTGGTGCGCGAGGCCGGCTTCCAGGTGGACGCGGACCGCATCAGCACGCCCTATCTGTGGTGGAGCCGCAGCGACCTGGGTGCGCGCGAATGGCTGGGCTTGGGCCAGCCGAAAAATCGCGAGGAAACGCTGCTGAACGCCGTGGCAAGAAAGCCAGCCCCTCGCCCAGCCTTGCACGGCTGAACGCCGACAAGTCCGGTCGGTCCCCCGAGGGACGGCGATGCTTGCCGGCTCGACCGGCAAGCACATCGCCCTAGGCGGGCCGGCTTGGGAGCGGCCCGGCGCTCGGCCCGCAATGCGCAATCAGTCCAGCGGCGGCTCGGGCAGGATCCAGGCCAGCAGCGAAGTCCAGAAGCCCGGGATGCGGATCTGCACGCTCGGGTCGGTCAGCGCCCGCGCCCGCGCAGCGGCTTCCAAGGATTCGGCCGAGTCGTAGAACGGCGGATCGGCCAACACCAGCCCGGCCTTGTTGGCGCCATCGACGAGGATCTGCAGATACTCGTCGACATGGCTGCCGGTGAAGGGGTTGGCATCGTGGAAGGTCACGACCACCGGCCGCACGCCGTCCACCAGCGGCAGCTCGGTGACCCGCCGGCGCAGCTCGCGCATCTGGTGCTCGAAATGCGAGCGCCGGCGCAGGCTGGCATTGGGCCAGGGGATCTTGCCGTCGTTGGCGGACAGGTCCGTCATCACGACGCTGAGTCCATGGCGCTGATAGGCCGCGAAGGTGCGCGCGTCGTAGGCCCAATGCGGCGGGCGCACCAGCACCGGGGGGCGGCCGGCCAATTCCATATGCGCCGCCAAGCCCTGGCTGAGGCTGCCTTCGAGCAGCTCATCACTCAGCTTGGTGTGGCTGGTGTGGCCGGGCGTCGCGGTGTGAAAACCCAGCACATGGCCCTCCGCCAGCGTGCGGCGCATCAGCGCCTGGCCGCGCGGCGTCGCACCGCCGTTCACGGCGCCCGTCTGCACGAAGAACAGCGCCTTGATGCCCGGCTGGATGGCATTGCGCGCGAGGCCGTCGAGGATCTGGACCGTCGGGTTGTCGGTCTCCCGCGCGCTCGGGCCGTCGTCGAAAGTCAGCAACAGGCGGATGGGCACCGGGGCGCTCACCGACACATGCTCGGCCAGCGGCGACGGGTCGGCCGCGGCATGGGTCGCGACGACCAACGCCAGGCTTGCAAATGCCGCTGCGAAGCGCCATCGCGCCATCCTGCCTCCGTACTGCTTTCGTGGGGCCAGCAGTTTATTCGCCGGCCCTGCGCGCCCGGCAGCGGCGCCACACTGCATTCATGGGGCCTTCGATGCGCACAGGCAACTTGGGATTGCAGGCCACAGCCAGCACCACAGCGCCGATGGTCGTGACGGCCACGTCGCCCTCGGGGTCGTCGCTGAAGTCCAGCGCCCGCATCAGCGCAAAGTCCAGACCCTGTTCGCGCGCCTTGAGCCAGGCCTCCTTGAGCGTCCAGGCCTGCAGAAAGACCTGCGCGCGCGCCTCGACCGGCAAGGCGGCCAGCTCGGCGCGCTGCGCGGGGCTGTGCACCGTCTCGGCCAGGGCCAGGTGGTCGCGCGGCCGAGCCAGGCTTTCCACATCGATGCCGATCGGCACCCCGGCCGCGACGCAGGCGACTGTGCCGGCGCTGTGGCTGATGGACACGAACACATCGCCACGGCCCGCCACGCGGCAGGCACCGCTGCTGGCCACCTCCAGTGCGGGCGGCTCATCCGAGCCCAGCCAGCGCTGCACCGCGCGGCGCGCCAGCCAGCGGCCGGCCAGGAAGGTGTCGCGCCGGGCCTCGGTGCCCAGCGACTGCAGGCGAGCCTGCTCGGAGGGCGTCAGCCAGGCGCCCGGTGACGGCATGCCGACCCGCAGCTCAGGCTCGGCGGCCAGCAGGCAGAGCAGGGTCACCGCGAGCCGTGGTCAGTCACTCAACCTTGGCCAAAGTGCCGCGCAAAGCGACGCCAATGACGAAGGCACCGGCATGGCACTCGAAATCGGTCGCACTCTTGTACTCCACCTTCCGGTAGTAGCTGACGATGTCGACCACGGCATTGGCGCCGTGGCGCTTGGCGCCATCCTGCAGATCGATCAGCGCACTCAATGCGGCCCATTTGCAACCATAGTCGTCCGCCTTGCCGAAGCCGTTGGTCTTCGGATTGGCCACGTAGGTCGCGAGGCGTCTGCTGACCTTCGGCGTCGCTTGACCGGCCAAATAGAACTTGAACGCCGGGTCCAGTTTTTCCTTGGCCTCGGGCAGTTCCAGCACATCGGCCAGCGGGATATGCAGCACGGTGTCGCGCGCGAAGGCTGGCGCCGACAGCAACGCAGCGGCGGCCAAGACCACAAGACGAAACTTCATGAGCACGCTCCTTGAACGGGGCTTTCGATGATGCCGTATCAAGGGCGCCGCACAGGTAGGCGGAAGCCGGCAAATGCGCTGCGCAGCCCTGCGATCACTGCGGCGCGGATGCCGCCTGATCGGCCGTGGCGGCGGCGGGCGCCTGAGGCGCGACGCCCTGCGCCAGCGCCTCGGGGCTCTTGTTGGTCGTCAGGATGACCTCCATGCGCACGCCACCCATGGCCTCGCAGGACTTGCGAGGCGCCTCGTTCCAGCGGATGGCGGTTGCCGTGACCACCGGGCGCACGACGCGCCAAGGCCAGAAGCCAAAACGCTGCGAACTGTTGTAGTCCACGAGGGCATCGGCCTTGTTCGCCAGGGCCTGCTGCACCAGGGCCGGCAGCAACTCCTTGACGCCGCCATAGGTGCCCTTGGCGACCTTGAGCTGTTGCAGTTTCTGGTGCGGCATGTCGGACGGCGCACCGTTGTCGAAGACGCAGAGGTCTCGACCTTCCTGCGACAAGCTGGCGGCGATCCGCTTGCCGTCAGCCAACTCCTGTTCCGGCGAACCGGCTTGCGCCGCAGCGCTCGCCAAGATCATTGCAACGGTCAGTACGCTCTGCTTCATCAGGCCCTCCCAGGCGGGTTGTCGAAATCAAAGGCGGCGCAGGATCAACGAAGTGTTGATGCCGCCGAAGGCGAAATTGTTCGTCATCGCGAACTCGGTCTGCAGCACGCGGCCGCCACTCAACACATAGTCGAGATCGCCGCAGCGCGGGTCGACGCGCTTGAGGTTGATGGTGGGCGCGAACCAGTCGGCGTTCATCATCTCCAGCGTCATCCAGGCCTCCAGTGCACCGCAGGCGCCCAGGGTGTGGCCCATATAGCTCTTCAGCGACGAGATCGCCACACCGGTGCCAAAGATGCTTTGCGTGCCCTGGCTCTCGGCCACGTCGCCCTGGTCGGTGCTGGTGCCGTGAGCGTTGACGTAGGGGATGGCAGTGGCGGGCAGGCCGGCGTCTTCCAGCGCGAGCCGCATGGCCTGGGCCATGGTCGAGGACTGTGGCTGCGTGACGTGGGTGCCGTCGCAGTTGGTGCCGTAGCCGACGATCTCGCCCAGCATCTTGGCGCCGCGCGCCTTGGCATGCTCGTACTCCTCCAGCACGAAGGTGCAGGCGCCCTCGCCCAACACCAGGCCGTCGCGGTCGGCGTCGAAGGGGCGCGGCGTCAGGCGCGGCTGGTCGTTGTACTTGGTGCTGGTGGCAAACAGCGTGTCGAACACCGCCGCCTGCGTCGGGTCCAGTTCCTCGGCGCCGCCGGCCAGCATGGCGACCTGGCGGCCGCTCTGGATGGCCTCGTAGGCATAGCCCAGGCCCTGGCTGCCCGAGGTGCAGGCGCTGCTCGTCGTGATGATGCGGCCGGTGATGCCGAAGAACACCGCGATGTTGACGGTCGCGGTGTGCGACATCATCTTCACGTAGGTGTTGGCGTTGATGCCCTCGATGCTCTTGACCGTCATCATGCGGCCGAAGTCGCCGATGGCGCTGGGTGTGCCGCTGGAGCTGCCGAAGCTCACGCCCATGCGGCCGCTGGTCAGCAGCGGGTCGCCGATGAGGCCGGCCTGCTCCAGTGCCAGCTCGGCCGAGCGCGTGGCCATCTGCGCCACGCGGCCCATGCTGCGCATGGTCTTGCGGTTGTAGCGGTCGGCCGGCAGCTCGAAGGGTGCGCAGGGCACCCCGACCTGCGTGTTCAGGCCCTCGTAGGCGGCCCAGTCGGCCATGCGCTGGACCTTGTTGGTCTCGGCGCGCAGGCTGTCCATGACGGTTTCTGCGTCATGCCCCAGCGGCGACAACGCGCCGATGCCGGTGATGACGACTCTCTTGTTGCTCACCCGACCATCCCCCCATTCACAGAAATCACCTGATTCATGTCTGCCCCTCGTCCGCCGAGTACGCCGGCCGATCCCCCGAGGGGATGCGGGCCGGCTTGGGAGCGGCCCGGCGCTCGGCCCGCCCTCATCCGACCATTCCTCCGTTGACCGAAATCACCTGACGCGTGATGTAGGCGGCGTCCTCGCTCATCAAGAAGGCCACCAGGGCCGCCACCTCCTCGGGCTGGCCGACGCGCTGCGCCGGGATCAACTTCAGCGCGTGCTCCAGCACTTCGGCGTCGATCATGTCCGTCTCGATGAGGCCCGGTGCCACGCAGTTGACCGTGATCTTGCGGCTGGCCAGCTCGACGGCCAGCGCCTTGCTAGCGCCGATGATGCCGGCCTTGGCGGCACTGTAGTTGACCTGCCCGCGGTTGCCCATCAGGCCCGAGACCGAGGCCAGCGTGACGATGCGGCCGGGCTTGCGGCGGCGCACCAGCGGCATGGTCAGCGGCTGCAGCACGTTGTAGAAGGCGTCGAGGTTGGTGTGGATGACGGCGTCCCAGTCCTCACCGGTCAACGCCGGGAAGGCGCCGTCGCGGGCAATGCCGGCATTGCAGACGACGCCGTAATAGCAGCCATGGGCCTCCACGTCGGCCTCCAGCGCGGCGGCAGTGGCGGCGCGGTCGGCGACGTCGAAGGCGAGCACGCGGGCCTGGCGGCCGAGTTCGCGCACAGCCTGGGCGACGGCCTCGGCTTCGTCGCGGCGGCTGCGGCAATGGATGACGACGTCGTAGCCGTCGCGCGCCAGCCGCAGCGCGATGGCGCGGCCGATGCCACGGCTGGAGCCCGTCACCAGCACGGTATGGGGAGTACTCATGGGGTCTGTCCGTTCAGGAAAGCCTCCGGGTCGTCGGGCCCGAAGACATTGAGGCTGGCGCGCGCCACCTCGGCGCCATCGATGCTGATGACGCACTCAAACTGGCCCAGGCCGTTGTCGGCCTGGAAGAGGCGTTGCACCTGCACGCGCAGCACGTCGCCGACGCGAAAGGCGGCACGATTGCACTGGTAGCGGCGCGTGCCGAGCAGGAAGCCGATGCGGGCGGCCCCGCCCTCATCGGCCTTGATGTGACGTTGATAGCCGGCCCATGCAGCGGCCGCCTGGGCCATGTATTCGACGCCGGCCGATGCGCTGAGCTGGCCACCCTGCACCAACAGATGGTCGGCGCGCACGGTGGCCTCGGCCAGCAGCGACTCGGCATCGGCCTCGATGACGCGGTCGAGCCAGCTCATCGCGCCGCGGTGCGGCACGAGGTCGGCTATATCGAGGACAGCGAGGTCAGTCTTCACGGGTGAGCACCAGCGCAGCATTGCTGCCGCCGAAGGCAAATGAATTGGACAACACCGCGCGCGGGGCGGCGGCCAGGCGCTCGCCAGGCTGGACGAGACGGATGGCGGGCAAGGCGGCGTCGCGTTCGCCATCGAAATGGTGGCCGGGCAAGGCGCCATCGCCCAGCAGGGTCAACCAGCCGATGGCGGCCTCCAGCGCACCCGCGGCGCCCAGCGTGTGGCCGGTCAGCGGCTTGGTGGAACTGCAGGGGGTGTTCAGGCCGAAGACGCGCGCCACGGCCTCGCTCTCCATCGCGTCGTTATGCGGCGTGGCCGTGCCGTGCAGGTTGAGGTAGCCGATGTCGGCAGGCGAGAGGCCCGCCATGTCCAGGGCCGCGCGCATCGCGGCCTCGGCACCGCGGCCGTTGGGCTCGGGCGCGGAGATGTGATGGGCGTCGCTGGTCTCGCCCCAGCCGGCCAGGCGGACGGCCGGGCCTTCGCCTCTTTCACGCGTCATCAGGAAAAGTGCGCCGGCCTCGCCGATGTTGATGCCGCAGCGCTGGGCGCTCATGGGATTGCAGCGCGCGTCGCTGACGGCCTCCAGTGCGGCAAAACCGGCGACGGTGAAGTCGCACAGGCTGTCGGCACCGCCGCAGACGACGGCATCCGCCATGCCGGCCTGCAGCAGCCGCGCCGCACTGGCCAGGGCCTTGCTGCTGGACGAGCAGGCCGTGGAGATGACATAGGCGGGGCCCAAGGTGCCGAGCTCTTCGGCCAGCAGCGCAGCGCCGGAGCCGATCTCCTGCTGGCGCACATCGTGCCAGACCGGCAGTTCGCCGTGCTCGCGGTGGTGGGCCCAGGCGGCTTCGCTCTCGCCGACGCCCGAGGTGCTGGTGCCCAGCACGATGGCCACGCGCAACGGGCCGAAGCGTTCGATGGAAGCATCCACCGCGGCGCGGATGGGTTGCAGCGCCGTCAGCAGCAACGCGTTGTTGCGGCTGCGTTGCGCGTTGGCGTCGGGCAGGGGCAGGGGCTGGCGCACACGGCCCAGGTGCAGGGTGCGGCCGCGCCAGGCCTCGGGCTCGACGCCACTGGGCGTGTTGGCCCACAGCGACGCGGCCAGCGTGGCGGCGTCATGGCCGGCGGCGCAGACGACGCCCAGGGCGTTCAAGTAGAAGGACATCAGCCTCCCTCCAAAGGGCGCGACTCGATGCGCAGTTGATAGTGCTCGGCGCGATTGTCGATCTCGACGCGCGCGCGGCCGTCCAGGTAGCGCACGGTCAGGCGCGTCTCGCCGGACTGGCGCAGCGTGCGCTCGTTGCCTGACTCATCCACGGTCCAACTCGCGGGCAGCGCGGCCTGCAATGCAGGCAGCGGCGCGAAGACCAGGGCGATGTCACGCAGCACGCGCGCCGGATCGACGGCGGCGGGCAGCATGGGATGGCGCTGCACCTTCAGCTCGTGGCCGTCCCAGTTCAGCGTCAACACGCGCTGACCGAAAGCGAGGCCGGCGAGTTGCAACTGCTGCGCGTCGACCTGCAGCAGCGTGTCGAGTTGGCGCTCGGTGACGGCACCGCTGGGGTCGTCCGGCACGTCGGTCACCGTCAGCCGCTGCGCCAGCGACAGCTCGGCGCCAAAGGCGGCCGGTGCCAGCTGCAGCGGCGGCAGCGCAGCCGGCGGCGGCAGCGTCTGGCAGGCTGACAGCAACAGCGCAGCGAACAGGATCAGGGGGCGCACAACTGCTCCAGCGTGCGCATGCGCTCGGGGTGCGCGACGTAGGGGTTGGTCAGGTCCCAGGCGTAGCCGGCCAGGATGGACGAGATCATGCGGCGGATGTCGGGGTTCTGGTCCTGGTGGAAGATGACGTCCTGGAAGCCGCCGCGGTACCAGCTCTCCACAAAGGCACGGAAGGCGTCCACGCCGGCACGCAGCGGCTTGGCGTAGTCCTTCTCCCAGTCCACCGCTTCGCCGGCGCGTTCGCGCAGCAGCGCCGTCACGGCCAGGTCGGCGGACTTCACGGCGATGGTCACGCCGCTGGAGAACACCGGGTCCAGGAACTCGCCCGCATTGCCCAGCAGCGCAAAGCCCGGGCCCCACAGCGACTTCACATTGGCGGCATAGCCCTGCAGCTTGTTGGCCGGCGTGTCCCAGACGGCGTCCTTCAGCAGCGTGGCCAGCGTCGGTGTCTCGGCGACGACGGCCTTCAGTCGCTCCGTCGCGTCCTCGGGGAAGCGGTCGAAGTACTCGGCCCGCGCGACGACGCCCAGCGAGCAGCGGCCGTTGCTGAAGGGGATGGTCCAGAACCACACGTCCACGTCGTCCGGATGCACGGTAACGAGGATCTTGGTGCGGTCGAACGTCGGGTCGCTGATGCGGTCCTGCACATGGGTGAAGGTGGCGGCGCGCACGGGGAAGCTTGAGGGCGTCTCCAGGTCCAGCAGGCGCGGCAGCGTGCGGCCGAAGCCGCTGGCGTCCAGCAGATGGCCGGCTTCGACGGTGTAGGCCGCGCCACCGTCCAGCGGCTGCACGTCGAGCTGCGGGCGTTGACCTGCCGCGACGCGCACGGCCGTCACCTCGTGGCGGTAGCGCACATCGGCGCCGGCCTTGGCGGCGCCATTGGCCAGCACCTGGTCGAAATGCGCGCGCTGCACCTGGTAGGTCGTGCCCCAACCGGGCGTGAACTTGTCGCGGAAGTCGAAAGCGGTGCGCTTGGGGCCGCGGCAGAAGGCCGCGCCGTTCTTGAACTGGAAGCCGGCCTCGACGACGTCCTGCAGCAGCCCCGCCTTCTCGATATAGGCCATGGACTGTGGCAGCAGGCTCTCACCGATGGAGAAGCGTGGAAAGAGCTGACGCTCCAGCACCGTCACGGCCAGGCCTTGGCGGCGCAGCAGGGCCGCAGCGACGGCGCCTGCAGGGCCTGCGCCGATGATGCAGACGTCAGTCGTTTCGAGGGTCATGGTCGTTGACGAAGAAAGGGGTGAGGAACCAGGCCAGGGCAATTCCCAGGCCCAGGGTCAGGCCGAAGGCCCGCAAGGCCGGCGTGCCGGACAGGGCCAGCAACCCGAAGGACAGCCAGGTGCTGGCGGCCGCGAGTGTGATGGAGACGAAGCCGCGCAGGTCCCGCCGGCTCGGCTGGGCGAGCAGGAAGATGCCGTAGTCCACTCCCACGCCGAGCAGCAGCAGCAGGGCCAGCACGTGGAAGAGCTGCCAGGGCTGGCCGAGCAAGGCGGTGGCGGCCAGCGCCAGGCTGCCGGCCAGCAACGTCGGCACCAGAGCGCGCCACCAGGCAGCGCCCAGGCGCCAGGCGAGCAAGGCTGCGACGGCGCCCACCGCAATCGCCAGCACGCCGAGCATGCGGATGCGCTGACGGGCGAGCAGCTCGGAGACATCGGCCACTTTGTCGACCCAGCGCACCGTCGTGCCGTCGGCCAGGGCGGCAAGCTGCGGCAAGGATGCCCGCGACACGCCACGCAGCATCACGACGCTGTGCCAGCGGCCGTCGGTATCGCGGCCCAGCCACTGATGGCGCGCGGCCTCGCTGACGGGCGCCGCGCGCCAGGCCTCCACCGTCAGCACCGGCGCCGCAACGGCGTCGGGCTGCGGCACGGGCTGGCCCAGCTGCTCGGCCACCAGCAGCGACACCTCGGCCCAGCGGCGCTGCACCAGGGCCGCATCAGAGGCCTGGCGCGCGGGCGACGGCACCCAGTCGGAAACGGCCTGCCAGCCGCCGATGCCGGGCATGCCGGCGAGCTTGGCCTTCAAGGTTTCCTCGCGTTCGAGCAGGACTTCCTCGCTGCCCGCGTTGAGCAGGTAGAACTGCGCCGGGCTGGGCAGGTCCAGCCGCCGGCCGATGTCGATCTGCTCCTGCATCAGCGCGGGCGGCGTGTTCTGCAGCAGGCGGATGTCGTCGTTGGCCTGGCCGCACCAGGCGGCAGCCGCCAACAGAGCGGCGATGACGACGCCGCCGATCAGGCCGCTGCGCCAGTTCAGTTGCGGCCAGCGCTGCCAGGCGCGGCCCAACGCGCGCGTCAGCGGCCGCACGGGCACGGGGCCGGCGTCCAGATGCGGGAACCACAGCCAGGTGCTGACGAAGGCGGCCGAGAGGCCGGCGGCAGAGAACAGCGCGACCTGCTGCAGGCCCGGGAAAGGCGTCGTCGCGAGCAGGGCATAGCCGGCCAGCGTCGTGCTGAGGGCCAGCACCATGGTCGGCAGCTGCTCGCGCATCAAGGCGAAGCGCTGCGCCGGCGGCTGGGCGATGCGGCTGCTGTAGTGGCTGCTGGCGTAGTTCTCCGCCACGCCGACCAGGCTGGCGCCGAACACCAGCGTGATCAGGTGCAGCTCGCCAAACACCGCCAACGTCGCCGCCACGGCCACCAGCAGGCCGCTGCCCACCGACAGCAGCACTAGCAGGCGCGGCCGAATGCGGGCGAAAGCGAACCAGCTCAAGGCAAACACGCCGACGAGAGAGCCGATGCCGATGAGGTGCATCTCGCGCTGGGCCTGCGCGGCCGCGGCATGCGCATGCAGGGGCACGCCGGCAGCCAGCACCTGGGCCTCGGGCACGGCAGCGCGGGCCTTGGCGAGGGCTTCGGCGATGCGCTCGTTGTCGCCCAGCGCGAAGGCGCTGGCGCCGCTGTCGATGAGGGCCAGCATCCAGTCGCCCTGGGCATCGGCCAGGCGCAGGCGGCCGTCCAGAGCGCGCACCTTGCTGCCCTGGGCTCGCTCGGCGAGCCATGCCCCGAGGGTGTTGAAGGGGTCATCGATCCAGCGGCCCACGCGCGGCAGGCCCATGGGCTGCATCAGGCTGGTCAGCGCCTGTTGAGCCAGCGCTTCCGAAGGAGCGGTCTGCAGGGACTGGCGCTGGGCGTCGGTCAGCAGGGCGCCGCGTTGCGGGGCGAAGAAGCTCAGCCAGTCGGCCTGCTGGGCGTCGGACACGCGGTGGCGCAGCTTGATGGCGGGCGCCTCGACTTGCAGCTTGGCAATGAAGCGGTCCATCGCCGCTTCGCTGCCCTTGGGTGCGCGCAGCATGACGATGATGCGGCCCTCTCCTGCCCTGGCCAGCGCAGCCATCGCCTGCTCGACCTCGGGCCGGCGCTCGTCCTTGGGCAGCATGGCCAGCACATCGGTGTTGATGCGCACGCGGCCCTTGCATGCAGCCAGGGCCAGGGCTGCGGCCATCAGCAGCAGCGCGAGCGCCCACAACCAGGGCGCCAGGCGGCTGGCGCGATCAACCAAGCTGTTTGGCCTCGTCAGCGCTGGGGGCAGCGGGCTCGCGGGCCTGCTCGTCGAAGCGCAGCGTCGTCGTGTCGCCCTGGGCCTCGGTCATGACGATGCGGCGCAGCTGGCGATCACCCTCCAGCTCGATGCGGCTGAAGAGCTGGGCCAGGGCCGCGGCCTTGGGTCTAAGCGCCGCGCGCCAGGCCTTGTCGCCCCCCAGGCTAGCCTGCACCTCGAAGGCCTGCTGCAACGCGCCGAGGTCGCCGTCCAGCAGCGACAGCATCAGCTGGGTCACGACGCGGATGCCGGGCTCCTTGCTGGCATCCAGCTGCAGGCCGCCACCACCGGCGATGCGGTCGCGCGTCAGCACCAACTGGCTGGCGAACGGCGCCGTCGTGCGCCAGATCAGGCCCTTGCCGCGCACCAACAGGTAGTCGCCCTGGCTCTTCAGCGGCTTGGCGAAGCCGGCAAGCTGCTTGTCCTGCTGGAAGCCACCGCGCTGCACCGGCGTGCTGACGAGGCGCTGCTGAACCTGCGCGATGGTGTCGGCCAGCGCGGGCAACGGGCATGCGGCAAGAAGGAAGAGACGGCGCTTCATGGCAGCGGAATGCCCAGACGTTCAAACAGGATAGGCGGGCTGGCGAACTGCATTTCCTTGCTGCGCATGTCCACGGCCACCATCAGCGTGTGGGCCCGGGTCAGGCGCGCGTTGGTAGCGATGTCGCGCACCGTGTAGTCGATGCGCAGGCGGTGCTCCCACTCGGTGATGCAGGCGCGCACGCCCAGGCGCATGCCGTATTCGGCCGGGCGCACGTATTTCAGCTGCAGATGGATGATGGGCCAGGCATAGCCGCTGGCGCGCATCTGCGGGTAGTCGTAGTTGAAGCGCTGCAGCAGCGCGCAGCGCGCCTGCTCCAGGTATTGCACATAGCGGCCGTGCCAGACGATCTCCATCGGGTCGAGATCGTGGAAGGCCGGCGTGATCTCGATCTCGTGGGCCAGGCGCGGGTCTTCACGCAGGCGCATGCAGGGCTCCGTGGGGCAAACGGATCTCGCGCAGCAACATCTGCAGCTCGACATCCAACGCGCGGTCTTCGTCGATCAGCGGCAGGCGTGCACAGAGCTGCTCGTACCAGGCCGACAGCGACGGGCTCAGCTGCAGGCCGCCCAGGCGCTGGCGCAGGCCCAGGCCCTGGCGTGCGCTGATGAGCAGGCCGGCGACGACCTGCTCGCTCAGGTCCAGCACGCGCAGCGCGTCGCGGGCCGCGATGCTGCCCATGCTGACCTTGTCCTGGTTGTGGCACTCGGTGCTGCGGCTGAAGACCGAGGCCGGCATGGTCTGCTTGAGGGCTTCGGCGGTCCAGGCGGAGACGCTGATCTGCAGCGCCTTCAGGCCATGGTTGATGGCGGCGCGCCCGCCCAGGGCACCGCTCAGGTTCGACGGCAGGCCGTGGTTGAAGCGTGTGTCCACCAGCAGGGCGAGCTGGCGGTCGAGCAGGTCGGCGACGTTGGCGACGGCCGTCTTCAGCGTGTCCATGGCCATGGCGATATGGCCGCCGTAGAAATGGCCGCCGTGCAGCACGCGCTCCTCGACGGCGTCCACCAGCGGGTTGTCGTTGGCGCTGTTGAGCTCGTTCTCGATGAGCTGGCGCAGCCAGGGCAGCGCGTCTTCCAGCACGCCGATGACGTGGGGCGCGCAGCGCAGCGAGTAGCGGTCCTGCAGGCGCTGCTCATTGCGGCTGGGGCGGTCGCTGGCGAGGTCGGTGCGCAGCCGCGCGGCGACGCGCTGCTGGCCGGCATGCGGCTTGACGGCGAACAGGCGCTCGTCGAAGTGATGGGCATTGCCGGCGCTGGCGACCACATTGGCCGCCGTGATGCGTGTGGCGAGCAGCGACAGGCGCTCGGCACGCTGGAAGGCCAGGCAGGCCAGCGCCGTCATGACGGCCGTGCCGTTCATGATGGCCAGGCCTTCCTTGGGGCGCAGCGTGTGCGGCTTGAGGCCGACGGCCGCAAGGGCCTCGGCCGCCGGCATCTGCCGGCCCTGGAACCACACCTCGCGCTCGCCGCACAGCACGGCGGCGACATAGCTCAGCGGCGTAAGGTCACCGCTCGCGCCGACCGAACCTTCGCTGGGGATCAAGGGCAGGATGTCGTGCTCGATCAGGGCGGCCAACTGTTGCAGCAAGGCGTAGCTCACGCCCGACACGCCCTGCGCCAGCGACTGCAGCCGCACGGCCAGCACGGCGCGCACCTGCTCGGGCGCCAGCATGGGGCCGGCGCCGATGCCGTGGTAGGTGTAGAGGTGGCGCGGCAGCTCGGCGACCAGGGCCGGCGGGATGCTGACGGTGCAGGAGTCGCCGTAGCCGGTGGTGACACCGTAGACGACGCCGTCCTCAGCCAGCAGGCGGGCGATGAACTCGGCGCCGGCGTCGATGTGGCGCACGAAATCAGGCGCGGTGCTCAGACGCGCGCGGGCCTCGCGGCGGGAGATGGCGGCGATGTCGTCCAGGCTCAGCGGGCGGCCATCGAAAACAATCTCAGGCAACGGCATGCGGGCTGTCCCAGAAAGCGTAGAAGTTGAACCAGTCATAGGGCGATTCGCGCAGGCGGCGCTGCAGAATCCGTGCGTAGCTCTGAGCGTATTGGGCCAGAGCCTCGCGGCGCCCCGCTCGCGGCAGGCTGACGTGCTCGGTCAGCACCTCGAAGCGGATCTCATAGCCGGCCCCCCGGTGCAGGCAGGTCAGCAGCACCAGCGGGCAGTGCAGCACGCCGGCCAGCACATAGGCGCCCACCGGCAGCGGCGCCGGCGCACCGAGGAAGTCGACGCTGACGGTCTGGGCGGATTGGATGGGCACGCGGTCGCCGGCAATGGCGATCCAGCCGCCGGCGTCCACCAGCTCCTTGAGCTGCATGGCCATGGCCGGCCCGAAGTCGGTGACCTCCAGCAGGTTGACAGCGGAGCTCGGGTCCAGGCGCTTGAGGATGCGGTTGAAGGCCTGGGCGTGGCGGGTGTGCACCAGTACCGTCAGCTTCAGGTCCTGCTTGGTGCGGCCCACCATGCGGCACAGCTCCAGGCAGCCCATGTGGGCAGTGATGAAGATGCCGCCCTGGCCCCGGGCCACCATGGCGTCGACGAGAGAGAAGTCCTGCTCGCGCACGCACTCGGCCGGGTAGCGGCCGGCCATGGCCAGCAGCTTGTCGAGCATGGTCTCGGCAAAGCAGGCGACGTGGCGCAGCCCTTCGCGCCAATCGGGTTCACGCTTGAACACGCCCGGTTCGGCACGGTGCAGATGGCGCAGATAGTCCAGCGATGAGCGGCGCAGCGCCGGGCGCGTCAGCCAATGCAACACCACCACGGGAAACATGGCCCAGCGAACCAGGCGCCGGCCGAAGAGCTTGTGCACGCCGTACAGCAGCCAGATACCGCTGACGAAGGTCGTTTCACCCAACGACGCCCAGTGCTGAGCGCGCACTGTCATGGATTGCTCCGCAGCTTGCGCGCCAGCAGTAGCGGCGCGCGCCACAGCATGCCGAAGAAGAGCCGCGTGTGCATGGCCGAGATCAGCACGTTGTCGCGCCAGACGCGAAAGTGCGAGATGCCGCCGACCGGATAGTGCACGCGCGTGGGCTGGTTGACGACCGGCACGCCGGCCCAGACGAGGCGCACGGCGATCTCGGTGTCGAAGTCCATGCGCCGTCCCATGGAGGCATGCGCGAGCTGCGGCAGCGTGGTGGCCAGCGGGTAGATGCGAAAGCCGCACATCGAGTCGCGCACGGCGAAACTCAGCGTGTTGATCCAGACCCAGATGTGGGTGGCGTAGCGGCCGTACAGCCGCGCGCGCGGCACGGAGGCGTCATAGATGGGGCAGCCGCAGATCAGTGCCTCAGGGCGCGCCTGGGCGGCGGCCACGAAGCGCGAGGCATCGAAGGCGTCATGCTGGCCGTCGGCATCGATCTGCAGGCCATGGGTGTAGCCCTGCTCGACCGCCAGGCGCATGCCGGCGATGACGGCCACGCCCTTGCCCTGGTTGTGCGGCAGGCGCAGCAGCTGGATGCCGTCCTGCCGCGCCAAGGCGTCGAGCTGCGCTGCCGTGGCGGCTGCGCTGCCATCGTCCACCAGCAGCACCGGCAGGCCCTGCTCGCGCAGCTTGGCCGCAACGCCACCGACCGTACCGCCATGGTTGTAAACAGGAATGACGGCGCAAACCTTCACACGCCGGCTCCGAAGCGCAGCTTGCCGCTGGCGTGCGCGCCGCGCTCGCTGGTCAGCGCGAAACGCAGCTCGCTGCCGTCGGCATTGATGGTCAGCTCGAGGTCCACGGTGCCGCCGGGGCGGATGACCTGCTGGAACTTGAGCTGGTCCAGCCCGGCAAAGGCCGGCTGCAGTGCGAACAGCTCGCGTGCAAAGCGCTCTGCCCAATCCAGCTGCACGACGCCCGGCAGCACAGGCTGGCCCTCAAAGTGCCCTTCGAAGCCGGGATGGCGGGCCTCGATGTCGACGCGCAGCCGCACCGTCAGCGCCTCACGCATCAGCACCCGGGCGGGCGGGCGCATGGGGTCGAACAAGGCCTGCAATGCGGCCTGAGTGGTCTTGCCCTGGGTGTTGGCGGGGAATTCGCTGACGAGGCGCCAGCGGCGCGGGCGCACGGTGGACTCCAGCTGGGCGGCCAGGCGTTCGCGCAGCGGCGCGAGCCATGCAGCGCGGCCGGCCTGGTCGATGGCGCCCCAGGCCTCGGGCGTGGGCACCAACACGACGCCCAGCTCCTGGCGCGAGCCCGGCAGCAGCAGCGCGCGGGCTTCCTGCACCTGGCCGCTGGCCAGCAGGGCCTGCTCGACGGCGGCCAGCGACACGCGCTTTTCTTCCACCTTGACGATGCGGTCCGCGCGGCCCAACAGCACGAAGCCGGGGCCTTCCGCGCGGGCATGGTCGGCGGCCGTGTACCAGTCATCGCCACCGATATGGGCCGAGCGCAGCTGCAGCTGGCCGTCGCTCAATTGCCATTCGACGCCGGGCAGCGCGCGCCAGGGCTCGGCATCGCCCGCGCCGGGCGGGCGCTGGCGCCAGGCCACACCGCCGGTCTCGCTGCTGCCGTAGACCTCGATGGGCGTCTGACCCAGGCGCTCGGCGCAGGGGGCCAGCGCATCGGCTGGCAGCGGGCCGCCGGAGCTGAACACCGCCGCCAGGCGCTCGGGCAGGTCGCCGGTGACGGCGAGCTGCAGGCGCTTCAGGTGGGCGGGGCTGGCGATCAGCGCGATGCGGCCGGGCACGGCATGCAGGTCTTCCAGATAGGCCACGCGGTTCGCTGCCGTGGGGCGGCCGGCGGCCAGTGGCCACAGCACGCGGAACAGCAGGCCGTAGATGTGCTGGTGGCTGACGGTGGCGTGAACCGTGGCGCCGTCCAGGCGCGCACCGAACTCGGCTTCCAGCGCGCGCACCTCGTCGAACAACTGGTGCAGCTGCTTGGGGATGGCGCCGGGCTCGCCGCTGCTGCCGGAAGTGAAAACGACGAGCTGGGGGGCCTGCGGGTCCAGCGACTGCCAATCCGGCACGGGCGCATCGGCCACGGCAGCAGTGGCATCGCTGCGGCCAGGCCAGTCGCCGGCAAACGCCCCCACCTGCTCGGACAGACGCTGCGCCGTGGCCGGCAGCGCGTCACCGGGCCACCAGACGGTCTTGCGGGCATGCCAGGCGCCGAACAGCGCGGCGGTGGCGTGCAGGGTGTCTTCGAAATGCAGTGCGACGTCGCCCGTCGCCAGCGCCTGGAAATGCGCGAACCAGCCAGCGGCCTGGGCCAGGAACTCGGCCGACATGACAGCCCGGCCGGAACGCCAACCCACGGGCTGAGCGGCCCGCGCCGGGCTCAGGGCACCGGCAAGGCCGAGGCGCAGTTCACGCCACATGCTTGCCGGCTCGTACGCGGCGGCGCACCAGCCACTCGCCGCCCATCAGGGTGCCCATCAGCCCGTAAGTGATGAAGCCGTTGTACAGCGCCCAGGTCTGCTCGCTGGCCCACAGGGCCGTCGCCAGGCTGATGCTGCCGTTGACGATGAAGAAGCCGCACCAGACGATGGTGACGCGGCGCGTGTAGGCCACGCCGTGGGCGTCCAACTCGGGGTCGTGCAGGCGCGCCAGGCGCTCGACGACGGTCTGGCCCTTGAACAGGCTGGCGCCGAAGAGCACCAGCATGGCCAGGTTCATCGCCACCGGATAGATCTTCAGCGGCAACAGCTGGTTGGACCAGGCCGTCAACGCGGCCAGCACCAGGCCGGCCAGCGCGATCGCGAGGGCCTGCTGGCTGCGCGACGCGAGGTAGCGCGCCAGCGCCAGAGCGAGAAGCAGCAGCGCCAACACCCGGGGCTCGGCATGTGCGAGGCCCAGGTAGACGAGAACGGGATAGAGGGCGGTCAGCGCCACCCAGAGGATGTTGCGCACGCTGGGGCGAGAAACGGGATCAGGCGGCGCGCGGCAGCGCGGCCTCGTCTTCACCGGTGGTTTCCTCGGCCTGCTGCAGCAGCGCGGTCAGGGCGTTGACGACGTCCTGCAGCGTGCGCACCGATTTGAAGGCCTCGGGCTGCAGGCGCTTGCCCACCAGGGGCTTGAGCTTGACGATGAGGTCCACCGCGTCGATGGAGTCGATGTCCAGGTCGTCGTACAGCCGGGCTTCCGGGCGGATGCGCTCGGGCTCGATGTCGAAGGTCTCGACCAGGATGGCCGACAGGCGCGTGTAGATGTCGTGTTCGGTCATGGTGTGAACTCCCTGGCGATTCAGCCCTTGCGGCTCGTGGCCACGAAAGCTGCCAAAGCCCGGATGGAGCGGAAATGGCGGCGGGTTTCCTCCGAATCGGCCGACATGGTGACGCCATAGCGCTTTTGCAGCGCCAGGCCCAGCTCGAGCGCGTCGATGGAATCCAGTCCGAGGCCTTCGACGAAGAGCGGCTGCTCGGCGTCGATGTCGTCTGCGCTCATGTCCTCGAGATTCAAGGCGTCGATGAGCAAGGTCTTGATTTCAAGTTCCAGGCTCTGTTCCATCGCCTTTTCCCCCAGAAAAATAGTCCCGCAAGTATCCCGTGAGCCGTCTTGCAGCGAGCGGGAATTCTCCGTGAGCACCCTCTAGAAAGGGTGTCACGGCGATGTCCTCGCCCACATCCAGACTCAGGTGTAACGGCCGGTCGTGGGTTTTCCACCACGGCCAGCCTTTGCTCAATCCCAGCGGCTCGCAGCGAATGCGCACTGGCGTGATGGCCACGCCCGTGCGCAGGGCCAATTGGGCCGCACCGCGCTGCAACTGCAAAGCATGCCCGGGCCTGCTTCGGGTGCCTTCGGGAAAAATTACCAGATTGCTGCCCGCCTGGAGGCTGGCGTTGAAACCTTCCAACACCTCGCTGCCACGGTCGTTACGCAAATAGTTGCAGGCCCGCACCGGCCCCCAGGTGAAGGGGTTGTCGCCCAGCCCGGCACGCACGACGCAATCGGCGTTGGGCGTGCGCCCGATCAGCGCCACCACGTCGATCAGCGTCGGGTGGTTGGCCAGCACCAGCAGGCCACGCCGCTGCAAGCGCTCGGCGCCCGTCCAGCGCACGCGCACCAGACCGAGCAGCGTCATCAGGCCGATAAAGCCGCGAAAGCTGGCCCCCACCAGCGCACGTGACCAGCGGATGCGGCGCACCGGGTCCCACACCAGCAGGTTGATCAGCGGGAAGGCGAGCACGCCCATCAGCAGGCCGCCGATGCCGAAGCAGGCGAAGCTCAGACCCGTGGCCGGCACCCGCCAGGCACGGGACCAGGCCCGGGACCAGTCGGACAGCAGGCTATCGAGCGACGACATGGCGCCACTGCCAGTCCGCGGCGCCGTCCACCTGGCGCAGCTCGGCGGCGGGGTCGAGCAGCCACTGCAGCAGCTGCAGATTGGGCGACAGCGTGCTGGGCGACGCATTCGCCAGCGCGGCCTGGCGCGTCAGTTGCACGGCCGGCTCGCCGGCGCGCGCCACACGCAGACGCAGCGCAAAGGCATGCGGCGGGGCGATCAGGGCGTCCAGCCCGGTATGGGCATACAGCACCGGCAGCGGCGCGTCGAACACCGTCAGCAGCACGGCGGGCGCGCCGGCGGCCAGCAGCGCATGGGCTTCGACCCAGCCGGCGGCAGCGCTGACCTCGCCCGCGGCCACCGCGCTGACATTGGCGGTGATACCGCGCTGGATGGAGTACTGGGCGCCGATGGCGTTGTGCACCGAGTGGCTGAAGGCGGTCGGTGACAGCGCCTCGCCCTGAGCCAGGTCCTGCAGCATGGCGACCGAGCGCGCCAATTCTCCCCAACGCGACGCGAACACCAGTGGCATGGCCGCCAGCGCCGCCGCGTCGACGCCCTGCTGGGCCCAATAGGCCACCTGCAGGGCAGCGCGCCCCAGCGGGTCGATGCGCCGCCGCGCCATCGCCGGCACTTCCGGCAGCGGTGGCGCGGCCGGTGCGTCGGCGGTAACCGGTTGCGGCTGACGCAGCCAGGCCCGCCAGTCGTCCTGGGATGCCAGACCCGGCGCCCACGCCGCCCACTGCTCGACGTGCAGGGCCAGGCCGTCCTGGGCGGCTACGGGGGCAGCGGTGGGCGTGGTCATGGGCGGGTCTGAAAGTAGAAAACCCGCCAAGAGGCGGGCTTGCGGTTGAGCCAGGGAATGCCCTTAGCTTTTCGCGCGGAACTTACGCAGCGCCGCGACCTGGGCCGCCAGCGTGAGCAGCTCGTTCTGGATCGCGGCCTGGTCGAGTTCGCTCTTGGCGTTCTTCAGCGCTTCCTCGGCTTGCTTCTTGGCCTCGATGGCCTTGGCTTCATCGAGGTCCTTGCCGCGGATGGCGGTGTCGGCCAGCACGGTCACGCGGTTCGGCTGCACTTCGAGAATGCCGCCGGCGACGAAGACGAACTCTTCGGTGCCGTCCGGGCGCTCGATGCGCACGGCGCCTGGCTTGATGCGAGTGATCAGCGGCGTGTGCTTCGGCAGGATGCCGAGCTCGCCACTCTCGCCCGGCAGGGCGACGAACTTGGCCTCGCCCGAGAAGATCAGCTCTTCGGCGGAGACCACGTCGACGTGGAGGGTTGCCATGTTCAATCTTCCTTAGCTAACCATTGAAGAAGTCCTGCGGGAGACGGGACGCCGAGACGTCCCCGTCAACCTCACTGGATCTTCTTGGCCTTCTCGAAAGCTTCGTCGATGGTTCCCACCATGTAGAAAGCCTGCTCCGGCAGGTGGTCGCACTCACCAGCCACGATCATCTTGAAGCCGCGGATGGTTTCCTTCAGCGGCACGTACTTGCCGGGCGAGCCGGTGAAGACTTCGGCGACGTGGAAGGGCTGCGACAGGAAGCGCTGGATCTTGCGGGCGCGAGCCACCGACAGCTTGTCTTCCGGCGACAGTTCGTCCATGCCCAGGATGGCGATGATGTCGCGCAGTTCCTTGTAGCGCTGCAGCACCTGCTGCACGGCACGGGTCGTCGTGTAGTGCTCTTCGCCGACGACGTTGGGGTCGATCTGGCGGCTGGTCGAGTCCAGCGGGTCCACGGCGGGGTAGATGCCCAGCGAAGCGATGTCGCGCGACAACACGACGGTGGCGTCCAAGTGGGCGAAGGTCGTGGCGGGGGACGGGTCGGTCAAGTCATCCGCAGGGACGTAGACGGCCTGGATGGACGTGATCGAGCCGACCTTGGTCGACGTGATGCGCTCTTGCAGGCGGCCCATTTCCTCGGCCAGCGTTGGCTGGTAGCCCACGGCGGAAGGCATGCGGCCCAGCAGTGCGGACACTTCCGTGCCGGCCAGCGTGTAGCGGTAGATGTTGTCCACGAAGAACAGCACGTCCTTGCCTTCGTCGCGGAAGGACTCGGCGATGGTCAGGCCGGTCAGTGCCACGCGCAGACGATTGCCCGGGGGCTCGTTCATCTGGCCGTAGACCATGGCAACCTTGGAGTCTTCCAGCTTGTCCTGGACCACGACGCCGGAGTCCGACATCTCGTGATAGAAGTCGTTGCCCTCACGGGTGCGCTCACCCACGCCGGCGAACACGGACAGACCGCTGTGCGCCTTGGCGATGTTGTTGATGAGCTCCATCATGTTGACGGTCTTGCCGACGCCGGCGCCACCGAACAGACCCACCTTGCCGCCCTTGGCGAACGGGCAGATCAAGTCAATGACCTTGATGCCGGTTTCCAGCAGGTCCTGCGACGGGCTCAGCTCGTCGTAGGCCGGAGCGGCACGGTGGATGGAGGCGGTCAGCTCGGAAGAGACCGGGCCGCGCTCGTCGATGGGGTTGCCCAGCACGTCCATGATGCGGCCGAGGGTTGCCTTGCCGACCGGCACCTTGATGGTGTCGCCGGTGTTGAAGACTTCGGTGCCGCGGCGCAGGCCGTCGGACGAACCCAGCGCAATGGTGCGGACGACGCCGTCGCCCAGCTGCTGCTGGACTTCCAGCGTCAGTGCCGAGCCTTCCATCTTCAGCGCGTCGTACACCTTGGGCATGCGGTCGCGCGGGAATTCCACGTCGACGACGGCGCCAATGCACTGAACGATCTTGCCGACTGCTGCTTGAGTGTTAGCCATTTTTGCGTTCCTTCAATTCAATTCTTTGCGTGCCGGGTGACTCAACCGACCGCGGCGGCGCCGCTGACGATCTCGGACAACTCTTTGGTGATCGCGGCCTGACGGGTCTTGTTGTAGACCAGCTTCAGCTCACCGATCAGCGTGCCGGCGTTGTCGGTCGCGGCCTTCATGGCCACCATGCGGGCGGACTGCTCGCTGGCCATGTTTTCGGCAACGGCCTGGAAGACCAGGGCTTCCGTGTAGCGCACCAGCAGTTCGTTGATGACGGTGGCGGCGTCCGGCTCGTAGATGTAGTCCCACGAGTGGCCGGCCTTGTCCGTCACCATGTCGTCGGCCTTCAACGGCAGCAGCTGGTGCACCTTCACCTCTTGCTTCATCGTGTTGATGAACTGCGTGTAGCAGAGGTAGACGGCGGACAGCTTGCCTTCGGCGTACTGGTCGAGCAGCACCTTGACCGGGCCGATGAGGGCCTCAATGTGGGGCTGGTCGCCGAGCTGCGTCGCGTGGGCAACGACCTTGGCGCCGATGCGGTTCATGAAGCCCAGGCCCTTGCCGCCGATGGCGACGACCTCGGCCTTCTGGCCCGCGGTTTCCAGTTCCTTGAGCTTGGCCGTGGCCGCGCGCAGCAGGTTGGTATTGAGACCACCGCACAGGCCCTTGTCCGTCGTGACGACGACCATGCCGACCGCCTTCACGCCCTCGTTCTTGACGAGGAAGGGATGGCGGTACTCGGGATTGGCCTTGGCGAGGCTGGCCGCGATGTTGCCGATCTTCTCGGCGTAGGGGCGAGCCGACCGCATCCGCTCCTGCGCCTTGCGCATCTTGGACGCGGCGACCATTTCCATCGCCTTGGTGATCTTCTTGGTGTTCTCGACCGACTTGATCTTGCCGCGGATTTCTTTGCTTGAAGCCATGCAAATTCCTTAGTCAGTTGGGGACAGAGCTTTTCGCTGCGCTCAAAGGTCTGTCCCGCAAGGTCATCGGCTTCTTAAGCGAACGACTTCTTGAAAGAAGTGATCGCGGCGTTCAGTTCAGCTTCCGCATCCTTGTCCATCGCCTTGTCCGCTTCCAGCTTGGCAAGCAGCGCGGCGTGGCTGGTCTTCAGGTACTGGTGCAGGCCGTGTTCGAAGGCCAGGACCTTCTTCACTTCGATGCTGTCCATGAAGCCCTTGTTGGCGGCGTACAGCGACGCAGCCATCAGCGAGATGGACAGCGGCGAGTACTGGGCTTGCTTGAGCAGTTCCGTCACACGGGCACCGCGGTCCAGCTGCTTGCGGGTGGCTTCGTCCAGGTCGGAAGCGAACTGCGCGAACGCAGCCAGCTCACGGTACTGCGCCAGGTCGGTACGGATACCGCCGGACAGCGACTTGATCAGCTTGGTCTGGGCTGCACCGCCGACGCGCGACACCGAGATACCGGCGTTGATGGCGGGGCGGATACCGGCGTTGAACAGGCTGGTTTCCAGGAAGATCTGGCCGTCGGTGATCGAGATCACGTTGGTCGGCACGAAGGCGGACACGTCGCCGGCTTGCGTTTCGATGATCGGCAGTGCCGTCAGCGAACCGGTCTTGCCCTTGACTTCACCCTTGGTGAAGGCTTCGACGTAGTCGGCGTTCACGCGAGCGGCGCGCTCCAGCAGGCGGCTGTGCAGATAGAACACGTCGCCGGGGTAGGCCTCGCGGCCCGGCGGGCGGCGCAGCAGCAGCGAAACCTGGCGGTAGGCGACGGCCTGCTTGGACAGGTCGTCGTAAATGATCAGCGCGTCCTGGCCGCGGTCGCGGAAGTACTCGCCCATCGTGCAGCCCGAGTAGGCCGACACGTACTGCATCGCGGCGGACTCGGAAGCCGAGGCGGCGACAACGATGGTGTATTCCATCGCGCCGGCTTGTTCCAGCGAGCGCACCACGTTCTTGATCGACGACGCCTTCTGGCCGATGGCGACGTAGACGCAGGTCATGTTCTGACCCTTCTGGTTGATGATCGCGTCGATGGCGACGGCGGTCTTGCCCGTCTGACGGTCACCAATGATCAGTTCGCGCTGGCCGCGGCCGACGGGAACCATCGAGTCAATCGACTTCAGGCCGGTCTGCACAGGTTGGTCGACCGACTTGCGGGCGATCACGCCCGGGGCGACCTTCTCGATGACGTCGGTCATCTTGGCGTTGATCGGGCCCTTGCCGTCGATCGGCTCGCCCAGCGCGTTGACGACGCGGCCGATCAGCTCGGGGCCGACCGGCACTTCCAGGATGCGGCCCGTGCACTTGACAGTGTCGCCTTCCGAGATGTGCTCGTAGGCACCCAGAATCACGGCGCCGACGGAGTCGCGCTCGAGGTTCAGCGCGAGGCCGAAGGTCTGGCTGCCGTCCTTGGCGACCGGGAATTCGAGCATTTCGCCCTGCATCACGTCGGACAGGCCGTGGACGCGGACGATGCCGTCGGAAACGGACACGACGGTGCCCTGGTTGCGGATGTCCGTGCTGCCACCAAGACCCTCGATGCGGCTCTTGATCAGTTCGGAAATTTCAGCGGGATTCAGTTGCATGCTAGGTCTCCCAGGTGGCCGTTCCTTCGCCGGATCAAGGGCGGGGGTCAGACGCGGGGTAAATCGGAATGTCTTGCGGGTGTCCAGCTGCGGATCAGGCAGTCAGCGCAACTTTCATGCGCTCAAGGCGGGCCTTGACGGAGGTGTCCAGCACCTCGTCGCCGACGACGACGCGAACGCCGCCAATCAGGCCGGGCTCCAGCTGCACATGGGCTTCGAGCTTGCGGCCGAAGCGCTTCTCCAGCGACGCCTTGAGTTCGGCGAGCTGAGCGTCGCTGATCTCGTAGGCGCTGAAGATCTGCGCGTCGGACACGCCCGAAGCGGCGTTGGCCAGCACGTGGTACTGGGCCACGATCTCGGGCAGTGCAGCCAGGCGGCCGTTCTCGACGATGGCGCGCAGGAAGTTCTGCACACCGGCGGCGAGGTCTTGCTTGGCCGCGGCGGCGATGACCGCAACGACTTGCTCAACCTGGGCCTTAGGGTGATCGGCGAACTGGCGCAGATCGGCGTCCTGCGCCACCTGGGCCAGCGCGTCGAGCTGCCGGCCCCAAGAGCTCAGGTCTTGCGACTTGGCGACCTGGAACAGGGCTTCCGCGTAGGGGCGGGCGATGGTGGCGATCTCGGCCATTTACAGCTCCGTCTTCAGGCGAGCCAGCAGCTCGGCGTGAACGCCGGCGTTGACTTCCTTCTGCAGGATCTGCTCGGCGCCCTTGACGGCCAGTGCAGCGACTTGCTCGCGCAGGACTTCGCGAGCGCGGGAAACCTGCTGCTCGGCGTCGGCCTTGGCGGCGGCCAGGATCTTGGCGCCTTCTTCTTCGGCCTTGCCCTTGGCGGCGTCGACGATGGCAGCGGCGCGCTTCTCGGCGTCCGAGATCAGCTTGCCGGATTCAGCCTTGGTCTGAGCCAGTTCCTTGGCGATCTGCGCTTCGGCGCCGGCCAGTTCGGCCTTGGCCTTGTCGGCTGCGGACAGGCCAGCGGCGATCTTCGCGGCACGCTCGTCGAGCGCCTTGATGATCGGCGGCCACACATACTTCATCGTGAACCCGACCAGGATCAGGAACACGATCATCTGAACGATGAGCGATGCGTTAATAAACACCTTGGTGCCTCACAAAGTTTCGAGTGCGGAAACCGCCGGGGCAACCTTGGCCACGGCGGGTCGACAGCATCGAATTACTTGGCGCCAGCAGCCAGCGCAGTAGCGATCTGGCCCAGGAACGGGTTGGCGGTGGCGAACCACAGGGCGATACCCGTGCCGATGATGAAGGCCGCGTCGATCAGGCCGGCCAGCAGGAACATCTTGGTCTGCAGTTCGTTCATCAGCTCAGGCTGACGAGCGGCGGACTCAAGGTACTTGCTGCCCATGATGCCGATGCCGATACAAGCACCGAAGGCGCCCAGACCAATGATCAGACCAGCGGCGAGGGCAACAAAGCTAATGACTTCCACGATGACTCCTTGAGGGGAAAAAAGAGAGAAAGGGTTGAGGGAAAACTGCTTGGAAAAACTGGGGGACGGCTGCTGCGGGATCAGTGCGCGTCGTGGGCCTGGCCGATGTAGACCAGCGTCAGCATCATGAACACGAAGGCCTGCAACGTGATGATCAGGATGTGGAAGATCGCCCACACCGAGCCCGCGATGATGTGGCCGATGGCCAGGCCGATGCCGGTGGCCGACAGGCTCCAGGCGCCGCCCATCAGGGCGATCAGCATGAAGATCAGTTCGCCGGCATACATGTTGCCGAACAGTCGCATGCCGTGGGAGACCGTCTTGGCGACGAACTCGATCAGCTGCATGGCCAGGTTGACTGGGTACAGATAGACCTTGTCGCCGAACGGTGCCGCAACGAGCTCGTGAGCCCAGCCGCCGGCGCCCTTCATCTTGACGTTGTAGATGAGGCAGGTGATCAGCACGCCAAGGGACAGGCCCATGGTCATGGACAGGTCCGCAGTCGGCACGACGCGCAGGTAAGCGTGGTGGTCACCAGTGAGGTTCTGCCAGATCCAGGGGAACAGATCCACCGGGAACAAGTCCATCGCATTCATCAGGAAGATCCAGACGAACACGGTCAGGGCCAGCGGCGCGACGAGCTTGCGGCTGTTGGCGTTGTGGACGATGCCCTTGGCCTGATCGGCAACGATCTCGACCAGGATTTCGACGGCGGCTTGAAAACGGCCCGGGACGCCCGAAGTAGCAGCCTTCGCGGCGCGCCACAGCAAGAAGCTGCCCACCAGACCCAGCAGCACGCTGAAGAAGATGGAGTCGAGGTTGACGACGGAGAAGTCGACGATGCCTTGCTGCTTGCCACTCTGCGCGTGGTTCAAGTGGTGAATGATGTATTCACCAGCGCTCGGGGCTGCTGTTTCGTGGCCTTCTGCTGCCATGTTTCGTTCTGCCTCGTCAGGTCAATCTGCGGCCACGCCACGCGAGCGCCAGCCAGTTCACTTTGATGCACACCGCGAGGGTGACCAGCAGGGCTGGCCAGCTCAGGCCCGGCACCACCTTTGGCGCCAGCACCAGCATCGCGATCGATGCACCGATTTTCAAAAATTCCCAACCCATGAACCCGGCAGCCGCACCGACCGCTGAATCCACGCGCTTTGTCATGCCCCGCGCCAGCAGCATGTTTGGCAGCACCACCGCCGCGACGCCATAGAGCGCCGAAACCATGGCCACGCCGGACGCCGTCCACAGCCGGATCACGGCCACGCACAGCAAGCCTGCCACCAGCTGCATCCCCAGCACACGCCAGGGCGACAACATCGGCAACGCCGACTTCAGCGCTGCCGCCTGCTCAGGGCTCAGGGCCTTGACGGGCAGCTCCTCTTTGTCGTCGTCCCAGCCGCCGGCCGTCGAAACGGCGGGGGGCCAGGTCTTTCGGGGGCCGTTCTCGGTCATGGCGCCAGGGTCCTGGGGTGGGCGGCTCAACCCCCCAAACTACCAGGAGCTGATTGCACCGGGATGACGCACGGGCGCCACCCAACAAAGCCAGTCATTATATGTGACGAGTTACACCGGGGTAAATACGCCCCCAGGCCGACACAGGATTCAGGCGCTTGTCAGGGTCGCGGGCAAGCCCGGCACGTCGACGCGCAGTTGCAGCACGGCGCCAGCGAGCGGCTCGCGTTCCAGTTCGTCGGCGGGGCGCTTCTCGCGCGCCGTCGTGATGAAGAGGGTGCGCAAGTCAGCGCCGCCGAAGGTGGGCATGGTCGGGCAGGTCACCGGCAACTCGACACGCTGCACAACTTCGCCGGTCGGCGCAATGCGCAGCAGGCAGCCACCTTCAAACATCGCGGCCCAGTAGTGGCCTTCAGCATCCATCGCTGCACCGTCAGGGCGGCCTCCGTAGGCCTCGCCCGGCGCGCGCGGCTTGAATTCGGCGAAGACGCGCGGGGAAGACAGCGCGCCGGTCGCCACGTCGAAGTCCGCGACGTAGATGCGATGGGCCTTGGTATCGGACCAGTGCATGCGGTGGCCGTCGGGACTCCAGGCCAGACCGTTGGATGTCGTCAAGCCGGGCACCTGAGATTCAAAGACCTTGCCGTCGAAGCGATACAGCGCCGCCTCGGGCTCACGCGCATCCGAGATGCTGCCGATCCACAAACGCCCGGCAGGGTCGACCTTGCC
The DNA here is from genome assembly GCF_001425055.1 of Pelomonas sp. Root1237. Taxonomy (GTDB): domain Bacteria; phylum Pseudomonadota; class Gammaproteobacteria; order Burkholderiales; family Burkholderiaceae_C; genus Pelomonas. Next base: position 143,466 of record NZ_LMDK01000022.1, read on the forward strand.
GTCGTTGAAGCGCAGCCTTGCAGGGTCGTAGGGTGGCGGGCTGACGAGTTGCTGCGCACCGGTAGTCGTGTCCAGCGCCCACAGGCCGTCGCGCCGCGCGACGAGCAGGCCGCCGCCGGCGCGAGCCGCGATGCAGCCGGGCTCCGCCGCCTGCGGCCACACGTCTGGCGCGTCGATGCCCGCGCGCCAGCGCAGCACCTGACGGCCCGGAATGTCGACCGCATAGAGCTGCAGTTCGGTGGGATGCCAGAGCGGCGATTCGCCAAGCAGGCAGCGGTGCTCGCCGAGGGGCTGGATGTCGTGTTCGAGTGCCATGCCGGCACTCTAGGCGGTTATCCGAAGTAACTCGGCCGGAAGGCGCCGAGCTCGGCCTTCAGATAGTGGGCGCCGGGGATGGGGTTGAAGTAGAACGGCGGCACCTCGGCAAAGCCCAGGCTTTCGTAGAGCCCACGGGCGGCTTCCATGTCATCCAGCGTGTCGAGCAGCATGGACGAATAGCCGGCCTCGGTGGCGCGATCCATCAGCGCCTGGGCCAGGATGCGGCCCAGGCCAAAGCGGCGGAAGGCCGGGCGCACGAAGAGGCGCTTCATCTCGCAGGCGTTCGGGTAGTCGGCGTCGGGCAGGGGCCGGAAGGCGCCGCTGCCGGCTATTGCGCCATCGACCGTTGCCAGCAGCATCAGCCCGCCGGGTGGTGCATAGGCGCCGGGCAAGGCAGCGAGCTCCTCTTCGAAACCCTGGAAGTCCAGATCGATGTCGAGGCTGTTGGCGTAGTCGCGCAGGACGAATCGAGCCTCCTGCCAGTCCTCGGGCGATTCAGGCGTGATGAGCTGTATGTCGGGGCCGGCCATAGGCGTCGCAGTTTAGCCAGCGGGATCAGGCTGCAAATCCCAAGACCACGCGGCGGGTCTTGGCGCTCTTCTTCTCTATTTTGGTGACGACGACTTTGCCGATCTCGGCGGTATTGCCGACATGCGTGCCGCCACAAGGCTGCAGATCCACGCCCTGCACCTCCAGCACTCGAATACGCCCCAGCCCGCGTGGCGGCTGCACGCTCATCGAGCGAACGAGCCCTGGGTTTGCGTCCAATTCGTCTTCCGTGATCCAGCGGTGACCCACTGGACGCGCCTCTGCGACCAGCCGATCGAGCCCGGCCTGGATGGCTTCCTTGTCGAAGGGCTCGTCGGTATGGAAGTCCAGCCGCGCATAGCCTTCGGTGATGGAGCAGCCGTCGACCGGATAAGGCAGCAGCGCGCACAGCAGATGCGTCGCTGTATGGAAACGCCGGTGAGCCTGGCGGCGCGCGGCGTCGACCTCGATGCGCACCGCCGTGCCGACGGTGGGCAACTCGCCTTCGATCAGGTGGGCGATGGCCTCGGGGTGTTCCTTGCTCTTGCGCGTGTCGGTCACACGCCAGCGCTGCTCGCCCGCGATCAGCCAACCGGTGTCGCCGGCCTGGCCACCGCCGAGCGGGTAGCAGACGGTGCGGTCCAGCAGCACGCCGCCTTCGCCGTGAGCGGTGACGACGGCCTCGCAGGCCAGCAGCGTTGCGTCCTCGCGGAACAGGTCTTCGGTCTTCATCACCCGATCACTCCCAGTTCGACCTCGCCGAGCGGGGTGGCAAGGCGAGCCTTCAGGCCATCACGTGTCTCGAAGCCGAGCAGATGCACGCCCTGATCGGGCAGCGTGTCGGTCGGGTGGGCTTCGTCCCATTGGATGAGCACCGGCAACGCCTCGCGGCGCAGGCGGCGACCGTCCTCGCGCAGCGCGATGCGCCAGCGCAATGCGCCGCGTGAGGCGTCGACCGCCTCACCGGCGTCCACGCCCTCGCCGCGCCAATAGGCCAGCGCCGCGTCCAGGTTGGGGACGCGGGCGACCCAGTGGATGAGCCCCGGCCCCAGCGCCAACCGTTCGCGCAGTGCGGGCTGGTCAAGGTCGAACCAGCGTGGCCGGCCTGGCGGTGGCGCCGCGGGGTCGATGGCGATGATTTCCAGGTAGCAGCGCGGGTGATTGGGGCCGCTGATCGACACCAGGCGGTTGTGCGTGCCCATCAACGCATGCTTGCCGCCGGGTTGCGGCGTGACGCCGAGCACTCGATCGCACCAGGCGACGCCCTCTTCCAGCGTCGCGGCACCAACGACGAGATGGTCGAGTTCCATGCTCACAGCCTCACCTGGCCGTGGATCAGCGGCGTCACGTCGCCGCCAATCCAGGTGCCCTCGCCGTCGCGCTTCACATGCACGCGGCCGGCCCGACCGAGAGCGGCGCCTTGGGCGGCCACATAGCTGTCGCCCGCCAGACCGGACTCCTGCAACCACAACGCCAGGCCGGCGTTGAGGCTGCCGGTGACCGGGTCTTCGGGGATGCCGAGGTCGGGCACAAAGGCGCGCACCTCGAACTGGCATTCACCGCCGGCCGGGTAGGCACCAACGACGCCGAGCTTGAGCCCCTGCATCGCGATGAAGTCCGGCTGCAGCGCCAGCACGCTGGCCGCGTCGCCCAGGCGAGCGGCCATCCAGCCGGGGCCGTTGTCGACCCAGACCAGGTCGAGCAAGGCTTCAGGCGTGATGCGCAGCGCGGCAATCGCCTGTGCACGCTCCTCCGCGCCCACGACACCACTGCGCTTCAACGGCGGCGCGGCAAAGGCCAGGCGGGCGCCGTCGCGCTTCACCCGCACGAGGCCGATGGCACATTGCTGCACGACCTCACCGGCCTTCTTCGCATCGCCGCCACTGGCCAGGAAGGCATGGGCGCTGCCCAGCGTCGGGTGGCCAGCGAAGGGCAGTTCGCCGCCGGGCGTGAAGATGCGCACGCGGTAGTCGGCGCCCGGGTCGGTGGGCGGCAGCAGAAAGGTTGTCTCGGACAGATTGGTCCAGCGCGCGAAGTCGCTCATCTCGGCGTCGGACAGGCCGCTGCCGTCGATGACGACGGCCAGGGCATTACCCTTGAGCGGCACGGCGGTGAACACATCGACCTGGGCAAAGCGGCGCAACTGAGTCATGGCTTGATCACGGCTTGAGATATAGACCGGGGCGGACGATTTCCATGCCGCGCTGCGGCTTGGCCAGTGGCGAGAAGCCGTGGCCGGCGTAGACCGCATGGGCGTCGCGGGTGAAGAGCATGAAGCGGCGCAAGCCCTGCAGGTCGGCGTGGGCCAGCAGCGTCTCGATCATCCATTTCGCCAGGCCGTGGCCGCGGTGGGTATCGAGCACATAGACATCGCAGAGATAGGCGAAGGTCGTCCGGTCCGTCACGACGCGGGCAAAGCCGACCTGGCCGACCCCTTCGGCATGCAACGCGATGCACAGTGAGTTGGCAATCGAGCGCTCGACCAAGGCCAGCGGAATGCCTTCGGACCAATAGGCCCCGACGAGGAAGTCGTGCGCCGCCCGGGCGTCGATGTCCTCGGGCGCAAAGCTGAGCCGGTAGCCGTCGCGCTGCATCAGGGCGCGTGCTCCGCAACCGGCTCCAGCGCCTCGTGCAGCAGACGGCCGAGCTTCTCGACGCCATCCCGGATCAGGTCCGGTGTCAGCGTGACGAAGGACAGGCGCAGCGTGCGCGGGTCGGGCTGGTGGGCATAGAAGGCCGCGCCCGGCACATAGGCGATGCCGGCGTCCACGGCCCGGGGCAGCAGGGCCATCGCGTCCAGGCCTTCGGGCAGGCGGATCCAGAAGAACATGCCGCCCTGGGGCGACAGGTAGTCGCAGCCCGGCGGCAGATGCTCGCGCAGAGCCTCGGCCATCGCATCGCGGTTGGCCTTGTAGAGGGCGCGGATGGTGGGGATGTGGCCGTCCAGGAAGCCATCGCGGATGACCTCGTGGACGACGCGCTGATTGAAGCCCGGCGTGTGCAGGTCGGCGGCCTGCTTGGCCTGCAGCAGCTTCGGGTACAGCTCGGGCGGGGCGATCAGATAGCCGAGGCGAAAGCCCGGCGTCAGCACCTTGGAGAAGGAGCCCAGGTAGAGCGACCCTTCCGGCCATAGGCTGGATAGCGCGGCCGGCGGCGGCTCGTCGAACCAGAGGTCGCCATAAGGGTTGTCCTCGACGATGGGCACGCCGGCGCGGCGCGAGGCTTCGACGACTTCCACGCGGCGCTGAGCGCCCATGACGCGGCCGGTCGGGTTCTGGTAGTTGGGCAGCAGATAGCTGAAGCGCGTGCCGGGTGCGTCATGCGGCAGGGTCGCAATGGCCTCGGGGCGCGGGCCCTGGTCGTCGCTGGCGAGACTCGCAAAGATGGGCTCAAACGGCGTGAAGGCCTGCAGCGCACCGAGGTAGGTCGGCGTCTCGACGGCCACCGGCGCACCAGCGTCGCAGAGGATCTTGCCGACCAGGTCCAGCCCCTGCTGGGAGCCGCTGGTGATCAGCACCTGTTCCGGCGTCACGGTCATGCCGAGTGTTGCGACCCGCGCCGCCACCCATTCGCGCAGCGGCGCAAAGCCCTCGCTGGCCGCGTATTGCAGGGCCTCGCGCGGGTTCTTGCTCAGCACGCGGTCGCAGGCGGCCTTCAGCGCGTCGACCGGAAAGGTGTCCGCGCTCGGCAGGCCGCCGGCCATGGACAGGATGCCGGGCTTCTCGGTGACCTTGAGGATCTCGCGAATGATGGACGGGTTCATCCGCGCGGCGCGGCGCGCTTGGGTCCAGACGGTCGTCATGTCAGCCCCTCGTTCCATGAGTACATGGACCGATCCCCCGAGGGGATGGCGGTCCGGCTAGGGGCGGCCCGGCGCTCGGCCCGCCGGCCGGCAAAGACAGAATGGTGCATGGCAATCACTCGCGGGATTTCAAAGGAGTCAGCCTAGCATCCAGTCGACCGCCGCACGGGCCTGCAAATCGGTGGAGTCGAACAGCGGCAGGGCGGCAGCGCTGTCAGCGGGCAGCAGCAGGCCCAGCTCGGTGCAGCCAAGAATGGCGGCCTGTGCGCCGCGGTCGGCCAGGGCTGCAACCTGGGCGCGCAGGGCCTCGCGCGAGGCCGGTTCAAAGCGGCCGCGGCACAGTTCCTCGTAGATCAAGCGGTGCACTTCCGTGCGGCCTACCTCTTCGGGCGTGATGACCTCGATGCCAAATCGCTCCCACATGCGGTCGCGATAGAAGCCCTGCTCCATCGTGAAGCGCGTGGCCAGCAGGCCGGCGCGTTTGACGCCGGCCGCACGCAGCGCCTCGGCGGTCGCGTCGACGATGTGCAAGACCGGCAGGCCGGCCGCTTGCTCGATCTCGGTGGCGACCAGGTGCATGGTGTTCGTGGCAATCAGCAGCGCCTGCGCGCCGGCGCGCTTCAGGCCGGCGGCGGCTTCGCCCAGCACGCGCGCCGCTTCGGCCCATTGGCCGGCGGACTGCATGGCCGCAATCGGCGCGAAGTCGACGCTGTGCAGCACCAGCTGGGCGCTGTGCAGGCCCCCCAGGCGCGCGGCGACGCCGCGGTTGATCAGCGCGTACAGATGCTGGGTGGACTCCCAGCTCATGCCACCCAGGATGCCGAGGGTCTTCATGCAGCGCCTGCGAGATTCATGCGCCAGCCTCGCGCCGGCTTGGCCTCGACTCTGCGCTTGGGCGCGGGCTGCAGCAATTGAAAGGCTGCTTCCGGCCAGGCCTCGACAACGACCTCCTGACCAGCAGCCAGCGTCAGGCCCTCACCGGCACGCAGCCAGTGGTCGTCGGTGCCTCCCGAAATGGTCAGCCACAGCCGACCACCCGTCACGACGAGGCGGCGCGGCGTGCGAGCGGCAGCCAGGGTCAGCGCCTGGCCGGGCGCAAGTGGGATGGTGAATCGATCATTCATCACAGGCCTCCTTCAGTGAACCGGTTGCCGTTTGCCCAGCCACACGACCGCGAGCACGGCGGCGGCGAAGACCACGGTCATCGCATCCAGCCGCTCGCCCAGCAAGGGCACTGCGAACAGCATGGACAAAAAGGGTTGCAGCACCTGCACCTGGCTGACGCGCATCGTGCCGCCCAGGGCCAGGCCGCGATACCAGGCAAAGAAGCCGATCCACATCGACACCAGCGATACATAGGCAAAGCCGCCCCAGGCCGAAGCCGCCACCGGCGCCGTCGGCCGCGTCAGCACGGCCAGTGGCACGGTGAAGGGCAAGCTGATGACCAGCACCCAGCAGATCACCTGCTCGGCCGTCAGGGCGCTGGTGAGCCGCGCGCCGCTGACATAACCCGCCGACGCGCAGACCACAGCCCCCAGCAGAAGGCCGTCCGCCATCTCCAGCCCGCCCGCCCCGCGCCAGGCCGCAAAGCCGATCACCAATGCCAGCCCAGCCAACGCACAGATCCAGAACCCCAGGCTCGGCCGCTGGCGCAGCACCAGCGCGGCGATGACGGCCGTGGCCAGTGGCAGCACACCGGACACGACCGAGGCATGCACCGCGTCCACATGGCGGACTGCAAAGCCCAGCAGCAGCGGCCAGCCGAACACGACGCCAGCGGCCGTGAAGGCCAGCAGCTGCCATTCGCCGCCGCGCGGCCGTCGCGCGCCGGTGATCCAGAGATAGGCGATCGACAACAGCCCCGCCGCCACCGCGCGCCCGAAGGCGACAAAGGCCGGGTCGAGCTGGGGCGCCGCAGCGCTGCCACCGGCCAGCCGCGTCATCGGGATGCTGAGGGCGAACATGACGACGCCCGCCAGACCGAGCAGCAGGCCACGTGTCGCATCGGACGTGGTGGTCGTCGAGACCGTGGTGGACGTGGAAAACCCTGACATGGACTCAGTCTGAGGCATGACACCGATACAGAACCAGTACAGTCAGCCAACCTGACCAAGAATCTGTACTGCCATGCCCACCGGTACACACCCTCCCCTGCAGCGCGGCGCCAGCCTGCCGCTCGCCGGCCAGTTGGCTGAGCGCTATGCCCAGCGCATCCGGGAACGCCTGCTGCTGCCGGGCGCCCGCCTACCGTCGGTGCGCGACTGTGCGCGCCAGCATGGCGTCAGCCCGCACACCGTCGTCGCCGCCTATGACCAGTTGCAGGCCGCGGGGTTGCTGGAGGCGCGCCGCCAGCGCGGCTTCTTCGTGCGCGAGAGCCGCCCGGCCACCACTCGCGCCGCGCCGCGCCCGCAGGCCATGGCCATGCCGCGCCAGGCGCCGATGGATGCGACGGCGCTGATTCGCGGCATGTTCGAGGCCGACGCCGCGCGCTCACCGGGCCTGGGCACGCTGCCGGCCGACTGGCTGGACCCGACGCTGCTGCAGTCCGCGCTGCGCCGCCTGCATGCCGCCGACTGCCTGGCCCTGCAGGTCGGCTATGGCGACCCGATGGGCGACGACCGCCTGCGCGCGGCGCTCTCCCAGCGCCTGGACGACCTCGGCATCCACGCTGTGCCGGCACAGATCCTGACGACCAACGGCGCCACGCACGCGCTGGACCTCATCATCCGCACCCAGTTGCAGCCCGGCGACGCCGTCCTCGTCGACGACCCGGGCTGGGCCGTCATGTTTGCCCGCCTGACCCAAGGCGGCATTCGCCTGCTGCCGGTTCCGCGTGGCGCCCAGGGACCCGACCTGGAGGTACTGAGCGCGCTCGCCGCCGCCCATTCGCCGCGCGCCTACCTGACCGTGTCGGTGCTGCACAACCCGACCGGCCACAGCCTCAACCTGGCCAGCGCCCACAAGCTGCTGCGCCTGGCCGACGAGCACGACTTCTTCATCGTCGAGGACGACAGCTACGGCTTCCTCGCGCCCGAGCACCTGCCGCGCCTGGCGGCGCTGGACGGGCTGCGCCGCGTCATCTACGTGTCGGGCTTTTCCAAGGTGCTGACGCCGGCCTGGCGAGTCGGCTACCTGGCGGCCGCGCCCGAGCGCCTGCACGCACTGACCGACACCAAGCTGCTCGATGGCCTGACCAGCTCGGCCGTGCTCGAGCGCGCCGTGGCGCTGTGCCTGGAGCAGGGGCGGCTGCGCCGCCATGCGCAGCGCCTGCGCGAGCGCCTGGCCACCGCGCGCCAGCGCATCTCGGCCCTGGCCACCAAGCAGGGCTTCGCCTGGGCTGCGCCGCCGGACGGCCTGTTCGGCTGGCTGGACGTCGGCGTCGACACCGAGCGCCTGGCCCAGCCCCTGCTGGACGCGGGCTGGCTGATCGCGCCCGGTGCCCTCTTCAGCGCCACGCGCGCCCCCGGCTCGCTGGTGCGCATCAACATGGCCACCTCGCAGGACCCGGCCTTCTGGCGCGAGCTGCGCGCCGGCGTTGACGCCTTGAAAGGCCGCGCCGCGCTCCCCTAGGCTCATCCCCCTTGTTCGCTGGAGCAACCCCTGGGCGCTTGAGCGGCGCTGCACCGCAGCCTGGACGGGCGGGTCGACTTGGCGAGCTGGCAGTCGCATGTCGGCCGGCAGTTCGAGGCGGATGGCCACGCGGTCACGCCGCAAGCGCTGAGAGCCGATTTCTGCCGCCTGCAGGGCTGACAAAAAGTTCTCACTCCACCCGGACTTTTTCAAGGAGCCGCGCTCGGGCCGCCGGCAGAATCCGCGTCGCCCGGCGCCGCTGCGGCGCCCGATGTGGACATGAGCAACTCCTTGAAATTCCTTGTTGTAGACCCCCTTACCGGGGTTCAGACCTTTGCTCGCCAGCTGCTGCAAAGCCGCGGCTTCAGCGCCGACAGCATCCTGTGCTGCGCTGACACCGAGGCCGCCCTGGCCCAGGGCCTGCTCTTCAAGCCTCATTTCCTGATCACCGACTGGTTTGCCAAGGCGCCGCTCAGCGGCATCCAGCTCTGCCAGCGCCTGCGTGAGGTGCAGCCATCGCTGCATCTGTCGTTGCTGAGTTTCGAGGTGACGCCCGAACACCAGTTCGAGGCCGAGGCGCACGGCGCCGACTTCCTGCTGAAGAAGCCCTTCACCGCCGAGCAGCTCAAGGCGGAGATGACTCGCTCACTCGAGGCGCTGGCCAAGCGCTCGCCCGGCCTGCATGGCCAGGTGCGCGAGGCGATGCGCGCGGCCAAGCCGGCGCCGCGGCCGGCGTTGCCCGTCATTGCGCCCCAGCCCGTCATCAAGCCGGGCGACAAGGTGCGCTTCAACGGCGCCGTTCACGTGGCCCAGTACGTCGTGCACCGCCACGGCGAGACCGTGGTGCAGCTCAAAGGTCAGAACGGCTTTGTGTCGCTCGAGAAGCTGCAACCCGCCTGACATCAAGTCCCCTCGCCCAGTCCCGCCCCGCTGAACGCGGGCGCGCCTGGTCGGTCTTGCAGACCGCGCTGCGTCTTGAGCCGCAGCTCTTCGGCAGGCGCATGCCGCCCACTGGGCGCCATGTGTCCGGCCTCAGCCCCCGCGGGGACGGCGATGCTCACGGCATCGAGCCGTGAGCACATCGCCCGACGGGCCGGCTAGGGAGCGGCCCGGCGCTCGGCCCGGGCAAGGCACGACTGCCGCAGCACTCAGATCACGACGATGAGGATCATCAGCAGCGGATAAGGCAGGGCCACCGTCGGGCGCAGCGCGCTCTTCAGGTATTGCGTCACCAGGCCCAAGCCGCGCGGCCGGCTGGCGAGCCAGTCGCTGTGCAACTGCATTGCCACCGCCCCCTCGCCCGACTTCAGCCCCGCCTCGACAACGAGCAGGCGATCGCCCAGCCGCCCCTGGAAGGTCTTCAGCACGCCCTCCTGCAGCCACAGCAGGGCCAGCAGCGCCAGGGCCAGGGTGTTGTCCGGCACCAGCACGGTGGCCGCAAACGCCACCAGCTTCACACCCAGGGCCAAGGCCTCGTAGCGCTCGTGCTGCGCCTGCAGGGCCAACCATTCCTGGTGCAAGGCGTTCACTTCGCCTCCAACAGTTCCCACCGCTCCATCAGCACCAGCAGCTCGGCATCGATGTCGGCGGCGCGGTCGGTCACCTCGGCGATGCGGGTCGCGCCCTGCGCGTACAGCTCGCTACCGGCGATCAACGCGTTCAGCTGCGTCTGCTCGGCCTCCAGCGCGGCGATCTGCTTGGGGATCTCGTCGAGCTCGCGCTGCTCCTTGTAGCTGAGCTTGCGCTTGGTCGCGACGACCAACGCGGGCTCGGGCGCGGGCGGCGGTGTCGGAGCAGCCGCGGCCTTGGGTGCGGCCTGCGCCTGCAAAGCTGCGGCGCGCTTGGATTGCAGCAGCCAATCCTGCACGCTGCCCTCGTACTCGCGCCAGCGCGCGTCGCCTTCATAGACGATGGTGGACGTGACGACGTTGTCCAGGAAACGCCGGTCGTGGCTGACGAGGAAGACGGTGCCGTCGTACTCCGCCAGCAGCTCCTCCAGCAGCTCCAGCGTCTCGATGTCGAGGTCGTTGGTGGGCTCGTCCAGCACCAGCACATTGGCGGGCCGTGCGAACAGGCGTGCCAGCAGCAGGCGGTTGCGCTCGCCACCGCTCAGCGTTCGCACCGGCGAGTTGGCGCGTGCCGGCGAAAACAGGAAGTCGCCGAGGTAGCTCTTGACGTGCTTCTTCTGGTTGCCGATCTCGATCCACTCCGAGCCCGGGCTGATGGTGTCGGCCAGCGTCGCGTCGAGGTTCAGCGTGTCGCGCATCTGGTCGAAGTAGGCGACGCTCAGCCGAGAGCCCAGCCGCACCGTGCCGCTGTCCGGCGCCAGCTCGCCCAGGATCATCTTCAGCAGCGTCGTCTTGCCGGCGCCGTTGGGGCCGATGAGGCCGACCTTGTCGCCGCGCAGGATGGTGGACGTGAAGCCGCGCACGATGGCGCGATCGCCGTAGCTCTTGGACACATCCTCCAGCTCCGCGACGATCTTGCCGCTGGCGCCACCGGTGTCAATGTCCAGCCGCACCTTGCCCTGCACATCGCGCCGCGCCGCATGGGCCTGGCGCATCACTTCCAGGCGCTGAATGCGCGCGACGGAGCGCGTGCGACGCGCCTCGACGCCCTTGCGGATCCAGACCTCCTCCTGAGCCAGCAGCTTGTCGAAGCGCGCGTTGAACAGCGCCTCGTTCTCCAGCTCATAGGCCTTGGCGGCCTGGAAGGCAGCGTAGTTGCCCGGGTAGCCGCGCAGCTGGCCGCGGTCCAGTTCGACGATGCGGTTGGCGACGTTGTCGAGGAAGGCGCGGTCGTGGGTGATCAGCAGCAGCGAGCCCTTGAAGTCGTTCAGCAGGCCTTCCAGCCAGGTGATGGCGTCCAGGTCCAGGTGGTTGGTAGGCTCGTCCAGCAACAGCACGTCCGGTTGGGCGACGAGGGCCCGGCCAAGCGCGACGCGCTTCTTCAGGCCACCGGACAGCGTGCTCACCAGGCGCGAACCGTCCAGGCCCAGGCGGTGCAGGGTCTCCTCGACGCGCTGCTCCCAGTTCCAGGCGCCGATGTGCTCGATGCGCTCCTGCACCCAGGCCAGGTCATCGTTCTCATCATGGATCTCGTAGCGCTCGCGCAGCGCCTTGTGCTCGGCCACGCCCTCGCTGATGACGTCGAAGATGGTCGCGTCGCCGCGCAGCTCGGGCTCCTGCGGCACATAGACGTTGGTCAGGCCTTGCTGCTGCTGCAGCAGGCCGTCGTCGAGCTTCTCGAGGCCAGCCAGGATCTTCAGCAGCGAGGACTTGCCGGTGCCGTTGCGGCCGATGAGGCCGACGCGTTCGCCGACTTCGAGAGAAAAGCCAGCACCGTCGAGCAGGGCGACGTGGCCGAAAGCGAGGTGGGCGTTGGAGAGGGAGAGGACTGCCATCCCTCGATTGTCCCTCGGCGGTTCAAACGGCCCTCAGCGACGGCGTTGCCGACAGATGGCCCAGCACCTGCTCCATGACCGCCGGGTCGTTGAGCAGGCGGCGGTGGCCGAGGTTCTCGGTCACGTGCAGGCGGCCCGCCGCCAAGCCGGCCAGCAGGGTCTCGCTGCCGGTCAGTGGCGCCGTCAGATCGCCCCGGTCATGCACCAGCAGCGTCGGCTGGTTCACGCGCACGCCCAGCCAGCCGGGCTCGAAATGCCCCAGCGATGCGCCCTCGCTTTGCTCGATACGGCCGCGCATGCGCGCCGCCAGACCCTCGCCCGTGCCCATGGCCTGGGCGAACCAGCGCAGGAACTGCCAGGGTGGGGGCGCCAGCGCGATCAGCGCCGCCCGCCGCACCGGCAGGCCACGCGCCAATGCGTGGGACAGCGCCATCGCCCCCAGGGAATGCGCGACGACCCCATCCCACGGCCCGAAGCGGGCCGTGACGGCGAACAGCGCCCTCACCCACTGCAGCAGGTTGCTGCGCCAGCCGCTGCTGCGGCCGTGCGCCGGCAGGTCCAGCAGCACGGGCTCGAAGCCGGCCACCGCCAGCGTGTCGGCCAGCGGCCGCAGCTGCTGGGCATCGCCGGCCCAGCCATGGGTCAGCAGCACCTTGGGCCGGCCCGGTTCGCCATGCTCGATATCGCTGCGCTGCCAGACGCTGATGTGGCCACCTTCGAAGGGCAGTTGCCGCTCCACCCAGGGCCGCGGCACGTCGCGAGAACGGGCCAGCCATTTGGTCGGCATGGGCGTGAAGAACAGGCGCAGCGCCACGCGCGCGCCGAGGTCGGGCGACAGGCGATGCAGGCCACGCAACAGCGCCGCGATGCCGCGGGCGGTGGGCGAGGCGTAGAAGGCAGCGGCGGGGTTGTGGGAGGTGGTCACAGGGGCTCCATATTTCGCACGACCGTGCGACGAAAAGGCAAACGAAGAAGATCAGCGGGCAAAGGCGTCATCGATCAGGGAAGGCAGTCGTTCAGCAGGCGCTGCCAGGCACGCTCGGCGCGCTCACCGGCACGGGGGTCGCGCAGGAAGCGGGCGTCGTGCAGCAGGATGATGAAGATGGCGTCCATTTCGAACACCATCTGCTCGGCGTCGAGGTCGGCACGCAGATGGCCCGCTTCAACCGCCTGCAGCACGGTGCGCCGCAGCGTCGCGCGCCAGCGCAGTACACCGTCCAGCAGGTGCTCGCGCACCGGGCCCTCGCGGTCGTCATACTCGAAGGCACCGGCCGTGTAGAGGCAGGTCTTGTGGCGGTCGACGTCGCTGGCCCAGGCCAGCCAGCGGCGCATGACGGTCTGCAGCCGCGGCAGGCCGCGGGCCTCGCTCATGGCGGGCACGAAGACGGTCTGCACAAATCGCCTGTCGAATTCCAGCAGCACAGCCAGTTGCAGTTGCTCGCGCGAGCCCACGCGCGAAAACACGCCGCTCTTGGACAGGTCCAGCCGCTTGGCCACCTCACCGATGCTGATGCTCTCCAGCCCCTCGGTCACGGCCATGTCGAGTGCCGCGCCGACGATGGCGGCCAGCGTGATCTCGGCGCGTTCGCTGCGGGTTTCCATGCCCGCAATTTAGCACGACCGTGCGGGCCTCCGCTAGGGTGCCATGTGCGGGGTCTTCGCGTCCAGCACGGCTTCCGGCTCCTCGGCCTCGGCCGGCGTCTCGTTGTCCAGCACAGCCTGCAGTCGAGGCATGTCCAGGTCACCCGTCCACTTGCCCACCACCACCGTGGCGACGCCGTTGCCCACCAGGTTGGTCAGCGCCCGCGCCTCGGACATGAAGCGGTCGATGCCCAGGATCAGCGCCAGCCCCTCGACCGGCACATGGCCGACGGCCGACAGCGTGGCTGCCAGCACGATGAAGCCGCTGCCCGTCACGCCGGCCGCGCCCTTGGAGGTCAGCAGCAGCACGCCCAGCAGCGTCAGTTGCTGCATCAGGGTCATCGGCGTGTCGGTCGCCTGGGCGATGAAGACGGCCGCCATCGTCAGATAGATGGAGGTGCCGTCGAGGTTGAAGGAATAGCCGGTCGGGATGACGAGGCCGACGGTGGACTTGCGCACGCCGAGGTTCTCGAGCTTGGCCATCATGCGCGGCAGCACCGATTCGCTGGACGACGTGCCCAGCACGATGAACAGCTCTTCCTTGATGTACTTGATGAACTTCCAGACCGAGAAGCCATGCAGCTTGGCGATGGTGCCCAGCACGATGAAGATGAAGATCAGGCAGGTGGCGTAGAAGGCACCCATCAGCTTGGCCAGCGAGACCAGCGAGCCCAGCCCGTACTTGCCGATGGTGAAGGCCATCGCACCGAAGGCGCCAATGGGCGCAAGCTTCATGATCATGCCGACGATGGCGAACAGCACGTGCGAGGTTTTCTCGATGACGTCGAACACCAGCGTGCCACGCCCGCCGAAGCGGTGCAGCGCAAAGCCGAACAGCAGCGCGAACAGCAGCACCTGCAGCATCTCGCCCTTGGCGAAGGCGTCCACCACCGTGGTCGGGATGATGGCGAGCAGGAAGTCCACCGTGCCTTGCAGCTTGCCCGGCCCGGTGTACGCGGCAATGCCCTTGGTGTCCAGCGTCTTGGGGTCCACATGCATGCCGTCGCCCGGCTGCAGCACGTTGACGATGATGAGGCCGACGATCAGCGCGATGGTGGACACGGCCTCGAAGTACAGCAGCGCATAGCCGCCGGTCTTGCCGACACGCTTCATGTCCTCCATGCCGGCGATGCCCACCACCACCGTGCAGAAGATGATGGGCGCGATGATCATCTTGATCAGCTTGATGAAGCCGTCGCCCAGCGGCTTGAGCGCCTCGCCCGTCTGTGGCCAGAAGTGGCCGATCAGCACGCCGATGAGGATGGCTGTGATGACCTGCAGGTACAGCGAACGGTAGAAAGGCTGGCGGCCGGTGGCAGCTTGCATGCGTGTCTCCATCAGTTCTTCGAGCGGAACTGGCTTCGGCGGCAGCTTAGGTGCGAAGGCCGGCGGCGGCGACTGTGGCTTCCCACAAGAATTGCAAAGCCGGCGCCCAACCCCCTAGAACAATTGGCTCGCGTGGTGGCGCAGGTGGTCGCCCATGAAGCTGGCGATGAAGTAGTAGCCATGGTCGTAGCCGGCATGGCGGCGCAGGGTCAAGGGTTGACCCTTGGCGGCGCAGGCGGCCTCGAAGGCTTCGGGGTGCAGTTGCTCGGCCAGGAATTTGTCGGCCAGGCCTTGGTCGATGAGGATGCCCTCCGGGTAAGGGGCGCTGGCCTGTGACTGCATCAACGCGCTGGCGTCGTGGGCAGCCCAGGCGGCCCGGTCCTCGCCGAGATAGCCACTGAAGGCTTTCTGGCCCCAGGGGCATTGCATGGGTGCGGCGATGGGCGCAAAGGCCGACAGTGACGCGAAGCGGCCGGGATGGCGCAACGCCAGAGTCAGCGCGCCATGGCCTCCCATGGAGTGACCGAACAGGCCGGCGCGCGCGAGCCCGGTTTCGCGCTGCACCAGCGGCAGCAGCTCTCGCATCAGCCAGCTCTCCATGCGCCAGCGCCGGGCCCAAGGCTCGCGCGTCGCATCGAGATAGAAGCCCGCGCCGACGCCGAAATCCCAGGCCTCGCTCTCGCCTGCCACGCCGGCACCGCGCGGGCTGGTGTCGGGCGTCAGCAGGGCCAGGCCCAGCTCGGCCGCCAGCGCCTGCGCGCCGGCCTTGATCGCGAAGGTCTCCTCGTTGCAGGTCAGGCCCGCAAGAAACACCAGCAGCGCCTTGGGCTGCGGCGGCAGGAAGAGCCCGAAGCGCATGGGCAGGCCAATCTCGGCCGAGTCGTGCTGGTGGAAGCGCTGGATGCCGCCAAAGCAGCGGTGTTCGCTCAGGATCTGCATCAGTGCCCGCCCGGCCGCCCGAAGGGCACTGACGCCCCCTCGGGGGGCAGGAAACGAAGTTGACGTGGGGGCTTCATGCCCACAGTGTGGCCGCAGAATTCGCAGGATGTCCCAATTCCAGACCTATCTCGTCGGCGGCGCCATCCGCGACCGCCTGCTCGGCCTGCCCGTTAAGGACCATGACTGGGTCGTCGTCGGCGCGTCGCCGCAGGACTTGGCTGCAGCCGGCTATCTGCCCGTCGGCAAGGACTTCCCCGTCTTCCTGCACCCCGACACGCGCGAGGAAGTGGCCCTGGCCCGCACCGAGCGCAAGACAGCCGCCGGCTATCACGGCTTCGCCTTCCATGCCGCGCCCGACGTGACGCTGGAGCAGGACCTGGCGCGCCGCGACCTGACGATCAACGCAATGGCCCAGGACGAGCAGGGGCGCCTCGTCGACCCCCACGACGGCCAGCGTGACATCCGCGACAAAGTGCTGCGCCATGTGTCGCCCGCCTTTGCCGAGGACCCGGTGCGCATCCTGCGCCTGGCCCGCTTTGCGGCGCGCTTTGCGGACTTCACGGTCGCGCCCGAGACCGTCGAGCTGATGCGCGCCATGGTCGCGGCCGGCGAGGTGGATGCGCTGGTGGCGGAACGCGTCTGGCAGGAGCTGTCGCGCGGCCTGATGGAGAACAAGCCGTCGCGCATGTTCGAGGTGCTGCGCCAGGCTGGTGCGTTAGCGCGGCTGCTGCCCGAAGTGGAGGCCCTGTTCGGCGTGCCGCAGCCCGAGGCCCACCATCCCGAGGTCGACACCGGCATCCATCTGCTGATGGTGCTGGACCAATGCGCCCGGCTGGAGGCGCCGCTGACCGTGCGCTACGCCTGCCTGTGCCACGACCTCGGCAAGGGCACGACGCGCAAGGAGGAGCTGCCGCGCCACATCGCTCACGAGGTGCGCAGCGAAAAGTTGGCCCGCGAGGTCAGCGCGCGCTGGAAAGTGCCGACCGATTGCCGCGAACTGGCCGAGCTGGTCGCCCGCGAGCACACCCATGTGCACCAGAGCAGCGCCTTCAGCGCCGAGGCGCGGCTGCGCCTGCTGGAGCGCTGCGACGCCTGGCGCCGGCCCGAACGTTTTGCCGAAATGCTGTGGGCCTGCGAATGCGACGCCCGCGGCCGCCTCGGGCTGGAGGACCGCGACTACCCGCAGCGCGAGCGCCTCGCTGCCGACCTGGCGGCGACGCTGAAGGTCGACCTCGCCGCCGCCAGCGCAGCGGCCATTGCGCGCGGCGCCAAGGGGCCGGACATCGGCCGCGCCGTGCAGCGCGCGCGGCTGGCGGCGCTCAATGCCAGCGTTAGTTAGGGCCCTGTGACGCCCAAGCCCGCCTCAGGGCTTTGCGTTGCTTCACCGGCGTGAAAGCGATCGCATGGCTAAAGTCAGTGGTTTTGCTCCCGGCGCCAGGGTCGGCGCCGGAGCGGGCCGTCGAGAAGCAAGTCGAACAGGACGCAATGATGAAGTTGGCATGGGGTAGCAGCGCTCGGCTGGGCATCTTGGTGGCACTGGGCATGGGGCTGGGCGGTTGCGGCCAGTCCAACAGCCAGACTGCGGCGGCCACGCCGCCCCCGCCCGAAGTGGGCGTCGTCACCGTCACGCCGGGCCGTGCCGACCTCGCCGCCGAACTGCCCGGTCGGCTGGAGGCCTTCCGCGTCGCCCAGGTGCGCGCCCGCGCCGCCGGCATCCTGAACAAGCGCCTCTTCACTGAGGGCAGCGACGTCAAGGCCGGCCAGGCCTTGTTCGAGATCGACGCCGCGCCCTACCGCGCCTCCCTCGCCAGCGCTCAGGCCACGCTCGCACGCGCCGAAGCCAATCTGCTGCAGGCCCAGTCGCTGGCGGACCGCTATGCACCGCTGGCCAAGACCCAGGCCGTCAGCCAGCAGGAGGCGCTGAGCGCCCAGGCCGCGGCGGGCCAGGCCAAGGCCGACGTGGCCGCCGGCAAGGCCGCCGTGCAGACGGCGCAGATCAACCTCGGCTATGCCGCCGTCACCTCGCCCATCTCCGGCCGCATCGGCCGCGCCCTCGTCACTGAGGGTGCGCTGGTGGGCCAGGGCGAGGCCACGCCGCTGGCCATCGTGCAGCAGATCGACAAGCTCTATGTCAACTTCACGCAGTCGGCCGCCGAGGTGATGCGGCTGCGCCAGGCGCTGGCCGATGGCAAGCTGCAACGTGCGGGCGGCAAGGACGCCGCACGCGTGCAGGTGCTGCTCGAGGACGGCAGCGTCTACGCCGAGACCGGCAAGCTGCTGTTCTCGGACTTGAGCGTGGACGCCGCCACCGGCCAGATCACGCTGCGCGCCGAGCTGCCCAACCCCAAGGGCCTGCTGCTGCCTGGCCTGTATGTGCGCGTGCGCCTGGCCCAGGCCGAGGTGGCCGACGCCGTCTGGCTGCCGCAGCAGGCCGTGGCCCGCGGCGCGACGGGCGAGACCGTGCTGGTGGTGGCCGACGACGGCAGCGTCAGCGCGCGGCCCGTGAAGCTCGGCCCGGCCCAGGGCGGCAACGCGCTGGTGCTGAGCGGCCTGAAGGCCGGCGAGAAGGTCATCGTCGACGGCCTGCAGAAGGCCAAGGCCGGCGGCAAGGCGCGGCCGGTGCCATGGACCCCCGCGGGCTCGGCACCGGCCGCAGCCCCTGCTTCGGCCGCCTCGAAGGGCTGAACCTCACATGGCGCAGTTCTTCATCAACCGGCCCATCTTCGCGTGGGTCATCGCCCTGTTCATCACGGTCATCGGCATCGTCGCGGTCACGCAGCTGCCGATCGCGCAGTACCCGCCGGTGGCGCCGCCGTCCATCGTGCTGTCGGTCAGCTACCCCGGCGCCTCGGCGCAGACGCTGGAGGACTCGGTCATCAGCGTCATCGAGCGCGAGATGAACGGCTCACCCGGCCTGATCTACATGGAAGCCGTGGCGCAAGCCGACGGCACCGGCTCCATCACGATGAGCTTCGACCCGGCCACCAGCCCCGACCTGGCCCAGGTGGACGTGCAGAACCGCTACGCACGTGCCCAGCCGCGCCTGCCGCAGGCCGTCATCCAGCAGGGCGTGCGGGTGGACAAGGCCAACCCCAACTTCCTGCTCTTCATCATCCTGTCGAGCAGCAACCCGGCCTTCGACCCCATCGCGCTGGGCGACTACGCCTCGCGCACCGTGCTGCCCGAGATCCAGCGCGTGCCCGGCGTGGGCCAGGGCCTGCTGTTCGGCACCGAGCGCGCCATGCGCATCTGGCTGGACCCGGCCAAGCTCGTGGGCTTCCGACTCGCGCCGGCCGACGTGAACGCGGCCATCCAGGCCCAGAACGCCCAGGTCAGCTCCGGCTCCATCGGCGACCTGCCCAATGTGCCCGGCCAACCGGTCGCGGCCACGGTCGTCGTGCGCGGCCAGCTCACGAACGTGGAGCAGTTCGGCAACATCATCCTGCGCGCCAACGCCGACGGCTCCACCGTGCGGCTCAAGGACGTGGCCCGCATCGAGCTGGGCGCCGACAGCTACACCGGCCGCTCCACGCGACTGAACGGCAATCCCTCGGCCGGCGTGGGCGTGCAGCTCGCCCCTGCGGCCAATGCGCTGCAGACGGCCAAGCTCATCAAGCAGCGGCTCAAGCAGCTGGAGCCCTATTTCCCGGCGGGCGTGAAGGCCACCATCCCCTACGACAGCTCGCTGTTCATCGACATCTCCATCTCGCAGGTCGTCGAGACGCTGGTGGAGGCCGTCGCGCTGGTGTTCCTCGTGATGTTCCTGTTCCTGCAGAACATCCGCTACACCATCATCCCCACGCTGGTCGTGCCCATCGCGCTGCTGGGCAGCTTCGCCACGCTGCTGGCCCTGGGCTTCTCCATCAACGTGCTGACGATGTTCGGCATGGTGCTGGTCATCGGCATCGTGGTGGACGACGCCATCGTCGTGGTGGAGAACGTCGAGCGCGTCATGAGCGAGGAGGGGCTGTCGCCCCTCAAGGCCACGCGCAAAGCCATGGGGCAGATCTCCGGCGCCATCGTCGGCGTGACCGTGGTGCTGATCTCGGTGTTCGTGCCGCTGGCCTTCTTCTCGGGCTCCATCGGCAACATCTACCGCCAGTTCTCGGCGGTGATGGTCAGCTCCATCGCCTTCTCGGCCTTCCTGGCGCTGTCGCTGACGCCGGCGCTGTGCGCCACGCTGCTCAAGCCCGTGGAGGCCGGCCATCACCTGGAGAAGCGCGGCTTCTTCGGCTGGTTCAACCGCGGCTTCTCGCGCACGGCCAAGGGCTACGAGGGCTGGGTGTCCAAGTTCATCTACCGCGGCGCGCGCATGGCTGTGGTCTACGCGGCCGTCATCGCGGCGGCCGTGCTGGTGTTCCAGAAGCTGCCCACCTCCTTCGTGCCCAATGAAGACCAGGGCAACATCCTCGTCAACATCCAGCTGCCGCCGGGCGCCACCCAAGCCCGCACGCTGAATGTCGTGAAGCAGGTCGAGGACTACATGCTCAAGCAGCCCGAGGTGGAGAGCATGGTCGGCGTCGTCGGCTTCAGCTTCTCGGGCGCGGGGCAGAACGCAGGCCTGGCCTTCGTCACGCTCAAGCCCTGGGACGAGCGCCACGGCGCCGAGCACTCCGCGCAAGGCCTGGCCGCCCGCGCCTTCGGGGCGCTGAGCAAGGTGCGCGACGCCATCATCTTCCCCACCAGCCCACCGCCCATTCGCGATCTGGGTCGGGCCAACGGCTTCGCCTTCCGCCTGCAGGACCGCAGCGGCCACACGCGCGCCGAGCTGCTGGCCGCACGCAACCAGCTCCTCGCCTCAGCGGCCAAAAACCCGCTGCTGAACGCCGTGCGCCCCGACGGCCTGGAGGACGCCGCGCAGCTGGAGCTCAGCATCGACCGCGACCGTGCGCAGGCGCTGGGCGTGAACATTGGCGCCGTCAACGCGGTGCTGGGCACGTCGCTGGGGTCCACCTACGTGAACGACTTCCCCAACACCGGCCGCCTGCAGCGCGTCATCGTGCAGGCCGATGCGCCCGCGCGCATGCAGCCCGAGGACCTCGCTCGGCTCAACGTGCTCAACAGCGCCGGCCAGCCGGTGCCTCTGAGCGCCTTCTCGACCAGCAAGTGGGTCACCGGCGCCATGCAGACCGTGCGCTACAACGGCTACTCGGCCATGCGCATCCTGGGCGAGCCGGCCAAGGGCGTGTCCACGGGCGTGGCCATCGCCGAGATGGAGAAGATCGCGGCCACCCTGCCCGACGGCTTCGGCTACGAGTGGACCGGCCAGTCGCGCGAGGAAAAGCTCTCGGGCTCCACCGCCTTCATCCTGTTCGGCTTCTCGCTGCTGGCCGTGTTCCTGTGCCTGGCCGCGCTGTACGAGAGCTGGAGCATCCCGCTCGCCGTCGTCCTCGTGGTGCCGCTGGGCGTGCTCGGCGTGGTGCTGGGCGCGACCTTCCGGGGGCTGGAGAACGACGTCTACTTCAAGGTCGGCATGATCACCATCATCGGCCTGTCGGCCAAGAACGCGGTGCTGATCATCGAGTTCGCCAAGGACCTGCAGGCCCACGGCAAGAGCGTGTTCGACGCGGTGCGCGAAGCGGCCCACCTGCGCTTTCGCCCCATCATCATGACCTCGCTGGCCTTCATGCTGGGCGTGCTGCCGCTGGTGCTCGCCAGCGGCGCGGGCTCGGCCAGCCAGCGTGCCATCGGCACCGGCGTGCTGGGCGGCATGTTGACGGCCACGGCGCTGGCCGTGTTCTTCGTGCCGGTGTTCTTCGTCG
The DNA here is from genome assembly GCF_001425055.1 of Pelomonas sp. Root1237. GTDB lineage: Bacteria > Pseudomonadota > Gammaproteobacteria > Burkholderiales > Burkholderiaceae_C > Pelomonas. The sequence continues at coordinate 164,755 of NZ_LMDK01000022.1, forward strand.
TCGTGCGCCGCTTCTTCCCGGGCAGCGAGCGGCAGCGCAAGCGCGATGCCCACGAGGCGGAAGACGACACGGGAGGCCAGGCATGAAGACGTCTCTCTCGCTGATCGCCCTCGCGGCGCTGCTGGCCGCCTGCGCCGGCCCCGAGCCCAAGCGCCCGGTTGCCTCGGAAGCCGCGGCCGCAGCCGTGCCGCAAGCCTTTCCGCAAGCCGGTGGCCCTGGCGCGACGGCCGCCACCGAGTTGCTCTGGGCCCAGGCCTTCAAGGGCGCGCGGCTGCAAAAGCTGATCCCGCTGGCCCTGGCCAACAACCGCGACCTGCGCGTCGCGGTGCTCAACATCGAGAGCGCCCGCGCCACCGCTTCGGCGCGCGATGCCGACCTATGGCCCACCGTCAACGCCGGCATCAGCGGCTCGCGCACGCCGACGGCGGCTGGCGGCATCAACAGCGTCTACCAGGCCGGCCTGCAGGTCTCGGCCTATGAGCTGGACCTGTTCGGCCGCCTGCGTGGCCTGAGCGCCGCGGCCGCCGCGCAGGTGCTGGCGGCACAGTCCAACCAGCAGGCGGTGCGCACGGCGCTGGTGGCGAGCGTCGCCAATGCCGAGATCGCGCTGCAGGCCGACGAGGCCCTGCTCAAGATCACGCGCGACGCCCTCGCCACGCGCGAGCAGTCGCTGTCGCTGACCCGCCAGCGCTTCGAAGGCGGCGTGTCAGGCGAGCTGGACCTGCGCTCGGCCGAGTCCTCCTGGCAGGCGGCCCGCGCCGTGCTGGCCCAGGCCCAACGCCAGCGCGCGCTGGACGAGAACGCGCTGGCCCTGCTGATCGGCGGCCCGCTGCCGGCCGACCTGCCCGCGCCCACCGGCGACCTGGCGGACTTCGAGCCCCTGGCCGAGTTGCCCGCCGGGGTGCCCAGCGAGGTGCTGACACGCCGGCCCGACATCCGCCAGGCCGAGTTCCAGCTCGGCGCAACGGACGCCAACATCGATGCCGCCCGCGCCGCCTTCTGGCCGCGCATCACGCTGACCGGCAGCGTCGGCACGGCCAGCGGCCATCTGTCCGACCTGTTCAAGAACTCGGCCTGGAGCTTTGCGCCGCAGCTGATCCAGCCCCTCTTCGACGCCGGCCGCAACCGCGCCAACCTGGCCGGAGCACGAGCGTCGCGGGACATTGCGCTGGCCCAGTACGAGAAGGCCATCCAGACCGCCTTCCGCGAGGTCGCCGACAGCCTCGCGGGCCGCGCCACGCTGGCCGAACAGCGCGCCGCACTGGCGGCCCAGGTGGAAGCCGAGACTCGCCGCCTGAACGCGGCCGAGCAGCGCTACACGGCCGGTGTCTCCAGCGCCCTGGACCGGTTGGACGCACAGCGCTCGCTGTTCGCGGCCCAGCAGACCCTAGTGCAGGTGCAAAGCCAGCGCGCGCAGAACCTGGTGGCGCTGTACCGTGCCTTGGGCGGCGGAGGCTGACCCCATGCGCGGGCTGGCGCTTGCCCTTGTCCTGCTGGCGCTGCTGCCAACGGCGCAGGCCCAAGGGACGCTGCGAGAACGCATCAAGGCCCGCATCGAGGAGCGCCGCGCCGAACGCGGCACGGCCGAGACGGGCGGCTTGCAGGAGCTGCAGGTGCAGGGCCGCAAGGTGCTGGTCCATCTGCCGACGGGTTATGACGCCAGCCGCCCCGCGCCGCTGGTGCTGGCCTTCCACGGCGGCGGCGGCCATGCCGGGTACATGGCCGACGACGAGAAATACGGCTTGCAGAAGAAGGCCGACCAGGCCGGCTTCGTCGTCGCCTTCCCCAATGGCTACAGCAAGCTGCCGGGTGGGAAGTTCGCCACCTGGAACGCCGGCGGCTGCTGCGGCGACGCGCGCGACCGCAATGTGGACGACGTCGCCTTCGTCCGCGCCACCGTCATGGCGATCAAGGACAAATACAGCATCGACGCCAGCCGCGTCTTCGCCACCGGCATGTCCAACGGCGGCATGCTCAGCCACCGCCTGGCCTGCGAGGCCGCCGATGTGTTCCGCGCCGTCGCTTCGGTCGCCGGCACCGATGCCACCGCCAGCTGCGCGCCGAGCAAGCCCATCGCCGTGCTGCACATCCACGCCAAGGATGATGACCATGTGCTCTTCAACGGCGGCGCCGGCCAAGGCGCCTTCCGCGACGAGAGCAAGGTCATGAGCTTCATCTCCGTGCCCGAGACGATCTCGCGCTGGGTGCAGCGCGACCACTGCGCGGTGCCGCCGCAGCGCGTGCTCGACAAGCCCGGCGCCACCTGCGAGACCTACAGCGGCTGCAGCGGCGGCGTCAGCGTGCAGCTCTGCGTCACCGAGACCGGCGGCCATTCCTGGCCTGGCGCGCCCAGCGTGCGCCGCGGCAAAGGGGCGGCCTCGCAGGCGCTGGACGCCAACGACGTGATCTGGCGCTTCTTCGAGCAGGCCTCACGCTAGACCCTGCTGGAATCGCTTCCAATTTTCTGACCCATACTGCGCTGCACGAACCAATGCCGCTCCCACCGCCATGCGTTTCCTGACCACCGCCCTCCTCGTTGCCACCAGCCTTTGCGCCACCGCTGGCGGCCCGCCGGCCATCTACGACGAAGGCGTCGACGCCAAGGCCGCGATCCGCACCACATTGGCCGAGGCCGAGAAGGCCAAGCTGCCCGTCCTCGTCGTCTTCGGAGCCAACTGGTGCGGCGACTGCCGCATGCTGGACAACAGCTTCAAGCACGGCCCGAGCGCGCCGCTGATCGCCAAGAGCTTCAAGGTCGTCAAGGTCGACGTCGGCCGCTTCGACCGCAATGTCGACATTGCCGAGAGCTATCGCGTGCCACTGAAGAAAGGCATCCCCGCCGTCGCCGTGCTGTCGCCGCAAGGCAAGCTGATCTACGCCACCGAAGGCGGCGAGCTGGCCGACGCCCGCAAGATGGGCGACCAGGGCGTCTACGACTTCTTCAGCCGCGTGACTGCCTCGGCCAAGTGACGGTCTCCCTGACCGGCGCCTCGTGGGCCCTGCGCACGCAGTTCTTCGTGCTGGGCGTGATGTTCGCCACGTGGGGCGTGCATGTGCCCACCGTCAAGGCCCATTACGGGCTGGGCGAGCAAACCCTGGCACTGGCCATGCTGGCCGGCGGCGTCGGCGCGCTGCTGGCCCTGGCCCAGGCGGGCCGCATCGTCGGCCGCTTCGGCCCCAGCGCCGTGGCTGCCACCATGGGCGTGCTGTGTTGCGCCAGCGTCGCCTGCCTGCTGGCGTTCTCGTCCTATGCGGCGCTGCTCGTCGTCATGCTCGGCTTCGGCATCACGGGCAGCCTGCTCGATGTGTCGGTCAACGTCGAGGCGACCGAGATCGAGCGCCTGTCCAAGCGGCCGCTGATGAGCGGCTTCCACGGCATGTTCAGCCTCGGCGGCATGGCAGGCGCGGGCCTGGGCAGCGTCGCGCCGGCGCTGGGCCTCACGCCGCAGGGCCATCTCTTCGTGGCCACCGGCCTGGGTGCCGTCTGCGCGCTGGTGGCCAGCCGCGCGATGCTGCCCGTCGAGCCCGGTGCGGCCGACGAAAAGCGACCGCTGAGCATTCCGCGTGGCCCGCTGCTGCTGCTGGGCGTGCTGGCGTCCATGGGCTTGATCGCCGAGGGCGCGATGTACGACTGGAGCGTGCTCTTCATGAAGCAGGAGCGCGGCAGCGAGCCCAGCACCGCGGCCCTCGCCTACGCCAGCTTCAGCGGCGCGATGGCCGTGGGCCGGTTCGGCGGCGACTGGGTGCGAGCGCGCATGTCGGGCACGAAGCTGATGCGGGCCAGCGGCGTACTCGGCGCCGCCGGCATGGCGCTGGCGTTGGCCCTGCCCTCGCCCGTCGTGGCGCTGATCGGTTTCGCGCTGGTGGGGCTGGGCCTGTCCAACGTCGTACCGGTGATCTTCAGCGCGGCGTCGCAAGTGCCCGGCGTGTCTTCGGCCCACGGCATCGCGGCGGTGTCTGGCGTCGGCTACCTCGGCATGATGGCCGGCCCGCCGCTGATCGGGTTGATCGCCGAGCATTCGTCGCTGACCGCCGGCCTGGTCGTCGTCGTCGTGTTCGCCGTCTTCATGGCGCTGTCGGCGAAGCGGGCAATGCGCGGGGCCTGACGCCGGGCGCAGCAGGACGAAACCGGGGCGGGGTCATCTACCCACGACCGGCCGGCTTGGGCCACTTGATGCGCGCGGTGAGCTCGCCCTTGTGCTGTCGCATGGCGGGCAAACTCGTTTCGGAATTTAAGGCATCAAGCTGGCAGGACCGAAGATAGCGAGACAGTTTCGGAATTTAATGAATTTTAAGTTGTAAAGCCACAGCTGTGGCATGATTTCGGAATTCAAGAAATTCAGCCTTCCGGCATCGTCTGGAGCGCCTCATCCCGGGAATTCCGAAATGACTTCCAACCCTACCGCCCCGCCACCCGAACTCCTGCGCGTCGTGGATGCCGGCGCCCTCGGCCCGGCCATCCGAGCCCGTCGCCGGGCACAGTCGCTGCGCATCGACGATGCGGCCTCTTTGAGCGGCGTCTCCGTCGACCTGCTCTCCCGCCTCGAGAACGGCAAGGGCTCCGTGCGACTGGACAAGCTGCTGGCGGTGTTGGACAGCCTGGGGCTCGCCCTCGTGCTCGGCCCCAAGGACCACCCAACGATGCAGTCCGTCTCGCGTCCCGGCGTCGAGCCTGCGGAGCAGCCATGAACTCGGCCGCCGACGCCCCTGTTGCCCCGCATGCGCTCAACCTCTGGGCCGACGGCCAGAAGGTCGCGACGCTGGGCTATGAGGCCCTGAACGACCGGTGGTCGCTGGACTACGAAGCGAACTGGGTCGCGGCGCCGGGAGCGTTTCCCCTGTCGCCTGCGCTGCCCTTCCAACCCCCGGCCGACGGCTATGCCGTCGGTGCCGTGAAGCGCTTCGTGGAGAACCTGTTGCCCGAGGGCCGCGCGCTCGACGTCACGGCCACGACCTATCGTGTCTCCAAGTCGAACATCTACGCCCTCATCAGCGCACTTGGGACCGAGACCACCGGGGCGTTCCGATTCTGGCGCTCGGATGACGTGCCGCCGGCCGCCGCCGCCAAACCGCCGCGTGAGGTGACCCGCGAAGAACTGGACCAACGAATTGCCGAGCGCGACCAGATTCCGCTGGCCGTCTGGGATGGCAAGGTCCGCATGTCCATCGCGGGCGTGCAGGACAAGTTGATGGTCTACCTGGACCGCCCGCTGAGCGACGCAGGACGTCTGTTCCTGGTCGAGCCGCCCCTGGCATCGACTCACATCCTCAAGCCCGACCCCGCGCGTGGTGTGACACCGCATCTCGTCGTCAACGAACACTTCTGCATGTCATTGGCGCGGCGCATGAAGCTGCCCGTCGCGGAGGTCGGCATCTATCGGACACCACGGCCGGTACTCGTCGTCCGCCGCTTCGACCGGGTTGTCGTGCAAGGCGCCGGAGACGGTGCCGCGCATGGCGCCAACGAGCCCACCGTGCGGCGCCTGCACATCATCGACGCCTGTCAGGCCTCGGACCTGCCCGAGAGCTTCAAGTACGAGCGGAACCTGGGGAGTGGCGCGCACGTCCGCAACATCCGGGAGGGCGTGAGTTTCCAAATGCTGTTCGAACGCGTGGAGCAGACCGTCAACAAGGCCGTGGCACGCATGACCCTGCTGAGGTGGGCCCTGTTCCAATTCCTGATCGGCAACTGCGACGCGCACGGCAAGAACTTCTCGTTCTTCGTGCGACGCGAGGGGCTGGACCCGGCGCCCTGGTATGACCTGGTCAGTGTGGTTCAGTACGCAGGCATCGACCACCAGTTGTCCATGGCCTGGGGCGATGCCTTCTCGCTGGAAGAGGTAGGAGCGTTTCAGCTGGCCGACTTTGCGCAGCGATGCGGGGTCGACAGGAAGCTACTGAAACGCGAGGCCGCACGGCTGGCCAAACTGGCGGTGGAACACGCGCTGGCACAGGCCTTGGCGGACGACTACATCGACGACAGTGAGCGCGCCTTTGCAGGCCAACTCCGTGATTTCGTCGTGGGACAGGCTACCCGGTTGACCAAGCTCGCGGACGAGGCGTCCAAGATGAAACCTGAGTTTCTGTGACGCCTTGGAGTTCGCGGCGCTGACACAGGGGCACAGAGGCACCGCGAAGCAGCCTTCATGCCTTGCCTCTGTGCCTGCGTGCCTATTTGGTTTGCCTTTGAGCTCCATCTCAAGGCGCCACCTCGCACTGCACCCCCGCTTCCGCCAGCAGGGCTGGAAACGGCGCTGGCGGCACCTGGTCGGTGAACAGCATGTCGACCTCGTCGAGCCTGGCCAGCTTGACCATGGCCGGCCGGTTGAACTTCGAATGATCGGCCGCCAGCCACACCTGCCGCGAGTGCTCGATGATCGCCCGCGCCACCTTGACCTCGCGATAGTCGAAGTCGCGCAAGGTGCCGTCGTCCTCGATGCCGGAAATGCCGATCAGCCCGATGTCCACCTTGAACTGGCTGATGAAGTCCACCGTGGCTTCGCCGACGATGCCCCGGTCGCGGGACCGCACCACGCCACCCGCCACGATGACCTCGCAGGCGGGGTTGTCGCTCAGGATGGCGGCGACATTGAGGTTGTTGGTGATGACGCGCAGGCCCTTGTGGTTCATCAGCTCGCGCGCAACCGCCTCGGCCGTCGTGCCGATGTTGATGATCAGCGAGCAGTCTTGCGGCACGACCGCCGCGATGGCCCGCGCGATGCGCTGCTTGCTGTGCTCGTTGAGCTGCTGGCGCTGCCGGTACGCGATGTTCTCGGTCGTCGAGGTGGGCATGCGCACGCCGCCGTGAAAGCGCGCGAGCAGGCCCGCGGCGGCGAGCTGCTTCACGTCGCGACGCACCGTTTGCAGCGTCACGCCGAACTGTTCGGCCAAGGCCTCCACCGAGACCGCGCCGCGATTGCGCACCTCCTGGATCAGCAGGGCTTGTCGAGGGTTGGGGATCATGCGCGCAAGGCAGGGTTCAAGCTTGGGGGGCCAGCGTAAAGGCGCGCGGAGATGTTCCATAGGGGTGGATTTGCTCTTGCGCAGCGTTCGCTTGTGACTTAAAAAGAAAAACTTCGAACCAATACGAACAAAAGCGAACCTGCCGGCGCGCATTGCTCGGCGACCACACGAAGATCGGAGACAGCTTGAACGACTCCCCGACGGGCGTGACACAACCGGCCGCATCTCCCGCCCACCCGAGTGCAGCGCAAGCGTGCGACGTGCTCATCGTGGGCGGTGGCATCAATGGTGCCGGCATCGCGCGCGACCTGGCCGGGCGCGGCCTGTCGGTGGTGCTTTGCGAGAAGGACGACCTGGCCGCCCATACGTCGTCGGCATCCACCAAGATGATCCACGGCGGCATCCGGTACCTGGAGTACTACGACTTCCTGCTGGTGCGCAAGGCGTTGGCCGAGCGCGAGGTGCTGCTGCGCAGCGCCCCGCACATCATGCGTCCGCTGCGGCTGGTGGTGCCACACGACCCAAGCATGCGCCCGGTGTGGATGATGCGCATCGGCCTGTTCCTCTACGACCACCTCGCGCGACGCGAGTTCCTGCCCGGCTCACGCACCATCCGCCTGCGCGGGCACACATTGGGCGCCCCGTTGAACCCGCGCTATTCCCGTGCCTTCCTGTACTCCGACGGTTGGACCGACGACGCCCGGCTGGTGGTGCTCAACGCACTGGACGCCGCCGAGCGGGGGGCCCAGGTGTTGCCGGGTTGGCGCTGCATCGACGCCCAGCGCGACAGCACCCATTGGCAGGTCACCCTCCAGGGCGCCACGGGCACCGTCCGCCTCGTGCGCGCCCGCGCCCTCGTCAACGCGGCGGGGCCTTGGGCGGCGCAGTTCCTGAAGGAGCACGCTCACGCGCAGGCATCGAAGATCAAGCCCCTGCGGCTGGTCAAGGGCAGCCACATCGTCGTGCCCAAGCTGTTCGACCACGACCACGCCTACGCGCTGCAGGGCGCCGACAAGCGCGTCATCTTCATCATTCCCTACGAGGGCGACTACACGCTCATCGGCACCACCGACGTCGAGCACAAGGGCCCGGCCGGCGACGCGAAGATCGACGACGACGAGACCCGCTACCTCTGCGAACAGGCGAGCCGCTACATGGTCAAGCCGGTGGCGCCGGGCGATGTGGTGTGGAGCTACTCCGGCGTGCGTCCGCTGATCGAGGACGACGCCGAAGATCCCTCGGCCGTGACCCGTGACTACCTGCTCGAGCTGGACACCGACGGCCCGCCCTTGCTGACCGTGTGGGGCGGCAAGATCACAACCTTCCGCAAGCTGGCCGAAGACGCGGCGGACGGGCTTTGCAAAGGCCTGGGCTTGAAGACGGCCGCATGGACCGCAGGCACCTGGCTGCCCGGTGGCGACCTGAGTGCCTGGATCGGCCCGGCCACGCGGCCGGATGTCGACTTCGCCCGTTTCGAACAGAAGCTAGGGGAGCGGCACCCGGCGCTGCCGGTCAAACTGCGCCATCGGCTGGCTCGTTGCTATGGCGCTCGCATCGACCGGGTTCTTGGGGCCGAAGGCCTGGGTGAAGAGATCGCACCGGGCCTGCACGAGGGCGAGCTCGTCTACCTGCACGACCACGAATGGGCACGCACGCCCGACGACGTGCTGTGGCGCCGCACCAAGCTCGGGTTGCACATGAGCGAAGCACAACGCCGGGACGTCGCCCGCTGGTGGGCGACGCGCTGGCCGGGTGAAACGACGACGACAACGACAAGCATTGGAGACAGCGTGAGGACGACGACATGGAGTTGACGCTGGAGCGGGTCGGCAAGGTGGTGGGCCCCGAGACCCATCTCTATCCACTGGACCTGAAGCTCGCGCCGGGCGCAGTCACGGTGCTGCTGGGAGCCACCCAAGCGGGCAAGACGACCCTGATGCGCTTGATGGCGGGGCTGGACAAGCCCACGCACGGCCAGGTCCACGTGGACCGCAGGGACGTGACCGGCATGCCGGTGCGAGAGCGCAACGTCGCCATGGTGTACCAGCAGTTCATCAACTACCCGTCGATGAGCGTGTATGACAACATCGCCTCGCCGCTCAAGCTGCGCCGCGAGAAGAACATCGCCGGCCGCGTGCAGGAACTGGCCGCCAAGTTGCACATCGAGCCCTTTCTCTCGCGCCTGCCCGCAGAGCTTTCGGGCGGCCAGCAACAGCGCGTGGCGCTGGCCCGCGCCCTTGCCAAGGCCGCGCCCTTGATGCTGCTCGACGAGCCCCTGGTGAACCTGGACTACAAGCTGCGCGAGGAACTGCGCGACGAGCTCACGCAGCTCTTCGCCGTGGGCGACTCCACCGTGGTCTACGCCACCACCGAGCCCACCGAAGCCTTGCTGCTCGGCGGCTACACCGCCGTGATGGAGGCCGGCGAAGTGCTCCAGTACGGGCCCACGGCCGAGGTGTTCCACAGGCCGCGGTCGATCCGCGTCGCGCGCGCCTTCAGCGACCCGCCGATGAATCTCATCGCCGGCAACGCCACCCCGTCGGGGGTGAGCCTGCCGGCGGGTGTGCAGGTCACGACTCCCCTGCCCGCCACCCGCAGCGCCGCGCTGACCCTCGGCGTGCGCGCAAGCGCGCTGCACCTGCAAAGCCGCCCGGGCGACGTGGCCCTCCCCGGCACGGTGGAGCTGGCGGAAATCTCGGGCTCCGACACCTTCGTGCACGTGGAGACCCCGGTGGGAGAACTGGTTGCCCAACTGACCGGCGTGCACTTCTTCGATTTGGGCGCCAGCCTCACGCTGTACCTGAGCCCTGGCCAGGTGTACGTGTTCGACGCCAGCGGCGAGCTGCTGGTGGCGCCGAGCAAGGAGCTGACCTGATGGCCCGCATCGAACTCGACCTGGCTCACGCCTACCGCCCCAACCCCCAGCAGGACGAAGACTACGCGCTGCTGCCGCTGAAGATGGTCTTCCGCGATGGCGGCGCGTATGCGCTGCTCGGCCCCTCGGGCTGCGGCAAGACGACGCTGCTCAACATCATCTCCGGCCTCGTCACGCCGTCGCAGGGCACGGTGCAGTTCGACGGCATCAACGTGACGCGGCAGACGCCGCAGCAGCGCAACATCGCCCAGGTGTTCCAGTTCCCCGTCATCTACGACACGATGACGGTGGCCGAGAACCTGGCATTCCCGCTGAAGAACCGCGGCGTGCCACGCGACAGGATCAAGCAGCGCGTGGGCGTCATCGCCGAGATGCTGGAGCTGAGCGGCCAGCTCGACACCCGCGCCGCGGGCCTCGCGGCCGACGCCAAGCAGAAGATCTCGCTTGGCCGCGGCCTGGTGCGCGAGGACGTGAGCGCCGTGCTCTTCGACGAGCCTCTCACCGTCATCGACCCGCACCTCAAGTGGCAGCTGCGCCGCAAGCTCAAGCAGATCCACAAGGAGCTCAAGCTGACGCTGATCTACGTGACCCACGACCAGGTCGAAGCCCTGACCTTTGCAGAGGAAGTGGTGGTGATGACGCGCGGCCGCGCGGTGCAGATCGGCACGGCCGGCCAGCTCTTCGAGCGCCCGCAGCACACCTTCGTCGGGCATTTCATCGGCTCGCCAGGGATGAACTTCCTGCCCGCCGACGTCCTGCCCGGTGCCCCCGCCGGCGCGACGACGCTGGGCGTGCGGCCCGAGTACGTGACGCTGGCAGCACCTGATGCGACCGGCGCATTGCAGGCCGTCGTCACGCAGCGGCAGGACGTGGGCACCTACTGGCTCGTCACCGCCAAGGCCGGCGACAGCGTGATCCGCGCGCGCCTCAGCCCCGACATCACGCCGGCCGCCGTCGGCGAGACCGCGTGGTTCAGCGTGAAGGGCGGCCACACCTGCTATTACAAGGACGAGGAGTTGATGGCATGAAGCCGGTCAATCAGAAGGCATGGCTGCTGATCCTGCCGGTCATCCTGTGCGTGGCGTTCTCCGCCATCCTGCCGCTGATGACGGTCGTGAACTACTCGGTGCAGGACATCATCTCCCCCGAGCGCCGCGTGTTCGTCGGCACCGAGTGGTTCAAGGCGGTGATGCGCGACGAGGACTTGCAGGGCGCACTGCTGCGCCAGGTGGGGTTCTCGCTTTCGGTGCTGCTGGTTGAGATTCCGCTGGGCATCTGCCTCGCGCTCTCGATGCCGGCCCAGGGGTGGAAGTCTTCCGCGGTGCTGGTGCTTGTGGCCATCTCGTTGCTGATCCCGTGGAACGTGGTCGGCACCATCTGGCAGATCTACGGCCGCACCGACATCGGCCTGATGGGCGCCGCGCTCGCCAAGCTCGGCATCGACTACAGCTACACCGGCAATGCGACCGACGCCTGGCTGACGGTGCTCGTGATGGACGTGTGGCACTGGACGCCGCTGGTCGCCCTGCTTTGCTTCGCCGGCCTGCGCGCCATCCCTGACGCCTACTACCAGGCCGCGCGCATCGACGGCGCCAGCAAGCTGTCCGTCTTCCGCTTCATCCAGCTGCCCAAGCTGCGCGGCGTGCTGATGATCGCCGTGCTGCTGCGCTTCATGGACAGCTTCATGATCTACACCGAGCCCTTCGTGCTGACCGGTGGGGGCCCGGGCAACGCGACGACCTTCCTGTCGCAGTACCTGACGCAGAAGGCCGTGGGCCAGTTCGACCTCGGCCCTGCCGCGGCCTTCTCGTTGATCTACTTCCTCATCATCCTGCTGCTGTGCTTCATCCTCTACAACTGGATGCAGCGCGTGGGCACGCAGTCGAAGGAGGTGGCCCATGGATGAGCGCCGCTTCAAGAAGCGCACGATCTTCCTGATCGCCTACCTGCTGTTTGCCATCCTGCCGGTGTACTGGATGGTCAACATGTCGTTCAAGACGAACACGGAGATCCTGTCCAGCTTCAGCCTCTGGCCGCAGCACTTCACCTGGGAACACTACAAGACCATCTTCACCGACGAGAGCTGGTACTCCGGCTACATCAACTCGCTGATCTACGTGGCCATCAACACGGTGATCTCGCTGCTGGTGGCCCTGCCGGCGGCCTACGCGTTCAGCCGCTACAGCTTCCTCGGTGACAAGCACGTTTTCTTCTGGCTTTTGACCAACCGGATGACGCCGCCGGCCGTCTTCCTGCTGCCCTTCTTCCAGCTCTACACCACGCTGGGGATGATGGATACGCACATCGCCGTGGCGCTCGCGCACCTGCTGTTCAACGTGCCGCTGGCGGTCTGGATCCTGGAAGGCTTCATGAGCGGCATCCCGCGCGAGATCGACGAGACGGCCTACATCGACGGCTACTCCTTCCCGCGCTTCTTCCTGACCATCTTCGTCCCGCTCATCAAGGCCGGCGTGGGCGTGGCGGCGTTCTTCTGCTTCATGTTCAGCTGGGTGGAACTGCTGATGGCGCGCACGCTCACGAGCGTGAACGCCAAGCCCATCGTGGCGACGATGACGCGCACGGTCAGTGCCTCCGGCATGGACTGGGGCGTGCTCGCCGCCGCCGGCGTGCTGACCATCGTGCCCGGCGCGATCGTCATCTGGTTCGTGCGGCACTACATCGCCAAGGGTTTCGCGATGGGCCGCGTCTAGCGCCCGGCGATCGACCGAAAGGAGACAAGCATGTTCGAGTGGATGGCCTGGACGCTGCCGGTGGCGGTGTTCTTCTGCAGCATCGTGCTGATGCTGATCGGCATGACGGTCTGGGAGCTGAAGTCGCCCACCACCAGCCGCCGCGGCTGGCTGCCGCTGGAGACGACCCGCGGGGACCGCCTGTTCATCGGCCTGCTGGCGGCGGCCTGGGTCAACCTGGCCTTCGTGGCCTTGAGCGAGAAGATGGTCACGTGGTTCGGCCTCGTGGATGAGCCGTCCATCTGGATCAGCTTCGTGATCTCCATGGCGCTGCTCGCGCTGATCATGCGCAAGGGCTAAGAGGGTGAGAGGACATCCAGCATGCCCGCTTTGACTCCCCAAACCACCCTGCTCGTCGTTGCAAATGCTCGCCGTAGCCCGAGCTACGGCTGTGCTTTGCGCCTAGACCAGGGCGCTTTGGGAAGCCATCTCGGCCACGCCGGATGCCCTCTCACCCTCTGAAGCGACGCAGTTTTTTCAAGAAGGCGGCCGGCCATCTCTTCCCGACCGGCGTGCCAGTGCAAGCAATGGGAAGCCATCTCAGGAGACAGACATGAAATTGCGCTTGAATGCCGTGGCCTTTGCCGCTGCTGCTCTGGCTGTGGGTCAGGGCGCATGGGCCGGCGAGGCCGAAGCCAAGAAGTGGATCGACAGCGAGTTCCAGCCCTCCACGCTGAGCAAGCAGCAGCAGGCTGGTGAGATGAAGTGGTTCATCGACGCTGCCAAGAAGCTGCAGGCCAAAGGCGTGAAGGAGATCTCAGTGGTGTCCGAAACCATCACCACGCACGAGTACGAATCCAAGACGCTCGCGAAGGCCTTCGAGGAGATCACCGGCATCAAGGTCAAGCACGACCTGATCCAGGAGGGCGACGTCGTCGAGAAGCTGCAGACCTCCATGCAGTCGGGCAAGTCAATCTACGACGGCTGGATCTCCGACTCCGACCTGATCGGCACCCACTACCGGTACGGCAAGATCATGAGCCTGACCGACTACATGGCCGGCAAGGGCAAGGAGTGGACGAACCCGGGGCTGGACCTGGCCGACTTCATCGGCACCAGCTTCACCACCGGCCCCGACAAGAAGCTCTACCAGCTGCCCGACCAGCAGTTCGCCAACCTGTACTGGTTCCGCGCCGACCTGTTCGCCAAGCCGGACCTGAAGCAGAAGTTCAAGGCCAAATACGGCTACGAGCTGGGCGTGCCGCTGAACTGGAGCGCCTACGAGGACATCGCCGACTTCTTCTCCAACGACGTGAAGACCATCGACGGCAAGCCCATCTACGGCCACATGGACTACGGCAAGAAGGACCCGTCGCTCGGCTGGCGCTTCACCGATGCGTGGCTGTCGATGGCCGGCACCGCCGACATCGGCATCCCCAACGGCAAGCCGGTCGACGAGTGGGGCATCCGCGCCTCACCCGACGGCTGCACGCCGCTCGGCGCCAGCGTGTCGCGCGGCGGCGCCACCAATTCGCCCGCGGCCGTCTACGCACTCACCAAGTACGTCGACTGGATGAAGAAGTACGCCCCGAAGGAAGCCACCGGCATGACCTTCGGCGAGGCCGGCCCCGTGCCGGCCCAGGGCCAGATCGCCCAGCAGATCTTCTGGTACACCGCCTTCACCGCCGACATGACCAAGCCCGGCCTGCCCGTGGTCAACGCCGACGGCACGCCGAAGTGGCGCATGGCCCCGGGCCCGAACGGCCCGTACTGGAAGCAGGGCATGCAGAACGGCTACCAGGACGTGGGCTCATGGACCTTCTTCGAGGCGCACGACGCCAACAAGACCGCCGCCGCCTGGCTGTACGCGCAGTTCGTGACCGCCAAGACCGTTTCGCTGAAGAAGACCATCGTGGGCCTGACGCCCATTCGCGAGTCCGACATCCGCAGCAGCGCGATGACCGACCTGGCTCCGAAGCTCGGCGGCCTGGTGGAGTTCTATCGCAGCCCGGCCCGCGTCGCATGGACACCGACCGGCACCAACGTGCCCGACTACCCCAAGCTCGCGCAGCTCTGGTGGAAGAACGTCGCCGTCGCCGTGACGGGTGAGAAGACCCCGCAGGCCGCCATGGACAACCTGGCCGAGGAGATGGACCAGGTCATGAGCCGCCTGGAGCGCGCCGGCATGGCCCGCTGCGCGCCCAAGCTCAACAAGAAGGAAGACCCGGGCAAGTGGCTGTCCGACAAGAGCGCACCGTGGAAGAAGCTCGCCAATGAGAAACCCAAGGGCGAAACGATTGCCTACGACACGCTGCTGAATGCGTGGAAGTCGGGGAAGGTTCGCTGAGCAAGCCACTGTCTGTCGCCGACGGCGATGGCGTGTCGGACCCGGCGAAGTGCCGGGTCTTTTTTCTTGTTTATTGCGATTGCGCGCGAGCGCCGCAACTGGCCCAGTTTTGCTGGATCAGTGATGGCGGCGTAGTGGCGCGCACGAGGCGCTGGAAGGCCGCCGGTGCGACTGTTGACGAAGTTGTGGGCCGGCGGCAGGGTGCCGATACGGGCCGTGTTCGGCCGTATGCAGATCGATGCGATCAAGCCCCACCACGTGCGCGGCTACATGGACAAGCGCGGTCAGCAGGCCAAGGCCCGTGCGAACCGCGAGAAGGCCCTTCTGAGCCATCTTTTCAACAAGGCCAGGGGTGGGACTACACCGACGCCACGAACCCCTGCCAGGGCGTGAAGGGCTTCAAGGAATCGGGCCACGACCGACACGGGCGACCTGGCGCACTCGCAGAAGCTGCTTGGGCATCGAAACCGGGAAATGACCGAGCACTACGTCCGCGCGCGAATTGGTGACCGGGTCTCGCCGCGGCGCTAAATCTTCGGCGCTGAGGGCGCGGCCGCGGCGGGCGCCGAACCAGCCTGTTTTTGTTCCGCGGACTTGACTTGCCCAAGCGCCGTCATGCTTGCAAGCCGCGCTCGCTTGTGCGCTCTAGCGACATACCACTCTTGGTCTAGTAGGTGGACCAAATCAAGCAGCTGCTTTGCTTCGCCCGGCTCAATATCGATGATCACACTGATATCTCGCTCAGGGTGTGCGCCGATATTGCCAACGCTCTTAACGGCCATCATCGCTTGATAAACATCAGCGTCGCACTTGGTCTCGATTTCCTTCAGTTCGTTGGCCAACGTGTTTTTGCTGACGCCCCAATAGTCGCGAATCATTCCCTGGAGCGCTCTACGCGCCAACGTGGCGGATGCCTTTGGGCTCAGCTCGCAGATGAGATGAGCTTCGCGATAGTCAGCTTGAACGCCTGCCGGCACGTCTCCTGACAACGGTGCGGTTGTAGTCGGCAAAAACGTAAACCGCCCTATGCCGACACGACGCGAATAGTCCGGAATCACACTCGTTCTACCGGAGGAGTTTTCGCCAGTTTTTCCGTACACCGCGCTGACGGCTAGATGTTGCTGCCGGCATTTCTTGTTCGGGCACCGAACCAACGCAGGAAAAACGACAAAGCCTTCATCGTCCTCCCCAACGCTTGTATCTGCCCATAGATCCACGCTCACGCGATGTCGGTCTGCGTCGTGAAGCGTCGAATGATGGCCACAGATCGAACAGGTCCAGTTGTCGCGGTTGTCAGCCATCGGTCCCCCCTCTTTTTGTAGATGTACCGGCGAATTGTAGAAAAGCCCCGACCAGTTTCCTGTGCGGGGCTTGCGCCGAGTGCTTGTCGCGCCAATGGAGTCTAGTGCTTGCCACGAGAGCGGAATGCTCGGGATCGGTCGGACCGATCCCTCGGCCTCGCGGGGCGCTCGGCCCGTGGCCACAGGCCACGTCCAAGGCAGTCCACCGGACTGCCTTGAGCGAACCACTCGGTGGTTCTCATCCGCCCCAAACCCCCAAACGCAAACGGCACCCCGAAGGGTGCCGTTCTTGTCTGGTGGCCTGGGGCGGAATCGAACCACCGACACGCGGATTTTCAATCCGCTGCTCTACCAACTGAGCTACCAGGCCTTGATCTGCTTCCCGAATGGCTGGCGCCGTTCAGCGAAGTCCGCGACTGTAGCACAGGCTGCGTAGCTTTTGCTACGTCAGCCGCCGCTGCCGCGCTTGTTGCGGCTCAGGTCGACGCCCAGCTGCTTGAGCTTGCGGTAGAGGTGGGTGCGCTCCAGGCCGGTCTTTTCGGCGACGCGGGTCATGGAGCCGTTTTCCTTGGCGAGATGGAACTCGAAGTAGCTCTTCTCGAAGGCGTCACGCGCCTCGCGCAGCGGGCGGTCGAGCTCGAAGCTCTGCTCGGACGCCAAAGCGTTGCCAGGCATGTGGCTGTTGCCCGCAAGGCTGGCGGGCGCCGCCTGCATCGGGCTCATCTCGGGGCGGGCATAGCTGTTGGCCATGCCGACCGCCGCTGGCGCGGGGCGCGGCGGGGCGGTCTTGACCAGCGCCTGCTCGACGGCGCGCAGCAGTTTCTGCAGCGTGATCGGCTTTTCGAGGAAGGCGATGGCGCCGAACTTGGTGGCCTCCACTGCCGTGTCGATGGTGCCGTGGCCGCTCATCATGATGACGGGCATGGTCAGCACGCCGGCGCTGCCCCATTCCTTGAGCAGCGTTACGCCGTCGACGTCGGGCATCCAGATGTCGAGCAGCACGAGATCCGGGCGCATGCGTTCACGCACCGCCCGCGCCTGGGTGGCGTTCTCGGCAAGCTCAATGGTGTGTCCCTCGTCGCTGAGGATTTCGGACAACAGGGCACGGATGCCCAGTTCGTCGTCGACAACAAGAATCGTGGCCATGAATCCTTAGGTCTTGGCAGCCTGTGCACCGGGCTCGGTGGCAGGTGCCAGATTCGAAAATGATAGCGAAACTTGCGCGCCGGTCACGACAGCCTCCTGACTGCCGTCCGGGGGAGAACCCGCATCGGAAGCCGGATGCAGGTTGCGCAAGGAGATACGGGCGCCGTGTTCATCGGCAATTTTCTTCACGACGGCCAGGCCCAGGCCGGTGCCCTTGGCCTTGGTTGTCACATAAGGTTCGAAGGCGCGCTTGAGCACTTTCTCGGCAAAACCGGGGCCGTTGTCGACGATGTGCAGGCGCACCGAACGCGGCGTGCCGCCCTCGGTCACGGACAACGAGGAGCGCACGGCCACATGGCCATCGGGGCGCTCGTGCACGGCGTCCAGGGCGTTCTGCACGAGGTTGTGGATGACCTGGCGCAGCTGGCTGGCATCGCCCTTGATGTGGGGCAGGTTGGCGGCCAGCTCGGCCGTCAAGTGTCCCCGCTCCTGCGGCTCGGCGTAGAGGCTGAGCACCTCGTGGATCAGCTCGTTCAGATCCAGGGGCTTGAGCTGGGCCGACGGCAGACGGGCGTAGTCGCGGAACTCGTTGACGAGCTGCTTCATGGCCTGCACCTGGTTGACGATGGTGGCCACCGAACGCACGAGCATGGCCTGGTCGGTACCTTCGAGCTTGGCTTCGAGCTTGTGCTGCATGCGCTCGGCCGAGAGCTGGATGGGCGTCAGCGGGTTCTTGATCTCGTGGGCGAGGCGGCGCGCGACCTCACTCCAGGCGGCCGAGCGCTGGGCCGACACCACCTCGGAGATGTCGTCGAAGACAACGAGGCGCGCGGCCTGCGGCAGCGGTGCACCGCGCACGAGCAGCGTCAGCGGGTCCTGCTTGGGGTCGAGCTTGAGCTCGAAGGAGTCCTGCCAGAGCTCGCGGTCCATGTCGCGCTCGCCGCTGTCGCGGCCGAGGTGCTGCTCGAAGCGCTGGTCCAGCGACGCGGAGAACTCGGCCAGCGGGGCAAGGTCGGCCAAGGGGCGGCCGATGTAGGCCGACAGCGGCAGGCGCAGGATGCGCGTGGCACCCGGGTTGACGGTCTCGAGGAAGCCGTCGGCGTCGATGACGAGGACGCCGGCGGTCAGGTTGTCGAGGATGGTCTGCAGGTGGGTGCGGGCGGCGTCCAGCTCGGCCACGGTGCGCGACACCTGCGCGCGCGCGTCGGCCAGTTGGCCGGTCATGTCGGCGAAGGAGCGTGTCAGGCCGCCGAGTTCATCGCGCGAGGCGAGCACGGGGCGCGCGGAGAGGTCGCCCTGGGCCACGAGGCGCATGCCGTCGGCCAGCATCAGCAGCGGCCGCGCGAGCTGGTTGCCGAGCGTCACGGCCAGCAGCAGGGCCGCGAAGGTGGCCAGGATGAGCACCAGTGTCAGCGTGCCCAGGTACATGCGGCGCAGGCCGACGCGCTCCAGCGAGCGCTGCTGGTATTCGGCGTTGGCGGTCTGCACCGCCAGGGCATTGGTCAGCATGCTGGCCGGAATGCGCTGGATGACCATCAGGTAGCGCTCGTCCAGCCCCAGGCGCAGCTCGGTATTGCGCATCCGCGCCAGCGTGCGGATCTGGGCGCCGCCTTCCAGGGCTGCGGCCTCGTCCTCCAGCCCTTCGAGCTGGCTGGCCACGCTGCCACGGGCCTTGTCCAGCATGGCTCTGCTGGGGCGGTCGGGCGTGAGCTGGCGGGTATCGCCGCCGCCCTCCAGCAGGATCTGGCCGTTGGCGCCGACGACGGCGACCGTGCGGGCGCCAAGCTTGTCGCGCAGCCGCTCCAGCGCCAGCAACTGCGGCGTGCTGCTTTCGGCGAGCTGGTCGGCGGCGTCACGCGTCTTGGTGCCGAGGTCGCTCACCATGGCGTCCAGCGTGCCGCGGCCGAGGTTCAGGCCAGCCTCCAGCGCGCTAGCCAGGCGCACGTCGAACCAGGTCTCGATGCTGCGGTTCACGAACTGGTAGGAGACGGCGTAGATCATCACGCCGGGCACGATGCCCACCAGCGCGAAGATGCTCGCCAGCTTGAGCAGCAGTCGGCTGCCGAAGCGGCCACTGCGCACACGCAGGACGAGACGCACGGCGGCCGTCAGGATGACCAGGGTCAGCACCGCGGCGACCCCCACATTGACCCAGTAGAGCCAGTTGTAGTGGCGCTCGAAGAAGGCGCGCTCGGACGTGGTGCCGACGATGAGTACGAAGGCCAGCACACCGGCCACGCCCGTCAGGGTCACCAGGGTGATGACCCAGCCCCAACGCGAAACCTTGGTCATTTCAGAGTGAAGTCGGGCGCGAAGTAGCGCTTCTGCTCGATGCTGAGCGCAAAGCCCGATTGCATGCCGATCTGCATGGGGCGCGGCAGCTGGGTGACGTCGAGCTTGTAGCTGAACTCGAGGTAGTAGCTGCCGCCGTCCTCGATGTCCTTGGCCTCGGCAATATGCCAGGCGCTCTGGCCGCGCATCGCGGTCAGCGCTTCGTCCAGCGTCGCGAAGCTTTGGTGCAGGCCGCCGTTGGAGACGCGGTACTGCCGGGTCAGGGACTGCCAGGCCAGGCGCCAAGTGCGCTCGGCGCGGGCGACGCGGGCGTCGCGCCAGTACCAACGGTTGCGCAGCACGGTGGCCTCAACGACGAAATACAGCGGCACCCCCTTGTGCAGCGCATCTTCGGCGGGGTGGCTGAGTTCGAAATGAGTCGTGAAGCTCAGGTCCAGGCCGTCGTCGGCCCGGCGCGCGGACAGCTGGGACAGCTCGATGCCGTCGGCCCGCACCGGCCCGGGGGTCAGGGCGAGCAGCACGGCAAAGAAGGCGGCGATGGCGATCCGGGCGAACAAATCAGGGTTTCGTGATCAGTGCGTAGAAAAAGCCGTCCAGAGGCGACTGCTGTTGCGAACCATTGTCAGCCAGGGGCAGCAGGTGACCTGTGAACCCGGGCACGGCATGGGACTTGGCGTCAGTTTGGCGTTGCAAAAACGCGTCGAGCTGGGCCTGGCCTTCGGCGCGGAAGACAGAGCAGGTGGCGTAGACGAGGCGGCCGCCCGGCGCGAGCAGCGGCCACAGCGCGTCCAGCAGCTCGGCCTGGATGCGGGCCAGGGCGGTGATGTCATCGGGGCGGCGCAGCCAGCGCACGTCGGGGTGGCGGCGCACGATGCCGGAGGCGCTGCAGGGGGCGTCAAGGAGGATGGCGTCGAAAGGCTGGCCATCCCACCAGGTGCCGGTCTGGCGGGCATCGGCGGCCTTCAGCGTCGCCTGCTGCTGCAGGCGGTTGAGGTTGTCCTGCACGCGGATGAGGCGCTGCGCGTCGGCGTCCAGGGCGGTCAGCTGCAGGTCGGGCTGCAGTTCCAGCAGATGGGCCGTCTTGCCGCCCGGTGCGGCGCAGGCGTCCAGCACGCGGGCACCCGGCTTGAGGCCTGCGCCGACGACGAGCGGAGCGGCGAGCTGGGCGGCCGCGTCCTGCACGGACACCAGACCCTCGGCAAAACCGGGCAGGGCCGACACGGGCACGGGCTTGTCCAGCACAACGGCCTGGGGCGTGGGGGCGCCCAGGGCCCTTGCCGCGATGCCGGCGGCCGCCAGGCGCTTCACGTAGTCATCCGCCGTGGCGCGCTGGGCGTGCACCCGCAGCGTCATCGGCGGTGGGCGGTTGTTGGCGGCCAGGAGGGCCTGCCACTGCGCCGGCCAGTCCAGCCGCAGCTTCTCGACCCACCAGGCCGGGTGGTTGAAGGCGCCCAGCGGGCTGCGCTCGGCGGCGGCGACGAGGGCGCCGCGTTCGCGCAGAAAGCGACGCAGTACGGCGTTGATGAAGGCAGCGCTGGCCGGCGCGCGCTGCTTGGCGGCGTGGACGGCCTGGTCGACCAGGGTGTGGTCGGCGTACATGGGCGACGAATCGGGTTCGGGGTCGGGCCAGAGCAGGGCCAGCGCGGTCAGCAGCAACGCGTCGACGCGCGCCGGCGGTGCCTTGGGCGCGAGCTGCTGGCGGGCCGCTTCGGCGCCGCCCAGGCGGCGCAGCGCCGTGAAGGCCAGGGCCTGGGTGCCGGGGCGCAGGTCAGCGGGCACGCGGCCCAGCAACTCGGTCAGGGATTTGCCCTCACGCACGCCCTGGACGGCATCGGCGGCCTGGGACAGCAGCCGATGCAGGGGGGCCGACATCGAGCCGGCTTGGGGGCTTTGGGACATCGCGCCAGTGTAGGAGCGGGCTTTGGCCGGAGAATTCGCGCCCATGAATGCACCCGCCCCCGACGCGCCCGTTTCCGAACGCATCCGCTACCGCCTCGTGTCGGCCGGCTGCCGCCACCACGCCAACGACAACATCGCCGCCTACATCGAGCCCGGTGAACTCGACGCGCTGCAGGCCGAGGTGCAGACCCGCATGCAGGAGGTGCTGAAGAGCCTGGTCATCGACACCGACAGCGACCACAACACGCAGGAAACCGCCAAGCGCGTCGCCAAGATGTTCGTGCGCGAGGTGTTTGCCGGCCGCTACGCCGAGGCGCCGACGGTGACCGAATTCCCCAACATCAGCCGCCTCAATGAGCTGATGATCGTCGGCCCCATCACGGTGCGCAGCGCCTGCTCCCACCACCTCTGCCCCATCATCGGCAAGGTGTGGATCGGCATCATGCCCAACGAGCATTCCAACCTGATCGGCCTGTCGAAGTACGTGCGCCTGACGGACTGGATCATGAGCCGCCCGCAGATCCAGGAAGAGGCCGTGATCATGCTGGCCAACGAGCTGGAGACCCGCGTGCGGCCCGACGGCCTGGCCGTCGTCATGGAGGCCGACCACTTCTGCATGCACTGGCGCGGCGTCAAGGACATCGAGGCCGCGATGACCAACAGCGTCATGCGCGGGGCTTTCCTGACCGATCCCAATCTGCGGCGGGAGTTCCTGTCGCTGATGAAGAAGTCGTGAGCCCCTCGTCCAGTCTCGGCCCGACCGCCTACAGCGAGCGCGCTTCGCTGAAGCCGTAGAGATTCGCCAGCACCCGCGTCGGGAACTGGTGCAAGGCCTCGTTGTACTGGCCGACCGCCTGGTTGAACACCTGCCGCGCGAATGCGCGCTGGCGCTCGATCAGTTTCAGCTCGCTGACCAGGCCGTCGATCTCGGTTTCGCTGCGCAGCTCGGGCTGATGGTCCAGCAGAGACAGCAAGCGGGTCAGCGCCGCGGCGTGCAGCGCGCTGGCCACGGCCAGGCTGCCGACCGGGTCGGGTGCCCAGGGCTTGCTCCGCGAGGCCAGGGCTGCGGCTTGCGATTCCGCCTGCGCGCTCGCCAAGGCATCGAACGTCGCTTGTTCGCTGGAGAGCCGCGGCGCCACGGCAGCAAGCAGCTTGTCGCAGACCTCGCCGCGGTCCTTCAAGTGGGCATCGAGCTGCACAAAGGCCTCGCCGATGACATTGCGCAGCGACATCAGCCGGTTGTAGGCACCAATGCCCCAGAAGAACAACAGCGCCGCCCCGGCGACGCCAGCCCAGCTCCAGATCGTCATGCCGCCGCCCGGTAAGCAGCAAACCCATTGGCTCGCAGCGCGCAGGCCGGGCAGTGGCCGCAGCCATGGCCCCAGTCATGCAGCTCGCCGCGCTCGCCGAGGTAGCAGGTATGGGTGTCCTCGACGATGAGCTTCACCAGCGCCCCGCCACCGAGCGAATCGGCCAGGCGCCAGGTGGCCGCCTTGTCGATGAACATCAGCGGCGTGTCCAGCGTCATCGGCGTGTCCAGGCCCAGACTGAGTGCCACCTGCATGGCCTTCATCGTGTTGTCGCGGCAGTCCGGGTAGCCGGAGAAGTCGGTCTCGCACATGCCGCCGACCAGCACCGACGCGCCGCGGCGGTAGGCCAGCGTCGCGGCAAAGGTCAGGAAGAGCAGGTTGCGGCCGGGGACGAAGGTGTTGGGCAGGCCGTTGGCCTGCAGCTCGATGGCACGTTCGCTCGTCAGCGCCGTGTCGCTGATCTGGCCGAGCAGGGACAGGTCCAGCAGATGGTCGGCGCCGAGCTTCACAGCCCAGTGCGGGAACTGGCGTGCGATCTCGGCGCGCACGGTGTTGCGGCAGTCCAGCTCGATGCGGTGGCGCTGGCCGTAGTCGAAGGCCAGCGTCTCGACTTCGGCGAAGCGGTCCAGGGCCCAGGCCAGGCAGGTGGTGGAGTCCTGGCCGCCGGAAAACAGAACCAGGGCTTTGCGGTTGTCGGTCATGGCCGGGATGCTACCCGGCCACCCCGCCCATGCTCGGCGCCAGGCCGGGTGCCGGCGCGCCGGTTCGGCACCTTCAAGAGCCGGCCGACAGGCACCTCGGCCGTGCTTGCGCGCCCCCGAATCGCCCTGCGCGGCGCGCCTTTGCACCGCCCGCGTGCGCGTCCAACCCGCCTCTCCCAGACGCGCAAACTGGCACGGCACATGCTTGTATACCGCATTGAACACAAGCCGGAACTCAACCGGCGCACTTCGTGGATCAAGCAACTTGAGGAGAGCCTGGATGACGCGATCGCAATGGAACCGCCGGCACTTGTTGGGCAGCCTGGGCGCTGCGGGAGCCGGCGTGATGACCGCCGGCTGGAGCGGCCTGGCGCACGCCCAGAAGCCGCTGACCGTGGGCTTCATCTACGTCGGCCCGCGGGACGACTACGGCTACAACCAGGCGCATGCCGAGGCCGCGGCGCTGGTGAAGAAGATGCCGGGCATCAAGGTGGTGGAGGAGGAGAACGTCCCCGAGACCAACGCGGTGCAGAAAACCATGCAGGGCATGATCGCCCAGGACGGCGCGGGCCTGCTGTTCCCGACCTCGTTCGGCTACTTCGCCCCGCACATCCTGGCGCTGGCGCCCAAATACCCCAACGTGCGCTTCGCGCACTGCGGCGGGCTGTGGGACGCGGCCAAGCACCCCAAGAACGCCGGCAGCTTCTTCGGGTACATCGACGAGGCCCAGTACCTCAACGGCGTGGTTGCAGCCCATGTGACCAAGAGCAAGAAGCTCGGCTTCATCGCGGCCAAGCCCATCCCGCAGGTGCTGCGCAACATCAATGCCTTCACGATGGGCGCGCGCAGCGTGCACCCGGACATCACGACGACGGTGATCTTCACCGGCGACTGGAGCATGCCGGTCAAGGAGGCCGAGGCCACCAACAGCCTGGCCGACCAGGGCGTGGACGTGTTCACCATGCACGTGGATGGCCCCAAGGTCATCGTCGAGACAGCAGCCAAACGCGGCAAGTTCGTCTGCGGCTACCACGCCAGCCAGGCCAAGCTGGCACCGCAGGCCTACCTGACGGGCGCGGAGTGGAACTGGATCACCGCCTACAAGCAGATCATCGACGCCGCGCAGACCGGCAAGCCGCATCCGAACTTCGTGCGCGGCGGGCTCAAGGACGGCTTCGTCAAGAGCAGCCCCTACGGCAGCTCGGTGCCCGAAGGCGGGCGCAAGCAGGCCGAGGCAGTGCGGGCGCAGATGCTCAAGGGCAGCTTCGACATCTTCAAGGGCGAACTCAAGGACAACACCGGCAAGGTTGTCATTCCGGCCGGCAAGGTGTTCAAGCAGACCGACATGGAACTGGAGGGCATGAACTACCTGGTCGAAGGCGTCATCGGCAAAGTCTGACCCCGCACCAGGAGCCGCCGCCATGCCCGCCACCTCAAGAGCGCAGGGCTTCGCCGAAGCCCTGCTGCTGCCCGTCTTCGCGCTGACTGCCGCGCTACTGCTGTTTGGCGTCTTCGTGTGGCTGGGCGGCACGTCGCCGGTGGAGGCCTGGAAGCTGCTCTTCCTCGGCGCCTTCGGCGACGCCTTCTCCTGGCAGAACACGCTGCTGCGCGCTGCGCCGCTGATGCTCACCGCGCTGGCCGTGGCGCTGCCCGCGCAGGCCGGCTTGACGATGATCGGCGGCGAGGGCGCGCTGGTGCTTGGTGCGCTGGGCTGTGCCGGCCTGCCCTATCTCTTCGGCCCACCCGGCAACGTGATCGGCAGCGCCATGGTGCTGGCGGCCGGTGCGCTGCTGGGCGGCGGCTGGGTGATGCTCTCCGGCTGGCTGCGCCAGTGGCGCGGCGTCAACGAGACCATCTCCAGCCTGCTGCTGAGCTACATCGCCATCGCGCTGTTCAAGCACTTCGTCGAAGGGCCGATGCGCGACCCGGCGAGCCTGAACAAGCCGTCCACCCATCCGCTGGCTGAAGGCCTGCGCATCGGCCCCATCATGGGCGACGCGGCCATGGAGTCCTGGCTGGGCGACGTGCACTGGGGCCTGGTCATCGGCGTCGTGCTGTGCCTGGCCTGCGGTGCCTGGCTGAGCTTCAGCGCCTCCGGCTTCGCGATGCGCGTGGTGGGCGGCAACGCCCGGGCCGCCCGTCTCGTCGGCCTGCCCACCGACCGCCTCATCCTGCTGGCCTGCGCCCTCGGCGGCGCGGCGGCGGGCCTGGCCGGCGCCATCGAGGTGGCGGCCGTGCACACGGCGGCCAATGCCTCGGTGATCGCGGGCCTGGGCTACACGGGCATCCTGGTCAGCTTCGTGGCGCGACACAACCCCTGGGCCATCCCGCCGGTGGCGGTGCTGTTCGGCGGCTTTGCGGCGGCCGGCAGCCTGCTGCAGCGCCGGCTGGACCTGCCCGACGCCTCGGTGCTGGTGCTGCAGGGCTTCGCCTTCGTCTTCATCCTCGCGGCCGAGGCGCTGCGCGGGCGGTTGTTCGCGCCGCGCGCAGTGGCCAGGCGGCCAGCGCCCGTCACTGCGGCGGCTGAACCTCAGGGGGTTGCATGAGCGCCGCGCAGGGCCGCCCCAAGCAAGCTCGCTCCCGCTTGGCGGGACAGGCCGCAGGCCGAAGGGCGCACCAATGAGCCTCACGCTGAACGTCATCCCCGACCTGCTGCTCGCCGTCATCGGCGGCGCGCTGCGGGTGGGCACGCCCTTCCTCTTCGTCAGCCTCGGCGAGTGCCTGACCGAGAAGAGCGGCCGCATCAACCTCGGCCTCGAAGGCGTGCTCGTCTTCAGCGCCATGGCCGGCTTCGGCGGCGCCTACCTCAGCGGCTCGCCGTGGCTGGGCGTGTTGGCGGCCAGCGGCTGCGGCGCGCTGCTGGCCCTGCTGCACGGGCTGCTGTGCTCGCTGCCGCGCGTGTCCGACATCGCCACCGGCATTGCGCTGATGCTGCTGGGCGCGGGCCTGGCCTTCTACCTGGGCAAGCCGCTGATCCAGCCGCAGGCGCCGCAGATCCCGTCGCTGCCGCTGGGCGCCTGGAGCGACTCGTCCGCCGTGCAGACCGCGCTGTCGGTCAACGCCCTCTTCCCCATCGGCGTGGCGCTGGCCGCGCTGCTGGCCTGGGGCTTCAAGAACACGCGCTGGGGGCTGGTCGTGCGCATGGCCGGCGACAGCAGCGACGCCGCACGGGCGCTGGGCTACTCGGTCAACGGGGTGCGCATCGCCGCCACCACGGTGGGCGGCGCCATTGCCGGCCTGGGCGGGGCGTCACTGTCGCTGTACTACCCCGGCAGCTGGAACGAAGGCCTGTCCAGCGGCCAGGGCCTGATCGCCGTGGCCCTGGTCATCTTTGCGCGCTGGCGCCCCTGGCGCTGCCTGGGCGCGGCGCTGCTGTTCGGCGGCGCGGGCGCCATCGGCCCGGCGCTGCAGAGCGTGGGCGTGAGCGGCGGCTACTACCTGTTCAACGCCATGCCCTACGCGCTGACCCTGCTCATCCTCGTGGCCACCTGCACGCCGAGCCAGTCTCTCAAAGGTGCGCCCGCCGAACTCGGTGTGTCCCGTTGAACCGAAGGAACCCGACCATGCCGACCCTGCGTTCAAAACCCTATGCCTGGCCCTTCGACGGCAACATCAGCCCGAACAACACGGCGCTGGTCATCATCGACATGCAGACCGACTTCTGCGGCATCGGTGGCTACGTCGACAAGATGGGCTACGACCTGTCACTGACGCGCGCGCCCATCGCCCCGCTGAAGGTGCTGCTGGCCGCCGCGCGCCGCAAAGGCATGCACGTCATCCACACCCGCGAGGGCCACCGCCCCGACCTGTCCGACCTGCCGGCCAACAAGCTGTGGCGCTCGCGGCAGATTGGCACCGCGGGCCGCGGCATCGGCGACGCCGGCCCCTGCGGCCGCATCCTCGTACGCGGCGAACCGGGCTGGGACATCATTCCCGAGCTCTACCCCGCCGCGGGCGAGCCCGTCATCGACAAGCCCGGCAAGGGCAGCTTCTGCGCGACCGACCTGGAGCTGATCCTGCACACGCGCGGCATCCGCAACCTCATCCTCACCGGCATCACCACCGACGTGTGCGTGCACACGACCATGCGCGAGGCCAACGACCGCGGCTTCGAGTGCCTGATGCTGTCGGACTGCACCGGCGCCACCGATCCTGGCAACCACGCCGCCGCGCTCAACATGATCCAGATGCAGGGCGGCGTGTTCGGCGCGGTGGCCGACTCGGCCGCCGTGCTCGACCTGCTGGCGCAACTCTGAGCCGCGGCCATGTCCCACCCGCACGCCCTGCAGCTCGATACCTACCGCCTCACCAAGCGCTTCGGCAGCTTCACGGCGCTGGATGACGTCTCCCTCACCGTGCGGCCCGGCACCGTGCATGCGCTGCTGGGCGAGAACGGCGCGGGCAAAAGCACGCTGGTGAAGGCCATCGTCGGCTACCACCGCCCCGACGACGGCGCCGTGCTGGTGGACGGCCGCGAGCGCGAGATCGCCTCGCCGGTCGTGGCCCGCGACCTCGGCCTGGGCATGGTCTACCAGCACTTCACCGTCGTGCCCGGCATGAGCGTCGCCGAGAACCTGCTGCTGGCGCGCGGCCACCTGCCCATGGTCGTGGACTGGAAGGCTGCCCGCGCCGAGCTGCAGGCCTTCATGGACACGGCGCCCTTTCGCCTGCCGCTGGACGCCTGGCCCGGCGAGCTGTCGGCCGGCGAGAGGCAGAAGCTCGAAATCCTCAAGCAGCTCTTCCTCAAGCCGCGCCTGCTCATCCTCGACGAGCCCACCTCGGTGCTGACGCCGCAGGAGGCCGACGAGGTGCTGGGCGCGCTGCGCGAGCAGGCGCATGCGATGGCCTGCTCGGTGCTGATGATCACGCACAAGTTCCGCGAGGTGATGGCCTATGCCGACGACGTGAGCGTGCTGCGCAAGGGGGCGCTGGCGGCCACCGGCGCGGTGGCCGACTGCACGCCCGACAGCCTGGCCACTGCGATGGTGGGCGAGGGCCGCAGCGCGGTCATGAGCCCGACGTGGGTGCGCGAAACGCGCCCGCCCGGTGAGGTCAAGCTCGCCATCGAGGCTTTGGACGTGATGGGCGACCGCGGCGAGCCCGCCGTGCGTGCCCTGAGCCTGGACGTGCGGCGCGGCGAGATCGTCGGCATTGCCGGCGTCAGCGGCAACGGCCAGCGCGAGCTGATGCAGGCCCTGGTGGGCCAGCGCGCCCGCCTCGCCGGCCGGGTGATGGTGGACGACCAGCCCTTCCTGGCCCGCCGCGCCGAGAACCGCGCCCGAAAAGTGCGCAGCCTGCCCGAGGAGCCGCTGGCCAATGCCTGCGTCGGCCCCTTGAGCGTGGCGCAGAACATGGCGCTGCGCAGCTTCGACGAGGCACCCTGGGCGCGCGGCGGCCTGGTGCGCTGGGGCGCGCTGCGCCAGCGTGCGCGCGAATGGATCGCCGAGTACGGCGTCAAGACCCAGGGCGAGCGCGCCGCCATCCGCACGCTGTCGGGCGGCAACGTGCAGCGCGCCGTGCTGGCCCGCGAGCTGGCCGGCGAGTCCGAGCTGCTGCTGGTCAGCAACCCCGTCTTCGGGCTGGACTTCGCCGCCGTCGCCGAGATCCACGGCCGCCTGACGGCCGCACGCAACCGGGGTGCGGCCGTGCTGCTCGTCAGCGAAGACCTGGACGAGCTGCTGGCGCTGGCCGACCGCATCGTCGTCATGAGCGAAGGCCGTATCGTGCACGACGTGCCGGCCGCCGAGGCCACGCGCCAGTCGCTCGGCGAATTCATGGGTGGGAAGGGGCACGCATGAACACGCTGCTCACGCTGGCAACCGCGCAACCCTTTCCCTACACCTTCAACCCGGCGCACACGGCGCTGGTCGTCATCGACATGCAGCGCGACTTCATCGAGCCCGGCGGCTTCGGCGCCAGCCTGGGCAACGACGTGACGCGGCTGCAGGCCATCGTGCCGGCCGTGCGCCGCATGCTCGACGCCTGGCGTGCCATCGAAGCTGTGGTGCTGCACACCCGCGAGGCCCACCGCCCCGACCTCAGCGACTGCCCGCCGGCCAAGCGGCTGCGCGGCCAGCCGTCGCTGCGCATCGGCGACGTCGGGCCCATGGGCCGCGTCCTGATTGCCGGCGAGCCCGGCGCCGAGATCATTCCCGAGCTGGCGCCGCTGCCGGGCGAACTGGTGGTGGACAAACCCGGCAAGGGCATGTTCTACGCCACGCCGGTGGACGCGCTGCTGAAGGAGCGCGGCATCACCCACCTGCTCTTCATGGGCGTCACGACCGAGGTCTGCGTGCAGACGTCGATGCGCGAAGCGAACGACCGCGGCTACGAGTGCCTGCTGATCGAAGACGGCTCCGCCAGCTACTTCCCCGAATTCAAGGCCGCCGCGCTGGCCATGCTGACGGCCCAGGGCGCCATCGTCGGCTGGGCAGCGCCGTCGAGCGCAGTCATCGAAGCGATCACATGACCGAAACCCTGCACACCGTCGCCGACTGGCAGGCCGCCTACGCCGCTGGCGCAGGCCCCTACATCCTGCTGACCGATCTGCTGGCCCGGCTGCAACCCACCGACCCTGCGTGGATCCACGTCTGCACGCCCGAGCAGCTCGTCGCCCAGCTCGCCGCGCTGCCGCCGCGCGGGCCCGCCACACCGCTGTGGGGTGTGCCGCTGGCGGTGAAGGACAACATCGACGTCGCCGGCATGCCCACCACGGCCGCCTGCCCGGCCTTCGCCCACCAACCCGAGCACTCGGCCACCTGCGTGCAGCGCCTGCAGGCGGCCGGCGCCATCGTCGTCGGCAAGACCAACCTCGACCAGTTCGCCACCGGCCTGGTAGGTACCCGTTCGCCCTACGGCGAAGTGCCCAATAGCTTCGCGCCGGAATACGTGAGCGGTGGCTCCAGCTCGGGCTCGGCCTCGGTGGTGGCGCGGGGCCTGGTACCGCTGGCCCTGGGCACCGACACCGCCGGCTCGGGCCGCGTACCGGCCGGCTTCAACCACCTCGTGGGCCTGAAGCCCACGCCGGGCAGCGTGCCCATGCGCGGCGTGCTGCCGGCCTGCCGCACACTGGACGTGGTGAGCGTGTTCGCGCTGACCGTGGCCGACGCGGCACTGGCCTTCTCGCTGCTCGAGGGCGCGGAAGGCGACGAGGCGCGCTTCCACGTCGCCGCGCCGCGCCCGCCGTGGCTGGGCGGCGCCCGCGCAGCGCTGCGCCTGGGCGTGCCGCTGGAGCCCGGCTGCGACGCCGCCCTGGGCTGGCCAGCCGCCTTCGACGCCGCGCAGGCCCGCGCCCGCGAGATGGGCGCCGAGCTGGTGGTGCTGGACTTCGAGCCGCTTTTCGAAGTCGCCAAGCTGCTGTACGAAGGCCCCTGGGTGGCCGAGCGGCTGAGCGTGGTCGACAACCTGCTCGCCGCCGAACCCGAGGCGTTCGACCCCACCGTGGCCCGCGTCATCACGCAGGGGGGCAACCACGACGCGGTGGCGGCCTTCCGTGGCCGCTACAAGCTTGAAAGCCTGCGCGCCGAGTTGCAAAGCCTGTGGCAACAGGTCGATGCGCTGCTCGTGCCCACCGCGCCCACCTGCCCCACGCGCGCCGCCGTGGCCGCCGAGCCGGTGCTGCGCAACAGCGAGCTGGGCCGCTACACCAACTTCGTCAACCTGCTGGGCTGGTCGGCGCTGGCCCTGCCTTGCCAACTGCCCGATGACCCATCCCCGCTGCCCTTCGGCATCACGCTGATCGCCCCCGGCGGGGCCGACGCGGCGTTGGTCGACTTCGGGCTGCGCTGGGAGGCCGCCGGCCCCGCGCTGCTGGGCGCGCGCCTGCGCGAGGCCCGCCCGGCCGACCGCCACGTGCAAGCCCTGCCCCGAGCCGAGCCGACGCTGCTGCTGGCCGTCGTCGGCGCCCATTTGCAAGGCCTGCCGCTGCATGGCCAGCTGCAGGAGCGCGGCGCGCGGCTGCAGGCGCGCACGCAGACCGCGCCGCGCTACCGCCTGCACGCACTGCCAGGCACCGTACCGCCCAAGCCCGGCCTGGCCCGTGTGCCTGAAGGCGAGGCCGGCCACGCCATCGAGGTGGAGGTCTACGAACTGCCGGTGGCCAGCGTCGGCTCGCTGCTGGCGCTGATCCCGCCGCCGCTGGGTCTCGGCAATCTGGAGCTGGCCGACGGCCGCTGGGTCAAGGGCTTCATCTGCGAAGGCGCCGCGCTGCTGGGCGCACCCGACATCAGCCATCACGGCGGCTGGCGCGCCTTCCTTGCCGCGCCATGATGGACCCGCGCCACGTCGACGAACCGGCCGTGCTGGCCGAGCTGCGCGCCGTGTTCGACGCCTACGAGCAGGCGCTGATGGGCAATGACGTGGCCGCGCTCAACGCCTTCTTCTGGCAGGACGCGCGCGTCACGCGCTACGGCATCGCCGACCGGCAATGGGGCATCGCCGAGCTGGAGGCCTACCGCGCCGCCACGCCCGCGCCGGCCTTCACGCGGCGGCTGGAGCACCTGCGCCTGCACGCCTTCGGTCCCGACATGGCGGTGGCGCAGGTCGAGTTCGTGCGCAGCGACACGCCGCTGCGCGGCTTCCAGACGCAGACCTGGGTGCGGCTGCCCGAGGGCTGGCGCATCGTGGCGGCCCACGTCAGCATGATTCCCTTCGCCTGCGGCACGCCAACAATCGTGGAGCCCGAGACTCCCGCGACCTTGCCGTGACCCAGCCCGCCCCCACCCCGCCCGCCGAAGCCCCGAGCCTGGCCGACCAGGCCTATGTACGGCTCAAGCAGATGATCTTTGACTTTGCGCTGATGCCCGGCGACCGCGTCTCCGAGACCGAGTTGGCGCAGCGCGTCGTCGTCAGCCGCACGCCGCTGCGCGCCGCCTTGCAGCGGCTGGAGCGCGAGGGCTTCCTGCAGCTGCTGCCGCGCCTGGGTTGGCAGGTGGCGCCGCTGGACTTCGACGTGATGGACGAGCTCTACGACCTGCGCACCCTCATCGAGTGCGAGGCCGCACGCCACCTCTGCGAGCACGAGCAACGGCCCGAGCTGCAGCAACTGGCCGACATCTGGATGGTGCCGCCTGCCGAGCGCCTGGCCGACGCGGCAGAGGTAGGGGCGCTGGACGAGCGCTTCCATGCGCTGCTGGTGCAGGGCAGCGGCAACCGCGAGATGGTCCGCGTGCACAGGGAAATCACCGAGCGCATCCGCATCATCCGGCGGCTGGACTTCACCAAACCCGCGCGCGTGGATGCAACCTACGACGAGCATGCCCGCATCCTGCGCACCATCACGCGGCGGCGCACCGACGAAGCCCAGCGCCTGCTGCGCGCCCACATCCAGCAGAGCAAGCTCGAAGTGCGGCACATCACGCTCGACATGCTTTACCGCGCCAGGCGGAGCAGCTGATGCCACGCGGCTCCTGGGCATGCGAATGGCACATGAATTGCATGAGCCCACGATGCCGGTTCGTGCGAGCGGCCATGGCGATGCCGGCCGCCAAGAGTCAATTCACGCGTTCTTCATCCACCCCCTAGGAGCTTTGCCTTGAAACCCACCGCACGCCTGCTTTGCACCGCCCTCGCCGCCTTCGCCGCCGGCGCCACCCAGGCCGCCGACTGGGCCGACACCTCCATCGGCTACCGCTACGGCACCAAGTTCGCCGAGCCCTTCGGCACGAACGACATCCACAAGAACATCCTCGACCTCAACCATGCCAGCGGCTACGCCTACGGCACCAACTTCTTCAACGTCGACCTGCTGCTGTCCGACAAGAAGGACCCGTCCAGCCCCAACTCCGGCAGCGGCGCCAGCGAGGTCTACATCGTCTATCGCCACACGCTGGACTTCGGCAAGATCACCGGCAGCCCCATCGCCTTCGGCCCCGTCCGTGGCGTGGGTCTCACCGCCGGCTTCGATGCCAACGTGAAGGTGGATGCCGGCTACAACTCGCGCAAGCAGATGCTCGTGCTCGGCCCCACGTTGATGATGGATGTGCCTGGCTTCCTCAACGTCAGCCTGCTGCTGCTGAAGGAAAGCAACGCGCCGTACAACAAGTTCAGCGGCACGGCGACGCCGCGCTACGACTACAAGAGCCATGTGATGCTGACGGCGGCCTGGAGCATCCCGCTGGGCAAGCTGCCCCTGGCCTTCGAAGGCTTTGCCAACTACATCGCCAGCAAGGGCACGGACGAGTTCGGCGGCGCAACAGGCCCCGAGACCAACTTCGACGGCCAGATCATGTACGACGTGGGCGCCGCCACCGGCGCGACGCCGAACAAGTTCAAGGTGGGGCTGGAGTACCAGTACTGGCGCAACAAGTTCGGCAACCCGTACAAGGGTCCGGCCGGCAGCGGCGCATTCGCAAAGACGCCGATGATCCGCGCGGAATACCACTTCTGAAGTTCCCGCGACGTCCGGCATGTCTCGCCTTGAATTGATCGGCATCACCAAGCAATACCCCGGCGTTCGGGCCAACGACGACATCCATCTCAAGGTGGCGCCGGGGCAGATCCACGCCGTTCTCGGCGAGAACGGCGCGGGCAAGTCGACGCTGATGAAGATCATCTACGGCGCCACCAAGCCGGACGCCGGGCAGATCGCCTGGAACGGCCGCGAGGTCGAAGTGGCCAGCCCGGCGCAGGCCCGCGCGCTGGGCATCAGCATGGTCTACCAGCACTTCTCGCTGTTCGACACGCTGACCGCCGCCGAGAACATCTGGCTGGGGCTGGACAAGTCGGGCTCGCTGGCCGAGGTGGCCGAGCAGACGCGGGTGGTGTCGGCGCAGTACGGCCTGTACGTGGACCCGGCCCGCCCGGTGCACACGCTCAGTGTCGGCGAGCGCCAGCGCGTCGAGATCGTGCGCGCGCTGCTGACCAAGCCGCAGCTGCTGATCCTGGACGAGCCCACCTCGGTGCTGACGCCGCAGGCCGTCGAAAGCCTGTTCGTGACGCTGCGCAAGCTGAGCGGCGAGGGCTGCTCCATCCTCTACATCAGCCACAAGCTGCATGAGATCCGCTCGCTGTGCGATCACTGCACGGTGCTGCGCGGCGGTCGCGTGGTGGGCGAGGTGGACCCGCGGCAAGAGAGCAACGCCAGCCTGTCGCGGCTGATGATTGGCGCCGATGCGCCGGTGCTCACCGCCCGCGAAGGCCAGCGCGGCGCACACGTGCTGCGCGTGGCTGAACTTGGCCTTGAGCAGCTCGACCCTTTCGGCGTCACGCTCAAGGACATCGCCTTCGACGTCTGCGCCGGCGAGATCGTCGGCGTGGCGGGCGTGTCGGGCAACGGCCAGCAGGAGCTGCTCGCGGCGCTGTCAGGCGAGGACCCGCGCGCGGCGGCAGGGACCATCCAGCTCTTCGACCAGGACATCGCCCGCGCCACGCCGGGCCGGCGCCGCGCCGCCGGGCTGCACTTCGTGCCCGAGGAGCGCTTGGGCCGCGGCGCGGTACCGACGCTGTCGCTGGCCATGAACACGCTGCTGACGCGCACCGAGGCGGTGGGCCGGGGTGGCTGGATACGCATCGCCCAGGCGCGCCGGCTGGCGGCCAAGCTGATCGACAACTTCCGCGTCAAGGCCTCGGGCCCCGACGCGACGGCCCGTACGCTGTCGGGCGGCAACCTGCAGAAGTTCATCGTCGGCCGCGAGATCGATGCGAGCCCGCAGCTGCTGATCATTGCCCAGCCCACCTGGGGCGTGGACGTGGGCGCCGCCGCGCAGATACGCGGCGAGCTGCTGCGGCTGCGCAACCAGGGCTGCGCGCTGCTGGTGTTCAGCGAGGAGCTGGACGAGTTGTTCGAGATCTGCGACCGGCTGCACGTCATCGCCGACGGCCGGCTGTCGCCGTCGGTGCCCATCGCGGCAGCCACGCGCGAGCAGGTCGGCGAATGGATGTCGGGGCTGTGGCCCGCGACTGCAGAGGAGCTCGTCCATGCTCAGGCTTGAGCCGCGCACGCAAACCTCCATGCTACTGGCCGTGGCCGCGCCGCTGCTGGCGCTGGCGCTCACCGTGGTCATCGGCGTGCTGCTGTTCACGGCCCTGGGCAAGGACCCGCTGCAGGCGTTGCGGCTGTTCTTCGTCGAGCCGCTGAAGAATGGCCGGGCACTGTCGGAACTCAGCGTCAAGGCCGTGCCGCTGGCACTGATCGCCCTGGGCCTGGCGGTGTGCTTTCGCGCCAACATCTGGAACATCGGCGCCGAGGGCCAGTTCGTGCTCGGCGCTCTGGGCGCCGGCTGGGTGGCCATGCAGGCCGGGCCGGACACCTCCGCCTGGTTCGTCGTGCCGGTGCTGCTGGGCGGTGTCGCGGGCGGCATGTTGTGGGCCGGCGTCGTGGCGCTGCTGCGCGACCGCTTCAACACCAACGAGATCCTGGTCAGCCTGATGCTGGTCTATGTGGCCACGCTGCTGCTGAACTACCTCGTCTACGGGCCCTGGAAGGACCCCGACGGCTACAACTTCCCGCAGACCGTGCTGTTCGCGGCCTCGACGCGGCTGCCGCGCCTGGTGAACGGGTTGCGTATGAACGTGGGCGTGGTCATCGCGCTGCTGGCCGTGGCGGCCTTCGCGGTGTTCCAGTTCCGCACCTACCGCGGCTATGCGTTGACGGTCGGCGGCATTGCCCCGGCCGCCGCGCGCTATGCCGGCTTCTCGTCGCGCAGCGCGCTGTGGACGGCGCTGCTGCTCTCCGGCGGCATGGCGGGGCTGGCAGGCGCCTTCGAGGTGGCCGGGCCGCTGGGGCAGCTGACGCCTTACGTGCCGGTGGGCTATGGGTTCGCGGCCATCATCGTGGCCTTCGTCGGCCGGCTGCATCCGGTGGGCATCGTGTTCTCGTCGGTGCTGATGAGCATGTTCTACATCGGCGGCGAGCTGGCTCAGAGCCGCATGGGCCTGCCCAAGGCGCTGACCAGCGTGTTCCAGGGCGTATTGCTATTCACGCTGCTGGCCTGCGACCACGGACTGCAATACCGCATGCGCTGGGTGGCTGCGGCCAAGACGAGGACGGCGGCATGAACGAGATTGCCTTGCTCATTGCCGCCACGCTGAGCGCCGGCACCGTGCTGGCCATCGCCGGCCTGGGCCTGCTGATCAATGAGCGTGCCGGCATCGTCAACCTGGGCACCGAGGGGCTGATGCTGGTGGCGGCCATCGCCGGCTTTGCCACCGCGGTACACAGCGGCTCCGATCTGCTGGGCTTCATCGCCGGCATGGCGGCGGGCGTCGTGCTGTCGCTGTTCTTCGGGCTGCTGGTGATCTGGCTCAACACCAACCAATACGCCACCGGGCTGGCGCTGAGCCTGTTCGGCGCCGGCTTCTCGGCCTTCGTGGGCATCGAGTACACGCAGCAGCGGCTGGCCGAGCGGGCGCACTGGGCCCTACCCGGCCTGGCCGATTTGCCGGTGCTGGGCAAGGCGCTGTTCGAGCACCACCCGGTCGTCTACCTGGCCATGGCGCTGGCGGTGGCGCTGCACTTCTTCCTGTACCGCACGCGGGCGGGGCTGGTGCTGCGCGCGGTGGGCGAGTCGCCTGAGTCGGCCCATGCGCTGGGCTACCCGGTGCGGCGCATCCGCCTCGCCGCCGTGGCCGCCGGCGGCGCGCTGTGCGGCCTGGCCGGCGCCTACCTGTCCCTCATCTACACGCCGCTGTGGGTGGAGGGCATGGTGGCCGGCAAGGGCTGGATCGCACTGGCGCTGACCACCTTCGCCACCTGGCGGCCGGCCCGCGTGCTGCTCGGGGCCTACCTGTTCGGCGGCGTGACGATGCTGCAGTTCCACCTGCAAAGCGAAGGCATCGCCATCTCCAGCCACTGGCTGAGCATGCTGCCCTACCTCGCCACCATCGCCGTGCTGGTGCTGATCTCGCGCAACCCGGCCTGGATCAAGGCCAACATGCCGGCGTCGCTTGGCAAGCCTTTCAAACCCGGCCATTGAATTCCTTGTCTCAACCGCTCACCCAGGAGAAACGCATGACATCCCTTGCCACCCGCCGGACCTTCGCGCTTGCCGCACTGGCCGCCGCCGCACTCGCGGGCTGCTCCAAGAAGGAAGAGCCCCCCGCCGCCGCGCTGCCCGCGTCCGCCGCCGTCGCCAAACCCGAGCCGCTGAAGATCGCCTTCGCCTACGTCGGCCCGGTGGGTGACGGCGGCTGGACGTTTGCGCACGACAACGCCCGCAAGGCGTTGGAGAAGGAGTTCGGCGACAAGATCGCCACCAGCTTCGTCGAGAAAGTGCCCGAGGCCGCCGACGCCGAACGCGTCTTCAACGACCTGGTGGGCCAGGGCAACAAGCTGGTGTTCGGCACCACCTTCGGCTACATGGAGCCCATGCTCAAGGTCGCGGCCGAGCACAAGGACGTGAAGTTCGAGCACGCCACCGGCTACAAGACGGCCGAGAACCTGCGCACCTACGACAGCCGCACCTACGAGGGCGCCTACCTGGCCGGCGTCATCGCCGGGTCCATGACCAAGACCAACACCCTGGGCGTGGTCGGCTCCATCCCCATCCCCGAGGTCATCCGCAACATCAACAGCTTCACGCTGGGCGCGCAGAGCGTGAACCCCAAGATCAAGACCAAGGTGGTCTGGGTCAACGAGTGGTTCGACCCGCCGAAGGAAACCGAGGCCGCCACCGCGCTGATCAACGGCGGCGCCGACGTGCTGATGCAGAACACCGACTCCGCCGCGGTGCTCAAGACCGCCGAGGAAAAGGGCAAGCGCGCCTTCGGCTGGGACTCCGACATGAAGGCCTACGGCCCCAAGGCCCACCTGGCTTCGGCCGTCATCAACTGGGCACCGTACTACATCAAGGCCACGCGCGACGCGCTGGACGGCAAGTGGGCCACCGGCAAGGCCTGGTGGGGCGTGAAGGAAGGCGCCATCGACATCGTCTCCCTCGCCGACGACGTGCCGGCCGAGGCCAAGGCCAAGGTCGAGCAGGTCAAGGCCGGCCTCAAGGACGGCAGCTTCTCGATCTGGAAGGGCCCGCTGGTCGACAACACCGGCAAGGAAGTGCTGGCCAAGGATGCCGTGGCGGACGATGCCTTCCTGGGCGGCATCAAGTTCTTCGTCAAGGGCGTCGAGGGCAAAGTTCCAGGTTCGAAGTAAAGCCCTGACCGGGGACACTGAGCGCATGCCTACCGATATCGACTTCGACCGCATCCCGCGCTCAGCCCTTTCCGGCCTGCTGGCACGCAGCCCCAAGGCCGAGCTGCACATCCACATCGAGGGCTCGCTGGAGCCCGAGCTGATCTTTGCGCTGGCGGCGCGCAACGGCGTGGCGCTGCCCTATGCCAGCGTGGAGGCGCTGCGCGCGGCCTATGCCTTCACCGACCTGCAGAGCTTCCTGGACATCTACTACGCCGGAGCCAGCGTGCTGCTGCACGAGCAGGACTTCTACGACATGGCCTGGGCCTACTTCGAGAAGGCCGCCCGCGACCACGTCGTCCATGCCGAGCTGTTCTTCGACCCGCAGACGCACACGGCGCGCGGTGTGCCCATGGGCACGGTCATCCAGGGCCTGTCGCGCGCCTGCACCGATGCGCGCGAAAAGCTGGGCGTCAGCGCCGCGCTCATCCTGTGCTTCCTGCGCCACCTGAGCGAGGCCGACGCCTTCGCCACGCTGGAACAAGCCCTGCCCTACCGCGCGCATTTCATCGGCGTCGGGCTGGACAGCTCGGAGCGCGGCAACCCGCCCAGCAAGTTCACGCGCGTGTTCGTGCGCTGCGCCGAACTGGGCCTGCACCGCGTGGCCCATGCCGGCGAGGAGGGGCCACCGACCTACATCGAAGAGGCCCTGGACCTGCTGCGCGTGGAGCGCATCGACCATGGCGTGCGGGCCATAGAGAGCCCGGCGCTGATGCATCGCCTTGCGCTTGAGCGCATGCCGCTGACGGTCTGCCCGCTGTCCAACGTCAAGCTCTGCGTCGTGCCCGACCTGGCCATGCACCCGCTGCCACAGCTGCTGGCCGCCGGCCTGGCCGTGACCATCAACTCCGACGATCCGGCCTACTTCGGCGGCTACCTCAACAAGAACCTGTCGGCGCTGTTCGACGCTCTGCCTCAATGGGGCGCGCGCGAGGCTTATCAGCTGCTGCGCAACAGCCTCGAAGCGAGCTTCCTGCCACTGCCGGCCCGCGCCCCGTGGGTGGCGGCGCTGAACGCCGAGTTCGCGCGGGCGGTGGTCTAGGAGCCGGCCACTGCGGTTCGCCGCAGCTCGCCTCACCCGGTGTTAACTTCCGCGCCGCGTGGGCGCGTTCGCCTGGGGAGCAACAACATGAAATCGACCGTTTTCAGCCTGGCCACCGCCCTGGGGGCTGGCAGCGTACTGGCAGCCGCACCGGCATCACACATCGACGAAGTCCTCGTCTACCCGGGCGGCTCCCAGGTCACGCGGCTGGCCACGGTCGCGGCCGGCGCGCGCGAGCTGGTGCTGAGCTGCCTGTCGGCCCGCTTCGACCCTGACTCGCTGCAGATCGAGGCGCCCGCCGGCGTCAACCTCGGGCCGGTGCAACTGGAGACGCTGCCGCGCGAGCGCGTGCCCGAGTGCGCGCAAAGCCCGCTGGATGAACAGGTCCGCAAGCTGGAGGGCCAGCGCGACACGCTGACCGCCGAGTCAAGCGCACTGGACACCGGCCTCGGCTACCTCAAGGCCCTGGGCGCTGGCGAGGCACGGGCCACACCGGCCACAGGCATCGGCGCGACGGCAGACACGATCCGCAAGACCGCGTTGGAGGGCCTGCTGCGCCAAGCCGCCATCCGCCGCCAGCTGGAAGACCTGGACAAGCAGCTCGCCCCGCTCAAGGCCGAGCGCGACCACGTGGCCGCAGCCAACCCGCAATGGCGCAGCCTGCGCCTGCGGCTGTCCACCGTGCGCGAGGCCGAGCTGAAGCTGAGCTACCGCGTGACGCAGGCCGGCTGGGCGCCGAGCTACCGCGCACTGCTCGACACGGCCACGGGCGCGCTGAACCTGGAGCGCCTGGCCCAGGTGTCGCAGCAAAGCGGCGAGGACTGGAAGAATGTGAAGCTGCGGCTGACAACGGCGCAGGTGGCTCAGAAGGTCGGGCCCGGCTCGCCCCGGCCTTGGCAGCTCGACCTGGCGACCGCCCGCGTGCCGGCACCCGCGATGTCAGTTGCCGAATCGGTGGTCGTGACCGGCCAACGGGCCACCCTCGTCAGCCGGGCCACCGCCGAAGAGGCGGCAGGCAAGCTGGAGCGCTTCGACCTCGGGGTGTTCGAGGGCAGCTACGCGACCGAATTCGTGCTGCCGCTGCGCGTCAACGTCGACAGCGGCACGCAGCGCGCCAGCCTGACGCTCGGCAGCGAGAAGCTGCAGGCCAAGGTGCTGGCCCGCGTGCAGCCGCAAAGCGAGGCTGCCGCCTATCTCGTGGCCGACGCCGCCAAACCCGCCGGCGCCTGGCCACGCGGCGCCGTGCAACTGGTGCGCGACGGCGCGCTGGTGGGCAGCACCCTGTTCAATATCGCCAGCGGCGACGAGCGCCTGGAGCTGCCCTTCGGCCGCGACGACGCGCTGCGCGTGCTGGTTGAGCCCGAGCAGCGCAATGCCGGCAACACCGGCTTCATCAGCACGCGAGCAGAGCACCGCTATGGCCGGGCCTACGTCGTCGAGAACCGCCACACGGCGGGCACGGTGACCCTGCAGCTCATCGAGGCCGCGCCCGTGTCGCAACACGAGGACATCAAGGTGCAGTCTCAATTCAGCCCGGCGCCGACGACTCAGGCGTGGCGCAAGCAGGCAGGGCTGGTGATGTGGGAGCAGCCTCTGGCGGCGGGAGCCAGCCAGCGGTTCATGGCGGACTATGTGATCAGTGCGCCGAAGGAGGCGCAGGTAACAGGGTTGCCGCGTTGAGCGGGTTGAGTTGGCGACTTTCGCTCGCCGCGACGGGCCGTGCCGGGAGTTCGTCCCGGCGGACGACAGCCAAGCCCGACCGCCGGTTGTTGCCGGCTGTTCCATCACACCCCCTCTGAGCCCGCCGAGCAGCGCAAGGCCTTGAGGGCGCGAGCGCAGCTCGCTTCAAGAACTGACTCCGCGCAACTGTTTGAGCAGAGCGTAGCGGCGCGAGTTTTGCGCAGGCCCTCAAGGCCTGAGCAGCGCAGGGAACCCTGCAGCGCAGCGGAGGG
This sequence comes from Pelomonas sp. Root1237, assembly GCF_001425055.1. Lineage (GTDB taxonomy): Bacteria > Pseudomonadota > Gammaproteobacteria > Burkholderiales > Burkholderiaceae_C > Pelomonas. The sequence goes on from NZ_LMDK01000022.1 coordinate 206,397, forward strand.
GCGGGCGGATCGGGGGCGACTTTTTGCCTTCTTTTTGGTCGCTTGTATAGACCGGAGACATGGGTAACACCCGTGCCAGGACATGGGTAACACCTTCTCAAGTGTCCAACGTCGGCTCGCGCAGGTCGAACTGCGTGAACC